>CAWAGQ010000001.1:0-97491 GCA_963781585.1 uncultured Gemmatimonadaceae bacterium
CGCGACAAGTCTATAGTAGTGTGCCGCTTCCGGGCGGGGAGGGGGAGGAGGCGGGTCAGCCGGAGAGTCCCTGGTCAGGCAACGCTGGGGGGCTGGCCGCGGGTCTAAGCCCTGGGCGCTGAAGTTCATCGCGCGTAACCCTTTGCTCCACCTCTGCGTATTCTCTGAATCGCGTGCACCCGCGACCGCGCTCCCCTCATCCCGATCCGACGTCCCTCGTGCTCCGTCGGCATTCGTTCCAGCGCGGCTCCCTTTTGCACCACCTCCCCTCACTCCCGTCTGCTCCCGTGAAGACCCGACGAATCGTTCGGTGGTTGTCCCCCCTGTTCGCGTTGCTGTTCGCCGTACCCGCGGTCGCGCAGCAGACTGACATCATTCGCGGCCGCGTGGTTGGACCCGACAGCCTGCCGCTCGAGGCCGTCGCCGTGACGGCCACCTCCATCTCGGGTGGGGTGAATCGGACCGCGCGCACGGACCGCAATGGGCGTTTCACCATCTCGTTCCCCGGGGGAGAGGGCGATTACATCGTCAGCTTCGTGAAGATGGGATTCGCGCCGAAACGCTTCGAGGTGAAACGCACGGCCGATCAGGAAATCCTGGTGGCCGACACCCGGATGTCTTCGGCTGCGCAACAGCTCGGTGAAGTGAAGGTCACAGGAGAACGCGGCCGGGTGAACCGGAACGACAACCCGCCCGACATCAGCGGCACCGACCGACCGGTGAACGTCTCGGCCCTGACTGCGGATCAGCAGGGCGACCTGGCGGCGATGGCGGCCTCGATCCCGGGCGTGCAACTCATCCCCGGCGCCGACGGCGACCCATCGGGCTTTTCGGTCCTGGGTCTGTCTCCCGACCAGAACAACACGACGCTCAACGGCATGAACTTCGGCGGGTCGAATCTTCCGCGCGACGCGGCCATCACCAGCTCGCTGGTCACCACGCCGTACGACGTGTCGCGCGGCGGCTTCAGCGGCGGCCAGTTCAACATCCGCAGCCGCGCCGGCACCAACTACATCGTCCGTTCCATGAGCTTCAACGGCGATCTGCCGCAACTGCAGTGGACCGATCCGGCGGCGCGGGCGCTGGGCTCCCAATTCTCGAACCTCTCGCTGGGCGGAGGCATCGCGGGGCCGCTCAAGTACGACAAGGCGTTCTACAACCTCTCGTACCAGATCGGGCGCCGGTCGAGCGACCTGCAGACGCTGCTCAACACGGGAGCGCTCGGCCTGCAGACGGCCGGCATCGCCCCCGACTCGGTCAGCCGGCTGCTGAACATCGTCGGACAGACCCACATCCCGCTGTCCGTGGGCGCGGTGCCGAGCAGCCGGCTGAGCGATCAGGGATCGGTGTTTGGCGCGTTCGACCTGGCTCCGCCGTCGTCCACGACCGGCCAGGCGTTCAACCTCACGTTCAACGGCAGCTGGAACAAGCAGTCTCCCGTGTCGGCCCTCACCGGCGAGCTGCCGTCGCACGGCGGCGATCGGACCAGCTGGAGCGGAGGCGTGCAGGCGCGGCACACCAATTTCTACGGGATCTTTCTCAGCGAGACCTCGCTGGGCGTGAGCGGTTCGCACAACTACGGCACGCCGTATCTGTCGCTCCCCAGCGCGAGCGTCCGGATCAACTCCACGTTCGACGACGGCACGAACGGCGTCCGGAATATCGGATTCGGCGGGAATCCCTCGCTCGGCACCAGTCAGACGAACCTGACCGGGAACTTCATCAACACCCTCTCCTGGTTCAGCCTCGACAACAAGCATCGGCTGAAGCTGACCACCGAGCTGCGGCGCGATTCCTACACGCAGGATCAGACGACCAACCGGCTCGGCACGTTCAGCTTCAACTCACTGTCCGATCTCGAGGCGAATGTTCCCGCATCCTACACGCGTCAGCTCTCGCCCCGCGTGCGCCGCGGAAGCCAGGTGGTCGGCGGGATGTCGCTGGGCGATTCGTGGAAGCCGACCAGCAACCTGCAGCTGCAGTACGGCGTGCGCCTGGACGCGAATCGCTTCGGCAATGCGCCCACTCTCAATCCCGACGTCGAGCGGCTGTTCGGCGTGAGGAACGACCACGTTCCGAACCAGCTGTCGCTGAGTCCGCGCGCGGGATTCTCGTGGACCTACGGCGCGGCGCCGCAGATCGGGGCGTTCGTCGGGGCGGTGCGTGGGCCGCGGGCGGTCGTCCGCGGGGGCATCGGCCTGTTCCAGAACACCCCCGGCACGACGCTGATCGGCGGGGCGATCGACAATACGGGTTTGCCGGGGGCCGTCCAGCAGCTCAACTGCGTGGGCGCCGCCGCTCCGGCTCCCGACTGGACCGCCTACGCCACCGATCCGTCCGCGATTCCGTCCACCTGTGCCGACGGGTCCACCGGCACGGTGTTCGCCAACTCGGCGCCTAACGTGTCACTGTTCGCCAGGGACTACCGGTCCCAACGGAGCCTGCGGTCCAATCTGCAGTGGAACGGTCCGATTCTCGGTAACCGGTTTTCGGCGACCGTAGAGGGAACGTATTCGCTGAACATGCACCAGTCGGGATTCGTCGACCTGAACTTCAACCCGGTGCCGCGCTTCCAGCTCGCCGACGAGGGCGGACGCCCGGTCTACGTGCAGCCCACCAGCATCGTGCCCACCACCGGGGCCATCGCCTCGGGGGACGCGCGCGTCTCGTCGCTCTTTTCGCGGGTCACCGAGCAGCGATCCGATCTCAAGGGCTACAGCCGCCAGATCAGCGTGCGCCTCTCGCCGGCCACCTTCAGCACCGGCTGGACGTGGGGGCTGTCGTACGTCTACTCCGATGTGCGCGATCAGGTGCGCGGGTTCAGCAGCACCACCGGGAATCCGTTCGACGCCCAGTGGGGACGCTCGGGATTCAGCGCCCGCCACCAGTTCACCTACAACCTGGGCTACAACCTGTTCGACCTGATGCGCGTGAACTGGTCCGGCCGGATCTCGTCGGGGAGCGCCTTCACGCCCGGCATCGCCGGCGACGTGAACGGTGACGGCTACGCGAATGACCGGGCGTTCATCTTCGATCCCGCCCACACCGCCGACGCCGAGCTGGCGGCCCAGATGCGCTCCCTGATCTCGTCCTCGTCAGGCAACGTGCGGTCGTGTCTGGAGCGGCAGCTCGGACAGCTGGCCGGGCGCAACACCTGCGAAGGGCCGTGGACCCAGACGGCGGTGCTGAGTTTCTCGTTCAATCCGGTGAAGGTCCGCATGCCGCAGCGCGCCACCATTTCCTTCCAGCTTTCCAATCCGTTCGGCGCGGCGGACATGCTCCTCCACAACGACAACCACCTCCATGGCTGGGGCCAGACCGCGTTCCCCGACCAGGCGCTGCTGTACGTGCGGGGCTTCGACCCCCAGACCCAGCGCTACAAGTACGAGGTGAACCAGCGTTTCGGGTCCACGCGGCCGGCCCAGAATGCCAGCCGTACGCCGGTGCGGCTCACGGCCATGGTGCGCATCGACCTCGGCCCCGCGCGCGAGTGGCAGTCGCTAACGCAACAGCTCGACCGGGGGCGGATTCACGCCGGGACAAAGATTCCAGAAGCGCTGATCAAGGCGATCTACGGCAACGGCGGCGTTCCGAATCCCATGGCGACGATCCTGCGGCAGGCCGATTCGCTCAAACTCAACGGCCCGCAGGCCGACAGCATCGCCACGATGAACCGCTGGTATACCATCCGGCTCGATTCCATCTGGTCGCCGGTGGCCAAATACTTCGCGTCGCTCCCCGACCGCTACGATCACGGCGAGGTGTACGATCGCTATCGTCAGGCACGGCGCACGTCAGTCGATCTGCTCGCGCATCTGGCGCCGAGTATCAAGGGTGTGCTGACCCCGGAGCAGCAGCGCATGCTGCCGACGTTCGTGTCGAGCTATCTCGATCCGCGCTATCTGGCGGCGGTCCGCAACGGGACCGTTGGCAACAGTACGCCCTTCGGGTTCCCAGGGGGCGGATTCGACGTCGGGCCGGTCGGCGCGGGCGGTGGGGGGTTCGTGATCATTCGGGAATAGGCCAAGGGCCAGAGGCAAAGCTCAAAGGCCAAACGCCAAAGGCCAAATGTTTGTGGAGGCTGACGGCTGCCCGCTGGCATCTGACAGCTCTTCCTGATAGCTGATGCTCACTGCCGATGCTGATAGCTGATACCTGATAGCTCATGGCTTATCGTTGATGACTGACAAACCGACAACTCCTCAATCCATGCTTCGCTCCTTTCGCATCGCCATCGTCGTACTCGCCGCCAACGCGTTGCCCGCCCTGGCCCAGCAGCTTCCGCCGATCATACCGCTCGGCACCATCGTGGCCCGCTCCACCGAGGAGATGGGAAGCGTTGCCATCGCGCTGCCGATGCCGGGCGGACGCGTGCTGGTCAATGACATCCTCAAGCACCGCGTGCTGATGTTCGACTCGACCCTGGCGAACGTCACCGTGGTGGCCGACTCCACCAGCAGTACGGCCAACGCGTACGGCAATCGGAGCGGTGGACTGATCGCCTACAAGGGCGATTCCGCGCTGTTCGTGGACCCCGCATCGATGTCCATGCTGGTCATCGACCCCGCCGGCAGGATCGCCCGCGTGATGTCGGCGCCAAGGCCCACGGACGTGGTGTTTCTGGTCGGCGGGCCGAACGGGTTTCCGGCGTTCGATGCCAGAGGACGGCTGGTGTATCGGGGGCAGACGCGCCTCGCCTTTGCCCAGGCCAGGAGTGGGTCGGGACCGTCGGTGCCGGACTTTCCCGACTCGGCGGCGATCGTGCGCTTCGACCTGACGAGCCGCACCCTCGACACCGCCGCCTTCTTCAAGGTCCCGAAGATCAAGATGTCGGTGAGCCAGGACGCCAACGGACGGATGATGATCTCGTCGCAGTTCAATCCCATTCCCACGGTCGACGATTGGGCCGTGCTCAATGACGGCACGATCGCCGTTGTGCGCGGCAGCGACTACCACATCGACTGGATCGGGGCCGACGGCACCGTTACGTCGTCGCCCAAGGTGCCTTACGACTGGCAACGACTCGATGACGACGGCAAGATGGCGCTCCTCGACTCAGCCAAGGCCGCGATGGAGAAGGCACGTGAGATGGCGCAGGAGAGAGCCAACGCCAACGGCCCGGTCGTAGCGGGCGATCGCGCCGGGAACGCCGCCACCGAGATGACGATCGTGACGCGCGCGAGCGCGACCGGCGGCACGCCGCCGGCTCGCGGCGACGCCGCCGGCCGCGGGAACGGCGCACCGGGCCAGATCCAGCTTCCCCCGATCAACATGGTCCCGATCTCGGAACTTGCCGACTACCGGCCCGCCTTTGGCACGGCATCCGCGCGCGGGGACCGGGACGGCAATCTCTGGGTGCGCACTACCAGCCCGGTCGGCGACGCCGGGCCCGTCTACTACGTGATCGATCGCGACGCCCGGGTCGTCGCCCGCGTCCAGGTGCCCGCCGGGAGGCTGGTGGCCGGCTTCGGGCCGGACGGCGAGGTATACCTCTCTGTCCGCGACGCCGATGGCAACGTCCACATCGAACGCGCACGAGTGAACAGGGGGGAGACGCCGGCTCCCTGACGCTCGGGAGGCGCCCGCCGCCTAACGCTTCAATCGCGCGCACGGGGCGTTGCGGGCGACAGGGCCAGTGTTGCCCGCCCACGCCCGTGCGCGGACCGTCACCCGTTCCGGATGAACGTCCCCCGGCGCAGGTCGTCCATCGCCTGCCGCAGCTCGGCCTCGGTGTTCATCACGATCGGGCCGTACCAGGCAACCGGTTCCTCGATCGGCCTGCCCGACACCAGCAGGAAGCGCACCCCCTCGTCCCCCGCCTGCACCACCACTTCGTCCCCGCTGTCGAACAGGACCAGCGACCGGTTCCCGGTCTGCTCCCGCGCCACCGTTTCCACCGGACCGTCCTTTTCCGTCAATACGCCGAACGGCTCCGACGCGTCGGCGAAATCGCCGCTCCCCTCGAAGACATAGGCGAACGCGTGGCGCCGCGTGTCCACCTTGAGCGTCTTGCGCACGCCGGGTGGGACCCAGACATCGAGGTAGCTCGGATCGGTCGAGATCCCGTCCACCGGACCGCTCTTTCCCCAGAACGAGCCCGCCACCACCCGCACCCGGGTCCCGTCATCATCGGTCTCCTCCGGGATGTCGCGCGCGGCGATGTCCTGATACCGCGGCGCCGTCATCTTGAGCGACGCCGGCAGATTGGCCCAGAGCTGGAAGCCGTGCATCCGCCCCTGCGGATCGCCGCGCGGCATCTCCTGGTGCAGGATGCCGCTCCCGGCGGTCATCCACTGCACGTCGCCCGCGCCCAGCGCCCCGCTGTTCCCCAGGCTGTCCCCGTGCTGCACCGTACCTGCGAGCACGTAGGTGATGGTCTCGATCCCGCGATGGGGATGCCACGGGAACCCCGCCAGATAGTCGGCTGGCGTATCGTTGCGAAAATCATCGAGCAGCAGAAACGGGTCGTACTCCTCCGTTTCCCCGAACCCGAAGGCGCGGCGCAGCCGCACCCCTGCGCCCTCAACGGTGGGTCTCGACTCGATGATGCGTTTGATTGGACGAATGGACACAAATCCTCCCTGCGATGAGCAGCCGATGAAGCCTTCCTTCGCATGATAATCAGGGAGTCAATGCGTCTAACCGGGTCCGCCGCCCCGTCCGCCCGCCGCCGTGTGGATCTCGTACTCCTTCGGCGGTTCGGCCCCAAGCAGCCACTTCACGAAGTAGTCCCACCGCCGGCGCATCATGTAGTTGCCATCGCTGGCGTACCCATGTGCCTGGTTAGGCAGCATGATCAGGTCGAAGTCCTTGTTCGCCTTGATCAGTGCGTCGAGCACCAGCAGCGTGTTGTAGGGCGGGACGTTGTTGTCCATGGTGCCGTGGGCCAGCAGCAGGTGCCCCTTGAGATTCTTCGCCACGCTCTGGTTCGCTTCGGCTTCATAGTTGTCGGTTCCGTTCGAGCGGGTGAGCAGGCCCTGATACCGCTCTCCCCAATCGTCCTCGTATTCGCGCTGGTCGTGGTTGCCTGACTCCGAGATGCCCACCTTGAAGAAGTCCGGATAGCGGAACATCGCGTCGGCGGTAATGAACCCACCTCCCGAATGTCCCCACATGGCCGCGCGGTCGATGTCGATCCAGGAGTACCGTCGCGCCAGCTCCTTCATCCCGGCCACCTGATCGGGAATGGTGTTGTCGCGCCCCATCGCCGCGTAGTAGTAGTCGTGAAACGACTTCGACCGGTCGGGTGTGCCGCGCCCGTCGATCGTCACCACAATGAAGCCCAGCTCCGCCAGCGCCTGGCGATCGCCCCGCGCGGCCGTGAACGCGCGACTTCCCGTGCTCCCGCTCTGCGGGCCGGGATAGGCGTTGTTGATGATCGGGTACTTCTTCGTCGAGTCGAAATTCGTGGGTCGGAACATGAGACCGTAGAGGTCCGTCTTTCCATCGGCCGCCTTTACCATGATGGGAATCGGCGGCTTCCACCCCGCGGCGAGCAGCTTCGAGATGTCCGCGGTCTCGAGTGGCATGATCGGCTTGCCGGTCGTGGCGTCGCGGAGGGCCACCACCGGCGGCGTGGTCGGCGTCGAGTAGCTGTCGACGAGATAACGGCCGTCCGGAGAGAACTGGACGTCGTGCGTGCCCAAGTCCGGGGTGAGGGACACGGCGGCCTTCCCGTCGAACCCTATTCTATAGTAGTGGCGGAAGTACGGATCCTGCCCGGGCTCGCGACCGTTGGCGCCGTACCAGATCGTGCGCGTCTTCTCGTCGACGCGCGCCACCTGCGTCACGGGTCCTTCGCCAGTCGTGATCTTGTTCTTGAGCTGCCCGGTGGTGAGATCGTACAAATACAGCTGGCTCCAGTCGTCGCGCTCGGAATTCCATAGCACCTCGTTGCTCGCCCACAGCACCCGCAGGCCGATTCGATTCTCGAATTGCGTGGCCTCGGTCTCCGTGAAGACGGTCCGGACCGATCCGCTGGCGGCGTCGGCCACCCGCACGGTCGCCGACTTGTGATCGCGCGCGGTGGACACGAATGCCAGTTGCGCGCCGTCCGGACTCCAGTCGAGATCGCTCATGCTCAGGTTGTCGCCGAGCATGGCGCGATGGTGGTCCGGCGGCATCTGCAGCCTGACCACGCGTCCCGCGTCGACGTCGATGATCACGCGATGGATCATTGCCACTACCGAGTCACCCGGCAGCGGATACTTCCACGCGCGCAGCGCAGGATGACCCACCCGGCTCTCCACCAGGTACATTTCGCCCACGTGGCGTTCATCCTGTTGCTGTGTGGCGATCTTCTTCGAGTCGGGAGACCAGAGGAGTATCGGACGATCGCTCCCCGCCCATCCGGCGTTGTCGGTGGCGTACCCGAAATTCTCCACGCCGTCGGTGGTGAGCTGCTTCTCCTGCCCGCTGGCGACGTCGCGCACCCACAGGTTCCAGTCGCGGATGAACGCCGCTCGCTTCCCATCCGGTGACGCCACGGCATTCCCGAACGCCCCGCCCCGTCCACCGCCCCGACCGCCGCGGCCTCCGAACCCTCCTCGACCCCCTCGCCCACCGCGGCCGGTGGCGGCACCCGCGGACACGCACTTTGTGCCGCGCACGTCGCACTGCCAGCGGCGCGCATCGACGTCAAACGAGATGCTGTCCATCTTCGTGGAGAAGTCGATCGACTGGAACGGCAGGTCGTCACCGCGATACGTGCCCCCTGCCGCGGCAGACAACGCCGCCGCGACCTTCGGGTGATCGAACGCCGGCGCCCGGGTCTTCCTGGCTGGATCCACGAGGAGGAATTCAGAGCCGGTGGTCGCCTGCCCCGAGGCATCCACGACATGGGTGCTCCGGTACCAGAAGCGGTCGCCTGGCAGCCAGGTGGCGGTCGCGCTCTCGCCCACCACCAGTCCGGTGAGACTGGGGCCGAGCATCTTCACCGCTCGGTCATAGTCGGCTGCGGTGAACTGGCGCGGCTGCTGCGCGCCGACAGAAGACGCGATGACGATGAGCGAGAGGGCGCGGGCCGCGAGGCCGCAACGGGCTGACCACTGGGAGTCGGTTGGCATGTTGGAGACGCCGGGAAACGGGGGCGGGCGCAGTGGGGTTCGCAGGCACGGTTGAACCCGATGACAGTGCATCGGGAAGCGGGTCGCGGCAACTCGGGGGCCCCCGGTGGAGCGGTCAGCCCGAGGTCCGGAGTGCCTCTACCGGGCTCACGCGAGTGGCCCGGCGCGCAGGAATGTAACTCGCCACTGCGGCCACCAGCCCCAGCACCACCGCCGACCCCGTGAACGTGAGGGGATCGCGCGGCGACACGTCGAACAGCAGTGCCACCAGAGCGCGCGTCGACAAGGCGGCACCCACCAGGCCGAGTGCGATTCCCGCGAGCGCCAGCACCATCCCCTCCCGCACGACCATCGCGCGAACGCGGCTCGGACCGGCGCCTAGCGCCGCGCGGATGCCGAACTCCGTGGTGCGTTGGGTGACCGCGTAGCTGATCACCCCGTACAGACCGAACACCGCCAGCAGCAACGAGAGCGCCGCCAGTCCACTCAAGACGACCATCGTGAGGCGCCGCGGTGCCAGCGACGACCCGATGCGCTCGGTCAGGGTCCGCGCTTCGTAGACCGGTACCGTGGGATCGGTGGACTTCACGACTGTTCGTACCGTCGGCAGGATCCTCGACAGCGGCAGTCGGCTCTGCACCGTGAGGAACATGTTCCTGTACCAGTCGTGCTGATGCTGCGGGTAGTAGACCGTCGCGTAGGCGTGTTCGCCAAGCTCTTCCTGGCTCACGCTGCCCACCACGCCGATGATCGTGACGTCGGGTCCCTGGTTGATTCGCTTCCCGATCGGATCCTCGTTCGGGAAATACTGGCGGGCGAGTTGTGCGTCGATTATCGCGACCGGCGCGGCGTCCCTCGCGTCGGTGCGATCGAACACACGACCGCGAAGGAGGGGAATGCCCAGCGTTTCGAAGTAGTCGCCTCCCACCGTGTGCAGATTCGCGTGGGGCGGTGCCGCATTTGGATCCGCGTCCCGGCCGATGACCCGGAACGGACTGCTGTCGTTGGTCCCGCTGAACGGCAGCTCGCTCACCAGACCCACGGCATCGATACCCGGCATGGCGCGGAGCTGGTCGAGCACCCGGTCATAGAAGAGCGTGGTCTGCCTCGAGTCCGCATAACGCGGCCCGGCCAGCGTGAGGCGCATGGTGGAGACCTGTGCACTGCGGAATCCCGGGTCCTGCGCCAGCAGCCGCGACAGGCTGCGGATCATCAGGCCCGACCCAAGGATCAGCACCAGCGCCAGGCCCACCTGGAGTACCACGGCGGAGCCGAGCAGGCGGTGCTTTCGCGCCCCGAGCGAGCTGGTGCGGTTGGCGTCCTTGAGCGCCTCGTGGAGGTCAACGCGTCCGGCTCGCCACGCGGGAACCAGCCCGAACAACAGACCGCACGCCACGGTGGCCGCGGCGGTGAAGCCGAGCACCGCGCCATCGAGGTGCACGCTTTCCAGAGCCGGCATCTGCGCGGCTCCCGCGCGCGCGAACAGGCGGAGCAGCACGGTTCCGGTGACGACACCCAGCGCGCCCCCGCTCAACGCGAGCACGAGGTTCTCGATCAGAAGCTGCCTGACGATCGTACCGCGTCCCGCCCCCACCGCGGCCCGCACCGCGAACTCGCGGGCGCGCACCGTGCCGTGCACCAGCTGCAGACTCGCGATGTTGGCGCAGGCGATGAGCAGCACGAAGGCCACCGCACCGAGCAGGACCAGAAGCACCGGTTGCAACTGCCCGGCGATGCGCTCCACGAACCCCCTGGTCGAGAGGTAGAACTCGGCGCGCAGGTTCTTCGATCCGGGGTGCATCTTTTCCGCTTCGATCTCGAGCTGCGACCGGAGTTGCAGCGGGGTGACTCCGGGACGAAGAAGCACGAGCGTGGTGGTGATGAGCCGGCCGTGATTCTCGAGTGTCTGCGGCGTGACGGGGTACGGCATCCAGACCTGTGCCGAGCGGGGATATCGAAAGCCGGGCGGTGCGATGCCGACGATCTGGTAGGAGTCGCCGCTCAACTCGATGGTGCCGCCCACGAGCGCGGAATCGGCGCCGAGGTCGCGCCAGAAGTCGTAGGCGAGCACCACCACTTTGTCCCGGCCGTTCCCGGACTCGTCGGGACGATAGAATCGCCCCAGGTAGGGCACGGTGCCGAACAGCGGGAAGAACTGCCCCATGGTGCGGGTGCCCGTCAGGCGCTGCGCCTCGCCCTGACGGCTCAGCACCAGGCTCGCCCCAACCATGCCGGCGCTCGCCTCGAAGAGATCGTTCCGCGACGTGAGCTCGAGCGTCTCCGAGGGGTCGAGCGGATCGCCGTAGAGGTTCAGGGGGACGATGTTCTCCTCGACGAACGTCAGGCGGTCGAGGTCGCGGGCGGGAACGGGATGGAGCAGCACCGAGTTGACCGCGCTGAAGATGGCGGTGTTGGCGCCGATCCCGAGCGCCAGGGTGACTAGCGTGGCGACGGTGAAGCCCGGGCGCTTGCGGAGCTGTCGCAGCGCGAAGCGGAGGTCGCGTCCCAGAGCGTCGAGCCATTCGGTGCGGCGCATGGTGATCTCCCGTTGCACGGCGAGCGCGTGCATGGCGGTGGCGATGCGCTTCCGGTCGCCGAACCGGGTGAGTGCGGCCCGGCGCGCCTCGTCAGGCGGTAGGCCGCGCGCGATGTAGTCGTCCACCAGACCCTGGAGATGGAAGGCGATCTCGTCGTCGACGTCGGCGCGGACGTCGTTGCCGAGGAAGCGCAGGTAGCGCCTCCAGAGCGGCTGCGGATCCGGATCGGGAGCAGGCATCGCCGGCTCGTCAGGCGGATTGGGGCGTGAAGCGCAGGATCTTGGCGACCGCGGTGACGAAGGTGTCCCAGGTGGCGGTCTCGCGCTCGAGCTGGCGCCGTCCGGCGGCGGTCAGCCGGTAGTACTTGGCGCGCCGGTTGTTCTCGGTGATCTTCCACTCCGCCTTCACCCACCCTTTGTTCTCCAGACGGTAGAGCGCCGGGTACAGCGAGCCCTCCTCGAGCTGCAGGACGTCGTCGGTGATGCGCTGGATCCACCTGGCGATGCCGAAGCCGTGCATCGGTTGCCAGCTCAGGGTCTTGAGGACGATGATGTCGAGGCTGCCCTGCAGGAGATCGACCGACGACCGGGGCATGCGCACTCCATTAGAATGTCTAGGTGAGAGAGTATAGCGCGCTCTTCCCGGCGTGTCAAAGGGAGGGGACTCGTCCGCCCGTTGCGGGCGGCGCATATTTGTCGATCGACCCTCCGTACAGGTTGCACGCTGCGGGTCTCTACGACGGCATCCGGAACTCACCATGCCCATCGACCGCAAGGCCGCCATCCGCGCGTACAAGGACACGCCGCGCCCCATGGGCGTCGGGGTCATTCGCAATTCCGCAAACGGGAAACTACTCGTCGTGGCCGGCCGCGATCTCCCGGGGCTGCTCAACCGCCATCAGGCGCAGCTCCGGATGGGTGGGCACCCCAATCGTGAGCTGCAGCAGGACTGGAACGCGCTGGGTCAGGACGTGTTTCGGTTCGAGGTGCTGGATGTGCTCGTGCCGTCGGACCTACCGGACCACGACCCCGCGGACGAACTCCGGACGCTGGAGGCCCTGTGGTTGGACAAGCTGGCGCCGTTCGAGCCCGAAGGATACCATCGCAAGCCCGGGGCTGCGCGCTGACCGCCGAAGGTCAAGTCGGCAAGGCCCCCAGTGGCATCTCCGTACGCCGAAGCCGCATCACCCCCATCTCACGGGCCGGTGGGCCGGATCATCAACTCGCTCTGGTAGCCGTCAACCCACCTGGCTGGCTCGCGAAACGGAGACTTTCTCGAAGACGTAGCAGGCTCCGACGCCGATCGCGTACGACAGGATGTCGTACGGATCGAACGTGCCGCGAAACAGCCCATGCGGCCACCAGATCTGACTCAGTTCGGTGAGCGTACTGCCGCCGAAGAGAAGCAGCGCGGCCCGCTCCGGCGTGGTCGCAAAGAAGCGGCCGAGCGTACTCGGCCCTCGCGACCCGGTCAGGCCCCTGAGCCCGATGTACAACCACGCGGGGCAGGCGAGGTCGGCGGCGTGGTTGGTCAGAAAGCCGGCCGAAATTCGCTGAATACCGAGGAAGGCGGTGACGAGAAAGACGACCGTCAGTATCCAATAGGCGACGGTCCACGCCGTCCTGGCCGTGCGGGACATGGAATCGCGCGCGAGAGTCTGCATGACGCAACCATCCTTCGGCGCGGCGGCTCTCCTTCGACACCGACCGGGCCCGCCGCTGGGAGGACATGGTTGTACCGTGCGCCGGTTCCGCGCGCAAGCGTTCGGTACCCGGCGCGCAGTCGGCCTCGAGCGCCAGGGCCCACGCAGAGATTGCCGTGTGCGGCGGTGCGAGGTGGAGACGGCCCGGCCCGTGCTGATCGAGCGCGAGCCGTCACCCGGATTCCGGCGCTCAATGCACCGTCAGATTTCCTGAGGTGATTCCCGCGCCGTCGTTCCCCCAGAGGTGCAGCGCGCAATAGTCGGCGGACGTCGCGATCCCGCCGCTCCCCTCGAAGCCGAGGAACGTCGTGCGATCGGGCTCGCCGCTTCCACCGGGCGAACGGTCTGCCACGCGAAACCACACGTCATGCCCCACTCGGTGGATTTCCTGGGTGCCGTCGTACGCTGCCCGGGTGGACGAGTTGCGAGTGATGACCGCCCCGATCCACGCGCGTTTGAGCGCGTTGTCGACGTACAGACAGGTCACCCGGCCGGCGAAGTCGATCGTCCCGGCGCTGGTAGGGGCGAAGAACGTGAACTCTCCCGACGACGCCCCGTTCCTGTCGGTCCTGCCGTTCAGGTTGTACGCACCGTAGATGGGCGTGGATGCTCCGATGTTCGCGACGTAGTCGCCGGTCACCAGTGCGGTGTTGCCGTTCCCCGAAAGCTGGAGCGATGGGGCCATCGGCGGGGGCGACGTCTGGTCACAGGCGGCCACGAGCGACAGAGAGAGGAACGCGGTGCAGTAACCGATGATTCGCATGTCTGAGCCTCGAAAGGGCAGGAGTCATCTCACTATGCCCACTCGGGGACGGGCCGTCTTGTACGCCACTCATGGCCTTGTCTGAAACGAGCCTCGCCTTGGTCGGCCTGCCGCCGGAGCGGCCCGGGGACGAACCGACGCTCGCGGATCAGCGTCCCTTGTCGTTAGGCGACACTCGGTCGTGGACCGGACCGGTCGCGGTGCGGCGACGCGCGCGCCGGTACGCCGCCGGCGTGGCGCCGGTCATCCGCCTGAACGCCCGGGTGAGGTGCGCCTGGTCGGCAAACCCCGCTTCGGCGGCGATCAGCGAGATCGAGTCGTCGGACGCGACCAGTCGGTCGGCGGCCCAGTCGACGCGCAGGCGCCTCACGTATGTCGCCACCGGGACGCGATGAACCCGACGGAAGACGGCCGCGAGATGCGCCGGGTGCACTCCGGCTGCCGACGCGAGGTCGGCGATCCGAATGCCACGCCGGTAATGCTCGTGCGCATACTCGACAGCGCGGTCGAGCCACCCCGGCGCGGCGCCGCACCCCGCGGTCGGCGCGGCCTCCAGGCGGGCCGCTTCCGCCACCAGCTCGAGGCCCAGACCCTCGACCGCCAGCGCAGTCAGGTCGTCGGGCCACAGGAGCTCACGCGCCAGTCGCCGCGCCGCCGCCGCGACCGGCGCATCGCGAAAGTGGCTGATGCGTTCGAAGAGCGCCGTGCATCGGGTCGGCCACGCTTCCCGCTGGAGATCGGGCTGGATGACAACCACGCGTGCTCCAGCGGCGGCAAAGCGGTTGGCGTGCTTTTCACACGCGGGCTCGGTGATGATCGTGCCGGGCCGGCATTCGAACGTGCGGCGTCGGATCGCGGCACTGCTGAAGACGAGATCGAAACCTCCCTCCAGCATCACGGCGACCGTTGGGCGCTCGTGCACGTGCGCTTCGAGGAACGCGCCCGGCGGGAACCACGCGTGCGTGACCTGAAGGCTCGTGACGTCTCGCGTCACGAAACCTTCGCTGCCCATGGTGATGGGGACCGGAAGCGGCGGCATGCAGCAGATGATACGGGTAAACCATCGAACCCTACAAGACGCCCGCCCGGCCTCCGCGTCGGCTCGTCACGATGGGTTACTGACGGCGGGTAAAGGATGCTCCCACGAAGTACAACCCCACGAAGTCAGCCAGCGGCCGGTCCATTGAACGCTGCCGCGCCCGCACGAAGCGAGTCGCTCGCCGCCACCTGCCGCCTCGCTATCGCCGCAGTCGCGTGCGCGTCCACACCAGAATCGAACCGCACCCGTTGTGGCGGTCGTACTGGGCCGGGATCGTTCCCAGGCCCGAGTAGATCTCCACCGCCTCCACCTCGTCGGCAGTGATGTACTGTTCCGGCGACCCGAAGTACGAGTCGTCGTTCCACAGCAGTGGCATCCCGTCGATGAAGTAGGTTGGTCGGCAGCGATCGCCGCCGGATCCTCCAAGCACCGCAAGCAAGGTGGAGCCGCGCATGGTGTAGATTCTGTTCCCGCGGATGTATTCCGGCATGAGCCCCGGTGCCTTGCGAAGCACATCGCCGAGGTCGAAGGGCGCGTCCTTCATGAACTGATCGCGCGTCAGATAGTGCCCCATGCCGGATCGCATCCGGTCGTTGAGCCCGACGCGATCACGACTCGGCGCACGCCCCACGATCTTGGTCGCGGCCAGAACCACCGCGTTGCGGTCGAGCACGACGTCCACGTCGCGTGCCGCGTCGGTCCGGAGCGCGACGATCCGGCTCGCCGGAGCGAATCCCACCGCCCGGATCTGCAGCGTGACCGATCCGGCGGGGATTCCGATCAGCCGTGCCACGCCCGTGGCATCGGTGTGCGCCGATTGCGCGATGCCCAGCACCGACACCTCGGCGCTCACCGCCGGTCGCGACGCAATGTCCAGCACGTGCGCGATCAGTCGCGCGCTCCCACCCGACTGAGCCGGGAGCGAATCGACTGCAACCGAATCGGCCGCCCGCACATCCGCACGTGCCGCGGTGTCGCGCTTGCTGATCTCGAGCGCCAGCACGGCAAACGGTTCATCGCGCATGTGGTACTCGATGGTTCCGGCCGCGTACTCACCGCTGCCGGCGTGAACCTCGAGCGCGATGTCCGTAGCAACCCCGCACATCCCGAACCGACCCAGCGAGTCGGTGACGGCTGCCACGCGCTTGGGGTCGGCGGTGAGACCGTCCTTTCCCAGCAGCCACTCATTCCATCGGGCGTCAACAACGGCCCCGGCCAGCGGCTCGCCGGTATCCACGTCCCCAACCCTTCCCGCCAGGAGCCCGACCTCGGGCGCATCGGCAGAGCCACACTGCACATGGAAGATCGTTGTGCGCGAAGGCGTATCCAGCTGCAGCCTGGCGATCCCGTGGGCCGGTACGTCGATCTCGCGCAGTGGCGCGCCGATGCCGAGCGAGTCGAACGAGGGATGGAAGATCGCGAGGACCTGATGCCCGATCGGCACGCTGTCGAGGTGAAAGCGACCGCGGCCATCGGTCCGGTCGCTCGAGCCCGATCCCATGACCACGATCTCGGCGTCGCGTAGCGGTCCGTGCGCGATCAGGCTGTCGTACACGGTACCGGAGACGCTGACGAACTGCGCCGGCGACGCCGCCGTCTGTGCAAGTGCGGGCGGGGTGTCCGAGAGCACAACAACGGCAAGAACTGCAAGGGGTCGGGCGAGGAGCCGGATCACGAAGCACACTGCGACGGCCTCAGCGGTTTGGTCAAGGGCGAATCCCCTGGCGGGGCGTTGCACATGTCATGCTGCGCACCGCGGCGAAGCCCACATGGGAGGAAGGTACCGACGCCTGCGCTGTGAATCACGATGACCACCCAGGATGCGTGCCGATGACTACGCCAGGAAAGCGGGGCCATCCACCGGATGCGCACCGATGACCACGCCGCCATAACGAGTGCCGCCCGCACGATGGCCACGGATGACTACGCCAGCAAGACGCGCGGTGTTCGCGAACACGAATGTTACGCCATGTATCGGGAGGTTACGTAGCGTGTCGGTGCGGTGCGCCCGCGGGTGGCATCCTGGGCACGTGAACCACCACGCCGCCAGGGAGGAGTCGTATGCCGCCGAAAAAGAAGACCCGGAATCGCCGCTCGACCCGGAACAGCCGATTGGCTGTCGCGAGCGGCGCACGCGAGCGCGCTGACGCGCTCCGCAAGCGAGCCGCGGATCTGACCGCGGACATCCACGCGCGCGACTGGGAGGCAGTCGCGGCACAGCTCGCCGACTCCCTCGGCCCGCGGTTCGATCCGCGCAGAATTGCGGAGTACCAGAAATTGCTGCCGCCGATCATCGCCAAAGCCTTTCCCGAACTCGATCGCACCGCGGTGGTGGGTGCTGTCGACGAGGTACTGCGTCGCTACAAGACGCCGATCGACTGGACGCGGATCATCTGCCTGCTGCTTTCCTGGCTCCCCGGATCATGGAGCAAGGTGGCCAACAACCCGGGGTTCAGTGCCAGCACCATGCTCCTGCTCACGGACGGCACCGTCATGTGTCAGGAGCAGGGCGGGCTGCGCTGGAAGAAGCTCACCCCCGACGCCAACGGGAGTTACATCAACGGCACCTGGACCGATCTGGCCCCAATGCACAACACACGGCGCTACTACGCGTCCGCGGTCCTGAAGGATGGCCGTGTGTTCGTGAGCGGCGGTGAGTACAGCGATGCGGGCGGCGAGACGAATGTCACCGAGATCTACGATCCGGTCACCGACGTCTGGACGCAGCTGACGCCGCCGACCGGCTGGTCGAGCGTTGGAGACGCGCCGTGCGCCGTGCTCCCCGACGGACGCGTGCTCCTGGGCGATATCTACGGGACGCGGACGATCATCTTCGACCCGGTGACCGAAACCTGGACCGCCGGACCAACCAAGGGCGCCGCCTCATCCGAGGAGAGCTGGGTACTCCTGCCGGACGAGACGGTGGTCACGGTGCGCTGCAACAGCTCGAAGCGCGCCGACAAGTACGTGGCCGCGTCGAACACCTGGGTTGGTGGCGGGACGCTCCCGGTGGGGATCATCGAGATCTCGTCGAGCGAGATCGGAGCCGGCGTGCTGCGCAACGATGGCCGGGCCTTCTTTGCGGGCGCGAACGGTCACACCGCGCTCTACGCGGCGCCGGCTGTAGCCAGCGATCCGGGATCGTGGACGCAGGGCCCCGATTTCCCGAACGACCCGCTGGGGCAGACGGTGGGCTGCAAGGATGCGCCGGCGTGCCTCATGACCAACGGCAAGATCCTGATCGCCGCAGGTCCGGTGGACGGTTCCCACTGGCTGAGTCCGACGTATTTCTTCGAGTACAACGGCGCCTCGCTCAACCGCGTCAGCGATCCGGTGAACAGCACGGGCGTGCCGTACATCGGGCGCATGCTCCTCCTTCCCACCGGGCAGATTCTGTTCGCGGCGCAGACGGGCGAAGTCTACGCCTACTCGTACTTCGGGTGTCCCGATTCCTGCTGGCGACCGACGATCACCACGTATCCCACCGTGGTCAGGCCGCTGCGGTCCTACACCATCGAGGGGCACCGCTTCAACGGCATGTCACAGGCCGTCGGCTACGGCGACGACGCGGCGGCGTCGACCAACTATCCGCTCGTGCGCATCCGCAACAAGGCGAGCGGTCACGTGCGATACTGCCGCACTTTCGAGCACTCCACGATGGGCGTCGCTACCGGATCGGCTCCGACGTCGACGAACTTCCACGTGCCGTGGGACATCGAGCTCGGCGCGTCGGAGATCTGCGTGGTGGCGAATGGCATCTCGTCCCCCTGCTGTCCTCTCACCGTTGCCCCGTTCTGGTTCCCGTGGCCGGTCTTCGACGATGTTGCCGTCGCCTGGCTGATCGGAAGTCTCGCGGACGGACCACTCTGGGCCCTCGGTCCGCGCGGGCCGGTTCCGGTCGACCCCTGGGGTCCGCTGTACGTGAAGCAAGCCGCAGCTGCGCGCAAAGAGATCCTCGCCGGCGTCCGGTCGCTGCAGCGGCTCGGCGCGAAACTCGACGGCCTGCGGGCCAGGGCCGCCGCAGCCGTTCGGCTCGCTCCCGACGAGACATCAGAGGAGACGAGCGAGCAGGCGTGAACGCGGATCGAAGAGGCCGGGCCCGGGCCATCCGCGCCCGGCCTCACTCCTTCGCGCCGTCACTCTGCCTCGGTGGGACGGTCACCGCGGTCGCTCCTCTTGACTTCCGACAGAAGCCCTGCGATCTTCCTGTCGAAATCCGACAGTAGTCTGCTCCCCATCCTTCCGATGGCATCCGACTCCAGCGACGTCCTCCGCGGCACGCTCGACCTGCTCATTCTGAAGACGCTGACCCTGGAGCCGATGCACGGCTGGGGAATCGGGGAACGGATTCAGCAGGTATCGCGCGGCGTGCTCGACGTGAATCAGGGCTCGCTCTATCCCGCGCTCCAGCGGCTCGAGCAACGCGGCTGGATCGACAGCGAGTGGCGCACCAGTGACAACAACCGGCGCGCCAAATACTACCGCCTGACGACGACCGGACGGCGCGCGCTGGGCGCCGAGACCGCCAGCTGGCGCCGGTACGTGAAGGCGGTGGACCTGATTCTGGATCTTGGCTGACGGCGCTGGTGCGGTGACGATCTGCGAGCGTGGAGGCGGCGCATGGGATTGCTCAGGGGTCTGATTGTCCGGCTGCGCGCCCTGGTGCGACGGCGCCGCGCCGACCACGAACTGGACGACGAAATCGCGTTTCACCTCGAACAGGAGGTCGCGAAACTCCGCCGCACGGGGCTGGCCGAGGCCGAAGCGCGCCGCAAGGCGCTGGCGTTGTTCGGCGGCGTGACGCAGACGCGTGAAGCGCATCGCGACGTGCGGGGTGCATCGGGGATCGACGCGCTGCGAGGCGACGTCCGCTTCGCGTTTCGCGTCATTCGCCGGTCCCCGGCGCTCAGCGTCGCCGCGATCCTCACCATTGGCATCGCCATAGGCGCCAACACGGCCATCTTCTCCGCGGTGAACGCCGTGATCATCCAGCCGCTGCCATTCCCCGCGGCCAATCGCCTGTACATGCTGTGGGAGTCCAATCCGGAGCGAGGGTGGCGCCTGGCCCAGGTGGCGCCGGCCAACATGCTGGATTGGAGCGAGCAGGTCGCGGCATTTTCCGGCGTCGCCGGCTACTCGGAATTCGACCACGGGACGCTCACCGGCGAGGGCGAGCCGGTGATTCTGCAGGGCAACGCGGTCACCGGCAATTTCTTTTCCGTGCTCGGCGTACGACCGCTGCTCGGCCGGGGATTCCGCGACGATGAGACCTGGACGAACGGGACCCCGGTGATGGTGCTCAGCCATCGCCTCTGGCAGGAGCGCTTCCGGGGCGACAGCGCCGTGGTCGGCCGCTCCGTCATGCTCGACGGCCGTCTCACCCGGATTGTGGGTGTGATGCCCCGGTCCTTCGTGTTTCCAAACGAGAAGGTCCTGTTCTGGCAGCCGATGGAATGGCTGCCCGCAAATCGCGCGCAGGTGTTCTTCCGGCGCGCGCACTGGATCCGTGCGGTGGCGCGGCTCCGTACCGGCGCCACGGAAGCCGAAGCGGGTGCACAACTGCAGACGGTCGTGCGGCGTCTGCAGCAGCAGTATCCTGAGACCAATCGTCTGATGGGCGCGGGGATGACGCCGCTGCACGCGTTTCTCGTTGGAGACACGAAGCTCGCGTTGGTGGTGCTCCTCGGCGCGGTCACGCTGCTTCTCCTGATCGCCTGCGCCAATGTGGGCAACCTGCTGCTGGTGAAGGCCACCGAACGAAGGCGGGAGGCCGCGCTGCGGCTCGCCCTGGGCGCGAGGCCGTCGCGACTCGTCAGGCAGGCGCTCACCGAGTCGCTGGTGGTGTCGATGCTGGGAGGCGTGGCCGGGATTCTGCTCGGCTTGGCCGGCACGCGGGCGCTGGTGGCCCTGCTGCCTGACGGCTTGCTCCCGGTGTCGCGGATCGGCGCGGACGCCCGCGTGCTCGGGTACGTGTTCGCGATCACCACCGCCTGCGGTCTGGTGTTCGGCATCGCCCCCGCGCTGTGGACCCGCCGTCGACTGCCCGCCGAAGCGCTCAAGGAAGGCGGCCGCTCCGACACCGGGGGCCGCCGCGCCAGACGCCTGACCGAGACCCTGGTGGTGGTCGAGGTGTGTCTGGCACTCACGCTGACGATAGGGGCCGGTCTGCTGACGCGCAGTCTGCTGCGGCTGCAGCAGGTGAATCCCGGATTCGAGCCGCGCAACGTGCTCGCCACCACGATTACGCTGTCCGGTTCACGGTACGACTCGGTGGCCCAGTTGGTGCGCGCCTTTGACGGGATCCTCCACGATGCCCGGGGCCTTCCCGGCGCGCAGGACGCGGCCGCGATTACGGCCCTGCCGCTGACGGCCCCGGCGTGGTCGAGCGACTTCCACATCCTGGGTCATCCGCCGGACGATTTCGGTACCGAGGTGGTGCATCGCGAAACGGTCGGAGACTACTTCCGTGTCATGCGCGTGCCGGTCATCGAAGGGCGCACGTTCACGCCGGATGACGACCAGCGGCGGCAGCCCCGGGTGGCGATCATCAACGACGTGCTCGCCCGGAAGTTCTTCCATGGACAGGATCCGATCGGCCAGCAGCTGGTGTTCGACCGGGTGCCCGATTCCACGTCGGTGTGGCGGACGATCGTGGGCGTGGTGGGCAGCGAGCACCAGGGCGGCCTCGGGAGCGACGCGCGGATCGAGATCTTCACGCCGATGGTCCAGGAGCCGCGAGCGAGGATGTCGATTCTGGTGCGCACCACCACCGATCCCACGGCCATCGAGCCGGCGATGCGGCGGTTGATTGCCGAGCAGGATCCGGACCTCCCGGTCGAGTCGATGCGGACCATGACCGCGGTCCGCGCGGAGTCGATGGGCCGCGAGCGATTCCTGACCACGCTGCTGCTGGGGTTCGCCGGCGTCGGGATGGTGCTGGCGGTGATCGGGGTGTACGGGGTCGTCGCCCAGCTGGCGCGGCGCCGTACGCGCGAGATCGGCATCCGGATCGCGTTAGGCGCTGATGCGGGGCACGTGCGCTGGCTGGTGGTGCGGCACGGACTGACGCTGCTGGCGTACGGTGTGGGCGCCGGCACGCTGGTAGCCTGGTTGTCGGCCAGGGTGATGCGCAGCCTGCTGTTCGGTGTCACGCCGGCCGATCCGCTCACGTTCATCACCGTGCCGGTGGTCCTGGCGCTGACGGTCGTGGCGGCGACGTGGCTTCCCGCGGCCCAGGCGTCGCGGCTGGCGCCGGCGGCGACGCTGCGGGAGGAGTGAGGGCAGTGTGGCGCCGCCTGCAGGCACGGGTGCGCTCCCTCCTGAGGGGACAGGCCGCCGACCGCGACCTCGACGACGAGATCGCGTTCCACATCGAGCGCGAGGCGGACAAGTACATCGTTGCGGGATTCGATCCGGACGAGGCCCGGCGCCACGCCCTGGCGGCGTTCGGCGGCGTCCAGCAGGCGCGCGAGGCACACCGGGCGGTGCGCGGAGCGCCCCGGCTGCAGGATGCATGGCGCGACGTGCGGTACGCGCTGCGCGGCCTGGCTCGCAGTCCGCTTTTTGCCGGCACCGCGGTGTTGACACTGTCGATCGGAATCGCCGCCACGACCGTCGTGGTGAGCGCGGTGCGGGCGCTGGTCTTTCCGGTGATGCCGGTGACCCGCGCCGACCGGCTGTACAACGTGTGGCAGGTGGAGGGAACCGCGGGGACGCCCAGCACGTCGATGGGACTCGCGACCTATCCGGACGGCTACGTCGCCACCCTTCGGAATGCATCGCGGAACGTCTTCGACGACGTGGCCGGATACGCGTACAACGGCGTGTCGCTCCGGGTCGGGAACGATGTACGGCCGCTGAGCGGCGTGATCGTCACGCCCAACTACTTCGCGGTGCTCGGTATCCGGCCGGCCCTGGGCAGATTTCTCTCGTTCAGCCAGGCGCGGCCCGACCTTGGACAGCCCGAGGCGGTGCTGGCCTACGATCTCTGGCAGGCTGCGTTCGGCGGCGATTCGGCGATTATTGGCCGCACCATCCATGTCGACAGCCGGCCGCTCACCGTGACGGGCATCGCGCCGAAGGGCTTTCGTGGGCTGTTCATCGGGATCATCGGCGAGATCTGGATCTCGTCGACCGCCTATGACGGCCCGCCCCCGGCCGTGACCGACTCGGCGCTTCGCGCGCGACACGATGGCGTGAACATGACGGTCTTCGGTCGCCTGCGGGATGGCCTGACGGTGTCGCAGGCGCAGACGATGCTCGGCGTCGTGGCGTCGGATCCGTATCCCGGGCGGAGCTACTCGACGGCACCCACCTGGAGAGTTCGTCTCGACCCCGTGGCGGCGCTGCCGCGCATGGGCAAGGCCGAGGCGGCGGGCTTCACCGCCATGCTCGCAAGCGTCGCGGCCCTGGTACTCGCGATCGTGGCGACGAACGTCGCCGGCATGCTGCTCGCTCGCGCCACCGCGCGGCGGCGCGAGGTGGCAATCCGGCTCGCCATCGGAGCCGGGCGTGGTCGTATCGTCAGGCAGCTGATGATCGACAGTCTGGTCCTGTGCCTGGCAGGCGCGGCCGGCGGCGTCCTGATGGCGCGCGCGCTCGTCAGACTCGTTCCGGCTGTGCAGGCTCCAGTGTCCGCGCGCCTGGGGCTCGAGCTGCCGATGGACCGGGTGGTGCTGGGCATCGCGGTCCTTGCCTCGGTCGCCACCGGCCTCTTTGCCGGCTTCGCACCTGCATTGCAGGCGACGCGGTTCGACGTGATCAGTGCTCTCCGGGGAGGCGCTGAACAGGCGGGGCGCCCGGGGCGCCTGCGCACCCTGCTGGTGGTGACGCAGTTCTCGATGTCGCTGGCGCTCCTGGCAACTGCGGGACTGTTCATGCGCGCCCTCCAGCGGGCGCTGGCGACCGATCCGGGATTCGACCCGACGAACGTGGTGGTTGGTCGGGTCGACCTGGCGCCCCACGGGTACACGGGGTCCCGCGGCCGCGCGTTCTACTCCGCGCTCGAGACGCGCCTGCGTGCGCGGCCCGAAGTGCGGTCGGTGGGGCTCGGGATCTGGACACCCCTCAGCGCCGGGCTGAATGGCAGCGGAGTCCTCCTGCCGGGGGAGGCGTGGCCGAACGGGCATCGGGTGGGCGTGCGCTACGGGGTGGCCGACTCGGGCTACTTCGCGACCCTGCGCATTCCCGTGCTCACCGGTCGATGGTTCTCGGCGGCGGACGTGGCCGGCGCGGCGCCGTCGCTGATCGTCAACCAGGCCCTGGCGACTGCCTTCTGGCCTAACGAGTCGCCGCTCGGCAGGTCGATCGACGTGGAAACGGGCGGCAACCCGAATTTCCCGCGGCCCAGGGAGGTCGTCGGTCTGGTTCGCACCGCGAAGGTGCAAAGCCTGGCCGAATCCGCGGTGCCCTACGCCTACCTGCCGCTGGGGCAGCGCTACTCATCGGCGCTGCTCGTGTACGCGCGGGCGAGCGGTGCTTCCGACGCGGCGCTCGGCGCCCTGCGCGCCGTGGTCCGGGAGCTCGATCCCAACATCGCCGTCCAGCAGGCGATGCCGCTCACCGAGCAGCTCGACGTGTACGTCCTTCCGCAGCGGATCGCGGCGTGGTTCGTCGGCGCGCTGGGATTGGCCGGGCTCGGCCTCGCCGCCCTGGGAGTCTACGGGATGGTGGCGTACCACGTCGCGCAGCGGACGCGCGAATTCGGGATCCGGCTGGCGCTTGGCGCGCGTGGCCGGGACGTGGTCGGTCTGGCGCAGCGTCACGCGCTCGGGCTGGCGGCCATCGGGTCGGTGGCGGGCGTTGCGCTCGCACTCGGGATCGCCCGTCTCGTGGCGGGCTTCCTGTACGGAATTCGCCCGTTCGACGTGCTCACCTTCACGGGTGTGTGCGCGCTGCTGGCCGGGACGGCGTTCCTCGCCAGTTGGCTTCCCGCGCGCCGCGCGGCCCACGTGGATCCGATGGAGTCGCTGCGGGTGGAGTGACGCCGAACAGCTATCCGTTATCGGCTATCGGCGACGAGCAATCAGCTATCGGCAGTCAGCTATCGGCGATCAGCTATCGGCCATCAGCTGACAGGTCGCACCTGAGTCCTGCGAAGTGTCTGGAGCACCGGGCCCTGACCACTGAGAGCGGATCGGTGCCTGCTGTTGCCTATCATATCTTGCCAATCAAGATGTCGGCAGGTACCATCCGCGCCATGGAGCCGACCACCGACGTCATTCAGGGCACGCTGGACATGCTGATCCTCAAGACCCTGAGCTTGCAGCCGATGCACGGGTTCGGGATCGCCCGCCGCATCGAGCAGATCTCGCGCGGCGTGTTCAAGGTCAATCCGGGTTCGCTGCTTACCGCACTCCAGCGCCTGGAACGCGCCGGGTGGCTCGACGCCGAGTGGCGACGTACTGAGAACGCCCGGCGTGCACGGTTCTACCGCCTCACGCCCACAGGACGGAAGCAACTGGCGTTCGAGACAGCCGATTGGTCGCGCCGGATCTCGGCGGTCGCCCGTCTGCTCAAGGCCGAGGGGTAGGACGTGCCGGTCGGCCGGGCATTCGTGCGCGGATTGCGCGCGCTCTTCCTGCGGCCCGAGGTCGACCGCGAGGTCGCCGATGAAGTGGCGCACTACTTCGAGGAAGCCACGGACGCACACCAGGCGCGCGGACTGAGCGTGGCCGACGCGCGCCGGGCCGCCCGACTGGAATGCGGAAGCCCGGCGCTGATCAGCGAACAGGTGCGGGCGTCCGGGTGGGAAAGCGCCGTGGAGACGCTGCTGGCCGATTTGCGCCATGCGACGCGGCGGCTGTTCGCCGCGCCGGGATTCACGGCGAGTGTTGTCCTCACGCTCGCGATCGGAGTCGGCGCGACCACGGTGATCTTCGGGGCGGCGAATCCGATTCTGCTTCAACCACTGCCGTATCCGGCGTCGGACCGCATCACCATGATCTGGGAGGCGGCGCCCAACGGGTCGCGCGTGAACGGGACGTTCGGCACCTATCGCGCCCTGGTGGAGCGTGCCCGCTCGTTCGACGCGGTCGCGGCCCTGAAGGCCTGGCAGCCCACGTTGACGGGACGGTCCGAACCCGAGCGTCTCGACGGGCAGCGGGTGAGCGCGAGCTACTTTCGTGTTCTGGGTGTGCCACCGGCCCTGGGCCAGGACTTCCAGGCGGCCGACGACCACGGCGGCGGCGCGCGCACGGTGATCCTGAGTGACGCGCTGTGGCGCCGGCGGTTCGGTGGCGACCGCGCGATCATTGGCCGATCCATCTCGCTCGACGACGATCCGTTCGTGGTAATCGGCGTGATGCCCAGGGGGTTCGAAAACGTACTCGCCCCGTCGGCCGAGGCGTGGACCCTGTTGCAGTACGAACTGACCGATGGGCGAGCGTGGGGACATCACCTGCAACTGGTCGGTCGCCTGCGTTCGGGCGTCTCGATCGCGCAGGCCCGGAGCGACCTCGACGGAATTGCACCGGAGCTGAAGCGATTGGCGGCGGGAGCGGACGGGTTCTTCCCTGGCGGTTTGGCGGTGGTCTCGTTGCACGACGACATCACACGAGGGGTACGATCATCGCTGTACGTGATCGCCGGCGCGGTCGCACTCGTGCTGGTGATGGCGTGCGTGAACGTGACGAACCTCCTGCTCGCCCGCGGCGCGCACCGGCGCGGGGAATTCGCGGTCCGCGCCGCCCTCGGTGCCACCAGCGGCAGACTCGTCAGGCAGATGCTGGTCGAGAGCCTGATGCTCGCGGCCCTGGGCGGCGCAGGCGGCCTGGCGGTGGCGCTCATCGGCGTCCGTGCACTGGTCAGGCTGAGCCCACCGGGGTTGCCGCGGGTGGACGCCATCGGCGTAAGCGTTCCGGTAGCGGTCTTCGCGCTCGCGATCACGAGCCTGATCGGCCTCACGGTCGGCGCGATTCCCGCGCTGCAGGCGGCCCGGAGCGATCCGCACCGAGACCTGGAGGCCAACTCGCCGCGGGCTGCCGGTGGACATCGGCGCATACGGAGCGTGCTGGTGACGGCCGAAGTCGCTCTCGCGTTCGCGCTGCTGGTGAGCGCGGGGTTGCTGCTGCGGAGCATCGAGCGTCTGTTCGCGGTGGCGCCGGGTTTCGACTCGTCGCACCTGGTCACCATGCAGATACAGACATCGGGACACCGGTTCGACGCCGACACGACGACGTACCGCTTCTTTGCGCAGGCGCTGGAGCAGGTGCGGCGCGTGCCCGGTGTCGCGTCCGCGGCGCTCACGAGCCAACTGGCCCTGAGCGGCGAGATGGACGAGTACGGCGCACACTTCGAGGCGAGTCCGACCCGAGCGGCGGCCAGCTACAGCGTGTTCCGCTATTCGGTGAGCCCCGGGTACATCGAAACGATGCGCATTCCGCTGCGGCGCGGCCGGTCGATAGTCGAGGAAGATGGCGCCGCTGCGCCGCGCGTCGCCCTGATCAGCGAGGCCCTCGCCAGGCGCCGCTTTGCGGGGATGGATGCGATCGGGCAGCGGCTGCGGCTCGGGCCCATGCTCGGTGATCCGTACACGATCGTCGGCGTGGTCTCGGATGTGAAGCAGGTGTCACTGGCGTTGAGCGCGTCAGAGGCCGTCTACATCCCCGCCACCCAGTCGTGGTTCGCGGACAACGCCATGTCGCTGGTGGTGCGCTCCCCCGCCGATCCGGGCGCGCTGGCTCCGGCCATCCGGCGAGCCATCTGGTCGGTGGACCGGAATCAGCCGATCGTGCGCGTGGCGACGATGGAGGAACTGGTCGCGACATCCACGGCCCAGCGGCGGTTCGCGCTGATGCTGTTCGAGGCGTTCGCGCTGGCGGCGCTGGTGCTCGCCGCGGCCGGCATCCACGGCGTGCTGGCGGGCAGCGTGGCCGAGCGAACGCGCGAGATCGGCGTCCGCTCGGCGTTAGGCGCGACACGAGGCAGGATCCTCGGCCTGGTGGTGCGGGAGGGGATGACGCTCACCGCATTGGGCGTCGCCGCGGGGGGGGCGGGCGCGGTCGTGGCCACCCGCGCCATCGCCTCGATGCTGTTCGGCACCTCACCGTTGGACCCGACGACCTACGTCGGTGTCGCCGCCATCCTGGCCGCGGTCGCGCTGGCGGCGTGCGCCGTGCCCGCGTCGCGCGCGGCACGCGTGGATCCGATCAGCGCGATGCGGGCGGAATAACTACCAACCCAGCCCGTTCTTGAAGTACGACTGCATCGTGCGCCGCATATCGGCGGAACATTCGGTGCGCTGAGCCGGCGTCATGATGCGAAACATGGCGCACTCAGGACCAAGACCGCAGTAGCACTCTGCTCCGAACAGCTTGAACCGTGATGACTTCCGCTTCGGCCGTGGCGTATCCGCCTGTGCGTCGATCGGGGTGCGTGAAATGTCTGGCATAAGTCGGTCCTCCCGATGGAGAATCCCGGACGCCGGCCGCGTCATACCGGTCTGTTCACGGCGCAAAGTCCGCCGCCGTGAATCGTCCAAATCAAGCCAATACTGACTGGTGCGCGGTGGTCGAATCGTCGTGGCACATTCGTGACTACCCCGACGGCGCGCCCACCTGTTCGAACGGTACCCCCCGATCCGGCCCCGACCATGGGGGTTCCGACGACTTCCCCTCAGGGATCTCCTGAGCGGCGCCCACGCCTTCCCTCCCCGGGTCATGTCGAGTAGCGTCATCGGGTATGGGTCGCGTTGTAACCGCCGCGACAGGTGCGTGACCCCAAACTGATTGCCCGCTCGCGACAGCGGATTCCGCCCACCCTCGAGGAATGCCATGACCAAGTGCATTCTGGCCGCCACGGCCTTCGCCATCTCCCTGGCCGCGCCCCGCGCCGGCAGCGCCCAGACCTTCAAGGTCGACAAGTGGAACATCGGCGGCGAAGGCGGGACGGACTACGTGAACGTCGAGCCCGGGACCGGCAGGGTGTTCGTCTCGCGCGGCACCCACGTCATGGTCGTCGACGGCAATACCGGCAAGGTGCTCGGTGACATTCCCGACACGCCGCGCATGCACGGGATCGGGCTTGCGCTGAAGGACAACCACGGCTTCACCACCAACGCCGGCGATTCCACGGTGACGATGTTCGATCTGAAGACGCTGGCGGTCATCAGGAAGATCAAGGTCAAGGAGGGCGGTCTCGACGGCATCATGTACGACGACTACTCCGATCGGATTATTCTGACGAATCACAGTCGCCCGATCGGGACGGTGGTGGCGATCGACGCCAGGACCGGGGACGTTGTGGGCACCGTCGAACTGGAAGACAACGGACCGGAAGGCGCGGCCAGCGACGGGAAGGGGAAGCTCTTCGTCAACAACGAGGGAACGAGCACCATGCAGGTGATCGACGAGAAGACGATGAAGGCGATCGCTTCGTGGCCGCTGGCGCCGTGCGAGGGGCCCACCGGGATCGCCTACGATCGCGCCTCGAACCGGATCTTCTCGGGATGCAGCAACAACTCGGTGGTCGTGGACCCGACCGACGGCCACATCGTGGCCACGATCGCCAACGGCAATGGCGTCGACGCGTTAGGCTGGGATCCCGGGCAGAAGCTGATCTACATTCCCGCGGGGCGCAGCGGAAATGTCACGGTCGTGCACCAGGACTCCCCCGACAAATACACGGTCGTTGCCACCGTCGAGACCTTTCCCGGGGCCAAGACCATCACGGTCGATCCGGTGACGCACGCCGCGTATCTGTTCCAGCCGGAGTACGGCCCGCCGCCGCCGCCCGCTCCGGGAGCGCCGGCGCCCAGCGGCCGCGGCGGCCGCGGCCCGCGCGGCCCCATGGTCGCAGCGTGGTTCATCAGGATCGTGCACTGAGAAACACGGGCCAACGTTCGAGGCCAGCGGCGATGGGCCAAGGGCATGGGCCAGAGGTCGCAGGCCAAAGGTCACAGGCCAAAGGTCAGAGCTCTTGACGCGCTACCGCCTGGGACGGTCCCGCAGGAGTGCATCGTGGACCGTTCCGGGCCGCGGGCCGAAGCGGTAGGTTCCGGACATGTGGGCCGCGGTGCAGGCCGTTCCCGCCCTCGTTCTGTTCGCGCACGCGGCGCTCGTGGGCACCGTGCGATCGAGCGCAGATGGACGGCCGCTTCGTGATGCGGTCGTGGAGATTCCCACCGCCGGCCGGAGTGCTTCGAGCGACGCGGACGGCGCGTACGAGATTCGCGATCTGGAACCCGGTCGCTACGACGTGCTCGTCAGTCGCACCGGATATCTCGCGCGCAGACTGGTGGTGGTTGTGCCGAGCGATGAATCTCTGCGCGTCGACATCGACCTCGAACCGGTCCCCCGCGCGCTGGCGCCGATGCGCGTGGTGGCGAATCCGTTCGACCGTACGCGGCGCCAATCGGGTGACTCGCCGTTCGCCGAGCTCGGCATCAGTTCTGTGGCGGCGAGCCGGACGCGTTCCGAAGGGAGCTGGCTCGGCCAGCCCGATCCGTTCGCGGCGCTCGCCGACGCGCCGGGCGTCGTGTTCGACCTCGAGCGTTCCGCCGGGTTGCACGTGCACGGTGGCGAGAGTGACCAGAACCTCGTGCTCCTCGACGATGCGCCAGTGCTCGCTCCGTATCACTTCGGCACGGCCGTCGGAACGCTGAATCCGGATGCGCTGTCGGGGATCGCGCTGCACGCGGGGGTGCCCAGCGCAGCATGGGGTGACGCGCTGTCGAGTGTCGTTACCGCGCGCACCCTGACCCCCGGGACGGCGCGAGTGAACGCGCGTGGGGGGTTGAGTCCGGCCAGCGTCGACCTGACGCTCGACGGTCCGCTGACCCGACGACTGGGATTCCTGCTCAGCGTCAGACATGAATCGACCGCGCTGTTCACGAAGCCGCAGACCGATGCACAAGTGATCGGCGCGAACGGCGACCTGCTCGGCAAGGTCACGCTCGACACGAAGGGCAGGGTCGAGTTCCTGTTTCTGCGCAGCGACAACGCGCTGGGTTTTCAGGCGGAGGATCCATCCGATGCCGCGAGCGCGGCTGGTGGAGAGCAGACTTCGGCGGGCTCCTCCGACGCGGCGCCCGGTTCCCTCGCCTCGCACCGGTTCGACTGGCGCGGGTCGACCTGGTCAGCGCGGTGGGACGGGCATCCGACCGGGTCGAGCGCGGCGAGCCTGCAGGTCTGGCGCGCTGACCTGCAGACCACGATCGACTGGCACGCCGCGGGGAGGCCCCTCGCCGTGTCGAGTGCGCGGTACGGGAGCGGTCTCAAGATCCGGCTGAGCCACTCGTTGCCGCTCGGGTCCCTGGCGGCGGGCGTGGATGCCGAGCGCGATCGGGTCCGATACGGTGTGCGTGATCCCGGGAGCGCGGGCGCCGCGGCCCTCGTGTCCGACTCGGCGCTGGGGCGGGTCGCCGGCTTTGTCGAGCACCGGTTTGACACCGGTCGCCTGGCGGTCAGCACCGGCTTTCGTGCCGCGTTAGGCACGCTGGGCGCCGCCGACCTCGAGCCGCGGCTCGCGGTGCGATACCGGCTGCACGACGGGATGGCGCTGGGCGCCGGCTTCTCGCGCTCGTACCAGCCGGTACAGACGCTGCGCAACGCCGCGTCGCTGGCCAGCGCGCTGTTCGCGGCGGACCTGCCGGTGATCAGCGGAGAGGGCCGCCGGCGCGCCAGGGCCGATCAGGTGGTCGTCGAGCTGACGTCACGACCGGGCTCGCGGACGGAAGTCACGCTGGACGGATACTGGCGGTGGCTGCACGGGCTGGTGCTGGTGGAACCGGTCACCGCGCTCCCGTTCGCCGACCAGCGATACGATGTCGGGTCGGGTGAGGCGGGCGGGATGTCGCTGTCGTTCCAGCACCGCACCGCGCGCGCGGCCTTTGCCGCGACCTACACGCTGGGATTCTCCTCCCGTGGCGCCGCGCGCTACGAGTACCACGTGGGGTTCGACCCCCGGCATGCGCTGGTCACGTCGCTGGCCCTGAATGCGACGCCGAACACGCTGGTGCGTCTTGCGGCAGTGGCGCGCAGCCGGACGACCACGTCGATCGTGCGCGGACCCTTCGACTGGGAGTCGTGCGACCCGCTCGGCATCGGCTGCGAGGCTGCCGGTTCGCCGCAGCGAACCGTCGGACCGCTGGATGGGACGGCGGTACCCGCGTTCGTCCGCCTCGACGCCGGGATCCGTCACACGTGGTCGTTCCGGATGGGGACGCGGGAGAGGCAGCTCACGGCATACGCGTCGTACGCGAACCTCCTGGGGCGACACAACGTGTGGGCGTACACGTCGGCAGCGGGAGCGACCGACCCACTGGTGGGCCTGGCCGGGCGGCCGCCGTCGCTGCTCGCGGCCGGTCTCGAGTGGATCTGGTGAACCCCGACTGGCCTGTTCGTGTCGCCGGTGTCCACCGGCGGGGTGCTGTCACAAGGTCGGGGGTTCGCGCGCTCCATTGGCGTGACCACTGTCGGCGCAATTCCTCTTGAAGGCGTGGGCATCGGCGCTCGGACCGCCTCAAAGGGGTTGGACTCCTCCAGGACAAAGGAGTCCAACGCCTTTGAGGCGGTCTTCCGCGAGCGGTTCGACGAACTCCATGCATCGCTCTTCCGGTATCTCGATCGCCTGAGCGGCGACCCGGCTCTGGCCGCCGACATCGCGCAGGAGTCGCTGGTCCGCCTGTTCCAGCGCGGGCGCATGCCCGACGACCTGCGGGCGTGGCTGGTGACCGTGGCGCGCAATCGCCTGCGCACCGCACGGCGCCTCGAGCGCCGCCGCGCGATCCTGCTCACGCTGCGTTTGGTGGTGGCGCCACCCGATCCACCTGCCCCCGCCGACCGGGCGGTCGACATCGAGGAGCAGGGCGGAGCGGTTCGCGCGGCCCTGGCCTCCTTGCCCCCTCGTGACCGGGAGATGCTGGTGCTGCGTAGCGAGGGCTACAGCTACCGCGAGATCGGTCGGATCATGCACCTGCGGGAATCGAGCGTGGGAACGTTGCTGCGCCGTGCAAAGGTCCAGTTCGTCCAGGCGCTCGGAGCGGACACCGATGCCCATGCCTGACGAGTACCTCGAGCGAGCGGTGGACGACGCCCTGCGACGGCTCGATCACCACCGTCCGGACATCAGCGCCGACGCGGTCATGCGGCGCGCCGCGACACGCCGGCGCCGTGGCCCGCGCCTCGCGATCGCCGCGCTCGTCACCGTGGCGGGAGCCACCGCGGCACTGGCCATGCCGGGATCGCCCGTCACCCGGTGGATCCGCGGAGCCATCAGGGGCGAGCAGGCGCCTCGCGCCGCCGCGCCGGCGCCGGTACCGCAACCTGCGCTACGGGCGCACGCGTCCGCGATCAGCGTTGTGCCGGGGGCGGATTTCGCGCTCGAGTTCGAATCGTCGCAGGCCGCCGGCGCGATCCGGCTGCGGTTCGGCCCGCAGCCGGATCTCTCGGTGCAGGCGGAGGACGGCGATCCGCAGTACGCGGTGCAGCCGCGCGGGCTGACGGTGCGCAACCGCGGCCTGGTCGCCTCGTACCTGGTCACGGTGCCGAACGCCATGCGGCGACTGCGGATCCGGGTCGGCGGCGCGACGGTGCTGGACCGGATCGGCGGCCGCATGACCCCCGCACTCACGCCGGACAGCGCGGGCGACTTCGTGCTCGCCCTTTCGGCACCGCGCCGGTGACGCCGCCCCGGCGCGGACGTGGCGTCGGCTACCTGCTCGCGGCGTCCGGCCTGGTCGGCGTGCCCGCCCTGTTCGCCGTTTCGCCGCTGCGCAATGCCGTTACGGGGGCGCCGGTCGCGGCGTCGCTCCACCTTCCCGCCGGCTATCTGCTGCTCGCGCCCCTGTCGGACCTGTTCGACGAGATATCCCTGCTCTCGGTCCGGCAGCATGTCGCGTTAGGCGTGACGATTCTGGTTGCGTATGTCGGGGTGCGCTGGTGGCGGCGACGCCGGGATCCTCGGCCGTCGGTGTGGGCCGAGCTGGGTGGAGGGGCGGCACTGGCGGCGCTGGTATTCGCGCTCTATGCGGGCGTGACCCGCGCACCGCGCCCGATGGCGTCGCTGGCGGTGGACTCGGCCGAGCAGGTGGTGGTGGATTTTCACAGCCACACCAACGCGTCGCACGACGTGCGGCGAGATTTCACGCTGGCGCGAAATCGTGACTGGCACCGTGACGCGGGGTTCGACGTGGCGTTCGTTACCGACCACGTGGTGCCTAACGCGGACCGGCATCTGCCACCGCGGCTGGCGGCGCCGGCCGGCCGCCCGGTCGTGCTGTATGGCGCGGAACGTGCCTGCCACGGCTCCCACCTGCTCCTGCTCGGCGCGGGGGTACGGGGCGCCGCGCCGGACTGTGGCGATGCGGCGGAGCCGGAACTCGATGGGTGGGAGGAGGCCCCGGGGCCCTCGATCGCGCCCGTCACCATTCTCACCCTGCCGGACGGACAGCCGGCGCAAAGCGCCCGGCGGGGTGTGCAAGGCATGGAACTGGTGGATGCGGCGCCGCGCGGACTCAATCAGCTCGACCGGGACCGCCCAGCGATTCTCCAGGCCGCGGAGCGAAGCGGCCTTGTTCTCCTCGCCGGCTCCAACAATCACGGCTGGGGACGCACCGCGGCCGCGTGGAATGTCATGACGATCCCGGGCTGGCGGTCGATGTCGGCGGACGCGCTGGAATCCGAGATACTCACCCGGTTGGCTGCCCGGTCACCGGATGCAGTCGAGGTCATCCAACGCCGCCGCGTGGCGGCCGGTGGATCCGCGATCCAGCTTGGTCTGACCGTGCCTGCGCTGGCGACCAATACCCTCCTGACGATGTTGCCGGCCGAACGGGTGTCGTGGTTGTGTTGGATCTGGGCCGCCTTCGCTCTGCCGTGGCTCGTCAGGCAGGCGCGCCGGATGCTGACCCTGGTGGGCAGGCGCCAGGTCAGGCTGGTCGCGGGGTGGCGGCCCGTCGCGGACCGACGCCCGGTTCGGGGAACCGTGAGGCCGCCCGCGGCGGGACCTGGCGCGATCGGGTAGTGCATCCCGATCGGCTGGGCTAACATGCGAAGTCATCCCACAGGAGGCTTCGATGAACAGCCGTCAGGCCGCCGCTGCCGCATTCCTTGCGACAGGATTTGCCATTGTGTCCGCGATTCTTCTCTTTGTGGAACCCGGCATGGGATTCTCGCAATTCGCGGACTACTTCGACCCAGCCAAAGTCGTCCCCAATCTGAATTCCACCCCGTGGCTCCTCGGTGACCTGCTGTACCTTGGATTCGGCCTGGTCCTGACGTATCTCACCCTCGGCAGCGACGACCGCGTCCTTCGCGTGTCGGGCGCTGCTGCCGCCGTGTTGTTCTTCCTCATCGGCTGCATCGGCCGCATCCTGGCGCAGCTGCCGATCTTCATCAGCAGCGCCGATGCGCTGGACGTGGCGGTCCTGGGCGTGCTGGGGGTGCGGTTCGCCGTTCTCAAGACGACCGTCTTCGCGTTAGGCGTGTTTGCCTGGCGTACCACGGTGCCGGGCTCCGCCCTGGAGCGGGTCTCGCCGATCGGACGCGGCCTCGGCTACCTCGTCCTGGCCGCCAGCGCCGTGTTCGTGTTCATCTTCGTTCCGATTCCGCTGCTCATCATGGTATGGGCCGCGTGGCTGGCTGTGCAATTCGGGAGGATGCGCACGCCCGCGCCCGTCTGAGGCGACGCCGGACCAATACACTCGACCCGGAGCTCAGGGCGGGCGGATTCGTCGGAAGGGGGAGATCCGGCGGGCGAGCACTCCGGCCAGCCATCGGGTTTCGCTCGCACGCGCGCGCAGGTTTCGCCCGCCCGCCCGCGTAGATTGCGGGTGAACGTCTGCCCACATGTCCGACCTCCTCGCCGCCCGCACCCAGATGGCGGTCTCGCTCGGCTTTCACATCGTCTTCGCCGAGATCGGGATCGCCATGCCCCTCATGATGGTGCTCGCCGAGTGGCGGGCGCGGCGCACGGGCGACCCTGCATACCTCGAACTCGCGAAGCGGTGGGCGAGGGGTACCGCGATCCTCTTCGCCGTCGGTGCCGTGTCCGGAACGGTGCTCTCGTTCGAACTCGGGCTGCTCTGGCCCGCGTTCATGCGCTTCTCGGGCGCCCTCATCGGCATGCCCTTCTCGCTCGAGGGCTTTGCGTTCTTCACCGAGGCGATCTTCCTCGGCGTCTATCTATATGGATGGGACCGGGTCTCTCCGCGGGCTCACATGGGGGCCGGAGTGATCGTCGCGGCGAGCGGGGCGGCGTCGGCGATCTTCGTGGTGATGGTAAACGCGTGGATGAACACGCCCACCGGATACGAGCTCGCGGTCGGCGGCCGACTGACCGGGATCGATCCGATCGCGGGGATGATGAGCCCGGCCACCGCACCGCAGGCGGTGCACATGCTGCTCGCTGCCTACGCTTCGACCGGACTGGCGGTGGCCGGGATCCACGCGGCCATGATCCGGCGTGGGGCGGCGTCACGCTTTCATCGCTACGCACTCACTACGGCGCTGGCGGTGGGTGCTCCGGCGGCCGTGCTGCAGCCGATCTCCGGCGATTTCAGCGCGCGTCTGGTGGCCCGCACACAGCCGGTGAAGCTGGCGGCGCTCGAGGGGCAGTTCGAGAGCGAGCGCGGCGCTCCGTTGCGTATCGGCGGATGGGCGGACGAGAAACACGAAGAGACGCGGTGGGCGATAGAGATTCCGCACGGTCTGTCGTTGCTGGCGTTTCACCGGTTGAACGCGGAGGTCCAGGGATTGAAAGCGTTCCCGCGCGACCTGCGGCCCCCGGTGCGGCCGGTTCACGTGAGTTTTCAGGTGATGGTCGGACTGGGATTGGCGGCTGCGGCGGCAAGCCTGTGGGCCATGTGGACCGCATTCCGACGCCGGGATATCACGGCCAATCGGTCGCTCCTCGGCGCCCTGGCGCTCGTCACGCCATTCGGATTCATCGCCACCGAAGCCGGATGGACGGTCACCGAAGTCGGTCGCCAGCCGTGGGTGGTGCAGGGACTCCTGCTCACCCGTGACGCAGTGACGCCGATGCCGGGGCTGGTAGTCCCGATGCTTGCGATCATGCTGCTCTATCTGGGGCTGGCCGCTGTGGTGGTGGTGCTCATCGGGTCGATGGTGCGGGAAACGGCGGTGCGCGTGGTTCCCACGGGGGACGCCGCACCATCGGTTGAGCGCGACGCGGATGCCGGGGGACGGGGAGGTGGCAGGGGGAAACGAGGGCGGGGGGCGCAGGGCGTGAGCGACCAGCCATGAGCGCGACGGTTGACGGCATCGGATTGCCCGAGGTGCTGGCGGGGGTCGTGGTGCTGGCGCTCAACGCCTACGTCCTCACGGGCGGCGCGGACTTCGGCGGCGGGGTGTGGGATCTGCTCGCGACAGGGTCACGGAAGCAGCGGCAGCGTGATCTGGTGGCGCGTGCGATCGGGCCGATCTGGGAAGCGAATCATGTCTGGCTGATCGTCGCGATCGTGGTACTGTTCACCGCCTTCCCTGGTGCCTTCGCGGCGATCACCGTCGTGCTGCACATCCCACTGACGATCATGCTGATCGGCATCGTCCTGCGAGGTGCGGCGTTCGTTTTCCGGAACTACGGCAGCCGGGAGACCGCGTCGCAGCGCCGGTGGGAGCGGGTGTTCGCGGTGACGAGCACCCTCGCGCCGGTTTTCCTCGGCGTGAACGTGGGCGCGATCGCGTCGGGCGCGGTGGGGGCGCGGATCGGTTCCGACGGATTGCCGGTGAGTAGTGGATCATTTGTCGCGGGGTACGTGTGGCCGTGGCTGGCGCCGTTCCCGATTGCGGTGGGTGCGCTGTCGCTCGCGCTGTTCGCGATGCTGGCCGCGGTGTACCTCACCATCGAGGCGGACGAACCGGCCTTGCGCGCCGACTTCCGGCGCCGCGCGCTGGGCGCGGCGGGCGCGGTGATGGTGGTCGCGTTAGGCGGCCTGGCGGTGGCGCGGTCGGAGGCGCCGCGAATGCACCTCGGGCTGACCGGCGCCGCCTGGGCGCTTCCACTCCAGCTCCTGGTCGGACTGAGTGCGTGCACGACCCTGTTCGCACTCCTGGGACGGCGCTGGGCCCTGGCCCGCGTGGCCGCCGCGGTCCAGGCCTCACTGATGCTCTGGGGGTGGGCGCTGGCGCAGTATCCCTATCTCGTCCCCTCCGCAATCGGCATCCGGCCGGCGGCAGCGCCGGCTGTTACGCTGCGCCTCCTGTCGCTGGCTCTGCTCGGCGGCGCGGCGGTGCTGGTGCCCTCGTTGCTCTACCTCTTCCGCACCTTCGCGGCGGCGAAACGGTGAGCGGGCGGGGGTGTTCGGTTACGCTCGAATCGTGCAGGGACTAGGTTGACCACCCATGCGCATCCGACCCGGAAAGCCCTATCCGCTCGGGGCGACCTGGGATGGGCAGGGAGTGAATTTCGCGCTGTTTTCTGCCCACGCCGAGCGCGTCGAGTTGTGCCTGTTCGACGGGCCCGGCGCCGAGGCGGAATCCCATCGCCTGGACCTGCCCGAAACCACGGACGAGGTCTGGCACGGGTACGTGCGGGATGTGCGGCCCGGGCAGCTCTACGGGTATCGGGTGCACGGACCGTACGATCCGGCGGCGGGCCACCGGTTCAACGCCAACAAGGTCCTCCTCGATCCCTACGCCAAGGCAATCGGGCGCGTGATCCAGTGGAGCGATGCGGACTTCGGCTACCGCATCGGCGATCCGCAGCAGGACCTGTCGTTCGACGAACGGGATAACGCCTCCGGGGCGGCGCTGGCCGCGGTGATGGACGGGGCGTTCACGTGGGGCGATGACCGTCCGCCGAATACGCCGTGGCACGAAACCGCCATCTACGAACTCCACGTCAAGGGTCTCACGCAAACGCATCCCGGCATTCCGGCGGCGGTTCGCGGCACCTACGCCGGTCTCGCCACCGAAGAGGTCCTGTCGCACCTGAATGCCCTTGGCGTCACGGCGGTGGAGTTGATGCCCGTGCACTATCACGTGAACGATCGGCACCTGCAGGATCGCGGCCTGTCGAACTACTGGGGCTACAATACGCTCTCCTTCTTTGCGCCTGATCCCCGCTACTCGGCCGACCGCAACCCTAACGAGGCGGTGCGGGAATTCAAGACGATGGTGCGGGCGCTGCACAAGGCGGGGATCGAAGTGATCCTGGACGTGGTTTACAACCACACGGCCGAGGGCAACCAGCTGGGCCCGACCCTGTCGCTCCGCGGCGTCGACAACCTCGCCTACTACCGCACCGCGCGGACCGACCGGCGCTACTACGTCGACTACACCGGATGCGGTAACACCCTCAACATGCGCAGCCCGCGCGTGCTCCAGCTGATCATGGACAGCCTCCGCTACTGGGTGCTGGAGATGCACGTGGACGGATTCCGCTTCGATCTGGCCACCGCGCTCGCGCGCGAGCTGCACGAGGTGGACAAGCTGGGCGCGTTCTTCGATATCATGCACCAGGACCCGGTGCTCTCGCAGGTCAAGCTCATCGCCGAGCCCTGGGACCTGGGTGAGGGTGGATACCAGGTTGGAAACTTCCCGGTCGGGTGGACGGAGTGGAACGCCAGGTACCGCGACTGCGTGCGACGCTTCTGGAAGGGCGACGGCGGCACGGTGGCGGAACTTGCCACGCGCATCACCGGAAGCAGCGATCTCTACGCGACCAGCGGCCGACGTCCCCACGCCAGCATCAACTTCATCACCTGCCACGACGGCTTCACGCTCAACGACCTGGTGAGCTACAACCACAAGCACAACGAGGCCAACGGCGAGGACAACCGCGACGGCGAGAACCACAACAACAGCTGGAACTGCGGCGCCGAAGGCCCCAGCGACGCGCCCGAGATTCTCGCGCTCCGGGAACGACAGAAGCGGAACTTCCTCGCCACCCTGTTCCTGTCGCAAGGCGTCCCGATGCTGAGCCACGGAGACGAGATGGGCCGCACGCAGAACGGGAACAACAACGCGTACTGTCAGGACAACGCGCTGTCCTGGGTGAACTGGGAGCTCGATCCCGCCCAGATGGCACTGTTCGAGTTCACCCGCGCGGTATCGGGTCTGTGGCGCGGCAACCCGGTCTTTCAGCGGCGCCGCTTCTTTCAGGGCCGGGCCATCCGGGGCGAGGGCGTGCGCGACATCCTGTGGATCGGGCCGAACGGGAAAGAGATGACCGACTCCTCGTGGAACGCCCCCCACGTCCGGTGTCTGGGCGTGTACCTGATCGGGTATGCCATCGAGGACGTGGATGCGGAGGGGGAGCGAATCGAGGGCGATTCCTTCCTCCTGCTGTTCAACGCCGGAAGCCGGGCCGTGCCATTCGCGCTGCCCGATCCGGGTCCGCGACATACCTGGATGCGGGAGCTGGATACGCGATGGGCCCGCACCACCGCAGAGCCGTTGCGCAAGGGTGCGCGTTACGAGCTCCGCGAGCGATCGCTGGCCGTGCTGCGACTGGGGCACAGAGAATGACCAGCCGGTCACATCCCACGGCGGAATGAGCCCACCCTCTTCCACCTATCGCCTCCAGCTCAGCCGGGAATTCCCATTCGCCCGCGTTGAGGACTTGATCCCCTACCTCAAGGAGCTGGGCGTCGGAGCCGTGTATCTCAGCCCCATCCTGCTGGCGCGCCCCGGCAGCACCCACGGATACGACATCTGCGACCACAACCGCATCAATCCGGAGCTGGGTGCCGAGGAGGGCTTCGAGGCGTTGTCCCGAGTGCTCCGCGCGGTGGACATGGGGTGCATTCTGGATTTCGTGCCTAACCATATGGGCGCGGATCCGCTCACCAACCCATGGTGGTGGGACGTGCTCGAAGAACGGACCCTCGTCTCCCTTCGGTCGCTACTTCGACATCGACTGGGAGCCGGTGAAGCCGGACCTCAAGGGCAAGGTGCTCCTCCCCGTACTGGGAGACCAGTATGGCCGCGTGCTGGAGCGGGGAGAGCTGCGGCTGGAATTCGCGCAGGGCTCCCCGGTCGTGCGCTACTTCGAGCATCGCTTTCCCATCAACCCGCGCATGGCGCCCATGGTGCTGGGTTACGGCGTCGAGAAGGGCCGCCTGCCCGGGTCGGAGAGCGAACCGCACACCATCGAGTTCCTGAGCATCCTCACCGCGCTGCGGAACCTTCCCGGCTATCTGGAAACCGACGCGGCCAAGATCCGTGAACGGCAGCGCGAGAAGGAAGTCGCCCGGCGACGCTTGGCAGTACTGGCCGAGGAATCGATTCCGGTGCGGACGTTCATCGACGCCAACCTGGCCGCGTTCAACGGAACGCCGGGCAACGCACGAAGCTTCGATCTGCTGCACGCGCTCCTCGAGAGCCAGGCGTATCGCCTCGCCTACTGGCGCACCGCCGGCCACGAGATCAACTACCGCCGGTTCTTCGACATCAACGGCTTGCTCGCGATTCGCGTGGAGCTGCCGGAAGTGCGGGAGGCCACCCATGGGCTGCTGCTGGATCTGATCCGCCGCGGCCGAGCGACCGGTGTGCGACTCGACCACGTGGACGGACTGTACGATCCCAAGGGATACCTGCACGCGTTGCGCGCGATGACGGCCGACGCGACGCGCGGCGGTAATGCGAAGCCGGAACAGGTCCCGGGCGACACCACCTATATGGTTGTGGAGAAGATCCTCTGCGGCGACGAGCGGTTGCGCGCCGACTGGCCGGTCGACGGGACCACCGGCTACGAGTTCCTGAACGATCTGAACGGCCTGTTCGTGGACCACGAAGGAGTGACGCGGCTGCAGCGACTGTACACGCGCTTCACCGGCCGAAGCGAGGCGCCGGACCGGGAGACCCGCGAATGCAAGCGACTCATCCTCGACACATCGATGGGCAGCGAGCTGAACGTCCTCGCCAATCTTCTGGACCGTCTGTCGGAGACCGACCGAACCAGCCGGGACTTCACCCTGGACACGCTCCGCGATGTCCTGCGCGAGACCATCGCGTCGTTCCCCAACTACCGCACGTACGGACGACGCGAGGGCTTCGCACTGGAAGACGTGGATACGGTGGACGCCGCGCTTGTCGATGCCATGCGGGAAAACCCCGCCATGGAAACGTCGAGCTTCGCCTTTCTTCGATCGATGCTGTTGCCCTTCGAGCCCGCATCGGAGCAGCCGCCCGGATCCTCGCTGTCGCGCGACGCGCGGCTGGACTTCGCGATGAAGTTCCAGCAACTCACCGGACCCGTGCAGGCGAAGGGAGTGGAGGATACCGCCTTCTATCGAGACGGTGCGCTCCTCTCGCTGTGCGAGGTTGGCGGGGATCCGTCGTCGACCGGCATGGATATCGGTGCGTTCCATCGGCGCCTGGATGGACGACAGCGCGCCTTCCCCCGGGGGATGACGACAACCGCTACGCACGACACCAAGCGAGGTGAGGATGCGCGCGCCCGGCTCAATGTGTTGACCGAGATGCCCGAAGCCTGGCGGCGGGTCGTTCTCCGCCTGGCTCGGCTCATGACGCCGTGCCGCGCGTCGCTGCCCCCGGAAATTCCCACGCGCAACGACGAGTACATCCTGTATCAATCCCTGGTGGGGTGCTGGCCGCTCGCGGCCGATGGCAAGCCCGTACCCGCCGACACGGAGCTGGTGGCGCGCGTGCGCCAATTCCTGCTCAAGGCAGCACGCGAAGCCAAGCTGCAGACCAGCTGGATCAACCAGAATCTCGAGTACGAGCGTGCGCTGGCGGACTTCCTGGATACGCTGTTGGGAGAGCGCCTGCGGTCGCGGTTTCAGCGGATCTTCTTCCCGTTCCTCACCACCTGCGCGCAGCTTGGAGCCGCCAACTCGCTCGCGCAGGTGGTGGCCAGGTGCAGCGCCCCTGGCGTACCGGATGTATTCCAGGGCACCGAAATCTGGGATCTGTCGCTCGTGGATCCGGACAACCGGCGGCCGGTGGACTACGCCCTGCGGACGCGGTCGCTGGAGTCCTTCCGGATCTGGCTGGATCCGGCCGCGGACCCACCAGGGCGTAGCGAATTCGCCAGGGAGCTCCTCGCCGCCTGGCCGGACGGTCGCATCAAGCAGTATTTGCTCGGACGGTGTTTACGCTGGCGAGCGCACCATCCCGCGCTGTTTCTGTCGGGCGCGTACCGCCCCCTTGAATTCGAGAGCGGCGCCTCGTCTCCATGGATTGCCTGGGCGCGGGAGCACGGTGATGAGGCACTGGTCAACTGTTTCTGCACGCGGGCGACAGAGGTGAGCAGGGCTCTCGCGGGCGGCAATGACCGGCAGCCTCCACGGGCTCCGATGCTCGGTGACGCCCTGCAGGTGCCTGTGGAGTGGGCTGGCCGGGACGTCGTGCACCTCTTCACCGGCGCGCGCCATACCCTGCGGAGGGACGGAACCAGTTGCCGGGTGCCGTTCGAGTGGCTGACCGCGGAGTTTCCGGTGGCCTGGCTGTGGCTGGCGTCGCCCGGATCCCGATCCGGAGCCTGACGTTGCTGCGCTACTTGCTCCCGCTGTCCGCTTTCACTGCGCGCCGCGGTGCCAGGTCGACCTCCGTCAGGGCGCGCACCGTGTGCGCCACCAGTGAGTCCGCGCCGGCCAGCGGCGTGTCAGCCGGCGCACGCGCCGACGCACCACGCGCCGAATAGGCACCGATCGCGCCGAGATCACGCACGGTCACGGACCAGACGACCGAGCTGTCGCGCGCAAAGCCGACGTACAGCGAGACAAAGAGGTCGACGTTCATCAGGTCGGCGATCGCGTCGATGGAGCGCGTCTTCTGCAGCGCGGCGCGCGAGCTGTCGGCGTCGATCGGGAGGAAGCGGGGATTCCGCGCGATGGCCTGTCGGAGACTGTCAACGAGCGTCAGCACCGTCGGTTCGAGGGATCGGGCGCGTGGGCTCATCACCGGCCAGGAGACGAACGTGCGCCGGGGCGGTCCGAGGTTTGCGCGACGCTCGGCGAACGCCTCACGCGAGAGCTGGCGCGAACCGCCGACGATCACCGGCGGCGCTGGGGGCTCCACGCGCGGCCCGGTTCCGAAGCGGAGTACGCGCAGCGACTCGAACGCCGCGGCACCGCGCACCAGGGCCTGTACGTCCGGCACGCCGCGGACGCGCGCCACCGAGTCGAGCACCGCCCGCTGGATCTCGCCCCGCAGGGAATCGGCAAGCCGGATGACCTGCTGCGAGGTCTCCACGCCGGGGCTGGGCGACGGCGCCGTCGACGGACGCTCCTTCGTGCGGGCAGAGTCCTGCCGCGCGCGTGTCGCCGCGCGCTGCTCCTGCAGTTTCTGCTCGATGGCCCGGGCGATTGCCATCGAGTCGTCATGGGTGAGCAGCACCGGTTGCGAGACGGCGGAATCTCCGGTCGCCAGGCGGGGGGGCGGGGCCGCGACCTGGCGGCGCTGCATCCAGATCGCGGCGAGCGCGATCGCCGCCAATCCGAACGCGGCCGCGATGATCCAGCGATGAGACCGCTGCCCCGTGGTCCGATAGGGCGCCGCGCTCCCGGTCGAGACATCCATCTCGCCGAGCGTCGCGGCCACCTCGGCTGCGGTCTGCGGCCGGTCGGCTGGGTTCTTCGCGAGACAGCGAGCGAGCAGCGTGGCGAGTGCGGGCGGCACGTCCGGCCTCGTGCGTGAGATCGGCTCGGGAATCCGCGTGAGCTGCGCCGCCATCGTTTCCTGCGGCGAGGGGGCCTTGAAGGGCGCCTCGCCCGCAAGCAGCTCGTAGCCCAGGAGCCCCAGCGCGTAGATGTCGACGCGATGGTCCGCGGCCGGATCGCCCGCCAGCTGTTCGGGCGCCATGTATTGCGGGGTGCCGATGGCCATTCCGCTGGACGTCGTCCCGACCTTGGGAAGCGACGCCGAGATCGCCTTGGCGACCCCGAAGTCCGTGACCATCGCGTGCGATCCGCTGCGCAGTACGTTCCCGGGCTTGATGTCGCGGTGGATGACGCCGCGGGCGTGTGCGTAGGCGAGCGCATCCGCCACGTCATGCAGTATGCGAACGACGTCTCGCGGGGAGAACCGCACCCCTTCGTGCACCGCCTGACGCAGCGACTCGCCCTCGATGAAGGGCATGGTGAAGAAAAGGAGGTCGCCGTGCATGCCCGCGGTGTGGAGCGGCACGATGTGCGGGTGCTGGAGCTGAGCGGCCAGCTGGATCTCGCGCCGGAAGCGTTCCCGGTTGACTCCGGCCGCGAGTTCCGGCGGGAGGACCTTGATCACGACCTGGCGGTTCAGCGCGCGCTCGATGGCGACGAAGACGCGGCTCATCCCGCTTCCGGCCAGCTCGCGTTCGATCTGGTACGCGTCTCCCAGCGCCGCGCGGAGATCGGAATCGAAGTCGTGGGTCTCGGACATCAGATAGTCGGCGTGTGATCGGAACCTACGCGTCCCCACCCGGCGGGAACAGCGGCAGTGTCGCCCGTCGGTTAGACACGCGCCATCCGGGATTGGCTCACATACCTGCGAGTCCTGGCTGCGCACGGAATCGCCGGGGCCCAAACCGCGGCGCCGGCGAGGAAGGTCTGGCGATACCGCTCTTGCCGCACTTGTTGACCGGTGACCTCGTCATATCGCTCCCGACGGGTCTCAAGGAGTTCGTCAGGGCGGCCGTCGATACCGCCTGACGTACGTGGGTGTCGCGATGCCGGGTTTCACGCGAGGGTCGCCGATCGGCTTCCCTGGTTGGAGCGACAGGGGCAGGACGCCGGCCCATGTCGCGAGCGCGTAGTCCTCTTCTTCGTCCAGGGGCGGTCCGGTGCGGACCTTGGCGGACGCGGACGAGATCGGGACCGCGACCACGCTGGTCGCATTCAGTTCCTGCCGGCTCGGCGGACGCACGTCGCGCCAACGGCCGCGGGCGATGTGGTCGGCAAATGCCTCGAGCGCGGCCAGCTTTTCCTCGTTCGACTCGACCAGACGCCCCGTTCCGAAGAGCACCACTGACCGATAGTTCATGGAGTGATGGAAGATCGATCGGGCGAGGACGATTCCATCCAGCAGCGTGATCGCGACCGATACGGGATTGCCATCGGCGACGTGACGCAGCAGTCTGCTGGTCCGTGCGCCGTGCAGCAGCAGCACGTCGTCCATGCGGGCGTGAAGCGTGGGAATGACGATGGGATGTCCGTCGGCGACGATCCCGACGTGGCAGACGAGGGCCTCGTCGATGATCGCGTACACGCTCGTGCGATCGTATCGGCCGCGCCCGGGAAGGCGCCTGACGCGATTGCGTGGCGTAACGGGGAAGTGAGGCATTGGGAGACCAGAGACCAGAGGTCGGGCGTGGGTGTTCGGGAGGTCGGAACTTCGCAGCGTTGTTCCGCGCGTCAAGCGCCGGCTCCCCGGTCTGCCGGAGAATGACGCGAGTTGTTGCGTCGTGGCTTCCGGGACAGGAGCTCCGGGACGACCACTCGCACCAGCCGTCTCAGGGGAGCCCGTACGACACCGGTGGCACCGACGCGCCGTGGCACCCTCTCGCCGGCCGCGGGGGCACGCGCAGATTGGCCACGGGCTGCACACCGGCCGAGTCGGCGGCAGAGCCGTCTGTCAGATCGTAGAGCCAGGCACCGACAGATCCGTCGTCGAGTTGCATGTCATGGTTCGCGCGCTCCACGTGGTAGAGCTCGTGCCCGATCTGGTTGGCACGGTGGAGGATGATTGCTGGGTCGTTGAGCCGTCCCGCGGGGACGAAGACGATCCACACGCGGCGATGCCCATGCAGCAGATCGAGCTCGCGACCATACATATCGAGGTCGCGGGCGTGACAGGTACCGAGCAAGGTCGGAAAACCGGCGAGGCCGGCGCGCGGGCCGTACCGCGTCCAGACGTGCCAGCTGCTGTAGGGCACGTAGAACACGTCGCCCGCCCGCGCGCGCTGGGCGACCGCTTCGAACACCGGTCGCACATCCTGGACGTAGTAGGGTGGGCGATGAATCACCAGCCAGCCTAACGAGGGCAGGGCGGCGAGCGATGCGACCGCCGTCGCGCGCCACAGGCGCTCCTGCCCGAACGTCAGCTGAATCCCTGCCGCAATGCCAGCCGCGAGAAGAAGGGCGAGCTGCGGCGCCAGGAAGACGCTCAGCCGGCCCCCGAAGGGATACTGCCGGAACGCCGCGGCCAGCAGCGCGATCGCCAGCGGACCGAGCAGGAGCATCACCGAGCGCCGGTCGCGACGCCAGAGCTGCACCGCGCCCAGCGCGGCCACAAAGACGCACACGCGACCGATCGGGGCGTTCATCAGCCCGTCAAACTCGACGCGGATCATGTAGAACGGCCAGCGCAAGTCGGCGACGGACGTGGGCGGAATGGTCGGGAAACTGGCGCGCCAGGTGTTACTCAGGAATGCCAATGTGTCCGGTGCGACGTGGGCGCGCGCAAACAGGACTGACGCGACGGCAGAGGCCGCCCAGGTTGCGACAATCGTCAGGAGCCGCGCGCGCTCGTTGCCGCGCACGTGGACGGAGTCGAGTAGCAACACTGCGCCCGCGGCCGCGAGCACGAACACCGCGGGTAGCGAGAACCAGGGCGCCGCGACACCGCACACCGCAAGGGCGACCCGCGCCCGGGTGCTCCGCGCCCGCGGAATGAGCACGGCCAGCAGCGTGACGCCCGCCGAAATGGCGAGATCTCCCGCGTACTGCTTCCCTTGGGCGGCCCACCAGATGGTGCGCGCCGAGAGCCCGAGCAGCAGAACGGGAAGAAACGCCAGGCTCGGCGCGAAATACGTCCGGGCCAGTCGTGCCGTGAAGATGAGGCCGGCGATCGTCATGGCGAGCGCGTAGGCGCGCAGCGCCAACTCGGCGGGACCGAACATCGCCACGGCGAGTTTCTCGATGGCGAGGAATCCGGGTGGGGCTACCTGATCGAAGTCCAGGGGACGGTGCAGCAGCCCGCCCAGCGATCGGTCGACCACGTTCCGGGCGATCGCCATTTCGTCCACCCAGAGCGACGGATCGGAGAAGTACTGCCAGGCCGCCAGGGCGATCCCGATCAGGACCGCAACGACCAGGAGCCGATTCCCGTCGACCCACGAGCCGGACTGTTCCCGTTCGGCGGGAGCGGTCACCCCGTTCACGGGCGACACATTGCCTTCGACCTGCACACGAGCGAAATCATGCCGTCCTCAAGACCGCTGCGTGGTGAGCGCCGTCATTCGCGCGACGTGCGCGGTGATTTCTGAGCGTGTGCGGAGCTCCTGGTCGCCTACCGCAGTCCGATCCGCTCCACCATCGCCTTGAATCGCGGATCGCCGCGCAGCGGCTCGTAGCCGGGATCGAGGTGGAGATAGATCAGGCCCGCCGACCGCGCCTGATACGCGCGGTCGAGCGCCACGAACGCCTTGTCGAGGTCGCCCACGGCGGCGTGACCCATCGCCAGGTACTCGGCTCGGATGTATTGCTGCCGTGACTGGTCCTCCAGCCGACTGAGAATCTCCTCAGCCTCATCGCGGCGGCCCAGTGTGGCCAGCGCTCGCACGATCATGGCGTCGTACGTGCGAACCGCGCTGTCGATCGACTGGCCGCGCTGAAACCAGTCGAGCGCCACCTCCGCTTCGCCTTGAGCCAGATGCGCGCACCCGATCCACAGGAAGGCGCGCACGTATTCATCGTCCAGCTCGAGCGTCCGATGTCCCTGCGCGATCGCGCCGGTGGGATCGCGTGCGTACAGGAGGAACCGCGCCACCCACCCGCTGTAGTGCACGTCCAACGGGTCCAGGACGAGCGCCCTTCGTATCTCGCCGATTGCCTCACCGAGACGCCCAACGCATGGCAGCGCCGATCCCAGCACGAAATGCGCCTCCGCGTAGTTCGGCCCCACCTGCACGGCGCGCTCGAGCTCGCGAGCACCTGCGTCGAACTTCCACTCGTGCCAGCAGAGCACCTTGCCGATCGAAGTCATCGCCTCGGCCAGCTGCGCATCGCGCAGCAGCGCCTGTTCGGCCGCTGCCTTGCCGCGGGGATACGCATCGCTCGGCGCCACCCAGTCGTCGGCGAGGTTGCACCAGACGTCGGCGATGCCCGCGTAGGCGCGCGCGAACCCGGGGTCCTGGAGCAACGCACTCTGAAACAGATCGAGCGCCTTGCGCAGTCCGGTTTCCGTGAACTTGTGGAAATGAAATCGCCCTTTGAGGTAGGTCGTGTACGCGTCGAGGTTCTTGGTCGGAGCGACCACCTGAGTCGCGTCGACCAGCTTGAGCTTCAGGGCCTCGACGATCGAGCGGGAGATCTCGTCCTGCACCGCGAAGATGTCCTCGAGTTGGCGATCGTACGTCTCGGACCAGAGCTGATAGCCGTTCTCCACACTGACCAGCTGCGCTGCGATGCGGATGCGGTTGCCGACCTTGCGAACGCTTCCCTCCAGCACCGTGGTCACCCCCAGCTTGTCTCCGATCTCACGCACGTCCACGTCCTTCTTTCCCTTGAAGGCGAACGACGACGAGCGCGACGCGACCTGCACGCCTGGTACCTTGGCCAGCGCGTTGATGATCTCCTCGGTCATCCCGTCGCTGAAGTACTCGTTCTCCGGATCGGCGCTCATGTTGGCCAGCGGAAGGACCGCGATGGCCTTCAGCGCCGTGGCGCTCTTCGCTTCGGGCGGCGTGCGCCCACCACCGTTCGTATCACGCACAATGGCGCGCAACGCCTCGGCGAATTCGGCCCCGGTGCGGAAGCGATCGACCGGCGTCCGCGAAAGAGCCCGGGCCAGCGTCGTGTCCACCGACTCCGGCACGTCGCGGGTGACACGGACCTTGGGAATCGGCGAGACGAATCGCTTGGCGATGACGGCCTGCGCCGTCGGACCCGTGAACGGTGGCTCGCCGCTCAGCATCTCGTACAGCACGCAGCCGAGGCTATAGAGGTCGCTCCGCCCGTCCACCTCGCCCTCGCCACTCGCCTGCTCCGGGCTCATGTAGGTCGGCGTGCCGACCATCATGCCGGTCTGGGTCACGCTCTTGCCGCCGCTCAGGGCCTTGCCGATGCCGAAGTCGGCGACCAGCGCGGCCCCTTCGTGGAGCAGGATGTTCTCGGGCTTCACGTCACGGTGCACGACCTGGTGCCGGTGCGCGTAGTCGAGCGCCGACGCGACCTCGCCGGTGATGCGCAGCGCCTCGGGGAGCGGGAGCTGGCGCTCCCGCTCGAGCATCTGACGCAGCGATTGCCCTTCCATGTTGGGCATCACATAGAAGAGCAATCCGCCGGCGTCGCCGGAATCGAAGACGGGCAGGATATGCGGATGCGTGAGTCGCGCAGCCATCTTGATCTCGCGCAGAAAGCGCTCGGCGCCGATCTCCGCCGCGATCTCGGGGCGGAGCACCTTGAGGGCGACGAGCCGGTCGTGGCGCAGGTCCCTCGCGAGGAAGACGACCGCCATGCCCCCTTCGCCGAGCTGTCGCTCGACCGTGTAGCGGCCCGGTAGTCCGGTCTCGAGGCGTTCCTGCAGGGCGGTCACAGAGCCAAGATGGGCCCCGGATGGGACTGCTGCCAGCCCTTGCCCAGGGCTGCGCCTATGCACAGGTGGTGGATCATCCTGCGCGCACTCCTGCGGCGTGGGACAATGGCGAGCGCTGGCAGCGAGGTCGTGCGTAGCGCAGCTTTCTCCCCATGAGGGACGAAGCCGCAGACCGCTCCACGTCCGCCGCCTCGCGGCTCGGTGAGGCGCTGGCCGGTCGCTACGCCATCGAGCGCGAGCTGGGCGAAGGCGGGATGGCGACGGTCTACCTGGCCCGCGACCTCAAGCACAACCGACACGTCGCGCTGAAGGTGCTCAAGCCGGAGCTGGCAGCGGTGCTGGGTTCGGAGCGCTTCCTCGCCGAGATCCAGGTGACGGCGAACCTGCGGCATCCGCACCTTCTGCCGCTGTTCGATTCGGGCGAGGCCGGAGGGCTGCTCTTCTACGTGATGCCATACGTGGAGGGCGAGAGCCTCCGCGCGCGGCTCGACCGCGAGAAGCAGCTGCCGGTGGACGCGGCGGTGAAGATCGCGGTCGCAATCGCCGGGGCGCTCGACTACGCCCACCGGAACGGCGTGATCCATCGTGACCTCAAGCCGGCCAATATCCTGCTCGAGGACGGGGAGCCGGTGCTGGCGGACTTCGGCATCGCGCTGGCGATCTCGAACGCCGGCGGCGAGCGGGTCACCCAGACCGGACTCTCGTTAGGCACGCCGCAGTACATGAGCCCCGAGCAGGCGACCGGCGACCGGGTCATCGACGGCCGGTCGGATCTCTATTCGCTGACCGCGGTGCTGTACGAGATGCTGGTGGGCGACGCCCCGCACATCGGCAGCACGGCGCAGACGATCATCGCCAAGGTGATCTCCGAGCGGCCCACCAGCGTGCGGGTGTTGCGACCAGCGGTGCCGCCGGCGCTGGCGGCCGTGATCGAGCGGGGGCTGGAGAAGCTTCCGGCCGATCGCTGGGCCACCGCGCACGAATTCGCCGACGCGCTCAAGGCGGCGGCCGCGCTCCAGACCGGAGCCATCGCGAGCGCCCCGGCGCTGTCGTCACCTCGCCGCCGCCAGACGAACTGGATTCCGTGGGCGGTCGTGGCCGCGGTCATTGTCGCCGCCGTGCTCTGGAACCGGTTTTCCTCTCGCGGCGGCGAACCGCGGAGCGCGGTGCGCTTCCCGCTCACCCTGGCCCCCAACGAACGCATCGCCACCACCATGGGAAGCACGGTGACGATCTCGCCCGACGGCAGGTTGATTGCGTACAGCGGCGTGGGGAGCGACGGACTGCAGCGGCTGTTCGTGCGCACGCTCAGCGAGATCCGCGCGCGTCCGGTCCCCGGGACGGAGGACGCCGAGCGTCCGTTTTTTTCGCCCGACGGCCGGTGGATCGGTTTCTTCGCGCGGGGTCAGCTGGGCAAGGTCCCCGTGAGCGGCGGGGCGCCGGTAGCGATGCCGTCCCTCCGCCTCATGAACGGCGCAAGCTGGGGTCCGAACGATATGATCGTCGTCTCGACCGCCGATCACCTCAGCGTGCTGTCCGCCAATGGCGGGGCGCCGCGCCAGCTCACCCAGCTCGATTCCGCCGCCGGGGAGACGAGCCAGCGGTGGCCTCGCGTGCTCGACGACGGCAAGACCATCCTGTACACGAGCTGGCGCACGAATCTCGCCGACGCCCGCATCGCCGTCGCCTCGATTGAGGGAGGCCCGACGACGATCCTGGACCTCCCGGGAACCTTCCCGTTAGGCGTGCTCGACGGCCAGCTGGTGTACGCCAGCGCCACCGGCGCGCTGATGGCGGTCCCGTTCGATACCCGCCGGATGCGCCCGAGCGGTGCGCCGGTCGTGGTCGGGGACGCGGTGGTGCTCGATTCCGACGGCGCCGCCAAGGCCGAGCTCTCCCCGAGCGGATCGCTCATCTACCAGATCGGTCGGGCCACCATGCAGATCGTCCTCGCCGACCGCAACGGCCAGAGCCGGACCGTGATCGCCGAGGCGCGGCGCTACGAGTTCCCGCGCTTCTCGCCCGACGGCAAGCGCGTGGCCTTGACCGTCACGACCGATACGTCTGCCGACGTGTGGATCGTCGACCTGGCCAGCGGAATCCGCACGCGGCTCACCACCAGCGGGACCGCCAACGATCGTCCCGAATGGTCGGCCGACGGACAGCGCGTGCTCTACGATTCCAATCGCAGCGGGGCGTACGCCCTCTGGTGGCAGCCCGCCGACGGAACGGGCGCGCCGCAAGTACTGCTCGGCCTGCCCGGCACCGACATCCTGGAAGGCGTGGTGTCGCACGACGGCCGCTACCTTGTCTATCGGACCGGCCCCGGCGACATCTGGTATCGGCGGCTCGACGGCGACACGACGTCGCATCCGATCGCAGCGTCCGCCGGCGCGGAGTACGGGCCCCGCTTGTCGCCGGACGATCGCTGGGTGGCGTATTCATCGGACGAGTCCGGCGAACAGCAGGTGTACGTGCGACCATTTCCGTCGTTAGGTGCGCGGTACCAGGTTTCGGTGGACGGCGGCTCGGAGCCGGTCTGGTCGGCCGACGGCAAGCGATTGTACTATCGGCGCAACCGGCTGCTCAAGGCGGCGACGTTCACCACCACGCCGGCGTTCGCGGTGACCTCGCGCGAGGAGCTGTTCGAGGGCGACTTCATCTTCCAGGCGGTGCACGCCGAGTACGACGTGGCGCCCGACGGCGCGCACTTTCTGCTGCTCAAACTGGCCGGCTCGGACGTACAGACGATCGTGGTGCAGAACTGGATCGCCGAACTGCGTGCGCGGACTGCCGCGGGTCCGGGCTGACGAGATCTCGTTACTCCGCTCGCAACGCCTCGGTCGGACTGATCTGCACCGCCCGCCGAGCGGGAAGCACGCCGGCCAGCAGCGCCACCACGAGCAGCGCGACCGCCACGCCGCCCAGCACGAGGGGATCGACGGCGCTGGTCTCGAACAGCCAGGGCTCGATCCAGTGCCCGCCGGCGATGACCAGCGCCAGACCTAATGCGACCCCCGTCGCCGCGAGGGACGTGCCGCTGGCCACCACCATGCGCACGATCTGAGCGTCAGTCGCGCCGATGGCGTGCCGGATCCCGATCTCGCGCGTGCGCCAGGCGACCATGCTGGACATCAGGCTGTAGAGCCCGAGCAGCGCCACAACGAGCGCCAGTCCGCTGCTCAGGCCGAAGGTCACCATGCCGAGGCGCAGCGGATGCATCTCGCCGTCGAGGGACTCGCGCAGCCCCTTCACGTCGACCGAGCGGATCGAGGGATCGACGCGCAACATCGTCTGCTGCAGGGTCGACGACGACACCGGCGATGACCGCGTCGGCCTGACGAGTAGCGTGGCGCCGCCGAACAGATGCTGCTGCCCCAGTGGCATGTAGTACTGGAGCGACGGCTTGTCGCGCAGCCCTACGCGGTGCACGTCCTCCACCACCCCGACCACGCGGGCGCACGGCGCGGTCCTGAGCCCGATGCCCGCGCACTGTCCGATCGCGTCGCCGTTCGGCCAGAGCGAGCGCGCCATCGTCTCGCCGACAATGAGGACCGGCTCCGTTCCCTCGCGATCCTGCGCGGTGAACACCCGGCCGCGCAGCAGACGGGTGCCGATGGTCGCGAAGTAATCCGGTCCCACGGTGCTGGCGAACGGCCCGCCTCCCGGCAGCGTGGGAATCGAGTCGCGCCCCGATATCCACACGGTCGCCGAGAACGTCCCGCCGTCGAGGGGCAGGCCGATCGCAATCGCAGCGCGCTCGACGCCCGGCAGGTGGCGCACGGCATCGACCAGCCGCCGATACACGTCACGCTCGTTGTCGAGGTACCGGACAATCGCAGCCGAGGTATATGTCGTCCAGGGCGGCAGCTGGGCGTTCGCGGTGAGCACGCGGTCCCGGTCCACGCCGAGGTGGAGCGCGCCCACGCGCTCCAGACTGCGCAGGAAGAGCCCCGCGCACACCAGCAGCACCACCGAGAACGATGCCTGCACGAGGGTGAGTGCCGCGCGCGTGCGCGTACTTCCGGCGCCACCCGCCTGCGTCCCGGCGCGCAGCATCGCGACGAGTCGCGGATTGACTCCCTGCACAGCGGGGACAATGCCGATGCATAGCGCCGTCGCGCCCACGAGCAGCACCGCGGCAATGAGCAACCTGGCGTCGAGGAGCGAGAAGCTCCAGGTCGCGTCGCCGGCGAACAGCGCGTGCTGCACCAGTGGCGCCGTGATCTGCACCACCCACAGGCCCACGGCCCCTCCGGCGACCGCGAGGAATGCACCTTCGAACGCGAACAGCCGCACCAGACGCCCCCGGCCCGAGCCGAGGGCGATGCGGACCGCCAGCTCGCGCCGGCGCCGCGCGAGGCGCACCAGCAACAGGTTCACCACGTTGGCGAGCGCGATCAGCAGGATCACCAGCGACACGCCGGCCAGCCAGCGCGCCATCGTCGCCTCGAACGGCTCGCGACCCGTGTCGTCATACCGGATGGGAGCCGCTCGGAGCGCAGCTTCGCGGTACCACTTCGGCGCGGCGTCGCTCGTGCGTCGGAACACGGCGGCTGCCTCCGCGCTCGCCGCGCCAAGGGTGACGCCGGGGCGCAGGCGGCCGAGGATGTTCCAGTTCGTCGTACCGGCTCGGCGCGAATCGGCGAGCGTCCAGACGTCGACGCGCCGCAGCTCGGTGCCCGAGAAGTCGTCAGGCAGGACGCCCACCACGGTAGAATGCGCGTCGCCGACGTCGATGGTCCGTCCCAGTACGTCAGGGTCGCCGCCGAACTGCCGGCGCCACACGGTCTCGCTGATCACTGCCAGCGGTCCGGCGCTCGCCGCGTCGTCGTCGGCCGAGAAGAGGCGTCCGAGGAGCGGCTGGGCGCCGAGCAAGGGGAAGAATGCGCCCATCGTGGCGCCCGCGCGGAGCCGTCGCGCGGACGTGCCTCGACCCACCAGCTCGGGAACCACGCGGTACGCGGCCACGGTCTGGAAGCTCTGCATGCCATCACGCAGGGCGAGATACACGGGGTAAGGGATCCACGACGACGTGCGCTCGCCCGTGACCGGCTCCGTCACGGTGCCGTATATCCGTGCCAGGGTTCGACGGTTGCGTGATATGAGCGGGGTCCCGCAGCAGCAGGCGGTCCACGAGGTTGAACGCAGTCACGTTCGCCCCCACCGCCAGGCCTAACGTCAGTACGATGAAGAACGAGGGCAGGGGATCGCGCGCCAGACCACGGACCGCGTATCGTGCGTCCTGCAGGAGTGCCTCCCATCGCTCGCGCATGCGCATGACCTGGTTCCTCTCTCTGGCGGTGGAATAGAGTGCCCGCACTGTCCCGGCCTCCTGCGCGAAGAGCCGCAGCGCCTCGGCGCGCGCGGTGGCCTCGCTGGAGCCCTCGGACATGAGTTGCGCCGCGCGGAGCTCGACGTGGAGCCGCATCTCGTCATCGACGTCCCGCGCCGCGTCGCGCCAGCGGAAGTCGGTGAGTCGAAACAGCCGGCGGATGCCGGGTCTGAGCGGTGCCATGGTGCGCTACGCCGTCCGCGGGGTCTTCGACAGGATCTCCGTCACGGTCGCCGCGTACCGCATCCATTGCGCGGTCTGCTGCGTGAGGTGACGGCGGCCGGTGGCGGTGATGCGGTAGTAGCGCGCCCGGCGGTTCTGTTCGGTCACTCCCCACGCCGCGGATACGAGCCCGCGTTTCTCCATGCGGTAGAGCGCCTGATAGAGCGCGGCGTCTTCGAGGGCGAGGCGCTGGCGGGACTCGCGCTCGAGCCAGGCGGTGAGCTCGAAGCCGTGCATCGGCTGCCAGGAGAGGGCCTTCAGCACGAGCACGTCCAGCGTTCCTTTGATGACGGCGAGGGCTTCGCTCATGCGGGCTCCGGTTATCTAAGAGTCTTAGACATTGGCCGGCGGAAGATGGTTGGCAGCGGGTAGCGTGGCAATGGGACAGGGACCGAGCCGACGGAACCTGCGGTTGGGGATTCCCGCGGCCGGAGGGGCACGAACGTCGCGTCGTGGTACCACTCCCCGGTCGGGCGCCGGAGCCTGGTGTGACCAGCCGCGCTCACGCGCCGCGCCTGCCCGGATAGATTGCGGATCCGTTTCCCGGAGCAGACGCGTGTCAGACCCCGCCGATTACCCGTACGAGACCCACCTCGACGTCCTGTTCCCCGCGCTCGAGGTGGTCGACGTCCAGCGGCTCGCCGACGCCGCCACGCATCCGTGGTACAACCAGACGCTATGCCGGGTGAATGACTCGGTGGTTCGGCTCGGTGTCCTCAAGGGTGAATACCACTGGCACAAGCACGACGCCGACGACGAGTTCTTCTATGTGGTCGAGGGACGATTCCTCATCGACCTGCAAGGCCGTTCGGTGACGCTGGAGCCGCGGCAGGGCTTCGTGGTGCCGCATGGGGTGGTGCACCGCACGCGGGCGCCGGAGCGCTGCATTGTGCTGATGGTCGAGACCGCGGGCATCGTGCCGACCGGGAGCTGATCACGCGCGTGCCAGCGCGCGTCGACCGTCGCTCAGGATTTCCGTAGCCATGCGACGGCCGAGTCGACGACTGTCCGCGGATTGGTGATGACCAGATCCGGCGGAACCGGAACTCCAGAGCCCCCCTTGTCCCGATCCGCCATCTAACGTCTCGAGCCCACCTCCGCGAGGAACGCTTCGAGCGTGGAGTCGAACCGCGCCGGCACGTCGAAGTGCACCCCGTGACCGCCGCCCGGGACGAGCACCTTTCTAGCGTGCGGCATCCAAGTCACGAGGGAATCCGACACGACCATCCAGCGCCGCCCCTCGTGTTCGCCGGAGATGAAGAGCGTCGGCATCGTCCACTGCCGCATCGCGTCGAGCTGCGCCCGCGGGAATGTCCCTGACTCGGGGTGGTCCTCCAGGAGGTCGCGTCCATTGTACTCCGCGATGATCGAATCCAGACGGGCGGCCATCGCGGGTGTGCGATCAGGCCCCGGCACGAACTGCGGCATCGCCGACACGAGCTTGAATACGGAATCGAGTCCGTATTGGCGCGCGATCGGTGCGGCCGCCGCGAGCCCTGCCCCGGGAGGTTGGGGGATGGGAAAGCCCGCAGGTTCGCCGCCGCCGTACAGGACCAGAGCCACCACGCGCTCCGGCATCGCGGCCGCGAACCGGGTCGCGACGTCCCCACCGGCCGAATGTCCCACGAGGATCGCCGACTGGATGTGGAGCGTGTCGAGCAGGGCCCGCAAATCACCGGGATCCGCCGAGGGATCGGCGTAACCGGTGGACTTGCCGTAACCGCGGCGGTCGTACGCCACGACCCGGTAGCGCGGAGACAGGGCGGCAATCTGATCGACCCATTCCCGCTGACTCAGCGCCCAGCCGTGAATGAGCACCACGGCCGGTCCGGACCCAGCGACTGTGTAATAGATGTGGGCGTCGCCGACGTCGAGGGTTCCCGACTGTGGCGCCGTCGTGGTGCAGGCCAGCGACGCGGCGGAGAGCAGGAATGCGAGACGGGACAGTTGGCGCATCGCGCACCTCCAATGACGGTGGTGGTACGGGGAGGGGAAGACGAGGTCAGGAAAACGGGCGAATAAATGGGGTCAGACTCGAATCACCAGGGCGGCAATTCCAGTCTGACCCCATTTTCCTGGAAATTCGAATCTGACCCCAATGGAGCATTTCATTTCGGCCGGCCACCCCTCGGCGAAGTGAACAGCGCGACATCAAGACCCACCCTCCGCAGCAGCGCCGCAAAACGCGGGTTACCGCGGACAGGATCGAGAATGGGATTCGCCGCGAACGGTGCGCTGGGCCAGAACTCGCCGGCATCGGTCGCGCGCTCGAACTCGTCGAGCGCACGCCCGGTGTCATTGAGCGCAAGCGCCACCTCCGCGAGCGACGAATGGCCGAAGGACCTCGACCGCGTCGCGGTCTGCACGTACTGCGCGACCTGCCTCAACATCTGGCTGTCGCCGATTGCCGCGTACAGCAACGCTGCGCCGGCCGGCCACGGCGCCGGCCGGGGGATGCCGTTGGGTCGCCACATGATCTCGGTGAGGGCGCGCGCGCGCTCCGTCTGGCCTCGATCGAGGGCAATCTGGGCTCCCATGTACGCGATCGGCACGCTCGTCGAGTCCAGCTCGAGCGCCCGCTCGATCTCGGTGAAGGCGTCAGAACGCCGCCCTACCAGTGACAGGAGCTCGGCGAGCCACCCACCGATCACCGGCGAAGTCGGGTCGAGGTCTTTCGCACGCACGAATTCGCCGACCGCGTCGCTCAGCCGCCCGACATAGGTCAGATATCGTCCATAGTGCATGTGGGTGAAGGCGTCGTTCGGGTCCAGCGTCAGCGCGAGCCGGAACTCCGAATCCGCCTCCGCCCACCGGAAGGCGTGCATCGACACCAGCGCCAGCGACGCCTCCGCTTGTGCGAGCGAGGGGTCGAGGTCGAGCGCCCGGCGCGCCGCCGTGGTCGCCCGCGCCGCGAGCTCCTGGTTGGTGGTGTCGGCGAAGTTCGGCAGAATGGTGAGCGCGGCGCTCAACGCCGAGTGGGCGCGCGCGAACCCGGGATCGCGCGCGATCGCCTGCTCGAAGAGCTGCGCGGCCCGGAGCACGCCGTTACCGCGGCTGCGCAGCAGGACCTGCCCTCGCAGGTACAGTTCGTACGCGGCGGTGTCCGAGGTGCCGCGCAGCAAGCCCGGTGCCGCCGCCAGCTCCGACGGCGCTCGGCCGAGCACATCCGGGGGCACGGCGCTCGTGATCCCACTCGTTATGCTGTCGAGGGTCGCCAGAATGTCCTCGGCACCGTGATCGAACGTGTCACTCCAGACGACGCTGTCGTCGGCACTGCGAGTGAGCCACGCCTGCACCCGCACCCGGTCGCCAACGGGCCAGAAGGTGCCATGGACCAGATAACTCACCTGCAGCGCGCGGCCGGCCTCGCCGGCATTCACGTTCCGCTGTCCACGAAACCGCTCCACCGACGTTCGGCTCGCGAGCCGCAGGCCGCGCACTCGAGCCAGCGCGGTGGTTACCTCGTCGGTGAGGCCGTCGGCCCAGAGGTCCTTCGATGTGTCGCCGCCGATGTTCACGAACGGCAGGACGCCAAGGGACGCCATCTGCAGGGCGCCGCCTTGCGGGCCGCGTGCCTGACGGATCAGGAGCCCCGCCGCGACGGCGACCGCGACGGCGGCAAGAACGACCGCACCGACCCGTTGGCGGCGCGAGAGGCGATTGCGCAACCGGCTCAAGGCCGAGGACGACACGGTGACGCCGTCGAGCACGCGCAGGATCTCGCCGGCGCTCTGTGGACGTCGCTCCGCCTCTTTTTCCAGGCACTGCATGACGAGCCGCACCAGCACCGGCGGGCATTCGGGGCACCGCTCTCCCAGGGGAACGGACTGTTCGCCGAGGTGGGACGCGAGGATCTGGTGGGCGGCCCGATCGCCGAACGGGGTTCGGCCCGCCAGCACCTCGTAGGCGAGACACCCGAAGGAATACAGGTCAGCCCGGTGATCCATCTGCGGATCGGACGTGATCTGCTCGGGCGACATGTAGGCCGGAGTGCCGAGGGCCATCCCTGCCTGCGTGTAGGTCGTCGACGCGTCGTGTGGCGATTCGTCGCCGTCGCGCGCGGCACTGATCGCCTTGGCGATCCCGAAATCGGTCACCATCGCGGTGCCGCCGGAGAGCAGCACGTTGCCCGGCTTGATGTCGCGATGCACCACGCCGCGGTCGTGTGCGTACGCCAGCGCGCGCGCCACGTCGCGCAGGATGCCGATCGCTTCGGTCAGCGGAATCCGGTCGCCCTGCGCGAGTCGCTCACGAAGGGAGAGGCCGTCCACCAGAGGCATCGTGTACAGCGGGACGCCCGCGGCCTCCCCGGCGGAGAGCACGGGGACGATGTTCGCCTGCTGGAGCGACGCGGCGAGCTTGATCTCGCGCTCGAACCGCTTGGCGGAGAGCCCGGCGGCGAGATCGGGCGACAGGACCTTGATGACGACCTGGCGCGCCAGGGTCGTGTCGCGGGCGACGAATACGCGCGCCATACCCCCGCCGCCGAGCTCACGCTCGATCCGGTACTGTTCGCCGAGGGCCTCTTGCAGTTGCTGGAGAACTTCCATCGGTGCTCCGGGGGCCACCAGAGGGAAGGAGCGTCATCCGCAACCTAGGACGATTCCTGCAGCGCGGCCAGACGTCAACCAGCACGATCCGCGTCCGGACCACGAGAGAAAGGGTTGCGTCCGCGGTGCATGGCAGCGACCATAGCAGAAACCACACCGGCTTCCGCCTCGTGTCCCGACGCCACCCTCGGCGCGCGGCGCTGCCTCTCCCGCTGTCGCCACGAGGCACGACACCAGGAAGCCGGATACCATGCGACCACGGAGGTCCCGATGGCTTCACATGTCCTGATGTTCGGCTGGAACCGGGCGATACCGGGCCGGGAGAGAATCAGTGCGGCGCACTTCGGCGAATTCGTCACCTACCTCGGTGCGCTGAAGCAGAAGGGGGTCATCGAGATGTTCCAACCGGTCTTCCTGGAAGCCCACGGGGGCGATCTGAACGGGTTCTTTCTGCTTTCGGGCGAGGGCAGCAAGCTCGATGCCCTGACTGCCACGACGGAGTGGATCACGCACCTCACGCGCGCCGCACTGCACCTCGAAGGCGCAGGAGCCATTCGCGGCGTCACCGGTGATGAGATCGCGACGCGAATGGAGATGTGGACCCAGGCTATTCCGGCCTAGCTCGCGACGGGTCTCGTGGCGGGGAGCCGAGAACTCCGGATTGCGAAGAAGCAGCTGCCGGCCGAGCTGACTGGCGAGAGCGGTCGTCAGCACGGAATGCTCCTCGCCGTGGTGTGTTGGCGGTCGGCTGCTGCATCTTGGAAAAGGGCGACACGTCCAGGGCCGCGTCGAACTACCAGAAGTTCATCGAGTTGTGGAAGGACGCCGACCCCGAGCTGCAGCCCAGGGTGCGCGAGGTGCGCGAGCGGCTCGCGCGGCTGCAGCGCGGAAAGGGGTAGGCGCGTGGGCGGTCGTGGGCGGTGATCACCCGATCGCCCGACCCCGACGCCTAACGACTATCGGGACGGGGTACCGCCCCTGTCGTGGTGCGCCGAAATACGTCGATGCGAGATGGTGGATCGACGATGGCTCGCGTCTCCGCCGCGCTGAATCCGGCCTTCGCGAGTGACGGCAGGAAAAACGGCAGCCGGTACGTCCCCGAGCTGTCCGCCGGCGTGATCGCTACCACGCTGACGAACCGCCCCGTCGTCAGGGCTTCGTCGAAGGCCCTCAACGCGTCGGCCGAATCCGCGCTCGAAGTCGGTCTGCCGAACGCGATCGACCGTGTGATCCCAGGTCGCTCGTATCGCGTAAGCGCGTCGACGAGGTCAGAGCGCACCGCGCCCGGCAGAGACCAGCGGGCCATGACACCGGCCAGCCGCCGCTCATGCGGCACGTCTACGATCTCGTTGATTGCCCCCGATTGCTCCGGCGACAGCAGCCTTTCGCGGCTCGCCAGGTACCAGTCGATGCTCGGACCGGGGAATCGCCCGCCGGTCGTGGCGACGACCAACGTGGGCGCGCCCGCGCGTACCGCCGCCGCGATGATGACGAGCGACTCCGCCGCCCCCGCCGGCAACGCCTGTGTCGCGGCCTGACGGGCAATGGCGCGACCCTGCGCAACCACGATCGCGACGATCGACAACACCATCGCCGTGCGCGGGATGATCGCGGCGCGACCCGATTTACCGCTGACCCAACGCCGCCAGCCCGCGGCGAGCACGCAACCCGCCAGCATGAACATCGCCGGAAGCAGCGGAAACAGGTGCCGCTCCACCTTCGTGTGGTGCACTTCACCAATGGCGAACTGGATCGCGATCACGAGCAGCAGCAGGCGCACATTCGGATCGCTTCGAAGCCGCCAGGCGCCGACTACGGCAGCAACCAGGAGCACGAAGACCGGGAAGGAGCCCGACAGGTGGACGAGGGCGCGCGGATAGTACAGGAGGCCCTCCGCGGTCCACGGCGACGCCGTTCCGTAGCGCTGGTTGACCAGCATCGTCCAGGTCGCCCCCAGCTTGGGGAGGTATGCGAACCACACCGCGCTCGTCACGACCACCGGCACCAGCGCGTACCCATACTCCCGGCGGAACAGCCCCCGAAGGCGACCCCGGGCCTCGATGGCCGCGTCAACGGCGAACACGATCAGGAGCAGGATGCCATAGTTCGCCTTGAGAAAGTACGTGACCATGAGCATCGCGCCGAGGAGCCAGTACGCCGGCGGACGCGCGCCGCGTTGTCGCAGCGAAAATCGCACGTACAGCGTCGCGACGAAGGCGGCGAGCGCCGGGATTTCGAGCATGACGTTGGTGGCGAATCCCAGCAGCGGTGGTGAGGTGAGCGAGAGCACCGCTGCGATGAGCCCGCACGCCTCGCCGTCCCGCGCCGCCACCGCGCGGCCGCCGCCCATCGCCCGCGCGGCGAGAAAGACCGCAACGACGAGAAGCACGAAGCCAACGAGACTCACCGAGCGCGCCGGCACCGTTCCCGGACCGACAGAGAGGAACGCGATCGCGGTCAGCCAGGAATGGAGGAACGGCCAGTACACCTGCTTGTAGCTGTCGAGCAGCACGGCCAGCCAGTCGCCGCTCCGGGCGTCGGAGGCGATCAACAGGCCGTGCAATGCGTGGGCGGACTGGTCCCAATCGAGTCCGCCGGCGGACTGGACCTGATACACGAAGAGCAGCCAGGCGGTGACCAGCGCGGCCAGCACAACACCCGGCAATGCGAGTCGTCGGCTCACGGCGCGCTGCGGTCCAGCGGGTGGGGCGGACGGGGCGTAATTAGCACGGGGTTGAGAGTCCAGAGTTCAGCGTCCGGAGTGCGGAGGCCAGAGGGTGGAGTCCAGAACCCATAACCTGCGTCGCATGCGCATTGCTTGATTAGTGAGCTGCTGAGAACTGGCTGCTGTAAGCTGTCCACAGCTCGCGTTACTTGACCGCTGACCGCTGACCGCTATTGCTGACTGCTGACCGCTATTGCTGACCGCTGACCGCCGCAAGCCAAGGTCCTGACAACTGATGGAGCCCCGCATGTATCGCACCAACGCCTGGTTCCGGAGTGCATCCTGCAGCATCCTTGCCACCGCAGGCCTTTTGCTTGCCGTCGCCCTGCCGCTCGGGGCGCAGGCCGCCGCCACGCCGCAGGGATGGAATCCAGACGCGATTCTCAAGGCCGAGACCTACGTCCGTCCCCCCGCGGTCGTGGAGCGCATCATCACCGCGCCGCGCACCGACATCTCGTTCACCAACCCGAGTCCTGATCGCAAGTGGTTTCTGCGCTCGGTCGGCCCCGATCGCGGGGACGTCAAGTACTATGGGAAAGGCCATATCTACCTCGCCGGGCTCCAGGTCGACACCGTGGCGAATCGCTCCCGCGCGCTCACCGATCACGGCGCCACGTCCTTGTTGCTGGTCGACCCGCGCACCGGTTCCACCAGGACGATCGCGGCGCCCCCGGGCGCACTGATCGTTTCTCCGGTCTGGTCGCCGAGCGGGACGCAGATCGCCTACGTGGCGGACTTCGACGGGGCGTCGCAGCTCTTCCTCGCCGACGTGAGCAGCGGAAAGTCGACGCCGCTCACGAAGACGCCGGTCCTCGCCACACTCGTCACCTCGATCGACTGGACCGCCGACGGCAAGTCGATCGTGTCGGTGCTGGTGCCCGAAGGCCGCGGCCCCGCGCCCACGCATGGTGCCGGCGGGATCGAGGACGGACCCCAGGTGCGGCTCACCGAAGGGCGGATCATCCCCCAGGTGATTCACGCCAGCCTCCTCGAGGACCCGCACGACAAGGCATTGCTCAAATACTATACGACCGGCCAACTCGCGGTCATCGAGGTGAGGTCGAAGGCGGTAAGGAAGGTTGGCGCGCCAGCGATGATCCGGTCGGTCGACGTCTCGCCCGACGGGCAGTATCTGCGGGTGACGCGGATGGTGGAGCCGTTCTCGTACCGGGTACCGATGGCCAACTTCGGCTCGGTGCAGGAACTGTGGGATGCGAGCGGCCGGGTTGTCGCCACGCTGAGCACGATACCGCTTCGCGAGGGCGAGCGCACCGACGACGCCGACGTCCCGGCGTTCGGCGGCCGGGGGGGACCGCAGCAGTCCGCGTCGGATACCGGCAAGCGCAATCTGCAGTGGAATCCGGTGGGACCGGGGATGGTCTATCTCGAGTCGGTCTTCGCCCCGAATGCCGGCGCCGGCGGAAGGTCGGGTCGTGGAGCGCCTAACGCCGGTCGAGGCGCGACCAACGCGGGCCGCGGCAGCCAGCAGCGTCCACAGCCCTCCAGCGTGCGATACATGCGCTGGATGCCTCCGTACGGACCGGGGGACACCAGCCTCGTGTACGAGGGAAGCGGGCGCCTGACGAGTGTCGCCTACAGCGCCGACGGCAGGATCATGTTCGCGGCCGACAGCGGCGCGGTGTTCGCGATCCGCACCGGCGACCCGTCGAAGCGATTCAACCTGGGGCGCGGAGTCACCCTTCCCGGCGGCGGATTCGGAGGCTTTGGGGGACGGGGAGGGGGCCGCGGTGGCGCGTTCGGCGGCGGCACCGATTCCTCGGCGGTTGGTGGCGCGCTCGCGATACGCCGCGGGGCGAACGGTGAGCCGGAGGTGGTCGTCGGCACCGATAACAAGACCGTCTACCTCTCGGGCACGCGGGCACCGGGCGCCGACTGGAACACCCAGGCGCCACGTCCGTGGGTGGACAAACTCGACTTCGAGAGTGGCCAGCGATCGCGTCTCTTCGAGAGCCCGGCCGATGCGTATGACGAATTCGTCACCGCGCTCGACGACGACTACGCGCAGTACATCTACACCCACGAGACGCCGACCGTCATCGCCGACGCGTACCTGCGCGACGAACGCGCGGGAACGAGCCGGAAACTCACCACTAATGTCGACGTAGCACCCGAAGTCACCCAGGCGCAGCACAAGCGCTTCCAGGTGACCCGGCTGCGCGACGGCGTGAAGTTCTGGGTCGACGTCCTGCTCCCCCGCGACTGGAAGCCGGGCACGCGGCTGCCCGGGATCATCTGGTTCTATCCGCGCGAATACACCACCCAGGCCGAGTACGACCGGTCGAAGTACAACACCAACATCAATCGCTTCCCCGAGGTACCGGCGGTCCGCCCGGCATCGGCCACGCGCATCTGGGTCTCACAGGGCTACGCCTACATCGAGCCCGACAGCCCGATCATGGGCGACAGCGGCCGGATGAACGACAACTACACGCAGGACCTCCGGGAAAACCTCGACGCGGTGGTCGATGCCGTGGTCGATTCCGGATGGGTCGATCGCGACCGCATGGGCGTGGGTGGGCACAGCTACGGCGCCTTCAGCACGGTGAACGCGATGACGCTGGTGCCGTACTTCAAGGCCGGCATCGCCGGGGACGGGATGTACAATCGCTCGCTCACGCCGTTCGGCTTCCAGAGCGAGCGCCGCAGCTTCTTCGAGGCCCAGGACACGTATCTCGACATGTCGCCGTTCTACCGGGCCGACCGGCTGAGTGGCGCGCTGCTCATGTACCACTCGCTGGAAGATCAGAATGTCGGCACCGCGCCCATCAGCTCGATCCGCATGCTGCACGCGCTGCAGGGGCTGGGGAAGACGGCGGCGCTGTTCATGTATCCGTACGAGGACCACAGCGTGGCCACGTATCAGACCGATCTGGACCAGTGGGCGCGATGGCTCGCCTGGTTCGACGTGTACGTCAGGAATCCCAGGAAGGACACGAAGGCGGTGACGCAACCGTAGGCAACCGGCGACGCGGACCGAGCGGCTACTCCGGCGGCGTCCGGGTGGGCGTTTGCGGCTGCGCCGGCCAGACGTTGTTGCGCGGGTCGATGTCGGGCAGCAGGTGCTCGGGGTCGATCTCGATCCGCGTCAGGCGCTTGCCCTCGAACACATACTGACGCACGTAGCGTTCGGGACGGGCCAGCCACGCCTCCACCGGATAGCGAACGTCCTCGGTGGTGCTGTCGGCAAAAGTGAATCGCACGATCAGCGGAAGCACACCGCGCTGGAGGTTCGCGTAGCGCACGGTGACCGAATCCCCGCCGCGTGACGCCACCACCGTGTCGATGGCCTGATCGAAGCGATAGTCGTCGATGAACCACTCGCGCCAGAACCAGTCGAGGCGCTTTCCGCCCACGTCCTCCATCGTCCGGAAAAAGTCGGCCGGGGTGGGATGCTTGTACGCCCACCGGCGGATGTAGGTGCGGAAGGCGTCGTCGAAGGCATCGGGCCCAAGGACCTGGGTGCGCAGGATCTGGAGCCCGACCGACGGCTTGTAGTACTCCACGTAGCCCAGCAGCACCTGATTGATGCGGTCGCCGGGGACGTCGACCGTGAGGTCGACGTTGGCGCGCATCGCGAGCAAGACCTGATTCCGCTCCTCCGCCGCCCGCGCCATCTGATCCCCGTTCTGCGGATAACGGCGCGCCTCCGAGAACGTGTTGATGAAGGTGTTGAGCCCTTCGTCCATCCAGAAGTGCAGCCGCTCGTTGGAGCCGACGATCATCGGGAACCAGTTATGCCCCACCTCGTGGGTAATCACGTTGTACAGGTCGGGCTTGTCGTGGCCCTTCGCCTCCATGGCCACCATCGGGTACTCCATCCCGCTCACCGGCCCTTCGACGACCGTCACCTGCGGATACGGATACGGGAACCATCGCTCCGAGTATTCCATGATGGACATGCGCGCCTGATCCGCGGCGTCCACCCAGGTGGTGTCGGCGCTGGGGCGGTAGTACGCGTTGGCGATGATTCCTTTCCAGCTGGTGGCGTCCCACCGGTACTCGGGCGAGCAGGCCCACGCCACGTCACGCACGTTCTTCGCGCTGAACTTCCAGGTGGCCATTCCCGACTTCACGGGCCGCGCCGCGCCGCTCTGCAGATCGGCCGCCGACACGATCGGCACCACCGAATCGGCCTTCGCCGCGACGGCGAGTCGTGCCACCTCGGCGCTCGTCAACACCTCCTTCGGGTTGTCGAGCGTCCCGGTGCCGGCCACGATGTACCCGGCCGGGACGGTCACCTCATAATGGAAGTCGCCGTACTCGAGGTAGAATTCGGACTGCCCGAGGTAGGGGTCGGTGTTCCAGCCGCTCACATCGTCGTACACGGCCGCCCGTGGGTACCACTGGGCGAGCTCGTAGAGCGATCCGTCGCGTCCCATGCGGTCGGCGCCGTGCTCGGGGACGGCAAAGTGGTAGGCGATGTCGATCACGGCCACGCCCCGCGGCGGAAGGGGGTCCGCCAGATCGACCTTCATCATGGTGCCCTCGACCCGGTGCGGGGCGACCACCGATTTCGTCGTGGGCTTGGCGCCGGCCCGCGCACGCTCGGTGAGCACCTGCTCCACGTGTTCCAGCTCGAGGCCGCCCTCGAATCCGCGGAAGCCGAACCGGGCGTTCTGGGGAAAGACGTAGGTCCCCAGCGCGTCGTGCCGGAAGGCGTTCTGCTCCACCTGGATCCAGAGAAACCGAAGGGTGTCGGGCGAGTTGTTGGTGTACCGCATGGTCACCCGCCCCGAGAGCGTGGTGGTCGCGGTATCGAGCTGCGCGGTGATGGTGTAGTCGGCCCGGTTCTGCCAGTAGGCGTGGCCCGGGGCGCCGCTCGCCTCGCGGTATTCGTTAGGCGTTGCGAGGGGCAGGCGGGCGAAGACCGAGCTGTCACCCCCAACGCGTACCGGACGCTGGGCGCCGAGGATCGCGGGCACCACCGACAGCACGGCGAGAACACGAAGGGTCGGAAACGCAGACATTGGTCAGCAGGAAAGAGGAGCCAGCAGGGACCGCGCGTGCAGGCAGCGCGAGGGATACGAGAATGCGGTGGACGAGCGAAGTCCGCCAGCGGGGCCGGACTCACGCCAGACGATTCCGGCGTCGATCGGCGCCGGACCGGATGATACCCACCAGGCCGCCGGCGGTGGCATCACGCGTCCAGGGCGAGCACCGCGAACGTCGCCAGCCAGTGCTCTCCCATGTAGTCACCGGCTACGTGCGGGAGGCTGGCGGCGAGGTGAAGGTCGGCGGCGTCGAGCGCGCGGCCACGCCGCGCGTCGGAGCCGCGCATCGTCCGCGCGATCGAGCGCCAGCACCAGGCCCGGCTCAGATTCAGACCGTCGAGGTGGGCGATCTTGCCGTCGCCGCGGTCGCTCACGTGCGCCGGCACGAACAACGTCACCGGCTTGCCTTGCCCGATGCGGGGAAGGAAACGCCTGAGCCAGGCGTCGTAGGCGACCGGCGTCAGACTGCGCCGCATGCACTCCGCCTCGATCAGCGCCGGTGAGAGAAAGTCGTCGCCACCGGGCTCCCAGCACTGACAGTCGGTGTCATTGGCGTACCACGCGCCGGCCTTCTCCCGGAGCAGACCGGTGAAGCCCGGGTCGTCCACCGCTGCCGCGTAGTCCAGCGCCAGCGTGAGGGCGAACGCGCTGTTGAAGTGCGTGCCCGCGCGGATCGGATACGTGGCTTTGGGCAGGAATGTGCGAAACCGCCAGACAAATTCAGCGGCCAGGGGCTGAAGGGCCGCCGCCCAGCGCCGTCCCTCGCTGCTCTCGTGCCGGGCCAGCTCGCCGGCAAGCATGAGCAGCCACGCCCACCCGTAGGGCCGCTCGAATCCGGCACGCGACGGTTGTGAGAGATATGACAGCTCGCCCGCAACGCGATCGTCGGTGAACTGCCGGTCGAGCAGGTCGCGGATGCGTGGCGCGTCGGGAAGTGACGGGAACCTCCGGTAGAGGTTCGCCAGCATCCAATGGCCATGCACGCACGAGTGCCAGTCGAAGCTCCCGTGGAAGATTGGATGCAACTCGCCGGGACTGCGGACGTCTTCCGGACCGTTCAGGACGTGGTCGAGCTTGTTCGGGTACTCGCGCGTGACGTGCGCGAGCGCAAGCGCTGCGAAGCGAGAGGCGAGCGATTCGGTCAGCCCGCCTCCGGTCGGCGCCGGAACGGCTTCGCGCGGCATGGTCAGAAGCGAAAGACGAGGAAGTACATCAGCAGTGTGTTGGCAATCAGGAGTGGAATGCCCGTCGGAATTTGTACCTTGATCACCGCGTGCTGGTCGGGCAGCTCGAGCAGCGCGGCCGGGACGATGTTGAAGTTGGCGGCCATGGGCGTCATCAGGGTGCCGCAGTACCCGGAGAGCATGCCTATCGCGGCCATGATGGCGGGGTCTCCGCCGAATCGCTGCACGATGAGCGGCAGCCCGATGCCTGCCGTCATGACGGGAAACGCGGCGAACGCGTTCCCCATGATGATCGTAAACAGCGCCATTCCGACCGTGTAGGTCGCCACCGCCACGATCGCGGTGTCGAGCGGGATCCACCGGTTCACCAGGGTGGAGATCACGCCGCCCACACCCGCGATGGCGAACAGCGCGCCAAGGGCCGCCAGCATCTGCGGGAGGACCGCCGCCCATCCCACCGAATCCATGAGCCGGCGCGCCTCCTGGATCGGCGCCCGCCATGGAGCGCGCAGCATCGCCATGCCGACGACGAGGGCAACGATCGTGGCGATGCCGAGTGAAATCACGGTCACCTGTCCGGCCTCGATCAGCGGAACGTCGCCGATACGGATCCGCTTGAGGACGGTCGTGCCGAACAAGGTCACTGCGGGAATGAGGAGGGCCGGAACGAACAACCTGTTGCCCAGACGGAGGGCGCTGGCTTCACGCGCCTCGCGCGACACCGACTCCGGTCCGCCGCGCCCGAGTCCGCGCACGCTCGAGACGAGCACCATGCCGATCACCAGGACGCCATTGGTGAAATCCGACAGGTGGCTGCCGAAGAGAAACGTGGCGCCGTAGAGCCCCCAGAAGGCGGCCTTGTTGACGCGTCGCGGATCGCCGCGGTCGAGCAGGTTCGCCAGGGAAATGCCGGCGAGCATCAGGCCCATCAGCAGGTAGATCGCCTCGAGCCCGATCATTCTCCGGCTGCGTCAGAGGCGGGGGCTGCGGTGTGGTTCGCCGGCGCCGCCGGTCGCGCCGGGCCGTTGTCCGGTGCCACGGTCGGGGCCGGCAACGTCGTAAGTTCCCGCCGCAGACTCCGGTCGAGCGCTACCAGGCGAAGAAAGTGAATCGCCAGGGCGCACGCGGCTGTCGGAATCGACCAGGCGGCCAGGGTGGTCGGCGCCACGTCGATGCCATTCTGCGCGAGGAATCCTTGGATGAGCAGAATCGAGCCGATGGCAATGAAGATGTCCTCGCCGAAGAAGACCGCCACGTTGTCCACGGCCGCCGCATGCGCGCGGATGCGATGGCGCGTTGCATCCGGAATCTCGCCGAACCGATTCTCGGCGGCCCCCTCGGCCATCGGCGCGATCAGGGGTCGGACCATCTGGGCGTGACCGCCTAACGACGTCAGCCCCAGCGCGGCGGTGGTCTGGCGCAGTGCGAAGTACATGATCAGCACACGCCCGGTGGTCGCGGCATGCACCCGCGCGATCAGCGCCCGCGCGCGCTCCTTGAGCCCGCTCCGCTCGAGGAGTCCGATGACCGGGAGCACCAGCCAGACAATCCCGACGAAGCGATTGGCGGTGAACCCCCGGCCGAAGTCGGCGACCAGCGCGTGCGGACTCAGCCCGGCGGCAAGCCCGGTGGCAATGCCTGCGCACGTCACCACCAGCAGCGCGTTCAGCCGGAGCGCGAAGCCGATGACGACGACAAGAACCCCGATCAGCGGAAGGAGCGACACGGCGGATGCGAAGCGCGCCGCGTCAGCGCTCGTTGAGCCAGCGGTCCTCGAGGACCTCCACCGTCTTCGTGTAGTCGCGTCCGCCCACGGTGAGCTTCACCAGATAGGTGCCGGCCGCGACCGTGCTGCCCCCGCCTCCCCGTCCGCCGGCAGTGCCCGCGCAGCCGGTGTCTGGCGCGTTGCCTCCGCGCCCGCCGCCGCCGCCGCCCCCGGCGGCTTCAGCTGCGGCGCCGGCCCCGCCGCCACCGCCCCCGCCGCCACCACCGCCAGCGCCGCCCGCGCCACCGCCGCGACCGCCACGACCACCGCCGGCCGTGAGGGGCGCGATCAGGGTCCACTGCATCCGATGGATGCCGGGCGTCGCGGGACCGTCGGAGGTGCACAGCGTGCGGCCGCGCACGTCGATGATCGACACCTTCGCGGGGCCCGGCGCCGCTGCCTTCAGGTAGTACTGGATCGCGGCGCCCTTGGGTGGATTCTCGCCCTCGAACGCCTTGTCCCCGCCGGTGAACACATCACCGCGATAGTCGAACACGTACGCGATCGCGGGCCGGATGTCGAACAACACCACATCCTGCGACGCCACCGCGGGCGTGAACTCCTGGAGCGGGGTGATGTCGTCGGCGATCCAGAGGCTTCGTCCGTGCGAGGCGACGATCAGGTCCCCGTCCCGCGGGTGCACGAGAATGTCGTCAGTGCGGACCGTGGGATAGCCGTTCATGAACCTGTCCCAGTGTTTCCCCGCGTCGAGCGATACGAACAGGCCGAACTCGGTGCCCGCATACAACAGGTCGCGGTTCTTGGGATCTTCGCGGACGACCTGGACGTTGCCGTATTCCGGAAGATTACCGGAGACGCTCGCGAAGGTGTTGCCGTAGTCGTGGGTGACGAAGATGTAGGGGTGCAGATCGTCGGAGCGGTGTCCGTCCACGGCGACGTAGGCGCCGCCGGCCTCGAAGTGGGACGCCTCGATGCGCGAGATCCAGTAGGGGCTCGATCCGGTGAGTGCGCCGGCGGGCAGGCCGGCAAGGTGCGCGCCGACCTCGGTGAACGACGCGCCGCCGTCCCGGCTCGCCTGGAGCAGGCCATCGTCGGTACCCGCCCAGATCACGTCCGGCATGACCGGCGATTCGGAGATCGCGGTGATGGTGCTGTAGGCGCTGACGCCGTCGTTCTTCGACAGCTGTGGCTTGGTCCCCGCCACGCCCATCAGGTCCACCGAACAGCGGTCCACCTGCCTGGTGAGGTCTGCGCTGGCCACCCAGGTGTTCCCCTGATCGTACGACTTGAAGAGACGATTGCCGCCTAACCACACGATGTGCGGGTTGTGCGGCGAGAGCATCAACGGGGTGTTCCAGTTGAACCGGTAGCTGTCGCCCGGTTCGGCATTGATGACGTTAGGCTGGCCGCCTCCGCGCCCGCCGCCACCGCCCCCTCCACCGCGCCCGCCGCCGCCGGCCGCGATGATCCGGCCATCCACGCAGCTCCCGGCCTCCGGAACCGCGCCGCCACCCGCAACCGCGCCCCCACCCGCGCCTCCGCCCCGCGCCCCACCGCGACCGGCGGACGGCGCAACCGGACGAATGGTCTGCTGGTGACCGGTACGGAGATCGGTACGCACGACGTTGCCGTCCTGCGACTCGGAGTACACAAGTCCCACCTGCGACGGATCGGCCGCGGTCTGGAAGCCGTCGCCTCCGCTCAGGTGATACCAATCCTGGCTCCGAATGCCGATGCGCCCACGGGTCGCGCTCGGCCCGCCCCAGCTGTCGTTGTCCTGGAGGCCCGCGAAGACGTGATAGGGATGACCCATGTCGGCCGACACCCAGTAGGCAAGCGCGGTAGCCATGATGTGCACGTATTCCCAGGTCTCGCCCTGATCCCAGCTCACGGCGAGGCCGGCATCGCTCCCCCGCAGCAGGTGATCCGGGTTGCGCGGGTCGATCCAGAAGGCGTGGTTGTCCTCGGTCTCGTTGTCGAAGCCGCTTCCACGATCCATCGTGGCGAACGTCTTCCCGCCGTCGGTCGACTTCGACACGCGCACGCCGCCGACGTAGATCCGCTGGTCGCTCGAGGGGTCGACACGCAGCTGGCTGAAGTAGAGCGGACGCGAATTGCAGTTGCTCACCACCTGCCACGACCGACCCCGATTGTCGGAGCGATACAGGCCCGAGCGGTCGGCATCGACCTTCGGTGGCTCGCGGGTCGTGTCGCTGCCGGCCGCGCCGCCGCGTCCCCCGAAGCCACGGCCAGGCCCGCCGTTGTTGCACCAGTCGTAGCCGCCGCGACCGCCGAAGCCCGCGCCGCCACCGGCCGCGGCCTCGGCGCCGCCGTCGGTCTCGATCTGCGCGTACACCACGTTCGGGTTCGACTGCGACACGTCGAGCGCGATGCGACCGTACGTGCCCTCCGGGAGCCCGCTGCCGGTGAGTCGAGTCCAGTTCTTCCCACCATCCTCGGTCTTCCAGAGGGCGCTTCCCGGGCCGCCGCCGTTGAAGCAGCAGCTGCTGCGGCGCCGCTGGTAGCTCGCGGCGTACAGCACGTTCGGATTCGAGGGGTCGAGCGCGATATCCGTGAAGCCGGTGTTCTCATCCACGTACTTCACCTTGTTCCACGACCTTCCGCCGTCGGTCGACTTGAACACGCCGCGATCGGGGCTCGGTCCGAACAAGTGGCCCGGTGCCGCGACGTAGACCGTCTCAGGATGCTTCGGATCGATCACGATCCGCCCGATCGTCTGCGTCTCGCGGAGTCCCACCTGGGTGAACGTCTTTCCGCCATCAGTCGACTTGTAGATGCCATCGCCGAACGACGACGTCTGGCGGTTGTTGGGTTCGCCGGTGCCCACGTAGACGACGTTCGGATTCGTGGGGTCGATGGCGATGTCGCCGACGGACGCCGAGCTGTAGGTCTCGAAGACCGGCTCGAAGGTGGTCCCGTTGTTCACCGACCTGAAGACGCCACCCGTGGCATATCCGATGTAGATGACGTTGGGATTCGACGCGGCGACCGCGATGTCGTCGATCCTGCCTCCCATGCTCGCTGGTCCGATCGAGCGGAAACGAAAGCCGTCGAGCAGCGGGTTCGTGGATTGGTTGACGACGACCGAGTCGTGGCGCCAGACGTTGCCCTGGGCGAGTGCAGTCGACGTCGAACACACGAGAATGAGAAGCGATCGGGCGCGCACGGAGTTCTCCGGGGAGGAAGCGAGAGGCGAATAGGGTACGCTGGGGGAGGGCCACTGGCCATAGGGGCAAAGGCCAAAGGTCACAGGCCAAGGGTCAGAGGCCGAAGGTCAAAGGCCAAAGGGTCGCTTGCCTTGCTCCGACGCTGGCGCGCCGCAAATTGGCCAGATGCCCTCAAACCATTCCGCACGACCGTCGCGCATGAGCCAGCGGGCCGCTGGTACGCCAGCACCGCGACTCATCGCGGTTGTGCTCTCCATGCTCGTGGCACAGCTGCCCGGGATCCCGACAGCGCACGCGCAAGGCGCGCCCGTGTACGTCCCCGAGACCGATTCGCTGGTCGTGCGCAAGCTGGCGCGGTGGCAGGACCTGAAGCTCGGGCTGCTGATGCACTGGGGGACGTATTCGCAGTGGGGAATCGTCGAGTCCTGGTCGCTCTGTTCCGAGGATGAGCCGTGGTGCCGCCGGTCGATGGACGACTATGGCGAATACAAGAAGGCATACGAAGCGCTCCAGACGACCTTCAACCCCGTGAAGTTCGACCCGGAGCGCTGGGCCCGGGCGGCCGCCGACGCGGGCATGAAGTACGTGGTGTTCACCACCAAGCACCACGACGGGTTCAGCATGTTCGACACGAAGCAGACAGACTACCGCATCACCTCGCCCAGGACGCCGTTCCACACCAACCCGCACGCCGACGTCACGCGCGCCATCTTCGACGCCTTTCGCGCGCGCGGGTTCATGATCGGGGCGTACTTCTCCAAGCCCGATTGGCACAGCCCGGATTACTGGTGGCAGTACTTTGCCACGCCCGATCGCAACCCGAACTACGATCTGAAGAAGTATCCCGAACGCTGGGCGCGCTTCGTGGCGTTCACGCACGCGCAGATCGGGGAACTGATGTCGAACTACGGGCCGGTCGACATTCTCTGGCTCGACGGCGGCTGGGTGCGGATCCGCAGCGACCAGGAGATCCGGGCCGAGATGAACGCGCCGGACTACAAGTTCATGCATCTGCAGAGCCAGGACATCGACATGCCCGGACTGGTCGCCGACGCGCGGAGCCTGCAGCCGGGGCTGATCGTGGTGGACCGCGCCGTGCCCGGCCCGTACCAGGACTACCTCACGCCCGAAGCACGCGTCCCGGACCGGGCGCTCCCGTATCCGTGGGAGGTGCCGATGCCGATGGCACGGAGCTGGTCCTACGTGCCGAACGACGTGTACAAGTCGCCCCGGACGCTGATCCAGATGCTGGTCGATGTCGTCTCGAAGGGCGGGAACCTGCTGCTCAACATCGGCCCCGGACCCGACGGAACGTGGGCCGATGCGGCGTATGATCGCCTGGCCGCGCTCGGCGCCTGGATGAAGGTGAATGGGGAGGCGATCTACGACACGCGCCCGATTGCCCCGTACGCCGACGGGAAGCTCCGGCTCACCCAGGGAAAGGACAGCGCCGTGTATGCGATCTACCTGCCTGACGAGGGAGAGACAGCGCTGCCGCAGTACCTCACGGCGTCGCGGATCGCGCCGGCAGCCGGTGCCACGGTCACGCTCCTGGGATCCGTCCGGCCGATCCGCTGGGAGCGCTCCGGGAGCGGCTTCGTGGCTCGCATCCCTCCCGGGCTCAGCCCACCGAACGCGGACGCCTGGGTGTTCCGTATCTCGCGGCTGGCGCGGTAGAGCGCCGGACGTTCGGCGCAGCAACGACGCGGGAGCCCGGTACCCCACCGAGGACCCGCGTCGCCTGCTCAGGTGCTCATCGTGCCTTCAGGCTGCTACCGCTGTGCCAGACTGCTCAGGTCTTGCGGAGTCAGACACACAACCCCGCGCGACCCCCTGACACGGGGACGGCAAGCCAGTGCCACCCTCGACGACGCCTGACCCGGGTGGCGGTCGCGAGGGCCACAGTCGGTGATGCCTGACGCGAAATTAACGCCGGCCCTGTCGGAGACGTCCGACAGGCTGCCAGCTCAGGTCTCTTCGTCAATCGAGTTCGTTCACCAGTACCTCATTTGATGGGGAGGATGTCACATGCAATACCGCACGCTGACAGGGGCCCTCGCGTTGCTCTTCGGCGCAGCCGCCTGTTCGAAGGACAGCAGCACCGAGCCGGCATCGGCAGACGCCCTGCTGAATGCGGACGTGGCGACCATCGCCGCCGACGCCACAGCGCAGGACGTCGAAGTCATGCAGGGCCCGGGCGGCGCGTTCGCCATGGGATTGCACTTCGATCCCGCCCGGTTCGACTGTACGCGCGAGTTTCCCGAACGCCTCACCGTCGATCGGACCTGCGTATTCAAGGACGCCGATGGCAATGTCCAGGCGGCGTATGATCCGGCCACCACGGCGTCGGTCACCATATCAACCACGATCGACGGATCGATCGACCGCGACTACCTGCAGGCCACCCTCCACCGGGAATCGCAGTATGAGGTGACCGGCCTCGAAGGCGCGGAAACCACCCGCACCTGGAACGGCTCGGGAAGCAGCACGCTGAGCGCCGTTCACGAGAAATCGGATGGGGGAACGCGGAGCTACCAGGCCAGCGCCGCTTCAACCGTGACCGACGTGGTGATTCCGGTGCCACGCGGCAGCAGTTCGTGGCCGCTGTCGGGGACGATCCACCGCACCATCACGATCACCCGTTCCAACGGCAAGACGGTGACGCGCGATGTGACGATCAGGTTCAACGGCACCGAGTTCATCACCATCGTGGTCAACGGCGAGAGCTACGACTTCGATCTCGCGCTGCGGAAGCGCCCCCACCGTCACAACGGAGGCTGAGCTGGGCAGAAGAACGCGCGACCCCGTCGCGCAAACCGCAAGTTGCCGGCTCTTGTGTCATTTCGAGCCCAGGGGGAGAGGAACAGCAGTCGCAGATGCCCCGTGGGCGAGGCCTGGCTGGAGCAGCTCCTGGACAGTCCAGCGCATTCGGCGAGCACCTGCAGACCGAGGCCGCTCCCTCGAAGTGGCACAAGAGCATCAGACTGGAGAACCAGAGGGCGGATGAGGGATCGCTGATCCCCGCCTAACGCCCCAATTCGTAGATGCGCTCCATCAACACCCATTTCGCGCCGCGCGCGGCCCAGGGCAGCGCCTGCTGATACCGCCACATCAGCGTCTCCCACTCCTGCACCCGCGGGTTCGCGCGGTCGGCCGCCGCTTTCGCCTCGAACGAAAACGGGTCGGACACCTCCATGATCATGAACACACGGTTGCCGGTCCGGTAGATCGAAAGTTGTTCGATCCCCGCGTCGCGCAGACTGCGCTCGATTTCCGGCCAGACGCGGACATGATGGCGCTCGTATTCGGCGATCAGCGCCGGATCGTCCTTGAGGTCGAGCGCCAGGCAATAGCGTCGCATCAGCGGACCCTCGCGGCCGGGGGATGCGCGACCGACGGGCGGTGTCCGCGAATCGCGAAGTAGAAGACCCAGGCGTAGCACGCCATCGGAACCAGAAACGCGGTCTGGATCGTCGTCAGGTCCGAGATGCGCCCCATCACCGCGGGAATGATCGCGCCGCCCACAATCGACATCACCAGCAGCGAAGCGCCGAGCTTTCGCAGGGCGCCAAGTCCCTCCAGGCTGAGTGCGAAGATCGTCGGGAACATCATCGAGTGAAAGAATCCGATCAGCACGATCATCCACACCGCGAGCGCCCCCGACGCGCTGACGGCGATGCCGGCCGCCGCGAACGCGCCGGCCGCAAACGCCGCCAGCATCGTGGGCGCGCGCACGAACTTGAGGGCGCCGGCCGTCAGGAACCGACCGAGCATGAAGCCCACCAGATGGAAGAACAGGTACTCCGCCGCGGTCTTCTCCGGCGTTCCGGGCATCGCGCGCTGCACGAACCGGATGACGAAGCTGGCGACGCCCACCTGCGCCCCCACATAGAAGAACTGCGCCACCACGCCGCGCACCAGATGACGATGGGCGAGAATGCTGGTCCGCCCCTCGACCGCCCGCGTCGGCGCATCCGCCGCGGCGTCTGCCTCTCGTACCTCGGGCAGGTGCGCCCGCCAGAACAGGAGCGCCATGAAGAGGAAGATCGCGGTGATCGCGAGATAGGGTCCGCGCACCATGCCGGCTTCCATTGTCCGATACGCCTCGAGCTGTTGCGACGGCATCGCTGCGATCTGCGCGCTCGTGTACTCGATCCCCGACAGGATGAACGTGGCGCCGATCACCGGCGTGACGACCGCACCGACGGCGTTGAAGGCCTGCGCGCTGTTGAGTCGCCACGGCGCCGTTTCCTCGGGGCCGAGCGTCGTGACGTAGGGATTCGCGCCCACCTCGAGGAAGCACTGACCGCAGGCCAGGACAAAGAGCGCGAACAGGAAGAGCGGATACACGCGCACCACCGACGCGGGGATGAACAGGAAAGCCCCGGTGGCGCAGACGAGGAGCCCCGTGATGATCCCCTTGCGGTATCCGACGCGCCGCATCACCCAGCCGGCCGGCAATGCGGCCAGAAAATATCCGCCGAAGAACGCGGTCTGAATCAGCGACGACTGAAAGTCGCTGAGGCCGAACGCCTTCTTGAGATGCGGAATCAGGATGTCATTGAGGTTGACACCGAGCGCCCAGAGGAAGAACAGACTGGTGACCAGGATCAGCGGCGCCACGTATCGCCGCTCGGTGAACGGCGCGCGCGCCGTCGGACCCACCTGGCTCATGCCAGCGCCCGGTCGAGATGCACGTAGCCGCCGTCGACGTGGAAGTGCTGCCCGGTCACGTGCGCGGCCCGGCTCGACAGCAGGAACAGCACGGCCCACGCGATCTCGTCGGGCGTCGTCATGCGGTGCCCGAGCGGGATGCGGTGCAGAATCGCCTCGAGCATCCGCTCGGGGTCCGGAAAGGTGGCGAGCCACTGCCGGTACAACGGGGTCATCACTTCGGCCGGCACCACCGCGTTCACCCGGATCCCCGCGGGCAGCAACTCCACCGCCCATTCCCGCGTGAGCGCGAGAATGCCGCCCTTGGCGGCGGCGTAGCCGGACGTGCCGCCCTGTCCGGTCACCGCCACCTTCGAGGCGATGTTCACGATGCTGCCGCCGGAGGCCGAGAGGGCAGGGACGGCATGGTGCGCAACTACGTAGTAATGCACCAGGTTCCGTCGCAGCGACTCGACGAACGCCTCGGGAGATCCGGTCTCGAGTCCGACGCGGTCGTTGATCCCCGCGTTGTTCACCAGCCCGTCCAGCCCGCCGCACCGTCGGATCGCTTCCTCCACCGCCCGGCGGCACTGGGCGGCATCGGTCAGCTCGGCGGTCAGGTACTCGGTGCGCGTACCGGCGGCCCGCAGTTCCGCGCCTAACGCGGCTGCCGCTTCGGCGTCGCGGTCGACCACGATCGGGACGGCGCCTTCCGCGCCGAGGGCGCGCACGATGGCCGCCCCGATGCCTTTGGCCCCACCGGTGACCAGGATGCGTTTTCCCGTCAGCTCGAGATTCACGTCCGAGGATTCTCCACTGAGGGGACGACGCGCTTGTCGAGGTGATAGAAGCGCGCTGCGTTCCCGCCGAACAACCCGCGTCGCTCGGACTCGGTGAGGGCCGCCGCATAATCCTCCACCACGTCCACCACCGTCCCGTAGTCGGCGGCCAACAGACAGACCGGCCAGTCGGAGCCGAACATCAAGCGATCGGCGCCGAAGGCATCGAGCGCCACGTCGAGGTACGGCCCCAGGTGTTCGGGGCGCCAGTTCCTCCAGTCGGCCTCGGTCACGAGTCCGGAGATCTTGCAATACGCGTTCGGCCGCTGTGCCAGCTCGCGAAGTCGGGTGGCCCACGGTGCGAGCGTCCCGTCGCGGATCGGCGGCTTCGCGACGTGATCGACCACGAACTTTTGCGCGGGAAGACGGGACACCAGCGTCACGGCGGCCGGCAGTTGGCGCGCGTAAATGAGGATGTCGTAGGTAAATCCGAATGCGCCGAGTTGCGCGATTCCGTGCGCCACGTCGTTGCGAGCCAGGTAGTCGTCCGCCTCCGCCTGCGCCGCGTGCCGCACGCCCTTGAGCAACGGCTCCCCGGCCAGGGTGTCGAGCACGCGATCCAGATCGTGCGCCAGCAGGTCCACCCATCCCACGACGCCACGGATAAACGGGTGCGCGCGCGCCAGATCGAGCAGGAAGCGGGTGTGTTCGATCGACGGCGCGGCCTCGACGGCGATGCAGCCGTCGAAGCCACGCTCCGCGAGATGGCCGGCCAACTCGTCAGGCAGGAAGTCGCGCTTGAGTGCCGACATCCCGGCGGTGATCCAGGTATCACGGGCTGCGTCGTAGTGCCAGAAATGCTGATGCGCGTCGATCCGCATCACGCCTGCGCCGCGTGCGGGGGTGCCGGGACCGCGGAACCGCGGGGCGCCGGAAGTCGGAGCGTCATCCGTGCAAGCGCAGGAATCCGCCGTCCAGCGGATAGTCCGTCCCGGTCACGAAGCTCGCCGCGTCCGAACAGAGGTAGACCGCGAGCTCAGCGACCTCCTGCGGCGTGCCCATCCGGCCGATCGGCTGCGTCGCCGACAGCCCGTCGAACATCTCGGCCTCCCGTCCGGGGTAGTGATCGCGCAGGAATCCGTCCACGAAGGGAGTGTGGATGCGCGCCGGGGAAATCGAGACACAGCGCACGCCGTGCGCCACGTAGTCGCGGGCCACCGAGTAGGTCATCGCCCGCACCGCGCCCTTGGTCATCGAGTACGCGAACCGGTTCGCCAGCCCGGCCGACGCCGCGATCGACGCCAGATTGACGATCACGCCGGTGCGCCGCGCCTTCATCGCGCCGATCACCGCGCGCGTGCAGTGGAATACACCCTTCACGTTCACGCCGTACAGGCGATCGAGGTCGGATTCGGTCGTCTCCTCCACGGTACCGACGTGTGCGACCCCCGCGTTGTTGATCAGGAGGTCGATCGGGCCACGCGCGAGAATGACGCCGAAGACCCGATCGACCTCACCCGCCGACGTGACATCGCAGCGGTGCGCGTGCACCGGCACGCCTGATCCGCTGATGGCGCGCGCGGTGGCCTCGGCTGCGTCGCCACGGACGTCAAGGAGATGTACAGTGGCGCCGTTGGCGCAGAACGCCTCGGCGATGGCCCTGCCGATTCCGCTCGCGCCTCCAGTGACGACGGCGATCTTGCCGCCAAGTCGGTGTGGGGTTCCGCTCATCTCGATCCGTGGCAGCCGTTGGCGCAATTCTGCCGCCGTGGTATCGGTTCGTCAAACGGCGTCGCGGACTGATTGCAGTCGCAGACTGGCGTCATGTCCCGGTGGACGGCGACGCACGACGCGCACCCGCGCGTCGTCCGCACCGCCGACCTCGGTCCACAGCGTGCCGCGACTGGCGGTGCCTGATCGGCGTCCGCACCTTCCATCTCCCCTTCGATCACACCGCAATCCAGGGAGTCTATCGCATGAGTCTAGCCCAGACCCTCCTGCCCGAATTCGAGCAGGAAATGGCCACCACGCGGCGCCTTCTCGAACGCGTGCCCGGTGACAAAGCGCAATGGAAGCCACATCCCAGGTCTTTCGCCCTGGGACATCTCGCGCAGCTCGTATCGTGGATGCCCGGATGGATCAGCCAGACCCTCCGCCAGACCGAGCTGAATCTGGGACAAGCCAGCGGCTACAGCTTCGAGAAGACGGAAGCACTCCTGGCTCTCTTCGACCGGAATGTGCGCGACGCGCGCGAGGCAATCACCGCAGCACAGGACGCCGACCTTGCTGTGCCATGGTCACTCAAGCACGGGGATCGCGTGCTGTTCACTTCCCCGCGGGGCGTCGTCGTGCGGACGCACCTCAATCACCTGATTCACCATCGGGGTCAACTGACGGTGTATCTGCGCCTGGTCGACGTGCCGCTGCCCTCGATCTACGGGCCGACGGCCGACGAGGGCTGGGGGGGATAGGACCGACCGGTGACACCGGGCGCAGGCCTCGCCGACCCGGTTCGATCGCGATGGTCGCTGTTACTGGGCCAGCTTCTGCCAAGTCCTTTACCTGAGCCCGCCTAACCCGGTCCGGTTACCAAGGCACTCGCGTGGGAAAGGACGCACCTCCAGAAAGATCCTCGTCGCCCCTCGGCGACCTTGCCGCGATCGTTCCACTGGGACCAGTCGCGCCGCGGATGCGCGCCGAAAGCGCCGCACGGAGGACCGGCCGGGCGGCCTTCCGGCGCGCAGCGTCCCGCGTGCAGGCGATCATTGACGCCCTGTCCCGGCGTGCCTGGGCAGCCGGTGGACGTGCCGCGCGCGTCACGATCGCGGATTCCGAGGGACCTTTTCGCGCGATCTTCGAGCGGTCCGCCGTCGGGCTGGCGCTGCTCGAAAGCGGGTCCAACATCGTTGCCGCCAATGCGGCGTTGGAGGCCTTTCTGGGTTTCGGACGAGGTGGACTTCGCGGTCGCAGACTCAGGGACTTCGCGGTTCAGGATGATGCGGGCATCGTCGGCAGCATCGTGGCCGATGTGGGCACGGGGACGCGAAAGAGCGGCACTTCGGAACTGCGGTTCGTCCAGCGCGACGGCGGAATGGCGTGGGGTGCCCTCACTGTCTCGCCCGCCAGCGATGACTGGAGCCGGGGTCTGATCGCGGTGCTGCTGGACGTGACGGAGCGCAAACGACTCGAAGCCGCGCTCGTGCATCAGGCGTTCCACGACCCGCTCACGGAGCTGGCCAACCGCGCGCTCTTCCGTGACCGCGTGGAACACGCGCTATCACGCACTTCACGTCGACCGGGACGGATCGCGGCTTTGATCCTCGATCTCGACAACTTCAAGGCCGCGAACGACACCGAGGGCCATGCAGCCGGTGACCGGATCCTGCAGCAGGTCGCAGGTCTTCTCCTGAATGCCACGCGTGGATGCGATACGGTCGCGCGACTGGGCGGTGACGAGTTCGGCGTACTCCTCGAGGATCGCGAACCGGAAGAGGGCGCGCAGGTTGTCGCGCAGCGCATGATCGGCGCGCTGCGGCGACCGGTGCAGCTGCCCGGCGGTCGCACGATGTCCGTGAGCGCGAGCATCGGGATCGCCGTGCACGAGGAGGGCCAGACCAGCGATGAGCTGCTGCGCAACGCGGATCTTGCGATGTACGAAGCCAAGTTCAACGATCCCGGCCGCTGGGTTGTCTTCGACCAGGAAATGCACGCGGCGCTCACCGAACGCGTCACGCTGGAAGCGGACCTCCGGCGCGCGCTGGAACGCTGCCAGCTCGCGGATCGTCCCCGACTCGCAAATACTGGCACGTTCCCGTCGCTCGAGTCCCGCGGAGCACCGCAGACGGAATTCACCGTTGCCTACCAGCCGATCGTCGACCTGCGGTCAGGACGCATTACCGGCGTCGAGGCGCTGGCGCGGTGGACACATCCCGAACGGGGCCCGATCCCTCCAGACGTCTTCATTCCGGTGGCGCAGCGGAGCGGTCTGATCTTCATCCTGGGGCGCTGGCTCCTCAGCGTGGCCTGCCGCCAGACCGCCGTCTGGAATGCCAGGCGCAAGCGCGACCCGCTGACCCTGGCGGTGAATCTGTCCGGTCAGCAATTCGACCACGAGGGGCTCCCTGCGGAAATCGACGCGGCACTGCGTGAAGCGGGCCTGCCATCAGAGTGTCTCGTCCTGGAGATCACCGAAACGGTGATCATGCAGAACGCGGAAGCGACCCTGGCCCTTCTTCGCGAGCTGAAGCAGCGCGGAATGCGAGTAGCCATCGACGATTTCGGAACCGGGTACTCCTCGCTGTCCTACCTTCAGCAGTTCCCCGTCGACGTGGTAAAGATCGATCGGACGTTCACGGAGGGGCTCCGGCACGGCGTCAGCGGCACGGCGCTCGTTCGCACCATTATCGCGCTTGCCAAGACGCTTTCCCTGCGCACGATCGCCGAAGGCGTCGAGGACCATGTCCAGCTCGATCGTCTGCGGGAACTCGGCTGCGATGCGGCACAGGGCTATCTCTTCGGACATCCTGTGGCGGCCGAGGACATCGGCCCGCTGCTTGCCGCGCGTCCCAGGAACAGACTCCGGCGTCCCTGATCATCCCGGACATCGCGGGATCGTCATCCGGCGTGCCAGATCGCCCCATCGGGGAACGCATACGCCGCGAGCGACTCCGGCTTCATGGCAATGCTGTATCCGGGGCGGGTGGGCACCACGTAGCGCCCCCGCCTGACGACCACCGGATCGACAAAGTGCTCGTGCAGGTGATCGACGTACTCCACCACCCGATTCTCCAGCGAGCCGCTCACCGCGATGTAGTCGAAGAGGGCGAGATGCTGCACGTACTCGCATAATCCGACGCCGCCGGCGTGCGGACAAACCGGGATACCGAACTTCGCGGCCATCAGCAGCACCGCCAGCACTTCATTCACGCCGCCCAGCCGGCAGCTGTCGATCTGGCAAAACTGCATCGCCCCGGCCTGCATGAACTGCTTGAACAGCACGCGGTTCTGACACTGCTCGCCGGTGGCCACACCGATCGGCGCGATCGCGCGCGCGATAGCGGCGTGCCCGAGCACGTCATCGGGACTGGTGGGCTCCTCGATCCACCAGGGATCGAACGGCGCGAGCCGGCGCATCCAGGCGATCGCCTCGTCCACATCCCACCGTCCGTTGGCGTCCATCATCAGCTTGCGGCCCGGCCCGATCGCCGATCGCACGAGCGCGGCGCGGCGCATGTCCTGATCGGGATCACCGCCCACCTTCATCTTGAAATGGGACCATCCGGCGGCGATCGCATCGCGGCACCGGCGGATGATCTCGTCTTCCGGGTAACCGAGCCAGCCCGACTGACGTCGTGTACGCCGGATAGCCGTCGCGCCGCATTTCGGCCTCGCGTGCCGCTCGACCGTCCGCGCGCGCGCGCAGAAGCGAGACCGCCTCGTCAGGCGTGAGGGCGTCGGTGATGTACCGGAAATCGATGCAGGCAACGAGCGCTTCGGGCGACATGTCCGCCAGCAGTTTCCAGAGCGGCTTCTCCTCCAGTTTCGCGATCAGGTCCCAGACGGCGTTGACCAGCGCGGCCGTGGAGAGATGGATCACGCCCTTCTCGGGCCCGATCCACCGAAGCTGCGAGTCCGACGTGAGCCGGCGCCAGAATCCCGCCATGTCGGCGCGGATCTCCTCCACCGTGACGCCGATGACCAGCGGCGCCAGCGCGTGCACGCCAGCGACGCAAAGCTCGGTGCCGCGACCCAGCGTGAAGGTGAGTCCGTGGCCCGTGAGCCCGCCCCGATGGTCGGTGTGCAGGATGACGTACGCCGCGGAATAGTCCGGATCGGGATGCATCGCATCGGATCCGTGCCGGCCGCGCGACGTGGGAAAGCGGACGTCGAGGACTTCGACGCGCGAAATCCGGGTGGCCACCGAGGACCGGCCGCCGCTACTTCTGGGTCGACTCGGCCAACCGCGCCTGCACCGCGGCCACGAGCCGCTTCGCGTCGTCCGGAGGAAAGCTCTCCAGCACCGGACGATTCCCATCGACCTTCATGTTCTCGAACGAGAAGGTCGGCTTCGACCGATACGCAATGTCGATCCGCCCGTCGCGATAGTCTATCGACTGGATGGCGGCAATGCGGCTGCTCGATGCGCCGGTTGACCAGGTTGCCCACTCCGCGCTTCACCGCGCGCTCGATCATCGCGCCGAACCGGCTCCTGCTGCTGTCCACCTTGCTGGTGTCCAGCTGCTCGTGAAGCTTGCGCTGCACCTTCTCTCCAAACCGCAGCACCAGGTGGTCTCCCACGAGCGCCAGGTCCATCGAACTGTCGGTATTGGTGATCAGCACGTCCCCCGCGCCGAGCACGAGTGGCACCGTGTCGGGCTTGGCGTTGGCGAAGAACCCACTTCGGGAATCGCCGCGCCCGCAGGCTGCGAGTAGCGCGAGGCCGAGGCCGAGGCCGAGTGCGAGCGGGGCGGCGCGAGTAGTGCGTGTCATGGGAAGGCGAATCCTCGTGATCGCGGTGCGCGTCAATAATCGGCCGGCTGGTAACCGGGTCGCAAATCCGGCGACTCGTGGATCCCTCTGCCCTCCGATCGATTCTCCACGAGCTCTGCAATGGCGCCCTCCGGGCGTCGACGGAATGTACTTCGGAACCTAGGCAATGCTGGTACCGGGATCGTTCTTAACATCAGCCGGCTACAACGCGCCTCACAACAGGTTTGGCCTCGCTGCGCCGCGTGTGCGTCGCTTCGTACCCGGAAATCGGGGTCAGACTCGATTTACCAAATCGATTGGCGCGAGACATCGGGGTCAGAGTCGATCATTCCGCGCGGACACGATCGAGACGGCTCTTGCAGGCGCCAGATCGTCAGCGAACACACGTTCTGCCGCGTTATGCAGCAGCAGGACGTCCCACCCGATCCCCAGCCTGGATCAAAATTGGCGGAGCAGCACCCGAGTCGCACCGACCCTGAGGACGAGGTCCCGAGCGGAGTCAGCCGGCGGCAGTTCCTCCACTCCGCAGCGCTTCTGGGAGCCGCCGCCGCCACTGGCATTCGCTCCGACGGCGGAGTGGGCCGTGCCGCTGTTGCCTCTGCCACTCGGACGTCGCGCCTGCGAGCCCTCGGAACGGTCGATTCGTTCGAACTGGAAGAAGTAACCGTCGGAGTGCTTCAGGAATGGATGCGCACCGGCAGGTACACCGCTCGGTCCGCCTGCGAGGCATATCTCGAGCGTATTGCTGCGATCGACAGCAGCGGACCCAAGCTCAATTCGATCATCGAGATCAACCCCGACGCGCTCAAGATCGCCTCGGACCTGGACGTCGAGCGGAAGGCGAAGGGGCCGCGTGGTCCGCTTCACGGGATTCCCGTGCTCCTGAAGGACGTGGTCGATACGGCAGATCGCATGCGGACTACGGCCGGGTCGCTCGCGTTGATGGAGTCATTCCCTTCGCGAGACGCCTTCATCGTCGAGCGGCTGCGGGCTGCCGGCGCGGTGATCCTCGGGAAGACGAACCTGAGCGAGTGGTCGTACGTGCGGTCCACGGAGGGTACCAGCGGCTGGAGCGCGCGTGGCGGACTCACCGTGAATCCATACGTGCTGGACCGGACGGCCTCGGGCTCCAGTTCCGGTACGGCAGTCGCGATCGCGGCGAATCTGGCGACGCTCGGTATCGGCGCCGAGACCGATGGATCCATCGTCACTCCGTCGAGCTCCAGCGGGATGGTGGGCATGAAACCAACCGTGGGATTGTGGAGTCGCTCCGGGCTCATTCCGGTTTCGTATTCGCAGGATTCGCCCGGACCGATGTGCCGTACCGTGCAGGACGTCGCCATTCTGTTGAGCGCGCTGGCCGGTGTCGACCCGCGGGACCCGGCGACGCTGGCTGGGCGTGACCACGCGCGAACGGACTACACCGCTGCGCTCGATCCTCGCGGGTTGGCGGGTGCGCGAATCGGCGTTCTCCGAAGGAACGACGACCCCGAATCGATGACCCACCATGTGCTGGAGGATGCGATCGGAGCCATGCGGGATGCAGGAGCGATCATCGTGGACCCGGTCGACGTCCCCAGCATGGACCATCTCTCGGCGCAGGAGACGCGGGTCCTGATGTGCGAGTTCAAGGACGCGATACAGGAGTACCTCGCGACTCGCGGCCCGCAGGAGCGTCACAGGACGTTGGCCGACCTGATCCGGTTCAACATCGAGCACGCGGACGATGAGCTGCGATATTTCGGTCAGGAGTGGTTCGAGTACTCCGAAGCAACCAACGGGCGCAACACGCCCACGTATCCGGCCGCGCTTGCCGAAGCACATCGATTGACGCGCACGGAAGGCGTCGATCGCGTGGTGCAGGCGAACAGGCTCGACGCGATCGCGACCCTGACCACTCCGCCCGCGTTCCCGATCGATCTCGTGAACGGGGATCCCCACGGGTACGTCGACACCGCGCTGGCGGCTGTCTCCGGATATCCGAGCATCTCGGTGCCGGCCGGAGACGTCTTCGGACTCCCGGTGGGCCTGCTGTTCATCGGCCCGGCCTGGAGCGAGGCCACGCTCCTGCGGCTGGCCTACGCCTTCGAGCGTCAGGTGCACGCTCGCCGGATTCCGCAGTTTCTGCCGACGCTGGCGATAGACCGGTAGCGATCAGCCCTCAGCCTTCAGATCTCAAGTAGAGCGAACAGGGTTCGCCGACCGCTGAACGCTCCTCGCTGCCAGCGTCTACTCGTTCACTGTCAGCCGTCAGCGGAGGGCTACTTGAGTCTCGGATTCGTCGACCGCGGCGCCTTCTCGCATTCCGGCCACGTGCCGCCGCCACGGCCGCCCCGCCCCCCGCGACCGAACGCGGCCGCCTGAGCGGCCAGGTCCACGCGATCGAGCGGAATGCGCGTGGGATCCTCCGAAGCGAGATAGACCAGCATTGCGGTCAACGTGGCGTTGTACTCGAGGTCGTCGAACACGACCTTGTCATAGGTGTCGCGCTCGGTGTGCCAGGTAACGGTGCTGTAATCCCACGGCGTGGCACCCAATCCGAAGGCCGGCAGGCCGTGGCAGCCGAACGAGAAGTCGTCGCTTCCGCCGCCGGCCGGGCGTCCCGATTGCACCGGATTCCCGCCGTTGATCTGTTCGCGGAACTCGGTCGGAATCTTCGACAGCCAGTCGTTGATGTGCTCGGGTGCGTGCACCAGCCCCGCGCCGCCGACGCTCCGGATGCGCCCCGTGCCATTGTCCTGGTTGAACAGCGCCTGGAGCCCCTTGAGCACCTCTGGGTGATCCTCGGTGAACGCCTTGGAGCCCACCTCGCCTTCTTCCTCACCGCTCCAATGACCCACCAGGATGGTGCGCTTCGGGTGGGGATAGACCTTCTTCAGGATGCGCATCGCCTCGAGCATGGTGAGCGTGCCGGTGCCGTTGTCGGTGGCGCCTGACGAGCCGTCCCACGAATCGAAGTGGGCCGACATCATCACGTACTCATCCGGATGCTCGGTCCCGCGCATGCTGGCAATCACGTTGTAGACGGGCTGCTCGCCCAGCAGCTTCCCGTCGAGGTTGAGTCGGAGCCTGGGCCTGTCGCCCTGTTCGGTGAGCCGGGCCACGAGGCCATAGTCCTCGCAGTCGAGGGCGATGGCCGGAGTCTTCGTGTTGTAGGTCTCGAAGACCTCCATTGCCCCCCACCCGGTATTGAGCGCGCCGCCGCCGAACCCCCCGCCAAACCCGCCGCGCCCTCCGCCAGCCTGTGGATTCTGCAGCGCTTCCACCATCTGCGCGGGCGACGTGCCGCCGCCCATCCGCCAGGCGAGCTTCGGCCGCGAGGTGATGATTCCACCCGCGCCCCCCTGCTCGAGGCGGACGCCGAGCTCGCCGCCGCCTAACGCGGACGAATATCCGGTGCCGCGTACGCCGGCCCGGGCGCCGCTCGACGGATCACTGGGATCAGCGCGGAAACTGGCCCAGTCACGCTGGATGGAGACCATCAGCGAATCCATCCGCGCCTTCGATTCCGGCGTTGCGTTCGCCGCCCAGTCGTCCTGGGGCCGGCACGTCGGCAGCGGCGCCGAGATCATGACGAGCTTTCCCTTCGCCTGCGGCAGCCACTGCACGAACTCGGTGCTGTCCTTGAAACGAGGCAGGATGATCGTCTCGAGCGTGACGTCCCTGCCGCCGGTGCCCGGACTGTACCCCACCATCTGTCCCTGCAGCGTCCGCAGCCGCGGCGCCACCAGGTCGATGTGCGAGGGGCCGCGATCCCATCCGCGCCAGGTACCGTACTGCTCCTCCTTCGCGTCCACGCCCCACGTCTTATAGAGACTCACCAGCCAGTCCTGGGCGCGTTTGATGTTGGGCGTGCCCATGAGGCGTGGTCCGAGCGAGTCGAAGAGCGCGTGCGCCTCGGCAAAGAGGTGCGTGCTGTCCATGCCCACCGCGTAGATCTGCCTGAGCACGGGATCGCTGGTGGGGAAAGACTGCGCCGCAAGCGGCGTGATCGAGCCGGCGACGAACGCTGTCGCGGCCGTGACGGAGAGGAGCGATCGATTCATACTGAGCATCCAGCCGTTGGGTGTTCGTGGAAAAGTGCGACCACATCAATTCTAGCCCCCGGTGCACCGCGATGGGACGGACAGCGGGTGCGCCTCGTTCTCTCATACCGCCGCGGCGTCGGTGGCCTCCCGCAGTCGCGCCAGTGTGCCGTGAGCCACGAAGCCCGCGACCAGACACGAGATGCCGCCAAGGCCCATCGCGTAGCGAGGGCCGACATGTTCGCCGATCCAGCCGATGATCGGGCCCCCCACCGGGGTCGATCCGAGGAACGCCACGCCCCAGAGCGCCATCACGCGCCCACGCATCGCGGAATCGGTCGCCAGCTGAAGCGTCGCATTGCCCAGCGCGAGAAACGCGATGCTGGTCGCCCCGACCACCGTCATGACCACCACTTCGATCCACATGGTCGGCGCAATTGCCCCCGCGAGCATTGCGATCCCGAACACGATCGCCGACCGGGCGAGCGCGGTCGGCTCGCGTCGGTGACGCGTCGCGACGAAGAGCCCGCCCGCGACCGCGCCGGTCCCCATGGATGACGACAGGAGGCTGAACGTACCGGCATCGCCATGGAACGTGAATCGGGCGAGCAGCGGCAGCACCACCTGGAACTCGAACGCCAGTGTCCCGATCACCGCCATCATCAACAGGGGCGCAAGCAGAGCGGGTGTGGAGCGTACATACCGCAGACCCTCGAGCAGTTGTCCGCGCCTGCGGGGCTGCGGCGGCACGCGGTGCAGATCGCTCTCGCGCATCAGGAAGAGCGCCGCCACGATTGCGAGATAGGACGCTGCGTTCAACAGGAAACAGGGCCCGAGGCCAAGCGTGGTAATCAGCAGGCCGGCGCCGGCCGGCCCGAAGATCCGCGCCAGGTTCACCATCACCGAATTGAGGCTCACGGCGTTGGGGAGCTGATCCCGCCCGACCATCTCGAGCACGAACGACTGGCGCGTGGGAGTATCCAGCGTGTTGACCAGCCCGAGCGCGGTGGCAAGCGCGTAGACCATCCAGAGCCGCACCACGCCGGTTTCAACGAGCAGACCGAGCGCCAGCGCGAGCAGCCCGGCCGCCACCTGCGTGACGAAGAGCATCCGCCGCTTGTCAATGCGGTCGGCAATCACGCCCCCGAGCGGCCCGAGCAGCAGCACCGGAAGGAATTGCAGTGCCGACACCACGCCCAGCGACGTACCGCTGTCGGTGAGCTTGAGCACCAGCCACGCCTGTGCCACCCGCTGCATCCAGGTGCCGGTTAGCGAGACCATCTGGCCGCCGATGTAGAGGCGGTAGTTGCGGACCTGGAGGGAGGAGAAAGTGCGGCCGAGCGTGGAGAGGAGAAAGCTCACGCGAGACTCGAGGGGAGGCTGAACGCCGACGACATGTACTGGGCTCCTGTGAAGATGACGGCGTGCGCCCGAAAGGGGGAACGCGGAGTTCGCGGACGGACGCGAAAAAACGCTGAGAAATGCGGGCCGGCTTCAGACGCAAGGGCAACGGCATGAGCGAAGACGACGTGCTGTTCGGCTGGCGCGTCAACTCGACACGACCTATTGCGTTCCCATACGAGGGGACCTAGGTTCCTATGGCAAAGCAATAGGAACGAGGGCTGCCGACATGCCGACTCGTGATCGTAATCCCGGGCGTCGCCTGCGCCGCAGCGCGCTCCTCCTGCTGCTCCTCCTCGCGCCGCGGCTGGCTGCCCAGGCGCGTCACGAGCTGATCCGCGGCCGCGTCACGACCGACAGCGGCACGGCGATCGCGGAGGCGGAGGTCCTGGCGACGATGGCGCCGAATCGCGACGTCTTTCGTGGGTCGACGGACTCGACCGGCCGCTACGAAATCGACGTGCCACAGGGCATGGGCGACTACCTGCTGTACATTCGGGCCGAAGGACGGAAGACGTTTCGCCGGCGCGTCACACGGAGCGGCGCCGACTCGGTCTTCATCGTGGATGCTGTGCTGGGGCCTCCCGGCGTCGCCCGACCCGGTGCTCTACTACGTGCGCGGGTTCGACCCGTCGTCGCGCCGCTTCGAGTATGCAGTGAACCCGCGCTTCGGCGACTCCCGTCCGCAGGTCACCGCGTCCTCCCAGCCGTTTCGTGTCTCGATCGACATATCGTTAGGCCTGACCGGCAACATCCAGAACCAGCAGGCGGCGTACTACCTGCGGCCACTGCGCAGCGCCCCCGGCCGACGCGCCCCCGCCGACTCGATCCTGGCACGGATCCGCTCGACGGGCGCCAGTGCCCTTGCCCCCTACTATTGGCTCCTCCAGAACGCCGACTCGCTCCTCCTCTCCCCGGAGCAGTACGCCGCACTGGTCGATGCCAACGCGCGCTATCAGCGCATGGTGGATTCCACTTGGATGGCGCTGGCGACCGACCTGGCGGCCGTGCCCGACGAATTCGATCCGGCCGGCGTGCTGGCGCGGATCAGCAAGGGACAGCGTGACGCGTTCGCAGTGGCGAGGGAATTCGAGGTCGTCGGCGGCATCCTGAATCCGATCCAGCTCCGCCTGGTTCCGGAGTTCATCTCGCGTGGCGTCGAGCAGGCGCGAAAGAACCCGGCTGGGACGCCGCCCCGGCCGCCGTAACCGCAGCTCCATTGACGGGCGCGTGACGCGCGCGATGATCAGTCCGTGCTGACGGGAGACGACGGAATGTCCGGTAAGGTCGATGTCTGGCAGGGCACGCTCGCCCTCATGGTCCTCAAGACGCTCGACGCGCACGGCGCCGAGCACGGTTATGGTATCGCGCGCCAGATCGAGAGCACGAGTCGAAACATGCTCGCGCTCAACTACGGCACGCTGTATCCCGCGCTCCTCAAGCTCGAGCAGCATGGCTTCATCAAGGGCGAGTGGCGGCCGTCCGAGAACAACCGGCGGGCCAAGTATTACAGCCTCACGCGCGGCGGGCAGCGACACCTCGCACGCGAGGCCGAGCAATGGCGCCAGACGAGCCGCATCATCGATCTCTTTCTCTCGCCTTCGCCAGAGGCAGGATGAGCGCCCTGCGCATGTGGCTGGCCCGGCTGGCGGGATCGTTCGGTCGTGCGCGCCGCGAGCGTGACCTGGCCGACGAGCTCGAGGCACACCTGCAGCTGGAGATCGACGAGTACCTGCGCGCGGGGTTGAGTCCCGCCGAGGCGAGGCGGCGCGCCCTCATCCACTCGGGCGGTATGGAAGCCGCGAAGGAGGCCTACCGCGACCAGCGCAGCCTCCCTGTGGCCGAACGGCTGGTCCGTTCGCTGCAACATGCCGGCCGCGCGCTGCGGCGCAGTCCGGGCTTTTCGAGCGCCGTCATCGTGTCGCTCGCGCTGGGAGTGGGGGCCAACACGTCGCTGTTCACCATCTTCCAGGCGGTGCTCCTTCGGCCGTTGCCGTTCGGCGACCCGCAGGAGCTGGTGTCGGTCGGAACAACGTTCCTCGGCTGGCAGGTGATCAGCCCTGATGTTGATGCCTGGCGGCGCGAGAGCCGAAGCATCACGGAACTCGCCACGGTCAGCTCCCACCCCGCCGCGGTGTCCGGCCATGCCCTCACGGAGTTCGTCGACGGCGCGATCGCGTCATCCAACCTGCTGCAGGTTCTGCGCATCCGGACGGCGCTCGGGCGATGGTTCTCTGAGGACGAGGAGAGGGATTCTGCGCGCGTTGTGGTCCTGAGCCAGGCTCTGTGGCGGCGTCAGTTTGCCGGCGACACCGGCGTAATAGGCCAGATGCTTCGCGTCGACGGGAGCCCGCGAACGGTAGTCGGAGTGCTGGCCGAAGGAACCGGGCTCCCCCTGGACGCTCAGCTGTGGCTGCCGGGTAACGCGATGCTAACGGAGGTCGTCGCGCGCCGTCACAGTGGACTTCCGCGAGACGCAGCGAGGAACGAGCTCGAACGGCTGTCGCCTAGCATCGCCAACCTCCGAAAGCACGGAACCGAATCGCAGGTTGTGGTGACATCACTGCACGACCGACTGTACGGCACAGCGCGCCCCGCGCTGCGACTGCTGTTCGGCGCTGTGCTCCTCCTGCTCCTGCTCGCCTGCGTGAACGTCGCGAATCTCTCCCTCGCGCGAACACTGGAACGGCGTCGTGAGTTGGCAATGCGCGCAACGCTGGGCGCCAGCCGCTGGTCGCTCACCCTGGACGTGCTTGCCGAGAACGTCCTGCTCGCGACCGGCGGCGCCGGGCTGGGCGCATTGGCAGCGCTGTGGACGACACGATTCTTCGTGCGACTGAGTCCCGCGGACATTACGCAGGCCGGGCCAATCGCGGTAAACGCCGGATCGTTGCTGTTCGCGGGAATCACCGGTGCCCTGGTCTCGCTTCTGGTGAGCGTTGGTCCCGCCGTCGCGGCACTGCGGATGGACCTGCAGCTGGTGCTGGGGCAGGGCGGTGCGCGGGCTGGTCGGGGTCGTGTGGCGCGGCGCGTGCGCCGAACGCTCGTGGTCGGTCAGCTTGCCCTCGCGCTCCTGCTGATCGTCGGCGCGGGCCTGCTGTTGCGGAGCATGAGCCGACTGATGCGCGCGGATCTCGGCTTCCGTGCCGGCGGCGTTGCGGTCGCGAGCATCACGACCGCTGCCAGCGACCGCTATGAGACGACATCCAGCGCACGGCGCCTGTTCGACGACCTGGAAGAGCGTCTTCGTGGGCTTCCCGGCGTCCAGGAGGTCACGTTCGGCGAGGCTCCCCTCGTGGCGGGCACACAGGACGGGGTTCGCGAGGGATTCAGCATGATCTTTTCGATTCGCCGCGCGGGGCAGGATTCGGCCAACACGGTGATGTGGGCGAACTACGTCGATGCGGGATACCTGGCGACCTTTCACATTCCGTTGCTAGCCGGTCGCGGGATTCTCGCGACCGATGACTCCACGGCACCGGCGGTGGCGGTGGTCACGGCAAGCGCGGCCAGAATCCTGTTCGGGACGGATCAGGCGGTGGGGCGTGCGCTCGATCACGTCCCGCCAAATATGAGCCGCGGGCGGGACATCACCGTGGTCGGCGTCGTTCGCGACGTGCGCCAGCGCGACGTGGCGGTGCCCGCGGTACCGGAAGTCCTGCTCCCGGTCGCTCAACAGGATGTGCTGCTCCGCCGCGGGTCCATTGCCCTGCGCACGACCGGCGATCCCGACGGCCTCATTCGGAGTGTGCGGCGCCTCCTGCGGGAGGTGGACCCCGATCTCGCCACCACCAGGCTGACCACGATGCAGTCAGTAGTCGACGCGTCGCTGGCCCCGCGTCGCTTTCTCCTGTTGCTGATGGGCGCGTTTGCGGCACTCGCCATGGCGCTCGCGGTGCTCGGTCTCTACGCAGTGGTGTCGTACCTCGTCGCGCGGCGCACGCAGGAGATCGGGGTCCGGATGGCGCTCGGGGCCACGCGCGCGGATGTGCGGCGCCTGGTGCTGGGCGAGGGCGCGCGCCTGGTGGCGATCGGCATCGCCGTCGGCGCACCGGCGGCGTACGTGCTGAGCCAAGTGCTGACGAACTTCCTGTACGAGGTGGAGCCACACGACGGGTTCACGTTTGCCGTGGCACCGCTGGCGCTTGCCGCCGCTGCGCTCCTCGCCTCCTGGGGCCCGGCGCGGCGCGCCACGCGCGTCGATCCCGCGAGCACCCTGCGGCTGGACTGAGCTCCTCCGGCTACCCGAGCTTCTCGTCCAGCCGCAGCACCGCGCCGAGCAGCACGTTCGCCCCGTTCACCACGTCCTCATCGCGCGTGAACTCGCGTGGCGAATGGCTGATGCCGCCCACGCTCGGCACGAACAGCATTCCGGCTGGACAGATCGTCGCCAGGTTCTGGGCATCGTGGCCGGCGCCGCTCGGCATGGTCAGCGACGAGAGCGCGAGCGCGGCGGCGGCGGCCGCGGTCGCTTCGCGAACCCGCGGATCGGTGTACGCAGCCACGGAGTTCATCGTCGGACGGAAGTCGACGATCGTCCGTGTTTCGGCCGCAATCCGCTCAGCCTCGGAGGTGATGGCCGCGAACAACGCCTCGACCCGCGCCGGATCGAGATCACGAAGTTCCAGGGTGGCGGTGGCGCTGCCGGCGATCACGTTAGGCGCCGCCGGAGAGAGGGTGAGCCGGCCCACGGTCCCCACCTGGCGCCCGGGCATCGACGTCACCACCTGGTTGACGGCGTCCACGAACCGCGCGGCGGCGAGCAGCGCGTCGTGGCGGTCGGCCATGGGCGTGGTCCCGGCGTGCGACGCGACTCCCTCGAACGTGACGTCCCAGTAGTGGATCCCGACGATGCCCTCCACGATCCCGATATCCGCGCCGCCGCGCTCCAGCGTCCGCCCCTGCTCGATGTGCAGCTCCAGATACGCGGCGATGCTTCCGGCGGGACGCACCGCACCGCGGAGCCTGCCGGGATCGCCCCCCAGACGCCGGATCCCGTCGCCGATTGTGTAGCCGCTGACCGCGGTGAGCGACAATTCGTCGACGGAGAGCTTGCCGGCCATCGCCTTGCTCCCGAGGATGCCTCCCTCCTCGTTCTGGAAGTTCACCACCTCGAACGGGCGCCGGAGCCGGGTGGCGCGCTCCGCCAGGCGGCGGGCCACCTCGAGCGCCGCCAGAACACCTAACGACCCATCGAACCGGCCTCCATCGGGAACGGTGTCGGTGTGCGAGCCCATCATGATGGGCTTCGCGCGCTCCGGTGGCGCGCCGGGCAGGCGCCCGATGGTGTTTCCGGCGGCGTCCACGCGCACCGTCAGCCCGGCCTCGCGCATCCAGCTCATCACGACCTCGCGGGCGCGGACGTCTTCGTCGCCGTACGCCGGCCGGTTCACGCCGCCGCCTGGAGTGACGCCGATGGTCGCCAGTCGCCCCAGGTCGTCGAGCAGGCGCTCGCCGTTCACACGCGGGGCGTCAGGGAGGTCGGGCGGATTGGTCATGATCGGCGAGACCGCTTTCCCATGCCCCCGCCGCCGGCGCACAACCGCGGACGAACGCGGTGCCGGCCCAGGGGACGCGCTGCTTCGCGCATTCCAACCATCCGCACCGGTCAGGACACGGCGCCGACCGCTGTCTCGCTGGCGATGGCCCGTTCGCCCTGCCGCCGCGTGGCGAGCGAGACCAGCGCGAGCACCACCACGTTCACCACCAGCGCCACGA
>CAWAGQ010000002.1:0-244240 GCA_963781585.1 uncultured Gemmatimonadaceae bacterium
GCTGCGGCTGGAGCGCGCCACCGGCGGACACGACGTGATCCTGGTGGCCGATCCCGGGTTGTTCGCCAACCGGCAGCTGCGGGAGACGCGGGCCGGACCGTTCGTGCTGTCGCTGCTGGCGCGGCGGTACGATCGCGTCACGTTCGACGAATATCAGCAGGGTTTCGGGCCGTCCGGTTCGCTGGCCCGCGCGCTGTTCAGCTGGAGCCTGCGGTCACCGTTAGGCTGGGGTGTCTGGCAGGCGGCGCTCGCCGGCACGTTGGCGTTGATCGTGACCGGAGTGCGTTTCGGGCCGCCGCGCGCGTCGACCGAGCGGAAGCGGCGGGAATCGCTGGAGCACGTGCGCGCCCTGGCCACGGCTCTGGCGGCGGCGCGTGGCCACGACGTGGCGATCGACTCGCTGGTGCAGGGGCTGCGGCGCCGCCTGTCGCCGGGTGCGCGACGCACGCGAGAATCGGCGCGTGCATGGCTGGCGTCGCTGGAGCAGCAGACCATGCCGCCGCCGGCGCGTGCGGCCCTTCGTGAACTGGAAACTCTCGCCGCGCCGGGGCAGAACGAGGAGGCGGTGCTTCGTGCCGCCAATGACGTGGAGGACGTGTGGGACACGCTTCGACAATCGACTCCGGCGAACTGGCGTCGCTGACCGCCGCCGCCACGCGCGTGCTCGATCAACTGCGCCGGGTGGTGCTCGGCCAGGACGCCGCGCTGCGCGAGGCGCTGCTGGCGCTCCTGAGCCGCGGCCAGTGCTGCTGGAGGGACCGCCGGGCACCGCCAAGACGCTCCTGGTGCGCGCGCTGAGCCGCGCGCTTGGCCTGGGCTTCCGGCGAATCCAGTTCACGCCCGATCTCATGCCGTCGGACATCACGGCGTGAGCATGCTGGCCGGGCCGGGACGTTCACGTTTCGCGCCGGGCCGCTCTTCGCCGACCTGATCCTCGGCGACGAGATCAATCGCGCGCCGGCCAAGACGCAGGCGGCGATGCTCGAGGCGATGCAGGAGCGCAGCGTGACGGTGGATGGCGTGACGCATGCCCTGAGCGCGGCCTTCACCGTGTTCGCCACCCAGAATCCGATCGAGTTCGAGGGGACGTATCCGCTGCCGGAGGCGGAGCTGGACCGGTTCCTGGTGAAGACGCTGATCACCTATCCCGACGATGAGGCGGAACAGGGCCTGTTGCACCGGGTGCTCGAGGGATTCGAGGCTGCCGAACCGGAGAGCTACGGGATCGAGCGCGCGATCGACCGCGACGGGCTGGTGGCGCTGCAGCGGGCGGTGCGACGGGTGCGGGTGGAACCGGCGCTGCTGGCGTACGTGACCGCGATCGTGCGCGCTACGCGCGGTGCGCCGTCGCTCACGTTAGGCGGGTCGCCGCGGGCGAGCGTGGCGCTGCTCACCATGTCGCAGGCGTCGGCGCTGCTCGATGGACGGGACTACGTCGTCCCCGACGACATCAAGGCGCTGGCCCGGCCGGTGCTGCGGCACCGGGTCACGCTGGCCCCCGAGCTGGAGCTCGAAGGGGTCACCCCCGACGCCGCGATCCAGTCGCTCCTGGAGCGGGTGGAGGTACCACGCACATGATCATCCCCGCGCGCCGGTGGTTCGCGGGCGCCGCGGCGTTAGGCGTGATCGCTCCGGTGGCGCTGGTCTGGTCGCCGGCCGCGGTGGTGCTGGTGGCGGCCGACGTGGTGTGGATCGCCGCCCTGGTGGCCGACGCAGTGCGGGTCGCCCGTCTCCGGTGGTCGGAGATCGTCGTGCGCCGCGAAACGTCGCCGGCGTTCTCCGTGGGCCGGTCGCTCCCGGCGACGCTCGTCTGGCGAAACGAGTCCGATCGCCCGCTCGACCTGCAGGTGCGCGAGGAGGTGGCGTCGATCATCACGCTCGCCGCACCCGTGCAGCGCGCGCTGCACCTCGATCCGGGCGCCACTGCGCGCGAGGAGCTGACCGTCCGGCCGCTGCAGCGCGGCAAGGAATCCGCCGGGCGCCTTCACCTGCGGCTCCGCGGCCCCCGGGGGCTCGCCTGGCGCCAGGGGACCATCGACCTCCCGTGGCACGTGACCGTCTACCCGAATCTCGTGGGCGCATCGCTCCGCACGCTCCCCACCCAGACCCAGCGGCGGCGGGAAGCCGGCCAGCGGAGCGTGCGTCGCATCGGTGAAGGACGCGTTTTCGAGAGCCTGCGGGAATGGGTTCCCGGCGACGACACGCGCACCATCGACTGGAAGGCCACCGCCCGCCGTGGAAAAGTCATGGCGCGCCAGTACGAGGACGAACGCCGCCAGGAAGTGCTGATCGTCATCGATGCGGGACGCATGCTGACCGCCGAGGTGGATGGCGTGCCGCGTCTGGAAGCGGTGGCCGAGGCAGCGCTGCACCTCGCCTATTCCGCGGTCGCACACGACGACAACGTCGCGCTGATGGCGTTCGCCGACGAGGTGCAGCTGTTCGTGCCGCCGGCGCGGGGGCAGCGCGCGCTGCGCGGCGTGCTGGACGGCCTGGCGTCCATCGAGGGTCGCCTGGTGGAACCGAACTACCCCGCCGCCTTTGCCTATCTCGCGACGCGCAACCGGAAGCGCGCCCTGACCGTCCTGTTCACCGACGTCATCGACCGCACCGCGAGTGAGGCGCTGCTCGCCCACGTCGCGTCACTTCGGCCGCGCCACCTGCCGCTCGCTGTCACGCTGCGCGACCCGCAACTCGAGCGTGTGGCCAACGCCCGCCCGCATACGGGCACCGAAGCGTTCGAGCGCGCGGCGGCCGAAGAGCTCCTGATCGAGCGCGAAGAGGCGCTGGCCGAGATGCGCCGCAGCGGCGTCCTGGTGCTGGACGTGCCGCCGGCGGCCGCGGCGCGCGCGGTCGTGGAGCAATACATCGCGCTCAAGCGGCGCGCCGCGATCTGAGCGCCGAAACACCGGTCATCCCGCCGAGAGCCCGCCGCGCCAGCGAGGGCGACGAGCGATCTCTCAGGCGCCCGACCTACTTCTTCGTCGTGACGAGAATGACGTACTGCACCCTCGACCCCCAGCGCATCTGCGCCTCGGAGGGCGTGAGGTAGCGCACTTCCTGTACACCACCGACTTCGATGTCCCGCAGCGTGCCCGAGAACGGCGTGTTGTCGACGAAGATGCTCGCCTGCCCCCACATCGGCCGGATCTGACGGACCAGGTCCGACACGCTGCTCACGCCCGGGTGCTGGGCGATCTCGTCGGCGGTGATGACGTTCGTGCGTCGGCTGGCCGCGGCGGTACGCGGCGCTTCGGCCGAGCCGGCGGTGGCGCTGCCGCCACCGCTGGCGCAGGCCATAAGCGTTGCGGCAAGGGTCACAGAGAGAAACGTCGAGCTGCGCATGGGGGCTCCGGATGGGGTGAGAGGTCGCGTGGTCCGGGTCGGGAAGAAGAGGGGATCCGGAACGATGCGCAAGAGTAGCCGGGCGGCGTCACGTCACATGAACGCCGCTCCGTCGATGCCGGGCGGCGTCACGTCACATGAACGCCGCTCCGTCGATGCCGGGCGGCGCGTCGATCCCGAGCACCCGGAGCACCGATGGCATCACGTCCACCGTGCGACGCGGACGCCGTGCTGGAGGCCGGCTCAGGAGCAACGGGACCAGCATGTGATCCCGGTGGAGGGCGCCGTGCGTGGAGCGGTGCGGGATCGGCTCGTACCAGTCCCGGAAGTCCCACCGCGGCGCGGCGGAGAGGATGATGTCGCCCGAGCGTGCCGCGCCCGCGAGCTCGGCAATCTGCACCACCGCGTCCGGATAGTCTCCATCGATCGAGGCCTCGAGCAACGCATCCGCGCACTCGCGATCGAGCTCGCCAAGATCCAGTGGGTCGCCGTCGACCGGATGGTACGAGTAGCGTGCATCGCCGAGCCGCGGCTGCGCGGCGCCCCTGCCCCAAGTGGCCGGCGCCGCAGGGTGCCGTGTGATCAACGCGCTGCCGCGGCCGCGCGCGCACACCTCCACGTGATCGGGATCGTGCGCCCGGATCAGGAGGTCGACCGACGGCCGCTCGCCAAGGTCTGCGGCGAAGTCGCTCCATCGGTCGCACAACGCGGGCCAGAATGGACGCGTTCGATGCTCGATCTCGAGGTACAGGTGCGCCATCGCGTTGCCGCTTACCATCACCGCCACGTCGGCAGGGAACATGGTGAACGGGTGCGCGCGCACGCGGAGCCCGGCGGCACGCAGGGCCGTGGCCAGATCGTCGTGGCGGTGCACCGGCGAGTGTCCGTGATCGCTCACGATCCAGAGGTGCATGGTGCGCCAGCGTCCGTCGTACTCCGCGTCGCGGCGAACGGCGGCGACGGCATCGTCCACGGCGCGCAGGGCTTCGGTCACCAGCGGCGAGTCGTGGCCGGCCGCGTGCGACATCTTGTCGACGCCCGGGAACGCGGCCATGGCGAAGCGCGGGCGATCGCGCCGGATGCGGTCCACCACGCGCGCCGCGACCCGGCGCTCGAGGTCGAGCCATCCACGGGGATTACCACGCCCGTGGGTCCACGCGGCCCGGGCCGAGATGCCGATGGTCGTCCCCACGCGCTGCCGGCCGCCCAGGCCGCGATCGATGAGGCTCAGCGAACCTAACGATTGCCCCGGGGTGAGCTCGAACAGCGTGGGCGATCGGACGTCGAGGTCGGAGTCCAGGGCGTGGATGTCGAATCCCACGTAGCTGCGCGAATACCCGAGGAGGGGGCGCACACGCCGCTGGCGATCGTACCATCGGAGTCCCGGCAGTCCGGCCGGCCCGGGGAGTCGTCCCACCAGAAATGGGGCGTAGGCCACCCCGGTCACGCTCGGGAATGCGGTGACGACGGTGTGCAGCGCGCCTTCCTCGCGGAGCATCGCAAGCGCCGGTGCCTCGCCCCGATCGATCGCACAGCGCAGCGTGTCGGGGCGGAGACCGTCGGCGAGGAGAATGATGACGGAGGTGGAGGTCAAGGATCAGAGGTCGTGGGTCTGCCGCCCCTTCGCTGGCGCACTGCGGCATCCCGTCGGTAAACTCAGGCGCGCCGAGACTTCCGGATTCCTGCCGAACACCGTACCCCGAGGGTGATGCCGAAGCGAAAGCAGCCGAGCCGCAAGTCTGTCCGGAAGCCCCCTGCCGCGGGGGACGCAGGAACCGGCGACGAGGGCGCCGGGCATGGCGCCGATCAGCCCGCCATCGTCGGCCGCATAACGCGGTCGCGGCGCATCGATCCGGCGCGGCGCGCCTCCGCCGAACAACGCTCGCGCGACTATCTCCGCGAGCGGACCGAGGAAGGACACCTCCGCGCCGGGCGCACGCCCCCGTCGCAGATGCTCGAGGGCCACACCGCCGGCGCGATCCGCGAGATCGACACCTCCATCCGCACCTACTTCCCGCTGACCGAGGACGCGAAGCTGCTGCGCCAGCGCGGTGCACCCCTCGACGATTTTACCCAGACCGACCCCTGGCGCGTGCTGCGCATCATGGGCGAGTTCATCGAGGGCTTCGACGTCTTCGCCTGGCTGGAGAAAGGGGTGACCATCTTCGGATCGGCGCGCACCGGCCCCGACGACCCGATGTATCAGGCGGCGCAGGAAACGGCGCAGCTGCTGGCCAACGCGGGCTTCGCGATCATCACCGGCGCCGGCCCCGGTATCATGGAAGCGGCCAACAAGGGTGCGCGACTTGGTGGCGCGCGCTCGATCGGCTGCAACATCGAGCTTCCGTTCGAGCAGGGCACCAATCCGTACGTCGATACCGTGGTGAACTTCCGCTACTTCTTCGTCCGCAAGACGATGTTCATGAAGTACTCGAACGCGTTCGTGATTTTCCCGGGCGGCTTCGGCACGCTCGACGAGCTGTTCGAGGCGCTCACGCTCATCCAGACGGGAAAGATCTACCAGTTCCCGCTGATCCTGTTCGGACGACACTACTGGGCGGGGCTGGTGCGATGGCTGCACTCGCGCGTCCTCGGCGAGCGCAAGATCGCGCCCGGCGACCTCGAGCTGATGCTGCTGACCGACGAACCGCGCGAGGCGGCCGAAGCCATCATCGCCGCCTACGATTCGCAGCAGCGGGAAGCGCGGAAGCGGTGAGTGTCAGGATCGGTGCGATGGTCCACGAGGCCTTGCCGTGCGCGCGGTAGTCGAAGGGACTCCTGACCAACCCATGACCGGAAGCCGCCCTCTCCATGGCTGAACGGAAGAAGAAGAAGACCGGCCGCGCCCTCGGCCTGAAGGCGTCGCGCGTCGGACGTCCCGTGCAGCGCGCCACCGCCGGCGGCCCGAAGGCCGAGCAGAAGCAGGCGGCTGAGGAGCGCGAGCGCGCCGGCGCGGCCCATCTGGCCGCCGAGCGGAGCCGGTTCCTGCGCGGACGCCGCATCGATCCGCGCCCCATCGATGGCGGCGAGCGCGTGGCCGATCTGATCGACGAAACGTTCCTCGCCTACAACGCGGGCCGGCTTCGTGAAGCCTGCCAGCTCTTCGCGGAGAAGATGCTCGCGCCTGACGTGACGGTGGGTCTGACCATGACCGGCGCGCTCACGCCGGCCGGACTCGGGATGTCGGCCATCATCCCGCTCATCGACGCCGGCTTCGTCGACTGGATCATCTCCACCGGCGCCAATCTGTACCACGACACCCACTTCGGGCTCGGGCTGTCGATGCACCAGGGGAACGCGCAGACGTCGGACATCGTGCTGCGCGAGGAAGGCGTCGTCCGGATCTACGACATCTTCTTCGACTACGACGTCCTGCTGTCCACCGACGCCTTCTTCCGCACCATCATCCAGGGCCCGGAGTTTCAGCGCGCGATGTCGAGCGCCGAGTTCCACTCGCTATGCGGCAGGTACGTGCGGGAGCGGGAACGGGTGCTCGGGATCGGCCGGAAATCGCTGCTCGGCGCGGCCTATGACGGCGGGGTGCCGATCTACACCTCATCGCCGGGGGATTCGTCGATCGGGATGAACGTCGCCGCGCTGGCGCTGTCGGGGAACCGATGCGTCATCGACCCGAACGCCGACGTGAACGAGACCGCGGCGATCGTCCTCGACGCCAAGCGCAAGGGCGGGAAGAGCGGCGTGGTCATACTCGGCGGCGGGAGTCCCAAGAATTTCGCGCTGCAGACCGAGCCGCAGATCCAGGAAGTGCTGGGCATCGACGAGAAGGGGCACGACTACTTCCTGCAGATCACCGACGCGCGCCCGGACACCGGCGGGCTGTCGGGCGCCACGCCGGCGGAGGCGGTGAGCTGGGGGAAGATCGACCCCGACCGGCTTCCCGATGCTGTGGTCTGCTATCTCGATTCGACGGTGGCCCTGCCGCTGCTCACGTCGTACGCGCTGGCGCGGCGCAAGAAACGCCGGCTGCGGCGCCTCTATGCGAGACGCGCGCAGCTGATGCGCAGGCTCAAGCGAGAGCTGGTTAAGGCGAGGTAGGGGCCTGGTCTTCGACCTCCCTCTGGCCTTTGGCCTCTGGCCGCTGGCCGCTGGCCGCTGGCCGCTGGCCTTTGGCCTTTGGCCTCTGGCCTCTGGCCTTTGGCCTTTGGCCTCTGGCCTATGGCAGGCCTTTGGCCTCCCCATGACCCATGGCCTGCGGCCGAATCCCGCGCAGCACCGCGCTAACCAAATTGCGTTTCGAGTATTCGCCCGCCGAGAAGATCCCCGGAAGCCCTTCGCGGCCCAGTACGGCGAGTTGGATCGCGCGGTCGCTCCACCCGCGCGCGGCGAGTTCCTCGATGCGCCCGATAACCTCCTCGAGCCACGCCACCTTCGCTTCCAGGGCGCGTACCGGCGAGGGGATGAGCCCGCGATGCGCGTCGAACATCCGCCCCGGGCCTAACGCGATGGCGGCGCGCAGGCTGCGCGCCAGCTCCCGCGGGCGCTCGTGCAGATGGGCCACGCTCACCTTCACGCCGAGGAACAGGTCGGCCGAGAAGAGCGTCCCCTCGCGCGCATCCCAGACGACATGATGATCGTGCGCGTGTCCCGGTGAAGACACAAGCCGCAGGTCGGAATCGGTGAGCGGGATGACGTCCGATTGCAGGGGGACAGGACTGCCCCACGTGAAGCGCCGGTAGAACGCAATGCGGCGCGGGGCGCGCACGTCGGCCAGCGTCGCATCGCTGATCGCCAGTGGGATCCCCCACCGCGCCAGCCGCTGCACGTTGCCGGCGTGGTCCTCGTGACTGTGGGTGATGAACGCGCCGCCGATCCGCTGTCGCTCGAGGAAGGCCAGGAGGGGGTGGCCGATGGCGGGGAACCCGGAGTCCACCAGCATGCCGCGCACCAGGTACACGCTCACCGACATGCCGATGAGGCGACTGCGCAGGTGAGTCAGCTCCAGCCGTGTCACGTCGCCGTGGCGTTCGATCCGGATCACAGGGGAAGTGTAGCCACGCGCCGCCGGCCGGCGAATTGAAATGCCGCCCGCGCATGGTTAGGTTGCGGAACATGCAGCGCCCGGCCTGGAGAGGTCGGGCGCTCCCTTTTCTACCCGCGCGCCCCCATGTTCGAGGCCCTGAAGCACAAGCTCGGCGAGGAAGTCGAGCGGCTCACGCACGAGCTCAACGTCGTGCTGCCCAACGAGATCCGCAAAGCGGTGGAGCTCGGCGACCTGCGCGAGAACAGCGAATACAAGAGCGCGCTCGAGCGGCAGCAGTTCGTCCAGGCGCGGCTCGGCCAGCTGCGCCAACGGCTGAGCAAGCTGTCGCAGATCGACATCTCGCAGATTCCGGCCGACAGGGTGGGACTGGGCTCGCGCGTGGTGGTGGAGTGCCAGGAGACGCACATGATGGAGACGTATCACCTCGTCTTCGGCGATTTCGAGAATTTCGACGAGGGGCACGTGACGATGTCGTCACCGATCGGCCGCGCGCTCATCGGGAAGGAAGTCGGCGACGACGTGCTGCTCAAGCTTCCGACGCGGGTGCGGCGGCTCCGGATCGTCCAGCTGCGAACGATCCACGAGGAGAACGGGGCGTAGAGCGGTGCGAGAAGGTGACGGATCGTCAGACTGACGATCCGCCGCCAGGAAGCCGCCTCCGGAGGAACCCGGTGCGCCGGTGCATCGGCAGCGCGAGCTGACGCCTGATCTGTTCGCCGAGCGCCCGCTCCGATTCCTTGCGCAACGCCGAGCGCACACGACGCGGCCGGCGCCTGGAGCTACGTCTTCTCACGGAGTGTTCTCCGCAGGATGGGGAGCACGCCGCGATCCTGAGGACGATTGGCGGCGGCCTTGCTTCGATGATGTCCGCGAGATCAGCCACGAGCAGGGAGTGATCACCGAAATGCACGGCGGTGGCGCGTGCTCGGAGCGATTCGAACTTCCGGATGCCGTCGACCTTGGCCATGAAGTCGAGTTGCAGGCCGTCGCGCTCGCGGATGACGCGGTACAGTCCGGACGCAGGATAATATGGATGCATCACAACCGCATCGAGGTCGTCGGCCAGGCGACGCAGCTTGCGCAGATTGGCGTCCGACTTTCGAAACATGAAGTCGAGGTCGAGGGTGGTGACCGGCGCACCCTGCAGGGCGGCGGCGGCGTTGCCGATGAGCACCGCATCGAGGCGGTGCTTCGCCAGCAGGCGCGCCGTGAGCGCGAGGAGTCGCTCTGCCGTCATGTCTGAAGACTAACGACGCTTGCCCGCGCTGGGCCATTGCGGCGCGGCGCGCGCTCCTGGCGAGTCCCGGGGGGGTATCGTGAAGCCTGTCGTGGAGGTTGCGTCGTCGTATGCCTGGACGTGAATTGCAGGAGCAGTATTCGGGCCCGCGAGGGCACGTATATGTCGCGATCGAGGACTCGGCGGGGTGTCGCCGAGCGGTCCGCGCGGCGGTGGCGGTCGCAGACGAGGTCCACGAAGTGCGGATGCTGGACGAGGTAGAAGAGCAGTCCGAGGTCGATGAGCCGAGAGTGATCATCGTCGGATTGCGAATGCAGGGGAGAGAGCTCTCCCCGTCGCTGCTGCGAGCGTTCCGCCGACGCGACCCGGTGACGTCGATCATCCTGTGCGTGACGGCGGGCGATCGCGCCATTGGGAATGTGGCTGGGCTCTGTCGCGCGGGAGTCGACGGCCTGGTGGTGTTTCACCACGGGCAGGAGCACGACTACGAGCTCGTGAAGGAGATCGACGAGCGGCTGATGCACGCGCTGGCGCCATCGTACCGCGACGCGCTGGCATGGGCCGACCGGTCGCGGGGAGCGTTCGAGCAGGAGTGGGTGGCTCGGAACGCCTGGGAACCGCTAGACGTGGTCGACATCGCGGACCAGTTCTCCTTGAGCCCGAAGACTGTCTGCCGCGACCTTAAGGTCATGGGCTGGAAAGACGCCAAACGCGCTCTCGACGGCGGGCGCCTTCTGCACCTCGGGGCAGTCCTCAACGATGATCGCGTGACACTCGAGCAGGCCGCGGAACAGCTCGCATTCGGGAGTGGCAGCGCGGTCTCTCATTTCGTACGTCGAGTGACGCGTCGAACGGCGGCAGGCTTTCGAGAGGATGGGGCCATCGCCGCCGCGACCGCCCACTGGACGTCGCGCGGACATCCTGGCCCGCGAGGATAGGCTCTCGCTCTCGCCATTGAGCGCTGGTCCGCCGCGTGGTGGCGGCGCCTCGCGGCATCGCTCCGGCCGCAACGGCGGCGCCCACCGCCGATGCGTCCGACAGCACCGACATCGCGTCAGGCCAAGACTCGTGACGGAACCCGTCAACGGTTGTCCGAAATGGTCATTGTCGAACCACAGGTTGGCCTCGAGATTGACGACCGCTTGCGCCCTCGTTACGTCGTCCAGCCGGTTCATCGGCCTGCGAGTGTCTCGCCAGCCTCGACATCCTGAGGAGCTGTTGATGTTCACCAGTGTGACGGCGCCATGGTGCGCCATCCGAACGGAGCCTTCGTGACAGCGTTCGCTCAATCCGATCGTGTTGGACGGGCGATTCTGTCCATCGTGCTGTCGCTGGTGGCCGCCGTTGCGCCCCACGATCTGCGGTCGCAGCGAGTTGTGCGGATCAACGAAGACGTGTCGTGTCGGTCGTGTGAGATCGTGCTCACCCCTGGGCCCCGATTGGGTGATGCGGACGGACCGGGGTCGCTGGTGGCAGAACCGAGTAGCCTTGCATCGGATAACCACGGCCGATTCTACCTGACTGAGTTCACGACCGCCCAACCGCCGCTGGTCTTCGATTCTCAGGGACGATTCCTGCGGGAGTTGGGCAGACTGGGACCGGGACCCGGTGAGTTCCTGATGGCGCGCTACCTCGTGGTTGGTGAGAGCGACAGTGTCTACGTGACCGACGCTCAGGCTGGCAGATTGAGCGTGTTCACTCCTGAGCTTTTGTTGGCGAGATCGGCGTCCGACGCCGGAGTGGCCAGAGGAATGTCGTTCGAAGTGCTGAACAACGGTTCGATCGTCGTCGCAACGGACGTCCTGACGAGAGAACGCATCGGATTCCCGCTGCATCTATACGGTCCAGGCCTGGAATTCTTGAAGTCGTTTGGTGCCGATACGCCGGCGTTTGATCCGGGTCACCCGCTTCTCTCGCGCCGGCGTCTGAGCCGCAGCCACGACGGAGGCCTCTGGTCGGCACGAGCGACGGAGTATGTGATCGATCGGTTCGATTCGAACGGGCGTAGGACGTTGCGCGTGGTGAGGCAGGCGCCGTGGTTCCGCCCCCACCAAGGGCCGAATCTGATCGAGGACCCGGAACCTAAGCCGAGAATCATGGCGATTTCCGAGGACTCCTTGGGCCGGTTGTGGGTGCTTACGGTTGTCAAGGACGACCGGTGGAAGACGGCACTCGGGTACAATCTGCCCTCTCGGCTTGGAGGGGGACGCTCGCCCATGCCGGTTATCGTCGACGAGGACCGCTACTTCGATACGATCATCGAGGTGATCGACGTCGAAAAGGGCAAACTCGTAGCCACACGACGGGTCCCCCAGGCAATCCCAATCATTGTGGACGAGAAACACGTTGCCAGGCGCCGCGAGGATCGGTCGGGTGCCTACTACATACAGCTCTGGTCGGTGTCTGTCAGAGACACCGCGCGTCACACCCCACGGTAACAAGGAGGCAAGATAATGAAGCTCAGATTCTGCTGCACGCTGGGGCTGGCATTCCTCGCAGCGGTTTCGTCGGTGTCCCTCGGGATGCCGGCGACGAGGGGAGGTGGCATGCCACTTGAGCACGGGCATGCGATGGCACAGTCGTCATGCCAGGGATGGTGCACGATCTGCGATCTGTTCGAAAACCTGTGGGTCGTCACCCCGTCAGAGTTGCCGAATGACGAAGATCGCAACGTCGTCTGCGGTCACCACGTCCCTTGCCCAAACGATTGCTGGGTGAGCGCGAACACCAGTGTTGATCGAATTGTTCACGTTGTGGCGAGTGCGGACGACGAGCAGCTTCGGCTCCTCATGCACCAGGTACCGCGGCTCAAGGTCAACGCAGCGAGGAAGGCGTTGCAGTTGGATGGCTGCCAGCCTGGCACGGTGGTGATGAATCTGCCAATGTCAGAGCACCAAATGGCTATCGCGACCGCCGATGTGCGGACGAGGGTTGCACAGCGGTAGAGCGCTTGGGGCGTGCAGAAGGAAGGCACAAGCGCGGGTGTGGAGCGGCCTCGCGCATCCGCCTGGACGACCACGCCGCAGGCGATCGGGCCGACTCGTCAGGCAACGGCCCCGGCTCCCGCCGGGGCCGTCTTGCGCTATGCGGCGAGGTCGCCCGAGAGCGCTGACTATTCGCGCCCCCGTGCTCGTCCGCCGCGAGGAATCCACGGCGCTCGACCGCGAGGTCTTACCGCCCTCGATGCGGACACTTCTTCCGCGCACTCGTCGAGTCGAGAGCGAACACCTGCTCCTCGATGAGCACGCACACCACCGTGTCCTGCGCCGCCGAATTCCAGAACCGCGCGCACGTACCGACCTGCCCGCGAGGATCCGACCCCGGCGTCGCTGACATCCGCACCTGCCAGCACGCCGCCGTCAGATCCTGAATCATGGTCTTCTGGATCACCGACCACGTGGTGTCCTTGAGGTACCAGATGTACGACGGATGATTCGCGCCCAGCACGGCTGTCGCCGAGGTATCGGTGCCGTAGAGCCTGACGATGGTTGCCGAGTCGACGCCCAGGTATCCCTGCTTGAAGACCCTGGAGACCCAGTCGCGCGCCGGCGACCCGTAGGCGACCACGGGCCGCGTCGGCGCCCCCTTGGGCGTCGTGCCCCGGAGCAGCAGCTGCAGCTGCGCCTGCGCGTACGGCACGTACGGCGGCACCGGCAGCGAATTCCCCGACGTATCGGGGGCGGCGATCGGAACCACGTCGACGATCGTCTCGTACAACGCCGCGCTGTCGTTCCGCACGCCGTTCACGTTGAGCAGCCCCTGCCAGCGCTCACTGGTGGCGTCGCCCAGGTAATCCATGGTGAGCAGCGCGGTGGTGGGCGGAAAGTGCAGCAGCTGCACCGAGTGCTGCTGGCGCAACGCGAGGCCTAACGGCAGGAACGAACGCCACGACGCGTGCCATTGCCCGCGGGCCATGATCGCCTGCGCGGTGTCCCACGCGATCTTGCCGTTCCGCAGGAATTGCTGGATCAACGACGCGTACTGCTGCGCCCCATCCGCCGTAATGGTGGCGGAGAACTGCCCCTTGCTGGACGCGACGGTGACCGTGCCGGTCGAGCCGTCCCGGATCAGCGTGAGGCGGATGTAGTGCTGGATGGTCTGGGCGAGCGTGTAATTGGAGTCGGGGTTGTTCGGGTACGAGAAGAGGTCGACCAAGGTCGCCGAATCACCCAGTGGGATTTGCACCTTGGGTGTGAAGGTGTTGGAGGCGCTGTCCGTGCGCGCACCATTGCCGCCGCCGCAGGCGGCGAGGGATGCCGCCGCGATCGACGGTAATACTGCGCGGAAGACGACGCGAACCACGCGCCTGAACGACCTTCGGTTCATTGGGGCTCCCAAGATCAGCAGGTATCGGCGGTCAGCAGCTCACGCTCAGCGGTCGGCTTTCTCCACACAGATGCCAGCGCTCGGCCGGACCGCCGAAAGGTGTCGCCATTGCCGGGAAGCTGCCAGTTCACAGCTCACGGCTGCGAGCCAATTCGCTGATCGCTGATCGCTGCCCTGACCCTTCAGCCTCGATCCCGAACACCTCTTCGACCTCTCGCATGTACGCCTGCACTTCCGACGCCTGCCGCGCCGCGTCCCACGCCAGCCGCGCCCCCACCAGCCCCGCCACCAGCGGCGCCAGCGACACCCCCTGATCCCGTGACTCGAACGCCACGTGGGTCCGCCGGATCAGCAGATCGCCTAACGTGAGCGCCATCTCGCGTTCCACGGCGTAGACGAACTCGGCCCCGATCTCCGGCCCGTCGGCGCTCACCGGTTCGCCCAGCACCGGCTCGTTCACCGCGATCTCCCACACCAGGGGCCACCGCGTGCCGTAGACGGCCAGGAGCCGCTCGCGGGCCGCCGCCGGCATCGGGACCGCGACCGCATCGGCCATCAGCTCCGACGCCGGCCTCTCGCCCCCCGGGAGCGGCACGTGCGCTGTCACGCAGCGCTGCACCAGCGGTCGCCCCACCGCGTCCACCACGTGGTCCACCACTTCCTCGGCCACCGCCCGATACGTCGTCAGTTTTCCGCCGGTCACGCTCACCACCCCCCGCGCGCCGGTGGTGATGGCGTGCTCGCGCGAAGCCGACGACGGGTCCTCGCCCGCGAGGCCGGCCGCCAGCGGCCGGATGCCGGCCCACGCCCCGATCACGTCGCGTTCAACCAGCGCTGCGCCGGGGAAATAGCGGTTGGCGGCCGTGAGCAGGTAGGCCACGTCCTCGCGGGTCGCGCGCGCCTCCGCCGGCCCCGCCGGTGCGACGGTCTCCGTGGTCCCGATAATCGTCCGCGCCCCGGCGGGGAGCGTGAACATCACCCGGCCGTCGGCCGGATGCAGCATGGTGACCGCCTGACGATTCCCCACCCGCGCGCGCGGTACGGCGATGTGGGCGCCCTTGGAGCCGAGGATGGCCGGACGCGCGGCCGGCTGCTCCTCGCGCTGCAGGGCGTCGGTCCAGGGGCCGGTGGCGTTCACCAGCATGCGAGCCCGGACGTCGAAGGTGCGATTCGTCAGCGCGTCGACCACCGTGACCCCGGTTGCCTGTCGTCCGGCGCCGACCAGTCCGGTCACCTTGCAGTAGTTGGCGACCGCCGCTCCCGCCTCCACGGCCGCGACCACGTTGGCGAGCGTGAGCCGGGCGTCGTCGGTGGCCGCGTCGAAGTACATCGCGCCGCCTAACAAGTCGTCGGCTCGCAGCGCCGGCTCGCGGTCCAGCACCTCCCTCCGATTCAGCCGCTCGTGCTGGGCCACGTTGCGAAAGAGGGCCAGCGTGTCGTAGAGTGCGAGGCCGGTGATGAGCATCGGGCGCGAGATCCGCGCGCCGCGATACACCGGCCAGGTGAAGGCGAGCGGATGCACGAGGTGGGGGGCCATGTCGAGCAGAATGCGCCGCTCCCGGCTCGACTCGAAGACCAGATGCAGGTGCCCATGCTCCAGATAGCGCACACCGCCGTGCACCAGCCGCGACGACCGGCTCGACGTCCCGCTGGCGAAATCGCGCTGCTCCACCAGTGCGGTGCGCAGGCCGCGCAGCGCCGCATCCCGCGCGATCCCCGCGCCGCTGATGCCCCCGCCGATCACCAGGAGATCGAAGGGCTCGGTCGCAAGCCGCTCGATGGTCGTGGCCCGACGCTCGACCGCGGGAATCACGGGCGATGAGCGACGAACTGAGCGACCGCGAGCGCTGGGCGGCGCGGTACGCCGCGAACATCGCCGACGAGCGGCCGCCCTCCGAGTGGGTTCTGGCCGCCTGCCAGCACATTCCGCGGGACTGGCTGATTCTCGATCTCGCCGCGGGAGCCGGCCGCAACGCCATGGCACTCGTGCGCGATGGACATAGCACGGTGGCGCTGGACTTCGTGGAGGAGGCGATCCGGCACGCGGCGGCCGCGAACGAGCTGGTTCACGGCGTGGTGGCCGACGCGCGATCGCTGCCGATCAGGCCTGGATCGGTCGACGCCATCGTCTGTACGAATTTCCTGGTGCGGCCGCTGTTCGAGGATATCAAAGCGCTCCTCAAGCCGGGCGGGTTTCTGGTTTACGAAACCTACACCCTCGAACACCGAACGCTGGTGGAAGCGGGACTCGCCCGCGCACCCCGGTCGCCCGAGTACCTGCTTCAGCCTGGCGAACTCCTTCGCCTCGTCGCGCCGCTCGAGATCATCGATCAGCGCGAGGGCCACGTGCGCGATACGGCCGGAGAGCGCTACTGCGCATCCGTTGTCGCGCGGAAGCGCACCGCGGATTCCGTGAAGTAACGACACATCGCGGCAGCGGTGACGCCACCGCGAGGAGCGGCCGCCACCTGCCGCTGCATCACGCGGCTTCTTGGCGCAGAGCCGCGCCCACGACGTGCGCGACCCTCCGCAGTACGGGTCTCAGCGGTTCCCGTACGGCTTCGGCGGAACGGTCTGCAGATACGACCAGACCGCGCGGATCTCGTCATCCGTCATCTCCCGCGTCAGCGGCCAAGGCATGCCCGTCGAGTCGATCGCCGTACCGTCCGGTCGCTTCCCTTCACGCAATGCCCGGAAGAACGCGGCCTCATCGTACGCCTTCAGGCCCTCCGGCGTGATATTCGCCGGGGGACGCGGCGACGGCGGGCCGTTCTCCATCGGTCCGCCCGAGAGCGTCTCGCCGTGACAATACCGGCAGCCCCCCACGGTGACGAGATACTCCCCATACTCCGCCGTGGGACCGGCCGGAGGCGCCGGAGGCGCCTTCTTGTCGTGATCGATGGCAAACGCCTCCTGCGCGGCATCGAGCTTTCCGAGTGCCAGCAGGACGCGACCCACGGGACCAAAGCTCGGCCGCGGATGCTCGCGATCGACTGGCGGCACGCTCCGCACGTACGCGATGATCGCTTCCACGTCCGCGTCGCTCAGGCGGTGGTACATTGCCGACGGCATGAGGAAGAGCGGCCGCCCATCCGCCGCCACGCCGTCACGAATGGCGTTGACCCACTGCCCGGCCGAGAGGTTGAATCCGAATCCCCCGCGGCCGCCCGTCAGGTTTGCGCTCGCGATCCGGGCGAACATCCCGTCGTTGATCATCGTCCGGCCGCCCAGATCATCGCCATGGCACGCGACGCACTTGCTGATCGCCCGTGCCAGGTGCTTCCCACGCTCGATCGAGGCGCTATCGGTCGCTACCGTGATGCTCGGCTCCTTCACCGTGATCCGGCGCGTCAGCTTCTGCGCCGAGACCGCGTAGAAGGTGAGGACAGCCAGGACGAGCACCACCGCGATGCTGCCGAGGATCCGGAGAAGGAGTCGCATAAGTCGAATGAGGGAGTTCGGGTTGCGGTTTGAGGCGACGGTTGTGGGCCAGCCACGCCAGCTCGTCGCGCGTCCGATGGCTGGAGAGGCCGGCGCATCGAACGCGCGCTCCGTGGAGGCGGGCCCTTCGCGAAATTTTCCCGCGCATCATGCATCGCGGAAACGAGAATGCAAGAGCCAGGGGGCCGAGACGTGTCACGACCCCTCGCAGGGGCCGGACCCGCCGGCCGGTACCCGCCAGCTGAAACCTGATAGCTGATAGCTGATTATGGCTGATAGCTCATCGCTGATTCCTGATAGCTGATCGCTGACGGCTGATATCGCTGATAGCTTTCCCCAATGCCCAACGGACGTCGCGTCGCCATCGTCGCCGGCATCCGCACGCCGTTCGCCCGCGCCGGGACGGCCCTCAAGTCGCTTTCCGCCATCGAACTCGGCCGCCTCTGCGTGGCGGAGCTCATGCAACGCACCGACCTCGACGGCCACACCGTCGATGCCCTCATCTTCGGTACCGTCGTCCCGTCGGTGCTCGCCCCCAACATCGCGCGCGAAGTCGCCCTGCTTCCGCATCTCCCCAAGGGCGTTCAGGCGTTTACCGTCGGTCGCGCCTGCGCGTCAGCGAACCAGGCCATCACAGACGCGGCCGACCAGATCACCCTCGGCCACGCCGACGTCGTGATCGCGGGAGGCGCCGAGGCGCTGTCGAGCGTCCCCATCCTGCATTCGCGCGGCTTCGCCGACGCCCTGGTCAACGCGTCGCGCGCCAAGACCCTCGGCGCGCGCCTTCGCGCGCTGGCGGCCATCCGCCCGCGCGATCTGATCCCCATCACGCCGGCCATTGCCGAGCGCACCACCGGGGAGACGATGGGACAGTCGGCCGAGAAGATGGCCAAGATCAACCACATTCCCCGCGAGGAGCAGGACCAGTTCGCGCTGCGCTCGCACCGCCTCGCCCAGGCCGGCACCGCCGATGGCCGCCTCACCGCCGAGATCATGCCCGTCTGGGTGCCGCCGCATAACGCGACCGTGCTCGCGTCGGACAACGGCATCCGCGAAGACACCACCATCGAGAAGCTCCGCGCTCTTCCTCCGGTCTTCGATCGCCGGTACGGCACTGTCACCGCCGGCAACTCCTCGCCGCTCACCGACGGCGCCGCCGCCCTCATCCTCATGAGCGAGCAGCGAGCGCACGAACTCGGCTTCCCCCCGCTAGGCTTCATCCGCTCGTACGCCTATGCGGCACTTGACCCCGGCGAACAGCTCCTGATGGCGCCGGTGCTGGCGGCCCCGGTCGCGCTCCAGCGGGCCGGCCTCACCCTGCGCGACATGGACCTGGTGGAGATGCACGAGGCCTTTGCCGCCCAGGTGCTGTCGAACCTGCGCGGCTTCGAGTCGCGTGACTGGGCCAGGCGCGGCGGATTCGACGAACCGGTGGGCGAAGTGGACTTCGCGAAGCTCAACGTGATGGGCGGATCGATCGCCATCGGCCACCCGTTCGGCGCCACCGGCGCGCGCATCACCCTGACGCTGGTCAACGAACTCGCCCGGCGCGGAGGACAGTTCGGCCTCATGACCGTCTGCGCCGCCGGCGGAATGGGCTTCGCGATGGTGGTGGAACGATGAGCGCCCTGAGCGTCACGATGGACGAGGGCATCGCCGTCGTCACCTTCGATATCCCCGGCGAGCCGGTCAACATCATTTCGCGCCCCGTGAAGGACGAGTTCCTCGCCCTCTTCGAGCGCCTCGAGTCGGATGACACCGTGCGCGCCGCCGTGCTCGTGAGCGGGAAGCCCAACTCGTTCATCGCCGGCGCCGACATCGAGGAATTCCTCGAGTGGACCCAGGCCGCACAGGCTGAGGCGGTGAGCCGCGATGGGCACGCCATCCTCGATCGCCTGGAGCGCCTGCGCACGCCGGTGGTTGCCGCCATCCACGGCGCGTGTCTGGGGGGCGGCCTCGAGACGGTCCTCGCCTGCGCCCATCGCGTCGCGACCGATCATCCGAAGACCGTGCTCGCGCTGCCGGAGGTGCAGATCGGACTCTTCCCCGGTGCCGGTGGCACCCAGCGCCTGCCGCGCACCGTGGGGCTCCAGGCCGCGCTCGACATGATCCTCACGGGACGCAACGTCCCGGCCAGGAAAGCGCTCCGCATCGGTCTCATTCACGACCTGGTGCACCCGGCCATCCTTCTCGAGATCGCCGTCAGGCGCGCTCGCGAGATCGCCGACGGTAGCCGCCGCCGCAACGCCAACACCCGTCCGCGCGGATGGTTGAATGTGCTCCTCGACGACAATCCGTTCGGCCGCGCGTTCGTCATGCGTCAGGCGCGCCAGCGCGTGCTCAAGACCACGGGCGGTCACTACCCGGCACCCCTCGCGGCGCTCGACGCCGTGAGCGCCGGCTACGACTCCCGCGAGCGCGGATTTCGTGAGGAGGCCCGGCTCTTTGGCGAGATGGCGATGACCCAGGTATGTCGGGAACTGATCTTCCTGTTCTTCGCCACCACCGCCCTCAAGAAGGATCCGGGTGTTCCTGCCCCGGCGCCCGCGCCACTCCCCATCCACAAGATTGGCGTGCTGGGCGCCGGCTTCATGGGCTCGGCGATCGCCGCCGTCGCCGCGTTGCAGGAGACGATGGTGCGACTCAAAGACGCCGATCTGGCGCGAGTGGGACATGGTCTCGACGCGGCGCGCGGGATCCTCCGTGACCGCTTCGTGAAGAAGCGCCTGACTCGCCAGGAGTTCGACGATCGGCTGTCGCTCATCGGCGGAGCTACCGACTACTCCGGATTCCACAGCGTCGATCTGGTGATCGAGGCGGTGTTCGAGGATCTCTCCGTGAAGCAGGCGGTGGTCCGTGAAGTGGAGGCAGTGATTCCCGGGCACGCCATTGTCGCGTCGAACACCAGCACCATCCCGATCGCGCGCATCGCCGAGGCGTCGAATCGGCCGGAGCGCGTTCTGGGGATGCACTTCTTCTCGCCGGTTCAGAAGATGCCGCTCCTCGAGGTGATCGTCACGCCGGAGACGCTCCCCGAGGTCACGGCGACGGCGGTGAGTTTCGGCAAGAAGCTCGGGAAGACCGTGATCGTCGTAAATGACTCCCCGGGTTTCTACGTCAATCGGATTCTCGCCCCGTACCTCAACGAAGCAGGACGCCTCCTCGACGCCGGCGCCGCGATCGACCTGGTGGACAAGGCACTGGCGGACTTCGGCTTCCCGGTGGGTCCGATCACGCTGCTCGACGAAGTCGGCCTCGACGTTGCCGGGAAGTCGGGCGCCATCTTCGCGGAGGCGTTCGGCGACCGGATGGCGCCATCACAGGCTTTGCGGCGCGTGGTGGAGTCGGGCCGGCTCGGGCGGAAGGGCAAGCAGGGCTTCTACTTGTATGATGCGGAGGGGAAGAAAGGCGGCGTGGACGAGAGCATCTATCAGATCATCCGACCTGACACGCCCCACGCCGAAATCCCGACAACGGAGATCCAGCAGCGGTGCGTACTTGCCATGGTGAATGAAGCGGTCCGGTGTCTGGAAGACGGAATCATCCGGCTACCGCGGGACGGCGACGTCGGGGCCGTGTTCGGGATCGGGTTCCCGGCATTTCGTGGGGGCCCGTTCCGGTACGTGGATGCCGCGGGGGCAGACCGAATCGTCAAGCAGCTGGAGGATCTGGACGTCCGGTTCGCGGCACGGTTCACGCCGGGCGAGCGGCTCGTGCAGATGGCGCGTCGGGGAGAGCGGTTCTACCCGGCGACCGGGCGCCCGGTCGCCTAACGAGCGGGTGCCGGGGAGGTCGACCGTCGCTCCGGGCTTGCGGGCTCGAGTGTGACCCACGCACTCGACCGCATGGGATGTGGGCGACAGATTGGATGCCTCCGCCGGCACCAACGCGGGAATCGGACGGGTGGAAACGGGGCACTGGAAGCACGCTGAGCGAGGGACGACGGTGGAGCTGCGCGTAACACATAACGCATTGCCAGAAACTGGGTTACACGGCCAGGTCGTTTGCATGGCCTGTTGCCTGTGGCCTGTGGCCCCTGGCCCCGTTGACGCATGACTCCTTTGCGGGGTCTACCTATTCAGACAACTGACGGCGATGCCGCTGTCGTGGCGCGTGTCCTGGCGGGTGATACTGCCGCCTACGCCACGCTGGTAGCGCGGTACCGGGCACAGTTCGCGCGGTATGCGGTACGAATGCTCGGCAACCGGGAGGATGCGGAGGAGGCGCTGCAGGATGCCTTCATCCGGGCCTATCGGTCGCTGGGGAAGTGCGACGATCCCGAGCGGTTCGGATCGTGGCTCTTCCGGATTCTCGGTAATCGATGTCGGACGGTCGGGACGAGGCGGGGGCGACGGGAAAAGACGTTCGTGCGCGACGATATCGCGCTTCTCGACGCTTCCGAGGAGCACCCGGCCGAGCAGAACGCGTGGCGGGAGGAGATTCAGCGAGCACTGATGCTGCTCGACAGCGATCAGCGCGAGGCGTTTCTCCTCAAACATGTGGAAGAGCTGGGGTACGAGGAAATCGCCGCCATGACCGGAGTTCGGGTGTCGGCGCTCAAGATGCGGGTCAAACGAGCCTGCGAGCGGCTGAAGGGTCTGCTCCAGGAGGTTCAGGGTGTCTGATCAGAGTGCAACGTCATTCATCGAAGCGATCGCCAGCGAGCTGAGGCGCCCCGTGCGCCTCGACCCGCGGTTCGACGATCGCGTGATGGCGGCGATCGAGGCACCTGAGGTCATCCCGCTGCATCCGCAGGTGCTTCGCCCGTGGATTCTCCGCCCCCGCACCATTTCGGTCTCGCCCATTGGTGGGTTCGCGGCCGCGGCCGCGCTGGTGGGGATCATCGCCCTTGGCGTGTGGCGCCTGGAAGGGGGGGCGCTCACGTCTGCGGTCGCGAACACGCCGGCGTCGGGCGCGCCGCTCGTCAACGTGGCCAACCGGTCGGGCAACGACGAAAGCGTCCGGTTCGTGCACCAGTTCCTCATCGTCGCGCCGTCGGCGAAGAAAGTGGCCCTCGTCGGTGATTTCAATGATTGGGACGGCTCGCGGACGATGATGAGCCGCGTAAATGATGAGGGGATGTGGAGCGTGAGCGTGCCGCTCTCGGTCGGGCTCCATCAGTTCCAGTACGTGGTGGACGATTCGCTCCGCCTGAACGATCCCACGCTCCCGAGGACCCCGGAAGAATTCGGGTCGGCCAACTCGGTAATCAGCATCTCGGGGAGAGGCGAATGACGCGCCGCATCGCTCTTCTCGCATTCGTGGTCTCGGCGGCCGTCTCGGCGACCGCGATGGCCCGGCAGCAGGGTGTTGACCCACGGCTCGTCGCCAACCTCGACGGCCGGCTGCGCGCGTCCGTGGTGGCGGTGGTCGATTCGGCACAGCGACAGGGACTTCCCACCGAGCCGCTGATCGACATGGCGATGGAGGCGATCAACAAGCGCACCACCAACCCGCGCATCAGCGACGCCGCCATCGTGTCCAGTGTCAGCGGTCTGATGCGGGACCTGCGGACGGCGCGTGCAGCGCTGGGGCCGAAGTCCACGCCCGCCGACATCAAGGCGGCCGCGTACGCGCTGCGCAGCGGGCTCGATGTGAGGCAGCTCGAGCGCGTGCGCACGGCGAAGGGCGACACGCGGATCGCGACGGCGCTGGAGGTGCTGACGTACATCAGTCGTCTGGGTGTGCACCCCGATTCGGCGGCCAATGTGATCGTGAATCTCGTCGCGGTGCGGGCGAGCGACGACCAGTTGCTCGCGCTCAAGGACGACGTGGAACGCGACGTGGCCGGGGGGACGTCGGCGGCGCTGGCCATGGCGGCGCGCGGAGAGGGCCTGGCGGCACAGATTCACGACGTGCAGGCGAACAATGGCGGTGCCCGTGGGGCGGCATTACCTTCGGGACTCGGTTCGACGCGCGCGGCAGACCCGACGGCGAACGGTGCGCTCGGTGCCCAGGTGCAGGGCAACGTGACGCCGGGGTCGTCGCCGACCGGCGGATCGAAGCCTGCTCCAGTCGGAAAGCCGAAGAAGCCGTAAACCCACCGACCAGCATAGTGCGCGTTTCATGATGCGCGGCGGGGCACCGGCCCTCGCCGCGCAACTGCTATTGGTGATCTCCGCGCCCGCCGTTTCGCCGGCTCAGACTCAGCTGGTGCGAACGCGCGACGTGGGGTTTGCGACTATCCGGTACGAGAACGGCCTCACGCTGGGTGCGACCACGCTGTACGAGGGCCTGGAAGCGCGCCGTCGCAATTCGGTGACTGCCGCGAACGGTGTGGTCTCCCTGTTCAACGACGGCCGGTGGAGCATGCAGGGCTTTCTCGACGGCACGACGTGGTCTGAGCCCCTGGCCGCGCCAAAATCGCTCCGGAGTCTGTTCACCTCGCTCCGCAGCGAAGTGTCGCTGGGTGCGGCCACAACCGCGCAGAGCGGGTTCATGCCTACGCTCGCGGTCATCGGACGCACCCGTGTTGATTTCGACCACGACCGGCACGGTGCATCGGTGGGCGCGGCGGTGGCCCGGGCGTTCGACGGACGGTTCTGGCAGACCACGGTACTGGGAGAGATGAGCGGCTGGCTGCGCCAGGGAGCCACGCTGTTCTCGTTCCGGACCACGCCCATGCAGCTCGCGGTGGGCGACATGCTCGCCGACAACGAAGGCGTGGTGCAATGGTCGCGGGGATCGGCCAACTTCGCCTTCACGTTAGGCATCCGGCTCGGGGAGGCGCAGCGCGGGACGGTGGGATGGGGCGGTATGACGGTCACGTGGCCGCTGCGCTCGGATCTCTGGACGTCAGTGAGCCTGGGGAGCTATCCCGCCGATCTCGTGCAGTCCCTTCCCGGCGGCCGGTACGCGTCGGTCACGATCCGCCTGCCGAACGGCAGACTGCCGCCGCTCCATCTCCCGCCGCCGCCCGTGCCGCCGCCGCCTCGCCCGCCGGAGCTCCCGTACACCGAGCGGCTGGCGATGGTGATCGGCTTCGCAGTCGACTCGGTCAATCTGCGCGAGGTTCGCGTGTGGGCGCCGGGAGTGCGGAAGGTGGAGCTGATGGGGGACTTCGTCGACTGGCTTCCGGTGCCCCTGATCAGGCAGCCTGACGGGGAATGGCGTGGGTACTATCGCGTGTCACCGGGCCTCCATCGGGTGGCGCTGCGGCTGGATGGCGAGGAAATCGACGTGCCCACCAATCTCAGGCGCGTGGACGAGGGACTGCTGGGGGCGTATGGGCTGATATTCGTTCGCTGAACCAGCAACCCTCGTCGCGCGGCTACTTCACCTTCACGAACTCGATCCGGGTATCGCTGTCGCGGTTCACTTTCCCCTTCTCGAGGCGGACATCGCCTCCGAGCGCGTCCCGAAGGGTCTTCATACGCTGCTCGGCTACGATGTTGGCCGCATCGTTGGCGTACCGCGGGTCGAGATAGAAGTCGACCCGGAAGTGTCCGCCGGCCGCCGCGAGCGCCGGAGCGAGCGCGGTCATCACTTGCGTGAACGACGCGGCGCCCGCCTCCGATACGCCGCCCTGGCCAGCCACCCAGTCGATCTCGCGGACCGCGGTCTTGCCTCCCGCCAGGTCACCGGCGGGATCGTCCGAGAGGCGTGCTGATTTCCCCGGAGCCTCGGTCTGGCCACCGGCGTGCGCCATCCGCATCTCGCTGGAGTCGATCGCCTTCTGCATTCGCCCGAACATGTTCGCGGTCATGTCCTGGGATATCGCCTGTTCGCACTGCGCGCGCTTCTGCGGCGGAACCACCTTGGTGACGCGCTTCATGACCTCGTTCGCCTTGTCGCGCTCTGCCTTGGTGGGTGCCCGCATCTCCCCGTTGGTCGGGTCATAGATCGCGCGGTAGTCTTCGATGCTGATGCCCATGCACTTCGCGGCCTGTTCCATCTGTGACGGGGTCTGCATCCCCATCTGCGCCGCCACCGGCGCCGCGACGAGTAGCAGAACGAGGAAGTAAGAGTGTCGAATCATCGTTAGACTCAGCTTTGAGTAGACAGTTGTCAGTTCTCAGCGGTCAGAAATCAGCGGCCGGCCGTGAATCATCAGTCGCGGGCTTTCTCTTCTGCTCGGCCTCTGGCTCTGGCCTCTGGCCTCTGGCCTCTGGCCTCTGGCCTCTGGCCTTTGGCCTATGACCTTTCTCAGAACAGAATCCCGAACGTCACCGGAATCATCGTGATCGACTTCGTGTCGATCGCGCCCTTGTCCGTGTAGACGTTCTGTACGCGCCCTTCGGCGAAGGCGTCGATGCGTCCCAGCTTGAGGCGGATGCCCGCGCCGCCGTCCACGCCGAAGTGCGTCTTCGACGTCGATGTCGTGGTCCCGCCCTCCGTGAACTCGTCCTTCAGGTTGAACGCGCCGACCGACGCCGTGACGTACGGGGTGAGTGGTCCGAGCGAGATGAGGTTGATGGAGAGCCCTCCCATGCCGCTCAGCATCTGGCTCGTCCCGGTGGTGCCCGACCCGGCGAGGAGTGCTTCCTTGTAGTCGAACTTCTGGTAGCCCAGGTTGAACCGCAGCGGGATGCCAATGTTGAGCAGCAGGTATGCCTGCCCGTTGACCCCGCTCTTGAGCGCGTCTGCCGTATGGCTCGTCGGCACGCTCACCCCGCCGCCGAAGCCGATCCGGATCGTGTGGTCGGACTGCGCTCCTGCCTGGCGGCTGGCAATGGCGGATATCGCGATGAGTGCCGCCGTCGAGTGGATCACGTAACGCTTTGTCATGGTTCCTCGGAGTCCTGACAGGCCCTGGCCGGCTGTCGGGTGGTTGGTTGCGCTTGCCGCTCCTTACGACGTCCTCTACTTTCGCCGCTGAGGTCATTCGCGTATCACAAAGGCGTCATCTGGCGGCGGCGTGCCGATGTTTCGGCTGAAAACCCTGGGTAGCACCCTGATCGAAGGGCCCAATGGCGTCTTGACGGGTGCCGCCTCGCAACGCCGCCGACTTGCACTGCTCGCCCTTGTGGCGGCGGGCCGGGGTGGCATCAGTCGCGATCGCCTCGTCGGGCTGCTCTGGCCGGAGAGCGACGAGGAGCGCGCCCGACACGCGCTGTCGCAACTCATCTACGCCCTGCGCCGTGACCTGGGGGCGGACGTGGTGTCCGGCGGGACTACCGCGCTCGCGCTCGACTCGTCCGTGCTCAGCAGCGACGTGGGCGATCTCCAGCAGGCATTCGACGCCGGGCATTTCGATGAGGTCGCCGAGCTGTACGCGGGGCCCTTTCTCGACGGGTTCTACCTCAATGGATGTCCCGACTTCGAGCGATGGGTGGACGAGGAGCGCGCGCGCGTTGCGAGCTGCGTGCACGTCGCGCTCGACAAGCTCGCAACGCGCGCGCGCCAGGGCGGCGACGCGGCTGGCGCGGTCCACTGGCTGAAACGCCTCGCCGCCCTCGCTCCGCTCGATTCGCGCATCGCCCGCTCCCTCGTCGAGGCGCTGGCCGCTGCCGGCGACCGCGCCGGCGCGCTCCGTCAGGCGCGGATTCACCAGGAGTTGCTGCGCGTCGAGCTTGGGGCGGCGCCGGATCCAGCGCTCGCAGCCCTCGTCACCTCACTCGAGGGATCTGCGCCGGTTCTCCCGCACCCCGCCGGCAAAGGTGCCTCGCGCGGTGTCTCGCAGAGCTCGCTTTCCCTGGACCCACCTCTGGCAACCGCCGCGTCTGCCGAAATCGCGCCGGCAGCGGCTGGTTCGCCGTCGGACAGCGGTCGAGCCGATGGAGCGTCAATTCCGTTTGAGCCGCATCAATCGTCGCTCGGCGTCGAGGCGCCACGGCGGCGGGTACCGATCCGCGCGCTCGCCGCCGCAGGAATCGTGCTGCTGGCCACCGCCGCAGTGCTCGGTACGAGACTCGTCCGGGCACCCGCCGCCACGTCGCGCGACCTGGTGGTGATCGCCGATGCGGAGAACGCGACGGGCGATTCCGTCTTCGATCGCTCGGTTCCGGTGGCGCTGGCGGCGGCGCTGGCCCAATCCGGGCGCGTCTACGTGCTGCCCCCGGAGCGTCTGCGGCAGGCCTTCGAGCGGATGCGCCGTCCCGAGCCCGCGCCTGACTCGTTAGGTGCCGGGCTGGCGCGCGAGGTGGCGCAGCGCGAGGGCGCCAGGGTGGTCATCGTGCCGACCGTGGTGCGCGCCGACAGCGCGTACGAAATCGGGGCGCGACTCGAGGATGCGGCCACGGGGGGAGTACTGAGCGCGATCACCGTCCGCGCCGCCAATCGGGGCGATGTCGTCGATGCTCTCGACCGCGTGGGGCGGAGGCTGCGACGCGCCCTTGGCGAATCCATGCTCTCGGTGGCGACCCGCACTGTTCCGCTCCCACGCGTCACCACGCGATCCATCGAGGCGCTGAAGAAGTACGCCGATGGGAGCCTGGCCTTCCGCACCAGCCGGCTCGATGAGGCCCGAGCGCTCCTCACCGAGGCGGTGACCATCGATTCCACCTTCGCTTCGGCGCTGGCGGCGCTCGGCGGCTACTACTACTGGACCAACCAGCCCGCTGCCGGCGACAAGTACTATTCCCGCGCCTTGGCGCACCTCGACGCCCTGCCGGAACGCGAACAGGTGATGATCCGCGCCAGCGCGGACAGCTGGCGCGGAAATCGTCAGGCATCGACCGCCGCCCTGGAGGCGTATCTCGTCGAGCAACCCGGCGAGCTGGACGTGCTCGATGCGCTCGGCTACGACTACATGCGGATGGGCCGGTCGGCCGATGCGGCACGGACACTCGGTCGAGTCGCGGCGCTCGACTCGATGGACTACAACGCGTTCATCAATCTGGCCAGCGCCGAGAAGCAGCTCGGCCGGCTCGCGACGCACTCGGCGCACTATCATCGCGCGTTTGCCCTCATGCCGTCCATGAAGTCGGCGAACACCAATCTCAACCTCGAGTACGGATCGGCGTATGTGGCGCTCGGCGAGCCCGACTCCGCCGCTGTGGTGTTTGCCGCGATGCTCCAGGGCGACCGCCTGACGAGGGCGCGAGGACTGCGTTCGCTCGCGTTCCTCGACATGTCGCGTGGGCAGACTCCGAGGCCCGCGTGCGGCTCGCCGAAGCGATCGGCCTCACGGACGGGGCGCTCCTGAGCCAGGCGCGCAATCGGCTGCTGCTCGCGGGCGCGCTCGACCGCCTCGGACGCGAGCGCGACGCGGCCACGCAGCTCGATTCCTCGTATGCATCGGTGCGACGATTCGACGCCGAGCCGACGTTTCTTTTCTGGGTGGGGAAGGCGCTCGCGCGGGCCGGGCGGGAACGTCAGGCGGCCACGCTGCTCGAGACGCTGCGCACGCGCGTCCATCCCGGGAGCCTGACCGACTCGGCGGCGCGCGAAGGACTGGTGGGCGAAGTGCTGGTCGCCCAACGCAAGGCAAAGAATGCGGTGCCGCATCTCGAGGCCGCATTCCGCGCCGACTCGTCCGCGTTCACACTCGAGTCCCTCGCCTATGGCGTTGCCGCATCAGGGGCGCTCGAGCGCGCCGACTCGCTGTATCGCCAGCTGGCGGATCATCGCGAGTTCGGGTGGGAGGGTCAGGAGTACTGGCACATGGCCCTCTATCAGGTTGGGCGGACGGACGAGCTCCTCGACCGCGCCGATGCGGCGGTCGCCGCGTATCAGCAGTTCCTCGATCTCTGGCGCGGTGCGGAGCCGTTGTTTCCCCCACTCGTGGATGCGCGCGAACGCATGACGAGGCTGCATCTGCGCGACGTGCCGCGGTAGCGACGGCTCGTCGAACCGCGAGCGAAACGTCGCTCCCCTGCGTAGCTTGACGCCCGTGCCGGACATGCCCGAACCCGAACGCCAGGAATCATGACGCCACTTGTCAGGCAGTCGCTCGTCTCGCTGGTCGCCGCGCTCATGGCGATCCCCGGACGGTCCTTCGCGCAGGCCGATGAGATCCAGGTCTATGACGGCGGGCTGGCGCCCGTGGGCGTGTTCAACCTCACGCTCCACAACAACTACACGCCCAACGGGATCAAGACGCCGGGGTTCAGCGGCAGCGTGGTGTCGGACAAGTCCTGGAACGGCGTGCCCGAGTGGGCGCTGGGTGTGACGCGATGGTTCGAGGCCGGGCTTTACCTGCCCCTGTACACGCTGGACAAGGACAAGGGATTCGGGCTCGACGGCGCCAAGCTCCGAACGCTGTTCGCGGTGCCGGGCGCCGACGACCGGACGTTCGTGTACGGCGTGAATTTCGAGTTCAGCTATAACGCGAAGCGCTGGGACAAGAAGCGGTTCACGTCGGAGATCCGTCCGATCCTCGGATGGCACCTCGACCCGGTGGACGTGATCGTCAATCCGATCTTCGATACATCATACGACGGACTGAAGAACCTCGAGTTCGTTCCCTCGACGCGCGTGGCGTACAATCTCCAGGGCGGCTGGGCGATGGCGGTGGAGGAGTACGACGACTTCGGACCCGTGCACCAGTTTTTTCCGGGGAGGGCGCAGGCGCATCAGCTCTACGGCGTGGTGGATCATTCCGGGAAGACGCTGGACGTGGAAGCCGGCATCGGATTCGGTCTCACGAACGCCACCGACAAGCTCACGCTGAAGCTGATTCTCTCGCGCGACCTCAATCGACAGTAGCGCGTGCTGGCGACGAAAACGTGTGTCGGCGACGATTCCGGTGGTGGGGCCTTTCTGAGCCAGCGTGCTCTCCCTTGGACGAGCGCGCTGAGGGCGCCGGTCGTGGCGTTCGAGACCTGCAATCGGGCGGACCGCGTGACTTAATGGATTCTTAATCCTGCCGTAATGGTCTCGTTGACCTGGCGCCGTATCTTGGAGCCGGGTCGCCTGGCGGCGTTGTCGGGCTTAGGCGTCCGTCGATCGAGTGATCCGCTGCTCTGCAGGTTGAGGGCATCATGCCGATGCGCGAGAGCAATGCCTGGTGGCTGAGGGTCGTTTTCATCGCGGCCCTGATTGCGGCCTGGGGCCTGCCGCTCGTGGCGCAGGACGTCCGGGTGCTGGTGGTCGATCGGGCGTCGGGCGCGCCGCTGACGGGCGCCATCGTGTCGCTCGTCCTCGAGGACGGGTCGCGGCACACCGGCGCGCTGACGAACGAGCAGGGGAGTGCCACTCTGCATGGCACGTTAGGCGCACGGGTCCGGGTGCGGGCCGAACGGATCGGCTACGCCACTGACAGCTCGGCGGCCCGCGAGCTCACGGCGGAGCCGCAGTCGGTGCGGATCGCGCTGGTGCCCCAGCCGCTGCTGCTGGAGAAAGTGGCGGTCCGCGCCACACGCACGTGCAGGATGGACCCCAATACTGGTACGGTGGTGGCGCGGCTCTGGGGCGAAGTCCACAAGGCGCTGGATGCCACCGTCCTCTCTGCCCCGCAACGCCTCCCGATCGACGTCTGGCGCTACACGCGGATCCTCGACCGGTCGCTGCGGGTGGTGGCCGAGACGACCGCGACGCGATCCGTCCCCGCTGGGGCGCCGTTCACGACGGCACCGGCCGAAGAACTGTCTCGTCTCGGTTTCGCGCACCCGGTGGAAGGCGACCTCACATATTTTGCGCCCGATGCGGCGCTCCTGCTCTCGGATCAATTCGCGCAGGACCACTGCTTCGGGGTGAAGGAGGTGCCGGGATCGCAAACGCTGATCGGGCTGGCGTTCGATCCGGCGCCCGGTCGGCGGGTCAGCGATGTCACCGGCGTGCTGTGGGTCGATCGGCAGACGGGTGAGCTGCGGTGGATGGACTACGCGTACAGCCGCCCGCCGTCGGGCGCGCAGCCCGGCCAGGCGGGCGGGCGCCTCGAGTTCGCCGCGCTGCCTGACGGGCAGTGGATCGTCGAACGCTGGTACATCCGGCTGCCGCGGATGGCGCGGGTAGGCGCCGCGCGCGTCGGCGCCTTCAGCGTGCCGGCCCGGGACAGCCTCCTGGGCTACCGCGAAGAGGGGGGTTGGGCCGCGACGGAGTCCAGGCGTGGAGCCGCGGCGGCCGACCAGCCGACGCTGACCGGGCTCGTGTTCGACAGCCTCCACGGCGGGCCGCTCGCGAACGCGCACCTCAGCCTGGCCGGCGGCGTGTCCGACGCGGTGACCGACAGCACCGGCCGGTACCGGCTGCGCAGCGTGCTGGCGGGGCGGTACCGCCTAACGACGGACGACCCGCGGCTCGGGCACTTCAGCACCGAGGGAGCTGAGCGCGAGGTGGTGTTGTCGCTGGGCGAGGCGACCGTGGTCGACTGGGCCGTGGCCAGCGCGGCGACGTTGCGCGCGCGGTTCTGTGGAAAGGAAACGGTGCGGGGCGACCGGCCGCAGCTCATCATAGGATACGTCGTCGACTCGGCTCTCGCGCGCGCCGGTCAGCGGCGCGCGGGCGGTGATGTCGTGGCGGCGCCTGGCGGTGCAGGCGTCGGAGCGGCTGGTGAGCGCGGCGGTCGGCGACTCCACCGTGGAGACGGAATCCGACGAGGCGGGGATCGTGACGTTCTGCCGGCCGCCGCGGCAGGACGTGGTGCGGTTGCGGGCGGAGCTCGGCGGAGCGCGTGTGGAGCGGAGCGTCCCAGCCGACGACACCGCGAGCGTGGTCGAGGTGCGGCTGGCTCTGAGCACTGCGTCGGCCGGATCGACCACGTTGCGCGGGCGGGTGCTCATCAAGACCGATTCGGCGACGCGTCCGGCCGCGGCGGCGGAGGTCCTGCTGCCCGGGCTCTCGAAGTCGGCCCGCACCGCGGTGGACGGTGCGTTCGCCTTCGCCATGCTCTCCCGCGGCACGTACACCGTGCTGGTGCGCGACGTCGGCTACCGGCCGGTGCTGGCGCGGGTGGCGGTCCCCATGCCGGCGGATTCGGTGCGCGAGTTCGTGCTGACGCCGATTGCCCCGGAGCTCCCGGGCGTGGCGATCACGGCGACCGCGGTATCGTCCAAGATGCGGGGCTTCGAAGAGCGGCGCCTGACCAATGCCGGCGGCCGGTTCATCACGCGCGCGGAGCTGGCGAAGCACGAGGAGTGGCCCCTGAGCGACCTGCTGCGTTCGGTGCCCGGCGTGCGCCTGGCGCGGCAGCCGGACAACACGGTTCTTCTGGAGAGCACGCGCTCCGCGATCGCAGCATTGATCCCAGGCAAGGATACGCTCGCGCACTGCTACTACCAGGTATACCTCGATGGAACCGTGATCTTCCAGCCGGGCCGGGGGCTGCCGCCGAATATCGACGACTTCGCGCCAAACGGGATCGAGGCGATCGAGATCTACGCGGGGCCGGCCAGCACGCCCATGCGCTTCGGCGGCATCGGTGCGGCATGTGGGACGATCGTGTTGTGGACGCGGGCGCCGTGAGGTCACGGATCTCGGCTCGCGCGGCAGCCATACTCCTGGCCCATTCTGCTGCGGCGCAAAGCGGCAGTCTGGTCGGACGCATCTCGTCGGACTCCCTCGGTGGCGCGGCCATTGCGGCGGAAGTCACCCTGCCGGCGCTTCACGCCGTCGCACACACGGACTCCCGCGGCCGCTACCGGCTCACCGGGCTCGTGCCGGGACGGTATCTGGTTGAGGCTCGGGCCGTCGGATTCAAGACTTCGGCCGACAGTGTGGACATTCCCCGATCAGGTGAGGCGGTGCACGACCTCGTCCTGACCAGGCTCGTGCCCGTGCTCGCCCCGGTCGTGACGACGAGTCCGGGAGTCAGGTACCTATCGCCGGGGCTGCGGGGCTTCGAGGCTCGACGCCATGTCGGCTTCGGCCACTTCATTGTCGAGGACATCCTTCGGAAGTATGACAATGACCGGCTGTCCGATCTGCAACGGTGCGCCGGCTCCGGGCGCAGAACCTGCACCTTCCGGTGCTGGTGGGCGTGCGCAACGTCCTCGTGCGCGACGTTCCCGTGAAGGCCTACGCCCGCGGCGGCGTGGATGCCCTGTTCCTGCTGGATTACCCGTTCGAGCGCGAGGAGCTGGTGAAGGAGGTGCACGCGCGGCTGGCGGTTCCCGTGCCTGCGCGCGTGCTCGACGCGCTGGGTCCACTGCTTGCGCCCGGCGTCGGCAGGACAATCGGGTGTTGGTGCATGCGCAACGCGATGCGGACGTGCCCCGTACGCCGCGTCGTCGCCTTCTTCCGGATGGACGAGAAGCAGCTCGATGACTCCGTGGAGGCCCTCGGTCTTCCGGCGGTGGGGACGCTCCTCAGGCTCGGGTGTCATCATCGTGCGCGCGAGCTGGAATCGTGGGGTGGGGTGTCGAAGGGCTGATTGCAGAGCGGCTGGGTTTCCCCGACGCCAAGTCGCTGGCGACGATGCGGCGTCACCTGCGCGCGTTACCGCGCCTGGCCAAGGTCGCTGCGCCGATTCGGGAGCTTCTGACGATGGGGTTGGAGGCGGGGCGTGCGGATTAGCGGCCGCCGCAGGGTGCGGTGTACCAGCCCGGCGGCTCCAGATGTGACGAGCAAGCGTGGCCCCTCTGGGTCCGTGATCTCCAGACGGTCGAATATTCTCCAGAAAGTTGCGCCATTTGCCAGAAAGTGAGGTGGCGCCCCCCGCAAGACCGTCACACTTTCGCATCGCATAGGTACGCGGACGTTCGATCTTCACTTTGTCTCCATCATCGTCCTACCCTTAATTAACCGGAGGTTGCGATGCGGCCCACCCAGTTGAAGCTTCTCGGAATCGCAGTCATCGCGGCCGGCGGCGGAGTCTTGTTGGTCGAGCCCGCTGCAGCCCGCGCGATGCCGACCAGTTGTGACACTATTGGCGAGTGCGTGAGCGAGTGCCCGAGTGAAGAAGAGGTAATAGATTGGTGCGCCGACGAAGCGATTGCGCACGGTTGCATGCTGACGGGAGGCGGTTGCAACAACTGGGAGGGCAACTGCTCGATTGCATACAAGCACTGCCACATGAAGGAGGCCGAGTAGTGCCGAGCATCCGTCCCAGCCGCAATGCGGCGCTGTGTCTGTGAGCCATAGCTTCGTTGGGTCGGGATGCCACCTTCGCCATGTCGGAGGAGAGCCGCGTGTTCACAAAGGACGATGGCCGTGGAGTCTTTAGCACGGTGCATTGCCCGCGTCATCCCTTCGGACTTCACGGTTACACACATAGTGCGTCGGCGCGCACCGTAATCGTTGGCGTCTGCCCCGTATGGCACTCGCCCTCAAGTACGGGTTCCAACACGCTCTGGGAAGATCTCAATGCCAAAAGGCCCATCACGCTCTCAGCGAGGCCGGACAGACGTCGCGGGCGCCACGATTGCCGTCTGCGCGGTGCTGATGACACTCTTCGTCGGATATCGGGAACTCGCTCCCACGCCGCAGGACATCAGATTGATACCACCGCCGGCCCAACTCGATAATTGGGCGGCGATTGCAACGAACGACCGTCCTCGGCTGGGGCCAGAGCACGCTGCTGTCACCGTGGTCGAGTTTGGTGATTTCGAGTGCCCGGCTTGTCGAGCGTATGCGGCCACCTTGGACTCCGTCCGTCGCCGCTATCCCGCTGATGTGAAAGTACTGTTTGCACACTTTCCAATATCCTATCATCGGTTTGCTATCCCCGCCGCAAGGGCCGCCGAGTGCGCGAATGTACAGGGGCGTTTCGAGCAATTCTACTACGCTGTCTTCGCAAACCAGGACTCGCTCGGCTTGATGCCGTGGTCCAGCTTTGGGGAAGCGGTGGGAATCCCGGATCTCCCAGGTTTCATGAGCTGCGTCGCGGCGCGCGCGCCGATAGATCGAGTAGGTCGCGATACACTACTTGCGAAAGAGCTTGGCGTACGTGGAACGCCAACAATCCTGGTCAACGGTTGGAAGTGGAGCCAACCACCCTCGTTCGCGACGCTCGACAGCGTGGTGCAGCATGAGCACAATCGGGCCCCCTAGCATGCGGATTCGGGCATACGGCATCCACGGACTGCGGACTATCGTCGCATGCAGCACCCCTGCGGCGTTGTGGCCGCAGGCGCTGGCGGTAATCAATCCTGCGCCTGACTTCAGTTCGCCGAGTTTTCACGTAGGGCGCGAATTGACGCGGCTGGACACGGACCTGTTGCATGAGATGTATGGCGTGCGACAGGTGACTTTTTCGGAGCGAGGAAGGCTCTTGGTGGCGATTCCAGATGTGATGGAGGTGCGCGAATTCGATATGCAAGGTCGGCTTCTTCGCCGGATCGGGCGGCTTGGCTCGGGGCCCGGCGAAAACCGCTCCATTTCGAGTCTCATGCGGTTGGCAGGTGACTCGGTCCTCGTCTACGATCAACTCCAGCGCCGGATCAACATTTTCGGACCCGCGCGTCGTTTCGCACGGAGCGTGACCGTCCGATACGCAGTCGATCGATGCTGCAGCCCGACGGGCATATATCTCGGCCAAGTCCCGACGACTCCCCAACCACGGACCACATCAGGCCTCGCGATGACAGCTGACTATCGCATCGCGTCTTGGCGTGGACCGCCCGTGGTCGGGAGCGACCGCAAGTCGCTCGTCACATCAGACACGGCGCGCATTCGCCTGTTCGCGAGGGCCCCGAGAATTGTGCTGGACCGCAGTCGCGGCGTTGACGGCGAGTTCAGCTTCGGGCCCGTTTATCAGATCCCGTTCGTGGTTCCTCCAATGATCGCGTTCACGGAGCACTGCATTGTCAATGCGAGTGGTGCAGAGTACGAGATCCACATTTACTCATCCAACGGCCGTCTGCTGCGGGTCGCGACTGCTCCCGTGGCGCCCGAGCCCGTTACGCGAACAGATATACGCCGCATGCGAGACTCGCTTTCGGCGACGGTGCCGGACGAGGCCCAGTCGCGCCGGCTGTTGGCAGCCCTGGACACGATCCGCCTGCCGTCATCCCATCCAGTCATTGACGCGCTGCTCGCCGACGGTACGTCAATCTGGGTCCGCAGCTGGAGCGCCAAGCCATCCGGGGCTGAGCGGTGGGCGCGCTTTGACGAAGAGGGCCACCTGCAAGGTAGTCTGGTTACTCCTCCCAATCGTCACGCCGTTGCTTTTTTTCAGGGGCGCATTGCACTTTTGGAAGAAGATCCCGCCACAGGTTTGCAGCACTTGAGCGTTTCCTCAATCACACAAAACGCGGTCGGGGGGCAGGAAGGTAGGCCGGTACCGAGCATGGTCTCGCGCCGCGACCGGCGGGTCGATGGCCCGACCGTAACTGATCCATGCTCATGACATGTCGCTACCGGGCGGTGGCCTGCGCCCTCTGGTTCAGCATAACGACGAGTTGTGCTACGAACCGGCGCACTACGTTTCCGCGTTCGCCGAATCCCATGCGACTGGTGGCGAGCTCGCTGGAAACGCCCGACGGTCAGGCGTTTACTGTACGAGGCAGGTTTGAAGGAACCGTGCTGGTGCGAGGGGGCTGGATCGATATCATCGTTCCCGCTGCTACCATTGCGTTTCGGCAGTCGGTGGTGGACATACGGTATCGTTCCCTCCGAGTGCGGGCCGCGCTAGCATCCGGTTCACAACCTCGGCCATGGCGCATTATCTCCGAGAGCAGGGCAATTCCGCTTCGCCCGCTCCTGGCGAGGGCGCTCACCAGCGCCGACTCCGCGCAGCGCGTGCTCGTCGATACCCTGCGTTTCGAAGTGCCGCTGCCGCGTGAGCTGCCGGCCGATCGGGTTTGGATTGCATTCGAATTCGAGTTTGTAGACACGAGCGCTAGCGGTTTCTGCCAGCTGGCTTGGACCTACGCGCATGCGGAACCGCCGCTGCAGGTATCCCGATGACCCGAGTGAGCACGGACCGGATGGTGGCCGCAGCAGCGCCCGCCCCCTCCGGTACGTGCTGCGCGTGAGGCAGGATGGCCGCTGGGTCGAACTTCGACGGAGAAGATCGGCCGCCCGAGTCTGGCCGCGTCAGCCCAGCAGCCGGGCGAAACCGGGAACTGTTCGTCCACCCATCACTGCGGACGAATGTCGTATCAGTACCTGGTACTGAAATGGCGTCTTCTCAATGCACCGGTTGTCGCGCGCAGGCTCTGGCCAAAGAACGTGGGACGCGCGAGCAGCGTGCGTCGTGAGCGCCTATGCGCTGGTGGTGGGCTTTGGTGGAACGAGCGAGTACCGACAGCAACTCAGAGCCCGTTTTGCATCCCACGGCTTGCACTCCCTTTTCCTCGATAGGTGGGACGAGTGGCACATTTCGCTGTTTCCAAATAGCGCATCGTATCAGCTGCGGTCGGTGGGCGGTCTGCCTACTGTGCGGGCGCCTGATGTGAGGGTCGTCTTGTTATTCGGTTACCCGTCACCGCCCGAGGTTGACGCAGCGGACACGTACTACCAAGCCGTCGAGTACGAGGCGCTGCTGTTCGGCCTCTGTGCGCTTGCTACTCCGGTGACTGCATCGAGATGGCAGTTTCTTGCGATGGGGTATTCAGATAGTCGCCAGCGAGTCGGCATGGGCCATGATGTCCTCCAGCTCTGGCCGTCAGTAACAGGCCTCTTCGAACTTGGTGCACGTGAGGCTCTGCTATTCGGCGACGGCTGCATCTACCTGACCGCGGAGCGACAGGTCGTTTGCCCGTCCATCTGGCCTTGGTCACCTCAGATACCGTTCCCCGTCACGCTTGAGCTCGATGTGGCTCGCAGCGAGTTCGTTCCGCTGGTGGGCATGCTCCCTGACTGGACTCCACCGAGCAGCACCATCTTGCAGGCTATCATCGCGGCATCGTTGGGCGGTCAACACAGCTGGCGCAGCATCGTCGAGACGCCCATTCCCCGCATGATGCCTGCGGGAGTGGGACGTATCGGCATTGTGGCGCATCGCACTGATCAGACGGCAATACATCTGCTGCACCGGTGCAGAATTCAGGGAAAGCGGTCGACCCTCCTGGACCTGACCTTCCTTTACTCGCGCTCTTGTCCTACCGCCGTATTCGAAGAAAGCCTGGAGCAGCTGCACCATGAACCGCTCGTGTTCGCGCGACCGCTGCTTGTAATCCGGGCCGGGGATCCGAACAACACGCTTGCCCCCGAACGCCACATGCGAGTGCTTCGCACTCTACAGCAGAGGTTCCTCCCCACCATGAATCCTCCCGCCGCAGGTCATACCAATTTCTCGAAATCCGCTCACGCCGCATGCCTGGTCGAGCAGGGCTTGGACGTACCTGCGACGCTTGCTACCAACGATGCTGCCGCAGCTCGGGATTTCCTCGCTGAATACCGGCATGTGATATACAAGTCGGGCAGCTGGATGAGGAGTCTCGCCGCCGTACTTCGGCGAGATGATGTCGATCGCCTCGAATCCCTGCATAACTGCCCCTGCCTTTTCCAGGAGCGGATCGTGGGGCCCAGCTGTCGGGTTCACACTGTGTTCGACGAGCAGATGTCTCTGCTGATCAATATTCCAGGCGTGGATTATCGCCCACGCGTTAGCGCGCACCACTGTCGGCCGATAGAGCTGCCAGCGCCGCTTTCACGTTCGCTCTCAGCGGCAGCTATGGCTGCCGGGCTCGCCTTATCCGGCTGCGACGTTATCTGGAGCCCGGATTCCAAGAAGTGGCTCACACTTGAAATCAATCGCATGCCGGCGTTTGCCTTCTACGATCACTTGTCGTCGATGTCGGTTGCGGATGCTGTGCTGGATCACGTATGAGCGAAACAACTCTCCAGGTTTCGGCGCGGCGTGTGCTTCGCCGTCCGAGGCCGGAGCGTGGGCGGGGGTGAGTGGGGTACCATCGCGAGGATTCGCCCTGATGACACAGTGGATCGATCTACTGGACGGGTGCCAGGCGCGCGGATCGGCACTAGCCTCGCTCCCGGGTACGGGACCGAGGTGATAGCGTGGTCTGCTGGCCATGGGTACTTGGGGGCGAGTGAAGGAGGATCCTTCCGTTGAATCCGATGCCCGCGTTCGTATCATCCGTGGCCAGAAACGTCGCTGGCCCTACGGTGGCTACTCCAATCGGTTACCTTACTGCAGTTTCTGGCAGCGCGCCGGAACGAGCATCGGTCCCATGGCGGCCCCTGCCACTTGCCGTCCTTCGCGGACCGTCAGGCGCGTTTCGTCGTGGAATTGGTCGAATACGGCAAGCCAGTGGTGAGTATCTTTTGTGGTTTGGTTCGCGTGCGCCGGTGGGTGCTCACGCCGACACCTTGATCGTCCTCAGCTTGTCTGACGGGGTTGTCACCGGTTGGATCGCGCCGCTCGAGACCCCGGAGCGCTCGTACATCCGGCTGCCGCGGATGGCGCGAGTGGGCGCCGCGCGCGTGGGCGCCTTCACCGTGCCTGCCCGGGACAGCCTCCTGGGCTACCGCGAGGAGGGGGGCTGGGCCGCGATGGAGTCCCGGCGGGGCGCTTGGGCGGCCGGGATGCCGACGCTGACCGGGCTGGTGTTCGCCAGCCTTCACGGCGTGCCGCTCGCGAACGCGCACCTCAACCTGGCCGGGGGCGTGGCCGATGCGGTGACCGATAGCACCGGCCGGTACCGGCTCCGGAGCGCGCTGGCGGGGCGCTACCGCCCCTCCACCGTGGAGACGGAATCCGACGCGGCGGGGATCGTGACGTTCTGCCGGCCGCCGCGGCAGGACGTGGTGCGGCTGCGGGCGGAGCTCGGCGGCGCCCGTGTGGAGCGGAGCCTCGCAGATGACGGACACCGCGAGCGTGGTGGAGGTGCGGCTGGCCCTGAGCACCGCGGCGGCGGGATCGACCACGTTGCGCGGGCGGGTGCTCATCAGGACCGATTCGGCGACGCGGCCGGCCGCATCAGCGGAGGTCCTGCTGCCCGGGCTCGCGAAGTCGGCCCGGACAAATGGCGACGGTTCCTTCGCCTTCGTCGCGCTCTCGCGCGGCACGTACACCGTGCTGGTGCGCGACGTCGGCTACCGGCCGGTGCTGGCGCGGGTGACGGTCCCACTGCCGGCGGACTCGGTGCGCGAGTTCGTGCTGACGCCGATTGCCCCGGAGCTGCCGGGGGTGGCGGTCACGGCGACCGCGGTGTCGTCCAAGATGCGGGGGTTCGAGGAGCGGCGCCTGACCAATGCCGGCGGCCGGTTCATCACCCGCGCCGACCTCGCGAAACACGAGGAGTGGCCCCTGAGCGACGTGCTGCGATCGGTGCCCGGCGTGCGCCTGGCGCGGCAGCCGGACAACTCGGTCTATCTGGTGAGCACGCGCGCGGCGTTCGCGGCGACCATTTCGAAATCGGGCGCAGACATCTGCTACTACCAGGTGTACCTCGATGGAACCGTGATCTTCCAGCCGGGCCGGGGGCTGCCGCCGAATATCAACGACTTCGCGCCGAACGGGATCGAGGCGATCGAGATCTACGCGGGGCCGGCCAGCACGCCCATGCGGTTCAGTGGCATCGGTGCGGCCTGCGGGACGATCGTGCTGTGGACGCGGGCGCCGTGAGGGAGTGAATCTCCTCTCATCGTCAGCCGCCGGGCATCTGACGGGCTCGGATCCACAGCCCCTCAAGCCCGCGCTCTCGCACCAGCCCTTCGAGCGCGGCCGTATCGATCGCCACGCCACTCACCCGCAGCATCCCGGCGATGTCTCGGAGGTGACGATCAGATCCGCTCTCGCCGAAGTACTCCAGCTTCCGCACGATGACGTATTCGAGAGGCGCGAACCAGAGCGTGTCGCCTTTCACATCTTCTGGACGGCGGCGCGGGAATGCCCACGCGTGCAATGGATCGGATCCCGCGAGGTACACATCGGCCCGAAGTGCGGTCTCACGGTGAACGATGTTGAAGTGGCCGAAGCGACTGCGTGCGACTTCCTGTTCGAGTATCTCGGTCGGCGGCACGTAATAGGCCGGCTCGTTGAAGACCGCGAGCAGCCGCTCGGACTGACCGGCGCCCAGCCACAGGACCACGTCCACGTCGTTCGTCATTCGGGGCTCGCCGTAGGCGATGGCGGCCACCGAACCGGTGATCATGTAGGGGAGTCCGCTGCGCGACAGCGGCGAGAGAATCACGCGCCGCAGATCGGCGGTCGCGCTCACCGAAATGCCGCGCGAACCGCCGTCAGGAGCTCCGTCTCGGACCACTCCGGGTGTTGTCGCGCCAGCACGGCGCGTTTCAGCTCCCACGCGAATGTTCGCAACGCGTGGGCCGTGGCCAGACGTTGATCGATCGTCATCGCCCGGAGCCTCTCGATCTGCACGACCTCGGCCTCGCTGTGCGGATCCATGAAAGGAAAACTGCCGACCATTCCGGGTGGCAACAAGCATCTCGTCACTGCGGGGTGCCTGGCTATCGCGGCGCGCCTGCGTGACGACGGCTGGCTTGCTCGAGGTTCGAGGATCAGCGGCGTCGTGTCGGTCAGACGCGCATCATCTTTCGCCGCCTCCGGTGCGTTTCGCAGCGCGACATTCCCTCGCCGGTCACCTCCCGCGCTCCAGCCATAGTCGTCAACGAACAATGCCGCTCACCGCTGCCCACTGGGCTTGCAGGCCCAGCACCTCGACCCAATGTCGTATGTATTCCCGGTCCAGCTCCTCGCCCCGCAGCCGCAGCAGCGCCCGCACGTCGTCCATCTGCCGACTGGAGTCGCCCAGCTTTGCCCACTCGAGCTTCGAGAGAACTACGTCCTCCAGCGTCGCGATGTCGAGCAGGATGCCCTGGAAGTCAATTGGCTGCCGGCGTTCGAACTCGGTAGCGCTGAACGGGCGCAATTTCCGCACGATGAAGTCCGCCTTCCAGCCCGACTCCACGTCGACCACGTTGAACAGTGCACGCTGGGTGAGTGCCTCCTGGGCGGCTTCCGGCGAGACGTATACGCCACTCGCCCGCATGCGCCCGACGAACGACTGGAGCTGGGAGGGAAGCGGGTCGATCACCAAATCGATGTCCATGGTCGCGCGCCCGGCGCCATGGTACGCGCTCGCCACCGATCCGGTCAGCATGAATGGAATCCCCTCCTCGCGCAGCGCGGTCGCGAGCGCGCGCAGGAGCGCCTCTGCTGTCACTCGCGACCGCTGGTCAGACGACCGCGCGTGACCGGCTCGCCCAGCAGCACTTCCACGAGCTCGAGTGTGGAGCGCTCCGGATAGCGCACGCGGAGGCGCGACAATGCGAGTTCGCGGATCGTCTCGCTGTCGGCCAACGCCCGTCGCAGGCGGTCCACGGGAGGTGTTCGGAGGATCGCCTCACGCGCGACGGCTGCGGCGTCCGTTGACGTGTCGGTCATGTGCCAGGAGGTTGCTGGTGGCCGGAGGCGCCCCGAGACGCTGGTGCAGCAGGGATCCCGGAGGTCATGCGGGAAAGATACCGCCCGACTCTCGCGCGGCCACTGCGGCCGATCTGTCGTCCGCCACGCCCCGAGACGTCTCCCAGAGGACCGCGCCACGTGGTCGGGCAGGCTCGTTATCGCCGAGCTGGTCCCGGCAGATGAGGCGGAGTTCCTCGTCATCGACGGCGTGATAGAAGTGCACCATTCGGTTGCGATAGCCTGCAAGCCGAAGCATGAGTGCGGCGTCGGGCGTATCGAGGACGTGTACGTCCGCCAGCATGTCCGCGATCGCCTTGTACTCAGCCACGCCAGGTCCGAAGCCCTTGGCGAGGATGTGGCGACCGAGATCGCGCAGGGCCTCCAGCGCACGGCGCAGGTATGATTCGGCGGCGGCGACCGTTCGAGGATCGGCGCGAAAGTCGGCGGCATCCAGCGGCAGCGCGCGAATCGCCGCGATCATGCGTCGAATCCATGCCGCCCGGTCGACCACGACGCCCGCGCTGATCGGCGCCGGCGTCATCGTCCGCCGCCGCGCAACACGAGCTCCCGCCGCTCGCGCTCCAGCGGGGCCAGATCGCCAGCGCGGCGCAGAATGAACAACTCGTACTCCGCATGATCGACCGCATCCGTGCAGTACAGCAGATTGCCCCGGATGACCGCCAACGCGAGGAACGGGCCCGCCTCCGTCACGACCAGCAGATCCACCTGTTTCACCCCAAGGGCATGCTCGAGCGCGAGCGTCAACTCGACGCGTTCTGCCGGAGTCAACAGGCGATCGCGCACCGGTCTGACGGCGATATCGACGTCGGAGTCGGCCCGGACCGCGCCATCCGACCGCGGGGCACCGGTCGCGATCTGGTCGGCGCGGCTGCCGAAGACGTAGATGTCGGCGAGGCCGAACCGCGCGGCGATCGCTTCGAGCCGCACCGGAGGGCTCTCGTTGGTGGCTGCCATGGCGGGAATCCTACCCGACGGCGTGGGCGCCGCCAAGTTGGCTTGTGCGGGAGGCCTTCCTGCGCCGATCGCCGGGGCCGACGACAGGGACAGCGCCGGCGCCGCGGCTCGATGTCGTCGGTCTCCCTGCCACCGTGGGACTCGCGTTGCAGTCGTCAGGCTCTTCAGGTCGCGATGATCTCATTGAGTCCGTCGATCACCGACTCGAGGTCCTCGGGTGAGGTGCGGCCCAGACGTCTCCCCAGGCGTTCGACCGAGAGTGTTCGGACCTGACTGATCTTGACCCAGGACCGCTTCGGCAGGCCGCGGCTCTGCAGTTCCAGCGTGAGGGGGAAGCCCGCTCGTTGCGGCCGGGACGTGAGTGCCACCGCGATCACTGTCCCGGAGCGTTCATTGAACACGTCGTGACTGAGGATCAGAACCGGTCGCAGTCCCGCCTGCTCGCGCCCTCCCGTGGGATTCAGATTGGCCCACCGGATCTCCCCTCTCAGTATTTGGGCCATGCCTGCAGGTCGGCTCCCAACCCTTCGTCCGCGAGGTGCTGCTCGTCCGCGGCGTCCAGTTTCGCACATTCGGCGGCTAGTCGACGCCGATCCAGCCGTGCCAACATGTCGGTCACCGCAGCTTCGATTGCCCGGCTGCGATTCCGGAACTGTGCCGAGCGCACCAGCCGGTCGAGCCGTTGGAGGGTGTTGGCGTCGAGTGTGACGGCGACTTTGGCTTTCGGCATCAGCACCTGATCATAGTATGATGTCTCTCCATACTCGTCCGGATGGCCGCGCTCAACTCGTGGGTGGTCATGCCACTGGTCGGGCGCTGATGTGCGCTGTAACGTCGAAGGGGATCATCATGACCCCCGCCCGACGATGCTGTCATGCGTGCCAAATGTATGATTTCGGCGAGCGCTGCCGTGACAGCAATGCTTCTGGCCCATGCGGCAGGCGCGCAGAGTCGGCAGCCTGGTTGGGCGCGTCACGTCGGACTCGCTCGGTGGCGGCGGCATTTCGGCCGAAATCACCGCGCCGGCGCTTCACGCCGTCGCGCACACGGACTCGCGGGGGACCTACCGCCTCACTGGACTCGAGCCGGGACGGTATCTGGTCGAGGCACGGGCCGTCGGATTCAAGACCGCGGCGGACAGTGTGGACATTCCTCGGTCACGTGAGGCGGGGCACGACTTCGTCCTCACCAGGCTCGTCCCCGTGCTCCCCCCGGTCGTGACGACGAGTCCGGAAGTCAGGTACCTGTCGCCGGGGCTGCGGGGCTTCGAGGCGCGACGCCATCACGGCTTCGGACACTTCATTGCCGAGGACATGCTTCGGAAGCATGACGATGACAGTCTGTCTGATCTGCTGAGCACGCGAATCCCGGGGGTCTTGATAGCCCGTGCAGGTCAGAACGCCGCGTATGTCTCGTCGAGCCGGAAGTCGGAGGGCGGCATCCGGGCCTTCGGCAGCGGTAGCCGGCCAATTCCCTGCTATACCACGATCTACCTGGACGGTGCGCTCTTCTACGACGCGACGCTTTCCGTGCAGCCACCGCCCGACATCAACCAGTTCACTGTCCATCAGTTGGGCGGGGTCGAGTTCTACGCAGGTTCGGCCACCACGGCCGAAGGGTTCAGGGTTTCGCCGTGCGGGACGCTCTTGCTGTGGACGCGCGAGCGGTAGTGCCGGCTGCGCGACCCGAATGGTATCGGATCTCGGCGGCCGGGGGCGAGCCGGTACGACTTAATGAACTCTTAATCCTCGCGTAATGGTCTGATCGGCCTGGGGCCGCATCTTGGAGCCGGGTTCACGGCGGCGGTGGCGGGACTCTGGCCGGAACGGCTTTGTGCGAGCTCAACGCATCAGGTCGGACAGCCGGGTCATCCCGACGCACGGGTATGGCAGCCCTGGGAGGATACCATGGCGATGCACGAGCGGACTGTCCGTTGGCTGGTCGCATGCTTCGGCGGCCTAACGATTCTCCCGATGGCGGCTGCCGCGCAAACCGGCGGCACGCGCGTCCTCTCGGGAGTCGCGGCCGACACGTCCGGCAACCGCGTGCCATACGTCACGGTCTGGTTCGCCGGGACGCGCCGAACGGTCAGTGACGATTCGGGACGGTTCCGTGTGGAGCTGCCGCGGGAGGCCGGAGTCACCGTGCAGCTGCGCCGGCTGGGTTTCGCCCCGACCGATGTTCGCCTCGAGTTCGGCGGCGACACCGCGATGACGATCACGCTGGTACCGGTGGCGGCGAAACTGGCGGCGCTGCGCGTGCAGGCGGAACAGCAGGTGCTCAGTCTCGAGCTGCACGGGTTCTACGAGCGAATGGCCGAGCAGGAGAAGTGGGGCGGGTCGGGACAGTTCGTCACGCCGGAGGAGATCGAATTCCGCAAATCGCCGCGAACCACGCAGTTGCTGGACGGCCGGCACGGAGTGGCGCTCAAGGGTGTGGGAAGCTGCAACGTCCAGGTGCAGTGCTTCGTCCCGTTAGGCACGAACAACTGCATCATGCAGATATACCTCAATGGACAACGCCTGATGCCGACCGGAGGCGCGCGCGCCACCGCCACGGGCGGTATGGTGGCGACGGCGTTCAGGGCCCTGTCGGGCCAGGCGGCCGTAGCGGGTGGACTGGGTCCGGGCAACGTGGTCTTTCTCGATGATTTCGTGCATCCCTCGGAGCTCGCCGGTATCGAGATCTATCAACGGGCGGTTCAGGCACCGCCGCAATACCAGATGCTGAATGGCAATTGCGGTGTGATTCTGGTGTGGACCAAATGAGAGCCGCGTTTCCGCTCATCGTCCAAGGACTGGGCGGGGCGGCGTAGGGTCCTGTCGGGGCGCTCGTTCATACTGCGTGCTGTCGCGCCGCCACCGCGAACGCCAGAGAGTACCGCCGCAACCCGTCCGCTGACTCCCACGGGAGACGCAAGAGATCGGATACGCTTGGCACCGGGAAGCGGTACGTCGCAGAGTGTCAGGGAGCGGCTTCCACGCTTGCGCGACCGCCTCGTCGTCATGCAGGTGAGGTATCGATGTCCACGTCATCGTCGTCGCGGTCAGTGCCTGACACGGGCTCAGCCGGGGGGGGCACCGCGATTCGCCGGCGCAGCAGGTGCACCGGGTGCCTGAGATCCTCGTGGACCTGGAAGCGCGCCCGCTGTGGAACGAGATCGTGGAGGGATTGGGCGCGATCACGGCGCGATTCATCGACGTGGCCGCAGCAGTACGCAAGGTCGATTCCGGCGAGGTTCGTGCTGCCGCTCTCGTCCTGTTGGGCGACCGCACCGCGGACGGTGCGCCGAGCGAGCTGACGGCGCGCCGGCTGCGGACGCTGAACGTACACGTGCCCGTGTTGGTCGCCGTGGTCAACGTTCGGATGCGCGACGTTCCGGTGAAGGCCTACGCCCGCGCCGGCGTCGATGCCCTCTTCCTGATGGACCTTCCGTTCGAACGTCAGGAACTCGGGAAGGACCTGCGCGCGCGACTCATGCTTCCCGTCCCTGCACGCCTGCTCGATGCCTTCGGACGACTCCTCAGGCCGGGCGTCGGCAGGACCATCGGGTGCTGGTGCATGCGCAATGCTACGCGGACGTGTCCCGTGCGTCGCGTGGTCGACTACTTCCGAATCGATGAGAAGCGGCTGGATAAGGAGGTGGAGGCCCTCGGCCTTCCCCCGGTGGGGACGCCTCTCAGGCTCGGGTGTCACCATCGTGCGCTCGAGCTGGAAGCGAGCGGCGCGCTCTCAATGGAAGGGATTGCGGAGCAACTGGGTTTTCCCGACGCCAAGCCGCTGGCAGCGATGCGGCGGCACCTGCGAGGGTCACCACGTCTGGCGGCAGTCGCGTCGCCCATTCGGGAGCTTCTGATGATGGGGTTGGAGGAAGTGTAGGGGCCATCGCAGGGTGCGGTGTAGCATTTCCGGGATGTGACGACAACGTGGCGCCACGGGACCGGTGACCTCCACGCGCTCCAATATTCTCCAGAAAGTTGGGGCATTCGCCAGAAAGTGACGTGGTGTGCTGGGGACTGCCAGTCGTAACATGTCACAACATGATGTTATCCGTGAACTCTTGAACGGCATGGAGGAGTATCATGTCGCAGCATCCCGTGCTCGTGCGCGCTGCGTTAGTGGTATCATGAGTCCAGTTCTACGGCGTCACGGTCCGCCGCGCGACCGTCCGATCCGTTTCGTTCACGCCCTCGTTCTCGGCGGCTTGCTGTGCGCCAGCCGTCCCCTGCGGGGCCAGGACGTGCGGCTGCCGGAGCGTGGCACCTGCTCTCGATGCCGAGTCGTGCTGGAGCGGATGGGCACGCTCGGTACGGACACGCTGGACGGGTACCTCACGAACTATCCCATCTGGGCGGCCATGGATGGCGAGGGGCGCGTGTACGTCACGCTGCAGCCGCCTGGTGATCTTGTGCTCGCCTTCGATTCGCTGGGGAAATTTCTTGGACGTGTTGGCAAGAAAGGTCAGGGTCCGGGCGAGTTCGCCTTCCCGGTCCTGGTGCTTCCGCGGGCCGACAACTCACTACTCATCTACGATTTCAACGGCTCGAAGCTCTCCACGCTCACGCGCGATTGGAAGTTCGTCAGCATGGTGCGCCAGACCGCAGCCCCGCTGGGCGTTCTGGCGGACGGTCGGAGGCTGGTCAACAACCCCGCGATTGATCGAGATCTCGTCGGATATCCACTGCATCTCGTCGACAGCACGGGCAAGACCGTGGCGTCGTTCGGCGCCGACTCAGGTCGCTTCGAACAAGCAGATCGCTGGAAGCTGACGCGGACGGTGTCGGTGGGACTGCGTGGCACAATCTGGTCGGCCTATTTCGATCGGTATCGGATCGATGAGTGGTCCCCGGACCTTGACCGCCTGCGCGTCTTTCGGCGGGCTGTCAGCTGGATGCCAATTGTTGCAGCGCTCTCCGACGGCGGCCTCGGCGAAAGACCGTCGGCACGGGTCGTCGCCCTTCGAGAGGATGAGTTGCACAGGCTCTGGATTTTCTCCCGAGTCCCGAGCGAAGAGTGGCGAGCTGCGCTCGGCCCCCCGGTTGCAGCCGGCCGTCGAACAACCTACCCGCAGCTGGACGAAGGACGACTCTTCGATACGATGATCGACGTGATCGACTTGCGGACCAATCACCTGCTCGTAACACAGCGCGTGCGGGAACACATCAGGTTCTCCCTCGACACGCGACACGTCGCGTCGTATCGCGAGGATGAAAAGGGCACTCCACTGCTCGTGCTGTGGAGAGTGTCGCTGGTCGGCGTTCAACGATAGGGAGGAACTATGCAGATGCAGATGCATGTTCTCCGCGGAATGATGCTGTGCGGCGTGCTATTCGTGTCAGCCGCCGGCGCGTGATGGCCGCCATCCTCAAATCCTGCTCGGTGGTCATCAGGGCCCGCGGCCGGTGACCTTTCCGTCATCGCAGTGTCTCGACCCGCGCTCACAGGTTGCTTCGGCTGCTTCCCGGGTGGCTATGGGGATCCCGTGATCTGCTCGTCCGGCCAGCATTTCGATCAGACAGGCACCTCCGAATTCTGGCGGGACAACATGGACGCCGGCTGCGTGTGGACGGAGTGTCGTGATGTTCACAACAGCTGCAACGTCACGCTCGCTCCCGTGATCGATGCCGTGAAGAGTGCGATTGCCGAGAATGACTTCGCGGAAGTCCGGGCGCTGATGAAGGACGATCCGCACATCGAGTACAATGCGAGACGCTCCGCCATTCAGGTGATCGGATGCGACTCAACTGTGCTCCTGCATGTCCCGCTGAGCAGAGCGAAACGAACGAGCCTTCTCCATTGACGCGTTGGCCTGCAGCAACCGTCGTAATAAGGTTGCCGACAGATCGCAGCTTCCAGGCCGGTTCAGCAGCGTAACGGCACGAGGCGGAGGAGCGTGCCGGTCCACCAGTACGCTCTTCCGTCCCGGCCTGCAGGGCACATGCAGCGGTGACAGTCAACCGTCAGGGTCCCGTCCGCAGATCGAGGCCAACAACCTTGTTTGCCTGGGCTGATCCATCGTGCTCGACTTCCCGCCTTGCCGCCACCGCGAATGCCAGAAAGTACCGCCGCAACCCGTCCGCTGAATCCGGCGGTACTTCCGGATCGAAGAACAGCCGGCAGAACTCCTCGCGCGCCCGCAACACCTCACGACGCCGCGGACCCCTCCACCGCTCGTCACCCGCGGTGAAGTCGAACAACTCGAGCGCCCTGGCCAGCGCGTGATCGAATCGACTCCGGTTCCCGGACTCCCACGCGCGGATCGACCGCTCCACCTCGCTCCCCACGTGGGCCATCTGCTCCACGATCGAAAGCGTGCGCCACCGCGCCGCTCGCTCCGCCTGACGAGTCGTCTCCGTCATGCGTCGCTCACGAGACGTGACACGGTATTCCGGACACGCTCGCGCAGCGCGGCATCTTGCACACTCCGGCTCCGATTCCGATCCGCCGGCCGCACGTTGATCATCGAGTCGAACTCGATCCACCCCTCGCCGTGCTCATCCGGGTACAGATTGATTCCCCACAGGGATGCCTGTCGCGACCCGTCATCCAGCAGCGCCGCTTCCTCATCCGAATGCAGCTCCCCTCCGGCCGCCATGACGTCCCGGTCGATATCCACGACGGCCTTCACCATGTCCCCGAACTGACGCTCCGCCATGGTACGGAGCTCCGCACGGGTGAGCGGACTGCGGACGAGGATGATGTCGGGACGTTCCATGAGGCAGGGCTACTGTCGGGGTGCCACGGACCGGGGCGCGCAAACTTGCCTCCGTCCCTGGTGCCGCTCAAGTGCACAGGCCAGCACATCGAGCCCGGAGAGCCGCGACGTCATCAGGTCAGGCAAGCACGTCAGCAGCGCGGTGACCCGCTCTCGAGCACCGCCGCCCACGTCGCGAGCGGTCGACGGCTCGAGTCCCACGTTGAGTCCCAGGAACGGGCTGGCCAGGAGGCCCACGTACGACGGTGCTGAGGCGCATGGGGATTGCCGCGAGTGTGTCCAGAGGGGTACCCTCGCCATTCGTCGTGCAATCCAACGGATGATTCTGAAGCGGTGCGCGCGGCGCGATTCGGGCACCCTTCATGTGACGGCGCCGACGGTCACCCCCGTCGTTTCGGCCATCCATCACTATTACCTCGGAGCGCATGATGTCCGCTGCAGCCCGCCACACCCTGCGAATAACGCCGATGGTCCTGGCTGCACTGGCGCTCACGGTAACCGCGGTGCCGGCGCAGGAGATGATCATCGCTGATCGTGTCACATGCGCTCGCTGCTCCATTGAGCTGAACCTTCGGTTGACTCTCAACACGACCGGTACCGGAGGAACCACGGGCGTTCCGCTGCAAGTGGTTCCGTTGAGTGATGGCCGACGTGTGGTCCGGCTCGCCGGGCAGCTTCCGACTGTCCTGTCCAGCAATGGCCGCGACCTTCGTGAAATCGGTCGCCGCGGCGCGGGCCCCGGGGAATTTCAGGAAGTGGCAGATGTAGCGCGACTGCCTGGCGATTCGCTGCTGCTGCTGGATTCCGACCTGAGTCGTGCATCGGTGCTGGGGCCTGACGGCATGTTCGTGCGGTCGGTGACACTGCCGTTCTACACCTCCGGCGTCGCTGTTCTGGACTGGCCCCGCAATGTCGTCGTGAATGGAATGAGCCATACCCCTGATGCGGTTGGCTGGCCTCTTCACTTGATGGACTTCTCCACTTCGCCGGCTCGCCTCCGGTCATCCTTCGGAGACAACCAGGCGGAACTCCGCGCCGGGCAGGACTTCACTCTAATCCGACGCTTTTTCGCCGTATCCGGTACGTCCTTCTGGACTCACCAAATCACGAGTTATCAACTCAGCCGATACTCCGCAGACGGACGAATCCAAGGGACGATTCGTCGTCAACCAGAATGGTTCGCCCGCGAGTCGCCGTGGACCGTAGGCGGTCCGACCATGGCTCCTCCGCCATTCCTTCAGGCGGCGGCTGTACGGAATGACACACTCTGGGTTGCCGCCGCTATCCCGCGGCCCGACTGGCAGAGGGTATGGCACTCCGACCGAATCGCAGGGAAACGAGAGCTGACGCGCGCCGAAAGGCCTGATCTGGTCGAACTCTACAAGACCCGACTCGAAGTGATCGAGTTGCGCAGGGGCGCCCTGGTCGCCCAGCGGGATGTGGACGGACTCGTCGTCACGATTGATAACCGACTGGGCGCAACGCTGTACACGCTGAACCGCGAGCTGGAGCCCAAGGTCCAGGTGTTCGATCTTCAACTCAAGCGATGAGGGCTGAGGCTCTGGCGGCAGCCGTTTGCCCGCGCGAACGGCCCGCCCTGCGCGACTTGTGGCGTATGAAACTGCCCCGACGTCCGCAAGCTGGCGCGTGTCGATCGACAACCAACGCCAGGCGCAGGCGCGTCCCGTAGTCAGCGCCCGCCGCGAATCCTCGCCGAACGCCAGAAAGGAGCGCGGTAGCCCCTCCCCTGACGCAGGGGCTGCTGCCCCACGGACGCCCGGATGGCCATCCGCTGACCCGCTTTGCGTCACCGTGGCGGTTCCGCCCGTCCGCCCGGTAGCTTAACGGCGCACCACGGAACCCTGGACAGCCGTGACCCATCCACACCTCGCGCTCGCCCCCGCACTCGCTGCAGTGCTCGCCTGCGGCTCAGGTGCGCCACCGAACACCGGCGCGGGCATCGCCAGCTCGATCCGGCACCCCGGCACCCAGGCCGAACGCACCAACTACCGCGAGACCTCCACCCACGCCCAGGTCGTCGCGTTCATCGATTCGCTGAAGCTCCTCGGCCGGCCCATGGTCACCGGCAACATCGGCACCACCTTCGAGGGACGCTCGCTCCCCTACGTCGTGGTCTCGCGCCCGCTCTTCGGCACCCCCGACGCCGCGCGCCGATCGGGCCGCCCCATCGTCTACGTCCAGGGCAACATCCACGCGGGCGAAGTCGAGGGAAAGGAAGCGCTGCTCGCGCTTGTCCGGGATCTCCTCCTCGATCCCCGTCCCAACGTCCTCGACTCGATCGTCCTCATTGCCCAGCCTATCTACAACGCCGACGGCAACGATCACTTCGGTCCCCAGGCCCGCAACCGCGGCTCGCAGAACGGACCGGAAATGGTCGGCACCCGCGCCAATGCCCAGGGCTACAACCTGAATCGCGACTACATGAAGCTCGACGCGCCCGAGTCGCGCGGCGCGCTCGCGATGTTCAACGCCTGGGACCCGCACGTTTTTGTCGACCTCCACACCACCGACGGCAGCTACCACGGCTACAACCTCACCTACGCGCCGTCGCTCAGTCCCGCCGCCGAACTTCCGGGCTTCACCAATGGCGGCCTCTGGGCGCATGACTCGCTGCTGCCCGAGCTCCGCCGCCGCCTCAACGCGCGCGACCACGTCGCCACCTTCGACTACGGCGACTTCCGAGGCGGCAGCGACTCCGCCAGCGTCGCCCGCGGCTGGTACACCTTCGAGCACCTCCCGCGCTACGGCACCAACTACTACGGGCTCCGCGGCCGCCTCGGCATCCTGAGCGAAGCGTTCTCCCACGACCCCTTCGAGACGCGCGTGCACGCCACTTACGCGTTCGTGAAAGAACTGCTCTCGCTGGTGGCCGAGCGCGGCGCGACCATCGTCGCCATGGCGCGACAGTCCGATGCCGCACTTCGTGCCGGGCGCGACATTCCGTCGATTCCCGTGCGCGCCAGGATGACCACGAATCGGAGCGACGACGTGGTGTACGAGGACCTCGAACCTTCCAGCGATACGACCAACCGCGAGATCGGCGTGCGGCGTGGCATGCGCCGCACGGGCCGCTACCACACGTTGCGCATCCCCATCTACGACCGCTTCACGCCGACCGTCACCCGACCAGCGCCGTGGGGATATGCGCTCGCGCCCGGTGACACCTCGGCCGTGAATCTCCTCCGTCTGCACGGGATCGCCGTCGAGCGGACCGGTCGGCCGTGGTCCGGCGACGCCGGCCCCCAGTTCCGGGTCGATTCCACCATCACGGACCCGCGTCCGTTCGAGCCCCAGGCTGCGATTCCACGCCTCGAGGTGCGGCTGGTGGGCCGATGGGAATCGGGGCAGCCGGTCACGCTCGCTCCCGGCACCTGGATCGTGCGGGTGGCCCAGCCGCTCGGCGTACTCGCGATGTACCTGCTGGAGCCGGAGAGCGACGACGGGATCGTCGCCTGGGACATCGGCGGCCGATCGAAGGGCGGCCCGGGGACTGCGCCGGTGGTTCGCCTGGCGCAACCCGTTCCGGTCCGGCTGGCGCCGGCGCGATGAAGCGCCGGAATTCGCGGAATGCGTCGCGGGTGCGGCGCGCCGCCTAACGTGAGTCAGCCGCGGCGCGGCCCAACGCGGGTCAGAGGTGGCGCTCTGCCTAACGCGCGGCCGTCCCGGTGCGCCCCCGGTCGTTCGTCCGCGATCGGATGGCTACTCCGGACGACGCGGCTTGGCGGTCCGTCCCGACCCCGAGCCCGAAGTGCTCGACGCGCCGCCGCCGGACTGCGATGCCGACCCTCCCGACGACCCCGATTGCGAGGAGCCGGACGCGGTGGATCCGCGAGGGGCAGTGTAGCCGCGCCCCTTCACCACCCGCCCGTGACGGTCCTGCTCGGAGGTGTTGTCGACTGGACCTTGCTTGACCACAACCACCACCGGCTGGTTTCCGTAATACCAGCCGCCGTAGCCGTACCGATACCCGTAGCCGCAGCCGGCTCCATATGGCGCGTAGCCGTATGGCGCGTAGCCGTATGGCGAATAGCCGAATAACGAGAAGCCAAACGGATCGTAACCCAACGGCTCATAGCAGTCGAAACGGGAGCCCGCGAACGCATTCCCGGCGTAGCCGCGTGTCGTCGGACCGGGCTCCGCACTGGCGCTCGGATTGCTCACGACGCTCAACCCCCCAGCCCGTGAGCGGTCCAGCGCGAACACCTTCGGGTAGGAGAGTGCAACCATCACGTCGATCACCGTCGACGGCACACCAGCCTCCTGCAAGCCGAGGAGCTGCTTCGCGTCGAGCGCGAACCCCTCGCCACGTTCCGCAAGCCACGTCTCGATCACGCCTGCGTCGAGGAAACGCGATGCCTCCTCGACGTCGTGAGCGGTCAGCGGCGCGGCGGCCGCAATCCTGGCCGCATTCACCGCCAGGGAGCGACCCTGCAACGCCCTAGCGATCTCCGCTGGGAGAGGGCCGTCGGGAGTCGCCGCTCGGTAGCGTGCCACGCGCACGCCGGTCCCGGTCCCCACGCTCACACCTTCGACCTCGATCCACTCACCGGATTGCGACATCGCCATCACGCCGTTCGATTGTCGCGCCAAACCGCCGGTGCAGGTGTAGTTCGATCGCAGGTACACCCGCTCTCCGCCGGACGACCACTGCGCCCGGTCCCAACCGGTGCATCCGTCCCTGGACACCTGGCGCTCTTCGCCGGTGGCCTCGACCAGCTGCCGGGTCGCGATACTGTCACCCACCACGGTGACGATGTCGACCGACGACGGGCCCGCGGCCGGAATCACGCAGACCCGGGGCGCTCGCATCGTGGCACCCGTCGCCGCCGACGCGGTTGCCACCGCTTCCCAGCAGCCAAGCCACGGCTGCCATCGCGGATCGCCGCTGGATTGCGCCCGCGCCGGCGTGGCGTACTGAAGAAACATCACGCCGCCCACCAATGCGGTCACGGTCGTGAACCGCCGGGTGATGCTCGCGCGACTGGTCATGATGCCCATCCTGTCAGAACCTGACGTAGAGACCGAGAGAACCGTCGTAGCCGGAGAGATCGATCCGATGGAAACCAGTGAAGTCACGACTCATGCGCGCTCTCGCCAAGGTATAGACAGCCTCACCGGTGAGTCCGAAGCGGGGCCCGAGCGAAAGGTCCACGCCGGCGAACCCGGTCGCGGCCGGTGTCCACCCGGAGGATTCGAACTTGTCCGGAAATACGGCGAGCGTGCTCATGTCGATAAAATCGCCCTGCTGCCGGAACCGGTACCACATGGCGCCGGCGCCCACGCCCACGAACGGCGCGAATTGGGCCGGTATCCAGGCAAATTGGCCGACCGATCGGCCGCGATCCATGAGGTACAGCTTCGCGCTTGCCGTCACCGGAAGCCGCTCGAGCTTCGTGGTCTGCTCGATGGGCAGGTCGTTGTTGTCCACGAAATCCCGAAACTCCGACTGCGCACTTCGGCCGGCGTACGACGTGCTGAACACCAGGTCCAGCCGCGGCCGGAGACGGAACGCCAGCTCCGCACCGAATGAGGGGCTGCCGAAGTCGCCGTGTCCCAATGTCAGCTCGTCCGTGATGAACGAGAAGATGTCGCTCCCCGCCCGCGCCTGCGCGAACCCGCCGTAGAGGCTGAAGCTTCCCACCGGTTCCTTGAACAGGAAGCCGTTTCCGGTTCCTTGCGCGTTGGTGGGAGCGGCGAGCATGAGAGCGATCGCGATCCCGGCAACATGGCCGACACGATCGAGCGGAGCCCAGCGCAGACGAGCGACGAACACGCTGTGTACAGACGGGGTCGGCCTCATCGGCCTCTCCAACGTGCGGGTGATCGACTCACCCATTCCTTCCATGTGCTAGCATACCACGACGGGGCGGGCATCGGAAGCGAGAGCGTTGCTCGGCACTGGTAGGTGACAGTACCCGCCGCTCCCGAGAGGATCCGCCTTCTCTTCGCTACTGATTTTCGTGAGTGACGCGCTCGACCCGGGGCGGCGGGCTCCGTAGGTTAACCGCATGGGGGATCGTGCATAACAGCCCTGCAAGACTGCCTGGCGGGAGACACGTCTTCGGCGACGAAGCGGACGGGGTCACCGCCGTTCTCGAAGGCGCCAGTAGAAGGGTGCGTGACCGGGCGCCTGGCCAATACCGCATTCCGGGCCGGCGGTCCGACCCGGAAGGCCAATGATCCGGCGCGCCCTTCTCGCCCTCTCCACCCATCCGCGGCTCTTCCGCTACGTGCGCGAGAGCAGGCTCGCCCGCCGCCTGTCGCTCCGCTTCGTGGCCGGCGAGACGGTCGACGATGCCGTCGCCGCGGTTCGCACACTGAACCAGCGCGGCATCGCCGCCTCGATGGACCAGCTCGGAGAGAGTGTGGCGAGTGCCCAGGCCGCGCGCACCACCGGCAAACAGTACTCCGCGCTCCTCGAACGCATCGCCACCGAGCGCCTCGCGGCCAACGTCTCCATCAAGCTCACCGCCCTCGGCCTGGACATCGACGAGGAGCTGTGTGTGACGAACGTGCAGGAGATCCTGGGCCGCGCGCGCGACCTTGGCGCGTTCGTGCGCATCGATATGGAGGGCTCGGCGTACACCGAGCGCACCATCACGCTTTTTCACGAGTGCTTCTATCCCGCCTTCCCCGACAATGTCGGGATGGTGCTGCAGAGCTATCTCTATCGCACGGCCGACGACGTCGAGGGCGCGATCGCGCGTGGGTGCCGGGTGCGGCTCTGCAAGGGCGCGTACCGCGAGCCGGCGTCGGTGGCCTATCCGCGCAAGCCCGACGTGGACGCGAACTACGTGCGCTGCATGCAGCGCCTGCTGCGCGCTGGCAACTATCCGGGCATCGCGACCCATGACGAGCGGATCATCAACGAGGCGATTCGGCTGGCGCGCACCGGGGCGATCGTTCCCGAGCGATTCGAGTTCCAGATGCTCTACGGGGTGCGGCGCGATCTGCAGGAGCGCCTGGTACGCGAAGGGTGGCGGATGCGGGTGTACGTGCCGTTCGGGAGCTACTGGTATCCGTACCTCATGCGCCGTCTCGCCGAACGTCCCGCGAACGTCTTCTTCATCGTCGGCAACCTGGCGCGCGAGCGCATGCAGGGGCGAAAGGGGCCGTGATCGGGAGAGGATCGCTCAGTGGGAGTTCACTGCCAACCGTAAGGCACTGGCGATTTCCCGTTTGCTGTTTGCCGTCCTCGGGCTGCCGCCAGCTTTACTTGTGAGCTGCCATCTGTTCACCGTTCGCTGGTAACGATGCCCGGCCAATTCCTCCCCCCGACCACTCGGCTGGCGACGCCAACACCATCGGCGGCTACATGGCCGTCCATGGACGCCCCGCGGCGTTCGAGGGATCAGACGGCATGTCGTACAGCGTGGCCATCGAGACGGCGCGCAACGATGACCAGGAGCAGCCGTGGGGAGCGTATTTCCTCTTCCTCCGGTGGCGGCGCATCGGCCCCCAGGGGGTGGAGGGACACCTCGAGACTGATTTTCTCGCGTTCGGCCAATCGGCCGACGCGGCCTCAGCCGCGTTAGGCGCGATGCCGCTCAACAGCGTGCACGAGGAACTGGAGCGGCTCATCGCGGCGCGGCGGCCGTCCCCGGAGCGACGCTGGTGGGATGCCATGCGGGATGAAGGCGACGAGGAAGGCGCGCCGGAGCAACCGGACACGCCGCAATGACGCCTGCAGCCCACGGCGACCCGAAGTCCGGAATCGCCGGAGTGCACGGACGCGTACTCCGTGGCACCGGAGGTATCTGGCACGTCCGCGGGGCCGACGGCTCGATCTACGAGGCCGCGCTGAAGGGTGGCGTGAAGCACGCCAGCGTCAGAAAGCTCGCGGTCGGCGACGAGGTCATTCTGCACGGTGAACGCGCGGGCGGTGTGAGCGCCATCGCCGAGATCCTCCCGCGGCGCTCACAGCTCGCGCGCCGCACTCCCGGAGGCGGCTATGGCGAACGCGTGGTGGTGGCCAACATCGACCAGGTGGTGGTGGTGTTCGCGATGCGGAAGCCGGAACCGCATCCACGCATGCTCGATCGCTTCCTGGTCATCGCGGAAGCCAACGACCTGCCGGCCCGTATCGTGATCAACAAGGTGGACCTGGCCGGGCTCGAGGACGCGCAGGAACGCTTCGGCTTCTACTCGACCATCGGCTATCCGGTGCACTACACGAGCGCCAAGTCCGGGCATGGGCTTGCTGAGCTGCACGAGGCGCTGCTCGGGAAGACTTCGGCGCTCACCGGCCCGTCGGGTGTGGGGAAGTCGTCGCTCCTGAACGCGATGTACCCGGGCCTCAACCTGCGCGTGGGAGAGATCAGCGAATCCGTGAACAAGGGACGACACACCACCGTGGGCGCCTCGATGCATCCGCTCCCGGACGCGGGGTTCGTGGTCGATACCCCCGGCCTGCGCGAGATCGGACTCTGGGGACTCCGGGCGGACGCGCTGGACGAGTGCTTCCCGGAGATGCGTGAGCGACGTGCCACCTGTCACTTCGCCAACTGCCGTCATCTCACGGAGCCTGGATGCGCCGTGCGCGGTGCCGTCGAAGCCGGCGAAGTGAGCGGGGAGCGCTATGCCTCATACACGACGCTGATGGAGGAAGTGCGGGAGGCCGAGGGGATGCGGTAACGGGAGCGCCCGCCTCGAGCGGGGAATCCCTCGCTCCCTCCCGTCGCTGGACGCGCGGCGATGGAGCCTCGGACGTCAGGGAGACAGTCGCTCGATCACCCACCGATCGCCGTCACGCCGATATCGCACCCGATCGTGCAGGCGGCTCGGCCGCCCCTGCCAGAACTCCAGCTCGTCAGGCGCGAGGCGGAACCCGCCCCAGTGCGGCGGGAGCGGCACGTCGCCGCCGGGGAATCTCGCGGCGACCTCTGCCACCTGTGCCTCCAGCCACCCGCGTGCCGGGATCACCGCGCTCTGGATCGACGCCCAGGCGCCCATCCGCGCGCCTAACGGGCGCGACTGGAAGTACGTCGCTGATTCGGTGGAACTGATCCTGGTCACCGTGCCCTCGATGCGCACCTGCCGTTCGATCTCCTTCCAGAAGAACACCAGCGCGGCCCGGGGATTCGTCTCGAGCTCCGCCGACTTGCGGCTGCGATAGTCGGTGTAGAACACGAAACCATCCTGCCCCACGTCCTTGAGCAGGACGATCCGCGCCGACGGCTGCCCGTCGGCCGTGCTGGTCGCCAGCGTCATCGCGTTCGGGTCGACCAGCTCGGCGGCCTGCGCCTGCGCGAACCAGTGGCGGAACTGCGTGATGGGGTCGGGATCGACGTCGGCCACGTCGAGCGACGCCATCGCGTATTCGCGGCGCAGATCGGGAGGGGACATGGAGGGCAGGGGGAATTGAGAACGGCGCTGGAAAATAGCAGCCAACAGCTGACAGGTGACAACTACCAGTGGACAAACTCCGCCGATCTCGACCTCCGACGTATAGCCCATGGCCTATGACCTATGGCCTATGACCTATGGCCTATGACCCGTACTGAATTATTTTCTTCCGGGAACCCACCACCATCCACCTGGCTTCGTGCGAGAGGGGAATGGCGAACAGCGCCGAAGACAAGAAGAAGAAAGACGAGAGCTTCGCGCGTGAGGCACTCCCCTGGATGGACGACGTCTACCGGTTCGCGCTGTCCCTGACGCGCGACGCCTCGGACGCCGAGGACACCGTACAGGAGACGTACCTGCGGGCCTACCGCTCGTGGCACACGTTTCAGTCGGGGAGCGACTGCCGGAGGTGGCTGTTCACGATCTGTCGGAATGCCTTCTTGCGCTCACGGGAGCGCCAACGGTTCGAGGTGGACGCCGAGGATGGTGACGCCGAAGCCGTGGCCGCAGTGCGGGTGCGTCAACAGATGATGGATGACGGGACCGACCGGCTGCTCGCCAGGCTCGACCTCGGCCCCGCGCTGTCGAAAGCGCTTGCCGAGCTGGACGAACCGTTCCGCTCCGCGGTGGTCCTCGTAGACGTGGAGGATCAATCGTACGAACACGCATCCGAAGTCCTCGGCGTGCCCATCGGGACCGTGCGCTCCCGGCTGTTTCGTGGGCGGCGCCAGCTGCAGGAAAAGCTCGTGCGCTACGCGCGCGATGCCGGTTTCGTCACTGCGGGCGACGCATCGAAGGCGGTGACCGATGACTGACGAAGTCCCCGACATCGACTGCCCCACGGCGCTCCGCCAGCTCTGGGACTACCTGGACGAGGAACTGACCGAGGACCGGATGGCGATGATGCGCCAGCATATGGCGAAATGCCGACGCTGCCTGCCGCACCACGACTTCGACAAACAGTTCCTCGCGGCCGTCCGCGCCACCCGCCGGGAACAGCTGATGCCCCCCGAAGTCAAAGCGCGGGTGATGGAGCTCCTGGCCGAAGCCGGATACGCTGGTTAGGCGCGATCGGTCGACCGCGAGGAGCGTCGCGATCGGTTGTCCGGGTGCTCAGCCTGGCGCCTCGAATCCGCCCTCGCGCAGCAGCACGCGGTCGAAGGTGTGGACCGACTCGCATCCCCGCGCCAGGCTCTCCTCGCGAATGAGATAGTCGGCGAAGTCCCCTTTCCCGGCCGCAAACGCCTCGAGCGCACGCACCAGCTGCTCGGGTGCGCCGAACGCAAGGTGCTTTGCGCGCATCAGCTCACGCAGGAGCGAGAGAATCTGGGCCTTGGGGACGCGATAGCTGGCCGACAACACCCAGACGAGCTCGCAGATCACGATGCTGGAGACGAAGAGATCCTCCCGCGCGGCAATCGCGCGGTCGACGACGCGCCGCCGCCGCCGACTGGCGCTCGTCGTCCTCCACGAGGAATCGAACCAGCACGTTGGTGTCGAGTCCGATCACCGACGCGACCCCGCCTTGCGCACGGCCTCATTCATGTCGTCCACGGTCACGTTCCTGATCGCTGGCTTGACGAGCCCCCGCAATGCCCGGAGGTCCACATTCTCAGCCTCCACCGTCACGACGCCGTCACCCCGAATGTGGAACGCCAGCCGGTCGCCGGGATGCACGCCCAAGGCTTCCCGGACCCGCATCGGCACCGTGATCTGACCCTTGCTGGTAAGTTTCGCGGCCATTTCCTTACTCAGTGAATAGTTCCTTACCGATGGTAATGCGCCTTCCGCGTCGACGCAAGACTCTCGCCGGAGAATCCCCCGACCCGGCCCCCTCATTCCCTCATTGACATAGGGGGGAGGGGTATCTAGTCTGCGCTTCGGAGCGTGGGGATAGTGTGTCCCCAGCGGGACCATTCGGAGGGAAGCCACATGAAGCGCGTCAATCTCGCCATCACCGGCATGCATTGTGGCCACTGCGTCCACGCCGTGCGCGAAGCCCTGGCGGCGGTGCCGGGCGTGCAGGTGGAACAGGTGGAGATCGGGTCGGCCAGCGTGTCGCTGAGCGACGACTCGGCCGGCGTCACTCCGCTGATCGACGCCGTCTATGAGGCCGGCTACGAAGCGGAGGAAGCGCTGCGATGACGGCCGCGGACTGGTTCGTCGTGCTAGGCGGCCTGGCGGCCATCGGCGCGGTGAACTGGTGGTTCTTCGTCGCTGGCCGACACGCCGTGGCCGCGAGCGAGCTCGCCTCGGGACTGCAGCAGGTGACCATCACCGTCCGCGGTGGCTATGAACCCAGGCGTGTCTACCTGCGGGCGGGACGGCCGGCCAGGCTCGTCTTCGACCGTCAGGAGCGCGCCGGTTGTTCGGAGGAGGTCGTCTTTCCCGCGTTCGGGCTGCGCCGGTTTCTCCCGCCATTCGAGAAGACGACGATCGACCTCGAGCCGACAGCCCCGGGACGCTACGAGTTCACCTGCGGCATGAGCATGCTGCGCGGAACGTTGGAGGTCGAGTGAAGGACGACGGCAAACGCGGCGCAGCGGGAGTGACCGACCCGCAGGAGGGGAACGCGAAGCCGGCGCCGCCTTCCCGGCTCATTCGCCACTCGGCGCTCGTCAGGCGGCTGGCGGCGTCCGGTGACCACGCGGCGGTATCCGGCGACCACGCGGGCGCGCCAGGCGCGGCGTGCGAACTGCCAGACGAAGACGTGAAGCCCGAAGTCGGTCACGGCGTCCCGTCGCGGCTGACCATTCCGGTGACCGGCATGCACTGCGCGGCGTGTCAGGCGCGGGTGCAGCGCGTGCTCGAACGCACCCCGGGCGTGCAGGCTGCCACCGTGAGTCTCCTGACCGACAGCGCCTCGGTCCGGTTCGACCCCGCCATGGTGGATGGGTCCGCGCTGGTCGAACGCATCCGTAGCACGGGTTACGGCGCCGAGCTTCCGCTCGAGGAGCGGGGCGCGCTGGAGGAACAGCGCGCGCAGGACGAAGCACGCGAAGCGGAATTCCGCGACCTGAAGCGGAAAGCCATCGTGGCGCTCGTCGCTGGGGCGGTTGCGATGGTCGTCTCGATGCCCATCATGACGGGGGGCGCACACGCCGGCACCGCGGTCACCGATCCGGTGATGCGCTGGGCCACGCAGACGATCGACCCCGTTCTCCGGCGCATCGCGCCGTGGCTGTACGCCGTTCCCCCGCGGCTCATGGCGTTCCTCCTGCTCGGTATGACCACGGTGGTGATGGCCTGGGCGGGGCGCCACTTCTACACGCGTGCCTGGCTGGGCTTCCGGCACCATTCGGCCGACATGAATACGCTGATTGCCGTGGGCACCGGCGCGGCCTACACCTTTTCGCTCGTGGCCACCGTGGCCCCGGGCCTCTTTCTCAGCCGCGGTCTCGCGCCGGATCTGTATTTCGAGGCGGTGGTCATCCTCATCGGATTCATCCTGCTGGGGAACGCGCTCGAGGCGCGTGCCAAGGGGCGGACGTCCGCCGCCCTGCGCCGGCTGGTAAACCTGCGGCCGCGTACCGCGCGCGTGGAGCGCGACGGCGAGGAGCAGGACGTGGCGATGGAAGAGGTGAACTCCGGGGACGTGGTCTCGGTGCGTCCGGGAGAGCGGATTCCGGTGGACGGCGAAGTGACGAGCGGTGCCAGCAGCGTGGACGAATCGATGCTCACGGGCGAGCCGTTGCCGGTGGAGAAGCAACCCGGCGGTCACGTCATCGGCGGCACCGTGAACGGCCTCGGCGCATTCCGGTACCGGGCCACCACGTTAGGCGCCGACAGCGTGCTGGCCCAGATCGTCAAGCTGATGCGCGAGGCGCAGGGTTCGCGCGCCCCGATTCAGAATCTCGCCGATCGGGTGAGCGCGGTGTTCGTCCCGGTGGTCATCTCCATCGCCATTGCAGTATTCGTCGTCTGGTTCGTCGCGGCCGGGAGCGCGCCGCTGCTGCGCGCCGTCGGCGCCTCGGTCGCCGTCCTCGTCATCGCCTGTCCCTGCGCCATGGGACTCGCGGTGCCCACCGCCGTGATGGTCGCGTCGGGGAAGGGCGCCGAGCTCGGGATCCTCATCAAGGGCGGAGAGGCGCTGGAGCGCGCCCACCGGATCGACACGGTGGTCCTCGACAAGACCGGAACGCTGACCGAGGGGCGGCCGGTGATGACCGATGTCCTGGCCACGCCGGCCTTCGACGAAGGCGCGGTGCTGCGGCTCGCCGCGTCGCTCGAGCGGTCATCCGAGCACCCCCTCGCCACGGCCCTGGTGGACGCCGCCCGCGACCGTGGGCTCAGTCTGACCGACGCCGAGTCGTTCACGTCGGTCACCGGCCGGGGCGTTGTTGGGAAGGTGGACGGCCGCGACGTGGCCGTCGGCAACGCGGCACTCCTGGGTGACCGCGGGATCGATCCGACGCCCCTCGACGCACAGGCGAAGACCCTGGCGAATGATGCGCGGACGACGATGTTCGTCGCCGTCGACGGCCGGCTCGCCGGGCTCGTGGCGGTCGCCGACCCGCTCAAGAAGTCCTCGGTGGAGGCGGTGGCGGAGTTGCGCGCGATGGGCCTCGATGTCGTGCTCCTGACCGGCGATGTGGAGGCGACAGCCCGCGCGATCGCCGGGCACGCGGGCATCGAACGCATCGTGGCTGGCGTCCTGCCATCGGGGAAGGTGGACGAGATCACCCGGCTGCAGCAGGAAGGGCGCGTGGTGGCGATGGTGGGCGATGGGATCAATGACGCTCCCGCGCTTGCCCGGGCCGACGTCGGGATCGCGATCGGTACCGGCACCGACATCGCCATCGACGCCAGCGATATCACCCTCATGCGCGGTGACGTGCGCGGTGTGGCCCAGGCCATCAAACTGGCCCGCCGGACGATGCGCACCATGAAGCAGAACCTCTTCTGGGCGTTCGTCTACAACGTGATCGGCATCCCGATCGCGGCGGGGGTTCTGTACCCGGCCTTCGGCCTGATGCTGAGTCCCATTCTCGCCAGTGCGGCGATGGCCATGAGCTCGGTCAGCGTCGTGTCCAACAGCCTGCGACTGGGCAGGTTCCGTCCTGCCTGACGACCAGGGGAGATCGTCGATGCCGACTCGTGCCACGAAGCCAGACGGACGCGGTCACGCCGCCGGAGCGTGCGGATGCGCCGTGGACCACGCCGCCGCATCGGGCGGACGCAAGGCGGTTGGCGTCGACCCGGGAATCCGCGAACGTAACCTGAAACGGCTGCGGCGCATCGAGGGTCAGGTGCGCGGGCTCCAGAAGATGGTCAGCGAAGACCGCTACTGCGCCGACATCATGACCCAGGTGTCGTCGGTGCACGAGGCGCTGCGCGCCGTGAGCCGGGAACTGATGCGAAACCATCTGCGGCATTGCGCCAGCTCGGCGATCAAGGCGGGGCCCGATGACGCCGAGGCGATGTACGACGAGCTGATCGCACTCATGTATACGCACCTGCGGTAGCGCGCCACCGGCGCAGCCACGACTCTGCCGCCGGTCATGGTTCTGCGGATCGCGGTTCTCGTCAGGCCGTTCCCAGCAATGTTCCCTGCTCGCTCACCCTCGACACTGCCGCTGTCGTGATACGCCTGCTTCCCCGGTACGGAACTTCGGTGCGGCATTTCGCGGTGCTGCTGCTCGCCTTGCATGCCACGTCGCTCGCCGCGCAGCAGGACGAGATGAAGATGCAGATGCCGACGGGCGTGCTTGGCATTCCGGAGACGCGCGCCGGGTCGGGCACGTCATGGCTCCCCGACTCGTCGTACATGCACGCGACGCACTTCGCGTGGGCCGGCTGGTCGGCCATGCTCCACGGCGATGTGACGGCGCAGTACGACCGGCAAGGCTCCCGGCGCGGCGACGGGCAGTTCGGCAGCGTAAACTGGGGGATGCTCATGCTCATGAGGCCCCTGGGCGGGGTCCAGCTTCATCTGAATGCGATGGTCAGTCTCGAGCCGGCGACGCTTGGTGGGCGCGGCTATCCGTTGCTCCTGCAGACTGGCGAGTCCTACGGAGGTCAGCCGCTCCACGACCACCAGCACCCGCATGACGCATTCATGGAGCTTGCAGTGAGGGTCGACGGACCCTTGTCACGCAGTGTCGCGGTGTCGCTGTACGCCGGTGCGGTCGGTGAGCCCGCGCTTGGCCCGGTGGCCTACATGCACCGTCCGTCGACACAGAACGATCCCTTCGCGCCTCTGAGTCATCACCAGCAGGACGCCACCCACATCACTTTCGGCGTCGTGACTGCCGGCGTCTACGCCGTTCGATGGAAACTCGAAGGCTCGGTGTTCAACGGCCGCGAGCCGGACGACCGTCGCTGGAACTTCGACTACCGCGGACGGAGCCTCGACTCGTACTCCGGCCGCGTCACGGTGAATCCAACCGGACGCATGAGTCTGTCCGGATGGTACGGATATCTGCGAAGCCCCGAGGTTCTGCATCCGGACGAATCGGTGCATCGGTTCGGTGCCTCGTTGCTATTCGCCGCGCGGGGCTGGTCCGGCGGCGAGTGGTCGTCGTCGATCATCTGGGGTGCCAACCGGACACATGGCTCAACCCGAGGCAGTCTCCTCGCCGAGTCGAATCTGGAGCTGGGGAGCAAGACGAGTGTCTTCGGTCGCCTGGAGCTCACCCGGAAAAGCGGAGAAGACCTGGATCTCCCCGCGCAGATTCGCGGTGCCACGTACGGCATCACCGTGCTGGCGCTGGGCTCCGTGCGCGAGATCGCCTCGATCGGCGCCGGTACGGTGGGGGTTGGCGTGCGCCCGTCCATCAACTTCATCTCGAGATCGCTCGCCACCGTATACGGCACGCGGCGTCCGGTTGGCATCGACGTGTTCGTGCGTTTCCGGCCAGGCCGCATGACGATGGGCATGACGATGGATCACGAGTTGCACGGAGCTGGCGGTCCACGAGCGCGCTCTGCCATGCGAGATGAGTGACTCCCGGCGCATCCTTGCCGCCACCCTGGTGCTCGCCGCGGCGCTGATCGCGCTCTTCCCCGCGCGGCTGCTGGCGCACCCGGAGCTCAGGCGGTCGGAACCGGGAAATGGTGCACACCTTGGCGTGGCGCCCCGCCAGATCCTGCTGGAGTTCAGCGAGGGGGTGGAGCTGGCCACGTTTCGTCTCGTGATGCGCCTTCCGTCGGGAGATTCGCTCGTGTTGTCGGCATCGCGCCCTGCGGGAAATGCCAGGAGGATGGTGACCGCGGCCGTCGAAGCGGCCATGGGCGCGGGTGCGTATCGCGTCGAATGGTCCGGGATCGGCACCGACGGTCATCCGACGCGGGGCAGCATCGCGTTCGTGGTTGACCTGCCCATGGTCTCGTCGGACTCGATGAGGGCGGCAACGCCCGCCGCCGCGTCCGACACCGCCGAGCCCCCGGCCGGCGCGACGGCGTTGCCGCGGGCCCCGCCGAGCCCGCCGCCCGACATCGTGCGGTCGCCGAGCTACACCGCGGTCCGGTTTCTGACCTACGTGGGATTGCTTGCCGGACTCGGAGCCGTCGCGATGTTGATGATCGTGTTGCCCCGGGCGCTCGGCGATGCCGCGAAACACGCCAGCAACCAGGTTGAGATTGCGGGAACCAGCGATCCGTCTGGACCGGCGGACGGCGGCATCGCGGATCGCGTCCGAAGGGCGGGACGGCTCGGTGCCCTGGTATTGCTCCTGGCGGCGCTCGCGCGGCTTCTGTTGCAGACGTCGATGGTCGCTGTGGGACCGTCCGGCGCCACGATGGACCTCGCTACACGACTCCTCACCCAGACCACGTGGGGGCGCGCATGGCTGCTGCAGGTGGCGAGCGCGCTACTCCTCTGGAGCGCCCTGCGCGCGTCGCGCGCCCGCGTCGGGCGTCGCAGCTCGGCCGCGCTCGTCGGGTGCATTGGCGTCGCCGTCTCCGCCTCACTCTCCGGGCATCCCGTCGCTGCCCGCGACGGGCCGTGGATTGCGGTGGTCCTGGACGCCGTGCACGTCCTGGCTGCCGGCGGCTGGATGGGGGCGCTGCTGATCCTCACCCTCGCCGCCGTCCCGGGCGTTGCCGCACTCGATTCGTCCAGGAGAGGCTCCATGGTGGCGGCCATGTTCAGGGCATTCTCGCCGATGGCGCTCACATGCGGAACAGTGCTCGCACTCACCGGCGCGGCCGGTGCCTGGATCCAGCTCGGTGGCATCGGTCCGCTCTTCTCCAGCGGCTACGGACGTACCTTGCTGATCAAGATCGCGGCGGTCGCCGCCGTCGCGGTCGTTGGGGCGTACAACTGGCGCTCGGTGCTGCCGCGGCTCGAAGCCGATCGTGGCACGACCAATGTTCGCCGCTCTGCCTTTGTCGAGCTCTCGCTGGCGGGGCTCGTCCTGATCGTCACGGCCGTGCTCACCGGCACGTCGCCGCCGATGAGCGGCCGCTGATGGAGCGGAGCGTGATCGCGCCCGTGAAGGACCGGGTGGAAAGTCGCAGTCGCCGATGGTAGGGGATCGCCCGACGCCGCACGTCGGGTCTTCACCCTTGATCCACCTGTTCGCGCGGCGTAGGGTCAATCGTCAGGTTGGTGGAAGTCGCAGTTGCGGTCCTTTGCGAGCACCAGGTTCCTTCTTGCACTTCTCCTTTTCGCGCTCGATGCCCGGGTTGTGGCGGACGGTTGCTCTCGTCACGTCACTGGCCCTTCTGCAGACGCTGTCGGCTCCCAGCGGCTTCGCGTGCGGGGCAATGCCGGTGTCCCATGTCGGCGTGCACGCGGGGATGAGTGCGCCGACTCAGGCGACGGTTGAGCGCCACGATTGCGCAGAGGCAACGGCGAGCGTTCCGGCGTGCCCGCAGTGCACGCAGTCGTCTCACTCGTCGTGCCCGGGACTTCCGGGAACGGGGGCCTGCGGTCTCCTCGCGGGGTGCGGCGTGGCGGCGTTCGCGCCCGCGACGGCCCTTCCGGTGCTGACAGCCGCACTGCCTGACGAAGTCCCTACCCTCCGACAGCGCGGACTGGTTCGCCCCACCGCCCCCGAGCCCCCACCTCCCCGGGCGTAGTCTCCTTCACATCGCGGTAATGGCGTTATGCGCCGGCGGAACATCCCGCCGCGCACGCGACAGTCGCACGATGGGCCGGTTACGGCCATCGGGCACCAGAGGGAGACCTACAGTCCATGTGTGCACATGCGGGACCGCGTCGAGTCGATGTTGCGCATCGCCTGACGCTCAGCGGCATACTCTTCGCGGCGGTCATCGCCAGCACCGGCTCGCCGTGGCCGGCCCGGGCGCAATCAGCCACCGGGTCTGTCTCAGGACGGCCCATCGCTGACAGCGGCTCATCACTCACGCGCGGGTCGCCGAGGCCGTCCCCCATCCGCTCGGCCCCAGGCGTCCCCAGTGCGTCCGCCTCGCGCTCTGCGTCGACGCCTGCTCCGGACGGTGCCATCCTTCGCCTCGGCGACGTGTACGCCGGCGTGCATGACCGCAACCCCAAGGCGGCCGCCGCACGTTCGCTCGCCGATGCCGCGCGAGCGCGCGTGCCGGGCGCATCGCTGCCACCGGATCCGCAGCTTCAACTCGCGTTCATGAATTACGGCGTGCCCGATCTGCGGCCGATGGATCCCACCGGCATGCCGCAGCTTCAGGTGATGCAGATGGTGCCCCTGGCCGGCAAACTCGGTCTCTCGGGCCGCATCGCGGCGGCGCAGGCCGATGCTGAAGGCGAGCGCGCTGCGGACGTGCAATGGGAGCTGCGCAGCGCTGCCGCGATGGCCTTCTACGACTTCTACCAGGCTGACCGTTCGATTGCCGTCGCGGTCGAGACGCGCCGCCTGCTCCAGGACATCGCCGCCGTCGCGGCGGCGATGTACGAAGTTGGCGAGGGTCGCCAGACCGACGTGCTCCGTGCACAGGTCGAAGTCGCGCGCATGACGGAGGAGATCACACGGATGGAAGCGACGCGGGCGGCCGCTGGCGCGCGGCTCAACGCACTGCTCGATCGCGAACCCGACGCTGCGGGGGAAACGGTGTCGCTGCCCCGCTTTCCGGAAGCCCTGCCCACAGCGGATTCGCTCATGAGCATGGCGTCAACGAATCGGTCGATGATCCGTGCTGGCGAACAGGACGTGCGTGCCGCCGACGCAATGGCGACCCGCGCCAGACGCGAGCTGATCCCCGACCTGACGATCGGGCTTCAGTACGGACAGCGCAGTGCCGCCATGGGGACCGAGCACATGGCGAGCCTCATGCTGGGCGCGTCCATCCCCGTGTTCGCGGGGCGGCGGCAGCTGAAGATGCGTGACGAGGCGGACGCGATGCGCGACATGGCGCAGGCCGACCTCCGCTACATGCGCGCCGACACGCGCGGACGCGTTGGCGAGGCGTACGCCGCACTCACTCAAGCGCGCAACCTGGAGCGCCTCTATGCCGCCACCGTGTTGCCGCAGGCCGACGCCACGGTGGCGTCGGCGACGGCAGCGTATCGCGTGGGACAGGTGGACTTCATGACGCTGCTCGACGACCGCATGACCGTGAATCGCTACCGGCAGGAGTTCATCGCCCTCCAGGCCGCAGAAGGAAAGGCCTGGGCGGATCTGGAGATGCTCACCGGTACGGAACTCTTCAATGCCAGCACCACCGCGCTCACGAATGGAGACGCACGATGATCGACATGCGCAGTGATTCGATGACCGCAACCGCCGTTCCGGCAAATGGAGACAGCTCGGTTGCAGCTGATGCAGACGGCGCGATCGCCTCGCGGGCACGGGTGGCGGATGCGGCCGCGCTTGCAGAACCGTCGCCTTTCGGCGCGCCGAGTGGCGGTGCCGCACGGATGGTGGCTCGGATCGCCGTGATCGCCGGACTGCTCGTGGTGGCGACGGGCGCGGCCTTCTATTTCGCCCGCGGGCGAAGCACCAGTGGCACAGCGGCCGCACACAATCATGGCGCCGCCGCCGCTGCGGACGGGGCCGCTCCCGTCATGCTCGACGCCGGTGCGGCGCGCCGGATCGGAGTGACCTACGCCGGCGCGACGATGGGGACGCTCGTGGCCGAGGTGCGGACCGTCGGCCAGATCACGTACGACGAAACGCGCCAGGCCGCGATCGCGCCGAAGATCGAGGGCTGGGTGGATCACCTGTTCGTGGACTTCACCGGTCAGCAGGTCGAGGAAGGGCAGCCGCTCCTGAGCATCTACTCTCCGATGCTGGTTGCGGCGCAGGAGGAACTGCTTCTGGCCGCGCGGCTCGTCCCGTGATGTGGCCGATGGTACGCCGGAGGCCAGGCGCTCGGCAGACGATCTGCTCGCGGCGTCGCGTCGCCGGCTGCTGTACTGGGATATCCCGGCGAGTGACGTGGAGCGGATCGAACGGACCGGCGAGGTCACCAAGACCCTGACGCTGCGATCGCCGGTGCGCGGCGTCGTGCTGGAGAAGTCGGTGGTTGCCGGCCAGCGCATCATGGCGGGCCAGTCGGTCTACCAGGTCGCCGACCTGAGCACGGTGTGGGTGGAAGGCGAGGTATTTGAGCGCGACATGTCGTTCATGCGTTCCGGTGCGAGAGTGACCGTGGACGTGCAAGCGTATCCCGGTGAGCACTGGAACGGACGCGTGACGTACGTCTACCCCACCGTGGATCCCGGGACGCGTGCTGTCCGGATCCGCGTGGCGCTGCCAAACCCGGGACTTCGGCTCAAACCCGGCATGTACGCCACGATCCACGTTGCGGGAGCCCAGCGCGTGGGCGTGATCTCCATTCCTCGCGCGGCGGTGCTCGCGAGCGGCCGGCGAACCGTCGCGTTCGTGAGACGTCCCGACGGCATGCTGGAGCCTCGGGAGATCGTGACCGGCGTAGCGAACGACGATCGGGTGGAAATCCTGCGTGGTCTCGCGGCCGGCGACACGGTGGTGGCATCGGCGACGTTCCTGATCGATGCAGAATCGAACCTCGGGGCCGCGCTCGGCGCGATGGCGGGGATGCCGGGGATGGAGAAACCCGGAGACCAAAGGCCGGCGGTCGGAGACCAGAGGACGGGTGCGGCCGGATCCGCCGCGGACGTGAAGAGGGGCACTGGCGCGGAGGTCGATGCGGCGGGTGTGCCGATGGATATGCCCGGCATGACGCAACCCGGACCCACTAGTCCCGCAGTGAAGAAAGGAAAGGAGTAGCGCCATGCTCAAGCGCATCATCGAATGGTCGGTCGCCAACAAGCTGCTCGTCGTGCTGTTCACGCTCGCGGCGGCGCTGGGCGGCATCTGGGCGGTACGTCGCACGCCGCTCGAAGCGCTCCCCGACCTCTCCGACGTGCAGGTCATCGTGCAGACCGATTACAACGAGCAGGCGCCGCAGATCGTGGAGGATCAGGTCACCTACCCGATCACCGCCGAGATGCTGAAGGTGCCCGGCGCGCGCGTGGTCCGCGGCTACTCGTTCTTCGGCGTGTCGTTCGTCTACGTGATCTTCCAGGATGGCACCGACCTGTACTGGGCGCGATCACGGGTTCTCGAGTACCTCAACGGACTCGTGGCCAAGCTGCCCGCAAGCGTCATCACCGCGCCTGGGACCGGACGCCACCGGACTGGGATGGGTCTTCCAGTACGCGCTCGAGGACACGAGCGGACGTCTCGATCTCGCGCAGCTGCGCAGCCTGCAGGACTGGTACGTGCGTTATGCGTTGACCGCGGTTCCCGGTGTGTCCGAGGTGGCGTCGGTGGGGGGATTCGAGAAGCAGTACCAGGTGGACGTGGATCCCGAGAAGCTGCTGGCCTACGGGATTCCGGTCACGCGTGTGATGGAGGCCATCCGTAACGCGAACGCCGACGTCGGCGCGATGGTGCTCGAGCTGGCCGACCGCGAGTACATGGTGCGCGGGCTGGGGTACCTCGAATCGATTGGCGACATCGAGAACGTGGTGGTGGGCGCCACCGCGTCGGGTACGCCGATCCGGGTGGCCGAGCTGGGGCGGGTGTCGGTCGGTCCGGCGGTGCGGCGGGGCGTCGCCGACCTCGATGGGCGGGGTGACGCGGTGGGAGGGATCGTGGTGATGCGATTCGGGGAGAACGCACTCGCCACCATCGAGCGGGTGAAGGCGAAGCTGGTCGAGGTGGAGAGAGGCCTGCCGCCGGGCGTGGTGATCCAGCCGGTCTACGATCGCTCCGACCTCATTCACCGCGCCATTGAAACGCTGCGCGGCAAGCTGTTCGAGGAGAGCCTGATCGTCGCGCTGGTCTGTCTGGTCTTCCTCTTCCACGCCCGGTCCGCGCTGGTCGCCATTCTCACGCTTCCGTTAGGCGTGCTGATCGCGTTCATCGCCATGCGCTGGGTGGGGGTGGGCGCGGACATCATGTCGCTGGGCGGCATCGCCATCGCGGTCGGCGCCATGATCGACGCGGCGATCGTGATGGTCGAGAACATGCACAAGCACATCGAGCGGGCGCAGGGCAACGCCCCGATCGTTCGGGCGGTCCGCCCCGTCAGATTCTCGCTCGCGCGAATCCTCGGGCGCCGCTCTGCCGGAGCGGATTCGCGCGACGCGGATGTGCGGTGCACGATCCCCGCATCGCGGCGCTGGCAGATCGTCGTCGATTCGTCGAAGGAAGTGGGCCCGGCCCTCTTCTTCTCGCTGCTCATCATCACGGTGTCGTTCCTCCCCGTGTTCACGCTGGAGGGACAGGAGGGACGCCTGTTCCGGCCGCTGGCGTTCACCAAGACGTTTGCGATGGCCGGCGCCAGCCTGCTGTCGGTGACCATCGTGCCGGTGATGATGGGCCTCTTCATCCGCGGACGGATCTACCGGGAGCGGGCCAATCCGGTGAACCGGGCGCTCATCAGGATCTACCGCCCGGTCATCGAGTTCGTGCTCCGCCACCGGCTCGGCGTGATCGTGGCAAGCGGAATGGTGCTGATCCTCACCTGGATTCCGTGGAGCCGCATCGGCAGCGAGTTCATGCCGCCCCTGGAGGAGGGGTCCATTCTCTACATGCCCACCACGCTCCCGGGTGTGAGCGTGGCGCGCGCGCGCGCGATCCTGCAGACACAGGACTCGATTCTCAAGTCCTTCCCGGAGGTGGAGCACGTGTGGGGAAAGAGCGGGCGCGCGAACACCGCGACCGATCCGGCCGGGCTCGACATGATCGAGACGACGATCACGCTGAAGCCGAAGCAGGAATGGCGGAGCGGAATGACGCTACGATCGTCTCGTCGCGGCGATGGACTCGGCCGTGCGGCTTCCCGGGGTGTCCAACTCGTGGACCATGCCCATCAAGGGACGCATCGACATGCTCGCGACAGGCATTCGCACTGCCGTCGGCATCAAGATCTTCGGGCCGGACCTGGGCACACTGGAGCGCCTGGGAAAGGAAGTCGAAGATGCGGTTCGCATGGTTCCCGGAACGCGTACCGCATTCGCCGAGCGCGCCCAGTCGGGATAGTATCTCGACATCGCGATCGACCGGGCGGCGGCGGCCCGCTACGGGTTGAACGTGGGTGACGTGCAGGCCGTGATCGCCACGGCCATCGGCGGCATGACGATCACGCAGACAGTGGAGGGTCGGGAGCGGTACGCGGTCCGCGTGCGCTATCCGCAGGAGCTGCGCGACAGTCCGGAGCGCCTGGCGAGCGTGCTGGTGAGCGTCCGGATCGGGGCGCCGTCGAAGGGCCGGTGCGCAACCGGGCGGAAATGGGAGGCAGATGAGCGGGATGGGCGCCGCGGCGCCCGCCGCCGCAGCGCGCAGATCCCGTTAGGCCAGGTGGCGACGATTCGCGAGGTGCCCGGGCCGATGGTGGTGCGCACCGAGGGCGCAGTACCCACCGCCTGGGTCTACGTCGACATCATAGGCCGCGACATCGGGAGCTACGTGCGCGAAGCGCAGGCAGCACGTGGAGGACATGGTGGTGCTGCCGCAAGGATACACGCTCACCTGGAGCGGGCAGTACGAGTACATGCAGCGAGCACGCGAACGGATGAAACTGGTGGTGCCCGCCACGCTGGCCATCGTGTTCCTGCTGCTCTACTTCAACTTCAGGAGTGTGGCGGAAACGGCCATCGTCATGCTTTCGCTTCCGTTCGCGCTGGTTGGCGGCATCTGGTTCCTCTGGGCGTTGCACTACAACTGGTCGGTGGCGGTGGCGATCGGCTTCATCGCGCTGGCGGGCGTGGCGGCGGAAACGGGCGTCGTGATGCTGATCTTTCTCGATCTGGCGTGGCGGGCCAGGACGTCACGGGCCGGCCGTCCCACCCTGGCGGATCTGTACGACGCGGTGATCGAGGGAGCCGTGGAACGCGTGCGCCCGCGAATGATGACGACGGCCGCGATCATGGCCGGCCTCCTCCCCATTCTCTGGGGAACGGGCGCGGGCGCGAGCGTCATGAAGCGCATCGCTGCGCCGATGGTGGGCGGCATGATCAGCAGCACGATCCTGACGCTGGTGGTGATCCCGGCGATCTACGCGTTCTGGAAGGAACGCGAGGTGCGGGTGGCGCAGCGACGTGCCGCAGAGCGCGCCCCTGCGCTGGGCGCCGCCCTCGCCTTCGCTGGTGCATCGAACATTCCGCCGACCCCGCGGTCGCCGGGGCACGAATACAAGGAGGAGCCATGAAGCGCCGGAAATCGAAGACCACGCCAGCCGTCCACCAGGGCGATCGACGATCCGGCCGCGTACTGATGTCGAGGCGCGCCTGGTTCGGCGCCGCCGCAGGCGGAGCGGCCGTGCTGCTGGCCGGAAGGCGGTTCTGGCCGGCGACTGCAACAGCGCGCCGCGCAGGCCAGGTCACCGTGTACCGGAGCCCGCTGTGCAGCTGCTGCGGCAACTGGATCGGCGACATGCGCAAGGCGGGATTCAACGTCGATGAGGTGAGCATGGACGACGTGACGCCAATCAAGCGCACGCGCGGCGTGCCGGAGCGTCTGTACGCCTGTCACACGGCCGAGGCGGAAGGATTCGTGTTCGAGGGGCACGTGCCGCCCGATCTGGTGTCGCGGATGTTGCGTGAGCGTCCCGCGTTCCTCGGACTCGCTGTGCCGGGGATGCCGCAGAGCGCTCCGGGAATGGATATCGGTCACCAGCCGTACGACGTGATCTCGTTCACCCGGGGTGGCCAGACGGCCGTCTTTGCGAGGAGGTCGTGAACGATGCCGCCCACCGCCCTCGCCAGATACGAGGCGACGAGTGAGCCGGACCGTCCGCCTTGGTGGCGACGTACGCTCCCGCTACGGTGGCGATGATGGGTCCGGGCTGGCACGGGCCCGCGTCACGCGCCGTCTGAATCGGTCGCTCGCACGGATTCCGTGACGTCGCCTCGCTCTCCGTTCAACTCCAGGCTCCACTCGATCGGAATCGCCGGATCGAGCGAGTCGCGCACCGAGCAGTACTTGTTCACCGCCAGCTCGATCGCGCGCTCGGCGTGCTCTCGCTCGATCGCCTCGCCGGTCACCTGGAAGTCGAGACGTACACCAGTCACCCGTGCCGGGATGGCGCCGGCGCGGTCGGCATGCACATCGATGTCGAGCGACGCCGCCGGCGTCCGGCGTTTCTCGAGAATGGAAACCACGTCAATTGCGGAACAGGTCGCCAGCGCGCAGAGCAGCGTCTCGACGGGGCCGGGACCCGACTTCCCGGACCCATCGATACGAATCCATGGACGCTCCGGGTGCCCCGCCTCGAACACCTCGTCACCGATCCAGCGCGCATGAACGTGATTGACGCGCTTCTTCCCGGTGGCGATGTACTCTCGTGTGACGCTCATGGGCGATGGGATTCGGTGAGGGGAAGGGAATCAACCAGCTATCAGCAAGCAGCTATCAGCAAACAGCTACCAGCTCTCAGCAAACGCGTCAGGCCATCTCCATCGTGAAAGCCGGTCAGGGACACGGTCACCGCTACCAGCTCTCAGCGGGCAGCGACGAGCAATCAACTGGACTCCGCGCCCCGGCCTCCGGTCCCCCGGACTCCCCCGCTACGGCTTCTCCCCCTTCCGGATGGGAGAGCGCACCGCATTCCCCCACTCGGTCCAGCTCCCGTCGTAGTTCCGCACCTGCCCGTAGCCGAGGAGATACGTCAGCACGAACCAGGTATGCGACGACCGCTCACCGATGCGGCAGTACGCCACGACGTCATCGTCAGGTCGCAGCCCCTGCTCCTGTTCGTAGATCGCACGCAGCTCGTCGGCGGTCTTGAACGTTCCGTCCTGGTTCACGGCACGCCCCCACGGAATGCTCTTCGCGCCAGGAATATGTCCGCCGCGCAGCGTTCCCTCCTGCGGATAGTCAGGCATGTGCGTCCGCTCACCCGAATACTCCTGCGGCGACCGCACGTCCACCAGCGGCCGCTTCGCATCCGCGTGCTCACGCACCTGAGCGAAGAAGGCACGTATGCGCGCGTCGGATCGCTCCGGAGCCACATACCGTGTCGGGGCGAACGTGGGGACCTCGGTCGACATCGGCCGCTGCTCCAGCTCCCACTTGGTGCGGCCGCCATCGAGCACCTTGGCGTTTGCGAACCCGAACAACTGGAAGACCCAGAAGGCGTAACAAGCCCACCAGTTGTTCTTGTCGCCGTAGAACACCACCAGCGTGGAGGCGTCGATCCCTTTTCGTCGCAGCAGGTCCTGGAACGTCGCGCGGTCCACGTAGTCGCGGATGACCGGATCATTCAGGTCCTGGTGCCAATCGACCTTCTGCGCATTCGGGATGTGTCCCATGTCGTAGAGCAGAACGTCTTCGTCACTCTCGATCACGCGTACGTTGCTGTCGTTCAGGTGGGCCGCGAGCCAGTCGGTGGTGACGAGGTATTCGGGATGGGCATAGCCCTTGTCGAGAATGGCAGGGCTGGTGATCGGCGTCGTGGATGCAGCAGTCATGTGGTCTCCTTGAAACAAGCGAATATCCGATAACATTAATCGGGTATTTCCGGCGTCGGGAGAGAGGAGCGAACCGGACAGTAGGCGCAGTGTGCGGCATGGCGTCGCTCGCGTCGAAGTGAGACGACGGCGAGAGCGCAGGCGGCGCGGCATTGCGGCTTCGGTTGTGTTGTTGCGGCCGATACATCGCCTGCGCGATGCGATCGAGAGCCCATCCATCGCGCCCGCCGTGCTCAACGCGGAAGCGCACGTCGTGCGCGCCGAGACGCCGAAGAAGACGCTCCTGGTGCCGCTCGCACTGGAATTAGTGCGGTGGGGCGTGCGATGATGCGTGGTGGTATGGCCTATAGCCTATGACCTCTGGCCTATGACCTCTGGCCTATGACCTCCTTCCCACCTCCTACGCTCGACGATCGCCGCCCCTTCATGGAGCCCTACGCGCACCACGTGCTGGTGTGCACGGGCCAATTCTGCTCGCCCAACCGGGAGGGGCGCGTGCTGTACGCGCACCTCGCGGCACTGCTCGAGCGCGAAGACCTCCTCTTCGGCCCGCGCCGCGTCAAACGCGGCGAGACCCCGTGCCTCGGCGTCTGCGCCGGAGGCCCGATCGTGGTCGTCTACCCGGAAGGCGTCTGGTACGCCGCCGTCACGCCGTCGCTGCTGGAGCGGATCGTGATGGAGCATCTGAAGGGAGGGCGGGTCGTCGAGGAGGCGGTGTTCCATCGCCTCCACCAGGACCCGGCAGTCTCTCCACCGCCAAGCCGCTCGCGATAGCTGTTAAGTTTGGGCGGCCATGCAACTCACGCTGCGCGAGGCGGCAAAATACCTGGACGTGAGCGAGAGCTCGCTCCGCCGATGGATCACTGAACGGGATCTTCCCGTTCACACGATGAATGAGCGGCTCTACCTGAATGCCGTGGAGCTGTGGGAATGGGCTGTGGAACACGGCGTCCATGTGTCTCGCCGCCTCATGGAGCACGCACGGCGCGCTCCCGATCCGGTGCCACCCATCTCGGAATTGCTGCGCGCCGGCGGCGTGTTTCACGACGTGGAAGCCCCTGACAAGCCGGCGCTCCTCCGGGAGATCGTCGCCCGCCTGGCCCTTCCACCGGAGCAGAACCGCGACGCGCTGCTGAGTGTCCTCGAAGCACGCGAAGCGATGGGCTCCACCGGCATCGGCGATGGGATCGCGATTCCGCACGTGCGGAATCCGATCGTTCTTCACGTAGAGCGGCCGTTCGTCGCGCTGTGTCTTCTGCGTCACGCGGTGGAGTTCGACGCGATCGACGGCCAGCCGGTACATGCGCTCTTCATCGTGGTCAGTCCCACCGTTCCCATGCACCTGCGCATCCTTGGTCAGCTTGGCTTCCTGCTGCGTGACCAGATGCTGCGACACATGCTCCGCGATCGCCTGACGGCGGACGAGATTCTCGGACGCATCGAGATGGTCGAGGCTACGCACACCACGGGATCGTTCTCGCTGGGCGCCTCCCCCGGCGCTCGGACCAGCACGTAATGGCGCTGTTCTTCGCCGGACTGGGCCTGATCATCGCCGGCGCCATCGTCGCCACGATCCTCCGGGAATGGGATGGAGCAGACGCGCTCTTTCAGGTGCTGGTCATCACCGGGTGCGTCCTGTCGGGCGCCCAAGCCGTGTCGGTGCTGGTGCAGGGCACCCATCCCCAGTTCGTGCTGCACGCGTCTGTGCCCGGGGGCGACTGGGTATTCGGCATCGATGCGCTCTCGGCGGTGTTCCTCCTGGTCGTCCTTGTCGTGGGCGCCATCACGCTGCGCTTCGGCGTCGTGTATCTCGCGGCGTACCGCGGGCAGCGCCCGATCTGGTTTTCGCACGCGACGTACGCCGTTCTCCTTGTCGCCCTCGCTCTGGTCGTCGTCGCGCGCGCCGTCGTGCCGTTCCTCTCGGCATGGGAGATCATGGCGGTCGGTTCGTACTTCCTCATCGTCTTCGAGGATGAGAAACCCGAGGTGCGGCGTGCCGGTCTGGTGTACCTCGTTGCCACGCATGCCGGGACCCTGGCGCTCTTGGCGATGTTTGCGACCTGGGCGATGGGAGCCCACGCCGCGGACTGGTCGTTCTCGTCGCTCGCGGTCGTCGCGCCTCGGCTGGCGGGCGGCGGGTTCGTGCTGACGCTGGCCGCTGTCGGGTTCGGCGTGAAGGCCGGCCTCGTCCCACTGCATTTCTGGCTTCCGCCCGCCCACGCCGCCGCGCCCACACACGTGTCCGCAATCCTTTCCGGGGTTGTGATCAAGGCCGGGATCTATGGTCTGCTGCGGGTGCTCGCGATGCTGGGTGGCGCACCCGCCTGGTGGGGATGGGGCTTGCTGCTGGTGGGCGCCGCCTCTGGTGTGCTGGGTGTGCTGTGGGCCCTGGCGCAGCACGACCTCAAACGCCTGCTGGCGTACCACAGCGTCGAGAACATCGGCATCATCCTGATGGGAACCGCCGTCGGTGCGTTAGGCACGCACTACGGGCACCCGGTCGTGGCGACCATCGGCTACGCCGGCGCCGTGCTGCACACCATCAACCATGCGCTCTTCAAGAGCGTCCTCTTCCTGGCAGGGGGCTCGGTGTATCGGGCGACCGCGACCAGGGAACTGGAGCAGCTCGGCGGACTCGCGCGGGCGCTGCCGTACACCACGATCGCCTTTGTCATCGGTGCGGTGGCCATCATCGGATTGCCGCCCCTCAACGGTTTCGTGAGCGAATGGCTCGTGTACCAGGCCCTGTTGCGCGCGTCCCAGTCGGCCGAGGTGCTTCGTCTCGCCGTACTCGGCGTGCCGGCCCTGGCCTTGATCGGCGCGCTGGCCCTCGCGTGTTTCGCCAAGGTCATCGGGGTGGTCTTTCTGGGTACACCCCGAAGCGCACACGCGCGAGACGTGAGCGAGGTGCCGCTCCGCCCGCTCGTCGCTCCCATGTACGTGCTCGCCGGCCTTTGCGTCGTGCTCGGTGTAGCCGCGCCTCTCGGAGTGGCACCTTCACTGCGCGCCGGAGCGATCGCCGCGCACGCGTCGGCCGTGGATCTGGGAGACGCCCGTGCGCTGCTCGTGGATGCGCGCGTGATCGGCACGCTGGCCGTCGCGATGCTCGCACTCATTCTTGTGGTCTGGGTCGGCCGTGGGCTATTGCAGGCGCGCGCACCGCGGCGGACCGGCGTGACATGGAGCTGCGGATACACTCGTGTCTCCCCGCGCATGCAGTACACCGCCTCGTCGTTCGCGGCGCCTCTGCTCACCGCGTTCGGACGCCTGAGCGGAGTGCAGACCTCGCGATCACCCACCTCGTTCGCGACGCATCCGTACGATCTGGTGCTCGATCGCCTGGCCGCGCCCGTCTGGGCACGTGTCCGTCGAGCGGCCCTGCGCCTGCGCCCTCTGCAGCAGGGGCGGCTGTACGCGTACCTCATCTACGTCATGACGGCTCTGCTCGCGCTCCTCGGTTACCTCGCCCTCGCATCGCGCCCATGAATGCGGACCTGGCAACGCGGCCGGCGCTCGTGTCGGCGTTGGTGGCGTGGGTTGTCCTGCTCCTCACTGCGCCCCTCATCCCCGGCGTGGCGACGAGGACGAACGCGCTGCTCACCGGCCGTCGTGGCGCACCCGTGTGGCAACTGTACGCGGATCTGTGGAAGCTGCTGCGACGCGGCACGGTCTATAGCGCCACGGCCACGATGATCTTCCGACTCGTGCCGGTGGTACTCGCGGTGACCACGGTGCTCGCCGCCGCGCTCGTCCCGCTCGATGGCCGGCGGTCGCTCATCGGTTTCTCGGGAGACGCGGTCGCCTTTGTGTACCTGCTGGCGCTGGGGCGCCTGCTCCTGGTCCTGGGGGCGTTCGACACGGGGTCCAGCTTCGGAGGCATGGGTGCGAGTCGGGAAGTGACGCTCGCGAGTCTGGTCGAGCCGGGACTCTTCATCTCGCTGGCGGCCCTGGTGGTGACGACGCATCGTCTGTCGTTGACCGGCATGCTCGGCGCTCAGCTCTGGAGCCAGCCGCGGCTCGTTGCGCCAACCGTCCTGCTGCTCGCCGGCAGCATTTTCGTGCTGATGCTCTCGGAATGCGCGCGTGTGCCCGTGGACGACCCCGCGACCCACCTCGAGCTGACCATGATCCATGAAGTCATGGTGCTCGATCACAGCGGCCCCGATCTGGCGCTGATCCTGTACTCCGGCGCCCTCAAGCTCGGCGTGTTCGCCGCGTTGCTGGTGGACCTCGTCGTACGACGGACGACCGTCCCGTCGTGGCTCGCATCGCTCGAACTTCTGGGCGGACTGCTGATGGCGGGTATCGCCATTGGCGTCGTGGAAGGGTCCACGGCCCGTCTCCGCCTGCCGAAAGTCCCGCTGTACATCGCCGGCGGCGCGGCGCTGGCGTTCTTCGGCTTGATCCTGGTCCTCCAGTAGCCGCCGGTTCCATGGACTCGCTCACGCAGCTCATCCTCTTCCTGGTAGTGCTCACGGATTTCGCGGCGCTTGGCATGTCGCGGCTCACGGCCTGCATCCGCGCGGTGGCGTTCCAGGGCCTGTTGCTGGGCGTGTTGCCACTCGCGCTGCACGCGTCGTATTCGCTGCACACCATCGCACTCGGCGCCGGGACCGTAGTCATCAAGGCGGTCGTGCTCCCCGCGTCGCTGCGCTACGCGATCCGCGAAGCAGCCGTGCGCCGTGAGGTCGAACCGCTCATCGGCTACTCCGGCTCGGTGCTGCTCGGACTCGGCGCCCTCGCGGTGGCGTTCGTCGTCTCGGGGATGCTCCCGGTGCGCGCCGCGGAATCGCCGCTGCTCATTCCGGTCGCGCTGTTCACGCTGATGACGGGCCTGGTGATTCTCATTACCCGCATCAAGGCGCTGATGCAGGTCGTTGGCTATCTGATGCTGGAGAACGGCATCTACCTGTTCGGACTCACCCAGGCGCAGCGCGTCCCGTTCCTCGTGGAGATCGGCGTTCTGCTCGACGTCTTCGTGGCCGTGTTCATCATGGGCATCGTGGTCTTTCACATCAACCGCGAATTCGATTCCATCTCGGCCGCGCGGTTGACGGATCTTCGCGAGTGATCCTCGTCCTTCTCATCCTGCTCCCAGCCGCGGCGGCGGTCGCGGCGTACCGGATTCGCAGCCTCGCGCGCAGCGCGATCCTGTTGTTCAGCGTCAGCGGCCTCCATGCGCTCCTGACCGGGGCACTCTGGTTTCGCACCGAGGACAGCGCGCTGAACGGCTGGCTCGCTGCCGATCCCCTGGGCCGGATCGTGATTACCGTGGTGAGCCTGCTCTTCCTGGCTGTCGCGCACTACTCGATCGGGTTCCTGCGCCGCGCCGTCGCCCCGGGTGGGCGCGCGTTCGCGAGTTGCATGCTCACCTTCCTGGCGGCGTGCTCACTGGTCGCGCTGAGCCATCACCTGGCCCTTCTCTGGATCGGACTCGAAGCGACCACCCTGGCAGTAGCGCCGCTGATCTTCGACCGGCACGACCGCCGCTCGCTGGAGGCCGTATGGAAGTACCTCGTACTCTCGTCGGTGGGCATCGCGTTTGCCCTGCTCGGTGTGTTCCTGATGGCCACCGCGCAGTCCTCCGGCGCGGCCGCAGGACGCCCACTCATTCTCGATGACATGATTGCCCATGCCAGCCTGCTCGACGCCGCGTGGCTGCGCATGGCCTTCGTTTTCATCGCGATCGGTTTCGGGACCAAGATGGGTCTTGCCCCCATGCACGCGTGGAAGCCCGACACGTACGGCGAGGCGCCGAGCCTGGTGGGCGGCCTGATGGCCGGCGCGCTCACGACATGCGCGTTCCTCGGCCTTGCTCGGGCGTGCGCCATCTGCTTCGCCGCCGGGCTCGGCCCCTTCGTACGCCCGGTGCTGATCGTGTTCGGGCTGGTTTCGCTGCTCATCGCCGCGGCGTTCATTGTCGGACAGGGTGATGCCAAGCGCCTGCTCGCCTATTCGAGCGTGGAGCACATGGGACTCCTCGTGCTCGGACTCGGACTGGGCGGCGTGGGCACCTATGGCGCATTGCTTCATTCGGTCAACAACGGCCTCGTGAAGGGCCTGGCCTTTCTGGCCGTCGGCAATGTGGTGCTCGTCACCGGCACGTCCAGCGCGAGCGACGTTCGCGGACTCCTGCGAACGTTGCCCGCCACCGGCGCCCTGCTCGTGGTGGCGCTGTTCGCGCTCACCGGCTCGCCTCCGTTCGGTCTGTTCCTGAGCGAGTTCACGATTCTCGGTGCCGCCTTCGGCGGTCCGCATCCATGGATCGGAATGGTGACGATCGCGCTTCTGGCCATCAGCTTCGTCGGAATCGGGGGGATGATGCTCGGGATGGTCCTTGGGCAGCCCGACGCCGCGCCGCGCCGCGCGAATGACCGGGGCCTGTGGCTTGCACCCCTGGTGCTGGGTGGTCTGGTGCTCATGCTCGGCGTGTACGTTCCGCCGCCGCTGGCGCATGCCCTTTCGCGGGCCGCTACAGCGTTAGGCGGCCTGGCACCGTGAGCGACGCGGCGCTCCACCCGATCGGCAACCGGCGCACGGTGCGGCTGAGTGACGTACCGGCGCCGCCCGTGGAGCGCTTCCGCACCATCGTCAGCGATGCCGTGGCAGACGGCGCGCGAATCGTCGCCCTGTTCGGACTTCCGGAAGATCCGGCACGGCTGCGACTCATCGCCGTCCTGGCCGACGACGAGCGCAATCAGCTCGGCGTTCTCGGCACCGTGGTCGGCGATCGATACCCCGCGCTCACGCCCGACTGTCCACAAGCGTCGCTCTTCGAGCGGGAGCTCGCCGAGCAGTGTGGTGTCACGCCCGGCGGACATCCCGCCATGAAGCCGGTGCGACGGCATCCGGCGGACCACGCTCCGCCGTCATGGCCGGTCGGCGCACACTCTCGTGACGACTACCCTTTCTTCGAGCTGACCGGCGAAGAGGTGCATGAAGTGGCCGTGGGACCGGTACATGCCGGCGTCATCGAGCCGGGCCACTTCCGCTTCCAGGCGCACGGCGAGCAGGTACTGCACCTGGAGATCGTCCTCGGATATCAGCACCGTGGGGTGGAGCCGCTCCTCGAGAGGCTCCCGCGTGAGAAGGCCATCCTGGTGGCCGAGTCGATCGCCGGAGACATGGTCATCGCACACTCCAGTGCGTGCTGCGGTGCGCTGGAAGCCCTGGCCCGGAGTCACAAGAGCCCTCGCGCGCAGAGCATCCGGGGCGTCGCACTGGAACTCGAACGCGTCGCCAATCATCTCGGCGACCTTGGCGCCCTCGCCAGCGACGTGGCGTACCAGCCCGCGGCGGCGTATTTCGGGCGTCTCCGCGGCGATTGCCTCAATCTCCTCCTGACCATCTCGGGCAACCGCTATGGCCGGGGGCTCGTCAGGCCGGGTGGGGCGGCCTTCGACCTGACCGACGAGATGGTCGAGGAAATCGATGGGCGGGTGCGCCGCCTGGAAGCCGAAGTCGAACCCGTGGCCGAACTGTTCTTCAATGCGTCATCGGTGCAGTCACGCCTGGAAGGAGTGGGCGCGGTGACACCAGACCTCTGCCGCCGGCACGGCTTCGTTGGTCCGGTGGCGCGTGCCTGCGACGTACCGCGGGACGCCCGCCACGATCATCCCTACGGGGTCTTTCGGTTCGCGCAGATTCCCGTCGCCGGCGCCTGGGGTGGCGACGTGTTGTCTCGCGCTCTGGTACGGCGCCTCGAGATTCGGCGGTCGCTCGAATTCGTCCGCGAGCAGGTGGCATCGCTGCCGCGCGGCGACGTGCGCGTCCCGTGCGGTCCGCTCGGTCCGGATGAGATGGCGGTGGCGCTCGAGGAGAGCTGGCGGGGCGAGGTGGTCCATGTCGTGCTCACCGACTCCCACGGTCGCGTGCGCAGGCACAAGGTGATCGACCCCTCGTTCCACAACTGGAGCGCGCTCGCCCTGGCCATGCCGGGAAACGAAATCTCGGACTTTCCCCTGTGCAACAAGAGCTTCAACCTGTCGTATGCCGGACACGATCTGTGAGCGAACGCTGAATGCTTGACGCGCTGCGCCTGCGGTTGGCCCAGGGGACACGCACCATTGCGTTTCCCGATGGCAAGCCATCGCTTCCCGCGCGCTACCGGGGTCGTCCCGTGCTCGAGTGCAAGGGCTGTGATGGTCCGCCCTGTCCCGCGGGCGGCGACGTCGTCCCGTCGGAGCTCGTTCGGAATGACGGCAGCGGGCGCGCGATGCTCGACCTCGGGGCTTGCCTCTTCTCACCCGAGGAGGCCATCGGAAGCGAAACGTGCGGAATCCGGTTCAGCGGCGACTATCGCATGGCCAGCCGGACGCGCGACGGCCTCGTCACGCCGGATGGCGAACTAGCACTGGCATCAGCCCTCGACCGGCGCATGCAGTCGCTGCTCGGCCGATCGCTCCGCCTGCGGTCGGTGGTGGCGGGGAGCTGCAACGGGTGCGAGGGGGAACTCACCGCGCTGGGGAACGTGGTGTTCGACATGGCTCGTTTCGGTGTGCAATTCGTGGCCTCCCCCCGGCACGCCGACGGCATCGTGATCACCGGCGCGGTGAACATCAACATGCGGGATGCGCTGGAGCGAACCTACCAGGCGGTGCCGGATCCGCGCCTGGTCATCGCCGTCGGCGCATGCGCGGCCAGCGGCGGCCCATTCCGGGAGAGTCCGGAGGTGGCGGGCGGCGTGCCCGAGACCATCCCCGTGGACTTGTGGATCCCGGGGTGCCCACCCCATCCGCTGACGATTCTGGACGGGTTGCTGCGGCTGCTGGGGCGGATCGGGGCTTGAACGGGCGCCTGGCTATCGGAAATTGGGGTCAGACTCGAATTCCCGGACGACGGTCGCGGCCGTTGGCAGAAGGCTGATCGCTGACAGCAGAAGGCTGATCGCTTCAGTGTTTCCCGACCTCGTCCATCAGGGCCCGGAGATGCCGCTTCCAGACGTGGGTGGCATAGCGGCGGAAATTGGCCAGACTCGCCGGCTCGTCCGCCAGGAACTGCGCAACGCGCCGCCGCCCCTTCCTTAGATTGCAGGCTCTACAGGCCGTCACTAAGTTGCCACCCGATCGGTCGCCACCGCGGGAGCGCGGCTGAACATGGTCAACCGACAGCTCCTCGGGCGGCAGGACCCGGCCACAGTACACACACCGGTATTCGTCGCGCGCGAAGATCTCGCCTCGTGTCATGGAGAATCCGTTGAGTTCGCGCCGTCTGATGATGGGGGCCGCCAAGCGCTACCTTCTTGATGCCCTCGACAAGGACCGCCCCGTGGCCGACGACGAACCGCCCCGCCTCACCGCTCGCGCCATAGAGAGAACTCGCATGCCACGGACACGGGAAAAGATTCTCGGCAATCTGGATGAGATGTATCGCGAAGCCTTCGAGCGCGCCAAGGTGTCCAGTGACGACGCGCAGATGGCCAGCCTCGATTTCGCCTATCGACGCGAGCAGCTGTACTTCGAGATCCTGCTCGACATCCGCGACGCGATGGAGCGGCGCTCGTAACCGTCCGCGCGCGGCCCGGCCGGATTGAGTCGCAGGTCCTCCATCGTCAGGCGCGTTCCGCCTCCCTCCCTCAGAACATGCGCCGCCGCGCGGTCTTCGCCGTTCTCGCCCTCATCGCCTGGAACCCAGCCGTGACTGCGGCCCAATCGCCCAGCATCACCCTGGCCGTGGTGAACGCCCGCGTCTGGACCGGCGATCCCGCGCCGGCCGTGGGCCGACGGCCGTCGCCATCGCCGGCGACCGCATCGCCGCCGTGGGCTCCTCGGCCGAGATCCGGAAGCTCGCCGGTCAGGCGCGAACGATAGATGCCGGCGGCCAGTTCGTGGCCCCCGGGTTCATCGACTCCCACGTCCACTTCCTCGAGGGCGGATTCCGGCTCTCGTCGGTGCAGCTGCGCGACGCCGGCACGCCCGAGGAGTTCGTTCGACGCATCCGGGAATTCGCCGCCACGGTTCCGAAGGGCGCCTGGATCACCGGCGGCGACTGGGATCATCAGCGCTGGGGCGGGGAGCTTCCCGAGCGCTCGTGGATCGACACGGTGACCCCCGACAATCCGGTCTGGGTGAATCGCCTTGATGGCCACATGGCGCTCGCCAATTCCGCCGCGCTGCGCGCGGCAGGCAGTCACGCGCGCCACCGCCGATATCGCGGGCGGCACGATCGTGCGCGACCCGACCGGCGAGCCCACCGGCATTCTCAAGGACAACGCGCAGAACCTGGTGGAGCGCGTGGTGCCTGCGCCGCCCGCGTCACTGGAGGACCGCGCCCTCGATGCGGCGATGGCGTACGTGGCGGCGCAGGGGGTGACGTCGGTGCACCACATGGGCAGCTGGCACGATCTGGCGGTGTTCGAGCGCGCCCATGCCGCCGGCCGGTTGCGCACGCGGATCTATGCGGCGGTTCCCCTCGCGACCTGGGCGCGGCTCCGCGACACCGTCGCCGCCCGCGGGCGCGGCGACGAGTGGCTGCGCATCGGCGCCCTGAAAGGCTTCGTCGACGGATCGTTAGGCTCGCATACCGCGGCCATGTTCGACCCGTTCACCGATGCGCCCACGGACACGCGGGTTGTTCGTGAATACGCCCGGCGACCTCTACCAGTGGACATCCGGGGCCGACAAGGCCGGTCTCCACGTCATCGTCCACGCCATCGGGGACCGCGCCATCGCCACGCAGCTCGACATCTACCAGCGCGTCGAGCGCGAGGACGGTCCCCGCGACCGCCGCTTCCGCATCGAGCACGCCCAGCACATCGCCCCGGCCGATTTTCCGCGCTTCGCCGCGTTGGGCGTGGTGGCGAGCATGCAACCCTACCACGCCATCGACGACGGACGGTGGGCCGAGAAGGTCATCGGTCCCGAGCGGGCGAAGGGGACCTACGCCTTCCGCACCCTGCTCGATCGTGGCGCCACGCTCGCGTTCGGCAGCGACTGGTTCGTGGCGCCGCCCACGCCGCTGGACGGCATCTACGCCGCAGTCACCCGCCGCACCCTCGACGACGCGCACCCCGATGGATGGATTCCGGAGCAGAAGATCACGGTCGAGGACGCGCTCCGCGCGTACACCGCTGGAGGTGCCTTCGCATCCTTCGAGGAAGCCGGGAAGGGCGTCCTGGCGCCCGGCAAGCTCGCCGATCTGGTCATGATCGACCGCGACCTCACGCGTATCCCATCGGTGGAGATTCGGAACGCCCATGTGGTCATGACGGTGGTGGGCGGCAGGATCATCTACGAGCGGCCGAAGCAGCCTCGCGAGTCGAATTGACACGACGCGCACCGGGCCGTTGAATACGCGGGCGGAGACCGTCCCGACCTCCGCCTTCCGCCCTTCGGCCTGATGTCCTCACGATCTCTTCCCGTACTCGAGCGCCGCGGTTTCGGCGAAACGCTGCGCCGCGACGCCTGGTGGGCGCCCAACATCCCGCCCCAGATCATCCTCACCGCGTTCCTCATCTACGCCACCTGGGCAGCGTTTCAGAACGCGGACTACACCTTCGGACCGTACCTCTCCCCGTTCTATTCACCCGAGCTGTTCGGCAGCTCGCCCCATGCGTGGTTCGGGCCAAGGCCGGGCGGATGGCCCACGTGGCTCCCGTTTTCTCCGGCGCTGATCATCCTTCCCGTGCCCGCCCTCTTCCGCTTCAGCTGCTACTACTACCGCGGCAGCTACTACAAAGCGTTCTGGCAGGATCCTCCCGCGTGCGCCGTGGGCGAGCCGCGAAAACACTACCGCGGGGAGCGGACCTTTCCGCTCGTGCTGCAGAATTTCCATCGATACGGCCTGCTGCTCTCCGCGATCTTCCTCGTCATCCTCACCTTCGACGCGGCCCACGCCTTCTGGTTCACCGATCCGGTTACCGGTGCCGGGCACTTCGGCATCGGACTCGGCACGATCATCATGTTCGTCAACGTGATCCTGCTGGCCGGCTACACGTTCGGATGCCACGCCACCCGCCACATCGTGGGTGGCATTGTCGATGAGGTCTCCCTGTCGCGACCGCGGTGGCTGCTTTATGCCATCTCCAGCGTGTTCAATCGCGCCCACATGAAATGGGCCTGGGTGAGCCTGTTCTCGGTGGCGCTCACCGATCTCTACATCCGACTCTGCGCCATGGGTGTCCTGAGCGACCTGAGACTGCTCTGATGCCCGACTTCGAGTCGGTCGAACACGATGTGCTGGTGATCGGGGCGGGGGGAGCGGGACTGCGTGCCGCCATCGCCGCGGCCTCGCACGGTGCGCGGGTCGGGCTGGTGTCGAAATCGCTCCTGGGCAAGGCCCACACGGTCATGGCCGAGGGCGGAGCGGCGGCCGCGCTCGCCAACGTCGACGATCGCGACAGCTGGCGCGTGCACTTCGCCGACACCATGCGCGGCGGGCAGTACGTCAACAACTGGCGCATGGCCGAGCTCCACGCCAGGGAAGCACCCGAGCGCGTGCGCGAGCTGGAAGCGTGGGGCGCTCTGTTCGATCGCACCCCGGACGGCCGCATCCTCCAGCGGAATTTCGGCGGCCACAAGTATCCGCGGCTGGCGCACGTCGGTGACCGGACGGGTCTGGAGATGATCCGCACGCTGCAGGATCACGTCATCCATCAGGGCATCGACGTCCATATGGAGTGCACCATCGTGTCGCTCCTGAAGGACGGCGATCGGGTGGCCGGCGCGTTCGGATACGAGCGCGAGCGCGGCCGGTTTCGCCTCTTTCGTGCGGCCGCCGTGGTGCTCGCGACCGGCGGCATCGGCCGCGCATACCGGATCACCAGCAACAGCTGGGAGTACACGGGGGACGGTCACTCCCTCGCGTATCACGCCGGCGCCGACCTGAAGGACATGGAATTCGTGCAGTTCCATCCCACCGGGATGATCTGGCCGCCGAGCGTGCGGGGAATCCTGGTGACGGAAGCGGTGCGCGGCGAGGGCGGCGTGCTGCGCAACAGCCAGGGTCGCCGGTTCATGTTCGACGACGTTCCCGAGCTCTATCGCGCGCAGACGGCGGACAATGAAGAGGAGGGGTGGCGCTACACCCAGGGCGACCGCGCCGCCCGCCGTCCGCCGGAGCTGCTCACCCGCGACCACGTGGCCCGGTGCATCCTGCGCGAGGTCCGGGAAGGGCGGGGGAGTCCCCACGGCGGCGTGTTTCTCGACATTGCCTGGATCCGGGAAAGACTGCCTAACGCCGCCGAGCATATCCGGAAGAAGCTGCCCAGCATGTACCATCAGTTCAAGCAGCTGGCCGACATCGATATCACCACCACGCCCATGGAGATCGGACCTACCACCCACTACGTGATGGGCGGCGTGAGCGTCGATGGCGACACCCAGATGTCCACCGTGCCGGGCCTGTTCGCCTGCGGCGAGTGCGCCGCCGGCCTCCACGGCGCCAACCGGCTCGGCGGCAACTCCCTGTCCGATCTGCTCGTCTTCGGCAAGCGGGCCGGCGACTACGCGGCGGAATTCGCGAGTGAGCACGGAACCACCAGGGTCGACCAGCACGCGGCGGAGCAGGTTGCCGCGGCATCCCTCGCTCCGTTCGAGCGTTCCGGCGGCGAATCGCCGTTCGCCATCCAGCACGATCTCCAGGTCATGATGCAGGATCTGGTCGGCATCGTGCGGCGCGAGGAGGAGATGCGCCGGGCGCTCGACGGCCTCGCCGCACTGCGGCGCCGTGCCGAGGCCGCCGGAGTGCCGGGCAACCGGGAGTACAACCCCGGCTGGCACACCGCCCTCGACCTCGCCAACCTGTTCACCGTCTCCGAGGCGATTACCCGCTCCGCCCTGGCGCGCAAGGAAAGCCGCGGCGGACACTTCCGAGAGGACCATCCCGCGAAGGATCCGAGCTACGGGGTGTTCAACATCATCGTCCGCCGGACGCCCGGCGGCGCCATGGAGCTCGAGCGCGTGCCCATCCGCGCCATGCCTGACGAGTTGAAGAAAGTGATCGAAGAGGAGCAGTGATGCCCACGACCACATTTCGCATCTGGCGCGGCACCGACGGGGAAGGCGCCTTCGCGAATTACCCCACCGAAATCACCGAGGGGATGGTCGTGCTCGACGCCGTGCATCAGATCCAGGCCGAACAGGCCAACGACCTCGCGGTGCGGTGGAACTGCAAGGCCGGGAAGTGTGGCTCGTGCTCCGCCGAGATCAACGGCATGCCGAAACTGATGTGCATGACGCGGATGAGCGAGCTTCCCGCGGGCGAGCCCGTCACCATCGAGCCGATGCGCGCCTTTCCGCACGTGAAGGATCTGGTGACCGACGTGTCGTGGAACTTCGAGGTGAAGAAACGCATCCGGAAGTTCGCCCCCAGGCCCCCCGATGCTCCCGACGGCACCTGGCGGATGTTCCAGAAGGACGTCGATCGGGTGCAGGAATTCCGCAAGTGCATCGAATGCTTCCTCTGCCAGGACGTCTGCCACGTCCTCCGCGATCACCACCAGCACGACGACTTCATCGGACCGCGACACTTTGTCTACTCGGCGGCCCTCGAGATGCACCCGCTGGATACGGAGGACCGCATCGGCGACCTGAAGGGGGAACAGGCCATCGGCTACTGCAACATCACGAAGTGCTGTACCCGGGTGTGTCCCGAGAACATCACGATCACCGACAACGCGATCATTCCGCTGAAGGAACGCGTGGTCGACGAGTTCTACGATCCCGTGGTGAAACTGGTTCGGCTGGTACGCGGTAAAGGGAGACGCTCAACAGGACCGGGCAGGTGAGGAATGCAGGAAAGGACGCATCCCTGGAGCCCGGACCTGCCTCTGACCTTTGGCCTCTGACCCATGACCTTCCCCTCGCTCAAACCCATCACCCTGGCCGGCGTCCCCGCCGCGCTGCAGAAGGCCAACCGCTACCGCCTCCTGAACGATTCGTCCGCCGCGGAGAGCATCTGCCTCGATATTCTCGCGGTCGATCCGAAGAACGCCGAGGCGTTGGTCGCCCTCATTCTCGCCATAACCGATCAGTTCGATCACGGGCATGCCGACCAGCAGCGCCGCGCCCGCGACACCGCCGAGCAATTGCGGGATCCGTATGCGCGGGCGTACTACAGCGGGCTCGTCTGCGAACGGTGGGCGAAGGCCGTTCTGCGACGCGCTGTACCGGGCGCCGGCGAGCTGGCCTATGGATGGATCGAGAAAGCCATGGCGCTCTACGGGGAAGCGGAAAAGATCCGGCCCGTTGGCGACGACGATGCCATCCTGCGCTGGAACAGCTGCGTGCGACTCATCCAGTCGGACGCACGGCTGCAGCCGCACGAGGCGCAGTCGTACGAGCCGAGTTTCGAGTAGCCTCCGCGGGGGCCGCACAAAATGAAGACGCCGGCGTCCACCACGCCGGCGTCTTCATTCTCCCGGGCTGACGGATCGTCAGAGCGCGGCGCGCACGGAGACCAGGAGGAAGAGCGCCGCGGCTACGACCGCCGTCCCAAGCAGGACCAGAACCAGTCCCAACCGGCCTGAGCCGGTTGCTTTCGGCACCTGCGTTTCGGCGGCAAACTCCTTTTGCCAGAGAGGGTGTCGGTGTACTTCGAGGTGACTGATCGTCATGTGCCTTACGCCGTCAGGGAGCAACCAGGGCGGGGTGACAGTCGCCCGCGGCTGTCTTGGAGCAAGCCCCGGACCGTGACGGTTTCCAGCTCTGCCCGGTCACGGAGTGGCACTCACACCGGCAGGATCGTGGCTGAGGGAACACAGTTGTGGCAGACGTGGGACAACACGAGGGTGAGCCTGGACCAATGAGGGGCAGCGACTCCGGCTGCGGCGCGAGTGTCGGCGCGGACGTCGTCGCCAGTGTCTGAGCCGACGTCGATTGGGTCGCCAGTGCCGCCCTGCCTGACGCGGGTGCTAGAAGCGAACGATCTCCTGATACGCCGCCACGAAAGTCGTCGACCTGGGGCAGAATCGCGTCCTCCAGCCTGGGCGCGTAGCCGACGAATGTGTCCGCCGACCCGATTCGACGCACCGGGGCGTCGAGCCAGGGGAAGCACTCGTTCGCGATCCGGCTCGCGATCTCCGATCCGTATCCCCACGACAGTGAATCTTCGTACGCCACGATCACCCGGTTGGTCTTCTTGACGGAAGCAAACACCGTCTCGCGGTCCCAGGGCGAGAGCGATCGCAGATCGATTACCTCCACCGAGATGCCCTCGTCGGCTACCTTGTTGGCGGCCGTGAATGCGCGGTGCACGGTGGCGCCGTAGGTCACCAGCGTCACATCCGTCCCTTCGCGCACCACTTTCGCCTTCCCGAACGGGATCATGAAATTCGGTCCGGGATACGCCGCCTTGTTGTAGGTCTGCCGGTACAGATGCTTGTGCTCGAGGAACATTACCGGGTCGTCGCACCGGATGGCGGTCCGCAGGAGTCCGTTTGCGTCGAGCGCCGTCGCCGGACAGATCACGCGCAGTCCGGGGCACTGGGTGAATAGCGAGGCGCCGGTCTGTGAATGGTAGATGGCACCGCGGATGTAGCCGCCGTAGGTCGTCCGCACGACCACCGGCGCGCTGAAGAAATTGTTGGATCGCCAGCGCATCGTGGCCAGCTCGTTGCGGAGCTGCATGTACGCCGGCCAGATGTAGTCGAAGAACTGAATCTCCACCACCGGCTTGAACCCACGCAGCGCGAGGCCGACCGCGCGCCCGACGATGTTCGCCTCGGCCAGCGGCGAGTTGTACACGCGATCGGCGCCGAATTCCTTCTGCAAGCCCCACGTCACCTTGAACACCCCGCCTTTCCCCTTGACCTTGCCGAGGTACTGGTCGCGCGACACGTCGGCCACATCCTGCCCGAAGACGATGATCCTTCCGTCCCGCCGCATCTCGTCGCGCATGCAGGAATTCAGCAGGTCCACCATCGTCGTCTCGTTCCCCGAGAACTGGGGATCGTCTTCGGTATCGAATTGCTCGCTGGTGGGATCGACGTCCGGGGAATAGACCCCGACGTACACCGATGCCGGCTCCGGCTGTTCCCTGCCTAACGCGTCGTCGGTCGCGGCCTGCACCACGCCCTCCACATCGCCGCGGATGCGCTCCAGGTCCGCCTCCGATGCGTGCCCCTCCTTCAGCAGCCACGCGGGGTAGGTCGTCACCGGGTCGCGCGCCGCGTCGGCACTCCGCTCCTCCGGCGGCCGATAGAGCACCTCGTCGTCGGACAGCGAATGGGAGTAGGGACGGATCACGTGCGCGTGCACCAGCGCCGGACCCTGTCCGCTCCGCACGTACTGCACCGCGTCCGCCATCACCGCGTGGCTGGCGACGAAGTCGCAGCCGTCGACCTCCTGGATGAGCAGCCCCGGGAATCCCGCCACCAGCTTCGAGATCGAGCCCCCCGCGGTCTGCACCTCGACCGGAACGGAGATCGCGTACCCGTTGTCCTCGACGAGATACAGCACCGGGAGTTTGAGATTGCACGCGGTATTGAGCGATTCCCAGAACTCGCCCTCGCTCGTGGTGCCGTCACCCGCGGACACGTAGACGACCTCGTCCTCATGCGCCCCGATGTCGAGCCCGAGTCGCCGGGCGCGCATGATGCCCTCCGCGCATCCCACCGCGTGCAGGAACTGCGTCCCCGTCGGCGACGACGACGACACGATGTTCAGCGCCTTGTGCCCCCAGTGGCTCGGCATCTGCCGCCCACCGGAATTCGGATCGATCGCAGCGCCCACGGCGGAATACAGCATCTCTTCCGGCTTCATCCCGAGCTCCAGACAGAGCGCCCGGTCCCGGTAATACGGGAAGAACCAGTCGTACGACGGTCGGAGGAGCATCCCGGCCGCCGTCAGCACGGCCTCGTGTCCGGCGCCGGAAATCTGAAACCAGATCCGGTTCTGTCGCTTGAGCTGGATCTCCTTGTCGTCCAGGCGGCGCGACAGGAGCATCGTGCGGTACGCGGACAACAGCTGGTCGCGGCTCAGGTCGGTGGCGGTGGGTCGCTGGGCTTTGAGTCTTGTCGGCATGCGTGTCGATGCGTGAGTTGGGCGCGCACAGATGGGGAGGAAAATAGTGCGGGCGCGACCGCCGGACATCCGGGATTCCGCCGCTGCCCGGTCCGACAGACCGGCCGCACCGGCGCGGCGCTCCTAACAACCCGTACGGCATGGTGTTGCGTTGCCACCGCGCCTGCGGCGTTCTCGCCGCGCGCGCGCACTGAGGATCGGGACCTGAGAGCCGCCTGGCATCCGGGAGACCCGGTCCGCCGCGTCGTTCTCTCGAATCGCATGCCGCGCTCCTCTGCCGACGAATCCGGTGGCATCCGACATGCGCTATACTGAGAGGAATTCGTACCGGAGGAGCGACATGTCGGACGGCGTAGCGCACTGCATCTTCTGCGAGATCATCCGTGGCGGCGGCGAGGTCTCCATTTGCTACGAGGATTCCGACGCCATCGCCTTCATGGACATTCAGCCGGTGAACCCGGGCCACGTCCTGGTGGTCCCGCGCGAGCATTACGAGTCACTGAACGACGTGCCGCCGGCCCTGGCCATGCACCTGTTCGAGGTCGCGCTCAAGCTCGGACCGATCATCCGCCGCGTCGGGAATTCCGATGACCTCAACGTGGTGGTCAGCAGCGGCGAGGCAGCGGGCCAGAACGTCTTCCACTACCACGTCCACGTCATCCCGCGGAAGGCAAACGACGGGTTCGATATCCCGCTGCCGTTCGGCGGTTCGCGAATGCCCGATCGGACCTTTCTCGATGCCACGGCGGCGCGGATCATCACCGAGCTCCGTGATCCCGCGCGGCGCACCAGTCGCAAGACGCCGGTCACGCCCTCGCGCGCGGTCGTCTGACCGTCACCCCGCCCGCGCCGGCTGGGCGCCCCTTCGCGCGCCCGCCTTCGGCGTGAGCGGGCGCAACCGCTGCGCCCCTTCCCACGCGAGCATCGCGCGCTTCCGCTCCAGTCCCCAGTGGTAGCCGCCTAACGCGCCGGTGTTCCGCAGCACGCGGTGGCACGGGATCACGAACGCCACCGGGTTCCGGCCCACCGCCGTCCCCACCGCGCGCACCGCGCGCGGCGACCCGATCGACGCCGCCACGTCCTCGTACGTCGTCACCGTGCCGGCCGGGATGCGCAACAGGGCCTCCCATACCTTCACCTGGAAATTCGTGCCGCGCACCAGAAGGGCGAGTGGCACCAGTGCCGCCGGCTCACGAATCTCCAGGGGAGTGAAGATCCGCCGGGCCACGGGTGCGGTAGCCCGCGGTCGGTCCTCGATCGTCGCGTTGGGCCAGCGTTCCGCCAGCTCCGCCATGGCGGCCGACCGGTCATCCTCGAAGAACGACAGCCCGCAGATGCCACGGTCGGTGACGGCCAGCAGACACTCGCCGAACGGCGTCTCGTGAACGCCGGCGCTGATGCGCAATCCGCTGCCGCTCGTGCGATACTCTCCCGGTGTCACCGCCTCGAGCGTCACGAACAGATCGTGAAGCCGGCCGCCACTCGACAATCCGGCGTCGTAGGTGGCGTCCAGGAGATTGCGCGACTGTCGCAGCAGGCCCTTGGCGTAGCCGAGCGCGAGCAGCTGGGAGAACCGTTTGGGGCTGATGCCGGCCCATCGGGTGAACAGCCGCTGGAAATGAAACGGGCTCAGGCCCACATGTCGCGCCACGTCATCGAGGCTCGGCTGTGCCGGAGCACGCGCATCGAGATAACGGATTGCGCGCTCGATGCGATGGTAGTCGGTGGTGTTGGATTCGGAGACAGGCATGGTTCACTCGCGGTGTGCAGCGAGATCTAGCGTCACGTGGGGGCAGGGCCAACCCGGATCTTGCGACGCCGACACTCCGGTGGACGCGGGCTCGCAAACGTCGCTTCAATCAACTAATACTCTAGTTGACAAGCCAAAAGGCGTGCGGTAGGTTCTACTAAACTGCTAGTAGCACGGGTTGCGTCCGCCGGTCGCGGTTTCAGTTTGACCAGCCTTTGGCCTTTGGCCTTTGGCCTTTGGCCTTTGGCCTTTGGCCTTTGGCCTCCACCATGCCCCCCATCTCCTTCACCGCTCGCGAGCTGGACGTGATGGCCGTGCTCTGGCAGCGCGGCCCTTCCACCGTGGCCGAAGTGCGTGAGGTACTCGCCGATCCCCTCGCCTACACGACCGTCCTGACCGTGCTGCGCACGCTGGAGGCCAAGGGGTACGTCGCGCACGAGGATGAAGGAAAAGCGCATCGCTACCGCCCGCTGGTGGCCCGGGATGCCGCGGGTACGAGCGCGCTGGGTCAGGTGCTCGACAAGATCTTCGACGGCTCCCGCGAGATGCTGCTCGCGAACCTCGTTCGCGAACGCGGCATCGATGAGGCGGAGATCAAACGTTTGCGCCGGGTCCTCGACGACCGCGCGACGAGACGGAGGGACAGGAGATGATCGTTATCCTGGCATACGGCACGCTGATCGCTCTCTGCGCGGCCGTCTGTGCGCTGGCGCTGGAGCCGTTGCTGCGTGCCCTGGGATGGGGTACGCGCTGGCTCTGGTGCGCCGCGCTCGGCGTGAGCGTACTCGGAATGGCAGCCGCGATGTTCGTCCCGCTCCGTTCCGGCAGTGACGCCCCGTCTCCCCTCGCGCCGCAAGGGACCGCTGTTGTCTCCCTGGGCCACGAGTCATCGAACGGCATGGCGCTGCCCGCCTGGGGGCGCCGCCTCGATAGCGGTATTGCGGTTACCTGGGCGGCGGTGAGCGCGGTGATGTTCGGCGTCCTGTTTGCCGGGAAGCGACGCATCGACCGGGAACGACGGCGCGCGCGGCCGCTCGCCGGCAGCGGCGCGGCGGTGCTCGTGACGGAAGACCTCGGACCGGCGGTCGCCGGATTTGTCCGGCCTGCGGTCCTGGTTCCGCGCTGGGTGTTCACGCTTGAGCCCGTTCCACGCCGGCTGTTGCTGACGCACGAAATCGAGCACCTGCGAGCCGGTGACGGGCGGCTGCTGTGGGCGGGCGCGGTCGCGGCGGCAATCCTGCCGTGGAATGCCGCCGTCTGGCTGCTGGCGCGTCGCCTTCGGCTGGCGGTGGAGGTCGATTGCGACGTGCGGGTGCTGGCCCGGATGCCCGACGTGCGGGCCTACGGGGATCTCCTCCTCATCACCGCCGCTCGGCGCGCGTCGGTTCGCGCCTCGGCGCTGGCCACCGTGCCCGGTGCTTCCACTGATCTTTCCCGGAGGATACACGCCATGATCGACCGTCGTCCGCTCTCGAAGCGTTGGCCCATCGTCCGCATCGCCGTCGCGTTAGGTGCCGTGGTCATCGCCTGCGAGTCGCCGAGGCCGGAGCCGGTCGCACCCGTCGACTTTGCCACCGGGTTGGCCAGGGCCGGCACCAGCGACACGCTCCCCAGGGGCTATCGCGAGGTCCCAGTCCTGAAGGCATCCGACTCGGCGTTCGTGGACTACCTTCGGCGGCTGCATCCGGAACTGCTCTCCACGACCTCCACCAGTCCCGTGGTGCGCGTCTTCACCTACGCCGGTCAACTGGTCAAGGTCGGTCGGGCGGACCCGCACGCGAACTTCATGAAGACGCTTTCCCCGAACGACATCCTGAGCATCGAGGTGATCAAGGGGCGACGGCTGCCGGCGGGGCTCAGCGGCGGCCTGATCACCATCACGCTCAAGGATCCGGTTGGAGCGCTGCCGGCCAAGCCGGCGGCGGAACACGTGTGGGACAACGGGCAGGTTCGCCGTCGCATCGGCGACGTGCCGGAACGGCGCGGCACCCCAACGGTCGTGCTTCGTGAGATTGGCAGGGTGCCGAGGATCCTGCAGAAGGGAGACACCAGCTCCCCCCGCTAACCGCGCGCCAGCTAGGTTCTGCCCCAGAACACCGCATCATCGACCCGCGCGCGCAGGGTGAGCGCGTCGCCGTCCGCCGCAATCTCCACATCCGAGGCGCGCAGCGACGCGCCGTCATCCCCCGCCAACTCGAACGTCAGGGTGTCGCGCGCCTTCACATAGCGCTCGGGATTGGTGAGCCGCAGCGTGAAGATCGGCTCGACGAGCGCGTAGCCGGTTCCGGGATGAAACACGCCTTCCACGAACCGCGTGGACGGGTCACGGTCCTCGAGCTCCGACCTGCCGAGCAGGATGCCGTGGAGCTTCAGGGCGAACGCCATGCGCGACTCACCGGGGAGACGCGCGGCCGCACGATCGCGCACGTGCTTTGTCCACGAGTATCGGTTTCAATAGTCCACGGGCCGCAGATAGGACTCGCCGATCGCCGTGTGACTCAGGAGCGCGACGGTCGGCAGCTTGCGCTTCCAGTGCGTTCCCTCGAGCCGGTTGCGGACCAGCTCCACCTCGAACTGGTCGAACCCGCGGGACCCGAGATCGGCGACCGAGTATCCCCACAGCAGCCAGTTCAGAATCGAGTCCGCCTTCGCGTAACTGATGCCGAGGTCCGTCTCGTCGGTCTGTCCATCGACCAGGTCGGCTGTCGCCGGTTTGGTAATGATCTCCTCGGGCACGCCGAGGTGGCGCGCCAGGGCCCAGACCTGCGTCTTGAAGAGATCACCTAGCGGATTGATGGGTGGCGAATCGTCGGCGTGCCAGGTGAAGTACCCGAACAGGCGCTCGGTCTTGTTCCCGGTGCCTAACGGGACGCCCCGCTCCGCCGCCGACAGATCGAACAGGGCGATCATCCGCATCCGGGAGATCACGTTTCCGCGCCGCGTGCCGTCGGCCGTCGGCTCCTGCGCCAGGTAGCCGTCCACCGCCGCCGTCAGGTCGATGGTGCGGGTGCGGATGCCGAGCGCGTCGATCACCATCTGCGCATGCGCGAGACTGTCGGGCCGCGAAGTGCGGTACGGCAACCGAACCCCGAGCACGTTGTCGGCCCCGATCGCGCGCGCGGCCAGAAACGTTGTCACGGCCGAGTCCACGCCTCCCGACAGGCCGACGACGGCGCGCTCGAAGCCACGTCGCTGCATCTCGTCGCGAATGAAGCGGACGAGCCACTCTTCGACCATGGGTGCGTCGATGTCGAGCGATGGCGGCTGGCCATGCTCGACGCAGGGCACGTGCAACGCGGGAATGATCCGGCTGGCGTTCGATTGGTTGTGCTCGACCGCGGCCGGCGCACCAGATTCCCTGTCGGGGGGGGCCCCCCAGGCTCCTGATTCCGGCGACGGCCGCTCCTCCGCCGGATCGAACGCCGCCATCGCCCCCTCCCCCCGTTCCACCGCCTCCATGGCCCGATGCAGGTGCGGCAGCGCCGTGCGCAGATCCGACAGCAGGGGCATATCCGCCCGCGCCCGGGCGATGTCGCCAAGGTCGATCGCGAGCGTCACGATTGCCTCGTCGAACGCCGGCGCCCGCACCCGCAGATCGCCACGAGGACCGGCCACGCATGATCCGCCGGCAAAGACCTTCCCGCCTTCGCTTCCCGCCAGGTTGGCCAGCGACACAAAGACCCCGTGTTCATCGGCCATGTCCCGCACCAGACGCTCCCAACGCGCCACGCTCCCCGGGCCCGGCACCCCGTCCAGCGACTGCAGCCCGCGTGCCGGCGCGGCCGACGCGAGAAAGATGATCTGTGCGTCATCCAGCGCCGCGATCGCGCTCGAGAGGCTGTGCCAGGCGTCCTCGCAGATCAGCATCGCCGCGCGTCCCCATGGCGTGTCGAATGCACGAATATCGTGCCCCCGCTCGACAAACCGTTCCTCGTCGAACAGGCCGTACGTCGGGAGGAAATTCTTGCGATGCACGTGCAGCACCCGAGGCGCCCCCTCGCCAAGCCGGACGTACGCCGAACTGTTGTACAGCGTGTCGCGCCACCGCTCGTAAAAGCCTACCACCACGTCAAGAGGGCGCCTGGCCCGCTCATCGCCGATGCTCTCCTCGTAGGCCGCATCCAGGTCGCGGGCCACCGTCCCCGCCGTCACCGCCACGTCTCGCACCCCCCCCTCGACGAAGTAGCCGCTCAGCACGGTCTCCGGGAAATGCACTACGTGCGGATGCGGCGACAGCATGCGCAGTTGCGCAAATACGTCGCTCAGGCGCGCGAGGTTCGCCTCGTAGTCGCCTTTGAACGGGTGCAGCTGCGCGATGGCCAGGGTGAGCAGCCGGGACATGGCAGAGAAGTTGGGGGCTGGTGAAATCGCGAGCAACAGCGGCCTCTCGCTCCTCGTCGCGAAGTACGGCGACGCGGCTGCCCAGGCAACACGATTTTGTGTCGCAGGTCACCCCGCCAGCCCTTGGAACGCCACGCATCAGCCGGGTACGTACGGAGCGCGCTGTCCCCGCTGGCCGCGCTGTCTCCACGACGATCCGGCCGCGCCCCACCAGTGCCGCTCTGGCCTTTGCCTCTGGCCTTGGCCTTTGGTCACCGGCCTTTGCACCCATATTTGTCTCGTGTTACTGCCTCGAATTCTGCCCGCGGCGCTCAGGCGCCGGGCGCGCGCCATCCGCCCGGCGCTGCTCCTCGTCACCGCGCTGTCGCAGGCCACCGCGCAGCAATCCCGACCCTCCTCAGGAGAGCCGTGGCAGATCATCCAACCGCTCCAGTCCACCTTCGTCTTCGCGCGTGACGGCTCGCTCATCGGCGAGATCGGTCGTGAGTGGCGGTCGAGCATCTCCATCCGCACCCTGCCGAAATACGTGCCCGAGGCGTTCATAGCGGTCGAGGATCAGCGGTTCTATCAGCACGACGGTGTCGACATCGTGGGACTCGCGGGCGCCATCAAGGACGCGGTCCGTGGGAGTCCGCGCGGCGCCAGTACGATCACGCAGCAGCTCGTAGGGAACATGCATCCCGACATCATCGATCGCCGGGACATCAGTATCGGGCGCAAGCTGCGCGAGCAGGCCGCCGCGCGAGAGATGGAGAAGCACTACACGAAGGAGCAGATCCTCGAGGCGTATCTCAACCAGCTCGACTTCGGCCACCGCTGGTTCGGCATCGAAACCGCCGCACGCCACTATTTCGGAAAAGGCGCGGCGCAGCTTTCGGTCGCGGAGGCCGCGACGCTGGCCGCCATCATCAATGGCCCGAGCTACTACGATCCGATGACACACCCCGATCGGGCGCGCGGCCGGCGCAATCTCGTCCTGTCGCTCATGGCGGACCAGAAGTACCTGACCGCTGAACAAGCAGCCGCCGCGCGGCGCGAACCCCTGGAGATCGCGAAGGACGGAGGCTACGCCGCCCCTTCGCCGTACTTCGTGGACGTAGTGCGTATTCAGGCCGAGCGCGCCGGTGTGCCGGTCACCGCCGGAGGCTATCGTGTCTACACCACGCTCGATCCCACGCTGCAGCGCGCTGCCGTCACTGCCCTGGTCGACGGAACGCTCGAGATCGAACGCCAGCCAGGCTATCGGCATCCCACCTTTCAGAAACGGACACCGGGAAAGAGCGACTATCTGCAGGGCGCCGTGGTCGCCCTCGATCCGTTCACCGGTGATGTGCGGGCCCTGGTCGGCGGCCGCGACTACGGGGCCTCGTCATTCGACCGGGCGATTGATGCGATGCGCCAGCCCGGTTCGGCGTTCAAGCCGATCGTCTACGCCACCGCCATCGCCGACAGCCTCCCCCCGAACCTCGTCGTACCTGACACCGCCATCGCCATTCCGCTACCGAACCATACGGTCTACAAGCCGGAGAACTCGGACGGCGCGTACCTCGGCAACCTGACCATGCGCGAAGCGCTCGCGCGCTCGCGCAACGTGGTCGCCGTGCAGATCGGCCAGCGGGTAGGCATGGAATCGGTCATCGCGACGGCGCGAAGCATGGGAATCACCGCTCCCATCGAGCCCTATCCCTCCAGCGCGATCGGCGCCGCCGCCGTGCAGCCGCTCGATCTCGTGGCTGCCTACGCGACGATCGCGAACCTCGGCGCGCGCGTCGAGGCACGGTTCGTCACGTACATCGAGGATGCCGCGGGACATACCGTCTGGCAGAACCCCATTGTCCAGCCGCAAGAGGTGCTCGACCCACAGGTCGCCTTCATCGTCCGTGACATGATGCGGGACGTGGTGGAGCGCGGCACCGCCACCGTGGTCCGGCGCTTCCTTCCGGAGTCGGTGCCCGTGGCCGGGAAGACCGGCACGACCAACGACAACGCCGACGTCTGGTTCGTCGGCATGACGCCCGACCTCGTGGCCGGCGTGTGGCTCGGCTTCGATCGACCTGCTCCCATTGCGCCCGGCGCCGCGGGCGGCACGCTGGCGGCCCCGATCTGGGGCAGGATGCTGGCGCTGGCGGGTGAGACCGGCGCCGGAGCGCCGTGGTCGCCGCCGGCGCAGCTGGTGTCGGCCGACCTCGATCGCGACACTGGTCAGCCGGTGACCGTCCTTACTCCGCCAGACCGCCGCTACACGGAGTACTTCCTCTCCGGAACCGAGCCGCTCTTCCTGCACCTCGACTCCTGGTCGCTCTTTCGTGGTCGTGCGCTCCAGCCTCGTTAGGCTCGGAACTCCACTCTGCTGGTACGTGATGGCGGGGCTCACGGGAGCCTGCCGGGACAATCCCGCCGGCCCCCCGCCTGACGCCACCCTTACACTGGCCACGTCCGGCGTTCCGGGTGTGGTGGGAACGGCGGTCGTGCCCGTGCCCACCTTTGTCCTCCGCGATGCCGGCGGCCGCGCGCTGACCGGCTTTCCGGTATCGATCGCCGTGGATGCGGGCGGCGGCACCCTTCGCAATGCCCCGCGCGGCACCACCGCCGGCCCCACGCCGGTGGGTGAATGGATCCTCGGCCCGAGCGCCGGGCAGAACGCGCTCGTCGTCCGGATCGGCGCGCTCCCGCCCCTCCGCATCGAAGTCACCGCCGTGCCTGATGCGCCGGTCGACATCACGCCGGAATTCGGAACGGAGCAGGCGGGCTTCGCGGGCGACGACCTGCCGCAGCCCCTGGCCGCAAAGGTCTTCGATCGGTTCGGCAATGGCGTGCCGGGTGTCGTCGCCACGTTCGCGGTGGAGGCCGGCGGCGGCAGCCTGTCGGAATCCAGCCTGACCACCGATGGAAACGGCATCGCAGGAGGTCTGACCTGGCACCTCGGACGCAACGGGGGAAATCAGGTTGTCACCGCGACGGCCAATGGGTTGACGACGACCTTCACCGCCACCATTCGATCCAGCTTCGATCCGGTCGTTCGCTTCGTCGGCGGCGCGCCGTCACCGACCGTCGCCGCGGCGTTCGAGTACGCCGCGCAGCGCGTGCACGCGGCGATCACCGGCGACATCCCTGACGTCGCGGTCCAGGGTTTCGATCTCGCTCGCTGCGGGATCTCGGCTCCATCGCTGACCGAGGTGGTGGACGACATGGTCATCTATGCCGTGGTGGCCCCGATCGATGGCACCGGAGGGACTGTCGGCTCCGCCTTCCCGTGCGTGCAGCGGACGCTTTCGGGCCATACCGTCATCGGTATCATGCGATTCGACGAGGCCGACCTTGATGCACTCGCGCTGACCCAGCGACTCAACGCCGTCGTTCTCCACGAGATGTTCCATCTGGTCGGCGTCGGCATCCTCTGGAATACCGTGGGGCTCCTCGCCGGGAGCGGCACCGGCGATCCGCGATTCCTCGGTAACATCGCCACCGAGCGCTGCGTGCTGCTCGGCGGCGAGACGCCGTGTGGCATCGGGAGCGTTCCGGCGGAGAACATCGGCGGTCCGGGAACCGTCGACTTGCACTGGCGAGAGTCGGTCTTCGACTCCGAGCTGATGACCAGCTTCCTCGAGGTGACGCCCAGCATGCCGCTGTCGGAGATGACCCTCGCATCGCTGGCCGATCTTGGCCTGACTCCCAATTACCGGGCGGCAGACCCCTACGTGGTTCCCGCTTCATCTCCCGGCATCGCCCCACGTCTGAACGCAATTCCGAGCGCTCGCTGGGAGACGATCCTGCCGCCGCGTTTCGAGGTCACTCCGGAAGGCTGGGTCCGTCCGATCCGGGTGAAGTGACCCCTACTCGTGTCGGATCGCGTCGATTGGACTGAGTCGCGCGGCACGCCGGGCCGGATAGGTGCCGAATACGAGCCCGATGGTGATGGCGGAAACCGCTGCCACCAACGCGGTGTTGGGAGACAGGGTCACCGCGAGTCCCTCCGGCGCCGAGAAGCTCTTGATGATCAGGATGGTGATCTCCGACAGCGCGACACCAAGCAGCACGCCGGTCGCGCTGCCGATGCCGGAAACGACGACCGTTTCCGTGAGAAACTGCAGGTGGATGTCGCTTGCCCGCGCGCCGACCGCCTTTCGAACCCCGATCTCCCGGGTCCGCTCGGTGACTGATGCCAGCATGATGTTCATGATCCCGATGCCACCCACCAGCAGGGAGATGCCCGCGAGCGCGCCCAGGAAGAGTTTGAAGACGAGGATGCCCTTCGCAACCTCTTCCAGCCTCGACTCCTGAGCGACGACATCGACGCGATGCTCCCATCGACCGAAGCGTCGGCCGAGCCAATCCTCGATGCCGTCGCGCATGGGACCCACATCTTCGACGCTGGGTGCCCGCAACAGGATGTTTGGCGTGGAGCGGGTCACATCGCTGCCAAACACGTACGCCGCAGCGCCGAACGGGACGTGGGCCTCGTATGTGCGTTCGCCCTTGTACGGCGCCAGCACGCCGATAACCTCTCGTGGCATGCCGTGCACCCGCACGAAGTCCCCGATCAGGTCGACCGGGCGACGCGCGCCGGCGATCTCGCTGGCCAGCTTGTACGACAGCACGATGACCGGTGCGTTGCGCGCGGCCTCGGCCGCCGTGAAGAAGCGGCCATCGGCGAACTCGAGGTGGAGAAAACGGTCGCTCCCGGGAGTCGACGCGGTGATCGACGCCCGGCGTTCCAGACCCGATCGCCCCCACATCACGTCGCTCTGCCCCTGGAGCGTCATGGACACCGCCCCCACCGCAGGAATTTCGTCGGCCAGCTCGCGCGCGTCGCGTGGCGTAAAGATCGGGTAGTTACGCACGGGAGTGAACTGGCCGTTTACATACTCATAGGTGCGCGCCCGCACGATCACCGTCTGAACATCGGTGGTACGCTCCAGCTCATTGCGGGCGAACTTCTCCATGGCGTCGCCGAGCGAGAGCACCGCCACCAGGGCGCCCACGCCAATGATGACGCCCAGCGTGGAGAGCACCGTCCGCAACGGATTGACCCGGAGGGTGTCGAATCCAACGGCAAAGGCAGTCGCGATGGGAGCGATGCGCACGGCGAGGGGCTCGGGGAATGGGTGAGGCGTACCTTCGGGTACGATGCGCACCTGAACGACGTTTCACGAGGGCGCGCCGACGATTTGATCCTCGATGCACCTTCGACCCCGGGGAGAATTCCGGGGTCGCTCACGTCGGACCTCGCGGGTCCCGGCTCAGGCCACGCCCGCCTCGACCACCTCAGTCTCCACGGCAGTGTCGGCCCCGGTCTCGTGCTCCGGCACGAGCGCGATGCGCAGCACGTCCGAGAGGGTCTCGACTGGATGGAACGTCAGCTGCTGACGGACTTCCTCCGGCACATCTTCGAGGTCGCCCTCGTTGTCCTTGGGCAGGATGATGTGCGTGATGCCGGCGCGATGCGCTCCCAGTACCTTCTCCTTCAGTCCTCCGATGGGGAGCACCCGTCCGCGTAGCGTGATTTCCCCCGTCATGGCCACGTCCCGGCGCACCCGTAGGCCCGACATCTCGGAAACGAGGGCGGTCGCGATGGCGATACCGGCTGACGGTCCATCCTTGGGGATGGCGCCGGCCGGCACGTGGATGTGGGCCTCCATCGCCCCCTCCAGCTGCTGGGGCGGAATACCTAACGATGTAGCGTTGTTGGTGGCATAGGTGAGGGCCGCGCGGGCGCTCTCCTTCATCACGTCGCCGAGCTGCCCGGTCAGGATGAGCGACATCGGTCCTGCCTGAGGCGCCGAATCGCCGTTGTCGGACGACGGCGGACGCTGCCGGCGGCGAATGGACGCCTCGACGAACATGATGTCGCCTCCCATCGGCGTGTAGTACATGCCGGTGGCGATGCCGACCTCATTCTTCTCGGCGGCCCGCTCCGGGTGGACCTTCGGCCGCCCCAGGAGCGCACGCACCTCGTCTGCATCCACCTGATTGTCGGCGATGATCGCCCCGTCACCGGCGGCCACCCGGCGTGCCAGCTTGCGGCACACCGCACCGATCTGGCGCTCGAGCTGTCGTACGCCGCTCTCCCTGGTGTAGTTCGTCACCACCGACATCACCGCGTCGTCGGCGAATCCCACGCCCTTGTCGCCGAGGCCGTTCTCCTCGAGCTGGCGGGGGATCAGGTACTTCTTCGCGATCTCCGCCTTCTCCCGCTCGGTATAGCCGGAGAACTCGACCATCTCCATCCGGTCGAACAGCGGCCCGGGGATGTTCTGCATGAAGTTCGCCGTAGCGACGAACAGCACTTCGCTGAGGTCGAACGGCACGCCCAGATAATGATCGGTGAAGCTGTCGTTCTGCGCCGGGTCGAGCACCTCGAGCAAGGCCGCCGACGGGTCGCCCTGGAACGACACGCCGAGCTTGTCCACCTCGTCGAGGAGGAAGACCGGATTCTTGGTGCCGGCCTGTTTCATGCCCTGGATGATCCGCCCCGGCATGGCCCCGACGTACGTCCGCCGGTGGCCGCGGATGTCGGCCTCGTCACGCGCGCCGCCTAACGACACGCGTACGTACTGCCGGCCGAGTGACCGCGCGATCGACTTCGCGATCGAGGTCTTCCCCACCCCCGGCGGACCGACAAACAGCAGAATGGGGCCCTTCGCCATTGCCCGGGCCTTGGCTTCTCGCGCATCGGTGATCGTGCGGTCCTCGCCATTCCCGCCAGCCGGCGCGGTCGCCGGTTCCTCGGCCCCCTTCAGTCGACCCGCCGCGGGGAATTCCCCCGTCCGGATGACCTCCTCCGCCTGTTGGCGGGCGCGGAGCTGGCGCACCGCCAGGAACTCCAGGACGCGGTCCTTCACGTCCTGCAGCCCGTAGTGGTCCTCGTCGAGAATCCTGGCGGCGTGCGTCAGATCGAGCTGATCGTCCGACCGCTTGTTCCACGGCAATTCGGCGATCCACTCGAGGTAGGTGCGGATGACCTGCGCTTCCATCGACTCACGCCCCGTGCGCTCCAGCCGACCAAGCTCGCGTTCCGCTTCCGCCCGCGCCTCTTTGGGCAGGTCGAGCGCCCGCAGCTTCTCGCGCAGCTCCTCCACTTCCTTTGCCTGGTCGTCGTCACCCAGCTCCTTCTGGATCGCCTTCATCTGCTCGCGCAGGAACATCTCGCGCTGGCGCTCCCCCAGCTCTTCCTGCACCTGCGACTTGATCTCCTCCTGCGCCTCGAGCATCCCGATCTGCCGCTGGACGTGCACCAGCACGCGGCGAAGGCGCTCCTCCACGCTCAGCGTCTCCAGGAGCCCCTGTTTCTCCGGAACCGGGAGCTCGATGTACCCGGCAACCAGATCGGCGAACCGTCCCGGCTCCTCCACCGAGTCGAGCACCTGATGCACGACCTCTTCGGGAAGCCCGCGCTTCTCTCCGAGTTCCGCGGCCCGCTCACGTGTCTCCTTGTGAAGTGCCTCGAACGCGGAATCCGCCTCGTTCAGCGGATTCATTTCCTCGGTCGGCATGACCACCGCGTTGAGGTATCCCTCGTTCATCGTGTATTGCAGGGAGGTGGCGCGCTGCTCGCCCTGCAGGAGAAGCTGCACGCCTCCCAGCCCGCGCTGGATCTGTCCGATGCGCGCGATCACGCCCATCGAGTAGAGGATTTCCGGGGCGGGCTCGTCGGTATTGTCGCGCTGCGCCACGGCGAAGACGAGCCGGTCCCCCTTCAGGGCCGCCTCGATCGCACGCAGCGTCCCGGGCCGGCCCGCTGCAATCGGCGCGGTCAGTCCCGGGAAGATCACCGTTCCTCGCAGCGGAAGAACGGGAAGCGTCTGACGTTGAGCCATGCTGTCGTGTCCTCGTGATTCGTGCCCCAAGGTCGTGACTGCGACAGATCCCGATCACCGTCCACGCATGTGCCACCAGTGCGTCACACGCGAAACGGCGCGGATTCCGGGCGGTTGGCACCTCATGCAGATATCGCGCTGCTGAATTACGCCACAGTGGCGGCAATTGCAACTTTCGCGGGCCAATGTGACGTAGTGCCACTGACAGCCGACCCGGCCACGAATATGGCCTCTGGGCTGATGGCCGCCGGTGGACGACTCGATCGTGAAACTGCGGGTTTCGAGTCGCCAGCCGTCGGCCGTGGGACACTCGAAAGTCGGGGGTCGTGGCGCCCGGGTTCGGCGCTCGTCATAAGCGCCCGGCTCGTTTCGCTTTACCCTGCAGCAGATGAGTGCTACACTACTCGACCGCCGGCTTGTCGTACCCACGAAAACCAAACGCGTGCCCGATCCCGTCGTCTCGTCGTCCGACCCCGAGCTGCGCGCGCATGTCGAGCGCGTCCTGAGCAACAACTACGAGCTCGACCAAGAGATTGGGCGCGGTGGTATGGGCATTGTCTACAAGGCCAGGGACCGCCGGCTGAAGCGCTCCGTCGCCGTCAAGGTGCTCCCGCCGGAGCTGGCCTTTCGCTCGGAGATCCGAACGCGCTTCCTGCGCGAGGCCGAGACGGCGGCGCAACTGAGCCACCCGAACATCGTCCCCATCTACAGCGTGGACGAGCACGACGGCATCGTCTACTTCGTGATGGCGTTCGTGGACGGCGAAAACGTGGCGATGCGGCTCAATCGCGAGGGGGCGCTGCCGCCCGACGAGGTGCGCCGGATCATGCTCGAGGTGGGGCGCGCGCTGGCCTACGCCCACGAGCGCCACGTGGTTCACCGTGACATCAAACCTGACAACATCCTGATCGAACGCGGCGAAGGCCGGGTCATGGTCACGGATTTCGGGATCGCCCGGGCGATCACCGACGGCGCGGACGCGCGTCTTACCGCCACCGGAATGGCGATCGGTACTCCCGCGTACATGTCCCCCGAGCAGTCGATGGGCGACCGGGAGATCGATGGTCGGAGCGACCTCTATTCGTTGGGTGTGGTCGGCTATCAGATGCTCACCGGCGACCTGCCGTTTGAGGCACCGAGCACGCCCGCCCTGCTGGTGAAACACCTCTCGGAGCGTCCGGAACCGGTGGAAGAGCGGTGTCCGAACGCGCCCCCCGACCTCGGCCGCGCGGTCATGCTCCTGCTCGAGAAGGAGCCGGCCAACCGGTTCCCGAGCGCCGGGGCGCTGGTCACCGCGCTGGAGACCGGCGAGGTGCCCGCTCTGCCGGAGGCGACGTCGCCGCCGGTCGCTACGCCGGCACGGCGACACGAGGCGTATGACTCTGCGCCGGCCCCGGCGGGCGGATATCAGCCCACGCCGGAGGAGCTGGCGCGCTGGAACGCGCCACCGGTGGTGGCGTTCCGGAAGAAGCTGGCGCCGTTCTTCGCGTTCAGTGTCGTCTCCGTTATCCTGTCGATCTTCAACGTGATGGACGCGCTGGTGAGTATCGCCGGCATCTGGAGCATCTTCATCGCGTTCAAGTACGCTCGCCTCTGGACCGAGAACTACGACTGGCGCGACGTCTTCAAGCAGCCGCGTGACCGGTTGTTCTTCGACGTGGTCGCCGAGTGGGTGGATAACGTCCGCGCGCTCTGGGATCGAAAGAAGCGCTCCGAGGTCCGCGAGCGCTCGCGATTGCGCGGTCGGGGCAATGTGGGTCTGTTCGCCCCGGACGACCGGCGCGGCGCGCTCACGGCCGGTGGCTCGATTCCCACTCATGAGCTGACGGCGATTGCCGGCCCGCACGCTGCATCGGTGCGCCAGGCGGCGCGGCTGCGCGATGACATCCAGCGACAGTTAGGGACGCTCTCGAAGCATGATCGCGAAGTCATTCACGATGTGCCGGCCACCGCCGAGGCGCTGTATCGCCGCGTGGAAGCGCTTTCCGTGAATCTCGCCGACCTCGAACGCACGGTGTCGCCTAACGCCGCCGAGGCGGTGGAGGCCGAGATTTCGGCGCTGGAGGCGCAGGCAAATCCGCTCGACCTGCGGGCCAGCGAGCAACGCGTGCGGCGTCTTGCCTACCTGAAGCGACAACGTCGCGCCATCGTCGACCTCGACACCAAGCGCGACAAGGCGCGCGACAAGCTGGACAGCTGTCTCCTCGCGCTCCGCAACATTCAGCTCGACGTCGTTCGGCTGAAAGCCGGCGGACAGTCGCTGCAGCAGATTACCCAGGTCGCCGAGCAGGCGATGGCCCTCGCCCGCGAGGTGGACAACGCCGTCTACGTCGCCAACGAGATGGCGAAGTTGATGCCAGGGTCCCGGGACTCGCGACCCGGGGTGCGTTAGGATCCGAGGCGCCAGGTGTCTCCCGGTCCCGTCCAGGTGCCTGATCCGCTTCGCGACCGCGTCACCGTCGCGCTCGGTGACAGCTACGCGCTCGAATCGGAGATTGGGCGAGGGGGCATGGGAGTCGTCTACCGGTGCCGTGACGTCAAGTTGCGGCGGCTGGTGGCCGTCAAAGTCCTGCCTCCCGAGCTGGCGTTTCGCGAGGAGGTTCGCATCAGGTTCCTTCGGGAAGCGGAGACCGCCGCCCAACTGAACCATCCCAACATCGTCCCCATCTATTCGGTCGACGAACGCGAAGGTCTCGTCTGGTTCGTCATGGCACTGGTGGACGGAGAAAGCCTCGCTGCCCGGCTCGCCCGCGAACCCCGGCCACCGCTTGGCGACGTGTGCCGCATACTCCGCGACGTTGCCGACGCGCTCGCCTATGCCCACGCGCACGGCATCGTGCACCGCGATATCAAGCCGGACAACATCATCATCGATCGCGTGACCGGACGGCCGATGGTGACGGATTTCGGCATTGCACGCGCCGTGGAAGGCGATTCGCGTCTCACCATCACCGGAAGCACCGTCGGTACGCCGGCGTACATGTCGCCCGAACAAGCCACCGGAGAGCGCGACGTCGACGGTCGCAGCGACCTGTATTCGCTCGCGGTCGTCGGATATCAGATGCTGTCGGGCGACCTGCCGTTCAGGGCGACCAACACCCCGGCCATGCTGATGAAGCACATCAGCGAACCGGTGCCGCCGCTGCGCGTTCTCCATCGCGACATCCCGGAATCGCTGGCGACCGCAATCGAGCGGGCGCTGGAAAAGAAACCATCGGATCGGTGGCCGGGCGCCGGAGAATTCCGCGACGCGGTGGCCGCGACCCCCACGCCCCCCGCCTCCTCACCACAGTCGGCCCCGTGGCCGGTGGCCCCGGCTTCATTGCCTCGGCCAGCCGACAGGGCATCCGCCGCCTGGAAGCGGCCGGCGCAGCATCCTGTCGAGCCGAGATCCGGCGTCCGTGACGAGCGCAACGACCCCGCGCGGCACCGTCCGCGCGGGTCACCGCGTGATGCCGTGGAGGCCTCGAATATCGGATGGGACCATCGAACACCGACGTTCGGGGTGCGCGAAGTCGCGACGCCACTCCCTCCTGTTCCACCATGGATGCCGGAATCCTGGCGCGACGCCCGCCGCCAATGGCGTGAGCAACATCGAGCAAGTCGCAGCGAACGCCGGCGCCTGCGGCGTGGCGATGAGCCCCTGGTGCAGTTCGGCGAAATGCCGCGCGAACAGCGAATCCGCCGCTTCCGTGGGCGGGCCGCGAGTACCGTCCTGACCGTGGGAATGCTGGCCGGCATCAATCTGATGTTCTCGCCCGGATTCCCCTGGTTCGTCTTCCCGGCTGCCTTCATGTCGTTCGGGCTGCTGCGCCGGGGTGCGTCGTTGTGGGCCGATGGGATTCGCCTGCGTGACGTATTCGGCAGGGAAGCGCGTGAACAACTGCGGCGTGACGCCCATGTCGCGCGCGATGCCCGGCCGGCCCTGGCCCCATCCCCCGAAGCGGAGGCGGAGAAGCTCGCCCCGCCTGACGTGCTGGCCGGACCGTACGGCGCCATTGTTCGGCGCGCCGCCGTCGACCACGCCGCGGCGACCACGGCGCTGGCCAAGCTCGCCCCGGCGGACCGCGCGCTCATCCCGGACGTGGCCCCTACCGTGAAGGCGCTGGCGGTGCGGGTTGGAGCGATCGCCAGCACGCTCCACCGGATGGACGAAGACGTCACTCCCGATGCCCGCGCGTCCATCGAGCGCCGCATCGCCGAAGCCAAGGCTCAACCGGAGTCCTCGGAGCGGGAGAAGAAGCTGACCCTGCTCGAGCGCCAGCGGGCAACGATGGCCGATCTCCTGGCGCGCCGCGATGCCCTGAAAACGCAACTCGACAGCGCATCGCTGATGCTCGAGAACATGCGACTCGACCTGCTCGCCCTGGGGTCGGCAGGTGTGCAGTCGGCGATCAACGACGTGTCGAGCGCCACCCAGGAGGCCCGCGCGCTCTCGCGGGACATCCAGATCGCCCTGGAAGCAGCCAAAGAGGTCCGTTAGGTCACGGACGGGGCACCACGGCCGGCAGCCACTTCTCACCGCCGAGCGCGAATCCCACCAGCCCGCCGACGACGGCGCCTATCGCGGCACCAGTCGGAAAGGCGCTGGCAATATCTCCAAAGTCCGGATTGCGTTGTGGGAGATTCCCGAGCCCCCACAACAGTCCGCCGATCAACGACCCGAAGATCACGCCCCGCACCGTGGACCGCTGCGACGAGCGGCCTCCACTGACCTCGATCTCGCGAATCGCGGACAGGCGAATGCTGACGTGACGATACTGGTCGACCAGGACGGGCCCCATGTCGAGACCAAGGCGGCTTCGCTGGCCTGCGGTGTCGAGTACCATTTCCGTCACGTCGAGCGAGTCCACGCGACCCACGTACCGATCGTCCCGGAGATCCGGTGCGAACACGCGGACGCGCGATCCGACGAACACATCGTGCGGGGCCGATTGCTGTGCCCCGGCGACCACGACCGCGCCCCCCGATCCCAATACCGTGATCGCGACCCGCAGCAATCTCCTTGCCGTCTTCAATGCGGCCTCCCGTGGGTCCCGACCGATAGCGCCAAGCCTCGCCTCAATCCGCGTGTGCGCGTGAAAGGTGCGTGGGCCTCGTGGCGTCAACGATCCAGAAGGTCGTTCACGACGCTCGCCACACGCTCCGGCGCCTCCTCGGGCGAAAAGTGTCGCACGTTGTCCACGATGTCGAGCGTGGCGTGCGGCAATGCAGTGAGTAGCCGCCGGGCGACGGACGGCGGAGAGAACCTGTCGTCCGATCCCCAGATGATCGCCACGGGATGGGTAACGCGCTCGAGATCGGCGGCCATGGCCGTCATCTCGTCCTCGCGCAGCGCCACCAGATGCCGGAGAAAGTTGCGCCTGCCTCGCGGTGTCGAGAACGGCCGGAGAAACTGATCCAGAGAGCGTCTGCCTCGCTCCGCGTCACAATAGCGGTGGAGCATGTCCGCCTGGACCGCGCGCAGCAGCGCGTGCGTCGGGATCAGCCGCGTGAAGGGGAGAAAGGCTCGCATGAGGGCGAGCGTACCCGTCACGGTGAGATCAAAACCGATGGAATCGATCAGGCACAGCCGCGTCACCCTCCTGGCCCAGCGCATCGCCATGACCTGCGCAATGCCGCCACCCATGTGATGCCCCACGAGAGTCGCCGACTGAATGCCGAGGACATCCATGAAGGTGACAAGGCGCTGCGCGTGGGCGGTAAGCGAGAGGCCGGCCACGCCCGGGGGATCGCTTCTGCCGAACCCGAGCAGATCGACCACCAGCACCCGATGCCCGGGAGACATGAGCGGGACGAGCTCACCCCACAGATGGCCGGATGTCGGGAAGCCGTGAAGGAGAATCACCGGCTCCCCCGCACCGCGGGTCCCGGAGGCGTAGTAGTACAGCCGCATCCCGCCGACGTCTATGAACTCGCCACGCATGACACGGGAGGAATCGGCGCGGGCAGCGCCTCTGAACGCGGCGAAGGTGCAGCTGCCCGCGCCTCTGAACGCGGCGAAGGTGCAGCTGCCGCGCCTCTGAACGCGGCGAAGGTGCAGCTGCCGCGACTATACGGTTCCGGCAGAGCCAAGATGCGCGCAGTTCGTTGTAGTAACAAGACTTGCGCCTCGGCTACTGGCGTTTTGATTGAAACATGCTATCCTTACGCGCCCTTCATTCAGGCGACCTCGTCATGGTGCATATAGCGTTGTGAAATAACGGTTTATACGCTCGAAGCCCGTGACCATACCGACTGCGCCAGAGACAACCGCGCTTCCGCCGCCGCCGCCGCCCCCGCCCGAACCAGTTCATTTTCCACTTTCCTGGATGCTGGAGCACGGGGCGGGGTCGCTGCAATTCCGCGCCCTGCAGGACGTCGCCAGGTTCGAAAACGCTCGGGATCGGTACTTCGCGATGGCGTTGTCGTTTCCGCCCGCGCTCATGCTCGCCATCGAGCAGGGTCCGGAGGGGGTCTGGAACAATGCGCTGCTGTCCGTCCCCTCCAGCAGAGCGGTTGGTTTCGAGGGAGTGGGCACCATCCCGGCGTACCGCCGCCTCCTTGAGTACGGTTGGGATCGAGAGGCTCCGACATTGGTGCACGCGCGTCGTGTTCTCTTCCGCCTCCTGGCCGAGGACGACGACCCGGCGTTCCTGTTCGAGCTGGGCGCGAAGGGAAGGATGGACGCCGACCTGGTCCACCGGGGCCGGGTCATGCTGCGCGAGGCGGCAGCCGCGGCACTTGCGCACGCCGGATACGAAGGAGATCCGCGCCTTCGCGGAGCGGCCCGGCGAATGCTCAATCGCTCGGATGAGTACCTGCGGTCGCCAGTCGCGCAGAAGCCGTGGGTGCGTGTGGGAAACAAGCAGGTGCTGTCGCCCGATGCGGCGCCGCCGTCGATCTATCTCCTTTCGATGATCGCCTACATGCCGCTGTTTCGCAGCGAGAACCACTCCACCATCGAGCATCTCTACGGTCATCTGTCACAGCCGCTGCCCCGACAGGAGTCGCAGCAGCTGGTTGGCAAGCACATCGTGTCACAGCCACATCTGGTCCTGGGTGACATGCTGCCGAATCGGAACGCGGCGGACGCGGATGTTCCGTTTGCTCTCACGTGGCTGGAACTGATGGCGCGGCTCCAGTATCTCCGCCGCAACGAGGGATGGTTGAGCTTGTATGAGCGATTCCTCGATGATCGCGACCGCGACTTCGTCTGGCATCCGCACCGCGGAACGGCGATGCCACGCAGCACGCACCCGGCGGTGTGGCCGTATTTTCCGCTCGAACCGCAGGCGAGCGGTGACGATCGGTGGACCGACGTGACGTTTCGACTCGGTCTGATTGCGCGACTGCTCGGACGGCCGATCGAGCTCGTCTGACCCGTGTGGCCCGCCGCGGTCGCAACCGGTCGACGTGACGGCTGATTCGCCTGCCGACTGATGCAGGCCCCGTTGATCGGCGCCTGACCCATCATTCCGACAATTCCCGACAAGCCTTCCCGCACCGGCTGATGGCAGGTGCGGCGTGCAGGGTGTAAGAATGAACCAGGAGGAACCTGCGCGACTCGTCGCGCGCAGCACGCTGCTCTCCGTGGCGAACCGAGTCGTGGCGCGGCCGTCGAAGGCGGTCGGGAGGTCGAGACAATGATGACGTACGAGGAACTCGTTCAGCTTCACCGGCGCACCGATGGGAGTCGTGTGCTCAGCGTCTATCTTCCCGGTCCGGCACATGATCCCGCCTTGCGTGACGAGTCGATCACGCTGCTGGAACGCGGAGCGTCGCGCATCAGACAGGCGTTGTCCGAGGCCCCGCACCACGAGCGGGAAGCGTTTCTGGCAGCGACCGAACACGCGGTTCGCGCGCTGCAACGGGAGACGCGTCCCGGCGGCCGCGAAGGTATCGTGATCTTCTCCCAGGCTGAGGCGGTGCGGCACGTCGGATGGTTGTTCGCGAGTGCGCCCGTGGTGGTGGAGTGGCGCGACGGAATTGTCGTCGCGCCGTATCTGCGCTCTCTCGCGGACACGCGGCCGTCGATCGTGGTCCTCGTGGACTCACGTGCGGCACGCGTGCTCCGCCTGGAGGAGGCCGCTCTGGAGCCACTCGACTCCTTCGCGGTGGAGGTCCACAGCGCCGAGCCGGTGCATATGGGGGAAGCGCCCCGGCCCGGGTTTCATCACGGCGTGCACGGAGCCACGGGCACTGACGAGACCATGCGGCGGGAAGCGGCGGCATTCAACCGCATGCTCTCGGAGCTGGTCCATCGCGTGGCGAGTCTGATGAGCCTGGACGTCTGGCTCGTGGTGGGCGGTATGCCAGAGAGCGTTCGGCACCTGGTGGCCGCGCTCCCCAGGGGGATGAACAGCAGGGTGCAGGTCGTCGGTGGGCTGACGACCACATCGAGTGACGCGGGCGTTGTCCGTGCCGCGACGGTGGCGATCGAGGAACTGGCGCGACGCCGCGACAGCGTGCTTGTCGAGCTTGTTCTCGATCGGGCAAAGGCCGGCGGACGTTCGGCCAGCGGCTGGCGTCAGACCCGGATCGCTCTCGAAGAGCGGGCGGCGAGCGAGGTCCTGCTGTCTCGCCGCCTGCTGGAGGGTTCCCTGGAACGAGCCGAGACCCTGGCGCGGATGGCGATGGATGGGGGTGCGCGCGTGGACGTCGTTACCGGCGAGGGTGCACTGCACCTCGATCGCGACTCCGGCGGCGTCGCTGCCGAGCTACGCTTTCCCTTGCCCTTCGATGCCCTGTTCGCCGGAGCGCTGAACGCTGTGGTGAAAGGCTGAACACGCGTAGGTCTTTCCCGGTCGCCGAATCCGCAATCGCACGGACAGCGCAGCGGGGCGCGTCGATGCACTATGTACGAGCACGGAAGAAGGCACTCATACAATGCAGGGAACAGCAGGGAGGGGACACATGACAAGGCTTACGTTGACGCGGCCGACGCCGCTCTTTCCGAGCGTCGCTCGCGAAATGGATGAGATGCAGAATCGGCTCCGCAGGTTCTTCGGCGAAAACTTTCCAACCGAGAACCTGGGCTCCGCCGAGCCTCTGGTGTGGCTGCCGGTCGTCGAGATCGCTGAGGTGGACAACGAGCTCGTTCTGACGGCTGAGCTGCCGGGCATGACAAAGGAGAACGTGGATCTCACGTTCGAGGACGACGTGCTGACGATTCGTGGGGAGAAGAAGGAGGAGAAGGAGGAGAAGAACGGCGAGAAGCGGTATCATCTGTTCGAGCGCACCTACGGGGCGTTCCAGCGCTCGTTCACCCTTCCCCGGACGATCGACTCCACCAAGATCGCCGCGGCGTTCAAGGACGGCGTGCTGACGGTGCGCCTGCCCAAGACGGAACAGGCCAAGATCAAGGGACGGAAGATCGACATCCTCACGAAGTAGGGTGCGCACCTCTCCGAGGAGAGACGGATGAGGATCTGAGATCTGCATCCATGCGCACGCAGCGGCGGGCTCGTCCAACGATGCCCGCCGCTTAGTTTTGCCGGATGCGGATCCGCCGCGAGGCTCCGACGACCCCCCTTCCACCTGACGAGTGGTACCCGGCGGGGATCCAGGGTCTGACGGCACGGGTGATCGACCTGCCTACCCGGGAGCGGGTGCGCGTGGTGGAAGCGGGCCCGGGCAACGGCGCGGCGATCCTGCTGCTCCACGGGTGGGGGGCGTCGGCCTATAACTTCCGGCACGTGCTTCCTCTGCTTGCTGCAGCGCGACTGCGGGGAATAGCCCCCGACCTTCGCGGCCATGGACTCACCGCCAAGCCGGCCGAACCGGCGCTGTACTCGTCCGCGGCAATGGTCCGGTTCGTGCTCGATGTGATGGACGCGCTGGACCTCAGACGGGTTGTGGTCGTCGGGCAGTCGATGGCGGGAGCGCTGGCGCTCGACGCGATGCTGGCGGCCCGGAGCCGGTTTACAGGCGCAGTCCTGCTCGCCCCCATAGGGCTGACCAGCATCCGTCGGGTGTCTGTCGCGCGTCTCGTGCGCGCCGACCGCTGGCTTCGCGGGCCCGTGTCGCGGATGGCCATCGAGCTTCTCCTGCGACGCGTATACGGCACCATTCGTCGATTTACCGACCGCGACGTTGACGAATACTGGGCGCCGTCGCAGCAGCCTGGCTACCTCGCCGCACTGATGGCCCTGGTGATGCGCTTCGACTGGTCGCCGCGTGTCCCCGAATCTCTGCATTCCATCGGGGAGAGCGTACAGATCCTGCTTGGTCAGCGAGACAAGCTGATCCCCGCGTCACGCGCGGCCGAGGTTGCGAGAAGCGCCGCGGTTGCGTCGGTCGAGATCGTCCCCGGCGCCGGGCACCTCGTGGCCGAGGAGGCGCCCGAACGTGTCCTGCGGGCTGTTGGACGAGCTCTGCGCCGGGGGCTGGCTTAGCGCGCCACGGTTGTCGCCTTCAGCACCAGGATCGGTCCCAGATGCAGGGCCTCGATGCCGCTGCGTATCTTCGACAAGTCACCCACCACGACAACCGTCGCGGCGTCGGGCCTCAGATACTCGCGCGCCACCCGCTGGACGTCGGCCGGTGTCACGGTGCGCACGCGGGCCGCGAATTGCGGTAATTCTTCGAGCGTCAGTCCGAAGTCGCCCAGCGACGCGATCTGCGCCGCCACTTGCGATGTGGACTCGAGTCCAGTCGGCAGGCGCAGCTGAACGTAGGCTTTGGCGCGCGCCAGCTCGTCCTCCGGAACCGGCTCGTCGCGCAGCGCACGCAGCTCCTTGAAGAACTCCACGAGGGAACTGTCGGTCACATTGGTCCGTACAGCCGCCGACGCAGTAAAGGGCCCGGGCACGACCCGGTACGCAAATCGTGAATTGGCGCCGTAGGTGTAGCCCCTCTTCTCGCGCAGGTTCATGTTCAGGCGCGAGGTGAACGCGCCGCCGAGCAGCGAGTTCATCACCGTGAGGGATGCGTAGTCGGGCGAACGGCGATCGGCACCGGTCCACCCGATGATGATCACGCTCTGCGCGGCGTCGGGCTTGTCAACCATAACGACCTGGGTCGACGTGGCGGGCGCGACAGCTTGCACTGGTGCCGGTGACGCAGCTGCGCCGTGTGCGCGCCAGTCCGCAAACCGCGCCGAGATGAGGGACCACGCCTGCGACTCCGTGATATCGCCGACGACGATCATCCGTGCGCGATCAGGGCGCATGACGTCGGCATAGAATCCGCGCACCCGGGTCGAATCGAACGCTGCCACGGAAGCGCTGTCGCCCTGCGTGCTGTTGTGATACGGATGGTCCGCGGGATACAGCGTCTGATTGAACGCGAGATCGGCCAGTGCATTGGGCGAGTCGCGTTGCTGCAGTAGACTGGTCAGGCGCAGGCTGCGCTGTCGCTCCACCTCGGCGGCTCGAAAGGTTGGTCGCAACACGACATCGGCCATGAGATCCAGTGCCGCTGCCAGCGAGCGCGTCGGCACCTTGAGACTCACGGTGAAATCGTCCCAATCCGCTCCAGCAAAGAAGTTGGCGCCAAGGAAGGCGAATTCGCTCTGGAGAGTCGTGGCGTCTCGGCTTCCCGCACCTTGCCGCATCATGTTGGCGGTGAACGAGGCCAGGCCCGGGACATCGCCATCGGATCGTGATCCGCCCGTCACCACGAGAAGAACCTGCACCAGCGGCAGCTCGTGCTGTTCCACGACTTCGACCTGCAGCCCGCTCGGCATGGTGCGTGTTCGCACCGTCGGCACCGCGAGCCGTGGAGGCGGTGGCACGGCCGGCGGAGTCGGGTACGCGGACGTCTGAGCGCCCAGCAGGGCGGGCCCGAGCACCGCTGGGAGGATGAGGTGACGACAGAATCGCATGGTCACTGGATTGGCCCCCGGGTTGCCGCAAGCTCCCGCTTGCCGAGCGGTACGATGCTGAGCGTGACACGCGGCGCGAGGAGATACGTCTTCACCACACGTTTGACGTCTTCGGCCGACACAGCGCGCAACCGGTCGAGCTCTGCCTGAAAGCCGTCGGGCTTGCCGGTGAAATAGTAGTAGGCGTTCAGTTGCTCCGCCTTTCCGTTCACGGACTCCAGACGACCAAGAAACGATGCTTCCTTCGCGTTCTTCGCTTGCTCGAGCTCGCGCGGCGTCGGTCCCTCGTCGGCGAGCCGGCGCAGCTCGCGATCGATCGCCGCGCGCAGGGAATCGAGGACCTGGCCGGGTCGCGCCGTGGCGATCACATAAAAATCGCCATCGAGCCGTTTGGAATCATTTCCTGCGACAACGTCGCGCGCGATTTCCCTCTCATAGACGAGATTATTGGTGAGGCGCGCATTGCGGGCGCCCGTGAGCAGATATTCCACGATGTCGAGGGCAGGGTCGTGCTCGCTGTATGCCTTGATGGTGTGCCACGCCAGGTAGATGCGCGGAAGCTGCACGCGGTCTTCGGCCACAATGTTCGTGTCGCGCAGGGCGAACGGGGCGGGGGCGGGACGCGTGATTGCCGGGCCTCGCGGAATGCCGGAGAAGTATGCCTTCACCAGGCGGCGCACCGAATCGGCCTTCACATCGCCGGAGACGACGATCGACGCGTCGTTCGGTGCATAGTATCGACGGAAAAACTCCTTCACGTCGTCCAGCGACGCCGCCGACAGGTCGGTCATCGAGCCGATCACCGACCAGGAGTACGGATGGTCCTTCGGGTAAATCGCGCTGGGAAGTATGTCGGTGTCGATTCCGTACGGCGGGTTGTCCACGCGTTGCCGCCGCTCGTTCTTCACCACGTCGCGCTGAAGGTCGACCTTCGGTGCGTCCATGGTCGGGAGCAGCCAACCCATCCGGTCCGCCTCGAGCCACAGCATCATCGCGAGCGCGCTCGACGGCCCCCACTCGTAGTACGACGTCCGATCCTCACTCGTGGTGCCGTTATTGCTGGCGCCAGCCGCCTCGAGCAGCCGATCGAACTGGGGATACGGTGCGTGCTCGGAACCCATGAACATCAGGTGCTCGAACAGGTGGGCGAACCCGGTCCGTCCGGGTTTCTCATCGCCCGAGCCGACGTGAAACCACACGTTGGTCGCAACCATCGGGACCGAGTGGTCCTCGTTCACGATCAGCGTGAGTCCGTTCGGGAGCGTGTCGACGGTCACCGGCACGCGAATTCGGGTTCCTTGCGCCACGGCAGGCGACGCAAGGAGGGCGAACAGCATCCCGCTCGAGACTGTCGTGCGAACGTTCATCGCGTTTCCTCACATGGGCGATCGAGTGCGAGCGGCAGGCGCTCCTGGACGATGGTACGCTCGGTCGCAAAGCGCCGGAACCGCGTCCGCCGCGGAGGGGGCGAACCGATTACGTTTCGTCAATGTATTCGCTCGTGACATCCTCACGCGCCCCCGCACCGGCAGCCGCGACGCCTTCCCGAACCGCATGACGGTACTCGAGACGCCCTCATCTGATTCCCTTTCGACGGCCGTCGATGAGGCCGTCACCGAAGCGCCGACTTCCGCATTCGATGACCTTGGCCTGGGCCCGGAGCTGCTGCGGGCAGTGCGCGACGCGGGTTACACGGAGCCGACCCCGATCCAGCGCGACGCCATCCCGCTCGTGATGGCGGGACGCGACGTCATCGGTCTCGCACAAACGGGAACCGGGAAGACCGCTGCCTTCACACTCCCGATAGCCCAACGGCTCTCACGAGGGCCCAGCCGTATACGAACTCTGGTCCTCACGCCAACGCGGGAGCTCTGTCAACAGGTGGAACGGAGCTTCAAGGCCTACGCCAGCCACACCAACCTGCGCATCTCTTCCATATATGGCGGCGTTCCCATGGGTCCGCAGGAACGCGCACTGCAGGCGGGCCTGGATGTCGTGGTTGCCACGCCGGGACGCCTCATCGACCACGTTGAGCGGCGAAACGTGTCACTGGAGTATCTCGAGATCCTGGTGCTGGACGAAGCCGATCGGATGCTCGACATGGGCTTCGCTCCGCAGATCAACCGGATTGTGGCGGTCATTCCTCCGTATCGTCAGACCCTGCTGTTCAGTGCAACCATGCCTCCCGAGGTGGAGGTGCTCGCCAGGAAGTACATGCGTCGACCGGTGGTGGTGCAGGTGGGACGCCGATCCATGGCAGCCACCACGGTAAGCCATGCCGTGTATCCCGTGCGGCGCGATCGGAAGAGCGACCTCCTGGTTGAGTTGCTCAACAAACCGGAGATGGACGCCGTCCTGGTTTTCACCCGAACGAAGATCGGCGCTGACCGCGTTGTCAGGCAGCTTCACCGCGCAGGGATCGAGGCAACCGCGCTGCACGCAGACAAGCGGCAGGCCGAACGCGACCGCGCGCTCGACGATTTCAAGCACGGACGGATCCGCGTACTGGTTGCGACCGACATCGCTCAGCGCGGCCTCGACATCAGCGGCATCTCGCACGTGATCAACTACGACGTGCCACAACAGGTCGAGGACTACGTCCATCGGATTGGCCGCACCGGGCGAGCCGCGCAGACCGGTGATGCCTATACCTTCATGTCACCGGACGAGATCGCCATGGTGCGGCTCATCGAGCGGGTGATCGGGCAGGAGATCGAACGGGTTTCGGTTCCCGGGTTCGACTTCGGAACCATCGCCGAATAGGCGAACGCAACGATCCGGCGCTCGTAGTCTGGTGGTCCGACGGCACGGCAGTCTCGTGGAGGGGCCGTCGACCCGACAATTGACCTCGCCGGGAAATGCTATCGACGCACGCGTCCCAGTCTGGAAACGGTGATGGTGTCGGCGGCCCCGCCTTTGGCCACGATCAGCCGAGTGTTCGCCGCTCCGAATCCCATGCCATTGGGCGCGTATGCGATGGAGTCGCGCGTTGCGACAAGGCGCACGCCGTGGGCGGCGCCCAGTGCCCGGCGCAAAATGGTGTCCGGTCCGGCAAAGACGGTCATGGTGGCCGTTGCCGAGTCGGCGGTGACAGCGGTGGTGACGCCGCGCCGGATGGCGGCATGTCGGGCCGTTGCGAGCAGTGCCACGACCGATGCCGCAGCGGCGTCAGCGGCAACGCGGTCCCGCATGGCGGTGAACCGCGGCACGGCGATGAGTGTCATGAGCCCGATCACCGAGAGTGCCACGCCGAGCTCTATCAATGTTGTACCGCGGCGCATGATGATCTTCCTCCGAGCGTGCGGGCCAACATGGCACAGCGGGCCCCCGCGAGCGCCATCATCCGAGCGCACCCGGTACCTTCTGTACGCGTTGCGGTGCTCGACGTGTGGGGGGGCGGGCTCCCGCCGAGCACGCCTGACCTGTATCCTCTGAACAGGCCATAGGTCATAGGCCTACGCCCCTACCACACCTCCATCATGCGCATTCGTCCGGCGGTTCCGCTCCTCATACTCGTGGTGTGGTCGTGCCTGCCCTCGAAACAGGACGTGGACTCGGCGCAGGCGATCATCGAAATCGGTGACGCACTGAACGACATACGCCAGACTCAGTCAGACCTCCAGGAGCAGATCGATTCGCTGCGTGTCGAGGTCGCAAAACGCGATTCTGTTGTCCGGCAGTTGGCGAATCTGGCGGGTGTGGTAATTCCACCCTGAGAAATAGGTTCTTCTCGACAGGTGTTCACCTTCGTCAACGTGGCCATGCACATCACCATCCGCTATTGCGTCGTCTGACACTACGAACCACGGGCCGTCAGTTTGGCGGCCGAGATTCGCGAACGGTACCCCGAAGCCAGGATCGATCTGTTCGAGGGAAGTGGCGGCGTCTTCGAGGTGACGCGCGACGGCGTGCTGATCTTCTCGAAGCGGCAGCTGCATCGTCACGCAGCCCCCGGCGAGGTGATGGCGCTCCTGGCCTCCGGCGGCTCGGCGCATTGACGCGACCCTCCGCCGGATTCAGAGCGCCGCGCCTGCGCGGGGGACGTCCGCGCCGCCTGCTCCGCAGGAACTGAGTTCGATGCGAATCGCCATCTCGACCGGCGGCGGCGACGCGCCAGGACTCAACGCGGTGATTCGCGCGGCGGCTCTCTCAGCGATCAGCCGCGGTTGGGAGGTCCTCGGGATCTGTCGAGGCTACTACGGCCTGCTGGGTGAGGACGAGATCATACCGCTGACGCGCGAACGGGTACGTGGTATCGCGCACCTCGGCGGCACCATTCTCCGCACGACCAATCGTGGCAACCCCTTCCTGTTTCCGGTGCGACAGGCCGATGGCACGCATCGATCGGTCGACCGCTCCGATGACATCCTCAGCAACGCACGCGGGCTCGGTGTCGAGGCGCTGATCTCGATCGGTGGGGACGGATCGCTGGCGATTGCCCAGCGGCTGTTCGAAAAGGGGATGCACGTGGTTGGTGTGCCCAAGACGATCGACAACGATGTGAGCGGGACGATCACGACATTCGGATTCGACACTGCGGTCAACACCGCCATCGAAGCAATCGACAGGCTGCACACTACCGCCGAGAGTCACGACCGCGTGATCGTGATGGAAGTCATGGGCCGGCATGCGGGATTCATCGCGCTGCACGCGGGTGTGGCGGGAACTGCGGATGTGATCCTCATTCCCGAGATTCCCTACCAGATAGAGCGTGTCTGCGACAAGATCTGGTCCCGGGATCGCAGCGGACGGCACTTTTCGATCGTGGTCGTCGCAGAGGGCGCATTCCCCGTGGGAGGACAGGCGGCCTTTGTGGGCGATGAGGTGCCGGGCGAAGAGCGTCGCGTTGGAGGGATCGCGGGCCGGATTGCGTGGCAGATTCAGGAACGAACCGGGAAGGAGGCGCGTTCGCTGGTCCTGGGCCACCTGCAGCGCGGTGGACCGCCAACTGGTTACGATCGGTTGCTGGCCACCCGATTTGGTGGAGCCGCGGTGGAGGCGGTTGAGCGGGAACAGTGGGGGTTCATGGTGGCACTGCAGTCGCCCCACATCGTCGCCATTCCCATCGCGGAGGCGATCCGCGAGCCCAAGCGCGTGGATCCGCAGCACGACGTGGTGCGGACGGCGCGGGCCACAGGCATCTCGTTTGGTGACTGAGGGATGGTCGCGGCGATGCTGCCGGGTCCTCGGGCTGCGGCCTCACGGGACCCCCGGCGCGGGTGCCGGTGTACAGCCGAACGAGCCCGAGGACGGGTGTCCTGCTTGACCGATCGCACTGTCCCCCTGTGCGGACGTCCTCGGGCTCAACTTTTTGCCCGTGCCTATCCCGAAGTGACTGCCGCCACTATGTTTACAGCGCGACAGCTGGGGATGAGCGATGGGCACCGATCGTGCGGAGGCAGTTAACTCCGGTATGTGTCAGTCGATTGGTCGCTGGAGCAAGCCGATGCCGCACCGAATCCTCAAGGTCGTAAGCAGTGCCGGAGCTCTCTGGTTGGCGGTCCCGGTCGCGGGCGCACAGAAGCCCGTGCCCAAGCCGCTGGTGCCGACGCCACCGCCGTCCCAGGTGGAGGTTCCCCGCGACTTCCGGCCGCCTCAGGGCATGTGCCGGGTCTGGATCGACAAGGTCCCCGCCGGTCAGCAAGCCTGCGCCCACCGACTGCGCCAGCGCGATTCGTAACCGGCCGCCTAACGCGCGGGTGATATTCAGCGAGGATTCGCAGCGGCGCATCAGGTCGAAGGGGCGGGACAGCGTGGAGGACGGCAAGGCCGCCCCCCGCAAACCCGCAAGCCGCAAGCCGGTCAAGAAGCCTCCCGAGCCGCCGGGATCCTGAACGACCGCGCCCCATACCCGGGCGCCGAGAACGCGCCGGCGCGAGCACCCAGACTCGCGCCGGCGCGTTCGACTGCGCACCTTCCGGTTGTGCTGCGCGACGTTCACGACCATGCTCTTCCGCCCGATCACGGAGCCTTCGTCGCCGGCGGACCGCCCAGCGGCCGCATCATCGTCATTGCACCCACGCGCGCCGCCTGCGAAACGATCGAGCTCGCGCTGGCTCTGCATCTCGACACCGTGCTCGAGCGAGAGCATGGAGCCGAGATCCGTGCCCTGGCACGGGAACGCCGGGCGTTTGGAATCGTTGCCGGCACGGGGACGGGCAAGACCCTTGCCATCCGGCTCATCGCCGAGGAACTCCTGGCCACCACCACGCTGCGCGTCGGGGTGGTGAATCGCGAGCGGGAGGCAACGCCGGAGACGCCGACCTGGAACGTCATCATCGTGACCACCGGGATTGCGCGGCGCTGGTTCGAGGATGGAGACATCCTCCCGGCCGACACCCTGGTGGTCGACGAGATCCACCAGACGTCCGCCGAGCTGGAACTGTGTCTCGCCCTTGGCCGTCGCGTGGGATGTCGGTTCATCTGGCTCTCGGCCACGGTCGACCCGCGGTTCTACGCGCGATACCTGAATTCGGCAGCAGTGATCGACAGTCGTGCGTTCGACCCCGCAAGAGCTGCCACCGTGAAGGTGGTGCGCGACGACCCCGCCACCTTTCTCAGCGATCGGTTCCTGCAGCACGTCGTGCGGCGTCGCCGCGGTGTGGGCGTGTTCCTCCCAACACGGGCGTCGGTGGAGAGCGTCGCGGCCGACGTTGCGGCGCGCTTTCCCAGGATCACGGCCGCGTTCTACCACGGAGGCGAGCCGATTCGCGTCATCCGTCCGTTTCTCGAGGACGGCGTGGCGAAACCCTACCTCCTCGCCATGACTGCGGCGGGCCAGAGTTCCATCAACGTGAAGGGGCTGGATACCGTCGTCATCGATGATTCACGCTTCGCCAACGTCGTGGAGCACGGGCGCAACGTGCTGACGCGCCTGCATCTGGGCGCCAACGAAATCCTGCAGATGGCCGGGCGCGTTCATGGACGCGTCGAGAACGGGGAAGTCTTCATCCTCAGCGATCGCGACCTGCATTTCGACGCGCTGGAGCCGACCGAGCCGGAATTTCAGCTGGCCGGCGATTCCGAGCGGGTGGCCATTACCTGCGCCGCGCTCGGCGTGCGCGCCGATGAGCTCGAGCTGCCGGTCCCGCTGGATCGCCGGGCCTACCGGCGTGCGCTGGCGTTGCTCGAGGAGCGCGGCATCGTGGCGGACGGGCGCCTCACGCGCTACGGCCGTCTGGTCGAGGCAACGCCGGTGGAGCGCCCCTGGGCGGAGTTGCTCGTACATGCCGACGACGGCCTCCTGCCGTACGTCGCGGTCATGGCGTCGACCGAATCACTGCACCGCATGACCCGTGAGGACCGCGACCTGAGTGGCCTGGTCATTCCGGGGAGCGATCATCTCACGGCGTACAACGTGTACGCCGACGCGTATGCGCGGTCCGGCTACGTCGGTCAGGTGTACGGCCTCCCGCGGCACCTCTTCGATGAAGGGACGATCGCGCAGTGGGCGGAGCGCCGCGGGGTGCTGGTTCGCGCGATCGAGGATTCGGCGCTCGCCGTGGCCAGCGTATGTCGCGCGCTCGAGGTGGAGCTCCCAGGTACGCTGCCGCGCGCCACCGACGAGGTGCGGCGCGGTTTGTGCGAGCTGGTGGCGCGAGTCATGCCATTTGCGCTGGTGATCGACGAGGAAACGGTCGACGGCCGGGAGGCCCGCGTGTCGAAGAGCAGCGTCTGCGGCTCGTGGGGAGCGATTGCCGGCGACCTGCGCTACTTCGCCGACCGTTTCGGAGTGCCACGCGCGAGCATCGAAGGAACGCAGCTGCCGATGTCCCTCGTGCGGAAACACGCCGTTCGCGAGCCGGCCGAGTTGGCGTTCGACCCGACGGGAAAGAGGGACCGGCTCGTGTTGCGGAGTCGGGTGCGCTATTTCGGCTTCGAGCTCGAGCGGTCGGAGCAGCCGGTGGGGACATTTCCGGCCGACCAGGCGGCGCGGGCCCGCCGCCTTCTGGCGGAGGCGCTGGCCAGTGGGGAAGCACGACATCCGGCCGTACGGAGATACCGGCACGTGATCGAGGAGACGCGCGAGCTGTATCGTCGTTCGGGTGGGTCGACGGCACGGCTGGGGTTCGCCGAACTCGCGGCGCTCTACGGGGTGGCGCTGTCCGGCGTCACGTCCATGGAGGAGTACCGGGCGGCGCCACTGCGACTTCCGCTGGACGACCTGGTGGCCGAGGAGGAGCGCGAGCGGTTGCGCGACCTTCCGGACGCGGTCGAGTTGCGCGGCAAGTGGATCGGCATCGAATACGATCTTGAGGAGTCCGGCGCGGCGGACCAGGCTGCAGCGCGGCAATCGGCACCCGGCGCCGGCGATGCCGTGAGCAATGGCGGCCGAATGACTGCCGTCGCGCGTCTGCGGCTGCCGGAGAAGCTCGCTCGCATGCTCACGGCCGACGATCTGCCGGCGCTGGACCGTCCGCTCCGGTTCGTGGTGACGCGGGGTGCGCGCGGCGCGGTGCGCGCCCCCACGCTGGAGGCGCTTCAGCAGGCACTGGATGCGCCGTGGTCGCCGGACCGGCCTGTCGTCGCCGGTCCGGCGGGGCGTCCCACACAGCCTCGGCGACAGCGCCCGGCGGCGCGGCCCGGGCCGCACCGCCGCGGGCGGCCACGTCGTTAGGCGCCAGGGACCTCGGCGGTGTACGTTTCCGAGCGCCAGGGCCGGAATCCGCGGGCGAGGTAGTTCGGAAGGGCAGCCGGGTGGTCGAGCGTGCAGGTATGGAGCCAGACGCGTCGCGCTCCCAGCGCCCAGGCTTCCTCCACCGCCCGGGAGAGCAGAAACCTGCCCAATCCGCGGCCGATATGGGGCTGCGTCAGGCCGAAGTAGGCGATCTCCGCCGAACCGTCCTCGTGGCGCACGAGCTCGAAGTAGCCGGCGGGATCGTGCGCCAGGCGAAGGATCCAGATGGCGACCTCGGGCCGCGCCAGGTAGGTCGCGAGCTGCTCGTCTGACCAGTGGTCCCGGTCGTGCCAGTGAAAGGGGCGCCCCACCGACGCGTACAGGGCCCGGTAGAGCGTGACGTCGCAGAGCGCCTGTTCCAGGACCGCGGACGGCTCGGGTGGCACGGCCCGCCGCAGCTGCTCGGGGCTGTGCATCTCGAGCCAGGTACGGACCACGGTTACCGCGGGCATGCGACGAGCGGACCGGTCGACGGCTGGTGCCCGTCGTGCCCCGGCAGGTGGATCGTGACGGGCACCGGACCGGCATGTGCGCCGGTCCGCTGCGCGTTAGGCGTCGGGTTCTTCGCCCGGTGACAGCGGCGACGCATTCGCGGCGTGGCGGTCGTCGGCGCGTCCGCGGGCGCGGAAGCGAGCGGCCTTGGCGCGGTTCCCGCAGGTCGCCATGTCGCACCATCGCCGCCGTCCGTTCCGCGTGGAGTCGTAGAACACCCGCGGACACCGGGGGTCGGCGCACTGTCGCACCCGTACCAGCTCATTGTGCACCAGGGCCTCGGCGGCCGACTCGACCACCGGGATCATCAGGCCGGCGAACGCATCGCCGACGGGAACGAAGCTCTGCCGAAACGAACCGTCCGACCGCCACTCCACCCGGCGGGTGCCGGCGCTTCTGCCCAACACGCGGTTGATCTCCAGCAGCGCGTCGGCGCGGGTGCGCTCCGACGTGGCGCCCCGCTCGGCCAGCGTGCGCAGGGCGGCCCGCACGCGGCGTGCATCGACGAGGGCAGCGGCGGCGCCGGCGGGCTGCTGGACGGCGCGTCGCGCAATACCGACGGCGCGCTCCGCGTCCAGCACGCGTGTCGTCTCGAGCCACCGCACCAGCGTGTCGAAATCCCGAAGCACATCGACTCGCACGCCCCGGCGCGCGTCGTCGGTGTTCACGAAGTCGAGCCAGAGGCGCTCGCCGACGAAGACGAACGGAACCTCCGACGACTCGACGGACAACAGGGCGTGGCTCACAGGATCGTGGTGCAGGAGAAGCGACATTCGGGCCAAGCTTACGTGTCGATCCAGGCGCGTGCAAGCGAGTCTCGTCTCTCCCCACGCGGCGCTAGATTGCCCTCGGCGTCGCTTCGGTCCCCATTGCCCCAGGCTGCGCAATGCCGCATTCCCCGCATCGATTCATGACGGATGAGAACGGGATGGACGGTTCAGTGGACGTCGGTCGGGCCGCCGGCCGGAGAGCCACATGACGCCCGCGCGCCCCTTCGTGGTGCATGAATATGTTCGGTGGAGCGATGTCGATCCGATGGGCATCATCCGATACGATGCCTACACGCGCTTCTTCGAGCTCGCCGAGTCCGAACTGTTCCGCGCGGTGGGCGTGCCGCACAGCGCGCTGCAGGAGCGCTTCCGCGTCTCCATTCCGCGACGGGTGATGCACATGGAGTTCGTCTCGCCACCGGTGCTCGACGAGCGTCTCGAAGTCCGCACCTATGTGAGCGGGGTCGGAAGGACCTCGCTGACGATGAACTTCGACATCCATGGCAACGGTGGCCAGGTGAGATGCACCGGCTATCTGGTGCTCGTCTGCGTGCAATCCGATGGGGGGCGCATCGTCGGACGGGCCTGGCCGCCGGAGCTTCTGGCGCTGCTGGCGCCGTTTCGCGTGACCACCGAGCAGGCCCGTGCCGGCGCCGCCTCATCACCGAACGCGTCCTGAGCTGTCCCGGCGCGGCTGCGCGTCGACCGGCCGTTTCTCGGCCCGGGCGACGTGCGTCTATATTCCACACGCGATGGCGTCCCGACTTCCCGACACGTACTACCGGAAGGGCCTCGGTCTCAAGGCCGAGGTGCAGGGTGCTCTGTCGGCTGATTATGCGGGCTGGATCGTCGACGTGCTCCGGGAACGCGAGGGGGTGCTCACCGTAGGCGAGGTCACGGTGGTCCTGGCCCGCGAATTCGGTTTCTGCTACGGCGTGGAGCGGGCAGTCGAATACGCGTACCAGGCTCGTCGCAAGTTCCCCGACCGTCGCATCTTCCTGGCCGGAGAGATCATCCACAATCCGCACGTGAACGAGAAGCTGCGGCGGATGGGAATCGTGATTCTGGGACCGCACGACCGCCGGGAGGACGAGCCGCGGTTCGACTACGCGGAGGTGGGGACGGATGACGTGGTGGTGCTCCCCGCCTTTGGCGTCACCATCCGGGACTTCGAGGCGCTGCGGGCACGCGGCTGCATCGTGGTCGACACCACGTGCGGCTCGGTGCTGAATGTCTGGAAGCGGGTCGAGAGTTACGCCCGCGACGGCTTCACGGCGCTGATTCACGGGAAGTGGTACCACGAGGAGACGCGGGCGACGGCATCGCAGGTGCGGCGCTTTGCCGACGGGCACTACGTGATCGTGCGTGACATGAACGAGACGCGCCTGGTGTGCGAGTTCATCGAGGCTCTGGGTGCCGGGGAGCCGGATGCGGAGCGGGTCGCCGCCTTTCGCGCACGGTTTGCCCATGCGGTGTCGCCGGGATTCGAGCCGGTGCGGCATCTCCGGCGAATCGGGGTGGCCAACCAGACCACCATGCTGGCGCGCGAATCGCTCGCGATCGGTGAGGAGGTGGGTGGGGCGGTGGAACGCGCCTTTGGCGCGGCCTACCGGGAGCAGCACTTCCGCACCTTCGATACCATCTGCTCGGCGACTCAGGATCGGCAGGATGCCGTCCTGGCGCTGTTGGGCGAGCCGCTGCACGCGATGGTGGTGGTGGGCGGGTTCAATTCGAGCAACACGCTATCGCTGGCGGCGCTGTGCGCCGAGAAGGTGACCACGTATCATGTCGAGGACGCGGCGAACATCGATCCGGCGGCGAACGAGATCCGATATCGGCCGACCGGGCGTCACGACGACGAGGCGGTGGCGCGCGACTGGATACCGCGCGCCGGGCCGGTGCGGGTGGGCATCACCGCCGGAGCGAGCACGCCGAACAATCGTATTGGGGAGGCGGTGGCGAACATTTTCGGTACCCGCGGAATCGCGCTCGACCGGCGAGCGCTGGATCCGGAGTAGCCCGACGCTCACGCTTCCCGTGCGGTTTCCTTTTCGCGCCAGACCGGAGAGGCATTTTCCGGCGCCTTCGGACTTCGGGTACGTGGAAGTGCGCGGTGGCGACAGCCGGGTGGTGTGCATCCCGTCGCTGGCCGGGAAGATCGTGGAGCTGGAGCTGGCCGGCCGGCAGTGGCTGTGGCACAGCGACAGCATTCCGTTCGCGCCGCCGAAGGAGGGCGCGAGCTACGCCGAGACGGCGGACAGCGGCGGAATGGACGAGTGCTTTCCGACGGTCAGTGCCTGCCGGATTCCGGGCTGGGTGCGCGCCTGGGGCGGGGTGGAGCTGCCCGATCATGGCGAGCTGTGGTCGCAGGTGCCGGAGCTCGAGATCGAGACGGGTCCCGATGGACAGGCGATCGTGACCACCTGGGAAGGGCGGCGGATGCCCTACCGCCTAACGCGGGTGGCGCGGGTGGCCCCCGACGGGTCGGTGGTGATGACCTACCATGCCGTCAACGACGCCACCGATCGGGTGCCGTTCATCTGGGCGGGGCATCCGCTCATTCCGCTCACACCGCAGACGCAGCTGCTGCTGCCGGAGGGCGCGCCCATGCGGGTGTACGCGGCGCACCGGGTGGTGATGGGAGACGCGCGATCGCTCCACCACTGGCCGTTCGTGCGTGCGGCGGGGCGGGTGCTCGATTTCCTCACGCCGTACAACGTGGCGAAGGAGTACGCCTGCAAGCTGTTCGTGGACATGCCCGCGGGACGGGGGTACGCGAGGGTGCGCGAGGGCAGTGTGGAGCTCGAGGTGACGTTCGACACCCGGGAAGTCGGTCAGTTCGGTCTCTGGATCAACCGGGGGGGCTGGAGTCCGAACAAGCGACAGCGTCCGAACACCAACCTGGCATTCCAGCCGTGCCTCGGCGCCCCCGACTCGCTGACCGACGCGCTGGGGGACTGGAAGCGTGCCCAGTGGCTCGATCCCGGACAGGTGCGCACCTGGTCGGTGACCTGGCGGGGTCGCGTGGTGCCGCCAGAGCCCGACGGCGACGGGCTCGGGCCGCCGGCGACGACCGGGGAGATGCGGGCGCCGGCCTAGAAAACACCGTCCGCGGCGTCGATCTTACAGTCATGTCGTCGCTGGAACTGCCGCGATCGCGCGCGGCCGTGGCCACGCTCATCGGGACCGAGGGGAGCTCACCCAAACGCCCGGGGGCGAAGATGTGGGTGGACGCCGATGGGCGGATCCTCGGGTCGGTGACCATCGGTGGCTGCGTCGATGCCCGGGTGATCGAGGAATCGGCGCGGGTACTGGCAGCGCGCGTCCCCTCGCTGGTTTCCATGTCGTTAGGCGACGAGGATGCCTGGGCGCTCGGCATGACCTGCGGCGGCACCGTGGAGGTGCTGGTGGAGCCGGTGGACCCCGCCGATCCCGCCGACCCGGTGACCCGCGCGCTCGATGAGGCTGGACGGGAGGCCGCCGCCGGCCGCCGTACAGTGGTGGTCGCCCCGCTCGATGGGGCCACCACCCGCCTGGTGATTCGGGAACACGCGCCACGAACCGGCACGCTGGGAACGCCCGCGCTGGACGACGCGGCCGAGACCGTGGCGCGCGAGCTGCTGGCTGGCGGCGTCCCGGCAGTGCGCAGCGTCACCGTCGAAGGGCAGGCGCATCGCCTGTACTTCGAGCCTCACGCTCCCCCCATCACGCTGATCGTGTTCGGCGCGACCCACGTGGCGATGCCCCTGGTGGCGATGGCCCGGGTGATGGGCCTCCGCACGGTAGTGGTGGATGGACGCGAACGGTTCGCGACCCGCGAGCGGTTCCCCGATGCCGACGAGATCATCGTCGGCATGCCATCCGAGATTGCCGACCGATTGCCGTTAGGCAGCCGGTCGCTGGTGGTGCTGCTGTCACACGACTACAAGTACGACCTGCCGGTGCTGCGAGCCGTGCTGGCGAGCGAGGCGGCCTACGTGGGGCTGCTGGGCAGCCGCCGTCGCGGGCGCGCGTTGCTCGACTTCCTGGCCGAGGACGGAGTGCCCCCGATCAACTGGCGCGCGTCCGGGTTCCCGTCGGGCTCGACATCGGCGCTGCCACGGCCGAGGAGATCGCGCTCAGCGTGCTGGCCGAAGCCTACGCCGTACACCGGCAGCGCCCGGGCGGCGCGATGCGCGATCGCGATCGGGGACGCGCGTCGACCGCGTGAAGACCGCCCGCGTCAGGCGCGCCGCGTTCGATGACGCCGCGGTGGAGGGGTGGGTCCTGGCGCGCGACGTCGCCGACGCCTCAGGCCGCGTCGCTCTGGCCAAGGGCCGCATCCTCGCCCCGGACGACAGCGCCCGACTTCGCGAACTGCCGTGGGACGAACTGCACCTGCTCGCGCCCGGGCCCGACGACCTGCACGAGAGCGACGCGGGAGCGCGACTGGCGCGCGCCGCCGCGGGCCCCGGCGTCGCACCGGGTCAGCTGAGCGCCGGACACTGGCCGCTCGTGGCGCAGCACCGGGGCGTCCTCCAGGTGAACGTGGCCGGGCTGCAGGACGTGAACCGGCTCTGCGGCCTCGGCCTGTACACATTGTTCGACGGTCAGGTGGTGGATGCCGGTGAACACGTGGCGCGCGCCAAGATCGTTCCGTTCCTGATTGCGGAGGAAGTAGTTGTGCAGGCCGAGTCGCTGGCCAGGAGCGCCAATGGGCTGGTTGCGGTCAGGCCGTTCGGCGCTGTCACAGTGGGAGCCGTCGTGCAGGAGTCGCTGGGCGAGCGCGCGTCGGCCCGGTTTCGCGACGCGTTGACCGAAAAGGTCGAGTGGTTCGGGGCGCGCCTGCTCAAGCCGCGGTTCGTCGCCCCCGAGGCCTCCGCGGTCGCATCAGCGATCGGGGACGTCGTGGCCGCCGGCGCGTCCGTGGTGACCGTGGCCGGTTCCCGTCCGATGGATCCGCTCGACCCGGCGTTCGAGGCCCTGGATCGTGTCGGCGCGCGCCTGGAGCGGCACGGCGTGCCGGCACATCCGGGCAGTCTGCTCTGGATGGCGCGGCTCGGCGACATTCCGGTGATTGGCGTGCCTTCGTGCGGCCTGTTCTCGCGGGCCACCGTCGTGGATCTGGTGCTGCCGCGTCTGCTGGCTGGTTTGCCGGTCGACGCCGCCTGGCTGGGCGGACTCGGTCACGGCGGGATTTCTCACGCGCGACATGACGTTCCGGTTCCCGCCGTACCGCCCGGCGCGCGATCGGGGAGCGGTCGCCTAGCACATGACGAATCCCTACAGTCCCACCCTCATCGCCCACTTCCGCAAGCCGCGGAATCGTGGATCACTGCCCGCGCCAACGATCTCGGAGGAGGGGACCAACCCGCTCTGCGGCGATCGCGTGCGGATCGAACTGCTGGTGGAGGGCGGGATAGTCCGCGACGCCCGGTTCACGGCGAATGCGTGCGCGATCTGCGTCGCGTCGGCATCGGTCCTGACCGATCTGGTCCGGAATGCGCCGCTCGACGAGGTCGAGACGCTCACCGTGGACGACCTGCTCAAGACGCTCAAGGCGACCGTGCCATCGGCACGCCTGAACTGCGTTCGGCTGCCGCTGACGGTGCTGCACGCCGGGGTCCATCTGCATCGACAACGCTCCGGCGAGGGAGAGGCTGCGCCAACGAGCCGGAGCGCCGCGGCCGGGATCGTCCTGGCGGCGGGGCTTGCGCGCCGCTTCGGCGCCCAGAAACTCGTTGCCCCGTTCGCCGGATCGACCGTGATCCGTACTACGGTGGAGCGCTTGCGGGCGGCGCAGATCGACCCCGTGGTCGTGGTGGTGGGGCCCGAAGGCGACGCGATTCGGTCCGCGCTCACCGGGATCGAGGTGTTGTGGGCGGTGAATCCGGACCCGGGCCGCGGCATGTCGTCGTCGCTCGGCGCGGGGGTCGCTGCGCTGCCCCCGCATGTGGGGGCCGCGTTTGTCGCACTGGGCGATCAGCCGATGGTTGACCGGTTGGTGCTGGACCAGCTGATGGAGGGGTGGTGGAACGGCGAGCGTCCGATCGTGGCGCCGCGTTATCGGGGTCGCCGCGGCAACCCGGTGTTGTTCGATCGATCGCTGTTCGCCGATCTGCAGGCGCTCGAGGGGGACCGCGGTGCACGCGACTACATCGACGCGAACCGGGAGCGGTTGCAGGTCGTGGATGTGGATGACGCGATGCCGCTCGACGTGGACACGCCGGCCGACTACGATACGCTGCTGCGCGAGCAGCGCCCACCGCGTTAGGCAGCGTCGGGCCTGCGGTCCGGCGCTGCCTAACGCGTCAGTTGGCGGGGATCACCAGACTGCTGATCCTGCCGATTCCGCATCCGGACGGATTCTGGTCCGCGAACGGGCCGAACGTCCCCCCGGAGTTGATGAAGAACGACGGTCCGTGGATGTGGTCGCTGTCGCAATTGGGGAGATGGGTGTGAGCGATCGTGACGCCGGAGAATGCGGACAACGGGATTTGCGTTCCCGCCGGGAAGGGACCGTAATCGTTGGCCAGGGTCACGACCTTGACGCTCACCGTACCGTGGACATCGACCGTGAGGTCGACGCTTTCCGGCCCCTGGGTGGCAGTGACCCTGACCTGACCGGTGAACGACTTGGCTTGTGAGCAGTTGAACTTCACCGTGACGGTGCGACTCTCCCCCGGAGGAATGGTGACCGTTCCTCCCACGATATCGATCACCGTCGAGCCGACCACGACGCTGCTGATGCCCATGGGAGTGGTGCCGTTGTTGGTGACGGTGAACGTGCCGAGGGTTTGCGGGCACGCCGTGTCGCCGACGACGTGGACTGCATCGATGGTCTGCGTGCTGAGTTGCGCGCAGTCCTTGCCGTCCACGCCGTCATTGAAGCTGCTCGTGACGGTACCTGCGCCATGGAGGGTGGTCGACTGCCCCCCTTTTGTTCCTTTGACGCCGTGAGTCTGGCCATCGCGTCCGTTCCCGCCATTGGCGGTGGTGATGATCGTGTAGCCGCCGTCGGCAGCCTTGCCTCCCAGTCCCATGCCTCCCTGGCCGTCCTCACCGCTGGCCGGTCCGCCGTTGCCGCCGCGCCCCCCGTGTTGCAGATCGGGGCATTCCTTCCATCCCAGGCCGCCGTTCCCATTGGACCACGCGCCGAATCCTCCCGTGCCCCCCGGGGCGATCAGCGGAGCGCCGGTTCCCAGTCCCTTGGCCAGCGCGTCACCGCCCATGCCGCCGAACGTCTTGATCGCACCACCGTAGCCCCCGTCCTTGAGGGGATCGGTGCCGTCGCCTCCATTGCCACCCGCGGACGTGGCTGCACCGCCCATCCCCCCGACGCCGCCGGTGACGTTTGCATTCCCGGCACCGATCACGTTGCCAAACGCGGTGAGCGACACGGCCGGCACGCTTCCGCCCTTGCCGCCGTGCGACTCGGCATCGCCACCGTCCTGCGTGCGCGTCGTCCCGACGCCCGGTGTGCCGTTCGCGCCCGTCGCGGTCGCCACGCCGCCCTGGCCGCCACTCCCCAGTTCGATCGTGAACGGGTCCGTGACCTGAATTCCGCCGCTGCCCGAGATCTGGACCAGGCCCGGCGACGCGCCGTCGCCACCTGTCGCTTTCGCGTTCGCGGCCTTGGCCGGATTCACGGTGCCCGACACGCCGGTCGCGGTGGCCGACCCCCCGATGCCCCCGTTACCCGACTTGATCCGGTTGCCGGTTCCTACGAACACCACCTTACCGGTCGACCGCACGCGGATCAGACCGCCCTTGCCTCCGTTCCCGCCTGACGCATCGGCGGATGTCTGGCTGTTGTGCGTGCCCGGGCCGCCGTTACCACCGTTCTGCCCTTCGACATCGGCGCCCCCTGCCAGTGCGAGATCCGCGCCGCGGCACTGCAGGGTGAAGGTCGCGCCATCGCTCCCGTTACCACCATGTTGCCCCGCCGAGCCGCTCGGAGCGTCAGGCGGCGCCGGGAAATTCGAGTGACCCACGCTGCCGCAGACCAGTGGCGTGCCCGCCGCACCCGTGTTTTGCGAGTGGGCCTCCAGACCGACACTGGAGCCCGCGATGAAGAAGTCGTTGTCGGTGAGCGTGGAGTCGTTCTCGATCTCGAGCGCACCCGCCCGTCGGATCGTAGCCCCCTCGATGGTGAAACCACCGCCCGCGTAGATCTTGAGGCGGGGCGGATTCTCAGGTTGCACGGCGCAGCTGTTGTCCAGCGTGCCGGTCACGCTCACGGCCTGCTCGCTGTTGATCGCGATCGCCACGCAGTTCCCCTGCATCGTCCCGGAGATGTCGACCGCTTCGTCCGCATCGATTGTCACATCGCCGGAAACGGTGACCGTGCGCCCTGCAGCAATCGTCATGCTGGTCACCTGCACCGTCCCAGTTGTGAACGTCGTATCCTTGGACGGATTCAGAACCACCACCTGCCCCTGGGCCGAAAAGGTCACGGGATTCCCGGTGATACCGGAGCCCGTCAGGCTGGCGGTCATGGTGTTCGCTCCCTGCGCAGGACCGAGCGTCCACGAGTCGAGCGTCGCAACGCCATCCGCACCCGTCTGAGCGCTGCCGGGAGTGACGCTCCCGCCGCCGGCGGTGACGGCGAACGTCACCGTCACGCTGCCGATCGGATTGTCGAACTGGTCGGTGACCCGAACCGACGGCCGCACGGACACCGCGTGATGCGCAACCGCGGTCTGATTGTCGCCGGCAGTCTTTTCCAGTTTGGCCGGCGGTCCGGCAGCCGCCGTCGCGGTGAACGTCACCGGGCTTCCGGAGGCGCCGGAAACCGTCGCGGAAAGTGTGTTCGTGCCGGTGGCGTGCCCCAGGACCCACGAGCCCGCGGCCGCAACGCCGCTCGCATTGGTCGTCGAGGTCGCGCCGGTAACCGTCCCACCGCCTGACGCCACGGCGAACGTGACGGCAACGCCGGAGACGGGCTGAGACGATCGGGTGACCTTCACGGAGGGCGCGGTGCCTACTGCCTGCCCCACCGTTCCGTTCTGGCCGTCTCCCGATGCGATTGCGACTGCCAGGGGACCGGACGGTCCGGTCGATTTGTCCCCACCGCCGCATCCGAACGATAGAAGAATGCACGCAATGCCAAGCGCGCCGGCCGGCGCGAACGTGATCCGTCGCATGGGAACTCCTGGGGGGAGAGTCCGGCCACATTAGCCCGCTCTAACGCTCGGTGTCAAGAAGTGCACGAGGTCGGTTGGTATCGCCAATCGCGGTCTCGGCGGAGCAGGGACGGCCGCCGCGCGAGCGACACTCCAGTCGGTGTCGGCAATCCGGACCGGGGTGTGGACTGGTGCACTCGCCCTGGTCGGCCACGATCGAACGACTGGCGACGATGATAGGTCAGTGGAAGTCGTGACCCTTGGCCCAACCCTCGCCGGCGTCCGCGCGTAACGCCCGGAACTGTTCGCCGCGGAGATTCACCACGCGGCTTTCCACCTGCAGCGTGCCGCGCACCAGCAGGAGCGGCGACGTCGAGATGAGCAGCGCCTGCCGCTCGAAGCGTTTGGGTGTGACGACGACGTTGAGGATTCCGGTCTCGTCCTCGAGCGAGAGGAATACGAATCCCCTGGCCGTTCCCGGTCGCTGCCGGCAGATGACGAGCCCGGCGTGCGCGACGCGTTCGCCGTTCCTCCCGCGCCGCAGGAGGTCGGCTGCCGACCGGATCCCGTTAGGCGCGAGATGCGGCCGCAGGTGGCGCATCGGATGGCCGTTGAGGGAGAGGCCGGTGATGCGGTAGTCGGCGTCGGTAAGCTCGATCCGGGAGAGAGGAGGGAGGGCGGGGCCGGGTGCCTGACGGGCCGGCGCCAGCGGTCCCGCGTCTCCGCGCATCGCATCCAGCACGCGCCAGAGTGCCACCCGCCGCCGCTGCGCGGGCGGCACGTCGGCCACCATCGTATCGAACGCCCCGGCCTCGCACAGCGCGCGCAACGCGCCCTGGTCGAGGGCCGCGCGCCGAACGACATCCGGAATGTCCGCGAACGGTCCGTCGCGCAGCGCGCGCTCCAGTTTCTCGCGCGTTGCCGCGCCCAGGCCGCGGACCAGGCGGAGGCCGAGGCGGACAGCAGGAGCCGCAGTGCCGGGTGCGGAACGCGTGGTGCGCGGAGGACTTCCCGTCGGCGTCGGTCGGGCCTGTGGCCTGTGGCCTGTGGCCTGTGGCCTCTGGACTCCAGGCTCCGGGCTCTGGCCTCTGGCCTCTGGCCTCTGGCCTCTGGCCTGCCGTATCACGCCATCATACGGTACGACCATCGTCCCATCGGAACATTCCAGCGCGTGATCCCACGCCGAGCGTGTGAGATCCACCGGGCGCACCGTGACGCCGTGCCGTTTCGCGTCCTCGACCAGCGTGCCCACCGAATAGAACCCCATGGGTTGCGCGTTGAGGATGGCGGCGGTGAACTCGGGCGCGTAGTAGTGCCGCAGGTACGCCGAGGCGTAGACGATGAGCGCGAAGCTGGCGGCGTGCGATTCGGGGAAGCCGTAGTCGGCGAAGGCGTTGATCTGGTTGTAGATGCGCCGGGCGATGTCTTCGGCGATGCCGTTGCGCTGCATTCCGGTGATGAGTTTCTCGCAGATCGCCGCCATCCGTTCGCGCGACCGTTTGTGGCCCATCGCCCGGCGCAGGATGTCGGCTTCGCCCGGCGTGAATCCCGCGGCCACGATCGCCACCTGCATGCCCTGCTCCTGAAAGAGCGGGATGCCTAACGTGCGCTTGAGCACCGGCTCGAGCGACGGATGCGGGTACTCGATCTGCTCGGTGCCCATCCGCCGGCGCAGATACGGATTCACCATCTCGCCCTGGATGGGCCCGGGGCGGATGATCGCGACCTCCACTACCACGTCGTAGAACGACCGCGGCTTGAGGCGGGGGAGCGTATTCATCTGCGCCCGGCTCTCCACCTGGAACACGCCGATCGTGTCGGCGGCACAGAGGTCGTCGTACACCGCCTGATCGGTCATGTCGAGCGCGCCGAGATCGATCGTCACGCCGCGGGTGGCCCGGATGTACTTGAGACAGTCCTGGAGCACGGTGAGCATGCCGAGACCCAGCAGATCGATCTTCACCAGACCGGCGGCATCGAGATCGTCGCGTTCCCACTGGATCACCGTGCGTCCCGGCATCGACGCCGGCTCGATCGGCACCACGGTGCGCAGCGGTTCCTTCGTGAGCACGAACCCGCCCACGTGGATCGATCGATGCCGCGGCGCCTGGTGCAGTCCCTCGACGATATCCGGCAGCACCCGCACCCGATGATCGGCGGGATCGAGACCGGCCTGCGCCAGAATGGAGGAGGGATCGGGCGCCGCGGGGGAGCGGTTCTCGCCGGCGGCATTCTGATCTTTCGGCCTCTGGCCTTTCGGCCTTTGGCCTCTGGCCTCTGACCTGTCGTACTCCGCCGCTCCGATTCCTTCATCGCCCGCGCCCGCGCCGCCGCCTCCGTGCCGGGGATCATGTCCTGGCCCAGCCGCTCGGCGAGCAGCTTCTCCGCGTTCCATTCCTCTGGCCGCTTGCGCGGATCGTCGGGAATGGCGGGACGGTCGCTTTGCGGATCGAGATCGTAGTGCCGGCCGAGCATCGTCTCCGCCGCGGTCCCCGCCCGCAGCGCCTCCGCCGTGGCTCGGGCCGAAAAACGGTCGGAGAGCGCGCTCAGCACGTCCGCCTGTTCCACCGAGAAGCCCAGCACCCGCGCCGCATCGCGCACCGCCGACCGCCCGCGATAGGTGATGTGCTCGCAGACCATAGCGGCGTGCTCGCGCCCGTACCGCTCGTAGACGTACTGGAGCACGGTCTCGCGATCGCGATGGGCGAAATCGAGGTCGATGTCGGGCGCTTCCGGCCGCTCTTCGCTCAGAAAGCGCTCGAAGAGGAGCTCCATGCGGATCGGATCGATGGCGGTGATGCCCAGGCAGTAGCAGACCACCGAATTCGCGGCCGAGCCGCGTCCCTGGCAGAGCACCCCGGCGCGCCGGGCGAACCGGACGATGTCCCAGACGATGAGGAAGTATCCGGCGAGACCGAGCCGGCGGATGACGTCCAGCTCGTGCGCGATCTGCGCGCGGTGGCGCGCGGGAAGCTTCTCGAAGATGGCGATGCGATCGGGGGGAGCGGCCGACGGTGGCGGCACTCCGCGGGCGCGCATCGCGGCGCTGGCGCCGATGCGTTCGCACGCACCCTGTTCCACCAGCCGCGCCAGGTACTCATCCGCCGAGACACCGGGGGGGAGCGGGAATTCCGGCAGCGTGGGTTTCAGGTCCGCGAGCCGGAACCCGCACCGCTCGGCAATGCCTAACGTGGCGCGGAGCCCTGACTCGTCCTGCTGCCAGCGGCGTCGCATCTGGGCCGCGCTCTTCAGATACCACTCGCCGTTGGGGCGGAGCCGGGTGCCCATCTCGTCCAGCCGGCGCTGGTGCCTGATGGCGCCGAGCACGTCGTGCACGATCCGCTCGGTCGGCTGGGCGTAGTGCACGTCGTTGGTGACCACCCACGGGACCCCCAGAGACCGGGCGAGCGGAATGAGCTGCCTGACGAGGAAGCGTTCCTCGGGCAGATGGTGATCCCAGCATTCGATGGCCAGGTCGCCCCTCGAAGAGGTCGAGCAGAGCCGCCGCGGCCTCGCACGCCCCGTCGGGATCTCCGGCGGCGATGCGCGACGGTACCCAGCCACGCGGGCATCCGGTGAGGGCGAAGATGCCGCGCGCGTGCCGTGCCAGCGTGTCGAGCGTGACCGCGGGTTCGCCGCGGGGCGTGTCCATGCGGGCACGGGTGATGAGGGTCGCGATGTTGCCGTACCCCTCGCGGGTCTCGGCGAGCAGGACGAGATGGCCAGGGGTGTCGTCGACCGAAACCGTGAGCTCGGCGCCGATGATCCCGCCGACGCCCAGCTCCCTCGCCGCCTGCGCGAACCGGACCGCGCCGCCCAGGTCGTCGTGGTCAGTGAGCGCGAGCGCCGGCATGCCGAGCGCCGCCGCCCGCGCCAGGAGCGCCTCCGGTTCGGACGCACCGTCGAGGAGGGAGAAGACCGAGTGGCAGTGGAGTTCGGTGTACATTGGCGGGATAGGCCATGGTCATAGGCCATAGGCAGCCATAGGCCATAGGTCATAGGTCATACAGGCCAAAGGCCAGAGGCCATAGGCCATAGGGATGTCGCTGCGGTCAGTCGTACCAACCCTGCACATACCAGCCACCTTCCGCGGCTGCGCCATCGCGAAAGAGCACGAGATCGCCTTCTCCCTCTGCTTCCTCGCACCGCCAGTAGTCGCGCGCATATCCGTCCTTCCACCAATCGCCCGACAGGCGCTCGGGTCCGACGGTGCGCTCGATGCGCACCCGTCGCCCTCGCCACCAGAGCACGCGCGGCGCACCGTCTTCGCACTCGACCTCCACGGACTCGGGAGGCTCGAGTTGGCGGAGTGCCCGGGTGAGGGGTGGCAGAGAGCCGGCGCCGGGCGACGGGTTTGCGCTTCGACCCACGCCGTCGCTCTCCACGATCCGCGGGTGTCGCGACACGCCGGGTTCCCCGTCGCTTCTCGTACCGCGGCGTGGTTCCCGGTGCGGCTGGTCTCTGCCTGGCATCGGGGGTTCATCGTCCGGCGTTTCCAGTCCCACCCATGCGCCTGCGCGTTCCGGCCGGTGCTCGTCACGCACCACGGGGAAGACCACCGCGTCGGGGCCGAGTTCCGCACGCAGGCGCGCGAAGGCGGCATCGGCGGCCGCCGGGTCGCGCCATGAGGGGTCGAGCAGGTCGCCCTGTTCGCCGGTGAGTGGCGCGGTGGCGGTGATGGCCACGGTCACACCGCACACCGGCGCCGAGAGCGTCCAGCGGTCGAGGAGGGCGCGGCATCGTTCGAGCAGCGGCACCGACCGTGCGAGCGGGCGGGCGAGGCGCATTTCGCGCGTGATCGTGTGGGCCGGTGCGTCGGGGAGAGCGCTGCGCGGGTCGTCGAGCGTGAGGGTGATCGCCACCGTCGCGGCGGCCCGTCCATCGGCAACGAGCTCACGCACCAGCCGGTCGAGGGCGGCCCGGACCAGGAAGAGCACGGGTTGCATCGCGGACACGCTCGGGGCGAGGTCGGCCGAGGCGGATCGTGGCGCATCGGCGCGGGCCAGCAGCGGACGGCGGTGGTCCTCGCCGCGCGCCAGGCGCCAGGCGGCGAGACCGGCGTTTCCCCAGCGTCGCTCGACGTCTTCTGCGGAGAAGGCGGCGAACGCACCGGCGGTACGGATGCCTAACGCCTTGAGCGTCTCTCGCAGTTCCTCGTCCATGGGGACGAGTCCGAGCGGGACATTGGCCAGGTAGGCGGCGCACCGGCCGGGGGGGACGATGACGATCGGGTCGGGCGTCCGGGATCGGGAATCCGGAGGGAGGCCGGAAGCGCGCGCCGGAGGCCGGAGGGGAGGCGGGGGCGTTTCCGGTGCGCGGGGGGTGGTTCCGGCTTCCGGTCTCCGTCCCGCCAGTTCCCAGGTGCCGGCGCGCGCCGCGACACACGAGTCGGCGATGGCCACGCGGGCGCGCGGGTGCCAGCGGCGCGCGCGATGCAGCAGGGCGCTGCCAGCGCGCGTTCGCCGCCTAACGCTTCGAGTCCGGCGGCGCCGACCCACCAGAGTCCCGGCGCACCGGCGACCGGAGTGACCTGGGGGCTGGCGGCGAGGAAGGCGGCGGTGGCGCGCCGGACTTCGTCGGCGATGGTGGTGGCGTCCCACGGGAGCACGGCGAGCGCGGCGCATCGCGCCCGTGCTTCGGTGGTGGTCATGCCGGCGCGGACCCGGTGGTGCGCGGCGGCGGCGGTGACTGCACAGAGCCGTGGCCCTCGGCGAGGGCGATGGGGAGATCATCCCAGTGTGGCGATGGAACGATGGGAGACGCGTTGGAATGGTGACGCGCCGCGGTGGTGGAAGCGGTATGCTGAATAGCGGGGGGGGGCCCAGTGGCCGTCCGTTACCGCCCGGTTTCCCCAGCGAGGAGGAATCCGTCGCGGCCGACGACCGGCTCGGCACACCGGCGCTTGCGGGGGAGCGAGAAGCCGGTGTCCCGGGATCGCAGTCCGACATCGGACTGGCCGACGGGTTCGCTCCGTCCTGCCGTTTCCGGCTGCTGGACGGCGCCGCCTTCCGGTCGTCTGTCTCCAGCTCGAGCGCCAACTGGCCGCCTGGCGCCAGGAACGTCGGGAGCGGCGCGTTCCCCCCGGCGATTGCGTGGTGCCACACCGCGCCGATCGGGAACCTCGGAATACGCACACAGGCGATGCGTCCTGTCGATCGCACAACTGACCTCCACCGGGTGATGCCGTCCGCCCTTTTCCACCGCGACGCACAGCATGCTCGCCGAGCGCCGGGACACCGAGACCGACCGGAGGGGAGGAGCGTGGCCACGAAGTCCGCCCTCCGACTTCCGATCGGTCGTCGCCTGCTCATTCGTAATCGCACCGCGCTTCCCACTCCTCCTCCGGCGCGGGTAGCCGGGTCCACTCGCTCGTCACCCACCACCACCAGCGCGGCGTCGTGATCGCGTGCCAGCCGCGTGAGGCGAACAGCAACCGGCCGTGAGAGCGGGGGCCCACCGTCGAGCACCACCAGGCCGAACGCCCCGCTTCGCAACAGGACGTCCGCGCACCAGGCACTCCGGCTGGCATCCGGCGGCCGGATGACCCACAGATGTTTCTCCGCCTCTCCCCGCTCCCGCTTTCCGGTTCTCCGCGCCTCGTTAAGGCGGTCCAGTCGCGCGGCGCCAGTGTCCGCGTCGCGTCGACGTAGGCCACCCAGCGCCGGGCCGCGATGGCGCCGGCCACGATCTGCCTGACGAGGGTCGTCTTCCCGCTTCCCCGTGCGCCGATGATCTCGGTGAGCCGGCCGTACGGGACGCCGCCGTCCGACAGCGCCCGATCGAGCGCCGCGATGCCGGTGGGTATCGCCGCCCCGCCGGCGCGCGGCGGGGCGAGAAAGACAGCGAGTTGCTGGCGAAGCGCGGCGAGAGACATGGGTTGTTGGGAGGCCAGAGGTCATAGGTCATAGGCCATAGGTCATAGGCCAAAGGCCAAAGGTCATAGGCCAAAGGCCAAAGGCCAAAGGCCAAAGGCCAAAGGCCATGGCCTCCGACGCGAACGCCTAACGCGTGACATCGGCCGGCCCGAAATGGAGCTCGCCCTGCATCCCTGCCTCGGTCGCCGCAGAGGCGCGCGGCGCTCCAACGCGCCCGCCGCCTCCAGGTGCCCGCCCGCCGGGCACGATCGCCGTGGCCCGGAATGCCAGCGGCTCCTCCGCACCCTCCTTCTCCACCCCGTAGCGGATGCCAGCCTCCCGGCACTGCCGGCGCAGAAAGCGCCGCAGCCCATCCCGATACCGGTCGCTCATCTGATGGCTCTCCGCGTACGCGGCCCGATACCGGGCGGCCAGATCGGGAAACTCCGCTTCGATGAACGGGAGATAGCGATGCCGCGCCGTGGCCTGCAGCCGGAGCGCGCAGGCGCTGACGTGGGAGGCGCCCGCACCGGCCACGCGCCTGACGAGCTCGCGCAACATCCCGGGCCGGTCGGTCAGTCCGGGCAGCACCGGCATGATGTTCACCCCCGTATCGATGCCGGCGGCCGACAGGCGCGCCACGGCCCGGAGCCGCGCCTCCGGCGTCGGCGCCCGCGGTTCGATGCGGCGGGCCAGCTCGCGATCGAGCGTGATGAGCGACACGTGCACGGTGAGCGCCGACCGCGCCACGAGCGCCGTCAGGATGTCGATGTCGCGCGTAATGAGCGGACTCTTGGTGACGATCCCCACCGAGAGTCCGCGCTCCGCCGCCAGGACCTCGAGGATCGCGCGAGTGACGCGAAAGGTCCGTTCCGCCGGTTGATAAGGATCGGTCGCCGTGCCGATCGCGATTCGCTCTCCGGTGGTCAATCGGGTGAGACGATCGGCGAACGCGCGCCGGCTCCGCGAATGGCGCGCAGCATCCCGGGCGCGCAACTGCATGCGCAACACCTCGGCTGCGTTCCGCTTGACGAAGATCCGCCGCTCGAATGCCAGCCACGGCGGCAATTCGGTGAGTTCTTCGGCAACCGTTGCGGCTGGCGCAGTCGCCACCGTGCGCTCGGCGGCATACCGGTGCGCATAGCGCGCATAACAGTAGGCGCACCCGAACGCGCAGCCCACGTAGGGGTTGATCGACCAGAATTCCATTCCGGTCGATTCCGGCGGGTTGAGCACCCCCTTCGCCACTGTGTCGTAGTAGCGAATGTCCTTGCGGGTGCCGATCAGGCCCGGGATCGGACGATGCCGGCCGGCATCGTCAGCCTGGCTCACGGGAAAGAGGGAAGGGCTCACCAGGTTGTGGCTCATAGATCAACTCACAGTTCACAGCTCATAGCTCAAGGTCGAAGACCGGAGGTCGGAGACACGCATCCGCGCTCAGCCCACCGGAGATTCCGACTCACATATACCGAACAAATACCGAAGATGCAAGACGGTGCTTTTCCCCGTACTCTGTCTGGTAGTGCAGGAAGTGGTTGGGCCCAAAAGGCTTCCGCGAGGCGAACCCAGCGCCAAGCTCCCCTCCTCCCAGCTATGCCCCCATGAGCAACGAGCATGAGCCACGCGATGCCCGCACGCTGGCGCGCGCCATTCGACAACGCCGCGTGTCGCCGGTCGAAGTCGTCGACGCGCTGCTGCAACGCATCGCGGAGCTCAATCCGATCCTCAACGCGTATCTCTCGGTGTTCGAGGAGCCCGCACGGGAGGCGGCGAAACGCGCTGAGCGGCGGACCGCCCGGAAAGGGGAGCTGGGTCCCCTCCACGGTGTTCCGGTTTCGCTCAAGGATCTGATTCTCACGACCGAAGCGCCGACCACCGCCGGGTCGCTGATCTTCGGCGACGGCCTGGTGGCCGAGCGCGACGCGCCGGTGGTGCGACGTCTGCGTCGCGCCGGGGCCATCATCATCGGCAAGACGAATCTCCACGAGGTCGCGTTAGGCGTCACCAGCGACAACGAACATTTCGGCCCGGTGCGGAATCCCTGGGATCTCACGCGAGTGGCAGGCGGCTCGTCAGGCGGGTCGGCGGCAGCCGTGGCGGCCGGGCTCGGCCCGCTGTCGGTCGGCAGCGACACCCGCGGTTCGATCCGCATTCCGGCCGCCTGCTGCGGCGTGACCGGGCTCAAGCCGACGCGCGGCCGGGTATCGACCGACGACGTGGTTCCACTCAGTCTCACACTCGACCATGTGGGCCCGATGGCGCGAAGCGCCGACGACTGCGCCCTGCTGCTGGACGCGATGCTGGGCCGGCGCGCCGGTGGCACGACGGCACGCGGAAGCGTGCGGGGAGCGCGGATCGGCATCTCCGAATACCACCTGCGCGATCTGGATACCGCCGTGCAGACGCTGGTGGAGGGCGCGCTCACCCGTCTGCAACGTCTCGGCTGCCGGCTGCACGCGGTCGACGTCTCCGGCCTGGATCCCGTGCAGGACGCATCAGTCGTGATCACGGCATCCGAGGCGCTGGCGTACCACGATCCGATGCTGCGCGCGCGTCCGGAGGGCTACGGCCCACTGGTGCGAAAGCGGCTCGAGGGCGGCTCGCGCTGGAGCGCGGTGGACTACCTCCGCGCGATGACGGTGCGCGAAGCGGCCTGTTCCGTGTTCGCGCGCATCTTCACGGGAGTCGATTTTCTGGTGGGCGCCACGATTCCGGCCCCGCCACCCCACATCGGTGAGCACGTCGCCTGGATCAACGGGCGCGAGGCTCACCTGGTGGACAGCTTCACACGACTCAACTCGCCGCAGAACATGGCGGGCGTGCCGGCTCTGGCGCTCCCCTGCGGCTTCTCGGCGGACGGACTTCCGGTGAGCTTCCAGCTCGTGGCGGCGCCCGGGCGGGACGAGCGCCTGCTCCGGCTCGGGGCGGCGTACCAGCGCGAGACCGACTGGCACACGCGCCTGCCGCCGTCGGCCTGACAGCGCAGCGGACCGGTCTCTCCCGGCGTATCTTTGGACGACCGCGATGCCGGGAAGGGCCGCGGCTCGCCTGCCTAACGCTGTGTCGTCTCCGCCACGCCTTGCCGGAATCCGCGATGGCTCATCCGCTGTCGGACATCGAAATCCAGCGCGAGCTGGGGGCGCTCTCCGGCTGGTCCCGCCGCGGCCCCGCCATCACCCGCACGTTCGAGTTCGCCGGCTTCCGGGACGCCATCGCGTTCGTGAACCGGATCGCCGATGCCGCCGAGCGGATGGATCATCATCCGGATATCGACATCCGCTACACCCGGGTCACGTGCCAGCTCAGCACGCATTCGGCGGGAGGCATCACCCGCCGCGATTTCCTGCTGGCCGCGGCGATCGACCAGGCGGTCGAGCCGTCCTGACCCGGGGCCGGGTGGCCACTTTACAACGGCCGGAGCTATCCCTAGGAAGGAAACGACCCGCTGGCCTAATTCGCGATCGCGTCGGCGGCGCGCTCCGGACGGAGACGCGTCAGGAGTTCCGGCGGCCTCCTCCCAGCAGACTCAGGATCGCGACGAACATGTTCAGCAGGTCCAGATAGATCGCGACCGCGGCCAGAACGTAGTCGTCGGGCCCGAATCGATTCCGCAGCCGCCAGGTGTCGAAGATCAGCAGCCCGCCGAACACCAGCACCGCCGCCGCCGAGAGCCAGAGCGACGCCGTCGCGCTCCGCACGAAGATGTTGATGAACGACGTGATGACCAGCACCCAGAGCCCGATCGTGAAGAACCCGCCCCAGGCGCTGAAATCGCGGCGGCTGGTCCAGGCGTAGACGGTGAGCACGCCGAACGTGCTGGCGGTGATGAGCGCGGCCTGCCCCACGACCCCGGGCTGCGACTGCCCGTACACGTAGATCAACGGCGAGATCATCATCCCCGCGATGAACGTGAACAGGAATACCAGGCCGATGTTGGCCGGGAACGCGTCACGGAAACGCTGCGCGGCGAACAACGGCGCGAACATGCAGATGAAGGTGATGATCGGGTGGGCCGCAACCGCCTGCAGGACGGCCGGCTGACTCGAGCGCGAACGCGGTGCCGGCCATGGTGACGAGCACGCTCGCCAGGACGAGCAGGTAGGTGCGCCGCACCAGCGTCGCGCGCTGCTCGCCGGTGCGAACCACGGTGGCATCAATGGGCCGATACGAGACACCCATGTCTTCTCCTCGGATGGTGGACCTCTCGGCCGGAATATAAGGCACCGGCGGGCCCACCCGAATACACCGAAGCGGGTCGCGGGAGCCGCGGGCGCGACACGCCCACGACTCCGGCGAATGCGTCGAGGGAACTGCTAGCGCTTCCGGATGTCGACGCTTCCGTTCACCGTGTGAAGCTGCAGCGTGCGTCCCCCTTTGCCGATGGTCGCGCGGATGTGCCGCGGATTGATCCGGCCATTGAGGGTCAGCGGGAAATCGGATCCGATCGACCCGTTCACCGTGGTGAGGTCGACGTCGGCGTCCACGCCGTCAGGCACGTACAGGGTGATCGACCCGTTCACGGTGCTGAAACGCTGGTCCCGGTCTCCGAGCGTGCCCATGCGCACCTCGACGTCGCCATTCACCGTCCCCGCGGTGACCGGGCCGCCTGACGACGTGGCCGTTACACGGCCGTTCACGGTGTGCGCGTCGACGTCCGAGGTCGCGCCGTCGATATCCAGCGCGCCATTGACCGAGCTCACGACGAGCTTCACCCCTTCCGGCAGGTGGACGGTGAACTCGACCGACACCTCGTCGTCACGGTGCGCCTGTTGTTTCCGTGCACGTCGTACCCGTCCTCGTCGCAGCTCGTATTGTCGTACCAGATCGCGCAGACGATGACGTCGCCGGCGGAACCCACCTGGCGCTCTTCGATCCGCACGTCAGGCGAATTGCTGTGGCGCCGCGTGTCGGATGACTGGCGCGAGTTGCCGCCGACCCACTTCACTCCTGTCACTTCGGCGCGGTCTCCCGATGCGCGGTCCACCTGGATCGGGCCATTGAGGTTGCGCACGTAGAGCCGCTGTCCCGCCGGGATGACGCCGGTCCAGTGGAACGTGGAGTCGGTGGCGCGTTCCTGAGCGCCGAGGATCGGTGCCGCCGCGATGAGCGCGGCGAGGATGACGGAAGAGGATTTCACGGTAGTCTCCTGGTCAGCGCTGGCTGTCGCGGTGGAGCACGATGTCGCCGCTGAAGGTCTCGGCGACGACGCGGGCATCACCGCCCGAGCCGAGGGTGAACTCGAGGCGCTGTCCGCGTTGCCGGTTTCCGGATGGCTGGAGGGTGATGGGGAAGCCGCCCGAGTCGAGGTCGCCGTTGAACGTGGCGACGCTGAACCGGGCGTTCACATTCGCCGGGATGTAGAGCGAGATGTCGCCGGAGTGCGAGTGAAAATCGTACTGGCCGCCGGACTCGATCGTCCCGTGGTATTCGACCTCGCCGCTGACGGTGGAGGCCGACGCGCTCCTGGTGCGTACGTTCCGGAACACCAGGTCGCCGCTGGTGGAGCCGAGCTGGATCGATCGTCCGTCCACGTCCTCGAGCCGGATCGTGCCGTTCACGGATCCGCCCTCGATGTCGCCGCTGAGGCGCGAGGCGTGGATGTCTCCGGACAGACTGTGGAGCCCCACGCGATCGATCGCATCGGTGACCTCGACCTCGCCGTTGATGGTGTTGGCGTCCACCGGGCCGTGGATGTCGGTCGCCGTGAGATCACCGGAGGTACTGCGAAGGACGACCCGCACGCCCTGCGGCACCGACAGCTCGTAGCGGGTGTCGCCGGTGCGGCCGCGAACGCTTTCGGTTTCGATGGTGACGCGCGACGACGTGAGGCGCCAGCGAAGGCGTCCGCGCTCGGTCCGGGCGTTCACGCGCACCTGGTCGCGATTCCATCCGGTGACGACGATGTCGCCGGACACGCTGGTCAGGTCGATCACGCCGGTCCGGGAGAAGGCGAACGTGGTGTCGATCCGCTGGCCCCCGTCCTGGAGGTCGTGGTCGTGGAGGCGGTACGGCAGGTCGTGGTCGCCCACGCGATACGGCAGGTCGCGGAGCGCCAGGGCCACCGAGCGCATGGCCTGTTCCACGCTGCGCTCCACCGCGCGGCTGATCCGCTCCGCCAGGCGGTCCAGGTTGCGCTCGGCGCCGGACTGGGCGGGCAGTGCGGGCGCGGTGGCGAGCGCGATCGCGGTGAGGGCGAGCAGAGCTCTGGTTCTGTTCATTGTCGGGAATTCGTCAGGCGCGCGGCGGCAGCAGGGCCACCGTGCGCAGGAGCCCGAGTTTCTTCTCGAGCACCTTGTTGAGTTGATCGGTCAGGAACGCGCTGGCCGGATCACCGGCCAGCGCAGCGCGGGCGTCGTTGATCGCCCGGTCGATCGTCGCCAGGCTGTTCTCGACCACCGCGACCGTGCCCGGATCGAGATCCTGGCGTCGCACGTCGAGGATGCCGCGGAGCTGGCCGATGGCCTGATCATAAGTGACCGTGGCCGGGACCGGCGTGCGAGTGGCCGCGGGGATCATCGTGCCGCGCGCGCCCGCGCCGGACGGGGCGATGTCGGGCGAGAGGGGCGCGACGCCGGATCCGGCGGCCGCCAGCGGGCTGCCCACTGTGGTGTCACCGCCGGGGGCTCCGCGGCCAGCCGATGCGACGGGCGACTCCGGCGTGAGTCCTGAAGTTCGCGTCGCCATCAGATACGTCAGCGTCGCGGTGGCGGCGATGAGGGCCGCGGCGGCTACGCCCAGCCCAACCGAACGTGACACGCGGAACCGCGGACGCGTGCGCGGTTCGAGCACCATCACCGGCGCCGCGATTCGTCCCGCGATGCCCTCCCACAAGTCGCGGGATGGCTCCAGCGCGGAAAGCGCGCCGGCGTCGCGCCGGATGCCCTGGAGATCGCGCACCAGCCCAGCGCACCGCAGGCACGCGCCGAGATGCGCGTCCACGGATGCACGTGCCGGCGCGTCCAGTTCGTCTTCGAGATAGCGCGCGAGCACGCTGTCGAGCTGCGCGCAGGTCATCGCGTTGTTGGTCATCGATCGAGTGCCTCCCTCAAGAGAAGCCGGGCACGATGCAGCTGCGCCTTGCTTCCGCCCGCGGTGATGCCGAGCATCTCCGCGATTTCTTCATGCTTGTAGCCTTCCACGTCGTGCAGAACGAAGATGCGGCGCGCCCCCGGGGGCAGCAGCGCGATCGCCGCCTCGAGATCCACTGCATCGCCCGGTGAGACCGGGGGCGACGCGATGGGAAATTCATTCTCGTCGTCCGAATCACCGGTGCCGAACCGGAGCCGCTGCCGTCCCTCCGCCTTCCTCGCGTTGAGCACCACGTTCACCGCCAGTCGGTGCAGCCAGGTCCCGAACGCGCTGTCGCCGCGAAACTGCTCCAGCTTCTGCCACGCCCGCACGAAGACATCCTGCGTCAGCTCTTCGGCGAGCGCCCGGTCACCACTCATTCTGACGCAGAGCGAAAAGACCCGAGTCACGTTGCCGCGATACAGCCGCTCGAACGCCCGCCGGTCGCCGGCCGCAGCCAGCGCGACGTCGGACGCGTTGCGGTCGTCCTGGAGAAGATCGTTGTCGATTCTGATCGGCACCGTCATGCGTTGGTCGGCCTTCAACGCTCGTGGAGTCAGATGGTTGGGCCGGCCAAAAGGTTTGAAGAGTGCGGTTCGGTTCTACGGCGCGCGCCAACGGAGCCGGCGCACCAGACGCGGGAGTTCCGTCGCCGCGTCGAGCGCGTAGCGGGCTCCCGCGTCCTCGAGCACCTTACGGGGGAACGCGCCCCAGAGTGCCGCCACCGGCGTGACGCCGGCGGCGCGCCCCGCCGCCATGTCGTAGGGTGAATCGCCGACAAAGATGGCGTCACCGGCGGATGCGCCGAGTCGCTCCAGAGCCAGGAGGACCGGTTCGGGCTCGGGCTTGTGCCGCTCGGTGGCGTCGCAGCCGATGACCAGCGGGATGTCATCCTGCAACCCGACATGTGCGAGCGAGCGCCGCGCCAGCGGTGTCATCTTGCTCGTCACCACCGCCATCGCGCACTGCTCGTTGGCGAGCACCCGAACCGTCTCCACGATTCCCGGATACGCGCTCGTCAGGCGGTCGTGGTGCGCGAGCTGGAACTCCCGGTAAGTGACGATGAGTTCCTCCATCTCCTCCGGGGTGGAGGCGTAGGGGCCGAACTGGTCTACCAGTGGACGCCCGATTCCGGCGGCGAATTCCGCGGTACTCGGCGCGGGGCCCGGTCGTGAGGCGAACGCGTGGCGTGCGGCGCTCAGAATGAGCTCGATGGAATCGACCAGGGTACCGTCAAGGTCGAAGAGGACGGCGAAGGGGCTGCGCTCGGGCATGAGGGGGGCGAAGGGCATGGGCCATAGGCCGTAGGCCACAGGCCATAACGTACAACCCGTGTCCTGCCTCGGGTGGCGCGGAACCGGCCAGCCTGCCAGATCCTCCTTGCCCGGCTCGACTGCCGCCATGTCCTGGCCCGCCGACTCCCGTCACGTTCGAACGAGGCAGACCAACGCAATCCCCGACCCGACCCTGTTCCCGCCCGATGTCGGCGTGCGTTCGCGCACGATGGGGTCGATCAGCGTAATGAACTCCTGGAGCGCCGCCTCTGCGCTGTCCGTGCCGGGCACGGTCGCGGCGCCGTTGGCCCACTCGCCGAGCATGCGCTCCGCCCCCGCGCCTCGGACGGCAACCACCAGATCCCGGCATCGCGCCGCCAATTCGGTCAAGCGCGCCCGCCGGTGCCGCGGCGCCTGCGCGCGCAACTCCGCGATGCGGCGCAGCGCGCGCAGGTGCTCGCGTGAGGGCGATTCCCTGACCGGCGCCGCGAGCGCGGCACCGCGCTCCTGATCCAGCCATCCGGCCAGCGCCGAGCGCGCGGCGCGTATTGCTGCCCCGGCGGCCCGAGGCACACCGCTGCGCCTCGCGGCATGCTGCACCTGGACGCGCGCAACGCCGACGCGGCGCGCGATCTCCAGCACCTCGCGTGGATGCTCGCTCACGCCATCGGGCGATATGGCGAGGAGCCGAACGCGCGACCCGACACGCGCCAGCGCGAGGGCCTGCCAGGGCCGGTCGATCCAGTCGGCGGCGATCGCGGCAGCCTGTGCCTGCCAGTGGCCCGAAAGGGGCACGATCACGTGACACGGATTCGCTGGCCGAGTGGTGCCGATGGATGCGCCAGGCACGACGGCGGCTCCGTGGCAGGAAATCTCGAGCGCGCGCCCCGGCGCACGACGCCACGTGGCCAGCACCGAACGAAGCGCCTCGCTCCAGCCCGTCAGATCGCTCTGCGGTGGACGGCTCGTCCGACCGAGGCGTTGGCCGAAAAGCGGTTCCTGTGACGCCACCTCGCTGGCGCCGAGCAGAGATCCGATGACTCTCGCCTTTCGCTGCAGGGCGCGGATCACGGAGACGAGGGCGCGCGCCTGCACAGGCGGTCCGATCGCATACACGTGCACGAGCTCGTGCGCCGCGCCAAGCCGTCTGACGCGTCCCAGTCGCTGCTCGAGTCGCGCCATGGTCCACGGCATGTCGAGGTGCACCAGCACCGCGGCGCCGTGGAGGTTCAGCCCCTCGCTGAGCACGTCGGTGGAGATGAGGAGCGTGAGCGGTAATCTCCCGTTCGCACGCTCCGTGGCACCGCCGAATTGCCGGACGATCTCGGCGCGCGGAACGGCTCCCGATGCGATGCGTGCTCCGCGCGCCGTGACCAGTGCCACGGCACCAACACGCTCCATGGACCGGTACATCGCCCGTGCCGTCTCGGCGAATTGCGAAAAGGCGACAATACGCTCGCCCGGATGTCGCGCCCGCAGGCGGCGAAGGTGGGCGACGCGCGCCGCGTCGCCATCGACCGATGCATTCAGTACGCGGAGCGTCTCGCGGATCCCGTGCACGTGGGCGTCGATCGCGGCACGCACCGCGGCGGCATCGGCCACGGCTTGCTCGCGCGCCACCAGTTCCGGGAAGGCCAGCTGCATGGCATCATCGAACAGCGTCCAGGCGGTGAGTTCGCGACGGGTGGGGAATCGGCCCGCGTCGAGCGCCTGGCTCAGGGCCGCGGCTCGGTGGAGGCGCCGGCGCAGCGAAGCGCGAAGCGCCGCATCGGATGAGGTCCACGTGCGGATGAGGCCGAGGCGGATCAGCGCGGCGGCGGCACCGCTGTCGGCCGGCGGCACCGGCGGCGCGAGCTGCTGGAGCGCGCGCAACACCACGGGGGCAGCCGGGATGGGCAACCACCGCGGTCGCGACACCCGCGGCAGCGTCGCGCCACTGGTGAGCGCGCCGTGTCCGCGGCGGACGATCAGCCGGGACAGCTGTGCCTCGCCTAACGTATGAGCGCGTGCGCCAAGGAAGAGCGCCAGCTGCCCGCGCAACTCGGCCGCACGGTTGTGGATCGGCGTCGCCGACAGGAGCAGCACACGGGCCCGCACGGCGAATCTCGCCAGCGCGTCATAGCGTTGTGTACGCGAATTCCGCACGTGATGGGCTTCGTCGACGATGATGATCGCGTCGCGTGGTGCCGGCTCCGGGCGCTTCCGGCTCAGCGACTCGAAGGACAGGAAACGCCCCGCCAGCCCGCTGACGCCCAGGGCGTCGGCCCAGAGGCCGCGGAGCGATGCCGGGCCCACGACGAAGAACGCGTCGAACTCCCGGGCGACGGCGAGGGCGGTGTACGTCTTGCCCATCCCGACCTCGTCGGCCAGCATCGCGCCGCCGAAGTCGGCGATGATCTCGCGCAGCCTGGCGACGGCGTCGGTCTGGTGCGGGGCCAGCGTGATCGCGCCGAGCGAGGGCCGCGCGCGGGCATCGCCGAGCCAGGCGCGCGCCATGTGATCGAGCAGGGCGTCGGGATCGCACGACTTCAGCGCGTCATCCATCCAAGGAGAGGTGCGACGGTCCCGAGTCGGAGTCGATACGTATCGAGCACCGCCTCCAGCAGCGCATTGCGGGAGGGCGGATCGCCGGAAACGCCACGCGCGCCCAGCGGCGCCAGCAGCGTGCGCGCGCGCTGCCAGTCGTCGGGAACCGGCAATCGCGCCACGGTCCAGGCGAAGAAGCGGTGATAGCCTCCGCGCGCGGGCTCGGCGATCGCGTTCAGCCAGGCCGCCGCCAGGGCCGAGTTCAACAGCGCCGCCAGCGCAAGCGCATCCTCCAGATCGCGGCAGGCGACCACGTAGCACGAGTTGATCGGCACCGTGCGATCCCCGGCAGCGAGGATGAGCGCCTGTGGGGCGCGGCCCACGTCCGCCCAGACGACTCGCGGGCGGTCGAACACGGCGCCGGCCGTTCTGAACAGCGACCACCAGGCCTTCCCATCACGCACGTCCGCGCGTTGCAGCAGCTGCCGGCGGTAGGGCAGCAGCCAGGCGCGCACCCCAGGTGGCAGGGAGCGCAGCACGCGACCGTCCTCGCTGCACGGAAACAGGATGCTCCGGTCAGGCGTCGCGGCCGGGCGCCACGGTCGAACGTCTTCGCCGCGCAGCACTGGTCGAACCAGCTCGGCCTCCACTTCCCCGGTCCGCGTGCCGCTTCGCACCTCGGCGCGCCGACCCACGGCACCGACGCGATGAACCAGGAATGCCTCGTTGCACCCGCACTTTACGCCAAGGGTCGGGTGGCCAATGCCGCTCTCCGTCAGCGGGACGCCGTGGTGCACCACCCGATCGAACGCCTGGCGCGCGTCAGGCGGGAGCACGAGCCAGGGTGCGCCGCGCGTGTCGTCCAGTGGGATGGAGCGCGTGGCGGCCTTCCACGAGACAGCCAGCGCACCGCGATGGACGGCCAGACGCACCTCGCGCGGGTGAGCCACCGGCCTCGGCTCCGCAACCCGCCGCGCCACGACGAGCGCCGGATACACGGCGGCATCGAAGACCGCCGGAGCCTCGCTCCAGTCCTCCAACACTTGAAGATCGTGACACTCGTGCAGCAGGCGACGCACGCCTCCTCCCGCCAGGGAGCGCCACAGTTTCGACGGGACCAGGAGCGAGATGGCGCCGTTCGGTCTGGTGAGGGAGACGCTGCGCTCCACGAACAGCGAGGCGAGATCGACCTGCGCCGCGAATCCGCGTCCGGCCCGCGCGTCGCGGGCGCCGGACTCCCAGGCCGCCTCCCGATAGACGAGGAACTCGCGCCGGAGTCGATCACGCGCATCGGGCGAAATGCGATGGAGTCGCACCCACGGCGGATTCCCGATGACGATGTCGAACCCGCCTCGCGCCGCGACGTCGGGGAAGTGCGCGGCGAACGCGAAGGGAATCGCGCCTCCGGCGTCCACCGCGGCGAGTTGCCGGCGGATTTCGCGGACGCGCGCCCGCAGGATGGCCAGCGCGCGCCGCTCGCCGGCGAGCACCCCCCGTCGCGCACCGAAGAGGTCGCGCCCACGCGCTGCGGCGAGCAGCGATCGGCGCTCCTGGGCGATGCCCCCGAGGCGTCCTTCGAGCCAGGCACGCGTCTCGGCGCGTTCGACCCGATCAAGGGCGCGGGCCAGGGTCCGCTTGCTGCCCGCCGTGGCTCTCGCGTAGCGGGCGCGCAGGCGGGCAAGGGCGGCGCCACTGCGCGACACCCCCGATCCGACGGGTCGCGATCGCTTCGAGACCATGGTGAAATCGCCGCCGGCCAGCGCGTCGCCGCACCGGATGTTGTGGTCGAGGTTGGGAAGGGGCGTCACGCGCAGCGGATCGGTCTCCTCGTAGTCGATCACGACCGCCAGCCAGAGACGCAGCTCGCAGAGCCAGACCGCGATGGGATTCACGTCGACACCGAAGACGCTCTCCGTCAGAACAACCCGTCGCACGTGGTGGCGCTCACGCGCGTCGCCCGCGGCGCACCGCAGCGTCGTCAGGATCTCCAGGGCATGTACCAGCAGGGCGCCCGAGCCACACGCCGGATCGAGGATGCGAATCGTGGGCAGCACCGCGCGCAGCCTCGCGGCCACGTCGGCATCGGGTGGCTGCCCGCGCAAGGCCCGCGACAGCGCGTCGGCGCCAATGCCGCGCGCGTCGAGGCTGGCCTCCAGCGCCGCTTCGGTGATGCGTTCCACGAGCGGCTGGGGCGTGAAATACGCGCCGCTGCTCCGGCGTTCGCGTGACGCCATGAGCGATTCGAACGCCCGCCCGAGCATCTCGGGATCGATGGCCGCCTCGCTCCATTCTCCGCTCTGTTCGCGTGCCGTGAAGCGATAGCGCTGCAGGAGCTCGTCGTAGAATCGCGACCAGTCCTCGTCGCGAATGAGAACGGTGCGCGCCCGCGCTTCACCGGCCGAGCGCTGGAACAGCCCGCCATTGAGAAACGGGATGCGGCCAAAGGCACGCGCCGACGCCGCGCGCTTCGCGGGCCTGGTATTCAGGGTTCCGAAGAACAGGGGCCACAACACGCGCCGGTGGAAGCCCCCGCCGGTGCGCATGCAATCGTCGAACACGCGCGCCAGGAATCCCCGGTCGCCGGCCAACCAGCCCTTGCTCTCGAGAAACGCGAGAAACAGCAGGCGGGACACATTGAGGAGCGCGATCTCGCGGCGGTCCTCGTCGCGGGCCCGGCCCGAAGCCCCGCGCGCCATGTCGCCCACCAGATTCTCCAGCGTGGCATAGAACCGGCCCGACAGCATTTCCCGACCCAGCAGCTCGTGCCATCGGGCATGGATACAGAGGTCGCTGCCGCCGACGGCGGCGGCCAGCGCGGCGATGGTCTCCACATCGCTGCCGAGGATCCGATCCCGGTCCACCAGCAAGGCCGCCACCTTCGGCGGCAGCCGATCGGTCGTCCAGGTGGCCACCGCCAGCTCGGCACTGGTGGAATCCGACAGGAACACCAGCCAGAGCAGATGCGGGGCGCGTGCGGCCAGGCGGGCAGCCAGTCTCCCCAGTTGCTGACGCAGCGTGCCGCGATCCCGCGATCGGAGCAACAGGGCACGGGTGGCGCCCGGGCCGGCGGCGAGATGGGCGTCATACAGGGCGACCGGGAAGCCGAACGCCTCGCGTAACGCGTCGTCGAGCGGCGCGTGATCGCCGAAGCCGAGGGGGCTCGCGAGGGCGGCGAGTGCGGCGATGGAGTCGGCGCCGGCGAGAAGCGGTTGCCACGAGCGGCGAGGGAGCACGCGCCACGCTACCGGGCGTGGTTTGGCGCTCCGTCATCATCCTGTTGCACGCCGCGGCAGAATCACGGCGCGCTGCGGAACCGGCTGGCCTGGCGCAACCAGGAGGAGGTGCTGGCCTCCGCTCTCTCGCCGCTGGCGGCTCCCCTCCACGCTCGCCAAACCCCGTGGCACACGTTATCGTCGAAGCGGTCTCACCCCGGACAGACGCTCGTGACCAACCCCTCGACCGGTTCGGAATCCAGGACGACCGCGTCGATGCCGGTGGCCCTGTCGAAGCTGCAGCAGAACATCGTCTTCGGCGTCGTGATCTACTACGCGGCCCTGTTGGCTCTGGCGTTTGCGCTCTGGCGCTTTCTGCCGGGGCCGTTGCACGAACGCCTGGCGGCGGCAGTAAGGCCGCTTACCGGCCAGATCGGCGACAGCGGGGGCCTGCTCACGTCGGGACCACCAGGCGCGAAGGTGCCGCCCCAGGCCGCGTTGCTCATGACGATCATCGCGGGCCTCTCGGGCCTCCTGCTCGCCCTGCCGATGTCGTGGGTGTACATGTTCACCCGGCAGAAGAAGGGATACTCGCAGTCGGTGGTCCACAGTCTGGTGATGCTGCCGGTGGTGGTGGCCATCATAGCGGCCCTGGTGCGGAGCAGTGTGGCGCTGGCGTTCAGCCTGGCCGGCGTGGTGGCGGCGGTGCGGTTCCGCACCAACCTCGAAGACAGCAAGGATGCGGTGTTCGTCTTCGCGGTCATGGCGTTGGGCCTGGCCTGCGGCGTGGAGCTGGAAGTGGCCGCCGTCCTGTCGATCCTCTGGGTGGCGATGACACTGGGCCTGTGGTACACTGACTACGCGCGCACGCCGCCGTCGCTGGAAGGTGCACGCGCCGAACAGCACATGCAACGCGCGCTGGCCATTGCCAACCGCACCAGCCAGTTCGTGGCCCGGCTCGACCGCGAGATCCTGGAGGGGATGGCGCCGGCCCAGCTGGAAGCGCTCCAGTCGCGGGTGGAGAAGCGCAAATCGGAGCTCGAGGACAAGAAGAAGAAGAAGAAGGACGGGGCCGACGCCGGTGACGAGGAGGGGCCACGGTTCGACGGACGCCTCACCATCACCGTCAGCGATCCCGATGCCGCGCAGCCGGCCATCGAAGCGCTGTTCGAAACGCATCTCAAGCGCTGGAAGGTGATCCGGCTCGAGCGCGAAGACGGTGTGGCCAGAATCGTGTACGCCGTGCGACCCAAGAAGGGCGGAACGCTCGAAACCGTCGCGGCGACCGTGGAGCGCGAGGGCGCTCCCTACGTGTCAGGTACGGAGGTGGAACGATGGATCTGACGACGACTCCCGCTGCGCGCGCCGCCCGGTGCGCCGCAATCGCGCGCGCTGTCCGGCGCGCCACAATTCTCGCCGCGCTGCTGTGCGCCGGCATACCGTCCGCCGTCGCGGCCCAGAAGCCCGGCGCCAAGGATGCTAACGCGAAGCAGGCGAAGGCCAAGGAACCAAAGGAACCGCCCGACAGCGCCAGGATCGCCAAGTGGAAAGTCGCGGCTGAGGCCCTTCCGCTGTTCAAGAGCGCTGAGCCGGTCGCCTTCACCCTGGTGGCGGACTTCAAGACCGTCCTCAAGGACCGGGATACGCTCAGTACCAGGGAGTATCCCGCCACGGTGATCCTCGGCGACAGCGGTGAGAGTCAACGCAAGATCCCGGTGACGCTGCGCAGCCGCGGCCACTTCCGCCTGTCCAACCGGGCCTGCTCCTTCGTTCCCCTGCGCATCAATTTCCCCAAGGGCGAGTTGAAGGGCACGGTGTTCGAGGGGCAGGACAAGGTCAAACTGGGAACGCACTGCCAGGATCGGTCCGACTACGAGCAGTACGTGCTGCGAGAGCAGGCCGCGTATCGGGTGCAGAACATCCTGACCGAGCGGAGCTTTCGCACGCGGCTGGCGCGCGTGACCTACGTCGACTCCGTGGCCGGGAAGTCGCTCGGCACCCACAACGGGATTCTGTTCGAGAACGAAGACGACGTCGCGAGCCGGGTGGGAGGACAGGTCGTGGAGCTGCGCGGCGCGTTGTTCGACGACGTCGACCACGCCCAGATGAACGCGGTGTCGATCTTCGAGTATTTCGTCGGCAATACCGACTGGTCGTTGTACGGGCTCCACAACATCAGACTGGTGCGGACCCCGAAGGGGGTGATCTATCCGCTCGCCTACGACCTCGACTTCTCGGGCCTGGTGGGCACCCGGTACGCCACGCCCGACTACCGCCTGCCGATTCACTCGGTGAAGGACCGGATGTACCGGGGGCCGTGCCGCACGGTGGAGGACCTCGAGCCGCAGCTGGCCGTGTACCGCGAAAAGCAGGCGCAGGTGCTGGCCGTGTATGACAGCGTCCCGGACCTTGATCCGCGCTACGCGAAGGACGCGCAGAGCTATCTGACCGAGTTCTTCAAGATGATCGAGAAGCCGCGGGACGTGAAATTCAAGCTGGTCGACGCCTGCGAGGGGAAGCCGACCGCCTGAAACGCAGCGCGGCCAATGGACGCGGGCAGGGCGTGTCCGCGCGACGACGTCCTGCCCGCGAGGGTGGGATGAGCTTCTCGCCCTCTGCTATCTCCGGCATGCGGCATTCGCTCACCCCCGCCAATCACGGCGGCGAGGCCGCAAGCACCGGAGCGCGTGACCGGCCGCTGAGGGCGACCGCCGCCGCCATGTCTCCCGTGACGTTGACGGCGGTGCGGAACATGTCCGGAATGGTGTCGACGCCGAGGAGGATGCCGAGTCCGTCGAGCGGGAGCCCGGCACTCATCAGCACCGGGGCCATGATCACGATCGAGCCACCGGGAATACCGGGTACGCTGAAGCTGGTGAGCACCCCGGTGACGACGACGCTCGCGATCTGGGCGGGCGAGAGGTCCACTCCGTAGAGCCGCGCGATAAAGATCACGCCGGCAGTCTGGCCCAGCCCGGCCCCCACGCGATACATCGACGCCGCCAGGGGGAGAAAGAAGCTCGACATCTCATCGGGCAGGCGCAGTCGGGTTCGGGCGCTCTCGATCATCGCCGGAAGCGACGCCAGCGACGACCGCGAGCTGAAGGCCACCGCCTGGGCAGGGAAGATGGCGCGCGCGAACGCGCCCACCGGGATCCCACCGAACGACGAAGCCAGCGGGTATAGCACCACCAGCGCGAACACGGTGGTGACCACCGCCACCACGACGATGTATCCGGCGAGGGCGCCCGCAGCCGACAACCCCAGCCTCGCGCCGAGGGGAAGCGCCAGCGCCAGGACCCCGATCGGCGCCAGCGCGAGAATCCAGCGGACCAGCAGGAGGGCCACGTCGCGGATGGCCTCGAAGACCCGCACCACTGCCTGACGAGGCTCGCCCTCCTGCGTGGCCAGGGCGAGCCCGAAGGCCAGCGAAAACACGATCAGTGGCAGCATTGCGGCGTCGGCGGCCGCCTTCACCGGGTTGGTGGGCACCAGACTCACCAGCCACTGCACGAACGTGGGAATATGGTTCACCGCCTCCGGCGCCCCCGCACCGGCGCGCAACGCCGCAGTCGCTGCCGGATCGATGTGGAACGCGTTCAGCAGCGACGGGGCGACCAGCGCGGTGGCAATGGCCGCCACGAAGCAGGTGGCGAGAAAGAACAGCAGCGCGCGCGAGCCGAGGCGGCCCAGCGTGCGGGGGCTCGGCACGGACGCCACGCCGGCGACCAGGCTGCCCACCACCAGGGGAATCACGGTCATCCGGATGGCGTTGATCCACAGCGTTCCGAGCGGCGCGATGTATCCCACTGCGGCCTGGAGCCCTGGCGAACCGGAGACCGAGACGGCCACGCCGGCGGCAAGGCCGACGCTGAGGGCGATGAGCACTCTGGTCGTCAGCGACATGCGGCCCAAGGTACCAGTGCCGTGCGACGGCCGCGAGTCAACATCCGGTCTCGATAGCGGTCCGACCGCGGGCGAACGTCGCAGCGCTCATGAGGAATACCAGATCATCGATCCCCGCGCCCGGGTGCGCGCCACGAGCGCGCCGTTGCCGCCGGAGGGTGCAATCTCGATCTTAGCTTCGGGCGCGTGGGGTCTGCCGTCCGTGGCTCGCTTCCCTCGCACCGGCGCATTCGTGCGGCCACGCCTCCTTATTGTCGAGTACCATCATGGCCAACAAGAGCTATCACGATCTGGTTCGCGAATCGAAGACCCGCATCCGCGAGCTCACGCCGCAACAAACGCAGGAACTGCTGCAGCGCGAGGCGGACACGGTGCTGATCGACTGTCGCGAGCCCAACGAGTTCGCGCTGGGTCACATCCCGGGCGCGGTGTTCATTCCGCGCGGAGTCCTGGAGCAGACCATCGAGCGGGCTGTGCCCCGCGACCGCCGGATCGTGCTCTACTGTGCCAGCGGAAACCGCTCGGCACTCGCCGCCGAGGTGCTTCAGGAGATGGGTTACCAGGATGTGGCATCAATGTCGGAAGGAATCCGCGGCTGGGTGGAGCAGGGAGGGGAGGTGGCGGACTGAAGTCAAGGGTCGCTGATAGCTGATAGCTGCCTGCTCCCGTTATCTCGTGCCTCAGTCCCTACTCCACGCCCATCCGCTCCTCGAGCGGCTCGCCGCAAGCCTTACGGCAAGGCCTGGAGAGCCGGCGCCTGACGATGGCGCGCCGCGTCGGGCGGCCGTCGCGGTCGTCTTCCGGGTGCCCGCATCCGGCGCCCTCGACCTGTTGCTGATCCGGCGCGCGGTGTTCGATGGGGACCCGTGGAGCGGTCAGGTGGCGCTTCCGGGCGGCCGGTGGCACGTATCGGACAAGTCGCTCCGGGACACTGCCGTGCGGGAAACACTCGAGGAGACTGCCGTCGACATCGCCCGCCAGGGGATCATCCTCGGTGCGCTGGACGAACTGCGCCCGCGAACGCCCGTCCTTCCGCCGATCATCGTCACGCCGTTCGCCAGCGTCGTGCAGCCCGATGTGGAGATCGTGCCGAGCGAGGAAGTGGCCGAAGCGTTCTGGGTGCCCTGGTCGCTGCTCGCGGATCCGGCGACTACCCGGGAAAGCACGGTCCGCGTGCGGGGCGCCGAGATACTGGTGGAGAGCTACCTGGTCGGGCCGCACGTGGTGTGGGGCATGACCGAGCGCATCCTGCGCCAGCTGGCCGAACGAGTGCGATAGCGATCCGGAACGCGGCACCTTCGACGACATCACGAATCGATTGGCGTCCGGATCCTTGAAGATCGCCGCGGATCCCCAGTCGGTCTTCTGCGGAGGACCGAAGGCACGTGCCGCTTGCGGTTCACGGGTGCGTTGCCTAAAGTTAGGTGAACCTAAATCCAAAGTTCTACGACACGAATTTCAACGAGCGCGACGGCATTGACGCGATGACCGGACAACCTTCCCGCGGAATCGATCGCGCTCCGGTCTCGCCCGCCGACTCCGCCGACTCCGCCGACTCCGCTGCCCCCGCCCCCGCCCCCGCGGCCCCGTCCCGCGGCTGGCGCCGCGCCCGCCTGACCCCGAGTCTGGCCGAGGTCTACCGCACCATCCCGGTCAGTGGACTGGTCTGGTGGCGGAAGATCCTGGCCTTTGCCGGCCCGGGCTATCTGGTCGCGGTCGGCTACATGGACCCCGGAAACTGGGCGACCGACCTGGCCGGAGGCTCACGCTTCGGCTACACACTCCTCAGCGTCATCCTCCTCTCCAACCTGATTGCCGTTCTGCTGCAGGGACTGGCCTCGAAGCTCGGCATCGTCACGGGCCGCGATCTGGCGCAGGCGTGTCGTGACCACTATTCCCGGCCGGTCAACCTCGCGCAGTGGGTTCTCTGCGAAATCGCCATTGCCGCGTGCGACCTCGCCGAAGTCATCGGCTCCGCCATTGCCCTCAACCTGCTGTTCGGTCTGCCCGTCACGTGGGGCATCATCGTCACCGCACTGGACGTGATGCTGGTGCTCCTGCTCCAGCACCGGGGCTTCCGGCTGCTCGAGGCGGTGGTGGTCGCGCTCATCGCGACGATCGGAATCTGCTTTGGATTCGAGCTCTTCATCTCGCGGCCCGACGTCGGAGCCATGGCGCGCGGTTTTCTCCCATCCGTGCAAACCGTGACGGATCCGGCGCAACTCTACATTGCGATCGGCATCCTCGGCGCGACGGTCATGCCGCACAATCTGTATCTGCATTCCTCGATCGTGCAGACGCGGCGCTACGAGGAGCACGCCGCCGGAAAGCGCGAAGCCGTGCGGTACGCGTTCATCGATTCCACTATCGCGCTCACCCTCGCGCTGTTCATCAATGGGGCGATCCTGGTGGTTGCGGCGGCCACGTTTTTCCGGACCGGGCACCACGAAGTGGCGGAGATCCAGGACGCGTACAAACTTCTGACGCCGCTCCTGGGTGTGGGCGGGGCCAGCACGGTCTTCGCCCTCGCGCTGCTGGCGAGCGGACAGAATTCCACGTTGACGGGCACGCTCGCCGGACAGATCGTCATGGAGGGGTTCCTGAATATCCGGCTGCGCCCGTGGCTGCGGCGGCTCATTACCCGCGCCATCGCCATCGTCCCGGCCGCCATCGTCTCCGCCGTCGCCGGTGCGCATGGGACGGCGAAGCTGCTGGTGCTCAGCCAGGTCATCCTGTCGCTACAGCTCTCGTTCGCCGTCGTCCCCCTGGTGCAATTCACCAGCGAGAAGGCCAAGATGGGGGAGTTCGTGAATCCCGGATGGGTCAAAGCGCTGGCCTGGACGGCGACCGTCTTCATTGGGGTCCTGAACGCCTGGCTGCTCGTGCAGGCGGTGCGAGGGTGGCTGACCTGATGTATCAGCGGATCCTGGTGGCACTCGAGAATTCGCCGACCGACGCGTCCATCGTCGAGCACGTGCGGAATCTGGCGCAGTTCTGCCGCGCGTCGGTGGTGCTGATGCACGTGGCCGATGGCTGGGCCGCGCGCAACATCAAGCAGCTCAACCTGCGCGAATCGGAAGAAATGCGGCGCGACCGCGAGTACCTGGAGCGCATGGCGAACGACCTGACGCGGGGCGGGATCCCGGCGGAGGCCGTGCTGGCCACCGGGGACCCCGGGACCGAGATCAGCGCGGCCGCCGAGCGCGAGCACTGCGACCTGATTGCCATGGCCACCCACGGCCACAAGCTGATCGGCGACGTCGTCTATGGCAGCGTCGCCAACGCGGTCCGTCACCGGTCGATGGTACCGGTGCTGCTGGTGCGGGCGCCCTCCATCGGGAAGAAGACGCCGTCATGACCACAGTCCGGAGACGCGCGCTCACCGCTCCGGTGGAGGACTACCTCAAGGCCATCTACGACGTGGAGCTGGCGGGGGACGCGGCGGCAACGAACGACATCGCCCAGCGTCTCGACATCGCGCCGGCCTCGGTGAGTGGCATGGTGCGACGCCTGGCGGAGCAGGGGCTGCTGGCATACGAACCGTATCGCGGGGTGCGTCTCACGCCGGCCGGCCGGCGGGCCGCTCTGCGCACGATCCGCCGCCATCGGGTGATCGAGGCCTATCTGGTGCGCGCACTGGGCTTCCCGTGGGACAGCGTGCACGAGGAGGCCGAGCGGCTGGAGCATGCGGCCAGCGACACGCTGATCGATCGGATGGCGCGCGCCATCGGGGAGCCGCTCACCGATCCGCATGGTGCGCCGATCCCGACACGTGAGGGGCGGGTGGACGAGACGCGGTACGGCACTCTGGCCGACGTGGCCGTGGGGGGGCGGGCGCGGCTCATCCGGGTTGGCGACGAGGACGCGGCATTGCTGCGGCACCTATCCTCGTTAGGCCTGCGTCCCGAGGCCACGGTGTCGGTCCGGAGCCGGGCCCCATACGACGGGCCGATCACGCTCGACGTGGGCGGCCGGCGGCGCCAGGTAGGGTCGGCGCTGGCCGCGCGGCTTCAGGTGGAGCTGCTGTCGGACTGAGCGGCGGGCCGCCCCGCCAGCGGGGCATGAGCCGATAGCCGAATGCTGATGGCTGTTCGCTGTTCCCTAACGACCCTTCGAGGCCAGTCGTCCTTCCTCTCCGCCTGGCTTCTTCGGCAATCGACCGGCGCGGTTGAGCGCATCACGCAGCACGAATTCGATCTGCCCGTTGAGGCTGCGCAGGTCGTCGTTGGCCCAGCGCTGCATCGCCTGGAGCACCTCTCCGTCCATTCGGAGCAGGAAGGGGCGCCGGTCAGCCATGGCATCGTCCCGCGCTGCCGGGCATGGCCGCCGCGCTCCAACTCATCCCCGCGCTCCCGGCGTCACGCCCGCGGTGAACCGCGCGAGATCGTCACGCGTGGCGGGGAAGGCCGGTGCCCCCGAGAAGCGCGTTCTCAGATTGCCACGCGTCACTGGTAAATCGTCCCCGCATTGACGATCGGCTGGGCGTCGCGGTCGGAGCAGAGGACCACCAGCAGGTTGCTGATCATCGCCGCCTTGCGCTCCTCGTCGAGCTGCACGAGCGAGCGATCAGAGATCATCGACAGGGCGTTCTCGACCATGCCCACCGCCCCTTCGACGATCTTCTGCCGGGCCGCGATGATCGCGCTCGCCTGCTGGCGCCGCAGCATCGCCGAGGCGATCTCGGGTGCGTACGCGAGGTGGCTGATGCGCGCCTCGATCACGTCCACACCGGCCTTGTCGAGACGGTCCTGGATCGCCTTCTGGAGCGACGACGCGATCTCGTCGGGGTGCGTACTGAGCGCCTTCTCCCCGTCCACGTGCGCATCGTATGGGTACGACTGCGCGAGCGCCCGCACCGCCGACTCGCTCTGCGTCTGGACGAAGTTCTGGTAGTCGTCCACCTCGAACATCGCCTCCGCCGAGTCGATGACCTTCCACACCACGATGGCCCCGATCTCGATCGGGTTGGAGTGGATGTCGTTCACCTTGAGCTTCCCGGTCTCGAAGTTCCGCACCCGGAGCGAGATCCGCTTCTTGGAGTAGAACGGGTTGGCCCACCGGAGGCCGGCGTCGCGCACCGTGCCGATATACCGGCCGAAGAGCGTCAGGACCTTGGCGTCGTTAGGCTGGACGGTAAAGAGCCCGCCGGCGCCCAGGCCGACCAGGCCGAACACGACAGCCCAGGTGACGGCGAGCCCCGGACGTTGTGCCCCGGCGGCGGCGATCAGCCGCCAGATCGCCACACCGCCTGCCAGCAGAAAGAGCACGAGGGCGGCAAGCCCGTTGGTCGCCTTGAATCGGATTTCGCGGAACATGCGTTCTGCTCCTGAGGGGTGAGATATGCTATCGTGATGATATCATTCCGATATCTGACTGTCAAGATCGCTGGAACCGTGACCTCATCCGCTCATCGCTTGACAGCCCGCGACGAGTCGTACCGATTCCGCTTCCATGGAAGGTCGTGTCCGAATCGGTTGTCAGGGGTGGAACTACGACGCGTGGGTGGGACCGTTCTATCCGAGCGGAACCAGGCCCGCCGACTACCTCTCGGTGTACGCGCGGGCATTCGACACGGTCGAGGTCGACTCGACCTTCTACGCCATCCCGCCGGTGAAGACCTTTCGGAGCTGGGCAGAGCGAGTGCCCGCGGGATTCAGCTTCGCGCTCAAGCTCCCGCAGGAGATCACCCACGAGAACCGGCTCCGACGCGCCGATGATCTCACCAACCTGTTCTTCGAGCGGGCGCGTGAGCTCGGAGACAAGCTCGGCCCCATCCTCGTGCAGCTGGGCCCGGACTTCGGCCCCGCCGAGCTTCCGGGGCTGGCGCAGTTTCTCCCCAAGCTGCCGCGCGATCTCGCCATCGCCGTGGAGTTCCGGCAGCGGGCGTGGATGCACGAGGGCATTCTGGCACTGCTGGCCGAGCATAACGTGGCGCTCGCCCTGAGCGACGGGCGGTGGGTACCGCGCAAGACGATGCTCACCCTGGCCGAGCATCCGACCTCGAACTTCGCCTACATCAGATGGATGGGCCCCAACCGCGACCTGGTTGACTACTCGCGGATTCAGGTGGACCGGCGGCGCGAGCTGGAGGCGTGGGCCGCAGTCCTGCCGGGTCTTGCCGCGCGCGTGGAGGTTGCGTACGGCTTCGTGAACAACCATTTCGCCGGCCACGCCCCGGCGTCGGCTCGCGAGCTCCAGCGCCGGCTCGGTCAGCCGGTGGTAGAGCCAAGCCAGCTCGGTGAGCAGATGAGTCTCTTCTAGGACGTGGACAATGGTGCGGATTCCCGGGTGGTGACGCGGTCCGTTATCCTCCGACGTCCTTCCTCGGAATGTATCGCTCAATCATGCCCCGCCGTCTCGTCGGCTTCGCAGTCTTTGCGCTCGCCATTTCGTTAGGGTGCGCCCGCCTCGGCTTCTGGCAGATCTCGCGATTGCACGAACGCCAGGCGCGGAACGCGATGATCCTGAGCCGACTCGATGCGCCACCGGTGGCCGCACGCACGCTGGCGGGCGACACGGGCATCCGCTTCCGCCGCGCCACCGCATCCGGCCGCTACGACTACGGCCACGAGCTCCTCTACGCCACGCGCCCCCGTGACGGATCTCCCGGCGTGAACTTCCTCACGCCGTTGCTCCTCGGCGCGGGAGACACTGCCCTCCTGGTCAACCGGGGGTGGGTCTACTCGCCCGACGGAATGACGGTGGACGCCGCGCGTTGGCGGGAGGAAGAAGGGGATTCATCGCGTGTCGAAGGGTTCGTCGAGGAATTCACCCCGGCGGACGAACCGGTTTCGACCCACACGGCCCCCACCGCTGTCCGGCGGCTGGACTTCGACTCGATTCGGGCGCGGCTGCCGTACCCGATCCTTCCGGTCATCCTTGTCCAGCAGATCCCGCCCGACGCTGCCGCGGTACAGCGCGTCCCGGTACGCATCGACCCGCCGCCGCTGAGCGAGGGGCCGCACCGGTCATACGCGATACAGTGGTTCGGGTTTGCCCTCATCGGAATCGTGGGCACGGTCATGGTGATTGAACGCGACCGCCGGCGCGCACGTGAGACGCAGGAGCGGGCCGAACACGGGCAAACAGGGTAGAATTCGGCAGCCGCAAAGCGCATCGCGCTGACCCCGCCAGGCCAGGTTCGTCAATCACTGGGAGATGGCCGCACGCGCCGGACGCGCCTTCATACACGAGACTTTCATGACCGACACTCCGCACGGACACGCCACCGAAAAGGAAGCTCGCGATGTCGCCGAAGCGGCGCGCGAGACCGAGTGGCAGCATCCGAGTTTCGTCCGTGAGCTCTTCCTTGGGCGCTTCCGGCTCGACCTGGTTCATCCGCATCCCGAGCGCCACGATCCCGACGAAGAGGCGCGGGCTGCGGAGTTCATGGTCCGGCTGCGCGAGTTCCTGGAGCGCGTCGATTCCGAAGAGATCGACCGCACGGGCGAGATTCCGGAATCGCTGGTACAGGAGCTGCGCGACATGGGCGCGTTCGGGATCAAGATCCCGCGCGAGTACGGCGGTCTCGGTCTCTCGCAGATGACGTACATCCGCGCCATGGAGCTGGTCACGTCGAAGGACGGCAGCCTCACGGCCCTGCTGTCGGCGAGTCAGTCGATCGGCGTTCCGCAACCGCTCAAGCTGTTCGGGTCGGAGGAGCAGAAGCGGAAGTTCTTCCCGCGGCTGGCACAGGGGGCGATCAGCGCGTTCGCGCTCACCGAAGTGAACGCGGGTTCCGATCCCGCCAACATGGCGACCACAGCGACGCCGGTGGACGGCGGACGGTTCTTCGTCCTCAACGGCGAGAAGCTCTGGTGCACCAACGGCACGCGCGCCGAGCTGTTTGTGGTCATGGCGCGCACGCCGGACCGGGAGACGCCCGACGGGAAGAAGCGCAAGCAGATCACCGCGTTCATCGTCGACGCGGCGATGCCGGGAGTGGAAGTCGCTCACCGATGCCGATTCATGGGACTCAAGGCGATCGAGAACGGGCTGATCCGGTTCCGCGACGTGAAAGTGCCGGCCGAGAACATTCTGTGGGGCGAGGGAAAGGGGTTGAAGCTGGCACTGATCACGCTGAACACGGGGCGGCTGACGCTGCCGGCGGGGTCGGCGGGGGTGGCGAAGGCGATGCTACGGATCTGCCGCGACTGGGCCAACGAGCGGGTGCAGTGGGGCCAGCCGATCGGGAAGCACGATGCGATCGCGCAGAAGATCGGGCACATGGCAGCGGATGCATTCGCGATGGAGGCGGTGGCCGAGTTGTCGACGGCGCTGTACGAGCAGGGCGGGTACGACATCCGGCTCGAGGCGGCGGTGGCCAAGATGTGGAACACGGAGATGGGATGGCGGATCGTCGATGACACGGTGCAGGTGCGCGGCGGGCGCGGATACGAGACGGCCGATTCCCTCCGCGGGCGCGGCGAAAAGCCGATTCCGGTGGAGCGGGCGATGCGGGACTACCGCATCAACCTGATCTTCGAGGGCTCGTCCGAGATCATGCGGCTGTTCATTGCCCGCGAGGCGGTGGACAAGCACTTCGCGATGGCGTTCCCGATCGTGAGCCCGGATTCCACCATGTCGCAGCGCCTGTCGGCGTTAGGCAGATCGCTGCCGTTCTATGCGGCGTGGTATCCGGCGCGGTGGCTGTCGGTGCTGCGGCCGCGGACCTACGGCGAGTTCGGCCGGCTGGCAAGGCACCTGCGGTTCGCCGATCGCGCCACCAACCATCTCGGGCGGGCGCTCTTCCATGCGATGATCCGGTTCGGTCCGAAGCTGGAGCGACGCCAGATGGTCCTGTTCCGGGCAGTGGACATCGGCGCCGAGTTGTACGCGATTGCCGCGTCATGTGTCCGGGCGCAGATGCTCGCGAAGCGCGGGCAGCGCGAGGCAGTGCGGCTGGCCGACGTCTTCTGCCGCGAGGCGCGGGAGCGCATCCGCAAGCGCTTCGGCGAACTGTACGGCAGGAACGACGTGACGGTGTACCGCCTGGCGCAGGAGGTCCTGCGTGGCGAGCATGCCTGGCTGGAGCAGGGGATCGTGGGGATGACGCCGGACGCGCCGGCGCCCGCGGCCTCGCGTGAACCGGCCGTGTCGCGCGCGGAGCGGGAGCCGGCGGGCGTGGGGGACTAGCCGATCGTTCGGCACGTCGAATCTGCGCGTCCCGATCCACGGCCGGGTCGGGGCCCAGCGTTCGTGCGGCAACTTGTCAGGCTGCGCCGCTCGGCCCGTCCTCCGGTAGTTCCTCCGATCAGCCGAGGTGGAGCAGGCGGCGCGCGATGCTGAAGTAGGTGACGATTCCGAGGACGTCGACCAGCGAGGCGACGAACGGCGACGAAGCCACCGCCGGATCGAACCCGATGCGCCGGAGCAGGAGGGGGAGCATCGCGCCGAGGACGGTGCCGGCCAGGATGACCGTGAGCAGCGTGAGCGCCACCACGATCGCCATGTCCAGGCCGCTGTGCCACATCAACGCGCGCAACAGGCCAACACCGCCGAGGAATCCGCCGAGCAACAGGCCCTGACCCAGTTCCCGCCGCAGCACGCGGAGCACATCTCGCAACTCGATGTCGCCCACGGCGAGGCCGCGCGTGATCAGCGTGGCCGACTGTGAACCGGAGTTGCCGCCGGAGCTGATGATGAGGGGCACGAAGAACATGAGGGCGGTGCTGGCCTCGAGCAGCCGCTGGTATTCGCGGAGCGCCGTGCCGGTGAACATCTCTTCGACGAACAGGAGGATCAGCCAGCCGCCCCTCTTGCGCAGCACGCTCCAGAAGCTGGCGGCGAAGTAGGGCTCCTCGAGCGGCTGGACGGCACCGAGCCGCTGCACGTCCTCGGTCTGCTCCTCCACCATGGCATCGATGACGTCGTCGACGGTGATGATGCCGACGATGCGGCCGAAGCCGTCCACGACCGGGACGGCGACCAGGTCGTACTCGGAGGTGAGGCGGGCGACCTCGGCGCGGTCGGCGGAGGTGGGGACCGACAGGATTTCGGTGCGCATCACGTCGGCCACCGTCGCGCCTTCGGGCGCGGCCACCAGTTCGCGGAGCGACAGCACCCCGACCAGCAGGCCGTCCGTGTCCACGACGTAGATGGCGTGCATGGCTTCGTGACGTCCGCCACGCGCGGCCGCCCGGACGGTGGCCAGCGCTTCTTCGATGGTGAGACTGCGCGCGACCGAGACGAACTCGGTCGTCATCAGCCCGCCGGCGGTGTCGGGCTCGTACTTGAGGAGGCGTTCGGTCTCCTGTCGCGCTTCGGCCGAGAGATCGGAGAGGATCTCGTCGGCAGTCTCCTCCTCCAGCTCCTCGAGCACGTCGACGCGATCGTCGGGATTCATCTCGGCGACGAGCTCGGCGGCCTGTTCGGTGCTCATCCGCTCGAAGAGCTCGGTGCGGAGCTCTTCGTCGAGGTACTCGACGACTTCGGCCGCGCGCGCAGCGGGGAGGGCGCGGAGGAATTCGAGCGTGCGTTCCGGCGGCATCGCCTCCGCCACGTCGGCGAGATCGGCCGGGTGCATTTCTTCGGTCTCGACGGCGACGTCCTGCGGAGACTCGGCGAGCAGGGCGAGGATATCCGGGGCGAGCAGGGCCGCGACGGGACGGTCGGAGCTGTGCTGTGGTGGCGTCATACGTCGTGTCCGGACAGTGGCTTGCGAGGCCGGTGAGGAAGCGCGCGGGCAAGTTAGGTGCGTCGCCTCGGCCGTACAAGAACGGCTCATCCCGGGTTCCCAACCTTTTGTCGCGGATCGGTGTCGCATCCACGTCACACGCCGGGCGTGGTGGTGTGCCGGGCGATCTACAATCCCGTCCGACCGCGTTGCTCTGGAATTCAGCCGAAGCCCGATGCGCTTTCTTCCGATCGTTCTCGCGATCAGTCTCGCTGGCGTCGGCCCGGTGGCCGCGCAGCAACTCGTCAGGCATCCAGCCACCGCTCCGGGCGCTCCGGCGGTTGCGATCGCGCGCGCGGTGAAGGCGCCGGACCCGATCGTCGTCGACGGCACGGACAGTGATCCCGTCTGGGGGGACGCGCCGGTGGTGGACGGCTTCCGCGTGTTCGATCCGGTGGAGGACGCCAATCCCACGATGCGGACCACCGCCCGGTTCGCCTACGATGCGCACAATCTGTACGTCCTGGTGCGGGCGTTCGATCCGCACCCGGACAGCATCATGGCCCTTCTCTCGCGGCGGGATGAGCGCACCCAGTCCGACTACATCCGGGTGATCGTGGACTCATACCACGACAAGCGCACCGGCTACGAGTTCATGGTCAACCCGGCGGGCGTGAAGCGCGACCTCTACCTGTACAACGACACCCAGGAAGACGTGTCGTGGGACGCCGTCTGGGACGTGAAGACGACGATCGATTCGTTAGGCTGGGTGGCCGAGTTCCGGATCCCGCTGAGCCAGCTGCGCTATCCCCGTGAGGACACCCACACCTTCGGTGTGGCGGTGCACCGTGAGGTAGGGCGGCTCAACGAGCGATCCAGCTGGCCCCTCTGGCGCCGGTCGCTGTTCGGCATCGCCTCGCAGCTGGGCGAGGTGGAGGGGCTGACGGGCATCGCCGCCCCGCGCCGACTCGAGGTGCTGCCCTATTCCGTGCAGACCAACGAGAGCGTGGTGCGGAACCAGTCGTTCGGACGAACGCAGCGCGGCACGGTGGGCGCCGACGTGAAGTACGGCCTGTCGTCGAACCTGACGCTCGACGCCGCCATCAACCCCGATTTCGGCCAGATCGAAGCCGACCCGTCGGTACTCAACCTCTCGGCGTTCGAGCAGGTCTACGAGGAGAAGCGCCCGTTCTTTCTCGAGGGCACGGGCATCTTCCGGTTCGACCAGGACTGTAATGACGGGAACTGCACCGGACTGTTCTACTCGCGCCGCATCGGTCGCGCGCCGCAGCTCCCGGGCCTGAGCGCCGATCCGAACGCGGTGCCCACGGCGACGACCATTGCCGGAGCCACCAAACTCACGGGCCGATTCGCCAACGGCCTGTCGGTCGGTATCCTCGATGCCGTTACCCTGCGGGAGTCGGTGGGCGACACGCTGACCGTCGAGCCCCGGACAAACTATCTGGTGGCGCGGTTCAATCAGGATCTGCGCCAGGGGAAGAGCGGCATCGGCGCGATTCTCACGGCGGTGAACCGGGATCTCGACCCGCAGAGCCGGCCGTACCTGCGCCGCGAGGCGTACACCGGCGGCATCGACCTGCGCCATCGCTTCGCGCGGGGCGGGAACTACCAGTTCAGCGGCAACGTGGTCGGAAGCCTGGTGCGCGGATCGGCGGGCGCGATCGCCGTCACCCAGCGCAGCTCGGTGCACTTCTACCAGCGTCCCGACGACGATCTGCGCTACGACACCACCCGCACCAGTCTCTCCGGGTACGGCGTCAGTGCCGGGCTGAACAAGGTGGGCGGCGGCATCACGCGCTTCTACACCGGCGGCTGGTATCGCTCGGCGGGGCTCGAGGTGAACGACGCGGGTTTCATGACGTCGGTCAACAACATGGGATGGTCGAACTGGTTTGCCTTCGTGTTTCAGAAGCCGAAATCGATCTACCGCAGTCTGCAGATCAATTTCAATCAATGGAACAACTTTCTTCCGGACGGCAGGACCACCGGCATCGGCGGCAACGTGAACGCCAACGCGACGCTCAAGAACATGTGGTTCGTGTACGGCGGCATCGGCGGGTCGCGGGCGGCGTACTGTGCCTCGTGCCTGCGCGGCGGTCCGCTGCTGCGCACCACGCCGCAGCTCAACAGCTGGTTCGGCTTCTCGGGCGACTCGCGGCATGCACTGGTGCCGGGCATCGATGGCGGATACAACCGCGGCGACAACGGCCGGTCCTTCTCGTTTTCCTTCGCGCCGTACGTGAACGCCAGGATCGCCAGCCGGTTCTCGACCACCATCGGCGTGTCGTACAACAGGAACGTGAGCGACCGGCAATGGCTGGGGAACTTCGGGGACATCGGGAGCGATACCACGCACTACACGGTGGCGCATCTGTCGCAGAAGACGCTCTCGATGACCACTCGGCTGAATTTCACCGTCAGCCCCGTGCTGTCGTTCCAGTTCTACGGACAGCCGTTCGTGTCGTCGGGCACCTACTCGGACTGGCGCGAGGTCACGAATCCGCGGGCGACGCGCTATGGCGACGCGTTCGTACCGTTCACGCAGGAGGGCGATCCCGGTGCCTTCAACTTCAAGCAGTTCCGCTCGAATACGGTGATCCGCTGGGAGTATCGGCCCGGTTCAACGCTCTTTCTGGTCTGGCAGCAGGGGCGCGAGCAGAGCGACCTCGACCTCGGCGAATTCAGCGCCCTGCACGATTACCGGCACCTCTTCGGGGCCCATCCGCGGAACACGTTCCTGATCAAGGCGAGTTACTGGTTGTCCTTGTAGGGCCAAAGGTCATAGGTCAGAGGCCAGAGGCCAGAGGCCAGAGGCCAGAAGCCGAAGCCAGAAGCCAGAAGCCATGGGACAGGTCAAAGGCCACAGGTCATGGCCAAAGGCGCGGCCCTTCGACTTCCGTTGACGATGTCGCGGCGGCCGACGAGCTTCCCCGAGGAGTGATCCCGGGGGCGCCGCAGGAGGCTGGCGCTCAGCTCGCGACCACCCGCGGGCAGCGATCCGTCAACGCCTAGTCCCTTACCGCACATGCGCGTCGCCTTTCTCGGCCTGGGAGCCATTGGTGCGCCGATGGCCCGGCACCTCGCCACACCGTACGAGCTAAGTGTCTGGAACCGCACGGCCAGCCGGGCCGACGCGTTTGCCAACGGCACCCGCGCACGCGTGGCTCGCTCGCCGCGCGATGCCGCAACCGGCGCGGCCGTTGTCGTCACCTGCCTCCCGACCTCGCGCGAAGTCGAGGCGCTGCTGGATGGCGACGACGGCCTCTTCGAGGCGATGGACCGCGGATCGACGCTCGTGGACTGCACCTCAGGGGATCCCGCGACGTCGCGCCGCATCGCGCGCGGCTGGCCGAGCGCGGGGCCGGTTTCGTGGACGCGCCCGTGAGCGGCGGTGTGTCAGGGGCCGAGAAGGGGAAACTGACGGTGATGTGCGGCGGCGATGCCGACGTATTCGCGCGCGCGCGGCCGATCCTCGAGACGTTCGGCGAGAAGATCGTGCTGTGCGGGCCGGTGGGCGCCGGGCATGCGGTGAAAGCAGTCAACCAGGCGATGCTCGGCGCGCACATCTGGGCGCTGTCGGAGGGCCTGGTGGCCCTGCAGAAGGCCGGCGTTCCCACGCAGACGGCGCTCGACGTGATCAATGCCTCGAGCGGCCGCTCCAACACGTCCATGAACCTGTTCCCCGATCGCGTGATGACGCGCGCATTTCCCCGCACGTTCCGGCTGGCGTTGCTGGACAAGGATGTGCGCATCGCCGCCGAGTTCGCGCGCGAGCACGAGGTCGCGTCGCCAATGCTGCAGCTCGTCGCCGAACTGCTCCGCGTGGCCCGACATGAGCTGGGCGAGGAGGCAGATCACGTCGAGGCCGTGAAGGTGGTGGAGAGGTGGGCGGGAGTGGAGATAGAAGCAGGCTCATGACCGACCGCTGAAAGCTGATGACTGATAACTGATCGCCGATTTCTTATGACTCACGCTACCGAACCCGTCACCGTTGCTTCAACCGCGCAGATCCGCGCGCGCTTCCCGGCGCTGGAGCGGATCCATGCCGGGCATCCCGTTGCCTACTTCGACGGACCGGGCGGGACGCAGGTGCCCGTTGATGTCGTGGACGCGATGGCGGACTACCTCTACCGCCATAACGCGAACACGCACTGGCACTATCCGTCCAGCGAAGAGACCGACGCCGCCATCGAGTCAGCGCGCGGTGCGGTGGCCGATTTCCTTGGCGCCCGCCCCGACGAGATATCGTTCGGCAACAACATGACTACGATCACCTTTCACCTCGCGCGCGCACTGGCACGCGGATGGAAGGCGGGTGACGAGGTCGTGGTGACGGAACTGGATCATCACGCGAACGTGGCGCCCTGGCGCGCCCTGGAACGCGAACGCGGCGTGGTCGTGCGCAGCATCCCGTTCGACACCGAGTCGGGCGAACTGGATCTGGACGCGCTGTCTGGCATTGTCTCGCCGAAGACACGCCTGCTCGCGATCGGTGCCGCGTCGAACGCGCTCGGCACCATCAGCGACGTGAAGCGCGCCGGACAGATGGCGCACGATGCGGGCGCGCTGGTGTTCGTGGACGCGGTGCACTTGGCCGCGCACGCCGCCATCGACGTGGCTGATATGGATTGCGATTTCCTCGCCTGCTCGGCCTACAAGTTCTACGGTCCGCACGCGGGAGTTCTGTTCGGCAAGGCGGATCTGTTGCGGGCGCTCGACGTGCCGAGGCTGGAGCCGGCGCCCGACACCATTCCCGAGCGCCTCGAGACCGGCACTCAGAATCATGAAGGGATCGTCGGCACGGGCGCCGCGATCGAGTTTCTCGCGGCCATGTCGCCTGGGGCCACGCGACGCGAACGGCTGCGTTCCACCATGGGCACTCTGCACGCTCGCGGAACCGAACTGGCGGTCGCCATGTGGGACGGTCTGTGCCGAATCAGGGGTGTGCGGTGCTACGGCCCGCCTCCGACTCGCCCGCGCACGCCGACCCTCGCGTTCGTCGTGGCCGGCATGTCGTCGGAGTTGGTGGCGGAGCGGCTGGCGCAAGCCGGTATCTTCGTCTCCCACGGTGACTTCTACGCCACGACGGTCATCGAGCGGCTGGGGCACTCCGCCGACGGGGTGGTTCGGGCGGGAGCGGCCTGCTACACGACGCCCGATGAAGTCAGCCGGCTTGTCGAGGCCGTGGCGGAAGTCGCAACGGCGGCCCGTCGTGGCACGTAGGGGGGCACACGGTCGAGACACGCGCGGCCCGTATATTTGCGGGCGATGATCACGGTCCGGCGTGTGTTGGTTCCGCTCGCGATGGCTGGGCTGGCGTCGTGCCGCCCGGGCACGGGCGCACGCGCGCCCGCGGCGAATCTGCTCGTGGTCGCCGGCGACTCGACGTTCTGGATCGCCAATGAAACGGGTGCGTTCGACGTCCGCCGATCGCCGATCCTGCTGGCACACTACGGCGGTCGCTTCTACGAATCTACGTCACCGACGACGACCGGTCATTCTACGACGCGGTCATCGTCGGGCAGCGCATCTATCGACGCGATCTGATCAGCGGCGATTCGGTCGCGGTGTTCGAGGATCCGACCCTCGCCGAACTCGCGGCGTCATACGCATCGGCCCATCCGGGCCAGCGGCCGCTGGCGCCGGACGAAGACGGCGCGGACGATCCGATGATGAGCTCCACGACCGAAACGGACATCGTGGACGTACTCGGCCCATTCGTGACCTTCGAGCAGCGCGCGGACATGGACCTGCCGGACGGCCGCGAGTTGCTCCACACGTCGCGCTCGGTGGTCGATCTGCGCTCGTCGCGGGTCATCGCCCTGGGCGACCTGGTCACGGACAGCGTTCGTCGCCGTCTTCTGCGCGATGAGCAGCGCGCAATCACCGCGACGTTCGATTCCGTGCGGAGGTCGAGCGATCTGCGAGCACGCGTGGCGGCCAGGATGCTGCGCGGCTTCATCGAGGATGACTCCAGCTTCTCGCTCGTTGTGGTCGACACCGGACCGGCGGTGGCGTTCCTGGTTCCCGGGCAGGGCGAGCGCGCCGGCGGCTACGCGCTCCCGTTGCCACCGATGCGCATCCCGGCCGGAGCGTGGTGGAACGAGGTGCGCGGCACGCTGCCGCTGCACCGGGGGCCCACCGAGGATGCGTGGGCCGGGCCCGGGTACGACGTGGTGGCGCGGTACGACTCCGCCGCAGACGCTGCGTTGCTCGTCCTGCGCGATGTCCGGGGGAGGGAGTTCTTCGCCACTCCTCTCCCGGCTCCGGTGACGCGGGTGTACCGACTGGACAGTCTGGCGCGCGATACGGTGGCGATCAACGCCCTCCGGCGTGCGTTCGACGAAGCCTCGGCCGGCGCCAGCGACACCAGCAAGGCCATCACGACGGTCCCACCCATGGGGATGCCACCCGTCTCCAACTGGACGCGGCGGCGCCCGCCCTGACGCGCCAGCGCTCCTCGAATCGCCGTGCGCCCCTCGCCGGTCTCCCCATCAGCCCCAGGCAACGTGCCAGATCAGTCTTCTCGTCCCACGCGAACGGTCAAGCAGTCGCAGCACGAGACCTCCGAGATCATGATGCCCCAGCACGCCAACAATCTCGGGCACGTCTTCGGCGGCGTTGTGCTGGCCATGATGGATCGCGCCGCCGCGGTGGCCGCGATCCGACATTGTCGCACCACGTGCGTGACGGCGTCGATCGATCGGGTGGATTTCCGTGAGCCGATCCACGTGGGTGATCTGGTGGTGATGCGTGCCAGCGTGAACTACGTGGGACGGACGTCCATGGAGGTGGGGGTGCGGGTGGAGGCCGAGGACCTGTTCTCGGGCCGCCGGCGCCACACCAATTCGTGCTATCTGACCTTCGTGGCAGTCGACGCCAGCGGCCGGCCGGTGGAGGCCCCGGGGCTGGTTGCGGAATCGGAGGATGAGATCCGCCGCTATCACGCCGCTTCGGCGCGGCGACGGCGCCGGCTCGAGGAACGGGAAGCGGAAGAGCGAACGCTGAGGGGTGGCGCCGGTGGGTAGGATTCCGGGCTTGACCGAGGCGGGCGCTGCACGACAGCCTTCTCCAATGACGCAGCGATTCACCGTGGACCAGGCCAATCGCATGCTGCCACTGGTGAGGCGCATCGTCCGCGACCTGGTGGATGGCTTCGCGACCTGGCAGGCCAGGGTGCGCGAGTTCGAGGTGGCCACGGCGCAGAGCCGCGCCGACCGGCCGTCCGCGCGGGCCGAGGAGCTCCAACGCGACACCCAGCGGCTGGCGCAGGAGATTCAGGGATTCGTGTCGGAGCTGCGCGGACTTGGCGTCGAACCCAAGGGATTCGACATCGGGCTGGTCGACTTTCCCAGCGAGGTGGGCGGACGCACCGTGTATCTGTGCTGGAAGCTGGGTGAAGAGTCGGTGCAATACTGGCACGAAGTGGACGCCGGTTATTCCGGCCGGCAGCCGCTGGAGTCGATCCTGCAGAACTCCTGATCGTTCATCGCCATCAACTCGTTATGCGCGCCTTTCAGGGACCGGACGGCACAATGTGGGGGGTGGACGTCAAGGTGCCGAGTTTCAGCAGCGCGATGGTGGTGTTCCGGCCGCCCGATGGAGAAACCGCCCGCGGGGACCGGTATGCGTGGTACAACGCGCACACGCCGGAGGCGCACGATCCGCGGGCGCGGCTCAAGCCGAAGGCGGTGCTCGAGTCGCTCACCGACATGCAGATCGCCCTGCTTTTCCGGCGGTCGATGCCGATCAACGAGGACCGGCCGAGCTACGTGGTGACGTAGGTCTCAGCGTGGCGCGACGGCGCCGGTCGGCGCCGGCGCGGGTTCGTCCTGGAACGCCACGTCGATCTCCAGGCCATCGCGCGCCACGAGGGTGTTGGGAAAGACCTCGCGCGCCTCCCGTTCCAGGTCGCTCACGTCGCGGGTGTAGCGTGCCGACACGTGGGTGAGCACCAGGCGCTTCACGCCGGCGCGCGCGGCCACCTCGGCTGCTTCGCGGGCCGTGGAGTGTCCGGTCTCGACGGCGCGCTCATGTTCCTCGTCGCCAAAGGTCGCTTCGTGGACGAGGAGATCGGCGTCCCGCGCCATCTCGATCGTGGAGGCCGTGGGCCGCGTGTCGCCGGTGAGTACGACCCGGCGCCCGTAACGGCGTGGGCCCACCAGGACGCCCGGGTCGATCACGCGGCCGTCGTCGAGGGTGATCGACTCGCCCCGGTGGATCCGTCCCCAGAGCGGCCCCTCGGGGATACCGAGTTCCCGGGCGAGGTCGGGATTGAAACGCCCCCGGCGCTCGGCCTCCACCAGGGAGTAGCCCAGGGAGGGAGGCCCGCGGTGGTCCAACTCATGGGCAATGATCACATACTCCTTTCGGGGAATTTCGTCAGCAGGGTTCAGTTCCCTAACATCGAGTGGGAACGCGAGCCGATCTGCACCGAACAACTCCGCCCGTCGGAGAATGCGTGCGGCGCCTCGCGGACCCCAGGCCCGCAGGGGTTGGGTGCGTCCCTGGAGCGACATGGTTCGCAGCAAGCCCACGATTCCGAGAAAGTGGTCCGTGTGGAAGTGGGTGAAGAAGACGTCGTCGAGGTTGAAGGTGATCCCGAAGCGCATCATCTGTCGCTGGGTGCCCTCGCCGCAGTCGAAGAGAAATGTCTCACCTTCGCGCACGAGGGCGACCGAGGCGACGTTGCGTTCCACGGTGGGGCGTGAAGCGGACGTGCCGAGGAAGCGGAGGGTGAGCGACATGGGGCGGAATATAGCGGCACCGGATGGGAGGCCGGGTCGTTACCGAACGTGATCGCTTTCGAGCGTCAGGTGTGATCCATCTCGCAGACGTTATGACCGGTGCGGGTGAAGTTGCGGGGCAAGCACTCATCAGGCTGTTCGATCCACGTGCGCAATTCGGCGCACGGCACGAAGCGGGCGGCGACGTGTTCACCGTATCCATGGCTGTGGGAGGGCTTATGAACGGAAAGAGCAGGCGAGGATTCGCGTCGATGGATCCATCGCGTCAGCGTGCCATCGCCAGCAGAGGGGGCAAGGCAGCGCATGAGAAGGGAACCGCGCATGAGTGGTCGTCGGACGAGGCGCGGAACGCGGGGCGGAAGGGAGGTGAGGTGGTGAGCCGGGACCGCGTACACATGGCCGCTATCGGCCGTGAAGGCGGCGAGGCGCGGGGCCGTTCCCGTGCCCGGCAGCTCATCGCTGCCAGCAGCAATCTCGATCGGATCGGCCGGTATGCCGATCGCGAGACGCCGGTTGCAACGAGTCGCGAAATGGGCCCGGCCTCGTCGGAACGGGAGCGCCAGGTTCCTCGGAGTGAGCCTATCCGCTATGACCTGGAGCGGTAGGTAGCCGGAGAAGTCGGTTCACCGGGCGGTGTCTCGAGCGCGCCATCCCCTGCAGTCGGGGAGCGTTCGGGACATCGCCACAGTACGCCCCGTGCTGTTCATGGCCGCCTGTGTCGATGGCGATGCGTCAGGCGCCAGCCGATCGTGACAGGTCCGTATCCAACGTGTTGGCCCGTCGTGATGTTGCGGCGCGAACCTCAAGTCGTCCTGCAATTCGAAGTGGACGCAGTCCGGGTTGACTTCTGGGCCCTGGCGAATAGGTTACGGGCCAGTGCCGGCCCCGCCCCGAGCGGGGCCGAGTCGTTCACCCGGAGTGCGACCGGAGGAACAAAGTGGCGCGCTCCCGGTACGTGGGGGCTGTAGCTCAGCTGGGAGAGCGCTGCAATCGCACTGCAGAGGTCAGGGGTTCGACTCCCCTCAGCTCCATACTTAGAGCAGGTCAAAGGCCAGAAGTCAAAGGCCAGAGGTCATAGGGCATTCAGGACTGCCTCAGGGTGTTAGCCCGCCGCCGACCGGTAGGACGTAGAGTTCCAATGGCGGCGTGCGTGGCGAACCCTGGGGAACTGCAGGAGAGGCGCTGCTGATCGGGTGATCGGCGGCGTTTTTTGTTTGTGCCCTATTGCCGCCCCACATCCGCCCGTAGCGCCGCGAAGAGCCGCGCCAGGTAGCTGTTCTCCTCCGCTTCCACGCGCCCGCTGAAGTCACTGAACGCCGACGCGCCCAGGCGACCGATCCAGCGCATGATTGCGCTCTCGTTCACGACCAGGTGGAGCGCGCGGAAGCTGAGGGTCTGCGGCGGGATGTCGTCGCGGACGCCCAGCCGGAGCTCGATGCCGCGGCCCTGGAACGGGCGGCGGAGCGGCGAGTGAATGAGCTTGTCCACGGCCAGCGGGAAGTGCCACGCCGGTTCGCGTCGGAACCGGAACATCCACGCGCGCAGGTGCTCGCCGCGCTCGATGGTGAAGTCGGCCACGAGGTCGGTGTAGCCGATGCGGTAGAAGCTGTGCTTGAGCGAGATGTCGCTCTCGAGGAGGAGTGAATCGGGCAGCGGGCGGGCGGGATCATCGAGGGCGACGAGGGTCCCGGCGCGGGCGCGGAGCCGGACGACGGCGTGGCCGTTGCGGCCAGTCAGGTCGAAGTAGCGCGCCCCTGCGTGATCGGTGACGGTGAACCGGTAGACGGTCGGGACGGCGTATTTGTCGAGGTACGCGGCGAAGGCCGGGAGGGAGGTGCGGATACTGTCGGGACGGATCGCGATGCCTAACGTGAGCGCGGTGGAGCCGTCGGTGGCCACGACGGTGCGCAGCGAGTCGATGGCGAAGAGGCGTGACAGGTAGCGCGCGGTACTGGGGAATGCGGCCACGGCGCCAGCCCGCGCCTGGTCACTGGACATGCCCGCGGCGCCGGTGAAGGTGGCGGCGATGGCCGCCGCGATGGCGCCGGCGGTCGCGTGGCCGATGGCATGATCGATCGTGGTGTTCCACTCGTAATCGTTGTGCCCCAGCGATCGAAGCTGGAGGAAGTGCCGCTGCTCACCGAGCTCCGATGGGTAGGGGGCGTTGGTGCCATTGGAGAACCGGTACCGGCCATTGTCGCGCGTGCCACGCAGGTACATCGCGCGCGAGCTGTCGGCGGTGGAGACGATCGGCCAGATGGCGGTGTCGGAGTAGAGGTGCGAGGGGATGAGCGCCTCGCGCGCCATCTCGATTCGGGCGCTATCGAAATGCGGTTCGCGCTCGGCGTCGGTGAAGCGGTACTGAAATGCGGCGAATGTGTCGCCCGCGTTCGTGCGCGCGGACTCGGGGGTCGAGCCGAACGCGTCGATGGTGGCGCGGCAGGCGGATGAGGCCGCGACTGCGGCGAGGAAGGCGAGGTGGAGAGAAAGGGCGGGCCTGCGGCGCAAAGTGCCGGGGAATAGAGGGTTAGGCCGGGTCTCGAGGGGTTGCCGGGGTAGTCCGGAGGCGGGTATCTTAGCAACCCGGCCGATGCGGATGATAGTTTGTCGGGCGGCAGGGAAGTCATTGCCCCTTGGTGTAACTGGCAACACGCCTGACTCTGGATCAGGAGAGTCCTGGTTCGATCCCAGGAGGGGCAATATCGAGCGGCGGGTCCAAGAGACCCGCCGCTTCCGCTCCTGCCCCTTGGGCTCGGAGGCTCGCTGGCGCTGCGCCACGACCCAGGAGGGGCAATAGATCTCATTCACCCAATGTCGGAAGCTCCTTGCGGCCGGCGGCCTCTCTCGCGCGCTGGCGGGCATCCGCGGCGTCAAAAGTACGCCAGAGATTGTACACCCAGAACATGGCGCCAAGCGCGAACAGGGATCCGCCCGCCACCGTGACCCATCGCCCGGAGGTTGCACTGGTTGGCGACATCAGAAACCCGACCGCGAGACCGGCCAATCCGACATTGGCGCAGAACAGGTGTGCGATCGCGAGGGGCGCACTGTGCAGCGGATGCCCGAACAGCCTGGGGAGCAGCTGATAGCCGACGCCGAACACCAGCATGGTGAGAAACCCCACCACGTTCATGTGCGCGTGGGCGGCCCGGTAGATGATCCATTGCGGATGCACGGCCATCGCCACCCCCAGCACGATCCCGGCCGCGAACCACAGCAGCGAAGATCGGATAAACGCCTTGATGAACCATTCCATCCATGTGGACCCGGCTCAGGGTACGGGGGCGAGTCAGCGTACGGTCCTGAATCGCACTGCCTAACGGCCAGCAGCGAGCGACGGCGCGTCACCCCGGCGCGTCCGGCAGGCGCGTGGCCGCGACCCGGCTCGCATCAGGGAGTGACAGCACGGTCGCCGACGCGATGCCTGTAGAGTACTGGCCGGCCCGGTTCCGAGGGAGCGCCAGGAAAGATGATACCGCCTTCATCCCGGGCACGCGAAACGGCGCGCCCGACTTCCACTAGACCACCGCGCCAAACAGGCGCCCGATCAACGCGGTGCATCCCATCGCCAGTGCGCCCCACAGCGCGACGCGTAGCGCGCCTTTGACCGGCGGCGCGCCACCCATTCTCGCGGCGGCGGCGCCGAGCACGACGAGAAGGGCCAGTGAGCTGCCTGTGATGCCGCGGCTCAGCCATTCCCGCGGCAGAATGGCGGCCAGCAGCGCGGGCGGCGCGGCGCCAACCGCGAATGCCGCTGCAGACGCCAAGGCCGCCTGGACCGGCCGCGCGCGCGTTCGCTCGTGCATGCCGAGTTCGTCGCGCAGGTGAGCGCCCAGCGCATCGTGCGCCATGAGTTCGTCCGCCACCTGCCGGGCCAGTTCCGGCCTCAGGCCACGGTCCACGTAGATCCCCGCGAGCTCCGCGCGCTCCTTGGCTGGCGAAGCCTCCAGCTCGCGTTGCTCGCGCGCACGATCGGCTCGCTCGGTGTCAGATTGTGAACTCACGGAGACATACTCGCCCGCAGCCATCGAAAGGGCCCCAGCCACCAAGCCGGCCATTGCCGTGATCAGTATGGCGGAACGCCCGCTCACTGCCGCGGCCACGCCCACGACGAGGCTGCTTGTGGAGATCAGCCCGTCGTTGGCTCCGAGCACCGCCGCTCGGAGCCAGCCGATGTTGTCCGTGCGGTGGGACTCCGCTTGAGGCATTCAGTGCACCCAGGTTCGTTTCCGGCAGGCGGATATACTGTCATTCGGCGTCGCGCTCAAGGGGCGAGGTCCACGCTGCAGCAGCACCCTTGACTCGGACGCCTCGCGGCTATTGCCAGCCTCAGCGAATCAGTACGCGCGCGCCCACCGGGACGTGCTCAAAGAGCCAGACGAGATCGTCCTCGCCCAGGCGAATGCAGCCGTGCGTGCTTGCCCGCCCGATGCTCATTTCGTTCGACGTGCCGTGAATCATGTACCCCTCGCCGAGATCGAGCGCGAAGCGTCCGAGGTCTCCGGCGATCTGGCGATTCACCGTCCCCATCGGCGGGATGAACAGCGTGCCATCGAAGACGATGTGTTCATCCACGGGGAGCTCCGCGAAGTCCTGGCCCGGGAAAACGATCCCGACCGCGTTGCGTCGTATCACGAGCCGAGCGCCGCCGCGCAGGGTCGTTCCGCGTGCGCCGAGCCGGGCGAGCCGCAGTCCATGGTTCCGTGCCGTCTCGGCGTAGTGCCAGTCAGGAGGCGTCCACACGGGGTCAGTAACCTTCCGCAACACCCGCCGCTCGCCACGCGGCGTGCGGAACTCCCACCGGTGTCCGGCATAGACGAATGCAAATCCACTGGCCACTCCGACCGGCGCTCGGAAAACGGTATCCTCCCCCTGGAGCACCGACAACGTCCGGTCGGCCAGTGAAACGATCAGCCGCATCGACGCCGCGCTGCTGGTGTCGCGGAGGCGCAATCTCCCACCGAGGCGAGGATTCAGGGTGTGCGAATCGACGGGAACGGCCGTGGCCGGCAGGCGCTCCGGCTGCTGCGCCCGCACGCCGGCGGGACGCGCCAACAGGCCGGAGACCAGTACGCCGGCCACGACCAGGATGCCAGGACGAATCATCGGCATTCGCCGCCCGGAACATCAGCGTCTTCGCCGCGCGCCCCTGACTTCCTCGTGATCGGGCCCCCAACGCGACGAAGACGATCTGATGCCTAACGTGAATGAGCAACTGCTACCGCAGCGTGATGCCCGCGATCAATGGAACCCAACGAAGATCGCGGCTGCCGTTCGACGCGTCCACCAGGCTCTTCTCGGCGAACACGTTCGTGACCGCCGAAACGCGCTCCCCTTCCGATTCTCATCCGGGCCTGATCAGTGAGCTGGACGAGGTCTTCGGCTGGCGGGCCGCCACGCGGGCGGCGCATGCGCCGCGACACCGCATTCGACTAGCTTGCACATCGTGGTCGAGCGACGCCGCCGGCCGCACGATCCGGGTGCCAGGCACCGGACCGTGACGGTGGCGACCAGCATTCAACCGGAGCCTGCAATGACCGGTACCGTCCGCATCCTCGTGCTCCTCGGCATTGTCGTCGGATTCGCTGGTCCACTTCCACTGCGCGCGCAGACACCGTACCCCACGCGGTGCGGGGCGGGAATTCCGCGCAGCGAGCAGTCGGGCTACGTCCCGCTTCCTCGAGGCGACGTCTTCTGTCCGCTCGTCGCCGATCCCAAGGCATCGACCTCGTTCGCGAGCTATCTGCACGAACACTCCGATGCGACCACGCCCGACACCTCGATCAACATCGCGTCGGTGGGCATCGGCGATTCGTTCGGACTCGGCCGCTGGAACGGCGCCCATCCCGGCGACGGCGTGCAGATTGCGCTGTCGGGCAGCGTCTTCGCGCAGTTCGACCTCAAGAGCGCATCGTACGACCTGCTCAACGCCGATTACGTGATCGGGATTCCGGTGACGATCCGGCGCGGCTGGTTTTCGACGCGCATTCGCGTCTATCACCAGAGCTCGCATCTTGGCGACGAATACCTCCTGCGCGAACCGGCAGATCGACAGGATCGGGTGAATCTCTCCTTCGAGTCGCTGGAATGGATCCTGTCGGCTGATGCCGCGGCGCTGCGGCTGTACGGTGGAGGCGAGTACCTGTTCCGCCGGTTCCCCAAGGATCTGGAATCCTACGTGGCCCACGGCGGCGCGGAACTGCGGCCGCAATTCCGCATCATCCCGCTCGGCTCGTTAGGCGGATTCCGCCTGGTGGCGGCCACCGACCTCAAGGCGTCGCAGGAACACGACTGGAAACCGAGCGTGAGCGCGCGGGCGGGGCTGGAGTACGATCGCGCCGGCCGCGTCGATGCGCCGGGGCGGCGGTGGGGCCTGTTCTTCGAGTACTACAGAGGCCCGTCGCCGTACGGGCAGTTCTACCGCACCGACGTCCGGCACATGGGGTTGGGGATCCACTTCGGACCGACGTGAGCAGGGTTTCGCAACGGTAGTGGGTCTGACCCACTACCCTTTCGCAACGGCCCCCTTGACAGACCGGCGGCTCTGCTGAGAAGCTCGCGCCGTCAGCTCAGCGCCTCGAACATGGACTCGTCCCCCGCGCATTTTCCGAATGCGGCCGCATTCCGCGCCTGGCTTCGCACGCATCACCGGACGGCCACGCATCTCGTCGTACGGATCGCCCGGAACCACGCCGCACATCAGGGCGTGACGTACGCGCAGGCGCTCGAGGAGGCGCTCTGCTTTGGATGGATCGACGGGGTACGGCGCAGCCTGGACCGTGACAGCTTTTCCATTCGCTTCAGTCCGCGGAAACCGCGCAGCATCTGGAGCCGGGTGAACGTGCGACACGCGAAGCGGCTCGTCGCGGCCGGGCGCATGACCGGAGCCGGACTCAAGGCCTTCGAGGCACGCGACGAAGCACGAACCGGCGTGTACTCCTTCGAACGGCAGCCAGCCACGCTGGCCCCGATGTATCAGGCGCTGTTCCGCAAGAAGAAGAAGGCCTGGAAGTACTTCCAGGAGGAGGCCCCATGGTATCGTCGCACCAGCATCCACTGGGTGATGAGCGCCAGGCGCGAAGAGACGCGCGAGAAGCGCCTCGCGACGCTGATGGCGTGCTCCGCGAAAGGCGAGCGGATCCCACCGCTCCAGCGGACGCCGAAGGGCGGGAGCTGACGACGCACCAACGGCGTGTCGGTTCAGACGAACGTCGCGGCGGGGTTCACGGTACGCGTGTCATCGCGATGTCCCGCCCTCCCTGGTGGAGGACTGCCCCGGAGACGGCGCCGGCGCCGTTTCGCCTGAAGGTGAGCTGGGCGTCGACGACGGTCCAACGATACGCGGAATCTGACGTCGCGAAGATCCGAAATCGCTGCTGTCCGGTCATCTGCGCGTAGAGCTTCCCGCCGGCACGAGTGACGCTCAGCCGCACCCCCGGGGCGACTTCATAAGTACCTGCATACTGCTGCAGCACGGTCGTGTCCTGCGGCAACTCCACTGGAGGAGCCGGTGGGGGCTGAAGGTCATTGCGCTCGTCGATCAGGTGGAGCCCGAGGTCGTCGATCGATGTGGCTGAGTTGGAGAGGATGACGACGCCCACGTGTCGCGCCGGATCGAACCCGATGAACGAGTGAAAGCCCGCCGTCTCGCCGTTGTGCCAGACAATGTCGGTCTCGTGCGCGTGGAGAATGTGCCAGGCGAGTCCAATGGTCGTATTGGGCAGCGTTGTCGCGAGGCGCGAGGCGTGGGTGGCGAAGAGCGCCGCGCCGAGTGGTGTCTTCGCGCTATCGAGGTTGGCCGCGAGGAACGTGAGCATGTCGTTCAACGTCGAACGGATAGCGCCGGCGCCCGCCAGCGCATTGAAATGCCAGTTCGCGACGGCATCGCCGTCGCGGTTGTGGCCCGTCGCGAGCCGCCTCTGCATGCCGGCCGTGCTGGTGATGCGCGTATCGGCCATGCCCAGCGGTGTCAGAATCCGCGCCTCGAGGAGCTGTTCGTAGCTCTTTCCGGCGTGCCGGGCGAGCGCGAGGCCGAGCAGGCCCACACCAACATTCGAGTACTCGTACTGCGCACCCGGGTCCCGCGATGGTGTGTAACCCGACAGGAACTGGTAGAGCTCCGACGGACCGTAGTCGACATACGGGTCATCGGGATTTGCCGGATGGAGGTTTGCCGGCAAGCGGGGCAGTCCCGAACTCTGCGTCGCCAGGTCGAGCAGCGTGATCGCGCGCCCGTGGGGGACGAGCTTCACCTCCGGCGGCAGGTATCGCGTGACCGGATCGTCAAGTGAGACCTCGCCGCGTCGGACCAGGTCGGCCAGAAGCGATGCAGTGAAGGTCTTGGTGACCGAACCGATTTCGAAGACCGTGTTCGGTCCGAGGGCCACTGTTCCGTTGTCCGTCGCGCTCCCGAACTGAAACAGGTGGCGGTGCCCCGTGGAATCGATAATGCCGGCCACGATTCCCACATTGCGGCGAGTCTCCACGCGCTCCCGAATCAGGCGCTGAACGGCAGTATCGGGCGGAATGGACATCATGTGGAGCGCGGCCGCTGCGATGGCGCCCCGGATCAGGTACGAAGAATTCACACGTCCTCCAGCGTTGGGGAAACCGTCCGGGAGCGCTCACGCGCCGGGCTCGCCTGACGAGGATACCTCTGCGAGCAGCCGCGAGAGCTCCTCCAGCCGTGGCTGCAGATGGCGCCGGGCGGCATTGACGTTCAGCCGGTAGAGGACCAGCGACAGGAGCGCGACGGAGGCCGCGCAGCCAAAGGTCAGCCATGATGCGCCGGCGCGGCCGGCGATGACCATGATCACGCCGAGCGAGATCGGCGCCAGATACCACACGAAGACACTCTCGAGGAGCCGGATCTGCGCTGCCACGCTCGACCGCTCATGCTCCAGCGCCACCGCCACCGGCAACTCCATGCGTGCCGCGCTCGGCACCCGGCGCGCACGGTACAACCTGACCACCACGAGCGCGTACGCCACGATCAACACCACCACTCCGAGGCGGGTGAGGAGAGTGCCGTGTACCGCCGCGGGGACAATGAGGACGAGAGCGACGACCGCCGCGATGACCTCTCGGAGGTCGCGGAACCGGATCTGCTTGTCGAAGCGTCGTGCTTCCGACTTCACGTAGAGGAGAATCTCCTCCGGCGACAGCCGAACGACATCGGCGTCTCGCTCTGACCACCAGTAACCCTTCGCGTCGTCCAAACTCATGACCGCTCCTCGGCCAGCAGCGTGGCCAGTTCTTTCCTGATGCGATGCAGTTTGACGCCCACGTTGCTCTCGCTGATTCCCAGTACCTCGGCCATCTCGCGGTAGCTCTGTTCGTCGAGGAACATGGTCACGAGGATCTTCTCGATGTCGTTCAGCCGGCTGATCGCCGCGTACAGGCGCTCGAGTTGCTGCGCCGCCTCCAGGCGCTCGTCGGCTCCCGGCGTCTCGGACCTCGGTTCCGCACGCACATCGAGCCGCGACTCGCGGCGCGCACGATGCCGGCGCCTGTGGGTGAGCGCGGTATTCAGCGCCACCCGATACAGCCAGGTGCCCGGGAGCGACTGCTTCGCGAACGACGGGAGGGAGCGCCAGACCTGCACCAGCACGTCCTGATAGAGGTCCCTGCGGGCCTCGGCGTCGCGCTCATAGACGCGACAGATCTTCCACAGGCGCGCTTCGTTCTTGCGCACGAGTTCGAGGAAGGTCTGTTCCAGGTCGTTAGCCACGCGTCCGCCACGTGAAGGACACCAGTATATGTCGCAGGAGCGGGCCCACTCTTACGCGTGGTGGACGTCGAGTGAGGGAGCCCCGGACAAGATGTAGGGAGAAACCACGAGATCATCTCCCTTCCGGGTCTCACGCCTCAGGGCTTCTCGCGCCCGGGCGGAGCGGGTGCGCCGGGAGCCCGGCACTGGTACGGTACCAGTGACCGGAGCCCCTCCGATTTGGGAAGGCGAATGGCGCGACATACCTTTAGGGCGGAGCGGCGAGGAGGTGTGTCGATGATGGGCCGTCTCAGGTGGGTGCTCGTTCTCTCGGCAACCGCGGCCTTCACCGGCAACGCGGCGGGGCAGCCGGACTCGGTGGCCCGAGGGGGAGCCGCGCCCGCGACCCAGCATCAGATGCCCGGGCATGATCGGATCCTGGTGATGCACCTCGCGGACGATATCTCACCCGTGACCGCCGAAGCGCTCATCTCCGCGATCGATCGCGCCGAGCGGGAGGGGTATCGCGCCCTCGTAATCGAGATCGATACGCCGGGCGGTCTCGAGAGCAGCATGCGCACGATGGTCAAGCGGATGCTGGCGTCCACGGTGCCGATCATCACCTGGGTGGCGCCGAGCGGCGCGCGCGCGGCGTCGGCCGGGGTGTTCGTGACGATGGCCGCGGACGTGGCGGCGATGGCGCCGGGCACGAACATCGGGGCCGCGACACCGGTCAATCTCCAGGGTCCGATGGACTCCACGATGGCGCGCAAGGTGACGGCGGATGCCGCGGCGTTCGCGCGCACCATTGCCGGACAGCGGGGCCGGAATGCCTCGTGGGCTGAACGCGCTGTGCGCGAGGCCATCGCCGCGAGCGAGGCCGAGGCGGTGGATCTGCACGTCGTGGACTTCGTCGCCGCCACACTGCCCGAGTTGCTGGACAAGGCCGACGGGCGCACGTGGCGGCGCGCGGGCGAGGAGCACGTCCTCTCGGTCAAGGGCTTGCCTGTTGATCGCATTCAGCTGGGATTTCGCGACCGCCTGCTCGCGATTCTCACCGACCCGAGCGTCGCCTACATCCTGCTCTTGTTAGGCTTCTACGGTCTGCTGTTCGAGCTGCAGAATCCCGGGGCGATTCTCCCGGGTGTGGTGGGCGTGGTGTGTCTGGTGCTCGCGCTGTTCGCGCTCTCGACCCTTCCGGTGAACTACGCCGGGGTGGCGCTGATCGTGCTCGCGGTCGGGTTCTTCATCGCCGAGATCAAGATCGTGAGCCACGGCGTGCTGGCCGTGGCAGGGGTGATCTCGATGTTGCTGGGATCCCTGATGCTGTTTCCGGGTGACGAGATGCGTCTGGCGGGGACGCTGATCGGCGGGGCGACGCTGGTTACCGCGGCGTTCTTCCTCTTTGTGGTCGGCGCCGGGCTCAACGCGCAGCGACGCCGGGTGCAGACGGGAGCCCCCGCCCTCATCGGGGCGCGGGCGTCGGTCATATCCCGCCTCGCGCCGGAGGGGATGGTGCGTGTGGAAGGAGAACTGTGGAGGGCGGTGTCGGACACCGCGGTGGAACCGGGGAGCGAAGTGGAAATCACCGGCGTGGACCAGCTCACGCTGCACGTCCGCGCGTCAGGCAAGGAGACCGCAACATGATTGGACCATCCCAGACGCTGCTCCTGTTCGTGATCGTGCTGGGGATCGTGATCCTGTCCAATGCCATTCGGGTCGTGCGGGAGTACGAGCGGCTGGTGGTGTTCCGGCTGGGTCGTCTCATCGGCGACAAGGGCCCCGGACTGGTGATCCTGATTCCGATCGTGGACCGGGCGGTGAAGGTTGGGCTTCGGACGGTGGCGATGGACGTGCCCCCGCAGGACATCATCACCCGCGACAACGTGACGGTGAAGGTGAACGCGGTCATCTTTTTCCGCGTGATGAGTGCGAAAGCGGCGGTGGTGCAGGTCGAGGACTTTCTGTTTGCCACGTCGCAGATCGCGCAGACGACGCTGCGCTCGATTCTGGGCCAGCAGGAACTCGACCAACTGCTCGCCGAGCGTGAGAAGCTGAACCAGGCGCTCCAGCAGGTGATCGACCGGCACACCGAACCGTGGGGGGTGAAGGTGAGCACGGTCGAGGTGAAGAACGTGGATCTGCCCCAGGAGATGCAGCGGGCGATCGCGCGGCAGGCCGAGGCGGAGCGTGAACGACGCGCCAAGGTGATCAACGCGGAGGGCGAATTCCAGGCGGCGGCGCAGCTGGCGGAAGCGGCCAAGGTGATCGCGGCCCAGCCTGTCGCGCTCCAGCTCCGTTACCTGCAGACACTGGCGGAGATTGCGACCGAGAACAATTCGACCACTATCTTCCCGGTACCGGTGGACTTTCTCTCGGCGTTCATGGGCTCGGCATTGTCGCGAGGGGGATGATTGGGGGGTCAGCGAAGAGGTGGCGGCTCCGTCAGCGCCACGCGGCGAGTTGCTGATCGCGCCGTTTGTGGGGTCGCTTTGCTCGCGGGCGCGTGCATCCACCACGCGAAGCCGGCGGCAGACGATCCCCGAGCGGCAACGCGCCAATGCGTCGAGGCGCAGGTCCAGCTTGCCGGCTACCGCGTTCTGAGTCGCGGCGAGGGAGGCATCTACGCCGTGAGCGAACCGCCCAGCGGCTCGTTGAATCAGCCGCAGCAGGGCGTATTCGATCGCCTCAGCGTCCACTTTCTGGCGCGCGGCTTCACCACCGAAGGCTCGAGCTGGGCGAGCGATCCGTACGCCGCGCGGGGCGCGGTGCGCCAGGTGGAGGAGTCGATGCGGCTGTGCGCGCTCGAAGCCACGCTCGAGCGCACCTGCGCGCCGTCGTGACCATCAGGGCGGCGATCCTGCCACCTCGAGGACGCGAAGCGCGATCTCGCGCGGCGACATCCGGAGTGTCGTCAGGATCCGGATGTGATCGCCTTCGGCCGGCAATCCAACGGACAGGGGCGTGCCCGCGGGCACGTTGCAGAAGGTCGCCACGCCCGCCGAGTCCGTGATTGCCTGATCAGCGTGCTCGCGGGCCCCGAGGGCGGACCTGCGCCCGCGTGAAACCTGCGCCGTCCCGCTCCATGTGAGGCGCAGAGTCACGCCGGGCAATGGAGTGCGGGAATCGTCGCGGATCAAGGTGAGCCGCAACGTCGCCTCGCTCGTACCGGGCATGCGTCCGTCGCACATGGCGAACGCGATGCCCGCAGCACCCGGGGCACGGAAGTCCAGTTCGCGGCGCGCTCCCTCCTCCAGCACGATGTCGGTCCGGCCGATGCGCACTCCGTAGCGCGCGTAGTCGGCGTGGTCGGCGGCCAGGGCATAGACACCGGGCGGAAGACTGTCGAACCGGAACCTGCCTGACGAGTCGATCATGGTACGCCACGACGTGCCCAGCAGCGTCACGCGCGCACCCGCGAGTGGCCGGCCGGTGCTATCCCGCACGATGCCGGTGAGTTCGGCCGGCTCCTCCGACCGCGCGAGCTCCGGAGAGAAGACGAAGCCGCCCTCCTCCTCGAGCCCGACCTGAATCGGACGCACGCCGCCATTCGGCGCCGGCGCGATGAACAGCGAGCGAGGGATGCGCAGATACCAGCGCCGCACGATCCACGGCCCGCCCGCCAGCCGCGTGAAGTACACCCTGCCGCCGGTTCGCTCGCCCGACGCGTTATCCGGGAGGCGCAGCCACGAGAACTCGACCCACCGTAGTTCCGAGGTCCGCGCGTCCAGCCAGACCGTGCCGCGAATCTCCGGTACCGTGCGACCGCGGACCGGCTCGAACGACAGGCCGACCAGACCGCGCCGATCGCCGGTGCCGTCGGAGACGGTGAAGCAGTGGTCCCGCACGAATGCGTCGGAGAGCAGTGCGTTCGCGTCGAGCCCGTAGAAGATCGTCGTCATCTCGTTCACCGGCTGCCAGTAGCCGATCGTGGACAGGGAATCTCCGCGCAGACTGGTGAAGACGGGCGGCATGCTGTCGCCGGCGGCGCCGTAGGCGCGGTGTGTTTCGTCGAGCACGGCGAGGTTGGTCGGATCGAGGGCCCGGCTGTAGCGCACCAGCTCGTAGCGGGCCAACCTGTCCCGGGCGGTGATCTGCGCCGCGGTGAGGGCAGCGCGCGCGTCGTCCCAGAGCTCTGCCAGCCGCGACGCGTCGGCGAGACGGGTTCCGCACAGCGATTTGCCGGTGACCGCGACACCAGGGAGCGAGGTCGCAACGCGATCGAGCGCGACGTCCATGTGGCGCGTTTCCCCCGGCGCCAGTGGGAACGCATCGGACGTATAGCGTCGGGAGCCGATGCGCTTGATCAACAGCCGGAAGCGTCCCGCTCCGGGCGCGCTCACCGTGAAATCTCCCGTCTCACTGGTGAGCACGTTTCGCAGGCCCGCCGTGTCGGCCGCGGAGGCCGGGCTCTCGCGCTCGAGCGTCACGAGCGCGCCAGCCACGGCGGCGCCGGTCGCCCGGTCTGTGACGGCGCCGCGCACCACCTGCCCACGAAGGCTCGAGGGGCCGACCGCCAGCAACAGCAGAACGAGCAGTGGAGCGCCTCGTGCGCCTGCACCCCGAATTCGCCGATCCCACCGGCAGCTGGACACCTGGCTGATCTCCCTGTCGCACTTCGGCGATGACGACCGGCGGCCGCGCACGGCCCGCCGCCGGAAAATGCGGTGACTCGCGAGGGTTGGCCAGCGACCGGGTGCGCCGGAGTTTCGCTGCCGGATGGATCGCCACTTCCTCCGGAAAGGCTCGCGGTCTATCATGGGGATACTCGTCCGGGGTGCCCGAGCGCGGAACACCGTCCGCGTGAAGGCTGAGAGAGTCCCGTCGAACCTGATCCGGTTAGGACCGGCGTAGGAAGTCGCGAGTGACTCGGCGTTTCTGACGCCGGGTCCGCCTGGGAATCGATGCCGCTTCGCGACGCGCGAGCGGCCACGTGGTGCCGAGTGCATCGCGCCACCGTCCCGGCAGCGGGTCCATCGCCAGTGCCCACCAGTACAGGCGGCGCGTCGATCGGCTCCGGCGAGCCACGATCTTCTGCCTGACGATTCCCATGCTGTCCCCGCATTCCCGCGCGATGCTGGTCGCGCTCGTGGTTCCATCCGTTGGCGGCATCCTCGCCGCCGGTCGGTCACTCGAGGCGCAGAGCGCCGACGCCGTTCGTGGTCGCGGGCGTGGTGGTCGACGCGTCCACCGGGGCGCCCCTCGACAGCGCCCATGTGTACGTGTCCGATACCGTTCCGGCGTCGACATTCACCATCGGAACGAACAGGCCCGGCGACGTCCAGCGAGCCGGAGCGGCCCCACTGGCATCCACCTTCACTGGTACCGACGGCCGGTTTCACTTGACCCTTCCGCGGCGAGGGACGCTGGTGGTGGAACGGTCCGACTACGTGACCATGACCCGCGACGTCGCGAGGGGAGACACCGCCCTGGTCGTCGCACTTGCGACCCGGGTGCTGGCCCGGGCGCGTACGCTCGAGGGGCTCACCATCACCGCGGTCCGCGCGGGCAGTGAAGCACCGATCGCGCAGACGACGCTCGACCGCGCGCGACTCCAGCGCGACTACACCGGACAGGACGTACCGCTCACCCTGCGTCAGGCGCCGTCGGTCACCGCGTATTCGGAGAGCGGATCGCTGCTCAACTACTCGTACTTCCGCCTGCGCGGCGTCGACCAGTCGCGCATCAACATCACGCTGGACGGGGTGCCGCTCAACGAACCCGAAGATCAGCAGATCTACTTCTCGGACTTTCCCGACTTCACGAGCTCGGTGCAGAGCATGCAGGTGCAGCGCGGCGTGGGCACCAGTAGCTACGGCCAGGCGGCGTTCGGCGGGTCGGTGAACTTTGCCTCGCCATCGCTGGCGGGCTCGCACCGCCTGACGACGCTGGAACTCGGCGGCGGCTCGTTCGGCATGGCCCGCGGCATGCTGGAGGCGCAGAGCGGGCAGCTCGCCAATCGCTTCGCCTTCTCCGGTCGTGTCTCCGGCGTGCGTTCGGACGGGTATCGCGAGGGCGCGACCACGGCGGCCAACAGCGCATTCATGAGCGCCGGCTACTTCGGCAACCGCAACCTGGTGAAGCTCACCGCCGAGACCGGACTCGAGCAGAACGGCCAGGCATACGAGCCATTGCCCGACAGCACGCTGCGTCGCGATCCGCGCGCCAATCCGCTGGCCGGCGTCGGCGATCACTACCGCGAGAGCTTCGCGACGCTGAACTACACGCGCTTCCTCTCGCCTGCCGCGTCGGCGGGACTGACCGCGTACGGGTTCCTCACCAGCGGCTACTACGACTATCCCTCGGGCGCGCCCGGGCCGGCACTGCGCTACCGCTCGGCGTCGCGCTGGGTCGGGGTGATTGCGGCGGCACACGCAGTGGCCGGACGCCTGATGGTGGACGGCGGCGCGCACGCGGAAACGTACTCCAAGGATCATCAGTTCGACGACCGCCCGGACCTGGTGTATCCGGGGTACTCGAACACCGGCTACAAGACCGAAGCGTCCGCGTTCGGCAAGGTGAGACTCGCGTTAGGTGCGGCGACCCTGTTCGGCGATCTGCAGCTTCGCACCGCCGAATTCCGGTATCGCCCTTCGGCGGGGTACGGGCTGGACGACGCCAGCCAGCGGTGGAGTTTCGCGAACCCACGGGCCGGCATCACGGTGCGCGCGGCGCCGCGGCTGACGCTGTTCGCGTCGTACGGCACCACCGGCCGCGAGCCAACGCGCAACGATCTGTTCGCCGGTGCGGACGACGTCACGCCTGACGATGCCCCGACGCTGCTTCCGCTCACCCGCGTGCGCCCGGAACACGTCAACGACCTGGAGGCGGGGGCACGCTCGTCGTCGGGCCGGCCGGATTCACGCTGAACATCTATGATATGCGGTTCCGCGACGAAATCGCGCGCACCGGCGCCACGACGCCGCTCGGCTATGACATCCGCGCGAACGTGGGGCGGAGCTACCGGCGCGGGGTGGAGCTCGACGGCTCGTGGACCGTGACGTCGTCGCTGGACCTGGGCATGTCGGCGGCCGTGAGCCGCAACCGGATCGTCGCGTATCACGACGAGGCGAGCGGGATGACCTTTCGGGACGTCGACCCCATCCTCACCCCCACGGTCGTCGCCAGCCACCGCCTGACCTGGCATGCCGCGCCCCGGGTGTCGTTCACCGCGGACGGCCGCTATCAGGGACGCACGTTTCTCGCGCCCACGGGTGACGACCGCCTGACGACTCCAGGGTTCTATGTCCTCGACGGGGGAGTGACGATTGCAGTGGGCGGGCGCACGCTGCTGGTGCAGGGGCGCAACCTGCTGGACCGGCGCGCCTATCCGTCCGGCGACGTGAGCAGTGACGGCGAGGCGCGGTACTTCATTCTGGCGCCCCGCAGTGTGGATGTGACCCTCCGGATTCGGCTCTAGCTTACGCCTGGTATGAACCGAACGGAGTGGTGGGCGGTGCCCGTGCGGCGCGCGACGCGGGTCGATCCGCTGGTGGCCCTGCGGCAGGACTAGCCGGACCCGTGCATCGGGATCGGCCCAGTCGTACCGCCTACCGTGTGGCACTTCGCCGAGCCGCGCACCAGTTGCTCGACGCACCGGTTGTGTTCGCAGATCCGGTGGCGCTCGAGATCCTCGGGCCGGAACAGGCTGCGGCGCTTCGCGCGAATGCGGCCACGCAGGAGCGCGGGCCGATCGCACGGGCGCTGCGGGCGTTCCTGGCCGCGCGCAGCCGGCTGGCGGAGGAGACGCTGGCCGAACTGGTGACGTCGGGCGTCCGCCAATACGTCGTGCTGGGCGCCGGACTCGACACGTTCGCCTACCGGAATCCCTATCCGGCGGACCAGCTCCGCGTGTTCGAGGTGGACCATCCATCCACCCAGATCTGGAAATGCGAGCAGCTCGCCGCCTCGGGCATCAACGTCCCCGGCACGCTGACGTTCGTTCCGGTGGACTTCGCGCAGCAGGATCTGACGGCGCAGCTGCGTGGCGCCGGACTGCGGATGGGCGAGGGGACGTTCTTCTCGTGGCTCGGCGTGGTGCCCTACCTCGACACCGCGGCGGTGCGGACGACGCTGACGTCGATCGCGGAACTCACGCGTGCGGGTGGCGGTGTGGTCTTCGACTACGCGGTGCCGCCGGACGCGCTGACGCCGTTGCAGCGAACCGCATTCGAGGCGATGGCCGCGCGCGTGGCCGCGGCGGGAGAACCGTGGCGGAGCTTCTTCGTGCCGGCGGATCTGGAGCGCGAAGTGCGGGCGATGGGCTTCGGCCAGGTTGACGACCTCAGTGGCGATGAAATCAACCGGCGCTACTTCGCGGGTCGGCACGACGGACTGCGGGTTGGCTCGCTCGGCCGGATCCTCAGGGCCCTGTCGCTTCCCGCCCGGAAGGCCGTATGATCCGGGATGCGCGAGCACCACGAGTACGATTTCCGATCGTCACCGGGAGATGAGCCGCCTCGAGCCGCAGACCGGACATCCGTCGTTCCCTTCGGACCGTTCGAGATGGATCCGGGGCCGTGGGAGCTGCGCGTCGAGCGGGAGCGCGTCGCGCTGGGACCGAGACCAGTCCGGCTGCTACACCTGCTGGTAAGCCGCAAAAGCGAGCTGGTCACGCGCGACGAGATCTACCAGCTCCTGTGGTCCGATGGAGAGAAGCGGCGCTTCGTGCGGGAGGAACCATGAGATACTGGCCCTGCAGACACACGCGCGCGTCAAGGCCCCGGGCTCGTCGCAGGCTTCTGGCCCCCGCAATTCTTGTCTGCCTGGTCGCGCCCGGTGTTGCAACCGCGCAGCTCGCGTGTCGCGCCATGCCCGGCGGTGCACCGGCACCCGCACTCGCTCAGACCGAAGCCTGGCCGGCGCTCGGCGACGAGCTTGTACTCGGTCGCGATGTTCGCGCTGACCTGCTCTCCGATGGGAGCGCGGTCGTCATCGACCGCTCCAAGCTGGAGCTGCTTCGCGTTGACCGAAAGAGCGGCCGCGTGACGACTCTTGCACATAAGGGGCCGGGGCCTGGAGAGATCGGATCGGTCGTCGGTGTGGTCGTCACGGTCGGCGACACGATTGTGGTGCTCGATCTCTCGAAGCGGCGAGCGATGCGCCTGGGCTTACAGGGGAATTTGATCGCGGCGCCCCCATATCAACCCGCCGGCCTGCCGTTTCCTGTACTGCTCGCCGCCAGCGGCGGCGACGTCATCGAGGTGACTCGGAACCGCCCTCAGCGAGGCAAGGCGGAACCCCCCGTGATGATCATCCGGACTCTGGATCAGGACTCGGCGCGCGTCGCGCGCACGGTGGAGTTGAGCGATCCCCCTTCGGAGCCTGGCATCTTCACACCGAATGGTGTCGCCGGGCTCCTCGACGACACTCACGTCGTTGTTGCATCGGGCGTGACGCCGGACATCAGGGTTGTTGCGCTACGGGGCGCGGCGGACGGCGTGATCCACCTCGGAATCGGGCCGCCGCAGAAGCTCACCCGCGACTTCGCTGAGCGCGTGATGACGCAGGCATTGACACAGGTCCCCGCCCAGGACCGACCGCGCATGATCGCGTCCATGCTCGGAGCACTGCCGCTCGCTCCGTCTTATCCGATGTTCGCGCGCATGTTGGCGGGGACATCGGGCTCGCTGTGGGTCCAGCGCACGTACCCCGCGCCCGACGACGCTTCATCCGCCGACGCGCCGGCCACGTTTTCGATGGACGATCTGGGCGGATTCGTGTGGCAGCAGTTCGGACGTCAGGGCGCACTCACGGCGGAGTGTCGTACTCCTTCGGAATGGCGGGTCGTGCTCGCGCGCCGGGGCGAAATCCTGTTCGCGGAGGATGACGCGACCGCGACGCGATTCTTCACCTGGCGACCACGGTGAGGTCTCACGCGAGGACGCAGCGACAACCATTGCGTACCTCGAGTGGTTGCGGTGGTCGGCAGGCATTGCACGCCGCCTGGCGGGGACCCTGTTGCTCGCGGCTGGCGCGTGTACGCCGTTCGTCCAGCCGGTCAGCACGCTCAGTCCCGTTCTGAGCCGCTGCCGCACGTCGGACCAGCGTGCGCGGCTCGCCCGCAGACGATCGTGACCCCGAGTCACGGGACCCGTCGGGCGTCGTTGCATCAAATCCTTACGAACACATCGCGCCTTTCCCGACAGACGGGGGAGAGGTGGGCGGGCATCATTGCACCGACAGGAGCGACACAAGCTGGAGGACCACCCAATGACGGCGGTATCTCTGCAGCCGCTGGCGCGGGCCCTCGGGGACGTGGTCCGTCCTCTGACGGGTTCGGCGAGCGACTTTGACGCATTGGTGGCGCGAGTGGGCGAGGCGCGGATGGTGCTCATCGGCGAGGCCTCGCACGGGACGCACGAGTTCTATCGGATCCGCGCCGAGATCACCAAGCGGCTGATTCGCGAGCGCGGCTTCACAGCGGTTGCGGTGGAGGCTGACTGGCCCGACGCATACCGGGTGAATCGGTACGTGCGCGGGAGCGGCGTCGATGCCGACGCCGAGCAGTCGCTGGCCGGGTTCCGCCGCTATCCGCAATGGATGTGGCGCAACGCCGATGTGCTCGATTTCGTGGGCTGGCTCCGCTCGCATAACGAATCAGTTGGTGACGACGCCCGGCGGGTGGGCTTCTACGGAATGGACCTGTACAGCCTGCATTCGTCCATGGAGGCGGTCATCCGCTATCTGCGGGTGGTGGACCCGGAGGCCGCGCGGCGTGCCGAGATCCGCTACGGCTGCTTCGACCGGTTCGGCGGCGACCCGCAGGAGTACGGCTACGCGTCGTCCATCGGGCTGTCACCGTCGTGCGAGGCGGAAGTGGTCGAGCAGCTGGTGACGCTCCGTCGGGCGGCCGGGGAATATGCGCGCCGCGACGGGCGCGTGGCGGAGGACGATCTCTTCTTCGCCGAGCAGAATGCGCGCGTGGTGGCCAATGCGGAGCGCTACTATCGCGCGATGTTCGGGAGCCGGGTGGAGTCATGGAATCTTCGCGACCGGCACATGGCCGAGACGCTGGAGAGCCTGACGCGCTTCCTGAGCCAGCGCGGCGCCTCGCCGAAGATCGTGGTCTGGGCGCACAACTCGCACCTCGGCGATGCGCGAGCAACCGAGATGGGACAGGGGGGCGAGTTGAACGTGGGCCAGCTGGTGAGCGAGCGATTCGGCGACGACGCGGTGCTGGTCGGGTTCAGCACGTACTCGGGGACGGTGACCGCGACGTCCAACTGGGACGAGCCGGCACAGCGCAAAGTCGTCAGGCCGGCGTTGCCGGGGAGCTACGAGAGCCTGTTCCACGACGCTGGCGATACCGAATTTCTACCTCGACCTGGGCGATCGCAGCGAGGCGGTGTCTGAGCTTCACGCGGCGCGCCTGGAGCGCGCGATCGGCGTCATCTACCGTCCGGAGACCGAGCGGCAGAGCCACTACTTTCACGCGGAGCTTCCGCGACAGTTCGACGCCATCCTGCACTATGACCGGACGCGAGCCGTGGAGCCGCTCGAGAGGACGGGAGCGTGGGACAAGGGAGAGCTGCCGGAGACATACCCCAGCGGCGTGTAGTCCGGAGGGCAGGTCGGCGCCGGCTCGGCGCGACAGACCCGGGCCATGCGTTCCGGTTGGCGTGCGCGTGGGCCAGCGTGTCGCTCACCAGGCGGGGCCCCGGCGTCTTTTCGGGCGCCGGGACCTCACGCGGGCGCGAGAGAGCGACCGGTATTAACATGCCACGAATGACCGACTGCCTGGCGCCTCGCCCGAAGTGGCCGACTGCGCGCGAGGACGCCATCGCGCCCTCATGACCAGCGCCATTGCCATAGCCACGTTAGGCTTCTTTCTCGGCATGCGCCACGCCACCGACGCCGACCACGTGATCGCCGTGACGACGATCGTGGCGCGGCACCGGAGTGTGCGGAGCGCGGCGTGGATCGGGGCCGTCTGGGGAATCGGCCACACCGTCACGATCCTGGTCGTCGGCGGCGCCATCATCCTGTTCAGCTGGGTGATCCCGCCGCGCATTGGATTGTCGATGGAGCTGGCGGTCGGACTGATGCTGGTCGCGCTGGGCCTGATGAACCTCGGCGGCTTCTGGCAACGGGTTCAACAGGTGCAGCCGGCGGCGGGTGCCCCGCTGCATGGGCACGCGGCGACGCACCCGCCGGCCCAGGCGCAGTTGCGTCAAGCCGCGGATCAACCCGCGCACGCGCATCCGCACGAGATCCCGCACGTGCACGCGCATGCCCACCGCCACGGCGACTACATCCACACCCACGCGCACGAGCATGACCCCGAACGCCACCCCCACGATCCCGACCGCACGCCCCTGAGCCGCCTTGACCAGCGACTGGGATCCTTGCGCCTGTATCAGCTCGTGCGCCCGCTGGTCGTCGGCGTCGTGCACGGGTTGGCCGGGTCGGCGGCCATCGCCCTGCTCGTGCTCACCACCATCCGGAGCACGACCTGGGGCGTTGTGTATCTGCTCATCTTCGGAATCGGCACCATCGCCGGCATGATGCTCGTCACCGCCGCGGTCAGCGTCCCCTTCGCCATGACCGGCGCCCAGTTCGGCCGTCTGAATCGGCAGCTCCGGATCGTATCGGGCGTGGTGAGTCTCGCCTTCGGACTGTTCATTGCCTGGCGGATCGGGATCGTCGGCGGCCTGTTCACCGGCCATCCGCAGTGGACGCCGAGGTAGGCGCGATGCTTCTGGAACTGCGGCCTGTGTCGCGCAAGACGCCACTCGACGGCAAACTCGAGATCACGGCGGCTGCCGCCGACCGGCTGGCGGCGCTGGGGCCGGAGTTTCCGCTCTCGGTCGACGACCGCCAGGCGACCGGATGTCTGCGCGCGCTCGCGTGCACTTGCGGGAAGGGGGCGGGCGCGTCGCACGTGCACCACTTCCTCGAGAGTCCCGCGCTCCGTGCGTTGTTGCCTGGGGTCGAGGTGCGGGTCGAGCTGGACGAGGCCGCGGGCATGGTGCGAGTCGGGACCTGGGCCTGACGTGCCAGTCCCCGCGCCGTCGACGTTGATCCGACGTTACACCCGTCGGCGGGAATTGGGGTCAGACTCGAATTTTCGCGCCGCGCGAAAATTCGAGTCTGACCCCAATTTTCCAACTTCATTCGCCGCGGCCCCGTGACAATCCCCGCCCGCGGCATCAGCTTAGGGAAGCGCCCCCCAACCATGCCACCACCCTTCAGGAGTCTGAGGATGAAGCTCACCGCTCTCGCCGGCGTCCTCACGGTCGCCGCGGCCAACACGGTGTGCGCGCTGCCACTGGCGGCGCAGGAAAAGGTCGATGTCGCCACGGTCGAGCGGATCAAGGCCGAGGAGATGCAGCACTCCCAGGTCATGGAGATCATGAGCTGGCTGTCCGACGTCTACGGGCCCCGACTCACCTGGTCGCCCAACCTCACGCGGGCCAAGGACTGGGCGATGGGCCAGATGAAGTCCTGGGGCCTGGCCAACGTGCATGAGGAGATGTGGGACACGCCACCGGGACTCGGCTGGGAGAACGAGCGCTTCTCGTTCATGGCGACGTCGCCCATGCCCTTCATCGTGGAGGCGGTGCCGCGCGCGTGGTCGGCGAGCACGAAGGGCACCGTCACCGGGCCGGCGATGATGGTGAATGCCGAATGCTCGGACGAGCTGAAGCAGATGTACGCCGGAAAGCTGCATAACGCCTTCGTGATGACGTCCCCGCCGGCGGATCAGCCGGTGAACGACTTCGAGCCGACGGCGTCGCGCTATTCGGATTCCGCGCTGGCTGTCATGGCGGCCGCGCAGCCGGCTGCGGCGGGCGGGCGCTTTGGTGGTCGCGGCGGTCGGGGCGGAGGCGCTCCGCCGCAGCGCTCGGCGGTGTGTCAGGCACAATTCACGCGTGACTCGATTGCGGCGGCGGCATCGGGCCGCGGCGGCGGACGGGGCGGCTTCTTTGGCGGGCGCGGCGGACTCAACATGAACGACACCACTACGCTTCGATGGATGGAAGCGCAGGGCACGGCGGCTATCGTGCTGGAGGACACACGCCATGTGGGCGGTGACATCGGAACGGACAACGGCGCGTCGCGCGCCTCCGGCGCTCCGCAGGTCCCGTTCGTGCACGTCGCACGGGAGTCGTATGGCCGCATCGCCCGCATGGTGGAAAAGAAGGTTCCGGTCACGCTCGAGCTGAACATGCAGAACAAGTTCTTACCCGAGAACAAGACCTCGTTCAACGTCATCGGCGAGATCCCCGGAACCGACCCGCAACTCAAGGACCAGTTGGTGATGATCGGTGCCCACTTCGACTCGTGGCACTCCGGAACGGGTGCAACGGATAATGGCGCGGGCTCCGGTGTGATGCTCGAGGCAATGCGGCTCCTCAAGTCACTCAACCTGCAGCCTCGGCGGACCATCCGGATCGGGCTGTGGACCGGGGAAGAGCAGGGACTGCTCGGCTCGCGCGCCTACGTGGCCAAGCACTTCGGCACCACCGACGCGAGCGGATTCCACCCAACACCCGAGCAGGCGAAATTCGCCGCCTACTTCAACGTCGATAACGGCAGCGGCAAGATCCGCGGCGTGTACCTCCAGGGGATCGAAGCAGAACGCCCGATCTTCGATGCCTGGATGGATCCGTTCAAGGGCATGGGGATGAAGACGCTGACGATCAGGAACACCGGCGGTACGGATCACCTCTCGTACATCGGTGTCGGACTCCCCGGCTTCCAGTTCATCCAGGATCCGCTCGACTACGGCAACCTCACACACCATACCAACCAGGACGTCTACGAACGGCTGCAGCCTGACGACATGAAGTTCAACGCGGCGGTGGTGGCGAGCTTCGCCTGGCTGGCCGCTCAGCGCGATGAGATGCTGCCGCGGCCACCGCTACCAACGGCGGTGCAGGGCGGTCGCGGAGGTCGGTAGCGCGAAGGTGGTGGATTGGAGGATCGATCCAGCGGGTTGCAACAAAGGGGCGGCTTCGGCCGCCCCTTTGTTGCAACCCGCGGTGCCTCACGCGACCGGTGTCTCCCGCCACATCAGGAGCGTAGCATCTGGCCTCTGGCCTCTGGCCCATTGGCCTATGCCCTTTCCCCCGCCCCCTCCTCATCCGGCAACGGAAGGCTGACACGGAATTCTGTGCGCCCGGGCCGCGTCTCCAGTTCCACGCTTCCACCGTGCTGCTGCACCTGACGGCGCACGATGTCGAGGCCCAGGCCGGTGCCCTGTCCGACGGGCTTGGTCGTGAAGAAGGGATCGAAGATGCGACCGGAGATGTCATCGGGGATCCCCGGGCCGTTGTCGATGACCCGGACGACCACCCAGCCTCGCTCGGGCTGCGCCGTCACGGTCACCTGTCCCGACGCCGGCACCGCGTCGATCGCGTTGTCGATCAGATTGGCCCACACCTGATTCAGCTCGCCGCCGGACCCCATGACCCGCGGAAGATCAGGCTCCAGCTCGAGTCGCACTCCCACGGATTTCTGCCGCGCCTTTGAGCCGAGGACCGCGATGGTATCGGCGAGCCCCCGGCCGACGTCGAGCAGCTCCGGCGTCGATGGACGGTCCATGTGGGTGAAGCCCTTGACCGCGCTGACCAGGGTGTACACGCGCGACGCCGCCTTCTCGATGTCCGACACCAGTCCACGCGTGGCACAGCCTGATGCGATCCACCGAACGGCGGCGTCGAGCGCCGAGCCCTGCACGACCTGCGCCATGTCATCGAGCATCGGCAAGGTGACGGCGGAGTCGGCGAGCGCGTGTGCCGCCGCCGCGTCGAGATTGCGCGCCACGAGCCACTCGGCGATGGCATCTTCGCGATCAGCGCGCTCGAGGGGCGCTTGGACACCGGCCGGCGCGCCCACGCACAGCTCGCGCACGCGTTTCAGCCTGCCAAGGGCCGCATCCGACAGTCCGGCCGCGCCCAGCACGAGCGCAGCTTCGTCGGACTCGGCCAGCGTTCCCGCCAGTAAGGTGGCGCTCCGCGCGGCGGCCGATGCCGGATTGTTCAACTCGTGTGCGAGCCCAGCGGCCAGCTTTCCCAGCGACATCATCTTCTCGACCTGCGAGTCATCCGCGCGGAAGACGCGGGCGCGGTCGAGCATCACATGCACCAGTATCGTGGCGATCTCGGGACATTCCCGGATCAGAGCCGGGAAATGTCGGCGATGTATCGCCAGTGCCTCCGACACTTCTTCGGAATAGACCTGGCCCGGCGAGAACTTCATGCGCGAGTAGGGGAGATTCCCCACCACGTCGCCGCCGACCCACTCCATCACCTTCCGGCGGTTTCCTCCGCGATCGAGGTAAATGGCGATGTGGCCCGAGAAGAGCACATAGAGATAGTCGATGGCATTCGCCACCGTCGTGACGTTGTCGCCCTTGCCGAACTGCACGAGACCGCCGTGCGACACCAGCCAGGCGAGCTCCTCGCGCGGCGCATCGCCGAGGGTCCGATGTTGCTGCAAGCGATCTATAAGATGGGCGGTGGTGTAGGCGGTTCCGGTCATGGCTGGTGTGCTGTCGCGCGCAGCAGACGCGCCACCCGGACATCTGATCGCCGGGAATCACTGCCTCGCATCGCGTTCCATGGTGCCGTCGCTCGCGGTGGGCTCTGCCGTGCAGGGGGAGGAAATTGCCCGCCCGCTCGCACTGCCACAAGGCGAACCGGACGTCGTGGCATCATTATTCTCCGAGGGTCACCCGCCGCCGGCGCGAGCAACCGCATGGTCCCTGGCTGCCGCCGCGGCTCCATCGCGCGAGGTGAACGGGTGACAGGTAGGGCAGCTCGAATCCGGGGAGATCGCCGTGCGTATTCGTTCCACTCGATACCCGTTGTCCATGGGGCCCACGATCGCTGCCCTGACGATAAGTCTGGCGCACAGCCTGGCCGGGCAGACGCGCCCGCTGCCGTCACTCGACCCGTCCGGCACCGTACAAACGGGCCGACCGCTGCCGGGGCCCGTTTACGAAACTCCCGCCTTCACGCGCGCCGTGGAGCGGCGAACGCGCACGCGCACGGGCGCCCCTGGTGAATCGTCGTGGACCCAGCATGCCCGCTACTATATAGATGCGCGTCTGGATCCGGTGGCGACACGAGTGTCGGGCAGCGAACGCGTCGTCTACCTCAACAATTCGCCCGACACGCTGCGCCGGATCGCGGTTCATCTGCGGCAGAACGCATTCGCGCCCGGAAACGCACGCCGCACGGCTGTCCCCACAACAGGCGGCATGACGCTGAACCGGGTGGCGGTGCGCGGAACCACCGTTGCGCCGCCCTCCGCGCCGGCGCCCGGCGCATCGATCAGCAGTTCGCCTCGGACCGCCGCGTCGAGGGACAGCTACCTCATCGACGGAACGGTCATGTGGATCACCCTGGCCGTGCCCCTCATGCCGCGTGACAGCATCCGCCTGGACTTCGCGTGGTCGTATTCTCCGGCGCCGGCTCCAGCCGACGGACGGGAGGGACGCGAGGCAGACGTCTTCTTCATGGGATACTGGTATCCGCAGGTCGCCGTCTACGACGACGTGAATGGGTGGGTCGCGGATCAGTACCTGCTGCAGGCCGAGTTCTACATGGAGCCCGCCGACTACGACGTGCGGCTGCACGTGCCGCGCGGGTGGGTGGTGGGTGCGACTGGCATTCTGCAGAACGCCGACACGGTGCTGAGTTCAGTCGCGCGCGCGCGGCTTGACGAGGCGCGGCGCACCGGGAGTGTGGTACATGTCGTGACGCCGGGACCCGGGACCTCACGCGCGCTCGCCGGCACCGGCCCGACCCTCACCTGGCACTACTGGCGCGTCGACGTCCGCGATTTCGCCTGGGGCGCGGGCAACGCTTACGCATGGGATGCGACGCGCGCAATCGTCTCCGGGGCCGACGGCCGCGACCGACACGGTCGACCATCAACAGCTTCTACCGACAGCACGCGACGGCGTCAGCCTGGGCAGCAGGCGGGGCGCGTTTCACGCGGGACGCGATCGAGCAGCTCTCGGCCTGGCTCTGGCCGTATCCGTGGCCCCAGATGACCTCGATGGAGGGGATGCTGGACGGCGGCGGCATGGAGTATCCGATGATGACCATCATGCAGCCCTGGGCGGACACGCTCTCGCTGGCGGGCGACCTGATGCACGAGACCGGTCACATGTGGTTTCCGATGCAGGTGGGATCGAACGAGACTCGGTATCCGTGGATGGACGAAGGCTTCACGCAGTTCAACGATGCCCAGGGGATGCGGGTGCTGTACGGGGAGCCGCGCACCGGCGGCAGGCCTAACGATTCGGAACCCGGACAGCGCCGGCTCTATCTGGATGCAGCGCGCTCCGCAAGGACCAGCGGCTCATGGTGCCCGGGGACTCTATCCGTCGGAGCGGTACTTCGTCATGTACTACGACAAGACGGCCCAGGTGCTGGCGGCGCTGCGCGGCATGCTCGGCGAGCGAGACATTCCATCGGGCGTTCCGCGAATACGGACTCCGCTGGCTCGGGAAGCATCCGTACCCGTACGATTTCTTCAACACCATGGCGGACGTCGCCGGACACGACCTCTCATGGTTCTGGACGACGTGGTTCTACGAGCCGTGGTCCCTGGATCAGGCGATCGCCGCGGTGTCCACGGTGGGTGATTCCACGGCCATCGCCATCGAGGATCGCGGGCTTGCGCCGATGCCCGTGCGTCTCGCCATCACACGCGCCGGCGGCGCCGTGCAGCGACTCGATCTGCCGGTGGACATCTGGTTGACTGGGTCGCGGCGCCACATGGTGCGCGTGGCCGCTACGCCGGCCGTCACCCGGGTGGAGATCGATCCCGACGCGGCCTTCCCCGACCTCGATCGCCGCAATCAGGTCTGGACGGTGCCACGCTAGCCGCGTCCACACCGCTACCCGGTGGGCAATTGGGGTCAGACTCCATTTTTTCGGAAAAATGGAGTCTGACCCGATTCCCCCAATTTCCCCAATTTCCCCGCCAGTTACGCGTGGCAGGCAATCGGCGCGACCATCTTGCCACGCGGTACCCGCGCGATCCACTTTCGCAGCTCCAACGGATGCCTCATGGGAGCGCTCGATGTTCACCACGCCACGTTTGCTGCGGGCGCGTGTCAACGCGCCATTCCTTTTCCTCGCCATCCTCGCGGTACCGCTCGCGGCCCAGGGGCGCTACTTCCCGCCGCGAGGGGAGTGGGAGAAGCGCACCGCCGCGCAGGTCGGTCTGAACGCGAGCGGCGTGGACTCCGCGGTTGCCATCGCACTCCGCAGCGAGTCGACGGCGTCGCGCGACCAGCTCGAGATGCAGCGCGGATCGTTCGGCCGGGAACCGCACGGCGAAGGGATCGGCCCGTTCAAGCCGCGCGGCGGCCCCGCGGGATTGATCGTGCGACACGGATACATCGTGGCCGAGTGGGGCGATCCCGACCGCGTCGACCTCACGCACAGCGTCACGAAGAGCTTCCTGTCCACGACCGTCGGGCTGGCCTACGACCGGAAGATGATCCGTGACGTGCACGACCCCGTGCGCCAGTACATGACGCCGATCGTGGCGCTCAAGGGTCCGCCGGGGAGGAGTGCCTCGCTGGTACCGATCCCGCCCGATGTGATGGGTGCCAATGTGAGCGACAGCGCCGCGCCGCCGCCGCCCGCCGGTGTGGCCTTCGACGCGTTCGAGGTGCTCGAGCCGTTCGAGTCCGAGCACAACAGGAAGATCACCTGGGACGAGATGCTGCGGCAGACGAGTGAGTGGCAGGGAACGCTCTGGGGGAAGCCGGACTGGGCGGATCGTCCGCGCGGCGACATCGAGCAATGGAAGCGGCGGGAGCGCCCCGAGCCCGGCACCGTGTACACGTACAACGACGTGCGCGTGAATCTGCTGGCGCTCGCGGCGCTCACGGTGTGGCGCCGTCCGCTGCCGCAGATACTGCGCGACTCGGTGATGGATCCGATCGGCGCGTCGAACACCTGGCGCTGGTACGGATACGACAACTCCTGGATCGTGCTCGACGGCCAGCTCGTCCAGTCGGTGACCGGGGGCGGGCACTGGGGCGGCGGCATGTGGATCAGTGCCCGCGACATGGCGCGTTTCGGCTACCTCACGCTCAACAGGGGGCGGTGGGGGAACCGGCAGATCCTGTCCGAGGCGTGGATCCGGATGGCGACGACGCCCGGCGTGAACACGGGATACGGTTTCTGCAACTACTTCCTGAACACCGGCCGGCGGGCGCTGCCGAGTGCTCCGGAACAGGCGTTCTACCACCTGGGCAACGGGAACAACGTCATCTACGTCGATCCGGTGAATGATCTGGTCATCGTGGCGCGCTGGATCAACAGCACGCGCTCGCTGGACGCGATGATCAGGGCGGTGCTGGCCAGCGCGCGTTAGGCGGCGCGGCTGTGACGCCGCGCACGTTCCGGTGCACGGCTGACTCCGACTGCGACCCGGCGCACGACTGCCGGGGTATCACCCGCGCCAGACATACGCAAACCCAGGAGGTCACATGCGTAAGGCAATCCCGGCTGCGATCATCGGCGGCCTGATGTTTGTGGCGTGCGCGCGTCAGGCGCGTATCGAGTCCGGCGGCGACGTCGATCTCAGCGCCACGCCTCTGGACGCCCGCATCCTGCCGAGCGGGATAGCGGTCGACGTGCGCCTCGACCGGGAAATCGGCACCAAGGCCAGCCGTGTGGGCGATCAGTTCAGCGCGACGGTCGAGCACGCCGTGGTGGCGCAGAACGGGGCGACCGTGGTCCCCGAGGGCGCCAAGGTCTACGGCACGGTAACCGGGCTCGATAATTCCGAGCACGTCGGCGACCCGGCGGCCATCCGCATCGATTTCGACCGACTCAACATGCGGGGGCAGAACTATCCGTTCTCCGCGAAAGTCACGGCCACCAATCTGGAAACGCGCGGCGCGGACACGCGGAGCGAGACGCTGAAGAAGGCGGGTGTCGGGGCCGCTGCGGGCGCCGTGCTCGGCGCCGTCCTCGGCGGCGGTGATCTCGACAAGATCCTGCTCGGCGGCGCGATCGGAGCGGCCGCCGGTACCGTCATTTCGTTAGGCACCGGTGAAGTGGAGGGTGTGCTCCCGGCCGGAACCGACATGACGCTGCAGACCACGCAGACCGTGGTCCTTCGGTAAGACCGGACCCTGGTCCGTCAGGCGGGCGCCGCCGGCCGGGCTTCATGCGGCCGGCGGCGCTTCGTCTTGGCGGACGACCGAGGGCTCGGCCGCGTCGCCGAATCCAGTACGGAGGCTCAGGGAATCGCTGACAAGTACACCAGGCATATTGCCAAGTATACTTGACATCGCACTGGGTGCCTGCTAGCCTTCCCGTGCAGTTCAGCAATCAGCGATCTGGCCTACCGGAGGACTCACCATCACCACGCCGCGCCTCGAGAACCGACTGAAGGTCGCACGCGCCGAGCGCGGGCTGTCGCAGACCGACCTCGCCCGACTTGCTCACGTGACGCGGCAGACGATCAGCTCAATAGAGACAGGCCAGTACATCCCATCCGCGCTGCTTGCGTTCATCCTCGCCAGGCGGCTGGGACAGCGCGTCGACGAGCTGTTTACCCTGCAAGGAGACGATCCATGAAAGACGAAGACGTCGTGCGCGATGAACGCACCGTCGCCACCGAGAACATGAGCTATCGCTGGGCCTACCTCATTCTGAGCTACGGACTGCTGCTCTCCACGGCGTATCGCGCGTTCGTGACGAAAGAGGCGGCGTGGGACCTTCTCGGCCTGGTGATTCTCGGCGGCGTCGTCAGCTCTTCCTATCAGGCGACGCATCGCGTTCTCAGCAAGCGGTGGGTGCGCGGCAATCTCCTGACCATGGCCGCTGCCGCGGTGATCGCGGTGCTGATGGTGCTCGCGCTGCGCTGACTCGATTTCTGAACAAGCTCTGCCCGCGGTGACGCCCGTACTGGCGCGGCTGCGGACCGTGCGGCACGCGGGAGCTCCGACCTCGAGACCCGACGGTCATGGCGAGTCGCTCTATCTGTACGCCGCGATGGTCCCGTCGGCGAATTCGTCCACACACTTCTGGGCCGCGCGGTCGATGACCCGCGCCGACGGGACGTCCATGGCATAGGGGCCCACGCGCACGGTAGAGGTGTGCAGGCTGCGCGCCGGCGCCACCGCAGACGCTGTGAGCGTGCCGCTCACCGTCTGTCGCCCGCCGGCAACGGCGAGCGTCATACGCACGATCACCCTGATGCAATCGCCGGAATCTCCGCGACGGGTTCCGAAGCAAGCGCCGTACGCGTTGTCGGATCCAAGGTTCGCTGTATCGCGCGCCGAAAAGTCGTCCACCGTCGTGGCGCCGCGATCGCGAAACGCCGCGATCAGCGTGGCTGCCGTGGCGTCCCGCGCCCCTTCGAGGTCGCCGTGAGGAAGCGACGTGCCGGTTGCCGTCAGCTGAACGACGACGGCGATGGGAGGGAGCGCCACCGAATGGACGGCGGCACGCGCCGTCCACGACAGCGCCGCGGTGATCAGCACCACGCCCGTGGCAGGGTAGAACAACTGCATGTCACCCGAACGAGCCGCTACGGTTTCTTCCGCGCCGCCGTCAGGATCGCTCCGTATGCGTCCTGCAAAAACGTCGTCAGGGGCTCCTTGAGCGTCTCAATTGCCTTCTGTACCGCGTCGCCCTCGGTCCGGGCCAGTGGGTCGATCTCTGAACCGCTCTTGACGTTCTTGCGGACACCCTTGTCGATGGCGTCGGTCGCCGCTTCCTGAATCGATTTGGGAAGAAGTGCCATGACGCCGGTTTTCTTCGCGGCGTCCGATCCTGGCGTCTTGTTCCGCAGTGTGAACAGTCCCGTCTTTATCAGCTCGCCCGTTGCCGTGTTCACGAGCTTGATCCGTACACCCAGGTCGGCTATGTAGCTGATGTCCGAGCGCGTCTTCCCCACGCGGGTGACGGTCTCCGATTCAATGACACCAAGCAGCAGCACGGTGCTGTTGAGACGTGACGTGCTCTCCAGGGAGACGCGGCTGTCGAAGTTGCGATAGCTCTGCGCGCGCTGCATCTCCTGCTCGATCGCGGGATCCGTGCTGCGATCGAGAATGGAGTACAGGTCGGCTTCCTGCGCGAACTGCACGACGTCCTGCCCCAACTGAAGGGCAGTCTGTCGCGAATACGGGCCCGGTGTAAGCACGCCGAACGGCAGGACGGCCAAGGTGACCTCGGCGCCCTGTGTCAGGGCCGGTTGCGCGGCGGTGAGGGAAAGGCCGGCGACCATGAAGAGCGCGTTCCGAGTACACATCCGTCTTCTCCCGCTCAGATTAAGCGGGCTTAACATAGCTCTGCTCGCCTGGTGCCGCAATACGCGCAAGTGACGGAGCTTGGTGACGGCTCGCTATCAGGGCGTCCACTTCTTCATGGAACAGCGTGCCACCAATCGATGTCCGCGCGCGCCGAGAGGGGATGGGAGCAATCCGTGTGCACGCCGTACCGGCACGCCAGCGCGAAGAGTCGGGATGCTTCGCGCGCGTCGCGCTTGACGCCAAGGCCGATCTCGTGCAGACGTCCCAGCAGGAAACACCCCTCGCCGGAGTGCGCGTTGCAGCTGCGCTCGGCAAGTTCCCGCGCGCGCGGAAAGTCCGGGTTCGCGCCCAGCCCGAACGACAACTGCTGCGCCAGCAGATTGCACCCCACGGGATCGTAGAGGGCGCAGGCCGCTTCGGCCAGGCGGCCCGCGAGTGTTTGCTCAGCGGGTGAGCGGTTCCGCTCCACGTAGAGGCGCGCGAGGAAGGCGCACGAGGTCGCGTCGCCACTGCGGCAGCCGGTGTCGAGATAGGTCTGGCCGGCCGGAGCGAGCCGGGTGCCCGACGTGCCCGGACTCGCGATGGCGGCGTAGGGACAGGCGGCGGGAACGCCGCCGGTGCAGCCGTTACCAAGGGCCGACAGCAGTTCGCCCGGGCTGCCGCCGTGGCCCTGCGACAGCCACAGACGGGCCAGTCCAGCGCACGCGTTAGGCTCGGCGTGGTCGCAGGCCTTCCGGAGCCGTGCCGTCCCGTCGGCGCTCCGCGCCGGGTCGCGGGCATCCAGCAGCGCGCCTTCCGCACACGACGCCGCATCTCCCGCGTCGCAGCCGTGCGCCAGCAGATCGCGCGCCGTGGCGTCGTCCCGCGGGACGCCGTGAGCCGCGAGCACGCGGATGCCCGCCGCGTAGCAGTCGCCGGGCGCGCCGGCACGGCACGTACCGGACAGCGCGTCGAACCCTCGCGAATCGACCGCCGCGACCAGGACGTCCGGTGCCGCCGCAACGCTCTCCGCCAGAGTGTGTGACGCGCCGGCTCCGCGCGAACGCGTGTCAGGGACGGCGGCCGGTGGGGTGCCCGCGTCCCGGACCGGGCCGCCTGGCGGGGATGCCGGGGCGGTCCCGGATCCAGCGCCGCCGGGATTCGCCCAGGCTCTCGCCGCCGCGGCACCCGCGTCGCGCAGCGGGAACAGAAACTCCCCCCCCTCGTCCTCGGTGTCGAAAATCGTCCCGTACTCCGGTGTCACAGGACTGTTGTTCATGACCGCTGTGCGGAGACTGGTAAACAGCTCCGACGCGGGGAGGAGCGCCGCCCGATTCTCATCGAGTCGCTTGATCAGGTATTCGAGAAAGCGGCTGTTGTCCGGCACGGTCTCCTTGGCCCCGCTGGTCATGGCTTTTCGGCTCCGGAGAGCGTACAGCCGTGACATGGCCGGCGCATTCGCGAAGTCCGCTCCGCGCGTCTTGAAGATCCCACCCGAGAAGCACGCGTCGGTGATCAACAGGGTGTGCTGCGTCTTGATGCGTCTGATCAGGTCACGGATATCGGCGTTGGAGATCCAGCGGGCCGGGTTCGCGCGCCTGGCATCCGCCGGGAGCCAGTAGCCTTGCTGAGTCTTCTCATCCCAGTGTCCGTGTCCGGCAAAGAAGATCAGGAGGTTGTCGTCAGGGCCCAGTCGCTCCGAGAGCGCGTACAGACTGGCCTCGATGCTGTCGCGTGTCGGATTGTCCAGGACGGCGATGTCCCGTGACTCGAACTGGTAGCGCTGGATCAACACGTCGCGCAGTCGCCCGGCGTCACGTACCGGATTGTCCAGCCGCGGCAGCGCCGGATCGGCATAGTTCTCGACCGCGATCAGCAGCGCGTGGTACGCGCCCAGCCGTGTTGCCCCGCGGTTCTGCTGCACCTCGACCCCTCGGGTGTTCTGGGCCGCAAGGTGCGCGCCGAGCAGGAGCAGCAACGCCGGGTAGCGGGCGATCGTCATCGCGCCCCGCAGTGGAGCGTTCGGCGGATCGCAACTCTGGAGCACCATCGACGGGCAGCACCAGACAAAGCGCACGACATGCCCTATCCCCCGCAGAATCAAGTGGTGGTGAAGGCAGTCTAGGGATCACCGGGATGCTCGGCAAGGCGAGGCCGATGACAGGAGACGGGCAGAGGGCCCAGGGCCCAGGGCGAAAGGCCATGCCACTTGACGTGCTGGGGGATCAGTTTCACCGTTTCTCCCATTCCGTGATTCCCGGCCCCGTCCGGTTTTCGCGGAGCGCGAACCGGTCGATGCGTCGGTGCCGCAACCGAAGCGTCGATGCGGCGCCGAGGGTCGCGCGGCCGCCCGCAGCGAGCGATGGTCATGCCTATCCAACACGAGGTTCCGGGAACACCGCGGGCACGACGTATCGCGTGCGCCGCGGCGGTGGCGGTGACCGTTCTGCTGCCGATGACAATTCCCGCGCAGGGATCCGTGGCCTACGTGCTCGTGGCACGCGGGGCGTGGTTCGCGGGAAGCAAGCCGGGGGAACGCTTGACTGCTGGCGTGGCGCTCTTCGCGGGCGACACGATACACTCGGCGCCACAGTCCGAGGTGGGGGACCACATCACCGTCGTCCTGCGCGCCGGGGATGCCATCACCCTCGAGTGCACGGCGATGGGCGAACGAGGCTGCGATGAGTCCACCGTGATCCCGGAGGCGCGTGGTTCGACGGTTTTCGGGCGCTTCGTCGACAAGGTGATGGAGGGGCTACGTGGCGAGCCGACACGATATGCCTCGCTGGTAAGTCGCGGAGCGCCCGGGCCCGCCGATGCGGTGCTCCGGACCCGCGGCGATGAGCTGGAGGTCGCCCCGGCGCTCGTACCGCTCAATTCCGACGAGTACGGACTGTGCCTGATGCGGCCGGTTCCAGCGAGTGCGACGGCCGCTGCGGGTTGTGCGCTCGAGGCGCGCTATCATTGGAACGCCGATCGGGCAACGGTCGCACGGTTGCCCGGACTGACGCCGGGGCTGTACCAGCTGGCCGTGCGCTCGGCGGACGGCGCGTCCGTTGGAGCGCCGGCGTGGGTCGTAGTGACCGACAGCGTGCATTTCCCGCAGATCCACGCCGCATTCGACAGTGCCCGTGCGCTGACCCTGCGGTGGGGCGATCAGGTTCCGCCCGGCGACATCAGGACGTTCCTGCGGTCCGCGCTCGACGCGCTGGCGCAGAGGCGCTGAGGCGGCCGCACGTGCCCGGCCACCGCGTGCCAGCGAGCGAAGAAGAGCGACCTGGTGATGGCGTCGCCGCTTCGCCGCGCAAGCGCGTACGAAGGGGGGTGCTGGCGATCGTCGGCGCGGTGCTGTTCTTCCTGCTGGCGGGTCGTCTCGAGGAGTTCTACGGCCTCGAGGCCGCGGCACGCGACTGGCAAGCGTCGCTGCGCGGGAGTGCACTGGACAGCAGTGTGGTCCTGGTGATGATCAACGACAACGACTATCGCAGGTACTTCGGCGGTCAGAGTCCGCTCGAGGTGCACGCTCTGGACAGGCTGCTGCGGGCGATCGCCGCCGGGAAGCCGAGGGTGATCGGCGTGGACCTCGAGACATCGCATCCCGGCTTTGCCAGCCATGCAGCTGCCTGACGACTCGCCACCGATCATCTGGGCGCAGGAGGCACTGCGGTGCGACGAGGCGGCGGGCGTCGAAGGGTCTGCCGCAGGTGTCGACTCCGTCGGGGCGACGAAGCCGGAGGCACCGCCGGGTTCCTGCGGCGCGGACGAGTTGGTGCCGCAGCCCGTGCTTGGCGGTCGCGAGGCCGCGGTACGCGCCGGATTGGTCGCGAACGTCCTGGACCGGAAAGGCACCATCCGGCTCTACAGCCGCTTCCTCCGCACTACGAACGGAACCCGGCCCTCGTTCGCGTATCTCGTGGGCGTGGCCGGTGCTCCCGATGCGCGATTGGGTCCGGTCACGAGCTCTGATTCGACGGCATTGCGCTTTATCTCATTCCATCGTGACGCCGCGTGGAAGGTCAACGTGGAGCAGATCCTCACCATGGCAGCCGAGTCGGGAACCGGATACACCGGAGCACGGGGGGTCCTGCATGACAGGATCGTGCTGCTCGGTGGGAGTTACCGCGCCGGACGCGACGAACACCACACCCCCGTGGGGATGCTGGCCGGGGTGACAATCCAGGCGCAGGCCGTGGAGACCGTGCTCGACGGGGGCGGCGATCCGTCGCCCTCGCTGGTGCGCATCGCGGTGCTGCAGTTCCTGGCGGGCGCGACCGTCGTGGTCCTGTTCCTGCGCTTCTCGCCCGCCGGCGCCATGCTGCTGACACTCTTCGCGTTCCCCGCGGTCGCCGTGTTGGGCAGTCTGGTGCTCACGAGTTCGGCGGTCGCGGGTCTGCCATATTTCGCTCCCCTGCTGATCTTCATGATCATCCAGCAGCTCTACGATCAGGCGAGTCTGTACCGCGATACGCTCATCGAGGAGTTCTACCGGCAGGCGCGGGGCGCGGCGCGCGGGGAGGATGCCGCCCAGGCACTGCTCGACGGCGTCGAGGCGCGGGTGGAGCGACTCGAGACCGGGGTTGGCAGGCTCGCGTCGAGGGTTCTGCGGAGAATGAGACCCCGTCATGACGGCGATGAGACCGCGGCGGGGCAGAGCGGAGCCAGGCCGGCGCAAGGGGAAGCGCCGGCGGGAGAACGCCCGGACACTTGACACCTCTCCCGGGTGCGCCATTCTTGTCTGCCGCAGGCAGTGTCTCCCGCAACCCGTCGATACTCGTGAGGCAATCATCATGTCGCTGAAGCAGACCACTCTGGCGTTCTGTGCGGGAGTCGCACTCACTCTTGCGGCGTCGCGAACGGTTCACGCGCAACAACCGACCGCGAAGGACACGGTCGATACGCATGCCGCGATGAGCCGGGGCGCGGCGACCACCGATCCGAACGTGAAGCACGATTCGGTGACCAACGTCCGGACGGCATCACCGGATGCACCGCCGGCCAAGGGGGGCGCCAAGCCTCGCGGCATGTCACCGGGACAGCTCCACGTGGACAATCGCACCCAGTGGGTCATCTTCATCTACGTGGACGGGGATCGCGTCGGCTCGGTCTCGCGATACGGTGATGCGTACGGCTACTACTCGTGCGGTCCTCACGTGCTCTATGCGCGCGCGTTCTTCGACGATGGGTCGGTGCGCACCTGGGGTCCCGTGACCGCGGCGGTGTGCGGGACGTACACCTGGCGGCTCTGGAACTGACGTCGCTGCTCACGCCGCGCCCGCTCTTTTTTCTCATGCGTCCCACAGCCAGAACAACAGTTCACGAAGACCCTGAACACACTGACGCCCGAATACTGTTACTCCGCTGACTCCCGATTCCTGTCACTTCGCCCATCAGTTCTCAGCTATCAGTTGCAGTCATCAGGTGTCAGTGGCCTTTTTATCAGACAGCGAACGCATCGCCTGCCGAATCAATGCCTGCCCGTGACTGCATGCGCCGCGCCGTCGTGATGCTGGCGGCCTGGTCCGCGATGGCAGCCGGAGGGGCGCTGCGGGTGGATGCACAAACGCGCCGCGTGCTGCTGATCGGGATCAACAAGTATCACTACAGCAGTGCGGTGACAGACGCGTGGCGCGCCCGCCTGCCGCCCGAGGCGGTGGCCACCACCCGCGGCCCCGACACCACGCGCCGCGCCGACATGCCCGATCTCGACGGCGCGGTGAGTGATGCACGCGCCATGGAGCAGCTGCTCCTGACCCGGTTCGCGTTCCTGCCCGCCAACGTACGGCACCTCTACAACGAACAGGCCACGCGCTCGGGAATCCTCGACGCCGTCCGCCAGCTCATTCGCGAGTCGCAGCCGGGCGACGTGGTGGTATTCTACTATGCCGGCCACGGCTCGCAGCGCTACAACTCGCTCGCGCCCGCGTCGGCATCGATCAACAGGTTCGACCAGACGATCGTCCCCGCCGACGCGAACCTCGGCCAGTACGACGTCCGCAACACCGAGCTCACCGCGCTCTTCGACGAGCTGCTCGCGAAGGGGGTGCAGGTCACGCTCATCTTCGACAGCTGCAACAGCGGATCTGCTGTTCGCGGCCTGGTGCCCCTCAAGGTGCGCTTCGCGCCGTTCGACCTCCGGGATGCGCGCGATCCCGCCGATCCGGAGTCGCTCACACGGCCGGGCCGCCGCAATCCGGCGCTGGTCCTCGCCGCCGCGCAGGAGAGCGAATTCGCCTGGGAGGATCCAGGCACCGGGCACGGGGCCTTCACCGCGGCCCTGCTTCGCGTGCTCCAGAGTGCGGCCACGTCGGTGAATGCGCCGGCGCAGGAGATCTTCCGCCAGGTCGAAGCGCTCCTGCGGTGGAACAGCGTTCCGCAGGTACCGGTTCTCAAGGGAACCGACGCCGACGCGGGGCGGCCGCTGTTTGGCGCGGAGAAGGGCGCTGGTGCCGGGCGACTCCTCCTCACGCTCCAGGGCATTACCGGTCCGCAGCAGGATACGGCGATTCTCGACGGCGGTGCGGCAATGGGCATCGGCGAGGGCAGCGAGCTGCGTGCGGTCGGCGTGGGGCCGGAGACGCTCCGCCTGCGCGTGGTCGGCGGGTCCGACCTGAGCACGAGCCGTGCAGTGGCGATCGCCGGCACACTCCGCCCCACTCCGGGCGCGGCATTCGTCGTCGAGAAATGGGTGCTCCCTGCCGAGGCGAACCTGCAGGCGTGGGTTCCGGCGGCGATCGACGAGCGCGCGCTCGCGGCGGCCGCGAGACAGCTGGCGGGATTGCGCAGCGCGGGGAGCGTGGAGTGGGTCGCCGATCCGACTGCACTGCCTGACGATGGCCGGCTCCTCTACACTGTGGAGTACGATGCCGGCACGTGGAAGCTTCGCCTCCCCTCCGGATCCCTGACCGCGCTGCGCGCCCCGGCTCCGGCAGACATCCAGGCCGCCGTCGCCGCCGACGTTCGCCTGACGAGCGAGGCGCGTGCGCGGGAGGCGGGCGCGCCGGCCGCGGCACCGGGACAACCGCGACTGTTCGTGATGGTGCCGCCGACGACGAGGCTGCTGCAGGAAACCGGCCTCGCGACTCCCTCGTCTCCGGTGCGCGTGTCGCCGAGTCCCGCGGGGTGTGCCTATGCGCTGGTGGGCCGGTTGAATGACGACGGCACGGTGAGCTACGCGTGGGTACGGCCGAACGCCACCGGGCAATCGGCGACCCGCTCGCCGTTTCCGGTGCGCACGGATTGGATCTCCGAAGGCGATGACGCGGCCGGAGGGAAGCTGGGCGAGCTGGGCCGGCGGCTGGCGCGGGTGAACTACTGGTTGACGGTCCAGGACCACAACCCGAATCCGTTCCCGTATCATCTCGTGCTGCGCCGCACCGACGCCACGGCGCCCGACAAGGCAATGGCCGACACCACCCCCACGCACGGTGGTGAGCAGTACCGGCTGGTGCTGCGCCCCGATCCCACGCTCCCTGTGCAGAGCGACACGCAGTGGGTCTACATCTTCGTCATCGATCGAACCGGCCGGGGCCAGCTGCTGTTCGGTCAGTCGATGAACAAGTTCCCGCCACCGACGGCCGCGCCGGGAGCGGGTGCGACGGCGGAGGTGGTGGTGCCGAAGTCCGACTTCACCATCACATCCCCGTACGGAATCGACACGTTCGTCCTGCTGGCGTCGAAGCGTCCGATGGGTACGCCCGAGAGCACATTCAGCTTTCCAGGCGTCGTGCTCGAGGGCGGAGCGCGTGGTGTGGAGGCACACACCGAGCCACCCCCCGCCGACTGGTCCATTCAGCGACTGGTGACGCGGAGCCTGCCGCCGGCCAGCGGCGGGAACCGCTGATCGACCCCGGCTTCCCGCCCACGAGGATCGCCGCTCTGCCGGCGCCGTCGGCAACCCGCTGTGCCGAGCGTGGCACGGCCGCTACTTCTTTGCGGGCTTTCCGCCGTCCCCCGGCCCGGGCGGACGCCCGCCATCATCGCCGCCACCGTGCCCGCCCGACAGCAGGTCGGGCAGGTTGAAGATCGAGATGGAGAAATACCGGACGGCGTGCCCGTAGGTATCGCGGGTCCGGAGAAACTTGTCGTTCGGCACGTGGTCGCCGATGGCGAGGCCGTCCAGGACCGCGTGGCGCACCATCACCGCGCCGAACCCCACCTTGACCGACCAGAGCGAAAGCGCCGCGCCTAACGCAAAGGCCCGCGGCCCGCTGCCGGCTTCGGCGACCGTCACCTCGGGGAGCCACAAGGCGACGTTGTGCGTGCCCCGCCAGTCGAGCCACGGATACCAGGTGATGCCGAGCGTCACGCCGTAGGAGAAGCGGTCGTCGACCGTCGACGATTCGTAGACCTCGTTAGGCGACCCCGACCCGCCGGTGGCCCGTACGCCATAGGTGTGATAGATGGCGCGGGAGGCGTAGAGTGCGGAGAGCGCGAGCGTGGCGTTGAGGCGGGCCGGTGGCGGGAGGAGCGTGACGCTGAACGAATAACTGCGGTCCCCGGCCACGCGCTGGATCTCGGGATCCGACAGCGGCTGGACGCGGACCGTGACCACCCGTCCCGCGCTCGGAGAAACCCGTACCGGAGGCGACTCCCAGTGCGAGCACGCGCCGAGGACCTGGTTGGCCGTATGTTCGACCCGGTACACCCCGGTGAGCATCGCGTCCGAATCGCGCAGAGCCGTGTCGGCACGTGCCTCGACGCGCTGCAACCCGCTGCGCAACTCGACGATGCTGATGTCCATCAGCAGGGTGTCGCTGAGCGCGGCGCGCAGTTCGGCCGCCTCGGGCTGCAGCGTGTTCAGCGTCGCCAGCACGTCGCTGGAGATGGTAAGCGCACCCGATGCCACACCCCGCGCCTTCGCGCCGGGCGCGCTTTCCTGGCAGCTCTGGTCCGGCACTTCCAGCGTGTCGGCCATCGCCCGCGCCTGCGCCTCGACGTCGCCGATTCGCATGCGGTCCAGCGTACGGAGCGTCAGGCCGAGCACCGCGTCAACGCCCCTGGGGCCGTGCGAGAGCTGGTCGAGTCGGAGCAGGTCGCTCTCCACGGCCTGGCCGGTCGCGAGCGCGCGCGCCGCCACCGCCGCGCTGGCAAGCGAAACGCCTTCGGGAACCGACTCCGGGAGCGTGCTGGCGCGCCTCGCGCCCGCGGGCCCTCGCCCGCGCGGGACCACGAACGCCAGCTCGGGCAGGTACGACTTCATCATCGGAAGGAACTGGCGAATCGGTTGCGCCGTCGGCGGAGCCGGGGCGGGGTTGTCCTCGGTGGTGATGCGATACAGGGCCGTGTTCGTATTCACGACCTGGAGCCGGACCGTCGCCTGTCGGCGTACGCGCCACGTGCCGGCTTCCACGGAATCGACCAGGCGGCCATGCGCCGGCTTCGCCACGTGGACGGTCTTCGCGACCGGATCGACCTGGAGGACGACGTCCGCAGCAGTCGTCGATGAGTCCTGAGCGCGCACTACCCGGGTGATCGTCAAGAGACACCCGGCGCAGACGGACAGGACAAGACAGAGTGTATGGCGACTGGATTGCATGTTCCCGCCGAGGGTTCGGTCTGCCAAGAGGCCGGCACCACCGTCCGGCCGACTGCTGCGGCTGCCGAACGACGTTTCCAACAGGCCCGGCGCCCGCCGGCGTCAGAGTGTGCCGCAACCCGGGAGCGATTGTCAAGTGCACCGCGCCGCCACGCAGGCTCCATGCGGGACGCTGGAGTGTCATGCCCATCTTGCGTCGGCCAGTTGTCCCGCGCAGTGTGTGGCGACACCTGGACGGATTCTTTCATGGTTACGACGCAAACCGGTTCAGCGAGCGCACGGATGCATTTGGCGCTCGTTCACGGTCGGAGAGGCGATGCCCGCAGCACCTTGCGCACGGTGCTTTCTGCCGTGCGCCGTGCAAAGCAGGTCCGTCGCCACTTCAGCAAAGCGGGCATCGTGCGCAGTTGTGTGGACATGGTGCTGTCGCTCTGGTTGCCAGCCTGCTGCGTTGCTCCCGTCGCGGCCCAGGTGAGCGGGTCGTCCACCAGCGCGGCCTCACTTCGACAGGAGGCGCAGCAGCTCTGGTTCGAGGGTAAATACAGTGAGGCAGCCGCTGCATATGGGCGGCTCGCAAGCCTGTACGCGCGTGCCGGTCGGGTCGAGGATTTAACGTCTGCCCTGGCACAGGCCGGCGAGTCGCGCCTCATGCTCGGCCAGTACGTCCAGGCGCGCTACGATTTCCGAGCCGCATACGCCGCCGACAGCACCCGCAACGGTGCAAAGGCCGACGCCTACGACCTTGTGCTCGTGGCGCTCTCATTCCGCGTGGCAGGTCTCGCCGACTCGGCCATGCCGGCATACGACCGCGCGCGCAGCGCCCTGCAGCGCCAAGGGGTCACCGGCTTCCTCGACGCTGCCCTGAACGAGGCGCGCATGCAGAGCCTCACGTCGCGACGTGACTCGCTCGACGCGGAGATCCGACGCCGGCACCCGGACTGGCCGATGATCCTCTGTCCTCCGCCACCGTCTGATACATCCGTCACCGAGGCGAATCGCCGGTGGTTGGCCGAATGCTGGAGGGGCGATTCTCTTCTCGCAATTGCGCGCGACTCCGTGTCGCGTGCGTTCGACGCGCTCGCTGCCGGCATTTCCGGTGCTCGCGACGATGCCCATGACGCAACTGGGTTCTCGGAATCACGCTGTCGGAGCGCGCTGCCGCGCTCCGCGAGCGCGGTGAGGCTGAAAGCGCCCGAGCCGAGTTCCAGAAGGCTTCCCGGGCGTTCGGTCGTACGACGGCACCGTTGTTGTTGACGCGTGTGCAAACTATTGGCGACCGTGATGCGCCCACCGACCACGTGCATCTGCGGTTTGTGTGTCGTGGTGCAGGGGCTGCGCCGTGGTGCCGTGTTGGCGCGACGGAATCGTCGATTGTGCAGCTTCGTCTGCGACTGGCGAAGGAACGATTTCTCGGCGACATCGAGGGAGAAGGACTCACCCTCAGACGACTTCGCGCCGCACTGCTGGCGGTCGGCGATACCGCGGCCGTCCGCGAGGCCGCCGCCGCAATCGGGTGGCTCCACGATCTGCAGACGGGAGGCACGGGCGTGCCGGCAACGGAAATCGCGCCAGACGAGCGCATTGCGACTCTCCTGGCGACGGGGAAGCACTGGCTCGAGGCCGGACTTGTCGATTCCGCTCTGGTCGCTCTGGATGACGCGCAGGAGGAGCTGGAGAAGCATAAGGGCGCCGCCAACCTGACGGCGCTTGGAGGGGAAGTCTTGGGGGCAAGGGCGTTGGCGCTCCAACGAAATGGACAGGTCGAGTCTGCCATCGAACTGCTGCTGGAAGGTGAACGGCGGCTCACCCAGCAGCTCGTCCTGACGAACGACGTGGCTCCCATGGTTGCTCGAGTTCTGCTGCTTGCCGACTTGGCGGGATTGTACCATCGAGCATTGGCGAAACCGGATCTGCTGCGCGCGACCGCGTACTACGATACGGCGTCCACCGCCATGCTGAACGCGCTCGCAATGCCGTTGCGCGACGAAGAGCGGACCGTCCTGTCGGACCGTGTGGCGGACTTGCACGCAGACTGGGCTCTGGCGTGGCTCGGTCGAGAATCGTTCTTCGGCGAAAGCGCTCGCAGTGCGCTTGGCGCCATCGAGGAGGGACGTGTTCGTGCCTTGCAGCTCATGCGGGGCGCGGAGTGCGAGCGAGACGTGTCGGGCGCGTTCCCTTCGCTCGGTGATAAGGTAGGTGAGTACATCGGAACCCACGTCGGGCCGGGCGAAGTACTGCTTGACTACGCGCTGGCGCGAGACACCCTCCTCATCTGGATTATCAGCGGCGGCCGTACGCAAGTGGTCCGTCGAGGAGTGGACCTGCAGGCGACCGAATCGGACGTTGCCGCGGTGCGTGCCGGCATGCGACCTCGTGCCGACGCGCCGGTCGCCCCTTCGGCGGCAGGGCGGCGGACGCCATCGAGCGAGCGTGGTGTTTTGGTCGGCGTCGAGCCGGCCACAGCGGCCGAGCCGGCGCTGAATCGACTATATGACGTTCTGTTCCCGGGTCCGGTGGAGGCGGCGATGGCGGACAGTCAGCTACTGCTGATTGTTCCTGATCGCGTTCTGAATGAACTGCCGTTCGCGGCGCTCCGGTCGGACAGCACCCGGGCGCCACTCGGGGCGACTCATCCGCTTCGCTTCGCGCCGGGCATTGCCATTCTTGGCGATGCGGTCGAGTCGGCGTTCCCCACGGCGCTCCGCCCCTGCTCGGACATCACGTCACCGGAGCGGTGTGCACCCACCCTGTCGCGCGGATCGACGAATGCCGCGGGATGGAAGGCGCGACGCCTCAACTGGAGCCAGCATTCGCTAGTGGTCGGAGATCCGCGAATGCCGCATGTGCGCCTTCCGGGAGGAGACACACCGACGTTGCTGGATTCGCTGCCGGGGGCCCGCGCGGAAGCGCTCGAGATCGCCGCACTCCTCGGCGTCAGGCCGCTTATCGACAGTGCCGCGACGGAGGGTGCAGTCCGACGTGCGATGGCCCAAGCGCCCGTGATTCACCTGGCTACCCATGGACTCGCCTACAGCGATTCGCACCTGGCGCGCCGTTCGTTCGTTGTCCTGGCGGCCGATGCCACGAATGACGGATTGTTGGAGGCCCGGGAGATCGCGGACGACTCAACGCTCACTCTCAGGGCGGAACTCGTGGTGCTCAGCGCCTGCGAAACCGCGTTAGGTGCTCTGAGCCGCACCGAGGGTACGATCGGCCTTCAACGTGCGTTTCTCGCCCGTGGCGCACGTTCGCTGCTGGTCAGCCAATGGAAGGTCCCCGACGCGGCATCGAGACTGCTCATGACGGCATTCTATCGCGCATGGCTCGACCCCGCGCGCGACACCGACAAGGCGGCGGCCCTCCGTGAGGCACAGGTCGAGGTGCGGAAGGTGTATCGAGATCCATACTACTGGGCGGGCTTTCAGCTCATCGGCGCGCCATGAGGCGCGCGCAGCGGTCGCCGGCGCGAAGCCCTACTGCCGTCGCACTGGGCGGGCGACGAGTTGAGCCAGGCTCGGATCGACAGACAGGTCGAAGCGGCTCCCCAGCGCTGATCCCGACCCGGACGGCCACAGTCTTCCGTAGTCGATGGGAGGGAACGCGGGATCGGGTGCAAGGAGCAGAGGGCCGCTCGCCGGCAGGCGGCTGGCAACTTCCGGAGGAAACAGAAACGCCGCCAAGCCGGCTCGCGCAACGGAATCGTCTGACGCAGCAAGACGGATCAAGCGCTGCTTGGTCGCCGCCACCCGCGTCAGCGCGGCGTACGTTCCCGAACTCAGCATGAGGTCCGGCCGCAGCGTCCAGATCACAAGCGTGTCGTTGGCGAACCCGTACACCAAGGCCGATCGGCCGTGGAGCTGGTTGGCCAACGCCCATCCATCGTTGTCCATGGGCGGCGACGCATCGGCGTCGGTTATGTCGTACGGCACCGAGCAACCTGGTCGTATCGCAGAATCTACGCTGCTGTGTTGATCCGTGGGGAGCGGCACGAACCCGCCGAGTGCCTGCCGTTCACGTGCGCCGAGGGCAGACAAAACGTACGATTCGGCGAAGCCGCTGTCGCGCGCGGCCTGACGTGCCGCTACGGCTGCCCATGCCAGCATGATCTCTTCACGGAGCAGTGTGTCGTCTTGGGAATGCAGGAGCCTGACCTCACCGGTACCGGCCAAGGCGCGAAGGTCCGGCGGGATCCTCTGGATCGCGGGCACCAACCACAGCAGTGCGATCTCGGACCCGCGTCCGCGCCGACCATGAAGCGTGGTGAGATTCATCAGCATGGTGGTCATTTCACGACAGTCATGCCGTCCTGGCACGAACGCGGAATCAGTTCCTGGGATCCCCAGTTCACCTACTGCCTCGGCAGCGCGGTAGGCCTCCATAGCTGACTGCGTGAACACTATGGCACTGTCGATGCTGTTCGATTCGGAGAAGCGGGATGCCAATCTCACGTACACGCGCCACAGCTGCGCCGCGCCGCGCGGGTTCGATTGGAGCGGCGAGCGCTGCCTGCACGAGATACGCTGTGGTGGAGTCCGAGACGCCCATGCTTTCGTACAGCACCGCAATACGCTGTCGGGTTTGGGCCAACCCCGCTCCGCCGCTCTCTCGTTGCGCCGCCGCGAGAAGCTTGAGGTGCCGAAGTACAGTGTCAGTCGGAACGCGCTCGGACTCGATCGCCAGCATCGAGGGGAGCACGGCTTGCGCCTGCATCCAATCGTCCTGTTGCTCATACGCCGCGAGCGCGGAGCGGTAGTGGACCAGGGCAGAGTCGATCTGCTGATCCCGCGCCAGTCCGTTTGCCAAAAGGGTGTCTGCCTCTGGGGCCAACGAGGGATCGTAGAGGCGACAAACCGCTGAGAAGAGTCGGAGGTATGGCAGCGCGTCATGCGCGCGACCACGCTCCACCAAGGGCGGGACCACGGCCTGGATGGCCAGGCTGGTGACAGCGCCAATGCCCTCAACTGACGCGCTGTCCTGGCGCGGCGGTGGGTGGGCCAGGATCTGCGCGACCAGCGCGAGCGCCGTATCCGGCCGCAAGGTCGCTTCCGTTGCCGCGAAATCGAGGAGTTCATGCACGAGTGCGCGATCGGCCCCGCGGGCGCGCAAGGCAGCTACCACGCGCGTGTGAATCACGCGTGCAGAGTCCAGACGGTTTGCGTCCGCATACGCGTCTGCGATATGGCTCTCCTGCTCCAGAACCACGCCGGAATCGCCAATCTGCCGGGCCACCGCAAGCGCCAGAAGGTCGTAGTGGAGAACGGAATCCAGCGCGTGGTCCAGCCAAGCGAGCCACGCGAAGGTTCGCAACGCGTCCAATTCTCTAGGCCGGTCGCCGCGCGCTCGTGCGAGCACGAGCGCGCGTTGTGCGAGGGACCGCGCCCGCCGGTTCTCCGTCAATGCGGCCCGCCCCTCCAGTGGAGCTGCACGCCTTGTCGCCACGGCAGCGTCCAGCAGCACCGTAACGGAATCGGGTCGCGTGGTAGCGGACCCCCGTATGGCTACCTGAGCGGACGACACCGGTGACAGGACCAGTTCGGCAGTACAGAGGATCAGCGTCGCTCCCAGGAACATACGGCGGCGACCGCGCACGGACACTCCCGAGCCGTGCCGGTGGGCCAGCCAAGGCAACGGTCCCCCGATGCTCGACTCACAACGCATTTCTTCGGTCCCAGGCATTGCGGTTCTCAGAATGTGCTGCGTCCGGCTGTTAGCCGAATTAGCCAGTCCCAAAAGATATGGGGGCTGTACGTATCCTCCGACAGCGCGACCCCGATTCGGACGGAACCCCGACCTATGCGCCCTGTTGCATCCAGTGTATCGCCGTGGGGTCGAACCGAGCGTGGCGGTGACGCGGGAGTGAGCGGGTAGAACGGCAACCGCACGTCGATCCCACTGCCCTTGCCAAGGCTCTCCGTCCTTGAGCGATTAGTTGGGACGCTCCGGAGGTCGCGCGGGAACGCCAGTCGCGCCGGTAGCGGGAAGAGCGGCCGCATCACACGTTATCGGGCTCCCCACTCGTCCGCGAACACGTGACTGCAAAGGCCAATCCCACCACACGCCGTCTCATTCGCCTCGTCAGGCAGCTCCGCGCGCTCCATGGCGCGCCGGTCCCGCCCCCGACGCGCGATCCGTATCGGCTGCTGCTCTGGGAGCAGGTCGGGTACCTGGCGGACGACGCCACGCGCTTGGCGGCCTGGCGATGCTCGAGGAACGGGTCGGTACAAGGCCCGAGGAGATCCTCTCCGCGTCCACCGGCGCGCTGCGAGCCGTCGCACGGCGCGGAGGGTCGATTGCCGTGGCGCAGCGCGCTGAGCGATTGCGCACCGTAGCCCGGCGAGTCCGGGACGTATGGAAAGGCACGCTGCGCGCCGCGGTGCGTCAGCCGCTCGATCAGGCCCGCCGCGAACTGGCAAAGTATCCATCCGTCGGCGTCCCTGGTGCCGAGCGGATTCTGCTCCTGAGCGGCGCGCACCCCGTTCCTGGTCTCGACTCGAATGCACTGCGCGTACTCCAGCGTCTTGGCTACGGACGCGAGTATCCGCAGTGGGGGCGGACGTATCGCAGCGTTCAGGAGGCCGCCGAGCGTGAGCTCCCGCGTACCGTGCCTGCGCGGCGATTAGCCTATCTGCTGCTCCGATACCATGGTCAGACGCTGTGTCGTCGCTCCGCGCCGCTGTGCGAGGCCTGCCCGCTGCGGCCGGACTGTCCGACCGGTTCGGCGGGTGGCGCCGGCTGACGGGAGCATGCAGGGCTGGCCGGAGCTCACGCCCAGTACCGCAGAAGAGGTTTGTCCGCGCGCGTAGCGAGCGCGCGTCCGCAGGCCTACATTCTGCCGACGTGATCCATACCGCGGCGGGATGAGCACGGACCTGCGCGCACAGCTCCAGGAGACCCTGGGCAGCGCCTATACGCTCGAACGCGAACTCGGCGGCGGCGGCATGTCGCGCGTCTTCGTGGCTGAGGAGACGCGCCTTCACCGCAAGGTGGTGGTCAAGGTCCTCTCTCCCGAGCTCGCGGCCGGCGTGAGCGCCGAGCGCTTCGAGCGGGAGATCCAGCTTGCGGCCTCGCTGCAGCAGGCGAACATCGTGCCTCTGCTTTCCGCCGGCGAGACGAACGGGCTGCCGTACTTCACCATGCCGTTCGTGGAAGGGGAATCGCTGCGAGTCCGGTTGGCGAAGGGGCCGCTCAGCGTGACCGAGGTGGTCGGCGTGTTGCGCGACGTCTCACGCGCGCTGAGCTACGCCCACGAGCGCGGCGTGGTGCATCGCGACATCAAACCCGACAACGTCCTCCTGTCGCACGGGACGGCGGTAGTGACGGACTTCGGTATCGCCAAGGCGCTCTCCGCGTCGCGAACGAAGAGCGGTGACGCCACGCTCACGCAGCTCGGCACGTCCATCGGCACGCCGGCCTACATGTCGCCCGAGCAGGCGGCCGGGGAGACGGAGATCGATCATCGCGCGGACATCTACGCCTTCGGCTGCATGGCGTACGAGTTGCTGGCGGGGCATCCGCCGTTCCACGGCCGCACGCCCACGCGTGTGCTCGCCGCCCAGATGAGCGAGACGCCGCCGCCGGTGAACGATCTGCGCCCCGACACGCCGGTCGTCCTCGGCGAACTGGTCATGCGCTGCCTGGAGAAGGATCCGGGTCGCGACCGCAGTCGGCGAACGACCTTGCCCGGACGCTCGACAACGTCACAAGCGGGGCGGGCATGCCATCGATGCCCGCGGTCCTGCTTGGTGGGCGGGGCATGCTCCGGCGCGCCCTGCTGGTCTATGCCGCCGCCTTCATCGGAGTGGCGGTGGTTTCGAAGGCGGCGATCATCGCCATCGGACTTCCGTCATGGGTCTTTCCGGGCGCCCTCATCGTCATGGCGCTGGGCCTGCCGGTCATCCTGTTCACGGCGTACGTGCACCGGGCCACGCGACGGGCCCTCACCGCCACGCCGACGCTCACGCCGCGGGGCACGCAGCCCGAGGCGCCGGGGACGATGATGACCATCGCCCTCAAGGCGAGCCCGCATCTGAGCTGGCGCCGCGCCGCGTTCGGCGGCCTCTATGCGTTAGGCGCGTTCGTGCTGCTGGTGGGTGCGTACATGGTGCTCCGGATGTTCGGTATCGGGCCGGAGGGCTCGCTGCTGGCCGCAGGGAAGCTGTCCAGCCGGGATCAGGTGCTGATCGCGGATTTCGCCGTACCGGGCTCGGACTCGTCGCTGAGCACCGCGCTCACCCAGGCGCTCCGGTCGCAGCTCGAGCAGTCGACAGCAATCTCGGTGATGCCGGTCAGCTCTGTCACGGCGGCACTCGAGGAGTCGCGACGCCCCGCGAACACGCGGATCGACCTCGACGTCGCCAAGGACATCGGGTTGCGCCGCGGCGTGAAGGCCGTCGTGGCCGCCGATGCCGCGCAGCTCCCGGGTGGCGGCTACCTGGTGACCACGAAGCTGGTAAACACCCGGACCGGTGATGCCCTGGCGAGCTATCAGGAGACGGCGCAGGACGCCGCGGGGCTCCTTGGTGCGATCGACGCCGCGACGCGCAAGCTGCGAGCGCGCATTGGCGAGTCGCTCAAGGCCATCCAGGCCGAGGCGCCTCTTGAGCAGGCGACGACGTCGTCGCTCGACGCCCTGCGGAAGTACGCCCAGGGCGTGCGTGCGAACGACGTGGAAGGCGACTACCTGAAGGCGGTGGGACTGTTGCGTGAGGCGGTGGCCCTCGACAGCTCGTTCGGTATTGCCTACCGAAAACTGGCCGTGGCGCTGAGCAATGCCTCGGAGCCCGCCGTGCTGCAGCGCGCGGCCATCGAGAGAGCCTACCAACTCCGGGACCGGATGTCGCAGCGCGAGCGGGATCTGGCGATGGGTGTCTACTTCGGCACCCGGCCCTACGCTGATCGCGCAAAGGCGATCGACGCGTACAGCGACGCGTTTCGCCTCGATCCGCGGTCGTACACGGCGAGCGGCAACCTCGCACAGCTGGTGGCATCGAAGCGCGACTGGGACGGGGCCCTGCATTACGCGCGGCTCACCGAAGAACTGCTTCCCATGTCGGCCTTCGGGTACTGGTATCAGGTGGACGCGCTCGCGTCGCTGGGGCGCTTCGCCGAGTCAGCCGCTGTCCTGGACACGCTCGCCCGCGTGGACAGCACGAGCAGCACGTGGATCCTGGCGATCGCCTCGCTCGCCCAGGCGCGACAGCAATACGATTCGCTGGGCGCGCTGCTCCGGCGACAGGTCACGGCCCGCGACCGCGACGCACGCCTGGCAGCCATCCAGACGCTGGTCGGCGTTGCGTCCGTCCAGGGTCGCGTGGCCGAGGCTCGTCGCTGGCTCGACTCGCTCGACGTGATGCTGCGTCTGCGGTCGCGCGCCGATTCGGCAACGGCGATCCTCGGCGACGCGTTCTTCGCCGCGGCCTACGATCTGGACCGGGCCGGGGCGATTGCCCTCGCCGACCGCATCTCGTCGGCCACCTACCTGGACGGGATCCCGTCGCCGGACCGTCCGTACCTTGGTGTCGCGACGCTCTACGCGCGGGCCGGAGACGCGGCGCGGGCGCGCGCCATCCTGTCCCGCTACGAGGAGCAGGTACGCGACACCGCGCTGCTACGACAGGATGCACCGGCCCACCATGGCGTACTCGGCGAAGTGGCGCTTGCCGAGCGCCAACCGAACGTCGCGATCCGGGAGTTCCGTCTGGCGGACGTACAGCTCGACGGCGCACCCGATCCGTGCGCTGTCTGCCTCGACCTGGGGCTGGGCCGCGCGTACGACCTGGCGGGGCAGGCGGATTCGGCGATCGCCGCGTTCGACCGCTATGTGCGCAGTCCGTTCAGTGCCCGGCTCCCGACCGACCAGTTCTTCCTTGGTCCGGTCATGAAGCGACTGGGTGAGCTGTACGAGGCAAAGGGGAATCGCCAACAGGCCATCTCGTCGTTCACGCGCTTCGCCGAGCTGTGGAAGAACGCCGATCCACCACTGCAACCCATGGTGGCCGACGTGCGGCAGCGGATCGCCCGGCTGGCCAGGGCCGAGGGGCGTTAGGCAGGCACCGCCGCGTGAGGCGCTGGTGGCCGGCCTCCGCCGCTTCCGCCGGTTTTCCCGCGGGGCGGCTCGACCGTGGGACCTGCAGGCGAGTGATGGTGTCCGGCGAAGGCACCTCTGACTCCGCCCGGGGCTGACCCTCGTGGCCGACGCGCGGCGCTCGCACCGGTGTTCTCCGCTCGCCCGAGGCTTTCGTCAACAAACTCATTCAGATGGTCATCCACCTCGTCGACGGCACCTACGAACTCTTCCGCCACTTCTACGGCCTGCGTCGCTCTCCAGATAGCGGCGACCGCCCTTTGGCGCCGCGACCGGCGTGCTGCACACGGTCCTGCAGATGATCGAGTCCGGCGCCACGCACGTCGGTGTCGCGACCGATCACGTGATCGAGTCGTTCCGCAATGTGCTCTGGGCCGACTACAAGACTGGCGATGGCATCGACCCTGCGCTCTGGGCGCAATTCCATCCGCTGGAGGATGCGCTGCGCGACATGGGCGTCGCGGTGTGGCCGATGATCGAGCTGGAAGCCGACGATGCGCTCGCCTCAGCCGCGCATCTCGCCGCGGCCGATGACCGCGTGCGGCAAGTCTGCATCTGGACGCCCGACAAGGATCTGGCGCAGTGCGTGGTTGATGATCGCGTGGTGCAGGTGGACCGGAAGAGCGGACGCATCCGGAACGCCGAGGGTGTGCGCGAGAAGTTCGGCGTGGAGCCGCGGTTGATTCCGGACTACCTCGCGCTCGTCGGTGACGCCGCGGACGGGTATCCGGGAATGCCCGGGATCGGCCCGGTGACCGCCGCGCGGCTGCTCAATCGCCATGGTCCTATCGAGGAGTTCCCGCCTGACGTACTCGGCGAGGGACGCGATCGCGCACTGCTCTTCAAGCAGCTGGCGACGCTCAGGACCGACGCGCCCCTGTTCGACGATGTGGAGGCGCTGCGCTGGCGCGGACCGACGCCGCAATTCGCTGCCCGAGCCGGGCAGCTGGGCGACGTTCGGCTCGTGGAGCGCGCGGCGCGAGTCCATAGGGCATAGCCAATGCGTCATAGGCCATGGCCGCCCCCATCGCCTCGCGCCTACGGAGGTTTGTTTCCACCTCCCGCTCCAGGTCGAGACGGCGCCAGGGAAACCCGGGACGGGCGTGGGGGTCCCAGCCGGCGCGGTTCGGGTATTGCCGATTCCGCAGGCGTATCTGCAGTGGTGGATGGAGATGGAAGGGTGCTCGGGGATCGGTGGCGACGTGCGCCACGTGCGTTTCTATGCCGTGCCCGACGTCTACGCGTGGTGGCGGAAGACTTGGGCAGATGGGTGATGGGCGGATGGACGGCGCGAGGCAATCGCATCACCGTGGGCGCGTTCTTGCGCGACGACGGGGGACTGCTGCGCCACGAGATGCTGCACGCCCTGCTGCAGCGGGGTGACCATCCGGCGGTGTACTTCGTGAAGCAATGTGGACCACTGCTGGCGTCTGCGGACGCTCCGCTCATTGGCGCCGGGCCAGTCGTGCCCTGAGGTAAGCATCCGGGAGAGGACTGACATTGCTCCCGCGGGTCGCGCCCCCGAAACCGAAACCTGAACGCTGAAGTCGGACTCCCCGCTCGTTCTCGCGCGCGACTGGATGTATGCTATGTGGAGGCGTTCGCCGCCGCCGGCGTGGAAGAGGAGGCGCACCTCGCGACCTGACAGCAGGACTGAGACGACGCTCGAACCGTGCATCCGAACCGATGCCAGTGAAACCTCGACCACTTGCGCAAGTAACGGCTCGAATGGCGCGCGCGATGTCGACGGTCGCCATTGCGGCGTGCGCGACCGGTGGATCGAGAGCCCCGACGACGGCTCCTTCTGCGGCGGCGAGCGCCGAGTTCCGTTCGTTCGACCCACGAGCCGGGGCATGGGTCAGCCTCGACGACGTAGTCGATGCCGCAAGGAGCGCGCAGGTGGTCTTCTTCGGCGAGGAACACGACGATCCCGCGACGCACAGGGTCGAGCTGGCGCTCCTCAGGTCGCTCGGCGAGCGCCACGGTCATATCGTGCTGTCGCTGGAGATGTTCGAGCGCGACGTGCAGCCGGTGGTCGATGAGTATCTCGCTGGCGCAATCGGCCACGAGGAGTTCCTGGCGCGCTCGCGCCCCTGGTCCGCGTACATGACGGACTATCACCCGCTCGTGGAGCTGGCCAAGGCGCGTGGCTGGCCGGTGGTCGCGGCCAACGTGCCGCGCCCGCTGGCGTCGGCGGTGGGGCGCGTGGGGCTGGCCGCGCTCGACACGCTGTCGGCGGCCGAGCGCGCGATACGCGGCGCGGGAGATCGTCTGTCCCGACGATGCCTATCGCGCGCGCTTCATGGACGAGATGCGCACCCACAGCGCGGGCGGAGGCGCGGCACCGTCGCCTGACGACTCGCTGCCGACCGCGGTCGCGGCGCGGTTCTATCTGGCCCAGTGCGTGAAGGACGAGACGATGGCCGAATCGATCGCGAATGCATTGGCCAGGGCCGGGCCCGACGCGCTGATATTCCATGTGACGGGATCGTTCCACAGCGCGTACGGCCAGGGGACGGTGGAGCGATTCGTCCGGCGCGTACCGCATGCGCGGGTGGTCACGGTCACGGCCGTACCGGTGGCCGATCCGGCGAAGGGGTCGGCGGACGCGTATGCGAAGCGGGCGGACTTCATCATCCTCACCCGGCGCGCGACCGCAGTGTCGTCTCCTCCAAGGCACGCGGGCGCTGTCGGAGACGGTGCGTGACGAGCTCGAGCGGTCGCGCTGATCTGGTCATGGATGGCGGATCGCTCAGCTGCTCACTATTCGCGTCCGCGTAATCGGGGATCCCTACGATCAGACTTTTGGTCTGACTGGAGCTGGCCGCCGCGCCAGGGGCCTGTTGCTCGCCTTGCCGCCTGGGACTGTGACCGCCTCATACGGCACGCGTGAACTTGCGCGGATCCGTCCCAGCGCGCCGCTAGCTCGTTCATTCCGCCTGTGACATGTGGATCCACCCCGGCGTCTCCACCGTTCGGGTCGATCATCGCTTCCTCGAGAACGGCTACGACATCCGGACCGTGCAGGAGCTGCTGAGGCACGCGGACCTGCGGACCACGATGATCTACACCCACGTGCTCGCGCGTGGGCCAGGGTCGGTGCGCAGTCCCCTGGAGCCCGTGGGATCCCTTCCGCCGGAACACCACGTGGCGCCCGCGGTCGCCGCGCGGTGCTGCAGGATGACGCAATGGCACGCCGAACGAGCCGACTCGTCGGGGCGGCCTCGCCGGCGACGTGTCTTGTCCGGAGTACTGGCGACGGGGCCCGGACGGGAGTAACGTCTGGCGTCGGTACGCGCGCGGGAGGGGTTGCCGATTGGGCTTGGGCATTCGCGTCGTGTCTTCGCAGCGACCGATCCCCGCGGGCATTGGCAGTCGCGAGCTGGTTGAGGTGATCTACGCGACTTCCGCTGGGTAGCGTGGGATTGGCTCGAACACGCCTATGTGTTTGGACCGTTCCCGTTCAGCGCATTGGCGGTGGTCGTATCGCAACTGTTTGCTCGGCTGCTCCAACCTGTTCGAGTGGCGGTCGAATGTACGTTATACCGCATGAAGAGGCACCTGTACGAACCTCCGACTGATTGCGCTAAAGGTCGGCGATGAGCTGAAGTATGACGCGACCGTGAATGAAATCGGTCGAACAGCGTCAGCGCTCTTTCGCTTCCGTAAAGAAGCCTTTCCGCACGATGCCATCACCTCTGTTCGGGCGCAGCTCGTCTACGATTGGCTGATGAGTCTCGGCAAGCAGGAGATGGTTGAGGAAGAGCGTGCCAAGCTGATATCCCAGTTCTGCCTTGCTATTAGCCCGGAGGCGAACAAGGCGGCGGTCGAGCAGATCCTGGTGGAAGGTGGGATAGCCGAGGCACTCGCAACACGAGCAGAGCGTGCGGCGTTTCTCAATCGCGGCTTCCACGCTGAGGTTGTCCGGCACTCCCGAACGCTCTATTTGCAGCGCAACTACTTTCACGCGGTATTCGAGGCATCAAAGGCATACAACAAGGCGGTCCGTGAGAAGGCCGGCAGTGCAAAGGATGGCCAGGATCTCATGCTCGCAGTGTGGAGTTGCGAGAAGGGAGTGCTGAAGATCACGGCCTGCCGTACAGAGACGGATCGCAACGTCCAGGATGGTATCAAGTTCCTCTCCGCAGGACTCATGGCGGCGATCCGTAATCCGACAGCGCATGAGCCGGCCGTCGAATGGCCGATCAGCCGCGAGGATTGTCTCGATATCTTGGGCTTTGTGAGCTTCCTCTTTCGGAAACTTGATGTTGCGGTGCGGCATGCGGTATAACAACGTTTGCTGCTGACAGCCGGGGTAGTCTGCTCGCTGTCGCTCGCGTTTATTGAAACCGGCTGCAGCAGAAACTTGTCCGTTGAGGTTGTAGGAAAAGCCTCTTTGGACGGCCGTCGGGGGCGCCTCCAGTGGTAGAGGGCGTTAGGCGACGTGGGCATCGCTGGACCCGTCATCGCGAGCTCGCGACGGACGCCCGCTGGGGTCGTGGCTCGCCGGCGTTTACGCCGCGTAGCCGTGGTGCGCGAGCTTCTCGATGTTGTGGACCAGACAGAAGAGTTTCCACTGGGCATCGACTTTGATACGGCCGCGCAGCGTGAAGCGATTGAGCCCTTTGTTGTAGCACATATTCCCGAAGACCGGCTCCACCGTCGCGAAGCGCTGTCCGTACCGCGCGCGGCCCTCCGGGGCATCGAGGCGACGCTTCATGCGCGTCGTGTGATTCTCGGGTTTGGGCTTCCGCGCGACGCGGCCGTGGAAGAAGACGACCTGCCGCGCCGGCGTTGTCTCGGGCGTGCGTAAGCACTGTGCGCGATGCGTGCACGGCAGACAGTCACGTTTCGCGCCCCGAAATTCGTCCCCGACATATCCGTTGATCACGAGATTGCGGCCCTTGCGGTACAGGGACTTCCCCGCGGGGCACACGCACGTCCGCGCGTCGGCGTCATAGGTGAAGTCGCTCGGCTGATAGAGCGTGCCTTTCTGATCGGGGTGCGGCTTGGACTTGTCATGCAGGGGATGGGGCGCCTGCTGATGGCGCTCCTGCGTCGCAAACCGCTCGTCGCGGCGCCGCATGTCGTTGTCAGCGATGAGCGCGTCCACCTGCCGTGTGGCGAGCTCCCTGAGGTTCGCTTCGCTGTGATAGCCGGCATCGGCGGTGATCAGCGAGTCCGGCGCGAGCACGTCCTGCATCGCCGTGACGACGGGCAGCAGCACTTCTTGCTCCGACCCCGTGCCGTGCGCTTGGGCTTCGACGATGATCTGATGCGCGCTATCCACGGCGGCGACGCCCGTGTAGCCCTGAATCACGCCCTTGCCCGTGGCCATCTTCGCACTCTCATTGTCGGTCCGGTTGCTCTTCCGGATCGCGCCCTGCCCGCGACTGCGACGGCCGCGTCGGTCTGCGGGATGCTGGGCGAGCCAGCCGCGAATCTGCGCCGCGTCCTTGTCCAGGCGTGCGACCCGTTTCGCTTCCTTCGTGGCCCGCGCGGGTTCCGGGGGCAGGGCATCCGTGGCCCGATGGCGGGCGAGAATCGTCTGCGCGGTGGCTTCGAGCTTCGTGGCCTGTCGCTCAAAGTCGGCCCGCGCTCCACTCCGCCGCTTCGACGCATTACTCGGCAGCTTCACCCCGTCGATAGCGAACATCTCCCGGCCGATCAAGCCTTCCGCGTCGCAGATCGCCACCACCGCCGCGAACACCCTCGCGATGTCGTCGCCCAGCGTGCTCACAAAATGCGCGATCGTGGTGAAATGCGGTGTGCGTGCGCCGCATAAGGCAATGAAGGTCACGTGTTCCTCGCAGGCCCGCTCGATCCCGCGACTGCTGACGATCCCCTGCGAGTACGCGAAGAGCACTACCTTCAGGAGCAGCGCCGGCGGATACGCCGCGGCCCCCGTGGCGTCGTTACGAAAGCGCGCATCGAACGACGACAGATCGATCGCGTGATCCAGCAGGTGGTTCAGCGCGTGCTCGAAGGTGCCGGGCAACAGCTGCCGCGCCAGATCCACGGCCAAGAAGCGCGGGTTGGTATCGATGTACTTGTAGCGGGCCATGGGGTCCTCGACGCGGAAGCGCAGGCGCGACAAATTCGATGCACCTGTGACCCGTGAGTGCCTAGCGAGTTCCCGCTATCGCGAGATGCAGGGTGGGTTTTTCTACAGCTTCGTTAGACCGCTCAAGTCGGTGACGTTCGGAGGAACGATGAAGCGTCTGATGGCTCTCAGTGCCGCCGTTCTGCTGCACGCACCGGCCGAGCCCACGCAGGCACAACGGCCTCCCGTGATCGACGTGCACGTTCACTCGGGGCAGCCACCACGCAGCGTAGTCGCTGCGCACGATTCGTTGAATGTCCGGTTCGCCGTCGTTTCCTTACTCCAATCTGATCTGCGGACGTGGGCCGGGGCCGACACGGGTCGCTTCTACCTTGGCTTGCTCTTTCCATGCGAAGGAGGGCGAATGCCCAACACCGGGCTCGCCTGTTTCGATAACGGGGCAGATTTTCCCGACACCACCTGGCTGCGCGCCGAGTTGCGAGCTGGGCACCTTCGGGTTCTGGGGGAGCTTTTGCCTGAGTACGTTGGCATGACTCCGAACGACTCTCGTCTGGAACCGTATTGGCGTCTTGCGGAAGAGTTCGACGTGCCGGTCGCCATCCACATGGGACCAGGACCGCCGGCCGCTGCATATGAGGTGAGCCCCGTCCCCTACAAGTCACCTGACTTTCGCATTGCCGCCGGTGACCCGCTGCTCCTGGAGGAGGTGTTGCTCCGACACAAGCGTCTCCGGGTGAACGTCATGCACGCGGGGTGGCCGCGCCTGGAGTCGATGTTGGCGCTCCTCTACGCCCATCCTAACGTGTATGTCGATGTCGGCGTTCTCCAGTACGACGTGGTCATGCCAAAGCCCGCATATCTCAGTTACTTGCGCGGTTTGGTAGAATCTGGCTTCGGCAAGCGTGTCATGTTCGGTTCGGACTTCGCGAATCTGCAGGGTCTGGGCATCGACATCATTCTTGAGGCGGAGTTCCTGACCGCCGAGCAGAAGTCGGACATCTTATGTAATAACGCCGCCCGTTTCTTTCGCCTTCGCTCCGGCATCTGCACCCCCTGAGCGGTCTAATCCGCGCTTGCTGCCGTCGGGGCCAGAACGGTTCGGCCGCCGCGATGCATGATTATTCAAGGACTGCGGAGACCTCACCTGGCCTCGCAGCAGAAAGCGCGGGTCGTTAGGTGCACGCGAGAGGTTCCGTGGCTGCGAATGATGAGCTGAAACGCATTATTGCAGAGCAACGCGTCTACGGAGCGCGGTGAAACCCGTCGAAGTAACGAGCGGGCAGGGCTACTGGACATGACGGTCCCGCCCGGTGTCCTCCTGGGCTACACGAGCGTCGTCAGGTACGTCGGCGCCCGCCGG
>CAWAGQ010000003.1:0-382035 GCA_963781585.1 uncultured Gemmatimonadaceae bacterium
CCACCCCGGCCACCGAATCGAGCAACGCCACCGCACCGTCCAGCACCCGCAGCGACCGCTCCACTTCGACCGTGAAGTCGACGTGACCCGGCGTGTGGATGATGTTGATGCGGTACTCCGGACGGCTTCGTTTTCAGTACCGGTTCCATGCCGCCGCCAGAAGCAGGTCGTGGCCGCAGACGTGATGGTGATGCCCCGCTCCTGTTCCTGCTCCATCCAGTCCATGGTGGCGGCACCGTCATGGACCTCCCCCATCTTGTACGACTTGCCCGTGTAGTAGAGAATGCGCTCGGTCGTAGTCGTCTTCCCGGCATCGATGTGCGCCATGATGCCGATGTTGCGATACAGGTCGAGCGGTGTTGTACGTGGCATGAGTCTGGTTGAGTCGTGCGCCGGAACGTCGCCGTCAGGCGCCGCGAGCCGGATCGGTGCCGATGTGGTCGGAGCGTGGCGTCCCACGGGCCCGCGCCGCGAGTGCAGCTGTCAATTGTCCGTCCGCGATCCCGTGGCGACTGCGGCGTTCGCTCAATTGGGGTCCGACCGCCAGCGACGGGCTCCGCATCCACCGCCGCTTCGGACATTCTCGCATCGACGCCGCGTGGCGCCGCCACGAAAAACGCGGGTGGACCAGGCGCTCCTTTTGGCAGGAGCCGGTGTCCATCCGCCCTCGCCGGGTGCACCCGCTAAAGCGGATGGGGACCCACGGCGCGCCGAGTGAGCGACCTCGACGATAAATTGTCCTGCGTCGCTTTTCGGGGGGGATCACGCGATCTCGCGCTACCCCGGCCCTTCGAGAAGCCCTCGCGACCGTCGCGAGCCCATGGGAGTCGACGCGCAGTTCGTCGACGTTCACGGTGCTTCCGATGACCAGTCCTGATCGCAAGACGGTCTACGGTAGCCGCTTAATTTGCACGGGCGGCAAGGGGAAGTCAACGCTTCGGTTACGCGGGCGGTGGCTCACCGAGCCACTACCGTTACGCGGGGTCATGTCCGGTTCGGACAAGACCGTTACGCAGGCCCTGGTAACGGTACCAGTGCCGTTACGCGCGGTAGTGGGCAACGGGGAGAGCCATTGCCATCGACTGGCACCAATCGCGGGACCCTGCACCGCAAATCGATGGCGAATGCCCCCCGCCGCTCTTTCACCTACCCGCTGGCAGCCGGCCCCCGCGCGGACTGCCTAGCCGGCACTTGGCCGCGCGAAGAGCACCTCATGAAGGTAGCGGCGCCACGCCACACTCCGACGCGCGTGTCCGGCCATGCGCTTCATCAGGCTCGGCGCCACGCCAGCGGTAACAATCTCCTTCGGCGCGTGCCATGGCCGAATAGCACCGTGGCCGCTTCGACGTGGCCGGATGGCGGCGCTCCAGAGCACGGCGCTCAGCTGGTGCGAGGGACAGAACGCGTCCGACGGCAACAACTGCAACTCGAGATGGCGTGACAGCGGACCAAGCAGGTACTCGCTGCGATAGGGTCTCAACGCCGCCTCCACCCAGGAGGGCACGTCGAGCCCCCCGCGTGCGTGCGCAACATGAAAGGTCCAGTAGCAGCAGCTGGCTGCATGATGCGCGACCGCCTCGCGCACGATCAGATCCCAGTCCGTCGCGCCCGCATTCGTCAAAACACTGACATCCCTCACCGCGCGCCAGGCGCCGAAGCGCATCATGTGCGACCAGGCGAAGTGCACACACGTGTGCAGCAGAGAGTGGGTGGTTGACGGTACGAAGACCGAACCGGGGACACTCTCCAGGCGCCGCGCATCCTGCAGGATCTCGCTCCGGGAAAGGCCAAACCGGTGACCCGGCACGAAAAGATCCGTATGCAGCTCCAGCCGCACCCCAGTCCCTTCGCTGTCCAGCAGGGGTGGGCCATGCTGATGCCCCTTATAGCGCCGCCGGGGATAGTCGCCCTCTGACTCGACCCACCCAGCTCGACATGCCGCTTCAAACGCGCCCTCCATGTCCTCGGGCGCCACCAGCAGATCCAGGTCCATCATCGGCCGGTCCGTGAACGACGCATAGACCGTCTTCGCGAGCGCGGCGCCCTTGAGGAGAATCACCGGTACTCGGGCACGGTCGAACTCGCGCAGCGTCGTTTCGAGGCGGTCACCGAGCAGAGCCGCACGAAACTCGGAGATCGTCGCGAGGCGTGCCAGGCGGATCCGCTGGCTGTCGGGAACCGCCGGCGTTGAAATGGACCGCAGCTGACGCCATATCACTCCGGCGGCCCCCTCCCGCACCGCCAGCGCGATCAGCAGGTCCCAGTCGATAGACCCCTGCTCCATCTCGGCCTGCATGGCGCGCACGCCGTTGGGACCCGCGGAGGCCAGGAGCAGACGAGAGGTTGCATTCATGGGCGCGCTCTCGATTGCAGCGAGGAGGGGCAGCATACCTCAGCCCTTGGCAACACGTGACTCCGCCAGGACATCACGCTTGGCGGGCGCCGCGGCGTGCCATTCCCTGATCAATGTCACGACTTCCTCCAACCGATCAAGCTCGCGAGTGATGCTCAGGTCGTACACCGGAACCGTGTCCGCCAGTGCCGCCGCTATCTCGAAAGACCGTGCGGCAGCACGCCCGTCCAGCAGCGAGCCCAGCTTCCGATAACCAACAAACGTTAGCGCGCTCTCGGTGATGGAGCAACGCGTTCGCGTCGCGGCAGGCGTCCGCGGGTCTACCGGCGCTGGCGCAAGTCGGTAGGCCGCCTGCAACGGGGTGCGCTCCAGGCCAACCGACGAAACCGCCCCCGGCCGGTACGCCATCTTCCCGCCGAGTCGGGGGTCATGGAAGGGCAGCGCCACCGTCGTCGCCGAATCCTCGCGCAGGCGGATGCTCTGTACGCCGGCGCGGAGCAATGGGGGATCCCCCGGATCTACGCTCAGAGTGTCGTCGGTGATGAGACGCGCTCCCGACCGCACAAGGGCCGCCGCCAAGGTCGACTTCCCGAAGAACTTCGGTGCCAGAAACGCGATTCCCTGGCCGTCCAGATCCACTGCCGACGCATGCAGCGTGAGAACACCGCGCGCGTGGAGCGTGAAGGCAAGCACCCGCCCGAGGATGTCGGTGAGGACCGCGTCGCTGGGTTGCACGCCCCCGCTCCACCAGGTAATCCGGGTCCCATCGGACGAAAGATCAAATGTCCCGGTGTCGTCGTAGGTGAGACGGTAGCCGGAGCGCGTTTCGTACGATCGGACCATCACGTCCGTCGTGACGAGTTCCTCGCCGAGTTTCTGCTGAACCACCGCTGGTGCGGGCTCGGCTCTTCGCTCGAGGACGCAATCGAATCGACCCTCCTCGACTGGCTCCGCGTCAGCGAGGTCAACCTCTGATCGGAGGAGGAGTCCAAAAACAGAATAGGTAGGCACGGCCGGTCGATCAGAGGGGGCGGCAGTTGTCGATCATCACTTGGTCAGGCAATGCAAAGCCGACGCCAGACGAGCCCGATTTTCACGCAAGCACCGCCTCGGCTGCAGCTCCGAATGGGGGGTTCGATGCTTCCCGTCGGACCCGCGCCGCTTAGGGCATCGCTGGTTACGGTGCGGCGCCCCCGCAACGAAAATGCCGCATCCGCTCTGCAATAGCAGAAGCGGAAGCGGCACACCGATGAAGCGGGCTACGCCCTTCAGATAGACCTATGACGCGTCGAGATCAGCAGATCAGGCCAAAGCCGTCGGTCGCGTTACAAGAGTGCTTCCGACGTCGCACGCCTTCGACTCAGGAACGGGGAGGCATCCCCTTGTCATATCCCTGTCCGGGGTACACCAAGTCCGCCGCAAACAAAACGGTCTTTCCAGGAATGGACAGAGTCAGTTCGCGAAAGCTGCCGAACCGCTGTAGCTGGGGTGTCTCGTACATCCTCGCCTCCAGAGAATTAAGATATCCCTAGGTAGTAGCAAGTCTCATACCAGTCGTGGTCTACCTGCCGCCATGTCTGCACCCACGCTTGGGGCCTCCAAGCTAGGCCCGCCGCTCCCGGTCCGCAAGCCATCTCTCGGTCAGCAAGGTCATCAAAAGTCGCGATCCCAGCAGGTGCCCGCCCTGCTCGGCATATACTGCCGATGCCCGACGGAGCAGACCTACGTCCACGAGGCCCATTCTGATGAGAACCGCTGACCCGCCGACGCGGAATGTGGTCTCGATTCGGGACGGAAGCGCCTTGAGCAGGCTGCGCTGGACGTAGTCCACGGGCGCCCCGGTCTTGGAGGGGCGCGGCGCAAGCACCGAGTCCGGGAGTAGCCCCCGCATGGCGTGGCGGAGAAGCACCTTGATCTCGTCGTTCCGGTTCCGCTCCTCAATGGGCCTCCGTGCGGCGAATTCGACGATCCGCCGATCCAGGAATGGCGAGCGAAGCTCCACTCCCTCGTCCCAGGCGAAAGCGTGAGTCGCCGACGCCAATCGCCAGAGCAGTGGGTTCGTGAGCAGATACCGCGCCTCGAACGCGGCGGCGCCCTCCCCGGCCAGTCGAGCGCTCACCGGCGGCCGCAGGGCGCGCGAGAGGCCCGCCGTGAGACGCAACCAATCGGGCGCGGTGAAATCCCAGAATCCGTGAAGCGGCCGTCCACGGACAGCGCCGATCCAATCGATTGTGTCCGGCGCGAGCAAGGGAAGGATGCATGCGCGCAGGAAGTCGCGTACGTCGTTTCGGCCCCACTGCCGCCAGGCGGCAACCAGGCGCGAGACCTCACCCCGACGCAGGTGGTCGGCAAGCACGGCGCTGGATGCCATGAAGAGGAAATCTCCCCCGTTTCCGTCGAAGGCCACACGCGCGCCGAGCGACCGGGTCACCTGAGCCAACCGCCGCTGCACCGCCTCGAATGGGTGCGCCATCGGGTCGTCGCGCCGCCATGCCATCGCGTCGAGCGGGTCCAGGAGAGGAATATCATCTACGGATAGCCAGCTCACGGGCACTCGCCAATGAGCAGCGATCGCCGTAATAAGCTCGTCCTCGCGGCCCCGGTCGCCGGGCGGATACGAAAGCGAAACCGGTAACACTTCCACCGGCGGTGCACCCCGCGCTGACATCGCGCTCCGTGCCGAAGCGAACAGGGCAGGGGAATCCCAGCCGCCGCTCATCCAGACCACTCCCCTCCCCTGTCTGGGAAGCCGTGCTACCATCGCGTCCTCCAGCAGGCCGCGCAGTTCCACGGCGCCCTGGTCGAGCGAGCTGCTGTTTCCGCTGTCGGAGAACTCCGTGGGTGCCCACTGATGGAGGAGGTACGGCCGCCCTCCGCGCTCGATGCAGACCGTGCCTCCGGGAGGCACTACCCGCACCGCCCCGAATGCTGTTCGATCTCCGGGCAGCGCCAGCCCCGCGGCTGAGGTCGCGATCATGTCCAGGTCGTAATCCGACGGGACACCCGGAAAGTCTGCCACCGCGCTTGCGGTCGAGGCCACCACCACCGTGCCGTCGTCCGCCACCGCGTAGTTCAGCGAGCGTCGCCCGCCGAACTCACGCACCAGCAGCAGCCGCCAAGACCTCTTGTCGAAGACGATGAGGGCGTAGTCACCCTCGAGATGGCGCGCGACGTCGGTGCCCCACACGCGAACTGCCGCGGCCACCAGTTCCGCCGACGCCGAACGGCTGGGCAGCGCCCCACGGTCGGACAAGCGGCGACGCAAGTCGGCGAGATAGTACAGACTGGCATCAGCGGCTATGACGTGGCTCTCCGTTTCGTAGACGACGGGTCCCGTCCAGCCACTGAGTTCGGCTTCCCATGGGTGGCGCCCCCCTGCGACCACCGATGAGTCATCGCTCCAGAATTCGATCGACCCGTCCCCGGATGCGAACGTCCCGCCCAGCATGGCGGCTACGGCCGTCGGGTTGTCATGGGCGAGCGGCCCGAATGCAGCGGCCAGTGCGGTCACATTCTCTCGAAAACGTTCAAGCCGTCCACTTCGCGCAGGTCGGTTACCTCCGACTCCGAGTCGATCAGCTTCGCGCCGGCGTACTCCACCCATGCATGTGCTTTCAAGGCGCCGTCCCGCATCTGGACGCCCACTCGCACCTGTGCCCCCTGCAGGTGGGCGCGGTCAAGGAGCATGCGTGTGGCAAGCGCCCGCGCCAGGCATGACCCACGGACCAGGCCGTGCTCCGCCACGCGGCGCACGGCGATGGCGAGCTCGCGCGCCCGGTCAACGCGCTCCGGCAACGTGGCAGCCGACATCCCATCGGGCGTCGGGACCGCCGAAAGCAGCGTACCGCGTTTCCTGAATCTCAGCGTAAGTCGGGCTTCCACCAGCGCGAGTTGCGCGCGGACCAGGTCGCCCTGTGCCCGTGGCGGGAGCCTACGGAGCGTCCGCAGGCGATGAAGAATGGCCCGGCCCCTCGACTGGCGTCTCGCCGGCCGCCGATGTGGCCAGCCCCGCGGCCACCAGCTCACGCAGGAATTCGATCGTGTCGCGGCGAATGCGTTCGATACTCACGTTGGCGAACTCGCGGGCCAGCACCGCGATCATCTCGCTGAAGGTCCTGGAATTCGGCGGCAGCAGGGACCAGATCCGGGCGCCAACGCGATTCACGCCGAAATACACTTCGTCGTCGGTGGACAGCAGCACGCCGCCCTCGTCGAGTTGTTTGAACACGACCGACGGGCTCGGAACGGGTAGGGCAAAATCGGATTCGGTCATGGCTGTGGCCCGCGCTCCTGACGCTGTCCCTGCCGCCGGCGATCCGGGAGGGCTACTGCACTCCTCCAGGACGCTGACAACCCCTACGTGCACGCGAGGTGCAGACTGCCCGAGTACTTCGACGCCCGGCACGGCCGAGGAGTCACGCCGCCGCGCGTTACCAGCGATAGTGCGCGAACGCCTTGTTGGCTTCCGCCATCCGGTGAGTGTCTTCCTTCTTCTTGATCGCGTTCCCCTCACCCTTCGACGCGGCGATGACTTCAGCTGCGAGCTTCTCGGCCATTGACTTCTCGTTCCGATCGCGGGAATAGAGAATCAGCCAGCGCATGCCGAGCGCGGTGCGGCGCTCCGGGCGCACCTCGACCGGTACCTGGTAGGTGGCGCCGCCGACGCGACGGCTCTTCACCTCGACCACGGGTTTGAGATTGGACAGCGCCTGCTTGAAGACGTTGACACCCGGTTGACTGGTGCGCGATTCAACGAGGTCCATGGCGCCGTAAAAAATCCGCTCGGCGACCGACTTCTTTCCCTCGTACATGAGGCAGTTGATGAACTTCGAGACGGTCTGGCTGTCGTAGCGCGCGTCGGCGAGCACCGGGCGCTTGATCCCCTTTTTCCGTCGACTCACTTCTTTCCTCCGGTGGCGGGCTTGGGCCGCTTGGTACCGTATTTGGAGCGGCTGCGATTGCGTCCCGTCACGCCGGCGGCGTCGAGCGTGCCGCGCACAATGTGATAACGGACGCCGGGAAGGTCCTTCACCCGGCCACCGCGCACCAGCACGATGGAGTGTTCCTGCAGATTGTGTCCTTCACCGGGAATGTAGGCAATCACCTCGAACCCGTTCGTTAGGCGCACCTTGGCGACCTTGCGGAGCGCCGAGTTCGGCTTCTTGGGCGTGGTGGTATAGACACGCGTGCACACACCTCGGCGAAACGGATTCTGGCGCAACGCGGGCGTCTTGCCCTTTCGGCCCACGTCGCGGCGCCCCCGCCGCACGAGCTGGCTGATGGTCGGCATTCAGTCGGGATTGGACGACAAACACGCCCCGGAGCCGGGGCGCAGGAGACTTGTATCATAGACGCGCCCCATGGCGGCAGTCAAGGCAAGCGCGAGGGGCTTCGCGTGCCGCGCGACGCCCCTGCGCTCACCGCTGTCCCGCGTCCGCACTATTCTCCCCCCGGACCCAGCGCGAATCCGCTCTCGGCGAAACTCGACGAGAAGATCCCGGGCAGCGGTGTCTCGATCCCGGGAAGTTCCTCGGGGCGAGGAAGCTCCTCCCCCTCGATCTCCACCTCCTGGTACCGATACTGCCCGGTGCCGGCCGGAATGAGATGGCCGATGATGATGTTCTCCTTGAGTCCGAGCAGGTCGTCTTTCGCGCCACGAATGGCAGCGTCGGTCAGAACCCGCGTCGTCTCCTGGAACGACGCGGCCGAGATGAACGACTGCGTGGTCAGGCTCGCTTTCGTGATACCCAGAAGCAGCGGCTCGGCGGTGGCCGGCTTGAGCTTCTTCTTCTTCGCCCGCTCGTTCTGTTCCCGGAAGCCCTGCCGGTCCACGTGCTCGCCTTCGAGGAAGTCGGTGTCAGCCGACTCCACCACCCGGACCTTCTGCAACATCTGCTTGACGATCACGCCGATGTGCTTGTCGTTGATCTTTACGCCCTGCAGCCGGTACACCTCCTGCACTTCGTTCAGCAGATACTCCTGCACGGCGCGCGGTCCCTTGATCCGCAGAATGTCGTGCGGATTCACGGGCCCCTCGGTGAGCCGGTCGCCTGCCCGCACCCGGTCGCCCTCGTGCACCCGGAGGTGCTTGCCCGCCGGGACCTCGTACACCTGGGCTTCCTGCGCGTCGTCCACCGCCCACTGCCCGTCCAGGGACTTGCCGGGGTGCACGAAGATCTCGCGCTTCCCGCGCTTGATGTCACCGAATCGGACGATGCCGTCGATTTCGGAGATGGTGGCCGGGTCCTTCGGCCGGCGTGCCTCGAACAGCTCGGCGACGCGCGGCAGACCGCCCGTGATGTCGCGCGTCTTGTACGCCTCGCGCGAGATCTTGGCGATGGTCTCTCCGGCATGGATCGTCTGGCCGTCATCCACCACCAGCTGGGCTCCCACCGGGATGACGAAGTCGCGCACTTTCTTCTCCTTCCCGCCCTTCGACTGCCAGATCTCGATGTGCGGATGGAGCCGCTTTTCGCGATCCTCGGTGATCACGCGCTGGCGCAGGCCGGTCAGTTCATCCAGTTCCTCGGAAATCGTCTCGTCCTCCACGATGTCGACGAACCGGATGGCGCCCTCCACGTCCGAGATGATCGGATTGGTATACGGGTCCCAGGTGAAGATCGCCTGATCCTTTTTGACTTCCTCGCCGTCCTTGACGAGCAGCGCCGCGCCTAACGGGACGGCCAGTCGCGCTCCCACGGTAGCGGTGTGGTCGCCCGACGAGCGGATCGTCAGCTCGCCCTCGTACGACGTCACGATGCGATGGCCATCGGGGTTCTGCACCGTTACCAGGCGGTCACCGAACTCGATGATGCCGGGGACCTTCGTCTTGCGCACCGTCTGCTCGGCGATCCGGGCTGCCGTCCCGCCGATGTGGAAGGTACGCAGTGTGAGCTGGGTACCGGGCTCGCCGATCGACTGGGCCGCGATGATCCCCACCGCCTCGCCCAGATCAACCATGGCCATGGTCGCCAGGTTGCGTCCGTAGCACATCCGGCACAGCCCGCGCGTTGCCTCACAGGTGAGCACCGAGCGGATCCGTACCGCTTCGATCCCCGCCTCCTCGATGGCGCGCGCCATGTCCTCGTCGATCAGCTGGCCCGCCTCGGCCAGGATGAGCGCGCGACCGACCTCGTCCCGCGCATGCGGATCGATCACGTCCTCCGCCGCCACGCACCCCACGATCCGCTCCGAGAGGGGCTCGATGATATCCTCGCCCTCCTTCAGCGCCGAGATGTCCAGCCCCTGGATCGTGCCGCAATCCTCCTCGGTGATCGTGACATCCTGCGCCACGTCCACCAGTCGACGCGTGAGGTAACCGGCATCGGCGGTCTTCAAGGCGGTATCGGCCAATCCCTTGCGTGCGCCGTGTGTCGAAATGAAGTACTCCAGCACCGACAGCCCTTCCCGGAAGTTCGACTTGATCGGGCTCTCGATGATCTCGCCGATGCCGCCGGTAAGCTTCTTCTGCGGCTTCGCCATCAGGCCGCGCATGCCGGCCAGCTGGCGGATCTGATCGCGGCTGCCGCGCGATCCGGAATCGAACATCATGAATACCGGGTTGAAGCCCCGATTGGCCTCGCGCATCGTCTTCACCATCGCGTCGGCCACGTCCGAATTGGCGTGCGTCCAGGTGTCGATGACTTTGTTGTAGCGCTCGCCGTTCGTGATGTTGCCCGTCTGGTACGCGCGCTGGAACCGTTCCACCCGCTCCTCGGCCTCGCCCAGCAGCGTCTCCTTCTCAGGGGGGATCACCAGGTCCTCCACGCCGATCGAGATCCCGCCGCGCGTGGCGTAGAAGAACCCGAAGTCCTTGAGTCGGTCCAGGAACTCGACCGTCTTGGCCAGACCGCACTGCCGATACGTTTCGAAGACCAGCTCGCCGAGCGCCTTCTTCTTCATGTCGCGATTCTGGTACTCTATCTCCGTCGGGACGATGGCGTTGAACAGTACGCGTCCCGCGGTGGTCACCACCCAGCGCGCGTCGCCGTTGCGGCCGATGGCATATCGTACCGGCGTGTGGTAGGTCACCCGGCCCAGGGACAGCGCCATCTCCACTTCGGAGGGCGTGGTGAACGATTTCAGCGCCGCCAGGGCCTTGGGATCCCTGGCTGTCTTGTCGAAATCGACCGGCGCCTTGGTCGCGAAGTAGCACCCCAGGACGATGTCCTGCGACGGCTCGGCGACCGGACGCCCGTCCGACGGTTTCAGAATGTTGTTGGACGAGATCATCAGCAGCCGCGACTCCAGCTGCGACTCGAACGAGAGCGGCACGTGCACCGCCATCTGGTCGCCGTCGAAGTCGGCATTGAACGCCGCACACACCAGCGGATGGATGCGGATGGCCTTGCCCTCGACCAGTACCGGCTCGAACGCCTGAATACCCAGCCGGTGCAGCGTGGGCGCGCGATTCAGGAGCACCGGATGGTCGCGGATGATCTCCTCGAGGATCTCGTAGACCTCGGGGGATTCGCGCTCGACGATTTTCTTGGCGCGCTTCACCGTCTCGGCGATGCCCTTTTCCACCAGCTTGTGAATGATGAACGGCTTGAACAGCTCGAGAGCCATCAGCTTGGGCAGGCCGCACTGGTGGAGCTTGAGCTCCGGGCCGACGACGATCACCGAACGCCCCGAGTAGTCCACTCGCTTGCCCAGGAGGTTCTGGCGGAAGCGCCCCTGCTTCCCCTTGAGCATGTCGGAGAGCGACTTGAGCGGGCGCTTGCCACGACCGCGAATGGCCTTGGACCGGCGGCCGTTGTCGAACAGCGCGTCGACCGCTTCCTGGAGCATCCGCTTCTCGTTGCGCAGGATGACTTCCGGCGCCCGGTGCAGGATGAGCTTCTGCAGGCGGTTGTTGCGGTTGATGACCCGCCGGTACAGATCGTTGAGATCCGACGTGGCGAACCGTCCGCCGTCGAGCGGCACAAGCGGCCGCAGATCCGGTGGGATCACGGGAATCACGTCCAGCACCATCCACTCGGGACGGTTGCGTACGTCGCCGCTGTCGCCCGAGTTGCGGAACGCGTCGATGATCTTGAGCCGCTTGAGCATCTGCTTCTTGCGATGCTGCGACGACTCGGTCACCACGGCGGCGCGCAGTTCCTCGGACAGCCGGTCCACGTCCAGACGGCGGAGGAGGTCGCGGACCGCGGGGGCGCCGATGTCGGCGTGGAAGACCGCGTCGCCCTCGTCCTTCGCCTTCTGCTTGAGCGCCAGGAAGTCGTCTTCGTCGAGCAACTGGTTCACCCGCACTTCCTGCTGGCCGGGCTCGATGACGACATAGTTCGAGTAGTAGATGACCTTCTCGAGATCACGCAGCGTGAGGTCGAGGAGGTTGCCCATCGGACTCGGCAGGGTCTTGAAGAACCAGATGTGCGCCACCGGCACGGCCAGTTCGATGTGGCCCATGCGCTCGCGGCGGACCTTGGACAACGTCACCTCGACGCCGCACCGGTCGCAGATCACGCCGCGATAGCGGATCCGCTTGTACTTGCCGCAATGGCACTCCCAGTCCTTCACCGGCCCGAAGATGCGCTCGCAGAACAGCCCGTCCTTCTCGGGCTTGAACGAGCGATAGTTGATCGTCTCGGGTTTGGTGACCTCGCCCCACGACCACCACGAGCGGAGCCCCTGCATCTCGAGGCGTTCCCGCTCCTTGGCGTCCTTCGGGCCGCGGATCTCCTCGGGCGAGGCGATCCGCACCTGGATGAAATCGAACGATGACGCACGCGCTTCGCGCGCACTCCGGAAATCGATCATCGGCTACTCCTCACCGTCGCGGCCGTGGCTGTTGCCGCGACCCAGACCGTTGCCTTCGTTGGCGCCCATTTTCACGTATATGCCTAACGCCTGGAGTTCCTTCACCAGCACGTTGAAGGACTCGGGGATGCCCGGTTCGGGCAGGTTCTGTCCCTTCACGATCGCCTCGTACACCCGGCTGCGGCCGTTCACATCGTCCGACTTCACGGTCAGAATCTCCTGCAGGGTGTTGGCGGCGCCGTACGCCTCGAGTGCCCAGACCTCCATCTCGCCGAACCGCTGGCCGCCGAACTGCGCCTTGCCGGCCAGGGGCTGCTGCGTCACCAGCGAGTAGGGGCCGATGCTGCGTGCGTGAATCTTGTCGTCCACCAGGTGCGACAGTTTGAGCATGTAGATCTCACCCACCGCGATCGGGAAACTGAACGCCTCCCCGCTCCGGCCGTCCCGCAGCTGCATCTTGCCGCCGGGGGTGATCCCCGCCAGCCGCATCAGCTCGTGCGCCGCGCCATCGACGTCGGCCTCGGACTTCGGCCCCAGCATCCCCGCCAGCGCCGGCAGTTCGAGGTCGCCAAGCACGTCGGCGGCCGGGCGCCCGGACCGCTTCTCGATCTGTCGCAGGGTGGCTTTCGCTTCGGCGCGCTGCTGCGGCGTGGCATTCTCGTCGTCAGCGTTCCGGGCGTGGAGCGCCATCTGGTGCTCCTGTTCCTTGATCTCGCGGTCGGCCAGCTCGGTGGCCGCCTGCGACAGGAACTCCCGCACCCGGTGGAAGACGTCGCGCGTCTCCTGCGACATCGACCGCCCGCCCAGATCGTGCAATCGGGCATCGTCCAGCAGGTACACCCGCTCGCCGTGCGCGCCTTCCGGTGCAATGTCGGCCCGGATCGCCGCCTTGTCGCCGTCGCTCAGCACCAGCGGCGCGTTGTGCAGGGTGAGCGTATCGCGCGCCCAGGTGAGGCCGGCGAGCTTGAGGAGCAGGCCGATCTCGCGTTCGTTGGCACCGGAGAACGTGGGCGTCTTCGCGTAGAAGCCGAGAATCTTGGCGCACCACCCGAGGTGCGTCTCGAGGATCTGGCCCACGTTCATGCGGCTCGGCACGCCCAGCGGGTTCAGTACGATGTCGACCGGTCGTCCGTCGGGGAGGAACGGCATGTCCTCCTCCGGGACGATTCGCGCCACGATGCCCTTGTTGCCATGGCGGCCGGCCATCTTGTCGCCCACCGAAATCTTGCGCTTCTCGGCAAGGTAGACCTTTACCAGCTGGATCACGCCGGGTGGCAATTCATCGGGCTGCAGGATCCGGTCGATGCGCTCCTCGGCCTTCTCCTCGATTCTGGCCTTGGCCTCGTTGGCAGCGTCGATGATGACCCGGACGCGCTCGTTTGCCTTCTTGCTCTCCACGCGGAATGTCTTGAGGTCGATCTGCGCAAAGCGCGCTTCGGCGAGCACGTCGCGCGAAAGAGCCGTGCCCGCGGGGAGGGCTTCCTCCACCGTGCCGGCCTTGAGCGCCAGGGCGACCGTCTCGCCCTCGAGCAGCGCGCGCAGTTCCTCGTCGCGCACTTCGTTGACGCGCACCTTTTCTTCGCCCTCCAGACGGCGCACGTCGCCGATTCGCTCGCCCCGGTCCTTCTCCACCACCTGGTCTTCGATGCGGGAGAAGATCTTCACGTCGATGACCACCCCTTCCATGCCCGGCGGCACCTTGAGCGACGAATCCTTGACGTCCTTCGCTTTCTCGCCGAAGATCGCGGTGAGCAGCTTCTCCTCGGGCGAGAGTTCGGTTTCGCCCTTGGGGGTGATCTTGCCGACCAGGATGTCGCCGGGTTTCACGTGCGCGCCGATGCGGACGATGCCCCGCTCGTCGAGGTCCACCAGCGACTCCTCGGCCACGTTCGGGATCTCGCGCGTGATCTCCTCCTGACCGCGCTTGGTGTCGCGCACGTGCAGCTCGAGCTCCTGGATGTGGATCGACGAGTAGACGTCGTCCTTCACCAGCCGCTCGGAGAGCACGATGGCGTCTTCGAAGTTGTGCCCGTACCAGGGCATGAACGCCACCAGCACGTTGGCGCCTAACGCCAGCTGGCCCTCCTCGGTGCCGGCCCCGTCCGCCAGTGCGTCGCCCGCCTTGACCCGCTGTCCGGGCCGCACGATCGGACGCTGGTTGATGGCGGTGTCCTGGTTGGTCCGCCAGTACTTCTTGAGACGGTACCGGTCCTGCTGGGTGAGCCGCGCCAGCGGCCGGTCATCGTCCTTGCGATGACGCTCCACCGGCCCGGCGTCGACGATGATCTCGTCGGCCGTGACCCGGGTCGCGATCCCGGAGCGTCGCGAGATGACGCAGGCGCCCGAGTCGCGCGCCACTTTCTCCTCCAGGCCGGTGCCGACCAGCGGCGTCTGCGGCGACAGGAGCGGCACCGCCTGACGCTGCATGTTCGACCCCATCAGCGCCCGGTTGGCGTCGTCATGCTCGAGGAACGGAATCAGCGCCGCAGCGATCGACACCAGCTGTTCCGGCGCCACGTCCATGAAATCGATGCGGTCCGGAGGCAGCAGCGGGTAATCCGATCGCTGCCGGCTCAGCACCAGATCGTCCACGAAGCTGCCGTCCGGGTTGAGCCGCGCGTTGGCCTGCGCAATGGTGACGTCTTCCTCGCGGTTCGCGTCCAGCCAGGCGATCTCGCTCGTCACCTTGCCGTTGTGCACCACTCGATACGGCGTCTCGACGAACCCCAGATCGTTCACGCGCGCGTAGCACGCCAGCGACGTGATCAGCCCGATGTTCGGCCCTTCCGGCGTCTCGATGGGACACATGCGGCCGTACTGCGAGTAGTGCACGTCGCGCACCTCGAAGCCGGCCCGCTCGCGCGTCAGACCCCCCGGCCCGAGCGCCGACAGCCGTCGCTTGTGGGTGAGCTCCGCCAGCGGATTCGTCTGATCCATGAACTGGCTGAGCTGTGACGAACCGAAGAAGGCCTGGATCACCGCCGACACCGTGCGCGCGTTCACCAGATCGTCGAGCGAAATCTTCTCGGGGTCGTTGTTGATCGACATGCGCTCCTTGACCAGGCGCGCCATCCGCGACAGCCCGACCGAGAACTGGTTGGCGATCAGCTCCCCAACCGACCGGATGCGGCGATTCCCCAGGTGGTCGATGTCGTCCACGTGGCCGCGTCCCTCGTGCAGCTCCACCAGGTAGCGCAGAATAGCGACGAAGTCGTCCTTGGTGAGGACCGTCATTGCCCGATCGATGGTCAGGCCCAGCCGCTGATTGATCTTGTAGCGCCCCACCCGCCCCAGGTCGTAGCGCTTGGGCGAAAAGAAGAGGCGCTCCAGCGCCTGCTTGGCCGTTTCCTTGTTGGGCGCGTCACCGGGCCGCAGCAGTCCGTAGATCGACCGCAGCGCGTGCGATTCCTGCGCGTCCGTGAGGTTGCGTACCCACTCCCGGTGCTCCTCGGTGGTCAGTTCCGAGTCGTCCTTCTTCTTCGGCTTGAACTTGTCGCGCTCCAGCGGGGTCCAGTTGTTGGCGTTGGTCGGATCCTTCGCGAGCGTGTTCTTGATCAGGGTCGACTCGGCGCGCCCCGACGGCACGAAGACCTGTGCCCGGATCATGTCGGCGCGGCGCAGGCGCTTGATAAGCGTCTCCTTGAGCGCCTGTCCGGCCTCGGCCAGCACTTCGCCGGTCTTGGCGTCGACCACGTCGTGCGACAACACGCGAGGCTGGGTGCGTTCGCCACGCTCGAATGCGTCGATCTCGTCCCGCAGATCCACCAGCATGTACGAGGCGAACACCTTGATCGTCTTCACGCCCTGCCGCATCAGCCGGTTGAAGACTTCCTCGGTAAGCTCGTCGCCCTCGCGGACCAGAATGTCGGCCGCGGCGCGCTCGGCCGCGGCGCGCGCCTTCTTGGTCTTGGCCTTCGGCGCTTCCGGATCGACCGCTTCGCCGGCGAGCGTGATGTCCTGCGCGATCACCGCGCCGAGGACCTCGCGCTGGTCGATGCGGCTCTCGCGCTTCTTGGTGAGGTCCAGGTCGCGGACCGCGAAGAAGAGGCGGAGAATGTCCGAGTTCGATCCCCAGCCGAACGCCCGCAGCAACGCCGTGGCCGGGAACTTCTTCTTCTTGTCGATGTGAACGTAGATCACGTCGTGAATGTCGACCGTGAACTCCACCCACGAACCGCGGAACGGAATGATCCGCGCCGAGATCAGTCGCTGGCCGTTGGGGTGAGTCGATTCCTCGAACACCACGCCCGGTGAGCGATGCAGCTGACTCACGATGACCCGCTCCGCGCCGTTGATCACGAACGTGCCGAGATCGGTGAGGAGGGGCAGCTCGCCCAGGTAGACTTCCTTCTGGATGATGTTCCGCGGGCGCTTCTGGCCGTTGACTTCCTCGTTGATGACCAGTTGCAGCGTCGCTTTGAGGGGCGCCGAGTACGTCATGTCACGCTCGATGCACTCCTCCACCGAGTACTTCGGCTCGCCGAGGGCGTAGCTGACGAACTCCAGCGAGAAGTTTTCGTGCACGTCCGCGATCGGGAACAGCTCCTTGAACACCCGTTCGAGGCCGATGTCCTCGCGGTCGAGCGCGGCGGCGTCCCGCTGCAGCAGCACCTGGAATGCGCGTGTCTGAATGTCCAGGAGGTGGGGCATGTCCATCCCCTCCTGGAGCTTGGAGAACGTGATTTGTTTCATTGAGTCAGGCATGTCTCACCTTGAGTAAGGTGAAGCACCGATCCCCCGACGCGCCGATGATGGGCGCCCCCGGGGAGCGGTGTGTCGATGAACTGCGGTTGTCGAGCGATGGGCTCTGGTCACGTTCGCGATGGGGCTGAGTGTGACGGCAGTCGAGTGGCAGCGGACGCGGCGGCAGGTCCTGACCACCGCAGCCCGTGGCCGGTCGGCTGCGGTCACTTCAGCTCGACCACCGCGCCGGCTGCTTCGAGCTTCCCCTTGACTTGAGTTGCCTCGTCCTTCGTCACGCCGGTCCGTACTTCCTTGGGCGCGCCATCCACCAGGTCCTTTGCTTCCTTGAGTCCCAGGCCGGTCAGCTCGCGCACGACCTTGATGACCTGGATCTTCTGGGCCCCCGCTTCCTTGAGTACGACCGCGAATTCGGTCTGTTCCTCAACCGCCGGAGCCGCCGCCGCTCCACCCGCCGGCGCGGCCGCGGCCACCGGAGCGGCCGCGATGGTGACGTTGAACTTCGTCTTGAACGCCTCGATCAACTCGGCGAGCTCGAACACCGACATGTTGCCGATGGCATCGAGGATCTCGTCCTTGCTCAGCGTCGCATTCGCCATTGTCTGTCTCCCTGTCGCTTCCCAGGCCATTCTGGATGTGGTGTAACCGGAATCGAGTCACCTGCAGGAGCACTGGCAGACGCGGGGTCTGCGCGGTGTTCCGATGTACCCTTCGTCCTACGCCCCTCCCCCTCCCCCCTCGCGCTGCACGCGCAACGCTTCCACGGCACCGGCGAACATGGTCAGCAACCCGTTCAGCGCGCCGACGAACGACGAGAGCGGGGACTGCAGACCCGCACCAAGGTCGGCGAGCATCTGATCGCGCGTCGGCATCGACGCGAGTTTCCTGACCTGGACTTCGCTGATCGCCTGCCCGTCGAACAATCCGCCCTTGACCACGGGTCGCTGCTCGTTTTCCCGCGCGAAGTCTGACAGGACCTTCGCCGCAGCCACCGCGTCCCGGGTCAGCACCACGCCGGTCGGTCCGCGGAGCGGCGTGGTGGTGAGGCCGCTCTCGTTGACCGCGCGGAGCGCAAGCGTGTTCTTGATGACCACGTATTCCACGCCCGCTCGACGGAAGCGCCGGCGCAGGTCGGTCATCCGTTTCACGTTGAGTCCCGTGAAGTCGGTGAAGTACAGTGCCTGCATACCGGTGATTCTGGTGCGCAGATCGCTGACGAGTTGTTCCTTCTCCTCGCGCTTCATCCCCCCTCCGTTACCGGTATGGCGTCAGGTCGACGCGGATGCCCGGCCCCATGGTGCTGGAGACGGAAAGGTTTCTGACATACACGCCCTTGGCCGCCGCCGGCTTCGCGCGCACGATCTGATCCATGAACGCGGTGAAGTTCTGCTCCAGCGCATCCACCGCGAACGAGACTTTACCGATCGCGGCCTGGACGTTCCCGGCCTTGTCGACGCGGAATTCGATCTTGCCCGCCTTCGACTCGCGGACGGCGCGCGCCACATCCATGGTGACGGTGCCGGCCTTCGGGTTCGGCATCAGGCCGCGCGGACCGAGCACCCGGCCGAGCTGGCCGATCTGTCCCATCTGATCGGGGGTGGCAATCATCACGTCGAAGTCGAGCCATCCCTCCTTGATCCTGGCGACGTACTCGTTGCCGACGTAGTCCGCGCCGGCTTCCTCGGCTTCGCGTGCCTTCTCGCCGACGGCGATCACCAGCACCCGCACCGCCTTGCCACTGCCGGCCGGGAGCACCACCGTGCCGCGCACCACCTGATCGGCGTGCCGCGGATCGACGCCCAGCCGCACCGCGACTTCGACCGTCTCGTCGAATTTGGCGAATGCGGTCTGCTTGATGAGCTCAAGGGCCTGCCGCGGCGGATGTGCAGCCGCCTCGTCGCGGCGGGAGGCCGCCTGGTTGTACCGCTTGCCGTGTTTCCGCATCAGTCCCGTACCTCGACGCCCATCGAGCGCGCGGCTCCCGCCACCATCGCCATCGCCGACTCGATGGAATCGCAATTGAGGTCCGGCATTTTCACTTCGGCGATCTTGCGCACCTGGGCGCTGGTGAGCGTGCCCACCTTGTCGCGATTCGGCTGCGCCGATCCTTTCTCGAGGCCGAGTTCCTTCTTGATCAGCACCGCGGCCGGTGGCGTCTTGAGGATGAACGTGAATGACTTGTCGGCGAAGATCGTGATCTCGACCGGGAGGATGAGACCATCCTGGCTCGCCGTGCGGGAGTTGAACTCCTTGCAGAAGGCCATGATGTTGATCCCCTGCGGCCCCAATGCCGTGCCCACGGGGGGCGCCGGATTCGCGCGACCCGCCGGAATCTGGAGCTTGACAAACCCTATGACCTTTTTCGCCATGTTTTCGCCTCAGCGTGCCATGCGGGCGATCTGCGAGGAGCAGTGCGGTGCCGCGACCCCAACGGGAACGCGACGACAAGCCGCGGGCACCTGCGGCGCCGCCAGATGGCGCCCCGGTTCCACGTAGCCTGCCTGACGTCCCGCGGCGTCGCGGCGCGGACTGCGTCCGGCCGTCACCCGCGTTCAGACTCCCACGGTCTGTTTCACGTCGTCGTGGTATCCGACGGTGCGCTCCTCGCCGCTGAGCGGCTGCCCCGCGCAAGGGCCGGTACGGTGGCCGAGCAGGTGGCCTTCGCATCCCGTTCGACGCGTCCCGGCCCGCTCCAGCTCGACTTCGTCCATGTCATGCCCACCTGCCTAACGTGAATCCAGTTCGTTGTCCCCGACGCGACGTCAATATCCCTTCAGCTGCAGATAGTCCAGTTCGACACTGGTAGGGCGCCCGAACAGGCTCACGCTCACCCGGACCTTCCCCTTGTCGGGCATCACCTCTTCCACGGTCCCGTTGAAATCGGTGAACGGACCCTCGGTAATGGTGACGGCCTGACCCACCAGAAACGGTATCTCTTCGGTCGGCTCCTCGGGCTCCACCTCGTCGGCGATGCCGAGGAGTCGGTTGACCTCGTCCGCCCGAAGCGGCATGGGATCGCGCCCCTGCCCGACAAACTTGATGACCCCCTGAATGCTGTTGATGACGTGCGACGATTCCTGCGTCCACGCCATGTCCACCAGCACGTAGCCGGGATACAGTTTGCGCTCGACCGTCACCTTCTTGCCGTTCTTCACTTCCACCACTTCCTGCGTGGGCACCAGCGCCTGACGAATAAGCCGCTCCTCCGGTGCGTGCCCGTCCTGCTCGATGCGCCGCTGGATCAGCGATCGCACCTTGTTCTCATGTCCGGCCGTGGTCTGAATCGCATACCAGCGGTGCTCCACGCGGTCAGCCCCCGAACAGCGAGGGGATCCACCGCACCAGCACCGTCTGGAAGACGACGTCCATCAGTGCGATCACGCCGCCGATGAACAATGAGAGCGCGATCACGCCGACCGACAACTGCCGGACCTGCGGCCAGTCCGGCCAGGTCACTTTCTTCATCTCCGCGACCACGTCGTGGTAGAACGTGATCAGCCGGGTCAACCAGTTCGCGCGCATCGCGTCCGCCGTCACGGCTACTTCGTCTCCTTGTGCACCTGATGCTTGTTGCAGCGCGGGCAGTACTTCTTCCACTCGGCGCGCTCGGGATGGGTGCGACGGTTCTTGGTGGTGAAGTAGTTCCGGTTCTTACACTCGCTGCAAGCGAGGATGATCTTGTCTCGTGGCATGCCCGGTTTCCTGTTTCAACACCGCCCGGCGGCCGTTGCCCCCTGCCGCCCCACCGCCTCATCGTCCACCATCACCCCTCAAGCTCGCGATCGGGATTGAACCGATGACCTCACCCTTACCAAGGGTGTGCTCTACCAACTGAGCTACGCGAGCACTTCCCGTTCCGAGTGTGCCGCCTTCGGAAACCCGCGTCCAGCGCACCGCCGCGACCCTAACGAGAACCCGCATCTCACCACCTGCCGTCGTCCCCCCGGCGTCCGATCTCCATACCAGAAAGCGGGAGACGGGGCTCGAACCCGCGACATCGAGCTTGGAAGGCTCGCGCTCTACCAACTGAGCTACTCCCGCGACTCCGGTGACCGTCGGTCCGACCGGGCTCCACCGCTGCCTGACGAGGGAGAAAGCCCGCCCCGAATGGTGGGGGAAGGATTCGAACCTTCGAAGGCGTGAAGCCGGCAGATTTACAGTCTGCTCCCGTTGGCCGCTTGGGTACCCCACCGCACTGCGCGCAACCCGCTCGGCTTGCGGCCCCGCCGACGCGCCGCCCCACAGAGCTGACGGCGAGAGTCGAACTCGCAACCGCCTGATTACAAATCAGGTGCTCTGCCAGTTGAGCTACGTCAGCAGCCAGCCCTGCTGCGCGAGCCAAGTAGGATAGCCGGATTGCCAAATCGTGTCAAGCGATTGCGACGTCGGAGGATAGAGAGAACACACCGTCCACACCCGGAACCCCACTTCACCGCTCCCAAACGACTCCGGTCGCCGGCTCCGCGTCGCCCCACGCCGCGTGCCCCAGGACCTCTGAACTCAACCCCGTCCCTCAGGCGTAGCGCTCAAGAACGGCCCCGGCAGGTGTGTCCTTCACCAGAAAGCCCCGACCCTCCACCTCCGCCCGGATCGCGTCCGAAGTCGCGAAGTCGCGCTCCCGCCGAGCCCGCGCCCGCTCCCGCAATCGACTCACGGCCCACAACACTGCGTCCTTTTCGACCTCGCTCAGGATCCCCGGGTCCGATGGATCGGGCACTACGCCAGTCGCTCCCACGGTGAACCGAACGGCCCGAGGCTCGATGTCCAGAACGCCATTCATTATAGAGAACGCCTCCCGGGCCCTGGCCAGCGCCCCCCCGTCTTCACCGGAACGGTCCAGCTCGGCATTCGCCTGTTGCACGAAGGAGAAGAAAACGGCCATCGCCTCCGGGGCATTCAGGTCGTCGAATAGCGCCGCCTGGAACCGGGGCACGGCGTCATCCGCCGCCTTCCCGAGCGCCGACGTCGCGCCCTGGACCGTTCCGAGTCGATACGCGAGTTCGCCGATTCGCGTCACCGCCTCCATCGACGCTTCCAGCCCCGCGGCCGACAGGTTGATCTGCTTCCGATAGTGCGTGGAGAAGATGAAATGGCGGATTGCGGCTGCCGACACCCCCTGCTCGCGCAGGTCCTTCACCGTCGAGACGTTGCCGATACGCTTGGCCATCTTCGACCCGTCCACCAGCAGGAACTCGCCGTGGCACCAGAACCGGGAAAACGGCTGCCCGGTAGCGCCTTCCGACTGCGCGATCTCGTCCTCGTGATGCGGGAAAATCAGATCGACGCCTCCGCAGTGAATGTCGAGCGTGCTGCCGAGGTACTTCATGGCCATCGCCGAGCACTCCAGGTGCCACCCCGGGCGCCCGCGCCCGAACGGGGCATCCCACGCCGCTCCGGTCGCCTCATCCTCTTCCTTTGCCGCTTTCCAGAGCGCGAAATCCTGGGCGTTCTCCTTCGAGTAGTCGTCCTGCGCCACTCGAGCTCCCGAACGGATTTCGCGCGTGTCGAGCCGGGAGAGGCGCCCGTACCCGGGAAACCGATCGATCGCGAAATACACGGACTTGTCATCGGCCACGTAGGCGATCCCGCGCTCCAGAAGCTGCTGCACCAGCGCAATCATCTCCGGGATGTGCTCGGTGGCCTTGGGGTAGACCTCGGCCGCTTCGATGCGCAGGTACTCGCGATCCTGATGGAAGATGCCGACGATCGGCTCCGTGACCTCCGTGATTCGTATGTGCTCGGCGTGCGCACGCTTGATGATCTTGTCGTCGACGTCCGTGAGGTTCATGACCTGGAGCACCCGCCAGCCGCGGAGACGCAGCGTCCGTCGCAACAGGTCCTCGAACAGGAACGTGCGGAAGTTGCCGACGTGCGCCGGATTGTAGACGGTGGGGCCGCAGGTGTAGATGCGCACGGTGGAGCCGTCCGCGGGCGCGAAGGGCTCGATACGTCGCGAGAGCGTGTTGTAGAGGAGGAACTCGGTCATCCGGGGACGCGTTGCGCAAACGTCAGTGGGTCAGGCGGCAAGCTAGAGCGGGTGGGTGACACGATCAACCGAGCGAGTGCCGGAGAGCGCGGGCCCTCGAGTGGTACGACCGCGGGCTACGCAACCCGGTGGGCGGCCTCGCCGAACACGTCGACCGGCTCCCTGGGCGCGATGACGTTGCCGTCCGGCGCCGGGACCCGCACCACCAGGACGCGGTCGCGCGGCACGCGCTGGAAGCGCTGCCCCTCGTACACCCGGTGAATCAGGATCCGACGGATCATCACCATCACGATCGCCACCAGCGGCACCGAGACGATCACGGCGCCGATACCCAGAAGTCGTCCGACGATGAGCACGGAGAGCATGCCCAGCACGGGAGGGACTTCGACACGCTTGGCGGTGATCAGCGGAACGACCACGTTGCCCTCGACGATGTGCACGAACACCCCGAGTCCGAGTACCAGGAAGAAGTGCGTGCCCGGGCCGAGCCCATGAAAGCCGCTCCCGCCGAGGACGAACAGGGCGGGGAGGAGGGTGCCGATGAGCGTGCCGAAGAACGGGATGATCACGATCACGCCGGTGAAGAGGCCGAAGGTGAGCCAGTAGGGCACGCTCAACGCGTACAGCCCGATGGCGGTCAGCGTCCCGAGGATCGTCATGGCCAGCGCCTGCGCGGCGATCCAGGCCCGAAGCGTGGAGGCCATGTCCTGTACGACGTCGCGCACTACGTCCCGGTGCACCGGCGGGAAGAGTGCGATGAGCCACTCGCGGTACAGTCCCGGATAGAGCGCCAGGTAGATCCCCATGACCAGGACGGAGACGATGTTCACCATTGTGTGGCCGATGTTGAGTACGGTCGGGAACAGTCCGGCCACGGCCCCCTGCAGCTGCTTGACCAGCCCCGTGACTATTTCGCCCTCGGGTCGGGTCATCGTACCCAACGCCGGATACCGCTCGAACAGGTGTCCGAGCGTCTCCTGCCAGGCTCTGATGTAATCGGGCAGCACGCCCATCAGCTGGCGGGTCTGCTGCACCACCGGCGGCACGAGCAGGGCGCCAAGCCCGGTCACCGCACCCAGCGTGAGGAGCACGGTGGCGGTGAAGGCGAGCCGGCGGGGCATCTTCAGCCGTTCGACCAGCGCCTCGGTGACCGACCCGAGGTACAGCCCGACCAGCACGGCGATGAACAGCAGCAGCAGGATGTCCGCGATCTTCCAGAACAGGTAGACCAGCAGGACAGTCGTGATGGTCGCCGCCAGCAGCGGCGCGACCCGGTACCGCTGTTCAGCCGTGTCGGTCAACCGGACGGCTTCTCGTCGTGAGCGTCCTCGACCTCGGCGTGCACCGTCTCCTCGTCAGGCGCGCCGGCCCCCAGCTGTTTCTGCTCCGACGCACCGGGCGGCAGCAGCCCCATCTTCTGCTTCAGCGCCAGCAGTTGCGCGTCGGCGCCGGCGCCCCCGGCCGTCTTCTCCAGGAGCTTGAAATCGTGTTGCAGCCGGTCGCCGGTAATCTCCTCGTCGATCTCGGAGCTCGCTTTGATCATCCGTTCGTTCTGGGTGATCTTCTCCTCCATCCGGGCGAACGCCTCGAACGCCGACTTCTCCGACATCGCCGACATGGTCTCGGCGATGCGTTTCTGCGCCTGTGCGCGGCGCTGCCGGGCGAGCAGGAGGTTCTTCTTCCGCTTGGCTTCCTCGATCTTGTCGTTGAGGTCGACCAGCGACGACTTGAGCTTCTCGGTCTCGGCCTGATGCGACTGCCAGGTCGTCTCGAGTTGATGGGCATGCAGCGCGTGCTCGTTCTGCCTCACGAGTGCCTGCTTGGCCAGGTCGTCGCGGTTCTCCTTCACCGCCAGCATCGCCTTTGCTTCCCAGTCCTGCGCCTTCTTGTATTCGTCGTCGGCCTGATCGCGCAGCCGCTTCTCGTCGGCGATCGCGGCCGCCACCTGCTGCTTGGCCTTCACCAGCTGGTCGCGCATGTCGACGATGATCTGATTCAGCATCTTCTCCGGGTGTTCGGCGGAGGAAATCAGATCGTTGATGTTCGACTTGATCAACGTGGCGAGGCGGTCGAAGAGGCCCATGATCAGCGATCCTCGCGATACGTCGTGAGCTCGCGCAGATGCGTGGCGAGCGCCAGCGTCATGCTCTCGTAGCTGGCCTGGAACTCCTCGAAGTCGAGATGCTCCAGCTCCAGCGCTTCGGTGAGCACGATCGAGCTGTCGGCGATCCCGTACGACCCGTGGAGGAGATCGGTCGCGTTGAGCTCGAGCAGCCGGCGATTCAGATGCGCCCCGCGGCCATCGTCGCTCGGTACGTCCATCACCTTGACGCGGAGCAGCACCACCGGCGGCGTGTAGTGCACCACCACATCCACGCCCAGCGCGCCCCCGGGACTCACCGCCCAGAGTCCGGGCTCGATCTCGCGATAGCTCGCCCCCTCGGCGGCGATCCGATCCAGAAACCCCTCGATTCCTTCGCGCGTTACCATGTTCGGTCCTGTGGCGAGATTCACTTCGAGCCTACGAACAATCCACCAGCCGCGTTTCGGGCCCGCACCCGCATGCGTCGCGCATGCGCCGTGCAAGAGCGGCGCTCCAGCCCGCCCGGCGAATATGAAACCACCGGGGGCTACCCGCACGGTGCCCCCGCCGAGCCACCCTCCGCGACGAGAGAACCGATCCCTCCGGGAGTCCCTGGATCAAGATAAGCCCTGACGGGGCATGCCGATAGAACGCCGACGGGTCAGGCCGACTTCCGTTCGCCGCGGCCGCGCTCCCTCGCCAGGGTCGAGCGAAGATACTGGCCCGTGTAGCTGGCAGACACCTGTGCGACCGCTTCCGGCGTGCCCGCAGCGACGATCGCGCCTCCTCGAGCCCCTCCCTCCGGCCCAAGGTCGATGATCCAGTCGGCCGTCTTTATGACGTCGAGGTTGTGCTCGATCACCAGGATGGTATTCCCGCGTTCAACCAGGCGGTGGAGAACCTCCAGCAACAGACGGACATCCTCGAAATGCAGGCCGGTGGTCGGTTCGTCCAGGATATAGAGCGTGCGCCCCGTGTCTCGCTTGGACAGCTCGGTGGCCAGCTTCACGCGTTGTGCCTCGCCGCCGGACAGCGTGGTGGCGCTCTGGCCGAGGTGCATGTAGCCCAGTCCAACGTCGGCCAGGGTCTCCAGTTTCTGGCGCACCCGCGGCTGATTCTGGAAGAAGGCGAGTGCGTCCTCGACAGTCTGCTCGAGCACGTCGGAGATGCTCAGGCCGCGAAAGCGCACCTCGAGCGTCTCGCGATTGTAGCGTTTCCCCTTGCACACTTCGCACGGCACGTAGACGTCGGGCAGGAAGTGCATCTCGATCTTCACCAACCCGTCCCCCTGACACGCTTCGCACCGACCGCCCTTGACGTTGAACGAGAACCGACCGGGACCGTAGCCCCGAATCTTCGCTTCCGGGAGGTCGGCGAACAGCTCGCGAATCGGTGTGAACAGGCCGGTGTAGGTGGCGGGATTGGACCGTGGTGTGCGACCGATGGGGCTCTGGTCGATGTCGATGACCTTGTCGATGTGCTCGAGCCCCGAGATGGCGCGATGGGCCCCCGGAATCACCCGCGCCCGGAAGAAATGCCGCGCCAGCGCGCGATGCAGGATGTCCTCGACCAGCGTCGACTTCCCCGACCCGGACACACCGGTCACCGCCACGAACAGGCCTAACGGGATTTCCACGTCCAGATCGCGCAGGTTGTGTTCGCGCGCGCCCCGCACCAGGAGGCGCCGGCGCGGGTCGGGAGCCCGTCGCTCGGCCGGTACCGGGATACGGAGCGCGCCCGACAGGTACCTTCCGGTCATCGATTCGGGGGCGCGCGTGATGGCACCCACGTCGCCCTCGGCGACCACCCGTCCGCCGTGACGACCCGCGCCCGGCCCCAGGTCCACCACGTGATCGGCGGCCCGGATCGTCTCCTCGTCGTGTTCGACCACGATCACGGTATTCCCCAGGTCGCGCAGCTGCTCTAGCGTCCGGAGCAGCCGGGCGTTGTCCCGCTGGTGCAGCCCGATGGACGGTTCATCGAGGATGTAGAGCACCCCCACCAGCCGTGACCCGATCTGGGTGGCCAGCCGGATGCGCTGCGCCTCGCCGCCCGACAGCGACTCGGCCGCCCTGCCTAACGTGAGATACTCGAGTCCGACGTCAACCAGGAAGCGAAGGCGCTCGCGCACCTCCTTCAGGATCGGGCCGGCCACCGCCGGGTCGAGCCCCGGGACCCCCTGGTCGCGAGTCGGCACCTGATCGAAGAACCTGAGCGCATCGGAAATCGCCATCTCGGCCACGTCGCCGATGTTCCGCGATGCGATCGTGACCGCGAGAGACTCCGGCTTCAGACGGTGGCCACCGCACGCCGCGCATGGGCGGACCACCATGTACGCCTCGAGTTCCGCGCGCAGCGTGTCGGAGTCGGTCTCCGCGTACCGGCGCTGGATCGCCGACACGATGCCGTCCCAGGCGATGTCGGTTGTGGCGACCGCGGCATTCTTCGCCCTGGACGACGACCCGTGCGCCCGCGACCGGCGCGACCCGCGCGTCGCAGCCGAAGGCTTCGCCCCGCGCCGTCCGTTTCCGGTCGCCGCCCCTTCCCCCACACCATGCAGGAGCACCGCACGCACGTCGTTCGGCAACGCGCCCCACGGCGTGTTCAGATCGAATCCCAGGTGCTTCGACAGGCCGGGAAGAATCACGCGGCGCAGATAGCCGTCCGGCGCCCCCCACGGGAGCACCACGCCTTCCAGCAGCGAGATACTGGGATCGCCCAGAATCAGATCTTCACTCACCTCGCGGCGCGTGCCGAGACCGCTGCAAGCCGGGCAGGCGCCAAAGGGGGAATTGAAGGAGAAATGCCGCGGCTCGAGGTCGGGCATGGAGAGGCCGCAGAAAGCGCAGCCGTATCGCTCCGAAAACAGATGCGCCGCCGGCTTCCGTTTCGCGTCGTCCCCACCCTCGTGTCGATCCACCTGGACGATGCCGTCCGCCAGACGGAGCGCCGTCTCGAGCGAGTCGGTGAGGCGCCCGCGGTCCTCGCGCCTGACCACCAGACGATCCACGACTACCGAGACGTCGTGATTCTGGCGGCGGTTGAGCCGGGGCGGATCAGCGAGTTCCACCAGCGCGCCGTCCACCATCGCGCGCACGAATCCGTGCCGTCTCGCGTTGTCGAAGAGTTCGCGAAACTCACCCTTTCGGCCGCGCACCAGCGGCGCGAGGATTTCGATCCGGGTCCCGGACGGCCAGTCCAGCACCGCATCGGCGATCTGCACGGCGCTCTGCCGTTCGACGGCCCGGCCACAATTCGGGCAATGGGGCGTCCCGGCACGCGCGAAAAGGAGTCGCAGGTAATCGTAAATCTCGGTGACCGTGCCCACGGTGGAGCGCGGGTTGTGCCCCGCGGACTTCTGTTCGATGGAAATCGCCGGCGACAATCCCTCGATGGAATCGACGTCCGGCTTCTCCATCAGGCCGAGGAACTGCCGCGCATACGCCGACAGGGATTCGACGTAGCGCCGCTGCCCTTCGGCGTAGATGGTGTCGAAAGCGAGCGACGACTTGCCCGACCCGGAGAGTCCGGTGACGACGGTGAGGCGGTCGCGCGGCAGCTCGAGGTCGATGTTCTGCAGGTTGTGCTCGCGGGCACCGCGAATGACCAGCGCATCTCGGGTCATAGCCTTGTAAGGTCGGAGGTGGCGCTGGTTCGTTCAAGGGTGGGACTACCGCCGCGCGCGGAACGCGCCGGCGGGGGCTGAGCCCGCAAATCGGCCACTGAAGACCATTCCCTGCCGCCGTCCGGCTCTCGTGACGCGGCAGCGGGTTGGATTGTCCCCGTACGGGTGGGAGGCGCACATTGCGGACGAGTGTCGCCGCAGATGAGCCCGGCGCTGCTCCCTCCCTTCACTCGTGATGCCGACATGCCGCATACCGACGCCGTCGTGGTGCTCACCACCATGTCCAACCCCGATGAAGCCGCGAGCTTCGTGCGGGCCCTCCTCGACCGGCGACTCATTGCCTCCGGCACGCTGCTGTCAGGCGCTCGTTCGCTCTACCGCTGGGAGGGGAAGGTGGCCGACGAATCCGAGGTGGTGGTGCTGCTGAAGACCCGATCGGCGATTCTGCATGCGCTGGAGCACGCCTTCGAGGAATTGCACCCGTACAAGGTGCCGGAGCTGCTCGCTCTCTCCGTCTCGTCGGGCCTCGAGAAGTACGTGGCCTGGATCAACGCGGAAACGTCGCTGTCGGTGGTGTAGTGCGTACCGCGCCAGCGGCAGGTGCAGTGGGTACCGGGTTCGCGGCGCAGGTCGGAGCGGCGTGATGCGGGCGCGTGGAATCCTGTCGATCGCCATCCTCGGGGCGTGGGGTGGCGGGATGGCAATCTTTGTCTCGCGCGAAATGCGCAGGTCGCCGTTGGACGGCCTGGCCGAAGCCGCGCTCCGTGTGGCGCCGGGCGTGACCTGGCTGAGCGGCGAGCGTGACGACGGCGCGGTGGTGGGCTTTTCCTCCCTCACCGTGGACACCTTGCCGCGACAGCTGCTGGTCACCGAATACACGGTGCTCCAGGCGCCGGGGGTCCCGGCCGCCGAGCGGACGATCCGGCAGACGGTGGTGCACCTGTCGCGGGCCCTGGCGCTTCGGGACTTCGAGTACACGGTCACTGTCGCTCTCGATTCCCAGCGACTGACCGGCAGGGCACTGGGTGACACGCTGCTTTCCTATGCCGCGCGGGGCCCGGGCGGTAGTGCGTCCGGCATGCTGACGCATCACGGACCGCTCTTCGTGCAGCCCCTTCTTCCTCTCGTCGCCACGCTGCGCAGCACCCCGCGAGTGGGACGCTCCGTCACCATCGAGCTGTTCGACTTCGACCGCTCGACTCAGCGGACGGTGGACCTGGTGGTGAGTGCGGAGTCGCTGTTCGTGATCGCCGACAGCGCCGCGTTCGACAGCGCGAGCGGTCGCTGGCGACCGGCGCAATACGATTCGGTTCAGGGATGGCGGCTGCGCGGGCGCGACCCGGCCGACCCGGACGTCTGGGTGGACGAACTGGGACAGGTGCTGGCGCGCGGCACGCGAGGCGGGGTGACGTGGCGCCGCACGGCCTTCGAGCTGGCGTTCGAGAACTGGCGTCTGGAGAATCCCGCGGGCAGCGCGGACATGGGGGCCGGGCTTCCGGTCGCGAGCAGGGGCCAGGCGCGATCGCGTCCGGGCCGTCGTCGTTAGGCGCTGGTATCGCGATGCCGCCCTCCCGTTGTGCAGTGATGCCGACTCCGGACTGCTCCGGCCGATGATCCAGCTCGAGCGGCTGACCAAGAAGTTTGGCACGTTTACGGCCGTCGAATCGATCGACCTGGCGGTCCCGCCTGGCGAGCTGTTCGGCTTTCTCGGGCCGAATGGCGCCGGGAAGACCACAACGATGCGAATGATCGCCGGCATTCTCCGCCCTACCGCCGGACGGGTCCGGATCGGCGGCATCGATCTGCTCGACCATCCCAACGAGGCCAAGCAGAAACTCGGGTTCATTCCCGACCGCCCGTTCATCTACGAGAAGCTCACCGGCATGGAGTTTCTGCGGTTCGTCGCCGGCCTGTACGGGCAGGACGGGCCGCCGGTGGAACACCGCGCGCGCGAGTTGCTGGCCCTGTTCGACCTGGAGGATTGGCGCGACGACCTGGTCGAGAGCTACAGCCACGGCATGCGGCAGAAGCTGATCATCTCGAGCGCCTTCGTCCACCGGCCCGAGGTGATCGTGGTGGATGAGCCGATGGTGGGACTCGACCCGAAGGCCGCCCGCATTCTGAAAGATCTGTTCCGCGCGTACGTCCGGCGCGGACACACCATCATGATGTCCACCCACACGCTGGAGGTGGCCGAGAGCCTGTGCGATCGCATCGCCATCATCCAGCGCGGGGTCATTCGGGCGGCCGGATCGATGGCGGAACTGCGCCAGGATGCGGCCGCCGGGTCGGACGGACTCGAGGACATCTTCCTGCGCCTCACCGGCGAGGGCCTGGCGCGCGATCTGCTCGATGTCCTCGATGCGTGAGACCGACCGATCGGCCCTAGCCCTCCGCATCACCGGACGACTCGTGAGGCGACCCCTCCCCGCTCTGGTCCTCGCGCTGCTCCCGAAGCTGCTCACCGCACGGGCGCGCGTGGTCAGCCGGGAACGCGGTCGCGGCGCACGGTGGACGATCCTTGCGCTCATCGGCGCCGGATTCTGGGCCTTTGCGTTCGGAGTTCTGTATCGGGTCCTGGCCTACTTCACGCACGTCGAGGAGATCGGGGCGCTGCTGGCAGGCAAGCTGCTCGGCATCATGCTGCTGAGCTTCGCGTCGATCCTGCTGCTCTCGAACATCATCACCGCCCTGTCGAGCTTCTTCCTCGCGCGTGACCTCGACCTGCTGGTGTCCTCGCCGATGGACTGGCTCCCCCTGTACGGCGCCCGGTTGCTGGAGACGGCCCTCCACTCCAGCTGGATGGTGGTGCTGCTGGCGCTGCCGATGTTTGCGGCCTATGGCGTGGCGTACCACGGTGGGGCGGGCTACGCGCTGATCGCCGCGGCGGGATTCATTCCGTTCCTGCTCATCCCGTCCGCGTTAGGTAGCGCGGTCACGCTGGTGCTGGTCAACATCTTTCCGGCGCGACGCACCCGCGACATCCTCAGTGTGATCGGAGTGCTGGCGGCCGCCGGCGTGGTGGTCCTGTTCCGGCTGCTGCGCCCCGAGCGGCTGGTCCGCCCCGAAGGATTCCGTTCGCTGGTCGAGTTCATCGCCGTGCTGCGGAGCCCTACCTCACCCATGCTCCCCAGCGAGTGGCTGCAGCGCGCGATCATGGGGACCCTGACCGGCCACACCGACCCCCTGCCGCTGTACCTCCTGTGGACGACCGCCGCGGCTTTCGTTGTGCTCGGCGCAGTCCTCCATCGGACGCTGTACTCCGCCGGCTTCACCCGCGCCCAGGAAGGCGCACAGCGGGCGTCGCGCGCGGGAACTGTCGCCCGCCTCACGCGGGCCGCGCTGCGGCCGCTGGGCGTTCTGCGCCGGGAACTGGTTCTCAAGGAAATCCGGGTCTTCTTCCGCGACACCACCCAGTGGTCGCAGCTGATCCTGCTCGCGGTGCTGGTGCTGGTGTACGTGGTCAACGTGAAGTTCCTGCCCCTCAGCGGCGACGGCGTGACCTTCTTCGTCGCCAATGTCGTGCCGTTTCTGAATCTGGTGCTGGCCGGCTTCGTGCTCGCGTCCATCGCCGCCCGCTTCCTCTTCCCCACCGTGAGCCTGGAGGGACCGACCTGGTGGCTGCTCCGGTCGAGCGCGATGTCGATGCGCGACCTGCTGTGGGCGAAGTTCTGGGTGGGCACGCTGCCCCTGCTCGTTCTGGCGCTGGCGATCGTGGGGACGACCGACGCCCTGATGCACGTCACCGCATTCATGTTCGCCGTGTCCGCAGGCACCATCACCCTGCTCACGTTCGCCGTCGCGGGCCTGGCGGTGGGCTTCGGCACCATGTACCCGCGCTTCGAGACCGAAAACGCCGCCCAGATCCCCACCTCGTTCGGGGGCCTGCTCTACATGATGACGTCGATCGCCCTGATCGGTGCCGTGACGATCCTGGAGGCGCGCCCGGTATACGCCTACCTGAGCGCCCGATCGTTCGACCAGGCCGTCCCGACCGGCGGCATGACCCTGGGCTTCGCCGCCGCGGCCGCCCTCTGTCTTGCAGGCACCTTTGTCCCGCTCCGCATCGCCCAGCGCCGGCTCGAGGCCATCGAACGCTGACACCCACGTCGCGCCCGCGCACGGCGCGGTCGACAGCACCTCAGTCAGCGAGCGCGGTGCCGCACCGCGGGCAGAAGCGGGCCCCGAGCTGCTCCACCGTATGGCCGCATCCCGGACACGGTTGCAGCACCCGCCCACAGTTGGAGCAGTAGCGCGAATCCGGCTCCGGACGGTCGCCGCACGACGGACAGGTGGAATGCTTCTCCCGAAACTGCCTGACGAGACGTTCCGCGAGATCGTCGAGTGCGGTCGGGACCGGCGATGCTGCACCCGAAGACGGTTGCACGGATTCTGGCGGTAAGTCCTGCCCACCGGAGCCCGCCGTCGTCCCGGACTGCGACACCCGGCGCAACGCGGCCGGGTCGGGGCCAGCGGATTCCGGCGACTCCAGGTGAGGAGCCGCCGTCGCGGGGACATCGCCAGGTTGTCCGGACGACGGTTTCACATGCGCGCGAGCTCGCTCGATCCCGCGGCGCAGCACCCGATAATCGTCCTCGCTCAGCTTGCCCATCTGGCGATCGAGCTCGATCTCATCGAGATCGGAGGCCAGCGGATCAGGCGTTGGCGCGCCGGGGTCGGCGGGCCTGGCCGCTCCGGTCCGTTGCCGCAGCACGGGTGCCAGCACGGCCACCACGACGACACCCAAGGCGAGGACCACCAGCAGCTGCGTCATGGTAGCATCCTCGATGAGGGGACCGGTGCGGCGGACACCGCGCTGCCCGACAGCAGCGCGCCGAGCGCGGCGGCTACCAACAGGGCAATACCGGGGATCCACAGGCTGGCGAGCGGAATGAAGGCGACGCGTACGCGCCCCGTGTCGCCCTCGCCTACGCTGTCCAGCGTGAGCAGCAGGTCCTGCAGTGCACCGCGCTGCACCGCTCGCGCGCCCACCGGTGCACCGACGTATTCACCCAGCGGACCGCGATAGTCGCGCAGTTCCGGGGCGAGCAGGTTGGTGCCCGCCGGACTTGAGACCTCGACAGCCAAGGCGGTGACGTCCCGACCCGGCGCATCGAATCGCGAAACGCCCTGATTCACCAGGTGCCACGTTCCGCCGAGCGCATCGCCCACATCGACTGTCCTGCCGGGCGGCAACGCCACGTCGACACGCCGTGCCGCCACGTGCGCGCCGAACGCCAGCAGCAGGCATATCGCCCCCGCGTGTGCCAGGTGCGCATTCCAGCGCACCGACCGGCCGGTTTCTTCCGGCCGCGAGCCCCATATCCAGCCGCGAACGCGCCGGTGCGCGGCTGCACCGAGCATCAGCCAGAGCAGAATCCCCGTAGCGTTCCTGCCGGCTGCACCGGCCCCGGTTGACGCCAGCGCCGTGCGAGCCCACTCGTCCGACGCGAGCGCCAGCGTGGCGAGGATCCACGCGGTCACGAGAAGGCGCCGCGCCGTCTCTTCGGCGCGGCGGGGTGGCACCTCGCCGGAGCGGGACTCCGCTCGGCTGCCGGCACGTTCCGCGATGACCAGCGCGACGGCAACTGCGCTCACCATGATCGCCGCGACCTGGAGCAGCGGCTGCAGCGCAGCACCAGGATGCAGGATGCTGAGGGGAACGATGCCCGGCGGGGCCGTCAGCTCGCGTGCGAACGGCGGTGCAACGAGGACGATCGCGGCCAGCAACAAGGTCAGACCGCCGCTGAGGACCGTGACCAGGCGCCCGGCCTGCCGCCTCGTCGATGACGACTGCCCCTCCACTTCCACGATCAGGGCCATCGCGAGTACGAGGGCGGCCGTGAGAAGCAGGCCCGATGTGCCCGTCAGCACGGCCGCCAGGCGATAGCCGGCGGTGGCGTCCACCACGATCCGTCCGCCGACGGCGGCGTACGAGAGATCGCCCCGGAGCGCCGCCCCGGCCAGCATCGCCCAGGTCACAGCAACCAGTGCACCCGCCGTGAATGCACTCACCACGCCCCACGGGGGATACCCGGCACCCTCTTCCCGCCATCGCGCCGCAAACAGACCACTGGTCCAGGCCGACGCCAGGAGCGCGAGCCAGGTCACCAGCGCGCCCGTGGACGTCACGACCCCTTGAAGGCCTCGGTGCGCACCCTGGTCATGATGCGCTCGAGATCCGCTTCCAAACGCGCGCGCTCCGCGGCCGGCAGCGGTCCGGCATGGCGGTGCAGCTCGCGCAGTTGGCCCATCATCTCATCGATCAATCCGCGCAGGAGAAGATTGGTCCTCTGTGGGCGCTTCGGCTCCCCTTTGTCGGCATTCATGCCACGCCTCCGCTTGTCCGCTCGGGTACAGGCAGGTCGCCGCGCCGGGACCCACCCGGCGCGGGTGTCCGACGCCTCAGGCTCGATAGAACGCGTCAATGGCCGACTGAATCTGCGTCGGCGAGCGTCCCTCCTGGGTCATCCGCGCCACGATCAACGCTTCGGTGATGCAGACGTCGCAGTTGGCAGCATGGTCGCTCTCGAAGCACTCTGCAAGGGCGCGGTGGCCCAGGTTCTCCTTGCAGTGACAGTAGCAGTAGATGTGCTCGAGGACGGCCGCGTATTTCCTGGCGGCGGCGTACGCTTCACGCGTCCGCGCATCGGCGAACAGCGCCGGATCCAGCATGCGGCGCGACGCGACCGCGTCCACCGGGGCCGCCGACTCCAACGCTGGTCGGGTGCTATCGGCCGCCGGCTGGCGTTGCTCCGCACGGGAGCAACCGGTCAGAAGGGCCACGGTGATCCAGACCGCGGCAACGTGCTCGGTGCGTAGCATGGCAACCTCGCGAAATGGAGCCCGGTATGCGGACCGTCGAGTCCGCGCTCTGTGAAGTCTAATATCCGCGCCGCCGCCGCTCACCCGCGGGCGGCGACGTCGTCCCGTCGGAGCTCGCAGGCACCCCGTGTCACGGCCGGACTGGTGAATGCCCGACGTCGCTCAGCCGGCGTCGCGAGCCCAGGACAGGGTGGCGCGCACCGCCCGCTGCCATCCCGCGTACCACGCCTTGGCCGCATTGCTGTCCGCCCCCGGTACGAAGGTGGTCATCTGCCGCGCGCCGAGGAAGTCTTCCGGCGACCGCCAGAGGCCGACGGCGATCCCCGCCAGACCCGCCGCGCCTAACGCGGTGGTCTCGACCACCGCGGGGCGCTCCACCGGCAGCCCGAGGACGTCGGCCTGAAACTGCATCATCCAGTCGTTGGCCGCGGCGCCGCCATCCACCCGGAGCCGGTCGACGGGCGCCGTCACCAGCGGCCGCATGGTCTCGAGCACGTCACAGGTGCCGTAGGCCATGGCCTCCAGCGCCGCACGCGCCAGATGCGCGCGCGTCGTGCCGCGCGTCAGTCCGACGATGGTGCCGCGCGCGGCGGGCTCCCACTGCGGCGCCCCCAGCCCTGCCAGGGCGGGAACGAAATACACGCCGTCGTTCGAGGTCAGGGACCGCGCCAGCGACTCCGTCTCCGCGGCGGTCGACACCACCCCCAGCCCATCGCGCAGCCACTGCACCGCGGCACCGGCAATGAAGATCGCCGCCTCGAGGACGTACACCGGACCGCCTGACGCATCACACCCGAGCGTGGTGAGCAGACCACCGGCGCTCGGCGGACGTTCGGTACCCGCGTTGAAGAGCAGAAACGCACCGGTGCCATACGTGTTCTTGCCCTGTCCGGGCAACCAGCATCCCTGACCGAACAACGCCGCCTGCTGGTCTCCCGCAACGCCGCGAATGGGAATCGACCCGCCGAAGTGTTCGGGCGCGACCACGCCAAAATCACCCGAGGAACGCCGCACCTGCGGCAGCACCGCCGGGTGAACACCGAACAGACGGCAGAGCGTGTCGCTCCACTGTCGCCGGTCGATGTCATACAGCATGGTCCGCGACGCGTTGGTGGGATCCGTGGCGTGGACCGCACCGTTCGTCAGGCGCGCAATGAGCCAGCTGTCGATCGTGCCGGCGGCCAGTTCGCCGCGCGCGGCGCGCGCTGCCAGCGCCGGCTCCTGAAGCCGGAGCTCGAGCTTGGTCGCCGAAAAGTAGGGATCCACCACCAGGCCGGTAATGCCATGGATCTCGGCGGCGCGAGAGGCCAGCTCGGCACAGCGCCCGGCGGTCCGTCGGTCTTGCCACACGATCGCCCGGCCGATGGGAACCAGCTTCTCGCGATCCCACACGACCACCGTCTCGCGCTGGTTCGTGATGCCAATGGCGACCGGCATCGCGCCAGCTTGCGCGATCGCCTCGCGCCCCGCCTCGAGCGTGCGCGCGAAAATTTCGTCCGGGTCGTGTTCCACCCAGCCAGGCCGCGGATAGTACTGCGGAATCTCCCGATAACCGCGTCCGCGCACGCTACCATCCGCAGCGATCACGAGACAGGTCGTCCCGGTGGTGCCCTGATCGATGGCAAGGACCGTGTCGACGGCAGTCATGGCGGAGGTCGTCGAGGGGGGCCCGCAATCACCGCGCGAAATGGAACGGAGCCCGGGATACACCCCGGTCGGTCACGATTGCCGTGACCAGCGCGGCCGGAGTGACGTCGAAGGCCGGCGTGTAGGCGGGCACGTCGTCAGGTGCGATCGAATGGCCGGCCAGAGAGCGCAGCTCACCTTCGGGGCGGCATTCGATCGCGATGTCGGCGCCCGTGAGTGTATCGGGATCGAGCGTGGACGTGGGCGCGGCCACGTAGAATGGAATCCCGTGGTGGTGCGCCAGCGTGGCGAGCCCGTACGTGCCGATCTTGTTCGCCACGTCGCCGTTGGCGGCGATCCGGTCAGCGCCCACAATGCACGCGTCCACGAGTCCCCGGGCCATGAGACTGCCCGCCGCGCTGTCAGCGAGCACGGTGACCGGAATCCCGGCGCGGGAGAGCTCCCAGGCGGTGAGGCGGCTCCCCTGCAGCAGCGGCCGCGTTTCCGTGGCGAAGACCTGCACGCGCCAGCCTCGTTCGGCAGCCAGGTACACCGGGGCGAGCGCGGTGCCGATGCCGCCGGTCGCGAGCGCGCCGGCGTTGCAGTGCGTGAGCACGCGGACGCCGTCGCGCAGGAGCGTGATCCCGAATTCTCCGATCCGGCGACACATGGCGCGGTCCTCGTCCAGGATGGCGGTCGCGGCGGCACGCATCCGGGCGAGCAGCGCTGGCGCATCCGGCGCGTCACCCGCCGCTACGGCGAGCATGCGATCGACGGCCCATGCGAGATTGACCGCGGTGGGCCGGGCGTGCCGAACGCGCGCGGCAGCCTCGGTCAGTCGGCGCCGAAAGGCGTCGATCGGCACGTCGGTCGATTCGCCCATGACCGCCACGAGGCCCATCGCCGCACAGATCCCGATCGCCGGCGCGCCGCGCACGGCCAGCGTCCCGATCGCCTCGCTGATTTCCTCGACCGTGCGCAGGTCCTTCTCGACGAGGCGACTCGGCAGCTGGCGCTGGTCGATGATACGCACCGCGTTCCCGTCGGGAGCCCAGCGGACCGCTTCGATGACGTGCACGAGAGAATTCTAGCGACTGGAGGACGGAGGACGGAGGACGGAGGACGGAGCACATGCAGCTGTAACCGGACGGTGCAAGAGAGAAGGCGCATCGAGTCGTGCGCCACTAGATTTCGCACGTCGAGCGAAGCGCCGCTTCGCCGCCTTGATCGCGTGACGCTGGCATTCGGGTGACGGTCGTAGCGAACGGCTTGGATGCTATGGCCCATGGCCCATGACCTATGGCCTCTGACCTCGGCCTCTTCCCATGCCCTACTCGCATCTCATCCTGACGGTGCACGAGCATGTCGCGACGGTCACGATCAATCGACCCGACAAGCTCAACGCCCTCACCAGCGACCTGGTCGGCGAGCTCGACCGTGCCATTCTCGAGATCAGGGATCGCGACGACGTGGGTGGCGCGATCATCACCGGCGCCGCGCGGGCGTTCGTCGCCGGCGCCGACATCACCGAACTCACCCGGCTGCGCGAGAGCGGCGCGCGGGACTTCGCCACCAGGGGTCAGGCGGCGTTCAACCGCATCGAGTGGTCCACCAAGCCGATCGTGGCTGCCGTGAACGGATTCGCGTTAGGCGGTGGTTGCGAGCTGGCGATGGCGTGCCACGTGCGGATCGCGGCGGACACCGCCCGGTTTGGACAACCCGAGGTGAAGCTCGGCATCATCCCCGGTTACGGCGGCACCCAGCGCCTGCCGCGACTGGTGGGTCGGGGCCGCGCGCTGGAACTGCTGCTCACCGGCGAGCTGGTCGACGCGCAGGAGGCGTTGCGCATCGGGCTCGTCAATCGCGTGGTGCCCGCGGGCGAGCTTCTGACGGCGGCCGAGACGCTCGTTCGACAGATGCTCGCCAACGCGCCGCTGGCGGTCGGTTCGTGCATCGAAGCGGTCAACCGCGGGGTCGACCTGCCGCTCGCCGACGGGCTCGCGCTCGAGGCAGGCCTGTTTGCCGTGCTCGCTCGCAGCAAGGACATGGCCGAAGGCACCGCGGCGTTTCTCGAGAAGCGCACCCCGCATTTCACCGGACGGTGAGCCGGGAGTCCGAGTGGCGTCGATGACGGAGCAGGCCGCCCGCTCGGCGGAAGACACCGCGACGACCGCGGCGCGACTGCGCACACTCTCCATTCGCGACTTCCGCAATCTTGGGCACGTCGAACTCGACGCGCCCGACGCCGGGTTCGTCGTGGTGGGAGAGAACGGTCACGGCAAGACGAACCTGCTCGAGGCCATCTACTACTGTCACCTCTTTCGATCGATGCGGGGCGCGCGCGACGAAGAGCTGGTGCGATTCGGGAGCCGGGGGTTCCACCTGGGAAGCACCGCCAGCGGCGCGCCCAGTGACACCATCGGTGTCGGATACGATCACGCAACCCGTCGCAAGAAGATCGTGCTCGACGGCGTGGAGCGCGCGCGCCTGAGCGACGCGCTGGGCGCCCTGCCCGGCGTGGTCTTCTCGCCTGCCGACGTGACGCTCGTATCCGGCGGTCCGGCGCTCCGGCGCCGTTTCCTCGACGTGATGCTGGCCTCTTCGTCGCGGCGTTACCTCCAGGCGCTCCAGCAGTACCGGACCGCGCTGCTGCATCGCAATGCCGCGCTACGGGCCTCGTCGCGGCTCGCGGACGCCGCCGCGCGCGTACGCGTGTGGGAAGCCCCACTGGCCCGATACGGCGCCATCCTCCGGTGCGAGCGCGAGACGTGGATCGCCTGGGCCCGCGCGCCGTTCGCGCGATTGTGCGCGGCGATCGGGGAACGAGAGCCGGCCGACCTTCGGGCGCGATCGAGCGTGCCACTCGACGAGTCGTGCTCCGAGGACGCCGCTGCCGGCGCATTGGCGGCCGCCCTCGCCGGGCACCGGGACCGCGACCTGCAGCGGGGCATGACGCAGGTGGGGCCTCATCGCGACGACCTCGAGTTCCGCCTCGGTGCGCACGCCACGCGATCATTCGGATCGGCGGGTCAGCACCGGACGGCGGCCATTGCCGTGCGCCTGCTGGAGCGCCGCACCTATCGCGAGCGCAGCGGACGCGAACCGCTGGTGCTGCTGGACGATCCGTTCGCTGAACTCGACGCCGGTCGCGCGCGGTCGGTGCTTGGGCTCCTGGTGGAGCGGCACGACGGGCAGGCCGTGTTCGCGGTACCGCGCCCCGATGACATTCCCGAGGCGCTCACCGGCCTCCCGCGGTTTCGGATCCGGGATGGCGTGCTGACGCGCGCCGCGGGCGGAGCGTGAGACGGCCGGGCGGCGCGCGCGGCGGCGGACGCGGCGCGCCTAACGATCGCGATCACGCCGAACCGGTTGGCGACGCGGTGCGCCGGTATCTCGAGGCGAGTGGTCTGGCCGACCGCCTCGAACAGGCGTCGGTGCTGGAGGCGTGGTCCGACCTGGTGGGGCCGGCGGTGGCTGGCGCGACGACCCCGCTGTCGGTGGCCGCCGACGGCACCCTGTTCGTGGCCGTGCGCACCAGTGCGTGGATGAGCGAGCTCTCGCTTCTGGAACGCGAGATCCTCGCGCGAATCAATGGGCGGTCCGAGCGCGGGCGTATTGCGCGCATCCGCTGGCAGCTCGCCCGCTAAAAGCTTACCGAATAACCGCTTAGGATGGCGGAAGAGGTTGATATCGCGGACAGGCCCGGTTAGTTTTCCGGAACCTTTCCGCGAAACAGTTTCGCCGTTTGTTCGGGCACCAATAAACCGTTGTCAACCCCCCGACTTCATGGCCAAAGCAGCCGATCACGCGAACAGCTACGACGCGGGCAACATCCAGGTCCTCAAGGGGCTCGAGGCAGTGCGAAAACGCCCCGGGATGTACGTCGGATCGACGTCCTCGCGTGGTCTGCACCACCTGGTCTACGAGGTGGTCGACAATTCGATCGATGAAGCGCTGGCGGGATTCTGCGATCGCGTGAGCGTAACGGTGCATGCCGACAACTCCGTCACCGTCGAGGACAACGGGCGCGGGATTCCGGTCGACGTGCATCCGACCGAAAAGAAGCCCGGTCTCGAGGTGGCGATGACGGTCCTGCACGCCGGCGGAAAGTTCGACAAGGCGTCGTACAAGGTGTCGGGCGGCCTGCACGGCGTGGGGGTGTCGGTGGTGAATGCGCTCTCGGAGCAGCTCAAGGTGTGGGTGAAGCGCGACGGGAAGGAGCACTACATGGACTTCGCCCGCGGCGTCACCACCACCGGGCTCAAACAGCTGGGCAAGGCGGGGCCGAAGGAAAGCGGCACCAAAACGTGGTTCAAACCGGACCCCAAGATCTTCACCGAACTGTCGTTCGACCACGCGACGATCGCGTCGCGGCTGCGCGAACTGTCGTATCTCAACAAGGGGGTGATGATCACCCTCACCGACGAGCGCGTGACGCCGCCAAAGGTCGATACCTATCAGGCCAGGGGCGGCCTGCGCGAGATGGTGCAGTTCCTCAATGCCAACCGGAAGGTGCTCCACCCGGAGATTCTGTACCTCGATACCCAGAAGGACGAGATCGGGATCGAGCTCGCCCTGCAGTACAACGACGGCTACAACGAGAACGTCTTCACGTTCGTCAACAACATCAATACGCACGAAGGCGGGGCGCACCTCACCGGACTCAAGGCGGCGCTTACCCGCACCATCAACAACTTCGCAAGCAAGGGTGGGTTCCTGAAGAAGGCCGACTTCACCCTTTCCGGCGACGACGTGCGCGAAGGGCTGACCGCCGTGCTGTCGATCAAGATCCACGAACCGCAGTTCGAGGGACAGACCAAGACCAAGCTCGGGAACTCCGAGGCCGAGAGCGCGGTCAAGACGGTGGTGAACGACTGGTTAGGCGCCTACCTCGACGAGCACCCGCGGGCCGCGAACATCATCGTGGAGAAGGCGGTCTCGGCGGCCCGCGCGCGGGAGGCGGCGCGCAAGGCCCGCGATCTCACCCGCAAGAAGTCCGCGCTCGACGTCGGCAATCTCCCCGGCAAGCTCGCCGACTGCTCGCTCGACGATCCCGCGATGTGCGAGCTCTATCTGGTGGAGGGCGACTCCGCAGGCGGCTCCGCGAAACAGGGAAGGGACCGGGAGTTCCAGGCGATCCTGCCGCTCCGCGGCAAGATCATCAACGTCGAGAAGGCCCGGATCGACAAGGTGCTGTCGAATGAGGAAATCCGGACGATCATCACCGCGATCGGGACCGGTATCAAGGACGAGTTCCAGCTCGAGAACGCGCGCTACCACAAGATCATCATCATGACCGACGCCGACGTCGACGGCGCACATATCCGCACCCTCCTGCTCACCTTCTTCTTCCGCCAGATGCAGCAGCTGATCGACGCGGGCTACATCTACATCGCCCAGCCACCGCTCTACCGAGTGTCGAAGGGCAAGCAGGAGTTCTATGCCTACGACGAAAAGGAGCGGGAGAGTTACATGGACCGCCTGGGGAACGGCGACGGGAAGAGCACCATCTACGTGCAGCGATACAAGGGACTCGGCGAGATGAACAAGGACCAGTTGTGGGACACCACGATGGATCCCGAGCGCCGCACCCTGTTGCGCGTGGGCATGGAAGACGCCATCTCCGCCGACCAGATCTTCCAGACCCTGATGGGCGACGACGTCGAACCGCGGCGCGCGTTCATCGAGGCCAACGCCCGGTTCGTGAGCAACCTGGACGTCTAGGGAGCGCTACTGGCGTCGCGCGTAGCGGAAGAGGACCACGGCGTAAACCACGTGGGCGGCCGCGATCGCCGCCACCGGCACGGCCACCGCGATCCAGGTCAGCGCCGACAGGCCGACGGCCATCCCGCCACGCGGCGTCGGCCGCGAAACGAACGCAATCAGGCCGTAGAGGCCGACGACACCCGCGGCCACCGCCAAGGCGCCGAAGGCCGCCGGGCGCGCAAAGCGCTTCATCGTGATTTCCATGTCACGGACTGGCTGAGGCCGAGGGTCGCGGAGGCGTGGCGTCGGCCACCCTCCGTCATCGCGGTCGGTCGGCGGCCAATATGCGTCGGGGACGCGCCCCCGCAACAGGCCGAAGGTTTTTCGATCCACGATCGATGCCCGCGGTCTCGGCATGCGACCGTTCCGGTGTTGCGCCGGGCGCTCCCCCGCTAGTCGTTATGCACCAGCGGCTCAGCGGGCTCTTCCAGATACAGCTCGGCGCCGGCCGCGGTGACGCGATGCGAGATCAGCGGCAGCGGCAGATCGGCCTCATCTTCGATCCGGATGGCCGCCTCGAGCGCGGCGCGCCCGGCAGCGACCCCCGCCCCGTCCCGGGCGAAGATCGTGGCCAGCGGCTCCCCCTGGCGGACCAGGTCGCCGGGTCTGGCGCCGATCACGAATCCCACGCTGGGATCCACCTCGTCGTCCACCCGCCGCCGCCCACCGCCAAGGGCCACCACGCCGCGCCCCACCTCGCGCGGTTCCACGCACGCCACCACGCCGTTCCGACGCGCGGTGAACAGCTCGCATTCGCGCGACTGCGGCAGCCGCGAGGGATCGTCCACCACGCCTGGGTCGCCGCCCTGCGCCTCCACGATCTCCTGGAACTTCTCGGCCGCCCGCCCCGACGAAATCGACACTTCCATGGCGCGAATCGCCGCGTCCCGCGTGTCGGCAGCGCCTGCCAGCACCAGCATTTCCGCGCCTAACGCGTACAGGACACGCATCAGATCGGGCGGCCCTTCGCCCCGCAGCGCATACGCCGCCTCCTCCACCTCGAGCGCGTTGCCACAGGCGCGACCAAGCGGCCGGTCCATCGCCGTGACCAGTGCCACCACCGGGAGACCGTGGTCGCGCCCCAACGCCACCATCTGGTGCGCCAGTGCCAACCCCCGGTCCACCTCGGGCAGAAAGGCTCCCGATCCGCGCTTCACATCGAGCACCAGACCGGTCAGTCCTTCGGCCAGCTTCTTGCTCATGATGCTGGCGGCCATGAGCGGAATGCTCTCCACAGTCGCTGTGGCGTTGCGGAGATCGTACAAGCGACGATCGGCCGGCGCGATCTCATCGCTCTGCCCCATCAGCACACACCCGATGCGCTCGAGCTGGTCTCGCGCCTCCCGCAGCGTCAAGCGCGTTCGAAATCCGGGGATGGACTCGAGCTTGTCGAGTGTCCCGCCCGTGTGGCCGAGACCGCGCCCGGACATCATTGGGACGCAGACCCCAAGTGATGACACCAGCGGCGCCAGCACGAGCGAGACCTTGTCACCCACCCCGCCGGTCGAATGCTTGTCGACGCGAGGCCGCGCCAGATCGGAGAGGTCGAGCGAGGCGCCGCTGGCCACCATCGCTTCGGTGAGCGCCGCCGTCTCCTCGCGATCGAGTCCACGGATGAAGATCGCCATCAGGAGCGCCGCCATCTGATAGTCGGGGATCCGCTCCTGCAGAAATTCCCCCAGCAGCTCGCTCCATTCCTCCGGCGCGATCCGGCCGCCGTCGCGCTTCCGTTCGATCAGGCGATTGGCGACCATACGGGTGCCTGCAGTGTAGAGAAAACCCACAATCCCCGGGACGGCCGGCCGGAGCGACCCCCTTCCGCCTCCTCGCTGCCCAATTTCACCACAGCCCTGGCGGAGGGCGCATGATCGCAGTGATACGATTGCTCCTGATATCCATCGGCCTGGTGGGCGGCCGCGTCGCCGCATCGCAGACGGTCGCGGACGAGATAGCCCTTGGCGACAGTCTCCACGCCGCGTTTCAGCCCGCGGGCGCGCTCAAGCACTACGAAGCCGCCATTGCCCTCGACTCCACCAGCGCGGATGCCTGGGCCAAGGCCTCGGGCAGCGCCGTGGATGTGGGTGAAGGCGGGTCGGACGCCTCGCGCAGCAAGGAACTGTACCAGCGCGCCCAGAAATACGCGCGCCGCGCCGTTGCCCTGGCCCCGGACGACCCGGACGCGCATTTCGACCTCGCGCGCGCGCTCGGCCGCATGGCGCAGATCGTCGGAATCAAGGAGCGCGTGAGGTACGCGGTCGAGATTCGCGAACAGGCGTTGGCGGCGCTCAAGGCCAATCCCGACCATCCCGGCGCCCTTCACGTTCTGGGCGAATGGAACGCCGAGGTGATGCGTCTGCACGGCTACGAGCGATTCTTCGCGCAACATCTGCTTGGCGGCGGGGTGCTGGGTGAAGCCAACTGGAAGGACGCGGTCTCCAATCTCGAGCGCGCCGTGGCCGTGGACCCCACGCGCCTCTCGCATCATCTCGACCTCGGCAAGATCTACGTCGACACGGGGGAGAAAGCAAAGGCACGCGAGCAGCTCGAATGGGTCGTGGCTGCGACCGAGCGAACGGACGTGAACGACCCGATCTACAAGCGGCAGGCGGCCGCCGAGCTGAAGCGCCTGAAGTAGGTGCGCCCGGTCGCAGCGCCACTGTGAGGCGCGTGGCTCGAATCGTCCCCTCCACGTCGGATCGCGGCTGTGTGATGTCGCACAGATTGACGTCGTGCGCCCCCGCACCGTCTGAAGCATGACGCATCATCTGTATCGCCTCCGCGTGTCTGCCGGCTGCCTCGCACTCACGCGGGGATCGACCCATTCCGACGCCCCCAATGGAGTATCCTGGAGTCATCACACCGATCGACGCCGAAGCCGCGCGGGACGACGATCCGGCGCACTTGCAGGCGCGCCTGAGCGAGCTGATTCGCGAGCGCGACCAACTGCTCGCGGCCGTGGACATTCTGCAGGAGATTTCCACCTCGCTGCATTTCAGCGAGATCCTGCAGCGGATCGCGCGCCGCCTGGGCGACCTGTTTGGTCTCGACCGCTGCTCGATCTATCTCGCCGGCGACATTGCCGCCGAGGTTCGCCTGGTGGCGACCTACGAGAATCCCGCGCTGCGCAACCTGGTGGTCGACCTGGACCGCTACCCCGAACTCAAGCAGGCGTTTACCTCCGGGCAGACAGTGTTCATTCCCGACGCCTCGCGCGAACCGATGCTCGAGAGCGTGCGCCCCACGCTCGACGATCGCAGCGTCCGTTCGATCGTGGTCATTCCGGTGCGATGGCGCACGAACGTGATCGGCGCCGTGTTCCTGCGCACCGAACGCGGGTCAACACCCTTTTCGGACAGCGACATCCGGTTCTGCGAGATGATCGCCTCGCTGACGGCGAAAGCGCTGCGCAACGCGCATCGCTTCGAGACCCTGCAGCGCGCGACCGGGGACCACGCCGAGCGGGAGCGGCGCGCCGCACTCGAGCGCATCGCGCTGATCGCGTTCCTGCGGCGTCTCCTCGAACGGCACGCCACCAGCTCCGAACATCTCTGGGCGGAAACGCTGCTGCCGCGTGCCAGCGACGAGGAACTCGAGCGGCTCACGTCGGTGGCGATGCGGGTGATCGTCGATGAAGCGGAAGGGGAGACCGTGCCCCGAAGTGACGGGCCGCCAGCCGAACTCTAGCCGCGCGCACCGGCGGCGGGGCGCCCGACCTGACATCCCGGGGCGGGCTTCAGTGGCCTCACGGCGCCGCCGCGCCTGACGACGATCTCATTCCTCCTGGACGTCGAACAGGATCGTGGCCGGGATGCTGGCCAGGCCGGCCTGCACCAACCAGGTGTCCATGGTGTCGGCGAGCAGATGCCGGTCCTCCTCGGAGAGTGCCCGAAGCCCGTCGATCATGCGCAGCTGCACCGGGCGTGGCGCCTGCGCCAGCACGCCGTGACCTGACGCCGTCACCTCGAGAATGACCCGGCGCCCGTCCTCAAGCGAGCGGCTGCGGCTGACAAGACCGGCATTCACCAATCGGGTCACGACTTCGGATGCGGAACTGGTGGCGGTGAGCGTGCGTTCCGCCAGCCGCTGAAGCGACTGTCGCGGCTCCTCGGCGAGCTGCTGGAGCACGAACAGCTGGCCGGCGCTCACGCCGAACGCTCGCTCAGTGGCGCGGTCGGCGGCTCGAAGGGCCCGGACGAACCGGCGCAGCGCGTCCATCACTCGGGCTGTCGGATCACCGGAGGAAACGCGGGGTGGTCGTTCGCTGACGGAAGAGGGCATCGGAGGAGTGGGTTGCGCGATCCGGATCGGGAAACCAAGCCACCAGTACGACGTTGGACGCCCCGTCCCCGGCAGCGTTATCACGTCTTGATGACGGTCGTGGCGGTCAGACGGCATCAATCAGGGCCGTCGCCCGGTAGCTTACGTGTGTAACCCCAGGGACGTTGCCGCAGCCGGCGCCGGACCACCCCGCTCTGCCCGACCTCCAACCCGCGAGGACCATGCTCATCACCAAGCAAATGAACGGCGCCATGAACCAGCAGATCGGAAACGAGCTGGCGGCGTCGAACCAGTACGTGGCGATCGCGGTGTACTTCGACCGCGAGGGACTTCCGATGCTGGCCAAGCATTTCTATCGGCAGGCGGCCGAGGAACGCGATCATGCCATGCGGTTCGTGAAGTATCTGGTCGAGGCAGATGCCGAGGTGCGAATTCCCCAGATCCCCGCTCCTACGGCCAGGTTCAAATCGGCCGAAGAGGCGGTCAAGCTGTCGCTCGACAGCGAGCTGCGCGTGACGGGGCAGATCAACGCCATCGTGGACCGCGCCGTGAAGGAGAGCGATCACATGAGCAAGAACATGCTGGAGTGGTTCGTCTCAGAGCAGCGGGAGGAAGTCACAAGCATGGACACCCTGCTCCGCATGGTGCGGCGCGCCGGCGAGAGTGGCCTCTTTTTCGTGGAGAACTTCCTCCTTCAGGGGGGACTGCCGCCGGATGCGGCGGGCGCCGAGGGCGATGCCGAGTAGAAGACCGGGGGCACGCGCGCGGCCGGGGGCCGGTTGGGAGGACGGGCGCCGGTCCGGGAGGAAGGCATGAGCGCCGATCCGCCGACGGCCGATCTCGCGGCCCGGGCCGCCCATTTGCGCGACCGGCTGGACCGCGCCGCGCACGAGTACTACTTACTGGATCGTCCGACCCTCCCGGACGCGGAGTACGATCGCCTGTTCCGGGAGCTCCAGGAGCTCGAACGCGCTCACCCGGCGCTCCGCACTCCCGACTCGCCCACCCAGCGCGTCGGCGCGCCTCCCCAGAGCGCCCTGCCCAAGCGGGCGCATCTGGTCCCGATGCTCTCGTTAGGCAACGCGTTCACGGACGACGAACTCCGGGACTGGGAGGAACGCCTCGTCCGCGTGGCCGGCGAGGACGTGCGCCGGGCCGGATACTCGTGCGAGCTCAAAATCGACGGCGCCGCGGTGAGCCTGATCTACGAACGGGGCGTCCTGACCGTCGGTGCCACCCGCGGCAACGGGACGGTGGGGGAGGATGTCACGCCCAACCTGCGGACCGTGCGCGACCTACCGCTCCGGCTCCGGACGTCAGTGCCACCTCCGCTGGTGGAAGTACGGGGCGAGATCTACTACCCGTTCTCGCTCTTCGAGCAGATGAACGAACAGCTCGCGCGGCGCGGCGAGAAGGTGTTCGCCAATCCCCGCAACGCCGCCTCGGGGTCGCTGCGGCTCCTCGACTCGGCGACTACCGCCTCCCGCCCCCTGCGGTTCTTCGCCTATTCGATCGTCACCCCCCCGGGCCAGCCCATGCCCGTCGGGACCCAATCGGAGGTGCTGGCGACGCTTGCCGAATGGGGCGTGCCCGTGGCGCCGCATCACGAACGCTGCGCCACTCTCGACGACGTCATGCGCTGGGGTCACGCTCTCGAGACCGGGATCCGCCCGACGCTCGATTTCGCGATCGACGGTGGCGTGGTGAAGATCGATGCCCTGCCCCTGCAGGACGATCTCGGCGTGGTCGGCGGACGTGAGCCGCGGTGGGCCATTGCGCGCAAGTTCGCCCCCGACATCGCCGAGACCCGGCTGCTCGATATCCGCGTAAACGTGGGACGGACCGGGGCCCTCAATCCGTACGCCGAACTCGAGCCGGTGGAAATCGGCGGCGCCATGGTCACCTTCGCCACGCTGCATAACGAGGACCTGATCCGGCGGAAGGACCTGCGGGTAGGCGACCGGGTGCAGGTGAAGCGAGCCGGCGAGGTGATCCCGCAGATCATCGCCCCCCTGCCCGACCAGCGCACCGGCGACGAACGCCCCTGGCACATGCCGGAGCGCTGCCCGGTCTGCGGGACGCGCTCCATCCGCGACGAAGACCAAGTCGCATACTACTGCCCGAATGTGGCCTGCCCCGGCCGCCGGGTGGAGGGCCTCGTCCACTTCGCCTCGCGAGCCGCGATGGATATCCGCGGGCTGTCGTACGCCCGCATCACGCAGCTCATCGATGCCGGCCTGGTGCGCGACGCCGCCGATCTCTACATACTCCGGCCCGAGCAGCTGGTCGCTCTCGATCGATTCGCCGAGAAGAGTGCCCAGGCCCTGGTCGCCGCCATCGCCGAATCCAGGCAGCGCCCGCTGTCGAAGCTCCTGTACGCGCTCGGCATCCGCCACGTGGGGGCCACCGCCGCCGAATTGCTGGCGCGGGAATTCCAGTCCCTCGACGCGCTGATGCAGGCCGGCGAGGAGGAGATCGCAGCGGTCCGGGGGATCGGTGACATCATCGCGCACTCGGTCGGGGAGTACCTGCGTGACGACGCGGCCAGGGCCCTCCTGGAGCGCCTGCGGGTGATGGGGCTCACATTCATCGAGCCCTTCAGCGTCGCCGGCGGCGGTGCCCTGCGCGGCAAGACAGTCGTCATCACAGGGACACTTCCAACGCTCAGTCGCCAGCAGGCCATCGAGTTGATCGAGCGCCACGGCGGGCGGGTGACGGACAGCGTGTCGAAGAAGACATCTCTGCTCGTCGCCGGCGAGGCCGCCGGCAGCAAGCTGGAGAAGGCGCGAGCGCTGGGCGTCGAGATCGTCGACGAAGCCGGACTGCTGCAGCGCATCGGACCATAACGCGGACCGCCATGCCAGAGTCGATCGATCATACCGCTCACCCCATGCTCTCGCTCACGCGGGCGTCGCTGCTCTCCCTGCGTGCGGCCCTGCTGCGCGACAGCGGTCCACGGGCCGCGGTGGCCCTGCAGGAAGCCGGCTACGCTGGCGGCGACTCCCTGTTCGCGGCGTTTCGGCGATGGCTTGCGGCCCGTTCCGATATCGCCGCCGAGGATCTCGACGTCGAGACCTTCGAGCAGCGGATCTCGGAGTTTTTCGGCGAGACGGGATGGGGCCACATCCAGATCGGCACGATCGACCAGGTAGTGGCGACGCTCGACTCGGCCGACTGGGGCGAGGCCGACGACGCGGAGCAAACCGATCATCCCGCCTGCCACATCACGACCGGCATGTTCGCCGATCTGTTCGGACGTCTGGCCGGCGCTCCGGTGGCCGTCCTGGAAGTGGAATGCCGTTCGGCCGGGCATCCCCGGTGCCGCTTCCTGGTCGGGAATCCGGAGATGATGGACGCCGTCTACGACGAGATGGGACGCGGCGCCACCTACCAGCTGGCGGTGCACGCCGCCGCCTAACGCTCCCCGGCGCTCCTACTGGGCGCCGAGCGAATACTTCGGGTTCGGTCGCAACTCTCCGTCCACCAGGATTTCGCGGTCCCACGGAAGGACGATCGTGCTCTCGGTGGCGAGCGCGTAGAAATCCGGCTCGTACGGGCCGGTCCGGAACGAGACCGCGGTACGTAGCTCGGCGGCTCCCGCGTTCACGATTGCCGCCACCGCCAGCCGCATCGTCTCGCCGGAATCGCACGTCTCATCGACGATCAGCACGCGCCGGCCTCGCACCTCCTGCGGCGCCTGCCCCAGGACGGCCGGCGTCTGGCGCACGTGCGCCCGTTCTTCGCGTCGCGTCACCAGGATGGAACGAAAGTCGCGATCGAGAATGGCCGCCACCACCGCGCCGGGAATCACGCCGGCCGTCGCGATGCCGACCACGATCTCCGGCTCGTAGTCCCGCGCCACCTTCAGCGCGAGAGCGCGGGAGAGCTCGCCGAACAGCGGCCATTCGACCTCGAAAACGTCCTGTTTGGGTTCCACCTGATACCGGGGGCTGAGAAGGCTGACACACGACCCGCCGACCTGCGGGCGGAGACGGCATGTGCCAAAACCTATCGCCACGTTTCCGGGGAAGCGAGTTGGGTGCGTGCGGACAGCAAGCGATGCGCGTCGCGCGTGCCGAGACGGTTGCTCGCCGGGGACACCGGCGATACTTTTGCCCTCGTTGCGGGCGTCCTCGGCGGTACGCCCGCGTTGTGCCTCGGTGTCGCTCGCGGCGCTCGCACCTCAGCCGACTCCCAACACGCATGTCCTGGTGGAGCCGCCTGCTTGGCGGCAGGTCCGACAGCGAGCTCAAGCCACAGCGCGTCGATTATCTCAACGAGGCGCTGGCACTGGAGCGCCAGGGTGACTACGACGCGGCGCTCACGTCGTACCGGCTCGCGTTGCGCGACAAGCCCTACGATGCCCGCGTGCTGCAGAACATGGCCATCGCGTACACGAAACTGAACCGCCACGACGAAGCGATCCGCTGCTATCGCCGGGCCCTCGAGGTACAGCCGTCGCTGTCCGGCGCGCACTATGGCCTGGCGTACCTGCTGCTGCGTCGCGGCGATCGCACGGGAGCGGAGTCGCACCTCGACGCGTTCCTCGCCGCGCCGCCGTCCGGACCGGAAGCCGACCGATGGGTCGAGCACGCCCGAGAGACCTTGGCCACGCTCCGGGCACCGGGTAGCGCCGAGCCATCCGCGGAGCCTTCGGCAAAAGAGCCGTAACGTGGGGCGTGTTCTCGCGGTCGTCAGCCAGAAGGGTGGCGTTGGCAAGACCACGACTTCGGTCAACCTCGCGGCGGCCTTCGCGCGCCGGGGCATGAAGACCCTGCTCGTGGACGTGGATCCCCAGGGCGCGGTGCGATACGGCGCCGGGCTCCGACGCGGCCATCCACCGTACGGATTCGCGGATTATCTCACGGGGGATCGGTCGCTTCGCGAGGTGCTCCTCCCCACCGCCCTGCCCTGGCTCCGCGTCATTCTGACCGGCTCGGTCACCGACGAGTCGGATCATTCCCGCTACATCACGCTGGTCTCGCGCACCGATGTCGTGGACGAGCTGCTGCGCACCGCACGCGAGCGCTGCGACGTGGTGGTGGTCGACACCCCTCCAGGCCTCGGTCCGATCGTCCAGCGGGTGCTGCACGCGAGCCAGCATGTGATCGTTCCACTTCAGTGCGAGCCCCTCGCGCTCCAGACAACGCCCCAGATTCTGAGGGGTATTCAGGAAATCGTGGCGACCAACGGCGACCTGATCCTGGACGGCATCCTGCTCACCATGTACGAACAGGGAAATCCGTCGTCCGACCGCATCGCGCAATACGTGCAGACGCATCTTCCCCACAACATGGTGTTCGACGTCCGGATCCCGCGGACCCTCGCGGCCGTGGACGCGTTCGCCGCCGGACAGCCGGTGGTGCTCCGCTCGCCCGCAGATCCGGCGGCACAGGCCTACGTGAACCTGGCGACGTTGCTGGCCGAGCGATTTCGATGAGGCGTCGATGGTGGTGGACCGCGGCCCTCGCGGCGGTGGGGTCATGTATCACGATCTCGACCGACCCACACGAGGTCATCTCGATCGAGTTCGTCGAACTTCCATGGCCCGCCGTTGTGGTCGGCGACACCCTGCGCGACCAGGGCGGCGCGGTGGCGCCCCTCTCGGCCCGTCTGTTCGAGGCGTCCGGAGCGGAAGTGACAGACGCCCAGATACAGTTCCTGAGTCGCGACGCCACGGTCACAATCGTCAACGGCGATCTGGTGGTCGGCGGCTCCACCACCGGCATGGCCCGACTGCTGGCCTCGGGAGCCGGCCTTCAAAGCGTCGTCAGGCAGATCCAGGTAGTACCGCGTCCCGACTCGCTGGCGCCCGAGGGGACGATCGACACGCTCCGCCTCGTGCTTCCCGATTCGCCCCAGCAGAACCGGTCGGGCGACCTGAAAGTGAAGATGGTGTCGGTCGACGCCGGTGGCGCCGCCACCCCGGTTGGTTCCTGGATCGTTTCGTTCGCGCTCGAATTCGACGGAGCGCCAGTTGCCCCCGGCGACACGTCACATCTGTACCTCGCCGACGAAGCCGGCCGGGTGTCCTCCTCCGACACCACCGACACCCAGGGGATTGCGTCGCGCCGCATCCGGTTCAAGGTGCTTCCCGGAACAACTATACCGCCGCTCGACTCGGTGATCGTGATCGTCACGGCATCCTACCGTGGGAGCCCGCTTGCCGGCACGCCGGTGCGACTCGTCCTTCCCGTCACTCCGAAATAGACCAACATTGCGTCCGTACGCTGCCACTCCGGAGGGCACCATGTACGCGCGCGGCGAAGGTGAGCGTGCCGAGCCCGGTACGCTGACCTCGCTCTTCTTCGATACCACGCGGGAGATCGACAAGCCGGACGCGCTACAGGTGCGAGTGGAGGGCACGTGGAAGCCCATTTCGCACGGCACGCTGCGGGAGCGCGTGCGACATGTGGCGCTCGGGCTGCTCGCCCTCGGGGTGCGCCGGGGCGACCGCGTGGCCATTCTCTCGGAGAACCGGCCCGAGTGGGCCATCGCCGACTGGGCCTGCCTGACGATCGGCGTGGTGGTCGTGCCGATCTACCCCTCGCTGCCGGCCGAACAGGTCTCCTATCTGCTGATCGACAGCGGTGTGACCGCGATCTTCACGTCGATCGCCTCGCAGACCGAGAAGATCGTCTCGGTGCGCAGCCAGGCGCCCACGCTGCGTACCGTCATCGCCTTCGACGACAAGCCGACCCGCGGCGCCGACATGGCGCTCCGCGACCTGGAGGCGAGGGGCGCGTCGGCCGACACGCCGGACCGCGCCGCGCAGTACGAGCGGGATGCCAGGGCGATCCGCCCCGACGACCTGGCTACGGTGATCTACACCTCCGGGACGACCGGCGTCCCGAAAGGGGCGATGCTGTCTCACGACAACATTCATTCGGAGATCGTCGCGATCCGCCGGGTCATCCCGGCCGACACGCACGACACGGAGCTCAGCTTCCTCCCTCTCAGCCACGTGTTTCAGCGCGTCGCGGACTACTACCTGTTCGCGTGCGGCGCCACCATCGCCTACGTCGATTCGTTCGACCTCGTGCCCATCGCCATGCAGGAAGTGCGCCCCACGCTCGCGTGCTCGGTACCCCGCGTGTACGAGAAGCTGTACGCGCGGGTGCTGGACAACGCGATGTCGGGCGGTCCCGTGAAGAAGCGGATCTTCTCGTGGGCCCGAGCCACCGGGAATCGCTGGGCGAACGAGCGCGTGGACGGCCGCACTCCCTCGCGTTGGCTTTCGGCGCGCTACGCGCTGGCCCGGCGGCTGGTGTTTTCGAAGATCAAGGCCCGCACCGGGGGCAACCTGCGCTACTTCATTTCCGGGGGCGCGCCCCTCGCGCCGGATATCAATGCGTTCTTCTACGCCGCCGGACTCACGATTCTCGAGGGGTACGGTCTCACCGAGACGTCGGCGGTGATCTCGGTGAATACGCCCGCACACTTCCGCATCGGGACCGTGGGCCGACCGATCGGCGGCGTGGAGGTCCGCATCGATGCCGATGGCGAGATCCTCACGCGCGGACCGCACGTCATGCAGGGATACCTCAACAAGCCCGACGCCACGCGTGAAGCCATCGACGCCGAAGGGTGGTTCCACACCGGGGACATCGGCCGGATCGACGATGGGTTCATCCGGATTACCGATCGCAAGAAGGATCTGATCGTGACCGCCGGCGGAAAGAAGATCGCGCCGCAACCGATCGAGAACCTCGCCAAGACCAACAAGTACGTGAGTCAGGCGGTCATGATCGGCGACCGCCGCAAGTACCCGGCCATGCTGGTGGTGCCGAACTTCGAGCAGCTCGAGAAGTGGGCGAAGCTGCGCAATATCATCTGGACCGATCGCGCCCAGCTCCTGGCCATGCCGACGATCAACGCGAAGATGAAGAAGGAACTGGGCGACACGCTCATGGGTCTGGCGAGCTTCGAGACGCCGAAGAAGGTCGGCCTCCTGGTCCACGACTTCACGGTCGAGTCGGGCGAGCTGACGCCGACGCTCAAGGTGCGGCGGCGGATCATCGAGACGAAGTATCGGGACCTGATCGACTCGCTCTACGACTCGAGCGAGCACGCGGTGATCGACGCCCGGCCGTAGGCTATCGCGCCCGCGAGAGGGGAACCGGTCTGGTCGGCGACGCGGTGCGTTCACCCACCCACCACGCCTGGTCGCGGGCGAGCTCGCGTACATCCGGCGGGAGCGGCGTGCCCGCCGGTGCGACGACGCGCCCCCCCGGCCGCACCGCGCGCAGGGCGTCCGCGACCAGCGTCGGGTCCTGTGCCACCGCCTGGTCGATGGCGGTGCCGCGCGCGCACTCTGGCGCGAGCGGCATGCGCCCATCGACCAGGACGATCGAGACGCCGTCGCCGGGGGCGACCGAGTGCGGCGGATTGACCAGCAGGCATTCTGCGTCGTAGGCCGCGAACAGCGCGCTCGCCAGCGTGCCCCAGCCACCGGTCAACAGGTAGGGCCCTCCCGGCGTCCGGATGTCGAGGAGCGCCGCGGCGCGCAGCAGCGCCTCATCGTCGGGCGCGCCGGCGTCGGCGTGGATCGTTCCGGCGGCGCCCTCGGGCGCCTGTCGCCCCTGGACGCCGCGAAAGTCGGCCACGTAGTCGCGAATCGGGTACCGCGCCGAGCAGACCGGGCAGCCTAACGAGCCGGAGGCGATGTAGCGCCCCTCCTGCCGATCGATGCTGGCCACCAGCCCGGAGGGCTCGTGCGCTTCGACGCAGCGAAGCGCGCCGACCAGTTCGATGTGCATCACGCCCTCGCCAGGCGGATCTCTTCGATGTCGACGTCGGGCGGCCTGGTGACCGCGTACAGCACGGCGTCGGCGACCGCCTCGGGTCGCAGCATCCGTGCACGGGGGGTGAGACCCGCGCGCTGGCCGGGATCGACGCTGTCCCACATGGTCGTATCGACCGGCCCCGGAGACACCAGCGAGACCCGGATGCCGCTGTCGCGCAGTTCCTCGCGCAGCACTTCGTGCACGGCGCGCGCCCCGAACTTGCTGGCCGCATAGGCCGCGTTGCCCGGGAACGCCCGGTGATCGGCGATCGACCCCACGGTCACCACCTGCCCGGTTCCGCGTTCGCGCATCTGTGGCAGCAGCGCGTTTACGAGGCGGTACGGCGCCAGGAGGTTCACCCCGAGCAGGCGCGCGAAGTCCTCGGGCGGCAGGGACCCCACCGGGGCGAGGACGAACAGGCCGGCGTTCTGCACCAGCACGTCGGGCGCCCCGCCGAGGAGTTGCCGCATCTCGGCGAGCGTCGCGTCCACGTCGTCGCTGCGGGCGAGGTCGCAGCCCACGGCACGCGCCAGTCCGCCTAACGACTCGGCGGCCGCGGTCAGGCGCGGCGATTCCCGCCCGAGCAGCAGCGTGCGCGCCCCCGCGCCCACCAGCGCGCGAGCAATGGCATAACCGATCCCGCGCGACGCCCCGGTCACCAGCGCGGTCCGTCCCTCGAGGACCTCCGTCATGGCGGCGATCGCCCGGTCCGGGTCACGCCGGTGTCCGCGGCCGCGGCCTCGTCAGGCACCGTCGTACTCCACCACGTTGTTCTCGGTCTCCCAGAGCCGGATGCGCGCGAGCGTCGCCGGCGCCACCCGCGGAGCCAGAATCTGCCAGAACGCCACCACCACATTCTCGGCCGTCGGAATCACACCATGCAGAAAATCCACCTCGAGATTCAGGTTGCGATGATCCACCTTGTCGATGATCTCGCGCTTCACCAGGTCGCGCAGCCGCGCCAGGTCGAACACGTAGCCGGTGCGCTGCTCGACCGATCCGCGCACCGATACCTCAAGCACGTAGTTGTGCCCGTGCCAGTTCGGGTTGTTGCACTTGCCGAACAGCGCGGCGTTCTCGGCGTCGCTGAGCGCCGGATTATGGACCCGATGCGCCGCGTTGAAATGCAGACGCCGGGTCACGGTCACATTGGGCATGGAAATGCCATAGGGGTGAGCGATCCTCGCCGCTCGCGCGGCATCCGCTTGAGCCGGGCAGGGGATTGCGCATAAGTTCACCCGCCGGAGGACGCACGGTTCCGGACTGCCCAGACAGGAAAGCCAGGGGGCTCCGTCTGGAGCCCCCTGGCGGTCGGAACGAAGAGGGTTTTTTGAAGCCCGTACGAAAGAAATAAGGCCCGCACCATGCTTTCGCCTTCCCCGCACTGGGGCATGACGTCACCACAGGTTGTTGAGCCCCCTCGCAGGACCTGTTGGCTCAAAAAATCGATCCCTTCGCCCCGAGTCTTTCGAGCCGCCGGCAATGTATCGGCGGGATCGGCACCGGTCAAATCACTCCCATGGATATCGGAATAGTCGCGGCCCTGGCAATGCTCGTGGTTTGGGCGGTCGGCACCTTCGCGTTCGATGCGCCCGGCTGGATCCACCTCCTCCTCAGCGCCGGCATCTTCCTGCTGATCTGGCGGATCGTGGCGCGCGGCCGGCCGCCGGATTCTCACGACAAGTCGTGAGTAGCTCGTCGCCCCGTGCACGAAGACCAGATCCTGTGCTACGACGAGCCAGCGCGGGCGCCCGACACCGTGATCCGGCACCACACACCTGTGGCGAACGCTCCATGTGCACCGGCACAGCTGGCCTGTGCGCCATCGCACACACGGCCGCCGAGCCGAACCCGACGTTACCTGGCGTAACGTTTCCACCGCGCGCGTAACGGAGTGTGTGGAGAACCGGGCGCCGCCGTCGCCGGAGGCGGTCAAATCTCCCAGTTTGACAGCACTACGCCCGACGTCGCCCGCGGCTCATCGAATCCGGCCGATGTCATGCGCAGGTCGGTCCAGCGCACTCGTGCTCCCATCTGGAGCAACCGCGCGTAGGCCGGGCGATACTCACCCTGCATTCGTATGGCGACGCGCCTGGTGGCGGAGCTGCGCGCCACCAGGGCGAGGAGGCGCGCCATCGTCTCCATGTCGTCCTCGGCGGCCAGCACCAGCTTCAGGACACGCAGCTCCTCGCGGGCGCGCCCTTCCACCAGGGGGGCGGTGTGAAAGAGTGCGAATCCCGCCAGCGCACCGTTTCGCTGCATCAGGACCGTGTCGCCGAGTGCGAGGTCGTGGGTGAGCCGTATCTCGCGCGTGTAGTCGTATCCCGGAATCTGCTGCTGCGTAATCGTGCGGCACACGCCGATCAACTCGTCGCGTCGCTCCGGTGAGAACCGACTCAGGAGCAGTGCGTCCCCGTCACTGGCGGCGGCGTCGAGCGTGACCGTGAGGGTGAGGCGCTCTGGCACGAACCCGAGACCCGAGTAGAACCCGATGTTGTCCATTGTGCGCGGCATCGTTTCCAGACCGATCACCGTCGCACCCCGTGAACGCAGCCAGGAGACGCCGGCGCGCACGACCGCCTTCCCGAGGCCGCTTCCTTGCCATTCGGGACGCACGGCGAGCGGCCCCATCCAGCCCTCGCAACCCGACTGGTGAGCGATGTTGAACGCCACGATGTCGCCCCGGTCGCCGCGCCACAGCAGGGCGCCCCCCCCAGCGTCGCTGATGGCGTACCGCCAGATCGCCGGATTGAGCTGTGGCACGCGCACCCCCATCATGCCGTCGCGCCGATATCGTTCCGTGAACGCATCGCTGAAGAGCTGGTTGAGCGCGGCGATGTCGTCAGGGCCGGCCGGCATCGGTCCCAGCAGATCGCGATCCACCCGCCACTCGCGCGCCGTTGTCATGGCTGGGGGCCTCCAGCGGTTGCCAGCACCGGCGAATCGGCAACGAGGTCGGGGAGTTCCGCGGGCTCCGACCGGCTGGTGCGCGACGCACCGGTCGCCTCGTCGTACTCCACCAGGACCACGCGGTCGAGCTCGTCGCGCACCGAGTCGATATGGGTGATGAGCACCACCTGCTCGAACCGGTCCTGCAGGCCGCGGAGCAGCCCCACGACGTTGCGCCGCCGCAGCTCATCCAGCGACCCGAAGATCTCATCGAGCACCAGCAGGGAGAAGGCCTGGCCGGCACGCTCGGCGATCATCTGGGAGATGGCCAGGCGAAGCACCAGGTTCGACAGGTCCTCCTCGCCACCCGAAATCACCGGTTTGGGAATGCCTTCCTCGAGCACCACCACGTTGTACTGGTCGTCGAGCTCGAGCTCCGAATAGCGGCCATCGGTGAGCGCGTTGAGGAATCCGCTGGCGACTTCCGACAGCTCCGGGCGCAGCTGGAGGTTCAGATCGGTCCGGAGATCGGAGTACGCGCGATCCAGCTCGTCGTGCAGCCGCTTCTCCCGCAGCAACCGATCGTGCGTCTCCTGCATCCGCTCCATCTCCTGCCGCGACCGCTCGGCATGCGCCACGGCTTCGGCGACCGTCGACTCCTCGGCGGTGGCGGAAATCACTCCAGCCGCCGCGACGTGCGCTGTCTCGGCGGCGGCATCGTACCGCGCATGGAGCTGCGCGTGCTCCTCTTCGGACGTGCGCGTACCCTCGTACTGGGCGCGCAGCGCGGCCACCTGGGCTCGCACCTGATCGAGGGCCTCCAGCGCGCGACCGCGCGCGGCGGTCAGTGTCGGCTCGCGCTCGAGCAGCGCGCTGAACCGGGTGACGCGTTCGTTCAGGGGCGCCAGCCGAGAGACCTCCTGGCGCAGCGCCTCGTGGCGCGCCGCGTCGTATCCGACCGGGAGGGCATCGAGATCGCGACGCAGCGTCTCGTGCCGCGCCTGCTTGCCCGCTATGTCGCGCCCCAGCTGCCCCAATTCCTGCACCGCCGACTGGACGCGGGCCAGCTGGCGTTCGAGGGTCGCCACCTCCTGGGTGAGCGCCCGACGCTGCGCATCCATCGCCTTCACCTCGTCCGGCATATCCTCGAGTTGCTCCAGGCGCGTAGTGAAGTATCGGCCGTCCACCTCGATGGTCTCGATCTGTTCCTCGAGCTGATCGAGAACCGTCCTGAAGCTCGCGCCCAGCACCCGCGTGCAGGTGGGACAGACGCCCTCCTCACCCAGGTCGACGATGCGGTCACGCTGCGCCTTGAGCTCCCCCCATTGCCGCCGCAGTGCGTCGCGCCTGGTTTCGGCTTCCTGTTTATCGCGTACCCATTCGGTGCGGCGTGCTTCCAGAACGCCCAACGCTTCCTCGAGGTCGCGGCGCTTGCGCTCCAGCCGTTCGGTGACGTCCTCCTCCAGCTGCGGTGCGCGGGCGATCGTGGTGTGGCGCGCTCGCAGGCGTTCGAGTTCGTCGGTCAGCGCACGCAGGGTCTCGGCGATCGCCTGGCGGCGTCCTTCCTCGCGGGCCAGCGCTTCCAGCCGGCCGAATTCGTCGACCACTTCGTTGAGGGGCGCGAGCTCGGCTGCCAGACGTTCCAGCTCGAGCCGGGCCGTGGCAATCTCCCGCAGCTCGCCGTCGATCCGCTCCAGATCGCGTGCCAGCGCGATCTCGTCATTTTCACGCACCCGCAGTTCGGCCAGCATCGCCTGGCTCGCGTCTCGCGCGCGCTGTGCGGCTTCCCAGCGCGGCACCATGGCCGCGAACGCCGCCTCCGCCGCCTGGCGCCGCTGCACGGCCTCGAGACGCCGGCCGGCCGCCGCGGCGGCGCGCGTCCGCGCGTCGTCCAGCATCCTGATCACGGCATCCGCGTTCGGGAGCGCGCTCCGCAGACCGGCAATCTCCGCGGTGACCAGCTTGCGGCGCTCGCGAACCAGGCCCTGCGCTGTCCGCAGGCGATCGTAGCCCAGGACGCGCGACAGGAACTGTGCGCGTTCCGTGGGCGCCATCGCCGCCATCACGTTCAGTTCATTCTGCCCGGTGAAATACGTGTGGAAGAACTCGGATCGCGTCATGCCCAGGCGACGCTGGAGCAACTCGGCCACGCCCGTGATGGTGCTGGCGATCGGCGCGCCGCCGCCGTCGAGGTAGAGTTCCGCACTCGTCAGGCCGCGCTGCACGCGATAGCGATGCCCGGCCAGTTCGAAATCCAGCTCGACGCTCACCGGGGCCCGCGGTCCGGCGCGCGTGAAGCGGATCGAGTCTCGCGTCCCCCGCGCCGCCGGCTGCCCGTACAACGCCCAGGCGATCCCTTCGAGGATCGTCGTCTTCCCGCTGCCGTTGGGACCGATGATCCCGGTCAGGCCGAGATCGAACTCGACCCGCGTGTCGGCGTGTTGCCGGAAATTGACCAGGTGAACGCTGTTGAGTCTCACTCCGGCTCCGTCGACACCGCCAGCGCCGATTTCTCGGCCGAATCCGCTTCCCTGAGGTAGCGCAGCCCGAGCTCCACGAGCTCTTCCCGGTCGACATCGCTCTGGATCGGGCGGTTGCGCAGCTTGTCGCGCACGATCTCCACCAGCGAGGGACGCCGACCCGGCGCGCCCGACGCCGACGTGCGGTGTACTTCCGGCCGCCGTGCATCCAGTTGAAAGTGCAGGGCGCGCCGCCGGTACTCGCGCAACAGCCGATGATCCAGCTCGCGAGCCACGTGACGCGGGATGTCCTGGATCACTTGTCGCACGATCTTCTCTTCGATGCCGCCCGCGACCTGATCGACGTTGGCCCGGATCGCGGCGTCGATGTCGGCGGCGGTCTGGGCGCGCGCGCGCACCACCGGGAGATCCACCAGGCCGCGGGCCGACCTGATGCGGTGGAAGGTCCGTTTACCCGTCTCCAGGTCGAACTCCACCATCCCCTTGCCGCCCAGACGCAGCGCCTTTTCCTCGGCCTGCTCGCCCCAGATGTTCGAACTGGTATACTCGATCGCTCCGGAGTAGAACGCGTTAGGCTTGATCTCGTGATATACGTGGTAGTGTCCCAGCGCCTGGTAACTCCATAGCGACGAGCGCAGCTCGGCAGGATCGAGCTGGCGCGCCGCGCGCTCGGGATCGGAGCCTGCCGGCACGATGCCCGCAACCGGACCGTGGATCACGAGGACGTTCCAGCGGAAGTCGGGATCCGGACCGAGCACCACCTTCCCGACCGCATCGCTCGGCACCGCGAACACGGAGAGATCGCGCTCCGGGAACGAGATACGCCTGGCCTCCATGTCTGCCACGTGGATGCCCAGTGGAATGAACAGCCGGAGGATGCATCCCGCCTCGACCGATCGGGGCGTATCGTGATTGCCAGCGACGATCACGACGATCGTGTCCGGGAGGGCGTGGACCAGGCGCGAGAACTGTGTGAACGCGTGCAGAATGGCCGGATTGGACGGCCGCACGTTGTGGAACACATCGCCCGCGATGCAGACAATGTCCGGACGCAGCGCAATGATGCCATCGATCGCGTCGCGAACGGCGGACGCGACGTCTGCCTCCCGCTGGTTGATGCCGGCGGGAGTCTGCCGTTGGAATTGCCGGTGCCCGAGGTGAAAGTCAGAGAGATGTACGAGACGCATGGTCACAGCGCTTGCATACGAGTCCGGGCGTCAGGCCGCGCGGCGGAGGCTCGCACGTTCGGGCAGCCGAACGCCCAAATATAGATCGCCGCGTACCATACGGGATCGACAGCGCCAGATGTTTCCGGCCCCGGGCACGGACGCGCTGGCCCCACCCTGCTTCCCCATGGTGCGTAGGAACGCGGCAAGCTCCGGCATGACCCTCCCCCCGCTACATCGCCCGCATCCACTGCGAGATCGTCACCCTGACCCGCATGGGAGGCTTGTTGCGGTCAGCGGGTGTGACCAGTGAGCGCAATGAGATCGTTGTCCGAGCGTCGGTAATCCACCCTCGACGTCGATCAACCAGAACGTGGCCGATGACCGTGCCCGACGTCTGGACCACCTCCGCCACCCGTCCCTTGTCGCCCTTCGATTCGGTCGGCCCCCGAGTGAGCCGACCGCGTAGGGACAGAAACGCGAGTTCGCCGGATCGTGACAGGGAATCGAACTGGAAGATTGCGGTGAGGGTTGCCGCGCCCGACGGGTCGGGAGTCCCCAGGAGTGGAATCGCGACAGTGCGGGTCCAGGTCGCTCCAGGCACCACTGGATGGGCGGGAAGGGTTGCCGGCATCTCCGCGAGCATGCCCCCAACCGTGGCCCCGCCGGCAGCACGCTTTCCGGCGAAGGTCGTCGAGCCGTCGGTGGCGACCCGAAAGCGGAGGCGCTGCCCCTGCAGCGCACGCGCCCAGTCGAGCAGACTGCCGGTTGCGGAATGGGGCGGGCTGGCGACGCGGACCGAGTCGGTGAGCGCGAGTACAGTCGCACCTATGGAATCCGCGGATTCGATGATGAGGCGCGACAGAACGACAAGGGTGCTCGACTCGATCGACAGACTGTCGCCTGCCCCGTTCACGGCGCCGGACATCTCGACTGTCTGGTCAAGACGCAGGCGCAGCGTGTCGCCCGCGCGCGGACGGAGCTTCAGCAGCACGGCACCAGACTGGGCGCCCGCATGCGCGGGAGGCGCCGGAATGCCCGCCACCAGGCCAGCGATCAGGACCGCGCATGATTTCACCGGCTCATCCTGGCGTCGCGCTCCGGTGCGGCCGGCGGCCGGCGGCCCCGAGGGTCTGAGGCGTGTGGCGGGGATCGACGCATGGCGAGCGGCCCCGCACTAGTCGCCGTACGGGTCATCCACCGGCGTGGCCCGAAGGGCGGGACGCGCCGGCCGGTTCTCGAGCGCTCCCTGGACCGTCTTGCGGAACTGCGCCTTGAAGAACGCCTTGACGTCGTCCGGCTTCACCCGAAGCGTCGCGTCGCGCGCCCGCAGCACATCATGCTCGTCGTGCAGCAGGCACGCGTCTTCCACAAAACCCAGCGTGATCGCAGGGTCGAGGGTGCGCAGTGACCGCATGACTGCTTCCACCAGCGACGGCTCCTCTGCTTGTGGAAACCGCTCGATGCCGTCGCGCCCCGAGAGTACGGCCGGTCGGGGGAAGCGCACGAACACGGGCTGAGTAAAATGTGGGTGGCGCACCATCAGTTGTCCCTTCTCGAGGATGGCGAGCTTGGTCTTGGTTGCCGCCCCAAGGACGGCATAACCGGGAGTTGCCAGCTCGTCCGCGTCCATCCGGCCGTAGAGCGCCGTTCCTGCGTTGCCCGCCAGTCGCCGGTGTACCTGCGACCGGAACTGCTGCGCACCGAACAACACGAGTCCCAGGTACCGTCCGCGTTCCGCGATATCGAGCAACATGTGACGCACGTAGGTCTCGGGACCGTCGGCCGGCGCGTACTTGTTGAGTTCATCCACGAAGACGACGACATGGTTCACGCCGAGGGTCCGGCGTTCGAGGTGTTCCCGGAGCATCGAAATGACGCGCGCGAAGATCAGGTCCTGCGCGTCCTCCTCGAGGCCGGCAACGTCGATCACGTACACCGCCCGGTCCTCGAAGGTGCCCCATGGGAGGTCGCTCACCGCACCGTCGTCGGTCACCAGGCCGCGACAGCGGGTGGAGATGTTGGTAAGGCGGTTGCGCACCTTCCGGATGGTCGCGACATGATGGGTTCGCCACGCCTCGGCCCCCTTCTCTTCCATGCGCAGGAGCAGTTCGCGGAACCACTGATCGAGATCGCCGAACGACTGCACCCGGTAAAGGCGGTCGCCGAGCAGCGTGTGGTCGGTGAACTCCTTGCCGACCACGCGGTCGTTGATGAAGTCGATCAGGGCGTCGGCCTTGGCATCGATGTCGTCACGGTTGAGCAGCACGGCCGCGTACTTGAGGACTTCGGTGAGGCCCCAGGTCAGGGCCGACACGTTGTGCATCAGGTCGGGGTGAGAGCGAAGCGTGTTGAGGGAATGGCGGCGCGCGGTGTAGGGGGCGAAGTACCGCACCCGCTCGAACGGTCGCGGCGAGACGCCTAACGCGTCGTACATCTCCCGGTCGGCGTCCTCGATCAGCGCCGGCTGGTCGAGAAAGCAGAGGTCCGGGCCCTTCACATTGAAGCAGAGCGCCGCCACCGACCCTTTCGAAGCCGGGAAGTGATCGAACAACGAGGCAAGGAGGAACTCGATCGCGCTCGTCTTGGTGGCCAGTCCCGAGACGCCCGTGATGTTGAGATGCGCCGCCTCAGGGCCGACCAGAAAGTCCGCATCGAGATAGATCGGCGCCTGGGTCCGCCCGGCGCGATACAGGCCCACGGGGATTCCGGTCCGCGACTCGGGACGGAGGTACGAGTCCATGCGGAGCGCCAGGGCGACATCAGCGGCGTCGGCGAGAAACACGGCCCCCATCCCCACCGGTTGCAAGGGCTCCTCGGGCTGCTGCCGCAGTACGGCCGCCGTGTACAGCCGGATCTCCGCACGCTCCGTGGGAGCGGTGGCGCCCGCTCCGGGCGCCCCGTCCAGCCCGATCACGTCGTGCAACGGTGACTCGAGGTCGGTGTAGCTCAAACCCTCCGTCACCACGCCGTAAACGCGCGGAATCTGACCGTCGATCGGCGTCGCGCCCTCAACCCGCACGATGGTGCCGATCCCCACCGGAGAATCCAGCGCCGTCCAGAAATGAAAGGCGTGGGGCGTGTTGGGCTTTCGCTCCGTCGCAACCACGCGACCGAGCGGCGAAGGCGCGCCGTTGGAGGCGGATGGCTGGTGCTGATTCATGGAGTCCTCGGAACACAAGTCAGGATCGACGCCGCTCGCAGACCAGCGCCGTCGTCACACGCGGCCGCCGCCCGCCCGCATCTTGACAGTTCTGCATGCGCCGGCCGATGCGGCGGGCAGGCCCACCGGCGTCGGGCGCATACCGGTTACCCGCGCACGCGCACGGCCCGAAGGTACGCCTCGCAGTCGCGGATTCCGTACGCCATCCGGTCCCATCTCCGGTCGGGAAGCGAAACCGGACTGCGTTCGGAAAGTATCCAGCGCGAGATGGTGTCGGCACGGCTCGCGAGTGCCGGCTGCCCCGCTGTGTCCTCGGCGAATGCGACCTCCACGCGCACCAGGCCCCACATCGGGTCGTGTCCTTGCGCATCCCGCAAGCGCAGATACCAGCTCGCGACATCGGGCCGCCGACTCCGATGTACCCGAAAGACGCTGGAGCGCGTCTCGAAAGGGAGAGTCATGACGGTACGCAGGTCGTCGTTGACCGCGTACAGAGTGTGATGACTCTTGACGACGCCGACGCACCACGGCGACGACGACGCGCGAACTCCGCGAGGTAGGCCCCCGTCCACGTACAGCGGCACTTCTGCCGATTCGCACCACAGTTCCGCCAGGTCGCGTTCCACTCCCTCGCGATCGTCCTTCACCCGTTGCAGCGCGCGTCGGAGCATCTCGCCGGGATGCAGCGGCGCGTCGGTCGGCGCACCGGCCTCGAGCGTGTCTACCATCGAGAGTCCCGCTCGCTGGAGTCTGCTCCACGCGGCCTCAGGCAGCAACGCGCGGGGTGCGTAGAGCCGGAGCCTGGCACGCGCCCCCGGACCCCAGGTGATCATGCGCCGGTCCACCCGCGAACGAATTACCGCAGCGACCCGGGCGCCGACCACCGGCACGCCATTCACATAGCCGGCTACCCGGCTCTCCTGCACGCCGTCGAGAAAGGCGACGAACGCGGTCTCCGCCACGCTCGACAGCCTGTGTGACCGGACGCGGGTTTCGCTCCCCTCGATCACCTCACACACCTCGAGACGCGGCGGATCGGCGGGCAGGGCACCCATGTCGAGCAGCAGATCGTCGCCGAATCCGGTGGTGGCCTCCGGCAAGGTCGCGCCGAACGCGCGCCGCAGCTCGCGAAATGATCGAACGTCCAACGCCGGAACGCTGCTCAGGTGACGCCGATGTCCCACGCCTGTTCGAGGTCCTTCTTCGAGTACGCGCGAAACGCGGTCAACGTCTGGGTGCGCTCGATCCCCTTCACCGCGGGAAACTTCACCGTCACCACGTCGGCGATCTGATCGTAGTCCGCCACCTTCACGATGACCACCAGATCCCACTCGCCCGACACCGAATACACGTCCTGCACACCGTCGATGCCGGCGATTTCACGGGCCGTGTCGGGAATGTGCTTCGGATCGGCACGAACCAGCACAATGGTCGTTATCACTGCTCCTCGGGAAATGGGGGAACCTCCAGCAGCCACACGCCCGCCAGTCCGTCGCGGCCATCGATGTCGAGCAGCAGGTCACGCGCGATGCGCACCGTGCGCGTGCTGCGCGAGGGTCCCAACCTGAAGTGAATGATTCGTTCGGCATGGTCGGACTCGGCCGCCAGCGCCGTGTTGATCTCGAGCGCCGATACCGCGCCGTTATCACCAGACCGGCCGATGGTCACGTGCGCGTCCTCGACCTCCCCGGGCGGCGCCAGGCCCTCCCGTTTCCGCACCGCGGGCCACACCGCCACCTCGAAGCCTCGAATGCGGCCCCCGGAAACGTCGAACAGGAGCCACGATCCGTCCTGACCCTCGACGTCGACACTGCCGGACGGCCCGTCCAGCCCGGCCGGCTGCGGGAGATTGGCGGTGAGGATGTCCGTATCAGGGTCCCATCGATACTCGACCGGGCCCGGCGACTGCACCGCTGGTTGAACTCGAACGGGAATGCTCAGCACATTCGCTCCACTCTGGCGCGATAATCTCCGTCGCGAACCCCGCGTCTCCATCATCGCGCGAATGCGCAGCGAAGCGCGACACCGCACGTCGGCGCATCGGTGCGCCAAAGATACGTTGACGCTCGCCGGCGTCACCAGACTTCCGGCGCCGATGACGCGATGTTCCAGCGGACGCCGGCCGCGTTACGGAGTCGTTAACGCACTGTCGCGCAGTGCGTTCCAGAGCCGAACCACCCGGCGCACTCCCTCCACCACCTCCGACTCGGCCGCGGCGTACGACACCCGGATCCAGTCCGGCGCGTGGAACGCGGAACCGGGCACCACCGCCACCCCCTCGTCGTCGAGGAGCCGTGAGGCAAATGCGGAACCCGCGTTGCCCCCGAGCGCCGTCTCGCCGACGAGCAGGAACAGATAGAACGCCCCCTCGGGCCTAACGAACTGGAGCTCGGCAGCCTCGCCCAGGATCCCGAGAGCGGCGTCCCGGCGCCGCCGATATTCCGCGACCATGCGCCCGATGGCGCGCTGCGCCTGGTCCCGCTCGGTGAGCCCCGCGAGCGCCGCGTGCTGCGCCACTGTCGTGGCGTTCGACGTGGTGTGTGACTGCAGGGCCGTCATGGTCGCGGCAACCCGCGACGGCGCGATGCCCCACCCGACTCGCCACCCGGTCATCGCATACGCCTTGGCCATGCCATCTACTACAACAAGGTTGTCTCGCGCCTCGGCGACCGACAGGACACTCGCCGCCGCTCCGTCGTAGGCGATCTGTCGATAGATCTCGTCGCTGATGACCCACAGCCCGCGTTCGGCAGCGAACCGCACGATGGCGCCCAGCTCATCCCGCGAATAGACGGCGCCGGTGGGATTGCTCGGCGAGTTCAGCACGACGCCGCGGGAGTGCGGCGTGCACGCCCGGCGGAGGTCGTCCGCGCTCACCTTCAGGCTGTGGTCCGGATCGCCGAACACTCGCACCGGCACTGCCCGCGCGAGCTCGATCATCTCGTAATAACTCGTCCACGCCGGCGTGGGCACCAGCACTTCGTCGCCCGGTCCGAAGAGCACGAAACAGGCGTTGAAGAGAGCCTGCTTCGACCCGGTGCTGACAACGACGTCGCGGGGGTCGATCGATCCGCCCGTCAGAGTCAGCTCGGCGGCGCGGGCCGCAATGGCCTGTCGCAGGGGGAGGATCCCCTCGACCGCGGTGTACTTCGTGGCACCCTCGTCGAGGGCACGCTGCGCAGCCCGACGGATGAAACCCGGCGTCTCGAAATCCGGCTCGCCGGCGCCAAGATCGATCACCCGATGCCCAGCCGCTTTCAGCGCACTCGCCTTCTGCGACACGGCGATGGTCGCCGATTCACGCAGTCGCGCTACGTTGCCCGATGGATCGTAGGTCCTTTCCATGGTTCGCTATGAAAATCAAGGGGCTCGCCCACGTAGAGACGCGACGCAGTCCCGGCTATACTTGAGTCCCGCATCAAAGTAACGCCGCGGGCGGTAGAGGGCTTTGACAATCGACGAGGGAACCGTGGAGCAGGGCATCCGGGAAGAGCCGGCTGCAACGCGCAGCCAGCACGTTGTGCATGTGATCCGCCGCGAGAGCGCCGAGGCAGCGCGCATCGTTGCGGCAGCCGTCGAACGAAACCCCGCCGAGGGAGGCCGCCCGGGCGTGGTGGTGGTGGTGCCCGCGGTGAGCGATGCGATCGCACTCGCAGAAGAGCTCAATCCGCAGCTGTCTGCATCCGGCCCGTCCCTCCTGCCGGTCACGTCGTTGCCTCGGGCGAGGCGCCGACTGGCAGGTCGGGACCTGTCGGTTGCCGGCACAGCGTCGGATCTGCTGCGCCTCCTGGGCACATCGGCGCTCAAGCTGGACGCGGCGCACACGGCCGTGTTGCTGTGGGCGAATGAGCAGATGGAGCCGCAGGCGCGCGAGGTTCTCGACACCATCTTTGCGGAGCTGCCCAAAGAGGGAGAGCGAATTGCCATCGCCGCGGACACGAGCGACGCGCTGAACGAGTTTCTCGAACGCTGGATGCGTCGTGCCAGACGCGTCGTACACGACCAACCGGTCGCCGCCGCGGACGTTGCGCTTCAGTACCTCGTGAGCGCCCCCGCGAGCCGACTCGACGCATTGCGCCTGCTGCTCGATGCCATCGACCCACCGACTGCTCGGGTCGTGGCGTTTGGCGACGAAGGGGGGCGGCTGGCCGCACGCGCCGTGTCCGCGCTGGGTTATGTGGCGGGAGACGACGTTCGCGTGACAGCAGGACCGCCATCCGAGGACACCGACCTCCTTGTGCTTTTCGACGATCCCCCGGACGCGGAGGTCCTGCGACAGGCCGTGTCCCGGGCGCGCGTTGCCGTGGCGTTGGTGCCACCGTCTCACGTCTCGCGCCTGTGCGCCCTTGCTGGACCAGGGTGCACACCGCTCACGCTCAGCGACGCGTTCCAGGCGGCTCGTTCGGCGGACGACGCGCTCCGCGACGAGCTGCGCGGCGTGATGCGCGGCGGAGCGATCGACGCGCAGATCCGTCAGATCGAGCCGCTGTGCGACGAGCAGGACCCTGTTCGCATCGCCGCTGCCGCCGTCCTTCTCCTGCAGAAGGAGCGACAGCGGGCCCGTCGTTCCGCGGAGCGAGCGGCGCCGCGACAGACGGTTGCCGCGGCCAATCCGGCTCCCGCGGAGTCGTTCGCGCGGTTGTACCTCAACGTGGGAGAGCGGGACGGTGTCCGTCGCGGCGATCTGGTGGGCGCCATCACGGGCGAGACAGGTCTGGTTGGCACCCAGATCGGGCGAATCGAGTTGCGCGACACGCACGCGATCGTGGAGATCGCCAGCGACGTCGCGGCCCGCGTGATCGAGCAGCTCAATGGAGCGAACATCCGCGGCCGGCGCGTAGTGGCGCGCGAAGATCGCGAACGGGGTCAGAAGGGCCCGCCGGCTCGCGGTCGGGAGGAGCGCGGCGCTCCGCGCGGCCGGGAGGAGCGCGGCGCCCAGCGCGGCCGGGAGGAGCGCGGCGGTCCTAGGGGTCGGGAGGAGCGAGGCACCCAGCGCGCCCACGGCGCAGGCGACAAGCGGGTGGGGCGATCCACGAGCGCTGGACGCGGTCGCAAAGTCGATGACATCGAGCGCGTTCCACGAGCGACGCATGAAGCCGAGGAGTGGTCAGCACGTGGTGAGCGGCTCCGCCTGTCGCGGGGTGGACCCGAAGAAAGCGATCGGGAGGGTGCATGAGCGGCCTGCAGTTCACGGGTGGCTGGATCGAAGTCATCGCGGGGGTGATGTTCAGCGGCAAGACCGAGGAATTGATGCGCCGCGTGCGGCGCGCGATGATCGCCCGGAAGCGCGTGCAGGTCTTCAAGTCCCACCTCGATAGCCGATACGCAGGCGTCTTCTCTGTTTCCAGCCACGACGGCCGGTCGGTGGAGGCGATTCCGGTGGACTCCTCCGTACAGATCGCCCAGCGGATCGATCCGATCGCGCAGGTCATCGCGATCGACGAGGCGCAGTTTCTGGATCACGGCATCCTCGAGGTCTCGGCGTCGTTGGCCCAGCGTGGTCGCCGTGTGATCATCGCCGGGCTGGATACCGATTTCCGCGGTCTGCCGTTCGGGCCCATGGCCGAGCTCATGGCGGTGGCGGAGGTGGTCGACAAGCTGCACGCCATCTGTGTGCTGTGCGGCGCTCCGGCGACGCGCACGCAGCGGCTGATCGAGGGCAAGCCGGCCGCGTGGGACTCCGCGACCATCATGGTGGGCGGCCGCGAAGCGTACGAGGCTCGGTGCCGGTCGTGTCATGTCGTGCGCCCGCACGACGAGGCGCAGCGCGCACTCTCCATCTAGCGCGCGCCGGCCAGACCCGCTAGCCGCCGCCCGTGGGTCCGTGCGCCAGCCTCAGGAACTCGTCCCGGGTCTTGGCGTCGGTGCGGAATGTTCCCAGCAGGGCCGAAGTGATCGTCCTCGAATTCTGCTTTTCCACACCCCGCATCATCATGCACAGGTGGGACGCCTCGATCACCACGCCCACCCCGAGCGGGTTCAGGACGTCGCGCACGGCTTCCGCGATCTGGCCGGTAAGGCGCTCCTGCACCTGCAGGCGTCGGGCGAACATGTCGACCAGTCGCGGCAGTTTGGACAGGCCCACGATCCGACCATTCGGAATATAGGCGATGTGTGCCTTGCCGAAGAACGGAAGGAGATGATGCTCGCATAACGAGTAGAGCTCGATGTCGCGCACCATGATCATGTTGTCGTGCTCGTCATCGAATACGCCCAGGCCGACGGCATCGCGCAGATCGACCTCGTAGCCGCGCGTGAGCGATTCCATTGTCCGGGCGACGCGCTCCGGGGTGCGCGACAACCCTTCGCGGTTCGGATCCTCCCCGAGCAACTCGATTTGGCGCTTCACGAGCGTGGCGTACTCATCCAGACGCATTGACTCCGCGTCGAACCCGGCGCGCTGCTGCCGCTCGCCCTGATACAATCGCAGGGGCGTGTCCGTCTCGTCCTCGTCGTGCTTCATGGCTCTCTCCCGTGCCCGGAGCGGACGCGCCACCATGGACGCGGAGCCCGCAGATTCGACCGCGCGGCGCGCGGACGCCATGAAATTAGCGCCGCGCCCGGGTGGAGCGCCGCCGGTAAGGCGTTGATCACTGGTTGCCCATGGGGCCGGCGGCTCCTAATCTCCGAATTCCGAACCTTGGCACTCTTCACACGGGGCGCCCCGTGCTCCTGGTCGGTCTCACCGGAAACATCGCCAGCGGGAAGTCGGTGGTCACCCGCCTGCTGGCACGTCACGGCGCCACGATCGTCGACGCCGACGTGCTCGCGCGGAAGGTCGTCGAACCGGGGACGCCGGGGCACGCCGAGATCGTGGCCCGCTGGGGCAGCGAGGTTCTGCTCCCGGACGAGTCGGTGAACCGCGAGGCCCTGCGCCACATCGTCTTCGCTGACCCCGCGGAGCGTGAGGCCCTCAATGCCATCGTGCATCCACGGGTGCAGACGCTGCGCGACGAACTGCTGGAGGAGGCGCGCCTGCGCGGCGATCGCATCGTCGTCTGCGACATCCCGCTGCTCTTCGAACGCGCGCTGGAGGCGGAGTTCGATTGCGTGATTCTCGTCGACTCGCCGATGGCGATGCGCCTCGACCGCCTGATGCGTCTCCGGGGCCTCGACGAAGGGGAGGCGCGGCGGATGATCGCGTCTCAACTCCCCGCCGAGACAAAGCGTGCCCGTGCGCGACACGTCATCGAGAACGATGGTGCGATCGCCGAACTGGAGGGGCGCGTCGCACAGATCTGGCGCCTCCTCGAGATCGAAGCGGCGCGATAGCCCGTGGGCGTCCGTGCGACCACGGGCGATTTTCTTGACAATGCGTCGGGACGGCCGGTAGACTTCGCGCCGACTTTCCACTTGCGGACAACTCCGTGGCGAACATCCCGGGCGACCTTCTCTACACGGCCGATCACGAATACGTGAAGGCGAGCGGCGACGCAGGCGTCTATGTCGTCGGCATTACCGACTACGCGCAGGATCAACTGGGCGACGTGGTCTTCGTCGAACTGCCCAAGGTGGGAACGAAGTTCGGCCACCACGACGTGTTCGGGACCATCGAAGCCGTGAAGGCCGTCTCCGAGCTGTACTCTCCGCTCTCCGGCGAAGTGGTGGAAATCAACGGACGGCTCGACGCCGAGCCCGCGCTCGTCAATTCGGACCCCTACGGCGAAGGCTGGATGATCCGGATCCGCGCGACGAACGAGCACGAGCGCGATGGGTTGCTGAACGCCGAGGCGTACACCAGGCACGTCGGCGAGTAGCGCCGCCCGGGGCGACGACGGTTTGCGCTCCGGCTGCCGTAGTCAGACCGGTCGGATGGCGCGCACCACCGGACAGTCAGCGCGAGGACCTTGCCTCCACCGGCGGACAGACGGAAACCAGATTCCGATCGCCATAGGCGTTGTCCACCCGGGCCACCGCGGGCCAGAACTTTCGCTCCCGCGTCCACGGGGCCGGAAAGGCGGCCCGCTCGCGCGAATAACCGTGCTCCCAGTGGTCCGACACGACCACACCCAGCGTGTGCGGTGCGTTCTTGAGCGGATTGTCGTTCCGATCCAGTACGCCGGTCTCGACGTCGCGGACCTCGCCGCGGATCGCGATCAGCGCGTCGCAGAATCGATCGAGCTCCGCCTTGGACTCGCTCTCGGTCGGCTCGATCATCAGGGTGCCGGCGACCGGGAACGACACCGTCGGTGCGTGAAAACCGTAGTCGATGAGGCGCTTGGCGATGTCCTCCACGTCCACGCCGCTCGTGGCCTTGGCGGCACGGGGATCGACGATGCACTCGTGCGCCACGCGGCCGTTGCGTCCGCGGTAGAGGACCGGGAAATGAGGCTGGAGGCGATGGGCGACATAGTTCGCGTTGAGGATCGCGATCCGCGTCGCTTCGGTGAGCCCCTCGCCGCCCATCATCCGGATGTAGACCCACGAAATGGGCAGAATGCTGGCGCTCCCCCACGGGGCCGCCGCCACCGCGCCTAACGAGTCGCGGCCCTCGAGCGGAATCACCGGGTGGCCCGGCAGGAAGGGGGCCAGATGTCCGCCCACTCCGATCGGCCCCATCCCCGGACCGCCGCCCCCGTGGGGAATGCAGAACGTCTTGTGCAGGTTCAGATGGCAGACGTCGGCGCCGATCTCGGCCGGACGCGCGATACCCACCAGCGCGTTCAGGTTGGCGCCGTCCATGTAGACCTGCCCGCCGTGCGCGTGCACGATCCGGCAGATCTCCGTGATCCCTTCCTCGAACACCCCGTGGGTGGAGGGATACGTCACCATCAACGCGGCCAGATTGGCCGAGTGCAACTCGGCCTTGGTTCGCAGATCGTCGACGTCGATGTCGCCGTTCTCGCCGGTCTTCACCACCACGATCTCGAGTCCGGCCATCGCCGCGCTGGCCGGGTTGGTGCCGTGCGCGCTCTGCGGAATGAGGCAGACCCTCCGGTGCCCCTCTCCGCGAGACTCATGGTACTTCCGGATTACCAGCAACCCGGTGTATTCGCCCTGTGAACCCGCGTTGGGCTGCAGCGACACGGCGGCGAACCCCGTGATGTCGCGCAGATCGCTCTCCATGGTCTCGAACAGCTCACGATAGCCTTCGGCCTGGGCAAGCGGCGCGAACGGGTGCATGCGGCCGAACTCCGGCCACGTGACCGGAATCATCTCGGCGGTCGCGTTCAGCTTCATCGTGCACGAACCGAGCGAGATCATGGAATGGACCAGCGACAGGTCGCGCGATTCCAGCGTGCGCAGGTACCGGAGCATCTCGTGTTCGGCGTGGTACCGGTGAAACACCGGATGCGTGAGGAAGGCGCTGGTGCGTGCGAATCGCTCGTCATAGCGAGGGTCGATCTCGGCGTTCAACTCGTCCACACCGAATGGCGCGTCGCGGCCCCCATTGAACGCCGCCAGCAGATCGGCCAGATCGCCATCGCCCACCGTCTCGTCGAGCGCCACCACCACGCTTCGGCCGCCCGCCTTCCGGAGATTGATCCCCCGCTTGCGCGCGGCCGACATCACCTTGCCGGCCGTGGTGCCGGCCAGCTCGATCCGCAGCGTGTCGAAGTACTCGTCATGGGCCACCGCGTGTCCCAGGCGCTGAACCCCGGCCGCCAGCAGGGCTGCGTAGCGATGCACACGACGCGCGATGCGCGTCAGGCCGCCGGGGCCGTGCCACACGCCGAACATCCCGGCCATCACCGCGAGCAGCACCTGCGCCGTGCAGATGTTGCTGGTCGCCTTCTCCCGCCGGATATGCTGCTCCCGCGTCCCCAGCGCCATGCGGAGTGCCTGGTTTCCCTGCGCGTCACGGGAGACTCCGATCAGGCGACCCGGAATGAGACGCTTGAACTCGTCCCTGGTGCTCATGAACGCGGCGTGGGGACCTCCGTAGCCCATCGGCACGCCGAAGCGCTGGGAATTTCCCACCGCCACATCGGCTCCCCATTCCCCCGGTGGCGCGAGCATCGTGAGCGCCAGGAGGTCCGTGGCCACAATCACCACCGCGTCGGCGGCGTGCGCCCGTTCGGCAACCTCCCGCCAGTCCACCACGGCGCCGTCGGTGGTGGGATACTGGATGATCACCGCGAAGACGTCGCGCTTCAGCGTCTTCGCGCGCGCATCGCCCACCACCAGCTTCAGGCCGGACGCCCAGGCACGCGTACGGACCACGCTGATCGTCTGCGGGTGACAGTGCCGGTCGATGAAGATCGTCTCCTTCCCTTCCCTGCCCTTGGCGCCGTACGCCAGATGCACCGCTTCCGCCACCGCCGTGGCCTCGTCGAGCAACGACGCGTTGGCAATCGGAAGTCCGGTCAGGTCGGCGACCATCGTCTGGTAGTTCAGCAGGGCCTCCAGCCGACCCTGGGCGATCTCGGACTGATACGGCGTGTAGGCGGTGTACCAGCCCGGATTCTCGAGGATGTTCCGCTGGATCACCGGCGGGGTGAACGTGTCGTGATAGCCGAGTCCGAGGTACGATCGGAAGACCCGGTTTTTCGACGCGATGCGGCGAATCTCGCGCAGGACGTCGTACTCTGTCCGCGACGGACCGATGCCGAGTGGGCGATTTGTGCGGATCGAGTCTGGCACGGTGGCGTCGACGAAGGCGGCGAGCGAGTCGTAGCCGAGGGCGGTGAGCATGTCCTCGACGTCGCGCTGCGAGGGCCCGATATGGCGACGGACGAAGGTGTCCGGATCGTTCGCGACGGTCGGCTTGCTGATCGTGGTCATCTCTACCTCAATCGAGCCGCGAGGGCGCGGCCTCGTGGCGGAAGCAGTCTGCTGAATCGGTGGGCGCCTCGGGCACTGGAGCGCGGCGGACGCTGCGCACCGGATGTGTGCGCGGAGCCGGCGGTGTACCGGATCCGGCCAGGCGCGTGCGAAATTTAGCGTCCCGCCTCATATGCAGCGAATGGCGACAGGGTAGTATCGCCCCGACAGAAGCGGAATCGCCGACGCCGCGCGCTCCCCAGGTGCTTCTGGCCTGTGATCGTTTCGCCTTTCGTGCACGACCCATCAACTTGTACCATCTTGCCGTTGGCCTTTGGCCTGCGGCCTCTTCCGCCAGACCGTGCCCACACCCTGGTTCTTCCTGCTCAGCCCACCGTTGCGCGGCCATGAGAACATGGCCCTCGACGAGGCGTTGATGGACCGGGCGAGGCGCACCGGACAGCGTGTCCTCCGCGTATACGGTTGGTCGGTTCCCACGCTCTCCCTGGGGCGCAATCAGCGCGCGCGCGGGATCTTCACCGCCGAACGCGCCCGGTCCTGCGGCGTCGAGGTCGTCAGGCGGATGACGGGCGGGAGAGCGCTGCTGCACGATCGCGAGGTCACCTACAGCGTGACGGCGCCGGTCGCGGCCGATCAGTCGCTCCGCGATTCCTATGCTGCCGTGAACCGCCTGCTGCTGCGGGCACTCCACACGCTCGGCGTTCCCGCCACCCTCGCTGCGCCACAGGAGCGCGCCCCGCGCCCCGCGAGTGCGCCGTGCTTCGAGCGCCCGTCCGCCGGAGAGATCGTGGTCGAGGGCCGCAAGCTCGTCGGCAGCGCCCAGCTGCGTGAGCACGACGCCCTGTTGCAGCACGGCTCCATCCTCGTTGACGACGATCAGGCACGGATCGAGGGTCTTGCCGCAACCCCGGTCGGCCGCGCCGCACCGGCGGCGACGTTGCGCGCGATGCTGGGGCACGCTCCACGTGCCGACGAGGTCGCGGCCGCTCTCATGGACGCCCTGCGCGCCCTGGAAGATCCGCGAACAACGGAACTCGTGCTCGACGACGAGACCCTCGCTGTGCAGCGGGCGGCGGCGGCGCGATTCGCGGCCGATTGGTGGACCTGGCGCCGCTGACGGCCTGCCCGGCGACACCCTAGCTTTGCCTTCCATGGGCGGATTCCTCGTTCGCCGTCTGGCGCAGGGCGTGGCGATAGTCTTCGTCGTCGTGACCGTCAGCTTCGCGCTCATTCACGCGGCGCCGGGCGAGCCGTTCGCCGCCGTGCTGCAGGATCCGCGCGTGACCCCGGAGCTGCGCGATGCCCTGCGCGCACGCTATGAACTCGATCGGCCCCTGTTCGTCCAATACACGCGTTTCCTGTCGCGCACGGCCCGCGGCGACCTGGGGACCTCGTTCACCTACCAGCGCCCGGTCCGTGAGGTGCTGGGGGCGGCCATTCCGAATACGCTCCTGCTCATGTCGACGGCACTCCTGGGGAGCTTCGCGTTAGGCATCGGACTCGGAGCCGCCCAGGCAGCGCGCCCCGGTGGCTGGTTCGACCGCCTCACCGACGGAGCCGCGGTCGTCGTCTCGGCCATCCCCGACTTCTGGCTCGCCCTCGGCGCCATTCTGCTCTTTGCCTATCGCCTGCCCCTGGCGCCACCGGGCGCGATGACCGATCCGGTGATGCACGATCTCTACTCGCCGGTCGGTCGCCTGATCGACGTGCTGAAGCACCTGGTCCTTCCCGCCGGCACCCTCACCCTCGTGATGGGTGCCGCGATCGCCCGCTTCCAGCGCGCGGCCCTCCTGGAAGTCCTGCCTGACGACTACATCCGAACCGCCCGGGCCAAGGGCGTTCCCGAACGCCGCGTACTGTACCGGCACGCCCTGCGCAATGCCGTGCTCCCCACCATCACCCTCGTCGGACTCGCGTTCCCCGCGCTGCTCGGTGGCGCTGTGTTCGTGGAGACCGTGTTCGCGTGGCCCGGGATGGGTCGCCTGGCGGTCGACGCGCTCGCGACGCGCGACTATCCGCTCGTCCTGGCGGCAGTCATGGTAGCCGGGGCCATGGTCGCCGTGGGCGGAATCCTCGCCGACATGCTGTACGCCGCCGCCGACCCGCGCCTGCGCCGTGCCTGACCCGACGCCCGGGTCCGTGGTCGCCTTCGCCGACGCTCCGGTGGCACCGGCGCTGCCGCCGCCGGGCGTCTCGGCCCGCTGGCGCGAGCTGCTCCGACACGACCGCGCCGGACGGGCCGCGGTCGCATTCCTGGTCGCCCTCACGCTGGTCGCGCTGCTCGCGCCGTGGGTGGCTCCATACGACCCCGCCCGACAATTCGACCTCGTGGCGCTCAAGCTGCAGCCGCCTTCGGCGCACCACTGGTTCGGGACTGACCTGACGAGCCGGGACGTGCTGAGCCGCATCATCGCCGGCTCGCGCGTTTCCCTTTCCATTGCGGTGCTCGCCATTGTGCTCACTTCGCTGGTGGGCACCACCTGGGGCGCGGTCGCCGGGTACAGCGGGGGTCTCGCTGATTCCATCATGATGCGGGTGGTCGACGCGCTGCTCGCGATCCCTCGCATTCTGCTGCTGCTGGGTATTGTCGCGCTCTGGGGAACGCTCAGCCCCGCGGCGCTGATTCTCCTGCTTGGCCTGACCGGATGGTTCGGCGTGAGTCGTCTTGTGCGGGCCGAGGTGCTGCTGGTGCGGGAGCGGGAATTCGTGAGTGCGGCGCGCGCCCTTGGCGCGTCCGCGAGCCGGATCATCGTGCGCCACGTCATCCCCCAGGTGCTGCCGCCGGTCATCGTCGCCGCCACGCTTGGCCTGGGGAATATCATCGTCATCGAGGCGGGCCTCTCCTTTCTCGGGTATGGCGTCGCGCAGCCGAGGGCCAGCTGGGGCAACATCATCCGCGACGGGCGTGAGGTCCTCGACCGCGCGTGGTGGCTGTCGGTGTTTCCGGGCGTCGCACTCGCCGCCACCGTGCTCGCCCTCAACGTCGTCGGCGACCGCTTGCGCCGGGCGCTCAATCCACGGCAGCTTCCCGCTCCATGACGACGTCCGCGGCGTCACCTCCGCCGCTGCTGCAGGTCGAGCATCTGCGCACCTACTTTCGATCGCGATCGGCGGGAGTCGTCGCGCGCGCCGTCGACGACGTCTCGTTCCGGATCGAGGCGGCCGAGACCGTGGGCCTGGTGGGAGAGTCCGGCTGCGGCAAGTCGGTGACGGCGCTGTCGATCCTCCGTCTCATCGACCCGCCTGGTCGGATCGAGGCAGGGTCCCGGATTCTGTTCGACGGAGTCGATCTGCTCGGGCTGGACGAAGAGGGCATCCGGCGCGTGCGCGGCAATCGGATCGCCATGGTCTTTCAGGAGCCCATGACGGCGCTCAATCCGGTCTTCACGATCGGAGATCAGGTGGCGGAGGTGGCCCGTGTGCACGCCGACGCGTCCCGTCGGTCCGCGTGGGAGCGCGCGGTGGAGATGCTGGCGCTGGTGGGCATCCCGGATCCGCGACAGCGGGCGCGTGACTACCCGCACCAGCTCTCCGGCGGCATGCGGCAACGCGTGCTGATCGCGATGGCGCTGGTGATGAATCCCGCGCTGCTCATCGCCGACGAGCCGACCACGGCGCTCGACGTCACGATCCAGGCCCAGATTCTCGAGTTGCTCACAACGCTGCAGCAGCGCCTGGGACTCGCCATCCTGCTCATCACGCACGACCTCGGCGTGATCGCCGAATCCACGTCGCGCGTGCTGGTGATGTACGGAGGCCAGATCGTGGAGGAGGCGCCGGTGCGCGAGCTGTTCGCCAATCCGCGACATCCCTACACCGAAGGGCTCCTGGCGGCGATTCCCCGACTCGGCCAGCCGCGCCACCGCCTCGCTGTCATCCCAGGCACCGTGCCACCTCCCACGGCCTGGCCCAGCGGTTGTCGCTTTCGCGACCGGTGTGCGTACGCCTGGCCACGCTGCACGGCCGAGCCACCTCCGGAATACCCGGTGACCGCGGGACATGGCGCCCGCTGCCATCTGATGGACGAGCCCAAACGGCGGGTCCATGCCGCCCCGCAGTCGGCGTGACCGGTTCGGTGGGTCCTCGACCCGGCACGCGCGAACCGGCTGACGACGTCCCCGGTGCCCTGGACGCGCCGCTGCTCTCCGTGCGTCGCCTGAAGAAGCACTTTCCGGTGCGAGCCGGGATCTTTGGTCGGGCGTCAGGCACCGTGCGGGCCGTTGACGGCGTGAGCCTCGATATCGCGGCCGGCGAGACGTTAGGCATGGTTGGCGAGTCGGGGTGCGGGAAGACCACCCTCGGCCGCACCATTCTGCGACTCGTCGAACCTACCGCCGGCGACATCCGCTACGACGGTGTCGATCTGCGCGCGCTGCGGGGCGGCGCGCTCCGCGCCATGCGCCGCAATCTCCAGATCATCTTCCAGGACCCCTTCTCCTCGCTCAACCCCCGGATGACCGTGGGCGCCACCGTGCGCGAGGGGTTGACGGTACACCGGCTCGCCGAAGGCGCGGACGCCGATCGGCGGGTACGGCAGCTGCTGGAGGAGGTCGGGTTGCGGCCCGAGTACGCGTCGCACTATCCGCACGAATTCTCGGGTGGCCAGCGGCAGCGCATCGGCATCGCGCGCGCGCTGGCCGTGCAGCCGCGCTTCATCGTGTGCGACGAGCCGGTGTCGGCGCTCGACGTGTCGGTGCAGGCGCAGGTCGTCAACCTGCTGAGTGACCTGCAGCGCGACCACGGCCTGACCTACCTGTTCATCGCCCACGACCTGTCGATCGTGGAGCACATGGCGAACCGGGTGGCGGTGATGTACCTGGGTCGCCTGGTGGAATTCGCGGACGCGGCGGCGCTCTACGCAGAGCCCCTGATGCCCTACACCCAGGCGTTGCTCTCCGCGGTTCCGGTGCCGGATCCGGTCACGCGTCGCTCGCGCATCGTCCTGGCCGGCGACGTGCCATCGCCCGCCAACCCTCCCAGCGGGTGCGTCTTTCACCCGCGGTGTCATCATCCGGCCCGGGACGCGTCGTGTGCCCGGCTCGTCCCACCGCTGGAGGAGAAGGCGCCGGGCCATTGGGTAGCGTGTATCAAGCAGCCACCCGGCGCCGTGAGCTGGGAGGCGCAGCAGGAAGCGGGTGGCACGAATCGCCCCGAGCGATACCTGCCGGCCATCGCACGTCCGCGCGATGGTGCCTAGCGCGGGAGCACCCGGCTGCGCACTCTCTCTGCTGGCTGCGCGGTGCTGAAAGCTGGAACTGCATGCTGGACGCTTGAGCGGAGCGCCGAAACGTGAACGCTGAGACCGATCGCTGAGGGCTGAGAGCCGTACGCCGAAAATTGAACGCCGAGGGCTGAACGCCGAGAGTGGAACGCGGAGAGCTGCGAGCTGAACGCCGCGAGCTGCACGCCGATTGCTGACAGTGGATCAATCCAACCGGGGACGACGATGGCCAAGGACCTGATGACGGAGATGGCGGGCGCGGAAGCGGCGCCACAGACCGACAGCGCCGCCGCGGGGGCGCTGCCGGTTGCCGGGCAGTGGTTCGGTCATCCCCGAGGACTGTCGACACTGTTCTTCACCGAGATGTGGGAGCGCTTCAGCTACTACGGCATGCGCGCGCTCCTGATTCTGTTCATGACCGCAGCCATCGCCGGCGCCAATCCCGGGCTCGGCTTCTCGGCCGGCACCGCCGGAGCCATCTACGGACTCTACACGTCGATGGTCTACCTGCTGACGCTCCCCGGCGGCTGGATCGCCGACAACCTGTGGGGCCAGCGCAAGGCGGTGTTCGTGGGCGGCTGCATCATCGCGCTTGGCCACTTCACCCTGGCCGCGCCGCTGATCGGCGTGCCTGGCAAGCCGTCGTTCTTTCTCGGCCTGCTGTTCATCGTGCTCGGCACCGGCCTGCTCAAGCCTAACGTGAGCACCATGGTGGGCGACCTCTACCCGCGACCAGCAGCCGGCGCAACGGAGGTGCAGCAGCAGGAGTGGGGGGCCCGGCGCGACGCCGCCTTCTCGATGTTCTATATGGGGATCAACATCGGGGCGATGCTGGGACCCTTCATCTGCAGCACGCTGGGCGAGCGCATCAACTGGCACTGGGGATTCTCGGCGGCCGGATTCGGGATGCTGTTCGGCCTCGCCCAGTACCGCATGGGCGGAAAGTACCTGGGAGGAGCGGGCCTGTTCCGTCCGAAGGATGGGCCGGACGTGGTCCGGCGACGGAGTCAGACCTTCTGGATGAGCGCCGCCGCGGCGGCGGCGATCGTGGCGGCCATCGTCTGGATGCTCGTGTCGGGAGTGCTCGGCGTCTCGCTTTCGGACTTTGCGACGTGGATCGGTTATGGCATCCTCCTGCTTTCCATACTCTTCTTCGCCTGGCTGATTTTCGGCGTCGGTACCACTATCGGACTGCTCGTCGTGTTCGGCGTGCTGACTGGGGTGCTCGCCCCCGGGATGGGCACCACGGGTGGCCAGTGGGCCATTCTGGTGACCCTTGGCGCCTTCGTGCTGCTGTGCGTCGGTCTGCTCGCGGTCCGTCGCGACCGGGTCACCACCGACCAGAAACACCTGATGGTGATCTTCTGGCTCTTCCTGCTGGCCGCAATTTTCTGGTCCGGGTTCGAGCAGGCCGGCTCGTCGCTCAACCTCTTCGCCCAGGATTTGACGGATCGCACCGTCGGCGGATGGGAGATGCCAACTGGCTGGCTGCAGAACGTGAATCCGTTCTTCATCATCGTGCTGGCGCCGGTCTTCGGCTATCTGTGGACCTGGCTCGCCCACCGGGACCGGAATCCGTCGATTCCCCTGAAGTTTTCGCTCGGGCTGCTCGGCCTGTCGGCGGGGTTCGTGGTCATCATGTGGGGTGCAGCGAACGCGGCGGGCGGGACCCGCGTGTCGATGGCGTGGCTCGTCGTCACCTACTTCCTGTTCACCTGTGGGGAGCTGGCCCTGTCGCCGGTGGGATTGTCGTCGATGACCAAGCTGGCGCCGGCCGGCCGGGTGGGACAGATGATGGGCGTCTGGTTCATCGCCGCGGCGTTAGGCAACCTGTTCGCGGGTCTGGTCGCGGGACGGCTGGAGACGTTGCCACCGGACGTCCTGTTCCGCAGCGTGGCGGTCTACGCCGGCGTGGCCGGCCTGCTCGCCCTCGTCGCGAGTCCGTTCATCAAGCGGCTGACGGGAGGCATCCGCTGAAGGCTGACCGCCGAGCGCTCCGTACTCACGGCCAAACAAACACGCTCGCTGGAATCACCCGCTCGCGAATGCCGCGCACGTCGTTGGGCTCGGTCCAGAATGTCCTGGTGTGATCGCCGTTGCTGAATCGGAGCTCCCAGCGTGCACCCCCGTCACGCCGGACGGGTACGGCCAGGTCGAGGCGCCAGAGGCGCTGGGATCCCGGTGGAATCGCGCAGAGAATCCCCACTCCGACCGACGGCTCCCATGGCGTGTCGCGCCCGAGAGCGGCATCACCTGCCCAGAGCTTCCCCCCATCGATGAAGAACGCCACGCCGGCGTCGGCCGTGCCACGTATGGTACCGACGCGCCACCGCTCCTCGGCCCGGGCGACCAGCCGCTCGCCGCCACCCAGCCTGGCGTCTCCGTAGCCGCGAACCCCGCCCCGTCCATCGCCTAACGAGAGCTGGAACGGAAGCTCCTGGCGCCAGGCACCGGCAAACTCCACGCTCCCCACCACCGTGTGACGACGGTGCGGTTTCAGATACCAGCCCAGGCGGCCGCTTACCAGTACGCCTCGCGCGTGCCGCGTGTCGGCGTTGCGCCGCCCTTCAGCTCCCAGTTCCACTGCGGCAAATGTCGTCGGCGAGCCCACGCCCCCGTACAGCGTGGCCGCGGTGAACCAGTCGGAGCGGGACCGGCCGCCAATCCCCAACCCGCGCCCCACCGTCAGGCCCAGCTGAAAACCGCGCCGCACGTCCTGCACCCCGTTCAGCGCGTCAAAGCCCACCACGCGAAGGAAGTTGACCTGCCGGTACCCGAGCAGGAGGTTGAGCCGCGTGGCGTGATAGGACGAAAACCGATCCATCAACGCGCTCGTCGTGTCGGCCACCACCCCGGAATCGGTGACCAGCACCGGGCCGATCTCCGGCGTCGTCGCTTCCGCCGAGAACGATGCCCCGATCAACCCCAGATGTCCGGCAGCGCCGACCCGCACACCGGCCCCCATGTCGAAGTAGGCGCGGTGCAGACCGACTCCAAGCACCGGGCGACCCGGCGAGCGAAACGGCACCAGGTCCTCGCTCCCTCCGCCGGACACCCGCCACGCACGCGGCTGTGCGTCGGTAAAAAACGGGTACGAGACGCTCGTCGCCACGTCGTAACCGTGATCGAACCGAGCCGCCCTCACCTGCAGCTGATACGGCCGCCGGAACAGCTGGTAGTTGGTGTATCGGCCCAGAAACGTGTCCCGGTAGAAGTGTCCCTCACGCCACCCTGCCACGGCATAGATGCCCTTGCCTTCGAGGTTGGCGTTCCCGAAGGTCAGCGCCCGCAGAAAGGGAGCGGTGTTCGTCAGCCCGATCGATCCGACAACGGCCGGCTCGTCGACCGTGACCACCTCGATCCGGACGCTGTCCCCATCGGCGACCGTGGCGACCGATGCGTCCGCGAGAAACGGCTGCGCCCTCAACACGCGCGCCGTCTCGCGAACGAGGAACTCTGAGCAGGGCTCGCCCGGCTGAAGAAGCACGAAATTGCGGACCACCGAGGGCGCAGTGGCGACGTGCATCGACGTGACCAGACGCCCCAGAAGAGGCGAACGCGTGAACAGCCCGCCATACGATGGCGCGTGCGACCGGATCACAACCTGCGAAACCCGCCGTCCCTCGCAAGGTTGCCCGGGTTGCGCTCCCTGAGCGAGCAGCGCGCCAGGCGTCGCCGCCAGCGCCAGCCGAACCGCAGCCGGGAACCGCAGTTACTTCCCCATCCGGCGCTTGAGATCGGCCAGCCGCGCTTCGGCATCAGCCTCCGCGGCGGCTCGCCGCTCCGCGCGACCCATCCGATTGAACTCGCCCTCCAGGTTGCCCGCCTCCGTGTCCGGCGGCGTTGAACCAGGGATGTTCGCGCCCCCCATACCGGATCCGACTCCCGCCGATGCCGCCTTGAACTGCTCCGTCATCTCCTCCACCTCGCGCTGCGCCAGGGCGAACTCACTCTCCTGCGCTTCCTTCTTCCTCAGAAGCACTGCCAGCCGCTCCTGGTGCTGTGCTTCGAAGCGTGCCGCGACCGACACGGTCTCCGCGTCGCCAATCCCCTCGGCGAGGCGCTTGCGTCGCTGGACGGTCTCAAGTTCGGCTTGCTCCTTGATCACGCGCCGCTCGGTCACCTGAAGCGACGTGCGAAGGTCGTCGATCGCGAGCCGGGCACGCACCAGGGTCTCCCGCATCGTGCCGAGCAGCTCATGGCGGCCCTCTGGCGGAACGTTGCCGTGCAGCAGCTCGTGTAGCGCGCGCCGAACGTCTTCGAACACGGAGGAAAAGAGGAAGAAGGAATCCCGGGCACGACACGGGCCGGGCACTTCGAGGCACAAGACGGTCGCGACCGCCATGTCCGCGCTGATAGGATACAGGCGCGCGGCTCGCTGCGGCAACACAAGACCGCCCGACGGCGCCCCCGCACCAATCTTGACACACGGATATCCAGCGCCGGCCCGAATTCCCTCCTTCTTCCCGTTCCACCCCATGAACCCAGTCGTCGCGGTGAGCGCAACCACGCGCGTCACCGACGGAGTCGAACGCGTCCGCCTCAACGCGTCATATGTGCACGCCCTCGAGGCCGCAGGACTCGTTCCCCTCGTCGTGCCACCGCTCGGCGGGTCGAGCGACGTCGAGTCGATTCTGCGCGCAGTGCATGGCCTCGTACTCACTGGTGGCGAGGACATCGATCCCGCCCGCTATGGAACCGAGCCACGAATACCGACGCATGCGCCGCATGCGCGCCGCGACGCCTGTGAAATCGCGTTGACGCTCGCGGCACGGCAGCTGGCACTGCCCACACTCGCGATCTGCCGCGGTGTCCAGCTCGCGAATGTGGCGCTGGGCGGAACGCTGGTTCAGGACATTCAGAGCGAGCGGACCGACGCCCTGGTGCACAACGGAGATTACGCGCGCAACGCTCGCGTTCACAAGGTACGCATAGAGCCCGGATCACGACTGGCGTCTGCCATAGGCACGTCATCACTCACCGTCAATTCCAGCCACCATCAGGCCGTCGACTGCGTAGCTCCGCGTCTCCGCGTCAACGCCACAGCGCCCGACGGTGTCCTGGAGGGAGTGGAATGGGCGGCCACCGACTGGTGGATGGTCGGCGTGCAGTGGCATCCAGAGGAACTGGTCGACGACAGGGAAGCCTGGGATCGCAGCCTGTTCGCGGCGTTCGCCACCGAGTGTTCACGCCGCGCTGCGGATCACAGGTGAGCCGTGCAGCCTGCTTTTGGCCTATGGCCTATGGCCTATGGCCTATGGCCTATGGCCTGTGACCTTTGGCGCATGGCCTTTGACCTCGTCACCCCTGACTCCACCGTGCCTCGTCCCGGACCTGCCGCATGAGCCGCTCGGGAGAATGCGCCGATGGGAAGAAGAGCGAGTCGCTCACGCGATTCAGGGCCAGGCGCAGGCGCGGGAATCGTTCGGCCGCTGCGCTGAAGAGATCCTCCAGACCGTGCTGCGCTGCCAGGCGATGTTGCGCGGCGAGTTCGTAGCCGCGGCGGCCCAGCTCGTCGTAATAGTCCATGTCCGGTCCGCCGCGACGCCAACGCCTCAGTTCGATATGATCGGGATACAGTCCGCTCAGCCAGAGCGCATAGTTGCCGAGGTGGGCGCGAACGAGAAACGTGCGAGTCGCATCACCGCGGTCGACCTCTCCGAGCAGGCCCGATAGCGTATCGTAGACCTCGTCATCGACGTCCGAGATGCGCCGCGCGCGCTCCCGCAAGCCGAAGTGGACCACGATGGACGCCACGTAATCGGCTATGCCCCGGTCGGTTTCCTGAACCCCCCGAAGCGCGTTGCGGACCACCACATAGGCAAACAACCTGAAGGAGACGTGCGCCGCCTGCGCAGAATTCATCAGCGCGGACAGAAGCCGTGGGTCATCGAGCAAGGCGTCTACGCCCTGATCGCGCAGCGCTGCTTCGGCCCGGGTCAGATCTTCGTCCGAGCCGCGCGAGATCAGGCGCAGCGCGAGCTGCGCATCGTCACGCGTGAGTTGCTGACGAATGTTCGCGAGGATCATCCGATTGCTCCGTCGGGTTCGGCGAGTGCATGCTCCCTTGTACTTCATTGTGACGGAATTCGATTCAGTGGGGAAACATGAGTCCACCCGCGGGGCCGGTCCGACGCGTGCGCTTCGGCCTGGCACTCGCCAGGTCGCATTGCTACCAACGGCTGTCGTTGCCGGGATGAACGTGGTTCACAATTATCCAGCCACATGACGCGGCGCGTCCTGCACATCGACACGGGGCGAGAGTGGCGCGGTGGCCAGCGGCAGGTCTATCTGCTCGCCAAGGCGCAACGCGAGCAGGGTGAAGAACCGCTTGTCGTCGCCCATCCGGACGCCCCTCTCATCAGGAGATTGCGTGCGCATGGCCTTGCCGCGGCCGCGGTGCGCGCGCGTGGTGACTGGGATCTCGCGGCCGCTCGCCGCGTGAGGATCCTCGTGCGCAAATGGCGCGCGGACCTGGTTCATGCGCACGATGCGCGCGCCCACGCCATCGCCCTTGGCGCGCTGGTCGGTCATCGCGAGGTGCCCCTGGTGGTGACCCGCCGGGTGGCCTACCCGCCGCGCGGCCGAATGAAATACGGCCGCCTGGTGGCACGTTTCATCGCCATCTCGGAAGCGGTCCGGGACGCGCTCGTTCGGGGTGGAGTCGATCGCCGGCGCATTGACGTCGTCTATTCGGGCGTGCCGACGCCCAGCGTGTCGACACCACGTGACTGGCGGACCGAATGCAACTGGCCCGTCGATGCCGTGATCTGCGGCGTGGTGGGCGCCATGACCGCTGAAAAGGGGATCGAGCTGCTGGAGCGGATTGCAGCGCGTCTCCACCCTGACCACGCCGCGAGGACGCGGCTCGTTCTGCTCGGCGGGACGTCAGTGGGCCACACGCTCATCGGCGGCGTGGCCGCCTACCGGGCCGGTTTCGCAGACGACGTTCACGCAGCAATGGCCGGTCTGCAGGTGCTGTGGCACCCGGCAACGTCCGAAGGCCTCGGGACAGCGGTAATCGACGCGATGGCGCTCGGCGTCCCTCCGATCGCCTTTCGCATCGGGGGGCTGCCCGAGCTGATCGTCGATCAGGTGACCGGGCTGCTGGTCACCCCCGGGGACGTCGACGACTTCGCTCAGGGTGCGTCGAGACTGATTCGCGACCAACGGCTGCGGGTGCAGCTCGGGGGGGCGGGGCCGGCGCGGGCCGCGCTGTTCTCGGTGGAACGCATGGTGTCGGGCACGCGACGGATCTATGAAAAGGTAGCTCGCGCGTCGCGCCGCCCAATGCCGGGGTAGCGTCGGCGAGAACGCGGCCGCGAGGTGAACCGCGCCTGTGACCTGGTGTACATCGGGCGGGTAGCATTCCGCCGCCTGAGGCGTCTAGGTTGTGGACGAGCGCCATGTCCCCGGGAGAAGAGGAACGTCGCGTGCTGTACATCTGTGTTCCCGCATATAACGAAGCCCCCACCATCGGTGTGCTGCTCTGGCGCATCCAGACGGTCTTTCAGAGCTTCCCGCGCGAATACGAGCTTGTCGTGTTCAACGACGGGAGCACGGACGCGACCGCGGAGACGCTGGCTGCCTACTCGGAGGTGCTCCCGCTGGTGGTATTGGGCGGCCTTGATCATGTCGGCTACACGCGTGCCCTCGAGGCCCTCCTGCAGCACGTCGTACAGGCGTGCCGGTATGTGCGTCGTGACGCGGTAATCGTCATGCAGGGCGACTTTACCGATCAACCGGAACATCTTCCTGAACTCATCCGGCGCTTCGAAGGAGGCGCCGACATCGTGGTGGCAGAGTCCTCGGTCGATCGGGACACGCCGCAGCCCGTGCGGAGATTGCGGCGCGTCGCCCCGTGGCTCTTGCGTCATCGCACAACCGTGCCCGGGGTGCGCGATGTGTTCGGATCGTACCGGCTGTTTCGCGTAGCGGTCGTGCGTGATGCCATTCGTGCCGCAGACGGCGGCCCGCTGATTCACGGCGAGGGCTGGGCAGCGAACCTCGACCTGCTGCTCGCTACCGCGCCGCGCGCCCGCCGGATCGAGGCCGCCCCGCTTCCGTCCCGGTATGACCTCCGGCCGCGGGCGTCGCGCATTCGGCCGTTCAGCGACGGCCTGCGCCTGTATCGGTCCGCCCGCGCGCTCAACGCACGCCACTCCGCGATCACCGGCAGGCCGTCATGAGACTTTTCGCCGCAGGGTTGCTCGCGTCGATGCTTCTTCTCCCGCAGGGCGGCCAGCCCACCCGGGATTCCACGGTGGCGCCCGCTGCCGGGGAGCCCACCGTACCGTTCGGGGTCGGCGAGCGACTCACCTACGACGTGAAGTTCGGCTTCGTCCACGTGGGCGAAGGAAGCATGGAAATCATCGGCGTGGAGACCGTGCGCGGAAAGGACGCCTGGCATACGCGTTTCGAGGCGAAGGGCGGGCTGCCCTTCTACCACGTGGATGACATGCTCGAAAGCTGGATCGACACCGGCGACTTCAACTCGCTGCGGTTCATCCAGGACACCGATGAGGGAGGCAAGACGCGCGAGTATCACTACGAGATCTACCCCGATCGCGCGATGTTCCAGGAAGGAACGAAGCCGGAAGAGGAATCGGTCCCCAACCCGCTCGACGACGGATCCTTCCTCTACTTCATCCGCACCGTGCCGCTCGAGGTCGGACATTCCTACGAATTCAACCGCTACTTCCGCCCTGATCGGAACCCGGTCGTCGTGAAGGTCCTGCGGCGCGAACGCATTACCGTACCGGCCGGCGTCTTCGATGCGATCGTCATCCGCCCGGTCATCAAGAGCAAGGGCATTTTTGCCGAGAAGGGCGAGGCACAGATCTGGCTATCCGACGACAAGGACCGCATCATGCTGCAGATGAAGTCGAAGACCAAGATCGGATCGCTCAACCTCTTCCTCAAATCACACCGTCCCCCGAATCGCACGAGCCCATAGGGGCCGGCGAAGCCGACGTCTCGCGCATTCGCACCGTACCGATTGCGCGCCGGCAGAACAAGGTGAGCGCGGAGGAATTCGCGCACCCGCCGGGCGACGATCGCTCCTTCGGTGCGTTCCTGAAGGCGCTCCCCGACGTGCTTGCTGCCCGGGATTTCCGAGTGGTCGTGGGGGCCGTTGCGGGCGCAGCGCGGCGCCGGCGCGGCGTCATCGTCATGCTTGGCGGGCACGTCGTGAAGACCGGGCTCACCCCGATCCTGATCGACCTGATGCGCCGCGGCGTCGTCACCCACGTGGCGATGAACGGCTCGGCGGCCATTCACGACTACGAGGTGGCACGATTCGGCGCCACTTCGGAGGACGTGGCCGCAGGGCTCCGCGATGGCACGTTCGGGATGGCCGAGGAAACCGGACAGGGCATGAACACGGCCATCTCGGGGGGCCGGAGACAGGGTCTCGGGATGGCCGAGGCGATCGCCGCCGCACTGGAGCTCGAGCCGGAGCTGGCACACCCGGAGCTGTCGCTCCTTCTGGGATGCCGGCGGCTGGGCGTGCCGGCGACCGTCCACGCGGCGTTAGGCGCGGAGATCGTGCACCAGCATCCGTCGGCCGACGGGGCCGCCATTGGCGACACCAGCCTGCGCGACTTCCGCCGGCTGGCGGGCGCCATCCCCACCCTGCACGACGGCGGGGTGGTCCTCAACATCGGAAGCGCCGTCATCATGCCCGAGGTCTTCCTCAAGGCGTTGACCATCGCGCGCAACCTGAACGACGGGCGACCCGTCGATTTCACCACCTGCGATCTCGACATGCTGCGGCACTATCGCCCGCGCGCGAACGTGGTCCAACGGCCAACGCTCGCCGGCGGCGCCGGCTACGAGCTCACTGGCCATCACGAAATCATGGTGCCCCTGCTCGCATGGGCGGTGGTTGAGGCGCTCGACCAGGGGACCTAGGTCGGCACGCGCGGGTCACCCGGGTGCTCGCCCCAGACGGTGCTACTTTCACGAATCCTGTAATGCCGGAGGGGCCGGATTCGATCCGGCCCCTCGGTCCCAGGAATTCCGCTCATCCGTATCAACCGGCGCGGGCTCCGCTCCGGGCCGCCGATCGGGTGCGGCTGCTCACATCGCGTTGCCCGACCAGCGCTCGCGCAACCGGCGCGCAGTCTCGGGACTGACGATGCGAATGACCAGGTATAGCACGGCCCCGACGATGGCCGCGAAAACTGCCCAGCGTAAAAGCAGCATGAGGATTACGAAGAATACGCCGAAGACGCCAAAAGCCAGCTTGAGGAGAAACAAGCCCCCGATAGCGAAGAGGCCGATCATGAGGATGGTGCGGAGCATGCGGAAGTTCCCCGGTTACAGGTCTAGGCATCCTACGCTGTGATACGTTGCGTGGTTTCATCGCGCTGCGACTGGCCAGCCTGGTCAGGTCTGGCTGGTCGCGCATCAGAAATTGTGCGGAGGGAGCGCGGTTTTCCACCGCGATTGGCTTCCGGCCCAGGACCCAGGGCCTCGGACTCGGGTCCCGGGCCCGGACCCGCGCTTCGGGCGTCTGTTACTGGCCTTCGCCGGAGCCCTCATTCCCCGCGTGTCCTTCGATAACTTTCGGACTGCGAGATAGACGGTTATTCAACTGCTGCAGCCTACGACCCGGGCTTAGATTGCCCGGCCGTCTGTGACCTCGCTCGACCGAAATCCCCACTTCGTAACCACCGAATCAATGACGGGTCGCTGATGCCCGAGGCTCTCTACCAGATCCTGGGCAGGCATCGCAGCACACCGCTTCCGGAGCGCAAGCCGGGTTGGCTCAAGGTCCGTGCGCCGGGAGGTCCGAATTACGCCCGCCTCAAGCAGCTCATGCGCGAGCTGCGGCTGCACACCGTCTGCGAGGAGGCCCATTGCCCCAACGTCGGCGAGTGTTGGGAGCATGGCACAGCGACGTTCATGATTCTGGGTGACGTATGCACGCGCAACTGCGGGTACTGCGCCGTGTCGCATGGTCGCCCGCCCGCCTACGACGTCGAGGAACCCGAGCGCGTGGCGTCAGCCGTGGCCGGGATGTCGTTGCGCCATGCCGTGATTACCTCGGTCGACCGGGATGACCTCCCCGATTTCGGAGCGTTCATCTTCGCGGAAACGATTCGCCGTATTCATGGACGGCTTCCGACGTGCTCGGTAGAAGTGCTGGTCCCGGATTTTCAGGGTGTCGAGGCGTCGATCGACGCCGTGCTGGAGGCGCGACCGGAGATCTACAATCACAATACCGAGACCGTGCCACGCCTCTACAAGCGGGCGCGTCCCGGTGGTCGCTACGAGCGGGTGATGCGGATCTTCGAACACGTCAAGCGAACGGCGCCTGACATTCCCACCAAGACCGGGATGATTCTGGGACTGGGAGAGACACCGGACGAGGTTCTGGCGGTCATGCGCGAGCTCCGGGAGGTGGAGGTCGACATCCTGACTCTCGGCCAGTATCTGCGGCCGTCGAACGATCACCTTCCGCTGGACCGGTACTACGCGCCTGACGAGTTCCGCGCGCTCCGCGACGCCGGCCAGATGATGGGCTTCCGGCACGTGGAGGCGGGACCGCTGGTGCGGTCGAGCTATCACGCCTGGGAGCAGGTGCAGGCTGCCGGCGTATGAACCCCTGGCAGGCAGCCCGGGCGATCGCACACGACGAGGTGCGCGGGCACCGTGTTTTTCCGGCGCGGCTGGCCGCGGCAAGGTGGGAAGCGTGACGTCGGCGGTACGGAAAGCGAAGCAGAAGCCTGACCCGGTGGCCGACGCGCCCGCCGCCGCGGACGGCGCGCTGCGGCATCGACTGCTGCGGGCCATGCTGCTGCAGCGACGCTTCGAGGAGCGCTGCGCGGAAGCGTACGCGTTAGGCCGCATCGGCGGATTCTGTCATCTGTACATCGGACAGGAAGCCGTGGGCACCGGTGCGATTTCGACCATTCGCCCCGACGACTATGTGATCACGACCTATCGCGACCATGGCCAGGCGCTGGCCCGCGGCGTCGCGCCGAGGGCGGTCATGTCCGAGGTCTTCGGGCGGGTGGACGGATGCGCGCACGGGAAGGGCGGTTCGATGCATCTGTTCGACCGCTCGGTGAATTTCCTTGGCGGCCATGGTATCGTGGGTGGACACATCCCGCTTGCCGCGGGCGTCGGGTTCGCGGTCAAGTATCGGGGCGGCGACCAGGTCTGCCTGTGTTTCATGGGGGAATCGGTGGTCAACACCGGCGCTTTCCACGAGGCCCTCAACATGGCCGCCCTGTGGAAGCTTCCCGTGGTGTACCTGATCGAGAACAATCGCTACGGGATGGGCACGGCGGTCGAACGCGCGTCGTCCATCCACGACATCTACATGCGCGCCGCGTCGTACGACATGCCCCGCGGCGTGGTGGACGGTCAGGATGTCATGGCGGTCCGCGATGCAACCGCCGAGGCGGTCGACCGCGCGCGCGCTGACTCCGTCCCCACACTCCTGGAAGTGCGCACGTATCGGTTCATGGGCCATTCCATGTCGGATGCGGTCTCCGGCACGTATCGATCAAAGGCCGAACTCGAAGAGTACATGAAGCGCGATCCGATCATGGTCCTTCGGATGCGCATGCAGGAAACGGGGGAGATCGATGACGCGGGGATGAGCAAACTCGACGAGGAGGTCAAGGCCGAAGTGCAGGACGCCTGGGACTTCGCCGAGGCCAGTCCCGAGCCGCCGGTGGAGAGTCTGCTCGAGGACGTGACCGTTGACACGACCACCTGACGCGCGACGCCTGCCGTTCGGCAGCGAGACGGGACATCGCGTGGCGACGTCGAGCGGACCCGTGATGGCGGGCGTCTGACATGCCGACCATCACCTATCGCGACGCCCTGAACCAGGCGCTTCGCGAGGAAATGCTGCGCGACGACCGCGTCTTCCTGATGGGAGAGGAGGTCGGCGTGTATCAGGGGGCGTACAAGGTCTCGAAGGGACTGTTGCAGGAATTCGGCGAGATGCGCGTCGTGGACACGCCCATCACCGAACTGGGATTTGCCGGCGTCGGAGTGGGGGCCGCGATGGCCGGCCTGCGACCGGTGATCGAGTTCATGACCTGGAATTTCGCCCTCCTCGCCATGGACCAGGTGGTGAACAACGCGGCCAAGATCCTGTACATGTCGGGCGGACAGTTCAACATCCCGATTGTCTTTCGCGGACCGAACGGCGCTGCGCTGCAGTTGTCGGCGCAGCACTCGCAGGCGTGGGATGCCTGGCTGGCGCACATTCCGGGCCTCAAGGTCGTCTCACCCGGCACCCCCTACGACGCCAAGGGGCTGTTGAAGAGCGCGGTGCGCGATGACAATCCGGTGATCGTGCTGGAGGGCGAGATGCTCTACAACACCAGGGGCGACGTGCCGGCGGAGGACTACGTGATCCCGATCGGCCAGGCCGATCTGAAGCGGGAAGGCGAGCACTGTACCCTCGTGACCTACGGGAAGTCCGTGCTGCTGGCCACCCAGGTCGCCGATCAGCTGAACAAGGAGGGGATCCGGGTGGACGTGGTGGACCTTCGGACCACGCGCCCCATGGACGTCGACTCGATCGTGGCGTCGGTGCGGAAGACGAATCGCGCCGTGGTGCTGGAGGAAGGCTGGGAGGTCTGCGGTGTGGGAGCGCAGGTCGTGGACTATGTGCAGCGCTTCTGCTTCGACGATCTGGATGCGCCTGTGGTGCGGGTGACCCAGGCCGACGCCCCGATGCCGTACGCGAGGAATCTGGAACGGGCGGCGAAGCCCGATGCCGCGAAGACGATCGCCGCGGTAAAGCGCGTGATGTATCTCGAATAGGAGCGGCTGGCGAAGAGCGGGAGAAGCTGCGCGGACTGGTTTCCCGCCCCACTGACCTGGAATTGCCATGGCGACCAAGGTTTTCATGGAGGCGCTTTCACCGACGATGGAGGAAGGCCGCCTCGTCAAGTGGATCAAGAACGAAGGCGATGCGGTGAAGAGCGGAGAAACGCTCGCCGAGATAGAGACCGACAAGGCGATCATGGAGCTCGTGGCGCGCGGTGAGGGCGTGCTGCGAAAGCGCCTGCTCGAGGAAGATGGAACCGCGCCCGTCGGCTCGATCATCGCTGTCATAGCCGCGCCTGACGAGAACATCGACGCACTGGTGGCGGCCGCGGCGCAGAAGGCGACGCCGGCAGAGGCCGCAAGCGGGTCAGCGTCTGCCGGAGGAGCATCCCTCGCACAACCGGCCAAAGCCTCCGGGGGCCCCCCCCCGCAAAGCGAATCTACACCCTCCCCCGCGGCCAGCCATCACCAAACCGTCGCGCCGCCAAGCGTATCGCCCCGCTCGCCGGCACCACCCGCTCGAGGTGCGCCCACACCGTCCCGTGCTCCGACACCCGGCGACGGCCGGACGCGATCCTCTCCACTCGCCCGCAGACTGGCCTCGGAACGGGGACTCGACGTCCGAGCGCTGCAGGGATCGGGTCCCGGAGGCCGGGTAATCAGACGCGACATCGAGTCGGCATTGACCTCCGTGCCCGCCGCCACCGGTCCGGGGCGGCAACGCGCGACCCCGGTTGCGTCCGGAGCGGACTTCGAGGATGTCCCCCTCACGCAGATCCGGAAGACCATCGCGAGACGGCTGGCTGAGTCACTCGGTCCCATCCCGACGTTCTATCTCACCGCCGAATACGACATGGAGCAACTGGCCGGGTTGCGCACAGCAATGGCGGAACTGGGCGACGAATACCGGGTGTCGTTCAACGATATCATGCTCAAGGCGACCGCCGCTGCCCTGACGCTGCACCGTGAGTGCAACGCGCACTGGATGGGTGACCACATCCGGTACTTCAACCGCGTCCATCTGGGAATGGCCGTCGCCGTCGAAGACGGTCTCATCACCCCCGTCCTGTTCGACGCTGATCAGAAGGGACTCGGCGCCATCGCCCGGGAAGCCCGCGACCTGGCTGCCCGCGCGCGTGAGCGTCGCCTGGCCCCCGAGGAGTACACCGGCTCCACGTTCTCCGTCTCCAACCTTGGCATGTTCGGGATTTCGCATTTCACGGCGATCATCAATCCGCCGGAGTGCGGAATTATTGCCGTGGGAAGTGTGGAGACGCAGCCGGTCGCGCACGACGGAACGTTGGCCATGCGACGTCGCATGCGGGTGACGATGAGCTGTGACCACCGCGTCATCGATGGCGCAACCGGCGCGAGGTTTCTGCAGACGCTTCGTCGCCTGATCGAGAATCCGCTGCTGCTGGTGTACTGACCAGCGCCTGCGGGCGTCGGGTGACGCGAGCCATTCCCCCGACGCGATGCCGAACACATCTTTCGCGGCAATCCCGACCGTTCAGCGGCGACGCCAGCATCACACCGGGCAAGGCGTTGCGCGCGCCGAGCGCGGCGCGTCAGCAGAACGGCCACGAATTCCAGACGCATTCTTCCCCGCACATGGCGAACACCGGCCACCGGCAACCCGGGATCTGCCGATCACCGCGGAACCCGTCCGCGGGTCGCGCCGCACGCCTAACGATGATGGCTGCGCTGGCCGCGGCATGCGCGCGGAGCGACCGGCACGGTGTGACCGAACCGCCGCAGGGATTCCAGACGGCGGCACTTGCCGTGTCGGTGAGTGGACTTCCTGACGGCGCCGGCGCCGACATCGAGATCACCGGACCCGGTGGCTACGTCATTACGCTGGCGCGCGATCAGACTCTCACGGGACTGACCCCCGGCACCTACACGTTCCAGATAGGGACCGTCCACAGCGGGGGCTTCAGCTACGCCGCCGGCCCGTCTTCCAGGACGGTCACGATCTCCGCCGGATCCACGCCCGTGAACGTGCCGATCGCGTACTCGCTGATCACCGGCGCCCTCACCGTCACCATTTCCGGCCTGCCCGATGGTACGTCGTCGGTGGTCACGGTCAGCGGCCCCGCCGGATATCACGCGACCTTGTCGTTGAGCACCACCCTGTCCGACCTCGAGCCCGGAACGTACACGCTCACGGGCACACCGGTTGCGGCCGGATCGGATACCTACGACGTGGCCGCGCCCGTCGGCGCGAGCGTCGTTGCCTCGCTCACGCCGACCGCGGCAACCGTCGGCTATCAGATCACCACCGGCCGACTCGACGTCTCTGTCACGGGCCTCCCGGGAGGGACCGACGCGTCGGTCCACGTGGCTGGGCCGAACGCATTCTCAGCGCAGGTCACCGCAACCACGACGCTGTCCGGGCTCACTCCTGGTGCGTATGCGGTCACTGCCACGAGCGTCCCCGCCGGTCAGGACTCCTACACCCCGCTGCCATCCACTCAGTCGGCAGACGTCGTCGCGTCCGTGACCCCCACGCCGGTCTCGGTGGCGTACGCCATTACAACCGGCCGCCTCGACGTCTCCGTCACAGGCCTGCCCGGCGCCACGTCCGGAGACGTGACCGTCACCGGCCCAAGCGGATTTCACGCGAGCGTCGGGGCCAGCACGACGCTCACTGCGCTCGTGCCGGGAACCTATACCGTCGCTGCGGCCAGCGTCCCGTCCGGGGCTAACGTCTATGCGCCATCCGTGACATCACAGGCCGTCATCGTGACCGCATCGGTTACGCCGGCGACCGCCGTCGTGACGTACGCGCTTCAGCCGGGAGCGCTTCACGTGGCGGTCGGCGGACTGCCCGGAGGTGTGAACGCAGCGGTGTCGGTCTCCGGTCCGGAGGGATTCCTGGCGTCGCTGTCGGCGACCCAGACGCTCTCGAATCTCACGCCGGGAGCCTACGTCATCACGGCCAACACCGTGTCCAGCGGCGGCACGACGTACGACGCGTCGCCGACGTCCCAGAACGCCACGGTGACGTCAAACGCGACGGCGTCCGCATCCGTGACCTACACGCCGGGCGCGGCCGCGATCAACCTGACGATCGATGATCTCTACATCACGCAGGTGGTTCAGACGCTCACCGGTAACGTTCCTCTCGTAGCAGGCCGCGACGGTCTCCTCCGGGTGTTCGTGCGCGCCACGCAGGCCAACAATGCGCATCCTGACGTCCGCGTACGTTTCTACAGCGGTGGCAACCTGGCGAGTACGGTGACGATCACCGCACCTGGCACTTCCGTCCCGACCAGCATCAACGAGGGGTTACTGCTGTCAACCTGGAACGTGGTCGTACCGGCGGCGCTCCTGCAGCCGGGGCTCGCGGTGGTGGCGGATGTGGATCCGGGGAACGTGGTGGGCGAATCGGACGAGGCCGACAACTCGTATCCTGTGTCCGGTACGCCGCTCACCCTCGACGTGCGCAACGTGTCACCGTTCTCGTTCCGCATGGTCCCGGTCAACCAGATCGCGAACAGCACAACCGGCAACGTGACCGCGGGAAACATCGATCAGTTCCTCACGACACTGAGGCAGATCTATCCGCTCCTCACCGTCGATACCGACCTGCGCGCCACCTACACCACTGCCGCACCCGCGCTGGAATCGAACGATGGCAATGGCGCGTGGCTGCAGATCCTGAGCGAGGTGAACGCCCTGCGCACGGCAGACGGATCGTCCCGATACTATTTCGGCGTGGTGCACACCATCTACCACTCCGGGGTCGCGGGCCTCGGATATGTACCCGGTCACGCGGCGATTGGGTGGGACTACCTCCCGAGCGCCACCACGGTGACAGCGCACGAGGTGGGCCACAACTTCGGCCGCTGGCATGCTCCCTGTGGCAACCCGTCGGCTGTGGATCCGCTGTATCCGTACGCGGGAGGCGCCATCGGCGTCTACGGCTACGACGCGACCAGCGGCGTGCTCAAGCCACCAACGAATTCGGACCTGATGGGGTATTGCTCCAATGTCTGGATCAGCGACTACAACTACGTGGGGGTGCTGAACTACCGCACCGCGCACCCCGACGTCGTGACCGCAGGCTTCGGCAACGTGCGGCAGCCAGCGCTGCTGCTCTGGGGAAGAGTGCACAACGGGCGGGTCATACTTGAACCGGCGTACGAGATCGAAGCGCCACCTCAGCTCCCCGCTCACCCTGGCCGAAACCTCCTCGAGGGCCTTGGAACTTCCGGCGAAATACTTCTTTCCCTGTCGTTCGACGGGGAGCAGGTGGCCGATGCCGTCGACCCGGACGAGCAGACGTTCGCTTTCGCCGTGCCGCTGGCAACGCTCCGGGGGAGAAGCCTCGCCCGACTGCGCCTTACGGCCTTGGGCCAGCAGGTTGAGCTGCGGAGCGCCGGCGCACCCGGTGACCCCGTCATTGTCGACGCAGCGGGAGCCCCAACGGCCACGCGAGCCGGGGCCGGCGCACTGCGTGTCCGCTGGTCGGAGCCGACTGTGAGAGGCGTGCTGATTCGTGACGCCCGAACCGGCGAGATCCTGAGCTTCGCCCACGGCGGAGATGTCACGCTCCGGAGCACGAGTGCGGAGCTGGAGATCGTCGTGTCCGATGGCGTACGGAGCGAGCACCGCCGGATCATCCCGCGATAGCGAGTCATCAGCAGTCAGCCTTCGGCACTCAGCTTTCAGCAGTCAGGTCAGGGCTGTAAGCTGATAGCTGATCGCTGATCGCTGATCGCTGCCAACTGATGGCTTTTCCTCCCACCCCTGCAAGTCATGGCTCAGTACGACGTGATCTTCATCGGCGGCGGCCCCGCCGGCTACGTGGGCGCCATTCGCTGCGGTCAGCTCGGACTTTCCACGGCCGTCATCGAGCGCGACGGACTCGGCGGCACCTGCGTCCTGTGGGGATGCATTCCCGCGAAGGCGCTCCTGGAAAGCTCGGCGATGGCTTCGCGCATGAAACACGCCGCCGAGTTCGGCGTGAGCGTGGGAGATGTGAAGCTGGACTACGGCGTCGCGATGAAACGGTCGCGCGCCGTGAGCCTGCAGAATTCCAAGGGCGTCGAGTTCCTCTTCAAGAAGTACAAGGTCACGTGGATCAAAGGCACCGGGCGCCTCGCCGGGGGATCGTCCGTGGCTGTGACGACGGCGGATGGCAAGGAGGAGAAGCACGAGGCCAGGAAGGGAATTGTGCTGGCAACGGGATCTCGCGTGCGAGGACTCCCGCAGATCGGCCTCGAGCTGGACAAGACCAACGTCCTGTCGTCTGACGACGCCCTCACGCTCGAGCGGGCGCCGAAGACGATGGCCATCATCGGCGCCGGCGCAGTGGGTTGTGAATTCGCCGATGTGTTCAACGCATTCGGAACACAGGTCACTCTCATTGAGGTGCTGCCCGCCATTCTCCCCATTGAAGACGCCGACGCCAGCACCGATCTCTCACGCTCGTTCCGCAAACGGAAGATCGAGGTCCTGACCGCCGCCAGAATCTCCGGCGCGAAAGTCGGCAAGGGGTTGGTGAAGCTCACGGTGGAGACCGGCGGCGAGAAGAAACAGCTCGAGGTGGAACAGGTGCTCGTCGCGGCCGGGCGTGCCCCGAACGTGGAAGACCTGGGTCTCGAAAAGGCAGGCGTGCAACTGACCGAGCGCGGCTTCATCAAGGTCGACACCACAACCTACCAGACGTCCGCCACGAGGATCTACGCGATCGGCGACGTCATCGGCCCGCCGATGCTCGCGCACAAGGGCTTTCGCGAGGGCCACATCCTGGCCGAGCGCCTGGCGGGTCAGAATCCACACCCGCTGACGTACGACAACATCCCCAATGCCACCTACTGCCATCCCGAGGTCGCCTCGATCGGCCTGACGGAACAGCAGTGCAAGGACCAGAAGCTCAGCTACAAGGTCGGGAGGTTTCCGTTCTCGGCGAACGGTCGCGCTCGCACCGCCGGCGAGACGGAAGGATTCGTGAAGATCATCCGCGACACGAAGTACGGAGAGATCCTCGGCGCTCACATCGTTGGCGCACACGCCACGGAGCTGATCCACGAGCTGGTAGTGGCGCGCGAGAACGAGTTCACGGTCGAGGAGGTGGAACTCGCCATTCACGCGCATCCGACGCTATCGGAGGCGGTGAGCGAGGCGGCTCTGGATTCGCTCGGGATGATGATTCATGCGTAGGGACGGCATAGGCCACGGGCCACAGGCCATGGGCCATAGGCGACAGGCCATAGGCGACAGGCCATAGGCGACAGGCCATAGGCGACAGGCCATAGGAGGAGGCCGGGTGACGGTTTCGGAGCTCGTAGCGGTCGATCTCGGCCGGATGGCATACGGCCCCGCGCTCGAGTTCCAGCGCGCGCTGGCCCGCGAGCGCATCGAGGGACGCCTGGACCAGGACGTCCTGCTGCTGGTTGAGCACACCCCGGTCGTGACGCTTGGCCGCGCATCGCGCGAGCAGCACGTGCTGGCCACGCGCGACGCGCTGGCGGCGCGGGGGGTGGACGTCTACGAGGTGGAGCGCGGCGGCGACGTGACCTTTCACGGTCCGGGACAGCTTGTCGGATACCCGATCCTGGACCTTGGGCATCATCGAAAGGACCTCCACTGGTACCTGCGTCAGGTCGAGGAAGTAATCATGCGGGCATTGGCGCCTTATGGCCTTCTGGCGGAGCGCAAGCCGGGCTTTACGGGAGTTTGGACGCGGGGGAAGGGTACGCCACCGTTGGTGGCGCGATTGGGCTCTCAGGAGGCTGTGAGCGCCGTGGAGGACGCAGGGAGACGAGGCGGCGGCCTGGATTCTGTCGGGGCGTCTGCGGGTGCGCCCGCGAAATCGACCCGCGCCCTCGAGGGTGGACTGCCGGCTCGAGCCCGGCACCCTTCCCCCCCGGCCCCCGGTTCCACCCCGTCGGGCGCCGGATCATCGCTTCGGAAGATCGCATCAATCGGCGTGCATGCGCGCGACTGGATCACCTGGCATGGCTTTGCACTGAACGTCTCCACCGACCTCTCGTACTTCGACCTGATTATCCCCTGCGGAATCTCCGATGTGTCCATGACCTCGATGGCGCGTGAGCTGCCTGGCGTGGAGCCTGCGCTGAAGGAGGTGACGCACCGCGTGGCACAGGAATTCGCGGACGTGTTCAACTGCGCGCTGCGCTGGGAGCGTCGCGAGTCGTTCCACGGTGCCGTCGCGGTCGGTTCAGAACGCATGGCGGACGCCTAGTCGACGCCGCGCACGCTCTCTGCAGCCGGGCGCCTCGGCTTGTTAGATTCGTCGCGTCAGTCGGCGCACTCGCTGGCCGGCTGTGCTTCCGTCACCCCGAGGACGTTCATGAGAATCGTGTCCACCGTAAGACGCACACCACTGGCAGCGGTCGTGATCGCCGCGACGGTTGCACTGGCCGCCTGCAAGGACTCCCGTATCGCGCAGCTCCAGGTCGGCATCAGCAAGGACTCCATGCTCAAGGTCCTGGCGAACGGCGCACCAGTCGGCGACTCGCTGCCTCTTGTATATCGCCACAACAGCTACCTGGTGTCGGGCAAGTTCTTCGACGTCTACTACTACGATCGCAAGGGTCGCAAGTACGGCGAAACGAAGGTCATCCGGCAGAAGGACGTGGTACCCATCTTCGTCGTGGATGGCGTCGTAGATGGATGGGGCTGGTCGCACAGCGACTCACTGCAGGCGCAATACAAGATCCCGGCGCGCGAAGATCTCCTGAAGTAGACCTCTCGGCGCGCCGGGCAAGAGAGCGAGGGACGGACCCGACGGGCAGGGTCCGTCCCTCTTTGCGCCCGCTGCATCCGCGGGAGAAGCAATCCTCTGAAGTCCCCCCCGAAAACGCATGGTAGCAAAACACGCCGGGCCCCACCCGAAGGTGGAGCCCGGCGTTTACAGCCACTGCTACGTGAGCCTGAACCTTACGGCACCACGCAACCGAGTGTTGCCAGACCGTCGCCGGCGGCGCTCATACCGACCGCCACGACTGTCTGCGTGCTGACCAGGGCCGACGTAAACGTCGGGCTGGTGTACGTCCAGAACCGGTCCGTGCCCTGATCGAAGATCGAGGGGTTCGATCCCTGCACGCCAACCGTCGTTCCCAGGAACTGCCAGTAGTTGCCATCATAGGCGAAGAAGGCAACCTGCGGGAACGGCATGTTGGTGATGACCGTGGTGGTCTTGGCCTCGGCCTGCGCTGAACTGCCGGCGAGGGCCGACGCATCCCTTGACATACCACTGACCCACACCGATCGCACTGAGAAATCGTGCCCGGAGTGAGCTGCGCCGGCAGGATCGGGGCGACGAACAAGCCAGACGAATCCGGCGTTGCCCCAGCCAAGCGTGGCTTCCATCCGCTTGATGTCGTAGAACTGCGCGCCGACGAAGGTCGGACCATACGTGGCCGACACGACTGCAGGCGGCGTGGAATCGACGCCCGACACCATGTCGATACCGTTCAGGAAGCCGTGTGGTACGGTGTAGCCGGTGGACGCCGAACATCGCGCCGTTACCGACCGGCGTCGCCAGCGTCGCCGCCGACGTTGCCAGCCACGGAGCGTGAACCGGCGGGAAGACCGCGTACCGCAGCGGACCACCAGCCATGTTCGGGTAGTTCAGGAACAGCGCGCCGTCTGTGACTTCGAGGTCATCCGAGCCGTTCGGCACGAAGGCCACGTTGCTCGCCCCCGGCAACGACGCCGGGAAGTTGATGCCCGTGATGAGCGGAGCTGCGATGTCGATGGCAGCACGACGGCTCAGCGTGGGCGACACGTTACCAGCGCGGTCCTTGACGAACGCCAGGTAGTTGTAGTAGCCCGGTGAGGTCGCGGATGAGACCGCCCGTGGTCCCATAGACCGGCACCGATGTCACGACGATACGTCGGGTCATCGATGCCGATCGGGAGCGCGACGTTCACGAATGCGCACGCCACGCCGCCTTCCGCGCAGGTGGTGCCCGAGGGCGCCACACGCGTGATCTTGCGGGAGTAGTAGTTGTTGTTCAGGACGTCAAAGCCCGACCGCGTATCGCGAATCCGCACGGCGAACTGCGCATTGGTCGAGTTCATGCCTTGGGTGTTGTTGACCAGGTCGTTCAGGATCGAATCCGTGAGTCACATCGACCGCGAGACGGACTGATGGCGCACGCCGGATAGTTGGTCCATGACCGTGCCGGCATCCGTGAACTGGATGGTCGGAGGCGTGGCGTCGACGCCGAACGTCATGACCGTGAGGCTCGGATTCCCGACGAGGTTCACCGTGCGTTTGTTGTGCAGCATGTCCTGCACGGTCAGGCGCGCGTCATACGCGTTGTTCGTGAAGTCGATCGGGTTCTCCGGGATGTCGCTGGGATTGGCCGTAAAGGCAACCCAGGTCACGCCGGCGACCGCGCGATCATCGTACTCGTACAGGTCGGTCGAGGCGGCGTCGATGCCGACACCCGTGCCGTCCGTCCCGCGGGTCGTGATTCCAGCAGCCAACCAGCTGAACGGCGTATTCGGCGCCGGAACCGTGTTGTTGTTGATCCAGTTGTTCGGGGCATCCAGCAGCTTCAGCACGGTTCCCGAGGGCGACAGGTTGTCGAGCAGGAAGCCCTGGTTCATGGAACCCGAGGCCAGGCCGCCGCTGAGCGGTGGCGGAGCCGGTGCCGGTGCGAACGCATTGGACGGCGCATTCATCACGCCGCCGACCGTGTTCTGGAAGGCCGCATTCGCGTTGAAGAGCATGACCGAGCCGTCGGTGAACGTCACACCGGTGACATTCGGCAGCTCGCGAAGCCGCACGCCGTTGACCACCTGCGTGGGATCCGACTGATAGCCGCCCGTGCCCTGCGGGAAGAGCAGGGTCGCATTCTGCGAGCCGCCAAGGCAGGCTGCGGGCGTGCCCACAGCAACCGCGGCAGCCGGGGCACCAACCGAAGCCGGACCAGGCGTCCACGCAATCGCGCGTGTGCACACGGTCTTGGCGGTGCTGCCATTTGGCGTGGTGGGCGTGTAGACAACCGGCACCGATGTCACGGTGACGTCACCCTGCCGCCATTCCTGTCCACCACCCGGAGCGGGACCCGTCGACACGATGGACTTGAGGCCGCCGTTCTTCGCGGTGTTGTCCATGGTGACGTAGAAGCCGTCGCTGTTGTTGAAGTTCAGGCCGTACGTATTCGACGCACGCTGCGTCGGGATCGTAGCTGCCACATTCGCGACTGCCTTCACCACGTGGTTGCCGTTGAGGAAGTTCGCAACGCCCGTGGTAGTGTTGAAGCTGTCGGAGCGGAAACTGAGAACAATGACGTCGCCAACGTTCGCGGCGGCGGTATTCGCAGCGGGCTCGATGCCAGCCGCTTCGTACGCGGACCGCTCGCGCATCGCGTTCTGCACCGACGGAGAGAAATTCTGCGACGCGACGACGCGGTTGTCGACGAGCACGTCGAGCTGCGTCACCGTCTCGTCATTCGGCGTCAGGTTGACGGCGACGTCGAGCTGACCGAACGCGTTGGCGACGTTCACCGGCGTGTTCAGGTTGCCGAAGGTGATCGCCTGGATGTTGACGTTGGCGGGCACCGGCGGACGCACCGTGACCACGAGCGCCGTGGCGATCGTGGCATCGACCGACGAGGCGACGGTAAACGTGGTGACCGAGGCCGTCGCGGAAACGCCCGTGACCACGATGCCGGAGCCGGACTTCGTCGCCGTGGCGATCGAAGCATTGCCGCCGCTGATCGCGAAGTCATGCGAGACGCCCGGATCGGCGGTCACGCTCACGGCCACGCCGATGGCGTTGTTCGCGCCCGGCGCAACGGTCACTGCAGAGGGGTTCACGCTGATCGCCTGTACGCCCTTGCTCGCCGACACCGTAATGGCCGCGGCGCCCTTCTTGTTCGCATCGACCGTGGACGCCGCGATGATCGACGCGGTTCCGGCAGCAACGGCCGTCACCATACCGTCGCCGTCGACCGAAGCAACCGAAGCGTTGCTCGTTGACCAGGTCACAGTCGTCGCGGCACTGCCGTTGACCACGACATCAGCCGCCAGCTGGAAATGGTCGCCAACGTGCAGCGTGGCAGCCGGCGGACTTACCGTCACGCTGACTACGCCGGCAGCCGGCTGGGTGATGGAGACGTCGTCACCGCAAGCGGCGAAGCTCACTACCGCGCCGACTGCGAGTAACGACCTGAAAAGCTTCTGCATTCTTTCCCCCTTCTGCAGAGTGTGAGTGTCCTGCTTGACCTGCATTGCCCGCGTTTGCACTTACTCGAACACTTTCAGCCGACTGCGTTGAATTACGATGTAGATGACCGCACAGCCGACGGCGGACGCAATGCGCCCTCCGCCGCTCTGCTCGAAAGACCCCGGCACCTTCGCCGGAGTCACCGACTCTCTGGGACACCACAGGCCCGGTATTGCCCGACCGGGCTGAAAGCGGCCCAAATTACAGTCCTGCTTGGAATTAGGTCAAGGAAACGACGGTTACTTCGTGCCGCCTCTTCCCGCTGCGCCTCTGCTTCCAGAGCCGTGGCGCCTGGATCCGCCGCCGTCGCGTGAGGCCTGACCGCCTCCGCGCCCACGCGCAGACACCACCGGGGACATGCCCGCGCGCGGAGCGCACTGGAGACTCGACATCGCGACGCCACCCGCTGTCCTGCGGTGGGATCGCGGCGGCGAATCTAAGGCTCCCGGGTTATCCCCGCCAGAGAAAAGTTCAACCAGCACGGAGCGCAAAGCCGGGCCATCAGAGGGAAAGCGGAGCCGAGCTCGACCGCAGCGACGTCCGCCCACAACACTGATTCGCCCACCCCTCCCACTCCGGTTGTACCGACGAAGCGATCGTATCTGGCGTCACACATGAACTGCAACGGTCGGCGATGAGTTCTCGGCGATCAGTAGCCAACGAATCCGCGGTAACCGATCAGCCGCCTCCGACCTTTGGCCTATATTCCCGCCATGAGCGACCCGCGAGTCTACTCCCGCACCACCAGCGCGCCCTCGCCGTCCTCGTCCCGCGACCTCGCGGCCTCGCTCAATCCCGAACAGGCCGCCGCGGCAACCTTTGGCGACCAGCCACTCCTCATCGTCGCCGGGGCTGGCACCGGCAAGACCAGAACCCTGGTCTATCGGGTGGCCCACCTGGTCGACCGCGGCATCCAGCCCGAACGAATCCTGCTGCTCACCTTCACGCGACGCGCCGCACAGGAGATGCTGACCCGGGCGGAACGCCTTGTGGGGAGTGCGAGCCGGCGGGTGCACGGGGGCACCTTCCACGCCACGGCGCACCGACTCTTGCGCCGGTTCGGCGCCGCGGCCGGCCTGGCCAGCGACTTCACCATCATGGACCAGGGCGACGCCGAGGACCTGATGCAGCTGTCGCGCTCGCAGCTGGGACTCGCCGATACGAAGCGCCGATTCCCGAAGAAGGAATCGCTCCACTACCTCTATTCCCGCCACGTCAACACCGAGATTCCTGTCTCCGACATCCTCCAGGAGGAGTTTCCGCGCTTCGCGGAGTTCGAGCAGGACATCTCCCGCGTCTTCGCCGACTACACGCGTCGGAAGAGCGAACGAAACCTGGTGGACTATGATGACCTCCTGGTCTTCTGGTGCTCCCTCCTCGAGAGCCCCGGGCCACTGGCGGAGCGAATCCGGCACCTGTACGACCATGTCCTGGTGGACGAGTACCAGGACACCAACGTCCTCCAGGCGCGCATCCTCCGCGGTCTGTGCGCCGAACACCGGAACGTCACCGTGGTGGGCGACGACGCGCAAAGCATCTACTCATTTCGCGGCGCCAGCTTCCGCAACATCCTGGAATTTCCCGAGCAGTTTCCCGGAACCACGATCGTGCCGCTCGAACAGAATTACCGCTCCACGCAGCCCATCCTCGACGTCACCAACACGCTCATCTCGCGCGCCGCCGAGCGCTACACCAAGAACCTCTGGACCCATCGTGACGGGGGTGACCGGCCATGGCTGGTGACCACGCGCGACGAACAGCAGCAGACGCGCTTCGTGGTGGAACGGATTCTCGAGCTGCACGAAGAGGGCATTCCCCTCAGGGAAATGGCGGTGTTGTTCCGCGCCGGCTACATGTCGGCCGACCTCGAGATCGAGCTCACGAACAGAGAGATTCCCTTCGAGAAGTGGGGAGGTCTCAAGTTCCTCGAAGCGGCACATGTGAAGGACACGCTGGCGTTCCTGCGAGTCCTGGAGAACCCGCGCGACGAAGTAAGCTGGTACCGGATTCTCCTGCTGCTGCCCGGCATTGGCGACGTCACGGCGCGTGCGTGCGTGGACGCCATGGCCCGCGGAGGATGGTCGCTCGACGCGTTCCACGAGTTCGGCGCGCCGCCTCGCGCCCGCACCGCGCACGAACGCCTCGCCCAGCTCTTCCGCGAGCTGCAGAAGCGACCCTCGGAAGAAGGCGAGGTGGGCGCCGACATCGCGCGCGTTCGCGTCTTCTACGATGACATCCTGCGCGAACGATACGACCGCGTGGAGCCGCGCCTGGCCGACCTGGACCAGCTGCAGGTCATCGCGGGAGGATACCCCAGCCGGAGCGCCTTTCTGTCGGCCATTGCACTCGAGCCGCCGCAGGCCACCCAGGATCTCGCCGGCGGCAGCGCCGACGAGGACGACGCGCTGGTTCTCAGCACGGCGCACAGTGCCAAGGGGAAGGAATGGGACGCGGTGTTCGTGATCTGGGCCGTGGACGGGTGGTTTCCCCTGTCGCGCGCACTGAACGACGACGATGAGACAGAAGAGGAGCGACGCCTGATGTACGTGGCGATGACCCGCGCCCGCGATCACCTCATGGTCACCTACCCGCTGAACGCCTACACCACGCGTCGTGGAGCCGACTACAGCATCGACCAGCTGTCGCGCTTCATCGACCGCGGCGTGCGAGAGCTGATGCAGCGCGTGGTGCCGAAGTTCGAGGACGAGCCGTCCGCGGAACCCGCGGTCCCCGCAACAGGGCTGGATCTGCGTGCGTTGATGCAGCGGCGTTTTGGAGGTGGGGCAAGCGCCTGATCCGGGAGGGCGGCCGCGGCGGCTCCTGCCCTACCCCGCAGGGAGCGGCGAGCCCAGTGACTTTCGCAGCGCCCCGAACGCATCACCACTCCCTTGGGTGACCTCACGGATTCGTGCGATGGCCGCCCGAAGATCGCCTCCGGTCCTGGTCAGAACGGCGTCGAACAGATCCAGGTCGTGCGCATACGCGCGCCGCGCCAGGAGCACGGCGTTGTTGAGTCGAATCCTTGCCATCCGGGTCGGAGGGATCGTGCGGAGCAGCGGTGCGATGCTGTCAGCCAGTGCACGCCGTCCGCGTGCGTACACGGTGTCGCGCGCGCGAACGCGCGCCGCACTGTCCGCCGGCCACTCGGCATAGGCCGAATCGAGGGACCGCGCCAGTGCCCGCCAGAATCCGGACATGACCTTCTCGTCGGCCCATTCCAGGTCGGCCTGTCGCGCCGCGTCGTCGTCCCCGCGCGCGCGAAAGAACGCCGCCGCGCCGCGTGCCCCGACAAACGACGCAAACGATTCGTCGAACTCCACCTGGCCTTTCAGGAACTCCGTGTTGTGCAGCAGCTCATGGATGACGGTGTTGGCCAGATCGACCGTGTCCCGCCCCAGCGCCGTAGAGAGCAAGGGATCGTTGAACCAGCCTAACGTGGAAAACGCGCTCGATGCCCCCAGGACTGTATCGAAACCGCGCCGCTCCAGATCGTCGCGCGCCTGCCTGGCCGCGTCGAAGTCGAAGTACCCTTTGTACGGCACCGACCCCACGATCGGAAACCACCAGCGGACCGGCTCGAGCCGGTCCCGGTACGCCGCCGTGAGCACCAGGACGAGCGTGTCGTGATCCACCCTGGCGTAGGTCGTGAAGCTCTCGCCCGCTCGCAGCCCCAGATCGTCACCCGCGAAGCGCCGGGCGTCGAGCACCAGCCGGAGACGCTCTCTGATCTGCGGGGACACGCTGCTATCCGCCACCATTGCCGTGATGGAACGACGTCGCAGGAGAATGCGCGTCTCTTCCCACGCGCCACGAAGCAGGTACCGTCCGGCCGGCAGCGCCAGCACCAGCGCCACGCCGAGCGCGAACAGTCCGGCGGCCAACTGCAGCACGCGGCGGCCTAACGTGCGAAGCGTCATCTCAGATCAACCCTCGTGCGAAGGCTCGTCACGACTCACCGCCGTTGCCGGATCTGTATCCGGCGGGAGGAAGCGAAGTGGCCACGCGCGTCAAAGCAGTATTGACTCATCGGTAAGTTACATGCTCGCAGAACCTTACGTCGCGAGCGGAAGCGTAGAGCCCGCTTTGCCAGCCTGCCCCTCGACGAGTAAGTTTGCACTCGAATGTCCTTCGTCCATCTGCACTGTCATTCGGAGTATTCACTCCTCGACGGCGCCAACCGCATCGACGACCTCGTCGCGCGCGCGCTCGAGTTCGAGCAGCCTGCCCTGGCTATCACGGATCACGGCAACCTCCACGCCGCCTGGGAGTTCCAGGAGAAGGCCAGAGCAGCGGGCCTCAAGCCGATCATCGGCATGGAGGCCTACGTCGCCCCGGGCGATCGACGGTCGCGGGTCCGTCCAGCTCCTGGCGCCAAGCCCTACTTCCATCTGGTCATCCTCGCCCGGGACGAAAAGGGATATCGCAACCTGGTCAAGCTGTCGTCGCTTGGATTCACCGAGGGGTTCTATTCGCGCCCACGCGTGGACCGCGAACTCCTCGAGCGCTTTCGCGAGGGACTGATCGTATCGTCGGCATGCATGGCGGGTGAAATCGCCACCCATCTGATGGCGGACCACTGGGATCTTGCCCGCGAGACCGCGAGCTGGTACGCCGAGCGCTTTCCGGATCGCTACTACCTGGAGGTGCAGGCCCACCAGAGCGAAGGACAGGCCGAGCTCAACGAACGCGTTCTCCGCCTGGCGGCCGAGACGGGACTGCCGGTCATCGCGACCAACGACTCGCATTTCCTTCGTGCCGAGGACCATGACGCCCACGACGTGCTCCTCTGCATCGGGCTCGGGAAGGACCGGGAGGAGAAGGACAGGCTCCGCTACGATCGCGGTCTCTACTTCAAGAATGCCGACGAGGTCCGCGCGCAGTTTCCCACGCGCCGCGACGTGCTCGAGAACACGCTCCGAATCGCCGACGAGTGTGGGTTCGATCTCGAGAAGAAGTACTCGGTCCCGTCATTTCCGCTGCCCGCGGGAGTCACGAGCGAGAACGAGCTGCTCGTCCAGCTGGCGACCGAGGGCGCCAGGCAGCGCTATGGAGACCCGCTCCCGGCCGATGCGCACCAGCGGCTGGACTACGAACTGCGCGTCATCACCGAGACGGGGTACGCCGGCTACTTCCTGATCGTGGCGGATTTCATCCGCGCCGCCAGGGAGCGCGGAATCCCGGTTGGACCGGGACGCGGGTCGTCCGCGGGATCGCTCGTCGCCTACGCCCTGGGCATCACCAACGTCTGCCCCCTTCGCTACGACCTGCTCTTCGAGCGCTTTCTCAATCCGGAGCGGGTGTCGATGCCGGATATCGACGTCGACTTCTGCTTCGAGCGGCGCGGCGAAGTGATCGACTACGTCCGCGAGAAATATGGCAAGGACGCCGTGGGGCAGATCGTCACGTTCGGCACCATGAAGTCGCGCGCCGCGATAAAGGACATCGGGCGGGTACTCGGCTTCACACCGGCCGAGACCGACGCACTGGCGAAGCTCGTCCCCAACCAGCCGAACTACTCGCTGTCGGTCAAGGGTGCCATCGAGAAGGTCGGCGAGGTGCGCAAGCTGTATGAGAACGACGACCGGTATCGGCAGCTGCTCGACTATGCGGTGAAGCTGGAGGGGCTGTCCCGCCACACCGGGGTGCACGCTGCCGGCGTGGTCATCGCTCCCGGTCCCCTGGACGACTACGTCCCCATCTGCACTCAGGAGACGAAGGGGTCCGGCGGCCGCGAGTCGGAGCGATCGCGGGATCAGGGCTCTGGCAATCGGGAACGGGCCGATCGGGCGGGAGGAAGCACGAGGGACGACCAGCGCGTCATTGTGACCCAGTACGACATGACCGCACTGGAGAAGGTGGGCATGTTGAAGATGGATTTCCTGGGTCTCACCACGCTCACGGTCATCCACGACGCCCTGCGTGCGATCGAGGAACGCAGCGGAACGACCGTCGATCTGGATGCGATCCCGTTCGAGGATCCGCCCACCTACCGCATGCTCCGGACCGGTCGCACCGTCGGTGTGTTCCAGTTCGAATCGCCGCTGGCGACGGACATCCTCCGCAACATGCGCTGCGATCGATTCGACGATCTGGTCGTTTCCAACGCCCTGATGCGACCGGGGCCGCTCGACGCCGGGATGCACCGCGTGTACCAGCGGCGCAAGCGGGGCGACGAGCCGGTCGAGTACGCGCTCCCGGAACTCCGCCCGATTCTCGAGCCCACCTTCGGCGTGATCACGTATCAGGAACAGCTGATGCGGATTCCGCAGGTGCTGGCCGGCGTCACGCTCGGCGAGGCCGATGTGCTGCGGAAGGCGGTGGGCAAGAAGGACGCGGAGCTGGTGCGGATCGAGCTCGACAAGTTCATCGAGAAGGCGGTGGCCCGCGGACACGACCGGCGGGTCATCATCGAGATCGCGGGACAGATCGAGACGTTCGGCCGCTACGGATTCCCCAAAGCGCATTCGGTAGCGTACTCGATCGTTTCGTATCACACGGCGTGGCTCAAGTGCCACTATCCGGCCGAATTCATGGCCGCGCTGTTGTCGTCGTCCATCGGCGACACCGATGCGGTGGTGAAGTACATCAATGAAGCGCGGGAGATAGGTCTCGAGGTCCTGGCGCCCGACGTGAACGAGTCGGGATACAAGTTCACGGTGGTCGGTGATCGACGGTTGCGCTTCGGCCTCGGGGCCATCCGGAATGTGGGTCGCGCGGCGATCGATTCGATTCTCGCCGCGCGCGCCGACCGCCCGTTCGGCTCGCTGTTTGATCTCTGCGAACGGGTGGACCTGCGGCTGTGCAACAAGCGCGTGTTCGAGGCGCTCATCTACTCGGGGGCGTTGGACAATCTCGAGGATGGCGGACACCGGGCGCAGCAGATCGCCGCGCTCGACGCGGCGTTGCAGGAGGCGTCGCTCCGACAGGGCGAGCGCCAGAGTGGGCAGGGATCGCTGTTCGGCAGCCCGCTGGTCGAGACGACAACCGACGCGACGCCGCCGGGCGATCCCGCCCCGCAGCTGCCCAACGTCGCCCCGCTGGCCGAGTCCGAACGCCTCACGCGGGAGAAGGAGATCCTCGGGTTCTACATCTCGGGCCACCCGCTGGAGCCGTACCGCGCGGAATGCGAGCTGTTCGCCACCCACTCGATCGCGCAGCTCGGCGCCTGGACCGACGGCGGCATGACGTTAGGCGCCGTGGTCACCGCGATCCGCCGCCAGGTGAGCCGACGCTCGGGCGCTGAGTTCGCCCGGCTCATCATCGAGGACTTCACGGGCACGCTGGAGGCGCTGGTCTTCCCGGAGGCGTGGGCGGCGCTCTCCGACCGGATCCGCACCGACGTCCCGGTGCTCATCCGGGGCGGCTATTCGCGACGCGACCAGGGTGCCGAGAATCCGACCTTCATCGTGGAGTCGGTTCAGCGATTCGAGGAACTGCGCGTGAGCGGGCAGGTCGCGGTGTCGATCGAATTGACGGACGAACATCGAACGGCGCCGCCCGTTCCCAGCGCCCAGCGCGCCGGCGTCGAGCTGGACGACGACGCCGTCGCGCCGGGAGACAACGGGAGCAGGCAGCGGCTGGCGCTCTCGCCCGACATCTTTCGCGATGTCAGAGCCGTCGTCGATGCGCACCCCGGCGCCGCGCCGGTGGAACTGCGATGGTCAGACGGCAGCGGTAACCTGTCGCGCCTGCGATCCCGCACCCTCAAGATCGCCGCCAGCAGCTCGGCGCTGAACGAACTGCGCGCGCTGCTCGGCCACGAGCGGGTGCGCCTGGTACGGGGAGGCTGACCATGGCGAGCACCCCAACGCTGGAGTTCGAACGGCCGATCTTCGAGCTCGAGAAGCAGATCGACGAGCTCAAACGCCTGGCCGGCGATTCCCAGCTCCGCGTGGACGAGGAAATCGCGCCGCTGCAGCGGAAGCTCACCGAGTTGCGGCAGGAAGTGTACCGCAACCTGACGCCGTTGCAGCGACTCCAGGTGGCCCGCAGCAGCAAGCGCCCTTTCACGCTCGACTACATCCAGCTGTGCTTCACCGATTTCATCGAGTTGCACGGGGACCGGCTCTTCCGCGACGACGCGGCCATCGTGGGCGGGTGGGCACGCCTCGACGGCGAGACCGTGATGGTGATCGGCCATCAGCGGGGGCGTGACACCAAGGAGAACCTCAGGCGCAACTTCGGGATGCCCCACCCCGAGGGATACCGAAAGGCGCTCCGGCTGATGCGACTCGCCGAGAAATTTCACGTGCCGGTCATCACGCTGATTGACACCCCGGGGGCCTGGGCCGGGCTCGGAGCCGAAGAACGGGGTCAGTCCGAGGCCATCGCCCACAACCTGCTCGAAATGAGCCGGTTGGAAGTTCCCATTCTGGCAACCGTGATCGGCGAGGGCGGTTCGGGAGGTGCCCTCGCGCTTGGCGTCGCCGACCGCGTGCTGATGATGGAGAACGCGGTCTACTCGGTGATCACGGTCGAAGGGTGCGCGGCCATTCTGTGGAAGGACGGCAAGAGCCCCGAGATGCGGGAGCGCGCCGCGGGGGCCCTGCGAATCACCGCGAGCGATCTGCTGGATCTCAAGGTCATTGACGACATCGTACCGGAGCCGATCGGCGGCGCCCACACCAACCACGAGGTGGCGGCCCACGCCCTCAGAGACGCACTCCTGAGCCACCTCGAGGACCTGCGCAAGCTCAAGCCGGACAAGCTTGTCCGGCGACGCCGGGAGAAGTACCTGAAGATGGGACAGTGGGTGGAATAGGGCGCGAACCCACATGGCACCGTCGCTCAGCATCCGGACGCCTGAACCCTGACTGAGCGCTTGACCTGACGGCAGACGCCAGACAGCTATCAGTGAGCAGCCGTCGGTATTCACAGGCAGCGTCAGCAGCTCTCGGTTTCAGAGGACGCCGTCTCGTCAACGACCGTTGAACAGGTGGCAGGAGGAAGCTGTCTGGGGTCGCCGATCTGTCCGCTGGTCGCTGCCTCCTTCGATCCGCCGGCTCTATTTGTCCGCCGCGCGCGGGCGGCTGGACTACGACTGACAAACTGACCTGATGTCTCATCTGATCGAAATCATCTTCAAGGGCAATCGAAAGGAGTTCTTTCTCTGGGAGGAAGAATCGCCTCCTCCGGTCCGCGCCCCGGTCGTCGTCGAAGCCGACCGGGGCGAGGACCTGGGGTACGTGCACGCCAACGGCGAGCTGGCCCGGAAGCGTGCGGCGGGGTGCGCGCACGGCCCAGGCGCCGAACCCGTGACGCAGGGAGCGCGTCGGGTCGCGTCGGATGAGGACGTGCGACGCCTGGAGCAGGTGCGCGGGCAGGACGAGTCCGCGCGCCGGAGAGTCATCGAGCGGGTAAAGGCGAACGGCCTGGCAATGAAGATCACCGACGCCGAGTGGCGTTGGGACCGCCGCAAGCTCACGATCTATTTCACCGCCGAAAAGCGCGTGGACTTCCGCAATCTGGTGCGTGACCTCGCTTCGACGTTTCGAACGCGGATCGAACTCAAACAGATCGGAGTGCGCGACGAGGCCAAGCGACTGAGTGGTATAGGGCGATGCGGCCGCGAATACTGCTCGGCGTCGTGGCTGCCGGACCTGCGGCCCGTGAACCTGGGTGTGGCGAAGGACCAGCGGCTGTCGCTCAATCCATCGCAGATCTCGGGGGCTTGTGGTCGGCTCATGTGTTGCCTCCGCTACGAGCACGAGTTCTACGTGAAGCAGCGGAAACGTTTTCCAAAGGAAGGCAGGACCGTGGTCACCAGTCACGGCGAAGAGCGGATCATGGCGAACGACATCTTCCGCGAGCGCGTGACCCTGCGCAACGCGGACGGGGAACTGCGCACGGTGCTCCTGGCGGATTTCCGCCGGGAGGTCGGCGTCGGCACCACTCAGGAGATGCCTGCCGACGAGGAGACGCCGGTGCTCGCGATGGAAGGACTCACCGACGAGGTGATCCGGCTTCAGGATACGGCCGAACTTCCGGCCTGGCGGCCGCGCCAGCCGGCCGAGCAGGCGCCACGCCAGTTGCCCGTGGTGTCCGCCGAGCCTGACGAGTCGGAGTCGGTGGAACCGGCGGAGGTCGCGGACGAAGCGAGTGACGCCACGGCGGGACCCGCGGGGCCCGAGCGCCGCCGCCGGAGGCGCCGCGGCCGTCGCGGGGGCCGGAAGCGCGGCGATCGCCGCCCGCCCGGCGACGAAAGCTCCGGCGCCCCAGGAGCGCCTGCGTGAGTCGCTTCTACCTTACCACCGCCATCGACTACGCGAACGGCGAGCCGCACTTCGGTCACGCGTACGAGAAGATCGGCGCCGACGTCATTGCGCGATACCGACGCCTGCGGGGCGACGACGTGCACTTCCTCACCGGCATGGACGAGCACGGCCAGAAAGTTGCCCAGGCGGCGGTCGAGCGCGGCGTGTCCCCGCAGGAACTGGTGGACGAAATCGCCGAGCGCTTCCGATCCATGTGGGAAAGGCTGGGTATCTCGTTCGACCAGTTCATCCGCACCACCGACCCGGCGCACGAGCGCGGGGTACGGGCGTTGATCAAGCGGATCCACGACAGCTCACCCGACGATTTCTACGAGCGCACATACGAAGGGTGGTACTGCGTCGGCTGCGAGCTGTTCAAGCGCGAGGGCGAGATCGCCGACGGCAAGTGCGTCCTGCACCCGACGCGCGAGCTGGAGTGGACCACCGAGCGCAACTGGTTCTTCCGGCTGGTGAGGTACCGGGACTTCCTTCTGCGCCTTCACCGGGAACGCCCCGAGTTCCTCCAGCCGGAGTCCCGGCGCAATGAGGTGCTCGCGCTGCTGGAGCACGGCCTGGAGGACATCTCCGTCACACGCTCTCGACTGGCGTGGGCGATACCGTTCCCGCTGCCGACCGCCGACGGTGAAGTCCAGGGCACATGGGTCTGGTTCGACGCCCTGCCGAATTACCTCACCGCCACCGGATACCCGGATCGCCAGTGGCGGGAGCGCTGGCCGGCCGATCTTCACGTCATCGGGAAAGACATCACCCGGCTTCACTGTGTGATCTGGCCGGCTATGCTGCAGGCCGCCGAACTACCCCTCCCTCGCAGGGTCTGGGCACACGGATTCGTGAACTTCGGCGGTGAGCGCTTCAGCAAGTCGGCCGGGGTGAAGCTCGAGCTCCAGGCGTCGGTGGACCGGTACGGCGCCGACGCGTTCCGATATTTCCTGCTTCGCGAAGTGCCTTTCGACGCGGACGGAAATTTCAGTCTCGACCGCTTCGATGAGCGATACACCGCGGACCTGGCCAACGCCTTGGGGAACCTCGCCAGTCGCACAGTGGCCATGATCGAGCGATATCGGGAGGGCCTGGTCCCGGCCGGGCCGCGCACGGTGGTGGACGAGGCCGACGCGGTGGACTACGGGGCCTATCATGAGTCGATGGGCGACGGGCGCGGATATCTGCTGCACGAAGCACTGCAGGCCATCTGGCGCGCGGTTCGCCGCGGGAACGAGTACGTGGACCAGCGCGCGCCGTGGAGGCTCGCCAGGGATCCCGCGGCGGCGTCATCACTCGACGAGACGCTGGCCTCGCTCGTCCGGCAGCTGGCCCGATTTGCAGTCGCGCTCTTCCCATTCATGCCCGCGAAGAGCGATGAGCTGTGGCGGACGCTCGGGGCGCCCGGCGAGCTGGCGGCCCAGCGTTTCGACGACCTCATGTCGGTCGACGCGGCCGGTTGGCGCGTTGCGAAAGGGGCGCCGCTGTTTCCGAAAGCGGAAGACTAGGAGCGCTCAGGGCTTCTTCGGCGCCCCGAAATCCACCTTGGGTGCTTCGCGCGCTTCGGGATTGGACACTTCGAAGTAGGTGCGCTCCTTGGCCCCGATCACCTTGGCGGTCAGCACGGCCGGAAACCGGCGGATGTACGTGTTGTACTGCTGGACCGCCGTGTTGTAGTCGGTACGCGCGGTCGCAATCCGGTTCTCGGTCCCTTCGAGCTCATCCTGCAGCCGCAGAAAGGCCTGATCCGACTTGAGCTGCGGATACGCCTCCACGGTGACCATCAGCCCGCGCAGCGCGGTGCTCAGCTGTTCGTTGGCATTCGCCATCTCGACCGGATCTCCCTTCTGCACGGCGCCTAACAAGCCGGCCCGTGCCTGGGTGACCTGCGTGAACACGTTGAGTTCCTGCGCCGCCTGTCCCTTGACGGTCTGCACCAGATTCGGCACCAGGTCGGCGCGGCGCTGCAGCTGCACCTCGATCTGCTGCTTGCCCACGTTCACCTGCTCGTCCAGGGTCTGGATCCGGTTGTACCCACACCCGGTGGTCCCGATCACCAGCGCGGCCACAAACCACTGACGTCGCCCCATTGTCATCTCCAGTTAGGCAGTTATCAGGTCAGCCATCCGCGATCAGATCATCAGCGATCAGCCGTCAGCGATCAGCCGTCAGCGATCAGCCGTCAGCGATCAACCATCAGCCTTCGGCCATCCGCCCGTCTCGATCCATCCGCCCAATCCGTTCCCAACCGCCTGATCCGTCCTTTCGTCCTTCTCCGCCATTCGCTTCAGGTCTCTCCCTCGAACCGATCCAGAAACTCCACCAGCCCCGCCACACCGCCCAGATACTGCTCCACCAATCCCAGCACCGCCGAAGTGTCCAGCGGCTCGCGACCCTCGCCACGCCCGCGTTCGGTGACCCGCCGGATTGGCTCGAGGTCGATTCCCGTCCGGGCACCAGCGCGATTGAGCATCGACGGGGAATCCGCCGGTGGTTCCTCGCCCATCAGCCAAAGCGTCGCCCGCAGCAGCACCAGAATCGAACCCACGCTCGCTGCCATGAGATCGCGCAGCGCGGACGCGTCCCCTCCGGCTGACAGTATCGCGTGCCGCAACCGCAGCAGCTTGCTCATCGCTTCGTGCTCGAGCTGCAGCCGAAGATCCCGCCGCTCCACGCGAATGCCGTCCAACGGAAGCGCGCCATGAAGCACCCGGTGATGCGCGAGAATATCCGAGTATTCGATCGGGAAGATATCCGCCGAACTGCGCCACTCCGCCAGCGTCAGGGTGAGCGGGGGTGGATTCCCCGCTTCGCGCCACGATCGCGCCACAGCCGATTCCTGGCGCAGGTGTTCCATGGTGATCCGGTCCACCACCACCAGCACATTGAGGTCTGAGCGCTTGGCCACGTGCTCGCCGCGTGCCGCCGAGCCGTAGAGCACCACGCACTGGAGCCCGTTCCCGTACGCGAGCGTCAGCTGCCTGACGAGTTCGTCCAGCGTCATCTGGGCCATAGGTCACCAACTCCCGCTTGAGCCACCGCCGCTGAAACCGCCTCCGCCTCCAAATCCGCCGAATCCGCCGCCGCCCCCGAAGCTGCCGCCTCCAAATCCACCGCCACCCCCACCCCCGCCCCATCCGCCACCCCAGTACGAGCGTCGCCGGCGGCCGCTGAGCTGCGACGCCAGCATGAGGGTGAGGCAGCCATTGCATCCGGTCCGTCCGCCGCGCCGGCGCCCGGCCACGCTCGTCAACAGCACGAAGATCACCACGAACACCAGGAGCACAGCCCCCGGCGGAATCCCTCTCGCTCCCGGCGATCGGGGAGTGCGAGGACCTGCTTGCGGCGGTAAAACCGCGGTATCCAGCGAAAACTGAAACTCCGCCGCGAAACGCTCCGCCACGCGGCGCGCGATCAGCAGCAGGGCGCCGTCGTAGTCCTGGCGCTGGAAGTATGGGATTGCTTCCCGTTGAATATCGCCCGTCTCTGCGTCGGTCAGAAAACCCTCGCTCCCCCGGCCGGTCTCGATCCGGATCTGTCCCCGGCCGTCGGAGCTCGTCTCCTTGGGCACCACCAGGATCACCACGCCGGCGTTGCGGGCCCGATTGCCGATCGCCGCGTTGGACCCCACCCCCCATTGTCGGCCGATCTGCAGCGCCACCTGCGCCACATCGCGCCCACCCAGATCGGGGAGCGTAGCCACTGCCATCTCGCCGCCCGATTTCTCGTGTACATCGAAGGCGATCCGGTTGATCCGGTCGATCGTCCCCTGCGAGAGGACGTGCGCGGAATCGACCACGATCTCGGCCGCCGCAGTGCCGAATCCACGCGGAGGTGCCGGGACCTGGATCTGCTGCGGGGCCAACATGGTCACCAGGCCCAGCATCAGGCCCCTCATCGAGGGGCCTCGCGACTGATCAGAAGTGAGACCGGGGCGATAGTGGTCACGCGGGGATCGATAGCAGCTTGAAGTGCGGCTGTGACGCGCCGCGGTGGCACGCCGTCCGCCCTCGGGTAGGTGTATGTTTCCACGACACTCAACAATACGAAACCGACAGTCGGGGTGTTTCCGATGCGGCTACAATCGAGATTGCTCGGGCTTGTCTGTGCTGCCACGTTGACGGGATGCGCCGGCGGAGCCGACGCCCGGTCCGACTCTGCGATGAAGCCGGCCGCCGAAGCCACGCCGCCTGCCGCGCGAGACGCCCCCGATCCGCGCGTCAAGCGTGCAGACCTCGCGCGCATCACCGGCGACTCGTCGGCCCGTATCTGGCTCGTGATCCTGAGCGACTTCGAGTGCCCGTACTGCAAGGAGTGGCACGATGTAACCTATCCCGCAATCAGGCGGGAGTACGTCGAGCCCGGGAAGGTCCGCGTCGCCTACGTGAACTTCCCCATGCCCATGCATCCGAACGCCGTCCCCGCCGCCGAAGCCGCGATGTGCGCCGGCGCGCAGGACCGCTTCTGGTCGTACCATGATAGCCTCTTCGCGACGCAGAACGAGTGGGCGTCGATGCCGAATCCGCAGCCGGTGTTCGATCGGCTGGGAGCGGCACTGCAGCTCGATGCCGCATCGTTTTCCGAGTGCCGCAGCAACCATGTCATGCTTCCGATGATCCAGGCCGACCGGCGGCGCGGGGACGCTGCCGCGGTGAATGGCACTCCGACATTCCTCGTTGGCGGACGCAAGATCGTCGGAGCCGCGCCGTTTTCGGAGTTTCAGAAGACGCTCGACGCGGTCCTTTCGGAGGCGGCGCGCAAGGGACGGTAGCTCGTGCACCCGGCTCTACGTCTGGCGTACGGCACCGCGGGCCAGCTTGCACGTGCGGCCGCGGTAATCGTTCCGCCGGGCGACGCCAAATGGCGTCGTTCTCTGCGCGCTCGTCGCGGCATCAGGGCGCGGTACGCGGCCTGGTCGGGCCGACGTGACCTGGGGCGCCCGCTGCTCTGGATGCACGCGCCATCGGTGGGAGAGGGCCTTCAGGCGCGGGTTGTCCTCGACCTGATCCGCGATCGGCGACCCGACGTGCAACTTGCCTACACGTTCTACTCTCCGAGTGCCGAAGTCTTCGCGCGCTCGCTGGCGGTGGACTTCTCCGACTACCTCCCGTTCGACACGCCCGGCGACGCGCGGGCCGCCCTCGACGCCTTGCGTCCCACGGCCCTCGTTTTCAGCAAGGTAGATGTGTGGCCGGTCCTCGTCGATCAGGCCACCCGCCGGAGAATCCGCATTGGTCTGATCAGCGGAACGCTGTCGGCTGCATCTGCCAGACAGGGGAGCCTCGCCGCGGGACTGTTGCGCGAATCGTACCGCAGACTCGATCGGGTTGGGGCAGTCTCGCAGACAGATGCCGACCGGCTCGTGGCGCTCGGTGTTCTGCCAGAGCACATCAGGATCTCGGGGGACACGCGATACGATCAGGCCTTGCAGCGGGCACGCAGCGTGGACCGCGCCGCACCGCTTCTCGCCGGGCTCGATTCGCGCCGCGTGACCCTGGTGGCCGGCTCGACGTGGCCCGCCGACGAAGCCGTTCTCCTCGAGGCCTGGAACGCGGTGCGTCGCGAAGTCGGCAACGCGCGGCTGATCATCGCGCCCCACGAACCGTCGGCGACCCACCTGGAGTCGGTGGAGGCCTGGGCCTCGGGACATGGGCTTCGCGCGGAGCGCCTGCGCGCAACGGCTGTCGGGGCAGCTGACGTGGTGCTCGTGGACAGGGTTGGGGTGCTGGGCGAGCTCTATGCCCTGGCTGATGCGGCATTCGTTGGCGGCGGCTTTCATGGAGCGGGCCTGCACTCCGTTCTCGAACCGGCTGCGTTCGGCGTTCCGGTCGCGTTCGGCCCGCGGCACCAGGGCAACCGCGATGCACAGCTCCTCATCGATCGCGGTGGGGGCGAGAGCGTCTCTACCGTGGATGACACCATCGAGCTTCTGCTGCAATGGCTGGGCGACAGATCCCTGCGCGCAAGCGCAGGCAATCAGGCTCGCGCCCTTGTGGAGAGCGGTGTTGGGGCGGCGGATCGATCGTTCCAGCTGGTGATGGACTTGCTGGAGCCGTGACGACCACCTGCCCGTCCGCACGCCTGCCTTCGCGCTGAGCGGGAAGTTCGGGCACTCGACGACGAATGCGACGCCACCTCGAGACCGGATCGCTCGGCGGCGCTTCGAGCTGCTGCTACGGCCGAGATCGCGACAGTCCGGACGCCGTCCAGGCGAGCGAAATCCCGAAGCCATCGTCCCACCCTTCCGACCCGGTGAACAGCGCGCTGGCGCGGATGGCGAGGGTTCTGGTGAGCTCGAAGCTCGCGCCGAGGTCGAAATCGACGTTCAGATCAGAGTTGTCACGGCGTCCGCTCCGAACATCGACCGAGACGCGCGGATGCACGTACGGCGTGAGCGCCATGCCGCCCGTCAGGTCGAAGCGGTGCCCGACCGACACGCCGACCGGCATGCGGAACAGGCGGTAGTCCCCGACCGCGAGGTAGGCGCCAAAGGTGAACAGGAAATCGAGCGGCATGTCCGCGCTGGACCGGGTGAGCTGCCGCGCGTACTGCCCCCCGACGAAGACCATGGCGTCGGAGTGCGGCGTATTCGGATCGGCCAGGCCGGCATCGAGAGAAAGCTGGTTCGGCGCGCCAACCTGCTCACGCCACTGAAAAAGCAGTGTGGTCCCCGCGTTTCCAGCGTCTGCGACTCCGAAGTTGAATTCGCGCGAAGTCACCCGCGGCGGCTGGAAGGCGGGATAGGCCCACGCCTGTGCCTGACCGGACGAGGCGGCGGAGACAGCGAGGCAGAGCGCACCCAGGACAACGCGAGATCGAGACATTGAAGGTCCGAAGTCAGTGAGCGGTTTGCGTACACGCGCGGCGCGGCACGCCGCCAGATCGTCGAAGGCGAAAATTGCCCGTGGCGACTCACTGCTTCTTAAAAAGCTGACCGCGGCGGCACCAGTGCTTTGGCGCCGCCGCGGTCCGGGACGAACCGCAGATATCCGAGCTCTGCTATTGCGGACGACGATCTACGATGTACACGATCGTCGGATTGGCGTTGGTGCCGGTTTGCCCGGCCGCGCTGCCAACGGTCGTTCTGCCGAAGACCAGGGCGGTCATGACCGATCCCGGCTCGTTCGACCCACCGATCGCGGACCCGGTCAGCGCGGGGTCGGCGTCCACTCCGGTCTGCGCCAACACGTTCGCCAGTACCGGTGTGATGGTGCCGGCTGCCGTTGCGCGCATGGCCAGTCCGCCGGTAGCGCGGGTTACGTAGCCCGTTCCGCCGAGAAACGCCACTCCCGAGAACATGGGAGTCGCCGGCGTCGCGTCGCCCGTGGCGGTCGTCGCAAAGACGTCGACCGAACCGGGGGCGCCGGTATTGAGTCCCGGCCCCAGATTGATGACGCGAAGCGCGATGCTCGCTCCCGGATCCGGGAAATCGTCCTCAAACACGACGAGCTTGTCCGCCATCGGATCGGAGTCAGCACGTCTGGCAAGCCCCACATGGACAATCGTGTAGTACTTGTTTGCCTCGAAGGTGAGCGTCGCGTCCTGCACGATCTGGGACGTGATCGAGATGTTGGTGCTCGTGGGGAAGATGCGCAGGTGTCTCGCGCCCGGAGCGGTCCCCTGATACGGCGTGAATCCCCGGTACGCCTGGCCCAGCGCAAAAGGTGAATTCGCGACCGCGTCGATGAAGCGCCAGTCCATTGCACCCGTATCAGGAACGGCGCTCACGAAACGCGTGTACGCGAGCGGAACCACCGGGGCCAGGAAGGGTCCCTTGTCGTGCGAGCATGCCGTCACCAGCACTGCCGACGTGATCGCCAGCCCAACTCTTTTTACGTTCATTCGCACTGCTCCTCCTCGGAGTAGGTCGAGATCCAGTCTGCTTTCCGAAAGTCGGTTACCTGATACCGCTCCAGACCCGTGATTGCGCTGGTCCGCCCGAATCCGGCTCCTGTGGACCCGTGGCGTCGGGGGCGCCAATCAGTCCTACCGATTTCGCCAGCATGACCATCGCCACGGTAGCTCCCCCTGCCAGCAAATAGGTGCGTGCATTCGACAACTTGCGCTCCAGCACACCGCCGACAAAGTCCCGGTTGATGCGAACCCTCTCACCACTCCAGCGCGTGGTTTCGCCGTTGAGCTGCGCCACACGCCAGACATCCATGACGTACTGGTCCGAATCGTCACCGGTGACAGTCCCCTCGAGCCGCAGGACTCCCCCACCCATCCGATCGAAAAGCGCCACCCGTCCGCGGTCCGTGAGCTCGAACGCAACGCGCTTCCCCGCCGGAGGCGCTGCCGGGTTGTCCACCGGGACATAGACATAGCACCCGGCCAACATTGGCACCGCTCCGGCGGTTGCGAACCACAATCTCCAACTGCGTGACATCTGAAATCACCGAATCTCGAATCCGTAAAGGCTCGCCGGGGAGCTGTAGATTCCACCGCCACCGACGTTGTAGTAGTGCGCCTCGGCGGTCGCGCCATACCGCGCGTCGAGCTCCGACACCGAGACGGGATACATGAGCGGAGTGGCTTCATACAGATTCTGCCACCCGCGACTGTCAAAGAACCACGCGCCGAGCCACTGCATGCCCGTTTCCATGCGCTTCTCATATTTCATCGCTTCCATGAGGTTGGCGCACTGCGTGCTGCTGAAGCTGGGACCTACCGGAACGCGCGGCACGCAATTCGGGCCGGGGATCAACTGAGTGGTTGAGGTCACAACCCCCGAAAGCGCCGGGAGTCCACCCCTCGCCACGCGCGTGTTGTCGATCAGCGCGGCGGCGGCGTTGGCGTTCCCGGTCCTGATGTACCCTTCGGCCGCGAGCATGTCGACTTCGGCCTTCATGAACTCGGGGACCGACCCGGTGTTTCCGGCCGCCTGGTAATACTGGAACCGCTGCCAGCTGTAATACGACTGCCCCCAGTTCTGCCCCGGGGAGTCCTGCACATTGTTCCGGATATAGGGGCGAGAGAGATACGATCCCGGAGCAACAGAGGCGTCCTGCTGCTCTTTGCGCGTCGCCCCAGCCGGCCAACGCAGATCGCTGGTCTGAAGCAGGAAGAGCGGCCGGTTGTCCTTCGGTGTCGCCAGCCAGCCATCCCACTGACCGGTGTTGTCTGCGCCGCCAAGAATCATCATCGTCAGCTGGTGCCATCCGGCGTCGACATACGCCTGCGACCCCTGCCACCCGAAACTCCAGCCGGTCGAGCCGCCAACATTCACCGTCACGTCGGCGCTAATGCCATTGGTTGCGTCGGCGATCACTGCGGCCCAATCGACGGCATCGCGCTCCGCCTTCGAGCGCGCCACGTCGGCGCGAATACGCGCCTTCCAGGACCGCATCAGGCGTACGAAATCGGCCTTGCTCAGCGTCGTGCCGCTCATCCAGGCCGGTAATGTCGGGAAACCACCACTCCCCGAGGCCGCCGGCAAGTTCGCCATCGCGATGGCGGAATCGAGGTTCGCCAAAGCCGCGGCGGCCACATCCTGGTATCCACTCAGCGGCGGAACCGAATCGCTCGGCATGATGTGATTGACAATGGCTGCCGAATCAAACGTCAACGCCAGGTACCCGAGGTTGCACGCAACGTCGAAGAACCCGAACGCGCGTGCGCGCGCATCCTGACCCGGTGTTCCGATCGTCCCGCCCGCCTTGGTGAGGCGGTCGAGGGCAGCAATGGCGTTCGCTGCGTTGCGCGAATAGTTGGCGAAGTTGTTCCAGGTGCCGCTAGCGAGCGTCTGCGTTGCCTTGGTGTTGATCAACGGCGGGCGCGGAATCGCGCTGACCGGACCCATGTTGTAGTTGTTCAGCCCCGAGAAGATCTCGAAGCTCATCGCCTGCATCTGCTGGAAGGCGTTCGTGTTGAGCGCCTGGTTACGGCATTGCTGGTATCCCGATCCGATAGCGGCCTCGATCGAAGAGGGCTGCGAATAGACCCGGACGATGTCCGGATTCTGCAGATTGTCCGCCGTCAGGGGGTCCTTACAGGCCGTCACCGTCGCCACACAGCACGCCGACGCCGCAAGAACTCTAACCCACGTTGTCATTTCGTATCCTCGTTGTGGGGTCGTGATGGGGTGGAAGGAATGGCTCCCTTCCACCCCATGGCGAACGGTTAGAAGCGAGTCGTAAGCGTGATCGTGAACGTACGGGTCGGCGGGTAGCCGAAGCTCGTGGTGGCGCCCACCGCATCGGAGCTGACCGCGCCACCGCCGGCGCCGGACCCTACTTCTGGATCCCATCCCAGGTAATCGGTGATGGTCCAGAGATTCCGCCCGTCCGCACTGATGCTCCAATCGCCCACTCCACGGACCGGTCCCACGTTGTACGACAGGCTCACCTCACGCAGCTTCGTAAACGACCCCTTCTGAATCGTGATGTTGTTGCCGCCGAGCGCGTCGTACATGCCGCCCGTGCCGTTGTTGTTCTCCGGCGACGTACCGCGCCAGTAGTACCCCATCGGCTTCGCGGTCTCGACGGTCTTCCCATCCTGGTCTTCCCAGCGGACGTTGAAGTCGCCGAGCGACCAGTGAATCTCGTTGTTGTACAGGCGGTTGCCGTAGCTGCCATCCACCAGCGCGTACAGCGTGATCCGCTTGTAGTTGAAGTTCTGCGAGAGCGACAGGTGGAAGTCCGGAAGCGTGTTGCCCGAGTGCACGAGAATCTCGGCGCCCGAGGAATCCCGCTGCCCCATCAGCATCCCCCAGTGCATGGTGTTCTGGCCCATCGGCGTCTGCACCACTCCACCGGCGTTGAGACAGTTGACGATGCCCGTCTGACTGACGTTCACGCCGTTGACCTGGCACCCGTTCAGCTGCGACTGCCACAGGTTCTTGGTGATCCCTTCACCCGGATCGTAGCCACCGGTCCACACCAGGAACCCATCGCTGTTCAGCTGATACGACTTGCCGGCGCCGCAGTCCGACTGGAAGTCCGTCGGCAACTCCGAGCATGCGCGCAGGAAGTGCTTCCCCCACAACTGCCCGATCCGCTCGCCCACCCGGAACTGGAACTGCGTGTTGCTGTTGGAGTCGGTGTAGCGCGTAAACGGCGGTACATCGAGGCCGGTGATGACGCTGCGCGTGCGGTCGTACGAAATCCGCGACGTCCACACCACGTTCCGGCTCGTAACCAACGGCACGTTCAACGATGCTTCCCACGTCTTCCCATCCAGCTGCCCCGCGTTCCGCCACTGCGTGCTGAATCCCGACGACGACGACACCGGCACCGACAACATCTGATCCTTCGTGATGTCCCGCGCATACGTCAGCGTCAGCCCGTACTTGCTGAACAACTCGGCGTCGATCCCGTACTCCGTCTCGGTCGTGTTCTCCGGCTTCAGATTCTTGTTCCCGAGCTGGCTCGCCGACAGCGTCCCGCCCGTCCCGATGTTGAACGTCTCGTACTGGTACGTCTGTCCGGGCCGGCCACCGGCCGTTCCCACCGACGCCCGCAGCTTGAAGTCGTTGAGCGCGCCCTTGAAGAACCACCACGGCTCATCCGACAACCGCCACGCCATCGACGCCCGATAGTACGAGTGCCACCGCTGGGCCGCCCCGAACAGCGAGCTGCCGTCGCGACGATACGTCGCATCGGCCAGATACCGGCCCTTGTAGTCGAATGCAATCCCGCTCAGCACGCCCATCGCCCGCGCCGACACGTTGCTCGACTGGGGCGCATTCTGCACCACCGCGTTCCGGATGTAGAGCACGCCCGGCACGGTCAGCGTGTTGCCGCCGGCCGACACATCATGTCCATCCTGTCGCTCGAAGTTGTACGACGAATTGAGTCGTACGTTCAGGTCGCGGAAGCCGAACGGATTGTCGAACCGCCCCGTCCCGGTCAGCGACACGTTGTATGCCTGATCGTTGACCGTGCCATGCCCAATCGAGCCGAGGTAGGCCGTGCTCTGCGACGCCGACGTCACCCGGTAGCCCTTCTCGGTGAGGTCGTAGTTGTCGTTCCGTCGCACGTCGAGGCTCGTCACCGACTGGAACTCGAGCCACGAGAGCGGCGTGTAGCGCCCCGTCAACGACCCGAGGTACCGGTCCACGTTGGTCCGCGACTCGGCGTTCTCCGTGTCGTAAATGAAGTTCTCGTTCTGCTTCCCCTGGTTCATCGGGTTCGATCGAATGAACAGGCGGCCGTAATCGTCGCGCTGCAGGAGATCGACGCCTGCAGGCGCGCGCGTCAGGCGGAAGAACGACACACTGGGATAGTTGGTCGTCTTGGCGAACGTCGTCGCCATCTGGAAGCTCAAATCCTCGCTGATCGTCTGATCGGCGTTGAGGCGCGCCGTCTTCCGGCGATACCCCTGCAGACCGCGAATCGAGCCTTCCTGGTAGAGGCCACCAAGACTCGCAAACACGCCGGTCTGCCCGAACCGGGCGGTCATGTCCAGGTGCGTGTCGTTGTACGCGCCCGGCAGCACCGCCTGCGCAATCGGGTTGTACCGCTTCGGCCAGGGGTTGATCTGGAAATTCCCCTTCAGGAACGGCTTGGTGGCCGTCGCCGAAATGCCGTAGTCGCGCGTGAACAGGTAGGGATCCAGAGCATCCGGCGTCGGCACGTTGTTGATCCGCCTGGCTTCCTGCGCGAAATCGACCACCATGCTGCAGATCGGATAACCCGGCACCACGGCGCAGAACTTGTTGTTCGTCTCGTCCATCTCGATCAGATGGTACTTCGAGAACGGATACTCGGTCTGCACATCCTGGAAGCCGTACTCCGAGCGCACGCTGAAGCGCGCCCCCTGGCCGGCGTTCCGGGCGCCCTTGGTCGTGATCTGGATGACCCCGTTCTGGGCGCGCGAGCCGAACGTCGACGACGCCGCCGCGCCCTTGACCACTTCGATGCTCTCGATGTCGTTCGGATCGAGATCGGTCATCGAGCCGTTCAGAATCACCCCGTCCACCACGATCAGGGGATCGAGCGGCCGGTTGATCGACTTGACCCCGCGCAACAGGATCGACGGCGCGGTGCCCGGCCGCCCGTTCGGCAGCACGATCTGGGCGCCGGTGACCTTCCCCTGGAGCGCGGTCAGCGCGCTCGCCGAGGGCACCTTGAGGTCGGCCTGGTCGATCCGGTCCACCGTGAACGCCAGCTTCTTCGTCTCCGTCGCACCCGTCACGCCCGTGACCACCACCTCCGAGAGCCGGTTGATGTCCACCTTGAGCGCGAAGTCCTTGGTGAGCGTCCCGGCGGTGAGGGTGATGAGCTCGGAGGCCGCCACGTAGCCGATGGAGCGCGCACGCAGCATCGCCTGCTGGCCCCGAACCCGCTCCGCCGGAATGGAGATGCGGTAGGCGCCCTGCTCATTGGTCGGCACCGAGATCGTCATCTCGGCGATGTAGACCTGGGCACTGTTCAGGGGCTGGCCCTGCTCCGATTTCACGGTGCCGGTGATGACCAATCCTTGCGCATACGCAGTCCCGGCAAAGACCGCGCACGCCAGCCCGGCGAGCATACCCCTCGCCAAACTGAGTGAGTAACGGAACTTCGTCATGTGATCCTCGCGTGTTGAGGGCCTGTTCCGTCTCATCCGCCGCTCAGCCCTCTGCCGGGCGGTGGACCTTCGCTGTTGCACCTATGCGCCGGGCGCAGCGGTGCAGGTGGGGGTGGGAGTACCACAGAAGCTCGTCGGGGCGAGATATGCCAAGCGCGTCCTTTCCCACCGCACCAGGGATCTCACCCACTTCCCTTCGTGACAGCGCCGCAACGAGGTCGTGACCCCTTTGCGAGCCTGTCTCGCGAAATTCGCCTGCATGCCGATAGTCGGTCCCGGAAAGGAATGCGTTGAACCTAACGACGCATGTAGCACCGCCAGGCACGGACCCGGTACCTGCTGACCGGCCCGTCCCCGCGATTTATCGGTTCATGACGAGCCCCATATTGCTCGTCCCCACAAGGAAGCGCAAGACGGCGTTTGAGGACTCGTTGGGACGGACCGACGCGCCCGCGATGGCGGGGGGACGAGTGGACCTAAGTTCGCCTCAGGTCAAACGATCCTGCGCTCCCGGGACACCCCCGATCCACGACAAAATCCCGCATCGATTACTCTGATTTCGGGGCATTCCCCAGCTGCTTCCGGAGGCCTTGAATTACCGGAATCCCGCCGTTCGGAGCACGCCGTTCCGGCCGGCGCCGGCGCCTGCCGCTCTTCTATATAGGAGTGAGCAGACATGGGAATCAGCGGACCGCGAAACCCTGGAGAGGATGGAGAGTGTCCATCCACTCTCCATCCTCCACCGGGTCTTGCCACCTAGAAGCGGGTCTGCAGTGTGAGCGTGAAGGTCCTCGTGGGAGGATAGCCGTAGCCGGTCGACGCACCCACTGCATCCGAGTTGACCGCTCGGCTGTTGCCCCCGACCTCGGGATCCCATCCCAGGTAATCCGTGATGGTCCAGAGATTCCGCCCATCCGCGCTGATGCTCCAGTCACCAACCCCGCGCACCGGGCCGATGTTGTACGAGAGGCTCACCTCACGCAGCTTCGTATAGGAACCCTTCATGATGGTGATGTTGCTGCCGCCGAGCACGTTGTACATGCCGCTCACGCCGTTGTTGTTCTCCGGCGACGTACCGCGCCAGTAGTACCCCATCGGCTTCGCCGTCTCGACGGTCTTCCCATCCTGGTCTTCCCACCGGACGTTGAAGTCGCCGAGCGACCAGTGGATTTCCGCGTTGTACAGGCGGTTCCCGTAGCTCCCGTCCACGAGCGTATACAGCGTGAACCGCTTGTAGTTGAAGTTCTGCGACAGCGACAGATGGAAGTCCGGGAGGGAATTCCCCGAATGCACGAGAATCTCCGATCCTGTGGAGTCCCGCATGCCCATCAGCATCCCCCAGTGCACGGTGTTCTGGCCCCACGGGGTCTGCACCACACCACCCGCCGCCAGGCAATTGATGATGCCGGTCTGGCTGACATTCTGACCGTTTACCTGGCAGCCGCCGAGCTGTGACTGCCACAGGTTCTTGGTGATCCCTTCACCCGGATCGTAACCACCGGTCCACACCAGAAATCCCTCGCTGTTCAGCTGATACGACTTGCCAGCGCCGCAGTCGCCCTGGAACTCGGTCGGCAGCTCCGAGCACGCGCGCAGGAAGTGCTTCCCCCACAACTGGCCAATCCGCTCGCCGACCCGGAACTGAAACTGCGTGTTGCCATTTCCCGTGGTTCGCGTAAACGGCGGCACATCGAGGCCGGTGATGACGCTGCGCGTGCGGTCGTACGAAATCCGCGACGTCCACACCACGTTCCGGCTCGTAACCAACGGCACGTTCAACGATGCTTCCCACGTCTTCCCATCCAGCTGCCCCGCGTTCCGCCACTGCGTGCTGAATCCCGACGACGACGACACCGGGACTTCGAGCATCTGGTCGGTCGTGATGTCCCGCGCGTAGGTCAGCGTCAGTCCGTACTTGCTGAACAACTCGGCGTCGATCCCGTACTCGGTCTCGGTCGTGTTCTCCGGCTTCAGATTCTTGTTCCCGAGCTGGCTCGCCGACAGCGTCCCGCCCGAGCCGATGTTGAATGTCTCGTACTGGTACGACTGGCCCGGCCGGCCACCGGCCGTCCCCACCGAGGCCCGCAGCTTGAAGTCGTTGAGCGCGCCCTTGAAGAACCACCACGGCTCATCCGACAACCGCCACGCCATCGACGCCCGGTAGTACGAGTGCCACCGCTGCGCCGCCCCGAACAGCGAACTGCCGTCGCGACGATACGTCGCGTCGGCCAGATACCGCCCCTTGTAGTCGAACGCGATCCCGCTCAATACGCCCATTGCCCGCGACGACACGTTGCTCGAGCTCGGCGCGCTTTGTACTGTCGCATTCCGGATGTAAAGCACGCCCGGCACCGTCAGCGTCCTGCCTGACGCTGAAACGTCATGCCCGTCCTGCCGCTCGAAGTTGTACGACGAGTTCAACCGGACGTTCAGATCGCGGAAGCCGAACGGATTGTCGAACCGCCCCGTCCCGGTCAGCGCCACGTTGTACGCCTGATCATTCGTATTGCCATGCGAGATCCTGCCGAGGTAGTTCGTGCTCTGCGACGCCGACGTCACCCGGTAGCCCTTCTCGGTCAGCGAATAATTGTCGTTCCGCCGCACGTCGAGGCTCGTCACCGACTGGAACTCCAGCCACGAGAACGGCGTGAAACGCCCCGTCAACGACCCGAGGTACCGGTCCACGTTGGTCCGCGACTCGGCATTCTCCGTGTCGTAGAGGATGTTCGCGTTCTGCTTCCCCTGGTTCATCGGGTTCGATCGGATGAAGAGCCGCCCGTAGTCGTCCCGAGCGAGCAGGTTCACGCCGGCTGGCGCCCGAGTGAGGCGGAACGTGGAGAACCCGGGGTAGGTCGTCGTCTTCGCGAAGGTGGTCGCCATCTGGAAGCTCAGATCCTCGCTGATCGTCTGATCGGCGTTGAGGCGCGCCGTCTTCCGGCGATACCCCTGCAGTCCGCGAACCGACCCTTCCTGATAGAGCCCGCCCAGACTGGCGAACACACCCGTCTCGCCAAACCGCGCCGTCATGTCCAGGTGGGAGTCGTTGTACGCCCCGGGCAGCACCGCCTGCGCAATCGGGTTGTACCGCACCGGCCACGGATTGATCTGGAACGTGCCCTTGAGGTAGGGCTTCTTGGCCGTCGCCGAAATCCCGAAGTCCCGCGTGAACAGGTAGGGATCCAGGGCATCCGGCGTCGGCACGTTGTTGATCCGCTTCGCTTCCTGCGCGAAATCGACCACCATGCTGCAGATCGGATAACCCGGCACCACCGCGCAGAACTTGTTGTTCGTCTCGTCCATCTCGATCAGATGGTACTTCGAGAACGGATACTCGGTCTGCATGTCCTGGAAGCCGTACTCCGAGCGCACGCTGAAGCGCGCCCCCTGGCCGGCATTGCGGGCGCCCTTGGTCGTGATCTGGATGACGCCGTTCTGGGCGCGCGAGCCGAACGTAGACGACGCCGCCGCGCCCTTCACCACTTCGATGCTCTCGATGTCGTTCGGATCGAGATCGGTCATCGAGCCGTTCAGAATCACCCCGTCCACCACGATCAGGGGATCGAGCGGCCGGTTGATCGACTTGACCCCGCGCAACAGGATCGACGGCGCGGTGCCCGGCCGCCCGTCCGGCAGCACGATCTGGGCGCCGGTGACCTTTCCCTGCAGCGCGGTGAGCGCGCTCGCCGAGGGGAGCTTGAGGTCGGCCTGGTCGATCTTGTCCACTGTGAATGCGAGGTTCTTGGTCTCCGTCGCGCCCGTCACGCCCGTGACCACAACCTCTGAGAGGCGATTGACGTCCACTTTGAGCGTGAAATCCCTGGTGAGGGTTCCCGCCGTTAGCGTGATCAACTGCGACGTGGGTGTGTATCCGATGGCGCGTGCCCGCAGCATCGCCTGTTGGCCCCGTACCCGCGCCGGCGGAATGGAGATACGGTACTCGCCCTGCTCATTGGTCGGCACGGAGATCGCCATCTCCGCGATGTAGACCTGTGCGTTGGTCAAGGATTGTCCCTGTGCCGACTTCACCGTGCCGGTGATAACCAATCCTTGTGCGTGCGCCGCTCCGGCAAAGACCGCGCACGCAAGCGCGACGAACATGCCCCTCGCCGGCCTGTGGGTGTGACAGAAGCGTTTCATGTGTCCCCCGGGGTGTGAACCCTGTCTTGCGTCGCGATGCAACGCTCTCCTGGTCAGCGTCACTGCGCGTGCGCACGGCGCCCCTCCTTGCCACCGTGCGTGCTGAGGTGAGACAGCGATACTTCGGATCCTATCGATCTACGGCACAGCACTCCTTGCGAAAATCCTTCGGAGCCTAACGATGGCACCAAGCAGCGATTGACTCGGACCCGATGAATTCGGACCCTAACTATTAATCCAAAAAGGAAGGCGGGAGCCAACCCGCCGAAAGTTCAGTCAGAGCCTAACGATACGTGACATCTTGGCGCGTGCAGATTACCTCAGCGCCCGTCGGTTCGTCCCCGGCACCGACGCCCTGTCACAGTACCCATATTGCGTCCAACTGCCGGGAAAGCGCAAGTCACGACTGCCGTGGCGCGCCGATTCCACAGCGTAAGTTGTTATAGAAACGGCAGATACATGGCTACGCTGTTTTCTCCCCGTCGACACCGGTCAATGTGCGGATCGGCAGGCCGTGCGCCGAGCACCTTCCCGCGCATGGTCAGGCGGGGCTCGCCTTCTCCGTAATCACCCGCACCTGATCGCCGAGGACCTGCAGAAACCCGCCCTCCACGATGAACCGGCCAGCCGTACCCCCTGGATCGAGACGCAGCTCGCCCTGCCCGAGAAGGGTCATCATCGGCGCGTGCTGCGACAGGATCCCGACCTCGCCGTCGAACGCCGGTGCAACGACGCTCGAGACCTCTCCCTCGAAGAGGACGCGCTCCGGTGAGATCACAGAGACTTTCAGCATGGACCCGGCTCTCTCACGCTTTGGCCAGAGCGGCGGCGTTCGTCACGATGTCGTCAGCCCCGCCGCACATGAAGAAGGCCGACTCGGGGTGCTGGTCGAATTCTCCGGCCACCAGGCGCTCCACCGACGATACCGTTTCCTCGAGCTTGACGTATTGGCCGGGTCGCCCGGTGAACTGCTCCGCCACGTGGAACGGCTGAGACATGAAGCGCTGGATTCTGCGGGCCCGGCCCACGACCACCTTGTCTTCCTCCGACAGCTCTTCCATCCCGAGGATCGCAATGATGTCCTGGAGTTCCTTGTAGCGCTGGAGAATGCGTTGCACTGCGGTGGCCGCGCGGTAGTGCCGATCGCCGATGAACTGGGCGTCGAGAATGCGTGAGGACGACGCGAGCGGATCGACCGCCGGGTAGATACCCAGCTCCGTGATCGCGCGCGACAGAACGACGGTGGCATCGAGATGCGCGAACGCGGTTGCAGGCGCGGGATCGGTGATGTCATCGGCCGGAACGTAGATCGCCTGCACCGACGTGATCGACCCCTGCCGCGTCGACGTAATGCGCTCCTGCAGGTCCCCCATTTCAGTGGCCAGCGTGGGCTGGTAGCCGACCGCGCTCGGCATGCGTCCCAGCAGGGCCGACACCTCCGATCCCGCCTGCGTGAAGCGAAAGATGTTGTCGATGAACACGAGTACGTCGGCGTTCTCGCGGTCGCGGAAGTACTCTGCCACCGTGAGTCCCGTCAGTCCCACGCGCAGCCGCGCTCCCGGCGGCTCGTTCATCTGTCCGTAGATAAGGGCGCACGAGCCCAGCACGCCGGACTCCTTCATCTCCAGGTAGAGGTCGTTGCCTTCGCGCGTCCGCTCGCCCACGCCGCAGAACACCGACCGTCCCCCGTGCCCCATGGCGACGTTGTGGATCAGCTCCTGGATGATGACCGTCTTGCCCACGCCGGCGCCGCCGAACAAACCGATCTTCCCGCCTTTCACGTACGGGGCAATGAGGTCGATCACCTTGATGCCGGTCTCGAACACCTCGGTCTTGGGTTCGAGGTTGGTGAATTCGGGACTCTTGCGGTGAATCGGCCAGCGTTCCACGTCGGCGGGGATGGGGGGTCCGTTATCCACCGGGTCGCCGATCACGTTGAGAATCCGGCCTAACGCCGCCTCTCCTACCGGCACGGTGATTGATCCCCCGGTGTCCACAGCCTCCATGCCGCGCACCACGCCGTCGGTGCTCGACATGGCCACGGCGCGCACCTGGTTGCGGCCGATGTGCTGCTGGACTTCGGCCACGACGCGGATGGGGTCCCCGCTGTCGGCGGTGGCGCGCACCTCGAGGGCGTTGTACAGCTCCGGCAGATGCTCGGCGTCGAATTCGACGTCGAGCACGGGACCAATGATCTGCACGATTCGGCCGACGTTGGTCGTGACTGGCGCAGTGGTTGTCGTCATGGAATGTGGTATCGCCCGGGTGATGTCGAGTGGTCTCTACTCCAGCGCCGCCGCCCCTCCAACGATCTCGGCGATCTCCTGCGTGATGCCCGCCTGCCGGGCACGATTGTACGTCCGCGTGAGCGAGGTCAGCATTTCGCCAGCGTTATCGGTCGCATTCTTCATGGCGGTGCGTCGCGCCCCCTGCTCGCCGGCCGCCGTTTCCACCAGTGCGCGAAAGACGGCATTCCGCACGTACGACGGCAGCAGCTCCGACAGGATGGCGTCCGCCGACGGGAAGAGCAGATAGTCCGGGGCGTGCCCCGAGCGCTGCGGCGGATGCACCGGGAGGATCCGCTCCGTGGTGGGGGGCGTCGAGAGCGCCGACCGGAACTGGGCATAGATGACGTAGACCGCGTCGAGCTTTCCGGAGATGAATCCGCGCATCAGGCCGTCCACCAGCGAGGCCGCATCGTGGGGCGTGGGAGGATCGCTGATGTCGGTGCGCCCGGTCGCGATCTCGGCACCGATGTAGCGGAAGTAGCCGAGGCCCTTGCGTCCGACGATGTGGAGCTCGGAGGCAACCCCCTCCTCGCGCTGGCGGGCCAGCAACGCGCGGGCCTCGCGAATGAGATTCGCGTTGAACGCCCCGCACAAGCCACGATTGGACGTGAGCAGGAGTATCGCGGCGCGGCGAATGCGCTCGGGTTGGCGGAGCAGCGGAAAGCGGTCGGCCAGATCGGGGGTGTAGAGTCCGGCAATCACGTCGGCCAGCGCGCGGGCGTACGGTCGCGCCGCGTTCACCCGATCCTGGGCGCGCTTCATTCGCGACGTGGCCACGAGCTCCATGGTCCGCGTGATCTTGCGGGTGTTCTCGACAGTCTTGATACGGCGCTTGAGTTCGCGACCCTTGGCCATTGGTCAGGGGCAGTGAGCGGTGACGGATGAGCGGAGCGCGGGCACGCGATGGCCGCTCATCCGACGGTGACCTTCTTGTACTCTTCGATCCCTCGCCGCAACGCCGACTCGGCATCCTTCGAGAGCGTGCGTTCCTTGCGGACGCCATCGCCGACCTGCGGGAACTGCGTGGCCATGAAGTCATGGAAGCCACGTTCCCACTCCCGGATATCCTTCACCGCGACGTCATCGAGGAATCCGTTGGTCACCGCGAAGATGATCATCACCTGCTGCTCGACCGGCATCGGCTGATACTGCGGCTGCTTCAGGACCTCCACCGTGCGGGCGCCGCGCTCCAGCTGCTTCTTGGTCGCGGCGTCGAGGTCGGAAGCGAACGCCGAGAACGCCTCGAGTTCGCGGAACTGCGCGAGGTCGAGGCGGAGACGCCCGGCGACCTGCTTCATGGCCTTGATCTGCGCTGAACCGCCCACCCGGGAGACCGAGATGCCGACGTTGATGGCGGGACGGACGCCGGCGAAGAAGAGGTCGGTCTCCAGGAAGATCTGGCCGTCAGTAATAGAAATGACGTTGGTCGGGATGTAGGCCGACACATCGCCCGCCTGCGTCTCGATGATCGGGAGCGCGGTCAGGCTTCCGCCCGACTTGAAAATCATCTTGTTGTCGACGACATCCGGGTCGTCGCGGAGCTTGGCGGCGCGTTCGAGCAGGCGCGAGTGGAGATAGAACACGTCGCCTGGGTAGGCTTCGCGGCCTGGCGGACGTCTGAGCACGAGGGACAGCTGGCGGTAGGCGGCGGCCTGCTTGGAAAGGTCATCGTACACGCAGAGGGTCGGTTTGCCCTCGTGGTACATGAAGTACTCGGCCATGGCACAGCCGGAGTAGGGCGCGATGTACTGCATCGGCGCCGGGTCCGAAGCGGCGGCGCAGACGACGATGGTGTATTCCATGGCGCCCGCCTGCTTCAGCTTTTCGACGACCGCGGCCACGGTGGACGCTTTCTGTCCGATGGCCACGTAGACGCAGATGACGCCCTGCCCCTTCTGGTTGATGATGGTGTCGATCGCGATGGCCGTCTTGCCGGTCCCGCGGTCGCCGATGATGAGCTCGCGCTGGCCCCGGCCGATCGGGATCATGGCGTCGACGGCCTTGAGCCCGGTCTGCAGCGGCTGGTTGACCGGCTGCCTGACGATGATACCTGGCGCGGGAGAGTCGACGCGCCGCGTCATGGTGCTGTGGACCTCACCCAGTCCGTCGATGGGACGTCCCAGGGGATCGACCACCCGTCCGACGAGCGCCGGACCGACCGGCACATCGAGCACGCGCGTCGTCCGGCGCACTTCGTCGCCCTCCTTCAGCTGGAGGTAGTCCCCCAGGATGACGGCGCCGATGTTGTCTTCCTCGAGGTTGAGGGCGAGGGCGGTGATGATCGCACCGGTTTCCGACGAGGTGACCGCGAGCATCTCTCCCGCCATCGCCTTCTTGAGGCCGTAGATGCGCGCGATGCCGTCTCGGACCTCGAGCACGGTACCGACCTCTTCGACATCGAGCTCGTGGAGGTCGGCGGCCTCGATCTCGCGCAGGAGGATGTCCTTGATCTCGCCTGGCCGGAGCAGGGTTTCGCTGGGCATGGAGTGAAAGGAGGGAGTCGGAGGGCTCGGCTACACTCCGGAAGGATCAGGCAGGGAAACCCGATTTCTTCGATCCGGAAAGCTTGTGAAAATAATCACAAGCGAAGCACCCCAGCAAGGATGTCGGTTCGCTTCTTCTATAGAATAGGTGGATTTGGCCAAAGGCCAAAGGGCGGCAAACGACGCAGCCTGTTCGCGTCAACTTTCGCCTGCGCCGGCCGTCACAACGAACGCCCTGCGCCGCCGGCCGCCCGGCTGCGGGTACGCCCACGGACAAACCGTTCGACCAGATCGACCGCCCGCAATCGTGCGAGGGAGCCGGGCCGCGTGCCGGCGATGCGCTGCGCCGTCGTACTCAGGTGTGACGACGACGCGTATTCGAGCACACGCGCCACGTCGGCCACGTCATAGCCGGGGTTCTTCGCGAGCTCCGCGGCAGCGAAAAGGCGAACCAGATCGATGATGCGTTTGAGATTGGCGACGCCGTCACCGCTGAAGGTCCGACTGAGGTGCTCGCGGGTGATACCGAGCGCGGCGGCAATGGTGTCGGTACGGATCGCACGACCGCCATAACCGATGAGGAAGCGCCAGGTCGCCTGATGCAGCGTGGAGTGGATTTGCAGGGCGGGAGGCGGATCGCGAAGTGCCCGGGCGAACCGCTGCGTGAAGGTCCGCGGCAGAACGAGGTCGCGCAGGGCGCCGTCGTCGACGGCTTCAGTGACCACCTCGGCCACATCGCACTCCGCTGCCCGCGCGATCGACGGACCGTCGGTGGGCCGGAACGGCGTGAGTGCGAAAAATGGGGCGCTGGGGAACTCTCGGGCCAGGGTCACCGCCCGCCAGGCATCTTCGCCAGGCGATGCGAGGTCCACAACACAGGCATCGACGAGGTCCGTACGAAAAGCGCGTTCCACCTCGCGCGCAGTGCGGACCATCGTGAGCCGGCATCGCCGGCGGGGAAAGGCGCTGCGCGCCAGGGAGCGGGAGCGCTCGCGCGAGGCGCAAACGACGATGGTCACGGGCGAGATGAAACCGGCGGCGATCATCGGCCGGCCTCTTCAGGCAGCGCTGATGCGCGTCAGCACCTGCACGTGCGCGCGGCGCAGGACATCACGGGCATTTTCGTACGATACCAGCGTCACGGCTTCGTCGAACGGTGCCCAGCGGCAGTCCGTGATGCCCTCGTCATGCTGCGGAGAGGTTCGGGCGCTTCCCGTCTCCATCAGAAAGAAGTGGCAAACCTTGTGCACCAGTTCTCCGCGAAACCGGAAGTACCAATCCACGGTGTGGACCGCGCCGACCAACTGCAGCTCACCCAGCCCGGTCTCCTCGCGGACCTCACGCATCGCCGCGTCGCGGGGCTGCTCTCCGGTCTCGACATGTCCCTTGGGGAAACCCCAGTTGTCGTAGCTGTCCCGGATGAGCAGGTAGAGAGCGTGGTCGTTCTCCCGGCGAACGACGATGCCGCCCGCCGACGTCTCCATCCGGGCACGAGCCGGAGTTGACACCGTCAGGCTCCCAGCTTCGCGGTCACGTCGATGTCGGCGCGCCCTTCGACAAACTGCCGGACGACCGGGTCAGTGGATGTCCGGATCGAATCGACGTCACCGACCTCGCGGACCCTGCCCTCGTAGAGCATCGCGATTCGACTCCCCACGCGGTACGCACTGCGCATGTCGTGGGTGATGACGATGCTGGTGACGCCGAGCTTTTCACGCATGCGGATCATCAGCTCGTCGATGACGGCGCTGGTCACCGGGTCGAGCCCGGTCGTGGGCTCATCGTACAACAGATACTTGGGCCGAAGGGCAATGGCCCGCGCCAGGCCGACCCGCTTCCGCATGCCGCCCGACAGCTCGGCCGGATACCGTTCCTGCACGTTAGGCAGGTCGACCAGTTCGAGGGTCTCGTGTACCCGCTCCTGGATCTCGTCCTCCGAGTGCCGGGCCTGCTTGCGGAGTCCCATGGCGACGTTCTCGCCGATCGTGAGCGAATCGAAGAGCGCGGCGAACTGGAACACGTAGCCGATGTGGGTGCGCAGCTCGTACAGATCGCGGCGCTTCAGTCTGGGTACTTCCAGGTCGTCGACGAAGACGGTGCCCCGGTCGGGCGTGAGGAGCCCCACGATATGCTTGATGGCGACCGATTTGCCCGATCCCGAGTATCCGATGATCACCATCGTCTCGCCTTCGGCCACGTCGAGGGTGAAGCCGGACAAGACCTTTTTCGCGCCAAAGGACTTGTGGATGTCGACGAGCTGGATCACGGGATGGCGGGTCGGGGGTCCGAGCAGGCCGAAGGCCCGGGGCGAGCCCGGATGTGGCCGGGGCGAACGCCTGCAATCAACAGCACGATTGTGACATCCGGAAGGGCTCTACTGTGGTGTTCCTGTCTGGACCTGCGCGGGGGCCGATCCGGGGCCAGGCGTTCAACGCGGTGCGCCCGGCGGCTTGATCGCGGAGCCAGGCGACCGGGCGACGCTGATCATCAGGTCACCGGGGCCGTTTGCTGGCCCCGGTTGCGCGCGACGACACAGGGGTCCGGCTGTTCACCGGACCCCTGTGACACGACCGACGTTCGCGAGCGGGTCGACGAAGGGTTCGTTAGGCGGCAAAACTGCTCAGCGCCCGGCCAACGTCGCCCTCGCGGAGGCGCTTCAGCGCCCGATCGCGCAACTGCCGCACGCGCTCGCGGGTGACACCCAGCATCGACCCGATTTCCTCGAGCGTGTGCTCGCGACCGCCCTCGAGTCCGAAATACAGCCGAAGGACTTTCGCGTCACGCGGAGGCAGCGTGCCGAGGGCGAGCTCGATCTCGTCGGTGAGGAAGCGATTCATCGCTTCCTCCTCGGTGTCGGGCATCTCGTCGGCGACGAATCGCTCGATGAGGGAGCGGTCGCCTTCCGGATCCATCGGGGCGTCGAGGCGCACGTCACCGGTGTTGAGAGCCGCCAGCGACTGCACGACGTCCACCGAGAGTCCGGTGAGGTGCGCCAGCTCCTCGGGGCTGGGCTCTCGACGCAACTTCTGACGCAGAATCTCCGACGCCTTGATGATGCGCGACAGGTCCGCCGTGCGATTCAGCGGCACGCGGACGGTGCGTCCCTGACGGGCCAGCGAGGAAAGAATCGCCTGCCGAATCCACCACACCGCGTACGAGATGAACTTCACGCCCTGATCCGGATCGAACTTCCGCGCGGCGGTCAACAGTCCCACGTTCCCCTCCCCAATGAGATCAATGAGGGGGAGACCTCGATTCTGGTACTTCTTGGCCACCGAAATCACGAATCGCAGATTCCGCTTCACGAGCTCCTGAAGCGAATCCTGATCACCGGCACGAATGCGCCTGGCAAGCGCGATCTCCTCCACTGGCTTGAGGAGGGGATAGGTACTGACCTCGTAGAGGTATTGATCAAGAATGTCGCGCTCCGGTTCGCTGGGCGCGATCCCCGGTGGGGCGGCGCGGCGGCGACGGCGCTTTACTTCGGGCATGTCGGGAAGTCCTCGGCTCCCAATGGGAGTGTTTGAATGGGGCGAGAGCGGCGGAGCTGAGCCACTCATTAAATGGTCAACTCAATCGAATCCGCGGCGTTTGGGGTCGGACTGGTTCCGGGAGCCGGAAAAGGTGCTGCAAAAATAGTGCACGCAACGTGTTTCGCCAGTGTGATTTGCTTGACTTCGACAGTACCCCCGGATACTCTTTGCGGTTCCTGAAAGGCGGCCTGTCCGGCTGCCAGCCTGGGGGCGTAGCTCAGTTGGGAGAGCGCGTGAATGGCATTCACGAGGTCAGGGGTTCGATCCCCCTCGCCTCCATCAGGCCACCCGGCGCCACGAGGCAGCGCAGTTGGAGATGCGAGCGGGGGCCGTCGCATGCGGGAATAGCTCAGTTGGTAGAGCACAACCTTGCCAAGGTTGGGGTCGCGGGTTCGAGTCCCGTTTCCCGCTCTGAGTGCCGCCGCTACACTGGAAAAGAGTACCTGAATGAGTGATATCGAGCGGGCCTCCTGCCATACGTGGTCTAATGGCTGATTGGTTCAGCACGCCGGGACCGTAGTCTGGAGGGCAGCCGACCCGCCGGTGACGGTGGGAGGGCGACACGGGGCGGTTAGCTCAGTTGGTTAGAGCGCCACGTTGACATCGTGGAGGTCACAAGTTCGAGTCTTGTACCGCCCATCTGCGAGACCCGAGGGCCGGATCGCGTTCGGCGCGACGCTCGGCGATCCTGCACGACACGCAATCCAGGATCCTGAGCAAATGACTGTACGGCAACGACTTGTGACATTTCATTGCCGCGCGCCCGATGGCTTGACGATGCTGCGAGGGTCCTCTTAGCTTGCGCCGGCCGCGGCGGCGGGGAGGGTCAGGGCAAGCAAACCGTCACTGCGGTCAGGTGGCCTCTGTGCATGTCGCTCAGATGGCCCCGTTGCGCCCTTAGCTCAATTGGATAGAGCATCTGACTACGGATCAGAAGGTTGGGAGTTCGAGTCTCTCAGGGCGCGTGGAGGCAGCTGATGAAGGTTGGATCCGGGATTCGGGGCGTAGCTTAGCCCGGTAGAGCGCCTGCTTCGGGAGCAGGAGGTCGCTGGTTCAAATCCAGTCGCCCCGACTGACGAGCGCGCGACGCTTTCCGCGCGCAGACGCCCCGCGAGATGCGGGGCGTCTGCTTTCACCGCGGCGTCCTGGCCATCTGTTCCCAGACCGGCCCGGCGGCAGGACGGACCTCGGGGGCTTCGCCTAACGAGCCCAGCGCACCGTTCCGACCTGCTGTGATCCCAAAATCGCGCAGGACGCGCTCCATCTGACGGAGCATTGCTTCCGAATCCAGCAGCAGGTCGGTCATCGGCCTGTGCATCGCGCGCCCGGGGTCCGCGAAGGATGCGCGGAGCGGGTCAGAGATCACCGACATCGAGAATGCGCCACGCCACAACGGCCATCACGGCGTCCGACTCATATAGGCCCGCTGCGAGCCGCTGGCGGATCAATCCCAGCCGGTCGGCCGCATCGCGCGCGACGGGACAGAGCGCGCCCGACTCCGCGGTCCGACGCTGCGAACCATCCGCCAGCACGTACGGATCGATCTCGCACCGTGTCTCATTCGCGCTCTCGACTTCATTGCAACCGGGGAACCTGTCCCGGCCGGGCACTTCGAGTGGCCGTGAAGAGTGTTCGCGGTCGGCAGGCGGGAAAGTCATTGTATTCCTCCTCCACCCTTCTTATCGGCACGGCTTTCTCGTGAGTTAAGCGCTCGCAGCCGTTGAATGCCGGGCTGCCAGAGGGCACTAATTCGTGCGAGGAGCGACTAGCGCAAGTCGTTGCGGCATAGACGAATCCACCGCCGCCGCGGCGGACCATCCCGGTCGGTTGCGAGGAGCGAGCCGGAGCGTCAAATGGGAAGGAATTGCCGAGCTCAGGCATCCCGCGACGCCGGATTCTCTCTTAAACAGGCGGCACTCACGGCATGGCGAACATTTTGTGCGTCGACGACGAGTCGTCGATCGGACTGATCCTCGAGGACACCCTTACGCGTGCGGGTCACCACGCGATCGGCGCGCGGAATGTCGCGGAAGCCATGCAGGTTCTCTCGCGCGAGACGGTAGACCTGATCATCTCGGACTATCGCATGCCGGGACTGACGGGTCTGGAGTTCCTGGCCCTGCTGCAGGGCGAAGGCGTCGACATTCCGCTCATCATGGTCACCGGGTACGGCAGCATCGAGCACGCGGTTGCGGCCATCAAGGCCGGGGCGATCGACTACATCACGAAGCCCATCCGCACGCAGCAACTGGAGTTGGCGGTGGAGCAGGCGTTGGAGTTTGTGCGGCTCAGGCGTGAGAACGACGCGTTGCGTCGTGAAGTGACCGAGTTGCGCAACGAGCGACAGATCATCGGCGAGAGCGCCGCCATGCGCGGCATACTCCAGACGATCGCGATGGTGGCGCCAACTCGCGCCACGGTACTGCTGCAGGGCGAAAGCGGGACGGGAAAGGAGCTTCTGGCTCGGGCCATCCACGATCTCAGTGACCGGCGAGACCGACCCTTCATCAAGCTCAATTGCGCCGCGCTGCCCGAGGGATTGATCGAGAGCGCCCTGTTCGGACATGAGCGCGGGGCCTTTACCGGCGCCGTGAGGCGCGTGGAGGGGGCATTCGAACGCGCGCACGGGGGCACGTTGCTTCTGGACGAGATCTCGGAGATGAGGCTCGACATGCAATCGAAGCTGCTGCGCGTTCTGCAGGAGCAGGAGTTCGAGCGCGTGGGAGGAACATCTCCGATTCGCGTGGACGTGCGGATCATCGCAACCACGAATCGCGACCTGGTGGCCGAAGCGGCGGCCGGGAGCTTCCGCCAGGACCTGTACTACCGACTGGCGGTGGTGCCGATCGTCATCTCGCCTCTGCGGGATCGGCAGGAAGACATTCCCCAGCTCGCGCTGCGGTTTGCGATGCGCGCCGCCGCCGATACCGGGAAGCAGATCTCCGGGATTTCCCCCGAAGCCCTTGACCTGCTGTTGCGCTACCCCTGGCCAGGAAACGTGCGCGAGTTGCAGCACGCCGTGGAGCGCGCGGTCATCCTGAGCCATGAGCCGGTGCTTCTGCCGCGCCACTTCGAGGCACAGCAGGGAGGTTCGGCGAACCCGCTTGCCCAGCAGACGCAGGCAACGGTCTCGCCGCAGGAGGATGCCCCCGGTGCGCAGACGTTCGTGGCTCCGCCGGGCAGTGTCGTGCTCCACTCTCTGAATGTCGACGACGCCGAACGCGTCCTGATCAAACGGGCGCTCGAGGTGACGCACAACAATCGCACTCGTGCCGCAGAGTTGCTGGGTATTTCCGTGCGGACGCTCAGAAACAAGCTCAACGTGCGACACGTGGTGGCCGAGACCTCAACGGCGTAAGGGAAGAAAGGACCGTCAACGCTCGGAAGAGATTTCCCCGGCGGACGAATTCTGCCGGCATCAACAGGAGATCTGCTGGAGTAGGATCGGGGCGATCGAAGAATGTGACGCGATTCGTAAGTGATAGAGGCGAGCTAACTTGAGTGCTTTCCACGGAGGGCCGGGCGACAGTCGCCGGGCCCTCTTTTCGTTGGGGAAACCGTTGGTGCGAGCGTTGCTTTTGGATGAGGTCGGCGCGCTGGGCGTGTGCCCAGTGCGCGGGCATCGGAGCAGGTCGACCGGTGCGTGGGCGAACAGTGGCCGGACCTCCTTGCTGGAGCATCACTCGCATGACGATCGATTCTGTCTGGGCCGCCTTTGCACAGGGCGACGATGCCGCACGGGACACGTTGCTGCGTGAGCACCTGAATCTGGTTCACCACGTGGCGCGGCAGCTCGCAAGAACCCTCTCTGCTGCTGTCGAGTGCGACGAGCTCGTGGGCTGTGGCGTGATTGGCCTGATGAACGCACTCAATGCGTTCCAGCCGTCGCGGGGCGTTGCGTTCAGCACCTTTGCGGTGCCGCGCATTCGGGGCGCGATCCTCGACGAGCTGCGTCGCCAGGATATCGTGCCTCGGTCGGTGCGGCGGAGGAAGCGGGAGGTGGCAAGAGCGAGAGAGTCACTGTCTCACAGGCTGCTCCGCCAGCCCAGCGAGCGGGAAGTCGCCGGAACCCTGTGCATCGACGTCGACACCCTCTGGAGATGGCGCGCGGACCATGAGTCGTTCGTGGAGGTCTCGCTGGATGAAGGCGTGGGCGACGACGCCAGGGACCGCGGTCTCACGCTCGAGTCGGTCACTCCCGACTCAAGCGAAGCGGTCGACGAGGTCCTCCATCGAGAGGAACACCACGCTCTCCTGCGCGAAGCGATTGGTGAGTTGAAGGAACAGGAACGGGTGGTGCTCACGCTCTACTACTTCGAGGAATTGAAACTGCATGAGATTGCCGAGATTCTGGGGGTGACGGAGTCCCGGGTCTCGCAGGTGCGGACGAAGGCGCTGGCGCGGCTGCGCACCCAGCTCGCCTCGCGGCAGATGGCCGTGGCGTGACGCACTCAGGGGCAGGCGCGCAGGGCGCCAGCCGATCGCACCGCACCTGGCCCCGCGGGGCGCGCCTCGGGACGAGCCGCCTCGGCGCAGAAACCCGCGGGACCTCGCGGGAGGTACTGCTGCTCGGGCTGCTGGACGCGCTCCAAAGTGAGCGCCGCCTGCTCGAGGCGGCAGCCGGTGTGCTGGTGCGGCAGCGCGGCGCGTTGCTTGCCTCGGCCGCCGACGAGATCCGTGACTGCACATATGCGGCGCAACGGGTGCTGCTTACGTTAGGCGAGGCGCGCAAGTGGCGCCGGGTAATCGCCGAGCGACTGGGCGCCGCAGACCTGCCGGTGCCGTGCCTGCCGGACCGACTCGCGCTCCCGCCGGACGATGAGGTGACGGTGGCGGTCCGTGAGGCGGAGGATGCCGCGCGCCGACTGGCGGACGACGTGACCGAGAACCGTCGGACACTTCGACTGGTCGTTGCGTCAGCGGAGTAGCCGCCCGCGCACACGCTTGTCTGGCCGCACCGCGGCAGTTAGTCTTTGCCCACGGCGCGCCGGGGCCCCCCCGGGACGAGGACGCCGATGCGCGAGTAGCTCAGCTGGATAGAGCGTCGGCCTCCGGAGCCGAAGGTCGTGGGTTCGAATCCCGCCTCGCGCGCTTCAGGACCGCAACGCCTTTCCCCTCCGCGCGCATTCGCCGCACGGCCGGACCGATGTTCCTTCGCGCCTGAGCATCCCGCGCAGCACCCTCCCCTGTCTCCGTACGCGCGCCCCCGTTCCGCCATTCGCAGCGCCACCGTGGACATAGCCGAGCTGAAACAGAAGTCGGTCCCCGAGCTGCTCGAACTCGCCGCCAGCCTCAACATCCCCAATACATCGGGGCTGCGGAAGCAGGACCTCATCTATCGCATCGAGCAGCAACTGCTCGATGCGTCTACCGCTTTGCACGGCGAAGGCGTGCTGGAGATTCTGCCGGAGGGTTACGGGTTTCTGCGAAGCCAGGACTGGAACTACCTCGCTGGCCCCGACGACATCTACGTATCGCCCTCGCAGATCAAACGCTTCAGCCTGCGCACCGGCGACACCATCCGGGGTGAGGTGCGGCCACCGAAGCCATGGGAACGCTATCTGGCACTGCTCAAGATCGAGACGATCAATTTCCTGACACCTGACCTGGATGCGCCGCGGCCGATCTTCGACAACCTGCGGCCGGTCTATCCCGACGCGCGGCTGCACCTCGAGAACGGCGACCTGAACATGCGGATCGTGGATCTGGTGGCGCCAATCGGGAAGGGACAGCGCGGGCTGATCACGGCGCCACCGCGCGCCGGAAAGACCATCCTGCTCCAGAAAATGGCCAATTCAATTTCGGAGAATCATCCCGAGGTCACGCTGATCGTGCTGTTGATCGACGAGCGCCCGGAAGAAGTCACGGACTTCCGCGAAAACGTTCCGGGGGCGGAAGTCATCAGCTCGACGTTCGACGAACCACCGGAGCGTCACGTGCAGGTCGCCGAGATGGTGATCGAGAAGTCGAAGCGTCTGGTGGAGGTGGGGAAGGACGTGGTGATCCTGCTGGACTCCATCACCCGACTGGCGCGCGCCCACAATGCCGTCCTGCCGCAATCGGGGAGAATCCTGTCCGGTGGCCTCGATGCGCAGGCGATGCAGAAGCCCAAGCGCTTCTTCGGCTCGGCCCGGAAGATCGAGGGCGGTGGCTCCCTGACGATCGTCGCCACCGCACTCATCGAGACAGGCTCGCGTATGGACGAGGTGATCTTCGAGGAGTTCAAGGGTACGGGGAACATGGAGCTGGTGCTGAGCCGGGACATCGCGAACCGACGGATCTTCCCGGCGATCGATATCAACAAGTCCGGCACGCGGCACGAGGAACTGCTGCTCGATCAGGAGGAGCGCAACCGGGTGTATCTTCTCCGTACCTTTCTCGCGGATATGCCATCGGAAGACGCGGTGGTTTTTCTGGTGAAGCAGATGCAGCGCACGAAGACGAACCGGGAATTCTTCCAGGCGATGGCGACGTGACCCACGCGTCAGGTGAGACGCGCGTTGGGGCGACGCCCGGCGACGCCGGCGGCGGGACTGGTCGGGTTCTCGCGGTCGATCTGGGTGATCGACGGATCGGCCTGGCGATCAGTGATCCGACGGGTACCATCGCCTCACCCAGCGGTCACATCGTTCGCCGCGCCGGCAAGCGGGTACCGGTGGCGGCGATTCTCGATCGCGCCAAGGAGCTTGGCGCGACGGCGTTCGTGGTCGGCCTGCCTCTGGACGAGGACGGGAACGACACACCGCGCGCGGCCGAGGCCCGGGAACTTGCCGCGGCGATCGAGAGCCGCACCGGACGTCCCGTGCGACTGCACGACGAGCGCTTCACGACCGCCGCGGCGCTACGGGCAATCCGGGAGATGGGAGGCCGGACTCGCGGTCGCAGGGGCGACGTGGACGCGCTCGCCGCCACGGTGTTGTTACAGCACGCACTCTCGATGACTCGCTAGGAAGGAAGGATGGTGGACACCCGGCATTGTGGTCGTCACGCGGTGACACGGAGCAGAAGCGCCGTATCGGTCGCACGACTGGCGAGCCTGAGCGTTGCAGTGGCATGCCTGCAGACTGGCTGCGCGGGTGGTACGCGAGGGAGCGTGCGCGTGGTCGTGCCGCCCGGTGCGAGCATGAGGACCGCGGCCGAATCGCTGGCAGTCCACGGTGTGATCGCGTCGGCCCGAATGTTCCGGCTCTATGCCACCGTGCGCGGGAGCGACCGCCACCTCCGTGCAGGCACCTATCTGTTGCGCCGCGATGCATCGTGGGCGGACCTGCTGGACGGGCTGGTCTCGGGACGGGGCCTCGTGTATACGGTGACCGTCCCCGAAGGTTGGGAGGTGAAGCAGATCATTCCAGCGCTGGCGAGTCACGTGGGTGTTCCCGCGGAGTCGTTGGAGGTTGCGGTACGGGACACCGCACTTCTGCACCGGCTGGACGTGCCGGCTCCGACGCTGGAGGGCTACCTCTTCCCGGAGACGTACGTGTTCCCGGACGGTGCATCGGCGCGGGACATCGTGCGCACGATGGTGGCCGAATTCGAGCGCCGATGGAAGCCCGAGTGGAACGACAGGCTCGCCGCCCTGGCCATGTCCCGGAATGACATCATCACCCTCGCGTCGATCATCGAGAAGGAAGCCAGGCTTCCCGAGGAGCGGCCGGTGATTTCGGCGGTGTACCAGAATCGGTTGCGGCTGGGGATGCCCCTTCAGGCCGATCCCACGGTACAGTTCGCGTTAGGCCACCACGTCGCCCGAGTCCGGTCGCGGGATCTGGCAGTGAAGTCGAGCTACAACACCTATCTCACGCCGGGATTGCCGCCGGGACCGATCGCGTCGCCGGGGACCGCCAGCATCGAGGCGGCGCTATTCCCGGCCTCGGTGAAGTACCTGTATTTCGTGGCGCACCCCGACGGCCATCACGAGTTTCGCCGGACGTTCCGCGAGCACCAGGAGGCGGTGCGTCTGGTCCGCGCCGAGCGGCGCGCGCTGGAGCGGGCGGGCAAGTCCCCGTGACGGCGCCGAGCCGCGACCGGCTCGGCCTCCTGAGGCGCCCGCGTGCACGCCGCGCGAGCGCGCCCGGCGGCGCCTTTCCTGCCATCGGTATCTGGCGATGGGCGATTCGGCGACGGTGAGCCGGCGGGGGGCGCTGCGCTGGGAGCGCGGGCACCCCTGGATATTCCGGAGCGACGTGACGCACCGGCCGGGAGTGACCGCCGGCGGGGTGCGAGTTCGCGACGAGCGGGGGCGATGGCTCGGGATCGCACTGTGGAGTCCGGCGTCGGAAATCTCGCTGCGTCTGCTCGACACCAACGCCGATGCACAGCTCGACGACCTGTGGTGGGCCGCTCGCATGAGAGGAGCGGTGGATCGCCGGGCACCGATCGGCGCCGTGTCAAACGCTTGCCGTCTGATCCATGCGGAAGGGGACGCGCTGCCGTCCCTGGTTTGTGACCGCTACGATCGCTGGCTGGTGCTGCAAATCCTGAGCGCGGGACTCGAAGCATACCGCGACCCGATCGTGAACGCCCTCGTTGGGCTGACGAACGCCGAAGGTGTGCTGGCGCGGAACGACGTACCCCTCCGGTCGCGCGAGGGACTGGTTCGCGAAACCACCGTGCTCCACGGAGAGGTACCGCAGGTGCTGGAGGTGCAGGAGTATGGCGTCCGGATGCGGGTTGCCCCGTGGACCGGCCAGAAGACGGGGGCGTTTCTCGATCAGCGCGAGAGCCGGCACCGCATGGGGGCGCTGGCGCGCGGCCGGGCGCTCGACTGCTTCTGCTACCACGGCTCCTTTTCGCTCCACATGGCGGAGCGGGCAGAGCGCGTCACGGCGATCGACTCGTCGAGCGAGGCAGTGACGCGGGCCATCGAGAACGCCCGGCTCAACGCCCTGGCGAACGTGGACGTGATCGAGGAGAACGCCTTCGACTTCCTGCGTGCCGCCGACCGCGCCGGAGCGCGCTTCGACACGATCATCCTGGATCCACCCGCGTTCGCGAAGAGCCGTGACACGGTGGAGAGTGCGCTGCGGGGATATCACGAGATCAACCTGCGCGCCATGCGGATCCTGGAGCCGGGCGGTCTGTTGTATACCGCGAGCTGCAGCTATCACGTGACGAAGCCGCTATTCCTCGAAATGGTCGACCGGGCGGCCGCGGACGCGGGACGCCGGATCCAGCTGAGGGAGCTGATCAGTCAGCCCATCGACCACCCCGAGATCCTCACGATCCCCGAGACCGGATACCTGAAGGGTGCCATTGTCGAGGCGCGAGACTAGCGCGGCGCGAATCATCGCTGGCAGTGCGGGCAGAAATAGGTCGACCGGGCCCCCTGGGTGATGCGCCGGATTCTGCCGGCGCAGCGACGACAGCGCTGTCCCTCGCGATCGTAGACGGCAAAGCGGGCAGGGGCTGATCGGGTCGCTGCCTGCCGAAGGTAGCGGACCGCCAGTCGTCGCGCCCGCTCGATGACGCGGCGCATGGCGTGCACCAGCCGCGCGACCCGGGCGCGTGAAAGGTGCTGCGCCGGCACGCGCGGATCGATCCGCGCGCGCCAGAGGACCTCCGCCACGTAGATGTTCCCCAGCCCGGCCACCACACGCTGATCGAGGAGCGCGTTCTTGATCGTGCCGGGGCGCCTGGCCAGGGCCCGCCGCAACCTCTCCGCGTCGAGCCGCGGATCGTCGGCTTCGGGGCCGAGATCGGGAAGCGGGTCGCTGCCGGCGGGGTGCAGCGAGACGGCCGAGAGGGCCCGCGGGTCCGCGAGCACCAGACGTCGGCCGCTGTCGAAGGTGATCACGACGCGGGCGTGCGCCGGCAGCGGGTCGGCGCCGGTCACGACCTGCCAGTCTCCGGTCATGCGAAAGTGCACCTGCAGCAGGCGTCCGCTCGTCAGGCGGAAGAGCTGGTATTTTCCGCGGCGCAAGACCGCGCCAACGCCGTCACCCGCCAGGGAGCGTGCGGCTCGAGCGGGGAGGACACGCCGCTGCGCGGGGTGCCTCACCTCCACACTCGTTATGACGCGCCCCCGCGCGGCGGCGCGCGCCACGGTGGCAGCGGCTTCGACTTCGGGGAGTTCCGGCATGTTTGCTCCACGAAATCTGCCTGACGCGAGGATCGTGCAGAAGCCGCAACCCTTGCGCGCCTAGCGAGACTGTCTAGGTTTGAGGCGTCACCGATCGCGCGGAGTCATGGCGCAAAGAGCTCACCTCTCGCTCCGGTACGAATACGAACTGTACGTTGAGCAGGAGATCGAGACCTACAAGGACTCGATCCCGCGGTCGGCGATTCTCCGTATCGGCGATGAGGCGGTGGCCATCCTGCGTGAGCTCGAGCAGCCGGAATTCGACGAGCTGGTCATCTGGGCCGAAGTCGATCGCATCATTCGGCGTCGTCTCCGGCTTCCGAACTATGTCAGTTGGCGCCGCCGCCGCCTGAAACTGCTTGCCCAGTACCGGCGACCCGAGCATTGGGGCCTTGCCGCCGACGCCCCGCTGGTTCGCGAGATCATCCCCGACTCCGAAACCCGCGTCCTGGTGGCCGGGATCCGTCAGCAGGGGCCGGTACTCTACCTGGCCGCGAAAGGATGTCGCGTGACCGCGCTCGAAGAGGATGAGGAGGCCGTGGAACGCGTGATCGCGGCGGCGGGCCAGGTCGGCCTGACCTCCAGAGTGAATGGCCGCGCCGTGGGACTCGACGCCTGGGCACCCGATGCGCCACTGCACGCTGTGGTCTGCACCCCGGCGGCGTTCGAACACCTCTCATCCGACGAGCGCGTTCGCGTGATCGAGCTGCTCAAGAGCGCCACGATGGATGGCGGCGTGCACCTGGTTGAGACGCTGGTGGCGGGGCAAAACGAGCAGGGGCGGGGCGACAAATCGCGCCGCGCTCCCGGTGTCCTGAGCGACGCGGAGCTGCGTGCGCGGTATCGCGGATGGGACATCAGCATCGTACGCGACGAGCGATCCAACCGGACTTTCCTGGCGCGAAAGAGCGTCGCCTAGCTTCGCGCTGCCTGCCACCCGGGCTTTCCACGGGCGGCTGCTGGTGGTGTGGCAGAACGATACTGGTTGCCGATTGGCGACGTGTCTTTTCGCGACAGCCGAGGCGAACCGCGGCACGGCGACGCTGGCTAACACGGCGCGCACGTGGAGGTTGCACGCGACGTCGGTCCGGGCACCAATAGTGCCAAGCGGTGCTCGCGGAACGCGTCCCATACTAATAGTCGCGGCGGCCGCATTCGGTGAACCGTTCTCGCCGACTGCGGCCGCAACGCGTGGGGCTTGGCGCGTAGGTGCGATAATCGGGTCGCGAGCGCGGTTCCTCGTTGTCGATCGGGAAACAGGCGGCGCCAGGTTTCCCGTCCGGCACGGACGACATCCACTGAACTGGCGCAGCGAGAGGAATCATTCGGTGCCCAAGAGCCGTCAGACCGTAGCGGTTGAGCAGGAGCCCATCGGCATCATCATCTCGCGGGGACGCATTGTCGAGCCGTCGCCGCGGGTCACCGCATTCGTATGGGGGATCGGCGACGAGCCGGAGGAGGAGATTGCGACGCCAAAGCCCGCCTAGGGCATTGGACCCTCCGGACCGCTCCCGAAGGCCATTCCGGAAGCGGCCCGCCTGAGAACGCGAGCTCGGGGTCCGGGGGGAAGACACTTGCGGAAACAAAAAAGCCGGCGCAAAGCGCCGGCTTTTTTGTTGGGCCGACCGCGTTACTACTTCTTCTTTTTCTTCGCGGCCTTCTTCTTCTTCGCAGCCATTGAAAGCTCCATGGTCTGGAGTTGAACACCGATCCAATCCCCCGGTGGACTGGTCGGCAGCAACCGGATGTGCGAACACCCGATTGGTTCTGCGCGCCGGACTGCGGCGCTTTACTGCGACAGTCGATCTGGGCCCGTCTCTTATCAAACAGATCGCGACGTCACGCGGCTTGGCGAGTACCGACGATTCGCGCGCGCCCGCGTTTCAGCCGAAGTTGCCAGAATTATATCACGTCAGGTGAACGCATACAGCTGAGTCGACGGCAGCGGGGCCGGCGGCCAAGTGCGGAGCGATGAGCCAGCATCACCTCGGGGGAGCGAGCGCCCGCCGTCGAATGAGGTGAGTTCATCTCGGTTGAGCGCGCTCCCGGCCACAGCCGCCGAGGGGCTCATCGAGGAAGGAGCGAGTAGCGCGTTCTGGAGAATATGTGATTGGGTTAGAACCCACGCAGCAACCTCGCGCGCACACACGTGCGACGGGAGCGAATATAGGATACCGCGAAATCGCACGCAATACTCTCGCGAGCCGGCGTAGTCGCTCGAAGGATCGGACCCGCGTCGTCGTGGGCCCGCGACGCGATGTCGGCCGAGGCAGCACGCGCGTCGATCGCCGAGGGAGAACGACGCGCGACGCCGGCAAAATTCGCGAAGCGCAGATCGACGTCCTTCGATTCGCGGCGGCACCGCATCGCGGACACCGCGCCGTGCATGGGACGGCGACCGGGGACGCGCGATACGCTGGCGGGCGCCGCCGATCGCACGATCCGGGCTCCTCTCCACCTCCCCTTCTCTGTCCTCGCCTCCTAGAATCCTTATGAGAGCCCAAGGGCCAGAGGCCAAGGGCTCGAGGCGAGAGTCGTTTCTTTATTTGCCGTGACGAATGCCAACACTCTCCATTGACGGTCGATCGGTTACGGTTGCCGAAGGCGCCACCATCCTGGACGCGGCGCGCGTGCTCGAGATCGACGTCCCGACGCTCTGCTGGTACCCCAAGCTGCCGGTAGTCGGCAATTGTCGCATCTGTCTGGTCACCGTCGCGGGGAATCCCAAGCTGGTTCCCGCGTGCGCCACCCAGGCCGCGGACGGTATGGAAGTCACCACCGAGTCGCTCGCTGCGGTGAAGAGCCGGCACGGCGTGCTCAGCATGCTGCTCGAGCGTTATCCGGCAGCTGACATTCCGGAAACGGGGTATCGCAACGAATTCGAAGCGCTCGTCCGGCGCTACGACGTCCCGTCCGTGCGGCGATCGGGTATGGCCCTTCGCGCGGGGGACGAGCGCGACGGCGACCCGATCATTCAGCACGATATGAGCCTCTGCATCCTGTGCACGCGGTGTGTCCGGGCCTGCGAGGACATTCAGGTGGTTGGGGTGCTCGACGTGGCGAACCGGGGTGATCACACGGAGATCATCGTGGGAGCCGACGGAAATCCCGAACACGCCGGGTGCACCTGGTGCGGTGAGTGCGTTCGCGTGTGTCCCACCGGCGCCATCCACGACATCATCCCGATGGCGATTCGCATGGCGGACGGCCAGTCCGCGAGTCGGGTGAGCTCCAAGGACATGCCGCCCGCGGACCGAACCGTGCGCAGTGTCTGTCCGTACTGCGGCGTCGGATGTCAGATCGATCTCCAGGTCCGCGACGGCAGCGTGGTACACGTGCAGAGCCCGTGGATCGAGGAGAACACGCCCAACCAGGGCTCTACCTGTGTGAAGGGGCGCTTCGGGACCGACTTCGTGCAACATCGCGACCGCCTGGGTGTGCCGCTCATCCGCCGTGGCTGGGTGAAGCGCGCCGGCGGCTGGGTCTACGATCCCGCGGACGACGGTGGCGGACGATGGGGACGACGCGGTGGACCGTGGAACCTGGTCCAAGACGAGGCGAGGACGCGGAAGCGACGGCCGCCATCGAATCCGCTGGTGACAGCGCCCACCGGGATCGGCCCATTGGGAGACGCGCGCGACCGCGTCGCCACGCCGCACGAGTGGTATGAGCCGTTCCGCGAGGCGACGTGGGAAGAAGCCCTGGAACTCACCGCGCAGGAGCTTGTGAGGCTGAAGAACACCCACGGTCCCAACTCGCTGGCCGTGTTCCAGTCCGCCAAGTGTACGAACGAAGAGAACTACCTGCTCCAGCGCATGTTCCGCGGCGGACTGGGCACGAACAACGTCGATCACTGCACGCGCCTCTGTCACTCGTCGTCGGTGAGCGCGATGCAGCGGTCCATGAACACCAGCGCCGCGTCGGGCTCGATGCGGGAAGTCGAGACCGAGGCAGACGTGGTTTTCCTCCTGGGAGCCAACACCACGGAATCGCACCCCGTCTTCGGGGCCGCGATAAAACGGGCAGTCAAGCGCGGAGCGACGCTCATCGTGTGCGACCCACGGCGCATCGAGCTGGCGCAGCGCGCCCACATTCATCTGCAGGCCCTCCCGGGTACCGACGTCGCGCTCCTGAACGCGATGCTGAACCACATCCTGGCGCTGGGGCTCGAAGACGAGGAGTTCATCGCCGCACGCACGCACGAGTTTGCGGCAGTCCGCGACGCCGTGCGCCCCTACACCCCCGAGCGCGCCGAGACGATCACCGGTGTTCGGGCGGACCTCATCCGGCGGGCGGCCGAGCTCTACGCGCGCGGGCCAAGATCCTCGACGCTCTGGGCGATGGGTCTGACCCAGCACCGCACGGGCACCGACATCGTGGCCGCCCTGCTGAATCTCATCCTCGCCACGGGAATGATCGGCCGATGGGGCGCCGCCATGCTCCCCATCCGCGGACAAAACAACGTGCAGGGCGCGAGCGACGTGGGCGCCATCCCCATGGTCTACACGGACTATCAACCGGTCACCGACCCCGCGATCCGGCACGTGTTCGCGTCCGCCTGGGGCGTGCCGGATGAGCGCATCCCGCTCGAGGTCGGGCTCAAGGTGACAGACATCGTGCAGGAGGACAGTCCGGTACGCGGCATGTTCATCATGGGGGAGAACCCCATCCTGTCCGATCCCGAGGTCTCGCACGCGGAACACTGGTTCCGTGAACTCGAGTTTCTCACCGTCCAGGACCTCTTCCTGACGGAGACGGCACGGTACGCCGACGTCGTACTTCCCGGTGCTTCGTTCGCCGAGAAGACGGGCACGTTCGTCAACACGGAGCGACGAATCCAGCTGTCGCACCAGGCGATCGATCCACCAGGCGTGGCGCGCGCCGATCTCGACATCATCATCGATCTGTCCAACCGGATCGGTCTGCCGACGCGGTTCCGCAACTCGGCCGAGGTCATGGACGAGATTGCGAGCGTCACACCATCGTGGCGCGGTGTCTCGCACCGCCGGCTGGAGGAATCGGGCGGGCTCCAGTATCCGGTGCCGCACGAAACGCACGGGGGCACCGACTTTCTGTTCGCGGAGTCGTTCCCGACCGCCGACGGCCGCGCCACGTTCGTTCCGGTGGAGTTTCTGCCGCCGGCGGAGCTGCCGGACGACGACTATCCGTTCATGCTCAACACCGGGCGCCAGATGTACCACTGGCACACCGGGACGATGACCCGGCGGTCCTTCGCGCTCGACGCCCGCGAGCCAGGCCCCATCGTGGAGCTCAATCCCGAAGACGCGCGGGAGCTGAACGTGCTCGACGGCGATGAAGTGGTGGTCGCATCGCGCCGCGGCATGGTGAGGATTTCCGTGCGGATGTCGGGCCGCGTGGCGCGGAAGCAGGTCTTCATCCCGATGCACTATCGAGAGGCGGCGGTTAACCTGCTCACGAACCCGCAGTTGGATCCGTATGCGGGGATCCCCGAATTCAAGGTCTGTGCCGTGTCTGTCGCCAAGGCGGGAAGAGAGGAAACGAGGTCGACGGCCGGCCGGACTCCGAAAGCGGAGGTCGCGCACCCGGGAGATTGAGGTGCGGGCATACGAGGCTCGTCGGGTGTCTTCATGGTGCAATGCCGGGCCCCGCCGGGCCCTTCAGTCGTCCCGATCCGGAGACCATGTGAACCCTCTTCGCCGGACCGTGCGCGCCATTCTCTCACTCGTTGGAGTGTCCGCCCTCGGCGCGTGCTCGATCTTCAGCAATCCGGACCCGTCGAAGGTCGATGTCCGCTCCAGCACCGAGGCGGCCGACCTCGTCCTCGGCGACACGGCGCGCATCACGATCGACGTCGTGAACGTCAGCGCGGCCATCGTGCGGGTGGGGCAAACCAACTGCAACGGTGATTTCGTCTTCGTGAACGCGCGTGGCGCGACGTTCCATCCCGCCGAATACATGCCGTGCACTCTGGCCCTCACGGCGCCCACCGAGCTGGCTCCGGGCGACACCTTGCACATGCAGGCCTTCACGACGGGGCGTGCGGTGCCTGAAGGGTCGCAGGCCGCACCCATCACGCTGGCACCGGGCACCTACACGATCCGACCGACGGTGGCAGTGTCGGAAGGCAGCGCCACCGCGGTCGCGGCGCGGAGTACGCCGGCCCGCATTACGTTCCGTGACTAGGCCAGCATTCGGACACTGACCAACGGCCACGGCCGCAGGGCAGACGCCACAGGCCAAGACGGTCAGCGCATTCCCGCGCTCATAGCTCACAGCGACGCAGCGGAGTTTGCGGCTGGAGTGGCGACGCGGTAGCGTGGTGCAGACTTCGGCGCCTCTGGGTCGGGCGCCGCGCCCTCTCACCATCAGCCACGCGCTTTCCAATGGATCTGGGGCTTGCGAACAGGGTCGCTCTGGTCACCGGCGCATCGTCCGGCCTCGGCCTGGCCATCGCGCGCGAATTGAGCCAGGAGGGCGCATCGGTCGCGATCGTTGCCCGACGCGAGGACGTCCTTCGCCAGGCGGCGGGAGCGATTTCCGCTGCCACGAAGCGGCGTGTTCTGCCGATACCCGGTGACGTCTCGCGCGACGGCGAAGCGGCGCGGGTGGCGAACCTGGCCGCCGAGAATCTCGGCCCGGTGGACATTCTCGTCGCCAACGCCGGTGGGCCGCCCGCCACGATGTTCGATTCAACGACGGAGGAGCAGTACCTGGCGGCGATCCGCGTCAACCTCCTGGCCTCGGTGTGGCTGGCGCGGGCCTGCGTACCTTCCATGCGCGCGCGGAAATGGGGGCGCGTGATCTTCCTGTCGTCCTTCGTGGCGAAGATGCCTCTCGTCAACCTGATTCTTTCCAACACGGCACGCGCAGGGCTGCTGGGGTTTGCGAAGACGCTATCCAACGAGTGCGCCGCCGACAATGTGCTGGTCAACTCGGTACTGCCGGGGCACTTTGACACACCGCGCGCTCTGGAACTGGCGCGCATGCGTGCCGAACGGGAGCACCTTTCGGTGGAAGAGCTCCTGAAGGGGCGGGTGGCGCACACGCCGATCCGCCGGGCTGGTGATCCGCGCGAGTTCGCGGCGGTCGTCGCGTTCCTGGCCAGCGAGCGCGCGAGCTACGTCACCGGGACGGCCATCCAGGTGGATGGAGGCCAGGTCCCCACGATCGTCTGACCGAGATCCTGTCGTTCGCACCCTCCAATTCCCGATTATGAGAGCGCTGGTGAAGGTTGCAGGGGGACACGGCTTTTGCCTGAAGGAGACACCCGAGCCGGAGATTCGCGACGATGAGGTGCTGATCCGGGTTCGCCGCGCCGGGGTCTGCGGAACCGACGTGCACATTTACGAGTGGGACGACTGGGCGCGGGGGCGCTGCAAGCCGCCGTTCGTGGTGGGGCACGAGTTTGCCGGTGACGTGGTGACGGCGGGGAATCTGGTCACCGACGTCAAGGTGGGAGATCGCGTGACCGCGGAGGGTCACATCGTCTGCGGGCGTTGCCTGCTCTGTCGAACGGGGAACTCGCACGTCTGCCCGTACACGAGGATCATCGGCGTCGACCGCGACGGGTGCTTTGCCGAGTTCATCGCGATGCCGGCAATCAACGTCTGGCATCTGGATGACAGCATCTCGTACGAGGTGGGAGGCATTCACGATCCCATGGGAAATGCCTTTCACACCGCGCTCACCGCCGAGATTCCGGGTGCCACGGTGCTGATCACGGGATGCGGGCCGATCGGCATCTTCGCCGCCGGTATCTGTCGGGCAGCCGGCGCCTCGCGGGTGATCGCATCGGACGTCAACGATCGGCGGCTCGCCCTGGCGGAGCGAATGGGGGCGCACGATGTGGTGCACCCGGAAGCGGTGGAGGAGGCTGTGAAGCGGGCGACCGCGGGACTCGGCGTGGACGTGGTGCTGGAGATGTCGGGGGTGCCCGCCGCGATCCATCAGGGCTTCGCGCTGGTGCGTGTTGGCGGTCGAGTGCAGATGCTCGGCATTCCCGCGCGTCCCCTGGAATTCAATCTCGCCAACGAGATCATCTTCAAGGGACTGACAATCTACGGCGTGGTGGGCCGGCGGATGTACGAGACCTGGCACCAGATGACGCGCTTCCTGCTTTCCGGGGAGTTCGATCCCACGCCGGTCATTACGCATCGCTTCCCGCTCGAAGCCGCCGATGAAGCGATGCGGGTGATCCAGAGTGGCGAAGCGGGCAAGGTGGTATTCGAGGTCGCGTAACTTCCACCAGTCGGCGACCAGCGGAGGTTTGATCGTGAGTCTGAACGGGGGGTTTCGCGAAGATCTGAAGGCAAAGATCCGCCAGCTCAAGGCGGACCGTGTCTACAAGCGCCTCAACTACCTCTCCTCGCCGCAGTCGGCGCACGTAACGATGGAAGGACGGGGAGACGTGCTGATTCTGTCCTCCAACAACTATCTGGGCCTGTCGGACGAGCCGGAGGTTGTCGAGGCCGGACATGAGGGGCTGCGGAAGTACGGCGCGGGAACCGGGAGCGTCCGGTTCATCTGCGGCACGTTCGCGGTCCACCGGGAGTTGGAGCAGGCGCTGGCGCGGTTCGTGGGATGCGAGGCGTCGATGAGTTTCGTGTCATGCTGGAACGCCAACGAGGGGCTGACGCCGACGGTGCTGGAGGAAGGGGACGTGGTTCTGTCGGACGAGTTGAATCATGCGTCCATCATCGACTCGATCCGGCTGGCGAAGTCGATAACGAAGTGCATGTCGGTGGTATTCAAGCACGGCGACATGGACGACCTGCGGGCCAAGCTGGCGGCGAATCGGGGGTCCAAGCGGAAGCTCATCTGGACCGATGGCGTGTTCTCGATGGAAGGGAGCGTGTGTCGCCTCCCCGACCTGCTCGAGATCGCAAGAGCGCACGATGCGGTGCTGGCGGTGGACGACTCGCACTCAACTGGAGTGCTGGGGAAGACGGGCCGGGGTACGGCGGAGCACTTCGGGGTGCTGGGGGAGGTGGACGTGATCACGTCGACATTGGGCAAGGCGTTAGGCGGCGCGGCGGGCGGGTTCGTGGCGGGACCGGACGTTCTCTGTGACATGCTGACGCAGCGCTCCCGTCCGCAGCTGTTCTCCAACGCCCTGCCGCCCACGGTGGCGTCGAGCGCCCTGGCCGCGGTGCGTTTCATCGAGAATCACCCGGAACGCGTGGAACGCCTTCGCGAGAACACCCGCTACTTCCGTGCCGCCATCTCCGACGCCGGATTCAAGCCGCTTCCCGGGGAGACGCCGATCGTGCCGATCATCGTGGGCGACACGGCGAAGGCGATCGAGATGAGCGACCTGATGCTGGGCGAGGGCATCTTCGTCACGGGGTTCGGCTATCCGGTGGTTCCGCAGGGAACCGCCCGCGTCCGGTGCCAGCTGTCGGCCGCACACACGCCCGATGACCTGGACTTCGCGGTGCGCGTATTCAAGAAGGTGGGAACGAAGCTGGGAATCGTGTAGCCGCCCCGGCGGGCCGTCGCCCCCGGAGTGTGACGCAGGCTACAAAGGGCCTGTCAGCGGGCGTGACCACCTCGTTTGCATCCTCGTCCCTCCCATGAGCCTGCGGGGGCCGCTGGCGCCTGCCACGCGGCTCCCCCGACCTGTTCTCGTGTCGCGCCGATCGGGGCTCGCGAATCGGTGTTGCACGCGCTGCTCGACGGAGTGACGCCCGTCCAGTGCGCACACACAACCTAACGCGCGTCATCTGAGGCTCAGCGTATGCGCATGGCTTGCACGGCCGCCAAGGTATTCGCCGGTGTCGCCCTTCTCCCAGGGCTCGTGTTCGCCCAGGCGAACCGGTCGGCGAACTCGTTCAATGATTCGTGGTTCTGGGGCGTGAGCGGCGGCGTCATGCTGTTCAAGGCCGGCGTCGACCGGAGCACGCAGATCACCGCGCCCAGCGTAGGCGGCGAATGGCTCATCACGCGCACCCGCGTGGGGCTGCGGCTGTCGGTGGAACAGGCGTTCTTCAATGAACAGGCAGGCATCTTCGATCCCTCGTCGTCCGGCGGCGTGCGAGAGATCGATGTCAAGAATTGGCGCCGGTACAGCGGAGAGATCTACTTCTTCCCCGTCACCGACGGCAACCTGCGCCCGTACGCGGGCCTGGGCGTGGCGCTGAACGTCATCCAGAATTCGGTGCCCACGGGGTCGTTCTCGTCCGAGGGTCAGATGGATTCGGTGTTCGCCTCGGTCAACGAATTCAGCAGCCGCTCGTCGGCCGTCTTCACGGTGGGTGCGCAGATGGGTTTCAATCGCTCGGCCCTTTTCGTGCAGGCCAGCGCGATGCCCACCGGCGGGAACTTCCTGCTCAACCGCTCGCACTACACCTACATGGCGCAGGGCGGTATTCGTTACAACTTCGGAAACGCCATCGACAAGTTCTAGCGGCGTCGGAGGGCTGCGGGTCGCCGCCACCTTCCGTCATGCGAGCGAAAAATCGAGAGGCTAGCGCACGCGCCCCTGCCCCGGTCCGTTCCGGACCGCGGCCGGGGCGCGTGACACATAGGGGCTCGAGCTGACGTAAAACCGCAGTGGCCAATCGGCTGCCAGCCTGATGCCGATGCGCGCAGACACTTCCACCTGCGCATCCGGGACCGGTACGCCTTCGAGAATCCGCAGCGAACCGCGCTGGAGCGGAGCACCGTTCAGGCGACCGTCGATCGCCAGGGCCGCACACAGCCTGGCCGGGCCGCTCGTGAGCTCACGATCCGGCACCGCACCGCGGCGCGCGCGCATGAGATCGAATCCGGCAAGCGGCTCGAGCGCCCTGATGAGGACCGCGCTCCCATGACCGGCTTCCCGCGTGACCGCGTTGACGCACCAATGCATGCCGTAGATGAAATAGACATAGGCCGTACCGGGAGGGCCGAACAGGGGCCGGTTCCGCCTGGTCAGCCCGACGGCGGCGTGACAGGCAGGATCGTGCGGGCCCAGATAGGCCTCGGTCTCGACGATGCGCCCGGACGCGATACCGTCCGCTGTGCGGGATTCGAGCACGGCGCCCAGCAGGTCACGCGCCACACCCTCCGTCGCGCGGTCATAGAACGCGGGGAGAATGGGGACGGCCCTGGCGGCGCGCCGCGCACCCAGCGCGGCGCGCGCCATCATGCGGCTGCGTCCTTCGGAGTGCTCTTCTTCGACCGGGATCGCCTGGGCTTGGACTTGGCCTTCTCCCCGGTTGCGCTCTTTGCGGCGTCGGGTCCCTCCGGCGCCGCCGCGGACTCACCCTTGGCTGCGGACGCGACTCGCGCGCGCCCCTTCCCACCGCGGCGTGTCCTGGTACGGGGCTTCGCCCCAGCCACCGCTTCCCCTTCCACCGGTGCCGCCTCGGCGACGGCAGGCACGTCGACAACCCCCACCGAAAGCAGTTCAGGCGGCGGCGCCGACGGGCGCGCACCCGGGCGGCCACGTCCCGGGATTCCGCGGGGACCCATGCCCCGAGGGGCGGGAGCGGCTGCCGTCTGAGATGGCTGGGCGGATGCGCGAGCAGCCGCGGCCCGATTCAACTGCTCCGCCACCGGAGCTACATCCGCGGGAAGGGCAACTTCATAGTCATCCCCACGGCGACGGAGATCGATGATCTCGGCGTCGTGCGCGTCGCGGAGCACGCGAGCAAAGTTCCGTTCGCTCAGGCTCTCGCTGTCGCGGCCGAGCAAATCGAAGGCCCGCCGCCGGAGCGCCACTGCCGGCACCGAGCCGCCATCGGCGATCAGCGCCGCCGTGGTGCGGCGGAGCAGATCGAAGGCCTCCTCTCTCGTCAGGCGTTCGCCGCCGAGGCCGATCCCGTCGCTGGCTCCGGCGGACACCGCTGTTGCCGCTGGCGCCGGGGTCGAGGCTTCCGCCACTTCGGGAGCGGCCGCCGCGGCAATCGGCGGAAGGGCCGCACGCTCCTCGCGCTCACGCCCCGGCCCGCGGTCCCGTCCGCCCCGGCGTCCACGCCGGGTTCCCCGCTCCTCACGATCACGCGGCTCGGATCCCCGTCCTCCGGGAGGCCGGTGCGATGCGGATGGTTGCGCTCCCCCACCAACGCGATGCGGATGTTCGGACGGCGCAACTTCGAGCTGGCCGTTCTCCATCTTCGTCACCTTGATGAGTCCCTGCGCCGCCGCCTCCTGACAGAACCGCGAGAACTTCGACATGCCGAGATTCTTCTCGTCGAACCCGGGGTCGATGTCCTGCATGACCTGCTTGAGGCGATCCGAGCGCATCACGTCGCCGTTCTTCACCATGCGATTGATGGCTTCGGTGACGAGCTCCCAGGGATCCCACTTCACGACTTCATCCTCGCCAGCCTTCACCAGCCCGGCCAGGGCGTTGTAGCTGTAATACTCGTCGCAGTTCATGACCAGCAGGTCGCTCGACGACTCCCGGATCCCGACACCGATGACGTACTTGCCGTATTCCTTGAGCTTCGTCACCAGACTGGCGAAGTCGGAATCGCCGGAGAGCAGGATGTAGGTTCCGATTTCCGAACGCGTGAAGACCAGCTCCATGGCGTCGACCGACAGCCGGATGTCGGTCGCGTTCTTCTTCGACGTCCCATAGGCAGGCGCCATGATCATGTCGATCGACGCCTCTGCGAGCGGAACGATGTACTGGGGATAGCGGCGCCAGTCAGCGTAGGCGCGCTGCACGGCGACTTTGCCCTTGATGATTTCCGAGCCGAGGAGGTTGCGGAGTTCACCCGCCAGGTCGGAGCGGATCCCCATCGTCACGTTGTCGAAGTCGATGAGGAGGGCGGCGTTTGGTGCGTGTTGAACCGGGAGTTGGGAGAGTTGAGGTAGGGCTTGCGGACCCCGATGTATGGGGGTGACCGGCGCGCGCGATGGCGTGTGCCGTGGTAGGCGTTGGTTCATGTCGTGTGGTGAGCTGCGGTGTGTGTTGAAAGCGCGCATCTGCGCGTCGTGCCCCGTCACACTCTCCGGCGTCACCTGCAAACGGTGGTTCCCGGGAACGTGCGACGAAGGCATGGGATCCCAGACTGGCTCCCGGCATGCCCCTCTGCGGGCCATTGTCAAACCGGGTCACCAGCCTCCGGCCGGATCCCATTCACGCTCACCGACTCCCCACGTCGTCGTGGAAACATCGATGTCGCAAAGGGTTCGAGGCTCGGCGCGACTAGCCTATCAGCTCGCTTTGCCGCTCGCGCAGGCCCCGCTGACCCGGACGGATGGAGGTTAATGTAACACGTCTCCCGCTGGCACGCACCGACCAGTTCAGACCCCCATCGCCTTCAGGATAACGCGCTTGGGGCGCTGCCCGTCCCATTCCCCGTAGAAGACGCGCTGCCACGGACCGAAGTCCAGACGACCGCCGGTCACCGGCACGATCACCTCATGTCCGATGGTCAGGCTGCGCAAATGCGCGGCCGCATTGTCCTCGCCGGTGCCCGAGTTGTGGCGATACCGCTCCGGATCCCATGGCGCGATTCGACTCTCCAGCCAGTCGAGTATGTCCTTCCAGAGGCCAGGTTCGTGGTCGTTCACGAACACGCTGGCGGAGATGTGCATCGCGGAGACGAGGACAAATCCCTCGGCGATCCCGGCCTCGGATCGACACTCCTCGACCGAGTCGGTGATGTCGATGATCTCCTGGCGTTTCCTGGTATTGAACGTCAGGTACGCGGTGTGAGTCTTCATGGCCCTCCCAGAAGGTGGCTCTTGCATGCGGAAAACGGTTGAACCGGCCGCCTGGATCGGGAAGAGACGCTTGATTGCCGGGAGTTGACGGCGACAGTCTCGGCCGTTCTCCTCAGCCTTCCGCAGCGTATCTTGGGACCGGCTGCCCAGGGGTGTCCATGTTGCGGCAACTCGCGTTTCGCAAGCGTCTCCTCGTCGTTCTTTCACTGTTTGCGCTGGTGCCTGCCATCGCGATGACGGTCGCGTGGGCAGTTGCCGTTCGCACCGTCCTGCTCAAGGTCTCGGAGAACGCGGCGTGGGAGCAGGTTGCGTCTTCCGGCGCGCGCGCGCTCGATTCGCTGCGCGGAGCACCGCTCTCGTCCGGTCAGCGCGCGGCCCTCAGAGCCCATGAGCAGAACCTGGCGCAGTCGGTCACCCAGGCGCGCCGATTCGACTTCGTGGCGGTGCGATTCGCCAGGGTGATGATAGTGGGAGCGATTGTCGGACTCGTGCTGCTGGGGGTGCTCGCGTCGCGGGTGGCCGGGCATCTCAGCCGGCAGATGAGTCGGCCCCTGAACGAGCTGCTGGGATGGGCCGAACTGATCGCCCGGGGCGCCTCTCTTCCGGCCGAGACTCCACTGCGAGGCGCGCCGGAGTTCAAGGTGCTGCGCGAGCGCATGCGGACCATGGCAGTGGAGCTCGCCGATGGGCGGGTTCGCGCACTCGAGGCCGAGCGGCTGGGCGCCTTTCGCGAGAGCGCGCGCCGATTCGCGCACGAATTGAAGAACCCGCTCACGCCGATCCAGTTTGCGCTTGCCCGGCTCGAGCGCGAAGTCCCTCCGGAGCTTGCCGACACGGTGGACGTCCTTCGGACCGAGACCGGGCGTCTCAACGAGATGTCGAAGAATTTCTCGCAATTCGGCCGGCTGCCCGGAGGGCCGGTTTCAGAAGTGGATATCGGCGACCTGGTTCGGTACGGCGTTCGGGCAGTGGTGCCGCCCGATCTTTCCGTCTTCATCGAAGTGCCGCCGAATCCGGTCGTCGTGCGCGGGCAGCACGATGCGCTCCAGCGGGCGCTCACGAACATCCTGCTCAACGCGGTTGACGCCTGCTCGGCGTCGAGCAGCAATGGTGACGGTTCCGGGCATCGGGGAGCGATCCACGTCACGGTGGAACTCAGTCCGTTGGGCGGCGGGGAGGGGGTCGCGATCCGGGTTCGGGACACGGGGTGCGGGATTCCGCCGGAGCGAATCGAAAGCATCTGGGATCCGTACGTGACAAGCAAGCCCGGGGGCACTGGTCTCGGGCTGGCTATCGCGCGACAGACGATCCTGGCACATCATGGGAGCGTGGCGGCCGAAAGCGCGCCCGGCAGGGGAACGGAGATTCGCCTGGTGCTCCCGGTGGCGGCCGATTCACACCTCAACGTCGAGGCATGACCTGGTGATCTCACCGTTCCTCGTTCCGATCGTGTTCTTCATCTCGCTGCCGGTGACCATCATCGGGGTCATGCTTGCCAGAACACATGCGCGCCGGGTGGAGCAGCGAGGCACGGGAAGGGAGCTGGGTCCAGAACTCGCGGAGCGTCTGGACCGTATGGAACAGGCCGTGGATGCGATCGCGGTGGAGGTCGAGCGCATCTCCGAGGCACAACGATTCACGACCCGGCTACTGGCGGGTCGGAGCGAATCACAGGGTCAACGCATCGAGGGGCCGTCATCCGGAGGAAACCGGTGAACGAAGACATTGTCATCCCAATCGCCGGAATGCTCATGATCATCATTCTGGCGCTGGGCGTCCCGCTGGTCGTGTCTCACGTCAGGCGGACGTCAGCCCGCGACTCAGTGCGGGGGGAGCCGCGGGACGAGGGGCGACTGGAGCGTATCGAGCAGGCGATCGATGCGATGTCGATCGAGATGGAACGTATTTCGGAGGGCCAGCGGTTCATCACCAAGGTGCTCGCCGAGCGTTCGCCCGAGCCGGTGGCGATACCCGCCGCCACCCGCCGGAACGCGTGAACTTCGAGGTCGCATGTTGATTCAGGGCGAAGACATCGCGATGGCGGCGATCATCCTCGGCACCGCCAGCGCGACCATCATTTCCCTCGCGCGGTTCTGGTTCAAGCGCCTGGAAATACGTGACCGGGCGCGAACCGGCGCGGGCGACGTGGACGACCGACTGCTCCGCATCGAGCAGGCGGTGGACGCCATCGCGATCGAAGTCGAGCGCGTGTCGGAAGCACAGCGATTTACCACGAAGATGCTGGCTGAAAGGCTGCCCGCGGCCGCCTTGCCAAGCGAGACATCAAGGAGAAGTCCGTCATGACGCAGGCCACAACCGCGCAGGCCACACCGCAGGCACCCACGCCGCCGGCGACGCCGGCGCAAACGCTCGATCAACAGATCGAGAAGACGGTCAATGACGCGGTCAACCAGGCGCTGCAGGGCGCGCAAGCCGGCGCAAACGGGGCCGAGGCGGGTCGGCTGGCAGCTCAGCGCGTGAAGGAGGCGATGGCGCGGGTGCGGGCCGAGATGGACGCGCGGGCCAACGGCGGGATTGCCGGTGTGGCGCAGGGGCCGGTGTTTCCGGCCGATGTGATCCCGCCGCAGGTCGTGGACATCACCACCGCCTTCTTCATCACCGTGGCGGTAATCGTCATCGGACTTCCGTTGGCACGGGCGATTGCACGAAGGATGGATCGCCGGGGCGCGCGGGAGGCGGTGGCACCACCACCCGAACTGGCGTCGCGGCTGGACCGGATCGAGCAGGGGATCGAGGCGATGGCGATCGAAGTGGAGCGAATCTCCGAAGGCCAGCGTTTCGCGACGCGGCTGATGTCGGAGATGCGGGGCCTGCCGGCGCCGAACCCGATGGCTGGACGAATGGCGCGCCCGGCGAACGAGGCGGAGCCGATTCCGGAACCGGCGGCCGAGCGCCGCGCCTAACGAACTGCGGGCGTGGCCAGCGTTCTGATCATCGACGACGAGCCGAATATCCGGCGGATGGTCGGCGCCCTGCTGACCGCGGAAGGATACGAGGTGCGCGACGCGCCCGACGGCGCGCGTGGTGTGGCGGTCGCGCTCGAAACGGACCCCGATGCCGCGCTGGTCGACCTGATGATGCCGGGCACCGTGGACGGCATGGGGGTGCTCTCGGCGCTGCGGGAAAGGCTCCCCGATCTGCCGATCATCATGATGAGCGGGCGTGCCGGGTTGGCGGACGCGGTGCGGGCCACCAAGCTGGGTGCGCACAATTTTCTGGAGAAGCCGTTGACGCCGGAGGGAGTGCTGCTGGCGCTTTCCTCGGCGATCGAGTTGCGACGGGCGCGCCGTGAAGCGCAGGCGCTGCGGGCCGACCTCGGCCTCTCGATCGAAATGGTCGGTGGCAGCACCGGGATGCGCCGCCTGCGCGAACTCATCGGCCGGATTGCCCCGACCGACGCGCGGGTGCTGATCTCGGGCGAGTCGGGGACGGGGAAGGAGCTGGTGGCGGTCGCGATCCACAACGGGAGTGCGCGGCGCGACCGTCCGTTCGTGCGCGTGAACTGCGCCGCCATTCCACGCGACCTGGTGGAGAGCGAGATGTTCGGTCACGAGCGGGGGAGTTTCACCGGCGCGACTGAGCGGAGGATCGGACGGTTCGAGCTGGCACATCGCGGCACGCTCCTGCTCGACGAGGTCGGCGACCTGGGACCCGAGGCGCAGGCGAAACTCCTGCGGGCGATCGAAGCACGGGAGATCGAACGCGTGGGCGGCACCAAGCCCATTCCGATCGACGTGCGTGTCATCGCCGCGACCAACAAGGACCTCCAGCGGACGGTTCGCGAGGGTGCATTTCGCGAGGACCTGCTGTTCCGTCTGAACGTGATCCCGGTGGAGGTGCTCCCGCTGCGCGAGCGCCCCGACGACATTCCCGATCTCGTCAGGCACTTCTCCGCGTTGCACCGCGTGCGGACCGGACAGGCGTTTCCCGCCTGGCAGAGCGACGCGCTCTCCGCCCTCCAGCGATACCGATGGCCGGGCAACGTGCGGGAACTGGCGAACATCGTGGAGCGGTTGGCGATCCTCCACGCCGGCCAGCCGGTGACGGCCCATCAGGTTGCGCAGGTGCTGCCGATCGAGGAATCGCCGGGCACGATGGCGCCGGCCACGCTGCCCGACCCCACCGGCCTCGAGGCGCCCCTCACCGACCTGCTCGACGAGTACGAGCGCCTGCTGATCACGCGGGCGCTCACCTCGGCGGGAGGCAACGTGGCCGAAGCGGCACGACGCCTGCGGACCGACCGGCCGAACCTCTACCGTCGAATGAAGCGCCTGGGGATCGCGCTCGAGGCGGGGATGACACACACGGCGTGACCTCGGCGGGGGACGCCGGCGAGTTGCCCGACGGTGCGCGTCGCCTGAACTTGTTGAGGTGCCGACCGTTCGCGCGGGGCGGCGATGGGGTACGCATCGTGCCAGCACGCGCTGACGTCCGCTTCGACACGGAGCCGTCATGCGTCGCCTAACCCTGCTCCTGCCCGCGCTGGTCGTTCCGCTCGCCGCCCCCGGGCAGGTGCCCTCGGTCCAGCGCGAGACCGTTCAGGTGGTCGAGTCCCGGAGTATCCCGCGCGACATCGCCGACGACGTGTCACGCCTGTTCAATGCCTCCTCCACAACGCGCCTCACGGGGACGCAGCAGATCGACAGCGGCCAGGTGGTTTCGCAGGACATCGCCATTCTCGACGGGTCGCTCACAATCGCCGGCCACGTCGCCGGGCGGCTGGTGGCGATCAACTCCGCGGTGGTCCTGCTGCCGGCGGCACGGATCGATCGTGACGTGACGATTCTCGGCGGTACGTTCGACTCCCGCGATCCGGACAACGTTACCGGCGACGTGCGGGTCTACGGCGATCGCGTCAACGTGACCCACGAGGACGATCGCATCGTTGTGCACGGCGACCCGGACAGCGATCAGTGGTTCCGCCGGCACAGGCGATGGGAGACGCGCGCGTGGAGCGATCTGCGGCTGGTCTCCGCCCGAACGTACAGCCGGGTGGAAGGGCTGCCCCTCCTGCTCGGGCCGCTGTTCGGCCGCGAGTTCTCCTGGGGCCGGGTGTCAGTGGACGCACTGGGAATCATCCGGAGCGCCGACCGCTTCGACTGGAAGAGCGAGAATCTCGGGCACAGCCTGAAGACCGAGATCAGCGTCGGGAAGCGCGGCGGGATTCGCGTTGGCGGCCAGCTGTTCGACCTGGTGGATGCGGTCGAGCCCTGGCAGCTGTCGGACGCGGAGAACGGCCTTGCGTCGTTCTTTCTGCACCGTGACTATCGCGACTACTTCGATCGACATGGTGGCGCCGTCTACAGCACGCTGTTCCTGGGGAACACCACCGATCTCACGCTGCGCTACAGCGCCGAGCGCTGGGGATCGCGTGACGCCCGCACGCCGTTCACGCTCTTTCGCCAGACGCAGGACTGGCGTCCGAATCCGCAGCTCGACGACGGCACGGTGCATCTGGTGAACCTGACGCTGCGGTACGACACGCGGAACGACGAACTCGAGCCGCGGTCGGGCTGGTACGTCAGCGCCGACTTCGAACACGGAAGTGGCCAGAGCCTGATTCCGGGACCGGCCTCCTGGGCGGCGCGCTTCGGTGCGCTGGACCCGATCTACAATCGCGGGCTGCTGGACGTGCGACGCTACAATCGCGTCGCACCGGACGGGCAGCTCAACCTGCGATTGGTTCTGGGCGGATGGTTGGGCGGTGACGACCTCCCGCTGGAGCGTCGGTTCTCGCTGGGCGGTCCCGGCACGTTGCCCGGGTACGATTTCCGGCGGATCGAAGGGGGGACCGACTACTGGCAGTGTTCCGCACCGCCGGCCGCTCCATCCGGCCCTCCTCCGGCGGCGTATCCGGCGGGTCTTCCGGCGCAGTGCCAGCGGATCGCGCTCGCGCAAGCCGAGTACCGCGGCGTGATTCACGTGGATCCGTTAGGCATACTTGGCGAGGAGCGGGTGCGGCGGCGGAGCGGCTGGGGACGGACCGCCGAGTGGGTCGTGTTCGCGGACATGGGACGGGGTTGGCTGGTAGGCGAGCGGTTCGGAGCCCTGCGGTACGGAAGCAATGCCATCCCGCCGCTCAACACGTTTCGCGGTGATCTCGGGGTCGGGATCCGGCTCGATGACGTCGGGGTGTACGCCGCCAAGGCGCTGTCCAACTCCCACACACCGGTGAACTTCTTCGTGCGCCTTCGGCCGCGCTTCTAGTGACGTTCCGACTTGGCTGAGCCGTGCGACCGCACGTCATTCTCGCCGCCCTCCTGTTCGCGGTGCCGGCGGCCGCGCAGGGCGGCCCGAAGCTCGAGATCACACTCCCGTCGCGTGACGCCCTGGCCACCGAGGGGCCGCGCGTGCGCGCTGTGAACGTGCTGTCGGAGCCGACGGTCCGGGATCTCCTGAACAGCGGATTCCCGGCACGCCTGCATTTCCGCGTCGAGCTCTGGTCTTCGGGCGGGTTGTTCAACGCGATGCGCGAAAGCGCCGAATGGGACGTGGTGGTGAGCTACGACGCGCTCGGCAAGCGTTATCGCCTGGTGAGGCTGAACGACGGGCATGTCGTGTCGTCGCTGCAGTTCGTGAACTTCAGCGCCGCGCTGACGGAAGCGGAGCGCCCCTATCGTGTACCCATCGCCGCGCGCCGCCAGCGCGATCGACAGTACTACAATGCCGTGCTCGACGTCGAGACGATGTCGCTGGGAGACCTCGACGAGTTGCAGCATTGGCTGCACGGTGAACTCCAACCCGCGGTACGCGGGCAGCGGAATCCCGGCACGGCGATCGGACGGGGGCTGCGCGAGTTGTTTGCGCGACTGCTGGGCGCGGATCGTCGGAGCCTGGAGATCCGGTCGCGGACGTTTCAGGTGCCGTGAACGACGCGAACGTCAGCCGCCGCGCAGGGCGCGCGGCCGGCGATGCTCGAGATCCTCGAGCTGATGCAGGACCGTCGCGCCGTAGAAGAGCCGGATGTACTTGGCCTGAATCGGCGTGAGGCGGCGAACGGCCCAGCTGAGGTGGACGAAATGGGGCTCCACCGGGTGCGCCAGAGGATGCATCCCGATCTCTTCAGGCAACTTGTTTCCCTTGCGCGTGTTGCAGGGGCTGCACGCCGTCACCACGTTGGTCCAGTCGTTGGTCCCGCCACGCGACAGCGGCACCAGATGATCGCGGGTGAGTGACTCGCGCGGCTTGAGCTCGGCCAGCGAACGCCCGCAGAACTGGCAGCAGTAGTGGTCCCGCGCGAAGAGGAACGTGTTGGTGACCTGGCGGCGGAAACGGCGCGGCACATGTACGAAGTTCGTGAGGCGGATGACGGCCGGCCGCGGGATCGCGAGATGCTCGGACCGGACGGGGCGTTCCCCATCGGCCTCGACAATCTGCGCCTTCCCATCGATCACCAGGCGCAGGGCGCGCTTCAGGGGAACCATGGTGAGGGGTTCAAACGACGCATTGAGCGCCAGGCAGCCGACGATCACGCGGACCTCCACCCGCTGTACCGTGTGGCTCCTCGCTCAGCGCGGACACCCACGGGAGCATTGCAGGGCAAACTATGGCACCATCCAGAGCCGTACAAGTTCCCGCTCGTCAGGCACCGTGGACGAACTCACTGTCCGGCGGCGGCTCCCACGGGCACGGGCGTCAGCCATCCGTAGCGGTCGGGAATCCTCCCCTTGGCGATACCCAGGTACCCCTCCTGCAGTTTCCGGGTAACGGGGCCGGGCTCGCCGGTGCCTACCGGGATGCGATCGACCGACCGCACCGGCGTGATCTCGGCGGCGGTGCCGCAGAAGAAGATCTCATCGGACACGTACAGCATCTCGCGGGGCAGGTTTATCTCGCGCACCTCGTGTCCCATATCCCTGGCCAACTGGATAATCGTCTCCCGGGTGATGCCGTGGAGGATCCCGGCCGAGAGCGGTGAGGTGTACAGGACACCATCGCGCACGAGGAAGATGTTCTCACCGGTCCCTTCGGAGACGAACCCGAAGATGTCGAGGGTGATCGCCTCGAGATACCCGTCCTGCCGCGCTTCGATCTTGGAGAGCTGGGAGTTGAGGTAGTTGCCCGACGCCTTGGCGAGCGTGGGATAGGTATCAGGGGCCGCGCGACGCCAGCTCGAGACGCAGGCGTCAGCGCCCTTGTCGAAGGCGTCACGGCCCAGGTACGTGTCCCACTTCCAGCAGATCACGTAGGTCTCCACCGGGACGCCGACCGGATAGAAGCCCATCTGCTCACCGGTTCGCATCACGATCGGCCGGATGTAGCAGTGTCGCAGTTCGTTGGCCGCCACGGTGTCGACGGTGGCCTGCACCAGATCGTCGACCGAATACTCGATGGGCATCCGGTAGATGCGGCACGAGTTGAGGAGTCTGCGCATGTGGTCGCGGAGGCGAAATACGGCACCGCCGTCGGGCGTTTCGTAGCAGCGGATCCCTTCGAAGACGCTGGACCCGTAGTGCGCCACGTGGCTGATGATGTGGATCGTGGCGTCTTCCCAGGCTACAAGCTCACCGTCACGCCAGATCTTCGCGGTACGCCCCGGGGTGCGGTCGTTGGTCACCGTCTCCTCGCGCTGGATGGAGGAGTAAGGATAACCCGCGGCGCGCGTGACCGGCTAGGCGACGCGCACGCGCAACAGGGATGGTGATCGGGTCAGGCGTTTTCAGCGGCGAAGTGCTCCAGATCACGAGCGGTGTCTCGGACGACGGCAAGGTCGGATGCGGCGTCGCGGAGCAGACGTCCATCGCGGACCAGAACCTCGCCGGCGACCATCACCAGGCGAGCCACTCGTCCCGGTGCGGCGAACACCAGCGCGCTCGCCGCCTCGAACGTGGGGGAATCGCGCAGGTCGTCCAGCGGGAACGCCGCGATGTCGGCCCCCTTGCCGACTTCGAGCGAGCCGACGCGGTCATCGAGGCCCACCGCGCGCGCCGCGCCCAGGGTCGCGAGTTCCAGCGCGTGCGTCGCGGACAGCGTGTCCGGACGCGTCAGTCGCGCGCGCTGCATCAGAATCGACAGGCGCGCCTCATCGAGCATGTCCATCCGGTTGTTGCTTGCCACCGAGTCGGTCCCCAACCCGACCCGGATCCCGGCGGCCAGGAACTCGGCGAGCGGGGCGATGCCGTGTCCGAGCTTCGCGTTCGACGCCGGGCAGTGCGCCACGGCGCACCCGGCGTCCGCGATCAGACGGATGTCCTCCCGATCCACGCGCACGCAATGCACCAGCAGGGGGCGGGCGCGCAATGCGCCGACTCGTGCGAGGAGCCGGATGGGCGAGGCGGCGCGGGGCTCCGCGGCAATGCCGCGAGCGCGCAGAGCGTCAGCAAACGCACCGGTCGCGTCGCGCACCAGCGCTGTTTCCGCCTCGCTCTCGGCAGCATGAATGGCCATCGGCAGGGAACGGGCGAGCGCCAGATCGGTGGTGGCGGTGAATAGCGCGTCGCTGACCGAGTAGGGGGCGTGTGGCGACACGCCGGTGCACACCAGCGCGGTGTCGCCGGCGGCCATCGCGTCCACGCGCTGGCGCAACCCGGCCATGGCCTCGTCGCACTGCTCCGCGCGCGGGCCGAAGACTTCCTGGTACACGACGCCGCGCACGCCCATCTCGCGCAGCGCCTGGTGCGGCACGCCCGACTCACTGGTGTCGGCGAACGACGTGACCCCGGACCGGAGCCCTTCCGCGATGCCCACGCGGGCCGCCGCGAGCAGCCGCTCCGGCGTGAGCACCGCCTGTCGCGCCTTCGTCAGGCGCAGGATCCAGGGGCGGAACGGCAGGTCCTCGAGAAACCCACGCATCGCGGTGAGTTCGAGGTGGGTGTGCGCGTTGACCAGGCCCGGCACCAGGATGCAGTCGCCCAGGTCGATCCGGTCACCAGCGGGCACTCCGGCGCGCGGGCCGACATACACGATGCGCGCGTCCTCGACGGATACCGCCCCCTGCTCGATCGGTGGATGCGATACCGGGAGGACCCAGCGGGCCAGATAGGAGACCGAGGTCAGAAGCCGGAGGTCGGAGGGCGGCGGCGGCGGGGAATGGCGAAGGGATTGGGGACTCCTCGAGGCGCCGGCCGCTTCGACGAATCGCCGGCGACGGTTCCGGCCGACCCCTGCAGACCGAAGGCGGCACGGGGCGGGATGGAAAACGGATTCGCGTCCGTGCAGAACCGATGGGGCTCGGTGCCAAGGAGGAAATATTCCGTGTACGAATGCTCCAGACAGGCCGGCGTGGCGAGCAGTCCCGTTTGCGAGTCGATGTCGCGCGCGACCACCGAAGCCGGCATCGGCCAGTCCGGGGGGGCCGGTTTCCGCCGGTACGTCTCGAGCATGAAGGCGGTGTACGCGGGTGCAGCCAGCCGGCCACCCTGCGCGTTGACCATGATCTTCCTCGGTTTGTCGAACCCCATCCAGACACCGGCCACCAGATCGGCCGTGTATCCGATGTACCACACGTCCGCGCCGTCGTTGGTGGTCCCGGTCTTGCCGCCGGAGGGTACGCGGAAACCGGCGCTCCAGACGCTGGCCGAGGCCGTCCCGCGGAGCACCACGTCCTTCATCATGCTCACCATGATCCACGCCTCGGACGGCGTGAGCACGACGGTGGACCTCGCGCTCGGCTGCCAGAGCAGGTTGCCCTCCTGATCCTCGACCCGGACGATCCCGTTAGGCTCGGTGCGCGTGCCAAGGTTCGCGAAGGTGGTGTAGGCCCCCACCAGGTCCAGCGGGTAGACCTCGGCCGATCCGATGTGGATGGACGGATAGGGCGGAATGGGCGTACTGATGCCGAAGCGGCGCGCCTCGTCGACTACCGCCTGCTCACCGAGTTCCATGCCCAGCCTGATGGCGATCAGGTTGCGAGACATGTAGAGGCCCTGACGCATGGTCATCGGGCCCTCGAACTTGTTGTCGTAGTTCTGCGGGGTCCACAGCGATCCGTCCACCTGGGGCACGCTGATCGGCGCGTCGTCGATGAGCATCGACGGGGGCCGGCCGCTCTGGATCGCGGTCGAATACACGATCGGCTTGAACGTGGAGCCGGGCTGGCGCATCGCCTGGGTGGCGCGATTGAACTTGGAATCGTCGTAGTCCCGGCCCCCCACCATCGCTCGTACCGCGCCATCGCGCGGGTCGATCGCCACGAACGCCCCCTGCAGGTACGGCGACTCGGTGTCGAGATTCTCGTCGCGCACGCCGCGCGCGATGTACTGCTCATACGTGAGATGCCGGTACGGACCCGACTTCCCTCCCTCAATCGCCCGGAGCTGATTCTCCAGTGCCCGTTCCGCCGCCGACTGCATGTCGAGATCGAGGGTGGTATACACTTTCAGACCCTGATCGTAGAGGCGATCACCGAACCGATCGTGGAGCTGCTGACGGACCCACTCGACGAAATACGGCGCGACCTCTCCCGATTCGATGCGCCGCGCGAGGTGGAGCGGATAGGCCTTGGCCAGGCTGGCTGCCGACGAACTGACCTCGCCCTCACGCCGCATCAGCTCAATGATGGTGTTGCGGCGCTGGACGGCCCGCACCGGATAGCGGCGCGGATTGTATCGACCCGGGGCCTTGGGAAGCGCCGCCAGCGTCGCCGCCTCGGCAAGATTCAGATCGCGTACCGACTTGCCGAAATAGCGCTGGGCCGCCGTCTCGACGCCGTAGGCGCCGCTGCCGAGGTTGATCTGGTTCAGGTACAGCTCGAGAATCCGGTCCTTCGAGTAGCGGCGTTCGATGTCGCTTGCAACCCGGACCTCCTTCAGCTTGCGGACCAGCGACTTGAAGATCAGGGCCAGGGAGGACGAACGCTTCTCGCGCGAGATCTGCTCGGGGAAGACATTGCGCGCGAGCTGCATGGTGATGGTCGAGAAGCCCTGCTCGAACGAACGCGCGAGGAGGTCGCGCGCGGCCGCTCCGGGAATGCGCCAGAGGTCGACGCCGTGGTGCTGGTAGAAGCGCTTGTCCTCGATGGAAACGAAGGCGTCACTCACGACCCGCGGAATGGAATCGAGCGGCACGAGCGTGCGCCGTTCCAGGCCAAGCTCACCCAGGAACCGGCCGTCCACGGCGTACAGGCGCGCGGTCTCGCGCGGCGAGTACTGCTCGAGCACGCCAATGGAGGGGCACCGGTTCCCCTGGCACACCAGACTCCAGGCGGCGAGCGGAAGGGCCAGCGCGAACCCGGCGCCGAACGCCGCCGCGAACCCGAGCGCGCGCGTTAGGCCCGCATGACGGCGGACAAAGCGGTTCTGAAGGAATTCCGAGAACATGGACCAGGGTTGCGGACACGGGAGGCACCGGGCCCGCCGTGATGGACCATTGTAAGGTTATCGGGCCACGCCGGCGTGAGCAACGAACCAGTGACGACGCCTCACGCACGCAGGCGATGTCATCGGTGCGGCGCCCGGCTATCTTGGTGCGCATGCACCACCCGACCTTCCTGGACGAGCTCCGCTGGCGGGGCCTTCTTCACCAGTGCACCGAGGGCGCCGGGGAGGCGCTGACGCGCGGTCCGGTGGCCGGATATTGTGGGTTCGATCCGACCGCTCCGAGTCTGCACGTCGGCAGCCTGATTCCGGTGATGGGACTCGTGCACCTGCAACGTGCCGGCCACATTCCGGTGGTGCTGGTGGGTGGCGGCACCGGGTTGATCGGCGACCCGAGCGGTAAACCGAACGAGCGCCCACTGGCCGATCCGGCCGTCACCGAAGCGAATGCCGAAGGGGTGCGCGCCCAGCTCGCCCGCTTCGTGGATTTCAGCGGCCCCAATGCAGCCCGCTTGCGGGATAATCGCGACTGGCTGCAACCCCTCGGGGCGATCGAGTTCCTGCGCGATGTGGGAAAGCACTTCAGCGTCAACGCGATGCTGGCCAAGGAGTCGGTGCGGACACGACTCGAGGCCGGCATCTCGTTCACGGAATTCGCCTACATGCTGCTCCAGTCGTATGACTTCCTGGAGCTTTACCGCCGCGACGGTGTGACCCTGCAGATCGGCGGAAGCGATCAATGGGGCAACATCACCATGGGCGTGGACCTCGTGCGGCGCACCGCAGCGGCCGAGGTTCACGGCGTCACGCTGCCGCTGATCACCCGCGCCGACGGATCCAAGTTCGGCAAGACGGAGAGCGGCAACGTGTGGCTGGACCGGCGCCTGACGCGCCCGTACGGCATGTACCAGTTCTGGGTCAATACCGACGACCGCGACGTGGGCCGATATCTGCGCTGGTTCACCCTCCTGGAACACGACGAGATCGAGGCGCTGGAGCACGCGGCGACCGAGCGCCCGGAAACGCGCGAGGCGCAGGCCGCGCTGGCGCTCGACGTCACCGCACGGGTTCACGGAGACGAGGACGCGCGAACCGCGCGCGATGCCTCCCGCGTTCTGTTCGATCGCACCGCCGATCCCCGCTCCTTCCCGGCGGAGGTGTTCGCGGTGTTGCGTGACGAGATTCCGTTCAAGCGCCTGGAGACGGTGGCGCTCCCCACCGGGGCCGGCGGCACCTCTCTGTCGGTCCTCGACGCGTTGGTGGAAACCGGACTCGCCAAATCGAAGGGCGACGCACGCCGCCTGTTCCAGCAGGGCGCCGTCTCCGTCAACGGCCGGCGACTTGCCAGGGACGAGCATTTTGTCGCCGGCGCCGAGGCCCTGGCGGGGTCGTACTTCCTGATCCGCAAGGGAGCGCGCGAGATGGCGCTGGTGGAGATCGCGCGGGAAGCGCAACACTGAGAACGCCCGCGCTGAGCGCTGAATTCGGACCGCGAAGGCGGAACCGCTGAATGCGGACCGCCCCCGGTGGCCCGCCTAGCCCGCGAGCACATCCAGCGCCCGCTCGACCTCCTGCTCCGACGTATAGAAATGGGGAGAGAGGCGGATGGCGCCTTCGCGGAGTGAATGCACCACACCGTGCTGCTCCAGGCGGCGTGAGGCAGCAACCGGGTCGGCGGGCGCCACCGAGACAACGCCGGCGCGACGCGATCGCTCCGCCGGCGTTACCAGCCTCACGCCCCGCTGCCGCCCGGTCCAGGCCACGATCTGTCCGGCGCGTTCCGCAACCAGGGCGTGAACCCGCGGCAGGCCTACCTCGAAGAACAGCTCCAGCGAGGCGTTCATTCCGGCGAAATCCTGAAACGGCAGCGTGATCACCTCGAACTTTCGCGCATCCTCGAGATAGCTCAGGTCGTAGTCGCAGAGCCGGGTAAAGTCGAGCGAGTTGCGCACCGCCATCCACCCCACGTCGTGTGGCTCGAAGCGATCCACCAGCTCGCGCCGCACGTAGAGAAACCCGGCGCCCCACGGCGAGAGGAGCCATTTCTGGGCACCGCACGCGAGGAAGTCGATTCCGCACTCGTGGACGTCGAGCGGCGCCGTACCGACGCCCTGAATCGCATCCACCACGAAGTAGATGTCCCGCTCGCGGCACGCCGCCCCCAGTCGGGCGAGGTCCAGGCGGAGTCCCGTCTCGAACGACACCCACGCCACCGTCAGGACGCGCACCCGGGGATCGTCGAGTGCGCGCAGGAGGGCTGCCTCATCGGCGAGCCGGTCGTGGCACGGTACGCGCCGATAGCTGATCCCGCGCTCGCGTTCCAGCGCCATCCAGGGATACACGTTGGCGGGAAACTCCCGGTCGCTCGAAACGACCACATCGCCGGCCCGCAGGGGGAGCACGCGGGCGGCGAGGTTGAGCCCGTAGGTCGTGTTGACCATGAGGGCGATCTCGTCCGGCGTCGCGCCGACCAGCCGGGCGCACAGCTCGCGCGAGCGCGTGAGCACGCCGAACTGGTCCTCGTGAGTGAGGCGCCACGGTTCACTGCGGCGGCGCTCGAACACATCCGTGGCGCGCGTGGAGCGCGCGGGAAGCGGGCCGGTGCTCGCGTGATTGAGGAAAATGACGTCGTCGCGCAACGTCCAAGGAAACTCGCTGGCGCGCAGACGGTCCAGCCAGTCGCGTGCGCGCGGATCGGCTGACGATGCGCTCATGGCACGGCTCCGAGCCTCGTGGCGAAGCGCGCCGGATCGCGCAGCTCGGCCGGAGTATCCGGCGGCTGGCGCTTCCAGCGCCGGTGATGCCAGAAATACTGCTCGGGATAGCGTCGCACCCAGGACTCCAGGATCGCCGTGTAGCGCGCGACCACAGTGTCCACGTCCGCGTCGCGATCCCCGGTCGATGCCAGCGGCACGGGAGCGACCAGAAACCGGTAGCGGCCGTCACCCTCGCGCACTGCTGCGGCAGAAAAGACCGGCACCTCCGACCGGATGGCGAAGACCGCCGGGCCGCGAGGCGTCTTGGCCGGCCGCCCGAAGAACGGCACGAAGGTTGACGCGAGTCCCAGCACGCCCTGATCGGCCACGAAGGCCACGGCATGCCCCTCGCGGAGCGCGCGCGGCGTGCGCTTCACGGCATCCGCGTCGCGAATGACGCGCATGCCACTCCGCTCGCGCGTCCGCGTCAGGTACTGGTCGAACAGTGGATTGTTCATGCGGCGCGTGATGGCCTCAATCGGGATTCCGCGGGCCGCCACGTATGCACCCGCCAACTCCCAGTTGCCAAGGTGACCGGTGATGAGAATCACGCCGCGTCCGGCGGCGTGGGCGCGCAGGACCGCGTCGAATCCGTCGGCCCCGCTGAACAGCTGGAGTATCTCCTCGCGGTCCAGCGAGGGGAGCAGAGCTGTTTCCACGGCGACCCGGCCGAGGTGGGCGTAGGCGCCTCGCGCGAGCCTGCGCACGCCGCGCTCGTCGACACCCGGGAAGGCGGCCGCGATCTGGCGCAGGACCACCGTCCGCCGGATTCCCAGCGGCGCGTACCCGATCATCCCGGTGAGTTCACCGACACGCCGCGCCGCGGCGAGCGGGACGGCGCCGAGGAGCCCCACCGCGGCACGGACTGCGCCGTACTCCGCGCGATGAGCAAGCGACACCCTCACGGCCCCGTTTCTCCCGGCGCGCCGGCACGGCGATCAGCGAGCCTGGCGGTCACGTGTGCCCTCCTCCCTGGGCAGCGTCGCGCGCGAACGCGAGCGTATCGCGCGCGACGCGGTCCCAGTTGAAGTACTCCTCCACCGCCAGCCGGGCGCAGGCGCCGAATCGGCGACGGAGCGTCTCATCGTGCAGGAACGTGCGCACGGCTCCGGCGACGGCGTCCGCATCGGTCGACGGCACAACCAGCCCCGTTTCCCCGTCGCGAACCGCGGAGCGCACGCCGCCCGAGTCGCCCGCCACCGAGGGCACGCCGCTGGCCGCCGCTTCCACGAAGGAGATGCCGAAGCCTTCGGCATCGATCGCCTGCTCCACCCGCGATGGACCGACGTACACGGTACTGGTTGCGTATGCGTCGGCCAGTTCATGGTCGCTCAACCGGCCCGCCAGCACCAGGCGATCGGACACGCCAAGCTCGCGCGCGAGGCGCGCCAGGCGTGAGCCATCGGGCCCTTCGCCAACCACGACGTAGCGCAGTGCCGGGAACTCGGGGGCCAGCTTGGCCAGGGCCCGGATGGCTACATCCTGTCCCTTGTGGGGCACCAGACGCGCCACCGTGATCATCACCGGCCGCGTACCTAACGAGAAGCGCCGGCGCAGGGCTCCGGTGTCGCACCGCGGCGCGAACTGCGCCGGATCGGTCCCCAACGGAATGGCCCGGACCGGCGGCCTCCGCGTGAGACCCAGACGGCCCATCACGTCGCGCGCCAGTTCCGCCGTCCAGGCCGAAATCGCGACCACGCCGCAGGCGCCGCCGAATATCCAGCGAGCCGCTCGGCGTTTCATCGGGCTCCGCATCTTCAGGTCGCGCTCCTTGAGAAGATCGCCGCCGTTGACATAGAGCACATAGGGTCGCCGCACACGGGCTCGCGCCAGCCACACCACGTAGCCGCAGGGCCGGATGTTGCCGCAGTGCACCAGGTCGACCCCGCGCAGGACATCGGACGCCAGCGACGCCGCCCAGCGAACCTGGTTGGTGAACCGATTGGCGTGGCCGAACGGGAAGCGCTGTCGGTGGATGACGTACGGTTCGTGCGTGTCGAAGGCGTCGTCTTCCCGAAGGGCAACGGTGGACACAATGAGTTCGTCAGGCGCGAATCGCCGGCAGAGCTCCACGTGGCGTCGCGCCATACCCCCAAGGTCGGGACCGAAGTCCTGCGTGACGAAGAGGTGTTTCACGAAGTGCCCGGCCCTCAACCGGCCGCGGAGCCGGCGCGCTCGCCCCGGCCCAACGCCCACAGATGTGCATATTTGGCGGCGACACTCACCGACGCGAGGACCGCGAGGACCACGCCATGCCCCCCGTCGCGCCAGCCGCCACGGACCAGGTAGGTCGAGACGAAACGCGCCGGCGGCTTGAGCAGCACCATCCAGATGCGTCCCCGGCGACCGCCGGCGTGGTGCTGGCGTGCCCAATCGCGGCTGTATCGTGTGAGCTTCTCGAAGTACTCGTCCAGGGAGGTGTACGGTTCGTGCCGCAATGGCTGCTCGAGCAGACCGACCGGCCCGTTGGTGACGACGTGCTCGTGTACCGGACGTTCATCGTAGCGCAGGCTGCGCCGGAAGAGGCGCACGGGGTTGTCGCTCGAGGCGCCCCAGCCACCGTGGCGGATCACGCGTCCGAAAAAGACGTTCTCCCGCGGCACCCGAAACGCCTCCGGGGAACCGGCCGCCGCCACGCAGCGGCGCACCGCGGCGCCCAGCGCGGGCGACGCGCGCTCGTCGGCGTCGAGCACCAGCACCCAGTCCTGCGACGCTCGCGCAATGGCGGCGTTGCGTTGCGCGCCGATGGACCGGAACGGATGACTGAACACCTGCGCGCCGGCGTCGCGTGCCCGAGCCACCGTATCGTCAGCCGAGTCGTTCTCGACAACCAGGATCTGGGCGGCCCAGTCGACGCTGCGCAGGCAGTCAGTGATCTGCCGGCCCTCGTTGCGCGCCGCGATCACGACCGAGACCGGGACCGGGTCGCCAGAAGTCACCGGCTCACCGTGGCCCGCTCGTGCGCCACACGGGCCGCCTGCTCGAATCCGTTGGCCAGGTCGCGCTCAGTGAACTCCCGCGCGGCGCGGTCACGGGCGGCGCGACCCGCCCGCATCAGTCGCGCGGGATGCGCGGCGTACCGCGCCAGGGTGGCCGCCAGGACCGGCGGTTGCAACGCCGGGAAGAGCTCACCATGCACGCCCGACGTGATGAATCGCTCGGTCACCTGCGTTCGCGGAGCGAACACCGGCAGGGATCGCGCCATGCCGGCCAAACACCCGAACGCTGCCTCGTCGCCATCGGCCGTGACCCAGACGACATCGCACGAGCGCAGCAGATCGTCCTCGCCGTGACGGATCTCGACCATCGGCGCGATCCGCAGCGCCGCCGCCTGGAGCCGCAGGTCATCCACGGGAAGGCCCGTCCCGCCAAGCGCCAGGTGCACCCGAGGATGACGCTCGGCGAGCAGGGCCACCGTCCGCAGCACGTTGAGCACGTGCGGCCGGGCCGCCGGGGACGCGATACACGCCAGCCGCGGCGCGCCACGATCGGTGACGGAAGCGAGTACGCGCGGCCCGGTCGGCGACTCGATTCCCAGGTCACCGCGGACGACTTCGGTGCGCGGCCAGGTAACGCCGTCGGGGGGAGCGGTGCCGGTGAACAGGAACGTCCCGGGCGCGAAGCGCCTGGCGAGGCGCGTGCGCCACCCGGTGACCGGCAGGTCGCCGGCCGCGAGCCGCCGCACCACGGCGCCGCGTCCGGCCAGGCGCACGGCGACCGACGCGGCCAGATCATCCCGCTCGTTATGCACGAACACGGCGTCGAGGAACCGGTCGCGCACTACCCGCCGCAGGTCACGAATCCGACCGGCGAGGGTCGGGGCGGGCCGGACCGGTTCGGTCTCCCACCCGCGGTCGCGGCAGCGGCTTTCCAGCGGGGACCCGGCCGGACAGGCGACGGTGACGTCGTATCCGCGAGCCACGAGCACCCGGGCCGCGGCAAAGAACGCGCGCGCCCTCCCCGACCATCCTGTGGACGCATCGTGCAGGAGGAGGCGCATGTCCTATCGATCGGGATCCGGCGACCGCGCCTCGGAGTCGTCTCGCACGATCCTCTTCACGCGCCGACGCCCACCTCGCGACGGCCCGTCTGCAGGGCGTGAAGGCGCGCATACAGGCCATCGCGGGCCATAAGCTGATCGTGGGTTCCGCGATCCACGATGCGCCCGCGGTCGAGAACCAGGATCTGCGTCGCGTTGCCAACCGTCGACAGGCGATGCGCGATGACGAACACCGTGCGCCCGGCGAGCAGGCGGTCCACGGCCTCCTGAACGAGCCGTTCGGACTCGGTGTCGAGCGCCGACGTCGCTTCGTCGAGGATGAGGATCGGCGGGTCGATGAGCAGCGCCCGGGCGATCGCGATCCGCTGGCGCTGTCCGCCCGAAAGCCGCGTGCCGCGCTCGCCCAGCAGGGTTTCGTATCCGTCCGGGAGCTCGAGAATGAATTCGTGCGCGTTGGCCGCGCGCGCGGCACGTGTGACCTGTTCGTCGGTGTACCTGGTGCCGGAGCCGTAGGCGATGTTGTTGCGCACCGAATCGTTGAAGACGACGGTGTCCTGATTCACGATCCCGGTCAGGGCGCGGAGCGAGGCGAGGCGGATCTCGCGGGTGTCGACGCCGTCGAACAGGATGCGGCCGCGGCTCGGCGTGAAGAACCGCGGGATGAGATCCACCAGGGTGCTCTTCCCCGCTCCGCTCGGCCCGACCAGGGCGATCACGTCGCCCCGGCGCGCGCGGAAGGAGACGTCGGAGAGCACCGGTTCGTCGTCGTATGCGAAGGTGACGTGCTCGAACTCGATGCTCTCGGTCAGCGCCGTCAGCGTCCGACTGCCCTGATCGGTCGCATATTCGGTTGGCGTGTCGAGCACCTCGAACACCCGCTCCGCCGCGGCCATGGATTGCTGAGCCACCGTGGGGACCTGTGAGAGCTGCTTCAGCGGCTGCAGCATGCGCAGCACCAGGGCGAGAAATGCGATCAGCATCGCGCCAGAGATGGCCTGCGCCATGACCTCCCGAGCGCCGAGGAGCAGGATCGTTACGGCGATCGCGGTGCCGACCGTTTCGGTGATAGGCTGGGCGAGAAACGAGATGCGTGTCACGCGGACCATCCCCTTCGAGTAACGATCGCTCGCCACGCGGAATCGTCCCTCTTCGTACGACTCGCCGCTGAACGACTTCACCAGCCGGATGCCGCTCACGCCCTCCTGCACGACCGCCGTCATGTCGCCGAACTGATTCGACAGGCGACGGTGACCCTTTCGCAACCGTCGCAGCAGGGGCTGAAGCAGCGCAATGAGCAGGGGGGCGATGATCAGCGAAAGCATCGCCAGACGCCAGGAGATCACGAACAGGGCAACAATCGTCGTCACCACCATCGCCGCGCTCTGGAGCGACCGGGTGACCGATTCGGTGATCATCTGCTTGGTCTGCGTGGTGTCGCTGAGCACCCGCGCCAGAATCTGCCCGGTCTTCATGCGCGTGAAGTACGGCAGCGGCAGCCGCTGCAGGTGCGCATAGAGGGCATTCCGCAGATCGCGGGTCACGAACTCCTGGAGGGACGCGCCAAACTGACCGCTCAGCCAGACGAACACGTTCTTCACCGTGACCGCCACGAGGATCACCACGACCACGTTGCGCAGGGACCCCATCGCGTCGGCCGGATTGAGAAACGCGCCGATGAGTCGCTGCTGGAGTTCCGTGATGCGGACGACCGGCGTCGGCTCGTTGAACAGCGCGCTCAGAAACGGAATGAGCAGGGTGAAGCTGAAGACGTCGAGCACGGCCGCCAGGAGGTTGCAGACGATCGTTCCCACCATGCGCCACCAGTGGGGGCGGAGGAAGGTCAGCAGGCGCCGGTACACGGGGACTAGTGTGGAGCGCCGGGCGATGGATGGGGCGTCAGCAGCGCCAGCGGCACGATGCACTCCTCGGGCGTGACCCCTCCGTGGAGGAACGATCCGCGATAGCGGCTCTGGTACTCCCGCAACTTCGTGGGATAGACGAAGAACACCCCGTCCACGGCGAGCAGCGTATTGGCGCCGAGCCCGCGGCGCGGGAGCCGCAGCGTGTCTTCGTTCGGGAACAGGAGCGCCAGTTCGGCGCGCTCGGCCCGCAGGTCCTCGCCGAACTTGTAGCGCAGGTTCGACGTCGCATCCCGCTTGGCGTAGACGGTGGCCGGGGTGGAGCAATGAATGGACCCGTGGTCGCTGGTCAGCAGCACCGTGATCCCGCGTCGGGCCGCCTCGCGCAGAACGCCCAGCAGCGGGGACCGCTGAAACCACTGCAGCGTGAGCTGGCGCAACGCGATCTCGTCGCGCGCCACTTCGTAGAGGATGGCGCTCTCGCTGCGTCCATGCGTGAGGAGATCGACGAAGTTGAAGACGAACGCGCTCACTCCGTCGTGCCCGATCACGCTCCCAAGCCGACGCTCCAGATCGTCCGAATCGGCGGGCGACGAGATCTTCTCGTAACGAACGGGTGCCTGAACGCCGAGTTCCGCGAGTTGCGCCTCGAGCAACTGCCGTTCGTGCGCATTCAGGGTCTCATCGTCGCGCTCGCCCCACCAGTCGGGGAACCGCGCGGCGATCTCCCCCGGAAACAGCCCACTGAAGAGGGCGTTCCGGGCGTACGGCGTGGCCGTGGGAAGAACCGCGAACTGATGCGTCGTTTCCACCACGAACAGGCTGGTCAGCGCGCTTTCCAGCACCCGCCACTGATCCAGTCGCAGGCAGTCGACCACGATCAGGACGACGTTGCCGTCACGCCGCAGGACCGGCAGCAGAAACTCGCTCACCACGTCGATCGACAACGGCGGCCGCGCGCCCTCCAGCTCGCGCAGCCAGCGCGGGTACTCGGCGAACATGAACGCCGCGAATTCGCGATGCATGTCGGGATAGAGACCCCGCAGCGACTCGTACAGGCCCATCTCCCCCGCTTCGGCCAGCTCGATGTCCCAGCGCACCAGCTCATCGTAGCGCTCCACCCAGCCACGCCAGTCCAGCACCCGGTCGCGTTCGAGCTCGATGGCGCGAAAGCGGTCCACGAACGAGCGGGCGAGGGCCTGCCGGCGAATCCGCGGCCCCTCGAGAATCCGTGTCACCACCGACAGGACCTGTCGCGGATTGACCGGCTTGACCAGATAGTCGCTGACCTCGGTGCCTAACGCCTCGCGGAGCACCGCGTCGTCCTCGCTCTTGGTGACCATCACCACCGGCAGCGCCGGCGCGATCTCCCGCATTTCGCGATAGGCGTCCAGCCCGCGCCTGCCGGGCATCTGCTCGTCGAGCAGCAGCACGTCGTACGTGTGCCGACGCAGCATCTCGATGGCGTCGTCGGCGTTGGTGGCGACCGCCACGTCGAAACCCCTGTCGGAGAGGAACAGCCGATGCGGCTCGAGGAGTTCCGCTTCGTCGTCCACCCACAACAGCGACTTGGGCGGGTGCCCGACCTTCGTCGCGAGCCGGGAGAGGGGCATGTCTCCGAATGTAGTTGTCGCGGTTGGCTTTGCCGAGTGCGGCGGGCGGGTCGCCGGCGCCGGGCGTCGTTCCCCACCGGAGCGCGCCGGGCTCCGACACCGTGCCTTGGCCGCGCGCGCGCGAATCCGCGCCAGAAGAGCGCGACCCCGGCGGACTCGCGACCGGGGCCGCGGAAGTAGATTGTCGGCCATGCGTTCGCTGCCGCCGTACGCGCTCGCCGTCCCCGAGTTTCGCTTTCGCGCGCTTGCCGCAGTGGCGGGACGCGCAAGCCTGGGCGGCGCGCGGGAGCTCGTGATCGGTGTGCTGCTCGGCGCACGCCTGACCGATGGAGTGGTCGGTGAATACCCGCTTCCACTGTCCGTTCGGCAGCAACGTGCGGCCGCGGCGCGCATATGGCTCGGCTCCCTCGCCCTGCCTCCTCCCACCAGGGCGACCTTGCTGCGACTGCTCGACGCGACCGCCACCAACGACCGGCGCGCGCTCTCCGAGACGTTCGATGCCCTGCTTGCCCTCGCGTCTCCGGCACTCGACGGGCCATCGCGCAACGAACTGCGACGCGTGTCGGGGACCGTGGTCGTGGAATCAGCATGACCAACGAAGCGAATCGCGAACAGAGGGCCGGCCGCACCGCGGCTGGCGCATCCGGTCGCCGCTCCGACACTTCGGTGCTGGTGCGATCCGTGCTCGACGGGAAGCTGATCGGCGACCGGGTTCAAACCGGGTTTCCGGGGCTCGACACGCTGCTCGGCGGCGGCATCCGTCGCGGAGACGTGGTGGTCCTGGGGGGTGACGCGGGAGTGGGAAAGTCCGCACTCGCTCTCGCGATCGCCCGACGCGCCGCGGCGCTGGGGCATTCGGTGGGATTCCTCTCCGGGGAAATGTCCCCCGAGCGCGTCGCCGAACGCCTGCTGGCGCTTGAGGGGCGGGTCAGGGTGGACGACCTGCGTCGGTCGCCCCTGGAGGACGCGACCCATTCCGCCGTGGCTGCGGTGGCCCTGCCGCTCCGCGAACGGGCGCCAGTCCTGGCCACGATGTCCGACGCCGGCGTCGCGGGTGTGTCGGACTTTCTCGTGGATTACCTGGGCATGGAACTGGTGGTCGTGGATCCGGTGCAGTTTCTGGCGAATGGCCAGAGCTCGCTGGACGACCAGTTGGCAGGCATTGCACGCGGGCTCAAGGAGCTGGCATTGCGTCGCGCCGTAGCTGTGCTGGCCGTGACGCATTTTGGCCGAAGCGTACGCGAGCGGTCCGACCCGCGCCCCGTGCTGGAGGACTTTGGCGGACACGGCGGCATCCGTCAGCAGGCGGACGTGGTCCTTGGGCTGTTTCGCGAGGAGCTGTATCTCCCCTCACCGCATGTAGAGGGCGCCACCGAACTGCACGTGCTGAAGAACCGGAACGGACCCCGCGGCTTCGTCGATCTGTACTTCTACAAGCAGTGGTTGCGTTTCGAAGATGTGATGGAGGAATAGGCCAAAGGCCAGAGGTTGGTGCTCGGAGAGCAGCTCGGAAATGATTCGTCGCGCCTTCATCGTATTCGCATCGCTGGCCGGACTGGCAACGGGCGCGTGTGCGCCGTCGCCTGCGCCGCCCGGCCCGGCACGTGTGCCGGCCCCGACTCCGGCTCCGGTACCGGTACAGCCGGCGCCGCCAGTGGTCGTCATGCCGGCCGAGGGCCGAATCGACGTCGGCGCGGCCGGCGCCCTGTGGTACCAGGTCGCCGGATCCGCCCGTGACACAGTGCTCGTGCCGTTAGGCCTCTACCTGCGTTCCGCGCTCGCACCGCTCGCGAGGTCGCACACCCTCATCTTCTACGACCCGCGACACCGCGGCCGCTCCGACTCGTACGCCGACACCACCCTGTCCACGCTCGACAACGACGTACGCGACCTCGAATCGGTCCGTGCGGCGTTCCGGATCTCCCGGGCCGCGATCATCGGGTTCTCCCATTTTGCCGCCGTCGCCGTGGCGTACGCCGCCCAGAATCCGGACCACGTCTCGCGACTCGTCCTGCTGAGCCCGATCGAACCGACGGACAGCCTTGCCACCGCGTTTGCGCCGCCCGATCGTCGCGCACGGATCGACACGACCGCCGCCCGCCGCCTGCTCAAGATGCGCGCCGCCGGCCGGGACACGCTGGCGTCGCCGGAATATTGCGAGGCATACTGGCGAGTGAACGCACCGCTGTTCGTGGGCGACACGCTGCACGCCGGACGGCTGGTGCCGACCTGGTGCCAGTTCGCCAACGAGTCGCCGCGTCGCATGGGTGACCAGATCGCGCGGGAGATGGCATCGTTAGGCGCCGGCTACGATCTGTCGCGCCTGGCGGCGCGCGTGGCCGCGCCTGCCCTGGTGATCGGCGGAGGCGCCGACCTCATCGTCAACCCGGCGAGTGCCGCGGCGTGGGCACGGCGCATTCCCGGCGCGCACGCCCTCACGGTGCCGGGCGCGGGGCACTTCCTCTGGCTGGACGATCCAACAGAGGTACTGAACGCGATCGATGGTTTTCTCCGGGGTGGGTGAGACGGCGGCGGATCGTCGGCTCCCGATCCGTGCGGGCGCCCCGATGAACTCCGGTGACTCGAGCGTCCGACGCGGTGGAGGTGAGTCCGAGCCATGAACGCGTCGCCCAGGGGGCCGTCGGGCCGTATATTTTCTCAAGCGGTTGGCTATCGGTCAGCTATCGGCGGTCAGCGGTTCTGGGTTGAGTGATGTGTCGTCATGCGCCATGAACTGCTTCCTCTGACCTCCAAGCTCTGACCTCCGACCTCCAGTCTACGACATCCGAATCTGAGCAGCACTCATGGCCGGTCACAGCAAGTGGAAGCAGATCAAGCACTACAAGGCAGCTGCCGACGCCAAGCGTGGTGCGCTCTTCACCAAACTCATCCGCGAAATCACCGTAGCCGCCAAGTCCGGCGGCGGTGATCCGACCGGGAATCCCAGGTTGCGCACAGCGATCGACGCAGCGAAGGCGGCGTCGATGCCCAAGGACAACATTGAGCGCGCCATCAAGAAGGGGACCGGAGAGCTCGAGGGTGTCGAGTATTCCGAGATCGTGTACGAGGGCTTCGGGCCGGGAGGCGTGGCGCTGATGATCCAGGCCGTCACGGACAACCCGAACCGGACGGTGGCCGATGTGCGCCACCGCCTGTCGCGCGGCGGCGGCAACATGGGAAGTGCCAACTCGGTCGCCTGGATGTTCGAGCGCAAGGGCCAGCTGTATATCGACGCCGCCCAGTTCGACGAGGATCGCACACTCGAGGCGGCGCTCGAGGCCGGAGCGACCGATTTCTCCACTGAAGAAGGACAGTACGTGGTGAGTACCGACGTGCCCTCCTTTCACGCCGTCAAGGCGGCGCTCGAGGAAAAGGGCATTGCCCCTTCGCAGTCCGAGATCGCCTGGATACCCCGCCAGACCGTGCGCGTGGAAGGCACCGAGGCGGAAGCCGTCCTGCGACTGATCGAATCGCTGGACGAGCTGGACGATGTCCAGAAGGTCGACGCAAACTTCGACATTGACGCGGACGTGATGGCGGGGATCCGGGGATAGGATGACCACGCTCTTTCCCCGGTGCTGATGACCCGTCCTGGACGTACGTGATCGTCCTCGGCATCGACCCCGGAACCGCCGTGACCGGCTTTGGCGTCGTCTCGGCCGGGGATGCGGAGCCGGCGCATCAGAGACCGGCGGCGGCCCGCATGCGACTGGTGGAGTGTGGGGTGATCCGCACCCGCGCGGGTGACGCCCTGGCGTCGCGTCTTCGCGACATCTACGACGGTGTCGGGGAATTGATCGCGCGGCACCACCCCGACTTCCTGGCGGTGGAAGACGTGTTCTATGCGCGGAACGTGCGCACGACACTGGTGCTGGGCCACGCGCGCGGTGTAGTGCTGCTGGCCGGCGTCGAGGCGGGCGTTCCAATCCGCGAATACCCTCCCGCCGAGATCAAGAAGGCGGTCGTGGGTACCGGCGCGGCGACCAAGGACCAGGTGCAGTTCATGCTCACCCGCCTGCTGCACTTGCGCTCAGCGCCACAACCGGCGGACGCGGCCGACGGCGTTGCCGCCGCGCTGACCTGCGTGATGACCGCGCATCTGGAGCGGGTCCGCGAGGCCGCCGCCGGCATGCGCGGCACGACCGGAGGCGGTTCGAGGAGTGTCGGTCGCACCTCTGCGCCGGGAAAGACCACAGGCGATCGGCGGCCGAACGGATCGGGGCGCCGATGATCTCCCAGGTCACCGGGCGGCTGATCGCGAAGGACGTGGATCGCGTCGAGGTCGCCACATCGGGAGGCGTAGCGTACGAGCTGGCGGTTCCCCTGAGTACGTTCGAACGCCTCCCGGCCGCCGGCCAGCAGATCACGCTGTTCACCGATCTGGTGGTGCGCGACGACGAGTGGTTGCTGTACGGTTTTGGAACGCTGCTGGAGCGTCGGGTCTTCCGGCGGCTCCGTGGCGCCACCGGCGTGGGTCCGGCCCTCGCGTTAGGCATGCTGTCGCGGTTCGCCGCCGACCGGCTGGTGCGTGCCATTCGCGAGCGCGACGTGGCGGTGCTGCAGACCGTGCCGCGGGTGGGCCGCAAGAAAGCGCAGCAGCTGGTGCTCGACCTGGCGGACAAGCTGGACGACTTGCTGGAAGACGAAGGCGTCGTGCCGCGGACCGGGGGGTCGGCTGCCGACGACGCGATGCGCGCCCTGGTGTCGCTGGGGTATTCGGGCGTGGAAGCGGAGAAGGCGGTGCACGCGGCCCTGGACGGCGTGGACGGCATCCCCAGCGTGCCGAACCTCATTCGCGCAGCGCTGGCGAAGGTGGGCCGGGGCTGAGCAACGCCCGGCGCGATTGCCCCCGCCCTGCCCGCCGGTTCTATTCGACTCTCCCGGAGCCATTCCCGTCATGCCTGCCGCCCGAACTGCCACCTTCACCGAGTCCGTCATCCGCGAGATGACGCGCGTCGCCCATCAGCACGGCGCGATCAATCTGGCGCAGGGCTTTCCCGACTTCGCGATGCCGTCGCCCATGAAGGACGCGGCCAGCGCCGCCATCCATGGCGACGTCAATCAGTACGCCATCACCTGGGGAACGCCGGCGCTGCGGCTCGCGATCGCGGACAAGTACCGACGGTGGTACGACTTCACCGTGAATACCGAGACCGAGATCACGGTGACCTGCGGCGCCACCGAAGCGATGGCGTCGGTTTTTCTCGCGCTGGTCGATCCCGGCGACGAAGTCATCATCTTCGAGCCGTTCTACGAGAACTACGGGCCCGACGCCGTCCTCGCCGGTGCCAGGCCCGTGTTCGTGCCGCTCGAACCGCCCACCTGGCGCTTCGACCCGGACGAGCTGCGTCGCGCCTTCTCGCCCCGCACGCGCGCGATCATCGTCAACACGCCGCATAACCCCACGGGTCGGGTCTTCACGCGCGACGAGATGGCGCTGATAGCCGGACTCTGCGTCGAACACGACGTCTGGGCGTTCACCGACGAGATCTACGAGCACATCCGGTACGCGGGCAATCATCATCTGCTGGCCGCGTTTCCGGGAATGCGGGAGCGGACGGTGACGATATCGGGGCTGTCCAAGACCTTCAGCTGCACGGGATGGCGGCTGGGTTACGCCATCGCACCGCCGCGGGAAACGGTGGCCATTCGCAAGGTGCACGACTTCCTGACCGTGGGCGCACCAGCTCCGCTGCAGGAGGCGGGGGCCGTGGGGATGGCGTTCGGTCCGGACTACTACAACCGCCTGGCGCAGGAGTATCGGGAGCGGCGCGAGATCCTGTGCGGCGCGCTGCGAGAGGCCGGATTCGTCTTTACGGTGCCCGAAGGCGCGTACTATGTACTGGCGGATTTCTCCAGCCTGAGCAGCGTGGACGATCGTGAGTTCGGGCTCTGGCTGGCGCGGGATATCGGCGTGGCGACCGTTCCCGGGTCGAGCTTCCACGCCACCGAGGGCCGCGGCAGCCGGTTTGCGCGGTTTGCGTTCTGCAAGAAGCGGGAGACGCTGGAGGCCGCCGCCGAGCGGCTGCTGAGAGTCAGATCGCTCGTCTAGACGGCCGCGCCCGGAGGCAGGCGCGCCGTGAGGCAGGCGCGGCTTGGGGCCGTCAGGATGCCGCGTTGCGCTTCCGGCTGCGCGGCGCGCGTGCCGCGGACAGCCCGTCGTGCGGGACGAGCACCCGGGTCACGAAATCCTCGGCGCTCATGGGGTATGCGAACAAGTAGCCCTGCCCCAGGGTGCAGCCCAGGGCACGCAGGCCGTCGCGCTGGTTGGCGCGCTCGATCCCCTCGGCCACGGTCTCGATTCCCAGCGTCTTGCCTAACGCAATGATCGCGCGCGCCAGCACCGGATCTTCGTCTTCGTTCCCCACCGCGTCGACAAAGGTGCGGTCGATCTTCAGCATGTCGATCGGAAACTGCTGCAGATAGCCGAGCGACGAATAGCCGGTCCCGAAGTCGTCGATGGCCAGATTCAGCCCGAGCGCCTTGAGCGAGCGCAGTTTGTCCAGCGTGCTGTGCGATCGCTGCATCAGCACGCTCTCGGTGATCTCGAGGGTGAGGGCCCACGGTTCGAGGCGGGAATCCTCCAGCGCGCTCCGGACGTCGTCCACCAGGGACGGATCCTGGAAATGGCGTCCCGAGAGGTTGACGCTCATCTGCATCAGGCGCGCGGCCGGATTCCGGGAGCGCCATTCGCGCGCCCGCTCGCAGGCCTCGCGCAGCACGGCGCGGCCGATCGGAATGATCAGCCCCGTTTCCTCGGCGACCTCGACGAACTTGGCCGGAGCCACGATCCCGCGCTCGGGATCGTGCCACCGGACCAGCGCTTCGGCGCCGTAGATCTCGCCGGAGTTGAGGTTGATGATCGGCTGGTATTCCACCTGGAAGTTCTGCTGGGCCACCGCCGCCCGCAGGTCGGCCTCGAGCTCGAGCCGCTCCATGACCAGCTGGTGCATCTCGCGCTCGTAGATCGCATAGTGCCCCTTGTGGCGCGCCTTGGCGAAGTACATCGCCAGGTCGGCGTTCCGGAGCACGTCGCCGGGAGTGTCGCCTAACGACACGGCGGCGATGCCGATGCTGACGCTGATGAACACGTCGCGGCCTCGCACCCGGAACGGCGCCCGCAGCGCCTGGGCGATCCGCTCGGCGGCCACCTCCACGTCGGCCAGGGTGTCCACGTCCTCCAGCAGGACCGCGAATTCGTCTCCGCCCAGGCGGGCGATCGTGTCGGCGGGCCGCACGCAGCCGGTGAGTCGGCCCGCGGCCGCCAGGAGCAGCTCGTCGCCCACCGCGTGTCCGAGGGAGTCGTTGACCTTCTTGAAGTCGTCCAGGTCGAGGAACAGCACCGATGCCGGATGCTTCCCGCGCGGCGCACGTGCCACCGCGTGCCCCACCCGATTCAGGAACAGCGCCCGGTTCGCCAGTCGCGTCAACTCGTCGTGAAAGGCCTGGTGGGTGAGCCGGGCCTGGAGCGTGCGACGCTCGGAGATGTCGCGCGCGTTCACCACGATCCCGCCCACCATGGGTTCGGCCGTCAGGTTGGTTCCGATGTTCTCGGTCCACAGCGCGACGCCATCGGGCCGCACCAGACGCCACTCCTCCACCAGCGACGTCGCGGCCTCGACCTTCTGCAGCTGCGCGAAGAACCGCTGCGCCGCCTCGCGATCGTCGGCGTGCACGAGCTCGATCAGCCGCCTTCCCTGGAGCTCATCGGCATCGATCCCCAGTACCTGCCGCGCGGTCGGACTGGCGTAGCGCACTACGGTCTCCGCGTCGCTGATCAGAATCACGTCCGACGAGTTCTGCACGAGTGACCGGAATCGGGCTTCACTGGCCGCCAGGGTGATCACGTCGTCGCGCACCGAAGCCACCCGACGCACCAGCGCCAGGAGCACTATCGCCACGAGGATGAACGCCAGTGACGTGAGCAGGTTCTGTGACTGCGGGCGCAGCAGGTAGAGCACGCACGCCGACCCGACGACGATGGCCGCACCCCATCCCTCGGGAAGCCGCGCCATGATCCCACGCGCCGACTGCGGGACCGGCGTTCGCCTGGGAAACGACCGGGGGTAGCGACGCAGCTGGCCGCGCGCACGGGCGATCAGGCGCGCGAGCCACCAGCGAAGCGGGCGGCGGTTCTCTCGCGGAGTGGTGCGATCCACGCGTCGGGTTGGGACGTTGGGAGCCGAAAGTGACCCGCGCCCGACGGAGGGCTGGCGCTGGAGTCGGCCAGAATACGGGAGATGCGCCACTCTTCGAAAGTGACGCGCACACCCACTCCGGAACGACGCGCGGGAGCACCCGTGGTCACAGGGAGCCGCGCTCGTATTCGGCAAATCTTCGGGATATATTTCCGGCTTGGTTGGATGCGGCATGGGCTGCCGGAACGGTCGTACTGGGCCGCCCGGCTGGCCGCTTTGCACCGGTGTCCCGAGCATCGTCCCTACCACGTCGCTGATGCCCCCCTCCGAGATCACCACACCAGCCGAACTCCCCGAGGAAGGCGCCGTGGAGCTGTCCCTCCGGCCACAGCGGCTGGCGGAGTTCATCGGCCAGACCAAGGTGAAGGAGGCCCTCCGCATCTACATCGAGGCCGCGCGAGCCCGGCGCGAACCCCTCGACCATGCGCTCTTCTTCGGTCCGGCCGGACTGGGGAAGACGACCCTGGCCGAGCTGATCGCCCGGGAGCTGGGCGTGAACATTCGCGGCACGTCCGGTCCCGCGCTCGAGAAGCCGGCCGACCTGGTGGGGACACTCACCAACCTGCGCGAGGGCGACATCCTCTTTATCGACGAGATCCACCGGCTGCGCTCGGTGATCGAGGAGTTCCTGTACCCTGCGATGGAGGACTATCGCATCGACATCAGGCTCTCCGAGGGACCGAAGGCACAGACGATCACGATGCCGATCGAGCGGTTCACACTCATCGGCGCGACGACCAGGCTCGGATTGCTCACCCCGCCGATGCGCGGGCGATTCGGCATCGTGGAACGACTCAACTACTATCCGGCCGAGGACCTCGAGCTGATCGTGAAGCGCACTGCGGAGGTGCTGAAGGTCGGCATCGACTCGGAAGGCATGACCGAGATCGCCAAACGGTCGCGCGGCACACCGCGCATCGCCAACCGGTTGCTGCGGCGGGTGCGGGACTACGCCCAGGTGCGCGCCGATGGGCGGATCACGCGGGAGGTGGCGAACCAGGCGCTGCAGCTGCTCGACGTGGACCACTTCGGGCTCGACGACATGGATGCGCGCATTCTCCGGATCATCATCGAGAAGTTCGGCGGCGGCCCGGTGGGTGTCGGCGCCATCGCCTCGGCCATCGCCGAGGATGCCGACACCATCGAGGAGGTGTACGAGCCGTTCCTGGTGCAGAACGGGTTTCTGCAGCGCACGCCGCGCGGCCGCGTGGCCACGGCGCTCGCGTACCGCCATTTCGGCTTCGAGGCGCCGGTGCGCGCGGAGCAGGAGTCGCTGTTCGACGCCTGAAGGGCGCCCTTGACCCACGGATTCCGCACCGCCGACTACGAGTACGCGCTCCCCACCGGCCGGATCGCCCAGAAGCCTAACGAGCGGCGCGATCGGAGCCGCCTGCTGGTCGTCGATCGCGAAACCGGGAGGCTCGAACACCGGGTGTTCGCCGAGCTTCCGGATCTGGTCCCGCCCGGCGACGCGCTGGTGCTCAACACCACCCGCGTGCGGCGCGCCCGTCTCCTCGGCCGGCGCGGTTCGGGCGCCCCGGCGGAAGTCCTGCTGCTTCGCGCCACCGGCGAGGAAAAGCAGTTCGAGGCGCTGGTGCACCCGGGCGGAAAGCTCCGGCCCGGGCGCGTGGTCCATGTCGCACCCGGTCTGGACGTGATCATCGAGCGGACCACCGCTCGTCGCACCCGCATCGTGCGGCTGCAGACGACGCTGTCGGCCGACGCGGCGATCGAGCAGTTCGGCCATGTGCCGCTGCCGCCGTATATCGCGCGCGACGACACCGCCGACGATGACGCCCGGTATCAGACCGTGTACGCGCGGGAGCCGGGGTCGGCCGCCGCGCCCACCGCCGGTCTGCATTTCACTCGTGAGCTGCTCGAGGACCTCGAGCGTCGCGGCGTACGGCGCGTCGACGTCGTGCTGCACGTCGGCGCGGGGACGTTCAAGCCGGTGGAGCACGACGATCCGGCACAGCACGTCATGCACGAGGAGTGGTACGACGTACGTGACGACGCCGTGGCGCGACTGGAAGCCACCCGCGCGGCGGGCGGCAGGATCTGGGCCGTGGGCACCACATCGGCCCGCACGCTGGAGACGATCGCCGGCGAGGGCGGTCGCTGGCATTCCGGCGCGGGGGAAACTCGACTCTTCATCCGGCCTCCGTACCGATGGCGCGCCGTGGACAGGCTGATCACCAACTTCCATCTTCCGCGCTCCACGCTGCTCATGCTGGTGGCGGCGTTCGCCGGCTACGAGCTTACCATGGAAGCGTACCGCGTCGCGCTCGATTCGGGGTATCGGTTCTACTCCTACGGCGACGCCATGGCGATTCTCTGACCGCGCGCGGCACCCACGGCCTGACGACATGACCACGGCTGTCCGCTTCGACGTCATGAGCACGGACGGCGCGGCGCGCGCCGGCCGGCTCGACACGCCCCATGGCGCGGTCGAGACCCCGGCGTTCATGCCGGTCGGGACGCTCGCCACCGTCAAGGCCCTCGATCCCACCGACCTTCGCGACGCGGGCGTCCGTGTCGTGCTCGCCAACGCGTACCATCTGCACCTCCGGCCCGGTGATGAACTCATCGCCACCCTCGGTGGCCTGCACCGATTCATGGCCTGGGACGGTCCCGTGCTCACCGACTCCGGCGGCTTCCAGGTCTTCTCGCTGGAGGGACTCCGTCGGGTGGACGAGGACGGGGTGGAATTCCAGAGTCACATCGACGGCTCGTCCCGACGATTCACCCCCGAGCTGGTGATGCGCATTCAGCGCAACCTGGGCGCCGACATCGTCATGCAGTTCGATCACGTCATTCCCGGTCAGGCCGATGCGAGCCGCGCCCGGGACGCGAGCGAGCGGAGCATCCGCTGGCTGGTGCGCTGCCTGGCCGAATTCGAGCGCCTGCAGAAGGACGCGGCGGGGCTTCCCGCCGCGACGTCCGGATCACCTTCAGCCGAGCGGCTGCTTTCGCAGAGCCTGTTTCCCATTATCCAGGGCGGCATTCACGGAGATCTGCGCCTGGAGGCTGCGCGATCGATCACCGGCATGGCGGACTGGCCCGGCTACGGCATCGGCGGCCTCTCAGTGGGCGAGTCGAAGCCGGACATGTACGCGGTGCTCGACCTGCTGGCCCGCGACCTCCCCCCGTCGCGACCGCGGTACCTGATGGGCGTCGGATTCCCCGAGGACCTGGTCGAGGGAATCCGTCGGGGGATGGACCTGTTCGACTGCGTGGCGCCAACTCGCATGGGGCGGAACGGCACCGCGTTCACCAGCGACGGTCGCATCAACGTGAAGCGGGCCGAGTTCCGCGCTGACGAGCGACCCCTGGATATGGACTGCTCATGCGCGTCGTGCCGGCGCTTCACGCGGGCGTATCTCCGGCACCTGTACGTCTCGGACGAACTCCTCGGGCTGCGCCTCCTCTCCCTGCACAATGTACATTTCCTGATCGCGCTCAGCCGCGAAGCGGCGAGCGCGATTCACGATGGCACGTTCGACGCCTGGGCCCGCGCCCGGCTCGAACGTCTCGCTTCCGGACCAGTCCTCACACCATGATGTGGCCAACCTATCCCGCTCTGCTTCTGCTTCAGGCCGCCGGCGGCGGCATCTCGATGATCGGCTTCGTGCTCGAAATGGGAGCGATCGCCGCCATCTTCTACTTCCTGATGATTCGGCCTCAGCAGAAACAGCGAAAGACGCATGAGGAGCGGCTCCGCAATCTGCGAAAGGGCGATCATATCGTGACCACCGGCGGTATTATCGGCGAGGTTGTGCATGTGAAGGAAACGGTCAAGGACGGCGCTCCGCAGCGCACGATGGAGGATCCGGTGACCATCAAGTCGGGCGACACCCGGGTGATCGTGGAACGCGGTCGCATTGCGCGGGTCGCCGGCAGTGCCTCCACTTCCAGTCCCGACACGTGAGCCTGCTCGACATTCACGTCCTGGGCTCGCCCGTGCTGCGCTCCGAGACGACGCTCGTCTCGGAGGTGGGGGCCGATTTTCAGCGCCTCGTCGACGACATGTTTGAGACGATGTACGCGGCGCAGGGAATTGGCCTGGCCGCGCCCCAGGTGGGTCGCGGCGCGCGGGTGGCCATCGTGGACGTCGAAAACAACCCACTGGTGCTCGTGAACCCCGAGGTCGTCCTGGGGGAGGGCACCGATCGGGCGGAGGAGGGATGCCTTTCGATTCCCGACATCTACGGCGAGGTGGAACGCGCGGAGCGCGTGACCGTGCGTGCGCTCGACCGGAAGGGCCAGGAGTTCACGATCGACGCGGCCGGGCTGCTGGCACGCGCGATTCAGCACGAGATCGACCACCTGCATGGGAAGCTCTTCATCGACTACCTCAGCTTCCTCAAACGGCGCGCGGCCTTGTCGAAATGGGACTCGATGAAAGAACAGTATCCGGCGCTGATCCGCCGGATCGTGGTCCCGGAGACCTCGCGCGCCTCGTCGCACCGTTCCGCCGGCGGCATCGGAGACGAGGTGCTGTAGGATGCGCGTCCTCTTCTGGGGGACGCCCGACTTCGCCGCCCCGGCGCTGCGCGCATTGATCGGCGAAGGGTACGACGTCGTCGGCGTCGTAACCCGGCCGGATCGGCCGCAGGGGCGCCACCGCAGTGTGCCCGCACCACCGCCGGTGAAGGAAATCGCTGTTGCCGAGGAGATCCCCGTGCTGCAGCCTGAACGGCCGCGCGGTGACGAGTTCCTGCGGGCGATCCGCGACCTCCAGCCCGACGTGTCGGTGGTGATCGCGTACGGGCACCTGCTGCCGGTCGATGCCATCGACCTGCCGACCCTGGCGACGGTGAACCTGCACGCTTCGCTCCTGCCCCGGTGGCGTGGCGCGGCACCCATCCAGGCCGCCATCCTCGAGGGTGACGCCGAGACCGGGATCTCGGTGATGCGCATGGTGGAGCAGCTCGATGCCGGTCCGGTGCTGCTTCAGGCCCCGACGCCGATTGTCGAGGACGAGACCTTCGGAGAGCTCCATCTGCGCCTCTCGGAGCTGGGGGCTCTGGCGGTGGTGGAGGCGCTGGCGCTGCTGGCGTTAGGCGATGCACCCGAGCACGCGCAGGACGAGGCGCGCGCGACCTACGCGCCGAAGATCGGTCGCGAGCAGACCCGCATCGACTGGACGCGCCCGGCCGAGCGGATAGCGCGGGTGGTGCGCGCGTTCGACCCGGCTCCCGGCGCATTCAGCACACTCCGGGGCGCCGACGTGAAGCTCTTCGGCGCCCGGGTCGCGTCCGACGCCCGCGGCGATCCGGGCGAGGTGCTCGAGGTCGATGAGTCGGGGTTGCTGGTGGCCTGCGGCACATCGGCAGTGCGGCTCGGCTACGCCCAGCCATCCGGGCGGCGCCGTCTGGCCGGGCTGGACTGGGCCCAGGGACGGGGGGTGTTCGTGGGAGACCGGTTTGGCGCGTAACCGCGCGCGATCGGCGGCGCTATTTTGCGTGGTATGATGCCGCCCGATGTCTCCGCCGCGCCGGACGCAACCCTGGGGCGCGGCGGACTCACCGACACGCGCGTCGCCGCCGCCGACATTCTCGCCGATCTCCGCAGCGGCACGCTGCTCGACGCCGCGCTCGACCGCCGCGTGGACACACTCGAAGCGCGCGACCGCCGATTCGTGCAGGAGCTCGTGTACGGCACGCTGCGCCAGCGGAGCGCCCTCGACGCCGTGCTCACCACGCGCGTACGCGGCGGCCTGGTGCGGCTCGATGCCGACCTGGTGGACGTACTCCGCCTTGGCACGTATCAGCTGCTGCAGATGGGCAGCGTTCCCGCGTACGCGGCGATCGCGCAGAGTGTGGAGCTGGCCAAGAGGCGCCATGGCATCGGCGCCAGTCGCCTGGCAAACGCCGTCCTGCGCAGGGTCGATCGCGAGCGCGCCGAGCTGGCCGGGGCGACACTCGGTGAGAACGACGATCCGGTCGACTCCCTGGCGCTGCGGTACTCACATCCCCGGTGGCTGGTGGCGCGGTGGGTGGCGCGGTGGGGCGCCGTCGAAACGGAAGGACTGCTGGCGTTCAACAACGAGGAGGCGCCGCTGGTGGTACGTCCCTGTGGCGTGAGCCGCGAACAGCTGCAGGCCCAGCTGGAGCTGAGTGGCGTGCGTACCGCCGACGTGCCCCTGGTACCGGACAGCCTCCGTCTCGAGAACGCGGGAGGCCTCACCCAGCTCGGGGCTTTTCGCCAGGGCCTCTTCTTCGTGCAGGATCCCGGGGCCACGCTGGTGACTCGTTATGCATCCTTCCGGTCGGCGACGGTGGTGGCCGACCTGTGCGCGGCACCGGGCGGCAAGGCGGTGGAGCTCGGACGCGAGGCGTCCCTGGTGGTCGCCTCCGACCGGTCACTCCCCCGGCTCGCGCGCATGCGCGCCAATCTCGCGCGGCTCGGCGCCAGCCACATCGCACTGGTGGCGATGGACGCGCGGGCGCTCGCTCTGGCGCCGGTCCCGGCGGTCCTGCTCGACGTGCCCTGCACCGGGACCGGGACGTTCCGGCGACATCCCGATGCCCGATGGCGGCTGCGTATCTCCGACCTCGCCGTGCTCGCCGCCATGCAGCAAACGATGCTCCGCGCGGCCGCCGACGCCGTGCAGCCGGGAGGATTGCTGGTCTACAGCACCTGCTCCCTGGAGCCCGAGGAGAACGACGCCCAGATCGATGGGTTCCTCGAGGATCACACCGGGTGGAATCTCGAGCCCCCGCCCGCGGATGCGGTTCCCGACGATCTGCTCGACGTCGGACGGCTGCGAATCCTTCCGCAGCGTCAGCGTGTGGACGGTGCCTTCGCGGCGCGTTTGCGACGGGCGGCCGCATAATGGCGCGATCCGGACGCGCCGCGGGGAATGGGCGCCTCCTGATTCATCTCGGCCTGGCGTCGATGGGCTTCCTCGTCGCATGGCTGCTTGTTGCGTTCGTCATTTTCCCCGATGAGGGGCCGCCGGACGCCGTGCTCGTTCCGGCGGTGGTCGGGTTGCCTTACGCGGACGCGTCGCAACGGCTCACCGCCGCGGGACTCAAGGCCTCGCAAGGCGAGTCGCGGCTGAGCGGTGAAGCGCCCAAATCAACCGTCCTGGCCCAGACGCCCGTGGGCGGATCGCGCGCTCAGCGAGGCGACCAGGTGACGCTCGATGTGAGCGCCGGACAGCAGCGAGCGACCATCCCCGAGCTGGTCGGCAAGGGGCGATCCGCCGCCGACCGGGCCCTGCGTGCAGCGGGACTGACCATGGGACAGGTCACCGAACGTCCGGACGCGCAGGCACGGGGAACGGTGCTGGCCTTGACTCCTTCGCCAGGACAGGTGGTGCCGGCGGGGACAGCAGTGGATCTGGTGGTCAGCTCCGGTCCGGCGCAGCTCACCATGCCCGATCTGGTCGGCCGCGACCTGATCGATGCGCGCAGCACGATCGAACAGCTCGGGTTGACGATCGGGGCCGTGCATTACGATTCCTCCAGCACGCGTTCCGCAGGCCGGGTGCTCGAGCAGTCCCCGACTGCGGGATCATCCGTGGCTCCTGGAGCAGCCGTCACCCTTCTCGTGTCGGGGACCTCGTGACCGTTCGTATCGTGCCGTCCGTGCTGAGCGCCGACTTCGCGCGTCTGGGCGACGAGATCGCCATGTGTGAGGCCGCCGGTGCGGACTGGATCCACGTTGACGTGATGGACGGCCGGTTCGTACCGAACCTCACGTACGGCGCGAAGGTCATCGAGACCATCCGGCGCCTCACGCCCCTTCCCCTGGACATCCACCTGATGGTCGTGGAGCCGGAGCGGTACTTCGACGACTTCGCGCGGGCGGGGGCGAGCGGCCTGACGCTGCACCAGGAGGCGGCGCCCCACCTCCACCGCCAGCTCCAGCACATCCGCGAGCTGGGGTGCAGGGCCGGCGTGGCCATCAATCCGTCGACCCCCGTCGGGACGCTGCAGGAGGTGGTGGGCATGGTGGATCTGGTCCTCGTGATGACGGTCAATCCCGGGTTCGGCGGCCAGAGTTTCATCGAGGCTTCGGTGGACAAGATCCGGCGGGCCCGCGCCATGCTCGACCAGGCGGGAAGCGGTGCCGCCCTCGAGGTGGACGGCGGGATCGCGCGGGACACAATAGCGCGCTGCTGGCGGGCCGGCGCCGATACCTTCGTGGCTGGTCACTCCATCTTCGCGGCACCGGATCCGGGGGGAGAGATTGTGGCGCTGAGACGACTGTGCATGGAGGCCGTATGAGGGACGCTGTACGCCGCGCGGGAGGCACTCGACGCGCGCTGGGGGCCGCGCGGACCCTGGTCGTGACGGTTCTGGCGCTGGCAGGGGTCGCCGGCATTCTACTGATGAGGCGGTCGCCCGACGCGGCGGCGCGGATGATCACGGTGGGCTCGACGGCTCCGGATTTCCTCGCCAAGACGCTCGACTCGGTGCCGAAGACCCGTAGCCTGGCCGACTATCGCGGCCAGGTGGTGCTGCTGAATCTGTGGGCGTCGTGGTGCGAGCCATGCCGGGTCGAGATGCCGAGCATCGAGGCGCTGTACCGGCAGTTCGGACCGCACGGCCTCAAGGTGGTCGCGGTGGCCACCGACGATCCGGGGTTCGAGGATCGCGTGCGGTCGTTCGTGGCGCGCTACGGCCTCACCTTCGACGTCCTGAGCGAGGGATCCGGCAGGATCGAGCAGTCCTATCAGTCGTTAGGCATTCCATCCACCTTCCTGATCGGACGCGACGGGATGATCCGCAAGCGGGTCACCGGGGCCTCCGACTGGAGTTCTCCCGCCAACCAGGCGCTGGTGTCGCAACTGCTCGGCATCCCACTGCCCTCCGCCGGCGGATCATGACCGTCGTGCTGGGAGTGGAGACGTCGTGCGACGAGACCTCCGCGGCGGTGGTGGCCGGCTGCGGCGACGAGGTGACGCAGCGTTCGCTGGTGATCCTGTCGCAGGACGTTCACCGCGTATTCGGCGGCGTGGTTCCCGAGATCGCATCGCGGGCGCATCTCACGGCGATCGTTCCGGTGGTCGGGCGCGCGCTCGCCGATGCCGGCGCGTCGCTCGATGACGTGGACGTGGTGGCGGTGACGAACGGTCCCGGACTGGTGGGAGCGCTGCTGGTGGGTTTGAGTTTCGCGAAAGCGATGGCGTTCGCGCGGGGCAAGCGACTGATCGGGGTGCACCACATGGAGGGCCACCTGTTCGCCCAGTCGCTCGAGCACGCCGACGCCGTTCCCCCGTTCACCGCGCTCCTCGTTTCGGGCGGGCACACGATGCTGATCGACGCCCCGGCGTGGGGGACCTATCGCCTGCTGGGAGCGACGCGGGACGACGCCGCCGGCGAGGCGTTCGACAAGGTCGCCAAGCTGCTGGGCCTGCCCTATCCCGGCGGCCGGCCGGTCGAGCGCCTGGCGCGCGACGGCGATCCGCGCCGGTTCCACTTCGCGCGCCCGATGCTCCGACGCAGCCAGGCACCCGGGGACGACGATTACTACGACGTATCGTTCAGCGGCCTCAAGACCGCGGTGCTGCATGCGGTGCGCGGGTCGCCCGATCCGGAGGGCGATCGGCCGCACCTGGCGCGCGGCTTTCAGGACGCCCTGATCGAGACGCTGGTGGAGAAGACCTACCGTGCGGCCGCCCGGTTCGGGCGACGACGGGTGGTCCTGGGCGGCGGCGTGGCCTGCAACGGTGCGCTGGCCGACGCGATGCGCGAGCGACTGTCCTCGTTAGGCGCCGAGCTGTTCGCGCCGAGTCCGCGGCTGGCCACCGATAACGCGGCGATGATCGCCCGCGCCGGCCTGTTTCGCGCCGAAGCCGGCGCCCGCGACGGCTGGGATCTGAACGCCTATGCCAGCCTCCCGCTCCCCGGCCTGGTCCAGGACCGGCACCCCGGTCGTCGCATCAGGAAGATGGCTGCCGGGTAGCAGAAAACGCGGTGCCGAGGCGCCCGCCACCTGGCCGCCGCCTGCGCCCCTCGCAAACCCCTTACCCGTCGCGGCACATGCCCATCATTCACCATCCGCTCGAGATCCACATCGGTCCGCTTCCCCTCACCGGGTTCGGTATCGCGGTAATGCTCGCGTTCGTGCTCTCGAATTTCATCGCCGAGCGGGTACTGGAGCGGCGCGGCCATCCGGATTCGGCCCGGGCCATCCCCGATCTCATCATCGCCTGCATCGTGGGGACGCTGATCGGCGGCAAGCTGTACTACGCAGGCATCGTGACGCACAACTGGCATGATCTCTTCGGGCGCGCAGGGTTCGTGTTCTGGGGAGGGTTCACCGGTTCAGTGCTGGCAAGCTGGTTGTACATCTGGTACAAGAAGCTCTCCTTCGTCCGGTTTGCCGACGTCGCGGGCATCTGCATCGCGGCCGGCTACTCGGTGGGGCGCACCGGATGCTGGGCGGTGGGCGACGACTACGGCCGCCCATGGAACGGCCCGCTGGCCGTGCTGTTCCCCAACGGATCGCCGCCGTCCACCGCCGAGAACATGCGACAACTGTTTCACCTGCCGGTGCCGGCCGGGGTCGCGAGCGACACCGTGCTGTCGGTCTACCCGACGCAGCTGCTGGAAGTGGCGCTCGGGTTCGTGATGTTTCTCGTCCTGTGGCGCTACCGCGACCACCGACATGCGGAGGGGTGGCTCTTCGGGCTGTGGGCGGTCCTGGCCGGCCTGGAGCGCTTCGCGGTCGAATTCCTGCGCGCCAAGGACGATCGTTTTCTCGGGACCCTGACTCTGGCCCAGGCAATCGCGCTGGCGGTGACGGTGATCGGCGCCCTGGTGATGTACTGGCGCTGGAACACCGGTCCCGCGCGACCCGGGATCCGCCCGCTCCCGGCCCACCAGGCTCGTTAGGCTCCCGCGTGTGCCCGGTCCGGCGGCGACCGCGGGGCCAGTCGCCGACGCCCGGCCGTCGTCAACCCCGGAGGGTGGACGGGCTGCTCAGGTGCGACGGTCGGACGACGGGACGGGTCCCACCCGCTCGGCGGCCTCGATGGCCTGCTCCAGTTCCTCGAGGCGCCGTTCCAGATGCGCCATGCGCTGGCCCAACTGCTCCACCCGGGGTCCCAGTACGGAAGCTCGTTCCACCGCGCGAGGCGCAGCGGCGTCGGCCGGAGCCATCGGCAGCGCGACCGACCGGCGCGGCCAGAACGTCCTGAGCAGCGCAAACACGAACAGCGCCACCAGCACGACCTGCGCGAGCAGCGTCTCGACGGTCGCGAAGACCCCCATCTTCTCGGCCTGGGGCCAACCCGGCAGCACCGTCCAGGAGACGATGTTGGCCTCCTGCAGCTCGTGAATGCCCTTCCCCACGAACACGAACGCCAGGTAGTACAGGAGCGCGCTGGTCACCGCAAAGAACGGTCTCAGCGGGATCCGCACGCCGTACCGATAGAAGAGGGTGAAGACCACCACCAGCCCGGCCGCGCCGGCGAGCAGTCCGAGTGCGATTGCCAGGCCGTGACCACCGGCGTCCTGAAAGAGCGCCTGGTAGAAGAGGGCCGTCTCCGCGCCTTCACGATACACCGCCAGGAACGCCACGAATGCCAGCGTCTTCCCGCCGCCGCGTTCCAGCGCCGCGGTCACCTTGTCGCGGATGAACTGCTGCCAGCGGGCGGCTTCGACCTTGGAGATGAGCCAGTAGCTCACCGAGAACAACACGGCGACCGCCACCAGCATGGTGATGCCTTCGATGATCTCGCGGCTGGCGGGAATGGCGCTGAGGAGGGTCGCCAGCACCACCGCCGTGAGCAGACTCGCGCCCAGCCCGCCCAGCACGCCGGCCCAGATCGATTTCAGCCGCTCCCGATGCCCGGTCTTCAGCAGGAATGCCACGATCGCGCCGATCACCAGGATGGCCTCGAAGCCTTCGCGAAGAATGATCAGCAGCGACTGGAGAAAGGCCCCCCACCGACCAGCGGTCGGCTCGTTGAGCGCGACGATGTCGGGCAGCCGCTCCTGGATGATGTTTCGCGACGCTTCTGCCTGACGCGGGTCATTGCCGTTGATCGCTCCACGGAAGTCCGCGAAGTGACTCTCGAGCGAGCCGACCAGCCCCGGATTGCGCGCGCGGGCCGGGGTCTCCAGCGGTTCGAACGCGATGTAGGCATCGAACGCGCGGTCACTGGCCTCGCCGCGCCGTCCCGCGCGCGCGGCTTCCAGCGCCTCGTCCAGTATCGCCAGGACTTTCCGGGCGGTCAGGGCCGGCTCGGACGATTGCGCGGCTGCCGGGGGAGCCTGCACGTCGTTGAGCGCCAGGGTCCGGATGTACGCGACAATCCGGCTGATGTCGGCCTCGCCGAGGTCGCGCGAGGGGGGCATTGCCGTTCCGGCGATGCCCCGCCGCACGACCTCGGCGATCTGACCGTCGCTGCGCTCGGCCTGCCAGGCGAACGAGGACAGTTCGATCGGGAGACGCGAGAGCGCCGCGCTCAGCGTGCCGTTCGACCCGCCGGCGGCGCCGTGGCACTCGGCGCACTGCCGGACGTACAGTCCCTGCCCTTCAGCCCGCGGCGCGGGGGCCCGCAGGGACACCGCGTACTCAACGACATCCCACCGTTGATCGGGCGTCAGATCGGGCGCGAAGCTCACCATCGCGGTGCCGGCAACCCCGACCGACACGATGCGGAACATCATCGCCGGCGTCACGTCGCGCATCGCCGACGCGCTGCCTAACGCGGGCGGTGGCGTGGACGTGGTGTGGGCCATCGGGCCGTCGCCCTGACCGTGCATGCCGTGGCAGCTCGCGCAACGCGCCTCGAAGGTCCGCTGCCCGGCCGCCAGATCCACCGGCCGCGAGGGGAGGTCGAGCGCCGCTTCGGCGCCCAGCGACTCCATGATCAGCCGCACGAACGGCGCCAGGGCCGCCGGCGGCACACGCCGCGCGGTCAGCGCCGACAGCGAGTCGAGACCCGCGCGCGCCGAGTCCGCCCTATTGCCGCTGAGTCGCCCGGCCGACTCCCTGGCATCCCTGAGAAACGCGATCGCTTCCCGGTACTCGGTCGCCGAGATCAGCCGGCCCGCGGAATCGACGCCCTTGGCGTATTCCTCCACCGCCACCCCGGCGATGTAGGCGACACGCTTCGCCGGACGATCCTGCGCCGCCGCCACGCGCACCAGGACGAGGAACATCGGCAACCCGCGCACCAGGGCCATTCCGGCGCGCGACTGCCTCCACCGGTGCATCCTTCCGGGTCCGGCCGTCGGCCGCTGAGCGGGTGCTGCGTTCCAGGGCATCGCCCGCCAATCTAGCGCGCGTCCGACACCCTCGGCCAAGGCCTGCACCCGGCACGCTTCGCCGGTGTCGCAGGCCAACAACGCCCGGGAGCCCGGCGGGCCCGGCGTTTCCGTCATCTGATTTCCAGCACCACCACCGCGGCCGCGACCGCGTCAGCATGGGTCAGCGACACCCAGATCCGCGCGACACCCATCTCCCGCGCACGGCTCGCGGCCCGGGCATGACAGCGAATGGATGGCCGGCCAGCCTCGTCGACCTGAACTTCGATCTCGCGCCACCCGATCGCCCGCGCCGCGTCGCTGCCGCTCAGCGCCTTGAACGCGGCTTCCTTGGCGGCGATCCGGACGGCGTAGTGTCGTTCGGGAACGGCTCTGCCGTCGCAGTACTGCCGCTCGGACTCGGTGAACAGGCGTTCGAGTCCGCGCCCGCCGTGTCGGGCGATCAGGGCGCGCACGCGCCCGATGTCCACCGCGTCGATCCCCACGCCGCCGATCACCGGTGACCCCCCAGCAGCAGCGCGCCTGACGAGACGAGGAGCGCCAGGCCGGCGCTCCGCCGCCACCACCGTCCGCGGGTGCCCGTGCCACGGACCGGCGGCAGGAGATCCACCGCCGCGCTCCAACTCCGGTCGGCGGCGACAAACACCGCCGTCACGTGGGCAACCCAGGCGCGCCACGCCACGAATCCCTGCTCGTCAGGCGCCGACCGGGCACGAGCGGTTGTTGCCTCGAGTGCACGCAACCGCGTGAACACTGCCGCAGCCGCGTCCGTGAGTTGGGCCTCGAGGGCGCGACGGTCGGGTGCGCGGTCCGGACATCGCTCGGCAGCGAGCGCCGCGATGACCTGCGACAGACGCTCGGACAGCGCCGGGGCCTGGAAGGCGTCGAGGCGGCGGTCGAAGTCCGTCTCCTCTTCCAGTCGGCGCCGGGCCTGCAACAGCGGTGCGAAGAACCGCGACTGGGCGTCGCGATCCCCGCCCCTTCGCGAGCCCAGGACCCGAAGCCCACGCGTGAACTCGGGCAACGGACAGGCACGCGCCACGATCGCCACCCAGGCGCGATCGAGCGCCTGCACTCCCTCGAGTTCCACGGTGCCATCTAGCCCGTGCAGTGTCAGGACGCCCTTGCGCCACACCGCCCCCGACAGCGCCGGGTACTCCTCGCGCGCCGTCGCGCCACCGTCGGTTACGACTTCGATCGTCCGATCGCGGAGGCGCAGCACGCCCCGGCCCGAGAGGGCCGCGTCGCGCCAGGTGCCGCTCACGCGCCGCAGCGCGAACTCGCTCCCGGCGTCAGGCATCATCCCGAGAGTAGCGATACTCGCCGCGCGCCTCACGATCGCTGACGGCGGCACGCTGGCCGGTGCGGGACTCATACCGCGCGACGAATGCCGCGAGACGATCCGCGGTGAAGTGCGATCGTGGAATGCCGAGGACGGCAATGGCGCGTTCGATCGCATCGGGCTCACCTTCGACCTCGACCAGCGCGTCCATCCGCGGGAACCGCTCGAAGCGCACGGTCACGCCGTCGAGCGCGAAGACCCGGATATCGCGATCGATCTCCCGCGACACCACCAGCCCCAGTCCCTCGAGAATGGCGGTCATGGCCGCCGCATCGGCCACCGCCACGCTTGTCTCATCGCGACGCTTGAATCCGCCTTCGTAGCTGGCCGGCCCCTTCCAGTCGAGAGCGGCGGCGGTGGATCCATCGCATCGCGTTACCCGGACGCGCAGTACCAGATCCCGGCGCAGCAGCGCGCGGTCCGGAGTGTCGAAGCGGCGATCCTCGAGTCGCCCCGCGAGGATCGGAGTCGCCCCGGCACGCAGCAGCCGCTCCGTGCACGGCGCCTCGTCAGGCACCACGCTCTTGAGCTCGATCTCACGCATCGAAGATCGCTCGCGTCACGGCCGCGGTGTCGCGGAGATCGGGGAACACCGCCCACGGCCGGTGGATCGCCAGTTCCTCCACGCGGTAGCGGCCGGTGGCCACCGCGATTGCGCGCGCACCCAACCCCCGTCCGCAGGCGATATCGGCGGGCGTGTCGCCGATGATCACCAGCGAAGCGCCGGGCAGGTCGAGCCCGAGGAGTTCGCGCGCGCGGCGTTGCGCGACCGCCGGCAATTCCTCGCGTACTTCGTGATCCGATCCGTACGCGCAGATCGTGAAACCAGCCGCGTCGACGCCCACCGCGGCGAGCTTTCGCGCCGCACCGTGCTCCAGGTTGCCGGTGAGGAGCCCCAGGACGCAGTCGCCGCGCCCGCGGAGCGCGGCGAGCAGGTCGGCGACACCATCGAGCAGACGTACCGTCGTGTGCGGTGCGGTCAGTTCGCGATCCAGGTACGACAGGTATTCCGCGATCACGCGCGGCATGGCGCGATTGATCGCGTCGTCGTCATGTCCCTCGTCCCTCATCAACTCGCGCACGATCTGCGGATCCGTCTTGCCGTCGAAGCGATAGGCGCGATTTCCCGACGAGCCGAAGACGGCGAGCAGTGCGGCGTCCATGGCGCGCCGCCCTGCCCCGTCGCTCCAGAGCAGCGTGCCGTCGATGTCGAACAGAACGAGCCTCGGATGCGTTCGAGGAGTCATGGCGCTTCCGGCTCGTGGGTCGACGTGCGCGCCAGCAGAAGGCCACTGGTGATGAAGGCGGCGCCGGCGAGCTGCCAGCGCGACGGCAGTTCGCGGAGGAACGCCCACGCCACCGCCATGGCCAGGATCGGCTGGAGGTTGCTGTACATCGATGTGCGCGTGGGTCCGATGATCCGCACGCCGCGATACCAGAACAGATAGGCGAGCACCAGCGCTCCGGCGCTGGAATACAGCAGCGCGCCATACACTCCCCGCGGCAGGACGCGCCACGGCGTGGACGCCATCGCCGGTACCGCCGCGACGACGCTCAACATGGCTCCCCCCAGCATCGTGTATCCCCCGATCTGCAGCCCCGCGATGCGCTCCGAGAACGGCTTCACGAGAATCGAGTAGTACGCCCAGGCTACCGCACCTCCCAGCACCAGAAGACCGCCGAAGAGGCTGTCGGTCCCCGCCGTGCTTCCCGCCGTTCCCGCAACCACGAACAGCACGCCCATGAGCTGGAGCGCGATGCCGCTCCACGCGCGCGCCCGCAGGCGTTCCTTGCCCAGCAGCCGTCCGAGGATGGCGACCAGCGCTGGTCCCGATGCGAGGATCAGTGCGGTGGTCGCCACTCGGGTCCGGGAGACGCCGATGATGAACAGGAGTTGATAGACGCCGTTGCCGAGCGTCCCCAGCAGAATCAGCGTCCAGGCGTCGCGACGGGTGATCGGCTTGAGTCGCATGGCTCGCGCGATCAGCAGCTGCAGGGCGGCTGCCACCGAGATGCGGACGCCGTTGAAGGCGAGCGGGGCGACCAGTTGCGTGCCGTATTTCAGCACGGAAAAGTTCACGGCCCAGATGAGGGCCATGAGCAGCAACAGGGCATCGGTGTGCCACGGGTGAACGCGCGTGCCCGCCGCGGGTCCCGGCAATGGCGCGCTCTGCGCCGTGGTGGCCATGCTGGAAGTTAGGCGTCCGACAAATTCGACGGCAGCGTCGACCGCGGTTTCTGCCGGCGCCCGAGCCAGCTGCTTCCCGGTCCTTGCGCAGGCCGCCGACTCACGCAGTCGAGCGCGCGTGCGATCGGACCGGAGCAATCGCCGAGCCCCGCGGCCGGCGCTACCTTGCAGCCATGCATGTCTCTTTTGCGCTGTTCGCCGACGCGGCCAATCTCTCTCAGGAAGGGAAGCTGAACGTGCTCGGCGTCTTCGACGCGGTGCAGGTGGGCACGCTGCCCGCGGTGCACCCGCGCGCCAACCTGGTGGTGCGGCTCAAGGGCTCCCGGCTCGACATTGGCAAGCACTCGGTGACGCTGAAGTGGATCAATCCATCCGGGGTCGAGCTCTGGAACTCGATCGGCGAAATCGAGGTGGCCACGCCGCCTCCCACCGTCTCCGAAATGGACTTTCCGCTCATTGCGTCGATCGACCTTCCACTCGACCAGTCCGGCGCCTACGTGATGCAGATCGTCCTCGACAACCAGCCGCGTGCCGACGTGCAGCTCCAGGTCCGCACCAACGCCCAGATGATGCCGGCGAGTCCGCTGGTGAGCTGACCGCCGCCTAACGACCCGCCGGGAGCAATCCCGGCGGGCCGTGGCTCAGGTGGTTGGTGCGGGGCCCCCCGATGCTCAGCGCTTCTTCGGGTTCCGGACCTCCTCCCGCTGGCCGAACGGCGAGCCACTGTCGTCGCCGCCGCTCGCGCGCTCAACCCGCAACAGCTGCCTGTAGGTGTTGCCGCCGGCCTTGAGCGTGACCAGGTAGTCGCCAGTGTTCACCGCCGACGCTCCTCCGCCACCGAAGCCGCCACCACGTCCCCCACCACCGCCACCGGTGAACGCGGCCAACACCGCGCCGAGTGGGTTGCCGCGACCTCCGAAGCCGCCGCCGCCTCTGCCGCTCGGCACCCCACCGGGACTGAGCAGCTGCGCGAGTGCTTCGGCGCCACCCGGGAAGTCGGCGTATGGATCGGCGGCACCGGCGCCACCGCGCCCTCCGCCCCCGCCGCGCGCACCCGCCGGTCCGCCCTCAGCCGGACGCGGATTCCACACGCCGGGTTGCCCCCCGCCTCCCCGCCCTCCGCCCCCACCACCACCGCGCCCTCGTCCGAAGGCCGCGAACGCACCGGCACCGCCCGTCAACGTCTGCCTCATCCGATCCAGAGATGCCTTCGGGACGGAGCCGGCCTTTTCCACCGAGTCGAACACGACGTCGATGCGGCGCGCGAGATTCGCGCTGTCACGCCGCTGCGATGGAGATAGCTCCGGCCGCGGCGGCGGCGGTCCGCGGAAATCCCACGTCACGCGATGCAACCCCGGGTTCGCCGGTCCGTTGAGCGTGGTCACCGTGTCCCCCTTCGCGTCGGTGATTACGAGCTCCACCTGCGGCCCGCCACCGCGGCCACCGCGACCACCCGCCGGCGCTGCCGCCGGACCAGCGGCGGCCGCCATCCCACCCGTAATGCGATACACGATCTCGGCACCGTACTGCGGGCTCGACACCGACCAGAAACTCTGCGCCGTGCCGTTACCCGACTCGCCCATCGCCACGCCTTGCCCGTACTCGTAGGCGGTGCCGGGCGAGAACAGGTGAACGTTCTCGGCGATGACCTTGGCGTTGTCGGGGCCGGCCATCTGCTCGAGCGGAGCAATATCCACGATCCAGAAGCTGCGTCCGTGCGTGGCCGCGATCAGTTCGCGGTCGCGCGGATGAATCTGCAGGTCGTACACCGGCACCGTGGGCATACCAGGCATGAAGCGCTGCCACGCCTTTCCGCGGTTCAGCGACACGTACACGGCACGCGACGTACCCAGGAACAGCAGGTCGCGGTTGTGTTGATCCTCGCGAATCACGTGCACGTAGTCGGCCGGGCTCTCGGTCGGCAGATCGTTCCGGATCGACGTGAACGTCTTGCCGCCGTCGGTGGTCACGTAGACGTACGGCGTGAAGTCGTTGTTGCGATGGTTCTCGAACGAGATGTAGAACGTGAGCGAGTCGAAGTGCGAGGGTTCGATGCGGCTCACGTAGATATCTCCGGCCGCGAGTCCGGCGAACCGGCTCACCGGAATCTGATCCCACGTGGTTCCGTCGCTCTTCGTTACCCATACGTTGCCGTCGTCGGTGCCGGCGTAGAGGTACCCGGCGCGCACCGGCGATTCCGCCAGCGACACTACCGTGCCGTAGGTCTCGGCCCCGGTGGCGTCACGCGTGATGCCGCCCGTGTAGACCATGCTCGTGTCGATCTTCCCCATCTGCTTCTTGGAGAGGTCGGGGGAGATCGAAAACAGGTTGTCGCCGCGCTGGGTCGACTTGAGCACGTGGTTGCCGCCGATGTAGAACACGTCGGGATTGTGCGGCGACAGGAAGTACGGCGTCTCCCAGTTGAAGCGCATCTCGCCTTCCACCGAGTCGGCTTTCTGCCGTGACCGAAGCTCGGTGATGTGCGCCTGCTGTTCCCTGGTCACCGGGCGCGTGGTGTCGCCGCGCACGAAGTACAGCGAGTCCTCGAACATCAGGTACTCCGGACGCCAGTTCGGCTTCACCAGCCCTGAACGCTCGCCGGTGCGGAGGTTGAGTCGCGACACGTTGCCGCCCTGCGACTCGCCCCACACGATCCACGGCTCGCTGGGATGCTGGGCCGTGTAGAAGCCGTCGCCTCCGGAAATGGTGAACCAGTAGTTGTTGGTGATCGGACCGTTCTTGCGACGGCTCGGCCCGCACCAGGCACCGTTGTCCTGTGCCCCGCCGCAGATGTTGTACGGAATCTCGTAGTCGTAGCTCACGTCGTAGAACTGGCCGATCGGAATGTTCATCGGATACCAGAAGTTCCCGCCGCCGTCGAACGTGATGGCGATCCCGCCATCGTTGCCGATGATGAAGTGGTCGGGATCACCCGGGTCGATCCAGAAGGCGTGGGTGTCGACGTGCACGTCCTGCGCGGCCGTGCGGGCCGTCTTGCCACCGTCATAGGAGAACAGCACCGGCGTGGACGAGAACCAGACGTGCTCGGAGTTCCGCGGATCGACCCGCACCTGCGAGTAATAGAAGGGACGGGTGTCGGCGTCGTTCATCTTCTCCCACGTCTTCCCGCCGTCGGTAGTGCGATAGAGGCCGGTCTTGAGCTGCTGCCGCTCCTGCCCGGCCTTCGGCTTGGGGTTGGGGAGCGAATCGGCTTCAACCTCGGCGTACACGATGTCGGTGTTGCCGGGGAAGATGGAGAAGCTGATGCGTCCCTTCTGCGTCTCGGGGAATCCGCCGCCCTTGATCTCGGTCCAGCTGGCGCCGCCGTCAGTGGACTTGAAGAGCGCCGAACCCGGCCCTCCGCTGGTGAGGAAGTATGGTCCACGCACCCGCTGCCAGGCCGAGGCCCAGACCACGTTGGGGTTCCTGGGGTCGAGGCCCACGTCGATGAAACCCGCCTTGTCACTCACGAACTTGATCTGCTTCCAGGTCTGGCCGCCGTCTTCGGTCTTGTAGAGGCCCCGTTCCGGATTCGCCTTCCACGCCGCGCCTAACGCGGCGACGTAGACGATGTTGGGATTGGTGGGATGCACCACGATGCGGCCGATGTGCTGGGTCTTCTCGAGCCCCATCAGCTTCCAGGTGATGCCGCCGTCGGTGGACTTGTAGATGCCGGCGCCCGGCTCGATGGTGTTGCGCGAATTCTGCTCCCCGGTTCCGGCCCACACCTGCATCGTGTCGCTGGGGGCGATCGCCAGCGCGCCCATCGCTACCACGGGTTCGTTCTCGAAAACCGGGCGGAAGGTCACACCGCCGTTCATGGTCTTCCAGATGCCCCCGCCAGCGGCGGCCACGAAGAACGTCTTGGACGGGAATGGAATGCCGGCGACGTCGGCCACGCGCCCCATGAACACGGCGGGCCCGACGGTTCGCCATCGAAAACCGGCAAGCGTGACGGAGTCGAGGGTTTGCGCACTGAGCGCAGTCGACGTGGCCACGCCAGCGGCGGCCACGAATCGAATGAGAGTGGTTGGTCGCATAAGGCCCGAGCAGCGTGCGAAGAGGCAGGTGCCCGCTCAGCGCGTGCGGCGCCGGCGGAGGGAAAGGGGCAGCGGCGGCCGGACATCCGTGTTTCCGGTCCGGAAATGCGCCCTCAATGGTAGGCTACGCCCCCGGTTGCGCCAGTGTTGAGCTGATGGCGCCGACGGCTGCTACGCCGCAGCCGCGCCGGCGAGCCCGGGAACGGCCAGGGCGGTTCCCTGACCCGCAAACTTTCGGGCTGCACCGCGAACGCGATCGCACGTTCGGACATTTCGCTGTCCGAGAGTGCGGCACTCATCCGCGCGGGGCTTTGTCCGACCACCCTTTGACACTCGGATCGTAGTCTCCTGCCCAGGGGATCCTGCAGCAGGAGTGCCACGGACTTCACTGAACTCCCCTGGAAGCGCGATCATCTGGTAAGCAAGCACCACATGCGCCGCGCACAGCACCCTGTGGGCACCACGCAAGCCGGCGCGATGGAGCTCGCGCGCGAGGGTGCGCCGGGAACGGCCTGCCGCCGTGGCGACAGCATCCGGATCCGCACACTCCGTCGCGTCGAGAAAGAGTGCGCGCAGCGTTTCTCGCAGGGACGGGTCCAGGCGCTCCAGCGTCTCCCGCAGCTGGGTCAGCAGCCCCTGAAGGAAGCTCGCGGCGGCGACCTCTGCGACCAGGCGCGAGAGATCGGCTCGTGCATCGTCTACGCCGACGACGACGAAACGTACCATATCTCGTGCGAGCAGCTCACGGCAACGCTGAACACCGTTCGTCGAGGAGTAGACGACCACGGGAAAATTGGCGATCGATGTCAGGGTGCCGCGCACCACTGGCCATGTGGCGTTGACCTGGGCCGATGGCAGGCGGAGGAATGGATCAATCACCGCAACATCGAATGGACGCCGGTGCAGGATCGCGACCAATTCGTCCCAGGTGTGCGCGGCAGTTGCGACGTGCGGGCCGCGAATTGCGGCGCCGAGGCGCGCCGATTCCGTGTCGTCCAGGTACGTCAGCAAGCGCATTGCAAGAGCTTCTCCCGACAGCGGCTGCTCCGTCCCGCGGGGAACCTGGGACGCGAAGCGCCACGCTCGCGCGTGCACGCAGCCTCAAGAGTACGTCGGCCGCATGTCTCCCCTACATGCCACGAACCGGCTTCGCAACATCGCGCAGGGATGGCGCTCGCGTCACATGGTACCAGCGGAGTCGAGATGCCCCGGGGAGTGGACGGAGTTCGCTCGACTTGGCTGGATCTGACCGGTGTTGGCCGGATTTGGTCGATGTGTGGGAAATGCGGTCGCACGTATCTTGGGTTCCTCTCGCTGGCGCTCCCACGGGCGATGGTCCCAAACATTCAGCGAGGGGATGGCCGACAGTAGCGTCCGTAGAGCACTGCAGGGGCGGTCAAGAAGAGAGGTCGGCACACGGACCTCTGACACGCGGCTTCCTGCATCATCTCGGGGGAACTCTCATGCAGCTGATCAATCATAGCGACCTTGGCCCGCGTCATCTGGCCGTTCCCAACGCAGAAGGTTCAGGCCCATCGGGTCCGACCGCTGCAAATGTCACTTCGCGCCCGGCCGCCCAACCAATGCCAGGAACCGAGCCGCGGACGATTGACGTGACCTGGGTAGGGCCGCATTCCGGCGACGCCCCCTGGCGCGTCCCATGGGCACGCCGAAGCATGCTCCCCGCACTCGCGCTCGTCGCGCTGGCATGCGCGGACGTCAGCGAGAGTCCGATAGCGCCCCGGAACACCGTCGCATCGACCAGCCTGGCGGAAGCAACGTCCCCAGGAACGATTGCAGGGTCCTACATGGTTCGACTTGGACCCGAAGTTTCCGGATGTCACCGTGCGAGCAGGTGATCTTGTTCGCTTGACGAATGGCGTACTGGGTGGAGCATGGGGTCGGCGTGTCCGAGGCTTTTCTCTTCACAATATCTCGGCCCAGGCAGCAGAGCTTCTCAGGTCGAGTCCAGGCGTCCTCTCGGTCGAGCCCCTTCGCTGGATGGCTGTAACTGGCTCCCAGTCCCTTCCGTCAGGAGGGCAGGCGGGCCCTCTGTGGGCGCTCGATCGCACTGACCACCATGGCAGCTATTCGTACGACGCGAGTTTCAGCTATACCAACGATGGCGACAGTGTGCATGTCTACGTCGTGGACACAGGCGTAAGGGGTGGGCACAGCGAGTTCACCGGCCGCATCGGAAATGGCACGTGCATCGTTTCGTACTACATCCTCGGCGTCTTTCAGTACCACGTTTCCTGTAGCCAGACGATAGACCCCATTGGCCACGGTACAGCCGTAGCGTCGGCGGCCGCTGGGAGCACGTACGGTATCGCCAAGAGCGCGATAATTCACCCGGTACGAGTTGCAAACACGGGGGGAGACATGGCGGAGGACGACGTGATCGATGGCCTCGAGTGGATCGCGTCCAACGCACAGTTTCCCGCCGTCGTCAACGTCAGCATCGCGAAGGGCGATTCGGCGGACGCCGGCAGTTTTGGTGTTCGCGACGCAATCGACGACGTGTTGGACCAGGGCATTCTGGTTTTCAAGGCGGCAGGCAACTGGAATGAAGACGCTTTCAACGACCGCTCCAATCGCGCTTCGGGATCTGTCGTAGTGGGCGGAGTTGACCCTTCCGACACCCGAGCATCGTTCAGTTCGTATGGATCGACGGTTGGACTTATGGGACCCGCCGTCGACATGCTTCTCGCGGGGAGTGGCAGCAATTCGGACTCCGGCTACTGGAGCGGCACTTCCTTCGCCACCCCAATGGCCGCTGGTGTCGCCGCGACCCTTCTGCAAGGCTACCACGGCATGAGTCGCACTGACCTCAAGAACTGGCTGCTCAGCAACGCTTCGCCGGTAACCGTCGGCGATGGGCACTCGGTTGCCAACCTGATACTGTTCTCCAACATGACGTTGCCATCGCCTCCGCCTCCGGCCCTCAGCGTCACGATCCTCGGGTCCAGCACCGTTCCTCCCAATTACTCGCAGTGCTGCTTCAGCGCCACCGTGTCGGGCGGCAACGGGAACAACGACTACGCTTGGACGAAAAACGGTTCCTCGGTGGGATCCAATTCTCCCGACCTTTACGTGTCCACGGGAAACCTCCGACTTCACACTCGCGCTTACCGTGTCGGAGACTGGATTCTCGAACGGGAACACCTCTCGGTCGATTACCGTGTCCGCAGAGGCGCCGGGGGGTGCTTGCGATGTCTTCTAGGCGAGCGCGCTGGGTGCGACGGCCCTTCGGTGCAGTCGATCCGGCCGGTCAGTCCGGCACGAAGGCTCCATGAGGACCCCTCGAAGGCTTTGCTCTTCGTCAGGCCGGGGGCAAAATGCGAGTGCAGGCTCTTCCGGCTATGCCTCGCAGAAGCCACTCGTGCACAGGGCCTGCCCTCGCTGTAGCGTGGCGGTCGTGACTTTCGCATGCGGCCTGATCCTGATGAGCGCTTGTCAGCCCGAACACCCCCTGTGCGCGCCCGATATCGTCTTCGTGGATCCGTTGATCACAATAACCGGTGCGAGGAACGCGGTTACGCAGACCGCCCTGGGCGAGATACGAATTGCCAACATCATGTTCAAAGGCAGTCCGTGGCCAATTTCTCAATTGCCCCATCTGGTTCGGGGACCGGAGGGTTGGGACGGGGTAACCGTCGACGGTTCACAACTGCGATGTACGCCCCGGTGCGCCTTTGGCGTCGACGAAGGCGCGTATCAGTTCACGTTTCGAGCAGACGGGTATCGCGACACGGTGGTAATCCTTGACGCCGCGTACTCGTCGCGGCAAGGAGGCTGCCATTTGAGGCTCGCGAAGGGCGATTCTCTCTTCGTCACGCTTTCGCCGGTGCCGTAGCGCCGGGAGCATTTCGGAAGCAGTCGCGCGTCTCCCGATGGCATGGGGTGGTTGGGTCGGTCCAGGCCTGCCGCTACGCCGCCGCCGGGTCAGCGAGCCCCGGAATCCCATCGCGACCCACCGCCAGCCGCACCGCGCGTTCGATCGCCATCTCCAGCGCGCTCACCGCCAACACTTCAACCTGGACCAGCGGCGCGGACGGCCCTTCGTGCGCACACAGCGCAAACACGATGTCGCCGTCGTAGCTCGTTCCCGCGGGCGTGATGCGACGATACAGAGCCGCTGCGCTCGCCGTCGCGAGCTGCTGAACCTCCAGGCGCGACAGCGCGGCGTTCGTCACCACCACCGCCAGCGTCGTGTTCGCGGACGCCGCCTCGGCGCCGCGCAACCGGGGAGCGCCCCGCGCCAACAGACGCGACGCATCCAGGAACCCGCCATCCGGAGCCCGGGCGCCGGCGAGAATCTGCCCCCGGGCATCCCGCACGTCGCCGACCGCGTTCACCACCGCCACTGCGCCCACAATAATCTCGTCCGTCCGCTCCACCCAGCAGCCAACGCCCCCCTTCATCGCACGTTCCACTCCCGCCGCCTTGCCGACCGTGGCGCCGGTGCCGGCACCCACGCTCCCCTCGGCAATCCCGGCCGCTCGGCCGTCCTCGCAGGCTTGGTACGCCATGTCCGCTGTGGGACGCGCATCGAATCGGCCCAGGGGGCCCAGGTCGAAGATCGCCGCCGTGGGCACCAGAGGCACGACACCGCCTCCAATCGGGTATCCGCGCCCGCGCTCCTCCATCCAGCGCATCACCCCGGCCGCCGCGTCCAGTCCGTATGCCGAACCGCCGGTGAGAAGAATCGCGTCGATGCGGTCCGTGAGGTTGGCCGGCGAGGCTACCGCAAGCTCGCGCGTGGCCGTGGCGCGCCCCACCACGGCCGATCCTCCGCGAAAATGGCCGGTCTCACGCCGGATGACGGTGAGTCCCGTTGCGCCGGCGGGGTTCGTGGCGTGCCCCACCACCACGCCCAGCGGCGTGAAATCCACTCCGGTCACATGGCTCCGGGCCGCGTCACACCCGTCGCCGCCAGCCCCTCCTCCTGGCACTTCCGGCAATAGCGAACGCCGCGCATCGAACACATCAGACAGATGAACGTGCCGCACCCGTCGCAGGGATAGCCCTCGGAGGCACGCTCCTCGTTGCCGCAGGCGCGACAAACCATCGCGTCGTGTTCGTGTAGCTTGCTCATGAGATCATCCTCTGCAGTCCGGGACACCAGGTCCCCGAATGTCCGGTGATATGGCCCTCACGAAGTACCCGAGAACGGCCCGACCGCCATGCGTGCGCACCGCGGAATCTTACGTGGCGCGCCGGCGCGTCGAAACAGCGCTTCATGTCGTGCTCTGCTCCGTCACCGCCCCTTCCGGTACCTCGTCGAAGGTGACGATCACGCCGCGATCCAGGTGAGGCGCGGCGGTGAGGTGAAGCCACCGGCCCGTCCCCGGGATCTGCACCGTGCCGCGCACCATGGTGCCCTCGCGCAGCGCGCGTTCGATGGGCCGGTCATCGTTAGGCGATGGGATCGCGCCGACGATCGCCTCGTAGAACGTCCGGCCGGCGAGTTCGCGCGGCTCGGTGTCAAGGGCGAGCTGGCGCGCCCGCTCATTATGTCGCACGATCCGCCCGGCATCATCCACGATCACCATCCCCACCCCGATCGCTTCGAACGTCGAGGTCCAGGCGCGCGACGCCTCGCTCAGCTCCTCGAACAGGCGCGCATTCACAATCGCCACCGCCACCTGATCGGCCAGCCGCTGCAGCACCCGCGCGTCCTCGCCGCCGAAATCGTCGGCCCGGTTGAAGAGCATGAGCGCGCCGAGCACTCCCCGGGAAGTCGACAGGGGCGCCACGATCATCTTCTCCACCGGGGCGAACCGCAGCGCCGGACGATACGTCCCTGGATCGCCCGACACGTCGTTGGAGATGATCGTCGTCCCTTCGAGCACCGCGCGTCCGGCAATGCTGCCCGCCAGCGGGATGTGGACGCCGGAAAGCAGGTCCGCCATGCCCACCGCAGCCACGATGTGCAGATACTTTCCTTCGCGCAGTCCCACACACGCGCCGTCGCTGCGCAACAGTCCGGTGGCGTGACGAAGAATGAGGCGCACCACCTCGCCCATCCGCAGCGACGCGCTCACCGCCCGGGCCGCGTCCGCCAGCGCCTCGATCTGGCGGCGCTCGCGTTCGCTCTCGGCGAACAGCTGCGCGTTGCTCAGGGCCATGGCCGCCTGCGTGGCCAGGGTCCGCGCCGCCGCCAGCGCCTCCGCGTCGAACGCGTCAGGCGACGCGGCATGCGCGCCCACCAGTCCGAGCAGCCGGCGCCCGTGCATTACCGGAACCACCAGCAACGAGGTCGTCTTCGGCACCGTGGGCAGGATCGCGCCGTCCGCCGCGGCCGCCCGCGTGGCCGCCGCCCCCGACAGGGCCACCGCGTCCCCGCCCCGCCCCGCACGAATGATGGCGCCGTCGCCCAGCCGCACATCGCGGGTGGGAAGTTCCACTCCGCCCGACTCCTGATACAGCACCCGTGCCGACAGCCGGTCCAGGTCGGGCTGCACCACGAAGACGCCCTCGCCGCCGGCAGTTGAAGACACGCCGCGTCCCAGCTCGCGCGCGATCTCCGATGCATCGGCGGCCCGGGCCAGCGCCGCGCTCGCCTGTTGCAGCCGGTGGAGCCGCTCCGTGCTCAGGTCAGTCTTCACGTCCGGCACCTGCGGTCAAGCCTCCCCGATTGCCTACCGTCGCGGCACGAGAAACGTCCCGGCGAGCGGAGCCACCTCGATCACTACCGGGGTGACCGCAACCAGTTCGCCGTCGGCCTGCACGGCTTGCGGAGGTTCGCTCGCGAGACAGAATCGCTTGCCCTTGAGAAATCGCATGCACGGATGCGGCCGGAAATCCTTGCGTACGACGCGCCAGGCGATGCCGAGCACATCCCTGGTGGTCCTCGGGGAGAGGACGCACAAGTCGAGCATTCCGTCATGCGCCGAGATGCCGGGGCCCAGCAGCAGCCGGCCTCCAAAGAGCGATCCCGCGTTCGCCACCATGGCGAGGATCGCCGGGATGCGCACCTCGGTACGGTCCACGACCGCGGTCAGATTGAACTCAGGGCGCCGCAGTGCAGCCGTGCCCGCCGTCAGGAAGTAGGCCAGGACGCCCCACCGCCGCTTGTGGCCTGCGCCGGTGGACGCGATCATCGTTGCATCGATGCCAAGGCCGGCCGCAAACGCGAAGTACACGCCGTTCTCGAACCGGCCCAGGTCTACACGCCGGCATTCCCCGGCAAGCAGCTCTCGCACGGCGCGTGCCACGCGCCTGGGGACTCCCAGCGATCCCGCGATGAGGTTTCCCGTACCGCCGGGGAGGACGCCGACCGGGACACCGGTCCCCGCCAGCGCTCCAACCACCTCCATGACCGTGCCGTCTCCGCCGAGCACGAAGACGGCATCCCACCCTGCCGCTGCATCCCTGACGGATTCCAGGGCGTGACCGGGCTTCCCCGTCGTGAGCACGTGGTACGCCACGCCGGCTGTGCGGAAGGCGCCTTCAGCGGTCCGGAGCAGTCGCGCTCCGCGCCGCGAGGCCGGGTTCACCACCAGCAGAGCGCGCGAGATCAGTAGCGAAAGACGCGGAAGAGGTCGAATCCCAACTGGCGCACCGAGGTCGAGAATCCCCGCTCGATGCCCTGGCTGCACAACAACGCACTCAGAGACGGCTCGACGCTGGCCGACACACCCAGCCCGATGCTCGGGTCGATCTGGTACTCGACCTTCGCGCCAATCGCCTGTGCCAGACTTCCCGGATCGAGCTTCTGGCTCGACAGCGGGTTGAGCTGCCCCAATTGACAGACGCCGGCCGTCAGAGAAAGGAAAGTCCGATCGTTGAGCTGTTTGCCGATGCCGAGCTGCGCCCCGGAAAAGTACCCGCCGGCCGACGCCTGCTGCGCGTTTCCGAGCCGCAGCCGATCCGCCGCCGTTTGCACTTCTACGTAATCGAACAGTCCGCCCGAGAGACGGGACGAGAGTGCGTTCACCGCCGACCCCAGCACCACTGCGGACAGCTGCGAGTAGTTCTGGCGCAGTCCCCCGCCCACGTCGAAGCTCGGCGTCCGGAAGACCAGGTAGCTGATCATGTCCGACTGTGAGAGCTGCAGCGAATCCGCGCTCTCCAGCGTGAGTTGGGGACTGTCCAGCGTGCCCTGGATCTTCACGCGGATACGGATGGTGTTGCGTCCGCCGTACGTGCTGGACGCCAGTCGCTCGGTGTAGAGCGCGCTGATATCGAGCGCGGGATTGAACTCCGGCGTCCCGAAAAACCGTAGCTGTCCCTGCTCGATGTCGAAGCTCCGCTGCACGATGCCCAGGTTGAGTACGTATCGGCCGCGCTCGGTCTGGAGGGTGCCTTCCAGCCCCAGTTGTGGCGGGCCGTTCTCGGTGACCGTACGTCCCTTGGTCACGCGTACCGACCCGCCGAGCTTGATGTTCACATCGCCCGAACCGGCCGATCGCAGCCACACGTCCGGGCCGATCACCACATCCACGTTGGAGATGGCGAGATTCTTGAGCACCGCCGGGGGTGGCTCGGGGAGGATGTTCAGCCGGGCGAGCGCCAGCGTGTCGAGTCCGAGGCTCTTCAGATCATCCCGGGAGAGACTGATGAGCTGCTTGTCGCTCGACTCCGGCATGTTCACGGAACCACTATTCACGATCACCGTGCCGGTCAGTTGCGATCCGCTCATGTGCCCTACCAGGTGCAGCGGAGGCCGCGTGCTGATGTTCAGGTCGGCCAGATGCTTGTTACCGACCGCGTGAAAATCGTTCGCGGTCAGCGTCAAGTCGAACGCCGGATCCTTGCCGGCGGACGGCGAGACGACGTGCAGTGGGTCCGTCAAGTAGCCGGCGACGCGGAACATGTTCGACGGCGAGTCACCGCTTACGATGGAAAAGCGCTCGACACGCACCGTGTCCTGGGCCGCACGCACCACCGCGTTGATGTCGCGGAGGCGGACGCCCGCCCTGGGAAGCGTGAGCGCTCCTTCGGTCACCGTCACGAGGCCGCTGAGTGCCGTCGAGTCGCCTTTCCCGGTTACGTCCAGGTTCGCCGTGAACTTGCCCACCGCGTCTCTGACTCCGGAGGTAAAGCTCTCGAGCAACCGCAGGTCCACGTCGCGCGAGGCAACCCTTACTCGGAGAGTGTCGTCTCGCATCCGGCCGCGGCGGTCGATGGGGAGATTGTAGGCGACCTCGGCCACCACCGTGTCCTGTTCGGCGAGCAGGACACCTCCCAGGAGCCGTTCGTCCTGATAGTGCCCGTTCACGCTGACGCGCGGGAGCTTCACGTCGCCCACCTCGGCGCCTTGCACGCGAGCCGCGAGCTGCAGCTCCGGTGCCTGGCGCGTACCCGTCAGGTCCACCTCCCCGGTCAGCGTGCCACCAAGCGGAACGCGCGCCTGCATGAGATCGGCCAGGTCTCGCAGATGTATCGAATCCACGCGCAGCACCGCCAGCATGTCGCCCGAATCAGGGAGGCTCCCCGCCAGCGTGATTCGTTCCGCTTTCTGACTCTCCAGTACGAGCGTGTCGATCACAATGTGGTGCCGCTCGACGCGCACACTGGCCGGCCGGGCGAGGGTGAAGCCGTGGTCCAGCATCGTCACGTCCAGCGACCGGATCCGTACCGTGGTAGTGTCGCTGGCGAAGGCCAGATCTCCCGCCGACGCCACAGACGTCCCGTTGGCCGCGTTGGCCAGCAACGAGAAGTCACCGCTCAGCGAATCGGCGAAGTGCACGGTGATTCCCGCGTCCCTGAGCGCGACTCCCGACACGTTCATTGCCTCGCCCGACACGTCCAGGCTCCCCACAGGTGAGGTAGTGAGGTTGCGCAGCTCCACGCCGGCACGCACGTCGCGAGCGGCCACTCCCATCGCCGACACGCCCGCCGCGTCGATCGTGGCCAGCACCCCCAGGGAATCGATGGAACCCTTGAGAAAGCCCTGACCGGAAACGATCCCCCGGAGCGAGTCGGCCACGGCCGCCGGTGGGGCGCCGCCGGCAGGGGGCATCGCGCCCAGCAGGCGCCGGAAGCCCCCCAGCGAATCAGCGTTGATGGTGAACTGCAGAGAGTCCCCCATGGTCCGGTCGAGTCCGAGCGCGCCCGAGGCGGCCAGCGTGGCTGCGACCGTCTCCGCGAACAGCGTGTCGACGAACACCTTCCGGTTTGCGAAGCGCAGCCGCGCCCGGGAGGTGGGGAACACGCGAATGCTGTCGAAAAGCGACCGTTCCATCTCGATGGTCGCCGACCCCGTCAACGTTGTCAGCGAATCGCCCGACAGGCGGATCGTGGCGCTCCCCGTCAGAACCGTGTTCGGCGTCACCGCCGTATCAAGCAGCGTTCGCAGGTTGAGCCCTGCCACGCGCAGGGTCCCGTCGAACCCGTACCCACCCACGGAGTCGGCGTCCACCCGTCCGTCATAGGCCAACATGCCCGCCGTTCCACGCAGCTCCGTGTTGAGCGAGAAGTCGGGCAGCGACCCCTCGATCCTGATGGGACCCTCGTATTCTCCGGTCAGCGGAATGTGCGAGGTCTTGTAGGCTGGGGCGAAGCTCGCGAACGAGAGCGGCGCCACGTTGAGTGCCAGATCGTAATGGAGCGTATCGCCGAACGTCACGCGCCCCGCCCCCGTCAGGTGCGACGGTGGGGCAGCGCCGTAGGTGTGCGTGATGTTGGCATCGCGGAAGCGCAGGTCGAGGAGCGAGGAGTCGAGCGTGGCCTGCCCGCTGACGAGGCCGTCCAGACGCGGAAAGCCCGTGTTCAGGTACTGGAGCGTGCGCAGGTCGAGCTGGGAGAGCGCCAGATGAAAGCCCAGGAAGACGGTCTCCGACGGCTTGAGGATGTTCAGCAGTCCGTTGCCGCGCGCGTAGGTCACCGCGCCCGGAACGTTCTCGTCCCGGTAGATGATGTCGGCCGAATCGACGCGAAACCGGTTCAGCGGGCCGCCGGCCCCTCTTACCGTTCCTGTGAGTGTGCCGCGAAACGGGTATGGCAGGGGCTCACCGCTGAGCGCCTCGATAAGGCGAAAATCGACCGGATCGGCGTTGATGTTCACGTCCTTCAGAATCGTGATCGGAGCGCCCACACCGAACGTCATGGTGCCCCGCAGGCGGGATGCCGTGGTTCGTACGTCCATGTTGCGCAGCACGTAGTCCACCACTGCGGGGTCCTTCTGACTCCGCATCAGCAGCGTCATCCGGCCGCGGCCCTCCTTGGGCAGGGTCGGGTAGACCCACGCCACGTCACCGAGCGTGACCGAGTCCCCCACGACCGTGACGTCGTATCGTACGGGCACTCCGCCTCCCCACCACAGCTTGCCCTTGGCGTTGCCGGCGGATCCAGGCAGGTCGAAATGGGGCAGATCGAGCCACAGGGAATCGGACTTCAGCAGCACCGTGCCGCGCACGTTTCTGAAACGGAACGGTGGGTCCGACTCGTTCGCGTTGAGGGAGGCGATGTGGATCGCGCGGCCTCCTGGTCCCCGATCGTCCAGCCGAGCCGAGTCGACAGTCAAGCCGGCGTTCACCCAGTGCATGACCTTCACGAAGCCGCCCGGGACGCGGCGAATCTCCTTGTCCGTGCGCTTCAGGCTGTAGGCAACGGCGCTGTCGCGCCGGGCGCCATGCAGGGAGTCGTCGGGTTGCCACGGCTCCGTGACCTGCACGGTCAGATTCGTCAGGCGCACGTTGTGCAGGGCGATGTAGTCGCCCCAACGGCCGGCCGGCTGCGGCAGCGTCGATTGGCCGGATGGGAAGATCTTCCGGAAGTTCGAATTGCCGCTCGAATCGATCCAGATGCGGACGGTGGGATTGGCCAGCGTGACCCGCGTCAGCACGATTCGCTTGTCGAGCAGGTCGCGGGCGTCGAAGTCCACGGCGATCTGGCCGGTACGCACGAACAGCGAGTCGTCGGTGCCCCGGATCTCCGCCGAATCGATGATCACGCTGGTGAGCAGCGTGCCGTGCATCGACCCGAGATACACGGTGCCGTGGACTGCCCCGCGGATTTCGCGCATCACGAGCGCGCGGATGCGCGCGCGGCCGAAGTCGGTGCGCGTGAGAACTGCCAGCGCCACGATCAGGAGCGCGAACAGGCCAAGCAGGCTCCCCGCTGACGCGAGCACGACGGTCCGGCGTCGAATCACGGCTCAGAAGGGCTGGCCAATGGAAAACTGGAACGTCAGGCGACTGAGGAAGCTCGTCTTGGTCGCCGGAGCGTAGGTGGCCGGACAGTCAGTCTGATCGATTTGTCGCGGCGGCGTGGTCTCGTCGCCGAGGCGAACCCGCAGCGTATTCCCCGGACTGACGCAGATGAGTCGCACGTCGCCGCTGGTGGAGTAGGACCCGGTCGCGAGGGGATTGTAGTAGGCCGGACCGCTGGGTCGCGCATAGGGATTGTAGCCCACGTCCACGCGCAACGGCCCGATCGACGAGAAGTATCGAGCGCCGACTCCCGGTGTTACCCGGAACTTCTGGAAACTGATGCCGGTCCCCTTCCGTCCGCGGTTCCACACCTGGCCACCATCCACGAACATCGCGAGCTGCAATACGTCGGGCAGAACGAAACTGGGAAGCCGCAGCTCTACGTTGGCCACAACGGCGTTGTCGCCCCCGGTGGGCACCACCAGCTGACTGGTCTTGTCCGGAACCGCCTGCATGAACACCAGCGTGTCGTTTCCGGGAATGGGGATCGTATCGATCTTCTCGGGAATGTAGATGGAGGGGCCCAATTCGTTCTGTCGGTAGCCCCGCACCGTGGTGGGGCCTCCACCGTAGAGGCGCTGTTCGAGTGGGACGAAGGTGGGACTTCCTGAGAAGCTGAGGCGCTGTCCGAGGACGACCCCGTATCGGAAGCGCAGCGCCAGCGCGCCACCGAGCGCCGGCCGATACAGCGACGCGTCCACCACCAGGCGATTGAACGCGACGTCAGGCGACGAGCCAACGAGGCTCGAGGAGTGTCGAACTTCGAGCCGCATGACCGAGCCACGGGTTGGGCTCACGATGCTGTTGGATTCATTTCTGGTTCCGGTCCAGCCGAGTACCGCGGAACGCGTCTGCCGTTCCAGCCGTTCGCGCGCCGCGTCCTCGCACACGTTGAACACGCCGCAGAAGAACGCGGCCTGGGCCACCGTCCGGCCGTACTCGAGCTGGTACGAGTAGATCTTCGGAAACGTGCCGTTGGCGTCCTGCGTGAGCGATCCAATGAGACCGAACGGCGTGTCGCGCAGAAACGCCTCGAATTCCGAACGACGCTCACTGTACACGGTGAGTGACGGCACGTACGGAAGACGGAACAGCGCCGCCTGCGAAATCGTTGTGGCGGCGTAGTAGTTGAGTGTGTCGCTGAGCGGATCGCCACGCACCGTGCTGGTACAGAGCCCGAACTTGGACACGCGGCCGTTGAGATCCAGCCGACGCAGCCGGCCAAGCAGCGCATAGTTCGAGAATGACCCCTGCGTGCGGAGACAATCCAGGCTCCCCCATCCGATCGAGACGCGCGCCGCGTGGAGGTCCGCCTCGAGCAGTCGCACGTCGATCGAGACAAGGGAGTCGGCCGGATCCGTGAGGCTCCCCGAGTCGATCTGAATGCCCACGTTCTGAAACGCCTGGCTGAGGTACAGTCCGCGCTGGACCGTCTCCAGGTTGCTCTCGTTGTACAACTGCCCCTCGCGCACACCCAGCACCGCCCGCACGGCCTCCGGCTTGAGGGTGGTGTGGACGCTGTCGCGGGGTCCGCTGCCCGGTGCGTGCAGGCGCTCAACGTGGATGGCAATTGCACCGATCCGCATGCGGGGGCCGGGCATGACCTGGAAAGCAACCCGCGCGGTATGTTGCGCCGTGTCGGTGTCGAAGTCCCGCAGCACGTCGGCGATCGGATAGCCGCGGTCCCGCAGCCGCCGTACGAGCGTGTCGCGCATCGACGACACCACCAACTGGTCGAAGCGGTCTCCTTTGTTCAGCGGGAGCCCGCGCAACACACGGCTCCGCTCGGGAAGGCTGTCGAGCCCCGCGATCGTCAGACTGTCCACCACCGTGGGGCGCCCTTCGGCGATCGTGAATCGGACCTGTGCTGCATCGTCGCCCTGCAGGGCGATGCTCGATCCCACCGCGACATCGGAGAATCCGTGCTGGCGATAGAACACGATCAGCCGCAGAGAGTCCTGCCGTACCGCCAGGGAATCGAGGCAATAGCGCTGCCCGATGATGTGCAGATGTCGCCGCGCCCAGGAGTCCTGCGTCGTCAGGATGCGATTGGCCAGTTCATCGTCGCGGAACGTCTGATTACCGGTGAACAGCACCTGTCGCACTTCGCGGTCACCGGGGTCACACGTCACCTCCTGTGCCACCACCGGCCGAATCGCGACGAACAGGGCCGCGCCCGCCGCGAGCCGCCACCATCTGGTCACGTCAGGCGATCTCGACGAGCATCGTGCCCGGACCACGCTGCTTGGCCCGCCGCTTCACATCGGCGGCTCGCATGCCCAGATGGGCCAGGTTCACCCACGCCTCCGGATGCACCAGGAGTACGGCCGCCGAGATGCGCGCCAGGGGGAACCGCCGCACCTGCCCCTCCCGATCGACGCCGGTGAACGATCCCGCGCGACGCGCCTCTTCCCCCACGGCTTGTTCGATCACCTCGCGACACCGTGTGGCACATTCGGTCACGAAGCCCTCGGCCCGGGCCGGCGCCGTGAGAATGATGAAGTCGTCGCCTCCGATGTGGCCCACGAAGTCCTTCTCCTCCGCCCGCCCCACCGCCGAGGCGCTTTCGCGCATCGCGGCGCCCAGTCCGCGGATCACTTCGTCAGCGATGGCGAATCCGAAGGTGTCGGCAAACGGCTTGAAGTAGTCGAGATCCAGGTAGCACACTGCGAACGATTCCCGGCGGTCGATTCGCGAGGTGATCTCGCGATCGATTGCGCGCCCGCCCGGCAGCCCACTGGTCGGATTGCGGTCGCTCTCCCGCTGCACCAGACGCAACAGCGCCTGGACCCGCGCCCGGAGCTCCCGCGGGTCGAACGGCTTGGCGAGATAGTCATCGGCCCCGGCCGCGAATCCTTCCACCTTGCTCTCGACCGCGCTCTGCGCAGTCAGCATCAGGACCGGAATGCGCGAGGTGAAGGGATTCTGCTTGATGCGGCGACAGACTTCGAACCCGTTCATCCCCGGCATCGCGTGATCGAGGATAACGAGGTCCGGCTCGCGTTCCTGAATCCCCGTCAGCACGCTCAGCCCATCCTCGACGAGCGCGACGTCGTGCCCGAGGGAGCGGAACAGGTCCCGCAACATCAGGCGCATCTCTTCGTTGTCGTCCGCCAGCAGCAAGTAACTCACAATTCGACAGTAAGTTGCGCGTTCGTTTTGACTCCTCCAACCGGGGTTGGATAAGTTCACCGGCCTTCACGCTTCGTGTCAACGTCAAGCGGCGGATTGAAGCGCACTTAGGCCACCGCTGCCTCCGGCCCACACCCCCTTCGGGATCGCACCATGACTCTCGACGAGTACCAGCGCCAGGCGAGCCGCACGCTCAATCCCCGACTGGACGAAAGTGAACGGCTGGTCGACGCCGCGGCCGGACTCGCCGAGGAGGCAGGCGAAGTGCTCGCGCACGTGCGCAAGCATCGTTTTCAGGATCGTCCCCTCGACCGCGACCGCGTTCGCGAGGAACTGGGTGATGCCCTCTGGTGCCTGGCCGCCACCGCGGGCGCCCTCGACATGTCGTTAGGCGAGGTGGCCGCGGACAATCTGCGAAAGATCGCCCGGCGGGCGCACGACAACGGCCCCTGACCGTCGGACTCTTCCCTCCCGGCCTCTAGTCTTCCGCCTGACCGAAAATCGCCATGTTCGAACTGTGGCCCGGATTCACCTTCTTCTCCGGATAGATCCAGTGCACGGCCTGATTCACCGCCGTGGCGACCTCGCCAAATCCCGTGGCAATCAGCTTCAGCTTTCCCGGATATGTCGCCACGTCTCCGGCCGCATAGATCCCCGCGCGCCCCGTCTCCATCCTGCTGTTCACCAGGATCTCGTCTTTCTCGAGCGTCAGGCCCCATTCCGCGATGGCCCCCAGATCGCTCACATATCCGAGCATCGGCAGCACCACGTCGCACGGCAGCGTAGTCACTTCCTTGCTCTTCGTCGCACGCACGGTCACGCCCGTCAGCATGCCGTTGTCGCTCACCACCTCGTGCAACTCGTGGAACGTCAGGACCGCGGCGCGTCCCGCAGCGGCCGCGCGCTGGATCTCGTTCACCGTGGCCGCATGCGCCCGGAACCGGTCGCTGCGATGGACGAGCGTCACCGACGCCGCGCGATCCAGCAGCTGATGCGCCCAGTCGAACGCCGTGTCGCCACCACCGATGATCACCACGCGCTGCCCGCGAAAGCGCTCCGGATCGGTGACCACGTCGAAGATCCCGCGGCCATACCAGGGATGCGCCGCGGTCTGCGGTAGGCGCCTCGGAGAAAATGCGCCGATGCCGGCGGCTATCACAATCGCGCGGGTCGGGAAGCGCGCGTCGGCGGTCCGCAACTCGAATCCCCCGTCTCCCTCCACCAGGCCCGTCACCCGCTGATTCAGGTGAGCGGCGCCGCGAAACTGGAGCGCTTGCTCTTCGAGCAGCTTTACGAAGTCCTTGGCCAGGACCTTCGGAAACCCGCCAACGTCGAAGATGTACTTCTCGGGATAGAGCGCCGTGAGCTGGCCGCCGGCCTGCGGCAGCGCGTCGAGGATTTGCGCGGCCACGCCCCGCATCCCCGCGTAGAACAGACCGAAGAGTCCAGTCGGCCCGCCGCCGAGAATCGTGATGTCGACCGGATCGTGAATCATCGTAGCAAGATAGCGCCGCGTGGAGTCGCAGTCGCGCTGGCGCACCGCGTGGCGTTGGGTTGACCCAACGCCCATCGCGTGCCGCTCGCTGCCCCCCGGTCTCGCTCGTATCCTTAGCGCAATGAAGATCTATACCAGAACCGGCGATCGTGGCGACACCGGACTGTTCGGCGGCGGCCGCGTGGACAAGGACCATCCTCGCGTGGAAGCATACGGCGACGTCGATGAGCTCAACGCCATTCTCGGCACCGCGCGCGCCACCGAGCCGATGCCCAGGATCGATGAAATCGTGGTGCGCGCGCAACGCGACCTGTTCAGCATCGGCGCGCTGCTGGCCACCCCTGATCGCGCGAAGATGGCTGAGCACCTCGACAAGGCGCGCATTGACGACGCTCGCATCGCGGAACTCGAGCACGCCATCGACGAATGCGAAAAAGAGCTCGACCCATTGCGCAGCTTCATCCTGCCGGGTGGCACTCCCAAGGCGGCCGCGCTGCACGTGGCCCGGACCGTCTGCCGGCGCGCCGAACGGCGGGTGGTGACCCTCCGACGGGACACCGATGTGCCGGAACTGGTCGTGCGGTACCTGAACCGCCTCTCCGACCTGCTGTTCATGCTGGCGCGCGTCGCGAATCGTCGGGCCGGAGCGGCCGAGGTGACCTGGTGACTGGCGTCGGCGCGGGCCGGCGCAGGGACTGTGCGCCCGCCCTGCGCATCGTTCGGCGGAGGCGACGTGCCTGACATCCCCATCCTCGGCTACATGGCGCGGGTGGTTCCGGGCCTCGTCGCCGAGGCCGGACCGATCGTGCACGCGGCAGCCCCGGCTCACATGTACGCCGTCATCACCGATGACCACGTGGCGGCGAACTGGCTGACGCCGGTCCGACGTTCGCTCCAGCAGGTGCCCGGTGCGCAGGTCGTTGCGCGCGCAGTGGAGCCGGGTGAGGCACGGAAGACCCGCCAGACGTGGGCCGCCCTCACCGACTGGATGCTGGACGCCGGATGCCGCCGGGACACGACCGTCGTCGCGTTAGGCGGAGGGGTGGTGGGCGACCTGGCGGGTTTCGTGGCGGCCACGTTCATGCGCGGTGTACCGGTGGTCCAGATCCCGACCTCGCTGCTGGCGATGGTCGATGCCGCCATTGGGGGCAAGACCGGAGTCGACGCACCGGCCGGAAAGAACCTCGTCGGCGCGTTCCATCAGCCGGCGGCGGTCCTGATCGACCCGCTGGTGCTGTCCACGCTCCCGGCGGCGCACATGCGGGCCGGCCTGGCCGAAGTCATCAAGCACGGGGCCATCGCCGATGCGGCCTTCTTCCGGGAAGCGGCGGCCTTCGGATGCCGCGTGCACGACGCAATCACCCGCGGCACCGCCCCACCGTGGAGCACCGAGGACGCCTCCGCGCTGCTGGCCCGGAGTGTCGCGATCAAGGGCGGGATCGTCTCGCGCGACGAGCGGGAGTCGGGCGAACGGCAGATCCTGAACGCCGGACACACGGTGGCGCACGCCGTGGAGTCCGCAAGCGAATACCGCATCCTGCACGGCGAGGCGGTGGCCATCGGTCTGGTGGCCGAGTCGCGCATCGCCGAGCAGGGCGGCTGGGCGGAACCCGGGACCGCGCGGCTGCTCGAATCCGCCCTGGCCGGCGCGGGACTGCCGGTGCAGCTCCCCTCGGAGCTCGCCGTCGACGTCCTGGTGCGCGCCATGCGGGTGGACAAGAAGATGCGTCAGGGACGAATCGCCTTCGCGCTGCTGGCGGCTGTCGGTCGGCCGGCCGGAAGCGACGCGGGCGGTTGGAGCACGTTCGTCGCCGAAGACGACGTGCGATCGGTGCTGGCCGGGATGGCCGCGCCTGACGAGCCAGCGCGACCGGCGAAGCCGGCCGCCTGACGAGTTGAGAGACCGTCCGGTGTCGAGTCTCGCGGCGCTCCTGATCGCGCTCCTGCTGATTGTCGTGCTCGTGGCTTTCGCGGCGGTGTTGCTCGGCGTCGTCTGGTGGGCTGTCCTCGGGCTCTCGGTCCTGGCACTCGCCGCGGCATCGCTAGTGATCCGGCGCCGACTGCGCCAGTCGCGCGACGTCGAACGCGCGGAGTCATGAAAGCCGAGCAAACAGATCACATTTCGTTCGGCGTGGCCGCAAGTTGTTGACAATTCAGGATATGCCAGAAAGGCGTCGAACCACGCCTCGCTGGCACAGAAAATGGCTGTTGACGGTTACGGAACGCGTTTGTATCGTGCGCGCCCACTCTGCAGGACCCTGTCGCGAGGAGAACTCGCCGAACTCCCTAACGGGTAAGGGGCGCGTATGCAGCAAGTGACCGAGAGCCGGGCCAAAGGGTTCGTTCGTTCCTCCCCCTCCACAGCTTTCGATCAATACCTGCACGACATCCAGAAGCTCCCCCTCATCACCGATCCGGAAGAGGAACGCCGCCTGGCGCGTCGCGCCCAGAAAGGCGACGAGAAAGCCGCCGAGCGGCTGGTCACGGCGAACCTGCGATTCGTGATCTCGTACGTGAAGAAGTACCAGGGGCACGGACTCGATCTCAGCGAGCTCGTCGCCATCGGGAACGAAGGCCTGCTGAAGGCGGTGCGGAAGTTCGATCCGGATCAGGGCGTGAAGTTCATTTCGTACGCCGTGTGGTGGGTGCGACAGGCGGTCCTCAAGGCGCTGGCCGAGCAGACGCGCTCGGTGCGCATCCCGCTCAACCAGAATTCGCAGCTGATCCGGCTGTCGCGCGCCGAGACGATCCTCTCCCAGGTGCTGAAGCGCGATCCCACCGATCACGAAATCAGCCGGCTGCTCGAGGACACAGTTGAGAACGTCCGCTCGGCGCGGCAGATGACCTCGACCGAAGTCTCCCTCGATGCTCCCATCGACCGCAGCGATCGCGACGCCGCCACGTTAGGCGAGCGGTTCTCCGGCGTCGATGGCACCGAGATCGAGGAGCGGACTGACGGCCGGCTGATGCGCGAGTTCATCGACCGGGTCTTCGCCAAGTACCTCACTCCGCGGGAGCGCCGGATCCTCTACCTCTACTACGGGCTCGAGGAAGGGTCGGAGGCCATGACACTGGAACGCATCGGCGCGCTCATGGGCGTCACGCGGGAGCGGATCCGGCAGATTCGCGAGCGCGCCTTCGAGAAACTCCGCGAATCACCCGACGGCCGCGCCCTGGCGAGCTTCTGGACCGCCGCCTGACCGCCGTCGCCAGCCCGCGACGTACCCACGGGGCCCCGGAGCGCTTCCGGGGCCCCGCGCCGTTGAGGAGTCCGCGAGGCTGACTCGTCAGGGGTGCGCGCCCGGAGTCGTGCGGGATTCGTCATGATCAGCGGATCCCATGCCTGCCGCCCACCCCGATCGGTCGCGTGTGCGTCTTTCTGGCCGCGCGTCGAAAGAGAACGAATTACCTTCCCCGAGTGAGCGTTCGTCTTCTTCCCATTTTTCCGCTCCCACTCGTTCTGTTCCCGCGGGAATCGCTCCCGCTGCACATCTTCGAACCACGCTACCGCCGAATGCTCGCAGACTGCCTGACCCGAGACCGCCGGTTCGGCGTCGTCTGTCTTCAGGAGAACGTCGACGAGCGCGACATCCCGATCGGCACCGTAGGCTGCATCGCGCTGATCGAGCAGGTCGCGCCCCTTCCCGATGGGCGGTCCAACCTCGTGGTCAACGGAACACATCGCTTCACGCTCGAACGATTCGTGCCCGATGCGGCGCCCTACCACGTTGGAGAAGTGGCAACCATCGATGACGACCCCGAACCGCCCCTCCTGCTGAAGACGGAGGCGGAACACCTTCGCGCGTTGTTCACCCGGGTCGGCCGGTCTGCTCGCTCCCTCGCCAACGATCAGTCACCACCACCCGAGCTCCCCGAGGAAGCAGCGGACGTCTCGTTCGTGGTCGCGCAGTACCTCGATCTCGAGTTGGCAGCCAAACAGGCGCTGCTCGCGTCACGGTCGCCGTCGCACCGCCTGCGCCACCTGGTCGAACTCCTCGACGCAGTCGCCGACAGCATGGATGAGCGCGCCGACGTGCATGAGCGGGCTGGCGGAAACGGCAATGGGCCGCGACCGCGGCACCCGAAATGACGGCACCGTCCGGGCTGGCGGCGCGTCTTGCGGCGATCGTCGGGGACAGGCACGTCCTGGAACGTCCGGCGGAGCTCCTGGTGTATTCGGCCGACGGACTGCCAGGGTATCGCAAGCGCCCGTCGCTCGCCGTGTTTCCGGGTGCGCGGGACGAAGCCGTCGACGTCGTCAGGCTGCTGGCCGCCGAGCGCGTCCCCTTCGTGCCGCGTGGGGCCGGCACAGGATTGTCCGGTGGGGCGCTCGCGGACGACGTCGTACTGTTGGGCATGAACCGGCTCACCCGCATTCTCGACATCGATGCCGCGAACCGTCGGGCTCTGGTGGAGCCGGGCGTGGTGAACGTGGCGCTGTCGCGGGCGGTCGCCCCGTTCGGCCTGTACTACGCCCCCGACCCCTCCAGTCAGGCAGCCTGCACGATCGGCGGGAATGTCGCCGAAAACGCGGGTGGTCCCCATTGCCTGAAGTACGGCACGACCGTCAATCATGTGATCGCGCTCACGGCGGTGCTCCCCGACGGCGCGGTCGTGGCGTTAGGCAGCGCCGACGGTGAAGTGGAAGGCTACGACCTCCGCGGCGCGTTCGTCGGCTCGGAAGGCTGCTTCGGTGTCGCCCTGGACGTCACCGTGCGCCTCACACCGTTGCCGCAGGCCGTGTGCACCATGCTCGCCGATTTCGGCTCCATCGACGCCGCCGCCCTGGTGGTCTCGGCGATCATCGCCGAGGGCATCGTGCCCGCCGCTCTGGAGATGATGGATGGCCCGACGATCCGTGCCGTCGAGGCGTCCATCTACGCCGCGGGGTACCCCGTCGATGCCGCCGCCGTGCTCCTGATCGAGATCGATGGCCTCGCCGCCGGCCTCGAGCAGGACGTCGATCGCGTGGAGGAGATCTGTCGCCAGGGCGGATGCCGCTCGATCGTCACCGCACGCGACGAGGCCGTCCGTGCCAGGCTGTGGCAGGGCCGCAAGAAGGCGTTCGGCGCAATGGGACGCGTTTCGTCGCACCTGGTCGTGCAGGACGCGGTCGTACCCCGCACCAGACTGCCGGCCGTGCTCGCCGAAGTGGGGCGCATCGCGGCCGCGTACCACGTGAACGTCTGCAACGTATTCCACGCGGGCGACGGAAACCTCCACCCGAACATCGCCTACGATGGACACGACCGCGACGAGCGGGAGCGCGTTCACGCCGCGATGCGGGATATCATGCGCGCTTGCGTGGCGGCTGGCGGGAGCGTGACCGGCGAGCACGGCGTGGGACTCGACAAGCTGGATTACATGCCGCTGATCTTCTCCGACGACTCGCTCGATGCCATGTGCCGTTTGCGCGATGCCTTCGACCCGGACCGCCGTGCCAATCCGGGCAAGGTCGTTCCGGTGCGCTCCTGTCGCGAGTGGGCGGGAGTGCCGGCCACACGGGCGGTCGCGGCCACGTGACGGGCAGGCTGGTGGACCGGCTGCCGACCGGGCTCTCGCGCGTGGACATTGCGGCGAACGAAACCGACGTCGTGGAGATCGTCCGTGCTGCGCACGCCGCCCGGACGCCGCTTCGCATCGTCGGCGGCGGCACCTGGCTGGAGGCGGGCCGGCCGGTGGCCGCGAAGACCGGCATCGACGTGTTGCCGCTGAGCGGTATCACCGAGTACGTGCCAGGCGACCTCACGCTCACGGCGCGGGCCGGTACCACACTGGCCGAGATCGACGCAGCCACCCGCGCTCACCGGCAGTGGCTCCCGCTGGATCCGTTCGGGCCGCCGCTCGGGACGCTGGGGGCCACGCTCGCGACGGCGTCGGCAGGGCCGCTCGCGTCCAGCATCGGGTCCCCCCGCGATGTGGCGCTGGGCCTCGCCTTCGTCTCGGGCGACGGGAAGCTCATCCGAGGCGGCGGTCGCGTGGTCAAGAATGTCGCCGGCTTCGACCTGGTCCGGTTGGCAGTGGGCGCCTGGGGCACGATCGGCGTCGTGGTCGAGGCCACGGTCAGGCTGCGCGCCCGGGCCGAGGCCGATGAAACCGTGGGCCTGCGGCTCCCGCCGACCGCGCGCGAGGTGGCGGAGCTGCTCGGTGCGATCCGCCGCGCCGCCGTTGCGCCGCTCGCGGCGGAGCTGATCTCTGCCAGCCTGGCCCAGCGGATCGGGGTGGGAGCGGAGAGCCTGCTGCTGGTGCGCCTGGCGGGAAACGCCGCGTCCGTCCGCGCGCAACGCGCCGAGACGGCGCGTTGCGCGCCGGCCGCGGACGTGGCGGCCGACGTATGGGAACGCCTTGCCGGCGCCGAACCGCCGTCGTCCTGGATCGTTAGGCTGTCAGGCCGCCCGTCGGAACTGGCACGCCTCTGGGAGTGCGCACTCGGATTGGTCGACGGCGCGGGTGGACTGGCGCACGCTTCCCTCGAGCGCGGCGTCGTGCGCTGCTGGCTCGACGGCGCGAACCCACCGATGCACGAGGCGGCCGTCGGGGCGCTCGACGCCGCCGGCACCCGGATCTTCGAGCGACTGCCGGCCGCCGTCTGGCTCCGCCTGACGGTCCCCGCCGCCGATGACCCGCTGTCACGCGCGGTGCGACACGCTTTCGACCCGGACCGCATTCTCAACCCCGGCATTCTCGGGGAGCTGCAATCGTGAGCAACGACGCGCACACCGCCGGTGCCGCCAGCCCCGCCACCGCGTTGGCCGATGCCGCGGCCGGCCTGGACGCCTGCGTCCACTGTGGATTCTGCCTGCAGGCGTGTCCCACTTACCTCGCGCTGAGCGATGAGAACGACAGTCCACGTGGCCGACTGTTTCTCATGCGGGCCGTGGTGGAGGGCGACCTCGCGGCAACCGATCCGGCTTTCCGAACGCATATCGATCGATGCCTGGGGTGTCGGGCCTGCGAGACGGCGTGTCCCAGTGGCGTGCCCTACGGCGCGCTGCTGGAGGCCAGTCGGGCGACCATCGGTGCCTCTCGACCCGTTCCACGCCTGACGAGGATGCTGCTCGCCACGATGGCCCGCCCGGTCTGGCGCTCGGCGGCGCTCGCCCTCGGTCGCGCACTGCGCGCCACCGGGCTGGCGCGGCTGTTCGCGCGCCTCCCGGGTCGCGTGGGATTCGCATGCGCCATGCTGGAGAGCTCCCGACCGGTCGCCATGCGCGCGAACTACGCCCCCCACGAGTCGGATGCGCGTGGCCGCGTGGCGGTGCTGGTGGGATGTGTGATGGAGGGCCTGTTTGCGCCCACCAACGAAGCGACTCGACGCACACTCGCGATGAACGAATACCGGTTGGTTCCCGCGCCGGGTCAGGGATGTTGCGGCGCGCTCCACGCGCACGCCGGTGACCTCGCCGGCGCGCGCGCGCTTGCGCGCCGCAACATCGTCGCGTTCGAGCAATGCGGCGCCGACTCGATCGCGGTGAATGCCGCCGGATGCGGTGCGATGATGAAGGAGTACGGACACTTGTTCGGACGCGATGCCTCGTGGCGCGATCGCGCGGCCGCAATCGGGGCACGCGTACGTGACGTCACCGAACTGCTGGCGGCCGCCGGTCCGCGGCCAGGCGGCCCGCTCCCCCTGTCGGTGGCCTACGATGCACCGTGTCACCTGTTGCACGCCCAACGCGTCGGCACAGCGCCGCTCACGGTGCTCCGCGCCATTCCCGATCTCGACCTCACACCGCTTCCTGACGCCGACCAGTGTTGTGGAGGCGCGGGCATCTACAATCTGGTCGAGCCGGGGCTCTCCCGCGCGGTGCTGGCGCCCAAGCTGTCGGCCATCGGGCGCTCCGCGGCGCAATTCGTGGCCACGGGCAACCCGGGTTGCCACATGCAGATCGGTGCCGGTCTCCTGCAGACGCACCAGCCGGCGCGGTGCATCCATCCCGTCGATTTGCTCGACGCGTCCTACGCACGCCTGCGGCCGTCGTAGCCGGGGCTCGTGAACCGCGCCGGCGACGGTACCGTTTCCTTCCCCGCCGGTTTACTCCTTCTACATGCTGGATTCGGTGCTCTTCGAGTTTGATGGAGTTCTCGCGGACACCGCCGACGCGCGCGCGGACGCGCTGCGGTCGACGCTGCACGTGGACGGCGTGGATCTCTCGGACGACGAATACCGGTCCGCGTGCGCCGGGCTCGGCTTCGAGGAGGCCGTGCGGAACGCGATGGCGCTGCGCGCCGCGCCCGTTGACGCCGCAGCGATCGCACTCGTGGCCTTGCGCGCCGATCGCACCTATCAGGCGTACCTTGGCAAGGGGCTGCGGCTGGCCGACGGCGCGCGCGAGGTGATCGAGCGCTTTCTGCCGGTGACCCGACTCGGCATCGTGACCCGGTCCAGTCGCCGCGAGGTCGGGTTCGTGCTCGGGCTGGCCCGCCTCGAACACGCCTTTACGTGCATCATTGCCGCCGAGGACGCCTATCCCGGCAAGCCGTCGCCGGCGCCGTACCGGGCTGCGTTGGAGCGGCTCACGCGGCAGCGGCCGCTCCTCGCGCACGCGCGCGTCGTGGCTTTCGAGAACGGCCTGGCCGGCATCCGCGCCGCCCGGGGCGCCGGAATCGAGTGCGTGGCCGTAGGCGATCTGCCCGCGCACGTGGCGATCGAGGCCGACGCGTTGCTCCCGGGGATCACCGGCCTCACCCCTGACCGGCTGCTCACACTGCTCACGCGCAGCAGCGAGCCGATCGTCTGATGGAAGCCCACACGCCTAACGCGATCGGACGCAGCGACGGACGCGGACCGGAGCCGCGGTCGCACGGTCCGTCGTCCGCCGGCAACCCGGTGCTGGAATACGACGCCCTCCGGGGCGCCGCCATCGTCCTCGACCGCAGTGATCGGACGCGGGCCACGTTCGCCGGACCGGCGGCGGCCGAGGTGCTCACCGGCCTGCTCACCAACGACGTTCCTGCGCTGACGCCCGGTCAGGGTCAATACGCGGCCGTGCTCACTCCCAAAGGGAAGATCATCGCCGACGTGCGCGTGTTCGCGCGCGACCAGGACCTGTTTGTCGATGCCCCCGCCCGCGCTTCGGCCGGGTGGTGGAACCTCGTCCGCAAATTCGTCAACCCGCGCCTGGCCCGCTATGCCGATGTCAGCGCGTCGCTCGGCGACATCGGAATCTTCGGCCTGGCGGCGGTGGGTGTGGTCGGCAGAATGTGCGGGCTGGGCCCCGAGGAGCTGACAGCGCTCGCTCCGTATGCGCACCGGCAGGTGCAGCTCGGGAGCGAGAAGGTCATGCTGGCTCGTGTGCCCGATGCCGGGTTGGATGGATTCGAGTTCTTCCCGGAGCTGGAGGCGGTGCTCGAGGTGCGTGCGCGCGCGATCCAGTGCGGCGCCACGCCCGCCGGCGCGGCCGCGTTCGAGATCGCCCGCATCGAGGCGGGACGCCCCGAGTGGGGTCTGGACATGGATGACACGACCCTGCCCCAGGAGGCCAACCTCGACACGCTCCACGCCATCTCGTACACGAAGGGATGCTATACCGGGCAGGAGACGGTGGCCCGCGTGCATTTCCGCGGACACGTGAATCGTCACTTGCGTGGACTGGAGTTCGATCCAGCAGTCCTGCCGGTGGTCGGCGCCGAGCTGGTCGATGACGCCGAGCGTGTGGTCGGAGACGTACGAAGTGTCGCGCGCTCTCCGAGACTCGGCGGTGTGGCGCTGGCAATGGTGCGTCGCGAGGTGCAGCCGGGCGGGATACTCATGGCGAGGTGGCCGGAAGGCACGGTTCGCGTGAGTGTGCTCGAGCTCCCGTTCCCGCCCTGAGGGGGCTGGCAAGTCGTTCATCCGGCGAGTAGCCTGACAGACGGACGCTCGCGCACGTTCGTGAGGATGACGCCCCGCTCGGTCGATTGCGGATAGCGCGACACGGTTCGCACTTCACGGGAGTACAGGTTGCCAGAACTGCCGAGAACACTGGGCGCTCTCCGGCGTTCCCCGCTCGGCGCTCCGGAGCGGGTGCTCCGCAGCGTCAAGGATGAGATGCGCGCCAATCTGCTGGCACGGCTGCGTTCCGGCAGCGCGCTCTTCGCGGACGTGATTGGGTACGACGAGTCCGTGATTCCCCAGCTCATCAATGCGGTGCTGGCACGTCACAACTTCATCCTCCTGGGGCTGCGCGGGCAGGCCAAATCACGCATCCTCCGCTCCCTGGTCACGTTGCTCGACGACGCGATTCCCATCGTCGACGGCAGTGAGATCAACGACAGCCCGTACGCTCCGATCTCGAAGTACGCGCGGGCGCTCCTCTCCGAGGCCGGCGACGACACACCCGTCGCGTGGGTGGAGCGGTCCAGCCGCTATGTCGAGAAGCTCGCCACTCCCGACGTCACCATCGCCGACATCATCGGCGATCTCGATCCCATCAAGGCGGCGCGCGGCGGCCATCTGCTCTCGGACGAACTGACCATCCACTACGGAATGCTGCCGCGCGCGAACCGCGGCATTTTCGCTCTCAACGAGCTCCCCGATCTGGCCGGGAAAGTGCAGGTGGGCCTGTTCAACATCATGCAGGAAGGCGACGTCCAGATCAAAGGCTATCCGGTGCGATTGCCCCTCGACGTGCTCCTGTGTTTCACCGCCAATCCCGAGGACTACACGGCGCGCGGCAAGATCATCACCCCGCTCAAGGACCGCATCGGCAGCGAGATCGCGACTCACTATCCCGAGACGGTCGAGCTGGGCATGCAGATCACCACTCAGGAAGCCTGGACGAACCGGGACGCCATGCCGGTGCGCATTCCGGACTTCCTGTCCGAGGTGATCGAGCGTGTGGCGTTCGAGGCTCGCACCGACAAACGCGTGGACCGCCGGTCGGGCGTGTCGCAACGAATGCCCATCTCGCTCGTCGAGAACGTCGTCTCCAACGCCGAGCGGCGCGCCATTCATCTCGGGGAGCGCGAAATCGTGCCGCGGATCGCGGACGTGTATTCGGCCCTGCCCGCCATCACGGGGAAGATCGAGCTGGAATACGAAGGCGAACTGCTCGGCGCCTCGGTGATCGCGCGCGAACTGATCCGCCGGGCCGCCGACGCGACGTTCCGGGCACGTGCCGGCACGGTGAACGCTGACGAGATCATCATCTGGTTCGACGGAGGTGGCGCGGTACAGGTGACCGACGACGTCGAGGCCGTCGCACTGCACCGCGCCTTCGGCACGGTACCTGGGCTGGTCGACCTGGTGCATCATGTGGGTCTGGCGCCGGAGAGCGACCCGGCCTTCACGGCGTCGGCCTGCGAGCTGGTCCTGGAGGCGCTGGTGGCGCGTCGCAAGATCTCGCGATCCGAGGGGGGGCAGTACGGGCGGGCGCCGGCCGAACAGCGGCGGCGGCCGAATCAGGATCTCTTTGGCGGCGGGCTGACCGCCTGACGGCGGACAACGCGGGCCATCGCCCAGCCAACTTGTCCACCTCCCGCACTGCCACCCATCCGGCGCCACGGTCCGGCCGCGGGCGGCGCCGGGCCCCTCCGGGCCGCGAGCCGGTCCTCGTGAGGGCCGCCGTAGGGGACGACGAGCCGGCGGTCACGGCGTTGCGGCTGGCGCTCCTGGCGGAGGAAGCGAGGAGTCCACTCTTCGCCCAGCCTCATCCGCGCGCCGCAGACCGGGCGCGCCAACTCTCGGCCACGCAGCTGGCGGCACGGAACGAAGCGGTGCTGCTGGCCTTTGCCGGCGCCCACGCCGTCGGCATGCTGCGCTGTTCGATCGCTCGCGGGTTTCCGCTCGTGCGCGACGCCCGCCACGCGGCGTTGACGTCGGCCTACGTTCGGCCGGAATACCGGCGCAAGGGCGTTCTCCGGGCCCTGCTGTCCGCCGCCGACGAATGGTGCCGAGCGCGTCGGCTCGGCGAGATGCGCCTGCGATGCACGGTGGAGAACGCTGGCGGCAACGCCGCCTGGGAATCGTTAGGCTTCGCCCCCGCGGAGATCGTGCACCGCCGCCCGGTTCCCCGGTCCTGATCACGCGTGCCGGTCATCACCATCTCTCGCATGTTCGGATCCGGCGGCTCGGAGGTCGCCCGCGGGGTGGCGCAGGCCCTTCGGTGGACGCTGGTGGACAACGCGTTCGTGGAGGGCGTGGCCGGGCGGCTCGGCACCACACCGGCAACGGTGGAAGCCATCGAAGAGCGGGTGCCCACACTGGCCGAACGGATTGCCGATGCGTTCGCCCTTGGCTCTCCGGAGGTGTTGCCGGCGGCCATGTCCACTCCCCTTCTGCCAACGGAAGAACGGGTGCTCCAGGTCACGCGCCGCCTCATCGACGAGACCCTCGCCCGCGGGCCGGCGGTGCTGGTGGGACGCGGCGCCCAGGCATACCTCGAACCGCGCGCCGACGCACTCCACGTCCTGTGCTGCGCGCCGCACGAGGCGCTTGTGGCTCGCGTGGCCGAGCGCGATCACCTGGCGCCGGACGAGGCCGACCGGCTGGTGCGCGAGAAGAACCAGCAACGCGCGCAGTTCGTGCAGGCCAACTGGGGACGGCAATGGCTCGCCCCGGAACACTATCATCTCTGTCTCAACACCACCTGGCTGGGGATCGATGCCGCGGTCGACCTGGTGGTGCAACGGGCGCGCATCCAGTTCGGCGCTGCTCGTTAGGCACGCACTACAAGGCCCGGACTTCGGGGTAGCGGCGCAGCGTCAGGATGCCGTATACCATCATGATGGCGGCGGCGCCGCCGATCGCCCACTGCACGCCGACCACCCGAGCCACAGCGCCGGCCACGAACGCACCCACCACCTGCGGCAGGCCAACCACGATCAGCGAATACATCGACATCAGGCGGCCCCGGAGCTCGTCAGGCACAAGCGTCTGCAGCAGACCGTTGGCCACCGCGTTGTTGACGATCATCAGAAACCCCGTGGCCAGCAGCACCGGGTAGGCGAACGCCGGCTCACGGATGTCCGCCAGGATGATCAGCAGCGTAGCAAACCCCAACGAAGCGATGGCCAGCAGCTTGCCGCGCCGCACCCGATGCCCGATCGCCGCCAACGACAGCGCGCCTGTCAATCCGCCGATTCCAAGAGCCGACAGCAGAAGGCCGTACCCGCCCGCTCCCAGCCCAAGACGGTCGCGCGCCAGCACCGGCATCAACACGATGTACGGAATCCCCAGCACCGAAAACACGGTGACCAGCTCGAGCAGGGCGCGCACCGTGCGCTCGCGACGGACGTAGTCCAGGCCGCCCCGGATCTCCTCCAGCGGACGGCCGGGACGACGCAGCGGCCTCCAGGGCGGCAATGACACCAGCCACAAGCCGATCAGCACAGTCAGATAGCTCAGTGCATTGACGCCGAAACACCACGCGAGGCCCAACCTGGCGATGACCGCCGCTCCGATTGCCGGACCCACGATGCGCGCCAGGTTGAATCCGCTGGAGTTCAGCGCGATGGCATCGCGGAGATCGTCCCGGCCCACCAGATCGATCATCAGCGATTGCCGCGCCGGGATTTCCACGCTCCCGATCGCGCCCCCGAGCAATGACAGCGACAGCAGCCAGCTGACCGTGATCCGGCCGGTCCAGGTGAGCCACCAGAGCGCCGCCGCTTCGACCAGCAGCAGCGCCTGAGCGATCTTCACCAGGCGCAGCTTGTCGCTCCGGTCCACGAGCACGCCGGCGTGGAGCGAGAAGATGAGAATCGGGAAGGAACCCGATGCCGCCACCAGCCCCACGATGAAGGCGCTGTTCGAGAGCTGCAGGGCGAGCCACCCGAGTGCCATCGACTGCATCCACGTGCCGATGAGCGACAGCGTCTGACCGGTCCAGAAAAGCCGGAAGTTCCGATGCGTGACGAGTACACGAAACGGATTGAGGGTCCGGCGCTGGGAGGGCACGGGGGAAAACTAGTGACGGGCCGCTGCTCACGTCGGAACAGGACGCTGGATATGTTGTTGGAGCAAGGGCAAACGCGGCATACTTCGCATGACCAGCTCTCTCCTTCGGCCGTCCCGTCGTGCGCTTCCACACCTACTCCAGGTTCACCCCTGAGCTCGCCGACGCGATCGATCTCGAATCGCTCCTCGAGCGGATGGCGGACTTTCTGCTGCAATCCGGCTTTGCCGGCGGCTCCTACTCGCACCCCTACTGGGGTGATTTCGGCGAGGAAGAGGACCGGTCGCTCGAAGCTCTCAAGCGCGCGATCCTCGACGCGCTGATCGAGAGCGGTCAGCTCACCCCGGAAATGCTCGCGGCGCTCCGCGGCGAGGGGGACGAGGAGGCGGCCCAACAGCTCGCCGAGTTGCTGGATCAGATCGTGCGCGGCCTGGCCGAGAAGGGCTTCCTGCACCTCGACGCTCCGCCCCGGGTGGCCGACAGCCATCAGCCAGTCGAAGGCAAGGGGAGCCTGTCGCACGCCGCGTCGCGCGACGTGCAGTTCCGGCTCACCGAGAAAGGCATCGATTTTCTGGGATACCGCGCCCTGCGACACATCCTGGGCTCGTTGGGACGCAGCAGCGTGGGGAGCCACGACACGCCCCATCTCGCCACCGGCATCGAGTCAGACGGATGGAGCAAACCGTACGAATTCGGCGATACCCTCAATCTCGATGTCAACCAGACGCTCAAGAACACCCTCGCCCGCACCGGGTCGCTCGCCGTTCCCATGGACCTCGACTATCCCGACCTGATGGTCCATCAGGCGGAGTATCGCTCGTCCTGCGCGACGGTGCTGCTGCTCGATACATCGCACTCGATGATCCTGTACGGGGAAGATCGCTTCACGCCGGCCAAGAAGGTCGCGCTCGCACTCACCCACCTGATCAGGACCCAGTATCCCGGGGATACCATTCGGGTCGTCCTGTTTCACGATTCGGCGGAGGAGATTCCGCTGGCCACTCTGGCCCACGCGCAGGTGGGACCGTACCACACCAACACCGCGGAAGGACTGAGACTCTCACGCCGGATTCTGCTCGGACAGAAGAAGGACATGCGCCAGGTGATCATGATCACCGACGGCAAGCCCAGCGCACTCACGATGCCCAACGGCCTGGTCTACAAGAACGCGATGGGGCTCGACGCCGAGATTATCGCCGCGACCCTCAAGGAAGTGGCGGAATGCCGGCGGGCCGGCATCATGATCAACACGTTCATGCTCGCCCGCGATCGGGCGCTGGTGGAGTTCGTCAAGCGCGTGGCGGCGCTCAGCCGCGGCAAAGCGTACTTCACCAACACCATGACGCTCGGACAGTTCATCCTCATGGACTTCCTCAAGCGAAAGACGCGAAAGGTAAGCTGAATGCCCGAGCTGCCATCGCTGGATCGGGAGGAGATCCACCGATACAGCCGCCATCTCCTCCTCCCCGAGGTGGGATTGGAAGGACAGCGCCAGTTCAAGGCCGCGCGTGTCCTCGTGGTCGGCGCCGGCGGGCTCGGATCGCCGGCCGCGCTCTACCTCGCCGCCGCCGGCGTCGGGACGCTCGGATTGGTCGATTTCGACGTGGTGGACCTGACCAACCTTCAGCGTCAGATTCTCCATGGGACCAGGGACGTGGGCCGCTCCAAGCTCGAATCGGCGCGTGAGCGGATCGGCGACCTCAATCCGCACGTGCGCGTCGAGTGTTTCGAGACCCGGCTCACCTCCGCCAACGCCCTCCAGATCGCCGCCGGCTTCGACATCGTGGTTGATGGCACCGACAACTTCGCCACCCGCTATCTGGTGAACGATACCTGCGTGCTGCTAGGCAGGCCTAACGTCTACGGCAGCATCTTCCGGTTCGAGGGCCAGGCGTCGGTGTTCGCGACGGCCGACGGTCCCTGTTATCGCTGCCTGTACCCCGAGCCGCCGCCCCCAGGCCTGGTTCCCAGCTGCGCCGAAGGCGGCGTACTGGGTGTCCTCCCGGGGCTGATCGGCAGCATCCAGGCGACCGAGACCTTGAAGCTGATTCTGGGTCGGGGCACGTCGCTGGTGGGACGGCTGCTGCTCGTCGACGCGCTGAACGTCCGGATACGGTCGGTGAACGTGCGCCGGAACCCGGGCTGTCCCGCCTGCGGTACCCGCGAGATTCGTGAGCTCATCGACTACGACCAGTTCTGCGGCGCCCAGCCGACCACCGACGGCGCGGCCGGCCAGGTTCCCGAGATCGCACCGCGCGAGCTGCTGGCTCGCCTCGCCGCGGGCGAGTCGGTCACGGTGCTCGACGTGCGGGAAGCGTACGAGCGCGCCATCGCCTCCATCGACGGCTCCCGCCACATCCCGCTCGGCGCGCTCGAGCAGGCCATGGGCACCCTCGATCCGGGTACGGAGATCGTCGTCTACTGCCAGAGCGGCATTCGCAGCGCAGACGCGGTGCGCCGCCTGCGCGCCGCCGGTTTCACGAGGGTATGGAACCTGGTCGGGGGCATCAATCGCTGGACCGCGGACGTCGATTCCGCCGTCCGTATCTCCTGAACTGCCCGCCGGTGTCCTCATCCGGGTGCACGCGCCCCGCGCTGCGGCTGTCGGATGGTGCGGCATCACGCCCGGTTCCCGTGCCTGACGCCGGGCCGCGGCCGCATCGCGCGTGCCGGTTCCCTCGTTAGGCTCCCGATGTCTTCGCCGAGTCGCAGCGCGCGCCCCCGGTCGCCGACGCCGGCCGCCGCCGTCCGGTTCTCACGGAACCTGCGGGCGTGGTTCAGGAGACACGGACGGGATCTGCCCTGGCGCCGCACGCGTGATCCGTACCACGTCCTGGTGTCGGAGCTGATGCTGCAGCAGACTCAGGTCTCGCGCGTGCTGGACTACTATGAACGGTTCGTGACACGTTTCCCGACCCTTGGCGCGGTGGCGGCGGCGCCGCCGCGGCGTGTCATGGAGGCGTGGACCGGTCTCGGGTACTACGCGCGCGCGCGCCACCTCCACCGGCTCGCCCGGGAGGTGACGCGGCGCGGCGCCCCGGGTGACCTCCCGGGCGAGCCCGAGGCGTTGCGCAAGCTGCCCGGCGTTGGCGCGTACACTGCGGGGGCGGTTGCCTCGTTCGCGTACGAGCGCCGCGCCGCACTGGTGGACACCAACGTGGGACGCGTGCTGAGACGGGTCTTCGCTCCCGACCTTGACACCGCCACTGCCCATGGCCGACGCCGGCTGTGGCAGCTCGCCGACGCCACACTGCCCCGCACCGGCCGCGCCGCCTGGACGCACAACCAGGCCCTGATCGAGCTCGGCGCCCTGGTGTGCACCGCCCGCGTGATGCACTGCGATCGCTGTCCAGTGCGATCGCAGTGCGCGACGTTGGCGCGACGCTAGAACTTCCCGACCTTCCGCCCGTAGTCCAGCGCGTTCCGGTACGGACGCTCGCCGTGGCCGGTGTAGATCTGCCGCGGGCGGGCGATCTTCTGTTCCTTGTCCAGCAGGCTCTCCTCCCACTGCGCCAGCCAGCCGGCGGTCCGTGCCACGGCGAACAGGACGGTGAAATAGTCGGTGGGGAACTTCATGGCGCGATAGATCAACCCCGTGTAGAAGTCCACGTTGGGGTAGAGCTTCCGCGACACGAAGTAGTCGTCGGCGAGGGCAATCCGCTCGAGCTCCAGCGCAATCTCGAGATCCTTGTCCATGCCGGTGACCTTGAACACATCGTAGGCCAGATCCTTCACGATCTTGGCACGCGGGTCGTAGCTCTTGTAGACCCGATGCCCGAAGCCCATCAACCGCTGCCCCTTCCCGTTCTTCACCTCGTCGATGAACGCGGGAACGTTCTTCGGCTGGCCGATCGCCCCGATCATGCGAAGCACCTGCTCATTGGCTCCGCCGTGCAGCGGACCGTACAGCGCGGTGACTCCGGCAGCGATGGCGCTGAACGGATCGACGTGCGATGACCCGACCGCGCGCACCGCGTTCGTGGAGCAGTTCTGCTCGTGGTCGGCGTGCAGGATGAACAGCACTTCGATGGCTCGAGCGAACGTCGGTGACGCTTCGTACCTGGATTCGCTCATCCGTGCGATCATCGACAGGAAATTCGCCGAATACGGGAGGTCGTTGTCCGGGTAGACGAACGGCAGTCCCTTGGCATGTCGATAGCAGAGGGCCGCCAGCGTCGGCATCTTGGCCAGCAGACGGATGATCGAGATGTGCCGCTGCTGGGAATCGGAGATGTCCTTCGCTTCCGGATAGAACGCCGACAACGCCGCCACGCTGCTGGCCAACATCGACATCGGATGGGCATCGTAGCGGAAGCCCTCCAGGAAGCGCTTGATGTTCTCGTGCACGTAGGTGTGATACGTGATGTCGTGCACCCACTTGTCGTACTCCGCCTGGGTCGGCAGCTCGCCGTACAGCAGCAGGTACGCCACCTCCAGGAAGCTCGCCTTACCGGCCAGCTGTTCGATCGGGTATCCGCGATACCGGAGGATCCCCCGGTCGCCGTCGATGAAGGTGATGGCACTGCGGCACGACGCCGTGTTCATGAAGGCGGGGTCGTAGCTCAGCAGTCCGAAATCATCCTCGCTCACCCGGATCTGGCGAAGATCCATCGCGCGGATCGTCCCTTCCGTCACCGGGATCGTGTACGACTTGCCCGTGCGCGAATCGCGAACCTCGAGCGTGTCGGTTGCAGTCGCGCCAGGCGTGCCGGGTCGTAAGGTGGTACTCATGGACCAATTTCTCCCTGATCAACGGTGCTGCCATGCGCGCCCTCGCGCGCCGCACCCAAATCTAGCCCACTGAAATCCCGGCTGGCATTACCGGGCTGCGGATCGGCGACATGTTCGGCGCCGGTGATCCGCCAATTCTGTTATCGCGCACCGTGCCGAGTCCGCTGTTGCATTCACCGATCCGCGCGTCTTTTCTTCCCCGTGTCGGCACGATTCCGCGCTTCGTCCCGCTTGGCGCGCCGCATTCGTGCGCTCTTCCATCTGAGGAGACTCCGGGATCGCTGGCGGCGATACATTCGCGAGGCACTGCTCCGAACACCGGAGCATCGAGAGTGATCGACACCGTCGAACGCAATGGGACATCGCGCATTTCTGCGTGGGGCCCGCCCCGGCATTTGCGTCAGGCGTGTCGCGCGTGCGTCCGGACCGTCTACACGCTGATCCCGTCCCGAATGGCCCTGATGACGAGATCGGCAAACAGGTCGACCTCGTCGGGCATCGTGTACACGCTCGGCGTTACACGCAATCCATTGAACTCGGCGTGATTGATCGGCGTGGTCATGACCCGGTGCCGTGCCCAGAGCCAGGCCTGCAGCTTCGACGTTTCCAGCCCGTCGACGTGCAGCAGCGCTATGCCGCAGGAATGCGTGTCGTCCAGCGGAGTGAGTATCCGCACGCGGGGACTCGCCTGCTGCAGCCGCTTGGCCCACCGGTCGCGCAGGTAACGAAGGCGCGCCGCCTTTCGGTCGATCCCCATCCCGCGGTTGAAGGCGATCGCCACTGCTACTGCGTTGTGGTTTGCGGCCGGGTGGGTTCCGATCTCCTCGTACTTGCGAATGTCGTCATCCATCGATGTCGGCGCCGCCATCAGCGGCCAGAGCGATTTGATCCGTTCCCCCCTCACGTAGAGGAAGCCGGTTCCGATCGGCGCGTGCAGCCACTTGTGCAGGCTGGTGCCGTAGAAATCGCACTCCAGGTCGTCGCGGGAGAATGGGAAGTGGGCGAATGCGTGGGCGCCGTCCACCAGCACAGCGATGCCCCGGCTGCGCGCCATCTCGACGATCGGTCGGACCGGAAGAATCTGTCCGGTGAGGTTGGTGATGTGGGTGAGCTCGATCACGCGCGTCCGCAGCGTGATAGCGTCGCGGAAGCGGTCCACCAGGTATGCGTCCGATGGCGGCGGCACCGTGAACGAAATGGGCTTGACCACAATGCCGTCGCGCCGAACACGCTGGTCCCATGTGGTGAGCATGCGGCCGTAATTCTGGTTGGTCACCACGACCTCGTCTCCGCGCCGTAGGTCGAGGCCGAGAATCATCGTCTCGTTCGACTCGGAGGCATTCCTGGTGATCGCCATCTCCTCCGGATCGCAACCGAACATCCCGGCGAGGTCCCGACGCACGCTCTCGATCCGCGGTTCCAGGACCGCCCACATGTGTTCCACCGGCATCTCGTTGGAAAAGCGCAGGTCCCGGATCATCGCCTCCAGGACATGCGTCGGCGCCGGACTCACGCCGCCGTTGTTCAGATTGACGAGTGTCCGATCGGAGTCGAAGGCGCGGGCGATCTCGCTCCAGTAGTCCTCGTCATCGGCGACCTCCAGGGGCGTCCGGCTCCCCACCACCCGTTCCGCACGGAATAGTGAGGTGAATGCCGACGCCTTGAGGGCCGGGAGCGCCACACCGGCGCGCATCAGCGATGTGACGAACGTGCGGCGGTTGGTCATCTCTGCCTCCACGTGGGAGATGAACGCGTCGCCACAAAGTTGGGGATGATGCGACCGGCGGGCCAGAGCGCTTCAGTCGGAGGACGCTTGGCTTCGACCATTGGCTTTGGACAATGACCTGTGACCTGTGGCCCTTGGCCTTTGACCTTTGGCTGGCCTCTGGCCTCTTCCCCTACATCCGTTCGGACTGCGGCAACTCGAGCACGAAAAAGAACCGCGTGCCCTCATCCAGCGCCGTGTCCACCTGCAACTCGCCGCCCATTGCGCGCACCAGTTTCTGGCAGATCGACAGCCCCAGCCCCGCGCTCGAGAACGCGTAATCCCCGGGAATCTGTCGCTGTCGAAATGCCTCGAACAGATTCGCGATCACGTGCGCGGGGATGCCCCGGCCCGTGTCCTTCACCGAGAACTCCACGTTGGTGCGGTCGAACTCACGACAGCTGACTTCCACGAGTCCGGTGTTGGTGAACTTGATGGCGTTGGTGGCCAGGTTGAGCAGGACGCGGTTGAGCGCGGAAGGGTGGCCGATGCGCACGTCGGCCGACGGCCCCACTGCTTTCATCGTCAGGCGCTTTTCCTCGGCCATGGGTCGCAGAATATCGAGAATCGACTGGAGCACATCTGAGACCGAGAACGCGATCGGCTCCTGGTCAAGCAGCGTCGTGCCGCCGCGGGCGAGCTCGATGACGTCGCCGGCCAGCGCGCTGAGGCCGAACGCGGCGCTGTAGATCAGCCCCAGCTGGCGCTGCTGAATCGGCGAGAGGTCTCCGCCGGCCCCAGCGCGCAACCGCTCCGCGAGGATGAGGATGGAACCCAGCGGGGAACGCATGTCATGGGCCATCTCGACCACCAGTTGCTGCGCGTCGTGACCGGTCAGGCGGGCTGCGAAGCGGTGGGCGGCGTCGAGGTCGAGCAAATCCTGCACGCGCTCGAACGCACGCACAATGATCACGATGTCGGAGGACTGTTCTCGCACATCCGGCGCCTCGGCATGCTCGAGAAACGCGCGGCGGAGCCGTTCGAGTACGCGCCGCGCCGGCACGAACGGAGGCAGCCCCGCAATCGCCACGGGCGCGCGCAGGACCGTATGCCGTACGGCGTCTGTCAGTAGGCCTACGGAGGTCCGCACATCGGCCGGAGTGGTCGTGGAGTGCTCGAACAGCGACCAGGAGGCGGCCACATCCGCGGCGGCGGCGGTGAGCGCGCGCCAACTGGAGGCGTGTACCTCCGCGGGAGCCGGCGTCGCCGTCCCCCGTTCACGCGAACCCGCGGTCTGCGTTACCTCCGCGCTCACGACCTCTCCCCGGCTGGGTGCGGCGGACGGTCGCCCCGCGGACGACGTCCGGAACCCGTCACTCGTCTGTGGACCCGGCCATTTCATCGCGCCGGAATCCGTGCTTCTCCATTAGCCGATACAGCGTCGTTCGATCGATACTGGCCAGTCGCGCGGCCTTTGACATGTTCGAGCCGGCTCGCGCTACGAGCTGGGACAGGTACTCCCGCTCGAAATGGGTGATTAGCCGGTCCTTGGCGAGGTGAAACGGCTCGGTCATCACCCCCAGCGAGAGCCCGTTGGTCGGCGCCTCGACCGCGGCATCCTCGTAGATGGGAACATCCTCTGCCTGTACAAGGTGTCCGGGCTCAGTGAGCACGGCAAGTTGCTCGATCACGTTCTGCAGCTCACGCACATTTCCGCGCCACGGGCGCGACCGCAGAAAATCGATTGCCGCGTCGGAGAGTTTGGGGGGCGGCTCGTTGCTCCCACGATGCCGCTCCCAGTACTGCGCCAGAAAATGCCCGGTGAGCAACGGAATGTCCTCCTGCCGCCTGCGCAACGGCGGGAGATTGATCGGGACCACCCGCAGACGATACAGCAGGTCCTCGCGCAGCGTGCCTTTCACCACGCAGTCTTGCGGAAGCCTGTTGGTGGCCGAAATGAACCGCACGTCGACGACCGCATCTTCCTTCTCACTGCCTACCCGGCGGACCACCCCGTCCTGGATGACGCGAAGCAGCTTCGCCTGCAGGGGCAGCGACATCTCCGTCAGCTCGTCCAGAAAGAGCGTGCCGCCGTTGGCGATCTCCAGCAGGCCGGGCTTGTCGCGATCCGCCCCCGTGAACGCCCCCTTGCGGTGCCCAAACAGCTCCGACTCGAGGAGCCCTTCGGGTAGAGCGGCACAGTTGATGGGGACCATGGGACGCGAGGCGCGGCGGCTATGCGCATGAATGAACTGCGCGATGACTTCCTTGCCGGTTCCGCTCTCCCCCATGATCATTACCGATGCGTCTGTGCTCGCCACCTTGCGAGCCAGGTCGACGGCCTTGCGGAATGCCGGGGAAATGCCAAGCAGGGTGATCTTGTCGCTGTTTCCGGTCTGCTTGAGCAGCTGGACTTTCAGATCGCGCGTTTCGCGCGCAACCATTACGGCGTGGGAAGCTCTCCCCACCAGGACCTGCAGATGTGTGGCCGAGAACGGCTTGGGCAGGTAGTCCCAGGCGCCAGCCCGCAGCGCTTCGATGCTCGTCGTCACGCTGGGATTCCCGGTCATCACAACGACGATGGTGTCTTTGTTGGCGGTAAGCGCGGCCTTGAGAATCTCCATTCCCGAGACCGGGGTCATGTACAAGTCTACCAGCACCACGTCGAAACGCCGGCGCCGCACCAGTTCCACCGCTTCATCGCCCCGACCCAGCGTGGTCACGCTGTAGCCGTCCATCTGGAGCACGCTCGCGCACCCTTCGCGCAGCGTGCGGTCGTCATCGACGATGAGCAGACTCAGGCTCGCTTTCACCTCGGCCGAGATCGACAACGGGTCACGGGCGCCAGCCTCGCCACCTTCGTCCTGCGCTCCGTCACGCACTGCCCTGCCACTGGCCATCGAGCACACTCCGTGAGCGATGCGCGCTGCCGCGCCATCTTGTCTCCCGCCCGGGACGGCGTGCCACACGCAAGGCATGGCGGATGGCCGAACGGCGCGGCATCTACATGTGTCTGCAAGACGATCAAGGGCTGCGGTCGTAAAGCTACAACGCGGCGATGCAGCTACATTGGATGTCAGTCCCAGCCAACATATCTGTGGCGTGACTACCACATATTCGCCGAAGCGATGATTGTGCATGTCAGGCATGGAAGTGGCAACCACGTTCAGGCGGATACCAGCGGAACTTCGCAGACGCCGTGAGTTGTACGACATCCCGCCGCGCCCTTTACCAGCTATAATCGTCATGGTAGCGGCGCCTACCTGAGAGCTCTCAGCAACACATGTCCTCCAGTATTGTCCCCTCCGGTCTGCAGGCCGGCGTGCCCCAGCCATCCATGGCCGGAGGATTGACCGCGCCGTCCGGTGGTCAGCCGGACGACGCTGCCACCAATCTGGCGGAGCAGATCGGGCGCTCCTTCTCTGCGCTGAGGCGCTACAAGTGGCTGATGCTGGCCATCGTCGCCATTGGCACCAGCGTCGGTTACGCTCTTACCCGGATCGCAAAGCCAACGTACACGGTGGCGGCCACCATCTGGGTGAACCGATCCAACGGTGCGGCCGGTCCGATCTCCTCGCCCGGTCTCATCACGGACGCGCTCTCGTGGCCCGACCTTGCAACGAGCTTCATCGTGCTCGACAACGTGGTCGCCAAACTCGCGCTCCACGTCGAACCCCACAACGTCGCCGACTCGGCGATCGTAAGGCACCTGCTCCCGTCACCGTCGTTGCAGCCGGGGACGTACGACCTGACGCTGGGTGGAGACGGTAACGGGTACACTCTCATTCGTCGCGCCGTCGCGCGCGGCGAGACCGACACCGTCATCGAGCGCGGCGTGGTAGGTGATTCCATCGGCCGCAAGGTGGGATTCCTCTGGCAGCCGTCACGCGAACTGCTCGCCGGCCGTACCTCGGTCGCGTTCGACGTGATCACTCCGCGTGAAGCTTCGGCGAACCTCGCGCTGTCACTGCGGGTGACCCTGCCGCCTGGCAGCAACCTGATGCGGCTCCGCCTTTCCGGAAGCCAGTCGCCGGCCCTGCTGGCCAGCATCATGAATACTGAGGTGAACGAGTTCGTCAGCCAGGCGGGGAAGCTCAAGACCGAGAATCTCACGGTCATGGCCACGACGGTCGATGAGCAGCTCAAGCGTGCGTACGATTCCCTGCGCGCCGCTGAAGTGGCACTGGAGAGCTTCAAGGTCAATACGATCACGCTGCCCAGCGAGAACACGGTCGTGACGCCCGGCGTAGCGATGGCGACCAATCCGGTGATGACGCAGTTCTTCACAGACAACGTGCAGTACCATCAGCTGACCCGCGACCGACAGGCGATGGAGAAGATCGTCGCCGACGCGGATGCCCACGGCGGGCGGCTGTCGATGGACGCCCTGTTGTCCCTTCCGTTGCTGATCCAGAAAGGCTCGCCGCTGCAGACCGAGGTGTCGAACCTGGAGACTCAGCAGGCACAGTTGCGGAATCTGCAGCGCACGTTCACAGACTCCATGCCGGATGTCCAGCGGATGAAGAGCCGCATCAACGCAATGGAGACGCAGACGATCCCGGTGCTCGCCAGGCAGGCGTTGCAACAACTCGCCGACCAGGAAGGCGAAATGAAGCGCCGGATCGACGGGCAGGCGTCGGAGTTGCGGGCGATTCCAACGCGCACGGTGGAGGAGGCGCGCCGCCAACGCGAGGTGGACGTGCGCGCCAACATCTATACGGACCTGCAGCGGCGCTCGGTGGCGGCGGCGCTCGCAAAGTTGGGAGCGCTTCCCGATATCTCCGTTCTGGACCCGGCCGTCGCGCCCAGCCGGCCGAGCGCCGACACCAAGGCCAGGCTCTTTCTCGTCGCGATCGCGGCCAGCCTCGGCGTAGCCGTGGCGCTGGCGCTCCTTCTCGACCGTCTCGACAAGCGCTTCCGCTATCCGCATCAGGCAACGAGCGAGCTGGGCCTCGACATCGTCGGCGCCATTCCAACGCTCACGAACCCGCGAAACTCCGCGGCCCGGTTGCAGGAGGCGACGCAGCTGGTCGAGTCGTTCCGGTCGTTGTCCCTCAGCCTGCGGAGTGCGTTTGACGGTACCGGCTCCATGCAGCTCACGGTCTCCAGTCCGGGGCCGGGAGACGGCAAGTCGTTCATTTCCGCAAACCTGTCGTCGGCGCTGGCCGATGGCGGATTCCGCACGCTGCTGATCGACGGGGACATCCGGCGGGGTGCCCTCCACAGCGTCTTCGCTCCGATGGTGCAGGTGCCGGGTCTCCTGGATTTTCTGGCTGGTGAGGCGACGCTCAGCGAGGTCATTCGGTCCACATCGCACAGCAATCTCTTCGTCGTGCCGTGTGGCAAACGACGCCGGCATGGCCCAGAGCTGCTCGCGGGTCAGGGCATGACCGGGCTGATTCGTGACCTCGGCAACCAGTTTGACGCCATCATCGTCGATTCGGCGCCGCTGGGGGCCGGCATCGATCCGTTTGCGTTAGGCGTGGCCACCGGCGCGATGCTCATCGTGCTCCGCACCGGCGAGACCGATCGACGGCTTGCTCATTCCCGCCTGGAGGTGCTGGACCGCCTCCCGGTGCGCGTCCTGGGTACCGTACTGAACGACATCGGCGAGAACCCGCAATTCAAGTACTACTACTACCTCGAAGGGTACGGGTCGCTGGAGAGCGGTGCGGACCCCACCGAGCAGATCGGCGCCGGCAACGGCTCCTCGGGGCACCAGTAGCGCGCCAGCAGCCGTTCCGCGATGGTCGATGAAGCCTCCGGTGTCCTTCGGACGTCGGCGCACCCTGCGACCAGACCGTCCGCCGAACCTACTGAACAAAGCGGACTGGAACGTCTTCGAACGCGCTCACTCCGCGGACGTTCTCCGAGGCGCGGACGTGTCGCAGCGCAGCCTCCGCGCGAAGGAGCATCTCCACCGCATCCACCGGCGAGGTCGCAAAGTCGGCAACGGCACAATACCCGGCGTGCACCTGAACGTGGTGCGACGCGGAGCCGTCGGTGAAACTGGCCGATTCGATCGACTCGCGCAGCCGTTCAACGAGTCGAAGTGCTCCCCGGTCGTCGGTTGAGGGCGCGACAACCGCGAACTGCACGCCGTTGAGCCGACCGACCGCGTCGGACGACCGCGCCGTCCTTCGACACACGGTACTCAATTGCTCAGCCAACCCCCTGCCGAGGAAGTCCCCGTCAGTCCCGGCGGGCACGCTCAGCGTCGCCGGCGCAATGGCCACGCAGGCCAGGGGATAGTGGCGTCGTGCCGCCTCCGCCCCGATCTCCTTCGCGCGACGCGCCAGGCCCCGCACGTTGTACAGTCCAGTGGAAGCGTCCAGTAATCCGACCTCGCGCGACCGGTCGATCTCACGCTTTGCTCTCACGAACACCAGCAGCTTGAGGATGAGCGCATCCGCGTCGACGGGAAGACTGAGGTACTCCCACGCACCTGCCCGGTGGGCCTCGAGGCGACGTGCGCGCGCCGCCGGACCGGCAGTGGTAACGACAATCGGCGTGCTCGGCGAAAACTCGAGGTCCTGGCGCAGTTGGCGACACACGTCGATTCCGCCGATGTCGGGCAGACCATCATCGACGATAATGACATCCGGTTGGGTGCGCCGCACGAGCTCGAGGGCTTCACGCCCAGTGTACGCGCGAACTGACGCGAATCCGTGCGGTCCCAGCACGCTTTCGAGCGAGCGCGCGGACCACTCCTGATCATTCGCCAGGAGCACCAGTGGGGGCGCGGCTTCGCTTCGCGTGTCAGACATCTCGATCACTGCCTGGGAGCTGGAGTGGGCTGCGGGATACCCGTGGTCGCAGAAAATGGTGTTTGTGGACAGACCATGGCGTCCCCCATTGCATGAGTCATGCTCTTGGAACACTCTCATCTTTCGGTGTCACGCCCGGACTCGGAATTCGCCCGTTCTGTCGTCTCCCAACGAAGAGTGCGGCATCAACGCCACAAGGGAGCCCACGGACGAAATGGGTTCGAACCAACCCCGCGACCCTTTCCTTTGGTACCGACCTGGACTGTAAGGCGTCATGACGTGAGGCACGCAGCCAGTGACCGCGATTGCCCGGGGCCGGGCCGGGGCCAATCATGCTCGCTGAATAGATGGGACGTGTGGCATGGTTCCATCGTCCCTTGCAGAGAGTGCCACACGCCAGCCACAGCCGGGTTGGCGGAATGGCTTTCACTTGCTCGACACTTCCAGAAGCCGATATCGCCACCCGCATCTGGCAGAATGATGACCACCATGGGTGTGGGACTTGCACGGCAACCGCAGGCGACGATCAGCGAGTGCGCCTTCCACGTCACAGACCACCGATGCGATGAAGCCTAGCCATTCCGTTCACTTCCGGGGCGTGCTTTCCGGCGTTACGCAGAGGGATTCGCGCAGCCACGCTGCATCGAATCCTGCGCCAGCGAACTCTGGCGGATGGGTGGGTGGGCGCCGAGGCTTCGTGCGTTGGGTTAGTCTGCTGGGCGCGCTGCTGGTGGCGGCCGCGCTCGTGACCGGCACGCGGGTGTCGGCGCAGTCGTCGCTCGGAGAGTATCGTCGGCAGACCACGCGCGCCGACCTCGAGAAATCGGCGGAGGCGGAGGAGAACGCCGCAGCCGTTGCATCCGACCCGCGTCTTCGCGACCGGCTGCTGGCCGACGCCAACGACAAACGGCAGCGTCTGAAGAACGGCGATTTTCTGCCTGGCGACAGAATCTGGATTCAGATATACGCCGACTCCGTCGTTTCGGACACGTTCACCGTTCGCAACGACCGCATGCTTCGCCTTCCGCCGTTTCCCGACATCCCGTTGCAAGGAGTGCTCGACTCGGAGCTCAAGAGCCACTTGGTGCAGTCCCTCAAGGTCTACCTGAAAGGTGACGTGCAGGTGGACGCCACCGCGCTGGTGCAGCTGACCGTCCTGGGATCTGTTGGCCGTCCCGGTTTCCTGACGGTCCCTGTGGATACGCGGCTCACCGACGTCATCATGGGCGCCGGCGGGCCGGGGACGCAGGCCGACCTCGATCGCACGATAGTGAAACGTGGCTCCCAGACCGTCGTGGACCAGAAGGGATTCCAGGATGCGATCCGTCTCGGGAAGACGGTAGGAGACGTCTCCATTCGCGACGGAGATCAGATTGTGGTGCCAGACCAGGCGTCGCGGTTTTCCGTCAAGCAGGTGGTGGGTTTCATCGGCGGCCTCGGCGGGCTCTTCTGGGTCTTCCGCTACGGCATCCGGCGGCGCTGACATAAATGGAAGAGCCGACGCGAGACACCCGGGAATCGTCGATACCGATCGTCGATTCGAGAAACGCGCGCATTTCCACGCCGCAGCGTCGCTTCGGCCGCATCGACAGTCCCGATTCGCCGATCTCCCGCGACACGGCGCGCGCTCGTGAAGTGGTGCGTGCGGCCGATCGCAAGCTCTCGATCCGCGAAGTCGTTCCGCGCGACCAGTCTGAGTTGCTGAGCCGGGCGCTGAACTGCGCGGCCGCGTCCATCGGACTCCTGATCGCGCTGCCGTTTTGCGTCTTGATCGCCATCCTCATCAAGGCGACCTCCCGCGGCCCGATTCTCTACGCACAGACACGGGTCGGGCGCGACCGCCGTTGGCGCGCCACGCTGGCCCTTCACGAGCGCCGCGCGGAGGACCTCGGCGGACAGGTCTTCACTATCTACAAGTTCCGCACGATGCGTGTGGACGCGGAGCGGTATTCGGGCGCCGTGTGGGCACGGGAAAACGATCCACGAGTTTCCAGCCTCGGCCGGTACCTGCGAATCCTCCGGCTCGACGAGCTGCCGCAGTTGTGGAACGTCATTCGTGGCGACATGAACATGGTCGGTCCGCGCCCGGAGCGACCCAGCATCGTGGCCAGGCTTCGCGAAATAATCCCCGAGTATCGATTCCGGCACCGCGTGAAGCCCGGACTTACCGGCCTGGCGCAGATCAACCAGAACTACGACGCCAACCTCGAGGACGTTCGAACGAAGGTGCGGTGGGACCTGAAGTACATCAGCGAGCGCACGGCGTGGCTGGACCTCAAGATCATGTTCAGGACGGTGCCCGCGATCATTCTCAAGTATCGGGGCTGGTAACCTTCCGCCCCGGCGGCTTCTTCAGCCTCTTCACCCTTTCGGATTTCTCCGTGGAGCCGGGTGCGCGCTGGCAGGGCGTTCCTATCGAAAGGCCATCCGGTTGTACACGCCGCCGATCACCCGTCCCAGCGCGTAGCCCACCACGAACGCGTAGACGAATCCCACGAAGGCGCCGAACCAGGTGACGCGGTACCCCGGGAAGAACGCGGACAACAGGACAAGATGTCGTCCCACCGTCGGGCCACCCTTGATCACCAGAAAGACCGTGGCGAGGAAGAGCGCGCCTCCCAGCAGCAGGCCAAACGCAATGCCCCAGGCGCGCGCATTGAGTCGCAGCACCGCCATCTGGGCAGAAGCTTCAGGCGTCTTGGGCATGGAACTCGTCCGCTCCCGTCAGATGTGGTCGAGGAATTCCTTCGTTTCGGCAAGCTCGGCGCGCGTGCGCAGGAAGAACGCGGTAACGGCCAGCGCCAGGTTCCGGCAGAATGCGCCGAACCAGCCGCCCACGAAACCCACAACGAATCCCCATCCCGTGCCCACCACGACGCCGGTCCACGAGCGGTCGTATCCGGCGAAGTACTCGCGCAGGAGGAAAACCGGGAACGATCTGGCGGACGGTATCGTGAGCACGCCGACGGTAAGGAGCGCCATGAAGAGCGCGCCGGCCACCCCGGTGGCCAATCCGAACGCACGCTTGTGCAACGGAGCGAACGCGTACAGGAGCGTCGGCATGAGCGCCTCGGCCGGCTCCTGGGTGGGCGTGCTCCGGACACCAGAGGGCCGCTGCACGCCCGCGGCCGAATAGCTCACTCCATTCCCTCGACGCACTGTCATGGCTTGTCTGCCGTCCAGGAACTCGGGCGGTTGCGCTCCGGCACCGGTGGCCAGCGTTTGACTCCCACTTCGGCGAACGCCTCGGTGGTGGGATCACGGAGAGGTGGACCAACCAGGTGCTGGAGAAACAGACCAACGCCGAAGGAGATGCCGCTCAGCAGATAGTACAGCAGATGCATCGGCATCGCCCGCACCGCAAACCATGGTCCACGCACCCGGATGAAGAATCGCCAGAGTGGGGCGTTGGTGGCGATCACCACCGCGAGGGCGAGCAGCGCCAGCACAGCGAACGCCCTCTGGTGAAACGCTACTCCGAGAACGACGAGAAGCGGCGCCAGCCACACGAGCATCGTGTTCAACTTCTCGGTCCAGTGCAGATTGAGCGTACTCGTGGACAGGACAACGCCGCGATGCGCCAGCAACCGCGCCCACGGGATTCCTCTATCGACGATGTCGGTGCGCACGATGTCGCGGAGTCGCCACCGTTTCAGGTGCGTGACCTGGATGTCGGGAGAAAGGAGGATGCGGCCGCCGCCGGCGCGAAGTCGCGCGCCGAGTTCGATGTCCTCGATTTGCGGGCGGGCGTAGTGCCATTCGTCGAACATCCCGGCTTTGACGAACGCATCGCGGCGCACCGCGCCGGCGCCGGCCCAGAAGGTCTCCACCTCGCCAGCGTTTCTGACGTGGACATAGTGATGAATCAGGTTCTGGTATTGCGACGCGAGCCCGGGAGCCGGTGGATCGTCATCATACGCGCCGAACGCCGCCACGATGGCCGGATCCGCCTCCAGAATCTCCGCCATGCGTCGCAGCGACTCGGGATGCGCCACCACGTCACTGTCGAAGAACGCGATCACGTTCCCGCGCGTCACCTCCACACCGCGATTGCGGGCATAGGCTGGTCCGTGCGGTCGGCCCGGGAGTCGCACGATGTTGTCGGCGTATCGCGACGCCGCCTCCGCCGTCTCATCGGAACTGCCATCATCCACCACGATCAATTCCCAGAGATGCCGAGGGAAGTCGCTCTCGAGCAGTGCTTCGAGCGACTTCGGCAGGGTCAACTCGGCGTTGTGCGCCGGCACCACGACCGACACGAACAGGCGCGACTCCGTCATGGACGCACTCCTACTCTGGCCGCGAGGTGTCGTACGCGACGACCCTGCGCCCGCAACCAGACGCGGCGCCGGAAGATCGTGGAGCCCCATGCCTCAAGCTGACCAGCGCCCCGGAAATAGTACACGTCCAATCGTGGGAGGACGGCCGCGTCATCGGCGGTGCGCAGGAAGCGCAATTCGGTCGTACAGCCCGCCGAATAGTTGGATCGCACCGCCTGCACGGCGTCGGCGCTGACCGCTCCGAATGGATAGGCGAAGATGTCGGGACGCATGCCCAGGGCCGACGAGAGTCGATCAGCGCTTCCGGCGATTTCGTCCTGCAATTCCTGACCGGCGATCCGCGTCAGGTCGCAATGGCTGCGGGTGTGGGAGCCAATCGCGATCCCCGCTTCACGAACGCTTCCGATGGCATCCCACCCCATGAGCGGGAGTTCGGGCACGCCATTCTCGCCCGGACGACCCCACGAGTTGGTCCCGCCGACACGATCGGTCACAACGAAAACTGTGGCAGGGAGGTCATGATCGCGCAGCAGCGGCGCGGCAACCGTCGCGACATTCAGGTAACCGTCGTCGAAAGTGAGGGCGACCGCATCTTCAGAGTCCTCTGCCAGCAGGAGTTCGTCGAGCGACAAGACCCGGACCCGGCCCGATCCCAGAAAGCGCACATGCGCGCGAAACGTCGTCGGATCTACGGAGATCGGAGATCCGCTGGAGTCGATCGAGTGGTACGTCAGAATCGCGCGCAATCGGCCACCCCCCTATGCCGCTTCGTGGATGGCCGCCAGCGCCTCGCGCGCCGCGGCTTGCCAGGTGAGCAGCGACGCGCGTTCACGGGCGGCCTCACCGAGCTCCCGTCGGCGTTCTTCGTCACAGAGCAGCGACCGCATGGCGGACGCCACGGGCTCCACCCGACCAGGCGGTACGAACACGCCACCGCCCTCCAGCAACTCCGGCAAGGGACTCTCCGTGGTGGCAATGACCGGCGTTCCACAGGCTGCGGCCTCGACCGCCGGCAAGCCAAACCCCTCCCGCTCGGAAGGTAGCAGCAACGCCACGGCGCCGCTCAACAGGTGCCGTAGTTCGTCATCGGGCACGAAACCCGTCCAGTGCACCAGAGCGTCGGTGCCGGCAGTCGCAATCAGCTTCACGAGGCGCGCGCGTTCGGCGAAGAACGGATCGTCGTCCATCGCACCCACCAGGAGGAGATGCGGAGCGGGGCGCAGGTCGCGCGCCAGCGCGGCGTGGGCCTCGAGAATTACATCGACGCGCTTGTGCGGATTGAATCCGCCAACATAGGCGAACCACCGGGCGCCCGGCGGGAGATCGGCGCGCAACGCAGCGGCGGCCACGTCAGCCGGTTGGCTCGGATAGTAGGCAGCGGCTGGCGCCTCGAGCGCGACACGAATCCGGTCGCGCGACACGCCCAGCACCCGCACGATCTGACGCGCCGAGTACTCCGAGACCGTCAGCACACTGCGCGCCTGGCGAAGCGCGGTCCACACCTTGAGCCGCCAGAAGATCCGCGCGCGTCTGGTCGGAAGGGTGAGCTCCGGGTACTCATCGGCGATCGTGTCGTGGACCGTCACCACACTGGGCAATCCGGGGGGCAGAGGAAAGTACGAGTACACCGACGGCCAGAAGAACACGTCGGGCGCGACCGCGGCGACGGACCGGGAGAGCCTCAACATGTCCCGGATCGAGCGTCGGCCGTCCGCCCGGGCCGCGAGGGTAGGTGATTGTCCCAGTGCCACCTCCACCAGACGCATGTTGTCGGCCCGATACGTCGAGGCCTCGAAGGCGCGGCGGTCGCCAACGCACACGAACTCGTCGTCCGGCGCAAGCGGCGCCATCGCGCGCATCAGCTGGCGCGCGAACCGTCCATAGCCGCGCGCGTTCGCCCAGCACGTCGCGTCGACGCCAATGCGCAACCGGCCCTCACGCGCCTACGGAAGCACGCACCCGGTCGGTCTTCTCGGCGTTCTCGACCTCGGTGCCTTTCTCTTCCAGCCGCTGTTCCTCATGGTACTCGAAGTCCGTGTTGACGGCCCACACGTCGTGCGACGCCCCCAACATGTTGGCTACCGTCATCATCGCCGTGAACATCGAGTGGTCCTGGTTGTTGTACTTGTGCATGCCGTTTCGACCCACCGTGTGCAGGTTCGCAATTGGGTCGATGTGCGACCGCACCGTCGCGAGGTGGGCACCGTATGCCGAGTCGTAGACGGGATAGGCTTTCGGCATGCGTACCACGCATCCGTCGAACACCCGTGTAGCGTCGGCAAGCCCCAATTCCGCCAGTTCCCTGCCGGCCAGCGCCACGAGGTCCTCGTCCCGGCTGGTCCACAGCCCGTCGCCCTCGAAGCAGAAGTACTCGAGGCCCAGACACGTCTTTCCGGGGTCGGGGACCATCGCCCGGCTCCAGTTGTTGAAGTTCTGAATCCGGCCGACCTTCACTCCCGGCGTGTGGATGTAGATCCAGTTGTCTGGAAAGACGGTTTCCTGATCGAGCATCAGGGCCACGGTGAGAAAATCACGATAGTTGAGTCCCGCTCCAGCGTCGATGATGTGTTGCGGCGCGGCCGGCTCGAGCGACCGCACGAGGTGTCGCAGCGGCATGGTGGAGATGACATGCGCCGCGGCAATTCGTCGTTCGCCCTTGGGCGAGCGGGTCCACGCCGCGACCGCGCGACCATCCCGAATCTCCAGCCGGGTGACCTCGTGGCCGAGCAAGACCTCGCCTCCCATCTCCACGATGCGCTTCGTTGCCATCTCCCACATCTGACCGGGTCCCAGTCGCGGATACTGGAATTCGTTGATGAGCGTCTTGATCCCGGCGGAACGCTTCTGCAGCGATGCGGCGTTGAGAATCGCTTTCGCCAGCGAGAGGCCCTGAATCCGCTGCGCCGCCCACTCGGCGCGGATCTCCGTGCAGGGTATCCCCCAGACTTTTTCCGTATAGGTCTTGAAGAAGATGCGATAGAGGCGCTTGCCGAAGCGGTTGGAGACCCACTGCTCGAGGTTGTCCTCGACCGGGTACGGCCTGACATGCGACCAGGCATAGCTCAGCACGATCATCATCGCATTCCAGAGTCCCAATCCCCGTAACGCATTCCCCGCCTTCAGCGGATAGTCGAAGAACTTTCCACCGTAGTGAATGCGCGACAGCCGCGGCACACTGATGAACTGATCGCCGAGTATCTCTCTCCACAGCGCGTCGACCGGCTCGATCTTCGTGAAGAACCGGTGTCCACCGATGTCGAAGCGATACCCCCGGTACTGTGCCGTACGGGAGATTCCGCCGACCACGCTGTCGGCCTCCAGGACTGTGACGCGGGTCCCGCGCTTGGCGAGCAGGTACGCCGCGGTCAGGCCCGCCGGGCCCGCGCCCACAACCACAACGTGCTCTCCGGGTCGAAGCGGAGCGGCCTGCCTGTGGGCCTCAGACATATTCACGCTCTCGCTGGCGCATCGTCTCGAGTGAATTCTCGGCAGTCACGTGTTGGCACCGGCCGCCGCTCAAGCGACGACTAACCCGCCGTGTCGCAACGAGATCGGTCGCGCTCTGGCCGGTCAACTTGTCCATCAAATCCAGATTGCGCCGTCCCGCTCCGGAACCCGGGTCCCCGGCGGAATCCTGACAAAGGGATGATAAGGGCGGATCGGGACTTTCGCTCGGCGGCGACGCAGCGGCAACTCGCCAGCCGGCGGGCGGTGTCGCGCCAGGCTCGAGTCGACGAGATGTCGTTCCGGGCGGCGCCCTCTTCACGTGAGCGAGCAAGGGCGATGCAAGTGCGGCACGGAACGGAGAGGCCGCCCAGCGGGTGAACGCGCGGGTCAGCTCGCTGCTGCTGTCAAGCCGACGAATCGCGCGCGGAATCGCTACGCGCGAGCGAAACGTCATCTCCAAGGCCACGGAGTGCCAGCGGCGAAAACGAGACGGACCCAGTCCTCTCTCTGAAAGGCCCATCGGTGGCACCCTCCCGCGCCGGAATCACGGTGATCGGCTCTTCCGGAGGGCTCTCTCGAACGAGCAATCGTCGATATGCAGAAAGCCACTCGACGTCACACACCGCCGTGTCATCGCGAAGGGCGATCAGATCACCCTCGGCCAGCCGCATCGCCATCGCCAGCATGTCTCGGCGCGTTGAGTCGTCACTGGCGCGGACGATGTCCACGCGCCCGGCCTCAGAAAGGGCAAACTCCAGCGTGGACTCGGGATTGCGCCTGACGACAATTAGCTGCGCCTTCATGGCGCGCAACGTCGGTGACATGACCCGTACTGCCCGCTCCAGCTCGTGCCGCGCGCCCTGCGAGACGAGAATCACCGAGAGCGCGGGACTGGTGCCCCTGGCTCGAGCGAAACTTGTCTCGCGGGGGTGTGCCGTTCGTTGCGCCGCGTTGGCAAGTGCCATATCGGGTCCGGGGCCGGAGAACGAATGGGAGACGATAGCCTCTGAAGCGGCTCGTGGCGACTCGCTTCGGTCCTGCCGCCAGGAGTCGACGCGCTTGACGCGCCTGAATCGCAGATCTGTCATGCAAGGATGTTGCCTTGGTCTCTTCAGGAAGGACGAGCCCGCCTTACTTCGCCCAACTGCAGATGCCTCAACAGTTAAAGCCGCCGTCCCGCGCGCCGCCCCGGCTCGCTTAGCCGTCTGGTGGGGCGACCTGAGGCGAGCTTCCCATAAGGTGAGACCCCTCGTGTTGGGTGGATGCGACGCCTCATCCGGTCGGTTACGTTGGAGACCGGTTTCCTGAAGACCATCCGGGCTCTCAGTCGTCTAACCTGCGTGTCTTGCGCCGGTTGGAGGCCACCTCAACCTGTTGCGGGCGGTCGCGATGCGCTGTGGGAGGAGCGGCGCGCAGGGTCTGTGCGCGCTAACCCGGGCGGTCGTTCCACGTCTGCGCGACCGCGGCGCGGTCGCATCGAGCGAAGACAACTGTGACCGAAATTCTCCTGACCGGCGCTGCTGGATTCATCGGCTTCCACGTTGCGAGACGCCTTCTGGGAGTGGGCCATGTGGTCCACGGCGTGGACAACCTGAATGCCTACTACGACGTGGCGCTCAAAGAGGCCCGGCTGCAGCAGTTGGCGTCGGCCGAACGCTTCAGCTTCCACAAACTCGATCTGGCGGACCGGAGCGTGACGGCGGAGCTGTTCGCCGACCTGCGTCCTTCGATCGTCATTCATCTCGCGGCGCAGGCGGGAGTGCGTCATTCGCTCACGCATCCCGAGGAGTACGTCGACAGCAATCTGGTGGGGTTCGGCAACGTGCTCGAGGGTGCCCGCCAGGCGCAGGTGCAGCACCTGGCATACGCTTCTTCGAGCTCCGTGTATGGTGCCAATACGGTGGTTCCCTTCTCCGAGCATCAGGGCGTGGACCACCCGGTGAGCTTGTACGCGGCGACCAAGCGCGCGAACGAACTCATGGCGCACTCGTACAGCCACCTGTTTGCATTGCCGGTGACCGGACTGCGTTTCTTCACGGCATACGGGCCATGGGGGCGGCCGGACATGGCGGCGTTCATGTTCACCCGCGCGCTGTTCGAAGGCCGCACGATCGACGTCTATAACGACGGGGCGATGTGGCGCGATTTCACGTACGTGGAGGATGTCGCGGAAGCGGTTGTTCGGGTGGCGCTCCGGCCACCGCAGGCCGACCACCAGTACGATGCGCAGCAGGCTGATCCCGCACACAGCAGTGCCCCCTTCCGGATCTACAACATTGGCAACTCTCAGCCGGTGCGGCTCTCGGATTTCGTGGCGATGCTCGAGCGCCTAACGGGACGCACTGCGCGGAAGCGCTCGCTTCCCATGCAGCCGGGTGACGTGCCGTACACATGCGCTGACACCGCCGATCTGGCTCGAGACGTGGGTTTCACGCCGACGACCTCGCTTGAGGAGGGACTGTCGCGCTTCGTGGCCTGGTACCGCGAGTACCATGGCCTGACAGACTGATTCCGGGGATCTGGCGATGAATCGCGCGGGCGGGCGGGCCAGATGACGGGAACACCGGCACATGCGAACCGCGACCTCGCCTCGTATGCCGGCGTTCGAGTGCTCGTCACCGGCGCCTCGGGATTCATCGGCCGATGGATCGCGCGGGTGCTGACGCAGGCGGGGGCGGATCTCGTGCTCGGGGTTCGCGACGCCACTGCCATGCGCGGCATCGCCGAGCGCTATTCCATGAGCGGTACCGTCGCCGTCTGTGATTTCCGCAAAGCCACCGACATCATGGCGCTGGTGCGGTCCACTCGACCGCACCTCACCTTCAACGCGGTGGGCTACGGGGTGGATTCAACCGAGCGTGACCTGGCGGAGATGGTGGCGATCAACGCCGAGGCGGTGGTGCACCTTGCGGATGCCATCGAGCAGTACGCCGATACCGGCTGGAGCGGCGTCCGTCTCGTCCAGCTGGGGTCGGCGCTCGAATACGGGACCGCGTCGGGGAGGCTGTCCGAAGCGGAGGAAGCCGCGCCAACCACGTCCTACGGCAGGACCAAGCTGCGCGCCACGCTCGGGTTGGCAGGCCGGCGAGACCTGCGCTCGCTCACGGCGCGGCTCTTTACCGTGTACGGGCCCGGTGAACACGCGGGAAGGCTTCTGCCGACCCTTCTCGAAATCCGGCCGCGGGGAACGCGTATTCCACTCACCGAAGGGACCCAGCTTCGGGACTTCACGTACGTGGGAGATGTGGCCGAAGGTCTTGTGCGCCTTGGGCTTTCCCACTCACCCGCTGGGATGGTGGTCAACCTGGCAACCGGACATCTGGAGACCGTGCGCGCGTTCGCCGAGACCGCCGCCCGGGTCCTGGGCATGCCCCTTGAAGCACTCGACTTCGGCGCGATCCAGCGCCAACGCGTGGAGATGGCGCACGACGACGTCACCATCGACCGGCTGCTTGCGTTCACTGGCTGGCGGCCTGGGACGAGCATCGAGGCCGGCATCAGCGCCACGCGCGACTTCTATCTCGAGGGAACCGCGTTGAGCCATGGCCCGGTTCGAGTCTAGGATTGCGATGACACACCGACACTTCGCTCGCGGCCCGAGCGACGGTCGCGTCGCACCACTGGAATCCGGACCATCCGCGCCACCGGCGGGAAGCGCTGGCCGCGTCGCGCACCCGAGCGGGTACCGCGCATGACCGAGATCGCTGCCACGGCCCGATCCCGCGCTCCAGACCTGTCCCTCATCATGCCGTGCTATGACGAGGAGGACAACGTCGAGTACACGATTCCGAAACTCCTCGCGGCGTTCGAGCAGGCAGGACACACGCTTCAGCTGGTGACGGTCGACAATGGATCGCGCGACCGAACCGGTGCGCTGCTGCGCGAGATGGCCTCCCGCTACCCGCGGGTTCGCGTCGTGACCGTGGCGCACAACATCGGTTTCGGGCACGGCATTCTGTCGGGAATCGCGGGGTGCGAGGCCGCGTGGATCGGCATTGTCGCCGCCGACGGACAGGTGGATGCCGAAGATGTGGTGCGCCTCTTCGATGCCGCAGCGAGTTGTCGTGGACGGGTCGTTGCCAAGGCGAGGCGGCGCTTCCGCATGGATGGTCTGACGCGCAAGATCGTCTCGGTGGCGTACAACGGGTTCGTGCACCTCCTCTGGCCGCGTCTCGGATCGTGGGACGTGAACGGGACGCCGGTTCTCCTGCCGCGCGACGTGCTGCTCGCCATGCGGCTCGAATCCACGAACTGGTTCATCAACCCCGAGTTGCTGGTCAAGGCGCACTACCTGGGCGTCCGGGTGCTCGAGCTCAACGTCTTCGCGCGAATGCGCGGAAACGGGCTGTCGCACGTCCGCGCGTCCACGTGCTGGGAGTTCGTTCGCTACCTGCTCGAGTATCGTCTGCGACCGAAGCCGGCGTGGCTCAAGCTGCCCGACGAGGACGGTCGGGATGCGGATCGCGGCGACGCCAAGGTCGCGGGGATGTCGGCGTGAACCCGGGCCCGTCTCGCCCCGAGACACTCCGATCCGGACCGGGCGCGGCGGACGCGGCCGGTCCGCTGCACACGCGCGCGTCGTGTCGTGGCTGCGGAGGTACGGTGCTAGAACGGGTTCTGGATCTGGGCCGCCAGCCGCTGGCGAACGCGTTTCTGCATTCCCCCGCCGAATTCCGCGCCGAGCCCACCTTTCCCCTCGAGCTGTTTCGATGTGACGACTGTGCGCTGGTGCAGTTGGTCCACGTGGTGGATCCCGCGATTCTCTTTCGCGACTACATCTACGTCACCGGGACGTCGGACACGATCGCGCTGCATAACGAGCGATACGCCGCCGACGTGACCGGGCAGCTCGGGCTGACGGGCGAGGACCTGGTGGTCGAAGTGGCCAGCAACGACGGCAGCCTGCTCTCCCGGTTCGCCGCCCGCGGCATTCGCACATTGGGGGTCGAGCCGGCGCGCAACATCGCGACCGAGGCCCGGAAGCGTGGCATCGACACGGTCGAGGAGTTCTTCGACACAACGCTGGCGCTGGAGGTTCGCGACCGCTTCGGTCGCGCGCGCGCGGTCATCGGGAACAATGTGCTGGCCCATGTGGACGACACGGCCGGCTTTCTCGGCGGGATGGCCTCGCTCCTCGCGCCAGGCGGCCTGGCGATCGTCGAGGTGCCGTATCTCGGCGACATGCTCGAGCGATTGGAGTACGACACCATCTATCACGAGCACCTCTGCTATTTCTCCATCGGCGCGCTGATGCGACTTTGCGATCGCGCCGGCCTGTCGGTGCGCCGGATCGATCACCTGCCGGTGCATGGCGGTTCGATCCGGCTGTACGGAGGGCTGTCGGCCAGAGGCCAGGAGCATGACCCGGCTGTGCTCGCGATGGTCGAGGGCGAACGACGCGCCGGGCTCCTGTCGGGCGAGCGCTTCCGGCAGTTCGCGCACGACGTCGACGCCAGTCGGGACGCCCTGCTGGCCCTGCTGCACCGGCTCCGCGCAGAGGGGAAACGGGTTGCCGCATACGGAGCGCCCGCCAAGGGAAACACCCTGCTCAACTACTGCGGCATCGGGACCGATCTTGTGGCGTGCACGTTCGACAAGAGTCCTCACAAGGCGGGACGATACACACCTGGCATGCACCTGCCGGTCCTTCCCGCAGATGCGATCGCGGAGCGGTCCCCCGACTATCTCCTGCTCCTGGCCTGGAATTTCGCCGACGAGATCATGGCGCAGCAGGCAAACTTCCGAAGCCGCGGCGGCAGATTCATCATCCCGATTCCCACACCGGTGATCGTCTGATGGACGTTGTGATTCTCGCGGGCGGACGAGGGACCCGGCTCGCCGAAGAGACCGTGCTGCGCCCGAAGCCGATGGTGGAAATTGGTGGCCACCCCATCCTTTGGCACGTGATGCGCATCTACGCGACGCATGGCTTCACCCGCTTCTGCGTCGCCTGCGGTTACAAGGGGGAGATGATCAAGGCGTACTTCCAGGACTTCGTGGTCCACAACAGCGATTTCCGGGTCGATCTGGGGTCGGGACACATCCAGCGCCTGAACGAGAGTCCCGTCGACTGGCAGGTCACACTACTGGACACGGGCCTCGACACCATGACCGCCGGGCGCATTCGCCGCACGCTCCCGCAGCTGGAGCCGGGGTCGTTCATGGTCACCTACGGCGACGGACTGTCGAACATCGACGTGCGAGCTCTCGCCCGATTCCATCGGGAGCACGGCAAGCTTGCCACGGTGACCGCGGTACACCCGCCAGCGCGATTCGGAGACCTGAAGCTCGACGGCGACCGCGTGTCCGCCTTTTCCGAGAAGCCACAGTCGCACGAGGGCTGGATCAATGGCGGCTTCTTCGTCTTCGAGCCGGGAGTCGCGCAATACCTGGATGGCGACGAACAGGTTCTCGAACGCGAACCGCTCACCCGGATGGCCGCCGACGGGCAGTTGATGGCGTACCGGCACTCGGGGTTCTGGCAACCCATGGACACCGTGCGCGAGCGGGAACTCCTCGAAACGATGTGGGCGAGCGGCCGCGCCCCATGGAAGACCTGGCAATGACCTTCTGGAATCTGCGCAACGTCTTCGTCACCGGAGCCACCGGCTTGTTGGGCTCGTGGCTCACGACGGAACTGCTTCGCCGCGGCGCCAACGTGGTGTGCCTGGTGCGCGACTGGGCCCCCGACAGCGAAAGCGTGCTGGCCGGAACGCTGCAGCAGTGCCGACTGGTCCGCGGTGAGCTGGAGGACTACCCGCTGATCCTGCGCGCCCTCAACGAGTACGAGATCGATTCCGTCTTTCACCTCGGGGCGCAGACGATCGTGGGCACAGCGTCCAGATCGACCCTCTCCACATTTGAATCGAACATCCGGGGAACGTGGACCCTGCTCGAAGCCGCGAGGCTGTGCGGCCCGCGCATCGAGCGCGTCATCGTCGCCTCCAGCGACAAGGCGTATGGCGCGCACGACACGTTGCCATATACCGAGGCCACCCCGTTGGCAGGTCGGTTTCCCTACGACGTCTCGAAGTCCTGCGCCGACCTCATCGCGCAGGCTTACTATCACAGCTTCCGCCTGCCCGTGACCGTAACGCGCTGCGGTAACCTCTATGGCGGAGGCGACCTGAATTTCAATCGGCTCATTCCGGGCACGATCCGCTCTGCGCTCCGTGGTGAGTCGCCCGTCATCCGCAGCGACGGGACCTACGTCCGCGACTACTTCTATGTCGGCGATGCGGTCAACGCCTATCTCCAACTCGCCGAAGCGGTGCCGGGCGATGGCTTCGTGGGCGAGGCCTTCAACTTCGGGACCGAGACCCCCATGTCGGTCCTCGACACGGCGAAAAAGGTGCTGGCGGTGATGGGGCAGTCGCACCTGCAACTGACGGTCCTGAATCAGGCCGTGAACGAGATCCCGCGACAATTTCTGGACTGCTCAAAGGCACGAGCGCGGCTTGCGTGGCACCCGGCGAGCACTCTGGACGCCTCGCTTTCCGTCACCGCGGACTGGTACCGGTCGTGGTTTCGCGACCGTGAGAGGCGACCGGGCCGTCTCCCCTCCCAATCGCCCTGAGGCAGCCTCCCGCCAGGTTCCTACCTCGCATTCAAGGACCGACGGAGGAAATGGCGTGCCGGGCGTAGCACAGGCGCCACACAGCCCGCAGGTCAGTGACGTCCAGTCGCGTCCATCCATCGAGCAGTGAGACCAGCCCGTACGAGTTCATCACGCCATAAGTTCATCCTTGCCAATGGCTTGCCGTTCGCTCCGTCATTGGTGTTATGGGTTCACGATTTCTCAGGGAACGCGGATCCACCACCCCGAAGGAGACATTCCGTGGGCACCGTCGTTGCCCCTCTCCAACGCGAATCGTACATCGCCAGGCAGGTCTGGCGCGAAGGGACCCTGCGGCTGCAGGAGGTACGAGAAGGAGGCGGCGGGCTGGGTCAGGAGCCGGGGTTATTCATGGAGGCGCGGTCGTGACGTTTCGCGGGCTGCAGATCCGGGTGTTTCTCACGTGCTGGCTCGTTTACGGCCTCCACTTCGACACCGAGTTCGTCCGCGAGCACTATCTGGTGGTCAGTATGGCCGAGGACCACTCGTTCGATCTGTCGAAGTACATGGCCCTGCATCCCGACATCTTCCGTAACCCTCCCAGCGCGCCACACGCGGGCGTTCATCATGGAGCGAATCCGGGCGTCTCGATGCTGGGCGCCCTGGTCTACGCGCCGTTCAAGCCGGTTGTAGACGTGATCGTGCGTCGGGAACTCGCATCGCGCGGTCCGCTGGATACGAGCGCGGTGTTCCGCGACGAAACCCGCCCGGGTCGGCTGCAGTTCTATGCCGAGACCCGTCGAATGGGTTTGGACGTTCGCTTCGGACTTGTGGTGATGATCACCGCAGTCCTTTGCATGGCGCCGATCGCCGCCGCCAGCGTCGTCGTAATGCTGCGCCTGTTCGAGGGGGCAGGACTCAGTCGCCGCCTGTCGCTCATGCTCGCGTTCGTCTACGCATTTGGGACACCGATCTTCCTGCGCGCATCGTATCTCAATCAGAACCTGGCCATCGCCGTCTACTCGATTTTTGCCTTTCTCCTGCTGTGGAATCCGGGTGATCGAATCCGGATGTCCGCTCGGCAACGGGAGATTCTCGCGGGAGCCATGGGCGGGCTGTGCGTGTTGCACGACTACAGTGGTGGCCTGTCGCTCGCCGTCATGGGCGTGTACCTGCTATGGCGTGTGCGAAGCGAGCGCGGAGTCAACGAGGCACTTCGCTCCGGCCTTCGGTACGCAGTCGGCGCGGCTCCGGGCATCCTCCTGCTCTGGTTCTATCAGTGGCAGAGCTTCGGCAACCCGTTTCTTCCTCCGCAGCACTGGATGCCTCCCGTGGAGTGGAGCGACGTGGGCTACCAGGGCGTGGGGGGATTCACGTTCGAGCTGTTCCGGATGCTGCTCGTCGATCCGCGATTCGGACTGCTCGTCTGCTCGCCTGTGCTGATACTGGCGTTGGCGACGCCATTCCTCATGCGCCGGCGCGCGTCGTTCGTTCCCAGGCGGGAACTGCTGTTCTGCTATCTCTTCGTGGGTGCGTTCATCGCGTTCTTCAGCACGGTGCAATACACCCGCCTGCAATGGGTGAACGTCGGGCCGCGGTATCTCGCGCCGGCGATCCCTTTCCTGTTTCTAGCGGCCGCGCTGACGCTGGTGCGCCTGCCCCGGGTGGTGGCGTACGCGGTTGCCATCGTATCGTTCGTGGTCACATGGTCCATGACGATGGTGCGCAGCCAGGGCAGCGTGCTGGACTCGCTGGAAAAAGCGTTCATAGGCGGTATCCGTCTCCCCGCTCTGACTACCTTCTCCCGCATGTCCACACAGTACGCGTCCTGGCTCCACGGCGACGCGTCGCCGTTTCCAGTCCTTCTTCTCGCGGGAGCGGTGCTCTTCGCCATCTGGTGGATTCCCCGTCCGTGGGCCCCGGTCGTTCCGGCTGTTCAGGTGTCCGCGGCCGACGGCACGCACGCGGCTGATCCGGACGCATTACCGCCGAGTCCTGCATCGTGATGGCCGTCCCCCACGCATCCATGGATTCGCCTTCGCCGGCGGAACGCCGGAACGAGCCGTCGGTAGACGTCGTGATTCCGGTGCTCAACGAAGCCCACGTGCTGGCCCGGAGCGTCGACACCCTGCGGAGCTTTCTGGCGACCCATCCCGGCATCAGGTGGCGGGTCGTGATCGTGGACAATGGGTCCACCGACGGCACCGACGAGGTTGCGCGGCGCATTGTCGCCACGTATCACCGCGACGTGCAGTTCGTGCAGCTGCCGCAGCGGGGTCGAGGGCGGGCGCTCCGGCACGCCTGGACGCAGAGCGACGCAGACATTCTGTGCTACACGGATGTGGACCTGTCAACGGAGCTGGCGGCGCTGCCCAAGATGGTGCAGGCGATTCTCGAGGAAGGCTACCACGTCGCGACGGGTTCGCGGCTGATGCGGGAATCGCGCACTACCCGCAGCTTCAAGCGTGAGCTCATCTCCCGGTGCTACAATCTCCTGGTCAAGGCGGTATTGTGGACGTCATTCAGTGACGCACAGTGCGGCTTCAAGGCGGTATGCCGGCAGGTCGTCTCCGAGGTCATTCCCGACGTCAAGGACCAGTCGTGGTTTTTCGACACCGAGTTGATGGTGCTCGCCGAGAAGCGAGGCTACCGCATCAAGGACGTCCCGGTGCACTGGGTGGAAGACGACGACAGCAGGGTGAGAATCGTGCGCACCGCCTGGGACGACATCACGGGCGTCGTGCGGGTGCGGTGGACGTTGTGGCGCGAGGCGCTCTCACCGCAGCGCCGACGCCCGGTTCCGGTGTCGAAGCACACGCCTGCATAACGACACGGCACGGACGTCCGATCCGCCGCACCGACCTCTCGGCCGAGGACGCTCTTCCGGTCCGTCCGGCGTGACGGGGATCTTCGTGACCGGGGCGAGCGGGTTCGTGGGCCGGCATCTTCTCCGGGCGCTCGACGCCGCCGGTGCATCGCAGGTGCTCTGCCTCACGAGAAACGCTGGCGGGCTGGCCGCGCTCGAGGCGTGGAATGACGGCTGGGAATGCATCTCCGGCGATCTCCTTGACCCCGCGTCGTACGCCGCACGCATCCCGGCCGGCGGCTGCGTGGTGCACCTGGCCGCCGCGGTCGGCAAGCGGCCCGGGCGTGACTACGAGCGCGTGAACGTGGATGGAACCAGAGTGCTCCTGGAGACGGCCGCGGCTGCCGGGGCGGCGCACTTCGTGTTCGCCAGCACAATCGCGACGACCTACCCCGACCTGGCCCGGTATCCCTATGCCCGCTCGAAGCGCGACGCCGAAGACCTGGTCCGTGCGGGTAGCCTTCCCTTTACCGTCCTCCGCCCCACCATCGTGCTCAGCGAGGGGAGCTACGCGCTGGCCGCGTTGCGGCGGATGGCGCTCCGGCGTCGCCCGATCGTGCCCGGCTCCGGACGTGTGGAAGTGCAGCCGGTGAGCGTGAACGATGTCGCGCGCGTGTTCTTCCGGGCGGCGGTCGATCGCTGGCCGGGCGAGACCGTCGACGTGGGGGGACCAGAGGTCGTGTCAATGGAGCGACTGCTGGCACTCATTCGTGAGGCGCACGAATTGCCCCCTCGCGCGCCGATTCACGTTCCCATTCGGGCGATCCGACAGTTCCTCGCGCTGATCGAACCCCTGCTGGGGTTCATGCTTCCGGTTACCGCCGGTCAACTCGCGGCCTTCGCGTTTCCGTCTCGTGCGGCGGAGAGCCCGAGAATGTCGGCTTTGCTGCCGGGACTGACGCCCCTGCGCGGCATGCTCGGTGGCGCGGCCGCAGACACGCGTCGTGACGACGCGCAGCCGCGCGCGCCTGCGGAATCGCGGTGAGCCAGATGGCTGATCTCGCCCGCGAATGCGACGTCTTCACGCGGTATCTCGGACATCGCTCGACGCCGTATGTGACCGGCAAGTATCAGGACGGTCACGGCGCCATTCCGACGACTTCGCGCTCCGACCTGCTGGATCGGGCGTTGCTCGCGTTCGCGCGGGTGGCGCCGTGGGCGACCGGCCTCGCCGACACCTACGCCGCGCTCTTCCGACGCGATGCGCGGCTGCGCCTCAAACTCGTGCTGCTGGTGGCGATCCTCGAGAACGCGCCCGGCACCCATCGCTGGTTTGACGAGGCCATCGAGTCGACGCGCGCGACGGTGGCCGGCGTGATGCTGCTGACAGGGATCTCCTGGGCGCTCCGCACGGCGGTGGCCGTCGCCGTGTTCGCGCTTCCGCACCTGGCGTCGGGACTCAGCCGGAGCAGCGGCCGCGGTGGCTAGGGTGCTGGTGGTCGGCTCGGGCGCGTCGGGCGTCCACTTCGCCCTCTCGGCGCTCCAGCGCGGGCATCAGGTGGTGATGCTCGACGTGGGTTACGCTCCGGCACGCGAGCAACCGGCGCCGCAAGCGGCGTATCGGGGGCTCAAGGAGACGCTCGACGACCCGGTGGCGTATTTCGTGGGAGAGCGCGTGGACGGCGTGGTGTACCCCGGACCGGTCACGAAGCATTTCGGCATCCCGCCGTCGAAGGACTACGTCTTCGCGCGTCCTCCCGCGTTCGCGCTCTCCACGACCGGGTTCGATCCGATGATCTCGTTCGCCCGCGGGGGCCTCGCGGAAACCTGGACTGCGGGGTGTTACGAGCTGAGCGACCACGACCTGGCCGACTTCCCGATTTCCTTCGCCGACCTCGCGCCCTACTACGCCGAGGTGGCCGGCCGCATCGGCGTGTCGGGCGAGCGGGACGACATCGCGCGCTTTTCGCCCTTCACCGCGAGCTATCTCGACGCCCTGCCCCTCGACGCGCACTCGCGGCGCCTGCTCGACCGCTATGCGGGAGCGCGCGATCGACTCCAGCGCGAGCTCGGATTCCACATGGGACGCTCGCGCGTCGCCACCCTCTCGCGCGATCACGCCGGCAGGAGAGCATGCAGCGGTCTGGGGCGATGCCTCTGGGGTTGCCCGACCGGATCGTTGTATGCCCCGTCGATGACGCTGGGCGAATGTCTCACCTGGACGCAGTTCGAGTACCTCTCCGGGTGCGAGGTCCGGTACTTCGACTACGACACCGCCGGACGGGTGACACGCGTGGTGGCCCAGGCCGCGACCGGCGCCGGAGCCCGCGAGTTCTCCGCCGACGTGATCGTGCTGGCGGCCGGGACGCTGGGCACGTCACGCATCTACCTGGCCTCGGTTTCGCGGCGGGAGCGGCGCCAGGTCTCGTTAGGTGGCCTGATGGACAACCCGCACGCGGTCATGCCGTTCATCACCCCTGCCCACCTCGGCTCCGCCATGGAGCCGGACTCGTACCAGTTCCACCTGTTGGCCCTGGCATTGGAACGCGACGACGGCACGCAGGCAGCGCACGGGCAGATCACCACGTTGCGAGCGGCCGCTGTCCACCCGATCGTACAGAGCCTCCCGCTCGACCTGCGGCGCAGTCTGACGACCTTTCGCCGCCTGCGCGCGGCCCTCGGGGTCGCCAACCTGTGGAGTCCGGGCGTCCGTCACGCTGACGATGCGGTCACCATCCGCCCCGCCGACGCGGGGCGTGAGGTGCTGGAGATTCACTGCCGAAGCGATGCCGAGTCGGACCGTGCCGTGCGCGCCGCGATCGCGCGCGTCCGGCGCGCGCTCTCACTTCTGGGGTGCGTGGCGCCGCGTGCGCTGACGCAGGTACTCCCTCTGGGATCGAGCGCGCATTATGCAGGAACGCTTCCCATGTCGGTTGACGAGCACGAGCACACGTGCTCCGCCGACGGGCGGGTGCGCGGATTCGAGAACCTCATCGTCGCGGACGGAGCGGCGTTTCCCGGACTTCCAGCCAAGAACCTGACGTTCACGCTGATGGCGAACGCAGCCAGACTTGCCGACCGCCTGGGGCGCGTCGGCGGCGGGGCGTGATCCGGGACCAATGTGCTGCGCCCGGCTGTCGGCCGCAGACCCGCGCAGCGTCAGTGGGATCCCGAGGTGCAGAGCACCTGAAGCCCGACATGGCCGGACGCGTCCGATCGGCTCAGGCGACGAGAAGGGAACGGCCCTCCAGCGTCGCGGTCAGGGGCACCGACAGCGCGTCGAGTATCGTCGGCGCGAGATCCAGCAGTGATGCGGACCCTTCCCGGAAGGAACGCGACATGAAAAGCACGCCCGGTACGAGGGTGGGATCAATGATGTGGTCGCCGCCCCATTTCCGCAGGTTGTCCTCGAACACCACCGCGGGCACGCTGCCTAACGCCGTATCCCAGGACACCCGGTAGCCTTCGGCAAAATCGACCACCACATCCGGCGACTCGTCGGCGAACGGTCCGGAATACAGCTGCCCGCGGGTGTGGGCCCCGCGCACTGCCACGACGCCGCGCTCCGGATCCACCAGTCCGGTGATGCGCCGAGCCACCTCGTCGCCTACGCGGTCCGCCTCGTCCCGGGCGACGATCCCCTCGGCATCTCGCCCGCGCACATTGACGTAGACGCTTCCCAGTCCGAGTGCATAGGCGCGGGTGCGCCCCCAATCCACCTGTCGCAGAAAATCACCCGCCTCCGGGCCGGGCTGCACTCCAGCCTTCAACGCCAGGTATCCGTTGGCGTGCAACCAGGCATTGAGGTGGACGCCACGCTGAAACGACCTGAACCCGTGGTCGCTCAGGACCATGACCAGCGTGTCGTCGCCGCAGGCGTCGAGCACCCTGCCGACGACGCCGTCGCAGCGCTCGTAGTGTTCTTCGATGACGTGCCCGTACCGTGCGCGCTCGTCGGGCCGACGGCGATTGGCCGGGTGCTCCGGCTCGCCGAACCGCCAGAACATGTGCTGCACCCGATCCGGCGTGTCGAACAGGCAGAAGACAAGCCCGTTGCGCACTCGTTGCAGCTCAAGCATCAGCATGCGCTCGCGCTCGCGCATGACGTGCTCGCACTGCGCGAGAAATGCATCTTCCCCAAACCGTTCGTTCGTCAGTCCTGCATGATCCTCCACCATGCCGGTCGTGTAGAACGGCCCCAGCTGTGCTGCCAGCTCGGCGGCGTACTCCCACGGGTGACTGATGGGAAAAGCCGGCGCCACCGGATCGAAGTTCACGGGCGACGCGTGGAGCTCCACCGGCGACCCGGAGCCGACGAGCAGGAATCGCACCATTCCCGATGTGGATTGCAGAGGACCGGAGCGGAACCTGAGGCGCAGCCAATCGCTCCACAGGCCCTCCCGAAGCTCCAGCGTGCGCGGCCGCCCGCGACTGAGGATCCGGGCGCAATGCGCTGAAGCATCGATGCGCAGGGTAATCGCTTCGGTCACGTCGCCCCGCGTTCGCGGGTCGCGCGGTCCCACCAGGTGAGTCCGAAACTCGCCGCCCTCACCGGCCAGGCGCACCACCTGTTCGCTGTCTCCGCGCGCCACATGGTCCGCGGTCGTGTAGAACGTCGAGGTGCCGATTCCGAGGCGCAGGTCGGGAACACCCATGCCCGAAAGCAATCGTCCACGGAAGGCGGCCGGCGGATAGGTGCAGGGACACCGGATGATCGCCGATTCGACGCCGGCGTCAGAGAGGATCTCCCACACCGGCGTCCCGCGCCGGAGGTTCACGGCCTGTGGGGGGAGAAAGGCCCGGGTCTGTTCGTAGCGATTGAGACCGAGATCGGGAAGGTAGGTCGAGGGATCGCGTCGCAGAAAATCGAAGATCCCATGACCCCCGGGATTCACCCCGGTCGCGAAGGTGGACCATGCCACCGGCGTCTGGGCCGGCGTCGTCGTCGCAACCCGCGAATACCCGCCGCGATCACGCAAGCGGGCCAGGTTGGGGAGTCGGCCGCGGGACAGCATCGCGTCCACAAGAGTGGGCTCGAAACCATCGAGCCCGAGAACGATCACCCTGGGTATCGCTCGCACCGGATGGCGTTATGCGGCGACGCTGCCAGAACCGTCAGGAGGAACGATTTCAGGCCCTTCGCCCATCGCGCGCATGACGCAACGGTGATGGCGACGCACACCACTGGATCGAAGCGCGGGAGGATGCGATCGAGTACAGGGATCGCGCGCCGGCCCGCAATTTCGGTGTCACCACAGCAACGTGTCCGGGCTCAACTAGCGCCGACCGGTAATACGACTCACCAGGAGTCGCACCGCGCCTACCACTCGCCTCCAGAACATGAGCAGAAAGCCCGCAATCGCCGCGAATGCCGAGGCGACGGGCATGAGGGAATCGGGACCGAGATACACGTGTCAGCGTCTCCTCTATGTTGCCGGTCGTCGGGAGGACCGTCGATCAAGACCACGACGAACCATCGCTTCCGACGTTTCCGGAGACAGGAACCCACAAGGCAACGCTATTGCAAGATCGGCGCGCCAACAAGGCGTGCGCGCCCGCAACGGTGCCCGCCAGCCCTCGACGCGCGTCGTTAGCGGTATCCATCCGCTATCTTAGCGCATGCGCGGCGAATGCGCTGTGTGGAAACGAGATACGATTCCGCCAATGCCGATCCCCGAACTCTCTCAGGCAAGCCCATGAGCAAAGGTGTCACAATCTGGTTTACTGGCCTATCCGGCGCGGGCAAGACGACTGTTGCCTCGCGCGTACACGAGGTATTGCAGGCCCGCCACATCCTCTCGGAGCGCCTCGATGGCGACGTGGTGCGTCAGAGCCTGACGCGTGACCTGGGCTTCTCCAAGGAGGATCGGGACAAGAACATCGAGCGCGTGACATTCGTGGCCAAGCTCCTCACGCGGAACGGGGTGGTGGTCCTGACGGCATTCATCTCCCCCTATCGCCGCATGCGGGACAAGGCACGCGCGGAGATTGGCGACTTCCTCGAGGTCTTCGTGCAGACGCCGATGGAAGTTCTGCTCGAGCGCGACGTGAAGGGCATGTACCGAAAGGCCATGGCCGGCGAGATCGAGAACTTCACCGGCGTGAATGACCCGTACGAGGAGCCGCTCAAGCCGGATCTCGTGCTCGAGACAGCGCGCGAGACGATCGACCAGAGCGTGGCGCGGGTGGTCCGGGTGCTGGAGGAGCGGGGTTACGTCCCGACTGCCGGCGAATCGGCTCAGGCCGTCACCACGGCCGACCGCGCGCGGAGCGTCGCAGAGAGCCGCCGGATTCCAGGCCCCAACGCACCGCACGGCGGCGTGCTGGTGGACCGCGAGCTCTCGGGCGATGCGCGCGCCGCCGCGCTCGCGCATGCGAAGGAGCTGCCCAAGCTGCTCCTGGACGAGCGCGAAACCTCGGATCTCGAGATGATCGGCGTTGGCGCACTGTCTCCGCTCACCGGCTTCATGCGCAAACTCGACTACGAAACGGTCGTCGAGACGATGCGGCTGTCGGACGGCACGGTCTGGTCGCTCCCCGTCACCAAAGCCGTGACCGCGAAGGAGGCGGCGTCGATCCGTGCCGGCGGCGAAGTGGCGCTGGTGGACGAGGAGGGATCGCCGCTGGCGGTCATGCAGGTCACCGACGTGTTCCCGTACGACAAGGAGCGCGAGGCTTCGTTGTGCTTCGGGACGACGGAGACGGCGCACCCGGGGGTGGAGCGGCTGTACCGACAGGGCGAGATGCTCATCGGGGGGCCCGTGCAGGTCCTTCGCCGGCCGCCGCATGACACGTTCGGACAGTATCGTCTCACGCCGTTGGAGACGCGCCGGCGCATGGACGAAGCGGGGTGGAAGACGGTCGTTGCGTTCCAGACGCGCAACCCCGTGCATCGCGCGCATGAGTATCTCCAGAAGGTTGCGCTGGAGACTGTCGATGGTCTGCTCCTGCATCCCCTGGTGGGGGCGACGAAGTCGGACGACGTGCCCGCCGAGGTGCGCATGCGGACGTACGAGGAAATCCTGTCCCGTTACTATCCGGCGCATCGGGTGTTGCTCTCGGTTTTCCCGGCGGCGATGCGGTACGCCGGTCCGCGCGAGGCGGTGTTCCACGCCATCTGTCGCAAGAACTACGGCTGCACGCATTTCATCGTGGGGCGCGATCATGCGGGCGTGGGGAACTACTACGGGTCGTACGACGCCCAGGAGCTCATCGATCGGTTCCCCGCGCACGAGCTGGGAATCACGGCGATGAAGTTCGAGCACGCGTTCTTCTGCCGCATCTGTGGTAACATGGCTTCGGCCCGAACCTGTCCCCACGGACGCGAGCACCATGTGGTGCTGAGCGGGACCAGGGTGCGCGAGATGCTGACCAACGGCGAGCTGCCGCCACCCGAGTTTTCGCGGCCGGAGGTGGCCCGCATTCTCATGGAGTCGTACCAGGAGCAGGCGTCCGCGGCGGAGCGATGACGGCACCGGGTTCGCACGAGCGGTTTGCCGACCTGCAGCTGCACTCGTCCGCGTCGGACGGATCGGATCAGCCGTCCGAGGTGGTGCGGCGGGCCGCCGGGCTGGGATTCGCGGCCATTGCGATCACCGATCACGACACGATGGCCGGCGTGCCGGAGGCCCGGGCCGCGGCCTCCTCGTTAGGCATCGAACTGCTGCCGGCCTGCGAGCTGTCCACGCTCGACGGCGACCGACAGGTGGATCTGCTCGCCTACGGCATTTCGCCCGACGACGCCGAGTTCGGCGCCGTGCTGGCCCAGCTGCGAGGCGGCCGCCTGGGACGGGCGCTCGGCATGGTACAATGCCTCAACGACCTTGGATACAAGGTCTCGTGGGACCGGGTGCAAGCCCTCGCCGGGAGCGAAAACGTGGGCCGCCCCCACGTGGCCCGGGCGATGGTGGAGGCGGGCGTGGTGCCCGACGTGAAATCCGCGTTCACCGACAAGTTCATCGGCGATGGCGGTCGGTGCTACGTGCAGCGCGTGAAGATCGCGCCGCCGGAAGCCATCGCCCGGATTCACGCGGCGCAGGGCGTCGCCGTGGCTGCCCACCCCGGCCGCACCGGCCTCTCTGACCAGGACCTGTCCGTCCTGGCCGAGGCGGGGCTCGACGGGCTCGAGGTGTTCTATCCACGTCACTCCGCTGGCGAGACGGCGCGGCTCGAACGTCTGGCGAGGGACCGCGGCCTGCTGATGACGGGAGGCTCTGACGACCACGGTGCAATCAACGAAGGCCGTCTGATGGGAACCGTGCGCCTTCCCTGGATCCACGTCGAGCGCCTGAATGCCGCCATCCGCGCGCGGGGCGGCATGGTTCCCGCCACCGCGGGAGCGCGGTAGGCGCGTGCCGGACCGGACACCCGTACGTCGCCACCGATGACCGGGCCAGACGCCCCGGTTCCCGGCCTGCTCACGGTCGCCCCTGACCCGGCGCACGAGAGCGGGCCGTTCCGCTGGCCCTCCGAGCGGCCGCCGGTTACGCCGACGGGCGGCGCAGCCCAGCTGCCGCCCCTTCCTCCGCCGGCCCGCTGGGAGCGCTGGGGGCAGCGCGCGATCGCAACCGGCGGAATCGCGCTCGCTGGCTGGATCTACTTCATGCCGCTTCCCGATGGCCTGGGAACGGACGCGCGAGGCGCTCTGGCGGTGTTCGTCCTGAGCACGGCGCTCTGGATCTCGAACTCGCTCCCCTACGGCGTGACCGGGTTGCTGGCGTTGGCGCTGCTCGGACTCAGCGGGGCCATGAAGCCGTTGGAGGCGTACTCGGCGTTCGGCAGTCCGGCGATCTTCTTCCTGATCGGCATTTTCGTCATCGGTGGCGCGCTGGTGGAAACGGGGTTGAGCAGGCGCTGCGCGCTGCTCTTCCTGCGGCGCTTCGAGTCGTCGCCGTACGGCTTCGTCAACGGCATGATGCTGGCCGCTGCTTTCGGCACGCTGTGGATGCCGAATCAGGCCACCACCGCGATGCTCTTTCCGATCGCGCTGGAAGTGGCACTGGCGCTGCAGCTCCGTCCGAAGGAGAGCCCGTACGCGCGCCACCTGTTCTTCTCAATGGCGTGGGGGGCGATGATCGGGTCCAACGCCTCGTTCCTGGGATCAAGCCGCGCCGCGCTCGCGCTGGGTGTGCTGCAGCGGAATTTCACCACCGGCATCAGCTTCACGCAGTGGGTGATCGCCGCGGCACCGGTCGTGGTGTTGGGCCTGCTCACGACGCCGCTCGTGCTCCGGCTCACGATCCCCCGCGAGACGGTGCAGTTTGCCGAGGCGCGACGGGTCCTGGAGCGCAGCGTGGCAGCGCTGGGGCCGGTGCAGCGCCGCCACTACCTGACGCTCGCCATTCTCATCGCGACCGTGGCCGCGTGGGTGTTCGTGGGCGGACGCCGGGTTGACCTGGCGGTGATCGCGCTGCTCGGTGCGGCGGCTCTGTTCGCGGTGCGTGTGGTGCGCTGGGAGCAGGTCGAGCGTCACGTGTTCTGGAACATCATCCTGATGTACGGCGGCGCCATCGCGTTAGGCGCGGCGCTCGAGCGCAGCGGCGCGACCGCCTGGATCGTGACGCGCGCCCTCGGCAACGTACAACCCTCCCCGTTCATGGCGGTGGCGGGGAGCGCGCTGGTGGCCCTGGTGCTTTCCGAGTTCATGAGCAACGCGGCCGCTCTGGCGGTTATCCTTCCTCTGGCGTTCACCATCGGTACGCACGTCGGTGCGCCGCCGGTCGCACTGACGCTCGCCACGTCGCTGGGCGCCGGACTCGACTTCATCTTCCCCATGAGCACGGCGCCCAACACGATCATCTTCTCCAGCGGCTACCTGCGCACCACCGATTTCGTGAAGGCCGGCCTGCTGATGACGCTGGCGTCGGCGTGCATCCTCCTCGTCGTCATGCGGTTCTGGTGGCCGATGCTGGGGCTCCTGTGACGGCGGCCGGCGCAACCCTCTGGTTCACCGGCCTCCCGGCGTCAGGCAAGTCGACGATTGCCCGCGAGGTGCACCGGCGGTTGCTGGAACAAGGCGTCCCCAGCGAACTGCTCGACGGCACCGAGGTCCGCGAGAGCCTGTCGCGCGGACTCGGGTTCTCGCACGACGACCGCGAAGAGCATCTCCGGCGAATCGGATACGTAGCGAAGCTGCTCTCGCGCAACGGCGTCATCGCCATCTGCGCCGCCGTCTCGCCCTATCGCGCCACCCGCGACGAGATCCGGCGGAACACCACGACCTTCGTCGAGATCTACGTGGAATGTCCGATCGACGTCGCCGAGCGTCGCGATCAGGAAGGGATCTACGCCAGGGCGCGACGCGGCGAGATCCCCGAGTTCACCGGGATCAGCGCGCCCTATGAGCCGCCAACCGCTGCCGAAGTGCACATTCGCTCCGACCAGGAGACCGTGGACGCCGCCGCTCTGAAGGTGATGCACACGCTGGAGCTGCTCCGAATCATCTCCGCGTCACCCGAGTCGGAGCGCGCGGCGCAGGAAGACGAAATCCGCCGGCGCCTGGCAGCGCTCGGCTACCTGTGAGCGGCAGCCACGACACAGCGCGGCGGACATCGGAGCGCCTCGTTCTCGACCGCGCGCTGGCGCATGGCGTGGCCTGGATGGGGCTGTCCAAGTGGACCGCGCAGCTGCTGTCCTGGGCGGCGACGGTCATCGTGGCGCGGATCCTCTCCCCCGCCGACTATGGGATCGTCGGCATGGCGTCGATCTACCTTGGGTTCATTACGCTGGTCAGCGAGTTCGGGATCGATGCCGCAGTCGTGACATTGCGTGAGCTGCCCGACAGCGTGTTGCGGCAACTCAACAGCCTCGCGGTCTCTTTCGGAGCGGTCAGCTTTCTGATCTCCTGCGCGGTGGCGCCGCTGCTGGCGAAATTTTTCAACACGCCAGAGCTCACGCTGGTCGTCATCGCCATGAGTGGCACGTTCGTCGTTACCGGATTCCGCGTCGTCCCACAGGCTATTTTGCTGCGACACTTGCGTTTCCGCGGGATTGCCCTGGCCGACGCGGGACAGGCCATTCTGCTCTCGGTCGCCTCGGTGCTCTTCGCCTGGCTCGGGTTTCGCTACTGGACGCTGGTGTTCGGGGCCGTCATTGGTGGCGTGGTATCCACGCTGCTGATTCTGGTCCAGGCGCGGAGCGGATTCGCCTTCCCCCGGTGGCGCGAGCTGGGAGCGGCGCTGTCGTTCAGTCGGAATACAATCGTGGGTCGCATGGCCTGGTATGGATACGACAACGCGGACTTCTTCGTCGCCGGCAAGATCCTGGGAAAGGAATCGCTCGGCGCGTACAACCTGGCATGGCAGCTCGCGACGACGATCATCCAGAAGGTCACGTCGCTCATCGGGCGAGTTACTCCGTCGGTGCTGTCGGCCGCGCAGACGGATCCGGCGGCACTGCGGCGCTATCTCCTCGCGGTCACCGAGACGATTTCGCTGGTCACCGTGCCGGCGACAGTGGGACTCGCGCTCGTGGCTCACGACGTCGTCCTTGTCGCGTTCGGCGAAAAGTGGCTGGCCGTGGTTGGTCCGTTGCGTCTCCTGGCGCTCTATGCCGCGATTCGCTCCATCACCCCGTTCTTCGCGCAGGTGCTGATGGTCACGGGTGAAACCGCGCGCGCGATGCGGATCAATCTGGTCGGCCTGGTGGTGTTCCCGATCGCCTTCATGTTCGGCAGCCGGTGGGGCATTACGGGGATCGCCGCGATGTGGATCGTGACGCATCCGCTGGTGATTGCGTGGCCGGCGGGCCGGGCGGTGTTTCGACGTATCGGGTTGCGGTGGGCGGCCTACCTTGGCGCACTCCTTCCCGCGGCGACATCGGCGACGGTGATGTGTGCCGTGGTCATTTTGGGTCGTTCGCTGCGCCCGGCCGGTCTGGCACCGATCGCTTCGCTCGCCATCGACGTGCCCACCGGGGCGGTCGCATTTGTCGCCGCGCTCCTGGTGCTGCACCGGAATCGGGTAACGCGACTGTGGAGTTTCGCGCGAACGAACCTGATGCCGAACCGCACGTCATGAGTGTCGCGAGCCTGACGACGAATCGGGGACGCGGCGGCGCGCTGGCCGCGGTTTTCGCACTGGTGATTCTGCATGGTGCGTTGGCCTGGACGATTCGGAGTCCCGGGGTCGCGTGGGGCGAGGACGACGCGAGGTACAGCCTGCTGGCACGCGAGCTGGCGCACGCAAGCTATCGCGATGTCTGGGACGTCGCGGCGCCGGTGGATGCGCGCTTCCCGCCGGGCTTCCCGGTACTCGTCGCCGCCTCGAACGCCGTATTCGGCGAGCGTCTCGACGCGCAAATCGCTGTCCTGATCGTGATGTCGGCCGCGAGCCTCATCCTGCTGTTCGACGCCGTGCGGGGACGCCTCGGCGAACCCACCGCGCTCCTGGTAACGGGTCTGGCCGCCATCAATCCGGTGTGGTTGACCAGCAGCGGCAGTCTCATGTCGGAAACGCCGTTCCGCTTCCTGGCCATTCTCACCCTGTGGGCGGCGTCGGTGCCTGACGAGCGGCCGCGCCACGCGCTGATCGCGGGTACCGCGGCCGTCCTGTCGGCGCTGGTGCGGGCGGCGGGGGTGGCGGTGATCGCAGCCCTGTTCGCCTACTGGTTGAGCGAGCGACGCTGGAAGGCAGCCGCTCTGCTGGCGCTTGGATCGCTCCCGGTGGCCGGATGGCTGGCGTGGACCACTATCGCACCGGATCCGGACGCCCGGGCGCTGTACCTGCATGCCATCCTGCCGAACCGGCAGCTTTCCCTCCTGACTCGCGCACTGCGCGTACTGCGGCGCCCTCTCATGAACGGGCTGACCTACGGACGGCGGGGCGTTCCCGAGGCGCTGTCGTTCTTTGCGATCAAGCACAACGTATTGGACAACGCCGCGTGGCTCCTCATCTGCGGTGTCGCGATGCCGGCTGGGTTGGTCACCCTCTGGCGTCGATGGCGCTTGCTGATCGCATTGCTGCTCTGCTATGCCATCGTGCTGCTCGCATGGCCGTTCGCGGATGTGCGCTTCGTCAATCCGTGCATTGGCTTCCTGTTCGCGCTGATTGTTGCCGGTGTGCTGCCCGCGACGCGTCGGTGGGGCCGTCGTGCATCGCAGCTGTCACTCGTGGCGGTGACAGGGCTCTTCGTGGTTGGCGCGGCACAGGGCGGGCTCCCTGTGTTGCGGAACCGGCTGGCGTGCAACCGGGCCGACGCGCCCCGCTCGGCGCCATGCTATTCCGAAGACCAGCGAGGCTACCTGCAATTGGCGGAGTTCGCGCGAGACAGCACCCCGCCTGATGCGCTCTTCTTCGCACCCAAGGAAGGCGCGTTCTTCTACCACACCCAGCGACGGACAGTCTCGGACCTCAAGACGGTGACCGTCCCGCCGGATTCGCTGCGTTCCTACCTGGTCGCCAACGGCGTCCAGTACGCGGTGCTGTCGCCCATCGGCATTCCGCGTACGCGGCATAACAACCTGCTGGCACACACGTGTCGTGAGTTCGACCTGGTCCAGGCGTACGAGGGCGACGCCGTGCTGCTCAAGCTCCGCTCGGATGGGCCCACCAATGCCGATAGTGCCGCCTGCCTGGCAGCGGCGCCGTGGAAGGACGGCGTGCCACCTCGTTGGGCCGAGAAGCCCTGAGCCCCTCGGTGATCCGTCGCGCACGATGATCCGCGAGAGAAAGTCCGGCATCGCGCGCCACGGTCATCGCCCGTTCATCCGCCCTTCGCCCATCGCGCGCATCCGGACCTGCGGACGAAGCGCGCAGCCGGCCGCGGTACCCGTGCGCTCCCGGAACAGCGCCCCGGCGAGAGGGCTCCGAATGATGTTCCCGTGGCACACAAAGAGCACCGAGTGCACGCCGCTCAGGTTCCTGGGTGGGCGCGCAACTCCCAAGGTGCGTAGTATCGCGCGTCTGGCCTACACGACTCGATCGCCGGCAGGAAGCAGCAACCACTGCTGCCCCATCGCGCGAGCCCACTGCGGGAGGACCGCCTTCACCACACCACGAAGCCGCCCAGCCCGGACGCAGCCAGCGTGCTCCACACCCCCTCGCGGCCGCTGGCGGGCTGATTGGCGCGCGACACACCGCTCCGGGGCTCGCGGTCACCGATCGGACACGAGCGCCGCTTCCAGCCGGTCGTAGAAGCGCGCTGCCTGGACCGACCGGTCGAACCGACCATCCGCGTTGATCGCGCGAGGGCGCACCCCCGCGCAGAATTCCTGGTAGTGCCGACCAATGACCTCGGCGATGCCACCGACGTCGTCAGGCGTCACGACGTCGGCGGTCGAGCCCGCGAGTGCGCACGCGCTCGCCGTTCCCCGTACGGTCAGCATGAGAAGCCACGCGTCGTACCGTACATACTCGAAGGTCTTCGCCGGGAGCGCCACCGCGACGTGTTGCTGGAAGTTGACCAGAACAGAAGCGCGCGCCAGGAACTCCTGCACACGGGCTCGTGGCTGCAACCCATGGGCAGCGAAGTAAGCGCCGATCCCGGCCTCCGCCGCGATCTGGGTGACCGGTCGGCCGCCGTACGTGCCATCGCCCATGAATTCGACGCCCAGATCCCGCGGAGTCAGCCCCAGGTTCCGCACCACGCGTGCGACCGCGAGAAAGAGATTGCGCGGGTCGCGACCGCCATAGAGGAGGGAGCCGGCGAACGCAATGACGAAGCGGTCGCGTGGACCGGGCGTTGGCAGAGGATCGTCGTCCGCGCCATTGCGAACCGTAACCAAGCAGTCTCCCAGATCCGTGTAGCGCGCCCGCATGGATTCCTCCGCCAGCTCCGTGTTTACGACGACGAGTGCCGCGTCCCGCACGCAGTCCAGTTCCAGCTGGCTCACGATCCGAAGCCACATCTCCGCGTCCAGTCCCTCGGGCACCGCCTCCTTGGCAAACCACGGATCGCGGAGATCCATGACGAATGGAAGCCCTCCTTCACGGGCAATCCGGCGCGCTGCCTCGTGCGCCATATGCGGCGGCCCCGAGCTGACGACACACGCGTACCGTTGCTGACTGACAAGCGCCCGTCCCAAGGCAGTAGCGCGTCGTACCCACTGCGCGGAGAGCCTGAATTCAAGGCTCGTGAGTCGGCTCCGCCACAACTTCCGGACGACGCCCCAAAGGGAGGCCCCTCTCTTCTCCGCCGCGGCCGGTGCGCCCGGCGTCGTCGCCCCGCCCACCCGCCGTCGCACCCAACGAAGCGGTACCAGGACAACATCAATCGGCCGCCAGGACCGCGGGATCCGGACGCCGAACGCACGCGTCCCCGGTGGCAGATCCGCGAGACGACGGGAGTCCGGGGCGGCAAAATCGCGCGGGTCGAGCATGATGACATCGAACGAATAGCCGCGTCGGGCCCCATGCCCGGTCATCTTCTGCCACCGCAAAGAACCCACCGACGGATCGGGCGGGAAAGCGCAGCTCACCAGGAGCATCTTCCGGGTGTTCGCCTCAGGAGCGCCGGGAACGACGTAGGTCGGCTCGAGACGATTCATCGGGCGGTGCGGCGCGCTGCGAGCGCTGCCACGATGCGCTCTGCGGCGTGCCCGTCCCATCCTTCCGGAATCCGCCCCCGCGGCCTCTCCAGCGCGAGTCGGCGAAGACGCTCCATCAGTTCCTCCGGATCCGGGGTCAGCAGGTTTGTCCCTTCGGTGATTGTCACCGGTCGCTCGGTGTTCTGTCGCAAGGTCAGGCACGGAACGCCGAGCGCGGTGGTCTCCTCCTGCAGTCCGCCGGAATCGGTCACCACCGCGAACGCGCCCTGCACCGCGTCGAGCATCTCCAGGTAACCCACCGGTTCCACCAGACGCACCGCGCCGAGGCTGGCGTTCAGCGCCTTCAACCGCTCGCGCGTGCGAGGATGCGCGGGGAAGAACACGGGGCGCTCCTCGGCGATCTGTCGCAACGCCCCGGCGATCCGATCGAGTCGGGCGGGGTCGTCCACGTTCGACGGCCGGTGGAGGGTGACCACGACCGTCTCGCCGTTCAGTCCCTGGGCGGAACGGAAGCCGCTCGCGCGCGCCCGGTCGAGGGCGTGGCGGAGCGTGTCGATCATGACGTTGCCCACGAACACGATTTCCTCGTCGGGTTCTCCTTCGCGCTGCAGCGTCGCGGACGCATCCCGCGACGGTGTGAGCAGCAGATCGGCCAGCCGATCCGTCAGGATTCGATTGATCTCCTCGGGCATGGTGCGATCGCTGCTTCGGAGTCCGGCTTCGACGTGCGCCACCCTGATGCCGAGCTTCGAGGCGACCAGCGCGGCGGCGACCGTGCTGTTCACGTCGCCGTAGACGAGTAGCCAGTCCGGGCGATCCTCGAGCAGTACGGGCTCGAGCCGCTCCATGATGCGCCCGGTCTGCACGGCGTGAGACGCCGAGCCCACATCGAGATTCACGTCCGGCTCCGGCAGTTCCAGTTGCTCGAAGAACTGCCCCGACAGCGATGCGTCGTAGTGCTGGCCGGTGTGGACGATCCGCTGATCCCACCCCTCCGAGCGCACCGCCCGCCTGACCGGCGCAAGCTTGGGGAAATTCGGACGGGCTCCCGCGACATGTGTGATTTTCACTGCCAGGCCGCCTCGCCGACCGGCCCAGCGACAACGCGGGCCTCCTCGCCACGCGCGGTTCCGTTCACCAGACCCGAGATGATTCTGCACCGTTCAGACCAGTCGTCGTTCCGCACGTGCGCCGACTGCGCGATGCGCCACGCCTGGTCTCGTCCGTGGCCGACCGCGTCGCGCACGGCTTCCACCCAGATATCAAACGAGTCAGCGCAAACAGCAATGTCGCTGCATTTCAGAACCTCGGGCAGCGCCGAGGAGACGATGGGAAGTCCCGCAGCGGCGTATTCGCGGAGCTTGATGGGGTTTACCGAATTGGTGAGGTCGGTCATTCGAAACGGCACCAGCGCCGCCTGGAACCCTCGACAGTAGTCCGGGAGCGTGTTGTACGGCCGCCGGCCAAGCAGATGGATATTGGGCCGGCCGGTCAAGGCCTCGATTGGACCCCTGGCACTGCCAATGAGAACGAACGAATACGGAAGAGTGTCGGCGAGCCGCGCGATGAGGTCGGTGTCCACCCACTCATGAATGAGTCCGAAGAAGCCGACGCGAGGCTCGGGGATGGATATCAGGTCCTCAGGCAGGGCGCCGGGCGCGAGGGCCTTCGCGAAGTGGGCATGGTCCACACCATGCGGGACGTAGTGCACGTTCGACGAAAACCGGCGACACCGCGCGGCGAGATCCTCCGCGCTGGCGATGACGAGGTCGGCCTCGCGACACAGCTCCTCCTCGGAGCGCTCCATGGTGGCCGCATCGTAGTCGTCGAACGCAGACCACCGGTCGACGCAGTAGTAGAGCAGAAACCGGCGCCGGAAGCCTCGCAGGTACGGCGCGCACTGGGGAGCGAACGCGCACACGAGCGGCTCCGTGTCCAGCGACAGGCGGCGCAGCTCCCGTCGGATGGAGAATCGGTACAGCGCACCGTTCAGCGCTTGCGCGACCGGAGATCGCGGGAACGGAAGGGCCGGCGGGGCGAGCACGTGCACGCGCGGCAGGACCTGGCGGGCGCGCCGCACGATCGCCCGCGCCTTCGACAGGAGCCGGGCGCGATCGGCGGCGCTCCCGAGGTTGGGCGTGCGCATGCCGGCTGCCTCGACCCAAAGCACCGGGTTGGTCTCGGACAATCGCCGCATCACCTGATGCTTGCTGGTCGGATCGGCGGTCCAGTCATTGGCCAGGGCGACGATGCCGGTGCCGCCCAGAAGGGGATCGAACGCGGGCGTGGTCATCGTCTCATCGCGTCGCGAGCGCCTGATCCACTCGCGTCCCCGCGAGAACGTGGACGCGCCAGACCTGAAACGCCAGAAGTCGCCAGAGCCGCCCGGTGTGATCGATTCCCTGCATGTGCTCATCGAGCCACTGCCGCGCGGTTCCGGCGTGGAGCAGGCCGTCGTCAGATGCGGGCAGATAGGCGTGCAGCATGTCGCGGCCGGCGGTGCGCAACCACTGTCCCAGGGGAACCGAGAATCCACGCTTTCGTGCGTGCGTGATGTCGCGCGGCAGCATGCGCTCGGCAGCCCGCCGCACCAGCGCCTTGCCGGTGAAGCCGCGCAGTTTCACACGCGGAGGCAGCCCCGCCGCCCACTCGACCAGATGGTGATCCAGAAAAGGCACGCGACTCTCGATCGACGTCGCCATGCTCATCTGATCCTGCTTGGCAAGCAACTCATCGAGATAGGTGGCCTGGTCGAAGCGGAGCATCGCTTCCAGAGGGTTGCGTTGCAGCAGATCGCGGTCGATCAGGCCGCCGAGCCGGGCGTATGGTGTCCCTCCGCCGTCTCCGAGCAGGACATCACGCTGGGCTCGGCGGAATTCCGTGAAGCTCTCGAGGTACCAGTCCTCGAAGGATGGGCCGTGGGCGAAGGAGGATCGCTTGAGGCGGCTGCTCAGATAGCCCTCGCCGAGTCCGGCCACGCCGCGTGCCAGCGAGGTCCGCAGTCGTGGGGCGAGCGAGGCATCGAGCGCCCGCGCCAGCCGCCTGTTCCAGAGCGCGCGGGGGTACCGCCCATAGCCGGCAAACAATTCGTCGCTGCCTTCGCCGGTCAGCACCACCTTGACCGACTGCACGGCAAGGCGCGAGACGACGTACAGCGGGATGCTCGCCGAGAACGTGAGCGGGTGGTCGCGATGCGCCGTGAGCCGCGGCAGCAGCTCGAAGAACTCTTCGGGGCGGCAGGTGACTTCATGGTGGTCGGTGGCGAATGCGCTCGCCACGACCCGGGCGTACGGCAGCTCGCTGGCGTCCTGCTCGGCGTAGCCCACCGAAAACGTGCGCAATTGCTCGATGCCCAGCTCCCGCATCGCGGCCACGATCAGGCTCGAGTCGAGGCCGCCGCTCAGGAAGACGCCTAACGGCACATCCGCCATCAGCGTGATGTCCACGGCCTCACGAAAGCGCGTCCAGAACTCCCGCGACGCCGGCTCGACCGACAGCTCACTCGCCCCATCACGCGTCACAACGGCCTCGGGCAGTGTCCAGTAGCGCTCGAACCGCACGCGCCCATCCTCCCACTCAAGCACGCAACCAGGCTCCAGCGATCGGACGTCACGAAACAGCGTCCGCCCTCCGGTCACGCTCCCCAGCGCGAAGTATTCGGCGACGGCGTCGGCATTGAGGGCGGGCTCGATGAGCCCGGACGCGAACACCCCTTTGATCTCCGAGCTGAACACGAGGTCGCCTTCACCGGTTACCGCATAGAACAACGGCTTGATGCCGGACCGGTCACGCACCAGGCTCAGCGTCTGACGCTTGGCGTCCCACAGGGCGTAGGCAAACATGCCGCGCAAGGCGCTCGCACCTTTCACAACGCCGTACTCCTCGGCCAGATGAATCACCGCCTCGGTATCACAGTTGGTTCGGTACACGTGGCCACGCGCGATGAGCGACGCCCGATGCGTTGCGTGGTTGTAGACCTCGCCATTGTAGGTGATCCAGACCGTCCCATCCTCGTTGCACATCGGCTGCTGGCCGCGCGCCAGATCGACGATGCTCAGACGCTCGTGTCCGAGACCGACCCGACCCGACAGATGCTGCCCGCAGGCATCCGGCCCTCGGTGATGGATCGACTCGCGCATCCGCGTGATCATCTCCGCCGGAACACGGCGTTCGGGTTGCGCGAGGACCACACCGCAGATGCCGCACATCAGACCCACCCTCCGACGGCGGTGCCCGCAACGTTAGGCGCGATGACCTCCGGCGGCGTCCGTCGTGGGCACGCCAGCGAGAAGATCCCGCGCGGCGAGTGCGACGCGACGGTCCAGCCGCCCGCGGCCGCCGGAGCGACGTCGATGCGGGCGTCGGCCGCCGCGATGGCCGTGACCAAGGCCGCAGTCTGCACGCCGGGCCAGCGCAGCCGGAGCATGCCGGCGTCGACCTCCTCCCCGTAGCGCGGAGACCGGCGCACCCGCTCATGGATCGCCGAGAGGTGGGGGATTCCCGCTGAAGCCCACCAGCGCATGACCGCCGCATCCAGGCGCAACTCGCACCGGGCATCGTCCAGAGCGCCCCGTGCCGACGCCAGCGGCCAATGCAAGGCGCAGTCGCGCCCCTCGGCGCCGTCGATCCAGTCACACACCACCACCCCGCTGCCGGGGATGAGCAGGACGAGACGCTCGACGTCGAACGCGCCTCCGCGTGAAGAGCGGCGGTAGGCGAGGCGGCACCACCAGACGCCCCCGGTTACCCCCTGCGCCACCGACGGGGTGGGCGCGGTCACGCGCCAACCGAAGTCATTCCGCGGGACGGCGAGCGGTTCTCCCGACACCACGAAGCAGGCGTGGGCCTGCTCGGAGCGATACCAGGCACGGCCAGCCGGATCCCCCGTGTACCGTGGCGACCCGAAATCCGTGACAATCGACTCGCCCCCATGCGACACTTCCACATGGCCGAGGTCCGTGTGCGCGTGACCAGTGAGATCGCCGCCGTGGGGGCCGGCGTCGACGAGGCAGAACCACGACGTCGCGCCCTCACCGTCACGTCCGACGTAGTATCCCGCTGCCGGCAGCGCGTCGTGGCGGGGACGGAGCGGCTGCGACGGCTGATCTGCCAGCCACCGGCACGCGTCGTCATCAACCAGCCAGAAAGCAAGGGCGCGCTGCTCGGCATCGGCCCCCTCGAGCCATCGCGGTTCGCGACTGAGTGCCGCACCGGCCACCAGGAGCGAACGCTGGTCGTGGCTGTCGCCCACCGCGAGCGGCAGCATCGACCCGCTGTCCTCATCGCCGATCACAGGCCACTCGCTCTCCGAGCGTCGAAGAGCGGCGGAGGCACCAAGCAGGTTTGTCAGCGCCGGGCTTACCGCAGGAGGAAGTGGAATTCGCGAACCGCGTCCGAGCGCGACAAGGTGGAGATAGAACTCGAGCGTGTACCGATGATAGCCGGTCGCCCGTTCGAAGTGTGTACCGTCCGTCAGGATCTGGTGTGCGATCTCGGCACCCAGGATGCGAATGCCCCGGTGCTTCCAGCGCTCCGCTCGCGCAAACTCCGGAAACATCACGCCGACATAGACGAGTCCCAGCGCTTCACCAGTGAGATGGGTGTTCGGGCTGTGGTGCGTTGAGTCAAATCGCTCGACGTGCTTCGCGTGATGCCAGAGCTGCCAGAGGAACTTCCGGCACGACGATTCGGTCCATTCGGTCGAGTCACAGGTCAACGCGAACAGCCAGCACCAGACAACGGCCCGGAACGACACCTCCAGACTGGCCGTCCAGTTGATTCCGCGCCCGGGCGGGTTGCCGCGCATCCAGTCCTCGAGCAAAGCGACCATCCGACGCGCGAAACGGGCGTCACGCGTCAGCCAGTACGCCTGGGCAAGTCGCAGCAGGTGGTGATGCCGATTCAGCTCCCAGATGTGCTTTACGTCACCACCACCGATGCCTTCAAGAAAGCGCACGCGCGGCCACGGCGTGTTGTCCGCCTCGACGCCGGAGATCGGGTGGGTATTCCAATCCGGGATGCCACCCTTCATGCGGGCTACCACCCCGAAGACATCCCACTGGCCGGCGAGGACCCGTTCGGCTGCGGCGAGTAGTGGCTGGCGGCCGGGAAGGTGCGTCAGATCCCGGGCGCGGAGGTGAGCGAGCGGAAAGCGGGCGCGCATCGCCTCGCGCAGATGCGACAGGACCGGTGTCGCTGACGGGACCAGAGGGCCCGAGCTCCCGTTCCAGACGCGCAACCAGCCGGCAGGCGTGAGCACACGCTGCGGCGGGCGCGCGGACGCAACGACCTTCTCGCACTCCTGCCGCACGCGGACGGCGAGCGCAATGGCGCGACGATTCACGGACACGGGCACCGAGAGGTGGAAGCCGTTTCAGTCATGCGGGGCACCGCCGTCGACGGCTCTGGTGGCGCTTAGCGCACCACGACGTCCCCGTTCACGATCGATGTCGGCATACAGTGCGAGCCATTGCGGTGCCACCGCCTCCCACGTGTAGTGCTCCAGGCACTCCCGTCGCGCCTCGGTCGTCAGTTGCTCGGCAAGCCCGGGCTCGCACACTACCTGAAGGGCGCACGCGGCCAGGGCCGCGGCGTCTCCGGGAGGCACCAGCAGGGCCGTCCGAAGGTGCTCGGCGATATAGGGAATACCGCCCGCGGCCGTCGACACGACCGGCAGCCCTGCCGCGAAGGCCTCAATCACCGAACTGGGCATGTTGTCAATACGCGGAGAATTCAGGTACACATCCGCCTCGTCGTACAACCGCGGCATCTCTTCCTGAGTCACCCGTCCCAGGAACGAGACATTCTGCAATCCGAGCGAGGTGGCGAGCGCCTCCAGTGCCGCTCGTTCGCCACCGTCCCCTGCCAGCACCAGGCGTGCCTCAGGGAGCGTGGCCTGCACGAGGCCGAAGGCGCGGATCGTCGTGGCGACGTCGTAGAGTGACTCCAGGTTGCGATTGCTCAGAAACAGCGGCCGCGGCCGCGGTCGGGACCGGAATGGCAGCCGGGCAGGATCGACAAAGTTGGCGATCGAGATCGCGTGATATCCATGTCGCGCAAAGACGTCCACCAGGTAGCGCGAGGGCACCACGATCGCGTGAGGCAGGCGCAGAGCCCGGCGCAGCAACCATCGCCATCGCGTCAGGTGATCATCCGCTTCGCCGCTCCGGTAGTTGAGGATGACGCCCTTCCCCAACGCGCGCCCCACCAGCATTGCCGGGAGCGGGGCAAGCAGGAATGACGTGTATGACGCGGAGAAGACCTGAACCACGTCCACGCGCGGTATCTGGCGAAGCAGCGCGACGCCGTAGAAGGCCGAGTTGATCAGGGTTCGCAAATAGCGTATCCGGCGTGTCCACCGCAGCCCCGGCGGGAATGCCGGATTGATGGGCAGCAGTGCCACGTTCAACGCGCCATACCTGGACAGTCGCTCGCGCAGGCGAGCCGCCACGACTGCCTGACCGCCAATCATCTCCAGCGACGGCGCGACCAGAAGGACGTGGATCATGTCGGGTGTCCAACACGAACCGGGAGTGGGAGTTCGAGGACCTCGCCCGGCAGTGACAGAATCGACAGGGCTTCGAACCGTGGAGCCTTCGTTTGACGCGAAGACTGTCTGTTACCGTGAGGTTTACTGCAGGGAGTTCGATCGATGGGCATCGGCGACGGCTGTGGCGCGAAGTCCACCACGCGCCACCGATCCCCGGTCACGCGGGTCGATCCGGTGACCTCGCCGAGGCATGCGCGGATGAGCGCCATCAGTACGGTATTGTCGTCAAGGAGGACATGTTTCCACCCCGAGGACTGCAGGGGAGGCGGACAGGAAACCGAGTCGCAACGCGAAGGATCGCCGGGGCGAAGTACCGGGGCGAAGTACCGGGGCGAGAACGTCGTGCCGTACGCCGCCCACGCGTCGTCATGCTGGAGCGCCATGAAGCCAACGCCTCCGGGCGGCAGCAGCGTCCCGCTTGTCGATTGCGGACCCCTGCTCTCGTTGACCGGGCGCGCACACCACGACCGGAGCAAGTGGGCAAGGGCGCAGGCTTTGGATTTTCTTCGGTATTTGACCAGTGCATGCAAGTTGCGTAACGAGTGTGCGTTGCGTTAGCTTCGCGCCGAAGTATAGACTGCTGCTCCCGGAGCAATCAACGCGCGCAAGAGGGCCGATTGGGGCGCAGTTTTTCGAGATCGACCTGCCCGGTTTCACGTCGCGGATGAGCACCTGGAGAAAAATCGCCCTTTCCGCCCACTTGGCCACTCGACTCGCGCGGCCATCGCTCCGGACAGCGGCGCGGGCGTTCCGGCAGGGAATGGCATTTCGGCGCCGCTCGGAATCCTGGTCGGACGATCAGCGCCGAGCCTGGTCCTTGGCGAGCCTTCGACGGCAGGTGCGGCGCGCCGCCAGCGAGGTTCCGTTTTACCGGGACTGGTTCGATCGCGTCGGGTTCGACAGCCGGTCGGACTTCAGCTTCGACGACTTCGCGAAGCTCCCGGTTCTGGAACGCGAGGATGTCCTCGAAGCGGGCAATTCGATGCGATCCACTTGCGTCCCCGCTCGGGACGTACGCGAGGACAGTACCGGCGGATCCACTGGGGTGCCCACGCGAATCTGGACCGGGCCCGAGGAACGCGGGTGGAGCCAGAGCGGAACCAACTTCTTCATGTCCCAGCTCGACGTCCCGGCGGGGAGCCGGACAGCGCTGTTGTGGCTGCATCACCTCGATCCGGTCGCGAACGATAGCCTCGCCGATCGGGCGCGCAACTTCATCTGGAATCGTGAATGGTTGGACTGCGCGCGGCTTTCCGATGAGCTGTTGCAGAGGTATCACGCGCAGCTGCAGCGCAGCCGACCGGAGTGCGTCATCGCATATGCCGGCGCGCTTGCGTCGCTTGCCGATGTGGTGGCCCGGCTCGGCGACGCTCCTCACTATCCGACCCGCTGTTCGGTGACCGGCGCGGAGAAGCTCTGGCCGGAGCAGCGGCGCCTCGTGGAGGAGACTTTTGGAAAGCCGGTGCACGAGCGCTACGGCAGCCGGGACATCGGCCTGATGGGGTTTCAGCTCGCCCCGCATGCGAATCTGGACTTTGCGGTCGACTGGGCGGCTATCCTCCTCGAGCCGGAAGTGCGGGCTGAGGATTCCCCCATTCTGGTGACAAAACTGCATGCTGATGCAATGCCCCTGATCCGGTACCGGGTCGGCGACAGGGCGCGTTTCCCCGTCGATGCCGCACCGGGCCATCCGGTTTTTCATTTCGCGGAGGTCCTGGGGCGGCAGGTCGACGTTCTGTGGTTGCCGGACGGCCGCTGGATCCACGGCATCGCTGTCCCGCATCTGATGAAGGACCATGCGATTCGGGAGTTTCAGATGTACCAGCATGAGGACTACAGCATCGAATTGCTGGTGGTGCCTCGCAACCATTTGAGCATGGACGACGAGGAGCGCGTGCTGGCCGTGCTTCGGGCGAACGCGCCCGGCCTGCCAGTCACCATACGGGTGGTGTCACAGATCGAGCGTACCGCGTCGCAAAAGTGGCGGCCTGTTCGTTCCGCGGTCCGTCGCACGGCGCCGGCCGGACGGTTCCGAGGGCCGAACGCGTGACCACCGAGCTGTCGCCGGTGGCCGTGGCGCGCCTGGCAGAAGCATCCTACCCGTCTCCGGACGCTGCCCAGTCGCCACTGCGCGACGCGCTCTTGCGCATCGCCGAGGCACTGCACTGGCGAGACGACGCGTCGGCGTTAGGCGCAATAGTCCCGCAAGGGGCGAGGGTGGTGGTGAAGCCGAATCTGGTGCTGCACGAAAACCTCGCGGGCGACGGCATCGAACCGCTGCTCACGCACAGCTCCGTCATCCGCCTGGTGGTTCAGGAACTGCTGCGGAGCGCCGCCGGTCGGGTGGTCGTCGGCGACGCCCCGCTCCAGGGATGTGACTGGGGCGCATTGCGGCGCGTCACCGGGCTGGGAGGATGGGCCGAGGAACTCGCGACCAAGGAGGGCCGGTTCGTCGGCCTGGTCGATTTCCGACGCACGCGGAGCACGGTGCGGGCGGGAGTCCGCGAGGCCGAGGAGGATCTGCTCCCACTGGATCAGTTCGTGCTGTTCGACCTCGGTGGCGAGAGTCTGCTCGAGCCCGTGACACTCCCGGGGATCTTCCGTGTGACTCAATACGACCCGGACGCCATGGCCCGCACGCACGCGCCCGGGCGGCACCAGTACCTGGTGGCGCGCGAGGTCATAGATGCCGAGGTGATCGTGAACCTGCCCAAGCTCAAGACACACAAGAAGGCGGGGATCACCTGCGCCCTCAAGAACCTCATCGGCATCAACGGGAACAAGGAATTCCTGCCGCACCACCGCGTGGGTGGTAGTGACAACAGCGGCGACTGCTACCCTGGTGACAATGCGATCAAGCGGGCCCTGGAACGCTCGCTCGACCGGCTCAATCAGTCGCAGTCCTATGTCGAGAAACTCGCATGGTCCACGAGCGCGCGCGCACTGCACAAGGCCGCGGTGATGGCCGGCGACGTGTACGGCGTGGAAGGCTCATGGTCGGGCAACGACACGATCTGGCGCACCTGCCTGGATCTCAATCGCATCCTTCTCTATGGGCGTCCCGACGGCACCCTGGCTGACGCGCCGCAACGGCGGGTGATCAACCTGGTCGACGCCGTCGTGGCCGGCCAGGGCGATGGACCTCTGTCACCCCGGCGCCTCGATCTCGGGTTGTTGATCGGTGGCACCTCGAGCCCGGCCGTCGACTGGGTTGGGGCCCTGCTGCTCGGGTACGATCCCGAACGAATTCCCATCGCGCATGAAGCATTCGGCTCGTTTCGGTGGCCGCTCGTTGATCCGCCGGCACGAGGCTCGGACGTGCGGATCGTAGGCGACCTGGGCGAGGGACTCGCAGACCAGCTGCTTGCCGGCTCCGCCCCCGCCGGGATCGCGCACCCTGTGGGATGGCGCGACGCCGCGCGCGCGCCGTGATCCGGGATCCCGTGACGACCCCGGTTCCCGCCCGCCCCTGATGCTCAGGTCGCTCAAGCTCACCGCTCTGCGTGCCGCGAGGGGAAGCGGTGCGCTGCGCCTGATCGACGGCAGCGACTGGCGTCATCGTCGCCTGCTGATTCTCGGCTATCACGGTGTCTCACAGGCTGACGAGGACCAGTGGGACTCGTCGCTGTTCATGCCGCAGGAAATGGTGCGGTCGCGGTTCGAGTTGTTGCGGCGCGGTGGGTACGCAGTGCTGCCACTGGGCGAGGCGATTCAACGGCTTCACGACGGCTCGCTCTCCGATCGCAGCGTTGCGATCACGTTCGACGACGGATCCGCGGACTTCTATTCTCGCGCGTATCCGTTGCTCCAGGAGTTCGGTTACCCGGTGACGCTGTACCTGACCACCTTCTACAGTCGGGACCAGCGTCCGGTGTTCCCGCCCATGTGCGGTTATCTCCTGTGGCGCGGACGCACGCGCCGGATCAGTGGGCAGGACCTCGTACCGCATGGCGGCTCGCTCGACCTCGCTGACCCGACACAGCGTCGGTCCGCATTCGAAGCGATTTTGCGCTGGGCAGCGGAACGAAGACTGGATGCATCGCAAAAGGACGATCTGTTAGGCACGCTTGCCGAGCGGGTGGGGGTGGATTTTGTCGACCTCTGTCAGCGCCGGCTGCTCCAGATCATGTCCAGGGAGGAGATCGCGCAACTCGATCCGAAGCTGGTGGACGTGCAGCTGCACACCCATCGTCACCGTACTCCGCTCAATCGCGAGCTGTTCCGCCGCGAAGTCGAAGACAACCGGCGCGAAATAGCCCGGATCACTCACTCCAGCAGGCTCCTGACGCACTTCTGCTATCCCAGCGGCGTGACGCATCCCCACTTCCTGCCGTGGCTCCGCGAGCTCGGCATCGAGTCGGCGACGACGTGCTACACAGGCATCGCGTCCGCGGCCACCGACCCGCTCATGCTCCCGCGACTCATCGACACCTGCTCGCTCACGACACTGGAGTTCGAGAGCTGGCTCACGGGCGCGGCGGCATTGCTTCCCACTCGCCGTCTTCGCGTCGCACATGCCGACTGAACGCCTGACTCGCTGACTACCGACTCGGAACTGTCGCTTCTGGCAGATATCGAACGGTTGAGGGATTCTGAGCGCCCGAGGCAGACGCAGCGATTGCGCGCCACCTGAACAGAACCAATCAGCGCACGTCGACGCCGTCAGTCCCGGTGCGAAGCGTCACCATGTCGGCGCCGGGACTGGTGCCATGCGCCCACAGGCGGCGATACGGGCTGGTCGGCGACAGATTATGCTCGCCCACCGCCATGTTCGTGTATCCGATGCTACCGTCTAGCCGCTGGGAAGTGGTTCCCCAGCGGAGAGGCGATCGTCGCTCCGTTCATGGCCGTGATGCCCCGTTCGCATCAGTCTTTTCTTGTCGTCGCGTGAGGATCAGGGGATCTCGACGTTCGCGATGGCGCTGTTCACCATCGCGGTATTGGCTCCAGCTCCAGTCGCTTGCGCCGCACTCAGCGACGAAACGAAGGTGCTACTGGGAAAGCCGGACTTGTGGCCGCCGATAATCACCGTATGCTGGAAGTTCAGCGTTCCTCTGACGACCCGCGGCAACAAAGATTCGTTGCAGGAGAGCCCGGCCCCGCACATACCGTAGGCGCCGAACGCGACGATGTTGTCGTGATAGTCGAAGCCATTCACTGCCGGCGCGGTACCAAAAGTCAGGAAGGTCTTGAAGGACGCCGGCGATGTCATCGTATTATTGCGGATTATGACGTTGCCCGCGCCGTCCAGCAACTGCACCATCTTTGAGTCGCCGATGTAGGGCGCCACGCTTATGTTCTCGACGATGTTCTGCTCGATCAGCACTCGGTTGAGCAGTTCTCCAACCGGATACGGATTGCTGCCCTCGCGACCGAGGAGGTCGAACGCGCCGGCCGCATTGCGAATCACGTTGTAACGGACGGTGATGTCGCGCGACGTACACCATGTGCATTGCCCGCTGGAGTTGGCCGACTTGAACATGATCGCGAAACCCACCTGCCCATCTCCCCAAGATCCGTCGAAGACGTTCCCCTCGATCAGGAAACGCTGCACGTTCTTTGTCTCAAGGAGGTTCTTCTTCGTCCACACGCCGATCCAGCTCGCCGGCGAGTAGACGAAGTTGCGGCGGAACTCGATGTCGCTGGGAATCAGATTCGGGATGCTCGGGTCCGCGCCACCGAACATCACGTTCTCACCGACGCCTTCCAGCGTGTTGTTCACGATCTTGTACGGCCCGGGGCCGTTCCAGCCAACAATCGCCTGCGAATCGAAGCCCTTCCCGTGGCACTCGCTGATGTAGGAATCGATCACCGCCGAGCTCGCGCTCTGGAGCGAGAGGCATCGCTGCAGTTGTAACCGCGGGTGACCGTGTACGTAGACGCGGTCCAGCACGATGTTCGATGGGATCCTGCTCAACTCGTTCTGTGCCCGTGACCCGTCGCCAAGACGCACAATCGACTCGGTGGCACGAACCGATTCATCGACCATCATCTCTATTCCCATGATGCGCCAACCACTCGTTCCGGCCGCTGTGCGGAGTGCCGGCGCATTGGCCTGCACGGCGACCAGCTTCGCCAACCTCGCCTCCGCCGCGTGCGACGGGGTCATGCGCGTCCCCTCGTCGCCCAACGCCACGTTGGTGCGCACGACGATCGTGCCGTTCCCGGTTTTCCTCGGCAGCACGTACGTCCCGCGGAATGTCGCTCCCGGCGCAAGCTGAACGACATCTCCGGGCTCCGCGGCATCCAGCGCAGCCTGCAGATCACCGCTTTGCGCCACGTTACGTACCTTGCCGGTTGGCGGCACGTAATCTGTATTGAGATAGGTGAGCGGAAGGGCGGGCTTCCGGACCGGCCCCTGTGGGGCCACCCCATGCGGTCCTGGTCCCAGTGCCGGCAGCGACAGGGCTGCGGCGGCCGATGCGACAAACGCGTACCTGAAGGTCACGGTATCCAGCCTCCTTTGGTCAAGCCGTCGACGCGGCCGCGCCGATCGCGTCAAGCCGATTGTCCCCCGCTTCTCGCAGCAGCCGCACATAGAGGCGCTCGAGCGAGTCGATCACCGCAGGTGCCGAGAAGCGGCTCCGTGCAACAGCCGCACCCTGCCCTCCCATCTCCCGCGCCCGAGCCGGCTCATCCAGAAGTCCGGTAATGGCGGCCGCCAGCGCGTCGACGTCTCCGGGGGGCACCAGTAGACCGGTGAGGTTGTGTTCGACCGCATCATGCACCCCGCCCACATCGGTTGCCACAACCGGGCGCCCGCTCGCCATCGCCTCCAGGATCGAGTTCGGGAAGCCCTCGGCGCGCGAGCACAGCACGGAGATCTCGAACAGTCCGTGCATGCTCGGCACTCGCGGTCGAAGGCCGGCGAATCGCACCTGGGGCTCGAGCCCGAGCTCGCGAACCCGGGCCTCCACGCGCGCGCGCTCCGGACCATCGCCCACCACAACCAGTCGGATCCGGGGATGAACCTGCCGCACCAGGGCAACTGCGCCAATCAGAGTCTCGTGGTCCTTCACGGGGAGGAGCGACGCTACGATTCCCACGACGCGGTCGCCATCGGCGAGGTCGAGTTCCCGCCGCCATGACCCGAGTTGCGTCTGCGAAGGTGGTGTGAACAACTCGTCACCGATGAAGTTGTGGACCACCGCTACATGATCCGCGTTCAGGCCGTCCCGGTCTACCAGCGAGCGACCCACCGCTTCGCTATTGGCGAGGACCCGGTCCGCCAGGCGGAACCCCAGTCGGTTCAGCGCGCCATAGGGCCACGGAGCAGACCACCAGCGCTTGCTGGCGATCACCACGGGGACGCGCGCGGCTCGTGCGACGAGTACCGAGAACACGTTGGAGTACATATCGTGCGCATGCACGATCGCGACGCCCTCCTCGCGAAAGAACCTGCGGAGGGCCGCTGCCTGACGCAGCGTACGCGGCCCGTACAGGTTGCGGATAGGGAAACGCACCACCGGTATTCCGATCGCCGCGTACCGCTCGCCTAGAGGTCCCTCTCCACGGAGGGTGATGACGGAAATCCTGAAGCGGTTGCGATCGAGTCGTTCCGCCGTGGCCAGCGCGTTGAGTTCCGTTCCGCCGACCTGCATGGTGTCGATCGAGAAGGCAACGTGGACCAGATGGTCTGGCGAGGTGGACAACGCATCTGGACGCCCCGTCACGGGTGCAGGCTCCCCGCAGCGCGGGCCGGTGGCACGCCCGGGGGGCGACGAGTGGGAAGTAGATGGTCCATCAGAAAGCTGGACTTCATGGGTACAGTCACCGCATCGAGTTCGTGGCTGTCAGTTGTACCCGAGTGGACCGCAGGTCTCGGGCCTCCCCCGTTCTGACATCCGTGACCCACCCCTGACCGACCACATTCATGCCGGTGTAAGTCACTGCGACAGCGTGGTTTCGGGCAAGCAGGAGTGCTCCCGTCACGTGACGCATCTCCATGTGGCCTAGTCCTTTCGCTGAGTAGTATGTTCCTTGCATGGGAGCGGTGCGTGAGGCCAGCAAAGGCAAAGGCGTCCGCGATCGTGGAATGTCGCGAGAACGCCGCGCTGAGGACAGATAGCGTGCTCGTCGCATGAGACGGCCTGGACCAGGCTGGCGCACGTGGCGCGCGCGACACTCGCCGGAGTCCGGTGTGGTCGCACCGAGCGGTGTGGCCGCCGTCGGAGCGGATTTCGTCCCGGCTACACCGCCGTTGCCAAGGTCCCCCGCGATTCCGGACGAGCGCGTTCGCTGGACTCTCGGGTTCATCGCGATACTCGCCTACATCTTCTCGGTCACCACCTATCGCATAAACATCGCCACACCGGCGATGGTGGTTGCGATCGTCGCACTGCTTTTCGAGGGGAACGCTATTCGCTTCTCTCCCTTCCTGTTGTTCTTCGCCATGTGGGTCGTATGGTGTGTCACTGGTCTTCCGTTCAGTTTCGCGCCGTCGCTCACCAGCGATGCGCTGCGGGTCATGGGCAAGCTTCTCCTCGTCGCTCTGGCTATCACGTGGCTTGTGCAGACTTACGGCAGGCTGCGCGTCTTCGTGGGATTCTATGCGGCGTGCTTCCTTCTGTTCCCGGTGCGCGGGGCGCTGGTCAACTACCTCGTTGGGTACACTGTTTTTGGCCGCGCCCTGTGGAACTACGTTTACTCCAATCCGAACGATCTGGCGGCGTTTCTGTTCTGCCCGCTCGCCCTGTTGGTCTGGCTGGCGCAGGCCGAGCGTGAGCGGCGCCTGAGGCTGATCGCGATCGGCGGCGCCGGGGTAATGGTGTTGGTGCTGCTGATGACGCAATCGCGCGGTGCGTTCATCGCCCTAGTGGTCAGCGGCGCGTTCTACCTCGTCCGCAGTTCGACGAGGCGAGCCGTACGCGGCTTGATGGTCGCGCTGGCAGTAATGACGCTTGTGGTGCCCTTCGTGCCAAGCTCGGCATGGAATCGGTTTCGAGCGATGTCATACCTCTCCAGCACGCAGACGCTGGCGCAAGCGGACCCGGAGGGATCGGCCGAGGACCGCTACGACATCTGGCGAGTCGCGGTCCAGATCATCGCCGCGAACCCGATCAGCGGAGTGGGTCTCGGCTGTTACGAATACGCCCACGCCCTGCAGTCGGCCCAGATGGACGTGCTGCCCGGAGCGAAGGGCATTCGCGACACCCACTCGACATACCTGCACGTGGCAGCCGAGTCGGGGTTTCCGGGACTCGGTCTCTTTCTATTGATGTTGGCCGGGGTCTTCGCCAGCGCGGAGCGTGCGCGCCGTCGCACAGCGGACCAGCGATTGAGCGCCCTGATTCTCTCTCAGGAGGCCGGCCTGGTGGGCTTCCTTGTTGCGGGAGTGTTTGGATCGTTCGCGGGGCTCAACGTGCTGTACATTCAACTGGCAATCCTCTCGGCCGCTTCGGCGATCGCGATGAGGTCGGCGGGCGCCCTCCCCGTTGCGCGCAGAAGCGCGGCCTTCATCAGGACACCCATGCAAACGGGGGAGGCGCACTAGCCCGGACTCTCGACCTCCGGCCGACTGCACTCGGGGCACAGCCCGGTTATCGCGGCCCGGTGGCCGCGGCGGCCAAGTGCGGTGTCGGGAAAGACGCGGGCGTCGCGGCGGCACTGGCTTCTTCGCGCAACCATTCCTCCAGCACCCACAGGTACCAGAGGCGCCGCGACGCGACGCCGCGGTGCGCCGCATCGGCAACTTCGGCCTGCAGAGGATCGCTCGCGATCCATCCGTCCCTCGCCAAATGCGAATCGCGAAGCATCGTCGCGACGCGATCGTGCCACCGGCCTCCCATCCAAGCTTCCACCGGGATGCTGAATCCGCGCTTGCGGCCCGCCGCGACGCGTGCGCCGATGCGACGCCGCGCGATCTCGCGCAGAATCGCCTTGAGTTGCCCGCCGTGCAGCCGAACGTCGAAGGGGAGTGCCGCGGCGTGTTCCCATAGCAGGTGATCGAGAAAGGGCGACCGTGCCTCGAGCGAATAGCGCATCGCGGCACCGTCGACCTTGACGAGATACTCCGAGACGAACTGGGTATCGCGATCGTACGCAAGGTACTCCGACAGCGCATGCCGCGCGGCCACGATCGTCCACTCGGCGTTCGGCCCGGGAAAGTCGGCGTCCGCGAGGCGCGGCCCGAGCAGACCACGCGACCTGAAATCCTCCAAACCCGGATTCGCTCGCACGAACGCCGCAAGCCCACCAGTGGTGTAGTCAACGGCGTGCACAAGGCGCCTCAATACGCCGCGGCGCGGAACGGCCCGGCGAATCGTCTGCCAACTCGACGCCGCCCACGCCGGCAGGTACCGCGCAACTCGTTGCGTGTGCCACAGCATCCGATGACGAGGATAACCGAGAAACACGTCGTCGCCGCCATCACCCGTCAGAACGACTTTGGCCGGCGTCGATGCGATCGCACGCGAGAGCCGAAGCATCCCGAGCGCCGACGAGCACGCGAAGGGCTCGGCGAACGCGCGCACGAGTTCGGAGACGCTCACGTCGTCATCATCCGAGAGGCGAAGCACCTCGTGCCGCACGTTGAGCGCGTGTGCGGTCGCCACCGCATCATCCGTCTCGTCGAGTGGGTGTCGCGGCGTGCCGGCCGTGTACGCTGTGACGTCGGCCCCGAGCTTCGCCACGGCCCAGCAGACCAGGCTGGAGTCCACTCCACCGCTCAACAGCGCGGCGACTGGAACGTCGGCAAAGAGCCGCCGCTCCACCGCGTCGAGCACCAGTCGCTCGGTCTGCGCGACCGCCTCGTCAAACGTCATCATGACCGACGACTCACTTGGCGGCGACCAGTAGCGTCGGATCGCGACCTTCCCGCCGGCCCATTCGGCAATCGACGCCGGGGGCAACTTGGAGACGCCGTGGTAGATTGAGCGACCTTCGGAGATGAATCCGTGCTGGAGGTAGTCGGCCACCGCCTGTGGGTTCAGGCGCTCGGCAAAGCCGCCCGCCCGCAAGGCGCGGACGGTCGAAGCGAAGGCAATCGTGCCGTTCCCCTCGACGTAGACGAGGGGCTTGACCCCGAGTCGATCGCGAACAAGAAACAGGCGCCGCGCAGCGTTGTCCCAGAGCGCGAACGCGTACATGCCGTACAGCCGCGCGACGAGCGAGTCGATACCCCAGACGCGGTAGCCATGGATCAGGACTTCCGTATCCGTCTCGCTCCGGAACCCAACGCCGTCGCGCACTAGCCCACCGCGCAGATCGCGAAAGTTGTAGATGGCGCCGTTGAAGACCACGCCGATCTGTCCGTCGGGCGAAAGCATGGGCTGGTGGCCGGCGGCGCTGAGATCAAAGATGGCGAGCCGTCGGTGACCGAGCACCGCATCTGGCCAAGATGCCGTGCCGCCACTATCCGGACCGCGCCGCTCGAGTGAGCGGAGCATGAGCGGCATGGTATCCGCGGCACGGACCACACCGGGGGCGCCTATGATCCCAGCCAGACCGCACATTCTGGAAGAATAGCTACAGTCACCGTCTCGCGAGCGTCGGGCATTCCGTCGAACCGCTCCGCGACCTTGCGCGCGCCGATTTGCTCCCGTTCCAATCGATCGAAGCGCTCCGCGAAGCGGTCGCCGTCAAGGGCGATTATTGCTATGCCTGCTACGCCGGCCATTATCCGACCGAGCCTGTGCAAATCGCCTCCCTTCGGGCGCCCGCGGTTTCTAGACTGCGCGTTTAACGATTCCCGTAGAATACCGCCGTCCCAGCCATGGAACGGATTCCAGGAAGCGCCAACAACGCCGCGTCGATCAGCGCCAGCATATTGACCATTCCGCGCCGAAACGCGGGAGCTCGCTCGTAGTTGTGGTTCGGAAGCAGGAAGCGATCGACCCTCCCCAGCAGCGTGAAACGCTTCACGCGCAGGTTTGGTAAGTGCTTCTGAATGATCCGGACCTCCGGCCCTTCGAGTGGCCGCTCATCCGGCGTCGTGTCGGTGTGAACCGGGACCATGAAGCGCATCCGCCGCAAAGCGCGGTTGAAGTTGACCGGCTCGGAGAATATCGCCAGACCGCCCGGCTTGAGGCACCGCGTCAAACTGCCGAGCACATCGTCCAGCTCCGCGATCAGGTGGTGCAGGATCGCGTCGCCCCAAACGATGTCGAAAGACCCCGGTGAGAGATCGGCGATCTCGAGCGGAACGCAGATCAGCTCGATCCGATCGCTCAGCCCATTGACCTGCGCCCGCTCGCGCGCGATCTCGATCGACTTCGACGAAATGTCGATGCCGGTGACGTGAGCGCCGAGCTTTGCGAGGGTGACCGCATTCGTGCCGTCCCCGCAGCCCACATCGAGCACCCTTTTGCCGTTCGGGTCGCCTAGGACATGGAACCGGAATTCCTTGTTGAACCGCTTACGGTGTGGCGGCGAGTAACGCGCGAGTGCCAGAGGATCGAGCGGACGAACGTCGCCATAGTATTCATCGAAAAACGAGGCCTCGCTCTGCCATCGCTTCTCACGATCGCCGGTTGTCCGGGATTCCCCCATGGGATTCAGCGCCAGGGTACCGACAGTCGCCTGCCGGTTGGTAAAATGGAACTTGTATGGCCCTCGACGGAGTCGAACGCGAATAGTCTGCGCTCCGCCAGCAATCGGACGCCGTGCGCAGCTATCTTTGACCCCGCCGGGTAAAGAGCCCAACTTCAAATAACTGGAACAGCAGGCCTAAGCGCCCGGCTGTTGGCGCAGCCCGAAAAGAGCCGGATGATCAGCCAGGAGCGTAAGCGTCTCCAAGAGGCACTGGAGAAGGTCGACGATCTCGCGCCCCGAACTTCCGATTTGGACACGCTAGTTGAGTTGCCGCGCGAGGGCGAAAATGTCCTCGCCGATCTCACCGCCGACACCAAGTCCTTCTCTGAACGGTTGGGAAGGTCGAAACCGCAATGCTGCCCTCCGGTCAGAACGACGCGAAGAGCGCTATCGTCACCATCCATCCCGACGCCGCAGAACTCAAATCCAAGATTGGGCGGACAATGATGAGGATAGGAGTTTCTATCGAGCGCCGGCAAGATCGGCAGCCGGAAGGCCGTCGCAAGTCCGACCGGGTGGGCGGGCTTGGGGACCCCTCGGCAGGCGATTCAAGCCCTCGCGCCCTGCGGAGTGGCCTCCTAGGCCGGCCAGGACCCTCCCAGTGACGCGCGCATGCGGCCCGAACGGACCTGATGAGGGGCCCGCATCCGCGCCCAAGGCCAGCATGGAGTAAGTATCCCCCGGCAAAGCCGGGGGCTTTAGGGTGTGAGCCGCTCAAAGCGGCTGAACGGGGGCGCTAACGCGCCCCCGAGGTCGAGGGCCACTTGATAGGTGGCCGGGTCAACGTCGCCACAGGTTCATCTGGTCCAGCCGGGCATCCGCGTCCTCCTGCTGCCGGATATACTCCCGGATCACGCCTTCGTCGCGCCCTACCGTCGAGACGAAGTACCCGCGCGCCCAGAAGTGCTGCCCCACAAAATTCCGCTTCCGCTCCCCGTACACCCGTGCCAGATGGATCGCGCTCTTCCCCTTGATGTATCCGATCACCTGCGACACCGCGTACTTCGGCGGAATGGAGATGAGCATGTGCACGTGATCCGACATCAAATGCCCTTCTTCGATCCGACTCTCCTTCTGCCCCGCCAGCCGGTGGAAGACTTCCCCCAGGTGCTTCCGTAGCGTGCTGTACAACGTCTTCCGGCGCCGCTTCGGAATGAACACTACGTGGTGTTTGCACTCCCATTTCGAATGACTTAGGCTTTCCGTACGGTCCATCGTGTCGCTCCTTGGTCGTGCGCTTGGCGGCTCACGCCCAGAGTTTCACCGATAGACTGTTCCCTTTCCACTCCCGCAGATGTCAAACTTCTGCTGCCTCCCCGGCAGAGCCGGGGGGTCTCCCGTTCGTAGCTAGCGATAAGTGGCGAGGACTCCGGCCTATTTCACACGTCTCGCGACGCTCGAGCTTCTGACGGCGGGGAGAACATTTTACAAGCGGCGTCGGAGCCGCAGCCAACCTCGGCTCGTCCGTCTGCAGCAAGCAAAGTTAGATGGCCCCAATGCGGCCCTGACCCGGCTGCCACCATTCGCTCAGGGGCAGCGCACGTCAGCGCACCGTCACTCCTGCGGTCTTCGCATTCAAGGTGGTCATGTCGGCGCCGGGACGGGTGCCATCCGCCCACAGGCCGCGATACGGGCTGGCCGGCGACAGATTATGCTCGCCCACCGCCATGTTCGTGTATCCGAAGCTACCGTCTAACCGCTGGGAAGTGGTTCCCCAGCGGAGAGGCGATCGTCGCTCCGTTCATGGCCGTGATGCCCCGTTCGCATCAGTCTTTTCTTGTCGTCGCGTGAGGATCAGGGGATCTCGACGTTCGCGATGGCGCTGTTCACCATCGCGGTGTTGGCTCCAGCTCCAGTCGCTTGCGCCGCACTCAGCGACGAAACGAAGGTGCTACTAGGAAAGCCGGACCGGTAGCCGCCGATAATCACCGTATGCTGGAAGTTCAGCGTTCCTCTGACGACCTGCGGCAACAAAGATTCGTTGCAGGAGAGCCCGGCCCCGCACATACCGTAGGCGCCGAACGCGACGATGTTGTCGTGATAGTCGAAGCCATTCACTGCCGGCGCGGTACCAAAAGTCAGGAAGGTCTTGAAGGACGCCGGCGATGTCATCGTATTATTGCGGATTATGACGTTGCCCGCGCCGTCCAGCAACTGCACCATCTTTGAGTCGCCGATGTAGGGCGCCACGCTTATGTTCTCGACGATGTTCTGCTCGATCAGCACTCGGTTGAGCAGTTCTCCAACCGGATACGGATTGCTGCCCTCGCGACCGAGGAGGTCGAACGCGCCGGCCGCATTGCGAATCACGTTGTAACGGACGGTGATGTCGCGCGACGTACACCATGTGCATTGCCCGCTGGAGTTGGCCGACTTGAACATGATCGCGAAACCCACCTGCGCATCTCCCCAAGATCCGTCGAAGACGTTCCCCTCGATCAGGAAACGCTGCACGTTCTTTGTCTCAAGGAGGTTCTTCTTCGTCCACACGCCGATCCAGCTCGCCGGCGAGTAGACGAAGTTGCGGCGGAACTCGATGTCGCTGGGAATCAGATTCGGGATGCTCGGGTCCGCGCCACCGAACATCACGTTCTCACCGACGCCTTCCAGCGTGTTGTTCACGATCTTGTACGGCCCGGGGCCGTTCCAGCCAACAATCGCCTGCGAATCGAAGCCCTTCGCATGGCACTCACTGATGTACGAATCGATTATCGCCGAGCTCTTGCTCTGCAATGAGATGCACCGCAGGAAACTGAGCGTGCTGAAACCGTGCACGTACGCACGATCGAGAATGAGATTCGACGGGATCTTGGCGTCGCTGTTCTGCGCCGATGAACCATCGCCCAGGTCAAGGAGAGAATTGGTGGAGGTGAGGGATGGCGCCGCCGTAATGGTAACCCCCATGATCCGCCAGCCGCACGCTCCCGGAGCGACCTTGAGTGCGGCAACGTTGGTGGTCGCGCTCTGGATCTTGGCGTAGCTGGCGGCCGTTGCCGGTGTAACGCGGGTGCCCGGCGGCGGCAGCGTCGTATTCGTGGTCAGCACGACCTCGCCGCACCCCGCGTGTTTCGGAAGGACGAACGTCCCCGTATACGTTGCGCCCGCGGCCAGCTGGATGATGTCGCCCGGCTGAGCCGAATTCAGCGCCGACTGCAGGTTGCCTCCCGAGGGCACGTTCCACACTGTGCCGGTGGGCGGCGAATACTGGGTGTTGAGATACACCCGCGGCAGCTCCGGCAGCACGCCAAGCATGCCACCGGGGGTCGTGGGCGCGGACACCGTCACGCTGGCCGATCCGACCACGCCCTCGCTCGTTGCCCTGATCTGCGCGTTCCCGGCCGCCACCGCCGTCACCAGCCCCGCGGATGACACGGACGCGACGGAGGCATTCGAGCTGCTGAACGAAATCGTCCGGCCGGTGAGCATGTTGCCTGAGGCGTCGCGCAGCACTACGGACGCTTGCGTTGACTGGCCGACGTAGAGCGAAGGTGAAGCCAGCGTCGTCGTCACCGAGGCGACTGGCGCAGCCGATCCGCTGACCATCACGCTTGCGGAACCGGACTTGCCCCCGGTCGTGGCAACAATTGATGCCGTTCCCGCGCTCACCGCGCTGACCACACCGGACGACGACACCGTCGCCACCGATGTATTGGCGCTCGACCAGCTGATTGTCTGCCCGGATATGATGTGGCCCGACGCGTCCCTCGGCACCGCGGTCGCCTGGGTCGTCTGCCCGGCGGTGAGCGTGCTGGAGCCGAGCGTCACCGAGACTGTCGAAACCGCGAGCGGCGAGCCGCTCACCGCCGCGACCTGGATCACTACGCTCCCGCTCACTCCCTCGCTGGTCGCGGTAATGGTCACCGTGCCGGCACCCGTCGCGGTGACGAGTCCACTCGGCGACACGGTTCCAATGCTCGTGCTCGAAGAGGAATACGCGATGGTACGCCCGCTCAGCACGTTCTCCGAATCGTCCCGCAGCGTCACCGTCAGTTGAGACGTGCCGCCCACCACGATCGCTGTGTAGGCGGCCGTGACGGTCACGGTGCTCACTGCGCCGGCCGGAGGGGCGTCCACCGTCACTGACGCTGCGCCGGATACGCCGTCTTCGGCCGTGGCAATGATCGAGCTGGTGCCAGCGGACATTGCCGAAACCGTACCGGACGCGGAGACATTGGCGACAGACCTGGGCGAACTGGACCACGTCACGTAGCGGTTCGTCAGCAGGTTGCCGTTCGCATCTCGCAGGATGTAGTCGGCCTGGGTCGTCTGTCCTACCGCCAGCGACTCGGAGTTGAGCGTCACGTCAACCGACGCGACCTGCCCGGACGACGGAGCGGTAACGGTCACGGAAGTAGACGCCACCAGCCCGTCCACGGTGGCAGTGACGGTGGCACTTCCCTCCCCCACACCAGCTACCAGCCCCGTTGGCGACACCGCGGCCACCGCGTTGTTGCTCGAGGTCCACGACGCGGCGCGATTGACCAGAACGTTGCCGCTCGCGTCCTTCGCGGTCGCCGTGATCTGCGACGCGCTGCCGGCCAGCAGCGGGAGCGACGTGGGCGACACGGTGAGCGAAGCGGCTGGTGTCGCACTGACCGTGATCGCCGCTGTGGCGTGCAGGCCGTCTACCGACGCCGAAATCGTCGCGCTTCCCTGCGCGAACGCGTGCACGACGGAGTCGCTGAGACTGGCCACGGCGGGGTTGGAGCTCGACCAGGTGACCTTGTGGTTCGGGATGGTCTTGCCCGACTGATCCAGCTCGCGAGCGGATAGTGTGGTGGTCTGCCCCGCGTTCAGCGACACACTGGCCGGCACGATGCTGAGGGAGGTCGGCACGGCGTTCACCACGGACAGCGAAGCGCGGCCAACGACCGCGTCAACGATCGCGCTGACCATGACATTGCCGACCGCGATCGCGGTCACCAGACCACTGGAGTTCACCGTGGCGACGGATGGGTTGGAGCTCTGCCAGGCGATCGGCCGTCCGGTGAGGACGTTGCCTGACGCGTCGGTCGTGACCGCGGTCGCCTGCATCGTTTGTCCGACGCTGAGCGATCCAGACTGAAGGTTGACGGTGACCGCGCTGGCAGGCGTGGACAGCACGGTAATGGTAGCGGTAGCGCTGGCGCCGCCGGATTCCGCCGTAATGATCGCGAAGCCGGATGTGACGCCCGTCACCAGTCCGGTTCCCGACACGGTTGCGACTTCTGCATTCGACGACGACCAGGCGACGTTGCTGCGACTGAGCTTCTTGCCGTTGCCGTCGCGCAGTGTGGCGCTCAGCTGGGTGGTGCCCCCGGCAATGATCGAGGCGTTGGCCGGGCTCACGGTGACGCTGGCCACTCCATTGTTCTTCACGTTCATGGAAGCGGTAGCGGCGACGCCGAGGTACTGGACCTGAATCGTCGCGTCGCCGGCGCCAACCGATGTGACGACCCCGTTCGCGCCGACCATCGCAACGCCGGTATCGGACGACGTCCAAACGACATTCGTCGGAGCAATGGCGAGGCCGGATGTCAGCGTCGCCAACGCAGAGAAGCGGAGCGAATCGCCCTGATACGCGCTCACGGCGAGCGGGGATATCGAGAGCTCGGTCACGCCGCCTTCGACCTCCAGCGTGGCCGTGTCGGCGGCACCGGCCGCCTTCGCGATGATCTGCGTCGAGCCCGCCCCGACCGCCGTCGCGATGCCAAGGCGCGAGATGTCGATGACCGCCGGATTCGTCGCCGACCAGTCAATCGGATGTTCGCGGACCTGGTTGAACTGGTTGACCACCCGGGCGGAGTAGGTCCGCGACGCACCCAGGGCCAGGGTATCAGCGTGTGTGGAAAGGACGACCTTGAGTTGATCGGCGGGCGGTCCGTTGCGGCTGGTGGGTGCCAATGATTCGGAGTCACTGCACGACAAGGTTGCTGCCTGCAGGACCACCACCAAAGCCGTCATCGTCCTTCGGGACGCTCGCATGAATCCCTCCTGGGAACGTTCGGCGGCTCAGCCGGCGTGGCGCCTGGGCGGCGCGGTAGCCCCGTTTGCTTTGCGTGACTCACCGGCTTTCGCCGGGGTTGCCTTTGTCGCGCCCTCCGTCCGGAGGACTGCGATCCTGCCGCGCTTCCTCGTTTGATGAACGAGAACCGTGAGTACTGCGTGCCTGCGCGATGCTGCCTGGACTCCGTCGATTTGACGAGTTAACCGAAGGCGGGTCACGTCTCTCAACTTCTTCTCATCCAAGCAGTTCAGTTGCTTCAACCATCGGGCATTTCTCACAACGCCAACGTGTTCTTGCTCGCCCGCTGCTGCACGATGCGGCAATGGAATCACGAAACGCGTTGCCTCGGCACCGACTACTATCGGTGCGTTAGGCGCGACACTTTAACGCGTGGCACCGCTCACGTCCAGAGAAAATGTGCACGTCACCGAATTGGATTCTTCATGGCGCGGTTGTGGACCTGCGCACGTGCGCACTGTGTCCTCGCCGGCAGTGTGAGTCACCGTCGATCGCCGCCGTTCGGTGACGCACAACACACTGCATGCGGACCTACCACACGTCCCAGCGCCCGCGCAGACCATTCCACATCGCCGCCACGACTGCGGCCTGCACGAGGATCCACGTCTGCGCAGCATGAAACGCGACCGCCAGCGCGCGTCCGCGGGTCGCGACGCTTGCAACGACGACCGTCAGAGCGAGAGCCACAATCCAGGATGGGCGATGGACCGCGGCGGTCGCGAGACGAGTGCCGTACACCGCCACACACACCAGTGCGAGATAGGGCGTCAGCAGGCGAACGAGCTTGTGCAGCACGAACTGGAGCCAGACGGGGTTGCGTATCGGGACCAGCACCGCCGGAAGCCAGGCACAGAGTTGCAGGACCCCGGTCTGCGTGCGCGCCTTCCTGCGGAACTCCCGCACCGGCATCAACGGCCGCTCCTCTCGGGCGCGGGCCGCGTCCACGAAGGCGACCCGGTCACCTTCCAGAACCAGCCGCATGGGCGTGTAGAGATCATCGAGAATCAGGCCGGCGGGAAGCGGCTTCCATCGATCCCTCCGCATCGCCCAGATGGCGCCGGTGGCACCGATGGTCGAGTGCAGCCGCGCCTCGCTCCGCCGCAACCAGACCTCCAGGCGCCAGTACAACTGCACCGGCAACGCCTCGATACCCTGCGGGGGGAGCTCGAGCCGGCCCGACGCCGCCGCCCAGCGTCCCCTCAGCGCGCCGACCAGCGCGTCGATGGCGGTCGGCGCAAAGCGCTGGTACGTGTCCGTGAACACCAGAACGTCGCCGATGGCACCCTCGACGCCGGCGTTGAGACTTGCCGCCTTGCCGCCGACCGGGCCTCCGCGCACCACGCGCACACGCGCCTCCGTCGCCCCGTAGTCTTCAGGGTCCCGCATCTCCACGGAGGCATCGACCGCCACCACCACTTCGAGCCGCGACGCGTCATAGTCCGTTGCCAGGATATCCCGGACCCGCGCGCGGACCGCGTCAGCATCCTCGCGGGTGGCGAGAACCACGGAGACCAACGGTCGTTCGCTGGCGGGAGTCGGAGCGGTCGTCCGGCGCAGCATGGCAAGGAGCGCCACAACCACCGGGTACCCGATCCAGACCGCGACCAGCGTCCACGCGCTCGCGAGCGCCAGATCGGAGAGGGTCATCAGGGGCAAGACCCTGAACGAGGGTTCGGTGCGCGGTCAGCGGCGGGAACCTCCGGCGCGATCACGACGCGAATATATGGTGGTGCGCATCAACGGCGAAGCACGCAAGTGTCGTGGTGGTGGTCGCCGAGGCATCTTTTTGATACGTGGCGGACACCCCCGGACGCATGGAGCGCTCGAATCCAACGATGACCCGGATCGCACGCCTTGGATTGGGAAGCGCCGTCGGTCTCATTCTCGTCGCCACGCTTACTCCTGTTGCCGGTCCGACTTCCGGGCTCTGGCACTGGTGCGTCCTCTGCGGCGGCCGGGGCGGGATCGACGCGCTGCAGAACATCGTTCTCTTCTTCCCGCTTGGCGTCGTGCTGCGTACGGCGGATCGTCCGGTGCGGGTGGCGGCGGTGGTGGGGGCATTGCTCTCCACCACGGTGGAGCTTCTGCAGTGGCGCCTCGACATCGGCCGCGATGCGGCACTGGGCGATGTGGTGATGAACACCGCCGGTTGCATGCTCGGCGCCGCGCTCACGCCACTGCTGCGTGTTGTCCTGGCCCCGACGATCGCGCAGGCGCGCGTCTGCGCGATTGTCGGGGCCATGACGTGGGGCGCGCTCGTCTCGCTCTGCGACTGGCTGGTGGTGCCGTGGATTCCGGCCGGTCCCTTTATCAGTGAGTGGGGAGGAATCGCGCCCCAACCCGAGCGAAGATTCGATGGCTCGGTGTTGCATGTGGATCTCAATGGAATCCCGCTTCTGCCCCTGGCCCGGGTGGAGCCCGCGCAGGCCGTCCGCGAAGCGCTTCGCGCGCCGGTGTCGAAGGTTCGCGCGGAAGTCATTCCCGGAACGGTTTCATCCCGGGCAGTGTTCGTCTTCGATCTGACCGGACCCTTCACGGCCGTCGTGTCGATCTCGCAGGCTGGACGCGACCTGCTCTGTGCTCGCTCGGTACGAGCCGACCGCCTGAGGCTCCGGTCTCCGCACGTCCTGGTCCGCGACATCCTCATGCCTGGCGACCGCGGCGCCCGTGCCGACACGTTGCGCTTCGAGTGCAATCTGGACGCGGGACGGGTTGTCGCTCGGGCCCTGATGCGCGGGCAACGCGGGGAGAGCGTGTTGCCGCTGACACCCGGAGTGGGAGCGACGGTGCTCCTTCCCGACCCGGGAGAGGTCGTCACGAAGCACCCGGACCTCGCGTACCTGTGGCTGGCCCTGCTCTCGGTTCCGATGGGCTTCTGGAGCGCGCGGTTCACGTCAGGCCGGAGGCGCCGGGCGATGGGCATGCTCGCGGCAATCAGTGTTGTCGTCGGCGTCGCGCTGGATGTCGTGCCCCGGGTGCTTGGCACGCTGGCGGCGCCGCCATCGGAGCACCTCGCCGTCATCGCCGGCGTTCTCATCGGTGCCGCCGGCGGCGCGTTCAGGCGCCCCGCCGAGTCCGACGCGCGCTGAGCCATGCGCCCTGATCCCACGGGTCGCCCCGCGTTAGGCACCGGGCTGCGCACAGTCCGGGTCTCGCCCCACCGCCTGACGCCGCGCTCAATGCCCCGCCGCAGGATGATGGCGTGATCCTGCCGACGCGCCACTTGCCGCAGCAAACGCGACTTCACACTATTCACCGGTGATCAGCGTACTCGCCGCCTTCGACGTCGTCTACGGCGTCCTGCGCGTGGCTTTCTTTGTGCTCGCGGCGATTCTGACAGTGGTCGCGCTGGTGGACTGGCTCGTTCGCACCCGCCGCATCAGCCCGTTCAGCCCCGTGGCACGCTTCTTCCGGCAATCCGTCGATCCCGTGTTCGTGCCCGTGGAGCGACGTCTCGTGCGCGCGGGCGGGCTGCCCACTGCGGCACCCTGGTGGACTCTCGCCGCCGTAGTGCTCGCCGGAATCATCCTGCTCAGTCTGCTCGGATTCATTCGCGGCCAACTGTTGCGCACCATGTTCGCCGTGGAAAATGGTCCAGGCGGCATCTATCGACTTCTGGTCACCTGGACATTCTCGATTCTCGAACTCGCGATTATCGTTCGCGTGCTGTGTTCGTGGGTTCGAATCTCGCCGTACTCCAAGTGGGTGCGATGGTCGTTCACGCTTTCCGAACCGATCCTGCGTCCGCTCCGGTCGTTCATTCCGACGCTGGGGATGATCGACGTCACGCCGATCGTGGCCTTCATCGTGCTCCGAATCCTCCAGGGCCTGCTGATCCGGCTCCTATGACCGGACTGGCGGTGGATCGGCGCGGAACGGCGCTGCGTTTTGCCGTGCGGGTGCAACCGCGGGCCGCGCGCAATGAGGTGGCCGGTGTCCAGGGAGTGGCGCTCAAGGTGCGCCTCAACGCGCCGCCGGTGGACGGCGCTGCCAACGAGGCCCTGGTGAGATTTCTGGCGCGGGCCCTGGGCGTCGCGCCGCGTCAGGTTCGTATCGTGTCGGGAGCCACCGCGCGACTCAAGACCATTGAGGTGGAAGGCATCGATCCCAAGCACCTGGACCGCCTGACGACGCAGGCCTCCGGCCTGTGACCTCTGGCCTGTGGCCTCCGAGCTATGACCTGGGGCCTCCGACCTTTGGCCTGTGGCCTCTGACCTTTGGCCTCTACCAATGATCCTCGTCCTCGGCACCAACGATGCACTGCTGGAAGGGCTCGCCCAGGCGCTCGCGGCCAGCGGACAGCCAGTCTCCGTGGCCAAGACCATAGACGACGCCGAGGACGCGGCAAGGCGTCATGCGCCTCTGTTGCTCATCGCGGACCGGTCCCGACTGGCCCGAACCGACGGGAGCCGACTCGCTCGGCTGGCGTTCGCCGCCGGAGGCGCGGTAGTGGCATATCGCAGTCACGACGAGCCGGCCGAGACACTCGCCCTCCCCTCCGAGCTGGCGCGCATGACCCTGGCCGATCTGGAGCTGCCACTCGAACGCAACCGATTGGTCGCGCTCGCGGTGTACGTGGTGGCGCGGGCGCGCGAGGTTGGTCGGGTGCAGCCCGACACGCCGCCGGCCTCGCCCGGTCCGTAACATCGGCATGAGGCTTGCTCTGCTTTTGCACGACCGCTATACGTGAAGACAGACGAAAAACGAGCGGCCGCTCGCCTGGTGCTGCGAACGGCCACTCGAACACTAAAATCCGCCGTGGCGATTTAGGGCAACTTGCGGCCACGTAAAACAATCCGCTAAAGCGCCGGCCGGGCGCTCATGCGCTGGGCCGCTTTCTTATCCTCCATCCCCCCACCTTCCTCATGCCCGAGACGCCGACTTCCCGATATCTCGAGGCCGTCACGGGTGGTGTGCTCATCTTCGATGGCGCGATGGGCACGAATATTCAGCGCCATCATCTCTCCGCGGCGGACTTCGGCGGCCGTGAGTTCGAGGGATGCAATGACCACCTCGTCCTCACCCGGCCCGACGTGGTGCGGAGCATTCACGACGCCTTCCTCGCCGTGGGCTGCGACGTCGTCGAGACCTGCACCTTTCAATCCACGCCGCGGCGGCTGGACGAGTGGGGCCTGCTGGGCAAGCTGCGCGACATCAACGTCGAGGCCGCGCGCCTGGCGCGCTCGGCGGCCGACGCGGTCGCCACCCCGGACTGGCCCCGATTCGTCGCCGGATCGATGGGACCCACCGGACTGCTCCCGTCGAGCAGCGATCCGGTGCTGTCGAATACGTCGTTCGACACACTCAGCGAATACTTCTACCAGCAGGGCAAGTACCTGGTGGAAGGCGGTGTCGACCTCCTGCTGATCGAGACGTCGCAGGACATCCTCGAGGTGAAGGCGGCCATCGCCGGCCTGGAGCGGCTGTTCGATGAACTCGGTCGCCGAGTGCCCGTTCAGGCGCAGGTGACCCTCGACACGAGCGGGAGGATGCTGCTGGGCACGGACATCGCCAGCGCCATGACTACCATCGAGGCGTTGCGGGTGGACGTCATCGGTCTCAATTGCTCGACCGGTCCGGAGCACATGCGGGAACCGATTCGCTTTCTCGCGGCGCACTCCGTCCGTCCGGTCTCGTGCATCCCCAATGCCGGACTCCCTCTCAACACGGGAACCGGTGACGCGGTCTATCCGCTCGAACCGGACCCGATGGCCCGGATGCTGGCCGAGTTCGTGCGCGATTTCGGCGTACGCATCGTGGGAGGATGCTGCGGCACAACGCCAGAACATCTCGCCGCGCTCGTCCGCCAGGTAGACGCCCTCGGCGTGCGACGCAACGGGAAGGACGTCGGCGCTGCGTTCCCTGCGACATCGAGGTGGCGCCCCTCGCCGCTCGTGCCGCGAGTGTCGAGCGCCATGCGCGCTATCACCCTGCACCAGGATCCTCCGCCGCTGCTGGTGGGCGAGCGTGTGAATTCGCAGGGTTCGCGCAAGGTGAAGCGCCTCCTCCTGGCCGACGACTATGAGGGAATACTCGAGGTGGCGCGCGAGCAGGCCGAATCAGGCGCCCACGTCCTCGACGTCTGCGTGGCGCTCACCGAGCGCGGCGACGAGTCGGAGCAGATGGCGGAGGTGGTCAAGCTACTCTCGATGAGCGTCGAGACGCCGCTCATGATCGACTCCACCGAAGCCGACGTGATCGCTCGCGCCCTGGAACACGTCCCCGGCCGCGCCATCATCAACTCCATCAACATGGAGAACGGCCGCAAGCGGATCGACGCGGTGGTGCCGCTCGCCCGCAAGCATGGCGCGGCGCTGGTGGCCCTGACGATCGACGAAACCGGGATGGCGAGGACCCGACAACGGAAGCTCGACGTCGCGCGGAAGATCCACGACATCGTGGTGGGCGAGTACGGTCTTGCCCCCTCCGACCTCATCTTCGACGCGCTCACGTTCACGCTCGCCACCGGCGATGCGGAGTGGATCGACTCCGCTGTCGAGACCATCGAGGGTATCCGGCTCATCAAGCGCGAGCTGCCGGGTGTCCTGACCAACCTTGGCGTCTCCAACGTCAGCTTCGGCCTCGCGCCGGGCGCGCGCGCGGTGCTCAACTCCATCTTTCTGCACCATTGCGTGGAGGCGGGGCTCGACGCGGCCATCGTCAACCCGGCACACATCACGCCCTACGCCGAGATTCCGCCTGACGAACGCACGCTCGCCGACGATCTGGTCTTCAACCGGCGCCCCGACGCGCTGCAGAGATTCATCGAGCACTTCGAGACGAGCACCCGGGGGCGACTGGCGACGGACGGCGAGCGCGAGGATCCGACCGCCGGGCTCGGGCCCGACGCGCGTGTGCACTGGATGATCGTCCATCGGAAGAAGGAGGGGATCGAGGACGCGCTGGACGCGGCCGGCGTGCGTGAGGCGCCGGTCCGGGTGCTCAACGAAGTGATGCTTCCGGCGATGAAGGAGGTCGGCGACAAGTTCGGCGCCGGCGAGTTGATTCTCCCATTCGTGCTCCAGTCGGCCGAGGTCATGAAACGCGCGGTCCGACACCTGGAGCAGTTCCTGGAGCGCCAGGAGGGCTACACCAAGGGCCGGGTGGTTCTGGCCACCGTGTATGGCGACGTGCACGACATCGGCAAGTCGCTGGTCAACACCATCCTGTCGAACAACGGCTACACCGTTTTCGACCTGGGGAAGCAGGTGCCGGTGAACACCATCATCGAGAAGGCGGTGGACGTGAACGCCGATGCCATCGGGTTGTCGGCGCTGCTGGTCTCCACGTCCAAGCAGATGCCGCTCTGTGTACAGGAGCTCGACCGGCGCGGGATGCGCATCCCGGTGCTCATCGGCGGCGCCGCTATCAACCGCCGCTTCGGACGCCGCGCGCTGTTCGTCGAGGGCGAGCGTGCCTACGACTCCGGCGTGTTCTACTGCAAGGACGCCTTCGAGGGCCTCGAGACGATGGATGCGCTCACCGACGGCGACGCCAGGGCGCGCCTGGTACGGCGCGTCATCGACGAGGCGCGAGCAGACGTCTTCCTGCACGCCGCCGTCGGCAAGGAAACCCCCGGTGGAACCACGAGCACCCTGCGCAGCAGCGTCTCCGCGGATCATCCCGTGCCCGCCGCGCCGTTCTATGGCGCCCGGGTCGTTCGCGACATTCCGTTGGGCGAGGTGCTGGACCTGCTAGACCTGAACGAGCTGTATCGGCTGCAGTGGGGAGGACGTGGCTCCGGCGAAACCTATGACGCAATGGTGCGCGACCTGTTCGAGCCCACGCGGGACCGACTCAGGGCCGAGACGCTCGCGCAGGGATGGTTGGCGCCGAGCGCCGTCTACGGCTACTTCCCCGTGCAATCGACCGGGAACGACGTCGTGGTGTACGACCCGGCCGCTTTCCAGAGCGACGGCGGGGCCCTCCGCGAAATCGCCCGCTTTCGGTTCCCCAGGCAGGACGGACGTGAGCGCCTGTGCCTCGCAGACTACTTCCGCAGCGTGGAGTCGGGCGACGTGGATGTCATTGCCCTTCAGGTGGTGACGGTGGGTGAGACCGCGACGCTGCGATTCGAGGAGCTGCAGAGTCTCGGTGAATACACGGAGGCGTACTACACCCACGGCTTCGCTGTCGAAGCCGCCGAGGCCCTCGCCGAATGGATGCATCGCCGTGTCCGGCGCGAGCTAGGTCTCGCCGAGGGGCGCGGCAAGCGCTACTCGTGGGGCTACGGCGCCTGTCCCGACCTCGACGACCACGCGCTGGTATTCAGGCTGCTGCCGGCCGTGGACGCACTGGGGATGCAGCTCACCAGCGCGTTCCAGCTGGTCCCCGAACAGAGCACTGCCGCGATGATCGTCCACCATCCGGAGGCGAAGTACTACGCCGTACGCGGCCAACCGGGAGAAGGGGCGGACGTACCGACCGCCAAGGCGGCAGACGGCGATCCGCCCGGTCTGACCGCTCGCGAAGCAGCCGGCACTGCCGCGGCCGCCACTGACGGCGGTTCCAGCCGGAAATCCGTGGCGTGACTCGCTCCGCCCTGCTCGATCGCCTTCTCCATCCCGAGTCCGTGGTGCTGTTCGACGGCGCCATGGGCACCATGCTGTACGCCAAGGGCGTCTTCATCAACCAGTGCTACGACGAGTTGAATCTTCGCGCGCCGGACCTGGTGCGCGACGTTCACGCCGCCTACGTCGCGGCCGGGGCCGAGGTCCTCGAGACCAACTCCTTCGGCGCCAATCGGGTGAAACTGTCGCAATATGGCCTCGAAGCGCACGTGGGCGATTACAATCGCGCCGCGGCGCGGGTGGCCCGCGAGGCGGCTGGTGACGACCGATTGATCGCCGGCGCCGTCGGGCCGCTCGGCGTCCGGATCGAGCCCTACGGGCCGACCGGGGTGGAGGAGGCGCGCGCCTCCTTTGCGGAGCAGATGGCGGCGCTGCAGGAAGGCGGCGCCGACTGCTTCATTCTGGAGACGTTCGGCGACGTGGACGAAATCGCGCAGGCGATCCTTGCGGCCCGCGACGTGGATTCCGCGCTTCCGGTCATCGCCCAGATGACGATCACGACCGAGGGCCGAACCCCGTTCGGCGCGACCCCGGAAGACGTGGCGCGCCGGCTCGATGCGCTCGGCGCGGACATCATCGGCCTCAATTGCTCGGTCGGGCCACAGGGCATCCTCGAGGCCATCGAGCGGATGGCCCCGGTGACGCGCCGCAAGCTCAGCGCCCAGCCTAACGCGGGAATGCCGCGCGATGTGGGCGGGCGCAGCATGTACATGGCGAGCCCCGAGTACATGGCCACCTACGCGAGGCACCTGGTCCAGGCGGGGGCCCGCGTGGTGGGTGGCTGCTGCGGCACGACACCCGATCACATCCGGGCGATCGTGCAGGGCATCCGCCCGCTCGTGCCCAGGATGCCGCGACCCGGACTCGGGTCACCGTCAGCCCCGCTCCGGATTCCCGGCAACCGGCTGCGGCCACTCACCCCGCCGGCGCCCCTCCCGTGCCCTTCGGTGAGCGGTCGCGCTTCGCGGCCCGACTCGCCCGCGGAGAGATGGTCACCTCGGTGGAGATCGTCCCGCCGCGCGGTGTAGATGCCACGAAGATGCTGGCCGACGTGTCCGCCCTGAAGCAGGCCGGGATCGACGCCGTCAACGTCCCCGACGGCCCGCGCGCCCAGAGCCGCATGGGCGCCATGATGACCAGTCTGCTGATCGAACAGTCGATCGGGATCGAAACGGTCACCCATTACTGCTGCCGCGACCGCAACCTGCTGGGAATGCTCAGCGATCTGCTCGGGGCGTCGGCGCTGGGCCTGCGCAACATCCTGCTGATCACCGGCGATCCACCCAAAATGGGACCGTACCCCGACGCGACCGCCGTCTTCGACATCGATGCGATTGGACTCACCAACCTGGTGCGGAACCTGAATCACGGCCTCGATCCAGGTGGCAATCCGATCGGCGCACCCACCCGCTACGTCATCGGCGTCGGGTGCAATCCTGCGGCCGTCGATCCCGCCCTCGAGCTGCGACGATTCGAGTACAAGGTGGAGGCGGGCGCCGAATACGCCATCACCCAGCCGGTATTCGATACCGCGCAGCTGGAACACTTCCTCCGCCAGATCGCGCACGTGCGCCTGCCCGTCATTGCCGGCATCTGGCCCCTGGTGTCGGTGCGCAACGCCGAATTCCTCGCGAACGAGGTCCCCGGCGTCGTGGTACCGGACGAAATCATCACCCGCATGCGACGAGCCAACGAACGCTCGCGCGAGCACGCAGTGGCCGAAGGCATCGCCATCGCCCGGGAAATGTTCGACCGCGTCCGGGGCTCGGTGCAGGGAATCCAGGTCGCGGCGCCCTTCGGGAAGGTGAATCTCGCACTGGAGGTACTCGCCGCGCAGTCGGTGGTCCCTGCCCCAGCCCCTGCCTGACGGCCGTGGGGCGGACCGCCGTGGTTCCGCGACCGCCTCTCGTCGCACTATTCTATCGAATGCCGAGCACCGCCCCTGCCTGCCTGAGCGCCCGTCCCTTCACGGTGCCGTTACCCAAGCGGGCCCAGCGCGCCTTCGTCTGACATGACCGAGTCCGTGTCCCTCAGCCCCCCAAGCCCTCTCTCGCTGCTCACGGAAGACGAGGTGCTGTTCCGCGACGCCGTCGCCGCGTTCGCGCACGAGCATGTGCGCCCGCGGGTACGGGCGATGGAGGAGAAGGGGAAGATCGATCCGGCGCTGATCGCCGACGCGTTCGCGCTCGGCCTGATGGGAATCGAAGTGGAAGAGCGGTTTGGCGGAGCGGCTGGGTCGATGATGATGGTCACCCTTGCGGTGGAGGAAATCAGTGCGGTCGACGCATCCGTTGCGATCGCGGTCGACGTGCAGAACACGCTCGTCAACTATCCGATCAGCCGGTACGGGACCGAGGACCAGAAGGCTCGGTTCTTCCCGCACCTCACCACCTCCAGAATTGGCGCGTATGCGTTGTCCGAGCCTGGATCCGGATCGGATGCGTTCGGGCTGGCAACGCGCGCCGAACGGGACGGCGATCGGTGGCTGCTGAGCGGGCGGAAGATGTGGATCACCAACGGCGCCGAAGCCGAGGTGTTCGTCGTCTTCGCCAACGCCAATCCCGCCGCGGGCTACAAGGGAATCACCGCCTTCCTGGTCGAGCGGGACCGTCCCGGGTTCAAGGTCGGCAAGAAAGAGGAAAAGCTCGGCATCCGGGCCTCCAGCACAGTTGAGCTGATGCTCGATCAATGCGAGCTGCCGGATGAGAACGTCCTTGGTCCGGTTGGCCAGGGCTACAAGATCGCGATCGACACGCTGAACGGCGGGAGGGTCGGTATCGGCGCGCAGATGATCGGCATCGCACGCGGCGCCCTCGACGCCGCCGTCGCCTACACGAAGGAGCGGCAGCAGTTCGGCAAACCGGTCGCCGATTTCCAGGCGGTGCAGTTTCAGCTGGCCCAGGCTGCCACCGAGCTCGAGGCGGCGCGGCTCATGGTGTACAACGCGGCCCGCCTGCGCGATGCAGGCCGCGACATTCAGAAGGAAGGCGCCATGGCCAAGCTCTTCTCCTCGCAGGTGTGCGAGCGCGTGACGTCGCTGTGCGTTGAGCTGTTCGGCGGCTATGGCTACACCAGAGACTTTCCGGTGGAGAAGTTCTATCGCGACGCGAAGATCGGAACGATCTACGAGGGTACGTCCAACATGCAGCTGCACACGATCGCCAAGCACGTGCTGGGCTGATAGCGACGGTCTGGCCGGCTCCCGTCATGCGACGGTCGATCGAGCGTCAGCGTCCCCGCACCGACCATGGCAGCCGGCGGCGCTGTACCTTGGCATCGAGCACCGTGAGATCACCCAGGGCATTGATGGTGTGCACGCCGCGCAGACCTGGCGCCCAGTGCGGAAGCAGGTGCGCCACTGGCTCCTCGACGTATTCACGTTCGTCAAGGGTAACGATGCGTTGGAGGCTCAGCCCGGACCCGTACCCGCGGGAGGAATCCTGGGCGGGTCGGTACCACCTGCCCCCTCGCTCGAAGAGTCCGCCCGCAGGACGAGAGCTCCGAACGTCACTGACTACCGGATTTCTCCGATGCGGAGTCCAGGGTCCGAGCGGCGAGTCGCCGAAGAAGACGTGTAACTCATTGGCCAGCGACCCGCAGCCCGCCTCGGCGTTCGCGAACAGCCACCACCGATTGCCGATCAAGGCGAGCGTGGAATCAACCAGCACTCTATCATCGAAAAACACGGTTTCAAGCGTCCAGTCGGTCGGGAAGCGCACCGCCCGGTACACTTCCACCCGCCGGGCCGCGCCAGATTCCGGCAGCAGGAAGTGCGCGCCGCGCCAGGTGAACAGGAACGGATATGACAGATGATGGGGCTCCCGCAGCACTGGCTCAGGGACACCGACGGGGCCCTTCTCGCCCAGCTCGAGCAGGGCGATGTGTCCCTTGCCGCTTCCGTAGATGTATTCCTCCAGAAAGACGAAATCCCGTCCTTCGTGCCGTGCCGGAAACGGGTCCGCCCAGAATCGGTCAGCCGGAGGCATGATGAGAGTGAACCGATATGGCACCATTTCCGGCTCCCGAGAGTCCGCGGTCCGACCTTTCCGGCGTGCCCAGGCCAGGAACCATTGCTGGTACCCGAATCGATCGCTCCACTGCGCGCCCGCATATCGGCGGGCGAGGCGAGCGAGATGCGGGACCAGCTCGCGATTCGTCGGCACCCGGTATAGAGGTGTGTCGTATGTGACTGGATCGATGGAACGGGCGTCGTCCTCCTCCAGCGCCTTGGAGCCATCGACCGCCGCATCGCGCAGCTTTCGCGACAGAAACTCCGCACTCCGCCAGTAGAGATCCCGTCGGTTTCGGTTGACGGAGTACCGATTCGTCGCGCCGCTCGATCGATAGATGACCCGCCCGTCATCCAGGTCCTCGGTGAGCACCTGAAGCACGGTCCCGGTGGTGGGTTGATCAAGCATCACTTCCCAGAAACCGGCAGGTCCGCCCCGATTCACGCGGTTGTCGCCGTGATGATAGGACCACACGCCATACCGTGCAGCCGAGAGCACCCGGCCACGCAGGATCCTGAATCCGAATCGAACCAGCACGTCGAGATCTGCGTCGCGAATCGCGTCGACATCGGTGTCCGACAGGTAGTCCGAGAACCGGGTCATGCGCGGGACAACGTCGAGCAGCGGGACGCCGGCCGCCAACTCTCCCAGCGGTCGGTAGGCGAAGGGATCGTCATTCGTACCAAACCACCAGTTGTCGATGCGCCGGTAGAGTGCATGCAGCAGGTAGCGACGGTTGCGGTACACCGCACGCACGCGCGCCGAGGCTCCACCGCGCGCTGGGGCAACCGGCGCCGCATTCCGCACTATGAGTCCGACCCGGGACGTACCCGCCTCGACCGTCCGCTCCATCGCGCGAATGACCCACGCCGGCTGATCGAGAGAGTCCACAAGCAGACCGATGCGCAGCGGCTCTGGCCGCAGGGACACTGTCACTGGCAGGTCGGCTCGAATGATCCCGGGTACCTGGAGGGATGATGCTCGGCAAGTTTACTGAACCGGCGAAGAGTCATTCGAGCTGATGGCGAATACGCCAGGCTGGAGCTCAGGACGTGTCGGCGGTCCCAGACGCGCCACGAGGGCCGGTGCGCGGAATGTACGGGACCGAGGAAACGTCGGCAACGCGACGCATCCCGACGGGACGACCTGCCCCAGAAAACCGGCGTTGCGGGGCCCTGGTCCTCCGTACATCGTCCGGGCGGTTCTCTCTTCTCCTCGCGAAGTCCTGTGACGCCCTCCCCCGATCCAACTGCCACGTCACGCGCTGAACAGACGCAGGCCGCGATCGCGCATTGGGAGAAGAATCGCGCCATGGGTCGCACCGACTTCATCTTTCGTCGCGGCGTGATCGGCTGGGGCATTCCCGCTGCCGTTCTCACGATCGCCTACAAGATCGTTCAGGAACAGGGATTGCGGACTGCTCCGCACATGACGGACACCCTGCGCACTGCCGTCGTCGTGGCGGTCGTGGTCTTCCCCCTCTGCGGCTGGCTCTTCGGAAGGTGGCTCTGGAGCACCGGCGAGGCGCGATATCGATCGATGGTGGGATTTGACCGCGCGGCGCGAACCGGCGCGCCGGGGCCCGGCGCCTGACGCGTCGCATCACTCCCGTTATCGCTCCGTCCCCGGGCCGGAATCCACAGGCATGAACACCGAGGTCACGCGGATCCGCGGCGAACTGCAGCGCATGTATCAGGGGCCGGCGTGGCATGGCCCCAGCCTTCGCGAGGCATTGCAGGACGTCGGCGCGAGAGAGGCCGCAGCGCGTCCGCTCCCCGGTGCGCATTCGATCTACGAGCTGACGCATCACGTCGCCGCCTGGATCGACGAGGTGCGGTCCCGTCTGCTCGGGTCGCCGCCCGGCCAGCCGGCCTTCGGGGACTGGCCGCCGGCAAGTCTCCGCGTCGATGATGCGGCGTGGCGTGCCGTGCACGACCGCCTCGACGCCGTGCACGCTGCGTTGATGGAAACGCTGACCACGTTCGAAGATGTGCGCCTGCAGCAGACGTACCCGTCGGTCGATTCCACCGCGCCCGGTGTGGTGACGTTTTACGTCCTGCTCCACGGCTTGGTCCAGCACAACGCCTACCACGCCGGCCAGATGGTGTTGCTCCGAAATGCGCTGAGGCGGGGCACCTGAACGCCGGGCCCCGAAGGCGCCGCTCAGCCGGTCGTTCCCGTCAGCAGGCCCTTCCTGATGCGCATCGCCCTGGGTGAGGCGTTCGCGTCGAAAACCACCGACTCCTGCACGCGGGTCGCGATGCGAACATGCATGGTCAGGGTCTGTGTCTGTCCGTCGCGCTGGATGGTGAGCGGCACCGCCTCTCCGTCAGCCCGGTTGTACCGCGCCCGGAACCGGGCTCCGAACGACGCGTCGTTCACCGGAATCTCGCCGACCTGGAGCAGCACATCACCGGGCCGCACGCCGGCTTCGTCGGCCGCTCCCCCCGGCTCGATCTGCGTCACCTGCACCCCCGCCGAGTCCCCCTGGGTGTACACGCCGATCCGGGGCTCGCGCACGGTATCGGCGTGCACCCGCAGACCGGCCAGCGGCAGCACCGATTCCCAGGGAAACGCGTCGCGGCCATCGATGTATCGGTCGTCGACGTCCTTGAACGACTTTCCGCCGGCGGCGCGCGACACGGCGCCCCACCAGTCGTCGCCGGTAAAGCCGCGGCCGGCCTTGTAGGTCGTGGTATAGACGGCGCGCATCACGTCGTCGAGCGAACTGTGGTTGTCCGACGCGTCGCGAATCATGATGTCGAGCATCAGCCCGGCCAGCGATCCCTTGTCGTAGTAGACGTACTGGGTCCCGTCGGTGGGGTGTATCCACGTGTCGAGCGACGCGTCCTCCAGCGCCGTAGGCGGAAGGGCCGCCACGTTCTGCATCTTGCCGCTCGTGAGGTTCAGGAACGTGGCCGAGTCGATCACGCCGCCGCGCACCAGCGCCAGGTCCGCGTAGTAGTCGGTGATGCCCTCACTGACCCACAACCAGGGCGTCGGTTCGGCGCGATCGTACCGGTACGGCACCATCTCGGCGGGACGCATGCGCTTCACGTTCCAGAGATGAAACATCTCGTGCGCCGTGATCGACGGAAACACGGGATTGCCGATGATGAACGGCGAGTAGATCCCCATGTGCGAGTTCTGGTGCTCGAGCGCGCTGGCGCCGCCGAATGCCGAATCGAAGACGATCTCGATCGTGTACTTGTCGTACGGCACTTCGCCGAATACGCGGTTCTCCTGCGGAACGAACTTCGCGATCTGGCCCCAAAGCTCCTGCCGTGGGGCGCCGGAGAACGCGCCGGCCGGATAGGTCGCCATCCGGACCCACTTTCCGTCCACCTGCTGACTGTCGACGTCGAACCGGCCGACGAAGAACGGCATGTCGACCAGGTCATGGTAGTTCCGTGCGGAGAATGTCCGCGCCCCGGCAGGCGCCATGCCCGTCTCGATGCCCCAGTCGGATTCGGTGCGGATCGTGACGGTTGCCGCGAAATCCATCGGCCGTCCCTCCGGATAGGGCAGCACGTTGGTGCCATTGAAGAACGCGAAGTCGCTGCGCGCCCAGGCCACGGCATTGTCCAGCGAATCCGCGGTGTAGTCGAACGACGCGGTGATCGCGGTGGCACCGTTAGGCAGGACCCGCCACGTATCGTAGTCCAGCTTGTCCCAGTGCAGCGGCTTGTCGCCCGCGACCGCGCCGAAATCCGTCACCCAGCGCGCGTAGTTCGTGATCTCGTATGCCCCCGGGGTCCAGGCCGGAAGCGACAGGAGCACTGGTTCGCGTCCGTTCGTCGTGAATTGCATGGTCACATGGAGCACCCGACGTGGTGCCGTGGAGCGATCGAACTGTACGTCGTACTGCACGGCGCTGATCGGCGCCGACACCATCGCGGCGGGCCCGGTCGACGGGCGCTGGGCCGACGCCTCAAAGGCCACAATCGGAAGAATCAGGATGGCGAGCGCGCGGCTGCGCATGGGTCGTCCCCGGGGAGAAGTAGGCGAGCCGCTAAGTCTAACACGCCCGCCGCGCGACCCGCGAACCCGACACGCCAGGACGCGTCGCACGATGGGCGAAGCGCACGGATTCGAGGTCGGAATACCGGCCGCGGGCGCTCCCCGCCCGCAAAGTACTCGTCATGGGCCACCGCGACGCAGCCGCCTTGCACATGCCCCAATCGGGGCGCCGGTCGCCTTCACCGGACCGCGCGACACGTCTGTCGAGGACGTCCTCTCGATGATAGCGTTCTCGGGCCATCCCCATCGCGCCGCCTCACTCCGGCACGTTCCGACATGCTCTCATCCGAGTCCCTGACGTTTCTCGCACGATTGCTCGACACCGCCGGTCCCTCGGGCTTCGAGTCTGCGGCCGCGCGCGTGTGGCGCGACGAGGCACGTGCGTTCGCCGAGGTGCGCAGCGACGTGGCCGGCAACAGCATCGCCGAGGTGAATCCTGATGGCGCCCCCACCATCATGCTGGCGGGGCACATCGACGAGATCGGAGTGATCGTCACCTATATCGACGAGGACGGCTTCGTCTATATCGGTGCGATTGGCGGTTGGGACCCGCAGGTGCTCGTGGGGCAGCGGATCCGCTTCCAGGGACGCGACGGCGACGTGGTGGGCGTCGTGGGGAAGAAGTCCATTCACCTGCAGCGCCCCGAAGAGCGCGAAAAGGCGGTGCGGCTGACCGATCTGTGGGTCGATGTGGGCGCCACCGATCGCGCCGATGCGCGACAGCGGCTGGCGGTGGGCGACCCGGGCGTCATAGACACGGGCCTGCTGCAGATGCCTAACGGGCGAATTGCCTCACGGGCGATCGACGACCGCATCGGGGCATTTGTGGTCCTCGAGGCGCTCCGTCGGTACGCCGCCGAACCCGGCCGCAGCCGCGTGGCCGCGGTGGCGACCACGCAGGAGGAGATCGGATACCACGGCGGCGGGGCCCTGATTGCCGCCTCCCGCCTCAACCCGGCCATGGCGGTCGCGGTGGACGTCACCCACGCCTCCGATCATCCCACAATGGAAAAGAAGGAGGTCGGAGACCAGAAGCTCGGCGCGGGGCCCGTGCTGGCGCGTGGTTCGGTGGTGTCGCCGGTCGTGTTCGCCCTGCTGGTCGATGCCGCCGGGCGCCTCGACGTGCCGGTCTCCGTCCAGGCGGCCGGGCGCGACACGAGCACCGACGCCGACTTCATCCAGATCGCGCGCGAAGGCGTCGCCACCGCACTCGTCTCGATCCCGAACCGCTACATGCACTCGCCTAACGAAATGGTCAGCCTCGACGACGTGGATCGCGCGGTGGCGCTCCTGGCCGAGGCCTGTCGCGCCGTGACCACGGAAACGGACTTCACCGCGCGCTGACGCGGCGCGCCGACCGCGCGCCTACGCGAGCACGCGGCCGCTCAGGGCGCGGTCCGCCGCTTCCCGTACGGAGCGGTCGCGGTCGCCTGCCAGCCCCCGCAGCACGGCCTGCGCAGACGATGTCCCGGCCTCGGCCAGCGCGTGGACTGCCTGGACGCGGGTCGCAACCGCTTTCCGGATCAGGAATCCTCCCGGCTGGGCAGCGCGCGCCAGGCGCGCCACCGCCTCCTCGGTCGGCATGTTGCCCAGCGCGGCGATCATCACCGCCTGAACCTCCGCGTCATGCTCCTTGTCCAGTGCCTCGATCAGCCAGGGAACAGCGCGGGGATTGCGCATGGCGCCGAGACCGAGCGCCACCTGCAGCCGTACCTCGGCCGCGGGATCATGCACCGCCTGAAGCAGCGCCAGGACCGCGCGCGGCGTTGCCAGTCTCGCCAGCGCGGTGACCGCCGCCCGTCGGACCCGGGGTTCCCCGTGTCCCAGAACGCCCGCCAGCTGCGCGTCCGCGTCAGGCGGCGCCAGCTCCCCGAGAAGCTCGGCAGCGTTCCGAACCACGTACCATCGCGCATCACGCAGCAGATGGACCAGCGCCGGAACCGCCGCCGGACACTTCGCGAGCGCCGCCCGATACGCATGACGCTCGGTCGTCGAATCCGAACTGATCAGCAGGTCGATCAGCGCGTCAGCGCCGGATTCGCCCGCGTGCGCCAAGAGCTGCGCGACCGTGTCCCGCATCTCCCGACGATGCGGCAGCAACTGCGCGATGCCTTTCATGATCGCCGGGCGTTCGAGCCGCCGGATCGCGAACCGACACGCGCGCTTCAGCTCCCCCTCGGAGTGCTTCTCCCCATTCCGGTACAGACGATCGAGAATCTCGGCAACGTCCACCCACAGCCCCTCGCGCGCGCGCTCCTCGGCCGCGCGCGCGATGTCGTCGATCAGACGCGTCGCCGTCGATGAGTCCTTCGCCTCGTCGACCCGGGCAAGGAGATCCCTGAGCGGCATGCTGGCAGCCAGTCCAGGCACCAACTCCGATTCGAGAGTTCTGGTCTGCTGGTCAGCGATGTCCTCATCGAAATTCGGCGCCACCGCCGACCCGTTCGGCTGGCTCGGCGTCGGTCTGCTGGTGGTCGCAATTATCGGTGCCCCCAGCGGTGGCGTGCGCACCGGCGCCAGGATCGCGTTGCCGCTGATCGGTGTGGCGCGCCGCACGAACCCCAGGTCTCCGATGTGCACCGCCAGCGTCCGCGGCGCCAGAGCAACCACCTTGTCGTCGAACGCTTCTCCCTCGTCGCCGGTCACCGGCGAACCGGCGAGTGCGCGCGCGATCCCCAGGACTTCGTGCGGCGACGCCGCCTGTTCGAACTCGATCGCGCGCACGGAATGCGCCGACATGCGCATCGACAGTTCGCTCACCCACACAATGAAGTCGTTCAGTCGCGGATCCTGGAACCGGTTGGCCATGGAGAACGACAGGTCGGCCAGTACCAGCACCTGTCGCTTCTCCTCGAGCTCGCCGAGCGAGCGCCGCAACGCCTCCTTCTGCCGCTCCGGGTCCTCGCCACGGTGAACGAGCAGCCAGACCAGCTGTGCAAAATGTCGCGCAAACGCGGGGAAATCATTCATCGCAAGTTTCGCGTCCGTGTCGGACAGACGGGGTCTGGGTGATAAGGGACAGCAGCATCGACGTCGGTTCGCTGATCGACGAGCGCATGCCCGAAATGGCCGGATCGGGCGGCCCAATGAGTCGCAAGGACTACGCCCGTGCTCGTAACACTGCGCAGACTCGAGAGATATGACGCACTTCCGCCTCCCAACGAAACGTTTTGCGGCGCAGTCCGAGGCCTCCCGTGCGAGCGGCTGGTTGCTCCACGCCGGGGTGGCTAACATTCGAGCCGATCTGCTCCCTCACCAGACGCCCGATGAAACGCAACATCCGCCGCCCTCGCAAACGGGGGCTGCTGCTCGCGATAGCCGTGGTCGCTGCGGCCTGCCGGTCCGCCCCGACGATAACGCCGGCGCCAGCTCCTCCCGATACCGGGCGAATCGGCCGCGACATCCGGTACCTGGCGAGCGATGCGCTCGAAGGGCGTCGGACTGGAACACCCGGCAACGACTCCGCGGCGGCATATATCGCCCGTCGCTTCGCGAGCCTCGGGCTGCTCGGGCTTCCATCCAGAACCGCCGCCTGCGGGGATCGGGATGGGCACGACTGCGTCGCGGAATACGAGCAGCCGTTCGTCGCAAAGTCGGTCGCGGCGGCACATGCAGGTCTTCCTTCCGAGTCGCCCACCCAGAACGTCGTGGCGCTCATCAGGGGCACCGATTCGGCGCTCCGCGGTCAGTACCTCGTGATCGGAGCGCATTTCGATCACCTCGGGCGCTCGACATTCGGCGCGCTCGATCCCGAGACGCCGAACGTCATTCACAACGGCGCCGACGATAACGCGTCCGGTACGGTGGCGGTGATGGAACTGGCACGGATGTTCGTGCGACAGCCGCCGAAACGGTCGGTCATCGTCATCGCGTTCAGCGGCGAGGAGCTTGGCCTGCTCGGCTCCCAGTACTTCGTGGATCACTCCCCGGTGCCGCTCGATTCCGTGGAAGCGATGATCAACTTCGACATGGTGGGGCGGCTCCGCGACGACAAGCTGATCGTCTACGGCGTTGCGACGGCGACCGAGCTGCCGGGCATTCTCGCAGCGCAAAACGTGGCGCCGGCCTTCAGGATCTCCGCGGTGGGCGACGGGTTCGGCCCGTCGGACCAGAGTTCATTCTACGCGAAGAACCTCCCGGTTCTTCATTTCTTCACGGACCTGCACGAGGACTACCATCGCGCCACCGATGACGCCGACAAGATCAACCTCGTCGGGATCGCACGCGTGGTCCTGTTTGCCGAACGCGTGGCGCGACAGATTGCCGACCGGTCCGCGCCTCTGACGTTCGTCCGCGCCCCGGCATCGGCGTCGCCGCCCACCGCCTCGCGCACGTCGTCGCGGGTGTATCTCGGCAGCATCCCCGACATGGGGGCCAGCGACGTTCCCGGTCTGCGACTATCGGGGGTCGGCGCGGGATCGCCGGCGGACAGCGCCGGGCTCAAGGCAGGCGACGTGATCGTGGAAATCGAGGGCGCACCGGTGAAGGACCTGTACACCTACAGCGACGCGCTCTACGCCCACCAGCCGGGAGAGACCATCCAGATCGTCTACCTGCGCGACGGCCGGCGTCTCACCGTTCAGGTGACGTTAGGTAGGCGCGGCGGCTGACACCGGCGGAACACATCACGCCTTTCCCGAGCGCGGGGAAGGGGCTCGGCAGTGCCGAACCCCTTCGGTCAGGCCCCCCCAAACGAAAACGTGTCTACTTGGTGGTGCCGAAGCCGGCCACGTGGATGCTCAGATTGTGACTCGCCCGCAGCCCGTAGATGCCGTCGGTGGACACCAGCTTTCCGGGCCCCACCACCTCTGACTTCGGTGCGCTCCAGACTTCCTTGCCGTTGATCGAGCAGGAGATCCTGTCGCTTGATACCGTCATCGCGATGTCGTCCTTGGCCGAGCCGTTGTCGCCGGCCTTGGCGACCGCATCGTTGGGCTGCCGGCGGACCACCTGCTGCGTCTGGGCTCCATCGCGAATGATCACCGAGTAGTCGCCCGCGCCGAACACCACGCAGTAGAGGTAGTTCTGGTTGTCCGCGTCCAGATTGCTCCCGCCGATGAAGATGCCGTAGGATTCCTCGTGCGCCGTCGCCTGCGTCTTCGTCAGGTTCGCATGCACCGTGTAGTTGCCCTTTGCCACGTTCGCCGGATTCCAGAGGATGACGTGGGGACCGGTAGTGATGTGCATGCCACTGCCCATGGTTGCGAATTTCGCCTGCTCGATCTGCTCACCGCGCTGCGGGAAGTCGACGCGACCGGTCCATCCCGACACGGAGATACCCGCGCCTTCCACAGCCTTGTTGGGATCGTTCTTCATGCCCTGCGCCAGGACAAGCCCGGGTATCAGTGCGAGCGTGCCCACCGTAGGTGCGACGAACCTGCGCATTTCGCCTCCCAGTTCGACGTTTTTCCTTCCATCAAGCTACCCCAGCAACCGTCAGAATAGAGCCTGACATCCCGTTCGGCCAGCGCCGGTTCGCAGTCGGGGCTGCTCTGATCGTCGAGAGCCGTAACTTCCGACCATGCCACAGACTATTCCGTCCCCACGCGCATCGGGAACGACGTCCTCGACCGGTGTGCCACTCTACTGGTGTGCCTACGGCCCTGCCGGCACGGACCGCGTGCTCGTGCTCCACGGCGGCCCCGGCGCCCACCACGATTACCTGCTGCCCCACATGTTGCGCCTCGCCGGGGACCGGGAGCTGGTCTTCTACGACCAGCGCGGTGGTGGTCGATCGCGGGGTCATGCCACCGAAGAAATCACGTGGCGCACCCACGTCGAAGACCTTCGACAGCTCGTACGGGAACTCGGACTTCATCCGCTGAGCGTGGTGGGCTACTCGTGGGGCGCGCTGCTTGCCCTGCTGTACGCGGTCGAGGCGATGCGCGACCACCAGTACGAGCGACCGGGTCGCCTGGTGCTCATCGATCCGGCACCCCTGTCGCGCGAATACCGGGAGGCGTTTGAGCGGGAGTTTGCACGCCGGCAGCGAAGCGAGACCATCCGTGAGCTCAGAGAGGAACTCGCGGAATCGGGGCTCCGCGAGACCAATGCCGACGCGTACCGGCAGCGCCAGTTCGAGCTGGGGGTCGCCGCCTACTTCTCGAGGCCGGAGCGGGCGCGCGACCTCACGCCGTTCCGGGTCACCGCGCGCGTGCAGCAGTCAGTCTGGCGCAGCCTTGGCGACTACGACGTCATTCCATGGCTCGAGTCCCTTCACGTTCCGGCGTTTTTCGTGCACGGCCGGGACGATCCCATTCCGATCGAGTCCTCGGAGCGGGCAGCGCGTGCCATGCACGCCCGGTTGCTCGTCCTCGAAGCGAGCGGGCACGTGCCATATGTCGAGCAGCCGCAGGCGCTCTTCGGCGCAATCGAACAGTTTCTGGGGGACACCTCCGCGGGTCACGGGTAAGTCATGAACAGCGCGAACGAAAGCGAGGAGCTCTTCGTCACCACGGTGCCGGTCGACGGCCGCAGCTACAACGTGCACGTGACGATCGAGTACGATGGCGTGGAGCACCTGGGCCATCTCTGGTTCAGTGATGAGGAGTGGGATGACGACGATGGTGTGCGCGATCACGGGAGCATTCCCGGGCGATCCGCCGATGACGTGCTGGCGCACGCACGCGGGCTCTCACAGACCGAACTGGGGTTGCGCTATCGACGCGCCCTTGCCGAGCGGCGCCGCTACCACGGGCTTCGACAGGTGACGCAGGAAGTGCTCACGCAGATCCGGTATCTCAACAAGGTGGCGACGTCGATGCGGGCTGGATTGCTCGACCTGGAGGAAGCTGCCAGTGAGATCGACAGTACGGAGCAGCGCCTCCACCAGATGATTGGTCAGCTCAGACAATTCGCCGGCGTGCCCGCCTGATTGCAGCAGCACGGCCGGCGCACATGTCGCGCGCGCCGGACCAGGGTGTCGGGTGGCATCCGGCGGTCGGCGGCGGCGCGACGGCCGCTATATTCCGCTTCCATGCTTCGACATCATATGTGCGGATCTCCCGAGCACCCGGCGGGGAAGACTCCCCGCCCGGCGCGTGCGCGTGTCGGCGGAACGCCGGGCGCGGGCATTGGCGAGTAAGAACCGAACTGGCCCGCGGCAGCCGTTCTCACAGCGGCGCCCGAAGGTTGCCGCGACGCGGGTTCGCGATGGGCGCGCGAAGGGCCGCGTCCGTGGGGCCCCCCCCCCAAAAACGAAAATAGTCGCCGGCGCGCGCTCCGCCCTCACCAAAACTCCGCCCTCCAAATCCCCCCATCGCACCCATCTCCTTCGTGGACCCAGAAGGAGCGTGCCGGGAGCGGAACTCCCACGGTACGCGCGTGAGGTGTACCGACGGTTGCTTCGCGCGTATCCGGATGCCCACTGCGAGCTCGACCACCGGAATGCCTGGGAGCTGATCGTCGCCACCATCCTGAGTGCGCAGTGCACCGACAAGCGGGTGAACATGGTGACCCCAACCCTGTTCGCGAAGTACCCGACCCCGTCCTCGCTGGCCCGCGCGCCCCAGGCCGATGTGGAGGAGATCATCAGGAGCACCGGCTTCTTCCGCAACAAGGCGAAGAGCATCATCGGGATGGCCGGAGCCCTCACCGACCACCATGCGGAGCGGGTGCCCCACACGATGGCCGAGCTGGTACAACTGCCGGGGGTGGGCCGCAAGACGGCCAACGTCGTGCTCGGGAACGCATTCGACGTGAATGAAGGCATCGTCGTCGATACCCACGTCCAGCGGCTCTCCGTTCGACTCGGCCTAACGAGGGAATCGGAACCCGGCCCGATCGAGCGGGACCTGATGGCCCTGTTCCCCAGGGCGCAGTGGACCATGCTCGCCCACCTGCTCATCTGGCATGGCCGACGCGTTTGCGACGCCAGGCGGCCACATTGCGAGATCTGCGTCCTGACCGACATCTGTCCCTCGTCGACCGTTTCGTAGTTCGCCTCCATCTCATTACGTTTCCGATTCGCGACCGTCCGGCCCGCCCGGTCGCAGGGACGCTTGTGACCGCTCCGACCGGTCGTGAGGAGGTCGCAGCGAGGGTGCCGGCTCCGCGCGGCGGTTCGCACTCCTCTGACGTCCCTTGAACACCTCAGCCTTCCCTTCTTCACTCGCATCATGAAATCAGCCACGCTGGAAACCTCCCAGGGCACCTTGGTCCTGGAACTCTTCGACGAGGACGCACCCAACACGGTCGCGAATTTCGAGAAGCTCGCCAACAGCGGCTTCTACGACGGCACGCGCTTCCATCGCGTGATCGCCGACTTCGTCGTTCAGGGCGGTGATCCCTACTCCAAGGGCGGCGAACACGCCAAGGGGCCGGTGGGAACGGGTGGCCCCGGATACAAGATCAAGTGCGAAACGGCCGGGAACCCGCATCGGCACAAGGTCGGTGCACTCTCCATGGCCCACGCCGGCAAGGACACCGGCGGCAGCCAGTTCTTCCTCGCACTCAGCGAGCAGAACACGCGACACCTGGACGGTGTGCACACCGTGTTCGGGCAGGTCACCTCAGGGCTCGACGTACTGCCCAAAATCCGGCAGAATGATGTTCTCACGTCGGCACGCGTCAGCTGACACTCACCTCTCTCCGGTTCTGACATGTCGGAACACCAGACGTCGGACAAGAAAGCGGCGTACATCGGCCTCGTGGTCACCGCCGTCCTGCTCGTTCTCATGAGCTTCACCATCGTTCAGCTGACCAACCACAAGTACGCGGGCCGCGAAGGGCAGCACGCCGCAACCGCGAAGTAGCGGCGAGCCCCGGAGGAGTCGCGACCAGTCTCCAACGGGCGTGCCCATCGGTGGCGGAGCGGAGCCTCCGCTGTTCGTGGACCTCGACGGAACCCTCATCGCCGGGGACACGCTTCGCATTGCGCTGGCACAGATGGCGGTCCATCGACCCTGGCTCCTCCCGGCGGTCGGGCTGACGCTCCTGCGCGGACGGAGCGCCATGAAGGCCTTCGTGGCCGGCCATGTCCTCCCGGATCCGGGCTCGCTACGCTGGAGGCACGGGGTCCTCGCTTTCCTTGCTGAAGAGCGGGGAAAGGGGCGCACGATCGTCCTGGCGACTGCCTCCCACCGAAGAGTGGCGGACGCGGTTGCCTCCTATCTGGGTCTCTTCGACGACGTCATCGCTACGGATCGCGGCCCAAACCTGAAGGCGCAGCGGAAGCTGGCGGCGATCCGTAAACGCATACATAACAATGACTTCGATTACGTCGGAGACAGCGCCGCTGACCTGTGCCTCTTTCGCGCGGCCCGCTTCGCCTACCTCGTGGCACCGTCTCCAGGGTTGCTGGTGCGTGCCCGTCGCGAGGCCCACGTGGAAAGGGTTTTCGGCGCGGACTGATCGCACCGGCCCGACGTCAGTAGCTTAAGACCTCCATATGGGAAACGTGCCCGCGGGCGGGGAGCCCCCCGTTTTGGAGGTACATGCATGACGACGCCGTCTTCGCTCCCGGCGCGCGACGACGCCCTGGCGCTGGTGCACGAGTACACATCGAGCGACTCGCTGCGAAAGCACATGCTCGCCGTCGAGGGGGCGATGCGCGCATACGCGGAACGCTTCGGAGAGGATCCGGACCGCTGGGGCCTGGCCGGCCTCCTCCACGACTTCGACTACGAGCAGTGGCCTAACGAGGCGCACTCGCCGACGTCCGGACACCCGTCCGAGGGCGTACGCCTTCTCCGGGAGCGCGGCTTCCCCGACGACATTCTCGACGCCATCCTCGGCCACGCGGCCTACTGCGGGGTTCCCCGGGAGACCCGGATGGCCAGTGCGCTGTTCGCCGTGGACGAGTTGACCGGGCTCATCACCGCCACCGCGCTTGTCAAACCGTCGCGGAGCGTTAACGAAGTCGAGGCCCGATCTGTCAAAAAAAAGATGAAGGACAAGGCCTTCGCCCGCGGTGTCAGCCGTGAGGATATCGTCACCGGCGCCGCGGAGCTCGGGGTCGATCTCGACGACCACATTCAGTTTGTCATCGACGCCATGCGCGCGCGTGCCGCGCTCTTAGGTCTTTCCGGCCCCCCGGCGCCAACACCCTAGCGGTCCAGGGTCAACGATTCTCCCGGAGAGCGCGTTGTCAGGAGGAACTACGCAACCATACTGTGACGACTGCAGCCATCTCCCTGACGTCCATCGCGCCGGCGCCGGCGCCGGTTCGCTCCCGTACCATGTCGGCTGAGGTCTCGGTACGGGAGCACGAGCATGCCCTCGTTATCGCCGCCCAGCGTGGCGATACCGAGGCCTTTGCGTCGCTCGTGCGTGTCCACCAGCGACGGGCGTACGCGGTCGCCCGCGCGATCGTACTGACGCACGAGGACGCGGAGGATGCCGTGCAGGAAGGCTTCCTGCACGCCTACCGAGCCCTCGACCGGTTTCTCCCGGATCAGGCGTTCGGAGCCTGGCTGCATCGCATCGTCGCCAACGCGGCGCTCGACATCACGCGACGGAAGAAGGTCCGCGATGCCGACGTCCTGGCCGAGACTATCGCGTCGCCATTCCGCGATCCCGCGGAGTCGGCGGAACTGCGCCGACGCCTCCGCGACGCCCTGGCCAGCCTGGGCGAGCGCCAACGGGCGGTGATTGTGCTTCACGACATTGAAGGATTCAAACATGCGGAGATCGGACGGATGCTCGGGATACCGGAAGGGACGGCCCGCTCGGATCTCCACCATGCACGAGCGCGACTGCGCGAGGAACTGGGTTCAGTCCGGAGTCATCTATGAAAATCGTGCGCGAGGACGATCGCGAGCATCGCGACGACGAGTTGCACGCCGCGCTGCGCGCCGAATACACGGCGCCGGCCGGGGAGTCGTACTGGGCAGCGCTCGAGCGCCGGATCATGGCGCGCATCCAGAGCCAGGTCGCACGGGAGTGGTGGTCGTACTTCCCGGGATGGGTGCGCATCGGTCTCGCCGCGGCAGCCATCGCGCTGTTCGTGGCCGGGTTCGCCGCCTGGCGCACGCGCGAAGCGCAGGAGCAGATGGCGTATCGCGAGCTGCTCGACACGCCCTCCGAGTTACCGATTCTCACGGAGACCTTCCGCGACGGACCTAACGCGAGAACGCGAGAGGCGACGCTCCGGGGTCTCCTCTCGCGCTGAGGCACGGAACCATGCCACGGTCCAAGAACCTTGCCGTCATGTTCCTGCTCGGCGCCGTACTGGTCGGCGGGGCTCTGGGCTTCACCGCCGACCGGGTCATGATCCGCGACCAGATCTGCGCGGCCCGTACCAGCTCCCGCTCGATGCGCGAGATGTTCGCGGACCGGCTGATGCTGACCCAGCCGCAGCGGGCACGGGTCGACTCGATCCTCGACGAACGACGCCGTCTCGACCAGCTGGTCATGGCCACCGTTCGTGGGCAAATGGACTCGGTGAAGATGCGGGCCCGCGCCCAGATCGAGACAGTGCTCAACGAGACGCAGCGTGAGGAATTCCACAAGCTCCTCACGGAACTGAACGACACCTCCAGGACACGCGACAGAGACTGATGCGATATCTCCTTCTTCTTCTTGTCCCCGCCATCGCGGCGGCGCAGACAGGAAGCGCGCCACAGGCGCGTCCAGTCACGCTGGCCGAGGCCGTGAAGCTGGCGCAACAGAATGCGCCGAGCGCGGTTCAGGCGCGGGGCGCCATCGACCAGAGCGAGGGACAGGTCCGCTCGACATGGGGTGACTTCATTCCCACGCTCAGCATCTCCACGGGCGCCAGCAAGCAGAACGGCCAGACGCTCAACACCCAGCAGCAGATCGTCAGCTACAGCTCACCGTGGAGCTACAGCCGCGGCCTCAGCGCGAACCTGACCCTCTTCGATGCGGGCAACCGGATGTACAATCTGAGCGCGGCCAGGGCGAACGTCGCCTCGGCGGAGGCCAACGAGCGGCGTACCAGGTACCAGGTGGCGCTGGACGTCTCCACGCAGTACTTCAACGTCCTGGCCGCACGGGAGAATCTGGCCGCGGCACAGGCTGCGCTCGACCTGGCGCAGGAGCAGCTCAAGTCCGCCAACGCGCGCGTTGCCGCCGGTGCGGCAACCAAGTCCGACTCCCTGCGCTCGGTGGTCTCGGTCGGCAACGCACAGGTCAGTGTGCTGACCGCCGAGAACGATCTGCAGAACTCCAATGCCGCCCTCACCCGGCTGGTCGCGACTCCGTTCCTGGTCACCGCCATGCCCGCGGATTCGCTCCGGATGGATAGCTTCGCGGCGGATAGCGCCGCGTTGGCACAATCGCTCGAAGACGGCGCCCACAGTGCGCTCGGCAGAGGCGTCCCTCAACGCGGCCCGGGCATCGCTCAAGTCCTCGCATACGCCGTACTTCCCCACGATCAGCATGAATTATGGCATCAGCGGCAGCAACAGGTCGGACAGCTTCGACCCCTGGAACGGACTGTATCCGCACTCGAATACGCTACGGTTCAGCTTCAGCTATACGCTTTTCAACGGTTTCAACCGCGAGCAGACGGTCACGTCGGCTCGCGTCGCCGAGCACAACGCGGAAGCGTCGCTCCGGGATGCGAAGCTGGTCGCCCAGCAGCAGCTGATCCAGTACCTGGGCACGTTGCGTCTGGCACAGGAACGGATCCAGATCCAGGACGCTTCGGTGGCTGCAGCACAGGAAGACGTACGCGTGCAGCAGCAGCGGTACGCGCTCGGTGCGACCACCTTGCTCGACCTCCTGACCTCGCAGTCGTCGCTCACCTCGGCGCGCTACTCGCTCATCCGGGCGCGGTACGACGCACGCGTCGCCAAGGCCAACATCGAATTGCTGATTGGCCGCGAAATTCAATAGCGCGTCACGGACACCCATCACCGCCTCAACACATGTCTCTCCTGGATTCTCTCTCCGACGGCCGGCGTCTCATGGGACGCGCACCTACTGCGGTGCTGGTGAGCGTGCTGCTCGTCGCCGCCTGCGCCAAGAAGAAGGACAATCGGCTTCCGATCGAAACGGCCGCCGCCGCTCGCCGCACGATCGTCTCGGAGGCGACCGCTTCCGGCGCGGTCGAGCCGATCAACGTCGTCGACGTGCGCTCGAAGTCGTCCGGCCAGATCATCGAGATGCCGGTCGAGACGGGCACCCTGGTCAAGCAGGGCGACCTGCTGGTGCAGCTCGACACGCGCGACGTGGACAACCAGTACGAGCAGGCGCAGGCGGACCTGGCATCGGCGCAGGCCAAGCTCAACGTCTCGACGATGCAACTGAAGCGGAGCCGCGACCTGGCCGCCTCCCGCATCATCACCTCACAGGAACTCGAGACCGCCCAGCTGGACTCGACCAACTCCGCCTCGGCGCTCATTCGGGCGCAGACCAGTCTCGACCAGGCATTGCAGCGGAAGCAGGACGCCACGGTGAAAGCCCCGGTTGCGGGTACGATCATTGCCAAGACCGTGTCGCTCGGTCAGGTCATCGCCTCAGCCACCAGTTCGGCCAGCGGCGGCACGTCCTTGCTGCAGATGGCGGATCTGGCGAAGGTGCGGGTGCGAGCCAACTTCAACGAGACCGATATCGCCAACGTGCATCCCGGCCAGGAGGCTACCGCAACATTTGACGCCTATCCGGACCGGCCCTTCCGCGGAACGGTCGAGAAGATCGAACCGCAGGCTGTGGTGCAGCAGAGCGTCACGATGTTCCCGGTCCTGGTGACCCTCGACAACCTCGAAGGCTACCTGAAGCCGGGCATGAACGGCGAGGTGTCGGTACTCGTGGATACCAGGGAAGATGTCATCACCGTGCCGAACGACGCGATCCGCACGACGCGCGAGGCCGCGACGACGGCCCGCTTGCTCGGCCTCGATCCCGACAGCGTGACGGCGTCGGTGCAGGAGCAGATGCGGTCGATGGGAGGTGGTTTTGGAGGCGGCGGTATGCGCGGCGGCCGAGGAGGCGACAGCGGGGCCAACGGCCGCCGCCAGGCGGTGTCGAAGGGCGACGTGATGCTCGACGATCCGCAGCAGGGACAGGGTCGTCAGGGTGGACGCCGCGGCGGTGCGAATCTGCCGCAGGTCACGGACCAGGATTGCGCCAAGGTGCACGATGCGTTCGCGAAGCATCCCGATGCCCAGGGTGCCCTCCAGGCCCTGCGCGGGCGTGGCGGTCAGGGCGCCGAGGTCGATCCCCAGGTCATGCGTGCCAGGTCCGATTCCATCTACAAGGTCCTTGGTGTGGATGCCAACATCGCCCGCGCCTGCAACTTCCGCGATCGACAGCAGGCCGGCGGCCAGTCCCCCCAGGGGGGCGCCGGAGCCGTGCCGGGATCGGGTCAGACTGGACGTCGGGGTGGCGGAGCGTCGGCAACGCAGGGCGCGAGACAGGGCGGATCGGGAGCGCCGGTGCGTGCAGGCGAGTTTCCGATGCAGCGCGCGCGGACCCGGACGTCGCTCGTGTACGTGGCTGATTCCGCGCGGTTCGTCCCCCGCGTCATCCGCAGCGGGTTGAGCGATCTGGATTACACCGAGGTGGTTTCGGGACTGCAGGAGGGCGAGAAGGTGGTCCTGCTGGCCGCCGTGCAGCTTCAGGCACAGCGCGACTCGGCGAATGCCCGGGCGCGCAATATGCAGGGCCTGCCGGGCATGCAGAAGGGCGGCAACATTCCGGGCGGCGGTCCGGGTGGCGGCGGCCGGCGTGGTGGCGGGTAAGGAGCGAGATCCATGTTATTCGGAGAGATTCTTGCCGTCGCGTTAGGCGCCCTGCGCGCCAACAAACTGCGCTCACTGCTCACGATGCTCGGCATCGTGATCGGGGTGGCCGCGGTCATCGCCATGATCGCGCTGGGCAACGGCGCCCAGAAGGCCGTGAACGACCGCATTGCCGCGCTGGGGACGACCCTCCTCACGGTGATGCCCGGCCAGCAGATGAACAGAGGCATCGGGTCGGACGTGGACCGGGCGAAGCTCACGATGAGCGACGCCGACGCACTCGAGGAGCGAGGGACGCAGATCCAGGCGGTGCAACCCGAGATGTCGCGCAATCTCCAGGTTCAGTATCAGAACCGGAACACCAATACCTCCATCAAGGGCGTGACCGCCAACTACCCCGAAGTCCGGAACTTCCAGGTCCTGGCGGGGCGCATGTTTACTCCCGCCGAGAACGAAACGAAGCAGCGCGTGGCGGTGCTGGGACCGCAGACCCTCGAAGACCTGAGTATCCCCGATCCCGAAGCGGTCATCGGCGAAGCGATCCGGATTCGAGGAATCCAGTTTCGCGTGGTTGGCGTCCTCGCTCCCAAGGGACAGGGCGCCGGATTCGGGAACCCCGACGCGTATGTGCTGGTCCCCATCCAGACGGCACGGTATCGGATACTTGGCACCGATCGGCTCAACTCGATCAGCGTTCTGGCGCCTGACGAGGACAAGGTTCCGCTGACCATGGCGGACATTCAGAAGATCCTGCGCCGCGAGCACAAGTTGCTCGGCGGCAAGGCGGACAATTTTCAGATCCGCAATCAGTCCGACTTTCTGACCACGGTCGCCGAAACAACAGCCGTTTTCGGATTGCTGCTGGCAGGTATTGCGGCGGTCAGCCTGCTGGTCGGCGGCATCGGGATCATGAACATCATGCTCGTCTCCGTGACCGAACGGACGCGTGAGATCGGAGTCCGCAAAGCGCTCGGGGCCACGCGGTGGAACATCCTCATGCAGTTCCTGATCGAAGCCATCGTGCTGTGCCTGATGGGTGGACTGGTCGGCGTTACCCTGGGCACCGGGACCGCGCAGTTCATGAGCGCGAAATTCAGCTGGAACACGCAGATCGCGCCGGAATCCATCGCGCTCGCGTTCGGATTCTCGGCCGCCGTTGGGTTGCTGTTCGGCGTGTGGCCCGCGAGGCGGGCGGCACGACTGGATCCAGTGGTCGCGCTGCGCTACGAGTAGCGAGTACCCGGAGGTGCAGGAAACCCGAAACGGCGCGGGAGTCCCCGCGCCGTTTTCGCGTTCACCCAAGTCTCCTTCGCCGAGGTCCCCCGTCTGCCCCTCCGTGAGAGCTACCCCTTGACCATACGCTATATCGTACGATATATCTTTCACTCACGATATATCTAAACGGGGGATGGAACGATGATGTTCGGGTTTTCTGATGCCGAGTGCCATGGCGCTGGCAGAGGAGGTTGGGGATGGGGCGATACGGCTCCATCCGGAGCCTGGTTCTGGTCGGGTCGGGGTCACCGACGCGGGGGGCGGTTCCGAGGGGGGCGCTTCTTTGAGCAGGGAGATCTCAAGTACGTGATCCTGCAGTTGCTGGCCGAGAAGCCAAGGCACGGCTATGAGATCATCAAGGAGCTCGAGGAGCGGTTTGGCGGGGCGTATGCTCCGAGTGCCGGTACTGTCTACCCCACATTGTCTCTACTCGAGGACCTGGGGTACGCGAGCGTGAGCCTCGCGGAAGGCGGCAAGAAGGTCTATTCGATTACGGACGAGGGCCGGAAGTACCTGGAGGAGAACAAGGGAGCGGTCGAGGACATCTTCGAACGGATTGCAGATATTGGCTCCAGCTTTCTGAGCGAGCCAATGATGGAGGTGAATCGCGCATTTGGTCGCCTTGCGCGCGCCACCTATGCGACAGCACCGTGGCATATTCGCGACAAGCAGATCGCTGCAAGGCTCAAGGCAGTGCTGGATGAAGCTACGCGGCAGATCGACGAGCTCACTCGGGCAAAGGGAAAGGAGGGCACGGAGGTTTAGGCGGCCGACGTCCGAACGCCGCTCGGGGGGGCCGGCAGTAACAGCTTTACGACGGGAGAGTCGTCCATAGATTGACCGTGGGTCGCGGCTGCGAGTCGCGACCCGCTTTTTTCGTTGCGCGGAGCGGGCTGCTCCTCGCACACCGGAGCGAACCCGACGGCTGCCTCGCGCGCCTCGTCAATAGACATGAACGCCGATCCCGCCCATCTCGGGCAGGGTACTGAGCGGCCACCCGATACGTCGCAGACGCAGACGAGCGAGATTCCCCTCCCGCCTGCGCGCGCTCCGGTCGATTCGAATCCCCGCGGCACGCGGCTCGCCGTACTGACGCTCACTGCGCTCGGAGTCGTCTACGGCGACATCGGCACGAGCCCGCTTTACGCCATCCGCGAGTGCTTCAAGGCGGACTACGGCATCGAACGCACGCCGGCGAACGTGTACGGTGTCCTGTCGCTGGTATTCTGGTCGCTCATCATGATCGTGAGCGTCAAGTACATCGTCTTCATTCTGCGCGCGAACAACCGCGGCGAGGGCGGGATTCTGGCGCTGCTGGCGCTCTTTCTCCAGGAACGGCCGCACATTCGCAGCCGCGTGCGGTTCGCGATCTTCGTCGCGTTAGGTCTGTTCGGCGCCGCGCTTCTCTACGGCGACGGCGTGATTACCCCGGCCATCTCGGTGCTCGGCGCGATGGAAGGGCTGCAGGTCGTGACGCCGATGTTCACCCAGTTCCTGGTCGTGATGTTGTCGCTGGGCATCCTGTTTGTGCTGTTCCTGTTCCAGAAGCACGGGACAGCCAAGGTGGGCGGGGTGTTCGGGCCGTTGATGCTCATCTGGTTCCTCACCATCGCCGTCCTCGGCGGCCGTGAGATCGCCCGAGAGCCTCGCATCCTGCTCGCGGCCAACCCGTGGTACGGCATCCAGTTCTTCGTGGTGCACGGCACGGCGGGATTCGCCCTGCTGGGCGCTGTAGTCCTGGTGGTCACCGGCGCCGAAGCGCTCTACGCCGACATGGGGCACTTTGGCAAACGCCCCATTCGAGTCGCCTGGTTCACGATGGTTCTGCCTGCGCTGTTGCTGAACTACTTCGGGCAGGGCGCACTGCTGCTCCGGACGCCGGAAGCCGCAATCAATCCCTTCTATCAGCTGGCACCGCGCTGGTTTCTGGGCCCGCTGATCGTCATCGCCACGTTCGCGGCGATCATTGCATCACAGGCGCTTATTTCCGGCGCCTTCTCGCTCACGCGCCAGTGCGTGCAGCTCGGGTACAGCCCACGGGTCACGATCGTGCACACGTCCAAGAAGGAGGCCGGTCAGATCTACATCCCCGAGGTGAACGCGGCGCTGATGATCGGCTGCCTGCTCATCGTCCTCGGATTCGGATCCTCCACGGCGCTTGGTGCCGCATACGGCATCGCGGTCACCGGCACGATGTCGATCACGACCGTGCTCTTCTACGTGATCTCGCGCACCCGGTGGCACTGGCCGGCCTCCCGCGCCGTGTCGCTTGCCGCGTTGTTCCTCACGGTGGACCTGGCGTTCTTCGTGGCGAATCTCGGCAAGGTGGAGCAGAAGGGGTGGGTACCGCTGGCGATCGGGCTCGGGGTGTTCATCCTGATGACCACCTGGAAGCGGGGACGCGAACACCTCCGCGCCATCATGATGGAGCGCTCGCTGCCGATCGAGGAGCTGCTCGCGAGCCTCGATCGCGGGACGCCGGTGCGCGTTCCCGGCACCGCGATCTTCATGACGTCGGAGGCCGAGGGCACGCCGGTAGTGCTCCTGCACCACTTGAAGCACAACAAGGTGCTGCATGAGCAGGTGATTCTGCTTTCCATCATTGGTCGCGAAGTCCCCGAGGTCGCGGCAAGCGAGCGCCTGACGATCGAGCCGCTGTCGCACGGATTCTATCGGGTACGGGCGTTTTACGGCTTCATGCAGACGCCTCGCGTGGAGGAGCTGCGCTGGCGATGCGTGGAAGCGGGGATCAAGGCGCGGCGCATGGACACGACCTACTACCTCGGGCGCGAGCAGCTCATACCCGTCGGAAGTACCGGGATGGCGCGCTGGAGAAAACGGCTGTTCGCGATCATGGCCAGGAACGCACGCTCGGCCACCCAGTTCTTCGAGATTCCGCCCAATCGGGTGGTCGAGCTGGGGGCACAGATCGAATTCTGACGCCCCCTCTCCCGTCCGCTCCGTGCTCCGGCCTTTGGCTGCGCGAACGCGACGGAGCGGCCGGCTGACGATCGACGCCCGTGGTCTCAGCGCTGCAGCGTGATCCTGACGCGTTTGCCGTTGCGCAGGAGCTCGACGAGGTTCGGCCGGCCATTGTGGAAGGACAGGCTGGTCGAGCCATCAGCCGCACGCACTGGTCGGCCGTCGATCGAGAGGATAACGTCACCGTCGTTTATGCCGCTCCAGCCCGAGCTGGCTGAGAGAACGAGCAGGCCGTGTTCGCTGCCACGACCGAAGTACGTCGCGAGCTCGCCGTCCACGGGGGCGAGGCTGAGCCCCGGCATCCCGAACCCACCGGCGCCGGCACCTGAGGGCAGGACCAGAGCGGACCGCGGCCCCGCCGCGGCGAAACCCGCGTGCGCGACCGGCCACTCCGCATTCGTCGACACCATGGTGCCGGCGGCCAACCGCGCCAGCGCCGGAGCGGGCGTTGACTCCACAGCGCGTAGACGGCGCGCTTGCACCGTGCCCGTCGGAGCCGTGACGATGGTAGCTCCGGGGAGTGGAGCGATCTGGTTGAGCTGCACTCCCTGACCGGTCCGAACCTTGATGCGCGGGATGGACGGCAGGACGATCGAGGGCCGCATCTGATCGGAGCCTCCGAACGGGAAGATCTGACCCGAGACGCCCGAGCCATCGAAGAAGAACGCCGCGTTGGTCCGCGGCAGATCGCGGGCACGGACCGCCTTCACGTGCACCGTGCGCGCCTGTCCCATGCCGTACACGCGCAGCTCCACGTCGTCTCCGGGCTTCACCTTCTCCATGACGCGGCTGAAGCGATGCTGCCGCGCGTTGCTCGCCACCACGTCGCCCGCATCCTCCCGCTGCACCCGCAGGTCGGTGCCGTTGACCGCGGCGATCCGGTCGCCCTCGTCGATGCCGGCGTTGGCCGCGGGTCCGCTGTCGGTGACGCCGACCACCAGGATGCCTAACGTATCACGCCGGCTGCCCGAACCGCCGAGCGAGACGCCCAGGACGCTGCGGTCCTCGAGCGCGGTGCGCATGGCCTGGACCGACCGGAGCGCGGGCGTCAGATCCCCGGCCGCGACCAGCGCGGCGCGGACGGTGCGCGTCTGTCCGTCGTGGTACACACGGAGTTCGACCTCCTCTCCGGCCTTGTGCTTCGCCAGTTCCCGCGTAAGTCGGCGCACCAGCACCCCGCCCATCGCTTCATCCTCCGCGTCCTCGCGCGCCAGCCGGAGACTCACGCCGTTGACAGAGACCAGGCGATCACCCTCTTCGATTCCCGCCTTGTCCGCCGGTCCGCCTGACGTGACGCTCTGCACCAGAAGGCCCAGCGTGTCACGAGCGCCGCTGGAGCCCGTCGTCACCCCCAGCATGGGTCGGTCGCGATCACCGGCCATCAGACTGTAGGCGCGCGCCGCGGGCGCCGGTGCCTGACCGCCCAGCCGCTCGTTCGGCGCCACAAGAACCGCCAGGGTGCCGCAGGCGGCCACCATCACCGAAATACGCATGAGATCCGGATTCCTTGTTGCGGTCTAACCGGTAAGTCACGCCGGCGCTGATGAGGGTTGCCGACGCGCCGCTGCCCCTTCCCTCGTCGTCGTCACATTATTCGAGTCATGTCATCGACACCTGTCGCACCGGCGCCCATACCCCTGCCGGCGCCCGATATCGACGCCTTCAGCGAGCACTGGCAGGACGAGAGCGACGCAGCCTACCTGTACGGCATCCTCGCCGACCTCGAGCACGATGCGCAGCGCGCGGAGATCTTTCGCCGGCTTCGCGAGATCGAACAGCAGCACGCCGGCATCTGGGAACGGCTCCTTCTCGAATACGGACGACCGCCCGGTTCCTTCCGACCTTCGACGCGCGCCCGTCTGCTGGCCATGATGGGCCGGCGATTCGGAGGCTCATCCCTCCTGTCGATCCTGCTCCGTGAGGAAGGCCGCGAAGTCAAGGCATACCTGCAGATGCATCGCGCGACGCCGCACGATACCGCCGGACGTCCGGAGGCACTCCAGCTGGCGCGCGAGAGCGCGCAGCACGCCACCCAACTCGCGGAGCTGTCCGGCACCTCGGGCGAGGGCGAGCCGTGGCACCGCACGGCGTCGGGCGGCTTCCTTCGCAACGTCGTATATGGATTCAACGACGGTCTGACAGCCAATTTCGGGTTGGTGGCTGGTGTCCTGGGAGCCACCGCGACGCAGCAGCACCAGGCGATACTCGTGGCCGGCCTCGCCGGCCTGATCGCCGATGCCCTGTCGATGGGTTCGAGCGGGTATCTCGCCGCGAAGAGCGAACAGGAAGTCTACGAGCACGAGATCGCCACCGAGCGTGACGAGATCGCGATGATGCCCGAGCTCGAGCGCGACGAACTCGCCCTGATCTACGAAGCGAAGGGAATGCCTCGCGACGCGGCGCTCTCGCTGGCCAACGACGCGCTTCTCGACCCGGAGCGCATGCTCGAGGAGAAAGTCCGCACCGAGCTGGGGATCGGGGCACACACCAGCTCACCATTGCGTGAGGGGTGGATTACCGGCGTGGCGACCGCGTTCGGCGCCTTCATTCCGGTCTTCCCGTTCTTTCTGTTCAACGGCGGCACGGCAATCATCGTGGCCTTCACGGTCGCCATGTCCACCCACTTCCTGGTCGGCGCAGCGCGGTCGGTATTTACCGGCCGCAGTCTCATCCGCTCCGGATTCGACATGTTCGTGGTGGGGTTTGGCGTCGCGGCGGTAGGCTACTTCGCCGGGGAATGGATCAGCCGCTGGGTAGCTCGCTGATCAGTCCGGGATTCCCCCCTCCAGGATTCGCGCCAGTCTCGCGGCATCGAGGTTCCCGCCGGACACAACGCACACCACGGTACCGGAGACCGCGCCGGTGAGCGCCGCCGCGACCGAGGCCGCCCCGGCGCCTTCGGCAACCACGCGCGCGCGCTGAATCAGCAGACGGATGGACGACGCGATCGCGGCGAGCGACACAACGATGGAGTCGTGGAGCAGGACCCTGGCGAGGGGCCAGATATCGGGAAGCACGCTCTTGCCGCTGATACCGTCGACGAAGCTGGGGTGATGCGCCACGGCGCGGGGTTCACCCGCGTCGAGCGACGCGCGCAGCGGAGCGGCAGTCTCGACCTCGGCGGCGTAGACCCTGGACTCCGGTTGCAGGGCACGGATCGCCGCGGCAATTCCGCAACTCAGGCCGCCGCCGCCATACGGCACGACGATCGCATCCACATGCGGGAGGTCCTCGAGGATCTCGAGACCAATGGTGCCATTCCCGGCAATCACGTCGGCGTTTACCACCGGGTGAATGAATACGCCGGGAACGCCGCGCGTATCGTGCGACATGATGACGTCCCACCATTCCTGGAACGGAACACGGATGATTTCGCCGCCGAGCCGCTCGACGGCCTCGGTCTTGGCTGCGGGCGCTCGATCGGGAACGATCACGCGACACGGCACGCCGAGTCGGCGAGCACACCACGCAACACCCTGCGCCATGTTGCCCGCGCTCGCGGTGCAGACTCCCTGCGCCAGCTCCTGCGCCGTCAGTCGTGCCATGGCGTTTCCCGCGCCCCGCAGCTTGAACGAGCCGATGGGCTGGAGATTCTCGAGCTTGAGCCAGAGGTCGGCTGGCGCGTCGTCCACCGCCAGTCGCAGGAGCGGCGTCCGGATTGCAACGCCGTCAATGCGCGACCGGGCATCATGGATCGCTGCGAGCGACGGCGGACCGGCCAATCGCGCGGTCACCTCACCCTCCCAACCCGGGCGGCGCCTCGCCGGCCTTCACTCCGCATGCCGCAGGCCCCCGAGGGAGACCCAGATCCCGGTGCCGAGTGCGACGCTCTTCTCGTAAATGTGCCTGGCAGCCGCAACGTCCTCGAGGGCGAGGCCCAGTGACTTGAACAGGGTGATGTCGGCCGGGTTCTCGCGGGCCGGGACGGCCCCGGTCAGTACGTCGGAGAGTTCGCCTTGAACGTGGTCGTCGGTGATGGCGCCTTCGGCGCGCGGTATGAGAAACTCGCCGGCCTCGCTCACCAGCGACTCGCGGCGATCGGCGAACAGTCTCGAGCGCCGTACACCTTCGGTATCGATCTCGCGTGCGGACGGGAGGGCCGCTCCCACCGCGTTGATGTGGGCTCCGGGAGCGATCCACCGCCCTTCCAGCACCGGCTCTCGCGACGCCGTCACGGTGCAGATGATGTCGGCGCCGTCCACTGCGGCCTGCGCGCTCCCACACGCGTCGATCTTGATTCCAAATCGGGCGGCCGCCCGGCTGGCGAAGGTCGTCGCCCGGGTGCGGGATCGGCTCCAGACGCGCACGCGCCGGATGTCGCGGACGCACGTCATCGCCTCGAGGTGCGTCATGGCCTGCACGCCGGCTCCCAGGAGCGCGAGGTGTCCCGCCCGGGGAACGGCCAGCAGGCGCGTGGCCAGTCCCGATACCGCCGCAGTCCGGATGGCGGTGATCGAACTCGCATCCATGATGGCGAGCAGGAGCCCGCGTTCGGTGTCGAACAGGAGCACCACGCCCATGTGCGACTCGTATGGCGTGGCGTCGTTGCCCGGGAACACGGTGATGACCTTCGCGCCCAGGGCCGCCGCCCGACCGCCCGCGCGCCGGGTGCCCAGAAGGCCGGGCATCAGCGCGAAGAGATTGGGAGAGTCCGGAAGGCGCATCACCTGTCGGAGTGGCTGAATACCCTCACCGCGACCGAGCGCGAGAAAGACGTCGGCCATGGCGTCGATGCATTCGGCCATGGGCAGCAGTCCCACGACTTCGCGATGAGAGACGACGAGCGTGCGCATGTGGCGGCGGCTCGATAGTCGGGGGTTCGGGGGGGATTCCAGGCGCCTTCGTCCGGGAGCGGGAAGATGTGTCACTTCGCGCGGATCCGCATCCCGGCCGACTCGTATCGCGACCGTCGCCGACCGCGCACCGAACGCGTCGAAATCGCCAGCGGCCTCCTCAGGGGGCGACGCGGTCCAGGTGCAACCGCTGCGACACGGGCTGAAATGCGAGTCGGCCATACCTCGCCGGCCCCACTGTCACCGTGGCATTATTGGTCCCTGCAATATTCTGTCCGTTGAGACGGATCTGGCCGCACCTGCTTCCCGCACAAGGAGTCGCAATCATGGAACATCGCTTTGTCCTTGTGGTCGCCGCGCTGACGCTGACAGCCTGCACCGCCAAGGAGACCAAGCAGGCCGACACGACCGCACCGCCGGCGCCTAACGTCGTGACCATTACCGCGAAGGACTTTGCGTTCGAGGCCCCCGATTCCATTCCCGCCGGCGTAACCACGATCCGGCTGGTGAACCAGGGCCCCAGCCTCCACCATGCGCAACTGATTCGCTTCGATCAGGGGAAGACGCTCGACGATTTCATGGCGGCGATCAAGGCGGGCGGGCCACCACCCATGTGGGCGATCCCGGTTGGGGGTCCGAATCCTCCGGCACCCGGCGCCGAGGCGAGCATCACCGAGACACTCGAGGTCGGGAGCTACGCGGTCGTCTGCTTCGTGGACGTTCCGGACCACGTCCCGCACGTCATGAAGGGGATGTCGCACGCGTTCGTGGTGACGCCGTCGGCGGCGATGGCCGCGGAACCGACCCCGGACGTGAACTTGCAGCTGGTCGATTACACCTTCACGTTCACCCCTGCGCTGACGGCCGGGAAGCACGTGATCCGCGTGGATAACGCTGCGCAGCAACCGCATGAGTTCTTCATCGCCAAACTGGACAGTGGCAGGACGATCGCCGATCTGGAGAAGTGGGCGGAAACCTACAAAGGGCCGCCGCCGGCGTTGCCGATGGGCGGCCTGGCCGCGATCGCGCCCGGGATGCACGGGTTCGTGAACATCGATCTCCCGGCCGGCGACTACGCGCTGCTGTGTTTCGTGTCGGATGCGAAGGACGGCAAACCACACATGATGCACGGGATGGCGCAGCAGATCAAGGTGTCGTGAGGCAGCAGGGATCAGCCGTCGGCGATCATCGGGGTCAGCGGCCGGCGAATGGGCAGCGATCGCGAGCTGCAGCCCATACCCGCCGAGGAGCATCGAGCCACAAGTCGGAGATCGATCGCGCCTCCGGATCCCTCCGGTGCCGAATGAACCCAGGCCCGCGAGCGTGCATCGCTCGCGGGCCTCGGTTCATTCGCGTTCCCTGCGCCCAGCTACCCCGCGTAGCAGTAGCTGCAGTTGCCCGCCTTCTGCGCACGGTGCACCGCCAGAACACCCGACGGCACGAGGTAGCTACCGGGGAGCATGTTGGCGGTCCACTCCTTGTATGCCGCGTCCGGGGTCATCGTGAGTCCGGCCGCTTTGGCCGCCATGCCCGAGAGAACGGTGGTGGCGAGATTGCAGACCGTGACCACGGCGCCGTTCTTCACCTGCTCGCCGATCGACGCGCCGGCGAACATCAGGTCGCCGGTGGCTTCACTGTTCATGAAATTCCGCGCCGACGCCATCTTGGTTTTCGGGTCGTTGATCTTGAAGAACTCTCCCAGCTTGTACTTCTTCCAGATCATGTCGTTGAAGGCCGGGGCGATCGAGAAATGGCGCAGCCCGATCACCGCGCACACGTCGGCGTTGGCGAGCTTGTAGGTGTCCTTCATGGTCTTCGTCCAGTTGAAGGCGAAATACTCGCCGAAGCCTTCATTGAACGACGTGGCGTCGAAAAACTGGCGGTACTGGCCGTGCAGGTGCTTGAGCCACTCATCGTCGTCGGCCAGGGACGGCGAGATGGAGGACGATGCGGGCATCGCGGCAGCGACGCCCGCGCTCCCGGCGAGAAGGGCGGCCGCGCCTCCCGCCAGACGGCCGAGGAAGGAGCGTCGTGGAGAGCTGGCAAAGTCCGAGTCGAACATTGGCAATACCTCCGTCGCGTCAGGTTTACGCGCGTGCGAGAATACACCACGCCTGCCGGATGTCACCCGGTCGCGAGCGGTCCGGCACGACGAACCCACGAATCGCCGGTCGGCTGAAAAGGTTCGCGCGCGCGCGACGCCCTAATCGACCGACCACGGGGCCATTCGTCAAGCGAACGGTGCCGCGGGACGTGGGCTCGACCTGGCCGGCGGCGCGAAGGCCGCTTGCGACAGCATCGTCATCAAAGGACGATATTGAGCAGGCGCCCTGGTACGAAGATCACCTTGCGGGGCGACCCCGAAACGAACTTCGCCACCTGGGAGTCGGCCAGCGCGGCCGCCAGTGCAGCGTCCTGACCGGTTTCCCTGGGCACCGTAATGGTGCCGCGGAGCTTGCCGTTCACCTGCACGGCGAGCCGGATGGATTCCTCGCGGGCGATGGCTTCGTCGTACACGGGCCAGCCGCCTTCGAAGACCGTTGAAAGGTGCCCGAGTCGTTCCCAGAGTTCCTCGGCCAGGTGGGGGGCAAACGGGGCGGCGAGCTGAACCAGCGGCGTCACCTCATCGCGGTGCGGCGCGCGGTCGTCGCGCCGCAGTGTGTTCATGTACTCCATCATTGCCGCGATCGCCGTGTTGTAGCTCAGGCGGCCGATATCGTCGCCGACCTTTCTGATGGTCTGGTGCAACTTCCGCATCACCGCGGGATCGGGGGTGCCGGCGCTGCCGGCTTCGGTGCACGCCTTCCAGAGGCGATCGAGGAAGCGCCGCACCCCCGAGATGCTCTGATCCTGGAAGTCGCCGCCTTCCTCGAACGGTCCGAGGTACATGAGGTACGTGCGGAACGCGTCCGCGCCCCACTGCTCGATGTACTCGTCAGGCACGACGACGTTGCCGCGGCTCTTCGACATCTTGGCACCATCGCGCACGATCGTGCCGTGGGCGCGAAACCGCACGAACGGCTCCTCGAACGCGAGGTGTCCCATGTCGTGGAGAGCCATCGTCACGAAACGCGCGTACATGAGGTGCAGCACGGCGTGCTCCTGGCCGCCGATGTATGACGTGACCGGGAGCCAGCGGCTGGTCACCGCCCTGTCGAATGGCACGTCGTCGCGGGTGGCGCTGGGATACCGCAGGAAGTACCAGGCGCTGTCGAGAAACGTGTCGGAGACGTCGGTTTCGCGACGCCCGTCGGCGCCGCAGCGTGGGCAGCGCGCCCGGTACCAGTTCTCGTGCCGGGCGAGCGGTGAGACGCCGCTGTCGTCCGGGCGGAAGTCCGCAATGTCCGGCAGCACGACCGGCAGGTCCTCTTCGGGCACCGGCTGCGGTCCACAGACGTCGCAGTAGATGACGGGGATCGGCGGCCCCCAGTAGCGCTGCCGGGATACACACCAGTCGTGCAGGCGGAAGTTGACCACGGGCCTGGCCAGACCCCGCTCGGCCAGCCAGGCGGTGATCGCGCGCTTGCCGTCGACGATCCCGAGGCCGTCGAAGCGCTCCGAGTTGACCAGGTGCCCATCAGCATCGTCGACGAACGCTTCGCGAACCGGCGTGGACGCGTCATCTCCTGTCCCAGCCACCACGCGCACCACCGGCAGACCGAAAACGGTGGCGAATTCGAAGTCCCGCTCATCGTGCGCCGGCACCGCCATGATTGCGCCGGTGCCGTATTCCATCAGTACGTAGTCGGCGATCCAGATCGGTATCTCGGCGCCGGTGGCGGGATTGACCGCGTAGGAGCCGACAAACACGCCGGTCTTTTCGCGGTTCACCTTGCGCGTGACGATGTCCTGCCGTGCCGCGGCGTCACGATATGCGCGCACGGTCTCGCGGCGGTCGGCTGTTGTCAGCTCGTCGACCAGCGGATGCTCGGGAGCGAGCACCATGTACGACGCGCCGAAGATGGTGTCGGGACGCGTGGTAAAGACGCGGAGGCCGAAGGTGAGCGGCACGAGTCCCGAACCGGCCTCGTCATCCACCACCCCGTCCTGCACGACTCGCTCGCCGGCAATGGGGAACGTGATCTCGGCGCCTTCGCTCTTGCCGATCCAGTTGCGCTGGGCGGTCTTGGTGGACTCCGACCAGTCGATCCAGTCGAGGTTCCGGAGCAGCCGGTCGGCGTACTCACTGATGCGGAAGAACCATTGCTCGAGAAAGCGCTGCTCGACCTTGGTGCCACACCGTTCGCAGGCTCCGGCGATCACCTGCTCGTTCGCGAGGACGGTCTTGCACGATGGACACCAGTTGACCGCCGCCTTCTTGCGGTACGCGAGTCCGCGCTTGAGGAACTGGACGAAGATCCACTGCGTCCACTTGTAGTAGGCCGGGTGGGTGGTGTCGACGGCGTAGCGCCAGTCGATCATCAGCCCCGCGCGTTGCAACTGTCGCGTGAAGTTCGCGATGTTGCGCGGGATGAGGCGCATGGGATGGACGCCCATTCGGAGCGCATAATTCTCCGAGTGAATCCCGAAGGCATCGAATCCCATCGGCTCGAAAACGGTGTGCCCCCGGAGGCGCTGGAATCGTCCATAAATGTCGCTTCCCGTGAACGCGAAGAGGTTACCAACGTGCAGTCCCTCCGCGGACGGGTAGGGGAACATCATCAAGGCGTAAAAGGGGTTAGGCCCGTTCTCCAGGTTTGTGTGGTTGGTCGCGCGCTCACGCCAGCGGGCTTGCCACTTCCCTTCGATGGCGGACGGATCGTAGACGCCGGGCGCGGAGACGCTCGTCTGCGGGGTTGACATCGTGGTCGTTGGTTCGGCCGGTTGAGCCAGATGGGGAGCCCGGCCATTCGCGGAGGAGTCCTCGTGAGGCAATCTAGCGGTACGGAGGAAGCTGACAAGCGAGCGGTCGTCGCATCGCGCGTCGGCATCGAGACCGTGGCAATCCGGATGGGTGGCGCCGGTGCCGTGCTCCTCGCCGTGCTGCTCTGGTTCGCGCGTTCGGTCATCGCCGAAGCCACGACGGTGGACATCCTGGTCGTCGGGGGGCTGGCGATCGCCGTTTCCGCCGTCCTCACCGCGGTGGTCACCGCCAATGTCATCCTGCCGGCACTGGCGGACCAATCGGCTGACGTGACCGAGATGCTCCACGCGCTGTCGCAGGGGAATCTGACCGTGGAACCCGAACCGTCGGCGGCATCCCGGGCGGCGGGCACCGTATCGGCAGCCCAGAGCGCGCTGGCCACGCTGCGTGCGTCCATCGCCGAGGTGCGCACGGCCACGCGCGAAGTCGGCGCGCGGGCGCAGGATCTGACCTTGCAGAGTGGCGCCGCGGTGAGCGTGGCGCAGCGCACGACCGAGGGATCAAGTTCGGTTGCGCATCGCAGCACCGGGCTTGCGGACATGGCGCGCGCCGCGCACGAGGACGTGCACCGGGTCTCGAGCGGGGCGTCACGCATCGCCACCGAGGCGCACGACCAGCGCTCACGCAGCGCCCGGCTTCGAGAGCTGTCGCGCGAGAGCCTGAACCGCATGGAGACGGGGAAGGCAGCGCTGGACGGTCTCGCCTCCGAGGTGAGCGCGAACGCGGAGGAGCTCGCGATGCTCGCCGGCGCGTCAGAGGAGATCCGTTCGTTCGTAGTGCTCGTTCGCAAGATGGCACGCCAGTCGAAGCTCCTCGCGCTGAACGCGGCGATGGAAGCGGCGCGGGCCGGTGAGCAGGGGAGCGGCTTCGCCGTGGTGGCGAGCGAGGTGCGCCGCCTGGCCAAGAGCTCGAGCGAAGCGGCCGATCGCACCGATCAGTTGGTGACGGACGTTCTGGAGCGCGTGGAGCGCGTGCGCACCGCGAGCGCGCGCGCTGTCGACTCCGTGGGTCTCGCACGCAACGCCACCGCCGAGACGCTGGGGACTCTCCAGGGGCTGGAGCGCGAGGCGGGCGAGGCGTTCACGCAGGCGGCCGCGGAAGAGGACGAAGTGGGCGGCATGACCGCGGCCAGTGATGCACTCGCGCTCCGCCTGGAACAGCTGTTGCACGAAGCCGAGGGACTTTCCCAGTCGCTCCAGGAGGCATCTACCGTGGCCGGCGCGCAGCAGGGGCGGCTGCAGGAGATCTCGGTGGCGGCGAGCGCGCTCGCGCGGGCCTCGGCCCGCGCGCTGGCGGTGGCCAATGGGTTCAGGCTCGAGCGTGAGAGTCCGGTGCCAGACGCGCCGCAGGCCGGTCCCGTCGTCGCTGTTCTCGCCGAGGCGGCGAAGAGCCCCGTCTAGCGACGCGTTCGCGCGAGCGCGCTCGCCGCGGCGGACCAGTTCAGATCAATTGCCGGGAATCGAGATCTACCGGGTCGGCGGGCGCGGTGGTGGTGGCCCCTTGACCAAGTACGCTGAATCCACCAGCCGAGGCCCCTGCGCGTCGCAGACGGCGTAGCGCGATCCCGAGAAATAACTGGCGGCGGCGAACTCCCCCTTCTTGTTCAGCGCGTAGAAATCGAGACCGAAGTACGGGTGGCCTTCGGGCGAGAGCAGCCGCTTCTCGGTCGACTCGATGACGCGTTTGATGACCGCGAGCACGGCTTCCTGCGGCGACTTGCCCTGGCGCATGAATTCCACCGTCAGGAACGCGCCGCACACCTTGATGTTCGACTCGCCTCTCCCGGTGGACCCGGCGGCACCCACCTCGTTGTCGCAGTACTGGCCGGCCCCGATGATGGGCGAATCGCCCACGCGTCCGGGAATCTTCCACGAGATGCCACTGGTGGTCGTGACCGAGCTGATGTCACCGTTCGCGGCCACGGCGTTCATGTTGATGGTGCCGTGCGTCCAGGCGATTCTCTCGTCCGGGCCAGACGCGTCCCCGCGCGCGCCGGCCTCGTCCCCGCTGGCGTGCGCCGCCTTCCATCGCAGCCAGCGTTGGCGTGCCTGATCATCGATCCACGCATCGCCGGCAGTCGCGCGGCTGGCCTTCCATTGTTCCCAGCGCCGGCGTGAGGCATCGGTGAGGAGGTTCTGCTCCGTGAAGCCCATGGCCAGCGCGAAGCGCTTCGCGTCGTCCCCGACCAGGAGGATTTCGTCGGTGTAGTCCATGACGGCCTTGGCGACCAGCGACGGCGTGGCGAAACCCTCCAGGGCGCCCACCGCCCCGGCGCGCTTGGTCGGTCCGTGCATGCAGGACGCATCGAGCTGTACCACGCCCTCTTCGTTAGGCAGGCCGCCGAGCCCCACCGACTGGTCGGTCGGATCCAGTTCCTGGATGTTCACGCCGGCGATGATCGCGTCGAGCGTGTCCTTCCCCTGGATCAGCATGTCGTAGGCGACCTTCACGCCGCGCAGGCCATTGGCGGACGCGATCACCACCGGGAGCGCCGGCGATCGGACCGCCGCGTCGAGAGGTCCGGGAGCGGAGAGCATTTCCGCGCTGGAGGGCCGGCTGAGCGCAAGACCGGCCGCCGCGGTGGCGCCGGTGGCAATGAAGTCGCGACGAGTGATGGGCATGGCCGAGGTCTGAGTCCAGAGGTCGGAAAGGGTACGCCTGGCAATTCGTGATGCCTTCCTCTCCGACCTATTGTATCGACCGACCGCGGGGGTGCCAGAGCGCGTGTGTGCCCTCCTCCTGGCGCTCACGTCCAGATGGCTTCTCCCGGCGTGGCCGTCAATTGGCAGGAACAGGCACGGCTTCGGTCCGTGCGCGGGTGTCCCTGGATGCGGTCGTGGCGCGGGAGTGATAAGATTGGCGCTCGCCCGCCGGAGGGGCCGCCTGGACCTCCTGGACTTTCTGTTGCGCCGGCCATGCCCGTTTCCGTCGACAGCTCACGCGTCGTGTACAGCGCCCTCAGGGAATGCGGTGTGCGTCTCATCTCCGCGCTGCCGGAGACGTGGCTGGTGCATCTCGTCCGGATGGCCGAGGAGGACCCCGAGATGACTCTGGTGCGGCTCGCCAAGGAGGAGGAGGGTGTTGGCATCTCGGCTGGGGCGTATCTGGCCGGGAACCGCTCGGCGATGCTGATGCAGAATCACGGGTTTCTCGCGTCGATCAACGGCATTGTCTCCTGCGCCCAGCTCTATCGCATTCCGCTCCTGATGATCGTCAGCCAGCGTGGCGACTTCGGTGAGCGCGACCCCTGGCAGACGGAGGGCGGGCTGGTGACGGTCGCGCTGCTGCAGGCGCTTCGCATTCCGTTTCAGCATCTGGAGACGCGCGATCAGGTGGCACCCCGGGTCCGCAAGGCGCAGACCCTCGCGTATTCGGCGAACCGGCCGGTGGCGCTTCTGCTGGAGCGCGACCTGATGTGGGAAGACGCGTGACGGCGGCCGCGACCCGAGGTGCGGGGAGGGGGGCGTGAAGCGCCTGGACGCGCTGGCGGCGGTGTACGACCGGTTCGACCGCTGCATCGTGGTGACGATCATGGGCGCGGTGGCCGCCGAACTGCAGTCGTTAGGTCACAAGCCCAACTTCTTCTATCTGCAGCACGCGATGGGGCTGGCGTCGTCGCTGGGGCTGGGCATCGCGCTCTCGCGCCGGTCGTCGCAGGTGGTGGTGCTCGACGGCGACGGATCGGTCCTGATGAATCTGGGCGGTCTCACCACGCTGGCGCGCTATCGGCCCCGCAATCTGGTGCAGGTGGTGTTCGACAACGAGAGCCTGCTGTCGGTCGGCGGGTTCCCGACCGCGACGTCGACCGGGAGCAGCATCGCAGCGGTCGCCGCCGGAGCGGGCGTGCCGCGCACCACGACCGTGAAGACGATCGACGACTTCGTGCGGGAGTTCGACGACGCGCTGGCGGCCCACGATCTGACGACGCTGGTGGCGAAGGTGGAGGCGGTGGGTCCCGCGGCATTCGTCACCGATCTGGCGTTGCTGGAGAATCGGTTCCAGTTCGCGCGGTACCTGAAGGACACGCCCTGACTCCGTTCCCGCTGGAGGCCCTGTGCCCGGACTTCTGAGCCAGCTCGCCGACGCCCTCGCCAGCGGCACGGTCGAGGTCATCGACCTCACCCAGCCACTCGGCCCCGACACGCCGGTGATCGGCCTTCCGCCGATCTTCGCGCCATCGCCGGGAGTGACGATGCAGGTCATCTCGCGCTACGACGACAAGGGTCCGGCGTGGTACTGGAACACGCTCACGTTCGGCGAGCACACCGGCACCCATTTCGACGCGCCGGTTCACTGGGTGACGGGAAAGGATCTGCGCGACAATTCCTGTGACACGATCCCGGCCGGCCGATTCGTGGGGCCGGGGTGCGTGGTGGATGTGTCACGGGAGTGCGCGGCGAACCCGGATTTTCTGCTGATGCCCCAGCATATCGAGTCGTGGGAGCGCGCCCATGGGCGGATTCCCAAGGGAGCATGGGTCCTGCTCCGCACCGACTGGAGCAGGCGAACCGGCCCCGCTTTCATTAATGCGGACACGAACGGACCGCACACCCCCGGGTTTCACCGCTCGGCGTCGGAGTTGCTGGCGCGCGACCGTGACATTCTCGGAGTCGGGGTGGAGACGATCGGCACCGACGCGGGACAAGCCGGCACGTTCGATCCCCCCTTCCCCAATCACGCGACGATGCACGGCCACGGCCGGTTCGGGCTGGCGAGTCTCTGCAACCTGGACCGGTTGCCGCCGACCGGGAGCCTGGTGGTGGCCGCACCCCTCAAGATCGTCGACGGCAGCGGCAGCCCGTTGCGGGTGCTCGCGATGATCGAGAGGCGTTAGGCGGACAGCGCGCCCGGGGCGAGCGCGACCAGGCGGTCGGCGAGGGCGGTGAGCTGCGCCACGTTGGCGCACGGCAGCAGGGCGTCGACGAAGGGCAGCGCGGCGCGCAGTCCCCCGGCGGTCGGCGTAAAGCCCGGCCTGCTGGCCAGGGGATCGAGCCAGAGGAGCCGATGACACGACCGGCGCAACACAGCCATCTCGCGCGCGAGGTGTGCGACGTCGTCCCGCTCCCAGCCGTCGGACATCACCAGCACGACGGCGCCCCCGCGCACGGCCCGGCGGACCCAGCGCCGATTGAGCTCGCGCAGGCTGGCGCCGATGCGCGTTCCGCCGCTCCAGTCCACGACGCGGGCGGCCACGCGGCGGAGGGCCTCGTCGGGGTCACGCTGACGCAGCTCGCGGGTGATGCGCGTGAGGCGGGTGCCGAAGACGAACACCTCGACCGGAGCGCCCACGCGCGTGCAGGCGTGAGCGAAACGCAGCAGGAAGCGGCTGTAGCGCTCCATGGAGCCGCTGACGTCCAGTATCAGGACCAGTGGGCGAGGGCGCGTAGCGCGGCGGAGCCAACGCCACCAGACGACCTCGCCGCCGCGGCCTAACGAAGACCGCAGCATCGCGCGGGCAGCCAGGCGCCGGCCACGCCGCCTGGGCCGGTGGCGGCGCGACGGCCGCCGCGGGAGCCGCGGCCGGAGCGCCGCCACCATGGCATTGGCGTCGCGCGCCTCGTCGGCGGTCAGCTCGGCGAAGTCCGCCACATGCAGTCGCTCGCGGCTGCTGGCCGATGCCGGCTGCCCGGTGTCGACCACCTCGATCGCCTCTTGCTCGGAGGCCGGGCTCCCCAGGGCGCGCGCGTCGCGGCGCTCGGTCTGACGCAGCCGGGGCAGCGCCGACACCGTCCCCCCCAGCGCCGTACCTCGCCTGAAGAACAGATCGAACGCGGCGTCGAACAGCGCACGCTCCTCGCGCCGCCTGACGAATACGGACCGGCCCGCAGCCCGGACATCGCTCCGCCGGTCGAATCCCACCAGCGCCAGAACGCGTGCGAAGAGGCGAGCCTGATCGGGTCCGGCCGTCAGGCCGACCCGGCGCAGCAGCCGGGCGAACAGCACCACGTTGAACGTGAGTGCGTCAGCGTGGACCGGTGTTCGTTGCATCGTCGTCATTCGCAAGCGCTGGCTGCAAGCAAGCTGTGCGGGTAGTTTAACTGGTTCCCCCCCGACCTGACACGTGCCTACCGAGATGCTGGCCGAGCTGCAGACGAGGCTTGGAGATTCCTACACGGTGCTCCGCGAGCTGGGCGGCGGCGGCATGAGTCGTGTGTTCGAGGCCGAAGAGTGCGCGCTTGGACGCCGAGTGGTCATCAAGGTGCTGCCGCCCGAACTGGGCGCGAGCGTCAGCCACGAGCGATTCCGCCGGGAGATCCTCGTTGCGGCACAGCTCAGGCATCCGCACATCGTTCCGCTGCTCACCGCCGGCGATGCCGCTGGGTGGCTCTATTACACCATGCCGTTCATCGAAGGGGAATCGCTGCGCGACCGGATCGACCGCGAGGGTGCGTTGTCGGTGCGCGACGCGGTCGAGCTGGGACGCGAGATTGCGGGCGCGCTGGACCACGCGCACCGCTCCGGCGTGATTCATCGCGATATCAAGCCGGAGAACATCATGCTGGAAGGCGGGCATGCGGTGGTCACGGATTTTGGTATCTCGGTGGCCGTGCACATGGCGGCCGCGCAGACGCTGACGGCGACCGGCCTGATCGTCGGCACCCCGGTCTACATGAGCCCCGAGCAAGTGATGGGCGAGACCGTGGACGGCCGCAGCGATATCTACTCGCTCGGCTGCCTGCTGTACGAGACGCTCGCCGGCCATCCGCCGTTCCACGGGCTCAGCACTCAGGCGGTCCTCATGCGCCGCCTCACCGAAGCCCCGTCGGCGGTGGTCACCGAGCGATCCGATGCACCAGAGGGTTTGTCGCGGATCATCCGCCAGGCGCTCGAGCGGGCACCCGAGAAGCGGTATCAGACCGCCGGCGAACTCTCCCTCGCCTTGTCGATGGTGCTCACTGATCCCAACGTCGAGGCCCCACCCATCCCGGCGCGAAAGCGGTCGACCGCCAAACGCACCGGACCGCGGAAGACGTTGTCGGGGAGATCACGACAGATCCAGTCCATCGCGGTGCTGCCGTTCGAGAATGCCGCCAACGATCCCGAGGCGGAATATCTGAGCGAGGGGATTACCGAGAGCGTCATGAACAAGCTCTCGCGGCTCTCCGGCCTCCGGGTAACCGCCCGTTCGGTCGCCTTCCGATACCGGGGTCCGGACGTGGATCCGGTCGCTGCCGGACGTGATCTGCGTGTCCGGGCAGTCGTCACCGGACGCGTGCTCCAGCGCGGGGAGCGTCTGACGGTGAGCGCCGAACTGGTGGAGGTGTCCAAGGCCCGCCAACTTTGGGGTCAGCAGTACGCTCGCGGGCGCACCGACATTTTCGCCGTCCAGGATGCCATCGCCACAGAAATCTCGGCCGCGCTGCAGGTACAGATTTCAGGTGCGGAGCACGACAGTCTCGTGAAGCCGTTTACCGCGAATTCGGCAGCGTACGAGGCGTACATGAAGGGTCGCTATCACTGGAACAAGCGAACGTCGGTGGGCTTTCAGCGCGCGCTGCAGCACTTCCAGGAAGCGATCGACATCGACCCGAATTATTCGATGGCCTACTCGGGCCTTGCCGACACGTACAACGTGTACGGGTACTACAACCTCCAGCGCCCGCGCGACGCGTATCCGCGCGCCAAGGCGGCCGCGGCACGCGCGCTGGAGATCGATGACACACTGGCGCCGGCGCACGCGTCGCTGGGATACGCACGGTTGTTCTACGACCGCGATTGGACGGCGGCCGAAGAGTCGTTCGTGCGCGCCCTGATGCTCGACCCGGGGTATGCCAGCGCCCATCAGTGGCGGGCCTGGTATTTCTTCGTGATGGCGCGGTTCGATGACGCCCTCCTGGAGCTCCGCCAGGCCCACGAGCTGGATGCCCTCTCGCTGGTGATCAACGATCACCTGGCGTACGGGTTGCACCTTGCCGGCCAGGAGGGCGAGGCGATCGCACAGCTTCTGCGAACGCGTGATCTCGATCCCACCTACCCGCTGACGTACTGGCGACTCGGCGTGATCTACCTGGTGCAGGTACGCCTCGAGGAGAGCATCGCTGAGCTCCAGCAGGCGATGTCCCTCACGGACAACCAGCTCGGCGCCGGGTATCTCGGACTCGCGTACGGCATGGCTGGACGACGGACGGAGGCCGAGGAGTTGCTGCGCCGAACACGGGCCGAGGGCGAAGCGCAGTTCGTGTCTCCGCTCGACCTGGCGCTGATTCACGCCGGCCTTGGTGATGTCGATGCCACGTTCGCGGAGCTTCGGCGGGCCGTCGAGGAGCGCATCAGTGACCTGGTGCGCGTGAAGCTGCTGCCCTGGCCGGATGCCGTGCGCTCCGATCCCCGTTTCGCGGCACTGGTGGCCGAACTGGGTCTGCCGACCTAGCGTCGAATGGAGGCGGACGGCGGCGAACAGAATGAAACTGAATGGGGGCGGACTCGAATTCGTCCTGATGCGAGTCTGACCCCGTTTTCGGCGGCTTCCGGACCCGGGCCGGGCATGCCGCCTAACCGGAAGCTACTCCCGCGTCGCCGTTCGGTCTCCGCGCCGGCACTTTCTCTTGTGCCCGACGCCCCAATGGTGTAAATGGGACCAGCACGCGCGCCGTGCAGTCGTGTGCAGGTCGTGTTCGGGTGCCCGGGGCGGGCACGGACCTCGCCCGGCCGCCCGCAATAGCCCGCAGGTCGCCGGCTCGCAAAGGCGCGTCTCGCGAACCAGCCGCTCCAGCCAACGTCTTGCCCTCGGGGGGAATCAGCATGTCCGACGCCGCTGCTGTCTTCGATTACATCGTGGTCGGCGCAGGATCAGCGGGATGCGTCGTGGCGGCGCGCCTGTCCGAAGACCCGAAGGTGAAGGTGCTCCTCCTCGAGGCGGGAGGCTCGGATGACCACCCCGATGTGAGCGACCCCACCCGGTGGCCGATGAATTTCTACGGTGAGCGTGACTGGTGCTACTCGACGACGCCACAGCGGCATGCCAACAACCGCGTGGTCCATTGCCCGCGCGGCAAGATGCTCGGCGGCTGTCACAGTCACAACGCCAGCGCGTGGGTGCGTGGACATCCCGCCGACTTCGATTCCTGGGCCTACGCCGGGAACGCGGGGTGGGACTGGGCGAGCGTGCTTCCGATCTACAAGCGGATCGAGGACTGGCACGGCTCGCGCAGTGCGCTGCGGGGAACCGGCGGCCCGATGTACGTGGCGCCGCCGGTGCAGCGCGGGGTCATCGCCGAGGCCTTCATCGAGGCGGGACGAGCCACTGGCCTGCCGGTCATCGACGACATCAACGGGCCGAGCATGGAGGGCATCGGGTACTTCAACTTCACGATCAAGGACGGCAGGCGGTTCAGCGTTGCTTCGGCGTATCTGCATCCCGCGGCGGGGCGGTCCAACCTCACGGTGCAGACCAACGCCGAGACGCACGGACTCACATTCGACGCGAGCCGCTGCAGCGGCGTGGACTACGTGCTCGCGGGCGAGCGACGTACGGCGCGCGCGACGAGGGAGACTGTGGTGTGCGGGGGGGCGATCGGATCGCCGCGTCTGCTCCTGCTGTCCGGCATTGGCCCGGCCGACGCGCTGAAGGATCTCGGCATCAGCGTGCGTGTGAATCTGGCCGGCGTGGGCGCCAACCTGCAGGATCACCCGCTGCTCGGCGGAATCGTGTACGAGACCATCGGCACGCTTCCGACGGTCGTGAACAATGGCGCGGAAGCGACGCTCTGGTGGAAGTCGCGCCGGGATCTCTATTCGCCCGACATTCAGCCGGTGGTGATCGAGTTTCCGTTTGCGACCCCCGAGCTCGCCGACCGGCTGCCGGAGCACTGCTACGCCATCGCGCCCAGCGTGGTGCGGCCCGCCTCTCGCGGCACGGTGACCCTGACATCGAAAGACGCGACAGTGACTCCGGCGATCGACATGAACTATCTCGAAGCCGACGCCGATGTGAAGGCGTTGCTCGCAGGCATCGAGCTGTGCCGCGACATCGGTGCCGCCAAGCCGTTCGCCCCGTTGCGCAAACGCGAAGTCATGCCGGGGAACCTGGACCGCGGTGCGATGATCGAGTGGATTCGCCTGGCGGTCACGACCTACTTTCATCCCAGCAGCAGCTGCCGGATGGGGATCGATTCGATGGCGGTGGTCGACCCGGAGCTTCGCGTTTACGGCGTGTCGGACCTGCGGGTGGCGGATGCCTCGATCATGCCCGACGTCACGACCGGCAATACCAACGCTCCGAGCGTCATGATCGGCGAGAAGGCGGCGGCTTTTATTCGCGGCTGAACAGCTATCAGCGGTCGGTTGGCGGTCGTGAGCCATCGGCGATGACCGCTCCGCATTGAAGTCCGGTCGGGAGCCCGATCGTCAGGCATTCTGCGCGGCGTCCACGCGCGCCTCGTCGAGCAGCGTACGCGCGCCAGTTGGGCGCATGGTCGCCAGATCCTCCTGGTACTTGAGCAACACGCCGAGGGTCTGCTCCACCTGCACCGGCTGCAGGCGCTTCGCACCGAGAGCGACCAGGGCAGCCGCCCAGTCGAGGGTTTCTGCCACTCCCGGCACCTTGGTGAGATCCGCGCGACGCAGCCGCTGCACGAACGCGACCACTTCGCGCGCGAGCGTGGCAGGGACCTTCGGAAGACGCGCCCGGAGGATCTCGAGTTCCCGCTCGGCGCCCGGATAGTCGATCCAGTGGTAGAGGCAGCGGCGCTTGAGGGCGTCGTGCACCTCCCGCGTGCGGTTGCTGGTGAGAATGACGCGGGGCGCGCGCTCGGCCTTGATAGTGCCGATCTCGGGTACGGTGATGGCGAAGTCGCTCAGCACCTCGAGCAGATAGGCCTCGAACTCTTCGTCGGCGCGATCGACTTCGTCGACCAGCAGCACCGGCGGCTCGCCGCGTCCTCCTCCGAGTGCGCGCAGGAGGGGCCGTCGGATCAGGAATTCCTCGCTGAAGATGTCGCGAGTGGCGGCCGACTTCGCGTCGCCGCGCGCCTCCATCAGACGGATCTCCAGCATCTGCCGTGGATAGTTCCACTCGTATACCGCGGTGGACACGTCCAGCCCCTCGTAGCACTGGAGACGGATCAACTCGGCGCCGAGCGCGGCGGCCAGGACCCGTGCCACTTCGGTCTTGCCAACCCCCGCTTCGCCTTCGAGCAGCAGCGGCCGTTCGAGCGACAGGGCGAGGAAGACCGCCGTCGAGAGGTCGCGGTCGGCGACGTAGTGTTGCCGGGCAAACGCCTTCTGGACCGCGTCGATCGAATCGAGCGTGGTCACTTCCTCCGCGCCTTCCCCGCATCGCGCACCACCGCAGCGGCGAACTTCTTCCAGAACTTCTGGGTGATGCGGCGGACACTGCCCCTGAGCAGCCGGGACCCGACGTTGACCACCGTTCCCATCAGCGACGTTTCGGCGGTCCACGACAACCGCGTGCGGTTGCCCGGCAGTTCCGACAGCGCCACCGCGGATCGCGCGTGCACCTCCGACCCGGCGGACTTCCCGCGCACCGTGAGGCTGAGGGACTCTCCCGGAACCAGGTCGTGCAATTCAACGTCGAGTGTGAACAGCAGTTTGAGCGAGCCTGCGGCGAAGCCGGTGATGACCCGAAAGCTGGATGGCGACAGCGGCTCGACCCGCTTCACACCCGGCGCGCAGTGCGCCACGAACTCATGGTCGAGCAGGTGAGTCCACACCCGCTCGACCGGGGCGTTGATCTCGGGCTCACCCGAGAATTCAAGGTGCATCCGTCAGGTCGCGCGCTCAATCGCCCTGGCGAGCGCCCGCGCCCCGACGACCACGCCGAGGTGCCGACGGTATGCCTCGGTCGCATGAATGTCGTCGTTGACGAACTCGATGGCGTCGACCGCAGCCTGGGCCGCCTTCGTGAAAACCGCATCACCGCCGCGCGTTCCCACGAGGGCGGCAGACGACGCGGCGAGCAGCGGCGCCTCGGAGATGCCGGAGTACGCCAGCGCGGCGTGCGAAATGACGCCGTTCGTTCTGGCCACCACTGCGGCGGCGCCGACGAGGGCGAATCCCGAGGCCTGCTGCTCGAAATTCACGTAGGCCGCCCCGGCTCCCCTGGGGAGGGCGGGCAACTCGATCTCGATCATCAGCTCCTTGGCCTTCATGGCGGTGGCGAACGGACCCTTGAAGAATTTCGCGGCCGGCACCTTCCGCTTTCCGCCCTTCGATTGGAGGCTGAGGGCGGCGCCGAGTACCAGCAGGGCGGCCGGCGTGTCCGCCGCCGGATCGGCGTGCGCCAGACCACCGCCGATCGTGCCCAGGTTGCGCACCTGGACGTCGCCCACGCTGTCGATCAGCTCGAGCAGCATGGGGCAGTACGCGCGGACCGCGCGCGAGTCGAGCAGCTCGCGGTAGGTGGTGGCGGCCCCGATCACGAGACCGCCTCCCTTCTTTCGGATGCCCCGCAGCGCGGCGATCTGTCCGACGTCCACCAGGCGCTTCGGCCTGGAGAGGCGGAACCGCAGCAGGGGCATCAGCGACTGGCCTCCGGCGATGACTTTCGTGCCGCCGGCATCCAGCGCCTTGAGCGCGCCGGCCACCGTGGAGGCGCGCACGTAGTCGAAGGCGGCCGGGATCATCGCGCACCTCCGCCGGCTCGCGCTTCCTGGATCGCCGCCCAGACGCGCGACGGCGTGAGCGGCTTGTCGATGTGCCCGATGCCGAGCGGCGCGAGCGCGTCGATGACGGCGTTCACGACGGTTGGCACGGAGGCAATGGTCCCGGTCTCACCGATGCCTTTCACGCCTAACGGGTTCACAGGAGAGGGCGTCACCGTGTGCAGGACCTCCATGGAGGGCATCTGCGAGGCCTTCGGGACCGCGTAGTCCATCATGGTGGCGGTGAGGAGCTGCCCATCCTCGTCGTACACGGCGCGTTCCTGCAGCGCTTCACCGATTCCCTGCACCACGCCGCCGTGCACCTGGCCCTCGACGATCATCGGGTTGATCTGGGGACCGCAGTCATCCACCGCCACGTAACGCAAGATGGAAACCTGGCCGGTCTCGGCGTCGACTTCGACAGTGCAGATGTGGGTGCCGAACGGGTATACGAAATTGCTGGGGTCGAAGAACGCGCTCGCTTCGAGCCCCGGCTCCATTCCGGCCGGCAGGTTCCATGCGACGTTCGCCATGAGGGCGCATTCGCCGAAGCTCTTCTTCTGGTCCGGCGACCCCTTCACCACGAACGCGCCATCCTTCCACTCGAGATCATCCTCGTTGGCCTCGAGCAGATGCGCGGCAATCTTCCGGGCCTTCTCACGCACCCGCTGGGCCGCGAGATGGACGGCGCTGCCGCATACGGCCGTCGTGCGGCTTCCGTAGGTGCCCCATCCCTGAGGCGTGGTCTCGGTGTCGCCGGCCACGATCTCGACGTTCTCGATCGGCACGCCGAGCTGGTCGGCGACGATCTGCGCAAAGGTGGTTTCTTCTCCCTGACCGTGCGGCTTGCCGCCGATGTAGACGCGAATCACGCCGGTCGGGTACACGCGCAGCAAGGCGCTGTCGTACAGCCCGCCGCCGAATCCCACGGCACCGGCGACCTGCGAAGGCCCGAGGCCGCAGATCTCGCAATAGGTCGTGACGCCGATTCCAAGATGCCGGCCGTTCTTCTTCGACCGTGCCCGCTTCTGTTCCGCCCGGAAGCCCTTGTAGTCGATCGCGGCGAGCGCCTTGTCGAGGGCACCCTGGTAGTTTCCGGAATCGTAGGTGATCCCGGTGGCCACCGTGTACGGGAAGCGGTCCTTGGGGATCAGATTGCGGCGGCGCACTTCGACCGGATCCATGCCGATCTCGCGCGCATACGAATCCATCAGCCGCTCGAGCAGGTAGGTGGCCTCGGGCCTTCCCGCCCCGCGATAGGCGTCGACCGGGGTGGTCGTGGTGTACACGCCGTACACCGTGCCGTCGATGTTCGGGATCATGTACGGCCCCGAGTACATGAGGCCATGCAGGATGGTTGGAATACCCGGTCCGGCGGTGGACGCGTAGGCGCCCAGCCCCGCGTACACCCTGGTGCGGAGTCCGGTGACGTGCCCGTCGCGCGTGCCGCAGAGGTCCACGTATTCCACGTGATCGCGCCCGTGGATTGTCGCTTTGTAGTTCTCCGACCGATCCTCGGTCCACTTCACGGGCCGCTTCAGATCCATCGCCGCGAACGCGGTGAGGGCTTCATCGGCGTATGCCGGGATCTTGCTGCCGAATCCGCCTCCGACGTCGGGCGAGATGACCCGAACGCGATGCTCGGGGACGCGGAGCATCACCGAGCAGAGGAAGCGATGAATGTGCGGATTCTGGCTGGTAGCCCACAGCGTGAGCTGTTGGGTGGCCTCGTTCCAGCTGGCGACCGCCGCCCGCGGCTCCATGGCGGTGGGCTGGAGGCGCGGCTGGTGGATGCGCAGCGAGACCGTGACCGGCGCTTCCGCGAAAGCCCTGGCGGCGTCGCCGCCGGCAACCTTCCACGTAAACGCCACGTTCCCCGGCACCTCGGGATGCAGGCGTGGAGCGCTTTTCGCGGTGGCCCGTTCGGGATCGACCACGGCGTCGAGTGGTTCGTAGTCGACGTCGATGAGATCGATGGCGTCTCGCGCGGCGGCGCGTGTTTCGCCCACGACCATCGCCACGCCGTCGCCGACGTATCGCACGCGGTCGGCGGCGAGCAGGGGATGAGGCGGGACCTTGAGATCGCACCCGGGCACGTTCCAGGCGCACGGCACCGCGTTCACGCGGTCGCGCAGATCGGCACCGGTGTAGACCGCCAGGACGCCCGGGGCCTTGCTGGCGCGGCGGGTGTCCACCCGCTTCAGGCGCGCGTGGGCATGGGTGCTTCGCAGAATCGCGAGATAGACGAGGCCGGGCAGTTTGACGTCGTCGGTGTAGGTGCCGCGGCCGGTGACCAGGCGCGGGTCCTCCCGCCGCTTGATACCGGATCCGAAGAGTGTGGCCATTGTCGTCGGACGTTAGGCAGTGGATGGGGCCGGATCGTCACTCACGGCGGCCGCGGCCGCCTGGATGGCGGCCACGATATTCTGGTAGCCGGTGCAGCGGCAGATGTTGCCCTCGATGCCGTGACGGATGGCTTGTTCGGTGGGATGTGGATCGCGCTGGAGAAGATCCACGGCGGCCATGATCACACCGGGCGTGCAGAAACCGCACTGGAGGCCGTGCTTCTCCCAGAATGCCTGCTGCAGGGGGTGATAGCGGCCGTTCGACGCCAGTCCCTCGATCGTCGTGACACGGCGGCCCTCGGCCTGTACCGCCAGGACCGAGCAGCTCTTCACCGCCCGCCCGTCGAGCAGGACCGTGCACGCTCCGCACTGGGAGGTATCACACCCCACGTGGGTGCCGGTCAGGTTGAGATCGTCGCGGAGTACCTGGGCAAGCGAGGTCCGCGGCTCCACGTCGAGCGCGTGCCTGGCACCGTTGATCGCAAGGGTAACGGGGCGCTTCATGAACCGCCTCGGTTCGGAAGGAC
>CAWAGQ010000004.1:0-1102621 GCA_963781585.1 uncultured Gemmatimonadaceae bacterium
GAGGTCGCTCACTCGGCGCGCCGTGGGTCCCCATCCGCTTTAGCGGGTGCACCCGGCGAGGGCGGATGGACACCGGCTCCTGCCAAAAGGAGCGCCTGGTCCACCCGCGTTTTTCGTGGCGGCGCCACGCGGCGTCGATGCGAGAATGTCCGAAGCGGCGGTGGATGCGGAGCCCGTCGCTGGCGGTCGGACCCCAATTGAGCGAACGCCGCAGTCGCCACGGGATCGCGGACGGACAATTGACAGCTGCACTCGCAGCGCGGGCCCGTGGGACGCCAGGCTCCGACCACATCGGCACCGATCCGGCTCGCGGCGCCTGACGGCGATTTTTTGGCGCACGACTCAACCAGACTCATGCCACGTACAACACCGCTCGACCTGTATCGCAACATCGGCATCATGGCGCACATCGATGCCGGGAAGACGACTACGACCGAGCGCATTCTCTACTACACGGGCAAGTCGTACAAGATGGGGGAGGTCCATGACGGTGCCGCCACCATGGACTGGATGGAGCAGGAACAGGAGCGGGGCATCACCATCACGTCTGCGGCCACGACCTGCTTCTGGCGGCGGCATGGAACCGGTACTGAAAACGGAAGCGGTCCGGAGTACCGCATCAACATCATCGACACGCCGGGTGGTACGTCGACTTCACGGTCGAAGTGGAGCGGTCGCTGCGGGTGCTGGACGGTGCGGTGGCGTTGCTCGATTCGGTGGCCGGGGTGGAGCCGCAAACCGAAACAGTCTGGGACAAGGCCGATCGCTACCGGGTACCACGTCTGATCTTCACCAAGAACGATGGACCGGGTGGGTGCGAACTTCGACCGCTGCGTCGAGATGATTCGCGATCGACTCACGAAGAAGGCGTATCCCATTCAGCTTCCCGTCGGATCGGGCGAGCTGTTCACGGGGCACATCGACATCATCGAGCGCAAGGAATACATCTTTCACGGCGAATCGCTCGGCAGGACATTCGACGTCGTCGAGGTCGCGCCGGTATTCCGGGACCGGATGGAGCAGGCGCGGCACGAGCTCATCGAAGCCGCGGTGGAGCACGACGAGGAGTTGCTGGACAAGTATCTCCACGGGGGCGAGCTGACGCCGGACGAGGTCCGCCGCGCCGTTCGTCGGGCGACCGTGGCGATGCAATTCGTGCCGGTGCTGTGCGGGGCCTCGTTCAAGAACAAGGGGGTCCAGGCACTGCTCGACGCGGTGATCGACTTCATGCCGGCACCGGTGGACGTGCCCGCCATCAACGGACACCTGCCACATCACGACGAGACGTTCGAAGAGCGTCCGGTGACCGACGACGCGCCCTTTGCGGCGCTGGCCTTCAAGATCGCCACCGACCCGTTCGTCGGAAAACTGACTTTCTTCCGCGTGTACTCGGGGGTGCTGAAGAGCGGGCTCTTACGTCTACAACTCCACCAAGGACAAGAGAGAACGGGTCGGGCGTCTGTTGCAGATGCATGCCAACAAGCGTGACGAGATCGGCGAGGTCCGCGCCGGTGATATCGCCGCCGCGATCGGGCTCAAGGACACGCGGACCGGCGATACACTGTGCGACGATGACCGTCCGATCATTCTGGAGGCGATGAAATTTCCCGCGCCCGTGATCGACGTCGCGATCGAGCCCGAAGACCAAGGCCGACCAGGACAAGCTGTCGATCGCGTTGAACAAGCTGGCCGAGGAAGACCCGACGTTCCGTGTCCATACCGACGTGGAAACCGGCCAGACGATCATCTCGGGGATGGGCGAACTGCATCTGGAGATCATCGTCGATCGCATGCTGCGGGAGTTCAAGGTCGACGCAAACGTGGGCCGGCCGCAGGTGGCCTATCGCGAAACACTCCGCAAGCGGGTCGAAAAGGTGGAGGGGAAGTTCATCCGCCAGTCGGGCGGGCGAGGGCAGTACGGCCACGTGGTGATCAACGTCGAGCCGACCGAGTCGGGCCAGGGCTTTCATTTCGAGGACCGCGTGGTTGGCGGCTCGGTGCCCCGGGAGTACATCGGTCCGGTGGAGCAGGGGATCAAGGAGGCGCTGGAAAACGGCGTGCTGGCCGGCTATCCGATGGTGGATATCAGGGTGGAACTCACCGACGGATCGTACCACGAGGTGGATTCGAGCGAGATGGCCTTCAAGATCGCCGGGTCGATGGCCTTCAAGGAGGCGGCGCGGCGCGCCGGTCCGGTGCTGCTCGAGCCGATGATGAAGGTGGAGATCATCAGTCCCGAGCCGTACACGGGCGACGTGCTCGGCGACCTGGCCGCACGCCGCGGGAGGATTGGCGGCATGATGCAGCGCGGTGAAGCGCAGGTCATTGCCGCGACCGTGCCGTTGGCGGAGATGTTCGGGTACTCGACGCGTTTGCGGTCAATGACCCAGGGACGCGCGGTGTACTCGATCGAGGGTCGCATTACGAGGAAGTACCGAAGAGCAGGGCGGAAGAGATTGTAGGCGAGACGCAAGTCATAGGTTCGGGCGTTCACTCTCACGGGATCTGTTCCAATGGCAAAGGCAAAGTTCGAGCGGACGAAGCCGCACGTAAACGTCGGCACGATCGGTCACGTCGACCACGGCAAGACGACCCTCACAGCCGCGCTGACCAAGGTGTCGGCGGACAAGGGGTGGGGCACGAAATACGTCAGCTCGATGAAGTCGCCAAGGCCTCGGAGTCGCAGGGGCGGCGCGACTCGACCAAGATCCTCACGATCGCGACCTCGCACGTGGAGTACGAGACCGAGAAGCGACACTACGCGCACGTCGATTGCCCGGGTCACGCCGACTACGTGAAGAACATGATTACCGGGGCGGCGCAGATGGATGGCGCGATCCTCGTGGTGAGCGCCCTCGACGGCCCGATGCCGCAGACGCGGGAGCACATCCTGCTGGCCCGTCAGGTCAACGTGCCGTCGATCGTCGTCTTCCTCAACAAGTGCGACCTGGTCGACGATGCGGAACTGCTCGATCTGGTGGAACTCGAGGTGCGCGAGCTGCTCAACCAGTACCAGTTCCCGGGGGACGACACGCCAGTAGTCCGTGGCTCGGCGATGAAGGCGCTGCAGGGCGAGGCCGAGTGGGTGGCCAAGATCGAAGAGCTCGACGGCGCCATCGACTCCTTCATCCCCGAACCCAAGCGCGAGAGCGACAAGCCGTTCCTGATGCCGGTCGAAGACGTGTTCACGATCACCGGGCGCGGTACTGTTGCCACGGGGCGAATCGATCGCGGCAAGATCAAGGCGGGCGAGGAAGTGCAGCTCGTGGGCTTCGGCGCGGAAAAGAAGACGGTGGTCACCGGGGTGGAGACGTTCCGGAAGGTGCTCGAGGAAGGGCAGGCGGGCGACGACGTCGGTCTGTTGCTGCGCGGCGTCGACAAGCAGGAAATCGAGCGCGGGATGGTGCTGGCCAAGCCGGGTTCCATCACGCCGCACACGAAGTTCGACGCCGAGGTGTACGTCCTTACGAAGGAAGAGGGCGGAAGACACACACCGTTCTTCAACGGCTATCGTCCCCAGTTCTATTTCCGTACCACCGACGTGACGGGGTCGATTCAGCTCCCCGGGGGCACGGAAATGGTCATGCCGGGCGACAACATCCAGATGCAGATCGAACTCATCTCGCCGATCGCGATGGAAGAGGGGCTGCGGTTCGCGATTCGTGAGGGGGGCCGGACGGTGGGCGCGGGCGTGGTCACGAAGATCCTGCTGTAGCGATGGGCGAATCAGGACAGACCAGGACGCTGTCTCCGTTCTCGTCTCGAGATATCGAGCATGCCAGGAAGAATTCGAATTCGGTTCAAAGCCTTCGATCACGCGGTCATCGATCAGGCGGCCGCGGACATCGTGCGTACCGCGGAAAAGACGGGGGCGCAGTTTTCAGGGCCGATTCCGTTGCCGACGAAGACCCGACGGTGGACGGTGCTGCGTTCGCCGCACGTGGACAAGAAGTCGCGCGAGCAGTTCGAGCTGAAGACGCACAAGCGAGTCATCTACATTCTCGACTCGCGTGCGCGACGGTCGATGCGCTGACCAAGCTGGATCTGCCGGCCGGCGTGGACGTGGAGATCAAGGTCGAATGAGGGCGGGCCGCCGCGGACGGCGCGCCGGTGAGGGACTGCGCTGCCCGAGCGGACCCGTACCCCCCGCGATGACCGCAGAGACGCGGACATGATTGGACTGATAGGCCGAAAGGTCGGGATGACGCAGATCTTCACCGAGCAGGGGCAGCAGGTGCCCTGCACGGTGGTGGAGGCCGCGCCAATCCGGTGATGAAGGTGCTCTCGGGCGAGCAGACGAAGCCGGGATACGTGGCCGTGGAACTCGGCTACGGCGCGCAGCGTCTCGCGCGCGCCTCGGAGAAGGGCGAGCGAACGCCACGAGGGCGTCGTGCGACGAAGGCGGCCATCGGACACGCCTCGCAGGCCGGGGTGGAGCCGCCGCCGCGCGTCGCGCGGGCGTTCCGACTCGATGACGCCCCGCCGGTAAGGAAGGGCCGCGTACAAGGCGGGGGACCACAGCGACGTGTCGATGTTTGCGTGGGTGAACACGTGAGGGTGACCGGCACGTCGAAGGGGCGCGGCTTCCAGGGGGTGGTGAAGCGGCACGGGTTCCGCGGGGGACCCAACACCCACGGGAACACGCGTCACCGGAAGCCGGGCTCCATCAGTCCGGGGACCGATCCGTCGCGCGTGATCAAGGGGAAGAAAATGCCGGGGCACGATGGCGCGGCGCGGCACACGCAGATCAATCTGCGGGTGGAAAAGGTCGATGCCGAGCGGAATCTCCTCTATTTCCGCGGGGCGGTGGCCGGTCCAACGAACGGTATCGTGATCGTGCGGAAGCAGGGACAAGCCGATGGCCGAGCCGAAAACGTTCGGGCCAGCGCGTTCACGTCGGTAGGCACGGCTCGCGAAGCGTCGCCTGCCCGCCACGGTGTTCGACGGCACGGTCAACGTGCCGGTGATGCACCGGGCGGTAAAAGCGTATCTCACCAATCAGCGCGAGGGGAACGCGTCCACAAAAACGCGCGGCTTCGTGATCGGTGGCAACCAGAAGCCCTGGCGACAGAAGGGCACGGGACGGGCCCGCCAGGGGTCCATCCGGTCGCCGCTCTGGCCCGGGGGCGGTACGGTCTTCGGCCCGTTGCCGAAAGACTATGACGAACGGATCCCGCGGAAGATGCGCGCGCTGGCGCGGAAGAGCGCGCTCAACGCCCGTGCCCGGGAAGAGGCGATTTTCGTGATCGACCGGTTCACCTACGAGGCGCCGCGTACCCGGACCCTCGTGTCGCTGCTCGACCGGCTCGGTGTGGCGGGGCAGAAGGCGCTGGTGCTCACGGACGGCCTGAACGCCACCGTGTATCTGAGCGGTCGGAACCTGCCTAACGTGCAGGTGATGCCGTACGCCGAGGCTTCCACGTACCACGTGCTGTGGTCCGACGTGGTGCTCATCGAGAGCAGCGCGCTGGGATACGCCCTGGAGCCCGTGGCCGAAAAGGACGCTTCCGGCGCGCAAGGAAAGGCGGCGGCTGCACCCGCCGAGGCGCCCGCGGCGAAGAAGAAAAAGAAGAGCGCCGGCCGGCGCCGCGAAAAAGGCGGCCGCGAAGCCGGCCGCCAGGAGCCGTTCCGCGAAGCCGGCCGCGCGGAAGACCGCGTCGAAACCGGAAGGCGCGCAAGCCCGCGCCCAAGAAGAAGAAGGGGAAGTAATCCATGGCGACCTTGCATCGCACCATCGTGCGCCCCTCGTCACCGAACAGACCTCCGCCTCGTACCAGGGGCGCGGTGAGTACACGTTCGAGGTGGCGTCCGACGCATCGAAGCCGGCAATCCGCCAGGCCATCGAGGCGCTGTTTGGCGTGAAAGTGACGAGGTATGGACGATGAACGTGCGGGGAAAGACGCGGCGGGTGGGACGGGGCGCCGGGACGCCGGCCGCACTGGAAAAAGGCGATCGTGACGCTCCGCGAGGGCGACAAGATCGAGATCTTCGAGGGCTGACGCAGAATGGGAATTCGACAATTCAAGCCGATCACCAAGGGGACGCGGTTCCGCTCGGTGTCCGATTTCGCCGAGATCACGCGGAGCACGCCCGAGAAATCGCTGGTGGAACCGCTGCACAAGTCCGGCGGCCGCGACAACCACGGGCATATCGCCGTGCGGCGTCGTGGCGGAGGGCACAAGCGGAAATACCGGCGCATCGATTTCCGGCGCGACAAGTTCGGTATGGTCGCGACCGTGCGGGAGATCGAGTACGATCCCAACCGTTCGGCGCGGATCGCGCTCGTGGAATACGCCGATGGCGAGCGTCGCTACATTCTGCATCCCAAGGGGCTCTCGGTCGGCGACTCCGTCGTCTCCGGTCCGGGCGCCGACATCCGGCTGGGGAACACCGTGCCGCTGCGTGAGGTGCCGTTAGGCACGTTCGTGCACAACATCGAGCTCGTGCCGGGACGCGGCGGGCAGATGGCGCGCGCCGCGGGGATGTCCGCCGAGGTCATCGCGCGCGAGGGGGATCATGTCACGCTCCGCATGGGCTCCAGCGAGATGCGCCGCGTGAACCAGCGCTGCCTGGCGACCATCGGCGTGGTGGGGAACGCGGAACACGAACTCCTGTCATGGGGCAAGGCGGGCAAGTCGCGCTGGCTCGGCCGCCGGCCGAAGGTGCGGGGCGAAGTGATGAACCCGGTGGATCATCCGCACGGCGGCCGCACACGGGCGGCCGCAACGTGGTGAGCCCGTGGGGCAAGCCGGAAGGCGTGAAGACGAGGAATCTCAAGAAGCCGTCGCAGAAGCTCATGGTGCGCGGCCGGAAGCGCGGGAAAGCGACGGTGAGCGGATTCTAGCGGAACCGTCGCGCGGGTCCGGGTGGCGCGGCCTGTCCGGCCGGCGCCCGGGCACGCGGGTTGCCGCATGAGGCGGGAATTTCAAGGGTGACGATCTGATCATGGCACGTTCAGTCAAAAAGGGCCATTCGTGCAGGAGAGCCTGCTGAAGCGGGTGCAGGGCATGAACGCGCGCAACGAAAAGCGCGTGGTCAAGACCTGGTCGCGCGCCAGCACGGTGCTCCCCGATTTCGTGGGACACACCTTCGCGGTGCATAACGGGAACAAGTTCATCCCGGTGTATGTCACCGAGAACATGGTGGGTCACAAGCTGGGCGAGTTTGCGCCCACGCGGCTCTTCCGGGGACATTCGGGCAACCGGTCCATGGACAAGCGAGCGCCGGCACCGGCAGGCGCCGCGCCGGTTGCCGCGCCCGCCGCCGCTCCCGCGCCCGGTGCGCGAGGAGGGCGGTAACACATGGCCACCGAAGCCCGTGCGCTGCAACGCACCACGCGCCAGTCGCCCTACAAGATGCGGCTGGTCATCGATCAGATCCGGGGCAAGGACGTCAATGAGGCCCTGGCGCTGCTCAAGTTCTCCAAGAAGCACGCCGCGATGCAGATCGCGAAGGTGCTGCAGTCCGCCGTGGCAAATGCCGAGCGGCAGGCGCGCGACGCCAGCGAGCCGCTGGACGTCGACACGCTGTTCGTGAAGCACGCGGTGATCAACGAGGGACCGAAGCTGAAGCGCTTCATGCCGGCCGCCATGGGGCGCGCCACGCCGATTCACAAGCGGACCAGCCACGTCGAGATCATCGTGGCCGAGAGGGAAGGACGCTAATGGGACAGAAGACCAATCCGATCGGATTCCGCCTGGGCATCACGAAGCAGTGGCGCTCGCGCTGGTTCGCCCGCCACGACTATCCGCAGCTGGTCCGCGAAGACGACCTGTTGCGCAAATACCTGAAGACGCGGCTGGGCCACGCGGCGATCTCCGATATCCATATCGAGCGCAAGCCCGGGAAGGTCGTGGTGACGATTCACACGGGCCGTCCCGGTGTGGTCATCGGCAAGAAGGGCGCGGAAGTGGACAAGCTGCGCGATGAACTGGCGCAGCTCACCGGCAAGGAAGTGGGCATCAATGTCGAGGAGATCAAGCGTCCGGAACTCGATTCGCAGCTCGTGGCGGACAATGTGGCGAATCAGCTCTCGCAGCGCATTTCCTTCCGGCGCGCGATGAAGCGCGCCGTGCAGAGCGCGATGCGCATGGGCGCCCAGGGCATCAAGATCAAGTGCGGCGGGCGGCTGGGCGGCGCGGAAATCGCGCGCGTGGAAGGCTATCACGAAGGTCGCGTGCCGCTGCATACGCTGCGCGCCGACATCGACTACGCCACCTCCACCGCGAAGACGACGTTCGGCACCATCGGAGTGAAGGTGTGGATCTTCCGCGGCGAGGTCGTGGAGGATCGCAGAGGCAAAACGTACAGACGGGGTCGTGAAGGCAGATGGCAGACGGGCGGCGCGCGCGTCGGCACGGTCCATCGCTGCGGCGGTCCACCATCCACTGTCCACCGTCTATTTGACTTCCCAATGCTGAGTCCCAAACGAGTCAAGTTCCGGAAGATGTTCAAAGGCCGCATGAAGGGGATCGCGTCGCGAGGCGCGGAGATCTCCTTCGGGCACTACGGGCTGCAGGCGCTCGAGCCGGGGTGGATTTCCAACCGGCAGATCGAGGCCGCGCGCGTGGCGCTCACGCGGCACATCAAGCGGGGCGGGAAGGTGTGGATCCGGATTTTCCCCGACAAACCCATCACGAAGAAGCCGGCCGAGACGCGTATGGGGAAGGGCAAGGGCTCACCCGAGGGGTGGGTGGCCGTGGTGAAACCGGGGCGCATCCTCTTTGAGCTGGAAGGCGTGACGCGCGACATCGCGGAGAAGGCGATGGCGCTCGCGGCGGCGAAGATTTCCGTGCGGTCGCGATTCATCGCGCGCGAGGAGGCACGTACCAATGCTGGCTGAGGAAATGCGCGAGATGACGGACGAGGATCTCCGCGCGCGGGTGGCGGAGTTGGAAGAAGAACGGTTCCGGCTCCGGTTCCGGAGCGCTACCGAACCGCTCGAGTCGCCGTTGCGACTGCGGGTGATCCGGCGGGACATCGCGCGGCTCAGGACGGTGCTGCGTGAGCGCGCACTGCAGGCATCCCAGCGCTAGAGGAGCGGCGGCACACATGGCGGATACGACGAACAACTCGCAGTCCACTTCGCGCGGGGCGCGCAAAGTGCGCACAGGCGTGGTGGTGAGCGACAAGATGCAGAAGACGGTGGTGGTGCGCATCGACCGGCGGGTCGCGCACGCGCGATACGGCAAGATGGTGACGCGCAGCGGCACGGTGAAAGCGCACGACGAAGCAAACGCCGCGAAGACCGGCGACAAGGTCCGCATCATGGAGACGCGACCGCTTTCGAAGGACAAGCGGTGGCGCGTCGTCGAGATCGTCGAACGGGCGCAGTAGGGAGACGGCGCAATGATCCAGCAGGAATCGATAGTCAAGGTGGCGGACAATTCGGGCGCCAAACGCGCGCTCGTGATCCGCGTGCTCGGTGGTTCGAGACGCCGGTACGCCGGTCTCGGTGATCAGGTCATCGTGGCCGTCAAGGACGCGCTGCCCAACGGCACGGTGAAGAAGTCCGAGGTGGCGCGCGCCGTCGTGGTGCGCACGGCCAAGGAGACCCGCCGAAAGGACGGTAGCTACATCCGCTTCGATGAGAACGCGGTGGTCATCATCAACGAACAGGGCGAACCCAAGGCGACGCGCATCTTCGGTCCCGTGGCGCGCGAACTCCGCGAGAAGAAGTACATGAAGATCGTGTCCCTGGCGCCGGAGGTCTTGTAGCATGCGCGTGCTGAAACACCGCCGCTCCGAGCGGGCGAGCTATGCCAGCCGTCACGAGCGCAACGCCGAACGCGTGCGGCAACCCATCACAAAGGGCGACACCGTGCGCATCATGCGGGGCGAAGACAAGGGCAAGGAAGGGAAGGTGCTCCATGTCTACCCCAAGTCGGGGCGGGTCACCGTGGAAGGCGTGAACATCGTGAAGCGCCATCGCAAGGCGCGCCGCGCGGAAGAAGAGAGCGCCATCATCGACATGCCCGCGCCGGTCCACCATTCGAACGTCATGCTGCTCGATCCCAAGAGCGGTGCGCCGACGCGCGTGCGCCGCCGCATCGACTCCGACGGGACCAAGGAGCGCATCAGTGCCAAGAGCGGTGACGCGATTCCGCGGACCCGCTGAGCGAGGCCGAGAGGACCATGGCTGAAAAGGAAGAGAAAGAGAAGAAGAAGGCGCCAGGCGCGAAGGGCGGAGCGCCGAAGGGCGGGCCGCAAGGGTGGGAGCGGCCGCGCGCGGGGCGATGGCGAGCGAAAGTCGATGCTCGGCAAGGGGCCGCATCCGGGTCGCGATCTCCCGGTGCCGCCGCCGCGCCTGCGCGAGCTCTATCGCACGTCGGTGCGGCCCAAACTGATGGAACAGTTTTCCTTCACCAACGCCCACGAGATCCCGGGGCTCGAGAAGATCGTGATCAACGTGGGACTCGGTGAAGCCATCAAGCAGCCCAAGATGCTCGACTCCGTGGTCGATGAGCTCGCGATCATCACCGGGCAGCGACCCGTGCGCCGCCGCGCGAAGAAGTCGATTTCCAACTTCGGGCTCCGCCAGGGCCAGGAGATCGGCGCCGCCGTGACGCTGCGTGGCGCACGGATGTGGGAGTTTCTCGATCGCTTCATCAATGCGACCGTGCCGCGCATCCGCGACTTCCGCGGGCTCAGCACGCGCTCGTTCGACGGGCGCGGCAACTACTCCGTGGGCATCCGCGAGCAGACGATCTTCCCGGAAATCAACTACGACCTGATCGATCAGGTGCACGGCATGGACGTCACGATCGTCACCTCCGCGTCGCGCGACGATCAGGCGCTCGCCCTCTTCCGGGAGCTCGGCATGCCCTTCCGAGGCGAAGAGCGCGTGAAGGGGAAACGCGTATTCGGCCTGTCGACCCGGCGCCGCGCCGCTGTCCACCAGCGACCATCCACCGTCGCAAGAGTCATGGCCAAGACATCCGCAATCATGCGCAACGAACGGCGGAAGAAACTGGTGGCGAAGTATGCCACCCGCCGTCGCGAGCTCGTGACGACCATCAAGAACCCGAGGACCACTCCCGAGGAACGCGCCGAGGCGTACCGCCGGTTGCGCAAGCTGCCGCGCAATTCCGCGAGGATCCGCATCCGCAACCGCTGCTCCATGAGCGGCAGGCCGCGTGGATTCGAAGGCTACTTCGGGCTCTCGCGCATCGCCCTGCGCGACATGGCCCTGAACGGCCTGCTGCCTGGGGTGCGCAAGGCCTCATGGTAGCCCCGTACCGCCACCCTGGAGCCCGTACCCATCGCGGCCGGCCCGGATTGCCGTGTTCCGTTGACTTACGGACTCGCTTCCTCCACGTCCATCCGGAAACGAGAGGAGCGAAATTCCGCATGACAATGACCGATCCCATCGCCGACATGCTCACGCGCATCCGCAATGCGTGCGGATCGAAACATCGTCGCGTGGACATGCCAGCGTCGAAGATGAAGGTGGAGATCGCCCGCATCCTGAAGGAAACCAACTTCATTCAGGACTTTCGCGTGCTCGACATCGGAGAACGGACATCGGATACTGCGGGTGATACTGCGGTACGCCGGCGGGCAGCCGGTCATCCGCCAGTTGAAGCGCGTGTCGTCACCTGGGCTCCGCAAATACGTGGGTGTCGCCGAAATCCCGCGCGTGCGGAACGGACTGGGCATGGCGATACTGAGCACGTCGCAGGGTCTCATGTCGGATTCACAGGCACGACGTGCTCACACCGGCGGCGAGTTGCTCGCCTTCGTCTGGTAGGAGGAATGAGCGATGTCCCGCGTTGGATACAAGCCGATGCCTGTGCCCTAGGGAGTTACCGTCGCGATCGACGGCACTACGCTGACGGTGAAAGGGCCGAAGGGTGAACTCAAGCGGACCTTTCACCCCGAGCTGACGCTCGCGGTGGACAACAGCGTACTGAAGGTGGGGCGGCCGTCCGACGAGCCGCACCACAAGGCCATACATGGGCTCACACGGGCGCTGGCCGCGAACATGATCGAAGGGGTGGCGAAGGGCTATGTGCGCCAGCTCGAGATCACCGGTGTCGGCTACAAGGCGGAAGTGCGGCCCGCCGGGCTGCTGTTTTCCCTGGGATACTCGCATACCATTGAAGTGAAGGCGCCGCCGGGCATCAAGCTCACCGCGCCGCAGCCGACCCAGGTGACGGTGGAGGGGGCGGACAAGGAGGTGGTGGGGCAGGTGGCGGCCGAGATCCGGTCCCTTCGGCCGCCCGAACCCTACAAGGGGAAGGGCATCAAGTACGCCGGCGAAATCATCCGGCGCAAAGCCGGCAAGACGGGAGCCAAGGCATGAGGAGCGGGATTCCGAAAACAAAGAGCGAGCGCCGCCTTCGGCGTCACCTTCGCGTGCGCAAACGGGTAGGTGGCACGGGCGAGCGTCCGCGACTGGTGGTCTTTCGCTCACTGAAGCACATCTCGGCGCAGCTGGTCGATGATGGGGCGCGACGTACGCTGCTCACCGTGACCGACGGCGGCATCGATGGTTCGAAGACGCAGCGCGCGGGAGAAGTGGGCAAGCGCCTCGCCGAGCTGGCCAAACAAACGGGCGTGTCGCGAATCGTGTTCGATCGTGGCGGGTATCGCTATCACGGCCGGGTAAAAGCACTGGCCGACGGCGCCCGAGAGGGCGGACTGGAGTTCTGACATGGCTGAAAAAGAGGAAGGCGGCGAGACGACGGCAGCAGCTGCTCCCACCGAGCCGAGGCGTGGTGGTGGGGGAGGACGTGGAGGTGGACGGGGTGGTGGCGGTGGTGGTCGAGGCGGTCGCGGGGGTGGGCGCAGCGGCGGTGGCGCGGGACGTGGTCGCGACGGCCCTGGTGGTGGCGGTCGCGATGGTGGTCGCGGCGGCCGGGGTGGTGACGGTCAGGCTCGGGAAGGGTCCGAGCTCCTCGAAAACGTCATTGCGATCAACCGGGTGGCGAAGGTCGTGAAGGGTGGGCGCCGGTTCTCGTTCAACGCGCTCGTCGCAGTGGGCGATGGGAAAGGCAGGGTGGGTTTTTCCACCGGGAAGGCGAACGAAGTGTCGGAGGCCGTGCGAAAGGCCGTGGAGGCTGCCCGCCGCCATATGGTGTCGGTGCCGCTCACCGGCTCGACCATCCCGCACGAGATCATCGGGCATCACGGTGCCGGCCGGGTCTTCATGAAGCCGGCTGCACCCGGTGCGGGCGTGATCGCCGGCGGCGCGGTCCGCGCGGTGCTCGAGTGTGCCGGCGTGTCGGATATTCTCACCAAGAGCCTTGGCTCGACGAATCCGCACAACCTGGTTCGGGCCACGTTCGATGGACTGCAGCGGCTCACGACGCACGATCAGATTGCACGGGAGCGCGGGGTGGATCCGTCGTCGATTCCGTACCGTTCTCGTGCGCGGGGAAAGGAAGTGGCGCATGCCTAGAACGTTTGTCTGGCACCGCACACGCGGCCCAAAGTCCACGGCCAAGGCGGTTCCGCCCACCGGGGGCAAGGTGAAGATTCGCCAGGTGAGGAGCGGCATCGGACATCCCCGGCGACTCCGCCTGACGCTGGAATCGCTGGGACTCCGGCATCATCAGGACGAGGTCATTCAGCAGGACTCGGCCGCGTTGCGCGGTCAGATCAACAAGGTGCGCCACCTGGTCACGGTGACGCCCGTCGAGGAGTGACGAGCGTGTCGACGCGCGAAAAGATCGGACTGCACAACCTGGGCCCCGCGCCGGGCTCGCGCCGCGATCGGAAGCGGTTGGGACGGGGTCCGGGATCGGGCACGGGAAAGACGGCCGGGAAGGGCCACAAGGGGATCAAGGCGCGCGCCGGGCACCACGGGCCGGGCGGCGGGAAGCCGCATTTCGAGGGTGGCCAGATGCCGTTCACCCGCCGGATTCCCAAGCGTGGATTCACCAACCCGTTCCGGGTGGAGATGCAGGTCGTGGGTCTCGATGATCTTGCCAGGCTTCCAGCCGACGCCGAGGTGACACCTGACGCCCTGGCGGGCGCCGGGTTGTTCAATCCGCGCAAGGGCCCGGCGAAGATCCTCGCCAACGGTGACGTTGGCCGGGCGATCACGGTGCGAGGGGTGAAGGTGAGTGCCGGAGCCCGTGAGAAGATCGTGGCGGCCGGCGGCCGCATCGAGGAGTAAATGGCGCAACCGAATCCGGCCGCGGCCCTGGCGAACATTTATCGCACGCCGGAGCTGTGGGACAAGATCAAGTTCACGGCGCTGTGCCTGCTGCTGTATCGCCTGGGTTCACATATCACGGCGCCGGGCGTCGACGTGGTGGCGATGCTCGACTACTTCCGCAACCAGGGAGGAGGCGGGCTCCTCGGGCTCTACGACCTGTTCGTGGGCGGCAACCTCTCCCGGGCCACGGTGTTCGCGCTCGGGATCATGCCGTACATCTCGGCGTCCATCTTCGTGCAGATCGCCGGCGCGGTGATTCCGACGGTCGAGAAGATGCAGAAGGACGAAGAGGGTCGGAAGAAACTCACGCAGTGGACCCGGTACATGACCGTGGCGCTTGCGGTGGTGCAGGCGTGGGGCTTCGCGCTCTTCACGTCGTCGCTGCCGGGCGCGGTGGCCAGCCCCGGCATGGGCTTCAAGATCCAGATGGTCCTGTTTCTCACCTGCGGCGCCATCTTCGTGATGTGGCTGGGCGAACAGATCACCGAGCGCGGTCTCGGGAACGGGTCGAGCCTGATCATCTACTTCTCCATCGTCGAGCGATTCTGGCCGGGCATCGTCGATACGTTCAAGTTCGTCAACACCGGCACCATCGGGCCGTTCTCCCTCGCCATCCTGGGGATCGTCATGGTGGCGGTCGTCGGCGCGGTGGTGGGAGTGACGCTGGCGGCGCGGCGCGTGCTCATCCAGATACCACAGCGCACCATGGCGCGGGGCCGAATGCGGGAAGCGGCGCGCAACTTCATTCCACTGCGCATCAACTCGTCGGGCGTGATGCCGATCGTGTTCGCGCAGTCGGTGATCGTGGTACCGGGGGCAGTCGCGCAGTTCAGCCAGAATGCCTCGGCGCAGCGCATCTCGGAGCTCTTCCAGCCGGGCACCTGGCTGTACATCGGCCTGTCGGCGGTCCTGATCATGTTCTTCACCTACTTCTACACGTCGATCATCTTCAATCCGATCGACCTGGCCGAGAACCTGAAGAAGCAGGGCGGCTTCATCCCCGGCGTGAAACCGGGATCCAGAACGGCGGAGTACATCGATCAGGTGGTCACCCGGATCACGCTCCCCGGCGCCATCTTCCTCACCCTCATCGCCCTGCTGCCGATCATCATCGGGCGCTGGATTAACGTGCCGTTCCGGTTCGGCGGGACGTCGCTGCTGATCGTGGTCGGCGTGGCGCTCGATACCCTGGCCCAGACGCAGCAGCACCTTCTCCTGCGCAAATACGACGGCTTCATGAAGAAGGGGCGGGTGCGGTTCCGGGGCCGTTCGCCGACGGGCGGCTTCTAGATGTGGCGCACCGCACCGGGAGGAGACGGGCGCGCGGGGTGACGGCGCGTGTGCTCGTACCGGCCGCGCCGACGACGATGCTTCGCGTGTCCCGGTGTGGGGGCAGGCGGCGCCTCCCGGACCACGCTCGGGCGTGATTGTGCTTCTGGTGGGGCCCCCCGGGGCGGGAAAAGGGACGCAGGCCCAGCGCCTCGCCACGCAATACGGCCTTCCGCAGATCGCGACCGGCGACCTGTTGCGTGCCGCGGTGCAGGCTGGTACGCCACTGGGGCTGGCGGCGAAGGCAGCCATGGATCGTGGCGACCTCGTTCCCGACGATGTCATCCTGGGCATCATGAAAGAGTCCCTGGCGGCACCGGAGGCAGCCCGCGGCGCCATTCTCGATGGCGTGGTGCGCACCCTGCCGCAGGCCGAAGGGTTGCGTAGCGCGCTGCGCGAGCTCGGCCGCCGTATCGACGCGGTCCTCCAGTTCGACGTCGCCGACGAGGAGATCGTCAGGCGACTGAGCGGGCGCACGGTGTGCGCGCAGTGCCAGACTCCCTACGCGGGACGGGCGGTGGGAAGCATCTGCGACAAGTGCGGCGGTCGCCTGCTTCGGCGCCGGGACGATGAGCCGGACGCCATCAGGAACCGCTTGGCTGTCTACAAGGAGCAGACAGAGCCGGTGCTCGCCTGGTATCGGGGCCACGGCATTCGCGTCATCGCGATCGACGCCACCGGCACCACCGATGCCGTGCTGACACGCGCCATCGAGGCGCTCGAACGGTGATCACGCTCATGTCGCAGCGGGAGCTGGAGATCATGGCGCGGGGCGGACGCATTCTTGCCGACACCCTGACGCTGCTGCGCGCGGAAGTGCGTGCCGGAGTCTCGACCAAGGAGCTCGACGCGGTCGCCGAAATGTTCATCCGCTCCCATGCCGGCGCCGTGCCGGCGTTCAAGGGACTGTACGGATTTCCTGCCAGCGTGTGCACGTCCATCAACGAAGAGATCGTGCACGGCATCCCGTCGTCCAAACGCGTGCTGCGCCCCGGAGATCTGGTCAAGCTCGACGTGGGCGTGAAATACCAGGGCTACTTCACCGACTCGGCCATCACCGTGCCGGTCGGAGACGTGGACGTTGAATCCGCGCGGCTGATCGCGGTGACGCAACAGGCCCTGGATGCGGGGATCGACGCGGCGCGGGTCGGGAATCACATCGGCGACATCGGCGCCGCCATCCAGACGGTGGTGCGGGAGGCGGGATACACCACCGCCGCCGACCTCGTGGGTCACTACGTGGGTTCCAAGCCCCACGGCGATCCGCAGGTGCCGAATTTCGGTACGCCCAAACGGGGCGACCGACTCATGCCGGGACTCACGATCGCCATCGAACCGATGGTCAACGTGGGTGGGTCGGCCACCCGCACGTTGCGCGACCGCTGGACCGTGGTCACCGCCGACGGATCGCGCTCCGCGCACTTCGAGCATACCGTCGCGATCACCGACGGCGGCCCGCTCGTCCTTACCCGGGCTGCCTAACGGCGACTGGGCCCGTCGCGGGACGGCCTGGCGTCGGGCGCGCGGCCGGTGAAGCGGTGGCGACTCACGCGGCGCCGCCGGGCGTGAGAGCGGCCTCCAGTGCGCGTGAGGCCGTCTGGGCGGCGGCCGTTGCCCGCGCCACCAACTGGAGCGCCTCCTCCACCAGTGGTTGACCCGGCCCGGGATCGGACATCGCCGAAATGTTGATGCGCACATTGTACGCGGCCCCCCGGCACGCGGCCTCCGCCAGGAGGGCGGCGACGGCCGCGTCCGAGACCGCGTTGGGGTTCCCCTTTGTGGCCGCCGTGGCCGCCAGCTCCGCGACGGCCGCGCACGCGCGAGCGGATTCCAGCGGCACCTGCGCCGCACCCAGCAGCGCATCGGCGATCGCGCGCTCGCGAAGCGCCGCGGCGGCGGCCGGTTCCTTTGGCAGCCGATACGCGCGCGTGACGGCGTCGTAGGCCCCGGCGTCCCGGATCACCAACGCGGCGAGCTCGTTGCCCAACCCCGCCGCGCGAAGAGCCAGCTCGCGCATCTCGGCGTCCACCGCCGCGTACTTCTTCCTGCCGATCGTGAGCCCCGCCACCATCTGCGACAGGGCAGCGCCAAGCGCCCCGGCATGGGCGGCAACCGACCCGCCGCCGGGAGCCGGTGTTGGCGCCGCCACCGACGCGACGAATGCACTGAGCGATTGTCCGCCCGCGATCGCCTCGCGCACCCGGCGCTCGAGAATCATCGCGGGGACGAAACCTCGTAGCTGCACGTGCCGGGCGCCGGCGTCGAAGAGCGCCCGTTCCGGGACCAGGCCGACGATTTCGCTCCAGGTGGGCGTGACCCCATGCGCCGACGCCTCCAGGCGGACCATCTCATACGCCAGGTGGAGTGGCGTCCCATCGAGATCCACCAGATTCATCGACACCTGCGCCTGACCGTCCACCTCCAGCGCCAACGCCCTTACGTAGCGCAGGCCGCCCGAGGAGTGTCGCACCGCCTTCGCGACTTCCTGTGCCACACCCAGGTTCGACTCCGGTCCGAGGTACACGTTGAACGCTACCAGGAACGGCCGGGCGCCGATCGCGGTGGCTCCTGCGGTGGGATGAACGCGCGGCTCCCCGAAATCGGGGCGGCGTGCCGGATTCGTCGCGATCTCGGTGCGCAGCAGCTCGAACTCGCCGCGCCGCACATCCGCCAGGTTCACCCGATCGGGGCGCGTGGCCGCGCGCTCGTAGAGATAGACCGGAATGCCCAGTTCGGTCGCCACCCGCGCGCCTAACGTCCGGGCCAGCGCGACACAATCCTCCATGGTCGCACCTTCCAGTGGCACGAACGGGACGACGTCGGTGGCTCCGATGCGCGGGTGCTCACCCCGATGGGTGGTGAGATCGATGCGCGTCGCGGCCTCCTTCATCCCGGCCAACGCGGCGTCCACGGCGCGCTCCAGGGGCGCCACGAACGTGACGACCGTGCGGTTGTGCGACGTGTCCGACGACACGTTGAGCACTTCGACGCCCTCGACCGACGCGATGGCACCGCGGATGGCGCTGATCGCGTTCGCGTCGCGACCTTCGGAGAAGTTGGGGACACACTCGACGAGTTTCATACCGTCAGCTGGAGAGAATGAGCAGTTCGACGTTCCACAAGCCCGAGCGCCGGACTGCGGGCGAGCCGGACACCCTCGCCCTGCCGTTCATCGATACGCCGCCGGAGCCGGAAACTAGCGCGTCGCCGACCACCCTGCAGCCGCCCTTGAGCGTGCGGGTCCCGCGCCGGGCGGGAGCGAGAGGTACTCTCGACGACCTACTGCAACGTACGCAGCATCCAGTTTTGGAGCGTGCCGTTGCTCGCCACCACTGCGGTATGAGCGGGCGGGATGTCATTCCCTTCGAGGTCCGTGACGACGCCTCCGGCCTCGCGCACCAGCAGCATTCCGGCCGCGATGTCCCAGGGGGCCAGCCGAAGCTCCCAGAAGGCGTCGAAACGGCCGCAGGCCACGTCTGCCAGGTCGAGCGACGCACTCCCGGCGCGGCGGATTCCAGCCGTTTCGCGCAGCAACCGTCCGAACTGGCGCTGGTACCGGTCCAGCTGGTCGAGCGACTTGAAGGGGAATCCCGTTCCCACCAGCGCCCGGTCCGGTTGCGTGGTGGCCGAGACACGCACCGACACCCCATTCCGAAACGCGCCACCGCCGGAGGTGGCGGTGAACAGTTCCCCGCGAGCCACGTTCAGCACAACGCCCGCCGCCAGCTCTCCGTCCAGGAGCGCCGCGATCGAAACCGCGTAGGCTGGATATCCGTGCAGGAAATTCGTGGTACCGTCCAGCGGATCCACGATAAACACAGTTGCTGTGTCGAGGGGCGCGCCCGGCGTCAGTTCCTCGCCGAGAATCGTCGCTCCGGGGACTTCGCGGGCGAGCGCCTCCCGGATCTGCGCCTCCGCCTGAGTATCCACGTCGGTCACGAAATCGGCGCGCTGCTTTGCCCGCCAGTTCAACGTCGCCGCGTCACCGGCGCGGGCCGCGATCAGCGCGGCGGCCCCTTCGGCGGCCCGCACGCACACCGTGAGCAGCTCCGTAGCGCGTGCGTTCGGCGATCGTTGCGACGGCATTCACACTCCCTGTAAGTTGCGCGGATGCCACGGATCTTCAGCGGCATCCAGCCCTCCGGCGAGCTGCACATCGGCAACTATCTCGGCGCCGTCAAGAACTGGGTGCGCCTGCAGCATGAAGTCGAATCGTTCCTCTGCATCGTCGACTATCACGCGATCATCAGCGCCCCCCATCCCGACGAACTGCGCACCCGCACCCTCGAGATGGGTCTCTCGCTGCTGGCGGCGGGGGTCGATCCGGAACGCGCGACCGTTTTCGTGCAGTCGCGCGTTCCGGAACATACCGAGCTGGCCTGGATCTTCAACACGATCACGCCGGTGGGCGAGCTGGAGCGCCAGACCCAGTTCAAGGAGAAGGCCGCGCGTCAGGAGAGCGTGAGCGCGGGTCTGCTCTGCTATCCGGTGCTTCAGGCCGCCGACATCCTCCTGTACAAGGCCGACACGGTGCCGGTTGGCGAAGACCAGCTGCAGCACCTCGAGCTCTCGCGCGACGTGGCCCGGCGGTGGAATCTGCGCTACGGCGAGCGGTTCTTCCCCGAGCCGCAGGGGCGCCTAACGCCGACAAGGCGCATCGTGGGGCTCGATGGCACGGCCAAGATGTCCAAGTCGATGGGCAACACGGTGGGCCTGGTCGAGCCGCCTGACTCGATTTGGGCCAAGCTGCGTCCGGCGGTCACCGACCCCAAACGGGTGCGCCGCAGCGATCCGGGCGAGCCCGAAGTCTGCAACATCTACCATCTGCACAAGGCGTTCAGCCCCGAGTCCACGGTGGCGCACGTGGCAGCCCAGTGCCGCGGTGCGGGCTGGGGCTGCCTCGACTGCAAGCGCGTCCTCGCCGACTCAATGGAACGAGAATTGGCACCGATACGCGCCCGCGCGGCCGACATCAGCGCGAGACCGGGATACGTGAGCGAGGTGCTGAACGACGGTGCTGCACGAGCCCGCACCGTTGCCGCCGAGACCATGGGCGGTGTCAGGGAGCGCATGGGGCTGACATGAACGGGCGGCACCGCCTTGTAGTCGATCTGGTTGCGACGTCGCGCAACTGGGCCCTCCCGGCGGAGGGCGCGGCTCGTCTGCGGGCGGCGGCGCCTCCCGATTGGGACGTTATCGTCGCCACGACACCAACGCTCTCGCACGGAGACGGCGGCCATCCTCCCACCGAGGAGGTCATGGCCGCCATCCCCGAGGCCGAGGTCTACTTCGGATTCGGCGTTGCCCGCGAGCTGTTTCTCGCCGCCCCGCGGCTCAGGTGGGTGCACTCCGCCGCCGCCGGTGTCTCCGGTCTGCTGTTCCCGGACATGCTCGCCAGCGAGGTGGCCGTTACCAACTCCGCCGGCGTGATGGGCGACCCGATTGCCGAACACGTCGTGGGCGGAGTGCTGTTCTTCGTGCGCAACCTCGACACGGCTGTCGCCCAGCAACGGCGCGGAGAATGGAACAAAGCCCCCTTCGTGGAGAGCGACTCCCAGGTCCGCGAGCTGGCGGAGTGCCGGGCCCTCATCATCGGAACGGGCGGCATCGGTGGTGCCGTGGCCAGGCGGCTCTCCGCGTTCGGGTGCCGCTGCACCGGCGTGCGCCGGCGGACAGCGCTCGGTACGCCGGAGGGGTTCGGCCGCGTGGCCGCGGTCGAGCACCTGGACGCCGAGCTGCCGGAGGCGGACATCCTCGTCCTGGCGACGCCCCTCACACCCCTTACCCGCCAGATCCTCTCGGCGGCCCGGATGGATTGCCTTCCTGCCGGCGCAATCGTCGTGAATGTAGCTCGCGGTGCGCTCCTCGACGAAGGTGCACTGGCCGAGCGCCTGGCGGCCGGGCGGCTGCGCGGGGCCGTCCTCGACGTCTTCCAGCACGAGCCGCTGGTGCCGGGAAGCCCGCTCTGGCCGCTCACGAACGCCCTGATTACCCCTCACGTTGCGGCCGTCTCTCCCCGCATGTTCTGGAACCGTGAACTGGACCTGTTTCTGGACAACTGGGATCGGTATCGCGACGCGCGACCACTGCGAAATCACGTAGACAAGGACGCAGGTTACTGACTGATGGAGAAAATCATCAAGGCAGCCATCGATCGTGGAGCGTCGGATCTCCATATCAAGGCCGGCGACGTCTTTCGGGCGCGCATCAACGGCAAGCTGGTGGCCATGACCAAGCAGGCCCTGACTCCCGAGCAGACCCGCGCCATTGCCATGCGACTCATCTCCAACGAGAAAATCCGTGAGCGCATCGACCAGATGACGGACTACGATTGCTCGTGGGGAGCGCCCGGAATCGGCCGGTTCCGGGTGAACGTGCTGCGCCAGCGTTCGAGCTTCATGATCGTGATGCGGGTCATCCCGTTCAAAGTCCCCGGCGTGGGCGACCTTCTCCTTCCGCCGGTCCTGGAGCGGATCGCCGAAGCGGAACGCGGCATGGTGCTCGTCACCGGGGTCACCGGATCTGGCAAGTCGAGCACGCTGGCCGCCATGATCCGGCACGTCAACGAGACGATGGAGAAGCATGTCGTCACCCTCGAGGAGCCGATCGAGTTCCTTCACCGCGACGTGCGCTCGTCGGTGACACAGCGCGAGGTCGGTGTCGATACCGAGAACTTCCGCATGGGGCTGAAGGCCGCCCTGCGGCAGGACCCCGACGTGATCGTGCTGGGGGAGCTGCGGGATTCGGAGACCGTAGATACGGCGCTGAAGGCTGCCGAAACCGGTCATCTCCTCCTCTCCACGCTGCACACGCCCGATGCCCAGACGACCGTGTTGCGCGTCGTCTCCATGTTCCCCCCGGAAGAGCAGGACGTGGCGCGCCTCCGTCTCGCCGAGTCGCTGCACGCCGTGGTGTCGCAGCGACTGCTCCCGCGCGCCGACGGCAACGGCCGCGTGGTGGCCTGCGAGGTGATGCTCGTAACGCCGACCATTCGCGATCTCATCCTGCAGCAGCGCAGCGGCGAGATTCGCGATTTCATCGCGGAAGGGCGGGAACAGTACGGCATGCAGACCTTCGATCAGCATCTGGCCGATCTCGTCACGGCAGGCACCGTGTCATTCGATGTGGCCGTGACGGCGTCCACGCACCCGGCCGACTTCGAGCTGCAAATGAACATGTTCGGGAAGGGCGGCTCCGGTATCATGCCTTCGGTCGAGCTGGCGGGTACCGCCACCACGGGGGCGAGCGAGCGGAGTGGACGCGCATCGGGGCGTCGCCGATGACCAGGTCGCTGACCGGGGTGATCGGGCCCCTCGTCACTCCCTTCGACGTCGACGCCGACCTCGACCTCGAGTCCTTCGAGGCCAATCTCCGGGCGCATCTCGCGGCCGGCCTCGACGGCGTCGTCGTCTGCGGCTCCACCGGAGAAGCGGCTTTCCTCGACGACGACGAGCGCGCAATTCTGGTTGACGTGGCGCGATCGGCCGTCCCGGACGACTCCTGGCTGATCGTCGGCACGGGCGCCGAATCCACTCGTGCCTGCGTGCGCCGGTGCAAGGGCGCGGCATCGCGCGGCGCCGACGCGGTGCTCGTCGTGGCCCCGCACTACTATGGGACGGCCATGACCGGCGAGGCACTCCGTGCCCACTACACGAGGGTCGCCGACGAGAGTCCGGTTCCGGTTCTGCTGTACAATATTCCCAAGTACATGCACTTCCGACTGGAGCCGGATCTGGTACGACGCCTCGCCGAGCACCCGAACATCGTCGGCATGAAGGATTCGTCGGGAGACATGACGTATCTGGCGAGTTGCATGGCGTTCCAGGGAGATGCCTTCACGGTGCTCACCGGGAATGGCTCCACCTGGTCCACCGCGCTCTCCCTCGGTGCGCGTGGCGGCATCCTGGCGGTGGCCCTGTTCGCGCCGGAGTTGAGTCGCGAGGTCTGGCGCCACCATCAGGACGGACGGGCACAGGACGCCGACGAGACCCAACGCAAGCTTACCCCGCTGGCCACCGAGATCGTCGGGCGCATGGGGGTGGCCGGGGTGAAGGCGGCCATGGACCGCGTGGGCCTGATGGGCGGGCGCGTGCGGTTGCCCCTGCTGCCGCTCTCGGCCGCCGATGCGAGTCGGGTCGTCGAGTTGTTGCGGGACGCAAGCGTGGCACCAGTTGCCTAACGGCGGTCCGGGCGGCGGGGCCCGGAGGCTTTCCCGGGCGTCCTGAAACTCCGGCGCGGCGCGACGCGTATGGTCACGCGACCGCTCTCATTGGTGCCATGGCCCCAATTCTGCTGACCGCCGCCGTCGTCCTGTCGCTGCTGCTGGTTCCAGTCGGTCTTCCCGGGACGTGGCTGATGATTGCCGCGGCGTTGACCTTCAACGCGTTCTCTCCCGCGAACCGGATCGGCTGGTTCGCCCTGACGGTCGCGATCGCACTCGCGTTCCTGGCGGAGGTCTTCGAGTGGACGCTGGCATCGCGGTTCGCGGCCAGGTACGGCGGCTCCAAGCGCGCCGGATGGGGGGCCTTCATCGGTGGCATCGTCGGCGCGTTGGTGGGTGTACCCCTTCCGTTGATCGGTTCGATGATCGGCGCATTCGTCGGCGCCTTCGCCGGCGCCCTGGTGGCGGAGTACACGCGCAGCGTGGCCAGCGGCGGCTCTGCCATGCGGGTGGCTACCGGCGCGCTCCTGGGTCGCATGACGGCCACCGCGATGAAGATGGCCATCGCCTTCACAATTGCGGTTGTCATCGTGACCGCAGGGTGGATGTGATCTGTCGGACCGTCGCCCCCTGATTGTCGTGCGCGATTGACACCCGCCGTGCATCCGGTAGGTTTCGTCAACGCCCCGCGAGCGAACGTCGGGGCGTTTTTTTGTGCGCCGGTCCGTCCGCACCCGCCCGCCTTTCCCGGGCGGGTGATTCTCTCCGCTTCCCGGACATCTGCCGCCGGATCTCAGCCCGTCATGTTCGATTCCGCAACCCGGACCGTCGTGGTCGTCGGCGCCCAATGGGGCGACGAGGGAAAGGGAAAACTCGTCGATGTGCTCGCTGAGCGGGCGGACTGGGTGGTACGGTATCAGGGTGGAGCCAACGCCGGACACACGGTCGACATCGGCGATGCGTCGTTCGTGCTGCACCAGATTCCGAGCGGCATTCTGCACGCCGGTGTGCGCTGCGCCATCGGCAACGGTGTCGTCCTCGATCCCGAGACGCTGTTCACGGAAATCGACGAGTTGGTCAAGGACGGGGTCGATGTGGAGGGGCGCCTGTACGTCAGTGACCGCGCCCATCTGGTATTGCCATATCACAAGCTCGTCGATGCGGAGAGCGCGGCAAGCCGGGCCATCGGAACGACCGGGCGCGGCATCGGTCCGGCGTACGAAGACAAGGTCGGGCGCCGAGGCGTGCGGGTGGCGGATCTCCGTCATCTCGATCGACTCGCTTCGCTCGTCGAGCTCGGGGTGGACCATGCCAACGCGCAGTTGCAGCGATTCGGCTCGTCCAGGCGGGCTGATGTCGGCGAGACACTGGACCGTTTGCGCGCAATCGCACCCCGATTGCTCACGATCGCCGAAGACGTGGGGCTGCTCATCTATCGCGCGATCCGGACGGGGACCGCGGTGCTGCTCGAGGGCGCCCAGGGCTCGCTCCTCGACATCGATCACGGCACGTACCCGTTCGTCACCTCCAGCAGCACCACGTCGGGTGGCGCCGCGACCGGCGTGGGACTCGCGCCCATGCGTATCCACGCGGCACTGGGCGTGGTGAAAGCCTACACGACGCGCGTGGGGAACGGCCCGCTTCCCACCGAGTTCGACGAGTCCCTGGGCGATCGGGTCCGGCAGCTCGGCAATGAGTTTGGCGCCACCACCGGCCGCCCACGCCGGTGCGGGTGGTTCGACGCCGTGGTGGTCCGCTATGCCGTGCGGCTGAACGGACTGTCGGGACTCGCCGTCACCAAGCTCGATGTGCTCGACACGCTCGAGGAATTGTCGATCTGCACCGGGTACCGGTCGGGCGGTGAGCACATCGACGTCTTTCCCGCGGATATTGCCGCGCTGGACGACCTGCAGGCCGAATACGAGACGTTCGCCGGGTGGAAGACCCCGACCGGAGCGGCACGCCGACTGGCCGATCTCCCGATCGCGGCGCGCCGGTATCTGGAGCGCATCGAGTCGCTGGTCGAGGCGCCGATCCGGTACGTGAGCGTCGGCACCAGACGGGATCAGATCATTGAAGCCTGACGCCACGCACGCCGCCGATCGGGTCGTACCGGCGCACCGGTCTTCCGGCCGGTGGCTTCCCCCGGGTGAGCCGGTCGCCAGGGGCTGGTCATGACGGCGCCCACCCGGACCGATGCGGTCGTGGTGGGGGCGGGCCCGTGCGGGCTCGCCGCCGCCATCTCCCTCGAGCGCGCCGGATTCCCGACGCTGGTCTTCGACCGGGCCTGCGTGGTGAACAGCATCCTGCAATATCCCACCTATGCCACCTTCTTCTCGACCGCCGAGAAGCTGTCGTTAGGCGGACTGCCATTCATCATCCCCGGGGCCAAGCCGTCGCGGCGCGACGCCCTCGCGTACTACCGGGGCGTGGTGACATACTTCGGGCTCGCGGTGCACCAGTATGAGGCGGTGCGGGCGATCGAGCCGCGCGATGGGCACCTCGTGGTGCGCTCCGCGCGGCGAGACGGAATCGAGCGCCGTACCGAAGCCCCGACGGTGGTCGTCGCCACCGGGTACTGGGGGTCGCCGAACTACCTGCGCGTGCCGGGCGAGGACCTGCCACACGTGCGGCACACCTATCTCGAGGGCCATCATGCGTTCCAGCAGCCGGTGGTCGTCGTAGGGGGCGGCAACTCGGCCGCCGAGGCGGCGCTCGACCTCTGGCGCAGTGGCGCGCACGTAACGCTGGTGCACTTCGGCGGCACGTTCGACAAGAAGATCAAGCCGTGGATCCTCCCCGATATCAATAACCGGATGGCCGAGGGAAGCATCGCAGTGCGATGGAACAGCCGGGTGACCTGCGTCGACCCTGACGCGGTGGTCATCCGCAATGCGGCCCACGAGGCCGAGCGAGTGCGCGCCGACCACGTCTACCTGCTTACCGGCTTTGCTCCCGAGGTGGGGCTGCTCGAGCAGGCCGGCGTCGGCATCGACACCAGGACCGGGATCCCCTTCCATGACCCTGCCACACTCGAAACCAACGTCCCGGGCCTCTTCGTTGCCGGTGTCGTGCTGGCCGGGTTCGACGCCAACAAGATTTTCATCGAGAACGGCCGTTTTCACGGCGACAAGATCGTCGCCCGTCTCCTGGGTCAGCCCGCCCCGGAAATTCCGCGTGTCAGCCGCGACCTGGACTCGTAGCGACGCCCGCGGTCACCCTCCGCCGACAGGCGCTCTCTCCCGCACCCCCGCAGATCCGCCACTCCACCACTACCTGGTTCGTCGCCATGCCCGCCGCGTCGCCGCATCCCGATGTCATGGACAAGCTCGTGTCGCTGTGCAAACGGCGGGGCTTCATCTTCCAGTCGTCCGAGATCTACGGCGGCGCGGGGTCGGTCTGGGACTACGGCCCGCTCGGCGTGGAGCTGAAGCGGAACGTCAAGGAACGCTGGTGGCAGGCGCTGGTCCGTGCACGCGACGACATCGAAGGGCTCGACGCGGCGATCCTGATGCATCCGCGGGTGTGGGAAGCGAGCGGACACGTCTCGGGCTTCAACGATCCCCTCATCGACTGCAAGACCTGCAAGGCGCGGTTCCGCGCCGATCAGATCGACCAGGCACGATGCCCGCGCAAACCGAGCAAGCCGCCCGGTGAACACACCGAATGCCAACTCACCGAACCCCGCCAGTTCAACCTGATGTTCAAGACGTTCATCGGTCCGGTGGAGGACTCGGCGTCGGTGGCGTACCTCCGTCCCGAAACGGCACAGGGGATCTACGTCAACTTCCTCAACGTGCAGCAGGCCACGCGGCAGAAGGTCCCGTTCGGGATCGCCCAGATCGGGAAGGCGTTTCGCAACGAAATCACGCCCGGGAACTTCGTGTTCCGCACCCGCGAATTCGAGCAGATGGAAATGCAGTTCTTCGTCGATCCCGAACGGCCCTCGGGCGGTCGCACCGACATGGAATGGTTCGAGTACTGGAAGGAGCGGCGGCTGGCGTGGCACCAGGCGCTGGGGCTCGATCCCGAGAGGCTGCGGTTCCACCAGCATACGGCCGACGAACTGGCGCACTATGCCCGCGCCGCCTTCGATGTCCAGTTCGACTTCGGCGGTTCGTTAGGCTTCCAGGAGATCGAGGGCGTCCACCACCGCGGCAACTACGACCTGACCCGGCACCAGGAGTATTCGGGCAAGAAGCTCGAGTACTTCGACCAGCCCAACAACCGGCGCTTCGTCCCGTTCGTGATCGAGACCTCGGTCGGAGCCGAGCGGACCCTGCTGGCCGTGCTTGTCAATGCCTATCGCGAGGAAGCCGTCCCGGGCGAGGAGGAAGGGCGGGTGGTGCTCGGCATTCATCGCGCGCTGGCGCCCGTCAAGGCGGGCGTGTTTCCGCTGGTGAAGAAGGACGGCATGCCCGAGTACGCCGGCAAGCTCACCGAATCCCTGCGGCCGCACCTGGCCGTGTTCTACGACGAATCCGGCGCCATCGGCCGGCGATACCGGCGGCAGGATGAAGTGGGCACGCCGTTCTGCCTGACGATCGATGGCCAGACGATGCAGGACGGCACGGTCACCGTCCGCGACCGCGACACGCTGGCGCAGGAGCGGATCGCGGCCGATCGTGCCCTCGCCTTCCTGCAGGAGCGGCTGTCGTAGCGCGTCCCACCCGGTGCCGGGCTCGCCCGGCCTCCGGCTGACCCGTCCACCATTCACCCGAAGCCCGTGCACGAGACGTCCATCGACTGGGAAGGCGCGCTCTGGGAGACGATCTCGCACCTCCAGACGCTCATCCGCATCGACACCGTCAACCCGCCGGGCAACGAGATGGGTCTCGCGCGCTATCTCGACGACGTGCTGCGCGGCGCCGGCATCGCGACCACCCTGCTCGAACCCGGGCCCGGACGCGCCGCCCTGGTTGCGCGCATTCCGGGATCCGGTCGCAAGCCCGCGCTTCTCCTCCTCGCCCACATGGACGTCGTCGGCGTCGAGCGCGTCCGCTGGAGTATGAACCCGTTCGGCGGCGAAATCCTCGAAGGCCACCTGTACGGCCGCGGCGCCATTGACGACAAGGGCATGCTCGCGGTGAACCTCGAGACGATGCTCCTGGTGCAGCAGCACCTCGTGCGGGCGGGGCAGTCGCTCGATCGCGACCTGGTGCTGGTCGCAACGTCCGATGAGGAGACCGGAGGCGCCTTCGGAATCGACTGGCTGATCCAGGAGCATCCGGCCCTGCTCCAGGCCGAATACGCCCTCAATGAAGGTGGACGCATCCGCATCGTCGACGGGCGTCCAGCCTATTGTGCCGTCCAGTGCGCCGAGAAGGTGCCGCATCTCATCAGGGTCACCGCCCACGGACGCAGCGGACACGCGTCCGTGCCGCTGCCGGACAATCCGATTGCCAGGCTCGCTCGCGCGATTGCCGCGATCGCCGCCCACACCGAGCCGGTCCACCTGACGGAGATCACCCGGCAGTTCTTTGCCGGCCTGGCCGACATCTGGCCCGACGAACGGGAGCGCCGCGCCCTTGCCGACGTCGCGTCGAGCGATCCGGCTCGCCTGGTATCGGCGGCCGGCGTCCTGGCCGATCGCCCTCAGCTCAACGCCGTGCTGCGGAACGGCGTATCGCCCACCATGCTGTCCGGAGGCGTCCGCCCCAATGTCATTCCCGGTGAAGCCAGCGTCACACTCAACGTCCGTACGCTGCCCGGGGAATCGCTCGACGACGTGGTGCGACGACTCGGCGACGAGATCGGCGATCACGAAGTGGTCATGGAGGTGATCTCTCGCGGGCACGACGCGCCGCCGTCGCCGCTCGACTCGGCCCTGTTCGGTGCAATCCGGGACTCGATCTCGGCGATCGACCCGGCAATCCGCACCATGCCCTACCTCAGTACCGGCGCCACCGACAGCGCCGCGCTTCGGCGCACCGGCGTGCAGGCATACGGCCTGCTGCCGTTTCCTCTCACGCAGGACGACGAGGATCGCATGCACGGCAACGACGAGCGCGTGGCTGTGTCCTCGCTCAGCTTCGCGGTGCGTCTGATGTTCGACGTGGTGCGCAGGCTCGACTGAAGCGGACCGGAATGGCGCGCCAATCGGGTCGCTTGGCCGGAATGTCTCACCAGCCCCCTGGTGGCGGATGATGACGCCCCCCGGCGAGCGCTCTGCACCACACGCGTCCACCGCACTGGTCACCGGAGCGTCCCGCGGCATCGGGCGCGCCATCGCGCTCCGTCTGTCGCGCGACTACCGGGTCATCGTGCTTGCCCGGGACCGCACCGGGCTCGACGAGGTGGCCGGAATCATTCGCGAGCGGGGCGGCGCCTGCGAGGTCGTGGTGGCCGATCTTGCCAGCGCCGATTCCATCTCACGCGCGTTGGCCGGGTGCGAACCCGACGTCCTCATCAACAACGCCGGTGTGGTGGGCAGGAAGCCGTTCCTCGAGCTCATGCCTCAGGAGTGGCACGAGATGGTGGACGTCAACCTGAATGCCCTCTATCACGTCACCCGTGCCGTACTGCCGGCGATGCTCGCTCGAGGCGCCGGTCACGTGATCAACATCGCGTCGATCGCCGGCCGCAGCGCCTTCATCGGCGGAACCTGCTACGCGGCGACCAAGCACGCGGTGCTCGGATTCAGCGAGTGTCTGATGCTCGAGACGCGCGAGATGGGCGTGAAGGTGTCGGTGATCATGCCCGGTTCCGTGGCGACCGATCCGGCGTTGCCCCCGGATCCCGACTGGAGACTCACCCCCGAGGACGTGGCCAACGCGGTCGCCGACGTGCTCGCCATGCCGAAGCACGTCCTGATCTACCAGGTGGAGGTACGCGCCGCGAACCCGCGGAAGACCCGCTGACACCGGCGCGCCGTGGGAGTGGCGCGGCGTCGCCTCTCACCCGCGACGCGACGCGTTGGTAGATTGCACGCCGCATGTCCAGATCCTCCCGCGCCTTCTCGCACCAACGGATCCGGCCGCTCCAGCAGCCGTCGGAGACCGCCGTTCGCGAGCTCATGGCCGTCCGGGAGGTGGCCCACGCGTTCCTCCACGCCGACCGCCCTGAAGAGGTGTTCCAGTTCGCTCTCGAGCGTGTTCGTCCGCTCGTGGGCGCCAGCTTCGCGTCCGTCTACCTGGTCGATGGTGCCTCCGAGCTGATGCGGCTCGCCGCCTCGTGCAATTGGCCGGAGAAGTTCCGGCCATGGCTCGGCGAGATGCGTGTGCGGCTCGGGTTCGGACCGAGCGGCGAGGCTGCGGCCGAACGTCGGGTGATCGAGGTGCCCGACGTGTTCGCCGATCCCGAACTCGAGGACTGGCAGGAAGTGGCGACGGAGATCGGCTTCAAATCGATCGTTGCGCTGCCGCTCCAGACCGGCAACCAGGTGCTGGGTACGGTCACCTTCTACTTCGACGCCGCGGGGGCGCACACCGCTGAATCGCGCGGGCTGCTGCGCATCGTCGCCGATCAGATGGCGGCCACCGCCGAGAAGGCCGCCCTGATCGACGAGATGCGCCGGGCCAACAACGCGCTGCTGGAGGCCAACGACGAGCTGGAGCAACAGTACGTCGCGGTTCTCCAGGCCAGGCGCGTGAAGGACGAGTTCCTCGCCAACATTTCCCACGAATTGCGAACGCCGCTGACCGCGGTCATGGGATACCTGTCCATTCTGCAGGAGGAACTGTCCGGTCCTCTCACGCAGGGACAACGCGATGATCTGGCGCACGTGAAGCGCGCCAGCGAGCGGTTGCTGTCGCTGATAGACGATCTCCTGGAACTCACCTCCCTCAAGCGCGGCGGCTACGACGTCGCCGTCGAGGAGTTCGACCCGCGGGTGCCCCTGCTCGACGCGACGCGTCTGGTGGAAGGACGAGACCCGGACGTGGCGCTGCGCGTGGAGGAGCCGGCCGGACTTCCGCCGACGTTGCGCAGCGATCGGCGCAAGATCGAGAAGATTCTCTCCAGCCTGTTGAGCAACGCCTACAAGTTCACCCACCGAGGCGAAGTGGTCGCCTCGATCGAAATCCACGGCGACGGGGTGGTGTATCGGCTCCAGGATTCCGGAATCGGTATCCCTCCCGCAGCGCAAAGCATTGTCTTCGACGAATTCCGGCAGGTGGACGGATCAGAAACCCGTCAATACGGGGGCTCCGGACTCGGACTCGCACTGGCGCGCCAACTCGCGCGCGCGCTAGGCGGCGACATTCTGCTCGAATCCGTCGAGGGAGAAGGCTCCATCTTCACCGTGGAACTGCCGTTCGAGGCGCCGTTGTCGGTTGCCGGCCTGCTCCCGGACACGTGACGGATTCATCGACCAATCCCATGAGCTCGCAGATCCGACCCCTGATGGAGTATCGAACCACGCTCTCGCCCGCCGACGTCCTGACAGCGGCCAAGCGGTTCTTTTCCCGTCGCAATACCATTTACGCCGCCTTCGTCGAGCAGGAAGGCCCCTCCTGGGTGACGTTGCGCGGCCAGGGCGGCGAAGAAATCGTAATCGGTGCAGTTGCCGCGCCGCTCGGAACGCGGGTCACGGGATCGACCTACCTGTTCGACTCTCAAATCGAACGGTTTTTCTCCACGCTGCCGCCGGCTGGCGAGGTGTCTGCATGACCACACCCGTGGTGCTGCAGCTTCGCTCCCGGCCCACGGTCATTCAGCTCGGTCCGGAAGATCAGCCCGCGATTCAGTTCCGGGTTGAGATTCCCGAGGTCTGGGACGTCGTTCGTGTTCAGGCGCCTGCTACCACCCCGGTGGCTGCGGTGAAGCAGCGAGCGCTGGAGGCGCTCGTCCCGGACTCGGACGATCCACGCGCCTGGGTTGTGAAGCTCGGAGGATTCGAGGTGCTGGACGAGGAGGGGTCGCTCCTCGACACCGGAGTGCGCACCGGCTCCACCCTGTTGATAACCGGCCGGAAGCGACGACCGGTTCGCTGAGGCGGCGCAGGCGAACCACCCTGGATCGATTCTCGTGTCCGTTGCGTACATCTCCAACGCCGAATGCGGACGTCACGATACCGGGTGGGGTCATCCCGAACACGTTGGTCGCCTTCGCGCAATTCCTGGCGCCATCCGGGATCATCCGGAGCTCTTCCACGCCTTGGCGCACCACGAAGGGCGCATCGCCTCCGAGGACGAAATCGCAATCGCACACGGTCGGCCATACATCGCGAGCGTTCGGAGCATCGCGGAGGCTGGCGGTGGAGCGTTCGACTCGGACACGGTTGCCAGCACCGGCACATGGAGCGCTGCGTGCGCGGCCGTGGGATGCGTCCTCGACGGGGTTGACATGTCTCTGGACGGCCGCGCGGTCCGATCGTTCAGCGCCGTGCGCCCTCCGGGGCATCACGCGCTGCGCGCCCGGGCCATGGGATTCTGCTTCTTTGGGAATGTCGCGGTCGCGGCAAGATACGCCCGCTTGCGGCACGGCTTGGACAGGGTCCTGATCGTCGACTGGGACGTACATCACGGCAACGGGACGCAGTCGCTCGTGCAAGATGACCCCGGAATCCACTATGTCTCCATGCATCAGTGGCCGTGGTACCCGGGTACGGGCCGAGAGACCGACCGGGGGCCGCACGGGTCGGTGTGGAACGTCCCATTGCCGGCCGGGCTGCCGGCCGGGCGCTATGCCTCCGCGTTGTGGCAGGCCGTGGACCGTGCCACCGAGGGATTCAGTCCGGACCTGGTTCTTGTGTCGGCTGGCTTCGACTGCCTGGCCGGCGATCCGCTGGGAGGCTTCACCTTCGAGATCGCGGACATGGGGGAGCTGACACGGGAGCTTGCGGCTCGTGCCCAGGGCTGGTGCGACGGTCGGGTGGTAGCGGTACTGGAGGGCGGCTACGTGCCCCCACGCGTGGGGGAGGGGGCGGTGGCCATGATGTTGGCGATGGTTCAGGCGCCTGAGGGCGGCGTAGGACCCTCGCAACCCGGCAATGTTGTCCGAGCCGGTTGACGGCCAGAGCGGGACGGCCCGTACGTGTAAGTGCCGTGCCGTAGTACGCTTGCAACGCGTGACCGGGCCTCCCCTGCTGGTCGTCCAAAGGCTGGGAGACGCGGTTCGCGAGTCGGGCGGCGGGCTCGGGGCTGTTGACGATGGCAGGTTCTTCGCGAGCAGGAACGGGTTACCTCGTCTTCACGACGTGCCGATACTCATGGCGGCCGGGGCGTGACGCACGTCACCGGCATTGGACGACGTGAGTCGGCACCGGCAGCACGGAACCGGTCGCGGGGTCCGTCCCGCGCCTAACGAGATACGATGTCGAAATCCCAGGCCCTGCGAGATCGATCGAGCGGCAACGGCCGCATTGAGGGTGCGCTGCAGCTTTGCGGCATCGTTTCCCTCGAGGACCGTGCGCCGGTGCGCGTCGAGCAGGGGATGGTGGTGACCTTCCGTGATCTCGGCGCGCTCGTGCGCGAGACGACGTTCTCCGCTCGTGCCACCGATGATGCGGAGATCGCCGCCTACCGCGCTGTCGTCGAGTCGGCGTTCGGTTCGCGCTCGGTGCTTCCGGCGCCGTTCGGAACGGTCTTCCGAAACCGCGATTCGCTGTTGCGCTGGCTGGAGCTTCACTACTTCACCCTCGCCGACGTCCTCCGCTATCTGCACGAGCGCCAGGTGGCACGCGTCCGCGTCACGCCCGGGGCGACGGCGTTGACGTGGGATACGCGAGAACACATCTCGCGAGAGGCGGACCTCGAGGTGACCGCATTTGATTCGTTCCGCGTGTTGCGACGCCAGGCGGTGGCGTTCCTCCCCGTCGCGACCACCCGTGAAGGGATTCCGGAAGGTGCCGAAGCGGCGTTTCTCATCGAGCGGGAACGGTGGAATGCGTTCACCTCGGCCGTGAAGGACGAGCAGCGGCGGCTCCCGGACCTGCGGTTCGAGCAAACGGGTCCCTGGCCACCGTATGACTTCGTCACGCTGGATCTCCATGGCTAGCTGCACCCGCGCCACCCGTGGGCGCCGCCCCTGGCCCGGTCGACGTGCCGACGTCGGCGCGCGGTTGGCAGGATGCCCAGCCGGCCTTCCCCCCAGTCTGCCCGGCTGACGCATGTTCTGTCCTTCCTGCGGCACCTGGAATCGGACGAGCGCGGTGCACTGCGTGCGCTGCAAGGCGGGGCTTCCCGAGCTTCGGGAGCATCCCGCCGAGCCGCCCGACGCGGAGCTGTCTGCCGTGCGGAAGGCCACCGGTGGACGCTATCGCGTGCTGCGTCGCATGGGCAGCGGCGGCATGGCCCACGTCTACTACGCCCTCCACGCCGTGCTCGAGCGGCCGCTTGTCATCAAGGTCCTGCACCAGCACCTCGCGAAGGATCCGGAGATGCGGGAGCGTTTCCGGCGCGAGGCCGAATCGGCGGCGCAGCTCGTGCACCCGCACATCTGCTCCATCGTCGACTACGGCGCCCTCGGCGACACCGTGTACCTCATCATGCCGTTTCTCGCCGGCGGCTCTCTGGCCGACCTGCTCGCGCGAGACCGGACCATAGCGCCGTCGGTGGCCGCTGCGATCGCCGGACAGGTCGCCACCGCCCTCAACTACGCCCATCGCCGCGGCATCATCCACCGCGACATCAAGCCGGACAACGTGCTGTTCGACGAGGATGGGCATGCGCTCATCACAGACTTCGGCATCGCGACCGCCCGCTTCCACGGCCGCCTCACGAGAACGGGGCGCGCCATGGGCACGCCGCACTACATGTCGCCCGAACAGGCAATGGGGAAGATGGTCGATGGCCGGAGCGACCTGTATGCCGTGGGCGTGATGCTCTACGAGATGCTGCTTGGATTCCCGCCATTCGACGGCGCCGACTCGTATTCCGTCGGATACAAGCAGGTTCACGAGACCGCTGTTTCTCCCGACGTCGTCTCGTCGAACCTGCCGGCCGAGCTCAGCGAGGTCACGATGAAGTGCCTGGCGAAGAATCCCACTGAGCGGTATCAGAACGGATTCGACCTCGCCGACGCGCTTCTCAGGTTTCTGGGCACTACCGGCTCGACCGACGAACTCCGCACCGCGTGGTACGCGCGAAAGACCGGGAGCTCGGTGGCCACGATCTAGCCTTCGCGGCAAACGCCCTCTGCGCTTTGCGCGCGACGGGCGCTAGCATTTCCTGGTGACCCTTCGCTACCTGTCGGTCGCCATTCCCGTCCCGCTGTTTCGCACGTTCACCTATACGGTGAACGGTGACGATATGGGCCGTGCGGTCCCGGGTGCGCGGGTGGTGGTCCCGGTGCGGAATCGTCCCGTCGTCGGCATCGTCGTTGCCACAGACGTTGTGGCAGAGCCCGGACGGCGATACCTCCCGGTTTCGGCCGTGCCCGACGAGCCGCCCGCGGTGCCAGAGGCGCTTCTGCGCACCTGCCGCTGGCTGGGGGATTACTACGCCGCTCCTCCGGGGCTGGTGCTCCGCAGCGTGCTGCCGGCGCTCCTCGCCGCGGCGACCGAGCCCTCGCCCGCGCCGCGGACCCATCGCGTCGCCGTTCTCGCACGCTCCCTCGATTCCCTGCTCGACCGCGAGACCATTTTCCAGCGAACCCGCAAACAACGCGACGCGTACGAGTTGCTCGAGTCGCTGAACCAGCGGGCGCCGGTGGATGTCCTGGCACAGCGGGGCATTTCCACCGCGGTCCTCAAGGGCCTGGAGAAACGCGGGCTCCTGCGGTTCGAACGCGAGCCGGTGTATCGGGACGCGCTGGCGGGACGCGCCCTCCACAATGGCGCGAGTCACCAGCCCACTCCAGCACAACAACTCGCCGTCGATCGCATCGTGACCGGCGGTAGTGGCGACGTATTTCTCCTGTTCGGTATCACGGGCAGCGGAAAGACCCTCGTGTACATCGAGGTCCTTCGTCGCGTCATCGCGCGCGGCGATCGCACCGCCATCGTTCTCGTTCCCGAAATCGCGCTCACGCCACAGACTGTCGATCGGTTCCGCGGGGCCTTCGGCGACCAGGTCGCGGTGCTGCATTCGGCGCTGTCGGACGGCGAGCGAGTGGATGCCTGGCGCGCCATTCGCCGCGGCGACAAGCGCATAGTGGTAGGAGCGCGTTCGGCCATTTTCGCGCCGCTCGAGCGGGTCGGCGCCATCATCGTGGACGAAGAGCACGAGCCGAGCTACAAGCAGAACGAGACTCCCCGCTACCACGCGCGTGAAGTGGCCCTCGTCCGCGCACGCGAGGAAGGGGCGGTCCTGGTGCTTGGCAGTGCCACGCCATGCCTGGAGACCTGGGCGCATGCCGACCGGGGAGAGTACCATCTCCTGTCCCTCCCAGAGCGGGTAGGCGGTGGCACGTTGCCCGCCGTGGAGGTCGTTGACCTGCGACAACCCCGCACGACGCGCGCGGCCCTTCCGCCGGATTCCTTTCGTCGCGTGGTGAGCGAACGCCTCGAGACGGCTCTCGCGACGTGTCTGGCGCGAGGAGAGCAGGCGATCCTCCTGCTCAACCGGAGGGGGTACGCGGCGTTCGTGCAATGCATCTCGTGCGGCGACGTGGCCACCTGCCCGAATTGCTCCATCTCGCTCACTTTCCACCGGTCTCCCGAGCGCCTGGTCTGTCACTACTGCTCCCACGTCGAGGGCGCGCGCGATCGGTGCGCTCGCTGCGCCCAGCCCACTATTCGCGAACGGGGTCTCGGAACCCAGCAGGTGGAGCGGTTGCTTGTCGAGCGCTTCCCGGCCTCGCGGATCGCGCGCATGGACGTCGACACCACCGGCGCGAAGTGGGCGCATGCCCGCATCCTCGACCGGGTGGCGCGGGGCGAGGTGGACGTCCTCCTGGGGACACAGATGATCGCCAAGGGACTCGACTTCCCCAACGTGACGCTGGTAGGCGTCGTGGATGCCGACGTCGGGATGAACCTCCCGGACTTCCGCTCGTCGGAACGCTGCTTTCAACTGATGGCGCAGGTGGCGGGACGGGCGGGGCGTGGCCCCAAGGGGGGCAGGGTGTTTGTCCAGACGCGTCTCCCCGAGCACCACGCCGTACGCTGCGCCGTCACGCACGACGTGCTCGGCTTTGTCCGGCAGGAGATGGCGGATCGCGCGTCGCCACCATATCCGCCGACGGTTCGCCTCGCGAACCTGGTGTTCAGCGGCCTGAGCGAGGCCGGCGTTGCGACTCTCGCGCAAAGGGCGGCCGACTGGATCGGCCGGCTGCTCGGTCGCCAGGAGGGTCTCGGTATCACGGTGGTGGGCCCGGCTCCCTGTCCGGTCGCCCGCATCAAATCACGGTGGCGCTGGCACGTGCTGCTCAAGGCGGAACGGAGTCGCGATCTCACTCGGGTGGCGCGGTACTTCGCCAGTCGATTTCCGGTACCGCACCGCGCCGGGTTGCGGGTGATCGTCGATCGGGACCCCATGAGCCTACTCTGACGGAACGCCCGATTCCCGCCCGCCACGTCTCCCGTCATCTTTCATGCCGTGACCCGATTCGTGCATCCCGACTTCACGGCGGCGCAATTCGCTACCGCACCAGACGCCACCTTCGTCCCGGCGCCGGCACATGGCGTGCTCCCGGCGCAGTTCTTCTCCACCACGAACCTTCCCACCTATGTACGTGTGGGTGGGGCGTGGCGACTCCCCCGTGAACCGCGCATGGATTCGGCGCTGGTGCTGCAGCCTGACGGCGAGCTGTTCGTTCGCGAAGGACGTCGGGTACGGCAGAACGACCTCGTCGCGGTGGGGGAGAAGGAGGACGGGAGCGAGGGAATACTCGTCTGGTCCGATGCCTTCCTGCCGGAGACGGCCGCGGACAACGAATTCCGGTTCATGACGAGCGAGGTGTCGCGCGAGAAGCCGATCGACTACGCGCTCATGGCCCGCATCCTCATCGAGGACAGGGAGCGCGGGGGGTACCCGATCTGGGTCACCGGGCCGGCGCTGGTGCACTCGCGCGCCCGCACCGACTTCGTCTGGTTCATTCGCAACCGGTTCGTCGGCGCTCTGCTCGCCGGCAATGCCGTCGCCGTGCACGACATCGAGGCGTCCATCTACGGCACCACGCTCGGGATGACGCGCACCGGGGAGGTGCCCCCCGGAGGACACGGTCTTCACATGCGCGCCATCAATCGCGTGCGGTCCGCAGGGTCGATCCAGGCGGCGGTGGAGCAGGGAATCGTGACCGACGGTATCATGCATGCCTGCGTGGTGCAGGGCGTGCCGTTCGTACTGTGCGGTTCCATTCGCGACGACGGTCCGCTGCCTGAAGTGTACACGGACACGCTCGAGGCACAGGATGCCATGCGCTGCCACGCGGTGAAGTCCACGATGGCCGTCATGATCGCGACCGCGCTGCATTCGATCGCTACCGGAAACATGCTGCCGGCCTTCATCATGGAGCCCGACGGTGGGCTGCGCGAACTCCCGACCATCTGTGTCGACTCGTCTGAATTCGTCGTGAGCAAACTCAAGGATCGCGGCACGCATCAGGCTTTTGCGGTCGTCACCAACGCACAGGATTTCATGCACATTCTTCGCCTGTATGTGGAGCGCGAGATGGACCAGCGGGGCCTGACGATGGCGTTTGGCCGCGTTGCGGCGATGGGACGATGACCGAGAATCAACAGCGTTTTCTGCGCGCCATCGCCGAACGGATTCCGGCCCGACAGATCGCGGAGGTCCGGCTCTTCCCAACCATCCGTCAAGGTCAGATGGAAAGCGCGGTCGCGGTCCTCGCCGTGGAGCAGCTGCCCGACCCGCGGAGCGAACGCGTCATTCCGCTCGACGGCTCCGCGATGGATGAACCGCCGGCAGATGCGCTGCCAGAGGATGACTCGCCCGGAGATACTCCACTGGTGCAAGAGGCAGGTCAGCTGGAGTCTCCCCCCGGTCCCGACCAGAAATACTCCGTGCTCACTGCGCGCTATCGCCTGGCCATCAAGGGACCGGACCGCGGCGCATGGGAGTTCGAGATTGTTCACGATGCCGACGCGCCATTGGACGCCGTCGAACGGGTGGTCCGCGGCGTGTCCCGGCGGGTTGGTGAGGATGGAGAGCCCGACCTCCTGTCGGCCTCGGACTTTCACCGCGCTGTCACGGAGCCGTGGTGGTCGGATACGTGATCGCCTTTCCCACCACGGCGGCGTGGGCGCCGGCCCGTCGTTCGATCTCCACGCGGTTCGCCTGAACGGACTCACGACTCGTGGATTCGTCCTCGATCGGACTCGCCGTTGCCTTCACCGCGGGGCTGTTTTCCTTCCTGTCGCCGTGTGTACTCCCGCTCATCCCGAGCTACATCACGTTCATTACCGGCCTCGGTCTGGACGACGTGCAACATGCCCGTCGGGCCGCGCTCGTGCACGGCGTGCTGTTCGTTCTCGGGTTCTCGCTGATCTTCGTTGCGTTAGGCGCGGCCGCAACGGCGCTCGGCCAGGTGCTGCTCTCCCAGCGCACGTGGATCAGCCGGGTGGGCGGCGTCATGATCATCCTGTTCGGGCTCTACCTCCTGGGCGTCCTGAACATCGGCCTGTTCGCCCGTGAACGGCGCCTGCATGTCGCGGACAAGCCGGTGGGCTACCTCGGGACGGTGTTCGTTGGCATCGCCTTCGGCGCCGGCTGGACCCCCTGCATCGGTCCGATCCTCGGTTCGATCCTCGTCTATGCCGCCTCGACCGGGACCGCGTTGTCACGAAGCCTTACCCTGCTCGGTGCGTATTCGCTCGGTCTGGCCGTACCATTTCTGATTTCGGCGCTGCTGGTCGAGCGGTTCATCGCGGCGTTTCAACGCATGCGCCGGGCGATGGTCTGGGTCACGCGCGGCTCTGGGATCGTCATGGTCGCCATTGGCGTGCTCATGTTGACGAACTACATGACCATCCTGTCGTCGTATCTTCAGGCGTTCACACCGGAAGCGCTCCTGAACCATCTCTGAATCTGATGGTGGGACCTTGAACGTCGTGCGGTAGGCACGGTGGTGACCGGTGTAAGTGACTCACGTCACCCGCGTCAGAGCACTCGCGCGAGTATTGTTCGGGTGACCGGCACTGCGTTCAGGCACCTTTGAATCGCGCCGGGTACCAATCGTTCGACGTTCCCCGGAGGAGTGACCATCATGTCGACTACAACACGCATTGCCGCGCTGTACCTCATGGCAGCGACGTGCGCGCTCGCTGCCTGTTCCCATGGTGATGAGAACGCCCTGCAACAGGACTCGGCGCTTTCGCGGGATCTGGCTCGCGCCGGTACGGACTCGCAGGCACAGCCTGAGCTGAAGGACGTTCCGCCGGAAGCGGCCCCCGCCCCGGCGGCCACGAAGACTCCGGCGCCCCGCCCGCGCACCCCCGCGCCGAAGCAGGCCGCGCCGAAGCAGTCGGCGCCCGTGCCGGCACCGCCGCCCGCGGTGACGCCGCCGGCGGAGAAGGCACCAGCGCCCGCCGAGAAGCCGACCGGTAGCATTGCCGCCGGCGCCATCCTGCCGCTCAACTCCACCGACAAGGTCTGCACGAATACCAACAAGGTTGGCGATCGGTTTACCGCCACGGTGCGCGAGGGCGTTGATGGATCCAACGGGGCGGCGATCCCGGCTGGGTCGAAAGTGGTCATCGAAGTGACTCAGCTGCACCGCAGCACCAACGCGAATGACAGGATCGTCATGGGGTTCCGCGTGGTCTCCCTTACGATTGGCGACAAGACGTACTATCCGGACGCCGAAGTGGAGACGGCTTCGGTGAATCGGGTGGCCGCCGCGAATGGCTCGAATACTGCCCAGAAGGTCGTCGGTGGCGCCGTCGTGGGAGCGATCATCGGACAGGTGATCGGGCGTGATCGAAAGGGCACGCTGATCGGCGCGGCTGCTGGTGCTGCGGCCGGCGCCGGGGCAGCGGCGGCCACCGCCGATCATGACGGCTGTGTCAATGAGGGTGCGCCCATCACGGTGAAGATCACGCAGGCGCTGACGCTGCCCGTAACCTGATCTCGCGACATTCCTCGAGGCAAACCGGGGCGCGGAGAACCGCGCCCCGGTTTGTTTGAATGTGGGTCAGGATTGCGTGCCTGGCGTGTCTGACCGCTCGACCGAGGTGGTCCCGGGGAAAACCGCTGGTGCCGTTGGCAGGACCGTCGTCCCTGCGCCTAGAGGCCCATGCGCAGCGTGAGCAGAGTCTGCCAGTGTCGTGCGACCGAGGACGCGTTGCCGGGCAGGTTCGTTCGCTCGTGCACCGCCAGGAGATACGAGGGCATGATCTCCAGCGCCCAGTCCCTCCCGAGCGGCACTCCGAACCCATATCCAGCGCTGAAGGCCAGATCCCGATTCGGATGAGCTGGCGGCAGTGATACGTTGGTGTGATCCTGTGTGAAGCTGCCGTACTGCAGCACACCGGCGAAGAGCTGGAACACGCGGTACCACGAGCTCCCCGCGCCAACGCGCAGGATCGGTCCGTAGCTGGCAACGGTCGCATGCGCGTCGCATGAGCCGCACGTCGCGGACGAGTTGTAGCGGAGGGGCACGCGTACGTAGGTCAGTTGCACTCCAAGCGTTGCTCCACTGCCGAGCGAGCGCTCCAGCGAGACACGAAGCGGCCACCCGTTGCTGAAGTCCCAGTTCGAGTCCGTGCTCCCGTCGGCGACCCGTTGCATGACCAGGAGTCCGCCTGACATCGAGAGCCAGTATGACGGCTCTCGTGAGGAGTCGCCCGGCCGCTGCGCGTGTACCGTGGGCGTCGCCATCGTCAGCGCCAGGAGAAGCGGGACGGATCGCATGGCGATATGATACCACCCGTGCGCCCGATCGTTCTGTCCGTGACTGTACCGGCACCCCCGCTCGCGCCATGACCGACCTCCGCATGACGGAACGACGCAATCCGCGAACGTCCGAAATCGATCTCGCCTCGGCGATCGAGATCGTCGATCTGATGCACGCCGAGGATCACACGGTGGCGGGGGCGGTGGCCACGCAGCGGGAGCAGATTGCCCGCGCCATCGAGATCGTCGAAGAGGTATTCCGTGGTGGTGGCCGATTGTTCTACGTCGGTGCGGGCACCTCGGGGCGCCTGGGAATTCTCGACGCCAGCGAGTGTCCTCCCACGTTCGGGTCGGATCCCGATCTCGTTCAGGGGATCATCGCGGGCGGGCGCCCGGCTGTCTTTCGCTCCCAGGAGGGCGCCGAGGACCATCCGGAAAACGGCGGCAAGGCGTTGCATGAGCACGGGGTCACTTCTCGCGATGTCGTGGTCGGGATCGCGGCGTCAGGCACTACACCTTTCGTCCGCGGCGCCCTGGCGCACGCCGCCACCCTGCGCGCGCGCCGCGTGGTGATCGCGTGTACGCCCCTCGACCAGGATCTGCTGGAGCTGGTGGATGTGGCGATTGTTCCGGTGACCGGTCCCGAGGTGGTAACCGGGTCCACGCGGCTCAAGGCCGGGACCGCAACAAAGATGGTGCTCAACATGATTACGACCGGGGCCATGATTCGCATCGGCAAGACCTACGGGAATCTCATGGTCGATCTGCAGGCGACGAATCTGAAACTCAAGGATCGGAGCGAACGGATTCTCGTGGAGGTGTGCGGTATCTCGCGCGAGGAGGCACGGAAGCTGATCCCGCGCGCCGGTGGGAGCGTGAAGACAGCGATCGTGATGCAGAAACTGGGAGTGGAACGCGAAGGGGCCGAACGCCGGTTGTCCGAAGCTGGAGGCATGATTCGCCGGGTAGTGAGTGGGCCGCCTCCGGGGGACCCATGATTGCCGGCAGCTCCGCGCCCCCACGCCGTCGCGTAGGCGGCGCCGTGGTCGCGCCCCGCAGTCACGCATCGCCGTGACGGCCGGTCAGGCCATCCTGGATCCGCCCCCGATGGTTCTGGTCGGACTCATGTCCGGCACGTCGCTCGACGGAATCTCGTCGGTGGTCGTTCGATTTCGGCCGCAGTCCGGGGGTGGGATCGAGGCCGAGCTCCTCGGCTTCCGGCAAGTTGCCTACTCGGCCGAGCAGCATGCGCGGCTATCCGGCGCGCTGACCGGGACCTCGCCGGAGGAGTACACGCGTCTCGACTTCGACCTCGGTCACTGGCTTGCCGACGCGGCGCTGGCCGTGATCGCGGAGGCGGGTGTCGAGCGCAACCAGATCACGGCTGTGGCGTCTCATGGACAGACGGTGTGGCATGTGCCGGGCCACGCGACGTGGCAGCTCGGCGAAGCCGCGGTCATCGCCGAACGCACCGGGCTCGACGTCGTTTCCGATTTTCGCGTGCGGGACGTGGCGGCGGGAGGGCAGGGTGCGCCGCTGGTTCCGATGGCCGACGCGATGCTCTTCGCCCATCCGGCGCACTGGCGCGCGCTCCAGAACCTGGGCGGTATCGGGAACGTGACAGTCGCGCCGCCCGGCGGCGAGCTGGCGGGCGTGCGCGCGTTCGACACCGGCCCGGGCGTGATCGTGATCGATGGCGTCATCCAGGCGCTGGTGCCGCCACGGCGCTTCGACCAGGACGGCGCCCTGGCCCGCTCCGGGAGCCCGCTGCCTAACGCGGTGGCGCGGGCGATGGCGCACCCCTTCTTCGCCTCGCCTCCGCCCCGCACCACCGGACGCGAATTGTTCTCGCCGGCGTTCATCGCGCGATTCATCGCCGACTGTCGTGAGGAGTCGCCCGGCGCGACGGTCGCGGACATCGTCGCCAGCGCGGTTGCGTTGACCGCCGCGAGTATTGGCGATGCGTACACCCGGTTCGTTCCCGAGCCGGTGTCCGAAGTGGTGGTGTCGGGTGGTGGGGCGCGCAACCCCGCGCTGATCGACGCGTTGGCCCGCTCCCTCGCTCCGCGTGCTGTCAGGTCCTTCTCGGATCTCTACTTCGATGGCGAGGCGAAGGAAGCAGTGGCCTTCGCACTCCTCGCGTACCTGCACCTCACGTCGCGCGCAGGAAACCTCCCGCTGGTCACCGGCGCCCGCGGCCCGCGCGTCCTCGGCAAGCACACCCCCAGATAGGGAGCGAAGCGGGCAGGTCCGTGCACAGGCTGGCCGCCGCCTACAGCTTCGAAAGCCACCTCCACAGCAACGCCGCCACCACGACCGCGCCGATCGCAGCGATCACGCGCACGTACAGTTCGCCTTGGCGACGCCTGGTCGGGGGCATCTGCGGGCTCGGTAGCAGAGGTCCCGCGCCCTCCAGCTGCGGCGGCGCGGGAGCCGGTGGCGCCGCAGGGATCTCGGCCGCCGGTGTGGGATGCTCCTCCGCGTAGACGCGGTATCCCACGGTGTCGCTGGGCTGGGGAAGCTCGAGGCCACTCCCCACAAACCGCGCCATCACCAGCGTGATGTTGTCAGGCCCTCCGCGGTCGTTGGCCAACGCAATGAGCCGATCGCATGCGGCGGCAAGGTCCGGTTCGTCGTTCACCTCCCGCGCAATCTCATCGCCCCTCACCAGGCCGGACAGGCCGTCGCTGCAAAGCACAAGCACGTCACCACGGCGAATGCGCTGGTGCGTGAGGTCGAGCGTGACGATCGGTTCGGGGCCGAGTGCCTGAAGGATGATATTGCGCCGCTCACTGTGGGCGGCCTCCTCCTCGGTCAGCTCCCCTGCCTCGATCAGCTTCTGCATCAGGGATTGATCCTTCGTGAGCTGCACGGCTTCACGACCACGGATGAGATAGGCGCGGCTGTCTCCCACCTGCGCGAGGTAGATCGTGTCGCCCAGCAATGCCGCGATGGTTGCCGTCGTTCCCATGCCACGCAATTCCGGACTGCCGTGCGCGTAGCGGAAAATCGCCCAGTTCGCGACTTCGGCGGCCCTGGCGAGCGCAGCCACGAGTTCCGCGGGAGTCACGCTCTCGCGGCTCGACAATTGCTCGCGCAAGTGTCGAAGGACCACGTCCACCGCGGTGGCGCTCGCGATCTCCCCGGCGGCCGCGCCGCCCATGCCATCGGCCACCATGAACAACGTTCCCGTGTGATCGGCTTTGCGCTCGACGACCCGCTCGAACCGCATCGCCTCGCCGCCGCTCAGATCCGCCACCAGATACGCATCCTCGTTGTGATCGCGAGTCTGCCCGACGTCGGTCTGCGCGAAGGCCTGCACCATCACCGGTCCCGTCTCTTCGGGGACTAACGAGTCCTTTGGGACCATGTATTCGCCGGTATTCGTCGCCATGGATGGGTCAGCGCAGCGGTATCATGGCCCACCGGCTCCGGGCGCGATTCCGGTCCGCCGGCGATGCAGCGGTGCGGCGCGCTGGAACGCTGGCGGGTGCTTCGACCCCGCCCTCACCCGGGAACGGCATCACGACAGCTCCACCCGCAGCACCTGCTTCCCGAAGAGCAGCCGCTCTCCAGGATTCACGGCCCGTTCGCCGCGCAACAGCACCGCCACGCCATTCCTGCTCCCCACGTCGCGCACGGTGAACTGGTCGCCTTCGTCGTCCACGTCGGCGCGCACTTCCGCGTGGCGACCGCTCATCGTCGGATCGTACGGGAAAACCCAGTCGCCGTGATCGCGTCCGATGAGCACCGAGCGGCCGGACGACAGGTAGTGCACATCGCGCACCGTGCCGTCGGTTCGAAGTTGCTCGAGCATCGCCACATCGCGCCAGGGCGTGCGCGAACCGCCCGGCGTGTCGGAGGCGCCATCGTCCGCCCCCCGTGGCGCGAGCAGGCGGAACCGGATCACCTGCGACCCGACAAGGAGCAGATCGCCGTCCAGCAGCTGATGAGGAGACATGATGAAGATCCAGCTCCCGTTCGACGATCCCAGGTCGCGTACCCGCAGCGCGTTATCGCGCCAGATCAGGACGGCGTGCTCATCGGAGAGGGCATCGTCGTCCGAGAACCGCAAGTCTCCCGCCGTGCGCCCCACCACGAGCTCGTCCCGGTCGATCGGGATCTCGTCCACAACGCCACCATGCTCGTCCAGAACCGCCAGTCGCGGACCAGTGGAGTGTTGCCGGATCAGCGGCGTCATGCCACGACCGCGGGTCGCCGAAGCAGCCTCTGGCGAGTCCATGCCGCCACGCACCGGCACACCGCAGTTCGGGCAGAACGCGGCGTCACCAGCAATGTCAGAGTTGCCGCAAGCCTGGCACGTTGCCGGATCGCTCGAACTGAGGCTGGTGCGGAACCCGCAATGCGTACAGAAGAGCAGTGTCCGTTCGATGGCGCGCCCACAGTGCGGGCAGGGCGCGGTGCGCAGCGCGCGCCCGGCACCGGAGGGTGACGCGGCCCGCTGCCCCGGAGTCGAAAACGGGTGCGCCCGGAGTGGCGGGTCGTCGGCCAGCGCCTTGGACCTCAGGATTGTCGACTCGCCCCCGTCATCCGCGGATGTGTGTCCGTCGGGCAGCGGCTGTCCGATCGCCCGGAACGGCGCGCCGCCGAGGGGAACCTCCACGTCGCGCGCGCTGAGACGCCATCCGCAGTATATGCAGTACCGGTGCCGTGATTCATTTGCGCGGCCACAGCCAGGGCATCGAGCCACAAAGGTCGTCGAAGAGGTCTACGCGAAAAAGCACCGCTCGGCAGGACGGCGCGAAATTGCCACAAAGAAGCGTACGGAGCAACCGCTGGGTCGGATTCGAGGATTCGCACAAACCATTCGTCCCGGCTACCTTGCGCCGGAGAATGCCGAGGCGACTCCAAGCACTGCGAATCCTGTTGCCCGCGGGCGCTTTGGCGTGCGCCCCCGCAACCGTCACGCATGCCCCGGCGCCCCCCGCGCCTGCCCCGCCGAGCACACCGGCAGCACGCAGTGACTCCGCTCCGGCGTCCCTGCCACCTGTTCCGCGGGTCACCGGCCCACTTGCCCTGCGCGTCGTCTACCCGCCCGAAGGCGCGCGGATCGCCGCTCGCGACTCGAACTTCATCTTCGGATCGGTCGGCAGCGGCGATGCCACGCTACGAATCAATGGAACTCTGGTTCCCGTGCGCCCGAACGGGAGCTTTCTGGCGTTCCTTTCGGTGACGTCGGCCGGAAGAGCGCGAGCGATCTATGACCTGATCGCCACGCGCGGCGAGGATACCGCGCGCCTAACGGTGCATGTCTCGGCGCCATCGCCCCGCCTGGCCCTGAGCGCGGCCGACGGCCGGATCGTGGACAGCGCGAGCCTCGGGCCGCGCGCCGGGCTGGCGTTGACACGCTGGGAACCCGTTCTGGTGAGCCTTCGCGCATTGCAGAACGCCGCGGTCGAACTGCAGCTTGCGGACGGCAGCCGCGTGCCGCTGGTGCGCAGCCCGGAGTCGGACTTACGCGGCAGCGATTCCGATCTCTGGGCGGCCGAGGTCCCGGCCGTTCGCCTCAACAGTCAGGCGTGGATTTCCGTCGTCTACGGCCCGGATAGCGTGCGACTTCCCTTGCCGCGGATCGCCCTATCCGACTCCGCCGGAGCGCGCTACGCCGTCACCGGTTCATCGGCCGGCGCGGACGCGGACACCGATCGCGTGATCATCGCCCGTCCGGTGGAGGGTGGGACCTACAAGTGGTTTCTCCTGCCCGGCACGGTGGTCGAGGTGACCGGGCGCATCGGCGGCGCCGCGCGTGTGCGGCTCGACCGGGATCTGGAAGTCTTTGTCGACCCGGCCGAGCTGTCACCGCTGGCGCCGGGAGCCTCGGCGCCTCGTCGCGTGGCGGGAAACGCGCGCGTCGTGTCCGCGACCGATTGGAGCGATGTCCGCATCCCGCTCTCGGGGGTGCCCCCGTACGCGGTGGACGCCGAACCTGACGCCCTGGTGCTGACGCTGTTCGGCACCCGCGCGAACACCGACATCATCAACTATTCGTCGGCGGATTCGGTGATCCAGCGCGTGACCTGGCGCCAGGTGACCAGTGACCGTGCCGAATATCGCGTGCAGCTTCGGCGTCCGCCCTTCGGCTACCTCGTGCTGTGGGAACGGAACGAACTGGTGCTGCGGGTACGGCGGCCCCCGCGTCCCGACGCCGCGCATCCGCTGGACGGCCTGGTCATCGCGGTGGATGCGGGACACCCGCCGGGTGGCGCGACCGGGCCGACCGGGCTGTACGAGCCGGTGGCAACGCTTGCCATTGCCGAGCGCGTGAAGACGTATCTGGAGCAGCGAGGAGCCCGCGTGGTCATGACCCGTACGGCGCCGGGGGCTGTGGCGCTTGCGGATCGTCCTATCATGGCGCGGCGGGCAAACGCCGACGCGTTCGTATCGATTCACCTGAACGCGCTGCCCGACGGAGTGAATCCGTTCGCGGCAAACGGCACCGGAACCTACTACTTCAACGTGTTCTCGGAACCGCTGGCTCGTGATGCGCAGCGCGGTATGGTGGCGCGAATGGGGCTTCGCGACCTTGGCGTGAACTACGACAACCTGGCGGTCCTTCGACCCACCTGGATGCCGTCGGTGTTGTGCGAGGGCGCATTCCTGATGATCCCGGAACAGGAGGCGGCGCTGCGCACGCCGGAGTTTCAGGACGCCTACGCTCGAGGCGTCGCCGATGGCCTCGAAGCCTATTTCCGATCGCTGGCGCGGCCCTGAGGCCGCCTCTATTTCCTCGTCCCCGTCATGTCCATCCATCCGACCGCGTTCATTCACCCGCTTGCGTTCGTCTGCGGCAATGTCGCGTTAGGCGCGCAGGTGTCCATCTGGCCCTATGTGGTGGTTCGGGGCGACACCGAGCCGATCGAGATCGGTGAGGAGTCGAACATCCAGGACGGGAGTGTCGTCCACGTCGACTACGGTTTCCCCACGCGAATCGGACGCCGGGTGGGGATCGGGCACCGCGCCATCATTCACGGTTCGTCGGTGGCTGACGACTGTCTCATCGGCATGGGTGCCATCCTGCTGAACGGCACCGAAGTGGGGAGCGGGTCCATCGTGGCGGCGGGCGCTTTGTGCCGCGAGGGAATGCGCATTCCGCCGCGCTCTCTGGTGGTTGGCGTCCCCGGCAAGGTCATCCGGGAAACGACCGAGGCGGAACGCAGTCGTATTGCCGCGACTGTCGCTGCCTACCTGGAGCTCCAGGTGAGGCACCGCGCCAAGGTCTTCCCGCCTCTGCGGTCGGGCGGGGATTAGAGCGGTTCGGGACGAGATCGCCGATGCCGGCCGGAACCGGATCGACAACCTCCTCGTAATCATGACCGCCCTTTGGGGAGCGCGCGGTCAGTTAGTACGCGGCCCGTGTGTCCAGGCAAGGGCCGTAGGTTGCGTCGCCGACCTGGCGCGCACTGCAGTGGAGGCTGATGTCGCTCGATCGGGTTGCGCAGCGGCGCGGTCACACCTGTAAGTGACGTTCTGACAGCATGGTATGTTGGTTCTGACACCTTTGTCGGCGCCAGAGCCACTCAGTCAGCCGCAGAGGGAATGTTCATGCCGGTGTCGAAGCCGGGGCATTTGGTGGAATTCGCTTCACCCCCTGACATTCGTGACCACAAGATTGTAAATTATTGTCACGTAACGGTTTCAGCAGACACTGGCGTGGACTCACAGGTGGGGCTATGATGCGCCCCCGCGCAAATCCGGTCGCCTCTCTGGATTTGCGCTCGTCGTTTCTGAGGGGGCGGGTAAATTAGCCTGACGTCGGGAGGATCATTCGAGATGCCGCTGTCATCCAAACCACCGGCTGGGCCCGTGAATCTGTCGCAGAATGCGCGGACGGTGCTCGACAAGCGCTACCTCGTGAAGGACGCTACGGGGAAGCCGGTCGAGAGGCCGGAAGAGTTGTTCTGGCGCGTCGCGGCTACGGTGGCGGAAGCGGATCGACGCTACGGCGCGACCGACGGCGCGGTGAATGAAGCCGCCGACGCGTTCTACCGGCTGATGACCGAGCGGCGTTTCCTGCCGAACAGTCCCACCCTCATGAATGCCGGGCGCCCGCTGGGGCAGCTGTCCGCATGCTTCGTCCTGCCCGTTGCGGACGCGCTCTCGAACGGGCAGGACGGCATCTACGACACGCTCCGGGCCATGGCGCTGATCCACCAGAGCGGCGGTGGAACCGGTTTCTCGTTTTCGCGCCTTCGCCCGAAGGGATCGATGGTCCGATCCACCACCGGAGTCGCCAGCGGCCCGGTGTCGTTCATGAAGCTCTACGACGCCTCGACCGATGCGGTGAAGCAGGGGGGGACTCGGCGTGGCGCGAACATGGGGATTCTCCGGGTCGATCATCCCGACATCATGGACTTCGTCACCTGCAAGGAAGACCTCACGCAGGTAACGAACTTCAACATTTCGGTGGCGGTGACGGAGAAGTTCATGCAGGCCGTGGCCGCTGGCTCGGCGTACGATCTCATCGATCCGCACAACGGCCACCAGGTGGTCGGTCAGCTCGATGCGCGGACGGTCTGGAACAAGATGATCGAGGGGGCGTGGCGGACCGGCGAACCGGGCGTCTTCTACGTCGACGAGGCGAACCGGTTCAATCCGGTCCCGCACCTGGGCAACTACGAGGCCACCAATCCGTGCGGCGAGCAGCCCTTGCTGGCCTACGACGTCTGCAATCTGGGCTCGGTGAACGTCGGCATCTATGTGAAGGACGGGAAGATGGACTGGGACACGTTCCGGCGTGATGTCCATCTCTCGACGCACTTTCTCGACAACATCATCGACGTCAACAAGTATCCGCTACCGGAGATCGACGTTCTCTCCAAGCGGATCCGCCGTATCGGTCTCGGCGTGATGGGGTTTGCCGACGCACTCGTGCGTCTCGGAATCGCGTACGACTCGGACGAGGGTGTGGAATTCGGACGCAAGCTCATGCACTTCGTTGACACCGAAGCCAAATTCGAATCGAATCGACTGGCCGAGGAGCGCGGGTCGTTCCCCGAGTGGGCGCGCAGCATCTGGGGCCCGGACGAAACATGCGCCAGAGATGCCGCGGCCAAGCGGATCCGGCCCATGCAGCTCCTCCGGAACTGCAACGTCACCACCGTCGCTCCTACTGGCACCATCTCGATCATCTCCGGATGCTCGTCGGGTCTCGAGCCGCTGTTCGCCGTGGCGTTCCTCCGGAACCAGGCGGGCGTGATGATGCCCGATGTGAACGACGATTTCGTCGCTATCGCGAAGCGGGAAGGGTGGTATGGCGACGACCTGATGGAGCGGATCGCCCGCACCGGCACTATCGCGCACCCCGAGGTCCCGGAGCACGTGCAGCGTGTGTACGTCACGGCGAACGAGATCACGCCCGAGTGGCACATTCGCATGCAAGCGGCTTTCCAGGAGTCGACCGACTCGGCGATCTCGAAGACGACCAACTTCGCTCACACCGCGTCGCAGGACGATGTGCGCGCCATCTACGAGCTGGCGTATCAGCTCCACTGCAAGGGCGTCACAGTCTATCGGGACGGCTCGAGAGACAATCAGGTGCTGTCGACCGGAGCGACCGAAGCCGCCAAGACGGCACGAGAGAGCGGGGGCGGTCCGGAGGCATCGGTTGCAAACCGTACCGCCGGCCAGCTTCAGGGTGAGATCGCCGAGCTCAATCACGAGATCGAGCGTCTCAAGAAGGACCTGTTCGACTCCGAGGCGGAAAACCTGCAGCGACGCAACAAGCGTGCTCGCCCCGACCGGCTGCGCAGCACGGCCATTCGCAAGGAAACGCCGTTAGGCACGATGTACGTGCACATCAGCGAGGATGATCGCGGCCAGCCGTTCGAGGTGTTCATCAATCTCGGCAAGGCCGGCGGATCCGCGATGGCCGATGCCGAAGCGATGGGACGCCTGATCTCGCTGGCCCTTCGCTCCGGGATCCCGCTGATGTCGATCCACAAGCAGCTCCGTGGCATTTCGAGCGATCGCGCCGTGGGTCTAGGACCCAACAAGGTCCTCTCGGTGCCGGATGCCATCGGCATTGCGCTCTATGAGTGGTATCGTGACAAACAGGGCGTCCAGCAGGAGCTCACCATTCAGGACCAGCGTGCGGACGATGCGCCCGGGACGGAACAGGCGCCGGTTCCGGTTTCGCGCTTCGGCGAAACGGCAGGTACGGAGGGCGAGCAGATGATGCTGGGCGCGATGGGCGAGGAGGCCCGATCGTTCATCGGAACGTGTCCCGATTGCGGATCGCAGCTCGAGTTCGCCGAGGGGTGCGTCAAGTGCCACGTGTGCGGCTTCAGCGAGTGCGGGTAACAGGAGTTCCGGCGGCGGCAGGGTCTTCCTCCGCCAGGAGCGTCACGGCAACGCCACTCGAGGTTTCGGGTGGCGTTTCTGCTCCCAGCCATGCTGTGACGATGTGACGGCCACGCTCGGCTGGGCGTGGGCATCGCGTCTGACATCGTTCCTGTACGATTCGTCCCTGCGGAATAGGGGGCCGGCGGCATCGCGCGTGTCTTCCCGCTGACATCGGGTAATTCTGTCTTTCACCTCCGCCCGGGCTCCGGCACGGGCGCCCTCAGTGCAGGGAGACTCACATGCGTGCAACATCTGGTCCGTTGATCATGTCCGGGATGGCAGCACTCGCGCTGTTCGCCGCCGGATGCTCGCATCTGGCCGACAACACTCCGGTTGGCGTGGCGTCGTACACCGGTGCGCCGTCTACCGACACCACGCACGCCGTACCGCCGAAAGTGCGGGTCAGCGGTCGTATTCTCGGTGTGACCTTCACCGTGCCCACCCAGGGGTCCGATTCGATGCACTTCGAGCCGGTACGGCACGCCAAGATCCGGGTCATGCAGAACGTGCTCGTCAACGGCGAGTCGTCCCAGGTACTGGCCGTAGAGATGCTGTCGGACGATGCCGGCGGATACATGATCAAGGACCTTCCGGGCGGCTACTACGTCGTCTATGCCTATCCTCCGGCGGGTTCTGCGTATGCACAGAACTGGTCGTACCTCGCCGCCCTCGACCCGGAAGTAAAGCTGGACGTGTACGTGTGGAAGAAGTAGCGCTCAGCCCCCGCCTGATCCCAGTTTCCGCAACACAGCGCCTAACGCTTCGATCTCGCGGCCGTAACCGGCCCAGTCGCCGGCGCGCTGTGCCGCCAGCGCGCGGTCGTAGTGATCCTGCGCCTGGCGGAGCAGGTCGGTGACGGTCGACGGCACCGGCGCGCGCGACGCGGCGGGGTTGGCTGGTGCTCCGGCGGCGGCCCCCGGTTCCAGCGCGATGGTCGAACGCGGGGCCGCCCCGCCGCCGAACAGCAGCGAGAGGCCTTCCTCAAGCGTTTCCCCCATCACCACCTGGTTCTCGTGGGCCACCACCACCCGCTTGAGTTCGGGAATGTTGCCGCCCTCAGCCCGCAGGTAGATGGGCTGGACGTAGATGAGCGACTCCTCGATCGGGATCACCAGCAGTTCGCCGCGAATCACCTGGGAGCCGCGCTGATCCCAGAGGGTGATCTGCCGTGAGATCTCGGTGTCCTGGTTGATCCGGTTGACGATCTGCTTCGGCCCGTACACGAGGCTCTGCCGCGGGAAACGGTACACGACGAGACGCCCATACTCGTCGCCGTCCATGCGTGCCACCATCCACGCCGCGAGGTTGTCCTTGCCCTGCGGTGTGAACGGCGTCATGTAGATGAACTCCGCCTTCTGCTCCCCGGGAAGCCGCAGGATGATGTGCCGCATGAACGGGGTAACCGACTGTCCGGCCGAGCTCACGCCCGGAATCTGCCACTGATCTTCGCGGTGATAGAACGTCTCGGGTTGCACCATGTGGTAGGTGGCGTGCATCGCGGTCTGGATGCGGAAAAGCTCTCCGGGATACCGGAGGTGACGCCGGATGTCGGCCGGCATGGCGCTCATCGGCCTGAAGATGTCGCCGAAGATGCCCGCGTAGGTCCGGGCCACCGGATCGTTCGGGTCGACCAGATAGGCGTCCACGGTACCGTCGTAGGCATCGATGACGACCTTCACGCTGTTGCGCATGTAGTTCGTGCCGTCGGACGTCCCGCGTGCATACGGATAGGTCGATGCGGTGGTGTAGCCGTCCAGAATCCATTTCAGCTCGCCGGCGTCGCTGACCATCAGATACGGCTCGGCGTCGAAGCTGAGGAACGGCAGGGCGGTGGACGCCCGATCGATGATGTTGCGGCGGTAGAGAATGCGCGCGTTGCCAACGATGTCGTCGGACAGGAAGATCTTGGCCGATCCGAATTCCCAGGCATAGAGTGCGCGCCGGAAGAACGAGCCAACGGGCACGCCGCCGTGTCCGGTGTAGGTGGTGTACACGTTGGTTTCGCCGGAGGGGTAGTCGAACTCCTTCTGCCCGGTGCCGACGAAGACGTAGCTGTTGGTGAGCTGGCCGTAGTAGATCTGCGGCCGGGTGAGCTTGATGGAGATGGTCGAGACCGGCGGGAGGTCCTTGATGAATAGCACCGGCAGGCCCTCGGACGTGACCTGATTCACCGGCGCCATGGTAACGCCCATGCCGTGCGTGAAGGTGAGGCGCTCGTTGATGAAGGTGCGCGTGGGCAGCGATGCTGTGTTCAACTCGCGCGCCGACAGGTGGACCTGCCGATAGCGGCCGTCGATCATGTACCGGTCGTCATTGACCGAGACGAAGTCGTAATAGGTCCGGATTTCCTGGAGCTGTCCGAAGGTCTGCTGCAGCAGGTCGCGCTCCCACAGCCGCACGTTGTCGATGGTGGGAGCGTTGGCCTGGATGTCGGCCATGGTGAGCTGCACGTTGCCGTTCAGGTCGCGCGTCACGACGCTGTCGAGGCCCCAGGCCCGGCGGGTGGCGGCAATATGCTCCCGCAGGTACGGCGCTTCGCGAGTCAATTCGTTAGGTGCCACGACCAGTTTCTGGATCGACGACGGCACCACCACCCGCGCCACCACGCTCACGCTGACGTACAGGGCCCCGGCCATGACCGTGTACCAGACGAGCTTCCGCCGCGACGCCCCCACCACCACGAGCACCGCACCCAGCAGCGCCGCGACCGCGGCCAGCCGGATGCCGGGAAGCGTGTAATGCACGTCGGTGAAGCTGGCTCCCACAAGCGGTCCGGTGGTGGAGTACAGCAGGTTGGCGCCGGTCACGATCCAGAGACGGATCGCCGTCAGGACGAATACCGCGACCAGCAGCGCGGCCAGGTGCCAGGTGGCCTGGGGGGCCACCGAGGTCCGGCGCGGCGGCAGGATCAGATCGCCGTGCAGGACGTACAGTAGGGCCACGGCGGCAAGCGACAGCCAGCTGAGCGCCAGCAGGATGCCAAGCACCGCCGAAACGGCGGGAAGGCGAAAGAGATAGAAGCCGATATCCCGCCCGAAAAGCGGATCGGCCAGTCCGACGCTCGACCCGTGGACGCCCTTGAGAAAGGTCATCCACAGCGCCGAGACCGAGACCCCGACGACGAAGGCGGCAAGGATCACGACCCCCAGCAGCAGCTTGGGCAGGAACCGGACGAGGTCGATCGGGATGCCGTCCGGGCCGCCGAGATGTAACGCGAGCACGGCCTCCGACCCTCGACGCGCCAGCCGCAGGTTACCGTAAAAAAACGTGAACGCGAAGCCGGCGCCGGCGACGAACAGCACCACACGCCATCGCAGCGCCGTGAGGTAGACCGACTGGAATCCGATCTCGCGGAACCAGAGCCAGTCGGTGGCGAAGCTGGCGAGCCAGGGCAGGACGATTACGCCCAGAAAAAAGACCACCAGCCCACCGATGATGATCCGGCGGAGCCGGCGCAGGGACGGAGGGAGCGCGCCGTGGAGGCGAGGGACGTCGAGGGGATCGGTCATGGATGCAAGATGGCCCCCCTTCAGCCTGAACACCACCGGTGAGTGGCGATCAGGTGCGTGTGACGCCGGCGTGACGCCTCGCTGCGAGGTTGCCCCCGCGTTCATCACGCCGCGTTGCGACCGGGCTGGCGCTCCACGATGAACGCTCTCGGAGACAGGCCGGGTGTCTCGCCGTCGTCGTTAGGCCTTTCCCTCTCCCCACGCACAGGAGCGACCACCCATGTATCACCTCTCGTGGCTGGCGGCCCGGAAGCGGTCCGCCACCGCTGCCCTCATGACCGCGGCTCTCCTCGCCGCCGGATGCGACCGCCCATCCCGCGCGACGGCCCCGCCCGATACGATGTCCGCCGCTCACCCTGTCACCGTCGGCCGCATCCGCGCCGCCGATCCCGCGCTCGTCGCCCTCCGGCAGCAGCTCGTCGACCCCTGGTCCGCCAGGTCCTGGCGCGACCTGTTCAGCGCCTCTTCATCGGCGCTGCTCGAATCACCACAGCAGCTGCTCCACCTGCTGCAGCGCGACCATCCCACGGCGTCGACTCCACCTTCCGGGGGACGCGCCAGTCTCTCGCTCATCGGTCCAATTACGCAGGAGGAGGCGGATGCCTCCCTCGGCGGCGTGCAGAGCATCGATCCCGTGAACGGAACCATCGCCGTTACCGTTCAGGCCTCGGGAGTCGCCGCCTCGACCCTGGGTGCCGACGGAAGTTTCGGATGGAAGTACATGCGCGCCGACGGATCTGTGGTGAATCGCACGCCGAGCGACAGCCCGTTCCACTGTTCCGGACCTGGCCCGCGCCTCGATTGCGTCGTTCACAGCAAGACCTACTTCAAGTGCGAAGCAGATCACGTGAAGATCGGCGGCGATCTGCTCACGGCCATCTGGGCAGCGTACGTCCTCCCGGTCGTCATGAGCCGGGCGTACGTGGGACCCACCGTTCGCTGGGTCGACTGCCCACCCCCGCCACCGCCGCCCGGTACCAGCGGAGGGTACACGGACGAATGCTGGGTCTGTCAGGAATGGCTCGACCTCTACAATGGCGACGTGATCGACGACTGGTGGGAGTGCGACCTGCGCAACGGTCAGGTGTGCAATGCCGCACAGTAGCTCGCGTTTGCCGGTGGCGCTGTCATGCGTCGCGCCGGCACGAAACTCAACCCATGTTCGCATCGGAGACACGACCGTGACGATATCCCGCATACTCACTCGCATTCCACGCTGGGTCGCCGGCATCATCCTGGCGGCGCCGTTCGCTCAGGTGGCGGCGCAGGCTTCCGCCGGCCATGCCGTCGCAACCATCGTCCAGGTTCCCGACCTGGGAGCAACTGATCGTCGCGCGGTGATCCTCCGCCGCGCCGACGGCGACCCGCTCAACGTCGTCCTGGTGTCGCCAAACACCACGGCGGCGGATCTGGCTCGCGCCATGGGAGCGCTGGTACGCTCCGTCGAGACCCGCGGTCCCCAGGTGCAGAGGGACATTCGCGCCTACGTGGTCGCGGACACGAATGGCACGCGGCCTCTGGCAAACGAGGGACGCGCACGCCAGGATCTTGCCCGGCTCTCGAAGGCGACGGTCTACAACATCGACGGCGTCGGCCCCGGCAGGGCGATCACCGTGCGGCTGGTCATCAGCGCCGGCCGCAAGCGGTGACCGGTCGCATGGAGCCTCGGTCGCGGGCGGCGCTCCAGCGGGCCTCAGGCGACCACGCGGGACGGCACCGGAGGCTGCCGTCCCGCGGAGCATGGCGCCATACTGACGACCACATCGTAAATGCGGGGAGAATGCTCACCGTTCTCGCTCTTCTCGCGCTCGCCTCGACCAGTGGCCGCGGCGACGCGCCAGTTGCACCGCAGTGTCGCGAGCAACCCTGGTCGCGGGCCGCGCTGCTTCGAGGTGAAACGCCTGACCGTCCGGTCGTCCTGCGCTACCCCAGCATGGCACGTGCTGATGGACACCTCTACGTGGCGGGAATGAACGTCCCCTTCTTCGTGGACTCACTCCCCGACTCGCCGCTCGAGGTCTGGGACCTCGCGGTCGGGTCCATCGGGCGTCCCGCGGGTCATTTCGAGTTCGCGTTTCCGCGGCTGTACGGCGCTGCGGACGGCACGCTCCTCGCGCTGTGGGGGGAACGGGCGTCGCGCGATTCGCTGCCATTCTATCGAGCGGAGATGACCCAGCTCTGGGCTTCGGAATACCAGAGAGCGCGTGGGTGGTCGACGCCGAGACTGGTCGCCGATTCCGCGACAATCCTCTGGGACGATGTCAACGCCGGCACGTACATGGACTCGGCAGCTGCGGTGCACGTAGTCGTGCCGGCGCTCTGGTCGTTCTTGAGGCATGGTCTCCTCGATGTATCGTATGCGCACGGATCCTGGAGCAGTGTCAGGATTCCGATGGACGAGCCGGTGGCGTCTGTGAGCGTCGCAAGACTGGGCTCCGGGACGCTCCTGCTCGCGATGATCAGGGCCCTTGGCCCGCTTTTCTTGCCAAACAGGAGCGTCGTGCTCGTCTCACGCTCAGACGACGAGGGGCGAACCTGGCAGCATCCCGATGTGGTGCTCGACTCGCCCAGAGGTCTGGCGACGGAGATCTGGGCCTTGGCGGCCGACTCCTCGTCCGTGCACCTGCTCTGGGGACAGAACCTGTCTGCTGCGCATTTTCCGGAGGTCATACGTCATCTGTACTCCGTCGACGGCGGCCGCTCATTCTCCGCGCCGGAGGACTTTCGGCCGGCCGATGGATTCGACGGTGTGCGTCCGGCCATTGATGGGTGCGGCGCGCTGCACGTGGTCTATCAGCACCGACGGACGGACACCGCGGGAGGACTGGCCGTGCACGTCGACGAGGTTACCTGGAACGGAACATGGAGCGAACCGCAGCACCTGTTCCAGGATCAGATTGCAGTGAGCCCCGGTCTGTTCTTCGACCCCGATTCGTCGCTGCTCCGGTTGGTCTGGAGCGCACGACCAAGCGCCTCGGCGCGCTTCGCGCCACTCACCACCTTCGTTTCGGAGAAGCTCGTGCGGAGGTGATGTGCGGCGGGTCTGGGTCGCTGCCGGCTGGGGCGTGTGGCGCCGGCGACCCGGCCGCCCCGCGGTCGATCCGGGACCTGGCGCACTTGTCGTGCGCCGGGTGGCGCGCATCTATTCAGGACGCGCGGCGCGGCACGCACGGGACGCCATGCGAGCGGCCGTACGCCCTGTTTTCGCGGGGGATGACGTCGCCACGACTGCACCCGAACCATCCGGTGAACCCGGTCGCTGCATGGCTGCCGAGGCCCTGCCGGCCGCGACCGGCCGACCCGACGCGCCGGCACACGCGGCCGGCGATGCACGTCCGCGGAGCGGCCTGGCTCGCGACCACCCTGTTGGGAATCGCGTTAGGTAGCGGCGGGCGTATGGAACCTGGCTGGGCCTGGGACGGCCAGCGCGTGCCGCCGGTTGCAATCGGACCGACCCCAAACGCGGCGCAACGCTGCGGCGGGGTGACTGCATGCCGGGTTGCCGGCGGGCTGGTGTTCGAATCGATCAGCGCAGGGTTCGAGCACACCTGCGGCATTGCGACCTCGGGAGTGACGTACTGCTGGGGCGACGGGCGCGCGGGGGCACTGGGGGACGGTGCGACCGCGATCGCTCATCAGCCGATGCGGGTACGAAGCTCCGTGCGCTTCGTCGAGGTGCGGGCCGGCGGCGATTTCACCTGTGCCCGCACAGAGGAAGGTGCGGTGTACTGTTGGGGGCGCAGCTACCCGGTGCCCGGACAGCCGAAGCTCAGCAGCCAACCGCAGCGCGTGCGATTCGACGACACGGCGATCGCGATTACGACCGGGCGGCGTCACGCCTGCCTGCTCGCGGTCGGCGGTGTCGCCTACTGCTGGGGCTTCAACGCCGATGGCGAGACGGGGAACGGGACCAGCGGGATCGCGGCCAGTGTGGTTCCGGCTCCGACGCCGGTGGTAGGGGATCTGCAGTTCGTCGCGATCTCCGCCGGGCTCGACTTCACCTGCGCCCTCACCAACGGAGGCGTTCCGTACTGCTGGGGCTCGGACGTGGACGGGGTGATCGGGTATTCGGCGCCCGAACGCTGCGGCGACGTCGATCCGCTCCCTTGTGCGGCGACGCCGGTGCGCGTGAATACGCCGCAGACGTTTTCGGAGATCGCAGCCGGGGGATCACACGTGTGCGCGCGCACGCACGATCGCGACTTGTTCTGCTGGGGATCGAATCTTCAGGGCCAGCTCGGCTCGCCGGTGCTGGGCAGCGAGGGGAAGGTGTACGCGCCGCGCGCCGTTCCGTTGCCGCAGCGTGTTCGGAACTTCATTTCGGTGGTGAGCGGCGGGAGCCACACCTGTGCCCTCGTTGCGCACGGACAACTGTATTGCTGGGGGCTGAACGCCAGTGGGCAGCTCGGCGCGCTGGGATTCTCCCAGGGCCAGTTCGAGCCGATCCTGAGCCAACCGCATTTGACGTTCATGCAAGTCACGGGTGGCGGATACCACACCTGCGGGCTGACGCTGCGCGCCGAGGCGTACTGCTGGGGCGACAACCAGTACGGGGCGCTGGGCCGCTAGCGCGGCCACGATCAGCAGCAGCGCGCCGAACGCGTACGTTACCGCGACGGTCTCACGAGGTGGTCGCCACGAGAATCGCTGCGCGCTACGGCCTCTTGGCCGGTGGTTGCGGCGGCGCATCGTGCAGCACGATCCGCGTTCCTTCGTATGCCACGGTCACGGACGCGCTCTGCTCCAGCGCCACGAGCGCGGTGCGCGCGGAGTCTATCCCCGCCGTGAAGGAAACGCGTCGATCCAGCAATGCTCCCTCGTCGCCCTTGAAGTTGAGTGCGTACCAGCGCCGCAACAGGGGAATGGTCTCGCGCAGGGTGCGGCCGGTCACGACAAACCGGCCGTTGAGCCAGCTGAAGGCGTCGTCGAGAGTCGCCGCCGACGGGGTCGACATCATGCCGGACGAGGCGATCTCCACGGCTTCCCCCGCGGCGACCGCTCTGGTTTCCTTCGGCGCCTTCACCTTTACGGTACCCTCGCGCACTCGGACCGTGACCAGGTGATCCTCGGTGAACGCCGAGACATCGAAGGCCGTTCCGGTGGCCGTGATCGTGACGTCCCCTGCGCGCACCACGAACGGCATGACCCCATTGGGCGCCACCGCAAACGACGCGGTCCCGTCGAGGTGCACCGCGCGCAGCTGCGTGTTGAACGCCGGCGGGACGGTGAGCTCCGAATGCGAACCAAGCTGCACGCTGGTCGCGTCGGCGAGGTTCAGCGTTCCACGCTGGCCGTCCTCCGTGCCGACCTTGCGCGCGTTAGGCGACGCGAACGCACGAAGCATGAGGCCATCCCCATGCTGCTGTGGATACCAGACGAACACGCCCCAGGCGACCAGGGCCAGTGCCAGGACCCCGAGAATGGCCGGGATGGGACTCTTCCGTCGCCCGATCTGCGCCATGTGCTGCGCCGCCAGGTGCTTTGCGTCCTGCCGCGACTCCGGGGAAGGAAGCTGCGGATGCAAGGCGACAAAGACCCGTTTCCAGGCCTCGTCCACCGAGTGTGCGGGGGCCGCGCGATGGTTGCCGACGTGGACCTTCTCGAAGCTCTCGAATCGATGGACCGAGGCCACACGCGCCTTCTCGTGTGCCACCGCGTCCTGGATCGCTCGTTCGAGGAACGACTCGAGGGCATCGGGCGTGGCGATTTCCTGGCGCGCTTGCCAGGCGGCAACGGTGGCGTGTTCGACGGCGCGCGCGCCGCGGCCAGGATCATTGAGTTCGGACGCCGCGCCAGCCAGAAACGCTTCGTAGCGGGCGCGGAACAGACGCTCCAGTGCGGACTCTTCCCCGGCATGAAACGCATCGAAGGTCCGCCGGTCGATGCTGACGGCGGTGGTCGGCATAGGGGGCTCCGGTGAACGTGGCGCGTCTATTAGCGCCCCCAGGCGACACAATGTCAGTCGGGCGGAAGCCGACTATCGGTCGGCATTCCGCGGAGCCGGTCGTAGGGTTGTCGCCCGCCCCGAGCGCCGGCAGATGGGCGCAACCGGGACGCCCCACTACCGGACGGCATGGCCCGAGAGACGGGCCAGGGTTGAGGCGAGCGGCCGGGCGCTGATGCGCTCGGCCGCTCAGTTCTTGTGTCGATACGTGATGCGGCCCCGCGTCAGGTCGTACGGCGACGCTTCGACCTTCACCCGGTCTCCAACCAGCACCCGAATGCGGAAGCGACGCATGTTGCCGGCAAGAGTGGCGAGGATGGAGTGCCCGTTTTCGAGTTCCACCCGAAAGGTGGCGCTTGGGAGCACATCCGAGACGACGCCCTCGAGCTCAATGGGGGCTTCTTTCGTCATCGGGCCGCTGCCCGGTGCGCAGCCGTCAACCCTTCCTCTGCTGCGAGCGAGCGCGTCGCCGCGCCGCGTTGAACTTGAGCTGGCGCGCGACGCTCGGCTTCACGTAACACCGGCGCTTGCGCAGCTCCTGCATCAGGCCCGATCGCTGGACCTTCTTCTTGAAAGTCTTCAGCGCCCATTCCAGGCGATCCCCTTCGTCGAGTTTTACTTCGATCATTCTATCCCCGTGTGGCGGTTGTCGCGACGAAGCCCGCGACTGGCAAAAACAGAAAGCCGGCCCGACAAGGGTCAGACCGGCCTCCCGGTACAGATCAGGGTGACCGCGAGAGCGGTCGGATCAACGCCCAAGCTTGACGACGTTCTCGGCGGCCGGTCCCTTCTGCCCCTGCACCACGTCGAACTCGACCCGTTCGCCCTCGGCCAGCGACCGGAACCCGTCGGACCGGATCGCGGAATGATGGACGAAGCAGTCCTTGTCGCCGTTTTCCGGCGTGATGAAACCGAAGCCCTTCTGGTCATTGAACCACTTCACTGTGCCGGTGATACGCATGCCTGTTATCCTCTAAAGAATTTGTTCCGCCGGACTTCGTGGCACCGCCACGCAACCCGACAACTTGTTGTTCGTGGTGTGCGCCCCCACGACGGGCCTCGTCTGCATCGGGAGCCAAGGTCAGTGGCGACGTCACCCAAACAGTCGCCGCGTCTCTTTCGCCATACGACCTTCCCGTGACCGCGAGCAGGTCCTGACTGCAAAAAGGGCCATCGCGTCGAGCGAGGCCCTCGCTTCCGCCATGAGACGTTTCGCGCCCTGCGCACGTTACTCGCCGGTGAACAGTAGCACGTACCCGGGCGCGGAGTCAATCGAGGGCCCTGGCGCGACCGGCCCGGCGGCGGCCGGGTCGCGGGCAACCGGGTCGTTCCTACGACCGGACCGGGCCACCTTTCCCCCACCCCGCAGGACGAATAGTCTCAGCGTGGCATTTCACCGAGTCCCGGCCCGGGCTCCCCGCCGGCAGGCCAGCTCCACCCGACGGTGACTCAGGTCACTCCCTTCCGCCCCGCGTCCCGGCCCAGCAGTCATGTCGCGCATTCCCCTCGGCCGCATTTCCGACGAGCGATTGCTCAGGGTCCGTCTCAAGGACCTGGGCCTAACGATCGAAGGCACCTGGCTCGAAGGCTGCGTGCACAAGCTGTACGAGGAACTGGCCGAGCGCGGGTTGCTGCTGCGACCCCACGTCTGGCTGTCCGACGACTGGTTCTCGCCGGGCGGAGTGGCCGGGTTTGCGGTGCCTTTCTATCTGGTTCATCCGCGACTGCGCCGCCTGGAGCGAAACCAGTTTCTGGACGTGGAAGGCGCGTCGCGCGCCGAGTGCATGCGCATCATGCGGCACGAGACGGGACACGCCGTGCAGCACGCCTATCAGCTGCAGCGTCGCCGCCGCTGGCAGCAGCTGTTCGGGAAGTCCTCCACCCGGTACCCGGAGTACTACCGTCCGAATCCGGCCAGCAAGCGGTACGTGCAGCACCTGCGGCTGTGGTACGCGCAGAGCCATCCCGACGAAGATTTCGCGGAGACGTTCGCCGTCTGGTTGCGTCCCCGCTCCGACTGGCGCCAGCGGTATGCCGGATGGCCGGCGCTGAAGAAGTTGCAGTACGTGGACGATCTGATGGACGAGATTGGAGCACGACGCCCTATCGCGACGCGACGCCGGGAAGTGGACCCGCTGCACTCGCTGCGGAAGACACTGGCGGAGCACTATTCGGCGCGGCGCCGTAAGTACACGGTGACCTTCCCCAACATCTACGACGCCGAGTTGAAGCGACTGTTCTCCGACGAGCCGCGCCACCGGCGGAATGAGGCAGCGTCTTCGTTCCTGCGCCGGTACAAGACCGAGATCCGCCGCATGGTCTCTCGCTGGACGGGAGAGTACCAGTACACCCTGGAGACCGTGTTGAATCAGATGATCGGCCGATGCGGGCACCTGCGCCTGCGGGTGGCGGGACCGGAACGCGAGCTCTTGATGAACTTCGTGGTCGTGCTCACCGTGCAGACGATGCACTTCCTCTACGCGCAGCATAAGCGCGACTGGATCGCGTTGTGATGGGCCGATGAAGAAGTTCCGGGTCCTCGCCCTCATGCATCCGGAGCTGGTCCCGCCCGCTGACGCGGAGCGGTACTCGGAGGAGGATCGCTTCGAGTGGAAGACCGAGTGGGATGTGGTCCGGACGCTGCGCAAGATCGGCCACGACGTCCGCGCGCTCGGTGTGCAGGATGAACTGCAACCCATCCGGGCCGCGATCGAGGAGTTCAAGCCCGACATCGCGTTCAATCTGCTCGAGGAGTTTCAGGGCAATGTCCTCTTCGACCAGAACGTGGTGAGCCTGCTCGAACTGCTGAAAGTGCCGTACACGGGGTGCAACCCGCGCGGGATGGTGATCTCGAGGGAGAAGGCGCTCTCGAAGAAGCTCCTGATCTACCACCGCATCCACGTCCCGGCCTTTCACGTCTTTCCGGTGGGGAGAAAGGTCCGGCGCCCGCGCGCCCTCGGCTTCCCGCTGATCGTGAAAAGCCTTACCGAACACGCGTCGCTGGGCATCTCGCGCGCCTCCCTGGTCAACACCGATGAGGAGTTGACCGACCGGGTCGCCTTCGTGCACCGCCGCATCGCGACCGATGCCATCGCCGAGCAGTTCATCGAAGGACGCGAGATCTATGTCGGCGTGCTGGGCAACGAGCGGCTCACCGCGCTGCCGCCGCGGGAACTGGTGCTGGAGCACTCGCGCACCGATGCCCCGCTCATTGCCACGGAAAAGGTGAAGCACGACCTCGAGTACCAGAAACGGCACGGCGTCGACCAGAAACCGGCGGAAAACCTCCCGTCCACGGTCGACGCCACCATCGCCCGACTCAGCAAGCGCATCTACCGCATTCTCGGACTTACCGGCTACGCCCGCCTCGACTACCGCCTGAGCGCCGACGGCCGGCTCTGGTTTCTCGAGGCGAATCCGAATCCCGAGATCGCGATGGGAGAAGAATTCGCGTCGGCGGCCCGGCAGGCCGGGATCTCGTATTCCGATCTGCTGCAGAGAATCCTGAATCTCGGCATGCGGGGGGCAGAGGGGGACTGACGCGCCGCCTCCCTCACCACCTGACACGCGCGGTGGCATAGGCCGCGCGGGGCGCGCCCGGGGCCACCTTCTGGCCTGCCACCAGTTCCGGGTAGCGCCGATCAAAGACGTTGCGCACGCCCACGTCCCACTCCAACCGCCCCACCCGGATCAGCGCACTCGCGTGCGCGAGCCCGTAGCCGCCCAACAGCACTCCCGGTTCATCGAACGGCGCGTACGGGCCCAGCCAGTTGCCGCTCAGCCGCAGGCGCCACGAGGCGGCAGGCGGGCCAAGCTCGATCGCTGCCACTCCGACGTACTTTGCCGTGTTGAAGACCCGCAGGCCGTCCAGTACTGCCGGCGCCGGCTCCTCCTGTCGAGACGGCACGTCCGCCGTCGCACTCCGGCGCGCGGGGCCGCCCGCGTCGACGGACACCACGCGATCCTCTTCGCCGCTGCTCACGAGATGCCGGTAGTGCGCGTCCGTGAAGGTCCAGTCGGCAGTGAGACGCGCGGTCGCGACCGGCTGCCAGTCCAGCTCCAGATCCACTCCCTGGCGCACGCTCTCCCCGCCGCTCGTACTCTCCAGGGTGACGGGGTTGAAGGTCTGCTCGTTGCTCACGTTCATGCGAAAGAGTGACGCGGTCGCGCGCGTCGTCCGTGTGTCCAGCTTGAGACCGGTTTCGTACGCCCACGCCGTAATCAGTGGTAGCGAGGGATCCTCGATGACGCCGTCGGTGGATCGAAAACCACGCGACAGGTTTCCGTACGCCGAGACCGAAGAAGTGAGGCGTAGAATCGCCCCGAGCTTGGGCGACACGATGCCGTTTGTCCCGCTGACGGCCGCCTCCCCGACCGGTTCGGAGCGTGTGTTGAGGGCGTCGGCCCGCAGACCCGCGTCCAGCCGCAGACGCGAAGTGAGTCGCGTGGTGGACTGGACAAACAACGCGCCCGATGCCTGACGAGCGGCGAGTTGCGCATCCGTGGAATCGCGCGTGCGATCGGTGGTGAAATACGCTCGATAGTGCGAGCGATCCCATCGTCCCTCGACGCCCAGCGTGACATCCTCGCGCGCTCCGGACCAGGTGGCCGCACTCGTCAGGCCGAGACCCACGCGACGGTCCTCCTCCTCGGTCTGGCTTCCGGTGCCCTCGAATCGCCCGCCGGCGGGAGGCACGGTCAGGAAGAGCTGCCAGCGACCCTGCGTGGCATAGACCGTACTGCGCCACAGCAGCGATGACGAGAGGACACGCAGGCTCAGGCGCTCCTGAGCCCGTCGCTTGAAGCCGCCGTCGGAGCCGTTGCTGACCACGTCATAGTTGCCCAGCGCGAAGTCGTCTTCACCCAGGTAGCCCGGCGAGTCCCAGTTGGCACCGTACAGCTCGACTCCGCCGTCCAGGGTCGTTCCGGGCCGAAGGTCGCGGACCAGCCGCGCGTGTCCCTGGACCAGGCCGTTTCGTGCGTTGGGCCGAAAGCCGTCCTCGCGTTGCACGCGCAAGCCCAACACACCGCCCCCCGCCGGCCCATTGTCGAATCCCGTCAGCAATGTGGCGTTCGCGCGGCCGTACGAGCCGCCTTCGACCGACGCCTCAGTGCCTGTCATGCGCTCCAGCGTTCGTACGTTGATCACGCCGCTCAGCGCGAAGTTGCCGAAGAGCGCACTGGTAGGGCCCTTGATCACGTCAACGCTCTGCAGGCCGCGCGGGAAGAGCACGCTCCAGTCGTTGTAGCCTTCGGCGTGGCCATTCACGGGTTCGTTGACCGGCACGCCGTCGATCCAGAGGGCCAGGTCGGTGGAATGGTCCGAGCTGAATCCCCGGATCGAGGCGTTCGAGGCGAACCCCGGACCTTGACCCTGTTCATGTACCTCGACGCCGGCGGTCATGCGCATCAACTCCCAGGCGCTGTTCGCCGGCGTCACGGAAAGGACCGGCGCGTCGATGTGCAGAGCAGCGCTCGGCGCGCGGCGCTCGGCGGGCGTCGTGGTAATGGTAACTTCTCCCAGGCGATGGGCACCCTGAGCCGCGCCGCTATCGACGCCGGTGGTGTCACGGCCCGGCAGTGGTCGCTGCGCCCCGACAGGGAACGTGACACTCACGAGCCCGAGCAGGACCGCGGGCAAGACAGGCCAGCATAACGCGCCGCGCTTCTTCATTCGAACACTCCACGTCTGCAAACAATCCAGCACCGGCGCACGGGGTGTGCGCGGAGGCTCGCGCCCCGAGGGCGCGGGCGAGGAGAGCGTCAGGCGTGGTTGGTCGGCGGCCCGATGGCCGGGGGAAGATCGACCTGTTCGTTCCGCGACGAGAGCGGACCCGGCGATCGGTGCGGGGAAGGTGGGGAGAACGCAACGGCCGCCTCGACCACCGCAATCGGCGGCTCGAGGCGTGCAAGCGAGGCCGCACCCATGCATCCGCCGAGGCACGTGCAGTGCGCGTGCGCAGGTCCGTTGTCGCCCTCAGGGGCCGGGCTCGAATCCTGGTGGTGTTGACCGGGCGACGTATCACCGGCGCCGGTGTGCATCGACGCCATATGACCCGAGCCGGCCCCCCCGGGATGGTGCATCGGGCACGGGTTGAGCGCATCCAGATCCGCCGCCGACAATGAGAACCAGACGGCAAGCAGCGCGGCAAGCACTCGGCGCGGCCGGGAATGGCGCATGGGGCGAAACTTAGAGCCGGATGCCGAGGAGGCAATGCTGCATGGCCCCGTTTGCGGGCTGGCGAACCCGCCTATATTCGTTCGTCCATTGGACCACCACTGCGCCACAGAGACGGGCTTCGCTCCACTCCGATGAGCCGAACCACGACCGCGCCGCGGCCCCCAACGGTCGCGCCGTCATCTTCGCTGACCCGCGGGTTGGCCGCCATGTGCCTCATAGCCGTCATCGGGAGCCCGGCCGGTGCGCAGGACTCCGCCGCTGCCGCGCCTGCGGAGAGGGCCGCCTCAGCCGGTGTCTACACCGAAGCCCAGGCGCAGCGCGGTGAGACGGCCTACAACACCAGTTGCCTGGAATGCCATTCGGCGAAAGCCTACACAGGAGACGACTTCAAGCTCGCCTGGGTGAGCCGGCGCGCCTACGACCTGTTCGATCGCATCAGCAGCACGATGCCTGACGACAACCCCGGCGTCTTGCCGCGACAGGACTATATCGACATTGTGGCGTACATGTTCTCGTTGAACGGATATCCCAAAGGAGGGGATGAGCTCCCGACCGACGACGACGGACTGAAGCGCGTGCGGATCGACTCGCTTCCGGGGATGCCCGGCGCCACGGGCGCCGCGCACGGGACGTGGTCGGCACGACTGCTCCGGCAGGAATTGCGAGCGAAGGCCCGGCGCTGACCGGCAGACTTCTACAACGTGAGCGGAAACAGACCATGGCCAGGAAACGGAAGCCGGCAGCGCCCAAGTCGAACGTCGCGACCGCAAACCCGCCCGTGCCGCCGGGTCGTAGCCCGGCCCAGGACTGGATGGAGCGGGAAGCGCACGGTGAGTTCGACGGCGTGCTGGATCGGCGCGGTTTTCTGAAGATCGCGGGGGTCCAGGCGGGCCTCCTGGTGGCGGGGGCGCACGCACCCGTCGCGCCACCAGCGGCACCGGGATACCTGACCAGGCCTCCGGCGGTCAATGGTCGGTCGTACGACGTGGTGGTCGTGGGCGCGGGAGCCTGGGGCGGGTGGACGGCTTACTGGCTTCGTCGCCTGGGCGCGAAGGTCCTGATGGTGGACGCCTATGGCCCGGGCAACGCGCGGTCCACCTCGGGAGACGAGACGCGCGGCATGCGCACGTCGTACGGCGATCGTCCTCACGGCGAACAGTGGATGCGGTGGGCGAGCCGTGCCACCACCAGATGGAAATCGTGGGACGATGAGTGGGGACGCGATCTGAAGATGCGCCTCTTCCACACCACCGGCGACTTCATCTTCCGGAGCGACTGGGAAAACTTCACCAAGACCACCCGCGACCTGTTCGTCAAGGTCGGCGTCCGGCACGAAGTGGTGCCGGTGGAAGATGTGCGCAAGGCGTATCCCATGATCGATCTCAACGACATCAAAGTCTGCCTCCACGAACCCGACGCTGGTGTGCTGCGCGCCAGGCGATCCTGCCAGTGCGTGGCTGAAGTCTTTCTCAAGCTCGGCGGTGAAATGCAGGTCGTGCGCGCCTATCCGTCTGTCGCCCGGAACCGCCGCATGGGAGAACTCGTGCTGTCCAATCGCGACAGCGTGAAGGGTGAGCACTACGTTTTCGCCCTGGGGCCGTGGATGCCGAAGATCTTTCCCGGCGTGATGGGCGTCCGCATGCGCACACCGGTGGGGCAGGTCTGCTACTTCGCCACGCCGGTGGCCGACTATCGCTACACGTATCCCAACCTGCCCAGCTACAACTTCCCCGGGGTGACAGGTTGGCCCACGCTGCCGTTCGACAGCTGGGGGTTCCGCGTTCGCGGCGGGACCAATCCGGCTGGCGGAGGTGGAGCCCGGGGAGGCGGTGGTGGTGGCCGTGGTGGCGGCCGGGGCGGATCGGGGGGGCGCGGCGGTGGGAGGGGCGGCTTCGGCGCGGCTACCGGCGACCGGCAGCAGGACCCGGACCTCAGCGATCGTTTTGTGGACGTCGACTACCAGGCGCGTGCGCGCAACTTTCTTGCCGAACGATTCCCCGAACTCAAGGATGCCCCGCTCAACGGCACGCACGCGTGTCACTACGAATTGAGCATCACGCGCAATTTCATCATCGACCAGCACCCGGAAATGTCCAACGTGTGGCTCGCCGGCGGCGGCTCGGCCGAGGGCTTCAAGTTCGGACCGGTCGTGGGCGAGTACGTGGCAAGACGCGTGCTGGGCAAGGATCTCGAGCCGGAGCTTGCGGACGGCTTCAGGATTCCTGACCAGACCTACGACACAGTGGTGGCGGGCGGAGGCCGAGGCGGAGACTGAGCATCACCGGGCCGACTGAAAAACAGCCGGGCCTCGTTGCGGGGCCCGGCTGTTCGTTCAGGATGGCGGCGTTGGCTAGTGGCCGAGACGAACCACGTTTTCTGCTGCTGGCCCCTTCTTCCCCTCCACTACGTCGAACTCGACCTTTTCTCCCTCGGCCAGCGTCTTGAAGCCCTTGCCCTGGATGGCGGAGTGATGCACGAAGCAGTCCTTCGACCCATCCTCGGGAGTAATGAAACCAAACCCTTTCGACTCGTTGAACCACTTCACCGTGCCGGTCGTACGCATTGCGCTACTCCGTGTTGTGAGGTGTACTCGGAGTGCGGCCGGGCCGTACTGACCGATCACCTGATGTGCGTGGGACCGCCCCCACGCGGGCTGGAACCGAATCACCGGTCGACGACCTGTCGGCCGTCGGTCCCGTATACGGAAAGAGGGCTGGCGCGAGAGCCAGCCCTTCGCTCGCAGTAGTCCCGTTCCACGCCTGTTGTGCGCGGGCTCAAAACTAATGCGCCCGGCAAGCCCGGCAAGTAGGGATCGGCGGTCCGCTCGGGGCGCGTCCGCTTCCGTTCGAGACCGTCCGGGCCGCCGCCCGTTTCGACCACTGTCGTTCCAGCCGGTTTCCACGGGAGCAGAAGCTGCGGTAGTGGCTCAGGAGCCACCACCGAAGCTGCGATCAGATTGAGGCAGTTGTCGCCGGCAACTAGGTTGCGTGATACTGCGATGTAGCGATTCGGAACCTGGCGGCAACAGGGGTGGAGAAGAAGCGGCGGGCTCGGTCGTCGTGTGTCACTGTTGCTCCGTCGTCGCGACGACGCATCTACGTGGGAAACAAATCCTCGGGGGCTGCCTCATGAAGGTGAATCGGCTCCGCGCTTTGCATGACGCGGGTCAAGCTGTCTGGCTCGACTATATCGATCGCACGCTGCTGCACGACGGGACGCTCGAGCGCCTGATCCGCGACGACGCGCTGATGGGGATGACGTCCAATCCCACGATCTTCGACAAAGCACTGTCCGAGGGCAACGCGTACGACGCGCAGATTGCTTCGCTGGCAGGGGAACTCGCGGGCCAGGCGCTCTTCGAACGGATCGAGACCGATGACGTGCGCGCCGCCTGCGACGTCTTTGCCGATGTGTTCGCCGGCACCAAAGGGGCGGACGGCGTGGTATCGATCGAAGTCTCGCCGCGTCAGGCGCACGACGCGCGCGGCACGATCGAGGAGGCGCGTCGCCTCTGGGGCACGGTTGCCCGACCCAACGTCATGGTGAAGGTGCCCGGTACTCTCGAGGGCGCTGACGCCATCCGAGAACTGATCGCGGAGGGCGTGAACGTCAACGTCACGCTCCTGTTCTCGATCGAGGCCCACGCGCGCGTCATCGAGGCATACCTGGCGGGCCTGGAGCGCCGGGTGGCGGCCCGACAACCGGTCGACCATCTGCTGTCGGTGGCGAGCTTCTTTGTCAGCCGCGTCGACACCGAAGTTGACAAGCGGCTGGAAGCCAGGGCGGCACAGGTCGCGGGTGCGACGCGCGATCACCTCCTGGCGTTGCGTGGTCGGGCGGCGATCGCGAACGCGAAGCACGCGTACCGCCTGTTTCAGAACCGGTTCTCCGGCCCACGGTGGGACGCGCTCGCGGCCCGCGGAGCGCGCGTCCAGCGACCCCTCTGGGCGAGCACCAGCACCAAGAACCCGGCGTACCGCGATGTGATGTATGTGGAAGGGCTGATCGGCCCGGACACTGTGAACACCATGCCACCGGCCACGCTCGAGGCGTTCCGCGAACACGGCGAGGTGGCCCGAACGGTCGATCGCGATCCGGATGCCGCCGACGCCCATTTCACTGCACTGACCGATGCCGGAATCGACTTCCGTGACGCGACCGACAAACTGCTCTTCGATGGAGTGGCCTCGTTCGCCAAGTCGTTCGATTCGGCGGTGGCCGGCATCGAGCGAAAAGCCGCGGCACTGGTGTCCAGCCGGTAGGTGCGAGGAACGGGCCTCCTGCCCCACGACAGAACAAAAATCGTCTGCACGCTCGGCCCGGCGACGTCCGAGCCGGCGGTGATCGGCCAGTTGATGGACGCCGGGCTGGACGTGGCGCGCATCAACTTCTCGCACGGGACGCACCTCGAGCACGCCCGGACCATCGGCCTGGTGAGGAAGCTCGCCGCCGAGCGGGCGCGTCCGGTGGCGATTCTGGGCGATCTGCAAGGTCCGCGCATTCGTATCGGACAGCTCGCGACGCCGGTTCACGCGGAAACCGGCAGCGAGGTGCGCCTGCGCTACCAGGCCGACGCGGGGCCTGACGATGTGCCCGTGACCTATGCGGCTCTGGCCGATGACGTGCATCCGGGCGACCGCCTCCTCGTGGATGACGGCCTGATCGAGTTGGTGGCCCGTGAAGTTCGCGACGGACGAGTCACTGCGCGGGCCGTGCACGGCGGCGACATCCGAAGTCACAAGGGACTCAACCTGCCCGGCGTGAATGTCTCGGCGCCGCCGATCACGGAGAAGGATCGTGCCGACACCGCATTCGCGCTCGAGCAGGGACTGGACTATCTCGCGATGAGCTTCGTCAGACGCGCGGCCGATATTACAGCCTTGCGACAGCTCGTCGGGCGGTCGCTCCTGATCGTCGCCAAGATCGAAAAGGACAGCGCGCTCGACGAAATCGAAGACATCGTACGAACGTCGGATGCCGTGATGGTCGCGCGAGGTGATCTGGGCGTCGAACTGCCGTTCGAAAAGGTCCCCCTGGTGCAGAAGCGCATCATCCGCCTGTCCAACCATCTCGGACGCCCGGTCATCACCGCGACCCAGATGCTGGAATCGATGATCGAACACCCGCGTCCCACGCGCGCCGAGGCGAGCGACGTGGCCAACGCCATACTCGACGGAACTGACGCCGTCATGCTGTCGGCGGAGACCGCGGTGGGAGCGTATCCCCTCCTCGCGGTCGAGGCGATGCGGCGCATCATCGCCGAGATCGAGGGCCATCAGGCACAACGGCGGCGTGACGAGCGGCGTTCGCACGAGCGCGCGACCACCGAAGAGACGATCGCCGCCGCCACCGTGACCGCGGTGCGAATGCTCGGCGCAGCGCTGGTGGTGGTGTTCACGAAGAGCGGCTTCAGCGCCCGCATCGTTTCCGCGCAGCGGCCAGCGGTACCGATCCTCGGTCTCACCGATGTCGAGCAGACGTTCAACCAGCTCGCGCTGGTCTGGGGGGTGATTCCCGCCAGAGTGACACACAGCGACACTTACGCACAGATGTTCGAGCACGCGCGCGACGAGGTGCTCCGGCGAAAGCTCGCCGCCCCCGGTGACAAGGTCATCGTAACCGCCGGCGTGCCATTCGACGTGCCCGGCACCACCAACCTGCTGAAGGTCGAAGTGCTGTGAAGCTCACCTTCCTGGGCACCGGCACCAGCTTTGGTGTTCCGCAGGTCGGGTGTCACTGCGCCGTCTGCCGATCTCCCGATCCCCGCGACCGCCGATCGCGCGTCGGTGCGATGGTTGAAACCGACCGCGGCACGCGCCTCCTCATCGACACCCCGCCCGAGCTGCGCCTTCAACTCATCACCTGTGGTATCGACCGGGTGGATGCGCTCCTGTTCACGCACAACCACGCCGATCACGTGCAAGGTCTCGACGATATCCGCGCGTTCACGGTGCGCCGGGATGCGCCGCTCCCCGTGTACGGGTCGGCGGAGACGTTGCACGGGATCGCGGAGCGCTTCCCGTACATCTTCGACGACCGCGTGCGCCCGGTGGCCGGCACGTCGAAGCCCGAGGGGCATCTGCATGAGCTCAGGGCGGGACAGACCGTCCGGGTCGGGGACGCGGATGTCACCGCCATTGAGCTCCCACACGGGCCGGTGACCGTCTTCGGCTATCGCATCGGTGCGCTCGGGTACGTGACCGACGCCAAGCGTCTCCCAGGGGAAGCCCTGGACCGGCTTCGCGGAGTGCGCGTGCTCGTGCTGAACGCCCTCCTGCGCACGGAGCACCCTACCCACCTGTCGATCCCGGAAGCCCTGCGCGTAGCCGCCGAGGTCGGCGCCGAACGCACCTACCTGACGCACCTCACGCACACGAGCTTTCACGCCGACCTGGAAGCGGAACTGCCGCGGGGGGTGAGTCCCGCCTTCGACGGACTGGTGGTCAGGATCGACTGACCTGCGAACCCGAGGAGTCAAGACGTGGTCTCTCTCGACTACACGTTCATGACGTCGCCGTCGGTGGCGAGCGGCTTCACCGCCGACGAGCTGACAGCGGCAGCCGCGAGCCTCCGCAACGCGCATCAGGAGACCATGGCTCGACACGCCCGCGGTGAGCTGGGCTTTTTCGATCTGTCGACCGACCGTCGGCTTCGTGACCAGAGTGTGGACCTGGCCGGGAAGATCCGCGCGCGAGGGGTCGAGGACGTGGTGGTTCTGGGTATCGGCGGGTCCGCCCTGGGACCGATTGCGTTGCGCAACGCGCTGCGCCCGCCGGACTGGAACGGCCTTTCGGCGGCGGCGCGTGGCGGTCTGCCGCGACTGCACGTACTCGACAATATCGACCCCACGACGGTCGAGGCCCGGTTGGCGCGGCTGGACCTGCGAACCTCGAGCTTCGTGGTGATTTCGAAGTCGGGAAGTACCGCGGAGACGATGGCGCAGTACCTGATCGTGCGCGGGCGTTTGGCGGCGGCCGGTCTGTCCGCACGCGATCACCTGGCGTTCGTCACTGATCCGGAGCGGGGAGCGTTGCGGGCGATTGCGACCGCCGAAGGAATTCCAGCAGTGGACATTCCGCCTAACGTGGGAGGTCGATTCAGCGTGCTGACGCCGGTGGGAGTGCTGCCAGCCGCGCTCATCGGCATCGACGTGGAATCGTTGCTCGATGGCGCAGCCGCGATGCGCGGGCGCTGCCTCACGGCCGAGTTCGTGAAGAACCCCGCCGGCGCACTGGGCACCCTGCAGTGGCTCGCCGATACCGCGCGGGGGCGTCATACACACGTACTGATGCCCTACGCCGACTCCCTCCGGGAGATGGCGGCCTGGTTCGTGCAACTCTGGGCCGAGAGTCTCGGGAAAACCCGTCGTGATGGCTCCCACGCCGGACCCACACCGATTGGCGCGGTCGGCGCCACCGACCAGCACAGCCAGATGCAGCTCTTCATGGAAGGTCCCCTCGACAAGACCGTGTCGTTCATCGCCGTGAAGGAGGGTGGGTCGGACCTGCCGATTCCGGGCGGCGCTGACGCTCCAGGAGAGCTGGCGTACCTTGGTGGCCACTCGCTGAGCGAGCTCCTCGGGACCGAGCGCCGGGCTACCGCCGCTGCCCTGGCGCGGCGCGGCCGGATGAGCATGACGATCACGATCGACCGCGTGGACGCGTGGCACCTGGGAGGCCTTTTCCTCCTGTTCGAAATGGCCACGGCCATTGCAGGCGAACTGTACGCGGTGAACGCCTTCGACCAGCCGGGCGTCGAGCTCGCCAAACGATACACCTATGCGCTGATGGGGCGTCCGGGATTCGAGGACGTGGCAAAGGAATGGAAAACCCTTCCGCGCAGCGATGCGCGATACACGATTCAGGAGTGAAGACGAGAAGAGGGTTGCCTGACGCATTCGCGGCGGGCAGTTTCCGACACACCGGGGGCGATCGCGGCGCGGAAGGCGAACGAATCCCGAACAGGGAGCCGACGAGCGTGCGCAGCACCGGACCCGGGGAACGCGCCTGCCTCACGAGGGAGCAGCAATGGCGATGACCGATACGGCCACGATGGCGCATCACGCGCTCGGTAACGCGGTCACGCGGACCGGTTCGGGCGTGCACGTCCAGGACGCGACCGTGCTGGCCTCGCCACGCATGGATGCCCTGGTGCGCGAAGCGGTATTCGGCAGCCCGGATGCGCGCGCGTACGCCCGCTGGCTCATCTGGGAGCTGGCGCAGGCAGTCGGCATCCGGCCGTCATCGATTCACGAGATGTACATCGCGCGCGGCCGCGGGACCGTTCATGGCTTCACCGTTCCGGCGATGAACCTCCGCGGACGGGCCTACGATACCGCCCGCTCCGTCTTCCGTGTGGCGAATCGCCTCGATGCTGGTGCGTTCATCCTGGAAATCGCGCGCTCGGAGATTGGATACACCGACCAGCGCCCCTCCGAGTATGTCGCCGCGTTGCTGGCTGCCGCGATACGGGAGGGTTTTCGCGGGCCCGTCTTCATTCAGGGCGATCACTTCCAGGTCAACGCAAAGAAATTCGCCGCCGATCCGGCGGGCGAGGTTGACGCCGTCAAGGCTCTGGCGCGCGAAGCGATCGACGCTGGCTTCTGCAACATCGACGTCGACACCTCCACGCTGGTCGACCTGAAACAGCCGACGCTCGCCGACCAGCAGCGCCCGAACTACGAGACGTGCGCCGACATCGCGTCGTTCATCCGCTCGCATCAACCACGCGGGATCACGATCTCCACGGGCGGTGAGATCGGCGAGGTGGGATCGCAGAACAGCACCGTGCCCGAACTCGAAGCCTTCATGGACGGCTTCAACGCCACGCTCAGCGCGCGCGCACCAGGGGCCGTCGGGCTCTCCAAGATCAGCGTGCAGTCGGGCACGTCGCACGGCGGCGTGGTGCTCCCCGATGGCAGCATCGCCGACGTCAAGCTCGACCTGAAGACGCTCGAGGAACTTTCGCGGGTCGCCCGCGAGCGCTACGGGCTCTCGGGGGCCGTGCAGCACGGCGCCTCCACGCTCCCGGACTCGGCGTTCAACAACTTCCCGCGCACCGAAACGGCGGAGATTCACCTGGCGACGAATTTCCAGAACCTGCTGTACGACGCCATTCCGGCGAGCCTGCGTGACGAGATCTACGCATGGCTGCGGACCCACACCGCCGACGAGCGGAAGCCCGCCGATTCCGACGAGCAGTTCCTGTACAAGACGCGCAAGAAGGCGCTGGGGCCGTTCAAGCGGCAGTTCTGGGACCTGCCCGAAGCCACGGCCGACGCGCTGGCCGCAACGTATGACGCCAAGTTCGAGTTCCTGTTCACGCAGTTGGCGGTCGGGGGAACGAAGACCGTCATCGGCCAGACGGTGCACCCGCTGGCCATTCACCGCCCGATGCCCGGTACGACTGCTCATGTGGCGGTAGCCGCGGCACCGGACGACACCGAGTTGAGCGACTGAGCCGTTTCTGCGAGATCCGGCCCGGCCGGCCATCGCGAACGGAAGGAGGAAAGATGGGACGATACAAGGATGAGGACGAAGACGTCATGCCCGAGCGCAACCGCAGCCTTGGCGTCGGGACCTTCCTGGCTGGACTCGCGATCGGCGCGGGGCTCGCGTTGCTGGTCGCGCCGCAATCCGGCGAAGAACTGCGACGGCGCATCCGGCGCAACGCGCACCGCGCCAAGCTGGCCGCCGAAGACCTCGCGCACGATGCGAAGAAGCGGGCCCGCGATCTCACCACGGACATGAAGGAGCGCGCCGAGGATCTCCTGGACGACGCCCGACACGAAGTCGAGACGCGTGTGGACGACGTGCGGCACGTGGTGAATCGCAAACGCCGCGACCTCAACCGCGCGCTGGACGCGGGCCGGTCCACGGCGCGTGAGGCCCGTGAATCATTCGAGCGGCGCATCGCGGAAGGGCGGGCTGAGGAGGCGCGAGGCGACTGAACGTCGTCCCTCCTCCAACTGACATCTTGAGGCGTGCGCGGCACGGAGCCGTGCGCGCCCTCGCGGTCATTGGGGACTACATCCGCCGGGTCTACAACAACGCCGCCGACGACAACCTGTTCTTCCTCGCCGGCGGCGTGGCCTTCAGTCTCCTGCTCGTGGTGGTGCCGTTCATCCTCCTCGTGGTCGGCGGACTCGCTTTTCTGTTCAATCAGGGTCTCGACGTCACGCGGACGGAGATCCATCAGATCGTCGACCTGCTCCTCCCTCCACATCCGCTGGGTGTAGAGGCTCCGGTACACGATCTGCTCGACAGCATTCTGCGTGCGCGCGGCCCCATCAGCCTCTTCAGCGCCCTCGGCTTCATCCTGTTCTCCACTCGCGTCTTCGGGTCTCTGCGGAGCGCTCTGTCCGAAGTGTTCGATATCGAGCAGGGACGCAGCATCCTGATCGGCAAGCTCTTCGACGTCCTGGTGACCCTGGTGGCTACCGCCCTCATCATCGTCTACATGGTCGTCACGGCGTACCTGGCGATCGCGACGCCGCATGGCGCCGCGATTTTCTCACGGGTCGGTCTCCGCGCGGAGGTGATCGGAGGTCTGGGTCAGGTATTGGGCCGCGTGCTCGCCCTGGCCTTCGTTGTCGCCCTGTTCTACGGCCTCTACCGCTACTTGCCCAATCGACGAATTCGCTGGCAGCCCGCGCTGATCGGCGCGCTCACCACGAGCGTGCTCTTCGAGCTCGCACGCAGCATCTATTTGAAAGCCACCGGGGCGGTGACTCCGGGGACGCTGTATTCCGGATCGCTGTATGTCATCGTGTCACTTGTATTCTGGGTCTACTACTCCGCGGTGATCTTCCTGATCGGTGGGGAAGTCGCGCAGGCGTATGAGGTACGGCGCGTGCTCCGGCTCCAGCGGGAGACCTTCGGCTGATCCGGGGAGCCCGAGGCGGAACGACCGGACCGTTTCATTGTGGACGGCGTCGCCGCTTGTTGCGAAATTGTCGCATGCTCATCGATATCCGCAGCGACACGGTTACCCGCCCAACGGCGGCCATGCGGCTGGCCATGGCCGAGGCGGAGGTTGGTGACGATAACCTCGACGGCGATCCCACGACTCGTCGGTTGGAGGCCCGGGTTGCGGATGTGCTCGGCAAGGAGCGCGCCCTGTTCTTCCCGAGCGGAACCATGGCGAACCAATGCGCCATCTGGGTCTTGAGCGAGCCCGGTACGGAAATCCTCGCCGACGCCAATTCGCACATTGTCGATCTCGAGATGGTGGGAGCGGCCGCATTTTCGGGTGTGCAGGCCCGGGTGGTGGCGGGCGAGGGGCCGATGATGGACGCAACGTCGCTGGCGAGGACCTTTCGCGCGCCAAATCCCCACTCGCCTCGGGCCACACTCGTCTGTCTCGAGGACACGCACAACAGCGCCGGGGGAAGAGTCACGCCCGCGGCAGGTCTGGAAGCGATGCACGACGTGACCCGGGCGCACGGGTGCCACGTGCATCTCGATGGTGCCAGACTGTGGAATGCGTCCGTGGCCAGCGGCACCCCGCCGGCGGAGTTCGCCCGGTGGGCTGACACGGTGATGGTGTCCTTTTCCAAGGGACTGGGCGCCCCGGCAGGCGCAATCCTCGCCGGCGACGAAGCGGTGATGCGTAGGGCGGATGAAGCACGGCGACGGCTGGGCGGTGTGATGCGGCAGAGCGGCATCCTCGCGGCCGGTGCCCTCTACGGCCTCGAGCATCATATCTCGCGACTTGGTGAGGATCATGCGAGGGCGGCGGATTTTGCGCACATCGTCGACCGGGCGATCGCGGCGGCCGTGGTTCCACCGGAGACGAACATCGTGATGGTGGATCTGGCGCCCGGCCTCGATGCAGCGGATGTCGCCCGGCGTGTCGCCAGGGAAGGTGTTCTGGTAGGAGTCTGGACGCCGTCGCGGATCCGCGTCGTGCTGCATCTCGACGTGAGCGAAGACGATGCGCGGATCGCCGCCCTCGCGCTGCTCGACGCGCTCGACGAGGCGTGGCGCGAGATGGCGGACACGTCGGACTGGCCAGTGGCTGCCGCGGCACCGCGACGCGCGGACTGAGTTCTGCGGCGGCGACGCGTGATGGATTTCACCCGACCGCTGCCCCGTGCGCCTGCCGCGACGTAGTTTTCAAGTGCTCCAGGTCCCGGAGGGCGCGAGCTCGCCAACCCCGTGAGGACCCCGAAGGTAGCAGCGGTACGCGGTGTCTTGCGTTGCTTCGTCAGACCTGGAGTATCGCGCGGGAAAGGACGCACCCGGGTGGGTGAGGTCGCCCGCGCGAATCGTTTGGTCCGACCGCGAGTCCCGCTGCCCTCCTTCACTGCCGCTGACGCTGTGCGCGGCGCAAATTGACGCATGTCGCTGGCCCTCGCGCGCAAGTACCGGCCGAAGACGTTCACCGACGTCGCCGTCCAGACGCACGTCTCGAATACGCTGCGCGGCGCCATAGCGCGTGGACGCGTAGCACACGGCTATCTGCTGTGCGGTCCACGAGGCACGGGCAAGACCACACTCGCACGGGTGCTGGCGATGGCGCTCAACTGCGAGAACCGGCCACGCGGGGGCGCGGAATCCCCCTCTGCCGACCCGGGAGAGCCATGCGGGATCTGCGACTCGTGCCGTCGCATCTGGAGCGGGGCATCGAGTCTGGACGTGGTAGAGATCGACGCGGCGTCAAACCGTGGAGTCGAGGACGCCCGCGATCTCCGGGAGCGCGCGATGTACGCACCCTCCGGAGAGTCGCGCTGGAAGGTGTACATCATTGACGAAGCGCACATGCTGACGCGCGAGGCGTGGAACGCGTTGCTGAAGGTCCTCGAGGAACCGCCCCCCCGCGTGGTGTTCGTCTTCGCCACGACCGAACCCCACAGGATCGCGCAGTTTGCCGCCCCGGTGCTGAGCCGCCTCCAGCGCTTCGATTTCAGGCGCATCGGGATCGCCGACATCCGCGCGCGCCTGGACTCGGTTCTGCGGCAGGAACAGGTTGCGGCCGAACCGGACGCCCTGGCGATGATTGCCCGTGCCGCCGATGGCTCGATGCGGGACGCGTTGAGCCTCACCGATCAGGTCATCGCGTTAGGCGGTCAGACCGTCACCGCCGAGCATGTCCGTCAGACCCTCGGGCTGGTGGCCGAAGACGAATACCTGGCCTTTCTCGACATCATCGCCGATCGGCGGGCCGCCGACGTCTTTCCGGCGATTTCCCGGCTCGTGGACGCCGGCGTCGACCTGGGGGTCTTCCTTTCGGGGTTCTCCGAAATGGTGCGGGCGATGCTGGCTGTGAACCTCGACGCCTCTGCCGGTGACGTGTCCGACCGCGTGCGCGCGGGGCTCGTCGAGCGGAAAGGACGCCTGGCCACCGGAGACCTGCTGCGCATGCTGAACGCGCTCGCCGAACTCGAGCCGCGATTTCGCCGGAGCACCCAGCAGCAGTTGCTCCTCGAGACCGCGCTGGTGCGCTTCGCCCTCCTGGACCGCACCATTACCCTCGAGCGGCTGTTGCGCGACCTCGCGGATGCTCCCGGCCCTGCGGTCTCCCCGTCGGATCCCGGCTCAGCACGAGGTGCACCCGGTCCTCGGGAAGGGCATCAGTCGGGGAGGTCGGAGAAAGGGGGAGGAGGAGTGGGAGGGAGAGGGGCGGGCGGCGCGAGGCAACTGGCCCCCCCCACCGATTCGCCGGTAGCGGTTCCGCGCCTTTCGGACGTACCGGCAGCCCTGTCGGGGACACGCGCGCGTATGCCGACGCCTTCTGCGCCGTGGATAACTCTGTCCGCTGCCTCCGATGAGGTTCAGACGCTCGGCGATGAGCGCGCCGAACCGGGCGACGCGGCCGCAACGGTACACGTCGCCGATCTGAATGCCATCGCGGCTGCCTGGGACGACCTTGTGGCGTCGGTGCGCCGCGCGCGACCGCTGATTGCCACCTTGCTCGAACACGCGCTGCCAACTGCCGCCAGCGCGACCGGTACGCTGACGATTCTGGTGGACTCGGAGACGGTGCACGAAGGGCTCAAGGCGACCATGGGGGATACGATTTCTCTCCTGCGTTCGAGGATCGCCGGGCTCCAGCGAATCGTCGTTCGATGCGGCGACGAGTCAGGGGAGGCGCGCGCCGCGTCACGCATGACAGCGGCCAGCGTGCGCTCGGACACCCTGACATCGATGCGGAAGCGCGATCCCGTTCTGGCGGCCGCGATCGACGCGCTCGACCTGGAGCTTGCGGACTAACGCGCTTGCCCCGGTCTCAACAACTCAGGTAACTTGCGTTCCTCTCACCAGTTGCGGGCGCGACGCGCATGGCGGACCTGTTCAAGATCATGCAGCAGGTGCAACAGATGCAGGGCCGGCTGCAACAGATGCAGGACGAGCTCCAGCAGAAGACGGTCTCCGGCACCGCCGGCGGCGGCATGGTTACCGTGGAGGCCGATGGCCGCGGACACGTCCGGTCGATCAGGATCGACCCGTCCGCGGTGACTCAATCCGACCTGGAAATGCTGGAGGATCTCATCGTCGTGGCGGTGAACGATGCCCGGGCAAAGGCCACCGATCTGGCGCAGGTGGAGATGGGTAAGGTGACCGGGGGTATGGACTTGCCGTTCAAGCTCCCGTGATGCAGGGGGCGACGTCCGCGCGGCTTGGTGTTGCCGTGGGGCGCCGTGTCATCACGCCTCCAGGGTGGGGTCACTGGTTTCAGGTGGCCAGTGTTGGCGAGGTAGGATCATGTCAGCGATAGACGATCTGGCCACGGAGCTTGCCAGGCTGCCCGGGATCGGACGCAAGACGGCGTTACGGCTCACGTACCACCTGCTCAAGCAGCCGCGGGAGCAGGGTTTGCGCCTTGCACGGGTGCTCGAGACCCTGGCCGTGCGCGTACGCCACTGTGATCGCTGTTTCAACCTCACCGAGGACACGCTCTGCGCGGTCTGTCGTGATCCACGTCGTGACCAGAGCGTTATCTGCGCCGTCGAAGAAGCGTCAGATATCGGCGCCATCGAGCGATCGGCGGAATACCACGGGGTCTACCATGTCCTCGGGGGCCGCCTTGCTCCGCTCGACGGAGTCACACCGGAGGATCTGACAGTCGCGCGCCTGGTGGCGCGCGTACGGGAGGGGGGTGTACGCGAGGTGATTACGGCGACAAATCCGAGCGTCGAAGGGGAAGCCACGGCGCTGTATGTGCAGGAGTCCCTGGCCGGCCTGGGGGTGCGCGTGACGCGCATCGCGCGGGGCCTGCCGGTGGGAGGTGACCTGGAGTACGCAGACGGGGTGACAATCGCGCAGGCGCTCGCGGCGCGCCGCGAGATGGCGTGAACACCGTTCAGCGGGAGAGTGGCGTCGACAGGGCAGGGGGAGGCCAGCGGACCGGGCTCCCCGGCACGCGGACGCAGGCGCTCGTGCTCCGGGCGCTGACTACCTAACGACGAGCGACACACACCAATGCCGATTGGGGCAACCAGCTGGACGTTCACCCAGGATGATAACGACGCCATCACGCGCCTGATGCAGGCGTTCCTGCACGCGACCGACGCGCGCTGCGCGCTGCTGGTGGACCGGAGCGGCCAGCTGGTCACGACCGCGGGAGAGCGCCCGACCTTCGACCCCACGGCGTTCGCGACCCTGACCGCCGCGGACTTCAGCGCCAACGATCAACTGGCCCGTCTGGTCGGCGAGACCGATTTCTCCACCCTCTTTCACCAGGGTGAGCGCGAATCGATGCTGCTGGCCGACGTCGGCCGGAAGGTGATCTTCGTCGTCCTGTTCGACACGCGCACGACGCTGGGGCTCGTCCGGCTGCGGATGCGCGGCACCGTCGAGGAGCTCGCGCGGCTGCTCGACTCCATTCTCGCCCGAAGCAGTGCGCCCGGCGCTCAGCGCCCCGCGTTGCTCGCGGACGCCGATGACGAAATCGATCGACTCTTTCAGTAGCCCGGGGCGCGTCGCATGTCGATGATCAACTACGCCTCGCGCGAGATCAACTGCAAGATCGTCTATTACGGCCCGGGACTGGGCGGCAAGACCACCAATCTCGAACACGTCTACAAGAAGGTCGCCCCGAGCACGCGCGGGAAGCTCATCTCACTCGCCACCGAGACCGAACGCACGCTGTTCTTCGATTTCCTACCGGTCGACCTCGGAACCATTCGCGGCTTCAAGACGCGCTTCCACCTGTACACGGTGCCCGGACAGGTGTACTACAACGCGAGTCGAAAACTCATCCTGAAAGGCGTGGACGGGATCGTGTTCGTGGCCGACTCCCAGCTTGACCGGATGGAAGCCAATCAGGAGTCGATGCAGAACCTGTACGACAACATGTCGGAGTACGGCTACGACCTCACACGCATGCCGTTTGTCATTCAATACAACAAGCGGGATCTCCCGAACGCCGCCCGACTGGCCGAACTGCAGACCGCGCTCAATCCCGGATGGGAGCTCGGCGAACCCGACCGGCAACGACTGGCTCCCGACCCCTACCATGCCGGGGAGTTTCTCACCTCCCGCCTGGACACAGGTGAATGGATCGAGCGAGCGACGTATTTTGAGGCTGTTGCCGTGACGGGCGAAGGCGTATTCGATACCTTGAAGGCCATCTCGAAACTGGTGCTGAAGTCGCTCAGCTAGGGGCGCACAGCGCGCCGGGGGGCGACGGGAGCATTGGTGTAAAGGTCGGAACAGTCGTTTTGGGGCGGTGTCGCTTGCGCCGCCCGACGGAGCGACAGCAGCCGGATTCGGAGATCGATGAATCTGCCCAACGCCCTCACGGTCGGGCGCATCGCCGCCACACCGCTGATCGCCGCCCTGGTGATCAACGCGGGATGGCAACCTCGGCTTTCCGCCTGGGTGCTCTACATCGCGGCGGCAGTCACCGACTACATAGACGGCAAGATGGCGCGCGATCGGAACCTGGTCACTAACCTGGGGAAGCTACTCGATCCGCTGGCAGACAAGCTCCTCCTGATCGCCACACTGGTGCCGATGTACCTCCTGATGCGTGACGTCGCCTTCTTCTCGTCGCTTCCACGGCACGATGCCTGGGCGGCCGGCGCGACGGTGGGACCCGTTCTGGCAGGGACATCGGGGTCGCGACTGGCCTTTCCGTTTGTGACGCCGTTCGGTCTCGTCGGCCTTCCCGTCTGGATCATGGTCCTCGTTCTGGGGCGCGAGCTCTTCATGACGGCGTTCCGGCAGTTCGCGGCGCATCGAGGCATCATCATCGCCGCCATCGGCCCCGCGAAACTCAAGACGATCTTCCAGTCGATCTGGGTGGGTGCAGCGTTCTTCTGGTTCATGGCCGCGACCGCTGCGTCGGAACATCGCTGGCATGGCGCCGCCTGGAACGCCTTTGCCATGTTCAACGGGACCGTGGGCACCCTCTCGATGGTGCTGGCTGTCGGCCTGACGATTTACTCCCTGGCGCTCTATCTGCAGCGGTATGGCGGCCTCCTTCTCCGGCCCGCTGGGGTCCGGCGCGCGCAGTGATGCTGCGGGCGAGAAGAGCAGTTTCCCGTTATCAGGTGCCAGCGTTCAGCGATCAGCCTTCAACGGACAGGTGATCCGACTGCTGTCGCTCACCTGCCCAATCAACGCTGCCCCCAGATCGCTGAACGCTGACCGCCGAAAGCGGACCGCTGGTCCATGAACGTCGAACTGGTCACGATCGGCGATGAGTTGCTGCTCGGCGAGACGGTCGACGGGAATGCCGTGTGGCTGGCGCGGGAACTCGGTGCCCTCGGCGTTATGGTCGTCAGGCGGACGACGGTGGGCGACGAGGCCCGCGACATTGCCGACGCCGTACGGGGCGCGCTCGATCGGACCGGCGCGGTTATCACGACCGGCGGCCTCGGTCCCACCGCCGACGATCGCACCAAGCCGGCCATCGCGGCGCTGTTCGGACGCACCCTGACCTTCAACGCCGACCTCTGGGAGGGACTGCGGCGCCTCTGGCGTATGCGCGGCCGTTCCGGCGAACCGCCGGAGGCCAATCGGCAGCAGGTGATGATTCCTGCCGGAGCCACGATCCTGTCGAACCGTCATGGCACGGCCCCGGCGATCCTGCTGTCCGACGAGGCGGACCGATGGGTCGCCATGCTCCCGGGTGTGCCGCGCGAGATGCGCGGTATCCTCGCCGACGAACTGATCCCGTGGCTGCGCCAGCGCATGAGCGGGCCGCCACAGGTCATACGCTCACTCGTCCTTCGCACCACGGGGGTGGCCGAATCGCTTCTCGCGGACCAACTCGCTGAGGACGCAGTGGGGTTTCCGGGGGTTTCGCTGGCTTATCTTCCGGGCCAGGAGGGCGTGGACCTGCGGCTCACGGTGCGCAGCGTTCCACCGGGCGAGGCCGACGCGCTGCTCGAGCAGGCCGCGGCGCGGCTTCGGGAGCGCCTTGGTCGCCGACTCTACGCCGAGGGTTCGGTGGACCTCGCGGCCGTGGTGCTGGCGCGGTGCCGCGCGAGCGGCCTGCACCTGGCGGTGGCAGAGAGCTGCACCGGTGGATTGCTCGGAGCCCGCCTAACGTCGATTCCCGGGTCGAGCGACGTGGTCCTGGGCGGCGTGATCGCCTACGCCAACGACGTCAAGACGGCCCTGGGCGGCGTCAGTGACGAGATCCTCCAGCGGCACGGCGCGGTGAGCGAGGAAGTGGCTCGCGAGATGGCGGCCGGCGTTCGGGCCGCGCTCGGCGCCGAGATTGGCGTCGGCATTACCGGCATCGCTGGACCAGGAGGAGGCACGCCTGACAAGCCGGTCGGGCTGGTCTTCATCGCGGTACAGTTCGATATGCAAGCTCGCGCCTACGGGGGGCAGTTCGTCGGGGACCGCGCTGAAATCCGCTTTCGCGCTACCCAGGCCGCGCTCGACATGATCCGTCGCGGACTCGACGGCCCGGCGTAGCGGCGTGGCAGCGCGCACCCAGCATTCGGGCTGGCGTTCTGCCGAATCGACGCGCTCCGTCGGCATGAGCGTTGCGAGCCGCTGACCTGGTGTCGAGATTTCTCTCGATATCGGGCGAGATGCCAGCCGCGTTCGACGGCCGGTTACCCCGACTCTGGATCCGCTGACACTCGGAGGGTCAATCCTCCGTTCTCGATCAACATGGACAAACGTCGATTCAAGGACAGACTGCGCGAGACGGGTGAGGACCTCGCCGCCGACCCGGCGGGCGCGTCGGGAGGGGGCGCAGCAGATGGGCGTCACGCCGATGCCGGGGAGAATCCCGATCAGGCGCCGGAACCGGAATCGGACCTCGGCGCTATTCTCCCGGACCCCAGGGACGCCTCCGTGGCATCGCCGCAGAGTGTGGAGGTCGGGCTCGAGCGCGACCTGAAGGAACAGCAGGAGAGGTACCTTCGCCTCGCTGCCGAATTCGACAACTACCGGAAGCGCAGCGCACGGGAACGGCAGGAGGCCGGCTGGCGTGCCCAGAGTGATCTCGTTCTCGGGCTGATCGAGTCGCTCGATGATATCATGCGGTTCGCGCACGTGGATCCCTCGACTGTCGACGTGCACACCGTCGTCCAGGGCGTCGCGCTCGTCGAGAAGAAGATCTTCAAGACGCTTGGTGGTCACGGCCTCGAGGTCGTCAATCCGGTCGACCAGCTGTTCGATCCCGCATTCCACGAGGCGGTGGGCACTGAACCCGCCCTGTCGCGCGAAGACGATCATCTCGTCGCCAAGGTCTATCAGCCGGGCTACGTGTTCCGAGGTCAGCTGCTCCGACCGGCACGCGTGGTGGTCAGGCAATGGCTCGACTGATCGCTCGCTAGGTCGCGATGGCCCAGACAAAGGACTTCTACTCCGTTCTCGGCGTCTCCTCCACAGCGTCGCAGGACGAGATCAAGAAGGCGTACCGTCGCCTTGCAAAGCGATACCATCCGGACGCCAATCAGAACGACCCGAAGGCCGCCGACCGATTCAAGGGAATCTCGGAGGCGTATCAGGTCGTCGGTGACGCGGAAAAGCGAAAGCAGTACGACGACATGCGGCGATATGGCGCCTTCTCCGGTGGTTTCAGTGGTGGTCGTCCCCGGCCCGGCGGCGCCGGCCCGCGACCGGGCGCGCCGGGCGGCGATTCGGGCAATTTTCAGTGGCAGGGATTCGACATCGGGGGACTGGGGGGCCTGGGAGACCTGTTCAGTTCGATCTTCAGCGGTGGTGTGCGCGGCTCCGGTCGCTCGCGAGGCGCCGAGACCGGACAGAGCGTGGAGACCACGCTCGAGGTCCCCTTTCGAGTGGCCGCGCTCGGCGGCAAGGTACCGATCGAGCTTGAGGTGACCGAAGAATGCCCCGTATGCCACGGAACGGGAGCGGCTCCGGGAGCGAGCGTGAAGGTTTGTCCCGAATGCTCCGGGCGCGGTGTCATTTCATTCGGCCAGGGTGGATTCGCGGTCAATCGACCGTGCCCGCTCTGCATGGGCCGCGGTCAGATTCCGACGGACCGGTGCCCGACCTGCGACGGCGCCGGAGAAGTCCGTACACGCAAGAAGGTGGTCATCTCGGTGCCCCCCGGCACCGACAGCGGGATGAAGGTCCGCGTGAAGGGGCAGGGAGGCAGCGGCAGGTCCGGCGGTGCCGCCGGCGATCTGCTCATCACGTTTCAGGTGCTCCCCGACAAGTTCTACCGGCGCGAGGGGACAGACCTGATCGCACCCGTCCCGCTCAACATCGCGCAGGCGACGTTAGGCACGAAGATCAGCGTGCGCACACTGGACGGCAAACGCGTTGCGATCCGCATTCCCGCCGGCACGCCGTCGGGAAAGCGCTTCCGGGTGCGCGGTCACGGGATCGCGAAGGATGGGCGCCGAGGCGATCTCATCGTGGAGACCACCATTACCGTTCCCGAGAAGCTGTCCGAGGAGCAGGAGCGGAAGATGCGCGAATTCGCGGAAGCCGGCGGTCTGAAGTTCTAGGCCGCCATTGCGCGTCGCCGGCGGAAGGCTGCCCCCAGACCCCCCAATCCGCTGGCCAGCAGGAGCAGGCTCGTCGGCTCGGGCGCGACGTTGGTGCCGCCTCCGTCCAGGGTTGGCGTATCGCCCGGCGGCGGCGTTGACGGGTCGATGATCACCTGCGGCTGTGGCGGCGTGAAGCGGACGTCGTCCACGCTCAGCGTGCCGTACCCTTCGTAAACCCAGAACCGAACCTCGTCCACGCTCCCGGCATATCCCGGGTTCACCGGAATCGGACTGCCCTGAAGAAGGAATGAGCCGGTGTAGACGCTCGTCCCACCGAGCAGCAGCTCGAGGTAGTAGGTGCCAAATCCACTCGCCGACATTCCTCCGAACGACACCGGGCCATTGAGAAACGTCCAGCCCATGGCCAGGCCCGCGCTGAGGTAATTCGGTGAAGAGGATGCGGCATTCCAGGTTGTCGGACTGCTCTGGCAGGTGACCCCCGCGGTCAACGCGATCCAGCTCTGGTACGTGCTGAGCGGAGTACCCGAGCAGGGGTTCAGATTGTCGAAGTTCAAGGTTACCTGCTGCGCCCCTGCGGTGGCGGACAAGGCCGCACCTGTCGCGAACACGATAATTGCAGTGTTGAGTTTCTTCATGCCGGCCCCACCTCAGGTTCAGCAACCGGGGGACATCCAGTGCTGGTACCCAATGCTTGAGCATGCTTCGGGCCATCGGCCATTCATGGGGGCGTTCGGCTTCCTCGGCTATCTTGCAAGCCGTTCTGGTTGTTGATATTACGACGTCGCTGTTGTGTGACACCGAGCCTTGATTTTCTGCCACTACGTGTTGCTCGCGGCGGTCACATCCCGGGTTGGAGCCGAACAGGCTCAACAACAAAGGGCTACCGAAAGTGGCGGACGGGGGGCGTTGGGGCAGCTATGCGGCGAGCACGGGCAGGGCGGTACGTGCCTGGCCGGCCCGCTCTATCACGCCGCCACCAACAACGCGGTCGTCATCGTACAGGACGAGCGACTGACCAGGGGTGATGGCTGCAACGGGCTCGTCGAGCGCGAGTTCGACCTCGTGAGGGTCCAGCCGGATGATCTCGGCTGGCGAGGCTGGCGCGCGGTGACGAATCTGGAGTGTGACACGCTGACCCACTTGTGGCGACGCACCCAGCCAGTTGGTCTCCCGCGCCACGACGCCGCGACCAAGGAGTGATTCCCGTGGTCCGATCACCACGGCGCGCGACTCTGGTCGGATGGCAATGACATACATCGCCCCGGCGAAGCCCCCAGGGAGACCGCGGCGCTGGCCAATGGTGTAGCGCGCGTAGCCGGCATGCTCGCCGACGATCCGACCGTCACTCAGGATGATTGGCCCGGTGGCGAGCGCCGGCGCGTCGGCGCCCAGGCGCCTGGCGATCACGCGCGTGTGATCACCATCCGGGACAAAGCAGATGTCCTGGCTCTCGATCTTCTCGGCAACGACGTCGAGCCCAAGATCGCGAGCTCGAGCGCGGGTTTCGGTCTTGGAGAGGAAGCCGATGGGGAGAAGCATGCGACGGACCACGCGCCGATCGATGCCCCACAGGAAGTAGGACTGGTCCTTCCGTGCGTCGGCTCCACGATACAGCGCGCCGTCGATCACTCTGGCGTAATGCCCGGTGGCAATGAAGTCGGCGTCGATGGCGTCGGCCTTCCGGACCAGATCGCGGAACTTCGTGAACGTGTTGCAGCGCACGCACGGAATCGGGGTTCGGCCGCGCGCGTATTCCTGCACGAAATCGTCGACCACATCGCGGCCGAAGTCGCGCTCCATGTTCAGCACATAGTGCGGAACTGATAGCCGCTCGCAGACCCGTCGCGCGTCGTTGATGGAATCGAGTGAGCAGCACGGACGGTCGGGGACCGCGTCGCCATAACAGAACAATTTCATGGTGACGCCGACGACTTCGAACCCCTGCTCGCTGAGCAGCGCGGCGGCTACGGAGGAATCGACTCCGCCGGACATGGCCACCAGACAGCGTCCTCTCACGCGCGGCTTCAGATCCAGCATCCAACGCGACCGGTGGGTTCCCGGCATGGCGCCGGTACTGGGGTCTGCATCACGCGTAGGTCATCCCCGAGAGCTTGCGCGCCCTGGCAATGAGAGCGGGAAAGAGCTCGGCCACGCGCTCGACGTGCTCCGCCGTCGTCAGGCTTCCAAGGCTGATGCGGATCGCTCCTGCCGCGAGCTCGTGCGGGACGCCAATGGCCGTGAGCACGTGCGACGGGTCCACGTTGCCGCTCTGGCAGGCGGAGCCTGCGGAGCACGCCACGCCCTTGAGGTCGAGCGCCATCAGCATCGACTCGCTGTCAGTGCCCGGCACCGAGATGTTGAGGATGTGAGGCGCGCGGGGCGCATCCCTGCCATGCACGCGGGCGTCTGGAATGCGCTCGACAAGGGCGGACTCCAGCGCGTCGCGGAGTGTCTCGAGCCGTCGCCACTCTTCCTCGCGTTCGACGGCGGCGAGCTCTACTGCCCGGGCAAAGCCGACAGCCAGAGCGACGTTTTCGGTCCCTGGGCGGCGTCCGCGATCCTGCGTCCCGCCGTGCAGCAGGGGTTCCACTGGCGAGCCACGACGAATGTAGGCGGCGCCGATGCCCTTTGGCGCGCCGATCTTGTGCCCCGAGATCGTGAGATAGTCCACCGGTGTCGACGCGACATCGATCATCACCTTGCCGAACGCCTGCACGGCGTCGCTATGAAAGAAGGCCCCGCGGGCCTTCGCGACGACGGCAAGCGAGGCGATGTCCTGGATGACGCCGATCTCGTTGTTCACCCACATCACGGAACAGACCGCGACTGCGTCATCCACCAGCTGCTCGAAGCTCTCCCGCCGGACCAGGCCGTCCCGGTCCACGGCCACCAGGCGCTCTTCGCCTCCCTCACGCACCACTTCATGCACGGCGCCCAGGACAGCCTTGTGCTCGATCGGTGTCGTCACGAGTGCGCGCCGCGCATGCCGGATGGCGCGCCAGGCGCCCAACACCGCCAGATTGTCCGCCTCGGTACCTCCCGATGTGAAGCAGATCTCGTCTGGGAACGCGCCAATGGCGCGGGCCACCCGCTCGCGAGCCTCGTCGAGGGCGGCGCGCGCCTCGCGACCCCATCGATGGGTGCTCGACGGGTTCCCGAAGCGCGGCCCAAAGAACGGCAGCATGACCTCGAGCACCTCGGGCCGAACCGGGGTGGTGGCGGCATGGTCGAGATAGATCGGAGCGGGCATGGCCGAAATATAGGATGGTTGAGGGAGGTGGAGGGCCCCGCAGCCGGTTCGCTGAATCAGGTCAACCGGCTTCGCGTCGGCGGCGCGGTGTCGCCGTTGGTGCCGCGGACCTCCACGCGTCGGGCACCCTTCGCGAAGCTCTCAGGGCGCGGGGAACCGACGAAGGAGAGCCCGGACCGGAGCGGCGTCGGCGCCTTCGATCCGGACCGGCGCTGCCATCAGCTCGTATCTGCCGGCCTCGATGTTGCGCAGGTCGAGGTTCTCGAGAATGCACGCGCCGTGCGAAAAAAGCGCGCGGTGAACAGGCAGCGTGCGACTGGTGCGCGGATCCACCGACGGGGCGTCCACGCCCAGCAGTCGAAGGCCCGCGCTGAGCAGGGCGTCCGCGCACTGCTCCGACAGCACGGGCCAGTCATTGGGGAACGATCCGTCGGCGATGCTGCGCCCCGTCCTGAGGAGCAGACGGCCGCCGACAATCCGGTTGACCGCGACGTGCTCCAGGCCGATCTCGCCGACGCACGATCGCGCATCCACCACCGTAGCCAGGCCCACGAACGCATCCAGCGGAAGATCTCCGGCACCCACCGACCCGGCCTCTAGGTGGACCGGTGCATCGGCATGGGTCCCCACGTGCGGACTGCCGCACAGGACCGAGACGTTCACCGAGTCGCCGAGCGCGATCTGCCAGGTCCACCGGCACGAAAACGGGGTGTCACCCGGCCATTCCGGGGTTCCCTCGCGCAGGGCAACGCTGATGTCGATCAGCGTTTCGTCGCCCGGGGGTGCGGGGACCGCCTTGGGCGCACCGCCTGGCCTCGCATCAGCCATCGGTTGTCCCATCGCCCGCTGCGAAAACGCGCGATCGCACGCTCCAGAGCTCGGGAAAGAAGCGTTGCTGGAGTGTTCGCTGCAGGTAGCGGGCGCCCAATGTGCCGCCGGTCCCCTCGGTCTGTGGCCCGATCATGCGCTCCACCAGTTGCACGTGCAGGTACCGCCAGCGCTGGAATCCCTGCTCATACTCGATCAGGCTTTCGGCCAGCAGAAAGATCACCGACGGTGCGGGATCGGCGTACACCTGCTCCACGGTGAGGCCGGCGCGACGCAGAAAATCGAGCAGGTATTGCTGCAGGGTGGGTCGCGCCAGAGCCCGCTGCACCACCTCCGGGATCTCTCCATGCTCGCGCAGCACCTGCATGAAGTGGTCGTCGCGCAACCCGCTGAGGGCCTCGATGGCGCGAAACTGCTCGCTCTGGCCTCCGCTGGCCGAGCCCAGATATCCGCGGAACTGCGCGAATCGCTGCGGCGGGAGCGTGTCGAGCGCGGAGAGCTGGGCGGCCACGATTCCGACCACGGCGTTGATGCGCCGCGTGACCGCCAGCGCCTCGAGCGCGGCGTCCGCCGTCAGGTGCCTGACGAGCAGGTCCAGCTCCCGCAGTATCACCTTGAACCAGAGCTCACTCGACTGGTGCACGATGATGAAGAGGAGCTCGTCGCCGTGCTCGGGCACCGAACGCGGCCGTTGCAGCCCTAGCAGCTCGTCAACCGCGAGATAGGTCCCGTACGTCAACTCCGGTGCGGAGGCCACGGTCAGAACGTCGAAACGGTGAGCGCGACCACGTCATCGACCCGCATCGTCTCGGTGAGGTGAAAGGGCTCCCCGTAGCGCGTACGGATGAGCGATCCATAGTGGGCCGCCTGGTGCCGGATGATGTCGAGCAGCGACTCGCCGTTGGGGTACACCTCGCCCGCCTGGGTCACGTCGCCGAACTGGGATGCGTAGCACCGAATCGCTTCGACCTTGCGCTCGAACTCGTCGCTGACGTCCACCACGAACGTGGGTTTGAGGTAGTCTTCGCGGTAGGCGATGCTGTGCAGCACCTTGAGCGGGCGATGTGGCGGCAGCGAGGGTTCGATGCGTCGCAGGCCGGCGACGAAGCAGGCGTCACGGGCGAGCTCGGCGGTGGCCCGATGATCAGGATGGCGCCCGAACGGGAATGGTGCCGTCGTGATGACCACTCGCGGCTTGAGCCGGCGAATGACGCGAGCGACCAGAATGCGCGCGTCCGGCGTGTTCTCTATCCTCGAATCCGGCAGCCCCAGATTCTCACGAACCGACGCCCCGAGCACCTTGGCGGCGGCGGCGGCTTCGCGGACGCGGATTTCGGGAGACCCCCGGGATGCCATCTCGCCAGCGGCGAGGTCGAGGATACCAACGCGGTAGCCCTGGCTGGACGCCTTGAGCAATGTGCCTCCGCACGTGAGCTCCGCGTCGTCCGGGTGTGGGAAGATTGCCAGCAGGTCGAGGTCAGGCATCAGGGAAACGTACAGGCCGGCAGAGGATTTGGTGGTTCGAACGGTCGGGGATAGCGCCTTGTCGCGTCGCCTCCCCGGCAAACGGCCGCGCAATGCCTGTGGTGGCCAAGCCGCTCCGGTGCAGAAAGTTAAGGCAGATGAACGATTTCATTACGAATTGATTAAGGTCGGTTCGCGCTGGCGCTGATGGATCTACATTGGGCCGCCGAAACGGGAATTGCGTCGCGATGATGGCTCTCCCTACCCGGAGGGCCCGGATGAGGGACAACCGGGAGGCACCATCGCGGTGTCTGAAGGACGTGCGGAACTCGCCCATGCCGAGTTGGGCGTCTGTCGCGAGGGTCTTGCTGGGCAACCGCGCCACGGGTCGTCGGGTCAGCCTCGCCGATTGAACCTCTCCCCCCGGAGCTTCGGATGATGCGCCTCTTTCGTCGTCGCTGGTTCATCCTTCTCGCGACCGCAGTGCTGGTGGGCGTGCCGAGTGCGTGGGTCTTGACGAGACGCGAGGCATCGGGGGGAGGCGCGGTGACGGCGCCGGTGAAGAAGGGGGAGTTCAAGGTCATCGTGACGACCACCGGAGAGCTCCGCGCGCTGAAGGATGTGCGGATCACCGGACCCATGAATGCCCAGCAGGCGCAGATCTACCAGCTCAAGATCTCCACCCTGATTCCCGAGGGAACGGTGGTAAAGGAGGGGGACGTGGTGGCGGAACTCGATCGCGCACCGGCTGCGACCAAGCTCACCGAAGTCTCGCTCGCTCTGCAGAAGGCCCAGGCGCAATACGAGCAGGCGCAGCTCGACTCCACGCTCAACCTCTCGACGGCGCGCGAGGAAATGAAGACGATGGAACTCTCCCTCGAGGAGAAGCGGATCGCCAAGGAACAGGCGGTCTACGAAGCCCCCAGCATACAGCGCCAGGCGGAGATCGATCTCGAGCGGGCACAGCGCGCACTCGATCAGGCGAAGGTCGACTACGGGACCAAGACCGAGCAGGCGAAGGCCAAGATGCGCGAGGTCGGCGCCGACTACGATCGCCAGAAGAACCTGCTCGCGACCGTCCAGGACGTGATGGCGAATTTCACCATCAAGGCCCCGGGCCCGGGCATGGTCATCTACATCCGCGAGTGGAACGGCAAGAAGCGGACGGCCGGGGCACAAATCGGATCGTGGGACCCCGCGGTGGCGACCCTTCCGGATCTGAGCCAGATGGAATCGATCACCTACATCAACGAGATCGATGTCCGCAAGGTCGCGGTGGGACAGCCGGCCGTCGTCACCCTCGACGCCGATCCGTCCAAGCGGCTGGCCGGCACCGTGACGCAGGTGGCCAACGTCGGCGAGCAGCGGCCTAACGCCGACGCCAAGGTGTTCGAGGTGCACGTGACCATCTCTCATCCCGACACCACGCTGCGCCCCGGCATGACGACCGGGAACGCGATCGAGACCTATTCAGTGCAGGATGCCCTTTCCGTGCCGCTCGAGGCAGTGGTCACCGAAGAAGGCGTGCCCTTCGTGTACAAGACCCAGGGCTCGGGCGTGGTGAAGCAGGAAGTGGAGACGGGGGTGATGAATGACGACGCGGTCATCATCACGAGCGGCCTTACCGGGAAAGATCGCGTGTTGCTGTCACTTCCGTCGTCGACCTCCGGCATCGAGACGGTCCGGCTCCCCGGACCGGGGAAGACTCCGAAACCCACTGTTGGCGGAGACACCGGAGCGGACCGCCGCGCGGTGCCGCCATCCGATTCAGGCACGAAGGGCGACGCGCCGAAGCCCACTCCCGCCGCCCCGAAGATGCCGCCACCCGCCGTCCGTCCGGGCTGATTCCCATGCGCCTCGACGCGGTCCGCTTTGCGGAACTACGCGCCAAACTCATTGCGCACGTGATTTTCAGCATGCGCACGGCGTTCGAAGCCGTGGCGCACAACAAGCTGCGAGCCGGCCTGACATCGCTGGGCATCCTGTTCGGGGTGGCATCGGTCATCGCGATGCTGGCCATCGGGAAGGGAGCGGAAGCGGAGATCCTCGAACAGATGCGTCTTCTGGGAACGAACAACGTGGTCATCACGCCGCTGGTCGAGCAGAAGGAGGGCGCGGTGAAGGACCAGGATGAAAAGGGCAAGCAGACCAAGCGCGTGTCGCCCGGGCTGACGTATCAGGATGCGGAGGCAATCCCGGCGGTGATCCCGGACGTCGAGACGGTGAGCTCGGAGATCGTGCTCAACACCACGATCACCCGAGAAGGCAGGAGGCGGTCCGGCAAGGCCGTGGGAGTGGACACGACCTATTTCCGCCTGATGAATCTCGGCCTCAAGAGCGGCGCGATCTTCTCCGGACTCCAGGTGTCGCGCGGGCTTCCGGTCGCCGTCATCGGCTCTGGGGTGCGCACCCGCTTCTTCACGACCGAGGATCCCATCGGGAAGCCCATCAAGGTCGGCGATTCGTGGCTCACGGTGGTTGGGGTGCTCGAGGATCGCCACGTGGGCGGCGAGGTGACGCAGCGGCTGGGAATCCGGGATCCCAATATGGATGTCTACATGCCCGTGCACACGATGCTGCTGCGCTTCCGCAACCGCGCCCAGTTGACCCAGCGGGACATCGAGGCTGCTGCGAAGGGGGGCGACGACGGGATGATCATCATTGGTGGTCCTGATCAGACCAGCAACCAGAGCGATGAGCAGCGCGCCGAGCGCACCAATATCAACCAGCTCGACCGCATCATTGTGCGGGTGAAGGACTCGCGCACGGTGCCCGCGGTGGCGGGGATCCTGCAGCGGATGCTCCAGCGGCGCCACAACGCGATCATCGATTTCGAGATCACCGTTCCCGAGCTGCTGCTGCGCCAGGAGCAGCGGACCAAGACCATTTTCAACGTCGTCCTCGGCGCTATCGCCTCGATCTCGCTGATCGTCGGCGGCATCGGGATCATGAACATCATGCTGGCGTCGGTCCTCGAACGCATCCGTGAAATCGGTGTGCGTCGTGCGACCGGAGCGACGCAACGCGACATCCTTTTCCAGTTCCTGAGCGAGGCGGTGATCATCAGTGTTGCGGGCGGCATCGCGGGCATCATCGTCGGCGCCGCGCTGAGCAGCGGGATCGAGCACCTCGCCGGTATCAAGACCCTGGTATCGTACGTCTCGATCTTCGTGGCATTTGGTGTGTCGCTGACGGTGGGTCTCGGATTCGGGATCGTGCCCGCGTGGCGCGCCGCGCAGCAGGATCCGGTCGTCTGCCTTCGCTACGAGTGATTCCCATGATGTATTCCGTCGCTCGCGCCGCCCGCCGCGTGGTGGCGCTCGTTATCGCGAGCGCGCCCGCGCTCGGCTCCCAGCAGCCCCTCACCCTCAAGCAGGCCGTCGAGATGGCGCAGCGGCAGGGGCTCCAGGCGCAGTCGGCGCGCAGCACGCGCGACGCGGCGCGCGCCCGTGACCACGCGTTCGGCGCGCGCCTGCTGCCCCAGCTCTCCCTGAGCGGGACCGTCCCGTCGTACAACCGCTCCATCATCTCGGCGCCGCAGCCCGACGGCAGTACCATTTTCGCGCCCCAGCAGCAGACCAATGCGTCGCTCAATCTGAACCTGACGCAGCGGCTCCCGTTTACCGGGGGCGACCTGACGGTCTCGTCGGCGCTGGCGCAGCTGCGCGTCACCGGCACGCAGGACCGTCAGACGTGGTCATCCAGCCCGTTCACCATCGGCCTCCGGCAGGACATCCTGCGGCCCAACACCCTCGCGTGGGACCGCCGAGAGCAGGACGTGCGTCAGGACGAGGCTGAACAGCAGTACCTGGAGGCGCGCGAAGACATCGCGGTCCAGACCACGTCTGCCTTCTTCGACCTGTACGCCGCACAAACCCAGTTGAGCAACGCGGTCACCAACGCCGCCGTCAACGACACGCTCTACAAGCTGAACCAGGGACGCTTCGAGGTGGGGAAGATCGGTGAGAACGATCTGCTGCAGAGCGAGCTGGCGTTGTTGCGGGCCCGCACCACGCTCGACGGGGCGCGACTCGAATACGATCGCACGCTGGCAGCGCTGCGCCTCGCGATCAACGTCGGACCGGACACGCCGCTGGAGATTGAAGTCCCCGGCGAGGTGCCGACGTTCGACGCCGACACCGCGCAGGCGGTGCGGGAGGCGATGAAGAACCGCTCGCAGATCACCGACCTGGAACTGCAGGACGTCCAGGCGCGACGGCAGATCTCCCAGGCGAAGCTGAGCAACAGCGTCGGCGCGACTGTCGTGGCGAGCTACGGGTACAATGCGACCGCGCCAGACATGAATCTCGCCTATCACAATCTGCTGGAGGCGCAGAAGTTCTCCCTGACCCTGCAGATGCCGCTGGTGCAGTGGGGCGCGCACCACGCGGATGTGGAGGCCGCGCAGGCTGACCGCGAGCGCGTCATCGCCAGCGGCCGCGCCACGCGCGAGTCGGTGGCGCAGGAGGCCCACTTCGCTGCGCTGCAGCTCTCGCAATCCCGCCGCCAGCTGATCCTCTCGGCCAAGGCCGACACCGTCGGCGCCAAGCGATTCGAGGTCGCCTACAACCGATACGTCATCGGGCGCATCGCGATCGACAACCTGTACCTCGCCCAGAACGAGAAGGACCAGGCACTACTGCAATACGTGCAGTCGCTCCGTGGCTACTGGACGGCGTACTATCGTCTGCGCCGGCTCACGCTGTACGACTTCGAGACGAACACCCAGATTCGCTGACCCTGCGTCCGGCGGTGTGTGGGAGGCCTGTCCAGCGGTTCCCGCTCAGGCCGTTCGCCCACCAGCCGGTCTCGGGTCACTCGTACCGGAGCGCTTCCACGGGATCGAGCCGCGCGGCGCGGCGGGCGGGAATGATGCCGAATGCCACCCCGATGGCGATCGACACGGCCACCGCCACGATCGTCTGGGCCAGGGGCGTGGGCGCGCGTACCGCGATGAGGGTGCTGAGCAGGCGGCCCAGCGCCAGCCCGGTGGCCACGCCAATGATGCCGCCGATGCCGGTCAGCGTGGCCGCCTCGATCAGGAACTGGAGCAGGATGTCACGACGCGAGGCGCCTAACGCCTTGCGCATCCCGATCTCTCGGGTGCGACTGGTGACCGACACCATCATGATCGCCATCACGCCGATGCCGCCCACCAGCAGGGCCACCGACGACAGGGACACCATCACCAGGAAGAACGCGCCGGTCAGCTGGCCGAACAGGTCGAGGATCTGGTCCTGGGTGATCAGGTCGAAGGAGTTCTTGTCCGTGGGTCGCAGATGGCGCATTTCCCGCAGCGCCACCGTCACCGCCTCCTCGGCCGCCGCGACCGTGACGCCGGGGCGCGGCTTCACCGGAATGAAGAGCCCGTTGGTCTTGTCGACGTCGAATTGCGCATCGAGCATCCGGTACGGCAGGACCGCGCCATTATCCGCCCCCGGTGGAGTGAAGATGTTCGATTCCGGGGCGTACAGTCCGATGATCTGGGCTGGACGACCACCGACCCGCACCACCCGGCCGAGCGGATCGACGCGACCGAGAAGTCGCCGGGCATGGGACTCGTCCACCACCACAACGCTTGCACCGCTGCGCAGCTCGGAGCGCGTGAACCAGCGACCCTCCACCAGCTGGCCGCCCATGATGTCGGGAAAGTGCTCGTCGGCCCCGGTCACGGTCGTCGGCTGCGACCGCGACCCGGCTACCTCGAGCCGCGCCAGCGTCTGTCCCCACAGGCCGGCGTACCCGATTTCCGGAAGGGCCGCGATGCGATCGGCCTCGGCCGCCGACAGGTCGGGCCGCACCCGGACCCACTTCGGCAGCGCATCGGGATTGAGCGGCGTTTGCGAGAACACCTTCATCACGTAGAAGGTGGTGGGACCGGCTACCGCGATGGTGTTCACGATCTGCTGCTGCAGTCCGTTCACGATCGTCGCCATTGCCATGACCGTGCTGATGCCGATCACGACCCCGAGGATCGTCAGGGACGACCGCAACTTGCTGACCCGCAGCGTCTCCAGCGCGATGCCCAGGTTCTCGTGGATCTGGTCGAGGAGCTTCATCGGGCGCCCACGGCGGTCAGTCGGGCCGCATCGCCGCAACCGGATCGAGGCGGGCGGCGCGTCGTGCCGGGTAGACCCCGAACAGGATGCCAACACCCGCACCTAACGTGAGGGCCAGTCCGATGGACCACCACGTGACCCGGGCAGGAAGGGGCGAGGCGACGGCGATCAGCCGCGCCAGCGCCCACCCCCAGAACACGCCCAGCAGGCCGCCGAGGAGTGCCAGCGCGATCGCTTCGGCGAGGAACTGCCGTTCGATGTCGCGGGCGCGCGCGCCCACGGCCTTGCGAATCCCGATCTCGTGGGTGCGCTCGCTCACCGACATCAACATGATGTTCATGATCACGATTCCTCCAACCACGATCCCGATACCGACCACGGCCGGCACCACCGCAAACAGCACCCGGGTCAGAGTCTTCCAGAAGGACACCAGCGCGTCCGCGGTCTCGATAGAAAAATCGTTCTCCTGGGTCGGCCGCAGTCCGTGCGCCACCCGCATCGCTTCTTCGGCACGCTGCATCGCCGGCGCCACGTCGCTCGCGGTCGCCACCTTCACGGAAATGGTGGTGGTCGCCCGTCGCCCGTACAGCATCTCGAAGCGCGTGATGGGCATCATGACGAACGCGTCGAACGACTGTCCGAGCACGCGGCCCTTGCGCTGATTCACTCCCACGATCGTGAAGCGCTCCCCCAGAATGCGCACGTCGTGCCCCACCGCGTCGACTGTTTCGAACAGGTCCTGGGCGATCTGGGCGCCCACGACGATCACCGGCCGCCGCTCCTGCACATCCAGGGCGGTGAGTGGTCGTCCCCGGTCGATGCGGTAGTCCTGCACGATCTGGTATGGCGCCGTCACCCCGAAGATGGGCACATCGCCCAGCGTTCGGTCTCCCCACACCACATCCGCCTGCGGTGTGGGCCAGCCGGACTGGAGGCTCACGGCGTCCGCGTCGGGAAGGGCATCGATGATGACGCCGGCGTCGCGCGCGCTGATCTTTGGACGGCGCTGCGCGCGCCGCCATTCGTCATCGCTCAGCCGCGCAAAGTTGATCGGTGTGCGCCGGATCTGAAACGCGTTCGCCCCGATCACCGCCCCCGCGATGTTCTCCCGGACGTACGCGTTGAGGCCCTGGATGATCGCCACCACGGCGACCAGGAACGTCACGGAAACGATGATGCCGAGCAGCGTGAAGAAGGAACGCAGCTTGTTGGCTCGGATCTGCCCGATGGCAGTGGCGATGACGTCCTGAAAGCGCACGGATGATCGATCTGGCCGCGGGCGGGATTCGCTGCGAAAACGGCGTTGTGAATGCTTCCCTGGGCGACCGGCCAATTCAAGTCGAGTCGCTCAACCGGTCATCCCGCTTCCGCTGGCCGCTGGCCTCCGGCCTCCGGCCTCTGGCCTCTGGCCTCGGCCTCCGGCCTCTGGCCTCCGGCCTTTACTCGTACCTCAACGCCTCCACCGGATCGAGCTTCGCCGCGCGCGCGGCCGGGGCCATGCCGAACAGGATCCCGGTGAGCGCACTGGCCACCAGGGCCGCAACCACCGCCGCTGGCGGCACCGCCGCTGGAATAGAGGTGGAGTTCCGGATCAGCAGCGCGATCAAGGCACCAATGCCGAGCCCGATCGATGCCCCCACACTGGTCAGCGTGGCGGCTTCGACCAGGAACTGCCAGAGAATCGTGCCTCGCGTGGCGCCAAGCGCCTTGCGCACGCCGATCTCACGCGTTCGCTCGGTGACCGAGATCATCATGATCGCGACCACTCCGACCCCCCCAACCAGAAGTCCCACGCCGGACAGTGCCAAGCCCACCAGGAAAATGGCTCCGAAAATCTGATTGAACACGTCGAGGATCCGGTCCTCGCCCACCACATAGAAGTTGTTGCGTTGCGAGGGGCGCAGCCCGCGGTGCGACCGCATGACCGCCGTCACTTCGTCCATGACTTCGTCTCGCTCCATCCCGGCACGCGGCTTCACCGTGATCAACATGAATCGCACGTCCGCGCTGAGGTGCCTGCGAGCCGCCTCTGCCGAGAAGATCGCCTTCGGCCGGTCGGGACCGCGCCCGTCGAGCGACTTGAGGAACCCAGCCGTGGTCTGATACACGCCAATGACCGTGAATTGCATCTTGTCGATCTGGACTTCCTTCCCGATCGGATCAGACGCCCCGAACAGCTGCTTGGCAAGCGTGTCGTTGAGAATCACAACCGGAGCCGCGGACGTGTTCTCCTGCTCGGTGAAGTTGCGTCCGGGCCGGATGTCGCCGCCGTCCGTCTCCAGCCACTGCGGTCCGTAGGCCTCGTAGTTCACCGACGACAGCAGATGCTCGCGGTACTTCACCGAGACGGAACCGAACATCCACGGCACCGCCGCCTTCACCGACGGGATCGTGTTGATCAGCCGCCATTCGTCGAGGGTCACGGGCGGATTGCGCCGGTCGGGGCACGTCTCGTCAGTGCCATCGCAGGTATTGATGCCAACCCCGCGCCGGCGCACCATGAACGTGTTGGCGCCGAGTTGGTCCAGATCGGAGTGAAAGCTCGCATTGATTCCGTGGATGGTGGCGCCCATCGCCACCACCACGAACACGCCCACCGCGACCCCCATGATGGTGAGGGCGGCGCGAACCTTGTTCGATCGAATCGCGTCGATCGCGATGACAACGCCTTCCAGCGTGGCGAGCAGACGAGACTGGATCTGCATGTCGCTATTCCTGCCGGAGTGCGGTGATCGGATCGAGCCGAGCCGCACGACTGGCGGGATACAGTCCGGCCGCGATACCGACGCCCGCGCCGACGATCACTGCCGCCACGATCGACCACGGCGCGACCGACGCCGGCAGCGGCGTTACTGCCGCCACCACCTTCGCCATGGCGATGCCGAGCGAGATCCCGATCAGGGCGCCGATGACGCTCAGCGTGGCCGCCTCCACCAGGAACTGTCCGAGAATGTCCCGCCGCCGCGCGCCGATGGCTTTGCGGATCCCGATTTCGCGGGTGCGCTCGGCCACCGCCACCAGCATGATGTTCATGATCACCATCGCGCCGACCACCAGGCCGATCGCCGGGAGTGCCGTCCCGAAGGCGATGAGCCGATTCCGCAGTCCAGCAAAGAAGGACAGCGCGGCCTCTGAAGTTTCGAGGACGAAGTTGTCCGGTTGTGACGGAGCGAGGCCCCGGATGCCCCGCATTACGCCCCTGGCCTCCTCCATGGCGTCGGCGAGCACCTCCTCGCCGGGAGCCTGTACCAGCAATCCGTCGATGTCTCCGCGCGGATTCGTGAGGCGCGAGATGGAGGAAGTGTAGGGGGCAATGGCCAGGCGATCGAGCGAGAAGCCGAATACGGATCCCTGTTTCTCGATCACGCCGATGATCTGATAGGGCACACCGCCAATTCGCAGCTCGCGCCCGACGGGATCGAGTCCCGGAAAGAAGTACTGGGCCACCTCCGTTCCCACGACCAGAACCTTCGACCCGAGCTGCGTCTCCTGCGGCGTGAAAACGCGGCCGCTGGAAAGGTCGTACCGCTTGATCTGGAAGTACGCCGCCTCGCTCCCGATGGCCATTACTTGGCGGGGACGGCTGAATGGGGAGGTGGCATACAGGAACCGGATGTTCTCCACCGCCGAACGGGCGCCGGCCGGCAGCACGTCCCGCACCTGGCTGGCTTCCGTCTGATAAAGGCGAGGTCGGCGCATCCATTCGCGCCAGGTGGCCTGGCTCACGTCGCCAATCTGCATGTCCGGGAGCCGCCGGAGCGTGAACGTGTTCACGCCGAGGATGCGCGCGGCAAACTCGTCCGTCATGTACCGGTTCATTCCCTCGACCACCGAAACAACCGCGATGAGGAACATCACGCCGATCACAACCCCGAGCAGCGTGAAGAAGCTCTTGAGCTTCTGGACGCGGATTTGCGACAGCGCGAGGCGGATGGCTTCGAGAAAGGACATGAATCAGCGCGCGAAGCGCCGAGGGGAAACGAGGAGATTCACGAAACGGCGGCGGCGCTTCCTGTACGGACGGCGCCACCGGGGAGTTTCAGACAGCAAGGACCGTCGGCGATCACCGACGGTCCTTGCCCGGCTGGGCAGCGCAAGGACTCCGGCCAGTGTCGCTAGTGCGCAAATCCTGACTGCGCCGCAAGCGCACCTCGGCGATCATCACTGGCGATGACGCCGTCACGCAGGACCACGACGCGTCGCGCGTGAGCCGCGATGTCGGCCTCGTGCGTCACCATGATCACCGTCTGTCCCTGCTGCGCGAGTTCCTCGAAGACGTTCATGATTTCGCTCGAAGTCGCCGAGTCGAGATTCCCCGTGGGTTCGTCCGCCAGCAGGATGGATGGATTGTTCACCAGCGCCCGGGCAATTGCCACGCGCTGCCGCTGTCCGCCCGACAGCTCGTTAGGTCGGTGCATCATGCGGTCCTTGAGCTGTACCCGCTCGAGCGCCTCCATGGCCCGCTTCTTCCGGTCGGAGGACGACATGCCCGCGTAGACCAGCGGCAATTCCACGTTGTGCAAGGCCGTGGCCCGCGGCAACAGGTTGAACGTCTGGAAGACGAACCCGATCTCCTTGTTCCGCACCCGGGCCAGGGCGTTATCGCTCATGCTCGAAACGAGCTGGCCATTCAGCCAGTACTCGCCGTCGGTTGGCGTGTCGAGGCAACCGATGAGATTCATCAGCGTGGACTTGCCCGAGCCCGACGGGCCCATGATCGCCAGGTACTCATTGCGCCGTACTGCCAGATCCACGCCGCGCAGAGCGTGCACAACCTCGCCGCCCATGTCGTAGTCCCGACTCAGGCCGCGCGTCACGATGATCCAGTCCTTGCCGGGCGCGACGCCGTGACTGCCGGTCACGGCGATGCGTTCGGCGGTCGTGCTCATGCCCGGCTCGTCGGTCGCCACCCCGGGTTCGCTGAAAGTGTCAGTCACTTGGTGTCCTTGTTCTTGGCGTCCTTGTTCACCGCCTCACGGACCAGTATCCCGTCTTTGAGCTCACGGATCGCCTGGTACGTCCCACCCACGATACGCTCGCCATCCTTGAGCCCCGACACGACCTCGAAATACCTGTCCCCCGCAATCCCTACCTTTACGGCCCGGAAGGTCACTTTGTTGTCCGTGCCAACCACAAAAACGCCTTCGACGTCCCGCTTTCCGACCTCCTTGACCGGGGCGCGGCCCATTGTGACTGCCGAATCGGCGGTCTTGAGCGCCTCGTTCTCGCGCACGGTCAAAGCGATGATCGGAATGGACAGAACCTGCTTTCGATTGTCCGTCACGATCTTGGCGGTGGCAGAGAAGTCCGGGCGCGTCTCGGGGGGCGCATTGAGCAACTGCACCTTCACTTCGTAGTCCACCGCCTGTTCCGTATTCGAGCCGGTCGTCGAAGCGCCGCGCACCGAGCTGTTCGAGATCTCCACTACCTTCCCGCGGAACGTGGTGTCGGGGAACGCGTCGATCTGCACGACCGCCGAGTCGCCGAGCGAGATGCGGGCCACGTCGGTTTCATCGACCTTCACCTTGGTCTCGAGCACGCTCATGTCGCTGATCGTGAGCAGCGTGGCGGCATCCTTGTTGAAGGTCCCGGGAACGGCCGTCTCGCCCTGCTCCACTGCCAGCCGGGTGATACGACCGCTCATCGGCGCCAGAATGGTCGTTTTCGCCAGGCTGCTCTTGGAATCGCTCAGCGACGCGTTGGCCTGGTCCACGTTGTGGTTGGCCGACTCGAGCAGCGCCTGATTCACCTCGGCCTGCGTCTTCAGCTGCTCGAGGCTCTCGTCCGAAACGAGCTGCGCGTTCGCCTTCCGGATCTCGAGACTGCGGTCGTAGTTGCGCTGCGCCTGGATGGAGTTGGCCCGCGCCTGCGCGGCCTGCGCCTTGGCCGCTGAGAGCCCGGCTTCGGCGCGTTGCACGGCTGCTTCGTATGAGGCGGGGTCGATGCGCAGGAGGAAGTCGCCCTTGTTCACCCACTGGCCTTCTTTCACCGCGAGCTGGGTGATGCGGCCGCTGATGTCGGCAGCCACGTCGACCTTGGTGCGCGGCTGCACCTGGCCACTGGCCGTGACCGAGGCCACGAGGTCGCGCTTCTCCACCGGCTCCACACGGACCTCCACCCCCTTGTTTCCACGCTTGGCCGCTGTGGTCGCGAATATCGCGCCGCCGCCCAGCAAGGCCACGCCAATCAATGACCACTTGAGCTTCTTGCTCATCGCATTCCGTCCCGGTTAGCGCAGAGTGCGCCCGACCGACCGCTCGAGGTCGGCGAACGCCTTGTGAAAGTCGTAGATCGCGGTGATCAACTGCGTTGCAACATTCTCGTAGTCGGAGCGCGCCTGCGTCAGCTCCACGAACGTGTTGGCACCGACTCGATACCTCGCCTCGGCGAGCTCCAGCGCCTCGCGAGCCGCTTGCTGATTCTGCTGCTGCAGCTGGACGGCCTCGTAGTCGGCGGTCAGCGTGCGGAACTTCGACGTCACATCCGTCGCCACGCGCAGTTCGGTCGCGCGACGAGCGTAGCGCGCGTCGTTACGCGTGAGCGTGGCGTTTTCCAGCTGTTCCTCACGTCGGAACCCGTCGAAGATCGTGAAGCTGAGGCCGATGGAATACCCGAAGGGCTGGGTCGTGAAGTCGAAAGGATACTTCTCGTTGGCGGCACGAATCGCCGACTCTTGTGCCGGGCTGAAGGTAATCGCGTCACACTTGGCTGAAATCGAAGGAAGCCCCGCGCCCACGCGAATGGAGTCTTGGCTGAGACAGCTCGCCTTGCCCGCAATCGCAGATGCCTGGGCGCTTGCGATGGACGGCGCGATGTCCGTGTTGCGCTGCGTATAGCCGGACCGGCTGGTGCTGAAGGAGAGACTTGGAAGCCATGACCGCCCCTGGGTGGCGTGCACGGCCACGTTCGCCGATGCCTCGCGCTCCCGATCGGCATTGAGGTCGGGATTGTTTCGCTTCGCCATGTCGAGGAGGTCGGGAAGCTGGAGCGAGGGCTCCGTGACCGAGAACGTTGTGGTCAGGTTCACGCCATCCGGCATTTCGATGCCGATGTCCTGGAAGAGCGTCAACATCGCGACCTCGACAGCATTCCGATCGCGCAGCTGCTGCACGCGCACCTGGCCGAGCCGCACCTCGGCGGTGCGCACGTCGAGCGTGGTGCCGGCGCCCACCTGCTGCTTGGCGCGAGCCAGATCCAGCTGCGCCTGAGCGTTCACCAGCAGTGTATCCTGCAGCGCCGACTGGGCCTGAGCCTGCAGGACGTTCAGGTACTGCTGCACGATCATGTATCGGGTCGCCTGTTCGGAACTCAGCACCGCCGCCTGCGCCGCATTGAGGTCGGCCTTGGCCACGCGCGGCTGCATGAACGACGCAAGGCTGTACTGCGCACTCAACCCCAGACTGTAGTTCGTTCCGATGACATCCGACGCTGCGCCGAGCGCCTGCCCCGCGAACAACTGCGTTCCCCCTTTGCGGAAGCTGGTGCCGAAGCTACTCGACAGTTGTGGAAGCAGGGAACCGTACGACGACCGGAGTGCAGCGCCGGCGCGGCCCTCCTGCGACTTGGATCGCAGGTAGTCCGGATTGTTCTTCAGCGCCAGCTGAATCGCCTCGGGCAGCGTGAGCGTGGGTCCGGCCGTCTGGTCCTGAGCGAACGAAACAACCGGTAGGCAGATCGCGATTGCCAACGCAACGAGTCTTTTCATGGAAGGAGACGGGAACGGGTGGTCCATGGTCTGCCCTTCGTACGAGGTGCCTGCCGAAGGGGTTTCAGGGCAACAAACCGTGAGACTACGGCCGTGGCCGAGACCGTTGCCGGGCCGTCCTCCCTTCCGCAGACGCCTTGCGATCCTGGGCGCTCCACACGTCGAGCGCCGCCCGTAATCTACCTCGGCGGATCGTCCCGGATGGCAACGATGCCGCGCGCCGGGATCGCCACTTTCAGGACCCGATCCTTCGTATCCACCCACAGGTCGCGTTTGGCGCCGTCGCTCTCGGTCAGCACCAGGTGCCGGGCCTCGACGTCCTGACTGCCTATCGTCACATGATCGGTGCCGGCCGCGGACACACGCAGCTGCACCTGCGTGTTGCGTTGTGGGACGATGATGGTCACTGCCCCGTTGGTAACGCGATGAGCGATGAAGTAGTACTGATGGTAGACGTCGTCGTCCAGCAGCAACGCGCCGCTCGTGGTGATGAACTCTCGTGCGGACTCGCCGCGCGGATTCTGGATTTTCGCGCTGACACGCCCGCGCACGATGTTCGCCGTCCATTTCTCCTGCGAAGTCCCCGCGCTCTTGATCTCGACGGTATAGTAGGTCGGCGTCCCCGTGGAGTCGGCACGCAGTTCGGGTTCCAGGCGACGGCCGCCGCTCCCGTACACCACTGTCGCGGTCGCCATGTAATCGGGGCCCTGACCGCCGGCTGGCCCAAGGATCCGGAAATCTTCACGTCCAGCGCGCTGTCCATTCACCGTGATGGTAAAGCTCCCCTGGTCGATCAGAGCGCCTTGAGAGAGAACGGGAGCCGGAAGCAGCACGGCCGCGGCAATTGCAACGAAGGGAGTGGGTGAGCGCATGGCGGGGAGTACACCCGATGAGTGTGGTCGTTCAAGCGAACGCGGGTCGCGGCGGACATGTCAGCACAATGCATTGCGTCCGCTAGACTTCGGGCTCCGGTGTCAGGAAGATCCTGTTTTTCACACGCTCCCGAATCCGGTGGTAAATGGCGGCTCCTTTCTCCGCCGATGCCAGCGACGGACGTCCCACGGATCCGGCACTCTCCCGGGGGATTCGATAGGTGGCCCGTTTTTGGCGTGCTGCCGAGCGTGGCTCGGCAAAGTAGTCCACTGCCAATTCCTGATGAACCAATTCGGGAGCCAGATGCAGCAAGACCGAAGTGTCCGCCTCGTCGCCATGCAGAGGTCCCGGGTCGCTGGCTAGCAGGTCCGTGATCCCCGTGGCGAAGACGTCCACCACCCGTACCCGCGCCCCTTTGGTAAAGACGGTTGCCAAGGCCTCCTGGTGGGGCTCATGACCGTGTGCGGTGAGCAGGATGAACTCCTGCACCCCTTGGGCCTCCCACGAATCGATGAGATCGTTCAGCGTGCGCAGGAGTGTCTTTCGGCGAAGCGTCGCATTGCCGGGGGCCTGCAACTCGGATTGTGCGTTCACCCCGTACTCGAGAGTTGGCGCCCGCAGGATTCCGAACTCGGCCGAGAACGAATCGGCCAGGTGCTCCACGATGATGGTGTCGCAGCCAAGGGGAAGGTGGGGGCCGTGGTTTTCACAGGTTCCAACCGGGATAATCATCCGGGGATCGGCGCGCAGCGTGCGTGCGACCTCGGCCGGGATCAGTTCCTTCAGTCGCCGGGGCAGTGCCGAAGGTGATTGAGCAGGGGAGGACGTAGCCATTCGGATCGAAACGCCGGAGAGATTTCGCGAAGCGCCGGACCGGGCAGGATCGGGTCACGACGCATCGCGTCGGCACATGCCGATCGGAGGGGCGGTGTCGCGGTGGTGGCTCGCGCTGGTCGCGGGAGCCGCTCTGGGCATGGCACTCTGGCTGCGAACGATCAGCATACCATATCTCGCGCTCTCTTCTCTCGCTACCGCGCTGGCCATAGCGGGCGCCCGTCTGGGCCGCGCCAGAGGGTGGGCGATGGCGGGGACCTTGCTGCTGGCGCTGAGCGCGGCCGTCGCTGGCGTCTACGAGCGGACTATCTCGGAGATCGATCACGACTGGGAGCGGTATTCGCGGGGCCTGGCGGAGGCGGGGGTCGTCGCACTCCGAACCGCGGTGACCCACGACGTCGAGGCGCTCAGGGTCGTCTCGCGAAAGGCGCTGGACGCCCCCAGCGACCGGACTGCTGCCTTTTCCAGCCTGGAGAGATTGCTCGCCGGACAGCGATGGCAGAACGGGGGCGTGGTCCTCCTGGGGGACACGGCGCGGATTGCGTGGGCGGGCGAAACCAGAGTGGCAGCGGAGGGCGTCGCCGATTCGCTCGCGATCCTGGCGAATCCGTTCTACATCAGTGTGGTAGTGACCGCAGGTGGCGCGGCGCGCCGCACGGTAGCCACATCGGTCCTGCATGCCGACCCGCCCGGCGACCGGCTCACGCGATCTGTTGACGGGCCGGTGGTGCGGTCCTCTGGTCTCCGCGGGTTCGAGTATCGCGAAGGGAGCCGGACGGACAGCGGCTGGACCGTGCTGACCGTGGGCGGACATGACTTGATTTCGGTGCGTCCCGTTCCCTTGTCGCAGGGAGAAGCTCGTGTCCGCGCGGTCGAGCGCGCCCGGCTGGCCGGCGCGGCAGGACTGGTTCTGGCCTTGCTGGTGCTGATGGCTGTGGCCTGGTGGCGGCCGGCGTCGCTCGCCCAGCGACTCGTGGCGCTGGGGGTTGGCCTCGCCGCGACGGCGATCGTTCCGTTCAACGCGTACTCCAACGTTTCACGGATCTTCGACCCGGCGGCGTACTTCACGTCGCTGGGTGGTCCGCTGACGGGGAATGTGGGGGCACTGGCGGCAACCGGGGCGCTGGTGCTGCTGGGCTGCCTGGCACTCGTCCGCGCTGGCGTCCGGTCACGCTCCCGGTGGCTGGCCGCGCTGATCGTGGCGGCAGTAGCCTCGTTAGGTCCGTTTCTGCTACGGGATCTGGCGCGCGGCATCACGCTGCCGCCGCGCGGTGCGCCGGCAATTCTCTGGCTCGCGTGGCAGATCGCGCTTTTCCTGGCGGCGTCGGCGATGCTGTTGATCGGCGCCAGTGCGGGTCGGCTGGCGATGGCGGGCCGGCGAGGCTTGTCCCCGGTGCTGGCGCCGGCGATCGCGATCGTGGCGGTCGGTGCCGCCCCGCTGCTCTGGCAGCCACCGGGACGCTGGCCCGGATGGTATACGGTGTTGTGGATCGTGGCGATGGCCGCACTGGCTCTGGCCCGACGATCACGGGGACTGGTGCTGAATGTGGGAATCGCCGCGGCCTGCGGCGCGGTCACGCTGGCGTGGGGTGCCGTCTCGCAGGATCGGGTCGAGCTCGCTCAGCTGGACGTCTCGCAGTTGGCGGCCCCGGACTCCTCGAACGTTGAGCTGCTCGATCGATTCGGCGATGCCCTCGAATCGAGCCCGCCGCCGCTCGATCGCGCGGATCTGCTGCTGCGATACGTCCGCTCGCCGCTGGAGGCGGCCGGACATCCGATCGGCATGGCGGTCTGGCTTCCGGGAGAGGAGCATCCCCATGCCGAACTGCTGATCTCGGATTTCGAGCATCACCCCGAGTCGGAGCGCGCCCTGGTTGCCAGGGCGCGCGCCGCGGGCGTGAGGACCTGGGACCTGGACCGGTCGACACAGGGTGTGCAGACGCTGATGGCGGTCCCCTATCCGGACAGCGTGGTGGTGACGGTGATCATCGCGCCGCGAACTCTGCTCATTCCCGAAGATCCGTTCACGTCGCTGATCGGGCTCGCCCCGGTGGCCGCCACTGAACCGCCGTACGACCTGACCCTGAGTACCCTGCCGTCGCCGATGCCGCTTTCCGAGCGCCCGTCCTGGATCCGCGTGGACAACGAACTGCACGGTGACTGGCGGGTGCCCCAGACGGCCGGCACGTCGCGGGTGCACGTGGAGGTCGACCTGCGCGGACTCGACGTTCTGCTGCCGCGGGGCGCCCTGATTGTGCTGCTCGACCTGGTGATTCTCAGCGGCCTCTGGACGCTGGTCGCTCTGGCCGACGGCGGGTTCGTGCGGTGGGCATGGTATCGCGCGCGTCGATGGACCCGGAGCTATCGCGGTCGCCTCACCGTCACGCTGTTCGCGTTCTTCGTGATTCCGGCAGCCGCTTTCGCGTCCTGGTCGTACCGGCGTCTGCAGCTGACCGATCTCGATGCGCGGATACTGCTGGTGCGCGAATCCCTCCGCAGCATCACCGCCGGCTGGGAGGGCGAAGCGCTGGACTCGCTCAGCGACCGGTTTGACACGCCCCTGTTCGAGTATCGCAACGGCGCGCTGAGCGGCCAAAGCGACGGACTGTATGCGCTGCTGGCGCCCGTGGGACGCTACCTGCCGCCGTCGGTCGCCATCAATCTCGGCGTGGAGAGCGAGCTGACGGCCACCGCGCGGCCTCCGGTGGCGAGGACTCCGACGCTGTTCGGGTATCGCCCGGTCGTGACCAGCGCCGGAGAGCGCGCCGTGCTGGCCGCCCCCGCGCGGACCAATGAGCTCGCCCTGGACCGCGAGCGCCGGGACATCGGCATGCTGGTCCTGTTCGCGACCTCGTTAGGCGGTCTGGCCGCCCTGTGGCTGAGCGGGCTGGCGGCACGGGAACTGGAGCGCCCGGTTGGCGCGTTGCGCCGGGCGGCGCTGCGCATCGCCCGCGGTGAGCGATACGTCCGGCCCGGCGCGCCGCCGGCGCTGGAGTTCGGACCGGTGTTTTCCGCGTTCGAGCGCATGGACGCGGAACTGACAGCCGGGCGGGAGGCGCTCGAAGAGGCCCAACGTCGCACGGCGGCGGTGCTCCGTGATGTCGGAAGCGGGGTTGTGGCGACCGATCGGGACGGGATCATCACCATCGCCAATCCGCCCGCCGAACGGATGCTGGGCCGCGCAATCGCTACTGGGGTGAGCCTCTCCACCGTGACGCCCGAGCTTGGCGAGCGCGCCGGCACCTTCCTGGCCGGCACCAGCGAGTCCGAGGTATTCGACCTGGAGCTGGGCGGACGGCAGCTTCGGGGCAGTCTGACACGGCTGGCCTGGGGAGGGGGTGGGGCGGTGCTCACGCTCGATGACGTCACCGACCTCGCGCGCGCGCAGCGGGTTCTGGCATGGGGCGAGATGGCGCGGCAGGTGGCCCATGAGATCAAGAACCCCCTCACTCCGATGCGTCTCGGAGTGCAGCACCTGCGGAGGGCGCGTCACGACCGGCGCATCGACTTCGATCAGGTCCTCGAACAGAACGCGTCCCGGATCCTTGCCGAGATCGACCGACTGGACGAGATCGCGCGGGCGTTCAGCCGATACGGGATGGCGGGTGCCGAGCACGACGCTCCGGAACGCGTGGACGTCGCTGAGGTGGCGCGGGACGTCGTGGAGCTCGAGCGGATGGGCGTGAGTGAGGTCCGCTGGCATATCGACGGCGCCGACGCTCCGGTCCCGGCCATGGCGCGCCGCGCGGAGTTGCGCGATGTCCTTCTGAATCTGCTGGAGAACGCGCGGCAGGCGCATGCGCGGAACATCACCGTGGGAGTGGAACGCCGCGATGGCCACGTCCAGATGGTGGTGGCTGACGACGGCGACGGCATTCCGCGGGAGAACCTGGCCCGCGTGTTCGAGCCGCATTTCTCCACGCGCACCAGCGGTAGCGGCCTTGGGCTCGCGATCAGCCGCGCGCTGGTCGCGTCCTGGGGCGGCGAGATGCAGGCCCGGAGCGGAGAGGGCCGGGGTACCGAAATGCGGATCACGCTGCGGGCGGCCGAGGATCCCTGAGCGCTTCGCGCCGCTCAGGTCGGGCCCCGCGACTGCCGGCGAACCGCGCTGGTCGCGAGGTGAACGTACCGGTCAGGTGCGCTGGATTCCGCACTCGACCGTATCCACTTTTCCTGAATGGCTGTCACCCCATTCGACGGCGTGCGTGCGGTTCGCCAGACGCCCGCCCCGCCCCGTCCGAACGCCGTCACCCACGAGCTTCCGCCGCATTTGACGGGGTGGCAGCTGCCTCCCGACTGGCGGTGGGGCAGCGAAGGCGTGCTCCACGAGTTCCGCCACTACCAGGAAGTCGTCGATGCGTTAGGCAGATCCTTGTCACTGGTGAGCGTGCCGGACCCGTCGCACACCGGGTGGCTGGCTGCCGAAGCACGGTATCTGGCGCACCGGAATCACCCATCGATTCCGACCACCTACCACTACTGGCCGCCCCACCGCGAGAGCCGCCGCGGGCCGGGGTACCTGCGACGCTGGATTTCCGCGGAAACAATCGGCTCGCGGGTGCGGCGACTGGGACCGGAGACCATTCCGGCCATGATTGCGGTACTCCGCGCCGTCGGTTCCACGCTGGCCTATCTGCACGACACTGGCATGCCGCACGGCGGCCTGTCGCCGGAATCCGTCTGGGCCGCGCCGACCGGGCGGGTCTGGATGCTGGGGTGGCAATGGGCGGTAGCGCCGTCCGACGCGCCGCCCGGCGTCGCGCCCGATGCCCGCTGGACCCCATGGCCGCCTGAATGGCCGGCTTCCGGCTGGCTGCCAACGACTGCGTCCGACCAGTGGCAGCTGGCCGCCACCTGCTTCCTGGCGATCACGGGCGAGCTGCCGCCCAGCAACGACGTGCCCCCAGTTGGACTGGTCAGGCCGGAGTGCCCGCGTGGACTTGCCGAGGTCCTCGATCGGGCGCTCCGCCCGGAGCCGTCCGATCGGCATCCGTCGATCCCGGCTCTCCTTCGTGCACTGGAGCGCGCCGGCGTGGCGCGCCGTCTCTACCTCGAACGCGAGTTGCCGGGCGAGGCCGACACCGACGAGAAGCGCCTCCGCTGGGCGGTGGGCGACGACTACGATGTGCTCGGCTTCCTTGGACGCGGCACGTTCGGAAGCGTCTGGCGGGTCCGCGATCTTTCGCTGGAGCGCGAGGTGGCGCTCAAGATGCTGCACCCGACCGTGGCTGAGGATCAGATTGCGGTGGCCCGATTCCATCGGGAGGCGCGATTGGCCGCGCAGCTCGCACATCCGGCGATCATCCCGATCTTCGATTGGGACAGTCGTGGTGAGGTTGCATGGTACACCATGGAGCTGGCTGAAGGGGGCTCGATCGCCGATCTGGTCGCGCGCGCGGGCGCCCGGCCGTTCGTCGACGTCCGCGCGCCGATCGATGCGATCCTCGACGCGCTCGCCGCCGCCCATGCCAGCGGCATCATTCATCGCGACCTGAAGCCCGAGAACATCCTCATCGACCGCTATCGACGCTGGCGTATCACCGACTTCGGCATCGCCAAGCGCGAGGAAGATCCGAGTGGTGCCACCGGCACTCCCGCGTTTGCCGCGCCGGAGCAGCTCTTGGGTGAGGCCCAGGGTCCGGCCGTGGATTGCTTCGCGGTCGCCGGCATCGTGGCGTTCGTGTTGTCGGGAGCACCGCCGTTTTCCGGTCACGATGCGCCATCCATTCTCGCCCAGCAGCTTGCCGACGGCTTCGACCCGGCACCGTTTCCCGAGCCGCTGCGTCCCTGGCTGGCAAAGGGTCTTGCGGCCGACCTGGAAGAGCGTTTTGCCGACGCCACCGAGATGCGGGCCGCCTGGCGCGAGGTGGTGCGCGAGATGCGGCGTCGAGCGAAGCGGATGGACTCGTGGTGGGGACGGGTGCTGCGCGGCCCGAACGCGCAAGCGGATTGAGCCCCCGGACTCAGTCCGGGAACCCGGCGATTCTGATCGTCTTCACGTTGACGAATTCGCGCAGACCCCATGGGCCCAGTTCGCGTCCGTACCCCGACGCCTTGATTCCGCCGAAGGGGAATCGCGGGTCCGACGCGACGATCCCGTTGACGAACACCGTGCCGCTGTCGATCTCGCGCGCAAAGCGCTCCGCCTCGTCGGCGCGCGACGTCCACACGCTGGCACCGAGACCGAACGCAGAGTCATTGGCGCGCTCGATTGCCCCCGTCACGTCGCGCACCCGAAACAGGGACGCCACCGGACCGAACAGCTCCTGTTCGGCGGCCGGAGACCCCGGGGGCACGTCGCTCAGTACCGTGGGCGCGTAGTAGTTGCCCGGCCCTCCGAGGCGGTGCCCACCGAGCAGCAGCCGCGCGCCGCGGGACAGGCTCTCCTGCACTTGCGCGTCCAGCGCATCGACCTGGTGCGGCGAGACCAGCGGACCGACGTCAGTCGAGTCGAGCAACGGATCACCCACCCGCATCGCGCGCATGCGGTCCACGAACCGTTGCTCGAATTCGTCGGCGATATCGTCGACCACGATGAAGCGCTTGGCGGCGATGCAGGACTCCCCGTTGTTGATGATCCGTGCGGTCACCGCGGCGTCCGCAGCAGCGGCCACGTCGGCGCTGGCGGTGACGACGAACGGATCGCTGCCTCCCAGTTCGAGCACCGTCTTCTTGAGGTGGCGTCCGGCCGCGGCCGCCACCGCTCGACCCGCACTTTCGCTGCCGGTGAGGGTGACGGCATGCACCCTGACGTCGGCGATGAGCCCATCGACACGCTCGGACCCGACCAGGAGCGTCTGGAAGACGCCCTCGGGTGCACCGGCGCGCCGGAACAGATCCTCGAGTGCCAGCGCGCACTGTGGCACGTTCGACGCGTGCTTCAACAGCCCCACGTTCCCGGCGGCCAGCGCCGGCGCGGCGAAGCGGATCACCTGCCAGAACGGAAAGTTCCACGGCATCACAGCCAGCACCGTGCCTAACGGCTGGAACCGCACCTCGCCCCGTCCGGTGTCGTCCTTCACCACCAGTTCGGGGGCGAGAAACCGCTCGGCGTGCTCGGCATAGTACCGGCACGCGAGCGCACACTTTTCCGCCTCGGCGATCGCCGACCGGTGCGTCTTCCCCATCTCCAGGGTCATGAGCCGGCCCAGCGCACTCTTTTCGCGCTCGAGCAGCGCCGCCGTGTCAGCGAGCAGACGGGCCCGGTCGTCAATCGGCACGTCTCGCCAATAGCCCGCCGCATCGGCGGCCCGCGCCAGTCGCTGCTCCACTTCGCCTTCGGAGTGCGGGTCGAACGTGGCGAGCGTCTCCCCGGTGGCCGGATTGATCGATGCGATGGACATGGCTCGTTGGCTAGGCGCCTGACCGCCCCGCTCCAGCGTCTGACGAGCGCATCAGCGATTCCCGTCCAGGATGCCGCCGATCACGCCGAGCACGCTCCCCTCTCCCCGCTGCTGCCCGCCGATGCGCGGTGCGGCCGCGATGATGCGATCGGCGAGTCGCGAGAAGGGAAGGGTCTGCAGGATCACGCGGCCCGGTCCGGTGAGCCGCGCGAAGAACAGTCCCTCGCCGCCGAACAGCGCGGTCTTGACCCCCGGAACCATCTGGATGTCGTAGTCCACGCTTGGCTGAAAGGCCACCAGACATCCGGTGTCGACGCGCAGGGTTTCTCCCGCCGCGAGTGTCATCTCGGTGAGCGTGCCCGAAGCATGGAGAAAGATCAGTCCGTCACCGCTGAGCTTCTGAAGAATAAAGCCTTCGCCCCCGAAGAATCCCGCGCCGATCCGCTTGGCGAATGCAATCGAGATGTCGAGTCCCCGCGCGCCGCACAGGAACGCGTCCTTCTGCGCCACCATCGTGCCGCCCCATTGAGAGAGCTCGATGGGCTGGATCTTGCCGGGGAACGGCGAGGCGAAGGCCACGTCGCGCCGGACGCTCGTCTCATTGAGGAAGATTGTCACGAACAGCGAGTCGCCGGACAGGACGCGGCGCCCCGCGCTCATGAGCCGGTCAACCAGTGAACTGCGGCCGCGGCCCGTCTGGTCGAGCGTGGTGATCATCCGGATGCCATCCTGCATGTACATCATGGCGCCGGCTTCGGCCACGACAGCCTCCTCGGGGTCCAGCGTAACCACAACTCCCTGCAGGTCATCGCCAATGAGCTTGTAATCGATCTGATCCGACACCATGATGCTGCTCCGAGTTGAGTGAACCGCGATGCGGTGGCGTGTCGGTCGTAATGAACCGACGCGATGGTCGTAGCGAAAGAGCGACCGGGAACCGCCGCGACGGGTCGGGAATTCAGGCAGATCGCTGGCTGGCAGGCGGAGCCGTGGAGGTGGACGATGGTGATCGGGCGGGCGCAGTGGGTGCCTTGGCGGGAGTTGCGCGGCGAGGGAGACGATGCCACCCGGTGAGGAAGGGCAGACCGCCCGGGCGCCGCGTCACCACTGGATCGTGCGGGTCACGCATTGGGTAAACGCGGTGGCGCTGACGATCATGATCGGGAGCGGGCTGCGCATCTTCAACGCGTATCCGGCGTTTGCCCCTCGTGGAGACACGTTCTGTTGCTATCCGTTCGCGGGGCGGCGAATCCCGGCTGGGCTCACTTTTGGCGGCTGGCTCGGCGGCGCGCGCAACTGGCACTTCGCACTGATGTGGATCCTCGCCGTCAACGGCTTCGTCTATCTGGGTTTCGTGTATCTGCACGGTGAGTGGCGCGATCTCGTGCCGCGTCGCGGCGATCTGCGCGACGCCTGGGAAATGGCGAAGTTCTACCTCTTTGTGCGGCCCGATCACCCCCACCAGGGGAAGCACAACGCACTGCAGAAGGGCGTGTACTTCGCACTGCCGTGGCTGGCCGTCGCGGCCGTGGTGACCGGGGTCGCCATCTGGAAGCCGGTACAGCTCCCATGGTTGACCGGTGCGTTAGGCGGATACGCGTGGGCGCGCTATTGGCACTTTCTCGTCATGGTTGCCCTGGTCGTGCTGTCGGTGGGCCATGTGTTCATGGTGTTCGCGGTCGATCCCTATTCGCTTCGGGCAATCACGACAGGCGGCTACGACGAGTCGAAATCGCCGGAAGCGCGCAATGCGCGCCCGCTCCTCTGGAGGCAGCCCCACCCCGAACGACGGCCGGAGCCCGGCCAATGACCCGGTTACGCGCGGCACGGGCCCATGCACGCGGGACGCGCGCGAGTGCGCACGTCCGCATGGCCGTGACGCTTTCCGCTTCGCAGGATGCGATTGCTCCTGATGGCCTCCCGCGCGCGTCCGGGTTCAGCCGTCGCCGCTTCCTCGAGTCGATTGGCGCCGCCACGTCGGCCGCACTGCTGGCCGCGTGCAATTCCCGCGGGCCCGCTTCCGCACAGGGTCTCCTGCGCTGGGCCGAACGACGGAACGAGTCGATCGAGCGCTGGCTCTTCCACGCGGGTTCCCGCGATCGCGCCGCCGCGGACGCACAGCTCGCCGGGAACGCCTTCCCCAAGTACTTCGTCTCGGACACCATGCCGCTCTGGGATCCGGCGGTGCGTGGCGCCTGGAGTCTCGAGATTGGCGGTGCGGTCAAGCGCCCGCTTCGGCTCACCCTCGAGGACCTCCAGAAGTTGCCGGGCCTTACCCAGCGGGTGAACCACTACTGTGTGGAAGGCTGGCTGGCACGCGCCGAGTGGACGGGTGTGCGGCTGAGCGAACTGGCACGAGCGGTAGGGCCGAGGCCAGACGCGCGGTATGTCGATTTTCAGTCCTTCGACAGCGGATATCACGAATCGTGGGACATTGACAGTGCACTGCACCCGCAGACGCTCATCGCCTACGGCCTCGACGGACACCTGCTCGGCCCGGAGCATGGCGCGCCGGTGCGGGTCCATTCGCCGGTGAAGCTCGGGTACAAGAACACCAAGTACCTGACAAGGGTGCTCTTCATGCCGGAACGAAACGGAGGGTACTGGAGCGACCAGGGTTATGAGTGGTACGGGGGAACGTAGGAGCAGCGCGAGCGCAGCCCGCCTCGCGCTGGCGAATCGCATGGTGAGGGCCGCGCTCTGCGCGACCCTGGCCGCCGCGCAGGTGGCGGCGTGCGGCGGCGGCAGGACCGGCGCGACCGATACGGCGCGGCCCGGTGGTGGTACCTCATCTGCGGCGCCCGGCGTCGACTCGAGCGCGGCACCGGGTGGCGGGGGTGCGACCGCGCCTGCCGTCCCTTCCAGGCCTGGCGCAGCTCAGCAGATCGCGACGCCGTCAACGGGGGCGGACACCACATGCCCGATGTGGGGAAACTGGCGTGAGTGCAGCGTCGCATACCGGCTGACGCGCGCGGGCCTCGACGTGACGCGACGGGACGCTCCAGTCAGCCACCCGTTTCTTCGTGTTCCGGGAACGGTTTATGAGACGCGGAACGCGGAAATCGAGGTGTTTCTCTACACGTCGGCGGCCGATCGGGCGCGCGATACTGACGCGCTCGACTCGGTGACCGTGGCACCGCGCGGACAGCAGGTGGTGTGGCGGGACCCGCCCACACTGGTCACCTCGAACAACCTGGCGGCGATCATTCTTTCGCCGAACGATCGTCAGTCCGAACGAATCGCGCTGGCGTTGGGCGCCGGCATGCCGCTCGAGCCGCCGCGACGCGAGTGAATCGCGCGAAACGGGAGTGGAAGAGGACAGATGAGAATTGGGATACTCGGGACCGGCACGGTCGGTCAGACGCTCGGCACCAGGCTCGTGCAGGAGGGTCACGACGTGCGGCTCGGCGCGCGCGCGGCCACCAACGAGAAGGCCGAGAAGTGGGCGCAGGCGGCGGGGGAACACGCATCGCACGGCACCTTTGCCGACGCGGCGTCGTTTGGCGCGGTACTGTTCAACTGCACGGCCGGCTCGGCAGCCCTCGCGGCGGTCGGCGCCGCGGGCGCGGGGAACATGGCGGGCAAGATCCTGATCGACGTGTCGAATCCGCTCGACTTTTCGCGCGGCATGCCCCCGACCCTGACCGTCTGCAACACCGATTCGGTCGGCGAGCAGATCCAGCGGTCGCTGCCCGCGGTGAAGGTCGTGAAGGCGCTCAACACCGTGAACGCGTCGGTGATGGTCGACCCGGGGGCGCTGCCGGGGACGCATGATCTCTTCATCTGCGGGAACGACGCCGAGGCGAAAGCGGCGGTGACGGGCTACCTCCGGACGTGGTTTGGTTGGCACACCATCATCGACATCGGCGACATCAGTGGAGCACGCGGGATGGAGATGTACCTGCCCCTTTGGCTCCGTCTGATGAAGACGTTCGGCGACGCGCGCTTCAACGTCCACGTGGTGCGCACGGCGCGGTAATCAGCCGTGGTGCGACGCCGATTCAGGAACGATCCCGTCGATTCGCCGTGAGGGCGCCCGGTCCGATCGCAGCCCGCCCGTAGCGTGCACGCACGGTGTCGACCGTCCGCGCGAGCAAGCGATCCCGATCGGTGTCGCTTTCCTCAGGTGCGGGCGCGAGCAGCGAATACTGGGAGTCTCCGGCCGACGTCTGCAGCGACGTGAGCGCAACCCCGAGCAGGCGTGCAGGGACGCGCCGCGCCTCCCGGAGCCGACGGAGCAGCGCCAGCGCCGTGTCGTGAATCACGCGGTCGCCCACCACCGCCGCCGCGAGCGTCCGGCTTGCGCGGCGCGTGCGAAAGTCGGCGTCGCGCAGCTTGACGCTGATCGTCCGGACCGCCAAGTGGTGCGCCCGCAGATCGCCGGCGGCCTGTGTGCTGAGTCCGAGCAGCAGGTGCTCCAGGGTCTGATCGTCGGCAATGTCGCGGTCGAAGGTCTCCTCCCGACTGAGACTGCGCGAGCGATCGCGGGCGGTGACCGTGTCGTCTGCCGCCCCCTGGAGCCGCGGCCAGAGCCAGTCCGCGTCGCGCGCCCCGATCGCGCGCTCCAGCGCCGGCCGGCCAAGTGCGAGCGCCTCGCCGACCGAGCGAAGACCGGCGGCCTCCAGCCTCGTGCGGAATCGCGGGCCCACACCGGGGATGTCGGCCAGCCGGATCCGCTGCATGAACGCCGCTTCCGCCCCGGGTTCGACGACGTACACCCCGGTGGCGCGTTCGCCAGAGTGTGGCTTGGCGAATTCCACGGCCAGTTTCGCCAGCAGCCTGTTGGTTCCACCGCCTAACGATACGGACAGACCCGTTTCCGTCCGCACGGCGTCGCGAATGCGGTGGGCGGTGTCGGCCAGTGGTTCATGGCGATACAGAGCCTCGGTACCGGTGAGGTCGAGGTACCACTCGTCGATGCTCGCCGACTCCACCACCGGCGTGAAGCGCCCCAGCACCGCCGCGATCGTCCGGCTGAGGCGGGAGCAAGCGCCACGCGGCACCGGAACGCACAGCGCGTCCGGACAGAGACGCAGCGCCCGCGAGATGGGCATCGCCGACCGCACGCCGAAGGCGCGCGCCTCGTACGACGCGGAACACACCACGCCGCGGCTTCCGGGTCGCCCCCCGACAATCAGCAGGCGCGCTCGCCCGGCGCCCTCCGGATCCTCCCTCCGTGCCACCGCCACGAAGAAGGCGTCTGCGTCCGCGAGCAGGATGCGACGCACCGGGCTCCCCGCGACCACCTCCCTTTCCCTCACCCCGACGCGCCCGCCGCCGCTTCGGTGACCGCGCTCCGGTAGTGGTCTCCGTATTCGCGGCGAAGAGTGGACTTCGAGAACTTGCCGGCACTGGTCTTCGGAATCGCCGGCACAAAGACGATGTCGTCGGGAAGACACCACTTCGCAAATTTCAACGCCAGGTGTGCTTTCAGCATTTCGCACGTCACGGCGCGTCCCTCCTTCAATGTCACCACCGCGAGCGGGCGCTCGTCCCACTTTGCGTGCGGCACCGCGATCACCGCCGCCTCGGCCACGTCGGGATGCCCCATCAGTTCGTTTTCCAACGCGACCGAGCTGATCCACTCGCCGCCTGACTTGATGAGGTCCTTTGCGCGGTCCTGGATGGTCAGACATCCGCTGGGGTCGATCGTCACGACGTCGCCGGTGCGAAACCAGCCGTCGTCGCTGAACTGCGTAATCGCTTCGTCCGGCCGGTAGTACGCGGAGGCCACCCACGGACCGCGTACTTCGAGTTCCCCCATCGCCCTGCCATCCCATGGTACGAAGCCGTCCTCGCTCCGCGCACGAATCTCGATCAGCGACACTGGACGGCCCTGCCTGGCTCGACAGGCGTACTTCGTGTCATCATCCGCGGCGTCCAGCGCGCACGGCACGTGCGAAATCGATCCGATCGGAGCGAGCTCCGTCATCCCCCATCCCTGGACAACGTGAAGCCCATGCCGCTCCTGAAAGCCACGGATCATCGCCTCAGGGACGGCTGCGCCACCGCAGGCCAGGGTGCGGAGTGCCGAGAGGTCGTAGCGCCCGGGAGCAGCATCGAGGGTCTGCAGTATGCCCAGCCAGATCGTCGGGACCCCCGAGGTGAACGTCACCCGCTCGGCGCTGAGCAGCTCGAGCAGCGATGGCGGATCGAGATGCGGACCGGGATGCACCTGAGCGGCGCCGACCAGGGCACCGGAAAACGGAAGACCCCAGGCGTTGGCGTGAAACATGGGAACGACCGGCAGGATGCGATCCCGCTCGGTGCAGGGCAATGCGTCGGCGAGGAGAACGCCCAGCGTGTGGAGCACCAGCGCCCGGTGCGAGTAGAGCACGCCCTTTGGCTTTCCCGTCGTCCCTGACGTGTAGCACAACACCGCGGCGAGCCGCTCGTCCACATCGTCGAACGGGAAGGCATTCCCGTCTTCGCCGGCCAGAATATCCTCGTAGTCGAGCGTACCCGGTTCCTTCACGCCGCCATCGGACATCACGACGACGTGTCGCACATGCGTCAGCGGCGCGACCTTCCGCCAGAGTGGGAGCAGCACGTCATCAACCAGCACGACCGAATCGTCCGCATGGTTCACGATGTACGCGAGGTCCGAGGGGTGGAGGCGGAGGTTGAGCGTGTGCAGTACCGCGCCGGTCGACGGAACGCCGTAGTACGCCTCGAGGTGTCTCGCGTGATTCCAGGCCAGCGTCGCCACACGATCGCCGTCCGCCACGCCGAGCCGGTGAAGCGCCTGCACCAGCCGACCGGATCGTTCCAGGCACTCGCGGTACGTGTAGCGCTGGACCGAGCGGTCGGGCCGTCGCCAGACGATCTCCTGTGACCCGAAGAGCGCACGCGTTCGCCGCAACAGCAGGGGGACGGACAACGGTGTGTCCATCATCAAGCCTTGCATGGTCGCCTCCGCGGCCGGGTACGTTCCTGACGCGCGGCTGAAACTGGAACGTGCCTCGCACGCGCACAAGCCGGCGACTTTCGGGTCACGCGGCGCTGCCGCATGTTGTGGGCTGCGCGGCGCCCGCCCGGCGCAACACGAGGCCCGTCATGTCCCGACGACACACACACCAGTCTCATTGGTGGACGAATTCGCGTTCCTTCACGATCGGGGCGCTGGCGTCCTGCGTCATTCAGGCATCCGGCGCCAGGGCACAGGCGTCCGACCCGGACATCTTCCTTGCGCGCCTGACGAGTCGCGCGGGGCGGCTCTCGGTCGACTCACTCCGGAACCTGACGCACCGAGCCGGCTACGACAACCAGCCGTCGTGGTCGCCCGACGGGAAGGATCTCTACTTCACGTCGGTCCGTGACGACGCGCAGGCCGACATCTATCGTATCGACGTCGCGTCGGGGGCCATGACGCGCGTGACGACCACCGCGCCGGAAAGCGAGTACTCGGCAACGGTGATGCCCGGCGGCGGCGCGATTTCGGTTGTACGGGTCGAGCGCGACTCCGCGCAACGTCTCTGGCGCGTTCCCCTGCACGGTGGACCTCCGACACTCATCCTGGAGCGCGTGAAGCCGGTGGGATACCACGCCTGGGCGGACTCCACGACGCTCGCGCTCTACGTGCTCGGCAATCCGAACACGCTCCAGATCGCGGACACGCGCACCGGGCGCGCTGATACCGTGGTGACCAACATCGGCCGCTCGTTGCAGCGCGTCCCCGGCGCGCATCGCGTGAGCTTCGTGCGCAGGGTCAGTCGTGACGAGTCGTGGATCGAGTTGCTCGACCCGGCGACTCGGGCGATGCAGCGAATCGTGAAGCTTCCCGCCGGTGTGGAGGACTATGCCTGGACACCGGACGGAATGCTGCTCGCCGGCAAGGGCAGCGAGTTGTTGCGCTGCGATCCTGGTGGCGGCACCACGTGGGAGACGGTTGCCGACCTCTCGTCGTTCGGACTGACCAGCATCACGCGGCTGGCAGTATCACCCCGCGGAGACGCGATCGCGATTGTTGCCGTGCCGCGAGAGTAGGATCGCCGTCCCCGGAACGGCGTCCGCGGGGCGACCGCCTGGATTCACGTCACACCGCGTTTCGGCGGAAGCATGCCCGCGGCACGATCGGCACGCCGTGCGCACGGAGGGTCTCGTATCGCGCGAGTTTCTCGGGGTACCGCGACACCGAGGTCCGGGTGTAGCCGAGCGACTCGAAGAAGCCATGCGAGAGCGTCATGGCGAAGACTTCGTCGATGCCTCGCCGGCGCGCGATGGCTTCCGCTCCCCGAACCGCGAGGCTGCCCAGGCCACGTCCGTGGGCGTCGGGGTCGACGGCCACGCAGCCGATTTCGGCGAGCGAAGGCGAGTACTCGTAGAGCGCGGAGCACGCCCTGACCCGATCGTTGCCGTCGGCGACCACAACATACGAGTCGATGTCTCCCGCGATTTCTTCCGGCGTTCTGCGGATCATCAGGCCGTTGGCCGCGTAGCGGGCAACCAGGTCGTGGATCGCGGGGACGTCGGCGGCGCAGGCTGGGCGCACCACATGAGACGCCGTGAGGTGCGGGCGAGTGGTGGAGACGAGGGGTCGTGGTCGGCCGGCCCATGCCAGTTTATGCATAGACAATGCATAAATAGGCGCTCGGGTGAACGCAAGAGACGCTGATCGGAGTCCGGCGACCAAAGGTCGCAGTGGAGCGTCAGCCCCGGGCGTCCACGTCGATCACCACTTTCCCGAACGTCGCATTCGACTCCATTCGCCGGTGCGCGTCGCCGATCCGGCTCAGCGGAAAGATGGAGTCCACCACGGGACGCAACTCGCCCGACGCCAGACGGGGCACGACCTCGCGACTGAACGCCTCCGCCACCGCGATCTTCTCTTCCAGGGCGCGCGCACGCAGCACCGTGCCGCGCAGCGTCAGCCGCTTCCCCAGAACGCGGCGCACATCGATGGTCGACTGGGCGCCGGCCACCGCACCCACCATCATCAGGCGTCCCTTCACGGCCAGCGCTTCGACGCAGGCAGGAAAGTACGGTCCGCCCAGCAGGTCGAGTACGACATCCACGCCGCGCTGGGCAGTCCAGCCGGCGACTGCGGCCGTGAGGGCCTGGGGATTGCTCCCGTCCACCACCGCCCCGTCGGCCAGACCAAGGTCGCGGGCCCGTTCGATCTTGTCCGGCGTGCGGGATGTCCCGTAGGGCACCGCCTCCCAGGCGCGGGCCACCTGCACCGCCGCCAGCCCTACTCCGCTCCCGGTGGCGAGCACGAGCACGGTCTCTCCGGCCTGGAGCCCTGCCTGGCTGACCAGGGCATCGTGCGCGGTGATGAAGGCTTCCGGCACCGCGGCGGCGCCGATCCAGTCGAGCCGTTCCGGGATGGCGGCCAGGGTCGCTTCGTGCGCCACGAGGAACTCGGCGTGGCCGCCGCCGCCGATGATGCCGAATACGCGCGCTCCAACCTGCCACCGCGTGGCGCCGGGTCCGGTCGCGTCCACGACGCCGGCGAACTCGATGCCGGGAATCGACCGCGGAGCGTCGTTAGGCGGCGAGTACCGGCCCGTCCGTTGCAGTACATCGGCCCGATTGAGTGCCGACGCGTGCACGCGTACCAGCACCTGGCGCGGACCCGGGACCGGTTGCTCCGCCTCGCGAACCTCGAGATGCTCGGGGCCGCCCGGCTGGGTGATCACGACGGCTCTCACGGTGACTCCGGTACGGGGTGACCGGGCTCCTCCTGCACGTCCCCTCCCGTGCCGCGATCGCTGCCGGCCGGGCGTGCGCGAAACCCGCTGCTCCACATATCGTAGTGGGAGGCGAAGCACCTCGCATTTCCTGTGCGCAACGAGGACACCGATCATGCTGCAGACACTGCTCTGGCTCGCGGCCTCCACCGCCGTCGCCTACTGGGGATATTCACGCGCGCGGCGGTTCGTCGCCCAACGCCTTCGCTACGTGGACGTCGTGAATCACCCGGCCGCTCCGGTCGTCGCTGCGGTCGCGGCCGCGGCGCTCGCCACGCCAATCGTCGCATTCCTTCCGATTGTGGGCGGCGTGACCGCCGTCGCATTCGGCGTTTCGGTCGGCATGGGCGTGGCCGCCGGCCGCTCAGAGATCCGGCGCAGCCTGCCTCCCGCCTCCTGACTCGGCCGGAGGTCGACAACCTCCGCGGCATCGCCTCCGCCGGATCGCGTCGCACGGAGTCCGGCGAGCCGGGAAACCCGGAAGCGAGAATCGGGCCGGACGACGACCTACAATCCGTCGGCCGGCCCGATTCTGTTGAGCGCCACCTGTTGCTCGCCTTCCGTCGATCGGCGCTAACGGCGGCGCCCGACCAACGGCCGACTGCGGCGAAACGCGCCGTGTCAGGTTCCGGCTGCCGGCGCGAAACGCGCCTGCTACTCGGTTGCCGGGTTGATCCCTCCGTCGGTCTTCCGATCGCGCGTCAGCCAGCGCACCAACCACACGATCAGCATGATGGGAATCGCGATCTTGAGCGCGGCCACGCCCAGGGAAAGCAGCGCGAAGAACCCGGCGATCAGCAGACCGCCCACCAGGAAGACCAGCAGGAACGGAAGGCCGACCAGCGCGAGCACGATGAAGATCGGCAGGGCGAGAATCAGCAGGAGCAGGAGCATCGGAAGACCAATGGCTTTGAGGATGAACGCGATCGGAACGAGCCAGGCGAGCGACCCGAGCGTGCGGAGCAGCACCTTGAACAGCGCGAGCTTCGCAATGAGGGACTTCAGGATGGTCCACATGCCGGGTTCCTCCGGTTGGTGCAGTCTGGAACCAATACGCGCGGGCGCCGGCGCGGGTTTCGTCGCCGGCATGGCTCGTGCAACGCAACGAGTGGTGCGGCGTCGCGTTCCGCCGCCCGTCTGGCCTCGCCCGGGTGAGCCGTCGGTCGCCGCGACATTCCGGCGCTGACACGCGCCTGAGGAGACGTGTTTAGCTTTCGGGCTGCTCCACTCGGTATGATTGAGCCATGGCACCTGCCGGAATCAAAGTAGGCCCGTCAGACCGGTTTCGCGCCGAGGCGCGCGGCACCAGTCGGGGCGCGCGCGCCACCACGATCCAGCCGCTCACCCCCGAGGACGAGAAAAAGAAGATTCGCCGGGAGCGAATGGCCCGGGCCTGGGCCGAATCGCGCGACCTGATCTGGCGTCACCGCCGCTCACTCTCGATCGGCCTGGGGCTGATGTTGATCAGCCGTCTGGCGGGGCTGGTCCTCCCGGCCAGCTCGAAGTTTCTGATCGACAATGTGTTCACGAAGCATCAGGTGGAGCTGCTCGTCCCGATCGCAATGGCGTCGGGACTGGCGACCCTGATTCAGGCGGCGACGTCGTTCGCCCTGGCCAAGGTGGTGAGCATCACCGCCCAGCGGGCCATCACGGACATGCGCATCGACGTACAGCGGCACGTGATGCGACTTCCCGTGTCGTTCTTCGACTCGACCAAGACCGGTGTCCTGATCTCGCGGGTGATGAGCGACGCCGAAGGGATCCGGAATCTCGTCGGCACCGGCATCGTGCAGCTGGTGGGAGGCTTCGTCACGGCGGGTCTGGCGCTGGCCGTCCTGTTCTATCTCAACTGGCACCTCACGACGATCACGATCGTGATGCTGGCGGCGTTCGGCGGAATGATGTCGGTGGCCTTCAAGCGGCTGCGGCCGATGTTCCACGAACGGAGCGTGATCAACGCCGAGGTCACGGGACGCCTGGGCGAATCAATCGGCGGCGTGCGGATCGTGAAGGTCTATACTGCCGAAGAGCGGGAGCAGAAGATCTTCACCGTCGGCGTGGAACGGTTGTTCGACAACGTGCGCCGGACGATCACCGGCACGTCGGCGGTAGGCGCCGGCACGACGGTCATCACCGGCGCGATCGGCGTACTGCTCACGATCGTGGGCGGGCGGTCGATCCTCGCCGGCCAGATGACGCTGGGATCGTTCGTGATGTACGTGTTCTTCATCGGCATGGTCGCCGCGCCGCTGGTGGGCATCGCGTCCATCGGCACGCAGATCACCGAGGCGTTCGCCGGACTCGATCGCATCCGGGAACTGCGGGAGATGCACCGCGAGGACGCGGATGACGCGACCCGCGGTGCCGTCCCCGAGGTGGACGGCGACGTGGCCTTCGAACACGTGAGTTTCGAGTACGTGACGGATGTCCCCGTACTGCGCGATGTCTCGTTTCGCGCGCCTGCCGGGTCCACCACCGCCCTCGTGGGGTCGAGCGGGGCGGGGAAGAGCACTCTCATCGGACTGGTGATGGCGTTCAGCCGCCCGCAATTGGGGCGCGTGCTGGTGGACGGGCGCGACCTGGCGGAGTTGCGGTTGCGAGAATACCGCCAGCACCTGGGCGTCGTCATGCAGGACAATTTCCTGTTCGACGGCACGGTGCGGGAAAACATCGCCTACGCGCGTCCCGACGCCACCGACGATGACATCCGCCGCGTCGCGCGGATCGCCCACGTGGACGAGTTCGTGGAAAAGTGGGAGAAGCAGTACGACACGGTGGTGGGTGAACGCGGCGTGAAGCTGTCCGGCGGCCAGCGGCAGCGGGTAGCGATCGCGCGCGCGATTCTGGCCGATCCCCGCATCCTCATACTCGACGAAGCCACGTCGAGCCTGGACAGCGAGAGCGAGGCGCTGATTCGCGATGGCCTCCGCTCGCTACGCCGCGGCCGGACCACGTTCGTCATCGCGCACCGCCTCTCCACCATCGAGAGTTCCGATCAGATCCTCGTGATGGAAGAAGGGCGGATCGTGGAGCGCGGGACCCATGCCGAATTGATGGACCTGGGAGGGCGGTACCGGGAACTGCACGACCGTCAGTACGGGATCGAGAGCGACATCTTCGTGAATCCGGGCGAGGACTTCACCCCGGAACCGGAATCGACACACCCGACTGCGCCGACCACGCCTCCCAGCAGGTCGTTGTAGCGCCTCGCCTGCGCGGCGATTCGCCGGCGACGGTTCGGAATCGAACCGAATGTCGCTTGCCAATCGATCGAATTGGTGCCACAATCGCGGGTTGGCTGACTCAGCAGGCGCGTCCGCCGTCCCGGCTTGTGAAGTTGGGCGCCGCCGACGCACCCGTTGGCCTCCTTCGACCTGCCGGCCCGGTTCTCGATCGATCCACTACGGATGCCCTCCATGTGGTTGCATCACCGCGCGCGATTTCTCCCGAATGCCGGTGTGAGCGACGGCGGGCACGGCCTGACGATCATCGCACGGCGCGCGACCCTGGTATCGGTTCTGGCGTGGTCCGGTTCGTTCGGCGGCGCCGGCGGTTCCGTCGGCTCGCACGCCACGATTATCCCGACCCGCCCGGCCGCGGCGCCTCTGGCCAATCCGCCGGTTCTCCAGAACCTCTCGCACGTTCCCGGCACGGTCGAGGTCACGCTGACCGCGGCTCCGGCGCGAATGACCCTGCGTCCAGGCGTAGCCACCGAGGTGTACGCGTACAACGGGCGCATTCCGGGGCCCACGCTCGAGGTGCACGAGGGCGATCACGTCGTCGTCCACTTCCATAACGAGCTTCCCGAGACCACAACTGTCCACTGGCATGGTGTCCATCTCCCGGCCGATCAGGATGGGAGTCCGTTTAATCCCGTGGCACCGGGCAAACAGCGCGACTACGTGTTCACAGTCAGCCCCGGAAGCGCCGGTACCTACTGGTACCATCCACATCCCGACGCTCACACCACCGCCCAGGTCGCGAAGGGACTCGTCGGCGCGCTGATCATCCGGGCGCCTGACGACCCGCTGCCGGCGTCGCTCACGGAAAAGATCCTCATCCTGACGGACAACCGATTTCGCCCCGACGGCCAGGTTGACCTTCCGGACCCCAGATCGCTGCAGGGTCAGATCGATGACGAGAACGGGCGCGAAGGCAACGTCCTGTTCGTGAACGGTCAGGTGATGCCGACCCTCGTCATCCGGAGCGGAGAAACACAACGGTGGCGCATCATCAACGCTTCGGCCGCGCGGGTCTACCGATTGGCGATTCCCGGGCAGACGTTTCTGCAGGTCGGCAGCGACGGCGGGCTGTTCGAGCGGCCGGTAGACGTCAGGGAGATTCTGCTGGCCAATGCCGAGCGGGTCGAGGTGCTGGTGCGTGGCACCGGAAGGCCAGGGACCCGGACCAGGCTGCAGGACCTCCCTTATGATCGGTACGTCCCGCAGACGCGCCCGAAGGACTGGACGGTGACGCGCGATCTGTTGACGCTGCGGTACACGAATGCCACGCCGCTACAACCCGTTGCGATTCCGTCCACGCTGCGCCGCGTGCCCCCGCTCGACACGTTGAAGGCATCCACGACCCGGATCATCTCCATGACCCAGGGGCTGATCAATGGCAAGAAGATGGACATGAACCGGGTCGATGTGCGCTCGCGCCTGGGCGTGACCGAGATCTGGCAGGTGGAGAACCTGGTGGGCATGGACCACCCGTTCCACCTGCATGGATTCCAGTTCCAGGTGATCAGCCGCAACGGGGTTCCCGAACCGTTCCGGAGCTGGAAGGACCTGGTGAACGTGCCCAAGCACGAGACCGTGCGGCTGATCGTGCGCTACACCGACTATGCCGGAAAATGGATGTTTCACTGCCACATCCTGAACCACGAGGACATGGGGATGATGGGCATTCTCGAACTCAAACCGTAAGAGGGGGTGCTGCGATGCCGATGCCTGACAAGTCACTGCGGTTTCTGGGCGTACTCCTGGCGGGTGGCGTCATTGCCGCCTGCGCTCCATCGGGCGGCGGGGGAGCAGCGCCGGGCGGCGCGATGGCCGCCGGGACGGCGCAGGACACGATTCTCCGCGGGCGGCTGCTGGTTATCAGCCACGCGTGTGGCGACTGCCACGGCGGCTTCGACAATCCGGCGGCCCCGGGATGGCTCGACGGTCTGCGCGACACCCTCACCCAGCAGTTCAAGGTCGGGCCGTTCACAACCCGTGCGCGCAACCTGACCCCCGATCCCACAACCGGCACCGGGCGGTACAGCGAACGCCAGATCTTCAACGCGCTGCGGTACGGGTTGCGGCCCAGTGAAACGCCGGACGTAGACATCACCTCGGCGACACCCGGGCAGGGGAACTTCCCCGCCGCGCCGCACTATCTCGCGCCCCCCATGCCCTGGCCGGCCTGGCGCCACATGCCCGACGCGGACCTGTGGGCGATTGCGGCGTACATCAAGCGCGGGCTCAATCCGGTGAGTCACAAGGTGGAGGACAGCGAAGGGCCGCCGGACTTCTGGGCCGACACGTACCGGCAGATGATCGGCAGCAATCCACCGGCGGCGTTCCCGACCGCTAACGAGAAGATGCCGTAGGTGCCGGACCACGCCGAGCGCGTTCGCATGATCCGTCCGGCGCTCGCATGATGGCGCTCGCGCCCCGTCGCGGCGCGAGCGTTCCTCATGCTTGCGGCCGTGCGGTCTGCCGCCCTCCTCGGCATCGAGGCGTACCACGTCCTGGTGGAGGTCGACGTCGCGCCCGGCCTGCCGCACTGGACCATCGTGGGGCTCGCCGCCGGCGCGGTGAAGGAGAGCCGCGAGCGGGTGAGTGCCGCGGTACTGAATTCGGGGTTTCAGCTGCCGCCGCGCCGGGTCACGGTGAACCTCGCCCCGGCCGACGTCCGCAAGGATGGCACGGCCTTCGACCTCCCGATCGCGTTAGGCTTCCTGATCGGTACGGGACAGCTGCGGGCTGAGCTGCTCGGCAGGATGCTCGCGCTCGGGGAACTGGGTCTGGACGGCGCGCTGCGGCCAGTACGCGGCGTGCTGCCCGTAGCCCGGCTGCTCGCTCGTGAAAGCGGCGGTACACACAAGGTTGTGGGCTGTACGGCGGATCCCGAGGGAGCGGCGCTGCTCATTCCACCGCTCAACGTGCCGGAAGCTGCCCTGGTGTCGTCGCTGCGTCTCGGTGCCCCCGCGACGCTGGGCGAGCTTGTGCACGGCCTCCGGAACGGCGGCATCTCGGCGCCGATGGTACCCGAGCCGGTTCGCCCGTCATTGGCCGACACGCTCGACGTGGCTGACGTCGTTGACCAGGAGGTCGCCAAACGGGCGCTGGAAATCGCCGCGGCCGGCGGTCACGCGCTCCTCATGATCGGTCCGCCCGGCGCGGGGAAGACGATGCTGGCGCGCCGGCTTCCCACGATCCTCCCGTCGTTGTCCGAGGAAGAAGCGCTCGAAGTGATCGCCATCCACTCCGTAGCAGGACTCATCCCGCCCGGTGAGCTGCCAGTCGGTCAGCGTCCGTTTCGCGCTCCGCACCACTCCCTGTCGAGCGCGGCGCTGATCGGTGGCGGGAGCTCCCCGCGGCCGGGAGAAGTGAGTCTGGCGCACCACGGCGTGCTCTTTCTGGATGAAATGCAGGAAATGCCACGTGCGGTGCTGGACGCACTCCGGCAACCGCTCGAAGAGGGACGCGTGGTGATTTCGAGAGCGCTGTCTTCGGTCGCCTATCCGGCGCGATTCACCCTGCTTGGGGCGATGAACCCCTGTCCGTGTGGTCGCAGTGGTGAGCCCGGCGCGAGCTGCTCGTGCTCCGCCAGCGACATCCAGCGCCACCGGGCCCGCATTTCCGGCCCGCTGGCCGATCGCATCGACATGACGGTCTACGTCCCGGCGGTAGCCGTACGCGCATTGGCGGACACGCGTCCCGCCGAACGCTCGGCGGTGATTCGCGACCGCGTGGAGATGGCGCGCGCGCGCCAGCTCGTGCGCTACGCCCGATTCGCCGCGGTGCGATGCAACGCGCATGTCCACGGGCGCTGGCTCGACGTACATGGGAAGATCGACGCCGACGCCCGCGAACTGCTGGCCACTGCCGCCGAACGGCTGCGGCTTACCGCGCGCGGCTATCATCGGGTGCTCAAGGTGGCGCAAACGATCTGTGACCTGGACGGCGACGCGGGGATCGCGAAACGGCAGGTAGCCGAGGCGCTGCACTTCCGGACCGCAGAAACCTTCCGCCCTGAATCCGGGTGATGGTTACCTCGTGCCAGATCACGCCATGCCGCTCCTCCGGCACCCAGCGCACATGTTCGGGTCGCGGCTGCCTCGGGGTCGCGCGCCGTCGTAGTTTTCGTCCGTGACCGCCGCCCTGGAACGCCACTTCGATTCCGACCCGCGCACTGCCGACGAACATGGGCTCCTCGCCTGGTTCCGGAACGCCGGTTCGGTGCTCATCGGTTTCAGCGGGGGCGTGGACTCTGCGTATCTCGCCTGCGTCGCTGTCGAGGCGCTCGGCCCGGAACACGTCCTGGCGGTCATCGGTCGGAGTACGTCGTATCCAGAAGAGCAGTGGAGCCGGGCCCTCGGCGTGGCGCGCCATGTCGGTATCCCCGTGCTCGAAGTGGATACCGATGAGATCAGCGACCCTCGTTACGCTGCGAATTCCCCGAATCGATGCTACTTCTGCAAGACCGAGCTCTGGTCGCGGCTCGTGCCGATCGCCCGTGCACGTGGACTCGCCGTGGTGGTGGACGGGACCAACGCCGATGATGTGGCGGACTACCGCCCCGGACGGCAGGCCGCGGAAGAACGAGGCATCCGGTCGCCTCTCGCGGAGCTGGGGTTTGGCAAGGAGGAGATCAGACGCCTGTCCGCGGCCCGAGGGCTCCCCACGTGGTCCGCGCCCTCGTCGCCGTGTCTCTCGTCGCGGCTTCCCTACGGACTGGCAGTGACGCCCGAGAGATTGCGTCAGGTGGAGCGCGCCGAGGCGGCGCTGCGGACGCTGGGCGTGACGGGAAACCTGCGCGTCCGGCACCATGGCGATCTCGCCCGCGTGGAGCTCGACGACGCCGAACTTTCCGGCCGGTTGTCCCGCGAAGGACTGCAGACGCTGCGCGAGGCTGTCGCCGGCGCGGGATTCGCGCGCGTGACGGTGGAACTGGGTGGATTCCGGAGCGGATCACTCAACCTGCTCGAGGGGATTCACGCGTCGCCGGCGAGTGCCGCGCCCACCGATCCTGCGGGAATCGACGACCGCTCCGCGAGTGTCCGGCGACACGTTACTTCGTCTCTCGGCAGTCCCTCTTCAGGTCCCGAACATCCCGGAGCGCAGCCTCCGCACGATGCCGGGCCGTTCGAGGCCTCGCCGTCGAGCGGCAGCGCGAGCAGGTTGGCGAGTGCGCTGCATCTGCGCGGCTACACCTGCACGGTGGAAGGTCGCGACCGCCTGGCCGTGGTGACATCGGGGCCCGCTTCGCTCGAAGGCGACCTCGCGGGATTTCGGAACTCGGCAATTGGGCTCGCCCGCGAATTTCGCTTCACCCATATCGCGCTCGAGATCCCCGATCGCGGCGCGATTCGGGCCGCAGCAGAAGAGTCACGAGAATCCGGGCAGAACTCCGCCGGTGCGGCTGTTCCTGGCGATTAACCTTCCCCCAGCGCTGCGCTCGCGCATCCACCGTGGGTGCGAACCGCTCAGGCTGGCGGCCCCGCAGGTATCCTGGATCCGTTCCGAACTCCTGCATTTCACGGTCAAGTTCCTCGGCGACGTGGCGGATCATCGGCTCGCCGAGCTGCGCCGAGGTCTTGCGGCCGCGGCGTCGGAGCACCGGCCCTTCAGACTGCTCCTGGCAGACGCGGGCGCCTTCCCGAACTTTCGTCGTCCGCGGGTGGTATGGATCGGCGTGAGAGATCAGAGGCCTGTGAACGCCCTCGCCGAAGATGTCGAGCAGGCATGCGACCTGCTCGGCTTTGCGCGCGATGCTCGATCGTTCAGCGCTCACCTTACGCTGGGCCGTGTGAAGCGTGAGCTGCCGCCGGGCGTGGCCGGCACACTGGCACAAGCGGCCGGCGCAACGCATAACGAGTATGATGTGGATGTACATTCCCTCGACCTTATGAGGAGCGATCTGCTGCCGAACGGCCCCCGCTACACCACGTTGGCGTCGCTCCCCCTGGCTGCGCCTGCGTGAGCCTCCAGCGACAGCGGCACCTCCGGTGCCGCTGTCGAAACGCCAAGGCACGCTGTACCGTACTCATTCAACATGCTCGGGTGTCTTCGACGCGTCGGCTGTCTGATCCTGCTGTTCATCGGCATCGCTGTCGCCCTGTGGCTGACCCGCGACCGGTGGCGGTCGCGCATCTTCGGCGAACGCGCGGCCCCGGCAGTGCAGTGGCACGCGGTCACCGACTCGGGTGCAGACCGCGCGCGGCAGGCGGTGAGTTCGCTGGGAGGAAAGGCAGGGCCGGTGTTCTCCAATCTCACTCCGGAGGAGCTTGGCGCCCTCCTCCTCGCCCAGTCCGGTTCGCGGATCCGGTCGGCGATCAGCGATCCCGAGGTGGCGATCGACGGCAACGAGATCCTCCTGCGGGCGAACGTGCAGCTCGACGACATCGGCGACATCGGGGACCTTGGGCCGCTTGCGGGGATGCTCAAGCGGCGCGAGACCTTCGAAGCGCGAGGCACCCTCGACATCGTTCATCCGGGGCTCGCCGAGTACCGCGTGGAGTCGGCCAGGATGGGAGAGCTGGCGATTCCGCGCGCCGCCATCCCCAGGTTGGTGGCGCACGTGTGGCGCGGTGCGGAACGCCCCGAGGGAGCATCTGACAACGGGATCCCGTTCCCCGTTCCGAACTATATCGGTGACGTGAGGGTGGCACGCGGCCGTGTCACCCTGTACAAGAACGTCCAATGAGCCATCGCATTCTGATCGTCGACGACGAACAGGGGGTGCGCGCGGCCCTGGGGCAGCTGCTGGAATACGAGGGATATGAGGTGCGCGCCGAATCGAGCGGCGTCCAGGGGCTCGCCCTCTACGAGAAGTGGCGACCGCAACTTGTCTTTCTCGATGTGAAGATGGCCGGGATGGATGGGCTGGAGGTGCTGCGGCGGATCAAGCAACTGGACCCGGCCGCCAGCGTGGTCATGATCAGCGGGCACGCGACCATCCAGACGGCGGTCGAAGCCACCCAGCTCGGTGCGTACGACATCCTCGAAAAGCCGCTCGACACCGACCGGATTCTCGTCCTGCTCCGCAACGCGCTCCAGCACCTCACGCTGCAGGAGGAGAACACCCGGCTGCGTGAGTCGATCGAGTCGCGGTACGAGATCGTCGGCAAGTCGTACGCGATCCGCGCGCTCACCGGCCAGCTGGAGAAGATCGCCGTGACGCCGGCACGGGTGCTCATCAGCGGAGAGAACGGGACCGGAAAGGAGCTGGTGGCGCGCGCCATCCACCGGCTGTCTTCGCGCGCAGCGAAGCCATTCGTGGAGGTGAATTGCGCCGCTATTCCGTCGGAGCTGATCGAGAGCGAGCTGTTCGGCCACGTTAAGGGATCGTTCACCGGCGCGGTGAACGATCGTGCGGGCAAGTTCGAGCAGGCGGACAAGGGGACCCTCTTCCTGGACGAGGTAGGCGATATGAGCCTGGCCGCACAGGCGAAGGTCCTGCGGGTCCTTCAGGACGGCGAGGTGACGCGCATCGGCGGCAGCCGACGGGTCCGGGTGGATGTTCGTGTGATCTCGGCCACGAACAAGAATCTCGAGGAGGAAATCGCCGCCGGCCGTTTCCGGGAGGACCTGTACTACCGGTTGAACGTCGTCCCGCTGCACGTCCCGCCACTGCGTGACCGTCGAGAGGACATCCCCCTTTTGGCGCAGTATTTCGTGAACCAGCTCGGTCGCGCGGAAGGCGCGGCCGCGCGGACCCTGGACTCGGGCGCAGTGGAGGCGCTTTCGTCGCTCGACTGGGCCGGCAACGTCCGCGAGCTGCGCAACACGATCGAGCGTCTGCTGATACTGGGGTCGGGGACCCGGATCACGGCGTCCGACGTCGCGCGACTGACCGGGCCGCGCACGCCCGATGCGTCGGGGTTGGGGTCGCTGCTGGAGTGTCGCACCTACGACGACTTCAAGCACGCCGCAGAGCGAGCGTTCCTCCTGCACAAACTGCGCGAGTTCGACTGGAACGTGAGCGAGACGGCACGCGTGCTCGAGATGCCGCGATCCAACCTCTACAAGAAGATCGAACGCTACGGACTAACGAGGGAATCGTGACCACCCGCAACTGGGACGCCGAACTGAAGAAGATCGACCGGCAACTGGAGCAGACGTCCGACGAGGCGCTCCTGCCTGCGAAGACGGCGCCCACGCCGGCGGCTCGCGCCGAAGCAGTGGAGAAGCAGCGGACTACATCCACGCTCGGAGTGATGGCTCGGCTCGTGCTTTCCGTGGCGCTCGGCGTGGGGATGGTGTTCTGGCCGTATTCGGCGCGCTGTGGTACGGGGCTGTTCGCCTATCTCGGAGCGGTTGCTGTCGTTGTCACCGGCGGGATCTGGTCATCCATCTGGACATGGCGTCACCGTGCGGTCAAGGCGCACATTCTGTCGTTGCTGCTCGTTCTCTGGGGCGGATTGCTCGCGGCCCAGGAGATTCTGCCACGTGTGGGCTACGCGACGCCGTCGCCGACCCATCCCGCCGAGTGGATGTGCGGGTGAGAGAGGCCATAGACGGCAGGCCATAGGTCAAAGGTCAAGGGTCAAAGGCCACAGGTCAAAGCCACAGGTCGCACGCCAGCTGCCACAGGCGAACGTTCACACGTCAACAGCAACCGCACAGCCCAAGGGTCACATCAGGTAAGTTTCCGGTCAGACGTCGGCACGATCTCGCGGGCGCCGCTGGTCGCTGAGCCCCGCGCGCTGCTGGCCGATTGCCGCCCGCTTATCGCTGACAGCTGACCGCTGAGAACTGACAACTGCCCTTATCCGATGCCCCCCAGCTTCAAGAACTTCATTGGCGGCCGGTGGGTCGAGCCCTCGACCGCCGAGTATTTCGACAACGTCAATCCGGCCGACACGTCCGACGTTGTCGGGCGCTTCCCGCTTTCCGGGCCCGACGATGTGAATCGCGCTGTCGCGTCTGCAATGCGTGGTTTCGACATCTGGCGCCGAACCCCTGCGCCCTTACGCGGTGAGGTGCTGCGCCGAGTCGGCGACCTTCTCGCGAGCCGGAAGGAAGAAATCGCGGACCTGATGACGCGCGAGATGGGCAAGCCCCTCGCAGAAACGCGAGGGGACGTGCAGGAAGGGATTGATACCGCGTACTACGCGTCGTCGGAGGGGCGACGCCTCTTCGGGCATACGGTGCCCAGCGAGCTGCGCAACAAGTGGGCGATGAGCTATCGCCGTCCCATCGGGGTGTGCGGCATCATCACGCCGTTCAACTTTCCCATGGCGATTCCCACGTGGAAGATGTTCCCGGCGCTGCTGTGCGGAAACGCCTGCGTGTTCAAGCCTGCCGGAGACGTGCCGCATACTGGGACCGTGCTGGTGCAGATTCTCCTCGATGCGGGGCTCCCGCCTGAGGTCATCCAGCTCGTGCACGGATCGGGTGCCAACGCCGGGGCGGCGATCATCGGGCACCCGGACGTGCCCGTGGTGTCCTTCACCGGCTCCACTGAGACTGGCAGCGCGGTCGGCGAAACCTGTGGCCGGCTTCACAAGCGTCTGTCTCTGGAGATGGGAGGGAAGAACGCGGAGATCGTGCTGGACGACGCCGACCTGGGACTCGCGCTGGAGGGGGTCCTGTGGGGCGCGTTCGGCACCACGGGCCAACGCTGCACCGCCACGTCGCGGCTCATTCTGCAGGCGGGGATCCACGACCAATTCGTGGAAATGCTCGTTGACCGCGCCGGCCGGCTCCGGCTTGGAGATGGCCGTGCGGCCGGAACGGACGTTGGGCCGCTCATCCACGAAGACGCGGTGGCGAAGGTCGAAAGCTATGTCGCCATCGGGCGCGGCGAGGGCGCGACGCTCAAACTGGGCGGCGAGCGGGCAACGGACCCGGAACTCCGGCGTGGTCACTTCTTCCAGCCGACGATCTTTACCGACGTGCGTCCCGGGAGCCGTCTGGAACAGGAGGAGATCTTCGGGCCGGTATTGTCCGTCATCAAGGTGGACTCGGTCGACAGCGCGTTCGCCGTCAACAACGACGTGCGGTATGGCCTCTCGTCCTCGGTGTACACGAGCAACGTGGACGCGGCCTTTCGGGCGTTGCAGGAGCTCGACAACGGCATCACATATGTGAACGCGCCGACGATAGGAGCCGAGGCCCATCTTCCGTTCGGGGGCGTGAAGCAGACCGGAAACGGTCACCGGGAGGGGGGATGGGAAGTGTACGAGTTCTATTCGGAGACGAAGGTGGGCTACGTGGACTTCTCCGGGGCGCTTCAGCGCGCGCAGATCGACACCTATGGTACGGAATGACGGTGTGGCGGAACGCGCAGGGTGTTCGTCAGGCTTCGATGGGGCTGGTGTGACGTGTCGGCGACACCAGCGCCATCTGGAGCAGCCCACGGCGCACCGGCGGCCGGGCACCGGGCCGGCGGTATGAGGTTTGCGATTTGTGGTGGACGCCCTGAGTGGGCGATCGACAGGGCCGATGCGCGGCGGAATATCGCGTGCGATGCTGAACGGCCGGCGGGTCGCGTCGTGCGTGATCGCACACGCGCGACGACTTGACACGCTGTGCGATGTCCCGCATTCACTTGCGGGAGATGGAGGCAGCGAATTAATTGACCGCGTACCTATGAAGTTGTCGCAGGGTGAGCGAGATGCGCTGGTTTTGCGTGTCGAGGAGCGTCTTGGCGGGCGGGGCGTGGATCGCGCCGACGTTCGGTGGGCGGTGGATCGTGTGCTCGCGCGTCTCGGTCTGCCTGACGAGTCACCCGCGAGTCCGTCGGAAGTTTTCGCCTTGAGTGCGGCCTCCATGCCAGATCTTTCATCACGCGTCCGTGAGCAGTTGACCCGCATGGGTGTGGCGCACTGCGAGAACGGCACGGCAACCGCCGGTCGGTTTACGGTCGTGACGTTGCGCGGGCACGACCTGGCGCGATCGCGGATCGATGACCTGGCGCAGGCCGTCGGCGCGCAGGTACAGGTAATCGATTCCGCCGAAGCGGGGAGCGCCGCATGAGCGACTCCATCTCCGTGCGGGTGCCCACACCGACCATTTCGGAAAACGAACGTGCCCATGCACTGCGGCAGGTGAATCGACAGCGCGGTCGGGCCCTGCGGCTGGCGGTGGAGTGGGCGCGGTCGTTCCTGGTCGCGATCGTGGTCTTCCTCCTGGTCCGCGCGTTTCTCGTCGAGGCGTTCAAGATCCCGAGCGGCAGCATGGAAGGGACGCTGCTGGTGGGCGACTTCCTGCTCGTGAACAAACTCGTCTACGGAGCCGAAGTCCCGTTCACGCACGTGCGGTTGCCGGCGGTTCGAACCCCGCACCGCGGCGACGTGGTGGTCTTTCAGTGGCCGGAAGATCCCAGCAAGAACTTCGTGAAGCGGCTCGTCGGCCTGCCGGGCGATACCCTCGCGATGCGCGACGGCAAGCTCATTCGCAACAGCGTCCCGTTGCGGGAAGCGTATGTGCGGCACACCGAGCCAGGCGTGGACCCGAGCGGCGAGGACTTCCGTTGGCAGCGAGACCATCTCGTCCGCACCGCCGAAGCCTCAGAGAGCTATCACCCGTCCCGGGACAATTGGGGTCCGATCGTCGTGCCACCCCAGGAATATTTCATGCTGGGTGACAATCGCGACAACTCGCTCGACAGCCGGTACTGGGGATTCGTACCCGACAGCCTGATTCGCGGAGAACCTCTGATCATCTACTACAGTTACCAGCCCGATGCGGGGACGAGCGCCGCCTGGCTCACCCGCATCCGCTGGCATAGGCTGGGCGCTCGGGTTCGCTGACCATACAATGCCCGGTTCGTCGTTGACATCCGGCGTGCGCACGGGCGCACCGCGATAGGCGGGAGAACTTCAGTGGGAGTAGGGCGCGTCGTCACCAAGAAGTCCTCGTTCGACGAGGGCTCGCTCGACCAGTACCTCCGTGACATCAGCGCGTATCCGCTCATCTCGCGCGAGGAGGAGGTCGAGCTCGCCCGACGCATCCGCGGCCAGGACCAGGAGGCGCTCGACAAGCTGGTGCGCAGCAACCTCCGGTTCGTGGTGTCGGTCGCCAAGAAGTATCAGAACCAGGGCGTCTCTCTTTCGGACCTGATCAACGAAGGCAACCTGGGTCTCATCCGGGCCGCGCACAAATTCGACGAGACCAAGGGGATCAAGTTCATCTCCTACGCCGTCTGGTGGATCCGCCAGGCGATCCTCCAGGCCCTCGCCGAGCAGTCACGGATCGTGCGGGTCCCGCTCAATCGGGCCGGGACCCTTCATCGCATTGGCAAACGCGCGAACACGTTGCTCCAGGAGCTGGGTCGCGAGGCGACCCACGCCGAGATCGCCGATGGTATGGACATCTCGGAGGAAGAGGTCGCCAAGACGATGTCGATCTCTCAGACCCATCTGTCGCTCGACGCACCGCTTACGCCCGGCGAAGACAACAAGCTCCTGGACTATCTGCCCGACAACCTGAATCCCACGCCGGACGAGCAGACATTCGAGAAGGCGCTCACCGAGTCGATCGAGGAAGCGCTGGGCAGTCTCAAGGAGCGTGAAGCAAAGATCCTCCGACTCTATTTCGGGCTTGACGGCAGCGAGCCCATGACCCTCGAGGAGATCGGATCCCTCCTGGGCATCACGCGAGAGCGGGTGCGCCAGATCAAGGAGAAGGCGCTGTCCCGTCTACGGCACGTCTCGCGCGCCCGCGCTCTGGAGTCGTTTCTGGGATAGCGAGCGGTCCGAATCGCCCGTCGCGCGTCCAAGGGGTGGTCCGGTTGGCCCGTCGGGCGCCCAAGGGGGGCCGGATCGCCCGTCGCAGGCGCCAGCGGTTTCGCCGCCCCCGCCGGTGCCAATCCGGGGCAACGCTAGATTCCCTCCCATGAAGTTCTCCATTCTCACGCTCGGTTGCGACAAGAACACCGTCGACACCGAGCGGTATCGGGCCGAACTGGTGGCGCTCGGCGCCGAACTCGCTCCCGAGGCCGGCGACGCCGATGTCGTCCTGGTCAATACCTGCGGGTTCATCGATGCCGCGAAGAAGGAGTCGATCGATACCCTGCTCGAGGCCGCACAGCTCAAGGAATCGGGACGCTGTCGCTTCGTCGCCGCCATCGGCTGCATGGTGGAGCGGCACGAGCGTGAATTGCGCGACGCGCTCCCCGAAGTGGATCTCTTCCTCGGCACGTCCACCGTCGACCGGCTGGCGCCGGAACTCGCCAGCCGAGGGTTCCTGTCCGAGTCCCCCCTGCTGCGCCATCCGGGGATGCGTCTCTACTCGGGTGACCTGCCCCACGTGCGCTATCTCAAGATCAGCGAAGGCTGCGATCATGGGTGCGCCTTCTGCGCCATTCCGCTGATGCGGGGGCGTCACCGGTCTTTCGACCCTGGTGACGTGGTGCGCGAGGCACAGCTGCTCGAAGCGCAGGGGGCGCGCGAGGTCAACCTCGTCGCGCAGGACTTGGCGCACTATGGGCGGGATGCGCGCACTGGTGCCGGGCTGCCGGAACTGCTCGAGGCCCTGCTCGAGAACACCACCATCCCGTGGTTCCGACTGCTTTACATCTACAGCGCCGGGCTCTCGTCGCGGATGCTCGAACTCATGGCTCGGGAATCCCGCATCGTGCGATATCTCGACATCCCCATGCAGCATGCTGCCGACAGCGTGCTGCAACGGATGCGGCGACCCGAGCGCAAAGCCGCGCAGCGGAGGCGGCTGCGGGCGATTCGCGAAGCCATTCCCGACGTCGCAATCCGGACCACCGTGATCGTGGGCTTCCCTGGCGAGACGACAGCCGAGTTCGAGGAGTTGCTCGAATTCCTGGAGGAGGCTCGCTTCGAGCGGGTGGGAGCGTTCACATATTCCGCACAGGAAGGCACCAGGTCCGCCGCGATGGCCGATGACGTGCCGGATGAGATCAAGCGCGAACGCCACGAGCGCGTCGTTGAGCTGCAGCGGCTGATCACCGGTGAGCGGTACGAGCGCCTGGTGGGGCGCCGTGTGCGCGCGGTGGTCGATCGGGCCGCCGACGAGGGGGCGCCCGCGCAGGCAAGAACGGATGCCCAGGCCGACGACATTGACGGCGTGACGTGGGTGGAGACAGACGCTCCCCCTGGCAGTCTGATCGAGGTGCGCCTCGATTCCGTGGTGGACGACTACGACTTCTCGGCGACACAGATGCGGGAAGTGGAGCGCTTCAGCGCCGTCCGCCCCCGCCGGAGGGAGCTGCCGATGATGAGCAGCGCCGGCGCCTACGGTCGCTGATCGTGTTGATGGGGTGTGTGGCGCGTGATGACCGGCGAACGGCGGTGCGCCGGTGAACCTGTCGCGAACGTGGACGTGCCGGCCGCCCGGTGCCTGGATGGCGGTGCTTGCGTTGGCAGGGGCTGTGCTCTCCGGCGGGATCATTCCGGCGCGCGGGGGACAGGCACCATCGTCGCGTCCGGTTCGGGTACTGCTTGCGGTGCAGCGCGACGAGGCGCCGGTGCATGCGTCGGTGTCGTGGCGGCTCGTCGACGGGAGTCGCCACGTGATCGCCCGCGCCGACCCGGGCGCTGAGTGGATGATGCAGCGCGAGGGGGGACGCGTGCGCGCCGTCGGTCCGTCGGGCGAGCACTCTGCCTGGTTCGAGGGGCCGGCGACCCTCGAGCTCTCCGATACAAGCGGGCTTCTGTTGTGGAACGCGCGCCACTTTCGCGGCGTGCTGGTCTACGTGCCGATCGACACTGCGCTGTTGGTCATCGACCGGCTCGGTGTGGAGGACTATCTCCGTGGGGTCGTTCCGCTGGAGGCGGGAACCGGGCTCCCTGCCGAACACGCGGCCGTGGAAGCCCAGGCTGTGGCGGCGCGGAGCTTCACCTATACCAGGATGCTGGCCGCCGGGGCGCGGCCGTACGATCTCACGGCGTCTTCGACCGACCAGGTGTTCGGGGGCGTGGACGTGGAGACGTTCATCGGCGATCTGGCGGTGGACGCGACCGCCGGCTGGGTGCTGAGCTACGCCGGTCAGGTGGTCAACGCGCCGTATCACTCCACCTGTGGTGGGAACACGGCTGCGCCGGACGAAGTGTGGAAGACGGCGAGCGTGCCGTATCTGCAGCCGGTGAGCGACCGCATTCCGGGCACCGATCGGTTCTACTGCGACATCGCGCCCCGATTTCACTGGGAGCGAGCCCTGGGGGCCGACGAGCTGACGGCGGCAGTGGAGCGCTACGCGCGTGCGTACGCTCCAGTGCCTTCGGGGGGGGGTGGGTGGGGTGCGCGCGGTTGTGGTGGAGGGGACGACGCCGTCGGGGCGCGTGAGCGCGGTCTCGATCGTGGCGGACCGCGCGCGACTGCGGATCGCGGGCAACGACATGCGATACGTACTGCGCGCAGTCGGTGGCGAGATCCTGCCCAGCACGTATTTTTCGCTGCACCCGGAGACCGCGGCCAACGGGCGGCTGGCGCGGCTGGTAATTCGTGGCCAGGGCAACGGACACGGTGTGGGGATGTGCCAGTGGGGCGCGATCGGGCGGGCGCGGGCTGGCCAGGACTTCCGGGCGATTCTTCGGGCATATTATCCTGGCGCGCAGCTCATGCGCGCTCCCTGATTCGTTAGGCACGCCGGGGATGACAGCCGACGTTCGACTCGCGGTGGTGGGGGCGGGAGCGATTGCCCAGGTGGCGCACCTGCCCGTGCTCTCGAAGATGCGAGGGGCGCGCCTGGTCGCGCTCTGCGACAATGATCGCGCCAAGGCCCGCGCGCTGGCCGACCGGTTCGCGGTTCCCGATGTGTTTGCCGACATCGACGACCTGTTCGCGTACGACAACATGGACGCCGTCGTGATCGCGACTCCGAACCATCTTCACGAACCGCATGTCCTGGAGGCCCTGGCGGCGGGGATCGACGTCCTGTGCGAGCGGCCCCTGTCGCTGCACTCTCGAGGGGTCGAGGGCATTCTGGCCGCGGCGGCCGCCGGAGGGCGCAAGGTCCTGGTCGGGAACAACCACCGCTTCCGCAGCGACGTACAGGCGCTCGATCGCTTTCTGCGCGGCGGCGAGCTCGGAAGGCTGAACGGCATCCGCGCGGGGTCCTATCACACGCGGGGCCTGGTGGAAGGCTGGCGGCTCCGGCGGGCCGAATCGGGCGGCGGTGCGCTTCTCGAGCATGGCTTCCCGCTCCTTGACCTCGCGCTCTGGCTTGCGGACTTTCCCCCGCCGCAGCGTGTCTGGGCGCACATGCGGCCGGGGCGCGCCGGGAACGAAGTGGAAGAGGAGGCGCTGGTCACGATCGAATGCGCGACCGGGGTGGCGTTCACGGTCGACGTGTCGTGGTCATACGTTGGCAGCGACGATCGCTGGTGGTTCGAAGCGCTGTCCTCGCGCGGGAGCGCGCGGCTGGCGCCGCTGCGCGTCCGGAAGGAGATCAATGGCAAGCCCGTGGACGTCTCTCCCATGGGGGCCGCGGCGCGGGAGAGCGCGTTCATCCAGTCGTACCGCGCCGAGCTCGCCCACTTCCTGGCCGTGGCGCGCGGCGAGAGCGCCTACGAGCCGCCCGCCGATCAGGTCGTGGTGCACCGGATCGTCGAGGCCGCGTATCGGTCCGCCGACGAGGGATGCGAAATCCGCCTGTGACGCCCCGGCTGCCTGACGAGCGTTGGTGGAGGTCCAGCCGCATCGCCGCGACGGTGATCACCGCGATTCTGTTCGGCGCGACGATGGCGGCTACCGCGCGTCCGCCCGAGCCGTCCCGGGCCGCCGAGCGTGACGCGACGGGTCGGAATCGCGCCGATCCGGACTCCGCCGGCGACAGCCTCTCGGTCTATCTGCTCACCGTCGGCCAGGGCGACGCCGTCTGGGAGCGCTTCGGACACAACGCCATCGGCGTACGCGACCGGCGTACCAACAGCGACGTCCTGTACAACTGGGGCCTGTTCGACTTCGGGCAGCCCGATTTCATCGCCCGGTTCGTGCACGGCGACATGCGGTACTGGATGGCCGGCTCTCCGGCCGCCGTGGACATCCCGTTCTACGAGCACGAGAACCGTGACATCACCATTCAGGAACTGAACCTCACGCCAGCACAGCGGCACGCGGTCCTCGCGTTCGTGCTATGGAATTCCCGTGAGGAGAACAAGTATTACCGGTACGACTACTTTCGCGACAACTGTTCCACCCGCGTTCGCGACGCGCTCGATCGGGTGCTGAATGGCGCACTCCGTGCCGCGACATCGTCCGAGATTACCACCCAGTCGTACCGCGACCATGCGCTGCGACTCATGACCGGGGAGAAGCTGGTGGCGACGGGCATCGACATCGGGCTCGGCCGTCCGGCCGACCGTCCGATCTCGGTGTGGGATGAGATGTTCATCCCCATGCGCATGCGAGATCGCCTCCGCAGCATCCAGGTCACGGACGCGGATGGGCGCGCACTTCCATTGGTCGCTTCGGAGCGTGCGGTGTGGCGATCCGGGCGCACGCCGGAAGCGCACACGCCGCCGCGTCGCGCTCCCGCGTTCCTGCTGATCGGTACGGCGGTCGCGGCACTCCTCCTGCTGGCCGCGGGCGTGGTCGGTCCCCGCGCCACGCCGCGTGCCGGTGTGGCGCGCGCGCTCACCACCATCTGGTCTCTGCTGGTCGGAACGATCGGCGTGCTCCTGCTCTATCTGCGGTTCGGCACCGCGCACGTCTTCGCGTACCACAATCTGAATCTTCTCCAGTACAACCCGCTGTGGTGCCTGGTGGGGCTGCTGCTCCCGTTTGCGCGGCGAGGGGCGCGACTCGCGCGCCTCACCGTCGACATCGGGCTGTTGGGCGGCCTCCTGACCGCGGCGGCCATGGTGCTGTCGGGGCTTCCGTCGCTGCGTCAGGACAACCTCGCCGTCGTACTGCTCGCGGCGCCGGTCAATATCGCCGTCGCAGTAGTGACCTGGCGCGTTCTGTCGCTCCCCGGTGCGGATCGAGCCCGATAATGGCCCTCTCGATCGGCATCGACGTGGGCGGCACGTTCACCGATCTGGTCAGCGTTGCCGACGACGGCGAAGTGGAGACCGGAAAGGTCCTGAGCACACCGGAGGACCAGAGTCAGGGCGTGGAGCGCGCGATGCGCGCCTTCGGCGCGGGGCCGGACGCGGTGGGCCGTATCGTGCACGGCACCACGGTGGTGACCAACATGCTGCTCGAACGCTCCGGGTCCCGGGTGGTGCTGTGCGCGACCGCAGCCGCCGCGGATCTGCTGGAGCTCCGCCGTCAGGAGCGCGCGTCGCTGTACGATCTGTCCGTGCATCATCCGGAGCCGCTGGTGCCGCGGGAGCGGGTGCTCGGCGTGACCGAGCGCCGCGAGCCGCAGGGCATTCGTGTTCGGCTCACGCAGGAGGAGGCCGACGACGTCGCCGAGCGAGCGGCGCGATTGGACCCCGAAGTGGTTGCGGTCTCCCTGCTCCACGCCTACCTCGACGATACCCACGAGCGTATGCTGGCCGGGGCAATCCGCCGGCGCGTCCCCGGCATCGATGTCGTGTGTTCGAGTGACGTGCTGCCGGAAATCCGGGAATACGAGCGGACGACCACGACCTGCTGCGAGGCCTATACGCGTCCTGGCGTCGGGCGGTATCTGGAGCGACTCGCCGACCGGTTGACGGGTCTCGGGTTGCCGGTCCCGGGGGTGATCGCGTCGAGCGGAGGAATGAGTACGGCGCGCGATGCCGCGCGTGCGGCGGCATCCCTGGCCCTGTCGGGTCCCGCGGGCGGAGTGGCGGGGGCGGCGCTGGTCGCCCGGATGGCGGGGTTCGATCGCGCACTGAGCATCGACATTGGTGGCACGAGTGCCGATGCGGGGCTGGTACTCGATGGTGAGCCGCTGGTGGAGGCCGGAGGCCAGGTGGCGGGCGTGCCGATCGCCCTGCCGCGGGTGCTCGTGGAGACGGTGTCGGCTGGCGGAGGGAGCATCGGGTGGCTGGACGACGGCGGAGCGTTGCGGGTCGGTCCGCGCAGCGCCGGGGCAGTGCCGGGACCGGTGGCGTTTGCCCGCGGCGGCTCGCATCCCACCGTCACCGACGCTCACGTCGCGTTAGGCAATATCCGGGCCGAACACATGAGCGACGAGGTGCGTCTGGACGCCGCGGCGGCGCGCACGGCGGTGAGCGCGCTGGCCCGGCGTCTGGGGGCCGACCCGGCACGGACGGCCGAAGCGATGATCGCGGCGGCCGATGCCGCGGTGGCCCGCGCGCTCCGGCGGGTGAGCGTGGAGCGCGGCATCGACCCGCGGACCTGTGTGCTGGTGGCGTTCGGGGGTGGCGGTCCCCTGCACGCCTGTGGTCTGGCCGACCGCCTCGGCATGCGGCGTATTCTGGTGCCGCCCTGTGCCGGCGTCCTCAGCGCCCTCGGCCTGGCCGTGGCACCGGAGCGGCGCGTGGTTCTGGCCAGTGTCATGCGCTGCGTGGACGAGCTGGAGCCCGGCGCGCTCGGCCGCCTGTCCGCCGAGATGGCCGGCCGGGCCGGGACGGCGCCGAACGTGACGTGGATCGCGCGGGCGAGGTATCGCGGCCAGGGACACGAATTGGAGGTGCCGTTCGAGCCGGCTGAGTCGCCCGGGCGACTGGGGGAACGATTCGCCGCGATGCACCAGACGCGGTACGGATTCACGCTGCACCTTCCGGTGGAGGTCGTCAGCGCCCGCTGTGCCCGGTCGGGATCCTCCGTGAGCGCGGCGCTCTCCCGACGCGGACCATCGCGGTGGGCCGACGATCGCGCCACCGACGACGGCGGAGAACTCGACGCCGTGGTGGTCGGCCCGTGCGTCGTTGCGCTCCGCGACGCGACCATGCTCGTGGCTCCCGAGTGGACAGCGCGATCGCTGCCCATCGGCGGGTGGATGATGGAGCGATGAAATCAGTTTTCATGCATCAGTTGTCTTTGACCCGCCTTCGTCATGAGCACTGAGATCCAGCACCCGCTCCCTTTCGACCCTCTGTCGCTCACCGTGATGTCGCATGCGGTGGCGATGGTCGCCGAGGAAATGGGAACGGTGCTGGAACGCGGTGCCCTGTCGCCGAACATCCGCGAGCGCCGCGACGCGTCGGCGGCGCTCTTCGATGCCGGCGGAAGAATGGTCGCCCAGGCCGCCCACATCCCCGTGCACCTGGGGGCGATGCCGGAGTCCGTGCGCGCCGTGCGCGAGCGCCGGCCGCGCGTGGGCGACGTGTTCCTGCTCAACGACCCATATCGCGGGGGATCGCATCTGCCCGATCTCACGATGGTCGAAGCCATCGGGCTCGGTGAGCGCATTGTTGGCTTCTCGGCCGTACGTGCCCATCACGCGGACGTGGGGGGCATGAGCCCCGGCAGCATGCCGCGCGGCGCGACCGAACTGGTGCAGGAGGGAATTGTCGTCCCGCCGGTGCGCATCGCCCGCGGCGACGCGTTCGACGAGGAGATGCTGGAATTCATCCTTGCGAACGTCCGTACACCCGAGGAGCGACGCGGCGATCTCAAGGCGCAGCGGGCCGCGTGCGCGGCGGGACGGGATGGCTGGCTCGCGCTGCTCGCCCGTGAAGGCGAGGACCACGTGGTCGCGGCCTGCGACGCCCTGCTGGACTACACCGAGCGGCGGGCGCGGGCACGAATCAATCAGCTGCAGGGCGCCCGCGGCTCGGCGCGCGACGCGCTGGAAGGGGATGGTGTGACAGACGACCCGGTGGTTGTAGCCGTGCGTCTCGAGGCGATGTCGGACGATCGGCTGCGCCTCGACTTCACCGGAACCTCCGCGATGGTGCGGGGCAACGTGAACTGCCCGTTCGCCGTGACTCGTGCGGCGAGCGTCTTCGTCCTGCGTACCCTGCTCGACGACGACGTACCGACCAACGACGGGATTGCGCGGGCCCTCGACCTGGTGGTTCCGGAAGGCAGCGTGATCAACGCGCGGTGGCCGGCGGCGGTGGCCGCCGGGAACGTCGAAACTTCGCAGCGGATTACGGACACCCTGTTCGCCGCCCTGGCGGACGCGGGGGTCCCCGTCCCGGCGCAGGGGCAGGGAACGATGAACAACATCACGTTCGGGGGCGACGGCTGGACGTTCTACGAAACGTTAGGCGGAGGGCAGGGCGGCGGTCCCCGTGGCGACGGACCGAGCGCCGTGCACGTGGGCATGAGCAACACGCGCAACACACCCATCGAATCGCTCGAGCAGACGTATCCGCTGCGCATCGACGAATACGCCGTGCGCCGCGATTCGGGTGGCGCCGGACGGCATCGCGGGGGTGACGGCGTGATCCGCCGGTACCGGGTCCTGGAACGGTGCACGGTGACCCTGCTCACCGAGCGCCGGCGGCTGCAACCCGCGGGCGTGGCTGGTGGCTCCAGCGGCGCCGCCGGTGCAAATCTGCTGAACGGGGCACCTCTCCCCGCCAAATGCCGGGTGGAGCTCGCTCCCGGCGACGTCGTCACCATCATGACGCCTGGTGGCGGAGGATGGGGCGCCCCCGGCGGTCGAGACCAGTAGCAGAGCCGCGTCGTGTCGCTACTGCTGCTTGTTCTGTTTGCGGGCGGCTCGGGCCCCGGTCACGACATACCTCGTCTTTCCGTCCGATCCGGTGACCACTGTTCACCGCGCCACGAGCCCGTCTCGAGCCCGAATCCGTAGCGCACCGGCGCAGCTGACGTGTCGCCGGCAACCGGCACGAGGGGCGTGAGCCAGGTGCGAACGACCCCTTCGGGGAGGGCCTGGCGCCCGTCCAGCCGTCCGTCGTTCATCATGGCCATGGCGAGTCGAGCGAAATCGAGTGCACTGGTGAACGCCGAACCCGCGGGCCAGTACCGCGAGTCGTCAGGCGCCGGGCGGACGACATGCGGCGCGCCGTCGCGGTCGCGCTGGTGTCCCTGCGACAGGGGCCATGTCATCGCCTCGATAGGCCGGATGGTGGAGCGGGCCATGCCGAGTGGCGCGAAGACCTCGTCGTGCATCACATCGGCGTACGGCTTTCCCGTCGCCACGCTCAGGACGTAGCCGGCCACTACGTAACCGAGGTTGGAGTAGGAGTAGATGTCTCCCGGTTGCGTGAAGAATACGGTGTCGGTGAGCGTGGGAATGAACGCGTTCATCGCGTCGTCGTCGTGCGGTCCCGACATCGATGTGTAGTCGAGGAGCCCCGCGCTGTGCGACAGGAGCTGCCGCAGCGTCACCGCTTTCAGTCTCGGAGACGCAAGATCGGGCGCATACGTGCCGATGGGGCGATCGAGGTCGACCGTGCCACGCGCAGCCAGCGAGATCGCGGCCAGCGAGGTCATCATCTTGGTCGTCGAGCCGAGACGAAACAGGAAATCCGGCCCGACCGGCTGTCGCGTGTCCACGCTGGCAACCCCGTATCCCCTGGCGTACACGACCTGGTCTCCCTGAACGATCACGAGCGCCGATCCGGGGGTGTGGCTCGCAGCGAGTTCCGCGGTGGCCACGGAGTCGATGCGACGAGCGGTGGCCTCCGGAAGGCTGCCCGCACTCTGGGACCGGAGCGTGCCGGGGAGCGCCAGCGCGGCGAGCACGGGGGCCGCGGCGCGGAGGACGGGAATCAGGCGGAGCGGGGCCATGGCGTTCGTGTCCTAACGAGCAGCAGCTCCCGGGTTCAGCGTACGCCGGGTACAATGCGTCCGGGACGATACGCCGGCAACCATGGTCGGGATGGGGAGCGCCACCGCCCGCGCTGCCGGAAAGCAACGGTCGTGCGGCCGGGCTCCCCCGCGGTCAGACGGGGATTTCCAGGCCTTCGGCGGCCGCGACGACCACCACCGAGCCGCTCCGTTCGCGCACCATCTGCCGGCAGAGCGCCAGCTGGCCCTGCAGCGATTCGTCGGTGCGCTCCGGATCGTGGTGAAAAAGCACGAGTGTCTCCACCTCGGCGGCGATCGCGAAGTCGACTGCGTCGCGATACGAGGAGTGGCCCCACCCCTGATGGTCCATGTATTCGGTTCCTGTGTACATCGCGTCGTGGATCAACACTCGGGCGTGGCGTGCGAAATCGACCAGAGCATCTCGCGTCGAGGCGTCGGCGGCGGTGTCGCCGAAGCGATCCAGCTCGTTGTCCGGGATGAAAACAACCGATCGTTCCGGGTCCCCGCTCGGCGCAATGCGGAATCCCAGCGCGCCGCCGGGATGCCGTACGTTCATGGCGCGGATGTCGCAGCCGTTGCCCTCGAAGCGGTGCTGGGCGAGTTCGAGGAACTCCATCCGCGCGTGCAGCGCCTCGAACGCCACCGGGAAGACCACGGGACTCATCTGCTGTCGCAGCACCACCTCCAGACTCTTCAGAAGCGCTGGCGCGCCCCAGAGACGGAAGTGGTTGCCAGTCTGGAATGCCGGAGTGAAGAAGGGAAGGCCCTGGATGTGGTCCCAGTGGGCGTGACTGAACAGGACGTCGCCGCGAATCGGACCGCCGTTCGCTCCGGCCATCAGGGATCGGCCCAGCTCGCGTATGCCGGTGCCGGCGTCAAAGATGATCAGCTGGTCATCATCCGTTCGAACCTCGACGCAGGTCGTGTTCCCACCGTAGCGGACGGTGGCCGGGCCCGGCGCGGGACAGGAGCCGCGTGTTCCCCAGAAGCGCAGACGCATGGGCGAGTGCCTAGCGAGTGGACGGCCCGAAGGGGCGAAGCGACGAACGGAGAGGGGAGGACAGCGGCCGGGCGACGCTCAGCGACGCGCCTGCAGCGTCCGTCCTCGTCACACCCGCGCCTGCGCGAGCTGTCGCAATGCGGGTCGATTCGCGACCGAGATACGGCGTCGCTCCACGCGGATGAAGCCCTGATTCTGGAAGTCGCGAATGGTGCGCGAAACGGTCTCGCGACTGGCCCCGATCATGTGGGCGATCGTCTGGTGCGTCAGCGGCTTCTCGATCGTCTCGGCCTGGCCTTCCTGTGCAAAGTCGAGGAGGAGGCGTGCGATGCGTCCGGGGACGTCGAGGAGCGCCAGTCCGTGGATCTTTGCGTCGGCGCGGCGCAGGCGGTGCGCCAGCTCCACCATCAGGGCCCAGGCGACTGCGGCATTCGACTCGACTCGGCGCCGGAAGTCGTCCCGCCGGAGCACCAGGAGGCTGGTCTCTTCCATCGCGATCACGTGGGCGGACCGGGGCTGATCGTCGATCAGCGACAGCTCCCCGAAGTGCTCGCCGACGCCGAGTACGCCGAGGATGACCTCGCGGCCATCCTCGCCGATGAGGACAACCTTGACCCGCCCCAACCGGACCACGAAGAGCGAGTCGCCCGGATCGTCCTCGAACACGATGACGCTGCCCTTCGGATAGTTCTTCTCGCGGGTGAGTTCGGCGAACCGCGTGAGCTCGCCATCGTCGAGGCGGGAGAAGAGCGGGACGGTTCGCAGGAAGCTGGCTGTTTCCATTCGACGAGAGGTGGTGCTGGAGGTTGGTATCTCGGGAACGGCAATGCTCACCGCGGAATGGTGAGCTCCCACTTCTGATGACGCCGGCACAGCGCACGCGTCACGTTCCGACGGGTCCCACCGGACGCCTGGAAGGCCGTCTCCCGTTGACCGAGGTCGGGTTCGGGGCGACCGCGGCGGCTGTGTGGTGGATCACCAGGGACGGCGAGTGCCCTCGAACGACGGAAAAGGCGCTCCATGCGCGGTGCCATGCTAAGCCGTCGTCGCGCGGAGCGCCAGAGCACTCGGAGCCCCCAATCCGCTGACGTGGTCTGTCCCGGCGTTCCCGCGAGCGGCCCCTGCGGAACCACTACCCAACTGGTTGAATTCTTGTGTGTTAGCGCTTGACTCGGTTATACTTCTCAGCTGTTCGCTGACATGACAACGAGGTAATTGTGAAGCCTGGAATCCATCCGGAATACGCCACCGCTACCGTCAAATGCGCTTGCGGCCATACCTGGCAGACACGGTCCACGGTCGGGGAGCTGCATCTCGATATCTGCTCGAATTGCCACCCCTTCTTCACCGGGAAGCAGAAGCTGGTCGACACCGCAGGTCGCGTTGAGCGCTTCCGCCAGAAGTACGCCGGGAAGAAGTCCTGAGCCTCCGCGATCGACTCGCTGAAGAAGTCGCGCGGGCGGCCGAAGTCGAACGTCAACTCAGCGACCCCGGCACGCATCGTGACGCCAGGCTCCTTGCGTCGCTGGGCCGGGAGCACCAGCGGCTCTCGGGCCTCGTGCTCCTGTCATCGCGACTCCAGAAGCTCGACACCGAGCTGGCGCAGGCGCGCGAGCTCGCGCACGCGGACGACCCCGAGCTGGCGGCCGAGGCCCGCGCGGAAGTCGATCGCCTCGCCGAAGAACTGGAGCGGGCCGAGGAGTCGCTGAAGCCGCTGCTCGTCCCGCGCGACCCGCTCGATGATCGCGCGTGCATCATGGAGATCCGCGCCGGTACCGGCGGTGACGAGGCGGCCCTGTTTGCGGCGGACCTCTTCCGCATGTACACCCGCTACGTCGAACGGCGCGGCTGGCGCACCGACGTGCTGTCCTACTCCGAAGGATCGTTAGGCGGCATCAAGGAAGTGGTGTTCAAGGTGGACGGCCCCGGGGCGTTCGGCGACATGCGATGGGAATCGGGCGTGCATCGAGTGCAGCGCGTTCCCCAGACGGAGGCGCAGGGGCGCATCCATACGTCGGCGGCGACCGTGGCCGTCCTTCCCGAGGCCGAAGAGGTGGACATCGAGCTCGAGGACAAGGATCTTCGGATCGACGTGTATCGCGCCTCCGGTCCGGGCGGCCAGGGCGTCAACACCACCGATTCGGCGGTACGGATCACGCACCTGCCGACCGGCGAAGTAGTCACCCAGCAGGATCAGCGCTCGCAGCTGCAGAACAAGGCCCGCGCCCTCGCGGTCCTGCGGTCGCGGTTGCTCGACCGCCGCATCGCCGAGCAGGAGGCGGAGCGATCGCGCCTCCGCCGCGCCCAGGTGTCCACCGGTGATCGTTCGGCCAAGATCCGGACCTACAACTTTCCGCAGAATCGTGTGACCGATCATCGGATCAGGTTCGAGTCGCACAACCTCCCGGGTATTCTGGATGGCGGCATCGGCGACCTGATCGAAGCCCTGAAGCTAGCGGACCTGGAGGAACGTCTGAACGGGGACGCGGTGGCTGGCGACGACGCGGTGCTCAAACGGCCACGGGGAGGAAAGGGGACGTGAGGCCGCGTTCGGTCGCACCGGCGACCGACTTGCGGCCCCTGGGCGCCTTCACGCTGCGCGCGCTTGTGGACGAGGTCCACGAGAAGTTCGCGACCGCCGGCTTCGCGGTCGCACGGGCCGAGGCCCGGGACCTGGTTGCCGCAGCGTGCGATCGGCCGCGCTTCTGGCCGACCCTCCACGCGGGCCTGGGGGTGGACGACGATGTCGTTAGGCGCGTCACACTCGCGGCCGAACGCAGATGCCGCGGCGCGCCTTTCGCCTACGCAGTGGGCCGCGCGGCATTCCGGCGTCTGACGCTGACGGTGGACGAGCGCGTGCTCATTCCACGGCAGGAGACGGAGGTGCTGGTTGACCTCGTCCTGGCGGCGCGCCGCGGCATTCCGGGAGGCGTCGCCGTCGACGTGGGTACGGGATCCGGCGCCATCGCCCTGGCGCTCGCGTCCGAGCACTCGTTCGAGCGCGTCATCGCGACCGACGTCTCGTCCGACGCGTTGACGGTGGCCCGCGGCAACGCCCGCGCGCTGCAGGCAGCCTGTCGGGCGCCGGTCGAGTTTCGCGCCGGGAGCACTCTGGCTCCATTGGGAGCGGACTGCGTGGATGTTATCGTCTCCAATCCCCCCTACATCGCGTTCGGCGAGGTGACCTCACTCCCACCATCCGTCCGGGACTGGGAGCCGATGCCCGCCCTCATCTGCGGCGATTCCGGCCTCGCGGTCTCGCGCCGGATAATCGAAGCCGCCCCGGCCCGACTCTGCACGGGCGGACTGCTGGCGCTGGAGGCCGACGTGCGACGGGTGGCAGCGGTGGCCCAGCTGCTCTCGCAGTCGGGGGCGTTCTCGGACGTCTCAGTGCATTGCGACCTCACGGGTCGTGAGCGCTTCGTTCTCGCGCGGCGCGGCTAGCCTCGCTGTGTGCACGGACCTACTCTCCGACGTACCCGCGCACATCGACCTCCAACCCGAGCCAGCCAAATGGTAGACCAGAAGGCGCGCGAGCTGGGCCGCCTGATCGGCCAGAGTTCCGAATACCAGTCGCTGCGGCGTGCGAACGACGGATTGAACGGCGACGCCGAAGCGGTGAAACTGTTACGGCGAATGGAGGAACTGCGCGTCAACGCGCAGCAGATGATCGAACGCGATCAGACGCCCACGTCCGAGATGGAGCGGGAGCTGGATGATCTCCTGGCGAAGGTGCAGGTGAACCCCGCATACCAGCGTGCGATCGTGGCACAGGAGAATTTCGACAAGCTGATGCTGCAGGTGAACGCGTGGATCGCCGAGGGCATCAAGGCCGGTGCGGCGAGTCCGATCATCACCCTCGGATAATGGATCACCGCGGCGCGCTGATCGTTCTGGAGGGCGCCGAAGGCGTCGGCAAGTCGACGCAGGTGCGCGGGCTGGTTGAGCGATTCGGGCGTGCCGGAATGCCATGTGTGGCCGTCCGGGAGCCTGGCGGCACTCCTCTGGGGGACGCGATCCGCGGACTGCTGCTCGACCCCAACTGGAACGTAAGTCCGCAGACCGAGGCCTTGCTCTTCATGGCTTCCCGCGGGCAACTGGTGCGCGAGGTCATCCGGCCCGCGATGGCTGCCGGGTCCATCGTCGTCGCCGACCGCTTCTTCCTCTCCACGTACGCCTACCAGATTGCCGGCCGGCGGCTCCCCGAGGAGGAAGTGCGGAGCGCCAATCGTCTGGCCACCGGAGGACTTGTTCCGGACCTCACCATTCTTCTCCACCTGCCGGCGCGAGAGGGCATGAGTCGGGCCGCCGCGCGCGGCCAGCGCGACCGCATGGAGGAGTCCGGCAACGCCTTCCATGATGGTGTGTCGGCCGCATTCGTGGAGTTCGCGACGCCGTCGTGGCAGGCGAACCACCCGGAGTGTGGAGCCATCGTCCTGGTCGATGCGGCGGGCGAGGTGCCCGAGGTGGCGGCGCGAATCGGTGCGGCTGTCGACGCTGGGCTGGCGCGAACGCTCGGCGGCCTTGCGGGGTCGCACCCATGATGCCGAGACTTACCGCATGAAGCCGCGAGGTGTGGTTGTCGCTGGCGTCCTGGGGACGTCGCTGGTGAGCGGGGGATGGCTGCTCGGACGTGGGCTGACCGGGCGCGACGCCGGGTTTTCCTCGGCCCGCTTGTTCGATGTGGTCTCCAACGACATCCGGCGCTTCTACGTCGACTCGGTGGGCGACTCGGCGCTGTTCGAGAAGGCGGCAGTCGGGATGCTGCAGGCGCTCCGCGATCCCTTTACGTTGTACCTGCCTCCGGCGCGCGTCCGCCGCCTCACGGAAAGCACCACCGGCAACTACGTGGGCATCGGCGCGCAGGTGCAGCGACGCGACAACTGGCCGATGGTCATCACGCCGTTCCCGGGTTCGCCGGCGGAGCGCGCCGGTCTGCACACCGGCGACCGGATCGTGGAGGTTGATGGCAAGGAGACCCACGGCTGGACCGCGGACGAGACGCTCAGGGCGCTGCGTGGTCCTCCCGAGACGGACGTCCGGATCGTGATCGAGCGCCCGGGGCATGTGCGACGCCAGTCCCTGACGCTCACGAGGAGCGGTATCCATCGACGGTCGGTGGCGCGAACTATTCTGCTGGGGGACCACGTGGGCTACGTGGATGTGAACATCTTCAACGACTCCACGGAAACTGAGCTCCTCCAGGCGGTCGATTCGCTGAGCGGGCTGGGCATGCGCTCGCTCATCCTCGACCTGCGCGGCAATCCGGGGGGCGTGCTGACTGAGGGCGTGGGGGTGGCCGACATGTTTCTGACCCGCGGACAGACGATCGTGAGCATGCGCGGGCGGACTGCGGAGACGAACGCGAAGTACGTTGCGACGTCGGCACAGCGGTGGCCGGATCTGCCGCTGGTGGTCCTGATCGACGAGGGGAGTGCCAGCGCCTCGGAGATCGTGGCGGGCGCGCTCCAGGACCACGATCGGGCGGTGCTCGTGGGGCGGACGTCGTTCGGCAAGGGAAGCGCCCAGACGGTCTTCTCGGTGGCGGGAGGCGGCGCCGTGAAGCTCACGACGGCGCGCTGGTATACGCCGGTTGGCCGCTCGATCGAGCGCGCGCAGCCGAGTGACGACGCGGACCTCGGTGGCAGTCCGGCCGCGAGGCGGGTGTTCCACACGGAGCATGGCCGCAAGGTCTATGGCGGGGGCGGCATCGTCCCCGACGTGGCCGTGGGCGACACGGTGCTGGCGCCGGCCGAGCAGGCTCTCGAGGCCGCGTTAGACTCGCGGGTGATCGACTTCCGCGATGCCATGACCGCCTACGCCATTCAGCTGAAGACGAAAGGCGGTATCGCCTCACGTGATTTTTCCGTGACGCCGGCCATGCTCGACGGTCTGTGGACCACCATGCGCTCGCGCGGCTTCTCGTTCGATCGCCGGGTGTTCGACGGCGCGTCGTCCATTGTGTCGCGCCTGCTGGCGCGCGAAATCGCCCGCTACGTCTTCGGCCCCGAGGCCGGCGAGGAACGTTCGGCGCGGGACGACGACGTCATCCAGAGCGCCGTGCACCTGGCTGCAGGCGCCACTTCGACCAACGAGCTTCTGGAGCGCGCCCGGCAGGAGCCGGGTGCCACCAAGAACTGAGAACCCGCCGGCGACTCAGCCCTGTCCCGGCGCCGAGCCGTCGACCACCCGCACTCCCTTGGGCGGCCGGAAGGTGAACGCCCCGGCACTCACGGGCACGTTCGGTGCAAACGACGTGATGCGAACGCGTCGCGTGATGCCGCTCGGCTCCTCCGCCTCGAACTGGCGCAGGGTGCCGGAAGGGTCGATCCAGACCTTGGCGTGGACGAACGCGGCGTCGCGATTCCGCGGCGTGAGTGTCACCACGCGCGTGGCGTGCCCGCCCACGGTATCCGCGCCGGCATCTCCGATGACGTAACGCGTACGGGGGTTTGTGAAGAACTCGCCGATCAGATCAAGCGATCCGGCGGACCCGCGCTTGAGTGGGGCGCGAATCACCTGGCCCGGCGCCGAACTCGGCAGATACAGCCAGACGTAGCGTCCGTCGGAGAGGATCAGGTCGCCCTTCGGATCGTCGAAACGGAACACGAACTTGTCAGGGCGCTGCTGCTCGAAGACGCCTCGTGAGGTGAGTGTGCTCCCGGTCAGCGGATTGTCGATCGACTGTTCGAACCGGGCTCGCGCGGTGCGAACGCGGGAGTAGGCCGAAACCGCCGCGTCGAGTGCGCGGTCGGCAGGTCCCTGCGCGGGGAGGGTCACCGCGAAACCGAGGGCGAGCGCGAGCATCATGGCTGCAGATTCGAGTGTGGGGAGTGGCGTCCCCTGGGCTCCCCAGGCACGCGCGCCACATCGACGCGCCATACGCTGAGTAAACCCCACTATCCGCGAAGTTGCGGCATCGGGTCGCCGAAGAAGGTCGGGGCCCCGATGTGAGATCTTCCGGCCCACGCCAATCGGACACCACTCGCGACATGCGGGGCGGCCCCGCTGCCCGCGCGAACACCCGCAGCATCCCGCGGTTGGGGCGGCGATCTCACCCTACCCGGACTTCGAGCATTCCCGGCGTCTGGGCCACGGTGCGGTCAATCGCCTTCGCAATGAGGCGCAATTCGCGCATCAGGTTGGAGAACTGCTCGGGAAACAGGCTTTGGGATCCGTCCGAGAGCGCGCGATCGGGATTGGGGTGCACTTCCACCAGGATGCCGTCCGCTCCGGCAGCCACCGCGGCACGCGCCATCGGCGTCACTTTCTCCCGGAGGCCTGTCCCGTGGCTCGGATCGGCGATGATCGGCAGATGCGACAGCTTGTGTACGATGGGAATGGAGTTCAGGTCGAACATGTTGCGTGCGGCGCTGTCGAAACTCCGCACTCCGCGCTCGCACAGCACGACTTGTGAGTTGCCCTCGGCCAGGATGTATTCCGCGCTGAGCAGCAGGTCGGTGATGGTGGCAGCCATGCCGCGCTTCAGCAGCACCGGCTTGTTGATGCGCCCCACGGCCTTGAGGAGCGAGTAGTTCTGCATGTTGCGGGCACCGACCTGGATGCAGTCGGCGTATTCCGCCACCAGCTCCGCCTGCGCCTCGTCCATTGCCTCGGTAACCACCGGCAGGCCGGTCTCCCGCTTGGCGAGCGCGAGATAATCGAGTCCGCGCTTCCCGAGTCCCTGAAACGAATACGGAGAGCTGCGTGGCTTGAACGCGCCACCTCGGAGGGCCGTCGCCCCGGCGGCGCGCACCGCCCGGGCAGCGGTGACGATCTGCTGCTCCGATTCCACAGAGCACGGACCGGCAATCACGACCACGTCGGGTCCGCCAATCAGGACCCCGGGAGCGAGTGACACGACCGTCGTCTCCGGCTTCCACTCCCGAGAGACCTGCTTGTAGGGCTTGGAGACGTGAATGACTTGCGAGACACCGGGAAGGCCGAGGATGTGCGAATCGTCCACCCGTCCATCGTTGCCGACCAGGCCGATGGCCGTGCGTTGTTCGCCGGGCATGGGCGCAGCCTGGTACCCCATTTCCCGGATCACCCGACAGACCGTGTCGATTTCGGCCTGGGTGGCGCTGTGGTGCATTACGACGAGCATTACGTTGCCTCGATCGGCATCGACCACCCGTCCTCGCACAGCGCGATCCGGCCGCCGAACGACTCGGCGATCTGCGAAGCGATCGCCTCGCGCTCGACGGGTGGATAGAAGTGAGTGAGCGCGAGCAGTCCAGGGCGCGCCGTTGCCGCGATGGCCCCACACTGCCGAGGGGTGAGATGAAGGGGAAGCGACAGCGAGTCCGGCAACGAGCACTCGCACAGCAGTATACCGCACCCATTCGCCCACGCCCCGAGGTCGGCATCGAAGCCCGTGTCGCCGGTTATGACAACGCGACGACCCTGTCCGGACAGGGAATATGCCACACTCTCATCCGTGTGCGGAACCTTTCGGGAGGTGAGCAGCAGCTCGTCCCCCAGCATCCACTCTTCTCCGGCGGCCAGCTCGACCGCGGTGATGGCCGGTGGAGGATCGAGCAGGCCGGCCCCGAAGGCGTCCACCATCCCCGTGAGCCGTGCGGCGAGGCCGGCTGGTCCAATGATCTGGACCGGGTCGGACCGGGGCTGGCTCAGGCCGTATCGCCACGCGTACAGCAGGTTTGCCAGGTCGGTGGTGTGGTCGGCGTGAAAATGGGTGAGCGCCACGTGGGTGATCTGGTCCCACCGCAATCCCAACTGCGCCATGCGGAACACGACGCCGGCGCCGCAATCGACCAGGACCTTCACCCGGTCACCCTCCACCAGCGCGCCGCTCTGCACCCGGCGCGGATGGGGGGCGGCGGTACCGGTCCCGACGGTGACCAGCCGCATCAGCGTCCCCGGAACGCGATTTTCTTGGTACCGTGAAACGACTCGGTGGTGAGTCGGAGCAGGTACACGCCGGTGGTGACATATCGGCCGTCGTTGCCGCGCCCGTCCCAGCTGAAGCGGGGGTCGCACCCCTGGCCAGGTCCCAGACTGCCGCGGCCGAATTGACCGGCGGGGAAGGCGTCGGACAGGAGTGCGCTCGGCACCAACGTGCGGATCAGATTGCCACGGATGTCGTAGATGGAGAGTCGCACGTGCGACGGTCTGTCCAGATCGAACCAGATGCAGGTGATCGTGGACGACGCCGTGGGAAACGGGTTGGGGAAGTTCTGATACAGAATCGTCAGCTTCGGCGCGTTGGAACCCTGGTGGCTCGGCCCGCGCGCTGGCAGGCGCAACTCGCGGCGCGCGCTCCACGCGGGCGCCGGAGCGTCGCTTCGTGGCGGGACCGAGGCAAGCGTCCCGGCCAACCCCAGGGTAGCGAGTCGCCGGCCCACGCCGATCACAGCGGAAGCGCGACCTCTTCGTTGCTGGGGGCCGCGGCCAGCTCCCGGTCCTCAATGGCGTCGTCCGGCTCAGACTCATCCACCGGCGACCCACGCATCCGGACACTCACGACCGACGACACCCCCGGGTCCTGCATGGTGATGCCGTAGACTGCATCCGCCGCCTCGGTGGTCGTGCGCGGGTTATGCGTGATCACGATGAACTGGGTCTTCTGCTTGAACTCATTCAGCATGCGCACGAAGCGTCCGATGTTGGCGTCATCCAGTGGCGCGTCGACCTCGTCGAGCAGACAGAACGGACTCGGCTTGGTGAGGAAGATGCCGAACAACAGAGACAGCGCTACCAGCGCACGTTCTCCACTCGAGAGCAGGTGAATCCGCTGTGTGCGTTTGCCGCGCGGGGACGCATGGATCTCGATATCGCAGTCGAGCGGCGCCTCGGGGTTCTCGAGGCGGAGGTCGCACTCGCCGCCGCCGAACAGCGTCATGAAGATCCGATGAAAATTCTCGCGGACCTGCGTGAAGGTGGAGAGGAAGAGCTCACGCGCCGTGGTGTCGATCTCCCGTATGACCTGTTGGAGCGAGTTCCTGGCGTCATGAAGGTCGGCGCGCTGCGTGGTGAGGAATTCGAGGCGCTTGAGCTCTTCATCGTGTTCCTCGATTGCCATCGGGTTCACGGGGCCGAGCGCTTCCAGCTGCTGCCGGAGGGTTTCCGCCTCGACGCGCAGGGCATCTTCCTCCACGTCTAGCGGCTCCACCGCCGCGAGCATATCGTCGAGGGAGCGCTTCCATTCCGTCTCGAGGCGCTCGCGAATGGCGGCGCGTCGACCGGCGAGCTCAGTATATCGCAGCTCGGCGTGATGGAGGTTGTCCGCGCGCTCCTGCGACTGACGACGTGCTCCGTCCAGCTCGTGATCGGCGGCGGCGAGGGCGGCGTCCGCGTCGGCCACGCTCTGTTCGGCGGCCGTGAGCCGAGCCTCGGCGTCGGTCTGTGTGGCGGAACGGGCGGCCAGGTCGGCCTGCCACGCCGCCATCTGCTCGGCCAACTCGCGTCCAGCATCGTCGAGCGAGACCAACTCCTGTTCCAGGGTGTCGAGTCGTCGCGAAGCCGAGACGCGGTCTTCCTCCACCCGGTGTTCCCGGTCGCCTGCCACTTGCAGTCGCGCCTGCACCTGGGCAACCGTCACTTGGGCTGCGGTCCGCTCCTCGCGCGCCGAATCCGCGCGTTCCTCGGCCTCGGTGAGGCCCTGCCGCATGGCGACAACCCGTTCATCTTGTTCGCCGAGGACGTAGACGAGCTCCGCGAGCCTGACATCCGAGTCGCGGCGGAGCGCAGTCAGCTCCTCCGTGCGGGTGGTCATGCGGGTGGCCAGCGTCAGGGCGTCATGGAGGTCGCGCTCGCTGCGCGCGGTACGACGCTCCAGGTCGGCCAGGGCTTCGGCGGTGGCGCGTTCACCCTCTACGGCCTCGCTGGCCTGGTCCACGCGGCGAGCGACATCGCTTTCCGCGGCGAGGAAGGCGCTGCGCGCCTCGTCGGCGGCGCGTGAGGCGGCGGCACGCGCCGCCTCGGCGTCCGCCAGCTCGGCACGCAGCGCGAAGAGTTCGGCTCGCCTCCGGAGCGGTCCCGGTCCGGCGGTGGAACCCGGAAGCCACACGGCGCCGCGGGCGTCAATGAAGGCGCCGTCATGCAGTGTCCGCACGCGCTCCAGGAACACGCGGATCCAGCCCTGTGCCTCGGGTGCCGCGTCGATTCCGGCGAGCAGATCCCCCTCAGGGCTTCCGGTGTCGATCGGGACACTGTCGAGCGGAAGCAGGAGAAGGGGACCCGGGTTCACGCTCGCGTGCCAGGCCCGGATCGTGTCCGCGGCGGCGCGGTCACGGACGATCACGGCGTGCACCGACATTCCGAGGAAGCGTTCGACTGCCGCGGCCGAGGTGGTGGATGCGGTGAGGTAGTCCGACAGCGGGCCGAGCACCGCGCCGTCGCCAAAGCGGTCGCGCTCGCGCAACAGCCGGACCGCCGCCGGAGCCAGTCCCACGCGCTCGCGTTCCAGGCTCTCGAGCCCCTGCACGCGTCCCTGCAGCGCTGTATATCGCCCCTCCGTCTCCGCGAACTCTGTACGCGCGATGACGTCATGGTCCTGGGCCAGCCGGGCTGTTGCCCGGGCCTGGTCGAGTTGCCGCGCCGCGCCCTCGACCGCGCGTCGCGCCACGTCCTGCTCGGCGCGCGCGCCGTCCAGTTCGCGCCCCAGCGCCTGGGCAGTCTCGGCGATCGCGTCGCGTTCCGAGTGGAGCTTTCTCGCTCGTGATTCGAGCTCGAGAAGCTCGCGGTCGGTGCTGTCGCGCTGGAGCTCCAACTCCCGTACGCGGTCACGTAATGCGCGAAGGGTCTGCTCCGTCTCCTCAAGCATGCTCCGCGCTTCGTGAACCGCGGCGCGTGCGGTCGCTTCGTCGGCCGTGCACGCCCGGAGCCGTTCCTCGGCGCCCGCCATCTCGCGCGCGCGCGCGGCGCGTTCTTCGCCGGCTCGCGCCAGCTCGCCTTCCAGGCGGGCGCGTGCCGAGTGTCCTTCGTGGCGTTCATCCGCAGCGCGCTGGCGCCGCTGCAGAGTGTTGCGATGGCGCTCTTCGGACACCGCGATGCTGGCGCGGAGGGTCTGGACGCTGTCGCGGAGGGACGCGACCTGGTGCGCCATCTCGTTGCGATGTGCTTCGGCGGCCGCACGCCGGTCGTGGGCGTCGTCGCGCGCACGTTCGGCTTCGCGCACCGCCCGCTCGAGCGCCGGCACCGATTCGCGCAGCCCCTTGACCTGCGCCTCCAGCTCCTGGAGCTCGTCGCGCCAGGACTGCATGTCGCGGGCTGCGAGCGTGAGTTCGACGACGAAACGTCGTGCCGTCAGGTCCTTGTGGCGTTCGGCGCGCTTGCGTTGGCGGGCCAGGGACCGCACTTGGCTCTGGACCTCGTTGATCAGGTCATCGAGCCGGGCGATGTCGTGGGCCGTCTCCTCGAGACGCCGCTCGGTGCTGCGACGTCGCTCGCGGTAGAGGCCCACGCCGGCCGCTTCCTCGAACAGCTCGCGCCGTTCGTCCGGGCGATCTGACAGGAGTGCGTCGATCATGCGCTGCTCGATGACCACGCCGGAATCGGCGCCCAGGCCAGTGCCGCGCACGAGATCGTGGATGTCACGCAGCCGGCAGGGGGCGCCGTTGAGGAGGTAGTCGCTCTCGCCCGAGCGGGACAACCGGCGCGTGACCACCACCTCGCGGAACGGCACCGGGAGCCCACCGCTGCTGTTTTCGAAGACGAGCGACACCTCCGCCACGTTCACCGCGCGTCGTGCCGAGGACCCCTGGAAGATCACCTCTTCCATCTTGGCGCCGCGGAGTATGCGCGCTCGCTGTTCGCCCAGCACCCAGCGCACCGCATCGGACACGTTCGACTTTCCGCACCCGTTAGGTCCGACGATGGCGGTGACGCCCTGGTCGAAGAGCATCACGGTCGGGTCGGCGAACGACTTGAAGCCCAGCATCTCGAGCTTGGTCAGACGCACGGCTCGCACACTCCCGACTCTCCCGGCAAGAGTCGCGTGGGTGTCCAGACGCAGATGAGGGACGCGCGGAGTCGCGTCGCTCCGATTTCAGGAGTTGTAGGACAGTATTGTGTCGCGACGAAGGAATCTACTGCCTGACGAATGTCGATTCGCGACGCCGCGGCACGGCTGCCCGTCGGCATCCGGTGCGCCGCGAGGCAAGCTGCGGGACCACTCCGCGAGCGGGCGCTCAGGGCGGTCCCTCGAAGACCCAGAACGAGTGCCCCGACGCGCGTCCCACGCGCTCGGCGTCGGGGCGCGTGGGGTAGGGTCCGAGCACCACCCGATAAATGCGCACGCCTTCGGTCACGGTCACCACCACCCGCGCCGAACGGCCGTCCGCACTGATCTGGCGCGCCAGTTCCTGCGCGCGCGCCTCGGAGAGAACCGCGGCGAACGAAACCGTCCACGCGACACGCGCTGGCGGCGCGTGAACAACGCTGTCGGTCGGACCGCGGCTGAGTGCTTTCGTCGCCGTGGAGTCGACACGCCGCACTCGCGCCGGCGTGGTGGTCTCGGCCACCTCCGCGGCGGGGATGCGCAACGTCGTGGTGCTCTCCTCCTGGAAGACGACCGGTTGATCCAGTCCCTTGGCGCGAGGCCGGAACCCGTTCCAGAACACGAAATGCCAGATGTCCTTCGCGCCATCCTTCACGATCACGCGCGGCCGCTGCTCGCCGGCGGCCGTGAAATTCACGCTCCCGTCGGCCACGGTGGCAATCAGCCCATCAACCGCGACCGTCGGCAGATCCTCACGCCACTCGGTGCGCACGGTGCCAGCGAGGGCATTGGTGGCGAGCGACACGACCCACGCCGAGTCGCCCTGCAGCGGGCGAAGAAGTACCAGGCGACCGAGGGGATCGATCCGGATGTCCCGGACCTGCCCCGGCAGAGGGATGGACTCCTGCCGTTGATTGCTGAAGCGGTCGAGGACCGCCAGCTGCGCGCTCCCACGAGTGGCGACGAAGATCCGATCGCCGCTTGGCGTGGCCGCGAGGGCGACGAGGTCGGCCGCGAATCGGGTGCGCGAAAGCGATTTCAAGGTCTGGCCACCGAGCGACAGCAGCTCCTGGTGGACGGCGAAAAACAACCGATCACCCAATGGTCCCATGATCGCGTGCTGTGGACCGGGAACGCTGGCGGAATCGGTGAATGCCGATTCCGGAGGATGCAGTCGCACCAGGTGCGTCGACCCGCGCTGATCGACGAGCAGCACCAGTGATCCATCCGGCAGCGGGAAGAGCCGGAGAATGCGTCCCTTGATTGGTACCGACCAGTCGCCGCTCGGAGTCAGGCGCTGGACCGCTGAATCGCCGCGAATGCCGTAAATGGCCCACCCGTCATTCGACGCGACGTCGCTGAGGCGCGTCCGCGTGGCCTGGACCACGTCTCCCAGACGCAGGTCGATCCAGCCGGGGAGTCCGTTGCGATCGAGATAAACGAGCGCGCCGTTCTCCTCGTCGAACGCGAGAATGCCCGCCAGCGGAGGCGCCGCCCGCGAGGACTTCCAGACCAGGGAGTCGAGTCGCGGATAGCGGTATGCGCGCACCAGGCCCCCCGCCCGCGCGATGCGAAGGACGATCGGATCCGGCCCCGACGCCGCGGGGGCGGATCGCATTCTCCCACCTTGCGGTCCCTCCGGCGCACACGAGAGCAGGAGGGCCAACGCGACAGGTTGCCAACGCCTCACGGATCCAAGTTAGGCAGGGGTCGGTGCGGATGGGAGTCGCGAGACAACCGTTGCCACCTGTGCAAAGGGCGCCGATTCCCGTCGGCGCCCTTTGCGTTCATCCCGGCACGCAAGCCCGCTCGCTAGAAGCTCGGCCCCACCGTCCACACCCAGTAGCCCTTCCGACCCGGGCGGTCGAGTGGGATGGCGTAGTCCCAGCGCAGGAGCGCGAGGTTGAACAGGTTGAGCCGGATTCCCATTCCGTAACTGCGCAGCGGGTAGCGCATGTCGTTCTGGTTGTAGTCGGCGGGCTTGCGCAGCGAAATGCTCTGCCCGCTGGTCCACGCCATGCCGGCGTCATAGAAGAACAAGCCGTCCACCGGGGGCAGGGAAAGGGGAATCACGCCCAGGTCGAAGCGGCGTACCAGCGGAAAGCGCAGCTCGACGCTTGCCAGGGCAAACCGGCTGCCGAGCAATTCGGTGGCGGAACAGCTGGACGTGTCGTTGATCAGGCCGCCGCAGAGCTGCGACGTGAACTGCTGGTGATCGTACCCACGCATGAAGTCTGCCCGGCCGATGTACTTCGGGAACTGCGTCTCGTCGCGGCCGACCGAGAGGTCGGCTTGCGCGCGCCAGGCGAGCGTCAGGAAGTTGAAGAGGATCGGCACGTACTTCCGATAATCGGCCGAGTACTGGATCCAGCGAAGCCCACCCACGGTCGGCTCGATCTGGAATCGGTACCGCCGTCCCGCGATAGGGCCGGTGTAGCCAAAGAGCGTGTTGTCGGATACATAGGCCAGATACGGGGCAATGAAGTTCAGTCCCCGCGACTTGAGCACGCTGTCGACCTGGTACGGCGTCGAGGCGCCGGAGATGGCGTCGAATTGCCTCCCGATGAACTGGGTCGAGATCGACACGTTGTTCACGGTGGCGCCGCTCTCAACCCGCGTGAACCGATTCTTGGGTCGCATCGCGATCGCGAATGCCTGCCGCATCACGTACGTGGAGATCGCGAATTCCTCGTTGTACACGGACGACCCGTCACCGAGCGGGTACGCGTTGTGGTAGTCCACGATGTAGTAGGGTACCTGCGAGAGTCCGGTTGTGTACTGCACCCGGTTCCCGAGATTCGTGTAGCCGGCGTAGAACAACGCCTCGCTGAGGCGGCCGTTCACCTGGCCTTCCAGGACAAGCTGGTTGTTGCCGAGGAGATCGCTGAGCAGGATCCCCGCCCCCCCCGCCAGTCCCCGCCCGTAGGTGTTCTGCGTGTATCCGATGCTGGGACGGGCAACCGCCTCCGGCTGGAAGGCGACCTTGTAGTCGTACTCCTTGAACGTAGTCGTGTCGGGGAGGGCGAGATCGGCGCTATCGAGCAATTGCGCGACGCTCACGGGCGCGACGCCGGAGCGTTCAGCCGCCGACGGGGCTTCGTCCGACGGCCTAATCCCGGTAGACGACCGGTACACCGAGATCTGCTGGCTGGAGTCACCGCGGGTGGAATCGGCGGCCCGGGTGGCGGTTTCGATCGCCCGAAGCATCTCGGCGGCGCGAGCGGCCTGGGCCGCCTTCACATCGGCCTCGCGAGGGCTCTTCGCCGCGGCGATGACCTGGGCGGGCTGCGGCTTGGGGCGATACGGGTCCTTTTTCAGGTGTCGCGGATTTTTCACCATCCAGATGGTGTAGTCTCCGTTTTCGTAGTAGGTGAACGCGAGCTTGTCCGCGCGATGTGCCCAGGTGATGGCGGGGCTGTATTCCGTGAACGCGCTCACGGCGCCGATCACGTTCGTCAACTGGTAGTGCTGTTTGGTGTCGAGGTCGTACAGAAAGATGTTGGCGATGCCGGTGCGATCGGAGATGTACGCGATCGACTTCCCGTCAGGCGCCCACTGCGGGTTCAGGTTCAGGCCGCCCTGGCCTGGCAACACCGACACGGTGCCCGACTGCAGGTCGTAGGTGGCGATGTGCCACGGCGCGAGGCGCAGCAGGTCCAGGTCGGTATCTCCCCCGCGCTCGGTCGCGAACGCGATCGTGCGTCCATCCGGGGACCACGCGGGTTGCTCGTCACCGTACTTGTCGTTGAGGATCTGGCGTGCCTTGCCGGTTTCGCAGTCGACGATGAAGAGGTCGGTGATCCCGGTGCTCGTGCCGCTCACCACGATCTGTTTGCCGTCAGGGCTCCACGCGGGTGATGTCACCCACTCCAGTCCGAGGTCGTAACGTTTGATGTTGCTCCGATGCTGGATCTCCATGACGTACAGGACGTCGCGGCCGTCCCGCTGTGCGGTGAACGCGAGATACTTCCCATCGGGCGAGAACGCGCTCTGCGAATAGAGCAGGCGCAGCTCCTCGAAATCGGCTGAGGTGGTGGATTTCACCAGCCGCGCGATACGCTTGCCCGTCTCGGCGTCTCCCAGCCACAGGTCCGGAAAGACCTCGCCGCGCAGCCAGCTTCCCTGTGCGATGAAGGTGATGAGCTTCCCGTCGGGCGACAGCGCCGGCGCGACGAAGATCTGGGCGAACCCGCCCGAGCGGCGCTGATTGAGCAGGGGCTCGGCGAACTTGCGGGCCCGCTCCAGGTCGGCTACCTGCGGCAGGTGCTTGACCTGCATGGCTTCGCGCCATTCGTCGCTCAACTCCTCGAGCGTGAGCCCGAGCTCCCGTTTGAAGGCGCGTTCGACCCCCACGTTGGGGACGGAGTTCATGATCTCGCCGATGACGTCGTCGCCCCACCGCTCTCCCACGTACTCCCAGAGTGCCTCGCCGTAGCGATACGGGAAGTAATCCTGGGGATCGGTGGTCATCTGCTGGATTGTGGGAAGGTGGCCGTTCAGCGCGGCGTCGCGGACCCATGCCTGCGTGAGAACGTGTCCAGGTCCGAGCGACAGGTATTCGGCCATGCCTTCCATGAACCAGAGCGGCGGCTCGAGCTGCGCCAGCGTCTGCAGGCCGTTGCCGGCCCGGCCGCGGGCGAAGATGTCATACTGGAACGCGTGCACCATCTCGTGCGTGAGCACGTGTTCGAAGCTCTTGTAGTCGCCAGTGAAGGGGAGCAGCATCCGGTGCCGCAGTGCCTCGGTCACCCCGCCGGTGCCCTCGCCAAGGTCGCCGGTGACATTGTTCTGCGCGAAGTCTCCGCGCGACCGGTACAGGATGATCGGCTTCTTCTCGCGGAACTGGTGGTCGAGCAGGCGCGACAGCCGTGCGTACGAGCGCTCCGCCATTCGAGCCGCGTCGGTGACCGCCTCGCGCTCCTCCGGATAGAAGTAGATCTGGAAGTGCGCGGTCTCCTTCACTTTCCAGCGGAAGCGATCGTACTGGACCTGGTTCTGCCCGAAGTACTGCTGGGCATGAAGCGGCGAGGCACTTCCCAGGGCGAGAATCGCCCCGATCACTGGTGCGAGCTTCATCTGACGACTCCTTGCGGCGCAACGGCGACTACGTCGGCATCTCCCCACAGGCGTTCGAGCTGGTAGAACGCACGCAACGTGGGATGAAAGATGTGGACCACGAAGTCCACGAAATCGATGAGGACCCAGCGCCCCTGCGCCAGGCCTTCCACATGATGGGCAGCCGCGCCCCGCTTCTTCATCCCCTCCATGACGTGCTCGGCGATGCTGCGCACGTGCGTGTCCGACGTTCCGCTCGCAATGACGAAGAAGTCGGTCATCTCGGTCACACCGTCCAGGTCCAGAATCACTACGTCGTTCGCCTTGTTGTCGAGGCAGAGCGTGGCGGCCGTCTGGGCCAAAGCGGCGCTCGGCCGGGGACTGTTCGCCGACGTCATGTCGCGCGATGAAGCTCGAATCGGACCTTGTATATGATCACGCCTGGATTGTTCCGAGACTCTCCCACGCGCGGTCCGCTCCGCCCGTGGCGCTCAGTTCAAGCATAACGTCGGCGTGCGCCGCGCGAAACAGCGGAACGGCGGAGGACATGGCCGGTCAGGTGAAGGTGCGGTGTGACGGGACGAAGGGCGGCATCGCGAGCTCTCCGGCTCCCGACGACACCTACCGGGTCGCCCGTCCGCAGCGATGCCGGGCGTGGCCGTCGTCCGGTCGGTCGCCATGGTCGCTCGCGGCGCCTCTTGGCCAGAAACGCGGCCGCCGACCCGTGGACCGAGGTCCCTACTGCTTGATGACCCAGACCTTGATCTCGGGCTTCACATCCGCGTGCAGCCTGATCGGCACCCGGTAGACTCCAAGTGCCTTGATCGGCTCGTGCAGGTCGACCTGGCGCTTCTCGATGTGGTATCCCTGCGACTCCAGTTGCTGCACGATGTCCGCAGCGGTCACCGAGCCAAAGAGCTTGCCTTCCTCGCCCACACGGGCCGAGAAGGTGAGGGACACCTGCTCCACGCGCTGGGCGAGTTCGGCGGCCGTCTCACGTCGCGAGCTTTCCGCCGCCTCCAGGCGCTGTCGCTGCTGTTCGATTCGCTTCTTGTTGCCAGGGGTCGCCGCCAGCGCGATGCCCCGGGGAATGAGGTAGTTGCGCGCGTAACCCGGTGAGACCTTCACCACGTCGCCGGGCTGCCCGAGCTTTTCCACCGCCTGCTGCAGGATCACGTCCATCTGTTGGCCTCCGATCGTTAGGTCAGCGGGCGAAGACGTCCGCGCCAGTCAATCCAGGTATCCGCCAGGCCGAGACCCAGCGAAATCAACGCCACCAGGCCGATCACCGGCCAGAACACGACGGCCAGGAGGACCAGCGCCACCCGCGCCCTCGGGCGCGGCGCGACAAACCACGCCAGCACCCCCAGTCCGCCGAGGGCGTACAGCGTTCCAAAGAATACGACCAGGTTCAAGCCCAGGCTGCGCACGGCGGCCAGTGCGGGAATCACCGTCATGGCGAGCCCCGCCAGAAAGCCCCACACCATCTGATCGTTCAGTCGGAATTGTCGGAGCGGGGTGAACGGTGGCCCGACGCGGGTCCGGCTGATCCGGTGGACCAGCCCCCAGGCGAGGGCGAGCGCCACCAGAGATTCCAGCGCGAGCAGGGCTGGAAAGAGCAGGAGCGTTGTGTTGCGAACCCCCGGTGCCTTGGCCCGCGCTTCGTTTTCCTCGACGAACCGCGCCACCTCCGGGTGATCCGCGGAGAAGCGCTGCCATTCGGGGGTCTGGGACCGTCGATCGGTGGCGTCGTTCCACGCCGCCAGCCGCCGGCTCAGTTCGTCCGAGAGGGTCCGCTCGACGCGAGAGGGCGACACATTCGACACAAGTACCACGGCGGCCGCCACCGCAAAGGTGACGCCGAGGGTGGACAGGGCACGGGTGAGGAACGGGCGCCGCCCGCTCACCACATTCACCACGCCGAAGACGGACACCAGCACGATCGCCCACCCCCGCGCGAGTGCATCGTACGCCCCGGCCCCGTGCAGTGACCGGGCGAGCATCCACGCCGATACCGCAACCCACACGACCGCGAGCCAGAGCCGGCCGCCCATCCACCAGGCCACCAGGGTGCTCACCGCGATCAGTGGGCCGACCAGGAGAACGGTCTGTTCCATCGGGACCACCATGCGGAGCGGATCGATCCTGGGCACCAGCAGAAACAGGAACAGCGCGACCAGGATGCCGATCCAGCCTCGCTCGCGTTGCGTCTCCCGTGGCAGATCCTCGCGGCCATCATCGGGCGGATGCGAAATGCGGCCTCCCGTCCCTCAGGCCTGGTGCCCGCGGATGTACGGAATGATCGCCAGGTACCTTGCTCGCTTGATCGCCGTGGACAACTGCCGCTGATGGCGAGCACAGACTCCACTCAGTCGACTGGGAAGGATCTTCCCGTGGTCGGTGATGAACCGCCCCAGCGTCCGATCATCCTTGTAGTCCACATACCGAACCCGGCTCTCGCAGAATGGGCAGCTTTTCTGGGCGCGTCTCATCGGTCAATCCTCGTCGTCATCGTCGTCCTGTCTTCGGGTGGCGGCCAGGTCTTCATCGGCGAGGCTCGCTGGCGCGCCCACCTCGTGCTCGTACAGAGTGATGAGATAGCGCACCAGGCCGTCATCGAGCCTCATCGCGCGCTCGAATTCCGGGAGCACGGCCGGATCGACCTGGAATCGGGCGACCACGTAGTAGCCCGTCTCCCGCGGACCGATCTTGTAGGCGAGCTGTCGCCGACCCCAGTGATCGACGGTGATCTCGCCGTCCGCGTTGAGGAGCGCGTGGAAGCGGGTCAGCTTCTCCTGAATGGCGGTGTCTTCGAGCGCGGAGTCGAAGAGGTACACCGCTTCATAGCGGCGCGTCATGCGATGGCAATCCTCCCTGTGGTCTGATGCCGCCTCTCGCCGGTTGCCTGGGTGAGAGGAGGGGGCCGTGTCGGCCGGCACATCGGTTGTTGTGAGGGGCGAAAGGTAGTTAGTTAGAGTGAGTTGCGGGAGGCCGCCCGGCAGGCGGAAGCGGTGACACCCGCCAGCAATACCTCGCATCCCGCGTGTTCCGCCGGCAGCGCGTGCCCCGGGGACGCGTGTCGCCGACCATGCGCGCATCCTTGACGCGCGTCCTCTCCCGCGACGCCCTTTCCATGTGCGGCCGTTTTGGCTTGACCCGACCGGAGCGACTGGACCTGCACCGATTTGGCGTTGCCGCCTTTCCGCAACTCGAGCCGCGGTTCAACATCTGCCCAGGGACCGACGTCCTTGCCGTGCGCGAGCGGAATGGCGAGCGCCGAGCCGAGTTTCTGCACTGGGGACTCATCCCCTACTGGGCGACCGATCCCGGCATGGGGGACCGACTGGCCAATGCCCGTGCCGACACGGCATACGAGCGGCCGACCTTCCGCGCGCCCATGCGCAGCCGTCGATGCCTCATCCCGGCGGATGTGTTCTACGAGTGGCAGGTGGTGCCTGGCGAGCGACGCAAGCAGCCGTACGCCGTGCGGCTCAAAGGCGCGGAACCGTTTGCCCTGGCGGGCCTGTGGGACTACTGGCGTCCGACCGAAGGCGGGGACGGCATCGCGAGCTGTACGATTCTCACGACCGACGCCAACACGCTCATGACCCCGATTCACGATCGCATGCCGGTGATAATACGCCCGAACCGATATCGGAGCTGGCTGGATCAGCGCACTCCGGTGCCGGCCGTCAAGGACATGCTGCAGTCGTACGATTCGTCGGAAATGGAGGCGTGGCCCGTGTCTCTTCGCGTGAACAACCCGCGGGAGGACGATCCCGGCGTGCTCGATCCCGCTGCGTCCTAGATCGGCGGTTATCAGGGCGTTTCCAACCCGCCGTCGACGGGTGGCGGCGGCTCCTTCGCCTTGTCTCCGCGCCGATTGAACCGGCTCATGGCCTTCTCGATCCCTTCGGTCATCCAGCATTCGACTGCAGCGGTGATGTCGGGCAGGAGGTCGGTCACGATGGCCTTCTCCTGCTTCCCCATCCGATCGAGGACGTAATCGGCGAGATCTCCGCTGCGATCGCGCAGGAGTGGGGGCCCGACGCCGACACGCAGTCGCGGATACTGCGTCCCTCCCACCGCGGACTCGACGGACTTGAGTCCGTTGTGCCCGCCCGAGCTTCCCTGGGCGCGCAGCCTGAACTGGCCCACTGCAAGCGCCACGTCGTCCACGATCACGAGGAGGTCGGCGCTCGCGGATAACCGTGCGTCACGGAGAAACGGGCCCAGGGCATCACCGCTCAGGTTCATGTACGTCGTCGGCTTGAGCAGCCGCACGTCGAGGGAGCCCAGGCGTCCGCGGCACATCTCGGCGTTGAAACTCCGGCGCCACCGATCGAAATGCCACACGTCGGCCAGATGGTCCACCACCCACCAGCCGACGTTGTGGCGCGTGTGCGCGTAGGAGCGACCGGGGTTCCCCAGGCCAACGATGAGTTTCACCTATCGGGGGGCGACTACTCCTCCCCCTCCTCTCCGGCTTCCTCCTCTTCCTTCGGCTTGCGGATCAGCTCCGGCTCCGTCGGAACCTCGGTTTCGGTACCGGCTACCGGCGTCTCCTCCTGCGCCTTGGGGGCCGCGACCACGGCGATCGTCTCCTCGGCGTCGTCCAGAACTTCCACGCCCTCGGGCACCATGATTTCACCCACGTGCACCGAATGGCCGATGCTGACGTTGGTGACGTCCACCGTGATGTGACTCGGCATGTGCGCCGGGTCGACGTGGCACTCGAGCTCCTGCATCACCTGGCTCAGGATGCCGCCGGACGTCCGCACGCCTTCTGGAATCCCCTGGAGGACAATGGGAATGCGGACGGTGACCTTCTCGCCCGCGACCAGCTCCTGGAAGTCGACGTGCAGCACGTCGCGGCGAATGGGATGGCGCTGGATCTCGCGGATCAAGGTGCGCGCCACCGACCCGTCGACGGTCAGCTCGATGACGGTGGTCTCAGCCGCGATCCGCTCCAGGAGGCGCTCGAGATCGGTGGCATTCACCGACAGCGATTGGGGCGGTCGGGACCGGCCGTAGATGATGGCCGGAATCTGCCCCTGCTGGCGAAGAGTGCGTGCGGCGCCCTTGCCGGAGTCGGCGCGCGGATTGGCGGAGAGGGTGGCGTTGGACATGCGTTTGAGAAGAGTAAGGGGTCTGGCTGGAAATTCGAGGGCTGCGAAGCGAGCCGCGGCCGGGTCAACTGGCAGGAATGCAGCGGGGCGCTAGTCCTCCGCCTCGAACAGGCCCGACAGCGACCTGTCGTCGTGGGTGTTCTTGATGGCCCTGGCGAGCAGCGGGCCGACCGAAAGGACGGTCAGCGTGGAGAACCGCTTTGATTCGGGGACGGCGATGGAATCCGTAATTACCACTTCGCGAATTGGCGCTTCACAGAGACGGTGGACTGCGGGGCCCGAGAGCAGGCCGTGGGTGGCGCAGACGTAGATGTCGCGGGCGCCGAGCTCTTTCAGTGTCCGGGCCGTTTCGGTGACGGTGCCGGCGGTATCGATCATGTCATCGGGAATGACGCAGTCACGCCCATCCACCTCACCCACCAGGTTGAGCACCTCAGCCACGTTAGGCATGGGGCGCCGCTTGTCGATCAGCGCGATCGAGGCGTCGAGTCGCTTCGCGAAGCCGCGCGCCATCTTCGCCGAGCCCACGTCGGGCGCAACAACCACCAGGTCGGTGAACTGCTTCTTCCTGAAGTGAGAGACGAACACCGGCGCGGCGTACAGATGATCGACCGGGATGTCGAAGAACCCCTGCAACTGATGCTGATGAAAATCGAGGCCGAGGAGTCGGTCGGCACCGGCGGCCTCGATCATGTTGGCCAGCAGCTTCGCCCCGATCGACACGCGCGGCTGGTCTTTCCGGTCCTGCCGTGAATATCCGTAGTAGGGCATGACGCCGGTCACGCGCTTGGCCGACGCGCGGCGCGCCGCGTCGATCAGGAGCAGGAACTCCATCACGTTTTCCGCCGGCGGGTTCGTTGGCTGCACGATGAACACGTCCGCGCCACGGACGTTCTCGTCGATCCGGACAAAGATTTCGCCGTCGGCGAACCGCGTCAGCGTCACCTTGCACAGGTCGACCCCGAGATGGCGGGCGATCTCCCGGGCCAGACCTTCATTGGCAGTTCCCGCAATGAGCTTGAACCCGCGGAATCCGCCCGGCAGATGGTCCATGACCGTACTCGGCACCTCGGTGGGGGCTCGTGTGTAACCCTGCGCGCGCCAACGCATTGCCCCCGGTGGATTCGAACCACCATTCTCGGATCCAAAGTCCGATGTCCTGCCGTTGGACGAGGGGGCAATCGCGAGTCCCCAAACCTAGTCGATCCGAACTACAGGCTCAACGCGCTCGGCGGTGGCGGTTTCGATGATCGACACGCCCGGTTCGTCCACGCGCCAGCTGGCCGGACCAGCGCCGTCGGCCGACGGCGCTCCAGCGAGGGCGACGACCGCCGAGCCGGATCCCGACAGCAGGCAGATGGAACCGGTTCCGAGGAGACTGGCGGCACCGCGACTGCGCAGCGTGTTGAGCAGTCGGGCGATGACGGGCTCGTGGCCCGCGACCGGGCGCTCGAAGTCGTTGTGGACCCAACCGGCGACCGCCGGCCACGACCGGAGGGCCTGGGATGGCAGCACGACGGCCGGCGACGCCTGCGGGTCCTGGTCGATCCACTGGTAGGCGTCGTGGGTCGACACCGATACCGAGGGCATGAACACCCAGCCGCGGCGCGCCGTCAATGGCGGCAGGGCAAGCAGCCGCTCTCCGCGGCCCCACCCCAGGGCCAGCGGCGAGACGTCCTGTGTGAGAAAGGGAACGTCGGCGCCTAACGAGCCCGCCAGGGAAATCAGCAATTCGGGCTCCACGGGACGCGGATTCAGCGCATTCAGACCCCGGAGCACGGCGCCGGCATCGGCGCTCCCGCCACCAAGGCCCGCGCCCACCGGAATCCGCTTGCGTATCCCGATCGCGAATCCGGTTGGCCACCCGGCGCGCTCGCGGTAGGCGGATGCCGCCCGCCACGCGAGGTTGTCTTCGACCGGACCCAGTCGCTCCAGCGAAACGCCCTCGCCGTCGCAGTCCAGCGACCGGTCACGCGCCGGCGCGCGCACCGTCACATCGTCGCCGAGCGCCAGCCGGCAGTAGAGCGTCTCCACCTGATGGAAGCCCGTGACGTCGCGGGCCAGGACGCGCAGAAAGAGGTTGACCTTCGCCTGGGCGAGCAGCCGCGCGGCACCCATGGGTTCAGTGCTCGACGGCGGGGGCGCTCAGGTCGCGGAAGTGCAATCCGAGCCCCGCGAAGTACCAGAGACCGATTACCGTGATCGGAATGAACGAGAGCAGGTGGTATCCAATCGCGAAACTCACGGCCACCGTTTCGTCGACGCCGTAGACGGTCAACCCGGCCTTCGAGATGGCCTCGAAGACACCGAAAAACCCGGGTGACGAGGGAATGGCCACGCCCAGGGCGAGCAGGCTCTGAATGAAGATCGCCGCCGAGAACGGGGCGGTAATGCCGAACGCCCGAAAGGCGAGCCAGAACGAGACACCGTTCACCCCCCACTGCACCAGGCTCCAGGCGAGCACGATGGCGAACCGTCCCGGATCGCGAAGCACGCCGAGTCCCGACGCGAACGAGAGCAACAGGCCCCGGCCGCGCTCGGCGAATCGCGGGAGCAGCCGGCCAGCCGCTGCGTCCCACAGGCGGAGCATGGTCTGCGGAAAGAAGGCGATGACGGCGATGAAGACGAGCGCCGACAGCGCGACCACCGCCCCCAGCAGGAGCCAGTGCTCCGCCGGCCGCCCCCCGATCCTGGTGCCGCGGGGAAACGAGGGAGCGACCACCACCACCAGCAGGAACGCCAGTATCGCGATGCCGTCGAAGATCCGATCCACGGCCAGCGATCCGAGCGCGGCGGCAAAGGAGACGCGCGACGACTCACGCGCCGTTTCGCGGGTGAGCGTGAAGGCGCGCGCCAGCTCCCCGGCCCTGGCCGGAACGACGTTGTTGACCATCATCCCGATCGCCGTCGATCGCCAGAGCGCGCCATATGACACATCGGGCGCCACCGGATGGAGGATGTATCTCCATCGCCACGCGCGGATCGGAAAGGCCGTGGTGGCGACGGCGACCGCGGCCAGCAGCAGGTACACATTGGCGCCGCGCAGGATCTGCCAGACCCGCGCCAGCGACACGTCGTGCAGGGTCCAGTAGAGGAGCGCGACGCTGAGGGCCATGCCTAAAGCGCCGCGCCATCCGATGCGCATCGACCCTACTCCGCGCGCGCGAGGTCGAGCAGGTCGTACAACTCCTTCAGCGACTCCTCATCCGCTGCCCCCCGCTCGCGCATGGCGTCGCGCACTTCGATCGCACGGTCCAGCGCCGACCGGCCACGATAGAGCAGGGTGTCGATCGGGACGATGTCGTCGCTCTCGAGGCGCGCCGGTGGGCTGAGCGGCTCGTCCTCGAGCGACCGCAACCCCGCGAGGCCCGTCTGCAGGAGTGCCTGGAGCGCCTGACCCGAGGCGCCGCGATTCGGTGATGGGACCTTCGCCCCCAGCGGAACCCGGGCGGCCGCCGGTTCCGAGGGAGCGACCCCGGAGCGCACCGCGGGCTGTGCCGCCGGCGTCACGCGCCGAGACCGCGACAGCAGTGCCACCCGCTGTTCGATCTCCGCAACCGGGACGCCCGGCAGAAGCAGGATCTGTGCTGCGGCATCGACCGCATTCAGCCCTTCGACGTCGAGCGGATCCGATCGACGTCCGGCGTCCCCGAAGAACGCAGCGGCCTGCGGCGCATCGAACCCGGCGGCGAATCGTTCCATCCGGTCCAGGTTGAGGCGGAGATCCCGACGAACGCGTTCGCGAGTGATGGGGTCGACGGCGACCCGCGCGTCGGCCACGAGTCGGCGAAGGTGCTCGGCGCGCGTCGTGCCTTCCTCGCGAAAGCGCGCGTCGGGGGCGCTCGCAGTCCCGCGCTCGACAACGTGCGGTCCGGTGTCGGAATAGAACAGCTGGTCGATCGGCACCACCGGAGGCTCGGATTCCAGGCGGGTATCGCGAGCAGCCGAGGCGCGCGCGAATCGCGCGATCTCGCCGCTGGCCAGGTTGATGCGGCCGCGGGCGCGCAGGTCGGCGGAGGCGCGCCGGAGCAGGGCAGCGGCCGCGCGAAAGAGCTCCCCTTCGGTCTCGGTCAGCGGTGCGTCGGGAGACAGCGAGCGGAGTCCGGTCTCGACGCTGTCCGCGACATCGCCCAGCGGCGCGTGATCCGCCACGCCGGCGATGCCGCGCAGGCTGCGGACGCGGCTCACGACGTCGTCCAGCAGCGCCCGGTTGCTGGAATCGGCGACGAACGCGTCCAGATCGGTGGCGATGGCGGCGATCTGCAGCGCGACATACACCGGCGCGGTGGTCGCGGCCGGCGCCGGGGGTGTCGGCCGCGCTCCTTCGTTAGGCACGTGCCGTCGCAGGGCGGTGATGCGGCGACTGGCGCGCTGATCGTCGGCCGCGGTCCAGCTCGAGGCGGCCGTGATCAATGCCCGCAGGTCTTCAACCGCGTCGCGCAGGTCGTCCAGCAGGCCCAGCGACCAGGACAGTCCGCCATCCCGAAGCTCGTTGCCGATCCGCTCCAGCACGAACGCCAGCTCTCCTACGCGCGGCACGCGGGCCATGGTAGCGCTGCCTCTTAGCGCCCGCGCAGCGGCCACGAAAGCCCCGGCGTCGGGCTCGCTGTCGTGCCGGGCGAGCTCTCCCTGAATGGCCTCCAGGTACTCGTCGGCCTCGGCATGGAAGAATCGCAGCAGATCCGGGGAGTGAGTCATGAGCGGATGGCGGCTGGGATATCCGTGGGCAGGCGACTACGCCCCGCCCCGCGCGTGACGCATCGCGGTGAGCATCTCACGGACGGCGCTTCCGATCCCTGCGAACACGGCACGGCTCACGATGGAATGTCCGATGTTGAGTTCCTCGATCTCAGGGACGGCTGCCACCCGCCCGACGTTTCGCAAGGTAAGGCCATGGCCGGCATGGACGTGCAGGCCAAGACCCACCCCGTGGGCCGCCGCCTTCCGGATTGCCGCGATCCTGGACGGGTCGTCGGGCGCCTCCGCGTAACGCCCGGTGTGAAGCTCGACGGCGTCTGCGCCAAGGTCCCGAGAGCGGGTCACGGCGTCCGCGTCCGGATCGATGAAGAGGCTGACGCGAACGGACGCGGCGCGCAGCTGTTCGACGGCTCGGGTAAGCGCACCCTGGTGATCCCGTCCCACATCGAGCCCTCCCTCGGTCGTCAGCTCTTCCCTCCGTTCCGGCACCAGGGTCACCTGATACGGCCGGAGGCGTCCGCCGATGCCCAGCATTTCGTCCACGCAGGCCATCTCCAGATTGAACACCGTCCGAATGGTGCGCGCCAGCCGCTCGACGTCGCCGTCCTGGATGTGCCGGCGGTCTTCTCGGAGGTGCGCGGTGATCCCGTCGGCGCCGGCAGCCTCGCACTCCAGCGCGGCGGAAACCGGATCGGGTTCCGCACCATGACGCGCCTCGCGGATCGTAGCGATGTGATCGACGTTGATGTACAGCCGCTGACGGGGAATTGGCACGGTCAGGAATCGTCTCGCGTGGCGCGTCCCCGGCTGTTGCCCGACGGGACGTTGCTCGTCGCAACCGGGGTCATTACGTTCGCTGGTAATCTCGCTCGGAGCAGTCCGTGAGAAAGTGGGTATTGCTTGCCTTGCTGGCGTGCGGGTGCGGTCGAAATCCCGGCCCCGGTGTGTCGATGACCGGCGCGGTGGCGCCACGGCAGGCGGTGATCGTGTTCCTGAACGCCGTGGAGTCGCAGGACCTGCAAGCCATGTCGACCGTGTGGGGCACGTCTCAGGGACCGGCGCGGGACCAGATCGACCGATCGGACCTCGATAAGCGGCTCATCCTGATGCAGAGTTGCTTTGCGCACGATCGCTACCAGGTGGTCGACGAGGGACCCGCCCCGACGGGCGAGCACCAGGTGCGAGTCACGCTGGTGCGCGGTGCCAAGTCCCGGACAGTGTCGTTCGTTACGTACAAGGGTCCATCGGATCGCTACTACATGAGCGTTCTCGAGAAGGACTTCAACGCCATCCGCGATTTCTGCTCGTGATCCGCGCATAGCGGAACCGCGTTGCCTGCGGCGAGATTAGTACTCGGACAGTTCGACAAGGATTCCCGACGTCGACGAGGGGTGGAGAAACGCGATTCGTTTCCCCTCCGCTCCCGTTCGTGGGTGTTCATCGATCACACGCAGGCCGGCGTCACGACAGCGCTGCAGGGTGGCGTCGAGGTCATCCACCGCGAAGCAGATGTGGTGGATTCCGGGTCCGCGTCTGGCGAGGAACCGCCCGATGGGCGACTCAGGCTCTTGTGCCTCGAGCAGCTCGACGAGCGACCGATCGGCGGTGAAGCCCGCAATGCGTGCGCTGTCAGCATCGGCCAGCGCCTGTTCCGGCAACCCCAGAATGTCGCGGTAGAAGGGCACCGCGTCGGCCAGGGACCGGACGGCGATTCCGACGTGCGCGATGCGCGTGGCGCGGGTGCGGGGGTCCTCCATCGAACAGGCGCTCCGAGAGGCGGTGCGCGCACAAGCTAGCCTGCGTCCATGGTGACGCGAAGGCCCAGGGAGGCCAACCGAACATGTCCACTGCGGTCGCGGTAACCGATCAGACGTTTGAACTGGAAATCGAGAAGCACACCGGACTGGCGGTCGTGGACTTCTGGGCTGGGTGGTGCGGTCCATGTCGCCTCATCGCCCCAATTCTTGACCAGCTGGCCGTCGAATACGCCGGCAAGGCGAAGGTCGCCAAGATGGACGTTGATGCGAACATGCGGACGCCGACCCGGTTCAACGTTCGGTCCATCCCGATGGTGCTGTTCTTCAAGGACGGGCTCCTGGTCGATCAGGTCGTGGGTGCCGTCCCACGTCCCGTGCTCGAGGAGAAGTTTCGCAAGCACGCCGCCTAACCCCTGGCGGGGCGGCATGGACACCGTCGTCGCGGGCGGCATTCTGTACGTCGTTGCCACGCCGATCGGCAACCTCGGCGACGTCACGTTGCGTGCCCTCGACGTGCTGCGCGGCGTCCACCTGATACTGGCAGAGGATACCCGAACAACGCGGATTCTGCTCGATCACTTCGGCATCCGAGCGTCCATGCGGTCCCTGCACGAGCACAACGAGGCGCGTTCGATTGGCGGCGTGCTGCAGCGCCTGGCACGAGACGAGGCGGTCGCGCTGGTGTCGGACGCGGGCACGCCGCTCATTTCCGATCCCGGTGGCCGCCTGGTGCGTGCCGTCTGGGAGGCTGGACGGCGCGTCGTCCCCGTCCCTGGGGCGAGCGCGGTCACCGCGGCCCTCTCCGCGGCAGGCGTGGACACGAACCGATTCACCTTCCTCGGCTTCCTCCCCCGTTCCGGAAAGGAGCGCGCGGCGGCGCTGCACGCGCTTAGCACAATGCCGCACACGAGCGTACTTTACGAGTCTCCCGGGAGGCTCGCGCGTACGCTCCGGGACCTTGCCGGAGTCGGGTGCGGCGACCGGGAAGCGGTAGTCGCGCGCGAGGTGACCAAACGATTCGAAGACTTCCGGCGCGGAACGGTGTCCTCGCTCGCAGCGTACTACGCTTCGTCGCCCCCACGCGGCGAAGTCGTGATCGTGTGCGCGGGACGTCCCGAGGAAGTGGCCGACGAAACGATGCTCCGTGAACGTGTGCGTGCCATGCAGGAGAACGGCGCCAGCGCGCGCGAGATCATGAGCGCGCTGGCGCGTGAGCATGGCGTCGCCCGGAATCTGGCGTACCGGCTGGCTCACGGCGCATGAAAGCTCCCGGGATCGCCGCGGCGCTGCTGGCGTTCGTGTTCGCGCCGCCGGGCACCACCCTCCCGGTGCGCACAACTCGCGCGCCGGCGGCCTCCCTGGAACATGGGCACGCCGGTCTCGCGTCGGCTCCGCGGATGACGATCGCGCGGCTTCAGTACGGCGGCGGCGGAGACTGGTACGCCAATCCCTCCAGCCTCCCCAATCTGCTGAAGGCGATCAACGAGCGAACGACGCTGCGGGTGGAGAATACGGAAGCGCGCGTCACGCTCATGGACGAACGCCTGTGGGACTTTCCATTCCTGCACGTCACCGGACACGGAACCATCCGGTTCTCCGACGAAGAGGTCGTGCGCCTGCGGGACTACCTGCTGCGCGGCGGTTTCCTGCACGTCGACGACAATTATGGATTGGACGAGAGCTTCCGGAAGGAGATCGGTCGCGTGTTCCCCAACCGGCCGCTCGTGGACGTGCCGCTGACCCATCCCATCTATCACATCGTCTACGATTTCCCCAAGGGTATTCCGAAGATCCACGAGCACGATGGAGCGCCGGCACGCGGCTTCGGCATCTTCATTGGAGATCGGCTCGCCGTGTACTACAGCTACTCGAGCGATCTGGGGAATGGATGGGAGGACCCCGGCACGTACAACGATCCTCCCGCGCTGCATGAAGCGGCGCTGCGCATGGGAGTCAACCTGTTCGTCTACGCCGTGACCAGCCGGCCCACATCATGAGTCTTCGCGATCTCCTCGAACGAGAGCGACGCCGGGTCACCTGGCTGTCGGCCGCCGCCGTCGCCACGGTACTGACCGGCACAGTAGCGGTCCTGGTCGCACTCTCGGCGCTCCTGCTGGCCGGAGCGCGATGGCTGGTGCTTCCGCGGCCGGTGCCGTACTTGCTGTGGCTGGTGATTGGCCTGGTGTTGGCAACAGGTGTCCGATTCGCGCGACGTCGTCTGGCGCGCGATGGGTCCGTCGGCGGGGTCGCACGCGCGGTAGAGCACGAGCGCACGCTGCGCGACGGCGCCCTGCGCGGCGCGCTTGAAGTCGCCGACTCGGGCGCCCTGGGACGTCTCAACGCCGAACGGATGGCTGACCGGCTGTCGTCGCTGAGCGGCGGCGCGTTGGCACCCCGGATGCGCCAACGGATGCGCCGGCGGGTCATGGCGGGAAGCGCGGCGGCGGTTGCAGGCGCCGTAATGCTCGTGGCCGGCGCGACGACGGCCACGGATGGCTGGGCAGCGCTGGTCCATCCACTCCGCGCCTGGCGGGGAACGCTCCTCGATGGAGTTCGACTGGACCGGGTGCCGCGGGCAGTGCTGCGGGGAGAACGCGTGTCGTTCGAAGTGCGTGCGCCCGGACGTCGCGAGGTGTCGGTCGCGTATCGCATCACGGGCGCGTCGTGGCGCGAGTCGCACTTCCCGGTGCGCGACGGCAGTGCCACGGTGCGACTCGATCCGGTGGATGCCGACGTGGCGCTGTTTGCCACCGACGGCCGCGCCGTGAGCGATACCGCCGTGGTGCGTGTCGTGGAACGGCCGTTCGTTGGCGACGTGACCATCCGCGCGCAGTTCCCGGCGTATCTCGACCGGCGTGAAGAGACCATTCCCCTCGGCGAGCCCGCACGGGTGCCTCAGGGCACCGTGCTGTCGTTCGACGGCCAATCATCCACCGAACTGCGCGACGTGCGACTCGTAAACGGCCGCGACACGGTTGCGATGCGGGCCGAGACCCGGCACTTCTCCGGTCGCATGTCGGCTGCGGCGAGCGGCAGGTACGAATGGCATGCCGTCGGCGCGGGTGGTCCGATTGCCGACGTACCGCCGCCGCTCGATCTCGAAGTGCTTCCCGATTCGGCTCCACGCGTGGAGATCCTCGCTCCGTCGGGAGACACGACCGTGATGGCCGGCGATACGGTCACGGTATCTGTCCTGGCAACCGACGACCACGGGATCCACTCGATCGATTTGCGGTCGTGGATCGTCACGGCGCGAGGCGCCGTGCGACCGTGGTCCGGCCGTTCGGTGGATGTGGCGAATCAGCCCCAATGGGCGGGGGAGACTGCCCTCATTACGTCGGCGCTGACACCCGGCGACGCCATGCACGTGGTGGTGTCGGCTTTCGACGGCTCGCCGTGGCATCTCAAGGGAGAAAGCCGCGAATTGGTGTTGCGCCTCCCAACACTGAGCGAACAGCGGGAGGCGGCGCGGGCAGCTGGTGACTCGACAGTGGAGCGCGCGGCCGCCACGGCAGCAGCCGAGAAGCAACTCCAGCAGCGCACCAGCGACGCGTCGCGCCGCCGCGATCGCGAGACCAGCAGCGCAACCAACGCGCGCGGGCAGAGCGCGATGAGTTATCAGGCTTCGGAGGAGGCCAAGGCGTACGCCAAGGAGCAGCGCGATCTGACGAATCGCGTCCAGCAGCTCCAGCGTGCCGCCCAGCAGCTCGAGCAGCAGCTTCGGCAGGCGGGGGCGCTCGACAGCGGTTTGCAGGCCCGGCTGCGGGAAGCGCAGCAGCTCTTGAACGAAGCCCTGACGCCGGAGTTGGCGGAGCAGCTCAAGAAGCTGGAGCAGGCATCGCAGAAGCTGTCGGCCGAAGACGCGCGGAAGGCATTGGCGGACCTGGCGCAGCAGCAGCAGCGGCTCCGGGAACAACTCGAGAAGAGCGTGGAGATGCTGAAACGCGCGGCGCTGGAAGGCAGCATGGCGACGCTCAAGGATGATGCCAACGACCTGGCAAAGCGCGAACGCCAGCTCGCCGATTCGTTGGCGCGCGCCGACGCGCAGCAGCGGCAGGGAGACGCCCAGAGCGAGGCGAAGAAGCTCGCCGATCGCTCGCGGGATCTGGCGGACGAAGTGAAGTCACTCCAGCAGCGGCTCCAGCAACAGAATGCCCAGAGCGGCGCCGAGCGGGCCGCGGAGGCACAGCGCCGGGCGCAGGAATCGGCCCAGGCGCTAGACCGCGCGGCGCAGCAGTCAGCCACCCAGCGGCCCAACGACGTGCCGCAGCGTCCGCAGCAGAACGGCCAGCAGCAGAGCGGCCAGCAGCAGAATGGCCAGCAGCAGAATGGCCAGCAGCAGAGCGGCCAACAGCAGAGTGGTCAGCAGCAGAGCGGCAAGCAGCAGAGCGGCCAACAGCAGAGCGGCCAACAGCAGAGCGGCCAGCAGCAGAGCGGCCAGCAGCAGAGCGGCCAACAGCAGAGCGGCCAACAGCAGAGCGGCCAACAGCAGGGTGCCCAGTCGGGCAATAGCTCGCAGGCCGGGCAGCGCCCCGGACAGCAGAGCGGGGCGGACAAGGGCGGCGACAAGCAGAGCAGCGAAGGGGCCGCTCGTCAGGCAGCGCAGGCGATGGAGGAGGCTGCCAACCAGCTCGCCAAGGCGCGCGAGCAGCAGGTGAGCGAGTGGAAGCAGGAGCTGACCACGGAGCTCGACCGTTCGATTCAGGAAATGATCGAGCTGGCGCGCACGCAGGATGCGCTGGAACAGAAGGCGCGCCAAGGCGCGACGCCGCAGGATCTGCGCGCCGAGCAGGGGACCCTGCAGCAGGGTGTGGACAAGTCGGCGCAGCGGCTCCAGGACGCGGCGCAGAAATCATCGCTCCTGTCCCAACGTTCGCTGCGGATGGTGTCGGACGCGCGAAAATCGGTCGAGGAAGCCACACGCCAGACGCAGGCGTCGTCCGACGGCTCGCAGGTCGCGAGCGCCATGCGGGACGCTTCGGAGTCGCTCAATCAGGCGGCGGCGTCGCTCGTGCGCGACCGCGAGCGAGCGCAGAACGCCAATTCCGCGTCGGGATTTGCCGAGATGCTGCAGCAGCTGCAGCAGATGGCGCAGCAGCAATCGTCGCTGAACTCCTCCGTTCAGGACCTGCTGCCGCGGACCGGGGCGCAACTCGACGCCAAGGGGCAGCAGATGTCGCGCCAGCTGGCGCGCGACCAGCGGGAGGTGGCCGCGAAGCTCGACGACGTGGCCGATCAGGATGCGACAGGGCGCGCCGAGGAACTGGCGAAGGAGGCGCGCCAGATCGCGCAGGCGCTGGAAGCGGCCCAGGTGGACCCGAATGTGGTGGCCCGACAGGAGCGTCTGTTCCGCAAGATGCTCGATGCGGGCCGGCTGCTCGAGGACGACCAGCGAGAGGACACCGGAAAGCGGGAAGCCAAGGCGTGGACCGGCACGGAAGTTTTCACGCCGCAGACCAGCACGGCGGCGGGTCGCTCGGCATCGCGATTCCAGCCGCCCACCTGGAACGACCTGCGCGGACTGACTCCGGAGGAGCGCCGGTTGGTCCTGGAGTATTTCAAGAAGATCAATGGCGAGCGGCCGTAGATGCACCATCGTGCTGTCGGTGCTGCTCTGGCTGGTGCCGTGCGCCGTCACCGCTCAGGCTGGATCGCTTCCGCAGGCGCTGAACCTGGAGCAGGCGGGAAAGTGCGGCGACGCGTTCCCGCTTTATCGGCAGGCACTCGGCGAGGGTGATGTCGCCGGGGCCCTGCTCGGCCTCGAACGATGTGCGTCGGAGCTCGGTCGCGGCGACACCCTGTTGGTGGTGCTGGACAGCGTACTGCGGCTTCGCCCGCGCGATCCGGTGGCGCGCGACGCGCAGCTGCGCACGCTGACCTCGGCGGAGCGGTTCGACGCGGCGTCGGCGGCGTTCTCGCAATGGACGGCCGCCGCGCCCGGGGATGCCGCGCCTTATCGCCAGTACGCGCACCTGCTGCTCCAGGCCGGCCGGCCGGCCGCCGCCGATACCGTCCTCACCGCCGCGACCTTGGCGTTAGGCGGCACGCGTGAAATCGCCGCCGAGCTGGCGGAGATGCGTGCCACACTCGGGATGTGGGATGCGTCGGCGCGAAGCTGGCGTGAAGCCATGGTGTCGCTGCCGTACCTCGAACAGGCGGCGGTGTACGTCCTGAGCCAGGCGCCGCCCGCGGCGCGCGACTCGGTGCGCACGGTGCTGCGAGGCCCCCCGGTCGAGATCCACGTGCGTCGAATACTCGCGGGACTCGAGTTGCGCTGGCGCTCCGCCAGCGAGGCCTGGCGGGCCCTGAGCGTGCTCCCCGCGAGCGATTCCGCGGTCGCCGCGTGGCTCGAGTTCGCCGCCGATGCCTCGCAGCAGGACGCGTGGCTCGCGGCGCGCGACGCGTACGTGGCGGTGCTCGATCACGGCGCGCCGGGCGACAAACTCGTGGTCAACGCCGCGACGGCCGCACTCCGGGGCGGTGAGCCCGCCTCCGCGGTGGAGATTCTGGACGCACACCCGACCACCGCCGACTCGTCGGTCGCGACGCGGATGGTGCTGCTGCGCGTGCGTGCGTTGAGTGACATGGGACGCCCCACCATGGCCGACAGTCTCCTTGGTGCAAACGCCTCCGTGCTCGATTCCGCATCGCGCGACGAAGCGATTCGAGCGGTCGCATGGGGCTGGATCCGCAGCGGTGACGTGGAGCAGGCCAGGACCACTCTGGCACGCTCCGCCTCGAGTGCCGGTCCCGATGACGAACTGGCCTCGTGGTTTGCGCTTTACGAGGGCGATCTCAAGACGGCGCGCTCGGGCCTCCGCCATTTCGACGAGACCTCGCGGGACGCGGTGCTCGCCATGGCCCTGTTGACGCGAACCCGCGCCGATACGTCCGTGAACGCGGGCCAGGCCTTTCTGGCGCTGGCCCGCGGCGACACGGCGCGAGCCGCCGCCGCATTCGAGGCGACAGCCGCGACGCTCACCGATGCCGCCCCATTCATGCTGGGGGTCGCGGCACGGCTGTATCGGAGCACGCCCGATTCACTGCGGAGTCCCGGCATCTGGAAGATGCTCATCGAGCAGTACGCGCAGGCACCGGAGGCCGCCGAAGCCGACCTCGAGTGGGCCCGCACGCTCCGCCGCCACGGCGACAATGCTGACGCGGTCACGCGCCTCGAGCATCTTATACTGACGTATCCGCAAAGCGCCCTCGTCCCGCAGGCCCGGCGCGAGCTGGAGCTCGCGAAGGGCGCCATTCCTCCGCTTCGATGATTCCTTCATCTGGACGCCAGCTTTCGCCGGTCGCGACACCCCGGCCCCGTCCGCGACGCTCGTCAATCGCCGCGCTCGCGCTCATGCTGGCGGTCGGCCTGCCGGTGGCCGGGCACGCACAACACTTGCTCGTCCCGATGGACGACTCGCAGACCAACGATCTCAAGGCGTACGGACTGACGTACAATGCCCTGCGCGACGGGATCAAGGCGGAGTGGTTTCTGAACTACCGCGGCGGATCGTTTCTCCTTCCCGATCTGCCGGAGCTGCGTCGGCGCGCGTCGCTCGACGGGATCGTCTTCGAGGCGGTAAACGATGCCGCGCTCGCGTCGATCCGCGCCGAGATCGCCGAAAACAACATGGACGCGATCTCGCTCGAGCGAGCGCCCAGGATCGCCATCTACACGCCGCCGAAGGCGCCGCCGTGGGACGATGCGGTCACCCTCGCGCTCAAGTACGCCGGAATCGAATACACGGCCGTCTGGGACGACGAGGTCATGAACGGCGACCTGGTGAAGTACGACTGGCTGCATCTGCACCACGAGGACTTCACCGGGCAGTTGAACAAGTTGTATCTGACGTATCGCGATGTGCCGTGGTTCGTCGAGCAGCGCGACTGGAACCTGGCTGCCGCCAAGCGGCTGGGGTTCGCGAACATTCCGGCGCTGAAGAAGGCGGTGGCCGAGAAGATCCGGCAGTATGTGGAACGCGGCGGGTTCCTGTTCGCCATGTGCGGCGCCACCGAGACGCTGGCGCTCGCCATCGCGGCCGACAAGACCGACATCGCCGCCGCGTACGCCGATGGCACACCGATGGACGAGAACGCCGACGCCATGCTCGACTGGGACCGCTCGTTCGCGTTCCAGAATGTGCATCTGGAGCAGTCGGCCTTCGTGAACTCGATGAGCGACATCGACGGCCATCAGGTGAACGTACCTGGCCGCCGCCAGGCGCTTGGCCAATTCACGCTGTTTTCGTTCTCGGCCAAATTCGACCCCGTGCCGAGCATGCTGGTGCAGGATCATCGCACGGTGATCCCCGACTTCTACGGCGTAACAACCAGCTTCACCAAGGCGACTCTCAAGCCCGGCGTTACGGTTCTCGCGAGCGAAGAGGGCGCGCCGTGGGTCAAGTACATCCACGGCGACTACGGGAAGGGCTCGTGGACATTCCTTGGCGGGCATGATCCCGAATCGCCGCAGCACAACATCGGTGCCGCGCCCACCGATCTGTCGCTCTTCCCGACCTCGCCCGGCTATCGCCTGATTCTGAACAACGTGCTCTTCCCGGCGGCGAAGAAGAAACCGCTGAAGACCTAGGGCGTGTCGGCGCGCATTGCGGCCAGCGCCGCGGCGGGGATCCGCACGGCGATCAGCCTGGCCGGCGGCAGGGAAGTGTGTTTCGTCTGCACGGCCGACGCGGACGGCAGCGTGGTCACCGCACGGGTGGTTTCCAGGGGCGATGTGCGCGGCGTGCTCGCACTCCCCGGGTTCGCCCAGCGCGGCGAACTGCTGCTCCACAACCATCCCTCGGGAATCCTGGAGCCGTCGGATCCGGATCTGGAGATCGCGGCGCGGATGCACGACCAGGGCGTGGGCTTCGCCATCACCAACAACGACGCGACCGATCTCTACGTGGTGGTGGAGGTGCCGCGGGTCCGACCAGTGATTCGGGTCGATCTGGCGGAGATCGAAGCCGAACTCGGTCCGGACGGCGACATCGCCCGCCTCCACGCGCGCTACGAGGACCGTCCGGGGCAGCGTGCCTACGCGCGATCGGTGGCCCGGCTGTACAACGGTGGCGGCATCGGACTCCTCGAAGCCGGTACCGGGATCGGCAAGTCGTTAGGCTATCTGCTTCCGGCGCTGCGCTGGGCGGCCGCCAACGGGGAGCGTACCATCGTCTCCACCAACACCATCAACCTCCAGGAGCAGCTGGTCGGCAAGGACCTCCCGTTTCTCGCGCAGGCGCTGCGGGACCAACCGGTGCGATTCGCGCTGCTCAAGGGATGGCGGAACTACCTCTGCCTCCATCGGCTCGACCAGGCCCGGTCGGCCGGCACCACCCTGTTCGATGCCGACGCGGAGGGCGATCTCGAGATGCTCTCGGCGTGGGCGGCGCGCACGCGCGACGGAACGCGCAGCGACCTGCCGGTCGAGCCTCGCGACGAGGTGTGGGACGAGGTGGCGGCGGAATCCGACCTCTGCCTGCGGCTCAAGTGCCCGCATTTCGACCGCTGCTTTCTCTATGCGGCCCGGCGTGAGGCGGCGCAGGCCGACGTCATCGTGGTGAATCATCACCTGCTGCTCGCCGATCTGGCGGTGCGTCGAAGCACCCAGAACTGGGAGGACGCCGCGGTCCTTCCCCCCTACCGGCGTCTGGTGATCGACGAAGGGCACCATCTGGAGGACGCGGCGGCCGCCCACCTGGGGGCATCGATCTCCCGGAGGGGCCTCGATCGGTTGCTCACCCGCCTGGAGCGCCGCGGCAAGGGGCTCCTTCCGACGCTGGCCGCCAGGCTCGAGGGGCGGAAGGATCTGCTGAGCGTGGCGAGCCTCGACCTGGTGCATGCGCGCCTCTTCTCCTCGGTCCGCGCGGCAGCTGCGAAAGGGGGGCTGGTGTTCGACCTGCTCGACACCGTGCTGGTGGAAGCCTCGCAGCCGGTCCTTCGGGTGGACGACGCCTTTGGCGAACACCCCGCGTGGCGTGGCGGGCTGCGGGCCGCGCTCGACGATCTGGTGGGGGAATTGGCGCTGCTGGCCGATGGACTGCGCCTGGTGCGAGAGCGGCTCGAGCAGGACCCGCTTGCCGCCGAGCAGGTCGCCGCGCTGATCGGAGAGGTGCGCGGCGTGACGCGCCGGCTCCAGGCCGCGGGCGACGCACTGCGATCGGGCCTCTCGCCCTCTCCCGACGCACCGCCGGCCGTGCGCTGGATGGAAATCCGCGGACGGGACCGCAATCTGGCGGTGACGTCGGTGCCGCTGGACCTGGCGCCGATTCTGCGCGACGACCTGTTCCGGCGTCTCGAGACGGGCGTGGTGACCAGCGCCACGCTTGCCGCCGAGGGGCGTTTCGACTTTCTGCGGGGGCGGCTGGGGCTGGACGAGCCCGATGTGGAGCCCGAGTGCGGCGTGTTCCGGTCGCCGTTCGACTTCTACTCTCAGTCGGTGCTGGGGATCCCGATCGATTTTCCGGCGCCTAACGACGATCCGCGCGCGCACCTGGACGCCGTCTCGTCGGCGGTGGCCGAACTGGTCGAAATGGCGGACGGCGGCGTGTTCGCGCTGTTCACGAGTCATCGGGACGTGCGTCTGGTGGCCGAGGCGCTGCGTGCCCGCGGGATCGACCGGCGATGGCCCCTGCTGGTGCATGGGGACGAAGGGCGCGATGTGTTGTTGCGCCGATTCCGGGAGACGGGGCGCGGCGTGCTGCTCGGCACGGCGAGTTTCTGGGAGGGGGTGGATGTGCCCGGACAGCCGCTGCGGGTGCTCGTGCTTGCGAAACTTCCGTTTCGCGTTCCCACCGAGCCGCTCACCGCCGCGCGAAGCGAGGCGGTGGAGGCGCGGGGTGGGAATGCCTTCCTCGACTACCTTCTTCCGGACGCGGCCCTCAAACTCAAGCAGGGCTTCGGACGCCTCATCCGGACGACTGAGGACTACGGCGCCGTGGTGCTGATGGATCCGCGGGTCTTCACCCGGTCGTATGGCGCGTCGTTGGTGGACGGCCTCCCGCCCGCCCGCCGCGTCGTGGGCCCGTGGGATGAGGTGCGACGCGAGATCGCGAAGTTGTTCGCCCACGTGTCGCCCACCGCCCTCACCGTGCGCTAGATTCGCCCACCCACCCATGGTTCCCTCCCACGGCGCGCACGCGGAACCGGGCGAGACTCGATGGTCGTGTTCGCGCGCCGCCGACCACCGATGATCGCTGGACGCGGAACCCCTGTAGCTGATAACTCACTTCGTCTGAGAACCGATCCATCCCATGCTTCCCCGTCCCTCGAAAATCGTCTGCGTCGGCCGGAACTACCTCGAACACGCCAAAGAGCTCGGCAATGACGTTCCCAGTGAACCGCTGATCTTCCTCAAGCCGCCGTCGAGTATCATCGCAGACGGCGATTACATCGAGCTGCCGCCGCAGTCGACACAGGTGGATCACGAAGCCGAGATCGGGATCATCATCGGCAAACGCCTCAGAAACGCGAACGAGGACGCGGCGACGCAGGCAATCCGTGGTGTCGCTGCACTCAACGACGTCACCGCCAGGGATCTGCAGCGAAAGGACGGCCAATGGACGCGTGCGAAGGGATTCGACACGTTCTGTCCGATCGGTGACGTGTTCGAGGGAAAGGTGGACCTCGGCGCCCTGGAGCTCGTCGGCAAAGTGAATGATGAGGTCCGACAGCACGCGACGAGCGACGAAATGGTGTTCCCCATTCCGCTACTGTTGTCGTACATCTCGCACGTCATGACGCTCGAGCCCGGCGACGTGGTGGCAACCGGCACGCCGGCCGGAATCTCCAGGCTGCAACCAGGCGACGTGGTGGAAGTCGAGATCGTCGGGGTTGGCAGGGTGCGCAATCCGGTGCGGAGTGCGGGCTAGCATCTTGCAGGGCACGCGACGTGGGGTGCGCGGAGCGAAATGTGTCTGACTATGGGCACTGTCCACGGTGCCTGACTATGCAGCGGCAGGTTCCGACCGACAGCGCTCCGCGTGCAGCGGAGCTGTGTCGCAACCAGTAGATTACTGCGGGGTAGCTAGAGATCCGCCGTCCGGCGACGGGGGTTCCTTCCTGGCGTCGAGAGCATATTCACGGATGAGAATGCAGCTCCGACTCGCACGAAACGCCCAGCTCGAAGCAAGCGCCGAACCACCGAAGCGGCGATTGGTGTCGCCGACGGCGATTTCGCTGGTGCTGCACGTGGTGCTCGGAGTCGCCCTGTGGAACGCCCTGCTGGTGCCTGCCGGTTTCCAGCGACTGCTCACGCCGCGCGAGACCACCCCGCGAACCGGGGAGCGGGTCGAATTCGTGACCACCGCACCGGCGGCGAACTCCGCGGTCGCGCCGGCACGCCCCGGCCAGCCTTCGGCGCGACCGGCGGCGCAGGAGCCCCCTCCGTTGGTTGCCCCCACGGAGGTTCCTGCCAGCATTCCGGAGCCGGCGAAACCAGGGGCGCCCGTTCCCTCATCGCTGTCGGGCAGCGGTCCGCCGGGCGCGCTGGCCGGCGGCACCGGGCCATCGCGTGGTGCGCAGCCGACCTACGTGGATCCTCGCGTCTGGGTCGAGGCGCCCCCGCTGGTGTACGCGCCCAAGACGGACGAGGAGCGTCTCGACAGTGCGCTGGTAACGACGCTGCGACGGACAGCGGATTCCCTCGCGGCGAACACCCACACGCCTAACAAGTTCGAGCGCGGCGACTGGACGGTGGAACGGAACGGAAAGAAATACGGGATCGATCAGAAGTACATTCACCTCGGAAGCTTCTCCATTCCCACCGCGCTGCTCGCGCTCCTGCCGCTGAATCGGGCACAGGGGAATCCGATCGCCATGGATCGGGATCGCGAGATGGCATTCATGCATTCCGACATTCAGTATCACGCGCAGGCGGCGCTCACCGAGGCGCAATTCCGGGCAGCGGTGAATGCGATCCGCGAGCGCAAGGATCGGGAGCATCGGGGACTGGGCAGGACAGTGGCCGGCTCCATCCCCGGCGATCCGCGCACGCTGGTGGCGCCGGGCGAGCGCCCGCCCCAGTAGGGCTGCACGGGCGAGCACGCGGGCAAGCTCAGCCCGCCGCCTCCGGCTCGTCGTGGAAGGGGCGAAGTACCGCGGCCACCACCCCGAGCACCTCGAAATCATCGTTCGGTCCCACAATCCACTCCGGCTCGTCGGCCGACGCCGTTGTGAGGGCGACGTGCATCCCGCGATGCGACAGCGACCGCACGAGGCACTGGTCTCCCACTCGCACCGCCACCGCGTCAGTTTCGCGGGCCCGCACCGACGGGTTCACCAGCACCAGATCACCGTGCTGAATGCCGCGGGCGTTCATCGCCTGATCGGCCACCCGCAGAAAAAATGCATCGTCGCTGGGCACGAAGGCGCGATCCATGGCGATGAACCGTACGCGATTGCCATCGGTGAGGCGTGGGCCGGCGGAATTCACCGCCGCGTACAGTGGAACCGGCTGCGTCTGGCCGATGGATGAGAATCCGATGATGCGCACGCCACGGGACCGGGCGCCGTTGCGCTCGATGTATCCCTTGATCTCGAGCGAGCGGAGAATCTCGGCGACCGATTTGGTGGACTTGATGCGGAAGTGCCGGCCGATGTCGCGGACGCTCGGCTGGAACGTGTTCTCCGCGAGGAAATCGATCAGGTAGTGGTAGACGCGCCGCTCGAGCGGCGTGAGCGGCTCCGGCATCACGACTCCGCGCAGTCAGGTCCCGGTGCGTGAGACCGAGTGGTGCAGCGCCCGAGATTGCATCACGCCACTGACCGCGTCAACCGCTCCGGCCCGCATCGAGGACGCGCGATCCGGCGGCTGGCTTGCCTTCGGACTGACCACCGCGTCAACCGCGCACGTTTTGGCCATCCGAGGCCTCGAGATAGCGCACTGCCGCGTCCATACGATCGAGCGATTTTTCGCGCCGCAGGGCGAGCAGCACGTCGAAAATGCCGGGGCTCACCGCCAGACCTGTCAAAGCGACGCGGAGGGGCTGGAAGATTTTGCCGCCCGCCACCCCTCGTTGCTCGGCGAGTCCGCGCAGGGAGGCCTCGAGGGACTCCGGGGTCCATTCCGCGACCGCCAGGCGGGCGCGCGCCTGCCGCAGGATGTCGGCCGACTCCACGGCGTCCTTCCAATTCCTGGCTACCGCGTCGGGATCGTAGTTGATGGCATCACGGAAGTACGGCGCGGCCTGCTGGACAATGTCGTGCGTGGTGCGCGCACGCACGCGCAGGAGGTCGAGGAGACGCAGCCACCAGTCGTGGCGCGTCTGGAGCTCGCCGGTCGAAACAAGGCCCGCGGCCACGATCAGCGGAGTGACGACGGGTTCCAGCCGATCGAGCGGAATGCGGCTCAGGTGCTGCCCGTTCATCCACTCCAGCTTCTTCGGATCGAAGATCGACGCCTTGCGGAGCATCCCATCGGACGAAAAGAGCTCGATCATCTCGGCCCGGGTCATGATCTCGCGATCGCCGCCGGGCGACCAGCCGAGGAGGGCCAGGAAGTTGCACATGGCCTCGGGGAGGATGCCGAGGTGCTGATAATCGGCCACCGCCGTGGCGCCGTGGCGCTTGCTCAACTTCTTCCCGTCCATCCCGTGGATCATCGGAAGGTGGGCGAACGTGGGCAGCGTCGCGCCCAGGGCGCGGTAGAGCATGATCTGCTTCGGAGTGTTCGAGATGTGATCGTCGCCGCGCATAACGAGGCTGATGCGCATGGCGATATCGTCGGACACCACGGCCATGTTGTACACCGGCGTGCCGTCGGAGCGCAGGATGATGAAGTCGTCGACGTCCTGGTTGGGGAAGCTGATGTGCCCATGTACCAGGTCGTCCCATTCGGTGGTGCCGGCCGGAGCGCGGAAGCGGATGGCGTATGGCTCATTGCGTGCGAGACGGCGCTCGATCTCGTCGTGCGGAAGATCGGCGAGGCGGTGGTCGAACTTGAACGCCCGCCGTTCGGCCTCGGCGGCCCGGCGAAGCCGGTCGAGCTCCTCGGAAGGGGTGAAGTCGCGGTAGGCGTGGCCCGACTCGAGCAGTCGGCGTGCATCGCCCTGATGGCGCTCGAGATTCGCCCCCTGATAGACGACCTCTTCGTCCCATTGGAGTCCGAGCCAGGTCAGGCCCTCGAAGATGGCCCGGGTGCTGGCGTCGGTACTCCGCGCCTTGTCGGTGTCCTCGATCCGGAGCAGAAAAGTGCCGCCGTACTTTCGCGCGAAGAGCCAGTTGAACAGCGCCGTGCGCGCGCCGCCGACGTGGAGATAGCCGGTGGGCGACGGGGCGAACCGCAGGCGCGGCGCGTTCACCTGAGCGCGCGTGCGGCGCGCCCGTGATCGGGCGTGTGTCGACGGAGACGGAGGGATTCGAACCCTCGATACAGGTGTAAGCCCGTATAACGGTTTAGCAAACCGCCGCCTTCAGCCTCTCGGCCACGTCTCCTCGGAAGCACCCGGCACGGCCGCCGGGACGGGCCCTCGACGGGGCACGCGCCGCCGGGGTTGCGCATCATATCGGCGCCACGCGCCTCGGTCAACGGATGCAGCCCGCCCGTCCCGTTGGGTCTCACGTACTCGACCTATGCAACGGGTCTGTGGCGGTGACACCGCCCGGACGACTGATCCGCGTACGCCGCGCTTCCCTGCTATCATTCGGACTGACGGCGGGTTGTCACGCCGGCGACAGGTCGCCGGTGACAGACTCGGGACAGGCAGCATCGCCGGGCAAGGCTCCAGCCGGGTCGCGCAGCAGCGCGCGGCCGCCCTCGCTGATGACGCGATCTGTCCGGAACCCGGGATTCCGCCACTGCGTGTTTCGCGCCGGCACTCGTCGGCACTCTCCCATTCCTCCAGGACCGTGCCAACATGATTGCGTGCAGAGGCATCTTTGTGTGGTCGACCCTCCTGTTGCTCGCGGCGGGCGCGGGCGCGCAGGTCGCGCCAGTGCCCCGTGCGGACTCCGCCTCGGAGGTACTGCCGCGCGTCTTTCTCGATTGTCAGGCGGATGGGTGTGACACGGATTTCCTGCGCACCGAGCTCACCTGGATGAACTTCGTGCGCGATCGGAACGTCGCGCTGGTGCACATTCTCGCCACCGACCGATCGACCGCCTCCGGGGGACGCGAGATCACCATCGCGTTCATCGGGCAGGACTCGCTGAGCGCGGTGGTGGACACGATCGTGCAATTCGCGCCGTTGGGGGCCACGGACGACGAGCAGCGGCGGTTGGTCGCGCGGACCATCGCCCAGGGCATGCTGCGGTTCGTACGGGCGTCGCCGCTGGCGACGCAGCTGAGCGTCGTGTACCGTCCCCGCCCCGGTGGGCTGATCGTAACGGATACGCGTGGCGCCCGCGACCGGTGGCATCTCTGGGTCTTCCGCATCGGCGCCAGCGGGTTCCTGAACGGTGATGAGAACTACAAGTCCTCGTCCTTGTCGGGCTCGGTGCGGGCCACCCGGACGACCGAGCGCTGGAAGGCGAGTCTGTCGGTCAGCGGCGACTACCGGGAGAACAGCTACGCGCTCTCGGACAGCGAGACGCTGGTGACGTATCGTCACGGCTACAACGTCGACGGTCTGGTGGCCAGGAGTTTGAGCACCCACTGGTCGTTAGGCGTGCAGGCGAACGCGGCCTCGTCAGTAGTCTCCAATCTCGACCTCGGGCTGCGAGTGGGGCCGGCGCTGGAATACGACGTTTTCCCGTACTCGGAGTCGACCAGGCGGCAGGTCATCGTGCGGTACGGCGTGGGCGTAAAGGCGCTCAACTACTCGGACGTGACGATCTACGACAGGACCAGCGAGACGCTGGTCGATCATCGTCTGGTGGTGGCGGCCGAGATGACCCAGCCCTGGGGCGAGCTCGGCGCCGACGTGTCGGTGAACCAGTACCTGCACGACATGACCAAGCGGAGCTTCAACGTTGGCGTGGGGGTGAGCTGGCGCGTGCTCACCGGTCTCAACCTCAATCTCGACGCCGGCTATTCGCAGATCCGCGATCAGATCAACCTCAAGCGCGCCGAGCTGACGGACGAGGATGTGCTGCTGCAGCTGCGTCAGTTGCGGACCGGGTATTCGTACTACGGGAGCGTGGGGCTCAGCTACACGTTCGGGTCGATTTTCCAGAACGTGGTGAATCCGCGGATGTCGCGGAACAACGGCAACTTCTTCTTCTAGTGCGCCGGATTCGGCGCCGGAACCTCCACGCGCCGGGAGAGGGATGTGCGCCACGAGGGATGTTGCACCGCGTCGAAAGTGGTGCAGGGAGGGTTTCCTGTGGTGGGGCTCGGCGAGCCTTGTCGGGAGCTGCGCGACGGCACCCAGGGTCGTCGGGCGGCTCCCGGCGGCGCGCTGTTAGCACCCGGCCAGCCGCTTTTCGGCTGGCGCGTCGTGGCGGCGTCCGCGAACACCCCGATTGTTGACGCTGCAATGCGGGTACAGCCGTGCCGCGGTACTGTCCCGGAGCTTGCGAAGCAGTGGCCGATCGTCAGTTCTTCAGTTCCATCAACCTCCACATCGACGAGGTTAAATTCGGTCCCGCCGGCCCACTCGTATGTCGCACAATCTGTCAGTAGTTAGGGCGAATTCTGATTGGTCCCCTTGGCAGTGTAATCCTGGTAATGCAGTTGAGCCTGGAGGTGCGGTTTCTGATGCGAGTGCTCGATTTGGGATGCGGACAGGGGCGGGATCTGGGTTCCTGGGGTGTCAACGCTTCCGATGAGATCGTTGGACTTGACATCCACGGCAGCAGTCTGGAAATCGCCAGGGAGCGATTCCCGAGCCGAACCTACCTGCTAGGCGCCGGGGAACACTTGCCATTCCAGGAAGAGAGTTTTGAGCGAGTGATCTCAGCTGTTGCGCTCCCGTATATGAACATCCAAAGGTCACTTTCGGAAATTCGCCGCACCCTCGTTCCTGGTGGGACTTTGTCGCTCAGTCTGCATCTTCCGAGTTTCACAATGGCGGAACTACTCCACAATGCGCTGCCGAATCCAATCCCCACGCTCTTTCGGCTCTACGTCATGGCCAATGGCCTGTTTTTCCATTGCACTGGCAGAACCGTCGCATTCCTCCACGGGCGGACAGAATCATTCCAGACCGAGCGAGGGATGAGAATCGCGCTGGAGCGTGCCGGATATACCAATTCTTCGTTGCGTCGAGTAGGCGGGCCCGCCGGCGAATCGCTGTTTGTGGAAGCCACGAAATAGAATTTGGCCATGATACCGGAGCCAACACGTCCGGGCATGTACACACCCGATCCGCCAACCCGCGAGCCGCTCGCCTAACGCGGCAGCGGCCCTAGTTCCAACGGAGGGCACAGGATTCGAACCTGTAAGGGTGTCTCCACCCGGCGGTTTTCAAGACCGCTGCCTTACCAGTTAGGTCTAGCCCTCCCGAATCCGTAGTATCGCGATCCTGCGGCGCCAGACGCAACGCGGCCCCGGGAAGGGCTCCCGGGGCCGCGTTGCGTCTGACGCTCCAGCGGTATCGACCTAGCGCCGTTTGCGCCGGCGCGCCACCGCGCCACTCAGCATCCCGACCAGGCCCGTGCCCATCAGCGCCAGCGACGCCGGCTCGGGGGCCACCGTCGGTCCGGGTCCTGGATCAACTGTCGGACTGGCGCACGAGGAATCGTACGGCCCGTTGTTCGCCACGCCGTTCGTTACAACCAGCTTGGTGGAGCAATCGTTGGGACCCGCCTGCCCGTGGATGGCCCAATTCGCGGTATTGAGACTGGCGAACGTGGGTCCCGAGATGCGGAACGTGAACTGCGTCGTCTGGCCAGGCTGCAATCCGTTCTTCACGGGAGAGGGATTGGGATGCACTCCCCCCGCGTTCTTGGTGATGCCGGCGCCCGACAGGCCGTTCGTCCCGAGCGACCACGACCCCGGTCCCACCACCGAGAGCGATCCGTTGACGTAGCTGAAGTTCGCCACGCCGAACAGACCCATGGCGGTGAAGATGGTGCCGCCATAGGTGCCGTTGAAACCGGCGTTGTTGGTCACCATCATCACGATCTCCGTGATGCTGGACGTGATCGACGTCTTCGTAATCGAGACCGAAGCACAAGTCGAGAATGTATTCCCGCCGCACACCTGCGCCTGCGCCACGTTAGGCACCACCGAAACAAGCGCCGCAACCGTTGCTGCTCGAACGAACTTCATGGTCAGGGGCTCCTTCGCCCGGTTCTTCGCCCGCACATTTGGCCATCTGAACAGCTTGCTTCGCACATTAAATTAACAACATCTAACATTCGCGCAATGCTCTGTCGCGCAGCAGGATACGACCTTTCGGACCCGCATCATGGACCGCGAAGTCGCCCGATCGAGAACACCGCAGACCAGATGTGGAACAACCCGTACGCCACCAGCGCGGCTACCGCCTTGATGATCCCCGACTGCAATCCGCTTCGCGCCACCGGCTCCTGCACCGAACGCAGCGCCAGCGGCACGTCCAGCACGTAGAACACTGCACATCCTGCCAGAAACAGCGTTACCGCGATCGACCACACCGTCGCACCAAGTAACTGCGCCCTTCGGTCCCGTGCCGCAGCCTGCGCCAGCACGAGCGCGAATCCCATCGCCGGGACCGGCATGTTGTTGAGCGTGGCGCTGATCGTTCCGAATTCCCACTCCGGAGATCCGACGTGCAGCGGAAGCCAGGCGAGCAGCAGATCCACCACTCCCACCACGAACAGTGCGAGTCCGACCGACCCCACCACGCTCCACGCGGCACTGGTCTCGGTGTCTCCCGGCGGTGCTGAATCGGGGAACCCGGTCTTAGGCGCCGTCATGTTGTCTCAGCTGTGAATGGACGCGCACTCTTCGCCTCAGAAGTGAGGCAAGTCACAGGCCGATGGCATGGCATCCGAGAGCACGGTGCCACACCAGATAACCGCGCCGACACCAATCACTTGAGGTCCTGTCGGAGCCGATTCATCTCGCCACCAGCGCGTCGCTGTAGCACGTGCGCAGCGCACGAATACTGCAGTGTCACTTCCTTGGCACCGGACTCTTCGGAACCGCGGGGACCAGCTGTTTGGCGGCGGTGTCGGTGTTCACCGCAGGCGGAAGGTTCGGCTGCGCCGAGAAGTCAAAGAATTCTTCGATGTGTGTCGCCCGGGCCACCTGCTCAACCTGATTGAGGACGCGGGTCGCCGTCGTGTCATCGTGTGCGGACCGCAGCACGTCATAGAGCATCATCCCGGTCTGCACGTAGAGCGCCGGGATTCCGATGGACGCCTTGTCGGGCCATCCATTCTTCCGGATCATCGCCTCGGGTCCCAGGAAGTCCTTCGTCCAGAGATCTCGGGTCCGCGCCACGTCGACGAATCCTTCGCCCGGCACGAGTACCGTATCCCGCCCGGGATTGGGGACACTGTCGATCAGCTTGCGCGCCAGCCCCTGGGTAAGCAGCCACGGTCCGAAGCCGAACTCCTCGCCATACCGGCCCGAGGTGCGACTGAAGTACACGGGACGGTTCGGGTTGTCCTTGATCATGCGCAGGACCGCGATGTCCGCCTTGGTGATGACCCGGGGGGGAATAGTGGTCCTGATGTTGCCGGCCTCGAAGACGGCGGAATCGGACAACTGCTGGGCCAGCGGGATGGCGTCCGCTTCATCGAGGGACATCCTGAGCGGTGGCGCGTCCGGCTTTGGCCACGACCTGCCGCGAAACAGGGCCGGACCCCGGGCGGCGTCGTATGCGCGCACCGGTGCGCGAATGAGCTGCCGCACGTACCAGTCGGTGTTCAGGAGCGAGGTGTTGGCGATCACGACATCGCGGCGGATGCCCTCCACCTCCTGGGCGTACCAGAGTGGGAAGGTGTCGTTATCGCCCACCGTGACGAGAATGCCGTACGGCTCCACCGAGTCGAGGAGATCGTGGGCGAAGTCGCGTGTGCTCGTGTCGCCGTGTCGCGTCGCGGCCGACCAGTTGCCGATCAGAGGAGCTATGGCCAACGCCAGCACAGGCGCGGACAGCGCCCAGCTCCTGCGGCGCGGGAGCTCGAGCACCTGCTTGCCGAGTCTGACCATCTCGGTGCCGATCAGCGCAGCCACCGATTCCCACACGAAGATCAGCCCCAGTGCCGCCCAGACGCTCCAGGCCGAGAAGCTCCAGAGGTAGAAGTAGTCGCGATCGCGCACCTCGCGATCGACAGAATCAGCGAGGCCCGGCGACTGTGAGTATCCGTATTTGAAATTCAGGTAGTAGATGAGCAGCAGTGTCAGCGTCAGCATCAGCGGCCCGAAGAACCAGAAGCTCTGGCGGTCGCGTTTCCAGTGCACCCACGCGCCGAACATGCCCAGCACGAGGAAGAGCGCTGCCAGGACGGCCTGCAGCGCCGCGTGCCGGCTGTACGGGTCGCGCAGCCACTGCCAGCGGAAGTAGGTCCACCACATTCCCACCTGTGCGGGGAATGGGGCCTGCCGTTCGGTAAGCGACGGCTTGCCGTACTGCTCTCGATTGAAGTTGTACTTGAACGCCTCCCAGGTCTTGGCGCTGAACGTGCAGCTCCAGTTGAATTCCGTGCGGCATCCGGTGGGCTCCCCCTCGTTTATGGCGGGGAAGTAGGCCGCCCGAATGGGCTGGGTCGCGAACGGCGTGAGTCCAAAGACGAGTGCACCAACGCAGGCGAGCAGCAGTCGCCAGCGCACCAGTGTCTGCGGCCGGCGCACCAGCACGGCCACGGCCACGGCCGGGCCGGGAATGAAGCCCGCCATGTGATTGGCGTAGCCCAGGCCTAACAGGTAGGCGATGAGCACCAGCAATCGGTCGGCCTTGGGGCCGGCGGGGTCGTCGCACCAGCGCACCGTCAGCCAGGCGATGATAGCCACGCCGGCCAGCGCGACCGTGTAGACCTTCTCGTTCACCACCGACTGACTCCACACCGTGAATGCGGTGGCGCCGATCAGGGCTGCCAGCGCGCCCCCGGTGATGCGCTGCCACCGCTCGGCCAGCCAGGAGACCAGGACTCGCTCGGTGATGAGAAACCACATCCCGGCCGAGGTCGCGCTGCAGAGGGCCGCGAGGACGTTGACCCGCAGGGCCGCGTTGCCACCGATCGGCAAAATGGTGAACACGCGGCCGAGCAGCACGAAAAGCGGATTGCCGGGCGGATGAGGGAGGCCGACGAGATACGCCGCCGAGATGTACTCGCTCGTGTCCCACATGGCCGTCGACGGGCCGAGGGTAAGCAGGTACAGGAGAAACACGAGCCCGGCGGCAATCGCCGCGGCGCCGTAGGACGGGCGATAGTCGAGATCCGACGGGGCGCGCGTGCTCATGCGCGGCACCGGCGCGCGTGGCGCGCCGGTCGTTGCCTGAAACTGATGGGGTGGCCGCTCACCGGATCACTCATATCGCTCTGACGTTCCAATCAAAGGCCTCGCTTCCGCGAGGCCACGCACAAAGATGCCCGTCGTCGAAGGTCGATGGTAGTGAGCGCGGATGGCTTGGCCCTGGGCTTCTGGCTCTTGGCCTAGTGTCTGAACAACCGCTGCCCCGTGAAGACCATGGCCAGTCCCTTCTCGTCCGCCGCGGCGATGACTTCCTGATCGCGTACGGATCCGCCGGGTTGAACGATGGCCTTTACCCCGGCGTCTACGGCCTGGTCCACTCCGTCGCGAAACGGGAAATAGGCGTCCGATCCGAGCACGGCGCCGTCGATGACGTGGCCCGCGAGGCGCGCCTTGTGCACCGCGATGAACGCGGCATCGACGCGGGACATCTGGCCGGCGCCGATGCCGATCGTGGCACCTTCTCTGGCGAGGACGATCGCGTTGGACTTGACACTGGCGACCGCACGCCAGGCAAAAGAGAGGTTCGCCTGCTCCTCCGCGGTGGGGCCTCGTCTCGTGACGACCTGCCACGCGCTGTGGTCGGCCAATTCCGGCATGCGCTCCTGCACCAGGAATCCGCCGCGGACACGCTTCACGTCGAGGGCGCCATTGCTCCAGCGGGCCGTTCCTTCCAGCACGCGCAGGTTCTTTTTCCGTCCGAGGATGTCGAGCGCCTCGGCCGAGAAAGCCGGCGCGACCAGGCACTCCACGAAGAGCGACGAGATTGCTTCGGCCGCGGCTGCGTCGACCGGCGCGGTAAAGGCGATGACCGACCCGAATGCCGAGACGGGATCGCAGGCCAGGGCCTTCTGATACGAGTCGAGGGCGGACGTCCCGATCGCGATGCCGCACGGCGTGGTGTGCTTGATGATGGCGCAACACACCTCACCGGCGAACGGGTCCGTGGCGTGCAGCGCCCCCTCGAGATCGAGCAGATTGTTGAACGAAAGCTCCTTGCCGCCGCGCTGAACGAGCGCGCCGAGTCCGGCTTCGCGATCCTCGAGGTACAGGGCGGCGCGCTGCCCGGGGTTCTCGCCGTAGCGCAGCGTCTGTCGGCGCGTTGCCGAGATCGTCACGCATTCGGGGAACTGCTCGCCCCGGGTCGCGGCGAACCAGGCGGCGATGGCGGCGTCGTAGGCTGCCGTGTGCGCGAACACCTTGCCTGCGAGAAGCCGCCGCAGGTCGAGATCGTCGTCTCCGGCGCCGAGGGCCGACAGTACGCGCTCGTAGTCTTCAGGATCGACCAGCGCGTAGACGCTTGCAAAATTCTTGGCCGCCGAGCGCAGCATCGAGGGACCGCCGATGTCGATCTGTTCTATAACCGCCTCGGGAGCAACCTGCGGCTTCGCCGCAGTTTCCCGGAATGGATAGAGGTTCACGGCGACGAGGTCGATCGGGGCAATCCCATGCCCGGCCAGCGCCTGCATGTGCTCCGGGAGGTCGCGGCGCGCGAGCAGGCCGCCGTGCACGCCGGGGTGGAGGGTCTTCACCCGGCCGTCGAGCATCTCGGGAAAGCCCGTCAGCGCTTCGACGTCCTCTACGTCGAGACCGGCCGCCCGCAACGTGCGCGCCGTGCCGCCGGTGGAGACGAGCTCCCAACCTAACGAGACGAGGGCGGCGGCGAATTCGGTGAGGTGCGACTTGTCGTAGACGGAAAGAAGGGCGCGGGGCATGGAGTGACAAAGGTCAAGGGCCAACGGCCAGGGGCCAATGGCCGGGGGTCATCGTTCAGGGCCGGAATTCACAGGCAAGACATTATCCTCTTGCTGCGCGTGGTGGCAGCCCGAGCATCTTCCGCAGCGACGAAACGGCCGTCCGCGTGTCGGACGCCAATGCGAAGACACCGGTGCGCGCCTCGGCGCCCCAGCCCTCCACGCGTCCGTCGTCGTTCAGCCGGATGCGGCCTGCACACAGGGCCTGAATCACGCGCGGATAGAGCAGGTGCTCCACCGCGAGGACCCGGGCGGCCAGGGTTGCGGGCGTGTCGTCGCCGTACACCGGCACCGGCCACTGCGCCACAATGGGACCGTGATCGTATTCCGCGTCCACGAAATGCACGGTGGCGCCGGTGAGCCGCGCGCCGCTCGCGAGGACCGCCTTGTGCACGTGCTCTCCAAACATCCCGCGGCCCCCGAATGCTGGCAGCAGCGCCGGATGAATGTTGAGCATGCGGCCGCGATACGCCGATGTGACGGCGCCCGGCACGCGACGAAGGTACCCGGCCAGTACGACTGCGCCTATATCGTGCTCGCGGAGTATGGCGGCCAGGCCGTGCGACCGCGCGGTCCCCTCGAGCACCTGCGTCTGCACGCCGTGTAACGCGGCGCGACGCAGCGCGCCGGCATCGGCGCGGTCGCTGGCGACCAGCGCTACCTCGCCGCTGCAGGCGTCGTCCAGCGCGTCGCGGTGATCGAGGATCGCCTGCAGATTGCTGCCACCGCCCGAGGCCAGGACCGCGATTCGCGTCGGCATGCGGCGGATAGTAGCCGTCACGATGCGCGGACCGATAGAGGGCCGCGAAACCCGGCTCAACCGGGCGCGGACTCGAGGAATCGCCGCACGGCGTCGTCCAGCGATTGCGCGAGGACACCATCGCGACGCGCGTGCTCCAACTCGTCGGGAGGGGTGCGGTGAGAGGGGACCAGCAGCGCGACGGCGCCGGCGGCAATTCCGGGTAGCACGTCACGAGTCCGATCGCCCGCATAGAGCGACGTCCCGAGATCCAGATCGAGATCGCGGGCAGCGCGCCGAAAGAGCCCGGCTCCCGGCTTGCGGCAATCGCATGGCCCCGAGAACTGGGGATGGTGCGGGCAGTGATATTGTGCGTCGATTCGTGCGCCGGCCCCGGTCATCAATACCTCCAGGCGCGCACGGGTCTCCTGGTACTGGCGCTCGGTGATCAATCCCTGCGCAATTCCCGACTGATTCGTCACCACCACTACCGCCACCCCTGCGTCGTTGAGCCGACGCACGGCCGCCGCTGCGCCGTCGAGCAGCCGCATCGCCATCGCGTCCGACAGGTAGTCGGCGTCTTCGACGAGGGTCCCGTCCCGATCGAGGAACGCGGCGCGGCGGGACACCCTCAACCGTCGCCCAGGGTGTCGCGCACCACCCGCTCGAAGGCCGCATCTTCCGATTCCGCTATCGAGCGCAGGTCGAGCAGGAAGCGGCCGTCGGCGATGCGACCGATGACAGGGATGCGCGCCGCACGCAGGCGCGCCTCCAGCAACGATGGATCTCCCGGTGGCGAGACCGCGCACGATGGCAATCGGGCCGTGGGGAAGGCGCCCCCGCCCACGCTTCCCTCGGAGCTGACGATCTCACACTCTACGCCGCGCTCTCGCAGGGTGGCGACCAGGCGCTCCGCCCGTTCGCGCACGCGATTTACGGGCGCCGTGATCATGGCCAGGGCCGGAATCTCGCGTACCGCGCGCTCGGGATCGCGGTAGAGCGCCAGCGTGGATTCCAGCGCCGCCAGCGTCAGCTTGTCGACGCGCAGCGCGCGCGCCAGCGGATTGCGGCGACACCGCTCGACGATCTCATGTGCCCCGACGATGATTCCGGCCTGTGGTCCGCCGAGGAGTTTGTCGCCGCTCATGCAGACCAGAGTGGCGCCATCGGACACTGCCTGATGGGCCGTGGGTTCACCGGTGAGCCCGAATCGCTCGAGCGATACCAGCAATCCGCTTCCCAGATCGAACAGCAGCGGCACTCCGGCTTCGTCGGCGATCGGGCGCAGATCCCGCAACGACGCTTCGGCGACGAAGCCGCGCACCTCGAAGTTGCTGCGGTGCACCTTCACGATCGCGCCGGTGTCCGCGCCGAGCGCGCGCCGGTAGTCGTCGGCGTGCGTGCGATTGGTCGTCCCGACTTCGCGCAGGATGGCCCCGCTTCGCGCCATGATGTCGGGCACGCGGAAGCTTCCACCGATCTCGATGAGCTCCCCGCGCGAGACGATCGCCTCACGGCCGTTCGCCACGGTGTTGAGCGCCAGCACCAGCGCCGCGGCGCCATTGTTGACGACCATGGCGTCTTCAGCGCCCGTCAGTTCGCACAACAGCGCGGCACAGTGCACGTAGCGGGAGCCTCGTTCCCCACGCGACAGATCGTACTCGAGGTTGTTGGCGCCGCCCGCGGTCCGGGCGATGGCCTCCAGCGCCGCGGGTGCCAACGGCGCCCGACCGAGGTTGGTGTGCAGCACCACTCCGGTCGCGTTGAACACCGGCCGCAACGACGGGCGCTGGCGAAGCGCCACTTCAGCGCTGATGGCGGCCACCCAGTCGCGCTCGCTCATCCCGGTGGTCGTGGTGGCAACGCGCGGATCTCCCGTGGTGCGAACGCGATCGACCACGGCGCGCACCGCGTCGACGACGAGGGAGCGAGGCGCCTGCGCGAGAAGCGTCCGCACGCCCGACAGCTCGAGCAGGGCCGCCACCGCGGGTAGCGTGCTCCGCCGGTCACCCACGCGGCCGCCCGGTGAGGAGCCGGCGCACCGAAGAGGTGTCCTTCGGTGGTGGGGGTCGCGGGGTGTTGAACACCCGATCGGTGGAGCGCAAGGCGCCGGTAATGCTGCGGAGGTCTGCCGCGTGCAGCCGGAGGCTGCTGCCTGGCGGAAGGGCACGCTGGAGCTGGATCACCAGCTCGGTACTGGGGATCGGTGCGACCGGTCTGGGGGCAACGCGATGTGTTGTGTCGGCCGACGATACTTGCGGCGGCGCGGTGGCAACGCCGGGGCGTCGGCCGGTCGGACGTGACGGCGGAGCGGCACCGGCGCGGGCGCTGTCGGCCGCACGGATCGAATCCCGCCGGGCGGCGGCCTGCACCGAATCCTGAACGTGCTTTGCGACGATGGAGTCGGCGATGTGTCGCTCCACTTCGCGTGCGGTGAGGACGGTGTCGATGGCGAGCTGCGTGCTGTCGCTGGTCTTGAGGGTGAACAGCGAGGACGTGAGCGTGAATGCCGTGTCCAGTGCGCGATCGAGCGTCACGCGCAAGGTCAGGCTGTCCTTGACCGTCACGCTGGCGATACCGGGCCCCAGTGAGTCACGCAGGATGGCGAGCATTTCGCGTCGCACCGAGTCCTGCAGCGGGATCGTCACGGAATCGAACAGTTCGCGCGGGTCGAGAAGCCGATTATGATTCTGGTCGACGATCGCGCGGACGAGGTAACTGCCAGCCGGCATGTTGTCGATCCGGAACGCGCCAAGGGAATCACTGGTCGCCGAGTATCGCGTGCTGTCGGGCAGGACGAGCGCTTCCACATAGGCCTGCGGCGCCGGTCGCGCGGCGAGCCAATCGAATACGCGCCCTGCGATCACGCCGTGGGCGATCTCCGCGCCGGTGGAGAAGACGATTACACGGCCGACCGAATCGACGTTGTTGGAGAGGTCGCTGACACCCGGTCGCATGCGAACGGTGTAGGTCGTGTTCCGCCGGAATCCGCCGTCGATGGTGACGACGACGCGCGACCGGTGCCAGGACACCCTCGGCGTCCCGTCGCTGGGCGAGACGAGAAAAAGGTCGGCGAGGGACGTCGCGCCACGGGGGCGTTCGCTGACGACTTCGTTGAAGTCGAAGCTCACGCCTCCGGTGCGGACGTCCCGCGAGTTGCTGTCGGGGCGCACCCGGACCACCTTCGGCGGCGTGACATCGGTCGGTCCACCGGGCGGGACGCCGGGTTGGTAGCAGGCGGCGGTCACGGCCGCGATCGGAATCAGCCACCGCACAGCGTTGCGACCTTCGCGGCGAGCTGCTGCCGGCGGGTGCTCCACTCGGTCTCGCGGCGGCGCTCGGCGTCGACGACGTCGGGCTTCGCTCTCGACACGAAGGTCGGGTTCTCGAGGCGGGCGCGCAGCGCGGCCAGCCGCTGATCGAGCGCTTCCAACTCACTGCCGAGCCGCGAGCACTCCTTGTCGATGTCGATCGCACCCGCGAGCGGCAAGACCACTTCGGTGCCGTCGACGAGGACGGCGTGCGCGGCGGGCCCGGTGGGCGCATCTGCAGCCAGCGTTGCGGTGCACCGGGTGAGCCGGCCGATGAGGCCGGCCTCGGCGGCGACCGCGGCCTGTGCGTCCTCACCAGGAACGATGACGAGCGGAAGGGTGGTGGCAGGCGGGATCGCGTAGTCGCCGCGAAGCTGCCTGGTGGCGGTCACGATCTCCCGCACGAGATCGAAGGAGCTGGTCTCGCCCGGCACGTCCCGCGGTCGCGGCCACGGCGCAGAGGCGAGGAAGTCCTGTTCGGTGATTCCCGGAAGCCGTTGCCACAGGGTCTCGGTAACGAACGGGACGATTGGTTGCAGGAGGCGAAGCGCCTGGTCGAAGGCGTACACCAGCACCGCGCGCGCCACGTCACCGTCGTCGGTGCTGGCGAGGCGGCCGCCCTTGACCGACTCGAGGTACCAGTCGGCGAGCTCGTTCCACACGAATGCGCGCGCCGCCTCGGTGTATTCGTTGAGTCGCAGGCCGGCCGTCCGCTCCCGGGCGGTCCAGCCGCCGGCGGTGGGGCGCGCGGGCCCGAGGGCGGCGTCGCAGGCTGCCACCGCCGCGTTCACCCGACCGAGGATCCAGCGATCGGCGCTGGTGAGCCGTCCGGGCGCGATGGCGTCCAGGTCGGTGACCGGTGCGGTGCCGACATGGGTGAGCAGGTAGCGGCCGATGTTCCACAGCTTGGTAACGAAGTTCCGTCCCGGGGCGAACGACCGATCGAGGTCGCCGGGGTCGAGAATCGTATCGGCGCCGAGTCCCATGCCGGCGATGACGGTGTAGCGCAGGGCGTCGGCGCCGTAGAGCGACACCACGTCCAGCGGGTCGATCCCGTTGCCTAACGATTTGGACATCTTCACGTGCGACGTGTCGCGCACCGTGCCGTGCAGGTACACGGTATGAAATGGCGCCTCGCCCAGGAAGGCGAAGCCGTTCATGATCATCCGCGCGACCCAGAAGAACAGGATTTCGGGCGCGGTGATGAGGGCGTCGGTGGGATAGAAGGCGCGCAGGTCGGGCGTCTCATCGGGCCAGCCGAGGGTGGAGAATGGCCACAACCCGGAGGAGAACCAGGTGTCGAGCACATCCTCGTCCTGGCGCACCGGGCCGGAACACGCCGGACACCGGGTGAGATCATCGCGACTGGCGGTGACCTTGCCGCACCCGTCGCAATACCAGACCGGGATGCGGTGTCCCCACCAGAGCTGCCGCGAGATGTTCCAGTCGCGGATGTTCTCCAGCCAGTTCACGTATACGGCCTCCCAGCGCTCGGGCAGGATTCGCACTCCGCCGTCGCGCACCGCCTGCAGCGCGGGCTCGGCGAGCGGTCGCATGCGCACGAACCACTGCTCCGAGAGACGCGGCTCCACCACCGTGTCGCACCGGTAGCAGCGCCGCAGCGCCACCCGGTACCGCTCCTGCTTCACCAGCAGCCCCTCAGCGTCGAGCATCCGCACGATCTGCTTGCGGGCCTCGAAACGATCGAGGCCGCGAAGCTCGTCGGGCACGCGTCCACCGGCATCCATCACCTCGCGCATCGCGCCGTGCTCGTCGATCACCACCGGCATCGCCAGCTGATGCCGCTGCGCCACCTCGAAATCGTTGGCGTCATGCGCCGGCGTGATCTTCACCACGCCGGTCCCGAAGGCCGGATCGGTGAATTCGTCGGCGATCACCGGGATCTCGATCCTGGCGATGGGCAACGTGACGGTGCGTCCCACCAGATCGGCATAGCGTTCGTCGGCCGGATGCACGGCCACCGCCACGTCGCCCAGCATGGTTTCGGGCCGGGTGGTGGCCACCACCAGGCGCGGCTCGGTCGACCCTCGTGGCGCCGCCGTGAGTGGGTAGGCGATGTGATACAGGGTGCCGTCCGTCTCGTGGTGCTCGGCCTCTTCGTCGGACAGCGACGTAAGGCACCGTGGGCACCAGTGAATGACCCGGTGCCCCCGATAGATGAGGCCCCGTTCGTACAGGCGCACAAACGCCTCGCGAACGGCGCGCGAGAGCTGTGGTGACAGTGTGTACGCGGTGCGCGTCCAGTCGGCCGACGATCCGATCGCACGCAACTGCTCGAGGATCGTGCCGCCAGTCTCGGCCACGAACCCCTCCGTCCGCTTCACGAAGGCCGCCCGGCCGATGTCGTGGCGCGACACTCCCTCCTGCACCAGCAGCTTCTCCACCACATTCTGCGTGGCGATGCCCGCGTGGTCGGTTCCGGGAACCCACAGGGTCTCGTCGCCGCACATGCGGCGCCACCGGATGATGACGTCCTGGACCGTGTTGTTCAGCCCGTGCCCCATGTGCAGGACCGCGGTGACGTTCGGCGGAGGCATCACGATCACGAACGCGTCCCGGTCGCCGCCGGAGCGGCGCGACCGGGAGGCGTTCGCCGTGAAGAGGCCGGCCGCCATCCAGCGCGCGTAGAGCGGACGCTCGACGGCGGCCGCATCGTACTGCGGGGGAAGGTCGGTCAGGAGAGGCGTCGCGGACACAGGGGAGAAAGATAGAGGCTGGCCGCCACTGGCACGGCACCCGACACCAGCGGTGCCGGGTGCCCGTCTATGGTCTTCACCGGCAGCCGCCGGGAGGACAGAAACGACCGCGCTGGACTGCGCCGCAACGATCACGTCCGCCCGGGCAGCGGGTGATCGGGAAGACGCGCCGGGGCATTACGGCGCAGCGGGGGGCGGCGAACCCTCCTCGTTTTCATCATCTCGCGGCACGCTCGCCGTATCGACGCTGCCGGATCCGCGCACCGTCACACGGTTCAGAACCATCGTAACGCCGGGGGTGTGCCGCGCGACCGACGCGGCGTGGTCCGCTTCTTCGATGGCGTGGACGGACCCGGTCAGCTCCACGACACCGCGGCCCACGGCACCGATGGATACGCCGCGCTCGCGAAGTACGGGATCGTGCTCGAAGGCGGAGAGGACGGCCCGTTCGAGCGCGCGCTCCTCACGCCGATCGACCGGCGCCGGAGCGGCCGGCACCTGGTCTGCCGAGTCGGTGAGCTCCTGCACATCGTCATCGCTGACCAGCGCGGGCATGGCGTCCGCTCCCGCGTGCCGCGATGCCGTGTCGTCTTCCTCGTCCAGCAGGTCGTCGCTCTCGTCGGCATCCAGCACATCCGCTTCCTCCTCGTCGAGCTCGTCCGCCGTGGCGTCCCAGTACTCGCGCAGCCTGGCCAGTCCGCCGCGCAGGGCATCAACCACTTCGGCGCGCGTGCGGTACCGCCGCGCGAGGTACGCACCGGCAGCCCCGCCGCTGATCGCTCCCGCGACGAAGAAGAACAGCGCGCGACCTTCCGCCTCCTCTCGCTCATATGTGGTTCGGCGCATCGGTGGTCCTGTGGCGTGAGGTATAGTCCTAGGATAATTTGGCCTTCGTGAATTTGCGAACCGACGAGGAAATCGGCCGACCGGCGCGCGCCGGGACGTATCTCGTGTGGGCCGTCGTGGCCCTCGCGATCGTGGCGGGCGTGGCGCTGGCATTCGAGCTGGGACCCCGGATGACTCCGCTGCTCGACACGCTTCGCTGATCGATGACCGGGGCCACGTCGGGCGGCAACGGGGACGACCTGCTGCGCCTGGAGCTTCCGGACGGTTCGGTCCGCCAGGTGAAGCCAGGGACGCCGGCCCGCGACGTGGTAGCCTCGATCGGACCGCGCCTGCTGCGGGACGCGATCGCGGTGAAGCTGGGCGACGAGATCCAGGATCTCGTGACGCCGCTGCGGCGCAGCGGTCCGTTCCGGGTTCTCACGCAAAAGGACGGGGAGTCGTTGACCGTCCTCCGGCACTCGGGCGCGCACGTGCTCGCCACCGCCGTGCGGCGGTTGCGTCCCGACGCCCGGATCGGCTTCGGCCCCGCCATCGCCGACGGGTTCTACTACGACTTCGAGGTGGAGTCGCCGTTCACGCCGGAGGATCTTCAGGCGTTCGAGGCCGAGATGGCGAAGGTGGCCGGCCAGAAACTTCCCTTCGTGCGCGAAGAAGTCAGCCGTGCGGAGGCGTTGCGGCGCTTCGCCGATGACCCGCTCAAGCTCGAGCGCATCGCCGATCTGGGTGCGGACGAAGTGATCAGCGTGTACACCGACGGTTCGTTCGTCGATCTCTGCCGCGGCCCGCACGTTCCGGACACCTCGTACCTGAAGCACTTCAAGCTCCTGCACACGGCGGCCGCCTACTGGCGGGGTGACGAACGACGGCAGCAACTGCAGCGGATCTACGCCACGGCGTGGTGGTCGAAGGATGAACTGGAGCAGTACCTCCATCGGATCGAGGAGGCGAAGCGTCGCGATCACCGCGTGCTGGGCAAGGCACTCGATCTCTTCCAGTTTCACGCCGTGTCGCCGGGCGCGCCGTTCTGGACGGAGCGGGGAACGACGATCTACAACCTGCTGGTGGACTATTTGCGGGAGTTGCAGCGCGACGCGTTTCAGGAGGTGAAGACGCCGCTCCTGTACCACAAGGCGCTCTGGGAGCAGTCGGGTCACTGGGGCAAGTACCAGGAGAACATGTTCCTGGTGCTCAACACGGAGTCCGGCGAGCACGATACGGGCGTGAAGCCCATGAACTGTCCATCGCACTATCTGCTGTATCTGGCCAGGAAGCACTCGTACCGCGAACTGCCGCTGCGGCTGGTCACGTTCGACGTGTTGCATCGCAACGAGGTGACGGGGGCGCTGTCGGGGCTGACGCGGGTACGGCAGTTCCAGCAGGATGACTGCCACGTATTTCTGATGGAATCGCAGATCGCCACCGAAGTGCGGTTTCTGCTCGAGTTCATTCTTGGCTACTATCGGACGTTCGGCCTGCAGGCGAGTCTGCGGTTCGCGACCCGTCCCGAGACGCGGATTGGCGACGACGCCCTCTGGGATCGGGCCGAGGCGGGGCTCAAGGCCGCGCTGGACGCGACCGGAATGGCGTATGCGTTCAAGGCCGGGGACGGTGCGTTCTATGGCCCCAAGATCGATTTCGACGCGACCGACTCGTTAGGTCGCGCGTGGCAACTGGGCACCATCCAGCTCGACTACAACGCGCCCGAGCGGTTCGACCTCCAGTTCGTGGGCGAGGACAACACGCTCCACCGGCCGGTGGTGATCCATCGGGCGGTGAGCGGCTCGATGGAGCGGTTCATCGCGATCCTGATCGAGCATTTTGCCGGTGCCTTTCCGGTCTGGCTGGCGCCCGAGCAGGTGCGGGTGATGCCCATTACCGACGACCTGGCGGGTCACGCCCGCGCGGTCACCGCCCGGCTGCGGGCGGCGGGGGTACGCGCGCACTGCGACGACCGGAACGACACGTTGAACTACCGCATTCGAGAAGGGGAAATGATGAAGGTCCCCTACATGGCGGTGGTCGGCAAGCGCGAAGCCGAGAGCGGCACCATCGCGGTGCGCGTGCGCGGCGCAGGGAGGAAGCAGGAGATCGTGACCGTGGAGGCTTTTCTGGCGCGTCTCGCCGACGAGATCCGGACGCGCGCGCTGGCTCCGGCGCCGGCATCCTGATTTCTGCGCCATGGTCGCGGCCACGTCAGGCAGAGCTGGTGAATCCCGTCCTGCTGGTGGAAGGTCGAGGCGATCGCGGTCTTCCCGCCTCGCCAGGCCACGGTACACCTTTGACGCCCGCGCGCTGTCCAAGGGCCGTGACCCGTTCCCGATCCCATCACACATGACCGCCTTGCACCGGCGCCGCCCGCTCGCCCTGGCCGGCGCGCTCATCCTGGTGGGCGGCTGCATCCAGCCGCTGCGCCTGGCCAGGGACGATTCGCCCGTTGTTCTGGCGCACCAGCTGCTGAACGCGCCGGATCCCAGCGCGCACGGCCAATACCGCGTTCGCACCCTGTACTACGGCAGCGGCACGGACAAACGTCGCCCCGAATACCGCGACTCGGTGACGCTGAAAACACACAGCGTGGACGGGAGCAAGCTCGCGGAAGCGCCGAGTCCGGCCGCCGGCAAGGACCGCGCGAAGTACTGGGGGTTCGACTTCAAGAAAATGCCGGTGAACGGGAGAGTCTGGTATCCGGATGGGAACGGGCCGTTCCCGCTGGTGCTGATCGTGCACGGCAACCACAACATGAAGGACTACTCCGACCCGGGTTACGGGTACCTGGGCGAGCTGCTGGCGTCGCGCGGTTTCATCCTGGCGTCGGTGGACGAGAATTTTCTCAACGGCAATATCCGCGGAGAGAACGACGCACGCGGGTGGATGCTGCTCCAGCACCTCAAGGCATGGCGGGGGTTCAACGATTCCGCGACGTCTCCGCTCGCGGGGAAGATCGACATGCACCGGATCGCGCTCATGGGCCATTCGCGGGGCGGGGAAGCGATCGCCGTGGCCGGCGCGTTCAACCGGCTGACGCACTACCCCGATGACGCGACGATCAAGTTCGATTTCGGATTCGACATCCAGTCGCTGGTGGCGATCGCGCCGGTCGACGGACAGTACCGGCCTTCCGACAAGCCGACCCCGCTTGCCGACTACAACTACTTCCTGATCCACGGCTCGCACGACGGCGATGTGTCCACCTTCAGCGGCCTGACCCAGTACGAGCGCATCCGGTTCACCGACGGGCAGCCGCGCTTCAAGGCGGCGATCTGGGTGTACCGCGCCAACCACGGGCAGTGGAACACCGTGTGGGGAAACAAGGACAACGGACCACGCAGCGGCCGGGTGCTCGATCTCCGCGGACTCCTGCCGCCGGAGGATCAGCGTCGCTTTGCCGAGGTGTACATCACGGCCTTTCTCGAGGCGACCCTGAACGGACGCCACGAGTACCTGCCCATGTTCCGCGACCACCGGGTGGTGGGGCATTGGCTGCCGAAGACGATGTACGTGACCCGGTTTCAGGAGAGCGGGTTTCACGCCGCGGCCGACTACGAAGAAGACATCGACGTCACCACCGGAAGCGCCCCCGGCATCGTACTGTCCGGGGACTCGCTTTCGACCTGGAAGGAGGCGGCGGTGCCGTTCCGGTCGCGGAACAGCAACATGGCGCACGACGCGGTGTGGCTCGGCTGGAACAACCACATTGCCGGCGATGACACCACCAGGATGGGGCGCCCCGCCTCATACGCGCTCACGTTAGGCGATTCGATCCGGAGTGCGTGGCAGGTCGGGACGCGCAGTGAGCTCGTGTTCTCGCTCCGGCCTACCGATGCCCGACCGGGTCCCCGGTCACCGGCTCGCGACTCGACGAAGAAGGACTCCGTCAAGGCCAAACCGGCCCCGAAGCGCGCTGCACCGCGCAAGCCAGCCGCCGCCGATTCCACGCCGTTCGATCTCAGCGTGGAAGTGGCCGACGCCGCCGGGCACGCGGCCCGCCTCCCGCTGAGCCGGTACGGCGCCGTGCGCCGTCCCCTCGACGCGTACGTGTACCTGCGAAGCGGTCGGGACAAGCAGCGATTCGCCAGTCTCGCCGAAATGGTCCTCCAGACCTACGTCATTCCACTGGCCGATTTCCACGAGGCCGATTCCGCACTCGACCTGAGCTCGGTGAAGACGGTCCGGTTCGTCTTCGATCGCACGCCGGTTGGAACCGTGGTCCTCGACAACGTGGGCTTCTCGAACATGAGTCCGGATTTCCTGCTCGCCGCAGACGGACGGCCCCAATGAGCCGCTTCGCGAGAGATGCGGTCCTCGCCGCCGGGCTGCTGGCCGTCTCCGCGGTAGCGGCGCGCGCCCAGCGCGACCGCTACGCGCCCATCGTGCTCCAGCTTCCAGCGTCGGCGCGCGCCACGGGTCTGGGCGGCGCGACCGTGGCCCTGCGGGATATCGAAAGCCTGTTCGCGAATCCCGCTCTGGCCGGCACCCTCACGGGGGTCGCGGTGTCGGGCGAACAGTTCCGGGCCAGCCGCCAGGGGACGATCGCCGCCAGCGTGTCGTTAGGCACCCTCGGGGTGTCGGTCGGCGCCCAGTTCTTCGACTTCGGGGTTTCGCAGGGTGCAGCCGACGGCTTCCCGACGGCGCGGCAGTGGCCCGCACCCAGTACCGTGATCGACGAGCGCGCGGCCGCGGCAGCCTCGAGTTTCTCCGGCGCCATCGCCCTCGCCGCGGCGTTCAAGGGCTACCGCTTCGGTCTTGCGGCGAAGTACATCGATGAGCGGCTCGGTGTGCGCCGCGCGGAAAGACCGGCGTTCGACCTCGGCATCGCTCGCGATCGGGGGAGGGTGACAGTGGGCTTGAGCGTGCAGAACATCGGCCCCACCGTCGACTTCGCACCTCTGCGCAGTGCGCAGCTGCCGTTGCGCGCTACGCTGGGCATGGCGGCGTTCGGTCTCACCGAGGGCCCACTCGATCTCGGGCTTTCGGCGGCCGTCACGGTCCGACGTGACGGGTATGTCGCGCCCGCGGTGGGCATGGAGTGGTCGTACTGGCCGCTCGAAGGGTACACCTTCGCGGTGCGCGCCGGCGTCCGCAGGCCGGAGCTGCGCGAACAACGGCCGCTGACGGCCGGCGCGTCATTCACGCTCGATCGGATCTCGGTGGACTACGCGTTCGAGCAGATGCGTCACGGCGCAGGACACCGGATCGGTCTGAGACTGCGCTAGCGGCGCGACTCTCCGGCGCCGGGTTGATTCGACCGGGCCGGCCGGCCCCCACCGAAGATGTGACCTTCTTGCAGTTCGGTTTTTGTCGCCGCGCTGCAACGAATCAGCGATCTGTCCGCGCCTCGCGCGACAGCTGCGCACCGGACCAGGGGCGCCCCTCTCCCCGCATCGCATCTGACTGTCGCGCAACGACTTCAGCATCAATTCCGACAACAGGTCTGGAGATTGCGTTATTCCCCGCACAACTCGGGCGGTGGAGGGGTCGCCGGTGCGCCGGCGACCGCGGGTACGGGGTCACCTCGGACTCTCACACTCATGAAAACAAGGAAACTCTGGCGTTCACTGCGGGCCGTGCTGGCGATCGTCGGCATTGCCGGCTGCGCATCGGATCCGACGTCGCCTGCTCCTGTTTCCGGGGCTTCCCCGAATCTCGTGGGGGGACTGCTGGGAAGCCTGACGACTGTCAACGCACTCACGCGCATCACGCCGCTCAACAAGGACGTCTCCGTCTCGGCGGTGATCGGGAAGGCAGGCGGGACCATCCGGATCCCCGAAGCGGGCTTCACTCTTACCGTACCGAAGAACGCGGTGAAGTCGCCGACCACGTTCACCGTCACCGCGGTGAAGGGAAAGCTGGTTGCGTACGAATTCGAGCCGCACGGAACGCAGTTCTCGCACAAGCCGGTTGCGGAGCAGGACCTCCGCGTCACGAACTGGAACGGACGCCTGCTGCCGCTGCTCAAGGCGGCGTACTTTGCGGACCGGAGCCAGCTCGACCTGAAAAACCTCACGGCTGAGGTCTCGGAGATCATCTCCGGGCTCCTCCAGCCGCTCACCGGGAAGTTCCGGTGGGACATTCCGCACTATTCAGGATACATCGTCTGCTGGTAGGTTGCCGGACAGTCTCGAACCCCACGCCCCGCTAAGCAGTGGGCCGTGAGGGCGCAGGGTGGGGAAGCGCGATCATGGCGTTTCCCCACCCTTGTTTGCCTGGGATGGAAACGGCTGAGCGGTCGCGCTCGTCGAGTTGGGAGGCTCGCGCCCCAGGCCAAATGCCCCGCCCATCCCATTCGAGCGTCAGAATCGACGATCCGTTCCCGAGCGCGCGCGGCGGCGACCCCGCGGCGGCGCTGGTGCGCGCCGCGCAGGCCGAGCGGGACGGCCAGCTCGCCGTCGCCCGCAACCTGTATGAGCAGTGCGTCTGGTCGCACGCGCGCACGCTGTCGCCGGCGCAGATCGGCGCGTGCCTGATCGGCATTGCCCGCACCTATCATCTCGACGGTGACTCCGAGGCGGCGCTCGATGTGCTCGAGGCGGCGTTCGCGCTCGCATCGGCGCAGGGAGACGACGCGTCGCTCGGAGCCGCCCTCAATTGCCAGGCGGTGGTGCGTTGGCACCGCGGACAGCTCGACGAGGCCGAGCGGCTCTATCTCGAGGCCCAGGACTGTGGCGCGCGAATCGGCGATCGCCGCCTGGTCGCCATGACGGCACAGAACCGCGGTATCATCGCGAACGTGCGTGGTGAGCTGTCGGTCGCCTTGAACCACTATCGCGAGGCCCTGGTGGCTTTCCGCGCCCTCGGCCTCACCCGCGAGGTGTGCAACGTCCTCGGCAATCTCGGGATGCTCCACACGGATCTGGAGCAATGGGACGATGCCGAGCGGGCCTTCGGCGAGGCGCGGGGGCTGGCGGAGTCGGCAGCCGACGCGCACACCCGCGTGCTGATCGAAGTCAACATCGCCGAGCTGGCCATCGCGCGCGCCGAGTTCGATCGGGCCCGGGTCATCAGCGAGCAGGCGTTGCGCCTGGCGCACACGCTCGGCGACGCCAGCGCCGAGGCCGAGTTGCGGAAGCATCTGGGAGTGGTGTGCCGCGAGACGGGTCACTACGAAGACGCCGACCATCATTTCGCCATCGGCGAGTCGCTCGCCGAGCGCCGCCAGAACCTGCTGCTCCTGGCGGAACTGGCTCGCGAGCGGGCAGATCTGCATTCCCGCCTGGGGCGCTTCCGCGAGACGGTACGGTGTCTCAATCGCTCCCATCAGTTGTTCTCCGAGCTGCGCGCGCGGCGCGACATCGCCGACATCGATCGCCGTCACCTGCGCATCGAGAGCACGTTCCTCGACGTTGTGCGACAGTGGGGTGAGTCGATCGAGTCCAAGGATGCGTACACGCAGGGCCACTGTCTTCGTGTGGCCGATCTGTCCTGCGCGATCGCGCGTCGCGTTGGCGTGGACGACCGCCGGCTGTTCTGGTTTCGCGTGGGCGCGCTGCTCCACGATGTCGGGAAGATTGCCGTGCCGGCCGAGGTGCTGAACAAGCCCGGGCGTCTCACCAGCGAGGAATGGGCGCTGATGCGCTCACATCCCGAAGCCGGCGTGGAACTGCTGCGAGGCATCGACTTTCCGGAGGATGTCATCCCGATCGTGTTGTCGCACCACGAGCGCTGGGACGGGACCGGGTATCCCCAGGGGCTCGCCGGCGAGCAGATCCACCTGGCGGCGCGGATTCTCGGCCTGGCGGACGTCTACGATGCGCTCACCACGAATCGGAGCTACAAGCCGGGGATGACCCATGCCGACGCCATGCAGACCATGCGCGACGGGGCCGGCTCGCACTTCGACCCGGCGTTGTTCTCCGAATTCGAAGCGGTGATGATGACGCTCTCGCCGCGTTAGGCAGCGGGCAGGCTCCAGCCTCGACCGGAATCCCGGGCCCCCACCGGGAATGCCGGCGCCCGCTCAGTGCCTGGGGATGGACGGTCTCCAGTTGAATGGCGGACCCTCATTGATTCCGATCAGCGAGACGTCGATCACAGACTCGAATGTTCCCGCGTCGATGAACTGCTGCATCTGCGCCATGGACTTCTGCATCTGGCCTTCGACCATCTGCTTCTGGCTCGCGTTCAGTTTCGCCAGCTCCGGCTGCATCGCGTCCCACTGCGCCTTGACCTTTACCATCGACTGTCGGGCCTTGGCCATCTCCTGCCGCCGCTTGGGGTCGGCCGCCATCGCCTCGAGCATTCCCGACATCCGCATCACCAGGTGCTGGGGCTGATACATCGTCGCGACGTGGTGATAGTCCTTCTGCTGCAGTTCCAGCTCCACCGGAGTCGTCTTGCCGTTCATCTGCAGGTCACCGGCCACTTTCATTGCCAGCGGCACGTATTCCTCGGCGTCGATCCAGAGATCGAGCTCACGCAGGGTCATCTTCGCCGCGGATCCCGAATCGGCCAGCACGATGTCCGAGACCTTGTCTGCGATCAGTCGAAACGCGTCCCTGCCATCGATTGTTTCGCGCCCGGCCAGGCGGGCGCGACTCGTGAAGGCCGCCATTCCGGAGTCGGCCGCGGCCACGTCCGCTCTGCCGTCGTTCTCGTGATAATCCTGGGCCATCCGGAGCATTGCCGACATGTCGCTCATCATCGAGTGCATGAAGATGTTGTGAGCTGGACCGATCTCCTTCGCGAATCCCTGATCGAGCAGGTCCAGCGCGTCGGCCATGCCGCCTGCCACGGCCTCGAGGTCCTGCGGCGTTTCGGAACCGAGCCTGCGCCATTCGGTCATCGGAACCAGCCGGAATCCTGGCTGCCCGTTCACCTCCATTCGTTCGTAGTACGAGGGCGTCTCTATTCCCTGAACCGTCTGGATGAGCGTGTAGTTGTTCACGCCGTTCCAGCGTTCGATCTGCCTGGTTCGCGCCGTCGCGAGAATCGACTGTGCGGTCTGCGGACGGGCCTCTTGCGGCAGGAGCATGACCAGGCCCAGGACTGACAGGGCAGTGTGGCGGCGCATGAGACGATCCTCCTGGTAGTCCGTGCGAATGGGATGCTTCGCATCCTTCAACGGATTCCCGGGTGCAACTCCGCCACACGGCGGCCTCAACCCCCGCGGTTGACCGGCGCCCGCCGCTGTTTCGGGCGCCTTCGTCCGGGTAGTTTTGGACGTGCCCGCGGCGGGCCCATTTCACTCTGGAAACGCTGTCATGACCGATACAACCCGCATTCCCGTCATCGTTGGCGCGGCGCGCACCCCGATCGGGCGGTACCTGGGCGGCCTCGCGACGCTCCCGGCGCCTGACCTCGGAGGCATCGCGATTCGCGAGGCCGTACGGCGCAGCGGCGTCCCGGCTGCCGACATCCGCGAAGTCATCTTGGGAAACGTGCTGCAGGGTGGTGTGGGACAGGCCCCGGCGCGCCAGGCGCTGATCAAGTCGGGGCTGCCCGCCACGATTTCGGCGGTCACGGTGAACAAGGTGTGTGGCTCCGGACTCAAGGCCGTCATGCTGGCCGCCCAGGCGATCCGGGCCGGGGATCTGGAGGTGGCGGTCGCCGGCGGGCAGGAGTCGATGTCGAACGCGCCGCACTACCTCTACGGCTACCGCTCCGGCATCAAGCTTGGCGACCAGACGATTGTGGATGGCATGATCCGCGACGGTCTTTGGTGTTCGTTCTGCAACGTGCACATGGGCTCGCACGCCGAGTACACGGCGCGGAAAGCGGGCGTGTCGCGCGAGCGGCAGGATGCGTTCGCGGTCGAGTCGCATCGGAGGGCGGTTGCCGCCATCGACGCAGGGAAGTTTCGCAACGAGATCGTGCCGGTCGAGATTCATGGGAAGCGCGGCACCACCGTAGTGGACACCGACGAGGGCCCCCGCCGCGAGACTACCGTGGAGTCGCTCGCTTCGCTGCGTCCGGCGTTCGGATCGAAGGACGCGCGCGGCGAGTTGTCGGTGACCGCGGGGAACGCCTCAACGCTGAACGACGGCGCCGCGGCGCTCGTGGTGACGTCGGAGGCATACGCACGGGCGCACGATCTGGCGATCCTGGCGCGCATCGACGCCTACGCGACCGGAGCGACCGAGCCGCAGGACCTGTTCTTCGCCCCGATTCGGGCCGTCGGTAACCTGATGGCTCGCGAAGGGACAAGCATCGGCGATTACGACCTGATCGAGGCAAACGAGGCCTTCGCGTCCCAGGCGCTGGCCGATGGCGACGGACTGGGCTGGGACTGGTCGCGCGTGAACGTGAACGGGGGCGCGATCGCACTCGGCCATCCGATCGGGGCCAGCGGGGCGCGCGTGCTGGTGACGCTGTTGTACGCGTTGATCGATCGGGGCAAGAAGCGGGGACTGGCAACCCTCTGTCTCGGCGGGGGCGACGCGGTTGCGCTCAGCGTGACGAGGATCGCGTGAGACAGCCGGCTCCGTCGTTTCGCGCACCTGGTCATCGGCGACTCAGTGCGACGCGCTTCGCCATTGGTCTGCGACAGAATAGCGCGTCGACCTGACGGCGGGCGATTCATCGTTCATGGAGGCACATCCGCCAGACGCCGCCGTCGGTCGCCCGTGGCGTCTGATCATCTTCATGCTCGCCTGCGCCGTCGGCGTACTTGGTCTGCGGCTTCTGTTCAGTCCACTGGCGGGCAGAGTGGGGCCGATTGGCGGAGTGTCGTTCGTTTCGCACGCCTATGTGTGGACATTGGCCGGAGGGCTGCTGATCGGCCATGCCTGGACGTTTCGTCTGGTGGAGCCTCGCGGCTGGGGGTACGCGGGGTTGGGGCGACAGGCGATGCGACCTGGAGTGGTGGTGGCGGGACTCATCCTGGGGGCTGCCGCCATCGGGATTCCATCGCTGACCCTCCTCGGCGTCGGCTGGCTCCAGGTGCAGCACGCCGATGCGGGGAGCCCGGGTTCGGCCGCACTGGGACTGGCGGCTTTGCTGTTGCCGGCCTCACTCTGGGAAGAACTGCTCATGCGCGGGTTCTTCTTCGCCGTTCTGCGGGAGGTGTGGGGGCCGTGGCGGGCGATATTGGCGACCAGCGTCCTCTTTGGCCTGATGCACCTGCAGAACGCCGAGGCCACGTCACAGTCGGTCGCGATGGTGGCGCTGGCAGGGGTCTTTCTCGGCATGGTCTTGGTGACCACGGGAAGCCTGTACGCGGCGTGGGCGGCGCATTTCGCGTGGAACTTCGTGCTGGCCGCGGTGCTTCACGCGACGTTGAGCGGACTGACGCTGCCGGCGCCCGGCTATCGGATGGTGGATGCGGGGCCTGACTGGGCGACGGGTGGTGCGTGGGGCCCGGAAGGTGGTTTCTTCGCGGCCGCCGGGATGGCGGCGGGGATCCTCATCCTGTATCGACTGCGGCTTCGCCGCGGGGAGTGAAAGGACATGGCGGATCACGTGGCGGTGGTGGGCGCGGGCCAGATGGGGAACGGCATCGCGCACGTGTTCGGGCTTCACGGATTTCCGGTGACGATGGTGGACGTATCGTCGGAGGCGGTGGCCAGGGGTCGCGCGGCGATCGAGGCGAACCTGGCGCGGCAGGTGAAGAAGGGGATCGTCGATGCGGACACGCGGAACGCCGTCCTGGAACGCATCGGGGGGAGCACCGATCTGTCGAGCGTGGCGGAGGCCACGATTGTGGTCGAGGCGGCGACGGAGGACGAGGACCTCAAGTACCGCCTGTTCGCCGATCTCGACCGGCAGGCGCCGGCCGGGGCGATCCTGGCCACGAATACGAGCTCCATCTCCATCACGGCGATCGGCGCCCACACCGGTCGTCCCGATCGGGTGATCGGCATGCACTTCATGAATCCGGTGCCGGTGATGCAGCTGGTGGAGGTGATCCGGGGCCTGGCCACCAGCGACCAGACCACCCAGCGGGTGCTGGATCTCGCCGCTTCGTTAGGCAAGACGCCGGTGGAGGTCCACGATGCCCCCGGCTTCGTCGCGAACCGGATCCTGATGCCGATGATCAACGAGGCCGCCTACTGCCTGATGAACGGGGTGGCCGGGGCTGATGCCATCGACACGGTGATGAAGCTCGGGATGAATCATCCGATGGGTCCGCTCGCCCTCGCCGACCTTATCGGGCTCGACACCTGCGTGGCGATTCTCGAGGTGCTTCAGCGGGGGCTCGGCAGCGACAAGTACGCACCGTGCCCGCTGCTGCGCCAATACGTCGCCGCCGGCTGGTTAGGCAGGAAGAGCGGGCGGGGATTCCATTCCTATGCCAAATGACCGCGTGACGACATGTCCTGGGCGCTGATTCCCCTTACCGAGCAGCAGCGCGCCGTGCAGGATGCGGCGCGCGAATTTGCGCGCACCGAAATTGCGCCCTTCTCCGATGCCTGGGATCGCGAGGCGTGCTTCGAACCTGCGCTCGTTCCCAAACTCGCCGCGCTCGGACTCCTGGGCATGATGATCCCGGAAGCCTACGGCGGGCTGGGCCTCGACACCTCCACCTATCTCGTGGCGCTCGAGGAGATCGCCGCGGTCGATGCCTCGGTGGCCGTGCTGATGAGCGTGCACAATTCGCTGCCGGCCCAGATGATCACGCGGTTCGGCACTGAAGAGCAGAAGGAGCACTTTCTCCGCCCGATGGCGAGCGGTGAAATGCTGGGCGCGTTTGCCCTGTCCGAGCCGGATGCGGGCTCCGACGCCGCGAACATCGCAACCCGCGCGGTGCTGGAGGGCGATCACTGGATCCTCAACGGCACCAAAGCGTGGGTGTCGAGCGGAAGCCATGCCGGCGTCATCCTGACGCTGGCCCGCACCGACCAGCCGGGTGATCGCCGCGGCCCGCGCGGAATCGGCGCCTTCCTCGTCACACCGGATGCACCCGGATTCGCGGTCGGCAAGAAGGAAAACAAGATGGGACTCAGGGCGTCGCCCACCGTGCAGCTGGTGTTCGAAAACCTGCGCCTGCCGCGGACCAACCTGCTTGGTGATCCGACCAAGGGCTTTGTGTACGCCATGCAGTCGCTCGAGCACGGCCGACTGGGCATCGCCGCCCAGGCCATCGGCATCGCAAGGGCGGCGCTGGAGCATTCGGTGTCGTATGCGGCCGAGCGAAGGCAGTTCGGCAAGCCGATCAAGGAGTTCCAGGCGATTCAGTTCAAGTTGGCGGACATGGCCATGCGCATCACGGCCTCCCGCGCCCTGTTGTACGCGGCGGCCGCGGCGAAGGACCGTGGCGAACCCACGACGCAGTTCAGCGCGATGAGCAAGCTGATGGCGAGCGAGACCGCCATGTGGGTGACCACGCAGGCGATCCAGATATTCGGCGGCTACGGATACGTCAAGGAATATCCCGTGGAGCGGTTGTTCCGGGACGCCAAAGTCACCGAGATCTACGAGGGAACCTCGGAAATCCAGCGCATCGTGATCGCGCGGGAGCTGTATGCGAGGACCTGAGGATTACGATCCGTGGTCGTGCACCCGGAGCATCCCGCACTCAGCGCCGCGCATTCAGCTTCGAGCAATGACCTGACCACCCACCGCTTCCACCATAACCTGCGCCGATGAAGGTCTTCGATCTCCTCTCCGAGATGGGCCACGAACAACTCGTGATGTGCCACGACAAGTCGTGTGGCTACCGCGGCATCATCGCCATCCACGATACGACCCTCGGCCCGGCGCTGGGTGGAACCCGGTTCTGGAACTACCGGACCGACGACGAGGCGATCGTCGACGGACTCCGGCTGGCGAAGGGCATGACCTACAAGAACGCCGTGGCCGGCCTGAATCTGGGTGGCGGCAAGGCGGTGATCATTGGCGACAACCGCACCACGCGACGGGAGATGCTGTTCCGCGCGCATGGGCGATTCGTGGAGTCGCTCGGCGGCCGATACATCACTGCCGAGGACGTCGGCACCACGAGCGCCGACATGGACTTCGTCCACATGGAGACCGAATACGTTGCGGGGCTGACGACCCGGTCAGGCGATCCCTCGCCGGTCACCGCGCGGGGCGTGTTCCGGGCGATTCAGGCGGCGGCGCATGAGCGCTGGGGAAGCGACGGGGTGGCCGGGAAGACGGTCGCCGTCCAGGGACTTGGACACGTGGGATATTTCCTGTGCCGGGAACTGCACGGGGCGGGCGCACGGCTCATCGTCACGGATATCGATGCGGCCAAAGTCGAGCGCGCCGTGGCCGACTGCGGCGCCCGCGCGGTGAGTGCCGACGAGATCTATGCCGTGCCAGCCGACATCTTCTCGCCGTGCGCGTTAGGCGGCGTGCTGAACGACGATACCATTCCCCGCCTGCAGGTCGAAATCGTCGCCGGCGGCGCCAACAACCAGTTGCTCGAGGAACGGCATGGCGACGTGCTCGAGCAGCGGGGTATCCTGTATGCCCCCGACTTCGTCGCCAATGCCGGCGGCGTGATCAATGTGTACGGCGAGATCGCCGGGTGGACCGCGCCACGCGCGTTGCGCAAGGCCGACGAGATCTACCAGACCATGCTGGGCGTGTTCGAGATCGCGCGCGAGCAGAGGGTCCCGACCCACCTGGCCGCCGACCGGCTTGCAGAGCGACGGCTGAACGCGGTTGGCGGCCTGGTGCGCACCTGGCCCCAATGGCCGCGCAAGAGTTGACCCGGGGAGCCGGCGACCGGGCCGCGACACCGCACTCCCCCGGTTCCGGGCTCGCGAGTACGTTCGAGGGGATGCGCCTGTCGCGCTATGTACCCACTCTCCACTCGTGGACCGATGTCTGAAGTAATCCCCATCGCATCCGATCACGCCGGTTTCGAGATGAAGCAGAAGCTGGAGGCCCATCTGCGCGCGCTCGGTTTCCAGGTCGACGACCTCGGCGCCGAAACCGCGGCCGCCTCCGACTACCCCGACTACGCCCACCCGCTCGCCAGGATGGTCTCCAGAGGCGACGTGAAAAGGGGCGTGCTGCTGTGCGGAACCGGTGTCGGCATGGCGATGGCCGCCAATCGCCATCCCAATGTGCGGGCGGCGGTCGTCTGGTCGCCCAAGGTGGCCGAGCTTACGAGACGCCATAACGACGCCAACGTCCTGGTGCTTCCAGCACGCTGTCTGTCCGAGGCGGAGGGTGAGGAGATTCTCGACGTCTTTCTCCGAACGGGATTCGACGGCGGACGCCACGAACGCCGGGTCGAGAAGATCGAAACCGAGGAGGCGCACGCATGAGCGACTGGCACGAATGGGACCGATGTCCGCCGGGCCCCGCTCTCCGCGAGGCCGACCCCCAGGTGGCGCGCCTCATCGACCGCGAAATCGAACGGCAGTCCGACGGGCTCGAGCTGATCGCCAGCGAGAACTTCGTGTCGCCAGCCGTACTCGAAGCCCTTGGCTCGCCGCTGACCAACAAGTATGCCGAAGGTCTGCCGCGCAAGCGTTACTATGGCGGGTGTGAGGTGGTGGACGAGCTCGAGCAGCTCGCGATCGATCGCGCCAAGGCCTTGTTCGGTGCCGAGCACGCCAATGTCCAGCCGCACTCGGGCGCCTCGGCGAACTTTGCGGCTTGCTTCGCCTTCCTGAAGCCGGGTGAGACGCTCCTCGGCCAGGACCTCTCGCAGGGCGGGCACCTCACCCATGGATCGCCGGTGAACTTCTCGGGGATTCTCTACCGGGCGGTGCACTACGGGGTGAACGATCTCGGCTACATCGACTACGACGCGTTGCGCGATATCGCTCGCCGGGAGCGGCCGCGCCTGATTCTCGCTGGCGCCAGCGCCTATCCCCGGTTCATCGATTTCGCGGCGTTCGCGGAAGTGGCGGCCGAAGTGGGGGCGGTTCTGATGGTGGATATGGCACACATCGCCGGGCTCATCGCCACCGGTCTTCATCCCTCGCCGGTACCCCACGCCGATGTCGTGACCAGTACGACGCACAAGACACTTCGCGGGCCGCGCGCCGGTCTCATTCTCTGTCGTGCCGCGCACGCCAAGCTGATCGACAAGGCGGTGTTCCCGGGTTCCCAGGGCGGGCCGCTCGAACACGTCATCGCGGCCAAGGCCGTGGCGTTCCGCGAAGCGGCGGAGCCGTCGTTCCGGGACTACTGCGCGCAGGTGGTCGCCAATGCCCGTGCGCTCGGAGACGGGCTGTCCGAGCGGGGATACCACCTGGTCTCCGGCGGAACCGACAACCATCTGTTGCTGGTGGACCTTCGCAACAAGGGGCTCACCGGCAAGGCGGCGGAGCAGGCGCTGGACCGTGCCGGCATCACCGTGAACAAGAACACCGTTCCCCGCGAGACGCAGTCGCCGTTCGTGACCAGTGGGGTGCGGATCGGGACCCCGGCGCTCACCACCCGGGGCATGAAGACGGACGAGATGCGGCGCATTGCCGGCATGATGGACCGGGTGCTGGCCGCGCCTAACGACGAACTCGTGGCCACCGAGGTGCGCACCGAGGTAAAGGAAATGACGGCGGCGTTCCCGCTCTACCCCGCGCCCACCGCTATCGCAGCGGACTGACTTGCCGGCGCCGACCTTCCGCCGACGCGGCGCTGCAGTATCTTGCCCGCTCCAGAACGCGGCGGGCGTACTCCCGGAGGACCGATGGCGATTCGACTTGGTGACGAGGCCCCCGATTTCTCGGCCGACACGACCCTCGGCCCCGTTCAGTTCCACGACTGGAAGCGGGGCAGCTGGGCCGTTCTCTTCTCGCATCCGAAGGACTTCACGCCAGTCTGCACCACCGAGCTGGGGCGGGTCGCGGCGCTCAAGCCGGAATTCGAGAAGCGGAATTGCAAGGTGATCGGGCTGAGCGTTGATCCCGTCGAGTCCCACCTGAAGTGGGAGAAGGACATTACCGACGTCACCGGGAATACCGTCAACTTCCCGATGATCGGCGATCCGGACCGCACGATCGCCACGCTCTACGACATGATCCATCCGAATGCCAACGATTCGCAGACGGTCCGCTCGGTGTTCGTGATCGGCCCTGACAACAAGGTGAAGCTGATGCTCACCTATCCCGCCAGCACCGGGCGCAACTTCGACGAGATCGTGCGCATCCTCGATGCGGTGCAGCTCACCGCCGACTATGCCGTGTCGACGCCGGCGGACTGGAAGCCGGGCGACGACGTGATCATCGCACCCGCGGTTTCGGACGATGACGCGCGGAAGAAGTTCCCCAAGGGATTCGTGGCGAAGAAGTCCTACCTGCGCGTCACGCCGCAGCCGAATCTCTGACGCCGCCGCCGGATCCGCGCCGCGCCCGGCCGCCGCTGCGCGGCGAGCGCGCCTAACGCATGAAGACGCTGCGCGCCACGAACCAGGCGTTCGCCGGCCGCTCGGCAAGGCGCCGCATGTACCACGGGAACCACTGGCTGCCGTAGCTGATCAGGCAGCGAACCGCGCGCCCCTCGGCGGCCAGCGACCGCTGCTCGGTGGACCGAATGCCGTACAGCATGTGGATCTCGTAGCCTCCGGGTCCCACGTTCAGTCGGGCGGCCCGGGCCACCAGGTGGCGGATGATATTCAGGTCGTGCGTTCCGAATACCGGGAACGCGGCGTCGGCCGCTGCCGCGTTCAACAACCGCTCGCCGACCGAAATGTACTGGGCATCCACGTCCTTCTTCGACGGAAAGGCCGCGTCGGGAGGTTCAGCGTAAGCGCCCTTCACCAGCCGGATCCAGGGCCGCACCTCGAGCAGCGCCTCCACGTCCTGCGGCGTGCGCCGCAGGTATGCCTGCAGGCAGACCCCCACCGGTTCGTACCGCTCACGGAGCTGTCGATACAGCGACAGCGTCCGGTCCACGTACGTCGAGTCCTCCATGTCGATCCACAGCTGGCTCCCGGTGGCCGTCGCCTTGGCGGCCAGCGCCGCGAGGTGGTCGAGGCAGACGTCAAACGAGAGGTCGAGGCCCAGCTGAGTGGGCTTTACCGAAATGACCGCGGGCAGTCCCGCGCGTTGGACCAGGTCGTACGCTTCCAGGTAGTGATCGCGAACGCCGTCGGCCTGCGATTCGCCCGTGAGGGTCTCCCCCAGTCGCGTAATGACGGATCCGATGCGCACGCCGGTGAGTTGCCTGGCGGCGGCCAGCGCATCGGCGAGCTCCTCGCCGGGCATGAATCGCTTGAGGGCGCGGCGCGCGAACGGCCGCCGCATGAACCGGTGCGCGAGCCACGGGCTCTTCGAGGCGCGCAGGAAGACACTTCGGGCGATGGACATGCGAGGGGGACTCAGGCCTTCGGGATGGCTTTCTGCGGATCCAGGAACGGCTTCGGCACCACCGTCGCCGCGCGTTCGCCGACCAGCGGCACAGCAATCGTGAGGCCGGTTCCCATGGTCGCATAGGCGGCCGGTATCATCGCGTAGCCGAGGTTCTTCTTCAGGCGCGGTGACCAGATCGCCGACGTCACCCGGCCGATCGGCACGCCACCCGCCACCACCGCCCACTTCGAGTCGTTGAACCCGAGCGGATCCCCTGCGATCTCGATGCCGACCAGTTTCCTGCTCACCCCGCGCGCGCGAACGGCGTCGAGCGCTTCTTTCCCGATATACGCCGCGGACTTGTTCGCGTCCACGAGCCAGTCGAGGCCCACCTCGTAGAGGTTGTCCTGGAGCGTGATGTCGGCGCCCCAATTGAGTATTCCCGCCTCGATCCGGCGGATGTCCGAGGGACCGGTGGGCCGGATCTGGTGCGGCTTGCCCGCCTCCATGATGCGCTCCCACAGCGCGTCGCCACGGCTGCCGTCGCGGAGGTACACCTCGAATCCCACTTCGCCCGTCCATCCGGTCCGCGTCACGACCACCGGCACGCCGTCGAGCGATGCCTCGAAGAAATGGTAGTACTTGAGCGCGTTCACGCGGTCGCCGAACAGCGCCTGGGCCACCTCCCGCGACTTCGGGCCCTGCAGCTGAAGCGGCGAAACATCCGGCTCGCTCAGGGTGACCATCATCCCCGAGTTCAGCGCCACGCCGCGCGCCCAGAGCAGAACATCGCTGTCGGCGAGTGCCAGCCAGAAGTGGTTTTCGCCGAGGCGCAGAAGGACGGGGTCGTTGATGACCCCGCCGTCGGCCGCGGTGATCGCCACGTATTTTCCCTGACCCACGGCGCAGCGGCTCAGGTCGCGCGGCGTCAGCATGTTCACGAACGCGAAGGCGTCGGGCCCGGTTATCTCGACCTGACGTTCCACGGCCACGTCCCACAGTGTGACGTGATTGATGAGGTGCCAGTACTCCGCCTCGAGGTCGTCGAAGCGGATGGGGAAGAGCATGTGGTTGTAGACGGTGTACGCCTTCGCGCCCCAACGCTGCGTGGCCTCGAAGAACGGACTGCGGCGCAGCCGGGCGCCGCGCTGCACGAGAGCCATGTCGAACGTCATTGCAACCCGACTCCTACAAGTAGCGGGCCATCGCCATTGACGCGACAGCCAGCAGCAGAAACACGCCCACGATGCGGGCGCTCAGCGCTGCCCGCACTCGAAAGACCTGCGCTTCGACCAGGCGTGCCGCGCGCGTGGACTCGTCCGCGATCTGTGGGAGCGCGCGCATGATCGCCCAGATCCGTACCGCCGAAGGACGCATCACCCCCATGCCGACGAAGAAGGCGACGAGTGCACACGCGGCGCCGAAGCTCATTGTGCGCCCCAACGCCGATCGCATCCAGAGCGAGCTGAATCCCGATGACACCACCCACATCAGCCGCAGTCCGGCCAGGATGGTCACGGCGGCGACGATCGGCAGGACCGTCAGGTAGCGGCGGGCGAAGAGCTGGATCATGACCTTCCCGCCCTCGGGTCCGGCGGCCCGAATGCTCGGTTCCAGGTAGGTCACGAAGAAGAAGATCGTGCCGGCCCAGTAGACGCCCAGCACGATATGCACGATGCGAAGGGTGACCAGTTCCGCGTGCATGCACGCTCCGGGTTTCGATCAGGTATCCGCGGCAGATTGGACGGCCCGCCACATGCAGGGTGGGCGCATCGAGCGCGGAACATACACCGGAACCGGGACGATGCCAGCCGCCGACGCGCCTGCGGGGCTCGGGAGCACACGATGCTGGCGCGCCTCGCGCGCGAATCCGGCGGTGCCCCGCGGCGGAGGGAGCTGGCGGCGCAGTGGCCCTAGCGGTCCTGCTCGCGCGGCCGGGCAGTGTAGCACCACGCTTCGCCCTCCAACACCGTGTCGCCCGCCTGATTGGTGACCTTTACCGCCAGCTGCGTCACCGGCTTGGTGGGGTGCACGTGCAGCACTTCGACGTCCGCCGTGATCGAGTCACCGACGTAGACCGGGGCGGTGAACTTCCAGCTCTGGCTCAGGAACACCGTTCCCGGGCCGGGCAGATCCATCGCCACCAGCGCGTGCAGGAGACCAGTCGTTAGGCCGCCCTGCGTGATGAGACGTCCGAACCGCGTTCCGGCGGTAAAGGCCTGGTCGAAGTGCAGGGGGTTGCGGTCGCCGGTCAGCTGCGCGAACGCTTCCACGTCGCCCGCCGTGATGGTGGCGCTCCGCGAGGCGCGATCGCCCACGCGCGGCGGGCCGGCCGGCTCCGTCACTCCTCGGGCGGGCCACCGGCCCGCGCGACCTGGTCGGTCTTGATCTTCGCCGCGTCGAACCGGCGCGCACTCGCCAGCATCTTGTCGATCGTCTCGTCGAAGTCCGCTACCGCCCGTCGCTGGAACCGGAGCGGGTTGATACGTGCCACTACGAACGCCCGCAGGTACGGGCTCTCGAACCCGCGCTTCTTGAGTAACGCCACGGCCTCGCTCACCGCCTCGTTCAGTTCCAGCAGCTTGGCCGCACGCGCCCGCCGCGTCTCCAGGGCAGTGGGCAACCTGGACGCCAGGAACTTGTCGCAGCGCTTGAGGACGCTGTGATACGCGCCGCCGGCGAAGCGCCCGTTCTGCTGGTAGCACAGCCCGAGTGTGATCAGTGCCGGCTCCTCGAACTCGGCAGAGAACTCCTTCTCCGGGCGGTCGTCCAGGGCCGCCAGCCCCTCGGCGAGCCGCGACACTTCGAGCGCGCGCTCCCGCAGGTTGTGCGCCTTCTCGGTGTTGAGCAGCAGGATGCGATGCGCCACTTCCGGCTCGGGAACGACGATAGCCACGATGGACTTCGCGCCCAGTTCGCGCATCGCGCCCAGACGATGGTGCCCGTTAGGCGTCCAGTACTGCCCATCGTCGGCCGGCACGGCGACGATCGGATCGAGGTAGCGGTCGAGCCGGTCGATCGCCGACGACAACCGCTGCACGTGCAGTGCCGACAGGTCCCGCTGATACGGCGTGGGCGCCACCTTCGCGAGCGGAAGCGCGGCCAGCACCTGCCAGTGACCGCCAAGCGGGTCGCGGTAAGTGGCCAGGACATCACCGCCGTCGGCCATGACGCGCTCGGCCAGCCGCTGAATGGTGGCCGGCGGTTCCGCGGTGGCGAGCCGTCGCGCGTCGAGCCCCCGGGATGCGGCGGGGACCGCTGTCTTTCGTTTGCGTCGGACGGCGGGCATGATGTGGCAGGAGTATCGAGTGGTGCCGGGCCGCGTGCAACCCCTGGGACCACCCTAGATCTCGCCCTGACGCAACAGGCGCGCGCATGCATGCACTCCGCCCAGATCGAGTCCCAACCAGGAGGCCGCTTCCGGCCAGGTGCGGAAGACCGCGAACCGCGCGCCGCTCGGCTGCACCGAAACGAGGATGTCGATCATCCGCGCGGTGGCGTACACCAGGTCCGAAGACGCCACCACCGCTGTTGGAACCGAGCCCACCAGGTCGGCGCCGGTCGCGACCTGCGCCGCGAGCGCTTCCACATCGGCCGCGGGCATCTCGAGTTCGTGGAGCGCGGACGAGTCGACCACGTGCGCGGCCGCGCCGCGCACCAGGGGATCATCGGCGCGGCGCCGACGCAACTGCGCGATCTCGCCGAACGAAACCTTCCCCCAGTAGCACGTCAGGAGGATCCGCTCGCCCTGCCGATATCGGTACTCAGCTCCCACGCCCGTGCCTCCCGGCCATCGTGCCGCACGACAGAAGGACCGCTCGTCACGACCCGACGTCACGGACCGCATCGGCCAGCGCAAGCCAGGCCGCCAGCGCCGCGGACTTCTCGTCCGCCCGCCACGGTGATCCGACCCTCCCCCCGATATCGGCGAGCGCCCGCCGGATGCCCCGGTCGCCGCGCTTCAGCCGCCTGACCGCCACGTGCATCAGCTCTTTCGCGGCGAACGTCGCGGGCTCGAGGCCCGCCGCACACACCCCGTCCTCCACAATCGTCCGGAAGAAGTGTCCTTCCTCCGCGTGCGCGCGAATATGCTCGTTGGCGATCGTCGAAGGGTCGATCAGACTTCCGGCCACGACGCCGGCACCGCACAGATCCCGGCCGGACGACCGGTATTCGCGAAACAGCCTCGCCAACTGCCCCCGCGCGTGAGTCTCTGCCACCCGGCGCAACCGTGCGACATCACGCGCGGCGGCAGCCCGGTGCACGCCGAGCGCCGCGTGGTAGGGCTGCGCTGATGCGGGAACATCGGGATCGGACAGCTCCACCACACGCCGATCGGCGATCGCGGGCTCGTCGTCGGTCAGTCGCAACAGCACGACGACGCACCGTCCCGATTTGACGCGGAACCCGGCGGCCCACCGGCCGGACTCCAGCGCCACCCGGCCGCGTTTGGACGCCATTGAATCGGTCCTCCCTTGTGCACCTGCGGCACTCCGTCGGTCATCCACGTCGGGGCCGGCGCGTCCTTCAGGTAGTGGTCGAAGAACTGCTTCATCCGCACCTGGAAGTCCTTCTGGTTTTCCTTCTTCGCCAGGTGATGCGGTTCGTCCGGATAAGAGAGGAAGATCACTTGCTAACCGTTGCGGCTCGTGCGGGCGCGTCGGCGAGTCGGAACTGACCAGCGCCCTCGGCAGCGGTCCGAGTATCTCTCACCGGCGCCTTCAGAACGTGTAACGACGCAAGTACTGCAATCCGTCCTCGTCCACTCGTACGACGTAGATGGACCGCGGCCCGAAACCCACCACGTGACAATGCTGTGGAAGGATCACTCGTTCCACGAGACGGCCATCGCGGGCCAGCACGTCGTACATCGGCGGGTCGTCCACCGATCTGGCTCGCCGAATCCACAGTCGGCCATCCGGTGCGAACAGCAGCGCGTCATGAAGGAACGGCGGGAAGCCCGTTGGCCATCGGACTGGTCGTCCTGCACTCGGAGACCTCGTCATGGCGCGTGTGGCTCTTTTCGACCCTTCAGGGACGATGACGGCTTCGGTCGGCGAACTCAGCTCAGCCAGCCACTGCTTTTTGTCCTCCTCCGTAACCCGCACGCGTTCGTATGCGATCACGGGACCGTCCAACCGCCGGCCGCGCTCGAAGTACGTGACGCGATATGGATCGACCGACATCACGGCCACGCGGCCGTCAGGTGCCACAATCCACTGATCACTGCTTCCGAAGCCGGGTATCTCCGATCTTGGCCGAACGGCGTGGCCACGACTCCCCGGCACAGGTTGGAAACCCAGGGCCGGATCTCGCATGAATGCCACCGTATCTCGGCGCCAGGTATTCAGGTCCAGTCGCTCGATCGGGGACGAATCGGACTGGGGCGTCGGACCATTCGGCTGCATGCGTACGCCACCCAGCAAGTGATAGACGCTGTCGGCCGTGTCGCTCGCCGCAGGCACGACCAGCCTGGCTCCCGTCGCCGTATTAGCGCCAGCTCCCGCGCCGAGAAGGGTGATAATCGAGCCGATCTCCCCATGCGCGCTGACCGTAAGGAGCCTTTCGTTGCCCGCGTCGTAAACCGCGAGTTTCCGAACGCTCAAGGGCAGGAGTTGATTCGGACGGACGTACTCGCCGGGACCGCTTCCCGAGCGTCCAAGTTGTGTCACGCTTCCCTGAGCGAGGTCTACTAGGCGCAGCAACCATTCCCGCTTGTCGAGCAGCACGAGACGACCGTCTGCCAGCTCCCGGACGGCATCGACCTGCGTGAACCCCTCGGGCAGTTCAACGTCCGGCTTGGAAAGTGTGCGCGTGGCAACGTGCTGATGAGCCGATAGAACGGTCGATATGATCGCGACGCACGCGACGAAGTTGGTACGCATGATTCACCGCCTGATTCCGGTGCACTTGATGAGGACCGAAGGCATTGGCAGAACACGAGCGTGTGCTTGAGATCCAGATGCCCAGCCGTCCATGGCATGACCCCGCGGACCGACGCCAATCGCGTACCAGACGCGCGTGGCGCACTACTTCGACCGATTGTGCCGCACGGCACCGTGGCTTGCACTGCGGACATCGCGTCGTGAATCCGGCCCTCAATCGCGATGGAAGCGCACCCATCGTCTCGCCGGGGAAACAAAGCCTGGATGATCGCGCTGCTATTCATCGGACGTCATTCGGTGGTGCCCGCTACAGCGACTTGACAGGAGCGCCGACCAGTTTACTGGCATCGCTTGTCAACACCACGACGCTCCCCCTAAAGCAAATTGCACGCACGAGTCACGTGCGCGGGTGCCGCGAAACTAGTCCTGATGGACATAAATATATGAACGTATTCTCTGGACTTCTGGAGTCGCGCGTGGCACCCTTCCGTGACCTGGAGGGAGAAATGCCACGAGAGAGTCCTTTTGTGGTTCGCCTGTCCCGCGAGGAGCGGCGCATCCTCCAGCGGGCTGCACTCGTCGCGCTTCCAACCAGTTCTACGCCAGTGCCGAGGACTACTGCACAGTCCTGAGGGCAGCATGAGCCGAAGGGCTATTGAATCGGTCCTCCCTTGTGTACCTGCGGCACTCCGTCGGTCATCCACTGCGGGGCGGGAGCCCCCTTCAGGTAGTGGTCGAAGAACTGCTTCATGCGCACCTGGAAGTCCTTCTGGTTTTCCTTCTTCGCCAGGTGATGCGGCTCGTCCGGATAGGAGAGGAAGATCACCTGCTTGCCGTTGCGCCGCGCGGCGTTGAAGAACTGCAGGCCTTCGACCCAGTCCACCGCGCCATCCGCCGTTCCCTGCAGAATCAGAAACGGCGTCTTGATGTTGCGCACATTGTAGACGGGGGACTGGCTCTCGTAGAGATCGTGTGAATTCCAGGGCGTGACGTTGTCTCCCATGCGCACCTGACCCACTTCGGTGATGCCCTGCTGGACGGTCCCCGTCTGCTTGTAGAGTTCGTCGTAGAAACTGATGAGGTTCGTGGGCGGAGCGCCGGTCACGACGGCGGCAAAGATGTCGGTCTGTGTGAGGATGTACGACGACTGATATCCACCCCAGCTGTGTCCCTGCAGCCCGATGTGGGCCGGATCCGCATAGCCGAGGGCGATCACCTTCTTCACCGCCGCCGTCACGCAGTCCACCGCCGAGGTCCCCGGTTTGCCGATCTCGTAGACCACGTCGGGCTGCAGCACCAGGTAGCCATCGCTGGCGTACTCCGACATGTGTGGCCGATCGTCGTACACCGGCATCGAGAACGAGTGATGCGTGTTCGACATGATCTCGTAGAAATAGACCAGCATCGGGTACTTCTTCCCGGGTTGGTAACCGGCGGGGAGGGTGAGGGTAGCCTGGAGGCGCCGTCCCTTCGAGTTCTTGTAATCGATGAGTACCTTCGAGCCCCAGGCGTACTCGCTCAGTTGCGGGTTGGCGTCGGTGACCCTGGTCGGGTTGCTGTATGACGTCGAAGCCACCCAGTAGTCGGGAAACTCGTTGAAGGTCTGCTCGGTGTAGAGCACGCGGTCGGCCTCGGACGCCTTCTGCGGAGTCCCGAACTGTTTGTCCTCCCAGCGAAGGGGCGCCGGCGCCTGACCCGGCGCGACACGCCAGAATCCTGTCTTCTTGGTCCACTCGCCGTACGCCGACAGAGTGAGCGGCTGGCTCAGATCGATTCCCGCGTCCTCCGCGCTGCCTCCGCCAAAGCCCCCGCCGCGGCCGCCGCGACCGCCCGCACCATAGCGCACCAGATGGAATTCGATTTGCTGCGCCGCCCCGATGCCCCTGGTGAGGTTCACGGCCTTGCCGCCATCGAGCGGGAGCTGCCACAGATCGTACTTGTCGTACAGCAATACGGAGTGTCCGTCCTTCGACCATCCTGCCACGCCGAACACCGGCTTCTCGTAGTCGTGGTCGTCTTCGTCGTTCACGAAGCTTCGACCGGCGGCCGCATCCACCGCGATCGCCTTGCCGGACTCCAGATCGTACGCCATGACGTGCTTGTTCTGGAGGTAGAGGAACCACCGCCCGTCGGGCGAGATGCCCATCGTGCGCGTGAGCTTCGACGCAATTGGTGTCCGCTCCCCGGTCTCGAGACTCACCCGGTAGTAGTCGGCGTGCCCCCCACTCCACGCCACCTCACCACGGTAGGTCGTATCGTTCCGCCCCACCGCCCACTTCCCGTTAGGCGAGGTGGACAGGGTGCGCATGGCGCTGTCCGCCAGCACCAGGAATCGTCCGGAACCCACCAGCAGCTCGCCGGGATAGGTTGCGCGCCGCTCCTGCTGCAGACGCACCATCTGTACTGATTGCGGTTCGGCATCCTTCCAGTGCCAGACATCCACGTTGGCCCTGGGTTCCTCGCTGCGTGGTGGCTCGGGCTCCTGTTCCTTCACTCCCACGAAGATACGGGCGCCGTCCGCACTCCAGCGCGGCGGCGTGAACTCGCTGATCACCATCCCCTTTGGGAAGGCCGCGTCGTGCGAGGGATCATACGTCAGATTCCGCGAACCTGTCGTGCCGAGGGCCGTCCACGCGAGGAGTGTGTTGTCCTTCTGGCGGTTGGCGCGCTGCTTTTCGCCACGCAGGACGGCGAGGTTCGATCCCGAGTCACTCCACGCCAGTTGATCGTAGTCTGCCGCGGCTCCATCCAGAGTCTGCGCGAGGCCGCTCGCGAGCTCGAGCAGATAGATCCCGTTGCCGAGCCGACTGGTGGCGTCGACCGTGTAGGCGAGCAGGCGGCCCGCGTCGTCGAAGTCGTACTGGACGACGTTGCCGACGTTGCGGATCGTCCCGGTGGAGAGGTCGCGCACGAGGAGATCGGTGCCCTGTACACTCGTGTCCGCCCCGGCAGCCCGGTTGAGGCGCACAGCCAGCCAGTGCGATCCCTTGGAGAACTGGAATCCGGCAGGATTCGGAACGCTGAACTTGGCGCCGTTCGTCAGATCCAGCAGTTCCAGCCGCCGCTGACCACGGCCTCCGCTGCCCCCTCCGGGAGCCCCGCGGCCCGGACTCTGCGCGCCTGGCGGCACGGCGCCGCGGCTCCCGCGCCCGCTCGCGCCGGGTGCCGGCGTCGGCGGATTCACGTAGTACGCCACCCAGTGCGAATCGTCGGAGAACTGCGGTCCTCCGCCGCCGCCCCCGCCACCGAAGCCGCCGCCGCGACCGCCGCCGGCCGGAGCGCCAACGGACGTGGAGTACACCGTGGTCCCGTCCAACTGCTTCACGAAGAGCGTCGCGTCGCCATCGTTGGGTTGATACGTGTAGGTGACCCACTTGCCATCCGCCGACAGCGACGCCGCGGTAATGCGGTTCCATGTCGCGTAGTCGCTCAGCCCCAGAACCTTCAGGCTCGGTGACGCCGCCCTTGCGGTCGTCGCGACGGTCGCAACGCGCGCGCTTTGTTGAGCGCGTGCAGACCGTCCAGGCGCGATCCAGGCAACCAAGGCGAAAACCAGCGGCCAACGTGATGACGAGCGACGCATGGGACGCATCCTCACAAGGGAATCGAGCGCGGAGTTGAAAGAGCGGACGGGCAAACGGCAACCGGGCCAAAGGCCAAATGGCACATCGCGGCGAATCTAAGCTGCGCGTTGCGAGGCCCTTGTGCGAGAGGCGATTACTCTTTGGCACGGACGCGGCCCGGTCGCGCGGGGGACTCCTGCATATCCTCCGACCGCACTCGGCTCGTGGCTGATTGGCGGCCAGTTGGCGGGTGGGCTGGTTACCCTCGAACGGAACTGCGTCTCGCGCGTAGGTTACCTGCCGGCGACGGCGATCCAGCTATGGCGGCCCTGCACTTTGGTCGGTCCGTGTGTCATGCTGGACAGTATTTGCTCCGTCCGGCATGTTGGCCGGCCGTGGATGGTCTGATAATTCCTCTCTTCCTCGCATGACTGAAGCGCACTCGCATTCCGTTCCCGCGCCGTCAGAATCGAGCCGCGCGCTCCCGCTTCTGCTTCTGCTCTTTGTGGGTAGCGGGTTGGCCGCACTCATCTATGAAGTGGTGTGGTTCCAGCTTCTGGTGCTGGTCATCGGGTCGACCGCTGTGTCACTGGGCGTGGTCCTGGCGACGTACATGGGCGGACTCTGCATCGGGAGCCTGGCGCTTCCCCGATTCGTCTCGCCCCGCAAACACCCCCTGCGCATCTACGCGCTGATCGAATTGGGCATCGGTGTCATCGGCATGGTCGTTCTCTTCGCCGTCCCCTTCCTCGGACATCTTTATTCCGGCGCCGGGGCGCAGGGATTTTCAGGAATCGTGCTGCGTGCAGTGGTCTGCGCGATCTGTCTGCTCCCCCCGACGATCCTGATGGGCGCGACGCTCCCCGCCGCGGCCCGTTGGGTCGAGTCCACGCCGCGCGGTGTCTCGTGGCTGGGGCTGCTGTACGGGAGCAATACGGCCGGCGCGGTCATCGGCAGTTTGCTCGCCGGGTTCTTCCTGCTCCGTGTCTATGACATGGCGACGGCAACGTTTGTGGCAGCGGCCGTGAACTTCATCGTCGCCGGCCTCGCGATCGTCCTGGCACGTCGGACGGCGGGCGGGATCGAGGAGGCCGAGACGACGGCAGACAGCGTGGCTCCAGCGGAGGCCCTCCCGGGCGCGTGGGCGGTATACGTCACCATCGCGCTTTCCGGCGCCACAGCACTGGGTGCGGAAGTGGTGTGGACGCGACTGCTCTCGCTGATGCTCGGCGCGTCCACGTACACGTTTTCGATCATCCTCGGTGTGTTCCTCTTCGGCCTCGCGTTCGGAAGCGCGGGAGGATCGTGGCTCGCTCGCCGGCTCACGCAACCCAGAGCCGCCCTCGGATGGTGCCAGCTCCTGCAGACCCTCGGTATCATGTGGGCCGCCCTGATGATCGCCGTCGTGCTGCCGTACTGGCCCATCAACCCGTCGCTCGCTCCAAGTCCCTGGTTCAATATTCATCTCGACCTGACGAAGACCCTGTGGGTCGTTGTGCCCGGCGCGATACTGTGGGGAGCGAGCTTTCCGCTGGCCCTCGCTGCGCTCGTGTCTCGCGGCGAGGACTCCGGACGGCTGGTGAGCCGCGTGTATGCCGCCAACACTGTCGGCGCAATCCTCGGCGCGCTGGTGTTCAGCCTCGTCATGATTCCGTGGTTCGGAACGCATACGGCACAGCGCGTGCTCATCGTGCTGACCACGCTCTCCGCCGTGCTGATGTTCGTCATCGTGATGTTGCCGCGGGCCGCATCATCGAGCGGTGGTGCGCCCGCGTCGCTCCGTCGGTTCGGTCTCACCTCGAGTCTGATCGCGGTCGGACTCGGCACCTTGCTCGCCATCAAGGTGCCCGACATCCCGCCGCTGCTCGTCGCGTTTGGCCGATACATGGTCACCTGGATGGGGCAGGTGGACATCCTCTTCACGGGCGAGGGAACGAACTCGTCGATCGCCGTGACACAGCTGCACAGCAGCGGGGCGACGCAGTTCCACGTGGCCGGCAAGGTACAGGCGTCGAACCTCACCCAGGACATGCGGCTGCAGCGGATGCTGGGCCATCTGCCGGCGCTCATCCATCCGGATCCCCAATCGGTCCTGATTGTGGGCTTCGGTGCCGGCGTGACGGCGGGCACGTTCGTGCCGTATCCCGACATCCGGAACATCACCATCTGCGAGATCGAGCCGCTCGTGCCACGGACGTCGTCGGTCTACTTCAAGAACGAGAACCGCGACGTCTTTCACGATCCGCGCACACGCATGGTTTACGATGATGCGCGGAACTACATCTTCACCACGAAAGACAAGTTCGACATCATCACGTCTGACCCACTCGACCCGTGGGTGAAGGGCGCCGCCACGCTGTACACCCGCGAGCACTTCGAGGCCATCAAGCGGCACCTCAACCCGGGTGGGGTCGTGAGCCAATTCGTCCAGCTCTATGAAAGCAACCTCGAGGCGGTCAAGAGCGAGGTCGCGACCTTCCTCGATGTCTTTCCGAACGGGACCGTCTGGGCCAACAACATCAATGGCAAGGGGTATGATGTCGTCCTGCTCGGCACCGTGGAGCCGACCAGGATCGACGTGAATCAGGTGATGGCTCGACTGAACCGGCCGGATTACGCACCGGTCGTGCAGTCCATGCTCGACGTCGGCTATCAGACGCCCATGGATCTGTTCGCCACCTATTCCGCGAACAAGAGTGACCTCGCCGAATGGCTCCAGGATGCGCAGGTGAATCGCGATCGGAACCTTCGCCTGCAGTTCCTCGCCGGCCTCGGATTGAACGAGTACAACAGCGAAGGCATCTACGACGACATGGCGCGCTTTCGCAGATTCCCCGAAGGCATGTTCGTTGCCGACGACGCCTGGTTGCAGCAGCTGCGCAACGCGATGGGATTCTATCCGTAGTCTGCTGCCCGCCCGGGACTCCCGCGCCGAGCTGAGGGTGTAGCACCATGGTCGTCACGAAACGCCGCCGCGCCATCATCGTTGGGCTGTCGCTCCTGTGGGCGGCCGGGCTCACGTCCTATGCGCCCACGTCGGGCGGGCTTCATGCCGCCGCGCTCGCGGGCGTGCCCACCGCCCAGGGCATCCCGGCGCGCCTCAGCGACCCGGTCTTCTGGCGGCTGGTCACCGAGTTCAGCGAGGAAGGCGGCTTCTTTCAATCCGACAACTTCGTTTCGAACGAGACGACGTATCAGCGGGTGATCCCCGAGCTGCAACGCATGCTGGGCCACGGCGGCGTGTACCTGGGCGTCGGCCCTGATCAGAATTTCACGTATATCGTGGCGCTGCAGCCGAGACTGTCGTTCATCGTCGACATTCGGCGCGGAGCGCTGCTGCAGCATCTGCTCTACAAGGCCCTGATCGAGATGTCGCGCGACCGCGCGGACTTCCTTTCGCTCCTGTTTTCGCGCCCACGTCCCCCCGGCGTCTCCGACACGGTATCAGCAACCGCGCTCCTCAAGGCGTTCTACCTCGAGTCGCCGGACAGCGCGAGCTACTACCGGAATCTCGACGCCGTGAAGAACCGGCTGGTCCGGATGCACGGATTCGCCCTGACCGGCGATGACTTCGCGAACATGGAGTACGTCTATACCTCTTTCTACAATGCGGGACCGGACATCACGTACAGCTATGGTTCCGGCCGCGGAGGGTTTGGCGGGCGGGGCATGCCGACGTTCGCGCAACTGATGGTCGAGGACGACGGCACCGGGACGCAACGCAGCTACCTGGCCACCGAAGAGAACTTCCGCGTGCTGAGGGACCTGCAGTCGCGAAACCTGATCGTGCCGCTGGTCGGGAATTTCGCCGGACCCAAGGCCATCCGCGCGGTCGGCCAGTACCTGAAGGAGACTGGCGGCACGGTGAAGGCGTTCTATACCTCCAACGTCGAACAGTATCTGTTCCGCGATCCGGAGCAGTGGCGCGCCTTCTACTCGAGCGTGGCCGCGCTGCCCATCGACTCGTCGAGCACGTTCATTCGTGCCGCGTTCAACGGGATGGGCGGATTTCGCTCGTCGTACACGTCTCCCGGACCTCGATCGGTCACCCTCCTCTGTCCCATCAACGTGCTGGTCAGGGCGTTCTACGACGGCCGCATTCAGCAGTATGGCGACGTGCTGAACATGTCCCGATAGCACACGGGCGGGAGACCCACTCCCGCCCGTGTACGTGCGCCGCCGGCCTCGCCCAATGTGGCAACCCTACCAGCCTGGCATCAGCTGGAAGCCCCACAGCGACGACTTCGTGGGACGCTGATAGGGATGCGCCCAGTAAGCTTCGAGCACCGCGAACCCGAGCACGTTGAAGCGCGCCGAGATCCCGGTACTGACCAGTGGCACACGGTCGGTGGTGTGCGAATCGAAGCGCCACGACTCCGGTCGAGACTGGCTCCACGCCGCGCCGACGTCCAGGAAGGGAGATACCTCGAGCGGCAGGAACGGGACGTTGAGCAGTCCGAAGCGTTCCGTCCCGAAGAGCGGGATACGGAACTCCATGTTGGCCACCGCCAGGCGGGTACCGCTCAGCCGATCGAATTCGGGACACGACTGATCGTTCGGGCCGGTGGTGGTGCACTCACTCGGGTCGAAGCTCCAGACGTCGTAGCCGCGGATCAACCCCGGCTGTCCCACGTAGAGCGGATAGAGACGGCCGTTGTCGGCATCAGAACCGTATCGCCCGTAACTGATCCCGCGCACGGCAAACGTGAATGGCCGCTTGAAGAAGTAACGCCGGTAGTCGGCGAGCAGGGTCGTGTAGTTGAGGGAGCCGACATTCGGCGAGACCTCGAAGCGATAGCGTCCGCCCGCAACCGGAGAGGTAAAGCCGAAGAACGAATAGTCGCCCACGAACGCCGCCGATGCGGTGGCAAAATTGAGCCCGGTTCCCGCGGGAACTCCGCTCCGGCGCTCGTACACCTGGTTGCCGACATAGTAGAAGCTGTCCACTTCGATGTCGAAGCTGATGCGCTGCACGCCGGCACTCAGCTCCAGACGCCGGGTCGTCGAGAGTGGATACTGGGTGATGAACGACAGGTTGTCGAAGAATTCACGCTGGATGATCTGGGTGTACACATCCGCCGGGCCCAGATTCGTCTGCGCCACTCCGTAGGTCGCGTAGGCGCCGGCATACGGGACGTGATACGCCTCGACCCCCCAGTTCCAGCGGTGGGCGCGGTCCAGGTACATCACCTCGCCGCCGATGTCCTTCACGTTCCCCTGTGCCTGCAGCACGGTGTTGAAGATCTTGTTGCCGAGCATGTCGGAGAACCCCAGGGCCACGCCGCCGGCGAGCCCCGTGCCGTAGGCACCGCCGAACGACACGCCTACCGATGGGCCACCCACATAGTCGAGCGACAGTGCGCTGCTGTACGGGCGCGACGCTACGTGATGCGTCGCCGGCAGTCCGGTCTTCGGGTCCCGCAATGAACGAAGGACCGTGCTGGTGGCGACCGCCTCGGCCGGCGGCAGGATGCCCGGCGCGCCATCCGCGAGCGCCACGTTGAGTGACGTGCCGTCCGCCTGCGACGCGCTCATGGTGCGGATGCTGAACCCCTGCTTGTCGAAGACCGTGAACACGAGGTCCCCCGACTTGCGCGCCACCGAGAGTGTCGGCGAGAGGTAGGTGATGCCGCTCACCCCGGTCGAGACCCGCGTCAGGCGGGACACGTCGCCGGTGGACAGCGAATACCGGTAGATGTCGCTCACCCCGTCCTGGTCCGACACGAAGTACAGCGTCCGACCATCGGGAGCGAATTGCGGATTGATCGACTTCCCCTCGCCGAACCGCGGCAGCAACCGGATCTCGCGCGATCTCAGGTCCAGCAGCGCCAACCGCATCGGGCCGAAGCGCAGATCCTGGAAATTCGTTTCGGGACCCGCGTCGGTGGTGAACGCCAGCGAGTTCCCGTCCGGGCTCCAGTTGGGCTGCAACTGCGCTTCGCGATCGTTTGTGAGCTGGGTGGTCTGCCGCGTGCGCAGGTCGTACAGATACAGGTCGCTGATGCCGCCGTGAATTCCGGCAAACGCCAGCCGCTGTCCGTCGGGGCTCCACGCCGGATCATTCAGCGCGCCTACCCCCGATATTCTGATCCGCTCTTCGATCCCCCCGTTGTCGATCCGCGCCACGTCGATCTCGTTGTCGCCATCCGCAAAGGTCACGAACGCCAGGCGCGTGCCGTCGGGGGACCAGCTTCCCGATGAACTGATGAAGCTCAGCTCGTCGAAGTGGGCATCACGCGTCACCGTGGTGATCTGCTTGACTATGCGGCCGGTCGCTGTTTCGGCCACGTACAAGTCCATCCCGAACAGGCTCCGGCTGGAAAAGAACGCCACGTACTTTCCGTCCGGACTCACCGTCGGCGACACATTCTGGTCGCCGTCCTTCTTCACGACCACCACCGGCTGCCCCACGTCGTTAGGTGCGGCCCGGCCGGCCAGCACCGGACCGTATTCCTTGCGGATCGCGGCCTTCCATTCCTTGCTGAGGGAATCGGAATTCACGCCCAGCGACCGGGTCAGAGCGCCTTCCCATCCGAGCTGCAGGGCCGAGCGGAACACCCGGCTCACCATCTCGTCGCCCCACACGCCGCCGATATATGCCCACAATGCCTCCCCGTAGCGGTATGGGAAGTAGCGGGGATCCGTGGTGAGCTGCTTGATCGAGGGCAGGTCGTCCCGACGCAGCGCGTCGCGCAGCCACATCGCGGTATTCGGATCGTCGCGGCCCAGACTCAGATACTCCGCCATGCCCTCGATCAGCCAGAGGGGTATCTGCTCGACGTTCGCGATCCCCCCTCGGGTCGTCTCCGCGATCCGGTACTGGAAGACGTGCACCAGCTCGTGTCCGAGCACGTGATCGTTATCCGCGTACACGCCGGTGAATGGCATGATGACACGGTCCTTCGCGCCTTCGGTCACGCCGCCCGTGCCCTCGCCAATCAGCCCCTCGATCACGTTCGACTGCTGAAAGTCGGGCGGATCGGCGTACAGGATGATCGGATTCTTCTCGAATGTGAAATTCAGCAGCGCGCTGTGCCGGGCGTACCATCGTTCGGCCATGCGCGCGGCGTCCGCTGTCGCCAGCGATTCGCTCGGATAGAAGAACAGGTTGTAGTGATCGCTCGGAAGAACGCGGAAATTGAACCGGTCATACTGAACCTTGTTCCGGCCGAAGGCCTGCGCCTCGGCGGTAGCCGTGCCGATCGACAATGCCATGATTCCCGCGACGACTGCGATGATAGCGTGCGACGGACGCCTGCGAGGAGTGCGCATGGTGAGTTCGGAAAGATGAGTCGGCGAAACGCCCTCGGATACGAGTGTGCGCCTTGTACCCGCGGCACCCGTCAAAGTGCGGCTCCGCAGCGCGTCGCATCGCATCCGTGGTCTCATACCGTACTCGACACCCGGAGAGCCTCGCACCCTAGGACGCGACGCCGCGATTCCAGACAGGCCGACCGGTCGAGCGCGACGAAGCGACGTAGCCGGTCGGTCGATTCGCCCGGCGATGGCGCCTACTTCGGCCACTTCGCCCAGAGGCCGCAGAACCCTGCCTTGTCCGTTCCCTGCAGCGCGTGCACGGCTCCGTTGTACAACGGGTTCATCACTGCCAGCGGTGCCCAATGCGGCTTTCCGTTGGCGACAGTCACGAACAGCTTGCCGTAGTGCTCGAGGTCGAGCGCGTGACCGGTTTCGTGCAGCGCGACCGCCTCCACGTCGATCAGGGGCCAGAGCGCATCGATCGCCCACGGCCAGTCGCTGTTGTAATAGGTCTCGGCGAAGAACTCGTCGAACTTGCCGTCGCGGTTGTCGTCCGAGAGGAAGTAGAACGTGAACGTGATCCCCAACCAATCTCCCGCGACAATGCTCCCCGGCAACCACCCCGCGTGCGTGAAGTCCGCCGCTGGCGCTGGCGAGCCGCCCATTCCCAGGAGATACCGCACGACCCCGAGCTCGACGCCCGGCTGGTTGGGCATTCGGGTGATCGGAATGTGTCCGCACGCAAGGCTGTTCCAGGTTCCGACCGCCCGGTCAATGGCCGCGGTTGTCGCACCCGTCGACGGCCCGCCCGGCGCGCCGTCAACCTGGTCTACCGCATAGGTGAGATATGCGCGCCCACCGCGGCGGGGATCGCCGCTCATCCACCGAAACGCGGCCGATTTCCCACCAACCAGCTTGAACAGTACACTGCGCCCCGATGAGTTCGCGCCGACCCACTGAGCCCGTCCCATTCGGTACGCCGCGCCCGACGCCGCGAGCTTGTCGTTGACCCGGACCATGATCGTCTGCAGGTCGACGTCCATTTGATCTGTGGCGACAACCGACGCCGATCCGCCGCCACGCGGTGGCCCGGAGGGATCCACGCAGCCGGACTGAAGCATGGCCACGCAGCACGCAACAGCGAGGGGGCGCAGTGGCGATCTGGACATGAGGTCTCCCGTTAGGCCGTGGACCGGCGCGTGCGCGCTGTCGTCCCGACAGCGGGGGGATGGGACGCGCGGCGAACAGGTGAAGGAAGCGGCGCGCCCAACCTGCAATGCACTGCATCCGCCGTCAACGGTGAAGCCCCTCACACGATCGCGCTACCCCGCGTCCAGAAACCGCGCCCGGTTCTCGGCGGGCGGGAGGGGACAAGCCTTGAGTCTTCCGAAGAGCGCGGTCCGATGGCGCGCGACCGCGTCATATGCGGCGTCGCGCCAGGCGTGCGGGATCACTGCCGCGAGGTGCGCGAGCAGGCGCCACGGCTGCCCCGCGCCGAGCCCGATGGCCAGCACGCCGTCGGAGCGCGTCACAACGGCCTCACGTGCCGTATTGAAGTCACGGACGACGATTACCGAGTCGATCCCGCGCAAGCCCGGATGGCGAGCGAGCACGGCCTTCGCGATTCCACTGTCCAGTGCGGCGAACGCGAACACCTGACGTCTGTCGCGACGGAGGGCCCAGCGCACGGACGCGTTGCAAAGCGCACAGAGATTGTCGTAGAGCACGAGGTTCTGCACCCGGCGAATCCGGTTAAGCGGCTCTAACTAGTATAGTTGTGCGCAGAGCGCGGGAGGGTGTGCCGGAGCACATGGCAGTTGTGCAGGTATTTGCCTTCACGCATACTGTTGCGTCGAGACCATGAGTCGATCGGGCGTGCCGAGGTGCGGCCCGTCCCTCCTCGGAGTACGGGAGTGGCAGTGGGGACTCTGGCGTTCCGCGATGGCGTAATGGACCAGATCAGAGTGCGCGAGTCTCGCTTCGACGAGTCCGCGTACGTGTTCGTGCTGATGGCCCTGGAGTTCCTGCAGTCCCGACTGCCGGAGCGCCGACACGTCGACGGCCGTGAGCTGGCGCGTGCCGTGCGTGACCTCGCGCTCGAACAGTACGGCGTGATGTCGCGCCTCGTACTCGAGCACTGGGGTCTGCGTTCCACGTCGGACGTTGGGGACGTGGTGTTCGCACTGGTCGACGCCGGACTGCTCATGAGTCAGCCGTCCGATACCCGGAGGGATTTCGTCGACGTATACGATTTCGACCAGGCGTTCGGCGCCTCCTATCCGTGGAGTGCCGGACACCTTGGCTGACGCCGCGCGGTCCGCACCGCGCAACGGCACAACGGGCGATTCTCGCGAGGAGGCGATCGTGGTGCAGGTGACGGAATTGCCGAACTGTCGCAAATGCGGAAATGGTCAGCTGCTTCCTCTGAGCGACTACGGTCGTGACGGGGCACCGATCACGTTCAAGGCGTGGGTGTGCAGCAACCCGGACTGCGGGTTCAACATCCGGATCGACAACGGCGAGATCAGCTTCGGTCGCGCGCTCGGCCAGTCACACAAGTAATCGGAGCCGCTCGCCGCGGGCCCGAGGAGTCCGATGAGCGTGCGCGTGGTTACCGCAGCCCAGTCTGCCTCACGGGACGCGGCCGCGATCGAGGCCGGCACGCCGTCGCGGAGCCTCATGGAGAACGCCGGCGCCGCTGCTGCCGGCGTCATCAGACGGCGATTCGGACCGCACCTCGGCGATGGCGTAGCGATCTTCGCCGGCCCCGGCAACAATGGCGGCGACGCCTGGGTGGTGGCCCGGCACCTGGCGGCATCCGGTTGTGCCGTACGCGTGGTAGAGGCCGGCGAGAGCCGTACCGGCGATGCCGCCGCGGCCCGCCAGGCGGCGCTGGGCCATGTCTCGTTAGGCGATCCCACAGGACGCGAACGCGTGGTGGTCGATGGGCTCCTCGGGACGGGGTCGCGCGGTGCGCCGAGGGGGCCGGTTGCCGGCGCGGTGGACCGCGTGCGCCGCCTGCGCGCCGATGGCGCTGCCGTGGTGGCACTGGACGTTCCCACCGGCATCGACGCGTCGAACGGCGCCGCGGCCGGAAACGTCGATGCCGACGTGACCGTGACGTTCGGCGCGATCAAGCGCGGGCACCTCGTGGCGCGCGGCCAATGCGGCGCCGTGGTCGTGGTCGACATCGGACTTGGTGACTGCGCGGAGCTCGACGACGGCGCTCCCCGGTTGATCGACGAGGCCTGGGTCGCCGGGCGTATCCCGCCGATTCCGGCTGAGGCACACAAGGGAGTTCGGCGGCGCATTGCCATCGCAGGGGGTGGCGCGGGCATGGCCGGCGCCTGCATCCTCGCCGCGCGGGCCGCCATGCGAAGCGGCGTCGGGATGGTGCGACTGGTCGTCGAGAAGGCGTCCCTCGCTGCCGTGCAGAGCGCGGCGGTCGAGGCCACCGCCGCCACCTGGCCGATGGCCGATGCCGGATTCGGGAGCCAGGTCGCCGACTATGCCCACGCCGTGCTTGCGGGTCCCGGCCTGGGTCATGCGGCCGCGCAGCGTGCCTTCCTGGAGCAACTGCTCACCGCATGGCGCGGCCCGACGGTGCTCGACGCGGACGCGCTCAACATCTTCGCCGGCGAGGTGCCCGCGCTGGCGCGCCTCCTCGGCGGCCGGCCCACCATCATCACACCGCACCCGGGCGAGCTGGGACGCCTGATCGGACTTTCCACGGACGAGGTGGTGACCCAACGATTCGAGGTGGGGAAGGAAATCGCACGCGACCTGCGCGCCGTGGTACTGCTGAAAGGCGTGCCGACGGTGGTGTTCGCCCCGGATGGCGAGATCCTCGTGAGCGCGGCGGGAACACCGGCGCTGGCCGCGGCCGGGAGCGGGGACGTGCTTGGCGGCATCGTGACGACCCTGCTGGCGCAGAGCGGCGAGGCGTTCATCAGCGCTGCGTGCGCGGCATGGGCGCACGGGCGCGCGGCTGAACTGGCCAACGCCGGACGCCCTGTGCGCGGCGTCGTCCTCGACGACGTCGTTGGCGCGCTGGCGGACGTCTGGCGCTTCGATGGGGCGCGGCCCGAACCGCCGGTGATGGCCGAGCTGCCGCGGGTGGGCGATGGGCCGTGACAGCGGGCCCGGGGCACCTGACCGGGAGTCGTTAGGCATGACCGATCGAACGCCGGTGGCATCGGGGAACGTCCCGATGGGCCCGGGCCGCGAATTCGACCTCATTCGCGAGCTGGCCGCGCGGTGGGGCGAACGCGCCCGTGGCATCGGCGACGACGCCGCGGTACTGGACGTTCCCCCCGGCAGTCACCTTGTGGCGAGCACCGACACGTCGGTGGAAGGCGTGCATTTTCGCCGCGTCTGGCTCACTCCGCGCGAAATCGGCTATCGCTGCTGCGCGGCTGCCCTGAGCGACCTGGCCGCGATGGCCGCGGCGCCGCTGGGCATGCTCGTGGCGCTGACCGTATCCCCCGACTGGCTCGCCCACGCCGGGTCCCTCGCCGATGGGATGGGAGATGCGGCGGCCGCCGAGCGGTGTCCGATCGTTGGCGGCGACGTCACCGCTGGCGATCGCCTGAGCCTGACGGTCACGGTGCTCGGCCACGCATCCAGGCCGGTCGGGCGACGTGGAGCGCGTCCCGGCGACGCGCTATTCGTCACCGGGCGCCTGGGTGGACCAGGAGCGGCGCTGGCCGCGCTGCGAGCCGGTCAGAGCCCGTCGCCGCCGCACCGCGAGCGCTTCGCGCATCCGGTGCCGCGCATTGGCGAAGCGCGCTGGCTGGCTGAGCGCGGCGCCACGGCGATGATCGACATCTCCGACGGACTGTCGTCGGAGTTGCGTCATCTGGCGGCCGCCGGAGTGGTCGCCCTGGACATCGACCTCGACACCATGCCCGTCGTGGACGACGTGCTGACGCGCGATGCGGCCGTGAGTGGCGAGGAGTACGAGCTGCTCTGTGCGGCTCCGCCGGACATCGACACCGCGGCGTTCGGCCGGACATTCGGTATCCCGCTTACGATGGTGGGTCGTGTGGCGGCCGACCGTGGGCCCGAGGTTCGCGTGACGCAGGGAGGTCGTCGCGTTGACCTCCCGGGGGGGTACGATCAGCTTTCGGGGTAATGCGAACGGTCCTGGTGGTGCTCGCGCTGATCGTACTCACGCCACTGCTTGGATCGCTCGTGATCGTGGCGGCGTTGCTGGGGGTGAAGGATCGCGAGGGGGGCGTATTCGAGTGGGCGCCGCGCCTGTGGTCGAAGTCGCTGCTGGCCATGGCGGGAGTGCGGGTGGTCCTGCACGATGCGCACCGCATGGATCGCTCCGAACCGCGCATCTACGTCTCGAACCACGTCAGCTGGTTCGACGTGCTGACGCTGGCCGCCGTGCTGCCGCGGTACAAGTTCGTGGGAAAGGCGGAGCTCTTCCGCATTCCGCTCTTTGGGGCCGCGGCGCGGGCCACCGGGATGGTCCCCATCGAGCGGGCGAATCGGAAGGCGGCCTTTCACTCGTACGAGGTGGCGGCCTCCCGCATCCGGGGAGGGGCGTCGGTTGTCGTGTTTCCCGAGGGAACGCGCGGCCGCACGTACGCGCTGCGGCCATTCAAGAAGGGCCCGTTCGTTCTCGCCGCTTCGGCACAGGCGCCGATCATTCCGACCGTGGTGCACGGGACCATTCACGTGCTTCCCCGTGGTTCATTGCGCGCGCGCGCCGGGACCATCCACGTGCGGTTTCTCGAGCCCATTGCAACCAGCGGCATGACGTACGACGACCGCGATCGTCTGTCGGTCGAATGCTGGGACCGGATGGCGGAAGCGCTTCGCCGCGAGTACGGTGTGGACAGCGTGTCGCCTCACGAAGAGAATGATCAGGAGAACGGGAGGCGGACGATGTCGGGAAGAGCCAGGGGAGTAGGGAGGGGGAGGGACCGAGCGAAGAATCCGGCCACCGTCGATCCGCCGCGTTCGAGCGAGACCTAGCGGCGGACGCCGGTACCTGTCCAATCAACCAGTTACCACGCACGACCAATGTCTGCCATTCAGGAGATCACGGCGCGGGAGATTCTCGACAGTCGCGGCAACCCGACGGTTGAAGTGGACGTGATCCTCGACAGTGGTGCCGCCGGACGAGCCGCGGTTCCAAGCGGGGCGTCCACCGGCGAACACGAGGCGCTCGAGATGCGGGACGGTGACGCCGATCGCTACTTGGGGAAAGGTGTGCGCCAGGCCGTGCGGAATGTCGTCGAGACCATCGCTCCGGCACTGCGCGGGGTCGACGCCGCCGGCCAGATCGACGTAGATCGGATGCTGATCGATCTCGATGGCACGCCGAACAAGGGGAAGCTCGGTGCCAACGCCATTCTCGGCGTGTCGATGGCGGTGTCGCGTGCCGCGGCGGCGGACTGCGGCATGCCGCTGTTCCGCTACCTGGGAGGGCCGCTGGCGCGCACTCTTCCGGTACCAATGATGAACATCGTGAACGGGGGCGCGCACGCCACCAATACCGTGGACTTTCAGGAATTCATGATCGTGCCGGTTGGCGCCGACACCTTTGCCGATGCCCTTCGGATCGGCTCCGAGGTCTTTCACACTCTCAAGAAAGTGCTGCTCAAGCGCGGTCTGGGAACCGGCGTCGGAGACGAAGGAGGCTTCGCCCCCAATCTCGAGAGCGATGAGGAAGCGCTCCGAGTCATCATCGAGGCGATCGAAGCCGCCCATTATCAGCCCGGCAAGCAGGTGGCGCTGGCGCTCGATCCCGCGGCGTCGGAACTCTTCGGCGACGGGGGCTACACCTTCAGGAAGAGCGGAGCCGGCACGCGGGACGCGAAGGGGATGGTCGAGCTGTACGCCAAATGGCTCGACGAATTTCCGATCGTCAGCATCGAGGACGGTCTGGCGCAGGATGACTGGGAGGGGTGGGCATACCTGACATCTCAACTCGGCGACCGCGTGCAGCTCGTCGGCGACGATATCTTCGTGACGAACACCGAACGACTTGCTCGCGGCATCGAGAGCCAGGTCGCCAATGCGATTCTGATCAAGGTGAATCAGATCGGCACCCTCACCGAGACGCTCGAGACGATCGAGATGGCGCGCTCGGCCGGGTACCTGTCGGTCATCTCGCACCGGAGCGGCGAGACCGAGGACACGTTCATCGCCGATCTCGCGGTGGGAACCGGAGTGGGCCAGATCAAGACCGGGAGCGTGTCACGCACCGACCGGGTCGCGAAATACAACCAGCTGTTGCGGATCGAGGAGCAATTGGGTGATGCGGCGGAATTTCCCGGCGGCGCGATCTATGGCCTGTAGCCGCACGAATGGGGTCGCGCGACGCCCCGCGCCTGTGCGCCGGGGACTTTCTGCTGACGCGGCCGTGGTGCCCCCGACTCGCGTTCCCTCGTCATGAAACGCTACGTCGTCTGGTCCGCAATCGCCCTGGCCGTGCTACTGGCGGTCCAGTGGGGAGAATACTCCACGCTCGATCTCGTGCGGCAGCGCACGCGCTCGAACGAGCTCGAGCACGCGATCGACTCGCTCAAGCACGATGTGGATTCGCTGGCCCGGCTCAAGCAACGCATCCTCACCGATCCGGCCACGCAGGAACGCATCGCGCGCGAGGATTTCGGGATGGTGCGTGGCGATCACGAGTTGTTGTATCGGTTCGCGGACCGCGATTCGGCCGCGCCCAAGTCACGACGCTGACGTCGGTTGCGGTCTTGACTTGAACGCGTGGGCTTCTAGATTCACGGACACTGACGCGGGGTGGAGCAGCCTGGTAGCTCGTCGGGCTCATAACCCGAAGGTCGCGGGTTCAAATCCCGCCCCCGCCACTGTCGCCAATCGACTGAGGCGATCTGTCAACGGGGCGCCCCTCCACGGGGCGCCCCGTTAGGCTTCAGGGCTCAATTCCCCTGCACACCCGCCAGGAAGAACGTCACCTTGTTTCCCTGGGCGAAAGGCACGAAACCCTTGCCCGCCATCGCGACGAGCCGTTGCGCGAGCAGCGGGTCGCTGCATGTGACCGAAAGCCCGATGATCTCCTGTTGCGCCGGATTGCCCGGCGTCCCCGAGCTGAGTCCCCAATCCTCGTAGTCGTACTCGTAGTCCGGATGGGTGAACGGGAAGTTTGCGGGAAGCAGGTTCACGAGCTCGGCCGGAACAATCCCCGGCCCGGTCTCCGGCGGCCAGGCATTGTTTTCCGTGTACGCCGTGTACGTGGCAAGCCTGATGGTATGCACATCGCTGACGATTGCTCCGGCGATGGCCCGTCGCTTCATGTCGGTGTAGCGCGGTAGCGCGATACGGGCCAACAGACCGATGATGATCATGACGACCAGGAGCTCCACGATCGTGAATCCGCGTCGCGTCCGCATCACGGGGCCCCCGAAAGGATCTGCAGCGACGGGCCGAGGAACTCGGCGTTGCGCATGTTCGACAAGTAGGAGATACGTTTGCCGTTGGCCTCAGTCGAGAGTTCGAAGGTGGTATCGGATCCGCGGACGTACGCGAGTCCCGTGCTGTCGACGAACGCCGCGGCCAGCGATCGCGGCAGCATTCCGTGCGAACGTCGGAATGACCGAATGCGTTCGCCCGCCAGAAAGAGCGTCATGCGAGCGCCGGCGTCCACCTGGTCCGGCGAGACACCTGGCGCGGTCGGGCCGTAGAACGACGGCAGGATCCAGACGGCGGCGCAGGCGACAAACGCCAGCACCCCGAGAACCTTCCGCGGTCGTTGCGTTCTCTCGACGGCCGACTTCTCGGCGAGTTCGAGTTTCTTCTCGTCGAAAAACTCGCCGACGAGCGCACGAACCGTGTCCTGTGACTGCGGCGAACCGGACGGCGGCGGCTGATTCACAGTTGATTGGGAGGACGCGTGTGCAGTGCACACGTCGTATGGAAATCGTGCGCAAACTCGACCTCAGGAGACTGCGCACCATGGGCCTTCGTCACGATCTGCGCCCGCGTATGCCGCTGCCCGAGCGAGAGTTAGACTTTAGACGGCTATAGTCTGGCGGGTTGTGGCGCCGGGGAGATTGGTAGTCCCACCGGGCTGCCACGAGGGGATCGCAGGCCCGCTCATGCCCTTGCCCGTCCTGCCTCGCGGCGGGCTCTCATGCCGAATGCGAAGACGCGGTTGGTATCGGAGGCTTCGCGCCGTTATCGTCAGACCGGACTGGCAGGGTAGCTCAGGTGGTTAGAGCACGGCACTCATAATGCCGGGGTCGTGGGTTCGAGTCCCACCCCTGCTATTCGGAAGCCGCGGGCCCGCACCGGGTTGGCGGCTTTCCTCGTTAGGTGCCCCGGTTTTCGGTACCACCGGTGGTACCTCAGCCGACCGCGTCGGGCGCTTCGGATCAAGCTCCGCGGCGATCCGTTCCCAGCGATCGCGCTCGTCGGAGCGTGGCGCGTACCGGCCATACACGGTGGCCACCATCTGCACGTTGGCGTGGCCCAGCTGGCGCGCGACGAGTTCGTAGGGCGTGCCGGCGCGGATCGCCCGGATGGCGTAGAAGTGCCGCGCGTCGTGCAGCCGATGGGGCGCAAGCTCGAGTGCCGTGAGCGTCTCGCGGTGGACGTCGCCGGCGTGCCATCGATCGATGCCACGGAAGAGTCGCTCTCCCGGCGTCAGCCGGCGGACGTGGGTCTCGAGGTACGGCCAGGCCCACTCGGCGACCCGGACGACGCGATCGCGCGCGTGCGCCTTCGTGCCGCGGGCGCGCACCTCGCGTCGGCCGACGTCCACGTCGGCATCGCTGCAGCGGAGCGCCGCCGAGATCTCGACACCGGCGCCGTACAGCAGCGCGAAGAGCGCGCGGTACGGCTTCCGCGCGTGCTCGACAATGCGCACCACGTCCTGGTGCACGAGCTCCACGACCCGAGGCCGCCCGGGTGGCGGAGCCGCGACGTCGCGCGCGGGGTTCGTCGTCAAGACGCCGACCTGGACGAGGTAGCCGGCGAAGCTCTGCACGGCGGCCAGGTACTTCCGGCGCGTTGATCCGGTGATCGGGCGTGATGCAGGATCCGGCCGACGTCGGGATTTCGCACGCGTCGATGCCTTTCGCTTCTGCGGGAGCGTGCTTCGCTCGGCGAGCCAGCGCGCGATCGCCGGCGCCGTGAATTCTGCGCGCGGGAACACACCGCCCTCGGGCATCAGCGTGCGCAGATGCGCCAGGTAGTGCGTGCGCGTATCTGGCCGAATCCGGTCCATCAGCCACTCTTGCCAGCGCTCCACGTGCTCAGCCAGGTCAACCTCCTCGAGGCGACCGCGCAGACCCTCGAGATCGTTCTCGCGGTACGCGTCGAAGAGCGCACCGAGCGAGAGCGTGCCGTCGACGACCGCGCCCAGGAGATCCCACTCGCGCCGGCCCTTCGGCCCCAGCACCTCGAGCATGCGCTCCATTGCCATCGCAGTGGGTTTGTGCGTCGTGCCCGTGGAACGCTTCACCCAGCCATGCGGGGTCGGCACAGCCAGAAACCAGGTCGGACGGTCGGTGCGCTTGTACACCATGCGTTAGGCGCTCCGTTGGACGGCGTTCCTCGTGTGCCAGCGCGCCATCCAGGCGCGCACGTCGCGGGGATCGTATCGCACGAGCGGCTGGCCCTTGGTGCCGGTACCAGGGAGCAGCACCTTCGGGCAGCCGCTCTCCCGAAGATAACGAGTACTGACGCGGAGAAAGGCGGCGGCTTCCTTCTGCGTCCAGAGGCCTTCCGCCGGCGACGTCTCGGCGCCGCGGAGCGAGCGGTCGACGGCGACCGTCACGGCGCGGCCCCGCGTGTGCAGCTTATGGGGGCGCACCCCACCGGATAATTCCGGGTGCACCCCGACGGCTGGCCCGCCCCGAGGTAGGGCTCCGGTGGGCCGGGAGGGTTCGGGAGATGGACTGCGTGCGGCGCCGGATCCGGCACCGCCGGGTGCGTCGCCAAGGGCGGCGATGGATCCGCGAGCCCGATCAAGGCAGCATGACACTGCTCGAGCACCGCTGCGCAGTCTTCGTAGAACGCGGTCCAGCGCTCGTGCCAAGCCGCATCCCCCAGGTACTCGCACGGCGGGCGATCGGATGCTGACTGGTATTCCGACTTCGTTATCGCCGCCATCCAGAACCGGTGGCACTCCGCATCCTCCAGCATTTGCGGCACCAGCGCCAATGCTCGCGCTGCGAGATCTCGGAGTGGAGCGCCGCCGACAGCAGCCGGCGCGATCGGGGCGGTGGCACTGGCGCTCACCTGACGAGGCCCCGCGGATGGAGGAGCGCGCCGCGCGTGAGGAGTCCCGAGCCGCCAAGGGCCGCCAGGCTCGGCCCCGGGGAGCTCCCGCGGCCCGGCGCCGATCGTGGATCGCCCCGCAGAACCCGAGCGAGCGGCGAGTGGTCCGCTCCTTAGGCGTGGCATGGGAACGCGCTGCTCGCGCCGCCTGGCCTTGAGCCGCCGGGGCGGTCCTCGGTGATCCGCCTCGAGGAAGGCTGGGGTGGACCCGCAGGCCGGCGCCCTCATGCGAGCGCCACCTCGTATTCCGGAGGTGGCGCGACCGGCTCGAACTGTTCCGATGGCGGAGGCGGACGGCGTCCCGCTGCGGCCCGCTGCAGCAGCTCCCGGCGCGCGGGGTGATCCCAATCCAAGGGCACCAGAACCCACGAGAGATGCCGGCGCGGATCCCGCCGGTACTGCTCTTCCAGATGCCATTGACGTGCCGTCTCAATGTCGAGCGGACCGGAGGCGAGGCCCGGATTGTTCGCACGCGTCGCCACGTAGCAGATCGCCCAGGTCACGGCATCCGGAACGGGGTACTCCGCCCGAGTGCCGCGCCGCCGAACCGGCAGGCCCTTTCGCGCCCAGTTGCGCAGCGTCTGGTCGGTGACGCCGAACGTCTTGCACATCACGTCCTGGGAGAGGTGCGCGGGGCGCCGGGGCGAGCGCGCAATTGGCGCGTGCAGCGTTAGGCTCGCGAACGGACTCGGCCTGGGCTGGCGGCGCTGGCGAGGCGTGCTCATCTCACCGGTGCCCACAAACCAAAAGGGTGCGTGCGGGCCGCCGTACAGAAGCCGATTGGGGTTCTCGGTCCCCCGGTGAAGACCTTCCAGGGAGGACCCGCGGCCCCCTCGGGGGCCCCTCGTCCGCGGACAAGTCCGCGCATGGTCCGCGGACTCATCGGGGAACTCCGAGCGCGCCCGGACGCTCGCCGTCGCCGCGAACCGCGACCAGGGGGGCGCAGTCGCAGATGCCGAGCCCGGCGAGCATCGCGCAGCCGGCGTCGTGGTGCACGTCGACCTGGATGACTTGGCCGGGCCGCAGCTCCAGCGCCCGGAGTAGCTCCAACGCGATCGGCATGTAGGCCGGTAGCTTCATGCGCCCTCCGCCAATGCCAGACGCGTCGCCTCTGGCTCGCTGAGCAGCCCCGGATTCTCTCCTTCTAGCAGCCCGCCGGCTCCGTCGCGGAGTCCAGCGTCTTGCCGGACAGTCCGTAGTCCGGGTCTTAGAGACCCGGATACGGACGAACTACTGTCCGAGCAGTCAGACGCCCGAATGTCCGCGAACCGTTCGCGAACGGTTCGCGAACCGATTTCGAGACCCAGCTGAGTGATACCGGAAGGGGTGGGGTACCATTTCCCATCCCTGTTCTCGGCAACGAGTTCCCGCTTGATGAGCTCAGCCTTGATGGCGTAGAATCTCGTCTTGCCGATGCCGGATCGGTTCAGCCACTCCGTGGGCTTCAACGCGCGCGCGGATTCGTGCAAAGCGGCCAAAACGGTTCGCGAACCGATTTCTAATGTTCCGGCTCCCGTCGCACGCTCCACGACGACTGAATCGCCGCGGCTCACGAGCTCGAGCAGAAGCGGATCTCCGGGCTGGAAATCCCGTGCCTTCACCACGGCGAGCTTCACCGTTGATCGGCCCATCCGCTCGACCGACATCACCACGTCCGCGCGCCCGCGGAAGGCCGAGGAGCCTCGCTCTCGGCTCCCTTCCCAGCCCGCATGGTGGTTGATCAGGGCCGCGCAGCCGAGGGCGAGCTGCAGCCGGCCGACGCCGTGCAGGAATTCCCCGAAGTGTTGTGCGGAGTTTTCATCGAAGCCCGGGGGCGCGGTGGCGGCGAGCGTATCGATGATCACCAGGGCCGGTCTGAAATGCGCGGCCTCGAGCGCGGCCAGGAGCTCTGCGATTCCTTCGGGGAGGTGGAAGGCCACCGGCTCCCCGAGATAGCGCACGCGTTCCAGGTTGCAGCTCTCGTGCGCGCTAATCCACGCCTGGACGCGCGAGGGGATGCCGCCGAAGCCCTCGGCGATGACGTACAGCACGGACGAGGGGCCCGCTATCGGGAGCCCGGCGAATGAGCGCCCAGTGGCGATGCTGTGGCCCATGCCGATCAGCAGGTGCGTCTTCCCGACGCCCGACGCGCCGTACATGACATGTAGGCAGCCCTCGAATACGAAGCCCGGGAGCAGCGCCGGAATCGGCTTGGCGTCGGCAAGGAGCTCCTCGGCGGTAATCAGTTTCATCGCCCGCTCCTCAGCACGGGCCGAATCGAACTCGCGCGCCGCGAGCCGCCTGATGATTGGCGAGCTTCGCGTCGGGCCAGCTCTAGCTCGAGTGCGTTCAAGCCTCGCGTTAGGATGCCGAGGAGGACCGGGCCCCGGTGCGGCGCTGGCTTCCTCGCGACGTCGACGAGCCAGGCGCGCATGACCAGGCGCCGTCGCTCGAGCTCGGTGGTCGGGCCTGACGCGTAGGCCCGCAGGGCGGCTTCTCGTGCCGCGTCGTCGATCATGCCCGCACGCTCCACGTTGCCTTTCCCCGCACGCAAGGGGGCCGCCTCATTTCGCGGCTCTCTGCGCGAGCTCCGCCTTCGCGCGCTGGAGCGCCGCGATCAGCTCGTCGAGGCGGTGCGGCGGAACCGTGACGCCCTTGCGCGTGGGGTGCCATCCCCCGTCGGCGGCGCGGAAATACGTCCGCACGTCGACGAATTGGGCGTCCTTGTATCGCCCCACCTGAATCTGCAGCCGCTCGCCGTCGCGGCCCTTCGCGATGACGGCCAGAGGCGCCGCGGTGTCGCTCATCGCGACCCCCCGACTCGATCGAGAGCGCGGCGCAGCTCCCGCAGTTCATTCGCGCGGAAGTTGAGGCCCCTCCTCGTCGGCAGCCACTTGCCATCGGTGGTCTTGAAGAACTGGCGAAACCCAATCTGACGGACTCCCTTGAAAGTCCCGACCGTCAGCCAGATTTGGGTCGTCTCGTCGCGCGGGAAGCGCGCGAGGATGCGCAGCGGACTCGCGGGGGCAGGCGCGGGCAGATTCCCTCGCGGGGGGCTGGCGCGCCGCGAGGCATCGTGTCTACTTTTCAAACGCTCAGGTTGCATGTTGACCAGAGTGGTTTGTGGATTCATGTCGCGCGCCCCCGCGGATGCCATCGTCGGGGGCGCGGTGCTTTTTCTAGCCTTTAGCGCCCGTGACCATCGGCGCGTATCCGGGCGTGACGCGCGGCCCCGTCGGCGTACCCGGCTTCTCCGACGCCGATTTCTGCTCGCGGCGGACGACGCGACGCGGCGCCGCATCCGGACCGCCCGGGTTGCGCGTGCGGTGGTAGAAGGGCTGCGCCACCCCACCGCCTAAGCTCGGCGGCGATGTGAGATCCGGAATCAGCACGCTGTCGTCATACCTGAGCATTCGCTCATGGCCACGGATGATTTCGACATCCTCGCCTTCCAGCACATCGTCCAGCTCTGCGGCTCGGCCGGATTTCTTGACGGCATAGTACAGGCGGTCTTCCTCGCTTAACGCGGCCTTGTCGCTGGCGAGCGCAACGCCCACGGCACGCAGCATCATCTGGTGCTCGACGGCCGCCCGGTACCGGGCGGTCCGCATGGCGCGGTACGCTGCGATGTCGACGTCTTCAGTCGCCCTCTTCAGCTCGGCTTCGCTCGCCGCGAGTCGCTGCTCGGCTGCGCGCCGGCGGATTTCGAGGCGCCGGATCTCGTCGCCGAGGCTCCGAATCTCGCTATCGCGGGCCGGCAGATGGAGGGGCACCTCCTGCTGCAGATCCGCCTGCAGCTGCTTCTCCGCTTGCGCGTGGCGCTCCTTCGCGGCGGCAAGCTCCGCGTCGATGTCCGCGAGCCGGTGTCGCGCCTTCTCGACGTCGGCAGCGGGGGTCTCGACGTCTGCTCTGCCGGCGTCGGCGTGCGCTCGTGCGGTGCGTGCTTGACTCATCTGTGGACCTATTGGCGGGAAGGAAAGTGAGAGCGCGCCGCCTAACGCGAGCCGAGCGCGCCGGTTCGTTCCGGGAAGAAGCTGGCGGCCCGGCGTTCGATCGGGTCAGGAGAGTCCGGCCGCGCGAAGCCCGGGTGCGCGAGGGCGTGGCTTTCCTCCACCAGCTGATCCTCCCGGCTCAGGCGATCGCGTTCCGCCCGGAGATCCGCGGCCAGGATCCTCGGGCAGGTTCCGGCGCTCAGCGCTAGGTCAAAAAGCGGCCGGAGACGCGGATCGGGGAATTGGCGCGCGAGCGCCTCGAAGGCGGCGCGCCTGCGCGCTGCTTTCTCTGCTGCCGTCGGAGGGGCCGGCGCCGGCGCGGCGGCATGCATGGGGGGCACCGCTACCGCCACCGCTTCTGGCTTTGGGCGCGGCGCTGGCGCCGGCTTTGCCGACGGCACCTGGCACCGTGGGGTAGCCGATGACGGGGTGCGGAGCGCGAGCGCCAATCGGGCTCGTGCGTGTGGTCCGTCATCACCCGCGTGCAGGAAGGCTTCGACGCGCCTGGCCATCGCGAAGACCTCGAGCGGGTCGCTGGCTAGACGCGCGCGCACGGCGGCGACGTCGATCTCCCGGACGAAAACCAGGCCTTCGTTCACCAGGGCGAGCGCGGAGCGAGCGTCCTCGATCATCGGACGCCCCCCGCACCTGCCATGGGCCGCAGATGCGAAAACGAGTCACTATCCCGGAGCGCATTGAGCACGGTGCGGCGGATGAAGTAGCGTTGTCCGACCGTTCCCTCAACGATCACGCCCGCGACGTTGCCGAGCTGCATTTGTCGGAGGAGACGCTCGCGGCTCATCCGCAGCTCGAATGCGGCGCGACTGATGGGTACGAGATCATCCATGGAGAGACCCCTTGACGGTTATGCGCGCGGCAATAGCTTTACGTGTGCAGCGTATACATCGCGTGCCATCAACGTAGACGAGAGCGTACACAATGGCAAGGGGAGAACTTCTGGAAGACTCTTTGCGCGAACGCCTGGCGCAGCTGGTGAGAGCACGGTACCCGGACAGCGTCAACCGGGCTGCGCGTTCCATCGGCATTCCACAGCCGACACTGCACAGCATTCTTTCGGGAAGAACGGCCGAACCCCGGGTGCCCATCGTGCAGAAGATCGCTGCGCATTTCGGCGTCACGATCGATTGGTTGCTCACTGGCAGCGGCAATGCCGAAGCGCCCGAACACTCCGGACGGCCGACGCCACATTCCGAGCGAGCGCTGCAGGCCGTGGATCTGAATCCGCGCCTCCTCGGCCAATGGCTGAATTCCGTGCCAGGCGTACTCCACTCCGTCTTTCAGGTGATTGACCGAGAGCGTCTCATCGGAGACTATCCGAAGGGAACGACGACGCAGGCCGTGGCCACGGTGAAGCGGCGCCAGGCGAATGAGTATCTCGATCGGTCCCTGGCCTTGGCCATCGAGGTTCTGATTCTGGAGCGCGGCCCGGAGCGCGCCCGTGAAGCACTGTCCCGCCCCGATGTGCTCGCGGCCCTCTCGCATTTGAGAGTCGATACGCCCGGGCCGACCGTCGAGGAAGTGGAGCACTGGCGTAGCTATATCGATCAGGCCCCGAACTCGACCGGCGCGTCCGTAGGATCCCTTAGCCCGCGCCGCCGGAAGCACTCGCCGAAAAGAAAGCGTTAGGCGCACGCTCAGGGGGCGAGCCTCGGGCCCATCGGGTCGATGCGATCGAGGTGCTGCTCGAGCCACGCGATCGCGTCGAGCACGTCCTCGTACTCCCAGCTGCGGCCCTCACCCCACCAGGGCAGCGTGAGCTCCGCGATGACAACGCCGGTCGACGTCCGCGCCGCCAGGCGCGTGAGACCGCCGGCGGCCGGCAGCTGCACCACGCCGCGCTCGCCTGGCCAGTCGCGCCCCTCGGGCTGATCCCCGGCGTCCGCCCGCTCGACGAGCGAGACCGTCCTCCGCCGATGCTTCACTCCCGCGTTGTTGCTGGGCAGGCTCTCGCCCATCCCATGATCCCCGCGCCTCCGGAAGCGGTTACTTCGCGGCATGATCCGCCCCCGTTACATCGCGCCGCGTGGAGTCAACGGAGGCCGCGCCCGTGCCGCCGTGCTGCCCCGCCAGGAGGCGATCGACAAAGAGATCGGCTTCCACCTCGACTTGCGCATCGATCGTGGCACTGCGGGCCGGCGCGGCGTCGCCAACGTGGTTCAGCGCAATGTGCGCGAGCTCGTGGAGCACGGTGCGGACCAGGGCTGCTCCGCTGAGCTGCACGTGCACCAGGATCACGGCGACACCGCCGGCGGCGAAGACGAGCCCGGGTCGCGGGAGCGGCGCGCGGATCAGCACGATGCGTTCGCGCTCGAGCACCGCGATGAGGCTGGCGATGGTGATCTCACGGCGGAACTCCGGGTGCCGCTGGCGCCACGCTTCGACGGCCAGGCGCACGGTCAGCACGCGCGGCCGCAGCCGGCGCAGCGGCTCTCTGGGGAACGGGACGAGCGCCGACGTCGGCGCCGTGTACGGGACTGCGGTGGCCATGAGGATCCCCTCCGGACTGGTGGCGCCCGGAGGCCCGCCCGCGCTACCTTACGCGCGCAGGCCCTCGGGTCTGTGGGGAGCCAGTCGGAGATCCTTCCTGGGAGACACCGGCTGGCTCTTTCTATGCCGGAGATTATACGCAAAAGCGAATTGCGTCAATATGCAGCTTTGCGTATAGTGCAGTCCCGTGAGTCCGATCCGCCTCCGACTGCGCGAGCTCCGCGAAGCGAAGGGCCTCTCACAACAGGCCCTGGGAGAGCGCGCCGGCGTCCGCCAGGCGACGATCTCGCAGCTCGAATCTGGACGCAAGCAGCGACTCGATTTCGGAATCCTCGAGCGTCTCGCCGACGCTCTCGGCGTGGAACCGGGCGAGCTCCTCGAGCGGGACGGGAAGCGGAAACGGGCTCGTTGAAAGATGGCCGACATCAGTAGGGCCCTTGTTGAATCAGTCGCGCGTGGCCTGGACGTCGCGCACGAATTCCTGGATGGGGTCGAGGATCTCGGCGGACACATCGGGCTGATCCAAAAAGCCTTCAACGGTGTCCAGCAAGCACGTCTGAGGCGCTTTCTGCGCGCATTGGCTGCGCGGGAGCAGGAATTGACCGATGAAGAACGGGAGCAGCTCTACAAGCGACTCGACACGAGAGCTGGCAGGGAGCTCCTGGTTGACGCAGTCGACGCAGTCATCCGAACGAATTCGAAGCGCGCGGCCGCCGCTCTCGGACTCCTTATCGGGGATCCTTCCGGTGAGCGGTTCAATCCGAGCTTCCGGCGTAATGCGTGCGAGGCTCTGCGCGGACTCTCAGACGACCAGGTTGACCTTTTTCTCGCGTTGCTCCGAATAGCGCGCGAAGTACCGCAGCAATCTCAACGCACGATTCAGGGCGACGAATACGTAACGGACATTGGCATTTGGCACGCTGCGGCAAACGCCCAAGGGGTCAGCCTCCTCATTCAGCCCTTATACGCAAGACTCGGCCTAGACCCTTGGACTATCAGAAGTCGCACAAATCAGTTGATCACGCGCGGGCTCTTATTGCCGGACGTAGGGACGCGCGTGGACACCCAAGAATATCTGACTTTCGCATTCGGTGGCGAGTCCCTCCTGTTCGAGGATCTCTTCGTACGCGCTCGAGGCGCGATCGGTCCCGACGGAGATGACAGCGAACTCTCGAGGTGATCGGACGAGGATTCGGACGCCTCCCGCTGCTCCAGATCTGGGACCGGCTGGACTGTATGGGGGGAAGGAGGAGAGGGGGGTCTGTACGCACAGGGAGCACTCCGGCCATCCCTCCACTGGCTCATCCCCAGGTTGCCAACGGCACTGCCACCACGTCACGTTACTTAGCGAATGCCCGCACCACTTGTCGCCCCCGACTCCCTGCAGATCAGGCGCTCTGCATTTGCCCAGATCTACAGTCGACCTATTGAGATCCAGCGCGCCGAGGCTCTTGCGTTCTATGAGCTGATCACTCGAGACATCGGGCACTTTCCCGAGATGCTGAACCAGCCAACCGGGCTCGTGTTCAAGCGGCGCGCCGGCCAACACGTCTCGGAGGTACAGGTGAATCGCGTGAACATCGCCGGCCAACCACGTGGACCAGCGCCTGCGGCAACTCGGTTTCTATTTGCAGAGACGGGATCGACGCGCCCCGTCTCCGAGTTCAGCGCCGAAGTGGCTGCTGCGGTGGAGGCCTTCCGATCGAAGTGGCACAGCGTCGGCCGGGTCACGGTGACGGAGGTGTCCTTTCAAGCCACTGTCGCTGTGAACCACCCGGAGGGGTCAATGGGCTTCATCCGAGAGAGACTGGTCCCATCCGCAAACGACAAGGCACATCTCGGGCGCGATTTCCCAATCGCCCAAGTGAGGCTGACTGCTCCGCTCCAGCTCATCGCCGAGGGCGGACAGAGCGAGCCGCGTCATATACTCGACGATGCCGAAATCAGCCTGAGGTTGGAGCCCTTCGCCGAGGACCCCCGTTTCCTCTGGCTCGAATCCATTTATAAGTGGCCCCTTGTCCAGATGAGCCTGCAGGATGTGCCCATACCCGATGACGTTCGTTCAAGTCTCCCCCTCGGCCGCTCTCTGGAAGTCAATCAGAGCGAACGTGAAACGACTAGCTACATCACTGCGGGCTACAACTATGTGAACAACAATGTCACCCCGTACCTCCAAGCGCTGGGTCGCTGATTCTCCGGGAGACGCTTCGAATGTCAACCCTTACCAGTGCAAACCCGCTCGAGGTGTCCATGTCTGAATCTGGCGGGATGTTGCCAGTGCCGATCTTGGTCCTCGCCCTTTCGCTGCAGGGAGTCACGATCACCGACGCTCGGCCGCCGATGGCGGTCGCACCCGCAGCCCTTCCAATCGGCGCGGCGACGCAGGGAGGCGATGCCCTGTCGTTTGCAGATGACGACCTCATGCCGGTCGGTCTCTCGACCATGGAGCTGGCTGCCATGGCCCGCGGTCGTATGGGCGGAGACGCGAATCACATGCTCGACATCTGACCAACGGGAGGCCTGTCCCCCTGTTCGAAGATGCCAGCGGTCCGCTCTCACAGGGGGACCTCTTTCTCGTCGGACTGGGACGAGGACCGCGCGACACGATTGGGTGCGGTCCTTGTCTTGAATCATTCGTGCGAGCTTGACAAATCCGCCGTGGACTTGGTCCTCGTCGCGCGCGTGATCCCTCGCATGGGAACGGACCCGGGACTATGGGGCGACATCCAGCGCGGTCGAGTGTGGCACGCCTTGCTCGCGGAGGGACTGATGCCGGAGGCTTGGATCAGTCTCCGGGAAATCCTTCCCATATCGAAAGCGGTGCTGATAGAACGGATTGCACGCAGAAGGCTTACTCTTACAGAATCCGGTCGCCTCGCGCTGGCCGAGAAGGTGTTCCAGTGGCTCACTAGGAGCTTGCCGCCCGCCAAGCGCGGCCCACAGCTCTCATTTCCTATCACCGATCCCCGGCCGTAGTCCAACACGGGTAGCCGCCGCCGGTGCGATCTTCCGCTCCGCGACCGATGGGGTAGGTTCCGAAGCAGTCCCGTCATGGAGCGCCGGTGCCACGACCCTCGCTGAGGCCCACCTGGACCGAGCAGGCCCTCCGCCTGATCGGATGGGTCACGGTCATCGTGTCGATCTTCGCGGGCATGGCATGGCTCGCGAATTCTGGCTCCGATCCCGCGGCCGCGGCATACGGCGTCGCTGCAATGCTCGTCGGGCTCTGCGCGGCGCCGGTGACGTTCGCGCTCGCGGAGATCCTCGAGCGATTGCGCCTCACTCAGGAGCGCGCGCTGCAGTCCGAGTGGGATCGCGAGCATCCGAGGTCCGAGACGCCGCCGCCGGCGACCAGGCGCGATAGAGAGCGGAGCAGGGAAGCACCGGTGCCGGCACCGGCACCTGCGCGTCAGCCAGATGCAGCCCCGCGGCGATTCCGCTGAGGCGACGTTAGGCATAGCATGTCGAGAACCGCTCCGGCGTTCCCAGGCTGTGGCCTGATCCCTCTTTGCCTCCCAAGGAGCTCAGGATGCCGGTGGCTTTGGGGGACCAGGCGAGTCCGGATGGCACTTTTTCCGCTTCTTCCCGGACCCGCACCCGCATCCGGCGCAACGGGTGGGCCCCGACACAAAGAGCGCTCCTGGCCGGCGAACGCGGTCCCGGGTCCGGCATCGGCGGCTTTACGATCTGCAGGACCTCGCCCGCGCGGCGACGTTCTGGGAGACGCGAATGCCCGGCGTGCCATCGGCGCTGCGTATCGACATTGAACGCCTGGTGCAGCTGACGGCGCCATCTCCTGGCCGCACGAGGGGGTGAGCTCTCCGCCGTCCCACGGCCCGTACCATTGGCATTGCCCGAAAGTCGCCCGGGGCCGTCGGGGGACCCGGCGAGATCGGGCCTCAGGCGTGATCGTGCGAAGCCGGGGCGGGTGTCGGCGTCGCGGCGAGCGGTGAAGCTGCCGGCGCGGGGTCCCGGGAAAAATGAAGGCGGTACTCGCGGGTCCGGCGGTCTGGTGACGCCTGCGCCTCGAGGTAGCCGGCGCCGCTGAGGCGACGCAGCGCGACGCTCGCCGTGGACTCGCTCACCACGGCCAGGCGCGCGACGACGACGAGCTTCACGTGCCGGAACTCCACGAAGTCGAGCACGTCGCTGATCGCGAGGAGCACGCGCACATCCGCGGCCCGGAGCTCCGGCGCGCCGGCGGCCTGGGCGATCGCCGGAAAGAGCGTCACGTTAGGCCCTGGCTGTCATGCCCAGCGTGCGCAGATCATCATCGTTGATCTCTGCGATCGCCTTCCGGATCTGGCGCGCCAGCTCCTTCGAGACCTTGTCGGCAGCGCCGCGCGCGTCGGCTGGGACGCCATCGAAGCGCACGTTGAGCGTCGTCGTAATCTGGGGGGCGAAGACGGAGCCGCTGCGGCCGACGCTCATCGCGATCGCGGCCGTCGTCGTTGAGGGCAGCGCGGGCGGCTGGACCGGGCCGAGCGTGAGGCGTGGTAGGCCGATCGGCGCGAAGGCGGGTGCCGCGGGCAGGCCCGCGTCCTGCTTGGCGAATTCCACCAGCTGCCGCGTGAGGGCCACGAGCGTGCGCTGGTAGTCGAGGAGGCGATCCCCTTGGATGGCGGTGAGCTGCGGGGTGCCACTCAGGACTTCCGTGCCGGCGCCCGCCGCGGCAGTCACGCCCTGGCTGACCGCGCTCGGGATCGCGCGGATGGCGTCCAGGATCTGGAGGATCGCCTGCTGCGTCGTCTTGTCGGTGGTGCGTTCGCCGAGGGCTATGAGCTGCTGCTCCAAGGCGGCGCGCCCGCCAGCGGTCGTCACATCCGCTCCGGCCGTCACGGCCGCGAGCTCCGGCGTCACTTTGCCCAGGGCCTGGACCGTGCGCACCGCCTTCTCGATCGGGTCGGTGATGTTCTCGAGATGGAGCCCGAAGCTCAACGCATCCGCGGCACTCTGCAGACTATTCGCCGCCTCGGCGGCGGCAGTGTCGAGCGTGCCCAATGCGGCCACGAGCGCGTCGATCTGCTCGGTCGTCAACCCCTCGAGCTGGAAACCGCCCGCCCGCAGGTCATCGAAGAACCGACGGATTCGATCGTCGGCCTGCTGCACGCCGGCCGCCGTCGTGAGGTCGATGCCGTCGAAGAGATGCGCGAACGCCGGGAATGCTGCTTTGAACCCGTCGACCTTGGCGGCGAACTTCGCGATCGGATCGGTGATGTGATCAAACTCGATGGTGAGGTCCGATCGACTGAGGATACGCTGCGCCGCGTCGGCGGCCTCCTGGTCCGCCCGGTCCAACAGGCTGAGAATGAAGGTGATGCCGTCAGCGAATGGCTGCTCCGCCGCCGTGATGCCATCCTTCGCGATCTCCGCGTAGTCGGCGCGGAGGCGCTTGCGGAGTTCATCGCGCGCGGCCGGATCCAGCGGATTGAAGGAGCCCAAGCCCTCCGTGAGCGACGCGAATCCTTCGGGCAGTTTGAAGTTCGCCAAGGACTGCGTGATCTGATCGCTGACAGAGGTCCCGAGGACCTCAAAGCCGGTGCGGATATTGTTGAAGGCGTCGTTCACATGCGACGCCAGCTCATCGGCCGCAGCCGCGCCGGCATCGAAGCTGTCAGATAATCCCCCGATCGCCTGCAACTGCGCCTTCTCGGCCTCCGTCAGGATGCCATCCGCGAGCATACCCTCGATGATCGGCTTGATCGATTTCCTGAATGCGTCGCGCGAGGAGAAGTCGATCTGCGCCGCGAGCTCCGGGAAGTCCTTCGTGAAGGCCTCGACGGCCTTCTTCGTCGCCTCGTCGACCGAGAGCACGCCGTACTTGACGCCCACCGCGAACACGTCGAGCGAGCCGCTGAACGCATCGGCCGCGAGCTGCGCCGCATTCTCGAGGGAATGGATCCCGTCGATGATGTCTGAGATCGCCTGCAGGAATTCGTCTGGGGAAAGGTTGCCGAGCTGGCTCAGGTCCAGCTGGCCGATGTTGTCGACCAGGCCCGCGAGCCGCGTGATTGCTTCACTGCGCCCGGCCTGCGTCGTGAGGTCGAGCCCGGAGAGCGCCTGCTGGATCGCGCTCGAGCCGCCCGCGGCGGCGTCCGTCGCCGCGGCGATCGTCGCGGTCACCTTCTTGAGTTCCCCATCCCATCCCGTGAAGGCCTCGGGCTGCGCCTTGATGTCGATGTCGAGGCGTTTGAGCGCCCCGCTCCAGCTCTTCAGGATCTGCTCGAGCTGGAAGGTCTTGATCGCGGCCTGCAGCGCCTTGAACTCCGACACCAGCGGCGGGTTGCTGAGCCCCACGCCGAAGCTCTGGGCCGCCTTCTTGAGGTCATCCAGGCCGATGCCGGCCGCATGCAGCGCGGCGAGCAGATCCGCGGACGTGGTGATCGGGCCTGTAACGAAGCGCCCCTGCCCGCCGCCTAACGTTCCGACGTCGAAGCGCGTCTGGGTGAGCGACAGGTCGCGGATTGCCGCGGTCTTCGCCGGCGTGGTGGTGAGCTGGATCGCTGCGACCAGCCCGTCGCGGAGATCGCGCAGCCGCTCGTTGTTCTCCTTCAGGATGCGGTCGTGCTCCACATCGGCCGGCGATTTCCCGAAGAGCCCACCGATCGTGCCGGCCAGGGCGATGCCGCCACCGAGGATCTGGCTCAGGCCGGGCAGCGCCGAGACGATCCCACCTCCGGTCGAGAAGAGCTGACTGAGTCCGCCGGCGCTCTTCGCCAGGCTGCTGATCTCGCGGAAGCCGTCGACGAGCTGCACGACGGATCCGAGGACCTTGGTGATCGCGTCGTCGGCGCCGAGTAGAGCGGACGCGATGCCGAAGGCGGCCTTCGCGGCGTCACCCAGATGCTGTCCCAGCGTGGCCGCCTGCTGGTTCCCTTCGAAGTAGGCGTCGACTTCGTCCTGCTTCGCCTTCGCGATGCGCTGGCCCAGGTCCGCGATCGCCGTCTCGAGGGTCAGCCGCTCCTTGTCGAATTCGGCGCCCTTGCCGGAGAGCGCCGCCAGGCGATCGGCCAGATCCGCCTGCTGACGCTGCAGCTCAGGGAGCTCGATGCCAATGTCTTTCGACTTCGCGATCGCCTTGTTCGCGTCCTCGATCGCCGCCGTCGTGTCGATCAGGCTCTGCTCAGCATCCTCGAGCTGCTGGCGTTGCTCGTCGGTGATGAAGGGATTGTCGGCCAGCTCCCGCTTCAAGTCGGCGAGCGCGAGCTGCATGTCATCGACGGCGGTGGTGGTGAGCGCCGCGCGCAGCTTCTCGAATTGCTCCGCCGCCTTGTCCGCGCTCAGCTGCGTGAGCTGCGTGCGCACACCGACCGATCGGGCCTCGATGTCCGCGAAGGCCTTCGTCGTCTCCGTGGTGGGCCGCTTGATGTCCTGGAAGCGCTGGCGAAGATCGCGCATCGCGCGGTCGTAGTCGTCGAGCGATACGTTGCCCTTGGCCGCGCGCTCGGCCAGGTCGTTGAACGCGTCGGAGAGTTCGCGCGTGGCCTTCGCGGTCGCTGCCTGCTGCTCGGCCAGCGCTTTTGGATCGGCGGCCGTGATCTTGATCGCCTGACGTTCCGGCCGCTGCTGCACCCCTGGCTGCTGCACGCGGGCGACGATGTCGGCGAACTCCTCCTGCAGCGGCCGCGCCTTGTCCTCGAGCTCCTGGAGCGCCTGCTGCAGGGCGCCGAGCACGAAGATATTCCGCTGCCGGATCGCCGTATCGATCTCCGCCTTCTTGGCCGCGATCTTCTGCTCGAGGAGATCGAGGCTGTCGTCGAACTGGTTGGCCGGCGTGCCCTGACGAATGATCTGCGCGCGCGCGGTGAGGCCGGTGACATCCCCGCGGTTCTGCAGCTCGTCGAGCGCGGCCTTGGCCTTCTGCTTCGTCTCTTCGATTTCGCGGCGCGCCCGCGTGAAGAATTCGAGAATGGCCTGTCCCGCGATGGCCACGGATCCGACGATCACGCCGCCGGAGCCGAAGGCGAAGGCGAGACTGCTCACGGTGGTGAGCAGCGTGCGTGCGGCCTGGCCACCCACCTTCCCGGTGCGGCTCATGGTTTCCGCGGCGCTGGCGATCGCGATCGCGGCGCCGGCGTATCGATCCCGAGTCACACTGGCCGCCAGTCCCTGCGCCTTGAATCCCTCGACCGCAGCGAGGCCCGCCGTGCGTTGGGCGCCGAGCGCCGGCACCAACCCGGCCGTGGCGCGCTCGATTCCGGCCGTCGCACGCGCGGCCTGCGTCTCGATCCGGATCCGCTCATCGAGCGTGAGGTTCCCCGCCTGCAGCGCCTTCTGCAGCTGCCCCTCCGCGGCCACGAGCTGCTTGAGCGATTGGGCGCGGGTGCCCTCGAGCTCCGCGCCGGCCGACAGCCGCGTGATCCGGTTCGCGATCGCGTCGATACCGGCGGCCGATTGCTTGGCCGAGACCTCGATCGAGCGGAAGGCGGTGCTCGCCTTCGCGGAGAGCTGCTCCAGCGCGCGGCTATCGGCGACCACCTCGACCATGAGCTTCTGCGGGATAGTTGCCATCGCCGGTCACTCCAGCGGGAGAAGGGAGGACTGCGCTCGATTGCCGAAGATCATCAGCAGTTTCAGATAGTCCTGGACCGCCTTGAATCGCTGGAGGGCCAGGAGCGCGGTCTCGGGCCCGATCATGGCGCCCTCGTGGAGCGCCTGGGTGGCGCGCTCAAGATCGCTGATCCCCTGGTGAATCACCCGAATGCTGGCGCCGATTACGCCCGCCAAGTCGACGAGTCGCGCCTCCTCGGCCGGCGTTCGCCCGGGCCTCGCCGCCAGCCGGCGATAGTGCTCGTTCTGTTCGAGCAGGCGCCCCCCCCCGAGCTGCGCCGAGAGCCGCATGACCCCCTCATGCCCGAGGACGGCCCCGATGGTCTTGTCGAGTGATCGGAGCGCTGAGGCCCGCTCTGCGTCGTTGAGGGTCGCATCCTCGGGCGTCGCGGGGGCCGTGAAGACCTGCCGGATCCGGCCGAGCTCCGCGAGCATCTGATCGGCGAGCTGCTCGCGGTAGGCGAAGGCGGCCTCGGTGAACTCGCGCAGCAGCGCGGGCTCGATGCCCGGAAAGATCGGCGGCGTCCGCGGCGCGATCATCGACCCGCGGTCGCTCGACGTCCGAGGCGCGGCCACCTGGTACCACGGGTGGTACCACAACTTGCGCTGCGCACTGCCGCATCACGCCGCGTCATTCCTCGTTTTCCCCCGGAGCGGCACTTTCCCCCTCGGGGTCGACGCGACTCATAATGCCGGGGTCGTGGGTTCGAGTCCCACCCCTGCTATTCGGGAGCCGCCATCCGGTGACGGATGGCGGCTCCGTCCTTTCCGCCCACGTTAGGCAGCCGGAAGCGCACGCGAAAACCCCGCCTGGACTTGCCAGGCGGGGTTGGTCCTTCGTGCCCGGCGTGCGACGTCGCGGAGGCAGCCGCGGACGCCGGGGGAAAGACCGCCGGGTCACGATGGACCGTGTGAGACCGCCGATCGACACCGGAAGATCGCAGACCTCCACCCGAGGGACGGGACCGGTGCCCGGGTCAGCGCTGTTCCTTCGACACCGCGATCGTCGCGCGGTTCCGTTCCGACCCCTTTGGCGGCTCCGGCAGTCACCGGTGCCGGCGAGCCCCTCGGCGCTGATGAAATAGCGGAGGCTTCCACACGCGCATGCCTCCCAGAAACGCGTTGGCATTTTCACCCCGGCGGGCATGCGGAGGCAGCCTCCGCAGTCGTCGCGCATTTCCCCCCCCGATGACCACGTAGTCGGACACCAGCGCCTCGCGCAGCTTGGTCGCGACCCGATGCACGTGCGCCTCCCAGCGCTTCCTCCCCATCCGCTCCAGCCCGCGCTCGCCGAGGTAGTCCTCGTAGGTCTTGCCATTCTTGTATGGAAGATGCGCCAGCTCCAGAGCGTCGACGTGGCCATCGTGCACCGCGGCGATGCCGAGGCCCGTCCCAAGGCCGAGAAACAGCATGCGCCCTCCCCGATAGCTGCCGAGGGCCTGCATCGCCGCGTCGTTGAGAATGCGCACCGGCCTGCCGAACGCGCGCTCGAAGTCGAAGCGCACCCATCCCGTCCCGAGGTTGGCCGGATCCTGCAACGGGCGCCCATGTACTACCGGCCCGGGATAGCCGATGGTCACCACGTCGTACTTCCAGTCTCCGGTTGCCTGTCTCACGTCGCGCACCATGTCGGCCGCTGTGTACCTGGGACCCGAATCGATTTTCACCGGGTTGCGGCGTCCGGTGGCGAGCACCTTGACGTGCGACCCCCCAACGTCGATGACCAGGACTCTCATCGCGGGTCGTTCCACCCGCCGACATCGGCAGTGAGGCGATCGGCTTCACCCGGTCCCCAGCTGTTCCGGTCGTACAGGATCGGTGGAGGCGACGCGGCCAGCAGCGGATCCACGATCGCCCACGCCGCTTCCACCGCGTCCTGCCTCGCGAACAGGGTCGCGTCACCTTCCATCGCATCGCCCAGCAGGCGCGCGTAGGCGTCCATCTCATCGGTCGATGGATGCCGCAGGAACGACAGCTCGAGTGCCTCCCCCGCCATCGCCTCACCGGGTCGCTTGCCGCTGGCGCCTAACGCGATTGCCACATCGGGGCCCAGCCGGAACCGGACGTAGTTTCCCATTACCGGTGCCGCTTCGTGGAACACCACCTGCGGCGGCTCGCGCAGTTCCACTAGGACTTCGGTGGCGGTGGTTGCGAGACTCTTCCCGGCACGCACGAAAAACGGCACCCCGGACCAGCGCCAGGATTCCACACGGAGCTGCAACGCGGCATAGGTCGGCACGTTGGAGTCGGGGGCGACGCCGGGTTCATCCCGGTACCCCCGAAACTGCCCCAGGACCAGGTGCTCGGGCGAGATCGGTGGAATGCTGCGCAGAATCTTGGCCTGCTCGTCGCGGATCGCCTCGGTGTATGAACTGCTCGGTGGTTCCATGGACAGGAATCCGACCACCTGCAGCAGGTGGTTCTGGATCACATCGCGCACCACCCCCACCTCTTCGTAGAACTTGCCGCGCCCCTCCACGCCGAACCGCTCGGCCATGGTGATCTGCACGTTCTCCACATAATGCCGGTTCCAGATCGGCTCGAGGAAGGCGTTGGCGAAGCGGAAGTAGAGCAGGTTCTGCACCGCTTCCTTGCCGAGGTAGTGATCGATGCGAAAAACATCGTCCTCGGAAAACCGGCGGTGCAGGGCCGTATTCAGCTCGCGCGCCGAGGCGAGGTCGCGGCCGAACGGCTTTTCGACCACCACCCGCGCTCCATCCGCGCAGCCCGCCGCGCACAACCCCTCGATGACGGTCTCGAACAGCGAGGGCGGGATGGCGAGGTAATGCAGGGGACGCTGCGCGGCGCCTAACGCTTCCCGGATTCGCTGGTAGGTGGCTGGGTCCCGATAGTTGCCCTGCACGTAGCGCAACGCACCCGCCAGCGTTCCGAAGGCCGGCTCCTTTACCCCGCCGCCGAACTCCGCGATGCTCGAACGGGCACGCTCCACGAGCTGCTCGCTCGTGAACGTCGAGCTGGCGACGCCGATCACCGGAACGCTCAGCGCACCGCGCGCGGCCATCGACTGGAGCGCCGGGAAGATCTTCTTGTACGCCAGGTCGCCGGTGGCGCCGAAGAACACCAGCGCATCGGAGCGCGCACGGCTCATGACGCGGGACGCTCGAGGTGACCGCCGAACGCGAACCGGAGCGCCGATAGCATCCGGTTCTGGAAATCGGCCTCGCCGCGCGACGAAAAGCGCTGGAACAGGGAGGCGGCCAGCACGTGCGCGGGAACCGACAGGTCGTTCGCGGCCGCGAGGGTCCAGCGCCCCTCTCCGGAGTCCGACACGCGTCCGTCGAAGCGGTCCAGCGACGGATCCGCCGCCAGAGCCTGTGCCGAAAGGTCGAGCAGCCAGGAGGCCACCACACTGCCGCGCCGCCAGACTTCCGCGATCTCGGCGATGTCGAACTCGTATCGATAGAGGTCCGGATCGCGCAGCGGCGACGTCTCGGCGTCAGCCGGCCGCGGGTGGGCGCCTGCGCCGGCATGGGCGAGGATGTTGAATCCCTCCGCGTAGGCCGCCATCAGTCCGTACTCAATGGCGTTGTGCACCATCTTCACGAAGTGGCCGGCGCCTGGGCCTCCGCAGTGCAGGTATCCCAGGTTGGCTGTGCCGCGCGCGGGCGGGCGCCCGGGAGTTTCCGGCGCCGCAGCCGCGCCCGGCGCCAGCGCCGCCAGAATCGGCTCCACTCGCCTCACCACCGTGCCATCTCCGCCAATCATGAGGCAGTAGCCGCGCTCCAGCCCCCACACTCCGCCGCTCACGCCACAGTCCAGGTAGTGAATGCCGCGGGCGCCGAGTCGCCTGGCGCGCTCGATGTCGTCGACAAAATGCGAATTCCCACCATCGACGACGATGTCGCCCTCGTCCAGATGCGACGCCAGCTCGTCCACCGCCGCGTCGACCGCCGCGGCTGGCACCATCATCCACACGAGCCGGGGACGGGAAAGCGCCTGGACGAACTTCTCGAGCGACGACGCGCCCACGGCACCTTCGGACGCCAGTTTCCGGACAGACTCGGCGGCGCGGTCGTACACGACGCACTTGTGCCCCTGTCGCTGCAATCGCCGGACCATCGACGCCCCCATGCGGCCGAGTCCGATCATCCCGAGCTCCATCTCCACCTCCTGTCTTTCGGAACGCGCGCGCCACGGCTATCGCGACGACCTGCCACGCCGCCAGTCGATTCCGCGAACCCACCCCGCGCGCCGTCCACTTCCCAATCGTTAGGTGTGCCCGACGCGCGAACCTCGCATCGACCCGGGTCGCGCCGTCTGCAGTTACCTTAATACAACGCGTGCCCCGCGGTGCGGGCCGCCCGACTCAGCAGCCTCATGACCGAGCAGAACGCAGAGATCGTAGTAGCGGCGGCCCCGGTGCTGGCCGACATCTTCGCCCGACGCTGCGCCTCCCTCGCCGCCGACGCCATCGCGGCGCGCGGTGCCTTCTCGCTCTTTCTGCCGGGTGGCTCCGTGGCGCGAGCTTTTCTGCCAGCGCTGGCGGCTGCCTCCGTGCCGTGGCGGAAGGTCGACATGTTCTGGATCGACGAGCGCGCCGTGGGCGCCAGCGATCCCGACTCCAACTTCGGGCTCGTGCGGCGACTGATCGGGGGTCGCGCCGCGATTGCGGACTCGCGCCTGCACCCCATGCATGGGGAGGCCGACGATCTCGACGCCGAAGCCGACGCGTATGCGCGGGAGCTCGAGGAGACGCTCGGCCGTCCTCCGCAGGCGGATCTCGTGCTGCTCGGCGTCGGCGAGGACGGGCACGTGTGCTCGCTCTTTCCCGGCGCGCCCGCGCTGCAGGAACGGACGCGCTGGGTTGTGGCGGTCACCGATGCCCCCAAGCCGCCGCCGCGCCGGCTAACGATCACCGTGCCGGTGCTGGAGGCTGCGCGCGCCGTCTGCGTCGCCGCCTTTGGAGGGGCCAAGGCCGGTCCCATCGCCGCTGCCATTCGCGGGCACTATCCGTCGTTGCCCCTGACGCGCGCCCTGCGCGGGGCGGGCGCAACGTGCGTGTTGCTCGACGATGAGGCGGCATCGGGGCTCGCAGCGCGGGCGTGATCCTGTAGCCACGTACATACCACGGGCCGGTCTGGTTCGCGATCCAGAAGTCGCTGCCGGCGAATCGCTTCAGCCAGCCCGAGGGTCATCAACCGGGGCGGTCACGACGGGCGACCAGGGGAATCCGCCTACGGCCCGCCGGAGCCGCAAGGGGCCAGCAATTCCCCCAAGTTGTCCCTCACCGCACCGTCGATCGGGAGACGGAAAGGACCGCTCGATCGTCAACCTTGCTGTCGCGACCCCCTTCCCATGCCGGGGGCGGCGGGTGTAAACATCTTCTCTCCACAAGCGGGCCCGTCGGTGGACGCCCCACCCCATTCCTCTCTCCGTATGCCACAGCAGAATCGACACGCATCGAAGAACGGCGCGCCATCCGGCGACGTGGAGGCACCTGATCCGCGCGCCACGGCCGATCGTCTGTTTCGGACCGCGACCGAGTCGGTCCGTCAGCGAGAGCGGTACGCGCGTCTGGTGGAGAGCGGGGCGGACGAGCGGGAACAGGGCGCCGCACTCCGCGTCGCCTGCCTCTGCGACGAGATCCTGCTCGAAGAGTGTGCGCGCTTACGAGAAGCTGGCGGTCCTGAATGCAGCGCAACCGCGCGATCCGTGGTGGCACCACGCGAATTCGCTGTGGCACGCCTGCCGGGAATACGAGCGCCGGCACCACAACTGTGAGGAGAGCGCGCGTCGGGTGAGCTCGCGCCGGGCGGAGAGGTTCGGCGAGCTGGCGCTCGAATTCGATCTGGAGGCTTCCGCGCTCCTGGCGTTGAAGCTCTCCCTGACAGGCTACCACAAGACCGCTCCCTACGCCGCATTGCCGGAGCGGCCGCCGACCTTCGTCGCCTAACGCGACGTCCGACGGTGGGCGTCCCGCGCCAGGCGTGGGGCCGTTCGACGCTCGTCAGTCGCCGCTCCGTCATCACCCGCATCGCTCGGATGCGTGGGCTCGACCCTGTCGCTGGATCCCCGCCCGCGGGCGCTCGCTCCGCCGTCGGGGACCGGACGCGCGCCGGACGTCGTTTCGCAGCGTCCCCGGCCGGCTGACCCGTCACGGACTACGCTTCGGCTCGACCGGACAGCGCTGGCATGTTGCGCACCGTACGTACTCCTGTGGATCTTCGCGGTAGAGCGCGAAGCGCGCGAAATCGGCAGCGCGGCGAAACGAATCCGCGGAGCGGCGGTTGGACGCAATCTTCCGGTTCCTCTTCAAGTATCAGCCCGTTGTGTTCGAACGGGGGCACCTGGCGTTTGCCTGGCCACTCCCCCCACTCCTGTTGTCGCTCCTGGGAGCTGCCGCGATCGGCGTCGGAACCTGGCTCTACCTCCGACCGCGGTCGTCGCTTGCGCCGCGGGATCGGTGGAGCCTCGCGGCGTTGCGGGCCACCGCGCTCGCCGTGCTGGTGGTCTGTCTCGCCAGACCCATTCTCGTAGTCTCCACGGCCATTCCGCAGCGAAACGTCGTCGGCGTGGTGATCGACGATTCGCGGAGCATGCGCATCCCCGATGTGCAGCAACTTCCGCGAGGCGACTACGCCTGGCACGAATTCGGAGGGCCTGACAGCGCGCTCTACAAGGCGCTGGCCAAGCGCTTTCAGGTTCGCTTCTTCCGCACCTCGGGAGCGGGAGGGCGTGCCGACGACCTCGCGGGTCTCGACTTCACCGGCGCCCGAACGCATCTCGCGACGGCGCTCCTCCGTGCCGAGGAAGAGCTGGCGGGAGCGCCGGTCGCGGGGATGATCCTGGTGTCCGACGGCGCCGACAACACCGCCACCATGCCCGGCGCGACGCCCATGCTCGAGCAGCTGCTGGGCCTCCGCGCGCGACGGATCCCGGTGTACGCCATCGGCGTCGGCTCGCAGCGATTCGACAAGGACATAGAGGTGTCGCGCGTGGACGTGCCACGCACGGTGCTCCGGAACGCGTCACTGCTCCTGGACGCAGTCGTGACTCAGCGCGGCTACGCCGGCGCCAAGGTGCCCCTCATCGTCGAGGACTCCGGTCGCATTGTGGCGTCTCGCGAGATTACCCTCCCGAAGGACGGCGAGGCCGCGGTGGTCAGCGTCCGGATCCCCACGAGCGAACGAGGGGCCCGGACACTGCGGGTTCGGGTGCCGAACCAGCCCAGCGAGCTGGTGCGCGAGAACAACGAGCGTTCCGCGCTCGTCGTGGTGCGTGATCGGCGGGAGAAGATCCTGTATGTCGAAGGCGAGCCCCGCCCAGAGCTGAAGTTCATCCGCCGCGCCATCGAGAACGACGAGAACCTCCAACTCGTCACGCTCCTCCGATCCGCGAAGGAGAAGTTCTATCGGATGAGCGTCGACGACAGCCTGGAGCTGGCGACCGGTTTTCCCAAGACGCGCGAGGAGCTTTTCAGCTATCGCGGTGTGGTGTTGGGCAGTTTGGAGGCGAGCTTCTTCACGGTCGATCAGCTGCGGATGCTCTCTGATTTCGTGAGCGTGCGGGGGGGCGGCCTGTTGACCCTGGGTGGCCGGCGGGCCTACGCCGAGGGAGGCTACGCTGCGAGCGCGCTCTCTGATGCACTGCCCATCGAGCTTGGCGAGCCGGGGGAATACGCGGATTCGGGTGCCATGGAGGTGCAGGTGGTCCCCACGGCCGCGGGGGCCTCCCACCCGGCCACCCAGATCGCGTCGAGTGACTCGGCGACCGCGCGACAGTGGAAGGTGATGCCGCGGCTGACCATGGTGAACGAGATCGGGCGCCCCAAACCGGGCGCGACGGTTCTGCTGGAAGGGACGTCGGACAACGGGCGTCGAGAACCGGTATTGGCGTTTCAACGATACGGACGCGGGAAGGCGATCGCCTTTACGGCGCAGGACTCGTGGCTCTGGCAGATGCACGCCAGCATCGCGGTCGAGGACCAGTCGTTCGAGACGTTCTGGCGACAGGTGCTTCGCTGGTTGGTGAGCGACGTTCCGGACCGCGTCGATGTGCTTGCGGCAGACGGCGGCGCCGTGGACGAGGCGTCGCGGATACAGGTCATCGTCAGTGATTCCGCCTTCCTGCGCGCCAACGGTGCCTCGGTCCGCGCGGAAGTCGTGGCTCCGTCGGGCCAACGGTCGCAGCTGCCATTCGAATGGGCCACAGAGCGGGACGGTGAATACCGCGCGTCGCTCGTCCCGGCGGAGAATGGTGTGCATGAGGTGCGCGTTTCTGCCGTCCTTGGCAAGGACACGCTTCGCGCGGAACCGGCGTTCGTGCGCGTGGCCGAACCTACTGCGGAGTATTTCGGGGCACAGCTTCGACCGTCGCTGCTCCGCCAGATCGCGGACGAAACCGGTGGCAAGTACTACCCCGCGGCGGGGGCCTCACAGGTTGCCGAGGACATCGTATACAGCGCGAGCGGTGCGACCGTGGTGGAGCGCAAGGATCTCTGGGACATGCCGATCCTGTTCCTGGTACTCATTGGAGTAGCCGCGTGTGAATGGCTGTATCGGCGTCGTCGGGGGATGGTGTAGGAATGATGCGGCGTGCAGGAAAACGGTGGTGCTCGGTCGCGTTCCCGTCGATAGCGTTGCTGTCAGGGGGGGGGCCCCGGGCCGTCGTGGCCCAGGCGCCGCCGCGCGTTTTCGTGCTCATCGTGACCGGGGCCAGCGGCGAGCCACGCTTCGCGACGATGTTTCACGCGCAGGCGATGGCCCTGCGCGCAGCGGCGACCACCCGGCTGGGGGTTCCCGACTCGATGGTGACCTACCTCTCCGAGGACCCCGGCCGCGATCCGCGCGCCATCAGCGGCCGCTCAACACGCGAGGGCGTCTCTCAGGCCATCGAGGCCATCGCGTCGCGCGCGCATCCCGGGGACGACGTGCTGATCCTCCTGCTCGGTCACGGCAGCGCGCAGAACGACCAGTCCCGATTCAACTTGCCAGGGCCGGACTTGACGGCCGCTGACTTCTCCACCCTGCTCGGCCGCTTGTCGGCGCAACACCTCGCGTTCGTCGATGCCTCGAGCTCGAAGTGGTGACTTCATCAAGCGCGTCTCCGCCCCGGGACGGATTGTGGTGACCGCTACCAAGACGGGGTTCGAGGGCAACGAAACGCTGTTCGGACAGCACTTCGTCGAAGCCTATGCGAAGGATGGCGCCGACACCGACAAGGATGGCCGCGTTTCCCTCCTCGAGGCATTTCTGTACGCGCGCCGCGAGGTGCAGCGCGAGTACGAGCAGTCGAACCGGCTGCAAACCGAGCACGCCATGCTCGATGACGACGGAGACGGCGTGGGCCACGCCGACCCGGGGGACAAGGGCCCCGACGGGCTGTTGGCGCGTTCCTTCTTCCTCGCACCGGCTGGCGGCGTTGCCGCGGCGCTCGCAGGCGATCCACGGGCCACCGAGCTGTTGAACACGCAGCGGGTTCTGCAGTCCCATATCGATTCGTTGCGGCGCCTCCAGGCCACCATGAAGGAAGAGGACTATCACGCGGCACTCGATCCGCTGCTCCTGAAGCTGGCCGAAACGACTCAGGCGCTTCGCGCACTCGAGGCGAAGAAGCCGTGATGCTGCGCCTGCTACTCCGACTCGTACCCTGCGCCGTCGCCCTCGCGGTGGCGCCGGTGGCATGCGCACAGGAAACCCCCGGCGGTGTGCTGCGCGCGGCGCGTGAGGCGCTTGGCACCGGACACTACGCCGATGCGGTCACCGCGGCGCGGCGGGCGATGGCCGCGGATAGCGCCGACTCGGCGCCGGTCCGGACACTGGCCGCGGCGCTCGCCGCGACCGGCAAGTACAGCGAGGCGGAAGACGCCCTCCTCGCCTTCACGACGACGCATCCCCGCAACCCGGATGCCTGGAATGACCTCGGTGAACTGCAGCGGACGCGTGGGCGGCTTGCCCAGGCCGAGGCTTCGTTCCGCCGGGCCATCACCGGGTCGGCGCGTGATTCGCTCACCGCCGTGCTGAATCTCGCCAGACTGCGGTTCGACCGCGGCGAGGTCGATGAGGCGATGCGCGAGTTCGACCGGTTCATCGACATCTACAACAACCGCCGGGCCCATCTCACCGCGAGCGAACTGGCTGCGGTGGCCGAAGCGTGCCGGTACCTCGGGCGCAACAACCCGGAGCTCTTCAAGGACGCATTGCGGGCATACGATGACGCCATCGCGGCCGACTCCGCCGCGCTCGAACCGCGTGTGCGGCTGGCCGAACTTTTCCTGGAGAAGTATCAGCCGGGCGACGCCGAAGCGACCCTGGCGGCGGTGCTGAAGGCGAATCCGAACCACGCGGGCGCGCTGCTCGTCATGGCGCGCACCCGATACTTCAACGACGGGTCCGACGCCACCCGCTATCTGCAGCGCAGTCTGGAGGTCAACCCGGTATCGGCGGACGCCCGCGCCTTTTCGGCGCTCCTGCTCATCGATCTCGAGCGCTACGACGAGGCCGCGGAGGAGGCGCGACGCGGGCTGGCGGTCGATTCCACGGCTCCGGGCCCTTCGATCGCCCTCGCCGCCGCACTGTACTTGAAGGGAGATACAGCCGCGTTCCAGACCGTGATGGCAGAGGTGCACGCGCGTGAACCCCGATCAGCGGAGGCGGAGGCGACCCTGGCGGAGGTTGCGGCTCGCAACCGGTTGTATGCGGAGGCGGTGGACTTCGCCCGGGCCGCGGTGGCGCGCGACGGGAAGGCGGCCGGTGCGCTGGCCACGCTGGGAATTAACGCGCTTCGCCTGGGCGACATCCAACAGGCGCGCGACGACCTGGAGCGAGCCTTCGCGCTCGACCCGTACAACGTCTGGGCCAAGAACACGCTCGACATGCTCGACACGTTCAAGGACTACGCCGACGTGCATACGCCCCGGTTCGAGCTGGTGATCGAGAACAAGGACGCTCCGGTGATTTCGCTGTACGCCGAGGCGCTGGCCGAACAGGCGTACGATTCGCTCGCCGCGCGCTACCAGTTCCGTCCGGCCACGCCGGTGCGTGTGGAGTTCTACCGCAGCCACGACGATTTCTCGGTGCGCACCGTGGGACTCGGCGGGCTGGGAGCGCTGGGTGTCACGTTCGGCCGTGTGGTGGCAATGGATTCTCCGGCCGCGCGCAAAGTCGGCGAGTTCAACTGGGGCTCCACACTCTGGCACGAGCTGGCCCATGTTTTCACGTTAGGCAGGAGCGCCAACCGGGTTCCCCGCTGGTTCGCCGAGGGGCTGTCGGTCTACGAGGAGCGTCGCGCGCGCCCGGCATGGGGGGAGGACGCGTCACCGCTCTTCTTCGCGGCGTACAAGGGTGGCCAGCTGCCGCGGGTGAGCCGGATGAACGACGGGTTCATGCGTCCCGCCTTCCCGGCCCAGGTGGTCCTCTCCTACTACCAGGCGTCGCTTGTCTGCCAGATGATCGAGGAGGAGCACGGCATCGGCGCCATTCGCGCCATGCTCGACGGGTATCGCAACGGCAGGACCACCGAGCAGTTGTTCCATGACGTGCTCCGCACCGATCCGGCGGCGTTCGACGACCACTTCGACAACTGGGTCGGCCAGCACTTCGGGCGGGAGCTGGCCAGCGTCAAGCCAATGGGCCCGCCTGCCCGCGGCGAAGCCGCCGCGCCGTTCACGGTCAGTGGCGACTTCACGGATGCCTTTCGCGAAGGCAATGACCAGCTCAAGGGCGGCCGCGTAGATGAAGCCATCGCGAGTCTCCGGCGGGCGAAGCAGATGATCCCGGAGTACGCGGACGAGAACGGACCCTACGGGCTGCTGGCGCGCGCGTTCCTCGGCCGCGGCGACGAGAAGAGCGCGGCCCGGGAGCTCACCGAGCTCACCGCGATCAATGAAGAAGCCTACCAGTCCAACGTGAAACTGGCCGACCTGCTCGAAGGGCAAGGCGACCTGCGTGGCGCCGCGGCCGCGCTGGACCGGACGGTCTGGATCAACCCGTTCGACCCCGCGATTCATCAGCGGCTGGCGACGCTGGCCGAGCGGATCCCGGACCGCACCCTCGTGGTGCGGGAGCGGCGCGCGATTCTTGCTCTGGATCCGGTCGACCGGGTCGACGCGCTGTATCAGCTCGCCTTGGCGTATTCAGAGGCCGGCGACACGGCATCGGCGCGCCGCGAGGTGCTGCGAGCGCTCGAGCTGGCCCCCAATTTCGAGAAGGCGCAGCAACTCCTGCTCAAGTTGCAGGGTACCGGCGGAAACGGAGGGACGCGATGAGGAAACGCGTGGTCGGCACCGTGGCGGCCGGTGCGGTGGTGGCCGCCGTGTCGGCGTTCTCGTCGTCCCGGCCGGCGGACGCACGCTACTGCTTTGTGCAGCGGGACGACGTGTCGGCGATCGAGAACGGACCGTACGACGGGCGATTCACGTTCTTCCGCGTGCGATTCGATCCGCTCTCCGGCGGACAGCGATACGGGCGGCGCTTCGACAAGAAATGGGACCACGACACCCCCCGCGCCGAGCGCCACTTCATGAAGATCCTCGAGGAGATCACGTCCCTCCGTCCCCAGATGGATTGTGGAGCCATCTACGCCTTCGGCGATTCCGAGAGTTACAGGTATCCACTGGCCTACGTGTCCGAACCCGGGTTCTGGACGATGAACGAACAGGAGTTGCAGGGAATTCGCGACTACGTGCACAAGGGCGGGTTCATCATCTTCGATGACTTCCAGGGCCCGCATTGGAGCAACTTCGAGTTCATGTGGCGGCAGGCCTTCCCCGACCTGGACATTGTGCGGCTCGACGCGACGCATCCGATCTACGACGCGTTCTATCATATCGGAACGCTCGAGGGGTTCCGCGCTCCGCCCAACAGCAACTATGGGCCGGTGGCGTCGGAATTCTACGGTGCCTACGAGGAGAACGATCCGAAAAAGCGGCTCGTCATGGTGGCCAACTACAACAACGATCTGGGTGACTATATGGAGTGGTCGGATCAGGGTTGGCTCCCGATCGCGCTGTCGAACGAAGCGTACAAGCTGATGGTGAACTACGTTGTGTACTCCATGACGCACTGACGTTAAGCCCGACCTGACTCACGGCGGATTCATGCGGAGACGTCGCTCCTTTCATCCCTCGCTCCCGCCTGCACGGCGCATCCTGTCGGCGGTAGCCGTGCTGGCGTGCCTGGCCGCGGCAGCCCGGGCACAGCGTTTCAGGTTCGGCGGGTCGCCCGTGGAGCCGGAGGTGCACAACGTACCGTATGATGGCCGATTCACCTTCGCGCGGCTGAAGTTCACCACCGGCGCCGGGGGCTACTACTACCGCGGGCTGCCGGCGTGGGCGCACGGCTACGGCTATGGCACGCCCGGCGATGTGGAGGTCGCCGGCCGGAACCTGGTGAGCATCCTGCAGGAACTCACCACCGTCGGGCCGCGCCTGAACGGCAACAACGTCTTCGCCGTGGACGACCCCGAGTTGTGCAAGTACCCGGTCGCGTACCTGGCAGAAGCCGACTACTGGGTGATGTCGGACGCGGAGGCCGTCTCCCTTCGAGCGTATCTGCAGAAGGGCGGATTCCTCATCTTCGACGACTTCCGTGATGATGGGCGCGACGGCTTCCAGGGGTGGGCGAACTTCGAGGCGAACATGCGTCGTGTGATTCCCGACGGGCGCTTCATCGACCTCGACCCGTCGTCGCCGATCTTCCATGCGTTCTACGATATCGACTCCTTCGACATCATCCCGCAGTACTACGATGCCGGGAAACCCGTCCTGCGCGGCCTGTTCGAGGACAACGATCCGAACAAGCGCATGATCGCGATGATCAACTTCAACACCGACGTGTCGAATTTCTGGGAATACTCGGGCGAAGGGTTCCTGCCGATCGAGCTCTCGAACGAGGCGTACAAGCTGGGCGTGAACTACATCGTGTACGGACTGACTCACTGAGTGGGGAGGAGCGTGGCTACCAACCTTCAGGAACAGGTGGCGCTCGAGGCGCCGGACGACATCTCGCTGGCCGATCGGCTCCGGACTGGTCGCGACCAGATCATCAGCGAGTTGAAGAAGCTCATCGTCGGGCAGGAGTCGGTGATCGAGCAGTCCCTGATCGGGCTGTTCGCCGGCGGGAACTGCCTTATCGTCGGCGTCCCGGGACTCGCGAAAACGCTCCTTATCCACACCATCGCACAGGTGCTGGATCTCAAGTTCGCGCGCATCCAGTTCACCCCCGACCTGATGCCGTCGGACATCACCGGCACCGACATCATTCAGGAGGACGCCCAGACCGGACGCCGCTCCATGACGTTCGTCCCGGGGCCGATCTTCGCGAATATCGTGCTCGCCGACGAGATCAATCGGACGCCGCCCAAGACCCAGTCCGCGCTGCTGGAAGCCATGCAGGAACATCGGGTGACGGTCCAGGGTCGCACCTACACGCTCGAGGAACCGTTCTTCGTATTCGCCACCCAGAACCCGATCGAACTGGAAGGCACGTATCCGCTGCCCGAGGCCCAGCTCGACCGGTTCATGTTCCAGATCATCATCGATTACTTGCCGGAAGACGAAGAGCTCGATGTCGTGCGGTCGACGACCGCCATCCAGAACTACCGCTTCCAGCACGCTGTCACCGGGGCGGACATCGTGGCGTTTCAGCAACTGGTCCGGCGCGTGCCGATCGCGGAACCGGTTGCCCGCTACGCGGTCCACATTGCCCGGGCCAGCCGCCCGGTGTCTCCCACCGCACCCGATTTCATCCGGAAGTGGGTGGCGTACGGTGCCTCGGTGCGGGCGGCGCAGTACCTCGTGCTGGGCGGCAAGGCGCGCGCCCTGATGCACGGTCGCTATCACGTGAGTTTCGACGATATCCGCGCCTTGGCGCATCCCGTCCTCCGCCATCGACTGCTCACCAACTTCCATGCGCAGTCGGAACGTGTCTCGACCGACCAGATCGTTGACCAGCTGCTCGAGGCCGTGCCGACTCCGAAGTCGGGCCTCTGAGTCCGCACCTCACCGCGCGATCCCGCAAGATCCAGATGGCAGACGACGCCGGCCGCTCCAGCGACTACGCACGCACCGTCGACGCGCACCGCGACGAGATCGGTGTGCCCGGCACGCGGTTCGTCGATCCCCGCGTGCTGGCGCGCATCGGTAACCTCGAACTGGTGGCACGCGTGGTCGTGGAGGGATTCATCTCGGGACTCCATCGGTCGCCGCACCTCGGCTTCTCCACCGATTTCGCGGAGCATCGGCCGTACATGCCCGGCGACGACATTCGCCACATGGACTGGAAGCTGTTCGCCCGGACCGATCGCTTCTACCTGAAGGAGTTCGAGGCCGATACCAACACGAATTTCCTGATCATCATGGACGTGTCGCGCTCGATGGGCTACGGCACCACCGGGCTCACCAAGCTGGAATACGCGAAGTACGTGGCAGCCTGTCTGGCGTACTTTTCCCACCACCAGCGCGACCGCGTGGGGTTCGCGTCGATCGATCGCGACATCGTCGAGTACGTGCCACCGTCGGCCAAGCACTTCTATCAGGTGCTCCACGCCATCGACCGTGCCGAGGTGCGGGGCGAAGGCGCCATCGGGCTCCCCCTCCACAAGATCTCCGAGAGTCAGCGGCGGCGGAGCATGCTGGTGCTGCTCTCGGATCTCTACGAGTCACCGGAGAAGATCCGCGATGCGGTCGGTCCGCTGCGCGACGCCGGCCACGATGTCGTCGTGATGCACGTTCTCGATCCGGCCGAACTCAACTTCCCATTCGATTCGGCGGCCACCTTCGAGGACCTGGAGAGCCGGGAACGCCTGCCGGTGGTCCCGGCACGGCTCCGGAGCCGGTACACCGAACTGGTGCGCGAGCACCTCGAGACGCTCGAACGCCTGCTCGGTGAGGGACGCGTCGACTACGTGCTGGTCGATTCGTCCAAGCCGGTGGACGCTCTGCTGTTCGAATACCTCGTCAGGCGCGAGCGGCTGCGCACGGTGCGCTGATGGGTTTCTCGTTCCTCACCCCGCTGTTCGCGATCGGCGCCGCCGCCATCGCCGTGCCCATCCTTGTGCACCTGGTGCACAAGGAGCGCAAGGAAGCCACGCCCTTTCCCTCGCTGATGTTCCTGCGGCGCACGCCGTATCAGCACTCGCGGCGCCAGCGCATCCGCGACTGGTGGCTGTTTGCCCTGCGTGCGCTCGCCGTCCTGCTGCTGGTGGCGGCCTTCTCCCGCCCGGTTTTCAGTCGCGTCTCGGCCGCCGCGCCGACGCAGGCCGGCGGCCGGGAGGTCGTGCTGCTGGTGGATCAGTCGCTCAGCATGCGCTACCCCGACAGATGGACCCGGGCCACCGATGCCGCGCACCGGGTGATCGACGGCCTCGGCGTGCGTGACCGGGCCACCATCATCCTGTTCGACGACGCCGCGCATGCCGTCAACGAAGCCACGGGAGACCATGCCGTGCTCCGCGCGGCCATCGACTCGGCGCGTCCCACCGACGGGTCCACCCGATACGCGCCGGCGCTGACGCTCGCCAGGCGCATCGTGGCCGGGTCGCGGCTGCCGAAACGCGAGGTGATGGTCGTCAGCGACTTCCAGCGCTCGGGATGGGACCTGACCGAAGAGGCACGTCTCCCCACGGGCACCGAAATCGAGACCACCGATGTGGCCCAGGGTGAAGTGCACGACCGCGCCGTGCGGTCCGTGGAGCTCCGGCGGGAAACGTCGGGACGCACCGAACGCATTGCGGTCAGCGTCCGCGTCTCCAATGCCGGACCGGCGGCGCACGGTGTCGAGGCTCGGCTGGAGGTCGGAGGTCGCACCGTACAGACCTCGCGGTTCGATGTGGCCGCCGACGCCGGTGGCCTGGTCACTTTTTCGCCGGTGCCCGTGCCCCAGACCCCGCAGCGCGCTGCGGTGCGTCTTGCCCCGGATGTCCTGAAGGATGACGACGGCTTTTCGTTCATCCTCGAACGGGCGCCGAGCGTGGGAGTGCTGGTGGTTCAGCCCGCTCAGGCCCCCGCCGACCGCGTCCTCTACCTCCAGCGCGCCCTCGAGATCGGCGACCGGCCGTCGTTCGATCTCAGCGTCCGAACTGTGACGCAACTGACGCCAAATGACTTTACGGGGAAGAAGGTCGTGATTCTCAACGACGCCGGCTTCCCGTCGGGCGAGGCCGCGCGACGCCTCGAACGATTCGTACGTGGTGGCGGAGGGCTCATTGTGGCACTTGGCGAGATGTCCGGGCCACGGTCCTGGCCGGCGGGTGCCCAGAACCTGTTGCCGGCGCCGGTCACCGATCCGATCGATCGCCTGGGCGAAAGGGGCGCCATTCTCGGGTTCATCGACCGCAGCCACCCGGCCCTGGCGTTGTTCAGCGCGTCGCGCAGCGGCGATCTCTCGGCCGCGCGGTTTTTCCGCTACCGGCCCATTCCTACCGACAGTGGTGTGTTGGCGCGCTTCGATGACGGGTCGGCCGCGCTCGCGGAGCGACAGGTCGGTCGCGGCCGCGTACTCGTGTGGGCGTCATCGTTCGATGCGCTCTGGAACGACCTGCCAAGGCAGCCGGTGTTTCTGCCCTTCGTGCACCAGCTGGTTCAGTACGGCGCCGGCTACCGGGCGCAGCGCAGTGGTTACGAAGTGGGCGATGCGGTGGATCTTTCAGTCGCCGGTTCGGACGCCGCCGTGACGGATACCAGTGTCCACGCCATCCTGAACGAGGCCTTCGTGGCCGTCGCACCGTCAGGTGCCCGCCTCCGCATCGGAGGCGAAGGGAACCCGAGCGCGCTGCTTCCGCGCGAGGCTGGCATCTATGAGGTGCGACGCGAGGGAGCGCCGGGCGAGTTGCCGCGCCTCGTCGCGGTCAACCTGGCCTCCCGGGAACTGGAGTTTGCCCGGTTCGACCCGACGCGCCTAACGAACGCGGTCGCGCCGGCACCGGGGGCGACAACGAGCGCGGCCCAGACTACCGCCCCAGACCCTGCCGCCCGCGAACGCCAACAGTCGCTTTGGTGGTATCTTTTGCTTATCGTCACCTGTCTGCTCGTTGGCGAGTCCATACTCGCCGACCGCATTTCACGCCGCCGGCCGGCCGTCAGTTAGGAGCAGCGACCATGGCGAGTTACGTCGAACGCACCGTTGCGACCGATCGCGTCGCTCACGTCGTCCAGCTCCTTCGCCGACGCTGGCGGCTCCGCCATGCCCTGGTGGGCTTGAGCTTCGTGGCGGGCATTTCCATTGCCGCCCTGTTCATTGCGGCCATGATCATGCAGCGCGCGGGATTCAGCGTCGGCAGCATCACCGGCGCGCGCGTTGTCGTAGCCATGATCGTGCTGGCCGTCGGACTTCGCTGGGTCGCCTTCCCCCTGCTGCGTCGGGTGCCCGACAAACGCGTGGCGCTGTACGCGGAAGAGAGGTTGCCCGCGTTGGATGGCGCGCTCATCAGCGCGGTGGAGGCGGGTGCCCCTGAGGCCCCCGAAGAGCTACGTACCGGCGGACTGCTGGCTGGTCTGATACAGGACGCGATCCGACGCCTTCGCCCCCATCGCGACGGCGCGACAGTGGAAGAGGATGCAATCCGACGGGCGGGCTTTGCCTTTTCCGGCATCGTGGCAATTGGCGTTGCCCTGTTCGTCCTGGGACCGGCCTATGTCCGCCATGGCGTTTCCCTCATCGCCACGCCGTGGCGCAGTGCCGCAGCGGGCGCGCCGTATGCCATCGCCGTGGCTCCCGGGAATGCCAACGTCCCGAAGGGCGCCGATCAGCAGATCTCGGCCGAGTTGCGTGGCTTCAGCAGCGAGATGGTTGAGCTGGTGACGCGGCGTGGTGCGACCGCGGACTGGGAACGGATTCCGATGGGGGCGGCCGGTGACTCGGTGCGCTTCACGGCGCGGCTGTTCGATGTTGCCACCGATGTCGAGTACTTCGTCGAATCCAACGGGGTACGCTCGGGCGTCTTCCGGCTCACCGTGAAGAACCTGCCGGCGGTGCGGCGCGTGGATCTCGACCTGCGATACCCGACCTATACCGGACTCGCGCCGGAGCACATCGACGACAGTGGAGACATCGCCGCGCTCGTTGGTACACGGGTGCGGGTGAGTGTGCGCAGCACCCTCCCCGTACGAGGGGGGGGGCTGGTGGTCGAGGGCGACGCCGCCTTCCCACTACAGCGCACCGACGACAGCACGCTGGTCGGCGAGCTCGTGGTCAAGCGCGACGGCTTTTATCGCATCGAACTGGAGGCGCCTGACGGGACCAAGGTTGCCGGGTCGGTCGATTACGTCATCGACGCCATCGCAGATCAACCGCCCACAGTGCGGATCAGCAAACCGGGACGCGACATCCGGCCGACCAATGTGGAGGAGGTGTTCGTCGAGGTGCAGGCCACGGATGACTACGGCGTGGGAAAGGTGGAAATGGTCTACTCAGTGAACGGTGGCGAGGAGAAGTCGCTGGTGCTCAACGACAGCAGCGCGGCTTCTTCGAAGGATGTCGTCGCCGGCCATACGTTCTTTCTGGAGGAGCTATCCCTGCAGGCGGGCGACGTGGTTTCATACTACGCCCGCGCCCGCGATGCCAATACCGCCAACGCCGGTAAGGCGGCGACGAGCGACATCTACTTCATGACCGTCCGACCGTTCGGTCGAGACTATCGTCAGAATCAGCAGGGTGGTGGGGGTGGTGGTGGCGGCGGCGAGAATCCGGGTGCGCTCACGCAGCAACAGCGGAACATCGTCGCGGCCACCTTCAAGACGGAACGGGATCGTCCAACCACACCGGCCACCGAATTCAAGGAAGATGTCACGACCATCCTTCTCTCGGAGGGGAAGCTGCGTGGGCAGGTGGAGCAATTGGCCACGCGGATGAATCGACCGGTCGTGCAGCAGGCCGACACGGGATTCCGCGTCATATACCAGTACCTCTCGAAGGCGGCCGAAGAGATGAAGGCGGCCGAGGAAGATCTCGGCAAGCGGGACACCAAGGAAGCCCTCTCGCCCGAACAGCGGGCGCTCCAGAACCTGGAGCGCGCGGAAGCCGTCTACCGCGACGTGCAAGTGAGCATGGGCGGCGGCGGTGGCGGTGGTGGCGGCGGGAGTCAGGCCAACGCAGAGGATCTCGCGAATCTGTTCGAGCTGGAAACGGACAAGCTCCGGAATCAGTACGAGCAGGTGCAGCGCGATCAGCAGCAGAGTGCCAATGCCGAGGTGGATGCCACGCTTGAACGCCTGAAGCAGCTCGCGGCGCGCCAGCAGCAGGAGAACGAACGCGCGCGCCAACGAGCGCAGAACATGGCCCAGGGAGGAAGCGGAGGCGGTGGCGGTCAGCGACAGCTGGCCGACGAAACGGAAAACATGGCGCGTCAGCTGGAACGCCTTGCCCGCGAGCAGCAGTCTCAGGAACTGGCGGAGAGCGCGCGCCGGTTGCAGGAAGCAGCCAACGAGATGCGGCGTTCGGCCTCCTCGCAGAGTTCGCAGGCTGGCGCATCGGGCGCGTCGGCCCTGGATCGACTCGAGAACGCGCGGCGCCTGCTGGAGGAGGGGCGTACCTCCGCCCGGACCGCGGGGGTCAAGGATGCGGCGCGTCGCGCCGCGGACCTGGCGCGACAGGAACGCGACGTGGCCGAAGGCGTGAAGGACCTGCCTGCAGCTGGGGCGAATCGCGCCGAGCGCGAACAGCGGCTCGATCAGCGCAAGGAGCAGATGGCGAACGATGTGCAGCAGCTCCAGAACGATCTCGATCAGATGGGTCGCGAAACGCGACGAGATCAGCCGGAGACGTCGCGCCAACTTCAGGACGCCGCGGCCCGAATGCGCGACGGCCGTCTGCGCGACCGCATTCAGTACTCGAGGGGTGTCATGCGGCAGGGTTCTCCCGACTACGTTCGCACGTTCGAGGGACAGATCCAGGAGGACCTCGACTCTCTGAGTGCCCGTCTGGCGCAAGCGGCCAGCGGCGCCGGCACGAACGCCCAGCGGAACGCCGACGCCACCCTCAACCATGCCCGCGATCTCGTTCGCGGCCTGGCTTCGATCGATGATCGGATGCGCGCACGCGAATCAGGCACGGCCGCAGGACGCCAACCTGGGGATCAACGACTCGCGCCTGACACGCTGGCACGCCAAGGCGACAGGGCCAGCAGGGTCAGGGCCAGCAGGGTCAGGGCCAGCAGGGTCAGGGCCAACAGGGTCAGGGCCAGCAGGGTCAGGGCCAACAGGGTCAGGGCCAACAGGGTCAGGGCCAACAGGGTCAGGGCCAGCAGGGTCAGGGACAACAGGGTCAGGGCCAGCAGGGTCAGGGGCGGGGTCAAGGACAGGGTCAGGGCCAGCAGGGGGGACAGGCCCAGGGCGGAGGTGGAGGTGGTCAGCGATCCGGCCAGGGCAGTCCCTCAGCGACCGGGTCGAGGACGGGGCGGCCGGGAACGCCCGGAGGGTCTGGTGGGGGAGTTGCAGCGGGTCCCTATAGCGCCGAGGACGTTCGCCAGTTCTCGCGGGAGTTGCAGAATCAACGGCAGGCCGCTGAAGCGTTGCGGCGCGACCTGCAGCGCGAGGGACGCGATGTTTCCGACCTCAACCGCCTCATCGAGGGGTTGCGACAGCTGGAATCGCAGAAAGCCTTCAATGACCCGGAGGGGTTGGAGCACTTGAGGTCCGCCGTGGTGGAGGGGTTCAAGGAGTTCGAATTCGGCCTGCGCCGGCAACTGGCCGGAGCCGACAAGGACCGACCGGTTCTCGGCGGGAGCGAGGATGTACCGCAGGGCTATCGCGACATGGTTAACGAGTACTTCAAGTCGCTCTCGAAGCGTCCGCCCAAGCCGTGAGTACGCTGCGCCTTCCTCTGCGGTGTCACCGCTGCCAGAGGAGGTGTAGCTTGTGGCCGATGGCCACGCTCGCTCACGATTCGGCGGGAAGTGGTCGGGGTTGGTGCTTCACCGAGGAGGATCCATGACCGCTGCAGCTCAGGACGTGCGGACCCAGCGTCCCACCGGCGACGAGTACGCGCCGTATTTCGACCGCTACATCGCGAAAGTGAACCCTGGCGACGTGGTGCGGCAGCTCGAGGCACAAAGCTCAGCGACCATCGAGCTCCTCCGGTCCATCCCCGAAGAACGGGGGGGACATCGATATGCGGACGGGAAATGGAGCATCCGGGAGGTAGTGGGCCACATCTGCGATAGCGAACGGGTGTTCGTCTACCGCGCCATGCGGTTTGCCAGGGGCGATGACACACCGCTGGCCGGCTTTGACGAAAACGCGTTCGTTGCGAATTCTCGCCTCGACACCCGTACCCTGGCGAGCCTGATCGCCGAGTTCGACGCCGTGCGCATGGCGTCGGTGGCGTTCTTCGACAGCCTGGACGCCGGTGAGTGGATGAGGCGTGGGCTGGCGAATGACCGCGAGATGTCAGTGCGCGCTCTCGCCTGGACGACGGCTGGACATGAGCTGCATCACCGGGAGATTCTGCGCACGCGGTATCTGTAGCAGGTGGCGGCGACGCTGGCCGCGCACGTTCGGCGGCCTCAATTTCCTGCGATGACATCACGCATGGACGAGCCCGCGACGCAGGCCCCGCCCCGCACACCTGACGAAGACGAGCGGGACCTCGGCTTTGGCGCGGTCGTGTCGCGCGCGAGCCGCATGCGCCTGCTGAACCGCGATGGGACGTTCAACGTCCAGCGCCGCGGGCTCTCGTGGTTCGGCTCGCTCAGTGCCTTCCACTGGCTCCTCGCGATGTCGTGGAGCCGGTTCTTCGTTGTGGTGGCGACATTCTATCTCGCGTCGAACGCGGCATTCGCCGGGTTGTACGCCGCCTGCGGACCTCTCGCGATCGTCGCCCCTGTCGGCGAAGGGCCCATGAGCCTGTACGCCCGAGCCTTCTTCTTCAGTGTTCAGACTCTGGCGACCATCGGATACGGTCACATTCATCCCGTGGGCATGACGGCGAATGTACTGGTGACCATCGAGAGCCTTTTCGGGCTGATGGGGTTCGCCCTCGTCACCGGAATTCTGTTTGCGCGCTTCTCGCGGCCCACGGCACGGATTCTGTTCTCGGAACGAGCGGTCGTCGCTCCACACGCGGGAGGGGCCGCGCTGATGTTCCGGATCGTGAATGGGCGACGCACGGAGCTGATCGAAGTGGACGTCCGTGTCGTCATGTCGCGATTCGAGACGTTCAACGGAAACAGGCGCCGCCAGTATCATCGGATCCATCTGGAGCGGAACGACGTGGTGTTCTTCCCGCTGGGTCTCACCCTGGTCCATCCCATCGACGAGAAGAGTCCCTTGTTTGGTGTTTCGCCGAGCGAACTCGATGACAGCGAAGCGGAGTTTCTCGTTCTGATCCGCGCTATCGACGAGGGCATGTCGCAGACCGTGCACGCCCGGACCTCGTATCGTGCTCACGAGATCACGTGGGGAGCGAAGTTCGTCAGTCTGTTCGACCAGCCCGACGATGGCCGCCTGGTGGCCATCGATGTCGAGAAGCTCCACTTGGTGGAGAGCGCTCCCATCCCGTCTTTCGCGGCGCCGCCGTCGACGCCGCCGGCGACCTGACGCGCCGCGGCGAGTCGACCTCGGGTGGACAACGGCCTGATTAACGAATGGCGGACGGCCAGGTGCCAAGTACGGGTTCGGTCCCCGAATGTGCGTGGCGGATCGACCGTCGGGCGCCAACCCGCTCACTAGATTTGCCGGGACGAAGCCGTTCTGTCTCACCCTCCCATCAAGCCAGGAATGACCGACCCGCGCTACCCGATCGGCCAGTTCGTACCTCCTGAGGCCTTCACCAGGGAATGGCGTCAGGGTGCGATCGAGACGATCGCGCAAACGCCCGCCCGACTTCGCGGTGCCATCGCCGGACTGAATGCGGTTCAACTCGGCACACCCTATCGCGACGGAGGTTGGACGGTGCGGCAGGTGGTTCACCATGTGCCGGATAGTCACGTGAACGCATACGTCCGTCTCAAGCTGGCGCTTACCGAGGACACGCCCACGATCAGGCCCTATGCGGAGTCGCTGTGGGCCGGACTTGCGGATTCCGCAACCGTTCCAGTGGAGACCTCCCTCACGCTCCTCGACGCGCTGCACACACGATGGGTGGCGTTGTTGCGCGAGATGACAGTGGCGGATTTCGAGCGACAGTACCAGCATCCGGAAACGGGTCGTCACTCGCTCAACTACCTGCTGGCGCTGTACGCGTGGCACGGTCCGCACCATACGGCGCACATCACGCAGCTGCGAAGGACGCGGGGATGGTGAGTTCAGCGGACACGTCCTTGACGGCTCGTCGGTCAGAGTGGGCCCGCATCCTGTGCTCCGACATCTGGTGCGTGGATGCGAGGCGGCGAGCGACCTCCAGCGCATCCCGGGGAACGAGAGTTGGTTCGCATTACCTCGTCCGGACCGATCCAGACCACGCCGGCGCGGAGGCGACGTCATCTGCTCGGGACAGGGCAGTGTCCGGCAAAGTGGACGAAAAGAGGATGTTGGGGCAAAGATGCCTATGATGGCGGGTGGCCCGGGGCATGCACTTCGCACAGATTGGTAACGGGGCAATTGGCCGCCCTCTCTCCGACGCAGTTCATCATGAGGTCAGGAGGAAGCATGCGGGTAACAGCCTGGCGTGCAACCGCTCCACTGTTGATCGCTGCCGTGATCTCCTGCGGTCGCGATGGGACGAGCGCGAAGGCAAAGCCGGGAGACGACCTCCGTCGCGATCTCGCGGCCGCGTCGGCGGCCAGTGTACAGCTGGCGACCGACGCGCAGAGCTACCAGGCCACGCGGGTCGTCTCCGATCTCGAGCAGTCGGAGAGAGCCGTTCCGGTGACGCGCGCACCTGTTCCGCGGCCGGTGGTGCAGAGACACACGGATGTCGCCCCCCAAGAGGAAAAGGCGCCCGATCCGAGTCCCCAGGTCGCGGTCGACGCCCCGACGGCGCCCGAGCCGCAGCAGCCTCAAGTGGCCACCAACGACGCGCCTACAGTTCCGACGGTAGCACCTCGTCCGTCTCCCGTGCCGGTGGAGTATCCCGCATCTTCTGGCCGACAAGGCGAAGGCGGGGGTGCTGACGGGAGAACGGGCCCAGGTTCAGGTATCGGAGGGATCATCGGCGTGATCATTCGCGGTGGGGGAATCGGGGGCGACGATCATTGCGTGCCGAATACGCGCGGTCGTCCTGGGTGGCCCGCGCTCCCGCACCCGAATCCGATTCCGAGGCGAGGAGGACGGATAATCCGCCCGCGCCGGTAAGCTCAAACGATCGAGGCGCATCGGCAGCGCGCACGAAGGGCCGGTTCTTGACGAACCGGCCCTTGGTTTGTCCGCCCTGGTCGTTCCACGTCAGATGGGAGGGCGGGATCCGATTATCTGAATCCTGGTCGGAAACGTGACGGAGGGCGGAATCGTCAACTCGACCTCGTCTCCCGGTGAGACCACGATCTTGTCGGAAATCGGTTCCACGCGCGAGCCGATCGGATCGGCGAGGAACTGGAGCGATGTCGCACCAAACACGTACTGCGCCGGGATGACCAACCTGGTCCTGGTCTCGCTCCTCGCGGTGCCCAGTCGAATGCGCTGGCCGCCGTATAACAGGTAGATGTTGTGCTCGAGCCAGTTCTGGTTGTTCACCACCAGAGTAGTTACCTCCTGACCCTCGGGGTTCCGGTACCTGTTCGACGCGCAGGCGGCGAGGGAAGCGCCCAGTGCGGCCAGTCCAAGTACCCGGCCTGTAAGTCTGCGCATGAATTCTCCTGAAGAGGGAATCGTCTCTCCCCCGAGTGACTACCGAAATCCCCGGGCCTTGTTCCTGCCACGCAGCCAACCCAAGGCGCGCAGTCACATTGTGTAGCGTACGCAAGCGCTGAGCAATTGAACAGCCCTGCCTGCGTCCGCAGCCGCAATTCTGCGCCGGAACGCCTCGGCTGGCATTCGCCTCGCGCACCTCGCATCTTGCGCCACCCTGGTCGAGAGTAACAGGCGATACCCGAGCCCTGGAGACAGTCGTGCTGACGAAGGAACATCCGGATCATCATGATGCGGAGCTCGTGCTGCGGCTCTACGATTTGCGGCGCGAGCCAACCATGCGGGAGTCGCGCTCCGCGGTGCACACGAAGTACTGGCCGAAGAATGCTGACGAGGCTGTGGCGGTTCTCGAGTCCGGCCATCCCATCAATGCCGCCTTTCGCCAGGTCGTCACGTACTGGGAGATGGTCTACGGCATGGCCAAGTGGGGAATCATTCATCCGGATTTCATGATCGAGAGTTCGAGTGAGGGACTCCTGGTCTTCGCCAAGGCCGAGCCACATCTCGACCGCATTCGCCAGTCGCACCCGACGTATTTCACCAACACCGAGTGGGTGGTCGAGCACAGCGCCGTTGCCCTCAAGGCCCTGGAACGCTACAGGGTTCGTGTGAAGCGTGCGCTGGAGTCGAAGTGAGCAGGACAGCGCCGTGGCAGCAGTCGGCTCAGGAGCCGGATGCAACACGTTCCCGCCGGCGTGGCGTGTGAGGGTGGCGGTGTCAGCGCAGACAGCTTCCCGCGTCAGGAGTTTGCGCGCGGTTCTGGCGGGCACGATTGACTATGCGGGACTGTTCCCACCGGGGTCGTTGCCGATGGAGCAGGCGGTGCGCGAGTATGTGCGCTCGGCAGCCGGTGATGACGCGTGGGCACTGGGGCGCTTCGTTGTGCCGGCGCATCGGCTCGACGAGTTGCAACGCCACATCGCGGCTGGCGCTCCACGAATACCTCTGAGCGTTCTGGTCGGCCCGGACGTCGCGGACGACGTCGCACGCGTGGTGGTACATCGCGAACGGTTCGGTGCGCGCGCCCCCGTCGACTGTATGGAAGCGCGCGCCGCTACCGTCGACGAGGTGCACGGTCTCGGCGGACTACTGCCGTCCGACACGGATCGATTCATCGAGGTATCACCGGTCCAGGAGATCGATGCGCTGCTGGCCGCCGTGCGCGGAATCAGTGCCGGGGCGAAAATCAGAATGGGTGGTATCGTCGACGGCGCGTTCCCGGCCCCGGGCGAGGTCCTGCGATTTCTGCGCGGCTGCCGGTCGCACGGCCTTCGGTTCAAGGCGACGGCGGGGCTGCATCATCCAGTGCGGGGAGAATTCCGCCTTACCTATGCGGCAGACAGCCCGTACGGGACCATGTTCGGATATCTCAACCTGATTCTCGCCGGAGCATTCCTCTGGTCCGGTGCATCGGACACGATCGTACTTGGCGTGCTGACGGAGCGATCTGCGAGCGCATTCAGTTTCTCGGATGCGCGCGTGTCGTGGCGGAAGGTCGACCTGTCGGTGGAGGCGATCGAGTCGGCGCGCCACGAATTCGTGGCCAGCATAGGCTCCTGCTCGTTCCGGGAGCCACTGGAGGAAGGGAAAGGACTCCTGTCGGCGCAGCGGGAATGAACGACACGCATCGTCCTGACCTGGCATCGTGGGTCGACGCCGCGCATGACGACGGCACCGACTTTCCACTCCAGAACCTGCCGCTCGGCGTGTTCAGACCTCGCGGTGCGGGGGAACCCTGGCGCGTCGGGACGGCTATCGGAGATGCGGTCTTCGACGTTGCCGCGGCCGCGCGCAATGGCCTGCTGGTTGGCGACGCCGCTCGTGCCGGTGCGCGGTGCGCTGCCGACTCCCTGAATGGCGTGATGGCGCTGGGCCCGGCTGCCTGGCGCGCCCTGCGCTCGCAATTGAGTCTATTGCTTCGTGGTGACACACCCGAGGGGGCGCGCGCCAGGCGGTTGAAGGGCGCCCTCCTGCACGCCCGCGCGGACATCGAGCTGTCGCTACCCGCCGCCGCAGGGGACTACACCGACTTCTACGCCTCCGTGCACCATGCCACGAACGTGGGGCGCATGCTGCGACCGGACAATCCGCTTCTGCCGAACTACAAGTGGGTGCCGATCGGATATCACGGCCGATCCTCGTCGCTCGTCCTGAGCGGGACATCGGTGCGCCGACCATGGGGACAGATCAATCCTGACGGCAACGACCCCGTGTTTGCGCCGAGCGCCCGACTCGACTACGAAGCGGAGATCGGATTCTTCGTTGGCGATGGCAACACGCTCGGCCACCCGATTCCGGTGGAGCGTGCCGACGAGCACATCTTCGGGGCGTGCATCGTGAACGACTGGTCAGCCCGCGACATTCAGGCGTGGGAATACCAGCCTTTGGGGCCGTTCCTCGCGAAGAGCTTCGCGACCTCCATTTCACCCTGGGTGGTCACGACCGAAGCACTCGAGCCCTTTCGCGTTGGTGTGGCGGCGCGCGAGCCGGGAGATCCGCAACCGCTCCCCTATCTTTCGTGGCCAGATCTCACCGTCCGGGGAGCGATCGCGGTCCAGATCGAGGTGTTCCTCAGCACGGCGCGCATGCGCGAACTGCAACTCGCCCCAGTGCGCCTTTCCAGCGGCAATCTGGCCGACATGTACTGGACTCCCGGCCAGCTCGTAGCGCACCATACCAGTAACGGATGCAATCTGCGGGCGGGCGACCTGATCGCGAGCGGAACCGTGTCGGGGCCAGATCGAGACTCGCGCGGTTGCCTGCTCGAACTGACCTGGCGCGGCACTGAACCGCTGCGGCTTCCGTCGGGTGAGGAGCGCAGGTTTCTCGAGGACGGCGATGAAGTGGTCATGCGCGCCTGGTGCGAACGCGAGGGGGCCGTGCGGATTGGCTTTGGGGACTGCACGGGTTCGATCTTGCCGGCCGCGTGAGGGCTCCGCAGCGGGCTCAAGGGGCGGGCGCTTCAGCGACGCAGTGGTGTCGCGGCATAGAATCTCATTCTGAGGAGGGAATCGGGCATGCAACTCGTGGAGACGGGCAGGGCGCCGGCGCCCGGTGGCCACTACTCGCAGGCCGTCGTTCACAACGGATTCGTGTTCGTCGCCGGGCAGCTTCCCATTGAGCCCGGTGCTCAGGCACCTCGTCCGGGCTCGATCAGGGAGCAGACGGTGCAGGCGCTGCGAAACGTGCAGGCGATCCTCGAGGCGGCAGGGAGCGGCCTCGATCGCGTCGTGCAGATGACGATCTACGTGTCGGACATGTCGCTCTGGAGCGAGGTGAACGCGGCCTACGCGGACATCATGGGAGCGCATCGTCCGGCACGCGCGGTCGTGCCGGTCAAGGACCTTCACTACGGCTACCAGCTCGAGGTGCAGGTGATCGCGGCGGTTTAGCCCAGAGACCGACAGACCGGTCGAGGCCGCGCTACATGTTCTCGACCATCGCCCTGGCGAAGCCGCTGCAGCTCACCAGCGTGGCGCCCTCCATCAGCCGCTCGAAGTCGTAGGTTACGCGCTTCTGCGCGATCGTCTTCTCGAGCGCGTGTAGAATGAGATCGGCGGCCTCGTCCCACCCCAGGTAGCGAAGCATCATCTCGCCGGAGAGGATGACCGATCCGGGATTCACCTTGTCCTGGTTGGCGTATTTCGGTGCGGTGCCGTGGGTCGCCTCGAAGATCGCGTGTCCGGTGTCGTAGTTGATATTGGCGCCGGGCGCGATGCCGATGCCGCCCACCTGGGCCGCCAACGCATCCGAGATGTAGTCGCCATTGAGGTTTGGTGTCGCGATGACGCTGTAGTCCCGCGGTCTGGTGAGGATCTGCTGAAGAAAGGCGTCGGCGATGACGTCCTTGATGACCACACCGTCCGGCAATCGAAGCCACGGGCCCCCGTCGAGTTCACTGGCGCCGAACTCCTCCCTGGCCACCCGATAGCCCCAGTCGCGGAATGCACCCTCCGTGTACTTCATGATGTTGCCCTTGTGAACGAGGGTCACGCTCGCGACTCTGCTGCGCACGGCATACCGAATAGCTGCACGGACCAGCCGTTGTGTTCCCTCCTGGGACATCGGCTTGATGCCGATGCCACTCGTTCCCGGGAAGCGAATCTTTGTGACGTGAAGTTCGTCGCGCAGAAACGCGATCAGGCGCTGGACTTCAGTGGTGCCGGCCGCGTACTCGATGCCGGCATACGTGTCTTCGGTGTTCTCGCGGAAGATGACCATACTGACGTCTTCCGGCCGCTTGACGGGGGAGGGGACGCCCGGGAAGTAGCGGACCGGGCGAACGCATGCGTAGAGGTCGAGTTGCTGTCGGAGCGCCACGTTCAGCGAGCGGAATCCGCCGCCCACGGGCGTGGTGAGCGGTCCCTTGATGGCCACGCGGTGGGTCGCGATCGCCGCCAGCGTTTCGTCGGGCAGCCAGCTGTCCAGGCGCTCCTTCGACTTCTCGCCAGCCAGGACCTCGTGCCAGGCGATGCGGCGCTTCCCGCCGTAAGCGCGTTCAACCGCGGCGTCGAAGACGAGTTGCGAGGCGCGCCAGATGTCGGGGCCGGTCCCGTCTCCTTCGATGAAAGGGATCACGGGAAAATCAGGAACCTGTAGTGTGCCGTCGCGCATGGTGATGGTGTCACCCTGCACTGTGGCTTTGACCGCGGTGGTGGACACGAGATGAGGGGCGGAGGATAGGGAACGAAGAACGGGACGCGGGCGTCCCACTCGGATGGGGCGAACGTTGGAATCAAGGGTGGTGAACGGCCATCAGGGAATACGCGACAGCCGAAATCGACAAGCCGGGGCCGCGGGTCCGCTGATGTCCTGTCAGCTCTCGACCTCGAACACACCCGCGGCGCCCATTCCGCCGCCCACGCACATGGTAACCAGCCCGAAACCGCCGCCGCGGCGACCGAGCTCGTGGACCAGCTGAGTCGCGAGCTTGGTGCCCGTGGCGCCTAACGGGTGCCCGAGAGCGATGGCCCCTCCGTTTACGTTCAGAATCTCGTCGCGGAACCCGAGCTCCCGCTGCACGGCGAGGGCCTGCGCGGCAAACGCCTCATTGAACTCGATCAGGCGGATCTCGTCCAGTGCGCGGCCGGCGCGCGCCAGGGCCTTCGGTACAGCGCGAATCGGGCCGACGCCCATGATGTCGGGCGCCACCCCGGCCACCGCGTAGCCGGCGAAGCGGGCCAGTACCGGCGCGCTCAGGGCCCGCGCGCGCTCGGCGCTCATCATCACCACCGCGGCGGATCCGTCGGAGTAGGGGCTCGAATTTCCGGCCGTGACCGTGCCATCGACCTTGAACGCCGGCGGCAGCTTCGCCAGCCGCTCCAGACTGGTGTCGCTGCGCACGTTTTCGTCGCGCACAAAGAACCCCTGCTCGACCTCCTGGCGCGGTCCCTGCCACCGTACCCGTTCCACCGGCACGGGCACGATCTGGTCCGCGAATGCATCACCAGCCAGCGCGCGCGCGGCCTTCTCATGGCTCGCCAGCGCGTAGGCATCCTGATCGGCGCGGCTTACCTTCCACCGCGCGGCGACACGCTCGGCGGTGAACCCCATGGCGATCATGTCTTCCGTCATGTCGGCGTGCAACCGCGGGTGAAAGCCCGACATGGGCACCTGACTCATCATCTCCACGCCGCCGGTGAGCACGACATCGGCCATCCCCGTCATGATGGCCTGCGCGCCCATGGCGATTGTCTGCAAGCCTGACGAGCAGAAGCGATTGACGGTGCAGGCGGGGACTTCAACGGGCAGCCGGGCGCGCAGCACGGCCAGACGCGCGACGTTCAGACCCTGGGACGCCTCCGGCATGGCGCAGCCCCACAGTACGTCATCGATCTCCCGCGGGTCCACATTCGCACGCTTGATGGCCTCCTGCATCACGAGTGCAGAGAGGTCGATGGGATGCACCGCGGCAAGGGCGCCGTCCTTCTTCCCACGCCCAACCGCCGTGCGAACGGCGCTGACGATCACCGCGTCCCGCATGGTCACCTGTCTCGCGGCCTCCGTGCCACTCTAGTTCCGCAGCGGTTTGCCCGTGCGCAGCATGTGCGCGATCCGGTCCTGGGTGGCCTGCGTGCCGAGCAGGGCCAGGAATGCCTCGCGCTCGAGGTCCAACATGTCCTGTTCGCTCACGTCGCGTGCCGGACCGTCGCCGGCACTCAGCACCCACGCCACCTTGTTCCCGATCAGGACGTCGTGGTCGCTGATCCGGCCGGCTTCCCGCATCGCCCACACGGCATACTTGAGGTTTCCGAACGCCTCACGGCCCAGCGCGCGCATGGTCCGTGGTCCCGGAGGCGTGTAGTCCGTGGCGAGATCGAGCACCCGGGCTTTGGCATCGCTCAAAAGGCGATCGCGATTCATCGACACGCGATCTCCGTCGCGAAGGAACCCGAGGCGACGTGCATCCAGCGCGCTCGTGCTGGTGGTGGCCATGCTGATGAGGCGAAACGCCCGCTTCACGGCTTCGAACCGGTCGGCCTCCTCATATGGAGCCAGTTGGCGCGTGAATCGAAAGAGCAGTTCCTTGCAACCCCCGCCGGAGGGAAGAAGCCCGACGCCAGCCTCCACGAAGCCGAGATAGAGTTCCGCGTGCGCCTGCAAGCGCGCGGCGTGCAGCGCGAACTCGGCTCCGCCGCCAAGCGTGAGTCCGAACGGCGCGACCACCACGGGGAAGGGCACGCGGCGCAAGCTCATGACGGCGTTCTGGAACTCCCGGACGGCCACTTCCAGCGCACCCCAGGTTCCTTCCTGCGCGAGCGAAAGCAGCTCGCCGAGATCAGCTCCGGCAGAGAACGTCCGCGGATCCTGGTTCCCGATCACCAAGCCGGTCCTGCCGTTCTGATCGACGATGTCGAGTGCGCGCTTCAGCATGTCCAGGGTTCCGTGCCCCAGCGTGTTCAGCTTGCCGTGGAACTCCAGCAGCACGGCACCATCGCCCACGTCCAGTACCGAGGCGTCGTCGTTCCTTGCCAGGGCGCCGAGTCTCGTCTTGACCAGGGAGAGGTCGAGCTGACCCGGGATCGGTTCGATCGGCGCGTACTCGCCGGCGAACGAGAGCTGTCGCGGCCCGCTCCCCAGCGTGCGATAGAAGTTTTCGCGTGCGGTGGAGAGCAATGGCGGCACCGCGCCTGGCGCGAGGGCAGAGCGCAGGTAGTCCAGTCCCATGGCGTCGAAGACGCGATAGGGCCCGATCTCCCATCCGTAGCCCCATTCCATGGCGCGGTCGACGGACGCGATATCGTGGGCCAGGGCCGGCGTCTGCTCGAGCGTGTACCGGGCGACGGCGAGCAGCATGTCGCGGAGAAAGCTCCCGTGGCGCCCGTCAGCCGTCGCGAGCGCCTGCAGCCGGCGCTCGAGGGGTTGCTGTCGAAGCTGGCTGAGATCGGGCAGGTCCGGAGCCGGAACGTCCCGGTACTCCCCGGTCTTCCAGTCCAGCGTGAGGATTCGCTTTCCGTCCCTGCGGTAGAAGCCCGCCCCGCTCTTCTCGCCCAGATGCCCCTGCCTGACGAGTTGCTGCACCCATTCGGGCAGCGCGAAGTCCTCGCCAGTGGCCCGCGACAGCTCTTCGGTGACCAGCACCAGCACATCAAGCCCGGAGATATCGCCGGTTCGAAAGGTGGCGGATCGGGGCCGCCCGATGAGTGGCCCGGTGAGGGCGTCGACCTCCGCAATGCCCAACTCGTACTGCTCCATGAGGCGAATGGTGGCCACCAGGCCGAACAGTCCGAGGCGGTTCGCGATGAACCCGGGAACATCCTTCGCAATCACCACCCCCTTGCCCAGTGTGCGCTCGGCGAAGGCACGGATCTCGCTCACGGACTCGGGATTTGTTTCCTCGCCCGGGATAATCTCGAGCAGATGCAGATACCGCGCGGGATTGAAGAAGTGTGTACCCAGGAACCGGCCGCGGAACGCCGCGCCAAGTCCTCTGGCCAGTGAGGCGATGGGGATCCCGGAGGTGTTCGACGACACGATCGCGGTGGGCTTCACCACGCCCTCGAGGCGCTCGAACAGGCGACGCTTCGGTTCGGGCTGTTCGATGATCGCTTCGATGATCCAGTCGCAGCCGGCGAGCAGGTCGAAGTCGTCCTCGATGTTGCCAATGGTGATTCGTGAGGCGCGCTGGGGATCCATGAAGGGTGACATCCGCGAGGCGATCGCGCGCTGGACGGCGTTTCGCGCGCGCGCATTCCGGTCGGGATCAGCCGGAACGTCGAGCAGCACGACCGGCAGTCCGGCGGACGCGGCCAGTGCCGCGATGCCGGTGCCCATGGCACCGGCTCCGATCACTCCCATCCTGGCTATCCGCATCGGCGTCCTCGTGTCGGGTGTCGCGCGTGCGGGGAAGATCGACGGCGTTGTTCGTCGCGACAAGGGACCACGCGTCCGCAGACCCGAGAACAGAACCTCTTCCAGTCGCATACTGCACTTGCTAGCCTCCGGGCATGGTCCTGTCCGCATTGCTCGTCACATGGGTCAGCGGTGTCACGTCACCGGCAGCTCGGCTACCGGACGACTCGCTCATGGCGCCCGGTGTGTCGCACGCGCTGGCGGAGCGGCGTGCTACGCGAATCCGCAGCGTGCGATACGCTCTGACGCTGGATGTGACGCGCCCCGACACAGCTGTGGGACGGGTGACCATTCGCTTCAATCTCAGGGGGCCAGGGGACGTCATCCTCGACTTCCGCGGGCCATTGCTGAGGCAGGCACTCGTCAACGGTGTCGCGCAACCGTCGCTGACCTTCAACGGTCAGCACGTCCGAATTCCGGGAGCGCTACTCACTAACGGCCCCAACCGCATCGACTTCGAGTTCTCGGCGCTGATTGCCGCGGCTGGCGCGAGCATCATTCGTGTGCGCGACCCATCCGATGGAGCGACGTATCTCTACACGCTTCTCGTCCCGAGCGATGCCGAGCAGCTTTTCCCGTGCTTCGACCAGCCTGACCTGAAGGCGCGGATTGCTCTCACCCTGACCACGCCGCTGGGTTGGCGCGCAGTGGCGAACGGCGTCGTTACGCGAGCCGACTCGTCATCGCGCGGCACCACCTATGTGTTCCGTGAGTCGGAGCCGATCAGCACCTACCTCATTGCGTTCGCAGCCGGTCCATGGGCGGCTCTCACCGCCACCAACACAGCGCGTCCGATCACGCTCTACGTTCGCAGGTCGCGTGCGCGCGAGGTGGATGTCGACTCGATCATCCACGATGCGGATCGCGCGGTGTCATGGCTGTCGCGGTACTTCGCCTACCGTTATCCGTTCCAGAAGCTCGACATCCTGCTGGCGCCCGCTTTTCCGTTCGGAGGCATGGAACACCCTGGCGCCATCTTCTTCAGCGAGGAGCGATTCATCTTCCGAGAGCCGCCAACGCTTACGCAGCGGCTCGGTCGTACCGCCACGGTTTACCATGAAGTGGCGCATCAGTGGTTCGGCGACCTGGTGACCATGCGATGGTTCGACGACCTCTGGCTCAAGGAGGGTTTCGCGACCTACATGGCTGCGAAGATGCAGGCCTCGCTCGACTCCAGCGCCGGGGCCTGGGAGTCATTCTATCTGCGGAACAAGCCGGCGGCCTACGCGGTCGATGTGAGCGGCGGCACGACGGCAATCTGGCAACCTCTCGACAATCTCGATCAGGCAAAGAGCAACTACGGCGCCATCGTCTACAACAAGGCACCGGGTGTCCTGAAGCAGCTCAACTTCCTTGTCGGCGAGTCCGCCTTCCAACGCGGCCTCCAGCAATTCGTGCACGCGCACGCGTTCGCCAACGCCACCTGGCGCGATCTGCTCGACGCCATCGCGGGCGTCCGTGGAAACCCGCTGCGCAACTGGGGCGAGGACTACATCACAAGAGCCGGGATGCCGGTGCTGGAGCAACGTCTGGAGACCAGTGACGGGCGGGTGACTCGGCTCGCCATCGTCCAGCATCCGGCGCAACTCGCGGTATCCGGCGCGCGGCCCTGGCCTATCCGCACCGAGCTGGTGCTCGCTTCGCCCGATGGGGTTCTGACTCGACTGCCATTGACCATCACTTCCGACACGACGCTGGTGAGCGCGGCCGTCGGCTTGCCCGCTCCGGCATGGATGTTCGCCAACGCCGATGACAACGCATACGCGCTGGTCCTGCTCGACTCCGTGAGCGTGAGCTGGCTCGAACACTCGCTGGGCCGGGTTCAGGTCGCCTTCGACCGCGCGATGCTGTGGGGAGCGCTCTGGGATCAGGTGCGGGAGGCGTCCCTCAGTCCGCGGCGGTTCATTCGCCTGGCGGTCCGCGAGCTGCCGCATGAACCCGACGAACAGATTCTGGCGAGTGAACTCAATCACCTGACGCGCGCGGTGACGGCGTACATCGATGGCGCGACCCGCGACACGCTGCTTCCGGACGTGGAGCGAATGCTTCTCGTCGGCGCGTCGGACTCGACAAGGTCGTATGGCGTGCGGCGATCGGAGCTGGCCGCGCTGATTCGGGTAGCGGCGAGCCGCACGATGGTCGATACCCTCGACGCGCTGCTGGACCGGGACCGGTTGGCGGGACTGCCCTTGGGTCCGTCGACGCGATGGTCCATCGTCACCCGGCTGGTAGCGCTTGGAGCGCCTTCGGCGGCGCGCCGTTTGGTGGACGAAGCGCGGCGCGATTCGTCCGCCGAGGGAGCGCGCCGGAAATTCGTGGCCGCTGCCGCGGCCCCACGCGCTGCGGTCAAGGCAGACTACTTCGCGCGCTACTTCGCTGACAGTACGCTCAACGAGGATTGGGCGACTGCCAGTCTCGATGCGTTCAACGCCGTGGAGTCGAGAGACATCACCGCGCCCTTCCTGCGCCCGGCACTCGATTCGCTGCCGTGGATACAGCGCAACCGCCGCATCTTCTTTCTGGGATCCTGGATCAATGGGTTCCTGGGCGGGCAGCTCGACGAGGCGGCGTTAGGCATCGTACAGCGCTTTCTCGGCGAGCGCGCAGACCTGCCTGACGATCTGCGGTTGAAGGTGCTGCAGGCGGCGGACGAACTGGAGCGCACGGTGCGCATACGGCGTCGGTTTTCCAATGAGTGACTCGCCGCTCCCCGCCTAGGATGCAATCCCGCTTCGTTTCGATGAGGGACCCGTCCTCCCCTGGAGTCGGACAGCTGCCTGGCACTCCGTGGGATGCAGGTTACCCGCGACCTGTTGCGCGAGGACGCCAGTCAGGTGCTGGAGATGTATCGTTGCCGCTGCGGCATCATCGAGAACGGGTGGACAGCCCGGGTCCCGTGCTGGCATGAGGGAAGTCAAATGTCCAGTCGCATGACCATTGCAGTATGAAGGTCGTGACCCCGGTCACGCAATTGGGGTTAAGTTTCTGTCACCAGGAGCCGCTTTCAGTAGTTGGGGCGGGTCATTCAGAAGCCCCGCCCCACGTCCACGCACCTCGGTTCTCCATTCCCAACAGGACGGTAAGGGTGACGCGCTTCCATCGCACTGTGGCGAAAGAGCTTTGCCACTCGGGAGGTTACTGGCCCCGGGCGTCCCGGAGTCGCGTCATGAGCCGTTGTCTATCGACGCTGTCTTGTGCGCATGCAGTTTCCGTCTGATTATTAAGGCCGATCAAGCCCCTCCAACCCGCTACCTTGATGCTCTACGTCGAATCTCCGCTCGACGCATATCGCAGCGATCTGGCGCGAAATGCGAATCGCGAGGATTTCGGAGGCGCCGATACGGTCTGGCTGCTTACCGCACACTGCCTCTCGAGAATCATCCGCACCGGCGTCGAAGACCGTGGCGTGAGCGCTGCGCAATCCGCGTCGGCGCTGCGCGATCTCCTCGGTTCGGATCCGGACGGTTGCCAGCTTCCGGAGCCGGAGCGGCGGGATCTCTCGCAGGTCGTCGACGGCCTCACGGCGTTGACTGACCGCGATTCGGCCGATGCGGTCGCGCGGGGCGTGCGCGGAATGACCAGTCGCATGTCGGATGCAGGCGCGGTTTCCATGGCCTACACGACGCTGGCCAGCACACGCGAACTGGTGGGGTTGGCGAGTGATCGCGAGCGAGGACTTCTGGCCGCCGACCAGGCGCGGGTTGCGCGCCTGCTGGGCGACCTCGACACGTCGGAGGAACTGTACCAGGCCTGCTCCGACATCGCAGAGCGGTCGGTCGACTTCGCCCTCCTCTCGCGCGCCTGTCTCGGTCGTGGCGTGATCAATCGAGTGCGGGGCAACTATCCCCGGGCACGCGTCTTCTTCGAGCGCGGACTCGAGCTCGGCGAGACGGCGCATGCCAGCGAACTGGTGATGCTGGCACACCAGGGCCTGACCATCTGCTTCGCGATCGGTCATGACTTCGATCGTGCGCTGAAGCACGCCTGGGCCACCTATCTGTGTTCGGAGGGCGATCGGGCCCTGGAGGGGGAGGCCCTCGGCAACCTCTCGCAACTCTGCCTGGATGCGGGCTTCCCGCGCGCCGCGCTGCAGGGATTCGCCGCCGTACTTGATCGAACCGAAGTGCTTCGCGTGCGTTTGAGCATGCTGGGCGGCGCCGCGGTTGCAGCGGCACGATGCGACAAGTCGGATGTCGTGGAGCGCGTTGCTGCTGAGGCCGAGCGGCACGTGTTGCGATCAGCGCTCGCCTACGAGAATGCCCAGACCCTGTTTCACCTCGCCACGGCGTACGGCGTCATCGGCAATGCGGAGCGCGCGTCGGCCTATCTCACGCGTGCACGGCGGCTCGCGAAGGTCAGGGGCTTTTTCGAACTGCTGCACGCGTGTGAAAACGCCAAGCTCTCGCGGGCGACCGTTGAAGCCATTGCGCCGCACACGCTGTCTGAGGCCTCGCGGGAGGTCGTGGCGTCCCTCGCCGGAATGGACGCAGGCGACACCGCCGGGGTGCTCGCGCTGCGGAGTTAGACGGCGTTCAGGCGCCGCGGGGCCGGGGTGCGACGTCAACCCCGGCCCGACGAAAGCGCGGCGAGTGCTACTCTGGGTCAGCGCTGAGTGGAATCGGAGTCGCTGCGAGCGTTCGGGTTGATATAGTCGGCGTTCGGATTGATATAATCCTTGCTCGCGCACACGCCGGCACCCGGGATCTTGGCGCTGCGGCAGACCTGGGCGGACGGCGAAGTGGGCATCGAGCAGGCGGCAATGATGGCGGTCGTGGCGACGAATACTGCCAGGCGGATCGTGCTACGCATGAGAGGTCTCCAAGGGAAGTGTGAGGGTCGCCATAGTTTGCACGCGGTACGTGCGGACTACCGACACGCTATGTGCAGTTGTGATACATGGCGTAACATTTTTGGCGGAAAGCGGACGTGATCGTCGGCGCTCTCGTTTGGGAACAGACAGCCCGCACGCGATTGCGCGAGTCGCTCCGGAGTCCCATCACGGTTCGCTTCTGCGACCGCCAGACAGAGCTCCTGGCCCTGGTCGAGCATGGCCTCGCCAGCGTGGCGGTGGTCGACATCCGTGATCGGGACGGCGAGTCCACGCTCCCGGTTGTGCGCCGACTTCGGGACGACTTCCCGTCGGTGCCCGTGGTGCTGTACTGTGCCCTGGCGCCGGACGCGTCGCGCGATGTGCTCGACTTTGCGCGGTCGGGAGTCAGCGATCTCGTATTCCGCGGGGTCGATGATCTTCGCGTCACCCTGCGGGCAGCCGTTCAGGCGGCGCTGGACCACAGCTCGACCAAGCAGATGCTGCTTGACCTGGAGCCGGTCGTTCCTCCGAACGTGCTTCCCATGCTCCGATTCTGCATCGAAAACGGCAGGCGCAACCTGGGAGTGGAGGAGGTCGCGTCGGCGCTCGGCGTGCACCGCAAGACGCTCCTGGACCGACTGAATGCCGTTGGTTATCCCTCACCCACCGCCATCATTGCCTGGGGGCGCTTGCTGGTTGCGGCGAGGCTGCTCGAGGATCCGGGACGCGCTGTGGACGAGGTCGCTCTGCTGCTCGATTTCCCATCCGGCACGTCGCTCCGGAACATGATGAAGCGGTACACGGGCCTGGTCTGCGGCGAGGTTCGTCAGAACGGCGGGGTTCACTGCGTTTTCCACGCGTTCAAGCGCGCCGTCACTGCGGCCACTGCCGGGCATCCTCCGGGCGAGGTCTGACCGGCACGCGCTACCGGGTGCGCGCGATCATAGCCGTCGCAGGAAACTCTCGGGGTCGTTGAGGAAGGCGCGCGTGAGCGCCACGTGCTCGAGGTCCTGATACGGCACTTCGCGAACCGGAATCTCGTCGAAGGTCAGCACACGGGCGCCGGGGAACGCGAGCAGTATCGGGGAATGCGACGCGATGATGAACTGGCTGTGCTGCGCGACCATGTCCTTGATCATGGCGATGAGTCCGAGCTGGCTCTGCGGAGAGAGGGGCGCTTCGGGTTCGTCGAGCAGATAGAGCCCTCCCGGCACGAACCGGCTCTGGAACAGCCGGAAAAAGCTCTGACCGTGCGAGTTCTCGTCCAGATTCACGCCGTAGCGATTCTCCAGCCCGGCGAGCGACGCTCCCACTGGCCCCCTCGCCAATCCCCGGGCCATTGGTGAACGGTCCCGGTACTCGTCATCGATCTCCTCGAGGCGGCGCGTCAGGTCCTCGCGCAGCCGGGAGAGCGACTTGGCGAATCCGAAGAAGTCCTCGGCGCGCAGGAAGAAGCCGCGGTGGGTGCGCCGGTTCCAGACGAGCTGAAGCGCCGCCGCCAGACGCCGCTGATGGGCAAGCGTCTCGTCGGTCGTCGCCGATGTGCTGCCGACGGTGGGCAGGCCGCAGGCGGCCGCGAGCCCCTCCAGCAACGTCGACTTCCCGGACCCGTTCTCGCCGACAAGGAAGGTCACCGGAGTGCTGAGCGACGTCTCCCCAAGGGACTGGATTGCCGGGACGGTGAACGGGAATCCGAAGGGGTCGGCCGGGCGGCGCAGCGAGAACGAGCGCAGGTGAATCACCCGTTACTCCACTTCCGCCGCCTGCGTGAGCGGCGCCATCTTGAAACGCGGCCCGTCATCGCGTCCGGAGGACGAGTCCACACCAACCCGGAGGCGGATCCATGGCAGCGAAATGTACTGAATGCTGACGTTGCTGCTCGTGGGACAGGCGATAGCGCTGGTCGTGGTGTTGGCGCGCCTCGTGCCGGGTGCTCGCCGTCGACCACCAGTCACACCGGCAAGCACTCCTGGTGCTGACGCAGCCGTCAGCGTGATCATCCCCACCCTGAACGAGGCGGCTCGCATTGAGCCGTGCCTGCGTTCGCTTCGCAACCAGAACGCTCCGCTGGCGGAGATCATCGTTGTCGACAGCGACTCCACGGACGGCACGGAGGGCGTCCTTCGGGCTGCGGCGGCGGAAGATCCCCGGCTGCGCGTGGTCCGGGACCCTCCGCTACCGCGCGGCTGGATAGGAAAGGTCTGGGCGCTGCAGCATGGGCTATCGCTGGCGCGCGGTGATTGGATACTAGGCGTCGATGCCGACGTCGAGGCCGACCCCGGGATGGTTGCCGCTGTGGTGCAGGCGGCATGTTCGGGAGGTCTGGACATGGTGTCGTTCTCGCCCCGTTTCGCCGGACAGAGCGCGGGGGAGCGCCTGGTCCACCCTGGGCTGCTGGCGACCCTCGTGTACCGGTTCGGCGCACCGTCGGCCGACCCCGCGCCAAGTCGGTTACTTGCCAACGGACAGTGTTTCCTCGCGCGGCGCTCTGTCCTGCTGCGTCATGGCGGGTACGAGTCGGCGAGGGGTTCGTTCGCAGACGACGTTATGCTCGCGCGGTACTACGCCAGTCGCGGAGCGCGGGTTGGTTTCCTCGACGGATCTCGGCTTTTTCGCGTTCGTGCATATCGCTCGCTGCGGGAAATGTGGCGCGAGTGGGGAAGATCGATTGATCTCAGCGATGCGACCACGCGAGCCCGCCAGTGGGTGGACATTCTTCTGCTCACGCTGGTGCAGGGCGTTCCTCCGATATTGCTGATCGTGGCGGCGACGGGATGGTGGAATGCCTCAGGGAACGTCTCTCGGGCCCTGGTGATACTGAACTCCATTCTGCTGCTGCTGCGCATCGGGCTCCTGTTCGCTCTCGCGCCCTCATACGAGAAGAGAGGAACGATGTTCTGGTTGTCACCGCTGGCAGATCCCCTGGCGGTCGTGCGCGTGGTTCTGTCGACGGTTCGGCGCCCGAGGCGTTGGCGCGGGCGGCAATACCAGCCGCAGCCGTCCGAGTGGAGGCATTTCGCAGGATGGTCGCATGAGTAGCAGACGCCGAACCCCGAAACCGATCCGCGATCCGTCCCCGCCTGGTTCCCTGTCCGACCCGGTGGACGAGGCGTCTCAGGAGAGCTTTCCCGCCAGCGACCCTCCCAGTTGGAGTCCGCTACACGCCGGCGAGCCGAGGGAGGCGGCGCGGCCCTCGGCTCCGACGGGGCCCAAGGGCGCCGCCGACCCGCTGACCGCGAGGCACGCGGCGCAACGGCGGTCTGACACCTGGCGGCCACAATCTTCGTAGGTCACGTCGTGCAAATCTCCAGCATCCCGCCCGCCGCCCCGGCCCAGCAGCAGTCGGGCACGCCTTCGGCCGTGTCTCTCCCCGCGGAAGCGGGTGGAGCGCAGGTCGTGCAAGTGCCACACAGCGCCCAGGAGCTGCAAGCGCTTCGCGCCCGACGAGAGGAGCTTTCCACTCAGCTCATTTCGGCGAACGGGCGGCGGGAAGGGCTGGCGCGCGAACTGCGCAGCGCGATGAACGGAGCCGATCGCACGGGAATCGAGCAGCGCATGACGCAGCTCGATCAGCGCATCATGCATCTCGAGGCCGACATCGCCGAGAATGGGCGTGCGCTGGCGGCGACACCGGCGGGCCTGATCGCGACCGTGGATGTGCCCCACCGGATTCTCGGAATGACCGAGCAATTCGCGGCGCCGCTTGCCGGGCTGTTCACGGTTGTCGTCCTGATGCCGCTTGCCATCGCGGCGGCGCGTCTGATGTGGCGGCGAGCAAGGTCGCCTCAACCGTCGAGAGAGTCACCGGAGTTGATCTCGCGACTGGACCGCATGGAGCAGGCGGTGGACGCCATAGCGGTGGAAGTCGAGCGCATCTCGGAAGGGCAACGCTTCACTACCAGGCTCCTCACCGAAGGTCAGGCGATGCCGGCGCTCGGTTCGTCTCGGGTGGCAGAACGAGTTCCGGTGCGCGCTCTGGACCCAATGCGGTTGGCTGGCGAGGAGACATAGCGACTGGGAATCGCGGACGTTGTCATGCGGGGCGCTCCGTCCGTGGTCCAATCCGGATTGAAGCTGGGCGAGACGGCCTATTCCGCCGTCGCCGCGACAGGCAGATTCGGGTCATGCCTCTGTGCCTCCGGGAGGATCAGGCTCGAGCGGCGATGGGCCGCGGCGGCGGCTCCTCCTGGCCCCGACTTCTCGTCCTGGCTTCGTGTGCATGTCAGATCGTGGTGGCCGCGTCAGCCGCGGGGCAGGATCCGCTCACCGGGACGATTCGCGGCGTGGTACGAGACTCCCTGGGCGAACCGGTAGTCGGAGCCGGCATCTCTTTGCAACCCGGAGGACGGCAGGCCTGGGCAGACACCGCGGGGCGGTTCACGATGGGCGGTGTGCCGGTGGGCGCATACAAGGTGCGCGTGCGACGGGTGGGATTCCGGCCCGAGGAGACGCCCGTGGACGTGACGGCCGGCGACGTGACCCGGGTGGAATTCGCCCTCATCCGCGTGCCGCCCACGCTCGACACGGTCGTGGTACGCGGAGAGCGGCAGTGCTCCCGATACACTTACGCCGGTTTTCTCTGTCGTCAGGCGGACCATCGCGGATTCACGATGACCGCGGCGGAGATCGAGGCGAAGGAGCCGGTTTTTGTCGCGGACATCTTCTACGGTCGCCCCGAGTTTCGCATCGTCGCGACGCCGAGGGGTCGCGATTTTGTCTCAGTCGTCGGGTGGCGCTGCGTCGTTCGATTGGTGAATGGCTCGCCCATCAGCGTTGCCAACCCGGAACCTGACGTAGGGGACTTGTTCGCGGTGGAGGTCTATCAGCGCACCGAAGTTCCACCGGAATACATCCAGTGGAACTGGCGCGGATCGGTGCAAAGCGGAGCCCGTGGCGGGGCGCGCCAGCCGAGGGGAGGGGGAGCGCATGGGCCGTGTACCCTGGTCAACTTCTGGACCAGGGACGCGAAGCGAAAGTGAGCGGGTGCCGCTCCACGACATCGATCTACCGTCGTTACCTTGTCGGGAGCACCACCGGGAGGGAGCCTTGGAGCGAAATGCGTCGGCCGTCTGGTACGGCACGCTGCGGGAAGGTCGAGGGGAGATGTCCGTGAAGAGCGGGGTTCTTCGCGACGCCCGATACACATTCGGCGCGCGCTTCGAATCGGCGCCCGGCACCAATCCGGAGGAACTGATCGGTGCGGCGCACGCGGGGTGCTTTTCGATGGCGTTTTCAGGCCAGCTCACGAATGCGGGGAATCCACCGGAGCGCGTGACGACGTACGCGACCGTTACGCTGGAGAAGACGGACGCCGGCTTTACCGTCACGGGCATTCATCGGATACCGTTGCCAGGGTCCCAGGCATCAGCGAGGAGGCGTTTCAGGCGGCGGCCACCAGGGCCGTGCAGACGTGTCCGATCTCGCGCCTGCTCAGCACGAAGGTCACCGTGACGGCGCGTCTCGAGGCATGACAGCGCAGTCCCGACACGCGCCAGCTGCGAGGCGGCCGACAGAAGCGAAGCAGCGGTCGATCGCCGGAGTGAGTAACAGGCGCTGGCGAACGACGGTGCGCGAGCTGTCGATCGCGTTGGTGGGCGCGATGGCGATTCCTCAGGTCGTACAGGGGCAACGCAAGTACACCGACGCGAGCGGACATCTGCGGGTTGCGCTGGCCCGGCAACCCTTCCTGCCGAACGGGACGTCGCCGGGACCGGCCACGATGGCCAGTGGCGGAATCCAGGATACCCTGGCGCGGCTCGGGGCCGTGGTGCGGGTGGCCGAGGCGGCGCTCACACCGGAGGAGAACACCGAGTACGGAGGCTGGAAGCGCCTCGGCATGGCGCTCGGCCACTTTGCCCGGATCGTCGCGCAGAACGAGCGCGACGGCTACTTCACGGTCGGGCTGCTGGCGACCTGCCCATCGATGCCGGGTCTGGTGGCCGGACTGCAGCATTCCGGTCCCACCCCGGAGGCGATCCGGATCGGCATGCTCTGGCTCGACGCGCATCCGGATTTCAACACACCGGAGACGACGCGCAGCGGCTCGTTAGGCGGTATGCCGGTCGCGGTAGCCACCGGCCGGGCGCTGCAGCGGATGCGCATGGATGCCGGTCTCGATCCACCTCTGTCAGACCGCCACATCGTCATGGGCGGCGTACGCCTCATCGATCCGCTGGAGCGGGAGTTGCTCGACGACTCGTTCATCGAACAGCTGTCGGTCGACGATCTGCGTACCGGTTCGCCCGCGGTCTTCGCCCAGCTCGATCGCTTGAGTCGTCTCACCGACAAGATCTACGTCCACATCGACATGGACGTCCTCGATCCGCGCGAGGTCTCGGGTCACCCCAACAAGGTTCCTGACGGCCCATCGAGCGAGCAGCTGGCGCGGCTCTTCGAGCAGATCTTCAGCCGATATCCGAAGACCGTTGCGATCGGCTTCGCCACGATTCCCGGCACCGATCCGGGCGGCCTGTCGATCGCGGCGGTGAACCGCATGATCGCCGGCGCGGTGCGCGGCGTGATGGAGCGGGAGCGTCGCGACGGGGGCAAGAAGCCGTAGGCCCTACGTCGGGTGAGTCGCCACCGCGGGCGACGCGCCGGGCGCCGAAGTACCGGGTCGCGGCTTACGCCGCGCGCTACAACTGCTTCACTTCGGTGATCAGGTCTGTCAGGCTCTTCTTCGCATCGCCGAACAGCATCGAGGTCTTGCGGTCGTAGAACAGGGCGTTGTCGATCCCCGCAAACCCGGCTGCCATCGACCGTTTCATGACGATGCAGCTCTTGGCGCGGTCGGCGTCGAGAATCGGCATGCCGTAGATCGGGCTGGACGGGTCGGTGCGCGCCGCGGGATTCACCACGTCGTTGGCGCCGATGACGAGGACGCAGTCGGTCGACGGGAAGGCTCCGTTCACTTCGTCCATGTCGTACAGCCTGTCGTAGGGCACGTTCGCCTCGGCCAGCAGCACGTTCATGTGGCCGGGCATGCGCCCGGCGACCGGGTGAATGGCGTACTTCACGTCCACCCCGCGCTTCTGGAGCAGTTCCGCCAGTTCCTGCACCTGATGCTGGGACTGCGCCACCGCCATTCCGTACCCCGGCACGATGATCACGGAATTCGCGTACGCCAGTTGCACCGCGGCGTCGGGGGCGGAGATCGGCTTGACCGACAGTCCGGTGGCGCTCTGCACGACCGCTGGTGCCGTCTGCCCGCCGAACGCGCCGAACAGGATGTTCGTGAACGGCCGGTTCATCGCCTTGCTCATCAGTACCGAGAGGATGAAGCCGGACGACCCGTCGAGCGCGCCGGACAGAATGAGCACGTTGTTGCCGATCGCGAAGCCGGTGGCCGCCGCCGCCAGCCCGGCGTAGGAGTTGAGCAGCGCGATGACCACTGGCATGTCCGCGCCGCCGATCGGAATCACCATCAGCACGCCCAGCAGGAAGGCGACCCCGATCATGGTGAAGAAGAGCACGGTGTTGGACGGGTCGTAGATCAGATACCCGTAGCACCCGAGCGCCACCACGAACAGCAACGCGTTGGAGGCGTTCTGCCCGGGATAGGTGACCGCCCGGCCGGTGATGAACTCCTGCAGCTTGCCGAACGCCATGAACGCGCCGGTGACCGTCAGGGCCCCCAGCAGCACCTCGAACCCGACCGCCGCCATCCGGGCATGGGAGAGCGCCACGCCGCCCGGATCGTGCCAGGCGTTCCAGAACTCGGCTACTCCCACCAGCGTCGACGCCAGGGCGCCGAACATGAGCGCGAACGCGATCCGTTGCGGCATGGCCGTCATCGGCACCCACATGCCTAACGGGTATCCGATGAGACCGCCCAGGATGAGCCCGATCGCGATCCACCGATAGGTGATGACGTCGTGCTGCAGCAGGGTGCCGATGATCGCGAACAGCATCCCGACGGCGGCCAGCTGCATGCCGCGGCGCGCCTGGTCGGGCCGCGAGAGGCTCCGAATGCCCAGAATGAAGAGGGCCGACGCGACCAGGTAGATGCCCTGAATCGCCAGCTCGCGACGAGGGTCGGCGATCGCCGACTGCGCGGCCACCAGCGCGGCCGCGCTCACGGCGCGGACTTCCCGCTCGACCTGCGGTCTCCGCGCTTGAACATCTTCAGCATGCGGTCGGTGATGAGGAATCCGCCCACCACGTTCGACATCGCGCACACCACCGCGACCGTGCCGAGAACCGTGGCGACCGTTCCGTGCTTCCCGCCCGCAGCGACGATCGACCCGACGAGCGAAATGCCGGAAATGGCGTTGGTCGCGGCCATCAGCGGCGTGTGGAGGAGCGGCGGCACCCGCGAGATGATCTGGTACCCGAGAAAGGCCGCCAGAAGGAACACGTACGCCTGGATGACGGTTGTGCTGATCATGCGAGGGAGCGGGTCGGAGGTCGCAGGGCAGGGGACGGAGCGTGGGGACGCGCGTTCGGGGGCACGATCACAGCTGCTTGATTTCCGAAATCAGTTTCGAGAGGCTCTGTTTCGCATCGCCGAACAGCATCGACGTTCTGGGTGCGTAGAACAATTCATTCTCGATGCCGGCAAAGCCGGCCGCCATGGAGCGCTTGAGGACAATGCAGCTCTTCGCCTTGTCCACATCGAGAATCGGCATGCCGTAGATGGGACTTGACGGGTCGTTCCGCGCCGCCGGGTTGACCACGTCGTTGGCGCCGATCACGACCGCAACGTCACAATGCGGAAACTCGTCGTTCACGTCCTCCATGGCCCGCAGCTTGTCGTATGGCACGTTGGCCTCGGCCAGCAGGACGTTCATGTGGCCCGGCATGCGGCCGGCGACCGGATGGATGGCGTACATGACATCGCCGCCGTGCTTCTCGATCAGCTCGGCCAGTTCGCGCACCTGATGCTGGGCCTGCGCCACGGCCATTCCGTACCCGGGGACGATGATGACCTTGGGTGCGTATGCGAGCTGGATCGCCGCATCCTCGGGTGTGATCGACTTGGCGGTGAGCCCGGCGACGCTCTTGCCCGAAGTCTGCGTACCGCCAAATGCCCCGAACAGCACGTTGGTCAGCGACCGATTCATCGCCCGGCACATGATCTGCGAGAGAATGATTCCCGACGATCCCACGAGCGCGCCGGAGATGATCAGCACGTCATTCCGGATCACGAATCCCGTCATCGCGCCGGCGATGCCGGAGTAGGAGTTCAGGAGCGAGATCACGACCGGCATGTCGGCGCCGCCGATCGGAATCACAAGAAGCACGCCGAGTGCCAGGGCAGATGCGGTGACCGCAACGGCCGGCCAGGTGACACCGGCGGGCGAAACGACCTGCCACGCTCCCAGCCCCAGAATGGCGACGAACAGAAGCGCATTGAGAACCTTCTGTCCCGGGTAGGTGATGGGGCGGCCGGTCAGCACTTCCTGCAGCTTCGCCCAGGCGATCAGGCTGCCCGAGAAGGTCACCGCGCCGATGAGGAGCGACAACTCGATGGTGATGCCGGTGTCGAGCGGCAGCGACTGGCCGGCCGTTCCCGACTTCTGCAATTCCGCCATGCCGACCAGCAGCGACGCGCCGCCGCCGAAGCCATTGAGCAGCGCAACCATCTGCGGCATGGAGGTCATCTTCACCGCCATCGCCATCCAGTAACCCAGCGAGCCTCCCACCACGACGCCCGCAATCATCTGCACCGGCGACAGGATCTCGAAGATCACGACCGTGGTGACGATCGCGAGCAGCATGCCGAGGCCCGAGATGGCGTTCCCCGAACGGGCGGTGGCCGGACTCTGCAGCCTCCTGAGGCCGGTGATGAACAGGATCGCCGACACGAGGTACAGCAGCCGGACGATCGGAGCCGGAATCACTTCCTGTCCCCGCGCGAGAACATCTTCAGCATCCGGTTGGTGACGGCGTAGCCACCGACCACGTTGATCATCGCGAACACCACCGCCGCGAACCCCAGCACGGTCGAGATCCAGCCCAGCCCCGAGCCTGCGACCACCAGGGCACCAACGATCGTGATCCCGGAGATGGCGTTTGCGCCCGACATGAGGGGCGTGTGCAGCGTTGGCGGCACCCGGCCAATCAGTTCTGCGCCCAGGTAGGTCGCGAGGACGAAGATGACGATGCCGGTGATCAGCGTGTCCATGAGCGCGGATCCGGGTTGAGGGTCACACTACAGGCATCGGACGAGGCGAGCAGCGGCCGCCGCGCGGGCACGGCGCGGCACGGCGCGGTGGCCCTCGAGTGGTCGCAGCTCGTGCGCGCGGTGCACGAGGCGAGGTGGTGATCAGACACGAACCGCGCCAGCGTGCACGACACACATTGGCCCGGCGATCTCATCCTCGAGGCTGAGGGTGATGGTCCCGTCCTTGAGGAGGTGCTGCAGCAGCGTCAGGCAGTTCTTGCTGAACATCAGGCTGGCGTGGAAGGGCACGGAGCTGGGCAGATTGGCCGCTCCCACGATCGTCACGCCGTTCGACTCCACGACCTCGTCCGCCCGGGTGAGCTCGCAGTTGCCCCCCTGCTCGGCGGCCAGGTCCACGATCACCGAGCCCGGACGCATGGAGGCGACCATGCCGGCGGTGATGAGGCGCGGTGCCGCCCGTCCCGGGATCTGCGCGGTGGTGATGACGAGGTCCTGGTCCTTGATGTGTTTCCCGATCGCGTCGAGCGTGCGCTGGTGCTCGTCGTCGCTCTGCGCGCGGGCGTATCCCCCCGCCGCTTCGGCGTCGGCCTGCGGTTCCGGACCCACGAACGTGGCGCCTAACGACATCACCTGTTCCCGGGCGGCGGCACGGATATCGAATCCGGAGACCACCGCGCCGAGCCGGCGGGCGGTCGCGATCGCCATCAAACCGGCCACTCCGGCCCCGATGACGAATGTCTTGGCCGGAGGGATGTTGCCGGCGGCCGTGGTGAGCATGGGGAGCAGCTTCGCCGCGTGCTCGGCCGCCAGCAGCACCGCCTTGTAGCCGGCGATGGTCGCCTGGGACGACAGAATGTCCATCGACTGCGCCCGGGTGATGCGTGGGACGCGCTCGAGCGCGAGCGCGGAGACGTTGCCCTGCGCGAGTACCTGGAGGAGATCCGCGCTCGTGGCGGCGGGTAGCAGCGAGATGAGGAGGGCCCCCGACCGGATCCGCCGGGCCTCCGCCAGCGACGGCTTCTGCACCTTGACCACGACGTCGGCGCTGAACGCGTCTCCGGGATCACCGAGTCCGGCGCCGGCTTCCGCGTAGGCCGCGTCGGGGAAGTACGCCGGCACGCCGGCCCCCCGCTCCACGACCACCTCCACGCCCGCCTTCACGAGGCGTCCTGCGCTCTCCGGCGCGACGGCCACGCGCCGTTCTCCTGCGGCCGTTTCCTTCGGGACTCCGATGCGCATTCCTGTAGACTCCGGTCAAAAAGCCCGGGAAGGTTGAACGAAGGGAAGGGGGGATTCAAGGGAGAGAATGCCGACTCTCCGGCGAGGCGTTCCCCGGCGGCTCATGGCCGGTAGGCGGCCGTCACCCACAGCCTCGCCTTGTGGCGATACGGTGCGTCCAGCGAATACGAGGCCCCCGCACTCGCGCGGACCTGTGGCAGCCGGGCGAAACCTAACGCTTCCGATGCAAACGAGCGTTCCACGCCGACCACGCGCTTCCAGTGCTCGAGCGCATCGCCGGCCGCCAGCCAGGTGGCAAACGGCTCGACCGGCCACATTCCCGGAATCGACAGGCGGTAGAGACCCATCCGCCTGCCCCCGAGGAAACCGATGGGCACCCCGGGCACCGGCAGCTGCTGCGATACGAATGCCCGGTCGAAATACGGCACGTCGGCGCCGCCCACCACGAACTGCTCGAACGCGCGCCCGCCGCGTGAATCGCCCCCCGTGGCGGCGTCCACCGCACCCACGCTCGCTTCCGCGCGAAGCGCCACGGCCTGTGTGCCGGCCACCGCGCCAACGGCCATGATGGTGCGATTCCACCGCTCGGCCCCAGTCGTGCCTCCGCTGCCCTGAAGCGAGACACCCACGGCGAGCACCCGCGTCCCGACCGACAGGTTGGCCTGTGCCCGTGCTTCGCCGAATCCGAGCACGCGCCGATTGTCCTGCGCCGGCACGGAGCCTACCGCCCCCAGGCTGCCCCCGGCGCGCAACGAGTAGCTGATCGCGCTGAAGTCGCGGTCGAAGCGCGCGACGATCCCCGATCCCACGTACTCGCCGTCGAACGGCAACCGTGGCGTGGCCTCGCCGGCCGGTGCGCGCCGGTTCGTGTACCACGCGGCACCTTCGAACACGACGGGCAGCCGCCGAAAGGCGGCGCTCAGCGATCCACCACGCCAGGTGCCCGCTTCCCCGTATCCGCCCTGTGCCACGACGCTCAACCTGGCGATTGGGTCGATGTTGGCGACCATGAGCGTGGCCAGCGCGCCATCGGTGGTCAGCTGTTCGCCCGGCAGGATCCGCCACCGTCGCGGACCCAACCCATAGGCGTGTGGAGGAGAAATGGTCGTCGCGGTGAATGCCGGCCTCGTCGTATCTGGTCGCGGCGGAGCAGCCGGCGAGAGTTCGGGGTCGAGGGCGACCACGTCCCGCGCGCTGGTCGCGGAGTCGATGGGGAGCCGTCGCAAGTCGTATCCCTTCGCGTGCAGCGCCAGGAAATACACCAGATTGTCGGCGCGACTCACGTCAGGCGCCAACGCGGCACCGGTCACCCGTGTGAGCGTCGTGGCCCGGGCGTTGTCGATCTGCAGTCGTTCGAGGTTCGCGATGCCGCCGCGTTCGCTCACTTCCACCACGGCTTCGCCACTGGCGGTCCAGCTTGGCGCGTATCGCGACGCGCCATCTCCCGGGTCGACCAGGTGCACATCGCGCGTGACCGGGTCGACAATGGCGATGACCCAGCGCCCATTGATGTGATAGCTCGCGGCGACGCGGCGTCCGTCGGGCGACCACCGCGGCCGATACCAGGCATCGTTCACGTGCGCGGCAACCAGCGTGTGCCACGCGCCCGTCGCGAGATCGACCGTAACGAGACCACAGCGTCCGTCGGCGCAGCGTACTCCCGCAGCCGACTTGCCGTCGGGAGACGGATCGGCGTGATGGATGCCGGCGCCGTACGTGACGCGCCGCAGCGCGCCCGTCCGGGAGTTCCAGAGAAAGAGGTCGGGTCGCGAGGCGCCGTCGCCGATCGGCTCCTCGCGATTCACCAGGAGATGCACGTTGTCCGGGAGCCAACGCGGAAGGTCGTGCGACCGTCCGGCAAATGGCAGCAGTGTGGCGATGGCCCGCCGCGGCGGAGGAAAGGAGTCGGTCGCCGGCACGTCGAGTGAGTCCAGACGGAGCAGGCGGGCCCGTCGCGCGGCCGCCAACGAGTCGGCGTTGTCGTTCCCCGTGCGCCAGACGACGAGTCGCGACGGCGCGGTGGAAGAACGAAGAACCACCGCCATCAGCTTTCCGTCGGGCGAGACGGCGGGTTCTCCTGTTGCCCAGTACAACCTCTGTACCAGCTCTCCCTCGACCAGCCCGGCCTCCTTCAAGCGCCGGTCGATCTCGAGCGATTTGGCGATCACTTCGACGGAGAACCTGCCGTACATGTCGTCAGGCGGCGCCCCGAACACTCCCGCGAACGCGGACCCGAAGCTCCGCCGCTGGCGCGCACTCATCCGCCGCCACAGGTAGACGAGGCTGGAGTCCCCCTTGGCCGACCGCAGCCAATCGAGAAATGCGGAACCCACGAGGTACCGCATGCTTCCGCCCAGAAACGGACTGCTCAGGTCGAGTTGGGAATAGATCGGCAGTTTTCCCTCCAGTGCCCACTGGCGAAGTACGGCAGCGCGCCCAACGGAGCTGGGCCGGCCGTCGCCGGTGAGGTCGCCTTCGATGAGCGTGGCGTACCCTTCGATGACCCACTCCGGTGCCTTGCGAGCCACCGGTCCGATCTGTTCGGGCAGGAAGCGCCACAGCAGGCGCTCGGCGGGATTGCGCGATGGGAAGGTGAGGTGCGCGATGTGCGCGTACTCGTGAACGGCGAGCGCTTCTCCCCATTCCCGGTACGCACCAAACGAAGGCGACGGTGCCGGGGGCGTGGGCCAGAGGAACATCAATGGTCCTTCGAGAAACGGCAGCGCAAACCCGTTCGAGACGCTCGATGGATCCTCCACGAGCACCGTCACGCGCGTCCCGGGCACGTTCCCCACCGCGGCGTTCACGCTGGACGCGACGGACTCCATGCGCTGTGCCACGTCGACCGCCCAGTCGCGCATGGAGGACGGGAAGTGAAATGTGAAATGCGCTGTCTGAACCGTCTGCCACGGATGCGACGGCCGCGTGAGATACTGCGGCAGTGCTCTCGCCGAAATGGTGGTGAGGAAGACCGCCGACGCCACGGCGCGCCGGTACCAGCGCGCGGCCTCGCGCTCCCGCCCGCGGACGTTCAGGCGCTCACCGCCGTCAGGCACAGTACCACGAACCGCGATGCCGACTCCCCGGTGCCGCCGAGGCGGCAAAAAAAACGATGGCCGTCGCCATCGTTCCCCCGGCTCCCGCGTCAGACGGACGATCTCAGCTCGCTCCCGGCTTCCGACGCCGCACGCGGTCCTGCAACCACGTCAGAGGAATCAGAAACAGCGGCGTAAGCATGTGACCGAGCAGCAGATTCACCCAGATCAAGGCCAGATAGAATCCACCAAGCGCGAGCCCGGCCCAAAGTGTTCCCAGCGGTCCGTGAGTCTCCACCCGTCCATTCCTCGTTCGCGGTATCCAGCTCAGAAAAAATAGTGCGGGGCAGAGCAGCGGGCCAGAGCGCGGGGGCGCTGTCGTCATCGTCGCTCCGGAACGAACAGCGGCCGCACACCGGAGGCGGTCGGCAGTACCTTTCGCCAATGACCGAGGTGACCCAGGACGTCATTCTCCATTCGGTTGCGGCGCTGCTCGCTCGGCGTGCGCGTCTGGTACTCGCCGTGTCCGGCGGGATCGACTCGATGACGCTGCTCGACGCGGTGTCGCGTGCGCGCAGTCCGCATCATCACATCGTTGTGGCGTCGTTCGACCACGGCACGGGAGCGAGTGCCAGGGAGGCAGTGGCCGTGGCCGCGTTCGAATCCTCGCGACGCGGCCTTGCGGTTCGCACCGAGTCGGTCTCGCACTCCCGAGCCACCGAGGCCGTCTGGCGGGACGCGCGATGGCGCTTCCTCCGAGCGGTGGCGGATGCCGAGAACGCGATCGTGGTGACCGGCCACACGCGCGACGACCAGATCGAAACGGTGTTCATGCGGCTGCTGCGCGGCACCGGACCCCGGGGCCTGGCCGGGTTGCTCGAGTCGCCTCGCATCGCGCGTCCGCTCCTCCCGCGTTCTCGCCGTGAGGTGGAGCGATACGCGACTGCGCATGGCGTCCGATTCGTGGAGGATCCCTCGAACAGCTCGCGGCAACACCAACGCAATCGGGTGCGATGGGATCTGCTCCCGGCACTCCGCGCTGTTGTTCCCGGATTCGACGACTCGTTGCTCGCGCTCGCGGCGCAGGCCGCCGACTGGCGAGCGGACTTCGACGCGGTCGTCGGCTTCTTCATGCGGGCGCCACCTCGGGACGGCGAAGTCGAGGTCGACGCGGACACGCTTCGCGGATACCCGGCCTGGATGTTGAGGTACCTGTGGCAGGCCATTGCGGCCGCGGGCGGCATCACGCTGGACCGGCGCGCGCTGACTCGCCTGGCGCGCTTCGCCGAGCGAGGCCGCTGCGGACAGCGGGTGCCGGTGTCGGGCGGGGTCGAAGTCATCCGTGGACGCTCGTCGTTCTGGATGCGACGAGTACTGACCGGAGCGCCCATCGGTCTATGCAGCCTGCCGAAGGGCGGCGAGCTAAGCTACGGACCGTGGCACTTCCGCCCCCTTCCCGGGACTACTATTAACAGCATCGGCCGTGACCCCTGGGTAACCGCGCTGCCGGCCAACAGCGATCTGGCCGTTCGGGCCTGGCAACCCGGTGATCGCATGCTTGTTGGAGCGGACGGGTCGGAGCGGAAGGTCAAGCGCTTCTTCTCGGACGCTGGTGTTGTGGGACCCATGCGGGAGGGATGGCCGGTTGTCCTTCTCGAAGGCAAGGTCGTCTGGATTCCAGGAATTCGTCGCGGTTTGTCATCCATCCGTTGGAACCAGAGAGAACCCATACTCTACCGCTGTGAGCGTCTCACTCGGTGATCCGCGGCTGCAGGGGCGTGCCATCCGGCGCGTCGTCTACTCGACCGAACAGATCGCGGCGCGGGTACGCGAGCTCGGTCGGGAGATCACGGGCGCCTACCCGGACGGGGATCTGCTGGTTCTGGGGCTGCTCAAGGGGAGCTTCATTTTCGTGAGCGACCTGGTGCGGCAGATCACGCGGCCGCTGCAGGTGGATTTCCTGGTGGTGGCCAGCTACGGGAACGAGCTGGTGTCGAGCGGCCAGGTGCGGCTCGTGTACGATCCGGAGACAGTCCTGGGAGGGAAGCACATCCTGGTGGTGGAAGATGTGGTGGATTCGGGGCGAACCCTCAGCAGGGTCATCGACGTACTAATGGAGAGACACCCGGCTTCCCTGGAAGTGTGCGCCATGCTGGACAAGCACGTATCGACGCATCTGGCACGTCCGCCGAGGTTCATCGGATTCGACGCGCCGCCCGAGTTCCTCGTCGGTTACGGCCTGGATCATGCGGAGAACTTCCGTCACTTGCCCTATATTGCGAGTCTGCAGTAGGGCGGAAGGATACATGCCACTCAATTCGTCGAAGAGCCCATTTGGATGGCGGCGGTTCCTGAAAGGACTGTCGTTCTGGATCGTGGTGATTCTGGTTCCGGTCGCCGTGATTCAGTTCTCCGGCAGCCGGGGGGCGGACGCCTCGCAGCCGCTCACCTATTCGCAGTACTCCGACGAGCTTGAACGCGGCAACGTCCTGAAGGCCACGTTCCAGGCCGGCAAGGCCATTGCCGGTGAGTTTCGCCAGAAGGTGATGGTGAACAACAAGGAGACGAAGCGGTTCACCGTACATCTCCCGGTCGAGAACGCGTACCAGGAAGTGGAGCGTGCCAAGGAGCATGGGGTGCAGATCGATGCGCAGGATGCGCGTCCGTCTATCGGCACGCTCCTGATCAACCTGCTGCCGTACATCCTGCTAATCGGACTCTGGGTTCTGATCCTGCGCCAAATGCAGGCAGGGGGCGCGAAGGCGTTCTCGTTCGGCAAGTCGAAGGCGAAGCTGCTCACCGGTGATACGCCGAAGATCACCTTTGCCGACGTGGCCGGGTGTGACGAAGCCAAGCAGGAACTCGAAGAGATCATCGAGTTCCTGAAGGATCCCCAGAAGTTCACCAAGCTGGGTGGTCGCCTTCCGAAGGGCGCCCTCCTGGTCGGTCCTCCTGGCACCGGCAAGACGCTGCTCGCCAAAGCGGTCGCCGGTGAGGCGGCCCGTCCATTCTTCTCGATGTCCGGGTCGGACTTCGTGGAGATGTTCGTGGGCGTGGGCGCCAGCCGGGTACGCGATCTGTTCGAGCAGGGGAAGGCGCACGCGCCGTGTATCATCTTCATCGACGAGATCGACGCGGTGGGGCGGCATCGCGGAGCGGGGCTGGGCGGCGGCCACGACGAGCGGGAGCAGACCCTCAACCAGCTGCTCGTCGAGATGGACGGATTCGAGTCCAACGATGGCGTGATCCTGATCGCGGCCACGAACCGCCCCGACGTCCTCGATCCGGCGTTGCTGCGGCCCGGCCGGTTCGACCGACAGATCGTGGTGGACGCACCTGACCTGCGCGGACGCGAAGGCATCCTCCGCGTACATCTGCGCAACAAGCCGATTGCGGAAGACGTCGACGTGACGATTCTGGCACGGGGCACGCCCGGGATGGCGGGCGCCGATCTGGCGAATCTCGTGAACGAGGGGGCGTTGCTCGCCGCGCGCCGGGGCCACGACAAGATCTACATGAACGACCTGGAGGAAGCGAAGGACAAGGTCCTGCTGGGCGCGGAACGAAAGTCGTTGGTCATGAAGGAGGACGAGCGCCGCCTGACGGCCTATCACGAGGCAGGGCACGCCGTATGCGCGATGATGGTCAAGGGAAACGATCCGCTGCACAAGGTGACGATCGTTCCGCGCGGCCGCTCGTTAGGTATCGCGTTCACCGTTCCCGAGGACGATCGCGTCTCGGTCACGCGCGAGCAACTGGAGGCCCGCCTGGTCATGGCGTATGGTGGGCGGGTCGCGGAGGAGCTCATCTTCGGCCGCGACCGGGTCACCACCGGCGCCGCCAGCGACATTCAGCAGGCCACCGCGATCGCGCGCCGTTACGTCACCCAGTGGGGATTGTCGGAGGCGATCGGTCCGGTCCTGATAGGGGACGCCGAGCAGGAGGTCTTCCTCGGACAGCAGCTCGTGAGTCGACGGGAGGTCTCCGAGCAGACCGCGCAACTGGTGGATGCCGAAGTGAAGCGCGTCATCGATTCGGCGTATGCGCTGGCCACCCGCGTGCTCTCCGACAACAGCGCCTTGCTGCATGCGGTCGCGAGCGCGCTGCTGGAGCGCGAGACGCTCACGCGTGATGACATCGAGGTGCTGCGGCGCGGAGACAAGCTGCCGCCGCGCGTGGTAACGGTACCGCCCGCCGCGACGACTCCCACTACGCCTACGCTCACGCCGCAGCCAAAGCCGGCCACGCCGCCGCTCCTCGGAGGACCGGAGCCGAGTCCCGCATAGTGGCGTCCGAGCGTTTCACGCCGCACGAGGGCGGGACGCGCACCACGGGAGAAGGGAAGCGCGGCGCTTCGGACGGCGGAACGCCGCGCTGGCGTCTGTTTGGCGCAGATGTGGCGCTCTCGCGTCCGGTGGTCGTGGGAATTCTGAACGTCACGCCCGATTCGTTCAGCGACGGGGGCCGCTACTCCACGGTCGAGGCTGCGGTCGCCGCGGCGGAAGAAATGGCTCGCGACGGGGCTGACGTACTCGACATCGGTGGCGAGTCCACGCGACCCGGCTCCCAGCGGGTCTCCGAAGAGGAAGAGCTGCGGCGCGTGATGCCGGTACTGCGCGCGGTGCGACGCCGCGTTCCGGAGCTCCCGATCTCGCTCGACACGACCCGGAGCAGCGTTGCCGGAGCGGGGCTTGGCGAAGGCGCCAATGCGATCAATGATGTCTCCGGGCTCCGCCTCGATCCGGATCTCGCCAACGTCGTGGCGGGCATTGGCGCCGGCCTCGTCCTCATGCACTCGCGCGGTGGCGCGGACCAGATGGCGAGCTACGACCTCGCCGAGTACGGTGGCGACGTGACCGGGGCCGTTGTCGCGGAGGTCCAGGTGGCGCTGTCGCGCGCGCGCGAGGCCGGGGTTCGCGACCACTCCATTGTTCTCGATCCGGGTATTGGATTCGCGAAACGCGGCGACCAGTCGCTCACGGTGCTCCGGGAGCTTGATCGGCTGGCCGTGCTGGGTCTTCCCATCATGGTGGGCGCCTCGCGCAAGCGCGTGGTGGCGGACATCACCGGCGAGATCGTGCCGGCGCAGCGTGTCTACGGGAGCGTTGGCCTGCACATCGCCGCCCTCCAGCGCGGTGCCCGACTCTTTCGCGTGCACGACGTGAGGGCGCACCGGCAGGCGCTGGACGCGGCATGGCGCGTCCTCGGTCCGGGCGATCGCGTCACGGCATGACCGCGGGGCCCTCCGATGCGCGGGCCGTCGGGGCGCGCGAGCCGCGTCGGGCGGCGGAGCGCGGCGCGGGCGTCATGGTGTGCGCCTTTCTCCTGCTGGTGTACTTCGTGTCGCTGGCGCCCGACGTGACACTGTGGGATGCGGGCGAGTTCAACGCCGCAATCGCCACGCTGGGCATTCCTCATCCGCCGGGGACGCCCCTCTATGTACTCGTAGCCCACGTGTGGGCGCGCCTGTTGCCGCTGTTATCGCAGGTGGTGGCGGTGAACGCGCTCTCGGCCGTTGCCACGGCTGCGGCGTGTGGACTGCTGGCGCGGCGGATCACAGCCTGGACGGGGAGCGCCGTGTCGGGAATCGCCGCAGGAGTGACCGCGGGAATCATGTTTTCTGTATGGCAGAACGCCACGGAAACCGAGGTGTACGCGCTCTCCTTGTTGCTGGCGATATCGCTGCTGATCGTCGGCGATCGTGCCGGCCGGACGGGATCGGTGCGGCACGCGGTGCTGCTGGTGTACCTGATGGCGCTGTCGATTCCACTGCAGATCAGCGCGCTGGTGTCGGCGCCCGCGGCCATTCTGCTCGCCAGCACCACCGACGCGGGGCGGATCTCCCGCGAGCGCCTTGTCTCGTTAGGTGCCGCCTTCGCGATGGTGGTCGGCCTCGGGGTGGGAGCCGCCTGGCTGGTGGTGGCCGGGGCCCTCGTGCTGTTCGGCCTGTCCGGCTACCGCGTGGTACGACGGCAGGCGAGCAACGTGGCGGCCTGGCGGCTGATAGGGGCCGTGGCGGTGGGAGCCAGCGCCGTGGTGTTCATGCTGATCCGTGCGGCGCACGACCCGGGAGTCAACCAGGGCGATCCGGCCAGGTGGCGCGCCCTGGCCGATGTCGTCGCCCGACGCCAGTACGACGTCCCTCCGCTCTGGCCGCGCCGCGCACCCATCTGGCTGCAGCTCGGCAATCTCGTGCAGTACAGCGACTGGCAGGTAGCGGCCGGGCTCGACGCGTCGCCCGGACCATCGTGGCTCCGCACCCCCTGGACCATTGCGTTCGGCCTCCTGGCCGCAGTCGGCGCCCGGTGGCACTGGAACCGCGAACGCCGGAGTGCCACCGCCATGGCGCTGCTGTTCGCCTGCGCCTCGTTAGGTGTGGTGGGCGTACTCAATCTGCGCGCCGGACCGAGCATCGGCATCGGCGTCCTGCCGGCCGACGCCGTCCACGAGCCGCGCGAGCGGGACTATTTCTTCGCGTTGGCCTTCGTCGTGGCGGGTGCGTGGGCGGGAATGGGTGGCGTGGCGGTGGCCGGTCGTCTCGGGAGACGACGGCGGTGGCTCGGTCTGGCAACGGCGGTGCCGCTCGCCCTCAACTGGCAGGCCACCGACCGCCGCCGACAGCCCGATGCCTCGCTCCCCGACGCCCTGGGCGTCTCGCTCCTGTCGTCCTCGCCGCCGCGTGCGGTACTGCTGCTCGCCGGCGACAACGACTCGTACGCGACGTGGTTTGAGCAGCAGGTGCACGATCTGCGCAAGGACGTCACGCCGATAACGCTTCCCCTGCTCGGCGCCGACTGGTACCGCGCCGAACTGGCGCGCCGGGATTCACTCCTGCCAGCGCGCGCGGTGTCGGAGTGGGTCGGTACCGAAGCCACCCTTCGGTTCATTCGCGAGCAAGCAGCGCGCCTCGGCCGACCGGTTGTCGCGGCCGTTTCGATTCCTCGACAGACCCGCGAGGCGATCGCACCGGACTGGGTGCTGAGCGGAATGGTGTTTGTGGAGCGCGGGGCGGACCGGGGCGCTCCGACGGTCATCGTGTCCGGCGCGCCTGTCGATCCACGCGCGGCCCGGACCGCTGCACGAGACATCGCGGCCCGGGTGCCTCAGCTGTCACGTCCGGCTCGGGACCCTGCGGGCACGTACGTCCAGCAGCTGCTGAGCTGCCCGTCGCGCGCGGTGCGCGAAATCGACTCCATCTCTACCGGTCGCGACGGTTTACTTGATTCGTGGTGTAACCTCAAGTAGTATGGGATGTTATGTCGTTCGTCGGACTGGCTGATCGATTCGCTGACGTCCGCCACAGAATTGCCGCGGCGGTGTCGCGTGGGGGGCACGGCCAGGCGGTGAAAGTGGTGGCAGTGACGAAGACGCATGGCGCCGAGGCGGTACAGGCGGCTTGGACGGCGGGGTTGGGGGCGGTGGGTGAGAACCGGGTACAGGAGGCGTTGGCGAAGATGGAGCAGTGCGCGGTGCCGGTGGAGTGGCATCTGATCGGTCATTTGCAGCGAAACAAGGTGAAGCACCTGGGACGTTTTGCGTTGTTTCATGCGCTGGATAGCGTGCGCCTGGCCGAGGCGGCGGCGCTGCACGGTCGTGCGACCGGGGAACGGTATGCGGTTCTGGTGCAGGTGAATGCGTCGGGAGAGACGACCAAGGGAGGTTTCTCCCTGGCTGAGCTGCCTGCGGAAGCGGATCGGCTGCGGGGGACGCGTGAACTGGATGTGCGTGGCGTGATGACCATGGCGCCTCTGGACGCGGACGAGGCCACCCTGCGCTCGGCGTTCGGAGCCTGCCGGGACGCGCTGCGGATGTTACGCGAAGCGGGGCACGAAGCGTCGGAGTTGTCGATGGGGATGTCAAACGATTTCGAGGTGGCTGTTGAAGAGGGAGCGACGATGGTGCGTTTAGGGACGATCCTGTTCGGAGCGCGAGAGCCATGACCGACGAGTCGTTTCATCTCACCCCGCTCGACATCCGGCGCTACGATTTTGGCAGCGCCCTGCGCGGATACGACAAGACCCGCGTGGATCAGTTTCGCGACCAGGTCGCGAACGAAGTCGAGCGACTCGTCAAGCAGTGCCAGGATCTCGAGGCCAAGGCGCGCGGATTCCACGAGCAGCTGCGGGCATTTCGCGAGCGGGACAAGGCGCTCAACGAGGCGCTCGTCTCCGCCCAGCAGTTGCGCGCCGAGATTCGCGAGCAGGCCGATCGCGAGGCGCAACTCATCCTGCGGGAGGCGCGTGCCGAGGGAGAGCGGCAGCTCGACCAGCTGCGCCTCGAGATGCACCGGGTGGAAGGCGACATCGACACCCTCGTCAAGCGACGGCGGTCGTACCTGGCGCAGCTCCGTTCGGTGGTGGAGCATCAGCTGGCGGACATCGAGGCCGCCGAGGCGGCGCCGAGTTCCATGTCTCCGGGCGACAGCGCCGACTCGCGGGCCCGCGACAATACGGAGACCCCCGCCTGGCTGGATGAACTGGTGAAGGAGTAGGCGCGGGGCGCGCACTCGCGACGCGGACATCCGGCGCAAAACGAGGGACTGCTGCTAGATTCCCTCGTTTGTCTTTCCGCCATTGGCGCCGCTCATGACGATGCCCGGATTGGATCAGGTCACGCAGAAGCTTGAACAGGTGGATGCGGCGGCCGACGTCGTGCGACGTCGCTCGGGCGTCGTGCCGCAGGCTGCCGTGATCATCGGGACTGGGCTGGGTGCGCTGGCAACGCGCATCGAATCCGCGACCGTGATCCCGTACGCGGACATCCCGGGCTTCCCACGTCCCACCGTGGAAACGCACGCCGGCCGCCTGCTGTGCGGTGAACTGTCCGGACGCCAGGTGGTGGCGATGGAAGGGCGCTTCCACCGGTACGAGGGATACTCTCTGCAGCAGGTGACCTTCCCGGTCCGGGTGCTGCGCGCGTTAGGCGCACGGGTCTTGGTGGTCTCGAATGCGGGCGGCGGGATGCACCCCCTGTGGGAGGCCGGCGACCTGATGCTGCTTGCCGATCACATCAATCTGCTGGGAGACAACCCGCTGGTGGGACCGAACGATGACCGCCTGGGTCCGCGGTTCCCGGACATGTCCGAGCCATACGATCCGGGACTGCGGGCGCTGGCCAGGGAGGTGGCCGCGGCGCAGGGCATCCACCTGCGCGAAGGTGTGTACGTGGCGGTGAGCGGCCCGAACCTGGAGACGCGCGCCGAATACCGGATGCTGCGCGCGCTGGGCGCGGATGTGGTCGGCATGTCCACGGTTCCCGAGGTGATCGTCGCCGTCCACGGGGGGATGCGCGTACTGGGCCTCTCGATCATCACCGATCTGTGCCTGCCCGACGCGCTGGCTCCGGCCAGCGTGGCGGACATCATCGCCACCGCGGCGCGGGCCGAGCCGCACCTGACCGCCGTGATCACCGGCGTGCTGCGGCGTCTCGACACATGACCGCGCTCCGCCGGTATCGCGTGCTGCCAGCCGATCGGCCGGCCGACGATCTCGAGCGCGAGCTGCTGGAGCGCTGGCGCGACGAAGGGTTGTTCGAGCGCTCCCTGCAGGAGCGCGCGACCAGTGGAGCGCCGCCGTTCGTGTTCTTCGAGGGGCCGCCCACCGCGAACGGGCGACCCGGTATCCATCACGTCTTCTCGCGCACCATCAAGGACCTCTTCTGCCGGCACCGCCACATGCGCGGCTTCCACGTGCTGCGCAAGGCGGGATGGGATACCCACGGGCTCCCGGTGGAAATCGAGGTCGAGAAGGAACTCGGCATCAACGGCAAGCAGGAGATCGAAGCGTTAGGCGTGGAGGAGTTCAATCGTCGGTGCCGGGAGAGTGTCTTCCGGTATCGCAGCGAGTTCGAGCAGCTCTCGGAGCGCATCGCGTACTGGCTGGACTACGGCCACCCCTACGTGACCTACTCCAACCAGTACATCGAGAGCGTCTGGTGGGCCCTCAAGACGCTCCATGCGAAGGAGCGCCTGTACCGGGGACACAAGATTCTTCCGTACTGTCCGCGCTGCGGTACCGCCCTGTCGAGCCACGAAGTGGCGCAGGGGTACGAGGACGTCGAGGATCCGAGCGTGTACGTGGCGCTGGAACTGCGGGCCGCCAGCGAGGAGGCGCCGTCTCCGTCCGGCGAGCAGGTGGTGGCGCCGGTGGGGGCGGGCGTAGCGACACCGGCGGACGGCTCGCGGCGCCGGTTGCTCGTGTGGACGACCACGCCGTGGACCCTGGTCTCGAACGTGGCGCTCGCCGTCCATCCCGACCTCGAGTACGTCGAGGTGCGCAAACGGAAAGGCGCCGACTGGACGTTGGTCCTCGCCGCGGCGCGGGCCGGCGCCGTGCTCGGTGACGACTACGCCGACCGGTGGGAGATCGTCGGGCGGCTCACGGGGCGCGATCTGGTCGGCCGTCGCTACCGCCGTCCACTGGATTGGGTGCCGATTGCGCCGGGGAGTGGGGAACACGAACTGATCGTCGCCGGCGACTTCGTCTCGGCAGAGGACGGGAGCGGCATCGTGCATCTGGCACCGGCGTTCGGGGCAGACGACTACGCGATGGGTCGACGCCACGACCTCGCCTTCCTGCAGCCGGTCAATGCACGCGGCGAGTTCGGCGAGGAGGTGCCGGTGGTGGCGGGGAAATGGATCAAGGACGCCGACCCGCTGATCATCGCCGAGCTGCGCCGCCGTGACACGCTGTGGAAGACGACCACCATCACGCACGCGTATCCGCACTGCTGGCGGTGCCGCACGCCGCTCTTGTACTACGCGCGCGGCTCCTGGTTCGTGCGCACGACCGTCCTACAAGGAGCAGATGCTCGCCCGCAACGCGCGCGTCGAGTGGCATCCGCCGGAGGTGGGAGAAGGACGTTTCGGTGAATGGCTGAAGAACAACATCGACTGGGCGATCTCGCGAGACCGCTACTGGGGAACGCCGCTGCCGGTCTGGATCTGCGAGGAGAACGATCAGCACGTGGAGGTCATCGGTTCGTACGCCGAGCTCGCAACGAAGGTGGGAAAGACCCTTCCCGACGATTTCGATCCGCACAAGCCGTTCATCGACCAGTACCAGTGGCCGTGCCAGCGGTGCGCTGCCGCCGGCACGCCACGCACGACGCGCGCGGGGCAGGATCCCGGCGACGCACCGGCGCCACGCATGCGCCGGGTGCCGGAGGTCATCGACGCCTGGTTCGATTCGGGGTCGATGCCGTTCGCACAGTGGCACTTTCCGTTCGACAACCGGGAGATGATGTCCGCGCAGTACCCGGCCGACCTGATCGCCGAAGGCGTGGACCAGACGCGCGGATGGTTCTACTCGCTGCTCGCGATCGCCACCGGGCTGGGGGACGCGCTGCCGCATAACGAGGACATCGCGAACAGGCCTCCGCATGCCGGCCGGCAGCCCGGCGCGGTGACGCTCGGCGCTCCTCGCAACAGCGAGCGCGTTGCGCCGTCCTACGACTCGGCTCCCTACCGGAGCGTGGTGGTCAACGATAACGTGCTCGACGCGACTGGCGTGAAGATGTCGAAGAGCCGGGGCAACGTGGTGGACCCGTGGGACGTGATGACCCGTCACGGCGCGGACGCGGTGCGGCTCTTTCTGGTTGCCGCAAGCCAGCTCGACGTCCCCCGGCGATTCGACGAGAACGCACTGCGTGAGACGGCCGCCCGGTTCCTGGTGACGTTGAAGAACGTCTACAGCGGCATCTTCGCGCAGTACGCGAATTTCGGCTGGGAACTGTCGGATCGGGATCCGGCACCGGACCATCGCCCGTTGATCGACCAGTGGATCCTGTCGCGGACCCGCAGCGTCGAGCTCGAGGCCGACCGCCTGCTCGACGCGTGCGACGCCACGTCGGCCGCCCGCCTCGTCATGGGATTCGTCGTCGACGACGTCTCCAACTGGTACGTCCGGCTGAACCGCCACCGCTTCTTCAGCGTGGCCGGCGACGACAACCGATCCGCGTTCGCGACCCTCCACGAATCGCTACTCGTCATCAGCCGATTGCTGGCGCCGTTCACGCCGTTCATCAGTGATCTGATCCATCGCGAGCTGGCCGACGAGAGCGTTCACCTGGCACCGTACGTTCGCACGCGCGCGTTCCCTCCGCACCCCGAGCTGGAGGCAGCGATGACGGAGGTGCGCGAGCTGTCGCGCCTGGGACGCGCAGCGCGGGAGGACGCCGCGGTCGCGGTAAGACGGCCCCTGTCACGCCTTCTGTGCGTGGTTCCGGCTGCACACGTGGAGCGCGACCGACCCCTGTTACCGCTGCTGGCGCTCGAACTCAACGTGAAGGAGGTCGTACTGCTCACGTCGGCCGATGAGCTCGTTCGGCTCAATGCGAAGCCGAACTACCGTAGTCTCGGCAAGCGGTTCGGCAAGAGCACACCACTCGCGGCGAAAGCGGCCGAAGGGTTGCCAAGCGACGTGCTGCGCGCGTTCGAGCGGGGTGAAGCGCTCGCAATCTCGGTCGAAGGGCAGACGCACGTCCTCGAACCGGAAGACCTCACGATTGTGCGGCGCGCAGCCGGCGACCTGGTGGTGAAGGAATCGGTCGGCCTGTTCGCCGCGATCGATCCGACAATCACGGATTCGTTGCGCGGCGAGGGGTTGGCGCGTGAGTTGGTGAGCCGAATCCAGCGCATGCGCAAGGAAGCCCGGCTGGCCGTCTCGGACCGCATTCGAGTGTGGGTGGATGGTCCGGGCGAGATCGAACGGGTGGTTCGCGAGTATAAGGAGGCTATTTCCGGCGAAGTGCTGGCACGGGAGCTCGTTGCCGGCAGAAACCCGGCGGACGTTGAATCCGCGGTGCAAACAGTGGAGATTGACGGACTTGCTGTTCGCATCGCCTTGACCCTGGATACCTGAACATGGGAACAACCAGCGGCGTGAAGAAGCCGAAACCGATGAACAAGAAGAACCTCCAGCACTTCGAGAAGCGACTGCTGGAGGAGCGGCGCCGCGCGCTCAAGGAACTTGGCCACTACGAGGACGTGTTCGGTGCCACGCCGCAGTCCGCGGACGGAGATCTGAGCTCGTACTCGTTCCACATGGCAGATCAGGGGACCGACGCCATGGAGCGCGAAAAGGCGTTTCTGTTCGCTTCGCAGGAAGGGCGATTCCTCTGGCACATCGATCAGGCGCTGCGGCGCCTGTACAAGGCCCCGGAGACGTTCGGCAAGTGTCACAATTGCGGCGAGGACATCGCCTTCGAGCGGCTCGATGCGCTTCCCCATGCGCGCTTCTGCATCAAGTGCAAACAACGGGAAGAAGATGGGAAACAGTAGCGAGACCAAGAGCAGAATATTCTGGGCGGTCGCGGCAGTCATCGTCCTGTCGGATATCGCCAGCAAGAGAATCGCTGTGGCGTCGCTCCCCGTGCGCGGTGTGTCGCAGTCGGTGGTGGGTGAAGTCGTACGCCTGACGCTGGTCTACAACCCCGGGGCGGCGTTCGGCCTCAATCTGGGGGAGTACTCGCGGTGGATCTTCATTGCGCTCACCATCGGCGCCCTGCTGATCCTGGGTCGGCTGTACCGCAACACGGCCGGCGCCGATGTCATGCGGGCCTTCGCCATTGCCCTGGTGTGCGGCGGCGCAATCGGCAATCTGATCGATCGCTTCGCGTCGCCGGCCGGCGTGGTGGACTTCATCGACGTGGGGATCGGCGACATGCGCTGGCCCACGTTCAATGTGGCCGACATGGCCGTGAGTATCGGGGCGTTTCTGCTGGCCTGGGTGTTGTGGGGCGAAGAACGCGCCGACCGGACTGCGGCACGCTCGGCGGTCGCTTCGGAGACGCCGCGCACGACGTGAACGACAACGGCACCACCTCCACGCAGGACTTTCTCGTCGAGGCGGACAGTGATGTTCGCCTCGATTTGCTCGTGGCCAGGCAGCTCGACCTGTCGCGCAATCAGGCGGCGAGTCTGATCGCCCGCGGGCTCGTGACAGTGGCCGGGAAGCACGAAAAGGCGAGCTACCGCGCGCGCCCCGGCGAACGCGTGGTCGTGACGGTGCCTCCAGCGCCGGCGCATCATGTGCTGCCGGAGTCGATTCCGCTGGTGGTGGCGTATGAGGACGAACACCTGCTCGTGATCGACAAGCCGGCCGGCATGGTGGTGCATCCCGCCCCCGGCAACTGGTCCGGCACGCTGGTCAATGCGCTGCTCGGTCGCGCTGGCGAGGCGTTCCCGGCAAGCGCCCCGACCGAGCGCGCAGGGATCGTGCATCGACTGGACAAGGACACTTCGGGGCTGTTGCTGGTGGCCAGGACCGATCGCGCGCACCGGATTCTCGCCGACGCGCTTGCCGCGCGACGCGTCATTCGCCGGTATGCCGCTCTTACCTGGGGACACCTCGAGACGGACGCGTTGTCGATCGATCGGCCGCTGGCGCGCGATCCGAGAGATCGGAAGCGGATGGCCGTGGTGCATGCCGGGAAGGCCGCGCGCACGTCGCTGGTCCGCCTGGCCCGTTTCGACGTCGCCGACCTGGTGCGCGCGCAGCTGCATTCGGGCCGGACCCACCAGATCCGTGTACATCTGGCGTCAATCGGTCACCCGGTGGTGGGGGACGATACGTACGGCGGAGGAGGCGGACGGCGGGTGGTAGGACTGCCGCTCAAGCGACACTTCCTGCACGCCGCGTGGCTGCGTTTCCGGCATCCCGTGTCGGGAGCAGAGATGGACCTCCGGTCGCCGCTTCCGCCCGATTTGCGCGAATCGCTCGCCAGAGTCGCGCACGATGAGGCGGTGACGGCGCAGTCCGATCCACTGGAGGTCTTCGGGTTCTACGATGACGGAGCCTGAAGGGGACGCCGAGCAGGTTCTCCTGCTCGAACTCGCCGGCGCGCTGTACGCCGTCGACAGTGCCGCGGTGCGCGAAGTGATCCCGACGACGCCCGCCACGCGGCTTCCCGGTGCCCCGGGGTACGTGCGCGGAATCATGAACCTCAGGGGGCAGCTGCTGACCGTGGTCGACCTCGTCCAGCGGTTGACGGGAGCCGCGACCTGCAACCCGGAGGGCTCCACGATCGTCGTCCAGTCAGGCGAGCGAATGCTCGGCCTGAGTGTGGATGATGTGCGCCAGGTGCATGCGGTGGCGGTCTCCGGGGCCGGTGGCGTGTCCATCGATTTCCCGGGCCTGGGTCTGGTTCGTGGACTGGGACGTTTCGGCGACGAAGTCGTCATTGTCCTCGACGTGGACGAGATCGTACGGCAGACGCTGGCGTAAACGCGGGGGCTCCGGGCTCCCGGCAGGGAGAGATCACAGTGAGCCACACGGTACTGATCTGCGACGATGCCATCTTCATGCGCACGATGCTGGGTGACATCCTCCAGCAGGCGGGCTTCGAAGTCGTTGGCGAAGCCGAAACCGGAGCGCAGGCGGTGTCCAAGTACCAGGAGCTGCGTCCCGACCTGGTGACGATGGACATCGTGATGCCCGACATGGGGGGGATCGACGCGGTTCGTGAGATCACGAAACGCGATCCGGCTGCCAAGGTCCTGATGTGCAGCGCGATGGGGCAGCAGGCGCTGGTGGTCGAGGCCATCCAGGCAGGGGCGAAGGACTTCGTCGTCAAGCCGTTCCAGCCGAGCCGAGTGCTGGAGGCGGTCAATCGGGTGTTGGGCTGAACGGCGCGCCGCGCGTGGTGCCAGCCACCGGATCCTGACGTGGCCGGTTGGCCGCGCCCTTGGCCAGCCGCCCGGCCCCTCCAGCCTCCGAGAGCCGTCGTCCATGTGTTCGCCCGGGTTTCGGAACGCGCCCCGATCGATCCGCGCGCGATAGTCGAGCCGGCGTCACTGACCCCCTTCGGTCCCGACCCGTGAACACGTCCAGGTACGCGGAGCTGTTCCTCAGCGAGAGCCGTGACAACCTCGTGTCCATCAACGAGGCGCTGATGGAGTTGGAGCGGGACCCGGCGGCCCCCGCGCACATCGACAGTCTGTTCCGCGGCGTCCATACGCTGAAGGGCATGGCGGGCGTGATGGGCCACAGCGCCGTGGTGGAGCTCGCCCATGAGCTGGAGACGGTTCTGGCACTGGTCCGCGACGGGGCCCGCGCGCTCACTCCCGACGATCTGGCGCTGCTGTTCGACGCGGTGGACGTCCTGGAGATGGTCGTCGAGCGCGTCGGCTCGGGGGAAGGCGCCGACGCCATGCCTGACGTGGCGGCGTTATGCGAGCGGCTGCGGTCTGCCAGCGGGGCCGCTGGTCCTCCGGTCTGGACGGCGACCGCCGAGCACCGGGTGGCGCTGCCGCCCGGCGACGGCGTGGCCGTGCACGTGAGCCTGTCGCCCGACGCGCCGCTCAAGGGGGCACGCGCGCTCCTCATCCTCCAGCGCCTGCGTTCGTTAGGCGAGATCACCGCCATGTCGCCGGCGGAGAGTGCGCTGCGCGAAGACAGCTTTGGCGGCGAATTCTCGTTCCGGGTGCGCACCGATGCGCCCGACGAGCAGCTGGCTGCCACGGTACGCGACGCCGGATACGTGCACACCGTCCGGGTGCGACGCGAGACGACGCCGGCGTCGGGAGCCGGACAGGCGGCGGAGCGGGCGGACGCCGCCTGGCTGTCGGGGGGTCTGAAGGCACCGCTGCAACGCTACGTGCGCATCGACGTGCAGAGGCTCGACGGCCTGATGAATCTGGTCGGCGAGCTGGTGATCGCGCGCGGCCGGCTGGCCCGGGCGATCGCCTCCCACGTCGACCCCGAGCTCGACGAAGCCGGCGCCACGGTCGCGAATCTGGTAGGCGTGCTGCAGGACGACATTCTGGACAGCCGGATGGTGCCGGTGTGGCAGGTTTTCGATCGGTTTCCGCGGGTGGTGCGAGACGCCGCGCGGACGCTGGGGAAGGAGATCGAGTTCGTCATCGAAGGACGCGAGATCGAGCTCGATCGCGCGTTGCTCGAACAAATCGGAGAACCGCTGGTGCACCTGCTGCGAAATGCGGTGGACCACGGCATCGAATCGGCGGCTGCGCGCAGGGAGAAGGGGAAGCCGGCCGCAGGTCGGCTGGTCCTCGGTGCCTCGCGCGACCGCTCGGCGGTGGTGATCCGCGTCACCGACGACGGGCGGGGCATCGATCGGCGAGAGATTCTCCGGAGGGCGCGGGCGGACGGCAGTGTGGATGACGAAAAGACGGATCTGACCGACGACGAGGTGTTGCGCCTGATCGCCCGACCGGGGTTTTCGACCGCCGAACAGGTGACGAATCTCTCGGGGCGGGGGGTCGGTGTGGATGCGGTGGTGAGTCGGATCCGCGCCCTGGGCGGCTCCGTGGAGCTGCGCAGCGAACCGGGACGGGGCACCACGATCGCCCTGCGGCTCCCGGTGACGCTGGCGATCATTCCGGCCCTTCTGGCACGTGCCGAGCAGGAGACATTTGTGCTCCCGCTCACGCATGTCAGGGAGACGCTCCACCTCACCCGACACGTGGTGCGTCAGGTCCGGGGTCGGGACGTGCTGGTATTGCGGGATGACATCCTCCCGCTCCTCAGCTTGCGGGCGCTGGTAGGCCTTCCAACCCGCGACGCAGAGGGGAGCCAAGTCGTCGTATTGGAGATAGCGGACCGCCGAACCGGACTCGTGGTGGACCAACTCCTGGGGCAGCAGGAGGTCGTGGTGAAGCCATTCGATCCGGTGCGTGGTGCCGCTGCGTGTTTCAGCGGCGCGACGATCCTGGGTGACGGCGCGCCGGCGCTCATTCTCGAGGCCACGAATCTGGTGTAGCGACATGGTGCGGAACGGTGAGGCTGCAGCCGCGCCGCTCAACGCGTGACACCCACGGTTGGAGAAACGGAATGCAAGAGCTGCTGAGTCTCAAGCCGGTGCAGATCGACGCGCTGCGCGAGGTGGCCAACATCGGCGCGGGTCACGCGGCGACGGCGCTGTCGCAGATGACATCGCAGCGGATCATGATCAGCGTGCCGCGAATCAGCGTCACGCCGCTGGAAGAGGTACCGCCGCATCTGGGCCCGCCCGAGGAGCCGGTGGCCGCCGTCCTCATGAACATGCTCGGCGACCTGACCGGTCGGACGCTGCTGGTCTTTCCGAAGTCCACCGCGCTGCGGCTGGCCGAGATCCTGTTGCACAAGCCGGCGGGCACGTTTTCCGAGCTGGGCGAACTGGAGCAGTCCGCGCTGCAGGAAGCGGGAAACATTCTGAGCGGCGCCTACATGAATGCGCTGAGCGACTTCATGGGACTCCTCCTGTTGCCGTCGCCGCCCAGTCTGGCCATCGACATGTCGCGCGCCGTGCTGACGACGGCGTATCTGCAGTTCGGTGCCGATCCCAACTACGTGTTCTGTGTCGAGACCGAATTCCTCATGCGCGACGCGAACGAGCGGCTGCGCGGGTTCTTTCTGCTGCTGCCGGACCTCGCGTCGCTGCAGAAGATTCTGCGGGCCGTGCGGCTCGCCTGACGCGGCGGGCGTGCGCGTCTCCCCGGTGAACTGAGGATGTCGCTTCCCACGGTGTTCCTCTCGGAGCGGGACCGCGAAGTCCTGCGGAGCTTCGCGCTGCGCGTCGACCCCGCGGATGCCGGATCGCACAACAACCTGGGCGTGCTCTACTACAACAAGGGCATGATCCCGGAGGCGGTCGAGGCTTTCACGCGCGCGCTCACCCTCGACCCGCAGATGTCGACCGCCGAACGCAATCTGCGCATCGCGTGGTGCGACAGCGGCGCCTTCGAAGAGCAGGTGAGGGCGCTTGGCGAACGTCTCGCGGCCGACGCGGCCGATCGGGACGCTCGTGACGCGCTGGCGAACGCGTATCTGATGGCCGGCGATTTCGACCGGGCGGTGGTGGAGCTTGAGCGGCTTGCCGACGCGCAGCCCGATGACGTGGACACCATCGTGCGCCTCGCCCGCGCGGAGCAGCGCCTCGGACATATGGACGCGGCGTCGACCTGGCTGCGGCGCGCCCTCGGCTATCGCGAAAGCGACCCGCAGCTCCTGATGCAGTTCGCCGACGTCTCCTATCATCGCGGCCTCGATGCCGACGCTCTGGCGGCGCTGGAGCGGGTCGTGGAGCACGCCCCGCACCTGGCCGAGGCCCACTACCTGCTGGGGTTCGTGCTCGGTGATCTGGGACGGCACGAGGAAGCGCGCGAAGCCACGCGGCGGGCGCTGCGGCTCAATCCGTCGTTAGGCAGGGCGCAGGCGAACCTGTCGCTGGGGCGTGACGGCCCGCTGGCGACCCCGCCGGCCGAGGGCCACAACGAACCAGCACCCCTCGCAGGGGGCGCGCTGGCGCACTTCAATCTCGGCATCGCCTTTCGCCAGAAGGGCTACTACCAGGAGGCGCTCCGCGAGTATCGACTTGCCCTCGACCGCGGTGAAGATCGGGGCCTCGTCACCCAGGCGATGGCGGAAGTCCACCTCCTGACCCGCGAAACCGGAGCGGCGGTCACGCTCTACGACCGGCTGGTTGGCAGCGCACCCGACAGCCCCAAGCTGTGGAACGAGCGCGGTGTGGTGCTGCATCAGGCCGGCCGGATCGCGGACGCCCGCGCCAGCTACGAGCGCGCGGTCGGTGCGGATCCGGCCTATGCGCTCGCGCTGAACAACCTCGGTGTGGCACACTACCACGCCGGCCGCCACGATCTGGCGTGCGACGCGTTTCGCCAGTCCATGCTGGAGCAGCCGGCATTCGTCAAGGCCCGGCTCAACCTCGCGCTGCTGCTCTTCCGGCGGAAGGAGTTCGCGCTCTGCCTGGAAGCCTACCGACAGGTGCTGAATCTCGAGCCGGACCACGCGGTGGCGTGGAACGGCATCGGCCTGGTGCTCTCGGAACTGCACCAGATCGAGGATGCCCGCAACGCGTTCGGCCGCGCCATCGACGCGCGCCCCGACTACGCCGAGGCGCACTACAACCTCAGTTTCGCCCTGTCGCACCTCGGCGACTACGCCGGCGGCCTGCGCGAAACGAAACGCGCGCTGGAACTGGACCCGTTCTACGTTCCGCAGAAGTTCGAGCTCGCCATCGATCTCCAGTACGAGAACCCGCGCGTGGCGATCGCACCGGAGCTGGGCGCCGACCAGCGACTGGACGGCGCGGTGGAAGAGTTCACGCTGGATGTCGGCGCGCTCGAGACCTTCTTCGACCAGCTGGCGCCCGCGACCCACGAGGAGCCGCCCGACGCTCCTGGCGGTCCGTCGTATGGGGTCGCGCGCGCGGCGGTGGCCGCGGGGCAGTTGCCGGCAGCTGCCGCCGAGACAAACCGTGTGCTCGCGGCCGGCGGAGCGCGTGGCGAGGGACTCGGGCTGCTCGGCGGCATCTTCATGCGACAGGGCGCGTTTGGCGAGGCCCTGGATCGCTTCCGTCAGGCGCGCACGGCGGACGCGACAGACCAGAGCGCGGCCATGGGTGAGGTGCGCGCGCTGCTGCTGCTGGGACGTGGGAGCGAGGGGAGTGACCTGGCCGAGGACCTGGCCGCGCGGGCGGATTCCGATGTGGAGGCCCTGCTGCTGGTGGCGCAGGTGCGCGCCGAGCGGGGTGCACACGGCCCGGCCCTGGCTGCCCTCGATGCGGCGCGCCGCCTGGCTCCGGCGCGCGCCGACGTCCAGAAGGAGATCGGCGACGTGGCGCGTGCCACCGGTGACGACGAGCGCGCGCTGGCGGCGTACCGCGCCGCGGTGGCGCTGGACCGCGGATTCGCGGCGGCGCGCGTGGAACTCGCAGCGTTGCTTCGTGGCCGGGGTAAGGTCGCCGAGGCCGAGCGGGAGCTGGAGGCAACGGTGCGCGATCTTCCGGCCTGTATGGACGCCGCGCTCGAGCTGGCCGACCTGCGCCGGGCACGGGGACGCCCCGAGGACACAATCGATGTCCTGGTGGAGGTCCTGCGTCGCGATCCGTACCAGCTGGACGTGCTCGTGTCGTTAGGCGAGTCGCTGTTCCAGTGCGACCGGCGGGGCGACGCCGCCGTGGCCTTCGCCCGGGTCCTCCGCTTCGACCCCGATCACGTGGGCGCCCTCTACTTCGACGGCGTGCTGCTCGGGAAGCAGCGGCGGTTCGAGGAGGCGGTGGCGCGCTGGCACCGGGTCATCGACCTCGAGCCGGCCAGCGACTACGCCAGGCGCGCGCGTCGCGACGCGCGGATCGCCGCAGACCTCCAGCGCATCTTCGTGGCGCACGAGCGCCGGGGAGCGGCCTAGATGGCGATCGAAGGCCCGCTCCGCGAGCTCGGCATCCACGACGTCTTCCAGCTGCTCGACCTCAGCCGCAAGACAGGACGGCTGCGCGTCACCTCGGCCCTCCGCGACAACGAGGGCACGGTCACGTTTCACAACGGCCGCGTGGTCGGCGCGACCATCCGCACCAACCCGCACCCGATTGGCGAGATCCTCGTGAACGCCGGCAAGATCACCGCCGAGGAGCTGGATCGCGCGAAAGGGCTGCAGCGCCAGCCGGGTGAACAGCGGGCTCTCGGCGAGCTGCTGGTGAGCATCGGCGCCATCACCCAGCGCGAGCTGGAACGCCAGATCCGCCGGCAGATCGAGGCGGTGGTGTTCGAGTTGATGTCGTGGCAGGAAGGATATTTCTGCTTCGCCGAAGGCGACCCCGGCGCCACCAACGGAGGCTGGCATGCCAGCCTCACGGCAGAATCGCTGCTGATGGAAGCCGCTCGCCGAATCGACGAATGGACGCGGATTGCACACCGGATTCCGAGCATGACGGCACTGCCCGCCCTCGCCGACGTGGATGGCGACCATCCGGCCTCCCTCGACCTGAGACCCAATGAGTGGGAGGTCCTGGCGCAGATCGACGGCGCGACCGACCTCCGGTCCATCGCCGAGCGGGTGGGGATGAGCGACTTCGACGTGGCCAAGGTGGTGTTCGGGTTGCTCTCGACCGGCGTGGTGACGCTGGTGGAGGGGCCGAGCGCGCCGCCGACGAACGACGCGAGGGACGACGCGGTCATGTTGCTCTCCGATGCGCGAGAGGCGCTTCGCGATACGCGCGCCAAGGACGCGCTGCAACACGCCGAGCGCGCGCTGCTCCTGTCGTCGGAGCTGGTCGAAGGCCGGATGGTGGCGGCACAGGCGCTGATCGCGCTCGAACGATTTGGCGAGGCGGAGCGACATCTCGAGCGCGCGCTGGAGACCGATCCGGACTCCGCGCAAGTGCTCATGACGCTCGCGCGACTCGCGGTCAGGCGCGGCGACCTCGATCGGGCCATCCAGGCCTGGTCGCGCGTCATCGAGACATCTCCGCAATCCGCGCAGGCCGAGCGCGCCCGCAAGGCGATGGCCTACGCCACTCGCCTGAACGCGCTCGTGGAGGTCGGCGGCGATGGTTGATATCGTGGGGCGGTGGACCGATGAGCTGGCGCGCAACCCGGATAGCCTCTCGTTCCTTCGGCTGGCTGACGAGCTCCGTCGCCGCCGTGCCCTTCCGGAGGCGCGGACGGTGGCCCTGCGCGGACTCGAACGACATCCGTATCTCGCAGACGCCCACGATATGCTCGCGCGCGTGTATGCCGATGATGGAGAGACGCAACGCGCGCGCGACGAGTGGGAGATGGCTCTGCGCATCGATCCCGATCATCTGGAATCGCTGAAGGGGCTCGGATTCCTGGCGTTCGCGCGCGGAGACCTGGCGGGCGCGGAACGGCACCTCCGCCGCGCCCGCTCCCAGGGCGATCCCGATGCCGGACTTGCCACTGCGCATCGACGCGTCATGGAGGCGATGCGCCGGGCGTCGCGCGGGCACCCCGAGGAGTCCGTCCCCCACAACGGGACTGGCACGGCGGCCCGCAACGGTAACGGGTCGCGACCCCGTGCGGCCGCACCACCGAACCGGGCACGCGAACTCTTCGCCCCCCTGCTCGGCGAAGAAGACGGCACGGCGCTGCTCATCGACGCGGACGGCCTCGTCATCGCTGGTGCGTACGTGGACGAAACGGGCCGTGAGATCGGCGACGAAATCGGCGCTGAACTCTCCGGCGTGAGTGACGAGGCGGCGCGAGCCCTGATCCACTTGCGGCTCGGGACCTGGGAATCGCTGCTGATCGAGGCGCAGCATGCCACAGTGGGACTGGCGCCGGCCAGAGACGGCGCCGTGGTACTCGTGGCGGCGGCGCGCGATGCACACGTCGGCCTGGTGCGCCGGCTGCTGATGCAGGCGCGTACTCGTGCGCGGACCTGGATGGCGGGTGCATCGTGAGCGGACCCTTCGACGCCATGCTGTCCGAGCTCGCGCGAGTGCGAGGCGTGCGCGCAGCCCTGCTGGCCACCGAGAGCGACGGGCTCGCGGCGGCAGGGATTGCGGCAACAGGGGTGCCCGAAGACGCGCTGGCCGCGTTTGGCATGGCGCTCCTGCGGCGGGCGCGGTTGGCGAACGAAGCGGCGGGATATGGCGCAACGCTGTTCGTGGCGCTGGATGCCGAGCACGGGCGGCTGCTTGTCGCCGCCCGCGGCGACCTCGCGATCGTAGTTCTGGCGGAGCGCGACGCCGGCACCGGTCTGGTGCGCATCGCCATGCTGCGTGCGATGAGCGGACTCCCGTGAGCACGACCATGACCACCTTCACGGAACCCCTCCACGCGTTCGCCCACGATGCGCGGGTGCGGCTGGCCCTGGTGCTCGAATCCAGTGGACAGGTGCTCGCGCAGCACGGTTTCACACGGTCACTCGACGTCATGACCGCCTGTTCGCTTGCCGCAGCCATCCATGCCTCGGCTGCCGAGCTTGGTCGCGAACTCGGTGGGACAGCGTTCGGCCCGCTGCATCACGCCGGCGACGCGCGTCAGCTCTTTCTGGCGCCGGTCCTGTGCGGCGGCCGGACAATCCTGCTGCTGGCCGTGTTCGACGGGGCGAGCTCCCTCGGCATGGTCCGGCTGTTCTGGGCAGAGTTCGCACACCGCGTGGGCGATGCCATGGCGCCCCGGGCACGCGTCCAGGCCACGGAATTCGAGCGCGACCTCGAACACAACCTCGACGCGCTGTTCGGCAGGGTTTGACGATGCCGGTCGTCAACTATCCGTCGCGCGAAATTACCTGCAAGATCGTCTACTACGGGCCGGGACGTTCGGGCAAGACCACCAACCTGCAGTACATCCACACGCGGGTTCCGGAGGACCGGCGCGGCAGGATGGTCTCGGTGGCCACGCAGGGCGATCGCACGCTGTTCTTCGATTTTCTTCCGCTCGATCTGGGGAGCATCTCGGGCTTCACGACGCGATTCCAGCTATACACCGTTCCGGGCCAGGTGTATTACCGGTCCACCCGTCGCCTGGTGCTGCGTGGCGCGGACGGCGTGGTGTTCGTCGCCGATAGCCAGCGCCGCCAACTCGAGGAGAATGTCGAGAGCCTCCGCGACCTGCACGAGTTGCTGGCCGAGCAGGACGTGGACCCGCGGAGCCTGCCTCTGGTCCTCCAGTACAACAAACAGGACTTGCCACGGGATCTCATCCTGAACGCCGGCGAACTGGACGAGGCGCTCAATTTCCGGAGCGCGCCGAGCTTTGCGGCCGACGCCCTCGGTGGTGCCGGCGTCTTCGAAACCCTTCGCCGCATGTCCGAGCTGGTGCTGCGACGCCTCAGCGCGCCTGCAGCAGCCGGGAGATAGCACGTGATCGACGGCCGCTTTCGCTTCGACAACTTCATCGTCGGCGCGTCCAATCGCCTGGCGGTGTCGGCGGCGCGCGCGGTGGCCGAAACGCCCGGCGTGGTCTACAACCCGCTGGTCATCTACAGCGCGTCCGGCCTGGGAAAGACGCACCTGCTGGCCGCGCTTGGCTACGCCACGCGCGAACTGCACCCCGAGCGCGACGTGGAGTACCTGACGCTCGAACGCTTCGTGGACGAACTGCATGCCGCGGTCGCCAGCGGACGCCCCGATGCCCAGTTGCGGCGCTACCAGCACGTCCAGACGCTGCTGCTGGACGACGTGCAGTTTCTCACCGGACGGGTCGAGACGCAGACGGAACTCCTCCGCATCTTCAACGCGGTTCAGGAGAATGGCGGACAGATCGTGATGACGAGCGATCGGCCGCCGGCGGAGATCGGCGACGTCGATGCGCGGCTCCTGAGCCGGATGTCGGGCGGCCTGATCGTCGACATCGGCGAACCGGAGTACGAGACCCGGGTCGCGATTCTCCGTCACAAGTGCGCCGAGCGAGGGCTGACCTTTGTGCCCGGTGTACTCGAGCAGCTGGCGAGCGCGCCGGCCGGGAGCGTGCGCGAACTCCAGGGGGCCCTGAATCGGGTTGCGGCACAGCAGTCCATCAGCGACGCGCCGCTCGGGATTCAGGACGTGCGCGTTGCCCTGGCAGGACGGAGCGAAGAGGGACCGGACGATGAGTACCAGAGCTTCCTGAACGAGGTCGCGGCGACAGTATCGCTGACGGTCGATCCGTGGCGCATCCGGCTGGGAGAAATGGTGTCTCGCTGGAGCGGCGAAGGGTTTCAGACCACGATGCTGGAGCGTGCGATGGCGGCCAGCGAGGCCCCCGATATCGATGCGCTCGATGCCCGGTTCGCCGCGGCCGCTGCGCGACTACGGGCGCTCGAAGCCGAAGCGGCCCGTCTCGATCCGAAGCTCATCGAGCTGGCGGCCTTTCGCGATCCCGAACGGGTGGCCGACGCCGAGACGGTCGTGCTGCGCGCGCTGGCCGCCTACGATCCGCCCCCCGGCCCCGACCGGCGCTTCGGCATCGAACAGTTCGTCGTGGGGGAGCGCAATCGCCTCGCGCTGCGCGGCGCGGCGGAAGTGATCGCCGTGCCGGGGGCGCGGTACAATCCGCTCTACATCCACGGCGCCACGAGTTCCGGCAAGACACACCTCCTGCACGCCATCGGCAACGCGCTGGCGGCGCGCGACGGCGGCGGGTGGACGGTCGCCTGTGTCACGGCCCAGCAGTTCACCGATGGACTGATCGAAGCCATCCAGGAGGCCGAGCTCGAGCGCTGGCGCATGCGGTACCGGGCGGTCGACGCGCTGCTGATCGATGACGCCCAGGCGCTCAGCGGCAAGGAGCGGTCGCAGGACGAGCTCTTCCATCTCTTCAACGCCTTTCATGACAGCGGCAAGCAGATCGTGCTCGCCGCGGACGTGGCGCCGTCCCAGCTGGTGGAGCTTGCGGCCCGGCTGCGCTCCCGCTTCGAGGGGGGGCTGGTGGTCGAGCTGGGTCGCGTGTCGCGGGCCGAGCGGGTGGCGCGCTACACGCCCGTCCCTATCGGTGCGGAGGCGGCCGCCCCCACCATCGACGCCTGGTTCGAAGAGGCGGTCGAGTCACCGCCCGATGCACTGGCCAGCCAGCTCGAGTCGTTAGGCGGCGTCGACTTCTTCTTCCTCGATCCCGAGAAGTGCATCACCGAATGGCCGGGTGTGGACGGACGCATCATCGAGGAGCTTCGCTGATGGCCATCCGCGGCAGTCTCCGGGAAGCGAGCCTCCCCGATGTCCTCCAGCTGCTCGCCATGGGGAAGAAGACCGGCTGCCTCTCGGTCACCCACCGTCAGAGCTTCGGGACGATCTTCTTCGACAGTGGACGCATCTGCTACGCCTCGATCGTCAACCGGCGTGACCGGCTCGGCGATCTGCTCCTGAAGCACGGCCTGATCACCCGTCCGCAGCTCGACGCCGCCGTCGCCGAACAAGTCGACCGACCCGACCGGCGTCTCGGTGAGATCCTCATCGCCGACGGCCTCCTGCAACCCGAGCAGTTGCGGGAGTACATCACCCATCAGATCCAGGAAGCAGTCTACTTCCTGTTCACCTGGACGCAGGGGACGTTCAGCTTCGAGCCCGATGTGCGCCCCGACACCCGGGACCTCCTGGTGTCGATCGGCCCCGAGTCCCTGCTGCTCGAGGGAGCGAGACGGGTGGACGAATGGAGTCTGATCGAAAAGAAGATTACCAGCTTCGATCTCATCTTCGCCCTCGATCGCGAGCACCTGACCGAAAGCCACGTCGACCTGACGCCCGAACAGGAGATTCTCGTTCCGCTCCTCGACGGACAGCGCGATGTCAGCGCGCTCACGGAAGAAACCGGGATGGACGACTTCGAGGTGGGCAAGGCGCTGTTCGGACTCCTCTCTGCCGGTTTCCTGCATCGCGCGGGACGCAGCACCGGCCCCGAGACCGTTGCCGGCGAGTCCCGCATCCTCGAGCACCGCAACCTCGGAGTCGCGTTCTACAGGACAGGCATGTACGACGAGGCGCTCCGCGAGTTCCGGCGGGTCGTCGAGCTGCAGCCGGGGGACCAGGTCGCAGAATTCCACATCGGTCTGGTGGCGCTGCGCCAGGACCGCCTGGATGACGCGATCCGCACATTTCGCGCGATTGGCGCTCGTGAGGCGGCACCGGCCTCGGTGTTCGTCAATCTCGCCCACGCCCTCGAGCGGTCGGGTCGATACGACGAGGCCCGCGCCGCGCTGGACGACGCGGAGCGGTTGCAGCCGCAGGAGCCGATGAGCGAGCTCGCACACGGCGTGCTGTCGTTGCGCCGGGGCGATGTGGAGGGCGCAGATCGACACCTGCAGTGTGCCGCCGAACGGTGGGGCGGGAAGGCGCGACCGGCAGCATGGTTTCACTACGCCGGTCTGGTGGCGGCGCTGCGCGGCGAGCTCGATCGAGCCACGGAGGTTCTGGAGCACGGGGTGGTGGCGTATCCACACGTCGCCGCACTGTACAACAACCTGTCCGTTGCCCTGGAGCGTCGCGGGCGCTACGCGGAAGCGTTGGCGGCGGCAGAGCGGGGGAGCGTGGAAGATCCGGCGCTGCCGCAGCTCCACAAGAACCTCGGCGATCTGCAGTACCGCGCCGGGCACTACGACGAGGCGCTCGACGCCTATCAGCGTGCGGTCCGGTACGACCCGGAGCTGGGCGGCGACGTCCATCTGAAGATGGGGAACGTGCGGTATCGACGCGGCGAGCGCGACGATGCGATGCGCTGCTGGGAGCGTTCGCTCTCGCTTGCGCCGGACAATCCCATGGCGAGGAACAACCTCGAGACCGCGCGACGGCTGACGTGACGACCCGGACCGCCACTCCTGCCGACGCCGCAGCGGGCGCCGAGATCGTGGTCAACGTCGCCGACTTCGGCGTGGCGCGCGAGCACGGCGTGCTCGCGACGTCAGGACTGGGATCGTGCGTGGCGATCATCATCTGCGATCGCATCGCACGGGTCGCGGCCATGGCGCACATTCTGCTTCCGGAACCGGACTTCCGTCGAGGGTCGCCCAATCCGGCAAAGTACCCGCAGACGGCCGTGCCGATGCTGCTCGACGAAATGCACCGGCTGGGCGCGATGGGGCCCTTCGAAGCGAAGCTGGCCGGAGGCGCAAGCATGTTCGGCGCCCTGCTCGCAAGCGGCGTGAACATGGGTGAGCGCAACGTCGAGGCGTCGCGCCGGGCATTGGCGGATGCGCGCATCGCGCTGGTGGCCGAAGACGTGGGCGGAGGTCATGGACGGAGCGTGTTCGTGGACGTCGCGTCGGGGCGCGTGCGGGTGAGTTCTCTCCAGCGGGGCGACCGTGTCCTCTGAACGCCGCACGGTGCTGGTCGTCGACGACAGCGCGCTCGTCTGCCGCGTGGTCGCCGACCTGATCGAGGCCAGTGCCGACTTCCGCGTGGCCGGCATCGCCCGTGACGGCTTGGACGCCATTCGCAAGCTGCACAGCCTCGAGCCCGACCTCGTCACGCTCGACGTGCAGATGCCGGATCTCGACGGCCTGCAGACACTCGGCTACATCATGAGCGAGGCGCCGCGACCCGTGATCATGCTCAGCGCGCTGGATTCGCTGGGCGGTGCGGATCTGACCATCAGGGCGCTCGAGCTGGGTGCGGTGGATTTCGTGCGCAAGACCGGGCCTGACGACGCGCTCGATCCGAGAACGCTCCGCGATCGTCTGCTTCGGGCGCTCCGGGGGGCGCGAAACGTGAACCTCCGCGCCGCATCGGTGCTGGCCCGGCCGCTCGCCGCCCGCAAGTCCGCGCGCCCGGGTGAGAAGCCCGCCACTCATGTCGTGGCGATCGCCGCGTCCACCGGAGGGCCGCGGGCGCTCGCCGAAATACTGCCGGCGCTTCCCGGAGACCTCGGTGCGGCGGTTCTGGTGGTGCAGCACATGCCGGCCGGGTTCACTGAGAGCCTGGCGCGCCGCCTCGACCGTCTCGCATCACTTGCCGTGGGCGAGGCGGTAGACGGGGAGGTCCCGCTTGCCGGCCATGCCTACATCGCGCCGGGGGGCCGCCATCTGACGCTCAGTCGTGACGGTGGGGCCACGCGCCTGGCGGTCGGCGCCGGTGCCGCTGTTCGCGGAGCGCGACCGTCGGCCGACCTGCTGTTCGACTCGGTCGCCGAACATCTCAGGGCGGCGGCGGTGGGTGTGGTACTCACCGGGATGGGGCACGACGGCGCCGCGGGCCTGAAGCGCATGCGTGGCGCGGGCGCCTACGCCCTCGTTCAGGATCGCGGGACCTCCACCGTATACGGCATGCCGATGACGGCGCTCGCACACGCCGGTGCAGATCGGGTGGTGCCGCTGTCGGAGATGGCGCCCGCGATCCTGGCCGCCCTGGAGGCGCGGGGAATGACGCGCCGCGATGTGACCACCGAAGATCCGATTCTGTCCTGAGTAGGGAGCGGGGGTGGGTCCGGATCTCCGGTTCACCACCCCGCGCCTTCGTATCCGATCCACCTGTCGATGCCCGAATCCGACGTGCTCCAGAACGTTGCTCCGCCAGCCCCGCCGCATGACGCATCGCCGCTGCGTTTTCGCGAGCGCGTGCGGCAGCGCATCGGCACGGCCGACCTTCTGCTCTTCCGGGTGGGACGGGAGGGGTTCGGAATCGAGATTCGCGCGGTGGACGAAGTAGTGGAGTCGCCGCGACTGCGGGTTCTTCCCGATGCCCCGGCGACGCTGCTCGGCGTATTCACGCTGCGCGAGCAGCTGCTCCCGCTGTACGCGGCATCGCTGGTGCTCGGTCAGGAAGCCGAGGCGCCGGACCTGGCACTCGTCATGCGCAGCGGATTGCGGCGGGTGGGGCTGGCGGTGGACGACGTGGAAGAAGTTGTGGCCGTTTCCATGACCGACCTGCGGGATCCGCCTCCGGGAATTGGCGACGACGATGTTGTGGCCGGACTGGTCTGGCGCGATGGCCGGATCATCACCGTGCTCGATGCCCGCGCCCTGGTTGCGGCATGCGCCTCGGTGGCGCATCCGGCGGTTCCATGACCACCATGACCGGCAGCTCGCGCATCATCACGTTCCGTCTCGGCGACGATCTGTTCGCGGCCGACATCTTCGCCGTGGAGCGGGTGCTGCGATACGACGCGCCCCGGGCAATCCCGAACGTACCCGACTGGATCCGCGGCGTGATCGAGTACCAGGGGCGCGTCGTGCCGGTCGTGGACCTCCGGCGTCGCTTCGGCCTTCCCGAGGCCGACGTTGGTCCGCAGGCCCGGATGCTGGTCCTCTCGTCAGGCGGGGAGTGGGTGGCGGTCATCGTCGACCTGGTTCTCGACGTGCGGCCACTCGAGGAGGCGGCACTGTCGCCGCCGCCCGCGCTGTTCCGCGGGCTGGCCGGCGAATACCTGCGGGGTCTGACGCGTCGGGGAGAGTCGCTGGTGGTTGTGCTGGACGTGGACCGCCTGCTCTCCAGTCAGGACCGGCTGGTGCTGGCGCCCGCCCGGGGGGCGGATGCCTGATCCGGCGCGAGCGTCCCTTCGTCTCCGGTTCGAGGGCATCGGGCAGGCCCTCGACGCACCCGGTGCATCCGGCCACAAGGCCGAGCTCAAGGCCGAGATCATCGCCCTCTTCAAGGCGGTGGATCGCGAGGTGGCCGACCTCGCGGTCCTGCGCGACGAAGTAAAGGGTCTGGTTACGCGGTGGAAGGCGCTGGACGGGGATGAGGCCGAAGCCAGTCGGGGCGCGGAACCCGCCCCGCCGCCGGCGGCGCCGACCGTGTCGGGACCCACCCGGGCCGATCACCTGAACGCGTCGAGCCACATCGAGAAGGGGTGGAGCCTCATTTCGCTGGGCGACTGCGCATCGGCCGAACAGGCGCTGCACAAGGCGCTGTCGCTGGTGCCTAACGACTTGCAGGCCGAGTCGTTGCTGGGATGGGCGCAGATGCTGCAGGGCAAGTACGACGACGCGCTGCTCAACTTCCAGCAGGTCCTGTGTCAGGAGCCGGCCAATGCCCTGGCTCGAGTGAACGTGGGGTACATCTGCCTGAAGAAGGGCATCTTCGGCGAAGCAATCGAGCACCTGTCGCGCACCATCCGCCTCGACAACGATCGGAAAGCGACGCTCTACGCCCACTACTACCTGGGCCTGCTGTACCTGGAACGTGAGATGTTCGACGATGCCGAGAGCTTCCTGCGCAAGGCCATCTCGCTTGGACCCAACCTGGTGGAAGCGTACTACGAGCTCGGGCGCGTGCTCTGGTTCGCGGGCAGCGCCGAGGCCGCGTCGCAGGCGTGGCGCGACGGCGTGTCGGCGAACAAGTTCAGTCCATGGGGGAAGCGCTGCGCCGAGATGCTGCGGGAAGTCGAAGCCGGCGGCGTGCTCACGCGCTGATCCTCGCCGGTGCGGTCGCCCTCGCGGCCGCGCCGCCCGGAGCCGCCCAGCTCCCGTTAGGCATGCAGCAGGTGACGGCCGGCCGGTTTACCGTCGCGGCCGAGCCGGGAGACATGCAGCTGGCGCGGGCGCTGCTCGGACGGGCCACCGCCAGGGATACGTTCCCGTGGCTGCCGCGCCCGCACGAGCCGGTCCTGATCATCGTCGCCCCCGACCGCCGCACCTTCCGGGCACTGGTCGGGCCGGCGGCTCCCGAATACGGCGCCGCCATCGCCATCCCGGCCGAGCGGCGCATCGTCATGCAGGGCCACAACGCGGCGTCGGATGCCGGTGATCCGCTCGAGGTGCTCCGTCACGAGCTCGCACACCTGGCGCTCCACGAGCGGCTGGACAACATCCCGCCTCGATGGTTCGACGAGGGGTACGCGTCGGTGGCGGCCGGTGAGTGGGGTCGCGACGAGGTACTGGCCACGAATGTTGCGCTTGCCTTGCGCGGCATGCCCTCGCTCGATGCGCTCGACGCACAGTTCGCGGGAGGCGCCGGACAGGCGACCGCCGCCTATGCGCTGGCACACCGTGCGGTCGTGGAACTCGCGGCGCTCGATCCCGAGCGTGGCCTGTCGCTGTTCTTCGACTATTGGCGCCAATCGGGAGACTTCGACGCCGCCATTCGTCAGGCATTCGGCATTACCGAATCGGACTTCGTGCAACGCTGGCGCGACCACACGCGCCGTCGCTATGGCGGCCTGGCGCTGTTCGCGGATCTCACGATCGGTGCGCTCGTGCTGCTCTTCGTCATCACACCGTTGTACCTCGTGCGGCGCGCCCGAGACCGCGCGCGTCTGGAACGCATGGCGGACACGGAAGCGCGGGTGGAGCAGCAGGCCCGCGATACTGCCATCGAGGAGCTTCTGCGGAGCGTTACCCCGCCGTCCAGCGACCGTCGCCCCGACACGTGACGCCGCGGTGACGTAACAGCAAGCAAGGCTGGAGCTTGACACATTTTTCCATCCACCCCATACTTCGGCGCTTATGGCGTCCGACACCCAGCCGCCGAAACAGCGGCCGCTTTTGTTTTGGGGGCTCGCGCTGGTCACGATCGTGGCCGGATTCATCGATCTCGCGCGCGGCGGGGAAACCATCGCACCGATCTTGCTGGTAATCGGGTACTGCATTCTGGTACCGATCGCGATACTCAGGTGATGTGGGCTCAGGCGGGCATTCCGGCCGGACCAAAACCGCGTAGTGGGGTGAACATCGGTGAGAGCGGGTAGGCGTTCGCACGTTACGGCGTTGACGGGCGAATAGCTCAGTTGGTTAGAGCGCCTGCCTTACACGCAGGAAGTCGGGGGTTCGAGTCCCTCTTCGCCCATGAGTGTTATGTGCTGCAATCACGACACTTACGGACCCTGATTGACGCAATGGGTGTACGCATCGTTAACGCCTTGGAGGTTGATACCGTGAAGGCACGACAGCGCTACACGCGCGTCATGTGCGCACTTCTGCTCGGGCTGTCGGCGTCGACGGCCGGCGCACAGCGGCAGCGGCAGACCCTGCGGCCGGGGCAGACCCCCGGGCCGCGCTTTCTTGTCCCGATCTTTCATACCGCAAACGGGACCGACAAGACAGTCGGCACGCAGGTTAGCGACGTCATTCGCGAACGGATGATGGACGATTTTGCGGCCACCGAGCTGGTCATCGTCCCAAAGGTCGACATCGAGACGAGCCTCGAGCAGTCCGGTTACTCGAAGTCGGAAGCTCTGACCTTCAACGACCTGAAGCAGCTCGCGCCCACCGTGCATGCCGAGGAATACCTGGACGGCGTGGTCGAGTCGGGCGGAAACGGCACCTACGTCGTCCACGCCACCCTGTATCTGGTCCGACCGGAAGGCATGGCACAGCCGTTGCCCGACGTGACGGGCGCAAAACCGGGCGATGTGGCCAAGCAGCTTTCCTCCGAAGTGGAGAAGGCACGTAAGCAGATCGCGCCAACCCAGGCCTGCCTCATCGACGCGCGGCAAGGGAAGGCCGATGAGGCCCGCGTTCAGGCCGAAAAGGGAATCACCGCCTATCCAAACGCGGTGCTGGCACGGGTCTGCCTCCTGGAACTAGCTAATCAGACCAAATCCGGCCCGGACTCCATCATCAGGTATTCCGAGGAAATCCTGAAGATCGCGCCGGAAAACCAGCGCGCGCTGAAGCTCGTGGCGGATGCGTACAACGAAAAGCACGAAGACGACAAGTACGTGAGCGCCATGATGCAGTTGCTCAAGGCCGATCCCGGCAACGCATCACTGCAGGACCAGGTGGTCCAGACGCTCGTGCGGCTGAACAAGCCCGAGATCGCGAAGCCCATCGTTGAAGAGGCGGTGAAGCAGAATCCGGGCGACCCCCAGCTGATCCGGGATGAGTGGCTCGTCTATCGCCAGCTGAAGGACTGGAAGCGCGCCGCCGCGGTTGGCGAAGAGATGATCAAGAGCGACACCGCGATGGGTGATACGCTGTTCTACACCCAGCTGATCGGTGCCTACGTCGCGGACAGCCAACTCCAGAAGGCCGCCGAAGCAGCGGCGCGTGGCGCGAACAAGCACTCGAAGAATGCGACCCTGTGGCTTCAGTATGCCGAGCTCAGTCGGCAGATCGGGCAGCTTCCGCAGTCACTGCAGGCGATCAACAAGGTGTTGGAGATAAACCCGAAGTACCCCCAGGCAACCATGGTGAAGGCTCAGATCTTCAGCGAGATGGACCAGGTGGACAGCATGTTTGCCACGCTCAGGTCGGCGGTGGCGCAGGGCGATGACAAGCAGGTGGCCGGAGGAATGGCGCTCACCAAGGCGAACGCGATCTTCAGAGAGTGGAGCGCCGACACAGCCAAGACGATCGACCGGGGCCACTACGTGATGGGTTTGCTCGCCGCGGCGGACAGCATGAATTCGACGGACGGGTCTTCCTTCCTTCTCGGCGCCACAAAGCTGATCGTTGGACAGCTGCTGCTCACGCGGGCAGGGAAGGAACGGAACTGCGACGATGCAAAGCAGGGCAATGACCTGGTTGTGGATGCGGGACTCCTGATCGCCAAGAGCGGACGCGCCTATCCCCAGCAGGCGCAACAGATGATGGGGAACCAGATGCAGCTCTCGACCTACGGTGCGCAGCTCGTGAAGGCGGTCTGCAAGTAGCGACTCTGGCCGAACACTCCCTGGCCCGCTGCCCCTCAGGGCGGCGGGCTTTTTTTTGTCCGCCAGCCGCGCGACCTGCTTGCAAGGCGTGGGAGGGCATTTCCGCCTCGCTGGCGAAATGTCTTACTGACCTTGCGACGCAGCTTGAGATGCCGCGCACAAGTCCCACGTTATCAAGCGCTTGACGAATTGCCGTCTGGGTCGCTAGGTTGTCGCGGGCAGTGACCCACTCTGATACCTACGCGAGCGCATTCCACACTCCGGTCCTCGTACACGAGGTCGTTGAGCTGCTCGGCAACGCTGATCATGTCCTGGACTGCACACTCGGCGGCGGCGGGCACGCGCTCGCGCTGCTCGAGCGGGGCGCCCGGGTAACCGGGCTCGATCGCGATCCCGAGGCGGTGCGCGCCGCGTCCGCACGGCTCGCGTCGTACGCCGGGACAGGACAGTTCCGCGCTGCGCAAGGCAGCTTTGGCGATCTGAACGCCACGGCGATTGCCGATGATGAGCGATTTGCCGGCATCCTGCTCGACCTGGGCGTGTCGTCGCATCAGATGGATTCACCGGCGCGTGGTTTTACGTTCCGAACGGACGCGCCGCTCGACATGCGGATGACTGTCGATACGCCGGACGACGCCGCTCGTCTCGTCAACGAGAGCAGCGAACGAGAACTGGCGGCGATCTTCAGAGACTATGGCGACGTGACGAAGGCCGGACGGCTGGCCCGAGAGATCGTCAGGCGTCGAGGGCGACGACCGTTTCGCATCAGCGACGATCTGGTGGACGCGATACGGGCCGTGCTCGGTCCACGCAGCGGACCCGCCGAGTTCGCCCCCGTCTTCCAGGCGCTGCGAGTCGCGGTGAACGATGAGCTGGGCGCGCTCGAACGCGCGCTGCCAGTGCTCCGCGACCGGCTTTCCGCGGGCGGCACCATGGCGGCGATCACGTATCACTCGGGCGAGGATCGCCTGGTGAAGCGGGCGTTTCGCGACTGGAGCGCGGCGTGTGTGTGCCCGCCACGGCAACCAGTCTGCACCTGCCGCGGCCGGCCGCTGGGGCGATCGCTGACGCGTCGTCCGATGCTCCCCAGCGACGCTGAGAGCGCCTCGAATCCGCGCGCGCGCAGCGCGCACCTGCGGGCATGGCAAAGCGCCGCGTAAAGCTGCGCGGGCGTACCGTGGTCGCGCTGGTGTTGGGCGCGTTTCTGGCGGTAGCCACCAGCATCGTGTGGCGGCGCTCGCTGGGCAGCGTGCAGGCGCGGCATCTGCACGATCTCCGGACCCAACTGGCCGATCTGCAGACGCAGCGCGCTCAGCTTCAGGCCGACGTCCATCGCGCGACGAGCCGACCCTATCTGGCGCCGGTGGTGGCGCGCCTCGGGCTGGTGGTGCCGAACGACAGTCAGGTCATTGTGCTGCCGATGCCGCGGCAACCGGAGCGTTAGGCGCATGGTGCGGGAGCGACGACTTTCGGTGGTCCATGGGGTGCTGCTGCTGCTCGCGCTCGCGCTCGTGGCACGCAGCGGCTACGTGCAGCTGTGGCAGGGCGCGAAGTGGGACGCCCGGGCCGAGCGTCAGCAGGTCTCGCGGGATACGCTGGCCGCGCCACGGGGTGAGATCCTCGACCTGGCTGGCGTGCCGCTGGCCGAAAGCCAGGTGCACGTTCAACTCGCGATCGTGCCGGGCGAGGTCAAGGAGCCGCGGCGGCTGGCGCGCTCGCTGCAGCACCTCGGCGTGGACGCCGCCACGTTGCGCCGGGTCGCCGACCAGAAGCGGAAGTGGGTTCCGGTGGGCGGGACCTTCGCGCCGTCCGACGTGAACGGGCTGCGGGTGATGCCGGGCGTGCACGCGACCGACGTCGGGCAGCGCTCCTACCTGCCCTCCGACGGATTGCGGAAGATCGTCGGACGCACCGGTCCCGGCGGCGTTGCCATCGACGGGATCGAGCTGGCACTGGATTCACTCCTGCGTGGCGAGCGCGGTACCGCGGCGGCACTGCTCGATGCGCGTGGGACGCGGTACGAATCGCCCGAGATGCTCACCGCGCCGCCGCTGGGGGGACACAGCATCACCCTCACCGTGAGCTACGTGGTACAGGATATTTGCGACCGGGCGCTGGCCGATGCCACCGAAAGACTGAACGCGACCGGCGGCGACATCGTGGTCCTCGATCCACGCGACGGCGAGATCCGCTGTCTGGCCAGTCGGCGATCGGGCCAGATCGCGACGGCCAGTACCGCGCTCACGGAACCGTTCGAGCCGGGGTCCACGCTCAAGCCGCTCTACGCCGGCCGGCTGATCGAGTCGGGCAAGGCCAGGGTCTCCGACGTCATCGAGACGTTCAACGGAGTGTACCGGACTCACGGCCGGACGATCAACGACGTGCACAAGGCGGAACGGCTCTCGCTGGCCGACGTCATCCGCTTCTCCAGCAACGTGGGCATCGTGCGCTTCACCGAACGACTCTCGGCCCGCGAGATGTACGAGACGCTGCGCGACTTCGGGTTTGGTACGCCGACCGGCGTGACCTATCCGAGCGAGGCGCCGGGGATCCTGCACGAACCCGCGACCTGGTCGGCGCAGTCGCAGGCGTCGCTCGCCATCGGGTACGAGTTGGCGGTGACGCCGCTGCAGCTGGCGACCGCGTACGCTGCGCTTGCCAATGGCGGGAGGTTGCTGGAACCGGCGCTGATTCGCGAAATCCATGATCCCGACGGGGCGCTGGTGTACACGCACCGGCCGTCACTCGTCAGGCAGGTGCTGGCCCCCGAAACGACGCGGACCCTGCGACAGATCCTTGCCACCGTGGTGGACAGTGGCACGGCGACCGAGGCCGGGCTCTCGTCATTCGAGTTCGGCGGCAAGAGCGGCACGGCGCGTCGTGCTGCGGGCGGGACCTATGGTCGCGGCAGCTACACATCGTTGTTCGTGGGGCTGTTTCCGGCCGAGGCACCGCAGTACGTGGTGCTGGTGAAGCTCGACAACCCGCAGGGGAGCTATTATGGCGGGAAGGCAGCGGCGCCAGTGGCGAGGGCCGTGGTGGAGGCTGCCATCGCTGCGCGTGATGCAGCGCTCGACCAATCGAGCCTGGCACTGCAGAAGGCCCCCTACGTTCCCCCCGACGTCGATCGAGCGCCCACCGGCCAGGTCGCCTCCTCCGGGCGCAGCGCACCGGGGATGGTGGAGTCGCCGTCGGCGGACGATTCAGGCAACCGGTCGCACGGCGAGGGCGACAGCCCGCAGATACCAGGCGATGCGTCGACCGGCGTTGCTGCGGACGGGATCTGCTGTCCGCCGGCGCGATTCGACATCGGCAAGTTGGCGCCGGACACCGCGTCCTCCATGGATCACGTCGTTGTCCCGGATGTTCGCGACGTTCCGCTTCGCACGGCGGTGCGCGAACTCCATCGCGCCGGCCTCCGCGTCGTCCTGGTCGCGGGCGGGCCGCCCATGACTCCCTCTCCGGGGACCGCGGTGGCACGCGGATCGCTGGTGCGGCTCGGCCGGCCATGAACCGGGAGATCTCGTCCGCCGCCATCGTGCGGGCGCTGGAGGAGGCGGGAGAGCTCGTTGGCGTGCGCGGGGACCTGCCGGCGTCCTTCACGGCACTCTCCGACGACAGCCGGACCGCAACGCCGGGATCGCTCTTTGTCGCCGTGCGCGGTCAGGCGCGCGACGGACACGACTATCTGGACGCCGCGCGGCGGGGCGGAGCGGTGGCGGCGGTTGTAGAGGACGCGTCGCGCACCGAACTGCCCACGGTCGCAATCCGGGACAGCCGGCGGGCGGCGGCGGTGGTCGCGGCCGCGGCCTACGACTGGCCGGCGCGACAACTCGTGGCAGTCGGCGTCACGGGCACGAGCGGCAAGACGACCACCGTCACGATGCTCCGCCACCTGCTGGATGAACCCGATGCCGCCAGCGCGTCGATCGGAACGTTAGGCGTCCTGACGGGCCGCGTGGGCCGACCCCTGCCGGGCGGCAGCGGGCTCACCACCCCCGGTCCGGTGGAACTGCAGCGCGTGCTCCGGATGCTGGTGGATGCCGGCGTCCGGCGTGTGGCAATCGAGGTTTCGTCGCACAGTCTCGATCAGCGTCGCGTCGAGGGCGTGGCGTTCGCGGTCGCGGTGTTCACGAACCTTTCGCACGAGCATCTGGACTATCACGGCGACATGGCGTCGTACCTGAACACCAAAGCGAGGCTCCTTCAACTGCTCGCGCCTGACGGTACGGCGGTGATCAACGCGGACGATCGGGCGTGGGATGCGCTCCCGCCGACCCGGCGGCGGCTGCGGTTCGGGGTGGGCACGACCGGCGGCGTCGATGTCACGGCGCGGGACGTCCGCTTCACGGCCGCCGGGAGCACGTGGCGGCTGGTGGCTGGCGCGGAATCCGCGGCGGTGCAGCTCCCCCTGCTGGGCGATTTCAACGTGATGAACGCGCTGGCGGCCGCGACGGCGGCGCGCGCTCTCGGACTCGCGGTGAGCGACATCGCCCTCAGGTTGTCGTCGCTGTCGCAGGTGCCGGGACGGCTCGAACGGCTGCTGGATCGGCCGGCGGTGCTCCGCGACTACGCGCACAAGCCCGACGCGCTGCGGGCGGTGTTGCGGGCGGTGCGGCCGTTCGTGCGGGGCCGCCTGATCGTGCTGTTCGGATGCGGCGGCGACCGCGACCGGAGCAAGCGTCCGGTGATGGGGGCGATCGCCGAACAGGAGGCGGATGTGGTGATTCTGACCAGCGACAATCCGCGCACCGAGGATCCGGAGCGGATTCTCGACGAGATCGAGGTGGGAATGTCCCGGCCGCACGAACGCATCGAGGACCGTCGGACGGCGATCGCCCGGGCGGTGCAGATCGCACGCGCCGATGACGTGGTGCTGCTGGCGGGGAAGGGGCACGAGACGTACCAGATCCGGGGGACGGAGGCGCTGCCGTTCGACGAGCGGGAGGTGGTGGGGGCGGTGGTGGCCGCGGCAGCAGACCCGGGCGGCGTGGTGCAGCGAATTGGGCGCGGAGGGGCGGCGGCGTGAGCTTCTGGACGCTCGATCGCGTCGGGCACGCGCTGCGGGGGCTGGCGCAGGGCGCGATTCCCGCTGGGCGGGAGCCGTTAGGCGCGGTGTCCACCGATACGCGGACTATCGGTGCGCGTGACGTCTTCGTGGCGCTCCGCGGCGAGCAGTTCGACGCGCACCGGTTCCTCGCCGACGCCGCGGCACGGGGGGCGGCGGCACTGGTGGTGGACGATCCGGCACACGCGGTGGGACTGGCCCGCCCGGTGTTCACCGTGCCCGACACCACCGCCGCGCTCGGCGCGTTAGGCAGCTACCGCCGCCAGGCCTGGGGCGGACCGGTGGTGGCGATCGCGGGCTCCAACGGCAAGACCACCACCAAGGAGCTGGTGCGGAGCGCGCTGGCCAGCGTACTGGAGGTCCACGCGACCCAGGGCAACCTCAACAACCAGGTGGGTGTCCCGCTCACGCTGCTCGCGCTGCCCGACGCCGCCGAGGTGGCAGTGGTCGAGATCGGGACCAACGCCCCGGGCGAAGTGGAGACCCTGCGGCGGATCGCGGCCCCCGACATCGCGCTGGTGACGTCGATAGGTGAGGAACACCTCGAAGGGCTGCACGATCTGGCCGGCGTGTTGCGCGAGGAAACCGCGGTGTACCGGGGCGTCGAGCTGGCGGTGTGCCCAGCCGGTCAGCCCGCGGTGGGCGCGGCGGCGCGGACGCTGGCGCGCCAGACGGTCGAGGCGGGGCTGGATACGGGCGACCTGCACCCCGAGCGGTGGGGGATCGATGATGACGGGAAGGGCTGGGTGGAGTTCGGCGAGCTCCGGGTCTCCCTGTCACTGCGCGGGGAGCACAATCTGCGCAATGCGATGCTGGCGGCCGCGGTTGCCCGGGCCTGCGGCGTGCCAATGGAGGCGGCCGCGCGCGGCATGGCCGCAGTGGCCCCGCTGGCCATGCGAGGCGGCTGGCACCAGTATGCGACACTGACCGTGATCAACGATGCGTACAACGCCAACCCGGCGTCGATGCGCGAAGCCATCGCCCTCGTGAATGGGCTGCCGCCCAGGCGCCAGCGCGTACTGGTGCTGGGCAGCATGCGCGAGCTCGGAATCCAGAGCGGAGCACTGCACGCCGAGATCGCACGACTGGCCGTCGGGTCGCGGGCCGATGTCATCGCCGGCATCGGAGATTTCGCGGGGACACTGGTCGCACACGACGGAGACGGCCGCGTGATCACGGCCCCCGACGTCGCGGAGCTGTGGGCGGAGCTGCGGCCGCTGCTGGCCCGCGACGCAATCGTCCTGCTGAAGGCCTCGCGTGGCGTGCGCCTGGAGCGACTGGAGCCGATGCTGCAGGCGTGGGCCGATTCCCCCCAACCCTGAAGGCATGCTGCACTTTCTTCTGACGCCGCTCATTCCGCACTTCTCGGTGCTGCGCCTGATCAACTACATCTCGTTCCGGGCGGCGGCGGCAGCCATGACCGCGCTCCTGCTCGCGTTCTTCATCGGACCCTCCATCATTCGGCGGTTGCACACATTGCGGGTGCGGCAGGGCGTTCGTGAAGGGACTCCCGACTCGCACCTGTCCAAGGCGGCGACGCCGACCATGGGGGGGCTGATCATCCTGGCGTCGGCGATGCTTGCGGCGCTGCTCTGGACTAGGCTCGACAACCGGTACGTGCTGGTCGCCGTTCTGGTGACGATCTGGATGGGGGGGATCGGCTTCCTGGACGACTACCTGAAGCTGCGGCAGAAGCGCGAAGGGAAGGAAAACGTCGGGCTGGTGGAGCGGTACAAGCTGGCGGGCCAGATCACCATCGGCATCATCGTCGGCGTGCTGCTGTGGCTGTGGCCGGTCACCAACCTGCCGGGGGCATCGTCCACGGTGCCGTTCTTCAAGTACGTTCTGGTCGTGCCGGCGTCGGCGGCCCTGGCCTGGCTGTACGTGCCGTGGGTGACGTTCATCCTGACCGGCACGAGCAATTCCGTGAACCTCACCGACGGTCTGGACGGACTGGCGGCGGGCCTTGCCGCGATTGCCCTCTCCACGTTCGCGCTGTTCGCCTACGTGATGGGGCGCTTCGACGCGAGCGCCTATCTCCAGCTCTTCTACCTGCGCGATGCCGGCGAGCTCACCGTATACTGCATGGCCCTGGTGGGGGCGTGTATCGGGTTCCTGTGGTTCAACGCACACCCGGCGCAGGTCTTCATGGGCGACACCGGAGCGTTGGCGTTAGGCGGTGCGATCGGCGCGGTGGCCCTGCTGCTCAAGAGCGAGTTTCTGCTGCTGTTCGTCGGGGGCGTGTTCGTGGCCGAAACGGTCTCGGTGATCCTGCAGCGGCTGGTGTTCAAGGTCCGGCGCGCCCGGCGCGGGCTGGAATACGCGCGGGCGAATCGGCTGTTTCGACGGGCCCCGCTCCATCATCATTTCGAGCTTGCCGGTTGGAAGGAGGCGCAGGTGGTCGTACGATTCTGGATCCTCGGCATTCTCTGCGCGTTCCTGGCGCTGTCCACCCTGAAACTGCGATGAATCTCGAGGCCTGGAGAAAAGGCGAGGTGGCGGTGGTCGGCCTGGGCCGGAGCGGCGACGCCGCGGCCCGGCTGCTTCGCGCCTACCACGCGCGCGTGTACGCCTCCGATGTGGCGGCGACGACCGCCACCACCGGCGTGGCGCAGGAGCTGCGCGGCGTCGGCGTCGACGCGGTCGCGGGCGAGCACGACCTGAACCGGATCCGCCGTGCGTCGCTGGTCGTGGCGAGCCCCGGTATCGCCCCGGATGCGCCGCCGCTGGCGCTGGCACGCCAGGCCGGGGTCCCGATCGTGAGCGAGATGGAGATCGCCCTGACGGCAATGCCCGACGCCCATTACATCGCGGTCACGGGCACCAACGGGAAGTCGACGGTGACCGCCCTCATCGGGCACCTCCTGACCGGACTCGGACATGACGCTGCGGTAGCCGGCAACATCGGACGGCCGCTGGCCGACGTGGCGCTCCGGTCGCAACGCCCGGCGTGGATCGCCGTCGAGGTGTCGTCCTATCAGCTGCACGATACGCCGAGCCTCGCGCCGGCCGTTGGCGTGCTCACGAACCTTGCTCCCGACCACCTCGACCGCTACGCCAGCACCGACGCCTACTACGCCGACAAACGTCTGCTCTTCCGCAACGCCACTGCGGCGTCGAGCTGGGTCGTGAACGTGGACGACGATGAGGCGATGCGGCTGGCCACAACGGCCAGCGGCATGGTCTACCGCTTCAGCGCCGAGGGCCAGCTGGCGGACGCGTTCTACGACCGCGCCCACGACCGTCTGATCCTGCAGGACGAGCCGCTGCTGAAGCGCTCCGAGTTTCCCCTGCTGGGACTGCATAACGTGGGGAACGCCCTGGCGGCCGCGCTCGCGGTGGCCCTGGCGCATCCGTCGCATACGTCGCTCGAGGCACGCGGCCGGATGGCCGACGCCCTCCGCTCCGCGCCCGCGTTGCCGCACCGTCTCGAGATGGTGGGCGAATTCGACGGGGTCCTGTGGATCGATGATTCGAAGGCGACCAACGTCGCGTCGGCGCGGGTAGGCATCGATGCGATGACACGGCCCACGATTCTGCTGCTGGGCGGGCGCCACAAGGGGGAACCGTATTCGGCGCTGGTGGAGCCGATCCGGCGGCACTGCCGCAGTGTGCTCGCGTACGGCGAGGCGGCGGAGCTCATTCAGCGCGATCTCTCGGCGGCGGTGCCGGTGCAGCGCGTCCAGGGGAGCTTCGCGGAGGTGGTGGCACGCGCGCGGGCGCTGGCGCACGCCGGCGACTGCGTCCTGCTGTCGCCGGCGTGCGCCAGCTTCGACATGTTCGCCGACTACGAGGAGCGGGGTGAGCTGTTTACGCGCCTGGCGCGCGCTGACGACCCGCGGAGCGACGGGTGACGGCGGCGCCGGCATCCGCCGCAACGCGCGAGCGATGGGCGATGAGCGCCGAAGCGCGCGCGCTGGTGTTGTGCATGAGCGCGCTGGTGGCGTTCGGGCTGGCGACGCTGTACAGCGCGAGTGCGCTCGTCGCCACCCAGCAGGGGCATGCGAGCTGGTATTACGCCTGGCGTCAGGCGGCCGGGGTGCTGGTGGGGCTGGTCCTGTTCGCGGTGGCCGCCAAGGTGGACGCCGCGAAGCTGCAGCGGCTGGCGTGGCCGCTGATGCTGGTGACGATCGTGCTGATGCTGGCCACGGTGCTGCCGTTCACCGAACGGATCGCGCCACGGATTCACGGGTCGCGCCGCTTCATCCTCGGGACGTCGCTGCAGCCGTCGGAGCTCGGGAAGCTGGCGGTGGTGGTCTGGACGGCGATGCTGATGGTGAAGAAGGGTGAGCAGATGCGCCGCCTGACGAAGGGCCTGCTGCCCATCCTGCTGGTGGTGGGGCTGCTCGACGTGTTCGCGGTCCTCGAGCCGGACCTGTCGGTGGCGATGATGTACACGCTCCTGATGGCGATCGTGCTGTTCTCGGGCGGCGTGCGGATCGGACATTTCGTGGCGCTCGGCGTGCTCAGCGTCCCGGTGCTGTGGCAGCAGCTCCTGAAGCTGCAGTACGCGCTGCTGCGGGTGCTGACGTTCCTGGATCCGGGAGGCGCCCCGCAGCCGCGGAGCTGGCAGTTGACGCAGTCCCTGATCGCCGTGGGGTCGGGTGGTGCCGTAGGGCGGGGCTTCGGGAACGGGCGCCAGCAGTACGGCTTCGTCCCGTTAGGCTACAACGACTTCATCGCCAGCACGATCGGTGAGGAGTGGGGGTTCCTGGGGATGGCGCTGGTGGTGGCGGCGTTTGCGGCCTACGCCTATCTCGGGATGCGGATCGCGCGCAAGGCGCGGACGCCGTTTCTGCAGCTGGTGGCGGTGGGTCTGACGCTGACCACCGTGATCACGGCGTATCTGCATATCGGGGTGGTCATCGGGCTGCTGCCGACCACCGGCCTCACGCTGCCGTTCGTCTCGTACGGCCGCACGAACCTGCTGCTCACGTTCGTGATGACCGGCATCCTGGTCAACATCGGCAGCGAACGCGAGCGGGTGTTTGGCGCCGCGGCCACGAATCCACTCACCGTTCCGGCGTAGTGCTGGTCGTCTTCACGGGCGGCGGAACGGGCGGCCACCTCTATCCGGCGCTGGCGATCGCGCGCGCCCTGCGCGCGGTGCGGCCGGGTGTCGACGTGATGTTCGTGGGAGCGCGGCGCGGCATCGAGCAGCACATCCTGCCGGCCACCGAGTTTCCACACGTCCTGCTCGATCTTCACCCGTATTACCGCAGCGCCCCGTGGCGCAACTGGCGCACGCTCCGCGGACTGGCGGGATCGTGGCGCACGTTAGGCACGCTGTTCGCCGAACGACCCCCGGCGCTGGTGGTGGGGACAGGGGGGTATGCCTCATCGGCGACGCTGGCGTGGTGCGCCGCCCACCGCCGACCGTACGTGCTGCAGGAACAGAACAGTTTTCCCGGGCGAACCATCCGGTTGTTCAGTCGCGGGGCCCGCGAGATCTACCTGGGCTTTCCCGAGTGCGTCCCGCGGCTGCCGGCGACCGCGCGAGCCAGGGCGGTTGCAACCGGAAACCCGGTACAGCCACCGCCCGATCCGCGACCGCCCGGCGGCGACGCCCGCCGACACTGGGGGTTTCCCGGGACGAGCGGGCGCGTGCTGCTGGTGTTCGGCGGAAGTCAGGGGTCGGCGGCGATCAATGCGCGCGTGGACGCGTGGCTGGCGCGGGGTCTCCCCGCGGATGTGTACGTGATCTGGGCGACCGGCATCAGTCATTTTGCGCAGTACGCCCAACGGGCGTCTCCGCAGGTCGTCGTGCGCGAGTACCTGTCGCCGATTGCCGAGGCGTACGCCGCGTGCGACCTGGCGCTGACGCGCGCCGGTGCCATGACCACCGCGGAACTGTGCGCCTGGGCGATTCCCGCGCTGCTGATTCCCCTTCCGACGGCGGCCGCCGACCATCAGACGGCGAACGCGCGCTCGCTGGCAGCGGCCGGCGCGGCGCGGTGGCTGGCCGAACGCGACGCGACGCCCGAGCGTCTCGGGGACGAGTTGCAGGCGCTGCTGGGCGACCCCGCGGCCCTGGAGTCGCTCGCCGCGGGCGCGCGTGCGCGTGCGCGCCCCGATGCGGCGCATCAGATCGCGACGCGGATCGCCGCGCTGCTCGACCAGGTGGCCGCCTGATGCGGGTGGATGGCTCGGACCCGCGACCCGTGCACTTCATGGGGATCGGCGGCGCCGGCATGAGCGCGCTGGCCGAACTGTTCGTCCGGCGCGGCGCAACCGTCACGGGATGCGACGTCGCCGCGATCGAGCTGGAGGACCTGCGACGTCTGGGCATCCCGGTGGCCGCGGGTCATGATCCCGCGCACGTGGAATCCGCTTCGGCGGGAGCGCGGCCGCGCGCGCTGGTGGTGACGTCGGCGATTCCGCACGATCACCCCGAAGTGACGCGCGCGCGGGAACTCGGCGTCGAAGTCGTCAGGCGCGCGGAAGCGCTGGGCGCCGCGGTGCAGAACGGGACCGTGGTGGCCGTGGCGGGCACGCACGGCAAGACCACCACCACGGTCATGGCGACCGAAGCGCTGGCGGCCGCGGGGCGCGACCCGACCGGTGTGGCGGGCGGCCGGGTAGCTGCCTGGCGCGGAAACCTGCGCCTGGGTGGCGAGAGCCTGTTCGTGGTAGAAGCGGACGAGTACGACCGCTCATTTCTCGCGCTCACGCCGACGGTGGCCGTGGTCACCAATGTCGAAGCCGATCATCTCGACATCTATGCCGACCTCGAAGAAATCGGTCGCGCGTTCGAGCGCTTCGTGGCACCCGCGCGCACGGTGATTCTGTGCGCCGATGATCCGGGCGCCGCCGGATTGCGGGTCGGCAGCACCGCCGAGGTCCTTCGCTACGGCATCACGTCGGCCGACGCGCGGTTGACCGCCGGCGAGATCATGAGCGTCGAGGGCCGACTGAGGGTGCTGGTGGAACTCGATGGTGAGGCGGTGGGCGAACTGGCGCTGCAGGTGCCGGGGGTGCACAACGTGCGGAACGCGCTCGCCGCGCTCGCGAGCGGACTGGCGCTGGGCGCCTCGTTCGAGGAGATGCGGCCGGGGCTCGAGCGATTCGAGGGGGTCGAGCGGCGATTTCAGCGCCTGGGGTCGGTGCGGGGAGTGGAAGTGGTGGACGACTACGCGCACCATCCGACCGAGATCCTGGCGACGCTCGACGCGGCACGGGCGACATTCCCGGGCCGACGCCTGGTGGTCGCATTTCAGCCGCACCTGTTCTCGCGCACCCGCGACTTCGCGGCGCAGTTCGGCGATGCGCTGGCGCGCGCTGATGTCGTGTTTCTGACGGAGATCTACCGCGCGCGGGAGCAGCCGCTGCCCGGCGTGACGTCGGCACTGGTCGACCGCGCGGTGCGCACGGCCGGCGGCACGGTCGCCTGGCGTGGCGAGCGCGCCGGGCTGGCCGACGCGCTGGCCGCCGCGGCGCGGGACGGAGACGTGATCCTGACGTTAGGCGCGGGCGACATCACGCGCACCGGGGCGGAAGTGCTCCGCCGGCTGGCCGAGGCGCAGTGAGCGGCGACCAGGCGGCAACCGGCAGGCGGCCCCACTGGCGGCGACGGCTGATCGCCGCGGCGGTGATGATCGCACTGCTCGCACCCTGGTGGGCGCCGCCGGCCCTGCGGCCGCTGACCTTCTTCCGCGTCCGCCACGTGGAGGTGCGCGGGTGGCACTATTCCTCGCCCGAACAGGTGATGACCCGCCTCGGGCTCGATTCGACGTTCTCGATCTGGAACGACCTTGGGCCGCTCGCGGCTCGCGTGCTGGCCGATTCGGAGATTCGCGACGTGCACATCACCCGCCGGCTTCCGTCCACCCTGGTGCTGACGGTGGTGGAGCGCGATCCGGTCGCACTGGTGCCGTCGACCGCGGGCTTCCGCGTGTACGACGCGTCCGGCGACCGGTTGCCGATCGATCCAACGCGTGCCGCAGTGGATCTTCCCATCCTCGCGCAGCGCGACACGGCGCTCCTGCGCCTGCTCGGCGAACTCAAGGCAGGTGATCCGCGTTTCTACGCCCGCATCAGCGAAGTACGCCGCGTGGGCGAGGAGGGTCTGGTTCTGAGACTGTCCCACCTCACCGTGCGCACCGCCGCCGACGTCAGCGTGGAGCGGCTCGCGCAGATATCTTCTGTGGAGCAGGACCTGGCGCGACGACACGCGCGCGTGTCCGAGCTCGACCTCCGCTTCAAAGACCAGATCATCGCCCGACTGCAATGAACGTCGAACGTCTCGTGGCCGGACTCGATATCGGCTCGGCCAAGACTACCGCCATCATCGCCGAGGTCGTGGGCGAGCTGCCCCGTCACCCCGGCATCAAGGTGCTCGGCGTTGGACAGGCGCGCACCACCGGGCTGCGGCGCGGGGTGGTGGCGGACATCGAGGAAGCGACCGGCTCCATTCGCAAGGCGCTCACCGACGCCGAGCGCATGTCGGGGGCCAAGGTCGATCACCTCTACACCGGCATCGCGGGCGAACACATGGAAGCGATGATCTCGAAGGGGATCGTCGTGGTGAGCGGGAGCGAGATCACGCGCGCCGATGTGGACCGCGTGAACGCGGTGGCGCGAACCCAGGATGTGCCTCAGGACCGGGAGCTGCTGCACGCCATTCCGCAGGAGTACACGGTCGACCGGCAGGAAGGGATCCGCGATCCGGTGGGCATGGTGGGGACCCGGCTGGAGACCGAGATGTATCTGGTCACGATCGGGAGTTCGCCTTCGGTGAACCTGCGCCGCGCGGTGGAGCGCGCCGGCTACAAGGTGCAGGAACTGGTGCTGGAGCCGCTGGCGAGTGCCCTCGCCGTGCTGACCGAAGAAGAGAAGGAGCTGGGTGTCGCACTGATCGAGATGGGCGCGGGCACCACCGACGTGGCGGTGTTTCACGAAGGGAAGATCCGCCACCTCGGGTCGATCACCTTTGGCGGGAGCAACGTCACCAACGATATCGTGCACGGCCTCGGACTCACACAGGCGGACGCCGAGCGGCTGAAAGAACGATATGGCTGCGCATACGAGCCGATGGTGGACCGGGCCGACTCGCTGACGCTCCCCGGCACGATGGCACAAGGGGAGCGGCACATCTCGCGTGATCTGCTGGCGCACATCATTCACCAGCGCATGGACGAGATCTTCGATCTCGTGCTCCGCGACGTGCAGTCGTCGGGGTACCTGAACAAGCTGGCCGCCGGTGTGGTGCTCACCGGCGGCGCGGCGGCGCTGCCCGGCATGACCGAACTGGCCGCGGACATTTTCGGGTCCGGTGTGCGCACCGGGGCCCCCAAGGAGAACCTCAGCGGGTTGAACGACGCCGTCGAGGCTCCCCGATTCGCGACGGCAGTCGGGCTCGCGCTCTACGCCGCTAACCGCTACGCCATCGGCGCAGGCGCGCCCGCGTCACGCAAGCTGCAGCTGAATGCGCCGGGCATGGACAAGCTGGCGCAGCGCGTGAAGACCTGGCTGCAGGATTTCTTCTGATCGGTCAGGAAGAGCGTTCGCGCCACTGCCGACGTCCGGGACCCGCGAGAACGGCGCGGGAGGAGCGCCTTCCGGGGGGTCTTCAACATCACACATCTGCGATGTGCAGAGGAATGTGGAAAAGTGGAATGTGGATAAGCGATTGCGCGCGCGGTCGTTAAGTCGTCTGTTCCCTGTAGCCTGTTGAAAAAAACGGTATATATTGGTCGCGGTTTTTCGCCGTGGAGGGCGGGCGCGACGGAGCCTGGGGCTCCATGTCGCACGGCAGCGCGCCCGCTCTCCATCGCAAGCGGTTCCCCTCCGACCTTCTTCCGAGCACTGGAGTCGCGCGCGCAATGATCTTCGAGTTCGAAGAGTCCCCGTCTCAGAACGCCCGGATGAAGGTGACGGGCGTGGGTGGAGGCGGCGGCAACGCCGTCAACCGCATGATCGATGAACACCTCGAGGGTGTGGAGTTCATCTCGATCAACACCGATGCCCAGGCATTGCTCGCGTCCAAGTCGGACGTGAAGATTCAGATCGGCAAGAAACTGACGCGGGGGCTGGGGGCCGGGGCGCGACCCGAGATCGGCCGGCAGGCGATCGAGGAGAATCGCGACGAGGTGTCCCGGGCCCTGGCTGGGGCGGATCTCGTCTTCGTGACCTGCGGGATGGGTGGCGGGACCGGGACCGGTGCGGCGCCGACGATTGCCCAGCTGGCGAAGGAGGTGGGCGCGCTGACCGTCGGAATTGTGACGAAGCCCTTCCTTTTCGAGGGGCGGAAGCGGATGCGGCAGGCTGATCAGGGGATTATGGAGCTGCGGCAACATGTGGACACCATGATCGTCGTACCAAATGAGCGGTTGCTGGCGGTTGTGGGAAAGGGTATTCCATTCCAGGATGCGTTGAAGAAAGCGGATGAAGTCCTGTTGCATGCCACCCAGGGCATCTCGACCCTCATTTCGAAGACCGGTCTGGTGAACGTCGATTTCGCGGACGTGCGGACAGTGATGCAGGACGGAGGGTCGGCCCTGATGGGAACGGGGATCGGCCGCGGGGAGAACCGTGCCATGGAGGCGGCGCAGCAGGCGATTTCGAGTCCGCTGCTCGACAACATCTCGGTGGCCGGCTCCACCGGCGTGCTCCTCAACATCACCGGCGGGCAGGATCTCACGTTAGGCGAGGTGACGCAGATCAGCGAAATCGTGCACGATGCAGTGGGTGACGATGCCGAGATCATTTTCGGAGCGGTGAACGAACCGGCGATGCAGGGCGAGGTGCGGGTGACCGTGATCGCGACCGGATTCGACCGGGAAATCGAGGGAACGCTTGGCCGGGCCGCCCACGGGCGGGTCACGGCGACGATCGGCATGGCGGCACAGACGCGCAATGTCATTCCGATCACCCAGCGCGCGCCGCAGCGCGCACCGGCCGTGCCGCGCGTGGCCGGTGCGACGACGGCCGAAGGCGGGTCGCGTCGTGTGGTGCCGCCCGCCCAGCCCGCCCGCGCCGAGGCCGAGCTCACGGACATGGACATCCCCACCTTCATTCGGAGACAGATGGATTGAAGACGTGGGCCGCCCGTGTCCTGACTTATGGGGTTGTGGGCGGCCTGGCGGCCGCTGCGATCGCGTACACCAAGCCGCTCCCTGAACGGACGCCAGCGACGCTGCTCACGGTCGCGCCCGATCCCGACTGGCAGGAGCGGGTGGATTCGGTCGGGCAGGGTGAAACGCTGGGCGAGGTGTTCCAGCGCGCGGGGCTTTCGATTCCCGCCGGAGACGTGCTGCACGCCGCATCGTCACTCGATCCGCGTCGCATTCGCGCCGGCATGCGGGTCACGTTCGGCGGCCCGTCGACCGATTCCATGCCGCGTCTGATCACGCTGCGGTTGGCGGTGGATCGCCTGCTGCGCCTGACGAGGACCGACTCGGGGTGGGTGGCCCGGGAGGACACCCTGCCATGGCGCACGGACACGCTGGTGGTGCGCGGCGACATCGCGAGCACCCTCTATGACGCGCTCGACTCGGCCGCCAGGGTGCTTCCAGCGGGCGCGCGGGTCGGTCTGGCGTGGGACGTGGCCGACATTTTCGAGTGGCGGATCGATATGAGCCGCGATCTGCAGGTGGGGGACAGGTTCACGGTGCTGTTCGAGCGCCAGCAGGGCCCTGATGGCACGGTGCGCACCGGCCGCGTGCTGGCGGCGACGTTCACGAACGGCGGGTCCACCCTCGAGGCGATCCGTCACGAGGAGCCGGGTGAGCGTCCGCGGTACTACGATCGCGAGGGGAAGTCGCTGGAGGCGAACTTCCTGCGCGCCCCGCTCGAGTTCCGTCGCATTTCCAGCGTGTTCGGGATGCGCAAGCACCCCATTCTCGGCGTGTGGCGCCAGCATGCGGGGACGGACTACGCGGCCGCTGCCGGCACGCCGGTGCGTGCGATCGGAGACGGTGTCGTGATCGCCGCCGGAAGGCACGGCGGGTACGGCAACGTGATCGACCTTCGTCACCCCAACGGTTTCGTCACCCGCTATGGTCATCTCCGCGGATTCGCGTCGGGAATCCACGCCGGAACGCGCGTGGCGATGGGGCAGACCATCGGCTATGTGGGGATGACCGGCCTGGCCACGGCGCCGCATCTGCACTTCGAGGTGCTGGTGGGAGGCGTGCAGCGCAATCCGCGAACGGCTTTGCTGGGGCGCAGCGGCGCGCCGATTCCGGCGTCCGAGCGAACGGCGTTCGAGCACGACCGGGCGATCTACCTGGCGTTGCTCGACGCCGGCACCACGACCCGGCTCGCCGACAACAACTGATCGATCGCGTCGCGCGCGCGACCGCGGGGTGCTCCGGATCGCCCGCTAGATTGCGCGCATGGTGATCTGGCTCTGCGCGCTGGCGGCGGGAGCAGCGGCCGCGCTCTGGATGTACGGCGGGCGGCCGTCACGACGGGCCGCCGGGGTGGCGCTGGCGCTGCGTGCGATCGCGGTGACCGGCGCGATTGCGCTGCTGCTGAATGCCGTGGTCGGTGCACGTCGCGCGGCGCGGCCGCTGGTGGCGCTCGACGTGTCGGCGAGTTGGCTTCGCGGCCACGACACCTCGGCCTTCGCGTCGGCGGTAGACCGCGCCCGAGGCGACGGAAACGGCGGCCTGTTGGTCTTCGGCGATTCGACGCGGACGTTGTCGGGCGCGGCGGCGGCCGGCGATGTGGCGTCGCGCGTGCGCCCCGCGGTCGAGCGCGCGCTGGCCGGGGGTCGCCCCCTGGAGATCGTGACCGATGGCGAGATCGACGACCCCGACGCGCTGGCGGCGCTCCCCGGGGGATCGCGGGTCATTATCCTGGGGACCCGCCCGTCGCGCGACGTCGCGGTCAGCGAGGTCCGCATCCCGCGCGCGGCCGTGGCCGGCGATACCGTCGAAGCGGACATCGGTCTGGTCGCCGCAAACGCCGGGGCTCCGGCTGGGCAGCTCACGATCACGCTGGGCGACCGCCGGGTGGAGACCATCGTGGTGGACTCGTTAGGTCCGTTCGGCGAACGACTCGTGCACGCGCGGATCGCCGTCCCCGCCGTCAGCGGCGCCCTGCTGCTCCGCGCGGCGGTCGAGGCACGCGGCGACGAGGAGCCACGCAATGACACCCTGGCGGTGACGCTCGACATCTCGCCGGGCGCGGCCGCGGTCCTGGTCGCGACGTCACCCGACTACGACGTCCGCGAGCTGGCGGCGGTACTGCGCGGGACGGTGTCGCTTCCCACGCGCGGATTCTACCGGGTCGCGCCCGAGGTGTGGCGGGAGGATGGGTCGCTTGCGCCAGCAACGATCGATGCCGTACGCCGCGCGGCGCGCGATGCCCCTCTGCTGATTGTCGATGGGGACACCGCCCTGTTCGGCGACCCGCGCGCCTTCGCCCGGGGCTCCCTGCTGCTGATCGCGCCGCCCACGTCGGCGTCGGGCGAATGGTTCGCCACCGGTACCCCCGTCTCGCCAATGGCCGCAACCCTTGGCGGGTCGCCGTGGGACAGCCTGCCCCCGCTGGACGTGGCGGCACAGATCCCCGAGGGCGATTTCGAGATCCTGGAAACGAGGAGGGCACGCCGGCTGGACCGGCGCGTGGCGGCGGTGGGCTGGGAGCATCCCCGACGCGTGGTGCTCGTGGCGGCGTCGGGATTCTGGCGCTGGCGATTCCACGGGGGGGTGGGAACCGGCGTGCACGCGGCCTTCTGGGGAAGCGTGATCGACTGGCTTTCGGCGGAGCGGAGCGACGTGCGGGCTGCCGTTCCGGTTGATGGAGCGGTGCGGGCCGGACAGCAGGTGCGGTGGCGACGTGGATCGGCTGCCGACACCGTGGTCACGGTGACACTTGCGAGGCGCTCCCCGCCGGCCACCGACACGCTGACGCTCCGGTTCCCCGGCGGAACGCTTTTCGCCGAGACGCCGCCGCTCCAGGTTGGCACGTACGACCTGACGATGCGCGGTGGACGCGCGATGCTGGTGGTGAATCCATCGGCGGAGTATCTGCCGCGGCGTCCAAGCGTTCGGGCCGGCGAAGTTGGCGCTGCGGTGGCCTTGTCCGACGCGCCGCGGCTGCGCTCGTTCGGCTGGATCTTCGCGCTCGTGATCGCGGCGCTCTGCGCGGAGTGGATCATGAGGCGACGGCTGGGCCTTCGCTGACGTCGCCGGGCACGCCAAAGCGGCCGCCGGCTTGCGCCGGGTTCGGGAAGAGTGTCGCGCGGATCAGGCGCGGCCCGGTGGCGCTCGCGCGGCCGCCGGCCGCTGCACGAGGGTGTCGCGCCGGTCTACCTTTCGGCGATGAGCCGACTCGTCCGTCGCGCCGGCGACCTGCCCCGGAAGTCCCTCTGGCAGCGGATCCGCGATCTGGCCCTTGCCGACGTGAATGTTCTGGCGCGCGGGGGGGTGAAATCGGGGTCGTTGGAGCGGCTCGAGGAGCTGCTGCTGGAATCCGACTTCGGGGTGCCGACCACACTCCGCCTGGTCGCCGAGGTCGAGGCGCGGGCGCGCCAGGGCGAGGTGAAGACGGCGGAGGAGTTTCTCGGGGCGCTGCACGAGGGTATCGTCGCCGCGCTCCAGAGTGGCAATGCCGCGACGGCGCTCACCTTCGCCGGCGGAAAACCGACCGTGATCGCGGTGATCGGCGTCAACGGTGCGGGGAAGACCACCTTCATCGGCAAGCTCGCGGCCCGGTTGCGGGCGGAGGGCAGATCGGTCATCGTGGGCGCCGCCGACACGTTTCGCGCGGGGGCGATTGATCAGTTGCGCCTCTGGGCGGAGCGGAGCGGCGCGGCGTTCATCGGCGGCAAGCCCGGGGGCGATCCGGCTGCGGTGGCCTACGATGCGGTTGACGCCGGCGTGACGCGGGGTGCGGATGTTGTCCTGATCGATACGGCGGGAAGGCTCCACACCAGCGGAAACCTGATGGAGGAGTTGAAGAAGGTAGTGCGGGTTGTGGGACGGAGGTTGCCCGAGGCGCCACACGAAACGCTGCTGGTGCTGGATGGCACCGTGGGGCAGAATGCCGTCGCGCAGGCGAGGACGTTCGCCGAGGCGGTACCAGTCACCGGCCTGGTGGTCACGAAGATCGACGGAACAGCCCGTGGCGGGATCGTGGTGGCGGTGCACGAGGCGATTGACGTCCCGGTCAAATTCATCGGTGTCGGCGAGAAGTTGGAGGACCTCATCCCGTTCGAGGCCGGCGAGTTCGCGCGCAGCGTGCTGGAGGAGTGAGCGCGGCGCCGGTCGTGCGGCTCACGAGAATCCACGGTGCCTGACGACTCCAAGCGCGCCACGCAGCCGGCACGGGATCTCCGCCGCGAGCATCCGGCGGCCGGTACCCGGCCCCGGGTGCGACTCGACATGCCGGTGCAGTTTCTCAAGGGGGTGGGCGAGCGACGCGCCGAGGCGCTGGCGCGGATCGGGATCCACACCGCCGGCGACCTGCTGTATCACGTCCCGCACCGCTACGAGGATGCCAGCACCATTACGCCGATCGCCGCGGTGCGCGTCGGCACGGACGCGACGATCCTCGGACGGGTGGTCTCCAAGGGGATTCTGCCGACCCGAAAGGGCCTGCGCATCTTCCAGGTGGTGCTCCGCGACCGGAGCGGGATGATCGAAGCGTCGTGGCCGGGCCAGCCCTTCCTCGACCGCACGATCGAGAAGGGAGATGTGTTGCTGCTCACCGGACCGTGCCGCTTCTATCATGGGCGTCAGTTGCAACCCCGGGAGTTCGTCAATCTCGGCGCCGATGACAGCGGCAACGCCGCGGGGCGCGTGCTGGCGGTGTATCCGGCCACCGAAGGGCTCAGCGTCAGGCAGATCCGCGGGATCATCGAGCAGCATCTCGACGGGTTGCTGGCGCTGGTGGTGGAGCACCTGCCTGACGAGATCAGGGTGGAGGCCGGTCAGCCGCCGCTGCGCGACGCGCTCGAACGGGTGCATCGCCCGGGCACCGTCGCCGACGCCGAGCGTGGTCGCGCGCGGCTGGCATTTGATGAGCTGCTGTTCGTGCAGATCCTGCACCGTCGGGCCAACATGGTGGCCCGCGAGCCGCGCGCGGGCATTGTGTTCGCCCGCCGGAGGACGCTCACCACCCGTCTCAAGGACGCTCTGCCGTTCACCCTCACTGGCGCCCAGACGCGAGCCATTCGCGAAATCGTGGGCGATATGTGTTCGGCGCGGCGGATGCACCGGTTGCTGCAGGGAGACGTGGGCAGCGGCAAGACCGTGGTGGCGGTGTTCGCCGCGCTGCTGGCGCTGGAGAACGAGTACCAGAGTGCGATCATGGCTCCCACCGAGCTGCTCGCCGAGCAGCACGCCCGCTCGATCGGCCGGTTGCTCGAGCCGTCAGGGATCGCGCCGCTGCTGGTGATCGGCAGTCTCGGGGCGCGGGAGCGCCGCGCGGCGGAGGCGCGGCTGGCCACGGACGAGCCGCTCCTCGCCGTCGGGACGCACGCACTGGTGCAGGGGGCTACGCGCTTCGGCCGGCTCGGGCTGGCGGTGGTGGACGAGCAGCACCGGTTCGGCGTGGAGCAACGCGCCGCGCTGGGCGCCAAGGGCGAGGCGCCGGACGTTCTGCTGATGAGCGCCACGCCAATCCCGCGATCGCTGGCGCTCACGCTGTACGGCGATCTCGACGTGAGCATTCTCGACGAACGGCCACCGGGTCGGCGTCCGGTGGAGACCGTGCTCCGGCCGACGTCCGGACGGGGCCGCGTCCTCGAGTTTCTCAACCGGGAGATCGAGAAGGGCCACCAGGGCTACATCGTCTATCCGATCATCGAGGAATCCGAAAAGGTGGCGCTGAAAGCGGCGACTACCATGTACGAGCAGCTCTCCGACGGGGTGCTGCGACACCGACGGTTGGCGCTGGTGCACGGACGCGTGCCCGCCGACGAGCGCGATCTGCTCATGCGACGCTTTCGCGATGGTGCAATCGACCTTCTCGTGGCCACCACGGTCATCGAGGTCGGCATCGACGTACCCAATGCCACGGTCATGGTGATCGAGCATCCCGAGCGGTTCGGCCTCTCGCAGCTTCATCAGCTCCGCGGCCGTGTGGGTCGCGGGGGCGAGGAATCGTACTGCATCCTGCTGGCTGATACCGGAAACGACGCCGCGGCGCGTCTCCGGCTATTTGCGTCGACCGACGACGGCTTCGAGATCGCGCGGGCGGACCTGCGCATGCGCGGCATGGGCGACCTGTTCGGGGAGCGTCAGAGCGGACGTCCCGTGTTCCGGGTAGCCGATCCGTTCCGGGATGAGGCGCTGAACGTGCAGGCACGCGCGACCGCCGAGCGTTTGATTGGGGCCGATCCCGACCTCACACGGCCGGAGCATTCCGGACTGCGTCGCGTGCTGGGTGAGCGCTACGCACGCGCCATGGAGCTCTTCCGCGTCGGATAACCCCCCGGTCCGGTGGCGGCTAGAGCGGGGGCTTCTTCGTTTCCGGCTTGGGCATGAGACGGCGCTTGATGCGCTCCAGTTCGCTCAGCGCCTTCTCGAGTTCGTCGGACAGGCGCTTCACTTCATCCTGCTTGGCCTGGTCGCGAGCGTCGGCGGCAGCGCGCACCGCCACCACCGTCGCACGCGTTGAATCGATGACCTCCACCATCCGACGGAGGATCTCCGCCTCGCCGTAACGGGGCATGGTGGGACCGCCATTCAGATAGGTATCGAACGCGGCGAGCTGGTCGCGTACGTTCACTTCCTTGTTGAGTGGGTCGGCCCGGAACAACGCGCGCCAGAAATCCGCGTCGGCGCCTTCTGCGGTTCCGGCGTTTTGCACCGCGAATTCGGCGAGAATGCGATCGGCGTCGGCGAATCGGCCTGACGCGGCGGCACGGCGGGCATTGGCCAGCACCGCGGGCCAGGGGGAAACCACAGTCGGCGGATCGAGCACGACCACGGGGACCGGCGGAGGAGGCGGCAGCGGCCGACTGCAGGCGACCGCGACCGTCGCCACGAGGAGCGTGAGGCGCCGCATCACGCAGCCGCTCCGGCGCCGGTGGTGTCGCCTGCGTGAGCCGGGCCGCCAGGGCTCAGGGACGGGTCGGATCTGGCCGCGCTGATGACGCGCCGTACCACACGGATGGGAAGTCGAATGATGAACGTGGTACCAACTCCGACGCTGCTCTCGACGGCGATGCTGCCGCCGTGCTCTGTGACGATACTCTTGGCGATGGCGAGGCCAAGCCCGGTGCCGCGCAATGCGGTGGGCGTGTTGGTGTCCGCCTGATAGAACTTCTCGAAGATGTGCGGCAGCTGCTCGGCCGGAATGCCAGCGCCAGTGTCACGCACTCGCATGCTGACCTCGTCGCCGACGCGCGAAACGCTGAGTGCCACGCGCCCACCCCGCGCCGTGAACTTGAACGCGTTCGAGAGGAGGTTGCCGAGGACCTCGTTGATGCGTTCGGCATCCCAGGACACCTCGTGCGGGAGGTCGAGCTCCCGGCGTACCTCGAAGGCGACGTCGCGCTGGAGGGCGAGCACGCGGAACGCACGCTCCAGATCGGAGAGGAAATCCTCGAGCACGAACGGCCGGACGTCGAGCTTGCCCCCGCCCGCGTCGAACCGGCTGACATCGAGCAGTTGGCGTACGAGTCGCGACAGCAACTGCGTCTGCGACGTGAGGGTGTCGCAGATCTCGCGCTGTTTGGGCGTCAACTCGCCGTACACGTTTTCCTGTAGCAGCTGCAGGTACCCCAGCATGACGTTTACCGGCGTCTTGAGCTCGTGCGATGCTACCGACACAAACTCGGCCTTCAGCCGGTCGAGCTCCTGAAGCTGTTGTGCCATGGATCGGAAGCTCTCGGCCAGCCTTCCGAATTCGTCGCTCCGGTCGCCGGTGATTGCAAGGGGGCGGCTGAAATGGCCTTCCGCCACCGCGCGCATACCAGCCTCGAGCTCCCGCATCGGCGTGTTGATCGACCGACTCAGCCAGAGGGCGATCCCGAAGGCAAGGAGGATGGCCATCGCCAGCGCAGCGATGGCTACCAATCGCGCCTGTATCGTCTCGTCGGCAAACTCCTGCACGCGATCGGACGTTCGCTGCTGCAGAGCGAGCTCGGTGTTCTCGATCATGCGCGCGATGTCCCGCAGGGCAGGCGCCATGACCAGGTCCACGATGGAGTCGGCGGCCGAAACGCGTCCGCCGCGCCACAGGGAATAGGCATGCGGCGCCTGCTCCTGGAGCCGCGACACCGCCGGGTGCAGGCGCGACAGGGGAGAACCTTCGGTGAGCCGCTGGAGGGAATCGGACTGCACCAGGAGCGTCGAGAGTCCGTCGATGAAGAGCCGGAGCTCGGTGTCGCTCGGGACGACCGTCAGCAACTTGTTGTTCTGGACCAGCTCATCGTCCACCTGGCGCATCCGCCCCACCAGCAGCGTGGCCGCATACTCATGGTCGCGGAGCTCGATGGTCTGGCCCTGGAGCCGCTGGAGCGACTGGAGCGACAGCACAAGCGGCGCCACGAGGACGACCGCAATTGCGATGATGCCGGCGTGGAGTCGGGTCTGGAGATTCAAATCGTGTTGCCGTTGGAATGGATTCGCGACGATTCGTCGACCCACCTGGAGCTATCAGAATGTGTGGCGCCGGGTCGAAGCGGTACTAGTCGTTGAAGTTGCAGCACATAGAGGGCTCTCATAGCTTACGGCCCTTCACTCCCTTTTTCGCCTGGCCACGACCCGTGTCGCAGCCGTTTTCCCACGTATCTGACTTGCCGGCCCATGTCGGCGCCACGATCACCGTGCGCGGATGGGTAACGCACGTGCGCTCCTCGGGAAAGGTAGCGTTTCTGGTGCTGCGCGATGGCACCGGCCTGCTGCAGGGTGTGCTGATGAAGAATGACGCGTCCCCTGAGGCCTGGGCACGATTTTCGGCGCTGACACAGGAGACCTGCGTCGCGGTCACGGGACTGGTCCGGGCCGACGCGCGAGCGCCCGGCGGATTTGAGATGGGGATCACCAACCTCGAGGTCCTGGGTGCGAGTCCGGTGGACTACCCGATCCAGCCGAAGGAACACGGGATCGACTTCCTGCTGGACAATCGCCACCTCTGGATCCGATCGCCCCGCCAGGTGGCGATCCTCCGCGTGCGCCATGAGATCGAGCAGGCGATCCACGACTTCTTCTACCAGCGTGGTTTCGTCCATGTGGATACTCCGATCCTTACCGCCGCAATCGGTGAGCGAAGCGGGCTGTTTCAGACCGAGTACTTCGACGAGGGCTTTGCCTACCTCGCGCAGACCGGCCAGCTCTATGGCGAGGCAGCGGCTGCGGCGCTGGGGTGCATCTACACCTTCGGGCCGACCTTCCGTGCCGAGAAGTCGAAGACCCGCCGCCACCTGACCGAGTTCTGGATGATCGAGCCGGAGATGGCGTTTTACGACACGAATGACAATATGCGCCTTCAGGAAGATCTGCTCGCCTACATCGTGGAGCGGGCTCTCGCCCGACGACGCGAAGAACTCCGGGTGCTGGAGCGAGACACGGAGAAGCTGGAGCGTGTACGACCGCCGTTCCCGCGGGTGGAGTACACCGAGGCGGTGAAGATCCTGAAGCGGAAGGGGAGCGCCATCGAGTGGGGACAGGACCTGGGCGCGGAAGACGAATCGCTGCTGGTGGAGGATCACGAGACACCGGTGTTCGTCTGCAACTATCCCCGGGAAGCGAAGGCGTTCTACATGAAGGTGAACCCCGCGGATCCCCGAACCGTGCTCTGTGATGATTGCCTGGCCCCCGAAGGATACGGCGAGATCATCGGAGGTTCGCAACGCGAGGACGACTATGACACCCTCGTGGCCCGAATTCGTGAGGAAGGGCTCCCGTTCGACGCATACGGATGGTATCTGGACCTGCGCCGCTACGGCACGTTCGTCCATTCGGGGTTCGGGCTCGGTCTGGAGCGCACCGTCGCCTGGGTCTGCGGCACGCCGCATATTCGCGAATGCGTGGCATTCCCGCGCATGATGAACCGGTTGAGGCCGTAGAGATGCAAGGGTCTGCCGTCAGCGATCAGCCATCAGCGCTCGACTGACCGCTGACCGCTGACCGCTGACTGCTGATGACAGATACCTGAAACCTGCCTTTCCCTTCCATGTCCATCGCCGGTTCGTTTCTCCAGCGTACGCGCTACTACCTGGTGACGGAGTATCCCGCCAAGATCCGCTCGGCCGTGGAGGCGCTGCCCGCCGACCGCTTGTGGTGGAGGCCTAACGAGCAAAGCAACAGCGCGGGGAATCTGCTGCTCCACCTGTCCGGCAACGTGCGACAGTGGATTGTCAGTGGTGTGGGTGGCGTACCGGACGTCCGGAAACGCGACATGGAATTTGCGGCGAGGGGCGGGGCCGGGGCCCCCGAGATGCTCACGATGCTCGACGCGACGATGCGCGAAGCGGATGCCGTCATTCGCGGGCTCATGCCGAGCGAGCTGGTGGAGCGACGAACGATCCAGGGACGTGACACCACCGTATTCGAAGCGCTGTACCACGTCGTGGAGCATTTCTCCGGACACGCGGCGCAGATCATTCTGTTGACGAAGATGATGGCTCCGGGATCGATCCGTTTCTACGACGATGCCGACGGACTGGCCCGCCCCAATTTCCTGGGTCCGGGGAAGTTCGAGATGGGAGACCGCCGAAGCCCCGGCGCCTAGTCGCTCACATCGCGCGACCTCGAGGCTCGAGATACGGAAACAACGCTCCCGCCCGAGTCAGGTGTTGCCGCCTCGGCCCGGCAACGGCCGGTCATGGGCCAGCAGCGTCGATGGAACCGACCGCTGCTTCAACCGCCTTGACGTTCGAGGGCCTTCACCTCATCCCAGAGCGCGTCCAGGACGCTGAGCCCCCCGGCCGACACGTCGATCCCGCGCTCGGCAGCGAGCCGCTCCACCGCGCCGAAGCGGCGAGCGAATTTCGCGTTCGCGCGATCGAGAGCGATCGCAGCGTGCACGCCGGCCTTTCGGCACAGATTCACTACCGCGAATAGCAGGTCGCCCAGCTCGGCCTCGAGTTCTCCTCGCGGCTCGGCCTGTGTGGATGCGTACGCCGGTGCCTCCGGTGGAGTCGCCGGCAAGTGTGCGCGTACTTCCCGGAGTTCCTCTTCCACCTTGTCCGCGGGTCCACTCACGTCGCTCCAATCGAATCCCACGCCGGCGGCGCGATCCTGCAGGCGATGCGCCCGATGCAACGATGGCAGGCCCGCCGGCAGGCCCGCCTCGATCGACGTGCGCGTACTCGCCTTCATGCGTTCCCAGGGCTCGCGCACCGAGCCGCTGTAGAGGTGGGGGTGCCGCCGACGCATCTTGGCGATCAGGCCGCCGGCCACCTGGCCGATGTCGAACGCGCCGCGTTCTTCGGCGACCACGGAATGGAAGAGTACCTGGAGCAGTACGTCGCCGAGCTCTTCACGCATGGCGCCGTCGTCGGCGTCCCGGATGGCCTCATCGAGTTCGTTTGCCTCCTCGATGAGATAGGGCCGCAGCGAGTCGTGCGTTTGCGCGGCATCCCACTCGCAGCGGCTGCGAAGATCGCGCATGAGCGCGAGCGTATCTTCAAGTGTGGCCTTAGCTTGCATAGGCTCCTCGGGTCGGGTATACTATGCCCCTCGCAATTCCCACGTCAATGCAGCCTGAAAAGCGGCGCGCCTGGATCGAGGTCGATCTTGGCGCGCTGAAGCAGAATGCGGCCATGCTCGCCGCGCGCGGTGGCAGGCCCCTCCTTCCCATGGTCAAGGCGGACGCCTATGGCCTGGGTGTGCTGCCAGTCATTCGGGAACTGGAAGGGCTCGATCCGTGGGGATACGGCGTGGCCACGCTGGCGGAGGGAGCGGAGATTCGGCGGGCGGGAATGGAGCGACCGATACTCGTTGTTTCCCCGCTGCTGCCGTGGGACTTCGACACGGCCATGTCTCTGCGCCTCACACCAACGCTGGGCTTTCCCGATTCGATCGGGGCATGGACGCGCGCCGGTGGCGCGGCCTGGCACTTGTCGATCGACACCGGAATGAACCGTTCGGGGATTCCGTGGGATCGCATCGGGGAAGTGGCGGATCTCGTGCGGGCGCATCCTCCCGAGGGCGCCATGACGCACCTGCATTCACCGGACGCGGGCGACGGTTCGATGGAACGGCAGCAGAATCGCTTCAGAGAGGCACTGGCCAGGCTGCCGGCCCGGCCCCGATACCTGCATGTCGAAGGTAGCGCCGCCATCGAGCGGCAGACGCCCTCACCCTGGGACCTGGTGCGTCCAGGCGTCTTTCTCTATGGCGTGGGAGGTGGACGCGGATCGGGTTTGGTTCCGCGACCGGTCGCGCATTTCCGGGCTCGGGTGCTCGAGGTACGCGGCGTGCCGGAGGGAGAGACGGTCAGCTATTCGGGGACGTATCGTACCACGGGACGTCGTCGCGTTGCGACCATCGCAGCGGGATACGCCGACGGTTTCCGTCGGGCATTCAGCAATCGAGGCGTCGTGCTGGTGCGTGGCGCGCGTGTCCCCGTTGTGGGCCTCGTCAACATGGACATGACGATGGTGGACGTCACCGATGTCGCGTGCGAAGCTGGCGACATCGCTACCTTGCTGGGCAGCGATGGCGACCAGCAACTCGACATCAATGAAGTGGCGCGGCACGTCGAGCTGTCTCCGTACGAGTTGCTGGTGGGGCTGCGCCTGCGTGTGCCGCGCATCTATCTGTGAAGGAGGCCACCGGCCAGAGGCCACGGGCCAGAGGCCAGAAACCCGGTGAAGGAAGTTCCCGGCGTGCAGCACTCATCGTGCTGGATGGCGTTGGGGCGGGCGCCGCCGATGACGCGCGTGCGTACGGAGATGAGGACAGCAACACGCTCGGCCACTTGGCGGAGGCGGTTGGAGGCGCCGAACTGCCCAATCTGGAGCGGCTCGGACTCGGCCGTATCGCGTCGCTGCGCGGAGTGCGCGACGATGTGACGCCTCAGGCTGCCTGGGGTACTCTTCAGCCGGCGTCGGCGGGGAAAGACAGTACCACGGGACACTGGGAACTGATGGGGCTCCACCTGGATCGGCCGTTCCCGACCTATCCAGACGGTTTCCCGGCCGAGCTGGTCGAGGAGTTCAGCCGACGAACCGGGCGTGGGATACTCGGAAACGTCGCGGCAAGCGGTACCGACATCATTGATCGTTATGCGGAGGCGCAGGCGCGGACCGGGTCGTGGATCGTGTACACGTCAGCCGATTCGGTCTTTCAGGTCGCGGCGCACGAGGCCGTCATTCCGCTCGGGGAGCTATACGCAGCCTGCGCCGTCGCCCGAGAGATGCTGGTGCCTCCGCATAACGTCTCGCGGGTGATCGCGCGGCCGTTCGTGGGCTCGGTCGGCCAGTATCGACGGACGGCGGGGCGGCGGGACTTCTCGATTGCGCCGCCCGGGGAGACGCTGCTCGACATGCTGGCGGCCGAGGGAATCGCGCGAAGTGGGGTGGGAAAGGTCGACGATCTGTTTGCCGGGCGGGGCCTCTCGTCTCGTCACACCGTGGACAACGCCGAGGGAATCGCCGCCATCGGATCGTGGCTCTCCAGCGGCGAGAGTGGGTTCCTCCTCGCGAACCTTGTAGATTTCGACCAGCAATTCGGGCACAGAAACGACATCCCGGGGTTCTATGGGGCGCTGCGGCAATTCGATGCGTCGTTGCCGACGCTTCTTCGAGAACTTCGCGAGGGCGATCTGTTTGCCATCACTGCCGATCACGGCAACGATCCGACAACCCGTTCCACGGATCATGCGCGCGAGCGCGTGCCCGTGCTGGTAACCGGGGCGTTGTTGAGGTCGTGCGGGATTGGCGAGCGTCCGACATTCTCCGATCTTGGCGCGACCATCGCCGAATGGTTCGGGATCGGGTTCCGCGGGCGGGGCACGTCATTTCTCTCGGAGATTCTCGCGTGACGGAAGGGGGCGACGCCGGGGTGGTATCCGCCGCGGCGTTTGGGGCAATGGTTCGCGCGTACGCGCCGTATTCGGGGTTCCGCGTCGGGGCAGCGTTGCAGAGCGCCGACGGGGCAATTTCGGTCGGGTGCAACGTGGAGAACTCGGCGTTTCCGGCCGGCATCTGTGCCGAGCGCTCGGCGCTGGCTGCGGCGGTGGCGGCGGGACACCGCGAGTTCCAGCTGCTGGTGGTCGCGTCCGAGGCGACAGAGCCCACGCCACCGTGTGGTCTGTGCCGTCAGGCGCTGGTCGAATTCGCGCCGGGCCTCACGGTACTCAGCGTGACGGCAGGGGGGAAGCGCGCCCGCTGGTCGCTGCGCGAGCTGCTCGCGCAGCCGTTCACGCCAGCGTCGCTGGTGCACCCATGAGGCTGGGACGGGTGGTGGGGACGGTGGTCTCGACGCGCAAGGATGCGTCACTCGAATCGCTGAAGTTGCTGGTGGTCGAGAACCTGGCGACTACGCTGGAACGCGAGGGTGGGTACGTGGTCGCGGTGGATGCTGTGGGGGCCGGAACCGGGGAGGTGGTCCTGTACGCGAGCGGCAGTTCCGCGCGTCTTACGCCGATTACCAGGGATCGGCCAGTCGATGCCGTCATCATGGCGATCGTGGACAGCTTCGACGTGGACGGCACGGTGACCCGCCTTGCGTAGGCGTGGCTGGTTCGTGCTTGCGGCGCTGGGCGTGAGCGCGGCGCTCGGCGCGTGCAACGAGGATGTGGAGGGGGGCGCAGCCTGCCCGATCCTCTGTCCGGAGCAGAACGTGTCGGTGTTCGACACCGTCTTCGACGCGGTGGACATGGACACGTCGTTGAACGGCTATCCGCCGTTCGGGAGCGAGCCCTCACTTGTCCTGGGCGCCCGCGGTGACACGCTCGACACGCGCGCCGTGCTCCGGTTCGACTCGCTGTTCGCGTTCTTCACGACCGACTTCGGCGATTCGGCGGTCGAAGCGATCGACAGCGCGTATCTGGTGCTGCACATCGACAAGGCGAACTCGCTTCTTTCGGCGCCGGTCACCATAGACGTGTTCAACGTCGACACGATCGAACCCGATACGCTGACGTCGCTGGAACTGCCGCTGTTTCGTCCCGACCGACTGATCACCAGCGTCACCTTCGACACGAGCCAGATCGGAGATTCGATTACCATTCGACTCGACAGCGCCTTCGTCATGGGTGGAGTCGTCGATCGGAACCGCGTGCGTCTCGGACTGCGCGCGAGCAGCCCCGATCCGCTGATGCTGCAGATTGTGTCGAGCGAAGGCGGCACGCCGCCGACGATCAAGTACGACGGGAGCGCGGATACCGCCGTCGGGGTGGTCACCAATACGCCGGTGTCCCTGGCACCGGGGAACAAGACGATCGCGCTGGACTACGCCGACTACCTGCTGGTGGTGAAAGCGCCGCCGCCGCCGGCCGGCCCGTACCTGCCGATCGGAGGCATTCCCGGACGTCGTGCGTACCTCAGCTTCGTCATCCCCAAGCACATTCAGGACTCGTCCACCGTTCTGCGGGCGACGCTCGAGCTGACGCAGTATCCCAACCGGGATTTTCCGGACAACCCACTGATCACGCTGTATCCGCAACTGGTGACTGCCGGGACGGATGTCATCGATCTCCAGAAATCCGCCCTGTTGCTTGCCCCGGCCACCGTACTCTTCGACACCGTCCAGGTGGCGCCGGCCGACAGCGGCGCCGTCAACCTCGAGGTGGTCAATGCCCTGCGGACATGGGCGCTGCCGATCGCCGTCCAATCACAGCGGGCCGTCGTACTGCGCACGCCCGGCGAAGGGCTCGCGCCGCGATTCGTCGTCTTCTATTCCACGGCGGCTCCCCCGGGGCTGCGCCCGCGCCTGCGGGTGAGCTACTCACCGCAGGTCATCTTCGGGGTACCCTGATGCGCATCGGGATTCTCTCGTTAGGTTCTCTCGTGCTCGCGGTCGCGACCGTTCAGGGGCAGGGAGCGATCAGCACACAGGGGTTCGGCTATCCGGCCGGCGGCGCGAGCACCAGAGCGGCCGCAGGCGGCGCCGCGTTCGCCGAATTCGACTTTGCGTCGCCGCGTAATCCCTCGAGCCTGCTGGCGTGGGGACGCGGTGGGCTGTACATCCAGTACGATCCGGAGCTGCGGTCGGTCGCGAGCGGAGGCAGTTCCGACAAGACCACCACCATCCGGTTTCCGATGATCGCTGCGGCCGCGCAGATCGGTCCCAGGACGGTCGTCTCGTTGTCGTCGTCCACGTTCCTGGACCGAACATGGGCCACGCGCGTGCGTGGCGGAGAGATACTGGGATCCGATTCGGTGGGCTTCTCCGAGTTCGTGCAATCGAACGGCGCCATCAACGACATCCGGTTGGCGGCATCAGTGTCTGTCTCGACCTGGTTCGCCGTTGGTCTTGGCCTCCACGCCTATGCCGGAGAGAATCGACTCCAGCTGCAGCGGACGTTCGACGACAGTCTCCGGTACGGCTCGATCGATCGCCTCCTCACCCTGGGATACCAGGGCACCGGTGTCTCGCTCGGCGCTACCTGGAGACCGAGCCGGAACCTGGCGGTGGCGGGGTCGGCGCGCTCGGGAGGCACGTTTGAGATGCGGCTGGCCGATTCCGTCATTGCGTCGGCCAAGGTGCCGAACCGGGTTGGATTCGGCCTGCGTTTCGACGGCCTGCCCGGCGCGAGTATCGCCGTCGGCGCGGAGCGAACCACCTGGTCCCGGATGTCGGCGCTGTCCTCGTCGTCGCTCGTGACCCGCGACACCTGGGAATACGACGTCGGGACGGAGCTCACCAGTCCGCACAGCGGCGCCGTCCCGGCGACGTTCTACCTCGGTTTTCGCTCGCGCCAGCTACCGTTCTCCTCCACAGGCGTCAACGTGTCGGAGCACATCTACTCGGGGGGCGTGAGCCTCCCGTTGTCCGGCCCGCGAGCGGTCGCGGACCTTGCGCTGGAGCGCGCCACGCGTGGCACCGTGAGTGACGTCAGCGAACACGCGTGGATCGTGAGCGTGGCTCTCACCATCCGACCGTGACCTCACATGACGGCGGCGCGTCCTGAACGGCTGACGCCGGCGCGCTCTGATCGGCCGCTCGTACTCGTCGTCGCGCCGGCGACGCTCGCCGCCTCGCGAATCGCCGCCGAACTCGATGCCCTGCGATGTCGCGCGCTGACCACCGTCGATGCGAGCCGGGTGGTCGACACCGCCGCATCGCAACGCCCGGATCTGTGCATCGTCGAGGAGGAGGGTGCTCCGGACAGCACGGGCACCCCGGTGTCTGGGCTCGACATCTGTCGCCAGCTGAAGGACGATCCCCGTACGGCGCGGCTCCCCGTGCTGATCCTGACCGCGCGGCCCGACGCGGCCGGGCACGCGCGTGCCGTGGAGGCCGGGGCGGATGACGCGCTCGACATGCAACACGACCGAGCGCTGCTGGGGACGCGGGTTCGGGCCCTGCTGCGGCTCAAGCTCTCCACCGATGCCCTCGACGAGAGCGCCCGACGGCTGCGCGAACTCAAGAAGGTACGCGACGATCTGATGAAGATGATCGTGCACGACCTCAAGACGCCGCTCACCAGCGTGCTGGCGACTCTGGAGATGCTGGGTGATGGCGACCTGGGCAGGTTGGGAGACGTTCAGAAGCGAGCCGTCGAGGACATGCGCGCGATGGGAGATCAGCTGCTCGAACTCATCGACGACCTGCTGCAGGTCTGGCGCATCGAGTCCACCACGTTGGCCCTGAGCCCCGAAGTGATTGTCCCGGCCAATTTCCTCCAGGAGATGGTCCGCGATTTCGCCTATCGCTTCCGTCAGGAGCAGGTCGACGTACGTGTGGACGTCGTCCCCGAAGCGCGGGCCTTCCACGGCGACCGGGCGCTCCTCCGTCGCGTCTTCGCGAATCTCTTCGAGAATGCCATCCGGCATTGTCCCGCGCCGGTTCGGCTGCGACTGAAGGCGCGCGACGACCGTCGCGGCGTGCTGTTCACCGTGGCGGACAATGGCGAAGGGATCGCGCCCGAGTACCACGAAGTCATTTTTCGGACCTTCCATCGGTTGCCGAGGCCGAACGAGGCGCCGGTGCGAGGGTCCGGACTCGGGCTTGCGTTCTGCCGCCTGGCTGTCGAAGCGCACGGCGGACGAATCTGGGTACAGTCCGAGGAGGGTCGCGGAAGCGCATTCCACGTGCTGATGCCCTTCGAACCCGGACCTCCCGGGCGCGTCGGAGAGCCGGCGTGAAGATCTACCTCGAGACATTCGGGTGCCGCGCGAATCAGTACGACACAGAGCGGTTGCGCGCGATCGTGGAGCACGGTGGCGCGATCGTCGTCGGCGATCCCGCGGCGGCCGATGTTGCGGTCTTCAACAGTTGTGCGGTAACGGCGGAAGCGGAAGCGGATCTGCGCAAGAGCGTGCGTCGCGCGGCGAGACACAATCCGAATCTGCGCACCGTGGTCATGGGTTGCGCGGCGGCGCTCGACAACGGGGCACTGAGCGCGCTGCCGTCCGTGGAGCACGTCGTTCCCGGCGACGACCTCGACGGGGTCGCGCGGGCGGTCGGAGTCGCGGTTCCGGGGTCGCCCTTGCTTGGAGGGCAAACGGGAACACGGGCGCTTCTCCGGGTGCAAACCGGCTGCGACGAACATTGTACCTTCTGCGCCACGACCATCGCGCGGGGGGCCAATCGATCGCGGCCGCCAGAAGAGCTGGTGCGGGAAGCCGGCGCGCTCGCCGAGCGCCATTGCGAGATCGTGCTCACCGGCGTGCACATCGGCACCTACGGGCACGACATCGGTACCACGCTCGGCGCGCTGGTGGGGCGACTGGTGTCCTCGGTGCGCGGCGCGCGCTTCCGCCTGTCATCCGTCGAAGCCACCGAGGTGGACGACGAACTCGCCGTGCTCTTCGATAGCCCGGAGAACCTGACGCCGCATCTTCACGCGCCCCTGCAATCCGGCGCCGACCGCATTCTCAAACGGATGGGTCGGCACTGGTACTCCGCAAGCAGCTACGCGCGCGCCGTGGAGCGCCTGGTGTCCCGGAAGACTGTGTTTGCACTCGGCGCCGACGTGATCGCGGGATTTCCAGGGGAAACCGATGGCGATCATCAGGCGACGCTCGATCTCATTCGCGCGCTTCCCTTCACGTACCTGCATGTCTTCCCGTTCTCGGCCCGTCCCGGCACGGCCGCAACGCGACTCCAGGATCAGGTGCGTCCTGAAGTGGCGCACCAGCGGGCCCGGGAGCTGCGGCAACTCGGAGCGAACCTCGGGGTCCGCTATCGTCAGGGTCGGATTGGCGGGAGCGCGGACGTGATTGTAGTGCGGGGCGAACGACGCGAGGGCCTCACGGGCGACTACCTCACGGTCACCATGGCAGACCGGCGTTTTCCCCGGGGGGCTCGAGTCCGAACGCGGCTGGCCGGCACGCCCGGGCAATTGCTGGCCGTCTCTACGCCGGCGAGCTTTGGGCCATGAGCGGTCCCCGCGGAAGCGTTTTTGTCGAGACGTATGGTTGCCAGATGAACGTGAGCGACTCCGAGTTGATTCTCGGAAAGCTCTTGGCCGAAGGCTACGTCGCGGCCGAGGCGGCCGCTGATGCGGACGTCATCCTGCTCAATACCTGCGCCATTCGCGATCACGCCGAGCAACGCGTGCTGGGCCGCCTGGGCGAGCTGAAGGGACAGATGCGGCCCCACGCCGTGGTCGGCGTTCTGGGGTGCATGGCGCAGCGGCTTGGCCAGTCGCTCCTCGACCGCGCCCGGTTCGTGAGTCTCGTGATCGGTCCCGACGGATATCGCGCCCTCCCGGAGTTGCTGGAGCGGGCGCGCGCGGGTGAGCGCGCTCTGGAGACCGCGTTCGACCTGGAGGAGCACTACGAGGACTTTATCCCCCGCCGGTTCGACCGGGTGAAGGCCTGGATCCCGGTGCAACGCGGATGCGACTATCGGTGCACCTACTGCATCGTTCCCACCACGCGAGGTCCGGAACGGAGCCGCCGCCTCGCCGATGTGGTGCGGGAAGTAGAGGCGGTCGCGGCCGACGCGATGACCGAGGTGGTGCTGCTGGGCCAGACCGTCAACTCCTATCACGACGGGGCGTACGACTTTGCCGATCTGCTGCGGGCGGTCGGCTCGGTGCCAGGCATCCGGCGGGTGAGGTTCACGAGTCCGCACCCCTGCGATTTCACCGAGCGGGTGGTGGAGTCGATGGCCACGGTCGCGGCGGTCTGCGAACACGTGCATCTGCCCATGCAGTCCGGGTCGAGTCGGGTTCTGAAGCGGATGCTTCGACGCTATACGCGAGACGGATACATGGACGTGGTTCGACGGTTGCGAGCCGCGATTCCCGGCTTGAGTCTCACCACCGACGTGATCGCAGGATTTCCGGGTGAGACCGAGGAGGACTTCGATGAGACCCTGGATGCGGTTCGTGAGGTGGGGTTCGACGACGCCTTCACGTTCAGGTTTTCGCCTCGCGAGGGCACGCCCGCGACCCGCATGCCGGCCGCAGAGACCGTTCCCGACGACCAGGCGTCGGACCGACTGCAGCGGCTGATCGCGCTGGTACGGAGCATCTCGCGTGAGCACAACCTGCGGTTGTTAGGCGAGCGGCGCGAGGTGCTGGTGGAGCGGGCGGCGCGGCGCGGCGAGCTGCTCCAGGCTCGGACGCGCGACTTCAGGACAGTGCTTGTCCCAGGCGACGAGTCGATGGTAGGGGCGTACCTGCGGGTCGAGCTGAGCGGCACCACCGGGTCCACCTTTACCGGTGTCCCTGTAACCGAACGGTTTTCCCTTCCTCTCGCGGGCTAGCCAGGGCGTCCCTTTCGAGTAGGTGTGACCCGCCGGGCACGGGCGCGTGAGAGGGTGCTTACTTGGAGCGCCATCCGACCGTCTGTAGTGTGTCAGCAACCCTACCGGTCTGCCCAACTCCTATGGAATTCCGATGAAGAACGCCCTCGAAGAGGCGGTAGCCGACGTCTTCGAGCAGTTGCGCCATATGGAGGCGGGTTTTTGCTCCTGTGAGCAATGTCACGATGACGTCGTGACGCATGCGCTGAACAAAGCTCGGCCCAGATACATCTCGGGTAGCGGGGTTGGGCCGGCGGTCACGCGGGTGTCGTTGTCGCAGGAACAGGCCCGAGCCGAGATCGCGGTGCTGGTCCTCGAGGCCATGCGCCGAGTTCAACGGAATCCTCGCCACGGTCCGGAGGGCTTCATCGCGATCGGAGGTGGCGTGGGCTAGGAGAGGCCGTGCCACTCGTCACACTGGCGTACCTTGCCGTCGCCGCCGGGCTCCTGATGGGGTTCGGCGGCGCGGTGCTGCTGGGGGCCGGGTGCGCCATCGCGCTCTTTGCCGCGGGCGTGCAGCGCCGTCAGGCGACGCCGTCGGTGTTGGGGGTGCTGGTGGTGGCCGCGGTAGCGCTGGCCCACTTCTCGGGGCGCGCGGACGAGCGATGTGCGCGTGCCATCGCGGCAAGCGGGGCGGCGCGCGTTCGCCTCGGTGAGGACGTGCGGCCGCGCCGCAACGCGCGGGGCGTGGCGCTGGGAGCGGGATGCCGCGTGCCGGTGCGGGTGGGTGTCGATTCAGGACACGCGGTCGCGGGTGCGTTGGTGGACGTGCACGGCGAGAGCCGACGCGATGGCGGCATGGTCACGTTCACCGGTGCCCGGATTGCCGTTCGCGCCCAGCCCGGGGTGCTGGCGAAATGGCGGGCGCGCACCGGACGGACCATCGACGAGATCTACGGAGCTCAGGCGCCACTGGCGCGGGCGCTCCTGATCGCCGACGAACACGACATCGCGCCTGAGGTACGTCGCCAGTTCGCCGACGCCGGGATTATCCACATGCTCTCGGTCTCGGGTCTGCACGTCGGGATTCTGGCGGAAGCGGTGGCCCTTGCGGCGCTGCTGCTGGGCGCGGGTGTCCGGCGGGCCGAGGTGGCGGCGGTGGTGGTCACCGCGTGCTTCGTGCTGTTCGTGGGGGCGCCGGCGCCCGCGGTGCGGGCCGGCGCGATGTATGCGGCCGTGGTCGCGGCCCGGCGGCTGCAGCGTCCCACCTCACCGTGGGCGCTGCTCGCGTTAGGCGCGGCGGTTCCGCTGCTCGATCCGAGGGCGGTGCGCGAAGTGGGGTACCAGCTCAGCAGCGTGGGCATGGCGGGACTGATCGCCAGTGGTGCGCTGTTCCGGCGCCTGTCCTTCCCCAAAGCACCCGCCTGGACGCTGCGCGCGATGCGCGAGATGCTCGCGACCGTCGTGGCCAGCGCGGTCACGGCGCCGATCGTCGCCTGGCACTTCGGACGGGTGAGCCTGGCCGCGCCGATCACCAACCTGGCGGCGGCCCCGCTGTTCGGCCTCGCGCAGCCCGCGCTGTTCGTGTCGCTGCTCTGCTTCCCGGTGCGCCCGGTGGCGCGGTTCGTGGCCGGCGGCACGGGCGTGCTGCTGGCTGCCATCTCGCGCGTGGCCGCCTGGGGTGCGTCCGTCCCGGGAGCGGCGCTGGACGTGATGCCAAGCGCCTTCACCGCGGCACTGATGGCGGTTGCGGCCGGCGCCCTGATCACGACCTGCGCAGCCCGGCGGTGGGCGAGACCGGCGCTTGCGGGCATTGGCGCAGTGGCTACGGCGCTATGGTGGCCCTTGCTGGCCCCGTCAGGGACGCGGCTCGAGGTGCACATGATCGACGTCGGACAGGGGGACGCCATCGCGCTGCGAACACCCGCCGGGCGATGGATCGTGGTGGACGCGGGGGACGCATGGCGGAACGGCGACGCGGGCGCGCGGATTGTCGCCCCCTACCTCCGGCGGCGCGGCGGAGACGTGGCGGCGCTGGTGCTCACGCATCCGCACAGCGATCACATCGGCGGGGCGGCGAGTCTGCTGCGCCTGACGTCGGTAGCGGCAGTCTACGATGGCGGTGTGGTGTACCCGAGCGACGTCTATGACTCGCTGCTGACGCGCACCCGGGCCGCGCATGTCGCCTGGCGCCTTGCCCGGACCGGCGACAGCCTCACGGTCGACGGCGTGCGCCTGCGGATTCTGGGTCCGGATTCGATCACCGCCGCACGGGCTCGGGATCCCAACGAAGCCAGCGTGGTGGTCATGGCCGAGTACCGAGGCGCCCGTGTGCTCCTCACCGGCGATGCCGAGCGTGCCGAGGAGTCCCGGATACTCGATCGCTTCGGCGACGAAATACACGCGGACGTGCTGAAGGTGGGTCACCACGGCAGCATCACCAGCAGCACGGCACCGTTTCTCGATGCTGTTCACCCGCGCGTGGCGCTGGTGAGCGTCGGCGCCGACAACAGCTACGGCCATCCCAGCGCGCAGGTGATGCACGATCTGCAACGGCGGCAGGTGGAACTGCTGCGCACGGACCAGGACGGGACCGTTGTGGTGAGCACCGATGGGAAAACGCTCCGCATTCGCACCGACGAGGCGTCGTGGGAGTTGCGAATCCGATCGGTGCGGTAGACACGCCGGGTGCGTACCCCGGCGACCGGCGCGGCACGCCGGTGCGGCCCACGCCGCGCGTGTCAGCGGAATTGCCCTTGCACGAGTTTTGCTACCTACCGCAGTTTGAGACCGGCCGCGCACTCCCGGATCGTTCCTCGCCCGGGAGCGCCAGATCGCGCGGCGCGAGAATCTGGTCTCGAAGTCGATCCATGGCAGGTCGCCGCGTGATGGTGCGCATCAAACGCCGATCCCCCAATCGAGGACGTCCATCCGTGGTCAAGCACACCGACACATCGGTCGTCACCATCGAGCGCTTCATCATCGAAATGGAGCGGCAGTTCCCCGAGGCGACCGGCGAGCTCTCGGGGATTCTGTACGACGTCGCACTCGCCGCCAAGATGATCGCGAACAAGGTCCGGCGGGCCGGTCTGGTCGATATCCTCGGCGCGCTCGAGACGGAGAACGTGCAGGGCGAGATTCAGCAGAAACTCGATGTGTTTGCGAACGAGACCATCATCAAGGCCATGGACCACGGTGGCCGGCTGGCCGCGATGGCGTCGGAGGAAGATCCGGACATCATTCCAATCCCGGCCGAGTTCAAGTGCGGGAAGTACGTGCTGCTCTTCGACCCGCTCGACGGCTCGTCGAACATCGATGTAAACGTACCCGTGGGCACGATCTTTTCCGTACTCAAGAAAATCACCCGTGGGGTTCGCGGCGACATGGAAGACATGCTGCAGCCGGGACGCCGTCAGGTCGTTGCGGGCTACGTGATCTACGGTTCGAGCACGATGCTGGTGTACACCGCGGGACAGGGTGTACATGGATTCACCCTCGACCCCACGCTTGGCGAGTTCCTGCTCACCAATGCCGACATCAAGATCCCCACCCGCGGGCGCTATCTCTCGGTGAACAACGCCTACGAGCAGATCTGGGATGATCCGGTCAAGACCCTGATGCGGCGCTACCGCGGTCTCGACGGCGTGCAGAAGCCGATGAGCGAGCGCTACGTGGGTTCGCTGGTGGCCGATTTCCACCGCAACCTGCTCGGGGGCGGGCTGTTCGCGTACCCGGCGAATCGGCAGAGCCACCATGGGAAGCTCCGCCTGCTCTACGAAGCGAACCCGCTGGCGTTCGTCGTCACCGAGGCGGGCGGCGCGGCCATCGACGGCACCACCGACATCCTCGATATTCACCCCACCGCGCTGCACCAGCGCACGCCGCTGTACATTGGCAGCAAGGGGGATGTGGAGACGGCCCGGGAGATTCTCGCCGCCAGGCTGGTGGAATCGGCCTGATCGAGCCCGGAGTACAGAAGCCGGAGTCGCTCTTCGCGTGGCCGGGGGTTTGATTTCTCGGGCATGACCGACGACACAGACGCGCGTGCCACGCCGTCGGGGATCCCGGTCGAGAGAGTCTACGGTCCGGACGACCTGGCCCCCGACTATCGCCAATCGTTAGGCGATCCGGGACGCTTCCCGTTCACCCGCGGCATCCAGGCCACCATGTACCGCGGCCGGCTCTGGACCATGCGCCAGTACGCGGGCTTCGGAACTGCCGCCGAGACCAACGCCCGGTTCCGGCACCTCCTCGACGCCGGGCAGACCGGCCTGTCGGTGGCCTTCGATCTGCCGACGCAGATGGGACTCGACTCCGACGCTCCGCTGTCGCGTGGCGAAGTCGGGCGGGTGGGGGTGGCGATCGATTCGGTCGAGGACATGCACGTCCTCCTGGCCGATCTCCCACTCGAAGCGGTGACCACCTCCATGACCATCAACGCCACGGCGGCCACGCTGCTGGCGATGTACATCGTGGTCGCCGAAGAGCGCGGCATCGACCGTGCCCGCCTCGGCGGCACCGTGCAGAACGACATCCTCAAGGAGTACATCGCTCGCGGAACCTACATCTATCCCCCCGGCCCCAGCCTGCGACTCACCACCGAGGTGTTCCGCTTCTGCGCCGCCGAGGTGCCGAGCTGGAATCCGATCTCCATTTCCGGCTATCACATCCGCGAGGCGGGCGCGACCGCCGTGCAGGAGCTCGCGTTCACCTTCGCCAACATGCTCGAGTACGCGCGTGGCGCGGTGGAGGCGGGCCTGCCGGTCGACACGTTTGCACCGCGGTTTTCGTTCTTCTTCGCGTCACATAACGACTTGTTCGAGGAAGTAGCGAAGTTCCGCGCCGCCCGACGGCTGTACGCCCGCCTGATGCGCGAGCAATTCGGAGCGTCGGATGCCACCTGCCGCCTGCGCTTCCATACTCAGACCGGCGGCGTAACGCTGACCGCGCAGCAGCCCTTGAACAACGTGGTTCGAGTCACCGTCCAGGCGCTGGCGGCGACGCTCGGAGGCACCCAATCGCTCCATACCAACGGCTACGACGAAGCGCTGGCCCTGCCTGGCGAGCAGGCGGCGACCCTCGCGTTGCGAACGCAGCAGCTCATCGCGCATGAGTCCGGGATCGCGAATACGGTCGATCCGATGGCCGGCAGCTTTTACGTCGAACATCTGACCGACGAACTGGAGCGCCGCGCCTGCGAACTGCTGTCGCGGATCGACGCGCTCGGCGGGGCCGCGCGCGCCATCGCGGCCGGTTTCGTTCAGGAGGAGATCGCACGGAGCGCCTGGGAGGCGCAGCAGCGCGTGGAGTCGGGAGCCGCCACCGTGGTAGGCGTGAACCGCTACCTGGACGACCAGCCGGCTCCCATTCTGCCCCAGCCCGATTTCTCGCAGCTCGAGCGCGAGCAGATCGAACGCGTGCGCGCGCTCCGGGATCGGCGCGACGCGGCAGGCGTTCGATCGGCGCTGTCCGCGCTGCGCGGCATCGCCCGGTCCTATCGCGATGACTCGTCTTCCGCGGTTCTGTCGAGGCCTCCGGTCGTTCCTGCCATCCTCGGGGCCGTGCGGGCGCGGGCGACGGTTGGCGAAATCTCGCAGGCGCTGGCCGAGGAGTGGGGTGCCCACGACCACGCGGGCTAGATGCAGGGAGAGCCATGCGACCTGGTTGCGGTCCGACATGGCGCGGTGTGTCCGAGTTCCACGACACGCGAGATGCATCGTCGTAAGTTCTTCGCTTGAAGGAGTTTTCGCGTCCCAGTAGCTTTAGACCCATTCACCCCGCTGACGCGACGGTCGCTTTGCCTACCTACGAGTATCGGTGCCCCGAGGGGCATGAGTTCGAGCACTTCTACCGCACCATGGCGGGCGCGGAAGCCGAACTGCCATGTCCGGTGTGCGGGAAGACGGCCCAGCGCAAGGTATCCGGCGGCGCCGGGCTGGTCTTCAAGGGCTCCGGGTTCTACATCACGGACTATGGCAAGGACGGCAAGAAGGATCTGCGGCGGGGCGGGACTGGTCGCTCGTCAGGCGGCGCGGACGGTGGAGGCTCCACCGGAAGCGAGAAGTCCTCGGCGGGGAGCGGCGACAGCAACTCCTCCAGCCCGGGAAGCGAGAAGGAGAAGAAGAACGAAGCGAAGAAACCTGACGAATGACGCGCGAGGCGATTCTGCGCGATGAACTGATCGCGTCCGCGCGAGCATTGGGTGCGCCCGATTCCGTGGATCCGGTTATCGAACGACCCCGCGATCCGTCCTTCGGCGACCTCTCGACAAACCTCGCGATGACCCTGGCGCGGCACCTTCGTCGCAAGCCGCACGACATCGCGCGCGAACTCATCGCGCACCTGAACCTCGGGCGCGCGGGCGTGCGCGAGGCCACCGTCGCGGGCGCCGGCTTCATCAACTTCCGTCTCGACGCCGCAGCGGCGACCCGCGGTCTCGCCGACGCCATTGCCGCCGACGCGCGGTACGGGCGCAGCGACGAAGGGCAGGGGCGCACGTTCAACGTGGAATTCGTGTCGGCCAATCCCACCGGACCCCTGCATGTGGGGCACGGACGACAGGCTGCGCTGGGTGATGCGATTGCGTCGCTGCTGGACTGGACGGGCTGGAACGTGACCCGCGAGTTCTACTACAACGATGCGGGTGCGCAGATCGAGAATCTCGCAGGCAGCGTGCAGGCGCGACTGCGGGAGGTCCGTTCCGGGGTGCTGGAGCTTCCGGAAGGCGGCTACCACGGCGAGTACATCAGGGACATTGCCGCCGCGTACGTGCTCGAGCATCCGGACGATCCGCTCGGCGACCTCCTCGACCAGGTCCGATCGTTCGCGGTGCGGGCGCTGCGCCTTGAGCAGGATCGCGATCTCCAGGCATTCGGCGTCCGGTTCGACAAGTACTTTCTCGAATCATCGCTGTACTCCGACGGGCGCGTCGACGAGACGGTGCAGATGCTGGAGCAGGGCGGCCACGTCTACGACAAGGAGGGCGCTCTCTGGTTGCGCACCACGGACTACGGCGACGACAAGGACCGGGTGATGCGGAAGTCGGACGGGACCTACACGTACTTCGTGCCGGACGTGGCCTACCACGTCACCAAGTGGCGCCGCGGGTTCCGCCACGCGGTGAACGTGCAGGGGAGTGATCACCACGGCACCATCGTGCGCGTCCGCGCCGGCCTGCAAGCCCTCAATCTGGGGATTCCGGACGGTTATCCCGAATATCAGCTCCACCAGATGGTGACGGTCACGCGCGGCGGAGACGAGGTGAAGATCTCGAAGCGCGCCGGTAGTTACGTGACGGTGCGCGATCTGGTGGACGAGGTTGGGCGTGACGCGGTGCGCTATTTCTTCCTGATGCGCAAAGCGGACAGTCAGCTCGTGTTCGACGTCGACCTCGCGCGGTCGCAGTCCGAGGAGAATCCGGTTTACTACATTCAGATGGCGCATGCGCGGATGTGCGGCATCTTCCGCGTGGGCAACCTGGATGTCGCATCGACCAGCGCCGAGGGAGTCGACTTTTCGTTGCTGTCCGAAGACGTGGAACGCAACCTTGCCGCGTCACTCTGCGACTTTCCCCGCACCGTGGCCAGCGCGGCGGCCGCACGCGAGCCGCAGCGACTGGCGGTGTTCCTGCACGACACTGCTCAACTCGTGCACAACTGGTATCATCGGTACCGCGTACTGGAGGCGCCGCCCGGCGTGAGGGAAGCGAGGCTCGTCCTGGCGCGCGCCTCCCAGATCGTGGTGCGCAACGGCCTCGCCATCCTCGGAATTTCCGCACCGGAGCGAATGTGACGTCGCCAGGTTCCGCCGGTGACGCTCGGAGAGATTCCCGCGCCGCGCTCGCGGTTAGGCGCCGTCCCCGTTTCCCTGTCGCATGTCTACGGTTCTGGTAGTCGGCTCGGTCGCGCTCGATTCGGTGGAAACGCCGTTCGGGCGGATAGAGGACGCGATTGGCGGATCGGGAACGTTCTTCGCCGCGTCGGCCGCCCACTTCACGCCCGTCCAGCTGGTGGGCGTTGTGGGCAGCGACTACCCGGTGGCCAGGCTCGAGTCGCTGCGCGCGCGCGGCGTGTCGCTCGACGGTCTCGAACAGATCGAGGGTGAGTCGTTTCGCTGGCGGGGCCGCTATCGGCACGACCTCAATGCCGCCGAGACGCTCGAGACGCGCCTGGGAGTGTTCTCGAACTTTCGTCCCAAGATCCCGGAGGCGTTTCGGAGCGCGCCCTACGTCTTCCTGGCGAACATCGACCCGCGGCTGCAGCTCGACGTCTTGCGCCAGGTGGATCGTCCCCAGCTGGTGGCGTGCGATACGATGAACTTCTGGATCGAGAGCCGGCGCAACGAGCTGCTCGAGTTGCTCGCCCGGGTCGACATTCTCCTGGTGAACGACGGCGAGGCGCGCCAGCTCACCGAGGAGTACAACCTGGTCCGTGCGGCCCGCTGGATTCTGGAGCGCGGGCCGAAGCACGTGGTGATCAAGAAGGGTGAACACGGCGCGTACATGTTCTCGGCCCACTCGGTCTTCTTCGCGCCGGCGTATCCGCTCGAGAACGTGTTCGACCCCACCGGCGCCGGCGATTCCTTCGCGGGCGGGTTCATCGGATATCTGGCGCGCACCGGACGGTCGGACGAACAGGCCATGCGACGTGCGGTCGTGTACGGATCCACCATGGGCTCGTTCGCCGTCGAGGCGTTTTCGATCGAGCGCCTGCTCGAGGTGCATCGGGTGGACATCGCCCGGCGGCTGGAGGAATTCCGGACGCTGGTGGCCTTCGAGGAGGAGATCGAGGGGTGAGCACGCCGCTCGACTACCGCACGGCGGGGGTGGACATCGCGCTGGCCGACGACGCGAAACGCCGGATGCGCGCGCTGGTGGAGTCGACGCGTACCGCCGACACCCTCGGTGCGTTCGGTGCCTTCGGCGGGCTCCACCGCGCCCCGGGCGGCCGGCACCCGGTGCTGGTCGCCAGCGCCGACGGCGTGGGAACGAAGATCAGGGTCGCGATCGACGCCGGACGCCACGACAGCGTCGGACACGATCTCGTGAACCACTGCGTCAACGACATCCTCGCCCAGGGCGCCACCCCGCTCTTCTTTCTGGACTACATCGCGTTCGGGGCGCTCGATCCGGCCGTCGCCGAATCCGTGGTGGCGGGCGTGGCCGCTGGATGCCGCGAGAACGGGTGCGCGCTGCTGGGCGGCGAGACCGCCGAGATGCCGGGCCTCTACACGCCTCCCGACTACGATCTGGCGGGTTTCATGGTCGGGGCGGTGGAGGAGGAGGCGCTGCTCGGAGCGGACCGGGTGCGGGCCGGCGACGCGGTGATCGCTCTGGAGAGCCGCGGTCTGCATACCAACGGGTACTCACTGGCGCGGCGCATTCTGGCGGACCGGCTTCGGCTCGGTGCCGATGACCCTTTCCCGGGCGAGGACGGAGCCACGGTGGCCGATGTGCTGTTGCGCGTGCACCGATCGTACCTGGGCGTGCTCCGGCCGTTTCTGCCCGAGCTGCACGCGCTGGCGCACATCACCGGGGGCGGCATCCCCGGAAATCTCGGCCGCGTTCTGCCGGCCGCGCTGGACGCGGTGGTGCACCTGGCCTCGTGGCCGGTGCCTAACGTTTTCCGGGTGCTGGCCGGGGCAGGCGAGGTGAAGGCGGAGGAGATGTACCGTGCGTTCAACATGGGGGCCGGCATGCTGGCGGTCGCGGCGCCGGCGGTGGGCCTGCGACTCATGGCCGCGGCCACCGCCGCCGGCACCCGCGCCTGGCAGGCCGGTGAAATCACAGCCGGATCCGGCCGCGTCGTGCTGCGCGGGGAGTAGAGTCCACATGCGTGGCCCTCCCGATGCGGCGTTAGGCGGCAACCTGGCAGCGTCAGCGGCCGCCGCGCGCGTCCCGCGGGCATTTGCCGACCCGGCCCTCAACCTGACGCAGGTGCGGGTCGCCCCCGGGGTCGGACGCTCCTTGGGCGAGGTCCGGACGCTCAACTCGTTTGGTCCGGACCGCGCCGACGACGCCGTGGTGTTCGCCGCACTCGGGGCGCGTGCGCATTGGTAGACGCGCGAGCACCGGACGAGCAGGGCGCCGACGCCGACGCGGCATTCATGCGTCGCGCGCTCGAGCTCGCGCGGGCGGGTTGGGGGCAGACCTCCCCCAATCCGATGGTCGGCGCGGTCGTGGTACGCGATGGCGCGATTGTCGGGGAAGGCGCCCATCGGCAGTTCGGGGGCCCCCACGCCGAGGTCGAGGCGCTGAGCGCGGCCGGAAGCAGGGCGCGCGGGGCCACGCTGTACGTCACCCTCGAGCCCTGCGTGCACCAGGGCAAGACGCCGCCCTGCGTGACGGCAATCGTGGCCGCCGGCATCCGGCGCGTGGTCGTCGCCATGCGGGATCGCAACCCCGAGGCGGCCGGCGGACTGGAGCGGCTCCGCACGGCCGGGCTGTCGGTCGACGCCGGTCCCGGCGCGGAGGCCGCGCTCGAGCTGAACGCGGCGTACTTCCATTCGTATGCAGCCCAACGTCCGTGGACGACCCTCAAGCTCGCCGTGTCGCTCGACGGAGCCATTGCCGACTACACCCGGGAACCCGGATGGATGACCGGAGAGGCGGCGCGTCAGGCGGTGCACCGCCTGCGGGCGGGCCACGACGTCATCGCGGTGGGAATGGGCACCGTACTCACCGATGATCCGCAACTCACCGTGCGTGACGCGCCGCTGCCGAGGGTCCCGCCGCTTCGCGCGGTGTTCTCGCGCACCGGCCGCCTGCCGTTGACCTCGCGGCTGGCGCAATCGGTGCACGAGGCTCCGGTCCTCGTGTTCGCCCAGTCGATCGATCCGGCGTACGAGCAGCTGCTCCGGCAGCTGGGTGTGGAGGTGGTGCTCGTGCCGTTGCTCGACGACGCGATGCGGCTGCTCGTCTCGCGGGGCCACCGCGCACTCCTCGTGGAAGGAGGCGCGCGGCTGGGTGCATCACTGATGGAGGCGAAGCTCGTTGACCGGCTGGTTGTTTTTCAGGCGCCGCTCATCCTCGGGGCGGGCGCGGTCAACGCCTTCGCCGCGATTCCATCCCGCCGAGTGGGCGAAGCCCCCCGACTGCGGATCGTGACCCGCGAACCGCTGGGGGACGATCTGATGACGGTCTTCGCACTGGATCGGTCCTGATGTTCACCGGAATCGTCGACGACGTGGGCAGCATCGAGCGCGCGGAGTTGGGCAAGGCGGGGCGCGAATTCCGGGTGCGGTGTCGCTACCAGGACCTGCAGCCGGGAGAGAGTATCGCCCTCAACGGGGCGTGCCTCACGGTGCGTGAGGCAGGCCCCGGGTGGTTCACGGTGGCGGCGGTGGACACCACGCTGGCTCGCACCACGATGGGTGGCTGGGACGTCGGCACGCGCGTCAATCTGGAGCGGGCCACCCGGGCGGGTGACCGGATGGGAGGCCACCTGGTTCTGGGACACGTTGACGGAGTGGGGGTGATCCGCCGGGTGGCCCGGGAGGGGACGGCGCTCCTGATCGATATCGGCGTGGAGGCCGACATCGCGGCGTTGCTTGTGCCGCACGGCTCCGTCACCGTGGATGGGGTCAGTCTCACCGTCAATGCCCTGCCCGCGCCCCGCGTCCTGCAGGTGGCGATCGTGGACTACACGGAGCGGAATACTACGTTAGGCGCCCGGGCTGCGGGCGATCGGGTCCATGTCGAGGGAGACGTGATCGGCAAGTATGTCCGGCAGCTGATGGCCCCCTACGGTCGGATCTCGGGCGGATCCGATTGAAGGCCGGTGCTGGCCCTTTCCCCCGGCGTCGCGCTAGGATTCAACCATGCCATTTGGAACTGTCGAACAAGCCATCCGGGACGTCCGCTCCGGCAAGTTCGTTGTGGTGGCCGACGACGAAGACCGTGAGAACGAGGGCGATCTGATCTGTGCGGCCGAGCTGGTGACGGCCGAGATGGTCAACTTCATGCTGCGGGCGAAGGGCATGATCTGCCTGCCGCTCCTCCCGGAACGCGTGGCGCAGCTCGGGCTCGCCATGCAGTCCGACGAGAACACGGAGGCGATGCGCACGGCCTTCACCGTCAGCATCGACGCAGCCGGGAAGTATGGGGTGACGACGGGGATCAGCGCCGCCGACCGGGCGATGACCATCCGCGTCGCCGCCGATCCCGCGAAGGGGCCGGGTGATCTCCGGAAGCCCGGACACATCCATCCGTTGAAGGCACGCAGCGGCGGCGTGCTGCAGCGGGTCGGGCACACCGAGGCCGCCGTTGACCTCTGCCAGCTGGCCGGCCTGCAGCCGGCCGCCGTGTTGTGCGAGATCCTCTCGGAGGACGGACAGACGATGAAACGCGACGAGCTCGATCGGTTTGCGCAGGAACACGAGCTCACCTTCATCACCGTGGCCGATCTGGTGGCGCACCGGCTCAAGACCGAGCGCCTCGTGCACCGCGTGGCTGAAGCGCGCCTCCCCTGCGATATCGGCGATCAGGAATGGCGCATCGTGGGGTATCGCAACGACGTCGATCAGCAGGAGCACGTGGCGCTCGTGTACGGCCCGCAGGATCGCAGCGAAAACGTGCTGGTCCGCATGCACTCCCGGTGCCTCACGGGAGACGTGTTCCACTCACGACGCTGCGATTGTGGCTGGCAACTGCACACCGCTATGGAAATGATCGCCCGCGAGGGCAGGGGTGTCGTAGTGTACCTCGATCAGGAAGGGCGCGGCATCGGGCTGCTCAACAAGCTCAAAGCGTACGAATTGCAGGACGTCGGCCACGACACCGTGGAGGCCAACGAGAAGCTCGGATTCAAGGCGGACCTGCGGAATTACGGCATCGGGGCGCAGATTCTGCTCGACCTCGGTGTCCGGTCCATCCGGGTACTCACGAACAACCCCAAGAAGATGGTTGGCTTGAAGGGCTACGGGCTCACCATCGTGGATCGCGTGCGCATCGCCGCTCCGTCCACCGACGACAACGCCGGCTACCTGGAGACCAAGCGCACCAAGCTCGGTCACCTCCTCTCGACCTGAATGGCGGAATTCGCCGGGACCCCCCTGGGGGAGCGCCGGAGAATTGCCGTGGCGGCAAGCCGATTCAACGAGGCGGTGACGCAGAAGCTCGTCGACGGGGCACTGGATGCACTGACGCGGCACGGCGTGCAACTCGATGATATCGACGTGGTGTGGGTGCCCGGCGCCTGGGAGCTTCCGGTAGCAGCCCGGCGGCTGCTGGCGATGGATCGCTACGACGCGGTGGTGGCCCTGGGCGCCGTAGTGCGTGGAGAGACTCCGCACTTCGAATACGTGGCCGGAGAAGCCGCGCGCGGACTCCAGCAGGCGGCAACCGAATACGAGACGCCGCTCGGGTTCGGTGTCCTCACCTGTGATACGATGGACCAGGCCATGGCGCGCGCCGGTGGCTCGCACGGCAACAAGGGCTGGGACGCGGCCCTGGCAGTGCTGCAGATGGCCGACCTGCTCGACCGCCTCGATGCCGCTGACCCGGGTTGATCAGCGCGTACGTCGGCGGTCGCGAGCCCGCGCTCTGCAGGCCGTCTATGCCTGGGACGTTCTCCCGCGAGGTGATCTGCGGCAGATCGCCGAACGCTTGTGGAGCGATCTCGCCGTGGGGCGGGAGGAGCGTGCGATCGCGGCCCCGCTTGTGGAGGCGGTCGCGTCCCGGTGCACGGAAATCGATTCGTTGCTGGCGCATGTTACTACCAACTGGCGTCTCGATCGTCTCGGCGTCGTGGAGCGATCGTTGTTGCGCCTCGGCACGGCGGAGTTGCTCCGCGCCGACGTTCCGGCACGGGTGGTGATCCAGGAGGCTGTCCGCCTGGCGGAACGGTTCGGCAGCGACGAGAGCGCGCGGTTCGTCAACGGCGTCCTCGACGCCGTCGCCCGCAGGCTCGGGAGGATCTGATTGCGGATCCTGGTCGTCAACTGGCAGGATCGCGAGAATCCGCAGGCGGGGGGCGCCGAGACGCATCTGCACGAGATCTTCGGTCGTCTGGCGCGCGCGGGTCATGAGGTGCGCCTGCTGTGCGGTGGATGGCCCGGTTGCCCGCCGCGGGCCAACCTCGACGGCATTGAGGTTTTTCGCGTGGGGACCCGGTCGTCCTTCCCGATGCTGGCGCGCCGGGCCTATCGCGACCGATTCGCGCCGGAGCTGGGTAGCGTACTCGTGGAGGACATCAACAAGATGCCGCTCCTGACGCCCAGGTGGGGAGCGCCGCGCGTGGTCGGCCTCGTCCCGCACCTCTTTGGTGCCACCGCGTTTCAGGAGCTGTCCGCGCCCCTCGCAGCCATGGTCTGGCTCTCGGAACGGAGCATTCCGCTGGTCTACGCCAGCGTGCCGTTCCAGGCGATCAGCGAGAGCACGGCCGAGGACCTGACGCGTCGCGGTATTCCGCGCGATCGCATTCGCGTGATCTACTGCGGCGTCGACTCGCTTCGGTTGACGCCCGATGCAGCGGAGCGGGAGCCGCGGCCTCTTTTCGTATATCTTGGTCGCTTGAAGAAGTACAAGCGCGTTGACCTCGTTCTTCGCGCCTTCGCGCGCATGGCCGTGCCGGAGGCGCGGCTGGAAATTGCCGGAGAAGGGGATGCCCGCGGCGACCTGGAGCGCCTCGCTGCTTCGCTTGACCTCGGCGATCGCGCAACGTTTCTTGGGCGCATCAGTGAGGAGGGGAAGCTCCATCTGTTGCGGCGCGCCTGGGCGCTGGTGTTCACGTCGCCGAAAGAGGGGTGGGGAATCACGAATCTCGAAGCGGCCGCCTGCGGGACCCCTGCGCTGGCCTCCAACTCGCCCGGGATCCGTGAATCCGTGCGGGATGGAGAGACGGGGTACCTCGTGTCCCACGGGGACCTCGAGCAGCTGGCCCGCGTCATGCGTCGCCTGGCCGCGTCGCCGGATACAGTGACCACGCTTGGTCGGCAGGCGCGGGCATATGCCGAGACGTTTACGTGGGAGCGCGCCGCCAGCGAAACTGAAGCGCATCTGCAGGCAATCGCGTCGGGCGGAGGCTAGGACAGGTGGACATCGTGCTTTATCGGCGCATCACGGGCGTGCAGGTTCCCCCGGGGCACGGCCGCGAATGAACGGGACAGTCACGGTCGGACGCCTCATCGAGCGACTGCAGACGCCATTGCAGCTCGAGCAACTGGGCGGCGCATACGGTCACGAGCGCGAGATCGCGACATCGGACGTCTCCAGCCCCGGACTGGCGCTCGCCGGTTATGTCGGCCGGTTCATGGCGCAACGCGTGCAGGTCATCGGAGAAACCGAGATGACCTACCTGGGTGCGCTCGCACCGGAGGAGCGCGAGCGTCTGCTCGAGCAGTACTTCTCCTTCCCCATTCCGTGCCTGCTGGTCTCCAAGGGGCAGGAGTTGGTGGCGGGCCTCCTCGAGAAGGCGTCGCGCGAGGGAGTCCCCGTGTTCCGGTCACCGCTCAAGACCGCCGAAGTGTACCGGCGGGTCAAACCGGTACTCGAGGATCTCTTCGCGCCCCAGACCACGCTCCACGGCTCGCTCGCCGATGTGTTCGGAGTGGGCCTGCTGTTCACGGGGCGCAGCGGCATCGGCAAGTCGGAATGCGTGCTGGATCTCGTGGAGCGCGGACATCGGCTGGTGGCCGATGACCTCGTGATCTGCTCGCGGCGCGGCAACGATCTGGTGATCGGGAGGGGTCACGAGCTGCAACGCCACTACATGGAAATCCGCGGGGTGGGACTCATCGATGTGCCGGCCATCTTCGGCGTGCGCGCCGTGCGCCAGCAGAAGCGCATCGAGGTGGTGGTCCAGCTCGAGGAGTGGGCCGAAAATTCATCGGCCGATCGCACCGGACTGGACGGCGAGACGATTCCCATCCTCGGCGTGGACCTCCCCAAGATCTCGGTGTTCCTGAACCCCGGAAAGAACATCACTGTGATCGCCGAAGTCATCGCGATGAACCATCTGCTGCGCTACGCGGGCGTGAATCCCGCGGAGGCCTTCAATCAGCGGTTGATGGGCAAGCTCCGTCGCAAGACGGACGTGCGGCACTATCTCGTTGAGGACGATGAGTAGTATTCGCGCCATCATCGCGGGTCACGGTGACTTTGCCAGCGGGATGATATCGGCGGTGCAGCAGATTGCCGGGCAGGACGGCATCTTTCTCGGCGTGAGCAACCGGGACCTGAGCGCCGAGTCCGTGGAGTCCCTCCTGCGCGAGCAACTCGAGGCGTCCGGGGCCCGCGTGATCTTTACCGATCTGGCGGCCGGCAGTTGCACCATGGCGGCCCGTCGCCTGCAGCGCGAGCGTCCCGCCCTCACGCTGGTGACCGGCGTCAACCTCGCTACCCTGCTGGATTTTGCCTTCCAGCCTGAGCCGGCGGGTGCGGCGGCGCGACACGCGGCCGACAAGGGGCGCGCATCTCTTCTCGTGTCGGGAACTGCGCCGTGAGCGTCGAGCTCTACCGCATCGACGATCGACTCATCCACGGCCAGGTCGTGGTCGGGTGGGGACAGCCGCTCGACCTCCGGTTCATCGTGCTGGTGGACGACGAAGTGGCGGCGAGCGATTGGGAGCAGGAGCTGTACCGCATGGGTGTGCCGCCGGAAATGGACGTGTATTTCGATTCCGTCCAGTCGGCGGTGGAACATCTGGCGCGATACCAGGGCGACGCACGGCCAGGCCTCCTCCTCACCGGCGACATCGACACCATGCGACGCCTCATCGAAGCCACCGGGTCGATCCACGAGGTGAATCTGGGGGGGATTCATCACCGTGCCGGCCGCGCGCAGCGCCTGCGCTACGTCTTCCTGTCGCCTGACGAGGAGACCGAGCTCCGATCGCTGAGCGAGCGCGGGGTCGCGGTGTCGGCGCAGGATGTGCCCGGGGCACGCCCGCTCCCGCTGGGCGAGGTTCTCGCCGGAGACGGCAGCCGATGACCCCGCTCGACGTCGCGATCCTGATCATTCTCGGCGGCGTGCTTGGCCTGGACACGGTGAGCTTCCCGCAGGCGATGCTGTCCCGGCCGATCGTGGCGGGAACCCTCGCGGGTGCACTCATGGGACAGGCGGGGCGCGGCCTGCTGCTCGGCGCGGCCCTCGAGTTGTTCGCGGTCGATACGCTGCCATTTGGAGCGTCGCGCTATCCCGAGTGGGGGTCGTCGTCAGTGGTCGGCGCCGGACTGTTCGCGATGCTCCCCGGGTCCATGGCGGGAGGCCTTACGACATCGGTGCTGGCTACCCTGATCGTCGCATGGGTGGGCGGCTGGTCGATGGTGCGGGTGCGCCTCTACAATGCGCGGCGGGCGCGGATGCACCAGCCGGAGGTGGCACGCGGGGATCGGAGGGCGGTGATCGGCTTGCAGCTCTCGGGACTCACGGTCGACCTGCTGCGCGGCATGCTGCTCACCGGTGCGGGACTGCTGGTGCTGGGACCGCTGCAGCACGTGGCGCTCGCGGCGTGGGGTGTGGGGCCGGCGGCGTCGAGGGCGGTGGTCGTGTCGGCGGCGGCCGCGGTGTCGCTGGGTGCCGCGTACAAACTCTTCCACGTGATCCCGGGGTTCCTCTGGCAGTTTCTGCTCGGGCTCGGTGCGGGTCTCGTGATTGTGGTGCTGCGATGAGCGACGGCGCCGTAATCCCGGCCTGGACCCGGGTGGCCATGTTTGTTCGCCTCCTGGCCGTACAGGGGTCCTGGAATTACGAGACCATGCTCGGCAACGGACTTGGTTTCTGCGTGGAGCCGGCACTGCGGCGCCTTCCGGGTGGCGTTGACGGTGATGCCTACCGCGCGGCGCTGGCACGGCAGAGCCAGTATTTCAACGCGCATCCGTACCTGGCGTCGGTGGCGGTGGGCGCTCTGGCTCGCGCCGAACTCGAGGGAGAGCCTCCCGCGCGCATCGAGCGCTTCCGCACGGCGCTTTGCGGCCCGCTGGGCAGCGTCGGTGACCGGCTGGTGTGGGCTACGATGCTACCAGCCTGCTCGTTCGCCGCCCTGTTCGTCTTCGGCATGGGTGGCGGACCGTTGCTTGTGGCCCTGGTGTTCCTGGTCGCCTATAACAGCGGGCATCTGGCGTTGCGGTTGTGGGGCTTGCAGGTCGGGCTGCGGCACGGATTGCAGGTGGCGCATTCGTTAGGCGCTCCGCTGCTGCGCCAGGCGCCGTTCTCGCTCGGCCGCGTGGCCACGGTTCTCGCGGGCCTGAGTGTTCCGCTGTCGGCGGCGCGCATCGTGCTGCCTCACGGTGTGCTGCTGGGGACGGTGATGGCCGTGACCGCGGTCGGTGGGGGGGTGATCGCCCGGCTGCACGGGCGGGTGGTGGGATGGAAGGTGTCGGTGGTGGTGCTGGTGGGATTCGTTCTGTGGGCGGTGATCCGGTGACCGCCGAGCGCTCGGTGCAGATCGCCAACCGGAACGGGTTGCACGCGCGCCCGGCGGCGGAGATCGTCAAGACCGCGGCTCGGTTCCGCAGCGAGATCACGATTGCGCGCGAGGATCTCGAGGTCAACGGAAAGAGCATCATGGGCGTGATGATGCTCGCCGCCGAGTACGGCACGCTGCTTCGGCTGCGCGCCGAGGGCCCCGACGCCGAGGAAGCCGTGGAGTCGATCGCGCAGGTCATCACCAGCCGGTTCGGCGAGGCCTGACGCCATGGATCGCACGCTCCAGGGCCGCTCCGCCTCTCCGGGCATCGTGGTCGGCCCGGTACGGTTGCTGCGCTGGGAGGTGCCCGACGTGCCCCATCGCGTTGTCGGCGATGACGAGGTCGAGGCGGAGATCGAACGCCTCCACGCGGCCATCGACCGTGCGCGGGAGCGACTCCTCAGCGTGCGCGATCGCGCCGACAAGCACGCCGGGCCGGAGGAAGCGGCGATCTTCGACGTGCAGATTTCCATCCTCCAGGACCGCGAGCTCCTGCGCGAGATCGAATCCTACATCCGGCAGAACCTTGCCGCGGAGAAGGCATTCGATCTGGTGATGCTCGAGTGGCGCCAGCACTTCGCCCGGAGCATCGCGCCGATGCTCCGCGAGCGCGTGGGCGACCTGACCGACGTCCAGATCCGTGTCCTGTCGGTGCTCATGGACCTGCCCGATCACGACCCGGTCGATGTGCCGAAGGGGACGAACGCGATCCTGGTTACCCATGACCTGACACCGAGTCTGACGGTCCAGCTCGACCGCGACGCCATCGCAGGCATCGCCACCGATTCGGGCACGCCCACGTCCCACGTCGCCATTCTCGCCCGCTCGTTAGGTCTGCCGGCGGTGGTCGGTCTGCGCGACGCCACCGCCCGGCTGCGCGGCGACGAGATGGTGGTCCTGGATGGCTCGCATGGGTTGCTGGTGGTCAACCCCAGCCCGGATGAGATCGCCGCTTTTCGCAATCGCGCGGCCGCCGAGGCCCGCAGCGAAGTCGAGCTGCTCAAGTTCGCCGGCGTCGAACCGGTCACCACCGACGGCGTCCGCATCACGTTGCGCGCCAACGTTGATCTTCCCGACGAGGCGGTGCAGGCGGCGCGCAGCGGTGCCCACGGCGTGGGACTGATGCGTACCGAATTCCTGGTGGTGGGCCGCGCCAGCATGCCCGACGAGGAAGAACAATATCGGTGCTACCGCGGTGTGGTTGAAGCGTTCGCCGGCCATCCGGTAGTCATCCGCACCTTCGACGTGGGCGGCGACAAGCTCCCCGCGGGCGGATATCCCAGCGAGCCGAATCCGTTCCTGGGGTGGCGTGCCATTCGCATGTGTCTCGACCAGCCGGAGATCTTCAAGGTCCAGCTGCGAGCCCTCCTCCGTGCCGGGCTCCACGGCGACGTGCGCATCATGCTGCCGCTGGTGGTGACGCTCGACGAAGTGGTGGGCGCGCGCAAGCTGCTGGCCGAAGCCGCCGCCGAGCTCGATGCGCGAGGCGTCGCTTACTCGCACAACGTCCCGCTGGGCGTGATGGTCGAGACGCCGGCCGCCGCGGTCGCCGCCGACACGCTCGCCCACGAGGTGGCCTTCTTCAGCATCGGTACCAACGACCTCGTGCAGTACACGCTGGCCGTCGATCGCGGCAACGCCAACCTGGTGGCCCGGTTCACACCGCTCCATCCGGCGGTTCTGCGGCTGCTCAAGCAGATCGTGGATGTGGCGCAGGCGCATCGCCTCAATGTGGCCGTTTGCGGCGAGATGGCGTCGCAGCCGCTGATGGTCTTTGCGCTCATCGGACTCGGCCTGCGAGATCTCAGCGTGAACCCCCGCTCCGTGCCTCTGGTGAAGCGCGTGGTGCGCGCCATCAGCATCGAATGTGCCCAGGAGGCGGCCACCGCGGCTCTGGCGACACGCACCGCCGCGGAGGCCGAGCGCGAGCTGAGGCAGCGCCTCCTTGCCACCTATGGCGACGCGGCCTTTCTCGGAGAGACACCAGCATAAGGTCCACCGGCGACGGGTTGTCTGCCGCTCCTGCTCGCGCCCGGTTACGTTTCGGGTCGCCCTCGTCGTCCCTCTCCCGTTCGCGCGCGGCGGTCGTGACCAATCGCCACCTCTTCACCTCCGAGTCCGTCACCGAAGGCCACCCCGACAAGGTGGCCGACGCGATCTCCGACTCGATCCTCGACGCCATTCTGACCGAGGACCCCAAGGCGCGGGTCGCGTGCGAGACCCTGGTGACGACCGGGCTGGCCGTGGTCGCCGGGGAGGTGACGACCGAAGCCTGGATCGATCTGCCCGCCGTGGTGCGAGGGACCATCAAGCGCATCGGTTACGTGGACGCATCGTTCGGGTTCGACAGCCACACCTGCGCGGTGATGAGTACGATCGACAAGCAGTCGCCCGACATCGCGCTCGGCGTGGACACCGGCGGGGCCGGAGATCAGGGCATGATGTTCGGCTACGCCACCGACGAAACCGACGACCTGATGCCGACGCCGATCCTCCTGGCGCACCGCCTAACGAAGCGGCTGGCGGACCTGCGCCGCGCCGGCGAGATCAAATGGCTGCGTCCCGATGGCAAGGCCCAGGTCACGGTCGCATACGAGAACGGCAGGCCGGTTGCCGTCGATACCGTTGTCGTGTCCACCCAGCACGATGAGAACGTGACCCAGGCGCGTGTGCGGAAAACCATCGCCGAGGCCGTGATCGAGCCCGTCATTCCGCCCGAGCTGCGTCACCGGAAGCCCACCTACCACATCAATCCCACCGGCCGGTTCGTGACCGGTGGGCCGCAGGGGGACGCCGGCCTGACCGGCCGCAAGATCATCGTCGACACCTATGGCGGCATGGGCCGGCACGGGGGTGGCGCCTTCAGTGGGAAGGACCCCACCAAGGTCGACCGCTCGGCGTGCTACGCCGCCCGCTGGGTGGCCAAGAACGTGGTCGCCGCGGGGCTGGCCCGGCGCTGCGAGGTGCAGCTGGCCTACGCCATCGGCGTCTCCGAACCCGTCTCCGTCATGGTCGACACCTTCGGCACCGGCGCCGTCCCCGACGACCGCATCACGTGTGCCATCCGTGAGGTCTTCGACCTCACTCCGGCCGCCATCATCAAGGCGCTCGATCTGCGCAAACCGATCTACGCCGCAACGTCGGCCTACGGACACTTCGGGCGCGAGCCGAAAACGCTCGGCAACGGGAAGAAGACCATGACACTATTCACCTGGGAGCGCATCGACAAGGTTGGCGATCTCCGTCGCGCGGTGCGATAGTACGATTGGCGCAGCGGTGAAGGTGCGATGAGCGACATGGTCGAAGTGATCGTGGCCCGGCTCGGCCTCGACGGTGGGACGAACTCCTATGTGGTCATTCTCCGGGAAAAGGAGGGCGACCGACTGCTCCCCATCTGGATCGGCCAGGCGGAGGCCGAGTCGATCCTGCTCGAGATGAACAGCGTGAAGAAGGAACGCCCGCTCACGCACGACCTGTGCAAGAACCTCGTGACCGGACTGGGCGGCGACTTGCGCCGCGTCCAGATCACCAAGGTCCTCAAGGGCACGTACTACGCCGAGATGCACATCCAGCGCGGCGAGAGCGTGGTGCAGGTCGACGCGCGTCCATCCGACAGCATCGCCATCGCGCTCCGTTTCCCCGCTCCGATCTTCGCCGACGAGGGGCTGTTCGTTGGCGCGATCGATGACGAGAGCGCGGACAGCGACGCCGTCATTCCCGAGCCCGAGCCGCGACAAAGCACCGACGAGATGACGGCCGAACAACTCAAGCGCTACCTGTCGAATCTCCGCCCGGAAGACTTCGGCAAGTTCAACCTCTGATCGGCCGCCGGTTGCCATCGCTCGGCCGTTCCTGGCATGCGATCGTCGCGGCCTGCCTGGTCGGGGCGGTCGTGCTGTCGGCGCAGACCACCGGCGGCTCGCCGGTCTCGCAGGCGAGGACGGTCGACGGACGGGTCCTCCGTGGCACCCCGAGCGGAGAAAAACCGCTCGGCGGGCAGGTCGTGGTGCTGCATCGCATTGCCTCCGACAGCGCGGGGCCGGTCGATTCGGTCCGCACGGCGCAGGACGGACGATACCGCTTCCGCTATCGCGCCGCGGAGGACAGCGTGCTGTACATCGTCTCCGCGCGCTACGCGGGAGTGGCCTACTTCACCGCGCCGCTGCGGGCGGCCGCGGTGCGCGGCAGCGATGCGGACATCGTGGTCTTCGATACTACCTCCGCCCCGATCGCGTTGTCGGTCCGCGGCCGCCACTTCGTCGTGACGAGGTCACCGAACGGGGGCGTGCGACGCGCCGTGGATGTGTTCGAGATCGCCAACGACACGTCGGTCACGCGAATCTCCGGTCCGGCCACGCCGTCCTGGTCGGTTCGGCTGCCGGATGGGGCGACGACGCCTCGTGTCGAGCAGGGTGATGTGCCGGCGGGAGCGGTGAGCTTCGTGGGCGGTGTGGCCGAGGTGTTCGCGCCGTTTCCGCCGGGTCTCAAGCAGGTCGTTTTCTCGTACGAACTGCCGGCCACGGCGTTCCCCGCGCGAATTCCGGTCGAGTCACCCACCGGCGTGCTCGAGGTGTTGCTCCAGGAGTCGGGCGCCCGCGTCGACGCGCCCGCGCTGGCGCGTCAGGACTCGGTCACGCTGCAGGGGACGAGCTATCAGCGGTACCTCGGCCAGAACCTGCCGGCGGGTTCACCGGTGCGCATCGTTCTCGAGTCGTCCGCGTCGGGCGGCCGGCTCCTGACCGGGGCCATGGTCCTGCTGTCGGGCGCGTTGCTGGCGTTAGGCTTCCGGGCCGGCCGGATCCGCGGGACGAGCCTGCCGGCCCGGCGCGGACGGCCCGATACCGCGGCACTGGCGCGCGACATCGCTACGCTCGACGCCGCGTTCGAGTCTCAGGGCGATCGAAGCGAGGCGTCGCGCACGGCCTACCAGCGGCGTCGCGCCGAGCTGAAGTCGCAACTGGTGCAGGCGCTGGCGGCTGTTGAATCCGCCGACCGCGGGCGCTAGACTTCCCGGCACAATTCACGCGACGAGTGGGGGCCACGGAAACCGGTGCGATGCCGGTGCGGCCCCGCCACTGTAACGGGCAGAGCATGCGCACTCAACGCCACTGACCGCGAGCGGTCGGGAAGGCGAGTTGCGCAGCCCGGAGCCAGGAGACGACCTCCGCTCGTGCCACCACAACAGTTCCTCGGGGGAGGGCTGGTGGCGACATCGGGTCGCGCGCCGCGACCTGCTGCGCACGGGCATTCCCCCAGGTGGGTCGGATGTCCGTGTTTCGGTTTTCAGGGAGAAGGGCGTGGGTGTTCGCCGTGGTCGCCGCCGTGGCCTGCGGCGGCGACCGGTCGGCGCGCGGCGGCGTCATCGATGACTTCGGCGACCCGGTTCGCTCACCCGCATCTCCGCGGCGCATCGTATCCCTGAGCCCCGCCACCACCGAGATCCTCTTCGCGTTAGGCGCGGGGCCCCGGGTCGTGGGCCGGACCCACTGGGACACGTCGCCCGACTCGGCGCGCCTCGTCCCCGACCTCGGGGACGGGATCCGGCCGAACGTGGAGCGCGTGCTGGCCGCCCACGCCGACCTCGTGGTGCTCTACGCCAGCAGCGAGAACCGTGACGCGGCGCAGGCGCTCCGGGCCGCAGGCATTCCGGTAGTGGCCCTTCGCATCGACCGGATCGCCGACTTTGGCCGCGCGACCCTGCTGCTGGGCCGGCTGGTCGGTGCCGAGTCGCGGGCTGGCTTGCTGGTGGACTCCGTCACGCGCACGCTCGATCGCGTCCGTGAAGCCACCCGCGGACTGCCGCGGCCTTCGGTCTTCCTGCCGGCCTACGATCATCCCCTCATGGCCATCGGAGCCGGCAGCTTCCTGTCCGAGCTGGTGGGAATCGCCGGCGGCCGGAACGTGTTCGGCGACCTGAGCGCTCCATCGCCCCAGATCTCGTTCGAAGAACTGCTGCGCCGGAACCCTGACGTGGTCCTCGCGGCACCCGCGACCGCGATGGCGATTGCAAGGGAGTCGCGCTGGGACGCCCTGCCGGCGGTGCGCGACGGACACCTGCTGGTGCGCGACACGATGATCACGGCGCGGCCCGGTGTTCGATTGGGCGAGGCGGCCATGTCGTTCGCCCGTCTGCTGCACCCCGGCGCGGTGCCCTGACATGCGCCTGCGTCTGTTCGCCGTTCTGGGGGGCGCGCTGGTGGTGGCCGCGCTGGCCGGCATCGCAATCGGGGCCGTGACAATCCCGTTAGGCGGCGTGTGGCGCGCGCTGGGCGGAGCGGGGGACCCGGCCGTGATCGCGATCGTGCGCCAGGTGCGGCTCCCGCGCGTGGCACTGGCGGTCGCGCTCGGGGCCGCCCTCGGCATGAGCGGTGCGGTGTTGCAGGGTACCCTCCAGAACCCCCTCGCCGAGCCGTACCTGCTCGGCATCTCCGGTGGGGCGGCCGTGGGGTCGGTGACGGCGGTCGTGTTCGGCGCCACGCGGGTCGCTGTCGTGTCGGGCGCCGGCTTCCTCGGCGCGGTGGCCGCGGTCGGGCTGGTGCTGGCGGTGGCTCGCGCCGCGGTGGGTCGCGCCGATCCGCGCGTACTCCTCATGGCCGGCGTGGTCGTCGGGGCGTTCGCCAACGCCGCCATCATGGTGATGCTCGCCAACGCGCCCGCCACGCAGGTGCGCGGCGCTCTATGGTGGATGATGGGGTCGCTCGGCGCGGCCGACTGGGGTGATGTCCGGTGGCTGACGGCCGCACTCGTGGTGGCCGGAGGCCTGCTGGTCCATTGGGCCCGCGACATCGACGCGCTCGCCCTCGGACACGATGCCGCAGCCGCACTCGGCGTCTCACCGGAATCGGCCAGCCGCCGACTCTACCTGCTGGCGTCCCTGCTCGCCGCCGCCACCGTCGGCGTCGCCGGCCTGGTGGGATTCGTGGGGCTGGTGGTGCCGCACATCGCGCGCGCGTTGACCGGCTCGCGTCATCGACCGCTCCTGGCCGCCGCCGCCCTGGCCGGCGCGGCGCTCGTGGTGGTCGCGGATCTCCTCGCGCGCACGGTCCGCGCGCCCGCCGAGTTGCCACTCGGCGCGGTGACCGCTGTGCTCGGTGTGCCGTTCTTTCTGATTCTGCTCCGCCGCGCGTCATGATCGGCTTTCAGCAGGTTACCGCCCGCTATCCCGGCGCGGCCGCGCCGGCGATCTCCGACGTCTCCTTCGACGCACCCCGCGGCGCGCTGACCGCGGTGGTCGGGCCTAACGGGAGCGGCAAGAGTACGCTGGTGCGCACGCTGCTGGGACGGGTGCCGGTGGTTGCCGGACGCGTGGTCATTCACGGACGGGACATCGGCACGATTCCCCGACGCGCCGTCGCTCGCCTGGTGGCTGTTGTGGTACAGCGGGAGGAACCCGTCTTCGCGATGCCGGTTCGCGAGTACGTCGCCCTTGGCCGCCACCCCCACGCCGGTTCGTGGTCACCGGTGCGGCCCGACGCCGGTCCCGTCTCGCGCGCCTTCGCCCTGGCGGGTGTCGGTGCCCTGGAAACGCGGCGTACCGACACGCTCTCCGGCGGGGAATGGCAACGCGTCCGGATCGCACGCGCCCTCGCGCAGGACACCGCGGCGCTGGTGCTCGACGAGCCCACGACGTTCCTCGACATCGCCCACGAAATGGAGTCGTTCGAGGTGCTGGCGCGACTGGCCGCGGATGGACACGCCGTCCTGGCTGTGAGCCACCAGCTCAACCTCGTCGCGCGATTCGCGGATCGCGTGATCCTGCTGCACGACGGCCGCGTGGCCGCTGCCGGGAGTCCCGACGAGGTGATGCAGGCGCGCCTCCTCGAGACGATCTACCAATGGCCGCTGGTTGTTACGCGTGATCCGGCGGTCGGCGCGCCCACACTCGTTCCGCTTCGCCGTCGCCCGGCCCGTCCGCTCTGATGTCATCCGGCCTCCCCCTCACACTCCCTTCCTGGCGCCATGACACGCTTCTTCCCCCACCACGCCCTCGTGGCGACGATCGCTACCGCCGGCGCACCCGCGCTGCTACCGGCGCAGCGCGCCGATTCCACCGCACTGCCTCGCGTCGTGATCACCGCAACGCGGCTCGACGCCGCACTCGGGTCGGACCTGTCCGCGACCACGGTGCTCAATGGGGACGACCTCCGACGGTCGGGAGTGCGCGATGTGGCGGCCGCTCTGCGTCTCGTGCCAGGCATGACCGTGGTGCGCAGCGGCGGGGCCGGAGCGCAGACTTCGATATTCCTGCGAGGCGGCGAGAGCGACTACGTGCGCGTGCTGGTGGACGGGGTGGCCATCAACGATGCCGGCGGGTCGATCGATCTCGCAGGATTGACGCTCGACAACGTCGACCGCATTGAGGTGGTTCGAGGGCCCACCAGCGTGCTGTACGGGACCGACGCGGTGACCGGAGTCGTGCAGATCTTCACGCGTGGTGCGGACGGACATTCCGCCATCGAGGGCACGGCCCGTGCCGGTCGCTATGGCACGAGAGCGGTGGACGCGTCGGCAAGCATTGGAGGGGCGGCGCTGGGCGCTACCATCGGCGGCGCCCACAGCGCGACGAACGGTGTCCTCCCGTTCAACAATGCCTACCGCAACGATGTCGGCACGGCGCGGATCAACGCGGCCCCCGATGACGCGACCCGGATCTCCCTCTCAGCGCGGCTCGGCAGTGACACATACCACTATCCCACCGACGGTGCGGGGAACGTGGTGGATCACAACGCTCGCCGAATGGGGCGCCAGACGGTGGTCGCATTCGACGCCACGCGGCGCATCTCCTCACGCTTGCGTGGGGGCGTCTCCCTGGGCGCGTTCGACGCGACTGGGCGTACGTTCGACGCGCGCGACGATGTCGCCGACACCCTCGGGTTCTACGCCTACCGCAGCGCCACCCAACTGCGTCGCCGGGTCGCCGACGCACGGCTGCACGTCTCCCTGTCGCCGGAGGCGGTCCTCACCGTCGGGGGAGAATGGACTTTCGAGGCGCAGCGCAGCACCGACAGCTCCAACTATGATGCAGCCCCGTCGCGATTCCACGCCGATCGGTCGAACCGAGCCGCGTATGCGCAGGTTCTCGCGGAACACGGCAGGTTCTCGTACGTGGTGGGGGGACGCTATGACGACAATCGTGTGTTCGGCGCGTTTCGAACGGCCCGAACCGCGGTCGCGGTGCATCCGTGGCATGGCGGAATCCTCCGCGCCGCAATCGGGGGCGCGTTCAAGGCGCCGACGTTCTTCGAGACGTTTTCCAGCGCCTTCTCGATCGGTAACCCGTCCCTTCGCCCCGAGCGATCGCACAGCTGGGAACTGACGGCAGGGCACGAGCTCGCCGGCGGCCGCCTTGCCCTCTCCGCCAGCTGGTTCGATCAGACGTTCCGGGATCTGATCCAGTACACCTACCAGGCACCCGACCTGCCGAACTACTTCAACGTGGTGGCCGCGTCGGCGCGCGGACTGGAGCTGGAAGCGAGCGGTTGGGTGATCAGTGGAGTGCACGCCGTGGCGTCGGCGACACTCCTGCGCTCGCGCGTGGATGACGCCGGGTTCGAAACCGGCGCGGGGGCCACGTTCGTTCGTGGCCAACGCCTGCTGCGCCGGTCGCCCCAGAGCGCAACGCTCGACGTGGCCGCCAGTCGGTGGAGACGAGCCACGATCGACGCGTCCCTCGTCTACACCGGCAGGCGCGACGATCGCGACTTCTCCGCGTATCCCGCCTCACCAGTAGTGCTCGATGCATACACACGGGTGGATATCGCGTCCGTCATTCCACTCAGGAACGCCAAGGACGGAACTTCCGTCGCGCTGCAGGTGCGTCTCGACAACGTCCTCGGCGAAGGGTACCAGGAGGTCTACAATTTCCCGTCGCCGGGACGCGGCCTCTCCGTCGGAGTGCGTGTTGGCGCCAGCCGGTAGTCTCCGCACGCTTGCCGAGGCACTCGTCGCGCTTCCACCCTGTCACGGGTGTGGCGTGAGGTATCTTTAGCGCATGGCGCTCGTGGTTGCCGATGTCGTGGTTCTGCACGTGTTCGACTATCTGGAGTCGTCCCGCATCCTGCGCCTGGCCACGCGCACGCTCGGCGTCCAGTCGGTTCTCGCGCGCGGGGCACGGAGGCCCCGCAGCCGATTCGGGTCGTCGCTCGATTTCTTCGCCAGCGGTGTCGCGCAGCTGCACACGCGACCGGGGCGCGATCTGCACACGCTGTCCGGGTTCGACCTGGTTCGCAGCCGGCTCGTGCTCGCCGGCAATCTGGAGCGGTTTGCCACGGCCGCCGCGCTCGCGGAGCTTGCCCTGGCATTCCTTCATCCCGACCCCGATGACGCTGCGTTCGACGTACTGACCGAATCGCTCGACGCTCTTTCCGGCGCATGTGATGACGCCGCGGTGGACATCGGCCTCCTCTCGGCATGGCGGTTGATTGGCGCGTTGGGGTTTGCGCCGAGCATGGCGGCGTGCTGCGTCTGTTCGCGGGACGTCCCGTTCGACGCTTCCGTGCCGTTCAGCCACGCCGGGGGCGGGGTGGTGTGTGCGCGTTGCAGGACGGCGGTCTCGCTGAGTCGCACGCTGACACCCGCGGCGCGCCGGGCGCTGGCGCGCTGGGTCGACGGCACGCCTAGCTCGCTCTCCTCCACCGGGGAGCGGCGCGCGCACGTCCGACTGGTGCGCGAGTTTCTGCAGCACCACCTGGCCGATGGGCGCGACTTGCGCGCCCTCGCGGCGTGGGAGGCGGGCCGGCAGCGCCCCGCATGATCATCGGAACCGCCGGTCACATCGATCACGGCAAGACCGCGCTGGTGCAGGCGCTCACCGGCATCGACACCGATCGCCTTCCGGAGGAGAAGCGGCGCGGTATCACCATCGAGCTCGGTTTCGCGCCGCTCCACCTGGAGGGCGCCGGCACGGCCGGGGTGGTGGACGTGCCTGGGCACGAGGCGTTCGTGCGCACGATGGTCGCCGGCGCCTCCGGGATCGATCTCGCCCTGCTGGTGGTGGCGGCCGACGAAGGGGTCATGCCGCAGACCCGCGAACACCTCGAGATCCTCCGCTTGTTAGGCACGCGGGGCGGCGTGGTGGCGATCACCAAGAGCGACCTGGTGGACGCCGAGTGGCTGGAGCTGGTGCGCGCCGACGTGGTGCGCGCGGCGAGCGGCACCCCGCTCGAGGGGGCCCCTGTCTTGGCCACCTCCGTCGTCTCCGGGCGCGGCCTCGACCAACTGCGACAGGCCCTGGTCGCGGCTGCGGCCGGGTTGCCGGGCCGGGATGCCGACGACCGCTTCCGCATGCCCGTGGACCGCGTGTTCACCGTGCGCGGTACGGGGACCGTCGTCACGGGCACGGTGTGGACCGGTCGCCTCGAGGTCGATGCGACGGCCGTCCTGCAGCCGGCCGGACGTCAGGTGCGGGTGCGAGGCATCCAGGTCCACGGGCACGACGTGCGCGCCGTGGGGCCGGCGACCCGCGCCGCCGTTGCCCTCACCGGAGTGGAGGTTCCGGACGTCGCGCGCGGGACGTGGCTGCTGGATGCCGCCGAATGGCCGACCACACTCGTTATGCGCTCCGAAGTCCGGCTCGTTGCGGGCGCCCGGCCGCCAAGGCCGCGCGAGTGGCTGCGGCTCCACATCGGGACCGCGGATGTCGGGGCGCGGGTCATCGTGGCCGATGGCAGGCTCGCGGTGGGTGCTGAATGCGCCGCACGCATCGTCCTCCAGGAACCCGTGATCGCGCGCGCCGGAGATCGATTCGTCTTGCGCCGGAGCGAGGGAACACAAGTCGCCACCGTCGGCGGGGGCCGCGTGGTCGATCCGGTTCCAGCCCGTCGGCGCGGGCGCCCCTGGCCCGTGGAAACCCGGCATCTCGAGGGGTTGCTGCCGCTGATGCTGAACGAGTCGGCCCGTCAGGGGCTTGAACGTCACATGCTGCCCCTGCGTCTCGGCGTGCCGGAACGCGACGTCGATGCGTTGCTGCGGGATGCGCCGGGGGTGGCGGTCATCGGCACGCTCGTGTTCGCCGCTGCGGCGCTCGACGATCTGGCTGCCGAGCTGCGGCGCGTTGTTGCCGAATTCCATCGGCAGCACGCGCTCGAGGAAGGCATGCGGCTCGCGGAGCTCCGCCGGCGCGTTCAGGCGAATCCCGCCCTTCTGGAGCGCGCGCTGGAAACCCTCGCGGGGGCGGGAGACATCGAAGTACGGGGGACCCTGGTAGCCGAGCGGCTGTGGCGTCCGCGCCTCACTGCATCGCAGGTCGCGTTGCGTCGTCTCATCCTTGAGGCCATCCGAGCCGCCGGCTCGGAGCCTCCCCTTGTGTCTGCGTTGTCCGACCAACATCACAGCGATTTGCTGCCGTTGGCGCGTAGCCTGGAGAGGGAGGGTCTGCTGGTTGCAGTAGAACCGGACCGGTTCTACTCGGTGGAGGCGGTGGAGCGGTTGGTGGGGCGTCTGCGAGAGTCCATGGCGACTGGGCGGGAATACTCGCCGACGGAGCTACGGGAGGTGTTGGGGGTGTCGCGGAAGTACCTGATCCCGTTTCTCGAATACTGTGACCGGATGAGGATTACGGAACGCAGGGCGACGGGTCGGGTATGGCACCGGTCCTGATGCGTGAACGCCTTTCTTGACAGCGGGTTGCCCGAGGTCTTATGTTCGCGCCGGGAGTGATAACGTCCACCTGTTTCAGGAGTTAGAAGCAAGCCCCTTTCTTGTCAGTTCGGAGAAGTCACATGGTGCAGCGATGGGCAGCACAGTTGTTCGTGCTTGCTCTCTGTGCGTTGGTTCCTGGTCCGTTGTCCGCCCAGGGTCGGCAATCGAGTCGAGACCCGTCGACCGGTTCGCGTCTCGATCAAAACTATCCGAACCCTTTCAATCCCGAGACGAGGATCTCGTTCGCGATTGGAGGCTATCCGGACTGTATCTCACCTGCACGGCAGTACAAGGTGAGTCTGCGCATCTTCAACGTGCTCGCGCAGCCGGTGGCGACGCCTGTTCTGCAAGGCGGTTCGGCGAGTGTCGCTGGTGGGCAGCCGCTGACGAATCTGTTTCTGACGTGCGGAGAATACACGGCATACTGGGACGGTAAGATCATGAATACCGGACGCGAGGCGGCGTCGGGAATTTATGTCTATCGCCTCGAGATCGATGGGAGTGCCCTGATGCGAAAAATGATGGTTCGCAAATAGGGCGGCCTGCTGAATTGAACCGAAGGCGGCGTCACTTGATGGCGCCGCCTTTTGTTTTTTCGGGCACCGGCGGTTTGGATGTCGGCCTCCACTGGTCGATGGCGCGAAACAGCAGTCCGGCGCGATCGGGTTGGGAGGTGAGCGCCGCGGTGGCCGACTCCAGCTGCGCCGCCGTGACGCCATACAAGCGGAGGATCGAATCGCGGGCGCGTGCTCTCACCAATGTGTCGCCGGCGGTGGCGGCCGGCAGGTGTCGGAGTGCTCCGATCACCTGGACGTAGGTGGAATCGCTCACGCCGGCTGCGATCGCGGATCGACGGCAGGCGGTGCAGAGGATCATGGTCGCAACGAACGCGCAGAACCTTCGCATGCGCGCGGAGCCTATCGAGTCGGGCTGAGCGGGTCAAGCGGACCGCTGGCGCCGCCCGGTTGTGCACGGGTCTGCCGTCCTTGCGCCTCGCCGGCCAGTTCGACGCCAGCCCGGGGTCAAACCGGCGCAGTAGATTCGGCATTGCCATTGCCTCTTCGGCTACGACAATGTAGGTGTCGCTCCCCGCATCACCATCGACCCGCACCATGATCAATCCCGATCGTCTGACTGTCAAATCCGCCGACGCGCTCAACGAGGCGCTGGCGTTCGCGCGCCGGCTGGGCAATCCCCTGGTGTACGACCTGCACCTGCTGCATGCGCTGCTCACCCAGGACGAAGGCATCGTCACGCCGATCCTGCAGAAGCTCGGCGTGAACGCGGCCTCGCTCCGCGAGGCCGTGGAGCGTGAAATCGAGCGGTACCCGAAGCAGTCGGGAGCGCAGCCCAGCTATTCGCGTGAGCTCACCCAGGTGGTGGATCGGGCCGAAGAGGAGGCCCGCTCGTTAGGTGACGACTTCATCTCCACCGAGCACCTGCTGCTGGCGCTGGCCGACACCAAGGGCGCCGAGAGCAAGTCGCTGCTGCACGGCGTGGCGGTGGAACGCGGCAGTCTGCTCGAGGCGCTGAAGGCGGTTCGCGGCACCCACCGCGTCACCGATCAGACGCCGGAAGAGAAGTACCAGGCGGTGCAGCGGTTCACGCGCGACCTGACGGAGCTGGCCCGGAAGGGGAAGCTCGATCCGGTCATCGGGCGCGATGAGGAGATCCGTCGAGTGATGCAGGTGCTGTCGCGCCGCACCAAGAACAACCCGGTGCTGATCGGTGAGCCGGGCGTCGGCAAGACGGCCATCGCCGAGGGACTCGCCCAGCGCATCGTCAACGGCGACGTCCCCGAGGGCCTGAAGAACAAGCGGCTCATTCAGCTCGACCTCGGGGCCCTGATCGCGGGGGCGAAGTACCGGGGCGAGTTCGAGGAGCGGCTCAAGGCCGTGCTCAAGGAAATCACCGAGAGCGAAGGCCAGTTCGTGGTGTTCATCGACGAACTGCATACCCTGGTGGGGGCGGGGAAGGCGGAAGGGGCAATGGACGCCGGCAACATGCTGAAGCCGGCGTTGGCACGCGGCGAGCTTCGCGTGGTGGGCGCCACCACGCTCGACGAGTACCGCAAGTACGTCGAGAAGGACCCGGCGCTCGAGCGCCGCTTCCAGCCGGTCTACGTGGGCGAGCCATCGGTCGAGAGCACGATCGCCATCCTGCGTGGGTTGAAGGAGCGCTACGAGGCGCACCATGGCGTGCGCATCACCGATGGCGCGATTGTCGCGGCTGCCACGCTGTCCAACCGCTACATCGGCGACCGGTTTCTCCCCGACAAGGCCATCGACCTGGTGGACGAGGCGGCGTCCCGTCTCCGCATCGAGATCGATTCGATGCCCCAGGAAATCGACGAAGTCGAACGCCGCATGGTACAGCTCGAGATCGAGCGCCAGGCGCTGCAGAAGGAGAAGGACCGCTCGGCGGTCGAGCGTCGTCAGGCGCTCGAGCGGGAACTTGCCGAAGCGCGCGAGAAGTCCTCGGCGATGAAGGCGCAATGGCAACGCGAAAAGGAGACGTTGGGTGCGGTGGGCCAGATCAAGGCGGAGATCGAGGAAGCGAGGATCCTGGCCGACCAGGCCACGCGCAGCGGCGACCTGGGGAAGGCCGCCGAAATCACCTACGGGCGTATTCCGCAGCTCGAGCAGAAACTGCGGGACTCCGAGCAGCAGCTGGCTTCGCGGCAGGGGGGTGCGCCGCGCTTCCTCAAGGAGGAGGTGACGGCCGACGACATCGCGGAAGTCGTATCGCGCTGGACGGGCATTCCGGTCAACCGGATGCTCGAGAGCGAGCGCGCACGCCTGACGAAGCTCGAAGACGAGCTCGGGCACCGCGTGATCGGCCAGCCGGAGGCGGTCCGCGCCGTGTCGAACGCCGTGCGCCGGGCGCGAGCCGGCCTCCAGGACCCCAACCGTCCGATCGGGTCGTTCATCTTCCTCGGCCCCACCGGCGTGGGCAAGACCGAGACCGCGCGCGCGCTCGCCGAATTCCTGTTCGACGACGAGCAGGCGATGCTGCGCATCGACATGTCGGAATACATGGAGAAGCATGCGGTCGCGCGGCTGATCGGCGCGCCGCCCGGCTACGTGGGATACGAGGAAGGCGGGCAGCTCACCGAATCGGTGCGCCGACGTCCATACCAGGTCGTGCTGTTCGACGAGATCGAGAAGGCGCACCCCGACATCTTCAATATCCTGCTGCAGATTCTCGACGACGGCAGGCTCACCGACTCCCAGGGGCGGACGGTGGACTTCCGGAACGTGGTCATCATCATGACCTCCAACGTCGGCTCGACGTTCATCCTCGAGCATGCCACCACCGATTGGGCGCTGGTCGAAACCCACGTGCTGGCCGCGCTGCGGCAGACCTTCAAGCCGGAATTTCTCAACCGCGTCGACGACGTCATCATCTTCCGGCCGCTGGGACTGGAGCAGATCGGCGCGATCGTGGAACTGCAGCTGGCGCGGATGCGCAAACTGCTGGCCGACCGGAAGATCACGCTCGAGCTGACGCCGCAGGCGAAGGAGCTGCTCGCGACCGAAGGGTATGACCCGGCGTTTGGCGCCCGTCCCCTCAAGCGCGCCATCCAGCGGCTCATTCAGAACCCGCTGGCCCTGGGCGTGCTCGAAGGCAAGTTCGGCGAGGGCGACCACCTCGTGGCCGACGCGTCGGGCGAGGCGCTGGTCTTCTCGAAGGGGACCGCGCCAGGTACGGGCGGAGGGGCGGGGACGGAGTCGGGTGCGGCTCGGGAAGAAGTCGGTGTGTGAGGGCGCGGCGCGACCCGGCCGGCCGGGGTGACGCCAGGCAAGTCGACCGGCCCGGCCCCGGGTGGACACGGCGCCCCGAACGCGATCGCGCTGATGCGTCAGGCGCTCGATCTGGCGCGCGAGGCCGCGGCGGCGGGCGACGTGCCGGTCGGCGCGCTCTTGGTGTGCGGCGACCGGGTTCTCGGGCGCGGACAGAACCGCACGCTCCGCGACCAGGATCCCACGGCGCACGCCGAAGTCATCGCCCTGCGCGAAGCCGCCGAGTCGTTAGGCAGCTGGCGCCTGAGCGAGTGCGACCTGTACGTCACGCTCGAACCCTGCGCCATGTGCGCCGGGGCGCTGGTGCTGGCCCGTGTGCGTCGGGTGGTGTTCGGCGCCTGGGACGACAAGTCCGGGATGGCCGGCAGCGTCGGCGACCTGTTACGGCATCCCCGTCTCAACCATCACCCCGAGGTGCGCGGCGGGGTGCTGGCGGACGACTGTGGTGCGGTGCTGAAGGCGTTCTTCCTCGCGCGCCGATCACCTGCCGCGCAGGTTGACTATCTCCGCAAGCCCCAATAACCTACGCGTCCCGAAGGACAGGTGTCCGAGTGGTTGAAGGAGCCGGTCTCGAAAACCGGTATACGGGTAACCGTATCGTGGGTTCGAATCCCACCCTGTCCGCTGGCCGCGGATGGAGCGCGGGTGCGAGACCGGCGCGTGCGACACGGAAGACCCTCGCTCGCGATTCCGATGATGGTGAGGACAGGTGGCCGAGTGGTTTAAGGCGCACGCCTGGAGAGCGTGTGGGGCTCACAAGGCTCTCGTGGGTTCGAATCCCACCCTGTCCGTCGCATTACCCAGCAGACCTCAGCCGCCGGTGCCGCCCTGGGCCGTGCCCGCTCGAGTCATCTGGTCGGCGCCATGCAGTCGCGCGCGCACGGCGTCGAATCCTACCAGGCGTCGTTGCTCGCGGTCCCAGAGCTTCAACGACAGGGTATGGAAGCTCGACCGCAGCGTGATGGCGGGGGCGGCGCGGAATGTCTCGCACGCTTCGTGGCAGCGCCGGAGCAAATAGTTGGGAACCCGCGGGTCGCTGTGGTGCACATGATGGAACCCGATGCTGCCCGTCAGCCATTCGAGCACACGCGGCAACCGGTAGTATGAGCTGCCGTGCAGCGCCGCCTCGGCGTAGTCCCAGGTGTCGTGTGATTCCCAGTAGGCGCCGTCGAACTGATGCTGCACGTAGAACAGCCAGATGCCGGCCGCGACCGCGATCGCATAGACGGGCAGGTAAATGGACAACACCCGGCCCACCCCCAGGAGCGCGAACAGTGTCAGGAACACCAGGGCGATCACGAGGTTGGTGAGGTGGACGCTCCACGCGCGCTTGCCACCATGCCGGGCCGCTGGGGTCTGGATGCGCTGAATCAGCAGCAGATACACCGGCCCCAGGCCGAACAGCACCAGGGGATGCCTGGAGGCGCGGTACTTGAATCGTTGCCAGCGAGTCCGCGCCAGGTATTCGTCGACGGTGAGCGTATCGATGTCACCGAAGCCGCGGCGGTCCAGGTCTCCGGACGACGCATGGTGGAGCGCATGGTCGGTGCGCCACTGGCCGAACGGGGTGAGCGTGAGGACTCCGGTGACGAAGCCGATGAGTTCATTGGCCCGGCGCGACGGCATGAACGACCCGTGCGCGCAGTCGTGCATGATGATGAACGTCCGGACGAAGAATCCCGCCGCCACCGGCGCGATCGCGATCGCGACCCAGTATGAGTAGGTCCGGACCACGAACATCAGCGTGAGGATGGCGAACAGGGGGAGCAGGGTGTTCCCCAGTTGAATCACGCCCTGACGCACGCTACTGGTGCGGAACGGCACCGTGGGGGGCGTGTCCCGACGACGTGGCGTGGCGCGCGCGGTCATCGATGCGGTGAGAGGGACCGGCCGGGGCGGAGTCGGGATCGCCTCAGGTGGTCAGGAGGACGCGATCGATCACGTGGATCACGCCGTTGGAGGCGCGGATGTTGGTCTGCACCAGGCGCGCGTCGTCGACTCGATAGGCATCGGTCCGTGAGGTGAGCTGGAGCTCATCTCCGTCAAGCGGGGTTGCGACCCGGGGCAGGTCGGGTTTCGGCGCCCGCACTTTTCCTTGCACCACGTGATGGCGCATCACCTCGCCCAAACGGTCGCTGTCGGCCATGAGGGCGTCGAGCTCGTTCTGCGGCATTCTGGCGAAGGCGCGATCGCTGGGGGCGAACACCGTCAGGGGACCGGCGCCCTGCAGGAGTTCGGTGAGGCCCGAGGCGCGGGCGAGATCGACGAACGTGGTGAGGCGCTTGGAGGCCTCGGCGGTGGTCATCAGGTCGTGCTCGTGCGCGTCGGGTGGCCGGACGGCAGCAGCGCGTGGCGGCGGTGTGGGGTCGGCCGGGGTCGCGGGCGCGGGGTCGGCCTTCGGCGCGCTGACTTTGGCGGGGCGGTGATTCGCTTGGTCGGGTTTCATTGGCACGTCCGGCAGTGGGCCCGGGGTTCCCCGCTGGACGACCGGCCCGAATGCCGCCCCGCACCGATGAAGTATCACCGGGGGCTCGGCGATTGTCAATGTTGTGACCTGAACATAAGATTGACAATGTACTTCCCTCACCCGAATCGGTCGTGACGGCGCCCCGGGCCCCGGCGCGCGCGCGCGTGCATCGCCACCCGATGCGCGTGGTGACCCGGCGCACCGGTCTCAGCGCCGAGCTGCTGCGCGTCTGGGAGCGCCGGTACCACGTGGTGACGCCCGGGCGCACGCAGACCGGGCGTCGTCTGTACTCCGACGCCGAGATCGAGCGCCTGCGCCTGCTGTACCGGGCCACGCTGGCCGGGCGCAGCATCGGCCTGATCGCCGGCCTGTCGATGCCGGCTCTGACCGCGCTGGTGCGGCAGGACGCCGAAGCGGAGCAGGGCGCGGCACGCGCTCCGGTGGCGCCGCCTAACGCGCCGGAGGCCGGCCGGTTCGTCGATCAGGCGCTGCGGGCGGTGGAGCGGTTCGACGCGCTGGCGCTCGATACGGCGCTGCGGCGCGCGGTGGTCGCGCTCTCGGCGGTCGCCTTCCTCGACGACGTGGTGGCAGTGGTGCTGGAGCGCGTCGGGGCGCGGTGGCGTGACGGCACGCTGCGGCCGGCACACGGCCATTTCGCCACCGCCGTGGTGCGCCGCGTGCTCGACCGCGTCACCGAAACGACGTCGGTGCCGGGCGCGGCGCCGAGAGTGCTGCTGGCGACGCCGGCCGGGCAGCTTCACGAGCTGGGGGCGATGCTCGCCGCCGCCGCGGCCGCCGCCGAAGGCTGGTCGGTCACCTACCTCGGCGCCAACATACCGGCCGAGGACATCGCCGAAGCCGCGGTGGCGATTCGCGCGCGGGTGGTGGGTCTGAGTCTGGTCCATCCGCCTAACGATCGCGGGGTGAGCCACGAACTGCGGCGGCTGCGGACGCTGCTGCCGGTCACGATCGCGCTGGTGGTGGGCGGCGCGGCGGCCGGGGCGTACCGGGACGTGCTCGACGCCATCGGCGCGAAGCACATGAGCGATCTGCGCGCCTGGCGCGCCGATCTCGAGGAGATGACCCGCCGCCGTCGGCGCGCCGGCTGAGCGTCGTGGTCCGCGTCGTCCGCTCACGATCGAGGCATCGATCGCGGCGCGCGAACGCCGACACGGACTTCTGGCACCCCTGCGATGTGCCCCCTATACTTTTCCTTCTCCCGCCGCGGCATCGCGGACCGCGATCACGCGGTCGCCGACGCACCGCGGCTGGATCCTCAATGTGACTCCTGAAGTCGACCTAACCGAGACTCTCGAACGTCTCCAGGCCACGCTCAACGACCGATACAGCGTCGAGCGGGTGCTCGGGCGTGGAGGCATGGCCACGGTCTTTCTGGCCAGGGACGTGCGGCACGATCGCGAAGTCGCGATCAAGGTCCTGCACCCCGACCTTGCTGCCACGATCGGCGGCGACCGTTTCGAGCGCGAGATCCGACTCGCCGCCAAACTGCAGCACCCGCACATCCTCGGTATGTACGATTCGGGCGTCGCCGATGGCCTTCTGTACTACGTGATGCCGTTCGTCCAGGGGGAGTCGTTGCGTGATCGACTCGAGCGCGAGGGACAGCTCCCCATCGACGACGCGCTGCAGATCACGCTCGAGGTCGCCGACGCCCTCGGATACGCGCATCAGCAGGACATCGTCCACCGCGACATCAAGCCCGAGAATATCCTCCTCGCAAACGGCCATGCCCTCGTGGCCGACTTCGGGATCGCGCGGGCGGCGCACGATGGCGGTGGTCAGAAGCTGACGCAGACCGGCATGGCGCTCGGCACACCCGTCTACATGAGCCCCGAACAGGCGTCGGGTGAAGCGGTCGGTCCCGCGGCCGACATCTATAGTCTGGGCTGCGTGCTGTACGAGATGCTCGCGGGCGAACCGCCGTTCACCGGCAAGAACGCCATGGCGATCATGGCCCGGCACGCGATGGAGGGCGTGCCGAGCGTCCGGATCATCCGGGCCTCGGTGCCGGAGGAGGTGGAGGAGGCGATCCTCGCGGCGATGGAGAAGGCGGTCGCCGACCGGCCGAAGTCGGCGGCCGAGTTTGCGGCGATCCTTGGCACGCCGCTCGGCTCCACAGCCATGCGTCGCGTCACGATGCGCCACACGGCCGCTCGGCGGGTTTCGGGCGCAGGGCTTCGTACTTTCGCGCAAGCAGGCCCGGTCTGGAAGCGGCCGTGGGTGCTCGGGGGCACCGCGGCCGCGGTCCTCGTGGCGGCGTTCTCGGCATGGAAGCTCGTTGGGCGGTCGTCTGCCGGCGCGACCGTCGCCTCCGCCGATCCACGCGCCTGGGTGGTCGCGGTGCGCTACCTCGAGGACGGCTCGTCAGGGCACGAGTTCGGTGACGTGGCCAGCCGCCTGACCGAGGCGCTGATCGGAGACCTTCAGCAGATCCCCAGGCTCACCGTCCGGACTCGCGGTGCCGTGGCGCCATTTCGCGACGCGGATGTCACGCGGGACAGCATCGCTCGCGCGCTCGACGTCGGGACGCTCGTCGAGGGCTCGGTGCAGCCCGACGGGAAGGACAAGGTCACCATCTCGACCCGGCTGTACGACGCCAACGGCACGGACCTCGGGGTGCGGAAATCGATTACCGTACCCCGCGACTCGCTCTTCCTGGCCGAGGACGCCGTTGCCGCGGAAGTGGCCGCCTCGCTGAAGCAGCGGCTCGGCAGCGAGATCGAGCTGCGTACCACGCGCGCCGGCACGCGGAGCATGGCGGCCTGGACGCTGTTCAGCCGCGCCGAGAAACTGCTGGACGATGCGCAGGCGCTACTGAGGGCGAATTCCGACAGCAGCGCGATGCTCGTCGCGCTGACTGATTCGCTGTTACGTCAGGCGGAGTCGAGCGATGCCACGTGGATCGAGCCGAAGCTCCTGCGCGGGGAGGCCGCGCTGCACCGCGCCCGCCTGGCGAGCATCGCCCTGGAGCAGAACCGCGGAAGTGTCGAACAGGTGAGCCGGCTCCTCGACACGGCGCTGGTGCGCGCGAACGACGCGATGGCCGCGGATCCGACGAGCGCGAGGGCGCAGGCGCTTCGCGGGACCGTGGAGTACGCCAAGTGGCGTGATCGTGCGCTGTCCGACGCCGTGCGCCACGGCTTCCTCGACAATGCCCGCAACGACCTGGAGTCGGCGGTGCAGCGCGACCCCCGGATCGCGAGCGCCGACGTGACACTGAGCAACCTGTATTACGACGAGGAGGACGTTCCGACCGCGAACAAGTACGCCCGGGCGGCCTACGAAGCCGACGCCTTCCTCTCGAACACGGCAGGAATCCTGGTGCGACTCTTCTGGACGTCGTACGATACGAACCTCCTCGCCGACGCCCGGAAGTGGTGCGACGAGGGAGCGAAGCGATTTCCGACGAACTACAATTTCGCGATCTGCGGGCTCTGGTTGATGCTGATTCCGAATGCGGAGCCCGACGCTGCCAGGGCCTGGAGCCTGGCGGCGCGCGTCGACTCGCTGGCGCCCCAGACAACGAAGTCCTTTCAATCACACCTGGCACGCATGATCGTGGCGGGGGTGATTGGTCGGGCCGCGAAGGCGGCGCCGATCGCCGGCCAGCAAGCAGCCCTTCGCGACAGCGCGGAGAATGTCATCGCGAGTGCCCGCGCTGATCCCACCATCGACCCGGAAGGCGAGCTGCCCGGCTACGAGGCGCTCGTGCGGACGCAGATGGGTGACTACGCCAGGGCGGTTACGATGCTGACGCAATACGTAGCCACGCATCCCACGCACACATTCCTTGTCGGATCGAATGTGCACTGGTGGTGGAGGAGCCTGCAGAACCAGCCTGGGTTCCAGGCGCTGAAGGCCCGCGCGCGCTGAGTCGTGCGAGACCTGGCCCGCGTTCCTGGTGCGCGAGTGGTCTCGACCAACTCCGATGGTGCCGATGCGGTGGTTGGGCCTAACTGTATGCGTACCACTGCCAAGCGGAATCACACGCGTGCGACGGGCAGCTGGCGATTCCTCCACTTGCAGTCCGGCGGTAAGCTTCCCCGTCAAGGAGACCATTCGTACTCAGACGCTGCGGGGGCAGTGGGCCTCGGGAGAAAGGTGAGCGGCGGCACCCGCCCGAGGCTGTCGTGGGGCCGCTGCGTGTTGTAGGTCGTGAGCCACTGCGCGGTGAGGTCGCGCACTTCCGCGATGGACGTGAAGACGTAGGCATCCAGCACTTCGGTGCGATAGGTCCGGTTGAAGCGTTCGATATACGCGTTCTGCTGCGGCTTCCCCGGCTGGATGTAGAGCAGCGCGATGCCGCGCTGGGCGCACCACCGGGTGATCGCGATTGAGGTCAGCTCGGGGCCGTTGTCGAGACGCAGGCCACTGGGCTGGCCGTGGACCGCGACGAGATCATCGAGCACCCCGATGACCCGAATGCTCGGGAGCGAGCGCGCCACCTCGATGGCGAGGCCTTCCCGATTCCCCTCATCCAGGATGTTGCACGTCCGAAAGCTGCGGCCGTCGTAGAGGGCATCCGTCATGAAGTCGAGCGCCCAGATGTGATTGAGCTGGGCTGGGGCCGCCAAGGGATGCGGCACCCGCTTCGGACGCCGACGCCGCGTGCGCCGCGGCAGATTGAGGCGGAGCGCGCAGTACACGCGGTGGGCGCGCTTGTGATTCCAGGCGTGGCCGGTGTTCCGCAACCGATCAAAGCACTTCCAGAATCCCCAGCGGCTATTCACGGCGACCACCGCCTGCAACGCGTCGATCACCGGCGCGTCGTGGAGCACGCGCTCTGTGGGCGGGCGGTAGTAGGCCGCCCGCGCCAGTCGGACCAGCCGGCAGGCACCCCGCACGGAGAGGCCGTGCGTGCCGGCGAGGATCTCGACTGCCTCCCGCTTCGCGGACGGCGTCACAACTTTCGGCTCAGGACGTCTTTGATCGCCGCATTCTCCAGCGCGAGCTCGGCGTACATGCGTTTGAGCTTCGCGTTCTCCTGCTCCAGTTCCTTGAGGCGAGCCAGATCCTTCACGCTGGCCCCACCGTACTTCGACTTCCACAGAAAGTAGGTCGGTCGGCTGATGCCGTGCTTCCGCACAATCTCCGGCACCGGAACGCCGGCCTCGCCTTCCTTCAGAATCGCGACGATCTGCGACTCCGTGAATCGGGACTTCCGCATGGATGATGCCTCCTGTAGGCACCTCGGAAAGTCCAACTACGAACGGTCTGCGCGGAAGGGGAGCTTACCCGGCGATGACTACTTCCCAATCGCCAGCTACATCGACCGTCGGTCTATCCCGATGGTGGTTACCGACGTATGATGGGATACCGGTTACCGGTTACGGCTAGCCGCGAGCGCCGGTTACTACTGACTGGCGCATGCTAGCGTCCGCGCGCACAGGAGACTGCGATGAAACGACTGCTCGCCTGCCTAACGATCCTTGGCCTCGCGGCATGCGCGGGAGGCGATGTTACCACTCCGACGCGAGTGCCGGCCGGGCCCGCCAGCTTCTCTATATCTGACGGTGCACACACGAACGGGAATCCGGATTTCTTCTTCCTGCCGCCGATGGTGTCGAGTCCGACGTCCAATGCTAACTTTGACGCCAATGGCTTTGACGGGGGTCAGACGCCGCAGGTCGTGATCTGCACGGAAGCCGGGACAGGCGAGGCAAGCTTCGTTTCTGGTTGTGTGACCACTATCACCTCACTTCAGCTCTCGTCAGCCGACGTTTCATCCGGCGAGTACCACGTCAACTGGAAAGTTCCTGATTCAGACGTGGTGTTCTATCGCGTGGACGTACAGGTGGATGGCACGTCACTGGGCTATGCCGACCTCGAAACCGGGAGCAATGGTTCTCAGCTCAAGAACGTCACGACCGGCGACTACGTGCCGCTCGTCGATGGCCGCACGCTTCCGATCAAGTTTCGGATCGAGAAGGGAGCGCTCTGCAGCCTGTCATCATTCGGATGCAACGGCTCCGGCGTAGTGAACCTGAGGAGCGGCGGTGAGGTAAAAGGCGATCATGGAGGCGTCAGGATTCCACCGCAGGGCAACGGCGGACCAACTACGATTACGGTTGCGAGCTGCCCCGACATACCGTCGGATCTCCGGCACTTCGGCAGTTGCGTCCGCGTGACGGCAAACCCGCCGCTGACCACTCCACTGACTGTGCCAGCGACCGTGTTCGTTTGCAACGCCGAGGCGGAAGCGAGTGTGCTTGGTCACCCCCAGGAGGACCGGGTCACGCTGCATCGCTACGATGCGCCCAGCACCCAAGCCCTGCCGCATGCGAGCGATGACTGCTTGCACCTGATTGGTGCTGTGCCCACGGTTGGCCAGATGTTCGCCAACCTCCTCCACGGTCGACTCAAGTCCGCAGGTCACGACCTCGTGGCGCTGGTGGGTCCGAAGCCGCTGTACGCGCTCCATCAGGGAGGAGGCGGCGAGTCCGTGGGCTTCAGTGACTTCCAGTTCCTGCTGCCGGCATGGATGGAGAAGTGCCTTGGCGACCACCAGGTGGCTGACGTTGGCGCAACGCTGTCGAGTCCACAGCCGACGGTGTGCGTTCGGGACGTGCTCGGGGATCCCGTGGCTGGGGCCACCGTGCACTTCGCCACCATGGACGGGTCCGTCGCACCCGCTTCTGTCACCACCGGCGTGAACGGGCAGGCCGCCGTGGACTGGACGCTCGGAACCCTCGGTACAAATACGCTCACGGCGAGTGGCAACGGCTTGGCAGGCGACGATCACAACGGTCCGCGCTCTGGGGTAGATCCGTTCCAGCCGCTGGATCCGACCTTTGATGGAAGCAACGGACCGGCAGTGCCGGTGGTGACCGGCGCGGTCCAGTTCACGGCAACGGGTCAGCTGCCCTACGGCGGTGCGTCCGGATGGTCCTATCAGATTGACAACTCCCCGCCGGCCAACTGGTACTCGACGACGACGTCCCCATTCAGCGCTACGGGAAGCACGCCGTTCGGAAGCGCCAACACGGACTGCGACCTTAACAATGCGGGCTTTAGCACCGATTGGCCCTCGCTTCCACTCACCTACTTGTATGCCAGGAGATCCTTCACCCTGGCCACCGCAGCGACGGTGTCGATCGGAGTCGCGATTGACAACGACGTTCAGGTGTTTCTTGACGGAACAGACATCACCAGCAACAACGATCAATTGATGACGCCGGTCAACGGCGTGCTTGTTCACGAAGGCTGCCCGACCCCCGACTGGGTCACGTTCCAGCGCGCGGTGGTTCCCGGGTCCCACATTCTCGCAATCCTCGCCAAGGATCGCGGAATCAGTTCGTATCTCGACGTGCGGGTGTCGATTCAGCCATAAGGTTGGTCTTGACAGACGGACTGGAAAGGGCGGCCCACCGGGCCGCCCTTTCCCGCTCACCGACGACCGTGTATGCAGATTCTACGCCTCCTAGGTGCGAAGGCCTGCGGACACGACCGCCGCGGACGTCTGGACCGCTCGACGATCCCGATGTGCGGATTACCTTCTCGATGACGGATCCACCACCGCAGATTCACCCGTCGGTCCGGAGCGGTCCCATCCGAACCCGCACAGATCGCGCCCTCGCAGCCATCTCGCGCTGAGTCCATGCCCAACATCGGTTCCATGCACCCCTACGTGGTGCACGCTGTCATCGGATTCCTCATCGCCGGCATCATCTTCCGCCTCGCCTCGCTGGTCCCGCGCTGGAGTGCCCTGAATTATGCCGCGGCGTCGCTCCTGATCGTCGGGGCCGGCACCGCCGTCGTCGCGGTCCGGTCGGGAAGCGACGCCCACGGTCCCGTGGAACGGGTGCCGGGCGCGCGACAGGCCGTGCAGGACCACGAGGAATGGGGGAACCGCACCCGCAACCTCTTCCTCGTCATCGCCGCCGTCGAGCTGGCTGCCCTGGCGCTTCCCTCGCGTCGCCGGCTCATTCACTATGCGTCTGCCACGTTAGGCATCGTCGGCCTCGGATTCATCTTCGAGACCGGCGACCTCGGCGGCGACCTCGTCTACTCCTACGCCGGAGGCATCGGAATCCGGACGGGCGATCCCGCGGACGTGGATCGGCTGCTGCTGGCCGGCCTCTACCAGGAGGCAATGAAGGACCGCCGCGAGAACCGTCCCGCCGACGCGGCACGCCTCATCGACGAAATGGGACGCCGCTTCCCGGACGCCGTCGACGTGGCGCTCCTCCGCGCCGAATCGCTGCTGCGCGATCAGCACGATCCCGTCGCCGCGCTGGCGGCGCTCGACTCCATGCAGCACCTCGCCGCCGACCCGCGCACACGCCGCAGCATCGCGCTCACGCGCGTCTACGCCCTGCTCGGCGCCGGACGCACCGACACCGCACGCATGGTCGTCGAGCGGCTCGCCGCCGAGAATCCCAACGTGGCTCGCTACAAGGCGCTCCTGGACTCCATCCCGAAGTGACGGTGTCCTCCTCCGGGTGGGTGGCTTGCGGCATGTGTGGCGCCCGCCGGGGTCCGGGGAGCGCGCCGCTGTCGCGGTACCGCAACGCCGCGATTACTTCGTCCTCCCAGGTGCCGTGATGTCAAGCATTTGGCCTCGGCAACCAACTGGCATGCACCCTGCGTTGAACCACAATCCAAGGGGAGGCTTTCGACGCATCCTCGCTGGCACCTCAGCGATCCGGATGACGACGGCCTCCCCTTGCCACTCCAGTCAAAGGCGCTCCTCCAGCCCGTGCCCGAGTGACCGATCGCAATAGACATTCCGCTGTGCTGCTCCGCATCGCGCTGCTCGTCGCGGTCGGCGACTACATCACCAAGGACGCCGCCGTGCGCTGGGTGTCGCGCGAGCCGTCGGTGTGGAGCACCTGGGTGCGTTTCGCCGTGGTGCACAACCAGGGCGCGGTGTTCGGCCTGTCCCTCGGCGCGTATACCTGGCAGCTGAACCTGATCCTCACGCTCGCGGCGATCGGGCTCGTCATCCCGGTCAGTCGCGACCTGGCGCGGGTAGACCGCGGAGCGCCGATTGCGCTCGGACTCATCGTGGGCGGCGCACTCGGCAACCTGGCGAGCCTCCTGCTCTCGCCGAGAGGCGTCATCGACTTCATTGCCGTCAGTGTGGGACCGACGTCGGAAATCGTGCTCAACGTTGCCGACGTGGCGGCCTACGTCGGCCTTGCCCTGGTCATCCGCACGGCGTTCCTGATCGTGGCGGCAATCCGGCGAGACGCGCAACCGGCTGTCCGCACATTCCGGCGGGCCGGACTGCCCTCGGTGGTCGGTGTCGACTTGTCGGAGCACGAAGTGCTGCGCGCCGTGTATCGCGAGCCCGTGGCAGGCGACGTGGCACCACGCGGGGCGGATCTTCCGGGAGATGCCCCGGTCGCTGTCCTCGGCCCCGAGATGGGAACGCCGCGCGTGCTCGAGTTTCCGCTTTCGCGTCGCGACGCCGCGGACCGGGAGGTCGAAGAGGTCCGTGCCGCGAGGGATCCGCTGCCCTGATGCGACGGCCCGCGGCGTGCGATATCGGCACGCCGCTTCATTTTGTGCAGAGCACAGGCGATATTGGGCGCCACGATGCCCAGCAAGCAGACCGTCGTGCTCGACGCCAAGGCCGTGGGGCGCGCGCTTCGCCGGATGGCCGACGAGATCGTTGAACGATTCGGCGGGACCGAAGAAGTCGTGTTGGTGGGGATCCAGCGCCGCGGCGTGCAGTTGGGGGATCGACTGGCGCGGCTGATCGAGGAGCGGGAAGGGGGGCACGTTCCGCGCGGCGCGCTGGACATCACGCTGTATCGCGACGACCTCCAGACGGTGGGCCCACGTCCGGTTGTGGGGAAGACCGATCTGCCGTGGAGTCTCGACGGCAAGCGGGTGGTGATCGTGGACGACGTGCTGTACACGGGGCGCACGGTGCGGGCGGCCCTGGACGAGCTGGCGGACTTCGGACGGCCGGCCCGGATCGCGCTGGCAGTGCTGGTGGACCGCGGGGGGCGCGAACTGCCCATCCATGCGGACGTCGTCGGGAAGTCGCTCGAAGTGCCGCCCGGGATGCGAATCGACGTACTCGTCGAGGAGCTCGACGGCGAGGACGCGGTGGTGATGGTGCCGCGCGGGGGCGAAGTGTGAGCGCGCGGCCGCTGGGCAAGGACCTGCTCGGGCTGGAGGCGCTCTCGGCCGAACAGATCGTCCTCGTTCTCGACGCGGCCGAGTCGTTCAAGGAGATCAGCGAGCGGACGATCAAGAAGGTGCCGACCCTCCGCGGGATGACGATCGTCAACCTGTTCTTCGAGGCGTCCACGCGCACGCGGATCTCCTTCGAGTTTGCCGAGAAGCGGTTGTCGGCGGACACGGTGAACGTGGCGACCGCCGGATCCAGCGTGCAGAAGGGGGAAACGCTGGTCGATACGGCCCGGAACCTCGAGGCGATGCGGATCGACATGGTCGTGATCCGGCACGGCGCGTCGGGCGCGGCGCAGTTTCTCGCCGAACGGATCGAGTCGAACGTGATCAACGCCGGCGACGGGACGCATGAGCATCCCACGCAGGGGCTGCTCGATCTGCTGACGCTGCGGGACCATTTCGGGTCGCTGGCCGGCCGGCGCGTCTGCATCGTGGGCGACGTGCTGCATTCGCGGGTGGCCCGGTCGAACATCTGGGGGTTGACGAAGCTCGGGGCCGACGTGGCGGTGTGCGGTCCGCGGTCGCTCCTGCCTAACGCGATCGACCAGCTGGGGGTGCGGGTGTTCGGGCGGGTCGAGGAGGCGATCGAATGGGCGGAGGCGCTGAACGTCCTCCGGCTGCAGCTCGAGCGCATGCACAGCGGCTACATTCCGTCGTTGCGGGAGTTCAACCGGGTGTTCGGCATCACGCGCGAGCGGCTGGAACGGGCGCCCCGTGACATTCTGGTGCTCCATCCGGGTCCGATGAACCGCGGCGTGGAAATCGACTCCGACGTGGCGGACGGGCCCCACAGCGTGATCCTCGACCAGGTCACCAATGGCGTGGCCGTGCGGATGGCGGTCCTCTATCTCCTCGCGGGCGGCAATCCGGAACTGGCCGAAGCGGCGAAAGGCGGGTCCGGGGCGTGACGGCCCCTGGTAAGGGACCCCTCAGTGGGGCCGATCGGAGCACCGGTGGCGCCCGGGCGTTCCACGCTGCGGCCGACGACGCGCCTGCGATGATTCTGCTCCGCGGGGGACGGGTGCTCGATCCGTCGCAGAATCTGGACGCGGTCGGCGACGTGCTCGTGGTCGACGGGGCCATCGAACATGCCGGCGCCACGTTAGGCGAGGTACGGCGGGAGCCGGGCGAATTGGAGACGATCGACTGCGAAGGGCAGATCGTGAGCCCGGGGTTCATCGACGTACACTGCCACCTGCGCGAGCCAGGACGCGAGGACGTGGAGACGGTCGCGACCGGCGCCAGGGCGGCCGCCGCGGGCGGATTCACGGCCGTGTGCGCCATGCCCAACACCGATCCGGTCACCGACAACCAGGCCGCGGTGGGATTCATCGTGCGACAGGCCATGCGCGCCCGCGCGGCGCGCGTCTATCCGATCGGCGCCATCTCGGTCGGGCAGAAGGGAGAGTCGCTGGCCGAGTTCGGCGAGATGGTGGGCGCCGGGGCCGTTGCCGTCAGCGACGACGGCAGACCGGTGGTGAGCGCCCAGCTCATGCGCACCGCGCTGGAGTACGCGCGCACGTTCGGGATCCCGGTCGCCGACCATTGCGAGGAGCCCACCCTCGTCAGAGCGGGGGCGATGAACGAGGGGGTGGTGTCGGCGCGCCTCGGCCTCGGCGCCATGCCCGCGGAAGCCGAGGAGATCATGGCCATCCGCGACATCCTGCTGGCGCGGCGCACCGGGGGCCACGTGCACCTCTGCCACATGAGCACCAGGGGCTCCGTGGAGCTGATCCGGTGGGGCAAGGATCGCGGCATCCGGGTGACCGCCGAGGTCTGTCCCCACCACCTCTCGCTCACCGAGGCCGACGTCGAGGGATACAACACGAACGCGAAAATGAACCCGCCCTTGCGCACCGCCGACGACGTGGTCGCCCTGCGCGAGGCGGTGCGGGACGAGACGATCGACCTGGTGGCAACCGATCACGCGCCGCACCACTATGACGAGAAGGAACGCGAATTCGCCGACGCGCCTAACGGGATCGTGGGCCTCGAGACGGCGCTGGCGGTGGTCACCACCTTTCTGGTGGTCCCGGGGATCATCGATTTTCCCACCCTGGTGCGCCGCATGTCCGTTTCGCCGGCCCGCGTGTTTGGCCTGCAGGGGGGGACGCTGCGGAAGGGCAGTGTGGCCGACGTCACAGTCTTCAACCCGGTCCGCGAATGGACGGTCGACCCCGAGCGCTTCCTGTCCAAGGGCCGAAACACGCCGTACAAGGGGCGCCGCCTCACCGGCCGTGCCACCTGTACCATTGTCGGCGGCCGAGTCGTCTACCGGCAGATGGATTAGGGGGCCCGGCGCGCCATGTCGACGACGATCGAGGTGCGGCGGGAAATCGTGGCTGTCTGCCGACGACTCTACGAGCGCGGGCTGATCGCCGGTCCCGACGGCAACGTGTCGCGGCGCCTCGCTCCCGATCGCATTCTCGTTACGCCAGCCGGGATGTCGAAAGTGGATGTTCAGGAGCACGATCTGGTGGAGGTCACACTCGACGGTGCACCCCGCCGGGGAAACCGACCTGCCTCGTCGGAGGTGGCCATGCACTTGCGCATTTATCGTCGCCGTCCCGACGTTGAGGCGGTGGTACATGCACATCCTCCGGTCGCAACAGCGTTTGCCGTGGCGGGCGAGTCGTTCGCCGACGGCATTCTGCCGGAAATGATCTTCCAGATGGGATCGGTCCCTCTGGTGCCGTATGCAACTCCGGGAAGCGAAGAACTTGTCGATCGCCTCGAGCCGTTTCTGCAGGACCACGATGCCTTTCTGCTCGCCAATCACGGCGCAACGACCGTGGGGGCGAGTCTGCTGGAGGCGCATCAGCGGATGGAAAGCCTCGAGCACACCGCTCGCATCGTGCTTGCCGCCAGGCTGCTGGGGCGCGTGAACACGCTGAGCGCGGAGCAGGTGCGTATCCTGGTCGAGGCCCGCAAGCAGGGTGGTGCGGCCGAGGGCCACGGCCGGCGTGCGGCGTCGCCGACGTCAACAGGGAGTGAAGGATGAACAATCCGTATTCGGGTCCGCTGGATGCCCTCAAGGGGCTCCTCGAAGAGCGCAAACGCTACGAAGGCTGGATCGGTCGCCTCGACGATCGGCGCGCCGACGCGCCCGGACATGTTCTTCAGCGCGTGCGCGGCGACTATGAGGAACGGCTCCGCGGCGTCATGGAGCAGTTGCGGAGCCGCGCTACCGAACTCGAGTCGTCGGCGACCAGCATGCGCGATCGGATCGCGGCGCTCCTCGACGAGGAGAACGCCCGTCGCGATGAGCGGGCCGAGGCCGAGCTCCGGGCTGAAGTTGGCGAATTCAGCGCCGAGTACGCCGCCGACCTCCTTGCTCGCTGCGACGAGGCGATCGGGCGACTGTCGGGCGAACGTGGAACCGCGGAGACAGAGCTGCGACGCGTGGAGGAGATTCTGGCGCTCGTTCGGCGTCCGACGGTCGCCGACGTCCCCGCCCACGCATCAGACGCACCTGAGGCTCCCGCTCCGGCGGCACCGGAGCCACCGCCGGCCCAACCGGCCGAAGGCGGCTCGTTCGACGAGTTGGCGTTCCTCCAGTCGGTCGTGCAGCCCCGTCCCGCCCAGCCCGCGCCGTCGTCGTCGCCCTCCGGCGCCGACTACCTGGCACCGCCGCCCCTCGCGGGGGTGCGCCGGGCCGCGACGTCCGGTGAGCCGATGTCGGCGCGGGAAGAAGGAAGCGCCAGCCGGACCGTTTCGGCGACTCCGGAGGACGTCCCCTCGTTCCTCAAGGATGTCCCGACGGAACAGGTGAAGACGCTCAAGTGTCAGGAGTGCGGCACGATGAACTACGCCACGGAGTGGTATTGCGAGCGGTGTGGCGGTGAGTTGGCGGCGATGTAGGCATGCGCCGGTCGGAGTTCCCTGAAATGCGTGAGGCGCCACGGATGCTCGTGGCGCCTCGTTCTTCTGGATGCAGGTCCGGCGGCGAGTGCGCCTTCGCGCTCGGAGCTCCGCGCGGCGACCACGACCTGAGGGGGCGCGCGCAGCGGCGACCGACTAGGCCTTCATCAATCGACTCTTGTGTCGCGCTGCCGAATTGCGATGAATCAGTCCCTTGCGCGCCGCGCGATCGAGCAGCTGGATGGCGCGGCGCTTCTGGTCCGGGGTCGCTTCGGCAACGCCTGCCTTCTTGAGGGCTGTGCGAAGGGTCGAGCGCTGCGCCCGATTCCGGACGGCGGCGGCGCGGGACTTCCGCATATGTTTGGCAGACGACGGGATCTTGGGCACGTGCACTCCACGAGACGCAAAACGCGACACTCCGCGAGCCGTAAAACGTACCCGGCGGTGGCACGGATGTCAATTAATGACTTGGCTTTGACTCTCATCAGCAGCCCCGCTAGCTTGCCCCCGTCACCCTCCCTGTCCGCCACACGGCGCAACACTCTCATGGGTACGGCTTGGATAAGCTCCAGCAGTTTCTCGTCATGGCGCCCGTCATCCTTTTTTCCATGGTCGCCCACGAGTACGCCCACGGGTTTGCGGCGCTGAAACAAGGCGATCCGACCGCCTACCAGCTTGGGCGGCTCACCTGGAATCCGGTCAGACACATCGATCCGTTCATGACGATCCTCCTCCCGATTCTCACCTTTGTGGGTTCGGGTGGCAGCTTCATCTTTGGCGGAGCAAAGCCGGTCCCCGTTATCCCGCGCAACTACCGGAACTACAAGCGCGGCGACATCATCGTCTCCCTCGCGGGTATCGCGACGAACCTCGTGCTCACGGTCGTGTGCACAGTGGTCATCGTGCTGCTCGGCTCCGTTGGCCGGGCCGTTCCGACAGCGGCGTCCTCGCTGGCCATCGTCCAGCGGATGATGATTTGGGGCGTCCTGTTCAACCTGGTGCTCGCCATCTTCAACCTGCTGCCGATTCCGCCGCTCGACGGATCGCACGTCATGAAGTACCTGCTCCCACCGGCGTGGGCGCTGCGGTACCAGCAAGTCGGGCGGTTCGGCATTCTGATACTGCTGGTGCTGATCGCGACCAGCGTGGGTCGGCCGCTGTTTGCGGCCTGGATGAAGCCGGTGGAGGTGCTGTATCGGTTGGCCCTCAACACGGTGTACCCGTACCTGCTCCAATCTCCCACCGCACTGGGGCTTTGACATGACCGCATTAGTCGGCGCCCCGGATCCGTTCGTCGTTGAGCTGCCGCGATATTCGGGTCCCCTCGATCTCCTGCTCGCCCTGATCCGCGACGAAAAGGTCGACATCTACGACATCCCGATCGCACGCATCGCCGAGCAGTTTCTGGTTCGCATCAAGACGTTAGGCATCGATCAGGCGGCGGACTATCTGGAGATGGCGGCGCGGCTGTTGCGCATCAAGGCCCAGCTGCTCCTTCCCCGCAACCAGGACGACGAGTCGTGGGAGGACCCGCGGGCCGAGCTGGTGCGGCGACTGCTCGAGTACCAGCAGGTGCGTGAAGTGTGCGACGTGCTCGAGGAACTGGCGGAGGACCGGCGGCTGCGGTTCGCTCGCGCGTATTTGCCGGTTCCGGGCGGCGAGCCCCCGCCGTCGCCGCTCACCCTGTCCCTGGGCGACCTCCTGGCCGCCGTGGATCGCGTACTGCGTCTCGCGCGCGAGCCGCATATTCATGATGTCGTGCCTCGCGCGCTGGATGTCGAGGGTGCGATCGCGACCGTTCGGGCCGTGCTGCAACTCCGCGATCGCGCCCGCTGGTGCGATGTGGTCCGCCCATCGGCCGAGCCGTGGGAGGTATTGTCGGCCCTCCTCGCCCTTCTCGAGCTGGCGCGGCGCGGTGAGTTGCGCCTGCGCCAGCGTTCCCCATTCGCCTCCCTCGCCATCTCCCGTGAATCCACTGGCCAAGCTGCTTGAGGCGGCATTGTTCGCCAGCAATCGACCAATCCCGGTCGACGAGCTGGCCGCGCTCGATCCCGACGCATCGCCCGCCGCCGTCCTGGCGGCCCTGGGGGAGATTCGCGACGCCTACAACGTGAACGGTCACGGCGTGGAGCTGACGGAGCTCGGAGACGGATGGCAGATCCTCACCCGCGCCGAGTACACCGAGGCGATCGAGCGCGCGCAACTGGCGGTCCGACCGCATCGTCTCTCGAGCGCTGCTCTGGAGGCACTCGCCCTTGTCGCCTACCGTCAGCCGATCGGGCGCGCCGAAATCGAGGAGATCCGCGGCGTCAACTGCGGCGCCATCCTCAAGTCGCTGCACGAACGGGGACTGATCGATGTCGTAGGCCGTGGCGAAGGACTGGGACGGCCACTGCTGTACGGGACGACGCCTCTGTTTCTGGAGAACTTCGCACTCCGCCATCTGGAAGAGCTCCCGCGGGCCGATGAGCTCGCGGTGTCCCTTCGCTCCGAACCGCGCGCCCTCTAGTGACTGGCAGGATGCGGCTCCACCGCGCACTGGCGCGGGCGGGCTACGCGTCGCGCCGTCACGCCGAGTCGCTGATTGCGGAGGGGCGGGTGCAGGTCAACGGGGCCGTGGCGCGCATCGGCCAGCCGGTGAACCCCACCGTGGATCGCATCACCGTGGACGGCCAGCCCGTACCTCTTCTCACGGCGCCGAAGGTGTGGGTCGTGCTGCACAAGCCCCGGGGGGTGATGACCACTCGCGGTGATCCGCATGCGCGCCGCACGGTATTCGATCTGGTCGCGGATGTACCGGGCCTGACATACGTCGGACGTCTGGATCGCGAGACAGAAGGTGTTCTCCTGCTCACGACCGACGGCGACGCGGTGCATTGCCTGACGCATCCGAGCCGGCAAGTCGACCGCGTCTACGTGGCCACTGTCCGCGGCGACGCTGCGGCGGCGGCTGCGCGGGCGCGTGACGGCGTGGATCTGAGCGACGGCCCCGTGCATCCGGACGGCGTGGTGGTCCGATCCCTCGGGCAGGGCCGCTGGGAGATCGAACTTGTGCTTCGTGAGGGGCGGAAGCGAGAGGTGAGGCGTCTGTTGAAGGCTCTGGGTCTCGAGGTCGACAGGCTGGTGCGAACGCGATTCGGGCCGGTACGATTGGGGGACCTGGCACCGGGTGCATCACGCCCGCTCACCGCGCTGGAATGTGAGGAATTGGCGGCGATCGTGGGACACGAAATCGATTGACAGCTGTCAGCCATCAGGCATCAGCGGCGGGCTGACCGCTGACACCTGTGGCCGGATAACGGGTAGGAGTGCGGTCGGGCTCGTTGACGCCGGCACTGGCACGTCGGATGGGCAGGGAAGTGACACCAACCCTTAGAGGAGAACGGGTGGCGACGACACAGGTTTCGGCAAGCGCCGACACGGAACTCGTACAGAGCGTTCTGAAACAGGTCGCGCGCCGCGTGGTGGGACAGGAGTACATGGTCGAGCGCCTCCTCATCAGCCTGCTGACGGGAGGTCATGTGCTGCTCGAGGGTGTGCCGGGATTGGCCAAGACGCTCACTGTGCGCACCCTGGCGGAGACGATCCACACCGCATTCCAGCGCATCCAGTTTACCCCGGATCTGCTTCCCGCGGACGTGCTGGGGACACAGGTCTTCGATCAATCCACGGGATCGTTCAGCATCAAGCGGGGACCGATCTTCGCCAACATCGTCCTGGCCGATGAGATCAATCGCGCCCCCGCCAAGGTGCAGGCGGCCCTGCTCGAAGCGATGCAGGAGAAGCAGGTCACCCTGGGTGGCGAGACGTTCAAGCTGGAGGAGCCGTTTCTGGTACTCGCTACCCAGAATCCCATCGAGCAGGAAGGGACCTATCCGTTGCCCGAGGCGCAGGTGGACCGCTTCATGCTCAAGCTCCGGATCGGGTATCCCAACCGGGAGGAAGAGAAGGAGATCATGCGCCGGATGGCGGGGGGCGAACCGATTCCCGTGCAGCAGGTCGCGTCGCCTCGTGCCATTCTCGATGCGCGGCACCGCATCGCCGACCTCTATATGGACGAACGCATCGTCGACTACATCGTCGACATCGTCCTGGCCACGCGCGCACCGGCCGAGGCGGGCATGAAAGAGCTGGCACCGCTCATTGAATTCGGCGCCAGCCCGCGCGCGACCATCGCGCTGGCGCAGGCGTCGCGCGCCCACGCCTTCCTCCGCGGTCGCACCTACGTAACGCCCGACGACGTCAAGGCGATCGCGCCGGACGTTCTGCGGCATCGGGTGCTCACGACGTACGAGGCGGAAGCGGAAGAGGTGACGCCTGACGACATCGTGCAGAAAGTGCTGCAGACCGTCGAGACGCCATGAGACCGGACGTCATCGCGGGGCACGGAACCGGCGCCGACGGCCGGCGGACAACCGTCTCCGTGCCTCCCGAAGTGCTGCGCCAGGTGAAGCTCATCGAGTTGCGGACGCGCCGGCTGGTCAACTCGGTGTTCTCGGGCGAATACCGCTCCGTCTTCAAGGGACACGGGATGGAATTCGCCGAAGTGCGCGAATACCAGCCCGGCGACGAGGTACGGTCCATCGACTGGAACGTCACCGCGCGGATGCGGCGGCCGTTCGTGAAGCGCTACATCGAGGAACGCGAGCTCACCGTGATGCTGGCGGTCGACCTCTCCGGCTCGGCGCGCTACGGTACCGTGCGGAAGTTCAAGTCCGAGATGGCCACCGAGCTCGCCGCGGTACTCACGATGTCGGCGGTCCGGAACAACGACCGCGTGGGCGTGCTGCTGTTCACCGATCGCATCGAACATGTCGTCACGCCGGCCAAGGGGCGGCGCCACGCGCTCCGCATCATCCGCGACGTGCTGATCCACGAACCCGCGGGCGCGGGCACCGACGTCGCCGGCGCGCTCGAGTATCTCCATCGGCTGCTCCGCCACCGGGCCATCATTTTTCTCATTTCGGATCTCTACGGCGCGAACTTCGAGCGGTCCCTCAAGTTGCTGGCCCAGCGGCACGACATCGTCGTGGCGCCGGTGGAGGATCCCACCGAGTGGGAACTCCCCGACATCGGACTGGCGCGCTTCGTCGATCCCGAAACCGGCCAGGCCATGGACGTCGACACCAGCGACCAGCGCGTTCGCCAGATGTTCGCTGACCAGTCACGCGCCGATCGCGCCGAGCGACGGCAGTTGCTGCGCCGGCTGTCGCTGGACGAAGTCGCGATGAACACGCGAGATGGATATCTCGAGCCGCTGCTGCGCTTCTTCCGGATGCGCGAGCGACGGGTCCGGAGGCGCTGGTGAACGTCGGCTGGCTCGCGCTGGTCGTTGTGCAGGCGATTGCGCAGAACGGTCGCGTGCAGGCCGGCGTGCAGGTGACTCCCGATACGGTGACGGTGGGCGATCCGTTCGAGGTCGTGGTGCGCGTGCGGGCTCCGCGTGGCGCGACCATCGAGTTCCCGCAGACGCCGGACTCGGGCGCGGCGGTTGAAGCGCTCGACCCCGTCCAGGTGACGCCCTCCGCCGACACGACGGTCACCGAGAACTCGGCCATGTATCGCGTGGCGGCGTGGGACGTGGGACAGCTGCGAATCCCGTTCGCGGATGCGCTGGTGCGGGAGGGCAATGCCACTCGCCGCGTGGCGCTCGCCGGCGTGACGGTGTTCGTCCGCAGCGTGCTGCCGGCTGACAGCACGCTGCGCGTTCCCAAACCGCCGCGCGACCTGTTCACGTTCGGGCCACCGTGGTGGATGTGGGTGCTGGCGGTGCTGGTTGCCGGTGCGCTCCTCTGGCTCGGGTACTGGTTGTGGAAGCGCCGCCGGCGTCGGGCGCCCGTGGCGGTGGATCCGTGGGACGAGGCCGAGCGGGACTTCGCGCGGGTGGAGGCGCTCGGTCTGGTGGCCGCCGGAGAGCGCTCGCGCCACGCGGTGCTGATGGTGGAGGTGCTGCGCGATTATCTCGCCGCGGTGATGGAGGACGCGACGCCGTCGCTCACCACGTCGGAACTGCTGGGCCGGCTGCGCGGCAGCCTCCTGCCGGCGCAGCGCCTCGCGGCACTGCTCGCCGAGGTCGACCTGGTGAAATTCGCGCGACGGCCACTCGGAGCGGACCGGGCGCTCGAGCTCGGCCGCGAGGCGAGAGCGCTGGCCGGCGCGGCGCACAACGCCGTGGCGGGCCCCCCGTTGCAGAGGGCGGCCTGATGCGCGTTTTCGACTGGCCGTGGTTCACTCCGCTCGCGCTCATGCTCGCGGCCGGCGCAGCCGCCGTGGTGGTGTTCGGTTTCCGGCGTCGGCTGGCCCGCCTAACGCGACTTGGCGCGCGCGATCTGGTGCGCCGGCTGGTGCCGGCATCGGCGCTGGGACGGCCCACCTGGCGGGCCACCCGGCTGGGGGGCGCGGCGCTGCTTGGACTGCTCGCCCTGGCCGGACCGCGCTGGGGTCAGGAGCGCAACGTCATGCGTGGCGAAGGCATCGACATGGTGCTGGCGCTCGATGCGTCGCTGTCCATGCTGGCGACCGATGAGCAGCCCAACCGCCTGGAACGCATGAAGCAGGAGGTGCGACGGCTGCGAGCGCAGTCGCGCGGCGACCGCATCGCGCTCCTGGCCTTTGCCGGCCGCAGCTACATTCTCACCCCCCTCACGGTCGACGACGGTGCCCTCGACCTCTTTCTCGACAATCTGGACCCGTCGATCGTGGGATTGGCCGGCAGCTCGCTGTCACGCACGATCGCGCAGGGCGTCGATCTCCTCCAGTCGAGCCACAGCGCGAGCGACCGCGCCATCGTCGTGATGAGCGACGGCGAGGCCTTCGAGGACGAACAGGACATCGTCGATGCGGCCAACCGCGCGGGTCAGGCAGGCATCGCACTGGTCACCGTGGGGTTCGGCACCACCCAGGGATCGACGATTCCCCTGCGTCAGGGGTCGCAGGTCGTTCTCAAGCGCGATGCGAACAATGAAATCGTCGTGACCCGATACCAGCCGGGATTGCTCGAGGCGGCCGCGCGGGCGGCCGGCGGCACCTTCATATCCGCGTCGGAAACGGACAAGGCATCGCGGATCCGTGCCGCGCTGCAATCGCTCCGCACCGCCGGCCGCTCCGTGGAGGCAGGACGCACCGAGACGCCGCGATACCAGTTCTTCCTGTTGCCGGCGCTGTTGCTGGTGCTGCTGGATCTGTGGAACGCCGAGCGCGGCGAGCGAAGACCGTCCGCCGCTGCCGCGGCCGTCACCGCCAGTCTTCTGCTCACCAGCAGCTGTGCGATGCCCGGCGGTGTGGTAACGGACGCCGCGCGTGCGTACCGCGCTGGGCACTACGCGTCGTCGGCACGCCTGTATCGGAGCGCAATCGATCGCGGCGACCGTCGGCTTGCGGTCATGTACGATCTGGGCACCGCAATGGTCGCGGCCGACTCGAACGCAACTGCGGTCGAGCCACTGGAGCGCGTGGCCAAGGCCGAGGAGGCGGAACTGCGGTATCGCTCGCTCTTCAATCTTGGGCTCGCGCACCTGAAGCGCGGCCTGACGGGGGCAGATGGCGCCGATAGCACGCGGCAGGAGCTCGATGGAGCGCTGGATGCCTACAAGCACGCCCTGCTCATGCAGCCGGACGATCTCGACGCGAAGTGGAATTACGAGCTCGCGCTGCGGAAGCGGCAGTCCGGGGGTGGCGGAGGGGGCGGCGGTGAGTCGCAGAGCGGCGGCGCCAGCGCGCCGGAACCGTCCCAGGCAGAACGTCCGAGCGGCGGCCTGGGCCAGCAACAGGCCGAGCAACTGCTCAACAGCGCCGCACGCGAGGAGCGCGCGGTGCAGGGCCGCAAACAGCACGACGCGAAGTCCCAAACGCCCCCGGGCGGGAAAGACTGGTGAGCCGGCACGCGCGCATTCTCGCAGCGGTGGTATCGCTCGCGCGCCCCGCGCTCGCGATCTCGCAGGCGGTGGACAGCGTCGTACCGCGGACCGCTCCCGACATCGTTGGCCGCGCCCACGTCGATCCGCGACAGGACATCGCGTTCCAGGCGCTCGCCTTTCCCGAGACGGTGTACGTCGGACAACAGGCGACCTACCAGGTCGGCGTGTTTCTCAGCGACGAGATTCGCGCGCGCCTCCGGCACAATCCCGAGTTCGTGCCCCCGGAAGTCCGATCCATGCTGGCCTTCGACCTGCCGTCTCCGGCGAATGCCGCGGTGCGGGACATCGGAACGCGTCGCTACGATGTGCACGTCTTCCAGCGGGCCCTGTTTCCGCTGACGGCGGGGCGTCAGGTGATTCCCTCGGCACGTTTGAACTACGCGCTGCCCCTGAGCAACTCGTTCTTTGCACGCGAGGAGAGCCACTCCGAAGCCAGTGGGGCGGTCGTGATCGTCGCGCGCGAGCCGCCGGCGAACGGACGCCCCGCCGACTATCGTGGTGCGGTCGGGCGCCTCACGATTTCGACGCGCGTCGACGGCAAGGGCGCGCGGGTGGGAGATCCATTCCGCTTCACGGTGTCGGTGGACGGCGTGGGCAATGTCACGCTGCTCCCGCGGCCGGATCTTCGCATCGCCTGGGCCGACGTGGTGTCGGGAGGCGAGCGCGTTCAGCTCGATACCACGGCGGTACTGCTGCGCGGACGAAAGGACTTCGACTGGGTCGTCACGCCTCGTCAGGCAGGTGGACTGTCCGTGCCCGCCGTGCGGTATCCATTCTTCAATCCGTACACCGAGCGCTACGAGGTCGCGTTCAGCCCGCCGGACACGCTCACGGTGGGACCGGGAGAGATCGCGGTCGCGCAGTCCGCCGACAACCAGGCCGAGCCGGCGCTCCCCATCCGTCGGATCTACGGTGGCGAACAGCCGCTGCCGCTTCCATCGCACTCGGGGTTCTGGCTGCTGATGGCGCTCGCACCGCTCCCCGCGCTGGCCATCGCCAGCACGCGGCGCCCCGTGGTGCGCAAGGCCGCCCCATCCCATGCCGCCACCCTTCGCGCGCTTGCTTCGGCGGCCGGTCCGGTGGATCCGGGCGCCCTGCGACGGGCCTACGCCGCCGCCATTGCCTCACGAGTCATGACCACATCGGCGGCGATGTCCAGTCATGTCGAGCTGGTGCGGGTGCTGCGACACGCCGGCGTCTCGGAGCGCACCGCGCTCGAGGCCGAGCGCTTGCTGGCCGAGCTCGACGCGGTCGTCTTCGGTCAGACGGGGACCCTCGCTCCCGGGGCCGAGCGGCGGGCTTACGACCTGGCCCGCGCCGTGGACCTGGAAGCGAGGGCCCGCCACGACCTGGCTGTCCGCGCCGGGCGGCTGGCGACACTGCTGCTGATGGTCGTCGCGGCAGGGGCGGTGGCCGCGGGAGTCGACACGGTGGGGGCACGGATCTTCTCGGAGGGCGTGCAGCAGTACGACGCCCGGCAGTTCGCCGAGGCCCGCGGCAGCTTCTTTGATCTGGCGCGGGCCCGGCCGCGCGCCGCCGACGCCTGGATGAACTTCGGGACCGCCTCGTGGCTGGCGCACGACACGGCGGCCGCCGTGGTCGGCTGGCAGCGCGCCGCGCGTCTGCAACCCACCGCCGCCGACGTCAGGCAGGGGCTGGCCCTGGCGCCGGGCTTTCGCGACGGGTGGCTTGGCGACATTCCACCAGTCTCGCTGACGACGCTCGCGTTGGCAGGGGGGCTGGCCTGGCTGGTCGGGTGGGGGCTGATCACGCAGCGAGTCCGGCGCCGTCACCCGCATCCGCTGCGGGTGGGCGCCGGCGCGATCGCCGGGGCGGCCGTCTGTCTCGTTGCCGGCCTGGTGCAGCGCGACACCCTCGATGGACGCAACGCGGCGGTGGTGGTGAGTGCGGCGCAGTTGCGAAACGGGCCCGCGCTCGGCGCAGAAACCGGGGCCGAGACGATTGCCGGTGAATCGGTGCGCATCATCGGCCGACAGGGCGTCTGGACGCGCGTACGTCTGTCGGATGGGCGGCGCGGCTGGGTGGAATCCCAGCGCGTGCAGTCGGTTGGCGTTGAGTAGGGCGCGCGGGACGGTTACGCTTCGACGTCCTCGCATCGCCGCGTGCGTCTTCGTCCGAGTGTTTCCGGAGCTCCGTGTCCCGCATCGCTGTCCTGCCGAGTACCGTCGCCGACCAGATTGCCGCGGGTGAGGTGGTCGAGCGGCCGGCATCGGCGGTAAAGGAACTCCTCGAGAACGCGATCGACGCGGGCGCCACGTCCGTCGACGTGGAGATCGAGGATGGTGGGCGCGCCCTGGTGCGGGTCAGCGACGATGGATGCGGGATGGACCGCGCCGACGCACTGCTTGCACTGGAGCGTCACGCGACATCGAAGATCCGGGCTGCGTCGGATCTGGTGGGAGTCTCCAGCTTCGGATTCCGCGGCGAAGCCCTTCCCGCGATCTGTTCGGTGTCGCGCCTCGAGTTGACGACCGCCACGGCCGACGGAGCCGGCGTGCTGGTGCGGGCGGCTGGCGGGGTCCGGGAGAGCGTGGAGACCGCGGCCCGGAGACGCGGCACGACGGTCAGTGTGGCTGACGTGTTCTACAACACGCCGGCACGCCGCAAATTCCTGCGCTCGGCCCGCTCCGAGTGGCGCTCGGTGCTGGAGACGATCACCGCGGTCGCGCTCGCGCGTTGCGATGTTCGCCTTCGCGTCACCGTCGACGGACGCGAGGCCGTGTCGCTCCCTCCCGCGCGCACGCTCCGGGAGCGCGTTGCTGCGCTTTGGGGGAACGCCTGGGCGGCTCGGTTCGTGGACGTGGATGCAGTCGTGGGTCCCGTTCGCGTCACGGGCCTGGTGGAGCGGCCCGGCGACGCCGGGACGTCCTCGCGCCGCGTGTCCGTGCTGGTGAACGGCCGGGCGGTGCGGGATTTCGGCCTGGTGCGGGGTGCCGAGGCGGCGTATCGGTCGGCGATTGCCCCCGGTGTGCGCCCGTCGCTGGTGCTCGCGATCGTGCTGCCGGGGGATGCGGTGGATGTGAACGTGCATCCCGCCAAGGTGGAGGTTCGCTTTCACGATCGTTTCGGACTGGAGCGTGCGGTGGAGCAGGCGGTCCGTCGGGCGCTCGGCACCGCCGACAGCGTGGCCTCCCTCGGCGCGGGCATCATGACGTGGTCGCCCCGATCCTCGACGGTGGGACCGGCGGCCTCCGTCCTGTCACAGCTTCCCGCTGTCTCGGTGTCTCCGCTGTTCGCGCCGCCGGACTCGGACCCGACACCCGACGCCCGCGGACCAGGAAGCGATGCCGCAGTCAATGGGGAAGCGCCGTGGCAGCTCGTGCAGCTGCGGCGTGCGTACCTCCTGTACGAACATGAAGATGGAGTGGTGCTCATCGATCAGCACTCGGCGCACGAGCGGATCCTGTACGAGCGGTTTCTGCGGGAGCTGGAGCAGGGGAATGCACCCTCGCAGCGCTTGCTGCTCCCGGATACGCTGCATCTGTCGCCTGACGAGGCGGAAGCGCTGGATCGGCATGGCGAGGCGCTCGCACGCCTCGGGTACGAGCTGGAGCCGTTTGGCGGCCACTCGGTGATCGTGCGCGCGGTGCCGGCGCCCCATCCGCGCTTCGACGCGATCCGCTGCCTTCGCGAGACACTGCAGGGACTGAGCGGCGATCGCGGCGCCTCGGTGCACGCGCGACATGAGCGGTTGGTGGCCACCATCGCCTGCAAGGCGGCGGTGAAGGCGGGGGACGCACTCTCTCCCGAGGAGATGCGCGCGCTGTACCGGGCGCTCGCGTCCACAGCCCTGCCGGCCCACGACGTGCACGGGCGGGCGGCCATGGTCCGTCTGACCTGGGATGAGCTCGATCGACGCTTCGGGCGTCGTTAGGCTCCGCGTCATCTGCGGCCCCACGGGCGCCGGGAAGTCGGCGCTGGCGCTGCGCCTGGCGGCGGGCCGCGGCGGGGCGATTCTGTCCGCTGATTCGCGACAGATCTACCGCGGGTTCGACATCGGGACCGCCAAGCCGTCGTCCGCCGAGCGCGCTACGGTGCCGCATTTCGGCATCGACCTGGTCGACCCGATGGCGCGCTACTCGGCGGCGGAGTGGGCGGCGGCGGTCCCCGAATGGCTCGCGGCCTGTCGCGGCCTCGGGCGCCAGCCGGTGATCGTCGGCGGCACCGGGTTCTATCTGCGCGCGCTGTTTTCGCCCCTGTTCGAGGCGCCGACGGTGGATCTGTCGCGTCGCGACGCGCTGGCGGGCCATCTGCACGGGTTCGAAACCGATGCCCTCCGTCGGTGGTGCCGGGTGCTGGACCCGCGGCGCGCCCACCTCGGTCGGGCACAGCTGTTGCGCGCCGTCGAAACCGCGGTCCTGACGGGCCAGCGCATCAGCGATCTGCACGTCGTACGATCCCGCGCGCCGCGCTACACCGCCCGCTATCTTCTGATGGATCCGGGTCGCGCGCTCGCCGGCACGATTGCCGAGCGCACCGATCGGATGTTGGCCGCCGGCTGGCTCGATGAGGTGCGCGCCCTGGTGGCGCGGATCCGGCCCGACGCACCGGCGTGGACAGCCACCGGCTACGACGCGTTGCGTGACGTCGTGGCCGGCGTGTGCACCCTCCAGCAGGCACGGGAATCGATCGTCATGCGGACGCACCGCTACGCCAGGCGACAACGCACCTGGTTCCGCCATCAGCTCGAGGCGTCATGGACCACGCTGCTCGAACCACACGACGAGGGCGCGCTCGCGCGGGCGTCAGACTGGTGGGACGAGGGCGCCGCCTGATGCGCATCGGCATCACCTGCTATCCGACATACGGCGGATCGGGCGCCATGGCCACCGAACTGGGCATCGCGCTGGCTCAGCGTGGGCACGAGGTGCACTTCATCACCTACAAGCAGCCCTTCCGGCTCCCCGCCTTTCTCCCCGGGGTGTTCTTCCACGAGGTGGACGTCGGGAAATATCCCCTGTTCGAGTATCCCCCGTACGACCTGGCGCTGGCGGTGCGGATGCACGAAGTGGTGCGGTCCCACGGGCTCGAGCTCCTCCACGTGCACTACGCCATTCCACACGCCACCAGTGCCTGGATCGCGCGCCAGATGCTGCGCGAGACGGGAGAGGACGTGACCCTGATGACTACGCTGCACGGCACCGATATCACCATCGTCGGCCAGGACCACTCGTTCCACGCGATCACCAAGTTTTCCATCGAGAAGTCCGACGTCATCACCGCCGTGTCGCGGTTTCTGCGGGAAGAAACGATCTACACCTTCGGCTGCGCCGGCTGCGACGTGCACGTGGTGCACAACTTCGTCGACCCCGCCATCTACGACCGGTCGCGTTATCCACCGCTGTTGCGCGAACAGCTCGGCGGCCGGCCCATCATGATGCACGTCTCGAATTTCCGGGCGGTGAAACGGGTTCGCGACGTGGTGCGCATCTTCGCCGCGGTCCGCGCCGAGTTGCCGAGCGCCCTGGTGATGGTCGGCGATGGCCCGGACCGGGTCGACGCCGAAGAAGAGGCGCAGACCCTCGGCGTCGCCGGCGACGTGCATTTTCTGGGGCGCATCGACGACGTCGCGCCCCTGCTGGCATCCGCAGACCTGTTCCTCCTTCCCAGCAATCGCGAATCCTTTGGTCTGAGCGCGCTCGAAGCGCTCGCAACGGGTGTCCCGGTCATCGGCAGTCTGGCCGGTGGGTTGCCGGAGGTCGTTCGGGATGGCGAGACCGGCGTGCTGCGCCCGGTGGGCGATGTGGCGGGGATGGCGGGTGCTGCTCTCGAGATGCTCGGCGACCGCGCGCGCTGGGGCGAAATGAGCCAGCGCGCGAGCGCCGACGCGAGGCGGCGGTTCTCGCGCGATGAGATCGTCTCGGAGTACGTGGCGCTCTACGAGCGAGCCGTCACCGGACGCGCCTCGGTACCTGCCTCCGCGGGGGCGTCATGACCCTGCTCCAGGCGCTTGCGCTCGGACTCGTGCAGGGATTGTCCGAGTTCCTCCCCATCAGCAGTTCCGCCCACCTGACGCTCGTGCCGTGGCTGTTCGGGTGGACGGATCCCGGACTCGCTTTCGACGTGGCGCTCCACGTGGGCACGCTGGTCGCCGTGCTGTGGTACTTTCGCCGGGAATGGGTTGCCCTGCTGGGATCGTTCGCACGCATCGTAACCCATCGCAGAGTGCGCTCGCCCGACGAATGGCGCGTGGTGTTCCTGGTGGTTGGAACCGTTCCGGCCGTCATCGCGGGGGTCGCTCTCGAGAACCTCGCGGAGACCCGCTTCCGGTCGCCGGCGCTCATCGCGACTACGCTGATCGTGATGGGGATCATTCTCTGGTGGAGCGATCGCTGGTCGCCTGCGGACCGGCCGCTCAGCGGCATGCGCTGGGCGGACGCGCTAGGGATCGGGATTGCCCAGGCCCTTTCGCTGGTGCCGGGCGTCTCCCGATCCGGAGCGACGATCACCGGCGCCCGGCTGCTGCGCTTCGATCGACAGAGCGCTGCCGTATTCAGTTTTCTCCTCAGTCTTCCCGTTACGGCCGGCGCCGCTGTCCTCAAGGCGCCGGAAGCCCTCCGCACCGCCTCCGAGGTACGGCTTCTGGCGGTAGGGGTCCTGGCCGCCGCTGTCAGCAGCTGGATCGCCATCGCGGTGCTTCTCCGATTCGTGGTGCGGCACAGCTACGGGATCTTCGCGCTGTATCGAGTGCTGCTCGGTGCGGCGGTGCTGCTGGTCGTGGCGGTGCGTGCCTGACCTGGTGCAGGGCGCCCTCTACGAGCGGCGCGCGCCAAACGACCTCGCCTTCCAACTCGGCGTTGCCCGGGTGGTTGTGTTCGACGAGGTCGATTCCACGATGGACGTGGCCCACCGGCTGGCGATGGCTGGTGCCGCTCCCGGGACAGTGGTCGTGGCCGACGCTCAGACGGCAGGCCGGGGGCGTAGCGGACGACGCTGGGTTTCGCCGCCCGGCGCGGGGATCTGGTGCACCCTGATCGAACGTCCGAACGACCCGCGCGCGGTCGACGTGCTCTCGCTTCGCGTCGGACTGCAGGCGGCCCACGCGCTCGATCGGTTTGCCGGGGCCGAGGTGGGGCTCAAGTGGCCTAACGACCTGTACCTGCACGGCGCCAAGCTTGGCGGCGTGCTGGTGGAAGGCCGATGGCGGGACGGCCGCCTCGATTGGGTGGCGGTGGGGATCGGCGTCAACTGCCTCGCGCCACCCGGTGTGGCGCACAGCGCGGTGCTGGGCGCCGGCACCGATCGCGTGGAGGTGTTGGCGGAACTCGTGCCGGCTGTGCGCGCGGCCGCAGCCGCACGCGGCCATCTCTCGGACCGTGAGCTCGCGGCGTTCGCCCGGCGGGACGTGGCTGCCGGATCACCGTGCGTGGAACCGCGGGCGGGTCGGGTCGCCGGCATCGCCGCCGACGGAGCGTTACTGGTCGTGACGGCGGCTGGCGTGGTGCGCTGCCGGGAGGGTGGACTTCGCATGGAGGGCGATCCGTCATGATACTCGTCTTCGACATCGGCAACACCGAGACGACGCTCGGCCTGTTTGATGGCGAGGTGCTCCGTGCCCACTGGCGCATCGTCACTGATGTCTCACGCACGCCCGACGAACTGGCGCTCGTGCTGCGAGGCCTGCTCGCGGCGCGCGACGCCGCGCCGTCCGGGGTCACCGGGTGCGCGATCGCGTCGGTCGTGCCGGCGCTGACCGAGCCCCTGTCGGAGGCGTGTCGGGCCCTCTTTGGCGGCGATCCGATTGTGGTCGATGCCAGCGCCGCGCTGCCTATCACGCTGGATGTTCTGGAGCCCCTGACGGTGGGTGCGGACCGGATCGTGAACACGCTGGCCGCCAGTCGGCTGCTGGAGCGCGACACGATCGTCGTGGATCTGGGTACGGCCACCACCTTCGATTGCATCACAGCGGATGGCGTATTCCTGGGGGGCGTGATCGCACCGGGGGTGCGTTCATCCGCCGAGACGCTGTTTCGGAGGACCTCGAAACTCCCGGCCACCGAGCTGGCGGCCCCCGACCGCGTGATCGGACGGCGCACTGAGGACTGTATCCGCTCCGGCGTTGTTTACGGCGCCGCCGAAGCGGTCGATGGCATCGTGAGGCGGATCAAGGGCGAGTGGCCGACGCCCCGGGTACCGATCGTGGTGGCCACCGGCGGCCTCGCACACCTCATTCAGCCCCACTGTCGCGAGGTGGAGCGCCTGGAGCCCAATCTGACCCTGGTAGGGCTCCGGCTGGCCCACGAGATCATCAGCGCTTCGCGTTAGGCGCTGGAAGTACGTGTCGGTTGTCGGTCATCCGTTATGGCCTCTCGGGTTGCGGTCGTCAGTATGGCGCTTTCAGCGACCAACGGACGACTGAAAACCGACGGCGGTGAGCACCTTGGTGCTGGACGCGATCGCGAAAAGCGTGGCCGTACCGACCGGATCCGGCTTCGCGGTCTCGCGAACGCCGCTTCCGGGGGCTGACCGCACCGGGCGACGAGCGTCGGACCGATCGGACCGGATCGGGGGCCACCTTGGGCCACGTACGTACGACCGGAAGTCCATCATTTCAAAGTCGTTACCGGTCCGGCGCACGCGACCGGCACCGAGTGCATGTCTGTAAGCGGTTGATTGTCAATGGGTTAATTAAGATGTTCGAAGCCCATTGATCCACTTGACGCCCACCCAGAGAGGGGCTACCATTAGGGCTGCTAGCACTCTCATATGGTGAGTGCTAACAAGCTTGTTTCCATCACGTTCCCATTGCAGGAGGGGTGCAGCTTATGGCAACCAAAAGTGCGGTAGCGACGAAGATGACGCCGCTGGCCGACCGGGTCGTCGTCAAGGCGCTCGAGGAAACCGAGACCATGCGCGGCGGTTTGTACATCCCGGACACCGCGAAGGAAAAGCCGCAGCAGGGCGAGATCGTGGCCGTTGGACCAGGACGCACCGAAGATGGCAAGCGCGTGCCCATGGAAGTGAAGGTCGGTGACAAGGTGCTCTATGGAAAGTACTCCGGCACGGAGGTCACCGTTGATGGCGATCAATACCTCATTCTGCGCGAGAGCGACGTGCTCGCGGTGATTCTGTAGCGCCGCGCGGCGAGAGCGCTCGGCGCGTTTTGTGTCGATCGCCACGCCGGTGCCGGCAGTTCGCGCTCTGCGTCGAACCGACCCCAAACTTTTCCCGGATTACTGACATATGGCTAAAGAACTTCATTTCAATCAGGAAGCGCGCGCGGCGTTGAAGCGCGGCGTTGACAAGCTTGCCGAAGCCGTCAAGGTGACCCTCGGCCCCAAGGGCAGGAACGTCGTGCTCGACAAGAAATTCGGCGCGCCGACCATCACCAAGGATGGCGTAACCGTCGCCAAGGAAGTCGAGCTGCAGGATCCCCTCGAGAACATGGGGGCCCAGATGGTCAAGGAGGTCGCGACCAAGACCTCCGACGTGGCGGGCGACGGAACCACCACCGCCACCGTGCTGGCGCAGGCGATCTTCCGCGAAGGGCTGAAGAACGTCACCGCCGGCTCGAATCCCATGGGACTCAAGCGCGGGATCGAGCAGGCCGTGGCCGCTGTGGTGGCCGAGCTGAAAAACGTGTCGATCATGACCACCGGCAAGAAGGAGATCGCCCAGGTCGGTTCCATCTCGGCGAATAATGACAAGGAGATCGGCGACCTGATTGCCGAGGCGATGGAAAAGGTCGGCAAGGACGGCGTGATCACGGTCGAGGAAGCACGAGGGATCGAGACGAGCCTCGAGACGGTCGAGGGCATGCAGTTCGACCGCGGGTATATCTCGCCCTACTTCGTCACCGACCCGGACAAGATGGAAGGGGTACTCGAGGATGCTTTCATTCTCATACACGACAAGAAGATCTCGTCGATGAAGGACCTCCTCCCCATCCTCGAGAAAACGGCCCAGGCCGGCAAGCCACTGCTGCTGATCGCCGAGGATGTCGAAGGCGAGGCGCTGGCCACGCTCGTGGTGAACAAGCTGCGTGGGACGCTGAAGGTCTGTGCCGTGAAGGCGCCCGGGTTTGGTGACCGGCGCAAGGCGATGCTGCAGGACATCGCGGTCCTCACCAAGGGACAGGTGATCTCCGAGGAAGTCGGCTTCAAGCTCGAGAACGCGGTTCTTACCGATCTCGGTCGGTCCAAGCGGATCGTCGTGGACAAGGACAACACCACGCTGATCGACGGCGCGGGCGACGAGGAGGCGATCAAGGGCCGCATCAAGGAAATCGAAGTGGCCATCGACAAGACCACCTCGGACTACGATCGCGAGAAGCTGCAGGAGCGGAAGGCGAAGCTCGCGGGCGGTGTGGCGGTGATCAACGTGGGTGCCGCCACCGAAAGCGAGATGAAGGAGAAGAAGGCGCGGGTGGAGGATGCCTTGCACGCGACGCGCGCCGCGGTGGAGGAGGGGATCGTCCCCGGTGGTGGCGTGGCGCTGATCCGTGCGCAGCGCGCGCTCAAGAACATGAAGCTCGAGGACCACGACGAGCAGATCGGCGTGAACATCGTGCGTCGCGCGCTGGAAGAGCCAATGCGCATGATCGCGCAGAACGCCGGCGTGGAAGGCTCGATCGTCGTGGAGAAGGTGCGTTCGTCGAAGGACGACCATTTCGGGTACAATGCGCTGACCGACACCTATGAGAACCTGGTGCACGCCGGCGTGATCGATCCCACGAAGGTCGCGCGCACGGCGCTGCAGAACGCGGCGTCGATTTCGAGCCTGATGCTCACGACCGAAGCGGTGGTCGTGGAGAAGAAGGAAGAGAAGTCCGCGCCGGCGATGCCGCCGGGCGGCATGGGTGGGATGTACTAGTCGAAGGCCAAAGGCCAAAGCCATAGGTAAAAGGCCAAAGGCCAAAGGCCAAAGGCCAAAGGCTCTGCAGTCCGAGGGGCCCCGGGAAATTCCGGGGCCCTTCGCGTTGGCGGGAGGCCATGCGACCCAGTTGCGTCTGGAGGCCCCTTGCCTCGGGCCATGGTCTCAGGACTCCGGCCTCTGGACTCCGGCCCACCCTTGCCACCCCCCAACCCTTTTCCTTATTACAGACTCTAAATAGAGACTCTGGAGGTGCGATGGCAGCCGCGATGTCGGTGGTGAAGGGCACGCTCGACGTGCTGGTGCTCAAGGCCCTGAGCTGGACTCCCATGCACGGGTTCGAAATCACGACCTGGCTCGAGGGGCGCTCAGACGGAGCCCTCGGGATCGAAGACTCCGCGCTCTATCAGGCCCTCTATCGGCTGGAGGAGCGCGGATTCGTCGCAGCCGAGTGGGGTGTCACCGAGAAGAACCGCCGCGCGCGCTACTACCGGCTCACCCCCGCCGGGCGCGCGCACCTCAAGGCGCAGACGGCGCAGTGGGTCCGCTACTCCCGGACCGTCACCGGCATTCTCACCTCAGCGGCGAGCAGCACGTGACAGAAAGGCGACCAGCGGTCAGGCCGGGCATCCGGCGCCTCTTCCGTCTTGCACTCCGACGCCGGGATCAGGTGGTTCGTGATGTCGACGAAGAGATCCGGCTGCACATCGAATTGCGGGCCGAGCAGCTCATTCAAGAAGGCGTGTCCCCAGCGGCGGCCCGCGAGGAGGCCGAGCGACGATTCGGAGCGGCGGAGAGTGCCCGTGACCACTTGCATCGCGTCGCCCGGCGGCGCGAGCGCGCGCTGGGGGTGCGGGAACGCGTCGGCGCGATCGTCGACGATGCGCGCCACGCGGCGCGCGGACTTCGCCGCGACGGCGCGTTCAGCGCATTCGCGGTGGGCAGTCTGGCGCTCGGCATCGGTGCCAGCGCGGCGACCTACGGCATCGTGGACCGGCTCCTGCTCCGCGGTCCCGAGCATGTGCGCAACGCGGAGCGCGTGGTGCGTGTCGTGCTGACGGCGAGGCGCGAGGGCTTCGGCGAGGTCAGGACCGGCGACTTCGGATACGTCATGTACGATCATCTTCGCCGCGCCGCGCGACTGTTCGACGGCTTCGCCGGCTACGCGATGGAATCGGAGCCAATGGGGCGGGGATCTGCCATTCGCCCCATCGCCGCGGGGTACGCCACCGCCGATTTCTTCCCGCTGCTTGGCGTGTCCCCCCAGCGCGGCCGGTTCTTCACCGCCGACGAGGACCGGTCCAGCGGGGCGCAGCGAGTGACGGTACTCGGAGATGCCTTGTGGCGTGTCCAGTTCGGCGCGGACTCGAATGTCGTCGGGAAGACGATCACGATCGGCGGCGAGCCCTTCACCGTGATCGGGGTGGCGCCTCGCGGCTTCAGCGGGGTCGACCTCTCGCGCGTGGACGCGTGGCTTCCGATGACGCTGAAGAGCAGCAACACCACCAGCGACTGGACCCACAGCTGGGCTGCGGAGTGGATGCGTATCGTCGGACGCGTGCGCCCGGGCGTTTCGCTCGAGGACGCGAGTCGCGACGCGACCGAGGCGCATCGGAACACCTACGATGGCGCCTCGGCGGTGCTGGCGCAGGCGCGGCTCGCCGTGGTGCCGGTGCTCTATACGCCGCAGGGGCGCGAGTCCACCCAGAGCACCGTGGCGCGGTGGCTGATGGGCGTCACGCTCATCGTCCTGCTGATCGCCTGCGTGAACGTGGCGAATCTGCTGGTGGCGCGCACCATCCGGCGGCGGCGCGAGGTCGCGGTCCGTCTTGCGTTAGGCGTGAGTCGCTGGCGGTTGGGGCGTTTCTTCGTCATCGAGAGTCTGGTCCTGTCGGTGGCCGGCGGGGTGGCCGCGCTGGGGGTGGCGGCGCTGATCACGGTGCTGGTCCGCGCGTCCCTCCTGGCCGGAGTCGAGTGGACGTCATCCGTGGTGAGCTGGCGCGTGTTCGCGGCAGCCATGCTGACGGCCATGGCCTCGGGGCTGGTGGTCGGCGTGGCGCCGGCGATCAGTGCTGCCCGCCGTTCGCTGCAGGGCGCTCTCAGGGCGGGGGCGCGCGACGGTGGTGGCCGTCGCCTGCGGCTCAGTATCTGGCCCACCGTGGCGCAGTCCGCGCTCTCGGCGGCATTGCTCATCGCTGCCGGCCTGTTCGTGCGCAGCCTGGCCCGGGCGCACGCGGTTCCTCTGGGATTCGATGCCGAGCGGGTGCTGTCGGTGCAGCCGAACTTCCAGCCGGTCCCCGCCAACGCGAATGCGACCACCAGAGCGGCGGTGCGTGAGGCGCGCATCGCCACCATGCGCCGCGCGCTCCAGAAGGTGCGCACCCTGCCGGGCGTGGAGCACGCGAGCCTGGCGGTGGGGTCGCCGTTCGGCTACGCCTTTTCGATCTCGCTCTTCCTCCCCGGTGGCGACAGCGTCGCCGCCCTGGAAGGCGGAGGGCCCTACATCAGCGCCGTATCAGATGGGTACTTCGAAACGGTGGGCACTCGCCTCATTCGCGGCCGCACGTTCGCGGCCTCGGACGGGCCTGGATCCGAGCCGGTGGCCATCGTCAACACGACCATGGCAAAGCTGCTCTGGTCGCACGACGACCCGCTCGGCAAGTGCCTCATCGTGGGGTCGCCGACGGCACCCTGTGCGCGTGTGGTCGGCATCGTGGAAGACGCGCATCGGGAGACCCTGCATGAACCGCCCGCGATGCAGTACTACATCCCGTTCGGTCAGGAGCGCGGGTTCGGCGGCACCGTGGCGCTCGTCCGTCCGCGGGGACGTCTCAGCGCCCTCGTCATTCCGCTGCGCCGGAATCTGGCAGGTCTGGACGGGCTGCTGGAGTCGGTGAATGTCGTTCCCTTGGAGGAGCATTTCGACGCTCTGGTGCGTCCGTGGCGGCTGGGTGCGACGATGTTCAGCCTTGGCGGCGTGCTCGCCCTGCTGGTCGCGGGGCTGGGTCTGTACAGCGTGCTCTCCTACCTGGTGGTGCAGCGCACGCACGAGATCGGCGTTCGCATGGCGTTAGGCGCCAGCGGTCGTCAGATCATGGCCCTGGTGCTCGGCGAGAGCCTCGTCACCGCCTCCGTGGGCGTCGCGCTCGGCGTGGCGGCGTCGTGGTACGCGGGTCGCTATCTCGAGGGACTGCTGTTCGAGACCTCGGCGCACGACCCCGGCGTCCTGTTTGCCGCGGCGCTGACGCTGCTCGGTGCGGCCACCGCCGCGGCGCTTCTCCCCGCGCTGCGGGCCCGGCGCGTGGATCCTGTGCGGGCGCTGTCCGCGGAGTAGACCGGGCGGCGATCAGTTCCGCGATGGGAACGGTGCGCCCTGTGGAATCGCCGCTCCGTCGTGCCGCGGTTCCGACGCGCCGAAATGCACTCCGTCGGGCCGCGACAGCACCGCCTGTCCCCAGCCGAACGTGCCGCTGCGCAGCGGTACGGTGTGGACCTCGTGACCGAGTGCCATCAGCGAGTCGCGCACCGCCGCCGGGATGAGCGCTTCCACCTGCACGTCGCACCCTGAAAAGCTCCCTTTGGTGAAGCGTCCCGCCTCGAGGGCCTGCTGTATCGTCATGCCGTAATCGGCGATGTTGGAGACGAACTGCGCATGCGCCTGGGCCTGATTCCAGCCCCCCATGATCCCGAATCCGATGCGGACGCCGTCCTTCTCCATGAATCCGGGGATGATCGTGTGAAGAGGGCGCTTGTGGGGCGCCAGCGTGTTCGGCTGGTCCGGCTGGAGCGTGAACAGGGCACCGCGATTATGCAGCACGAATCCGGTGCCGGGCGCAACCAGCCCGGATCCGAACGCCGAGTAGTTGCTCTGGATGAGCGACACGATATTGCCGTCCTTGTCGATCACCGTGAGATAGATCGTGTCTCCACCGTGGACGTCCTCGAAACGGGCGATCTCACCGGGTAGCGCGGTGCAGGCCGCGCGCGTCATGTCGATCGCCGCGGCGCGTCGGTCCGCAAACGGCGCGGCCAGCATCTGCGCCGTGGGGATGGTCGAGAATCTCGGATCGCCCACGTAGTGCAGCATGTCGGAATACGCGAGCTTCTTCGCCTCGATCATCACGTGCATCGCACGCGTGCTGTGGAAACCCCATTCGCCAAGCGGATACTTCTCCATGAGGTTGAGCATCATGAGCGCGGCGATCCCCTGGCCGTTCGGCGGCATCTCGTACACGGTCCACCCGTGATAGGTGGTGTGAATCGGGTCCTGCCACTCGGGCTGGAATCCCCGGAGGTCGGCGGCCGTCATGGTGCCGCCCAGCTTCCGCGAATAAGCCACGATCGCCTCGGCCGTCGGTCCGGTGTAGAAGCCGTCCCGACCATGTTCGGCGATCCGGCGGAGGCTCTGCGCCAGGTCGGGATTGCGAAAGACATCACCCTCGCGGGGCGGGTGTCCGCCGGGCAGGTACGTCGCCCTGGCGTTCGGGTCCCCGTTGATTGCGCGTTCTGCGTCGTGCCACTCCTTGGCGATGACCTCGGTGACCGGAAAACCTGCCTCGGCGTAGTGGATTGCCGGCGCGAGCAGTTCGCTGAATGGCTTGGTACCGAACCGTGACCGGAGCACGTCCCACCCCGCCACCGCGCCCGGCACGATGACGGAGTAGATACCGTTGTGCGGCATCCGGTCGATATGCCTTGCGGCGAGGAATTCAGGCGTCAGCCCGGTCGGTGCCCACCCGCCCGAGTTGAGACCGTAGAGTTTTCCGGTCCTCGCCTCATAGACGATGGCGAACAGATCGCCGCCGATGCCGTTCATCGCCGGTTCCATGAGGCCGATGGCGGCGTTGGCGGCGATGGCGGCATCGACCGCATTGCCTCCGCGCTCGAGAATCTGCGCGCCGGCCTGGGCTGCCAGCGGCTGACTCGCGGCCACGATGCCGAGTCTGGTGATGACCATCGAGCGGCCGGGAACCGGCAGGGGATTTCCGAGCTGGGCGGCAAGCCACATGGGCGAAAGGGCGAACGTGAGGGCAAGGGCGATAATCCGGCGACGCTGCATCACGACCTCTCGGGGAGCGCTGTATCGCCAACGCGCGGCCGCCACTCCGTGTTGGGCGCGCGATACCAGGAAACCGGGCGCGCTCGTCGGCGTGCACGACTCCCGTGATGGCCCGAGTCGGCAATCCACGCGCTCGGGGCACAGGTCCAGGCGCAGATCATGCGGGTGTTCGGCCTATAGCGCGAGACTCAATTGACGAGGGCTGCGACTCCGCGCCGAGCTCACACTGATCGGCGCGTCCTGCGCGGCGGCGACGAGCGTGCCCCGAAAGGCCGATCCGCGGAGGGCGCTCCCCATGGCGCGCAGCGCCGCGGCCGGAGTGTTGTTGTTCTCGCTGAGGTGGCAGAGCACGACATGACGCAGCCCGCGATGGGCGCAGGCCCGCGCCATGACGCCCGCATCGGCGTTGCTGAGATGGCCGCGCGGACCAGCGATGCGCTGCTTGACCACCCACGGGTAGCGGCCGTTCCACAGCATGTCGTCGTCGTGATTGGACTCGAGCAGCAGGATGTCGAGGTCGGCAAAATGAGCCGTGAATCGCGGTGTCGCGTGCCCCAGATCGTACACCACGCCGACGCGCACACCGCTGGAGCGCGCGGTTGCCACGAGCGCGAGCGGCTCATCGGCGTCGTGCGGTGTGCGCACGAACTGAACGACGAAGTCCTCCACCGCAAGTTCGCGGCGTGGTTCGACCGGATGCCTGACGACGCCGCGGCGGCTCGAGAGGGCGACGAGCGTCCCCGCAGACGCGTAGACGGGCCAGTTCCAGCGTCTCGCAGCGGCCGCGGCACCCGCGATATGATCGCCATGCTCGTGCGATACGATCAAGGCGGAGATTGACTCCGGGGCCACATCGACCTGCCGCAAGCGACGCGCCAGGGTCGTCGGCGAGAAGCCGGCATCGATCAGCACGCGACATCGATCGCTCTCCAGCACGACCGCGTTGCCCTTGCTCCCGGATCCCAGGATGTGTACGCGCGTCAATGGAGGATCACCCGGGTCAGTCGGTTCTGAGGCGGCGGGCGTAGGCCGCCGTGAGCTGCCGGCGTGTCCGGTCGCTCAGCACCACGTGCCGGCGCGACATCATGCGCTCGGCGCTTCGCAGGAATCCCTCCAGCGCGAACGTCTCACCTGTCTCCGTCCCCCACGCAAAGGGCGGCACCATCTTGGGGGTGGTTTCGCCGCCAAATACGTTGGCCCCCGCGCCGATCACGCATCCGGTCGTGAGCCGCGTGCCGATGGCCGTCTTGGCATGGTCCCCGAACATCGTGCCGAGGAACTGCATCCCCGTTTCCCGTATGCCGTGCGGCGTCCAGAGTGACACCCGGCCGTACGTGTTCTTCAGATTGCTGTTGACGGTGGAGGCGCCCAGGTTGACCCATCGCCCGAGAACCGAGTGGCCAATGAAGCCGTCATGCGCCTTGTTGGCGTGTCCCGTGAACACGGTTGTGCTCACCTCCCCGTGCACCCGGCAGTCATCGCCGATCGAGCTGCCGGTGACGATTCCGCTTTTCACGACCGAACGCTCGCCGATCACGCATGGGCCCGCGAGCCGCGTGAATGCCTGTATCGCGGCGCCACGCCGGACGAGAATCGGGCCGGCGCTCGCATCGAAGACGACGTAGGGCTCGATGCAGACGTCAGGCTCCAGATAGATCTGGTGGGTGCCTAACGGAGCGAGCGCGGTGGCGGGCTCCAGACCGAGCCGGGAGGCGAGGGCGGGGATGTCGCTCTCGAGCATGGCCCCGAGGTGTTGGACAACGTCCCACACCGCTTCGACCCACCACCCCTCGACGTCAACCGCCGCACCGGCCGCGATCGCGTCGAGCGAGTCCGCGGCCTCGAGACTCGCGCGTGGGATGGCGTCGCGAACGCGCACGGCGGCCACTCGCCCCTGGCACCGCCAGACCGCGACGTCCCGGGGAACTGAGCGCGCGTCCAGAGAGATCGCACAGCGCGAATTCACGAGGACGCTGCCCGCTGGAATGTCATCACGCAGGATCGCGGGGGCTCCCGGCTCATCGAAATCGGCCAGGTGGTCCGCAGCCACGATCCCGTCGGTCGTGTCGTCCAGCGCGATCTCCCACCGGCGCCGAAGGACCTCCGCCCCCAGGCGCAGCTCACAGGCGGGGCGGGTGAGCGCGAAGGGCTCGAAATCGCGCGCGAGGGCGTCGTCGAAGAAGATCAGGCTCACGCGGGCCGACCCAGGTGGGAGGGCAGGGCCTCCACCAGCTCCTTCAGATCAGCCGCGCGTTCCACCGTCGTTACCAGCGTCACGTCGCCGTGCGCCACCACAACCAGTCCCGACACCCCGAACAGTACGACCTCCGTACCACCGCAGTGCACCACGTTGCCGGTGGACTTCATCGCGTGGGCCGGGCCGAAGAGCGCGTTTCCCGATCCGTCCAGCACCCTGGTGCGGAGCAGCGCTGCCCAGGTTCCGACGTCGTCCCAGCCGAAGTCGCCGCGTACCACGGCCACCCGCGCGCTCCGTTCCAGCACGCCGACGTCGACCGACACACTCCTGACGGCGGCGAAGAAGGCTTGTGCGTCGGTGGGCGACGATGCGAGCGCTACCGCGACCTCGGGTGTACGCGCGTTGACCTCGTCCAGGAAGTCACCGACCCGCCAGACGAAAATGCCGGAATTCCACAGACATCCCTCGGCGATCAGTGTAGCGGCGTGCGCGCGGTCTGGTTTCTCGACGAAGGCCGCCACGCGGTGCGCGCCAGCGTCCAGCCGCTCGCCGGGCCGGATGTATCCAAGGCCCGGGTCGGGCCGACGGGGAACGACGCCGACGGTCACCAACAACCCGCGCTCCGCGGCAACCGAGGCGGCGCGCCTCAGCGTCTCCCGGTATCGCTCGGGATCGGAGACCGCCCAGTCGGCGTGCACGCTGATCATTACCGCCTCGGCGCCCTCCCGTGCCTGGATGCGGGACGCTGCCCAGGTGAGGGCGGCAGCGGTGCCCGCTGGTCGCGGTTCGGCGATCACGTTGTCGCGGGGAATCTGGGGTGCGAGTTCGCGAATCCCCGGGACCAGCGATCCGCTCGTCAGTATCAACGTATGGTCGGGGCCCGCCAGGGGCGCCATTCGATGCACGGTGTCGACCAGCAGGGGCTGGTCGCTTACGAGGGGAAGGAATTGCTTGGGTCGCTCGGGTGTGCTCAGCGGCCAGAAGCGCGAGCCCACGCCCCCGGCCAGGATCACGACCCACACGGTCACGGAGTCAGCCCTTCGAGCCATTCCGCGGAGACGCCGGTCAGTTCCGCCGCGCGGAGCAGCAGTTTCTTCGGACTGAATGGCTTGGTCATGAATTCGGTCGCGCCCAGCGACATGGCGCGGTCATGCTGCGATTCCTGCCCGGCGGCTGTGAGAATGACACACGGGATGTCCTTCCATCGGGCATCGTCTCGCATGCAGGCCAGCACATCGAGCCCGGAGAGCCGCGGCATCATCAGGTCAAGCAGCACGAGCCGGATGTCCGGATGTTGCTCGAGCGCCACCAGCGCTTCGCTGCCGTCGGCGACCAGGGTGACCTCGAACGGTCCCTGCTCGAGCTTCATCTGGATGATGCGACCGATATGCCGCTCGTCTTCAGCGACCAGAATGTGGCGCCGGTCGGCGGAAGCCATCACACGATTGACGCGATGTTCGCGCGATGGCGTCGCAATTCGAACAACAGCGAGCCGACGTTGGCGTTCGGGTGTAGCATCACCAGCAACAGCGCGTCGGATGTGAGGGACGACACGAGGACCACGCCTCGCTCGAACTCGAGTACGGCGGTGACGAAGCCGCCGCGCGACGCAGCCTGGCCGAAGGCTTCACTGGAAGCGACGATCGCCGGGGCGAGCGCCGCGAGGTGCTCCCCGTCCAGGTCCTGCGCGGTTCGTCCCTCGATGAGCAGGCCGTCGGCTCCCAATACGACGGCTGCTTCGACGCCCTCGCGTTGTGAGATGACTCGAACAAGGTCCCGTATGGTCGGCATCCCGGATCCGGCGTCAATCGTGCGAAGCATAACGGGGGACAAAGTGAAGTCAAGCAAGCAATCGCTTGAAGTTACGCAGGTTAGGAGGTTACTCTACGCCGTGCGTTCCGCTTCCCTAGTGACCCGCCACACGCTGGCGCGCGCCCGACTTTCTCTGTTGTGTCTCGCGGTCGCCGGGCTCACCGGGGTCGCCGCCTGCAGCGATCCCTTCGCGCTCACGGCCAGTTCGGAGGTGAACACCGACACGCTCGCGGTGTTCGCCATCACGGGTACTCCGCTGGGCTTCCCGGCAGCACTCAACACCACGCTGCGCACCCTGGTTCGCGTGGATCCGACGTTCGATTTCGACATCGCCTTCGACATCGACACCCAGGGCCACACAGTTCTGATTCCAGTGCGGCTGGTTGGCGGCACGGCCACGTCGACCCGACAGGTCGGCCTGCAGAAGCTCGCGGTGCCCTTCGACGAGATGACGCTCGCGCCCACCACGGGATATGTCTACGACTCCACCCGCGTGCTGAACGACGGAGAGGCGGTGGTGATTCAGGCCCAGAGCGACCAGTGCACGTTGTTCGCGAGCACCTTTCTGTACAGCAAACTGGCGATCGACAGCGTGAACGTCGCGAGGCGCGAGATCTTCTTCCGCCTGGTGCACGACCCCGACTGCTCTTTCCGGTCGCTCGCGCCGGGCATTCCAACCCGATAGCCATGCACGACATGCGCATGCTCCGCGACCAGCTCGACGTGTTGCGGAGCGGGATGCGTCGGCGCGGGAAGCTGGATGCGTACGAGGCAGTGCTCGAGCGCGCGGCGGCGCTGGATGGTGAGCGCCGCGTGACGATCCAGGCGGTCGAGGAGCGAAAGGCCGCCCGCAACAGCACGTCGCAGGAAGTGGCGCGACGCAAGCGCACCGGCGAGGACGCGGCGGTGCTGATCCAGCGCGGACGCGAGCTGGGAGAGGAGATCGCGCGCCTGGAGGAGGAGCTGGCCCGGATCGAGACCGAGTTGCGGGACATCCTGCTCGGCCTGCCGAATCTCACGCTCGAAGACGTGCCGGAAGGTGGGGAAGAGGCCGGTCGGGTGGAGAAGACGTGGGGAGAACCACGCCCCTCCGACGGGGTCCGGCCCCATTGGGAAATCGGCGAGGCGTTAGGCATCCTCGACCTGCCGCGCGGCGCGAAGATCAGCGGGTCGGGGTTCATCGTCTTCCGGGGACTCGGCGCCCGACTGACGCGCGCCCTGCTCAACCTGTTCGTTGACGTCCACGTCGGGGAGCACGGCTACGAGGAACTGTGGGTGCCGGTGATCGTGAATCGTGCCACCATGCTGGGAACCGGGCAGCTGCCCAAGTTCGAGGATGACCTGTACGCGTTGCGGGAGGAAGATCTGTTCCTAGTTCCGACCGCCGAGGTGCCGGTCACGAACCTGTACCGCGACGAGGTGATCGACGGGGCCACGCTGCCCAGAGGCTTCGTGGCGTATTCGCCGTGCTTCCGCCGCGAAGCGGGTGCAGCCGGCAGGGACACCCGCGGCCTGCTTCGCGTGCACGAGTTCGACAAGGTGGAACTCGTGCGCTACTGCGCGCCTGAGGACGGGGCCGGCGAGCACGAACGCCTCACGCGCCACGCCGAATCGCTGCTGGAGCGTCTCGGACTACCCTATCGCCGGGTGCTTCTGGCGGCTGGCGACACCGGGTTCTCCGCCGCCAAGACGTGGGACCTCGAGATCTGGGCGCCCGGAGTGGGAAGCTGGCTCGAGGTCTCCTCCTGCAGCACGTGCACCGACTTCCAGGCTCGCCGCGCCAACATCCGCTACCGTCCGGGGCCCGGCGAAAAGCCACGCTTCGTCCACACGCTCAATGGTTCGGGTCTCGCGTTTCCGCGGGTGATCGCCGGCCTGCTCGAGCACTACCAGCGGGCCGACGGCACGGTCGCTGTTCCGGACGTGCTGCGACCGTATCTGGGCGCCGACGAACTTCGCTGATATGCGTCGCGGCGCCATCGCGCTGGTGGTGATCAGCGTCGTGCTCGTACTGACCTCGTACGTGGTGTACACCCAGCGAGTGGCCGCCGTCCTCCGCTTCGACGCCGAACTGGCGGGGCGAATGTACGCCCAGGTCTATCGCGCGCTGGCTGACACGGCTAACGAATCGCCCACCGCGACGCTGTTCGATCTGGCGCAGCACATTCGGGAGTCGGGTGTTCCGATGATTCTCACCGACCGCGAGGGGCGGCCGCAATACGCCGCCAATCTGCCGTTCGACGCCGGAACCGACGCACGCACCGATCCGCGCGTGCAGGCCTGGGTCGCCCGCCTCGACGCCGAGAACAGGCCCGTAGTGGAGCCGAACGTTGGTACGGTGATTCATTTCGGACATACACCGCTGGTCCAGCGCCTGCGGATCATCCCGGTACTCCAGGCGGGTACGCTCGCCATCCTGCTGCTGGTTGGCGTTTACCTGTTGCGCACCCGTGCCCACGCCGAGCGCGAACGAGTGTGGGCGGGGATGGCGCGCGAGTCCGCGCACCAGCTTGGTACGCCACTGTCCAGCCTCGGGGGCTGGATCGAGCTCCTCCGTGATCGCGGCGGAGGTCCGGAAATGGAGCGCGCGTTGGGTCACATGACGGGCGACGTGGAGCGCCTGGAGCGAGTGGCGCATCGCTTCGAGCGCATCGGGCGGCCGCCGCAGCGCGAGACGTTCGATCTCACCGCCATCGTCGATCATGTGGCGCAGTACTTCGCCGTGCGACTCCCGACCCTTGCGAACAGCGTGACGATGTCGCGGCGCTACGACGACGGTCCTGTCGAGGTGCAGGGCGACGCGGTGCTGGTGGAATGGGCCGTTGAGGCGCTGGTGAAGAACGCCGTGGATGCCCTGGCCGGGCGAGGCGGCGCCATCGAGGTTGCCTGCACCCGGCTGCCGGAAGGGGCGGCACGGGTGCGCGTTTCGGATGACGGACCGGGCATCCCACGCGAACTGCGCCGCCGCATTTTCGAGGCGGGGTTCTCCACCAAGCAGAGTGGCTGGGGCATCGGCCTCGCGCTGACCCGACGCATCGTCGAGGAGGCGCATGCGGGTACTCTCACGCTGGTGCCCTCGGAACGCGGAGCAACGTTCGAGATTATTTTCCCCGCATGACGTCATTGCGGCTTCACGGGGACCTGCTCGCCGGACTCAATCCTGCCCAGCGCGAGGCGGTCCTTCACGTCGAGGGACCACTGCTGGTGCTTGCCGGCGCGGGCTCCGGCAAGACACGGGTGTTGACGACCCGCATCGCGCGGCTCATCGAACACCATGACGTGCAGCCGTCGCAGATCCTCGCGGTCACCTTCACCAACAAGGCGGCGGGGGAGATGCGCGGCCGCATCGCTCGGCTGCTCGGCGACGAACCGGCCGGGATGTGGTGCGGAACTTTCCACGCCATCGGTGCGCGCCTGCTCCGCCGGCATGCGACGCTCGTGGGGCGCACGCCGAGCTTCACGATCTACGACGAAGACGACATGCTGGCGGCGGTGAAGCACCTCATGGAGCGGCTGCGCATTTCACCGCGCGAGCACCCGCCGCAGGCCGTCATCGCATCCATTTCCGATGCCCGCAACGCCCTGGTGACGGCCGCCGAGTACGAACAACTGGCCCTCGATCCGCACAGCCGCGCCGCAGCCCAGGTCTTCGGGCAACTGGATGCTGCGATGCGCCAGGCCAATGCGGCGGGATTCGACGACCTGCTTGCGCTGCCGGTCGAGCTCTTGCGGTCCAGCGACACGGTGCTCGCCGAATACCGCCGCCGATTCCGATTCGTGCTGGTCGACGAATACCAGGACACCAACCGGGCACAGTACGAATTCGTTTCCCTCATCGGGCGCGGCTCGGGCAATGTGGCCGTGGTGGGCGACGACGACCAGTCGATCTATGGCTGGCGGGGCGCGGACATCCGGAATATCCTCGACTTCGAACGCGATTTTGCCGGGGCCCGTGTCATCCGGCTCGAGGAGAACTATCGCTCCACGCCGCAGATTCTCGACGTCGCGAACGCGGCGATCCGGGCCAACGTCGACCGTAAGGGAAAGACGCTGCGGACCACGCGCCCGCCGGGTGACGTGGTGACCGTGGTGGCCGCCCTCGATGACCGCGACGAAGCGGACTTCGTGGTGACAGACATGCAGGCACGACGTTTCGGGCCGCGTCCCCGCCATCCGCGGGACATGGCGGTCCTGTATCGCACCAACGCGCAGAGCCGCGCGCTGGAAGAGGCGCTCCGCCGCCACGGTGTGCCGTACCGCCTGGTGGGCGCCGTACGGTTCTACGACCGCCGGGAGATCCGCGATCTCCTGGCGTACCTGCGCCTTATCGCGAATCCGGCCGACGACGAGGCCTTCCGGCGCGCGGTGGCGGTGCCGCGCCGCGGTGTCGGCGATGGAACGATCGCGTCGCTCGGGGAAGCGGCTGAGCGATTGGGTGTGCCGATGCTGCAGGCCGCGACCCAACCCGCGATCAGCGAGGCCCTGCGTCCGGCGGCGCGCGCCGCCCTCGATGAGTTCGCGCGGTGTCTGGCCCGCCTGCGCGCGCGCGCGCAGGAAGCGCCGGTCGACGAACTCATTCGCGACCTGGTGACGGCGATCGGGTACGAGGAGCACCTTCGTGCCGAGGGTCCCGAGAGCGCGGAACGCCTGGAGAACGTGCGCGAGCTGATCACCGGCGCAGCCGAGGCGGTGCAGGAAGAAGGAGGCGAGATCGGCCTCACGCCCCTCGATCATTTCCTCCAGCGTGCCACGCTCATCACCAGTGTGGACACGCTGGACGCCGGGGCCGACGCGGTCACGCTCATGACGCTGCACAACGCGAAGGGACTGGAATTCCCGGTGGTGTTCATCACGGGCCTGGATGAAGGGCTGTTTCCGCTATCGCGTTCACGCGACGATCCCCGTCAGCTGGAGGAGGAGCGACGACTCTTCTACGTCGGAATTACCCGCGCCGAGGACACGCTGACGCTCTGTCATGCCCGCAGCCGGCGGCGCAACGGGGAATTGCTGCCGTCGCTGCCGTCGAGTTTCCTGGGCGGAATTCCGGAATCGCTGGTGCGACAGCGCGCCACCGCCAGGCTGCGTGGGAGCGGACGGTGGTTCGAGCGACCGGGCGCGACGACTCGGCGTCCCGGGTTACCGGCGCCACGGCGTCCCGGCGTGCCCGTCACGCGCTGGGAGCCGTCGCCCGTCGACGAGGATGAATCGCAGGATACGCCGCGGTTTGCGCCGGGCGAGCGGGTGAAGCATCCGCGATTCGGAAGCGGGACGATTGTGGACCTGTCGGGCACCGGCCGCGACACCAAGGTCACGGTCGATTTTGACGATGAAGAAGTGGGGAGGAAGCGTCTCGTGGTGGCGTTCGCGGGACTGCAGGCGGGACTGGAATAGTGGCGGTCAGCGAGCGCGACGTCCGCCATGTGGCCGATCTGGCCCGGCTTGGGCTCGACCCGGCGCGAATCGCGTCGCTGGTGCGCGAGCTCAATGGAATCCTGGCGCACATGGAAGTGCTGGCAGGCGTGAATCCGGCCGAGTATCAGCACCTGGTGGAGCAGCGCGGGTCCGCGCTGCCGATGCGGGCCGACGAGGGTCCGCAGATTCCGCTGGCGCGCCCGCGCGAAGAGCTTGCGCCGGAAATGAGGGATGGCTTCTACCTGGTTCCGCGACTCGCCACCCATGAGGATAGCGGCATGGAGGAGTCGCCATGACCGGTGATCTGCTGGAGCGCCCCGCCGCCGCACTCGCGGCTGCCGTCGGATCTGGCGAGGTCACGGCCGCGGCGGCTGTGCGGGCCAACTTCGCGCGCGCCGACGAAGTCGGGGTCGGTCCCGACGGCCTCAATATCGTGCTGTATCAGGACCGGGAGGCCACGGTTGCCGACGCGGCGCGGTATGACCAGCGCCTCGCGGACGGCGAAACGGCCGGACCGCTGGCCGGCGTCGGCATTGCGGTCAAGGACAACATCGCGACGCTCGATCTGCAGACCAGCTGCGGGTCGCGGATTCTCGAAGGCTACGTCAGTCCGTTCGAGGCCACCGCGGTGTCGCGCCTGCGCGCCGCCGGCGCCGTGGTCGTCGCCAAGACCAACATGGACGAATTCGCCATGGGTTCGTCCACCGAGCACAGCGCCTTCGGTCCGGCCCGGAATCCTCATGATCCCAGCCGTGTGCCGGGTGGGTCGTCCGGTGGCTCGGCGGCGGCAGTGGCCGCCGGAATAGTGCGTATCGCGTTAGGCTCGGAGACCGGAGGGTCGGTCCGCCAGCCCGCGTCGTTCTGCGGTGTGGTCGGCGTCAAACCGACCTACGGGCGCGTGAGCCGATACGGCCTGGTTGCCTTTGCGTCATCGCTCGACCATATCGGGGTGTTCGGCCGCACGGTCGACGACGCCGCGCTCGGTCTCAGCATCATCGCCGGCCGCGACTCGTACGACTCGACGAGTGCGGAGCAGCCGGTGCCCGACTACCGTGCGGCAGCCGGTGAATCGCTGCTGGGCCTGGTGGTCGGACTCCCGAAGGAATACTTCCCGCCGCACCTCGACCCCCGCGTTCGCGAGCGGTGCATCGCGGCCGCCGACACCCTCCGGTCGCTCGGCGCGGAGGTGCGCGATGTATCGCTGCCGCACACCGACCTCGCCATTCCTGTCTACTATATCGTGGCCCCGGCCGAAGCGTCTTCCAACCTGGCTCGCTTCGACGGCGTGCGATATGGACTGCGGGTGGGGGGCGAGGGGCTGCGCGGCATGTACGAGGCGACCCGATCGCGCGGCTTCGGACCCGAGGTCACGCGCCGCATTCTGCTCGGGACGTACGTCCTCTCGGCCGGTTACTACGACGCCTATTATCGCAAGGCGATGGGCGTACGCGCCCTGATCACCGAGGATTTTCTCCGGGTGTTCGCCACTGGGGTCCACGTGCTGCTCACGCCCACCACACCAACCCCCGCGTTCGAGATCGGGGCTATCAGCGACCCCTACCAGATGTACCTGAGCGATATCTTCACCGCGACCGCGAATCTGGCCGGTGTGCCGGGCGTGTCGGTGCCGGTGGGGCGGGTGGATGGACTCCCCGTCGGCGCCCAGTTGATGGCGGCGCACTTCGACGAGTACCGCATGATGAGCGCGGCCTACGCCCTCGAGCGCTCCCTCGGCGCGGAGAGTGGGTCGTGAGCCACCAGCACTACGAGATGGTGGTGGGTCTCGAGGTGCACGTGCAACTCAAGACCCGGACCAAGGCCTTCTGCCTCTGTCCAACCGACTTCGGCGCGCCGCCTAACGAGAATACCTGTCCCATCTGCCTGGCGCTGCCCGGGTCGCTCCCGGTGCTCAACGGCGAAGCGGTCACCCTCGCGGCGCGAGCCGCCCTCGCGCTGGGATCGGTCGTGCGTCCGGAGTCCGTCTTCGCGCGCAAGAACTACTTCTATCCCGACCTCCCCAAGGGATACCAGATCTCGCAATTCGACCGGCCGCTGGCGACCGGTGGCGCGCTCGCGGTTGGCGAGCGGCCCGACGGTACGCCCCAGACCGTCGGCATCACACGGGTGCACATGGAGGAGGACGCCGGCAAGTCCATTCACGACCGCTACGCGGGCGCGAGTGCCATCGACCTGAATCGTTCCGGCGTCCCGCTCATCGAGATCGTGAGTGAGCCCGACATGCGTTCGGCCGCCGAGGCCGGCGCGTACCTGCGCCAGCTCAAGCTGCTGCTCGAGTATCTCGACATCAGCGACGCCAACATGGAAGAGGGGAGTCTGCGCGTCGACGCCAACGTCAGCGCCAGGCCGCTCGGATCCGACGCCCTCGGGACCAAGACGGAAATCAAGAACATGAATTCCTTCTCCGGTGTGGAGCGCGCCCTGGAGGCGGAGTTCGCGCGCCAGTGTGCTCTCCTCGATCGGAGGCAGGCCGTGGAGCAGCAGACCATGCTCTGGGATGCCACGCGAAACGAGGTGCGGCCGGCCCGGAGCAAGGAGGCGAGTCACGACTACCGGTATTTCCCGGAGCCCGACCTTCCTCCCCTTCGGCTCGCGCCGGCGTGGATCGATGCGCAACGGGCACGCCTGCCGGAGCTCCCCGGGGCCAAGCGCGAGCGCTTCCGTCGCGAGTTTGCACTCTCGGCCTACGATGCCGACGTGCTGACCTCGAACCCGCGACTGGCCGACTACTTCGAAACCGTGGCGCGTGCGCACGGTGATGCGAAGGCCGCCGCCAACTGGACGATGGGCGAAGTCCTCGCCACACTCCACAATCAGCTCGCGCCCATCGAGCGCTTCCCGATCTCGCCCGGTGCGCTCGCCGAGCTCCTGGGGATGATCGCTGACGGCACGGTCAGCCACAGCGCGGCGAAGAAGGTGTTCGCGGTCATGGCGAGCAGCGGTGAGGCCCCTCGCGCGGTGGCCCAGCGCGAAGGGCTGCTACAGGTGGGTGACGACAGTCAGCTCGCGGCCTGGATAAACGAAGTGTTCGGCGAAAACGGCGACGAGGCCGGGCGCTTCGTGGCAGGCGAAACGAAGCTGCTGGGTGTGCTGGTCGGCCTCGTGATGAAGAAGTCGAAGGGCCGCGCAGACCCGCGGCGGGTGAACCAGCTGCTCGCAGCCCGACAGTCGCGCTAGCGTCCGCTCAGGCCGCGCTCGACCGGAACGGCGGGTAGAGCGGGCGTTGCATCTGATTCGCGTAGGCGAGCGACGAGACGGGCAGGCCGAAATGCCGCGTCGCCTCCGCCACCGCCAGCGTATCGCCGCCGGCCCGGAGCGCCGCCCGGCGCACGCGCTTGGCCATCCGCAACTGCACTTCCCCCGACGGGTCGAAGCGCATCGGCTCCGCCTTGTCGAGCTGGATCAGGAGATCCATGACGTAGTCGAATGCCCGAACCAGGTACGCGGAGACCTGATCGTCGGCCAGGTCCCAGCGGCTGCGCTCGAGCATGAGTTGAAAGATGCGTTGCCAGGACTCCAGGTCGGCCGCGCGCACCATGCCCCGAAAGATGCGCCGATTCGTGGGCGTGCTGAAAATCGTCGGAGAGAGGATGCGGTCCAGGTGCGCGTCGCTGCGACTGTGGTCGAGGAGGATCAGCTCGCGGGCGCGGCGCGGCGCCCAGTCTCCCAGGTGCGTCTCGAAGCGATTCTCCCAGTAGCTGTGACCGATGCCCACCGTGCTCGATGTAACCGCGAGTTGATGCGGCACGAAGTAGTTGTGCGCCACGACATCGGCCGCCAGGTGCGCCAGGTACCCGTATGCGAACGCGCGAAGGGGCTCGTCGCGCGCACGATCCAGGATGTCGAATCCCACCGGCCAGGAGTGCGAGTGGCGACCGGCCGCAGCGTACTTCTTCGCAATGCTCGTGTCAGCGGCAATCGACCCATACAGGAAGTCGTAGGGGAAGGCGCGCAGCAGGTCGCCGATGGCCATCGGAAGAATACCGATGATGCGCAACACGGCTTCGCCGAGGTAGACGTGCGTCCCCGGCGTGAACGCGTACGCGCACGAGGGAACGACAGCGAGCGCCGCGATGCCGGCGACGATCCAGAGCGCGAGACGCCGGGTGCGTCCCACGGCCCGGCCGCTCACCTGGGCGGGTCTTCCACGGGAGTACGGATCCCCGGACGCTCTCGTCTATCCTTCTCCCGAGGGCGACGGTCCTCGTCGCGATCGCTCGAGCGGCGGCGGCGGCGCGCCCGCAGCGCGCCGTTCCCACGGATGAAGAAGAGCGAGCGACGCAGGACCTTGGCGCCTCGCCTCACACCTCGCATCGTGGACGCCGCTGAGATCACGAAGTCCTCCGCTTCCTCCTGCGCCACGTCCACGAGTGCGCCAAACCGCCGGATCCGGTCTTCCGCGTGCGCCGCCGCCGCGCGCAAGCCGTCGTTCACGGAGTGGACGGTTTCGGTGACCTCGTCCACCTCCGTGCGCACCGAGTCGGTCACCCCCTGCACACTCTCGGCGACCTTCCGGATACTCTGCGTCGCCAGGGAGATGTCATTCGATGAGGCCTGCAGCAGGCGCTGCACCTCTTCGATACCCTTCGCCACCTTGGCGATCGTGATCACGACCGACACCAGGAGCGCGATGAGCAGCAGTGGGACGAGGGCCTGCTCGATCCCGACAAGCACCTGCCACCACGACCGATCGAGAATGACCTTGGTGACCGACGTATCGGTCTGAGCCGCGTTCTGCAGCAGCCACATGGACCACGGCACTGATAAGACCAGGACCATTGATGCTCCCATGCCGACGGTCAATCAGAATGCGCGAGACGCGACCGGTGCGGGCGCGGCTCTCGCTGCATCAAGGTATCGCCACTGCGTACCGAGTGCCGCCATCCAGATCCAGAGTGGAACGTCGGCGCTCTCCCGACAGCATCAAAGAGGTGGTTTGATCGTAACCCCCCACGAAAACCGAAGTCAAGCGACGACTTGAAGATACGCTCCCGCGCCCGACATCTTTCCTCCCCCGATCGAACCCTCATGCCATCCATTACCTATCAGGTCGAAGGCGGACACGCCCTTTCGGGCACGATCGAACCGGCCGGCAACAAGAACGCCGCCCTCCCGATCATCGCGGCAGCGCTCCTCACCGAACACGAGGTGACGCTCAGCAACGTGCCGCGCATTCGCGATACCGAAACGCTGGTGGAACTCGTGCGCTCGGTGGGAGCAGTAGCCGAGTGGCGCGAGTCCAATGTGCTCCGCATCCACGCTGGCAAGGTCCATTCGGCCGACCTCGACCCCGAGATGTGCTCCCGGATCCGCGCGTCCATTCTGCTGGCCGGGCCCCTCCTGGCGCGCAGCGGCCACGTGGTTCTTCCACCGCCAGGCGGCGACGTGATCGGACGTCGCCGGGTCGATACCCACTTCCTGGCTTTCGAGCAGCTGGGAGCGAAAGTCTCGGCCGGGGACCGGTACGAATTCCGTGCCGAGCGCCTCACCGGCGCCGACGTGTTTCTCGATGAGCCAAGTGTGACCGGCACGGAGAACGCACTCATGGCCGCGGTGGCGGCCAGTGGAACGACGGTGCTGCGCAACTCGGCCAGCGAGCCTCACGTGCAGGATCTGGCTCGCTTCCTGATCGCGATCGGCGCGCGAATCGACGGCGTTGGCACCAACACCATGACCGTGCACGGCGGCTCGTCCCTCGGCGGAGCGTCGTACCGCATCGGGCCCGACCACATCGAAGTGGGGTCGTTCGTGGGTCTCGCCGCGGTCACGCGCTCATCGCTGCGCATCGCCCGCGCCGGTGTGGAGCACTTGCGGTCGATCCGCCTCGGGTTCGAGCGGCTGGGGATTCGGTGTGTGGCGGAGGGCGACGATCTGGTCGTGCCCGCAGATCAGCCGCGCGCGGTGCAGGCCGACCTCGGAGGTCACGTTCCGAAGCTCGAGGATCAGCCGTGGCCGGCATTCCCCGCGGATCTCATGTCGATCGCGATCGTGACCGCCTCGCAATGCGCGGGACTCATTCTGATGCACGAGAAGATGTTCGAGTCCCGCATGTTCTTCGTCGACAAGCTCATTGGAATGGGGGCACGGATCGTGTTGTGCGATCCCCACCGGGTCCTCGTCGCTGGGCCGTCCGCGCTTCGGGCCGGCCGCGTGGAGTCGCCGGACATACGAGCCGGAATGGCCATGCTGCTGGCCGCCATGTGCGCGCGCGGCACGAGTACGATCAATAACGCCGGCCAGATCGAGCGAGGCTACGAACGAATCGATGCTCGACTCAACGCGCTTGGGGCGCGCATCACGAGACTCGTCGAGGGGTGATGGGGCGGGGCGTGCCACGCGAGCGGGTCCCGGGTTTTGCAGAGATCGGCCTGGTGGCGTTCACCACGCAGCGCGAGGCCGGGGACTTCGGACTGGGGGGCGAGGAGGCGGTGGGGGAAGTCCTGGGCCGATGGTGGGGTCTGCTGGAGGAGCTGGCGCCGATAACTGATCGCCTGGCAACGAGCCACCAGGTGCACGGCACCCGGATCGACGTGCACGACGGCGACTGGCACGGCTGGCTCCGCGGTCTGCGCGCAGATGGTCATGCATCGTTCGCGCGCAGCACCGCAATGGCGGTCACGCTCGCCGACTGTGTTCCGGTGTTCATCGGGCACCCGTCGGGCGCGGCGGCGTTGCTGCACTCCGGGTGGCGGGGAACTGCTGCGTCGATCGTCCGGTGCGGCGTGGCTGAATTCACGGCGCGCGGGCTTGCGCCGCGGGACCTGACGGTCCACCTCGGCCCCGCCATCTGCGGGCGGTGCTATGAGGTCGGGCCCGACGTCTACGCGCGGCTCACCGGAAGGCGAGTCGAGCGTCCCACGCCGGTGGACCTGCGCGCCATCATCGCGCGGCATGCTCGAAGACGCAGGTGTCCACAGTATTACCGTAGCGGACACGTGCACGAAATGCAGCAACGCCCGCTTCTTCTCTCATCGTGCTGGCGATGCGGGCCGGCAGTTGGCGGTCCTCACCTCACACGTCGCGGCACCGGGCGGTTTCCTTGACTCGCTTGCCGGCGATCTCTAGATTCACCGTTGCTGCGCCACTTACGAGGTGCACTGCAAATGTGGGGGAAGGGTCCCCACATTTTTTTGTTCTTAGGGGTAACCTCGACACAACATGAAGCAAGCTCTGGAAGAGCTTATAAAGCATGAAGTTGAGGCGCTCGGTTACGATCTTGTCGAGCTTCGGCGGGTCGGCACCGCGCGACGTCCGCTCGTTGACGTGCGCATCGATCGGCGGGACGGGACGAACGTGTCGGTCGACGACTGCGCAACCGTGTCTCGTCATCTCGAGCCGCGGCTCGAGGAGGCAGGACTCGGGGATCTGCACTATGTGCTGGAGGTGTCTTCGCCGGGCGTTGAACGACCGTTGCGCTCGCTGGCCGACTGGCAGCGATTCTCCGGACGTACGGCGTCAGTGCTGAGTCCCGCGCTTGGCGGGCGGGCCGAGGTTGAGGTGCTCGGCGCGGATCCGCTTACCGAAGCGGACGTGGTAGTGATGCGCGACAAGAAGGGGTTCGAACACCGCGTTCCGCTGGCCGATGTGAAGGACGCGCGACTCGTATTCCGCTGGGGCAAGTAGAGGAACATGGAATGATCGGTTCGGCTGACATACTGAGCGCCATTCGCGAGCTCTCGAATTCCAAGCAGCTCGATCGCACCGAGCTGCTCGGACTGCTGCAGGACGGCATCCACGCCGCACTGGCCAAGAAGCACGGGCCAAACGTCCAGGCGGAAGTCGACATCGATGAGCGCAGTGGCAACATCAACATCGTGTTGCTGAAGACCGTGGTCGAAGAAGTCACCGATCCCGGGCGCGAGATCTCTCTGGAGGAGGCGCGGTTCGAAGACCCCGATTTTCAGATCGGTGATCTGATGGAGATACCGGTCGACTTCGCCGAGTTCGGGCGCAGCGCCGTTCAGGCAGCCAAGCAACGCATCATTCAGCGGGTGCGAGAGGGGGAGCGGACGAAGATCCGGGACGAATTCTCGGGTCGTGTGGGCGAACTGCTCTCGGGCGAAGTTCAGCAGATCGAGCGCGGAAAGCTGGTGGTGATGCTGAACAAGTTTCGCGAAGCGGAAGCGATCATCCCGTACCGCGATCAGAATCACCGTGAGCATTTCCATCAGGGCGATCCAATCCGCGCGGTGCTGAAGCGGGTCGAGGAGACGCCGAAGGGGCCGCGGCTGATTCTGAGCCGGGGCGATCCGGCGTTCGTGCAGGCACTGTTCAAGCTGGAAGTGCCCGAGATGCAGCAGGGCATCGTGGAGATCCGGGCAGCCGCTCGAGAGGTGGGAAGCCGGACGAAGATCGCGGTCTTTTCGCGTGACGATTCCATCGATCCGGTGGGGGCGTGCGTGGGACTCAAGGGTTCGCGCGTGCAGGCGGTGGTGAACGAGCTGAACGGGGAGCGCATCGACATTGTGCCGTGGTCACCCGATCCGGAGCGTTTTGCCAAGCTGGCGCTGGCCCCGGCGCGCGTGGCGCGCGTCTTCAGCGACGCAGACAACAAGACCATCCAGGCCATCGTGGACGACGATCAGCTCTCGCTGGCGATCGGGCGCAATGGCCAGAATGTGCGACTCGCGTCTGAGCTCACCGGTTGGAAGATCGATTTGTACTCCAGCCGTGAGTGGCTGGAGCGCAGCGAAGGTCCGGTCTTTGCCCCACTGCCCGAAGAGGAGGACGTTGCGGCCGACGTCAAGCTGTCGGAAATCGAGGGACTGCCGACCGCGACGGTGGCGGTGCTCGAGGACGCCGGCTTTCAGACGCTCAACGATATCATCGATCTGGAGCGGGATGATCTGCTCAAGTTGCCGGGCATCGCGCCGGAAGAAGCGGACCGCATCATGTCGATCATCGACGAGTTGACCGAAGAGGGCGAGCCGGAGTCGCAGGAGCAGAAGCCGGAGTCCGACGACGAGGGCGATGCGGTGGGGGCAGTTGCCTGATATGGATGTGACCCTCGAGCGCCGGATGCTGGGATTGATCGGATTGGGGCTGCGGGCGCGGAACGCCGTGATCGGCGTGGAGCGGGTGCGGGAAGCCGCGCGCCGCGGGCGTCTGGCGTTGGTGGTGGTGGCGCCCGACGCGTCTCGGCACAGTCGGGCCAAGATGCTCCCGCTGCTGGCCGCGCGCCGGGTGCGGGTGATCGAGGGTCCGTCGCTGGCCTCGTTAGGCGCGGTCGCCGGCCGCGACGCGGCGGCCGCGATCGGGATTCTCGACCCGGCGCTGGCGCGCGGGATGCGGGATCTGGTTCAGGTAGATCGGCGCCGCCACGACGGCGACGCCGCGAAGGGCCGCTAGGAGGATCTGTTGAGCAAGCTTCGCGTCAACGACATGGCTGGCGAGTTCGGGATTCCGTCGGAGGACGTCATCAACCTCCTCCGGCAGATGGACGTCGCCGTACGCAGTCACCTGACCGTCCTCACGGACGATCAGGTGGCGCGTGTGCGCGCACGCTGGGAGAAGGAGAAGCGACTGCGCCAACAGGAGAAGCCAGCGAGTGCACCGTCGCGACGACGGCGTACGGTTGCCGCGACCAGTCCGTCCCCTTCCAGCGAGGGCGCGGCTGCGCCCGCCGTTCGCCGGCGCCGCCGCCCTGCCGCGGAGGCTCCACCGGTCGAGGAGGTGGAGGCGCAGGTGTCGATCGCGACCGAGGAGCAGGAGACAGAGGCGCCCGACGCAGCGGCCGCACCGCCGGTTGCCGAGCCGGAGGCGTCCGAGGCACCCGTTGTGGCCGTACCCGAACCGCCCACCGACGTCGCGGTCGAAACCGCGGAGCCGGTTGTCCAAGCCGAGCCGCCGGCCGAAGTGCCCCGGCGGCGCCCTCCTCCGTCCGCGGGATCCCCGCGGCCACCCGCTCTGGAACGTCCACGGCCGCGCCCGGTCGTGCCAGGCGCCCCGCGTCCCAAGCCCGTGGCCAGCGCCAGTCCCTTCCACCCACCTCGCCCCGTTGCGTCTGCGACTCCGGGTGGCGGCGTCGGCATGCCCACCCGTCGGGAAGAGCGCAAGGGCGGTGGTGGGGCGGGAACCATGCAGCCCTCCCAACGGAGGAAGAAGGGCAAGCGAGGTGCGGTCGACCAGGAAGAGGTGACCGCGAACATCAAGCGCGTTACGACATCGATGCGTGGTGCACCCACCCGGCGCGGACCGCGACGCCCGGAGGAATCGCGCGAGGATATGGAGGCGCAGCGCCTCGCCGACCAGGAGCGCGAGCGCAAGACAGTGCGGGTCAACGAATTCATCACGGTCGCGGAGCTCGCTGACATCCTGAAGGTGCCGCCTACGCAGATCGTGGCCTTCGCGTTCAAGAACCTCGGCCTGATGGTCACCATCAACCAGCGACTGGATTTCGACCAGATCGAGCTGATCGCGAGTGAATTCGGCTTCCAGGCGGTTCGGGAGGAGGAATACGCCGCCGACATGACGGAGGAGGTGGTCGAGGACCGCCCCGACGAGCTGTCGCCGCGCCCGCCGGTCGTCACCATCATGGGGCACGTCGATCACGGCAAGACGACCCTGCTCGACTACGTCCGCAAGTCGAGCGTGGTCGCCGGCGAGGCGGGTGGCATTACCCAGCACATCGGCGCCTATCACGTCACCCTGCCTAACAACAAGCGGATCACGTTTCTCGACACCCCGGGACACGAAGCGTTCACGGCCATGCGGGCACGCGGCGCACAGGTCACCGACATCGTCGTCCTGGTGGTTGCCGCCAATGACTCGGTGATGCCGCAGACGGTCGAGGCGATTTCTCACGCCAGGAACGCCGGCGTACCCCTCATCGTCGCCGTCAACAAGATCGATCTCCCGGATGCGAATCCGACGAAGGTCATGCAGGATCTGCTGACCCAGGGCGTCGTGCTGGAGATGTTCGGCGGGCAGACACTGTCTACGCCGGTCTCGGCGAAGAAGGGCACGAACGTCTCCGAGCTGCTCGACCAGCTCCTGCTCCAGGCCGAGGTGCTCGATCTCAAGGCGAATCCGAACCGCCGCGCCGTGGGCACGGTCGTCGAGGCCCAGCTCGACGCCGGCAAGGGACCAGTGGCCACCGTGCTGGTGCAGAACGGTACCCTGCACGTCGGCGACGACTTCATCAGTGGGCTGTACTCCGGGCGTGTGCGGGCCCTGCTCGATGAACGCGGCAAGCCGGTCAAGGAGGCGGGGCCGGCGATTCCCGTGCAGGTGCTCGGGCTGGCCGGCGTGCCAACCGCCGGCGACCAGTTCCTCGTTGTCGACGACGCCACGCAGGCGCGGGAGATCGCGCAGCGTCGCGAACGCCTGGATCGCGAGGCGAAGAGCCGGCGCACCAGCAAGAGCGCCGTCACGCTCGAAGACTTCATGTCGCAGACCGAGGCGGGTGAGACCCGCACGCTGCGCATTCTCATCAAGGCCGACCAGGGCGGTCCCGCCGAAGCCCTGGCCGATGCGCTCGCTCAGTTGTCGACCGCCGAGGTGGCGGTCGAGGTGATCCATCGCGGTGTCGGCGCCATCACGGAGAGCGACATTCTGCTGGCGCGGGCGTCCGGCGCCGTGATCATCGGGTTCCACGTGCGACCGGACAACAACGCACGCACGGCCGCCGAGCGTGAAGGCGTCGACATCAAGTTGTATCGCGTGATCTATGACGCCGTGAACGACGTGCGGGCCGCGCTCGAAGGACTGCTCCGTCCGGAAGAGCGCGAAGTGATTCTGGGGGAGGCCGAGGTGCGGGACACGTTCAAGGTGTCTCGCGTGGGGACAGTGGCAGGCTGCTACGTTCGCAGCGGCGTGATCAACCGTCAGGCGCGTGCCCGGGTCATTCGAGATGGCTCGGAGGTGTACGCCGGCTCCATCGCCTCGCTGCGCCGATTCAAGGACGACGTTCGCGAAGTCAAGGAAGGGTACGAATGCGGCGTCGGGATCGAAAACTTCAACGACATCAAGGTCGGTGACGTGATCGAGTGCTACCGCAAGGAGGAGGTGGCGCGAACGCTCCAGCCGGAAGCACAGCCCGGCCGGTAGGAGCGCCGAGCGTCCTGTTCCGTGGCCCGATCCAACTCCCCCCAGAAACTCCGGCACTGGCTTGTCTTCTTCCCGCCGTACTGAACGCGTGGCGGAGGTCATTCGCGAGGAAGTGGCCACGTTCCTCGCCGAAAGCGTGAAGGACCCGCGCATTCAGGGTCTCGTCACGGTCACTGCCGTGAACGTGACACGCGATCTGCGCCACGCCCGCGTCTTCGTGAGCGTGATGGGGACGGACGAGCAGCGGTCCGCCACCATGGAGGGGCTGGCTTCGGTCGCAACCCACCTGCGCGGTCGATTGGGACGCAGCATGCACTTGCGCGTCGCGCCGATGATCGATTTTGCCAGCGATCCCAGTGTGGCCCATGCGGCCCGCATCGAGTCGCTGCTGTCGCAGATCAGATCCGCCGATGCACCCGACCGAAATGCCGGCCACGAGGACTGATGGTTTTCTGCTGGTCGACAAGCCGCGCGGACTCACGTCGCAAGGCGCAGTTACCGGCGTGCGCCGGGCGCTTGGCGCCACGCGCGCCGGACACACCGGTACGCTCGACCCGGAAGCCACCGGATTGCTCGTGATTCTGGTCGGGAGCGCGACGCGTCTGGCCCGCTTCGTTCCCTCCAGCGACAAGGTCTACGAGGCCGAGATCCGATTCGGATTCGAAACCGACACCGACGACGCGGCGGGGACTCCGACCGTGAGCGCCCCTCTTCCTGATGACCAGGCGGTCTACCAGGCGATACCGCGGCTTGCCGGTCGTATTCGCCAGGTACCTCCGTCGTTCTCGGCCAAGCACGTCGAGGGACGCCGTGCGTACGCGATGGCGCGAGCCGGCCAGGCCGTAACACTCGAATCCGCCGACGTGGACGTGCGCAGTTGGGACGTCCTTGCCCACCAGGGGGAGCGATGGCGCGTGCGCATCGCCTGTGGCGCTGGAACGTATGTGCGGGCGCTGGCCCGTGACCTCGGACGCTACGCGGGGTCGGCCGCGCACCTGGCCGCGCTCCGGCGGACACGCATTGGTCCGTTCGGGCTGGAGCATGCCATTCCGCTGGATGAGGTGCACGAAGGAACCGAGCCGGAACCGCCTCTCGGGGCCCTGGTCGGCATGCCCCGCGTCGTCGTGAGTGGCGACGCAGCGGATCGGATTCGCAGCGGCGGAATGATCGACGCGGCCGATTCTGCACCCGACGATCTCGCCGTGGTTGCCGCGCTGGTCGATGAGCACGGGGACCTGCTGGCGGTGGCGGAACGAAGCCAGGGATCGTGGCAGCCCAGAGTGGTGCTTGCGCATGTCTGACGCCTTCGGAGATGCATCAGGTCTGCCACCTGACGTACGTCGCACCGCGCTCACGGTGGGGACGTTCGACGGCGTCCACCTCGGGCATCAGGATGTGCTGCGACGACTCGTGGAACGGGCGCGGACGCTCGATGTCCGCAGCATTCTCGTCACGTTCGAGCCGCATCCGCTCGAAGTCGTGAATCCGGCGGCGGCGCCGCCGCTCCTGTCGGTCGGTGACGAGCGCACCGAGCTCTTCGCGGAGAGCGGCGTCGACTACGTGGCGATCGTGCCGTTCACGATGGCGCTCGCGCGGTTCGAGCCGGATCGCTTCGTCGATGAGGTTCTGTTGGGTCGGTTCCGCATGCACGATCTGCTGATCGGTTACGATCACGGCCTCGGGCGCAATCGTGCTGGCGACGTCGATACGCTGCGCGCGCTCGGAGTGTCACGCGGCTTCGACGTCAGCGTTGTGCCGGCCGTCGCGTCGCCCGCCGGCCAACCGGTTTCGTCCACCGCGATCCGACGCGCGATTGCCGGCGGAGATCTGGAGCGCGCGGCACTCGGCCTCGGCCGGCCCTACTCGGTGGGCGGCCGGGTGACTCGCGGAGAGAGTCGCGGCCGGCTGCTTGGCTTTCCCACGATCAACGTGCCGCTCCCATCTCCGCGAAAGCTCCTTCCACCGCAAGGGGTGTACGTTGTGCGTGTGCAGACTCCTCGGGGCCCATTCGGGGGAATGATGAATCTTGGTCCGCGTCCCACCTTCTCCGACACCAACGTAGCGCTTGAAGCGCACCTGTTTGGCGCGCACGGCGAGCTGTATGGCGCTCGCGTGCGCATCGATTTCCTACGTCGCCTCCGTGACACCGTACGGTTCCACGACGCCAGGGCGCTCACCCGGCAGCTCGAGCGGGATGCGGAGATGGCGCGCGAGGTATTGTCTGCAACCGCTTGAGCCACGGCAATTTGCGGTTGACTCTGTCTACCCGAAGGTCTAACGTTCACCGCTGGCAAATTCTCCCCGTTTTCGCGATTCGACCGCATGTCCAGTTTGAAGGCCCGCATGTTCGTGATCGTCGCGCTCGTGGCGGCTTCGGTGTGGGCGCTATTCCCACGCACCGTTGTTGAGCGCGTCAAGCGCAACGGCGTATTCACCTACGACACCCTCAAGCGCGTCCCGCTGAAGCGGGGACTCGACCTGCAGGGCGGGATGTACCTCGCTCTTGAAGTCGATGCATCGAAAATGTCCGTCGCCAACGCGAGCGACGCCCTTGATCGAGCATTGAAGGTGGTCCGCACCAGAATCGACGAGTTCGGCGTAGCGGAACCCGTCGTCCAGAAGGTCGGAAGCGACCGCCTGATCGTGGAGCTGCCCGGAGTGGACGACCCGCAGCGTGCCGAGCAGGTCGTGCAGAAGACGGCATTCCTGCAATTCATGATCACCGACAAGTCGCAGGCGCTCGACAAGACGCTTCCGCGTCTTGATCAGATCGTGCGCGAGCAGGGAGCGGTGGCGCCCGGCACCGCCGACACCACCAAGGGCGCTCCGGCGCAGAACGCCGGACTGCAGCAGCTCTTTGCCAAGAAGGATTCGGCGGTCGAGAAGACCGATAGCACGAAGAAGGACTCGTCGAGCCTGGCCGGACTGGAGAAGGGCGGGGGGCCGCTGTCGAAGATCATCCAGCAATCGGGGATGATGCCGGGTGAGTACCTCGTGAGCGAGCAGGATGCGCAGAAGGCGGAGTACTGGTTATCGCTGCCGGCCGTGCAGTCGGCATTGCCACCCGGGAAGGTCATCCGGTGGGGGAACGACACGCTGTCGTTCGGCGGACAGGTCTATCGCCCGTTCTACGTCGTGGATGCGCGCCCCATCATCACGGGCGATGCGCTGCAGGACGCGAAGCCGAACAACAATCCGATCGAGGGGACCATCGTCGAGTTCACGCTGAGCAACGTGGGGGGACGGAAGTTCCGGACCGAGACGTCGAAGCATATCCAGGACTACATGGCGATTGTGCTCGACGACAAGGTCATGGGGCGGCCACCGGTGATTCAGGGTGCCATCGGGACGCATGGCCAGATCACCATGGGGCGCCGCGATCTGCAGGAAGCGCAGGACCTGGCGCTTGTGCTGCGCGCGGGGTCGCTGCCCGTGCCATTGAGGATCGCGGATCTGCGAAGCATCGGCGCGAGTCTGGGGGCGGACTCGATCGCCAAGGGCGAGCGGGCGATGCTCATCGCGGTCCTGGTGGTGATCACGATCATGCTTGTGTACTACCGGTTCTCCGGCCTTCTGGCAGTGGGCGCGCTCTCGTTGTACATGCTCTTTACCCTGGCTGTGCTGGCCGGCTTCAACGCTGTGCTCACGCTTCCGGGCATCGCGGGCCTGGTGCTGTCGGTCGGGATCGCGGTGGACGCGAACGTGCTGATCTTCGAGCGCATTCGCGAGGAACTGGACCGCGGTAAGACCGTCCGCACCTCGATCGACGAGGGATTCCGGCACGCCCTGTCCGCCATTATCGACACCAGCGTGACGACGATTCTGACTGCCGCGGTGCTGTATCAGTACGGCAGCGGTTCCGTGAAGGGATTTGCGGTGACACTGATTGCCGGCATCTCGGCCTCGCTGTTCTGCGCGGTATTCGTGGTGCGCACGTTCTATCTCCTCTGGCTGACCCGCGCGAGCCGCGCGCAGACCCTGAGCATCTGATGCTGCGGATCCTTCACAACACATCGTACGATTTCATCAAGTGGTGGCGGTGGGCGGCGGGTCTCACTATCGCCTTCATTGTCATCGGCCTGAGCTCGTTCGTCGTCACCGGCAGCGTGAAGCGCAGCATCGAGTTCACCGGCGGAACGGTGGTGCAGCTCAAGTTCGACCAGCCACCCGATCCGTCGGAACTCCGCTCGACGCTCGACCCGGTTGTGCCGGGCGCGGAGATCCAGCAGTTCGGCGATCCGCTGGACTACACCGTGCGCGCCCAGAATCTCACCGCCGCGGACACCGTCACGTCCGCGGCTCAGGGCGTCGCGAACAGGGTCGAGACCGCGCTGCGACAGAAGTACGGAGCCGGCTTTCGGGTGGAGGGGCGCGAAGTGGTGGGACCGAAGGTCGGGAAGGAACTGACCCGCGACGCCATGATCGCGATGGTGCTGGCGGGCCTGGTGACACTCGTCTACCTGGCGTTCCGGTTCGAGTGGCGGTTCGGCGTGGCGGCCGTGCTTTCCACTCTCCACGACGTGCTCGTCACGCTCAGCTTTATCAAGCTCACCAATCTCGAAGTCTCGCTCACCGTGGTGGCGGCGATCCTCACGCTGCTTGGTTACTCCGGGAACGACACCATCATCATCTTCGACCGGGTTCGTGAGAACCTGAAGAAGGTGCGCAAGGAACCGCTGTACGACACGCTCAATCGTTCGATCAACGAGACCCTGCCGCGGTCGATCCTCACCCACAGCACGACGCTGGCGGCCACCCTGGCCCTGCTCTTCTTCGCCGGCGAGGTGCTGCGGCCGTTTGCCGTGGTCATGACGTTCGGCGTGTTCGTGGCCACGTTCAGTTCGATCTATGTTGCGTCGCCCATCCTGCTGTACATCGAGCGACGTTTCCCCCGCGAGCCGGGGGGCAAGGCGAGCGTTTCCGCACGTAGCGCGCGCGCCGCGTCCGAGGTGGACTCACCCTCGCGCCCGCCCCGAAGCCAGAAGGAGCCCGCGACACGCTAGGGTGGACGCGCCGGCGACTGTACCACGTTGAGTCCGGTGTTCATCGACAGCCACACCCATCTCGCGGACGCTGCCTTCGCTACCGACGTGGCGGACGTCATCGCGCGCGCACACGCCGCCGGCGCGCGGGCCCTGGTCTGCATCGGTGAGTCACCCGACGCTGCCGATCGGTCCGTTCAACTCGTGCGCGCTTACCCTGGCCGGGTGTTTCACACCGCCGGAGTCCATCCGCACGATGCCGACCGCTTCGTAGCGGAACGTGATCTGCCCCGGCTGCGCCACCACCTTCACCTCGGCGCGGTGGCCGTCGGCGAGTGCGGGCTCGACTACTTCTACGACAGCGCGCCGCGTCAGCGACAGCGCGAGGTCCTCGCCGCTCAGGTCGCGCTGGCGGGGGAGCTGCGGCGGCCCCTGGTGGTGCACTCTCGTGAGGCAGTGAACGACACCATGGCCATGATCCGCGACGCGCAGACCGCCGGGGTACAAGGTGTTCTCCACTGCCATACGGGGCCACAGGCGCTGGCGGCCATCGCGCTGGAAGCGGGCTGGTACATCTCGTTCAGCGGGATCGTGACGTTCGGTCGGTGGAGCGACGACGATCTCATTCGGTCGATTCCCGGTGATCGACTGCTGGTCGAGTCCGATGCGCCGTATCTCGCGCCGGTGCCGCATCGCGGGAAGCGCAACGAGCCGGCGCTCGTCACCTTCACGCTCGCGAAAGTGGCGCAGGTCCGTGGCGAAACCGTCGACGTGGTTGGGACGGCGACCACCCAGAACACCATGCGCCTGTTTGGGCTGGCACTCGAAGGTACCTCTGCCTAGTATCACGCGCCTGCACGACAGCCGAGAGGGCCGAGTCCGGAGTCCCGCGCGAATGCCGAGGCGCTCCGACGGGTGCAGGACGTGTGGGGGAGGGGAAGGCAGTCGCCGCGAGCGCCGGCGACCGCACCGCTCGTCATGCGAGACTCGAGACTGCGACTCCAACCCCCAAAGCGCGTGACTGCTGTTCCATCCGACATCGAGATCGCCCAGAAGGCGCGGCTCCGTCCTATCACTGACGTCGCCGCTGAGCTCGGACTCGCGGCCGACGACCTCGATCTCTACGGAAAGTTCAAGGCCAAGATCCCCCTTGAGGTATCGACCCGTCCGGCGCGCGGCAGGCTCGTTCTGGTCACTGCCATCAACCCCACCGCGGCCGGAGAAGGAAAGACGACGACCTCGGTGGGACTCGCACAGGCCCTCCGCCGCTCAGGCAACAACGTCGCCCTCTGTATCCGCGAACCATCGCTCGGTCCCGTGTTCGGGGTGAAGGGCGGGGCGGCGGGGGGGGGATACTCGCAGGTGCTGCCGATGGAGGACATCAACCTCCATTTCACCGGCGACTTTCACGCGATTTCCAGCGCGCACGCGCTCTTGTCGGCGATGCTGGATAATCACCTCCAGCAGGGGAATGCCCTGGGCGTCGATCCGCGCCGCATTACCTGGCCGCGTACCATCGACATGAACGACCGGGCGTTGCGAAAAGCCATCATCGGCCTGGGAGGGCCGGCCGAGGGCGTCCCGCGCGAAGAGAAGTTCGTCATCATTCCGGCCAGTGAAGTCATGGCGATCATCGCGCTGGCGACCAACTTCGCGGACCTCGAACAGCGCCTGGCCCACATCATCGTCGGCGCCACCCGCGGTGCCGAGCGAAAACCGGTGCGCGCGGGCGAGCTCAAGGCGGCCGGTGCCATGGGCCTGCTGCTGCGGGATGCGATCCGGCCGAACCTGGTGCAGACGCTCGAAGGCGGGCCGGCGTTCGTTCACGCGGGCCCGTTCGGCAACATCGCGCACGGGTGCAACTCGATTGTGGCGACGCGATCCGCGCTGGCGCTGGCTGATCTGGTCATCACCGAGGCCGGCTTCGGCTCGGACCTTGGCGCCGAGAAGTTCTTCAACATCAAATGCCGGGCGGCCGGACTCGCACCGGAAGCGGCGGTTCTCGTCGCCACGGTGCGGGCGCTCAAGCTGAACGGTGGCGCGCACAAGACCCGGCTCAGCGTCGAAGACCTGGGCGCGTTGGAACGTGGCCTGCCGAATCTCGAGCACCACATCGGCAACGTCGCCCAGTTCGGTGTCCCTGTGGTGGTCGCTGTCAATCGCTTCACGAGCGATACCGATGCGGAGCTGGCCATGGTTACGGACTGCGCGCGGCGCGCCGGGGTACGCGTCGCGCTCAACGAGACCTGGGCGCGCGGCGGCGCCGGCGGCGAAGAGCTTGCCGCGGAGGTGCTCGCCATGCTCGGCGCGGGCGGAGCGCATTTTGCGCCGCTCTACGACAGCGCCCTCCCCATTCGCGACAAGGTCCTCGCCATTGCCACACGCGTGTATGGCGCCGACGGCGTGGACTTCATGCCGAAAGCCGATCGCAACATCGACTACCTGGAGTCCGTAGGCCTCCGTGGGACGCCGATCTGCATGGCCAAGACGCAGTACTCGCTCACGGACGACGCGAGCAAGCTGGGCCGGCCGCGGGGCTTCCGGATCACCGTCAACGAGGTTTATCCCGCGGCCGGCGCGGGCTTCGTGGTGGCGCAGTGCGGTGACATTATGACGATGCCCGGCCTGCCCAAAGAGCCGGCCGCCGAGCGGATGTCCGTGCGCTCGGATGGCTCCATCGTCGGCCTCTTCTAGGAGATTGCGTGAGTAATCAGACGATACAGACGCCGCGAGCACCGGCCGCCATCGGCCCCTATTCGCAGGGCATCGTGGCGGGCGGCCTCCTCTTCACCGCCGGCCAGATCGCAATCGACCCGGTGTCGGGTCAAGTGGTGCCGGGCGACGTGGTACCGCAGACGGAGCGCGTCCTCGCCAACCTCCAGGCGATCCTCGAGGCGTGCGGAGCGGACTGGTCCAGCGTGGTGAAGACTACGGTCTTTCTCGCCGATATGGCCGACTTCCCCCGCATGAACGACGTGTATGCACGTGTGCTGGGTGCCGCCCGTCCGGCGCGTTCGACGGTCCAGGTGGCCGGCCTGCCGCGTGGCGTGGCGGTGGAGATAGACGCCGTCGCGAAGGTCGCGTAGGCCCTCAGTAGCCGCGCCTCGCGTGGACCAGGCGCTTGCCTTCGGCCCTCGAGGGGTCTCGATGATAGGCTTGAGCGACTTGTCATGAGTGCCTAACGACTTCCGACTTCCGCGCTCCGACTTCCGACTTCCGCCCTCCGCCCTCCGCCCTCCGGCTTCCCTCCTCCGACCTCCGACCTCCCGTGTCCCACACTCGCGACCAGCTCTTCCGGCTCACCCAATTCGCGCGCTGCGCTGGTTGAGCGTCCAAGATGGGTCCGGGTGACCTGATGAAGGCGCTCGCGCCGCTGCCTCTGCGCGCCGATCCCCGCATCCTCGTCGGTCGAGAGTCGTTCGACGACGCGGGAGTCTTTCGCGTGAGCGACGACCTCGCTCTGGTGCAGACGGTCGATTTCTTCGCGCCGATCGTTGATGACCCGTACGAATTCGGCCAGATCGCGGCCGCCAACGCGCTCTCCGATATCTACGCCATGGGGGGGGAACCGCTCACCGCGCTCTCGATCGTCGGCTTTCCGTCGGAGCAGCTCCCGATCGAGGTGCTCACCGCCATCCTCCGGGGCGGCCAGGAGAAGGTGCATGAGGCCGGAGCCGCCGTCATCGGCGGCCACACGGTAATCGACGAGGAACTCAAGTACGGACTCGCGGTCACTGGCCGGGTGGACCCGCGACACATGCTCACCAACGATGCGGCCGCGGTGGGAGATCTCCTCGTGCTCACGAAGCCCCTCGGTACCGGGTTCGTCTCCACGGCCCTGAAACGCGGCACGGTGTCGCGAGATCGCGCTGACGACGCGCTCGATTCCATGCGCCTGCTGAACGCTGCGGCGGCGCGCGCGGCGCAGGAAATCGGCGTTCGCTGCGCCACCGACGTGACCGGATTCGGACTCGCCGGCCACGCCTCACACGTTGCCAGGGCCAGCGGCGTCTCGCTGCAGTTCGATGCCTCCACGCTCCCGGCGTTCGATTGCGTTCGCGACGCGTGGACGGACGGGGCGACTCCCGCGGGCGCGGATCGAAACCTGGCGTACCTCGACGCCCTCGTGCATTGGGGAAGCGCCACCCCATTTGAACGCGCCCTGGTGGTCGATCCGCAGACCTCGGGTGGACTGCTGCTCGCGATCCCTCAGTCCCTCCTGGCGGAGTATCTTTCCCGCGTTCCCGCCGCGGCCACGGTCGGTGAAGTCCTGCCGCGCGGCGATCGACTCGTGGTGCTCGCGTGATCTTCGTGGGGGTGTATGGGGCCTGGTGGCTTCCGTCGTCTTCAAAACGATTGTGACCTGACTTCGTCGGGTTGGGTGGGTTCGATTCCCACACGCTCCCGCCACCGGGTGCTCGAGTGCGACCGGTCAGGGGACGCCGGCAATGTGCCATCCGGCGCGCCTCGAACCGGAAGTCGGTTCGGCGTGATGGGCGGACGCATGGCGGTCGCGGCCGCCATGCTGCTGGCAGCCGGAGACGCGCGCGCCCAACGCCCCGACTCTGCGGCGGTGCGGGCGGATTCCATCGCGCGTGCCCGGACCGATTCCCTGGCGCGCGTCAGGGCCGATTCCGTCGCGCGCGCGACGGCCGATTCCGCGAGTCGGGCTGCGCGAACTCGTCAGGCAGTTGCCGTGCGCGCGCCGCGCGACTCGCTGAGTCCCCCCATTTCGCCTGGACGCGCCTTTCTCTATTCCTTTGCGCTGCCGGGCCTGGGCCAGGCGCGCCTCCACCGGTTCACGGGAGCAATCTACGTCACTGTCGAGGCGGTCGCGGTCGCGATGACGACAAAAGCGGCGAACGACCTTCGCATCGCGCGCGCCCACGCGCACGACGTCGTCATTGGATCCTACGCCACCGATCCCGCGACCGGCGCCCCTACCGTGGACGCGCAGGGCGCATTCGTTCGCGCCGACACGGTCGAGAACCGCAACGCCGGCAACCGGGTGAAGGCACGACGGACGCACGTCGAGGACTGGGTGGCGGTGCTCGTGTTCAACCACCTGTTCGCGGGCGCGGACGCGTTCGTCGCCGCGCATCTCTGGGATCTTCCCGCCCGCGTGGAGATTCGGTCCACACCGCGGGGGCCGGCGCTGGGCGTCAACGTGCGATGGTAACGCGAGCGGCGTTGGGCACACGCCGCGCTTCGCGCGCCAGCACTTCGTCCCCGCCGCCGGGCCTCCAGCGGCGCAACTCGACCGCCGCAGCGTCCACGCGCAGGTAGGTCGTATCGTCCATCCAGGTTCCCGCGTTGGCGTAGATGCCGCCGCCGGCCACCCGCTCCAGTTCCGCCACGTGGGAATGTCCGAACACCAGCAGGTCCAGCGACGGATCGCCGTCGAGGGTGCGCCGGGCCACCTCGCGCAATCCCGCGCCGCCGTCGCGGGCGCGGTAGGAGCGACTGGCCTGCGAGCTGCCTAACGCCAATCGCGTCCCGAGATCCGGATGGACCAGGCGAAAGGCGCGTACCGCCCACGGGTGGCGGAGAACCGCCCGGAGCGCGCGGTAACGCCGGTCCTCGGCACGGCGAAGACCATCGCCATGGTCGATCCGCACCGACCAGCCGGCGATGTCTCCCCGCCACGCGCCCACGTGATACTGCACCCCGACGTCGGCCCGCAGCACATCGCCACCCCAGCAATCGTGATTCCCCGCGATCCATAGAATCGGGACTCCCCGCTCCGCCAACCGCGCCAGTTGTGCCACCACGCGAAACCCGACCCGCGGGATCACCGAGCGCCACTCGAACCAGAAGTCGAACAGGTCGCCGTTCACGATCAGCGACCCCGCCTCGTCTTCGAGCGTCTCCAGAAACCGGAGGATTCCTCGCTCCACCTCGGGCGGTGTCACGCCGAGATGGGCGTCGGAAATGAGGTAGCACGGTGGCGGGAGCACGGGCACAGTTTACCGGGCGATTCGTCTCTTTACAAACTTCGCGGGAGCACCCATCTTCGCGCCCGGTGCTACACCCATAGGGGGACGGATGCCAGAACGCGCGCTCGGCCTCATCGAGACCAAGGGACTCGTCGGGGCCATCGAAGCCGCAGATGCCATGGTCAAAGCGGCAAATGTCCGCTTGATCGGCAAGGAGAAGGTCGGAGGCGGCTACGTGACGGTCATGGTCCGCGGCGATGTCGGCGCGGTGAAGGCGGCGACGGACGCCGGAGCGGCGGCCGCCGAGCGGGTGGGCGAGCTGGTTTCCGTGCACGTGATTCCCAGACCGCACGCCGAGCTCGAGTTGATCATCCCGCAAGGCCCACCAGGTGAGAGCACCTGAGCGGGAGTCCAGCGGAGGGGCGCTCGGACTCATCGAGACGCGGGGATTGGTCGGCGCCCTCGAAGCGGCCGACGCCGGACTGAAGGCTGCCCTGGTGCGCCTCCTGGGTACGGAGCGCGCCGATGCCGGTCTCGTGACGGTGAAGTTCCTTGGTGACACGGCGGCCGTGAAGGCCGCCGTCGATGCGGGCGCTGCCGCCGCAGAGCGGGTCGGCCATCTCGTCTCCGTCCATGTCATCCCCCGCCCACATGACGAGTTGTCGCTGGTCACAGCCGATGACGAGGCCGCCGGCTCCGAGCCGCCAATGATCGGCGGACGATTCGACATGGCGGCGCTGCAGCGGGCGAAGGTCGTGGATCTCCGCGCCACGGCCCGTCGCGTCCCGGGTTTCCCCATCAAGGGTCGTGATGTGGCGCGCGCGGGCCGCGAAGAACTCCTCGCCGCCTTTCAGTCGCTGCTCCGCTGACCCACGGCGCCATGGACGCCGACCTGCAGAGCATCCAGGAAGCGCGCGATCTGGTAGCCCGCGCTGCGGCGGCGCAGGCGGCCTTTGCCAACGCCACGCAGGAACGCGTCGACGCGGTGGTGCGCGCCATGGCGACCGCCGCTTCAGCTGCGGCCGAGCCGCTGGCGCGCATGGCGGTCGACGAAACGCGCATGGGCGTATACGAGCACAAGATCATCAAGAATCGCTTTGCGTCCGACACCCTGGCTGCGTACATCCTGCCCATGCGCACGGTGGGCGTGCTCCATGACGACCCGGAGCGGCGAGTGCGAGAACTGGCCGTGCCAATGGGCGTCGTGGGCGCCATCGTCCCGACGACAAATCCCACCTCGACCGCGATCTACAAGGCGCTCATCTCGCTCAAGGCGCGCAATGCGATCGTGATGTCACCGCACCCGCGCGCCGTTCAGTGCACGGTCGAAGCCGCGAACGTGCTCGAGCGCGCGGCCGTCTCGGCGGGGGCGCCCCCCGGTCTCGTGAACGCCATGACGGCGCCCACGCTCGACGGGACCAGGGCCCTCATGCACCATCGCGAAACCGCCGTGCTCCTCGCCACCGGAGGCACGGACATGGTGCGTGCCGTGTATTCGTCAGGCAAACCGGCCTATGGCGTGGGTCCCGGCAACGTGCCGGCCATCATCGAACGGACCGCGCGTGTCGACAAGGCGGTAGCGGACGTGGTGGACGGCAAGACCTTCGACGCGGGAGTGCTCTGTTCGGCGGAGAACGCGGTGGTCGTCGACGCACCGGTCGAACGCGACGTCCGCGGGGCGTTCCAGCGGGAGCGGGCGCATTTCTGCACCCCGGAGGAGAAGCGTGCTCTCGAACGGTTGATGATCCCGCCATCGGGGAAGGGCATCAACCCCGACGTCGTGGGCCAGCAGCCGCAGGCGATCGCGCGCATGGCCGGCTTCCCTGTTTCTCCCGACGCGAAGCTCCTGATCGTCGAGCTCACGGGCGTCGGCCGTGGCGATCCACTCAGCCGCGAGAAGCTCTGCCCGGTGCTGGCGTACTTCGTCGAGGACGGCTGGGAAGCGTGCTGTCACCGCGCGATCGAACTGCTGCGCTACGGTGGCATCGGTCACTCGCTGAGCATTCACAGCCGCGACCAATACGTGATCGACCGGTTCTTCGAGGAGAAGCCCGCGTTTCGCATCATCGTGAACTCCAACACCGCCATCGGAGCGGTCGGCTTCACGACCGGCTTCGCGCCGGCGATGACGTTGGGTCCCGGCTCGTGGGGCGGCAGCATCACCTCGGACAACATCACCCCGCTTCACCTCATCAACGTCAAGCGGATCGGCGAGGAGATCCGGCCGTATCGTGATCCGCTGCGCGATTCCGTACCGGCCGGCGCCGCCAAGGCACCGCGCACCGAGTCGGACTTTCCGGACGGGAGCCTTGACGAGCAGGGCGTGCAGCGGGTGGTAGCCGATTTCCTGACCGAGTTCCGGGCCTCGCATCGATGACCGACGACGAACTCGACCGGCTGGCGGGGCTGATCGCCGACGCCCTGCAGCGCGACCGCGACGCGGCCGCGCCGTCCCGTCCGGTTCCGTGGCTGCTGCCACCAATCCGTCCCGCCCCCCCCGACCGCGGTGGAGAGCCGGCCCCGTGGACCGGGGCCGGCCAGTCGTTAGGCGATGTGGCGCCTGTCCGCCACCCGGTTGCGCCGCGCCACCGCGCGGATGTAGGCGAGCTGACCGCCGCCGTCCGGGGCGCGGCCGCCGGCAAGGGCATCCCCGCGGCGCCGGTCAGGCCGGAGCGTGATGCGCCCACAGGGCGCCGCGCGCGCCGCACGCTGCCGATCTCCGTCCCGATCGGCGTCTCCAATCGGCACCTGCACCTGTCACCGGATCATGTCGCGATCCTGTTCGGGCCCGCGGGGCTCCGGTCGGGGCGCGACCTGGTACAGCCGGGTCAGTTCGCGGCGTTGGAAGCGGTTGCCGTGGTCGGACCCGCTGGCCGCCTCGACGCGGTGCGCGTCGTCGGACCGGCCAGATCCGCTACCCAGCTGGAACTGGCCCTGAGCGACGCCGTGACGCTCGGCGTGCAGCCACCGGTGGCGGCAAGCGGGGACCTCGGCGCGTCGATCGGGGGAGTGACCCTGGTCGGTCCGCACGGGCGCGTCGCCCTCGAACGCGGTGTGATCGTGGCGGCGCGCCATCTCCACCTCGCGCCGGCCGACGCCCAGCAGTGGGGCCTGCAGGACGGCGACCGCGTCGACGCGACCTGCGGCATGAGCGCCCGCGCGGTCACGCTCCACAACGTCCTGGTGCGGTCCGGACCGTCGCATGCCACCGAGCTCCACCTCGACGCCGATGAAGCGCGCGCCGCTGCCGCGCACACCGGTGACCGCGCCGACATCGTTGCCTGGCGCGCCGCCGCGCCACCGCGTCGTGCGCTGATCACCGAGCGCGAGGTGATCCGGCTCGCCGCGCGCGGCGGCCGCCTCCCCGACCGTCCCCTGCTCACTCCCGGTGCGCGCGACCGCGCTCGCGCGTTAGGCCTGCTCGACTCGTGAGTGCTCCGCATCACGATATCGAGTTCCGTGTGCGCTACGGAGAAACGGATCAGATGGGCGTGGTGTACCACGCCGAGTACCTCGTCTGGTGCGAGATGGGACGCACCGAGTACATCCGGGTGCTGGGGCTTCCCTATGCGGAAATGGAACGGCACGGCACGGGGCTCGCCGTGGCCGAGGCGAACCTGCGCTATCACGCCCCGGCGCGGTACGATGATCTCATCCGCGTGGAGACGACGATGGTGCGGGTGGGGTCGCGCGCGGTCGATTTCGAGTACCTGGTGCGCAACGCGACCACCGGCGCCCGACTGGCCACTGCCAGGACTACCCTGGTCGCGATCGACGGTGACGGCCGCGCCAGCGCTCTCCCGGCCGCGATTCGTGCCATCCTCGAGCGTCCGCTCCCCGCTCGTTAGGATCGCGGTGCTCGGCGCTCTCGCCGGGATCGCGGCCTGCGCGCCTCGTGCCGGGCCCCTGCTCGGCCTGCCCACCGCGCGCCGCCTGCCGCCAACTTCCCTGCCGCCGGGGCGCCGCCGCGTCGTCTTCCGCTGGGACTACCATGAGCGCGTATTCTCCGCACGCGGCCAGGGCGTGGCGCGCATCGCGCCCCCCGACAGCGTCCGACTCGACTTCTTTCTGGAGAACGGGGCTGCCGGTGGCGACGTGATCCTGATCGCTGACTCCCTGGCGGTGCCCGGACAGAATGAGGCGCGGCGGTATCTGCCGCCGGTTCCGCTGCTCTGGGCGGCGCTGGGACGGATCACCGTATCGGCCGCGGACACCACCGTGCGGCTCGATGGCGACACGCTGCGGGCCGACATTGGCCGGGATACCACATGGCGCGTCACCTTCGGACACGATGGTCCGGTGCGCATGCGGCGCATCGTGCACGGACGGATCGAGGAAGAAGTGGAGCGAACGGACTCCACCCGCGTAGTTTACAGGCAGCCCAGGGCGGGACGCACACTGGTGCTCACCGTGCTCGGACGATTCGAGGAGTCAGCTTTCGATGCCGCGATCTGGCGTCCGTAGTCTCTTCGCGCTACTGCTCTCGGGCTGTCTGTACAGCTTGTCGGGCGGCGGGGGGCTGCCGCCCGGTATCAAGACTGTTGCCGTCATTCCATTCGAGAACGAAACCGCCGCATCCGGGCTGCCTACCGAGCTCCAACTCGAGCTGCGAAAGGAGTTCCTGTCACGCTTCGGACTCCGCGAAGCCCCCGAGGGCAAGGCATCCGCGGTGATTCACGGAACCATCAAGAAGTATGAGCCCGACATCGCCGTCGGCTACAGCGCGGATCCCGCTCAGGCGACCTCGGCGCGGCGCCGCCTCCAGATCTCGATCGACGTCGAGATCGTCGATAATACGGGTCGCACCATTTTCAAGCGCGCCGGACTCTCCGCCGAAGGGGAATACGCGGAACGCGCTGAGGACGCCGGACGCAAACAGGCCATCCAGCGCTTGGTCAGTGACATCATCGAAGGTGCGCAGTCGCAATGGTGAGCACGCAGCCCGGTGCCAGTCGGCTCGGATGTCTCTTCGGGGCCCTCCTCCTCGTCACGGTGGCCTACTTCGGCGTGAACGTCGGCGAGGTGTACTTGCGTTACTACCGGTTCCGCGACGCCATGGAACAGGAGGCGCGCTTCTCGCATACGCATGACGATGCGGCGATCCGGCTGCGCCTGACTGCGCTCGTCGATTCCATGGGCCTTCCGGAGACGGCATCGCGAATCCTCATTCGGCGCAGCGCCAACAGCGTGATCATCACCACGGATTACACGGAACGCGTGGAAGTGCCCCTGCTGGTCCGGGAGGTTCATTTCGCCCCCCGCGTTGAGTGGCGCTTTTGACCGCATTCGAGCCGCGCCGCAAGATCCTCTCGCGCCAGGACGCCGTACTCTGGCGGCGCCGGCAAGCCGGACCGGTCGTCTTCACGAACGGCGTCTTCGACCTCCTGCACCCGGGTCACGTGGACCTGCTGGGCCGTGCCCGCGAACGAGGCGCCGCGCTCATCGTCGGCGTCAACAGCGATGCGTCCGTCAGACGGCTCAAGGGACGCCTGCGCCCGATCTGCCCGGAGCACGACCGCGCTTGCGTCGTGGCTGCTCTCGAAGCCGTCGATGCCGTGGTGATCTTCGACGAGGACACCCCGCTCGAGCTCATTCGGGCGCTGAAACCCGATGTGCTCGTCAAGGGCGGTGACTATGCGGCCTCCGACGTGGTCGGCGCGCCGGACGTCGTGGCAGGGGGCGGCGAAGTGGTCATCGTGCCGTTGACGCCCGGCCGCTCCACGACGGCGATTGTCAGCCGGGTAGGAAAGGGACCCGCGCATGCCCCGGACTGACCGGGCCCCCGGCGCGCTCCGTCCGGTGGTGCTGGAACCCGGCGCCGTGCGAAACGCAGAGGGCTCGTGCCTCGTGACGTTTGGAAGAACGCGCGTGCTGTGCGCCGTCAGCGTCGAAGAGAGCGTGCCGTCGTGGCGCAGGGGCAGCGGTCTGGGCTGGCTGACGGCGGAGTACGCGATGCTGCCCAGGTCAACGCGATCGCGCACACCTCGCGAGCGGGCGAACGTCGGCGGCCGAACCCATGAGATCCAGCGACTCATCGGTCGCAGCGCGCGCGCGATGCTCGACGATTTCCAGTTTGGCGAGATCACGTTGCGCATCGACTGCGACGTCCTGGACGCGGACGGCGGAACCCGCACTGCCGCGATCACCGGAACGTGCGTGGCGGTCGCCGGCGCGTTCGAGTGGCTCGCGAGCCGCGGCCGAATCGGGGCCTCGCCCGTCCGGAGGCGGGTGGCCGCTGTCAGCGCGGGCCTGGTGGACGGGATTCCGGTGCTCGACCTCGACTACGACGAGGATGTACGCGCTGAGGTAGACATGAACGTCGTCATGAGCAGCGAAGGTCAGTTCGTGGAGGTACAGGGCACCGGCGAGCACGGCACGTTTTCGCGCGAACAGCTGGATGCCCTCCTTCAGTTGGCCGAGCATGGCATCCAGGAGCTCGACCGCCTGCAGCGCCGCGCACTGGCGCGATGAACGCCGAGGCCGTTCTTCTCGCCACGCGCAGCGCCGGCAAGCTTCGGGAACTGCGACCGATGTTTGAGCGAGCGGGCGTCCCGGTCGTGGACCTCGCGGGGGCCGGGATCAGCGCAACCGCGGATGAGGACGAGCTGGAGCGGTATGCGACCTTCGAGCAGAATGCCCTGGCCAAGGCTCGCTTCTTCAACAGGATCAGCGGCTTGCCGGCAATCGCCGATGATTCCGGTCTCGAGGTGCAGGCACTTGGTGGCGCGCCGGGTGTTCGCAGCCGGCGTTGGTCGGAGCGGAATGATCTTACGGGACAGCTGCTGGATGACGCGAACAACCTCAGGTTGCTCGGCGCGTTGCACGGTGCGGACGACCGGCGGGCGCGCTACGTCTGCGTGGCGGCCTACTGTGCGGGCGACGTTGAATGGACGGCGCGAGGTGAGACGGCGGGACTGGTGACGGACGAGCCGCGCGGATCGGGTGGATTCGGCTACGATCCGTACTTCTACTCGTTGGAGCTGGGGAGGACGTTTGGCGAGAGCTTGAGCGAGGAAAAGGAGCAGGTGAGCCATCGCGGACGCGCCTTTCGCGCGCTGTTGTCGCGCGTGCTTGCAGCACGTTGACTTTGCGCGGGTTGCGGCTACAATTCCGCTTCCTCAGCGGGGCGTAGCGTAGCCCGGTATCGCGCCTGCTTTGGGAGCAGGAGGTCGCCGGTTCAAATCCGGCCGCCCCGACCTCGGCGGCCTCGTCGCGTGGCGGCGGGGGCAGCGTCGAAGCGCCAGTAGCTCAGTTGGATAGAGCATCAGCCTTCTAAGCTGAGGGTCGGGGGTTCGAGTCCCTCCTGGCGCGCCATGGGCGCGTCGTGTCGCTGTCGCACGCGGCGTTTTCGTGCATTCGATGGCCTGCGGGGTCGTGCGCCGCGCAGGCACGTCGGGAAGCCGGTCCGCTCCCTTAGCTCAATTGGTAGAGCAAGCGACTCTTAATCGCTAGGTTGATGGTTCGAGTCCATCAGGGAGCATGCTGGGTGACGGTGAGGTCCGCGCGCCGGCGTGGGCGGAAGGCGCTGGAGCCGCCAAGCGAGCCCCGGTTGGCCGGCACGGGACGGTGCCGCGCCGCCTAACGAGCTCGAGGCGGAACGTGACGGGGACGTCGCTTCGCCAATGAGCCGGGAGAGAGCGCTTCCCGGGGCGAAGCGATCGGTGACCGGCGCAGGACGCGCGGAGACGGGACCCCACGCGTGAGGGGAGGGAGGGACGGACCGGGCAGTACAAGGGCCGGTGGACGGACCCGTGTGCGAATGCAGGGACGGCGCCAAGGGGAGGAATGCACTGGGAATTCGGTGCTCCCGGCGGCGTCTTTCGCGAACGCAAGGCGAGGTCCGCACGCCGCGGTGCCGTTGTCTGTGGATGAGGAGCGTGTCGCGTGATCCCTCGGCAGACGAAAGGGGTCGGGGGCACGGCGATGGGAGGAGATGTCGCACGCATTTGACCCGGAAGGGTTGACCGGCGGGCATTCCGGGGATAACATACGCGGCTGCCGTTCTCCGGCAGCGAAACTGCTGTTTGACAATCGAGTCGAGCGTGAATGTGGTGCGAGGCGGACTCGTCGATCCGAGGCACAATCAGGGCTTCGGGGAGAGTTTTGACTGACGTACACATAGTGATTTCGAACGGTCACCGTGTGGTTTGCGGTGGCGGATTCGAGACGAGCTACATCGAACTTTCTTGGAGAGTTTGATCCTGGCTCAGGACGAACGCTGGCGGCGTGCTTAACACATGCAAGTCGAGGGCGTGGGGCAACCCACGACCGGCGAACGGGTGCGTAACACGTGAGCGACCTGCCCGCTTGCGGGGGATAGCCGGCCCAACGGCCGGGTAAGCCCGCATACGCTTCTCTGTCTGCATGGACGGGGGAGGAAAGGAGCGATCTACAGGCGGAGGGGCTCGCGGCCTATCAGGTAGTTGGCGGGGTAACGGCCCACCAAGCCGATGACGGGTAGCTGGTCTGAGAGGATGGCCAGCCACATTGGGACTGAGAGACGGCCCAGACTCCTACGGGAGGCAGCAGTGGGGAATCTTGCGCAATGGCCGGAAGGCTGACGCAGCGACGCCGCGTGCGGGAGGACGCCCTTCGGGGTGTAAACCGCTGTTCTCCGGGACGAATGCCGGGTTGAGACCTGGGTGACGGTACCGGGGGAGGAAGCACCGGCTAACTCTGTGCCAGCAGCCGCGGTAATACAGAGGGTGCGAGCGTTGTCCGGAATCACTGGGCGTAAAGGGCGCGTAGGCGGCTTCTCGCGCGTGCGGTGAAAGCCCGGGGCTCAACTCCGGGTCGGCCGTGCGGACGGGGGAGCTGGAGGCCGGTAGAGGCCGATGGAATTCCGGGTGTAGCGGTGGAATGCGTAGAGATCCGGAAGAACACCGGTGGCGAAGGCGGTCGGCTGGGCCGGGCCTGACGCTGAGGCGCGACAGCGTGGGGAGCAAACAGGATTAGATACCCTGGTAGTCCACGCCGTAAACGATGGGCACTAGATCCTTGGGGGAGCGACCCCTTAGGGGTCGGCGCTAACGCATGAAGTGCCCCGCCTGGGGAGTACGGCCGCAAGGCTGAAACTCAAAGGAATTGACGGGGGCCCGCACAAGCGGTGGAGCATGTGGTTTAATTCGACGCAACGCGAAGAACCTTACCTGGGCTTGACATGCACGGGGCGCGCTTCGGAAACGGGGCGTTCTCTTCGGAGCTCGTGCACAGGTGCTGCATGGCTGTCGTCAGCTCGTGTCGTGAGATGTTGGGTTAAGTCCCGCAACGAGCGCAACCCTTGGGACTAGTTGCCAGCGGAGAGGGCGCAAGCCAGCCGGGGACTCTAGTCCGACTGCCGGTGCCAAACCGGAGGAAGGTGGGGACGACGTCAAGTCATCATGGTCCTTACGTCCAGGGCTACACACGTGCTACAATGGGCGGGACAGAGGGCGGCCAGAGCTCAAGCTGGCGCCAATCCCAGAAACCCGTCCTCAGTTCGGATTGTCGTCTGCAACTCGACGGCATGAAGCTGGAATCGCTAGTAATCGCGGATCAGCGATGCCGCGGTGAATACGTTCCCGGGCCTTGTACACACCGCCCGTCACGCCATGGAAGCTGTGAGTGCCCGAAGTCGGTGCCGCAACCCGCAAGGGAGCAAGCCGCCGAAGGCAAGCGCAGTGACTGGGGCGAAGTCGTAACAAGGTAGCCGTAGGGGAACCTGCGGCTGGATCACCTCCTTAACGGAGCAGGCGAGTAGGACGCTTCGGTGTCTGAAAGCCGGCGACCGAAGTCGCCCGCCCGTACCCCACGCTCGATTCGATTGCATTTTTTGGGGTCTCGCGCCTCGGCGCGAGACTCGTTGTCTACCCGCTGTTTGACAACTGATGGGGAACGTGATCGTGGAACGAATGCGTTCGCGGCCACTGGCCGTGAACGTGGATCAACACACCGTAGTGAAGCAATTCGCACTGAATTGCTCACTCGTGAGATGATCGCGCGTGCTTGGCTTGACCGAAATCTGAGTCAAGCGAGAGAAGGCATGTGGAGGATGCCTGGGCACATGGAGGCGACGAAGGCCGTGGTAAGCTGCGATAAGCTCGGGGGAGCGGCACACACGCATTGATCCCGAGATGGCCGAATGGGGAAACCCGGCGGCGCGTGAGCGCCGTCATCCCGCCGCAAGGCGGGAGGCGAACCCGGGGAACTGAAACATCTAAGTACCCGGAGGAAGAGAAATCAAACGAGATGCCCGAAGTAGCGGCGAGCGAACCGGGCAGAGCCTAAACCACGGGTCCTTGGACTCGTGGGGTTGTAGGACCCACAGACGCTACTGGGTGAAGCGAGCCGAAGTCCTCTGGAACGGGGCACCATAGACGGTGACAGTCCGGTAGGCGAAGTCGCACCCGGGGCAGTGGGAATCCTGAGTAACGCCCGACTCGTGGAATCGGGCGTGAAGCTGGGGGGTCCACCCTCCAAGGCTAAAGACTCCCATGTGACCGATAGTGGACGAGTACCGTGAGGGACAGGTGAAAAGCACCCCTGGGCGGGGAGTGAAAGAGTTCCTGAAACCACATGCCTACAAGCGGTGGGAGGCTGGCGCGTCCTTCGGGGCGCGTGCGGCTGACCGCGTGCCTTTTGCATTATGATCCGGCGAGTTACTCCTCGGACGCGAGGCTAAGCCGTTCTGCGGCGGAGCCGAAGCGAAAGCGAGTCCTGAAACGAGGGCGTCGAGTGTCCGGGGGTAGACCCGAAGCCAGGGCGATCTACCCATGAGCAGGGTGAAGCTGGGGTAACACTCAGTGGAGGCCCGAACCGTTGTGGGTTGAAAACCGCTCGGATGACTTGTGGGTAGGGGTGAAAGACTAATCAAGCCTGGAGATAGCTGGTTCTCCCCGAAATCTATTGAGGTAGAGCCTTCGGGCATGGCTCGTGGGGGTAGAGCGACTGGATGGGCGCGGGGGGTCGAAGACCCTACCAACCCCAACCAAACTCCGAATACCACCGAGCTGGACCCGGGGAGGCAGTCGCTGAGCGATAATGTCCAGCGGCAAGAGGGAAAGAACCCAGAGCCACAGCTAAGGTCCCGGAGTGGCCGCTGAGTATAGCGAAGGATGTGTTCCTGCCGTGACAACTGGGAGGTTGGCTTAGAAGCAGCCATTCCTTGAAAGAGTGCGTAATAGCTCACCAGTCCAGCGGGGATGCGCCGAGAATGGTCGGGATTAAGCGGCCCGCCGAAGCTTGGCCTTGCTGCCTAGCAGCAGGGGTAGGGGAGCGTTCCCGGAGCAGTGAAGGCCTCGTGGAAACGTTAGGCTGGAGCGACGGGAAGTGAGGATGCCGGAATGAGTACGCGCAAACGCGGGTGAAAACCCCGCGCACCGAAAGCCTAAGGTTTCCTGCGCCATGGCAATCAGCGCAGGGTGAGGCGGGTCCTAAGCCGAGGCCCCAGAGGCGTAGGCGATGGGAAGCCGGCGAACATTCCGGCCCCGCTCCTGGTGTGGTGAACCGTTTGGGGACCGTGGAACAACGGACGAGCGGCCTTGTGGATGGCCGTCTAACGCCGTAGGCGCAAGCCGAGAGCGGAATGCGAGGGGCGGGGGCAACTCCAATCCGAGTCGTCTCGAGTCGACACGCGAGAAAAGCCGAACGGGGAGCACCAAGAGCGTCCGTACCGCAAACCGACACAGGTAGGCGAGGCGAGTAGCCTCAGGTGCACGAGTGAGTCGTGGTCAAGGAACTCGGCATAATGGCCCCGTAACTTCGGAAGAAGGGGTGCCGAACTCGGTCAGGTGCACAACCAAGCTGGGTTCGGCCGCAGAGAATCGGCCCAAGCGACTGTTTAGCAAAAACACAGGTGCGTGCAAAGCCGCGTAAGGCGCCGTATACGCACTGACGCCTGCCCGGTGCCGGAAGGTTAAGGGGAGGGCTTAGCCGCAAGGCGAAGGTCTGAGCCGAAGCCCCGGTAAACGGCGGCCGTAACTATAACGGTCCTAAGGTAGCGAAATTCCTTGTCGGGTAAGTTCCGACCTGCACGAATGGCGTAACGACTTGGGCACTGTCTCGACCACGTGCTCGGCGAAATTGCAGTCTCGGTGAGGATTCCGAGTTCCCGCGACAGGACAAAAAGACCCCATGCACCTTTACTGCAGCTTGTCATTGGACGCTGCCTTTATCTGTGTAGCATAGGTGGGAGCCGTTGAGGCCGGGGCGCTAGCTCCGGCGGAGGCAACAGTGAAATACCACCCTGATGAATGCGACGTCCTCACCTACCCAGGCAAACCCTGGGAGGGACCGTGGCAGGTGGGCAGTTTGACTGGGGCGGTCGCCTCCGAAAGAGTAACGGAGGCGCGCGAAGGTCTGCTCAGCGCGGTCGGTACTCGCGCCTATAGAGTGTAACGGCAGAAGCAGGCCTGACGGTGAGACCGACGGGTCGAACCGCCACGAAAGTGGGCCGTAGTGATCCGGTAGCCCCGTGTGGAAGGGCTATCGCGCAACGGATAAAAGGTACGCTGGGGATAACAGGCTTATCGCGCCCGAGAGTTCACATCGACGGCGCGGTTTGGCACCTCGATGTCGGCTTGTCACATCCTGGGGCTGGAGAAGGTCCCAAGGGTCCGGCTGTTCGCCGGTTAAAGTGGCACATGAGCTGGGTTCAGAACGTCGTGAGACAGTTCGGTCTGTATCCGTCGTGGGCGTTGGAGAGTTGAGGGGTGCGGACTCTAGTACGAGAGGACCGAGTCGGACGGCCCGCTCGTGTCCCGGCTGCCCTGCCAAGGGCAACGCCGGGTAGCGATGGCCGGTGGCGATAACCGCTGAAAGCATCTAAGTGGGAAGCGCCCCCCAAGATGAACTCTCCCGTGGACTTTAAGTCCCCTGAAGGGCCGGAGGAGACTACTCCGTCGATAGGCCGCCCGTGGAAGCGTCGCAAGACGTTCCGAGCGCAGCGGTCCTAATCGCCCGTGTGGCTTGACTCTCCCAATACCGGTGCGAGGTAACGAACAACGGGTCGCGAGATTGTCTCTCCCGTCCCCTGTTCGCCCAACCACCTTTCGCCAAGTGCTGCTCGATCATGTGAAGATCATCCACGGTCACGCCACCCTCAGTCATCGCACAATCCATAACGTTCGGCATTCGAGTGAACCAGCGGCCCCGCACCACATCCGTCCGGCCCCCGATGATCTCGCCTGCCGGACCTTGCGATCGCTGGCGACTAGAGCGTAGGGGCCACACCCGTTCCCATTCCGAACACGGTCGTTAAGCCCTACAGCGCCGATGGTACTCCGCTCGAGAGGGCGCGGGAGAGTAGGCCGTCGCCGGCACCTCGTTTACGGGCCTCCCCAGCAATGTGGAGGCCCGTTTCTCTTGCCTCCACCCCGAGCCTCGGGCGTCTCCTCTACGGCTCCCTCGAACCCGCCATCACCGTCGTCACGACCCCTCCTTCTCCTCAAGCCCACTCCCCCTGCCAATGCCGCGTGCCGGCATCGTGACAATCAGCGGCAAGCCTAACGCCGGCAAGTCGACCCTGCTCAATCGCCTCGTCGGCCAGAAGCTCGCGATCACCAGCGCCAAGCCCCAGTCCACTCGGGACCGCGTGAGCGGCATCGCAACACGCGGTGACACCCAGATGGTGTTCCTGGATACACCGGGCCTGCTGGAACCTCGCGATGGGCTCCAGAGCGCCATGCGTCTTGCCGCCGTACGCGCGCTGCGTGATGCTGACGTCATCCTCTACCTCCTGGACGCGTGCTGTTCCGAGGTCGAGCCCTTCGAGGTCGCGGCCGATATCACCTGGCCGCTCGCGACGCCTGTCGTGATAGCGTTCAACAAGTCGGACTTGGTGCAGAACGACGCACGCGCGGCCCTGCAGTCGAGTTGCCCCGACGCGCATTTCATCTCGGCAACGCGCGGCGACGGTGTGGACCAGCTCCTTGCACGAATCACGGCGCTTCTCCCCGAGAGCGCCTTCCTGTACCCGCCCGACGACGTGAGCGCGCAGCCGCTCCGGTTCTTTGCCGCCGAATGCGTCCGCGAGGCCGCCATGGAACAGCTGCGCGCCGAGATGCCCTACGCCCTCGCGTGCCAGGTGGAGGAGTATCGCGAGAATCGGCTACCGGTGTACATTCGGGCGGTTCTGTACGTTGAGCGCTCGAGTCAGAAGCGGATTCTGATCGGACACGGCGGCTCCCGAATCAGGGAGATCGGTCGCGTGGCGCGTCTCAAGATCGAGATGCTGACCGGAGCCGCGGTGTATCTGGACCTCTGGGTCAAGGTGCTCGACAATTGGCGCCGCGATGCCAACGCCCTGCGACGCCTCGGCTACGACGTGCCGGAGGACTTCAGGACATGACGCTGTCGGCGCAGCTGCTGGCCATTCTGGTCTGTCCCAAATGCAAGGGGCCGCTCGAATATCGGGAGCACGAGCAAAGCCTCATTTGCCATGCGTGTCGCCTGCGCTACGCAGTCCGCGACGACATCCCGATCATGCTCATCGATGAAGCGACGCCGCTCTAGGCGGTGGCGGCTCCTCCTCGTCCCGGGGCTCCTGGAACCTCTGCTCGCTGCGCACGCCTGGGCACAACAAGACGCCTCTGCCGAGGGCGCGATTCAGTTGTTGCGACCGATCGGCGCGCGCGCCGTGGGCGTCGGGCAGGCCGTGGTCGCGCGCCACGACGGAAGCGAAGCGATCTGGTGGAACCCCTCGGGCCTCGCGTTGATGACGTCGCGCGAAGTCGCGATCCACCATTCGCAGGATTTCTTCGCGACCGGTGACGCCATCTCCATCGTCGTCCCCTCGTCCCTCCTCGGCGTCGTCGCCGTCTCCGCGGATATCGAAGACTTCGGTGAGCAGGAGAACACCACCGGTCCGGGAGGGCAGTCCCAGGGAACCATCCTGCCGCGCTCCTTCGTCTTCTCCGCGGCGTATGCCACACCGATTGGCGCCCGGGTGCGCTCCGGTGTGGTTTTCAAGATCGTTCAACTCCGACTCGATTGTACGGGACCGTGCGACGTCGCGTCCTCGGTGGCGCAGACCTACGCGTTGGACGCTGGAGTACAGTACGATATTGCGGCAGGCGATCGTCTCACGCTCGGCGCGAGCGTTCGCAACCTCGGACTCCCGCTCCAGGTAGTAGACAGTCCGCAAGCCGACCCTCTCCCGTCGCGCGTGCAGATCGGATTCATGTATCGACCACCGATGCCGGAACAATACGCCAGGGACGTTGATGTTACCCTGAGCGCGGACCTCTTGAGCGGCTTGCACGGCCAGCAGGCGACTCCGCGAATGGGAGCGGAGTTCGGTTGGCAGAAGCGGGGCTTCGCTCGAGCCGGCTACGTATTCCGGCGCGGGGGGACTGAGACCGGCGGCCCGTCACTCGGCCTGGGACTGGTCTCGAAGAACATCATCGTCGATATCTCCCGCGTTTTCACAGGTTTCTCGGCAGATGCGGGGCAGGCACCCACGTACCTGTCTCTCCGTGTGGAATTCTGACGCGGCCCGATGCGGGGCAGGGATTCTGCTGTTGGCGATCCTGGCACCAATGGCGCCGGCGCAGCGAGCGGAGCGACGCGGGTTCGATCCAAGGGATGGGCAGGCGGTAGCAGGGTCAATCGGCGCATCAGCACGTGGCAGCTGTGCGCTGGTCATCCGCGCCGAGTGTCCGGCTCCAGACGGCACGGAAGGAACACGGCTGCAATCGGTCGGCGGACCCGGCAGGTCTGCGCCAGCGTCAGCGTGGTCCATCGCGGCGTCGTCCGTGGTGCCTGGTGCGGGTCAGGCCATACTCCGTGCGGACCGTTTCGTACCGTATCTCGCGTTCGAGGCGTATTCCTGGCTCCAATACGTGTCGCATTCCAAGGCATCGCGCCGGCAACGCGACGCGTATCGGAATCTCGCCGCCCGCGTAGCACGGTCTCCGTTCTCGATCACGGTGCCGGTGGGGAATTTTGACTACTACGAGCGGATGGAGCACTTCACCGAGAGCGGCCGGCTCGAGATCGTCGCCGGCGGTGTGATCGACCCGGAAACGGACACCACGACATACAACGGCTCGGTCTGGCTTCTGGCGCGGAGAACGTATTGGTCTGACCTCGATGCTCCGCCCGATACGTCTTCCCAGGCATGGAAATCGGCGATCGGATTCTATCTGCACCGAGCATACGATCAGCCGTACCAGTGGTCCTGGCGAGATTCCCCCTACGAGTACGACGAGTACCGGCGACTCATTGAGCGCAGCAACGACTCCAACCGCAAGGCGCTCCAGGATCTCGGCGCGGTCCTGGCGAACCACGTGCTCAGCACCGTGGATGCGTACGTCACGGTGCGGTTACGTCGACGGTCGGATCAGCTGTCGAGCGGGTGGGGAATCGATGGCTCGATCCCGATTTCAACCGTCGCCAGGATCTTCCGCAGATAGGTCGTGGCGTGGGCCCCAGTCCTCCCTTTTCAAGCGAGTCACGACCTTGAGCGGAGGCTGCTCCGGGCCGACCCGGGGGTCCCGAACCAGTCCTGTCACGCGGACACGCCGGCAATCGTCGTAATAGCTGGCATCCCTGGGGTCCACTCCGGACCCGCCGCGCGGGCGACCAGCGCGCTATCATTGTGACGTGTAAGGACTTGAGGGCAGTCGCGTGGCCCCGTCGCAGGCGCTTCTCTTTACCTCCTCCGGGGCTCCACTGCCGCCGGCGGTCAACGCCTGGTTGGCGTCGGCCGGACTGACCACGGCTGTAGTGCGCGACGCGTCCGACCTGATGGCGATAGCATTGCGCGGGCGACCGCGTCTGGTGCTCCTTGATGCCAGGGACCAGAGCATGGAAGCGATTGCCGCTTGTCGTCGCCTCAAGGCCGATTCCTATACCGGAGTCGTGCCGGCTCTCGTGCTGTGCGCCCCCACGCCCGAATCGCTCGACAACTGTTTCACGTCGGATGCCGACGAAGTTCTCCATCTCGCCATGTCGGACGCCGAGCTGTGCCAACGGCTCGCGACCGCCCTGCGCCGCTCCGACCGCGACGTTTCGGTCCACCCCTCCACGCGCCTCCCCGGCACGTTCGGCATCGAAGCCGAACTCACCCGGCGAATCGCCGCCCAGGATACGTTTGCGGTGTGCTACGCGGACCTGGATCACTTCAAGGAGTACAACGATCGGTACAGTTACAACGACGGCGATCGCGTCATTCGGGTGGTCGCGAAAATCCTCCACGACGTGGTGAAAGGCACGTGCGGTGAGCGCGGTTTCGTGGGGCACATTGGCGGTGACGACTTCATTGTCATCCTCGCGGCCTCCGATGTCGACGAGGTCTGTTCCGAGGTCGTGTCTGTTTTCGATCTGATCGTGCCGTACCAGTACTCGGAGCCCGATCGTCGCGCCGGCTACTTCTTCGGGAAGGACCGGCGGGGACAACTCCATCGCGTACCCCTGATGACGCTCTCGATTGGCGTAGTCACCAACGAGCGGCGGGCTTTCACATCAGCGGCGCAGGTCAGCGAACTTGCCACCGAAATGAAGGGATACGCCAAGACGTTGCCAGGATCGGTATACTCAGTGGATCGCCGGCAGGAACACCTGGCATCGCTGGAGCCCACTCCCGTGCGCGAGCACGACGCCCTCAGCATCATAGAGGACTGATGAACGTTTCGTGTCCCGAGTGCCGTTCGGTCTTCCGACTCGATCCGGCAAGGATAACCAGCGTCAGCGTGCGCGCACGCTGCTCGGTCTGCGGTGGGATCATCGCCGTTGGCGAAAGCGTGCGCTGGGGAGATGATCTCGGGGACCCGCGGCGACCGGACACGAGGCCCTCGCCCGGGGCGGAACCGCCACAGGTCGCGAGGCCGGTCCTGGCAGGTGACCGTGGTCAGCCTGCCGATTCGATCAGCCCACCCACCGTCGCGTCGCGGCCGCGCACGCCGCCGTTTTCGACTCCGGTTTCGGTACCTGTGCTCCGTATGACGCCTCCTGAATCGGAGCGCACAACGGCGACGCGTCCCGGTGTGGCACCGATTGGTGCGCCGCCGGTTGAGCCTCGGACTATCGAGCCCCGCATTGCCTCGCCGGCATTCGGGGCGCCTTTTGCGGCTCCGCCGCGAGTTGGCGCGGCCACGCCTTTGGGCGTGCCAGCGGTGCCGGACGTTGAGCCATTGCCGTTGACCACGCACACGCGCAACGCGACACCAGCTCCCATCGCCTCCGCGGTGACGACGGCAGCGGCCCCTTCGCAGCGCCGACCGATCAACCCCTTTCTGGCTAACGATCCGAATCACAAGGCACGCCGCCTGGCGCGTGCGCTCGTCTCGGACATGGTGGCGTACAATCCATCGAAGCGCGAGGAAGGGCTTCGCGCCGGAACCCTGAAGCAGCTCTTTCGCGAAGAGATCAAGAAGAGCTACGAGGAGTACGTGGAGCAGGTGGGCCGCGAGTTTGCGGACACCTCAACGCACTTCCAGGACGCCCTCAATGATGTCCTGGCCGGAGGCCGGCGGATATTCTGACCACGGGGTAGATGCGCGCTTCTGTCTCCGCTATACTTGCTCGGAAGCCAGAGGGTCACTCGAGCCGTTCTCCACGCCGGGGGCGGCTCGCCGCATATCAGGGAGCGTACCGAATGGCGGATTCGGAGCGGGCACGCGCGTTGCACGCCTATCACGAGCGGCTCGAGGAGCTCAGGAGGTACCTTTGACCTGCCCGCCAAGCGGGCAGAGTTGGGGGACCTCGAGACGCGCATGTCGGACGGCGCGTTCTGGACGGATCAGGACACCGCGCGCGCCGTCGTGCAACGGGTCAAGGAGCTGAAGGGCTGGATTGATCCGTTCGAGAAGCTCAGCGATCGCGTGGCCAGCGCGCAGGAGATGGACGGGCTGCTCGATGCCGAGCCCGATGCCGAGCTGGGAGTGGAACTCGATCGCGAGGCCCAAGCCCTCGAGGGAGAGGTGCGGGGGTTCGAGCTCCGGTCCATGTTGCGCGGCGCGGACGACTGGCGGAACGCGCAACTGGAGATCAGCGCGGGAGCGGGCGGCACCGAGGCGATGGACTGGGCGGAAATGCTCATGCGGATGTACAGCCGGTGGGCGGAACGCCACGGTTGTTCGGTCAACATCCTCGACCTGAGCGAGGGCGAAGAGGCGGGGATCAAGGGGGCGGTGCTTGAAATCCGCGGGCAGCACGCCTACGGCTTTCTGCGTGCCGAGACCGGCGTCCACCGGCTCGTCCGCATCTCCCCGTTCGATTCCAACGCCCGGCGTCACACCTCGTTCGCCTCGGTATTCGTGTATCCGGTCGTCGACGAACAGATAAACATCGAGATTCGCGACGAAGACATCCGGATGGATGTCTTCCGTGCCAGCGGGGCCGGCGGGCAGCACGTCAACAAGACGAGTTCCGCGGTGCGACTCACGCATCTGCCGTCCGGCATCGTGGTGTCGTGTCAGCAGGAGCGGTCGCAATTCAAGAACAAGGCGGTGGCGATGCAGATGCTCAAGAACCGCCTCTATCAGCGAGAGATCGAGAAGCGCGCCGCCAAGAAGGCGGCGCTCGATGCGACCAAGGCCGAGGTGACCTTCGGAAGTCAGATCCGCAGTTACGTCTTCCAGCCGTACACGATGGTGAACGACCACCGGACCGAGCTCAAGATCCCTGACGTGCAGCGCGTCATGGACGGCGACATCGATCCGTTTATCGAGGCGTACCTCAAGAAGTACGGAAAGGACGAGGACGCGGCCGCGTGAGCGACGATCTCAACTTTGTACTCCGGGCGCGGCGCGACAAGCTCGCGGCCCTCGAAGCCCTGGGCGTCGCGCCGTTCGCCTACCATTTCGACCCCACGCACGACGCGGCGGCTGCGCTGCGGGCACTTCCTCCGGCGGACTCGGACGGGCCCGAGGTGCGTGTCGCGGGTCGGATTGTCGCGTGGCGGCCACACGGCAAGACGATCTTTGCGCACGTGGCGGATCAATGGTCGCGAATCCAGCTGTACTTCCGGCGCGATGAGTTGGGCGACCGGGCGTTCCAGCTGCTCGACCTGCTCGACATCGGCGACGTGATCGGTGTGGGCGGTCGGCTCTTTCGTACCAGGACCGGAGAGACAACGATCCGGGTGGCGGACGTCACTCTGCTCGCCAAGTCCTTGCGCCCACTTCCGTATGGCAAGGAAGAGGTGCTCGACGGCACCGTGGTGCGTCATTCCGGATTCGCCGATCCCGAGCAGCGCTACCGGCAACGTTACGCGGACCTGGCCGTGCACGCGGAAGTGCGGCGCGGGTTTGTCGCCCGCTCGCGCATGGTCACCTCGATCCGCCGGGCCCTCGACGAGTTGGGGTACCTCGAGGTCGAGACACCGGTCCTCCAGGTGCAGTACGGCGGCGCGGCGGCACGGCCCTTTCTCACGCACCATCACGCCCTGGACATGCCGCTCTACCTGCGCATCGCCGATGAGCTCTATCTGAAGCGACTCGTCGTCGGCGGGCTCGATCGGGTGTATGAGATCGGGCATGATTTCCGGAACGAGGGCATCGATCGCACGCACTCGCCGGAATTCACCATGCTGGAGTTCTATGAAGCGTATGCGGACTACCAGGTGATGATGCGGCGGGTGGAGCACTTGCTGACGCAGGCGGCCGACGCAGTGCGCGCGGTCCTGACGCCGGATTCCATCCCGGCGGAGGAGCGGCTGCTGCTGCCTGAGGATACCTTCGTCCCGGTCCCCACGCTCGCGCCGCCGTTCCCCCGGCAGGAATGGGTGCCATCGCTGAACGCGGCCGCGGGGATGGATGTCATGGCACTCGACGACCCGTCGCTGCGTACGCTCGCCACCCGGATCGGCGTGCACAAGGTCGAGAGCCTGAGCCGGCCCAAGCTGCTCGATGAGATCTTTCAGGCGCTCGTGGAGTCAACCCTGGAGTCGCCGACGTTCATCGTGGACTACCCCATGGAGTTGTCCCCACTTGCCAAACCGAAGCGCGGGAATCCCGCGCTGACCGAGCGCTTCGAGCTGTTCGCGAGCGGGAGCGAGCTGGCCAACGCCTTCAGCGAACTCAACGATCCCATGGACCAGCGCCGACGGCTCGAGGAGCAGGCACGCCAGCGGGCTGCGGGAGACCTGGAGGCGGTCGTGGTAGACGACGACTATCTGCGAGCCATGGAATATGGCATGCCGCCGATGGGGGGGGTGGGGATAGGAATCGACCGGCTCTTCATGTACCTCACTGGAACGCCGAACATTCGCGATGTCGTCCTGTTCCCTACCATGCGGCCTGAATAATGAAGTCCATCGAGTTCGCAATCGCCTGGCGCTACCTGCGTAGCCGGCGTCGTTCCCGCTTGCTGTCTTTCATCAGCATGATCGCAATTGGTGGCGTGATCGTGGGAGTCAGTGCGCTGGTGGTGGTGATGGGCGTGATGAACGGTCTCCAGCGTGACCTTCGCGAGAAGATCCTGGTGGGGAGCCCGGACATCCGGGTGCTGCCCTACGGCAACGACCTTTCCATCGCCAACTGGCGACCGTTGCTCGCCAAGGTGCGGTCTGCGCACGACGTGGTGGCGGCGGCACCGTTCGTCCTCACGAAGGGGCTGATCAGCGCGGGCTACGAGTATATCGACGGCGTGCAGATTGCCGGGATCGAGCCTCAGGCTCGCGGTGTCCAGGAGCCGATGCCCATCCGGGAGTACGCGATTCAGGGCGACTTCCGGTTCGCGAGCTCCGACGGTGAGCAGCGTGGCGTGGTGCTGGGGAAACTGCTCGCGCGCAAGCTCGACGTGCAGCCCGGAGACACCGTCATTCTGTTCACGTTGGGAGGCACGAAGATCAGCGCGTCCCTGGGTACGCTGGTCCCGCGCCCGCTCCGGTTCGAGGTGACCGGGGTGTTCGAGACAGGCATGTACGAATACGATGACGCGTACCTGTACATGTCGCTGGCGACCGCGCAGCAAGTCAGCGCGATGGACTCGGCAGTGACGGGGATCGACATCAAGACCCGGGATCGTTGGGTAGCGCGGCAGGTCTCCGAACAGCTGGTCGATTCCCTCGGGTTCGCGTACCGCGCGGTGGACTGGCAGGAACAGAACAGCTCGCTGTTTCAGGCGCTGAAGCTGGAGAAACTCGGCATGGGCGTGATTCTGCTCCTGATTGTGGTGGTTGCGGCCTTCAACATCATCAGCAATCTGACCATGGTCGTGGCCGACAAGACCCGGGAGATCGGGATACTGAAGGCGATGGGAATGACCGCGCGATCGATCAGGAGGATCTTCTTCACACAGGGCCTGGTCATCGGCATTGCGGGGACGGCGTTAGGCGTGGTGCTGGGCCTGGTGGTGGCGACGACGATCGGCGCCCGGCAACTCATCCCGCTCAATCCCGAGGTCTACTTCATCGACCACCTTCCCGTGGCGACCCAGCCCTTGGATATCGTGGTGACGATCGCGGCGAGCATCGCGATCGCCGCGCTGGCCACCCTGTATCCGGCGCGACAGGCGGCCCGGCTCTATCCGCTGGAGGCGATTCGACATGAATAGGCGTCGCATGTTCGGGGTGCGCCGCGTGGACGCGTGCCGTACGCTGGACGCAGGTCGTCCTCTCCTGGAGTGCGGGGATCCGGGAGGCGCGCGCCGGGACGTCGGTGGCGTGTGGCGATGCCGTGGTCCGGACGGCACATTGCTCCATAGAGACGTCAGCTGGAGGATGTCCTGATGTCGGTGCTCCACGCATACGACATCGCCAGGTCGTTCCGCGGTGGGGACGGGGGGATTATTCACGTGCTCACGGGCGTCAATCTCGACGTTGCGCGCGGCGAAATGGTGGCGATCGTGGGCGCGAGCGGTGCGGGCAAGAGCACGCTGTTGCACGTGGTGGGGGCGCTCGATCGCCCGTCACGCGGCGACGTCCTCATCGATGGACAGTCGCTGAACAACCGGACTGACGATGAGCTGGCGGCCATCCGGAATCGCAAGGTCGGATTCGTATTCCAGTTTCATCATCTGCTTCGCGAATTCTCCGCGCTGGAAAACGTGATGATGCCCTTGCGTATCGCGACGGTGGACGAGAGAACGGCACGGAGTCGGGCGCAGGACCTTCTGTCGCGCGTGGGACTGAGTGGTCGCATGCACCATCGTCCGAACGAATTGTCCGGTGGGGAGCAACAGCGAACGGCGGTGGCGCGGGCGCTGGCGATGGACCCGGCGCTCCTGCTGGCGGATGAGCCGTCGGGGAATCTGGATCACGCCAACGCCGAGATGCTCCACGGCGTCCTCGCCCAGATCGCCCGCGATCTGGAAATCGCCATGGTGGTGGTGACGCACAACCGGTCGCTCGCATCGCGGGCGGATCGGGCGCTCCTGCTCGAGGATGGTGTACTAACAGAGACGGACGTACTGGGAGTGGTCACCTGATGCTGTGTGATGATTGCAAGGAACGCGAGGCGTCGGTCACGCTCACCCGGGTGGAGAAGGGCGACGTGTCGTTGTTGCATCTGTGCGCGCAGTGCGCGGCGGAGCGTGGCTACGAGACGACCGCGACCTCGCCGCTGAAGAACCTGATTGCCGACTATCTGCCGGCGGTGCAGCAGCAGGCCGCGCTCGCGCAGGCCGAAGCCGTGCAATGCCCGTTTTGCCTCATGACGCTGCGCGACTTCCGGCAAACGGGACGACTCGGATGCGCCAGCTGCTACGCGACCTTCGAGCAGAGTCTGCGCGAGCTGTTGCGCCGCGTGCACGGGAACGCCAAGCACGTGGGGCGCCGGTACGACCCGCCGCCGTTGCACGTGACCACGGAGGGTTCCACCGCCCTTGGCGAGCTGCGTGACCGGTTACGCCTGGCCATCCAGAACGAACAGTTCGAGCTGGCCGCCAGCATCCGTGACCAGATCAAGGTGCTGGAATGAGCCTGGACCTTTCGCTGCTGCCCGATGGCGGCATGGGGTGGCTCGACGCGTCGGGAGAGCACGCCGACATGGTGCTCTCGACGCGCGTGCGCCTCGCGCGCAACATCGACGGGTACGCCTTCACGGGCCGCACCCGGGAAGGCGAACGCCTGCGCATCCTTTCGCAGGTGCGGGATGCCGTTCCGGCCGTGCGAAGCCTGGCAGGCGGCGTTTTCTTCCGGCTCGACGAGCTGGCAAGTAGTGACCGACAGCTACTCCACGAGCGTCATCTCATAAGCAGGGAGCTGGCCGGACTCGATTCGCCAACGGGTGTGCGTGGTGGGGCTGCGCTGCTGGTGGCTGAGGGCGTCAGCGTCATGGTAAACGAAGAGGATCACTTGCGCCTGCAGACGCTTCGGTCTGGACTCGACATCACCGCGGCCATGGACGCGATCACCCATCTCGATCAGGAGCTGGGGAGCCGTGTGCCTTACGCGTTCCATCGCGAGTTCGGTTTTCTCACCGCGTGTCCAACCAACACGGGAACCGGACTGCGCGTGTCAGTGCTGATTCATCTGCCGGGACTGGTCCTGACCAAGGAGTTCAGCAAGGTGCGGGCCGGGTTACAGCAGATGGGTCTGACGTATCGCGGGCTGTATGGGGAGGGGAGCGAGGTGCTGGGCAACTTTGTGCAGATCTCGAATCAAACCACGCTGGGGCGGTCGGAGGAGGAGCTGGCGGACCATCTGTCCCGGGTTGTCAAACACGTCATCCAGCGCGAGCACGAAGCGAGGCGCGTGCTCTGGCGTGACGCGGGCTATATTATCGAAGACAAGCTCTGGCGCGCCTACGGGACGCTGCGGTATGCACGCAGCCTCACGTTCGATGAGGCGATGAATCTGCTCAGCGGCGTGCGCCTCGCCGTTGGTCTGAAACTGGTCACCGGACTCAGTGTATACACGCTCAACAAGCTCCTGATTTTCTGCCAGGCGGCGCATCTTGCGAATGCGGAAGGGCGCGCGCTGAGCGAAAGCGAGGCCGATATCGCACGTGCCCGGTTCGTGCGAGAGGCGCTGGCGCGAGAGAGTGGCCCGGTCGCGTGACGGCCGGGTTTTGTATGAGGGCGAAATGAACGGCTACAACTTCACCGAGCGGGTGCGAAAGGTCCTGCAAATGGCGCGGGAAGAAGCTCAGCGCCTGCACCACGAGTACGTGGGCACGGAGCACATCCTGCTCGGGCTGATCCGCGAAGGAGAAGGCGTCGCGGCGGCCGTCCTGCAGAACCTCAACGTCGACCTCGACGAGATTCAGCAGAAGATCGAGGAAACGGTCAAGAAGGGAAAGGCGGTGCAGGCTGCCGGACCCGATCTGCCGTATACCTCGCGTGCCAAGAAGGTCCTCGAGCTCGCCATGAGCGAGGCACGCGAGCTGAATCACAGCTACGTGGGCACCGAACACCTGCTCCTCGGGCTGTTGCGCGAGGAGAAGGGGATCGCCGCCCAGGTGCTGACCGATTCCGGCGTGAACCTCGACGCCGCGCGGCAGGAGACGCTCCGGCTGCTGGGGACCGATGTGCCTCCGACCAGTGCCGCCGCTCCGCAGCAGGGCGCGGCCGCGCCGCAGGCGGCGCCTCCCAAGGGCGAGAAGAAATCCAAGACACCGGCACTGGATCACTTCTGCCGCGATCTGACGCAGCTGGCCGGCGACGGCCAGCTGGACCCCACGATCGGGCGGCACAAGGAAATCGAGCGCGTGATGGAGATTCTCACCCGGCGCAAGAAGAACAATCCGGTGCTCATCGGCGAGCCGGGCGTCGGCAAGACGGCGATCGTCGAAGGACTGGCACAGCTGATCGCGAACGGCGAGTGCCCGGACGCGCTTCGCGAGCACCGGGTCCTCTCGCTCGACATGGCGGCGGTGATCGCCGGAACAAAGTACCGCGGGCAGTTCGAGGAGCGCCTCAAGGCGGTCATGAACGAGATCGCGCAGAACAAGAACGTCATCCTGTTCATCGACGAACTGCACACGCTGGTTGGCGCCGGGGCGGCCGAAGGTGCCATTGACGCCAGCAACATGTTGAAGCCCGCGCTGGCGCGCGGAGAGCTGCAGTGCGTCGGTGCCTCCACGCTGAACGAGTATCGGAAGTACATCGAGAAGGACGGCGCGCTGGAGCGGCGCTTCCAGACGGTGATTGTCGATCCGCCGACGGTGGAAGAGACCGTGGCCATCCTCCTCGGCCTGCGGAAGAAGTACGAGGACCATCACCGGGTCTCGATTCCCGATGAGACGCTCGTGGCGTCGGCCAAGCTCTCGGAGCGCTATATCACCGACCGCTTCCTCCCGGACAAAGCGATCGACGTGATCGACGAGGCGGGAGCGCGCGCGCGGCTGGCGGCGCAGGTCCCTCCGCCTGAAGTCGCCCAGCTCAAGGAAGGGCTCGAGAAGATCAACACCGAGAAGGAAGCGTCCGTTCGCGATCAGAACTTCGAGCGGGCGGCGGCACTTCGCGACAAGGAACGCGAGCTCATCGGCGAGATCCGCAAGAAGCAGGAGGAGTGGGAGAAGCGACGTCAGTCGCACCGCCCATCCATCTCGGAAGAGGACGTGGCGTTCATCGTCAGCCGGTGGACTGGCATCCCCGTGACGCGGCTGCGCGAGGCCGAAAGCGCGCGCCTGCTGCGCATGGAGGACGAGCTGCACGAGTCGGTGGTCGCCCAGGATGAGGCAATCAGAGCCATCGCGCGGTCCATTCGGCGCAGTCGCGCCGGTCTCAAGGACCCGAAGCGCCCCATCGGATCGTTCATTTTCTGCGGCCCGACGGGAGTGGGGAAAACCGAGCTGGCACGGGCGCTGGCAAAATTCCTGTTCGCCGACACGCAGGCCCTCATCCGCGTCGACATGAGCGAGTACATGGAGAAGTTCTCCGTCTCGCGATTGATCGGAGCGCCTCCCGGCTACGTGGGCTACGAGGATTCCGGAACCCTCACCAAGGCCGTGCGCCGCAAGCCGTACAGTGTCGTGCTCCTCGACGAGATCGAGAAGGCGCACCCCGATGTCTTCAACATCCTGCTTCAGGTGCTGGACGAGGGACACCTGACCGATAACTACGGGCGCATGATCGACTTCAAGAACACGGTCGTGATCATGACGTCGAATGTCGGCGCCAAGGACATTTCGAAGAACAAGACGCTCGGGTTCACCGCACCGGACTTCAAGGCCAGCTTCGAGCGAATGGCGGAGAAGGTGCGTGAGGAACTCCAGCACGTGTTCAACCCCGAGTTCCTCAACCGGGTCGACGACACCATCGTCTTCCATCCGTTGCAGCGGGAGCACATCAAGCAGATCGTCGGCATCGTGCTCGCGGAGGTGCGCAAGCGGCTGGTGGACGAGGAGCTCACCCTCAAGCTCAGTGACGCGGGATCGGATTTTCTCGTGGCGCACGGCTACGACGAGCAGTACGGGGCGCGTCCCCTCAAGCGCGCCATCCAGCGCTACGTCGAGGATCCTCTGAGCGAGAAGATTCTGGTTGGCGAGTTTTCCAAGGGCGACGAGATCGAAATCGACGTGTCGCCCGACGGCGCCAAACTGGACTTCAGGGTTCTGACGCCGAGTCCCAACGCGTAAGCGGTTTCCGCTTCGGCAGTGTCCAATGGCCGGTCGGGTTGGTACGAACCCGACCGGCTTCGCTGTGTATATTACCCCCATGTCGCGAAACCTCTGGATTCTCATGGCCTTGGCTCTGTGTTCCGGCGTCGTCTCGGCACAGGATCAGGCGGCCGGGCGCTGCACCACGCCCGACTCGATCGTGGTGCGCGGCAACGAACGACTCGATCCGGTGACCGTCCGCGAAGACGCGGGGCTCGTGCAGGGCGTCCAGCTCAACTTCCGGATGCTGCAGAAGGCCCTGCGCCAGATGTACGCCACCGGTGAGTTCGACGCGGTCGATATCAACTGCGATGTCACACCGTCGGGTGATCATGCCTACCTGATCGTCGACGTCCGCGAGCGCAAGATCCTGCAGGATGTGGAGGTAAGCGGGGTGAAGAGGCTCGCGGAGCGGACGATCCGTGACCGGGCCGAAATGCCCCGCGGCAAGCCGGTCGATCCGGCTCTGGTCGCCCACGCGCTGTACGCGATCGATTCGACGTACGAGAAGAACGGCTACTATCTCGCGAGGGTCCGTGCCGAGACGACGCAGGTTTCTGACAACGCGGTCGGCATCATCTTCCATGTGGATGAGGGCCGGAGACTGGCCGTGTCCGGAATACAGGTGGAAGGGAATCGAATCGTGCCCGACATCGACATCGCGCACACCATGAAGACGAGACCGGAGGGCTTCTGGTGGTGGCAGCGCGGAGAACTGGACGACCAGATGTACGCCGCCGACCTCGCCTCGCGCATTCCGGAGCTGTACTCCAGTCGGGGCTTCATCGACTTTCAGATGGAGCGGGACACGCTGATGATCGATCGGGACCACGGCAAGGCGCTGATCGACCTGTCGGTGAAGGAGGGTCCGGAGTACAAGGTGGGCAGTTTCGACGTGGTGGGGAGCCGGCATTTTTCCATTGACGACATTCACCGGTTCTTTCCGTTCGGGGACGAAACGCGTCCACTTGCGGCGCGCCTCAGCGATTTTCTCCGGCGCCGCCGTCCTCCGCCGTCGGGCGTATTCGACGAGTCGCAGTGGGAAGCCGCGACGGACCGCGTGCGCACGGCGTACAACAACGAGGGCTACATCTACGCAACGATCCGGCCGGTGGTGGAGCGACACGTGGCGCCGGACTCCACCCGTTACGTGGATCTGCGCTGGGAAGTGGACGAGCAGTCGCCGGCGCTGATCAATCGCATCGACATTGTCGGAAACGACTACACCAGCGAGACCTGCATCCGCGACCAGCTGGTGATTCTCCCGGGCGACGTGTTCAACCAGGACCGGCTCATCAAGAGTTGGCAGAGCATCAGCAATCTGGGGTTCTTTGAATCACCCACTCCGCCGCCCGATACGCGTCGCGCCAACGATCAGGGCGACGTCGACATCATCTTCAAGGTGAAGGAAAAGCGCACCGGCAACATCAACTTCGGCGGCTCGATGGGCCAGGGGACCGGGTTCGGCGGATTCATCGGCCTCGATCAGCCCAACCTGTTCGGCCAATGCAAGCGCGGCTCGTTGCAGTGGCAGTTCGGCCGGTACTTCAACGACTTCAACCTGACGTACTCGGACCCGCGCATCAAGCAGACGCAGCTCTCGGGACAGATCACCGCCTATCGAACGATGGCGCGGTATTACATCGCCGATCTCGGTCGCAGTCTGCGCACCGGCGCTCAACTGCAGCTCGGTCTCCCGGTCCGCTGGGATCCGTGGTCGCGCTTGTTCGTGTCCTACTCGGGTGAGTCGGTGAAGTTCGGCTCGAGCGGACTCCTCGGCGACGTCCGCAGCGAATTCGGAAACAACTCGTTCCGTTCGACGTTAGGCGTGTCGTACACGCGCGACACGCGGTTCGGCTTGCCGTTCCCCACCATCGGCACACTGCAATCGGTATCCGCCCAATTCACCGGCGGACCGCTCGGCGGCACATCGGCGTTTCAGCGGTATACGGTGGAAACGAGCGCGTTCACGCCGCTGGCGCAGTTCGGTTCCCGTGCGCCCAGCGACCAGCCCATGGTGCTGGTGGCCGGGATCACCACGCACACGGGCGCGGTCTTCGGCAACACCGGACCGTTCTTCTTCTCGCAGGAATTCGCCCTGGGCGGCGTCCAGTACGGGGAGCGACTGCGCGGCTACGAGGAGTTCTCGATCACGCCCGACGGCTATGTCACCGGGACCGACACCTACAATGCGCAGCGGGGATCGTTCGGGAAGGCGTTCCTGACCACGTCGGCCGAGATCGGGCTTCGGGTCAACAACTCGCTGTATCTCAACACCTTCTTCGACGCCGGCAACCTCTGGCGACGCGCCCGCGAGATCGACCCCACACGGATGTACCGGGGCGCGGGAATCGGCGCGTCGGCCATGTCGCCGCTCGGCCCGCTCGGCCTCGACTATGCCTACGGCTTCGATCGACTGGACGCCGCGGGGAGACGGGCGCCCAAATGGAAGTTACATTTCAGGCTTGGCCAATTGTTCTACTAGGATACGGGGAGCCCAAATGCTTGAGTTGCGCCAGACGGTACGGTATGCGCTGTTCGCTGTCACGGTCGGTACGGCTCCGGTCAACGCGCAGAGCTCGCCACCGCTGAAGTTCGCGTATGTCGACACGCGTGTCATTCTGGACCGCGCGCCGGGCGCCAGCGACGTGCAGTCCCAGCTCGAGAAGGAGCGGGTTGCGAACATGGCGAGGGTGCAAAAGATGCAGGACTCCCTCAACGTGCTGGTGAATGCCTATCAGAAGGATGAACCGACGCTTTCGGATTCGCAGAAGGTGAAGCGCCGTGACGCGCTGGAGAGCAAGCGCGCCGAATACGAGCAGCGCGCCAACGATCTGGACGACTCGTTGCAGAAGCACCAGGCCGATCTCGTTCAGCCCATCATGAGCCAGATCCGCGAAGTGCTGGACAAGATCCGCAGCGAGGAGGGGTTCGTCTTCATCTTCGACGTGGGGCAGAGCCCGGTCATCGTTGCCGCGGACAAGAACCTCGACATCACCGAACGCGTGATCGCGCGCCTCAAACCTATTCCGGTGAACGTCAGCAAGAGCGATTCCACCAAGCCCCCCGGAACGAAGCCCGGGCCGGCCGGTGTGAAGAAGCCGCCGCCAATACCGTGACGGCAGTCGTCGATCGCAAAGAGGAATGGCGCAGCGGTGAGGGTGAGCACACTCTCACCGCTGCCGGCATTGCGGACATGGTAGGTGGTGAACTGCGGGGGCCACCCGACGTGACGGTTTCGGCCGTCGCCCCCATCCATCGGGCCACGGCATCGGACCTGACGTTTCTGGCGTCGGCGAAGTACGCATTCCATCTGGCGGGGCGTACGCCAGGCGTACTGCTGGTATCGCCCGAACTTTCCCAGATGCCCGGTGACGCCCTGGCGCGCGTCGTGGTCAAGAATCCGCACGACGCGCTGGTGAGCCTGTTGCCGCGCCTGTATCAGCCGCCGCCGAAAACGCCCGGCGTACACGCCACCGTGCGTCTGGGGCACGGAGTCCGGCTGGGCAGCGACGTCAGCCTCGGACCGTACGTGGTGATCGGGGACGGGGCGGCGATCGGCGACGGCACGACAATCGGGGCCCAGACGGTGGTGGGAGACGGGGTCACCATCGGCGCCGGTTGCCATCTGTATCCCCAGGTCACGATCTACCGCGGAGCAACGTTAGGCGCCCGGGTGGTGGTGCACGCCGGGGCACGGGTCGGAAGTGACGGATTCGGATACACGCTGCGCGAGGGAGCCCACCAGCCGATCCTGCACGTGGGTCGCTGCATCATCGAAGACGACGTGGACATCGGCGCAAATTCGACCATCGATCGCGGGAGCATCGACGACACCGTGGTGGGGGCCGGGACGAAAATCGACAATCTGGTTCACATCGCCCACAACGTGCAGATCGGGCGGCTCTGCCTGCTGATGGCACAGGTGGGCGTGGCGGGTTCGGTGCGCGTCGGCGATGGCTGCGTTCTCGCCGGGCAGGTCGGCGTGAGCGGGCACGTGGAGATCGGCGCCGGTGCGCGGCTCGCGGCACAGGCCGGCGTGTTCGGCAACATCCCTGCCGGCGAAACCTGGTCCGGGTATCCGGCGCGCCCGCACAACGAATCGTTGCGCGCGTCGGCGGCCCTGTTCCGTCTGTCGGGATTGATGAAGCGCCTGGAACGCCTCCTGGCGGACCGGGAGTGACTGCGGGAAACGCCGGGGTGAAGGAAACGGCAGTGGACGGCGCAGGCAGGCGCACGATCGCCCGGGAAGCGGCACTCGAAGGCGTGGGACTTCATCTCGGCCTCCCGTGCCGTGTGACGTTCCGGCCATCGTCAGGCGGAGGCATCATCTTCCGACGCACCGACCGGGTGGGCAGGCCGGTGATGCCGGCACGCGCCGACGTGGCCTTCCTGACCGAGCGGCAGACACAGCTCGGCGACGGGGAGGCGGCGCTGCACACGGTGGAGCACGTGCTGGCAGCGGTGGCCGGTCTCGGGCTCGACGACCTGGTGATCGAGATGGACGGCCCCGAGCCGCCGATTCTGGACGGGAGCGCGGGCCCGTACGTGCGGGCGTTGCAGGAGGCGGGAGTTGCGCCCAGCGCAGGGAAGGCCGAGTATCTGACCGTGGCCGTGGCGTTCCGTCACGAGGAGGGCGGGGCATGCTACGAAGTCAGTCCGGCCGAGGGGCTCGAACTCGACGTGACGATCGAGTTCGCGCACCCGCTGGTAGGCGTGCAGCGTGGGCGGTGGGTGATCACGCCGGAGACGTTCGTGCGCGAGCTTGCCGACGCGAGAACGTTCGGCTTTGCCGATGAGGTCGACGTGCTGCGGGCACGTGGGTTGATTCAGGGGGCGTCGACCACCAACGCACTCCTGCTGGACGATTCCGGCGTGGTGGACAACACGCTGCGGTGGACGGACGAGTTCGTCCGCCACAAGGCGATGGACTGCATCGGGGACCTGGCGCTTGCGGGAAAGCGGCTTCAGGCGCGCATTGTCGCGCGCCGGCCGAGCCATCGGGGGACTGTGACGCTGGTGCGGCAGCTGCTGCGTCGTGCCGCGAAGGAGCCGAGCGTGGTGGGGATCGAAGAGATCATGAAGGTGTTGCCGCATCGCTATCCGTTTCTGCTCGTGGACCGGATTCTCGAGCAGGAGGACGGAAAGCGGGCCGTCGGCATCAAGAACGTGACCATCAACGAACCGTTCTTCCAGGGGCACTTCCCGGGGCATCCGGTGATGCCGGGCGTGCTGATCATCGAGGCGATGGCGCAGGTGGGCGGCTACGTGCTGATGGGTCGCGTCAAGGACCGCGCCACGAAGGTCGTGTACTTCACGTCGCTGGACAACGTGAAATGGCGGCGTCCGGTGCGCCCCGGCGACCAGCTGCTGTTCGAAGTCGAGCTGACGCAGATCCGCGGCATCGCCGCGCGACTCAAGGGCGTGGCACGGGTGGACGGCAACATCGTTGCCGAGGCCGAGATGTCGGCCATGCTGCGGGACAAATGACCGCCGAGATCCATCCCACCGCGATCGTCTCGCCTAACGCGCAGCTGGCCGACGGCGTGCGCATCGGACCGTACGCCATTGTGGGCGACGGGTGTGAAGTGGAGGCGGGCTGCGTGCTCGAGAGCCGCGCCGTTCTGCAGCGCAACGTGAAACTGGCGGCCGGCGTCACGGTAGGGATCGGCAGCATCCTGGGCGGTGATCCCCAGGATCTCAAATACGACGGCGAGGAGACCTGGGTGGAAATCGGGGAGGGAACACGCATTCGCGAGTACGCGACCATCAACCGCGGCACAACGGAATCCTTTCGGACGACGGTCGGCAAGCACTGCTTTCTGATGACGTACGTCCACCTCGCCCACGACTGCCACATCGGCGACGGCGTCATCATCTCCAATGGAACCCAGCTGGCCGGTCACGTGACGATCGAAGACCGCGCGATCCTCTCGGGTCTGGTGGCAGTGCATCAGTTCGTGAAGATCGGCAAACACTCGTTCGTGGGCGGCTGCTCGCGGGTGGCGAAAGACGTGCCGCCCTTTCTGAAGGCGGTGGGGAATCCGGTGAAGTTGTACGGCCTGAACAGCATTGGTCTGCAGCGGAGCGGTTTCGACGACGCGGTCATTCGCGAGCTGAAGCGCGCCTACCGGCTGTTCTTCCGCTCGGAGCTGAACGTCTCGCAGGCGCTCGAACGTGCGCGATCGGAGCTGCAGCCGTTTCCGGAGGTGGCGCATTTTCTCCGGTTCCTCGAAGAGAGCGGACGCGGAGTGGTCATCTGAGCGCGCCACCAGTCCGGATCGGCGTAGTGGGGGCTGGGGCCCTCGGCTTCCACCACGTTCGCATTCTCCGGGATTTCGAAGAGGTGGAGCTGGTGGGGTTTCACGACCGGCGCCCGGCGCGCGCCGCGGAGGTCGCGGCCGATCTTGGCGTGCGCGCCTTCGAAGACCCCCTGCAGCTGATTCACGCCTGCGACGCCCTCACGGTGGTGGTGCCCACGCCGGCGCATTTCGCGGTCGCGCGCGCGGCGCTCGAGCACGGGAAGCACGTGCTGATCGAGAAGCCCTTGACGGCGACTCTCGACGAGGCGGATGCCCTGCTCGCGATTGCCGCCCGGACCGGCGCGCTGGTGCAGACCGGGCACGTCGAGCGCTTCAATCGCGCCATCCGTGCGGCCCTGCCGTTCGTGGACCAGCCGCGGTTCATCGAGAGCGACCGATTGGCGCCGTTTTCTCCCCGCGGTGCGGATGTGGCGGTGGTGCTCGACCTCATGATTCACGACATCGATCTGATCCTCACCCTGGTCGGAGACGGCGTCCGGGACGTGTCGGCTGTGGGCGTACCGGTCCTGACACCGTTCGTCGACATCGCCAACGCGCGGATCACTTTCCTGGGCGGAGCGGTCGCCAACATCACGGCCAGCCGCGTCTCGCGCGAGCGCATGCGCAAGATCCGGATCTTCCAGAAGAGTGGCTACCTGTCCCTCGACCTGGCGACCGGAGCCGGGGAGTTCTACCGGATGAAGGGGGACCTGGATTTCGCGACGCTGGCGCAAGCACCCCTGCAGATCGAGGCCTTCGTGGAGCGCATTCCGCTGCAAGCCCCCGATGGAGAGCCGCTGCGTCTGGAATTCGAAAGCTTCGTGTCGGCGGTGCAGGGTCGCGCCAGGGTCTCGGTGTCAGGGACGGCGGGTCGCGAGGCTCTGGCGGTGGCGCTCCGCATCCAGGAGGAAATCGAACGTACGCTGCCCGCCGTGGCCGGATCGACCGTCGCCGGAGCGGGCGGTGCGTGAGGTTCTGCTCGTCGCCGGAGAGGCTTCCGGCGACCTTCACGCGGCCGCGCTGGCTGAAGCGCTGCGCCGGTCGCGGCCCGATCTTTCCCTGGTGGGTGTGGGCGGACGGGGCATGTCGCAAGCCGGCGTGAAGCTTCTCGAGCACACGGACCAGATGGCCGTGATGGGCTTCGTGGAAGTGCTCCGCGGACTGCCGCATCACTTCGCCCTGCTCAAAGCGCTGACCCGACGGCTGCAGAGCGGCAGCGTGGCGGCGCTCGTGACAATCGACTATCCGGGCTTCAACATGCGCCTTGCGTCGGCGGCACGTCGGGCCGGTGTGCCGGTGCTGTACTACATCACGCCGCAGGTGTGGGCGTGGGGCTCGGGCCGGCTGCCCAAACTCGCGCGGCGCATCACGCGGGCTGCCGTCATTCTGCCATTCGAGGAGGAACTGCTGCGGGCGCACGGAATCGACGCTACCTTCGTGGGGCATCCCCTGCTGGACAGTGCGCGCGAGCTTCCGGGCCGCGACGAGGCGCGTGCGGCGCTCGGCCTTGGTGCGCGCGAGCGGGTCCTCGCGCTGTTCCCCGGAAGCCGACGGCAGGAGATCGACCGGCACCTCGCGGACTTCGTGGCGGCGGCACGCCTGCTCGAGCAGCGGTACGCGGGACTTCGCGTGCTGGTCTCCGCGGCGCCCGGTGTGGAGCTCGACACCGCGCGGTGCCCGTATCCGCAAGTGCGGGATGCGTCGCTCTTGCTTCTGCGCGCAGCCGATGCCGCCTTGTGCAAGAGTGGCACGACGACCCTGGAGGCGGCGGTCGCGGGTTGCCCGATGGTGGTGGCGTACCGAACCAGCCCCTGGACCCACGCCATCGCGCGTCGCGTGGTCCGCATTCCTCACATCGGACTCGTCAACGTCGTGGCCGGGCGCGAAGTGGCGCGTGAATTCGTGCAGCAGGCGCTTGAGCCATCGGCGGTCGCAGAAGCGCTGGCGCCGCTACTCGATTCCGGGAGTCAGGAAAGGTCGCGGATGGTCCAGGCTCTGGCCGAAGTGCGCAGTCGCCTGGGGGCTCCTGGTGCGGCCGGTCGCGTGGCGTCGATTGTCTCCGATCTGGCGCCGGCGTGACTGTCGACCGCTCGCGCCGGATGGGGCGGAGGCTCCGCGTGGCGTTCGCGGCCGGCGCCGGCTCCATTCTGGTTCGGCTGCTGGGCCTGACGTGGCGATATCGACTCCGGAACCGGGAGAATGTCGAGGAACTCCGGATGCAGGGAAGGCCGATCCTGTTTGCGCTGTGGCACGGAGAACTGCTCCCGCTGCTCTGGCTCCATCGCCGCGAGCACATGAGCGTGCTGATCAGTCAACACTCGGACGGCGAGATCATAGCGCGGATCGCGCGATCGCTTGGCTACGAAGCGGTTCGCGGCTCGACGTCGCGGGGCGGTGTGCGCGCGGTGCTCGAAATCGTGCAGGTCCTGGAGGCACGCCGGGAGGTGGCTATCACACCGGACGGACCGCGCGGACCGCGCCACGAATTCGCTCCCGGCACGTTGGCCATCGCGCAGCGTTCGGGGGCGCCGCTGGTGTGCGTGCGAGCCAACGCCTCGCGGGGCTGGCATCTGCGCACGTGGGATCGGTTCGTGATCCCGAAACCGTTCGCGCGCATCACGGTGGGATACAGCGAGCCAGAGGTCGTTCGTGCGGCCACCGTGCGAGACGCCGAGCGTGAGGCGCCGCGGTTCGCCCAGCTGATGAGGCAACTGTCGCGACAGGCCGGAGCGGCCGAATGACCGGCGATCGCGTGTGGTTCGGCGAGGGACGCGGCGCTCGGGTGGCCCGGGTTGGCCTGGCGCCGGCAGCGACGGCGTACCGGGTGGTGATGGCCGTACGCAACACCCTGTTCGACCGGGGTTTCCTGGTACAACGACGCGTGGACCTCCCAACGGTCTGCGTCGGGAATCTCTCGGTGGGAGGTACGGGAAAGACTCCGATTGCGGCGTGGGTTGCGGGCGCACTACGTGCGCGCGATGCGAATCCGGCCATTGTGCTCCGGGGCTATGGCGCCGACGAGACCGCCGTTCATCGGCAGCTGAATCCCACGATTCCGATCGTGGTGAGTGGGGACCGGGTTCGGGGGGTCGCGCGGGCCCACGCCGCGGGGGCCGATATTGCCGTGCTCGACGACGGCTTTCAGCACCGGCGCGCGGCGCGCGACGAGGACATCGTGCTCGTCAGCGCCGATCGCTGGCGCGAGCCGATACGCCTGCTGCCGGCGGGTCCGTGGCGTGAGCCGATCGTGTCGCTGCGGCGCGCCACCCTGGTGGTGGTCACTCGTAAGGCAGCGGCGGCAGGTGATGCTGCGGTGCTGGCGGAACGGCTGGCTTCGCTGACGCGTACCGGTGCGGGCGCGGTGATCGCGCTCCGACTCGGCGTGTTGTGCGAGGTGCACGGGATGCGACGGCTGGCGGTCGAGCGCCTGCGAGGCGAGCGGGTGCTGCTGGTGGCCGGGGTCGGGGACCCACAGGCGTTGGCGCGGCAGGTGGAGGCGGCGGGCGCCGTTTCGGAACCGGAGTGGTTTCCGGATCACCATCAATACACGGCCACTGAGATCAAGCGCCTGGCCAGTCGCGCCGAGGCTGTTGACCGGGTGGTATGCACCCTGAAGGACGCGGTCAAGCTGGGGGATCTCTGGCCTCGCCAAGCTCCCGGGCTCTGGTATTTTTCACAGCGCGTTGAGGTCGAGCGGGGCAGCGAGTTGATCGATGCCCTGCTGGACCGGCTGCTCGACGCGCGGCGCCTGACGACACCAATAACCGCCGGCTGAGCTCCGGCGCGTGAGAGCGACCGACATGACTACCGACCTGCGGCTTCCCACCGACGCGATTGTGCAGCCTGACAAGGACCGGTTTCTGAACGAGGAGAATCCGTTCGAGGCGATGATGCTGCGCTTCGATCGCGCCGCCGAGCTGCTGGACCTCGAGCCCGGGCTGTACAAGGTGCTGCGGAAGCCGGAGAAGCAGATCATCGTGGCCTGTCCGGTGATGATGGACAACGGGGAGATCGAGGTATTCACGGGCATCCGCGTGCTCTACAACACGTCCCGCGGCCCGGCCAAGGGCGGCATACGCTTCGACCTGAACGTGACGCTGGACGAGGTCACGGCCCTGGCGGCGTGGATGACGTGGAAGTGCGCGGTGGTGAACGTGCCGTTCGGGGGCTCGAAGGGTGGGGTGATCTGTGACCCGCTGAAGATGAGTGTCGTGGAGCTCGAGCGCCTGACGCGGCGCTTTACGACCGGGATCATCACCACGCTGGGGCCCGACTCGGACGTTCCGGCGCCGGACGTGAACACGAACGAGCGCGTCATGGCCTGGATCATGGACACGTACTCGATGCACGTGCGACACACCGTCACCTCGGTGGTGACGGGGAAGCCGGTCGAGATGGGGGGATCGCTGGGCCGGCGCGAGGCAACGGGCCGGGGATGCATGCTGGTGACCAAGGAGGCGCTCTCGCATCTCGGCATGAGCGTGCGGGGCACCTCGGTGGCCGTGCAGGGATTCGGCAACGTGGGGTCGGTCACGGCGCAGCTGCTGGCGCGCGAAGGGTGCAAGGTCGTCGCGGTCAGCGACCGCACGGGCGCGATATACAATCCGAACGGCCTGGATGTCGACGACGTCATCGCGCACGTGCGCCACAACAAGACGCTCGAGGGATACCTCAAGGCCCAGCGCCTCACCAACGAGGAGCTGCTGGTGCTGGACGTGGATGTGCTCGTGCCGGCGGCACTGGAGAACGTCATCACGACCAAGAACGCGCCCAGGATTCGCGCCAAGATCATCTGCGAAGGGGCCAACGGCCCGACCACCGCCGCGGCCGATTCGATCCTCGATGAAAAGGGCGTGTTCGTCATTCCCGACATCCTGGCCAATGCCGGCGGCGTGACGGTATCGTACTTCGAGTGGGTCCAGGACCGGGGCGGCTACTTCTGGAGCGAGGACACCGTCAACGAGCGGCTGCGGGACATCATTGTGCACGGATTCCGGGATGTCCTGGAATTATCGCGCCAGCACAAGGTGAACATGCGCACCGCCGCGTACATGCTGTCCATCAGCCGGGTGGCCACCGTGCACCGGTTGCGCGGCATCTATGCCTAACGGCGACGTGAGGACGAAACCAGACGGGCCCCCGTCGCGGACAGCCGGCACGGCGTGATCGCCGCCGGGGTCGCGGCGTGCTGCGGTCGCGGGATCACGAGCGACGGGTGCCGGAGTGGACGGGGGCGCGTTGAAGACCGGGCGGGGCGGCGCGACCCGCCGGTTCGCGGGCATCCCGCAACGCGATGAAATTCCGTCTGATCGTCGTGGGTCGTTCCCGCGACCAGGGTCTGACGGCCGCGATCGGCGCGTTCGAGACGCGAGCGGCGCGCTACTGGCCGCTCGAGGTCGTCGCGCTGCGCGGCGAGCCGTCCCGGGCGGTGTCCGCCTCCGAGGCGCGACGCCGCGAAGGCGAACGGATCGCTGCCCATCTGCGCGCGCCAACTCTTGTCGCCTGCGACGAACGCGGAGAGCGTCTGGCCTCGATCCCGTTTGCCCGATGGTTGCAGCAGCTCCGTGAACGCGCTGCAGACGTGGATCTGGTGATCGGTGGGGCCCACGGCCTGGACGACGCGATACGAGCGCGCGCCGCGCGACTGCTGGCGCTGGCGCCGTGGACGCTCTCCCACGAACTTGCGCGACTGGTGCTGGCCGAGCAGCTGTATCGCGCCGGGACGATCCTGCGCGGCGAGCCCTATCACAAGTGAGTTATCTTCCCTGCCCATGCCGGAGCCCGCGCCCCAGCTCGTGACGGAGCCCCTCGGTGGGCCGCCGCTGGCGCGGCGGGCCACCGAGGGGGCGTTGGCGTCGGAGTGGCTCGTTCGGGGGCCGGCGACCGGGGAGGAATGGCAGGCGCGGGGCGCCGACGTGCGGGCCAGCGTGCCGCCCGGATGGTTCGACGCGCTGGCCGGCGCTCTCGACACCGGCGGCGCCGCGCGCGACCGCCTAACGCGAGCGGCCGGAGGTGCTGGCGTGGTGGTGACCACCGGGCAGCAGCCGGGGCTGTTCGGGGGGCCGTTGTACACATGGGCGAAGGCCCTGTCGGCGCTGGCGCTGGCCAACGAACTGGAGGTGGCAACGGGCCGGCCGGTGGCGCCCGTGTTCTGGGCGGCCACGGATGACACCGACTTCCTCGAGTCCTCTTGGACGATGGTGTCGCTTCCCGGGGGCGCGCAACGCCTGGCGTTGCATCGCCAGGCGACGGATCGGCTCCCCCTCGCCGAGATTCCGCTGGGCGATGTCTCGTCATTGGTGGCCGATCTGGAACGTGCCGCCGGATCGGCGGTCGACCCGCGCCCGCTGGATGCGGTGCGGCGCGCCTACCGCGCCGACGCCACCATCGGGGGGGCGTACGTCGCGCTGCTGCGAGAGCTGCTCGAGCCATTGGGAATCGCCGTGCTCGATGCATCGCACCGTGACGTCGTGGCGGCGGCGCGCCCCCTGCTGGCTCGTGCCCTCGACCGGGCTGCCGGACTGGAGTCGGCCTTGCACGATCGTGGCGCGGCGATCCGGGCCGCCGGCTTCGAGCCGCAGGTTCCCGACGTCGCGGGCCTCTCCCTCGTGTTCGAGCGGAACGGCGCGTCCAAGCGGCGGGTCTCCGTGGGCCGGGCCCCGAGTGTGGCCGTCGACCCGGCGGCCGAAGGCCTGTCGCCTAACGTGCTGCTTCGGCCGGTGCTGGAGCGGACGCTGCTGCCGACGGTGGCCTATCTCGCCGGTCCGGGTGAGCTCGCCTACTTCGCGCAGGTCAGCGCCGTAGCCGATGTGCTGAACGTGCCCCGGCCGCTGGCACTGCCACGGTGGAGCGTCACCATCATCGAGCCGCATGTGGCGGAACTCCTGCAGCGTCATGGCGTGTCGCCCGAAGACTTCGCGGCGCCCGACGCCGTCGAGACGCGTCTGGCGCGGGCGCGCTGGCCGGAGCGCGGCGCGCGGGCGCTCGCCGACCTGCGCGCCGCGCTCACGGCGGGCGTGGAGAGCGTCCGCTCCGCGCTGGCGGGCGACGGCGACGTGAGGATGGCGCCGTCGACGGTCGACGCGATCGAGCGCGGCGTGGAATGGCGGCTTTCCCGCTTCGAACGGCGCATGACAGCCGCCGTGAAACGACGCCAGTCGGAGATGATGACCGAGCTCGGTACGGTGCGGGGGGCACTCTACCCCGGAGGGATTCGTCAGGAACGCGCCCTCAATCTGATCCCGCTGCTGGCGCGCTACGGCCTCCCACTGCTCGACCGGATGACCGAGGCGGCGCGGGAGCACGCGCGAGGCCTGGTGACCGGTGAGGCGGCCGTACCGGCGCGTCGATGACCGACGGCTACACCGCGACGGACCAGGTCGATCCGGAAGGCTCGTCGCTTCCCTCAGGTGGGAAAGCGGCGTCATTGGTCGCCGCCGGGATCCTGCTGAGCCGGATCTTCGGACTCGTCAGGCAGCGCATCTTCGCCCAATACCTGGGTACCTCGGACATCACCGATGCCTTCAACGCGGCCTTCCGCATTCCGAACATCCTGCAGAACCTGTTTGGAGAGGGGGTGTTGTCGGCGTCCTTCATTCCGGTCTACGCGCGGCTCCGCAGTCGCGGCGACGACGCCGGGCGACGCGAGGTGGCCGGCGCGGTCCTGACGCTCCTGCTCCTGGCGACGTCCCTGCTGGTGCTCATCGGCATCGCCCTCGCGCCGGTGCTCGTCACGCTCATCGTGCCGTCGTGGAGCGGACCAAAGCGCGAGCTGACCGTGCGGCTCATGCGCGTGTTGTTCCCGGGGGCCGCGCTGTTCGTGCTCGGCGCCTGGACGCTCGGCGTCCTCAACAGCCACGGGCGCTTCTTCCTGTCGTATGTGTCCGGCGTGTTCTGGAACCTGGCGATGATCGTCACGCTGCTCGTGTTCGGAGGGCACACCAACGACACGCGGCTCGTCTGGTTGCTGGCCTGGGGTTCGGTGGTCGGGGCGCTGCTGCAATTCGCCGTGCAGGTGCCTTCGGCGCGGGCGCTGCTCGGGGCATTCCGACTGCATTGGGGACGCCACTCGTCCCACGTGAAGACCGTAGTGCGCAACTTCGTCCCGGTGTTCCTGGGGCGGGGCGTGACGAGCATCAGCGGGTACTCCGACGCGTTCCTCGCCGGTTTCCTGGGCGAGGGCGCGATCACCGCGCTGACATACGCACAGGTGATCTACATGCTGCCGATAAGCCTGTTCGGCATGGCGGTGTCAGCGGCCGAACTGCCCGCGATGTCCAGCGTGGCCGGGCTCCAGGGCGACGTGACGCGCGTGCTGCGCGCGCGGGTGGAAACGGCGCTGGCCCGGATCGCGTTCTTCGTCGTGCCGTCGGCCACGGGCTTTCTGACGCTCGGGGACGAAGTGGCCGGCTTTATCTATCGAGGCGGGCGCTTTGGAGCGGCCGAGGCGCGGTGGGTCTGGGCCGTTCTCGCGGGAGCGGCCGTTGGACTGGTGGCGTCCGGGTTGGGGAGGCTCTATTCGTCAGCCTTCTACGCCCTCCACGACGCGCGCACGCCGCTTCGGTTTGCGGCGGCACGCGTGACGATCTCCATTGCGCTCGGCGCCACGCTGTCGTTGCTCGGCCCACGCGCATTGGGGATCGATGTGCAATGGGGTGTGGCCGGCATCACGCTGGCTTCCGGACTGGCGGGATGGGTCGAGTTCACGCTGCTTCGGCGCGCGCTGACGCGGCGAATCGGCATGGCCGCGCTCTCGTGGCGCGGCCTGGGTATGCTGTGGGCCGGCGCGGCGACGGCCGCCGCGGTGTCGTTCGCGGCCCGCTGGCTTCCGCTGCATGTGCCTGCCATGGTGCGCTCGGCGCTGCTCATCGCCCTCTTCACCGTCGTGTACCTGATGGTCACCTGGTGGCTCGGTGTTCCCGAAGCGCGCCAGCTGGGACAGCGGGTTCGCCGGATCGCCGGAGCCAGGAGACGTTGATGCGCCGAGGCTGCGCTTTCGCGGCCTCGTAGCGGCGTGCCGTGCGCCGCTCCGATCCGGCAAGCGATCGCCGGGCATCCACCGTTCGGCCACCCGCCCCGGACCCGGCGCGGGCCGCCGCCATCTCCGACGCGCACGTAAATTTCATCATGCGTGCGATTCCCGAGTCCGTGGAAACCAAGCTCCGGCACCTTCCGGAGTCGCCCGGCGTGTATCTGTGGAAGGACCGCGAGAGTCGCGTGCTCTATGTGGGGAAAGCAAAACGTCTGCGCTCGCGAGTGCGCAGTTACTTCACCGCCGATCAGGAGGGTAGCGTCAAGACCGAGGCGCTCGTACGCCTCGTGTGCGATGTCGACACCATTGTGGTGCCGAGTGAGGCCCACGCACTCATTCTCGAGAACAATCTCATCAAGGAATACCGGCCGCGCTTCAACATCCAGCTGCGCGACGACAAGTCATACCCATACATCAAAGTGACCGTCCAGGAGCCGTTCCCCCGCGTGATCGTCACCCGCCAATTCGTGGGCGACGGCGCGCGGTACTTCGGTCCGTATACCGATGTCGGTGCCATGCGTCGCGCGCTCAACGTGGTGCGGCGCATTTTTACCGTGCGATCCTGCCACTACGCGTTGCCCGGTGATGCGCCAGAGCGCCCGTGTCTCGATTACCACATTGGGCGCTGCATGGCGCCCTGCGTCGGTCTGCAAACCAGCGCCGACTACCGGGCGATGATCGACGAAGTAGTGCTGTTTCTCGACGGCCGGACGGACGAGGTCGTGCGCCGAGTCCGCGAGCGCATGGAATCCGCTTCGCAACGGCTGGACTTCGAGCGTGCCGCGAAGCTCCGCGACGCGTTGGTGCACCTGGAACGAATGGAAGAACCGACCGTGGTGCTGCAGGTGGAAGGCGGCGACCGCGACGTCATCGGTCTCGCGAGAGACGGTGACGACGCCTGCCTGACGATCCTCCGGATTCGCGGCGGCAAGCTCCTTGCGAGAGACCAGCGGTTCCTGCAGTTCGTGGAAGGCGAGAGCGAGGCAGACATTCTCTCGGCGTTTCTGGTTCGCGGCTACCTGACCGACTCCGATCGTGCCCCGGAACTCCTCGTTCCCCTGGATTTCGACGACCGGGCACTGATCGAGACTTCCCTGCGGCCCACGACGATCAGGATCCCGCAACGAGGGCCGCGACGAGAGCTGGTGGATCTCGCCGAGCAGAACGCCCGCCACCTGCTGGAAGAGTTCAAGCTCGCGTCATCGGAAGCGGAGGAGCGGGCCAGCAACCCGGTGTACGAGTTGCAGCGCGAGCTGGGGCTCCAGCGCGTTCCGCGAAGTCTGGTGTGCTTCGACATCTCCACCGCGCACGGGACGGATACCGTGGGATCCTGCGTCTGGTTCGAGAACGGCCGTCCGAAACGGTCCGAATACCGCAAGTACAAGGTGCGCACAGTGGAAGGCGCGGATGATTTTGCCGCAATGCGCGAGGTGGTGGAGCGGTACTTCCGTCGCCGGATCGACGAGAAGCAGTCGCTGCCCGACCTGATCGTCGTGGATGGGGGCAGGGGGCAGCTCTCGGCCGCCCTCGAAGCCCTCACTGCGGTCGGGCTGGAGGAGCGGCCCCTGGCGAGCCTCGCCAAGCGCGAAGAAGAGGTCTTTGTTCCGGGGCGCAGCGACTCACTCCGGCTCCCGCGGCGCTCGCCGGCGCTCCGACTGCTCCAGCAGGCGCGCGACGAGGCCCACCGATTCGCCGTGACTTTCAATCGCGCGCGGAGAAGCACTCGGACGCTCACGTCGAAACTGCTCGAGATCCCTGGCATCGGCCCAAAGAAGCGACGGGCCCTTCTCAGCGCGTTCGGGAGTCTGGCGGGCGTGCGGGGAGCCGATCCGGATGCCATCGCGGCGCTACCGGGATTCTCACACACGAGCGCCCAGCGGCTTCTCAACGTGTTGCATTCATCCGACCGCGTCGCACCGGCCGATCACGAAAGCGGCTCGCCGCCGTCGAGCGACGAAGCCGCTCAATCCTTCGCAGCCCAGTCGGAGACCGAAGAACAGTGACCACGTGGACCCTCGTCTGCTCGTCGTGTGACCATGAGGAGCGGCAGGACGCTCCCATGGGTCTCTGCCCCAAGTGCGGCCAGCCCTTTCTGGCACGATTCACGTCGCCGGCGCCGTCGCGCGATGCCATTCTGCCGCGGTGGGACATGTGGCGGTATGCAAATTCGCTTCCTCTCAAGGACGGAGAGGCTCCTGTTTCTCTCGGCGAAGGTGCCACACCGTTGATCGAACTTCCCCAGTTGGCTCGCGAGCTGGGAGTGCGCAGGCTCTGGGTCAAGGACGAGGGGGTCAACCCCACTGCCTCGTTCAAGGCGCGCGGGCTCAGCGCCGCGGTCACGCGCGCGAAGGCCAGAGGGGTCCCGGGACTCGTTGTGCCAACGGCGGGAAATGCCGGTGCGGCGCTGGCGGCGTACGGCGCAGCCGCGGGGCTTCCGGTGCACGTTTTTGCGCCGGCGACCACACCGCGGCCCATCCTCGACACGATTCGCGCCATGGGAGTGGAGCTGACGACGGTCGACGGACACATCGGTGACGCGGGAAGACTGTCGGTCCAGTTCGCAACGGAAAGCGGCTACTTCAACGTCGCGACGCTGCGCGAGCCGTATCGCGCGGAAGGGAACAAGTCCCTGGGCCTCGAACTCGCCGAGCAACTGGGCTGGCGCCTTCCGGATGTCGTCGTCTACCCCACCGGTGGTGGTGAAGGAGTGATTGGCATGTGGAAGGCGTTCGGCGAGATGCAGGAATGGGGCTGGCTGGATCGTGCAGTGCCGTTGCCGAGGATCGTAGTGGCGCAGGCGGCGGGATGCGCGCCACTGGTGCGTGCGCTCCGCGACGGGGCGGACCGAGCGACGCCTTGGGAGAATCCCTCGACCCATGCGGCTGGGTTGCGGGTTCCCGGCCCGCTGGGCGATCGGCTGGTTTTGCGCGCCATTCGGGCGACGCAGGGCGACGCAGAGAGTGCCGACGAGGATGAGATTCGAGGGACGACGATGCACTTGGCGGCGATGTCTGGAATCGATGCAGCTCCCGAGGGCGGGTGTGCCCTGGCGGTCGCCCGGCGCCTGGCAAAAGAGGGGCGCATTCCTGGTAACGCCGAGGTGGTCGTGTACAACACCGGGAGCGGTGCGTCGTATCGCTCGTAGCTGGAAGACGATAGGCTGGCACCGGAGCGGCGGAACACTATAGTTTTAGGAGCCGTGCCGATCGCCATTCTCGATCCATTCAGCGGCATCTCGGGAGACATGACCCTTGGTGCCTTGGTTGCCGTTGGACTCGATCCCGAATGGCTTCGGGCCCTGCCGGGTCGCCTCGGACTGAACGACGTCGCGGTAGAAATCTCCACGGTGCGAAAAAACGAACTTTCGTGCACGAAGGTGGACTTCCGGATTCCCCTGCAACCTCACGGGAGGCATCTCCAGGAGATTCGCGCACTGGTGCAGGCCACGTCGGCCCCGGAGGGAGTGAAGGAGGTGGCAGTTCGCGCGTTTGCTGCGATTGCCGAGGCCGAGGGGGCGATTCACGGTGTGGCGGCCGAGCGCGTTCATCTGCATGAAGTGGGAGCGGTGGATGCGATCCTCGACGTCATGGGCGCGGTGTGGGGGCTGAGCGAACTGGCGGTCTCGCGCGTTTACTGTGGGACAATTTCTCTGGGAGATGGCTTCGTACACGCTGCACACGGAATTCTGCCGGTGCCCGCTCCGGCGACCCTGAAGCTGCTCGAGGGAATGGCGGTTCGGCCCGGCCCGGAAGGCGCGGGTGAGCTGGTGACGCCCACCGGGGCGGCACTGGCTCGCGTGCTATCGCTCGGTGCGCCCCCCGGGCGGTTCGTGGTGCGACGGAGCGGCTACGGAGCGGGGACGAAGGACCTTCCGGGGCGAGCGAATGCCCTGCGCCTCATCCTGGCGGAATCGGAGCCGTCGCGGGACGGGGAGATCGAGGATCTGACGATGCTCGCCACCGACGTGGACGATATGACCGCGGAACACCTGGCCGATGCCGCGGAGCTGCTGCGACGGCACGGGGCGCTCGACGTGACCACCTGGGCCGTACAAATGAAGAAGGGTCGGCTCGGAGCGCGTCTCGAGGTGCTGTGCCGGGAGCCGAATGTGGCAGACCTGGAGGCGCTCCTGTTCTCGTCCACCACGACCATCGGCGTTAGGCGTACGGCAGTGATGCGCCGGGCGCTGCTCCGTGAAGAGCGCCGCGTCACCGTGCTGGGTCACACGGTTCGCGTCAAGACTGCCACCCTTCCCGACGGTGCGCTTCGCAGCAAGGCCGAGTTCGACGACCTGCGCGCCGTTGCGCAGGCCACCGGTCGCGCGCTTGCCGATATCGCTTCGCTTGCCCTCGCCGAGGCGGAACGTGCCTAACCGCCTCGGGTACCCCACTACCGCTGTCAACTGGCGCTGCCTCACCCTCAGGAGAACGTCATGAAGTCTCTTCAGGCAATCCCCCTCATCGCTCTGCTCATCGCGGCGTCCCCGGGACCCGCCGCGGCGCAAGAGGAATGCAAGATCGACTACGGCCGCCCCGGACAGGTGAAGGACGCCGAAGGCGCGCTCAAGCGCTTCGAGCTCCTCGGCCAGCCCGAAGACAAGCGGAAGAATTTCATCAAGGCCGTGACGTCGCTGACCAAGGATCCGGAGAAGGTCAAGAGCAACCCGAATGCCGCGAACATGCTGCTCGGACGGGCGCTGGTAGATCTGGCGCTGCTCCCCGACCAGTCGCCCACGGCGAAGGGCGCGGAGATCGGGTACCTCTCGGATTCGGCGGCGACGATCGACCTGCTCGCGCGGGCCGACTCGGCCTTCGATGCTGTGGAAGCGGCAATACCGGCGTGCAAGGACGAAACCGAGGAACCCCGCCGCCGCGCTTACGCGGCGATCGTCAATGAGGCCGTCAACACCTACAATGGCCAGCAACTGGACTCGGCCTTCGTCCTCACCAAGCGCGCCCTGATGCTGTACGACGGTTACAAGCTCTCGTATATCGCGTACAACATTCTGGGCAACGTGCAGCAGTCCAAGGACGATTATCCCGCGGCGATCCAGTCGTTCCGGAAGATGGTGGACCTGACCAAGGGTGATACCTCGTTGGTGGACGAGCGCAAGAACACGGTGATGCTCGTTGCGCAACTCATGACGCTGCAGGCTCAGTCGCTCGAAGCGGACGCGCGGAAGAAGATGCTGCAGGACGAGGTGGCCTTCCTGCAGGACTTCCAGAAAGATGGTCCGGACGACCCCAAGCTCCAGTCGGCGATCTCGCGGGCGCAGTTGATGTCGGGCGACGAGGAGGCGGCCCGGCAGCTGTTCAACGACATGCTCACCAATCCGGACAAGTACTCGGACCAGCAGCTGCTGGAGGCCGGGGTGGGCGCCTTTCAGGCGGATAAGAACGACGTTGCCGCAACCCTCTTCGAGGCCGGGCTGAAGAAGAACCCGTACTCCCGGGACGGGCTCTTCAACCTCGCCGCCACCTACGACGCGCTCGGTCAGCTCGACAAGATGCCGCCCGTACTCGAGCGGCTCGTGGCGGTGGATCCGGCCAACCCGGAGAACTACAAACTCTGGGCGCGATACTGGCAGGCGCGCGCCAAGGACTTGAAGGCCGAGCGCGACAAGCCGGGGGGGAACACGGAGGCCGCCACAAAGGCCTGGGACGACGCGAACAAGGAACTGATGGAGACCTACACCAAGTTCAGCGATGCGACCGTCAAGGTGACCTTCAACCTGTTCTCGCACGACAACGGCAACCACGTGCTCGGCGGCACCGTCGAGAACCTGTCCGACCAGGACAAGAATTACACCCTCAAGTTCGAGTTTCTGGATGCGTCCGGAACGGTGCTGGACACGCAGGAGGTGTCGGTACAGGGCGTCGCGGCCAAGGGACAGAAGTCGTTCAAGGTCGAGGTCAGCGGGAAGCCGGGTGTGATCGCCTTCAGATACGGCCCCATTGCCTGACCGGCAGCTGCACGGCTGTGGATGAAGCGGCGCCGCCATTCGACGGCGCCGCTTTCGTTTCACAACTCTACTGAGGTGAGCTGGTCAAAGTGCTTCTCATTGCTTGATTTCGAGGACGGCCGCTGCTAATTTGGTTGAACCTCGCGCCGGATCGGTGCGCCGCATCGCTGGGGGAAGCTCGCCAAGGCGATCTTCCCCCGTTTCGACTCTCTCAGGGTGCATGGCCAAGGTCACTCGCGTTCTGCCCGGGTCAATCGCCGATCAACTCGGCATCACGCCCGGAACAGAGCTTCTGGCGGTCGGTGACCGCACCATCGACGACTTCCTCGACTGGGAGTTCCTCACGGCGGACGACGCGTTCGTCGTGCTGGCGCGACTGCCGGGCGGTGAGCAGATCGAGTACGACATCGAGCGTCCGGAAGGGGAGGCCATGGGAGTCGTGCTCGAGCCGCCTTCGGTCCGCCGGTGCGCCAACCGTTGCGAGTTCTGCTTCATCGAAGGCCTTCCCAAGGGGCTGCGAAAGAACCTGTACATCCGCGACGACGATTATCGGCTGTCGTTCGCCTACGGCAACTTCGCCACGCTCTCCAACCTGAAGGAGCGTGACTGGGCGCGCATCATCGAATACCGGTTGTCGCCTCTGTACGTCTCGGTGCACGCGACGCCGCTGGAGGTGCGTCGCGCGCTGCTCAACAATCCCCGAGTTCCGAACGTCGTCGAGCAGCTCGAGCGGCTCTCCATTCACGGCATTCAGTTTCATTGCCAGATGGTGATCGTGCCCGGGCTGAACGATGGAGCGGTGCTCGAACAGTCGCTCTCGGACCTGTGGGCGCTTGGTGAGGCCGCGTTGACGGTCGCGATCGTGCCGGTGGGACTCACGCACTTCAACCACCTCTTCTCGGGCACACCGATGTCCTCGGCTGACGCCGGTTGCCTTCTCGACACAGTGCACCGCTGGGCTGGACGCGCCGCCGCGACGCGGGGCCAGCGCTGGGTCTTCGGATCCGACGAGCTGTATCTCCTGGCCCAGCGCGACCTCCCTGATGCCGACCACTACGGGGACTTCCCGCAGATCGAGAATGGGGTGGGGGCGGTGGCGGCCTTGCGGCGCCAGGTGCGCGAGGGTCTCGCCACGCTTCCGTTGATGCCGGGTCGTCGTATAGGTGTGGTGACCGGAACGGCGATGGCGTCCATCATGCCGGAGATCCTTCGTGGCGTGGCCGACGCGATGGGAGCCACGCTGGATCTGCTGGTCACCGAGAGCTCGCTCTTTGGGCCCACCATCACGACCGCCGGCCTGCTGGCAGGCGCGGACATTCGCCGCGCGCTGGGTGAGCGAGCCGACATCGATCTGGCACTGATCCCGGCCGAATCGATGAATGATGACGGGATCTTCCTCGACGACGAGACGTTCCTGAGCGTCCAGGCGGCGCTGCCGATGCCCGTGCGTGCGTCGTACGACTTTGTAGACGTGCTGGCCCAGGAAGACGCGGGCACAAACCTGGCGTCGATGCGCGCGCGCTCATGAGCACTCCGGTCGTGGCCATCGTCGGCCGGCCCAACGTGGGGAAGTCGGCCCTGTTCAATCGGCTGGTCGGCGAGAACGCCGCCATCGTGAGCGAGGAGGCAGGCACCACGCGCGACCGGCACTTCGGCACTGTTCGGTGGGCGGGGCGCGCGTTCTTCCTGGTCGACACAGGGGGAATTACCGACGATGACCGGGGACTGCTGGAGAATGCTGTGGCGCGTCAGGTGCGGCAGGCGATGGAGGAGAGCGACCTGCTGCTCCTGGTCGCGGACGCGCGCGTGGGGCTGCATCCCATCGATGAGCGGATCGCCGAATTGCTGCGGGACTCAGGGAAGCCCTTTCTGGTGGTTGCGAACAAGGTGGACGATGCGAGCGACCCGGCGTGGTACGAGTTCTACGCCCTGGGAGCCGGCGATCCACATCCGGTGTCAGCCGCCAACGGCATTCAATCGGGTGATCTCCTGGACGCCATCGTGGAGCGCATTGCGAATGCGCCCGAGGACACCGCGACGGCTCTGCGGATTGCGGTCATCGGGCGGCCCAACGTCGGGAAGTCGTCGTTCGTGAACCGCTTGCTGGGCGAAGAACGACTGGTGGTCGCGGAGGAAGCAGGGACGACGCGCGACGCCATCGACACCTCGATGCGCTACCACGGTCACGAGTTCGTGTTCGTCGATACGGCGGGTCTGCGGCGCCAGTCGCATCTTCGGGACGGTGTGGAGTTCTACTCCAGTCTCCGGACGCGACGGGCAATTCAGCGTGCTGATATCTGCTGCCTGTTGATCGATGCGACCGAGGGCCTTCACAACCAGGATCTGCGGATCGCAACCCTGGCGTGGGAAGCCGGGTGCGGACTGGTGCTGGTCGTGAACAAGTGGGACCTGGTGGAAAAGGACGACAAGAGCGCGCCGCACTTTCAGAAGCACTGCGAGCGCACGGCGCCGTTTCTCAGGTTCGTGCCTTTTCTCTTTGCGTCGGCCAAGACCGGCCTGCGGGTGAATCGCGTTCTCGACCTCGTCCTCGAGGTGGATCGCGAGCGCACCAAGCGCATCGCCACGCCCGCTGTCAACGACCAGCTGGGCGAGCTGCTGGCGCGGAGACAGCCGCCGCAGGCGGCAGGCCGCGACGTGAGACTCCTCTACGCCACCCAGGTTGACGTCGCGCCGCCCACGTTCGCAGTGTTCGGAAACCACCCCGACCTCGTCGCGGATCACTATGTGCGCTATCTGCACAATGGATTCCGGGAGGCGTGGGGGTTTACGGGCAATCCCCTGCGCATCGTGCTCCGCCGGCGGGCCGCATGAGCCGGGCGATCGCCGGCATTGTCGTCGCCTACCTGCTCGGGTCGATCCCCTTTGCGTATCTCGCCGGGCGAATGCTGAAGGGAATCGATTTGCGAAAGCACGGTTCCGGCAACCTCGGCGCGACGAATGTCTACCGCACGCTGGGCGCGCCGGCGGCGGCAGTCGTACTCCTCGCAGACGTCGCGAAGGGCGCCGTTCCGGTGCTCTGGTTCCCAGTGCTGTTTGGCGCCACCGCCAGGCCGCAGGAATGGGCGGTGGCGTACGGTCTCGCGGCCATCGTCGGTCACGTGCGTCCGGTCTTCCTGCTGTGGCGAGGGGGCGGGAAGGGCATTGCAACGGCGGCTGGGGTCTTCGGCTCGCTGGTCCCGTTGGCCCTGCTGGTCGCGGTGGCGGTATTCGCATTCGCTCTCGCCACGACGCGGATCATTTCGCTGAGTTCGCTCACCGCGGCGGCCGCGTTGCCGGTGGCGATCGCGGTCACAGAGGGCGCGCGCGGGCCCGTGTTTGGCGTCTCGGTGCTGGTCGCCGCATTCATGTACTGGACGCACCGCTCGAACATCGGCCGTCTCATGCGCGGCGCCGAGCCCCGGTTGGGACGGAAGCCTCCCGTCTGATGCGTTGCGTGGTCATGGGCGGCGGCGCTTGGGGTTCGGCGCTCGCAGACCTGCTTGGCAGGAGCGGGCATTCCGTCGGACTCTGGGCGCGGGAGGCCGATGTGGCGGCGAGCATCAACGCGAGTCACGTGAACACACGCTTCCTTCCGGGGATTCCGCTTCACGCCTCGGTCACCGCGTCCGATGTCATGGGGTCGGTAGTGCCGGATGCCAGGATCGTGGTATTCGTGGCGCCATCACACGTCCTGCGAAGTGTGGTGCGCGCGGCGAAGCCGTACGTGGAGCGTGCCGCGGTGCTCACCGTGGCCACGAAGGGCATCGAGCCCGAAACGCTGCAGTTGATGACCGACGTGGTCTCGAGTGAACTCCCGGGACGTGCGGTGGTGGCGGTGTCCGGTCCGAGCTTCGCGGCCGAAGTGGCCCGGGGGCATCCGACGGCGGTGGTGGCCGCGGGGAGCGACCGGGCCGCGCGCGAGTTCGTCCAGCACATCCTGAGCACACCGACGTTCCGGGTCTACACGAGCGACGATGTGCGGGGGGTGGAGCTGGGTGGCGCGCTGAAGAATGTAATCGCGGTCGCCACCGGCCTTGCCGAAGGCCTCGAGCTCGGTCTCAACTCGCGCGCGGCGCTGGTGACGCGGGGGCTCGCCGAAATCACGCGGCTGGGTGTTGCGCTAGGCGCGCGCGCATCGACGTTCGCCGGGCTGGCAGGACTGGGGGACCTGGTGCTCACGTGCACCGGCTCGTTGAGCCGGAATCGGGCGTTGGGGGTGGAGGTCGGACGGGGGCGCCCGCTCGACGACGTGATGGCCTCGACCGAGAGCATTGCCGAAGGCGTGCGCACGACGCGCAGCGCGCTGGCCCTGGCCCGGCGGTGCGGCGTGGACATGCCCATCGCGATTGCTGTCCACCGGGTGCTGTTCGAGCACCAGAACGCTCGGGATGCCATGAGCGACCTCATGAACCGTGAACTGCGTGCGGAGCGCGACGAATGAGCGACGAACCGGTGCAGGAGTTCTTTTCGATAGGCGAGGTGTGCGAGTTGACCGACCTCAAACCGCACGTGCTGCGGTACTGGGAGAGTCAGTTCCGCTTTCTCAATCCGGCGAAGAACCGGTCCGGAAATCGCGTCTACCAGCGCAAGGAGATCGAGCTGGTCCTGCTCGTCAAGCACCTTCTGTACACCGAGAAGTACACGATCGACGGTGCGCGACAGAAGATCGATGAGCATCGCAAGAGCGGGACCCTGCGCGGTCAGGCACGGTACGCGCTGTCGGTGGAGACGCTGGCGGAACTGGAACGCCAGTTGGCGGAGACCCTCCGGGTGCTCGATGGGGCGGCGCCGGTGCCGCCGCCGGATAACTCGAACGGGGAGCCGGGGAGTTAGGGTGCGCTTCCTGTGCACCAACGACGACGGATTCCTGGCCCACGGGCTGGATTGCCTGGTGCGGGCCGCCGGTCGGATCGGCGAGGTGACGGTCGTCGCCCCCGACCGGGAGCAGAGCGCCACCAGTCATTCGTTGACGCTCCACCACCCGCTGCGTCCGATTGCCAGGGGCGAGGGCCGGTTCCAGGTGGACGGCACGCCGACCGACTGCGTCATGCTGGCTGTGGAAGCGCTCATGCCCGAACGTCCGGACTTCGTGCTCAGCGGGATCAATCATGGGCAGAACATGGGCGAGGACGTGCTCTACTCGGGGACGGTTGCGGCGGCGATGGAGGGACTCGCCCTGGGGATTCCGTCGGTGGCGATCTCGTTCGCCGGCGGCGATCTGCGCGCCGACACCACGCGTCTCGAAGAGCAGATCGACATTCTGGTCCCGCTCCTGCGACATCTCACCGGTCTGCCGCGGTTCCCGAGCGACACGCTGTTCAACATCAACCTTCCTCCGGTGGGCGCCGACCAGATCCGCGGTGTCCGCCTGACGCGGCTGGGCCGGCGCGTGTATTCCAACTCGATCCAGCCCATGCGTGATCCCTGGGGCCGGGAGATCTACTGGATCGGCGGGGGTGAGATTTCGTGGCAGGGCAGTGATGACTCCGACTTCCAGGCCATTCGCGACGGATACATCTCGGTCACGCCGCTGCATCTCGACCTGACGCATCGCGACATGCTGGATACCGCGGAGGCCTGGTGGCGCAATCCATGAGCGAACCGCCACGGGAACGTCACCGCGCGCGGTCCCGTTCGACACCGCCGACTTCGCGCGACGACCTGAGACCGTGGGTGCCTAACAGCGGGAAGTGAGCACAGGGGGTGCCGTGGGATCCACGTGAGTGGTGGGCGTCAGCCCGATGTCGGCAGCCACCTCCTGCAGCGTGCTCGCCACGTCGCCCGGGATGTTCACCAGCGCGCCGGCCCGTGTGCGCAATCGCGCGGGCAGGCCGACCGGGGAACGTCCGCGAACCCGGGCGTACATGACGAGGGCGGTGAGATACGCACCGGTACCGTTGGCGTGCAGCCCATCGGAGTACAGCGCAATGCCGGGATTGCGATTCCGCACCGCCAGCCACGCTTCCGCAATGGGAAGGAGCAGTCCCCCCACATCTTCGGCGGCGATCCGATACGACTCGATCGAACCCTGAAACTGGTCGGGCAGCGCCTCCGGCGCCCAGGCCTCGAAGAGGGCAGTCCGCGCACCCACGTGCTCGATGGCCGCATCGAAGAACTGCGTAGCCAGACGAAGCGTGTCGCGACATACGCCGGCCGGCGTCCACCCCTGCTGCAGGACGACGAATTCCCAGTCGCCCTTCCCGATCTCGGACCTGGCATCGCCGCCGTACCAGTGGTCGATGAGGGCGAAATCCGGATACGCCACCGTCTCGACGGCGATCGGCGGGCCTCCCGCGGAATCGGCGAGTGCCTGGAGGATGCCCGGAATGTCGTTCTGGTAGGTATAGCTGTTGCCGATGAACAGAATCGCATCGCCGGCTCCCACCAGGCGTGGGCCGGACGGGTCTCCCCAGCATGCGCTGGCGAACACAAAGCAGGCAATCGACTCCCGGCGTCGCACGAGGTTCCTCGCTCATCTCTCGCGCTCACAGCACTGCGCGCGAACCGCAATGTGGCCAGTACTCTGGGGCGGAAGTGCCGGAAGGCGTGATCGGCTGCGCTGGTCAGGCCAGCGGCGCGTCGTGAAAGATCTCCCTCGTGAGGTCGGTCGCGCGGCATACGCCGGTAAGCGCGAGTGTCACCGCCATCTCCTTGCGCATCAGCGCCAGCACGTTCTGCACACCGGCCTGGCCGCGCGCCGCCAGCGCCCAGACCCAGGCGCGGCCCAGCATCACGCCTCGCGCCCCGAGGGCCAGCGCCTTGACGATGTCCTGACCGCTGCGCACGCCGCCGTCCATCAGCACCTCCACCCGGTCTCCGACTGCCTCCACCACGCGCGGGAGCATGGACACCGCCGACGGAGCGGAATCGAGCTGCCGCCCCCCGTGGTTCGAGACCACCACCGCCTGGGCGCCGGCATCGGCGGCGCCACGCGCGTCCTCCGGGTCGAGCAGCCCCTTGATGACGATGGGGCCGGGCCACTCGTGGCGCAGCCACTCGATGTCGCGCCAGGTGACGCTCGGGTCGAACTGGGAATCGATCCACCCGCGGAAGTCGGTGACGTTCCGCGCGCTGGCCACCCGGTCGGCGATATTGCCGAAGACCAGCGGCCGCCCGCCTAACGCCACATTCCAGACCCAGCGCGGGTGGAGGGCGAAATTCAGCGTCTTGCGGAGTCGTGACCAGGCGCCCAGGCCGCCGCCCATCCCGTTCCGCGCGTCGCGATAGCGGGCACCCACCACTGGCAGGTCCACCGTGAAGACGAGCGTCTCGACCCCTGCTGCCCGTGCGCGCTGCAACAGGGCACGCACGAACCCGCGGTCGCGCATCATGTAGAGCTGAAACCAGAAGGGCCGCGTGCTGGCGGCACGCACTTCCTCGAGCGAACACAATCCCACCGTCGACAGACAGAATGGAACGCCTGCCGCCTCGGCGGCGCGAACCGCCTGCGCCTCGCCACGACGCGCCATCATTCCCGCCAGCCCCACCGGGCCAAGTACCACCGGGAGCGCAACGTCGTTTCCGAGCAGCCTGGTGCCGGTGTCGACGTTCGCGACGTCGCGCATCACACGTTGCCGCAGACGCAGCGCGCGAAAGTCATCGCGATTTGCCGTCAGGGTCATTTCGTCGTACGCGCCCCCATCGATGTAGTCGAAAAGCATGCGTGGAAGCCGTGACTCGGCGAGGGCCCGATAGTCGGCGACGGACGCTGGAACGAGACGCATCGTTCCCATGGAGGTCATGCCTTGTGGTGGCGTTGTTTGCGAGGGGTTCCGGCTGGCGGCCCCGCACGGACATCCACGCCTTCCGGCCGTGTTCCCGGCGCTGCGTGACGGAGAGAACCAGGCCGGGAGTATGCGCGGAGGCTCCGGCCGAGTCCACGGTGTCCCCTGCCCGCAAACCCGAGCGCTCATGTGCCGCCTCGCCTTCGGCCACGATCTGTTCCCCCACGTGACCGTTCTCGGATCACCTCGCTAGATTTCGCCGCGCCGCGGCGGCTTCACGGGACCAACTGCGACCGCGATACGGCGGAGGATTGGTGGCGGAATCCGTAGTTCCGGAGTACCGCGGTGCCCGCCGGCGGCTCGTCGAGACCCTGCAGGCGAATGGAATCGACGATCTGGCGGTCCTTCGCGCGTTCGAACTCACGCCCAGGCACCTTTTCGTTCCGAGTGGGGTCCGTCACCGGGCGTACGAGGACAGCGCCCTTCCCATCGGGAACGGCCAGACGATCTCGCAACCCTCGGTGCACGCGCGCTACCTGCAGCTGCTGCATCTCGAAGGCGGCGAGCGCGTTCTCGAAATCGGAACCGGGTCCGGGTACCAGACCGTGCTCCTGGGTCACCTGGTGAGCCAGGTCTTCTCGATCGAACGCGTCCCGGAGCTGCTCACGCGCGCGAAGGAGGTTATTGCGGCGTGCGGAGTGGGAAACGTGTCACTCATGCTCGGTGACGGAACGCTCGGCTGGCGAGAGTATGCGCCATACGCGGCGATTCTCGTGAGCGCCGGCGCGCCGGAGCCGCCACGTCCGTTATTGGAACAGCTCGGGGAAGGGGGGCGCCTCCTGGCCCCGGTGGGAGACCGTGTGGAGCAGATGCTCGTCATGTTGACCAAACGCGGCGAAGAATTCGAGCGGCGTGACATCGCGCCCGTCCGATTCGTCCCGCTCGTGGGGACGCACGGCTGGTCCGACTGACTCAGTCATGGCGGCTCCCCGCAGCCTGACGCGACCTTCGGAGCCCCCATGGCCAGTGACCTGTTCGATCCCCCTCCTCCCTCCCGTCCACGGCTCGGCGCGCGGCCATTTGCGGGCCGGCCTGCGGCTGGTCCCCCGGCGGGAAACCAGGCCCCGCCGAATACCCGCGCGGTGCGCCCGTTTGCGGCTCGACGCTCTTCCGTAGAGACCGCAAATTCCGTTCGTGGGGTCACCCAGGATCCTGACGCCGAGCTGACTGCTGCGGAGGACACACCCGCCATCGCGGCGACTCCCGGGGCGCCGATGCACACGGTCGCGGAGGAAGCGCGGGATTCACTCAACGCAGGCGCTACCATTGACGACACGCCCGACCCGACGGAGCGCCTCGCGGCGAGCGAGCACGCGATTGCTGACTCGACAGGCACGGAAACCGGAGGATTCGTCTCCAATCTCACCTCGGCGGCACCACCGGTGCCGGAAGCGGCGGCTTGGGAGGGGATCGCAGAGTCTGCGCTGGCGCCCGCCGAGCCGCCTGGCGGGTTGGCTGCGTGGCAGGACGCACCGTCGCCCGAGGACACCGTCGCGGGTGCGGCCGATCGCACGGAGTACGGCGCCGGGGCTTTTGACCAGGGCCTCGTCCCAGACGAGGCGGAGACCGTCAACCCGGAGGGGGCGGAGAGCGTGGCGCCGGACCAGGCGGAGAGCCTGGCCGCGGACTCGACCGAATGCGACCCTCAGGAGCCACTTACGGCGCGTCTGCTGACCGCAGGCGATGAGATGGACCGCATTCGCGAAAGCCTCGATCAAGAGCTGTCCCGCTTCGCCCTGCGGCCCTGGGAGCGTCCGCACGCGCCGGTTCCGTTTCCCGCCCTCGAGGAGGCGCTGCCTAACGACGGTGACGCGCTGACGCAGTCCGGGGCGGAGAATTCGATGCCAGGTGCCGACCAGATCGACAGACCACCGGCCGTGCTCCAGACCTGGCACGATGCTGGGTACGCGACCCCCGCGTTGGAGCGGTCGCCCGGATTTGGCGCGGCCGCCCGCGAAGCCCTGGAGGGCGCCGCGGCCTTCGCCGCCGGAGCCGAGATCGCCGTCGTACTGGAAGACGTGGCGCGCCGGCTGAGGGCGGGCGAGATTGTGGTTGCGCACGGTGCCCGAACCCGTGACGAGGCGGCGACGCTCGCTGCCGTCCTTGCCGCCATGCTTGGAGACCGCACCTAACTTCGCTCGCGAGTGTCCGTCGTCCACATCGAAGTCATCGGAAGAGTGCAGGGGATCGGCTTTCGCTGGTTCGTGCGCGAAAGGGCCCTGGCGCTGCTGCTGTCGGGATGGGTGCGGAATCTGGAAACCGGCACGGTGGAGATCGCGGCGTCGGGACCTGACGACCTTGTGCGGGAGTTCCTGGCCGCCGTGCGCGAAGGACCGCCCGGCGCGCACGTCCGACAGGTGGTGCCACTGGCGCCGGTGCCAGACCACGACTTTCCCGATCCGTTCGCGATCGTCCGATGATGCCACCGTCGCACCCGGACGGCCCTCTGGAGTCGCGGCTGCGGCAGGGAATCCGCGACGTGCCGGACTATCCTCGTCCTGGAATCGTCTTCAAGGACATCACCCCTCTCCTGGGCAACGCGGCGCTCTTCGCCGAGGCCTGCGAGGCCATGACGGAGCCGTTTCGCCTCGACGGTATCACGCAGGTGGCGGCGATCGAGAGCCGGGGGTTTCTCTTCGGCGCCCCCGTGGCCCGAGCCCTTGGCGCCGGCATCATACCGGTGCGCAAGACCGGCAAGCTGCCGTTCCAGGCGGCGCGGGAGGAATACGCCCTCGAGTACGGCACCGATGCGCTGGAAATGCACATCGACGCGCTGACTGCCGGCTCGCGCGTGCTCGTCGTGGACGATGTCCTCGCCACCGGGGGTACGGCCGCCGCTACCTGCAGACTGGTGGAGCGCCTCGGAGGCAGTGTGGTCGGGCTCTCCTTCCTGATTCGGCTGGCGTTCCTGGACGGGCTCGCGAGACTGGACTCCCACAGAGCCACGAGTCTGGTGGTCTACTAGCTAGCGCCTCAGGCCAGAGGGCACCAGCCAGAGGGATGGAGGAAGGCCTGGCTCGAATGTCGCGCTCTGCTCGGCTGAGATAAATTCCGCCTTGGTCGTCGTGCCCCGCGTCCGCCAGGTCGGGTGGCGAGGCGTCCGGAGATTACCGCCCCTGTAGCTCAGATGGATAGAGCAGCGGTTTCCTAAACCGTTGGTCGCCTGTTCGAGTCAGGCCAGGGGCATTGCTTCGACCGGCCGGAGGTGAGGGTCGCCCAGCCAGACTGAGGGGACTTATCTTTCACCGGTCAGGCACATCCACACGCTCAACGATCCCTTCAGAAGCGTATCATGACGAAAACTGGCGCGTCGGCAACCCCAACCCCTGATGACCACGCCGAGTCGTTCTTCGACTGGGTCCGCGCCCATTCACGCGTCGTCTCGGTCGCCGCAATCGTCGTGGTGGCGGCCGGGCTGCTGGGCTGGGTGATGCGCACGGCGTCGGAAAAAAAAGAAGTGAACGCCAGCCGTACCCTTACCGAAGCGGAACGCGCTTTCGGCTCCGGCAACCTCCCGTTGGCACAGTCCGATCTGGAGCGGATGCTGACGCGGTATGACGGCACCACAGCCGCCATCCAGGCGAGGCTGCTCCTGGCGCAGGTGTATTTCGGCCAGCAGAAGCCGTCTGAAGGACTCAAGGTTCTTGACGCCATCCACGATCCTGGGCCGCTGGAGACGTCGTACCACGCCGTAAGGGCTGGTGGCCTCGAGCAGGCGCAAAAGCCGGCTGACGCGGCCTCAGAGTACGAGAAAGCGGCACAGAGCGCGCTCTCGGACGACCAGAAGGCGGGCTACCTGGCCGACGCAGCTCGAACCTATGAGGCCGCGGGGAAGACCGACGAAGCACGCCGCCTGTGGAAGCAAATGGCGGACGATGAGGATAGTCCTCTGTCGGGCCAAGCCAGGGTGCGGCTGGGAGAACTGGAAGCCAAGGCGGTTTCTGGCGGCTGACGGGTGGGCCTGAGAGCAAGTGTCGCCGTGCTGATCGGACGATGTTTGGCCGAGCCGAAGTGCTCGGCCTTTCTCGTGACTTGGGACGCTACTTCGGATAATATATGTTATGTCAACTACACACGTGGAAAACCATGGCCAGCGCACTGCTGCCTGCTCATTGCGCACGGCATAAGGTGTTTACTGGCAATTTGTTGGTAAGATGTTGATTGTCTGACCGACCTGGCGGCACCGGCCCATCGTCACGGGCGCCTTCCTAGCGTGCCGTTGCTCTTAGCCGGTATCCGGGACGCCGGGCCACCCAAGGAGCCGTTCCGGGACCGACAGTGGGTGCAAGCAACGGGTGAGGTACCTCAGATGCCACTCAGGGGGCCTCAAAAGCCGCTCTGAATCAGTTTGATGTGGTGGTGAGGGACATCAGCCTTCCCTCGTAGACGAGGCGTCCTTCGCCCGCCAGAGAAGGACGTCCCATCGCCCCTGTCGGAGGGATGCGCACCTTGAGCGGCAGGCCGGATCTCGTGACCATCGTCACGGCCGAGTCCGCAAGGCCCCATGCGCAAAGGAGCGCGGCGCATGCGACGGCACCAGTTCCGCAGGCGAGGGTCTCGTCCTCCACGCCACGCTCGTACGTTCTCATCTGCCAATCCCCGCCCTGCCGCGAGAGGAAGTTCGCGTTCGCTCCAGCCTCTAGCTGAGGGAGGTTTCGCAGCTGACTCCCTCGCCCGAGGATGTCAACGTGGTCGACGTCGTCGCAGACCACCACCAGGTGCGGCACACCTACCTGGGCAAAGCCGATGCGCCTCTCCGCCGGCTGGAGCGAGGTCTCGAAGCTGGTGATCGCGTGGAGAACAGGGGCCGCGTCGATTTCCGGACCGGTCGGGGTCATTCTGCCCGTGAGCGAACCAGACGATGATCCGAACTCGAAGTCTCCGGCGTCCTCGACGATTCCCAGTCTCTGCGCGAGCGAGACGGCACAGAGGGAGGCGTTGCCGCAGAGTTCCGCCAACGAGCCGTCACGATTGAAGTAGCGGATCGCGAATGGCAGGACGGTGTCGCGCTCGACGAACACGATCCCGTCAGCACCGACCCCCCTTCGCCGATCGCAGACCGCGTCGATAATGGGTGGTGTCTCGAGTGTCCCGGGGTTCACGGTGCGCGCATCGAAGAAGACGAAGTCGTTGCCGGACCCCGTCATCTTCCAGAACATGCGCCCAAGCCAGTCCACTGGTTCAAACCCGACCGGAGATCGACCACCATCGCAGCCGCCACACCATCCAGATGGCTTCCCGCACGATCTTCTTTGACATCTTGCTCTGCCCTTCCGTGCGGTCCACGAAGACGATGGGGATTTCCGCGATTCGAAATCCCTTCTTCCACGCCCTGAAGCTCATCTCGATCTGAAACGCATATCCGTTTGATTTCACGTCACTTAGATCAATCGACTGAAGCACTTTCCTCCGCCAGCACTTGTAGCCCCCAGTGGCGTCGAAGACCTGGAGTCCCGTGACGATTCTGGCGTAGACATTGGCGAAATAGCTGAGCAGCAGACGCCCGATAGGCCAGTTTACGATGGTGACCCTTCCGTCGCGGTAGCGCGAGCCCAGGACCAGGTCGGCGTCGCGCGCCGTCTCGAGAAACTGCGGGATGTGCGCTGGATCGTGCGAGAAGTCAGCGTCCATTTCGAAGACGTATTCATAGTCCCCTTCGAGTGCCCACTTGAAGCCCGCCACGTAGGCCGTGCCGAGCCCCAGCTTCCGCTCTCGGTGGATGACGTGAACTCTCGAGTCGTGCGCGACCCGCTCGTCGACAATCTGACCGGTACTGTCGGGCGAGCCGTCGTCCACCACCAGCACCTCCAGGCGCGGGTCTTCGCCGAGAACGGCATCGATCAGCCTGACGATGTTCTCGCGCTCGTTGAAGGTCGGAACAATCACGAGAGCCCGCTCAGCCACTGGTGCGCCGTCCCAGGAAGGCACCTCCGACCCACGCTGCCACGGCGATCACGAGCGCCAGCAGGGTGATGAGCCTGCCTGTCTCGTACGTCCTGCTGCTGAAGCGCAGCGAGATGGCGCGGGTGCCTTGCGGCAGCTCGACGCCGATGAGGGACATGTCGGCTCGGCCGATCGGCAACTCTTTTCCCTCCGACGTGGCCCGCCACCCAGGGTAATAGTTCTCGCTTACCATCAGGGCGGAACCGCTGGGGGCCGGGGCGTCCAGTTCCACGTCAATCGCGCCGGGATCGTACCGTGTGACCCGGGCGTGCAGACCAAGGGCTTCCGGCAGGGCCTGAATTGTCCGGGCGTTTACCTTCGCCGATGTGTCGAAGAGCGCCGCACGATAGACGTCGAACCGCGGATCGAGCACGGTACTGAGCACGGCATCGTCAGCCGCCTTGACGATCACCGGGGCGACCCAGGCGGCAGGGTGGTCCTCGGTGAAACGATAGACGTACACTGGAGTGCCTGCGGCGTCCTTCACCGGCCCGAGGACGCGCTCGACTCCTTGCAGTCCGAGGCTGCCCAGGTTCGCGTTCTCGGTGAGAATGAAGCGGATATTCTCGAGCGCCCAGAAGTTGGGATTCACGATCGACGCCCACCGTTCGTCCTTCCGCGCCAGTTGCTGGTATCGGCCCAGCTCGTTCCCATGGTATCCGAGCGGGGATCGAATACGGAACGTCATGAGTCCGTCGTACCAGAGAAACGGATCCTGGGGCGCGACGGCTTGCGGATCGGTTGGCAGGGGCAACACGCGAGCCGGTTCGGGCTGACTCCTGAGATAGTCGATCGCCGGATCCGAGGCAAAGAGCACCGACGCGGGGGGAGAGAAGATCCAGTAGAGGCGCTCCACAGACCAGAGATCGGTGGCTACCACCGCAGCGATCAGGGCGCCGCAAGTGGCTCGCGACAGGCGTTGCGTCGCCGACATGAACAGCAGCACGAGCAGAAACGCGACGAACAGCGCCGAGCGCAGCGCTCCGAACCGGATGGCGGCGTCATTGCTCAGCGCGGTTTCAGTGCGTCCGGTCTTGGCGAGCGACACCGCCAGATTCGTCAAGCCGCCGCTGAACCCGAGCACGACCAGTACAATCGCGGCTATTCCCCATCCAATCATGAATCGCCGCGTCACGCCGCCGCGCAGTGCGCGTTCCGCGCCGAGCGCCGCGAGCGTGGCGGTGCAGAACGAGACCACGAACAGCATTGTGCTGGGTGCGCGAAAGAACTTTGTGCCCGGCACCAGGGTGTACACGAGACGGTAGAACGGCGTGAATCCGCCCAGCGCCCACAGGAGAGAGACGACCAGAGCGCCGGTCCAGAAGACGAGCATTCGCCGCTGACCGGCCGACCATGAGCGTGTGAATGCAAGGGCCACGAGGATGAGCACCGCGGCCCCCAGGTACTCGCTGTGAAGGTGGATGCCGTTCTGCCCCCAATACATGTCGAGAATTCCCGAAAACTGCGGAACCGCGAAGTTGACCATCTCCTCGGGCGGCAACGAGTACGATACGGCGTCCTCCCAGCCCTTCCCTGCCGCCCGCGGCGACCACGGGACGTACTCGCGCACGGGGAGGAACTGGATGGCCCCGATCGCGAGGCCAACGGCGACCGCGAGCCCCGTCAGCGCAAGACGCCGAATTGCCACCGACCGCGGCAAGCGGCCGCTACCCTGATCGGAGAACGCCAGAAAGACGCCGAACGCGCCGCAAGTGAGCAGGAGGTACTGAAGCAACTGCGGATGGGGCGAGAGAATCGCGAGGCCGATGACGATGGCCAGCGCCCCGTAGGCCCACTGCTTTCCGTCACGGATGCACCGCGCCACCAGCAGGAGTGCCAACGGCAGCAGCGCCGAGACGAAGAGCTTCCCGTCGTGGCCGGGGGAGACCTGCGCGGCGAGGTTGCCGCCCAGCATGTACGCAAGGCCGCCTGCGAGCGACGCGAAGAACCCGAGCCCGACGGCCCGGAGAAACAGGTAGGTGAACAGGCCTGCGAGAAAGACGTGGAGGATCATCCCCCACGTCATGGCAACGTCTGTTGGAAGAACGAGCCTGAGCAGAAAGGTTGGGTAGAAGATGTCTCCGTGCATCGCGGCGACGTACGGCATGCCGCCGAGCAGGTACGGGTTCCAGAGCGGGAAATGCCCCGTCTGGTGCAGTGTCGTCGCCGCGAACTCGCGGAACGCGTAGCCGGCGATGTACTGGTCGCTCCGCGGATTCACGAGGAACTTGCCCGCCAGGGCGGGGGCACCAAGTGCGAGCGTGGCCGCCGCGTACACGAGCGTCGCCCACAGCGTGGCGAAGCGCGGTCCTTGCCCGGTTGCCGTCAGTTCCTCGTCACCGTTTCGAGGCATTTCCGATCGAGTGGGGAGCGCGCGAACGGCGGCGCGCTCCGAGTGCGAAGAAAATGGCACCGGGCAGCACTTCTATCACCGTCAACCAGAGTCGTGACGCGACAGCGATCAGCACGCTCGTCGCGCTGCCAGCCAGCCCGAGTTGCACCAGAGACGCCGCCAGGGCGGACTCGCGGACAACCAGTCCTCCCGGCACAAAGAGGGTAACGTAGCCGATCAGATAGGACGCCGTGAAGGCCGCGACGTAGGAGCTCACAGGGCCGGTGGCAGCCGGTGCCACGCCGCGTGAGAACACGTAGAACGCGATTCCATAGAGCGTCCACGCCGCGAGCGAAGCGGCGCCAGCGATCCAGATCGGCCGGCGAGGCAGCGGTGGTGACTCGAACGTTCGGCCAACCGCGCGTTCCACCACGCGAAGCATGTACGGAAGGAGCCGTGGAGTGAGGAGCACGGCAACCGCGACCACGACAGCCGCCCCCATGACGATGATGGGTTTGCCGAGAAGACGAGCGCCGGTCACGGCAACGACACCCACACCAGCCAGGAGCAGCACGACGTTGATCACGACCGAGGATCCTGTGGCCGCGACGGGTTGCACGCCGGCACGTTGGGCCATCACACCCATGGCGCCGATCTGCCACACCTTTCCCGGCACGTAGCGACCCAGGTTCGACACGAACCAGATCCGAGCCGCGTCAGGCCAGCTGAGCGCCGATCCCCAGTCGCGAACCATGATACGCCAGGTCTCCACGAGCATGGCATACGCGCCGAAGACGATGAGCGCCGACACCACGACGAGAAGCCAGTTCAGGTGGAATCCGAACCCCTGGGCGCGCGCAGCGCTCCACTGGGCGGCGATGCGTCCCCCCGCGAACCAGAGAACCGCGGCCGCGAACACGACCTGGATTGCGAGAGCGAGTTTATGACGCACTCGAGACAAGAGCGGAGCGATAGACCTGGGCATACCGGCGCGCCGCAGTCTCCGGCCCGAAGCGCGCGAGGGCGGATTGCCGACCGGCGCGACCGATCTCCGGCCGACGCGGATCGCCGAGTGCGGCGTCGAGGGCAGCGGCCAGAGCGTCAGCTTCCCCGGGGGGCACGAGGTACCCCGTTTCGCGATGCGTGATGATGTCGGCGAGGCCGCCGGAGGCGAACGCCACCACGGGTGTCTCACAGAGTTGGGCCTCCACCGCCACCATGCCGAAGCCTTCTCCCAGCGAGGGCACCACGAGCGCAGCAGCGTGGCGATAGACCTCGAGGAGCTGGGGCTGGGGCAGCGTGCCGTGCCACCGGATCCGGTTCGCGATCGCCAGTTCGGCGGCGCGCGACCGCAGGGCTTCGGCGTCGGGTCCGTCGCCTACCACGTCGAGCTCCGCGGGCCTCGTCATCCGTGCCATCGCCTCGAGCAGCCGTTCGATTCCCTTCTGTGCGTTGAGGCGACCGACGAACAGCAGCCGGTTCGTATCGCGGGAGTCGCCCGGTGAAAACAGATCGGTTGCGACCGGCATCGGCGCGATGACCGGATGGACCTTCGGTGCCAGAGCCGAGGCCTCCCGGGCCACCCACTCGGAGACGGCAGTGACGGCGCGCGAGTGCATGAGCACATGGCGAAAGAGGGGGCGCGCCAGTGCCGTCGCGCGCATCAGCCGAACGTCGGTGCCATGCAGGGTGGTCACCAGCGGCAGGTCCGCGAGTCGCGCCACCCAGGTGCCGACCATCCCTCCCGGGAACCACCAGTGCGCATGCACGAGGTCGGGTTGGAATTCGCGGCGGATACGGGTGCCGCTGGCGAACTCCGAGCCGAGGAACCCAAGGAGCGCGAGTTTGGCGCTGAGTGAGCGCTGGACCTCCTCGGCCATGTATCCCGTGTACGCGAGCCGCTGGTAGCGCCGTGGTGCATAGCGAAAGCGGTGCACGGGGATGCCGCCCAGGGTCTCTTCAGCGGGCAGGCTGTCGGCGGCCGGGGCGACAACGGTGACGTCGATCCCCTCAGCCCTGAGCGCCACGGCGAGGTGGAGCAGGAAGGACCCGGCCGCGTCGCCCGGTTCACGCGGGTAGGAATGGGTCAGGAAGAGGACGCGCATTGGCGCGGCCGCTATTGTCCGCGCGCCGAGCGGAGCTCGTCCATCTGGCGGCGCACCTCGCGCAGTTGCGCACGCAGGCCCGCCACCTGCTCGCCCACCAGCCCGGCGGCGAAGAAGACGCTGCCCAGCACCAGGCAGGTGGTGATGATGGTCCAGACCGGTCTTATGCCCTTGCCGGTCAGCGCGAGCGTGACCAGCGCAGCGACGCCCGAGAGCGCGCCTAACGCGAACAGCCCGGCCCCCATCATGCCGAACAGCAGCAGGGGCTTCTGCGCGAACCGGATCTCGAACCACACCGACAGCATGTCCAGCACGCCGATCGGAATACGCGCGATGCCGAACTTCGACTGCCCGGCGTGACGGGGATAGAGCGGCACCTCCACTTCGGTGGCCGAGAATCCCTGCGCTTCCGCGAGGACGATGATGTAGCGGTGCCAGTCGGGACGCACCGGCACGTGTTCCATGACCTCGCGCCGGTACGCCTTCACGCTGTTCAGGTCGCGGATCCGGGTCTCGAACAACAGCTGGGAGAGCCGGTTGTAGATGCGGGACACGAAGGCCTTCTCGTACTCACCCTGCTTCCGTCCCGCCACCATGTCGCATTCGCCCTTGAGAATGGGCGCGACGAGACGCGGGATGTCCTCCGGCTTGAACTGCAGGTCCGCGGGATAGAAGACCAGCACGCCGCCGCGCGAGTGGAGGTACCCGGTGCGGAGGGCGTCGGCGATGCCGCGCTGGGCGCGGTGGCGCACGGTGTGCAGAAACGGATACCGCTGGCGCAATTGCTGGAGTACAATCCAGGTATCGTCGGCCGACCCGTCATCGACGACGATGACCTCGAACCGCCAGGCCGACGACGCGAATGTCTGCGCGGCCTGCTCCATGAACAGCGGCAGGTTCTCGGCCTCGTCCTTCGCCGGCACGAGCACCGAGACGTCGACGGACGGCCGCGACATGGCGGGCGAGGCGGGGTCGACCCGCTCCACGTCGACCGGCGTCGTTCGCGGGGCGTCGGACAACGGGAGTTCGGACTCGCGCGGCGGGTCGCCGATCCGCGCGGTTCGGCCGGAGGATTCGGCCGTCCGGCGTTCCATCAGAGGCGCTTCCGCATGCGAGCCGACAGCACCCCCAACTGGTCACGGTACTTCGCAACGGTGCGGCGGGCGATGTTCACGCCCTGGTCGCGGAGGACGTTCACGATCGCCTGATCGGTGAGGGGTTCCCTGGGGTCTTCGCCCTCAACCAGCTTCTGGATCTGGTCCTTGATGCCGCGCGCCGAGACGTCTTCCCCTCCCGTCGTGCTCAACCCCGACGAGAAGAAGAACTTGAGCGGCAGCACGCCGCGGGGCGTCTGCACGAATTTCTCGTTTGTCACCCGGCTCACCGTGCTCTCGTGCATCCCGATGTGCTCGGCCACCTCACGCAGGGTGAGGGGCCGGAGGTACTGCACGCCCTTCTCGAGGAAGTCACGCTGCCGCTCGACGATGAAGTTCATGACCTTGAGCATCGTCTGACGCCGTTGTTCGATGGCCTGGATCATCCAGTTGGCCGAGTTGAGCTTGGAAGAGATGAACTCCTTGTTCTCTCCCTCGAACTTGCGGCGATCGCGCGCCACTTCCTGATAGGCGCGGCTCAAGCGCAGCCGCGGCAGATTGCCGTCGTTGATGAAGACGTGATATTGCCCGTCGATCTTCTCCACGACCAGGTCGGGCGTGATGTAGTTCTCGGTTTCGCTTCCGTATCGCAGGCCCGGCTTGGGGTCGAGCTTCGCGATTTCGTCGGCGGCCTGCTGCACCTCCGCTGCGCTCACGCCGAAGCGCTTGGAGATCTCGCTCCAGCGGTGGCTGATGAGTTCATCGAACGCATCCCGGACCAACTGTCCCTGGATCGTCTCCTGGCGCCCTTCCTCGCGCAGCTGGATCAGGAGACATTCGCGCAGGTCGCGGGCGCACACGCCGGGGGGATCGAGCTTCTGGATGATCGCAAGCATCTCCTCCGCTTCCTGCTGGGTGTAGAGGGGCAAGTCGCCCTCCAGCCCCTCCTTCTCGGCCGCGCTGGCGACCACCTCGTTGATCCCCTCCAGCAGCTCGTCGATGGAACAGGCGAGGTAGCCGTCGTCGTTGATGTTTCCGACGAACTCCTCGGCCAGGAGGTGCTGGCGCGGCGTCAGATCGAGGAGTGCGACCTGATCGCGGAGGTGGTCATCGAGGTCGCGGCGCTCCACCGAGACGGGTTCGAAGTACTCGCGGTCTTCGCGCTGTTCGCGCATGCCGCCGGTCTCGAATCCGTCAAGCAGGATCTCCTCCCAATCGATCTCCCCGTTGTCATCCTGCTTGGGTTCCTCGACCGCCGTCGGGGTCTCGGTCACGTCGGTTGGGGTTTCGGCGCCGTCCTCCGAGGGCGTTTCCTCCTCCTCCTCGTCTTCCGGCTCGACGAGCTCGAGGAACGGATTATTGAGCAGCTCCTGCTTGAGGTGCTGCTGGAGATCGAGCAGCGGCATGTAGAGCAGATCCATCGCCTGATACAGGCGAGGATTGATCTTCAGCTCCTGCCGGAGCTGGGTGCTCTGACTGAGACCGGCCTTCATCGGCCGGTTCCCTGCGCGGCGAAGCGCGAGCGCAGGCGGGCGGTGAGGGTAGGTCCAAGGTAGATGCGCGACACCTCCTCGTCGAAGACGAGTTCCTGGACGGTGCCCGAGACCTTGACCTGTCCGTCGAACATGATGTAAGCCCGATCCACGATATCGAGCGTCTGCTCCACGTTGTGGTCGCTGATCAGCACGCCGATGCCGCGATGGCGCAGCCCGGCCACGATCGACTGAATGTCGTGGACTGCGATCGGATCGACGCCGGCGAATGGTTCATCGAGCATCATGAATTTGGGCGAGGTGACGAGGGCACGGGTGATCTCCAGCCGCCGCCGTTCGCCGCCCGAAAGTGAATATGCCTTGTTGTGACGCAAGTGCTTGATATTGAGCTCGTCCAGCAGAGCCTCCAATCGAGCCCGACGCTCCTCCTTGCTGATAGGCAACGTTTCCAGGATGGCCAGGATGTTCTCCTCGACGGTCAACTTCCGGAACACCGAGGGCTCCTGTGAAAGGTATCCGATTCCCCGGCGGGCGCGCCGGTACATCGGCATCCGGGTGATATCCTCGCCGTCGATCCGGATCCGGCCATGGAGGGGGTCGATGAGGCCGACGATCATGTAGAAGGTAGTGGTCTTCCCGGCGCCGTTGGGGCCGAGCAAGCCGACGATTTCACCCTGGTGCAGCCGGACATCGACGTCGTCCACGACCCGTCGCCGCCGGTACGCCTTGACGAGGCCGTCGGCTTCGAGCGTGCTCCCGGTAGCCGGGGTTGCGGCCGGCGTGGCGGGGCGCGCCGCGGTGGAGTGTTCGCCGGTGCGCCGCGCCGCGGCCGCCACGGCCGTGCGGTGCGGCGAGATGTCCTGCCAGACGTCCGGCGCCACACGCGCCCGAACGCCGGGGTCACCAAGGGCACCGACGGGAAATTCCACCAATCCCTGACTCGTTAGGCGCGGGAGTACGGAGTTGGTCAGGAAGTCCCGGACCTCGTCGAGGCTGAGGCGCCCCGCCTCGCGGTCGGCATCCAGCCCTCGCGCCCGCATGCCCTCCAGGTAGTCGTTGCGGAACCGGACGGCGACCTGGTCGAGTGTGGCGTAACCGTCCGCATCGGCTTCGCTCAGCACGGAATGGAGCGCGAAGCCCGCCGAGCGGTCCCCGCCGACCCGCTGCTCGAGCAGGTCGCGGATATGCGGTGGCAGCGACGCGCTCACCGCGGAGGCTTCCGCGGCGGAGCGCCGGGCGCCGCCTTTCGCCCGGGAGTCCGGGACGCGCCAGTCGTGTCGGGAACCAGGTACAGCCCTGCGGCCTTGTCCTGGATCGTGACGGTCGAGACCTCGCCCCTGGCGAACTCGATGTGGATGATCCGGCCGCGCGCGTAGTTGATCCCCGGCTTGGCGCGGTCGCCCTTCTCCGCCGGCACCTGGTAGAACGAACTCGCCTGCCCCGAGGCGACGATGTCGTGGACCTGCGGCCGCGAGGTGGTATCGCTGGGCGGGATCGAGTCGAACCGGGCGACGATCGTGTCCCCGCGCAACCAGTCGCGCTCGCCTGACTTCACTTTCATCGTGTCGGGCGGATCCGATTCGGCGTACGCCTTCCCGATGGCCCGCAGCAGCCGGACCCGCTGATGTGGCATGACGATGTCGAGGGAGTCTGCGACGATCGTTCGCTCCGGCGTGACCGCGGTGGCGCCGGCCGGCCCGAAGGCGAATGCGCGACTCAGTTTGCTGTCGGCGACCCGGAGGTCGATCGTGTCGGACGTCAGCGTCAGTTCCTTGCTCTCGGCGCGGGCTGAGTCGATCGCCAGAACGCGATCAAGCGACCGGGTTGCCCCGAACAGGTCGATCACCCGGCCATGGAGCGTGAACGGCTCCGAACCGTGGCTCACGATCACCGGTTTCTTCATCAGCCGCGAATAGTGGCGCTCGGTGTCGGCCGTCCCCGAGTCGCCCGTCGCCACGAGGTCCTCGCGATCCAGCACCACCTTCCCTGACGCGTAGAACTTCGTCTCGCCCTCGCCAACGATCACGTCTGCGTTGAGCGTTGCGGGGGGCTGCGGCCGTCCAAGCGAATCCTTCTCTGTGTATGTGAGGGTCGGGCGTTCGGTCGCGACCAGCCGTGCTTGCGTTCGGATGCCCTCCACCGCCCGGAAGTATTCGGCGCGCGAGCCCACCATTACCCCGCCGCTGTCGGGCTCCTCAGCGCGCACGTTTCCCTCGAACAGGAGGCGCTCGTCTGTCTGGTAGTAGGTGACGCGGTCGGCGTCGATCGCGATGCGCGGCTCGCGGTAGTGCACATGACCGATGAGGATGTGCAGTCGGTTCGCCTCGTAGCTCTCACCGCTGTCAGCCGAGATGGTGATGTCCTGCGCGCGACACTTTCCGCGGATCCCTTCACCGATGTACGTCGTGTACGCCCCGGTTACGAGATCCTTGACGCGGAACGTCGTGGTGTTGGGCGTGTTGGGAAGGTCGAGCAGGCAGCGCCGGCCCTCGTCGGGAGGTCCGGCGGCAGCCGGGGCGCCTGGGGACGGGGCGGCGCGCGGTGCATGCGCGGTGTCCGGCGGGGGCGCGGCGTGTGTCGTATCGGGTGCTCGCGGCGGGACGGCGGCCGAGGCGGCCGGCCCAGGTGACGGTGCCGCTTTCGGGCCGTGGGCACACCCGCCCGCGACCAGCAACACACCAAGCGCCACACCGAGTTCTGGACGGCGCGTCATGGCTTCGGAATACGGACGGGTTGTCCACTGGCCTTGGCACCGCGCAGAATCCGCATGTGATTCATATCCGGATCGGAAATGAAGCCGATGCCTTCCACCACCCGATCGGATTCGGTCATCGTGAACGCACTGTCGCTGGAGATCTCGTTGCTGGCGGAGTTGTACTTGAGCTGCTGGGTCTCCAGCTTGCGGCCGTCCTCGCTGACCACGACGACGTTTCCGCGTGCCTCCATATCTCCGGTGCGCATCCGGTAGGTGCCGGCGAGCGATGTGAGCACGGCGTTCTTGACCCCCTCGGCCGTGAAGAACGTCGTTCGCACCTGCTTGAGTTCAGTGCGCGTGTTCTCGTCGTAGGTCAATGCGGTATCCGCCATCACTTCGCCGTGTCGGACGCCGGCGTCGGTCAGCAGAAAGTGCACGCCGAACGCCATCTGTTCAGCGGAATCCGGCAGGACGTTGGCGTGCAGGACGGGCGGCGACCTGGGTTCCTGACACGCGACGAAGGCGCAGCACATGGCGATTCGGATGAGGATTCGGGTACTCACGCCACCCCAGCTCTCATGAGATCATGCAAGTGCGCCACGCCCACGACTCGGCGGGCGTCGTCCACCACGGGCATCGCCATGATGCCGATTTGCTCCATCCGGTACACCACCGCACTCGCAAGTTCCTCTGAGTGCGCGACTTTGGGCGAGCGCGTCATGACGCGCTCGAGCGGGATGTCGAAGATGTCGCTGGTGTGCTCGAGCAGCCGGGTGAGATCCCCCGCGGTGAAGACGCCCGCGACCTGCTGATCGTCCCCCACCGCGACGACGATCCCGCGCCGCTCCGCAAGCCAGACCACTGCCTCGCGCATCCTCGCGGATGGAGGAAGCAACGGCAGGCGGTCGGTCTCCATGACCTCGCGCACGCGCATGATCAGCTTCCGGCCCAGCGAGCCCCCGGGATGCAGCCGCGCGAAATCTTCACGCCGAAATCCCTTGCGCTGCAGGACCGCCACGGCGAGCGCGTCTCCCAGGGCCAGCGCCGCGGTGGTGCTCGTGGTCGGCGCCAGATCGTGCGGGCACGCTTCCTCGCGGACGGCCGCGTCCATCACGGCATCGCATTCCCGCGCCAACGTCGAATCGGGAGCGCCGGTGAGCGCGATGGTCTTCACACCGAAGCGCCTGAGGTGCTGAAGGAGCGCCAGCAGTTCCCCGGATTCACCGCTTTTCGAGAGCAGGATGGCGACATCGCCGTCGCCCACGATTCCCAGGTCGCCGTGCAGACTTTCGACCGGGTGGAGGAACGCGGCCGGCGTGCCGGTGGAGGCGAGCGTAGCGGCGATCTTTCGCCCCACGTGACCCGACTTGCCCAGACCCGAAACGATCACGCGTCCCGGCGCTGCCGCCACGAGGTCGACGGCCCGCGCGAAGTCGTCTCCGATACGTTGCTCCATGCGCGCGATGGCCTCGGCCTCCAGCCGAAGAACCCGGCGCGCCGTAGCGATCGCTTCGTCGCGCGTCACGAAAGCTGCTCCGACACGCGACTCATTACGTACTGATCCACCAGGCCGTCCCATTCGCCGCGGGCGCGCAGCAGCAACTCGGCGAATTCGCGCACTGCCCCCTCGCCGCCGCACCTGGTGAGTTGCAGGGCCGCGCATCGCCGGGCATCGAGGCTGCAATTGGCCACCACCACCGGCAGCCCGACGGCGCGGAGCACGGCGAGGTCGGGCAGGTCGTCGCCCACGAACGCGGCCTCCTCGAATTCCAGCTTGTGGCGCGCCAGTACGCGCCGCAGTGCCGGGAGCTTCCGCGCGTGCTCGTCCTGCACGACGTCGTCGATCCCAAGCTCCTTCGCGCGCAGTGCGACGCTCTCGGAAACGCGGCCGGTAATGATGGTGGTCACGATGCCGGCCCGCTGCAGCATCTTCATACCGATGCCGTCCTGAATGTCGTAGCGCTTGAACTCGAGTCGCTTTCCGGCGACGTCGCCGAGGTAGATGCCGCCGTCGGTGAGAACGCCGTCGACGTCGAAGCCCACGAGGCGAATGCGACGAGCCAGGGCGCGATCGATTCGTGGCGGTGCCGCTGGCCGGTTGACGGCGGCGCGAGGCGACCGGGGTGTCACGCGTGTACCGCGTCCCAGACGCGCCGCACTTTCCCGATCAGGCCTTCCAGATCGGTCAGCGGCAGCATGTTCGGGCCGTCGCTCGGAGCGCGATCGGGATCGGGGTGGGTTTCCAGAAAGAGGCCGTCTGCGCCGGCGGCCACCGCCGCACATGCGAGGGCGGGAATGAACTCGCGGGCGCCGCCGCTCGCGCCTCCCTGCCCCAGTCCCGGACGCTGTACCGAGTGCGTGGCGTCGAACACGACCGGCGCTCCAGTGGCGTTTCGCAGGCGACCGAATGTCCGCATGTCCACCACCAGGTCGCCGTACCCGAAGAACGTGCCGCGCTCAGTGATTGCCACGGGGAAAGGGAGGCCCTGGGCTGCCACGCGTGCGCCCGGGTCATCAGCTCCGGCTGCGTGCCGCCGCGCTCCCAGCACCTTCTCCAGGGCGCCGCACATGCCTTCCGGTGTCATCCACTGTCCCTTCTTCACGTTCACCGGGCGGCCAGTCGCGCCGGCCGCTTCGAGGAGATCGGTCTGGCGGCAGAGGAACGCGGGAATCTGCAGGACATCGACCACGCGTGACGCCGCCGTGCACTGATCGGGGAGATGTACGTCGGTGAGCAGGGCGAGTCCCGACGCAGCGCGGACCCGGGCCAGCCTTGTGAGCCCCTCATCGAGGCCCGGGCCGCGGTGGGCGCCGGCGTTCGCACGGTTGGCCTTGTCGAAGCTCGCCTTGAAGATCACGCCTCCCGGCACGAGGGGCGCAAGCCGCGCGAGCTCGTCGGCGACTCGCAGGTTCAGCGTGTCGTCCTCGAGCACGCACGGCCCCGCGATGAGAAACAGCTGCCCGCGCGGGAAGCCGTCGAGCATGTTCAGTCGGCTGCCTGCACGAGCGTTCGTGGTTCGGCAGCGGCGGTTCGACGCCGCTTCAGGCTCGCCGCCGCCGCGATGAAGCCCGCAAAGAGCGGGTGCGGCCGCGTGGGGCGCGACTGCAGCTCGGGATGAAACTGCACGCCCACGAACCAGGGGTGGCGTTCCAGCTCGACGATCTCCACCAGCGAACCGTCGGGAGAGAGGCCGCACAGGCGCAGCCCGTTGGCGGTGAAACGGTCGCGATACTCGTTGGCGACTTCGTAGCGATGGCGATGGCGCTCGCTTACCTCCGGCACGCCGTAGATCTCCGCTACTCTGGAGCCGCGCTGCAGGCGGCACGGGTAGGCGCCCAGACGCATGGTGCCACCCATGTCCGTCACCGCCTTCTGTTCTTCCATGAGCGCGATCACGGGGTTTCCGCACTCGGGGGCGAATTCGCTGGAATGCGAGTCGTCCATCTTCAGCACGTGGCGCGCGAACTCGATAATGGCCACCTGCATGCCGAGGCAGATGCCGAGGAACGGGACTCCGGTTTCGCGCACGGCGCAGATCGCCTCGACCATCCCTTCGATACCGCGGACGCCGAATCCTCCCGGCACCAGGAGCCCGTGGTAACCGGCCAGCAGCTCGGTCGCCCGCTCGCTGCTGGTGAACAGATCGCTCGAGAGCCAGGCGACGTCCACGCCAACGTCGTTGGCAATCCCTCCGTGCACCAGCGCTTCCTGGATGCTCTTGTAGCTGTCAACCAGCTCGGTGTACTTGCCCACCACGGCGATGCGCACGCGGTCCCGCGGACTCACGATGCGATGCACCATGGCGCGCCAGGTGGAGAGGTCGGGTTCAGTGGTGGTGAGGCCGAGGCGCTGCACCACGCGCTCGTCGAGTCCCTGCTCGTGGAAGCTGAGGGGGATCTGATAGATGGTGGGAACGTCGCGGCTCTCGATGACGTTGCCGAATTCGACGTTGCAGAACAGGGCGATCTTGCGCTTCACCTCTTCGGAGAGCGGCCGCTCGGTCCGGCAGATCAGGAAGTCGGGCTGAATTCCGATCTCCATGAGCTCGCGCACCGAGTGCTGGGTGGGTTTGGTCTTCACCTCTCCGGCGGCGCGGATGTAGGGGACGAGCGTGAGGTGGATGAAGATGGCGTTCTGGCGCCCCACTTCCTGCCGGAACTGACGAATGGCCTCGAGGAACGGGAGCGACTCGATGTCGCCGACGGTACCGCCGATCTCGACGATCACCACGTCGTTACCCGGGGCCAGTCGCTTGATGTGCGCCTTGATTTCGTCGGTCACGTGCGGGATCACCTGGACGGTGGATCCCAGGTATTCGCCGCGCCGCTCCTTGTGGATGACGTTCTGGTAAACACGGCCGGTGGTAACGTTGTTGGACTGGGACAGGGAACGATCGATGAACCGCTCATAGTGGCCGAGGTCGAGGTCGGTTTCCGCGCCGTCCTCGGTCACGTAGACCTCGCCGTGCTGAAACGGCGACATCGTTCCCGGGTCGACGTTGAGGTAGGGGTCGAACTTCATGATCGTCACGGTCAGACCCCGTTCCACCAGCAGCCTGCCTAACGACGCCGAGGCGATGCCCTTCCCCAGCGACGAGACGACGCCGCCGGTGACGAAGATGTAGCGGGTGGCCTGCGAGCTCTGGCTCGATTGCATTACGTCCGTCCGGCGTAAAGGTCGTTCCACAGGTTGTTGGCGTATGTGAGGTCGTCCTCGGTATCCACCCCTCGTGGCGCGGTGCCGCTAATCGCGTGCACGCCGATGGCCAGTCCGGCCGCGAGGGGGCGCAATTGCTCCAGCTGCTCGATGCGCTCCAGGTCATGTCGCGGCAGCGCGACCCACGCCTCGAGCGCGGTGCGTCGGTACGCGTACACACCGATGTGCTGGCGCACCGTGACGTCCCGAAGGGCGCGCTGGCCCACGTCACGCAGAAACGGCACGGGCGCCCGCGAAAAATACAACGCGCGCCCGTCGTCCCCGCACACCACCTTCACCACGTCGGGTCGGTCCAGGATGTCCGGCCTCGCCGGCGCAGCGGCGGTGGCCAGGGGAAAGCGACTCCCGCGCACCAGATCGGCGGCGCCCTGCACCGCGTCGTCCGGCACGAACGGCTCGTCACCCTGCACGTTGACGATGACGTCGAAGTCGCCATACGGTGCCCGGGCCGCAACTTCCGCCACGCGGTCGGTACCGGAAGCGTGGTCACGCCTCGTCATGGTGACCTCGCCGCCGCGCTCCCGGATCACCGCGGCAATCTCCTCACTGTCGGTCGCCACCACAACCAGATCGGCGACGCCCATCTCGCGAACGCGCTGCCAGACCCGGGCGATGAGGGGGGCCCCGCCAAGGAGCCGCAGTGGCTTTCGGGGGAGGCGGCTGGCGCCGAGGCGCGCGGGGATGACCGCCAGCGTCCTCATGCACCCGGAAAGCGTGGGAGGGCGTGCGTCGATGCAAAAGGCACGCCATTCAAGTTATAGGCCGGTGGGTGCGAATCAAAGGTGAGGGGGCGCAAGACGGCCACCAACAATGTCCGCCTTCCATTCCGTCGCCGCCCGAACCGCACCGCGGAAGCCCTGCAGACCGTACCACAGACAGACGATCGACAGGAGGCGACCCGCCACCGTGACCAGCAGCAGCGACGAGGCCACCATGGCCGCTTCGTGATGGAAGACCCGGTCGGTGAACAGGGCGACGGCCGTGGGGCCCAGCGCGCCGATCATGTTGACAAGAAAGAGATAGAGCGCGGAGATCTGAGCGCGCATCGGCGACGGCGTCATCTCCTGGAGCGCCGCGGCGGCCGCACCCCACGGCAGGGCGGCGGCGATGTTCGTAACGATAAGCCCGGCGATGAGCACGTCGAATCGCCGTGTCGTATACAATGGAATGGCAGCCGCCAGCGCGAGGGCGGATCCCATGATCCCCACCTGCATGTCGCCGTCGACTCGACCCCGTTGCTTGAGCCAATCGGACAATCGGCCGCCGGCGAGAATCCCCAGGGAGCCAAAGATGACTGTCGCGCCTCCCATGTAGACGCCCACCTGTCCAATCGTCCAGTCGTGTGAACGCTCGAAGAAGGCCGGAAACCAGAATGCGGTGCCGTAGTTCACAAGAGCGAAGATCGCAAACCCGATTCCCTGGCCCGAAAAGGCCCTCGGGTGCGCGCGCACGTAGCCGAACGCCGTCCGCATCGGCAGCGCCGATGGCAGGCGGCCCGGAACGGCGCTGCGACGGGGCTCTCGCACCGTGAGCAGGAGCAGTGCGACGGCGATTCCGGGGGCGCCCACCAGCACCAGCACCGTCTGCCACGGTCGAAGCTCGCCCACCATGGGAACGTGCCACGGCGGCGTCGCCTGCACGAGCTGGATGACCGCGCCCCCGATCCAGTAGGCCAGCCCGGATCCGAGGAAGATCCCTACGCCGAACAGGCTCATGGCGCTCGACAGGCGTTGCTGAGGGAAGTAGTCGGCGATGAGGGAAAAGGCGGGTGGCGTAAGGGACGCTTCCCCCACGCCTACTCCCATGCGAGCGAGGAAGAGTTGCCAGTATCCCCGGGCGAGTCCACTCATCGCGCACATGACGCTCCACACGGCAGCACCCCAGCCAATGATTGCCCGGCGGCTGCGCACGTCCGCCAGGCGACCAATGGGGAAACCGAGCACGGAGTAGAAGGCAGCGAAGGCGAGTCCTCCCAGCCAGCTCACCTGCGTGTCACTGAGGGCGAGGTCGCTCTTGATCGGATCCACCAGCAGCGAGATCACCTGTCGATCGATGAATCCCGAGACATTCGCCAGCATGAGGACAATGACTACGTACCACGCGTAGATGCCCGGGCTCCGCACCTCGCCGGGATCCGGCTCGGCCGTGCCCGGTCCTGCCGGACTGTCCGGGTCGTCCGCGGAGCGGCTCATGCACTCTCCCGGCTCATCGACGAACGCGCTCGTTCGCCGCCGACGCCAGTCGCAGGAAGTTCCCGAGCAGCGTCTTCCCGTCCTGCGTCATGATCGACTCGGGATGAAACTGCACGCCCCATACCGGGTGCGCGCGATGCGCTACCGCGTGGATCTCGTCGGGGTCGTCGTCGGCGACTGCCACGACTGCAAGGGAGTCGGGCAGCGACGCGCTCTCCGCGATCAGGCTGTGGTAGCGCATGACCTCGAGTGGCGACGGCAGCCCTTCGAAGAGGCCCGAGCGGTCATGCCGCACGCGTGATGTCTTGCCGTGCATCACCCGGCGCGCGCGCACCACCCGTCCGCCGTACGCTTCGGCAATGGCCTGATGTCCCAGGCACACTCCGAGCACCGGAGTGGTCGCCCCCAGGTGCCTGACGAGAGGCACCGAAATTCCTGCTTCAGCCGGGGTACAGGGTCCCGGCGAGATGACGATGGCGTCGGCCCCGAGCGCCGCCGCATCAGCCACGGTGATCGCGTCGTTCCGGAACACGCGGGGCTCCTCGCCCAGCTCCCCGAGATACTGGACCAGGTTGTAGGTGAAGGAATCGTAGTTGTCGATCACCAGGATCATGACGGCGCGCCACGAAGGTCGCGAGCCCGTGTCGTCCCGCCCAGGGGCGTCACCCGCGGGGATGGTACTGCTTGTGGACCTGTCGAAGATACTCGCGATCGATATGGGTGTAGACCTGCGTGGTCGAGATGTCTACGTGGCCGAGCATCTCCTGCACCGCCCGGAGGTCCGCTCCACCCTCGAGGAGATGCGTGGCGAACGAGTGACGCAGCGTATGCGGGGAGACCCGCTTGGCGATCCCGGCCCGGTCGACGTACTTCCGGAGAATCTTCCAGGCGCCCATGCGGGAGAGTGGCTCCCCGCGGGCATTGAGGAAGAGAACACCCTTGCCGCGCCGACCGTCGTCCGAAAGTCTCGGGCGCAGCTCACGCAGGTAGAGGATCACCGATGAGAGCGCCGGTCGGCCCACCGGCACCAGGCGCTCCTTCCCGCCCTTCCCGAACGCCCGCACCAGTCGCTCCTCGACCAGAACGTCGCGTACGGCGAGGGTGGTCCATTCCGACACCCGGAGTCCGGCGGCGTAGGCCAACTCCAGCATGGCGCGATCGCGAAAATAGAGCGGATCTTCCATCGTCGGTGCCGTCAGGAGCTTCTCGATCTCCACCGTGGTCAGCACCTCCGGCAGGGTGCGCCAGCGCGCGGGCAGCTCGAGGCGCTCGCTGGGGTCGGAGGTCAGCGTCTGCTCTGAGACGAGGAACGCAAAGTAGGTGTGAAGTGCGGACACCGTCCTGCGAATCGACGCCGATGCGAGGCCGGCGTCCTTCAAGTGGAACATGAAGCTGCGGAGGAGCCGGGAGTCGACGTCGACCGGGCGCCGCGTTCCCCTCGACACGGCGAACGCGACGAAACGCCGGAGGTCCCCCCCATAGGCCTGCCGCGTGCGCACGGCGCTGCCCTGCTCGAGGTTCAGAAAATCGTCGAACCGCTCGAGCAGAAACTCACGAGCGATCTCGTCAGGCAGAACGCCGGGCGTCATCGCGCGCGCCGCCGCCGCCGCCGCACGATCAGGGCGGCGATCGCCGCGACGCCGATCGCCGCCGCCACGAAGCCGGTATTCCGCGCCAGTCGGCCGATGGTGTGGACGACCGCGTCCCAGTTGTTTCCGGCATGGAAGGCGATCAACATGACGGCGCCGTACCAGATCGCGGACGCCAGCGTCACGGCGATGCCGGTCAGGAGCACCGGAATACGGAGGGCCCCGGCGAACGGAGTCACGACCGCGCGCACGCCGGGCACGAATCGCAGGAGAAACAGGGAAATCACGCCGTACCGGAGGTACCAGGACGTGATGCGCGACTCCGCCGCATCCGCGTTCTTCAGATGAAATTTGCGCTCGGTCCAGGTTGCGCCGAAGTGACGCCCGAGCGCGTACATCACGAACGCCCCGCTGACGTTGCCGGCCAGAACGGACAGCAGCGCCGGCAGCGGCGAGCTGTTCGCGCGCGCCGCGAGAAAGGCACCGAACGCGATCAGCACATCGGCCGGCAGCGGAGGGAAGACATTCTCGGCGGCAGCGAGAAGGCCCATCGCCACGAGCAGCGTGGCGGGAGGAAGCGACGCCAGCCAGTCGAGGACCGCGGCGAGGTTCATGATTGACCGGCTCGCCGCAGCGATCTGCAGTCGGCCCTTGGCACGTCGGCCGTGTCCTCTGTGCTGGTAGCCACCGGCGGCCTACCGCTCGGCTTCGGGAGCGTCCTGGCCGCGCACGATGGTTGCGACGGCAATGCAGGCGAGTCCTTCGCCCCGCCCGATCCATCCCATGCGCTCGTTGGTCTTTCCCTTCACACTCACGTTCGTCATCGGCACGCTCAGCGCTTCTGCGAGGTGGGCGCGCATGGCCGATCGATATCCGGTGAGCTTCGGCGTCTCGGCGATCACCGTGACATCGGCGTTCACGACTCGCCACCCCTCCCGGTTCACGCGCGCGACGGCGGCGCGCAGCATCTCCAGCGAATTCCGTCCGGCGTTTTCCGCGTCCTCGTCGGAGAACATCTCGCCGATGTCGCCAAGGGCGGCGGCCCCCAGCACCGCGTCGGTGAGCGCATGGGCTACCGCATCCCCGTCTGAGTGGCCGATCAGCGCGAAATCCACCGGGATGCGCACGCCGCCCAGAATGAGGGGTCCCCCGGGAGCGAAGCGGTGCGAGTCGTATCCAATCCCGGCGCGGACGGTGGCAGGCATGTTCCGGTCGGTGCGCTAGGGTGACGTCGCGAGCGCGATGGCGAAAGCGGCGCGCTCCGCAGCGAGCGGGCCGCCCGCGTTCACGCGGCTGCGGTCTCCGGCGCCCGGATGATCGTGTAGTCCTGGCGGCGACGGGCGGGCGTGAACCCCGCATCCCGGATGAGTCGCTCCATCTCGTCGGTCGTGGTGCGGTAGGTCGTGCCGGCGCTCGACACGACGTTCTCCTCGATCATCAGGGAACCGAAATCGTTGCAGCCGAAACGCAGGGCCAATTGCCCGATCTTGAGTCCCATCGTTACCCAGCTCGACTGGAGGTTGGGCACGTTGTCGAGCACGACCCGCGCGATGGCGACCGTGCGCAGGTAGTCGACCGCGCCCAGCTTGGGCATGTGCGACATGGTCGGCGTGTGCTCGGGCTGCAAGGGCCAGCAGATGAACGCCGTGAATCCTCCCGTGCGCGACTGGAGGTCGCGGACGCGGTTCAAGTGCTCGATCCGCTCGGTGAGCGTCTCGCCGATGCCGTACATCATCGTGACCGACGTCTTCATTCCCTCCTGGTGCGCCAACTCCATGATCTCGAGCCAGCGATCGGCGCCCGCCTTCTTCGGCGCCACCTGGTCGCGCACCCGCTGCACCAGGATCTCACCGCCGCCGCCTGGAATAGAATCGAGGCCGGCAGCACGCAGCTCACGGATTACGTCGCGGGCGTCCATGCGGAAAAGGGTCGAGAAGAAGTCGACCTCGCTCGGAGAGAATCCATGGATGTGGATCGGGTGGTACTGCTTGATGTAGCGCATCAGATCGAGGTACCACTCGAACGGAATGTACGGATTGTGCCCACCCTGAATGAGGATCTGCACGCCGCCCAGTGCCTTGGTTTCGTCGATTTTCGCACCGATCTGCTCGAACGAGAGGGTGTACCCTTCCCCGTGCCGTGGCCGGCGATAGAAGGCGCAGAAGCCGCAATCGGCCACGCATACGTTCGTGTAGTTGATGTTCCGGTCCACGATATACGTGACGATGTTGTGCGGGTGCTTTTCGGTCCGCACCCGGTCGGCCGCGAGGCCGAGCTCGAGGAGCGGGGCGTTCGTGTAGAAATCGAGGAGGTCGTTCATGAACGGCGGTCCGATTGGGCGGGTTTCCGACGGGCATGCCTGCCACCCGGGCGACCCTGTAATCTCGCCAGACGGCGGGTCTGCGGCGAGTGCGTCACGTGGCGCGATGGAAGATGGGGTCACTTTACGGGAGCCTCGGATGCGCTCGTCGGGGGCGCGATTCTCAGGGGGCCTCGGATACGCCGGTTGGGAACTCGGAGCGCGCGATTGTACGGAGCCTCGGAGGCGTGGTTGGGGCCTCGGAGCGTGGAGGAAGGACCTGTGAAGAGCCGATCGGGTATGAGCGCCGTCGTGTTCGCTGTCCTCGTGACCCGTCGGCCGGCGAGGGGGCTCCCGATGGCTGGGCGTGCACTGGTCGTGGCATTGATGATGGCGACTCTGATCGCCGCGCTTCCCGCCCGTGCGCAGCGCATGGTGATCGCCGGCGTTGTGCGTGACGAGGGCGGCGCGCCGATCGAGAATGCCCTGGTCACCCTGGACGGCGATCAGCGCGCGGTGCGGCACGTGCGCACCAACGTGACCGGGGAATTCGTGTTCGGCCGGGTGGCGCGCGGGTTTCACGGTCTGTCCACGATGCGGATCGGATACGCGCCCGATGAACGCGTCGTCGAGGTTCTCGACTCCCTGGCCGCCGTCACCGTTGTCCTTCGCCGCCTTCCCTACAGTCTCGACACGCTGCGGGTTGTCGCCAACCGGTCAGGGGTCTTTGGCCAGGTGCTGGCACATGGCGGGACGATACCAGTTGATTCGGCCGCGGTGACCGTGATGCGAACGCGCTGGTCAACCACCACGGGACGCGATGGGCGATTCGACATCCCGGAGCAGATGGAGACGGGAGCCAGGGTGCTGTTCGTGCGCCGGGCCGGCTACCAGTCCAAGATGACGTCGATCAGCGTGTCACCGGAGAAGGCGGTGGAGGTCGCGGTGGTACTCGATACCCTGACCGCACCGGGCGGGATGCGTCGCGCGATGCCGCTGTCCGAGATGGAGGAACGCGTCCGCTACATGGGCAGCCGGGCGGCGCTGGTGCCGGCGAACGAGATCGCGGGCTACAAGCGCATGAATCTTCGCGACGCGATCGGCCTGGCGCCGAGCTATCTCAAGGCGAACATCCGCATGTCGGATCGGGCGTGTCTCTTCGTGAACGGGCTTCCGCGCCTTTTCGGAACGACAAACGAGTACGAGGCGGACGAGATCGAGAGCGTGGAGGTCTACGGGCCGAGGTCGGAATGGACCGGGACGCTGGCCCGTCGGTGGGCCGAACAGTATCCGAAGTTTTCGTGCGGAGATCCCGACTGCAATAACCTGCTTCCGCGCTGTATCGGGGACGTGAGCGCGGTGGTGGTCTGGCTCAAGCAGCCGGACTAGGTGCGCAGATCTCCCGTGCGGCTGCACAAGAAGCAGTAATACTCGCACGTCCGCTGCGGAGGTGACGGATGCAGGTCTCGTTATGCATCACCACCCGGGTCTCGTCGCCCGGCGCACGTCGGCGCGCCGGGACCGGGGTCGCGATTCTGGTGGCGGCCGTCGGGGCAGGACTCTCGCCCGCCCGTGCCGAGTCGCAGGAACCGACTACGCGGGTCATCGCGGGCAGCGTCACCGACACGTCGCGGCATCCGGTTCCCTACGTCAACGTGCAGCTCGGCTCCAGGACGCGCATCGTCGCCGACGACTCGGGCCGGTTTCGGCTGAACGCCCCGCGCGGCGACGCGGTCACGCTCGATATCCGGCGGATCGGCTATCGCCCGACCGACGTGCACCTTCCCCCCGGCGGAGACACCTCGATCGTGGTGGCGCTCGTTCCCGCGGCCCAGCCGCTTCCCAAGTCAGTGGTGGCGGGAGCCGACACGCGGTCGCGCGCTCTCGCCCTGCACGGCTTCTACGAGCGGCTCGACGACCACCGAAAAGGGATCTCGTGGGGGTGGTTCATCACACCGGAGGACATCGAGCGGCGGCACCCGAACCTCATCACGTACATGATCGATGGCATTCCCAGCGTGTCGGTGCGGCGCGGTCTGCGGCATACCGACAACACGATTCTGGGCAGCAATTTCGACATCAACGGGAATCGCTGCCGGATGACGGTCTATCTGGACGGGATCCGGGTGATTTCGTCGGTGGGCGCACAGTATCAGAGCCTCGACGATCTGGTCACCTCCACCTCGGTGGCCGGGGTGGAGGTGTACGCGCGCCCCGGCGAGGTTCCGCCGCAGTACCAGCATCTCAATGGGACCTGCGGCGTGGTGCTGGTGTGGACGAAATAGGTCAGAGGCCATAGGCCACGGGCCATAGGCCGTAGCCATCGGTCAGAGGCCAGAGGTCAGAGGGTCAGAGGCCAGAGGGTCAGAGGCCAGAGGTCAGAGGTCAGAGGTCAGAGGTCATAGGTCATAGGCGAGGGGTCATAGGTCAGAGGTCATGGGTCATAGGTCAGAGGTCATGGGCCACAACCAGCGGCCAGGGGGCCGTACCACAAATCCCTACGCCGCGGGCAGGAACGCCAGGGTCCCGTTAGGCACGCGCCCGGCGGCCACGAGTCGCCTGAAGAACTCGGTGAGTCCGGCCAGATGGGGATACGACAGACCGTAGTCGAGGCCGCTCAGATACTCATGGCAGAGCGAGACCGCGACCCCCGTTGCCCTGGACGCGCGTTCCGAGAGCTCCGGAAGATGCCGCAGTCCCCAGTTGCGTGATGCGATGAGGCTGGCGTGCAACGCGAGCGCAGCGTCTACGGGTGCGGCGCGCTGGGCGACCCAGACGGCGAAGACGAACGGCTGCCCGGTCCAGGCCTTCCACTCCCTGCCGAGGTCGTACGCAAAGGGATAGGTCGGCGTCGGCGTCCCGGTCGCCGGGAGTCCGCCGTCGCGAGTACCGGCTCGGGCTCGCTCCTCCATGGCGGACCCCAGCACCAGAGCCGCATCGCCGATGACGAGGCGCGCATCGTGGGGTTCATCGTCGAACCGCGCCACGTCGGTGAGTTCCGCATCGCCGGGGACAAACTCGGGCTGCGCGTGCCAGACGTGCTCGAACAACAGCTCGATCAGCGCGAGGCTGGTCATCGAGCTGCGGCTCACGATGACGCGCCGGCCCCCGAGCTCGGACGCCGGCCGGCGCGAAAAAAGGATCACGCTGCGCACCGGTCCGTCGCACGAGATGGCCAGGTCCGGCAGCAGGAGATAGCGTTCTGAGGCGCGGGCGTATTCGATCGCCGACACCACGCTCACATCGAGTTCGCCACGCGCCATGAGCGCGTTGAGGGCGGTGGGAACGCCGCTCACCAGCGCGGCATCGAGCGAAACGGCCCCGGCGTCAATCGCGCCGTAGACCGGATAGCAGTTGATATACGGAATCCGGCCGAGGCGCAGCATCAATTCCGGCCGTCGGAGTCGTCGAAGACGCGCAGCACGTTGTAGAACGAGTCACGCTCGGCCGGCGTCTTCCCGGCGGCGCGGATCAGCCGGAGGATATCGTCCAGGGCCAGGGACTGCGGCGTGGTCGCGCCCACGGCGTGGTAGATCTTTTCGCGCACCACGGTTCCTTCGAGATCGTTCACGCCGAAATGCAGCGACGTCTGTGACAGGAACGGCGTCACCATGATCCAGTGCGACTTGATGTGGTCGAAGTTGTCGAGAAACAGGCGGGCCACGGCAAGGCTCCGGAGATCATCGAATCCGGTGGTGGCCTGACCCTGGCGGCTCAGACGAACACCCAGCTCGTTGTCGTCGGGGTGGTACGCCAGCGGGATGTAGGCGAGAAAGCCTCCCGTCTCGTCCTGAAGGTCGCGCAGCATTTCCAGGTGCGCCGCCCGGTCCTCCATGGTCTCGACATGACCGTAGAGCATGGTGCAGTTGGTGCGGATCCCCAGGCGATGGGCGGCGCGATGCACGCCGATGTAGTCGGCGCCGCCGAGCTTCCTGTCGGCGATCTGTTCGCGGACGGCGAGGGAGAACGTCTCGGCGCCACCTCCCGGCATCGTGTCGAGTCCGGCCTCGCGCAGCGCCACGAGCACGTCCTCCCAGGACATCTTCTCGATGCGCGCGAGGTGCGCGATCTCGACCGCGGTGAGCGCCTTGATGTGCACGTGGGGGAATTCGTGCTTGAGCGCGCGGAACATCGTCGTGTAGTAGTCGAGCCCCGCCTTCATGTCGAGGCCACCGACGATGTGGAATTCCTTGATCATGCCGTCGCGCGCCGACTCGGCTTCCGCCAGTACCTGATCGAGGTCGTAGCGATACGCCCCTTCTTCCTTCGGCAACCGCGCGTAGCCGCAGAATACGCAGGTCTTGCGCAGGATGCAGACGTTGGTCGGATTGATGTGCTGATTGGCCGCGAACGTCACCACGTTGCCGTGGCGCGCGCGGGTCACCGCGTCTGCCATGGCGCCCACGCCGAGCAGGTCGGGCGATCGGAAGAGGGTCACGGCGTCGGCGGGCGAGAGCCGTTCTCCGGCGCGCACCCTGCGCGCGATGGGTAGCAGCGCCTGATCGCGGACGGCGGCGTCGCGGAACGTCGGGCTGGCGGTTTGGGCCGAAGGCGGTGCGGTGCGAGCCGTCATGCCGGATGCCACAGCTACTCCTCGTACCGCCGCACGGCGAGCGTCACGTTGTGGCCGCCGAAGCCGAAGCTGTTGCTGAGCGCGAGGTCGACCTGCCGGGACACCGGTGTGTTGGGGGCATAGTTGAGGTCGCAGTCGGGATCCGGCGTGCAATAGTTGATGGTGGGCGGCACCACGTTGTTGGTCACGGCCAGCGTGGAGATCACGAACTCCAGGCCGCCGGCGGCGCCTAACGTATGACCGGTCGACGACTTGGTGGAGCTCACGTGCAGAGTGTGCGACGCGGGCCCGAATACCGCCTTGATCGCCAGCGTCTCGTTGAGATCGTTGTACGGCGTGGAGGTGCCGTGAGCATTGATGTAGTCCACGTCCTCCGGTCTCGCGCCCGCGTCACGCAGCGCCCGCACCATGGAGCGTTGCGCACCCTCCCCCTCCGGCGCCGGCTGAGTCATGTGGTAGGCGTCGCCGGTGGCCCCGTACCCCACGATCTCGGCATAGATCTGGGCGCCGCGCGCCTTCGCATGCTCGAGCTCCTCGAGTATCACCACGCCCGCGCCCTCGCCCATCACGAAACCGTCGCGTTCCTTGTCGAAGGGCCGGGAGGCGGTCTTCGGAGAGTCGTTGCGCTCCGAGAGGGCCTGCATGTTCGAGAACCCACCGATGGCCATCGGCGTCACCGCCGCCTCCGATCCACCGGTGATCATGACATCGGCGTCGCCGTACTGGATGGTGCGAAAGGCATCGCCGATGGCGTGCGCGCTGGTGGCGCAGGCCGACACGGTGGCGTAGTTGGGTCCCTTGGCGTTGAATCGCATCGATACGATTCCCGCCGCCATGTCCGAAATGAACATCGGAATGAAGAACGCCGAGATCTTGCTCGGGCCCCACTCACGATATACGTCGTGTTGCTCCTCGAAGATCTTGAGGCCGCCGATTCCCGATCCGATGATCACGCCGGTATTCAGCGGATCGAAACCACCCCGTTCGAGTCCGGCATCGCCCATGGCCTGCACTGCGGCGGCCAGCGCAAACTGCGTGTACACGTCGGTCCGCTTCGCCTCCTTGCGATCCATGTAGGCGAGTGCATCGAATCCCTTCACCTCGCAGGCGAATCGGACAGGAAACTTCGCGGCATCGAACTTGGAGATGAAGTCTGCACCGGAGACTCCATCCAACAGCGCGCGCCAGGTCGTCGCGACGTCGTTCCCGACAGGCGAGATTGCTCCGAGTCCGGTGACGACGACCCGACGGCGCATCAGGCCGAGACCTTCTCATTGAGGTACTTCAGGGCGTCGCCTACCGTGCGAAGCTTCTCGGCGTCCTCGTCCGGGATGTCGATGTTGAACTCCTTCTCGAATTCCATGACCAGCTCGACAATATCGAGACTATCGGCACCCAGGTCTTCGATGAAACTCGCCTCGGGGGTGAGCTTCTCGCGTTCGACTCCCAGCTCCTTCTCAATGATGTCTTTGACCTTCTCCGCGTGGTCTGCCATGGACGCTCCTCTCCGTGGGGACGAGCCAATGTGGGGTCAGGAAAGATAAGGATAAGATGCGCACAACGTTACATCACCATGCCGCCGTCAACGACGATCACCTGACCGGTGACATAGGAGGCATGTTCTGAAGCGAGAAACGCAACCACCGACGCGACGTCGGTCGGCGTCCCCAGTCGCTCCAGCGGGATCCGGGCCGTGAGCGATGATCGAGCCTCAGCCGTCATTGCGGCGGTCATCTCGGTTTCGATGAAGCCGGGGGCAACGACATTTGCGAGGATGTTGCGCGATGCAAACTCCCGCGCCACCGACTTGGTGAGGCCAATCAGTCCGGCCTTGCTGGCGGCGTAGCTGGTTTGTCCCCGGTTGCCGATGAGCCCCACCACGCTGGAGATGTTGATCACGCGTCCCCAGCGCCGCTTCATCATGCCGCGCGTGGCCGCCCGAATCGTCGCGAAGGCCGCGCGCAGGTTCGTGTTGATCACCGCGTCCCAGTCCTCATCCTTGAGACGCAACATGATGTTGTCGCGCGTAAGTCCCGCGTTGTTCACGAGGATATCGATCGTTCCAAACGTTGTTTCGACCTCCGTTACGAGGGAATTCACGTTCGCTACCTCGGACACGTCGCACGCAAACCCCACCGATCCGGCGCCAATTCCGCTCGCCACCTCGGCGGCTCTCGCGCGGTCGCGTCCCACTACCGCGACACGCGCGCCGCACTCGGCCAGCCGGGTTGCGATGGCATGCCCGATGCCGCGAGTACTGCCGGTTACCAGGGCGGCGCGCCCCGAGAGGTCGATGTTCATGCCGGCGCCATGGCAAGCAGCGCGTCCACCTCGGCAGCGGTGCCGCAGGTGAGGGCATGTATTCCCGACACGGTCTTCCGCGTGAGACCGGTCAGCACCGAGCCCGGTCCCAACTCCACGAAGAGGGCGTCGGGATACGCCGCCGCGAGACCCACCATGATCTGGCTCCATCGCACGGGAGCGGTCAACTGGTCCACGAGCAGCCGGCGCGCGGTGGCCGCATCGCGGACCGGCTTCGCGGTCACGTTGGCATACACGGGCACCCCCGGCTCGGCGAGGTCCACGCTGCCCAGAGTCTCGGCGAATCCGTCACGCGCCGACGCCATCAGGGGCGAATGGAACGCGCCACTGACACTCAGCCGCATCGGCCGCGCCCCGGCTTCTCTGGCCAGCAGCATCGCCCGCTCGACACCCGCGGTTTCTCCCGACACGACGATCTGCGTCGGCGAGTTGTAGTTCGCGGGGACGACGATCCCACCTTGTGGACTGGCGCTGGCGTCGGCGCAGATATCGTCGATGCTCCGGGACGGGGTCCCCACGATCGCGGCCATGGTACCGGGCCGCGCGTCGCCGGCCGCGCGCATCAGCGCGCCGCGCCGCCTCACGAGTCGCGCCGCATCGCTCAGACCGAGCGAGCCCGCGGCATGATACGCGGTGAGTTCGCCCAGTGAATGACCGGCGGCCGCCCGCACGTGGTCGCCGAGAGCATCGCGCAGCACCGCCCATACCGCCGCGCCGTGCGCGAGCAAGGCGGGCTGCGCATTCTGCGTGAGCGTGAGTTCGTCCGCGGGTCCGGCGAAGCAGAGTCGGGACAGCGGCTCGGCCAGCGCTTCGTCGACGCACTCGAAGGCGTCCCGCGCCTGCGGGAAGGCGTCCGCAAGGTCCTTTCCCATTCCTGGCTTCTGCGACCCCTGGCCGGGGAAGAGAAGGACGAGCTGCACGGAGTCGGTAGCGGGTGGCGGAGCGACCTGGTTCGCGGACACTTGCGGCGGCGGCACTAGAAGCGAACCACCAATGAGGCCCAGGTGAATCCCGCGCCGAACGCCACCAGGAGAACGGTCGCCCCATCTCCCACCCGTCCGCACGAGATCGCCTCTTCGAGGGCGATCGGAATGGAAGCCGAGCTGGTATTGCCGTAGCGGTCCACATTTACGAACACTTTCTCCATCGGCACGCCTGCGTGCTTGGCGGTGGCTTCGATGATGCGCACGTTTGCCTGATGCGGAATCAGAAGGTCGATGTCGTGGCCGGTCAACTTTGCACCATCGAGCGCCCGGTCGCAGGCATCGGACATCGAGCGGACCGCGTGCTTGAAGACTTCCCGTCCCTCCATCTGGATGAAGTACGAGCGATCCTGCAGCGCCTTTGCGTCGAACGGGTGGGTGGAGCCGCCGCTCGGCCGGTGCAGCAGCTCAGCGAGTGTGCCGTCGCTGCGAAAATACGTGGAGAGGATTCCCTTCCCTTGCCGGGAACGCTTGAGGATCGCGGCGCCCGCGCCGTCGCCGAACAGGACACAGGTTGTCCGATCCTGCCAGTCGGTCACGGCGCTCAGCCGCTCGGTACCAACCACCAGTGCCGTTTCTGCGCTGCCGTTCATCATGAGTCCTTCGGCGACGATCAGTCCGTAGAGCCAGCTCGAGCAGGCCGCCGAGACGTCGAAAGCGGCCGCTCTGGTCGCGCCGAGCTCGGCCTGCAACTCGACGGCGGTGGCGGGGAGCAGTCGGTCGGGCGAGGCGGTGCCGAGGACGATGACGTCCAACTCGCCGGCGTGGACGCCGGCGCGCTCCATGGCAACGCGGGCCGCGGCCGCGGACATCTCGTGGTTCGACTCCCCGGCGCCGGCAAGGTGGCGTTCGTGGATGCCGGTGCGCTGCACGATCCACGCGTCGCTGGTGTCGAGCCCCATGGCCGCGAATTCGTCGTTTCGCATAACGCGGCGGGGCGCATACTTGCCCACGCCGGCGAAGTACGCCACGGGGCGCTTCACGCTGTCCCGTCGCCAGGGCCTGCCGCGGCTCCGACCTTTCCAGCCTCCGCGTGTGCGAGCCGCGAGCCGATGTGTTCATCGAGACGGGAATCGGCTGCCCGGGCCGCCACGCGGATCGCGTTCTTCAGTGCGAGCGCCGAGGACTTGCCGTGGGCGATGATGCTCACGCCATGCACGCCGAGCAGCGGTGCCCCGCCGTATTGCGAGTAGTCGAGGTGCTGAAGAGCGCCGGCAACGCTGCGCGCCTCTACGCGCGCCGCTTTCAGGACGACGCCGACGAGCATCGGCGCCACCGACTCGTAGAACTTGAGCAGCACGTTGCCGACAAATCCGTCGCAGACCACGACGTCGAAGGGCCCGCGGTCGCTGGCGCCGAGGGGCACATCACGTCCTTCAATGTTCCCCTGGAAGTTGAGCCCCGATGCCGCCAGCAGTTGGTGCGCCTCCTTGGTGACGGCGTCGCCCTTCTCCGGCTCCTCGCCGATGCTCAACAAACCCACCACCGGGTTCTCCCGCCCCAGCACGTCCCTCGCGTAAAGCGCACCGAGGCTGGCGAACTGCACCAGTTCCTGCGCCGAGCAATCGACGTTGGCCCCTGAATCGAGCACCACGATCGGCTCGCGGGCTGTCGGGAACGTGGTGGCGATGGCGGGACGCGCGATTCCCGCGTGCAGCCGGAGGACCATGACCGAGATCGCCATTTGTGCACCGGTGTTGCCCGCGGAAACGAACGCGTCCGACTGCCCTTCCTGCTGCAATCGCAGGCCGACGTGCATCGACGACTTCGCCTTTCCGCGGAGGACGGCCGACGGCTTGTCCGACATCTCGATGACGTCGGCGGCGTCCACGATGTCCAGGCGGTTCTGGTGCGGCGCGCACGACGCATACTCGGCCGCGAGGTGGCTCCGGAGCTGTTCGCGGATGGTGTCTCCATGGCCGACCAGCTGCACGCGCAGCGGTGGGCCGAGGTCATCCAGCGCGAGCAGTGCACCACCGACCGGTGCCGCGGGGGCGAAATCGCCGCCCATCGCGTCCAGCGCGACGCGAGCCAATGTCAGGCCTCCCGGGCCGCGACTCGCTGCTCTCCGGCGTAGTAGCCGCACTCCTCGCAAACACGGTGCGGTCGCTTGGGAGCCTGGCAACGCGGACACTTCTGCAGGGCGATACGCGGTGCGGCCTGGTGCGTGGCGCGCGCGCGCTTACGTCGCTTCGAGGTTCTTCGTTTCGGGACAGCCATGGGATTCGGTGGTGGACGGTGGGGGCGATGGTGGATGTCGCGGGGATGCCGGGGAGTCGTCGCGAATCAAGGCGGCGGCCTCTCGGAGCGCTGCCGCTCGCGCGCTCGGGTCACCATCGCGTGAGTGGGTCGATTGTCAGGTATCCGGTCTCGAGTCCTGCAGGGCGCGCCAGCGCGGATCGGTCTCGGTCTCGCACGTGCAGGGCCCCTGATTGAGATCCGCGCCGCAGCGAGGGCAGAGTCCCCGACAGTCGTCGCGGCAGAGCGCGAATGCGGGTACGGCGAGCAGCCATTGCTCACGCACGGCAGGACGAAGATCGACGTCCCGCGCGCGTGGGTCCAGCAAGTACACGTCCGACTCGTCAGCGTCCTCATCGCCGGAGTCGGCGAACAGGAGATGCAGTTCTTCAGTTACCGGAACGGCGACGTCGGCAAGACAGCGTCGGCATTCGGTTGCACGCACACCCTGGAGGCGACCGCGGAAATAGAAGCGGCTTTCTCCGGCCGACGAGAGTCTACCGGCGACCAGAACAGACCCGGCAGGCTTCGCGTCCCCCTCCTTCCAGATCGGGTCGTCACTCGTCAACCCGCCGTCCACCCGAACAGCGTTGGACTCCAGAGAGGCACGGTCAAAGTACAGCATAGAACGCCGGAATCTAGACCCTGCGACCGAGAGGGTCAAGTCGCTGCGCCAAAGAGACTTAGGGCGCGCTACTTCGAGCGACGCATCCCTATGCGCGATTCCGGATTACGTCGCTCTCGGCGAAGAAATACCGTGCCTCACGGATCGCATTGTCGTCCGAGTCGCTCGCGTGGATGGCGTTGCGCTCTTTGGACTCCGCATACAGCCGTCGGACGGTGCCCTCGGCCGCTTCCCCCGGATCGGTGGCGCCGATGACGCGCCGCAACTCCGACACGGCGTCGGCGCGTTCCAGCACCATGGGCAGGCAGGGACCGGAGGTCATGAACGTTACGAGGGGTCCGTAGAACGGGCGCTCGCGATGCACCTCGTAGAACTTCTCCGCCTCGGCCCGCGTGAGCCGCACGACGCGCGCCGCCAGAATGCGGAAGCCGGCCGCCTCCAGATGTGCGACGATCCGGCCCGTCTTCCCTGACGAGAAGGCGTCGGGCTTGATGATGGCGAGGGTGATGGTGGATGGCATGTTGAGGACGGGAATGGACGATCCCGGTGCTCGTGGCACCGGCCTACTTCAGCCGCTCGCGAACAAGGGTGACGAAATCGACCGGCCGCTGCGCCACGGCGATGCCCGCGGCGCCGAACGCCGCGATCTTCTCGTCGGCGGTGCCCGATGACCCGCTGATGATCGCGCCGGCGTGGCCCATTCGCCGTCCCGGCGGGGCGGTCCGCCCGGCGATGAACCCGACGACCGGCTTCTTCATGTTCGCCTTCACGAATTCCGAGGCGCTCTGCTCGTCGGTGCCACCGATTTCGCCGATCATGCAGATCGCATGCGTGCGCTCATCGGCTTCGAACGCGGCCAGGCAATCGATGAAGTTGGTCCCGTTGATGGGATCGCCTCCGATCCCGATGCACGTCGTTTGACCAATGCCTGCTCGCGTGAGCTGGAACACCACCTCGTAGGTGAGCGTCCCCGAGCGACTGACCACACCGACGGGGCCCGGCGTGCAGATGCGGCCGGGAATGATGCCGACCTTCGACGCACCGGCCGAGATCAGGCCCGGACAATTGGGACCGAGCAGGCGGGCGCCCTTGTCGCGCACGTACGGATAGACCTGGGCCATGTCGAGCACCGGGACGCCTTCGGTAATGGCGACGATCAGTCGCACGCCGGCGTCGGCTGCTTCCATGATGGCGTCGGCGGCGAAAGCAGGCGGAACATAGATCACCGAGGTGTTCGCGCCTGTCTGCGCCACGGCGTCGGCCACGGTGTTGAAGATCGGGACCTCGCTGTCGAAGCGCTGGCCGCCCTTGCCAGGGGTGACGCCGGCCACGACCCGCGTTCCGTACTCGCGCATCTGCTTCGTGTGGAACGACCCGTCGCGGCCGGTGATGCCCTGCACCACCACGGTCGTCTGGCGATCGATGAAGATGCTCACGCGGCCGTCCCCCCTTTCGCGAGGGACACCGCCAGCTTCACGGCTTCGTCCATGTCGGCCGACGCCGAGAATCCGTTCCGTTGCAGGATCTCCATCGCGATCTCTTCGTTGGTGCCCGTCAGGCGGATGACGATCGGCACGCCCAGCGGCCGGTCCCGGGTGGCGGTCACGATGCCGTTCGCCACGTCGTCGGTGCGGGTGATGCCGCCGAAGATGTTGAACAGGATCGCGCGCACGCTCGGGTCGGCGGTAATGATGCGCAGTGCGCTCACGACCTTCTCCGGCGACGACGATCCGCCGATGTCGAGAAAGTTGGCGGGTTGGCCGCCGTAGTACTTCACCAGGTCCATGGTCGCCATGGCCAGGCCGGCTCCGTTCACGCAGCAGCCCACGTTTCCGTCGAGCTTGATGAACGTAAGGCCCGCCCGACGCGCGTCGACCTCGCTCGGCGCCTCGGCGCTCTCGTCGCGCAACGCGGCAACCGCGCTGCGGCGGTCGAGCTCATTGTCGTCGATCACCATTTTCGCGTCCACCGCCACCACGTCGCCCGACGGGGTCACGACCAGCGGGTTGATCTCCGCGAGGGAGCACCCGGTCTGCATGAACGCGGCATGAAGCTGTTGCATGATGCGCGCGGCGGCGCGCGCTGTGGCCAGGCTGTCGTACAGAAAGAACCCGAGGCGCATCGACTGGAACGGGAGCAACCCGTACCGCGCGTCCACCGGGAGCTTGAGGATCTTCTCCGGCGTGGTCGCGGCAACCTCCTCGATGTCGATGCCGCCGGCGGGACTCACCATGAACACGGGGCTCTTGCTGGCGCGGTCGAGGATGATTCCAACGTACGCCTCACCGGCGATGTCGGCCGCCTGGGTGACCAGGACCTTTCCGACGGTGAGGCCCTTGATCTGCATTCCCAGGATGGCCTGCGCCTTGTCGCGCGCCTCGCGCGGCGTCTTCGCCAGCTTCACGCCGCCGGCCTTTCCGCGGCCGCCCGCGTGCACCTGGGCCTTGACCACGACCGTGCCGCCGATGCGGCGTGCGATGGCCTCGGCCTCTTCGGGGGTGGTCGCGACCTCGCCCGGCGGGATCGGGACGCCGTACCCTCGCAGGATCTCCTTGGCCTGGTATTCGTGGATGTTCACGCGTTCTCCCAGAGATTCGTCTCGGACGGATCAGATTCCGAGATCGTTGTTCCGCCCTCTCCACGCACCGCGGTCCGCCCGCGATGCAGCTCCGTGATGATCGCCCGGCCCGAGGTGTGCCTGACGAAATCGACGGCCGCCCGCACCTTGGGAGCCATGCTTCCCTCGCCAAAGGCCCCGGCGCGGTCGAGTCGCTCCGCCTCGTCCACCGTGAGATGCCGAAGCGGGCGCTGTTGCGGCGTCCCCCAATCCAGGTAAACCGCATCCACGTCGGTGAGAATAAGGAGCAGCTTGGCGCCCAGATCCCGCGCGAGCACCGCGCTCGCGAGGTCCTTGTCCACCACCGCGTCCACTCCTTCCCAACCCTGCCGCTCGTTGTCGAAGAAGACCGGCGCGCCGCCGCCACCGCACGCGATGACGATGGTGCCGCGCTGGACCAGTGTCCGAATGGTGGACAGTTCGTGAATGGCCAGCGGACGCGGACTGGCCACCACGCGCCTCAGGCGTCCTTTCCCATCCGGTCGGACGACGAACCCTTCGGCGCGGAGTGCCTCCGCCCGGTCCGCGTCAACCTCATGGCCGATGAACTTCGATGGTGCGCCGAGCTGCGGGTCTTCGGGATCCACGTGCGTCTGCGTGACGACCGTTACGACATCGCGTGCGCTTCCGTTGCGACGGAGCGCATTGTCCAGCGACTGCTGGATCATGTAGCCGATCCATCCCGCGGTGCCGGCAACCAGCACGCCAAGCGGAAGCGGCGTTACCGCCTCGCGGCCCATTTCGTTTCGCAGCAATTCGTCTCCCACCTGCGGGCCGTTCCCGTGCGATACGCACAGGTTCCACCCATCGAGTGCGAGATCGACAATCGGCCCCAGGCTTTCGCGCGTGTGACGGAACTGATCGTACACGGTCGACCGTTCGCCCGCCGGCGCAAGCGCATTGCCGCCGAGCGCGATTACCGCGATCGGGTTCCGCTTTCGTGGAGGCATAGGACTCGGCGGTGCAAGCTAAGTATCCGTTCTGAAACTCGGGAACGGGTTCGGGAAGATAGAACAAAGTGACGCATCCGGTGATGGTGCGCTTCGAGCACTGCTGTACGTTCTTTGTCGAGACTCCAACACCATCAGGAGGCCGCCATCAGGCCGGCGGCCGCCAGAGGAGGCACCGGGGGATGCTTCACTGGGCGCCATAGCTCCCGCTCACCGCGCAGTGGATCGCCCCATGCGCACGCCACGGAGTTGCCGGCGATGAGCGCGGCGCTGGATGAGCAAGCTGCGCTCACCGCCCTCGCTCAGCAAGATCTTGACGCCGCCTGTCCCAGGAATCCCCGCACCGGCCGGTCCGGGCTCACGGCCGACCGGCCGCTGCGCGTCCTCATCCTCCGCCAACTCACGGGGTGGACCTATGCGGAGCTCGCGTTTCACCTCGCCGACTCCGCCGCGGCGCTTGGCGCACGGTTCACGCCAGGTCGTACTGCAGCGCGACGCAGTGTCGAGGCGAAGCACGCGGTCCAGCGACTCACGGAATGCTCGGCGCCCCCACCTCCGCTCGAATCTCCGTGACGCCGCACGCGTCGTCGCGGCCGCGCGCTGCGCGCGGGCGCGTGGGGACTCGCGCCAAGCGCGACGGGGGGCCATCGTGCACATGGCCGACACCATCCAGCTGGCCGCGGGTGTGATCTGGGAGAGCTGGGCGATCCTGGCCTACGACCTCGATACGCTCAGCACACGCGGTGCCCTCCGCGCGATCACCGGCTCAACGGGGGGGCCGCAAGTGTGGTCGTTTTCGACCCAACCATGCCCGGAACTTCCAGTGGCGACATCAAGACGCCCTTCGATCGCGACGACGCGGAGTGGCGCGCCCTCCGTTGCGCCTCAATTCTCATTCTTACGGGGGAAGGAGCTATTGCGTCTCAAATACGAAAACACTGGATGTACCAGCGACCCGCGGTAGCACCCTTCCATTCACGTCGGTAAGTCCCAGGATCAACCGGTACTCTCCGCCGGTTCCGGCGTACGGCCATTCGCCAGGCGGTGAGGGAACTACCTTCTGAACCACCAAGGTGTCGTCCAGCACCCCACCTGCAGGCACGTTAACGTAGCAGCCGGACGTGGGGAGGTACGACGGCTCACGCCACACCGTCGCCCAGGCATCGGCGCCATGCTGCTCAATGCTGCGGCCGCAACGGTACAGCCTGATGGGGTCGCGAGTGGTATTCCGGATAACGTAGGCGATCGAGAAGTGCACACTCGGGCCCTCAACGGACCCACGCGCGGAGGCCACGTCAACCGCTGGAAAGTCCTCCGGGGCGGCGGCCGAATGACAAGCTGCCATTGCCGCCACCCACACGCCCAGCCCCGTGGCCACCCCAAACCTTCGTACCATAGGTACCTCCCGCCAGATCAAACACGCAATGCGCGACTCGACAGCTCGTTGAGTGAACCGTAGCGCCCCACGCAACGCGCCATTAGGGCATTGGATTCAAGGTAAGGCCCAGGTGGGAAACGATGTTGCTCCATGAACTGAACCAGATCTCGCAGCCAGACGTACAAGTCTCCCCATTTCGGCCAGTGGTTCCGGCAAAAAGAATGCCTACATGAAAGTACCAGTTTCCCTGCACGAGCCAGAACACAGGTGCCCCGCTGTCGCCGCCGCCAACACGACTGCCGGTCATCCGTGCTGCACAGAGCACGAGCGTAGTATCGCCGCCTACCTCGTAAACTGGCTGGTATTCGCAGGTCGCGGCCACCGTCCCGCGTGTCCACCCGGTCGTCCTGCCCACTTTGTCTACGGTCTGTCCCACATAAGCATCTTGCGGACCGTATGTGTTGGTGAACCACCCATGCGCTTCAAGGGAGCCGGCGCCGTAGTTCTGACCAAGCACATCAGTATAGGCTACGCGCTTGGCACCCGTGTCGGCAGGGGTGTTGGCGTACTTCACGAACATCGCGTCCGCCAAGGCACAAATGGTGATTCCGCCGCATTCCGCATCAGTCCGCGTCCACGCTGGGTTTGTGTGAACCCAGCCAAGGCGATTCTGGCTGCCGTTACCCACGGTCGGCTGGTGCCTGTAACCGTTGGTGCCTCCCTGTCCGAGCGGGCCATAGTTGCAATGGGATGCTGTGAGGAATCCTTCGCCGACGTAGGTGGCATGGACGTTCCACCCTAGCGTGCATAACTGGCTGATGTCATTTGAAATCTGATACCCGGCGGATGTTGGACGAATTCGCGCTGAGAGCGTGTGCAACATCTGCGCTCTTTGCCCGACCTCTATGGTCAGCATTGTGCTCGCCGCGCCAAGGTCATTCGCCACCTGGTAAATTGCGGCGTTCACGTCTTGTGAAGCTACGCGGACGACTACGCGGTTCTGTGCTTCATCGGCATCAATGGAAAGGAACCCAGGTACCATTCGTAGCTTGGGGAAGAGAGTCTTCTCCCACGCGACGAGTTCCGAAAAAGAGAATTGTCCTTGTCTGAAAACGATGCCAGAGCCGCTGAGCACGCGTGACCGGGTCTCCGCCGGCATGGCAAGTCCGTCCGCAACTGCAATGAAGGCGTTTCGCGCTGCGATCTCGGATCCTCCTTCTTTCAGGTAGATGACAAAATTTCCGTCTCCACTAAGCGATATCCCACCCAAGCCCGGAACCTGATTCTCTACCCTCAGGATCTCATCTTCAAACCCACGCAGGGTCCTTCCTTGGGCCGCCGCGAGACGCTCCGTCGCGGCCAGATCGACTGCCGGACTCGGCGGCCCCTTGATGGGTGGGGGGGGGGGCAGTACCCGGATCAACGCACGCGACCGCCCCTACGGTCAGGGCAAGAGCTGCCAGAAAGCCTCCGAAACTGGTCGACATTCCCTGACCGGAATGGAGTGTTGAAATCATGTTCCCCTCACTTCGTAGATCGCATGCCGGTCCCACGGTCTCGTCCGTCCAAGTACCCGGTGCGCAACGCGTCCAGGGAGGCTTGTGCGACGTTGTGCAGGAAATCTGACGCGAGCCTCAATTCGCTCGAATCTGCGGGCGCCTGACCACCGAGTCGGGAGATCCCCGACAAGCGGAACCGCTCCCTATTGTTACCGGCGGTCAGCCGGGATTCCCCAGGTAGCGAGGGTTCGCTGGATGATGGCGCGTTAGGCGCCTTTGGCGTTAGAGACGTCGGGGGCCGCGGTGCGGGCGATCTCCGCGAGACCGTCGGTCACGTCGCGGTAAGGGTGGACGAAGGCCTGGAGCGCGGCGAGAAGGGCATCGGTCGATGCGAATACAGCGGGATGGGACGCGAACACCATAACGCCGTGCGTGAGCAGGTTGTTGCTCTGCGAGAACGGCACGCGTCGCCTGGCGACGAAGTTGATCACGGACGCTTCCCGTGTCTCACCCTCCTAATGAACGACGAAGCGTGCCCGCCGTTGCGCTTGCCGATTGACCATTTCCACGATCGATCCGTGGTTCAGGATGGCTGAGCACGTGCGAGCGACTAATAGCGCCCCGTCCTCAACAAGCGTCCGAGCGCTTCGTACGCGGTGCCGAACGCGGTCCAGTCGCCGCGTCGAAGCGCGTCGCGCATGGCAGCATAGAGCGCCTCGACGCGGGCACGGAATTCTTCGGGAGTGGGTGGCGGCGTGTTCACCGGCGGACCGGGCACGCCGACCGCGTCAGCGATGGTGGCCCCCGATGAGACGCTGTCACCGTGAAGCACCGAGACGTATACCACGTGCGGCGTTCCGTCTGGACGCGTGGCGTAATGCGTCTCGATCGACAGCACGCTCCCGGCGCTCGGCACGATTCGAACAGCCCCCTCCAGGAGACGCGTGTCGCTCAGCACGCTCCGTAACGAGTCACCGGCGCGTTGCAGCCGATCCACCACCTGCGGCCAACGTGCTTCTTCCGATTCGCGAGGGCGCCAGGACAAGTGTGCTTCGGGTCCGCCCTCGCCCGTTACCACGCCGCGAAGCCGGTCTCGCGCGTCGAGTACCGCAATGGCGATGGAGAGGAGGCCGGTCGCGTGATCGACGTACGGCGGTGCCGAGCGCATGGTGAAGACCGTGTCGGCGCCCGTCTCCCGCGGGAGATGGGACGGCGGGACGTACTCGTTGCGGACGCCGACCTGCGCGAACGCCGCCGCTTCGATGATCGTGCCGTCGACGGCGGGTGGCAGCTTGCGCAGCAGATCGCGATCCAGCGCCCCGGGCTCGACGAACAGGCTGGGAAATCGACCCATCCAGGTGACCGTCACGGGATCGGGATACGGATCGCCGATGGCGATGCTCCGTCCGGTGTGCGCGTTCACCAGCGCGACCGCGGCATGACGCAGGTAGTGCACCAGGTGGCCCCGCAGATCCATCGCCGCGCTCAGTGGATACCACTCGGAGGTCGCATAGAGATGCACTGCCCAGAAGAGGGAGTCCCGCCACACGATGGGGCTCACCTCGGATCCCTGCTCGAAGAACGGATACAGCGCGTGCAGGCGCGCGCGCAGGTCGCGCCGCAGGACGATCCGATTGCGACCCGCCGCGAATGACCCCCGTAACAGCCCCGGTTCCTGGAGTCGCCAGGCATGGGCCAGACGCACCGAGAACGCGCGGAGGTCCGGTGCGGCGACCCGTCCTGTGGTGTCCGACACGATGGCGTACGTGCTCGCCGAATCCGACACCAGCACGCCGTAGAGCGTGGACGCGGTGAGCGTGCCCGACTCGGTCAGCTCCACCAGGCCGCCGCGCTGATCGGCCACATCGGCGGCGATTCGCGTGACGTGCCAGGGCGGCTGCGCATCGACGCTTTCCGGCCCCGTCGGCTGCTCCACCGCGACCGCCACCAGGCGTTCGTCATCGACCTCCCACCCGAGAGCGCCGTTCACCCGGGAGGACGGACGAACGGGCTCGATGGCGCGTGCGAGCGCGATGCCATCCCAGAGGGAGGCGCCGCGTGCCGCATCGACGAACGACGGGGCCGGAGGGGCCGGTGCCTCGCGGGTGAGTCGGTCCACGTCGTAAGCGCGTCGCGTGTACCCGTCCCTTGTGGCGCGGTAGGGCCGCTCGCGCGCCTCGGGATCGGCCGGGGCGATGAATCGCTCGGCGACGGGCGGGACGATCTGACGCAGGGTGAGGGCGATCAGGAGCACCGCCGTGATGGTGAAGAATGCCGTCCGAATCTGCGCCGTCCACCCCGACCATACGACGAGCATCGCGCCCGCCACCGCCACCACCGACAGAATGAGATTCACAGGCAGTCCGACCCGATGGTCGATCGCCGAAAAGGTCCCGAGGGCGCCACTGCCGCTGGTTAGGAGACCGTACGCGTCCAGGCGATAGGTCCACGACAGCAGGAGGAGCAGCACGGCGCCAAGGGCGAACAGGTGTCGTCGCACGTAGCCGGTGACGTGCAGTCGGCCGTTGTGCCAGTGCAGGCTGGGCGTGAGCGCGTAGAAGAAGACGCACACCAGGAAGACCGAGAGCAGCACGACGAAAGCCCACAGATGCAACGATGATTCGAGCGGGAGCCAGTAGACCCAGAATGCCAGGTCGCGCTGGAAATACGGATCGGTCTCCCCGAACAGGGTGCCATGGCGGATGAGGTCGACGGAGATCCAGTCGTTCTGTCGCATCGACAACACCGCTCCCAGCACCATCGAGAGCACGACCACCGTGATGAGGAGGTACCGCCCGGGCACTTCCTCGCCGATCTCGATGTTGGCGATGCGCCGCGGCAGGCTGAAGGAGCCGAAGGAACGCCGGACCGCGTACAGATTGACGAACACGAATGCCGACCCGGCCAGAAAGATGCACCCGCGCAACAGGAGCAGATCCGACGCGCGCGCGCGCCACAGGTCGGTCGCCCCAAGGGCCGCGTACCACTGGTACTCGACGTACCATCCGGCGGCCATTCGACCCAGCAGCAGGAGCGCCGCCAGCGACAGAACGAGCCCGATCAACCAGCGGCGCGACCTCACGGCCCTGATCAGTGTGCGGGGGACGCGGGCGGCGCGGGCTCCACCCCCTGCGTTCTGAGCCAGTCCTCCATTTCGCCGCGGATGGCCTCGAGGCGCTCGCGTGACCGCGCTTCGTAGCGCGTCACCAGAACCGGCTGGGTGTTGGACGCGCGAATCAGGCCCCACCCGTCGCCGAACTGCACCCGGACGCCGTCCACGTCGATCACGTCGAATCTGCTGCGAAAATAGCGAACCGCATCGGCCACGATCTGGAACTTTCGATTCTCGGGGCACTCCACGCGCAATTCGGGAGTGGAGACGAACCGCGGCACGTCAGCGAGCATCCGGTCCACCGGTCGTCCTGCCGACGCCACGATGCGGAGGAGCCGGGCCGCGGCGTAAAGCGCATCGTCGTGCCCGTAGAAGCCTTCGGCGAAGAACATGTGTCCCGACATTTCGCCGGCCACCGGCGCGTGCATCTCCTTCATCTTTCCCTTGATCAGCGAGTGGCCGGTCTTCCACATGAGCGGACGGCCGCCCGCGTCGGCGATGGCCTGCGGCAGGGCCTGCGAGCACTTCACGTCGAAGATGATCGGCTGTCCCTTCCCCGTTCGCGCCATCACGTCGCGCGCGTAGAGAATCAGCAGGTAGTCGCCCCAGATGATTTCGCCGTTCGCGTCAACCACGCCGATCCGGTCCGCGTCGCCGTCGAACGCGATGCCGAGATCCGCACCGCGCGAGCGAACGGCCGCGATCAGGTCCTTGAGATTCGCCACCACGGTAGGATCCGGGTGGTGGTTCGGAAACGTGCCGTCACTGTCACAGAACAGATGCGTGGCCTTCACGCCCAGGCGACGGAAGAGCTCCGGCGCGACGAGCGACCCGGCTCCGTTGCCGCAATCGAATACCGCCGACATCGCGCGCGCCAGTGGACCGATGCGCGCCACGATGTCGACGATGTAACGCTCGATGATCTCCTCGCGCCGGACTGTCCCCTGTCCGGTCGGGTAGGCGGCAGCCTCGATGATTCCCCGTAGCTCCTGGATCCCGTCACCGTGGAGTGAATCGAAGCCGACGCAGATCTTGAAGCCGTTGTACTCTGGTGGATTGTGCGATCCGGTGATCTGGACACCGGCCGCCACCGGGAGATTGTGCAGGCTCCAGTACAGGAGCGGTGTGGGAACGACGCCGATATCGATCACGTTCACGCCGCCGCTCGTGAGCCCGTCGATCAGGGCCCCGACCAGCGCCGGTCCACTCGGCCGGTTGTCACGTCCCACCGCCGCAGTTCCGGCAATGCCGCGCCTGGCGAGCAGCGCGGCGAATCCGCGTCCGATTGCTCGCGCCACGTCGGGCGTGAGATCCCGGTCGACGACGCCGCGAATGTCGTACTGGCGAAAAATGTCCGGAGAAATCGTCATCAATGCCTCGGAAACACAGCGGGCCGCTTGCGCGGCCCGCTGTAAACTCACCGCCGCGGAGCCTGCTGTCCGGCACGTGGTGCGCTGTCCGGTGGCCGCGCGCCCGGTGGTACGGCGGCCGCGGTGGCCGGCGCCGGCGACACCGGCGGTCGCGACGCGCTTCCGACCATCGACGCGGCGCGCGTCCAGCGCACCACTGGATCGGGATACACGCCGAACGCCAGCAATACCACCGCCGAGGCGACGATCACCGCGCGGCTGATCCCCGTCACGACAGGCAAGGGCGGCGCGTTCTCGGGACGCGGCTTCATGTACATCACCATCACCACGTACAGATAGTATCCCGCCGAGACCGTGGTGGTGAGCACCAACAGCACCGACAGCCGGGTCTGGGGCGCCGGCGCGTTGAGCGCGACCTGCAACACGTACCACTTGGCGAAGAACCCCATTCCCCCGAACACGGGGAATCCGAGCAGGGCGAGCATGAACACCGTCATCGCAACGGCAGTCCCGGGTCGCTCGAACCACAACCCGTGGTAGTCCTCGACGCGCTCGCGGGGCGTCTGCGCGGTCCCGAGCCCGATGATGATTGCGAACGCGCCCATGACGGCGAGCGTGTAGGCGAGCAGGTAGAAGAGCAAGGCACCCGCGGTCTGCGTGGTGCCAGCGGCCACGGCCACCAGGATGAATCCGGTGTGGCCGATGCTGGAATACGCGAGCATGCGCTTGAGATTCCTCTGCTGCAGCGCCACCAGGTTGCCGACGATCATGGTTGCCGCCGAGAGCCACCAGACCGCGGCGTGCCAGGTCTCGTAGAGCTCGCCGAACGCCTCGAACCAGACGCGCAGCAACGCGGCGAAGGCGGCGGCCTTCACCGCCGCCGCCATGTATCCGGTGATGGGCGTCGGGGCCCCCTCGTACACGTCAGGCGCCCACATGTGGAACGGAGCCGCCGCCACCTTGAAACCGAACCCGACCAGCAACATGGCCACGCCGATTCGCAACATCGGCTCGCCGCCCAGTACCAGGCCGGTCACGCGCTGGAAGATCACCTCGAGATTGGTCGACCCGGTGGCGCCGTAGACGAGGGCGATGCCGTACAGCAGGAACGCGGTCGAGAACGCGCCGAGCAGGAAGTATTTGAGCGCGCCCTCGGCCGCGCGCGCGCTCCGCCGATTGAGACCCGCCAGCACGTACACCGCCACCGACATTGTCTCGAGGCCGAGGAACAACACCATCAGGTCGCGCGAGGCGGCCATGATCATCATCCCGGCGGTCGCGAACAGAATCAGCACGTGCGATTCGGCGGCGTCGATCCCTTCGCGCGCGTTGTAGTCGAGGGAGAGGCCGATCGCGATCACGGTGGCCAGGAGAAACACCAGGTCCATCGCCCACCGGAATGGGTCGACCGCAATCACGCCCGGCGTAGCCGTCATGCCGCGCGCCGACGCCACCACCACCGCCACCAGAGCCACCAGGGCCACCACCATGCTGGCCAGTCCCACGTTCCGCTGGTGGGCGGGACTGTCCGGTCGCCAGGCGGCGTACAGCATGAGACCCATCGCGCCCACGAGCAGCAGCAGCTCGGGGACCAGTGCGAGCATCAGCCCGGAGGCATGCGACAGGTCGAGGGGCATCCTATCGCCCTCCGCGCGAGAACTGTGCGCGCTGCAGCTGGGCGGCCGCGTCGACGCGTTGCACGAAATTGGACGTCGACGCCTCCATGCGCGTGAGCACGGGCTTAGGATAGACGCCAAGCCAGATGATGCCGGCCAGCAACGGCACCAGCAGTCCGATCTCACGCCAGTTCAGGTCGGTGAGCAACGCGTTCCTCGGCTTGTCCAGCGCGTTGTAGATGAGGCGTTGCAGCGCCCAGAGCATGTATGCGGCGGCCAGAATCACTCCCACCGCCGAGATCATCGTCATGTAGGGGTAGGTCTTGAACGAGCCCACCATGACCAGGAATTCCGACACGAACCCGTTGGTCCCCGGCAAGCCGATGCTGCTCAGCGCCACGATCGTCAGCACGGTGGCGAACATCGGCACCACCCGCGCGATGCCGCCGTAATCGGCAATCAGTCGTGTGTGGGTGCGTTCGTAGATGATGCCCACCAGGAAGAACAGCGCGCCGGTGGACAGCCCATGCCCGATCATGACCATCAGCGCGCCCTGGACGCTCTCCCGGGTGAGGGCGAAGATGCCCAGCATGACGAATCCCAGGTGCGCGACCGACGAATACGCCACCAGCTTCTTGATGTCCGGTTGCACCAGCGCGACCAGTGATCCGTAGATGACGCCGATAACCGCCAGGGCGATGATCACACCGCGGACCACGGGATGCATCGCCACCCCGGGAAAGAACGGCACGGCGAACCGGAGAAACCCGTACGTCCCGAGCTTGAGCAGGATGCCGGCCAGCACGACCGATCCCGCGGTGGGCGCTTCCACGTGCGCATCGGGCAACCAGGTGTGGAACGGGAACATCGGGACCTTGACGGCGAACGCCACGAAGAACGCCGCGAACAGCCAGAACATGACCGCCGGTGTCACGCCGCGTACCGCGAGAATGGCCTCGTAGCTGAAATTCGGCGTCCCCTGCGCGTAGCCCGCCTGGAGTCCGAGATAGACGATGGCGACCAGCATCAGCAGCGAACCGACCAGCGTGTACAGGAAGAACTTCACGCTCGCGTAGATCCGGCGCTCCCCGCCCCAGATGCCGATGATGAAATACATCGGGATCAGCATCACTTCCCACATCACGTAGAACAGGAACAGATCCTTCGCGACGAACACCCCGAGCACACCGGTGGTCAGCAGGAGCATCAGGGCGTGATAGGCGCTGACCTTGGTGCGCACGCTCGTCCATCCGCCGAGGATGGCCAGCGGCATCAGGAACGTGGTGAGCAGCACCATCATCAGCGAGATGCCGTCCACACCCACGGCGAAGTGCACGCCCCAGGCGTTGATCCACGGGACGTCCACCACCGCCTGCCAGTCGGGCACCGAGGAATCGAGCGACCACCACAGGCCTAACGAGACGATCAGTTCGACCACCAGCACGCCGAACGTGAGGCGACGCGCCAGGCGGTCGCCGGCCTCACCCTGGGTCACTCGTCCGACCAACCAGACCAGCAGCGCGCCGGCCGTGGGAATGATCAGCAGCGCCGGCAGCACCCAGGCGTTGTAATGCAGCGCGTCGAGAAAGGCGTTCATGAGCTCAGCGAAGAGAAAACGCGCCGACCACCGCCAGTACGCCGAGCACCAGCACCCAGGCGTAGGTGCCCACGCTGCCCGTCTGCAGGCGCGCACCGATCCAGCCCAATCCCCGCATCAGGTAGGCGGCGCCATTGACCAGCAGTCCGTCGATGAGGCCCACATCCATCCCGCGCCACAGCACGGACCGCGACAGGCCCACCATCGGCTCCACGATCGCGCGATCGTAGGCCTCGTCCACGTAGTACTTGTGCTCGAGCACGCGCTCCAGGCCGGTCGATTCCGGCGCCTGCGCCTTGGGCACCAGCCGCTCCGGTTTGAGCCGGATCATCGCCAGCGCGATGCCGAGCACCGCGATCGCCACGGCGACCCCCACCAGCCCCAGCTCCAGACCCCTGGACAGCGGCGCGACCTCGCCACCCGTTATGCGGACGGTTGCCACGCCCGTCACCGGCTCCAGCCATCGCTCCAGCGCCTGAGTCGGTCCGGCCTTGAAGAATTCCGGAAGGTTGAACCACCCCCCCACCGCGCTCAGCAGACCAAGCGCCACCAGCGGACCGGTCATGATCCACGGTGCCTCGGCCAGGTGCGCGCGCTCCTTGTCGCCAGTGCGATTCGGCCCGTGAAAGGTGTAGAGCATCATCCGCGTCATGTAGACCGCGGTCAGCAGCGCGGCGACGACGCCGAAGACGTACACCACGTACAGCACGAATCCGCCGGGAAGGCCCAGCCAGTGCGCGTCGGCCAGCGTGGAGCCGCGCGCCCGCTCGAATGCGGCCTCCAGGATCCCATCCTTGGAGAAGAAGCCCGCAAACGGCGGAATGCCGCAGATCGCGAGCGTGGCGATCCACATGAGTACGAACGTCACCGGGAGGAAGCGGCGCAGCCCGCCCATGTTGCGCATGTCCTGCGCATCCTCGTGGCTTCCGGTGTGGTGATAGGCCCGGTGCATCGCGAAGATCACCGAGCCGGAGCCGAGGAACAGCAGCGCCTTGAAGAACGCGTGGGTGACCAGGTGGAAGATCCCCGCCGCGTATGCGCCGACCCCCACTCCGATGAACATGTAACCCAGCTGCGACACCGTGGAGTATGCCAGTACGCGCTTGATGTCCCACTGCTTGAGGCCGATGGTCGCGGCAAACAGCGCGGTCAGCGCTCCGATGAACGCCACCGACAGGCTGGCAACCGGAGCGAGCGAGAAGATCACCGCGCTGCGGGCCACCAGATACACGCCGGCAGTGACCATGGTCGCGGCGTGGATCAGCGCCGACACCGGCGTCGGACCGGCCATCGCGTCAGGCAGCCAGGTGTACAGGGGAATCTGGGCGCTCTTGCCGGTACATCCGAGAAAGAAGAACAGACCGATCGCGCTGATGACCGCGCTCCCCGCGCCAAGACCGGGGGCTCCGGCATTCACACCCGCGAAGTCCAGCGATCCCAGATTCGCGTACAGCAGCAGCATCGCGATCAGGAATCCGAAGTCGCCGATTCGATTCACGATGAACGCCTTCTTGCCGGCGTCGGCGTTCACCTTGTCCGTGTACCAGAATCCGATCAGGAGATACGAGCAGAGCCCCACCCCTTCCCAGCCCACGAACAGCACGGGGTAGCTGGCGCCGAGCACCAGGACCAGCATGAAGAAGACGAACAGATTGAGGTAGGCGAAGTACCGCGGGTAGCCCGGGTCGTCGCGCATGTACCCCACGCTGAAGAGATGAATCAGGAATCCGACCCCGGTCACCACCAGCGTCATCACCATCGAGAGCTGGTCCACCTGGAGCGCCGCGTCGACGTGCAGATCGCCGGCCACCAGCCACGGGAACAAGGTGCGCACATACGGCGCCTCGGCGTGCGCGCCGGCGAGCGCAAAGAAGATCGACACCGAAAGCACGAAGGCCAGGCCGAGCACCGCCGGGCCCACCAGACTCACCACGCCGGCGTAGCGATGCCGGGTGACATGGTGGTCGTCGGCATGGTCGTCGGCATGGTCGTGGCTCAGGTCGTGCTGGTCCCCGCCACCCGGATGGGGTTCCCCGGCGTGGTGCGCATCGTGCGTCGAGGGGTCGGCCGGGCCGATCTGCGCGGCGCTGGCCAGCGACAGCGCGCCGTTGATCAGGAATCCCAGCAGGGGCAGCACGGGAACGACCCAGATCCACTCGGCGATGCTGCCTCCGAGCGGGTGGGGCGCGCTGGACGCGACGGCCTGGAGAAGCATCACCCTTTGAGCAGGTTGATGTTGCGGAGGTCGACCGAACGCGCGTGGCGGAAGATGGCGATGATGATGGCCAGCCCCACCGCCGCTTCGGCGGCGGCGACCGTCATGACGAAGACCACGAACACCTGCCCCGTTGTGCCGTACAGCGAGGAAAACGCCACGAACGAAAGATTCACCGCGTTCAGCATGAGCTCCACGCACATGAAGATCACGATCGCGTTCCGGCGCGTGAGCACACCGATGGCGCCGATGATGAACAGGACGGCCGAGAGAGCGAGCGATTCTTCGATCACGCGGCCCTCCGTTTCCCGATCACCACGGCCCCGATGATGGCCACCAGCAGCAGGATGCTGGTCAGCTCGAACGCGAGCAGGTATTCGTGAAAGAGGGGCTTGGCCACCACACCCACCACGCCCAGGTCGCGGATTTCGGCGGCGGCATCCACCTGGGAGCGCATCAGCGAGGGCGGGTAGTGCGCGCGAACGAGGATGAAGATCTGCGCCAGCAGCGCCAGTCCCACCAGCCCGGCCGCCAGCCGTCCCCACATGCCGCGGATGTCGCTGATGTCGCTCGCCTGCCCGAGGTTGAGGAGCATGACCACGAATAGGAACACGACCATGATGGCGCCTGCATACACGATCACCTGAATGGCGCCGATGAACTGGGCGTTCAGCATCACGTAGAGCACCGACAGACAGAACAGCACCACCACCAGCCAGAGCGCCGCCGCCACCGGACTGCGACGCGAAACGAACGCGATCGCCGATGCAATGGCGACCAGGCTGAAGAGGTAGAAGTTGAATTCGTAGAAGAAATTCGGCATGGCGTCAGGGCCGCGCGGAACTCACTCGCCCCGCGGATCGGCCGGGTCCCACATTTCGCACACCGGATGCGTCTGCGCGGTGAGTCGCTCGAGGTCATAGACGAACCCCGCGCGACTGTACTCGGAGTTCTCGTAATGACGGCCCAGGTGGATGGCCTCCTCGGGGCAGACTTCCTGACAGTATCCGCAGAAGATGCAGCGGAACTCATCGATCTCGAACACCAGCGGAAACCGGTTGCCCTGCTCGTCCTCGCCCGGCACGAGTTTGATGCAATTGGCTGGGCACACCGTGGGACAGAGGCCGCACGCCACGCACTTGGCCTTGCCGTCCTCGGTGGTGAGCATGCGGTGGGTGCCACGCCAGCGCCGGGACAGCGGCTCACGTTCCTCCGGGTACTGGGTGGTGACTTTGTGGGGCCGGACCAGGTGGCGCATGGTGTTCGCCATGCCCGACAGGGTCGCGCGCACGTAGCTGGCCTGCGGAATGGGGCGGTCGAGGACCTTCACCGTAATGGCCATCAGCGGCTGACTCGCTGCAGGAGGTGTTCGCGAATGGCGGTGGCGGCGCGGATCCGCGCCAGGCGCTCCTGCCCCACCCGCGAGTACGCGGGACTGATGATGCGGCCGCGGTCGAGCACGAAAAACAGCCCTGTCAGCAGGACGGCGTTCACCGCGAACAGGATCAGGGCGTAGGTCACGCCCCGGGTCAGCCCCGCCGCGTCGAGCGCCAGCACCAGCGCGGCCGTCGCGGTGATGTAGCCCAGCGACAGCGGGAGCATCACCTTCCATCCCAGCGACATCAGCTGATCGTAGCGGAAGCGCGGCAGCGTCCAGCGGATCCAGATGAACGCGAACAGGAAGAAGCCGGTCTTGAGGGCGAAGATGAGACCGGAGAGCAGCACCTGGAGGAACGGCACCGCCTGGGTGTTGTCGCGCAGCGTGAATGGGATGTCCCAGCCCCCGAAGAACAGCGTCGCGATCAGGGCGCTGGCGGTCATCATGTTGGCATACTCGGCGATGAAGAACAGCGAGAACTTCATCGCGCTGTATTCGGTGTGATAGCCGGTGATGAGTTCCGATTCGGCCTCGGGCAGGTCGAACGGCAGGCGGTTGGTTTCGGCGAACGAGGCCACCAGAAACAGGAAGAACGACACCGCCAGCGTGAGCACATTCCAGAGGTGCATCGACGCCTGCTGATTCACGATCTCCCGCAGCGACACATTGCCGCTCAGCAGCAGGACCGGGATCAGCGACATGCCGAGCGCTACCTCGTACGAGATCATCTGGGCGCTCGAGCGCAACCCGCCCAGCAGGGCGTACTTGTTGTTGGACGACCATCCGGCGAGGACGATGCCGTACACGCCTAACGACGACAGGGCGAGAATGAACAGGAACCCCACCGGCAGATCCGCCAGCACCATGTCGATCCGGCCCCACGGCGAGGCCCACGACGCGGCAAACGGGATCACCGCCCAGACCATCATCGCCGGGACGAAGCTCAGCATCGGCGCCAGCATGAACAGCGTCCGGTTGGCGTAGGGCGGCAGCGTCTCTTCCTTCATCATGTTCTTGAGCCCGTCCGCCAGCGGCTGAAACAGGCCCTGCGGTCCCACCCGGTTCGGACCGTGGCGATCCTGGATCCAGGCCGAGATCCGCCGCTCGGCCAGCGTCAGGTACGCCACGCCGAGCAGGTAGACGGTGAAGAAGATCAGGAGCTTCACCAGCATGGCGACAAACCAGGGCCCGAATCGCGGTGCGGCCTGCGGATCGGCCACCTGCAGCAGCAGGGCGAACGGCCAGGCACTCATGGCGCGGCCTCCGCCAGCGCGTCGGCGACCGCCTGCCCCCGGAGACCTAACGACTCATAGGTCAGCCCGGCGAATGCCGGATGGGCGGCGGCGAGCGCGTCGAACACCTGCGATGCCACATAGTACCGCGCCGGTTCCCCGAGCAGCGTCGCCAGATCGGCGAGGGCGTACCAGCTGGGACGCGCCAGCCCCGGCGCCGCCTTCGCCTGGAGGAATCGCTGCACCCGGCCGCGCAGATTCGTCAACGTCCCCTCTTCCTCCGCGCAGTTCGCGATCGGCAGCACCACGTCCGCCTTGTCCAGACCCTCCGGCATGGTGGTCGACACCACCACCACCACCGCCGCCCTGGCCGCCGCCGCGCGCTCCGCCTCGCTCATCGGGTGGTCCACCACCAGCAGCGCGTCGCCGGCGTGCAGTCCGGACAGCGGCTGGTCGCTCCGCGTGAATCCCAGCAACTCGGCGCCACGCGCGTTGGCCGCCCGATCGGCACGCAGCGCGAGATCCTCCACCCCGGCCAGCGGCGCCTCCTCGCCCTGCGGAACGCGAAACGCCCCCGCCCCTCCCGTTCTTTCCGCCAGCCGCGCGAGCAGGAACAGCGCCTCGTTCGACAGATTCGGTGACGCCAGCACGAACAGGCGCTTCCCCTTCAGGACCCGCGTCGCGCCGTCCAGCGCCACCTCCCAATCGACCGCCTCGAACCCGGACGCGCCGAGGATGGCCGGCGCCTCCAGCCGGTCCCGCCGGTTCAGCCAGCGATAGTTCATGCGCCCGTGATCACACATGAAGAACGCGTTCACGTCCGCGTTCGAACGCGGGCGCAGGCGCATCACCACGTTGTCGCGGGTCTCGACGACGATATTGCACCCCTGACTGCATCCGGTGCACACCGATGCCGCGCGATCCAGTTCCCAGGCGCGCGCCTTGTTCAGAAAGTCCTTGGACAGCAGGGCGCCCACCGGACAGAGGTCCACCACGTTGCCCGACCACGGGTGCGTCAGGTCCTTCCCTTCGAAGCGGCCGATGCAGGCCCGATCGCCCCGCTCGCTGACGTTCAGGACCGCCTCATCGGCGACGTCGTCCATGAATCGCACGCATCGTGTGCAGAGAATGCAGCGGTTCGGAACGTACAGGACGTCGCCGCCGAAATCCTCAACCGGATTGAACCGTTTCGGCTCGCGGTACCGCGAGTCGGCGCGTCCCTCCTGATACGTGTAGTCCTGCAACTCGCACTCGCCGGCCTGATCGCAGATGGGGCAGTCGAGCGGGTGGTTGATCAGGAGCATCTCGAGCACTCCGGTCCGCGCCTCGCGCGCCTTCGGCGTGTGCACGTGCACCACCTGCCCTTCCGCCACGTTGGTCGCACACGCCGGCGCGAGCTTCGGGGCCTTCTCCACTTCCACCAGGCACATCCGGCACACCCCCGCGATGGGAAGGCCGGGGTGATAGCAGTAGTGCGGGATCAGCACGCCGACGGTCTTGGCCGCCTCGAGAATCGACGTTCCGGCCGGCACGCTTGCCGGGCGTCCCTCGATGGTCAGGTTGACGCGGGTGGAGTCGGCGCTCATCAGCTGGCGATTACGGGCACGGCGTGAACCGTCTTGCGGGTGATCAGGGCCTCGAACTCAGGACGGAACTTCTGAATGCCCGACACCACCGGAGCCGCACACGAATCGCTCAGCACACAGATGGTCTTGCCGGTCATGTTCTCGGAGATGTCGAGCAGCGTGTCGAGGTCTTCGGCGGTGCCGTCGCCGGCCACGATCCGTTCCAGGATCTTGGTCGACCACGCCGTGCCCTCGCGGCACTGCGTGCACTGCGCACAGCTCTCGTGGGCGTAGAAACGCGCCAGCCGCGCGATCTGCTTCGGCATGCTCTGCGCGTCATCGAACACGATGCATCCGGCCGATCCCAGCATCGTCCCGGCGGCCACCATGCCCTCATAGTCCATCGGCGCGCTCTCCGCTTCCTCCATGGTGATGATCGGTACCGACGATCCGCCGGGGATGACCGCCTTGAACCGGCGGCCGGGCGGCGGGCCACCACAGACTTCGCGCAGGAACTCCCCGAACGGGAATCCCATCTCCACTTCATAGTTTCCGGGGCGCGCCACGTTGCCGCAGACCGACCAGAGCTTGGTGCCGGTGCTCTTCGGGTTGTCGGGCCGGGACATCTTCCTGTACCAGTCCGCTCCCTGCACGAGGATGTGCGGCACCGCCGCCAGCGTCTCCACATTGTTGATGGTCGTGGGCATGGAGAACACGCCCGAGACCGCCGGAAACGGCGGCTTGATGCGCGGATTGCCGCGCTTGCCCTCGATCGAGTTCATCAGGGCCGTTTCTTCGCCGCAGATGTACGCGCCCGCGCCCTTGTGCACCCACATGTTCACCGTGTGCCCCGATCCCATGGCATTCGGGCCGATGATGCCGGCCCGCCGCGCCTCTTCGAGCGCGGATTCCATCTTCTGCAACGGCTCGGTGAACTCGCCGCGGATGTAGATGTAGGTCCTCTCGGCGCCGATGGCGTGGGCGGCGATCGCGCATCCCTCGATCAGCGCGTGCGGTGTCCACCGCATGATTTCGCGATCCTTGAACGTGCCCGGCTCGGACTCGTCGGCGTTGCAGCAAAGATAGTGTGGCTTGCCGTCGCCAAGCTTCATGAACGACCATTTGAGTCCGGTCGGAAAGCCCGCGCCGCCGCGGCCGCGGAGTCCCGATTCCTTCACCACGTTCTGGACCGCAACCGGGTCCATACCCAGCGCCTGCTCGAGGGCGCGATACCCGCCCCGCTTTTTCCAACCGGCCAGCGTGACCGCCTCGGCGTCGCCGAAGTGCGGCGACAGCACCAGCGTCTCGCGGGGGTGAGGTCTGTGAGGAAAGCCCATGTGCCAGTCGGGAATGTGGAAAACGGATTCGCCCCAGAAATCGAATGCGCGCGTCGCGCGCGTCACGCCGGTCCTTCGCCCTCCACTCTTTTCAGGATGTCGGGAACCGATGCTGCGGTCACTGATTCGATGAACTCTGAATTGATCATCACCGGAGTGGCGAATCCGCACGCGCCCAGACATTCCACTTCGATGACCGTGTACTTGCCGTCACTCGACGTCACGCCGAGTTCGCCACATCCGGTGTGCTCGAGAAACGCCTTCACCACGTCTTCGGCGCCACACACATTGCATGGCGAGGTGGTGCACACCTGGATGAAGTGTCGTCCTACCGGGTGCTGATGGTACATCGTGTAGAACGTGACCACGCCCTTCACGTAGGCCGCGGTAAGTCCCAGTACGTCGCCTACCTCGGCCATGGCGGCGTCGGAGATCCAGCCGCGCGCCTCCTGCACCATCCACAGCGCCGGAAGGAGGGCCGCCGCCTTCGTGGGATAGCGGGTCAGCAGGTCGTCGAGCCTGACCCGCTCCTCGCTGCCGGTGGTAAACACCGGTGCGTACGCTTCCGCGTGGTGCGACCCGGCCGCCTTCGGCACGGCGCCGCCTGCGGCGGAGGGACCGTGGCTCATGGGGTGCCGCCCGGCGTCAGGCGCCTGAGGGTCGTGATCGCGTCGCTCATCGATCGATCTCTCCCATGACGATGTCGATGCTCGCGTTGATGGCGATCACGTCGGACAGCAGGTGGCCCTCCGCCATCCGCGAGATCGCCGACAGGTTCACGAACGATGGCGGCCGGATGCGCCAGCGCACCGGCTTGGGCGTGCCGTCGGAAACAAAGTAGTAGCCCTTCTCGCCCTTGGGACTCTCCACCGGCACGTACACCTCGCCGATTGGCGGGCGCGGGCCTTCCATCACCTGCTTGAAGTGATGGATCATCGATTCCATCTCGGTGGTGGCCTTGGTCTTGGTGGGCAGGATGACCCGGGGGTCGTCCACGTTCACCGGCCCGTCGGGCAGCCGGTCGGCCGCCTGTTTCAGGATGCGCACCGATTGCCGCAGCTCCTCCATGCGCACCAGGAAACGATCGTACACATCTCCGCTGGTGCCCACCGGAACCTCGAAGTCGTAGGTCTCGTAGTCCAGATAGGGAAAGTCCTTTCTGACGTCGTACGCCACACCCGACGCCCGGACCATCGCGCCCGACAGGCCGTAGTTCACGGCCTCCTCGGCATTCATCGCCCCCACCCCCGCCGTGCGCCCCACCCAGATGCCGTTGCGCGTCACCATCCGGTCGCATTCGTCGATCGTCTTCGGCAGCGTTCCGATGAAGTCGCTCAGCCCGTCCATCCAGCCGACCGGGATGTCGGCTCCCATGCCGCCTACCCGGGTGAGCGTGGTGGTGAGGCGCGCGCCGATCCACTGTTCGAGCAGCATGTACACGCGCTCCCGTTCCTGAAACGACCACAGGAACGGAGTGAAGGCGCCGATGTCGATGCAGGTTGTTCCCAGCCACACCAGATGGGAGATGATGCGCGACAGCTCCAGCGCGATCACCCGCAGGACCTTGCATCGCTCGGTGATCTCGATGCCGAAGAGACGCTCCGCGCCTAACGCGAAGGCGACGTTGTTGCCCGGCGAGTTGAGATAGTCCTCGCGATCGGTCCAGGGAATGATCTGGTTGTACTGCCGGTACTCCCCCATCTTCTCGAACCCGCAGTGCAGGTACCCGATGTGCGGGATGCAGCGCACCACAGTCTCCCCGTCGAGCTCCAGCACCAGTCGCAGCACTCCGTGGGTGGCCGGGTGCTGAGGGCCGAGGTTGATGAGCATGTGCTCGCCCTCGAGTTCGGGCTCCAGGTCCGGAGCCGCCTCGATTGTGGTCACCTGCCCTTCCTCGTCCACCACCAGCGGAACGCGATGGGGTCTCCCGTGCGCGTCCAGCCCCGACGTGCCCAGTGCCACTTCGATCGTACGGGTTTCGGCCATCCGCTACTCCCCCGTCCGTTCGCCCTGCGCCAGACGCTGCCGCATGTCGAGCGGCAGGTGCTCGTACGCGTCGGCGATACTCAGCTCGTCCAGGGAGTAGCGTGACTCCGGCTGCGCCGCCAACGCCTGGCGCAACTGCTCCGATCGCGAGAACCGCCCGCGCAGCGGAAAATCCTTGCGCAGCGGAAAGCCCTCGGCGTACTGCTCCCACATCAGGATCCGCCGCAGATCGGGATGCCCTTCGAACTCGATGCCGAACATGTCGTAGCACTCGCGCTCCAGCCAGTCCGCGCCCCGATAGACTGGCCAGACACTCGGAACGCGCAGCGGCGCACCCCTCGGCAATTCCGCTTTCAGCCTCAGAAAACGCCGATGCGGGAGAGACCGGAGGTGCCACACCACCTGCAACGGCAATTCGCCGTCACGAAACTCCACGGCCGTGACGTCCACCAGGTAGTCGTACTGCTCGGCCAGGTCGTCGTGCAGATACCGCACCACGTCGAGCACGTGGTCGGCACGCACATATACGGAGGTGTCGCCCCAGACCACTTCCGCGCGGATGAAACCCGCGGCGAAGCGCGCGCGAATGCGGTCCGCGCTGGGATTCATGGGGCCGCCGCGGTGCGGTACCTTCCGGGGCGTCGCCGGCACCTGCTCGGGCGACGCACTCCCCGGTGCGACGAAAGAGGCCGCGTTCACAGGCCGGATCGGGTCTGTTGCACCGAGTTGCCGAACGGTTCGGACAGCTCGTCGATCGTCGGCGGCGGGATGTAGAGTCGGCTGGACGGATCCGGTTCCATCTCGTTCCGAAGCGTCCGATCTGTCATTCGCTCGCGCTTCACCTTCTCCTGCAGCATCAGGATGCCGTAGATCAGCCCCTCGGGGCGCGGAGGGCAGCCCGGCACGTAGACGTCCACCGGGACGATCGTATCGATACCCTGCACGACCGCGTAGTTGTCGAACATGCCGCCTGACGAGGCGCACGCTCCCATCGAAATGCACCACTTGGGCTGCGGCATCTGCTGCCAGATGCGACGCAGAACCGGCGCGAGCTTGAACGGCACCCGGCCCGCGCAAATGAACACGTCCGCCTGTCGCGGCGAGAACGACATCCGCTCCATGCCGAAACGGGCCAGGTCGAACTTGCTCGCGGCGGTGGCCATGAATTCGATTGCGCAACAGGCGGTGCCGAAAGGCATCGGCCACAGCGAGTTGGCGCGCGCCCAGTTCACCAGGAAGTCCAACCGGGTGGTAACCCACCCCTGCTGGCTCGGCGGTTCGACGATCGCCCGCGATCCGTCGGGCTGCGCCGTCAGTCCCACTGCAATGCCCCCTTCTTCCACACGTACACGAATCCGACGAGCAGAATCACGATGAACACCAGCATCTCTCCGAACCCGAAAAATGAGACCTGCCCCGGCGGACAGGCGCCACCGGTGAGCGGGACTCCGCAGGAGAGCTGGCGATAGTACACACCCCACGGGATCATGAACATGGTCTCGATGTCGAAGATGATGAACAACATCGCCACCATGTAGAACTTCACCGAGAACCGCTCGCGCGCATCGCCGATCGGGGGGATGCCGGATTCGTACGGCGTATCCTTGACCGGCGTGGGACGATGCCGGAGCGTGAGGTGCGACAGCGCAACCATCCCCACCGCGTTCACGATCACGAACCCCAGCAGAAACAGTATGGGCAGGTAGGTGCGATCCATCGCCCTCGGTGCTCGTGAAAAATTTCACTTGCGCAACTCGTTGAAACTATCTTGCGTTGCGAGAGAGTGTCAACGGAGAGGACCGCCTGTACGGCGACAGCGATTCGTCCTCGCGCCGTGGCTTCCGGGCGCGTCACCGCGCTCGGCGAAATCACCTCGGTGGGTCAGCGGTTGCCTTCGGGTGGGACCCGCCCCGAATGTCGCCTCGCTCACGCGGTGCGCATGGTTCGTCGCGAGAGTCCACAGCCGCCGCGCACGGAGTTACCTTAGGCGCTGCCGCGGAGCGGGCAGAACGGTTGCGCGCCTTCCGGAGCTCTCGAACAGGAGTATCGCGGCGTTACCCTTTGGCCTCCGGCCCATGGCCTCAGCCCCACCCCATGTCGATTCAGAACGACCGCTGGATCATCGAGATGGCGACGCACCAGGGGATGATCGATCCCTTTGAGCAGTGTCAGGTGCGGCAGGGCGTCATTTCGTATGGGGTCAGCTCGTATGGGTACGACATGCGCGTGGCGAGTGAGTTCCGCATCTTCACCAACGTCCTCAGCTCGGTCGTTGACCCCAAGAATTTCGATCCGCGATCGTTCGTGGAGTTCGAGGGGGACGTGTGCATCGTGCCCCCCAATTCGTTCGCGCTGGCTCGTTCGGTGGAGTATTTCCGCATTCCGCGCGACGTGGTGACCATCACCGTGGGCAAGTCGACCTACGCGCGCTGCGGGATCATTACCAATGTCACGCCCTTCGAGCCGGAGTGGGAGGGATACGTGACCCTGGAGATCTCAAATACCACCCCGCTTCCCGCCAAGATCTACGCGAACGAGGGGATCGCTCAGGTGCTCTTCTTCCGGGGTGAGGAGGCGCCTGCCGTGTCGTACAAGGACAAGAAGGGCAAGTATCAGGGCCAGAAGGGTGTCACCCTCCCCAAGCTCTGATCCAGCGGTTGGCGAGCCCTGTTCGTCTGGCGCCGGGGGTGCTTGCGCGGTATGATCTGGTCCGACAGGCACCGCCGGTAAAGCGGAGCTTTTCGGATAGTGCGGTGTGGTGTGTCAAGGAGTGCTTTGCTTTCAGGCCGGCCGCCTCGGGTTGACTGGCCGGCCAGCCGTGACCAACCGACGGTCCGCTGTCAGCGCAAAAATCGTCTCTGCAGCGCAATTCCCTGTTGCGCCGAAGGTTGCCACGATTCAGAATTGTCGCGCGTATGACTTGACGTCGTTAGTGAGGCTCGCTGCAGCCAGATCCTTGTGGCCCCCATTCAGCCGGAGCGCGCACGAAGACAGCTGCTGTCCGGACGATACGCGCAACGGCGGTCCCGCTATGAAACGGAGGTGTACATGAAGCGACTCGTAAGCTGCTGCTCAGTGCTGGCCGTGCTGGTCCTTGTGTCGAGTACCGCAAACGCGCAGCGGAGTCTCACCGGAATGGTCGGGTTGGGCGCGGACATTGCCACAACCGATTACAAAGACGCCGACAGCGCGAAGACCGGATACCAGCTCATGGCCGGCTTGGAATGTCCACTCATCGGCAGCCACGCCTCGCTCCGCGTCGACGGCATGGTCGGATGGAACGCCCGCATGACGGAGTTTCGTGAAAGCACCTATCTGGCGAATGGCAACCTCCATCTGGTGCTCTGGATTCCGCTCAACATGCCGTCGTTCCGGCCATACCTGATTGGCGGCGCCGGACTGATGTACAACAAGTACAATCCGGGCCAGACGGTCCATCACGCGCACTCGAAGACCGAGGCCGTGTACGGCGGTGGCGCCGGTGCCGAGATCGGAATTGCTGGCGTGAGAGCCTTCGTCGAGGGCAGGTACGACTACGGCGCCGACCTCACGCGCATCATCCCCATTATCGTCGGCCTTAGGTTCAACAGCGGTTCCTGATCGTCGCTTCGGCTCCGCAAATCTTCCGGGCCCCACCCAGCAGGGTGGGGCCTGCTGTTTCGCCGTACGGGCTCGGACCCGGGAGTTGGACGGCACCCAGCCCGGGGCGCTGGGCGTCCGCGTGCGTGACTCGAGTTCCCGCGTTCGGAGGCCCTGTCAGCCCCGAGGCGTGGCGGAGTCAGTCTCCGGCGGTGAGAACAGCATCGCCGTCCAGTAGTCGCGGTTCATGCGGGCGATGACGTCGATCGAGATCTCCTTCGGGCACGCCTCCTGGCACTCGCCAAACAGCGTGCAGCTCCCGAAGTGCTCCAGATCCATCTGCGACACCATCCCCAGGACGCGTCGCTCGCGCTCGGGCTGCCCCTGAGGCAGGGTGCCGAGGTGCGAAATCTTGGCCGCTGTGAAGAGCGACGCGGAGCCGTTGGGGCAGGCCGCCACGCAGGCGCCGCACCCGATGCACGCGGCCGCGTCCATCGCCCGGTCGGCGTCGACCTTGGACACCGGCAGCGCGTTCGCGTCGGGAGCGCTTCCCGTGTTGACGGAGATGAACCCTCCGGCCTGAACGACCCGGTCCAGCGCCTCGCGGTTCACGCAGAGATCTTTCAACAGCGGGAACGCGCGGGCGCGCCACGGTTCCACGCTGATCGATGCGCCGTCGGCGAAGCTGCGCAGGTGGAGCTGGCAGGTGGCCGTTCCCTTCATCGGGCCGTGCGCGACACCATTGATCATCACCCCGCACATGCCGCAAATGCCTTCCCGGCAGTCCGAGTCGAAGGCGATGGGCTCTTCGCCTTTTTCGGCAAGCCCCTCGTTCACGACGTCGAGCAGTTCCAGGAACGACATGTCGGTGCTCACGTCGCGCACGTCGTATTGCACGAATCGACCCGGCGCGTCGGGGCCGGCCTGTCGCCACACTCTGAGCGTGAGATTCATGCGCGCCCGTCCGCGAGGCTCACTTGTAGCTCCTGGTGGCGAGGTGCACGTTCTCGAACGCCAGGTGCTCCCGGTGGAGCCGGGGTGGCGCATCTCCCGCGTACTCCCACGCTGCGACGTAGCAGAAGTGCTCGTCGTCGCGACGCGCTTCGCCGTCGGCAGTCTGGAATTCGGTGCGAAAGTGACCGCCGCAGGATTCCTCGCGGTGGAGGGCGTCGCGGCACAGGAGCTCCCCCAGCTCGAGAAAGTCAGCGACCCGGCCGGCGTACTCGAGAGACTGGTTGAGCTCCGCCCCGCTGCCGGGGACCATGACGTTGCGCCAGAACTCCTCCCGCAGTGCGGGAATCTCCTGCAGCGCCGACTCGAGTCCCGCGGCGTCGCGGGCCATGCCGCACTTGTCCCACAGGATCGCGCCCAGCTGGCGATGGAACGAATGCACGGTGCGCGTGCCGCGGGTGCCTAACAAGCGCTGGAGGCGTTGCGCCACGTCGGCCTCGGCGGCGGCCACCGCTGGATGGTCGCCGGAAAGGGGCTCGAGGGCCGACGTGGCGAGGTAGTGACCAATGGTATACGGAATGACGAAGTATCCGTCCGCCAGCCCCTGCATCAGCGCGCTGGCCCCGAGCCGGTTGGCGCCGTGGTCCGAGAAATTCGCCTCGCCCAGCACGTGCAGGCCGGGGATGGTGCTCATCAGGTTGTAGTCCACCCACAGCCCGCCCATCGTGTAGTGCACCGCGGGATAGATGCGCATCGGCACCCGATACGGGTTCTCGCCGGTGATGCGCTCGTACATCTCGAACAGGTTGCCGTAGCGCTCAGCGATGGTGGCCTCACCGAGCCGACGGATGGCGTCGGCGAAGTCGAGGTATACCCCCTTCCCGCCCGGGCCCACGCCACGCCCTTCGTCACACACCTCCTTTGCCGCGCGCGAGGCGATGTCGCGCGGCGAGAGATTCCCGAAGCTCGGATACTTCCGCTCCAGGTAGTAGTCGCGCTCCGCCTCAGGAATCTCGTCCGGCGGCCGGTGGTCGCCCTCGCGCTTCGGTACCCACACGCGCCCGTCGTTGCGAAGCGACTCGGACATCAGCGTCAGCTTCGATTGGTGGTGTCCGCTCTGCGGAATACAGGTGGGGTGGATCTGTGTAAAGCAGGGGTTCGCGAAGGCGGCGCCGCGCTTGTAGGCGCGCCAGATGGCGGTCGCATTGCATCCCTTCGCGTTCGTCGACAGGTGGAAGACATTGCCGTAGCCGCCGGTCGCCAGGATCACCGCGTGTCCCAGATGCGACGACACCTGCCCCGTAACGAGATCCCGTGCGACGATCCCCCGGGCCCGACCGTCCACCACGATCAGGTCCAGCATTTCCCTGCGCGGGTGCATCGAGACCCCGCCGCGCGCGATCTCCTTGGCCAGCGCCTGGTAGGCGCCCAGCAGCAGCTGCTGACCTGTCTGTCCGCGCGCGTAAAACGTGCGCGAGACTTGCGCGCCGCCGAACGACCGATTGGCCAGGACGCCGCCGTACTCGCGGGCGAACGGCACCCCCTGGGCCACGCACTGGTCGATGATCGACAGGGACAATTGCGCCAACCGATAGACGTTGGACTCGCGCGACCGGAAATCGCCCCCCTTGATCGTGTCGTAGAACAGGCGCCAGACGCTGTCGCCGTCATTCTGGTAGTTCTTGGCGGCGTTGATCCCGCCCTGTGCCGCGATGCTGTGGGCCCGCCGGGGCGAGTCCTGGAAGCAGAAGCACGACACCTGGTACCCCAGCTCCGAAAGCGACGCGGCGGCCGACGCGCCCGCGAGCCCCGAACCGACCACCACCACGTGGTATTTTCGCTTGTTCGCCGGGCTCACCAGCTTCATCTCGTGCCGATGTCGGTCCCACTTCTCGGCCAGCGGCCCGGTCGGGCTCCGCGCCAGCAGCTCCATGGGCGGCCTAACGGTGCGCGGAGGCCATCACCCCCGCCTGCGACCGTCCGATGACGCCGCCCGCCACCGCCAGAGGCACCAGAGAGAACGCCAGCCACAGCGCCACTGCCAGCAGCGTGACGAACGGCCGCGAGAACGGGTTCCGCCGCGCGCGCGACAGCCCCAGGGTGCGGATGGCGCTCCAGGCGCCGTGATACAGGTGGAGTCCCACCACCACCATCATCGTCAGGTAGAACACCACCATCACCGGTTGGGTGGTGAAGGCCAGGACCACGTTGCCGTACGGATTCCCGGCCGCGAATCCCGGCAGCAGCTGGCCGCCGGTGAAGTGGAGCAGGTGAATCACGACGAACAACGCCAGCAGGACCGACAGCCAGCGGATGCTGCGTGAGGCAAAGGTCGCGATCTGCTTCTCGGCGCGATCGTACGCGACCGGACGCGCCAGGCGGCTGGAACGCGCGAGTTGCGTTGCGGCCGTGGCGTGCAGCAGGACCGACGCGAGCAGCACGATGCGCGCAGGCCAGAGAATCTCCGGCGTCGCGTGGAGGAATCGGGAGTAGGCGTTGAGCTCCGCCGGCCCGAGGAACGCGAGCAGATTGGCCGCCGCGTGGGTGACCAGAAAGCCCACCATGATCAGACCGGTGGCCGCCATGACGATCTTCTTGCCGACCGTCGACGCCCAGAATCGGGCCAGGCGGCCAGCCGGCGCCGCCACGGGCGTGGTGGCGGCGGCTGTCACGGCGCGATCGCCGGCACGCTCGCGCCCATCGTCAGGCGCCCGCCGGTGCTCCGGCCCCTGGCCTAGACATTCAGCTTGGCCATCGGTTCCCGCACCGCTTCGGCGCTCCTGCCTAACGCCACGCGCTCGGCGGAGGTCAGTTCCACCTCGATGACCTGTTCCAGGCCCCGACGCCCGAGCTTGCACGGCACGCCGAGGAACAGGCCGGACAGCCCGTATTCCCCTTCCAGCCACGCCGAGCACGGGAGCACCCGCTTCTGATCGAACACGATCGCTTCCGCCATCTGCACCGCCGCCGCCGATGGCGCGTAGTAGGCCGATCCGGTCTTCAGGTACTGGACGATTTCGGCGCCGCCGCCTCGCGTCCGCTCCAGGATCTTGTCGAGGGCGGCGCGGTCGATCAACTGCGTCACCGGGATCCCGCTCACGCACGTATACGACACGAGCGGTACCATCGTGTCCCCGTGACCGCCCAGCACCATCGCCTGGATGTCCCGCACCGATACGTCCAGCGCCTCGGCCAGAAACGCCCGGTACCGGGACGAGTCCAGCACCCCCGCCATCCCCACCACCCGCTGCCGCGGAAATCCGCTTGCCTTCTTCGCCACGTAGCACATCACGTCCAGCGGATTGGACACGATGATCAGAATCGCGTTCGGTGAGGTGCGCGCCACCTGTTCGGCGACCCCCTTTACGATGCCGGCGTTGGTGTTCATCAGGTCGTCGCGCGACATGCCCGGCTTCCGCGCAATCCCGGCGGTGATGATCACCAGATCCGAACCCTCGGTCTCGGCATACCCGTTGGTCCCGATCAGCCGCGTGTCGAAGCCCTCGATCGGCGCGGTCTCCCACTGATCGAGTCCCTTCCCCTGCGGGATCCCGTCTACGATATCCACCAGGACGACTCTCCTGGCGAGCTCCTTCTCGGCAAGTCGCTGTGTCGTTGTCGCGCCCACGTTTCCGGCGCCGACGACCGTTATGAGATTGACCATGAATGCGGTGAGGTGCGGATGATTGACGGCCGTGCAAAGTTAGCCGCGCGCCAAACCCCCTTCAACTCGACGCGCCACGATCGCGCGGCGCGCGCGATCCGTCCGTCAGCGACTTTCGGACAGCCGCGTCAGCGGTTCCACAGAGGCGTGCGCCTCGCTAGCCGCCAACCTGCGACAGTGCGCGCAGGCCGCCGACTTTCATCTGCAGCAGCTGATGCTCCTTCGGCTTTTCCGCCAGCGCGAGCCGGAAGAGCGGCTCCAGCGCGTCGCCGCGGCGCAGCGGGTCTCGCAGGTTCACCTCATGGTCGCCATACAGGCAGGTCCGCAGTCGCCCGTCGGCTGTCAGGCGCACGCGATTGCACGACCCGCAGTAGGTGTGTGTCATGGGCGTAATCATGCCCACGGTCCCTGGCGCCCCGTCGATGCGGTAGTACCTGGCCGGTCCGTTTCCCCGCGCAGGGCCGCTATCCGCGCGCAACGTGCCAAGCGCGGCAATCCGGTCCAGGACCTCGTCGCTCGGAACGACGTGCTCCCACGTGAGGTCGCGCATCTCGCCGACCGGCATCAGTTCGATATACCGCACGTGCCACGGGTGCTGGAGCGTGAGCCGCGCGAAATCCAGCACTTCGTCGTCGTTGATGCCCCGCATCACTACCATGTTGATCTTGACCGGCGCCAGGCCGGCCGCACTGGCCGCTGTAGCGGCCTCGGTGGGCGCGAAACCCAGGTTGCGGCGTGCGATGCGGGCGATGCGCTCCGGTCGCAGACTGTCGGCGCTCATGTTGACGCGGTCCAGGCCGGCGTCGTGCAGCATCGCGGCCATCTGCGGGAGGCGCACCCCGTTGGTCGAGAGGGAAATGTCTTCGATGTCCGGCACGGCGCGCAGCAGTCGCACCAGCTGCTCCAGGTTCGGGCGGATGGTCGGTTCTCCCCCCGTCAACCGGACCCGTCTGAGCCCCAGTGGCGCCAGCTGCCTAACGACTTCCGCGATCTCCTCGTACGACAGGATCTCCGCCTTCGGCAGCCACTGCAGTCCCTCCAGCGGCATGCAGTAGACGCAGCGGAAATTGCAGCGATCGGTCACCGAGATCCGGAGATACTCGATGCTCCGCCCCCACTGATCCTGCAGCACCGTGCGCTCCGTCACGGCGATACCCCCGCTCCGTGCCGGGTGGGGTCGATCCATTCGCGCGTGCCGTCCACGTAGTGCTCGCGTTTCCAGATCGGCACCCGCTGCTTCAGCTCCTCGATGACGTAGCGCTGCGCATCCAGCACCGGTGCGCGGTGCCCGTGCGCCACGGCGATCGCCACGCTCACGTCGCCAAGCGCCAGCTCGCCCACGCGATGCTCCACCGCCAGCCTCCGGATGCCGAATCGGGCGGCCGCCTCGTCGGCGATGCGCCGCAGCTCCTTGCCGGCCATCGCGTCGTAGGCCGAATACTCGATGCCGCTCACCGCCCTCCCCTCATTGTGTGCGCGCACCGTGCCCAGGAACAGCGACACCGCTCCGCAGTCATCGCTTGCCACAAGCCGCAGCAGCGCCGGCGGGTCGATCGCCTCGCGGGTCAGGCGCACCCAGATCATCCGCCCGCCACCGGTGGAATGATCGCGACCTCGTCTCCGTCGGCAAGCACTTGCATGGCTGAGGCATACGTGGCGTTGACCGCGGTCAGTGGCGACGGCGGAAGCGCCTGCACGACACTCATGGTCCGAATTCGGTCCACGAGGTCGCCGACCCGAGTTCCCCTCGGAACGTCGAGCGAAACCTCATCCTTGCCGAACGCCTCGGCATAACTGGCGAAGAGCAGTACGCGCACGGTCATCAGCATTACCGGAGAATATAGGGGCAGGCGGGTCAGAGGGGCCGCTTCAACGGGCGACAGAGCGAAGTTGCACTCAAGGTGCCCAATCGAAAGCCCCGGCAATCACTTGACCGGGGCATGCCCAGAAATCGCTCTCCCACTCCGGGTGTCGCGCTACGCGGTCGGGAGTGCCGCGCTACTCGGGGACCCCCGATGGCGGGACGAGGTCGGCAACCATCGCTCTCAGCTCCTTGGACGGCTTGAAGACCGGTACGGGCCTGGCCGAAACCTCTACCGGGGAACCAGTTCTGGGATTCCGCGCCATCCGCGTCTTGCGGTGTCGGATCTTGAACGTGCCGAAGCCCCGGACCTCGATGTTCTTCTGCGCGTGCAGCGCCTCCTTTACCGCATCCAGAAAAGCGTCGACGACGCGAGCGCAGTCCTTCTTGGAGATCATCGGACCGGCGGTGCGCGAGATTTGTTGCGTGACTCGCTCGACGAGGTCGGCTTTGGTCATTGCGTAGCCTCTGCGGAGAACCAGGGCGGCCCAACGCCTGAAACGTGCGGTCGAAATTAGACCGTTACCTATTGTGTGTCAAGCGGTTGGCCCACCTTGCCGTACGCGGCTTCGAACCGATTTGAGAAACTGCGTGAAGAGCGGGCGCGCGTCGTGCGGCCCCGGTGCAGCCTCCGGATGGTACTGCACGGCGAAGACGGGAAGCCGTCGGTGTCGGAGTCCCTCAACCGTGCCGTCATTCAGGTTCAGATGCGTGACTTCCAGATCCCGAGCCCCCGGAATGCCATCCGCGTCGCCTCGAACCGCAAATCCGTGATTCTGCGAGGTGATCAATACCCGACCACTGCTGAGTTCGCGAACGGGATGGTTACCGCCATGATGCCCGTACGGCAGTTTCACCGTGGATCCGCCGAAGGTGATCCCGAGCAGCTGGTGCCCCAGGCAAATGCCGAACACGGGGACTTCACGCTCGGCGATCGTCCGAATGGCGGCTGGAGCATAGTGAACTGCGGCTGGATCCCCCGGGCCGTTGGAGAAGAACACGCCGTCGGGATCCCGCTCGAGAACAGCGTCCGCGGGTGTGGTTGATGGAACGACCGTCACTCGGCAGTCCTGCGCGTCGAACAGGCGGAGGATGTTCCGCTTGATGCCGTAGTCGTAGGCGACGATGTGGTGCTGCGCCTCCGGGCGGCCCCACGTGTATGCGTCCTTCGTGGACACGATGCTCGCCAGGTCGAGGCCTTCCATGCTCGGACACGCCGCCAGTGCGGCGCGCGCTTCGTCGGTGGGCTCCGCACCCGAACCAATCGCCCCGCGCATGGCGCCCGCGGACCGGAGGTGTCTGGTGAGCATTCGCGTGTCCACACCGTCGAGCACCGGGACCCGCGACGCGTCGAGCCACGAGGCCAGGTCGGCGTCAGCGCGCCAGTTCGAATACGTGCGGGAGAGTTCGCGTACCACCACCCCCGCGACCTGCGGTCCCTGCGATTCCGGATCCTCGTCGTTCACCCCGTAGTTCCCGATCATCGGCGCCGTCATGACGACGATCTGTCCATTGTATGAGGGGTCGGTGAAGACTTCCTGGTATCCGGTCATGTTCGTTGTGAACACGACTTCGGCGACGGTCGCCGGCGTGTCGCCGACGAGGCGTCCACGGAAAAGGGTTCCATCCTCGAGGAGGAGGAACCCCGGTCGCTGGCTGCGCAGGAGACTCACCAGCGCGTCGTCAGGGCTTCTTGGTCCCGCCCGCGCCTCCGCCGGCGGGGGGTGGCGGCGGGGCCTTCCCGGCCGGTTCGAGCGGCACGGCGGGCGCTGTCTGTGCGGGAGGAACACCCTGCTGGGTGGCCGGCGCCGACGGTGAGGCAGGCTGGTCGAGAATCGACCGGGGCGTCCGCGTATGCGTGGACAGGATCTGCAGGACGAACGAAAGTCCCAGGAAAATGCCGCCCGCCCACCATGTGGCCTTGGTCAGCACATTGCCGGCCTGACGGGTGCCGATCAGGGCATCGGCTGCCGTGGTGACGCCGCCGAAACTGGCGGCCAGTCCTCCTCCCTTTGCCGATTGCAGGAGGATCGCGCCGACCAGCACCAGGCTGTCGAGAATCAGTATGACGAGCAGGAATGTGTACATGGCGGTGCAGCGTTTTTCGGATGGATGCTAACCGCTCAATATCGCCGCACTTAGGGGCTCAAATCAAGCGCGCACCAGAGACGTCCAGCCCTCGGCGTCGAGGCTGGCGCCTCCCACCAGGAGCCCATCCACGTTCTGCGCGGCGAGCAGAGTCGCGGCGTTGCCGCGGTTCACGCTTCCGCCGTACAGTATGGGAACGCCGCCGCCTCTCTCCCGCAGCAGCGACCGCAGCTCCTCGCGCACGATGGCGTGCATTTGCGCCGCATCGGTGGGGGTGGCCGTCTTTCCCGTCCCGATTGCCCAGACCGGCTCGTACGCGACCAGCATGCTGGCCAGGTCATGCGGCTGTGCGACCGACAGGCCGGCGCGGAGTTGGCGCAGCACCACCGACTCGGCGTCGCCGCGCTCGCGCTGTTCGAGGGTCTCGCCGACGCACAGAACGGGGACGAGGCGTGACCGGACCGCCGCCGCGACCTTGCGGGCGGTGTCCTCGTCCGACTCGCCGAAGACGTGACGGCGTTCCGAGTGGCCGACCAGCACCAGATGAGCACCGGCGTCGCGTGCCATCGGCGCCGAGATCTCGCCGGTGAACGCGCCCTTGTCTTCCCAGTGGATGTTCTGGACTCCGGCGAGCACGTCGGGCCGCTCCTTCAACATCTCGACCACAGTCGTTAGGCTGACGGCAGGGGGAAAGAAGATGACCTGCCGGTCGCTGCGCCGGGGGTAGTGGGTGAGAAACGATCGCAGGAACGCGCGGGCATCGGTCGGGCCGTGGTGCATCTTCCAGTTGGCGGCAAACACGGGGCGCTGCATCACGTCACCGATCGTCCAGGGCGGCCACGCCCGGCAGCGTCTTGCCCTCGAGAAACTCGAGCGACGCCCCACCTCCGGTGGAGACGTGGCTCATCGCTCCCTCGAGCCCGGCCGCCGCAACCGCGGCCGCCGAATCGCCGCCACCCACGATCGTCACCGCGCCCTCGCGCGTCGCGGCCGCCATCGCACGCGCGATCGCGATCGTCCCTCGATCGAACGGCGGTGTCTCGAACACCCCCATCGGCCCGTTCCAGAGGACTGTCTTCGCGGTACCGATCGCGCGCGAGAACGAGGCCACGGAGTCGGGGCCGATATCGAACATCGCTTCGTTTGCCGGAATCGCATCCCGCTTCACCGCGTGCCCGGCACCCGGCCGATCCAGGGACGGCGCCACGATGGCGTCATGGGGCAACGTGAGGCGCATGCGCGCCCGGTCGAGCAGTTCCTTCGCCATCGATATCCGATCGGCCTCCACGAGCGACGTCCCGGTTTGAAGCCCCATAGCCCGGAAGAACGTACACGCCATCGCCCCTCCCACCAGCAACCCGTCAACCTTGGGGAGGAGCGACTCGATCACGTCGATCTTTCCCGAGACCTTCGCGCCGCCCAGCAGCGCGATGAATGGACGGCGGGGTTCGCTCACCGCGCGCCCGAGATAGTCGAGCTCCTTCTCCATGAGAAAGCCGGCCACCGCCGGATGCAGCAGGCCCGCGACGCCCGCGGTGGAGGCATGCGCGCGATGCGCGGAGCCGAAGGCATCGTTGACGTAGAAGTCGCCGAGTTCCGCGAACGCGCGCGACAGCGCCTCGTCGTTCTTCTCCTCGCCGGCGTGGAACCTCGTGTTCTCGAGCACCAGAATGTCGCCATCGCCTAACGCGTGGGTGGCGGCGACGGCCTCGTCGCCCGACGAGGCGGCGACGAATCGCACCTGGTGGTCGGTGAGCTCGCCGAGGCGCGCCGCAACCGGGGCCAGGCTGTACCTCGCGTCCGAACCGCCCTTCGGCCGACCCAGGTGCGAGAACAGCACCACTCGCGCGCCGCGCGCGCACAGGTACGCGATCGTCGGCAGGGCGGCCCGGATGCGCGTGTCGTCGGCCACCCTGCCCTCCGCGATCGGCACATTGAAGTCCACCCGCACCAGCGCCCGTCGTCCGCGGAGCAGTGCGTCCGGGAGGTCGCGCAGCGTCTTCTTGTTCATGGAAACCGGTCAGGCCGTCGCGAGCTGGCCGCCGCGTCCGCGCGGCGGTTCCGACCGCTGGACACGGGCTGATCCATCGGCGCCTCGCGCACTAGAGCTTGCCGCCAACCAGTCGGAGAAGGTCGACGCAACGGGTGGCGTACCCCCACTCGTTATCGTACCAGCCGCTCGTCTTCACCAGCGTGCCGTCGATGACGTTGGTGCTGCGGGCATCCACGATGCAGCTGTGCGGGTTGCCGATATAATCCGACGACACCAGCTCCTCCTCCGACACGGCCAGCACGCCGCGCATCGGGCCGGCGGCGGCTTCGCGAAACGCCGCATTGACCGCGTCGATGGTGGTTGGCCGCTCGACCTCGACCACCAGCTCATTGAGTGAGGCGTCCGGCGTCGGGACGCGGATCGCCACGCCGTCGATCTTGCCCTTGACCTCGGGGATCACCAGTCCCGTCGCCTTTGCCGCCCCGGTGGTGGTGGGAATGATGGACAGGGCGGCGGCACGGGCCCGTCGCAGGTCGCGATGCGGCAGATCGAGGAGCTGCTGGTCGTTGGTGTAGCTGTGGATGGTGATCATCGTGCCGTGCCGGAATCCGAACGCGTCGCGGATGACCCGAACCATCGGTGCCAGGCAATTGGTCGTGCACGACGCGTTGGAGATGATGTGGTGCGTCGCCGGGTCGTAGCGATCCTGGTTTACCCCCATGACGATCGTTATGTCCTCGCCTTTCGCCGGCGCCGAAATGATCACCTTGCGGGCGCCGCCCGCGATGTGTTTTCGCGCATCGTCGGCCCTGGTGAACTTCCCGGTGGACTCGAGCACGATGGTGACGCCGAGCTCGCGCCACGGCAGGGCCGCCGGGTCCTTCTCCGCGAACACTCTGATCGAATCACCGTCGATTTCAAGCGCGTTCTCGCTGTGCGCGACGGTGCCCCGGTAGGTGCGGTGCACCGAATCGTACTTGAAGAGGTGCGCCAGCGTCCGTGTATCGGTGAGGTCGTTGACCGCCACGAAGTCGAGATCCGTGAACTCCCTCTCCTTCGCGACGCGGATCACCTGGCGGCCGATGCGACCGAATCCGTTGATGCCGACTTTGATGGCCATGGGCAGTTCGGAGCCTCGCTCAGGTCGGCGCGTCACCCGGCAGGCGGGCGCGTCCGAATGTGACGTAGCTGATCATGCGGGCGCCTCCGTCGAACAGCGCGGTGGCGCAGGCGTTCATGGTCGCCGCGGTAGTCACGACGTCGTCCACCAGCAGCACGTGCAGGCCGCGCAGGCGTGTCACGTCGGCAGGGACACGAAACGCGCCGGCAACGTTGGTCAAACGCTGATCTGGTGTCAACCGCGTCTGGGATGCCGTGAATTCGTGACGCACGAGTGCCTGGCGCCACACCGGAAGCCCCCATCGCTTGCCCAGCCCGGTTGCCAGTTGCTCGCTCTGGTTGTAGCCCCGTTCGCGCTGACGCCGTGGAGACAACGGCACTGGAATCACGGCCGCGCATTCCGCGACCACGTCGGGCGGCAGGGAGAGTCGCGCCATCCGGGCCGCCAGCTCGTCGGCGAGGCGCCACCATCCGTCGTACTTGAGCGCATGAACCAGGCGGCCGCCGACGCCGGCCGGGACCCACGTCACGGATCGGGCGGCGCGCACGAACGGCGGCAGGAGCTCGCACCAGCGGCACGTGTCGTCGCGCTCCGGGTATCCGCAGCGCGCGCACTGCGGCTGTGCCAGCGCTGGAATCCGGGTCCAGCACGGGCCGCAAGCAAGTTGCGTCTCCGAATCGGCGAGCCGCGCGCCGCAGACCACACAGCAGCGGGGGAGCAGGAGTTCGAGCAATTCGCGCGCGACGCGGGGCACCCGCTCGCGCCACGGCCGGTTGTCAGCCTTCGAGGGCGGCGCGCATGGCGTCGATGTCGGGCGCGAATCCGAACCACCGCTCGAAGGCACAGGCCCCCTGCGTGATGAGCATCTCCAGTCCGTCGGCGGCCGCATGGCCGGCGGCGCGCGTGGCCCGGACCCACGGCGTCTCTCCGGCACGATACGCCAGGTCGATCACCGATGCGTCACGCGGAACCGCGTCCGGCGCAACGGGCATCTCCTCACCGCGCAGTCCCACCGGGGTGGCGTTCACTGCCAGGGTCGCGTCGCGAAGCGCGTCCGACGTCGACGATGCGGTGCGCGCAATCTCCGAGAACCGCTGCGCCAGCCGCTGTGCCCGCTCGGGACTGCGGCTGAAGATTGCCACGCGCGCCCGGGGCCACTCCTCCGCCGCCGCACAGACGGCTGCCGCGCCACCGCCCGCGCCGAGCAACGCAACACGCGCCCCGGACGGCCGACCGCCCAGCAGGCGGCTGGCCAGCGTGTCGAAGCCGGCGACATCGGTGTTGTCTCCCACCAGAAGGCCACCCTCGGTCCAGAACGTGTTGACGGCGCCGGCACGTTCGGCCACGCGCGAGACGCGCGCGCAGACGGCTGCAACCGCGGCCTTGTGCGGAATCGTGACATTGCCGGCCGCGCCCTCTCGTACCAGCCGCCGCAGCACCTCGCCAAGGTCCGGTGGCGCCACGTCGAGCGCTTCGTAGCAGAGGTCGATACGGGCCGCCCGCAACGCGGCGTTCTGCATGCGTGGAGAAAGGGAATGCTCCAGCGGATGCCCGAGCAGGACCAGCCGGCCCGGACGGCGGGTCACGAACCGTGCGGCGTGCGCTCCGCGACCAGCCGGTCGAACACGCGGCGGATCTCCCCCTGCAGCTCGATGAGCGTGTCGCGGTAGTGCTCCAGCTCGCCGCCGAACGGATCGCTGATGGCGCGGTCGCTCGCCGAATTCGACGCGAACGCGCTGAGGAGGTAGGTCTTCCCTTCCCCGCCTAACGCTTCAGCGCGCTCCAGGTGATGCGGGCCCATGACCAAAATAATGTCGTGCTGCCGGACCAGGTCCCGGCTCAGCTGCTGCGCACGATGGGCACTGAGGTCGAGAGTGCGTTCCAGGGCCACCAGCAGCGCACCGTCGGAGGCCGGAGCGCCCTCCCAGGCGCTCGTCCCCGCGCTCGCGACTTCCACGTCCGGCAATCCGCGCGCCATGGCTTCGCGGCGCGCCAGGGCCTCGGCCAGCGGGCTCCGACAGGTATTCCCGGTACACACAAAGAGAAGTCGCATCACACGTCACACGTCACCGATCAGGTCGGGCACGCTCCCGCGCAACTCGGTCGACGAAATCGCACCTGGACGGATCACGCGGGGGCGGCGCCCGGTGCAGTCCACCACCGTCGACGGAGGCGACGCGGTCAGCCGTCCGCCGTCGAGCACCAGCAGCTGGCCCCGCGCGACGGCGTCGCTCCACTGCTGCACAATCTCGGATGCCGCCATCGCCGGGGGAAGCCCTGGCCGATTGGCCGACGTCGATGTGATGGGATCGCCGTATGCGCCGATCAGACGCTGGAGCGCGGCATGCGACGTCCACCGCACCGCCACCCCGCCCTCCGGCCCCCGCAGTCCGATCGGTACCCGATGCTCGCCGCCCGCCAGCACCAGCGTGAGCGGTCCCGGCCAGAACCGCGCCGCCAGTCGCGATGCCGCATTCGTTAGGTGCAGGTCCAGCCGCGCCAGCATCTCGCTCCCGGCAATCAGCAGCAGGAACGGCTTGGCCGGCGGACGCCGTTTGAGAGCCATCAACGACTCCAGCCCCGCCAGATCCACTGCGCCGCCAAACCCGTAGATCGTCTCGGTCGGATACCCGAGCAGTCCGCCCGAGCGGAGATGCGTAATGGCCGGGCCGATCGCGGCCGTCACTTCCTCGTCCGACCAGAACGGCAGCGCGCGTGGCTGCATCTACTCCGCCAGCGGCGCGAGGGCCTCGGCCCGCGCGAAGTCCCGCTCGTCCGTGATCTTCAAGGCCCGCTCGCTGCCGGGCACCAGCAGGACCGGAAACCCGAGCCGTTCGCACAACGCGGAGTCGTCGGTCGCCGAAATGCCTTCGCGCCTCGCCGCGAGATAGGCACGCTCGATCATCTCGCGCGGGAACGCCTGCGGCGTCTGGGCGCGCCAGAGTCGCTCCCGGGACACCGTCCGCACGATACGTCCCGCGCCATCCGCCTCCTTGAGCGTATCCACCACCGGTATCGCCGCCACAGCGCCGCGGCCCCGCCGCGCCGTCGCGATGACCGCCTCGATGGTGGCGTCGGTCACCAGCGGCCGCGCCGCGTCGTGGATCACTGCGATCGTTGCCTCCTCGGGAAGATCCTCCAATCCACTCCACACCGAGTCTCCCCGCTCGCGTCCTCCCACCGATACCAGCAGGCGATCAAGGTCCGCCTGAAAGAGCCAGGGCGGAGGATCGCCCGCAATCGACTTCGGGAGGACGCAAACCACCAGCGCCACGTCGGCACGACGCTGAAACGTCTGCACGGCGTGCAGGAGCATGGGCTTTCCCGCCACCCAGCGAAATTGCTTCAGCTCGTGCCCCTCCGTGCGCGATCCGGTTCCGGCTGCCACGACCACCACGCCCACATCGCGGCCCGCGCTCGCCTCCGGCTCGACGGGACGCGCCGTTGGCTCGGCGATTCCCGGATTGCGTCGTTCCGCCATCAACCGAATACCTGCTTGAACAGATCGCCGATTGTCGCCACTGGCTGGACGCGAATCCCGGTCGCGCGTACCGGCACGCTACGATCGCTTACGAAGGCCGTGGCCATTCCGCGCTGCGCTGCCTCGGCCAGGCGCCGCTCGGCATGCGCGACACCCCGCACTTCCCCCCCGAGTCCCACCTCGCCCACGAACACGGCATCAGCGGGAAGTGGTCGGTCAAGCACCGTCGAGGCGAGCGCGGTGACGATAGCGAGGTCGCCGGACGGTTCGGCAAGACGGAGTCCTCCCGCGATGTTCACGAACACGTCGAGTTGCGAGAACTGGATGCCGGCGCGCCGTTCAAGGATTGCCAGCAGCAACGCCAGGCGCCTCCCGTCGAATCCGGTTGCCACGCGCTGCGGTGTCCCGTACCCCGACTTCGCGGCAAGCGCCTGGATCTCGACGAGCAGAGGACGGCTGCCTTCCATCAGCGCGGTCAGCGCGCTCCCGGATGCGTGTGGTCGCCGATCTCCCATGAACAGGTCCGAGGGATTCTCCACCGGCACCAGTCCGGCGCCGGTCATGCGGAAGACCCCGATCTCGTCCACGCTGCCGAACCGGTTCTTCGTGGCGCGCAGCACGCGATGGTCAAGCGATGCGTCGCCCTCGAAATACAGCACGGTATCGACGACGTGTTCCAGTGTCTTCGGTCCGGCGATGCCGCCCACCTTGGTGACATGCCCCACGAGAAACACCGCGGTCCCGATTTCCTTGGCCACTCGCATCAACTGGGCGGCGCACTCCCTCACCTGGCCCACGCTCCCCGGCGCGCCCTCCAGCTCGTCCGCCCACACGGTTTGTATGGAATCCACGACCAGAACCGAGCGGACGAAGCGTCCGCGCGGTTGCCTGAATGGCCGACAGCGACGTCTCGGTGAGCAGTTCCACGTTGGCGGCCTGCGACTCGAGGCGGTCGGCACGGAGCTTGACCTGGAGCGGCGACTCTTCGCCCGAGACGTACACGGCGCGCCCGCCGAGCCTGACGACGTTCGCAGCCAGCTGCAGGAGCAAGGTTGATTTGCCGATTCCCGGTTCTCCGCCAACGAGGACCAGGCTTCCAGACACGATTCCGCCGCCCAGCACGAAGTCCAGCTCCCGCAGGCCGCTGCTCGTGCGCGCGGTCGCGCTTCCTTTCACGTCGGCCAGGCGCACCGGTGACGCTCCCGTGCCCGCGGCCTCGCGCGGCGTACTGCGCCGGGACGTCGTCGTCCGTCGCTGCGGCGCCGGCTCCTCCACCAGGCTGTTCCACTCGCCGCAGAGATCGCATCGGCCGCCCCACTTCGGGAACTCCGCGCCGCACTCCGTGCACCGGTAGACTGTCCTTGCCTTGACGGTCACGTCGGCTGTCGGGGCGAGTAGTTGTCGAATCGCGTGTATTTCTTGTGGAAGAAGAGTCGCACCGTTTCGGTGGGCCCGTTGCGCTGCTTGCCGATGATCACCTCGGCGAGTCCTTCAATCGGGGTGCCGTCGCCCAGACGCCGCGGCTCGCCGCGCTCGTCGTTCGGCCCGTCGTAGTATTCCGGGCGATAGAGGAACATCACCACATCGGCGTCCTGCTCGATCGCGCCCGACTCGCGCAGGTCGGACAACTGCGGGCGACGGTTCTCGGCCGATCGTTGCTCGGGCGCGCGCGACAGCTGCGACAGCGCCACCACCGGCACCTTCAGCTCGCGCGACAGGTTTTTCAGCGAGCGCGAGATGTAGCTGATCTCCTGCTGTCGGTTCTCCGAATCGGACGGTCCCTGCATGAGCTGCAGATAGTCGATGATCACCAGGCCGATCCGGCTCTCGACCTGCAGCCGCCGCGCACGCGAACGGATGTCGAGCGCCGTGAGCGCCGGGGTATCGTCGATCCAGATCGGCGCCGAGCCGAGGATCCCGGCCGCCTTCGCGAGTCGGGCGAAGTCGTCATTGCTCAGCCGGCCGTTGCGCAGCTTCTGCGCGTCGATGTACCCCTCCGACGCCAGCATCCGTGCCACCAGCTGCTCCTTGGCCATCTCCAGCGAGAAGATCGCCACCGGCACCTGAGCCTGGATGGCCGCGTTCTGCGCCACGTTCAGCACGAACGCCGTCTTCCCCATCGACGGGCGCGCGGCAATGATGCTCAGTTCCGATCTCTGGAAGCCTAACGTGAGCTTGTCGAGATCGGCGTAGCCGCTGGGCACGCCGGTGATGGCGCTGGTGCCCCGCGACGTCTCCTCGATCCGCTCCATGCCCTCCCAGACGAGCTCCTTGATCCGATGGAAGCCCTCGCGGCCATGCTGCTGGCTGATCTGGAGAATCCGCTGCTCGGCGTGGTCGAGCAGTTCGCCCGACGTGCGCCGGCCGTCAAACGCCGCCGTCACCAGCTCCGTGGACGTCTCGATCAGCCTCCGGACCAGCGCCTTCTCACGCACGATCCGGGCGTGGTACTCCACGTTGGCCGCGGTGGGGACTGCATCCAGCAGGAACGACAGGTATTCCTTTCCTCCTGAATGATCGAGCTCTCCCCGCAGGGCCAGTTCGTCGGCCAGCGTCAGCGCGTCGACCACCGCCCCGCGCTCGTTGAGCGCGACAATCGCGCGGAAGATCCGGCGATGTGCCTCGCGGTAGAACATCGTGTCATCGACATGTTCCGCGGCGCGATAGATCGCGTCGCGGTCCATGATCATCGCGCCCAGAACGGCTTGTTCCGCGTCCTCCGACCATGGCGGCCGGCGGTCGCGGTACGCGTCAGGGACTGATGGCGCGATCGAGGAGTCGTCGAGCAAGCTGGACATCTTCCCAAGTCGGGCGCTTCCACCCGGGATTCCGCAGCAGCGCCGCCGGGTGGTACGTGACCACCAGCGGCACGCCGTAGTAGTGGTGGACCTTTCCCCGAAGTCTGCTGATCGCGTCCTTCGTGTTCAACAGCGTTTGTGCGGCGAACGTGCCGAACGCGACGATCACCTTCGGGGCAATGAGTTCGATCTGGCGAAGAAGGTACGGACTGCACGCTTCCACCTCGTCCGGCGTGGGATTGCGATTTCCCGGCGGACGATGCTTCAGGACGTTGCAGATATACACGTCGTTCCGCGAGAGCTTGATCGCCGCCAGGATCTTGTCGAGCAGCTGGCCGGCCGGCCCCACGAAGGGTCGCCCGGTTTCGTCCTCCACCGCTCCGGGCGCCTCACCCACGCACATCAGGCCGGCCGTGGGACTCCCCTCACCCGGGACCGGGTTCTTCGCCGACCTGGACAGGGGGCACTTCGTGCACCCTGCGACCGCCTGCACGAGTTCGTCCAATGATCCATAGCGCGACGCCGGTCCGCCAAACAACTCACGCGCGTCTGCCCCCACGGTGAGGCCGGTCGGAATCTGATCCAGCGGGATCGTGGCCGGCGATTCGACGCCGCTGCTCTCCGCGGGTGTGGCACTCCGGACCGGAGACGACTCGTCGAACTGATACCGCCTGGACGGAGGGGGGCTCACGCGTGCCGGTGCCTGCGGACGATCGGCCGAGCCGGAGTCGGAGTCGCGCAGAGCGGCGCGCCAGTCCACCGGCTGCTCGGATACGCCTGCCGTCGCGGCGCTCGAGCCGGTGGCACCGAGCAGCCGCATCACCTCCTCGACCGTCAGGCCATCGAGCACCAGTTCGGTCTCCCCCGCTTCGCGCCGCTGCTCGAGGTAACGGCGAAGCTGAGCTCTAGCGTCCACGCAGCAACTCCGCGACCTGATCGAGGATGGCGTCCGCCACCTCATCCTTCGTGAGAATGGGGAGGGCCTGCTCGCGGCCGTCGCGGAACACGAACGTCACGCGATTGGTGTCGACCTCGAAGCCGGCCCCGTCTTCGCGTGCATCATTGAGCACGATCAGGTCGAGATCCTTGGACTTGAGCTTGGCGCGGGCATTGGCAACGCCATCGCCTGTCTCGAGCGCGAATCCGACCGCCACCATTCCCGGTTTTCTGGCGGTCCGCGTTTCGACGAGAATGTCGGGAGTCGGCGCGAGGCGCACGGAAACAGGCGCCTCGCCACGCTTGAGTTTCACATCTTCGACGTGGTGGGCGCGAAAGTCGCCGGGGGCCGCCGCCATGACGATCACGTCGGCACGCGTCAGCTCGTTCGCTACCACGTCGCGCATCTGCTCGGTGGTTTCCACCCGGCGCAGCTCGGCGCCGACGGGCGGCGAGACCGCCAGCGGACCCGCGACCAGCACCACGTCGGCGCCCCGCCGCCACGCGGCGGCCCCCAGAGCCACGCCCATCTTCCCGCTGCTTCGATTGGAAAGGAAGCGCACAGGGTCGAGCGACTCGCGAGTCGGTCCCGCCGACACCACCACGCGCCTCCCTTCCAGATCACCCGGACCCTCCAGCACGCGTCCCAGGTGTGCGAGTATGGTGTCCGGCTCCGGCATGCGGCCCGGCCCGTGTCCCTCACCGACTGCGAGGTCTCCAGTTTCCGGATCGAGCACGCGATAACCCAGGTCACGCAGATGCGACACGTTGCGTGCGGTCTGCCCGTGGGCCCACATGCGGTCGTTCATCGCGGGCACCAGCAGCACCGGAGCGGTGGTAGCGAGGAGACAGGCCGTCAGCAGGTCGTCGGCGCGACCGGTGGCGGCGCGAGCAAGAAAATCGGCGGTGGCGGGCGCGACCACCACCACCTCGGCGCCCCGCGCCAGTCTGATGTGATCGAGCGCGTGCCCTGCTTCGATCAACGCCGTGTGGACCGGCCTCCCGGTCAGCGCCTCGAAAGTGACTGCGCCAACGAATTCCAGGGCCGACCGCGTGAGGACGACATCAACTTCGGCGCCCGCCTGCGTGAGCAGCCGGGCCAGCCACGCGGACTTGTAGCTGGCAATGCCTCCCGTAACACCGAGGAGGATGCGGCGGTGTGAAAACGGGCGGACCGGAGCTACTCCCCACGCTGCCGCGGAACGATACGGTATTCGATTTCGCCTGAAGCGAGTTCTTCGAGCGCGCGCGTGGTGAGCTTTTTTTCGTGTGCCGCCCGTTCGCGCGGAAACTCGTTCAGCACGCGGGCGTGCTTCGCAGCCACAAGGACGCCGAGGTACTTGTTGGCGGCGCGGTTGGTGACTTCGTCGGGCGTGAAGACTCGCATTGGGCTAGGCTGTTTGGGTGAGGCTGAGAATCTCTCGATCGAGATCAGCGACCAGCTGGCGAAGCTGGACGTCCAGCTGCGGGATGCGTTCGTGTCGCACGGTCTCGGCGTCCACGATGGCGCACACCAGCTCAAAGGTGCGCTGCAGATCGTCGTTCACCACTGCGTACTGGTACAAACTTACTTCATTGAGCTCCTGCCGCGCGCCCCTGATGCGCCGCAGGAATTCATCCGGTGCCTCGGTATGGCGGGCGGCAAGGCGCCGGAGCAGGACGTCGGCCGACGGCGGAAGGAGAAACACCAGAACGGTTTCCGCGAAGGCCCTCGCCATCTGCCGTGCGCCCTGAACGTCGATGTCCATGACGACGTGCTTCCCCTGGCTCAGGACACGATCGATCTCGGTGCGCAAGGTCCCATACAGTTGGCCGTGCACCTCGGCGCTCTCGGCAAAGTCGCCTCGGGCGCGACGCGCAAGGAACTCGTCTCGCGACAGGAACTGGTAGTCTTTCCCCGCCTCCTCGCCGGGACGCGGCGCCCGCGTGGTACATGAGATCGAATACCCGACGTCCGCCCGCCGTTCGAGCAGCATCCGCGAGATCGTCGTCTTTCCCCCTCCGGAGGGTGAGGAGAGCACGAGGGGGAACGGGTTCATTCGAGGTTCTCCACCTGCTCGCGAATCCGCTCCAACTCCTCCTTTATCAGGACGACGTCGTTCAGCATCGCGGCATCGTTCGCCTTGCTGCCGGTGGTGTTGGCCTCGCGGAGCATCTCCTGAAGGAGAAACCCCAGTCGCTTCCCGACCGGATCGTCCTCCTGACCCGTCAGCGTGCGTCGAAACGCCTCGATGTGAGAGCGCAACCGCGTCAACTCCTCGTGCACATCCAGGCGATCGGCGAGGATCGCAATCTCGACGGCGAGGCGCTGCGGGTCGACTGCCACGCCTTCGGCGAGCTGCTTCACCGCCTGTGCGAGTCGCTGGTGCTGCTCCGCCAGTCGCTGAGGTGCGCGCAGGGCCACGCGCTCGATGGCCGCCTCGATAACCGTCAGGCGCTCGAGCAGGAACGCCATCAGTCGCGATCCCTCTTCCTCGCGGGAGCGGGTCAATTCCGCGGCAGCGGCATTGACCACCTGAATGAACGCCGCGGCGTCTCCGTCTTCCCCTTCGGTGATCGACGACACCACGTCGGGCATGCGCAACACCGTAGCCACGTCAACATCTCCGGAGAGCTTGAAGCGCTGGTTCAGGCCGCGCAAAAGCGTCACGTACGCGGCGAACCGCTCCTCGTCGATCAACGGAGTCCCGGCAACGCCTCTCGCGATCCGGGCGGAGAGCGATACGTGTCCGCGGGTAACTCGCCGGCGCAACGCTTCCCTCACCTCGCCTTCCCAGCGCGACAGTTCCGCGGGGAGGCGAATGGTCGAGTTGAAGAAGCGGTGGTTGACGGAGCGAAGCTCAACCGCGACGCGGGCAGCGCCGACGGCCCCTTCCGCCGAGCCGAACCCCGTCATGCTTCGTATCATTAGTGAGGGCGTAAGTTATGGAACGACAACGACCTTGTCAATTGAAGAAGTTCCATCTGACGCCGTAGAAATTCATCTGCTTGGGCATCAGAAAGCCGGGCACCTGCGAATACTGCTCACCAAAGAGATTGCGGTACTGATAGCTGACCGTCGCGGTGAGCAATCGGATTTCAAGCAGGAATCCCCAGGTCCGGTACTGCGAAGACTGCACGATGTCGCCGGTCGAGATCGGAAAGAGCGCCTGGCTACGGTACTCGTGCGTGAGCGCCGCCATGAGGTGCAGGTGCCCGCTGGGGAATCGCCGCAGGAAACTGCTCTCGAAATACAGCTGTGACCGCGTCTGATATTGGGGCCGAAAAGCGTCCGCCTGGCTGTAGCGAACTCCGCGCACGTCGACTCCCAGGTCGCCCCAGAACTTTCCTCTCACACCGGCGAACACGCCCGTGGTGTGTCCCTGCGCTGCAGCTTGATAGCTCGTGTCGAACACGATCGGTGGGGCGAGCGATGATGTGTCACGCGTCATCGCGCCCCCCGTGAGCCAGACCCGTCCCAGGCGGACTCCAGCCTCGGCGAGCATCGACGTGGATGCCGGAATGCTCGTGCTGCCGATTGGTGTGCGACGGCCCAGTGATAGTCTGAGTGAAACGTATGGCAGGGGTGAGAGGCGTGCCGCGAGTTCCGTCCGAACCACGCTGTCGCGCGGTGCGCGCTCGCCGAACAGGGACACGGTGGCCCGGCGCTGCTCGAACGATGCGCGGACGCTGGGCGCGAACGATGAATGTCCGTGGTCGCTGGTGGACCGTCCCGTTGCGGAGAGCCGCAGGGGGCCCCGGCTCCACCCGCCTGCGATGACGTACTGGGGCATCGAGCGCGTCGTGTCGCCCGACAGTTGGATGGTGTCCGGGTGCTCGGGCGATCCCCCGGGACCACCGCCGTCGGGCCCCGGGATGGAATCGATGATCGGTGGCGGCGGTGGGCCGTGCAGGGCGAAGCCCTCAGATGCCGCCACGGCCTGCGCCCAGACTCCTTGTCCCGGATCGCCGTAGGCGACGCGCGCGTACGAGATCGAAGTCGAACCGTCCAGTTTCGGCAGATTCGTGAACGGGACCAGCGCAAGCTGTTCATCTCGCTCACGGCTCCGGCGCAGGAATGATGCATCGGCCGTCCATTTCTTCTTCGACCAGCCCACGCGTCCCCAGAGAGACAGGTCGTGCGTGTCTCCGCCATTGCGCACGTCGCGTGTCCCGAACTGGTCCGCGCCCAGTTGGAGGGCATAGCCCGACCGGAATCGCCTGCCGTAGAATCCGCGAAAGGCGTTGGTCTGCAGGTCGCCGGTGCTGAAATCCACGCGGGTGGTGGGAGTCGTACTGCGCACCGTCCAGCTTCCCAGGTATACGCGCACTTCGTCCGCGGTCTGTTCGACGCGGGCGTCCTCGAGCGGCCACATGCTCACCATCGAGAGGTCCAGCATGCGACCCATGCGGGGATCGAGCGGTTGTATCTCGATGCCGTCATAGAAAACCCGCACGCGCGAGAAGTCGCCCTGGTACGCCCCCACGTGTGGAGAGCCGATCCATCCGCTGCGGAACACAGTGAGTCCCGGCACGTCGTCGAGGAGTTCGCCGAAGGTGAGTGCGCCGCTGGCGAACAGCGCCGTTCGGTCCCATCGCAGTCCGTCGTCGATGTCGGTGAGGACCGGGACCTCGGCGTGCGCGATGGGCGCCTTGATGGTATCGGCGGCGCGTCGCTGCTCGGCGAGGTGGCGGAGGCTGTCCGCGTGGGCGCGCGCGCGGAGCGAATCTGCGCGGGCGCTGTCCTGCGGTGTCAGCGCGTGTTGGGCCGAGTCGCGCCTGGTGCTGGTGGTGTCCTGCGCCTGGACCTGTCCGTGCAACGCCACTGCGGTGATCGCGCCGAGGCACGCGCGCCGCAGCAGCGCGCGCAGCGCCGTCGTCAGCTCGTCCTCCCCCGAACGAATTCCACAAAGGTACCCACTGGCACGCCGGTGGGTCCGCGCGGAATGATGACGAGATCCGTCTCGCTGTAGGCCGTCCCTGCCACGTCGAGGTGCACCCACGGATAGTCCACGAACTCCTGGAGGAACTTGGCGGCCGTAATGGTGCCGGCGGCGCGTCCGCCGGTGTTCTTGACGTCAGCCACGTCCGACTTGATGAGCTCCCGGTACTCGTCCCACAGGGGGAGTTGCCACGCCGGTTCGCTTGCCCGGCCGGCGGCGCTCACCACCTCGCGCACCAGACGGTCGTCACCGCCTAACGCGCCGGTTGCGGCGCTGCCGAGGGCCACGACGCAGGCGCCGGTCAGGGTGGCCGCATCGATCACCGCCTCCGGCTTGAAGCGCTTCACGTAGGTGAGCAGGTCGGCCAGCACCAGCCGGCCTTCGGCGTCGGTATTGATGATCTCGATGGTGCGACCCGAGCTGGCCGTCACCACGTCGCCCGGCTTGACGGCGGTGCCCGACGGCATGTTGGTCGTGGCGCCGAACACGCCGACGACGTTCGCGCGGAGTCCGAGGCGCGCAATCGCTTCCATCGCCCCGATCACGCCCGCCGCGCCGCACATGTCGAACTTCATGAATTCCATGCGATCGGCCGGCTTGATGGAGATGCCTCCCGTATCGAAGCAGAGTCCCTTCCCCACCAGCACAATCGGTCTGGCGTCCTTCCTGCCCTTCCGGTATTCCAGCGTCACCAAGCGGGGCTCCTGCGGTGTGCCCTGGGCGACCGCGAGAAACGAGCCCATCTTCTCGCGCTCCATTTCCTTGCGACCGAGCACTGTAACCTGCATCCGGTGGCGCTTGCCGATGTCGCGAGCCACGTCAGCCAGGAGATCGGGGGTGCAGAGATTCCCCGGCATCATCGCGAGACGCCTGGCCACCGCGTATCCCGACCCGAGCGCCAGCGCCGCGGCCAGCCCCCGCCGCGCGCGGGCGGCGTCGGCCACCAGAATGGTGGCCGCCGTGAGCGGTGCGCGGCGTGACTCGTCAGGCGGCGGAGTCCTGAGGTCGTTGTATTCCCAGCTGCCGAGCTGCACTCCCACTCCCACCCCTTCCACACCGCGCGCGTCCAGGCGCCCACCCCAGACGGTCATCGATCCCACCCCCATTCGTTGCGCCTGGCGCGCGGCCAGCGTGGCCGCGCGGCGCAGCGCCAGCCCCACGTCCTTCGGAGTGCCGATCCCGACCAGCAGCAGCCGCCGGGCCCGGCCCTCGCGTCCGCTGAGGTGCAGGGTCTCGTCGCGTTCGCCGCGGAAGTCGCCGCGCTGCAGCGTCTGCGACAACAGCCCGTCCGTTGCGGCGTCGAGCGGTCGCAGAGCAGGAGGAAGCCGACGTGATGCGGGGAGCAAGAGCACCAGAAGCGGTGTCGCGACGCTGGTGACGTCGGACGACCGAACTTCGAGCGAGAGGGGCATGAGTGGTCCGGGAGGTGAAAGGGTGCGCGCGGCCCGCACGGAACAGGTCGCAGCGCGGCGGGCTGCGTTCGGCGGTGGCGAAAGCTAGAGGCCTCGGCGAACGACTTCTAGGTCGGATCACACCACCCGATCAGGTGGCTCGCTCCCATCCAGGAAGGCCGCGATGTTCGCAAGGGCGCGATGGCCCATCGCCGAGCGCGACTCTGTCGTGGCGCTGCCCAGGTGCGGCAGCGCGACGACGTTGTCGAGGGCCAAGAGCGCGGGATCGACTGCCGGTTCGCGCTCGAACACGTCGAGCGCGGCACCTGCGATGGTGCCGTTTCGGAGGGCCGTTGCCAGCGCGCGTTCGTCGACCACGTCGCCCCGGCTGGTGTTGATCAGGAAGGCCGTGGGGCGCATCTGTTCCAGGCGGCGCCCGTCGATCAGGTGATGGGTGTCGGGGTTTGCCGGGCAGTGGAGCGACACGAAATCCGATTGGGCGAGCAGGTCATCGAGGCTACATCGCTCGGCGCCGAGCTCGCGAACGAGGGTGTCGGGCGCGTCGTGCCGCGTATGGTACAGCACGCGCATCCCGAAGCCGCGATCGGCGCGCAGGGCCACCGCGCGGCCGATCCGACCGAACCCAACGATCCCGATGGTCCGACCCGAGACGCGCGTGCCTAACAAGTAGGTCGGACGCCACCCGGTCCAGCGGCCCGCCCGGAGGTCGCGCTCGCCATCCCGGAACCGCCGTGCCACTGCCAGCAGCAGGAGCATCGTGAGATCGGCGGTGTCTTCGGTGAGCACGCCGGGGGTATTGGTCACGACCAGGCCGGCATCGCGGGCGGCATCGAGCGCGATGTTGTCGACGCCCGCGCCGAAGTTGGCCAGGAGTCGCGCCCGGAAAGGCGTGCTCTTCAGAACGGCTGCGGTCATCTGATCGGACACTGTGCACAGGACCACATCCGCTTCGTGCAGGGCCGCGATCAGCTCGTCAGGCGTGAACGCATGATCGTCGGGATTGAGCCGGGCGTCGTACAGTAAGTGCAGCTCGTGCTCGACGGGCGCGGGCAGGCGTCGCGTGGCGATGACGGTCGGCTGCGGCATGTGGAACAACCTATCGACGTGGGGTCGGGAGCTGGCGACTGACGCGCCGCGTCGATCGGCCAACCCGCTTCACGGCATCAGCTTGTTCGCATGTCCTGGCGCGCGTCCTTCTGTCAATCTCTGCGGTGCGGTTCCGAATCAAACTGGCCGACGGGGACAAGTCCCTGTGTCGCAACGAAGCAACACTCTTACCCGCCACTTCTCGACTGCGAACATGGTCGCCATGTTTACGCCGATCTTCTGGATCGCCTTCCGTTAAAGGGCAACCCGTCCGCGAGGACGGTGCGCAAAGCGCGGAGTCTCATCCCCGAGACGGTCCCGCTACCGACGAAGGACCCCAACCAACGCCTGGTCTGGGACGACTCCACTCTTCGGGAGGTAGACGCACATGTTTCCCCAACATCTGGCGCGCGCATCGCTCGCCATTCTCTCGCTGGCTGCGCTCGCGGCCTGTGCCGACGGTCCGACCGGCACATCGACGAGTCGGGTTCTGGTCCAAACTCCAGCCGCGGCCATCCAAACGCCGGGCGGCGGCGAGCTCTGGGTGTGCAAGGCAGGCAATACGGCCGGCACGTTCCACTTCGCCATCTCGTACTCGCACAAGTCGGGTCCCGGATCAGCGGTCCCGTCGAACCTCGCGTTGACGTCAACAGATGTCGATGTCGGCAGCTGCGTCGAGGTGGCGAGTTCTCCCGTGACCGGCTCAGACGTCTACCTCGCGTCGATCGTGGAGACGGGGCAGACGAACTGGGCCCTGTCCGCGGTCACCGCTATCAAGGGAAATGGGTCCGACGTCACGGCCTCGCTCACCATCAATCTCGGGACCCTCACGGCGAGCGGCGCCCGACTGGGCAACGACCGCGGCACGACGGTTGTCTTCACCAACACGTTCACCCCGCCGACCGTAACGCCGGAAGGCTGCTCGCCGGGCTACTACAAGAAGCACCTCCAGCCGGGCAACGACCAACTCCTGGGCGACATCTTTTCCAGCACGCCGGGCGCACTGGCAGGCTACACGCTCCAGGACGCGCTGCACTTCGAAGGTGGTCCAACCCTGACCGACAAGGAAAAGATCCTGCTCCGGCAGGCGGCGGCCGGATACTTCAACATCGGGTGGCTCGGCGCCCCGCCGTACCCGCTGTCGCTCACGGACCTGCAGAACCTCGTCAATGACGCGCTGGACACTGGCAATGCGACGACGATACTGAACGTGAAGGACCAGATCGCCGGCGACAACAATCTGGAAGGGCCGAAGTGCTGACCTGAGGTCGCGGATCCAGCCGCGCCACAGCGCGGCTGGTGTGGTGGATGTGCGAAGGGCCCTCCTCGGAGGGCCCTTCTGCTTTGCTACGCACCCGCGTCTGGCGACCTGATGAAGGCGTGGTCCATCGCACCGGCAAGACTTCTGGCACCGCGGCATAAGCGACGATCATTCCCCACCGGCGGCCCCTTGGGTGCGCCGATCGTCCGCCTGCGCGCCTAACGCTCGGTCGAAATGAGTGCCCAGGACGAGACTCGAACTCGTAAGGGCCGAAGCCCGGCGGATTTTGAGTCCGAACAACGACGGGTGCGGTGTTTGCCGGTGTTCGCCGATGTTGTTGTGTGAGCGACCGTTAGGCACTTCGGTTCATGTGCTGCGGGAAGCATGTTTGACGATGTTTTGCGGTGGTTCTAGCACAGTTCTAGCACAGTTCTAGCACAATCAACCAGGAAGGCCAGTGCACACGACACCTGATCTGGAGCTGTTGCGCTCTGTTGGAAGCGGCCAAGTCTGGGCCATCGACCCCGATCGGTTGGAGGCCGTGCTCGGCCTTGCCACGCTCCGCGGTGCGCAGGCCGGACCGGAGCGCCGAGGCGTGTTGGCCCCGCGCGCTCCGCTCGTTACGGGCGGCGTCGCCGTGCTGCCGATGCATGGCATCCTCGTGCATCGCGCGTCGCCGCTCGCGAACCCGCTCGGTGCGGTGACATCCACCGAAGCGGTGGGCCGGTCGTTGGACGACCTGCTCTCCCACGGGACGGAGACCATTGTGCTGGAGGTGGACTCGCCCGGCGGGGAATACGACGGCGTTCCAGAACTTGCGGACAAGGTATTTCACGCGCGGAGCCGGGCGCGCATCATCGCCGTGGCGGATAGCCTGGCGACGGCTGGCGCGTACGTCGTGGCTGCGGCGGCTGGTGAACTGGTGGTGAGTCCGTCGGCGGTCGTGGGCGGGCTCGGCGTCTTCACCATGCACGATGACTTCTCGGCGATGTTCGAACGGGTCGGGCTCACACGGACGGTGGTGCGGGCGCCAGCCTCCAAGGCCGAAGGCGCGGGGAATCTCCCGCTCAGCGCGGCGGCCCGCACGGCGCTCCGGGCGACCGTGCAGACGGTGTACGCGACATTAGTGGAGTCCGTGGCGCGCGGCCGGGCCGTCACGCCCGCAAGGGTTCGCGACGGGTTCGGCCAGGGGCGTACGGTCATGTCAGAGCGCGCCGTGCGAGAGGGCATGGCCGATCGCGTGGCCACGCTCGAAAGCGTCGTGCGCGCGTATCAGCGGAGCGCGCCGCCTCTTGGCCGGAACGCCTTCCGGGCGCCCGCGGAGTCCCCGCCGTTAGATGCTGATGCGCCTGGCGCATGGATCCGCTGCGATGCCGACGACGCCCCTGATCCATTTGCGGTAGAGTGGGATCGGTTCTATCGGCCGCGCGACGGAGGGAACGCCGCGGTACTTCGTCGGCGGCTCGAGTTGGAAACCGACTGATATGCTCTATGCCGCGTCGTCCGAACAAGCCGCCTGACGAAGCTTCGCGATGGTTAGGGCACAGAAAGGGCACAGTCATCCAGGAGGGCCATGTGCACATGACACGCGATTTCGAGCTGTTGCGCTGCGTCGGGACGCGGCCAAGCCTGGGCGATCGACACCACGCCGTTGCTAGAGGCGCACGGCGGCGCGCTGTCGGCTGACATGCTGCCCGAGTCTAGCCTTACCACTGCTGACGGGCTATTGTCTCGTCCCTCCCTGAGCCCGAGGAATGAGAGCTTGAGAATCGCGCTAGCCGCCGTATGTGACTACGCAATAATGGACCAAAGCGGCAAACTGAGCCTCCTTGGGTTATTCGATGAGTTGCGAGCCGTCTCCTTCCCGGTGGCGCATCCGCGGATGTTTGTATGTCTCCGGATCCAGTGCGAGCCGATTGAGGCTAACACTCAGCACAGGTTGCAGATACGCTTGCAGGACGCTGATGGGAACCTTGTCTTGCCGGAGGTATCCACGCAATTCACAGTGCCGGATCGGCGTGCCGATCAGCCACATATGGCCGTCCAACTTGTACTAGAGATGGGTGGCGTTCGCTTCCCGCGGGCCGGCGAGTACTCTTTCGAAGTGGCCATCGATGGCTCGCATGTTCAGACCCTTGCGATTCGTGTCCAGCAGTTCACCCCAGGAGGTCCCCAAGGCGGCCAGCGTCCGAAATTGCGCTAGACGATGGCGCGCCACGTGCCGGGCAGGGCTTGGAAACTTTATGCGCGGATGTTGAACAGTCGTGCGGGTTGGGGACAGCGCGACTTCCACAAGCTGTACAAGGGCTTCGGATTCGAGTGTCGGGAAGGACGCGATCGGGTCTATTTCCACCCCGATCATCGCGGTGTGATTCCGATAGCGATGGTTGCAAGACATAATGAACTATCAAAGGCATATACCGACGACGCCATCGAGCGCGTCGGCCGGCTCATCGCCTTAGAGCAATTGACGCAGGAGAAAATACCAAATGAGTACGATGATGTTCACGGATGACTCGATCACCGCCGTTCAGGTGAACGTTGACAATGTTGGTCGGAAGGTGTGGTGGGAGGAGACCCTTCCGAGTGGCGCGCAAGTCTGGGTGGCGCGTGACCTCGATCTACCTGGCTGCATCGTTCAGGAGGGCTCTGCGCCCGCAGCACTTGCGGCCCTAGAAGATGCGAGGCTGCACTATCGTGCTGTGATGGCTGAAATTGCCCAACCCTCAGACGCTCCCGACGCGTTGCTTCCAACTAGCACCAGCGAGACATCGAGTGCCATACCGACAAAACTCTTCAGCTATCGGGATTTGCAGCCAGTAGGCTAAATCGTTAGGGAGCTCGGTGACAGCTAGCGCGGATTTGATCGCTCGACCACCGCGCGCAGGCTCTCAGTGAGTTCCCGGAGCTGCTCGAGCGCTTTGGCCGTTTTCCCGGTTTTGCGACATAGCGCCACCAGACGAGCCGCGTGAGCTCGTCGAGGGCTGCGCGGTCCGGGGCCGCGCTCACGAGGCGACCGAGCGCCGCGGCGCGGGGCGGTCGTGAGCTTCAATTGTCTCGGACCAGGCGCGCGCGTTTCAGCGTGATCAGGAGGACGAGCGCGGTGCTGTCCTCCCCTTCGGGATAGTAGTGGTCGAGATCGGCCCTGAGGCGCGCGAGCGCCGCCGGATCATCGGCGAGCCGGATGCGGCGCAGGTAAAGGCCGCCAGCTCGAGCGCGGGTCACTGGATAGTTGACCAGGCGGCTTTGTTGATGCAGCGCGCGTAGACGACGGAGAGGGCTCCGTCCTCGTCTGGTCCCCCGGGCCACATGGGTACGACGGCGCTCCCTTTGAAGAGAAGGCTGTCGAGTCGCCCGATCGGTAAGAATTGCGCGCGTCCTTCGCCATATCTCCACGTTCCATCGCGCCAACGGAAAACCATGGAAAGACGTGCCCAGAACGGCGCATGACCATCCGGCTTGGCCAGCAGAACGCCAATGCTGTCAGGCTCCGGTGAAAAAACCATCTCAGCGATCTCGAACGAGACGGGCGCTGAGTACGGCGTCACCAGGCTCGCCGTCTTCTGCACGTCGAAAAGCACATTCTGAATAGCACATTGGACGCGGCCGAACTTGCCGCGATACTCGCTCGTCGAATCGAATTGCCAAATCACGCGCGCCTTCTGTACGGAGTCGATCTTCCGAGCGAGTGCCAGTTCGAAGTCCTTCGCGATCCGCGCTTCATTTACCGCCTGCGCGGGCAGATGCGTGGCCCCGAGCACGAGAGCGGCGAAGCCACATCTGCAAGCTTTGGACACGGTAACCTCCATTACGATTCTGGCGACGCCGGCAGCTAACCGGCAGCTAAATGCGCCGGCAGTAGGCGGCGAAACTCTGCGCGGTCATCTTGCCCGCCGCGTCGGAACGCGGCTCAGAAGGAGACAAGGGTCGCTCGATCTCATTGCGAGCTGAGGCGCCTGGCTCCGAATCCGCTGCCGCGTCAACAGGGCCGCTGGTGCGGTCCCGGGGGCATTCGACAGCGTCAGCCCTGAGGAGCCATAGCGCCACGAATTTCCCAATACGCATTTACGCGGTCACCGATTCGGTGTCGTGAGACCGCCGCTCTGATGGAGGGTCGGCTTGCCAGCGTTCCTGCCATGCGCGGAGCATCTCCTCTAGGAACGCCGTCGCCCGGTGCCGAAATACCGAGTTGAAAGACGCTTCAAGCTCAATTTGTTGTTCTTGCTGCGTGAGCGTTAGCCCAACGTCCCTCTGCTCGAGACGCCGCACGATTTTTCTGCGATTCTCTCGCACCTCGCCGCGAGCATGGATGAGGAGATTTCGAACTTCTCCGTACTCCAATAGCTCGTTCCACTGCGGCTCGGCTGGAGACGCGAGCGCGGCTACCTTGGTGAGGAATGTTCTCGCTTGGCGGATGCCAGTTCCACGCAGGTCCGTTCGCGCGACGCGCTGCGGCGCAAAGTAATGAACCAGGTCGCAAGTTCGAATCAGGCCGTGCTCCAACGTGCCGTAGGCCATGAGGAAGAGCGCGGCACGCTGGATCTGCGGGAAAGCCCAATCTGCCATCCCGTGTTCCAGTAAGAGCTCCGTGTATTCGCTCGCCGACCGCTTCGTGCCCTCCACGAGGGCAGCCCGCGCCGTAGCAGAAGCGTTGTTCATGGCGACTTCCGACAGCTCGTGCAACCGCTGGACGTGGTACAGGCGCTCAAGCGTGGTCGATATTGCGAGCACGCCGTAGTCGCGAACGAGTTGAAAAGGTGCGCGCGATTTAGCAGGCGGTCGCTGCTCGGGGGTCATCTCCCCCGCTTCCGCTTCCCATCGGTGGCGAGCAGTTCGCCGGGCTGAACGCCCAGGGCCGCGGCGAGGCGTTCCAGCACGTCGAGATCGATCCGGGACGTCGCGCCGCGCTCAATCTGAGAGATGGTGGCCTGGCGGACGCCGGCGAGCTCCGCGAGCGCCTCCTGCGTGAGGCCGCGCGCCGCGCGAAGATCCCGAAGCCGGAACCGGACCGGTGACATGCCGGCCAATATACGCTGAGGCGGATATTGACGGCAATACGCCCTGGCGTATATCCTTCAGGCACCACACTTATCATGGAGGCGAGACCATGCCAGCACGGATGACCGCGAACACGATACCCACGCCGGGACCGAGCGCGGCGTTTCTCGAAGGGCTGAGGCTCATCGAGACGATCTACAAGGAGTATGGCCGTGCGTGGATCGCGCGGGAGATCGGCACGAAGGCCAGCGTCATCGCGGACTGGTACGCCGGGAAGCGGACGCCACTACCGAAACACGTTGACGGTCTGCTGGACCTAATGCTTTCCGCGTACCCATCAGGCTCCCGGCGGGCGGAAGAGTGCATTGCCGCCGCCCGGGAGTCGGGTTGACAGCATCGGGAATCCGGTGAGGGGATGGATCGAGCGCCGAGGGCGTTCGCGCTCTGCGCCGTCGGTAGGTTCTTGCTGATCCGGGCGGCGCTCCGGATTATACAGACCGGTGCGAAACCATTCTTGCAGGTCGGCGCGAAGGCGTTGCGCCGATCTGCACGCACGCTATAAGGCTGGTCGGCCGACAGGTTTCCGGACGAACGATTCAAAGTATGTTATGCGGACTGAGTAAGGACGAAGACCACGATGACCTCACTGAAGTACTCGAAGCCGGAACGTATCTGGTTGAAGGACCATCCTGATTTGGATGAGCGCTGGCTTCAGGACCGGATCGGTGAGGATCCGGCACTCCTCGGCCTTGGAGACTTGGTCCTGAAGGATCGAGAGCGACCGCAGCCTCGAGCTGGGCGGCTCGACCTGCTACTTCAAGATGCGGAGACCAACAAGCGCTACGAGGTCGAGGTGCAGCTCGGCAAGACCGATGAGGCGCACATCATCCGCACCATCGAGTACTGGGACATCGAGCGGAAACGATATCCGCAATATGACCACACGGCGGTGATCGTCGCCGAGGATATTACCGGCCGTTTCCTTAACGTCATCAGCCTATTCAACGGTTCCATTCCCCTTGTCGCCATTCAGATGAGCGCGGTCCGGCTCGGCGATTCTGTATCGTTGATCTGTTCGAAGGTTCTCGACGAGATGCGCCTTGGCCTCGTGGACGAGGACGAGGAAGTCCAGGCAGCAGCGGACCGGTCGTATTGGGAGGCTCGAGCAAGCAAACACACCCTGGCGATGGCGGACGAAATGCTCGAAGTGGTTCGTGCTTTCGATCCGCAGCTCGAGCTCAAGTACAACAAGTTCTATATCGGCCTGGCCAAGGGTGGTCAGCCAAACAACTTTGTCATCTTCCGTCCGAAGAAGGACTGGCTTCGGCTTGAAGTGCGCCTCGACCGCTCAGACGAGACGCAAGCACAGCTCGATGGATCGGGTCTCGACGTCATGGACTACGATTCCCGATGGGGGCGGTACAGAATCCGCCTCGCCAAGGGCGACACTACGAAGCACAGGGATTTCCTGGCGGCGCTCATGACGAAGGCATTCGCAGGGACCGCATAACAAGCGTTTGCAGCCGACGGCGGCGTGTGAAATCGTTTGGTGCCGCCGCGGCTGAAACACAACGTTAGGCCGAAAACGCAAAGGGGAGGACTGAATGGCTTGGTGGATGTGGATCCTCCTGGTGCTCGCCGGCTTCGGAGTGTTGGTGACCCTTGGCAAGCGGCGCCGCTTTCGCCTTCGGGCGACCATTCTCGTGCCAGAGCAGGGAGCACCAGAAGTCCACATCTCACCTGCGGCCCCTGAAGCTGATGACTTATGCTTGCTAGTGCTCTGTTACGCTGCCAAGATCCGCTGGGTTATCCTCAGTGAACCCGTAGTTGTTCAAGAATTATTCGACGAACTCTGTGGCGAGGCGATCGACTCGTGGAGCGAAAGCGGCGGCGATTTGATCGACCGCATGCCGTCGGCGCGTGGACTACGTGCGGCTCAAGACTTGCCCCGCGCCGTCCCCGGAGGAGAGCGATTCCAGATTGATCTCTTTCGGACGCAGTATACCAGCCTCCAGAACCACGCGTACGTCGTCAACACGCTTCCGATGCCGGGCTTGGCCCCGAACCTTCCTTGGAGTTGGCTGCTCATCGCAAATCACGTTGCGTCTCGGCTGCACTCGCATGATTCGGAGAGACTGCGCGAAGCACTGGCGAGCTGGTGTGACAGCGTCCACGGGGAGAGCGGCGAGCAATCAGTCGCAAGCCTCAAGAGGCTCTTCGCACTGAGCTTGGCCAGCCTCGCATCGGTACAGGCCGTGCGCGAATGAGTCGTAGCCGTTTCGGCCTAACAACGTTTGCTGCTGGCAGCCGGAGCTGACCTGCTCGGACGTCCGAATCTGCCCGCCACGCGGCTCGAACGCGCGAGTTCGGGTACGACGCGGGCGACTCGTGGAAAAAGGGCACGCCCTATGACCATCGTCGGGATGAGGGCGAGGCTGGCGACGGAGCGACTGTCGCCTAACGGTTTCGTCACGCCATTTCGCTGTTGAAGGCCCGGCTCAATGGCCGGGCTTTTTGTTTGCCTGTCCGACTTCGGCGGTCGATTCCAGCACCCGCCGAGCAGGAAGCGCGGGAACGTGAAAAGACGAGCAATGCGAGTAGGGCACTAATGCCCGACTCGGACAAACGCCGCGCCCGCGACGATGCGGCGAAGCTGGTTGGCGTCTCCCCGCGCTACGTGCAGGACGCGAAGGCGATCAGTCGGCGGGCGCCGGGCGGAGACGACCTGGTCTCAGGCGCATCCGCATAATTGCGTAATTTTGTCCCTTGTGCTCCTGAAACTTAGGTTGGGTCGGCAGCCGTTGGAGTCGCCGCTCGAGTTGCTCATGCTGCCGTGGGGTAACGAGCACCCACTGGTTAAGTGGCCACGCCTTCCATGCGCTGCTCCCCCATTGTGGCATTTCCCCGCGGCTCACCTTTTCGGCCGCCACGCTCCCGATGAAATCGGCGAGCGTGCGAAATGGTCTCGCATCTTTGCGCCGCTGCTGATTACGCCGCGGCGGCCGCGCGAAGGACGGCAACGGCGCCAACTCCAGATGATGAGCGGTCAAGGCGCACAGATCCCCAGCGATCGCCGCATACGGTGATCGAGATTCGGTCATCAGCCGATGAAGTTCCCGTAGCTGCTCGTACAGGGCTCCGTCCCGGCTTTTGAGCACCTCAACTAACCGCTCATGGCTCCCGCGGTACTTTCGGACGATTTCCGCCAACAGATCGTCGGGCCACGGAACAGAGTAGTCGGCCAACGCGCGCACAATAGGACTTTGTCCGCGGCTCAATGTCTGGACAATGAAATCACGAAGGGTCGCTGGCAAGGATCGGCGGTCCGCTGCGGCGCTGAGCGACTCAGGGCCGTTCCCCAAGAGTAGCCACGTCGGGGAGCGGTGATACTCCGTGCAGATCCGAAGAATCGTGCCTACATCAGGGGTCGCCGGGTCGCGCTTTCGCAACCACTTCCCGACCGTTTCGCTGGTCGAGCCGATGGCTTCCGCAAACGCCGCCGCGCCGCCGGCGTCCTCGACCACCAAATGCAACCGGTGGCTGATGGCACGGGAATCTGACGGCTCCGGTTTCGATCGACCCAACAATGCTCCGCGTTAAACTAGCACCTCGGACAGTTTAACACCGAGTTCCCGTCATTAGCAATGTGCCCGTGACACACACACGGGAGAATCATTCGTGACATCGACTCTCATCGCGAATCTTCGGCCGGCGGCCGAAGAAGCGGCGCGGCGCGGGATCTCGCGGGAAGCGCTCGTACGAGCGATTCAGAAAAAGCGCATGCCTGGCGTGCGCATCGGCACCCATTGGTTCGCCGTGATCGAACCGGAAGAGCCGGGTGGGGCTTCTTGAACCGGACGTACCATGCGTGCCCCGAAGCTCTAAAGGCGAAGCGCCCCAGCCGGTATGTGCAAGGTGTCCGCGTCGCCATCGACGATCTCGACGCCCGGCTGCGGCACATCGAGGGCGAGGTCTGCACGCGCGCCAGGGTGCGTGCAGTGGCAAACGTGACGAACGCGCACGCGGTGTCTCTCCTCCGCAGATGAACAACCTGCGCGTGGCGGACGCTCTGATCCGGCGCGGCGTCCCGACCGCGCCCGTGTCGGCGGTCGATAAGACACCGCTCGCCCAGCTTTTCGCGGATGATTCCGCGCGGCGCACTCCGGGGGGTCAGTCGGGACGGCCGCTACTACGTCGTCACGGGAACGGATGGCAGGGACTTGCGTGCGGTCGGCGGCAAACGTGACCGTCGCTGATACTGATGCACGTCCACCAAAAACAGGCGCCCCGCGGTCACGAGCCGCGAGGCGCTATGCCCCAACCTTCTCACCAGGATGGAGCTTATGGCGAAGCTACGTAGTCGTTATGGGGTGCGCCAGCGCCCGGACCCTGCGGTCTCGCATCCTGCAATGCGCTCGCTCGGCGCGATCATGCTCGACGAGCATGATCGACGTCTGCTCGCGTGTTCGCTCCAAGCCTACGACCGCGCGTGGCGCGAACTGCCATTCAGCAAAGCGCGGTGTGCCACGGAAGTCCGCGCGGCTGTCACGCGCATGATCGCGCGCCTTCGCGGTGCTGACAAATTCATCCCCGCGGCCGAACAGGTCGACGAACAGGTCGACGCTGCGATTGCGGCGCTGGGCGAGTAACCGGTGCAATCTCGCGTCGATGCGTACGAGCCGCAGAATGACGAAGAGCTCGAGGACGTCCTCGGGTCGCCAGAGGGGAACGGCACGAAACCGCATCCGGCGAATGAGCCCGGACTCCCTTCCTTCGTGCGACTGTCCGAGGTGGCGCCTGACATCGCGATCGAGTGGGACGCCGAGGACCTCTTTGTGCACGGAGAACCTGCGGTTCTGGCCGGGAGAGGGGCCACGTACAAGACGTCGACGATCCTCGCGATGGCCGGCGCCGTCGCGACGGGACATCGCGTCTTCGGGCGGTTCCATGTGCCCACGCCTGGTCCGTTCTGCTACGTCTCAGGCGAGGATCCGCCCGAGGTGATCCGCAACCGCCTCGAGGCCATTTGCCACGGCCACGGCTATAACGTGGCCGACGCGTTCGAGAACGTGCACGTGCTCGCGCTCTCCGGCATCGACCTCGCGGAAGAACGTTGGCGTCGACACGTCAGGGATGAAGTGCGCGCCATCGGCGCGCGGATGCTCGTGCTGGATCCGCTCGCCGAAGTGGACAGCGGCGAGGAGAACAACAACGACGACCGCCGGCGCCTCGTACGCGCGATCCGGTGGTTCGGCGCGGAGACCGACGCGACGGTCCTGGTGGCGCACCACTTCCGCAAGAGCGCCGAGGGCGGAGACAAAGGTGATCTGATCCGGGGCGGTAATGCGCTCCCAAACGCGTCCCGGCAGACGTACGCCTTGGAACGCCTCGACGACGGGAGCGTGACCGTGGAGTGCGTGAAGTTCTCGCGGGCTGCGCGGCGACCACCCTTCGTGCTGCGGCCGATCATAGAGACCAAACCGGGCAACGAAGCGGTCTGGCTGAGTGCCCGGTTTGAATACGCCACGGCCTCCGAGGCCAAGTTCGACCGGGCGGAGGAATTCGTGCTCGAGCGCCTCACGCTCGGGGTCCGATTGAGCACCTCAGACCTGAAGCTCGAGGCCAAGGGGACCGGTGTTTCCGGTGCCGATATTGCCCGGGCGCTGCGGGTGCTCGAGATGCGCCGGCTCATCAGTTTCGAGGCCGGGGAGAAGAATGCGAAGCTCTGGGGTCTGGTTGCCGGGCAAGCTGGGCAACCAGAGAATGTGCTTGCCCGGCAAACAGGCAGCTTGCCGGGCAACCAGAATAAGGCCGGTTCTGCTTGCCTTGCCCCCTTTAGGGGGGCAAGCAGAAACCGGCCGCCTAACGAGCACCGGCAACCAGACCCGCCCCCGAACCACGGCGAGGCCTGGGAGCCGCCTCTCGACGATTCGCAGGCAGCGATGTGGGGCGGCGCATGAGCCGGGCGCTGTGGACGCCAGCGCCGCTTCCGTTCGACCGGCGTGGCATGACCTCGGCGTCCCGGCCATCCGAGGACTGACCCATGACTCCTCCGGAGAGTCGCGCGATGCGGTTGGCGGCCGGCCTGGATCCGGTCAGTCGGCATGCGTGGTATGCATTCCTCCCAACCTTGGAGAAGCTGCTCGCCGAGCACCACGGTCTGTGCGACGCGATCCGCGCATCCGATGGCCGGGAGGCGCGAGCCGTGCGGGCCGCAGGCTATCGCGCGCTCAGAGCGATGCAGCCTTTGGTAGCGATCGTGTGCGAAAACGAAGAGCTACGCGCCCGTATCGCCCGCCTCGCGCCCGCTCATAAGGACGAGTCGTTAGGTCAACCCCTGCCTTCACCCTTCACTTCCGAGGTGCTCCCATGTTCTACCCTTTCCCCGAACTCGACGGGCAGCTCGCCTCGGCGCGGCGCCCGCTTCTCACCCGCGCGGAGCGCGAGCGCTGGTGCGCAGAAACGGCGCCGTATGCCGTGACCCTGGACGCCGACGGCCGCATAGTGAAGTCACCCCTGCGCCAGTCCGCGCCATCGCGCATCCGGCAGATGGCCATCAACGGACGGAACTGATGACCACGCGATCGCGCCCTCAGAGCCCGGCTGAGCCGCCCGTCGGCGCCCGCCGGCTCATCGATTATTCGACCGGCTCGTTCTATCGCGAGCGGTTGTCCAGCGGCAAGCACATCACGTACCGGCGTGGGGCCACGCCGGCGCATACGGACGCGGCGCGGCGCATCGCGCTGCTGCGCCTCGACCTCGCCACCCTCTAACGGGAGAACTCGTCCTCATGCTGCCCGAATGGATTCGTGAAGTTCCCGGCTTCGCGCCGATGCTGAAGGAGTTTGACGAGAAGCAGCGGCGGCAGGCCGCGGTCGAGCGCACGCAGCTCCTCGCCGAGCGTGCGCGCATCATCGCCGAAGCGGAACGTGGCAATCGAGAGCGGTGGAAGGCGCGCGACGCTCGCGAAGGAGCGAGCGGAAGCGGCGTGGAAGGAATACCAAGCCGCGAACGCGGCGCTCGTGATCGTCATGGCCGCGGGACACAGCGCAAGTCACGCTGGGTCGCGTCAGCTGCAGCAGCTCGAGGCTCGGCTGCGCGAGTCAGCGTCTCCCGCTATCGCGGCAGCGCGCGCGCAGCTCGTGGAGCTACGCGAGCAGATCCGGCGCCTTGGCAGTGAGGGGTTCTATAGCCGAACGGCGACGCATTTTCTCACTGGCGAGCGGGTCACGGCCGTATCCAACACGCAGGCGATCGCCCAGCGCGTGGATGCCATCGCGACCACGCTCCGCGCGCTCGATGAACTCGAACTCGTCGACGTGCGCGATCCGGAGGCTGAGGTCGCGACGATCCTCGCCGGCGTACCAGGCGGCGTGCAGGATCCGGCCACTGAGGCCGTGGTGTTCTTTGAGACGCGGCCAGTCAACCCGCCGGAAGCGCGGCGCTCAGGTGAGGTTACCCCGCTGGGACGTCGGCGATGAGGCCGCGCGTCCGGCAGGCCGGAGTCGGCCTTCGCAGCGCATGGCGCGGGAACTCGCAGACCCACCCCGGGGTCGGTCCGATCTCTGTGATCGGCCGCGTTAGGGACCGTGGCCAGCCCTCAGCGCGCCCTGGGCAGGTTTTGCGAGCCGAAAGTGCCCGGCAGGACCTTCGCAGAACGAGCGGAGGCTGAAACGATGCGTGGTCCGCCGAAGAAACCGACCGCCGTCAAGCTGATCGAGGGCACCTTCCGCCGGGATCGTGCGCCGAGGCGCGAGCCGCGTCCGGTGCCAGGCGTTCCCCGGCGCCCCCGCTGGCTCGATGCCCGCGGCGCGACGAAATGGCGACAGCTCGTGGCCATCCTCGGTCCAATGCACGTGGTGACCGTGGCCGACGGCGATGCGCTAGCGCTGGCTGCGGAGGCGTTCTCGCGATTCCTGGCGGCCAGGGATGCGGTCCGACAGTTCGGCACGGTCTACAGTTCGGCGACCCCGGCCGGGGGCACGATCGTCCGGCCCCGTCCGGAGTGCGCGATGGCGACGAGCACGTGGCGGGACTATCTGCGCGCGCTGCAGGAGTTCGGCCTCACGCCGGCGGCACGCGCCCGGGTGGAAGCGCGAGACGACGGCGGGAGCGAGACCGACCGGTTCCTGTTCGATGAGTCACGCCGCCGGCGTCGAGCGTAGGAGAGCCGAATGACAACATCACAGCAGCATGGCGATGAGCTGATGCTCTTGCGGGCCAGGTACGACGCGCTGGCCGCCGAGGCGGTGCGGCAGGCGATTCTCTCCGGCGGCTCGCTCAAGATCGATGTGGAGGGCATCACGGAGCCGTGACGTCTCCTCTTGCGGGCCAACTCGAGGCGCTCATCGAGCGCGCGACGGCAGAGGAATTGCCGACGCTCGCGGGAGCGTTGGCGACCGCGCTCGCGAGCGTGCTGGCGCGCGTATCGACGCCGGCCGCAGGGCCGACCCTTTCCCGGCCGCACACAACCTCTGACGGGCTCCTGGACGTGCAGCAGGCGGCCGAGCGGCTCGGGGTAGCGCCGACGTGGCTCTACCGACATGCCAGCAAGCTCCCCTTCACCCGGAAACTCGGGCACAAGACGCTCCGCTTTGACGCCCGCGGCCTCGATCGCTGGGCCGCGACGCGCGCCACGTCGCATGCTTGACATCATGCACCGGTCGGTAACACATTGGTACCAGCATGAACGCCGTCACTCGCACCATGCAGCGGATCCTCGCTGACTCGCCGGTGAGCCTTCGGGAGATTGCCCGGCGGTGCGGGGTGTCGCATGTGCAGCTCGCACGGATCGTGAATGGTGAACGCAACGCGACGCCGGCCGTGGCCGCCGCAGTGGCGACGGCGCTGGAGACACTCGGGGCCGACTGTACCGCGCGTGCGAAGCGGGTGCGGCGTTCCTTGGCCACATCAGGCAAGGGGGAGCGATGAGAGACGCGACGAAGAAGCGCGCCGAGCGTGGCGCCGGAGGGCTCTACCAGCGCGGCGGTCTGTGGTGGATTCGCTATAGCTATCGGGGAAAGCAACTCCGCGAGTCGAGCGGCTCCGACGTGCGGAACGACGCCGTGAAGCTCTTGCGGCGGCGTCTGGCCGAGATGGGATCCGGAAAGCTCATCGGTCCGGACGCCGAGCGCACGTCGTTCGACGACCTGGCCGACATGGTGATTGCTGACTATCGGCTCAATGGCCGGCGCTCGACTCGACGGGCCACCGAGGCGCTTGCGCGGCTTCGCGGCTTCTTTGCGTTCGCGCGCGTGCCTGACGTGACGAGCGATCGCATCGCCCGCTACATCACACAACGGCAAGAGGACAGCGCCGCGGCCGCGACGATCCGATACGAGCTGTCGATGCTCAAGCGCGCCTTCACGCTCGGCATGCGCGCCGGCAAGGCCGCGACGCGCCCCTACATCCCCACGGTGGCCGTCGATAACGCTCGCAAGGGATTCTTTGAGCCCGCAGACTTCGAGGCCGTCGAGACGCACTTGCCGGCGCCGCTGCAGCCGCTCATGCGCTTCCTCTACCTCACCGGCTGGCGCGCGGGTGAAGCGCTCGGGCTCACCTGGGCGGGCGTTGATTTTTCGGCCGGCGTCTTGCGGCTCGAACCAGGCGTGACGAAGAATCGTGAGGGGCGGGAGTTTCCCTTTGCGGGCTTCCCTGCCCTGGCCGAGCTCCTCCGCGCACAGCGCGAGCATACGTCGGTGATCGAGCGGAAGCGACAGCGCATCATCGCGCACGTCTTCCATCGGAACGGCAAGCCGCTCCGGTCGTACAGCGGCGGATGGGACGCGGCGACGAAAGCGGTTGGGCTCGAGGGCCGGCTCGTGCACGACTTGCGGCGCACGGCGGTGCGGAACCTCGAGCGGGCCGGCGTCTCGCGGTCCGTGGCGATGAAACTGACGGGCCACAAGACCGAGGCCGTGTACCGTCGTTATGCGATCACGTCCGCGGCCGATCTCTCCGAAGGCGTCGCGAAACTGGCGACGCTGCACGCGGGGCCAGCGAAGCGCACGACGGCCGGCACCCGATGACTTCTAGCACAGTTCTAGCACAATTTCGCGATATTCACGCGTGGCAGCACTTCAGGTGACGGGCTCTAAGTCCTTATGCTGCAACGATGCCCAGGACGAGACTCGAACTCGTAAGGGCCGAAGCCCGGCGGATTTTGAGTCCGCTGCGTCTACCAGTTCCGCCACCCGGGCTCGACGGCAATGTAGCACGCCGTGCCGTCCGGACTCAACGGAGCAGCCACCGCCCGGACTGCGCCGCTCCAGCGTCCGGTTCCGCCGCCGCGTGAATGCCCGCGGCGAGCTGGAACTAGACGGGTGGGCGCTTGCGACCGCGCCCCGGCGCCCCGGGACGCCCGCTCAGCGAGTCATCGACGAATCCCGGACGATCGCGGAACTGCTCGATCCGCCGGCGCGTCTGCTCCTGCAGGCCCAGATACCTTGCGCGCTGCGATGGCGTGAGGAACTTCGCCAGATCCGCCTGCTCGTTGTCCGTCACGTCGAGCCGTTCGTGCTGAATGCGCGCCAACTCCTGCAGCTGCTGCGCGACCCGATCCTCGCTCGGCGCTCCGCTCTCCATGAGCTCCTTCCGCAAGGCCATGCGCGCCTGGCGCTCACGCCGGACGAGATTCAGGCGCAGGGGCTCGTATTTCTGATTCACCTCCGCCAGGCGGCGCATCTCGTCGTCGCTCAACCCGACCTGCTTCTGAACGACCGACGCCAGCCGCTCACGGAAGCGCTGCTCCAGGGCAGCGCGGTCCGGCGGTGCCTGGCCCCGCCCGCGCTGCGCCGCCGCCGGATGCGGGAGCGCTGCCGCGATCGCAGCGACCAGGCTCGCCAGAATCAATCGACGCATTCCTATTCCTTCGATGTATCCGGTGTTGCGGGAACCACGGGCGCCACCTCGGTCGGCGGCAACGCATCCGGCTCTGCCGGTGGTGCCGCCTCCAGAGACTCGAGCGAACCGATCAACGCCTCGAGATCTTCGGTCGCGAGGTCGCTCACCCCACCGCCGAAGGTGATGCCGGAACGACTGGCTTGCGCCACCACGAGCGGCTGCGACGTATCGCGCGCGAGCATGGTACTGTCCACCCGCGTCAGCCGACCGTCGCCGCTGAAGAACGAGCGCGCCACCACCAGCGAGATGCCGCCCAGCGAGATGAACGAGATCGCGGCGGCCAGACGCCATGCTACGAGCCGGCGCAGGTGCGGACGCCCGAGCGTCCAGGAACGCTGGTGCGGCTGCGGCAGCGCGCGGACAATCGCCGCAGTGTCGATGGGCGGTACCAGCGCGAACGCCTGTCGGACCGCGCGGAGCGTTCCCAGCTCCGCGACGCAGTCCTCGCAGATGGCCAGGTGTGCGTCGACGCGCGCCCGATCGGACGCGGCGAGCCGGCCGTGCAGGTATTCCGGCAGCAGCTCCCGGATCTCGACGCTCGTGCAATCAGACATACAGGCTCTCCTTCACCGTCCGCAGCGCATTATGGTAATGCACACGCGCGGCACCTTCGGTTGTGCCGACGATCCCGGCAATCTCCTTGTACGACAATCCTTCCGACACTCGCAAGATGAAGACTTCACGTTGGGTGGGCGAGAGCCTCTGCACGGCATCCTTCACTCGTGCCTCGGCCTCGTCCGCGATGATGCTGTCCAGCGCCGTGAACTCCGTGGCGGCGCCGACATTGTCCAGCGATCCGACATCTTTCCGCCGCCGCGCGGACCGCCGTCGATCCACCACCAGCCGTCGCGCGATGGTAAACAACCACGTCCTGAGGGCGCTGTCGCCCCGAAACGAATCGAGTGACGAGAACGCCCGAACAAACGTATCCTGCACCACCTCATCCACCGCGTCCCGCTCGCCGAGGCTCAACACGTACCGCGACAGGGCGGTTGCGTGACGCTCCACGAGGCCGGTGGCCGCCCGTTCGTCACCCCCGCGCCAGCGCGCTATCAACTGCTGGTCGAGGGCGTCGCTGCGGTTCTGGTCCTCAGCCATGTGTTTGCGCAGGATAGGACGTCACGGTGCTGCAATCGTTAAGACAGATTGCCCGAATGCGGCGCCCCACTGATCCGGCCGCGACGCCTCGTCTCACGGCACGCCGGCAGATGGCGCCGTGCCCCTGGAGGACGGTATGAGCCGCCCGGAAGTCATTGCCCACCGGGGTGTTGTCAGAGGGGTGCCGGAGAACTCCATCGCGGCATTCCGCGCGGCGCTCGTCCTGGGTGTCGACGGCATTGAGCTCGACGTTCATACCACTGCTGACGGGGTGGTAGTGGTCCACCACGATCCGCTCCTGCCGGCACCGGACGACGCCGGCGAGGGTGCCCCGATCGCCCGTCTGTCGTGGCAGGCGCTCCACCGTGAGACAACGGAGGGCCGTCACATCCCGACCCTCGACGAAGTGCTCGAAGAAGTCAACGCGCGCTGCAGGGTTTATGTGGAGATCAAGGCCCCGCGAATCGAAGCCCAGGTCTGTCGCGCCCTTCGTACCCGTTCCGCGTGGTGCGCGGTCCACAGCTTCGACCACCGCACGATCTCCAGGGCTCATGCGCTGGCGCCCGGCATACCGGGAGGTGTGTTGATGTCGAGCTATCTCATGGATCCCCTCGTTCCGCTTCGCGACACGGACGCGCGGGACCTCTGGCAGCACGTCGACATGGTCGACGAGGAATTGGTGCAGCGCGTTCACGGGATGGGGCGGCGGCTGATCGTCTGGACGGTCAACGCGCCGGACGATATCACCCGGTTGAGCGCCTGGTCCGTGGACGGGTTGTGCACCGACGCCAGCGAAGTGGCGCTGGCGTCGGTGCTGGTCGGCGGATAGCGGCCGCGCGTCGCGCGCTTTCGCTCAGCCGGGCGGCGTGGTGCCGCCTTCGGCGCCGGGCTCGGGGGGCTTGTCCGCACCCTCCTTCTGGCTTGCCGTGCGCAGGAGCTCCTCGAGCCGTTTCACCTCGGCGTCGCGTTCGGCCAGCGCGTTCACCAGGCGCGTCAGGGATTCCCAGTCGGGGTCCTGCCCGGCCTGGCGTGCACGGAATACCGCGTAGCCTAACGATTCCGCGGACTTGTCCGCGAGCTGACGGGCCCGGAAGGCCTCCAGGCGGAGCTTGCCCTCATCGAGTGCGCCCTGCGCCGCCTTGCCGGCGCGGTCGAGTTCCGTTCTGAGCTTGTCCCACAGTGCCATGTGACCCCCGATGCAGGACGGCGCGCCACCAGACGCCGCGCCGGATGTGTCCGGTGCCCGATGGCCGACGAGGCCTGGCCCTCGAGCAATGGCCGCAGCCAGCCATACGCGACGGCGGCGCTGAAAGTTGCATCGGTGGGCGGCGAAAAAAAATCCCCGGCCGTGCAGGACCGGGGCGGGGTCGCGTCCGTCAGCCGTTAGGCAGCCGTTTCATCGGCTCCCGGACGCGGGTAGACGCTGACACGGTAGCGGCGCTTGCTCTTGTGCTCGAACCGCACCACGCCGTCGATGAGCGAGTAGATGGTGTAGTCGGTGCCCAATCCCACGTTGGTTCCGGGATGCCACTTCGTCCCGGTCTGCCGGAGGATGATGTTTCCGGCGCGGACGTACTCCCCGCCATACTTCTTCACCCCCCGGTATTTCGGGTTGCTGTCGCGGCCGTTGCGAGACGAGCCGACGCCCTTCTTGTGTGCCATTGCGTCCTCGACGTCAACCGAGCGCGATGCGCTCGATGCGGATTTCGGTGAAGCCCTGCCGGTGTCCCTGCTTGCGCGCGTAGTTCTTGCGCCGCTTGAACTTGAATACCACGAGCTTCTCGCCCCGCCCCTGCTTCACGATCTGACCGGTCACCTTCGCGCCGTCGAGCCGGGGGACGCCGGTGTGCAGGCGCTCGCCATCAGAGCCGAAAAGCACGTCGTCGAACTCCACCGTCGTGCCGGACTCGCCCGGCAGCGACGGCACGCGCAGGGTGGAGCCTTCCTGCACGCGATACTGCTTACCGCCGGTTCTGATGATCGCGTACGATGCCATGGGGTGAGCCCTGTAACGTTTCAATATGTGGAGCCGCTAAACATAGCGGGCCGTGGGACTTGCCGTCAACGCCCCTGCTCTGGAAAGGAGCCGGAGCCGCCGGCGCGAGCGCGGCCACGTCGACGTTGTCGTTGGGAGCGACGATCGCCGCGCGTACGGCGAGGGCCGCACGACTCAGGCCACCGCGTACTGCTGCGTCACGTCTCGACCCGCGGTCTTCACCACCAGGCGGAACTCGTCAGGTCGCAGACGCGGATCGTCGCGCAGCTCGACGGCGAATCCCGCGATCTTCTCCAGCTTCTTGAGAAAATCGCGCTCCTCTTCGAGCAGGTGCAGCGCCACGTCGGGGTGCAGCTTCACCACCACCGCCTCCTTCTTTCCCTCGGCCTGCATCCGCCGCACAGCGCGCTCCACGCGGCGCACAATCGTCCGCGGCGTGAATACGCGGCCGGTGCCGTGGCACGTCGGACAGGGTTCGGTCATGTTCTGGAGGTGGCTCTGCCGCACGCGCTGTCTCGTCATCTCCACGAGCCCCAGCTCGCTCACGGCAAACGCGCGGGTCCGGGCACGGTCGCGGCCGAGGTGGGTGCGCAGCTCCTGGAGGACCTTCTCGCGGTTGGTCCGCGATTCCATGTCGATGAAGTCGCAGACGATGATGCCACCCACGTCGCGGAGGCGAAGTTGACGGGCGACCTCACGTGCCGCCTCGAGGTTCGTCCTGAGGATGGTCTTTTCGGGGTCCTTCTTGCCGGTGAAGCGGCCGGAGTTCACGTCGATCGACACCAGTGCCTCGGTCGGCTCGATAATCAGGTAGCCGCCGGCCGGCAGGTCGCAGCGCCGCTTGAAGAGATCGCGGATCTCGGTCTCTATCTCCGCCTGGTCGAAGAGCGGAACGTGCCCCTGGTACAGGTGGATGCGTTCGACGAGCTCCGGGGCGATCTCCTTCAGGTACTCGACGATCTCGTTGAAGACCTGGCGGGAATCGACCTGGACGCTCTCGATCTTCGTGCTGAATACGTCCCGGATGATACCGCGCGTAAGGTTGGTCTCCCGGTGCAGCACCGCCGGCGCCCGCACGAACGACGTCTTTCGCTTGATTCGCTTCCATTGGGACATCAGCGACTGCAACTCGCGCTGGAAGGTGTCCCGTGTCACGTCTTCCCCGACCGTGCGGACGATCACGCCCCCGGACTTCTCGGGCAGCATCTCCTGCACCTGATCACGCAGGCGTTGCCGTTCGGCGCGGTCTCCGATCTTGCGACTGATGCCGACGCGAGCGGCGAACGGCATGTAGACCAGGAACCGTCCGGCCAGCGAGACCTGGGCCGTCACGCGCGGCCCCTTGGTGGAAATCGGCTCCTTGGTGGCCTGGACGACGACGTCCTGGCCTTTCTTCAGGACGTCCTGGATCGGCGGCGCCTTGTCGCGGCGCGCCCGTCGACCCTCGTCGCCATTCTCCTCGTCCTCGCCGTCCTCGGGGTCGTCGGGTTCTCCGCCGTCCTCGTCGTAGACGAGATCGGACGCGTGCAGAAAGGCGCTCTTTTCGGTGCCGATGTCGACAAAGGCGGCCTGAATGCCCGGCAGGACTGCTTCCACACGACCGATGTAGATGTCTCCGACCATGCGCCGGACGTCGGGCCGGTCGACAAGGAGCTCAACGAGCTGGTCGTCCTCGAGTATGGCGACGCGCGTTTCGCGCGGCGCCGCGTTGATCAGGATTTCGCGTTTCATCGGAGACCGACGCGCTCGCGCTGGGTTGCGACTCGACCCGCGGACCGCGACGGAAGAGAGTGGTGGTGGGCGCGTCCCCGAAGCCGACTGTTCCCGGCCGGGCGTGTCGCGTGACCAGGTGGGGCAGACGCGAAATCGTGATCGTCCACGTCGCGTCCGGACCACACGCGCGTCCGGCGGGAGAGCGCGAGTGCGTCTCCCGTGGCGCGGGTGCGGTCTGTGATCGGAGTGACATGCGATCGAGTTCCAGGCTCGGAATTGCGATTCCGTCGTTGCCGGCCGGGCCCGCCGGGGGCGTCACGCGCCTCCGCGGCTCCGGCCAATTCGAGCGGCGCTGCGCGAGTCGCGCGCGGCGCCGCCAGGTGAGCATCAGTTCCGGACCGTGCCAGTGGACCTGACCTGTTCCCTCCTACGGTCCGACCTTCTTCCGAAAGACGAGCCAGGCCATGGCCAAGGCAAACCCCAGCGCGGCCTTCCACTCGCCGTGCTTCAGATACAGGTCAAAGCTAAACGGTGCGGCGTTTTCCCGGCGAGAGCCCGTCCAGGGGGTGACCCGCGGAACAAACGCCGGCACGTTGGCCTCGTACTCGGCGTAGGCATCGGGAAAGCGCGAGCGGATGTTGGCCCGCTCGCGCTCCATCGTGGGGGCGTAGACCAGCACGAAGAACGAGATCACCAGCAGGAGCAGCGACCAGTGCGCCGCCACCGCGAAGCCGGCGGCGATGAGGAAGCTCCCGAAGTACAGCGGGTTCCGGGTATGGGCGTACGGGCCGGAGGTGGCCAGCCGTTCGTTCTTCGCGATGTGTCCCGAGGCCCAGGCCCGCACGCCGAGGCCGACCAGGGCCACGGTGCCGCCGAACATCAGGGCGCCCGGCGTGGGGTGCACGAACGCGAGGTACAGCAGGGAGAGCGTGAACCCGAGCGGGAGGCGCAGCCGCTTCGCGACCAGCGAGTACGTCACACCGGGAGGTTTCCGAGCAGGTCGCGGGCGATCACGAGGCGTTGAATCTCGCTCGTGCCTTCCCCGATCTCGCAGACCTTGGCATCGCGCATCATGCGCTCGACGGGAAAGTCCCTGGTGTAGCCGTAGCCTCCGTGGAGCTGGACGGCCTTAATCGTCGCCCGCATGGCCAGTTCCGAGCAGAACAGCTTGGCCATCGCGGCGGCGGTCGTGTACGGCTTGCCGTGCTGCGCCAGCCAGGCCGCGTGGTAGACGAGGTGCTTCCCGGCCTCGATCTCGGTCGCCAGGTCACTGAGCTGGAACTGGACGCCCTGGAACAGGGCCACCGGTTGCCCGAACTGGCGGCGGCCCGAGGTGTACCGGACCGCCTGGTCGAACGCCCCCTCGGCGATGCCTAACGAGAGAGCGCCGATCCCGATGCGTCCGGAATCGAGCGTGCGCATGAAATTGACGAATCCCTCTCCCTCATTTCCGAGGCGGTTCTCCACCGGCACTTCGACATCCTCGAGGATGAGCTCCCGGGTATCTGATGCGCGCCATCCGAGCTTGTCTTCCTTCCGGCCGGAGCGAAACCCCGGCATGGCCGCGATGGTCGGGTCGTGGCCGATGCCGTGCGGGCGGGCACGCTCCCGATCGTCGTTGTGCTTGGTGAGGATGAACGAGGTGATGCCGCGCGCCTTCCTGGCGGGGTCGGTGAGCGCGGTCACCACGAAGATCTCGCCCACGCCGCCGTGCGTGATGAAGCGCTTGGATCCGTTCAGGATGTATCGATCACCCTTCCGCCGAGCGACCGTGCGGGTGCCCCCGGCGTCGCTGCCCGCACCCTCTTCGGTGAGTCCAAAGCCGCCCATCACCCGACCCGACGCCAGCGGCGCCACGAAGCGCAATCGCTGGGCATCGGTTCCGAAATGCACGATTGGCGACGTGCCCAGCGTGGTGTGCGCGGAAATCGTGAGCGCATGAGACGCGTCGACCTTGGCCAGTTCGTGAATGGCGATGATGTAGCTGAACAGGTCGAGGCCGGCGCCGCCGAGTGATTCGGGCCACGGGATGCCCAGCAGCCCGAGTTCCGACATGCGCCGGATGTTCTCCCAAGGAAACTCGGCTGATTCGTCGTACTGCGCGGCAACCGGCGCGACCACGTCGGTCGCAAACGCGCGCACCATCTCGCGCACCGCCAGATGCTGCTCGGTGAAATACAGCCTGTCGTCCATTCGGGCCCGGAGGAGTACTCGCTGGCGAGGGTCTCGGTGGCCGCGGCGCGTCGCTCTCGCCGCCGCCGGCATTCCGCTCCCGGACGCCGTCGGAGAGGCGGCGCCCGGGAGAGAGATCAGTCGTCGCAGTTATCGCACCGTGAGCACGTAGCCCGCGCCGACTCGTCGCCGAAATATCGAAGGATGTATTCGCGGCGGCAACCGCGAGTTGCAGCGTAACCAACCATCGCGTCGAGCTTTGCACGTTCCCCGGCTCGCCGGTGCTCCAGGCGATGGAGCGCTGCGGCCAGGTGGAGCTCTGCGCGACGGCCCGTGTCGAGGGTGCCGTGGCGGACGTGGCGGCGCACGTAGACCAGCTGCCGGCCCTCGAGCTCCTGGAGTGCGCGCTGAAGCACAAACGGACGCGCCACGAGCGGCGGCTGATCGACGGCGATCCAGTCGTCACCGCCGGTGTCGCACGCGAAGCGCAGAACGCGGCGCGCCGATTCGGAAAGCGCGGCCTCTTCGCAGACTGCCCGGAGGGGCGAGGCCAGCAGACGGATCTGGACCGGGTCGGCGCGGTCGGCCACGTGCAGGAGGCCATTCTGTTGCAGGAAGTCGGCGGCGCGTTTGAGAGAGTCCGGCGCGAGACGCTGTCGCGAGCCGGCGGCCAGCCGCGAGGGGTCGAGGCGCACCGGCGCCGATTCGCGGGCCAGCAGGTCGTAGGTGCGCCTAACGACGGACGGTTCGGGATACGACACGTCGCGAAAGCGATCGTGCACCCGCCGATCGCGGGGATGGAAGAGGAGGATGCAGCGCGCCGCCGCCCCGTCACGACCGGCGCGGCCGGCCTCCTGATAGTAGTCCTCCAGCGAGCCCGACATCGCGAAATGGAGCACCAGTCGTACGTCGGCCTTGTCGATGCCCATGCCGAAAGCGTTGGTTGCGGCAATGATCGGCACCCGGCCGCTCATGAATGACTCCTGCGCGCGTGCGCGACGGTCCGGCGAGAGCCCGGCGTGGTATCCCACGGCCGCGATGCGCTGCTTCGCGAGCAGTCGGACCACATGCTCTACCTGTCGCCGTGTGGCGGCGTACACCACCACTGCCCCGGACGGATTGGCGACCAGTCCGGCCATCGCCTCCACGCGCGCGGCTTCGTTCGCGACGGCGGCGACGCCAAGGCGGAGGTTTGGTCGGTCGAAGCCGCTGACGATTTCGACCGGCGCCCGCAGCCCCAGCAACTCGCGAATGTCTCGCCGAACCGCCGGCGTGGCGGTTGCGGTCAGGGCGACCGTCTGGGGCATTCCGAGCGTCCGCCTGACGTCGCGGATGCGGAGATAGCTCGGTCGGAAATCGTGGCCCCATTCGCTCACACAATGCGCTTCGTCGACAGCCAGGAGCGACGGCCGGAGCACGCGAAGCAGGTCGATCGTGGACGCGATGACGAGTCGCTCCGGGGCGACGTACAGCAGTTTGATCTCACCCCGCCGCAGCCGGGCAAGTCGGCGCGCCGCCTCGTCAGGCGGCACGGTGCTGTTGATGACTTCCGCCGCCACGCCGCGCTTCTGGAGGGCCTGCACCTGGTCCGCCATCAGCGAGATGAGGGGGGAGACGACCACAGTCAGACCGGGCAGCAGGAGCGCCGGAATCTGAAAGCAGAGGGACTTCCCGCCGCCGGTCGGGAGCACGATCAGCGCATCCGCGCGCCGAAGCACGGCCTGCACGGCACCGATCTGCGGCGCGCGAAAGTCGTCGTAGCCGAAGGTGGCGCGGAGTGCGCTGCGTGCATCGTCGAGCGTGAGCGGGGGCACGCCGAAAGCTGCGCGCTCGGCGATCGACCTGCGCCATCGCGCGGTTGCACCCCGGAGCAGAATCCCGCGCGAGCATCAGGTCTCGCGCAGATGTGGCGCAGCAGGTAATCCCGTCGGCTCCGAGCGACTCTGTGGGAGATCCCCCGACGCTGCCGTCAGGGTTCGACTGGAGCCCGGCGTGGTGACGTGACGACGCTTCATTAGCGATCGTCAATGTTGCCGAGTAGTGCGCCATCGGCAGTAATCGACGCGGGCTGACAAGGAAGTTCGCGCGAAACAAGGGCGGCGCATCCCATCCCTCAATGCTGGAGGTGGTACCGATGCTCCGTCTCACCCGAGCAACACTGTCTGTCGCTGCGCTCCTGGGCATGGCGCAGGTGGCGACCGCGCAGGGCGGCCTCACATCGAACATCGCAACGGCAACGCTGTCAGCCGCGAAGGCCGCATCGTTGAGCGTGTCGATCACGTCGGGCGCCTCACAGTCGATCGCCAATCTCGTCGACAACGCGGTGAACACCTTTCCCGGCGCAACGCCGGTGGTCATTCAGACTGACTGGGACATCAATCCGAGTGCCGCGAGCATCTCACTGGTGGGCTACTTCAGCGCGCCGTCGCAGGCCCTCGCCAACGGCACCGACTACATCACGAGCAGCCTGATTCTCGGCCGCGTGTCCACCGGACTCCCGACCTCGTTCACGACCTTCACGCAGAACGCGCTTGCTGGCGTCGGGACGGCGGGTGGCAGTCTCGTCCTGTTCACGCAGGCGATCAACGGCACCAACAAGCAATCGTCGCGAACGGACAATCTCGAGCTGCGGATCGACATGACCGGCCAGACGGCCACGGCCGGCACGTACACCGGAACGCTGAACCTCCGGCTCGTCACGCAGTGATGACCGGCAACGACGTCCGATGGCTCGCGGTGACTTCCCGGATCGTTCGGGGCCTGCTGTGGACCGTCGTTCTCCTGCCAGCCACGGCGCGGGCGCAATCGATCAGCCCCGCCGTGGTCGAATACCGTGAAGCGGCACGCGGCAAGTTCGAGCTCGCCAACAAGACCCTCTATCCCCTGCGCGTGGTGCTCGACCCCCGCGGATTCGTGGTGGAGGAGTCGGGCACACTGATCGACGAGCCGCTTGACACCACGGTCGTGCATCTCCGTCTGTCGACGATGAGCTTCACCATTCCACCGCTGCAGAACTACGCCGTGTATTACGAGGCGAGCGCCTCGAAGTATCCCGCGTGGTTCCAGATCATCAGCGCGATCAGCGGCGGGCGGACGGCCGAGGGACTGAACGTCCGCATCGAGATGCCGCACGTCGTGTACCTCCTGCAGCGCCGTTCCCTCGCGCGCGCCGACGTTTCGATCCGGGGACTGTCGTACGATTCCGTGGGGCACCGCGTGCTGATCGACGTGGAGAACATGGGGAGCGCTCTGGGGCGGATCCTTCGTACGGAAGTGACGGATGGCAGCGGCGCGCGGGCGGTTGGGCCAGCACTGCCACTCTTTCCGAACAGCCGGCGACATATCGAAATCCCGTGGAACCATCCCGAGTCGGCGGAACGGGTGATCCTGCGCTTCGCGGGGTTTTCGGTCGAGGAACGCCGACGGGCGGCGTCCAACTGAGGTGGGCAGACTGCCGCGTCGCTCCGTTCTTGCTGCCGTCATCGCGTGCGCCGCACCTTCGGCGCTCTCCGCTCAGGTCATTCAGATTCAAGGGACAGCCTCGTCCCTGGAGTCGGGGGTCGGCGCCGCTCTGAAGGTGTGGGGCGACGGTTACGACGGCGGTGCGGGCATCGGGTACCTGCGTGGGCTTCGCACGAGTCTCTGGGTGCGACGCGCGATCGGGCGCGACACGCTCCGGCTGGGCGACGATGTCATTCCCCTGCGCCTCGCGTCCGATGTATTCGGCTCGAGTCCGGTGATTCTCGCGCAGGGGGCAGGGTTGCGCGCGCGCCGCGGCCGCACGGCCTTCAGCGTGTTCGCCGGCGCGAGTGCACGCGCCCTGCCCTCTCCGCTCTTCACATCGACAGAACGCGAATCACCGCTGGGCTACCTGCACGGCGAGAGCGCGATCTCTCCGAGGATTTTGCTGGCGGGAGACGCGGTGGTGGCACACCGACAGACGCTGCTACTGAGCTCTTCGTGGCAGCCGGTGTCGGACATGACGGCAAGCGCCTCCGCCGGCGTGGGTGGCAACGCGCCGTATGCCGCGTCCGCGTTCCGGGTTCACCGGGAGCGCTTCGACGTCACAACGGCGTACGTGTATCACGGAGACGCCTATCGGCGCGCCGATGCGCCCCTCAGCGTCCACGCCGAAGTCGAAGGGGCGAATGCATCCGCGACCTGGCGCCCCTTGCCTTCGTTCGCCATCAACGCCGGCCGACAGCACTTCCGGCAGGACAGCGTGGTGGCCGGCATGTCGCCCAATGCCACATCCACTCAGGCGTCACTCTCCTGGGCCTCAACCGCATTGGCCGCGTCGCTGGGTGGCTTCGAGTCGCAGTCGGATTCCGTGCGCAATTTCAGTTCGTTCGCGTACCTGCGGCGCGACCTGACTTCGTGGTTTCGGGGGGATCTCTATCTGCTCTCGATCTGGGAGCCGCATCGGATCCGCAGCACGACCCCGGTCCTGTACCTGCGCGAAAGCCTCTCGCCACGCGCGGAGTTCGTTCAGGTCGTGACGCGCAGCGACCGTGGCACGACGGTCAATTTCGGCGGGGCCCTGCGGGGCGGACTCAGCGAAGTGAGCGTCGACTATCAGGTCGTGCACTCCCCGCTCCGCGTCAACGACCCCTTCCAGACGTCCATGGGGCTGACGGTGAGGCTGCAGCTTGGCGCCCTGCAACTTTCCCTCGGGAGCTTCGTGGCGCCCGACGGCCGCACGTACTTCTCGGCGTCGGGCGGGAGCTTTCTCTATCGCGCGGCGTCATCGATGGGGCGAGCCGAGGGGCTGCTGTTCCAGTTCGACCGATTCCTCGTGCGGGGACGCGTGGTCGACGAGGAGGGCAACCCGGTCGAGGGTGCCGCCATTCGACTGGGAGACGAGACCGTCTACACGAACCGCCGCGGTGAATTCTTTCTCCGACGCCCCTCGGCGCAGGCGCTGCCGCTCACGGTGCTGCCAACGGACTTTCTGCTGCCGGGAACCTACGAGACCGTCAGCGCGCCCGAACAGGCGACACCGGCACGAGAGGGACACGAGCAGCCGGTCACCATCGTGGTCCGCAAGCGCGCCTAACGTGCCTCCCCGACCGGACCGATGAGGTGCAGCACATCCTCGCGATCGGCGACCAACCGACCATTCACATCGAACAGTTCGTACCGCAGGCAGGCCGCCCCGGTCGCCTGTCCGGGTTCCGCGATCACGCGATATCGGACCACGCGCTCCGCGGTCGCTGACAGCATGACGGGGCTGGCCCCGGCCGCCTCGGGAACGATGACCAGACGGCCCGCGCTGTCGCGAACGAACAGGCGCGTCACGTTGTCGCCGCGGCTGCACTGGCCCTTCGTCAGGCCGAGGACATCGCCAGTCCTAACGACAAACGGTATCGGCGCGGTGACGTCCAGAACCTGCGGGCCCACCCGGCGGACGGTCTCACCGGTGGGGAGTCGTGGTTCGGGGGCGCTGATGGGCGCGGTGGCAGGCGGCCGCTTGACGACGATCAGGGTTACTTGCGCGACCCTGCTCCGGGTTGCCTGCGCCCTGGTGCTGACGGGGGTCAGCAACAGGCAGGCGACCAGGGTAACGGGGAGCGTCCGCTGCATCCACGTCGCCCGTTCGGCACGACATCTGGTGTTGTGGACCACGCCACAACGGGCCGGTGAGACGGCGCTCGGTGCGGGTCGAAAGGTAGTGCCGGCCGCCTTCCGTTCTGGCTCGGGATGCATGCTTTACAGCCTCGGCTGGCCACCCCTGAAAGTTTAGCGCTGCCTCGCATACCGGAAGAGGTTGCCCGCGGGTCAATTCCCCAATACTCCCGTGCGACACGGCGCCCTCACACCGCGCGTGCGAAATGGCCCCGGGTGAAGGTCGTCCCAACAATGGCACGCGGCGCGTCCAGCGCCGGCCGCGCGGCTTGTGCCAGCGAATCGAGCGCGGCGGCGTATGCGCGCACCAGCCCGGCGACCGGATCACCATGGACGTTGAAGACGGCCCGGTACGCCCGTATCCCCGCGCTCCAGAGCCGCGGCAGGTATTCCGATGCCTCGATGGGACGGGAATGCAGCAGGCGATTGCGGCAATGCGCATCGGTCGCCACGGGAAACGTGTATCCGGCGGGATCGGTGAGCGCCACGATGGGGTGCTTGTGTACGCACAGGTCCCGGCAAGTGGTGGGTTTGCGGTCGAATGCTGCCGAGAGCACGCAATGCTCCAGTGTCATCCCCTCGGGGCGACCGTAGATCAGCACTTCGAAACGCTGTCCGCGCCACGGCGCGACCATTTCGGCCAGCTCATCCGCGGTGAGTTCGACGGACGCGGTGACACGAGTGGCGCCGCGGATCAGGATCTCGGCGGCGGTGTGCTGGTTGAAGCAATTGGCCGCGTAATCCACGACCACGTCGCGGCCAAGCGCGGCGAGCTCGGACGCCAGGCCGAGGTGTCCGGACAGGATTGGCAGATCGAGGGCCAGCCACTTCTCGAGCGAGCGATTCTCTTCCGGCCGGAGAATTGTCGGTGTCCGCAGTCGCAGCGCGATCCCGCGCGCGGCGAGCTCCCCGGCCAGCGAGCGCACGTGCGATGCCGACGGCGTCGGATGGCGAAGGAACGGATCGAACACGATTTCCGTGGCCCCGGCTCCGGCAGCCTGGTGGGCGTCGTCGTCGCAGAACACCTCGGCAACCAGCGCATAGCGCGGCGGTGGCAACGAGCTCCCGTTTCCGGCGTTTCCCCGGTCCGCGCTGGCTGTCCGTGGTGGCGCGATATCGGGCGCGCTGGCCTTTGGAGGAATCGCGACAATCGCGGTGTCGATAGCGCGCTGCCGCTCCGCGAGCCGCACCTGCTCCAGGTCACGACGGCGTCGCAGTAGTTCGTCAACCGCCCGGCGTCGCATCTCATTCAGCTCTCGAACCGGGAGGAAGACACCGGAGGAGAGGCCCGCGCGATCGAGCGCCCCTAACGCGAAAGGCGTGTCGCCCAGGCGCGCCCAGTGCTCGCGCAGTCGCGGTTCGTCGAGCTCGTGCGCCCGAGCGATCGACAGCTGGCCTTCGCTTTCCACGGTGACGTCGAGTCCCACGCACGAAAACAGGGCGGTCAGGTGCGAACCGGCCCGACCGAAGGCGCGAACCTGGAGCGCGATCCGATCGGGTCCCGTGTCGGCGGAGAGCCCGCTGGTGCTGGCCCGGGCGCGGTCGATCAGCGCCGCGTCGGCGCTTCGCACCACGCGCCACCCAATGGGCACCGGTATTGGTGACCGGATCGCCTGGCGGACTGCTCCGGTGCGAGGCCCCAGCGCCCGCACGTCGCGCACACGAAACCCGCTGCTCGGCCCCGACGCGCCGGGGGGAGGCTCGAACCCGAGTCCGTCTCCCACGCGAACCGGTTCGGCTACCTCGATCGTGATCTCTCCCTTGCGGCTTCCGACGACGACGCCGAGTTCACGGCCGCGATTGTCCGGTTGGGTTCGGGTCACGTACGTGCGGCCGGCGCGGCCGTGCAGCATGCCGGCGGTGAACCCGCGGCTGTAGATCTGGACGAGCGGCGTCACGGCCTCCGGGGAAGGAATCGTGTCGTCGCCGCGGGCCAGCCGATCCAGGAACTGCCGATAACTCCTGGTCGCCACAGCGACGTACTCGGGCTTCTTCTTGCGCCCCTCGATCTTCAGGCAACCCACGCCCAGGTCGGCGAGCTGCGACAGCTCGTCATGCGCAGCCAGATCCCGGGCGGAGATCAGGTATCCGCGATCGAGCTCGTCGCCGGTGGCGCTATCGCGCAGGACGTAATCCTTGCGGCACGCCTGGGCGCACGATCCGCGGTTGGCGCTGCGGTCCGAGATCATCCCCGACATGAGGCACTGCCCGGAGTACGAAATGCAGAGCGCTCCGTGCACGAACGTCTCGAGGCCGAGCTCCGGCACCGCGTCACGGATCGCGCGCAGATCGTCCAGCGTATTCTCGCGTGCCATGACCACCCTTTGCACACCGAGCTCACGCAACAGTCTCGCGCCGCGCTCGTCGTGAACCGTGAGTTGCGTGGAACCGTGGAGCTCGAATCCCGGAAAGACCTGGTGGATGAGCCGGATCAGCCCGATGTCCTGGACGATCGCGGCATGGATGCCTTGATCGATCGCACGTCCCAGGAGATCGAGCGCCGGCGCGAGCTCGGCGGGCTTGACGAGCGTGTTGAGGGTGAGGTAGAGGCGCACGCCGTGGGCGCGGGCGAGTGCGCCCGCCTGCCCGAGTTCCTCGACCGTAAGCTGGGCGCCCTCGTCGCGGGCGTTGAAGCGCTCGACGCCGAGGTACACGGCGTCGGCGCCATTGGCCACGGCTGCCCGCACAGCCTCGAGCGAGCCGGCCGGTGCAAGAAGCTCCGGGATGCGTCGCGTCATCCTCGATGAAGCTAGCGCGGCGCGCGGTCGCGCGGCTTCACGAAGCGAAGCACCCAGGCCGCGGCCACGATCGCGATGCCCACCATGCGCAGACGCGAGTGGTCCAGCCGCACCCCAACGGCAAAGACACCGACGCCGATGATGGCGAGCGCGAGTTTGACGCGGGTGAGCAGGGTCATGGGGGCGACCAGGCGGCGGACCGTGACGCGGCAGCCGGCACGCCGGGCAGCGCGAGGCGGCGTGCTTCGTCGTCAGGCACGTCGAGCACCATCCGCAGCAAGGCCGTGGAAAAGACCTTGCCCTGGGCGTCGGTCTTGAGCGACAACGTGCCGCCGCCGTCGAGGGCGCCATGCAGGAGGAAGTTGAGAGCGCCGAGGTTGGGCAGATCGAACCGTTCCACTCCGCCAGTGATCATCCCGCGGAAGTGTGCCGCCACCCGTTCAACCGTGAGCTCCCGGGCGAGCACGGCATACCAGTCCGGCCTGAGGGCGATGACGCCCACGTTCGCCGTGTCGCCCTTGTCGCCCGATCGGGCATGCGCGATGTCGACCAGTCGCACGTTCACGGTGCAACTCGCCGACTGCGCTTCGAGGAGCTCGCGGCGTTCGAGCCATGCGCCGCCGGTGGCGCATCCGGATGCCCGGCGCGTGCATTCCGCACACGCGGTGCGGCGGGCGTGACGCGCTTCACGTGACGAGCTCCACGCGCGTCTCGACGGCTGTCTTGTCGATGAGCGCGGGCCAGTATGCCACGATCTCCTCCACCTTGGGCCGACCGCCGGCGAAGCCGGTGACGGTGGGGGGGCCGTTGAGCACCAGCGGGGCGATTTCCCGGGTGAATCGCGCCACCGGCGCCTGATCCGCGGAGCGCACGCCGACACGCAGCTGGACCTCGGGGAAATCGCACGGCTCGTGGACCAGCGGACCGTGCGTGGCGTTGGCGCCCACGAACTCGGTCACGATCGCATCGAACCGCAAGCCCAGCCTGGCGAGACGCTCGCGGAGCACACGATCGGCACGCTGGGCCTTGGCGAGAGCCTGGGGCCAGGCATAGACGAGGGTCCCCACCGCCTTGAAGCCCGCGCGATAGGCGATCGAGACCTTGAGCCTGTCGGTCGGCGGCTTCCCGACGATGTCCGAGACGTGCACGCGGTCAGGGCCGGCCTGGGTGAGCCGGATGCTGGTGAAGTCGGCGACGACGTCCGGCGTGATATAGGAGCGCGGGTCGCCCATCTCGTAGACGAGTTGCTCGGTAACCGACGGAACGGAAATGCGGCCCCCGGTGCCGGGATGCTTGGTGATGTCGAAGGAGCCGTCGGGGTGCGCCTCGACGATCGGATATCCGACATTGGCGAGGTCAGGGATCGTTTCCCAGTCGTGGAGGCAGTTCCCTCCCGAGCACTGGGCGCCGCATTCGATGATGTGTCCGGCGATGATGCCGGCGGCGAGCCGGTTCCAGTCACCGGCCTGCCAGCCGAACTCGAAGCGAAGGGGCGCCATGGTGAGGGCGGTGTCGGTGGACCGTCCCGTGACGACCACATTGGCCCCCATGCCTAACGCCTCGACGATCGGTCCGGAACCGAGGTAGGCGTTGGCGGCGAGGACGCGGTCACGGACGCGGGAGAGGGGATCACCGGTGTCCATGTTCGAGAGGGCGTGGCCTTCCGCCAGCAGCGCGTCGAGCCGGGGCAGGAGATCGTCGCCGGTCACAACGCCCAGCCGGAGCTTTCCCCTGACGCGACGTGCGTCGGCGAGCGCAAGCAGGGCCTTTGCGCAGGCCCCCGGATTGACGCCGCCGGCGTTGGCGACCACCCTGACGCCCCGCTCGACCACGGCCGACAGGACGCTGTCGACCGCGTCGACGAAATCGCGGGCGAATCCGGCATCGGGGTCGCGTTCCTTCTGCTTCTGCAGAATGGACATCGTGACCTCGGCCAGATAGTCGAGCATGAGGTAGTCGATCGGGCCACCGGCGACCTGCCGTCGCGGCGCCTCGAGCCAGTCGCCCCAGAAACCCTGTCCGGCGGCCACGCGCACCGTGCTCTTCATCGCACCGCGTCCGGTTGCGGCGGGAGAACGAACGGTCCGATATGGGGCCCCGGATTGTGCAGGGCGGCGCGCAGCGCGCAGGCCAGAACCTGACGGGTATTCTCGGGATACACGATCGCGTCCACAAATCCGCGCGCGGCCGCATAACGCGCATCGAGCTGATGCTCGTAGTCGGCCCGCAGCTCCTCCATCGCATCGACCACCGCGGGATCGGGAGACTGGTCGCGCTCGCGCGCCTCCTCGAGGGCACGGCCATGCACCGCCTGCACGGCCGCCTCCCCCTCCATCACGCCCATGCGGCCGGTGGGCCAGGTGAAGATGAAATCGGGGTCGAATCCCTGCCCGGCCATGGCGTAGTAGCCGGCGCCCGAGGCGTGATTGACGGTCAGGACGATCTTCGGCACGCGCGCGCACGACATCGCTTCGACCCAGCGCGCGCCGGCCCGGATGATGCCCGCGTGCTCGGCCTCCGGTCCCACCATGAATCCCGAGACGTCCTGGACGAACAGGAGCGGAATTCCCTCGCGGTCGCATCGGTCGATGAAGAACGCCACTTTTTCCGAACTCTCGGGGTAGACGATTCCGCCAAACCGTGGCTTCTCGCCCGGATGACCGCGCACGATGCCGCGCTGGTTGGCGATGACGCCGACCGCGATGCCGTCGATGCGGGCGTCGGCGCAGATCATTTCGCGCGCCAGGTTCTGCTGGAATTCGTCGAGCGCCCCGTCGTCGACCAGGGCGCGCAGCACCGCGTGCATGTCGTACGACATCCGGTGGTCGGAAGGGAGGAGGTCATAGAGCACGTCGCCGACGGCGGTGGATGCCGGGTCGCGTGCGGTGTCCCCGTGGCCGGCGCGAGGCTCGTACGGCAGCCGCGCAACGAGCTCCCGCAGTTTTTCCACGCAGGCCGCGTCATCGTCCACGGCGTAGTGGGCGACGCCGCTGGTCTCGGTGTGGGTGACGGCGCCGCCCAGGGTTTCCGCATCGATGACCTGTCCGGTGGCTCCCTTCACGAGGTTGGGGCCCCCGAGTCCCATGAAGGACGTTCCCTTCACCATCACGATCTCGTCCGACAGCGCCGGCAGGTACGCCCCACCGGCCACGCACTGCCCCATGACGGCGGCGATCTGCGGCACGCGCAGGAAGCGCCGCATGATGGAGTTGTAGTAGAACAGACGAGCGGCGCCGTACTGACCGGGGAAGACGCCGCCCTGGTAGGGGAGGTTCACGCCGGCCGAGTCCACCAGGTAGATGATCGGGATGCGGCAGCGCATCGCGATTTCCTGGGCGCGGAGCATCTTCCTGATCGTCTCCGGCCACCACGAGCCGGCCTTCACCGTGGCATCGTTGGCGACGATCACGACCTCGCGGCCTGCCACCACGCCGATGCCGGTCACCACGCCGGCGGACGGGGCCTGTCCGTCGTAGGCATCGCAGGCGACGAGCAGCCCGATCTCGAGGAAGGTGTCGGGGTCATCGACCAGGCGGGCGACACGTTCGCGAGCGGTCAGCTTGCCCTGGGCGTGCTGGCGGGCAATCCGATCCGGGCCGCCGCCCTGACGGATGCGCTCCTCCAGCGCTCGGACCTGGGCGCTGAGTTCGCGCAGACGGCTGGTCACGCTTCCTGCGTCTGCCGGCTCGTGAACCACTGGCGGATGTACTCCACCAGCGCTGAGGTGGACGTGCCCGGACCGAACAGCTGTCCGATGCCCTGCGCCTGCAGCGCCTCCATGTCCTCGTGGGGGATGATCCCGCCGCCGGTGATCAGGACATCCTCCCGGCCGGCGTCGACCAGCAGCTGCCTAACGCGTGGAAAGAGGGTCATGTGCGCGCCGCTGAGAATCGAAAGCCCCACCACGTCCACGTCCTCCTGGATCGCGGCGTTGGCGATCATCTCGGGGGTCTGGTGGAGTCCCGTGTAGATGACCTCCATGCCGGCGTCGCGGAGCGCCGCGGCGACGACCTTGGCGCCGCGGTCGTGGCCGTCGAGACCGGGTTTGGCGATGAGCACGCGAATGGGTCGGGACATCGAAGGAGGCGAGCGCGTTTCCAGTGGCCGAGCCGCGAGTGTGGTGTATCCTAGCGCATTGGCGGAACGAGTGGCAGGCGATGCGCCCCGACGGGGCCGGACCGCGTGCGAGACCGTGCGGCGTCACCGTCGCAGACGGGGGATGCCGAGGCGCCTCTAGAAGAACACCGGCTCGCGGTAGGCGCCGAACACCTCCTCCATGGCGTGCCGGATCTCGAACAGCGTGGCGTAGGCGCGCGCGCAGTCGAGGATCAGGGGCACCAGATTGGCATCGGTGCGGGCCGCGTCGCGCAACGCGTCGAGCCGACGCCTGACGAGCGCCGCGTCGCGGGAGGCGCGCAGGGCCGCCAGCCGCTCGCGCTGTTCGCGGTCCACGCTGTCGGCCACGCGCAGGACCGGAATCGTGAGCTCGTCCTCCCCGGTCGCGAATGCGTTGACGCCGACAACCAGGCGCCGGTGCTGCTCGACTTCCCACTGCTGGCGGGCCGCCGATTCGGCGATCCGTCGTTGAAACCACCCCTGCTCGATTCCCCGCACCACACCGCCGATGGCCTCGATCTCCTGGAACATCCCCTCGGCCTCCCGCTCGAGGCGGTCGGTGAGCGCCTCCAGGTAGTATGAACCGCCCAGCGGATCGATCACATTGGGGACTCCGCTCTCGAAGGCGAGGACCTGCTGCGTGCGCAATGCCACCTGCGCCGCGGCCTCGGTCGGGAGGGCGAGGGTCTCGTCCATGGAGTTCGTGTGCAGTGACTGGGTCCCGCCCAGCACCGCCGCCAGCGCCTGATAGGCCACCCGCACCACGTTGTTCATGGGCTGCTGCGCGGTGAGCGTGACACCGGCCGTCTGCGAGTGGAAGCGCAGGGACCACGACCGCGGGTCGCGCGCGCCGAAGTCCTCGCGAAGGTGACGCGCCCAGATGCGCCGAGCCGCGCGCAGCTTGGCAATCTCCTCGAAGAAGTCGTTGTGGATGTCGAAGAAGAACGAGAGGCGCGGCGCGAACAGGTCGACGTCGAGCCCGCGCGCCCGGCCGCGCTCCACGTAGGTGAATCCGTTGGCCAGCGTGAATGCGAGCTCCTGCGCCGCGGTGGCCCCGGCCTCGCGGATGTGGTAGCCGGAAATGGAGATGGTATTCCATTTCGGCGCGTGCGCCGCGCCCCACTCGAACAGGTCCTCGATCAGGCGCAGCGCCGGCTCGATGGGATAGCACCAGGCGTGCTGCGCCATGTACTCCTTGAGAATGTCGTTCTGCACCGTGCCGCGGAGCGCCTCCGGTGCGACGCCCTGTTTCTCCGCCGCCGCGACGTACATGCAGAACAGGATCACGGCCGGGCCGTTGATGGTCATCGACGTCGACACACGGTCGAGCGGAATGCCGTCGAACAGGATCTCCATGTCGGCGAGACTCGAGATCGCCACCCCGGTCTTTCCCACTTCGCCCTCCGACCGCGGATGGTCGGAGTCGTAGCCCATCAGCGTCGGGAAATCGAACGCTGTGGAGAGGCCGGTCTGTCCCTGCTCGAGCAGGAACTTGAACCGCTGGTTGGTATCGCGTGCGCTCCCGAATCCGGCGAACTGCCGCATGGTCCACAGCCGGCCGCGGTAGCCGGTGGGGTGGATGCCGCGGGTGAACGGATACGTCCCGGGAACGGGCAGCTGCGCCGGATCGCGCTCCGCGCCGTCGAGCGCCGTGTAGAGGGGATCGACCTCGCCCCCGGAATTCGCGAAGGCGATTTCGCGCTTTTCCGCGCGGTCGTATAGGGCCTGCCACCGGGCCACCTCGTCCCGAAGGCGCTCGATGTGAGCCCGCTGCTCGCGCACGGCATCCGACAATTCGCGTAGTGACGTCATGGCTCAGTCCGCGCGATAACGTGAGCGCCCCGAGCGAGAAGCTCGTCGGCGATTCCGAACGGCGACAGTTCACCCGACTCGATGCGGGGGAGCATCTGGTCGATGAACGCCTGGACCGCGGCGTCGCCCCAGAGGCGTCGGCGCAACCGGTACTCGGCGACATCCACGATCTGTTCCCGCAGCCGCCGGTGACGTCGCCGCCTCAGGTCGCCGCTGTGCTCAAGATAACGCACATGGCGGTCGAGCGCGGCGATCATCTCGTCGATTCCCTCCCCGCGAACCGCGACCGTCTTGATCACCGGCGGAACCCACACATCGCCTGCCTCGCGAGCAGCGTCTTCGCGGGCGGCACGTCCCGGATTCAACACCGGCGCGAACTCGACGCCGTGGTGCGCCGGCGCGCCCTGGAGCGCGTGGCCGCGCCGAAGGCCGAGCATCAGCTCCAGATCGTTGCGCACCCGGTCGGCTCCCGGCCGGTCGGCCTTGTTCACGATGAACAGGTCGGCGATTTCCATGAGCCCGGCTTTGAGGGTCTGAATCGAATCGCCCGACTCCGGCACCAGAATGACCACGGTGGAGTCGCAGACCCCCGCGATCTCGAGCTCGCTCTGCCCCACCCCGACTGTCTCCATGAGGACGCGGTCGAAGCCATAGGCATCCAGTACGTCGGCGACTGCGCGCATGGCGCCGGAGATGCCGCCGAGCGAACCGCGGGTGGCGAGGGACCGGATGTACACGCCGGGGTCGAGCGCCACCGCCTCCATGCGGATGCGGTCGCCCAGCAGCGCACCGCCGGTGAACGGCGAGGTGGGATCGACCGCGATGACGCCGACGGTGAGTCCTGCCTGACGATAGGCGGCGACGAGGCGGCTGGTGATGGTGCTCTTGCCGGCGCCGGGAGGGCCGGTGAGACCGATTCGTCTGGCGCGTCCCAGCCGGCCGTGCAGGCTGCCCAGCAACTCCTCGAAGCCCGGCCGCTGGTTCTCGACCAGACTGACCGCCCGGGCCAGCGCGGCCGGCTTGCGGGCGTCGAAATCGGCGAGCAGGCGCGCCAGCGCACTGGAGCGATCTGCTGAGGTGGTCGTCATCGTGAACCGCCGTTTCTCGGCCCGAGGCGGCGCCTCATCGATTGCTCACGGGTGCGCCGCACGGACGGTGCTTCGGACCCCCGGCTCGTCGTGCTCGTCGCGGATATCGCCGACGAGTTCTTCGAGCAGGTCCTCGAGCGTGACGATGCCAAGGGTCGAGCCGGCGTCGTCGCGCACGACCGCCAGGTGTTTCCGATCCCGGAGCATCGCGAAGAGCAGTTCCTTGCAGGATGCCGAAGGCCGCGCGAACGCGACCGGCCGAAGCTCCGGCCACGCGCCATTGGAATGTTTGAGGATGTCGAAGACGTGTACCATGCCCACGATCTGGTCGATCGACCCCCGGCAGACGGGAACGCGACTGTATTCGGCGCGCGCGACGAGCGCCGCGAGCTGGGCGGGGGCGACGCTCCGGTCCACGACAAACACGTCGGCGCGGGGCGTCATCACGTCCCCCGCCCGTTTCTCGCCGAACTGCAGCACGCCGCTGATGATGGCGAATTCGGTCGCGGCGCCGATTCCCTCGAGTTCGCCTTCGCGCATCAGCTCCTCGAGGGCCTCGTCGCCGGTTTGCGGGCGTCGCAGCTGATCGTGGGCGCGTTCACCGGTCAGACCACGGACCACGCGCAGCGCCGGCGACAGGAGCAACTCCACCACGCGCAGCGGCGGCAGCAGCGCGGGAACAAGCGCGGTCGCCCAGCGGCGCGCGATCGCGCGCGGGACGAGCTGGCCCGCTACCAGGAGCGCCACCGCATAGGCGATTGCCGTGGGCAACACGACGAGCGGCACGCTCCGGATGCTGGTTCCGATGTCGACACCGGCGGCGAAGACCGTGAGCGAGACGGCGGTGGTGGCCGCGAGAAGCATGCGGTGCGGGCGGTCGAGATACAGCGCCGCGGTGCCCGAGCCCCGCAGTTGCTGCTCCACCCAGTGCCGGAGCCAGATGCGACTTACCGAGCGGACGGCCGTGGCGGCGGCCGTGAGCCAGGCGACGACTGCGATCGAGGCCAGCAGCATCGTGCTCCACAGGATCATGCGGCGTGCTCCGCGTCGAGTGCCGTGCGTTCGAAGTAGACCCGGCGCACGCGCCGCCGGTCCACGCGTTCGACCACGACGCGGAATCCGTCGAGCACGAATTCCTCGCCCGATCTTGGCACGCGTCCGAGGCGCTCATACACCAGGCCGCCCACGGTCGACACGTCGTCCCGGTGGAAGTCGTGGCCCAGCAGTTCCGACAGTTCCGTGAGCGTAAGCCTCGCCGACACCCAGAATCGCCGCCCTTCCTCCTGGACGACGGAGGCCTCCTCCTCGTCGTACTCGTCACGGATGTCGCCGACGATCTCCTCCAGCACGTCTTCGATGGTGATGAGGCCGGCGGTGCCGCCGAACTCGTCGACCACGATCGCCATGTGGGTTCGGCTTGCCTGAAAGTCGCGGAGCTGGACATCGGCCTTCTTGGCGCCTGGAATGAAGACCGCGGGCCGCACCAGGGCGGGCCAACCGCCCGCCGGTGGCTCGTCGCTCACCACCGTGGGCAGCAGGTCCTTGGCGTAGAGGACGCCGACGATGTTGTCGATGGTGTCGCTGTACACCGGAAGTCTGGCGTGCTCGGAGCTGCGGACGCGGTCGACGACTTCCGACCAGGGCGCTTCGCGATCGATGGCGATGACGTCCACTCGCGGGACCATGACATCGTGGACGTCGGTCTGGGCGAGACGAAAGACGCCGTTGAGCAACACGGCCTCGTCTTTCGAGACGTCTGCTTCGGCGGCCACCACGGCCTTGAACTGTTCGGCGGTTGCTTCGCGTTCCTCCTCGGCGCGCTCGGGCGGCGGGAGCAGGAGGTGCAATCCGCGGTCGATGATCTCGCCGAGCACGACGACGGGAGCGAGGAGATTCTCGAGCGCGCGGATGAACGGCAACAGACGCTCGGCGGCGGGCGCGCCAATGGTGTCGCCGGCGCTCCGCGCGACGCTCTCGGCGAGTCCGACCAGCAGGACCGCGGCGGCGATGGTGGTTGCCATCCACGCGACAGTGGAACGGGTCCACGATGCGGCGACGACGGCGGTACCGATTCCGGCGCCGAGGTGCCCCAGCACGCGGGCGAAGGCGAGCGCGCGGTGCGCGCGTTCGCGGCGGGCGTGCAGGGCGACCAGCGGCGGCGAGAGCGCGTCGTCGGGGTCCAGGGAGAGCATCGCGCCGTCGGCGGCCGCGCAGAGGGCCGCCAGCGCCGCGGCGGCGAGGGCGAACAGCATGGCGGCCACGCTCACAGGAGGCCCTCCCGTTGGGCCAGATGCAACAGCCGCTCCTGGCGCCGCCACATGGGCGAGCGCTCGCGGCGCCCGTTCTCCGGGTGGCGCATGCCTAACGCGTGGAGGATGCCGTGGATGACCACGCGGGCCAGTTCCTCGCGAACCGGGAGACCGAGGCGCCGGGCCTGGGTCCGCACCACATCGGGCGACACGTAGATGTCGCCGACCACCGGCGCCGCGGAACCGGCGCGTCCGAGCGCGAAGGTGATGACATCGGTGGGGCCCTGATGGCCGAGATGGCGGCGGTTCATCGCGGCAATGCGGCGGCGGGACACGAACGCCAGCGACAGCAGCGCCTGCCGCTGGCCCTGGCGGTGCAGGACGGACTCCCCGAGGGCGCGCAACCGCCGCGCGCCCAGGGCCGGACGAAAGCCGCCCAGGTCGATGTCGATCGCCAGGTCAGGCGTTGAAGTCTTCCGCATATGCCTTGATGATGTCGCGCACCAGGCGATGCCGGACGACATCGATTTCCGAGAGGTAGTGGAATGCGATGCCATCGATGCCCGACAGGATCCGCTCGATCTGGATGAGCCCCGACTCCTCCCGCCGTGGGAGGTCGATCTGCGTCTTGTCGCCGGTGATCACGGTGCGCGAATTCACCCCGAGCCGCGTGAGGAACATCTTCATCTGCGCGCTGGTCGCGTTCTGGGCTTCGTCGAGAATGACGAACGCGTCACTCAGCGTGCGACCGCGCATGTAGGCGAGGGGCGCGATCTCGAGCACCCGCGACTCGAGGGCGCGCTGCATCCGCTCGGCCGGCATCATGTCCTCGAGCGCATCGTAGAGCGGCCGCAGGTACGGGTCCACCTTGGCCTGCATGTCACCAGGCAGGAATCCGAGACTCTCACCCGCTTCCACCGCGGGCCGCGCGAGAATGATCCGGCGCACCCGCTTCCGCATCAGCGCGTCCACGGCGGCGGCGACGGCGAGATACGTCTTGCCGGTGCCGGCCGGACCGATGCCGACCACGATGTCGTTGTCGAGAATCAGACGAAGGTACTCCGCCTGGCCCGGCGTCCGCGGCTGGATGATGCGGCGCACTCCCGGCAGCACGATCCGCTCGCCGGCGTCGGCCGTGTCCCGCGAGGTGTCGAGACTCATCCGGAGCACGTCATCCGCGTCGAGCGTGAGGCGCTGCCGTGCGGCATCGATCATGCGCTGGGCAATGGCGGTGGCGCGTTCCACCGATTCGGGCGCTCCGGCGACGCTCAGCGTGTCGCCGCGGAGGGCGATGCGCGCGCCGGTTTGTCGCGCCAGCTCGATCAGATTCGCGTCATTCACGCCGGCGAGGACGAGCAGGTCCGCACCTTCCGCGTTGAGCCGCTGGGTCGGGGAGTCGTCAGGCACGAGGGGTGCGCGCCTACCGCCGCCGCAGGTGGAGCGCGGCCAGATCAGCCTCGGTCACCGGACTGGGCGCGTCCTCGAACAGGGCGCGCGCGGCCGTGGTCTTGGGAAAGGCGATCACGTCGCGCAGCGAGCCGCTTCCCGACAGGAGCATCACGGTGCGGTCGAACCCGACGGCGAACCCGCCATGCGGCGGCGCACCGGCAGCCAGTGCCTGGAGCAGAAAACCGAACCGCTCCGACGCCTCCTGCTCGCTCATCCCGAGGTGGGTGAAGACGCGGCGCTGTATCGCGGGATCGGTGATCCGGATGGAGCCCGACCCGAGCTCATTGCCGTTGTAGACCGCGTCGTAATGCAGCGCCCGGCACGAGAAGGGCGCGCTGTCCAGACGATCGCTGTCATCCGGATGGGGCGAGGTGAACGGGTGATGTGCAAACACCGGCCGGCCGGTCCCGGGATCGGGCTCGAAGAGCGGAAAGTCGACGACCCACAGAAACGCGTGCCGGCTCTCCGGTTTCACTGCAGTTCGCCTGATCACCTCCTGTCGCACGCGATCGAGCACCGGAGACGTCACGCGATCGGGTCCGACTGCCATCAAGGCGGCGTCGCCGTCGCCGACACCGAGATTGTCGAGCGTGTCGGTGGTGAAGAACTTCCCCAGCGAGCCCGACACCTGGCCCGCCTGGCGCTTGACCCACGCCAGTCCGGACGCGCCGTGCAGTTTGGCGGTTTCGGCAAGCTGGTCGAGGTCCTTTCTCGACAGCGACGCCCCGGCGGCCACCGCGAGCCCGCGCACCCGCGATCCGTCCGACAGCGCCGATTCGAAGAACGGAACGCCGAGCGGACGGACGGGGCTCGTCCAGTCGGCGATCGGCAACGCGTACCGCAGGTCCGGCTTGTCGGTGCCGTAGCGTTCCATGGCGTCGCGCCACGCGAGACGCGGGAACGGGGTCGCCACGTCATGGCCCGCAGCTTTCCACAGTGCGACGAGCAGCGCCTCCACGAATCCGAGCACGTCCTCCTGCTGCACGAACGACGCCTCGAGATCGATCTGCGTGAACTCCGGCTGCCGGTCGTTGCGGAGATCCTCGTCGCGGAAGCATCGCGCGATCTGAAAGTAGCGGTCGAAGCCCGACACCATGAGCAGCTGCTTGTAGATCTGCGGCGATTGTGGAAGGGCGTAGAACTCGCCGGCATGGACGCGAGACGGGACGAGATAGTCGCGCGCGCCTTCCGGAGTGGGCTTGGTCAGAATCGGAGTCTCGATTTCGAAGAATCCCTGTTCGCTCAGATTGCGCCGTGCCGCCTGCATGAGTCGGTGGCGCAGCAGCAGGTTGTCTCGCAGCTCGGGACGCCGCAGATCGAGGTGCCGGTAGCGGAGGCGGAGTTCTTCGGCGGGCAGGTTCTCGCCTTTCGCGCGCGCCACCGGGATGGCGGGAGTGACCGCGGGACCCACCACGCGGGCGGTGCGAGCCCGAACCTCGATGTCACCGGTTTCCAACTCGGGATTGCGTCCTTCCGGCGGGCGCGGCGCGACCGTGCCCTCGACCAGGATGACGTCTTCGCTGGACAATTGCTCCGCCACGCGGAGGGCGTCTTCGGTCGCGCTGCCGGGCGCGAATGAAACCTGGACGATGCCGGCGCGGTCCCGCAGGTCGATGAACAGGAGTCCGCCGAGGTTGCGCACGCGATGCACCCAGCCGCCGAGCCGCACGTTCACCCCCTGGTGTTCGAGGCGCAGAACGCCACACAGGTGCGTGCGTAAGCTGGTTGCTCGTGGTAACACGTCCGTCACGCGGTCGAGGCTCCGAGCGGGCAAATCTCCCGGTCCGCGACGCGACCCGACCCTCTCATCCTCATGTGCGGCAAAGATCGCTCGCGGGTGCCAAGCGCAATGGTGGCGATGGTCGAGGCATTGGTGCCTTGGCAATCTAAGGGACAGGGACGTGGGCGGGTAGCGATGTCGTTGACCGCACCTGGTCTGATGCATAAGCTTAAGTCAATGCGCCACAATGGGTTTTGGGCAGCGCTTCTTGCACTTTCGCCGCTACTGGTCTCGGCGCAGCAGATCCCCGGACGGGATCTGTTCGAGTTTCCCCTGGGCTCGCTGGCGGAGGGACGGGCTCTGGCGCTCGCGACCGGCGATGGTCTGCGGAACCCGGCATCCATTGGATTGCCGACAGGCGTGCGCGCCCGATTCTCGGTCTCGTCGCTCACCAGTGGGACGGATGAGGGGGTGGCTGGACAGATCCTGTCGGTCGCGGTGCCGGTTCGGAATCAGGTCACGGCCGGCGTGTCCGTGGCCCGGGCTGCGGTGAGCGGGATCGGACTCACGCAGGACGATCCCCAGTCAGTGGGCAGCGATCTGCCCTACAGCGTATTCGTGCTGTCGGCACTCGCGGCGCGTCGCTCGTCTCCCAACGTCACAACCGGAGTGGCACTCCGCTACCAGTACGGGGAGCTGGATACGGAGCACCGGACTGCGCTCGGGGTCGACGCTGGCGTGGTTGTGGAGCACATCCTCACGGTCGACGGCCGGCTTGGTCTGTCGAGCTTTCTCTGGCGTCCCGGGACCGGGAGTGGCGATGGCGCGGCGTTTTCCGGAGCGTTCGACGCGAGGATTGCGGGGCGTGATTCGCTGGCGCAACTGCGCGCCGGCTATTCGTACAACGACTCGCCCGGACTGGACCGGGAGCATTACGCGTTCGCGTCGGCGCGCGTGGGACGATGGGAGGCGCGCGGCGGGCTCGCGCGGACCCTGGTGGCGGGGCACTACACGTCGCGGATGCGTTTTGCGATCGACCTGCACTACGCGCGCTACCTGGTGGGTGTGGCGCGCGACGAGAGTCCGGCGGGGCTGACGGCGATCTATCATTTCACGTTCGTGACGTCGGTGCCCTCGCCATGACAATCAATCTGCTCGATCTGCTGCCTGACGAGGCCGAGCAGGCGGTGGCCGCGTTCGCTCGCGAGCAGGGCGAACCCACGTATCGCGGGCGCCAGGTGGTCGGGCACCTGTGGCAGCGCCCGGCGGCGTCGTTCGAGGCGATGAGCGATCTGCCGCGCGCATTCCGCGACGGCCTCACTGCGCGCTTCACCGTCCCCCGCCTCGCGCTCGAGGTGCGGCAGACGTCGCTCGACGGGACCGAGAAGTTTCTGTTCCGGCTGCACGACGGCCAGGCGATCGAGACGGTGGCGATCCCCGACCGCGGACGCCTCACGCTCTGCATCTCGTCGCAGGCCGGGTGCGCCCTCCAGTGCGCCTTCTGCGCGACCGGCGCGATGGGGTTTGCGCGGAATCTGCAGCCGTTCGAAATCGCCGGGCAGGTGCGGGAGATGGCGCTGCTCGATCCACCCCTGCGGCCCACCAACGTGGTGTTCATGGGGATGGGGGAGCCGCTGATGAACTGGCCTGCGGTGGAACGGGCGCTCGAGCTGCTCAATCATCCCAAGGGGCTCGAGATCGGGGCCCGCCATATCACCGTGTCGACCGTGGGTGTGCTGCCCGGCATCGAAGCGTTAGGCGCGCGCCCGGAGCAGTTCCGGCTGGCGATCTCGGTGCATGCTCCCACCGACGCGTTGCGCCGGTCGCTGATGCCGATCAACCTGAAGTATCCGCTGGCGTCGGTGATCGAAGCCGCAAAGTGCTTCGCGCGGCGCGTGACCTTCGAGTACGTGATGCTGCGGGGCGTGAACGACAGCGCCCAGTCGGCCGATACGCTGGGCGCGCTGGCGCGGGAGTGCGGCGCGTTCGTGAACCTCATTCCGCTGCACCCTGGCGGCGCCGGACCGTTCTCTCCCACGGCGGCCGCGGATATCCGGCGGTTCGCTGGACGCCTGCGTGCCGCAGGCGTCCGCGTGGCGGTGCGAAAGAGCCGGGGCCTGGACATCGCGGCCGCCTGCGGTCAGCTACGGGTGGAACGGCTGCGACGGCGGCCGCCAGTCGGTGCCGAGGAGCACCGTGACATCCAGGTAGCGTGAGGAATCGGGGCTCAGTTCCACGCGCCCGCCGCCGAGCGCCCGCACGACGAGCCGGGCCCAGTTGGGATTGCCGGATCGATCGAGCACCACTGTGCTGTCGCGCCGTCCGGTATCGTTGGCATACCGCACCACGTCGAACCCGGCATCGCGCAGTGCAAAAGTGGCGCGTCGCGCCAGGCCGCGCACGCCGCTGGCGTTCAGGACCTCGACCTTGATCCGGACGCCGGCGGGTGCCACGGATTGACGGGATGCGGCCGGTCGTCCCGCGCCGTCGTGACGCAGCCAGAACAGAAGACTGATCGCCGCGATCGCGATCAGCAGGGCCCCGGTGGCTGCGCGCCTCAGAGGAGGCAGTTCCACAGCGCCACTGTCCCCGGGAACACGGGCTTCCCTTCCCGAATGGTCCACTCGAGCCGCATGCGGACGACCTGCGCGAAGACGCCGTCGAAATCGCCTGGCACCCGCTGCGCCAGGAACGCGCGGTCGCGGCGCATGAACGGACGCCCGGGCTCGAGAAAATCGGCCATGAAGAGCGCCCGGCCGGCACGAGCCCAATCCGGATTGCCGAGCGTATGCCACCGGACGGCCTCGAGGACGGCGTCGCGATCCTCACCTCCGGCAGCGAGGCGGGCCGCGGCGGCCGGACCGTGCAGCACGGAGAGCGGAAGCGAATCGTCCGGCGCCCAGCGGCGCAACTCGGCTTCGGGGGCGTCGCGCATTGCGTCGTGCCACGCGCCGGCGTCGTGCCAGGCGCGGGCCTCGCCGGCCGGCAGGTGGAGCGTCTCCCCCCACGCGTCGAGCAAACCGACTACGCGGGCGACGTGACTGCGGCGCTTCTCCGTCATCTGTGCCCAGTCCGGAAACTCCACCGCCGGAACCGTCATGCGCGTGCGGAGAGGTGCTCGCGCACGGCAGCGACCTGGCGGTTCCAGAAGTCGCGATCCGCCAGTCCCGGGTGTGGAAGCGTCAGGTCAGGGTCGTCCAGGCGATAGTCGTCGTAGGTGACCAGGTCGAGGTCCAGAATCCTCGACGCCCAGCGTTCCCCTCGCACCCGGCCGCGCGCCGCTTCGATGTCGTGCAGCCGGTCGAGCAGGACGCGCGGCGGCAGGGCGGTTTCCACGGCGACCATCTGATTCAGGTACGCGGGCTGAGCCCGGCCGCCGAGCGGTGCCGTCTCCTCAACCGCCGATGCGGCCAGCACCCGGATGCCGGGAACCGCGGCGATGCGCTCTCGCGCGAAGGCCAGATGGGCTTCGCGATCGCCGAGGTTCGATCCGAGTGCGATGAATGCGACCTCACTCATCTCGCGAGAGCTCGATGGCGACTTCGGCGTACGCCAGAGGGCCGGGAAGCGGCACGTGGGGCTTCCGCACCGCCACACGTACCCGCCGCACGTTGCCGACGTCCATGATTCCCGCTGCCACGGCGGCGGCGACGCCCTCCAGAAAATCCACCGGGCCGCGCGCGAGAACGGTGGCCGCGGCATCGTAGAGTGCGCGGTAGTCCAGCAGCGTGCCGGTCGTATCGCGGTCGTACGGAGCGCGCGGCCAGACATCGATGTCGATCTCGATGGGCTGAGGCAATTCCCGCTCATGGGGCAGGATGCCGACGCGCGCGTGAAAGCGGAGTCCGCGCAGCGCGATCGTGTACTCGGAGCGCACGGCCGGAACGTAGGTGCGGCTTCCCAACGTGTCAAACGACGTCAGGAAATCCGCGTCAGCCGCCGAGTGAGATCGCCAAGATAGATGGCCAGTTCGCGCAGGTCGCGCGACGCGCTTTCGAGTTCGGCCAGCGCGCGGGCCTGGTCGCCGGCCGACAGTCGCACCTGTTCCGAGCCCGTGCGGTTGCGGCGTGAGATCTCGGCGATGCGCTCGGCGCGTTCCTGCATCAACCCCGAGGCCTGCTCCTGCTCGCGCGAGACATCGGCGATCCTCCTCGCCCAGGCGGACGCGGCGCGGCTTCCCTCGAGGATCGCTTCCATGGCCTTCATGGCAGACGCCGACAGCGATTCCACGTCGCCGACCAGGCCGCGTCCGCGCTCCATCTGACGCGCCACGCGCTCCATGCGGCTGGCGAATTCCGTGAGGATCGAGCTGGCGCTCTCCGACGCGCGGGCGCTCTGCGCGGCCAGGCGGCGGATCTCTTCGGCGACGACCGCGAAGCCCTTCCCTTCCTCACCGGCGCGGGCGGCTTCGATGCCGGCGTTGAGCGCGAGGAGGTTGGTCTGATCGGCCAGCTCGCGGATGACCGCAATGAAGCCGGTGACCTGCTTGGTGCCCTGCCCCAGGCTCGTCATGGCCTCGGTGCTCTCGGTGACGAAGGCCTTGGCCGTGACCAGCCGATCGACCGCAGTGCCGATGGTGGTGCGGTGCTCGGCGGCGAGGTCGGCTGATCGCTCGCTGGCGCCGGCGGCTTCGCGCGCGTCGCGGGCGATCCCGGACGTGGCGCGAAACAGCGCGTCGGCCGTTTCCCGGCTGCGAGCGGCCTGGTCAGCTTCGTCGACGATGGTGCGATTCATGTCATCGAGAAGGCGGGCCACGGCCTCCGCGCCGCTGCGCAGGAGGTGCGCCGAGTCATTCAGCTTGGCGATCTGGGTTTCCAGACGGGAGAGGGTTTCGGCGAGCGGCGCCCGCAGGTCCTGGATCTGAATCGTGGTGGCGAGCTGTCCGGCGAAGCGTTCGATGGCCTCCAGCTGCTTGCGGCCATACATGGCGCGCTTGCGGTGCTCGATCTCGAGCAGCCCCAGGATGCGGTCGCCGAACCGGAGCGGGGCGACGACGACGCTGCCCCGGTCGGTCCCCGACACGCCGCGATCGCGCAGCGCATCGCCGATCGAGACGAGCCTGCTCCGGTCCACGGCTTCGCGCCGCAGCGCCGCCAGGGCCGGGTCCGGTTCGCGATCGTGCGGAAGCAGTCCTTCTCCGGCGGTGAAGATGAGACGGGGGGACCGCTCGTCGAGCCGCAGGATGCGGAAGTCGGTCCAGTCCACGAGCCGGTTGGCGAGCGCCGCGACGCGCGCGAACGCGTCGGCCACCGTTGCGTCGGTGCTGACCATCAGCTCGAGGGCGTGGATCCGGTTCAGCTCCTCGGCGGCGGCGGCTTCCTCGATGATCCGTTTCAGCAACAGGCCGCCGAAGCCTAACGCGAGGGCCACGACCGGCCACCCGCCGCGGCGCACGTTCGCCAGCGTCAGGAGCGTGGCGATCACGCCGACCGCGGTCGCGCCGAAGGCCACCACTTCGTACCGCAGGATGAGCGTGCGTTCGTCGGGCAGCAGCTTGTCGCGCACCATCAGCGAGAAGTACTGGAGCGCCCGCCCCAGCAGGAACTGCGCGAACACGAGCACGGCGATCGCGGGCAGGGCCTCGGCGGTGAGCTCGCCGGTCATCGCGCCCGCGGTCTGGGAGGCGACCGCCGCGTAGAATCCGTACGCGGCGTAGAGCGCGAGCGGCTCGCGCGCCCCATTGATCCAGGCCGCGTCAACAGTCTTTCGCTGCAGCAGCCAGTCGACGCCGAGCACGCCGATGAAGAGAGCGATCGCCGTGGCCGGCAAGCCCACCGCGATCGCACCCGTGACCGCGACCACCGGCACCGCCGTCAGCCGGGCGTACTTGGTGACGGCTACCCCCTGCCCGCGCAGCACAGCGGTCGCCAGGACGAGCAGCACCAGGGGCCACGGCTGCTCCAGCCACCGCGGGTCGCGCGCGGCCCCGACCACCAGAACGATCGTGCCGGCGAGTCCGGTCAGTCGCGAGATGAGTCGGACCCGTTGGCGCATGTCAGGGCGTGTCGAGTGACTGGCGGAACGTCCGGGTGAGCGCGGCGGCCGCGTTCAGGCTCTCGCCGGCAGCTTTCACGAGGGCGCTGCCGACGACGATCCCGTCGGCCAGCGCGCCCACGCGGCGGGCCTGGTCGGCAGTGGAAATGCCGAAGCCCACGCAGATCGGCAGCGATGTCGCCCGCCGGAGTCGCGCCACGGTGGCGGGCAGTTCGATGGGAAGGTCGTCACGGGCGCCGGTTACGCCGAGTCGGCTGATCAGATAGACGAAGCCGTTGCCGAGGGCGCCGATTTCGCGCATCCGGTCGTCGGGGGTGGTCGGGGCGACGAGGCGCACGAACGCCAGCGGCGAGCCGGCGAACCAGCGTTCGCGCTCGGGGTCGGCGCCGACGGGGAGGTCGGTGATCAGGATGCCATGGACCCCGCTGGCGGCGGCCCGGGTGAGCGCGTCCGGTCCCGCGGCGACCACGGGATTGAGGTAGCTGAAGAGCACCACCGGAATCGTCAGGCGGGCGTCGCGGACGAACCCGAGCACGGAGTCGAATGTGACTCCCTGTTGCAGCGCCACCTGCGAGCTCGCCTGGATGACGGGGCCGTCAGCCATCGGATCGGAAAACGGGACGCCGACCTCAATGACGTCGGCGCCGGCGTCTTCGAGCGCCCGGAACAGGGGAACCGACGACTGCGGATCGGGATGGCCGGCGGTGACGTACGTGACGAGGGCCTTGCGTCCGTCGCGCGCCAGCGCCGCGAAGCGCCGGTGCAGCAGGTCAGACGAAGTAGTCGCCGACGCTGATGCCATACCGGTCGGGGTTCTCCGTCTTGATGATGGTCCGCAGGAAGGCGCCCTGGGCATTCTGCTCGGTGAGATCGACCAGCTCGCCGGGATAGAGCACGTTGCCGCGATCGTCGCTCACGATGCGCACGATGGGGCGCGAGATCGACTCCGGGCGCGGATGCACGGAGTGGACGATGGCCAGCTCGAAGGTGTCGAGCACGACCAGCGTCCCGACCGGATAGATGCCGAGCAGATTGATGAAGCCCTTGACGATGACCGGGTCCATGCCGCGTCGTGGATTGTCGCGCATGCCGGCGAGCACGGCGGCCGGCGACATCGGAACGGTCTGGTAGGCGCGGCGGGTGGTGGCGGCATCGAATCCATCGGCGACCGCGACGATCTTGCCGAAGATGGTCTGGACGCGACTGCGAATCGGCTTGGGGTAGCCCGACAGATCGTTCTTCATGTGATGTTCGTAGGCCACCACCATCGCGCGGTACGGCAGTTCCTGCTGTCCCCGCATGTGGAAGAGCGCCAGCACGCCGAGCCAGGGGTGGGCCGCCAGCCAGCGCCAGTCTTCGTCGGTCAGGCCATCGGTCTTGTTGAGGACCCCGAGCGGTACCCGCGACTTGCCGATGTCGTGGAACAGCGCCGCCAGGCCGAGATCGTACAGCTGCAGTTTGGACAACCCCAGTCGCCGGCCTAACGCGACGGCGAAGATACAGACGTTCACCGAGTGGGTGAAGGTGTATTCGTCGTAGTCGCGGATGGTCGTCAGCCCCACCAGCGACGTCTCCTCGTTGAGGATCTGGTCGACGATGGTCTGCACCACCCGCTTGATCTTGCGGATGTTGGGCGCCTGCCCCATCCGGAGCGAGTTCATCACGTCCCTGGTGACCGCGACCGAATGCGAATACGTCCGCTTGGCGGCTTCCTTGGCGCGACGCATGAAATCGGAATCGTCGTCGGTGACCAGCGGCGGCCCGAGCTCGAAGGCGAGGATGCCGGCGGTTTCGAGCTTCTGAAGGAGGTCGTAGACGGTGACCTCGTCCTCCTCCTTGCTCATGGTCAGCAACTGGTAGAGGAGGACGTGCCAGTCGCGTGCCTGCGTCGCCTCCGACGCCCGCACGGTCCCCACGCCGCACTTGCGCAGCACCGACAGCAGATGGCTGAAGCTCGCGTAGTTGTCGAGGTCGAGGCGGAGGCGTGTGGAGTTGACGAAGATGAACTCGTTCGAGACCCGTAGCTCCAGCTCGTGGTCGCGCTCGATGATGGCGCGGGCGGCGGACACCAGATCGTTGAGGGCGTTCTTCACCGCCTCGTTTTCCGGCGGATACATGCGAATGACCCGCATGGCGCCGTAGAGGGACACGATCAGCTGACGGCCGGCCCGGCGGATGAACGAGTCGGAGAGGAAGTCGCTCGATGGAGCGGGGAGCGCCCCGGTTCCGTGGGGCGCGGGCGGTGCGGCGACCGGTGCCGGGGTATGCGCGGAGGTGTCCGTCACGACGTCGCGCCTCCACGCAGCGAGCGGTTCACGGCATTGCGGACCAGGACTTCCTTGTCGCTCGAGGACTTGCGCAGCGCTTGGACGGCAGCGTCGGTTCCGATCCGCCCGAGCGCCAGGGCGGCGCAGGCACGGACCTCGGCGTCCTCGCGCTTCCCGAACAGACCACGGCCGTTGAGATAGGCATCGAGCATCGAGACCCCGGCCTCGCCACACATGGCGCCGTATGCCTCGAAGAAGGCCATCTTCTCCGTGAGGTCGCTCTCCTGGAGGCGCTTGCCCTTGACGACGCCCTCGATGCGTGGAAGTGCCGCCCGGTAGCCGCGCGCGGCGAGCGCCTTGGCGGCGGCCACGCGAACGTCGCGCTCCGGGTCGTCGATTCCGCGTTCGAGCTGCTGTAGCGCCCCCGGCGATGCGATCTCCGCCAGCGCCTGCACGACCGCGACGCGCATCTCGGCGTCGCCCTGGGTGAGCAGCCGGGCCAGGGCTGCGACCGCGGCCGCGGCCTTCGCGGCGCCGGCCCGGCGTACCGCCTCGAGCGCCACGTCGCGCTCGCTGGCGCCGAGGAGCCGGACCAGCTCGGCGGTGTTGGCTGAAGCCAGGCGGTCGGCCGTGGCCTCGAGCAGCTTTCGCACCGCGACCGATTGCAGCCGCCCCATCCACGCGAAGAGGGTGCCCAACGCTCCGCCCCGGAGCTGCTCGAACAGCTCGTTGAGTTCGTCCTGCGGCGGAAGTTCCACGCGTTCGTCGAGGGCCTGCAGGAACTGGGCGAGGGCCTCCGGCTCGCTCATGCGACTGGGGAGCGACAGCAGGAGTTCGCGCTGGGCCGGCGTCAGATCGCGGGCGCGGTTGGCTGCGATGTTCACCTCACGCAGCAGGAGTGCGACCGTGCGCAGGTGGCCGGACGAGAGGAGCTGGACCAGCATGCCGTCGAGGATCCCGCAGATTTCGTCGCGAATGGCCGGATCCGTCTGCTGCTCGAAGACGTCGAGCAGGATGGTCACGACGTTGGCGCGCAGGTCGGCGGCGTAGTGCCGCTGCACTTCGGTGCGGAGATAGTCGACCTCCGATTCGTCGAGGAAGTAGAGCGTGGAGTCGAACTCGTCGAGATTCACCACGCCCGGCGGCGCGACCACTTCCTGCGGCGGCTCGTGCACGATGGCGGTGTCGATCAGCCGCGGGCGCTCGGATTCGTCGGTGGCTTCGATCGCGTCGGCGGTCTCGAAGCTGATGTCGACGTAGCGGTATTTGACGTACGAGAACTCGTGCTCCCACAACAGGGTGAGCAGATCGTCTTCGTCGGGCGATGCCTTCCGGACCCGGGCCACGATCTGCACGAGGGCGACGATTTCCTGCTCCTCGATCCCCTTGAGGAAGCGGAGCTCGCGGATGCCGTCCTTGTACAGCACCCACGGCAGCGCGTCGCCCGTCTTGTCCGGCTCGTTGACGACGGCGTGCCCTTCCCAGGTGAGTCGCGTGTCGCTCACCTCGAACACCAGCTCGTCGGTGTGCGTCCAGATGGGGCTGAACGCGCCCTTCACGTTGTCGAGCGCCCGCAGGTAGGTGGGATTGTTCTGCAGGTACAGCTGATGCGCCCGCACGGCGCGGGCGAACAGGCGCAACATCTCCTCGACCAGCGCGATGTTGAACGGTGGGTCGGGTCGCTCGGTGTCCGGGGTCGCCGCCGACGTGGTCGGGAGTGTCACGGTGCCAAGATATCCATTTCACTGATTTGTGCTACGTCCTTGTCGCCGCGCCCACTCACACACAGTACCACGTGCTCGTCAGGCGCCCACCGCCCGCGCTGCGCGGCGATCCAGGCCACCGCGTGCGCCGTCTCGAGCGCCGGGATGATCCCTTCGAGCCGGCTGAGCATCGCGAATCCCTGCAGCGCATCCCGGTCGCCGATCGTTGCGTAGGTCGCCCGCCGGCTGTCCTTGAGAAAAGCGTGTTCCGGCCCGACGCCCGGATAGTCCAGCCCCGCCGAAATCGAATGCGCGGGGTGCACCTGCCCATGCTCGTCCTGCAGCAGATAGCTCAGAGATCCGTGCAGCACGCCCGGCCGCCCCCGCGCCAGCGACGCCGCATGGTGCCCCGAGTCGAGGCCCTCGCCCGCCGCCTCTACTCCGACGAGTTCAACCGCCGAATCGTCAACGAATCCGGCGAAAATCCCGCTGGCGTTCGACCCGCCCCCGACGCACGCCACCACGGTCCGCGGGAGGGCCCCCGCCGCCTCCAGGATCTGGGCCCGCGCCTCCCGGCCGATAACCGACTGAAACGCGCGCACCATGCGCGGATACGGCGCCGGACCCACGACCGAACCAATGATGTAGTGGGTGTCCGCGACATTCGTCACCCAGTCCCGGATCGCCTCGGTCGTCGCGTCCTTCAGGGTCCGGGTTCCCGACGTCACCGGCACGACCGTCGCCCCGAGCAGCCGCATCCGGTACACGTTCAGGGCCTGACGATGCATGTCCTCCTCGCCCATGTAGACGACACAGGAGAGGCCGAAGCGGGCGCAGACGGTCGCGGTGGCCACGCCGTGCTGGCCCGCGCCGGTCTCGGCGATGATGCGGTGCTTGCCCATCCGGAGGGCGAGCAGTGCCTGGGCGACGGTGTTGTTGATCTTGTGTGCCCCGGTGTGATTCAGATCCTCCCGCTTGAGCCAGACCGTGGCCCCGACCCGCCCGGAGAACCGGGGCGCGTCGCTCAGCGGCGTGGGCCGTCCCACGTAGCTGTGGAGCAGCGCGTCGAGTTCCCTCCGATACGAGTCGTCCGCCATCGCCGCGTCGAACGCCGCCTCGAGCTCATCGAGCGCGGGGATGAGCGTCTCGGGCACGTAACGCCCGCCATACACGCCGAACCGGGTCTCGAGCATGCGCTTACCTAACGAGGGATGTCCGCGTGAACCGCCTCGACAAAAGCGCGCATCCGTGAGGGGTCCTTGACGCCGGGCCCGGCCTCCACGCCCGACGAGACATCCACCACATCGGGACCGAGGGCCGCGATCGCGCGACCCACATTGTCCGGCCGGAGACCTCCGGCGACCACCAGCTGCGCACCGGCGCGCATCCCGGGGACCACCTCGCCCGCTCTCGCCCAGTCGAACGCCTCACCGGTGCCCCCGTTTCCCCGCGGCGAGCGGGTGTCGAGGACCACGCCGTGGGCCACCTCGAAGAGGGAGCGCGCCTCCGCCGGCACACCCTGCGACCCGATGGGCACAACCGCCCACACGATCCCACCGAAACGAGACAGGGCCGCCGCGATCGAACCGGCTGCCACGGGTCCATGCAACTGCACGCCATCCAGACGCAGGCGTTCGGCCACTTCCACCGCCCGGTCCACTCCGTCATCGAACACGCCGATGCAGCGCACCCCACGTTCCTGCACCGACCGCGCGATCTCCAGCGCGCGCACCTCGGACACCAGGCGGGGACTCCGGGCGAAGATGACTCCCACGTAGCGGGCGCCAAGCTCCGCCGCCAGCTCCGCATCGACCGTGCGGGTGATTCCGCAGAACTTGATTTCAGGCACGCTGCCCCCGCCCGTGGCGGAGCACACCACAAAGGGCGCGCACCGCCTCCTCCCCGTCCGGTGCCCGCGACAGGCTCGATCCCACCAATACCGCGTCGGCTCCCAACGTCGCGGCCGCGAGCACCCCCGTCCGGCTGGTGATGCCGCTCTCGGCGACGGTCAGGCAGTGGCCCGGGACCAGAGGGACCAGTCGCTCGGGTACCCCATCGTCAATCTCGAGCGTTTCCAGGTTACGGCGGTTCACCCCGATTACCACAGCGCCCGCTTCGAGCGCCCATTCGAGTTCTGCCTCGTCACGGACCTCGAAGAGAGCCTCGATGCCCGCCTCCGCGGCAGCGTCTGCGAGCCGGGCCGTCCTGACCGGGCCCAACGCCCGGACAATCAGGAGCAGCGCCGATGCCCCCAGCGCGCGCGCTTCCCACACCTGGGCCGCCTCGACATGGAAGTCCTTCTTGAGCACCGGCAACCGTGTCGCTCCGAGAACGGCGCGCAGGTCGTCGGTTGATCCCAGGAATTCGCTGGGCTCCGTTAGAACGGAAATGGCGGAAGCTCCTCCGGAGGTGTAGGCCAGCGCGCGCTGCCCCGGGTCCAGCGTCTCATCGAGGGGCCCCTTGGACGGGGCCCGTCGCTTGATCTCCGCAATCACGTGCAGGGCGGTTCCCTGACGCAGGGCATCCGCCAGGGATGTTGGAGGCGCGTGAGAGAGTGCCTCCCGTCGCAACGAGGGGAGATGCGATGAGAGCGACGCGGCTCGGAGCGCCGCGCGCTCACAGAGGCGGCCCAGGACGCCGCTCGGAGGGATCCAGTGGGTCTGCGCTTGCACTTCGGGGATTCTTCGGTTATCGTGGTCTTCGGCAGTTGTTCGGGTTGCTCCTGTGATCCCGCCGCCGACACCACCAGTCGGAGTGCTCCATGCCGCTCACGAGGCGTCAACGAGAAATCCTCACGTACCTGCAGGCGTACTCGGGCGAAAACGGCTACGCCCCAAGCTTCGAGGAGATCGCGCGGCACTTCAACTATAACTCGCTCGCTACCGTGCACGAGCATCTGAGCAACCTGGAGCGCAAGGGCTACATCAAGCGCTCTTACAATGAGAGTCGTGCCATCCAGATCCTGCCTTCCGAAGTCTTCCCGCGCGCTGTCGAGCTTCCGCTGTACGGCACGGTCGCGGCAGGTACCCCGATCGAGGCCGTCGCCGGCTCCGAAACGGTGTCGGTGCCCGAGGAATTCGCGCAACGCCGGGGTCACCATTACGTCCTGCGGGTGCGCGGGAATTCCATGATCGACGAACAGATCCGCGACGGCGACTTCGTGATCGTGAACGAGCGGCAGAGCGCGGATGAAGGGGAAATGGTGATTGCGCTGCTGAACGGATCGTCCGCGACGGTGAAGCGTTTCTTCCGCGAGCGTGACGGTCGGATCCGGCTCCAGCCCGCCAACGAGACGCTCGCGCCACTGTATGTGCACGAGAACGACATCCTGATTCAGGGAGTCGTGGTGGGCGTTATCCGGCGCTACTGAATGTCCCGGGCGCGCGCGTAAGCGTCGCGCATGCGTTCCAGGGCAGCCTTCCCCGCCCCCTGCTCCAGCGCCTGGGTCGCGTCGTTCACGCATTGAGTGAACGGGCGACCGCGTCCGGACACGTAGAGGGCGGCGGCGGCATTGAGAATCACCGCGGCGCGCGCCGCTGGCGCCCCGTGCCCGGCCAGCACTTCAGTGATGACCTGCGCGTTGTCCGCCGGCCCGCCTCCAACCAGGTCATCGGCGGAGAAGTCGCGCATCCCGAGTTCACGCGGATCGAAAATCCACTCGGTGACCACACCCAGGCGAACCTCGGCGATCCGGCTGGGTCCGAGTGGCGATATCTCGTCTATGCCGGGTTCGCCGAAAGCCACCAGAGCGTGGTGCGTGTCCAGGGCAGCCAGCGCACCGGCCAGCAGCGACAATCGTCGCAGCTCGGCGACGCCGACGATCTGGCGCCCGGCCCGGGCCGGATTGGCGAGTGGTCCGACGATATTCATGACGGTCGGGATGGCGATCTCGCGCCGAACGGACGCGACGTGGCGCATCGCCGGGTGCATGGTGGGCGCGAACATGAACACGATGCCCGCCCGTCGCAGCACGAACGCCATCTGGTGTGGCGTGGCGTCAATGGGGACGCCGAGCGCCTCCAGCACCTCGGCGCTGCCGCACTGCGAGGTGAACGAACGATTCCCGTGCTTGGCGACTCGAACTCCGGCGCCGGCGGCAAGCAGTCCGGCGGCGGTCGAGATGTTGAAGGTGGTGAGCGCGCCGCCACCCGTACCGCAGGTGTCGACCAGCTCGTGAGGCGCGTCCGCGTCGAGCTGGACCATCGCGGCACGGAGTGCGCGGGCGGCCCCGGCGACCTCGTCGGCGGTTTCGCCCTTGACGCGCAGGCCCATCAGCAAGGCTGCCACCTGGGCCGCACTGGCCTCGCCCTGCATCACCACGCCGAACGCATCGGCCGCTTCCTCCGGCGCCAGCGACTCTCCGAAAGCGAGGCGCCGGATGGCGGTCTGCATGACGTTAGGCGGCATGGATGGAATCGAACAGGCGGGTGGCGAGTTGGGCGCGGGTCGTGATGAGGGCGATCACCAGCGCCAGCAGTCGCACCCGCTCCATGTCCTCCTCCACGAACACCCCGCGTTTGGCGCGGTTGGTAAGGTTGACGACGCCAAGCAGCTCGTCGTGGTAGATGAGCGGGAAGCTGATGAACGAGCCGGTCGTCAGGTACTCGTCTCGAAGGAGCGGATGGGTGACTCCGTCAGCCACGTCCTGCACCAGGAGAGGCTCACGGGTGCTGGCGACGATCCCGGCAACGCCTTTGCCGAAACGCGTCCGTTGCCCCATCTGCACGTGGGGGAGCAGACCTCGCGCCGCCGCCAGAAAGAGCGAATCCGGTTCGGGCGCGCGCAGCATGAGCGAGCACCGCTGCGCCTGCATGTCGTCGCCGACCAGGGCCAGCAGGCCGTCGACGAGCGGGGCGGGCTCCCCCGTCGTGTTGTCGAGGGTGAGGGCGCGCTCGATGAGGTAGAGCGTACGCGTCTTCTGGCGCAGCGCCTCATGACGCCGGTGCAGTTCGATGTGGGCCTGTTCGAGCTGGCCGATCGCCGCCGTGAGCTGGTGCTCGAGCGACTGCGCCCGGTGCGCCGCGCGTCGCGCATCCTCTTCGGCGCGGGCCATGCTGTGCTCGAGCTGGAGCAACCGCGCGGTCTCGTGCACGCCCGAATGGGTCACCGCATCACGAGCGCGCGCGAGTTCGTTCTCCATCTCGCCGAGCTTCTTGAGGTAGTCGCCGTGCACACGCTGGGTGATGTCCTCGAGCGTCCGCACCGCTTCGGCGCGCGCCTCGCGGTCGGCAAACCGGGCGAATGCCAGATCGAACAGCGCCGCGTCGGGGGCGAAGCGTTCGCTGGTGCGGGTGCCGAACATCTTCCGCTGTTCGTACAGGGCCAGCACGGAGGTCAGCGCGCCGTCTGTCGACAGCCCGCGCAACGAGAGGATGCCGCCGTCGGCGAATGGTGAAAGCCCCAGCAACCCCGCGTACTCGGCGGAGCGATCCCCGAGGTCGACGAACTGACCGCCGGCGGAGACGAGCGTCCGGATGGAGGGCGGCAGATGATCGAACGTGGTGTCCACCGGAGCGCGCTCTACCCGGTCGCCGATCGGGGTCAGTCGTTCCCGGAGCATCTCCCGGCGTCCATCGTAGCGCAGCAGACCGAGGACGGCGGAGCGGTCGCTGTCAGCGAGCGCTTCGCCGAGGGCCACGAGTGCCGCGTCGAGGTCCGGTGAGACTGCCAGCGCGTGCGCGAGCGATGGGAGAGAGCGGGTAGCCACTACGCGTTGGAGGACAGAGGTCGAAGGTCGGATCGGCGGAAAGGAAGCGCCCCCGGCGGCTCGCACCTCCGTCTCCGGGTTCGAACCGATTCCCGACTGCCGGTCTCCGGGCTGGACATTATGTGGAGCAGGAATGTGGGCGCGTACGTGAAGCCATGTCAATCGTTTCCGTGTGCTCACGCGTTGCTTGACTTGAACTGGCGGCGGGCTAATTTCCGAGTCGATGACGGCGCGCACCGTGCAGCTGGTGCTGCACTACGACGGCACCGACTTCGCGGGTTGGCAGCGACAACCGAATGAGCGGACCGTCCAGGGCGAACTGGAGCGCGTGCTCGCCGATCTCTGCGGACAACGGATCGTGGCGCAAGGGGCCGGCCGCACCGACGCGGGCGTTCACGCGCGCGGGCAGGCGGTCGGTGTACGGGTGTCTGACAAGTGGTGTGCGGCGCCGCTGCGCCGCGCGGTCAATGCACTCCTGCCCAGGGACGTGTGGGTCGCGGCGGCGTACGACATGCGCCCCGAGTTCCATGCACGCTTCAGCGCTACCTCCCGTCGCTATGTCTATCACGTGGGAACAGACGAGGACGCGCGGTCTCCCTTTCGGCGTCGCACCGAATGGGCGTACCGACGTCCGGTGTCGCGCGCCTCACTGGACGAATCGGCGGCGCGGATCGTGGGCAACCACTGTTTCGTGGCGTTCGCGGCGCGTGGGACGGCACCGCCCACCGATGCCCACCGATGCACGGTGTTCGAGGCCGCGTGGCGCGACCGCCCCGGCGGCATCAGTCTGCAGATCGAGGCGAACCGCTTTCTGCACCACATGGTGCGCTTCCTCGTTGGCACGATGCTGGAGGTGGCCAGCGGGCGCCGCGATCCGGACACGGTGGCGCGTCTCCTCGAGGCCGTTACCAACGATGAGGTCTCACCCCCGGCTCCGGCGCACGCGCTCGTGCTGGAGCGGGTCACCTACCCTGCGGCGCTGTATCTGAGCCCGGCATGAAGATCTTTCTCGCCAGTGCTTCATTCGACGACGTGCGATGGGCGGCGTCGTGTGGATTCCTCGACGGCGTGCTGGTCAGTCCCTCTTTGATGGAAGGCGAGGAGGAGGGGGCGACCGCACGCGCGCTCGAGATTGCGCGCCTGTTCGCCTGTCCGGTGATCCTGTCCCTGGGGTCGCACGACGCCGAGGATCTGTATCGGGAGGCACGGGCACTGGCACACAATACGGACGAAGTCATCCTGGAATTTCCGCTCGCAGCCGACACGGTCGAGGGGCTGCATCGCGCGATGAGCGACGGCATGCAAGTGGCGGCGAGCATGGTGTTCACGTCGGCACAGGCGCTGCTGGCCGCGAAGGCCGGCGCGTCGGCGGTGCTCGTGCACATGCGTGCCCTCGAGGCCCAGGGCCAGAATGCCACCACCGCCCTGGGGGAGATGCGGGCGATCTTCGATGTGCACCGTCTTGAATGCGAGATCGTCGCGGTGACGCCGGGCAGCGCGGGACAGGTTGCGGCGTGCGCAGCATCGGGCGTGGACGCCGTGGTGCTCGAGCCGTCGGTTCTGCGCGACCTGCTGCTGCATCCGCTCGCCGACCGCACTCTGGACGCGCTGCTGCAGGCGGGCCCCGGGGTTCGCGCGAGGGCGGTGTGATGACGGAAAAGGCCGTAGGTCATGGACCAAGGGTCATGGGCCAGAGTCCGAAGGCCGGAGGCACGAGACCAACGGCCAGAGGCCGAACGGCACAGGCCAAAGGTCATAGACAACAGGCCACAGTCCACACGTCGCAGGCCATCGGCCTTGCGATGTCCCTTGCGGTGGCGGGGTCGCTCTGCGGCTGCGGGAGCAGCGGGCCGCGCGACTCGCACGCCGAAACGCTGACGCCGCCGCCGGCGCAGACCAGCGCGTCGGTCGGCGCCTCGCGGCAAACAGCCATCACCGCGGCCGTGGCGCGGGTGGCGCCGTCGGTGGTGACGGTGCAGACGGAGACGGTGGAACAGGTGCCGATGGACTTCTGGGAGGGGTTTTTCGGCGGGCGGTCCGGCCAGCGTCTGGCGCCGGGGATGGGGACGGGTTTCGTCATCCGCCCCGACGGCGTGATCCTCACCAACGCCCACGTGGTGAGCGGGGCGACCAAGGTGTCGGTGATGATGCGCGACGGCACCACCTATCCGGCGACGGTGCTGGGCAAGGACGAGACCAACGACCTGGCGGTGGTGAAAGTCGATGCGAAGAACATGCCGACCGCGCCGTTAGGCACGTCGGCCGATCTGATCATCGGCGAATGGGCGATCGCGATCGGCAATCCGTTCGGCTTTGTTCTCGGCAACACCGAGCCGTCGGTCACCGCCGGCGTGATCAGCGCGACCGGACGCAACCTGATCGGGCAGCAGGAAGGGGGCGGCCTGTACGTGGACATGATCCAGACCGACGCGTCGATCAACCCGGGCAATTCGGGCGGCCCGCTGGTGAATGCCGAGGGCCAGGTGATCGGGGTCAACAGCTCGATCTACACCCCCACCTCGAACGGGGGTTCGGTGGGCATCGGCTTCGCCATTCCGATCGATCGGGCGAAGCGGGTGGCCGACGACCTCATCGAGCACGGCGAAGTCCGTCATCCCTGGGTCGGGGAGCTACTCCAGCAACCGGTGTCGTCGAATCCGCGCGACGTGGTCACCGCGGGGGTGAAGGTCCGGGCGGTGGTCCCCGACTCGCCGGCGCAAAAGGCCGGACTCCGTGCCGGCGACGAGATCGTTCAGGCGCACGGCCGGACCCTGCATAACGTGTTCGACTGGGAAGCCGCGCGGCTGACGATGCAGGTTGGAGAGAACGTGCCACTGGTGATCCGGCGCGGCGGACGCGAGGTCACGCTCACGGTCACGGTGGCCGATCGCCCCGAGGTGAGCGCCCCGAAGCTGACGGTGTTGCGCGAAATCGAGCTCACGGACCTGACGCCCGCGATCCGGGCCGAGCGGGGCATCCGGAGCGGCCAGGGCGCGCTGGTGACCAGGGTGAGCGATCGGGTGCGCGACGAGATCGGCATCGATGTCGGCGATCTGATCTTCCAGATCAACGGCACGCCGGTAACCAGCGCGGCTGGCGTGAAGCGCGCGCTCGATTTCTACGCCGGGCGGCAGGGGATCCGGATGTTGTTCGAGCGCGGGGGCGTGGCGTACCCCACACCCGACTTCGTCATCCGGTGACGTCGCGCTCCGTGTACTCCTCGCCGCTCGCCGAGCGCTACGCGTCGCGAGCGATGCTTGAGTTGTGGTCGCCCGACCGCAGGCATGGACTGTGGCGGCGACTCTGGCTGGCGCTGGCTGAGGGTGAGCAGGCGCTGGGGGTGCCGATTCCAGGCGAGGCACTGGCGCAGATGCGTGCCCACCTCGACGACATCGACTACGAAGCGGTGGCTGGCTATGAGCGGCGGCTGCGCCACGACGTCATGGCGCACGTGAAGGCGTTCGGGGACCTCGCGCCGGCGGCAGCGCCGTTCATCCATCTGGGCGCCACCAGCGCGTTCGTGACCGACAACGCCGACCTGGTGCTGATGCGAGAGGCGCTTGGCCTTCTGCGACACCGCGTGATCGACACGCTTCGCATCCTCGACGCGTTCGCACGGCGCTGGCGTGCGGAACCCACGCTCGGATACACGCACCTGCAGCCGGCGCAGCTCACCACGGTGGGGAAGCGCGCCACCCTGTGGATGCAGGACCTGGTGCTCGACCTGACCGATCTCGACCATCGGGTGGCGACGATGCCGCTGCGGGGCGTGAAGGGGACCACCGGCACCCAGGCGAGCTTTCTGGAGCTCTTTGGCGGCAACCACGCCAGGGTCCGCGAGCTGGACGCGCGCGTCACCTCGGCAATGGGGTTTCCGCGCAGCGTGCCGGCATCGGGCCAGACCTACACACGCAAGGTGGACGCACAGGTGTTGTGCGTGGTTGCGGGAATAGCCGCGAGTGCGGCGAAGTTCAGCGGCGATGTGCGCATGCTGCAGGCGTTCGGCGAGATGAGCGAGCCATTCGAGACCGACCAGGTGGGTTCGTCGGCGATGGCCTACAAACGCAATCCGATGCGCAGCGAGCGCATCGCGTCGCTGTCCCGGTTCGTGTGTACGCTCGAAGCCAATGCCAATCAGACCCTCAGCGTGCAGTTCTTCGAACGGACCCTGGACGACAGCGCCAACCGCCGTCTGATTCTGCCCGAGGCGTTCCTGGCCACCGACGCGGTCCTGCTGCTCATGTGCAGCGTGGTCGAAGGGCTGGAGGTTCACCGGGCGCGCATTCGGCAGCGCATCATGGACGAGTTGCCATTCATGGCCACCGAAGCGTTGTTGGTGCGTGCCGTGCAGGCGGGCGGCGATCGCCAGACGGCGCACGAGATCATCAGACGGCACAGCCTGGCGGCGGTGGCCGCCATGCGGAACGACGGTGTGGCCAACGACATGCTGGAGCGCCTGGCGGGCGACCCGGCCTTCCCGGCCGGACTCGACGACTTGCGCTCCACGACGGATCCGGCGCGCTTCTACGGCCGGGCCCCGGAACAGGTGGATGAATTCCTCGTGGAAGTGATCGAACCCATTCTCAGCAGCGCGACGCGCGGCACCTACGACGACAGGGAGAGACCTCAGGTATGACACCAGTGACTGCTACGCGACTCCCATTGAAACTCTTTCGGCGCGGCAAGGTCCGCGACGTCTACCATGTCGATGACACGCGGCTGCTGGTGGTGGCCACCGACCGGGTCTCGGCGTTCGACGTCGTGATGCGCGAGGCGGTGCCGCACAAGGGCGCCGTGCTCACGCAGCTCTCCGCCTGGTGGTTTCGCCAGCTGAATGGCAGCGTCGCGCACCACATGATCACCGCCGACGCCGACGAAATCGTCGATGATCTGCCGAGTCTGGCCGGCGCGCGTGAGCTGCTCGACGGGCGCGCCATGCTCTGCCAGCGTACCTCCGTCTTCCCGGTGGAGTGCGTGGTGCGTGGCTTTCTCGCCGGCTCGGCGTGGAAGGAGTATCGCACCACCGGCACGTTGGCGGGTGAGCGGCTGTCCACCGGCCTCCAGGAAAGCGACCGCCTCACACCGGCGCTGTTCAGTCCGGCCACCAAGGCCGAGTCGGGCCACGACGAGAACATCACCATCGACCGGATGGCCGAGATCGTAGGCGCCGACACCGCTGCGAGACTGGAGCAGCTGTCGCGGCGCGTCTACGAGTTCGGATGCACCACGGCCGAACCGCGGGGCATTATTATCGCCGACACCAAATTCGAGTTCGGGTCGGCAGGGGATCGCATCCTTCTCGTTGACGAGGTGCTGACCCCCGACAGCTCGCGGTTCTGGGCGGCGAATGAATACCGGCCCGGGCGCACACAGCCGAGCTTCGACAAGCAGCCGCTGCGAGACTACCTCGACGGCGAACGACTGGCCGGCCGCTGGAACGGTGACGCCCCGCCGCCTCCCCTTCCCGAAGAGGTCGTGGCCGCCACCAGCGCGCGGTACCTTGATGCGTATCGTCGGCTGACCGGGTCACCGCTGGCCGTCAACGCCACCGCATGAACTTCGCACGTGAGGGATTCGTCTTCATCGTGGTGGCGGCCGTGCTGGCCGCGGCCGCCTTCGTCCTCGCGCTCAACATGCGCTCGTGGGGCCTGTGGCTCGTAGCCCTCGGGCTCACCGTCGTCACGTTGTGGGTCGCGTACTTCTTTCGCGATCCGGAGCGGAGCGGCGCACGAGGAGCGGGGCTGGTCATCGCCCCGGCCGACGGCCGGGTGGTCATGATCACTACGGTGGACGAACCGTCATTTCTGCAGGAACCGGCGCAGCGGATTTCGATCTTCATGAACGTCTTCAACGTGCACGTGAACCGGTACCCGGTGACTGGCATGATCCGCTATGTCCAGTACAACCCGGGCAAGTTCCTGAACGCCGCTTCGGAGAAGTCGAGCCTCGAGAACGAGCAGCGGTCGGTGGGCATCGAGTCCGGCCTCCGCCGCATTCTCGTGCGCCAGATTGCCGGACTGATCGCGCGACGCGTCGTCACGTACAGCCACGAAGGCGAGCACGTTGTACAGGGCGATCGGATGGGGATCATCCGATTCGGCTCGCGCGTGGACGTGTTCGTCCCGGTCGACACCGAGGTCACAGTTCGGGTTGGTCAGAGCACCTTCGCCGGGGTCACGGTGCTCGGCACGTTACCGGAGAGCTGATGGCAGGCGACGATCGGGTCGGTCTGGGCCGCACCATCGTGCAGCTTCCGAACGGGTTCACGCTGGCGAACCTGTTCTTCGGCGTGTTCGCCATCGTCGCCGCATCGCGCGGCGACCCGTCGCGCGCGGGCGCGTACATCGTCTTCGGAGGCATCGCCGACGGCCTCGACGGGCGAGTGGCTCGAGCTACCCGCACCGGCAGCCGGTTCGGCGCCGAGCTGGACTCGCTGGTCGACGCCATCTCGTTCGGACTGGCTCCGGCGATGATCATGTACTTCGCCGTGCTGAACCAGTCGGGGTGGGATTGGATTCTGTGCTTTCTGTATACGATGTGCGCGGTGATCCGGCTCGCGCGCTTCAACATCGAGCAGGCGGGGCGCGCGAAGACGTTCTTCAACGGACTGCCGACCCCGGCCGCGGGTCTCACACTGGCGACATACTACTGGTTCAGCCAGACGCCGTTGTACCAGGAGACGGTGCTGGTCGACCTGCCGTGGCATCAGTTGTTGCGCTACCTGATGATGGGACTGGCGTTCCTGATGATCAGCAACGTGAAGTACGCGGCGGTGCCGACGATCGGGTATCGCACGCTGCGCGAGATCTTCGGATCGCTGGTGGTGGTGGCGGCCGTGGTTGGCGTGATTCTTCTCCCTCGGCAGTTCTTCTTTCCGGCGTTGCTTGCGTACGTGGTGTGGGGCGTGGTGCGGACGTTCTTCGTCGGATTGCTGGCGCGGCTGCCGGGCGCCGAATACGAAGACGCCACCCTTCTGCACAACCCGGCCGACGACGCGAGCGCGCAGGGAGACGGCGCGGGGCCGAGGCGGCGACGGCGCCGGCGACGGGTGCGTGGCGCGCGGCATCAGCCTCCCCAGAATCCGATGGAGGACCCTCGCGCATGACGCGCTTTCGTGTCGCTGTCCACATCGTGCCCCGACGTGGCGTGCTGGACCCGCAAGGCAAGGCGGTCGCCGATGCATTGCACGCGCTGGGATTCGGGGCGGTGCGCGAGGTGCGCGTGGGACGGCACCTGGTGATCGATGCCGACGCCGCCGAGCCGACGGCCGCCGAGCGCGCGGTGCGCGAGATGTGCGACAAGCTGCTGGCCAACCCTGTGACCGAGGACTACGAGATCGCCGGAGTGACGCCCGCGTGAAATTCGGCATTGTGACCTTCCCGGGTTCCAACTGCGACGACGACACGTACCATGCCGTCGTCGACGCGCTCGGCGCACGCGCGGTACGCCTCTGGCACAAGGACCACGACCTGCAGGGCGCCGACGTCGTGGTTCTGCCGGGCGGCTTCAGCTACGGTGACTACCTGCGCGCCGGAGCCATTGCGCGGTTCAGTCCAATCATGCGCGAGGTGGTCGAGCACGCGCGCCGGGGCGCCCCGGTGGTGGGGATCTGCAATGGCTTCCAGATCCTCTGTGAAGCGCAGCTCCTTCCCGGCGCGCTGCTGCGCAACGCCAGTCTCCGGTTCGCAAGCCAGTGGGTGTGGGTGCGTACCGAGAACGCCGAGACCCAGTTCACCAACCAGTACCATCGGGGACAACTGTTGCGACTCCCGATTGCCCACGGCGATGGCCGGTACACCATCGATGCGGATGGGCTGGCGCGGCTGGAAGGCAACGGACAGATCGTCTTCCGCTACGTCGACGCGACCGGGGAACCGACGGTCGCGGCCAATCCCAACGGCGCGATGGACAACATCGCCGGCATCGTCAATGAAGCGGGGAACGTCATGGCGCTGATGCCGCATCCGGAGCGGGCGGTGGAAGCCACGCTCGGTTCGACGGACGGATTGCCGCTGTTTGAATCGCTTCTGGCGAGTGTGGCCGCGTGACGCGCCAGCGAGGCGGCTGTCTGCGGATTCCTGCCGGACCTGACCACGACACCAGACCCCAGACGTGCTGCCATGGATAACGAAAAGCCCAGCCGAAACGAGGACGAATACTTCGCCCGCAAGGACGCCGACCTCATTCAGGAGCAACGGGCGCGGCTCGACGCGGAGCGACGTCGCGCCGAGCGCGCGTCCCACTACATGCACTGCCCGAAGTGTGGCTCGAAGCTGATCGAAACCGAGTTCCACAACATCAAGATCGACAAGTGCCCCGAGTGTTCCGGGGTGTGGTTCGACGGCGGTGAGATCGAGCTGCTGGAGCACATCGACCAGAGCAGCATCCGCTCGTTGATGCGGTCCACGTTCGGGCTCCGGTGGTGAGCGGAGCGGTCCCCCGCCCCGGTGACCCGGCCATCACGCCCGCCCTGGTCAGCGAGCACGGGCTCACCGCGGACGAGTACCAGCGGCTGGTGGCGATGTTGGGCCGCACGCCGACGTTCACCGAGCTCGGGATCGTCAGCGCATTGTGGAGTGAACATTGCTCGTACAAGCATTCGCGACCGGTGCTGCGCACGCTTCCCACCTCCGCACCGTACGTGTTGCAGGGGCCGGGCGAGAACGCCGGCGTGATCTCGGTGGGCGACGGACTCGCCGTGGCCTTCAAGATCGAGTCGCACAACCATCCGTCCGCGGTCGAACCGTATCAGGGCGCGGCCACCGGTGTTGGAGGCATCCTGCGCGACGTGTTCACCATGGGGGCGCGCCCGATCGCATTGCTCAATTCGCTGCGGTTCGGGAGCCTGGAGCATCCTCGCACGCGCTGGCTCTTTGCCGGCGTGGTGAAAGGCATCGGCGACTACGGCAACTGTGTGGGGGTGCCGACGGTGGCCGGCGAGGTGGTGTTCGACGATGCCTACGCGGCCAACCCCCTGGTGAACGCCATGTGCGTCGGCGTGTTGCGTGAGGAGGAGTTGATAACGGCGCGTGCCGAGGGTGTCGGGAACCCGATCATCGCGGTTGGCGCGCGCACCGGCCGCGACGGGATCCACGGAGCGTCGTTCGCATCGGAGGACCTGTCGCACGAGAGCGACGCGAAGCGCCCGCGGGTGCAGGTGGGCGATCCGTTCACCGAGAAGCTGCTTCTCGAGGCGTCGCTCGAACTGATCCGGTCGGGACATATCGTGGCCATCCAGGACATGGGCGCCGCCGGTCTCACGAGTTCGTCGGCCGAGATGGCGGCGCGTGGCGACGTCGGCGTGACGATCGATGTGCGCCGCGTTCCGCTCCGCGAGGAGGGCATGACACCGTACGAAATCCTGCTCAGCGAATCGCAGGAACGGATGCTCGTGGTGGCGCGCCGCGGACACGAGCGCGACGTAAAGGGCATTCTCGAGAAGTGGGACCTCAACGCGTCGGTGATCGGCGAGGTGATCGCCGAGCCGGTGTACCGGGTGACCGAGGGAGACCGCATCGTCGCGGAATTCCCGGGGTCGCGTCTGGTGACGGACTGTCCGGTCTACACACCTGAGGCCCGCGAAAGCGAGGAGGTGCGCCGCCTGCGCGAGCGCGAGGTGGATTCCATCGCCGAGCTGGCGGAGGAGAGCGATCCCTTCTGGACCCTCGAGCGGCTGCTCGGCTCGCCGACGATCGCCGACAAGACGTGGGTGGTGCGGCAATACGACAGCACGGTGCGGGCGAGCACGGTGGTGGGCCCGGGGTCGGCGGATGCCGCCGTGGTGCGGTTGCGTGGGACCGGCAAGGCGATCGCCATGAAGACGGACTGCAACGGTCGCTACGTCTATCTCGACCCGCGTGTGGGCGGGCGCATTGCCGTGGTGGAGGCGGCGCGCAACGTTGCGTGTACGGGGGCGCGCCCGATGGCGATCACCAACTGCCTGAATTTCGGCAATCCGCGGCGTCCCGAGGTCTTCTTCCAGTTCCGGGAGGCGGTGGCGGGCATGGCTGAAGCCTGTGAGGCGTTAGGCACCCCGGTCACGGGCGGCAACGTCTCGTTCTACAACGAGAGTCCCGGGCGCGCGGTGTACCCGACCCCCACGATCGGCATGGTGGGGCTGATCGACGATCTCGCTCACGTGACACGCGCGGGATTCTCGTCCCCGGGCGACGCGATCATCCTGCTCGGCGAGAACAGCGGCGAGATCGGTGGCAGTGAGTACCTGCGCTGGATCCACGACGTGGTGGGGGGGTATGCGCCGCGGTGCGATTTGCAGGGCGAGCGCAAGCTGATCGACGTTCTCCTTTCCGCGATCCGGGGCGGGCATGTGGCCTCGGCGCACGATTGCAGCGAGGGCGGCCTCGCGGTGGCACTTGCTGAGTGCTGCCTCCTGAGCTCCCCGGAACCCCTCGGGGCCTCGATCGACCTGAGCGCGTGGGAGGCCCTGCCGCGACGGGCGCTGTTGTTCGGGGAGGCGCAGGGGCGCGTCGTGGTCTCCACCGACGCGGCCGATGCGGTGGTCGAAGTCGCCCGGCTGGGTGGGGTGCCCGCGCGTGTTATCGGCCGCGTGGGCGATGCCAACGGGTTATTCTCCGTAAGAACAGGTTCGAGAGAATGGCGGATGCCGGTCGCGAGGCTGGGCGATGCCTATTTCGATGCGATTCCCTCGATCATGACACGGATCGCCACGGCGAGTGACGAGACGGAGCGGACCTTGACGGCGGACGTTTGATTCAAATGTGCGGCATCTTTGGAGTCTGGGGTCACTCGGGCGCAGCGTCGCTGACGCGCCTGGGCTTGTATGCCCTGCAGCATCGCGGGCAGGAGTCGGCCGGCATCGTCGCCGTGGGCGAGGATGGGGTGGCCCATTCCCTCCGCAAGATGGGGCTGGTGTCCGAGGCCTTCACGACCGAGGAGCTCGAGCACCTGGACGGGCGCATCGCCATCGGGCACACCCGCTACAGCACCGCCGGGACGTCCGCCATCGAAAACGCGCAGCCGGTGCTGGCGCGGTTCCGCGAGGGCCACCTGGCGCTGGCTCACAACGGCAACCTGATCAACGCGGTGGAGCTGCGCCGCCAGCTGGAAGATCGCGGTTCGATTTTCTCGTCGAGCATGGACTCGGAGGTGCTGGTCCACCGGCTTGCCAGGTCGTCGGCCGTGGCGCCCGAGCACCGTCTGGCTGACGCGCTGGCGCGCGTGGAGGGCGCGTACAGCCTGCTGGTCCTGATCGGGGAGACGCTGCTCGCGGCGCGCGATCCGCGTGGCTGGCGCCCCCTGGTGATCGGACGGGCCGGAGAGGCCTGGGTCGCCGCCTCGGAAACGTGCGCCCTCGACATGGTGGGCGCGACCCTGATGCGCGAGGTCAGGCCGGGCGAGATCATCGCCATCGACCGGGACGGCATGCGGTGCTTCCAGGCGTTCGATGTGCAGCCCCTCAAGCGGTGCGTCTTCGAGTACATCTACTTCGCGCGTCCTGACAGCTACGTGTTCGGTGGATCGGTCGATCGGGCGCGTCGCGCTCTCGGGAGGCAACTGGCGCTGGAGCGTCCGGCACCTGGAGCCGACCTGGTATTTGCGGTCCCCGACTCGTCGAACGCAGCCGCGCTTGGTTACGCCGAGGGCTCGGGGCTCCCGCTCGAACTGGCGCTGATCCGCAACCACTATGTGGGTCGCACGTTCATCCAGCCTTCGCAGGGCGACCGCGACGCGAAGGTGAAAGTGAAATACAACGCGGTGCGCGAGGTGCTGGCCGGAAAGAGCGTTGTGATGGTGGACGATTCCATCGTGCGGGGCACGACGACCCGTGGGCTCGTGGCGATGGTGCGCGCGGCCGGCGCGCGACAGGTGCACATGCGCGTGTCGTCACCGCCCATCACCGGGCCGTGCTATTACGGCATCGACACGCCCCGTCGTGAGGAACTCATCGCCGCGAACTATCCGGTCCGGGAGATCGCCAGACGGATCGACGTGGACAGCCTGGGATACCTCTCGCTCGAGGGAATGCTGCAGGCCGTACCCGGCGGTCCGGACGGGTTCTGCCATGCCTGCTTTTCGGGAGATTACCCGACGCCTCCGCCGAGCAACCCTGACAAACTGCGATTTGGCCGCGTAGCATAGAGGTTCGCCCGGATGTTCGCGGGCGCGCGGTCATCGGACCGCGCAGCGTCCGATCGAACCCTTCCCCGCCCTCCTCCCCTGACGTCCCATGGCCCAACTGGTCTTCTTCTTCGGTAACGGTCACGCCGACGGCACGCGCGAGATGAAGAACGTGCTCGGCAGCAAGGGCGCGAACCTTGCCGAGATGGTCAACATCGGCATCCCCGTTCCTCCCGGATTCACGCTCGCCAGCAGCACCTGCATCGAGTATCTCCGCACCGGGACGTACGGCGATGCCCTGCGCAACGAGGTCGCGGCGAGCATGCGTCGCCTGGAGTCGGCGACCGGAAAAGGGTTCGGCGACACCACCAGTCCCTTGCTGGTGTCGGTGCGCAGTGGCGCGGCAGTCTCCATGCCGGGGATGATGGAGACCGTCCTCAACCTCGGTCTCAACGATCAGACCGTTGAAAGTCTCGCGCGGCAGAGCGGCAGCGCGCGGTTCGCGTACGACGCGTATCGACGCTTCATCCAGATGTACTCCAATGTGGTGCTCGATATCCCGGGCGCGAGCTTCGAGGGGCTGTTGCGCGCCAAGCGCATCATGGCGGGGGTGAAGACCGACGCTGAGCTGGATGAACAGTCGCTACGCGTGCTGGTGGGCGAGTACCAGAATCTGGTGAAGCGAACCACGGGTGCCGGGTTCCCGATGAATCCCGAACAGCAGCTGTGGGGATCGATCGAGGCGGTGTGGCGGTCGTGGAACCTGCGCAAGGCGGTGGACTATCGCCGGGTGAACGGCATTCCGGACACCCTCGGCACCGGCGTGAACATCGTGGCTATGGTCTTCGGCAACATGGGCGAGGATTCGGGAACCGGCGTCGCCTTCACGCGCAATCCCTCCACCGGCGAGCCGCGGTTCTATGGCGAATTCCTCGTCAACGCGCAGGGCGAGGACGTGGTGTCGGGCGCCAGGACGCCACTCCACATCGAGGAGATGGCGGACCTCCTTCCGTCGGCCTACCAGGAGCTCCTCGGCGTGCAGAAGCGACTCGAGGCCCATTACCGCGACATGCAGGATCTCGAGTTCACCGTGGAACGCGGCACGCTGTACATCCTGCAGACGCGCACGGGCAAACGCACGGCAGCGGCGGCCATTCGCATCGCGCGGGACATGGTGGAGGAGGGTCTGATCACGCAGGACGAGGCCGTGCGCCGCCTCGATGCGATGCATCTGGACCAGCTCCTGCATCCGGTGATCGATCCCGGCGCGAAGGCCACGCCCATCGCGGTCGGGCTGCCTGCCTCACCCGGAGCCGCCAGTGGGGTCGCCGTGTTCGACCCCGACGTCGCCGAGCAGCGGGCTGCGAAGGGCGATGCGGTGATCCTGGTGCGGGAGGAAACCACGCCGGAGGACTTTCACGGAATGGTCGCAGCGCGCGCGGTGCTGACCACGCGAGGCGGGATGACGAGTCACGCCGCGGTGGTGGCGCGCGGCATGGGCAAGTGCGCGGTGGTGGGGTGCAAGGATGTGGACGTGGATGTCGAACACCGACAGTTCAGCGTGAACGGCACGATCGTCAACGAAGGCGACTGGATTACCGTGGACGGCGCGAGCGGCCGGGTTTACTGGGGCGACCTCCCCACCGTGCCGAGCGAAGTGGTGCGGGTCACGAGTGGGCAGCTGCCGGAGGACGGCGCTCCGGTCTACCAGGCGTTCTCGCGTGTGCTGTCGTGGGCAGACGAGGCGCGACGGCTTCGGGTGCGCGCAAACGCCGACACACCGAAGGATGCGCGGATCGCGCGGGGGTTCGGTGCCGAAGGGATCGGTCTCTGCCGCACCGAGCACATGTTCTTCGAGGGCGACCGGATTCACGCCATGCGGGAGATGATCGTTGCCCGCGACGAGGGCGGGCGCCGGCGGGCGCTGGAGAAGCTGCTGCCGATTCAGCGCGCCGACTTCGAGGCCATCTTCGAGGCGATGGCCGGATTCCCGGTCAACATCCGCCTCCTCGATCCACCGCTCCACGAATTCCTGCCGCACGGTGGTGAGGAATCGAAGCTGCTCGCCCGACAACTGCGGCTCACCAAGGCGGAGCTGGGCCGGATCGTCGAGGGGCTTCGTGAGACGAACCCCATGCTTGGCCACCGGGGATGCCGGCTCGGCATCACTTATCCGGAGATCACGGAGATGCAGGGCCGGGCAATCTTCGAGGCGGCGGTCCGGGTTGGCAAGCGCGGCGTGGACGCGCGGGTGGAGATCATGGTGCCGCTGGTCGCGATGGTGCGCGAGTTCGACCACCAGCGGGACATTCTCGAGACCTGTGCCCGGGCTGTGTTCGACGAGCTGGGCACCGAGATACCGTATGAGATCGGCACCATGATCGAGCTGCCGCGGGCGGCGCTCACCGCGGCGGAGATCGCCGGGTCGGCGCATTTCTTCTCGTTCGGCACCAACGATCTCACCCAGACCACGTTAGGCATGAGCCGCGACGACGCCGGGCGTTTCCTGCCGGGGTATGTGGAGCGGGGCATCCTCCCGGACGATCCGTTTCAGGTTCTCGATGTCGCCGGGGTGGGCAAACTGATCCGGATGGCGGTCGACGACGGCCGGGGAGTGCGCCCGACGCTCAAAGCGGGGATCTGCGGCGAGCACGGCGGCGAGCCGAAGTCGATAGCGTTCTGCCACCAGGCTGGCCTCGACTACGTGTCGTGTTCGCCGTTCCGGGTGCCGATCGCCCGCCTCGCTGCCGGACAAGCCGCGCTGGCGTGAGGGGCGTGGTGCGTCGCCGGCCGGATGATATTTTTCCGGTGGCATGCAGCACCTCACCCGCCACGCAGGAGCCTACGTCCGTGAGTCGCACTGCCACTGGATTGCCGGCCGCGCCGGCGCCGGTTTCACCCGGCTCGAGTGGGACCCAGGCTGATCGGTTGTTTGCCGCCACGGCGCAGGGACCGGACGATTTCCGCTTCGATACGAACACGGCCGCGGTCTTCGACGACATGGTCAACCGGTCGGTGCCGTTCTACGGAGAGATTCAGCGGATGATCGCGGAACTGGCGGCGGATTTCGCGGTGCCCGGCACGAACCTCTACGATCTCGGCTGCGCCACGGCCACCACATTTGCCGCCCTGGAGGGCGTGGTGGATCCCGGGGTGCGGTTCATCGGGATGGATAGCTCGGACGAGATGCTCTCCCGGGCGCGGCAGAAGCTGGACCTGGTGCCGAGCGCGCGGGAGCGGCGGCTGGTGGTACAGGACCTGAACGACCGGTTCCGGATCGAGAATGCCTCGGTCGTGATCATGATGCTGACCCTGCAGTTCGTGCGGCCGCTGCAACGTGAGCGGGTGGTTGGCGAGATCGCGCGCGGGCTCCATCCCGGGGGGTGTCTGATCCTCGTGGAGAAACTCACCGAGAGCGATTCGCTCTTCAACCGGCTGTTCATCAAGTACTACTACGAGATGAAGCGCCGGCACGGATACTCGGAGCTGGAGATCGCCAAGAAGCGCGAGGCGCTGGAGAACGTGCTCATTCCCTATCACTACGAGGAGAATTCCACGCTCCTGCTGTCGAACGGGTTCAGCACCCTTCAGACGTGGTTCCGCTGGTACAACTTCTGTGGCATGATCGCGGTCAAGTGACGGCGTCCGCCAGCGTCACCACAAGCGCGGGCCCGACGCCACTGGCCCGGCTCGGTGCGTTCTTCTTCCGGTACCGCGACGCGGTGTTCCCGGGGGTGTTCGGCGTGATGGTGCTGGCCACCGATCCGCAGCGCCTGCTGGGCAGTGACCGTCTGGACGCGCTCGCGGATGGCGTGGGGATTCTCCTGTCGGCTCTCGGCCAGGCGCTGCGGATCGCCGTTGTGGGCTACGCCTACATCATTCGCGGCGGGCGCAAGCGCACGGTATACGCGGAGGATCTCGTGACCGGCGGATTGTTCGGGGTCTGCCGCAATCCCCTCTATCTCGGGAACCTGCTCGTCATTCTGGGGCTGTTGCTGATCTGGAACAGCCCGTGGGCGTACGCGGTCTGCGTTCCGTTCTTCCTGCTCGGCTATCGCGCGATCGTCGCCGCGGAGGAAGGCTACCTGCGCGCCCAGTTCGGACCGGCGTACGACCAGTACTGCCGGGAGGTTCGGCGCTGGCTGCCGGCGTGGGGGCGCCTAGCGAGCTCCGTGCAGGGAATTGGGTTCCACTGGCACCGGGTCGTGCTGAAGGAGTACGGCACCATCGCGGCCTGGCTGGGCACGACGCTCGCGCTGATCGTGCTCGAGACCATCTCGTTCTCGACCGTTGCCGTGCACCCGGTGCGCCTCGCCGTGTGCGTCCTGCTGATCGCAATTGTCGTCGCGCTCTGGGCCATCACGCGATGGCTGAAGATCACCCACCGCCTGCATCGATGAGGACGACCGGCGACTGCCGGCGGTCGCCGCCGGCAGCACAATCCGGAACGTAGCCCCCTCGCCAGGTCCACTCTCGGCCGTCAGTTCACCGTCGTTCGCCTGCACCAGGCTGCGCGAGACTGCGAGCCCGAGCCCGATGCCGTGCGATTTGGTCGTGAACAGGGGTTCAAAGATCTTTTCGAGGTTCTCCTCTGCTATTCCCGGTCCGGTGTCGCGTACCTCGAGCCGCACCCGATCCGGCCCGGTCGCCCGTCCACGAAGCGTGAGGATCGCGCTGCCTCCGTCCACGGCCTGAAGGGCGTTGGTCAGGAGATTGAAGACCACCTGTCCCAGCTGAACAGGATCGGCCCACACCGCCGGCAGGTCATCCGGGAAGTCGCGCTCCAGGCGGACGCCATTCAGCGAACCGAGCCGCTCGAGTTGCGCATCCACCAGCTCGACCAGAGGGACAGCGACTCGATCCGGCGTCCTGATGCGCGCTACATCCAGCAGATCTCCGATAATGCGCTCCGAGAGCGCGACCTGCCGGCGCATCACGCCCAGATATTCCCGCACGTCCTCCGACGGCTGCTCCAGCACCAGTCCGAGATACTCGATGGCGTTGCTCATCACGCCCAGGGGATTGCGGAGCTCGTGTCCGACCCCGCTGGCAAGTTGTCCCAGGAGGGTCAGCTTCTCCCTGCGCAGCAGCGCCTCCTGCGCATCCCGCAACTGGCGATTCGTCTGGTCGAGATCGCGCGTCCGTTCGGCAACTTTCTCCTCGAGCCGTTGCTGCGAATCGCGAATGCGGCCGGCCATGGCTTCGAAGGCCTTGGACAGCCGACCGATTTCATCGGCGCGATCGGTCGGTACCGCGCGCGAGTAGTCCCCTGCTGCCACCTGGTCGGCGGCGTCGGTGAGCACGCGCAGCGGATGCGTGATACGACGTCCCAGGAACCACTGGACGGCGAGACCGATCACGACGAAGGCGACCGCGATCAGCAGGATCTGCCTCAGGAACTGGTCAGCCGGTTCGAGAATGTTGCTGAACGGGAATTCCAGCCGCATCAGCCACGGTCGGGACGGCATGGCGGTGGTAATCGCCATAGCTGGCTCGAGGGAATCCGTCGCGGCGTAGCGGACCACCGAGTCGAGGGACGGCTCCGGACGGTCGGGCGGACCCGATCCAACCAGGACGGACCAGTTGGTCCCGTCGCGATTCCCGATCACAAGGCGGGCTTTTGATCCGATTAGTTGCTGGAACCGCTCGGCGCCGTTCCCGCCCGGCGACCTCGGCATACGACGCCACTGCACCACGGCTCCGCGCACCGGTTTCCGGAACGTCGCGCCGAAGGGAAAGACCACTGCTCCGTCGTACGAGCGGAATTCTCCAAAGACGATGGAATCCTCACCGGCACGCCGGAGCATCGACGCCACGCTGGAATCGGCCCAGCTGGGCATCGTGGCGTTCCCCGCCCCGAGGAGGAGAGTACCCCCCGAGCTGCGCAATTCCGTACGAATCGCGCTGGGCACCGCCTTGTGCGCGGCCTGCAAGGCGTCGAGCGCGCTCAATTCAGTGCGCGGATCAGGGGAGGCGAGAAAAGTGCGCACCTCCCCGCTGTCCACCAGGGCGCGCAGCTGCAACGCGTTCTGCCGTCCAAGGGCACTGGTCACGGCTGTCAGCTGCCCGGAAAGGACCTGGAGGCGGTCTGCGGCCGCGTCGATGGCGGTGCGCCGTACCTCGTAGTATGAGGCCAGGCTGAGCGCCGCGGCGAGCAGCAGGAGCAGCACCGCCGTGATCAGCGGGACCTTGTAGGCGATCGAGAGCCTGGCCAGGAACCCGCTCGGCATGTGGCGAGGAGCACCCGGCAAGCCGGCGCCAGGACTAGCCGACATCAGTTCGGGGTTGATTGCTGCCAGAACGTATCGGGGGCGATTGCAGGGCGGATGTGACGCGTCGCACGTCTTCACTTCCGGTGCTCGGCTTGCCGAAGGTCGCCATTGCAGGACTCGTCGCCTGGCCCGTGCTCGTGCGCCTGGGGACCGTCCGTACCCCGGCTCGCCCACCGGGTGCCAGTGCTGCACTACGCCCAGTGCCCGCCCGACCCCAAGATCGCATCACTCGCTCCGACTCGAAGGAAGGCATGTTGCCATCCGACTTGCAGGGACAGCGCCACCTAACGAACCGCCGGGACGCGACCCTTCTCCGCGTGCGCGGGAAGAGCATCGGGCGACACGGACCGCGTGTCCTCGAAGAGTGCGTTCTCCCTAAGGTAGACGCCGCCAGGCAATGTGCAACCCGCGCGGGCGGCCGTCGCAGCCGGTCCGGAGGTCCGCCCTTCGCGGAAGCGTCCGGGGACCACAAACCGGGCCCATCCAACATCCTGGGGGTGCCGCACGTTCACTGAGGGTGTTTCGTCACATCCCGTGGTATGGCGGGAATTGCACGTGTTGGGCGCGCGGACGCGGATCGCGCTGGCGCGCCCAGCCCAGCGTTCTGCTGTGTCCGTGCACGCGGGCGCGGAGCGGCTGGGTTCGGTAACATTTCGCCACCCAGGAGCACCACCTCACTTCAGACGTCCGCACGGCCACGAGCCGCGCCTTACCTCCCGCGAACGCTCAGGAGCGCCAAACGTACGTCGCAAGCCACACACTGTGTTCGGAGGCCCCTCATGGCAGCGCACCGCTTCACGACGTTTGGGTCAGCCGCAGTAGTCGCTCTCGGTCTGGGCTGGAGTTCCGCGACCGCCCAGTCGGGCCCGTCCTCGGGACCGGTGGCGCCGGAGTTCGAGCACCTGCACTTCCGGTCCATCGGTCCGGCGACCATGTCGGGCCGGATAGCGGATCTGGCGGTGTTCGAGGCCAATCCCGCGATCTTCTACGTCGGCAGCGCACACGGCGGGGTCTGGAAGACGACAAGCAAGGGTGCCCTGTTCACGCCGCTGATGCAGGATCAGGGACTCCTCTCGATCGGTGACGTCACCGTCTCGCAGCAGGATCCCGATCTGGTGTGGGTTGGTACCGGCGAATCGAACAATCGCCAGAGTACCTCCTGGGGCGACGGCGTCTTCAAGTCGACCGATGGCGGGAAATCGTTCCAGTTCATGGGACTGGGCAACTCCAAGCACGTGGGCCGCATCGTTATCGACCCCGGCAACAACGACGTCGTGCTGGTGGCCGCCACCGGACCGCTGTTTGGTCCTGGCGGCGATCGCGGCGTCTACAAGACCGTGGATGGCGGCAAGACCTGGAAACAGGTACTCAAGGTCGACGACGAGACCGGGGCGAACGATCTGGTGATGGCCACGACCGATCCCCGGATCCTCTTTGCCTCGACATACCAGCGACGCCGGACCGCGTGCTGCATGAACGGCGGCGGACCCGGGAGCGGCATCTGGAAGTCCACGGACGGCGGCGACACGTGGCGCCGGGTGAGCGGTGGCGGACTTCCCGGTGAGTCGCTGGGGCGCATCGCGGTCGATGTGTATCGGAAGAACGCGAACATCGTGTACGCGTCGATCGAGGGACCCGGGACAGGGGGACGCGGCTTCGGCGGCGGCGGGGCCGCGCCGGAACCCGACACGGCGGCGGGGCGCGGCGGTCAGGCTGGTGGTCGAGGGGGGCGCGGTGGCGGCGGCGGAGCCGATCAGGGCGTCACGGGGCTCTATCGCTCCGACGACGGCGGACAGAACTGGCACAAGGTGAGCAGCAACAATCCGCGGCCGATGTATTTCAGCCAGGTTCGCATCGATCCGAACAATCCGGACCGCGTCTACATGGGCGGCGTCGGCCTGCAGATGACCATCGACGGCGGGCAGACCTTTGCAACCGACGCGGCGCTGGTCGCCCACGATGACATCCACGCGATCTGGATCGATCCGGGTAACTCGAATCACCTCCTGATCGGCAATGACGGCGGCGTGTACGAATCCTTCGACATGAGCAAGACGTGGACGTTCATGCCGAACCTGCCGGTAGGGCTCTTCTACCACGTCAGCTACGATATGGAGATGCCCTACAACGTCTGCGGCGGCATGCAGGACAACTACGACTGGTGCGGACCGAGCGCGTCGCGGCACGGCAACGGCATCATGAACTACGACTGGTTCCAGGTGCAGGGTGGTGACGGTTTCGTGGCACTGCCCGACCAGCGCGACTCGCGGTTCGTCTACACCGAGTCGCAGGATGGGAACATGATTCGTCGCAACAAGATCACCGGCGAATCGAAGAGCATCCGGCCGAACGCGAACAACGTCACGCCGCCTCCGGCCGAGGGCGAGACGTTCCGGTTCCATTGGGACACGCCGATGATCCTCTCGCCGAACGATCCCGGCATTCTGCTGGTCGCGGCCAATCGCGTCTTCCGATCGACCGACCACGGCGACTCGTGGACGGTCATCAGTCCCGACCTCACGACCAACGCCGACCGCGACACGATCGTGACCATGGGGCTCAAAGGGAGCGACATCAGGATTTCGCGCGACGACGGCATCTCGCAATGGCCGACGATCGTCGCACTGGCGGAGTCGCCGCGGCAGCCGGGCGTTTACTACACCGGCACGGACGACGGCGTGGTGAGTATTTCGCGCGACGGAGGAAAGAGCTGGCAGAACATCACCACGCGGCTTTCCGGATTCCCGGCCGGCGCATTTGTCTCCGAGGTGGTTCCGTCGCGTTTCGACGCCGGCACGGTGTACATCACCGTCGACAACCACCGGCTGAATGACTTCGAAACCCATATGTGGGTGAGCAACGACTTCGGTGCAACGTTCCGCTCGCTCAACGGCGACCTCCGCGGTCAGGTGGTCAAGACGCTGACGGAAGACCAGCGCAATCCGGACGTGCTCTACATTGGTACCGAGACGGGAATCTTCCTGTCGCTCGATCGCGGAAAGACGTGGCGCCGGCTAAAGGCCAACCTGCCCACTGTGCGGGTCGACGAGATCACCCTGCATCCGCGCGACAACGCGATGATCGTCGCGACCCATGGTCGGGCCCTCTGGATCCTCGATCATCTCGAGCCGATTCAGGAGTACACCGCGGTCGCCTCGGCGGGCGGAGACGCCAGACTGTTCTCGGTGCCGAACGCCCTCGAGTGGAAGGCGAAGGACGATCGCAACGACGAATTCTGGGGCCACAACTACTTCATCGGCGAGAATCCGCCCACCGACGCCGTCATCGAGTTCGATCTCAAGCGTCCCGTCAACAACCTTTCGGTCAGGGTGACGGACGGGTCGGGGCGCACGGTCCGCGACATCACGGCGCCGGCGAATCGGCGGCAGGCCGGCATTCAGGCCGTCTGCTGGGATCTGCGCGTGGAGCCGATCGAGACGCCTAACGCTGGAGGGGGCGGTGGGCGGGGCGGTGCCGGACGTGGTGGGGGTGGAGGCGGCGGTGGCGGGCGCGGTGGCGCTCAGGCCGACATCCCGGGCGTACCAACGCCTCTTCCGACTCCCGGGTATCTGCCGTCCGATCCCTGCGCCCCCGAAGGCGGTGCGGGCGGTCGTGGTGGCGGTTTCGGTGGCTTCGGTGGGGGAGGCGGCGCGGGTCCGCACGTGCTGCCAGGAACGTACACGGTCGCGCTCATGGTCGACGGGAAACAGGTCGACAGCAAGTCCATGAAGGTGGTGATGGACCCGGCCGTACAACTCTCCGACGCGCAGCGTCGGCGCTACAACGAGATCGTGAGCGATCTGCACGAGATGCAGCGGCGCGCGACCGAGGCGGCCACGGCGCTGAACACGATGTACCCGCAGATGACTGCCATCGCCACGAAGATCAAGGACATGAACGACGTTTCCGCCGGAGACAAGGAGCAGTTCGCGGCCTTCAACAAGGACTTCGACGGGATCCGCGACAAGTTTGGCGTACCCATGGGTGGAGCGGGCGGGCGTGGTGGCGGTCGCGGCGGTGGACGCGGAGCGCCGATCGATCCGCAGAACGTTCTGGCGCGGGTCGCGGCGCTGAAGGGTCAGATGCTGGGCATGTGGGAAATGCCGAGCGAGGCCCTGGTACGGCAGTACTCCGAGCTGAAGGGAGCGCTACCGAAGTCTGTGGCAGACGCCAACGCGTTTCTCGCCCGCGCCCTGAACATGAGTGCGATGCTCAAGCGGTATTCGCTGACGCTCACCGTTCCGGCCAGCCCAAAGTGAGCCCGTGCGCGAACGAACGCCGCCGCGCCGCGGACGAGCCGCGGCGCCCTGGGTCGCGGACCGATGAGTAGCGGGCTCGGTCCCTAGCACGTCCGCCGAAAACCGGCAGGTAGAGGGGAGACCGATATTGAGATCGCGTCTCCCCTCTGCCGTTGTCCGTCCCTATTCTCCAGCGGACCGGGCACGCACACCCCTGGCTCGCCCCCCACGCCGCGGCCCCATCCCACACCTCGAGGTCACTCGTGCACTTCCCTGCCCCCACGGAGCGCCGTCGTGGCTGACCGCGACCCCGTTATCGACGTTGCCGGTCTCACGAAGACCTACGGTGACATCACGGCGGTCCAGTCGCTTTCCTTCAGCGTGGCGGCGGGTGAGGTCCTTGGCCTCGTGGGACCCAACGGGGCCGGAAAGACCACCACACTCCGGTCGCTGTGCGGCATCGTCAATCCCACGCAGGGGACGATCCGGATCGCGGGCCACGATCTGCGCACTGACGCGCCCAGGGCGAAGGGTCAGCTGGCCTTCATTCCGGACGAGCCGCAGCTCTTCGACTACCTCACCGTTGAGGAACACCTGCGCTTCATCGGCCGGTTGTATGGCGTTGCCGAGACGCCCAGCCGCGCGCCGATTCTGCTCGAGGAGCTGGAGCTGGTGGACAAGCGAAAGTCGTTTCCATCAGAACTTTCGCGCGGCATGCGCCAGAAGCTCGCGATCGCCTGCGGTCTGCTGCACGCGCCCGCGGCGCTGATCTTCGACGAGCCGCTTACCGGCCTGGACCCTGCCGGAATGAAGCGAATGCGTGCCACCATCGCGATGCGCGCGCGCGAGGGGGCGGCCGTGATTCTGAGTTCGCATCTGCTCCAGCTGGTGCAGGAGCTCTGCACCACGCTGCTCATTCTGCGGCGAGGCAAGTGCGTTGCGTACGGCCCCCTCGAGAGCATTGTTGCGGAGCAGCCGGATCTCGCGGGACGGAGCCTGGAGGACATCTTCCTGACGCTCACGGGCGACGCCACCGGCACGACGCGATGAGAGACGCCCTCGCCTACCTGATTGGACAATCCCTGCGGAACCGGCTCGCGCGCCAGCTGAGCCGCGTGCGCAGCCCGCGATACGCCATCGCCATGCTGGTCGGGGTGGCGTACTTCTGGTTCGCCTTTGTCCATCCCTATTCCTCGAGCACCACAACCAGCTCTCCCGGCGCGCCGGTGACCGGCGGGGTCAGCACCGCGCTCACGAGCTTTCTCGGCGTGTCCCTCGCAATCACCATGATCGTGTGGTGGCTGCGCGGGGGAGTGTCGGGCGCGCTGGCCTTTCAACCGGCGGAAGTGCAGATGCTCTTTCCGGCGCCGCTCTCCAGGCGCGAGCTGATCGGCTATCGGGTGGTGCGTTCGCAGGTGCTCATTCTCTTCAATGCGCTGATCTGGACGGTCCTCATGAGGCGGTGGGGGCTGCACCTGGCCGCTCCTCTGCGCTATGCCACTGCGTGGGCGTTCTTCTCCGTGCTCAGTCTGCACCGCCTGGGCGCGGCGCTGGTGCAGACGCCGCCCGTACGCGGGGGACGCAGAATCGCACTGACCGTGGCGAAAGGCCTCGCGTGGGGCGCCGCACTGGCGCTCGTCGCGGGCGTGGTGCCAGTCGTGCGAAGGATTGGAGAACTCGGTATGGCGGAGAGCGTGCGAGCTCTCGGGCAGGCGTTGACCGCCGGTCCGGCGGGAGCGGCGCTCTGGCCCTTCCGGCTCGTTCTCGCCCCGCTAACAGCCACCAGCATGTCGGCGTGGGTAACGTCGTTCGCTGTCGTGGGCCTGATCATTCTGCTGCACGTCGCGTGGGTGCTGGGCCTGAGGGTGGAGTTCGAGGAGGCGGCCGCGGTCGCGTCAGAGGAACTCGCCAAGCGTCTGGCGGCGTTCCGGGAACGGCGAGCCGGTGGCTCGGCGATGAGCCGACCGCGAAAGGTGAAGCGGGACTGGCTTCCGCTCGCGCCGATCGGACCTGCCCCGGTGGCGATTGCCTGGAAGAACACCCTGGCGCTGGTGCGCACGGGGGGTATCCGATCGGTGATCATGATCGGCGCCCTGGCGGTGCTCGGGACGGTCGTGTCGTCCGGACTGTCCCACGAGAATCCGGAGAGTCGGATTCTCGCGGCTGGACAGCTTCCTCTGGCGGTGGTGCTCGCGATTTCGATCTTCATGGGCCCCCGCATGCTGCGCAACGATCTCCGTCAGGACCTGCCGAGTCTCTCGCTCCTGAAGACGTATCCGCTCGGGGGCATGCAGATGGTCCTGGCCGAGATGGTGTCGCCGACGTTCGTGCTCACCCTGTTCCAGGTGGTGCTGATCGTGGCCGGTGGCTTGACGCTTCCCAGTGAGATGCGGGCGGTGGTCGGCAACACGCGACTGGTGGTCGGGATCGTGACGATTCCGCTGCTCCTGGCGACACTCAACGCGATGAACATCACGATCCAGAACGGCGGCGCCGTGCTGTTCCCGGGGTGGACGCGGCTTGGCCCCGATTCCGGCGGTGTCGAAGCGATCGGCCAGAATCTCCTCTTTACCGTCGGATCGGTGCTGGTCCTCGTGCTGTCCCTGATTCTGCCCGCGATCTGGGGCGGGCTGGCGTTTCTGGTCACCCGGCCGTTCTTCGGCACCTTCGCGTTGGCGGTGGGGGCGGTAGCCTTTGCAGCCGCCATGATCGCCGAAGTGGGGTTCATGGTGGTGAGGCTCGGCCGCACGTTCGAGAAGATGGAGCTGAGCGCGCTGGTTTAGGTGTCCCGGAGATCCGAAGGAGTTGTGGGCGGCCTCTGGGTTCAAGCTTTGCGGCGGCCATTTCCGCCCCATACTCGTTAGGTGCCGGATGTGCGGGGGGCGGGCAGCGGGTCGGCGGCGTCGAGCGTGGCCCGAACGGAGGCTGCCCATCGGCGCACCCGGTCGATGTGGCCCTGCGCGCCCGCGGACTCGCTCGCCGGTGGCAGCGCGTCCGCCGCGGTCAGCGGCCATGTCGTCGGCCACCACGCCGGCGGAACGGCGTTCTTCTCGCGCACGCGTGCCGGCCCCTCGAACCGGCGGCGCGCCTCCCGCAACAGCTCCTTCGGCGTGGCGACGCCGTCCATGGATTGGGCGAGCATCTGGCGCCACATGGCAAGCGCGGCGCCCACGTAGCCCTCCGGATGCTGCAGCGAATAGCACGCCACCGTGAGATGATGCACCGCGCCAAAGGCCGGCGGAAACGCCAGCTCGATGGCCAGGAGTGCATCGAAACGTGTCCGGCACGTGTCGCCGTCGGAGATGCCGGCACCGCACTGCGCACATGCGTCAGTCATGTCAACCGAGCAGCGCCCGCGTCAGGTATGCGATCGCGATCCCGGCGTAATTGCCGAACGCATTCCCCAGCATCCCGACCGCGACACCGGGAAGGATCAGATCCGGCCGCTTGCGCGCTCCCGAGAGCGCCATTGCAGTGGCGGCTCCGCCGACGTTCGCCTGGGACGCCACCGCCAGAAGGTCGCCGTTCATCCTGAGTGCGAAGCCGATGCCGAAGATGATGACGCCGTGAATGGCGACCGTTCCAGCAGCGAAGTAGAAGATCGCGGGGCCGACATCGACGATGTGCGAGATCACCGACTTGGCGCCGTTGCTCGCGAGGAACAACAGGAGCAGGAAGTTTCCCATCACGACGCTGCCCGAGAGTTTCCGGATGACCGGCAGCTGGGCGACCACCAGCACCAGCGTGGTCAGCCAGATGATCTTCGGCACGCCCGGCAGGAGCGACGCCAGCATGTCGGAGAGCCACATGATGCCCAGCGTCAGGCTCGACAATCCGGCGAAGTCTCTGAGCGTCAGTGGAACGCCGCTGCTCTGGAGTTGCGCATCCAGACCGATGGCAGCGACTCCGACCTCTCCGGTGGCGACCAACGGCGGCGTAGCTGGCTGCGCGCCATCCGGTGCGCCGGGCGCCCGGGCTGCGGGCCCGGGGGTCGCAGTTTGCGGTATCGGGGTGTTTGGTTGGCGGCCGCGCGCGACGAGTTCGGGAATCACCAGGCAGGCAACCAGCCAGATGGCGGTGACGATCACGTCGGCTGCAATGCCGGCGGTGAAGAGATCGCTCCGCGTCTGCAACTGCTGACCTACCGCCGCGAAGTTCATTCCGCCGCCGATGTACGTGGCTGCGAACTGGCCCGAGAGCTTCCATGCGTCACTGCCGATGGAGGCGCTGACCACCCGCGCCATGATCACGGCGCCGAGACCGGAGCCCACGGCGCCGATCGCGAACGCCGCCAGCATCGGCGCGCCGGCATCGCGGATCGAACCCAGGTTCACGCTGAGGAGAATGAGAACGATGCCGGCGATCACCGCCTGCCCCAGCAGGAAGTCGTAGACCGGTGACTCGCCGGGAATCAGACCGAGATTGGAGAGTGTGAGCGCGAGGAGGATGGCCGTTGCCGCCGCGCCGATCTTCCTGAATGGTCGCAGGTGATCTTCCAGCCAGAGTGCCGCGAGGACCACCGCGGCGAGCACGAACAGGATCAGAACCGGGTTCGTCACGTGTGTGCGCGCTGCGCGGCGCGGCGATCAGGAGCGAAGCGAGTTCCTGCCTCGCCAGGGCTGGTTTGGGGCAGCACTGGCGTCAGCATGACTAGAACCCGAGGCTCGTGTCGAGCCGGTTCAGGAGGGGCTGTGCGTCGAGGAAGAGGCGCAGATTCCGGCAAAAGAGATCCGTGATGCGGGCGTTCTCCCGGTCGGAGGTACTGGCCGAGTGCGGACTGACGATGACGTTCTCCATTTGCCAGAGGGGACTCGACGGCGGCAGCGGTTCCTCCTGAAAGACATCCAGTCCGGCGCCGAGCAGGCGGCCGGAACGAAGGGCTTCGATGAGGGCGTTCTCGTCCACCAGCGCGCCCCGTCCGATGTTGATGAAGACCGCCCCCTCAGGAAGGAGCGCCAGTTCGGGCGCCCCGATCATGCGCTCCGTCTCCGGAGTGTGCGGCGCAATCAGCACCAGGTTCCGGGCCTCCGCCAGCACGCGATGCAGGTCGGCGGGGCCAAACAGCCCGTCGAGTTGCAGGTCGGCTGGTGCCATTGTCGATGGCGAGCGCTTCACGCCAAGCACGCGCATGCCGAACGCCTTGCCGATCCGCGCCACTTCCGATCCGACGTGTCCGACGCCAACGATGACGAGGGTTTGTCCGCGCAGATCCGTGCCCGCGAAGCGCTCCCAATGTCTCCGCCGCTGGTCGCGCAGGGTCATGAGGAGCTTCTTGTGGAAGGCGCACATCACCATGAAGCAGAACTCGGCAAGCGGCTGCGCGTGCACGCCGCTCGCTGTGGTGAACACCGTGCGCGGCATGGATGCGGCGTAGCCCATCCGTCGTACGTATTCACCGATGCCGGCGCTGGTGGCCTGGATCCACACCACGTTGGGCGCCAACACGGCGAGATCGGGGGCGTTGGCGCGATCGAAGTCGAGGAGGATGTCGGCGCGGGCGAGCAGTCGTCGCCATTCGGACTCCTGCTCCGGGGTGCGCACGAACGGTGCTCCGTGGTGGTCGGCGGGATATCGCGGCGGTGCCAGCAGGTCGGGGACGTACACTACGTCGAGTCGCGCATCGACCCGGCGTATCTGTTCCACCAGGTCGGGCTCGAAGTAGCTGGCGATGAGGAGGGTCGTGGTCATCTCGTCGAACGGGCCTACCGCGCCATTCTGGTTTTCAGCTCCTCCACCCAGTTGAGGACCACCACGATCGGGAGCGCGTCCGGGCGCTCTACCGGCTTCACCATGAGGAACCGATTGCCGTCCGGGGAAACATCATATCGATGCACGTCAATCGTGGTCGCGTGGTCGTACGGTCCGCGAAAGAGCACAACCGGCGCGGAGAAGCTCCCCGCCGCCGGATCTGCGGCCACGGACATCATGGCATCCCCGTGCCGGAACACGATCTCCCGGCCCCCCCGCGAAAATCGTGGCTCGGTGCCGCCGGCGATGGATACCTGAATCCGGGCCCCTGATCCGTCGGTCGCACGAACGAAGACCTCCTCGCGGCCGCGGGCCTCCGCCGCAAACGCCACCCAGCGACCGTCGGGCGAGAGCGCCGGTTGGTTACCGCTTGCCGTGGAATCCAGCTGCCACGGTGGCCGGCGGCCATCGAGCGGCGCCAGCATGATCCGATTATCGCGGCGCACCGTTTCGACATACACCATGAGACCGGCGGCTGGCGAGATGCTCGTCGGGTTCTTGTCGTAGGGGCTCTCGACCACCGCGCGTGGAGGCACGCTGTTGTCGGCACGAACGGAGTAGATGTCGTAGGCGCGCGCCTCCCACGAACAGAGCACGCTCCGACCGTCCGGCGCCCATACCGCGCTGAACACCGCGCCGGGGTGTCCTTCCACCGTGGTGAGGATCCCCCGTCCGACCTCGAAGAATCCCAGCGTCGGATAGGCCTCGCGAATCGTGACCGCGATCCACCTGCCGTCGGGCGACAGCCGCGGTTCCGAATACTTCCCTGGAGTTGGCAGAGCGTCCCGCTCCCGTCCATCGCGATCCACCCAGAGCACCCGCGCCTGAGTTGCCCAGGCCGTCGCGCTGACGTAGGCCAGCGTACCGTCAGGGGCGACGGCGTAGGCCGCCTGTCCCAGCGTCGGATTCCAGAACACGTCTTCCAGCACGGGCACCGCGTCACCGGAGGTGGTGAGTGTGCCGGGGTCGAATGCGATCGCGAACACGGTCCCGTCGCGAACGAAGAGCAGGTGGCCGCCCGGCGCGTACCGTCCGTTGACCGCATTCTCCTGCACGACCGTACGCGCGCCGGAGCGAAGGTCGATCGTCTCGATCCGCGAGCGTCCGATGGGAATCGCGTAGTTCGTGAACAGGGCGACCTGGCCCCCGGGCAGGGGCTGCGGCCGCCAGTGCGCCCACTCGCCGCGCGCGACGTCCAGCGAGGTCAGCGACCGCGACTGCCCGCCTGACGACGCAATGCTGGAGAGGCCGAAGTCACTCGCGCGCGTGTAGACAATGGACCCGTCGGGCATCCAGGCCCCGCCATCGAGGGCATCCTCGCTGAGGGTCACGCTCGGGCCGCCGCGCGACGGTACCTTGAGCAGCACGTGATCCCGGTTGAACGAGAGCCACTCGCCGTCGGTCGAGAAGGTCGCAAGCCGGCCCCCGTCGGTGCCGGCGATGCGGACCACGTCGCTCGACGCCAGATTCCGTACCAGCACGCCCTGCTGGTCGGGGCCGATTTCGCCGCTGAGCGCGATGCGCCGACCGTCGGGAGACAGGTCGAGGTAGATCGAGCTGCCGCCCGGCTGCCCCATCGCGAGGGCGAAACGCGTCACGTCACGGCGCGCGTTTCCGCCGGCGCGGCTCTTCAAGGTCCAACCGGCCACGAGACCAATCGCCAGCAGCACCAATCCGGCGACGGGCCACTGCCACGAGCGAAGCGCGCGCCGCCCGCCAAGCGGCGGACGCGACCGATCACGCGGGGCCGGAGTCGTGGTCGCTCCGGAAATGGCGCCCGCGAATTCCGCCGCGGAGTGGAATCGGTCGGCGGGGAGCTTCTCGAGGGCGGTGAGCACGGCGTCCTCGACGTATGCCGGAATGCGCTCACGCCGCGCCGCCAGCGGCGCCGGCTTCTCCGTCATCACCTTGGCCACGATGGCCTGCGCCGTGGGACCGGTGAACGGCGGCTCCCCGAGCAGCATCTCGTACAGCATCGCGCCGAGGGCGTACACGTCGGTGCGCGCGTCGAGGTCCCGCTCGCCCATGGCCTGCTCGGGGCTCATGTAGGTGGGCGTGCCCAGCGACAGCCCGGTCTCGGTCATCCGGCTGGCGCCATCGGACCGGCTCACCGCCAGGGCGATACCGAAATCGGCGACCAGCGCCGCGCCGTCGTGCAGCAGGATGTTCTCGGGCTTGATGTCGCGATGAATCACGCCGTGCCGATGCGCGTAATCGAGCGCCGAGGCGATTTCGGTGGCGATACGCACGGCGTCGGATATAGGGAGCTGCTTCTCCCGTGTGAGTCGGTCGCGAAGCGATTCGCCTTCCACGTACGGCATCACGTAGTAGACGGTGCCGTTCACCTCGCCCGAGTCGTGAAGCGGGAGAATGTGCGGATGCTGGAGGTTCGCCGTCGTCTTGATCTCGGCGAGGAATCGCTCTGCCCCGATGACCGCGGCCAGCTCCGGGCGCAGCACCTTGATGGCGACCTGGCGGTCGTGCTTTAGGTCATGCGCGAGGTAGACCGTGGCCATGCCGCCCGCGCCGAGCTCGCGCTCGATCCGGTAGCTGTCCGAGAGGCTCCGGCGCAGCGCGTCGGCGGTGGTGGTCACGAGAGAGGGGCGATGCGAGGGACCATCAGGAGAGGCAAACGTACGCGCGAGCCCCACCGCCTTCAACGCCCGAGAGGCCGGAGGAGAGCCGCCTTCCCATGATGCGCGACGTCGGTACGTTATGGAGTGCATCCCCTTCCCGTTCGTGATACACCTCCGGTCCCGCCTCCAGGCCGCCATGCGCACTGTCTCGTTAGGCGCGTTCATGACCCTCATCGCCGCGACGGCGGGCCGGTCGCAATCGGTGCGTCTCCACGTTGACCGGCGCGAGCCCGTGCTCGGCAGCCGCGCGTTCGGCGCCGCGGGAGCCTACGAGAAGCTGATCGGGACGGTGGAGTTCCAGTTCGACCCGGGACTTCCCGCCAATGCGATGATCGTCGATCTGCCGCTGGCCCCGCGCAACGCGGATGGCCGGGTGGTGGTTACCGCCGACTTCTATCTCCTCAAGCCCGTCGATCCGGAGAACGGCAACGGACGGCTCTTCTACGAGGTCGGGAATCGTGGCGGCAAGGGCATGCTGGTCACGTTTCAGAAAGCGACGGGCTCGACCGATCCGTCCACCGAGGCGCAGTTCGGGGACGCGTGGCTCATGGAGCGGGGGTTCTCGCTGCTCTGGATGGGGTGGCAGTGGGACGTGCCTGACGGGCGCATGCGGATGGAGATGCCGATCGCGACCGAGGATGGCCGCCAGATCACCGGACTGGTACGCGGGAACTTCATTCCCGATATCCGTGCGGACACCGAGTCGCTGGCCGATCGCGGGCACAAGGGATATCCGGTGCTCGATCCGCGGAGCCCCGATAACGTGATGACCGTGCGTGCGAACCGGACGGATTCGCCGCAGGTGGTGCCACATGAGAAGTGGCGATTCGTCGGCGATTGGAGCGTGAGCCTCGACGGCGGATTCGAGCCGGGGATGATCTACGATGTCGTCTACCGGGCCCGAGATCCGCGTGTTGTGGGCGTTGGACTTGCCGGCACGCGAGACATCATCAGCTTCTTCAAGTACGAGAAGGGGCCTGCGAATCCGTTGCCCACGATTCGCTACGCGCTCGCCTGGGGAGGATCGCAGAGCGGTCGATTCCTCCGCCACTTTCTCTACCAGGGTTTCAACGCCGACGCGCAGGGGCGGCGGGTCTTCGACGGCGTGATCGACGAGCGCGGCGGTGCCGGCCGCGGGTCGTTCAATCATCGCTTCGCGCAGGCGTCGCGCGACGCGCTGGAGCATTACAACATTCTTTTCCCCGTGGACATGTTCCCGTTCACGGATGGCCTCGAGACCGACCCGCTCACCGGCGAGACCGACGGCTTGCTGGCGCGAGCCGACCGGAGCGGCACAGCGCCCAAGGTCTTCCACATCCTCTCGGGCTCGGAGTACTGGAATCGCGCCGGGTCCCTGCTGCACACGGACGTGACGGGCGCGCGGGACGTCGCTGTACCGGCGAATGTCCGTCTGTACTTCATCTCGTCGGCGCCGCACATCATCGGTCCCCGTCCGCCCACCTCGCACCGGTCCGGCACACTGGTCGGGCAGGCCGCGCTCAATCCGCTCGATCCCCGTCCGGTGGTGCGCAGCCTGTTCGACGCCATGGACCGCTGGGTCACCGACGACATCGACCCGCCGGCGAGCCGCTATCCGCAGATTGCCGATGGCACGCTGGTGCCTCGCCAACGCGGTGGATGGCCCGCGATACCCGGATATCGCTTTCCGCCACCGCAACTCATCACGTATCGGCTCGACTTCGGCCCCAACTGGTCGCGCGGCATCGTCGACAACGAGCCACCGAAGATCGGCGCCCCATTCGCGGTCCTCGTGCCGGCCGTAGATGCCGACGGCAACGACCGCGCAGGCGTTCGTATTCCGGAACTCGCCGTCCCGCTCGGCACGTTCTTCGGCTGGAACTACCGGGACGCCAGTATCGGGGCTCCGGAACACCTGGCGGGTGAGATCGGCTCGTACATCCCGTTCGCCCGCACACGCGTCGAGCGCCACCGCAATGGCGATCCGCGTCTCTCGATCGAGGAGCGCTACCCGAACAAGGACGACTACATGGCGAGGATCGAGAAGGCGGCGAGGGACCTTGTGACCCACGGCTATCTGTTGGCGCGAGACGTGCCCGATGTGGTGGCGCGGGCCGCGGTGCTCTGGGACTGGGCGATCAGCCCGTCGCCTCGATGATCAGGGCGCGCGCCGTGACTCGCGCGCAGCAAAGTCCACATCGACCGGGCCGATCTGGTCTGGCTGATCGGCAGGGCTTCACCACTCTCCCCAAACGGCCAACGGCGCCCGATCTGGGCGCCGTCGGCGCGTGCAATTCCTGCGAGTGGAGGCGCGGGGAGTTGAACCCCGGTCCGAGACTGGATCTACCACAGCGTCTACGTGCGTAGCTCTCCATTCATTGTCTTCAGGAACTGGCCGGTGAGCCGCCGATTCCCGAACGAGCCCTCTTGATTTTCGCGAGACGCCGGAAGGCGCGACGCCCCGCTATCCCGATATTGCGATACCCGCGAAGCCGCCTCGGGCGGGCTTCCTCGAGGGCAGGTGCGTGAACGCGTTAAGCGTTACGCAGCCAGGGCCAAGTTGTTGTTGGCAGTTGTGATTTTCCCGAGAGTTTTACCAGGGCTCAGGACCTGGGCACGCAGCCACGGCTTCACCGACCCCGTCGAAGCCAGGTCGCCCCCGTAATGCTGTTCCAGCAACCTAGCGAGGCTGGGCACCACGGTCAACGAGCACGAAGCTCGAAGTCACTTGAGGTGCGTCAGTCAAATCGTCCCGCCGCAATGTGTTCTATCCCAGCCCCTTGCTGCGCCCATCGCTTCACACGCAGGTCGGTTTGCACCGGCTCCGACCCCCGGTCGCCGCCTTCTGGTCTCTCAGCGCCGAGCTCCGGCCGCTGATCGTCTCCCGAATCACTGTACGGCGCTTCAGAAGTCTCCCGACCGCCCAATCGTCCCCACAGCTGACAATCTCAGCGCTTCACCGTGCCGCGCGTGATGCGCGCTGCCGCCATCGCCGCGCCGAATCCGTTGTCAATGTTCACCACTGTCACCCCCGACGCGCACGACGTGAGCATGGTGAAGAGCGCACTGAGTCCGCCCAGCGAGGCGCCGTAGCCAACGCTCGTCGGGACCGCGATCACCGGACAGCCGACGAGCCCTCCCACCACGGAAGGCAGCGCGCCATCCATGCCGGCCACCACGATGATGACGGCGGCAGACGAGAGCTCTTCGCCATGGGCGAGAAGGCGATGCAGGCCGGCGACCCCCACGTCCTTGAGACGCTGCACCTGGTCGCCCATCGCGAATGCGGTCTCGGCGGCCTCCTCCGCCACGGGCTCGTCGCTCGTGCCGGCAGTGACGATCAGGATTCTCCCTTCGCCAGGCGGCGGACTCGCTTCGCCGGGAAGAGAAACGATGCGTCCCACGACGTTCACTCGTGCATCGGGGAAGCGGGCCACGAGCGCGTCGCGCGTTTCCGCGCCCGCCCGCGTGACGAGGAAGCCTCCGCCGCGCGCCGCGGTCCGCTCGGCGATCGCCACGGTCTGGTGCGGCGTCTTGCCTTCTCCAAAGACCACCTCCGGATATCCGTGCCGGAGCGCGCGATGGTGGTCAATCGTGGCGAAGTCGATCGACTCGAACGGCTCGAACGATAGCTGCCGCAGGGCCTCTTCGGCCGGCATGGTCCCCTCAGCGACCTGGCGCAACAGCGTCAGGACGCGATCCCGCCTCACGCGACGGCCGCCCCGGCCTCGGCTTCGGGACGCTGGCCGGGCTCGGCGTCGTTGAACGTGTCCCGGATGGCGAGATAGTCCTCGAAGATCCCCTCGATCTCGCCCAGCGACTCGATCGCGTGAAGGCGCCGGCGCAGGTCGGCGGACCCCGGGAGCCCCTTCACGTACCAGCCGAGGTGCTTGCGGAACTCGATGGCCGCGCCGCGACGGTCCGGTTCATAGGCGTCCGCCATGCGGGCGTGCCGGAGCGCAATGGCGAAGCGATCTTCGACCGGCGGCGCGGCGGGTGCCGGCCGGCCCGCCAGCAGTGCCCGCGTCTGATCGAAGATCCACGGTTGACCGAACGATCCGCGCGCCACCATGATGCCGTCGCACCGCGTCAGGCGCTGGAGGCGTACGGCGTCCTCGGCGGTCCTGATGTCGCCATTGCCGATGACCGGAATCGACAGCGTGTTCTTTACCGCCGCGATCTCCTCCCAGGCCGCCGCGCCGGTGTACATCTGCGTGCGGGTGCGCGGGTGCAGCGCGAGCGCGCGCGCGCCGGCGTCCTGACAGCGAAGCCCGATCGCGACCGGGTCGCGCTGCTCCTCGTTCCAGCCGCTGCGGATCTTGACTGTGACGGGGAGATGCGTTCCCGCGATAACCGCCCGGATCACCCGTTCGACAAGATCGAGATCCTTCAGGCACCCGGAGCCGCCATTGCGCCGCACCACTTTCTTCACCGGACACCCGAAGTTGATGTCGATGAACTCCGGCTCAAACACGTCGGTGACCAGTTCCGCGGCCTCACGCATCGCATCCGGCTCGGACCCGAAGATCTGGACGCCGATGGGTCGTTCGTCGGCGCCGAATCGCAGCTTCTCGATGGTGGCCGGATTCTCGCGCCGGATTCCCTCGGCGGACAGGAATTCCGTAACGACAACGTCTGCGCCGAATGCGCGACAGAGGCGCCGGAAGGGGGATTCCGAGACTCCAGCCATCGGAGCGAGATAGAGCGGCACGTCGTGCGCGACGGCAAACGGCCAAGGCATGGTCGGGAAGCTAACGGAGCGCGGAAAACGCTGCAACGCGAAGGTTTGACACGACTTGGGGCGATGCGGTATGTTGCGCCGCCGAGTGGCGAGAGACCGCCGCGGCCGTTCTGTTCGCCATCGATTCGCTCCCCCGACCTCTGGACTCCGGGCTCCGGACTCCCGACGCCCCTCCCCATGGAACTTCGCGAGTTCTTCACGGAAGACGCCATCAAGCTCGAGCTCGAGGGGACGTCGAAGGACGATGTCCTCCGGGAGCTGATCGGCCTGCTCAAGCTTGACGAGAAGAACGAAGCGACGCTCTTCAAGATGCTGAAACGGCGGGAGAACCTCGGCTCGACGGGCATCGGGCGTAGCATTGCCATCCCGCACTGTCGATCGTTGGTGGTGACCCGGCTACGCGTTGCGTTCGGCAGAAAACCGAACGGCGTGGACTTCAAGGCGATCGACGAGAAGCCGGTGAAGTTCTTTTTCCTGATCGTCGCCCCGCCGCTCGAGGTCTCGAACCAGTATCTCCCCGTGCTGGGGAAAATCGCCCAGTTCAGCAAGGAGCCCGACGTTCCCGAGCGCCTGCTTCAGCTCAGCGAGCCGGGGCAGTTTCTGAAGCTGCTGGAAGAAAAGGGCGTGTAACGGCGTACGCGCCGGGCAGGTGCGCGAAGACCTGCGTTGGAGAGTCGCGTCTGTCGCGACCGGGCGACGCGATATCCTTCGATGAGTCGAGCGTCTTGCGACTGGGCCGCGACCCCTACTCCCACTCGATCGTGGCCGGCGGCTTCGAGCTCACGTCGTAGACTACGCGGTTCACCCCCTTCACCTCGTTGATGATGCGGCTCGAGATGCGCGCCAGCACCTCGTGCGGAAAGGGGAACCAGTCGGCCGTCATGCCGTCGGTGCTGGTGACCGCGCGCAACGCCACCACGTTGTCATAGGTGCGGTAATCTCCCATCACGCCCACCGAGCGCACCGGCAGCAGAACCGCGAACGCCTGCCAGATCTCGTCGTACAGCGAGACGCCCCGGATCTCCTCGAGGTAGATCGCGTCCGCCTGGCGCAGCACGTCCAGCTTCTCGCGCGTCACGTCGCCAAGGATGCGGATGCCGAGGCCGGGCCCGGGGAATGGATGCCGACCTACCATCTCGTCCGGCAGGCCGAGCTCACGCCCCACGTTGCGCACTTCGTCCTTGAAGAGCTCGCGCAACGGTTCGATCAGCGTGAATTTCATTCCTGGCTTGAGGCCGCCCACGTTGTGATGCGTCTTGATCGTCACCGATGGCCCGCCGCGCGGCGAGAAGCTTTCGATCACGTCCGGATACAGCGTGCCCTGCACGAGGAAATCCACGTCGTCGCCCACGTCCCGGGACGCCTCCTCGAAGACGTCGATGAACGTGTGGCCGATGATGGTCCGCTTGCGCTCCGGCTCCTCGACGCCGGCGAGCGCTGACAGAAAACGCTCCTCGGCATCGATGGTGCGCAGATCGATGCCGAGGTTGGCGCGAAACGTCCGCTCCACCTGCTCGCGTTCGTGGAGCCGGAGGAGGCCGGTGTCGACGAAGATGCAGGTGAGCCGGTCGCCCACGGCGCGGTGCACGAGCGCGGCGGCCACCGACGAATCGACCCCGCCGGACAGGCCACATATGACGCGACGGTCGCCTACCCTGGTCCCGACCTTCTCGCACTCCTCCGCAATGAACGCCCCCGGCGTCCACGTGGGGCGCGCGCGGCAGACGGCGAACAGAAAATTGGAAATGACGTCCTTCCCCCGCAGTGAATGGGCGACCTCGGGATGGAACTGCACGCCGAAGATCGGCCGCGTCTCGTGGCGATAGGCCGCGAAGTGACTGTTGTCGCTTCGGGCGCTTGCGAGGTAGCCGTCGGGCAGCCGGTCCACGAGGTCGCCGTGGCTCATCCAGACCTGGGTCAGCTCGTGGGGTGCAAATCCGGCGAAAAGCCCATCCGGACGCGTGATCTCGAGTTGCGCACGCCCATACTCGCGTTGATGTGCCGGCGCGATGTGCCCGCCCTCGAGCTGCGCGATCAGGTTCATGCCGTAACAGATGCCCAGCACCGGGGCCACGTCGAGAATCCCGCGGTCGGCGCCGGGCGCGCCTTCGTCGTATACCGAGTTCGGGCCCCCGCTCAGTATGATGCCGGTTGGATGCCACGACCTGATCCAGTCGAGCGTGACCGAGGGCGGATGGATTTCCGAGTACACGCGGGCCTCGCGCACGCGCCGCGCAATGAGCTGGGTGTACTGGGAACCGTAGTCGATGATCAGGATCCGGCTTGCGTCGGTCGGATCGATCACGGATTCCCTCCCCCGGGGAGCGTGAAGAACTCCACGCGCTTGCTGTCCAGGTCGAGTACCGCGGCCGATGGGGCGCCGTGCAACCAGCCGCACGCTTCACCCGGGTTCACCACCAGGGTATCGCCCCGCGTCTTCATCTCGGTGCGATGCGTGGAGCCGTGCACCACGATGGCGTGATTGCCGATCGACGCCTCGCGCACGTCGCCCAGATCGTGCACCAGCAGAATGTGCTCGCCGCCGACCTCGATGCTGTGGGGCGATTCGAAGAGCTCGATGCCGAAGCCCGACGCGGCCGTCGAGATCAGCCCCTCGTGGTCGCCGTCGTTGCGTCCGAAGACGCCGGCCATTGCGACGTTATGCTCCAGAAACGGACGGAGCGCGAACGGCGCGCAATAATCTCCGGCGTGCAGAACGAAGCTGGCGCCCCGCGCGATCATCTCGCGCAGCAGCGAGTCGATGGCGGGAAGCCGGTCGTGCGAATCGGCCATCAGCCCTACGATCATCCGCCCATCCTCCATTCGAGGACGTCGCGCTCGAGCCGCACGAGGTCGTCGTAGTCTTCGCGGTCTGTCGTGACGGCGAACCGGTCGCCTTCCACCAGCACCTCGACCGCCCGCGGCCGCGCGTTGTAGTTGGACGCCATGGCGTAGCCGTATGCGCCGGCCGTGTGCACGGCCAGCACATCGCCAGTCTGGACGTCGCTCATCTCGCGGTCGAGGGCCAGAAAGTCGCCGCTCTCGCACACCGGCCCCACGACGTCCAGGCGGACGAGACCCGTTCGCGCGACCAGCGGCTCGATCCGGTGATAGGCCTGGTAGTGCGACGGGCGCAGCAACTCCGTCATCCCCGCGTCGGTGACCGCGATCTCGCGTCCACCGCTGCGCTTGCGGTAGAGGACGCGGGTGAGGAGGATGCCGGCGCCAGCCACGAGAAAACGACCGGGTTCCACGAGAATCGCCAGTTCGGTCGCGTGGGCCGCCGACCGCACGATGCGCCCGAACTCGGCGAGGTCGGGCGGCAGTTCCGCCTCATACGGCACGGCAAGGCCACCGCCGATGTCCAGATATCGCAGCGACTCCACGCCCAGCGCGCGTGTGGCCGAACAGAGCTCCAGCATTCGCGACAACCCGTGCTCGTACGCCTCCAGCCGCGAGAGCTGGGATCCCACGTGCATGTCCAGGCCAAGCAGCCGGATGTGACGCAGTTCCTGCGAGAGGCGCGTTGCGGCCGCGGCCTCATCCCACGGGATCCCGAACTTGCGTCCCCGCTCTCCCGTCGTGGTGTAGCTGTGAAAACTCCCCACGGTGATCTCGGGGTTGATCCGCAGGGCCACCGGCGCCGTGACGCCACGTTGCGCCGCCATGCGGTCGAGCAGTCGAAGCTCATCCGCCGACTCGACGTTGAAGAGCAGGATCCCCGCGTCGAGCGCCTCGCCAAGCTCGCGCGGCGACTTGCCCACTCCGCCGAAAATGATGTCCGCTGGTGAGAATCCGGCCCGGAGCGCACGAAAGAGCTCGCCTCCCGAAACCACGTCGGCGCCCGAGCCGAGCGATCGGAGAAGCGCCAGCAGCGCGCGATTGCCGTTGGCTTTGAGCGAGTAGTGCACCCGGTGGGGCACCCCCGCCAGCGCCTCGCTCAAACGGGCATACTGCTCCCGGATGCTCGCCGAAGAGTAAACGTACGCCGGGGTGCCGACGGCGTCCGCCACCGCGGCGAGCGACACGCCCTCACAGGAGAGCGTGCCGCTGTGGCGCTCCAGACCGCCGGTCAATACGCTTTCGCCCACACGACCTCGAATTGTGCCGGCCGACCGGTGTAGAGGCACGTCTTCGGCGCCTCACGCGACCGGAAGTCCTCGTCCGGAATGACGCGAATGGTGGCTTTCGTTTCTTCCTTCACCTTGGCCTCCACCTCCGGGTCGCCGCACCAGCCGGCGTAGACGAAGGCACCGTCGCCGTCCATGATCTCGCGGAAGCGGTCATAGGTGATGGGCTCGCGAACGGTGTTGGCGTCCGCGCGCGCGCGGGCGGCTGCCAGCATGTCGTGCTGGATCTGCTCCAGCAGTCCGGTGACGTCGCCGGCGACGGCAGACAAGCCGATCGACATCTTGTCGCGCGTGTCGCGGCGAGCTGCCATGCACGATCCCTTGTCCAGGTCGCGGGGGCCGATCTCCAGCCTCAGCGGCACCCCACGGAGCTCCCACTCATAGTACTTGGCGCCGGGCTTTACTCCATCGCGGCCGTCGATCCACACGCGGATCCGGTCATCGCCGCGGCCGCCCCAGTTGGTCAGGTCGCTCCGAACCCGATCGGCCACTTCCATGAGGCGTGCCCGTTCGGCGTCGCTCTTCCAGATGGGAACGATCACGACCTCGATCGGCGCCAGACGCGGCGGCATCCGCATGCCGTTGTCGTCACCGTGCGTCATCACCAGTCCGCCCACCAGACGTGTGGAGACGCCCCAACTGGTGTTCCAGGCATGCTCGATGCTCCCGCTCTCGCTCTGGAACTTGAGGTCGAATGCCCTGGAGAAGTTCTGACCGAGATCGTGCGAGGTGCCGGCCTGGAGGGCCTTGTTGTCCTGCATGATGGCTTCACACGCATAGGTGCGCAGCGCACCGGCGAAGCGTTCGGAATCGGTCTTGAGCCCGGTCACCACCGGCATGGCCATCCACTGCTCCATGAACTCGCGATACAGGTCGAGGATCAGGCGAGCTTCCGCTTCCGCCTCGGCATGGGTGGCGTGCGCCGTGTGTCCCTCCTGCCAGAGGAACTCCAGCGTACGCAGGAACAGCCGGGTGCGCATTTCCCAGCGCACCACATTGGCCCACTGGTTGATCAGGATGGGGAGGTCGCGGTAGCTCTGCACCCACTTGGCGTACATCGCATAGATGATCGTCTCGGACGTCGGGCGGATGACGAGCGGCTCGGCGAGCTTCTGGCCGCCGCCGTGCGTCACCACGGCGGCCTCGGGCGCGAATCCCTCGACGTGCTCGGCCTCCTTGTGCAGGAAGCTCTCGGGGATCAACAGAGGGAAATAGGCGTTCTGGTGCCCGGTGGCCTTGAACATGGCGTCGAGCGCGCGCTGCATCCGTTCCCAGATGCCGTACCCGTTAGGCCGGATGACCATGCAGCCGCGGACCGGAGAGTAGTCCGCCAGTTCGGCGCGGAGCACCACTTCGTTGTACCAGGCGGCGAAGTCGGCTGCGCGGGTGGTGAGTTTCCTATCGTCTGACATGGGAGATTGGGAGATGGGAGGAAGTCGGTGTGTGGCTCGGCATCCGTCCCGGATCCGGAGAACCGCATGCGTCTCGATCCGCGCGACTCCACGCCTCGCGCGCGATGGCTCCAGCACCCGGGTGGTACGATGGGTGCGCGAGCGTCACGGTCGATCTGCCGTCGATCCGGCCATCTCCTGCCATGTTCGCAGAACCACCTCCAGCGTCGTTGTCTGCTGGCTTCCATCAGTGAGAGACTTCACGACCACGTCACCGGCACTGCTGCCGGCGATCAGGACGCGCGGCACCGCCCGCTGCGACGCCGCCTTCATCTGCCGCGAGAGCGTCTGCTCCCGCAACGAGTACTCCACCGCGGCCCCCGCCCGACGCAGTTGCGCCGCCATCGACACGACAACCGGCATCTGATCCGGCGCGTTGTACGCGATCCAGAAATCGGGACTCCGTTCCGGCGCCTGCGCCAGCCCGCGTGCTCGCAGCAGCTCCGAGAGGACCACGTCGCCCATGCCGAACCCCAATGCGGGAAGATCGACCCCTCCCAGGTCCTGCAACAGGGTGTCGTACCGTCCGCCGCCGCAGATCGCGCGAAACTCGCCCTTGCGATCGAACAGTTCGAAGACGATGCCGGTGTAGTACGCGAGCCCGCGCACGATGGTGAGGTCGAACTGCACCCAGTCCTGGAGCCCGTGTGCTGCGAGCAGCGCGAAGTAGCGGTCGAGCCGGCTCAGCGCGGCCGCGGCCTCATCGTCGGAAGCCAGTTCGTCTACGAGCGCCGCGCGGTCCGACCGCGCGGCCGCGTCGAGAATACCGGCGGCGGTGGCAGCCGACAGCCCGGCCTTCACCAGCCGGCCCACCAGCACGTCGAGAGGGTCGCGCTGCACCTTGTCGATCGCGGCAAAGGCCGCCGGCACGCTCTCGTCAGGCACGCCCCGCCGGCGGAGGAGCGCGGTCAGCAGCCGGCGATCGGAAACGCGAGCCACCACGTCGTCGGGCGTGAGCCCGCACCCGCGCATGATCTCGATGGCCACCGCCAGCAGCTCGGCGTCCGCCGCGACGTCCGTCTCTCCCACGATGTCCACGTTGAGCTGAAAGTGCTCGCGCAGACGGCCGCGTTGCTGCCGCTCGTACCGGAACAGCTGGGGAATGGAGAACCAGCGGACGGGTTTCCGGAGCGCATTGGCGCGGGCCGACACCATGCGCGCGAAAGTCGGTGTCATCTCTGGGCGCAGGGCAACCTCGCGGCCGCCCTTGTCTGTGAAATTGTAGAGCTGCCCTACGATCTCGTCTCCGCTCTTCCTGGTGTAGAGCTCCAGCGGTTCGAGCGGAGGGCCGTCGTACTCCACGAAGGCGAAGCGCCTGGCAACATCACGCCACACGCCGAACAGATGGTCTCGTTCGGCGAGGTCGGAAGGGAAAAAATCGCGAAATCCGGGGAGCGCTCCCGCTGACATGTTGAAAGCTAGCGAGCCAGCGGATCGACCTGCAAGCGAGCCATCGCATCACCCACGGTGTGAAAGGATCCGGTCACGAGCACGGTCTGGCCGAGGCGCGGAGCGAGGGCAAGGGCGCTGTCGAAGTCTTCGTCGACCACCGTCGCCCACCCCTGCCCGCGGGCGAACGCGCCGGCATCGGCCGCCGACCACGCCCGGCTGGCTGGCGCCGAAGGCGCGTTCGTGACAAGGAAGACGTCGACCGCCGGCGCCAGCGCAGACATGAGGCCTCGCCAATCCTTGTCGGCCAGCACGGTCAGCAGAACCACCATTGGCCGACGGACGCGCACCGCGTCCAGCGTGGCGGCGAGTACGGTCGCCCCATCGGGGTTGTGGGCCACGTCGAAGATGAATGAGTCGTGCCGGTGGAAACGACCGGGCAGCCGCACGGCGGGGAGCGCCTCGCGAAACTCCGCCGGTCCCCCGTAGAATGGCGCTCCTGACAGTTGCAGCATGAGCAGAGCGAGCGCGGTATTCGAGGCCTGATGCGCACCGATCAGGGGCGTGTGAAAGGCGGCGGGAGCGCCGTCCACGGCAAGGGTGAAGCGGGTGCCATCGTCGCCGACCGCGATGTCGCGGGGGGCGAGGTCACGCCACACGCTCGCGACCGGGCGCGCGCCGGCGCGCCCGGCGAGGTCGCTCAGCAGGCGGGCCACCGCCGGGTCGCGCTCGCCCACCGCCGCCGGGATGCCAGCCTTGAAGATCCCGGCCTTTTCGGCGGCGATCTCGTCCCGGCTGTTCCCCAGGTACTCCACATGATCGATGCCGATCGACGTCACGCCGGCCACCACGGGCCTAACGACGTTGGTCGAGTCGAGGCGCCCGCCGAGGCCGGTCTCGATGACCGCCGCGTCCACGCCGGCCCCGGCGAACGCGGCGAACGCCATCGCCGTGGTGGCCTCGAAGAAGGTGGCGCCGATCCGTTCCACCTCCGGTGTCCATCGGTCGATGAACTCCGTCACGTAGTCTTCGCTCACCGGCCGGCCGTCGATCACGAAGCGCTCGCGGAAATCGACCAGATGCGGCGAAGTGTACTTGCCGACGTGGAGGCCACGGTGGCGCAGCGCCTCCTCCAGGGTGGCGCAGACGCTCCCCTTCCCGTTGGTTCCGGCTACGTGGAACGAGCGGAGTCGCCGGTGCGGATCGCCGAGGACCGCCAGCAGCTGCTCGGTGCGCTCCAGGCCGAAACGGTTGCCGCCGGTGGTGCGCGCGAACAGCGACGCCAGGGCGTCGCGGTAGGCGCTCAGGCGTTGGTCCAGCCGGCGACCGCCGGCTTGCCGCTCATGTGGCGCAACAGCCGCCCCACGGTCTGCTTGAGGTCCCGGCGGTGCACCACCGCGTCGAGCATGCCATGGTCCACCAGGAACTCGGCGGTCTGGAATCCCTCGGGGAGGTCCTGGCCTAACGTCTGCTTGATCACCCGCGGCCCCGCGAATCCGATCACCGCGCCCGGCTCGGCGAGCACCGCGTCGCCCAGCATGGCATAGCTCGCGCTCACGCCGCCGGTGGTAGGGTTGGTGAGAATCGAAACGTAGGGGATGCGCCGCTCGGCCAGCTGGGAGAGGAGCGCGCTGACCTTGGCCATCTGCATCAGCGAAAGCACCCCTTCCTGCATGCGCGCTCCGCCTGACGCCGAGACGATCACCAGCGGGTGCTTGCGCTCGAGGGAGCGCTGGCCCAGGCGCGATATCTTCTCGCCGACCACCGACCCCATCGAACCGCCCATGAACGCGAAATCCATGACCCCGAGATTCACCGGCATTTCGCCCAGGGTCCCGGCGACGGTGAGAATGGCGTCGTACTCGCCCGCCGACGTACGCGCTCGCTTGAGGCGCGCCGGGTAGTCTGGGAACCCGAGCGGATCGATGGACCGGATTTCGGCCTCGGTCTCCGTCCACCCCTTGTCGTCCATGAGCAGACGCACGTAGTCCGTCCCGCGCAGCCGCCTGTGGAAATCACACTCCGGGCAGACGTTGAGGTTGCGCTCGAACTTCTCGCGGATATCCGTGTGCCCGCAGGCCTCGCATTTCTCCCACACGTCGGGCGGGATCTCGAGGCGTTCGGTGCGCGGTCGGCGGGGTTTCTTCTCCTTGCGGAACCAAGCCATATGCAGGGATTATGGGCGGCGACAAGGCCATAGGCCATAGGCCAAGCGGCGCAGGCCATGGGTCAAAGGCCATGGGCCAGGTCAAAGGCCAGAGGTCAAAGGCCAGAGGCCCTCCCTCCCCGATCGTCCTTCCGCCCTACAGCTCGATCGGCATCTCCCCGGCCTTGCCCCGCCCCTCGCTGGAAATACGGACCAGGATGCCGACCGCGATCCAGCACGCGAGCAGAAACGATCCGCCGTAGCTGAAGAACGGCAGCGGGATGCCGGTGATGGGCATCAGATGGTTCGTCATGCCGATGTTGACGAAGACGTGCACGAACCAGCTCGCGGCGAGGCCGAAGGCGAGCAGGCTGCTGAACGAATCGTTGGCCCTGGTCGCCACCCGGATCACGCGCAGAAACAGGAACAGAAACAGCGTCAGCGCCACGGCCACGCCGATGAAGCCCAGCTCTTCGCCCACCACCGCGAAGATGAAATCGGTGTGCTGTTCCGGCAGGAACGCCAGCCGCTTCTGCGTGCCCGCGGTGAAGCCCTTGCCTAACCAGCCGCCCGATCCAATGGCGATCTTCGACTGGATGATGTGATAGCCCGACTGGCGCGGATCGCGGCCGGGGTCGAGAAACACCAGCAGCCGGTTCTGCTGGTAGGCATCGAGGCGCTCCCACAGCAGCGGCGCCGCCACGCCCATCACCACGTTGGCGATCACCAGCGCCACGCCCTCCACCATGTACGGCTTGTACATCAGCACGATCGCCACGAAGATCAGGAACCACGCCCCCCACAACTTCGTGCTGAACGCCAGCACCAGGCTGATGGCGGGCGATGCCGCCAGCAGCAGCAACGGCGCCGAGACTCCCGCCCAGAACAGCATCGCAAAAAAGATCCCGAGGAACACCATGCCGGTGCCCAGGTCCGGCTGCATCATCACCAGCACCCACGGGACGGCCACGACCAGGGCCGGCTTCACCAGGTCCACCAGGGATTTCGGCGCCTCGCGGCGCGACGCCAGCACCTTGGCCAGCATCAGCGCCACCGTGAGCTTGGCGAGCTCCGAGGGCTGGCCCAGGCGTACGTGGCCGATCGTGATCCAGCCCTTGACGCCCGCCGCGGTGCCGGCTCCGCTGCCGATCACCAGGGTGACCGCCAGCAGCGCCACGCCTAACAAGTAGGCCGGCAGGGCCGCCCACTCGAAGAACCGCACCGACGCCCGCGTGCAGACCCAGGCCGCCGACAGGGCGATCGCGAACCAGATCAGCTGGCGCTTCCACGCGCCCGCCACCGCGGCGATCGAGACATCGGTCTGCCCCGCGCTGTACACCACCGCGATGCCGTATCCCGTGAGCAGCAGGGCGATGATGACCAGCGGATAGTCGGCAACAGCTTTCCGGATCACTCGCCCTCCACCCTCGGCGGTTCGATGGTCGGCCTCTTCAGATAGTGCTCGATGATCTTCGACGCCACCCGCGCCGCCAGGTAGCCGTGTTCTCCACCCACCAGCAGGACGCCCACCACGATCTGCGGGTCCTCGCTGGGCGCGAATCCGACGAACCAGGCGTCGGTGTTCCTGGGACCATTCTGCGCCGACCCCGTCTTGCCGGCGATCACCACTCCCTGCACCTGGGCGCTCGCCGCGGTGCCGCGGGAGGAGATTACGTTCGCCATCGCCGCGCGCAGCCCGTCCAGTTGCGCCGGCGTCAGGTCGAAGATCTTGGGGCGCTCGACCGTCTGACGGGCGATGCTCGGCGTCGCCGCATGGCCATCGGTGGCCAGCGCTGTATAGAACCGCGCCATGTTGATCAGGGTCTGCGAATTCTCGCCCTGTCCAATCGCCAGGTTGAGCGTCACGGCGTTGGTCCAACCGTTGGGCCCGTATCGGCGGTCGAAGTAGCTCACCGCGTCGGGCCAGCGCGGCTTGGTCTCGACGGGCAGATCGATGCCGCTCACGTCTCCAAACCGGAGCTGCACGCCGCCCGCCACCATCTTTGCGAGCGTCAGCCGCAGACCAAGCTGGTAGAAGTACACGTCGCACGACTTGGTGATCGCCTCGGACATCGTGAGGAAGCCGTGTCCCTTCGGATCCCAGCAATGGAAATACCGGCCGCCGAAGTAATATCCGCCGGTGCACGGCTGCGGCATCCGGTCGTCGAGGGTCGCCACGCCGTCCTCGAGGGCCATGACCGCAGTGGCCAGCTTGAACGTGGAGCCGGGCGGATACAGTCCCTGAGTCGCCTTGTTGAACAGCGGCTTCCTCGGATCGTTGATCAGGCTCGCGTAGTAGTCCTTCGGGATGCCGCCCACGAATCGGTTCGGATCGAACCCCGGGGCACTGACCATCGCCAGCACCTCGCCGGTCTTGGGCTCGAGCGCTACGGCGGCGCCACGCAGCGAGTCGCCAAAATACGCGGCGGTGAACCGCTGGAGGTCGAGATCGATGTGCGTGTCGAGGGGCGGTCCCGGAACCGGCGGCAGGTCCGGGCGCGCCCCCGCTTCGGTCACCACCCGGCCCCGCGCATCCACCTCGACGAAGCGCGACCCCTCTCGTCCCCGCAGCCGCGATTCGTACTCACGCTCGAGCCCGGCCTTGCCGATCTCCTGGCCCGGCTTGTAGCCGGCGTATGCGCTCTCGTTGAGCTCCGCTTCGCTGATCTCGCCCGTGTACCCTACCAGCGCCGATACGGCCGCTGCGTCCGGGTAGTACCGCTTGGGCGAGGCCTGGATGATGAGGCTCGGAAACTCGGTGCGGTGTTCCTCCAGCACCGACACCTGCTCGAACGAAGCGTCGGGGAGCACAACGACCGGCCGCGCCGGGTCGCGACGGTAGCGTCGCACCACCGATTCGATCTCATCCTCGCCGAGCGGCACTACGCTCGTCAGGAGACGCAGCATCAGACGGAGCGAGTCGGGGCCGCTGCTGAGAATCGAAACCGAGTATCCCGGTATGTTCTCGGCAATCGTCAGGCGGTGCCGATCGTAGATGACACCTCGCGGCGCCGGGAGCGGTACCTCGCGCAGCCGGTTGGTCTCCGACTGCAGCGCGTACTGGCTGTACTCGAGGATTTGCGTGCGAAAGAACGCGGCGCCGAGCACCAGCAGGGCCAACCCGACTGCCGCACTCGCCACGCGGCCGCGCCGCTGGACTTCGTTCGGATGGAAGCTCACGACCTCTTCGGCTGCATCGTGGTCCGGAATGCCAGAATGACGATCACCCCGGTGACGGCAGTGAGCGCCGCCGCCAGCGGAGACCAGAGCAGGAGCTGCGTCGCCGTGTCGCGGAAACTCGTGTTCCGCTCAGCCAGCACGTACACCACATCATACGCCCACTTGCCAACAAAGAAATAGAAGGCGTGGAGCACCACGTTGTCGGCAAAGAACACGGCCTTGAGCCACGATGCGCCGAACCCGATGACGGTCATCGCCAGCGCGCCCGCGCCCAGCGACGTCGGCGTCAGGGAATCGGCGATGAGCCCGGTGGCAAACCCCAGGATCGCGGCCGCCCCCGGTCGCAGCCGGACCGCCATCAGGAGCACGGCGATCACGAGGAAGTCCATCGACACTTTCCATCCCAGGAGAGGCCGCACCGTGTAGTGAAGTGCAACCAGCACCGCGAACGCGATCACCGCGCGGAGCGTCACCTGCCACCTCATCGCGGCGATCGCTCCGGAGGCGCCGGCGGGATGGAGTCGGGGCGCGGTGTGCTGCGGCGAACCGAATCGCGCCGGATGGAGTCACGCTGGGCGTCCAGTCGCGCCAGCGAATCCCCGGCTGCCGCGATGCGGCGCTGCGCCGAGTCGACGCTCTCGGCCGAGGGCCACAGCGGAGTCAGGTCGCCAACCACCCGCCCGGGCAGGAGCACCATGACGTTGGTCACGTCGGGGGGCTCCACTACCGGCCGGATGAGGTAGGTGCGCGCCCATCCCTCGCTGGTGGTGATTTCGCTGATGACGGATCCGATCGGGATGCCGCGCGGGAAGACGCCTCCCAACCCGGAGCTGCGAATCAGCGTGCCCGGTTTGAGCGCCTGCCGGAAGGCCACGCCCCGCAATTCGAGCAGGAAGCGCTCGGGGTCATCGCCGTTGTGGGGGGTGATGATGCCGAAGGCCGTGCCATTCGCCGCCATGGCGCTCACCCGGAATTCGGGATGGGTCCAGAGGATGACGAGACTGGTGTGCGGATCGACGGCGGAGACGAGGCCCACCAGACCGGCCGGCGCAACAACCGGTGCGCGCTCGACCACGCCGGCGGTGGCACCGGCGGTCACGACGATGGAGTTCTCGTCGGCGAGGGTGCGCACATGCAGCGCTTCGGCCGGCACGAACCCCCAGCGCAGCTTGCTCCCCAGGCCGATCAGCCGCCGGAGCCGGTCATTCTCCTGCTCCAGTTCCGCCAGTTCGGCGTTATGCAGCGCCAGACTGTCGAGACGGGCGGCGATGGACTCCCGTTCGGCCAGGGCGCTGCGGGCGCGCTCGGCCTGCTGCTGCAATCGGATCAGCGGCGCGACCGCGGTGCGTCGTAGAGCCGAGGCGACATCGCCGCGAATTCGCGTTGGGAGAACCGTGCAGAGCAGGGCCAGGCCCACACACGCCGCGAGTGCCGCGGTGTCTGCGCGCGTGCCCGAGCGGACGGCGCGTGCCACTTCAGCGACCTCAGGTGCTCAACACCGACCAGTACTTCTCCTCGTCGTCGAGGATGCGCCCCGTTCCCCGCACTACGCAGGTCAGGGGGTCCTCGTCGACATGGATAGGGAGTCCCGTTTCCTGGTGCAGCACGACGTCGAGTCCACGAATCAGCGCACCGCCTCCGGTCATGACGATGCCGCGGTCGACGATATCGCTCGCGAGCTCGGGCGGCGTGATTTCCAGCGCGCGGCGCACCGCGTCGACGATCTGCTGGATGGGCTCCTGAATGGCCTCGCGGATCTCGGTGGAGTGGACGCGGACCGTCTTGGGGATGCCGGAGACGAGGTCGCGTCCCTTCACTTCCGTCTCCCGCTCGTCGCCGACCGGGGCCGCCGAACCGATGGAGATCTTGATCAGCTCGGCGGTCGGCTCGCCAATGAGCAGGTTGTAGTTCTTGCGCATGAACTGCACGATGGCGGTATCGAGCTCGTCGCCGCCAGTGCGGATCGAGGTATCGCTGACGATTCCGGAGAGGGCAATGACGGCGATCTCGGTGGTGCCGCCTCCGATATCGATCACCATGTTGCCGGTGGGCGTTTCGATGGGGAGGCCCACGCCGATCGCCGCCGCCATCGGTTCGGCGACCATGAACACTTCCTTGGCACCGGCGCCTAACGCGGAGTCACGCACCGCGCGCTTCTCCACTTCGGTGATGCCCGAGGGCACGCACACGATCACCCGCGGCTTGATCTTGAACATCCGGTTGCGGATGATGAGCTCGAGAAAGTAGCGCAACATCTTCTCGGTCACGTCGAAGTCGGCGATCACGCCGTCCTTCATCGGGCGCACCGCGATGATGCCGTCGGGGGTGCGTCCGAGCATGCGCTTGGCTTCGAGTCCCACGCCCTTCACCCGCTTGGTGTCGCGATCGATGGCGACCACCGAGGGCTCGTTGAGGACGATTCCTTCGCCCTTGACGAATATCAGCGTGTTGGCGGTGCCGAGGTCGACGGCAATCGCGTTGGCGGGGAAGAAGGTCCCCGGTTTGAAGAAGGGCCAGCGCATCGATGGAGTGCTCAACGTGCCGCGGCGCGTCGGTCGACGAGGTGGGGGGGCAGGAACGCGAGGTAAGCTAGTGAGGTGGAGCGAGCTGTGCAAGACATTGCGTTTTCACAACCTAGACGCTTCGTCTGACGTACTGCTGGAAGTCGGGCGGCGGCTTCCAGCGGTCGTTATGAATCATCCGTGTCCGGCTACCCGCCGCCGCAACGTCGTCGCGCACCGACCGCGCGCCTCATCGGTCCATCGCGTCCACCAGTGGCGCCACGATCCGTCACTCCCGCTGTCGCCGGGCCCGCCTCAGGCCGTCCGCACGCGACGGGGGCCGCATGTAGGACGCGCGACAGGCGCCAGCGCCACAGCGAGACCGAGGTCCCCACCCGGATGAGTGCGCTCGTTAGGCGCACAACCGGTCTCCGCCGGATCGCGCCGCGGGCTCGGCTGTGCCGGTCACCGTCGTGGTCGCTGCGATGCGCCGCGCGAAGTGACTTGGGTCGCAGCATGAGACCACGGCGAGGCACATCGTGTCCTCCGCACGATTCGGCCCTGGGTGGGCAGTTCCGTTGTCGGTGCGGCGCGGTAGCGGGCCGGGTGCTGCGTCCGCGATCACTCGAGGAGGTTCATGATGAGATATACAGGCCGCATTCTGCTGTCCGCGGGGTCGCTCGCCCTGTTGGCAGCCGTTGCCGGGGCGCAGCCGCCGGTGCGAACGGAATCGCCGGGCCAGGTCGTGATGATGCCGACCTATGCGACGCTGGTGGCGTCGGTCAACGCCGCTGGTGAGGCGGTGACGAAGATCGACAACCTCGCCGGGCTCACCGCCGACCAGGTCCGCCTGGTCGATGCCCACGAACTCGTTTCCGACGCGAATCAGAGCGAGTTCGACGCCGCAGTGGAAAAGAACGCGGCCTCGCTGACCGCCCTGCGGACGTCACTGCAGAAGAACGACATCATCGCCAAGGCGATTGCCGAGCATCCGGGGAAACCGGCGATCGACGATGTCGTGGCAGCTGATGTTGGTCCGGACAACGAGTTGACGATCTACTTCCGCAAGAAGGGCTGAGGCGCGGAAACCATTCGCCCGTCCGCCGCACGCGACGCCGGGATCCCGGCGTCGCGCGCGGCGTCGCGAGTCACCCGGTGCTGCCAAAGCCCCCCGCGCCGCGCGCGGTCTCCTCGAGCCTGGCCGCCTCCATCAGGACCGGCGCCTCGTACCGCGCAAACACCAGCTGGGCAATCCGGTCGCCGCGCCGAATCGTGACCGGCCCGGCGCCCGCGTGAAGCAGAATGATCTTCAGTTCGCCGCGATAGTCGGAGTCGATCGTTCCTGGTGCGTTCGGCAGCGTGATGCCGTGCTTCAGAGCGAGTCCGGAGCGTGGTCGCACCTGCATCTCGATTCCGGGCGGAATGGCGAACGCGAGTCCCGTGGCCACCGCCCGCAGCTCCCCGGGCTGCAGCACGAAGTCCGGCTCGGCCGAGGCGACGTCGTAGCCGGCCGCCCCCGGTGTCTGCCGCGCCGGCAGCGGGAGATCGCGATTGTGCGCCAGTCGCCTCACGGCCACGGAGAGGGAATCCAACTGAACGGGCCGGTCGATTCCCCGCTCGTGTGCGCCGATCTGGCTCAACGAGGCGCCGTGGTCGGTCATCCGTGTCCCTACCGGAGCAGTTCGGCCGGATCGTGGCACGGCAGGCCGAAAGCCTCTGCCACGCCCGGATAGGTCACCTTCCCTGCGGCGATGTTGAGTCCCTTGAGCAGCGCGGCATTGGACGCGAGCGCCTTCTTCCATCCCTTGGTTGCCAACTGCACCGCGTACGGGTACGTCGCGTTGGTCAGCGCCAGCGTGGACGTGCGCGGCACCCCGCCGGGCATGTTGGCGACTCCATAATGGATCACGCCGTCCACCACGTAGGTGGGATTCTCGTGCGTCGTGGCGTGGATCGTCTCCACGCATCCCCCCTGGTCGATGGCGACATCCACGATCACGGCTCCGGCCTTCATCCGTTTGAGGTCCTCGCGGCGTACGAGCTTGGGCGCCTTGGCTCCGGGAATCAGTACGCCGCCAATAACGAGATCAGCCGTCTCGATGGCGTCGAGGATGTTGTGCCGGTTGGAGTAGATGAGCTGCACGTTCCCAGGCATCACGTCGGACAGGTAGCGCAGCCGCTCGAGCGACAGATCGAGGATGAGAACCCGGGCTCCCATCCCCGCCGCCATCTTCGCGGCGTTCGTGCCGACCACCCCGCCACCAAGCACCACCACCTTGGCCGGTGGCACACCGGGCACGCCGCCCAGCAGCAGCCCGCGGCCACCGTACAGCTTCTCGAGGTACTTTGCTCCTTCCTGCACCGCCATCCGGCCTGCCACTTCCGACATCGGAGTGAGCAGCGGCAGCTCCCGCGTCGGCAGCTCCACCGTCTCGTACGCAATGCACACCGCACCGCTGTCCATATGGGCACGCGTCAGGCGCTCGTCGGCCGCGAAATGGAAGTAGGTGAAGATGACCTGCCCCGATCGCATGCGCTTCCATTCCGGCTCGATCGGCTCCTTGACTTTCATGATCATGTCGGCGCTCGCCCATACCGCATCGGCATCGGAGGCGATACTGGCGCCGGCCGCCACATACTGCTCGTCTTCGAATCCACTCCCGACCCCGGCACCCGCTTCGATGAGGATTCGATGTCCGGCGGCCGACAGGTCTTCGGCCGCGGCCGGAACGAGGGCGACCCGGTTCTCGTTCGTCTTGATCTCTTTTGGCACCCCGATGAGCATGGTCGTTGATGAGGCAAAGGGTGGTCAGGTCGCGTCGTTCGCGCGGCCGAGTGTCACGATGGTCTGCTGCGAGGGCTGAAAGAACGCGGCACACAACTCGGCGACGTCGTCCGGCGTGATCTGGTCGATCCGCGCCAGAATGGCGTCCAGCGGTTGAAACGGTTCGCCGTACAACTCGGTCGCCGCCACACGAAACATGCGTGACGCCGACGATTCGAGCGAGAGCGTGAGCTGACCCTTCAGCTGGTTCTTTCCCGCTTCGATTTCCGCCTCCGGCAAGCCGTCGCGCGACACGGTTTCCAGTTCGCCCAGAATCTCGTCGAGGGCGCGTGTGGCGGTGTCAGGGGACGTCCCGACATAGATGCCGTGAATTCCCGAGTCCAGGTGATAGGACTGAAAGGTGTAGACCGAATACGCCAGCCCCAGCTCCTCGCGCACGCGCTGGAACAATCGCGAACTCATGCCCCCGCCGAGCATCAGGCTCGCCAGCGTCACGGCGTAGCGCCGTGGGTCGCCGTAGCGCACGGTGGGCGCCCCGAGGACGATGTGCGTTTGCGCCCCCTCGCGTTCGATGTGACGGCGTGACGGGGCCGCGGTCACCGGAGGTGGGACCGCGGGGACCGGTTCGCCGCCCGGCGACCGCTCCATCCAGCCGGTGTCGCGCAGCACGTCGAGGAGCGCATCGTGGTCCACGCAGCCGGCGGCGGAGATCACAATGTGCTGCGGCTGATAGGCAGCCTGCTGCAGCGCGCTGAGTTCCGCGATGCTCATCCCCGAGACGGACTCCCGGGTTCCCAGGATCGTGTACCCGTACGGATGATCGCCCCAGAGGGCGGCGTTGTGCAGTTCGAACACCAGGTCGTCAGGCATGTCATCGACCATGGCGATTTCCTCCAGCACCACGCGGCGTTCGAGCCGCAGGTCTTCCTCGCGGAGCAGTGGCCGGAAGATCAGATCGCAGAGTACGTCGGCCGCCTGGGAGAGGTGCTCGTCCAGCACCCGCGCCTGAAACGACGTGTGCTCACGCGCCGTGAAGGCGTCCAGCGAGCCACCGAGGCTCTCGAGCGAGAGCGCGATCTCCCGCGCGCTGCGGCGCGCGGTGCCCTTGAACACCATGTGCTCGAGGAGGTGAGACACCCCCATCTGCTGGCGCGTCTCGTGCGCCGAGGCGCGCCGGATCCACGCCCCCAGCGCAACCGACCGCACACCGGGCATGTTCTCGGTGACGACGGTCAGTCCATTCTCGAGGCCCGTTCGGCGGTATTCGCTGACCGCGCCCGAGGCCGTGGTGCTCACGCCTCCCGGCCCCGCCCTCCGCCGCGGCCGCCACGCCGCGGCCGGCGGCTTCCGCGATCGCCTCCCCGGCTCCCCTCGCCGCTCCCGCCGCCGCCATGGCCTTCGGCACTGGCGCCGGCCGGCTCGGGTTCGCCCTCACCTTCACCCTCGGGCGCGCCGTTCGTGGCCGTCCCTTCCGGCTTTGGCTGCAGCGCTTTCATCGACAGGCGCAGGCGTCCGCGCTCGTCGCGCTCGATCAGCTTCACCTTGACGCGATCGCCCTTCTTGACCACGTCCTCGGTGCGCTCGGTGCGTCCGTGGCGCATCTCGGAAATGTGCAGCAGCCCTTCGGTGCCCGGGAGAATCTCGATGAACGCGCCGAACGCCGTGGTGCTCTTGACCGTCCCTTCGTAGGTCTCTCCCACCACCGGGTCCTGGGTGATGGCCTGCACCATCTGCTTCGCTCGTTCCATGCTCTCGCCCCCGACCGCGGCAATGGTGACCACGCCGGAGTCGTCGACCGTGATCTCGGCGCCGGTCTCGTCCTGAATGCCGCGGATCGTCTTCCCCTTCGGCCCAATGAGATCGCCGATCTTCTCGGGATTGATGGTGATGGTGACGATGCGGGGCGCATACGGTGAGAGATCCGGGCGGGGCGCCGGAAGCGCCTCACGCATCTTGCCCAGGATGTGGAGTCGTCCCTCGAGCGCCTGGGCCAGCGCTTCCTTCATGATCTGGAGATCGAGTCCTTCGATCTTGATGTCCATCTGGATCGACGTGATGCCGCGTTCGGTTCCCGCCACCTTGAAGTCCATGTCGCCCAGATGGTCTTCGGTGCCGAGAATGTCCGTCAGCACCACGTAGCGGTCCCCTTCCTTGATCAGTCCCATGGCGACGCCCGCCACCGCGGCGCGGATCGGGACGCCGGCATCGAACAGGGCCAGCGATCCTCCGCAGACCGACGCCATCGACGACGACCCGTTGGATTCGAGCACGTCGGACACGATGCGAATGGTATACGGAAACTCCTCGTACGGCGGCAGGATGCCCTGGAGCGCGCGCTCGGCGAGGTTGCCGTGGCCGATCTCGCGCCGGCTCGTGCCACGCATCGGCCGCACTTCGCCCGTGGAAAACGGCGGGAAGTTGTAGTGCAGCATGAAGGACTTCGTGACTTCCCCCAGATCGTCGATCGTATCGAGTCGCTGCACGTCCTCTGCCGTCCCCAGCGTGCAGGCCACCAGCGCCTGCGTCTGACCGCGGGTGAACAGGGCGGACCCATGGGCCCTCGGCAACACCGGCGCGTCGATGGTAATGGGACGCACCTCCTGCGGTTTGCGACCGTCTACCCGGAGACCGGTATCGAGCACCTGCGCCCGGAGCGCGCCGTACTCCAGGTTGCCGAGCAGCTCACCCACGTGCGGAGCCCATTCGGGGTGCTCGGCAACGAGCGCGTCGGACACCTGCGCCTTCACCGCTTCCACAGCCTGGATTCGGGTGTGCTTTTCCTTCTGATTGATCGCCTCGACAATGCGCTGTTGCGCATCGCGGGTCACCCGTTCGGTCAGGTCCTGGGGCGGCTCGGAGCGGCTCCAGGTCATCTTCTGGACCGGGTCCAGACGACCGAGGAGTTCGCGCTCGACCTCGATCAGCTCCCGGATCCCGCGGTGCCCGAGCGCCAGCGCTTCGAGCATGTCGGCCTCGTTGACTTCCAGGGCCCCGCCTTCCACCATGACGATGGAGTCGGCTGAGCCGGCGACCACGATTTCCAGGTCACTGTACTGCAGCTGCTGGAAGGTCGGATTCAGCACCCACTTGCCCTGCACCCGTCCCACGCGCACCCCGGCAATGGGTCCCAGGAAGGGAATCCGCGACGCGTTGAGGGCGCACGACGCCGCCACCAGGCCGAGCACATCGGCGTCGTTCTCCTGATCCGCGGAGACGACGTAGACGAAGACCTGCACCTCGTTGCGGAATCCTTCGGGGAAGAGCGGTCGGATGGAGCGATCGATGATCCGGGCGGAGATGATCTCCGCGTCGTGGGGCCGCCCCTCTCGCTTGATGAAGCCGCCGGGGATCTTGCCGGCGGCATAGGTCCGCTCCCGGTACTCGACCAGGAGCGGGAAGAACGGCAGGGCGCTCTCGCGGTCACTGACGGTGACGGCGGCGATGACCATGGTGTCGCCGAACTGTACGACCGCGCTGCCGGCGGCCTGCTTCGCCATCCGGCCCGATTCGAGTACGAAGCGCCGGCTGGCGAAGTTCCTTTCCACGCGCTGCATCATGTCTGTCAGACCTCTCGATACGCTGCGGGCGGCGACGTGAGGTCGCCGGAGCGTAGATGGGGCATCGTCAAACACAAAACGCGCGGGCTCAAGGGCGTGCCCGCGCGGTCAGTGATGGACGATGCGAGTTAGTGGCGCAGGCCGAGATCACTGATGATCTGGCGGTACCGCTGGACGTCGGTGCGCTTCAGATACTCGAGGAGTCGCCGACGTTGGCCGACCATCTTGAGGAGTCCACGGCGGCTGTGGAAGTCCTTCACGTGCGCCTTGAAGTGATCCGTGAGGTAATTGATGCGTTCCGTGAGGAGCGCGATCTGCACCTGCGCCGACCCGGTATCCGCCTCGTGCATCCGGTGCCTGGCGATCGTCGGTGCCTTTTCAAAACCCATGATGTATATTCCCCGCGCGATCTCTGTCGCGCATGCGCTAAGTCCTTTGGAGCAAAGCAATTTACTGGCCGACCCCACCCCTGTAAAGGCGTTACCGGAGTGCCTGAACGCTACCTCGGCCAATCGTTCGGCAAGTACCAGATCGAGAGCCTGATCGGGTCTGGCGGCTTCGCCTGGGTCTTCAAGGGGTATGACCCGGAGCTCGAAATCCCGGTCGCCATCAAGGTGCTGAAGCCGCAGTTCGCCGGCGATCCCATCCTGGTTGATCGATTCCGGCGCGAGGCATCGACGGCCGCCAAGCTCCGGCACCCGAACATCATCAAGATCTACGCGGTGGGCCGGGAGCGGGACGCCGTGTATTTCGTGATGGACTACCTGCCCACGGGGCTCGCCGACAAGCTCGAGGCGACCAGCACCCTGCCCGAGGATTACGTGGTGCGGGTCGGGATCGATGTGGCGCGGGCACTCGGGTTCGCCCACCGCGAAGGGGTGATTCACCGGGACATCAAGGTGGACAACATCCTGTTCGACGCCCACGGCAACGCGGTGGTCGCCGATTTCGGCATCGCCCGCGCGGTGAGCGGCTATACCCAGCACACCGGCACCAACATGGTGGTGGGGACGCCGCAGTACTTCGCGCCGGAGCAGGCCCGGGCCAAGCCGCTCGATGGCCGGGCGGACATCTACTCGTTAGGCGTCACGTTGTACCGGGCGGCTACTGGCCGCCTCCCGTTCGAGGGCGATGACTGGTACGAAATCGCCCGGCAGCACGTGGAGGACCCCCCTCCCCATCCACGCACCATCGTCCCGGATCTGTCACCCGAGTTCGAACGCGTGGTGCTGTGGTGCCTTGGCAAGCAGCCTGATGACCGCCCGGCAACCGGCGATGCGCTGGCCGAAGCATTGGAGGCGCTCCGGGCGGTCCATCGCGACCCGACCCTCGCGCGGACCCTCTCGGTCCCGCTCTCGCTGACTCCCACGCTCGTCGCACCCGTCCCGGCCGTGGCGGTGAGGACCAGGCCGAAGCGTGGTGTCAACTCCACCACCGTGGCGCTCGCGATCTTTGCGGTGCTCATGGGCGGGGCGTTCATGGCGCCCCGGGTCTACCACTGGATGGCGACAGGGAGAGGCGCGGGGAGTACCGTGGACACGAGTCTGTTGCAGGCCCCCGTGGTCGTCTCCGATACCGGCGCGCCGGATTCACAGAAGACGGCGGTACCCACCGGGCCCGTCGCCCGCGATACGACCGCGTCGCTGGTGCTGACGTCGTATCCGGACGCGACCCTCAGGTTCAACGGCGATACCGTGGGCAGCGGGGGCACCTGGCGCACCGATACGCAGCGCCCCGGCACCTACGTTGCCGTGGCGACCGTGCCGTCCGCCGCGCCGTGTCCCAGTGCGCGCGACACCGCGGTGGTGAACCTGCGGGCCGGGGCACCGCCCGTGAAGGTGACGCTCCACCCGCACAGTTGCGGCACCTTGCAGCTCATGGCGCTGGTGCGGAACGCCAACACGAACACCAGCGTCGAGTACGTGCTCACCTCCCTCGATGGGAAGCGGTTCACCGGCCCGGTGACCGTGGGGACGCGACAGGAGATCGTGCTGCCGCCGGGCCAGTACCAGCTCGACGTCACGAAGCCGGTCTGCGCGTCCTACCACGAAGCGTCGGTGACAATCAGCTCCAACACCGTGACCAACCTGCCGACGTTCACCATCGACTGCGGCGGTTGACGTCGCGGCGGCGCGCTCGCGGTGCCCGACCGCACCGCGGCGATCGAGGCGGATCATTTACCAACGATCTGCAGGGTGTCGGAAGTGGCGGCCGCTATGGTCGTACCACGGCGCCTAACGCGAATCCGACGGCCAGGCCGCCCCAGAAGTAGAGCCGCTTGAACCAGGGGCGCCGGGGCTCCTCGAGGATGACCCACTGGTCGGTGGTCAGGCGGGTGGTCTGGCCGATGATCAGTGCCGTGGCGACGCCCCGGTCGACGGAGATCACGCGGAGCCGTGCCACGAGCGCGTCGCGGTGCAACGGGTCCACGGCAAGGCCGGTGAGGTCGCGGTGCACCCAGCCTTCGGTGCCCACGGTGAAGGTGACCGTGGTGTCGCCCACCTGCGAAATCTCGAACCGGACGCCCTTGACCTGTGCCCCGAGCGTTGCGCCAGACCCGGCGAGCAGTGCCACCGCGAGCAGGAATTGGCGCATCGAACGGAGGGGTTGAAGGCGTACGACGAGGCCGCGTCGGCGGAACGGTCTGCAGGTGGGGGAACGCGTCCAGGTGACAGGGTCAGGGCCGATGGGCCGCGCCGGCCGGCCGCACCGGTCGCCAGGCCGTGCGCGAAGGGCCGCGCGGGCGATCGATCAGCCGAACAGCTTCACCAGCCCCTTGAGATCATTGAGCATCACGAGCGCGAACAGCAGCGCGATCGCGACCAGACCGGCCCGAAGAATATACTCGCGCGTGCGAGCGCTGAAGGCACTGCCCTTGATCGCTTCGGCCAGGTTCAGGAGGATCTGGCCCCCGTCGAGGATCGGGATAGGGAGAAGGTTGAGGATGGCCACGTTGATGCTGAGGAATGCAATGAGCGACAGCAGAGTCTCGAGGCCCGAACGGGCCGCCTCGACCGACGACCGCGCGATCTGGATCGGGCCGCCCAGCTGGGTGACCGAAACCTGCCCCGACACCAGCCCGACGATCACCTGAACGACACTCCCCCCCATCGCCACCGTGGCGTGCCAGCCGGCGGCGACCGACGACGCCGGCGTTAGGCGTTCGCTCAGTACCCTGGTGGTCGAGTAGGCGCCGATCTTCGGCACCTGCACCGGGCGCCCGGTCACCAGGTTGGTGTCGGGCGCCAGCTGCGGCACCATGTGCAGCGTCACGCGCTCACCACGGCGCATCACGTCCAGCTCGAGGACCTTCCCCTGCGACTGCGCGATCTGGGCGGTCACGTCCGACCACCGGCTTCACCGGCAGTCCGTTGACCGCCACGATGCTGTCGGCCGCCATCATGCCGGCGCGATCGGCCGGGAGTCCGGCCAGCACCGAATCCACCACCGGCGGGCGATATGGTCGACCGTACGCCGCAAAGAGTCCCACCGACACCACCAGCGTGAGCACCGCGTTCATCGTGACGCCGGCAAACAGAATGATCAGACGCGCCCACAACGGCCTTCGATTCGAACCACCGGTTGGGCGGAACCGGCCGCGGCCCGAACGGCACCATGGCGTTGGGGTCCCAGTCCGCACGGGCGCTTCGCTCCCCGGACGCCCTGGGCAGCGCTCGGCCTGGGTCGCGCCGGAGTCCCTGTCTGCGGACGCCGTCGGGCAGCGCGGTGTAGTCGAGCGCTTCACCCGGGCGGGGCGCCCCCACCTTCACCTCACTCCCGCCTTCGAGAAACGCCATCGCCTCGTCTTCGCGCGAGGCCATGCGCACGTAGCCGCCGATCGGGAGCCAGCCGATGAGGTACTCGGTCTCGCCGTGGCGCCGCTTCCAGAGCGCGCGACCAAAGCCGATGGAGAACCGCGGGGCGTAGACACCCAGCAGCTTGGCGGCCATGAAGTGCCCGAGCTCGTGCACCAGCACCACGAGGCCGAAGACGAGAACCGGCGCGAACCAGCTCAGCATGCGACGTGCTCCAGCACGTGTTGCCGGGCTGCCCGGTCGGCGGCCAGGAGTTCGTCGCGCGTGCGTCCCGGCATCGCGCCCAGAGCGCTCAGCGCCGATTCAATGACGCGGGGGATGTCCATGAATGCGAGCCTCCCTTCGAGAAAGAGCGCGACCGCCTGTTCGTTGGAGGCATTATACACGGCGGGCGCCGCGCCCCCGGTCCGGCCGGCTTCGATGCCGAGACGCAGCGCCGGAAAGTCCGCGAGACGGACCGTCTCGAACGTCAGTGGGGACGTGCCGACCGGATCGAACCGCTGTACACCGCTGTCCGGGATTCGCTCCGGGTGCGTGAGGGCGTACAGCACCGGCAGCTCCATCGACGGCATGCCGAGCTGCGCCAGCACGCTCCCGTCCACGAATTCCACGAACGAGTGCACGAGGCTCTGCGGATGCACGACCACCTCGATCGCGTCATACGCAAGCCCGAACAGGAAGTGGGCCTCGATGACCTCGAGCGCCTTGTTGGCGAGGGTCGCGCTGTCGACGGTGATCTTGCGCCCCATGCGCCAGGTGGGATGGCGCAGCGCCTCCTCTCGCGTGGCGTTGGCGAGCTGTTCGCGCGTCCAGCCGCGAAACGGGCCACCGGAGGCCGTGAGGATCAGCCGCCGGACCTCGTTGCGCGGGCGGCGGCCCAGGCACTGCAGAATGGCGGAGTGCTCGCTGTCCACGGGGACGATCTCGCCCCCGTGACGTTGCGGCCGCGGCGGTGGCGATCTCGCCTGCGACGACCAGCGTCTCCTTGTTTGCGAGCGCGACGCGCTTCCCCGCCTCCAGCGCGGCCAGCGTGGCGTCCAGTCCCGCTGAGCCCACGACGGCGTTCAGCACGATCGCCGCGTCCGGAAGGGTCGCGGCTTCGACCAGGCATCCCGGACCACTGTGCCATCCGGTCGGCGAGAGACGCCCTCCGTTCACCAGGCCTGCATAACGAGCGCAGGTCGTCGCGCGCCTGCTCGGCGAGCAGCTCGGCGTTCGAGTAGGCCGTCAGCGCCGCGATGTGAAAGCGGTCCGTGTGGCGCGCGACCACGCGGAGCGCCGTGGTGCCGATGGACCCGGTCGATCCCAGGACCGCCACGCCGCGCGTGGTCATCGCAGCGCGGGCAGGAGGAATCGCCCGAGGACGAGGTAGGCCACCGGAAAGACGAAGAACAGGCTGTCGAGTCGGTCGAGCATGCCCCCGTGTCCCGGAAGAAGGTTGGAGCTGTCCTTGACCCCGGCTTCGCGCTTGAAGAGCGATTCGGCCAGGTCGCCCGCCTGCGCCGCGATCGCGACGACCAGCCCGAACACCGCCGCCGTCCAGGGCGTGAGCGCCAGTTGGGCGGCCGGCCGCAACACACCGGAGTTGTACGCGATGCCCACGCCCATGGCAACGATCAATCCGGCGACGGCACCCGCCACGGTCTTGCCGGGGCTCACCGATGGGCATGAGTTTGCGCCGCCCGATCCACCGCCCCACGAAGAACCCCGCGGTGTCGGTCCCCCAGGTGATGACGAGCGGGTACATCACCAGCGCGCTGCCCGCCGCGGCGCCGACGGCCCAAGGATGATGGCGCAGCGAATACGCGAACGACAGCGTCCCGCCGCAGTACAGCGCGCCGAACACGGTGACGGCGATCGATTCCAGCGGGCGCTCGTCGGGTCGCCGGCCCCAGACCGCCAGCCCGGCCAGGGCAACGAGGAGAACGGCCAGAGTGGCGAACGGGCGTCCGATGACGCCCAGCCGCGCCAGGTGCGTGCCGACGCGGCAGCGCCGCCGCCATGGTCGATGCCGATGCCTGCCAGCGGTCGCACGTCCCGCATCGATGCCAGTTGATACAGCTCGTGCGCGGCCACGGCGGCCAGCGCGCCCAGGAATAGCGCCAGGGCGAGCTCGCCGGCGTAGAGGAAGAGGAAGGCGAGCGGGATTCCAACCACCGCGACAATGACGCGGCGCGCCAGATTGCTCATGCGTCAAGCCACTCAGACACTGACGCGTCCGAAGCGACGTTCGCGGCGCTGGAAGTCCCGGATGGCCTCGAACAGGTCGGCGCGGGTGAAATCGGGCCAGAGTACGGGCGAGATGTAGATCTCGGCGTAGGCGAGCTGCCAGAGCAGGAAGTTCGAGATCCGGCTCTCGCCCGATGTGCGGATGAGCAGATCGGGATCGGGAACGCCGGCGGTGTACAGGTGCGCTTCCAGATCGGCGGCGCTCGATCCCGTCCGGATCGAGCGTCCCGTCGCGGGCATCGCGCGCCAGCAGCCGCACTGCGCGCACCAACTCGTCGCGCGCGCCATACGACACGAACAGGTTGAGCACCAGCTGATGGTTCGCGGCGGTGCGACCGACGACCTCCTTCACCGCCGACGCGGCCGACGGTGAGAGCCGGGTCAGGTCGCCGAGCACGCGCACCTGCACTCCGCGTGCCTCGAGCTCATCGGCCTCGCGCGCCACATACTCCTCCAGCAGCGACATCAGCGCGTTCACTTCACTGGCCGGACGCTCCCAGTTCTCGCGCGAGAACGCAAACAGCGAGAGGTAGCCGAGTCCGGCTTCGGCCGCACCCTCGACGACCTCTCGCACCGCGTTCATGCCGGAGCGGTGGCCGAACGTGCGCGGCAACAGGCGCTCGCGCGCCCACCGGCCGTTGCCGTCCATGATGATGGCGACGTGTCGCGGGACGGCGTCGCTCGCACGAATCTGCGCCAGGAGCTCGTCGGTCGACATCGCCCGCACCGGATTCGGCGTCGTCTCAGACTTCCATGATTTCTTGCTCTTTCGCCTTCAGCATCGCGTCGAGCCTGGCGATGTACTCGTCGTGCAACTTCTGCAGGTCCTTCTCGGCGTGCTTGACGTCGTCTTCCGAGACGCCCTCGAGCTTCTTCAGCCGCTCGCGACTGTCGGTCCGCCAGTGGCGCACCGAGATGCGTCCTTCCTCCGTGAGCTTGTGGACGACCTTGACCAGTTCGCGCCGCCGCTCCTCGTTCATGGCCGGGAGCGGAACCCGAATGATCCCGGCCTGAGCCGACGGTTCGAGGCCAAGCTCCGAATCGCGAATGGCCTTCTCGATGACCTTGATCTGGCCCTTGTCGTACGGCGTGACGATGAGCAGCCGGGGCTCGGGGGCGGCGATGCTGGCCACCTGGTTCAGGATCATCTGGGTTCCGTAGATCTCCACCCGGATGGTATCGAGCATGTTCGGCGTCGCCTTGCCGCTGCGGATCGATGTGAACTCGTGCTTTGCGCCCTCGAGCGCCTTGTCCATGTGCGCCCGCGCATCCTTGAGAATCTGCTGGATTGTGCTCATGAGCGAACGATGGTCCCCACGCGCTCGCCGCGAACGGCCGCCGCGACAGCGCCCTTTCGGTGGATGTTGAGTACGATCAGCGGGAGCTGGTTCTCCTTGCACAGCGTCACCGCCGTCTGATCCATCACGCCCAGTTCCTCGAGCATGACGTCGCGGTAACTGATGACCTCGTAGAGCTTGGCGTTCGGGTCCTTCTTGGGATCGGCCGAATACACGCCGTCCACGCTGGTGGCCTTGATGATCACGTCGGCCTTGATCTGGATCGCGCGCAGCGCCGCGGCGGTATCGGTGGAAAAGTACGGATTGCCCGTGCCGCCGGCAAAAATGACCATGCGGCCCTTCTCGAAATGGCGCAACGCGCGCCGGCGGATATAGGGCTCGGCGAGTTCTTCCATACGGATGGCGGTCATGACACGGGTATCGAGCCCCCGCTTCTCCAGCGCGTCCTGCAGCGCGAGCGCGTTGATCACCGTCCCCAGCATCCCCATGTAGTCGGCGGCGACGCGATCCATGCCGAGCTTCGCCAGCAGGGTGCCACGAACGATGTTGCCACCGCCGATGACCATCCCGACGCCGACCCCCAGGTCGTAGACGCTCTTGATTTCGTCGCAGAACTGCTCGATGCGATCGAAATCGAAGCCCACGCCCTTCTCGCCGGCGAGCGCCTCGCCGGAGATCTTCAGCAGAATGCGCTGGTAGGCGACCTGGGGCGGAGCTGGTCACTCCTCGCCCATCCGGAAGCGCACGAAGCGACGGATCGCCAGCGCTGCCCCAGCGGCCTTGCTGCGCTCGTCGAGGAGCTGCTGGATCGTCTTCGAGTCGTCGCGCACCCAGGGCTGCTCGAGGAGCGTCACCTCGGCGAAGAACTTGCGCAGCTGCCCTTCGACGATCCGCTCGATGATCGCCTCGGGCTTCCCCTCCGCGCGGGCCTTCTCCTCGAAGATGCGCTGTTCGCGCTCGACCAGCTCGGGGGGAATCTCCCCGCGCCGCACCGCCTGCGGGGCGGTGGGTGAGCCCGCGACATGGAGCGCCACCTCGTTGGCCAGCTCGGTGGCAGTCGCACCGCGCGGTCCGATCACGTCGACCAGGACGGCCACCCGTCCATTGTGATGCAGATAGCTGCCAATGGTGCCGTCGGTGGCAAACCGGGCGTAGCGGCGCAGCACGACGCGCTCGCCGGTCCTGGCCGACGCCTCCGTGACCACATCCTGGACCGTCTTGCCGGGGTCGCGATGGTACGGTCGTCCCGGGAGATCGCCCTCGGCGCTGTTCGTCACCACGGAATTCACCGATGCGTCGTTCAGCAATTGCTCGGCGAGCGATTGCGCGAGATCGCCGAAATCGGTCGTGCGCGCCACGAAGTCCGTCTCGGAGTTGATCTCCAGGAGGACACCGGTCTTCCGGTCATCCGTCACGATGCTCGCGAGGCGGCCTTCAGAGGCCGCGCGTCCGGCACGCTTCTCCGCCTTGGCGATGCCCTTCTTGCGCAGGTTCTCCACCGCCTTGTCCATGTCGCCGGCGGTTTCAATGAGTGCGGACTTGCAGTCCATCATGCCGGCGCCGGTGCGCTGGCGCAGCTCCTGGACCTCTCTTGCGGTCACTGACATTTCGATTCCCGTTGGTGTGCAAACGCCGCCAGCATGAAAACCGGCGGCGCGCGTTTCGTGAAGCGGCTGCGGACCGATCGGCCGCCGCCGTAGCGCGAATCACTCCGCCGATGTTTCGCCGCCCTCTCCCGCCATCGCCCTCCCCCTCCCCCCTCACCGCCTTCGACCGATTCCCCGCCTTCTCCTCCGGTCTTGAGGCGGGCGGCGATGGCCTCGGGCTTGGCCCGGCGCCGACGCGGCCGACGGCGTCGCTTCCGCTCCTCCTCGCCCGGAGCGGCGGTCTCGAGACCGCGATCGGAGCTGTAGGTGCTCTCCTCGCCCTCTTCCTCCACCGCGCGCACCGGCGCCTCGCGCCGCGCCTCCAGAATGGACTCCGCGATAAAGCGGGTGATCAGCTCGACCGACCGGATCGCATCGTCATTGCCGGCGATCGGGACCGTGATGAGGTCCGGGTCGGCGTTGGTGTCGACGATTCCGGCAATGGGGATGCCGAGCTTGTTCGCCTCGCTGACCGCGATCCGCTCCTTCTTCGAGTCGATCACGAACAGCAGTCCCGGCAGGCGCCCCATGTTCTTGATGCCCTCCAGGTACTTCGACAGCTTGTCGCGCTGCCGCGAGAGGAGGAGCTGTTCCTTCTTGGTGTAGTTCTCGAACTCGCCACCGGCTTCGGTGCCGGCTTCGAGGTCCTTGAGCCGCCGGATCTGCTTCTTGATCGTCTGAAAGTTGGTCAGCAGGCCGCCCAGCCAGCGCTCGGTGACGAACAGCGATCCGCTGCGCTCCGCCTCGCCGCGCACGATCGCCGCCACTTGCCGCTTGGTGCAGACGAACAGGATGTTGTCGCCGCGGACGATGACCTCGCGCACCAGCTTCTGCGCCGCCTCGATCTGCTTCAGCGTCTTCTGCAGATCGATGATATGAATGCCGTTGCGCTCGGCGAAGATGAAGCGGCGCATCTTCGGGTTCCAGCGACGTGTCTGGTGGCCGAAGTGAACGCCGGCTTCGAGAAGCTGTTCGAGAGTGGGCTGCATGGACCGATGAAGTGTGGAGGGTTGGGATCGTCCGCGCCCGTCATCGCTCTCGTCAACCGACGAACCGTCGGCACCCTCGAGAGCTCCGGACGCGTGAGTGATGGATTGTCTCGGGAGTCCGGTGGCTCCGGGAGGCGACCGCCCCCGAGGAGCACCCGCGACTCGCGATCGTCGCTACCGCTTGCTGAACTGGAATCGCTTCCTGGCTCCCGGGCGCCCCGGCTTCTTCCGCTCCACGGTCCGGGCATCGCGGGTGAGGAGGCCGAGGTCGCGCAGCTTGCGCCGATGAACCTCGTCGACAAGCACCAGCGCCCGGGCTGCCGCCAGCCGCAGCGCGCCCGCCTGTCCGGCCTGTCCCCCGCCCTCCACCCGCGCTTTCACGTCAAACCGTCCGAGCGTGTCGGTGGCGGTGAACGGCTGCTGGATCGCCGAAACGAGCGCCGGCCGCGGGAAGTAGTCGCCTAACGTGCGACCGTTGATGTCCCACTTGCCCGAACCGGGACGGAGGTACAGACGGCAGACCGACTCCTTGCGCCGTCCCACGGCGTGAATGGGGGTACTCTCAGGCATCACGAGTCACTCGGTGCGCCGAAGCTCAGCGCAGTGGGTTTCTGGGCCGCGTGCGGATGGTCCGCGCCGGCATACACGCGCAACTTCCGTCGCAGCACCTGCCGCGCGAGCGTGGACTTGGGCAGCATGCCGTGCACCGCCTTTTCGATCACCCGCTCGGGGTGCCGCGCGATCTCCACACTGAACGGGATGAAGCGCTCGTGGCCCATGTAGCCCGTATGCCGGAAGTAGCGCTTCTGCTCGCTCTTGCGACCGGTAACGCGGACCTTGGATGCGTTGATCACGATGACGTTGTCACCGGTATCCATGTGCGGCGTGAAGATCGGCTTGTGCTTGCCCCGGAGGATCTTTGCGATTTCCGAAGCCAGCCGGCCGAGCACCATGCCATCGGCGTCGACGACGAACCACTTCTGGTCGATATCCGCCGGCGTGGCGGAAAACGTTTTCATGGCAGCGGGAAGGAGCGAGCAAACGACGGTGACGGGCGCACGTATCTCGCCCGCCTTTTTTGACAGAACTTCAACATAGACAGAGGCTTACGGGGAGTCAACTGCGCTCGCGCCGCCTTTCTCCCACACGCACGCGAAAGCGCACCCTGCAACCCGCATCGCTGCCCTCTACTCGATTTCCAGCAGCACCGTCCCCTTCTCCACCGCCACACCCGCCTGCGCGTGGACGCGAGTAACGGTTCCGGCGCCCGTGGCGCGCAATTCGTTCTCCATCTTCATCGCCTCCATCACAACCAGAGCCCGCCCCACCTCCACGGCGTCGCCCGGCTGCACCTCGACTCGTACGATGAGGCCTGGCATCGGGGCAATCAGTCGCAGCGGCCCGGTCCGGTGCCGCCGGTTCGCGTCCATATCGCGCAACCGCTGCGTGTGCTCGTCGGTGGCCTGCGCCACGAGCCGGTGATCGTCGGTGGTGACCGTGTAGTCCCCTCGACCCCCGCCGTGCTCCACAGCCACCAGATGCCGCGCGGTTCCAACGGCCACTTCAACCATCGGTGTGCCAGCGATCGGGGCGAGGTGCGCGAGGATCGGCTCGCCGTCCACCAGGATCGCGTCATCGCTGATCTCCACCGAGAAGGTGTCGCCTTCCACGTCCACGACGTACTTCACGGCGACGGTCTGAGTTCGACCAGTGTCTCGACGTGCGCCGTCTGGGGAAACATGTCCCAGGCCTCCACGAACGTGACGCGATACGCCGGCAGCCGGGCCACGTCTCGCGCGAGCGTTGCCGGATCGCAGCTCACGTAGATCAGTGTCGCGGGGCGAGGTCCCTGCTCCAGCAGTCGCGTGACCCGCGAGTCGACCCCGGTACGCGGCGGATTCAGGATCACGACGTCGGTCGGCAGCAACTCGCCCAGAACATCCTCGACGCTCGCCTCGCGCACCGACATCCCCGGACCCGCATGCGCGCGCGCGAAAGCGGCAGCCTCGGCATCACGTTCGACGGCCGTGACCGCCACGCCGCGCTCCGCCAGCATTGTGCTCGTGGCGCCGTTGCCGGCGTACGCATCGACGGCGGTGGCCGGGTGCGCGGACGTGACGCGCTGGACGATGGCCTCCCGCAGGAGGTCCGCAAGGCGCCGATTCACCTGCTCGAAGGCCGCCGCTGGCAGCCGATCGACGCGACGGTCCACGACCACCCGCGGGGGGGCGCGATCGGGGGTCCATCGAATGAACTGCAGAGAGGGACAGGCAGCGGCAAAGTCGCGCGCGTTGTCCCAGCGACGACCGCCGTCCAGCAGGAGCGACAGTGCATCGCCGGTCCGCCGGATGGTCCCACGGAGGGATCCCGCCTGCGGGAGGAGCCCGCTGGCGGCGCGCACGTCGCGCCACGCCCCGACCACCGCCGGGTCGGTGATGGGACATTCATGGAGCAGGAAGATCGCGGCCGGATTGTCGTACTGATGGAGGCCGATCATCCACGCGGCGCCGTCGTACCGCATGGTGAGAGCGAGGCGTGAGCGGTACTCCCACTGCAGCGGGCTGGCCACGATCCCGGGCAGTTCGACCGGACGTCGCGCGATACGGACCAGCGCATCCCGGACGATGCGCCGTTTGACTTCGAGTTGCGCCGGGTAGTCGAGATGCTGGAGCTGGCACCCGCCGCAGCGGTCGCGGAGGTAGTGGTGGCACCGGGGGGCGACCCGTGCCGCGCCCTCCCGCACCAAGCGGACCACTTCACCGCGGCCGAAGCGGCCGTGGGGCGCGATGCGCACGTCGGCCACGTCGCCGGGCGCGGTGCGAGGGATGAAGACCGCCATGCCCTCCGCGCGCGCCACACCGTCGCCCCCTGCCGCGATCGACTCCACGGTTACCTGCTCCAGCGCCGCCATTGCCTAACGAAGTGCCTCGCGCCGCGCCGCCTCGCGCCAGGCATCGGCGGCCGGCGCTTCGGCCGGCGCGGCGCCGTTGCCGGTTCCGCGATCGGCGTGCGCGAGAAGTGCCGCTGTCAGGGCCGCGAGGCGCTTCTCGGCAGTCGGGGCGCCGCCGTCGGCAAAGTCCGGCAGCCGTCGCTCCAGCCACTGGCTGTCGAACGCCCCGCTGCGAAACTCCGGCGCCTCGAGCACCCGGAGATGAAACTCGCGCGAGCTCTCCACGCCCACGATGCGCAGTTCGCGCAGGGCCCGCTGCATCCGGCGGATCGCCTGATCGCGGGTGGACGCCCAGGCAATGAGCTTGCCGAGCAGAGAGTCGTAGTGCAGACCGACATGTGTCCCGGTCTCGATCGCGCCATCCCATCGCACCCCCGGCCCCGCCGGCAGGCGCAGGTACTCGATCTGCCCGGTGGACGGGAGAAATCCGGACCGCGGGTCTTCGGCGGTGATGCGGCATTCGATCGCGCATCCGCGCGGCTCGAGGGTCGCCGGCAGCGTCACCCGCGCACCCTCGGCAATGCGAATCTGCCATTGCACGAGATCGATGCCGGTCACCATTTCCGTCACCGGATGTTCCACCTGGAGACGGGTGTTCATTTCCAGGAAGTAGAACTGGCCCTGCCGGTCGAGCAGGAACTCGCAGGTGCCGGCGTTGACGTAGCCCGCGGCGCGCGCGGCGGCGACCGCCGTCTCTCCCATCCGGCGCCGGAGCACCGGAGTGACCGCGACGCTCGGCGCCTCCTCCAGCATCTTCTGGTGGCGCCGCTGGAGCGAGCACTCGCGTTCACCCAGCGACACCACGCCGCCGTGCCGGTCGGCCAGTATCTGGATCTCCACGTGACGCGGGCCATCCAGGTACTTCTCGACATAGACCGCGTCGTCGCCGAACGCGTTGCGCGCCTCGCGTCGCGCGGCATCGAGGGCCGGTGGGAGATCGGCGGCTCGTTCGACGAGGCGCATCCCCTTCCCGCCGCCACCGGCGGCCGCTTTCAGCAGAACGGGGTAGCCGAAGCGCTCGGCGGCGGACGTCGCGTCGTCGGCGTCACGCACGTTGTGCGTGGTTCCCGGTACCAGCGGAACGCCGGCCCGTCGGGCGAGCAGTCTCGCAGTCGTCTTGTCGCCCAGGCTGGCGATGGCCTCGGGAGGAGGACCGATCCAGACGATACCGCTGTCCCGCACCTGCCGCGCAAAGGCCGCACGCTCCGACAGAAAGCCGTATCCGGGATGAATGGCGTCGGCCTTCGCGGCAAGGGCCGCTTCCACGATCCGATCGCCACGAAGGTAGCTCTCGCTCGAAGGCGCCGGCCCGATGTGGACGGCTTCGTCGGCTGCCCGGACATGAGGTGCGGCTGCGTCGGCATCCGAGTATACCGCCACCGAGGCGATCCCGAGCTCCCGGCAGGCGCGAATCACCCGCACCGCGATCTCTCCCCGGTTGGCGACCAGGATCTTCCTGAACATTCAGACCGTCGGCGCCGGCGCGACGCTAGAGAGGGATGTTGCCATGCTTCTTGGGCGGATTCCGGTCGCGCTTGCCCTGCAGCATCTCGAGCGCGTCGATGAGACGGGGCCGCGTGTCACGCGGGTCGATGATGTCGTCCACGTAGCCGCGTGACGCGGCAACGTACGGATTCGCGAACTTGTCCGTGTACTCCGTGACCCGCTCGTCGGTGGCCGCCTGCGGATCCGCGCTGTCGGCGAGCTCCTTGCGGAAGAGAATCTCCACCGCACCCTTCGGTCCCATCACCGCGATCTCCGCCGAGGGCCAGGCCACATTGTAGTCCCCCCGGATGTGCTTGGAGCTCATCACGTCGTACGCGCCACCATAGGCCTTGCGGGTGATCACGGTCAGCTTCGGAACCGTGGCCTCGCAGTAGGCGAACAACAGTTTGGCGCCCTGGCGGATGATGCCGCCGTGTTCCTGCGCCACGCCGGGGAGGAACCCCGGTACATCCTCGAACGTCACCAGCGGAATGTTGAAGGCGTCGCAGAACCGTACGAAGCGGGCGCCCTTGACCGAGGCGTTGATGTCGAGCACGCCGGCCAGCACTGCCGGCTGATTGGCGATGATCCCGACGCTGTGTCCGCCGAGATGGGCGAACCCGCAGATGATGTTGCCGGCGAACTCGCGGTGAATCTCGAAGAACGCACCGTCGTCCACCACCGCCCGGATCACGTTGTGCATGTCGTACGGCTTGCTGGGATGGTCGGGCACGATGTCGAGCAGTGCGTCATCCCGCCGCGTGCGGGGATCGGTGCCGGGGCCGCGCGGCGGATCCCCCAGGTTGTTGGACGGGAGGTAGCGCAGCAGCGCGCGGATCTGCTGCAGGCAGTCCGCCTCCGAGTCGCAGGCCACGTGGGCCACCCCCGACGTGGCGGCGTGGGTGTCCGCGCCTCCGAGTTGTTCCATCGTGACGTCTTCGTGGGTCACGGTCTTCACCACGTTCGGCCCGGTCACGAACATGTACGAGGTGCCGCGGACCATGAACACGAAATCGGTGATGGCCGGGGAATAGACCGCGCCGCCGGCGCACGGGCCGAGAATCGCGGAGATCTGGGGTACCACCCCCGACGCCAGCGTGTTGCGGAGGAAGATGTCGGCATAGCCGCCTAACGAGACGACGCCCTCCTGGATACGCGCTCCACCGGAGTCGTTCAACCCGATCACCGGGGCGCCCGACCGCACCGCCAGATCCATGACCTTGCAGATCTTCTCCGCGAAGGCCTCGGACAGCGAACCGCCGAAGACGGTGAAGTCCTGGGAGAACGCGAACACCAGCCGTCCGTCGATGCGCCCATGCCCGGTCACCACCCCGTCGCCATAGTACTTCTGGTCGGCGAGACCGAAGTCGGTGCTGCGATGGGTCACGAACCGGTCGAGCTCGACGAACGACCCGTCATCGAGCAGGAGATCGAGCCGCTCCCGCGCCGAGAGCTTGCCCTTGCCGTGCTGCGCCGCGACGCGTTCGGGGCCGCCTCCCTGCTCCGATTCCTCACGCCGCTGTCGCAGCAGATCGAGCTTCTCGCGCATGGTCATGGCGCGGAAAGGTATCCCGCGCCGGGAACCTTCTCCAGCCGCGCGCCCGGTGGCGTGCCGCTTGCGGGAGACTCGTAATGCGGCGTAGCTTCCGCCGCGAGCCCACCATCGCATGACCGCCGTCTCCTCTCACGAATCGGGCTCGCCCGCGAGCCGCCTGTTGTCCCCGCTGCGCCTGCGCTTGCTGGGGCTCGTGGCCGTGGCCTCCTTTCCCACCGCGCTGCTGATTGCGCGCCTGGCGGTCGATGAACGACACGCCAATCTCGTGGGCGCGCGCGAGTCGGCGCTCCGCCTGCTCGATTCGGCCCTGGTGGAGCAGCAGAATCTCCTCCGCGAAGGCAGGCAGGTCATCCGGTCACTGGCCATGCTGCCCCAGGTGGCGAACGGAAGCCCTGACATGTGTTCGCGTACGCTGACCGTGCTGTTCGCCGCGTTCCCGAACTACGAGGCCGCATCCCGCGTCACGCCCGGTCTGCGCGTGGATTGCAGCGCCGTGCCGTTCGCCCGGGGCCTGGCGGACGTGAGCGGGGTGCCGTCGCTCCAGCTGGCGGAGCGGACGCACCAGGCCGTATTCGGGTTCTATCGCGTGGGGAGCGCATCGCAGCCCCTCGCCACCATTGTCGAGCCGGTGCGCGACTCGGTGGGCGCACTCCGCTTCTATCTCGCGCTCGAGGTGGAGGTGCCGTGGCTCCCACGCCTGGTCGCAACCCTCGCCACGACTCCGGGGGCGACGGTCACGCTGTTCGATACCCAGGGCTTCGTCTACGCGCGCATCCCAGACGCAGAGCACTACGCCGGCCGCGCCATGCCGCTCACTCCGACGTTCGCGCAGATGGCCGGCAACCGCCGCGGGTTCGTGGAAGGGGCCGACCTCCGCAGCGACCGCCGACTGTACGTCTTCCGTCAGCTCCCGGCGGCCAACGAATCGCCGGTGCTGTTGTCGATCGGACTCCCGTTCGGGGCCGTGTACGGCGATGCCGATCGCAACCTCCGCCGTAATCTGCTGGTAGCCGCATTCACGCTGGTGCTGGCCATGATGATGGCGTGGATCGCCGCCGATCTGTTCGTGATCCGGGACGTGCACGCGTTGCTCGGTGCGACGCATCGGATTGCCAGCGGCGACCTCTCGGCGCGGGTCCCGTCGCGCACGGGCGGCGGGGAGTTGCACAATCTCGCCGACACCTTCAACCACATGGCCGAGCGGCTCGAGGAGCGCCGGCGGGAGTTTCTCGCCCTCGGGGACGCCTCACCCGACGCCATCGTGCGCCTCGACCGCGACCTGCGGATCGACTGGGCCAACGCCGCGCTCCTCCGCCGGCTGGGGGTGGCGCTCGAGACGCTCGTGGGCACGCGACTGGACGACGTGCCGGTGGAGACGTCGGCAAAGCCGCTCATCATCCAGCAGGTGCGGGACGTGCTGTCCAGTGGAGAGCGCCGCGAGGTAGAGCTGCAGGGGAGCGCCAACGGCCGGGATGGCTGGATCGACCTCCGCTTCGTGCCCGAGCGCGACGGATCCGGAACGGTGACCCATGTGATGCTGATTGCCCGCGACGTCACCGCGCGCAAACACCTCGAGACGCACCTGGCGCAGGCCGAGCGCCTGGACAGTATCGGCAAGCTGGCGGGGAGCATCTCCCACGACTTCAACAATCTCCTCACCGCAATCATCGGCAACACCGAGATCGCGATGCGCGCGCTGGAGCCCGACCACCCGGTGCGGGGCGATCTGACGCAGATACTGGACGTGGCGCGCCGGGCGTCCGCCTTGACGCGGCAACTGCTGTCGTTCGCGCGGCGGCAGCCCACCGCGCCACGCGTGATCGAGGTGAAGTCGTTCATCGAGGAGACGGCCACGCTGCTGCGGCGCCTGCTGGGAGAGAACATTACGCTGCGGCTGGAGCTGGATGCGGAGGCGCCGCGGGTCCGCTTCGACCCGACGCACCTGGAGCAGGTGCTGGTCAACCTGGTGACGAATGGGAGGGACGCGATGCCGAAAGGCGGGGTCCTCACCATCGCCACCTCACGCGTGCGGGTGGGCGAAGACGCCACGCGTGCCACCGACGCACCTCCGCCGGGCGAGTATCTCCTGCTCCGGGTTTCCGACAACGGCGTCGGCATGTCGCCGGCGACACGCGAACGGATCTTCGAGCCCTTCTTCAGCACCAAGCGCGATCGGGATGGTACCGGACTCGGTCTGGCCGTGACGTACGGCGTGGTGCGGCAGCACGGCGGGTACATCGAGGTGGAGAGCGTCGAGCGCGTTGGTACGACGTTCCGGATCTACTTCCCCGCGACGCGCGACAGCGCGGATTTCGCCCCGGCGCCGATCGCGCAGGGGGAGTCGCCGACCGGGGGCGAGCGGATTCTGCTGGTCGAGGATCAGGAGCCCGTGCGGTCGACGGTCGCGAAGGTTCTGCGGACGCATGGGTACACGGTGGTCGAGGCGCGCGACGGCGTGGATGCGCTCCGGCACGTGGGTTCGCCCGAAGGTCACGCGCTCGGTCTGGTGATCACCGACCTCGTGATGCCGAGGATGGGCGGCGAGGTGCTTGCCCGGGAGATTCGGCAGGCCTTGCCGGACCTTCCGGTGCTGCTGATCTCGGGATACGACGAGCGCGGGAGCGCGAGCGGGTTGCTCGAGCGCGGCGAAGCGGCGGCTCTGCTGGAGAAGCCGTTCGAGTCCCAGCCCCTTCTCAGATTGGTGCGCGACCTGCTTGATCGCGCACCGGCGCGCGCCCGCGCGTAGACGAGACGCGCTGGCACGCGCCGGCAGCCGTCAGGTCGCCGGTCCCTCGTCCTCGTCCTCGATCGCGAGCGGCGGTTCCTCGCCGGCGGTCTGCACGTCCGGCAGCACGTCGCCGTCCTCGGTATGGATCTTGGGCGGGGTTTCGGGCCGCGGCGGCTGGTCCTCGGGAATGTTCACGACCGTGAGTACGATGCGCCGGTGGATCGGGTCCACCTCGACCACCCGCAGGTCGAGATTCATCCCCTCGTAGCAGACGTCGGCCGGGGAATCGATCGGCGTGTCCGACGGAATGTGGCTCAGCGGCACGAACCCCTCGATGTCGTTGCCGATGTCCACCACCACTCCCTTGTCCATGAGCCGGACCACGCGACCGCCCAGCTCGGTGCCGACCAGGTAGGTCTCGCCGATGCGCAGCCACGGATCTTCCGTCGCCTGCTTGAGGCCGAGCGAGATCCGCTTGTTGTCGCTGTCGATGTTGAGGATGATCACGTCGACCGTGTCGCCCTTCTTCACCACTTCCGACGGGTGTTGCACGCGCTTCGTCCAGCTCATGTCGGAGATGTGAATCAGTCCGTCGATGCCCGGCTCGATTTCGACGAAGGCGCCGAAACTGGTGAGGTTGCGGACCTTTCCCGACAGCCTTGTCCCCACCGGGTACTTGAGCGGCAGCACCATCCACGGATCCTGCTCGGTCTGCTTCATCCCCAGCGAGATCTTCTCCTCGTTGGGATCGACCTTCAGGACCACCGCCTCGATCGTCTCGCCGATGGAGACGATCTTCGACGGATGCCGCACGTTGCGCGTCCAGCTCATCTCGCTGATGTGGACCAGCCCCTCGATGCCCGGTTCGAGCTCGATGAACGCGCCGTAGTTGGTGATCGAGACGACCTTGCCGGTAACCCGCGTTCCGACCGGGTACTTCTCGATCACATCCTTCCAGGGGTACGGCTGGAGCTGCTTGAGGCCTAACGAGATGCGCTCGCGCTCCCAGTCGATGTCGAGCACCTTGACCTCGAGCTCCTGCCCGATCTGGACCATCTCGCTGGGATGCGAGATGCGTCCCCACGACATGTCGGTGATGTGAAGCAGGCCGTCCACACCACCCAGGTCGATGAAGGCGCCGAAATCGGTGATGTTCTTCACCACGCCCATCCGCACCTGATCCTTCTGGAGCTCCTTCATCAGCTTCTCGCGCTTGCCGGCGCGTTCGGCTTCCAGGATCACGCGGCGCGACACGACGATGTTGCGGCGGCGCTTGTTGAGCTTGATGATCTTGAACTCGAACTTCTGTCCCAGCAGCTCGTCGATGTTCGGCACGCGTCGCAACGCGATCTGCGAACCGGGGAGGAACGCGTCGACCCCCATCAGGTCCACCACCACCCCGCCCTTGATCTTCTTCACCAGCGTGCCTTCGACCGGCTGGTCAGTCTCGTAGGCGATGCGGATCTTCTCCCAGACCCGCATGAAGTCGGCCTTCTTCTTCGACAGCACGACCGACCCTTCCTGGTCCTCGAGATGCTCGAGGAGCACTTCGACTTCGTCGCCCGGCTTCAGCTCGGGCATGTCCTTGAATTCTTCCAGCGGGATCGTGCCCTCGGATTTGAATCCGATGTCCAGCACGACCATGTTGTCGCGGATCTCGAGTACCCGGGACTTGACGATCTCGCCTTCGTCGATCGAGGCGAGCGTCCCGTTGTACAACGCCATCATGCGCTCGTACTCGTCGCTCGAGTATTCGTCCTCGTCGTAGAGTTCGGGGCGCCGGTTGGCAAGCGGTCGCAACTGCCCCTTCTGCGACTGTCGCTTCTCGGGGATCGCTACGGCCGTGCCGGTTGGGGTGGTCTCGATGTCAGGCATGACTGAACGCAGCTCCGGGTGCGCGGACACGTCTCTCCGCACAGAGGTAAGGGTGAATGAAGGTGTGGCGGACCTCAGCGACTGCGCCGTCTCCCGCGAGGGCAACGCGCGCGACCCGTGGACGACCGCCGGGCAGAACCTGTCAAATTAGTCGCGTTGATCCTCATTCTCAACCGCTGAAGTGTCCGCCGGACGCTGAGTTACGGCGCGCGCCAGCGCGACGATGCGCTCCACCTGCTCCGGCTGGGTGAGGTAGGTCGTGTCCACCAGCACCGCGCCGCGCGCCTGCAGCGACTGGGTCGCATCCGTCGCGTCCCGCTGGACCAGCCGGTCGGTCTCTTCGGCGATCTCCTCGTCGCTGGGCCGGCGCTGCAGGCGCTGCGTGAGCCGGCGTCGCGCGCGTTCCCACGGATCAGCCACCAGATAGACCTTGAGATCCGCCTGGGGAAAGACAGCGGTGCCTATATCACGGCCATCCGCCACCACGTCGTACCGCCGCGCCACCGCGCGGATCCGCTCGTTGACCCATTGGCGGACCGGCATCATCTGCGCGACACGCGAGACGTGACGTGTCACCTCCGGCGACCGGATCTCCTCGTCGACCCGCTGTCCGCTGATCCGGGGCTCGAACGACAGCGGCGTCTCGGCCAGGGTCACCTGCTCCGCGGCGTCGAGCACGCGATCGGGGGTCCATGACCCGGCAGCAGAGTCAGTCCGCAGAATCGACGCCGTGGCCGCGCGGTAGAGCGCCCCCGAATCGACGTGCCGATAGCCGAGGATCCTGGCGACCCACTGCGCCGTGGACGACTTGCCCGACGCGGCCGGCCCGTCGATCGCGATGACCACCCGCGGATGGCGAACCTCGTCAGGCGATGACACGCGCCAGGTCCCGCCAGAAATCGGGGTACGACACGCCCACGCATTCGGGATCGTCCACGACGATGTCGCAGTTCGCCGAGGCCCCGAGCACGCCGAAGGCCATGGCCAGGCGGTGATCGCCCCGGGTGCGCACCTGTCCGCGCAGCGGCGCACGGGTGCCCTGGATCCGCATCCCGTCAGGCAGCTCGTCGGCCTCCACGCCAATGGCGCGCAGCCCGGCGACCACCCCGCCGATCCGATCGCTCTCCTTCACGCGCAGTTCGCCGGCCCCGCGGATGACCGTCTCCCCGTCGGCGCGCGCGGCGACGCACGCCAGCACCGGCAATTCGTCGATCATCGACGCCACGCCGGCGGGGCCAATCGCGGTGGCCCGCAACGGAGCGGGGCGCACCACCAGGTCGCCGGCCGGTTCGGCCGGGTCGGGCTGCGCCGCGGTCATATCAATGGATGCGCCCATCCGGCGCAGCACCTCGAGGAATCCCGTGCGCCCGGGGTTCAGGCCGACGTTGCGCAGCACGACCTCGCCGCCGTCGGCCAGTGCGCCTAACGCGGCGAAGAACGCCGCGGCCGAGGGATCGCCCGGGACGTCGAGCGTGAACGGTTCCAGTTCGGCTCCCGGCCGGAGCGTGATGCGTCCGGCCACCGCCGATACGTCGGCACCGAGCGTCCGCAGGAAACGCTCGGTGTGATCGCGTGTGGGAGACGGTTCGATCACCACCACCTCGACCCCGGCGCAGAAGCCGGCCAGCAGCACCGCGCTTTTCACCTGGGCGCTGGCGGTCTCCATCCGCCACTCGATGCCACGCAGGGCGCCGCCGTGGATGGTGAGCGGAAGCCCGTCCCAGCCGGACGCGGAGTCGACCTGCGCGCCCAGCTCCGCCAGCGCCGCGGTCACCCGCCGCATCGGGCGGCGGCTCAGGCTCGCGTCGCCGGTGAAGGTGGACGCGAAGGGCTGCGCCGCCATCACGCCCATCATCAGACGCGCGGTGGTGCCGCTGTTGCCGCAGTAGAGGTCCGCGTCCGGCGCTCGGAGTCCATGACGGCCCCGGCCCGCGATCCGGAGGTCCGCGGCCAGCGCCGGAACCTCGACGCCTGACGAGCGGAGCACGCGGGCGGTCGACTCGAGATCGTCGGAGCGGAGCACGTCGCGCACCCGCGACGTCCCGTGAGCCAGCGCTGCGAAGATCAGGCTTCGGTGCGAGATCGATTTATCCCCGGGAACGCGAACCTCCCCGCGCACCACCAGCCGGTCGGTCCCCACCGCCGTCACCGCAGCCACGCTTCGAGCGCGGTGGAGAGATCGGTGCGCTCGTCGCGGTACTTCACGATGACCGGTGTTTGCAGCGACAAGCCCTGGTCGCGGCCCCATCCCGTGGCCACGGCCCGCGCCCCCGGGACGACCACCGCGCCCTCGGGAATCTCGAGCGGCCGATCATCGCCGGCCCGATACACCGCCTGACGCGCGAGGTCGAAGACGGGGGTGCCGCGCGTGAGCACCACGCCGGCCGCGAGCACTGCGCGCTCACGCACCACCGTCCCCTCGTACACGCCGCAGTTGCCTCCAACCACCACGTCATCCTCGACCACGACCGGCACCGCATTCGCTGGTTCGAGCACCCCGCCGATCTGGGCCGCCGCGCTCACGTGCACGCGCTCGCCCACCTGGGCGCACGAGCCGATCAGCGCGTGCGAGTCGATCATCGTCCCGGCGCCCACGTGTGCGCCCACGTTCACGTACATGGGCGGCATGCAGACCACGCCGGGGGCGAGGTATGCGCCGCGGCGGATGGTCGAGCCGCCGGGCACCACCCGCACTCCCGCCGACAGCGTCACGTCCCGCGTGGTGAAAGGGTGCTTGTCATAGAAGGCGAATACCGGGTCCGCGTCGCCGTCCGGGCGGGGCGCCGGCATCCGCACGATGTGTCCGGCCCGGAATCCGAGGAGGATCCCCTGCTTCACCCACGCCACCGCGTGCCACCTGCCGTCCGCTGCGCGCTCGGCGGCGCGCACCTCGCCGCGCTCCAGCGCGTCGAGGAGCGCGCCGACCAGCGCGTCGACGTCGCCGGGTAGCGGCTCCGACGAGGGCGTGGCCCACGCCGCGGCAATGCGCCCCGGAAGCGCGGACTGCGCCACCGCGCTCATTCGGTGATGGCGCCGGCGGCGACGAGGCTGGCGCGCAGCGCGGCCGAGTGCGATTCGGCCAGGGGCACCAGCGGGAGGCGGAGCACGTTCTCGATCCGGCCCATCATCGCCAGCGCGGCCTTGGCGGGAATCGGATTCGATTCCACGAACGCCGCGGCCATCCAGGGTTGCAGCCGCCGATGCATCACCCGCGCGGCGGCCAGGTCGCCGGCCGCGCAGGCGTCGGTCAGTTGGGCCATCTGGCGGGGCGCGGCGTTGGCGGTCACCGAGATCACGCCGTCGCCGCCTAACGCCATGACCGGCAGCGTGAGCGCGTCGTCGCCCGACAGCACCGCGAACCCCGGCGGACGCTCGCGGATGATCTCGGCAATCTGCCCGATCAGCCCCGACGCCTCCTTCACCCCCGCGATGCCCGCGAACTTCGACAGCTCGATCGTGGTCCGCGCTTCGATGTTGCTGCCGGTGCGGCCGGGCACGTTGTAGACGATGATCGGGAGGTCGATGGCGTCGGCGATGGCGCGGAAGTGCGCCAGGATGCCGCGCTGGGGCGGCTTGTTGTACATCGGCGAGACGTGCAGGAGATGGGTCGCGCCCACGGCCTTCATTTCCCGCGACAGCGCGATGGCCCTGGCGGTGTCGTTCGAGCCGGCACCCGCCACGATCGGCACGCGACCGGCCGCCACCTCGACCGTGATCTCGACCACGCGCCGATGCTCCGCCGGCGTCATGGTGGCCGCTTCACCAGTGGAGCCGCACGGGACCAGAAAGTGCACCCCTTCCCCGATCTGCCACTCCACGAGACGCCGCAGGGCGTCCTCGTCCACCGAACCGTTGCGCTGGAACGGCGTGACGAGGGCCGTGCCGCATCCCATCAGTTGTCGCGCGCTCATGTCGTGGGCTCTCCTGGTGCCCGCAGTACGTCACGCATGGTGAAGATGCCGCGCCGGCCGCGCAACCACGCGGCGGCCCGCAGCGCCCCGTCGGCGAAGACACGCCGGTCGCGCGCTTCGTGGGTCAGCCGCAGTTGCTCGAACGGTGCATCGAATACGAGCTCGTGGGTCCCCGGAACGTGCCCCACCCGGACGCTGGTGATCGGAACCGCGCGACCGGTGATGCGCGCCACCACGTCGGCGAGCGCTGCCGCGGTGCCCGATGGCGCGTCCTTCTTGGTCGCGTGATGCGTCTCCACCAGATGAGTGTCCACGTCATCCGCGTCGCCGAGCAGCCGCGCGGCCGTCTCGGCTACCGCGGTGAGGACCGCGACGCCGATCGAGAAGTTGGGCGACCACAACATGGCTCCACCCAGACGTTGTACCTCCGCGATCACCACCGGAAGTTGCGCGTACCACCCCGTGGTCCCGACCACCACCGGCAGCCCCTCGCGCGCACAGGCGAGCACGTTGGCCACCGCCTCCCCGGGTTCGGTGAACTCGATGGCGACGTCGGGATGCCCGAGACGCTCGCGGGAAATCCCCGATCCGTCGGTGTTGTCGGCGACGCCAAGCATGGTGGTGACGACGATGCCGCGCCCTTCGGCGAGGGACGCGACCGCACTCCCCATGCGGCCGTCTCCGATCAGCGCCAGCCGTAGCACGCGATCCCGATCGGGCGTCATTCCGCTCACGCCTCCCCCGCCGGAAAGAAGGTCTGATGCAGCGCCCGCATTGCCGGGACCACCTGATCGCCGTCCACCAGCATCGTGAGGTTGATGCCGCTCGCGCTCAGCGAGAGCATGTGGACGCGGATGGAGCCCAGCGACGCCAGCGCGCGGGACATGGAGATACTGCTTGCGGCCAAACCGGCGCCGACCAGGGCCACAATGCCACGGTTGCGTTCCACGGATACGTCCCCGAGGTGCGACAGATCCACCACCAGTGAGTCAAGATGGCGCGGATCGTCGACGGTGAGGCTCACGCTGATCTCGGACGTGGCCACCACGTCGACCGACGTACGATGGCGGTCGAAGATCTCGAAGATGCTGCGCAGGAATCCGTGCGCCAGCAGCATCCGGGGCGACCGGACTCGGATTACCGTCACACCCTCCTTGCCGGCGATGGCGGTCACCGGTCTCAGCGGCGCGTCGAAGGTGATCAGCGTGCCGCGCCCCGCGGGGTTCCGGGAATTGAGGACGTACACCGGAATGCCGAGCCGCACGGCCGGCGCGATGGTGCTCGGGTGCAGGACCTTGGCGCCGAACGACGCGAGCTCGCTGGCCTCGTCGAAACGGATGCGTTCGATCAGACGCGCCCCGTCCACGATCCGGGGGTCGGCGGTGAGCATGCCGTCCACGTCGGTCCAGATCTCGATCGACTCCGCGCCTAACGCGGCGCCGAGCAGCGAGGCGCTGAAGTCGCTGCCGCCGCGCCCGAGGGTGGTCACCACCTTCTGTTCCGTGCCGCCCACGAACCCGCCGATCACCGGCACCCGCCCCTGCGCCACCAGCGGCTGCAGAATGCGCCGCGCCGCCTCGGCGATCTTCTCGGGCCTGGGCTCCGCCTTGCCGAACTCGTCGCCCGTGATGATCACCGTGCGGGCATCAATCGGATCGGCCGGCACACCCCGTGTCCGGAACGCCGCCACCAGGAGCTCGGTCGACAGCGCTTCCCCCTTGGACGCGATCGCATCGAGGCTGCGCGGCGTCAGGTGCCCCAGCACCGACAACGCTTCGGCCAGGCTCGCCAGTTCGTCGCAGGTGGCGCGCAGTTCACCGATTACGTCGCTCGCATCGCGATGGCCGGCCAGCACTTCCTCGGCGACGCCCACGTGACGTTCGCGGAGCCCTTCCACGCCGCGCAACGCCGCGATGAGCTGGCCGTCGGCGGCCTGGTTGGCGAGGGCCAGCAACGCATTGGTGGTTCCCGACAGCGCCGACACCACGACAATCGGCTGCCGGTCGAGGCGGCCGTGCACGATGTCGGCGGCCCGGCAGATCGCCTGCGCATCGCCCACCGACGTTCCGCCGAACTTGACGACGATCATGCCGTGCCGGCGCCACCCCGCGCCACGAGCAGCTCCGCGTTGAGCACGGACCCGCCCGCCGCGCCCCGGATCGTGTTGTGGCCTAACGCGACCAGCTTTACGTCCATCACCGGGTCGGGGCGGATGCGACCGACGGTCACGGTCATTCCCCCTCCGGCGTTCACGTCACGACGCGTCTGCGGTCGATCCGGTTCGGAGGTCACCACCAGCGGGCGCTCCGGCGCGCTGGGCAGGCCCATCGCGTCCGCGTGCCCGCGCCACGTGCGCAGCGCCCGCTCCACGTCGCCCGCCGACGCCTTGCGGTCGAGGGCCACCGACAGACACACCAGGTGACCGTGTTCGGTGGGAACACGGTTGGCGTGCGCGCTGACCGCGATCTTCCCGAGGTGCAGTTCCGCCCCCGAAATCGTGCCGAAGATCTTCCCGATCTCCCGCTGAATCTTCGGTTCTTCGTCACCGATGAACGGAATCACGTTGGCCAGGATGTCGAGCGACGCCACGCCGGGATATCCCGCCCCCGAAATCGATTGCATCGTGAAGACCACCGCCTGCCGCACGCCGAAGGCCTCCTCCAGCGGCGCCAGGGCCATCGCCGCCACCGTGGTCGCACAATTCGGATTGGTCACGATCCCGCCGGTCCACCCGCGACCGCGCCGCTGCTCGTCGAGCAGCGTCCGGTGCGGCGCGTTGATCTCGGGTATGATCAACGGCACGTCGGCGTCCATCCGGTGATTCCTGGCGTTGCTCAGCACCAGCACGCCGGCACGCGCGAACGCCTGCTCCACTTCCCCGGCCACCGTGGCGTCGAGCGCCGAGAAGACGATGCGCGATCGAATGGCCGAGGGCTCGCACGGCACAACGACCTTTCCGGCGGTGTCCTCGGGCATCGTCCCTTCGAGCCAGTGGCACGCCTCGCGGTAGCGCTGCCCCACCGAACGCTCGGACGCACCCAGCTCCGCAATCGTGAACCACGGGTGGCCGGTCAGCCGCCGGATGAATGTCTGTCCCACAGCCCCGGTCGCGCCAAGGATCGCGACCGGAATCGGGCGCGGGGGCGCGCCGGCTGCAGCCGCGCTCATGCGCTCAGCACCGCGCGCACCATTCTCTCGTACGCGTCCACCGCGGCGCGCAATTCATCCACCGCCACGAATTCATCCGGCGTATGCGCGACGTGGATCGACCCGGGGCCGAACAGCAGCGGCGTTCCCCAGCGATCGAGCAGGGGGATGTCCGATGTGAACGCGACGGGCGCCGTCTCGAATCCTGGAATGGTGTGGAAGTACTGCAGCGGGATGTGCGACCCATAGGTGATTTCGGCGCGGCCCGCGACCCACGATTCCACCATCCGCTTCACCACGTCCACGTCTCCCACCAGCCGGAACATCAACTCCACCTCGCACGATCCCGGAATGATGTTGGCTTCGGTGCCACCACGGATGACCCCGATGTTCACCGTGCTCTGCCCCAGTCGCGGATCGGAGGGGAGTTCCAGGGTCTTGAGCGACGGTAGCAACTCGAGCATCGGCTCGATGGCCGACTTGCCCAGTTGCGGATAGGCCGAGTGCGCCTCGACGCCCCGCGTGCGCAGCGTGACGCGGAGGGATCCCTTCGCGCCAACCGCCAGTTTGCTCTCGGTGGGTTCGCCGTTGATGAGAAAGCGACTCGTACACGGCAGGCGATTGGCCGCGCGGGCGCCGTCAGACGCCTTCTCCTCTCCGACCACGAAGAGCAGATCGACGCGATTCTCACCCGAGTCGGCCAGGCGGTCTCCTGCCACCAGCATTGCCGCGGCGATTCCCTTGGCATCGCACGCGCCCCGACCATAGAGACGGTCACCAGCGAGTCGCGCCGGCACGTACGGCGGGACGGTGTCGAGGTGGGTGGACAGCGTCACGCCGCCACCCTCACGCGAGGCCCAGACGTTCCCCCGTCCTGGCGTGACTTCCTGCACCGTGACGTTCCAGCCTCTGCCGACCAGCCATCGGGATACGAAATCGACGATCCGGCTCTCCGACCCGGACGGCGACTCGATGGCAAGCAGCTCGGCAGCAAGCGCGACAACATCGACCATGGCGTCAATTGTAGCGGCGCTCCCACAACGTTGACAGGTGAATGCGCGCGGCGTGCTGTCCGCGTGACGGCTTTCGAGTAACTTCTCTGTCGGCTGAAGGGTCGCTCCCCCGTTCACGCCGCACCCGAGCTCCGCCGCAACCCTGACGATCTCCGTTTTCGTGCAATGCCGCTCGCCGACACCGCGCAGCTGACGGCTGTGATCATCGGAACGGACACGCTGCTCGCGGCGCGTCCGGCCACCGCGATCCAGCTCGCGCGGGCCTGCATGCGTGCGGGATACGATTTCGTGGCGCCGGTGAGCTGGGGCGAAGAGCTGCTGGCCACTCAGGTGATCGACCAGGTGCGCCGCACCGCGGTCCCCGCGTCGGTGATCGTGAACTGCCCGTTCGTCGCCGAAGCGCTGCGCGGCGAGACTGCCGCGCTTCCGACGTGCTGGCGAAGCGTGTCGCCTCCGGTGGCGACGGCGCGCTATCTGCGTTCGGCCTTCCATCCGCACCGCCTTCACATCACGTATGCAGGACGTTGCCCGGGTGCCACGGCGCCCGACATCGATGCCTGCGTGCTGCCGGACGTGTTCCTCGGGCACCTGCTGGAAGCGGGCTTTGCCCCCGAAGACCAGCCACGGTACTTCGAGGAAATGGTGCCTCCTGATCGGGCACGGTATTCGTCGCTGCCCGGCGGCGTACCGGAACCCGCGGCCCTGCGTCTGCACGGCGGCGCCCGGCTGCGCGAGGCCGCGCCGGCCACCGTTGGCACGGTGGCCCTCTCGTTCGAGTCGCCGGAACCGGTGGTGATCGATCTCGAGTCCGCGTGCGGCTGCATCTGCGCGCGCGATCGCTTCGCCGCGGCCCAGATGGAGCCGCCGCGCGCCTCGGCGCCCGTGGTGTCAGCCGAAGTGATCGTGGATCTCGCTCCGCACCGTGAGGAGCGGGTGGCCGCCGCGCCATTCCTGACGCGCCGCGCTGAGGTGCCGGAAGAAGGCGCTGAGGTGCGGACCGGGTCGTCGGCACCGGACCTGGAAGCGGATCTGCCGCCGGATCGACCTGAGCCCCCACTCGAAGCGCCCATGAGTCACTGGGCCGAGCCTTCGATAACGCGGATGGAATATCAAACGGAATCCTCCGAAGTGCCTGTGGAATCCGGCGAGGACCCGCCCACGAGGCAGCGGGAGCACGAGGCGGACGGTTCGGACACTGAAGACATCGAGACGGAGACGGCCGTCTCCGAGACGGTCGACTGGTTCCTCGAGTCCCGTGCTGCGGTCACGGAGGCGCCCGGTCGCGCGCGCGAAACACCGCCCCACGAGGAAACGCCGTCGGAGTTTCCGTCCGTTCCCACGTTCCCGGACTTCGCGGAGTTCGATGCCGCCTGGAGCCGGTTGACGGCGGCGATGGCGGACGCCGGCCTTGCGGCGCCCGTTGCGACTGCGAGGAACCGTGGACTTCGGACGGAGCGCACGGATGTGGAGCGAGTGCTCGCGGTGTCCTCGGAGTCACAGCCGGCGCGGAGCGAGGCCACGGGTGCGTGGAAGACCCCGGTCGATCCCGCTCTCACCGTATCGATCGAGCCATGGATCGCGCCTCGCCGGGCGCGCCCGGTCGTCACGCCTATCGGTGCGTTGAGCGCAGTCCATGTTGCGCCGCCGCCGGCTCCGACCTTTGCTGACTCCGAGGTACCGCGCGTCCCGCAGCGCGCCGACGTGGGTGAAGAGCCTCACTCCCCAGACGAATCCGGCGTCGGGGAGGGCGAAGAAGAGTGGTTGGAAGCAATGTCCGCCGCAGGCGATTCCGCCGCGGTCGATGAATCCGCGCAAGCATCTGTCGACGCCCCGCAGGTGGTGGAGCGTCCGCGGATCGTCTCACGTGCGGAGGCAATGCCCGCGGCTCCGTCCATAGTCCCAGACGTCGTTGCCGCTCCCGACGTAGAAGGCGAGCCGGGTGAAGTCGCGTCGACGGTTGTGGGCAGTGAGGCGCCGGAGCCGAGGGTGCTGGTCAAGTGGACTCCGGAACACGGCATCGCGGCGAATCTCGAGCGGATGGCTGACGAGACAACGGAGCCAGGGCTCGAAGCAGCTTCGGGGCGCGCGACTGAAGTCACGTCGCCCGAGACGCTCACGCCGCAGTACGCCGCGGCCTCGACCGCGTCCGCCGACGTGTTGCCGCGCGCCGCCCCCTTCGCCCGCGGACCGAGACGGACTCCCGTCTACGCACCTCTCCGTGCCGCACTGGGCGCCATGGAGCGCGAGGAGAAGCGCGCGCGCCGGGTCACCTACTTTCGACGAGCCGTCATGATCGTCGGGATCACCGTGCTGGTCGTGGTTGCTTCTGTCTTCGCCGCATCGCTCCTGTCCTCGCACCGCCGCGACGCATCGAACTCCGCGCAGGTCGAACCACCGCGACTGGCCCCGGCCCGGGTCGCCCCCGTCTCGGTGGATACCACGGCTCGTCCGGACACGGGCTCGGCGGCCGGCGCGATGCCGCGCGACACCACTGGGTCCTAGAATCTGCTCGAAGTGATCGTGCCAACCTGTTCTGCGCGACTCGGTCGCGCCCTCCCCCATCATTCGACCTGGAGACGCCGTATGCGAAGCTCAGCCATCGCCTGGCGGTCTGTGTTCGCGGCGATGCTCGTCACCGCCGCGCCGGCCGTCGCGCAGCGAACCGCTGCCCCCGCCGCCGATCCGCGACTGGAGCGGCTGAAGGCCGAGGCGTTGACCAGGGTCGAAGGGCGCGCCACGCTGGTCCAGCAGATCGTCGATCAGATCTTCTCGTTCGGCGAGCTCGGGATGCAGGAGTTCGAGACGTCGAAGTACCTGATGGGGTTGCTGCGGCAGAACGGTTTCACGGTGGACAGCGGTTTCGCGGGGATCCCGACCGCGTGGGTGGCCACCTGGGGCTCCGGGAAGCCGGTCATCGCGTTAGGCTCGGACATCGACGACATCCCGCAGGCGAACCAGAAGCCGGGGGTGGCCTGGCATGACCCGATCATTTCGGGGGCACCGGGACACGGCGAGGGGCACAACTCGGGTCAGGCGGTGAACATCGCGGCCGCCCTCGTCGTGAAGGAGATCATGGAGCGGGACCACATCCCGGGCACGCTCAAGATCTGGCCCGGGGTGGCTGAGGAGCAGGTGGCGTCGAAGGCGTATTTCGTGCGCGCGGGCCTGTTCAAGGACGTGGATGTCTGTCTCTTCACCCACGTCGGCAACAACCTCGGCGTCTCCTGGGGGCAGTCGGGGTCGAACGCGCTGCTGTCGGTACTGTTCAAGTTCCGCGGGCAGACGGCGCACGCGGCGGGGGCGCCGTGGCGCGGCAAGTCGGCGCTCGACGCGGTGATGCTGATGGCGCAGGCGTGGGAGTTCCACCGGGAGCACATGGAGATCCCGCAGCGATCGCACTACGTGATTCCCGACGGCGGTGATCAGCCTAACGTGGTGCCGGCCACGGCGTCCGTCTGGTTCTACTTCCGCGAGCGCGACTACGAGCACACGATGGCGATGTTCGAGGCCGCGAAGAACATGGCCAGGGGGGCCGAGCTGATGACCGGCGCCACGCTCGACAGCACCATCATCCTCGGCTCGGCGTGGTCGGGGCACTTCAACAAGACCATCGCCGAGGTGACTTACCGGAACATCCAGCGGGTGGGGCTGCCCAGGTGGGACGATGCCGACATCACGCTGGCCAGGGGGATCCAGCACGAGCTGGGGCAGCGCGAGGAGGGACTGGCTACGCACATCGACTCGATCGGCGGGCCGGTGGACATGGCGCGCTTCACCGGCGGCGGGTCGGACGACATCGGCGACGTGTCGTGGAACGTGCCGACCGTGACGCTGCGCTTTCCGTCGAACATCCCGGGGCTGCCGGGGCACAACTGGGCGAACGGGATCTCGATGGCGACGCCGCTGGCGCACAAGGGGGCGCTGGCGGGGGCGAAGGTACAGGCGCTGACGCTGCTCGACCTGTTGCTCACGCCCAGGGACATCGCCGACGCCTGGGACTACTTCAACACCGTGCAGACCAGGGAGCACAAGTACACGCCGTTCATCGGGCCTGACGACAAGCCGGCCATCTGGCTCAACGCGGACATCATGGCGAAGTACCGGCCCGAGATGCGGAAGTACTATTACGATCCCACGAAGTACAAGTCGTATCTGGAGCAGCTGGGGATCAAGTATCCGACGGTGAAGGTGATCCAGTAGCCGGGGTGTCGCGACCGAATCCATTCGGTTCAGGAGAGGGGCTCGAACCGGGGCGAGGTGCGTGCACCTTTCAGGCATCGATCTTCTGCCTTTGGCTCTGTCGGATTCTCGACTATCCTCTGCAGGCGTTGCCGCGCGCGGACCAGCTTACGATGCGGCTGCTCTGAGCTGCGACCATGGTCACCTGGCACCAGTACGTAACAGAGCCGGCAGTGACCATGTTCCATACGGCGTTGTAGTTCGCTGTCACCACGGTGTTACCGACCCACAGCCACGTGTACATCCGCGAGCCGTTCGGCATTTCGAAAGACTGTCCCGGCGGTCCCCATGCCGTCATTAGCCGGTTAACGTCTTGATTCAGCCATGTATTCATCTTGGACCTGAAGCCGCCAGTTGTTGCGCACGCGAGAAGGGATGTCGCGATGGCAGCGAGACTGGTCAGGAAGCGGAGTGCTCTGGGCATCGCTCCTCCTACGGTCGCCGCTCTTACCTTAGGTGACGGGTGGACTTGATGTAATGCGTCTTTGGATTGCGAAAGCCACCTGGATGCCAAGTCCCGCCGAGAGCGAATTCGCATGTGTTGCTCCCCTTTGCGCAGAGCCGGTCGCTGCCTTGGCGCGCCCTTTCATCTTGACAGTGGCTCAGCGTTACCGCCGTCGACACGGATCGGACGACGGACCTTTAGATCGCTTCAGAGGATTGTAGCGCGCATCCCTCGTGGGGCGCCGCTCGGTGATTTGTTTTTCCCTACTCGACTTCGAGGCTGGCGTCTGTGGAATGAGTCGGAGGTCCACTGGCCGCTGTCCGAGCCGAACGGGTACAGTTCGGGCACAAGTCAGATTTGCTCTGCGTGCTTGCATGACTTCCGTTGAAGGTCGCGAACCCTTGTGGCGCAACCGATGCGGAGGCCGGGACTCGAACCCGGATGGCCTTGCGGCCAGGGGATTTTAAGTCCCCTGCGTCTACCATTTCGCCACCCCCGCAAACACAAAACGGCGGACCGCAATCGATCGAAGCGAAGACACCACGTCGCATCGTCGATCCACCGTCCACCGTTTCCCGTCACACCGAAGAGCGGGAAACGGGACTCGAACCCGCGACCCCAACCTTGGCAAGGTTGTGCTCTACCAACTGAGCTATTCCCGCGTGCGGCCTAGTATAGCGGCTCCCGCTCCGCGCCGACAAGCGGAAGGAAGCAGCTACCAGCGATCAGCGGTCAGCTCTCGGGTCGCTGGTCACCCCCCGCCGTTTCTTGTACCGCGCCCTTCCCACCTGGCCTCAGCCCGGCCCTTCATCCGACCGCCACTCCACCCCCGCCCCCGCCGCCGCACCCGTGATCCACCACCGCGCCTCGCGCGCGAACCGCGCCCGATACTCCTCCTCCAGCTCCCCGGCAGCCTCGCGCAGCCCCTCGCCCGTACCGACCGCGATCGCGCACCCGCCCCACCCCGCCCCGGTCAGACGCGCCCCTATCACCCCGCGCCGTTCGGCTGCCGCCTCCACGAACCAGTCGAGCTCCGGCGTCGAACACTCGTACAGATCGCGCAACGACCGGTGCGATTCGTAGAGCAACACCCCCGGCAGGTGCCCGGTTGCCAAGAGCGACACGACCGCCTGCTCCACTCGATGGTTCTCCTCGATGACGTGCTGTGCGCGCTGGAGCAACGGTGACGGCAGCCCTGCCTCGTGCACCTGCTCCATGGTGGCGTTTGCCAGCCACCTGAGTTCCGGAAACGCTTTCCGCATCAGTTGCAGCGCGGCCTCGCACTCCGCGCGGCGAGCCCCATACGCCGACTCCCGCAGGTCACGCGATACGCCGGTATCGAATACCAGCACGCTCTGCGCGAAGGGGAGGTGCACGGTACGTCCGGTATCGCACTCGAGGTGCAAGGCGTGCCCCGCGCGCGCCAGCGACACCGCGAACTGGTCCATCACGCCGCACGGCACGCCCACGAACTCGACCTCGGCGCGATGGGCCGCTCCGGCCAGTGCGGCCGCGTCACACGCCGCCGTTCGGTCGCCCCGCTGCACCAGCGGCGCACCGTGCGCTCCCGCTCCGGAACCGGCGCCTAACGACTCGGCTGCGAACGCGACCGCCACCTCCAGCGCGGCCGACGACGACAATCCGGCACCGGCCGGGACGTCGCTCTCCACGGCGATGTCCACCTCGGGCACCGCCATCCCCACGTCTGCCAGCATCGCCAGCGGGCCCGCCACGTAATCAATCCAGGTTCCTGTTCTGGCCGACGCGCCCACGGAGAACCCCGGCGCGTCGGGCCACTGCGCCGAGACGGCGCGGGACTGCCGGCCGCCCGCCGGGCCCATCGCCACCCACGTCCGCGCTTCGATGGCGATGGGCAGGACGGCGCCGCCGTTGTAGTCGGTGTGCTCGCCGATCAGGTTCACCCGCCCCGGCGCCGACGCGATGACCGCGGGAGGGCGACCGAACGTCCGCGCGAACGTCGCGCGGACGCGTTCCACCGTCACGGGGTCACGCCTAACGCGTGGACCGCATACCAGACCGAGTAGGCCAGCAGTCCGGCCAGCGACGCGTCGGTGCCATTCCCGGCGGCCCGCCCGTCGGCGTCCACCTCCTCGGCCGCCATCCCCTGGTGGAGCGGCGCCCGCCGCAACCACTCCATCACCGTCCGCGCGTCCGGACCCATCAGCCGCGCGCACTGCTGCACCAGATACCGCGGCGACAGGTCCAGCCCCCGTACGGTGCGCCGGTACGCCGAGTCGGAGCGGTCGACCATGTCGTACAGCGGGAGCCAGAGCACCGACACCAGCGGATCATCGTCGGCTACCGCCTCGCCCGCGAGATTGATGGCCGAGAGAAAGATCTCCTTGCCGTCGCGATCCTTGGAGAAGTGGCGGCGCAACGCGGCCCGCACCGCCTCGGGGTCCTGCACGTCGCGGGCGGTCTCCTCGTCCAGCGTCCGGCGAAAGACCTCGAGCGCCTGCGCCACCACGGCGTTGCCGTGCAGTGTGTACGGGAAGGCCGCGGGCCGCCCCGACGGCGTCACCTCCGTGGAGTACAGCGGAATCTGCTCGTTGCGACGCGCGGTGATGTCTTCCTTCGAGAGATAGAGCGTATCGGCAAGTACCGGCTCTTCGACGATCTGATCGTCTCCGGTCTCGCGGATGTAGCGATCGGTGGCCAGCGCGTAGGCCGCCGCCCCCTCGATGCAGAAGCCGGGCTCGAACAGCGCCCCGTCGAAATAGCGGACGCCGCTCCCCGGCGCGTAGCCGTGCAGTTCGCACGCCCGCAGCAACAGCTCGCGCGCCAGCGGCGGGTCTGCCAGCTGGACCGCGGGAATCGTCCAGTTCAGCGCCTCCCACTCGCGCACCGTCACCCCGCGACCGTGCCACGGCGCGCGCGTGCGCACCACGTAGAAGTGGGCGTCGTCCAGCGCGCGCGCCACGCTGAAGAAGTAGGCCAGCAGCAGATTGCGGTTGATCAGCCCGTCCAGCGAGTCCTGGCCGCTGCTCTGCTCGAGCGCACGCAGTGCCTCACGAGTGGCCGCGAGCAGGCTCCGCCATCCGCGACGCCGCATGACCGATACGGTCGACTCGGCACCGTCACCCTCGGGGCCCACCGCAAGATAGAACGCCGTTTCCGCGCGGCCCCCCGCCCCCGCGCGCATCTGTCGTCGGATGGCGAACCGCGGCGGCGCATCCTCGTCCACCGTGATGGTGGAGTCCCCGTCGCTGCCGATCGCGAGCGCCACCAGTCCGGGAAGGGCGCCACCCCGGAGGATCACCGCGTCCGATTCACCCCGCTGCACGATGTGGGCATCCCCGAACGGACGCGAGGTGCGAACGCGTAGCTGCCGATGGCCGAGCCGCCCCTCGAGGCCGATGGTCAGCTGGACCTCGCTCGCACCGCGGTTCTCGACCGAGATCGCGTAGACTGCGCCCGCCGTGTCCGCGTCGCGACCGTACGGGGCAAAAACGGTGGCGCGGATCGTGAGCGCTCCCACGTTGCACACGAAGGCGGGTATCCATCCCACCACCCGCTCCCATGCCAGTTGCGCCCCGGCCAGAACGATCGGCGTGCCGTCCACTTCGATGACCGGACGCGCGAGGGGCGCACCCTTCCCGCTCACGAACTCCGCGTCGCCGGCGAACTCCACCGCCGAACGCGAGCCGCGGTGCAGCACGCCCACGGCATGGATGGCGCCGTCAGCGGGATGAATGCACGGCAGCGCAATCCAGTGATTGCCGGTGATCTGCCACGGTACGGCCGGTATCGGCGAGGTGGTGTGCATGCCGTTACTTTCCCAGACGCCCTGTCGGCCGCGGCCGCATGCTGCCGCCATCGCGCGGGCGACGTCGCTACCATCAGCTCGAATCTCCGCAACTTACCGTGTTGCCGTCGAAGTACAACGGACGACGGCCGAGCCTGCAGGCGCTCCTCGCGCCCGCCTCTCTCGTCTTCCTCTGCGTCGTCGTTGCCCCCGCCCCCGCACGTGCGCAGTGGGTCCTGGGGCCGTGGGACGACGCCTCGGTGGCGCCGCGCGGCACGCTGCGCGCGGGCATCTCCACCTCGTGGACCCACGCCAACGAACGCTTCCGGCGGTCGGGCACCAATGTCGAGACGCTCGGCGCGGACTTCACCCGCGACAGCCTGGGGCCCGCCGCGATTCCGCTGCTCGGCAGCCTGCGGACCCCGCTCCAGTCGCTGACCGGGCTTGCCAACCCGCCGCTCTCGCTCGGCCGGTTGCACGTGGACCTCGAGGCCACGGCCTACGTCACGCCCATCACTCTGGAGTACGGAGTGACCAGCCGGTTGTCGCTGGGCGTCGTGGTGCCGTACGTCAAGACGCGCGCCGAGATCCTGGCCAATATGAATCCCAACGGTCCGGAGGGCACGCTGGGGCTCAACCCTGCCTACGCGGTCGTCGGCGCGAGGACCACCAACAGCCAGGTGGTGACGCAGCTCCAGGCGGCGGCGATGCAGGTGGAGAGCGAGCTGGCGCGGTGCCTGAACGACACCTCGGCGTCGTGCATGGCGATCAACGCGGATCGTCAGGCGGCCGCCGACCTGGCGACGACCGCCACGTCGACGGCCGGCCTGATCGCTGCGATCTACGGGACGGACGTCGCCAAGGGATCGCCGTTCGCTCCGGTCGGCCACACCGTGCTGCAGACGGCGGTCGAGACGCGCCTGACGAATATGGATGCGCAGTTCCTGGCACTGCTGGGCGCTCCGACCGGCGGAGGCGCGGCATGGATCGGTGCGCGGCCGGTTGGCGCGCCGCCATTGGCGTACGCCGGCCTGCAGCACATGCTCACCGATTCGGCGGTGGGCATCGCGGGTGTGCCGTTGACCGATATCGAGCGGAGCCACATCGGGGACATCGAGGTCGGGGGGAAGCTGGTTCTGTTCGACACCTTCGGGTCGGCGTCGGTCGGCGCGCCGCCGCGGGGCCTTGGCGCGCGCGCTGCGATCGCCGCCTCGGTTCGTCTGGCGACCGCGCAGCACGACACCCCCAACGATTTCGCGGACATCGGGACCGGCGATCGTCAGAACGACGTGGAGGTGCGCGGCTACCTCGACCTGCTGGCGGGGCACCGGTGGTGGGCGTCGCTGATCGGACGATATGGGGTGCAGCGCCCGGATCGCCTCACGCTGCGGGTACCGGCGGTGGTGGGTGAGCCGTTCCCGCCGCTCGCGAGCGAGCGCGAGGTGGGTCGCGACCTGGGCGACTACATGGAGGTGGAGGTCGCGCCACGCTGGGCGCCCAACGACGCGCTGTCATTCAGCGCCGACTACCGGTATCGCAGCAAACAGGCCGACCGCTATACGGGCGCCCCGTTCGACATTCCCGATCTCGCCGGCGGTTCGATCACGCTCCTTCCGGCGCTGCTCGGCCAGTTCACGGCCCAGAAGGAGCAGCGGGTGGGGGTGGCCCTCACCTTCTCCACCGTGCGGCAATACGAGCTGCACCGGGCGCCCTGGCCGCTGGAGGTGTCGCTCTTCCACACCCAGGTCCTGGCCGGCCAGGGCGTACCCAAGACCTTCGCGACCGCGGTGTCGCTGCGGCTGTATCATTCCCTGTTCGGGAGCGACCGGCGCGCGCCTGCACGTCGGGGCGCCGTCGGACTCGCGTCAGGCGGACGCTAGGCATTCGTCAGGCTGGCGTTAGGCAGTCGTGAGGCGCTCGTCAGGCGCTCGTCAGGCGGCGCATCCCGCTGGCCGCCGAGGCGGGGTACCCGCAATCCCGGGGGGCTCCCGCCCGGCGAGAACCGGGCGACCGGGCTCAGGCGCGGCGCCTGCGCGGACCGCCCGCCGGCCGCGCCCGACCCGGAGCCGGCGGCGGTGCGGGCGTGCGGGGCGCCGACGCGGCATCGAGCAGCTCGCGCGCGTGCGCCCGGCTCACCGGGCTCCCCGGATCGCCGTCGAGCATTCGTGCCAGTTCCCCGACTCGCGCATCGCCCGACACCACCGCCACGTCGGCCGCGGTGACCCCCTCCCGCGCCCCCTTCGTCACCGCGATCTGATGGTGCGCGCGGGCCGCGATCTGCGCCAGGTGCGTGATCACCACGACCTGATGGTGCGCCGACACGTCGCGCAGCGCGCTTCCGACCTGGAGCGCCACCGCGCCCCCGATCCCGGCATCGACTTCGTCGAACACCAGCGTCGGGACCCGGTCCAGCCGCGCCAGGATCGTCTTGAGCGCCAGCATCACGCGCGACAGCTCGCCACCCGACGCCACCCGCGCCAACGGCCGCTCCTCGTGCCCCACGTTGAGCGCCACGCGAAACTCCACATCCTCGGCCCCGGTAGACGCAATGGACCCGCGCGGGGAGAGCACCACCGTGAACCGGCCGTCGGGGAGCCCGAGATCGGGGAGCAAGGCCGTGACCTCGGCCGCCAGACGCGAGGCCCCGGCCGCCCTCCGCCGCGTCAGCTCGGCGGCCGCGTCGCGCAGCGTCCGCTCGGCCTCCTCCTGCCGGGCGCCTAACGTGCGGAGGTCCAGATCGGCCGTGTCGAGGACATCCAGTTCCGCGCGCGCCTCGGCCAGTGTCTGGAGTACCGCCGCCACCGACCCTCCGTACTTCCGGGTGACGCGCTGGATGATGTCTCGTCGATCCTCGATCTGTGCCAGGCGATCGGGATCGGCGTCGAGCGACGCCTCGTAGGTGCCAAGTTCCCGCACCAGGTCCTCCAGCGACACGAAGGCGCCGTCGAGCCCCTCCTGCAGCCGGAAGAGCGTCGGATCGAGTCGCTGGGCAGTCGCCAGCGACCTGCGCGCCACGGCCAGACGGGCCAGGACCGACCAGTCCCCGCTCTCCACCGCCCCGCGGATCTCTCCCACCGCGGCGCGCAGATCCTCCACGTGCGCCAGTCGCTGTCCCTCGTCGGCCAGCCGCTCCGCCTCACCTTCCACCAGCCTGGCGTCGGCGATCTCGCGCGCGACGTGCCGCAGATAATCCGCCCGGCGGTCCGCGGTCTCGCGCCGCGCGGTGAGCGACACGATCTCGGTGCGGATGGCCGATGCCTGGGCGAACGCATCCAGAACGCGCCGCGAAAGATCCGCGCCGTCGGCAAACGCGTCCACCACGGCGCGCTGAGCGTCCGAGTGCAACAACGTCTGCGACTCGTGCTGGCCATGGAGATTCGCGAGCATCCGGCCGGCTTCGGCGAGCACCGCCGTCGTCACCGCCGACCCGTTGATCCAGGCCCTGCTCCGGCCCCCCGCGGCCACCTCCCGCCGGAGCACGACCAGCCCGTCCTCCACGTCCAGCCCATGGTCGTCCAGGGTGGTCACCACCTCGGGTACGTCGCGCGCGTCGAACACGCCTTCCACCACCGCCCGGTCGGCGCCGGTGCGCACCACGTCCGCGTTCGCGCGCTCGCCCAGCAGCAGCCCCAGGGCGCCGACGATAATGGACTTGCCCGCTCCGGTCTCGCCCGACAGCACGTTGAACCCGGATTCCAGCGGAAGCGTCAGCGACTCGATGATCGCCAGGTTCCGAATCCGCAGTTCCCGCAGCATCAGTCGCGCACGTCGTCGCCGATGGTCCCCCAGCCCAGCTTGCGCCGCATTCGCGAGAAGAACGTCACCTCGGGGAAGCGCACCAGCAGTACCGGCCGCGCCGCCTTGCGCACCGTGAGCGATTCGGCTCCGCCTAACGTGGTGCCGACCTGGCCGTCGACGGTGACCAGCGAGTCGCTGTCCTCGCCGGCGTGCACCACCACCGTGGCCTGGGGGCCGAGCACCAGCGGGCGGACGGCCAGCGCATGCGCCGAGATCGGGGTGACGATGATGGAGTCGTGCCCCGGCACCACGATCGGACCGCCTGCCGAGAGGCTGTAGGCGGTGGACCCGGTGGGAGTGGAGAGCACGATCCCGTCGGCCGCGAATGTCGCGATCGTCTCGCCATCGATCTCCAGCCGCGTGTGCATCACGCGCGCCTTGCCGCCCTTGTGCAGCACCACGTCGTTCAGCGCGTACCAGCAGCGGGCGGCCTGGGCCACGGACGGAAAGGCCTCGAGCGCCATCCGGGTGTCGGCGCGAAAGTCCCCCGCCACGAAGCGGCGCAGGCCGGTCTCCATTTCGTCGCCGCCACAGGAAGTGAGGAATCCCAGCCGGCCGAGATTGATGCCGAGGATGGGGACGCTGCGTCCCGCGAGCAGACGTGCGCCGCGCAGCAGCGTCCCGTCGCCGCCCAGGGTCATCAGGAGATCGACCTGGTCGGCGTCGAGCAGGGGAGTCGTGGACGTCCCCTGCAGATCGGTCTCGAACGACAGGTTCGCCCCCACCGCCGGCGCCACGCGCTGCAGCCGGTCGAGGATGGCCGGCAGTCCGGCGTAGTCGCGATTGCCGATGACGCCGATTCGCGTCACCCGGTGAGCGCCTCGCTCTCGCGCAGCGCGCGCACGCGGTCCGCGATGCCGGCGGCATCGAGACCGGTCGCCGCCAGTTGCCGCGCCCGCGGTGCGGCGGGGATGATCCGGTCGGGGACCCCGTGCGCCACCACGCGGACCGTGTGGTCGAGCCGCTCCACCTCCGCCGCGATCATCGCCCCGAAGCCGTTCACCACCGTCCCCTCCTCCACCACCAGCAGCGAACGATGATCGGCCACCAGGGCCGCGAGCGTGAGCGTGTCATACGGCTTCAGGAAGCGGCAGTTGACCACAGTGATGTCGAACCCTTCCCCAGCCAGGGCCGACGCTGCGTCGAGCGACGGCAGCACCATCGTGCCGACGCCGAGGATGGCGATCTCGCTGCCTTTGCGCAGCACCTCCCAGGTCCCTTCCGGCACGGCCGGGATCTCCGCCATCGCCGGCGGCACGTCGGGCGCCGCCGCGCGAGGATAGCGGAGCGCGAACGGCCCCCCACGGTGGCGGATCGCGGTCTTCAGAAGCCCGAGCATCTCGGCCGCGTCCTTCGGGGCGGTCACGGTCATATTCGGCACCGCCAGCATGTACGCGATGTCGTAGAGGCCCATGTGGGTCTCGCCGTCCTCCCCCACCAGGCCCGCGCGATCGAGACAGAACGTCACGGGCAGCCGCTGGATCGCGACATCGTGAATGATGCTGTCGTAGGCGCGTTGCAGGAACGTCGAATAGATGGCGGCCACCGGCCGCACGCCACGCGTGGCCAGGCCCGCGGCGAACGTCACCGCGTGCGCCTCGGCGATGCCCACGTCGAAGAAGCGCGTGGGGTGCTTCTCGGCCACGGCGTCGGTGCCGGTGCCACTCGGCATCGCCGCGGTAATGGCGACCACGTCGCGTTCTTCGTTCATCAACTCCACCAGCCCGCGACCGAACACCTTCGTGTAGTTGGGATTCGCGGTCGAGGTCTTGCGCTGCTTGCCGGTGGCCGGGTCGTGACCAGGTGGCAGCGCGTGCCACTTCTCCACGTGCTCGCCGGCGGGGAATCCCTTCCCCTTCTGCGTCACCACGTGCACCAGGCGCGGTCCGTGCATCGAGCGGACGGCCGAGAAGGTGTCCAGCAGCTGATCGATGTCGTGTCCGTCGATCGGTCCGAAGTACCGGAAGCCCAGCTCCTCGAACAGCACCCCCGGCGTCAGAAACGACTTGACGCTCTCCTCCCACTTCCGCACCAGCGTGCTGAGCGCCGGGCGTCCCTGCACCACCTCGCCGATCCTGGCGCGCACCCGGTTGTAGAGCGGGTTCCGCTGCACCGAGTTCAGGTACTTGGAGATCGCTCCCACGTTAGGCGCGATCGACATCTCGTTGTCGTTCAACACGACGATGATGTCGCGCCCGGAGTGGCCGGCGTTGTTCAGCCCTTCGTAGGCGAGCCCGCAGGTCAGGGCGCCGTCCCCGACCACCGCCACCACGCGATACGACTCGCCCAGCACGTCGCGTCCGGCCGCCATCCCCAGGGCCGCCGAGATGGCCGTCCCGGCGTGTCCCGCGCCGAACGCGTCGTACTCGCTCTCGCTGCGCTTGAGGAAGCCGGAGAGCCCGCCTTCCTGACGCAGCGATTCCATGCGCTCGTTGCGGCCGGTCAGGACCTTGTGGGGATACCCCTGGTGGCCCACGTCCCACACCAGCTGGTCGCGCGGCGTGTCGAACGCGGTGTGGAGCGCGATCGTCAGCTCCACCACACCGAGCCCGGCGCCGATGTGTCCGCCGGTGCGCGAGCAGACATCGATCAGTCGCTGCCGGATCTCCGGCGCCAGCGCCCGCAGCTCCTCGCGCGTCAGCGCGCGCAGGTCGTCGGCTCCGTGAATGCGATCGAGGATGGGCATGGCGGGATGCGAGCGGGGTGCCGTACGAGGGGCAATCTAGCGGAATTACGAGGTGCGTTCGACGACGTACGAGGCCAGCGCGTCCAGCGCGGGGGTGGAGCGGCCGCCCTGGCGGAGGAAGGCGCAGGCCTCGCTGGCCAGCGATCGGGCGCGCGCCAGCGCTCCCTCCACCCCGAGCAGCACCGGATAGGTGCTCTTGCGCAGGGCGGCGTCGTGCCCCGCGGTCTTGCCCAGCTGGTCGGTGGTCGCCGTGACGTCGAGGATGTCGTCGGCGATCTGGAAAGCCAGTCCGAGCGCCTCTCCGTAGCGGGTGAGCACCGCCAGCGTGACAGCGTCCGCCCCGGCCGCCAATGCCCCAATCCTCGCCGACGCCGTGATGAGCATGCCGGTCTTGGCCCGGTGAACGCGTTCCAGCTCCTCCATCTCCAGGCGCCGTCCCTCGGCCTCGAGATCGAGCAGCTGGCCGCCGATCATCCCCCCAGCCCCGGCCGCCCGCATCAACTCCGCCACGATCTCCCCCGACCGCTGCGGCGACAGTCCCAGCGCGCGCCCCGCCTGGTACGCCGCGCGGGCCGCGAGCGGCACCATCGCCACGCCGGCCGCGGTAGCGGTGGGGACGCCGAACACGCGGTGCACCGTGGGCCGGCCGCGACGGACGCTGTCGTTGTCCATGCACGGGAGGTCGTCGTGGACCAGGGAGTACGCGTGCACGACCTCCACCGCCGCCGCCAGCCCGCTCGCATCGGCCAGTCCGCCGCCCGCACGGTAGCTCTCGATGACCAGCAGACCGCGCAGCCGCTTTCCCTCGCCGAGCAGGCTGTAGCGGATGGCATCGGCCACGTGGGGCGCGGTGCCGCTGAGGTCGCGCGCGCACATGGTCTGCAGGGCGGCGTCGACCAGATCGCGGTCGGCGCCGAGCAGATCCAGTGCCGCGTCAGGCATTCAGGTCGCGCACCTCGAACACGCCGTCGGCTCGCTCGCGCAGCACCTTCACGGTGGTTTCGGCAGCCGCCAGCGCGGCCGTGGCTTCGCGAAGGCGTGTCACTCCTTCCTCGAACAGCGCGAGCGCCCGGTCGAGCGCGAGGTCGTCCTCCTCCAGCGACTGCACGATCTCTTCCAGCCGCCGCAGGCTCGCTTCGAAGCTCATGATGATGCTCCCGGCCCCGGCCCCGCCGGCGTGTCGGTTTCGACCCGCTCCGCGCGCGCCGCCACGCGGCCGTCGCGGAGCATCACCCCGAAGCGATCGCCGGCGGCCAGCGCGTGCGCCGACGTTACCGTGGCTCCGGTCTCGGAGCTGATTACGGCGAACCCCCGTGCCAGCGTCGCCAGGGGACTCAGTACGTGAAGCCGACCGGTGGTGGCCTCGAGTGACGTGCGGCGCCGCTCCACGAAGCGCTCGGCCCCCGACGCGAGCGCCGTCGTCACCGACGACAGCGCTCGCGTCGCGTGCGTGATCACCTCGGTTCCGGCCGCCGACAAGGCGCGCCCCGCCGCCGAGACGCGCACCCGCACGTCCTCGAGTTCCGGCACCGCGGTCTCGGCCGCCGCCGACGGGGTCGGGGCGCGGACATCGGCCACGAGATCGCACAGCGTAATGTCGATCTCGTGACCGATGGCCGCGATGGTAGGCACCGGACACGCGGCCAGGGCGCGCGCCACGCGCTCATCGTTGAACGCCCAGAGATCCTCGCGGCCGCCCCCGCCGCGCCCGACGATCACCACGTCACCTCCGCCCCAGCGCGCGATCTTCTTCAGCGCCGCGAGCAGTGACCTCGGCGCCGATTCTCCCTGCACCGTTGCCGGAACAGCAACGATCTCCACCAGCCGATAGCGTCGTCGAACCACGGCAATGATGTCCTGCAGCGCGGCGCCGTCGATGCTGGTGACCACGGCGATGCGCTGGGGAAACGCCGGAAGCTTTCGTTTGCGCTCGGGACGCAACAGGCCGTCGGCTGCGAGACGGGCACGCGTCTCCTCGAATGCCTTGCGCTGGAGTCCGTCGCCCACCCCCTGGAGCGCGACCACGCGGAGCTGCACGTCGGACTTCGCCACGTAGACCGTGAGCTGTCCGCGGACCAGCACCGCCATGCCCTCGTCCGGCGCAGTCAGCAACCTCCGCACATCGGTGGCCCACACCACGCACCGGACCTGCGCCGCGTCATCCTTCAGCGTGAAATACCAGTGGCCGCTGCGGTGACGCTTGAACCCGATGACTTCACCGCGCACCCACACCGGTGGGAACGAGCCCTCGATGACGTCCCGGGTGGCTGCGGCCAGCGTACCCACCGAGATGGCGGTGGCCGGCCGTTCGCCGGGCGCGGGAATCATGACGGGGGCCGTGTCGGACGGGGCGCCGCGCCGCGGGTCCTCCATCTGATCCGGGAAGAGCGACGGCGCGGCTGAGCCCGCGCGCTCCTCGCGCGCGGGTGAGGCCGCGCGCTCCTCGCGCGCGGGCCGGCGCGAGGTCACGCACCCGCCTGGCGCGCGGCCCGCACCGTGTTCTTCAGCAGCATGGCGATCGTCATCGGGCCTACCCCGCCCGGGACCGGTGTCAGCAGCGATGCGACGCGGCGCGCGCTCTCGAAGTGCACGTCGCCCACGAGCCGATAGCCCTTCGGCGCCGCGGCATCAGTGACCCGGTTGATGCCCACGTCGATGACGACCGCACCGGGGGAGATCATGTCGCCGGTGATGGCCTCCGGCTTCCCGATCGCCGCGATGAGGATGTCGGCGCGGGACGTGTGGAATTGGAGGTCGCGGGTGCGGCTGTGGCAGACGGTCACCGTGCAATTTCCTCCCTTGCCACTCTGGATCAGCAGCGCGGCCATGGGCTTCCCCACGATGTTGCTGCGTCCAACGATCACGGCCTCCTTACCCGAGGTGTCCACGCCATAGCGCAACAGCAGTTCCTGCACTCCGGCGGGCGTACAGGGGGCGAACCCGTCCTTCTCGCCGATCAGCAGCTTGCCGACGTTCACCGGGTGGAAGCCATCCACGTCCTTGTGGGGCGCGATGCGCCTGACGACGGTATTCGCGTCCATGTGTCGCGGCAGCGGAGCCTGCACCAGAATGCCGTGTACGCTGGCGTCGGCGTTCAGCCGGTCCACCAGCGCCTCCAGCTCGTCCTGCGGCACGGTCGCGGGCAGCCGGATCGTCTCGCCCTTCATGCCGGCTTCGATGCTCGCCTTCTCCTTTGACCGCACGTAGCTCTGGCTGGCCGGATCCTCTCCGACGATCACCACCGTCAGGCCGGGCGTGATGCCGTGCGCCTTCAGCTCGGCGGTTTCGCGCGCGACGTCGGCGCGGACTGCCCGCGCCACGGCCACGCCGTCGATCAGCCGGGCGCCATCCGACGGCGCCATCGTGTCAGCGCGCAAATTCCACCGCCCTCGTCTCGCGGATGACGACGATCTTGATCTGACCTGGGTATTGCAGCTCGCCCTCGATGCGGCGCGCGATCTCGTCGGATAGTGACGTCATCCGGGCGTCATCGACGACCTCGGGGGTCACGATCACCCGCACTTCGCGCCCTGCCTGGATCGCGTAGACCTTCTCGACTCCGCGATACGCCGACGCGATCCGCTCGATTCCCTCCAGACGCTTCACGTAGGTCTCGAACGCTTCGCGGCGCGCTCCGGGGCGCGAACCCGAGATCGCGTCCGCCGCCTGCACCAGAACCGACAGCTCGCTCTCGTGCGGGACGTCGCCGTGATGCGCCGCTATGCAGTTCACCACCAGCGGGTGCTCGCCATACCTGGTGGCGACTTCCACCCCGAGCTGCACGTGGGTGCCCTCGTGCTCGTGGGTGAGCACCTTGCCGATGTCGTGCAGCAGCGCGCCGCGCTTGGCCATCGGCACGTCGAGCCCCAGTTCGGCCGCCATGATGCCGGTGAGCCAGGCGACTTCCTTGGAGTGGTCGAGGATGTTCTGCCCGTAGCTCGTGCGCCACTTCATGCGGCCCACGAGTTTGGTCAGTTCCGCGTGCAGTCCGTGGATGCCGGTCTCGTAGGCCGCCTGCTCGCCGAGCTCCACGATCTGCTGGTCCACTTCCTTGCGCGCCTTGGCGACGACCTCCTCGATGCGTCCCGGGTGAATCCGGCCGTCGGTGACGAGCTTCTCCAGCGCCAGACGCGCCACCTCGCGGCGCACCGGATCGAATGTCGAGACGACCACCGTGTCGGGAGTGTCGTCGATGATGACGTCGACTCCGGTGGCCAGCTCGAATGCCCGGATGTTCCGCCCTTCCCGGCCGATGATCCGTCCCTTCATCTCGTCGTTAGGCAGGGACACCGCCGAGACCGTGATCTCGGCCGTGTGCTCGGCGGCCACGCGCTGCACGGCGAGCGACACGATCTTTCTGGCCTCCCGTTCGGCGTCTCGCTTGGCGCTCTCCCGGATCTCGCGAAGGCGATTGGCCGCGTCCGCCTCCGCTTCCTTTTCCAGCCGCTGCATCAGCTCCTGCTTGGCCTGTTCCGCCGAGAGCCCCGCCAGCGCCTCCAGCCGCCGGCGTTCATCGGCGATCATGTGGTCGAGCTCCTGTTCCCGCTCGGCGACCGACTTTTCACGCCGACCGAGATCGCTGGCGCGCTTGCCCAGTTCGCGTTCCCGTTGATCGAGGAGGTCGAACTTCTTGTCGAGCTGGCCTTCGCGCTCATCGGCGCGGCGCTCCTCGCGCTCGACTTCATCGCGGCGGTGGCGGGCCTCCACCTCCCACGCCTCCCGGAGCTTGATCAGCTCTTCCTTCCCGGCAATGACGGCGCTCTTGCGCAGTCCTTCAGCCTCGCGCTCGGCATCTCCGACAATGCGGCGGGAGGTCTCTTCGGCGGTGGACTTGGTGGCGGCCTGGCGCGCGATCTCGGCAGTTCGACCGGCGCGGCGGCCCAGAACAAAGAAAGCCGCGGAGGCGCCGACCGCGAGCGCGCCGAGAACCGCGGCTACGAGAGTAGCGTTGAGACCCATCTATGCTCCAACGCGGCCGGAGGCCGCCAAGCCGAGGGGATGCCACGGCGGCGAACGGGTCCTCAGTCGCCAGCAACGCGTCGGGCCGGCACCGACGAAGGGCGCGAGCCGGGCTGCGCTAACTCAAGCGATCGCTTGGACCTACGCCGCTGCGCAGGATTCGTGAAGGTACGTCAGCGCGGCAAAAAAGGCAATCAGCCGGAGCTCGGCTCCACAGGCTCCCCGCGCTTCGCCGGCGGCAGCCAGTGTCGTACCTCGGCACCGAGGTCACGAATGGAGTCGCCGATCTGCTGCACGGCGGCGCGTTCCCGGAACAGCTCATCGGTGATCTGCAGGGCGGCGAGAATGGCGGCCTTTCCGGGCTCGATACGCGCCTGTGCATCGAGGACGCCGCGGATATTCTGGTCCAGATATTCGGCGACCGCCCGCGTGTGTTCGGGCGAGACATCGCTCCGAATCGTGTATTCGTCGCCGACGATGGTGACTTTCACCACGTGTCGCTTCTCGCTCATCGTTCGCTCCCGGCGCCGGTGGGGACCTGCGCGGCCTGCTGCCGGAGGAAGCGCACCTGTTCCAGCGCCGCCCTGGCCCGTTGCGTGGCGAAGGTCAGGCGGGCGCGGAGGTCCACGTTTTCGCGCTCAAGCAGGGCGGCGCGCTGTTCGGCGAACAGGTCGCCCGACTTGGCGGCGGCGTCGTACGTTCGCAGGCGGGCCTCCGCCTGCAACGCGCGGCGACGGAACATCGCGAGCTCCTCGCCCAGGTGCCTGACGAGTTGCTCGAGCTGTCGCAGCGCCTGGACTTCAGGCCGTTCGGGGTCGGACACCCAGTTCGCTCTCGAGATTCCTGAGGATTTTCTGCCGCCGCCCTTCGATTTCCTTCTCGCGTAGAGTGCGTGCCGGATCGCGGAACGTCAACGTCCAGGCCAGGCTGCGATAGCCGGCCGGCAGTTCGTCGCCGCGGTATTCGTCGAACAGCATCAGGCGCTCCAGCAGGTCGCCGGCCGCGGCCCGGACCACCCGCTCCACATCCGCGGCGCGGATGCCGGCCGGCAGCAGCAGGGCCAGATCGATCTCGGCCGGGGGCGTGGTGGGAAGCGGCCGGAATGGTGCGGAGCGGCCGCGCGGGATGCGTTCCGGCCCCGGGCGGTGGGCGTGCGCGCCGGGGCCGGCGACGAACGCGTTAGGCATCACTCCGAGCGTGACCTCCACGCCGAACGCCGGAGACGCCCACGGCGGACTGTCCAGCACCATCCGCTGCACGCGTCCCAGGGGCCGCCCATCGGGCCGGCCGGCGATCGTCCACAGGGCGTCGTCGGCGCTCTCGACCAGCTCCGCGCCGCCGGGATGGGCGAGCGCCGCCAGGCGCTCACCCAGCGCCTTCGCGTCCCACACGTCGAAGGCCGGTGGTGCGGGCTCGGTGAAGTGCGCGGGCCGACGGCTTCCCATGATCAGCGCGCCCACCCGGACCTCCTCGTGCGGCAGCGCTCCGGCGCCGGGGCGGAACGTCGACCCGATCTCGAAGATGCGCACATTCCCCTGCCTGCGGCTGAGATTGTACTCCGCCCGTCGCGCGAGGGTCTCGAGCAGCGAGACGCGCAGGTGCGGCTCGTCGTCGGCCAGCGGATTCCGCACCCGCACGTGGGTCCCGTCGCTCCCGCGCACGAATGGCATCGGGCGCACTTCCACCAGTCCGTCACCGACCAGCGCGTCGCGGATGCGCCGGCCCAGCAGATACAGCGGATGGTCGGGCACGGTGCCGGGGCGGAACGGCTGGACCACATCGGACAGCCGGTCGTATCCGCGCAGGCGGGCGACCTCTTCCAGCAGGTCCGCGTCACGAGTGACGTCGTTGCGCCAGCTGGGCGCGTATACTACCAGCCGCTCATCGTCCTCGAGCGAGACCTCGAATCCAACCGAGCGCAGGAGCCGCGCCACCTCGTCTCCGCTCACCTGGTCGCCCAGCAACCGCGACACGCGGCTGGGCCGCACCACCACCGCCGGCGGGGCGGCCGGCACCGCACCCACGTCGATCGGGGCGCCGTCCACCCGCCCGCCCGCCACCGCCTCCAGCAGTCGCGCCGCGCTCGCCAGCGCGCCGGGCGGCAGTTCGGGATCGACGCCCCGTTCGAATCGATAGCTCGCATCGGTGGAGATGCCTAACGCCCGCCGCGCGGCCCGAACGGCGGGCGGCGAGAAACAGGCCACCTCCAGGAACAGGTCGGTGGTCTGCGCGGTCACTTCGCTGTCATGGCCGCCGATGACCCCGGCCACGGCGATCGCGCGCGCCGCATCCGCTATCACAGTCGTGCGATCGTCGAGCGTGCGCTCCACCCCGTCGAGTGTCACCAGCCGCTCGCCCTGCTGCGCTTTGCGCACGATCACCCGCGCCCCCTCGAGCCGACCCAGGTCGAAGGCGTGCATCGGCTGTCCGTATCCGTGCACGAAATAATTGGTCACGTCGACCACGTTGTTGATCGACCGCAGACCCACCGATTCGAGGCGCCGCACCAGCCACCCGGGGCTCGGGCCCACCGCGACCCCGCGCAGCACCAGACCCATGTAGCGCGGACATCCGGCGCGATCGTCCACGCGCACCGTGACGCCGCCGCTCATGCTCTCGCGCTCGTGCAGCACCGGGGCGGGAAGAAGCAACGGCGCCGTGTCTTCCAGCTCGGGCGGGTCCCGCCGCGGAATCAGCGTCAGCGCCGACAGCTCGCGCGCCATCCCCAGGTGCGAGAGCAGATCGGGGCGATTGGGGAGCACGTCGACATCGAAGCGCACGTCGCCAACCGCGATCGCCTCCAGGAGCGGCGTACCCGGCGGCACGTCCACCGCCAGCGACATGATCCCGGCGTGGTCCTCTCCCAGCAGCAGTTCCCGCGCCGAGCACAGCATCCCGTTCGAAACCACGCCGCGGATCTTCCGCTTCTCGATCTTCACGCCGCCGGGAAGCGCGTCGCCCACCCGGGCGAACGGATACAGCGCCCCGGCGGTCACGTTCGGCGCCCCGCACACGACTTCGAGCAGGGTCCCGCTTCCGTCATCCACCCGCGTCAGCCAGAGGTGGTCCGACTGAGGGTGCCGCGCGGCTTCGACCACGCGCGCCACCACCACCGCCGCCAGGTCCTGCCGCAGCCGGTCCATGCGATCCACCGTGGCGACGTGCGCCGAGAGGAGGTCGCGGACCGCCTCGGGAGAGAGGTCGTGGGGAACGAACGCGCGCAGCCACTCGTGTGAAACGAGCATCAGCCGAATTGCGCGAGGAAGCGCAGGTCGGAGTCGTACAGCAGGCGGATGTCGGGAATCCCGTAGCGCGACATGGCGATCCGGCCGGGCCCCATGCCGAACGCCCACCCCGAATAGCGCTCGCTGTCGAGGCCCGCGTTTTCGAGCACCGCCGGGTGGACGAGTCCACACCCCAGGATCTCCATCCACCGCGGGCCGGCTCCGTCGCCAAGGTCCACCTCCACTTCCATCTGGGCCGAAGGCTCGGTGAACGGGAAATACGACGGGCCGAATCGCGTCCGCGTCCCCGGCCCGTAGAACCGCCGGGCGAACAGCGTCAGCATCGCCTTCAGGTCGGCGAACGAGATCCCCTCGTCGATCGCCAGTCCCTCCAGCTGCGAGAACACCGGCGCGTGGGTGGCGTCGAAGAAGTCGCGCCGGTACACGTTGCCCGGAGCGAGGATCCGGATCGGCGGCGCGTACGTCTGCATGGTGCGCATCTGCACCGGCGATGTATGCGTGCGCAGCAGCGTGTCATCGCCGAGGTAGAGGGTGTCGTGCATGTCCATCGCCGGGTGATCGGCCGGGAAGTTGAGTCCGCCGAAGTTGTACCACTCGTGCTCGGCCTCCGGGCCTAACGCGACGGTGAAGCCGAGCTCCCGGAACATGTCGCAGATCTCGTCGATCACGATCGAGATCGGGTGCAGCGACCCGCGCCAGGTGGCGCGTCCCGGCATCGTGGGGTCGATCTCGTCGCCCGAGGCGGCGCTCGCCAGCAGGCGTGACCGTGCTCCCTCATACGCCGCCTCGAGCGCGGTCCTCACCTGGTTGAAGCGCTGCCCGGCCTCGCGCCGGTCCGCGGGCGGCAGGCTTCCCAGCTTCGCGCCCAGGTGCGTCAGCGCCCCGCTCGCCCTGCCGAGCAGGGCGACCCGCGCCTCCTCGAGCGCGTCCAGCGACCCGGCCGCCGGGAAAAGCGCGGTCCCCCGCGACTCGATCTGCTCGAGCGCGTCGGCGAACGCGGGCAGGTTGTGGAGAGGAGCGTCGGTCACGGCAGCGGATGACGGCAGGAGAGGCGACGGCGTGGTGGAAAAACGAGACGGCGGCGGTCACGACCGGAGGTCGCGCCGCCGCCGGCCTCGCCGAACGAAAACGGGCGCGCGCAGGGTGATGTCGCCGGGCCCGCCTACTGCAGCGCGGCGCGCGCCTTGACCGTCAACTCCGTAAATGCGTCGGCGTCGCGCACCGCCAGGTCGGCCAGCATCTTCCGGTCGATATCGATTCCGGCCTTGCGTAACCCGTTCATGAAGACGCTGTAGCTCATGTCGTTCTGGTGCGCCGCGGCGTTGATGCGGGTGATCCAGAGACGGCGGAAGTCGCGCTTCTTGTTGCGCCGATCGCGGTACGCGTAGCGCCACCCGCGCTCGACGGTCTCCTTGGCGGGGCGCCAGAGCTTGCTCCGGGCGCCGAAGGCGCCGCGGGCGAGCTTCATCACCTGCTTCTTGCGCTTGAGGCGTACGACGTTCGACTTGACGCGTGGCATGGTTCGGTCCTCAGCCCTGAAGAAGCCGCTTGATCATGCGAATCTCGCCGTTCGTGGCGACGATCGTCGACCGGCGCAGGTGCCGCTTCCGCTTGGCGTCCTTCTTGGTGAGGATGTGGCTCTTGTTCGCCTTGAGCCTCCGGAGCTTCCCGGTCCCGGTCACGGTGAAGCGCTTCCTCGCCCCTCTGTGCGATTTCATTTTCGGCATCGTCGGTCCGCCTATTTCGGCGACAGTATCATCGTCAGTTGTTTGCCTTCCATTTTCGCGGCGCTCTCGATCTTGGCCACGTCCGCGAGCTCCGAGGCGACCCGCTCCACCACCGCGTGTCCGAGCTCGGGATGCGCGATCTGCCGGCCGCGGAACATCAGGGTCACCTTCACCTTGTTCTTCTCCTCCAGGAATCGTCGCGCGTGCCGCGTCTTCGTCACGAAGTCGTGGTCCTCGATTCCCGGTCGATACTTCACCTCCTTCAGGTGAATCACGTGCTGCTTCTTCTTCGCGAGGCGGGCCTGCTTCGCCTGCTCGAACTTGAACTTGCCGAAGTCCATGATGCGGACCACAGGCGGTCTTGCGGTTGGTGCGACCTCCACCAGATCCAGGCCGTGCTCGACAGCGAGCGCGAGAGCCCGATCGACTTCCATGATTCCGAGTTGTCCCCCGTCGTGGCCGATGACCCGAACGGGACTGATGCGGATTTGTCGATTGACCCGAATCCGCTTGGTGGCGTCCTGAATAGCTGTCGCTCCTGAGAAAGGGGATATCGCCGGTCCACCAGACCCGTGATGCGCCAAATAGAAACGCGGGCTTCACCCGGAGCCCGCGATGCACGTCACGCCGCCGTCGACACCCGGCGCGCAACTTCGCGTGAACTCCTACAGCACCGATCGCCGCACGGCGAGGGGCCGGAGGGTGAGAGCGAATTCGCTCTGCTTGACCTGATTGAGGGTAAGAAGCTAAGAGGCTTGAAGTTAGAACACAAGCGCCCGGCGCCAGCTGGTGGCGCCTCGAGACGCCACCCTGGCTATTCCGGCCGCCATCCATAGCCCTTGCTGTCCCGCACCACCCGCGCCCATGCCACCTCGGCATCGTGTTCGAAGATGATGAGCCACTCCTCGTCCGCCGCGCGCTGCAACACCGACCGTTTCGTCTCGAGCGTGACCAGCGGCTGTACGTCATATCCCATGATCCACGGGAGCGGAATGTGGGCCGTGGTGGGAATCAGATCGGCGGCGAACAGCGCCCGCTCTCCCTCGGACTCGATGAGAACACTCTGGTGGTGCGGCGTGTGGCCGGGCGTGGGCAGCAGACGAAGTCCCGGCAGGATTTCGGTCTCACCATCGACGAGGTCGAACAGCCCTGCTCTGGCGATCGGCTCGATGTTGCGCGGAAAATAGCTGGGCGCGGTACGCTCGTTCGTGTGGGTGGCAAACTCGTACTCGCCCTTCTGCACCACGTAACGAGCGCGCGAAAACGTCGGACGTACCACGCCATCGCCCTCGACCCGGGTGTTGCCCCCGGCGTGGTCGAAGTGGAGGTGGGTGTCGATCATGAGCGCGACGTCGTCGGTGGTGTATCCGAGCGCGCCGAGGGCATCTTCGAGTTGCGTGCGTCCATCTGCGCCTGCGTTCCGCACGTCATAGATGTCGTGAAACTTCTCGTTCTCCTTGTTCCCCGCGCCGTTGTCCACCAGCACCAGGCCGGCATCGTGTTCGATCAGCAGGCATCGCATTCCGAGCTGGATGCGGTTCCGCTCGTCGGGCGAGATGCGCCGCTCCCAGAGCGGCTTCGGCACCACTCCGAACATCGCGCCACCGTCCAGCCGCAGCGCGCCGGCGTGGAGCGCGTGGACCCGGATGCGGCCTATTCGCCGTTCGGCAACGTTCGGCGCGGGAACCGTCATGCCGGGAAGTCTCCATCGGCGAAGCCGGGGAGTGCCGAGCGACGCCGGCGCCGTCGCGGCCGCCCGGTGGTGAGCATCCGGAGATCCTCGAGCGTGGCGCAGCCACGCGACTCGGCCTCGTTCAGCAGACGCAACAGGATCTGGGCCGTGGCTACAGCGTCGCCGCCCGCCCGGTGGCGTGCTGTGTTGTTCACACCGTAGTAGCGTGCCAGGGAGTCGAGCGATCGCCGGCGCAGCTGCGGCAGAAGCGCCCGGGCCAGCCGCACCGTGCAGAGTCGCTCGCCCAGCAGGCGCGCGCCGCTCGCCCGCTGGAGCTCGGCAGCCAGGAAGCGCCAATCGAACGCCGCATTGTGCGCCACGAACAGATGCCCATCCAGCATGTCCGACACTTCCGCGGCGATGGTCCGGAATGGCGGCGCGTGCTTCACCATGCTCCACGAGATCCTGGTCAGCGCCGTAATGAATCTCGGGATGCTCCGTTCCGGATTCACCAGCGACTCATAGACGCTCGCGATCTCGCCGTTCCGAACAGTGACGGCCGCGACCTCCGTGATACGATCCCCGCCGAAGGGCCGTGTGCCGGTGGTCTCGACGTCGACCACCACGTACGACAGCGACCCGAGCGCGGGCGGCCGCGCCGGGACCGGAATTCCCCGCCACTCGTGCCCGCCCTGCTGCGCGTTGCGATCGGGAATCCCGCGTCCGCCTGCCAGGGACCATCGGCCTTCGGAGTCTCGCGCGAAGTCCTTCGACCGCTCGAACAACGCAACCGCCATGTGCTCGGCGACCATGCGCGGCGGGCCCGGAAGCTGGCAGACGTACGCAATCAGCGCAGTGGCGGGCGCGGGACCGGCGGCCAGGAATGTGCGCGCACGGGCCACGAGCGCCGAATCCGGTACTTCCGTCCGCACGCCGAGCGGGAGCTCGGTCATTGGTCGATCGGTTCGTGCGATGGTCACGTCCACGGATCGTCGCGCTCCACCGGGCAGGTCATGCAGCGCGGTCCACCGCCTCCGCGTACCAGTTCGCTCCCCACCACCGTGATTGCAGCGCGGGTTCCTTCGTCGATCTCGTCCTGGGCCGACAGAAAAACGTTGGCGGGGATCACTCGAAAGCCCACGCGCTCCAGCTCACGGAGCGTCTCCTCGTTGCGGGAATAGGAGATCACGACGCCGGGCCGCACGGCGACGAAGTTGCATCCCGAGGCCCACTGTTCGCGCTCCTGGACGATCCGTCGCGTCCCGCCGCAGAAGACCGGCTCCATCGTCAGACCGCACTCCTGCAGCGCGGCGAACACGTTGGGCATCTCCCGAAGCTGCGATTCTCCCTTGCTCCAGAGCAGGATCGGCAGGCGTTCGGGCCCGATGAAGTGGGGAGGATACACGACGCACAATTCGCGATCGATCTGCGTGAAGATCATGTCGAGGTGGATCGCGGAGTTCTCCTTCGGCATCACGACCACGATGACCTTCTCGATTGCCGTGTGCGCGAAGAGGAGTCGCGCGAGGTTGTCGATCGCCGCCGGACTCGATCGCTCGCTGAAGCCGATCATGATCGTGTCGCGACGCAGCGGGTGCACGTCTCCACCCTCGAGCGTATACGACAGCCGGCGCTCGGCGGAGCCGTCGTACAGCACGCCGCAGTTGCGGAGGATCGGGTGGAACATGAACAGGGCCTTCATGATGAGCTCTTCGCTCCAACGCACCCCGTAACGCATCGAGCCAATCATGACGTGCTCGTTGATGCCCATCGCCACGTCGCGGGTGAAATACAGATTGGGAAGCGGCGGGAGCTGAAAACCCGTCTCGTTGAGCGTGGCGCCCAGCGGGCCGGGCGATTCCTCTCGGCCCTCGATGAGGTAGTTGACCAGCGTTTTGGCCGGGAGTTCGTTCAACTCGCGGGCGAGGGGCTCCGAGGGCACGACGTCCATCGTTTCGCGGATCAGCAGCTCCCGTACCTCGGCGTTCCCCAGCACCTCGGCCAGGAGCGACGGTACGAAGTGGACGTCGGTGAAACGCTGGAGGACTGCCACGAAGCGGCGGTGCTCGCGACGAGCGGATTCGACGTCGATGATGTCGTCGTAGAGGTAGTCCTCGCGGGTGTCCGGGGTGACGGCCAGCAGTTCGCGGCCCGGGCTGTGGACGAGCACGGACCGAAGGCGGCCGATCTCGGAGGAGACACTGACGGGCATGGTGGCAATCTATGGGAAGGGCCCAGGCCAGAGATCATAGGCCAAAGGTCGTAGGCCAAAGGTGATAGGGCGAAGGGCATGGGCCAACGGTGACAGGCCAAAGGTCATGGCAGGCCTGTCCACCATGGGCTTCCCCCTCGGACCCGCTGAGCTAACTTGTGAATGAATTCACAAGCTCGGCCTGCCGTGAAGCGTATTGCAGACAGTACGGTGCGCCGCCTTTCGGCGTACCTCCGTTTCCTCGAGGAAACGGGGCAACGGAACATCCCGACCATTTCCAGCGAAGAGCTGGCCAGACGTGGCGGGACTACGTCCGCCCAGGTGCGGAAGGACCTCTCCTTCTTCGGGTCCTTTGGGAAACGCGGCCTGGGCTATTCCGTTGCCGAACTCACCGGGAGCCTGCGCGGAATCCTCGGACTGCATCGCGAGTGGAACGTGATCATCGTGGGCGCCGGCAAGATCGGCACCGCGCTCGCCCAGTACCATGGATTCGCCCAACGCGGGTTTCGCGTATCAGCCGCGTACGACACCGATCCGCGCAAGATCGGGTCGCAGTGGGACTCGGTCATTGTCCGCGACGCTGCCGACGTGGAGCGCGACGTCGCGCGGGAGAAGCCCGACATCGCCGTGCTGGCCGTACCCCCCGACCAGGCGCAGGCGGCCGCCGAGCGTCTGGTGCGTGCCGGCATCAAGGCTATCCTCAATTTCGCCCCAACCAGCATCCAGGTGCCTAACGACGTCAGCGTGCGCACGGTCAACATGGCCATGGAGCTGGAAGGTCTGAGCTTTACGCTCACCAACCGCGACCGCTGACGAGTGCCAGCGCCGCCGGGGCGCGTACGCGCGCGCCGGCCGGGGGCCCCTGCGCCTTCCTTCCCCGGGCCATGTCGAGTAGCGTGGTTCCCCGGGACGACTGGGTCTTCAGCCGCGAGCCGGCGGCCGCCCCCCGATCTCGACCGCCTGAAACAGCTCGACGAACTTCCCGGCGGACAGGGTCTCGGCCCGCACCGCCGGATCCAGTCCGATCGTCGCCAGCACCGCCGCAACCTGCGAGCCGTCCCAGTGCTTGATCGCACGTAACACGCGCTGGAGTTGCTTGCGGCGCATGGCAAATACGTTCTGCACAAACTCCGAGAAGCGCGGGGCGTCTCCGGGTGACACGAGCGGCGCGGGATGCGGGGTGAGCCTGACGATCGCGGAGTCCACGCCCGGACGAGGGTGAAAGGCGCTTGCGGCCACGCGCGCGATGATCTCGGCCGACATCCCGATCCGAAGATTCACGGTCAACGCGCCATACTCTTTCCGGCCCTCGTCGGCGACGATTCGCTGGGCCACCTCCCACTGAACCAGGAAGACCGCTCGTTCGGGCATCGGCCGCTCCAAGGCCTTGAACAGCAGTGGCGTGGTGAGGTTGTACGGAAGATTCCCCGCCAGAAGGTATGGCCCTCCGGCCAGCGCATCCCAGGCCATGGCGAGCGCGTCGCCTTCCACCAGCTGGACGTGCGGGCGGTCGGCGTACCGGGTTCTCAGGAGGGCGGCCAGGTCCCGGTCGATTTCGATCGCGATCACGCGTCCCGCACGCGCCACAAGCGCGTCGGTCAGCACCCCGCGTCCGGGCCCTATTTCCACCACCACCGATCCGGCGTCCGGCGCCAGCGCGTCGACGATCCGCTCGAGCGCACGGCGGTCGTGCAGAAAATGCTGCGCGAAGCGCTTGCGCGGGCGTGGGAGAGCATCCGGCGGCCGCCGCCGGGTCACCGGGGCGCCTCGTCAGGTGCGGGTGATGACCAGCGTGAGGTCGTCACGCCGCGTGACGTCTCCCATGTGCTGACGGAGGGCCGTCAGCATCTGCTCCAGAATCATCGCCGGTGGCTCGTTGCGGTGTGTGCGCGCGATGTCGGTGATCCCCGATTCGCCGAGGCGCTGGTCGAAGCGATTGCGGGCGTCGCTGACCCCGTCGGTGAACAGGAGCAGCAGATCGCCGCCCGGCTTCCACGGACGTCCCACCGTGATCGGCATCTGCTCGCTCATTCCGAGCGGTGGCGCGGTGGCCTCGAGCCGCTCCACACAACCGTCCATTGCAACCACGAACGCATGGGGGTGTCCCGCGTTGGCGTAGCGCATGTGACCGCGCACCGGGTCGAGAATGGCGTAGAACACCGAGACGAACATTTCCGTGCTCTCGAGTTCATCGGTCAGCGTAGCCAGCAGGGCCGACAGCACGCGCGAGGGGTCGGACGTGGTCTGCGCGTGAATCGACGTAGCGCTCATCACCAGCGCCATGATCAGCGCGGCGCGATACCCATGGCTCGAGACGTCGCCGATCATGATTCCGGTGCGCCCCTCGCCAAGGCGGAACAGGTGATAGAAGTCGCCGCCGACGCTCTCCGCGGGAACCACGCGCGCGGCAATCTGCGCGTCGGGAAGAAAGTGCGATGACTTCGGCAGGAGCTTCATCTGCAGGTCGTGCGCGAGCTGCATCTCCTGCTGCAGGCGTTGCTGGCTGAGCGACGCACGGACCAGGCGGTTGTTCTGGATCGCCGTGCCGATCTGGGTCGCGATTGCCGCCACCAGCTTCTCGTCGCCGGCGCTGAACGTCTCGGAGGTTCGGCGCTCGGACAGATTCAGCACGCCGAGCGAGACCGGCGAGCTTCCCGGATTGGTCCAGAGAATGGGTACCGAGAGCAGCGGCCCCAGTCGGTAGAACTCCGCCTCACACTCCATGGCTCCAGGCTCGACGATCATCGAGCGCTGCTCGCGGAACACCTGCGCCGACACGCAGTGCGGGTCCGCGGTCGCGATCGGCGCCGCGTCGGCGGGATCGAATCCAATGGCGGTTACCACCTGCAACGTGTCGGTTACGCGGTCGTGCACGAGCAGCGCGCCACGCCTCGCGCCGACGGTGTCGGCGATTTCCTCCAGAATCCGGGCGGCTGCTTCTTCAAGAGAGACTGTGCTGCCGAAGATCTCGCTGGTGGTGTACAGCAGGTTGATCTCCTCGTAGCGCTCCGCCAGCTCATGCGCGGCGTGCTCGACCTCCAGCTTGGATTGGTACGTGAGACCCACGAGTTCGGAGAGGAAGGCGACCTGCGCCGCCGCCACCGGATTCGGTTCGGGGAGCGGTCCCACCGCGACCCACGCGCGCTTTGGTCCCGCCACCGCAGCCACGTACAGCACCCCTCGTCCGAGCGCGATCTCCACCGGGGGACCGCCGCGCGGAATGAGCTCCACTACTGCGGGAGGCCGAATGTCCATGCGGCCGAATTCCACCGTCAGCGGGCCGGCGTCGTTCCTGGTCCAGACGATGGCGTCGCATCCGGTGGCTTCGCGAAACCGCGTCAGCAGCGAGTCGAGCTCGTTCACGCGCGATTCAGCGTAAGGCGCACCACGTTGCCACCACGCTGGAACCGCTCGACGCGATCCATCAGCTGGCGCATGAGGAAGAGCCCGCGCCCGTCCTCTCGCACCAGGTTCTGATCCAGTGTGGGGTCGGAGGTACAGCCCTCGAGGTCGAAGCCGGCTCCTTCGTCGCCAACCTCGAGAATCAACGCCTGATCGTCGATCGTGGCCCGAAGGCGCACCGACTTGCCCCGGTCCTGACCGTTGCCGTACAGGATTGCGTTCGACAGGGCCTCGGTGAGGGCCACCGGGACGTTCAACCGGCACAGCCGGGCCGGCAGGGACGACTCGGCGCATCGCTGTGCCACGACCCCCACGAGGCGCTCGATATAGCGCACATCGCTGGGAATCCTCACGTCGATCGGGAACCGCAGGTCCGTCAGGGGCGGACCGGTCGGCACAGCCCGGAAGTCGTCGCTCATCGCTAGGATAACGCGCGCCTGAGGTCCGGGGTCACGTCACGACGCGGTGGGGGGGGGCCGGTGGACCCGACGAGCCTGCCTCCCCGGCACCGCTAACCGGTGAATGCACGATGCGCCATGAGCCACGGAGCCATGAATCGGCGGAAGAAATCCGGCCTTCTCCGAACCTGATACTATTCGCTCGACCTCAGCCGCCGGCCCCCTTGGGGCTCTGCGGCCCACTGCCGGAGATCGTGAAGAGCGTATCGAGCTTCGTGAGTTCGAACAGGGTCTTGAGGTCGTCGTTGAGATTGGCCAGGCGGAGTTCACCGTTGCGTTCGCGGATCCGCTTGGAGAGGGAGACCAGTACCCCGAGCCCCGAGCTGTCGATGTACCCGGTTTGTCTGAAGTCCACCAGGAACTTCCGCGCTCCGCGATCGAGCTCGTCGAGAATCTTCTGCTTCAGCTCCTGCCGATTGCCCACGATGAGCTGTCCTTCGACCGCCACCACACACACATCGCCGTCCCTGCTGACCGTAAAGCCCATGCCGTCCTCCCCGAGCGGAAAGTCAGCCGCCGTCGGTTTGCGCCTGGAGCGCGGTGACGGCGGCGGTGTTGACAATGTCATCGACGGTCGCGCCCCGCGACAGATCGGCGAATGGTCTGGCGAATCCCTGAAGAACCGGGCCAATGGCGGACGCCCCGGCAATACGCTCCACGAGTTTATACCCGATGTTGCCCGCGTCCAAACTCGGGAAGATCAGTACATTGGCGGACCCTGCCGCACGGCTCCCCGGTGCCTTGCGAGCGGCAACGCCGCCGATCAGTGCGGCGTCGGCCTGCAGTTCGCCATCCACACGTAAATCCGGGGCACGGCGTCGCACGAGCTCGACCGCGCGGCGTACCCGGTCCACCGATTCGCCGTCGGCGCTCCCTTTCGTGCTGAATGACAGCATCGCCACCACGGGCTCGTCGCCTACCACGCGGCGCCGGTCGCGCGCAGTGGCGATCGCGATATCCGCCAGCTGTTCCGCGTCCGGGTACGGCACCACGGCGCAGTCGGCGAACGAGAGCACTTCCGGGCCCGGCGCGCGGAAGGACCCGGTCACCATGTAGAAGGCGCCCGACACGGTAGTCACGTCCGGCGCCGGCCCTACCATCCAGAGCGCGGCGCGTATCACCTCGGCCGTAGTGGTCACGCACCCGGCGACCGAGCCATCGACTTCACCGTGCCGGACCATGTCGGCGGCAAGGAGCAGTGCCCTTCGTGCGAGCGTCGCCGCTTCATCGCGGCCAAGCCCTTTCGGCGCTCTCCTGGCAAGGAGGTCCTCCTCCACGCGGGCAACCCGGGGATCGGTGCCCGCGTCGAGCACGTCGAATCCTGCCCGACGTGCCTCGTCGATCGATGCGCCCGGATCCGCCAGCAACACCGGTTCCGCGATGTGCTCGCGTCTCAGGGTGGTGGCGGCCGCCACGATGCGCGGATCATGGGCTTCCGGGAGCGCGATTCGCGCGCGGGTGCGGCCGGCGCGCGCGCGCAGGCCCGCGATGAAGTCCACCGACCCGCCTATCGAGTGGCCACCCGGAAGCGCTGCTCGAGCGCCCGTGCCACCACCGGGTGGACGAGGTCGTCCAGTCTACCGCCGAATCGCGCGACTTCCCGAACCAGCGATGCGCTGATGTAGGTCGTCTCGAGCGAGGGCACCATGAAGACGGTCTCCACGCCCGGCGCCAGGTGCCGGTTCATCAACGCCATCTGGTATTCGTACTCGAAGTCGCTCACCGCGCGGAGCCCGCGAATAAACAGGCGCGCGCCGACGTCACGCGCGAAATCCACCAGCAGTCCGGTGAATTCGCGCACTTCGATCCGGCCGTCGGTTTCCCCGCGCAACGTCTCGCTGATGAACCCCGTGCGCTCCTCGATCGCGAAGAGTGGCTCCTTGGCGACGTTGACCGCCACGGCGACGATCAGGCGATCCACGAACTCCAGACTGCGGCGGATGATGTCTTCGTGGCCGCGTGTGATCGGGTCGAACGTTCCGGCGTAGATGGCGATTCGGGCCATGAGGAGGCGGGCGAAGGTATACAACAGTCCTGAATGCGGCCCTCGGAGTCCAGAGGGCCTGTGGCCGGAGGTCCGTCAGGCACCCGGCCCGAGGATGGTCCCTGTGTGCTCACGCATGCCGTAGATCGTAACCGCGGTACCGCCGTAGACGCGGCGGTCGCCTCCCTCGGGAAGGTTTTCGTGGGCGTCGTGCTCGATGCCCAGAATGCGCGAGAAGCGCCGCTCCAGCCAGAGCTGGGCCACGCGTGGCGCGATTCCAAGGTTGTATGGCGGGTCGGCGAAAGCCACATCGTAGGCGCCGGGCGCGAGCCGCTGCACGAAGCGCACGGCGTCGGCCCGATGGATGTGCGCCAGCGCCGTCGCGTCCAGCGTTTGCGCGTTCTCGCGCACGGCCCGCAGGCTGGGTGCGCTCAGCTCCACGAAATCGGCGCTGGATGCCCCCCGCGACAGCGCTTCGAGGCCGAGCGCGCCTGAGCCCGCGTACAGATCGAGCACGCGGGCGCCCGGCAATTCCCCATGCACGATGCTCATCCAGGCCTCGCGCGCGCGGTCGCCCGTGGGTCGCACCCGCGCGTCCCGCGGCGCCTTGAGCGTCCGACCGCGCCAGCGCCCGGCGATGATTCGCACCCTACCGCCGGACGTCCACCAGATTCGCGACCGGTCGGGCGATTTCGAGATAGGTATCGCGCTCCAGCCGATACGCGATGTCGACCACTGCCCCGGCCGGAACCTCGCTCGTGCGCTGAGCAGCTCCCCACCACACCGCCTCCAGGCGGGACGCGCCGGATGCGAGGCGCAGCTTCAATCCGTGCTCGCCGATCACCCGGGGTGGGCCCTCGATCAGCACGCCGCGTGAAACCAGCAGCGGCGCCGGGTTGCCGATGCCGAACGGCTCGAAGTGCCGCATCAGTCGCTCCATGTCTTCCGTCGCCTGGTCGAGCGGCAGTTCCGCATCGACCCGGATTTCCGGCACCAGATCCTCCGGCGAGAGAAGCGCGCTGGCGACCGCATTGAATCGCGAGACGAATTCCTCCATACGAGCAGCGTCGATCGTAAGGCCCGCGGCGGCCCGGTGGCCGCCGAACCGCAGCAGCACATCGCGACACGCCAGCAGGCCGGCGTGAAGATCGAATCGCGGGATGGACCGCCCCGATCCCTTGCCCACACTGCCGTCCAGAGACACAAGGATCACAGGGCGGCAGAACTCCTCCACCAGTCGGGATGCCACGATGCCGATAACGCCCGCGTGCCAACGCGGCGACGCCAGGACGATGCCGAAGGTTGCGTCGAGGTCCACCCCCTCCATCAGCTGACGGGCCTCGTCGAGCGTTTCCCGGTCCAGCGCCTGACGAGTGCGGTTCATTTCCTCGAGTTCGCGGGCGATGAAATTCGCCTCCCCCGCGTCCTGGGCGAGCAGCAGCTCGACCCCCCGCAGCGCGCTTCCGAGGCGTCCAACGGCGTTCAGCCTGGGCGCGAGTATGAAACCGATTCGCCCGGTGGTGAGCCGTTTGCCCTCCAGGCCGGTGGCCGCGATCAGGGCGCGCAGCCCGACGTTGCGCGTCTCTTCCATCAGCCGAAGCCCCAGGCGCGCCAGAACCCGATTCTCTCCGCGCAGTGGGACGACATCGGCAACCGTCGCCAGCGCCACGAGGTCGAGCATCCCCATCGCGGCGTTGGTGCTCACGCCACGCGCCTCGAGCAGCGCACACGCGAGCTTGAACGCCACGCCCGCGGCGCATAGATCCTTGTCCGGGTACTCCGAGTCCGGCAGCCGCGGGTTCAGCACCGCCAGGCACTCGGGCGGCGGTTCGCTCGGCAGGTGATGGTCGGTGATGATGACATCGATTCCCCGGGCCCTCAGCTCTGCCACGGGGCGGTGTGCACTCGTCCCGCAGTCGCAGGTCACCACGACGCGAGCCCCCTCACGCACCGCCGCCTGCACGCCGGCCTCCGACAGGTCGTATCCGTCGCTCACGCGATGAGGTATGAACGGCACGGCGGTGCCGCCCAGCAACCGGACCGTCTGCACCATGATGGTGGTCGCGCAGATCCCGTCCACGTCGTAGTCGCCGTGCACGAGAATGGTCTCCCCGCGATCGATGGCCTCCGACAGCCGCCGCACTGCCCTGTCCATTCCCGAGAGCAGCCATGGCGCATTCAGCTGCTCCAACCGTGGACGCAGGAACGCCTTCGCCCTGGTTGGATCGCCATAGCCGCGTGAAACCAGCAGCGCGCAGACGAGCGGAGGGAGGCGCAACTCCTCCGTCAGGCGGGTAACCGCGTCGGGATCGGGGAGCTTGGGAGGAATCCAGCGCGGACTCGGACGCGCGCGCGTGGCAGGAGCAGTCATCCTGGAAACTTACCCCGCCGCTACCCCCACAGCCGTATCAAATCGCCGCGTACAGGAGCACTCCGCACGCCTCGCACACTTCGATCGCTCCCGTATTCGCCATCATCTTCCGACGCTGCACAGGAATTGCCGTGTCGCAGGAGCTGCACGCGAGGCCGCTTACCGCGAACACCGCCTGCGCGTGTCGGCGGTTTCGGATGCGCTCGTATTTCGGAAGGACGTCCGCCGGCACGCCGGCAACGAGATCTCGCCGCCTGGCCTGCGCGACTGCGAGCTCCTCCTCGAGCTGGGCGCGCTCCGCCACAATCGTCGACCGCGCGTTCGACTGCTCCTGCTCGAGTTCCTCCAAGCCCTTCTCCTGTCGCCGAATTGCCCCGTGTCCGTCGGCGATCCTGGCAACCAGTCCCTTGAGATCGTTCTCCTCGTCAAGCAGCACCTTCCGACCGGCCTCGACCTGCGCCATGGCCGCCGTTGCCTCGCGCATCCGCTTCACTGCATCCAGATGCGCCAGGTTGCGCTCGTGCCGTTGCCGATGGTCGGAGATGCGTCCCTCGAGCTCTCGTTGTCGATGCTCGTCGGCCTCCACCAGCACCCGGGATTCGGCAAGGAGTCGGGCCGCATTTTCGCGCGCCGCGTCGAGGGCCGCGAGTCGCGGGGCGAGAGCGTCCACCCGCGCGATAAGTCCGTCCACGACGTCATCCTGGTCCTGCAACGCCAACAACGAATCGAGCACAGTCGTCACCGCTCCTCCAACACGTGAGGCATCAGGATTCAAGTGGTTGCAACACTTTCAGTAAGGCGCCTGATCTCATCTGAATTCGCCTGCTTCTCCGCCACCAGCGTGTTCTTCTCATCCGCTCTGGCTGCTCCCAGCAAACGCTGGATCTCCGCGTTCCGCTCCCGCAACGCCCGCAATTCGAGCCCTGCGAGGCAGTCGTGCACCACTTTTTCGGTGTTCCGCACGGCCTCCGGCTCGGCGAGCAACGCGTCCACTACTTGAGTGGACTCCGGCGAAAGTGCCCCGGCCACTTCCTCGTTGGTTGCTTCCGGGCCCAGTTGCGAAAGTACCTCGAAGATCTCCCGATATCGCGCGTCACGGAACTGGTCCGGCCCGATTCGTTCTCCGATCTGCTCGACGGTCGAGCGCCGCGACAGCATCACGCGCACCAGCTCCCGCTCGGCCGATGTATGCGCCAGCACTCCGCCGCCCAACGTCGGGCCTCCCAAATGACCGCGGACCGAGACCGAGCGCCGTGCAGGAGGCAAGCCCATCGGTTCCGCCGCGCGCGGCGATTCACGACGCGCCCGCCCGCGCCCATCGGCTGCCTCCTTGCCGAGCACCGCGCGATCGACGCCCGACGCCTCGGCCGCGCGCCCCAGGTAGAGGTCACGTGTCACCTCATCCTCAGTGGCCCGGATGGTAGGCAGAAGCAGGTCGATTGCCCGACGCCGCCGGTGCAGATCGGCAAACCATCCGCTGCGCTGGAGGAGTTGGATCTTGCGCTCGAAAACATCCATCGACTGCGAGATCTGGCGCTCGAGTGCCTCCGACCCGTGGGTGCGCACGAAGGTGTCCGGGTCTTCGCCTTCAGGGAGCGAGACCACGCGAACGGAAGCGCCACTGCGAAGCAGCGCGTCTCCCGCGCGGAACGTCGCCTTCAGGCCGGCGCGATCGCTGTCGTAGAGGAGAAAGACGTTCTTCGACTGCCGCGCGATCAGGTCCGCCTGCTCGGGCGTCAACGCCGTCCCGAGCGGCGCGACCACTTCCTCGATCCCCGCGGCCGCCAGACGGACGAGATCGAAATATCCCTCCACCAACAGCACGCGTTCGGCGCGCCGAATCGCGTTCCGCGCCCAGCTCAGGCCATAGAGGAGCTTGCCCTTGGTGAAGGCGACCGTCTCCGCGGAGTTCAGATACTTCGGCTCCCCCGGTCCGAGGATGCGACCGCCGAATCCGGCCACCCGGCCCGCCGCATCGTAGATGGGGAAAATCAGTCTCCCGCGAAAGCGCGGCCGGGGTTCGTCAATGTCCTCACGTTTCGTCAGTACGCCCGCTTCCATCTGTCGCTCGTCGCTGAAGCCCAGCGCAGTCAGGTGTCCGCGAAGGAGCCCGATCTCCCTTGGCGCGAACCCCAGGCCGAACCGTTCCGCAACGGCACGTGACACATCGCGCTGCGCGAGATACTCGCGGGCCGGCGTGCCCGCCTGATCGTCCCAGAGCGAGCGCGCGAAGAAGGCCTGTGCCGCGGCGTTGACCTCCCAGAGCGGCTCGCGCGGATCGGGCCCATCCCGCCGGACGTTGACTTCACGCAAGTCGATCCCGGACTTCGACGCGGCCATCCGAACCGCATCCGGCCAATCCAGGCCCAGTCGCTTCTGCAGAAAGGTGAAGACGTCTCCGCCCTCGCCGCACACAAAGCAGTGGTAGATCCTGCGGCGCGCCGAGACCGAGAAGTTCCGGTGCGTCCCCTGATGAAAGGGGCACGCTCCGCGGAAGTCGGTTCCCACGCGTCGCAACGTGACGAACTCCCCGATGATCGCCACGATGTCGGCCGCGTCGCGCACACGCTCGACTTCGTCGTCGGGAATCACAGATCCGCTACCGTCACGCCGGCTCCACCTTCATTCCAGGCCCCGAGTCGAAAACTACGAACGCGCGTGTCCTTGCGGAGCAGTTCGGCCACGCGCTCGCGGAGGGCACCGGTGCCCTTGCCGTGAATGATGCGCAACGAGGGAAGGTCTGCGCGAATCGCGGCGTCGAGGGCCTGCAGCACCACCTCATCCAGCTCCGCCGCCCTCATGCCCCGCACGTCAATCTCGGTGACGGCATGCGCATCGGGGAGGTCGTGCCACGACCCGGTTGTGGTGACGCGCCCGGAATCCGGAGCGGCGGCTCGCGTCAGGTCCGGGCGCCCGAACGACATCTTCACGTCACCGACGGCCACGACGTAGGAGTCGTCGCGCACCTCCACCACGCGTCCCTGACGACCGCCGAGCGGGGCGACGTGCACCAGGTCTCCGGGCAGCGGATCACCGGGAATCGCGGTGCTCGGGGGGCCGGCGCCCGTCGCGTCGTCGAGGCTCCGCAGTGCGGCGCGCTCCGCCTCAGCGAGCTGCTCCACGTGCTGGCGCGCCGCGCGCGCCGCGTCGTCCAGGCCGGCTTGCTCCACCGCCCTTCCCTTGAGCTCACGGATGGTGCGCTCCACCTCGCTGCGCGCGTCCAGCAGGAAGCGTCGCGCCTCCTGTCGGCTCTCCCGCTCGATGGCGCGTTCACGCTCCCGCACCCGGGACTCGCGGCCGGCGATGCGATGTGCCCGCTCCTGGGTGCTCGCGAGCGCCTCGCGCGCTTCCGCTTCGCGCGCAGCGAGCGCTTCTTCGCGCTGCTCGAGTCGAGGCCAACAGCGCGTTCACGTCGCGCTCCAGCTGCGGCACGCGCTCTTCGGCGCGATCCAGTACGGTCTCGGGAAGGCCGAGGCGCCGGGCGATGCTGATGCCGTAGGAGCGTCCGGGAATACCCTTGATGAGGAAGAACGTGGGCGCCAACGCCTCGGAGTCGAACTGCAGCGAGGCGTTGACGATACCTGGTACCTCGGAAGCCAGTTCCTTCAGAGCTCCGAGGTGGGTGGTTGCCACCGTCATGGCGCCACGCCCGGTCAGCGCCTCGAGGACCGCGCCACCCAGCGCCGCCCCCTCCATGGGGTCCGTTCCCGAGCCGAGTTCGTCGAGCAACACCAACGACCGATCGGTGGCAGATCGCAGAATCTCCCCGATGTTCCGCATATGGGCGCTGAAGGTGGAGAGACTCGCTTCGATCGATTGCTCATCCCCCACGTCCGCGAACACATCATCGTATGCAACGATCACGCTTCCCGCATCCACCGGCACCGGAAGCCCCGCCTGCGACATCAGTGAGAGCAGCCCGAGCGTCTTGAGGAGGACCGTCTTGCCGCCGGTGTTCGGTCCGGACACCAGAAGCGTCCGCTCGCCGGCTGTCATCTCCAGGTTGAAGGGAACGACATCCACACCCTGGTCGACGAGCAGCGGGTGTCTCGCTCCGGTGATGCGAAACCCGTGACCCGGGGCCGCGCGCTGCGCTGAGCCACAGCGGAAGTCGCGCGCGAAGCGGGCGCGGGCATAGAGTGAATCCAGCTCCGCCAGCGCGTCCGCGGCGGCGGCGAGGCCGGACCGAAGAGGGCGCACCCGCTCGGTCAGTTCGCTCAGGAGCCGGTCCACTTCGCGTGCCTCGTCGGCCTCGAGCTCCCGGATGGCGTTGCACGCTTCGATCGCCGCCGGAGGTTCGACGAACAACGTGGCGCCTGACGAGGACGTGTCGTGAACCAGTCCGCCGACGGTCGCCTTGCCCTCGCGACGGATCGGAATCACATAGCGGCCGTTACGCACCGTGACCGAGCCGTCGGCTACCCGGTATCGCGCATCGAGCTGCTGGACGATCCGCTCCAGCAGCGCGATCAGGTTGCCCTCGGCGCCGCGCAGCTCGCGCCGCACGCGTCGCAGTACGGGTGACGCGCCGTCCTGTACCGATCCGTCGTCGCCAACCACGCGCTCGATCGCGGCTTCGGCGCCCGTGTCGGCGACCAGCACGGCGCGGTACGGCGCCAGCACCGCCAGGGCCACCGACGGCGCCTTGTCCGAGGACAGAGCCGCTCTCGTGAGGCGCGACGAGCGAAGCAGCGTGAGGACCTTCAGCAGGTCCGGCGCGCCAAGCGACGCCCCGGTCGGGCGCAACCGCGCCAGCTGGGTCGTCAGCTCGGGAATCGGATGCGCGTCCCAGCCGACGTCCGATTCCACCAGCGCCCGCATCGCGGCCACGCAGGCGTGAGCCGCCTCCACCGCGGCGATATCATGCGAGGGGGCGAGGGCCCGTACGCGCGCACCGCCGGCGTCGCTCGATGCCCGCGACGCCACCAGTTCGAGCACACGGGGAAATTCGAGAACCCCCAGCGCGTGTGCGTTCATGCGGCCCACGTCACGCGCGCCTGGACAACTCCTCGCGCGCGATGCTGTTGATCCTCGCTCCCTCGGCGCGGCCTCGCAGCTTCGGCACGAGCTGACCCATCACGGCACCGAGGGTCGCCGCCCCCGACCCGATGGCCTCGGCCACCGCCGCACGGATCTCGTCATCGGTCGCCTGCGCCGGAAGATAGTGTTCGAGCATGGTCGCCTCGGCGCGCTCCTTGTCCGCCAGGTCGGTGCGCCCGGCACGCTCGAAGGCCTCGAGTGCCTCACGACGCTTCTTGAGCGCTCGCCGCAGTACCTCCGCGGTCTCGTCATCCGACGGGTCGCGCCCGAGCTCAATCGCGCGATTCATGACGTCCGCGATCACCGTCCCGAGCAACAGCGTGCGAGGCTTGTCCTGCGCCTTGCGCGACACCGTGAGATCGCCTCGCAGGCGCGCCTCCAGCTCGGCCATGGGGGTCGTCAGACCTGACGCGTTCGCCGACCCTTGCGCCGGGCGGCGTTCATCTTGCGCTTGCGACGCTCGGACGGCTTCTCGTAATGCCGGTGCTTCCGTAGATCGGACAGGATGCCTGCTTTCTCGCACTTCTTCTTGAACCGTTTCAGCGCGCGCTCAAAACTTTCGTCGTCATGAATGATGACTTCCGACAAGCGCTGTAGCCTCCGTGCGGGAGAATCCGGGGTGCGATAAGTTCGGAAAAATAGGGCACTTCCGGAAACGACGTCAATGGTGGGAAGAGGCCATAGGCCAGAGGCCACGGGCCATAGGTCATTGGGGTGCGGCCGACGACAGACCAGACTCCGGCACCATGTTCCAGCGAGACCAACTTCCGCCATCACTCTCCACCGCGGCGTTCGATCGAGCAGAGCCGCGCGAGACCGCGCCACCGTGGCCTAACCCGGCGGCCAGTGAAACGACCGTCCGCCGAGCAGATGCGCGTGGATGTGAAACACCGTCTGACCGGCACCGCGGTTGGTATTCACCACGGTGCGATACCCGTCCTTGACCAGGCCCTCCTGACGGGCGATGTCGGCTGCCATCAGCATCATCTCCCCGATCAGCCCGGGATCCCGGGCGTCATCAAGCGTCGCCACGTGTTCGCGTGGCACGATCAGCACATGGGTCGGGGCTTGCGGATTGATGTCCCGAAACGCGATGCAACGCGCATTGGTCGCGACCATCTGGGCCGGGATCTCTCCCGCCACGATCCGGCAGAACAGACAGTCAGCTGGCATGGGATCCCCCCGATGGAAGGAGAAGCGAAGCGTGCACAATGGCGAGGGCCGAGATGGCCGCGGTCTCGAAGCGAAGAATAGTGGCGCCGAGCGTCGCGGGCATGAACCCCGCTGCTGTCAGCGCCGCCCGCTCGGTCTTCTCGATTCCTCCCTCCGGGCCGATCGCCAGCGTCAACGGCGCGCGAATGGCGAGCCCCAACAGTGGTGGCCCCGTTCGGTCCAGGAGGATACGCGATCCGCCGGGCACTGCCGCCAGCGCGCGGTCCAGCGGAGCCTCGGGATACATCGCGGGAAGGCGCGCCCCGGTACTCTGCTCGAGCGCCGCGATCATCCGGGCGCGCACGCGTGCCGCAAAGGTCGGCCCCTCGCCGCGTGGTTTCACGCTGCGCGACCGGCGCCACACGATCGGTCGCCAGGTCGCCGCGCCGAGCTCGGTACACTTTTCCGCCAGCCACAGCATCCGGTCGCGCTCGGCCACCGGCACGAGAAGGTGGACTTCGGGCGGGACCGGCAGCGCCTCGATTGCGGCCACTTCGAGGGTCACGGTATCGCGAACCAGACGGAGCAGCGTGGCCGCGGCGCGGTGGCCCGCGCCATCCACCAGACGCACCGCCGAGCCGGGCCCGAGTCGCAACACCCGGGCGTGACGCGCAACGCCTTCCCCTAACGAGAGAGTGCTCCCGGCCGACAGCGGCTCTTCGCCGGCGTAGAACGTGGCTATCGCGGTGCGATCGTCGCGCTCCACCATTCTTCCTCGACGTCTTCGCGTTGCACCTCCCAGCCCCCCGTCTGCAGGAGGCCGAGCATGCCCGCTCGCTCACTCTCGAGGATGCCGGCGATGATCCCGCGGCCGCCGGGCCGGAGCGAAGCACGCATGACCGGCAGCAGGTCGGCGACGACGCGCGCATTGATGTTGGCGACCACCAGGTTCACGGGACCGAGCAGCGGCAGCAGCACGCGGGCGTCCCCCTCGAACAGGAGCACCGCCGCCGCGGCGTCGTTGCGGGCGATGTTTTCGGCGGCGTTGCCGAGCGCGTCGGGGTCATCGTCGATCGCGTAGACGCGCTCCGCTCCCAGCCTCGCGGCGGCGATGGCCAGGACACCGCTCCCGGTCCCCAGATCGGCCACCCGCGGTGTCCGGCGCATGGTGCCCGGCAGAAGCCGCAGCGCGCCGCGCGTGCTGGCATGATCGCCGGTGCCGAAGGCCATGCCCGGATCGATGACCACCAGCGACTCGGGACGCAGGCCGTCCGCCAGCCAGGGTGGCGCAACCGTCAGGCTGCCTAACGAGAACGCGCGCATTTCGCGGCGCCAGGCGACGGTCCAGTCCTGGTCGGCGACCGGCTTCACCTCGGCATGAGCAGCGGGATCGGCCATCAGCGCGTCGCCCGCGGCGCCACGGGCAACGTCCTCCGACCGAAAGTATGTGAGCAGCGATGCACCGTCTTCCTGCACGCCGGACGCTCCGGCCGCGAACAGTGCCGTCACAACCGCGTCGCGCCGACCACCCGGATCGACGCGGAGCGCGAACCAGCTCACGCGCCGAGCGCTTCGCGCATCTTCGCCCAGAAACTCTTGGCGCGGGACTGCTGCGGTGGCGCCGCGGTCAGCTCACCCAACCGCTGTACCACCTCGAGCTCCTCGGCCGACATCGTGTCGCGCGCCGGCGTCCACTGCTGCACACTCACGCGCAGATCGCCCGATCCGCTGCTGTTCACGCGCGGCAAGCCGCGCCCGCGCAGGTGCAGAATCTGTCCGCTCTGGGTCCCGGGCGGCAGCCGCACGCTCATCGTCCCGGTCACCGTCGGGACTTCGATGTCCGCCCCCAGTACCAGCTGCGGATACGAGACGAGCACTTCGCAATACAAATCCTCGCCGTCACGCTCGAAGCGCGGGTCTTCCTGCACCTCGAACACGATCAGGATGTCCCCCCGCGGCCCGCCGCGCGGTCCGGCATTTCCCATTCCGCGCAATGTCATGTACTGCCCCGTTGCCACGCCGGCCGGAATCTGCACCGGAATGGTGTGTTCGCCGCGCACACGCCCCTCTCCGCGGCACTTCTTGCACGCCGACGTGATGATCACGCCCTCGCCCGAGCACGTCGGGCACGGCATGACGCTCACGAACTGGCCGAAGAACGACCGCTGCGCGCGACGTACCTCCCCTGTTCCGCCACAGGTCCGACATTGCTGCGGCTTGCTCCCGGGTTCGGCTCCGCCACCGCCGCACTTGTCGCACGGGTCAAGCAGCTTGACGGTGAAAGTCTTCTCGACGCCGCTCGCCACCTCGGCCAGGGTCAGCTCCACGCTCAGCTTCACGTCCTGGCCCGCACGCGGCCCCGTGGACCGCGATGCCGCGCCGAACAGGTCACCGAGGCCGGCGAAGCCGCCGAAATCGCGCATGAAGATGTTGAGCGCCTCGCTCAGATCCACGTGGTGGAATCCGGCTCCAGCACCGCCGCGCAGTCCCGCCTCTCCGTAGCGATCGTACATCGCCCGCTTCTGCGGATCGCGGAGTGCGTCGTATGCCTCCGTCGCCGCCTTGAAACGCTCCTCGGCATCCTTCGAACCGTTGTGTCGATCCGGATGCCACTGCATCGCCGCCTTGCGATACGCCTTCTTGATGTCGTCCTCCGACGCCGTGCGCGGCACGCCGAGGACTTCGTAGAAATCAGCCATGGTGGATTTGCGGATCAGTGCAGAAAGTCGGTAACGAGCTGCGAAGTGTGCCGGACCAGCGCAATCACCTTTTCGTACGGCATCCGGGTGGGACCGATGACACCGATGACCCCGGACAACGCTCCCGTACGATACTCGCTGGTCACCACCGTGAGATGCTCCAGCCGCGGATCCGTGTTCTCGGCCCCGATCGTGATCGTCACGCCCGGGGCCGCGCTGCGGCGCCGCAGCAGTTCCGCGAGATGTTCCCGCGTGTCCGTGAGCGCGAGCAATTTGCGCAGATTCTCACCACTCGTGAATTCCGGCTGCTCGGCCAGCACCGACGCCTGACCGAGCATCAGGTCGTCATCGCGGAGTTCGAACAGCGCCTCCCCTTCCTCCAGGAATACGTTGAGCAGCTCTCGCGCTTCCGGCTGCGTGTTCGAATCGCGCAGGCGGGGGCCCAGTGAGACGCGCACCTCCCGCAGCGACAGCCCGGCCAGGCGCTCGTTGAGCACCACGGTGACCTCGGCCAGAGCACTCTCGGCGATCTGGCCCGGTACCTCGACGAAGATCGTCCGCACGGCGCCCCCCTCCAGCGTCAGCACCAGCAGGAGCCGCTCGTTGGAAATCCGGACAAGTTCCAGGCGCCGCAGAACCGCACGATCCAGCCGCGGTCCGATTGCCACCCCCAGCTCCTGCGCAACCACGGACAGACTCTGCGCGGCCCGTCGCAGGATGGCCTCGATTGCAGAACCGCCCAGTGAAATCTCTTCAGCCAGCCGCCCGGCCTCCGCTGCCGAGAGCCGGGCCGGGCCAATCAGCGAGTCGACGTACAGGCGGTAGGCGATGTCGGTCGGCACGCGCCCGGCCGACGTGTGGGGATGATAGAGGAACCCCTTCTCCTCGAGGTCGCTCATGGTATTGCGAATGGTCGCCGGCGACACCCCCAGGCCGAACTTCTTGGAGATCGTTCGCGAGCCAGCCGGCTCCGCCGTCTCGACGTAGCTCTGAATGACGGCCTCGAGCACCTTGCGCTCGCGTTCGTTCAGCTCTGGGATTGCCATAAGTTCAAATATACTAACGACTTCTGAGATTGGTCAAGGCGCGTGTCAAGGCGTCCACCCGGAGCCACCCGTCGGCGGTCAGCCGGAGTCGATCTCTGTCGACCGTCGCCCACCCCTCGCGACACCACTCCTCGGCCAGGCCTCGATCCGCCCGGTCGATCGGTACCCCATATGACGTCCTGAGGCCAAGAAGGGTCTCTTCGATCGCGGTTTGCTCCGTTGAGAGCCGCTCGACTCCCGAGACGGGATCGTCGCCAGCGCGGAGGCGGTGACCCCAGGCTGCGTACTCTCGCTCGTTCCACCGACGCGTCGATCCGTCGAAGCCGTGCGCCGAGGGGCCGAGGCCCACGTACGGCATGCGGCGCCAGTAGGCAAGGTTGTGACGCGACTGAAAGCCAGGGCGCGCATAGTTCGAGACCTCGTAGTGTTCGAAGCCGGCAGCGCAAAGGAACTCGTGCGCCTCCAGGAACTCGTTCGCGAAGCTGCCTTCGCCGGCTTCCCGCATCGCGCCGCGGGCGTGCTCCCGACCCAGCGGCGTATTGGGCTCCACGGTGAGACCGTAACAGGAGATGTGGGGCGGCTCGAGCGTGAGCGCCAGTTCCAGGTCGCGGCGCCAGTCGCGCTCGAGGTCGTCGGGGATCGCGAAGATGAGGTCGAGCGACCAGTTGGTGAAGCCGGCGTCGCGGAGCACCGCCGCAGCCGTCCCGATTGCGCGCGCGTCGTGCGTGCGATGCATCCATTGCAGCACCCGGTCGTCGAAGCTCTGGGCGCCTAACGAAACACGGTTGACGCCCGCGCCACGCCAGCACGTCGCGGCCGCGGGTGTGACGTCTTCCGGGTTCGCCTCGATCGTCACTTCGCCGCCCCCGAGCAGGAGCCACGAGGCCCGCAGCACCTCGATGACGCGGGCCAGCCCCTCCGCGCCAAGTCGGGATGGCGTCCCTCCGCCGACGTAGATCGTTGTCACAGCGTTGCCGCCGGTTGGAAATCGCAGCGCGATCTCACGCTCCAGCAGCGCGGTGAACTCGCCTGCCGGCACGTTGCGCCGCACCGCGATTGCAAAGTCGCAATACGTGCAGCGACGTGCACAGAACGGCACATGGACGTAGAGATGCGAGGCGGTCATCGTTTTGAAGCTACAGCCTCCCGTGGGATTCGGTCGCGATCCCCAGACCAGGGGCCCTCCTCCAGTGACCTGGCGCGGCCGCCGCACCTGAGACGGGTGTTCCGGCATCGCCGCCGCCACAAGGCTGTGAAGCCTCCGGGCCTCGGGCAGCACGACCCTAGCGGTTGATCCGCAGATTGCCGGCGTGATCGGTCCAGATGGCGCCAGCCAGTTCGAGCGACACCAGCGCCGCGGCCACGTGGCGCGCCTCGAAGCCAGTCGTGCGCGATACCGACATCGAGTCCGCGGCTCCCGTGTGAATGGCCTGAAGGACCGCGTTCTCCAGTGGATCCTGTTCTGCCCCGGGACTGCTCGCGTTCCCGGACGCAGCGAGCGCGAAGGGCCCCGTGGCCGAGGCACGGGAATTCGCCCGCCGGCCCGCCAGACCGGCAGCCAGAAGCGCATCCTCTTCCGATCCCACGAACGTGGCCCCGTGACGGAGCAGGCCGTTGCTCCCGCCGCATTGCGCCGCGTCCATGGGACCGGGCACGGCACCGACCGACCGACCCAGCTCCAGCGCGTGGTTGCTCGTGATCAGAGCGCCACTGCGTTCACCGGCTTCCACCACGATCACCAGGCGGCTCAGGGCCGCGATGATGCGGTTCCGCCTGGGGAACGCGCCAGGAAGGGCTTTCGTGCCTGGCTTTGCCTCCGACAGCACCGCCCCGCGGGCGACAATCTCGTCGTACAGGGCGCGATGGGCGGCTGGATAGACAACATCGACCCCTCCCCCTAGCACCGCGATCGTCGTTCCGCCGGCGTCGAGCGACCCTCGGTGGGCCGCGGCGTCGATGCCCCGCGCCATTCCGCTCACCACGCACGCTCCCGCACGCGCCAGTGCGCCTGCTAGCCGTCGTGCCGCGCGGTCGCCGGAGAGTGAGGATTCCCTCGTCCCGACCATTGCCACCACAGGCTGCGCCAGACAGGCGAGCGAGCCCCTGGCGAAGAGGATTGACGGCGGGTCACGCAGGTCGAGAAGGGGTGCCGGGTAGTCCGGCTCACCCAGGATGAGCACCCGGGCGCGGGCCTTACTGGCGGCCGTCAGAATCTCATCCGCCTGTTCCAGCGCCGATTCGCGGACGCCGGGGGTGACCGGATCCTCGAATACGCCACACTCGTCCTCGAAGGCGGCGGCGGCGGATCCGAACCGTTCGACGCTCTTCCGGAACGCTACGCATCCGACGTCGGGGAGGCATGCCAGCGCGACCGCCGCGCGGACCGCTGGGTCACCAGAGCGCAGCGTCTCGTTCACGGCGTTCTGCGTCGGCGCGTTCTGTCTGGAGCGCCGCCCACCAGCCCTCGAGCATCTCCGGGATGCCGGTCCCTGCCACAGCACTTACCACGAATGATCCGAACGATTCCGGGGCTTCGACCGGCGGGAGCATGACCTCGCCAAGCAGGTCGACCTTGGTGAAGACGATGCAGTGTGGCTTCGCCGCCAGCTCCGCCGAGTAGGCGGTGAGCTCCCGCCGCAATTGATCGTACTCGGACTGCCAGTCGAGGGCATCCATCGGAACGAGCAGCGCCAGGACACGCGTGCGCTCGATGTGCCGAAGAAACTGCAGCCCGAGTCCGCGTCCTTCGTGTGCGCCCTCGATGATGCCGGGAATGTCCGCCACCACGAAGGTCCGGTGGTCGGAGAGCGGCACCACGCCCAGGTTGGGCGTGAGCGTGGTGAATGGGTACTCGGCGATCTTCGGACGGGCGCGGGAGATGACGGACAACATGGTGCTCTTTCCCGCGTTAGGCTGGCCGACCAGGCCCACATCGGCGATGAGCTTGAGCTCGAGTTCCAGGGAGCGGGCTTCGCCTTCGCGTCCGGGCTCCCACTCGCGAGGTGCCTGGTGTGTAGAGGTCGCAAAGGCGGCATTGCCGCGGCCACCGCGCCCGCCCCGCGCCACCACGATCTCCTGGCCGTCCTCGAGGATCTCCCCCACCAGCTCTCCGCTATCGCGATCCCGCACCACCGTCCCCGGCGGTACCGGCAGGACGACCGGTGCGGCAGAGCGTCCGGTCTTGTTGGAGCCCATCCCGTGCTCGCCGCGCTCCGCCGTCCACGAGTCGCGATACGTGTAGTCGAGCAGCGTCGAGAGGTTGCGGTCTCCGCGGACCAGCACGTCGCCGCCCCGACCCCCGTCACCGCCGTCGGGGCCGCCCATGGGGACGAACTTCTCCCGGCGGAACGAGGATGCGCCGGATCCGCCCGTGCCCGCGCGTACCCGCACGACCACCCGGTCAATGAACATGCGTCTTCGCGCCTCCCGCCCGCTGGCCGTCCCGCACCCGCGCCCAGAGCAACTGGTAGCGCGTCCGCTCTGCTTCGTTGAGGAGGTCGCCGATCGCGTCGAGGACCTCGGCCACCGCCTCCGGAAGTGCTCCGGCGTGGAGTGCGCCGTGCAGATGCGAGTGCAGCTGACGATCCTGGCGGGCCGCCGCGCACGCCGCGACGATGCAGAGTTCCCGGCGCCGGAGATCCAGTTGCGGGCGGGAGAGCACCTTGCCGTAGCCCTCGGCGATCATCCAGGCGTCGAGCGCCGGATGGAGCGCTCGGATGTTGCGACGCAGTCGCTCATAGAAGGGGCCGTAGACGGTGGCGCAGGTCTGCTCGCCGGCGAGTCGCCAGTGGTCGCTCCGCGCATAGTCCTCCCCGGCATCGTCGGGCGGCGCCGCGCGTCCCGAGGCACGCCGCCACTCGCGTGCCGCATTCAGCGCACGCGGGAACCCGGCGAACAGATACGACTGCAGAATGACCTCCTCGACCCATTCGGGCCGGATCCGTGCGACGGCGCGCGCGACCCCCGCGCGCACCGCGTGCTCGTTGCCGGCGGTGATGATCGCCGCGAGCCTGACGAGCTCGCGTTCCTCGCCGTCGAGCGCAGGCATGATGGGGGTTGGGGACGGAGGAAGCGGCATCATTCGGGCGCGTACCGGCGCGCCTCATTGCGCGAAAAGGCACACGCCGGAGACCAGGGGTCACAGGCCACGGGCCGGAGGCCATGGCCCCTCACACCCCGGATACCCTGACGTCCCCAACCACCTCGCCCCGCGTGTTGTGCACCAGCGGGTGCGCGATGTCCTGCAGGCGAGGCGCCAGGGGGTCGGGCAGCTCGCCAAGGCGTTGCAGCAGGTACAACAACGCCGGGTACTGCGCGCGCGCCGCGCCGTCCTCCACCTTGATTGCCACGCCGATGCCGCGTTCGAGCAGTGCCGCGCAGTGTACCCCTTCGGCGCCGATCTTCGGCAGGACGCGCCCCTCGCTCTCCTCGATCAGGGCGGTATCGAACCGATCGCTTCCCCCCACCAGGAACGGGCGCGTGCGCATGGCCGACACGACGCGTGCCGCCATCCCGGACCGGCTGCGCCATCCGTGCGCCAACTGCGCGTACGCGCGCGCCATCCCCTCGAGGGGGATCGTGAACACCACGACTCCGCAGCCATCGATCGAACACGGAATGCCCTTGGCCGGAAGGTCCACCCATCGCGCCACTTCCTCGAGACACGCGGTCTGCACGGGGTGGCCCAGACGCTCGTATCCGCGGATGGTCCACTGGGCCAGGTGCGCCGCGCCGAGCATGGCGGCGTGCTTGCCCGAGCAGTTGTTGTGGAGCCGTGTCGGTGACGCGCCATTCTCGCGCAGCATGCGGACTCCGCGCTTCGACAGGGGTTCGTGCGCTCCGCATGCCAGATCGCCTTCCTCGAGCCCGATGTCCTTGAGCATGCTCTCGGCGATCGCCACGTGTTCCGGTTCGCCGCCGTGCGAGGCGCAGGCGAGAGCGAGTTCGTCGTCGCCCCAATCGAGCTCCTCGAACCCGCCGCTCTCGAGCAGCGGCATGACCTGAAACGGCTTGGCACACGACCGCCAGGGAGATTGGAGCGTCGTGTCGCCGGCGCGCGCGACGAGTCCGTCGCAGGCATCGACCACCGCAGCGTGGACGCGATGTCGTGATTCCACGACATCACCGCGTGTGACGTGAACGTCGAGTTGGTAGATGTCCATTCGCCGGTGCGCACTGCGTGGCCCGCTCACGGAAGATAACCGGGCGGGCACACCAGACGCGCATCGGTGGCGCCCGTTGACCAGTGGCGCGGATCAGGCCTACCTTCCCGGCGCCATGGCCCGTGCTGCTCCCTCTTCCCGCGCCCTCATCGGTCGCGCCCGACTGGCCCGGCTGCTCGACGGCATGCGGGGTAAGCGCATCGTCGTCGTCGGCGATGCGATGCTCGATGTGTATCTGCATGGCGACGTGGAGCGCATTTCGCCGGAGGCTCCGGTGCCGGTGGTGCGGGTTCGCGAGCGTCGTTATGCGCTGGGGGGGGCTGCCAACGTCGTCCAGAACGTGGCGGCAACCGGTGCCCGGGTCACGCTGGTGGCGACCGTCGGCGACGATGACGCCGGGGGCCGGCTGCGGGGGATGCTCGCGCGGATCGGAGCCGACGGGGACGCGCTCATCGCCAGCGCGCGGGAAACCACCACCAAGACGCGTCTGGTGGCGCGATCGCAGCAGGTGGTGCGGGTGGACGAGGAGGACGACGGGGATCTGCCCGCGCACGACGTGCAGCGCCTGCTCGATGCCCTGCTGCCGCTGGTGGCGCGCGCCGACGCCGTGGTGCTGGAGGACTACAACAAGGGCGTGCTGGTCCCGGCGGTCATCACGGCAACGATCGACGCGGCGCGGGCGCGGGGCGTGCCGGTGGTCGTCGATCCCAAGTTCCGCAATTTCTTCTCGTATCAGGGCGCGACGATCTTCAAACCGAACCGGCGCGAGCTCGAGTCCGCGCTCGGCGCCACCGTGCATCTGGAGGACGATGGCGCCCTGCCGGTGATGGTCCAGCGCCTGGGGGTCGACCATCTGCTGCTCACGTTAGGCGACCGCGGGATGACGCTGGTGTCGGCGGCGGGCGCGGTGACGCGGATCCCGACGACGGCTCGCGAGGTGTTCGACGTGGTGGGGGCCGGGGACACGGTGATCGCGTATCTGGCGACCGCGCTGGCGGCGGGTGCGACGGCGGCCGAGGCGGCGGTGATCTCGAACTTCGCAGCGGGGGTGGAGGTGGGGAAACTGGGAGCGGCAACGGTGAGCACGGCAGAGATTCTGGAGGCGGCGGCGCACCACAGCGGGGGCGGGCGCAAGCGCGGGTGAGGGACGGGGGACCCCCCGGCCGTGGGTCTCGTGGGTACGCGTCAGGAGCGTGCGATCGGGTGGGAGCGTCGGTTCTCGATGCGGGTGATTCGCCCGACGCGTGCGCGGTCCGGTTGGCGCGTTTTCCAGCGTGCGCTAACTTCGATCCAGCGGGCCCTTAGCTCAGCTGGTTAGAGCAGCGGACTCATAATCCGACGGTCGCAGGTTCGATCCCTGCAGGGCCCATGGGGCACCAGCGCATAGCTCTGAGCTCACAGCTCGAGGCTCGTGGAGCCCTCGGGACGATGCCAAGCGTGGAGGGCGCGCGTGGCCGGTGTCCGTTGCCCCATTTTCTGACCCGCGACCTGCTCTGCGCCTGACCGCGCGAGTGGCTCTGTCTCCTCACGCAGCAAAGGACGAGGAGCCGCCGCAAATACTTGGCGCGTCTGACGGGCGCCCTATCGGAACAGCGCCAACGCTTTCACCGCCACCTGCGCCACGCCCCACAACGCCGGCAGCCCGACCACCAGCCACGACAACGCCACCTTGAGCCGCTCGGACCCGGCGGCATCCTTCGCTGCGTCAGGCGCGCTCATGCGGTCCCTCCGTCGGGCAGCGCCGCCAGCTCCTCGGTCGCGCGACCGCGCTGGCCCGCGTAGTGGTATCGCGGATCGACCGGCCCCACCAGCCAGTTCGCCACGAATCCCGCCACCAGCAGCACCGCCATCAGGTACATCACGATCGAGTATGCGTTCGACTTCGCCACGCCGTGCGTCATCTGATATTCGCTGATGTAGTTCACCAGCACCGGACCGGCCACGCCGGCGAACGACCACGCGGTCAGCAGACGCCCATGAATCGCGCCCACGTGCATCACGCCGAAGAGATCGCGCAGATACGCGGGAATGGTCGCGAATCCACCCCCGTACATGCTCATGATCACGCAGTAGAACAGGACGAACAGCACCACACTGCCGATCCGCCCGGTGGTCGGCACCAGCGCGTACAGCGCGGCGCCGAGCGCAAAGTACACCATGTACGTGCGCCGTCGACCGATGTGATCCGACAGCGACGACCACAGGAAGCGACCGGCCATGTTCGCCAGGCTGAGCAACCCCACGAATCCTGCCGCCGCCGAGGCGCCAATGACGCCGGTGAACGTATCCTGGATCATCGGCGACGCCTGGCCCAGCACGCCGATTCCCGCCGTCACGTTGAGCGCCAGGACGGCCCAGAGCAGCCAGAACTGGCGCGTCCCCAGCGCCCGATCGACGTGCACGTCCGGACCAGCCGGGACGCTGCGCGACGTCGCCGGACTCCACCCCGCCGGCCGCCATCCTTCCGCTGGCAGCCGCACGGTGAACACGCCGAACATCATGAACACGAAATACAGGAGCCCCATCACCACGAACGCCGGCGCGACGCCGGTGGACGTCGGCGAGCGGAAATGCTCCATCAGCCCGACGGCCAGCGGCGACCCGATCATCGCCCCGCCACCGAACCCCATGATCGCCATTCCGGTCGCCATCCCCGGCCGGTCGGGGAACCACCTGATGAGCGTGGACACCGGCGAGATGTACCCGAGTCCAAGCCCGATCCCCCCCAGGACCCCGTAGCCGAGGTACAGCAGCCACACCTGATGCCACACCACGCCTAACGCGGCGACCAGGAATCCGCCACCGAAGCAGGCGGCCGAGGCGAACATCGCGCGCCGCGGTCCCGCCTCCTCCAGCCATCTCCCGAACGCGAACGCCGACAGGCCGAGAAAGACGATCGCGATGCTGAACACCCACCCGATCGTGGTCCGCTTCCAGTCCCCCGGCGCCGACTCGGTGACGCCCCGCACCATCGTCAGCGGCAGGTTGAAGACGCTGAATGCGTACACCTGGCCGATCGACAGATGGATCGCGAGTGCTGCCGGCGGCACGCGCCAGCGGCTGAATCCGGGGCCGGCGATACAGCGGTCGCGATCGAGGAAGCGGAACGTGGACATCTACGCGGCGGAGGAGATGGTCGCGCGCCACGCAGCACCGCGCGCCAATTGGGGTCGAGTGCCAAATCATTGTCCGCGGAACCGGTCGCCGGAAGAGGAGGCGCACTACCCTCCCCTGAATGGCTCGATTAACCTTCCTCGCCCGACGCCCACGCGGCGCGGGAGCGTACGGTCGCGTAGCTCAGCTGGTTAGAGCGCTGGTCTCACATACCAGAGGTCCGGGGTTCGAGTCCCTGCGCGACCATCTTCGAGGGTCAGGGACGGCCCGCCAACCCGGCCTGGGCTTCGGCCTCCCGGCGCGCCAGATCCAGATCCGCCTCGATCATCATCCGCACGAGATCGCGGAAGCTCGTCTTCGGCGTCCACTTCAGCTGGCGACGAGCCTTCCCCGCGTCGCCCTGCAGCACATCGACCTCCGCCGGCCGGTAGTACCGCGGATCGATGTCGACATACCGCTTCCAGTCGAGGTCGAGCAACCGCGCGCTCTCGTCGAGGAAGTCCCGCACCGAATGCGTGACACCGGTCGCGATCACGAAGTCGCCGGGCGACTCCTCCTGCAGCATGAGCCACATCGCGTCGACGTAATCGCCGGCAAAGCCCCAGTCGCGCCGCGCATCCAGGTTGCCGAGGAACAACTTCGACTGCAGCCCGAGTTTGATCCGCGTCAGGCCCTGCGTGATCTTCCGCGTCACGAAGTTCTCCCCGCGCCGCGGACTCTCGTGGTTGAACAGGATCCCGCACGACGCGTGCAGTGCGTAGCTCTCGCGGTAGTTCACCACCGCGTGGTGGGCGAAGACCTTGGCGCACGCGTACGGCGACCGGGGATGAAACGGCGTGCGCTCCGATTGCGGCGTCTCCACCACCCTGCCGAACATCTCGCTCGACGAGGCCTGATAGAACCGCGGCGTGAGACCGAGGTTGCGGATGGCTTCGAGCAGTCGCAGCGTCCCGACCCCGGTCACCTCCACCGTATACTCGGGGATGTCGAAGCTGATGCGCACGTGACTCTGCGCGCCCAGATTGTATACCTCGTCCGGCTCCACCTCGGCCAGCACCCGCTGCAGCGACGACGCATCGTTGAGGTCACCATAGTGCAGGCGGAGTCCGGTACCCGGGACGTTTTCGTCCAGATAGACGTGCTCGATGCGCTGGGTCGAAAACGAGCTCGAGCGACGCACGATGCCGTGCACGTCGTATCCCTTCCGCAGCAGCAACTCGGCGAGATACGAACCGTCCTGTCCAGTGATGCCGGTGATGAGAGCCTTGCGCACGATGAGCACCTGGGATGCTGGTGGCGAACTCCCGCCACGCTTGTTGCCGGTTGCTGATTCCCGATAGCTTAACTGTCCTGGTCGCCGTTCGCTCGAATCAGGGCTCCCGCGCGACGCAACCGCCCAAGGTTCGTGGCGTCGATCCGGGCCAGCAGCACGAGCTCTTCGCCTTCGTTCCGCTGCTCCAGCACCTGCCCGCTCCGGTGGATGTCCGCCAGCAGCCGGCCGTCCCCCACCCCGATCCGCAGCTCGGCCAGGGGCCGGTGCCGCCGCAGGGCCGCGCGCAGTGCGTCGCGCAACGGCTCGAGCGCGTCGGGTGCCACCGCACTCACAAGGACGCTCCCGGGCAGCAGCGACGACATCCGGTCGCCGAGTGCCTGGACGTCCGCCTCCCCCAGAAGGTCCGTCTTGTTGAAAACGTGCAGCACCGGACGATCCCGCGCCCCCAGCTCACCGAGGACCTGCTCGACGACCTCGCGCTGCTCTTCCCACATCGGGTGCGACGCATCGATCACATGCAGCAACAGATCGGCCTCGAGCACTTCTTCGAGCGTCGCGCGAAAGGACGCAACCAGGTGGTGAGGCAGCTTGCGGATGAAACCGACCGTGTCGGTCACGACCACACGGAGATTGTCGCCCAGATCGGCCTCGCGGGTGAGCGTATCGAGCGTGGCGAACAGCCGGTCCTCGACAAACACGCCTTCGGCGCTGGTCAGGCCGCGGAGGATCGACGACTTCCCGGCGTTGGTGTAGCCCACCAGCGCCACCCGGAACTCGCCCCGCCTGCCCTGACGTTGCACTTCGCGCGAGCGTTGGACCTCTTCCAGACGTGCCTTGAGCACCCGGATCCGCTGGCCGATCAGCCGACGGTCGGTTTCGAGCTGGGTCTCGCCGGGCCCCCGCAGCCCGATGCCACCGCGCATCTTCTCCAGGTGCGACCACATCCGCAGCAGCCGCGGCAGCATGTATTCCAGTTGGGCGAGTTCCACCTGCATGCGCGCCTCACGACTGCGCGCCCGGGTGGCGAAGATGTCGAGAATGAGCTCGGCGCGATCCATCACCCGGCAGCCGGTTGCATCCTCGATGTTCTTCCCCTGCGTGGGGGAAAGCTCGTCGTCGAACAGCACGAGTGTGACATCGTCGCGCGTGATCCGCTCGCGCAATTCGTCGATCTTCCCCTTGCCCAGGTAGGTCGCGGGGTTGGGCCGATCGAGTTGCTGGGTCAGGGTGCCGGCGACGATCGCCCCCGCCGTGTCGGCGAGCCGGTCGAGCTCGAGCAGGTGCTCGTCCAGATGGTACTTCGCGTTCGAACGCTTCAGCGGCGCGCCGACGAGGAGCGCCCGTTCGACAGGTGGAGCGAGATCGATGAGTGCGCGGATGGCCTGGGTGTCCGAGAGCGGAGGGTGGGAAAATGAGCGGCGGGCGTCGCGAATCTCCAGTGTCCCGTCGCTACGGACGGCCCGACAGGGCGTTGAAGCGACCGTGCCCCTCATACGGCCGCGTGAACTGGCCCAGCGGCGTCGCGACAGTGATGTCCCCGACCACACGGTAGTCGACGCTTCCCATCTGAATGAGCTGCCGGCCCGCGGCGCCGACCCCGGCATAGGTGAAGGAGAGGGGGAACTCGAGCTTCGTCGTGTCGGCCTTGTTCACCGTGAAACGCGAGTCGTATGACCCGGCACCGAATTTCACCGTGTCCACGAGCACGTTGTACGTGAGGCGCACCCCGTCGAGGCGGAAGTCGTTCGGGTTGTAGACCGCGAGCTCCACGTTGACGGTGCCTCCCGAGAGACCGAGCCCGGTGATCTGCGCATTGTTCAGCGTGACCACCGGTTCCCTGAAGGACGCGCGACCCAGCGTGGCACATGCGGCGGCTGCAGAAACCGAGGCCACCAGCAGGAGAGCTGCCGATCTGCGCATTCGTCACACCTCGTCAGGGGAGTGTTGAGTGTCCGGCGGCTCGCCGGCCGCCGACTTCCGCTTGAGTTCGTCCCACCAGACCATGCGCCTGGCGACGTCGCGTTCGAATCCAAACTGCCCCGGTTCGTAAAACACGGCTTCCTTCAGGGCGTCCGGCAGATAGTTCTGCGGCGCGTAGACCTGCGGGAAGTCGTGCGCGTACTCGTACCCTTTCCCATATCCCAGTTCCTTCATGAGCCGCGTGGGTGCATTGCGAATGTGCAGCGGTACGGGTTCGGCCGGATGGGACCGGGCCGCGTCGAGAGCCGCGGACCAGGCGCGGTACACGCGGTTGGACTTGGGCGCGGTCGCCAGATATACAGCGGCTTCTGCCAGCGCCAGCTCGCCCTCGGGCGAGCCAAGCATGTGATAGGCGTCACGCGCGGCGAGAGCGACCCGCAGCGCCTGCGGATCGGCAAGTCCCACGTCCTCAGACGCGAATCGAATCGAGCGCCGCGCGATATACAGCGGGTCCTCGCCACCTTCGATCATCCGCGCCAGCCAGTATAGCGCGCCCTGCGGATCGCTTCCCCGAAGCGCTTTGTGATACGCGGAAATCAGGTTGTAGTGCTCCTCGCCCGACTTGTCGTAGCGTGCAACGCGACGCTGCATCGCGTCCCGCAGCACTTCCACCGTGAGGGTGGCTCCGCGGGGCGACAGGTCCGCCGCGGCCTCGATGGCATTCAGCGCGCGGCGCGCGTCGCCATCCGATTGTTCCGCGAGCCATTGCAGGGCATCCCCCTCCGTCTGCAGGCCGCGGCCGGCCAGCCCGCGCTCCGCGTCCGCGAGGGCGCGCTGCAGCACCAGCAGCACATCGTCGGTGTGCAGCGGCTCCAGTACGAACACGCGGGTACGCGAGAGCAGCGCGCCATTCAGCTCGAACGACGGGTTCTCGGTGGTGGCGCCGATGAGGGTGACGGTGCCGGTTTCCACCGCCTGGAGAAAGGCATCCTGCTGTGCCCGATTGAAGCGGTGGATCTCGTCCACGAACAGGATCGTGCCGCGGCCCATCTCGAGCCGGCCGCGGGCCTCGGCGATGATTTCGCGCACGCGGGGCACGCCTTCGGTGACCGCCGAGAACGGGACGAACTCGCGGTCGGTGTAGCGCGCGATCAGAAAGCCGAGCGTGGTCTTGCCGCTCCCCGGCGGCCCCCAGAAGATCATCGATCCGACGGAGCCGCGCTCGATGGCGTCGCGCAGGGGCTTCCCCGGGCCCAGCAGATGCCGCTGTCCGACGAACTCTTCCAACGCATGTGGACGCATCCGCGCCGCGAGCGGGGAGGCGCGTTCGCTGGCGTCAAACAACGACGCGGGCCTGGTCTCGCGACGGGCGGCCATGTCAGCCGGCCTCGAGCCCCAGCCGCTCGACGATCTCCGCCAGTGCGGGTTCCAGAGCCGGAGCCGGTGGAAACTCGTGGCGCGCGAGCCGCCAGCTGCGCAGCGCCAGCGTCCGAAACGGCTCGAGCCCCAGGTCGTGCAGGAAATAGAACCAGCGGTCGCTGCGCCCATACACGAATACCTCGAGATGCGGGCTCAGCGTGATCTGATCGTCGTCGTCATGGAACGCGCACTCCAGTCCCGCATTCGCGACCAGCAGGCTGCGCAGGCGAAGCGCCGCATCGCGCGCCGCAGCGAGGGGCAGGTTTCCCCGACTCCAGCGCCGGTCCGAACGGACATCCTCGAGCGAGATGCACACGGTGTCGCTCAGACGCTCCGACAGGAGCAGAAAGAGTTCCACCGCCCGGTCGGCGTTGGCCACGATCCGTGCCTCGAACAACCCACGATGCTCCGTGACCACGAAGCCTGCGTGCGGCAGGTGGAACCGGCGCCAGACCTCCGCGACCCGCTCGTGCCCCCGGATGAACATTGCCTAACGATCCTCGTCCCCGGGCGCCCCGCCCGCGATCCGGCGGGCCAGGTCCAGCAGCCGGTCGCGGCTGTTGAGTTCCGGGTCCTCAAGGACGCGATCGAGCAGCCGCCGCAACAGTGTCCCGAGCTCCGGTCCCGCCGCGAAGCCCGCCGCGTGGAGGTCGTCGCCGTCGACAGCCAGGTCGCCCAGCGACACGGGGTCGCGATAGGCTACCCGAAGCGCCTGTCGGTACACTGTGATCGCGGTCCCGCCGCCGTGCATCGCGCGTTCGCTCCCGCCCGCGCACCAGCGTGCGTACGTGACGCGCAACAGGTCACGCATCACCGTGCGGCCCGCGCGGGCCGCCCACCGGCGCAGCCATGACTCCGGCACGTGTGCGGCCGCGTCGAACATTCCTTCCACCTGGTCGCGCAACTGCGCCCACGCCCCAGCCAGGTGGGCGATCCATCGGAGCTCGCGGTTGGAGGCGCGCAATTCGCGCAATGTCCGACGAACTCCCTCGTCGTCGAGCCCCAGAAAGAGAGTCGCCAGGCGGTTCAGGCGGCGCGCCGAGGCCAGCTCGGCGCGGCTGGTGAGGTCGGGGAGACCGATGTGGTCGGCGGCGCGAAACGCATCGTCGGGCTGGACCACCAGCGCTGGGAGGAGCGCGGCCAAGGCGCCCGACTGGCGCCAGAGTGCCATTGCCCGGCTTGGCCGGCGCACCTGCTCCATGGTCTTCTCCAATTCCTGCCGCACCCGTTCCCGCGAGAGGCGGGTGAGGAAGGGCGCCGACTCGACGATCGCCTGCCAGGTTTCGGCGGCGATCTCGAAATCGAACCGGGCCGCGAAACGCAGCGCCCGCAGTGCGCGGAGCCGGTCTTCCTTCATGCGCTCCGCGGGCCTGCCAACGGCGCGCACGATGCCCCGCCGGAGATCGGCGCGCCCGTCGAACGGGTCGTGCAGTACCTCGCGTTCCGGAGAGTAGGCGATGGCGTTGATCGTGAAGTCGCGCCGCGCCAGGTCCTCGTCCAGAGACACACCGTACTCGACTTCGGCATGGCGACCATCGGTCCGTACGTCGCGCCGGAACGTGGTCACTTCGTGCAGAACGCCGTCGCGATCCAGCACACCGACCGTGCCGTACTCGATTCCCACCGGAAACGTGCGACGGAAGAGCGACCGGACCACCTCGGGTGTGGCCTGGGTGGCCAGGTCCCAGTCCAGGTGAGTGCGCCCGAGCAGCGCATCCCGCACCGCCCCACCCACGGCCCACGTCTCGTGGCCAGCGGCCTCCAGGGTGCGCGCGATCTCACGCACCGTATTCGGTGGATGCAGGCGCCTGGTCTCGTCCACAGCCGCGGCGGATTCCTCGTGGCGACGGCGCGTCAGGTCACCAGTTGGCTCAGCCACACAGCACGCTGCCGCCGTTGACGTTGAGCACTTCGCCGGTCACGTGTCGGGCCTGGGCAGAGCAGAGAAAGACGATTGGCGCCGCGATGTCATCGGGGGTGGCGACGCGTCCAACCGGAATGGTCGCCGCGATGCGTTCGCGTCCTCCACCGGCGAAGACTTCGGCGCACATGTCGGTGTCGACCCAGCCGGGCGCGACGCAGTTGACGGTGATGTCGCGTGGTGCCACCTCGATCGCCACTGACTTCACGAACGCGATCATGGCGCCCTTGGACGCGGCGTAGTCGGCATGCATCGCCTCGCCGCGCTGCCCAGCAGTACTGGCCACGAGAACCACCCGTCCCCCGGCGCCCATGCGCCGGAGCGCACTGCGCGCGGTGAAGAACATGCTGCTCACGTTCTCGGCCATCGTGCGGGTCCACCGTTCATCGGACATCTCGGAGACCGCGTCTTCCTGCACCGGCCAGATACCGGCGTTCCCCACGAAGATGTCCAGTCCACCGAATTCGCGATCGAGGCGCGCGAACAGCGCCTCGACTCCGTCGGGGTGAGACAGATCGCCTCCCTGCGAAAACGCCCGGACTCCTCCGGCCGCGAGATCACGCACGATCGCTTCGGCCGGCGCGGCGCGGGTTCGATAGGATATCGCGACGTCCGCCCCGCAGGCGGCCAGCAGGCGCGACGTGGCGGCGCCAATGCCGCGCGATCCACCCGTGACGAGGGCCCTTCTTCCCTTGAGATCGATCATTGCGCTGCGCTCACAGCTGGTCTTCCACGAGCTCGCAGATGATGTGTTCGATGCAGAGGTGAAGTTCCTGCGCCCGGTCGGTGCGTGGCGTCGGAACCACGATGGTGTGGGTAGCGATGTCGCGAATACGACCTCCACTGCCGGCAGTGAGTGCCAGCACGTCGACGTGCTGCGCACGCGCGGCTTCCACGGCGCGCAGGATGTTCTGGGAGTTGCCGCTCGTGGTGTGCACGATCAGCAGGTCACCGGGCACAGCGAGAGCCTCGACCTGGCGCGCGAAGATTTCCTCGAAACCAAAGTCGTTGCCGGCCGCGGTCAGCAGCGAGGTATCGGTGGTGAGCGCAACCGCCCTCAGCGGCCGGCGCGTGAGGATGTAGCGCACGACGTACTCGGCGGCGACGTGCTGCGCGTCGGCGGCACTGCCGCCATTGCCGCAGAAAAACAGCGTGCCACTGCGGCTCAGGGTCGCGCGGACCATCGCCGCCGCGCGCGCGATGTCGTCAGGCAGCTGGGTCGCGGCGCGCTCGGCTGTCGCGGCAAGATCCCGCAGTCTGGTTACGATCCGCTCGCGCATCGCGCGCTCGTCGAAAGTCATGGCTTCTCCCTCAGGTGGCGCCGTCCTGTCGCCGCCGCCCGCCAAACCAGGCCTTCAGCCGCTCCACCATCCCGGAGCGCATACGGACCGGGGCCACCGCTGCCGGCGGGCGGTCGTCGAGCAGGCGCCGAGGGTTCTCGTGCGTCAGCCACTCCGCCTGTTCACCCGCATCAATCTCTTCCAGCCACTGCCGTACTGTCGAGAGCGACCGCCGGTCGCCGTGATTGTCGCTGGCCAGGATATGCACCAACCCGTCGGCAAGCATCGCGCGGGCGAAGTCGGCCATCGGCCCGGCGGTGATCACCGCGGTTGCGTCGGTCTGAACGAACGCGCCGAGCTCGTGCCACCCGCGAAGCGTCTCCAGCGTGCACCCCGCGTATCGCTCGGGGTGCGCCACCACCGGTACGATGCCCGTCCTGCGCAGCCGCACGAGCTCCTCGGTGGCCCAACCTGGCAGCCCCCGGCGCGGGAACTCCACGAGCCGCGCCTTCGAGTTGCCGAGCGCGAGCCGTGGCGAACGCAGATCCTCTCCCCCGCGATCCAGCATGATCTCCCAGCCGGGGTACAGCTCCAGCTCCGGTCGGGCGCGCGCCCGCAACTCCTCGAGCAACCCGACATGCTTGTCCACCGGCGCCCAGGTCGCCTGCGACGCGTTGAGGTGTGGGGTGCACACCACTGCCATCACTCCTTCGTCGGCCATTCGCTCCAGCACCAGCAGGGAATGCTCGATGGTCGGCGAGCCGTCGTCGACGCCGGGAAGGAGGTGCGTATGGATGTCGATCACGCCCGTGGGGCAAGCGCCGACAACCGCACCATGACGTCCGCTGCGAGTTCGGGGATGCGCTCGGGTTCGCCGGCGCACGCCTCGAAGCCGTAGGTCACGAGCGCGTCGATCGCGAGCAGATCGAGCGCGGCGGCGCGCGCCGTTCCATCTCCCGAGAGCAGCATGGCGAGGCCCTGTTGCGCCGCGACCAGACACTGACCAGCCACGCCGCCCGGCGCTCCCTCGAACGGAGACGCGAGCGTCAACATTCGCTGCCGGAGTGCGGTGGGAGCAGACGGATGGCGCGTCTGCATCCACGCCTTCAGGTTTCCCGCGGCATTCGCCGAGGCCACTCGACTCATGATGTCGTTCCCATGAGGTCACGGACCACGGACGGTAGCATCGCCAACGCTTCGGGAAGGCGCGCGGCGTCTGGAATCCCGGCCTGCGCCATGTGAGGCTTTCCGCCGCCACGTCCGCCAGCGGCAGTGGCCAGCGCGCGCAACACCGCGTCGGCGCGGACGCCACGATCCCGCGCCGCGTCGGTGGCAACCACCAGCAGCGTCGACTTGCCGTCGGTGAACGTTGCGGCCAGCGCCGCCACGCCCGCGCCCATCTGTTCCCGCAGGGCGTCGCCTAACGTCTGCAGGGCCCGGACATCGTCGGCCGATACCGTGGCGCCCACGACTTTCATTCCGTCCACCTGGGCGGCGGACGAAAGCAGCCGCCGCACCTCGTCGGTTCCGCCACGGAGCGCATCCTCCAGCCGCTTCTCCAGCGCCCGCCGGTCTTCCACGATCGCCTCAGCGCGCTTCACCACCGTGTCCGGAGTTGCCTTCAGCAGGTCAGATACCCGCAGCAGGCTTCGGTCCCTCTGGCGCAGCCATTCGAACGCGCGCGGGCCGGTCAGTGCTTCGATCCGGCGCACGCCTGCCGCCACTCCGGTTTCGCCGATGATGTGGAAGAGCCCGATCTGGGCCGTGTTCCGGACGTGTGTACCACCACACAGCTCGAGCGAGATGCCGGGAATGCGAACGACGCGCACCACCGCCCCGTACTTCTCGCCGAACAACGCCATCGCACCCTCGGACCTGGCCTCTTCGAGCGGCTTCTCCTCGAAGAGTACGTCGGCGCCCGCCCAGATCGAGCGATTGACCCGCTCCTCGACGTCTTCCAGGGCTTCCGCACTCACGGGTCCGTGGTGCGTGAAGTCGAAGCGCAGCCGGTCCGGAGCGACGAGGGATCCCGCCTGATGCACGCCCTTGCCCAGCACCGCCTGCAACGCCGCCTGCAACAGGTGAGTCGCCGTGTGGTTCCGCTCGGTGTCGCGCCGCCGATCGGTCGGCACGCGCGCCACCGCGGTGCCGAAATGCAGCGTCCCCGTGAGCCGACCGATCGCCGCGTTTCGACCCTGGATCTTGCGCACGTCCTCGACGTCCACGCGCCAGCCGTCACCGACGATCTCCCCGCCGTCAGAGATCTGCCCACCGGACTCGGCGTAGAACGGCGTCTCGCGCAGCAGCACCGCCACGCGCCCATCGTCGAGGTGTCGCACGGCCGTCACCTCGGATTCCACCTCGACGCTGTCGTAGCCCACGAACCTGGCGTCGGGCAGGCCCGATCCGGGGTGCGGCGCTGTATCGGAGTGACCAGCCACTTCACCTCGTCCGTCGGCGCTGTCGCCGGGGCCAGCGGGTGGTTTCACCGCCGGCAACCCGGGGCGAAGTGGGGTGCCGGCAGGGATCGATGCCGGCGTCCGTACCTTCCACTTCAATTCATCCGCCAGCTCGTCGCCGGACACCCCGAGCTTCCTGGACTTTCGCTCCTCCTGCGACTGCACGCGCTGCGCCTCGAGCGCCGTCTCGAACCCCGAGATGTCGACCGTGTAGCCGCGCTCGCGCGCCATCAGCTCGGTGAGGTCGATCGGGAACCCGTACGTGTCGTACAGCCGGAAGGCGTCTTCGCCGCTCACGGTGCCACGGATCTGGCTGGAACCCTGCGTGGTGTGTTCCGGTGCGACCTCCTCGAAGCGTTTCATCCCCGCGTCGATCGTTGTCAGAAAGCGCTCCTCCTCGGCGCGCGTCGTCTCGGTGATGTGCGTCGCGCGCTGATCCAGCTCAGGGTAGACGTCGCCCATCAGCTCGATGACCTTCGCCACGATCTGCACCAGCGTCGGCTCGCGACGGCCCAATAGCCAGGCATGACGCACCGCGCGACGCAGGATCCGGCGCAGCACGTACCCTCGTCCGTCGTTGGAGGGGAAGACGCCATCGGCCAGGAGGAACGCGACGGCTCGGGCGTGGTCGGCGATCACACGAAACGAGGCCGGGGTGACGGCATTTGGCACCACCGAAAGGCCGCCCTTCGCACCCCGCACGGCGATCCCCGTGCGGCTCTCGTCGCTCTCGCGGCCCCAATATTCGATACCGACGGCGTGCTCGACGGCCGCGATGAGCGGCGCGAAGACGTCGGTGTGAAAGATCATCGTCACGCCCTGCGTGAGCGCGGCAATGCGCTCGAGCCCGGCGCCGGTGTCGACCGAAGGCCGCGGAAGGGGCACCAGCGTGCCATCCGCCTGCCTGTCGTACTGCATGAACACGAGGTTCCAGAACTCCAGGAACCGATCGTTCTCCGAACCCGCGACGAACGCGTCGAGTGAGAACTCGTCGCGGTCCAGTTCCGTCCACTCGCCCACCACGCCGTCCGGAACGCTCCAGTCACCGGCAACATGGGCCACATCGACGAAGATCTCGGAGCACGGACCGCATGGTCCCGTGTCGGCCATTTGCCAGAAATTGTCCGAGTCGCCCAGTCCGTAGATCCGCGAATCGGGCAGACCGGCGATCTCACGCCAGAGCGCGCGCGCCTCTTCGTCGCTGTGATGCACGGTGACCCGGAGATACTTCGGGTCGAGCTTCAGCTCGGTGGTCACGAACTCCCACGCGAAGCGGATCGCATCGCGCTTGAAGTAGTCGCCGAACGAGAAGTTGCCCAGCATCTCGAAGAAAGTGAGGTGCCTGGCAGTGTGTCCCACCTGCTCGAGGTCGTTGTGCTTTCCGCCGGCGCGAACGCACTTCTGGGAAGTGGCGGCGCGTCGTCCGAACGGCGTCGTCTCCAGTCCGAGAAAGACCTTCTTGAACTGCACCATGCCCGCGTTGGTGAAGAGCAGCGTGGGATCGTCCGCGGGCACGAGAGAGGAGCTCGGGCGCACGGCGTGGCCATTGCGTTCGAAGTAGCCAAGGAAGCGCGTGCGGATCTCGTTGGCGAGCATAGAGGCAAATATACGAGGAAGCGGCCAGTTAGCCGGGAGCGTGGCCGCCGGTCACCTCGCGTACGACGCGTCCCACGACGTCCGCCTGGTAGCCGCGTCGCGCGAGAAAGGCGTACAGACGCCGGCGGCGCGTCAGCAGGTCAACCGAGGCGAGTGTGGCCAGCCGCTTCTTCGCGGCCGCCAGCGCGCCGCCGTACTCGTCGACCTCGACGTCCTCCACCGCGGCTTCGATGGCGGCGGCGGCCACGCTCGGCGCCACACCGCGGCGGAACAGCTCGTCGCCGACTCGGCGGCGGGAGATGCCGCGCGCGAACCGGGACTCGGCGAACTGGCGCGCGAAGACCGCATCGTCCAGATAGCCGTACTTCTCGAGCCGGTCACTGACCCACGCCAGGTCACCCTTGAGCGCGCCGGTCCGCGCGAGCCTCAGGCGCAGTTCGCGCGCCGAGCGCGCGCGAACTGCGAGCAGGTTCATTGCTCGATCGAGCAGAGCGAATCTCCGGTCCGCGGTCCGCAGGGCGCGCAGCACCGCTCCGTCGACGGAACTCCCGACGCGCAGCCCGAGGTCGGCGATCGTCTCGACGCTCACCACTCCCGCCTGAACGCCATCGATCTCGACGACAAAGCGCCCGCGCCGTCTGACGTGCTCGACAAGGGCGCTTACCGTACCGGGGTGCGCGTCCGGGGGCGAGGAGCGTGGCATGCGTAGAAGCCGTGCGCTGAGCCTGAGAAGAAAATGAAGAGGCCGGAGGGAAGCCCTTTGAGCAAAGCGGCGTACCGGGCGCCAACTTCCTCAGAGAACAACCCTCCGGCCCCGACGTCGTGCGGGCCGCCCACCGTACTGGCCTGCGCTACTCCTCCCCCGCTTCGGATTCGGCCGCAACGGCCATGGTCCGAATGCCAAGGACACCCTTCACCTTGTCCTCGATATCCGCCGCGAGCGTCGGATTGTCCTTCAGGAAGAGCTTTGCGTTCTCGCGCCCCTGCCCGATTCGCTGGCCATTGTAGCTGTACCAGGCGCCTGACTTCTCGATGATGTTGCTCTCGGCGCCGATATCCACCAGCAGACCCGTGTGGCTGATTCCCTCGGCGTACATGATGTCGAACTCGGCCTGTTTGAACGGCGGGGCCACCTTGTTCTTCACCACCTTCACCCGAACCTGAGATCCGGTGACTTCCTCCTTGTCCTTTACCGCGCCAATGCGGCGGATATCGAGGCGAAGGGACGCGTAGAACTTGAGCGCCTTGCCACCGGTGGTCGTCTCGGGATTGCCGAACATCACCCCGATCTTTTCGCGCAGCTGATTGATGAACACAACCGACGTGCGCGACCGCGCAATGGCCCCGGTGAGCTTCCGGAGCGCCTGACTCATCAGACGCGCCTGGAGGCCCACATGCGAATCGCCCATGTCGCCCTCGATCTCCGCCTTGGGCACCAGCGCCGCCACCGAGTCGATGATGACGATGTCGACCGCGCCGGACCTAACGAGGATCTCGCAGATCTCCAGCGCCTGCTCGCCCGTGTCCGGCTGTGAGACGAGGAGGTTCTCCATGTCCACACCCAGCTTCTTGGCGTACTCGATATCGAGCGCGTGCTCGGCGTCGATGAACGCGGCCACGCCGCCCGCCCGCTGCGCATTCGCCACCACGTGCAGGCACAAGGTCGTCTTGCCGCTCGACTCCGGACCGAACACTTCGGTGACCCGGCCGCGCGGAATTCCTCCCACGCCGATGGCCGCATCGAGGTTGATGGCGCCGGTCGGAATCGCTTCCACGCGAACACGCGCGGAGTCTGCGCCCATGCGCATGATCGATCCCTTGCCGCAGTTCTTCTCGATCTGCGCAATGGCCAGATTCAGGGCCTTCCTTCGGTCATCCTGCAATGCCGCGACAGCCATGCATCACCCATTGAGTTTGACAGGTTGAGAACCTGGCCACGCGGGAATTTACCGGATGGCCGGAAAACGACGATACCCCCGAACAAAATACGAAGCTACCCCCCTGCCATCAACCTCCCCCCGCCAGCGAAAATGCGTCTTCCAGATGCCGGATCCGGACTCGTCCGTTGGCCACGAGCACTCCGATCACGTCGAACCTGTAGTGCTCACCAGGACGTCCGTGACGGTCGATCCAGGTGGTTGCCGAACGAATCAAGTCATTACGTTTCCGCCAGTTAACTGCCTCCGTGGGATCTCCATACTGAACTCGGGTCCGCGCCTTCACCTCGATGAACGCGACGAGCCCGTCCCGCTCCGCAATGAGGTCAATGTCACGGTGCCCGGTACGATACCGTCGCTCGAGCACCCGCCAGCCGCGTCCACGAAGCCAACGCTCGGCGATTCGCTCTCCGGTCACGCCGAAACGATCTGTCTGACTCGTCACGGCGCGAAGATAGGGAGCGCGTGCTATCGGTGTGTCACCCTTTTGTCGCGAGCCGAAGCCTGGCACTGCGTCCGCTCGGGCCCGCCTCACTCTCCAGGACAGCGCGCGCTCAGTCTGTGATCGCGCCAACCGGCGCCGCTGGCACCGGACCTACGCTTCGGGGGTCTCCGGACCGCACAGCCTGTCGAGACTCTCCAGGCCGACCAGGATATCGCGTGGCTTCGAGCCATTCGGCGGACCCAGGACGCCGGCTGCGTGCAGCTGGTCGATGATCCGCGCCGCGCGGCCGTACCCGATGCCCAGACGACGCTGCAGGAGCGAGGTCGAACCAAGTTCGTGCTGGATGCACACTTCTGCCGCGCGGCGGAAAAGCTCGTCCCGACGGTCGTCGACCGCGTGCTGTTCGTCCTCGGACTCGGCCGCCTCCAGTGCCTCGCGCGCCCGCACCTGTTCCAGCAAGTCGGGCTCCAACCGTGCATCGTCAGCCGCGAGCCCGCGGGCCGTCAGCTCGGCCCGGCGCGCGGTACGCCGCTCTTCGTACCACAGCATCAGCTTCTCGGTGTCTTCGCCAGGAATGAACGCGCCCTGAATACGCAGCGGCTCCGACTTTCCGGGCGGAATGAACAGCATGTCGCCATTGCCGAGCAGGGATTCGGCGCCGATTCCGTCGATGATGGTACGGCTGTCTACCTGCGACGCCACCCGGAAGGCAATGCGACTGGGGAAGTTCGCCTTGATGAGCCCCGTGATGACGTTCACGCTGGGACGCTGTGTCGCAAGCAGGAGGTGAATCCCGATCGCCCGGGCCTTCTGCGCGAGGAGCGCGAGCGGTGTTTCGACTTCTCCCTGTACGGTCATCATCAGGTCGGCGAGTTCGTCGATCACGATGACGATGTACGGCTGAATGCCGTCGCGGTACGTGCGATCCTCGAACGCGACGGCGGCGTTCTTCGGATGCAGCAGGTGCGCGCCCTCCTGCACGCGCTTGTTGAATTCCTGGATGTTCCGCACGGCGTTGGCGGCCAGCAGATGGTACCGGTTGTGCATCTCCATCACGGCCCACTTGAGCAACGACGCGGCGTCGCGGTTGTCGGTGACAACGCGGTAGCGCAGATGCGGCATGCGATTGTAGACCGAAAGTTCGACCATCTTGGGGTCGATCATCAGGAAACGCAGCGTCTGCGGCGTGTGCCGGTAGATCAGGCTGGTCACGATGGTGTTCACGCAGACCGACTTTCCCGAACCGGTCGCACCGGCGATCAGGAGGTGCGGCATCCTGGCGAGATCGGCTACTACCGGATGTCCCTCGAGATCCTTGCCCAACGCGATTGGCAGGGACGCACGGGCATTCTTGTACTCGCGCGACTCCACTAGCTCACGGAACGAGACGAGCTCGGCCGACGGATTCGGCACTTCCACGCCGACCGCCCCGCGTCCCGGGATTGGGGCCACCACGCGGATGCTCGGTGCGCGCATCGCGAGAGCGAGGTCGTTGGCCAGATTCGCGAACTGGCGCACTTTCACCCCCGGCGCCGGTTCGATCTCGAATTGCGTCACCACCGGACCGGTTGTGCGGCCCACCAGTTCCCCATCGACCCGGAAGGTGCGGAGCGCGTCCATCAGCTTCTGGCCCATCGCGTCGAGCTCGCGCCGACTCACCTCCACGTTGCTTGGAGGCACCTGTGCGAGCAGATCGGTGGGTGGCACCATCTCATCGTACGAGGCGCCTTCGCCGGGAATGGTGAGCATGCCGTCGTCCCGTCCGCCCGCATCGGAGGCGGTAGCCGAGGACCGTGCAGTGCGTTCACGCCGTCGCCGGCCCCCGAACTCCTGGATTGCCGGGGCGTCTGCTTCCCCGGTGTCAGACTCGATGCCCGGCATCTCCTGCGGAGGGGGTTCCAGCCGCTGCGCCAGCGTTGCCTCCGGAGGAACCACTCCGCTCCCGGGCGAGGAGGCGCTCCCGATGATTGCGCGGATCGGGTTCCAGCGAAGCGTCCAGGCCATCAGCACACTGCCGCCCAGGGCAAGTACGATCCATGCGCCGGCGGTACCGAATCCGGCGCGAAGGTAGTAGGCGAGAAAGCTCCCCCACAGTCCGGAAACCGGCGTCGCATCGGGATCCGCTCCGGTCGCCAGTCCCAGCCCTACGGGCAGCAGCAGCGCCAAGCCGAGCAGGAAGATCATCCACGACCGATCGGTGGACGATCTCGTTCGCCCCATCAGCCTCAGGCCGTGCACCGCTGCGGCCAGTGGCAGGAGCGCTGATGCGGCGCCGCCGACCAGAACCAGAAGCCCCTGCTTGACGCAGGCCCCCACGGGACCGAAGACCCCGCGGGCCGCGATGCAGGATTGCGTGTCGGGCAAGGGCTGCAGAAGGAGCGCGCCGGCGACGAACACCGCCAGCAGCAGGAGGGCAATGCCGGCCAGCTCCCGCCTCAGCGCAGGACTCACCGCGCTACCGCTCCCGCGGCGTGCCGAAGGTCGTGATCTGCCGGTCCTGGTAGACGGGGATCACGGAGCAGGTGTCGATGCCGGCGCACACCACCAGATCCTCGGCGTACCCGTTGGTGGAGAGGGCGCGCCCGTGGGTGCTGGCAGCGAACATCCGCGACAGATCGTGGCCGTATCGCTTGTCGATCAGGACAGCCACGGTGGCGGCGTCATTGAGGTCGGCCCGCCGGCCGCGCCGCGTCATCCCGCGAACGAACCGTCCAGCGCAGGCGGCGTCTTCGAGCGAGAAGCGGCGTTCCCGCCCCGCGCAGACGATCGCGATGTCGGCATCGGCACGGGCCGCCGCCCGCAGCATCGCCAGCACCGCGGAGTAGTTGACGTACGAACCCACTACCACATCGCGCGCGCTCTGGCTGTTGACCAGCGCCCCGGTGCCATTGGTCGTGGTGAACAGGATGGTCTTGCCCTCGACGGCCTCTCGCGTGAAGTCGCGTGGGGAATTTCCCAGGTCGAAACCGGGAATCGCGTGCATCCGCCGTTCTCCCGCCAGCAGCACCTCACGGCGCTCGAATGCCTTCCGGCGGGTGATCGCTTCCTCCGCGTCCTCGAAGGGGATGATGTTCTTCGCGCCGTTGGCCAGGGCCACCGCGATGGTCGTGGATGCGCGCAGGACATCGATCACGAGCACCACCCGTCCACTCACATCCGCCGGTGTCAGCGACCCCCCACTGAAGAAGACGTCTATCCGCACCCTACCCGGGGTCCTTGAAGAGGCCGACTTCGCGTTCAAGGAACTTGGTGTCGAAGTCGCCGGCTCGAAAGCGCTCATGGTCCAGCACGCGTCCCAGGAAAGCGGTGGTAGTGGTAACGCCCTCGATGATAAAACTGTCGAGCGCGATCTGCATGCGGCGGATTGCCTCGTCGCGGTTATCGCCCTGCGCGATCAGCTTCGCCAACAGAGAATCGTAATACGGTGGCACCGTGTAGCCGGTGTAGACGTGGGTGTCGACGCGAATGCCCGGACCGCCCGGGGGATGAAATACCTCGATGCGTCCCGGACTGGGTTGGAAAGCCCGGGCCGGGTCCTCGGCGTTGATGCGGCATTCGATCACGTGGCCCCGCAGCGGCGGGATCTCTGCAATGGACAGCTCCTCGCCGGCCGCCACGCGGATCTGCTCCTTCACCAGGTCCACTCCAGTCAACACCTCGGTTACGGGATGCTCGACCTGGATGCGCGTGTTCATTTCCATGAAGTAGAACTCGCCCGTTTCGTCCAGGAGCATCTCGATCGTGCCGGCTCCCACGTATGAAATGGCCTTCGCGCCGCGCACCGCGGCGTCCCCCATCTCCTCGCGAAGTGCCGGTGTGACCGCCGGGCTCGGCGCCTCCTCGATCAGCTTCTGATGACGCCGCTGGATGGAACAGTCGCGTTCACCCAGGTGCAGCAGGTGCCCGTGCTGGTCTCCGAGAATCTGGAATTCGATGTGCCTGGGTCGGGCGAGGTACTTCTCGACGTAGACTTCGTCGTTGCCGAACGCGGAGAGCGCCTCGGAGCGGGCCAGCGAGAACGATCGTGAGAACTCGGCGTCGTTCCTGGCCACGCGCATTCCCTTGCCCCCACCGCCGGCTGCCGCCTTGATGATGACGGGGAACCCGATCTCGCGGGCTACTGCCGCTGCGTCGTCCGGATCGGAAACCGGACCCGGTGACCCGGGAACAATGGGGACACCCACCTTTGCCATCGCCTTTCGCGCCTCGGCCTTGTCGCCCATGACGCGAAGCTGTTCGACCGTTGGGCCGATGAAGGTGATGTTCGATGCCGCGCACGTTTCCGCGAATTCGGCGTTTTCGGCCAGGAACCCGTAGCCCGGATGAATCGCGTCGGCGCCCGTGATTTCGGCGGCCGCGATGATGCGCGGAATCTTGAGGTACGACTCCTTGGCCGGCGGAGGACCGATGCATACGTCGTCGTCGGCGAACCGGACGTGCAGCGACTCGCGATCTGCCTCGGAATAGATGGCGACGGTTTCGATGCCGAGTTCGCGGCAGGCACGGATCACGCGCAGCGCGATCTCACCCCGGTTCGCGACAAGGACTTTCCTGAACATGCGGCGTCGTCAGGCGTTCGCCGGGCGCGCTACTTGGAGTCCCTCTGAAATTCGTCCCACGACGTGTCGCTCGATGCCGCCACCCCTTGTACCCGGAGCGCGAACTCGCTCGGGTTCGACGCGTAGAACAGCGCGCTCTCGTAGGAAATGACTCCCTTCGTGTACCAGAGCATCAGGGACTGGTCGAAGCTCTGCATGCCGTACTGCGCGGTCCCTTCCTTGATGAGATCCGGAATATTGAGGGTCTTCGTCACATCGCGAATCTGGTCTCGCACGGCGGCGGTGTTGATCAGGATCTCGCACGCCGGAACGCGGCCCGGGCGATCGCACCGGGGGACCAGCCGCTGCGACACGACTGCGGTCAGCGCACTGGACAGGGCGTACCGCACCTCGTTCTGCTGGTGCGGCGGATAGAACGAGAGAATGCGATTGATGGTCTGGGTGGCGTCGGTCGTGTGCAGAGTCGAGAACACCAGGTGACCGGTGTCGGCCGCCTTGAGGGCCGTGTCGAGCGTGTCGGGATCGCGAATTTCACCGATCAGGACGACGTCCGGGTCCTGGCGGAGCACCCGTCGCAGCGCCTGCGCAAAACTCCCGGTATCGGTGCCGATCTCTCGCTGGTTGATGTGGCACTTGAGGTCGCGATGCAGGAATTCGATCGGGTCCTCGATAGTGATGATGTTCGCGTATCTCCGCTCGTTGATCAGCTGGATCATCGACGCGAGCGTGGTGGACTTGCCCGAGCCGGTCACACCCGTCACGAGCACCAGACCTCGAGGAGACAGCGACACCGATTCGACGATGGCCGGCAGGTTGAGCTCGCCGATCGATCGCGCCTGATGCGGAATCGTGCGGATGGCGAAGGCGATCGTCCCGCGTTGCTGGTACGCGTTGACGCGAAAGCGACCGATTCCCGGAACACCGGTGGCGAAATCCGCCTCCCGGTATTCGGTGAATTCCTTCACCTGCTTGGGCGACATGCTCTCCTTGGCGAGCGCGTTCAGGTCCTCCGGCCGCAACGCCGGCAACGGCAGCGGGGACAGATCGCCGTGGATACGAAGGGTCGGTGGACGTCCGACCTTGAGGTGAAGATCGGAGGCGCCCAGCTGCACCATCTGCTGGAGAATCGCCTTGAAGTTGAAGGGAGGGCGCGCCGCGCTGTGAGCGGTCGCGTCGAGGCCCTGAACCGAACTAGCCATTGGGGTCCACCCGGAAAAGAACCTGACCGTACTCCACGGGGTGAGCGTCCTGCACGCAGACCTCTTTCACGACGCCGGCGAATTCCGATTCAATCTCGTTCATGATCTTCATCGCCTCGATGATGCACAGCACCTGTCCCTTCGAGATCCTGGCCCCCATCGTCACGTACGGTTTGGTCCCTGGTTCGGGTTGCGCATAGAACGTTCCGACCATCGGAGACTTCACCTCCAGCAGCGGCGTCTTCGGCGCCTCCACCACCGGTGGCGCCGAGTCCGGGACAGCCTGAGATCCATCGGTCGGTGTCACGCGGCCGGGCGTCGCCGAGGGCGCCACCGCGGGCATGGGAACCGGCGTCGGACTCTGAACCGGACCACGGTGTTGCGGCGTCTTCGAGATGCGGATCTTCATCCCCTTGTCGGAGGAAATCTCGACCGAATCGACGGTCGATCCGTCCAGCATCTCGATGAGCTTCTTTACATATCGTAAGTCGATCATACCCGGGTCTTGGTCACGCATCCGGTCCTCACGCCAGCTCGAGGAGCTCGCGGGGAAACTCCGTCAGAACCTCCGCGCCGTCCGCGCTGAGGTGTACATCGTCTTCGATGCGTACGCCTCCCCACCCCGGGATGTAGGCCCCGGGCTCGATCGTCACGACGGCGCCCGGTGGCAGCACCCCGTCCGCAGTTCTGGAAAGGCGCGGCGACTCGTGGACTTCCAGTCCCAGGCCATGACCCAACCCGTGCCCGAAGGCATCGCCAAATCCGCGCGCTCCCAGAACGTCACGTGCGATGGCGTCAGCGTCCCGACCACGCATGCCGGCACGTACCCCCGCGCGCGCCGCCCCGCCGGCATCGCGAACCGCCGCGTGGACCTCCACCTGGCGTTCAGTCGCGCGGCCCACCACCACCGTCCGTGTCACGTCCGCACAGTAACCGCCGGCCACCGCCCCAAAATCCAACAGCAGAAACTCGCCGCGCGCAATGGCGCGGTCTCCCGGACTCGCGTGAGGCAGCGCGCTCCGCGCCCCTGAAGCAACAATCGCGTCGAACGGGTGCCGTTCGGATCCCGCGTCGCGCAGGTGGCGCTCGAGGAGACCGGCGACCGCCAGTTCGCTCAGTCCCGGGCGTACGTCAGCCAGCGTCTTCGCCAGGGCCGCGGTGGCAATCTGGCCCGCCTGTCGGATCAGCTCGACCTCGCACGCATCCTTGCGCTCCCGCAACGACTCCACCAGGTCCGTCGTCGGGCGCCAGTGCCATTTGTTGCCTTCATCCAGAAGACGCTGGAAGTCGCGATGCGTCAGGTGCGCCGACTCGAACCCGGCGGCGCTCACGCCAGCGGTTTCGCCCAACATCGCCCACAACCCCGTCCACACGCTCACGCTCTCCACGCGAACGCGCGCCGTGTTCCCGACTTCCTCGGCAACCTGGATCTCGTAACGGAAATCGGTGAGGAAGAGGAGATCGCGGGCGGTCACGAACACCAGCGCGTTCGATCCGCTGAACCCCGTCAGGTAGCGGATGTTCGCGAGGCCGGAAACGAGAAGCCCGTCGAGGTGTGAGTCGACGAGCCGGTCGCGAAGGGCGGCGAGCCTCCGAGGTCGCGCGTCAGCCACGGCGCGAGAGGCTCGCAACGAGTCCTCGCAACGCCAGTTCGTACCCGTAGGCGCCGAACCCGCAGATCATCGCCCGCGCGCTCGAGGCAAGCAACGACCGTCGTCGCTCGGGCTCGCGCGCAAAGATGTTGGACAGGTGGACCTCGACGAATGGGAGTGACAGTGCGGCCAGGGCATCGCGGATTGCGAGGCTCGTGTGGGTATAAGCCCCAGCGTTGATAATCGCACCGTCCGCCGATCCCCGCATCCCCTGAATCGCGTCGATTAGAACACCCTCATGATTCGACTGCACGAACTCGAGCTCGACACCCAGGTCGCGTGCGATATCCCGAAGCCGCGCCTCGATGTCAGCGAGCGTCGTCGTTCCGTAGACGTCGGGCTCCCGGGTGCCCAGAAGATTCAGATTGGGTCCGTTGAGGACAGCGATCCTCACTTCTTCTTCAGTCCGTCGAGCCAGGTGTTGAATTGCTGAATGTCCTTCGCCCGCTCATCGGCGACGGACTCCGTTCCGTCCGTAGTCGGAGTCTCGCCCGGCTGCGCGTCATAGAACGCGTCGAGGGTTGGCGCCGCCGCCGGCTCTTCGTGGAAGAGATGGTCGAGCGAGAGTTCGCGCTGCGAGACGCGAGACGGCCGACCCACTGACGGCATTCCGTTCGAGAAAGCAGCCGCCAACGAGGCAGCCGCTGAATCCTCCTGCGGGGGCGGCGGCGCGCCAAACAGCTCGGTCAAGCCGGGTGATCCTGACGGCAGTCCAGGCAGGCTCAGGTCGGTTGCAGCGTGAGGCTGATTCTCCGTGGAGGCCGACGCGAGAGTATCGGACGGCGGGGCCGCCGACTCGGCCGCCAGCATGTCGGGGCCGTCGTGTGGCGCCCGCCTGGGATCCGCCGTGCGATGGCGCTGGTGCGGAATCCGACGGGCCAGCAATCCGAAGAACGTGCGCACCGATTGCGCGGCCATTTCTCCGCCCGCGACGCGGTGCGACGCGGGAGTCGCAACGAGCGCCTCGGCGCCCGCACCGGTTTGAAGCCCCTCTATGAGACCTCGAAGAGTATCGTCTGACGGATTGCGGCTGAGCAACTCCCTGTAGATCTCGAGCGCCTCTTCGCGAAACCCCTGTTCGAGGTACAATTCCGCAAGCGTTTCCGTTGCGAAGGGAGCCAGTGCAGGCCGGTCCGGCGGTGGCGCGCTCGTATATGCGATGGGTGTTTCCCACGCATCAGATTGGGGTAGTCCGTGAACGTCGTCGTCGACCTGGTCGGCGCGCTCGAGGTGAACTCCCTGATCAGGCTGGTCGGCGCGCTCGAGGTGAACATCCTGATCAGGCTGGTCGGCGTGCTCGAGGTGAACATCCTGATCAGGCTGGTCGGCGTGCTCGAGGTGAACACCCTGATCAGGATGGTCGGCGTGATCAGGCTGGTCGCCGTAGTCTGGCAGTTCGAGTGGCGCGGACGCGGCGGCGTCTGATGGCGTGAGGCCTTCCATTGCGGACTCGGCCACCCCGTGAGCGGCGGTTCCGAAAAGCGCTTCGATGTCATCCTCTGCCGGGCCCGCGCTCACCGACTCTTCCTCGTCCAGAGGGAATGCGAGGGTATCGTCGTCGGCATCCGTATCGAACGGGCCATCGAACCAGTCGTGCGGCGCCGCGTCGGAGTCCGGTTCGGATGTATCGGAAGCGGGGCCATCCCAAGAGGTGTCCAGGCCCGCATGAGCGTCGTGGGATTCCGCTGGCGGACCGAAGGCTGAGTCGTCGGCACGATCGGCTGCGTCGGCCGCGCCGGTCTGATGCGACGAGAGCCACGAAGTCGATGACACATCCTGCTCGTCCGCCGGAGGTGGTGTATCCACCGTCCCGGGCCAGACCGCCTCTTCCGCCAGAGAGTCGCTGGAAACAGCTAGCGGTTCCGAGTTCGCGTCGGCAAGCGGCTCCGCCGCAGCCGACACATCCATCGGCGGATTGGCGGGAGTCGATGCGTTCTCCGACTCGGCGTTGTGCCACGACTCCCCGTGGGACACGGCTACGGCCCCGGCGTCAGCCGCGATTGCCGTATCCGGTGAGGAATCAGCGCGGTCCCCCTCGGTCGACGCGTGCCCCTCGTCGTTAGGTTCGTCTTCGAGTCCGGCCATGATGGCGGCGATCTCGCTGTTCCGCGGATCGGCGTCGAGCACGCGCTGATACCAGGTCCGCGCATCGTCGCGGTCTCCGCGCTCACGCGCGATGTCACCCATGTAGCGAAGCGCGATGAGATTCTCGGGATCGAGCCCGAGGGCGGACTCGAACGCCGAGCGCGCGCCGTCGAGGTCCGCCAGATCGAAGAGCGCCTGGGCCAGCACAATGTGACCGCTGACGTGCCCCGGTTGCGACGCAAGCTGCGAACGACAGATGTCGATCGCCTGCGTCAGGTCTCCGAGTTTCCTCAGTTCGTTCGCAAGTGGCGCGAAGTACCGGCGGGGATTCTCGTCGAATTTCTGCTTCAGCTCTTCGATTCGTACTGAGGTGGCCATACCCAGCCCCCGGTTTCATCGTGCCGAACGGGCGCACCTGGTGTGTGCGCGGGATCGTATGCCAGACGACCGACGACTCGCAGAAGTGACACTGTAACTTGATTTTAGACGCAGATCACAAATAGCTTTCCTGGTTCGAATTGTAAGGTATTTCTTCCGAATCCACCCAGGAGTTTGCGCCCGTGCTGCAGCAAATGCGGAGCGCCGCAAAATGGATCTGGTTGTTCGTTGTCGCCTTCTTCGTGGGCGGCTTCCTGCTCTTTCAGACGTCAGGCCTCATGGGCCGCGAGAAGGTTACCTCCTCGACCGTGGTTGCGACGGTCAACGGCGTCGACATACCGTATCTGACGTGGGCGAACCTCTCAAATAGCCTCGCCCAGCAACAGGAAGCATCGACGGGACATGCACTTACGCTTGACGGGCGGCACCAGGTCGAGGACCAGGCGTTCGAGCAGCTCGTGTCGAATATCGTGCTCGAGCAGGAGTACCGCCGCCGTGGAATCCGGGTCAGCGACGACGAGGTGATCCAGGCGGCTCAGCTGAGTCCACCGCCGGAAATCGTCCAGAACCCCGAATTCCAGACGGACGGTCGGTTCGACATCGACAAGTGGCAGCGGTTTCTCAAGAGTCCGGCGGCCCGCCAGGGTAACGTCCTGCTTTCGCTCGAGGACTATTATCGCAACGAGATCCCGCGGTCCAAGCTGTTCGACCAGATCGCGAGTGACGTCTACGTCTCTGACGCCAAGCTCTGGAGCGTCTATCGCGATGGGCACGATTCGGCGCAGGTGAGCTACGTCACATTCGACGCCTCGGCGTTGCCGGACAGCGGCGTTCAGGTCACCGACGAGGAGATCCGGCAATACTACGAACGCAACAAGAAGCGCTTTGAGCGCGGCGGGCGCGCCATTGTCAGTCTTCTCACCATCCCCCGCAGCATCTCTGCCGCCGACAGCGCCGCGGCACGCGCCAGGACGCTCGAGCTTCGCGACGAGATCGTGAAGGGGGCCGCATTCGAAGACGTGGCCCGTCGCGAATCGGCCGACAGCGCGTCGGCCACACAGGGCGGCCTGCTGGGAGTGTTGGCCCGCGGACGCTTTGTACCCGAGTTCGAGAAGGCGGCCTTCGCCCTCAAGCCCGGCGAGCTCTCGCAGCCGGTGCTAACCAGCTTCGGATATCACCTGATTCGGGTCGAACCGCACAAGGGCGATTCCACCACGGTCTCTCACATTCTCGTTCGCATCACGCAGAACGACTCGTCAGCGGTGGCGACCGATCGGATGGCGGATACGCTCGCACGCATCGCAGCATCCAGCACCGAGTCGTCGCACTTCGACAGCGCAGCCAAGGTGCTCGGGCTCAGGCCGGAGATCGTGCAGGCGTACGAGGGGCAACCCCTTCTTGGCGCGCATGGTGTGGTGCCGAGCGTGAGTGCCTGGGCGTTCTCAGGGGTGCGGGTCGGTGAGACAAGCGACCTGTATGACTCGGACGACGGGTACTTTCTCGCGCGGCTCGACACGCTGTACGAAGGAGGCACCGCGCCGCTCGACGAAGTCCGCGGCGACATTCGTGCCGCCCTGGCACGTCGCAGAAAGGCGGAATCCCTGGTGCCGAAGGCCAGCGAGTTGGCGAAGGCGGCCTCGTCTACCAGCCTCGAGGCGGCCGCGAAATCACACGATGTTCAGGTCACGAAGAGCCCGATGTTCTCCCGTAGCATGACCGTTCCCGGGCTCGGCCGACTGAACGAGGCGATTGGAGCGGCGTTCACGCTGCCTGTCGGTGTCGTGAGCGCTCCCGTGGTTACCAATGACGCTGTGTACGTAATGCGTGTGGACAAGCGGGTGAACGCGAGCCGCGACGAATGGGAGAAGCAGAAGACGGTTCAGCGCAGTCAATTGACCGAGGCTCTGCGCCAAACGCGCCTCAGGGACTACCTGGACGGCCTTCGCAAGCACGCCGACGTCAAGGACAAGCGCAAAGCCCTGAACGCCGCCGCCCGTGAGCAGGGGTCCTGACCCGAAATCCGAAACGCCCCGAACGAACCAACGCCCGTCGGTAACCCGACGGGCGTTTTTCCTCCCCTCACGACTCGGAGACCGGCGAAAAGGCCGGTACTCACAAACGCGGTCCCGGGACTGCCGCGCTCAACCCAGAAGCCGCTTCGGCTCCGGTCTCGACTCCTCTTCCTGCTGGACCACCGGATCCCGATCGGGAAGCCGATCCGCCCGCGAATCTCCTTCGCGAATGGAGCGATCCACGTCGCTGATCCCGCGCTTGAATTCCTTGATGCTCTTCCCGAACGAAGATCCGATCTCGGGCAGCCGCTTTGCTCCGAAGAGGAGCAACACCACCACGAGAATGAGGAGGATCTCCATGAATCCCAGATTGCCGAAGTTCATACGCCTCTCCTAGAAGAGCGATCGCGCGATCAGGTAGGCGATCAGTACCCCGACCAGACTCAGTAGCGACACGTCGAGGGCGATGGGCCCCAACGCGAACTTCAAGATAATCAAGTCTACCTGAATCGGACCTAACTGGGGATGTACTCCCGTGGTCATGAATTCCTTTACAGCCCCAACCGGCAGGAACTTGCGGGCAAAGTGGGTCATGAAGCCACCCACGATGAAGCCTATGGAGAGCACCACGGCATGGAAGAGGGGGCGCCGCCTGGTCGAGCCCTTGTTGATCATCAGGATCGCCTATCCATGACGTAGCCAATCGTGTCGTAAAGTGCGCTCCGGCACGTCGAGTCGGGAAGGGTCGCCAGCGCTTCCTCCGCACGCGCCGCGTACTCTTCTCCCCGCCGGCGCGCGGCGTCCAGTCCCCCCAGGTCCCGCACGATCTCCACGACCGCCGCGATCTGCTCATCCCCGGGCTCTGGCGACGCGAAGAGGCCATCCACGACGCTTCGGGCACCCCGGGACATGCGCGGAAGGGCCGCGATCAGTGGCAAGGTCACCTTGTGCTCCCGGAGATCGAGCCCCGCGGGCTTCCCCAGCGTTTCGGCGGCCTCCGTATAGTCGAGCAGGTCATCCACCACTTGAAAAGCCATGCCCAGGTGACTCCCGAAGGCGGCCAGCTGTTCGCGAAATGCCACGGCGCCGCACAGGGCTCCAACCTCGCATGCCGCTGAGAACAGGGCAGCCGTCTTTGCCCGAATCAGGAATTCGTAGTCCTCGTCGGAGAACGCCAATGCGTCGAGGCACGACAGTTGACGCATCTCGCCAACAGTGAGTTCATTCGACGCTTTCGCGAAAACGCGCAGGGCCTCGAGATCCGCCAGCCGCACCAGCTCCTGCACGGCGCGGGAGTACAGGAAATCGCCCGCGATGACCGCCACCTCATGGGTGAACATCGAATTGATCGTCGGCATGCCGCGACGCAGCACGGAGTGATCAACTGCGTCGTCATGCACCAGCGTAGCGAGGTGAATCAGCTCGACAACCGCGGCGTGCGCCGAGGCCCTGGGCTCGGCTACTCCCTCGACGCCGCTGGACAACAGCAGGAGCGTGGGGCGCAGCATCTTGCCCCTGACGAGCAGGAGGTGCTCGTTCACGCCGCGGAACAGTTCGCCATCGACCGCGACAATGCGCCACATCTCCGCGGGCACCCGGGACAGGGCGGCCGAAACAGAGCCCTGAATGTCGCCGAGGGACACAGCGCCCGCAGCCGGCGTGCGGATGCGCGCCGTCACTTCGCTAGTTGCTCCATTGCGGACACGCGTTGAGTGATGTCACGGAACTCGAGGTCGATGGCAAACACCCGTTGATAATAACGCAGGGCGTCCTCGTGGCGACCCATCTGCTCGCTGGCGAATCCGAGGAGGTACAGCACGCCAACCAACTGCTGCTCATCCGTGCCCTGGACACTGATGGCTCGCTGCAGCAGAGCGGTCGCAATGGGATACTGCGTCTTCTCAACGAAGCACTGGCCAAGTGCCTCATATGCGCGGATGGAGTTGCTACTGCCGCGGAGGGCCTTCTGGAACTCAGCAATGGCCTCGTCCACCAGGCCCATTTCCTTGAACGCGACCCCCAGGTCGTAGTGGGCCTGATAGTCTTCGGCGTCGACGTTCTCCGCGAGACCGCGCTTGAACCGACGCAGCAACTCGTCGAAATCCGCCTGCTCGTCGCCGGTGGGTCTGGAGTCGTCGACCACCATTCGCGTCGATCGCGTCGGCTCGGTAGTGCGCAGCCACTCACCAAGATCGAGAAAGTCGCCGCCGTTTGCATCGCTGGGTGCCAGCAACGGGGCGCGGTTGAGGATCGGAGTGTCATGACGAACCTCCGCTCCCCGGCGCGACGGTGCCTCGGCAGCGTCCTCAGCGGGGACTGTTGTCACGTCCCCGTTGCTCGCCAATACCGCGGATTCAGCCTCGGCGACCTCGCCTGAGGGTTCGGACGGCGCCTGCTCGTCCGCGCCGCGCTTCCCGTCCACGGTCGCGCCGGCGTCCGCTGCAACAGCTTCCTCCTCACCGGCCCCGGTCTCAGCGCTACGAAAGCCGACTTGCTCGGCCGCTTCCATCGCCTCCGGGGAGGCTTCCGCTGCCCGCTCCGGCTCGTCGGGACTCGCGCCCAGACTCTCCACGGGTTCCCCGAGGCTCTCTCGCGTCAATCCGTCCGCCATGGCGGGCGCTTCGATTTCTACCGACGGCTGCTCAGCGTCCACTGCGCGCAGGCGCCAGTCGTCTGCTGCCGCGTCCTGCGGTTCGGCGGCCGCGTTGCTGGGCTCCGCCTCGACTCGGGGCGACTCATCTGCGTCGGCGCTGGACTGTGCGCCATCGACCGACAGCGGAGGCGCCTCGGGTAGTTCGACCGCTGCACCCGGCGAATCCGGTGCGTCGGTAGCCAGGTGCGTGAAGTCGACCGCCTCCACGCCCCATTCGGATGGTTCGGTCTCGTCACGCGTGGACTCACTTGCGTCGGCGGCGGGGGGCGAGCTGTCGACCGACGCGGGGCGCGATGCCGGGGCGGCATCGGAGCCTTCTTCTTCGCGCGCCGTTGGCTCGGCGGCTTCGGGCGCCTGCAGACTATAGGAGCCTTCTTCTTCGCGCGCCGGTGGCTCGGCGGCTTCGGGCGCCTGCAGGCTGCTGTCTGGTTCTGTGATCCTCAGAGACGTGGCCGTCTCTTCGCTGCCCACTGTCGACTCTGCATCGGCGCCCGAAGCCTCGCGCACGTCGTCCAGAGTCGCGTCGTCGTCCGTCTCGGACCCGTCCCGCATGGTTGGCGGCTCGGGTGGCCGCACGAAAGCACCGCCTTCCGGAATCGAGTCGAGCTCCTGCGACCATCCCGGCTGGTTCAGCGTGCCGCGCATCTGCTCGAGTTGATCCGGCGCCAGCGTCGCCATTGCGAAGAGCGCCCGGTCATTGTTCGGGTTGAGCTCGAGCACCCGTGTGTAGACCGTGATCGACCGATCGCCGGCTCCCGTGCGAAACAGCGTGTCGGCGAGCTCGAGGTACGCATCGATGAGACGCGGCCGGTCATGCGAACGAACCGCGAACTCCACCCGCTTCTGGTGGTGTCGCACGGATGTCGGAAGAACGCGGATTATCTCATCCACAATCTCCTGGGCATGCTCGAGCTGCCCGGAGAGCTCGTAGCCGGCCATTGCGAGTTCGAGCTCGTACAGTCCCTCGTCGCGATTCCCCACATCGAGGAGCGCTTCACCAAGCTGCCTCCGCAACATCCAGTTCTCTGGATCGAGGTCGAGCCGGCTGCGGAGTTGTCCCTCTGCTCCGCCGAACGACGCCACGAGACGCGGTTCCCGGGATGGTTCCCTGGGACCAGTGGCATCGGATGGTTCGACTGAATCCTCCGTTCCCGATGATTCAGTAGGCACCTCCGGAGTCGGGCTTTCCGGCGAGTCTATCAGTCCCTGGAAGCCGTCCGGCAGCGGTGCCTCGACGCGTTCCTCGCTGGCGTCGTCGGAATCTTCCTGGAGGCGAGCATGATCCGGCTCCTCATCGGCCACGCGCGCCGAATCGCCGTCGCGCCTCCGGTCGCGGAGGAGCTTTCGGCGATTACGGCGACTGGTCTTCCCTTCAAGTGGCGCCGCGGCCTCGGAGAGCACTTCGTCTGACAGTCCCGGAATTGGCGGAAATACCGGGCCGTCGGTGACGTCCTCTTCGCCGAACGAGGGCGACGCACCCAGCAGCTCGTCCGCGTTCCCCACCTGAACGCCGTCGACGGGTGATGCTTCGGAGGTGTCGACGGACTCCGAGTTCTCCATCGTCAGATCGGGCGACGAGGGGTCCGTTTGATGGTCGCGAGCTGCATCGTCAAAGCTCACGCCGAGTGGCGTCTCCTCGACCGCCCCCGCGTTGAGTACCTCCGACAAGCCGGTGTTCTCATCCTCGAGCGCCGCCTCCTCTCGCGCGAGTTCCGCGTCCGATGGCGCACGGAACGGGCTGGTGGCCTCGACTGCTTCTTCGTTGGACTCGATGGACTCCGACTCGGGCGGTGTACCCATCGCAGGCGGAGCGCCCAGATGTGGCAGGTCCGTCAGAAGCGCCAAGTCGTGTGTGCGGGGCTCCGACGAGCGGACAGCTTCCGCCAACTCGAGGTCGGCGAACTCGATTCCGGTCAGGACGGACTGGCCCGCAGCGTTGAGGGGGAGGCTGCCGTTCGCTTCGACGCGTGCCGGTGTCTCCAGTTCCGCGACGTCCGTCGCGTCCGCGGGAGCCTCGACAAGCGAGCCCTCCGAAGCGTCGCCTGCGGCGTCGAAATCCACCGGGGTGGGAGCGGGCACGGCCTCGAACTCTCCGGTTCGTTCCGTGACGCCCGAGGGAATGTCCAGCGACGCCGCTTCCGCGGCCAGATCAGTGGCCTGGAACCCGGCGGCCACCTCCATCTCGATGGCGGCGGGCGGCTCGTCCGCGGGCGGAACGGACATTGCCGCCGGGGTCTCCGCCGGGTGCTCGCTCTCGGAGCCCGGCAGAAAGGTGAGCATCAGCCCTTCCAGCGCGGGTACATTGGGCTGGATGACCGGGGTGACAGGTCGGGCCGCCGGCGGCGTATTCACCATTGTCGGCGACCGGCCCTCGGCCTCCGAGAGGTCGAGGAATACGAGATCGTTCGGTCGCTGGGTCCGATGGGTGCCTGACGAGCGGGGAAGTACGCTGGGGTCGATCGCCTTCATCCGATCGACGGTCGCGCGGGCCTCGGCGCTGCGGCCTTCGCTCTCGAGCTTTTCGTACAGGGACTGCAGTTGCTCGAGGGCTTCGTCCTTCCGGTTTTCCTTCGAGAGCTGTTCGGCGAGGATCAGCCGGACATCATCCTGATCGGGGAACAGCGACGCGAACTCCTTGAGGACGCGGAGAGCCTCGTCGGTATTTCCGCCGCGTTGCATACGGTCGGCGTACTCGAGAAAGTTCTTGCGGGCGTCACTCTTGAAACCCTTGCTCGCGCTGATCTTCCCGAGCTTGTAGTAGACCGCGGTTCGTCCGGGCGACTGCCGCAGGATCTTGTTACAGAGCGCGATGGCATTGTTGAGATAGCCGCGCTCCGCGTACATGTCCACGGCGCGCTCATAATAGCCGAGCGCATCGCTCGTTCGTCCCTGCCGCATCAGCAGATCGCCGACGCGGTTGAACAGAGGCACATCGGCGTCATCCAGGTCGTGCGAGTTGTCATCGAGCACCTGGATGTACAGCTCGAGGGCCTTGTCGAGCTGACGCTTTTGCTCGTACTCCGCTGCGCGCTTCCTGAGCTTCGGCAGCATGGACATCAGGCCGCTCCGCGCTGACGGGCACTGGAGGCGGATAACCCGCGATGGAGCACGAAACGCAACAGTTTCACGTGGCGGTGTGCCCCGGCTCGCCGCGGACCCACGTGGCACGGCAGCGGCGGTCACCGTACCAGTACGGTATCTCCCGCACGTCTTCGCATTCGAAGAGCGCGAGGTCGGCGGAGAAGCCCGGGGCGATCTGCCCGGTCTCCTGCGCCAGATCGAGAGCGGCTGCGCCGTTCACGGTGGCAGCGAGCACGGCTTCAGCGGCGGAAAAGTGGAGTTGGCTCACGGCGAGAGCGAGAATCAGCGGAAAATTCGGCGTCGGTGAAGTTCCCGGATTGAAGTCCGTCGCAAGCGCAACCGCGGCGCCCGCGTCCAGCAGCGCGCGCGCGGGCGCCTGTTTGTTCTTGCCCAGAAACAGCATGGTACCTGGAAGGAGCGTGGCGACCGTTGCCGATGCCGCCAGCGCGCGCACACCACCATCCGAGATGGCCGCCAGGTGGTCCGCGGACGTCGCCCCCATCTCGGCGGCGAGCTCCGCTCCGCCGGAAGGTTGCAACTCGTCGGCGTGGAGCTTGAGGCCAAGCCCCGCGGTCCGCGCCGCCAAGAGTATCGTCCGCGTTTCTTCAACTGTGAACACGCCCGGCTCGCAGAACACATCCACGAAGCGCGCGAGATCGGCAGCCGCCACCTGCGGAACCATCTCATGGACGAGCAACCCAACGTAATCGGAACGGCCGCCAGAAGTTGCGCGCGCCTCCTGCGGGATCTCGTGCGCTCCCAGAAAGGTGGGGATCAGTCGGAGCGGCATCGCCTGCTGCAGGCGGGCGAGGACGCGCAGCATCTTGAGCTCGTCGGGGAGCGTAAGTCCATAGCCGGACTTGACTTCTATGGTTGTAGCACCGTAGCTCGCGAGACGTCGCAGTCTCGACCGAGCAAGAGTGAACAGTTCGTCCTCGGTTCTGTGACGCAGATCGCGAACCGACGCGTGAATCCCGCCACCGCGGCGCGCGATCTCCATGTAGTCGAGTCCCGCCGCCCGCTGCTCCTGCTCCTCGTGGCGCGGCTTGCCGAAGATGGCGTGCGTGTGCGAGTCCACCAGCCCCGGCATCAGCACGCCGCCGGCGCAGTCGACCTGCTCCGCCGTTGGAAAACGGTGCGTCATCTCACCCGCCGATCCCACACCGGCGATCCGCGCGCCGACCACCGCGACGGCGGCATCCCTGATCACCGCGGCGTCACGCATCTCGGGACCTCGGCGCGCGCGCGGGGGCCCGGCGCAGGTCACCACTTGCGCGGCGTTGACGAAGACAAGCGATCGAGACGGCGCTCCGCCGGCGACCGCGCTCATGCCATTACGTCCCGCACGCGCGACAGGCGCAGGGGCGCCTGCGCTTCGCCGCGACACGCGTACCAGCACCGATCACAGTCGATCGGCTCATACGCCTTGAACTCCGTCCAGTGAAAGTCCGTGGGAAAGTCGGGACATCGCTTCACACGACCCGACGGATCGATGTGGATGGTCCGAATGCCGGACCGGCACGGTTCGCGCATCTCGCCGCGGAGGTATCGGGGAATCTGTTCGAGATAGTAGTCAGAGTTGGTGATCACGCCGCGACGACGACGCTTGAAGTCCAGGAGCTCGCGTACAACCTCGGAGGCACGATCGATCTGTCCGTTCTGCAGAAGCCAGGTCCGGTTGCCATTCTTGAAGTCGGTGTAGACACTGAAGTTCACGCCGCACCCGAGCTCCGTCGCAACCCTGACGATCTCCGCAATCTGGTCGAGATTGTCGTTCCGGATCACCGTGTTGAAGCGAATGGCATCGATGCCGTCGGCGCGCATTGCGGCGACCGTGGACAGGATCTTTGCCGTCAGGCCGCGGATGCCGCGGGCCGCATCGTGTCGCCCGTCCAGGTAGTCGAGCGAAATGTTGAACTGGCTGATTCCGGCGCGCCACAACGAGCGCGCCCGCTCGACGGTCAGCAGTCCGCCGTGGGTCAGGAGAATGAGGTACTTGATGCGGATCGCCTCGTGGACGGCACGCACAAGCTGCTCGAGGTCGCGTCGCAGGAGCGGTTCGCCTCCGGTGAACGTCACCATCATCGGGTTGAAGCTCCGCGCCGCGTCCGCGAAGGTCGCCATCTCGTTCGCTTTCTCCTCCGCCGGGGTCTTCCAGTAGTCGCAGAAGCCGCATCGGGCGTTGCAGCGCAGCGTGACTTCGAAGTTCACGAGTACCGGGCGCCGGCGAACAGCCAGCCAGGCGTACTTGGCCAGAAACAGTGGGACGTGATAGGGCTTGAACCGGGACGAGAGCATGGGTTAACCAGGGCGGTGCGATGAGAGGAGGCGTTGGCGCGAGAACCGGCGATCACCCGTCCGGCGCCGCGGAGGAGCTGCCGAGTCTATTCGAACTCGGTCATCGGCGTTCGAATGCCTTCTTTACGCGCCGTCTCGACCGCGATCTCGTAGCCGGCATCCACGTGTCGCGCCACACCGATGCCCGGGTCGTTGGTCAGGACCCGTTCCAGACGCTCGCGCATCTCCGGGGTGCCATCTGCTACGATGACCTGGCCGGCATGCAGGGAATTGCCGATCCCCACACCACCGCCATGGTGGAACGATACCCATGACGCACCACTGGCGACGTTGAGCATTGCGTTGAGAATCGGCCAGTCCGCGATAGCGTCACTGCCGTCGCGCATCGCTTCCGTTTCGCGGAAGGGTGATGCCACGCTGCCGGTATCGAGGTGGTCCCGGCCGATCACGATGGGCGCGCTCAGCTCGCCTCGCGCCACGAGGTCGTTGAGCGCGACGCCGAAGCGCGCCCTCTGCCCCTGTCCGAGCCAGCAGATGCGTGCCGGTAGCCCCTGGAACTGGATCTTCTCACGGGCCAGGGTGATCCAGCGCCGCAGGTGCTCGTCGTCGCCGAACAACTCGAGGACGAGTTCATCGGTGCGATAGATGTCGGCCGGGTCGCCTGACAGCGCCACCCAGCGGAATGGCCCCTTCCCCTCGCAGAAGAGGGGCCGGATGTACGCCGGCACGAATCCCGGAAAGTCGAACGCGTTCTGCAGGCCGGCGTCGAACGCCACGGTCCGGATATTGTTGCCATAGTCGAAGGTCACTGCGCCACGCCGCTGCATCTCGAGCATCGCCGAGACGTGTACCACGATCGACGCCGACGCGCGCTCGACGTACGCACGGGGATCCCGCGCCCGCAGCGCGCGCGCCGCGTCCAGCGTCATGCCGTTCGGCACGTACCCGTTGAGCGTATCGTGCGCGCTGGTCTGATCGGTGAGCACATCCGGCGTGACGCCGCGCCGCACCAGCTCGGGCAGCACATCGGCGGCGTTGCCAACCAGCCCGACCGACAGCGGGGTGCGGGCGTCGCGCGCCGCGGCGATCCACTGCAGGGCTTCGTCCAGCGAACGGGTCATGCGATCGCAGTACCGTGTGGTGAGTCGCTTGTCCACACGCGTCTCGTCCACCTCGACCGCCAGCATCACGCCGCCGCACATGCTCGCGGCCAGCGGTTGCGCCCCGCCCATGCCGCCCAGTCCTGCCGTCAGCACGAACCGACCGGCCAGCGAGCCGCCGAAATGCTCTCGCGCGACGGCGCCGAAAGTCTCGTAGGTGCCCTGGATGATCCCCTGGGATCCGATGTAGATCCAGGATCCCGCCGTCATCTGCCCGTACATGATGAGGCCCCTGCGTTCCAGCTCGCGAAAGACGTCCCAGGTGGCCCACCGGCCGACCAGGTTGCTGTTGGCGATCAGCACGCGTGGCGCTCCGGAGTGCGTGCGGAAGACGCCGACCGGCTTCCCGCTCTGCACCAACATGGTCTCGTCGTTGTCGAGGGTGCGGAGCGTGCGCACGATGGCATCGAACGCCTCCCACGACCGGGCGGCGCGCCCCGTGCCGCCATAAACCACGAGGTCATCCGGACGCTCGGCGACGTCCGGGTCGAGGTTGTTCATGATCATTCGCAGCGCCGCTTCCTGCTGCCAGCTGCGGCACGAGATCCGCGGTCCGCGTGGGGCGCGCACTTCACGGGCCCCACTCGCACATGTCGCGCTGGGAGACATCGTCGCCATCACCTGCTCCTCCAGGCGGACTGACGCCTCTCCGCCACATTCGGGAAAACCTGCGCCGGTCTGCGGACCTGCGTGCCCATCAATCGGCCGCCACCGCGAACCGGCCCGCCGCAATAGCCGCGGCGACCATGGCGATGTCGGGCGCAAGGGAGCGGTCGCGCTGCAGGGTGCGCACCATGCCGCGCATCTCGCGGTGTGCACGCTCGACGCCGGCGCCGGCGCGCAGCGGACGGCGGTAGTCGATCCCCTGCATGGCGCAGAGCAGCTCGATCGCCAATACGTGACGTACATTGTGCACGATCCGGCGCAACTTCCACGCTCCGCCCATCGCCATCGGAACCACGTCCTCCTTGCCGCCGTCGGTGGGGATGGAATCCACGCTCGCCGGGTGGGAAAGCAACTTGCACTCGCTGGTGAGCGCGGCTGCCGTAACCTGCGTCATCATGAAGCCGGAGCTGACGCCGGCGTCCGTGGTCAGAAACGGCGGCAGCCCCTGATTGAGGTCGGGATGCACCAGCCGGTCGATGCGGCGCTCGGAGATTACCGCGAGATTGGTGAGCGCGATCGCGAGCACGTCCATGGCGAGCGCCACCGGTTGCCCGTGAAAGTTCCCGCCGCTGAGCATGACGCCGTCGCCGAAGACGAGCGGATTGTCGGTGGCCGCGTTCAGCTCACGCGCCACGATGTCCTGGACGAAGTGAATCGCGTCGGACACCGGCCCGTGCACCTGCGGCATGCAGCGTAGCGCATACGCGTCCTGCACCCGCGGATCGTTGTACCGGTGCGATTCGCGGATCTCGCTGTCGGCAAGGAGGCGCATCAGAAGCGCGGCCGAACGCTGCTGACCCACCTGTCCACGTACGTCATGAATTCGCGGGTCGAACGCCACCGGCGTGCCGAGGAGCGCCTCGAGCGACGCTGCCCCCGCGACGTGCGCCGTCTCCCATAATGTCGTCGCGTCGGTCAACGAAAGTGACGCGATGGCGGTGTGCGCCTGGGTTCCGTTGACGAGTGCGACGCCTTCCTTTGGCGCGAGGGACACCGGGGCGAGCCCCGCCGCCTTCAGCATGTCCAGCGCCGGACCGCGGTCCCCACCGCGAAAGAGGTCCCCTTCCCCAACCAGAGCCAGTGCCAGGTGGGACAGGGGCGCCAGGTCTCCGCTCGCGCCTACGCTCCCCTGCTCCGGGATGGGCGGATACAGCCCCGTGTTCAGCATGCCGGCCAGGAGTTCAACGAGCGCGGGACGCACCCCCGAGTAGCCTTTGGCCAGTACGTTGGCGCGGAGCAGCATCATGGCGCGGGTCTCGTCTTCGGCCAGCAGCGGGCCGACCCCCACCGCGTGCGATCGCACCAGGTTCATCTGGAGATCGACCAGCCGGTCGTGTGGGATCGCGACGTCGGACAACTTGCCGAATCCCGTGGTCACGCCGTACACCGCCTCGTTGCGCTCGAGCTTGCCGTCCACGATAGCCCGCGTACGAAGCATCTGTGCGCGGGCCGCGTCGCTCAGAGCGACGGGGGCCCGGTCGCGCGCCACGCGCGCAACCGCACTGATGGAGAGGGAGTCGCCGTCGATGACGATCGAGGCTGGCATGGGGGGAATGTCGAGATCCCCCACGCGCAATTCAAGGAGTCCCTCAGGGTCGCGGCGTCGTTGTGCCCCGCGGATAGTCGCGGATCGGGTAGTCGATGTGCAGGTCGGGCTCTGCCTTGAGCGCGATATAGAAGTTGAAGGCGAAGTTGCCGTTGGGAGCGCGCGTGAACGAGAACGTGACGTCCCAGTCGTGCAGCTCCCGCTGCAGCGATACCACCTGGCTGGCGAACTGTCTGCGCTGGAAATCGTAGTTCGTGGCCCACTGGGCAGCCCAGTTCTCGGTGATATGAAAGCTCATCGTGGACTGCACATTTGACTGAGGCGGGGTCCGGAAGTACGTGCCTCCCAGCGTGGTCTGCTGATACAGATTTCCCGAGTTGGCGGTGCCGCTGTTCTGCCGCACGCAGGTATCGTAGGTGTAGAGATCAGCCTGGTACTGCTGGCAGACCGCCGTGGGATCGATGAACTCCGTGTTGGAGCCGGTGGCAGGACGCTGGCGCTGCGAGCTGTAGCTCAGATTCACCGTCCACCCCCGCCCCTTGGGAATGGTCATCGCGGCGCGGCGGACCCCGCCGGCGATGGGCTGTCCCGCAATGAACTGTGCGGGTGGGGTTGCCTGCTGGGTCTCCGCGGTCTGCTGGCCCGCCGACGCGCCCGGCTCGCCGGAGCTCACCCCCAGCAGGCGCCCCAGCGCCCGGATGAGAGGGGAATCGGGACCCAGCGACAGACTGGCCCGAATGGTCTCGCGATACGGCTTGAAGACCGCCGAGTCGGACAGGGGATCGCCCTGAAAGAGCGAATAGCCGGTACCGAAATCGAATCCGGGGAGGAGGTCCGACCGAAGCGTCAGATCCACGTTGCGGGTGGTGAGGCCCGTCTTGCCGGTCACGCGCGCACGCTCGAAGTCGTACGAGAGGGGCGACATGTCGACCGAGAGCAGCTTCACGTGCGCCGCCTGCTGCACGGCCGCCGTATCATTCGAGGGGCGGAGCTTTCCCTCGAAAAGCGTCGAAAGGTGCAAGGTCACGACGTCCTGCTTGTTCGCCCCCAGAAAGCCCACGCGGGTGTGCCCCACGGCAGCCAGGAAGTCGTCGCTGACCTGGACCTCGGGCGAATACGAGAAGCTGATTTGCGGTGCAATGGTGTGCCGGATCTGGCTCAGAGGTCCGAACCCCGGGAAGAAACGATAAAGCGTCGGGGAGATGCTGAGCTGGAACGCCGGGCGCAGCGGCTGCGAGATGAACCGGCTCCCGCTCAGATTGGTGCGCACGAGAAGACCGAACGCGCCGTCCACTTTCTGCACCTGTACTGACGGTACGAGATTCCAGCGACCCTGCGAGAGTCCGGGCAGGTTGAAGCTCGTCTGCCAGTCGATGTCGGTCCGGTAGGTGCGCTTGAAGATCCGGTCGACCGTCTTCGAGGTGTCGTTCACGTCCCTGATCGTGACCTTCGACGGAACGTTCACCGCGACATCGGTGACCCTGAACGAGTTGTGCCAGCTGAAGCCGAAGATCTCGAGCGGCGTGTCGAGCTGGACGGAGCTGTTGCGTTCGCTGTGGTCCAGCTTCACGCTGTCGACCGTGCCGTCCGGCAGCTGGATGTAACGAAATCCGTACTGCAACGCCTGATCGATGTGCAGACGCTGCTGGTTGGAGGTGGTGATCGCAGGCGTCCAGGTGAGCCATGCTCCCACGCGGATCGGCTGCGACGAGAGATTGAAGTTCGGGAAGTTGCGAAGGATTTCGCTGCGCCCCGGATACTGCGTCTGCGATCCCCCTATCGAGTACTTGAGCGGACCGCGACCGCTCTGGAAGTTGAGCTGCGAACTGATGTTCTGCAGTGCGGCGTAGGGATTGAGCGCCGTATTCCGCTGGATGGTGGTGTTGCTGACGTAGTTGAGGTTGGCCGTGAGGTGGGTGCGTTGGGAGAAGTCCTGGGTGTGCTGCCACGAATACTGTTCGTTCCGCGACCCGTCGCGCAGAAAGTGGTACCCCACGCCGAGCTGGCCCGAAATGAAGCGGTCGCGCCATCGGTAGCGCACCTGGCTGTTGAGGCGGAACCAACCGGGGTCGTTCAGCGGAGCGCGCGCGTTGCTCCGCCAGTCCATGGTGAACTGCGCATCGACGTAGTCGCTCAGCACGAAGTAGTACCCGAAGTTCTCGATCGTGCGGCGATAGGTCGGGCTGTTGCGAATCAGCTCACTGAAACCGAACTGCGGCGGGATGATTCCGCTGCGGCGTCCGCTCCGCATGTCCTGAAAGACGAACGGCAGCCACATCACGGGAATGTCGGCGATGTACAGAATCGCTGGCCGCGCCACCATCACATCCTTCGAGATCAGCTTGATCTCCTTCGCCGCGAAGTGGTAGTGCGGAATGGAGTCGTCACAGCTGGTGAGCGATCCGCCGACGGCGTAGAAGGCCGTTTCGCCGTTCGCGGTCGAGTCGCCCTTGAACGCGCCCACGTTGCCGTGCACGAACCAGTGCTGACCGCTCTCCATGCCGGTGGTCACCTCGCGCGCGATACCCTCTCTGGTCCGGATGTCGTAGCGAATCAGACGCTCGGCCACGATGTCGTCCTGCCCGCTGCCGGGGTTACGCAGCAGGAGCGTGTCGCCGCGTGCGATAACGACCTGGGTGGAGTCGTTGTACTGCACGGTGTCGCCCATCAGGGTCATCGAGTCGCGTGACACGATCGACGGCTTGCCGACGATGAAGATCTGGCCCGAGTCGGCGTGAAACGTTACGGTCGAACCCTGGTAGCGCGTCACCGCGAACCCCTCGCGCTTGAGCAGCGCGCTCATCACCGAATCCTCGGGCTCCCAGGGGATGACCCGCTGCGCCCTGGTGCTGTCGCCACGCTGCCCAAGCGAGTCGCGACGAGCCAGCGAATCGGGACGCGGAATGGTGTCGCGGCGGGTGGCGCTGTCTGGCCGGGGAGGAGTCACCTGGGCGCCGAGCGCGCGACCCGACGCCACGAGCGCGACGGCTGCCAGCGCGAGGATGGCGAGCCGGGTTCCGGCGATCACGCGGGGGCCCCGGCCCCTTCCGCCTCGGCGGCCTCCTTCTCCTCGCGCTTCCGTTTCCAGCGGTGGATCATCGCCGAGGCGCCAACGCTCACCTCGTAGAGCATGTACAGCGGCACAGCCAGGGCGAACAGCGAGAACGGATCCTGTCCCGGCGTGATGAACGCCGCGGCCACCAGCGCGCCCACGATTGCGTACCGGCGGAAGCGGTTGAGCATCCTTGGATTCACGAGACCCAGCCACGAGAGTCCGGCAATCGCGATCGGCAGCTCGAAGACCGCGCCCAGGGCGAGCGACATGCTCATCACGAAGCCCGTGTATTCCCGGAACGAGAACATCGGGTCCAGTGCCGCGGACTGGATACTGGTGAACACCTTGAGCGTGAGGGGAAGGATCAAGAACCACGACAGCGCAGTCCCCGCGAGAAAGAGCAGCGCGCCGCAGATCAGTACCGGAATCACGACGCGCTTCTCATGCTTGTACAGGGCTGGCGACAGGAAGCCCCACACGTGCCACCCGATAACCGGTGACGCGAGGATAGTTCCCAGGATGAGCGACGCCGTCATCAGAATGCGCAACGGGTCGGTGGGATTGGTGACGATCAGCCGACGGCCGGCCGGGAGATACGGGAGGACGGGCCGCTCGATGACGAGGAACAGATCGAACCGCGTGAGCAGGTAGAACGCCACGCCAACGCCGATGGCCACGGCCACGAGCGACCAGATGATGCGCCACCGGAGCTCCTCGAGGTGATCGAGGAAGGGCATCTCCGTCTGACCGTCCCGCGACATACGCCTCCCGCCCGCTGCTACGGCTTGCAGCTCCAGGTCTTTACCAGGTCGGCCTCGTCCGAGGTGGGATACTCCCGGGCAACCCGATCCATCACCGCGCGCGCCTCAGCGCACCGTCCACCACCCTCCAACAGCTTGCCAACCTTGTAGAGCGCCGTCGACGCCTTTGGCGACTGCGGGTATTTCTGTGCGACCTCACGATACGCGGAGTCCGCCGCCGCGGTGTTCCCTTCCTTGTTGAGCGTCTCGGCAATCCAGTATTGCGCCTCGGGCGCGAGTTCCGAGTTCGGCCAGGCCGCCACGAGCTGGCGAAACGCCTCTCGCGCCGTGGCGTAGCTCTCCTGACGCATCTGATCGTTGGCGAGCGTCCAGAGCTGATACGGTCCCGGCGGAGGAGCACCCGGGGTTGCGGCGGCGGTGGTGTCGCCGGGGGCGGGGGGCTGCGACGACATGATCTGCTGATTCCGGGTCTCTATCTCCGAGTGCAGGTCCTGCAGCCGGCGCTGGCTCTGGCCGGTGAGCTCCTGAATCTGCAGAAGCTGCTGCTCAACGGAGTACAGCTCCTGCCGGGAATCGCCCTGGAGTTTCACCAACCGGGCGCTCACATCGCGGACGGAATCCGAGAGCGTAGCGAAGGCGTCGCGCGCCGCCGTGATCATCGTCTCCAGTTGTCGCGCGCGCGCAGAGTCGGCGCGCGCGGCCTCGGCACGAAACGCCACCAGGTCGTCCTGCAGAACGCGGACGTCGCTCCGGGTGGCAAAGCAGCCCAGCCCGATCGTGGCAATGGCGATGGCGCCGAGGTCGCGAGTGCGCATCTAGTTGAGCGAGGTGATGTTGTCCCCGCCGGCGATGATCTCGAACTCATCGCGACGGTTCTGGCGGTACGCGTCTTCGGTGCTACCCTGCACCGCAGGCCGCGCTTCGCCCCAACTCACGATCTCGATCCGCGAGGGATCGATTCCCTGATCCGTAAGGTAGCGCTTGGCGGCGGCAGCTCGGCGCTGCCCGAGGGCGAGGTTATAGGCGTCGGAGCCGCGCTCATCGCAATGTCCCGAGATCCGGAGGCGAACCGCCGGATTCTTGCGCAAGATCGGGAGCTTGGCGTCGAGCGCGGAGCGCGAGGCGTCGGTGATGTTCGACATGTCGTAATCGAAGAAGATCTGGGCCTTCAACGTAGCTACCGCCGCCGCCCGCGCGCGTTCCGCGGCCGCGATGGAGTCGCGCCGGGCAGCCTCGGCCGCTGCACGACGCCGTGCCGCCTCGGCGGCCGCAATGCTGTCTTGACATGCCTGATTGCAGGTTTCGGTGGGCCGCGCAGCAGGTTCCGGGGGCGGAGCGACATCCTGCTTCTTGTGACAGGCAGCGAAGGCAGCGGCCGCAAGCATCGTCGGCACGATCACTCGGTGGATGCGGTTCATCGCGTTATCTCGTGGTGGGGGGTGACCAGTTTACCGGCTGCGAAGAGGAGACGACCACGCGCCGTACAGCGCTGCTCTGGACGCGTGCGTGAGTTGGCGAACTCGACCTGACTCCATATCGACCACGAACAGCTGGCGTGCTCCCGTCCGGTCGGACGTGAACACGATGTGCCGGCTGTCCGGTGCAAACCATGGATTCTCGTTGATGCCCTCACTCGTCAGCTGGCGAACCGTCCGATCGAGGAGGCTGATGGTCATGACCTGGAACCTGCCCGCGAGCTGCGACTGAAACGCGATCAACCGCCCATCCGGCGACCAGTTCGGGTCCGTTCTATAGGACTGGTCACCGACCATGTAGGTCAAGATCTGAGCGTTCGTCCCATCGGCGTCCGAAATATACACCTCCGGATGCCCATTCCTATTCGAGGTGAAGGCGATGCGCCTGCCGTCCGGGCTGAAGGTCGGTGAGGTGTTGATGAAATCTCCACGGGACACGGTCACCTTGCGTGCCGGCTCGGACCCGAATGGATCGGTCGCATAGAGATCGATCCCGTTCTCGGCGCCGTGCGCATACATGATCGTGGAGCCGTCGGGCGAGAAGACCGGCGTGCTGTTCATGTTGCCGGGCGGGGTCCGCAAGACACGTGTGGCCCCCCCCAGCTCCCTGATGATGACCCGCTGGCCCTCGTCCCCCATCGTGATGTACGCGATGTGCGTCGCTTTGGGAAACCACACCGGCGACATCGCATCCGGCGCAGGCACCAGGAGCTTCGGATTCGCGCCGTCGCTGTCGACCTGCCAGACCCGCCCAGGATTGCCGTCGGCGTAGAGAATCCGCGTCGCCGCGATGCCCGGCACGCCGGTGAGCCAGCCCTCCATCTCATCGGCGACGTTATGCAGCGAAAGCCGCCACTCGGGGGAGAGCCCTGCGCCGTCCAGCGGGAAATCCTTCACCCGCTCCACCTTCTGCTGGGCAACGTCGTGCACCGCCACGTGGATCCCGAACGCGGTCATGGTCGGTTGCACCACCGCTGCCGCGCCCAGCCGCGCGAACAGCGGGTAGTTGGCCGACGAGCGGGACCCATCTGCCGAGCTGTCGGTCCCGGCCGAATCCCAGGCGATCACGTTGATGCGATCGCCGAAGTCGAAATCCCGCTGCAGAATCGTGCGGATCGAATCACCGACCTCGCCGTTGACCGGGAGCACCACGACACCCGGTTTCGTGCCGGGGGCGTACTTCAGGGCGAGCCGAACACCGCGCGTGCTGTCCTGCGCCACCGCGGAGCCCGCCAAGCACGCGAGCGCCGCCGCGGCCGCGAGGTGAACAACACTTCTGCGGAACGGCGAACGGGACATTACCGGATCACTGTCGGGTCGAACGTGAAGATAACCGTCAACACGTCATCCGCCCAACCGTCGGGCAACGGGCCAAAGGCGAGCGATTTCCCTGCCTGCTCCACCGCGCCCATCGCGGCCAGATCGAACGCGGTTGAGCCCGAGCGACGATGCAACTGTATTCCGGTGACGCTACCATCACGATGAATGAGAAAGACGAGCTCGGCGTGCAGCGCGCCGGCGTTGCGCGGCTTGAAGCGGAGTGCGATCTGGGTGACGATGTTGTGGAGGTAGGTGGGGAACGGAAACGCCACGCCCTCGAGATCGACGTTGGCCACGTCGGCTCCCTTTCCACCTTCGGGACCGCCTCCCGCCTTGGGCGCGGCGTCATCGTGGCGCGCGGTGCGGGTGGTGGGGACGGGAGTCGCCTTGGCCGGTGCCTTACGAGTCGCGGGGGCCTTCCTGGGCGGTGGGGCAGTCTTCGGGAAGGACTCGGCGCGCTTGGGAGTGGCGTCGGGCGGTGCGGTGGGGGCCGGCGTCTCAGAGACCACGCCGACCGCGCGCGGTCCCGCCGGCGCCGCGACAAGCTGCACATGGTAGATGGGCGGGAGGGCCTCGTGTCCGGCCTGCGCAGCGAGCACCGCCAACACCACCAGCGATCCGTGCAGCAGTGCCGAGAGCGTGACCGGAAGCCCGAGGCGTGGAGCCCGGTCGCCCGGTCGCGCGGTGGTTGCGCTCCTCATCGTTCGCGAATCGGTTCCACCGCCATGCCGACGCCGGCGATTCCTGCCTTCATCATCACGCCGAGCACCCGTGCCACGGTGCCATAGTCGACGCTTTCGTCGGCCTGGAGGTAGACGCCCTGTTTGGCGCGCCCCTCGGCATAGGACTTGAGCGACGCATTGAACTCGGCGAACGTCATGCGAATGCCGTCCACTGCGATGCCGCGGTCGCGATCGATGGTGATCACCATGCCGCTCTTCTGTTCCAGCGGCCGCGCTTCGGCTTTCGGCAGCGTCACGTCGATTCCACCCTGCATCATGGGCGCGGTGATCATGAAGATCACCAGCAGGAGCATCATCACGTCGATCAGGCTCACGACGTTGATCTCCGCGTTCAGTGGTACTCGCTCCCGCCGCCGACGTGCCATGTCCGGGTCTCCGTCAGATGCGCTGCTCGCGCACCAGCAATGCCACGAGCTCGGAGCCGAAGCCATCCAGCTCGCCGTCGATCCGATTGAGCCGGGTGGCGAAGATGTTGTACGCGAACACCGCCGGGATCGCGACCGCCAGGGCCAGCGCCGTCGCCGTCAGCGCCTCGGCCACGCCGGGCGCGACCGCGCCGATATTCCCCGCGCCGCCCACCGCGATTCCGAGAAACGAGTGGATCACCCCGAGCACCGTGCCTAACAATCCGATCAGGGGGCTCACCGACCCGATGGTTCCGAGCCACGGCACGAAGTGCGCCAGTGCGTCGCGTTCGACCGCCATCTGCGAGTCCATGACTTCGCGAAGCGCCTCCACCTGGGCCGCGCTCAGGCGTGGCGTCCGCTCCGGAGTACCCACCAGCGCGGGCGTGGTTTCCGTGAGAAACAGCTGCGCGCGCTCGAAGACGCGCGTGAAGGGATTGGCCCGCCCCTTGGCGGCGAGACGCGCCACCTCAGCCAGGCTCTGTGCACGTTCGAACTGGCGCACGAACGACGCGCCGGTGCGCCGAACGCGCCGGTACTCGATCCACTTGGCGAACATGATGGTCCAGCTCACCAGCGACAGGAGTGCGAGCAGTGCAAGCACACCCTGGGTCACGGGGGTAGCCGAGGTAATCAGTTCGAGCGGCGTGGACGGAATCGCGCCGCTGACCTGTGCAAGGAGGGGAAACGGCATCACGGCATCTCCAGCTTCGTGCGCGACGCGAACCAGGCAAAGGTGTCCCGCAGGCCAGTCTCGAGCCCGACGAGCGGGCGCCAGCCCAGTTCACGCGCCGCCTTCTCCACCGTCACCGCGGATCGCTGCTGTTCCCCCGCTCGAGGTGGCGCATGCAGAACCGGGACCTCTGAACCGGCCACCCGTTGCAGGGCCCGCGCGAGGTCGATGACCGACGTCTCGGTCGCGGTGCCGATGTTGTAGGCGCGGACGTCCAGCCGGCCGCGGGACCGCAGCGTGGCCCGGGCGGCCGCCAGATTGGCTCGCGCCACGTCACCGACGTACACGTAATCGCGCGTCTGAAGGCCTTCGCCGAACAGGGTCAGCGGCTGGCCGCTGAGGATCCGATCGCAGAAGATGGCGACCACGCCGGCTTCGCCATGGGGATTCTGCCGGGGCCCATAGACGTTCGAGTACCGCAGGATGACACTCTCCACTCCGTGAACCCGACCGTAGTAGGCGAGGTAGTACTCCACGCTCAGTTTCGCGATGCCGTACGGCGATTCCGGATCCTTGGGCATGTCCTCCACCGACGGAACGGGAACGAAGTCCCCGTAGATGGCGCCACCGGTGGACGAAAAGACGACGCGGGTCGGGAAACCGCTCGCGCGCACGGCCTCCAGCAGGTTCAATGCACCGACGATGTTGATCGCGGCATCCGCGGCGGGATCGCTCACGCTCTTGCGGACATCGATCTGGGCAGCGAGATGGCAGACGAGGTCGAACCGGCCTTCGCGCACCAGGCGGGCCGCGTCCGGAGCCCGCAGGTCGACCTGATGGAAGCGTGCCCGTTCCGGCAGATTGGCGCGGTTGCCGGAGGACAAGTCGTCGACGATCTCGACCACCATCCCTTCGGCGAGCAACAGGTCGGCCACGTGCGAGCCGATGAATCCCGCGCCGCCGGTCACGAGGGCGCGTCCGCTCATGCGGGCGCGACAGGTGTGCTGGATGCAGCCGTCATCGAGACGCTCCCGCGTCGGGTGTTGGTGACGCCGCAGACGAAACCGGCGCCGGGGTGTGTGGCCCCAGCGCCGGGTTCCGTCACTGCGAGTTCACTGAGAGCGCGCGTGGGCAGTGGTCGCCAATCTAACGACTGTCGCTCGCGTCAGGGGAGTTTGGCGCTGACGCGCACGGGCATGCCGGGCGCGATGTCGCCGCGCTGCCGCCTGATGATCTTCGCCGTGGCAGTGCGCAGCCCCACGCGCAGCACTGTGGCGACCGCGATCTCGCCAGAGTGGAGCGCGGCGGTGTCCTCTCCCACCGGGCCAAGAAGGGTGACCTGATCGCCCGGCTTCACCCCGGAAAGCGTGCCGAGATTCACGATCACATCGTACTGCAGCGAGGGGAGGAGCGCCGAGCTGCCGATCCACACTACTTCGCCGGTCGCTCCGTTCGAAACCGGGACTGGATGTGCCGGCGTCGTGTCGGCGGGCAGTGCCAGCGGGAACAGCTGATCGGAGCAGGACATCGTTCCGAACTGTGCGAGCACCGTGGCGCGTGTCGCGGTGCCAGCCCCGCCGCTATCGACTCTGACGATGCCAGTTGGGACCATGACGGTGCCCAGCCCTTCGAGTTGGGGACCAACGTGTGCCGCGAGCAGACGATCGCCCGCGGACACGGGGACAGCCTCGGGCGGCGCCAGCACCATGCGATCCCCATAGCGCACGACCGACGAGGCGCCGCCTGCCGAGTCTCCGCTGGTGGAGAACGCGAGACATCGGCCGGCGCCCCACATCGCATCTGCGCCCGGCCTCATGGTTCCCGGCGCGCCGCGGCTCGCGCCGCCTTGCACCCCTATCGCAATCCACTCGGCAGGCAGCACGAATGGCGCCGACACGTACTCCCAGGCCCGGACCGGAGCCGGCGGTGCCACTTCCGGCCCGATCGTGTCCGCGCCTAACGACATGGCGGGCGGGGGCGCCGCACCCGGCTCCTTGCCGAAGAAGATCGACCGCCCGGCCATCGTGGGCGCGCCCGGGGCCGGCGAGGCCGCTTCCAGTACCCCCGGGTGCTCGACCGCCGCCTGGGGTGGCCCGGGTTTCTTCACCGCCACCGTCTTTCGCGCCCCTCCGCCGGCGGGCGGCGCGGCTGGTTTGCTCACGGCGGGTGGACGCTGCCCGCCGGCATTGCGAGGCGCCGAAGCCCGGTTGGATTCACCACGGGCCGCCGTTCCCATCGGCGCCGACGGGCTGCGGGTCGCTGCCGAACGCCGCGCCCTCGGCGGCAACACCAGTCGCAGACCGGTCTCCAGCTGATTCGGCGACGTCACATGCTCCCGGTTCAGGGACAGTATCTCGGTCCACCGATGCCCGTCTCCCAGGGAGTCTTGGGCGATCCGCCAGAGCGTTTCACCCGCCTTGACCACATGACTGCGCGTCCCCGTCGCGGCAGGTTGCGCGCCTAACAGCGCGGGGGCCACCAGGGCCCCCGCGAGCAATGCTACCAGCCAATCAGAACGGAAGGTCGTCGTCCTCATCTTCCAGCGCTCCAGGGAAGTCTTGGAAGTCCTCACCGCCCCCGCCCCCGCCCTCACGGCTCGGAGCCGCGGTCGTGGAACGTGCGCGCTCCGTCGCGCCGCGCGCGCGTTGCCCGCCCCCCTCGGACCCATCCCCATCAGCCAGCGCCCCGCCGCTGCGCGACGAGAGCATGATCATCTCACGGACGTTGATCTCGGTGCTGTATCGGGTCTGCCCGTCCCGATCCTGCCACTGCCGGTACTCGACGCGGCCTTCGACATACAGCCGATCGCCCTTCTTGACATAGCGCTCGACCACGTCCGCCAGCCCGGAACCCTTGATGTTCCAGAGCACACACCGGTGCCACTCGGTCTTTTCCTGGCGATCACCATTCGCGCCGTTCCAGGTGCGCGAGGTGGCGAGACTCAATTGCGCCACTCGACCGCCGTTTGACGTCGAGCGGATCTCGGGATCGTTCCCCACGTTCCCGATCAACATGACTTTGTTCAGGCTGCGGCTCACATGTCCTCCTGGCGAGTGAAGTCTAACGGCTCGCCCATGAGAGTATCCAGATGCCGGCGCCGCGGCGCAAACGCGGCATTGCTGAGATAATCATTCGATTGCAAGCGAACGAGAGTATATGACCTCGTGGGCCACCCGCCTATCTCTTCAGGCTCACCGGGCCGGCGGCAGGAGCGCCGAGCTCGAGCCGCAACACCAGTGCGTCCTCGATTGGATGCGAATAGTAGCGCCGGCGACGACCGATCGCGTGGAATTCCAGCGACCCGTACAGGCCCTGGGCCGCCAGATTCGATTCGCGCACCTCCAGGAACATCGCAATCGCCGAACGGGCGCGGGCCCGCTCCACGACGTCGCGCAGCAGTAGCCGCCCGACACCGCGACGGCGCATCCCGCGGCTCACCGCGAGATTCGCCAGCTCACTCTGCTCGGCAACCATGTAGAGCACCGTGTATCCGACGACCCGCCCCGCTCCCCCTCCCCCTCCCCCGCTCACGTCCACGCCCCCATCATCGCCCTCGCACGCAACCGAGAATTCCACCTCCGCCGAAAGCAGCAAATTGGCGAACGATGCGCGGCTCCAGGGCAGCGAGAACGACTCCCGCTCGATTGCCGCGACCGCATCGAGATCCTTCGGCTGGGCCCGCCGAATCGCGATCGCCGGCGCTCCGGTCGATGCATCGGCCTTCACCGTGCCTCCAACGCGCGCCCGTGCGCGCGCTCCCACCGCACCTGCGCCTCGGCCTTCCGACCGTAGTCGGGCTCCCACGCCGACAGGTCGACCCGTGCGGCGAGGCCATGCCGCAGCAGGCTCGCGAAACCGCGCGCGTGCGGCGCCATCCCCCGCGCTTCTCGCGGCCCCACCAATTCGGCGCCTGACGACGCGGCATGGCGTTCAGCGTCGGCGCGCGAGGTCAGCGCCGGGGTGTCCACCGGCCGCGGTACGCCGCCATCGTCAACATCGACCGCGAGCGTGAACAGGTCGCCTCGCATCGCATCGAGCGCCGCCACGTACCGGCCCGCCGCCAACGGCGGTTCGGCGCCGGCGATGATGAGCAACGGCGACGGAGCGACGAACAGCGGGAGCGTTCGCGCCACGCAGATGCCCTTCGCAATCGAGGCAGCGATCCGCAGCGATGTGAAACTTCCGGGCCCCGATCCGCACGCTACCGCCTCGAGCTGATCGACGGAGATGCCGTGCGCCGTGAGCAGCTCGGCAATCGCCGGCAGCAATCGCTCTTCGCGCTCGCCACGCATCGCCGCCGAGGACGCGCCGACGACCACGCCCGGCCGGACCAGCGCCACCGTGCCGAGGTAGGTCGATGCATCGAGCGCGAGCGTCAGCATCTTCAGGGCTCCATCGTCAGGCGCCGCCGCTCCGGCTCGTCGCTCACGTGCGCCAGCGCGATCGGGACCGCCCCTTCGGGGAGACGCGGACCCGCACGCTCCGGCCACTCGACCAGAATCAGCGCGTTCGCGTTTACCACGTCGTCCCATCCGATGTTCGTGAGCTCCGACGCGTCGTCCAGCCGGTAGAGATCCAGGTGATAGACCACGCTGCGCGTGCCGGCGTACTGATGGACGAGCGCATACGTGGGACTGGTGACATCGCCCTGAACGCCATAGCCGCGACCGATCGCCTGGATCAGCGTGGTCTTGCCGGCGCCGAGGTCGCCGGAAATGGCGACCACCAGCGGCGGACGCGCCGAGGCACCGAACCGCTCGCCCCAATCAACAAGTTCCTGCCGGGTCAGCGTGAGATCCGACCCACTCCCCTGCGTTGCTTTGTCAGTCGGAAGCGCGCTCATGCTGCGCACCCCCGGCACGACGGCCGCCGTATCACAGGCGCCGGGCATGTCGCGCGCCCCGGCATCATCGACTCGCCCGGATCGCGGCGAACGCGTCGCGCGGACGGGAATGCGTCGCATCCCGTTTCGCGCGCAACTCGAAGACCTCGTCGCGCAGGCGCGCCGCGGTCTCGAAATCGAGTTCCGCCGCCGCCATGCGCATCTCCTGCTCGAGATCGGTGATCAGCTTGTCCAGATCGGCCGCGTTGTACGACGCTCCCGCCTCGGCCACCCGTCGGAGCGCCTCGCGTTCTTCCTTCTCGAGTCGCGCGTCGGCGACGCGGGTAATGAAACGCACTTCCTCCACGCTCTTCACCACGCCCCTGGGCGTGATCCCGTGCGCTGTATTGTACTCCACCTGCATGGCGCGCCGCCGCCCTGTCTCCTCGAGACAGCGCTTCATGGAATCCGTCATCCTGTCGGCGTAGAAGATCGCGCGCCCGCTCACGTGCCGCGCCGCCCGGCCGACCGTCTGAATGAGCGAGCGGTCGCTGCGCAGGAAGCCCTCCTGGTCCGCATCGAGGATCGCCACCAGCGACACTTCCGGCAGGTCCAGGCCCTCCCGCAGCAGGTTGATCCCTACCAGGACATCGAACTCGCCGAGCCGCAGCCCGCGTACGATCTCCATCCGCTCGATGGCGTCGATGTCCGAGTGCATGTAGCGCACCCGGACGCCCATCTGCTGCAGGTAGTCGGTGAGATCTTCCGCCATCCGCTTGGTGAGCGTCGTGACCAGCACGCGTTCACCCCGCCGCTCGCGGATCCGGATCTCGTTCAGCAGGTCGTCCACCTGCCCGCGCACCGGCCGGATGTCGATCTCCGGATCCACCAGGCCGGTGGGACGGATGATCTGCTCGACCACCACGCCCAGCGACAGCTCCAGCTCCAGGTCGGCGGGCGTGGCGCTCAACATCATCCCCTGCGGAAGGAGCGAGAGGAACTCGTCGAACATCAGTGGTCGGTTGTCGAGGGCCGACGGCAACCGGAAGCCGTACTCGACCAGCACCTCCTTCCGCGCGCGGTCGCCGTTGTACATCCCGCGCACCTGCGGAAGCGTGACGTGCGATTCGTCGACGATGACCAGGAAGTCGTCAGGGAAATAGTCGAGCAGGCACGCCGGCCGCTCGCCCTCGGCGCGTCCGGAGAGCGGACGCGAGTAGTTCTCGATGCCGGCGCAGGTGCCGATCTCGAGCATCATCTCGATGTCGAAGTTGGTGCGCGACTCCAGTCGCTGCGCCTCGAGCAGCTTCCCGGCGTTCCGCAACACCATCAGCCGCTCGACCAGTTCGGTCCGGATCACGTCCACCGCGCGCTCGAGCGACGGCCGTGACGTGATGAAATGCTTGGCCGGGTAGATGCCGGCGCGATCGAGGACCGCGATCGTCTCTCCGGTAAGTGGACTGATCTTGGAGAGCCGTTCGATCTCGTCGCCCCACAGCTCCACGCGCACGGCCTGTTCTTCGTAGGCCGGGAAGATCTCGACCGTGTCGCCGCGCACGCGAAAGGTGCCGCGATCGAACGCGACGTCGTTGCGCGAATACTGGATGTTCACCAGTTGTCGCAGGATCTGGTTGCGCGCGATGTGCTGTCCCTTCTCCAGCATGACCATCTGCGCGCGATACTCGACCGGGTCGCCGAGTCCGTAGATCGCCGAGACGGTGGCGACGATGACGACGTCGTCGCGCTCCATGAGGCTCGACGTGGCCCGAAGGCGCAGCCGGTCGATGTCGTCGTTGATCGACGCGTCCTTCTCGATGTATGTATCGGTCGACGGGACGTAGGCCTCGGGCTGGTAGTAGTCGTAGTACGAGATGAAGTACTCGACGGCGTTGGTCGGGAAGAAACTCTTCAGCTCTCCGTAGAGCTGCGCGGCCAGGGTCTTGTTGTGGGAGAGCACGAGCGTGGGTCGCCCGTGGTTGGCGATGACGTGCGCCATGGTCATCGTCTTTCCCGATCCGGTGACGCCGAGGAGTGTCTGGAACCGGTCGCCGCGCGCGAGGCCCGTCGTCAACTCGGCGATCGCCTTGGGCTGATCGCCTGAAGGTTCGAAGGGGGATTGGAGGGCGAACGCGGCGCGCGGCATGAACTCTCAATATAGTGTGCGTGCCGGTTTTTGTTCGGTATCACGCGACCTGCGTGGAGCCCGGCGGGGCTCAGCGCGACGGGGCTCGTCGCGCGCGAACGGGTCCGGGCCGATTCCCGGGGAACGGGCGCTCGAAGGCGCCGCCGAACAGCAGAAAGGTCCGCTGAGAGGGAGCGTAGCCGTGACACACTTCGGCCCAGCAGTCAGGATCCCGTCTTCCGACGATCCCCGTCGCGAACAGATGGGACCTGTTTCCGCGGTCGGTCCAGCCGTACGCTGCCGTTGGTGCCCAGATGGCGTGCCGCGCGCTGCGCCCTTCGCTGTTCACGAAGCCGACCGCGTTGGTGATAAACCAGGACTTGCCATTCGGCAGTCGGCGTCCGAACTGGACGTACGGGAGCACGACTGGCATCAGAAGGCGCTGGCCGCCGATGCCGATGCCGGCGTCGTAGTCACCCAGGAAGGCAGCCGGTGCTTCAACATACACATCGATCGTGGGCGCGAACGCCAGGAGGGTTATCCCCGTGGCGAGACGTACCGCGGCCGTGGAATCGCTCTCGCCGCGGATTCCTGCCGCGATCTGGCCCGTGAGGGCGAAAGGGACGAACACCGGATGGCGCGTCGAGTCCCGCCGCGGGCCCTGCTGGCCGATCTCGAATCCGGCGTTCATGGTGAAGACGACGCCATGTTCCACGTGCGTGTCATGGGAAAGCATCGGGTAGCAGCCGACACCGGCGACCAGTGGGAGGGAGCATATGCAGCGCCGGAGAGCCGCCGCAGTCGCGCGGCGTGTCACACGGGCCCTTGCGCGCCCGAAGAGCTGGTGCCGGATTCGGCGCGCTGACGGCGCAACTGAATGGTCATTCGTCCCCCGATGTCCGACGTCCGGCGGGTTACCACGCGCCAAGATGAAGACACGCGAGGATCAGTCGACCCGCACACCGTAGAGGCCGTGGCTGCGGCCAACGTACAGCCGTGAAGGCAACGACGCAGGCGCACCGGACACCGTTGAACGCGATGATCCAGTCCGGCGGATTGATGGCATATCTGGTTCAGCAACACCGTCCACACAGCTTCGGCATCAGCACCCGGCAGTCAGCGCGCATCACCCAGGCCGATCGCCAGTCCGATCGTCAGCACGCAGAGGACCGCGCCAAGCAGAAATGGCGACGCCATCCCGGCGTGATCGAACAGCACTCCGTCCCACCACGGGAACACTGCCCGCGCCACACCGCCAAACGTCTGCTGCACCCCCATGTAGAGGCCACGGCTCTCCTTCGGCACCACCCGCGACAGCAACGCCGTCACCCCGGGAAAGGTGAACGCCGTGCCTAACGGCATCAGGGTACATGCGATCGCCAGCATCCCGTAACTCGCGGACACGGCGAACAGCGCCATGCCCCCAGCCAGCAGCGCCAGCCCGAGCCGAGACAGCCGCACCTCGCCCAGCCGTTTCACCGCCGGTCCGAGCAGCAGGAGCCGCGTGACCACCCCCATCGCGCCGAACCACATGAAGAAGTAGCCGATCGTCCGCTCGGTCACCGCGAACCGCCGTTCGAGGAACTGCGCAAATACCGCCGGCAGCCCGTAGAAAGCGCCGATCGCGATCGTGTAGGTCCAGATGAGGCGGGACGGAACCGACCACGGCCGGCCCACGATCCGCCAGATCGCCTGACGAGGCGGCGGTCCCCGCATCTCCCCCGTGAGGGCCGTGCGGGAATCGTGCGATTCGCGCAGGTACCGCCACGCGAACCCCATGTTCACCGCGGCCACCGTCGCCGCTCCCAGCCCCGGCGCCGCCGGTCCCCACGCCGCGATCAGCAGCGACCCCAGCCCGGGGCCGAGGACGACTCCGAGACTCGTCGCCGCCGACAGCCAGCCGAGCGCCTTGGCGCGCTCGTCAGGCGGCGTGATGTCCGTGACATACGCCTGCACCACGCCCACCGTGCCGCCGCCCAGTCCCTGCACAACCCGCGACACGAGCAGCAGCCAGAAGCTCGTCGCGAACCCGAACACCACGTAGGCGATCGCCGATGCGCCGAGTCCGACCAGCAACGTCGGTCGCCGGCCGCGGTGGTCCGAGAGCCGTCCCCACCAGGGCGCGCTCACCAGCTGGGCCACCGAGAAGATCCCGATCAGAATCCCGATCTGCGCGCTGCTCGCGCCCATCCGCTCGGCGTAGAACGGGAGCAGCGGAATGACCAGCACGAACCCGATCATGTCGACCAGGGCCGTCACCAGCAGGACGCCGAAGCGGGCGTCCACTACTCGTCGGACGTGATGTGCTCGCGGCGCGCGACTTCCTTGATGCCCTTCACCCGCCGCGCGGCCTTCATGATCTTCTGCAGGTGAGCGAGGTTTTCGACCTCGACCATCGCCGCGCCCGTCACGCGGCCATCTACCGAGCGGAGTTCCAGCGTCCGGATGTCGGTTCCGGTCGCGCTCACCGCCGCCGCCACGTCGGCGTACAACCCGCGTCGGTCGATCCCTTCGAGCACCAACCGGACGAGAAATCGCTCGCCGGCCTGCTCCACCCAGTCGATTTCGAGGCGGCGCTCGGGCTCGTGGGCGAGGAGGAGGAGGTTGGGGCAGTCGGCGCGGTGGATGCTCACCCCGCGTCCGCGGGTGACGTATCCCACCACCGCGTCGCCCGGCACGGGCTGACAGCACTGGGCATAGCGCACCATCAGGCCGTCGGCCCCCTGGATGCGCACGCCGCGCGAGGTCCCGCGCATGCGGTCCATGAGCCGCACCCGGTCCATCAGCCGCTCGAGCGGTGTGGCCCTGGGCTGGTGGTCGGGCGACCCCTCCTGCTCTGGATAGAGGAGCTTGAGCACCTGCCCGACGCTCAGGTCTCCCTGGCCGATCGACGCGATCAGGTGCTGGCCGTCGGTGAGCTTCAAGGTGGCGGCCGCGGCCTCGAGGGCGTCGTCCTTGAGCTTCGGAAGGCGCCGCTTGCGCACCTCACGCTCGAGGATCTCGCGCCCGACCCGTTCCGATGACTGGTGCTCCTCCTGCCGCAGCCACTGCCGGATCTTGTGGCGCGCGCGTCCGGTGTGGACATGCGCCAGCCAGTCACGGCTCGGCTTCGCGTTAGGCGAAGTGATGATCTCGACCGTCTCCGAGTTCCTGAGCTGCCTGGCGAGCGGCGCGATCCTGGCGTTCACCTTGGCCCCGGCGCAGTGGAGCCCCACTTCGGTATGGACCGCGAACGCGAAGTCGATCGGCGTCGCCCCCCGGGGCAGCTGGATCACGTCCCCGGTCGGCGTGAAGACGAAGATTTCGTCCTGGTACAGGTCGAGCTTGAGGAATTCCAGGAACTCCGCGGGATCCTTGGCGTCGAGCTGCAGCTTCAGCACCTCCCGGAACCACTGGAGATGGCGGTCCAACTCGTCGGCCGACTTGGCGTCGGTCTTGTAGCGCCAGTGCGCCGCGATCCCGAACTCCGCCGTCCGGTGCTGGTCGCGGGTGCGGATCTGGATCTCGTACAGCTGCTTGCCGGGTCCGAAGATCGTGGTGTGGAGCGACTGGTAACCGTTCGACTTCGGCTGCCCGATGTAGTCCTTGATCCGCTCCTGAAGCGGGGTCCAGCCGTCGTGGATGACGCCTAACGCATGGTAGCAGTCGGGGACCGTATTCACCAGCACCCGGATCGCCAGCAGGTCGTAGATCTCCTCGTATGGCCGCTCGCGCTTCTGCATCTTCCTGTAGATCGACCACAGATGCTTGGCCCGGCCCGTCACCTCCACGTCGGGGATGCCGGCCTCCTTCAGCACGCGCTCGAGGGGAGCCTGCAGTTGCGCGATCAGCGCCTCCCGCTCGGCGCGCTTGGCGGCCACCAGCTTCGCCAGCTTCCGGTACTCGTCGGACTCGAGGAACTTGAACGACAGATCCTCCAGCTCCCAGCGCATCTTCGCCATACCGAAGCGGTGCGCAAGCGGGGCGTACAGGTCCATCGTCTCCAGGGCGATGCGGTGCTGCTTGTCCTCAGGCAGCGAGTCCAGCGTCCGCATGTTGTGGAGCCGGTCGGCCAGCTTGATGATGATGACCCGCGCGTCCCTGGCGATCGACACGAGAAGCTTGCGGTAGTTCTCGACCTGGCGCTCCTCGGTCGAGTGCATCGGCAGGTGTCCGATCTTGGTCAGCCCGTCGACGATCTGGGCCATCTCCGGACCAAACTCCCGCTCCACGTCTTCGATCCGGACCGGGGTGTCCTCCACCACGTCGTGGATGAGCCCCGTGGCGACCGTGGCTGAATCCAGCTGCAGCTCCGCCAGGATCTTGGCGACCTCTACGCAGTGCGTGACGAACGGATCGCCGTTCCGCCGGAACTGCCCCTCGTGCGCCCGCGCACTGAACCGATACGCACGCGCGAGCAGGTCCAGGTCGAGGCGCTCCGAAAGCGCCTCTCCCACGGTCCAGCCGGGGATGAGTTCGGTCAGCGTTGTTGCCATCGGCCTTCGCGGAGATGAGTCGAGTCGGGGGAGACGCCCTTGGCCTCCGTCTAGAGCATCCCGCCCTCCGCAAATGAAGTGTAGCGTCCTCTCCCAATGATTACATGGTCATGAACCGGAATGTCGAGCAGCCGGCCGGCGGATACCATCTGCTCGGTCACCAACCGGTCGTCGGGAGACGGGGTCGGGTCCCCGCTGGGGTGGTTGTGCACCAGGATGATCGCCGCCGCCCGCTCCGCGATCGCCTCCCGGAAGACCTCCCGCGGGTGTACGAGCGACGAGTTGAGAATCCCTCGCGTAATGGTGACGTCCCGCTCGAGCCGATACTGGGCATCCAGCACCGCCACGTGAAATTCCTCGACCGGAAGGTCCTCCAGCCGAGGGGCAAAGGCGAGAAATACGTCGCGCGGAGACCGCACCGGGGCGCCCTCGTCACGCACTTCCGCGCCCAGCCTCCTTCCCAGTTCCAGCGCCGCATGCAGAACCGCAGCCCGGGCGGCGCCAACGCCGCGTACGGTCGTGAGAGTCGCCATCGGCCGCGATGCGATCCGGCGCAGCGAGCCCCCTGAACCCGCGAGGATCTCCTGGGCGAGCAGCAGCGCCGGGCGATCTCTGGAACCCGCACCCAGCACGATGGCAAGCAGCTCGATCGCACTCAACGACGATGCACCCAGGCGCACGAGTCGCTCGCGTGGCCGCTCGTCCGCGGGGAGCTCGCGAATACTGAGAGTGCGCGCCGGTGGTACCGGCGCATTTCGGGAAGGGGCCGGCGGAGTCTCACGCATGGCTTTGTTCACAGGTTGGGAACTGCCACAGATACGCTGGCGGCGGCTCAAGGCCGTCATCGAACGACTGCACGACGCATCTGCGCGTCGCGACCGGCATCCCCCGGACCGGCACCGTACGGATGCGGGATGGGCGGACTCGGATAGCACCACCGGCTGCCCGGACGGCTGGCAGAGACAAGCCATAACACGTTCACTATCAACGCATTATCGCACGTTCGCTGCCGCACGGTACTTCCGTCACCCGACGCGACAAGAGCCTTCACGCTCAGACTTCGGGATCGCACTGTTCGCCAACAGCGGTGAGCTGAAACCTGCCGCTGGCGGGTGTCTGCTGAGAACTGACCGCTGATGACTGATGCCTGGCTGCGGATTCCTGCCGTCCTACGCGCTCGCCCCGTGGCACTTCTTGAACTTTTTTCCGGATCCGCAGGGACAGGGGTCGTTCCTTCCCACGCTCGCCCAGTTCGCGTCGCCGGACGCGCCGCCCGCGCTGCGGATGCTGGTGCTCCCCATCTGCGAAAGCGACTTCGTGCGCCCGGCTCCCACGACCAGCGGGTCCTGCCGCGCGGAGACAGTCTTCTTTGGCGGCTCGTCGGGCGCGACGTCCATCACCGTCTGCTGGCCGTCACCGTCCAGCGACGCACCGGCGGCCACCGGCTCTTCGGCCGGGATGTCCTCGAGGATGCCTAACGCGTTGTAGCGGCGCTGCGGTGCGGCGGAAGGACCGCCGCCGCCCCCGGGGCCACGACCGCCGTCCCCCTGCGGCGCCGGCGTCGGCGGCCCGAATACGAGCTGTGCGCGAAGGAACCGTTCGGTGAACGTGGTGTGGATGTCGTTCATCAGGTCCACGAACATCGTGTACGCTTCCTGCTTGTACTCGATCAGGGGATCCTTCTGGCCCCACGAGCGATAGTGGATGGCCGCCCTGAGCTGGTCGAGGTCGTAGAGGTGGTCCTTCCACTTTTCGTCCAGGACGTTGAGCATCACAAGGGAGAGCAGCCGGCTGGCGAAGCCCTGACCCGTCTCGTCCTGCACCTCGTTCAGGCCGGTCTCCTTCACCTCGAACGCCTTCAGCGCCGCGCCCAGGGCTGCTGTCGACAGACCTTCCACGGTGGTCGGCGAGTCGTCGGCCTCGAGTTCCGGCACGACCAGCAGGTAGTGCATCAGCAGTTCCTGCCGCAGGAGCCCCAGATCCCACTGGTTTGCGTCTTCGTATTCGCCGGCAAAATCCTCCACGCGCTTTTGCACGGCCTTCTCGACCATCTTCAGCGCTTCGCCGCGCAATTCCTCCCCCCCTCGAGGGCGAACGAGCGCAGCGAGTAGATCACCTCGCGCTGCTGGTTCATCACGTCGTCGTATTCGAGGAGGCGCTTGCGGGCCTGGAAGTTCTGCAGTTCGACCCGCTTCTGCGCCTGCTCGATGGACCGGGTGATGAGGGGATGAGTAAGGACTTCCCCTTCCTGGGCACCCAGCCGGTCCATCAGGCGCGCGATGCGCTCCGAGCCGAAGAGCCGCATCAGATCGTCTTCCAGGGAGAGGAAGAATTGTGACGCGCCGGGATCGCCCTGGCGGCCGGCCCGACCGCGCAGCTGTCGATCGATGCGACGTGACTCGTGGCGTTCCGAGCCGACGATGTGCAACCCGCCGCACTCCTCGACGTCGATCGGGTTCCCTTCCGGATCCTTGACGCGGGAGGGCTTCGACACGGTGATGCCGGCCCCGAGTTTGATGTCGGTTCCGCGACCGGCCATGTTGGTCGCGATTGTCACCGCACCCGGCTGGCCGGCATTGGCGACGATCTCGGCCTCGCGCTGGTGGTACTTCGCGTTGAGTACACTGTGCGGCAGGGCGGCGCGCTTGAACATGCGCGACAGCGTTTCCGACACCTCCACGCTCACCGTCCCGACCAGTACCGGGTAGCCGAGGTCGTGCAGTCGCCGCGTTTCCTCGACGATCGCGTTGTATTTCTCGCGCCGGGTCTTGAAGACGAGGTCCTGCCGGTCGTCGCGGATCACCGGGCGGTTGGTCGGGATCACCGCCACGTCGAGCTTGTAGATCTGGTGGAATTCGGTCTCCTCGGTCTCGGCGGTGCCGGTCATGCCGGCGAGCTTTTCGTACATGCGGAAGTAGTTCTGGATGGTGATGGTCGCGAGCGTCTGCGTCTCGCCCTTGACCTTCACGCTCTCCTTGGCTTCCACCGCCTGGTGCAGCCCCTCCGACCAGCGGCGGCCCGGCATGGTACGGCCGGTGAACTCGTCGACGATCAGGACCTCGCCATCCTGGACCACGTAGTTGACGTCCTTCTCGTAGAGCGCGTGCGCCCGCAGGAGCTGGTGGACGATGTGGAGCTTCTCGCTCTTCATCGCGTATTCGGTCTCGATCGACTTCCGCGCGTCGAGCTTTTCCTGCGGCGACATCTCTCCGTCGTGTTCGATCCGGTGGATTTCGGTGGAGATATCGGGGAGCTCGAACTGGTCGTGATCGGACGGCGAGAGCGCGTCGACACCCCGATCGGTGAGGTGCACGGTGTGGCCCTTCTCGTCCAGCACGAAGTACAGGTCGTTCTCCAGCTCCCGGTACTGCTGTTTGTTCGGCGACACCTTCCGGTCCGCCAGATAGTCCAGCTCCATCCGGTTCACCAGCTGCTTCACGCCGGGCTCCTGCATGGACTTGAGCAGCCGCTTGTTCTTCGGATGGCCGAGCTGCGCCTTGTACAGCGCCAGGGCCGCCGCCGCCTGGTCGCCCGTTTCCAGCGCGCGTTCGCCCTCACCCACCAGCGCGTTCACCACCTCGGTCTGCCGGCGGAACATCCGCTCGACCGCGCTGTTGTGGTCCGCGAACATCTCGTCGTTTTCGTTGCCCACCGGACCCGAGATGATCAGCGGCGTTCGGGCTTCGTCGATCAGCACGGAGTCCACTTCGTCCACGATCGCGTACCAGTGGGTCTTCTGCACCCGCTGGTCCAGCGAGATCACCATGTTGTCGCGCAGATAATCGAAGCCGAATTCGTTGTTGGTGCCGTAGGTGATATCGCACTCGTAGGCGGCGCGGCGGGCCGGGCTCCCCGGTTCGGTGTCATCGATGCACCCGACGGTGAGGCCCAGGTATTCATACACATGGCCCATCCATTGCGAGTCGCGACGCGCCAGGTACGAGTTGACCGTGACCAGATGCGAGCCTTTTCCCGGTAACGCGTTCAGGTACAGTGGCAGCGTCGCCACCAGCGTCTTGCCTTCGCCGGTGGCCATCTCGGCGATGCGCCCCAGATGGAGCTCGATGCCGCCCATCAGCTGGACGTCATACGGAACCATATCCCAGGCCATCTCGCGGCCGGTGACCGTTATCGTGGTGCCTAACAAGCGGCGGGCCGCTTCCCGGACCGTGGCGAACGCCTCGGGCAGGATCTGGTCGAGCGTGTCGGCAATCACCTTTCGCAGTTCGGCATCCACCCCGCCCCGCCCGTCGACCCCTGTGAGGTCGTTGTCCAGCCGGTCCCGGTCGGCCGGATCCTTGGTGATCTTCTTGAGTTCCTTCAGCTCGGCGACGCGGCGCTCGAGTGCCTCGGTGCGGTCGTGCAGGATGCCCCGGAGCTTGGCGGTCTGACCCCGCAGCTCGTCATCGGACACTCCCTGCAACCGCGCGTAGTGCGCGTTGATCTCGTCGACAATGGGTTGAATCCGGCGACGCTCGCGCTCGTGTCGCGATCCGAAGAGCTTTCCGGCTACCTGCTTGAGCATTCGTGCCCCTTATCGGTACAGCCCGCTCGACTCGATGTAGCGGGCGACATCGTCCACGACGAATCCGCGCACCGACCGGCCCGCCCGGATCCGTGCACGGATCTCGGTGGACGAGACATCGACGCGCCGCGCGCCGACGAGGACCGGCTCGCGCGGGGCCCCGCCCTCACCCGCCAGCGTCCGCACGCGGTCCCGGATCAGCGCGGGCGTCACTGGTGCCGCGTCGGTAGCACGCGTCAGCACGGCGAGCCGCGCCAGGCTGACGATCCGCGCCGGCTCGCGCCATGACTCCAGACTCTGCAACGCGTCCGATCCGATGAAAAAGAACCGCTCCGCATCAGGGTGATGCGTGGCGTACCACTGCAGCGTATCCACCGTGTAAGATAGCCCCTTCCGCTCGATTTCGATCGTGTCCACCGAGAATCGCCGGTCTCCATCCACCATCGCGTGGAGCATGGCGAGCCGGGCCTCGGCGGGAGCGGCCTCCCGCGACTGCTTCAGCGGTTGCTGGGCGGCCGGAATGAAGACCACGCGGTCGAGTGCCAGCACCTCCCAGGCGTCGGTCGCAGCCAGCAGATGTCCGATGTGCGGCGGATCGAACGACCCGCCGAAGAGCCCGAGACGCACTGGTCAGGGCGAATCGCGCGCGGAAGGCGGGCGGGGCGGCGTCGCCTCGGTCACCGGCGGGCCGCACACGGACGACACGTCCCCGTCGCGCGGATATCGCTCGTGCAGCGTCGCGCAGACTTCCGCCTTGTCCTGCTTGTACTTGATGCGGTCATAGACTTCCGCGAGCCGCAGGTAGGCGTCGTGCACGCGCGCGGTATCGGGATAGCGATCGACCACGCTGCGGAAGTAGATGAGGGCCGGGTCGTACGCCTTGCGCCGAAGGTAGTACATGCCGGTCTGGTAGTCCTTGGTGGCGTATCGCTCGCTCAGAATCCCGATCTGCTTGAGCGCCGAATCGCGAAGCGGGCTGTCCGGATACAGGGAGAGCATGGTCTGATACGTGGCCAGGGCTGCACCACCGTACTTCGCGTCGAGGTCCGGTCGGCGCCACAATAACTGGTACTCCAGTCCGGCCTGATACTGGGCATCGGCCGCCAGCGAGTCGGTCGGAAAACTCTCCGACAGTCGCAGATATTCCTGCGCGGCCAGGAGATGCTCGCCACGCCGCGCGTGCGCCTCGCCGAGATAGAAGTGCGATCGCGGAAGCAGCGTGTCGCGGACCGGCAGCTCGAGGGTGAGCTTCTCGAAGACCTGAATCGCGTTGCCCCAATGCCGGGCCTGAAACTGGCGAACCCCGGCCGCATAGAGCGATTCGCTGGTGGGAAACTGACTGACTTTGAACGACGATGCGCACGCCAGCATCCAGGCGATGCCGACCAGGCCGGCGTTCGGAATCTTGCGGTGTCGGACCATGGCGGGTTGTGAGTACCCGATGCTATTGCAAACGGTTCATCGCGCTCCCCGCGTGCAACGCACGGGCGTGGGCAAACGTGAAACATAACGCGGCGCGCGAGGGGGGTGCTCACCCGGCCATGCACGTGCCCCGGGTTCCTCGTCCGCCGGGCCGGCATCATTCGAGCTTCGTCCCGCTGGGGCGGCGGCGAACGCCCCGGTCGGCGTCAGGCGCTTCGCGGGCGTCGGGCGCCGGGGCCAAGCGACCGGAAGTACTCGATGGTTCGCGTCACGCCCTCGCGGAGCGGGACCCGTGGTTCCCAGCCGAGCGTCTCCCTGGCCCTGGAGATGTCGGGCTTGCGCACCTTGGGATCATCGACCGGCAGGGGCTCGTAGTGGATCGGGGAGGTGGTCCCGGTGAGGTCCACGACCAGCTCAGCCAGCTGCCGCACGGTGTACTCGTCGGGATTCCCGACATTGGTCGGGGCCGCCGTGCCGTGCTGGAAGAGTCGGTAGATGCCATCGATCTCGTCGTCGACGTAGCAGAACGAGCGGGTCTGGCTGCCGTCGCCATAGATCGTGATCGGCTCATCGCCCAGCGCCTGAATGATGAAGTTCGACACCACTCGGCCGTCGCGCGGCCGCATGCGCGGACCGTAGGTGTTGAAGATCCGGACGATCCGCGTGTCGAGACCGTGCACCCGGTGGTACGCCATGGTCATGGCTTCGGCAAAGCGCTTGGCTTCATCGTACACGCCCCGTGGCCCGATCGGATTGACGTTGCCCCAGTACGACTCGGGTTGCGGATGGACCAGCGGGTCGCCGTAGACCTCGGAGGTGGACGCCAGGAAGAAGCGAGCCCCCTTGGCCTTGGCGAGGCCTAACGCGTTGTGCGTGCCTAACGCCCCGACCTTGAGCGTGGCGATCGGATGTTCCAGGTAATCCACCGGGCTGGCGGGAGACGCGAAGTGGAGCACGCCGTCCACCGGTCCGGCGACGTACATGTAGGTCGAGACGTTGTGCCGGAAGAACTCGAAGTCCGGTCGTCCCATCAGGTGGGCGATGTTGTCCGGGTTCCCGGTCACGAAGTTGTCGATGCCCACCACCCGATGCCCGTCGGCGAGGAACCGGTCGCTGAGGTGCGAGCCGAGGAACCCCGCCGCCCCGGTGATGACGACTCTCATTCGCCGCCCCGCCCGATCGAGAAGTATCGGAACCCGAGGTTCCGGAGCTTGGTCGCGTCGTACAGGTTCCGGCCGTCGACGATGATCGGCTGGCGCAACGCCGTCTTGATGCGCCCGAAGTCGGGGTGCCGGTACTCGTTCCAGTCGGTGACCACGACCAGTGCGTCGGCACCGGTCAGGGCGTCGTAGTTCGAGGACGCGTAGGTGATTCGCGCGCCGATGTGTCGCCGCGCCGCATCCATCGCCGCGGGGTCGTGGGCGGTGATGGTGGCACCCGTCGCCAGCACCGCCTCGATGAGGACCAGCGACGGCGCCTCCCGCATGTCATCGGTGTTGGGCTTGAACGACAGCCCCCAGAGCGCGACGTGGGAGGTCCCCAATCCCGTCCCCAGCGCAGACTGCAGCTTCTCGAACAGCCGGTGCTTCTGCCGCTCGTTCGCCACCTCCACCGACTCGAGCACCCCCAATGGCCGGTCGAACTCGCGCCCGGTCCGGATCAGTGCCTTCACGTCCTTCGGGAAGCACGATCCGCCGTACCCCGGCCCGGGAAACAGGAACGAGGATCCGATGCGCGTGTCGCTCCCCACCCCCTTCCGCACCAGGTCGACATTGGCGCCGACGCGCTCGCAGAGGTTTGCGATCTCGTTCATGAACGAGATGCGGGTGGCGAGCATCGCGTTGGCAGCGTACTTGGTCATTTCCGCCGATGCGATGTCCATGAAGATGATCGGCTTCCCGGTGCGAACGAACGGCGCGTACAACTCGGCCATTACGCTGCGGGCGTGATCCGACTCGACGCCGAGCACCACCCGATCGGGCTTCATGAAGTCGTCGACCGCCGCGCCTTCCTTGAGGAACTCGGGATTGCTGCACATGTGAAACGGGTGCCGGGCGTATTGGGCCACCGCCGCGCTCACCTTGGCGGCGGTCCCCACCGGCACGGTGGACTTGGTGACGATCACCATCTCGCGCGTCATGTGACGACCGATCTGGTCGGCGACGTCGAGCACGTGCCGGAGATCGGCCGACCCGTCCTCGTCAGGCGGGGTCCCCACCGCGATGAAGACGACGTCGGCACGGGCGATCGCCGCGGCGATGTCGGCCGTGAACCCGAGGCGCCCCTGGCGCTGATTCCGCTCCACCAGGGTCTCGAGCTCCGGCTCGTAGATCGGGATCACGTTCTGCTTGAGCGAATCGATCTTGCGTCCATCCAGATCGGCGCAGATCACGTCGTTGCCGGTTTCCGCCAGGCACGCCCCCACCACCAGCCCCACGTATCCCGTCCCGATGACCGAGATGTTCACGCCGGCACCTCGATTCGTGGCGCGGACCCGGGCCGCCAGGTCATGCCGGCACGCGCTCCGGGGCCGCGAGTTGCACCACGCGCGCGCTCGACGGCTTCACGCGCGCAGTGGCGTTGCGGGTATCGATGACCAGCGACGCGTGGTCGACCACTGCCTGGTAGTCGACCCGCGAATGGTCGGTCACGATCACCACCGCATCCGATTGCCGCAACCGCTCGCTGGTGAGCGGTACGCCCTCGCGCACCTGCCCATCCTCGCGAAACATCGCGACCCAGGGATCGTGGAAATCCACCTTCGCTCCCCGCTCCTCCAGCAACCGGATCACGTCGAGCGCCGGACTCTCCCGCATGTCGTCGATGTCCTTCTTGTACGCGACGCCCAGGACCAGAATGCGACTGCCGTTCACCGACTTCCGCTCGCGATTGAGGGCGCGCGCCACTTTCCGCACCACGAACTCCGGCATGTCGCTGTTGATCTCACTCGCCAGGTCGATGAATCGCGTCTTGTAATTCAGCGTACGCATCTTCCACGCGAGGTAGTGCGGGTCGAGCGGGATGCAGTGCCCGCCGATCCCCGGCCCCGGCGTGAATTTCATGAACCCGAACGGCTTGGTCGCGGCGGCGTCGATCACTTCCCACACGTTGACCCCCAGCTTGTCGCACACGATCGCCATCTCGTTCACCAGGCCGATGTTGACCGCGCGAAACGTGTTCTCCAGCAGCTTGACGAGCTCCGCGGCCTCGGCACTGGTCACCGCCACGACCGTATCGATGCACGCCGAATACAGCGCGACCGCGACCTCGGTGCACGCCGCCGTCAACCCGCCCACCACCTTGGGCGTGTTCTTCGTGTGCCAGGTCGGATTTCCCGGGTCCACCCGTTCGGGGCTGAAGGCGAGAAAGACGTCCTCGCCGACCTGCCGACCGGCCTGCTCGAGACGCGGCTGCAGCACTTCCCGCGTCGTTCCCGGATAGGTCGTGCTCTCGAGCACGATGACCATGCCCGGATGGCTGTTTTGCGCCACCGTGTCGGTGGCCGCGTTGACATAGCTCATGTCCGGATCGCGCGTCTTCGACAGCGGCGTCGGGACCGCGATCGAAATGGCATCGCACTCGCGCAGGCGCGAGGCATCGGTGGTGGGCTGGAACCGGCCGGACGCGACGTGCTGGGCCACCGCGGCGCTCGGGACGTCCTGAATGTGGGAGGTTCCCGCGCAGAGCCGGCGCACGCACGCGTCGCTCACGTCGTAACCGATCACACGAAAGCCCGCGCCGGCGAACTCCATCGCCAGCGGAAGGCCCACGTATCCGAGACCCACCACGCCCACCACCGCGCGACGATCCTGGATCTTCGACAGCAGCTGGTTTTTCATTCCTGGTTCGGGCACAAGGTTCACCGATGTAGGGACGCTCAGCGCCCGTAGAAGGCACGAATCGCGCCAATGACTTCATCCAGCTGATCGTGCGTAAGCTCGGGAAAGATCGGTAGCGACAGCACCTCGCGCGCCGCCCGCTCGGATTCGGGGAAAGCGCCTTCCCGATAGCCCAGGTGCGCAAAACAGGGCTGGAGATGGAGGGGAAGCGGATAGTAGATGGCGGTGCCGATACCACGTTCCCTGAGATACGCCTGCAGCGCATCCCGGCGCTCCACGCGCAGCGTGAACTGATTGTAGATCGACTCGTTCGCCGGATCCACCACCGGCGGGCGCACCTCGGCGAGGTCCTCGAGCGCGGAAGCATAGTAGGCGGCATTGGCCCGCCGTCCGGCGCTCCAGCGGGCAAGGTGCGGCAGTTTGGCCGAGAGCACGGCCGCCTGCAGCGCGTCGAGCCGGCTGTTGAAGCCCACCTCGTCGTGAAAGTACATCTTTGCCCCCCCATGCATCCGCAGCCGCCGGAGGCGATCCGCCAGCGCCGCGTCACGGGTCACGATCATGCCGCCGTCCCCCCAGGCCCCGAGGTTCTTCGACGGAAAGAAGCTGAGGGTTCCCATGGTCGCGGCTTCACCCGCCATCACACGGCGTCCGTCGATCGTACGGCTGGCACCGATCGACTGCGCCGCGTCCTCGATAATGGGAATCCCCGGCAACATGGCCCAGACGCGCTCGATGGCCGCCATCTGACCGAACAGGTCAACGGGAATCACTGCCCGGGTCCGCGAGGTCCTGGCCGCCACCGCGGCTTCGGGCGACAGGTTGAAGGTGTCGGGCTCGATGTCACAGAACACCGGCTGGGCGCCGACGTTGTGGACCGCTCCGGCTGTAGCAAAGAACGTGAACGGCGGGACGATCACCTCGTCGCCTGGCCCGATATCAAGCGCGCGAAGCGCCAGGAGGATCGCATCGGTGCCGCTGGCGCAGCCGACGGCGAACTCGGTATGAGACAGGGCGGCGACCTCGCCTTCCAGCCGGACGACGGGCTCACCGAGAATGAACCGTTGTTCGGCCACCACGCGCATCGCGGCGTCGGTGACGTCATCCTTGATGGCAGCGTGCTGGGCGCGAAGATCGAGAAGCGGTACTGGCATGTGGGTCAGGAGTGAGAGGTACGGCCTGGCGGTTGGATCCGGGTCGGACAGACGCGGAATCAGTCGCCCGCGTGCAGTGGCAGGTGAACCTCATGCGCGGTCCGGGCCGATTCGTACGCCGCCACGATCAGCTCGAGCGACTTGCGTCCTTCGCGGCCATCCGTGTCGGCCCGGGCTTCGCCCCGGATGACCGCCAGCACGTTCCGGTAGTATCCGGCGTGCCCGAACCCATAGACGTCAGGTGGATTGGTGGTCGCCGCCTCGACGAGTTTGTCGTCATCATCGTAGTCCGCGAACATCCAGTGCTCCACGCGGTTCACCGCTGTCCCGCCGATCTTGACGCTCCCCTTCTCGCCCAGGAGGGTGATCGAACCCTCCAGATTCCGCGGGTAGGTGAGCATCGTGACTTCAATGACCCCGAGCGCCCCCGATCGAAACCGCAGCAGGACGACAGCGGTGTCTTCGGCCTCGATGCGGCGGCCCAGGGTCGCGGCGCCGGCCATTACGCCCTCGACCGGCCCCGCCAGCCACTGGATCAGATCCACGTAATGGGAGGCCTGGTTCATCAGGGCGCCGCCGTCCAGCGCCCAGGTTCCGCGCCACGGCGCCTGATCGTAGTACTCCTGCGGTCGTGCCCAGCGAACGGTGGTGTTTGCCAGGTAGATCCGCCCGAACCGCCCTCGATCGATGGCGCGTTTCAGGAGCTGCACCGCCGGGTTCAGCCGATTCTGCTTCACCACGAACAGTTGCACGCCGGCGTCGTCACAGGCCCGCATCAGCGCGTCCGCACCGGCCAGCGAAATAGCCATCGGCTTCTCGACAACCACGTGCCGTCCGGCGCGCGCGGCCATCACGCCGTGCTCCGGATGCAGCCCCGACGGTGTGCACACCGCGACCGCTTCACATGCGACCTGGTCGAGCATCGTCGCGTAGTCGGAGAACCAGGGAACGCCGTTGGCGTCACCCGCCGCCCGGGCGCGCTGTTCGATGATGTCGCACACCCCGGCCAGCACCAGCCCGGGGAGCTTGCCGATCGCTTCGAAGTGGGTCCGGCTGATGCGACCGCAACCAACCAGCGCGATGCGGACCGGCGTGCCCGGGCTCATCGCCCGCCCGCCGGCGTGAGCGTCTCGTGGCCGAGGGTGTACTGGCGGCCGCACACGCTGCAGGAGATGGCGCGGGCCGACGTTTCAGCCCTCGTGCGGCCCCGCACTGCTTCCACGCTCCCGTCCTCCGCTGCCCGGCCGCCGTCCCCAGGCACGCGAAGGACCTCGCCGCATTCGCACACCCACCCCACCCGCTTTGCGGGGACTCCCACGGCCAGGCCGTACGCCGGCACGTCTTTCGTCACTACCGCGCCGGCGCCCACGAACGCGAATTCTCCCAGCGTCACGCCGCACACCACCGTGGCGTTGGCCCCGATGGTCGCGCCGCGACGCACCAGCGTCTGGCGGTAGTCGTGCTTCCGCGATACGTGGCTTCGGGGATTGAGCACGTTGGTGAACACCATCGACGGCCCGCAGAACACGTCATCCTCGAGCACCACGCCCTCGTAGATCGAGACATTGTTCTGGACCTTGACGTTGTTGCCGATCCGGGTGCCCGGCATCACCACCACGTTCTGACCGAGGTTGCAGCGCTCACCGATCACCGCCCCCGGCATCACGTGGCAGAAGTGCCAGATCCTGGTGCCGGCTCCCACGATGGCCCCTTCATCCACGAATGAGCTGGGATGGATGAATGGCGGCGCTTGAGGGCTCACGGTGCGCCCTCGATGGTCAGCGGGGCGCGCCGCGCGACGGGGAGCGCTGACGCGGACGGTACAGCATCGGCGCGCGCCGGACTGCCATCGGACCGCGGCGCCGCCGCGCCTGCCTCGGCACCCGACAGTCCCGCGTCGCTGCTCGCGCGCACCACCTCGTGCCACTCCTGCAGCGAGCGCACCACGGGCCTCCGCGACCGCAAGGCGAGAATCGCGTCGCATGCCGCGCTGGCCGCCGACATGGTGGTGGTATACGACAGGCGCTGGGCGATGGCCGTCCGCCGCAGCTGGTAGTCGTCGTACTGGGCGTGCTTGCCTAACGGCGTATTGATCAGGAGCTGCACCTGACCGTTGACCATCAGATCGATACCGTTCGGCCGCCCTTCGTGCAGCTTGCGCACGGCCTCCACCGCGATGCCGCGTCCGCGCAGATACCGGCGGGTGCCGTCGGTGGCATAGAGCGTGAATCCCATCTCCTGGAACCGTCGGGCGATCGGGGTCACCGTCGGCTTGTCGGGATCGTTCACGGTGATGAAAATCGCCCCCTCGAGCGGCAAGGCGTTGTCGGCCGCCAGCTGTGCCTTGGCGAAGGCGCTCCCGAACGAATCCGAGATGCCCATCACCTCGCCGGTGGAGCGCATCTCGGGCCCCAGCAGCGGATCGAACTCGCGGAACTTGGTAAACGGGAAGACCGCCTCCTTGACCGACACATACGGCGGCACGATTTCCCGGGTGAAGCCAATCGCGTCGAGCGTCTCGCCGGCCATCACCCGTGCCGCCACCGAGGCGAGCGGCACGCCGATCGCCTTCGACACGAAAGGCACGGTGCGACTGGCGCGGGGGTTCACCTCGAGCACGTACACCACGCCGTGCTTGACCGCGAACTGCACGTTGATCAGCCCGACCACCCCCAGCGCCTGGGCCAGCGCCACGGTGTGCGCCTTCATCGCGTCGATATGCCGTTCCTCGATCAGATACGGCGGGAGCACACAGGCCGAGTCGCCGGAGTGGATGCCGGCATCCTCGATGTGCTGCATCACGCCGCCGATCACCACGCGCGTGCCGTCGGCGATCGCGTCCACGTCGGCCTCGAACGCATCCTCGAGGAACCGGTCGATCAACACCGGACGCTCCTCGCTGACCCGCGCCGCCGTCTCGAAATATCCCCGCAGCGAGGGCTCGTCGTACACGATCTGCATCGCCCGGCCGCCCAGGACGTAGGAGGGGCGCACCAGCACCGGGAAGCCGATGCGGTCGGCGACGGCCGCCGCCTCGTCCACGCTGAATGCGGTGCCGTTCTCCGGCTGCCGGATTCCGAGGTCCCGCGCGATCTGCTCGAACCGCTTCCGATCCTCGGCGACGTCGATCGCATCGGGCGAGGTGCCGAGGACGCGAACCCCCGCCGCCTCCAGCGGCCGGGTGAGCTTGAGCGGCGTCTGACCGCCGAGCTGCACGATCACGCCGATCGGTTGCTCGCGATGCACGATCTCGAGCACGTCCTCGAGCGTCAGCGGCTCGAAGTACAGCTTGTCGGAAACATCGTAGTCGGTCGACACTGTTTCGGGATTCGAGTTGATCATGATCGCCTCAAATCCCTGCTCCCGCAGCGCCATCACGGCCCGCACGCAACAGTAGTCGAACTCCACTCCCTGGCCGATGCGGTTCGGGCCGCTGCCCAGAATGATGATCGAGCGGCGCTCCGTGCGCGGCGCCTCGCTCTCGTCGTCGTAGCTGCTGTAGAGGTACGGCGTCGAGGACGGGAATTCTCCGGCGCAGGTATCGACCATCTTGTAGGCAGGGCGCACGCCGAGGCCCCACCGCCGCTCGCGGGCCTCGTCCTCAGTCTCGCCGCGCAGTTCAGCCATCTGTCGGTCGGAGAATCCCATTCGCTTCATCTCGCGGACCTCTTCCTCTCCCACCGCGGCCAGCGCTGCATAGGACCGCTCGGCCTCCACCAGCTCGCCGAGCTGCTCGAGGAACCACGGGTCGATAGCGGTGAGCTCGTGCAGCTGCGCCGCCGGGACGCCGGCGAGGAGCGCGCGCTTGATCTGGAAGACGCGCTCGGGGGTCGGCTGTGCCAGGGCCCCGCGCAGCGATTCCAGGGAGTCGTCCGGGAGCCGGTCGTCCGCCGCACGTTCTCCCACGACCCAGCCGGCGCGCCCGATTTCGAGGGCGCGCAGGCCCTTCTGGAACGCCTCCTTGAACGTGCGCCCGATAGCCATCGACTCACCTACGGACTTCATCTGGGTGGTGAGATGCGGGCTCACATTGGTGAACTTCTCGAACGCGAACCGGGGACACTTCACCACGACGTAATCCAGCACCGGCTCGAACGAGGCCGGTGTGGTCCGGGTGATGTCGTTCGGGATCTCGTCCAGACGCAGTCCCACCGCGAGCATCGCCCCGATACGGGCGATCGGAAACCCGGTGGCTTTCGACGCGAGAGCCGATGACCGCGACACCCGCGGATTCATCTCGATCACCACCATCTCGCCGTTCTGCGGGCTGATGGCGAACTGGATGTTGCAGCCGCCGGCCTCGACGCCAATTTCGCGGATCACCGCGCACGCGGCATCGCGCATGACCTGGTACTCGCGATCGGTCAGCGTCATCGCCGGCGCCACGGTAATGGAGTCGCCGGTATGGATACCCATGGCGTCGAGGTTCTCGATCGAGCAGACGATCACCACGTTGTCCGCGAAGTCCCGCATCACCTCCAGCTCGAACTCCTTCCAGCCGAGCAGGCTGCGCTCGATCAACACCTGACCGACGGGCGATTCGGCGAGTCCGCGGCGCACGATCGTCTCGTACTCCTCGCGGTTATACGCCACGCCCCCTCCCGAACCGCCCAACGTATAGGACGGCCGGATGATCGCGGGGAAGCCCGTGAATTCGGTGATCTGTTGCGCGTCTTCCCACGACCGCGCGATCCGCCCCGCAGGGACGGCGAGGCCGATCCGCTGCATGGCGGTCGCGAATTCCTCGCGATCCTCGGCCAGCCTGATGGCGCGCGCCTTGGCGCCGATCAGCTCAACCCCGTAGCGCTCCAGCACCCCGCTCTCCGCCAGGCGCATCGCGACGTTGAGTCCGGTCTGCCCGCCCATGGTGGGGAGCAGCGCGTCCGGCCGCTCGCGTGCAATCACCAGTTCCACGTACTCCGGCGTGACCGGCTCCAGGTAGGTCCGGTCCGCGATCTCCGGATCCGTCATGATCGTCGCCGGATTGGAGTTCACGAGAACGACCTCGTACCCGAGCTCGCGCAACGCTCGTGTGGCCTGGGTGCCCGAGTAGTCGAACTCCGCCGCCTGACCGATCACGATCGGTCCCGATCCGATCACCAGAATACGGTGGAGATCAGCGCGTTTGGGCATGTCCGGTCGCGCACGAGGAATCGCACCGGGCGACACAGCGCGAACTGCGCGTGCGTTCTTCACACGCGCAGTCCTCCATGGCGGGTCGCCGTCGAAGGGCTGTCACAGGCACTCAGGCGTCAAGGGTCTGCATGTCCGCGCTCACCATCATCGCGACAAGCTCCGCGAAAGATACCTTCGGAGTCCACCCAAGTCTCGTGCGCGCCCGGGAAGCGTCGGCCACGCGCGCCGGTGCCTCGCCGGACCGCACCAAGCGTTCGTCGACGGTGACGTGCTCGCGATAGTCGAGCCCCACGGCCCGGAATGCGGCCTCGCAGAACTCACGCACCGTGTGCCCCTCTCCGGTCCCGATCACGAAGTCCTCCGGCGGGTCGTGCTGCTGCATGAGGTGCATCGCGCGTACATGATCGCCCGTAAATCCCCAGTCGCGGGTCACGTCCAGGTTGCCGAGGGCGAGGGTGGTCTCGAGACCCCGGGCGATGCGCGCCGCGCCCCGCGTGATCTTGCGGCTTACGAATGAGGGGTCCCGACGCGGACTCTCGTGGTTGAACAGGATGCCTGACGCGACGCGAAGCCCCTGCGAACGCCGGTACGCCCCGGCGAGGACATGTCCGTATTGTTTGGCGATGGCGTAGGGGGATGACGGCCCCAGGGGTGACACTTCGGAGAGCGGACGGTCGGAGTCCCCGAATATTTCGCAGGAGCTCGCCTGGAACACGCGCGCCCCGGACGCGCCAAGGCGGACGGCCTCGAGGAGGCGGGCCACCCCCAGCGCATTGGTGTCACCGACCGCAACCACGTCCTGCCATGACCGCCCCACGTGCGACGACCCGGCGAGATTGTAGACTTCGTCGGGCCGGACCTTCCGCACCACCCGGGACAGCCCGTCCGCGTCGAGGAGCGACGCCTGGTGCAGCGCTACGCTCGTACGAAGGGATCCCGGGAGCCGGTCCGCGGCAGCTGCGACGTCCCGGCTGGTCCCGGCCACCTCGTACGCGAGGTGCAGGAGATGCTCGGCGAGATACGTGCCGTCCTGGCCCGAGATTCCGGTGATCAGGGCTGTCGGCATCGGGCGCGACGGCCGGCGGTCGCTGGAGTGGCGATGTCAGAGATTACGCGGGAATCCATTGCGATGCGAGATGAGACGGCGCGGTGAGACTGGCGCCGGGTGCGCTCCGACGCGCTCCCGGGCCGATACGAAAAAGGGGAGCGCCTAACGCGCTCCCCCGTGGCCGATTGCAGGCGCGACCGATCACGCCACGCGGGGGGCGCGCGGCGCCCGCTGGACCTTTCCTCCGCGAAGACACCGGGTGCACACCCGTATCCTCGTCGCCTTGCCCTCGATCAGCACCCGCGCCACCTGCAGATTGGGCCGCCAGGTGCGTCGCGTCCGATTGTTCGCGTGGGAGACGTTGTTTCCGAAGGCAACACCCTTCCCGCAATAGAAGCACCGGCTGCGATTGATGGCCATGCCTCATCCCTCCATGAGCTCGATCCGGGCCATCTCCGCGCCGTCGCCCTTGCGGTGGCCGATCTTCAGAATGCGTGTGTACCCGCCCGGCCGCTTCACGAACCGCGGTCCGAGTTCCTGGAAGAGGCGGTCCGCCGCGGCGCGCTTGTGGACGTGGCGTCCCGCCATCCGGCGGTCATGCAGCGTCCCGCTCCGCGCCTTCGTGATCAGTTTCTCCACGAACGGCCGCAGCTCCTTGGCCTTGGCTTCGGTGGTCTCGATCGCGCCATGCTCGATGAGCGAGGTGGCGAGACTCCGCATCAGGGCCAGCTTCTGTTCGCTGGTGCGGCGGAGCTGACGCCCCGCCTTGCGATGCCTCATAACGGCAAATCCTCCTCGTCGTCCGGAGCGTTCTCCGCGGCGCGGCTGGCCGGTGTGCCGTAATCGAGGATCCGGACGCCTTCACCGTTCTCCTCGTACCGCATCCCGAAGGCGAGCCCCTGCTTCTCGAGCAGCGCCGCGATCTCCTGCAGCGACTTCTTGCCGAAATTCTTCACCTGCAGGATCTGGCTCTCGGTCTGGCGGACCAGATCGCCCAGTGTGCGGATGTTCGAGTTCTTGAGCGAGTTCACCGAGCGAACGGACAGATCCAGATCGTCGATCGGTGTCTTGAAGAGTTGCGCCAGCCTGGCAGCGTCGCCGGTTGCCGCATCCCCACCCACGGTGACCGCGGCCGAGGTGCTGGATCCGAAGCCAGCGAAGTACTGGAAGTGCGTCTGCGCCAGGGCCGCGGCGTAGCTCACGGCCTCCTCGGCGGAAATCGTCCCGTTGGTCTCGACGGTGAGGGTGAGCCGGTCGTAGTCCGTGCGCTGGCCCACGCGGGTCTCAGCCACCGTGAAGTTGGCGCGGCGGACCGGATTGTAGATGGCGTCGATCCGCACCACGTCCACCGGCAGCGCCTTGTCGACCACATGCTGATCCGCATCGACGTAACCACGCCCCTTGTTCACATACAGCTCGACGTTGATGTCGCGATCGTCCTGGAAGGTGAACAGATGATGGCGCGGATCGAGGATGCGCGCCGACGAGCCCTCCTCGATATCACCGGCGGTGACCGCGCCGCCAGCCGACTTGTGGATGCGCAACACCGCATCCTCGACCCCATCGGAGAGCGCCAGAACCAGCGTCTTGAGATTACCGATGATCTGATGGACGTCTTCCACGACTCCCGCAATGGTCTGATGTTCGTGAACCACCCCGTCGATGCGGAAACCCCAGACCGCGGCGCCGCGCAGCGACGACAGCAGGACACGCCGCATGGCATTGCCCAGTGTGTGGCCGTACCCGCGCTCGAGCGGCTGGACGCGGAATTCCGCGACGTTCGGATTGTCATCGCGCTTGTGCACTTCGACAAGCTGCGGAAGAACGAGACCCTTCAGGTCGATCGCTTGTGGCATTTGGAAATCACCTGTGCTCGGTCATGCCGCGGCGGCGCCGCGGCAACGCCCCACCCCGCCCCTGACGCGCGGTGGGCTCGTACGGAAGTCAGGGTCCGGACCACCTGCAAACAGACCGGGGCGGAGATCGCCAAATCGGGGCGACCATCCGGCCCACAGTCTCCGACTACTTCGAATAGAGCTCCACAACCAGCTGCTCCTGCGCGGCAATCGGGATGTGGGGACGGGTGGGACGCTCCAGCATCCGGCCGCTGAACGTGTCGCGATCGACCGCGAGCCAGGAGGGCGACGCCCCGCGCGAGGCATGCTGCATCGCCTCGATGAGGAATCCGTTCTCCCGGGCATCCGCCTTGATCCGGATCTCCTCCCCCGGCACCACGGCATAACTCGGGATATCCACGCACCGACTGTTGATCTCCACGTGCCGATGCCGGATGAGTTGACGCGCCGCTTTGCGACTCGACGCGAACCCCAAGCGATACACCATGTTATCGAGTCTGCTCTCAAGTGCTGCGAGAAGGTTGTGTCCCGTCACGCCCGGCATTTTCGAGACGTGCTCGAACATATTCCGGAACTGACGCTCGCTGAGCCCGTAGATGCGCTTGATCTTCTGCTTTTCGCGCAGCTGCTTCGCGTACTCCGAGGCCTTTCGGCGACGGGCGGTCGATTGGCCGTGCTGGCCGGGGGCGTAGGGGCGGCGTTCCACCGGGCATTTCTCGGTGAAGCACTTGGTCCCCTTCAAGAACAGCTTGGTCCCCTCCCGGCGGCACTGGCGGCAACTGGGGCCGGTATATCGCATCCGCCTACACCCTCCGCCGCTTCGGGGGACGGCAGCCATTGTGCGGGATCGGGGTGACGTCCTTGATGGACTTCACCTGAAGTCCCGCCGTGGCCAGCGCCTGAATCGCGGACTCGCGCCCGCTGCCGGGGCCCTGCACACGCACGTGCACGCGCCGCACGCCCAGCGACAGCGCCTCGCGCGCTGCCTGCTCGGCGGCCACCGTGGCCGCGAAGGGCGTCGACTTCTTCGATCCCTTGAAGCCCGCCTTCCCCGATGAACCCCAGGCGACCGTATTCCCACTCATGTCCGTGATGGTCACCGTGGTGTTGTTGAACGTCGCGCTGATGTGCGCGATGCCTTCGGCCTCGATAACCCGTTTGCTCTTCTTGCCGGTTGCCATGCGCTCGATGTCAGTGTGGTCTGCGGGGACGCCGCGCTGAGGCGGACCGCACACCCGCGGTTGGCTCTCGACTACTTCGTCACCTTCTTCTTCCCTGCGATCGCGCGCCGCGGTCCCTTCTTGGTGCGCGCATTCGTGTGCGTCCGCTGACCGCGAACCGGCAGACCGCGCCGATGGCGAATCCCGCGATACGACCCGATGTCCATCAGGCGTTTGATATTCATCGCCACTTCGGTGCGCAGCGCGCCTTCCACGCGGTGATCCTTTTCGATCACCTGTCGCAGGCGGTTCACATCCGCGTCGGACAGATCGCGAATGCGGAGGTCGCTACTGACACCGGTCTTCTCGAGAATACGGCGTGCGGTGGCGCGTCCGATGCCGAAGATGTACGTGAGGCCGATCTCTACCTTTTTTTCACGCGGGAGATCGACGCCGGAAATACGTGCCATGTCAGCCCTGCCGCTGCTTGTGCTTGGGGTTTCGCTTGCAGATGATGCGCGTCACGCCGTTGCGCTTGATGACGCGGCAGTGTTCGCAAATCGGTTGCACACTTGTACGAACCTTCACAGACCCTCTCCTTCCGCTCGACGGCGCAAATTGGCCAAGACGCTGAAGATACAGGGCTTGGCGCCCCTGTGCAAGAGACGCGCCTTCGCCGGGATCCCGGACCCTAGGCGCCGCCCGCAGCGGCAGCGCGACGGATCTCCGCGCGAACCCTCGTCATGGCGGCCGCGGGATCGGGTGCCCCGGTAACAGCCCGCCCGAGCACCAGGTATCGCGCTCCCCGAACGGCCGCATCGTACGGCGTCACCACCCGCTTCTGGTCGTGCGCCGCGCCCTCCGCAAAGCGGATCCCGGGGACCAGCAACGCCAGCCGGTCCCCAAACCTGTCGCGCAGCGGTTGGATCTCCTGCCCGCTGCACACGACGCCGTGCGCTCCGGCTGCCGCCGCGAGTTCTGCGAACCGCTCCACCTCGCGCGCCACGCGAGCCTCGGGCCGGGACCATGCTGCGGCCAACGCGCCATCGTCCATGGACGTGAGAACGGTGACCACCAGTACCCGGCACCGCGCTCCGGCGCCCTCGACAGCCGCCAGTACCATCTCATGCCCGCCGACGCCGTGTACGGTGATCATCGACGCGCCGATCGTCGCGCACGAGTCCGCCGCCGCGCGGACCGTATTCGGGATGTCGTGGAGCTTGAGATCGAGGAAGACCCCCTTGCCCTGTTCGCGCAGCGCGGCGACCGCACGAGGGCCCGCTGCCGTGAAGAGCTCACTGCCCACCTTGTAGAACTCGCACGCATCGCCCAGATGACGAACCATCTCCAGCGCTCGATCAAGGCCTGGCACATCCAGTGCAACGATGGGAGTCGTGCCTAGCCCTTCCATTGCAATCCCCCGGTGAGGCTCGAGATGGCATCGACCCCGTGCACCTCACACCAGGACGCGAGGTCCGCGATGATCCGCTCGGGCAGGCGCGGGTTTCGCAGCGCTGCGGTGCCGATCGCCACGCATTTCGCCCCGGCGAGAATGTACTGCAGAACGTCCACGGCCGAGGCGATTCCGCCGACCCCGATGATCGGGGCGCCGGTCGCGCGGAAGACCTTCCACGTCGCCAGCACGCCCACCGGAAGGAGGGCTGGTCCGCTCGTACCGCCCGTGCCGAATCCCAGCGCAGGCTGCCGTCGCTCCACATCGATGAGCATTCCAGGAACGGTATTCACCACCGTGATTCCGTCGGCGCCGCTCTCGAGCGCTACGGAGGCGGTCGCCGCGATGTCCACCAGCGTTGGCGACAGCTTTACGAACAGGGGGAGCCGCGTCGCTCCGCGGGCCAGCCGGACCACCTGTTCCAGCGCACGCGGGTCGGCCCCGAATTCCAGCCCACCCGCCTTGACGTTCGGGCAGCTGACATTCAGCTCGAAGCCGTCCTTGCCAGGTACGTCATCAAGGCGAGCAACCACATGGGCGAATTCCTCTGCGGTGTCGCCCACCACGTTCACCAGGACGCGTGCGCTCCCCGCGTGCGCGGCGAGCCACGGGAGGTGCGCGGCGCGAACTTCTTCCACGCCCGGATTTGCGAGTCCAACGGCGTTCAACATGCCGCCCGCGAATTCCATCACGCGAGGAGGAGGCGCACCGGCGCGCGGAGCGGGGCTCACGGCCTTCGTCACGAGGCCACCGAGCTTTTCGATCGCGCAGACGTCGGCGAGCTCGCGGCCGTATCCGGCCGTTCCGGATGCCAGGAAAACCGGGTTCTGGACTTCGATGCCGGCCAGCGTGACTGTGAGTCGCTGCGGCATCGCGGGCGTCACGGCTCTCCGGAGCCCGCGCTCTCGCGCCGCTGCTGGTAGTGCGAGACGTAGCGTTCGGTTGCGTCGGCGATGGCGCGCGCGAGCGTCTGCTGACCCGATGCGCTGGAGAGATAGCTGGCTTCGGTGGCGTTGGTCCCGAACCCGATCTCCACCAGCACGGCCGGCATGTGGGCCGTGACCAGCACCAGGAATCCGGCCTGTTTCACGCCACGATCCTGCCCCGACGGGTGGACCTGTCCCAATCCTTCCTGAATCGTGGCGGCCAGTCGGCTCGATTCGCGCAGGTTCTCATTCTGCTCCATGTCGGCGAGGAGATACGAGAGCGGGTCGCCTGGCTCGGCATCGACTCCAACATCGTACTTCGACGCCTCGTTTTCCATCTCCTGCACACGCTTCTCGTCCTCGGTCTTGGCCTCGGAGAGAAAATACGTCTCGAACCCGCGTGCGGCGCGAGGATTCTGCCAGTGCAGGTTGGCGGCGTTCACATGTATCGAGACGAAGACATCGGCCGCCGCGCGGTTGGCGATGCGTCCGCGGTCGGCGAGCGCAATCAGGGTGTCGGTCGTGCGGGTCATGATCACCTTGGCCCCGCGCGCCTGCAGCAGATCGCGCACTCGTCGCGCCACCGCGAGCGTGATGTCCGCCTCGTAGACCTTGTGGCTGGCGCCAATCGGGCCGCTCATACCCCGATCCGGTCCGCCGTGGCCCGCGTCGACGACGATCACCGGTACTAGGTCGCGGGGGCGGCTGGGCGGCGGGGGCGCGCCGCGATTCGGTGGCGTCGCGTCGGCAGGCGGGCGCCCCTTCTCTGCGGAGGGAGCTGGGGCCACGGGGGCCGCGACCGCGGATGTCGCGCTCGGGACAGCGGGCGGGACGCGACCGGTACTCGACGCGAGCCTGGCGAGCTCCCGCCGACCGGCATCGTATCGATAGCCGGCCGCGAACCGCGGTATGACGTCGGTCACCACCCGCAGAGCGAAATACAGTGTGCCATCGACAATGAGCGGAGCCGCCCCGACCGGCACCAGTTCCGTTCCGACCCGAACGGCCGGCAGATCCAGCGTGAGGTCGAACCGCGCGCCCCCAGCTTCGATCGTGTAGCGATCGCGGCTGACCCGCGTGAGGCGCGCGCCTAACGGCGGGAGGACCTGATCGCTGCGCACGATCGGGCCCGACCGCGTCACCACGACGGGCACCGATACGGACCGATCCCCCGCCCGCACCGTGAGCGCGGCGGCAGGGACGGCAGTCTGGAAAAACGTGAGCAGTGTGATGATCATCGTCGGCGAAAAGCACGCGCCATCTCGCGCTCGGCATCGCGGCGGCGGGAATCCTCGCGCTTGTCGTGCAGCTTCTTTCCCCTGGAGAGCGCGACCGTCACCTTGGCGCGGCCGCCCCTGAAGTAGAGCTCGAGCGGAACGAGTGTGAGTCCCTGGCGCTCCACGGCGCCTATCAGCCGACGAATTTCGCGCCGGTGGAGCAACAGCTTCCGCGTGCGTGTCGGCTCATGGTTGACGTAGCCCCCGCTGCCGTACGGCGCGATGTGGCAGTTGACCAGGTACAGCTCACCGTCCCGAACAATGCCGTACGCATCCGAAATGTTCGCCCTGCCTTCGCGCAATGACTTCACCTCGGTTCCGGTCAATACGATCCCCGCTTCGAAGACCTCCAGCACATGATAGTCGTGGCGCGCGGCCTTGTTTCGGGCGATGGTCTTCTTCGACCCCACCTCGCCGCCGCTGCCGCTACCTCTCTGCTCGCTGGGTGCCATTGGTGTTGGAGGCGCGTGACCGGCGGATTGGTTGACTCGCGCAGGGAGGGACCGATAGCTTCCCGGGCCCTGCCGAAGTGGTGGAACTGGTAGACGCGCTGCATTCAGGGTGCAGTGGGCGACAGCCCGTGGGGGTTCGAGTCCCCCCTTCGGCATCATCCCTCCGGCACGAGCGCGCTCCCGCCGGTCGCCCCGGCGGGTCAGGTCCGCGGTGTTCCGAATACCGCGGATGGCGGCCGGTCTTCGGGAAGCACCACCTCTCCGAACGCGTTCCGGAGAGCGACGTTCGAAGCGCCAATGTACTGAGCGAGGATACCCCCCGCACGCTCCACGTCCCGCGGGTCGGCGTGCCGCGCTCCGCCGGCAGAGGTGAGCAGCGCACGGCCGAGTCGCGCCCCGGTCGCTTCATCCGCGCTGCGCGCCATGAGCACCTTGCGGTACGCTGCCAGCCGATCGTCGAGCTGCCGTTCCGCCGTCCGCACCATGCCCGCCGCCACGTTGCGATCCACCTTGAGCGCCTCGCGCACCTGGCGGGCCACGATCGATCCCGTACGGTCGTCAAGGGCGTCGCGCTCGGCGACCAGGAGTCCGAGCGCCCGGCGCGCATAGCGCAGCTCCCAGCGCGCGCGGTCATCATCGCCCGACGTCGCCACGCCCGAGAGCCACCGCACATCCTCATCATCGGGCTCGGCGAAGAGGGCGGCGACATAGCTGGCCGCGCCGCGACGCAATCGCCATTCCATCCGCCACGCACCGAACAGTCGGGCCGCCATGGCGCCGTCCCCGCCTCAGGCGTGCTGTGCGGGCAGGCCCACGCGCTCGCGCACCACGGACTCCTCGGCGAGAAGGTCGCTCAGTCGAATGCCCTCGAGCGTCTCGTCGATCCGCCTCTGGAGCAGCTGCCACACCGGACGGAGACTGCAACCCCGCGCCTCCGAGCAACGTTCTTCAGAAACCGGGTGCGACACGCAAGGAAGGTCGAACGTCGAATGTTCCGACGCCGCGACCACTTCGCGCACGGAAACGTCGCCAGGCTCGCGCGCCAGCACGTAGCCTCCCCGCGCGCCCCGGGTGCTGGAAATGATGCCGGCGCGGCGCAGCCGGAGCAGGATCTGCTCGACGTAGTCCGGCGGAAGCCCCTCTTCGCTCGCAATCTCCCGGCCGGTCACGGGTCCCTCACCGTACCGGTGCGCAAGACGGACGCAGCAGATCAGTCCGTATTCGGCCCAGGTCGTGATTCGCATCGCTGGACAATATAAGGCCGCGCGCTGGAGCAGCGCCGTCGGCGATATGAGGACACCCTACGCCGGTTTTCTCCCCGGGACGCCGATGCTGGTGAGCTTTCGCAAATCCAGGACCTCATCGATCTGGTCGGCGGGCAGGATGCCCTCCCTTCTCACCAGATCCCGGATCAGGATGCCCTCCTTGACCGAGCGCTTGCTGATCTCAGCGGCCGCGGCGTAGCCGATCTGGGGAGCCAGGGCGGTGGCCAACGCCGCGGAGCGCTCCACCCAGTACTCGCACATCTCTCGATTGGCCTCGATACCGCGCACGCAACGCTCCGACAACACGCGCGTGGCGTTCGTCAGGATCCGCACGGTGAGCAGCACGTTGAACGCGATCACCGGCATCATCACGTTGAGTTCCAGCTGCCCATGCTCCGCCGCCGTCGCGACCGTGGTATCGCATCCGAAGACCTGGAAGCACACCTGGTTCACCATCTCGGGAATGGACGGATTCACCTTGCCGGGCATGATCGACGATCCGGGCTGCACGGCCGGCAGTTGAATCTCGTCGAGGCCGGTCCGCGGTCCCATCACCATCAATCGGAGATCGTTCATGATCTTGCTGAGGTCCAGCGCGAAGACGCGAAGGCTGGCCGAAAAAGCCGCCACGTCGCCCATGCTCTGCATCAACTGCACGCGATCGGTGCCTTCGCGCAGTTCGATCCCGGTGATCTCCCGGAGATGCCGGATCATGAGGGCGGGATACGCCGGCTCGACGGTGACGCCGGTCCCGACCGCGCTGCCACCGATGCCCAGATCGCGCAGATAGTCGGCGGTCTCCCGCACTCGCCGCATCCCGCGATCGATCGTCCCCGCATACGCCGAGAATTCCTGGCCAAGCCGGATGGGCATGGCGTCCTGCAGGTGCGTGCGCCCCGCCTTGACGATGTCGTCGAACTCGCGCCCCTTGGCGGCGAAATCGTCGCGCAGCCGGGAGAACACGCCGAGCATGGGCTCGAGCTGCGAGAGACACGCCAGACGGATGTTGGTCGGGATCGTGTCGTTCGTGCTCTGGGCCATGTTCACGTGATCGTTCGGATGGACCGGCGTGTACTCTCCGCGGCGCCCACCCAGCAACTCGTTCGCGCGGTTGGCGAGCACCTCGTTGACATTCATGTTGTGCGAGGTGCCGGCCCCGGCCTGATACGGGTCCACCACGAACTGATCGCGATGCTGTCCCGCCAGCACCTCGTCAGCAGCGGTCACGATCGCGTCGGCGAGCCGGGGGTCGAGGCGGCCGGTGGTCTTGTGGGTCAGCGCCGCCGCCTTCTTGATCCAGACCTGGGCGATGACGAATGGCTCGGGGGGTGCCAAGCCGCTGATCGGAAAATTCCGGACGGCGCGCAGCGTCTGGACGCCGTAGAGCGCATCGGCGGGCACCTCGAGCGTGCCCAATGGGTCCTTTTCGGTGCGCGTGCGGCCGGTCATGCCGGCGTGCCGCGCGCGGGGCGTGGACATCTCGCGCCACGCCGCGCCAGCGGGACCTTGCCCCCCGGACCCGCGAAGAGCATCACACTAGGGGACGGTGGGTGTCGGTACCTGAAAGAGCGAGATGACCCCGACCAGCCCGTTGTCGGCTGTGCCCAGATAGTTGGTTCGAAGGCGCGTCGCCACCACTTCTCGCGCCGAAGCCGTTGCCGCAACCCATGGCTGGTACTGGTAGCTCGGGATTGAATCCACGCCGTTGTCGGTGTACGAACAAAGAAGCTCTCGCGTCGGCGTTCCGCCACCAGAGGGGTCGTAACGGAGCTCGAGGATGAGCGCGCTGTTGGCGTCGTGCGATGCCGTCCAGTGGAGCGGGATGGTTTCGGACCCGGCGGGCACCGGGACAGGATCGATGGTGAACGGCTCGGCGGTCTTCGCCCGGATCGAGGTAGCCGGAAATCCGCCAACCGCTCCGGGGACCGAGACGACGATGCTGTCTCCCGGCGTGTACGGTATCTCGGCGCCGGCAGACCGCTCGTAGATGATCTGCCCCTGTGAATTCACGTCCCGCTGAAGCGTATCGACACGGCTGCCGATTTGCGTCGTCACCGGCAACCCCGCGTCAAGGAACGTGAGGCCGGTGAAATCGTTGCTGGGCGCCGTGTACAGCGCGTCGGTGCACGAATCGAGCACCAGTTTGGCGTTCGGTACTGACGCCAGCTGACCCACGAAGAAGCGACCCACCGGAGCGGTCACGTAGTCGCCATTCGCGTTCTTCGATGCGTCCACCGAGATGAGGCCCCAGGTGTTGTTCGTGTTGGGCGAAAGGCCGCTCTCGCATGAGGCGATGAACACCGCCGCGACCAATGGGGCAATCCAGATCCAGCGGGACGGACGTTGACGACGTGTTGAGATCATCGGATGCGGGCGGTCGAGAGAGGTGGAAGGAGGAGCTCCGGCCCATGGAACTTGAGCTATGGACTGGCCTCACCCCCCGCCGTGAGCGAGGAGTGGCACCGCGTGAAGTTTCGATCCAAGCGTGCCTTCAGGCAACCTCGGAACGCCGGGAAAAGGGACGGAATGACGCAGGGGCAGCTCCAGGGCTGCGTGTCGCGCGATGAGGCGGCCACCTAACGACTCCCGGCACGGTCGAAACCGGCCAGGAAGGGGTTGGTGTCGAGCTCCTCACCGACCGTCGTGCCGGGACCATGGCCCGGCAGTACCCGAGTCGAACTGGGAAGTGCCGTGATGCTCCGCAGCGACCGGGCCAGGGCCGCAGAGTCGCCCAGGGGGAGATCCGTGCGTCCGATCGATCCGGCAAACAGGCAATCGCCCACGAACGCCACCGTGTGGCCGTGGATGACGACATGTCCCGGTGAGTGACCCGGCGTGTGCATCACCGCGAACGTCAGGCTCCCGAGTGCGAGTCGGGTCGCAGGGAGCAGCTCGCCATCGGGCTCCGGCGGCTGTTCGATCGACAGTCCCAACGCCGCCGCCTGTGCCGCCGCGTTGCGGTAGAGCGGGAGGTCGGCGGGGTGCAGGAGCACCGGTACGTTCCACGCGCGCTTCACCGCCCCGACGGCGCCCAGATGGTCGAGGTGCGCGTGGGTGAGCCAGATCGCGGTCAGGGTGACGCCGGCGTCCTTCACCGCATCGATCAGCTGCGGCGCGTCGTCGCCCGGATCGATCAGCACCGCCAGACGGGTCTGGGGATCCGCCACCAGGTAGCAGTTTTCGTAGAACGCACCGGTGACGAACCTGTCGATCCTCACGACGTGCGCGAGTCGGCAGCCACCGGGAACACCGAGGTGCGAAAGCCCCGCGACGTCAGGTACTTGTCCACGGCGATGGCTGCGGTGGTCGCGTCTCCCACCGCGGTCGTGATCTGCCGGGTAAGCTGCACCCGCACGTCACCCGCCGCGAAGAGGCCGGGGATCGAGGTCTCCATGTTGGAGTCGGTGACCAGGTAACCCATCGCGTCGTGCGTCGGATGTCCGACGATGATCCCGGTATTGGGCAGGAACCCCACGAACACGAAGATTCCGGTCACCGGCAGCTCGCTCGCCTGGCCGGTTCTGGTGTTCTTCAGCGCGAGCTTGTGGACCAGGCCGTTCGCATCGCCCAGGATCTCCTCGACCACGGTGTCCCAGATGATCTCGATCTGGGGATTCTCCATCACGCGATGGCGCAGCAATCGCGACGCGCGCAACTCATCGCGCCGGTGAATCAGGAAGATCTTCTCGGCATAGCGGGTCAGGAAATCGGCTTCCTCGCAAGCGGCATCGCCACCACCCACCACCGCGATCGTCTGGCCCTTGAAGAATGCCCCGTCGCAGACGGCGCAGTACGAGACGCCCTTGCCCGCATACTCCACCTCTCCGGGAACGCCGAGCTTCACGGGCGACCCGCCCGCGGTAATGATGACCGCCGGGGCGCGATACACGGAGCCGTCATCGCACTTGCACTCGAAGCCGTCGTCGATCCGCTTGATGGCCAGTACGTTCGCGGTGCGAAACTCGGCGCCGAACTTCCGCGCGTGGCTCTCGAACTTCTGGGCCAGTTCCCACCCGAGGACACGTTCGAACCCGGGATAATCTTCGATCAGTTCGGTGTTCAGGAGCTCACCCCCGGCGGCGCCCCGTTCGATCACGGCCGTCTTGAGCATCGACCGCCCGGCGTACATTGCGGCAGTCATCCCCGCCGGACCGGCGCCTACCACGATCACATCGAAGTCGAAATCCTGTGCCACGTTCATCCCTCGTCTACTGGTTGGCGCCCAGCGCAGGAACGCGACCTGCCGAATCCCGGCGACCGCACCACGCGGCCGTACCGCCGGTGACGACCGGCTCCACCAGCCCTCGCCGCGTCACGATGGCAAGATGGAAATCTCGCCACGGCACTGTCGCCGTGGTATTCGCGCATGCCCCGTCCGACGAGTCCCTACGCCCCGGTGCGGGTTCCACCATTAGTGCCGCACGTGGCGACCCCCGTCTACCAGAAGGGTCTCACCGGTGACGTAGGTGGCATCGAGCAGGTAGAGAACGGCACGGGCCACGTCTTCCGGCGAGCCCCACCGCTTCAGTGGTGTGGTTTCCCGCAGCCGCTCGGAAGCAGCGGGATCCCAGCCTTCGGGCAGGAGCACGGTGCCCGGTGCCACCGCGTTCACGCGAATGCGCGGCGCGAGCACGCGGGCCAGCGCACGCGTCAGGTGGACCAGCGCAGCCTTGCTGACCCCGTGCGGGATGTAGCCCGGCCACGTCTCGAACGCCGAAAGGTCGGCGATGTTCACGATGACGCCGCCATCGGGAAGATGGTTCGCGGCCTCCTGCGCGATCAGAAACGGTCCCCGCAGGTTGAGGTCGAGGATGGAATCCCACGACTCGGGTGTTACCTGCCCGAGCGGAGTCCGGACCATCACCGCCGCGGAATTCACGACCACGTCCAGACGCCCCATCGACGCCACCACGTCGCGGACCAGCTGCGCCGGCGCTCCCGCGTCCCCGAGGTTCGCGTGGAACAGCCGGCCATGGGCGCCCCGACGTTCCAACTCCGCCACCGTTCCCGCCGCATCGGCCTGCGAGAGGTAGTAGTGCACCGCGACGTCGTAGCCGCGCGATCCGAGCACGATGGCCAGAATCCGGCCCACCCGTCGTCCGGCGCCAGTTACCAGCGCGACCGGCCTCGCGGCTCCGGCTGCAGGATCCACGGCGCGGCTCCTCAGGCGACCGAAGCCTGCGTGCGGCGGCGCGCCACGCGCTCGTCCTGCCGTTCCAGCCACTCCTCCGGCACCCGGAGCGCACCCACGACCCGGCCGGCATCCCCGCTGCCGTGCGAGTCCGATCCGCCGCTCGGGACGAGAGCGAAGTGCTGGACCAGCGCGAGCAGACGCGCGCGATCGTCGGCCGAGTGCGAGGGGTGAAGCACCTCCACCCCGTCGAGCCCGAGCGCGACGAGTGCCCCGATCCGCGCCACGGTTCCTCCGCCGCCCGGGTGCGCGAGCACGGCGATTCCGCCACAGGCGTGCACCAGCGAGATCGCTTCCCCAAGCCCCATCCGACGCTTTTCGAGAAAGGCCGGGCGCCCGGCGCCCAGGTAGCGATCGAAGGCGTCGCGCAGGTCCCGTGCCCACCCGTTCTCGACCAGCGCACGCGCCACATGCGGGCGCCCGATCGCGGCGTCAGCCGCCACCGAGAGCACATCGTCGAATGTGATCCGGACCCCGATGTCGTTCAGTCGGTGCACCATTGCTTCGGCGCGCTGGCGGCGTGCCGCGCGGAAGGCGGCCAGCTGGCCACGCATGTCGTCGAGCCGCAACAGATGCAGGCCGAGCAGGTGCGTCTCGTCGCTCTTCTCGTACGCGCTCAGCTCGACACCCGCGATGATACGTACCCCGGCCTGTTCCCCGGCAGCCATCGCCGCTTCGATGCCGTCCACCGTGTCGTGGTCGGTGAGCGCGATGGCAGCGAGGCCGGCCGACTGTGCCGCGCGCACGACACGCTCCGGCGCCTCCGTGCCGTCGGAAGCCGTGGAATGCAGATGCAGGTCAACGCACCGCGCGTGCGCCATCGGAGCGGCGATCTGCGGCTACCCGGTGTAGCCCACTTCGGGCGAGGTGAAACTCGGCTGCGACTGGTGGAACAGCCGGAGCAGGTCCTCGTCAGGCAGCTCGGCGAGCGATTGCTCCCGGGAACGCGTCCCCACCGGGCTATATCGCGTGACCCGCAGCTCGCGGTCGTTGCCCGATCCCGCAACGAAGATCAGGCCGAATTCGTCGCGGTCGTATTGGGTGATGTAGCCGGAAGGAAACACGCGCCAGGTTCTGCCGTCGACTTCGAGCGAACGCGTAGGCATGCTCAGCACCGCTCCACGTGGGAGGAAACCCGAGCTCCGGTCAGAATCCGGCCTCGGGAATGGTCTCGAGTTGCTGCTTCACGAACCCCAGGAACCGGTCGGCGTCGGCGCCATCCACGATCCGATGGTCGAACGACAGGAAGAAATGCGCGCACGTCCGGATGGCGATGACGTCGTCTCCGTCCACCCCCTTCATCACCTTCGGTCGCTTCTCGATGGCACCGGTACCGAGAATCGCCACCGTGGGCTGTGGAATGACCGGCGTACCCATGACAGAGCCGAAGACCCCCGGGTTCGTGATCGAGAACGTGGCGTCCTGCACCTCTTCGGGCTTCAGGCCCTTGGCCCGCGCCCGCGTCGCCAGGTCGTTCAGGGCGCGGGTCAATCCGGCGAGCGACAGGTTGTCCGCATCCTTGATCACGGGAACGATCAGGCCCCAGTCGACGGCGACGGCGACGCCGATGTTGTAGCGCTTGCGATAGACGACGTCGGTGCCGCGCACCGCGGCGTTGACGACGGGATAGGTTCGCAAACCGGCGACCACGGCCTGAATCACGAACGGCAGGTAGGTGAGCTTGTCGCCGTGCGCGTCGAATTCGGGCCTGAGCCGATCACGCACCCGCGCCACGCGTGTGAGGTCGACCTCGAAGACGGTGGTGACGTGGGCCGAGGTGTGCTTGGAGTAGACCATGTGGCCCGCGGTCAGCCGGCGGATCCTGCTCATCGGCTCGACCACGTCACCGGGCCATGCTTGCACGGTTGGTGGCTGGTAGTCGAATCCGGCCGGCGCATACATCGACGCCGGCGGCGCGGGCGCGGCGGCTGCACCGGAGTCGATGAACGCGAGGATGTCCTTCTTGGTGACCCGACCGGCGACGCCCGAGCCGGTCAGCCCTGCCAATTCGATGCCGTGCTCCGCGGCGATGCGGCGAACCAGGGGGGATGACCGCGTGCGAATCCGCTCCTCGAAGGAGCCAGGGGTGGTGGGTGGATGCGGTGGAACGCTTTGGGATGCAGTGGCGCGGTGGGGGAGAGGGGAGGGTTCGGGCGTAGATTCTTTCATCGGGGGGGCCCCCCCGGTCGCGGTTCGCGCTGGCACCGCAGATGCCGCCCCCACCCCCCCGCCCTCGCTCACCACACCTGCGCCGTCGCTCTCGATCCGAGCCACGACGGTCTCCACCGGCACCGTCTGCCCCTCTCTTACCAGAATCTCCACCAGCACTCCGGCATTCGGTGCCGGAATCTCGGCATCCACCTTGTCCGTGGAGATCTCGAACATCGGCTCATCACGCAGGACGCTTTCCCCGACCTTCTTCAGCCACCGGGACAAGGTCCCTTCGGCGATCGATTCCCCCATCTGCGGCATCAGAACGTCGATTCGCGGCACCGTATCGCCCTCACTCAGGATTGCGTCGTCGTATCGCGGCGGCGTAGCCGCCGGAGAACCAGGATCGGCAACGAAACCGCCCCCAGCACCGCGCCCACCCACCAGTAAACATACCAGTTGCAGATTGGGAGCCCCTCGCAGGAGGGGCTGCGCCGGGCCCCTTCGACCAGTCTGCCGATGAGAACCGCAACCATGCCCCCGCTGAACATGCCGGCAACCGTGGTGAAGCACCCGATCGCGACGTTCCGCGAACGCGGGGCCCCCTGCACCGCATCGCCGCCAGTGCGCCCCACTCCCGGCCTGCCCTCAGCCACCGCACCCTTCCCCGCTGCCGACGGGTTCCCGCAACATCTCGGCGCCTGACGACGAAGACCGCGGTGCCGCGACCTCGCCCGGAGGCGGCCCGGCCGGCGCCATTCAGTACGCCGCCTCCAACCGGTGCGACGGTTCGGTGCGCCGATGCAGCTGCACAAAGAAGCGCTTCACGTTCCGGTCAAGTCGGCTCTCGCCAATCTGATCGGTGTCGACCTCCACGAAGGCATAGTGACCCCCTTCCGGCTTGACTGTCATACGCGCCTTCGCCACCACCTCCGGCATCCCGACGACACCCGCAAATGTCCGCGACCGTCCCGAGCTGGCCACCATCTGCAGACCGAGTCTCGTAAAGAACTCGTCAGCGGCTTCGACGACCTCCACCGGTGTCAACGACGTGCGAAAAAAGTGCCGCATGACTCCTCATGGTTTGGACTTCACGTCCGGACGCTCCGGAAAGACGTCCTGCATCCAGTCCACGCGCTGGAGCACCTGCGTTGAGTCCCGTCGGAACTGGACCGCCACCGCCCATTCGCCATTCGTGATGAAACTCAGCGTACCGTAGTAGGTCCCCAGCTCCTCACCGGGGAGAAGCGCGTCCCAGACGTTCACGTTGTCATGACTGGTCGCGAAGATGCGCCCTTCCCCGCCCTCGATCGGCTGACCGGTCTTGCTGTCGCGTACCACGACCTTGTACTTGATGGGCTCGCGCGCGTGCGGCGGCACGGGGTCGGAGATGACGCGGTACTTCATGTCCTCCGACTCGAGACGGATCGAGAGATCCGGCGCCTCCGGCGTGCACACCGCCACGACCGGCATCAGCAGGAGCACGGCCAGCCACACCCGACTCCTCACCACCCGTAGTACTCCAGCCCGAGGTGGGTGATCTGCTCCTCGCCCATCAGATGACGCAGCGTGTTTTTGAGCTTCGTCTGCTGAATGAACAGATCGTGCTCCGGCTGAAGGCCGGGCGCGGCCATCGGACTCTTGAAATAGAAAGACAGCCATTCCTGAATCCCCTTCATGCCCGCGCGCTGCGCGAAATCCGAGAAGAGCGCCAGATCGAGCACGATCGGCGCCGCCAGAATCGAGTCCCGACACAGAAAGTTAATCTTGATCTGCATCGGATAGCCCATCCAGCCGAAGATGTCGATGTTGTCCCAGCCTTCCTTATTGTCGCCGCGCGGCGGGTAGTAGTTGATGCGCACGACGTGAGAAAAGTGCGCGTACAGCTCCGGATACAGGTCGGGCTGCAGGATCGTATGCAGCACACTGAGCTTCGACTCCTCCTTGGTCTTGAACGACGCCGGATCGTCCAGCACCTCACCGTCCCGATTGCCGAGGATGTTGGTCGAATACCAGCCGGCGAGGCCGAGCATCCGCGCCTTGAGGGCCGGCGAGATCACCGTCTTGAGCCAGGTCTGCCCGGTCTTGAAATCCTTGCCCGAGATGGGGACGCTGTGGTCGTTCGCGAGCTGCATCAGGGCCGGCGTGTCCACCGCCAGATTCGGCGCCCCATTCGCGAACGGCACCCCTTCCATGATCGCGGCCCACGCGTACAGCATCGACGGCGCTACCGCATCGTCGTTGCGCTCCATCGCGCGTTCGAACTGTTCGACGGTGGCGTGCGGCGCACCGGCCTTGATGTACGCTTCGGTCGACGCGCACCACACCATCACCATGCGGTCCACACCATTGCGTGACTTGAACTCACGGATGTCCTGCCGCAGTTGCTCGGCGAGGTCGCGCTTGGTCTTGCCTTGCTTGCAGTTCGTCCCGCTGATCCGTGTCACGTAGCGTGAATCGAACACCGCCGGCATGGGTCGCACGGATCGCAGGAATTCCGCTACCGGCTCCACGTGCCGTTCCTCGAGCACCCCCGCCTTTCGCGCCGCGGTGTAGGCATCATCCGGAATGGGATCCCAGGCCCCGAACACCAGATCGTCAAGCGATGCCAAGGGGACGAAGTCCTTGATAAGCGGTGAGCGATGCTCGGTCCGTCGCCCGAGACGGATGGTCGCCATCTGCGTGAGCGAGCCGATGGGACTCGACAAGCCGCGCCGGATGCTCTCGACCCCCGCGATGAAGGTCGTGGCAACAGCGCCGAGCCCTGGCGTCAGAACGCCGAGCTTGCCGGCCGGTGGACGTATCGTCACACGAGGTGTCGCGGAAGAGGCCGGCACGCTAGGGGATCTCCAGAAATCTCGCGAATGTCGTCAGTGAGCCACGTCGAGTCGCCGCACGAACGTGCGGCTCTCGGGTTTGCGTATCGTCACGCTTCCCACCGGATCCCGTTCGCCGCGCTGGCCCAGGCGCTCGGGGTCCGTCCCCCCGCGACCGGAAGGCGGCGTGGTGGCGCGATACACGAACGCGATCCGCTGCACGGCCGTGATCCACGCCGTTACGGAGAGCACCACGCAGATCGAGATCAGCACCCAACCGCTGAGCGCGAGGCCGAAGAATGCCTGCGGTGCTGACAGCAGGATGATGCGGCCCGGTCGCTGAAGGATGCCCACCTTGGCGTCGATGCCCAGGCTCTCGGCTCGGGCACGGGTATACGAGGTCAGAAAGGATCCGACGATCCCGAGGAGCAGCACCGCAACCATGGGAGTCGACATGTACGCCGGAAACCCCAGAAGTGCGTCCCTCCGGGAGAAGAAGACGCACAGCCCGCCCAGAATGGCGCCGTCGGCCAGGCGGTCCAGCGTCGAATCGTAGAACGCACCGAATACGCTCTCGCGACCCGTGCGTCGCGCTACCTGGCCGTCCACGACATCGAACAGGGCGGTGAATCCCAGGACGTATCCGGCCACCCGGATGTGTCCGGTGGCGTAGATCGCCCCCGCAGCGACGCAGCACAGCGTCCCGACGGTCGTGATCGCGTTCGGATTGACCTTCCTTGCCACCATCCAGTCAACTATGGGCGCAATGAGCCAGAAATAGCCGCGCTTGACCTGTTCCCAGAGGCGCATCAGATGCGAAAAGACCCTGGTTGGATGGGTGGCGGAGTGCCGGGTGACGAGGGCGGGGATTTTCTGCAAGCCTCTGAAACTACGCCGGTTAGTAGCCGGTCACAACCCTCGTCAGGTGAACCGAATGGCCGACCGTCGGCACCCGACGGCTGGCCATTCCGGGAGGCTTCCTGCACGCGCAGGGCGAAGACCATTGCGCGACCGCGCTACACGTCTCACCATGCCGACTTGTACCACGCTACCTTAGTTCAGGCAGGCCGCGCGCCCACTCATCGTGGAACCGGCGGCACCGCGACACAATCCGGTGACTCATTTGCCGGCACGTTCCACGAAAGGAAGACGATGATGCACTCGACATGCGGCGCTTCAGGCACGAGGCTCCTTGCGGCTGCGACCGCTGGGCTCGCGTTGCTTGCACCCGGACTCGGAGCCCAACCGGCGCTGCCGGAGGGTGGTGCGGCACCGCACGTCATCGCCTCCGGTTCGAACGCGGCGGACGTGGCCCGGCTCGGGGATTCGGTGCGGGCCATCCTCACGCTCGGTGTGCGCGACTCGGCGTTTCCCGGCGCGGTCGCCATCGTGGGCACGCGCGACGGCATTCTCACCGAGACCGCCGTTGGCCATCTCGACTGGGATCCGTCACCGGTGCCTGATGAGCATACTCTCTGGGATCTGGCCTCGCTCACGAAGGTCGTAGCGCTGACCAGCGTGGTGATGCAGCTCGTGGAGGCGCACCGGCTGGACCTCGATGCGCCCGTCCAGAAGTACCTGCCGGAGTGGACCGGAAAGTACAAGAGCCGCGTGACGGTCCGGCACCTGCTCACGCATTCGTCCGGACTGCCGGCCTGGCGCCCGTTGTACAAGGAGGCTGCGTCTCCGGCCCAAGCGCTCCAGCTGGCGATCGAGACGCCGCTCGACACCGCCCCGGGCGTGAGGATGGTGTACAGCGACATCGGCGCCATCCTGCTGGGGCAGATCGTCGTCCGGATCACGCACGAACCGTTCGATCAGTATGTCTCCGAGCACGTCCTGCAACCGCTCGGGATGCACGAGACGATGTTCCGACCGCCGCCGGACTTGCGCGCGCGCGCCGCCCCCACCGAAGTGGATCCCTGGCGGCAACGCCACCTGCAGGGGGAGGTCCACGACGAAAACGCCTACGCGTTAGGCGGTGTCTCGTCGCATGCCGGATTGTTCAGCACGGCCGGCGACCTGACCCGGTTCGCCCGGATGTACCTGAACGGGGGCACGCTCGACGGCACCCGCGTTGTCTCGCCCGAGACGATCGCCCGATTCACCGCGGTGCAGGATCGCGCTTTCTCCAACCGGGCCCTGGGATGGGAAACGCCGTCGGGCTCGAACTCCGCCGGGCACTTCATGTCGTCCACCGCATTTGGCCACACCGGATTCACCGGCACGTCACTGTGGATTGATCCGCAACGGGGTGTTTTCGTCCTCCTGCTCACCAATCGGGTGGACCCTACACGGCAACGCACGGGTATCGCGGGCGTCCGCACCCGGGTCGCCGACGCCGCGATGGCCGTCGTCACGCATATGCTGGGGAGTCGCTGAAGCGTCTCGACGTTTGCGATGGTGGTGACGCTGGATATCGGTGCCGTCGGTGCGGGCACCGGGAGCCCTGCCGGCCTTTTAACGGCTTGCCACGCATGAACTAAGCGCGCTTGTACGGATCAATCCGAGGCGCTATCATTCGACTTACCCTGTCGCAATTGGCGACAAGCGAGGAGGTATTCAGTGAGCACGGTTCAGCAGCCCCAGCTTGCGGTGGTCGTCTCCGGCGCGGCAACCACCGAAGTCAAGAAATTCATGGATGCCGAGGGTGTGTCGGCCGACGTCGGTGGCCTGCGCGTCAGCGTCCAGCCTGGCGGGTGCAGCGGTTTCAAGTACGCGCTTTTGATCGAAGACCAGCCGGCGGACGACGACTACGTCCTGCAGCAGGAAGGGTTCCGGTTGTTCGTGGATCCGTTTTCGGCGCAGTATCTCGACAACGTGACCATCGACTACGTGACGTCCATGCAGGGTTCGGGCTTCACGTTCAAGAACCCGAACGCCACTGGCGGGTGCGGCTGCGGGCACTCCTTCAGCGCCTGAACCGACGCACCAATGACATCGCGGGCACCGGGCGTTCTGGACGCCGGCGCCGAGCGTGAGGCCCGTGCTCTGCAATCGAGTCGCGGGCCTCTTCATTTGTCACCGCGCGACGCGACCTCCCGCGAGCGCATCCGCACTGTCGTCGTGGATGACTACGCGGACATGGCGCGGGTGGTCGCCGGCCGCGTCGCTCAGCTGATTCGCGAGCGCGCCGAAGCGAACGAATCGGTCGTACTCGGGCTGGCCACAGGTTCCACGCCCATCGGCGTGTATCGCGAGCTGATCCGGATGCACGAGCAGGAGAACCTCAGCTTTCGCAATGTCACCACGTTCAACCTGGATGAGTACTACCCGATGGATCGGGAGAGCGTGCACTCCTACCATCGGTTCATGTGGGAGAACCTCTTCGCGCGGATCGACATCGATCCGCGACGCGTGCATCTCCCCGACGGTGGCGTTCCCCGTGAGGCGCTGCTCGAACAGACCCGCCAGTATGAAGAGGCGATCGAGCGCGCCGGCGGCATCGACTTCCAGATCCTCGGAATCGGCCGCACCGGACACGTCGGATTCAACGAACCCGGGTCCGGCGCTGAAAGCCGGACCCGCGTGGTCACGCTCGACGCGGTCACGCGCCGCGATGCGGCGGCGGATTTCTTCGGCGAGGACAATGTCCCGCGTGAAGCGATCACGATCGGGATCGCGACGATTCTCGCGGCCCGCGAGATCGCGATTCTCGCCACGGGTGAACACAAGGCGGCCATCGTCCGGCGCGCAGTGGAGGGCGACGTGGACATGGAAGTCGCCGCCACCTTTCTGCAGCGCCATCAGAACACCACGTTCTACGTCGACCGCGCCGCGGCCGCCGATCTCACCCGCATTGCGACGCCGTGGCTGGTGGATGAAGTTCGCTGGACCGACCAGCTCGCGGTGCGGGCCGTGGCCTGGCTGAGCCGGGTCGCGGGCAAGGGCATGCTGAAGCTCACGCAAGGCGACTACGCGGAGCACCGGCTCTCGTCGCTGGTGGCCGCGTACGGCAGCCCCGGCGACGTGAACGGCAAGGTGTTCAACCTCCTCGGTGCCAAGATCCGTGGGAAATCGAAGCTGCCTCGCGGGAAGCGCATGCTCGTATTCTCCCCCCACCCCGACGATGACGTGATCTCCATGGGCGGTGCATTGCGCAAGTTGATCGAGAACCGCAATGACATCACCGTGGCATACATGACGAGCGGCAACATCGCCGTCTTCGATCACGATGTGCGGCGGTACGTGGATTTTCTGGTGCGTCTCGCGCGCGAGAGCGCGATCGGGGCCGAAGCGACGCTCGCGTTGCGCGACCGGGTGCAGACCTTTCTGGCCCGCAAGCGGCCGGGGGACGTGGATCTGGCCGAGATTCAGGTCATCAAGCGTGTGATCCGCGAGACCGAAGCGGTGGCCGCCATTGAGACGCTGGGTCTTTCCGGCGCCAATGCCCGATTCCTCAACCTTCCGTTCTACCAGACCGGCAAGGTGCGGAAGGATCCGGTCGGTCCGGCCGATGTCGCGATCGTGACGGCCCTCCTGCGCGACCAGCGTCCCGAGATCGTTTTCGTCGCGGGCGATCTCTCCGATCCACACGGCACGCACCGGATGTGCAAGGAAGCGATCGAACAGGCGTTAGGCGGGCTGGGTGACGATGCAGGGTTCGCGAAACCCGAGGTCTGGCTGTACCGGGGCGCGTGGCAGGAGTGGCCGCTCACCGAGGCGACCTGGCTCGTTCCCCTGTCACAGGAAGAACTCCGCGTGAAGATCGAGGCGATCTTCAAGCACCAGTCGCAGAAGGACTCGGCGCCGTTTCCCGGACAGGACGACCGCGAGTTCTGGCAGCGGGTCGAGGCCCGGAACAAGGAGAGCGCGGCGATGCTCGACCGGCTCGGACTGGCGGAATACTTCGCGCTGGAAGCCTATGTCGTGGCCTGAAGCGGGCGGCGCCAGGTGACCTCCCGCTTCACCGCATTCGACGCCGTCGTGCTGCTCGTCTACATGGTGGGCACCACGCTGCTGGGCGTCTGGCTCGGCCGCGGGCGGAAGAGCGCGCGCGACTACTTCGTGGCCAGCCACCAGATTCCGTGGTGGGCCGTGCTCTTCTCGGTGGTCGCGACCGAAACCAGCGCGCTTACGTTCATCAGCATTCCGGGGCTGGCCTATACCGGAGATATGACGTTTCTCCAGATCGCGGCTGGCTATCTGGTGGGACGCGTGGTAGTCGCGGCGGTGCTGCTGCCGCGCTACTTCCGGGGCGACCTGGTGACGGCCTACGCGCTGCTCGAGCGACGCTTCGGCGTGGTGGCGCGCCGCTTCGCGTCGGTGACCTTCATGGCGACCCGCGCATTCGGCGACTCGGTCCGCGTGTTCGCGACCGCCATTCCGGTCGCCCTCATCATCGGACCGATAATGCCCGCGGCGCGCGTCACCCCGCTCGCCATCCTCCTGCTCGGCGTGTTCACGCTGATCTACACGTACTACGGCGGTATGCGTGCCGTCGTGTGGACCGACGTGCTGCAGACCGGCGTCTACCTCCTGGGTGGCGTGTCCGCGTTGGTGCTCATCGGACATGGGGTGACCGGGGGTTGGAGCGGCATTCTTGCAAACGCCGGCGCCGCCGGGAAACTGCGGGTGTTCGACCTCTATGCCGGCGTGGATCGCGCGCAAACGTTGTGGGCGGGACTCATCGGCGGCGCGTTCCTGTCCATGGCCTCGCACGGCACCGACCAGCTGATCGTGCAACGTCTGCTGTCATCGTCGGATCTGCGCGACGCGCGACGCGCGCTGGTGGGGAGCGGCGTCGCCGTCATCGTGCAGTTCGCGCTCTTCCTGGTGATCGGCGTCGGGCTGCACGAGTACTACCACGGTCGCGCGTTCGCGCGGCCCGACGAAATCTTCCCCACGTTCATCATTGACGTCATGCCGCCGGGGCTCACCGGTCTGGTGGTCGCGGCGATCCTCGCCGCTGCCATGAGCACGGTCTCCGGCTCCCTCAACTCGCTGTCCGCCGCGACCACCCACGATATCTTCCTGCCGATCACCGGGCGCCGTGAGGACGAGCAGTCCCTGTACCGCGTCGGCCGCCTGTTCACGGTTTTCTGGGCGATCGTGCTGATCGGAGGGGCGCTCCTGTATCGCGCACAGGGCACGCCGGTGGTGGTCGTGGCCCTGTCGATCGCTTCGTTCACCTATGGAGGCTTGTTAGGCGGCTTCGCGCTCGGCGTGACGTGGCGGCGGGCCGTGCAGCGGGACGCCGTCACCGGCATGGCGGTGGGCATCGCCGCCATGACGCTGGTGGTGTTCGCCCCGCAGATTTCCGCGGCATACCCGTCGCTGGCCCGCTCGCTGGGCCCCTTGGCGCGCATCGCGTGGCCCTGGTACGTTCTCATCGGCACCACCATCACCATGGCGGTCGGAATTCTCTCTTCGCTCACCCATCCGGCGCCCGCCGCGGCGCAGACCGCGCCATGAGCACCTTCGTGATCGGCGTGGACGGCGGCGGCTCGCATACCCGCGTGCTGGTTTCCGACGACGCCGGGCAGGAGCTGTCGACGGCGGAAGGCGAAGGAAGCGCGGTGCGTCCGGGCGATGCCTCCCGCTCGGCGGGCATCATCGTTCAGGCCATTCAGCGCGCCCTGGCGCAGGCCTCGCTCCGCGCCGGTCCCGCACGGATCGCCTGCGTGGGCGTGGCGGGCGTGGGCCGCGCCGGAGAGCGCGATGCCCTCGCCGACTCCCTCGACGAGGCTGGTGTGGCGAACGAGGTCCTGGTGCTTCCCGATGCGATAATCGCGCTGGAGGACGCCTTCGGACCGGATGCAGGAGTGCTGTTGTTGTCAGGAACCGGCTCGGTCGCGTTTGCACGAGGGCCAACCGGGACGGTAGCCCGGTGTGGAGGGTGGGGGCCCGTCTGCGGCGACGAGGGCAGCGGCGCCTGGATCGGACGACAGGCTCTCGGCGTGGTCACCGCCGCCGATGACGGGAGGGAACCCGAGACGAGCCTCACTGGCCCCCTCCTCTCGGCCGCGGGAGTAGAGCACGTGGACGAACTCATCGCCTGGGCATCGAGCGCCACACCCGCCGACCTCGCGCTGCTCGCTCCGACGGTGCTGGAGGTGGCTGCAACGGGTGATCTGCGCGCGAACTCGGTCGTCACGATGGCCGTGGAAGAGCTGGGGCTTCACGTGCGCGCGCTGGCACGCCGGCTCTTTCTCGATGAGCGCGCCGCGTTCCCACTCGCCCTCAGCGGCGGCCTGCTGGCACGTGGTACGCTGCTGCGGAAACGCGTCGAGCACCGCCTGAAATCGCTCACTCCGGGCGCGCAGCTCCATCCCGCCGACGTGGTGCCGGTTCGCGGGGCGGTCAAGTATGCGCTCCGCCAGGGGCGTTCCACCGTCGCCGGGTGAGGCGCGAATCTGCGAGTGTGCCCTGGGTAGTTGGGGTAACTCGGCAGAATCGCGGTCAGAGTCGAATTATTGCCGGCGATTTGGGTCAGAGTCGACTGCGCCCTGATTGCGGCGCCGATGCCCCTTTCCAACCACCAGCAGAATGGCGCGGCAAGGAATTGGGGCAAGAAAGGGGATCAGACTCCAATTCCCGGGAATTGGAGTCTGACCCCAATGTCGGTCAGGCCGGCGCAGGGCTCTCGTCGCGGCCCGCCATATCCAGCCCTTCGGCCGTCGGGATCATGCCGGGATTCCACACTTTCTCGCTCCGGGCCACGAATGCGGTGGCGGTAAGATCGCCGCAGACATTGACCGTGGTACGGGTCATGTCGAGGATACGATCGATGCCCAGGATTATCGCGATCCCTTCCGGTGGCACACCGAACATCGCGAGAATACCGACCAGCAGGGGAATCGAACCGCCCGGGACTCCCGCCGCCCCGACCGCCGTCAGCACCGCCATGATCATGACGACGATCATCTGTCCCAGGTTGAGGTTGATGCCGAACACCTGGCACAGGAAGATCACCGTCATGCCTTCGTAGAGTGCGGTTCCGTTCATGCACATCGTGCTCCCCAGTGGGAGCACGAACCCGGCGATGTTGACCGGTATGCCGAGGTTCTGCTCGGCGGTGGCAATCGCGGTGGGGAGTGTCGCGCTGCTTGAACTGGTGGAGAACGCGGTGACCAGTGCCGACCGGATGCGCGAGAAGAAACGCAGCGGCGACATGCCGACCAGGAACCGCACGATCGCCGAGAGGTTGATCACCACATGCAGAATGAGCGCGCCGAGGACCGCAATGACGTAGCCGGCCAGCGGCTTGAGGAGATGGAATCCGAACCGCGACGTCACGCCGAAGATCAACCCGGTCACGCCGTAGGGCGCCAGCCGCATGGCGATCTCGACGATCTTGATCACCACGTCGTTCAACGCCTCCAGCACGCCGATCATCGGCTTCGCGCGCTCTTCCTTGATCAGGGTCAGCGCCGCGCCGAACATGATTCCGAAGAAGATGATGCCGAGCATGTCGAGATCGGCCGCCGACTTGACCGGATTCCGGGTGACGATGTTGACGAGCGTCTGGATCCCGAAGTTGGTGTTCTGCGAGGCCTGCACGGTGGTCGACGCGTCGCTCGCGTAGGTCCGGAGGAGCTCCTGCCGAATCGCGGGATCGAGACTCGCGCCGGGGTGAATGAGGGAAACGAGAATGAGACCGAGCGTCGCGGCCAGCACGGTCGACGCGAGGAAGTAGCCGATCGCCTTGAGGCCGACCCGCCCGATGCGGCGGATGTCGCCCAGTCCCGCCACCCCGAGCGAGATCGACGCGAAGACGAGCGGGATGACGATCATGAACAGGAGCCGGAGGAATATCTGTCCCACCGGTCCCGCCAGATACTTGTTGACCCACTCCACCAGCGGATGCGCTCCGCCGAGCGTCTGATTCGCGAGGGTGCCAAGCACGGCTCCGACCAGGAGACCCAGCAGGATCTTCGTGTGGAGCTTCATCCCCTTGCCGGAAGAACCAATTGGTTCGGACATGGCGAGCGGTCAGTGGGCGGAGGTCAGGCCGTGAGCAGTGCAGCGTTGGTGGAGGGCGACAAGTCCGACCTCCGGGGGATCTCTTCCCGAGTGCCGTGCCGCGAATGGCGGCCGACGCCCGGGCGTCGGCCGCCAATGCGCGGCGCGCTCACGACGTCCCGCCCGACGGGCGGCCGTGCCGGAGCACGGAGTGCTTGTAGCCGTACGTGAAATAGAGCACCAGCCCCACCGCCAGCCAGATACCGAAGCGGATCCAGGTCACCCTCGGCAACTGGACCATCAGGTAGAAGCAGGCGAGAATGGAAATCACCGGGGTGACGGGCACCCACGGCACGCGGAACGGACGCTTCCGGGACGGGTCGGTGCGGCGGAGAATGATCACGCCGGCGGAGACCAGCACGAACGCGAACAGCGTGCCGATGTTCGTGAGGTCCACGACCTCGGCGATGTTGGCGAACGCGGCGAACACCGCCACGAATACGCCGGTCAGGATGGTGCCCACGTATGGCGTGCGGAAGCGCGGGTGCACGCGCGCCATCACCGGCGGGAGCAGGCCATCGCGCGCCATGGAGAAGAAGATGCGTGGCTGCCCGAGCTGGAAGACCAGGAGCACGCTGCCCATCGCGATCACCGCGCCCAGCGCGATGATGAACCGCGACGCATTGAGCAGGGCCGGCGGACCGTTGGCGAACTGCAGTGCGGTGATCATCGGCTCCGGCGTCCCCAGCTGGCGCCACGGTGCGATTCCCGTCAGTACCGCCGCCAGCGCGATGTACAGGACGGTGCAGACGATCAGACTCATTACGATGCCGAACGGCATGTCCTTCGCCGGATTCTTCGTCTCCTCGGCCGCGGTCGACACCGCATCGAATCCGATGTAGGCGAAGAAGATGATCGCGGCGGCCGCGCTGACGCCGGCCGCGCCGTTAGGAGCGAATCCGCCAGTGGCGGGATTGGTCCAGTTCCCCGGGTGGATCAGGAAGGCACCGACCGCCAGGAAGAACAGGATGATCCCCACCTTCAGGACCACCATCGCGGTGTTGGTGTTTGCCGATTCCTTGATCCCGATGACCAGCAGGATCGTGATCAGGAAAACGACCGCCGCCGCGGGCAGGTTGACGATGAACGGGATGCCCAGGAGGTGTGGGGCGGTGGTCCACGCCGACCCGAGAAACTGCATACTCGCGTCGGCGCCGCCGGCGGTCACGGCGTTGAAGGCGTCGTGGGCAGAGCGGTAGTCGGTGACCAGCCAGGCCGGAAGGCTGAGGCCGAAGTGGCTGATCAGCTCGAGGAAATGCCCCGACCACCCGATCGCCACGCCGATATTGCCGACCGCGTACTCGATGATCAGGTCCCAGCCGATGATCCACGCCACCAGCTCGCCCAGCGATGCATACGAATACGTGTACGCCGAGCCGGAGACCGGCACCATCGCCGCGAACTCGGCGTAGCAGAGCGCGGCGAACCCGCAGGCCACCGCGGTGAGCAGGAACGACAGCACGATCGCCGGGCCGGCACCAGGCCGCGCAGCGTCACCGACGATCGCAGTCCCGGTGGTGGCGAAGATCCCCGCCCCGATGGTCGCGCCGACACCCAGCGCGGTGAGCTGCCACTTGCCCAACGTCCGTTTCAGCCCGCCGCTGTGCGCTATGTCGGCCTCGAAATCGGCAACCGACTTGCGCGCGAAGAGATCGTTGGCCACCGATCACCCTCCCCGGTGCATCACGCCGTCACCCGCCCCGACCCCGCCGCAACGCCGCCCGGCGCGGGCTCGGCCTCGATGCGCATTCCGTAGAACGAGCGGACGACGAACCCGATGGATATGGCGAAGAAGACCAGCGCCAGCGCATGGCTCAACACGTGTCCCCGCTCAGCCGCCAGATACACGCCCAGCTCCACGGCAAGCAGGCCGAACAGCGTGGTGAACTTGATTACCGGATTCATGGCGACCGACGAGGTGTCCTTGAACGGATCACCAACCGTGTCGCCGACCACCGTCGCGTCGTGGAGGTCGGTGCCCTTCAGCTTCAACTCGGTCTCGACGACCTTCTTGGCGTTGTCCCAGGCGCCCCCGGCGTTCGCCATGAAGATCGCCTGGAACAGGCCGAACAGCGCGATCGAAATCAGGTAACCGATGAAGAAGAACGGCTCGGCGAACGCAAACGCGAGCGTGGCGAAGAAGACGGCCAGGAAGATGTTGAACATCCCCTTTTGCGCGTACTGGGTGCAGATCTCCACCACCTTTCGCGAATCTTCCACCGACGCCTTGGTCACCCCTTCCAGGCGGATGTTGCGCTTGATGAATGACACGGCCCGGTAGGCCCCGGTCGTCACCGCCTGGATCGACGCGCCGGTGAACCAGTAGATCATCGCGCCCCCGGTGATGAGTCCCAGCAGGAAAGGCGGGTGGAGGATGGACAGATTCGCCATCCCCTCGGTGAGGCCCTTGGTGAGCGCCATGATGATCGAGAAGATCATGGTGGTGGCGCCCACGACCGCTGTACCGATGAGCACCGGCTTGGCCGTTGCCTTGAAGGTGTTGCCGGCGCCGTCGTTCTCCTCGAGCATCTCCTTGGCGACGGTGAAATCCGGGGTGAAATGGAAGTCGCGTCTGATCTCTTCGGCCACGCCCGGAATCGCCTCGATGGTGGACAACTCGTAGATCGACTGCGCGTTGTCCGTCACCGGCCCGTAGCTGTCCACCGCGATCGTCACCGGTCCCATACCGAGAAAGCCGAACGCGACCAGGCCGAACGCGAACACCGCCGGCGCTTTCATGATGCCGCTGCTCAGGTCTCCTGTACTGACGAAATACGCGATCGCCATCAGCCCCATGATCGCCATTCCCAGCCAGTAGGCAGAGAAGTTGCCCGCCACCAGTCCGGACAGGATGTTGAGCGACGCCCCGCCCTCCCGCGACGAGGTCACCACTTCACGCACGTGACGCGACTTCATGGACGTGAAGACCTTCACCATCTCCGGGATGATCGCCCCGGCCAGCGTGCCGCAGGTGATGACCAGCGACAGCTGCCACCAGAGCGCGCTGTTACCACCGAGGGTAGGGAGCGCGAACTTCGAGACCACGAACGTGAGCAGTACCGACACGATCGAGGTGAGCCAGACGAGCTGCGTGAGCGGCGCCTCGAAATTCATCTTCCCCATGGAGCCGCCGTAGCGTGCCTTCGCGAGGCTGTCGTTGATCACGTACGACAGGCCCGACGCGAGGATCATCATGATTCGCATCAGGAAGATCCACACCAGCAGCTGCGCCTGTACCGTGGTGTCCGGCACCGCCAGCACGATGAAGGAGATCAGCGCCACCCCGGTGACGCCGTAGGTCTCGAAACCGTCGGCCGTCGGGCCCACCGAGTCGCCGGCGTTGTCGCCGGTGCAATCCGCGATCACCCCCGGATTGCGGGCGTCGTCCTCCTTGATCTTGAAGACGACCTTCATGAGATCCGACCCGATGTCCGCGATCTTGGTGAAGATCCCGCCCGCAATACGGAGCGCGGAGGCGCCGAGCGATTCTCCTATCGCAAATCCGAGGAAGCAGGCCCCCGCCACCGACGTGGGAATGAACAGGAGGATGCCAAGCATGAACAGCAGCTCGACCGAGATGAGCATCATCCCGACGCTCATTCCGGCGCGCAACGGGATTGCGTAAACCGGGAAGGCCTTCCCTTCCAGGCTGGCGAAGGCGGTGCGTGAATTGGCAAGGGTATTGATCCGGATGCCGTACCAGGCAACCGAATAGCTGCCGAGCATCCCGATGAGACTGAAGAGGAGAATGATCAGGATCTTGGGAAGCGCGAGCCCGGTCACCTCGAAGTAGACGACGATGATCGCGCCAATGAAGGCGAAGAGGATCAGCAAAAACTTCCCCTGCTGCAGCAGATACGTCTTGCAGGTCTGGAAGATCAGCTCCGAGACTTCGGCCATGGAGCCGTGCACCGGCAGGTGCTTCACGCCGGAATAGGTGAAGGCGCCGAACAGCAGTCCGAGCACGCACACGATCAGCCCGTAGAGCAGGATCCCGTGTCCCGTCATCCCGAGGAAGTTGCCTTGCCTGAGGTCGGGGAGCACGAGGTTGACCTCTCCCCCTGGCCGCTCCGCCTGAGCCGCGGCGGACGGTTGCTGCAGCACCGCCGCTGTCGCGGCCGCAACCGGGGTGGTCGTCCCCTGCTGTGCATGCGCATTCGGCACGAAGAGCGAAGCGGTCGCGCCCACGAACGTCACGGCCACAAGACACGGAACGACCCGTCGAAACCACCGATTCATCGTCATCATTCTCCGAGAGATAGAACCACGACCCAGCGCGGCGCGCTCGACATCGCCGGCGGGCAGAGGAAGTCAGCACACGGTTGTGGAGCGTCGGTCAGAGCGGCCACGCTGCTGTGAGAAACCGGGTCGTGCTGGCGAGGGTAGGTCACCGGCGGGCGGGACAGCCGGGACCGGGCACAAAAAATCCGGCGACAAGTTATCCTCGCCGGCGCCATCTTGCCAGACCTTTGCAGCCGTTGGCTTTACATCGCCTCAGCCGTCACGATCGCGATCGCCGTAATGGGTCGTCCGTCCAGACGTACCGCCGGGCGAAAACGGATCTCCAGCAGCATTTCCTTGATCCGGCGATTGTAGCCGGCGTCCCGCGACGGACTGAAGTCCAGCAACTTCGCATTCCCGAGAGTATCCACCTCGAATCGGGCCACCATGCGGTACGGGCGCACCTTCGAGGGAATCGGCAGCGGAAGGATCGGCAGTGCCACCACACTCGGTGGATAGATGGTGTCCGATCCACCGCCGGTACCGGGCCCGTTCCCTGACCCTCGACCCGTTCCCACGCCCGATCCGACCCCTCCACCCCTTCCCGGCCCAGTCCCCGACGTGCCGTCCGTGCCCGTGCCGCCTGTCGCCGCCCCCGAGATGGAGTCGAGAACAGCCATCGGTGCGGGCACCGAGGGCGGAATGGGAGCCGGCTCGGGTTGCTTCACCTCGGGCGGCAGCTTCTTGACCTCGACCGGCTTCTTCACCGGTTCAGGTTCTGGACGCTTTTGCTGGGGGATCGAGAGCTGAAGGTACCGGAGGCGCTCGCGCGCCTTGAGCTCCGGGATCCCGCCGCCGCGGTTTCCACCGCCACCGCCCCCCGAGGGTCCGGCCCCTCCGGCGCCCAGGGGCGTCGGGGCGGCGAGGCGCGAGATGACCAGAGTGGGGGCAAGAACGAGTAGGATGATCAGGACATGGAGCAGCACCGAGGCGACCGTAGCTCGCGCCCGAGGTTCTCCGCGCAGCGGGATCCCGATTGGCGGCCGGTAGGGTGGCCTCGATAGCGTGCCTGTGTCAGGCGGCTGCGGCTGCGTCATGTGGGGGAGTGGGTGCTGGACGAAGACGGTTGGCGTCTTCACGGCGGCACACCACGGAAAATAGTACGGCGGGTGAACCCTGAAGGTTCACCCGCCGTGGATGGGGCGGCAGCTTCGGCGTTCGCCGCGCCGCTACTCGGTGGACTTGGGAGGCACGCCAATCACCTTCACGCCGGCGCCGCGCGCCACGTCCATCGCCCAGATCACGTCCTGATATTTCACCGCCGGATCGCCCTTCACGAACATGATCTTGTCGGGCCGTGGGTCGTAGATCTCCTTGAGCTTCCCGGGGAGCTCATCCTTCGTGTACGCCGTCTTGTTCACTGCGAACTGGCCGCCGGGCAGCACCTCGAGCACGATCTGCTGATTGTTTTGCTGATCCTTCTGCTGCGGCGCGTCCGGATCGGGCAACTGCAGATCGATGGCGCGCCGGAGCATGGGCTGGATGACCATGAAGATGATCAGCAGCACCAGCAGCACGTCGATCATTGGCACGACATTGGGCTCGTTCTTGAGGCCCTGAGCCCCCATCGACATTCCGGCCATTTATCGAGTTCTCCGTCGTTATGGCTTCTTGGTTCCCTTTTCCTTGTCGGCCAGCGGATCGTCACCCACCACCGTCGAGACGGTGCCCGGGATCTGGTCGGCAATGGCGCCCACCACCCGCACCCCGTTCTTCGACGCGAGGTCCATCGCATCGATCACCGCCGAGTACGGCAGGTCCTTGTCCGCCTTGACGTACAACACGTGGTCGTCGCGGTTGGCGTAGATCCGCTTGAGGGTCTCGCCGAGTGTGTCTTCCGCAATCGGCCGCTTGTTCAGGTAGAACTTGCCATCCTTGTCGATGCCGAGCACCTGGTCCGCGTCTTCCTCCGGATGGCCCTTCAGGTTCTGGCCCTGGGGAGGAATGGCGGTGAAGCCCGCCGCCAGTGCGGGGGTCACGACCATGAAGATGATCAGGAGCACCAGCATGACGTCGATCATGGGCACGACGTTAGGCTCCGCCTTCACGCCGCCGATTCCGACTGCCATTCCCATGGGAGAAGTCCGTTAAGAGTGTGCGCTGATGAGTCGGTTACGAGGAGATCGGGCCGCCGGCCGAGGCCTGCGTGTTGAACTCGCGGGTGAAGCGCGAGCGGCCGAACTCTCCGGACACGCCCTTGATGAGATAGTCGATCATTTCCTTGGACGTGTACGTCATCTCGGCCGTCAGGTTGTCGACCTTGGTGGTGAAGTAGTTGTAGAACCACACCGCCGGGATGGCCACGATCAGTCCGAATCCGGTTGCGATCAGGGCCTCGGCGATACCGGCGGCGATGGCGGTGATACCACCGGAGCCGGAACGGGCCATGCCGTTGAACGCGTTGATGATGCCGAACACCGTGCCGAGCAGGCCGACGAACGGAGCCGTTGCGCCCACCGTGGCAAGAACGGCAAGGCCGCGTTTCAACTGCACCAGTTCCATGAGCATCTCACGTTCCACCGCGCGTTCCGCCGTGTTGATGTCGGACACGGTAATCGAACCGTCCATGATGAGCGGTTTCACCTCGCCCAGCGCACCGCCCAGCACCCGCGCGACGTGCGACTTCTTGTAGCCCTCGGCGAGCTTGATGGCCTCGGTGAGGTTGTCCTCTTCCAGGAACTGCGAGAATTCAGGCGCAAACTTGACCGTTTCCTTCTGCGCCTTGCGGAGGTTCCACCACTTCCCGATGGCCACCGAGAGTGACCACACCGACATGAAGAGAAGGATGGCCCACAGGAGTTTTCCGAAGATCGGTGTCTTGGCCCAAATCTCGGCAAGTGAAATGTTCATAACGCGCGGACCCCGGCGATGTGAAGGTGAGAGAGAGCGCTCTTAACGACTGATCGTGAACGTGAACGGCTGCTGCACGAGCTGCTTGACTTTTCTCCCGCCCACTTCGGCCGGGATGAATCGCATGCGCGGGAGCGCCTGGCGCACCGCGTTGGTGAACTGCTCGTTCGAGCTCCGCAGGACCTTGAACGAGGCCGGCTCGGCCCGCCCCGTCGTGTCGACCACGAAGGTCGCGAGCACTTCGCCTTCGATGCCGGCCTGGCGCAGAATATCCGGATACTGGGGAGTTCCGGATCCCGGAGCCGTCATGACCGGCTTCTCGACCTGGAACTCGAAGTAGGTCTGATCCTCGTGGACCTCGACCTTCTTCTCCGTCCCTTTCGCGAAACCGCCCTGCTGACCCTTCCCCGTGAAGTCGGCTTCGTTGGTCACTGCGCGCGTGAGGTCGATGTCGGGAAGGACGTTCGGAATCTCGACCGGCGCGGTGATCGTCTGGAATCCCTTCGGCGGGGGCGGCACCGCAGCAATCTCGGGCGGTGGCGGCTCCTTCGGCTTCGGCGGCTCGGCCTTCTTCACCTGCACGAAGTCGACCTTCTCTTCCTTTGGCTTCTCGTCTTCCTGCGCTGCATTCGCAGTGGCGTAGATCGCCAGCGCAATCAGTCCGTAATGCATCACGAACGAGAAAACCGTGCTGCCAACCTTCCGTTGCCCTTTCCTTCTCGACTCGACCAGGTTGTTGAACATAACCCTCGTCCGGAGCGGTAAGACGTTGGTGTTCGCAGACTCGCCATCATTTTACAGCCGGATCCTGAAGGGGGAATGGCGGGAAGATTAAGATTCGATGAAATCCGTAGCGCCCGGGCCCCCTTCAAGGCGCTGCCATTCTGCAACCTGAGCGGAGCCGGCGAAAGGGGGGATCTGCCGAAGCTCAACCGTGGTGAACCGGGCCGTGGCGGCACCGGATACCCCTATCGAATCCGGTCGGCAAAGCCCGCCGACGAAGCTGAACGCGGGCCGCCCACCGCTGAGAGCTGATCGCTGACGGCCTGGTGCGCGCGACCTATCCCGTCGCGCGAAGTTCCGGTGACTCGCCGGCCGCCTCCGCCGCGGCGACCACGTCCGGCGGAGCCACGGGCAGCGTGACGGTGAACGTGCTGCCCCGGTGCAGCCGGGACTGGACGGTCATCGCGCCGCCGTGTGCCTGGGCGATCCACTGGCCGATGGCCAGCCCAAGGCCATAGCCGCCGCGCTCGCCGCTGCGCGAACGGGCTCGATCGGCCCGCCAGAAGCGCTCGAAGACGTGGGGAAGGTCCACCGCCGAAATCCCGATTCCTGTGTCACGCACGCTGAACTCCACCTCCCCAGCGGTGCGCGTGAGGGAGATCTCCACCTGGCCGCCGGTTGGCGTGTACTTGAGCGCATTGGTAACCAGATTCAGGAACAGCTGGCGCAGACGGCTCAGATCGCCCATCACCGTCGCATCCTCCAGCACCGGGACCGCTACCCGTACGCCGGCGGCCTCCGCGAGGAGGTGAGCGGTCTCCACGACGTCGTGCACGAGGGGCTCGAGCCGCAGCGGTTCCCGATGCAGATCGAACCGGCCCTCGTCGGCGCGCGCCAGCATCAGCAGGCTTTCCACCAGGTCCGCCATTCTCGCGGTTTCCTGCAGGGCCTCCTCCAGCGCCTCCAGTTGCTCCTCGCCATTGGCGGTGGCGTGCATCGCGTGTTCCACGTCAGCGCGCAATACCGTGAGCGGCGTCTTGAGCTCGTGGCTCGCATCGGCGGTGAAGCGCCGCAAGGCCGCGAAGGACTTCTCCAGGCGAGCGATCATCGAATTGAGCTGGAGCGTGAGACGGGTCAACTCGTCGTCTTCCGACACCAGCGGCAGGCGTCGATGCAGGCTGCGCCCGTCCGTAATGGCCGTGACCTCGCTGGTAATGGTCTCGAGCGGCCGCAGGGCCCGATCGGCGATGACGTAGGCCCCACCGATCGAGACGCCGAGCAGGAGCGGGAGAACGACCAGCACCGCCCCGAGGAGCTGCAGTGCCGAGGACACGATTGATGGCGCGTCGGCGCCGGAGATCACACGAAGCTCGCCGTAGAACGCGTTCGGCTGCTTGCTCTCCACCAGCACGTAGGCGTGGTCCACCAGATTGACGACGGCCGAGGGGGCACCGTCGTGCAGAGCCTGGATCGCGTCGTCCACATCGACGCTGTCGGCATAGGACAAGCCGCCAGCCTGTGGCGACTCGTAGAGGATGTACCCGTCCTTGTTGAGCACGAGCAGGAAACCGGGCAGCATCTGCAGCAGGTCGGTGGTGTTCCGCTGAAACCCGCTGCTGAACTCCTGCTTGGGAGTAACCGTGATGGCTGAGACGGTGCGACGCAGGACGCCTACCGCGAGATCGCCGCGCAGCTTGGCTCGCGCCTCGGCATCGCGGTATTGCGAGGCGTTGTGCGCGGCGAACACGGCGACCCCGAACACCGCCAGCGTCGCGCACATCGCGGTGGCGTATCTGGTGGTAAGCCGGGTTCGAAGTGAAGCCATTTGCCAATCCGATGAGTGGGCAGCGCCGGGCTGCGGAGGAAGAAACGGGTTGCCGAAGCTCTGCCACTGATAGAACCAGAGCAGGAGGATGCCCGCTTCCGGCACCGGACCTAGCCCCTGATCACGTACCCCGCCCCTCGCACCGTGGTAATCAGCCTCTTCTGGCGCCCCGTGTCGACCTTCTTGCGCAGGTGATTGATCACGACATCCACAACGTTGGTGCGGGGGTCGAAGTGATACCCCCAGGCGTATTCGGTGATCAGGGTGCGGCTCATGACCCGGCCGGCATGCCGCATGAGGTATTCGAGCACCGAGAACTCCTTCGGGGTCAGTTCGATCGGCTCGCCGCTTCGCTGCACGGCGCGCGTATCCCGGTTCAGCTCGAGATCACCCACCCGCAGCTCGCGGGTGGCCAATGCGCGTGGCCGCCGAGACAGGGCCTCGACGCGCGCCAGCAGTTCATCGAACGCGAACGGCTTCGTCACGTAATCGTCGGCCCCCGCACGAAGCGTCTGTACTTTCGAGTCCACCGCGTCCTGCGCCGTCAGCACCATGACCGGCTTCTCGAACCCCTTGGCGCGAATCGACCGGAGCACGTCCATTCCCGACTTCTTCGGGAGCCGCATGTCGAGGATCACCAGGTCGAACGTGTCGGTGGCGGCCAGGCGTTCGCCGCTTTCGCCATCAGTCGACAGCTCGACGCGATACCCCTGCTGCTCCAGACCTCTCTTGACGAAGCTGCCGACCGTTGGATCGTCTTCGATGACGAGGACGTTCATTCACTGGGGGCTGCGTGGAGCCGGCCGCACTAAGCCGAATTCCCGGATCTTCCGGTACAGGGTCTTTGAGGATATCCCGAGAATGCTGGCGGCGCGACCCTGATGCCAGCCGACGGCCTCCAGCACCCGCCGAATGTGGTCCCGTTCGACGTGTTCGAGCGGGACAAGTGTCGGTTCGCCACCGCCGTTTCCTGCCGACACCGTTGAAGGGTCCCCCGGCCGGATCCCGTCGTGGTCGGAGTGGTGCGCCGCCTTCGAGCGCATGAGGTGGCGGCGCTCGCCGGCACGACGGACGACCAGTTCCAGTTCAGCGAGCGGGCAGGGCTTGGACAGGACGTCGTAGGCACCCAGCTGAACCGCGCTGAGTGCCATCGCATGCGTGCGGCTGCCCGTCAGGACGATCACCTCCGGAGGGTCCGGCTGAGCGCGCACGCGCCGCAGTACCTCCAGCCCATCGACCTCCGGCATGAAAATGTCGAGCACGACCACATCGAACTGCTCTTCGGCCAGCCGGCCGATTGTTGAGCGCCCGTCGTGCGCCACGCAAACCCGATAGCCGCACGACTCCAGATGGTCGGCCAGAACGCGCGCCAGCGGCGCCTCGTCCTCGGCGATGAACACCCGAATCCGATCGTCGCCTGTCATGCCACTGCCGCGATGCCGGGCAGGATGATCCGGAACGTGCTGCCGGCACCCACCGCACTGTCGACTTCGATGCGCCCGCCATGGTCCGCGATGATGCCGTAGCAGATCGACAGACCCAGGCCCGTTCCCCGGCCCGGCGGCTTGGTCGAGTAGAACGGCTCGAAGATCTTGGGAAGGTCGATACGCGCGATGCCATGCCCTTCGTCCACAACCTCGGCGATCACGCCCTCGGACTCAGACAGGCCGCGACGCGTACGGATCGTCACGTGCCCCGCATCGCTCATCGAATCGACGCCATTGATGAGCAGCGCCATGAACACCTGCACCAGCTGTTCGGCATTCGCGTTCACGTTGTCGATGCCGGCATCGAGCAGCATGTGCATCTGGACCTTCTTGAAGCGGGCGTGATGCTTCACCAGGAAGACCGTCTGCTCGATGACCGCGTTCACATCAGTGACCTCCTTCCTGGCGGACTTCGGGCGCGAGAAGTCGAGCACGCCGTCCACGATGTGCTTGCAGCGGTCCACCTCGTTGTCGATAATGCGAAGGAATTCCGACGTCTGCGCGGGAACCTCGCACCCCTGCTTGCGCAGATCGTCGAGGCGCAGGGTGAGACTCTCGGCGCAGGCGGCGATCGTCGCCAGCGGATTGTTGATCTCGTGCATGATGCCGGCGGCAAGCTGCCCGATTGCCGCGAGCTTCTCGGACTGGGCGAAGCGCTCCTGGGCCGCGGTCCAGTCGGTGATGTCCTCACCGATCGAAATGACATGGGTGATGGCCCCGTCGTTCACCCGCATCGGGATCTTCGTGATGCGATAGGTGCGAACCTGGCCGCTCGCTTCCGACTCGATGTTGAACTGCTGGATGCGACCCGTGCGGAAGACGTCGTCGAAGTCTTTCCGCAGCGTCTCCCGCGACTGCCGGTACAGGATCTCGAAGATGGTCTTCCCAAGCGCATCGTCGCGTGCGACCCCCTGGATTCCGGTCTCGCGATTCCGATTCCACGCCTGCACCCGGTACTCGCCGTCGATGACGTAAAGGCCGACCGGGAGCGAGTCGATGATCTTCTGCGTGAATCGGCGTTCCGAATCGATCTGACGGGTCCGCAGCCCGACCTCTTCGCTCAGCTGGTGAAGTTGTTCAGCGTGAGCGAGCGCGGGCGCGAGCAGGGTTCCGATGATGCCGAAGAGTTGCCGGGACGCGGGTTCGAACACACCGGACAGACGAAGCACGATCGCGCCAAGGCGCCGGTTGCCGGACTCGAGGGGGCACAGATGCGCGCCGGCCTGGTCCGTCGCCTCCGAGTCAACGAGAGCCTGCACCGCCGTCGCGTCGATCTGCGCCTCGCCCGACAGCGACGCGCAGACCAGGCCCGAGGCGCCGTACAACCACAAGCTGCACTCGTCCGCGGAGAAGGCGCTGCGGGTGACATCGAGGATGCTGCGGGCCTTGTGCACCACATCTTCGTCGGAGGCGACGTGGGAGGCGATGTCGGCAAGAACCGTGAGGGGAGGCGGCGTCGCCGCCGCGAGAGTGGCATTCATGTCCGGAGGATTGGAGACCGCCCCCGAGACGAGGGGGGTTCGGACAGAATGACCGGTCAGGCACCGTCCAAGTAACGCCGGGCGGCGTTCAGCGGCAGGCGGGGTGGAGCCGCCGTCACTGCGCCCGGGTCGGTGCTCCTGAATACGTGCCAGGTAGGACCGACGGCGAGTGGAGCGGACCGGGATCGAACCGGTGACCCCCTGCTTGCAAAGCAGGTGCTCTCCCAACTGAGCTACCGCCCCGAATGTCTTGCGAATGCCAAACTTAGCGACGCACGAGGTCGCATCAAAGCGCGTCGCGCACTTGCGCTGCGCTTGCTCCGGCTGAGAGTCGGCTCGCTCCGAGCGCGGACCGGACGAGCGCCTCGCCCGCTCTCGCATCGAGCGGTCTCCAGCTCTGATCGCTCTCTTGTCGGCTCTCCCCCCACCTGCATGAGGTGAGAGGCGCTACTCCGTACTCGCTCGTGCGGCTACCATTCCGATTGCAGGCCATGAGTCATTGGCCATAGGTGCCAAGGGCCACGAAAGGCAGGCCAGCGGCCGAAGCGTAGACACCGACGAGCGGAGACAGGATGACGGAATCGGCCATGCACATGACGGTGCGCTGCCAGTTCTGCGACACGTGGAATCGCGTGGATGCCGCCCGGGCCCAGGATCGCCCGAAATGCGGCAGCTGCAGCCGCCCGATCCTCCTCGATCGCCCGTGGATCCTGCATGCCGACACGTACGAGCGGACACTCCGCGAGACCGAGGTCCCGGTGCTCGTCGACTTCTACGCGGACTGGTGTGGCCCGTGCAAGATGATGGCGCCGTTCGTCGACCAGCTTGCGGCGAAGCACCAGGGGAAGGCCCTCATCGCGAAGCTCAACACCGACTACGCCCAGGAGATCTCCAGCGGACTCGGCATCCGCGGGATTCCGACCACGATCGTCTTCCGCGGCGGCGCCGAAGCGAGCAGGCACACGGGAGCGGTGCGGCTTCCGGAGCTCGAGGATCTGCTGAGCCGGGCGGCGGCGGGCGCGGCGGCGTAGTCCGCCTCTCCTACTCGTGCGCCGGCAGCGGCTCCATGGTCTTCGGGTCCACCGGCACCTGCACTTCGTCGCGATACAGCGATGTCATCATGAAGACGCGCATGCGCGGAAAGGCGTCCATGAAGGAGAGGTAGCAGTACCCCCAGATACCGAGATAACCCAGGAAGATCCCGATCTCCCAGACGCCAATGGGCACCGTGGGCCGCGTCTGCAGATATAGCGTCGGATAAATCTCCAGGTACCGGTGCAGCCAGTTGCCGACCAGGCTCCCCACCGCGAACAGGGCCATCGTGGGAGTAAAGATCTTGGGGAACCGGCCCAGCAGCCCGAAAAACGGCAGCACGAACATGAGCAGCCCCACCGCTACGGTCAGGGATGTCCACGGCGCGATCAGCAGCTTGTGGAAGAAGTGCGTCTCCTCGCCCGTGTTCCCGTACCAGATCACCAGCAGCTGGCCGAAGCTGATGTAGCCCCAGAACGCCGTGAAGGCGAACGCAAGCTTGCCGATATCATGGAAGTGGGTCTCGGTGATGATGTGGCCGGCGCCCAGAAAGCGCCGCCAGAGTCGCACCAGGAGGGACAGGACCATGATCGCTTCGAGCCAGCCGCCGATGAAGAAGATCCATCCGTACATCGTGCTCTGGAATTGCGGATCCACCGACATCGACAAATCCCACGACAGCACCACCCAGCCGAGGCCGAAGGCGAGCGTGAGGTAGACGGCGAGCTTGCCCAGGATGGAATGCGTGGAGTGGAGCTCGCGCCGCTCCTCACCGAACCCGGCGCGCATGCGCGCACGCAATCCTTTCGCCCAGTTCGCGCCCCATTCCGGCAGGATGCCGACGTCGAGACGAACGGACCGGTACACGAACCAGACGCTCAGGAACGTGATGAGTCCGAAGATCACAATGGCGCGGATCGACCAGAACGTGGGATCGAGCCACGTCTGCTTCTCCGGCTGCGGCGGCGGTGCGTGGACCCACGGAAAGATGTGGCCCTTCCCGATGAAGATCGTGAGAAGAAGCATCACGAACGCGACCGGCAGAAACGCCACATAGCCTTCCGCGAACCTCACCACCGCGCGGGACCACCGGGCGGTCGTGATCCGTTGCACGGCGGCCAGAACCACCCCCGCCGACGAGATCGCGGTGAAGAAGAGCCAGTTCACGTGCCAGGCTTGCCACGCGCGATCCTGGCCGGTCGCTGCGCCGATGACGAAGACGAGCATTCCCACGAGCGCCAGCAGAAGACTGATCCGCTTGAGGCGTGGGGAGATCGCCTCGCGCTGGATGACTTCGGCGATCTCTTCGCGGGTCGGCGCAACGGCGATGTGATCGCTCACTGACCACCTCCGGAGCGCGAACGTCCCGCGCTGTCGGTGCGCGTGGTCGGCGTCCCGGCCGGTACCGGCGGCGACGGCATCGCGAATGGCGCGGGGTGCGTGGGGCCGAGTCGCGTGGGGCCCGGAAGCTTGTCACCCGTCACCCCGGGCGGCGCCAGCGGCCCGACCTCGAACGGCACACCGGACACCTTCCCCTGCAGCGCGCGGAGGTAGTTGACCACGTCCCAGCGGTCCATCTCCTCAATGCGGTTGTAGCTCGGCATGAAGACCCCGCCGTTCCGGATCTTCCCGAAGATGTAGCCGTCGGTGCGATTCCTGGTGATGTCGAGCATCAGCGACGGCGCCGGATAGCCGTATTTGGTGACGGTACCGGTACCATCTCCCTTTGCCCCGTGACACGGCATGCAGTTGATCGTGAAATACTTCCGCCCGTTGGCGAGCGACTGTTCGGTGACCGGTGTGGGGTTGGGGATGGCGGCCATGGAGTCGAGGGTGGCCACCGAGATCCCGTAGGAGACGGCAAACGCCGGGACGGCGGTGCCGGTCCTCGGCACCGAGCCCTGGGGACTTCCCCGCACTACCATGCTGTCCGGGCGAAGGGACTCCCAGGTGACGACGCTGGGTTGCCGCTTGAAGTCGCTGAACCACTCGCACGCGCCTAACGGCAGGAGCAGCGCGACCACCAGCACCCGCGGCTCAACTCTCACCGCGCACCTCCGCCGCCCCGTGCTCGCGCAGCGTCGATTCCGCTTCCTTCAACCGTTCGGGCGGCGCCTCGACATAGATCCCGAAGTCGGCGCCCGTGAAGCGCGGATCGAAGCCGATGGTGGTGGTGATCTTCGGAACGCGCGAGTAGATGAACATCGCGGCCACGGTCGCCAGCGATCCGATCAGCACCATCAACTCGAATCCAATGATTGTGAACGGGATCCACGACACGACCGGCTTGCCCCCCACGACCAGCGCCCAGTAGTCCGACGTCCAGGCGGCCACCCAGTAGCCGAAGCTGACCCCGAGGAGTCCGCCGACCAGCGTGAAACGCCGCACCTTGCTGCGCGGTGCCTGCACCGCGTGTTCGATCTCGTGGCGCGGCGTGGGCGTGTAGACCGTGAATCGCCGGAAGTCGCGCTTCTTCAACGCCTCAATGGCGTCCACCGCCGCGTCGAGTTCGTGGAAGACGGCGACCAGCCCTTGGGTCATCAGTCGCGCTCCCCCGGAGTCTCGGCCGCAAAGTCCAGGTGACGCCCGGTCACGTCCACCACGTCCGCGCGCGGGGCCCGCATCCGGAGGCGCGGCGGCACCAGCTCCTTCACCTCGGCAATCGCGATCACCGGCAGGTTCCGGATGAAGAGCAGGAACCACATGAAGAACCAGCCGAAGCTGCCCACCAGGATCGACACATCCACCCAGCTCGGGATGTAGTTGGTCCACTGCCACGGCTCGAATTCGTGCGACAGCGACGGCACGATGATCACGAACCGCTCGAACCACATGCCGAGGTTGATGAACAGCGACAGGATCCAGAGCCAGCTCGGGTTGCGCCGCAGCTTCTGCGAAAACAGCGACAGCGGGAAGATCACGTTGCAGGTCAGCATGATCCACGCCGCCCACCACCACTGGCCGAACACCCGGTTCCAGAAGTACGCCTGCTCGTACTGGCTGCCGCTGTACCAGGCGATGAAGAACTCGATCAGATACGCGCTCCCCACCACCAGCGACGTGAACAGCGTCATCTTGGCGGCGGCGTCGAGGGCGTTCACGGTCACGATGTGCTGCAGCCGGAAGAACTTCCGGATCGGAATGATGATCGTGAACACCATGCCGAGCCCGGAGAAGATCGCGCCGGCCACGAAGTACGGCGGAAAGATCGTGGTGTGCCATCCCGGCACCAGCGCCATCGCGAAGTCGAACGACACCACCGAGTGCACCGACAGGACCAGGGGGGTCGAGAAGGCGGCCAGGAACAGGTACATCCGCGCGAAGTGCCGCCACTCCGGCTCCGAGTTGCGCCAGCCTAACGAGAGCACCGCCAGGATGCGCTTGCGGACCGGATTGGTGGCGCGGTCGCGCAGCACCGCCAGATCGGGCACCAGACCGACGTAGAGGAACGTGGCCGACACCGTCAGGTAGGTCGAGATCGCGAACACGTCCCACACCAGGGGGCTCTTGAAGTTCGGCCAGATCAGCCGCCAGTGCGGATACGGTACCAGCCAGAAGAACTTCCACGGCCGGCCGATGTGGATGATCGGAAACAGGCCCGCGGTCATGACCGCGAATACCGTCATCGCTTCCGCGCACCGGTAGATCGTGGTGCGGAAGCCGGCGCGGAACAGGAACAGGATCGCCGAGATCAGCGTCCCCGCGTGTCCGATACCGATCCAGAATACGAAGCTGATGATGTACACCGCCCACATCACCGGCGGCTCGTAGCCGGCGTTGCCCAGCCCCCAGTAGATCTGGTACATCCACGCGCCGGCGCCCCAGAGGAAGCAGACCACCGCGACCCCGAGCAGGATGAACCAGCCACCGGTCGGACTGAGGGTCCCCGCGATCTCGCGGTCGACCTGCTCGTAGTCGCGAACCGCGGGAAGCGGGACGTTCGCGGTGGCGACGTTGGGCCGAATCGGTTCGGCGACCGTGGCCATCAGCGGGCGCCTCCGGCCGGTTCGGGATGATTCACCTTTCGCAGGTAGACCACCGCGGTGAACGTGTTGAGTTCCTCGAAGACGTGATAGGCGCGCTGGTCCTCCACCTGCCTGGCCACCGTCCACGTCTCGTCAGCGGCGTCACCGAACACGATCGCGCGCGACGGACAGGCCGCGGCACACGACGTGGTGAACTCGTCAGGCCGCAGGTCGCGGTTCTCGAGCTTGGCGAGACTCTCGGCTTCCCGGATGCGCTGCACGCAGAACGTGCACTTCTCCATCACGCCCTTGCCGCGCACCGTGACGTCGGGATTGAGCTGGAGGTTGAGGGGATACGGGAACGCATACTGGCGGCGCGCCGGTTCCCCATACCCGAACCAGTTGAAGTAGCGCACCTTGTACGGACAACCGTTCGAGCAGTAGCGCGTGCCCACGCATCGGTTGTAGACCTGGACGTTCAGACCGTCGGGCGAGTGGTACGTCGCATACACGGGACAGACCGGCTCGCACGGCGCGTTGCCGCACTGCTGGCAGAGCATCGGCACGAATCGTGTCTCGAACTCGGCGCCGCCCTCCTCGCCGCCCTCGAAGTATCGCTCGAGGCGAATCCAGGTCATCTCGCGACCCTTCAGGATGTTCGCGCCCGGCGTCGCGTCCCAGCCGCTGGCGTCCTCGCTCGTGGTCGGGCGCAGCGCCCTCCCCTGCCATCGCGCCCCCACGGTCGGGATGTTGTTCTCGGCGGAACACGCCACGAGACAGGCGGAGCAGCCGGTGCACCGGGCGAGGTCGATCGTCATTGCCCAGCGCCGGCGGGTCATCCCGCTCCAGTGGTCCGGCGCGTACATGCCCTTGTTGTTCGACGACTGGCTCCCGAGGTTGCCTTCGGCGTCGTTGGCGACCGGCGCCCGCAGACCCGGCAGGAATTCGTGTGACGCGTCTCCCGGGAGCTGCGGCTCCTCACGCCGCGGGATCTGGCCGGACGCGAGTTGCGCCGCGGTCACCGCCTGGGCGATGCCGCGCCCATGCTGGCGCGCCGATCCCTCGGTGGTGACCAGAGGCGAGTTCCCATCGGCCTTCGCCACCCGCGCCCGTACCTGGGTGAGCGCCAGCTGGCCGGCCGCGTTCCAGCTCGCGCCTAACGCATCGAGCGGATTGACGCCGATGCCCTGGGCGTATCGGCCGTACGAGGTGTGGCCACGACCGAGGGCCACTGCGACCGTATCTGCGCGCACGCCAAGATAGACGTAGGCTGGCGCCGTGATGCTGCCGGCCGGGGTGGTGACCGTCAGGTGGTCGCCGTTCTCGACACCGAGTCGCGCGGCCGCCGACGGATGGATCTCGATCCACGATTGCCACGAGATCTTGGTGACCGGATCGGCCAGCTCCTGCAGCCAGGGCTTGTTCCCGCCGGCACCGGTGCCCAGCACGGGGGACGGGTAGGCGACCAGGAAGAAGTCGCCGTCGCCGGTAATGGCCGGCGTGGCTGCCGTCGCGAGCGCCGGCTGATGCGCCGCATCCCGGGCGATCGCACTCCCGTGGCCCAGCCCGCTCTCCAGCGCCTGGGTGAAGCCCCCCATCCCCGTGGGATAGTGCGCCAGCAGCCACTCGCGATACGTCTTCCACGGGAATCGCGCCGACTGCGACGGGTCGCCTCCAGCCAACTGGAGCAACACGTCGGCCGCGGCGCGGGTATCGAACACCCGCTCCATCACCGGCTGTTGGAGTGCCAGCGTCCCGTGCACCGGCTCGGCGTCACCCCACGCTTCCAGCGGGTGATCGTCAGGCAGGATCAGGTCGCACTGCTCGCTCGTCTCGTCGGGATAGCTCGAGAACGACACCTTGAACGGGACCTGGTCCATCGCGGCCGCGAACTGCAGCGAGCGCGGCGCGTCGAATACCGGATTGGCGCCCCGCACGAACAGCAGTTCCACCTGGTTGCCGTTCATCTCGCGGGTGAGCTCGGCCAGCGCCATGCTGCCGCCGACGCCGCCGAACGTCGTGATTGCCTCGGCGGGCTTGATCGTGGCGCCCACGTTCCCGGCCGCCTTGTTGATCCGAGCGACGGTCTGTGCGACCAGGTGCGCGTCGGGCGTCGAGACGCCCGAGACCACCAGGCTCGGTTTGGCAGCGACGAGTTCGCCGGCCAGGCGCTGGAGCTGCGCTTCGGCGACGCCGCTGGCATCGGCGGCATCCTTGAACGAACCCCCGCCGCCTAACGAGGCGAGCAGGGCACCGGCGATCGCGCCCTCGCTGCCGGGCTTGCAGGCGAGCCACTCGTCGGCGTTGAGACCGGTGAGCGAACGCCGGGGACCGATATAAACGAATCGCGGCGCGTTCTGCAGGCGCGCCCGGGCCTGTGCGAAGTCGAGCTGCTGGGGCACATTCGCTCCCCAGGTCTCGAGAAAGTCCGCGCCGAACGACACGATCAGACGCGCCGCCCCGAAATCGAGCGCCGGCCACAGCGCTCCGTATTCCTGCGCATTCACGGCGCGGGCGACGAGATCCGCCTCGCTGTCGACCACCAGATGGCCGCCGAAGCCGAACCCCGCCATCCACTGATCGATGAACGCGGGAAAGCTGCCCGCCTCGTGGCGCGAGAGAAATCGAACCGCGCGACGCGACCGGACAGCGCGCAGGCGATCGCCGAGCAGCTGCAGCGCCGCGTCCCACGTGGTCGGTGACAGGCGACCGGCCTGGCGCAGCATCGGCCCGCGGAACCGGTCGGGATTGTACAACCCCTGCAGCGCCGCCTGACCCCGCGCGCAGAGCGCGCCGCGATTCACCGGATGCTCGGGATTCCCCTCGAGCTTGATCGCGCGCCCATCGCGCACCTCGGCCACCACCCCGCACCCGGCCGAACATTCCCGGCACAGCGTGCTGTAGTACGTGGACACGCCCGGCACCGTGTGATCCGGCGACATGAGGTAGGGCACGAGCTTCTCGACCTGCTCCTGATAGCAGCCCACGGCGGTGGTGGCCGCGCCGGCCGCGCCGAGGACTTTGAGAAACTCGCGTCTCCGCACTCCGCTCATGCGCGCCTCAGAAGTGACAGACGGAACAGTCGTATCGCGCCTTCTTCACCGGCACCGCTTCATCGGCCGCGGTCGGTGTCACACCCGCCGCGCGCAGCCCGTCGGCCAGACTGTAGCCATTGACGTGGCACTTGACGCACCAGCCCATGTTCAGCGAGGAGAACTGGTACACGCGCATCATGGTCTGGATGGGGCCGTGACAGGTCTGGCACGTCACGCCGGCATTCACGTGCCGCATGTGCGGGAAGTGCACGTACTCGGGCAGCTTGTGGATCCTGATCCACGGAATGCGCTGCCACTTGTCCGGTTGATTCGCCGGCGCGAAGCGCAACAGCTGCGCCAGCCCGGGGCTGCTCTGCACCGGCGTCCCGCGCCCCATCTGCAGCTGCGCCGCCGAGTTGACGAGGTTGTGGCAGCCCATGCACGTGCTCACGGCCGGGAGGCCGGGATCGGGCGACTTGTACGCGGCGTAGTGGCAGTAGATGCAGTTGATGCCCAGCACCTGGACGTGCCGGGGGTGCGGGAAATCAACCGGTTGGAGCGGCGCGAAGCCCTGGGAGGAAGAGGCACCGCTGTAGGCCGATAGACCTAACGCGGCTATCGCAATCGCGAAGAACGCAGGGACCAGCACCCACGTTCGCCGGCTTCTCATCGACAGAGCACGATGGAGGATGAAGGAGGGAGAGGGTGCTGGCGCCTTGTGAACAATTTCACAAGTTCGGAATTCAGCGGCGAAAAATGACGGAGTGTCACCTGACACGCAAGAGAGAGGATCGGTGCCCATTCGCCGCGCCATTCCTCGGGCGGCCACGGTCGCGAAATACGCGCACATCCAGCACGCACGCCGCGATCACGCGCCGCAGAATCAGCGCACGGCTGCGCTAGCTCAGCTCGAGTTGGCCCAGCTGAACCGGGCGCAGCGCATCCGGCAGCAACGCGAGATTCGCCCGCGGCGTCTGCGCCAGTCGGAGGGGCCATCCGCTGCCGTAGACGAAGTGGCGCGCTCCGACCGAGCGCAGCAAATGGGCGAAGTCGTCTTCGGGCGGTCCCCAGATCCAGCTGATGTCCCAGCACACCCGGTCGCGCTCCTCAGCGGTGAGGCCCCAGTGCACCTCCTCGATCAGCCCGCGCCCGGCCGCCGTGACAACGAGGCGCGCCCCCGTGCCGGCGCGTGCCAGTTCGCGAATCGTCGTGCCGGACAGGTCCGGTGCAACATCGATCGCGTGGCGCTGTCGCGCGTCCTCGAACCGCACGGTCAGGAGGACGGCCAACCGGTACTGCGCGGCGGCGGCGGCAAGCTCGACCATCGCCGCATGGCCCGGAGCCAGCCCACACGTCTGCGGATATATTCGAATCGCCCGCGCGCCGAGGTCCACCGCGCGCTGGAGTGCGTCGCGCCATCCCGGCCAGTCGGGACGAATCGCGGGCGCCGCCAGCAGCCGATCGCGGTGGGGAGCAAGCGCCGACACGAGCGCGGCGTTCCCGGCGGCCGGGTCCCGATAGAACGCGGCCGGGAGGTATCCCACCCAGGCGCGTTGCACGCCCTCCCGATCCAGCACCCTAACGAGCGCATCCGGATCGGGGTGCGGGACATGGCGGAACGGATACGGTCCGATGAACGTGTTGACGTCGAGCGGAATGCCGGCGCCTGACGCCGACGCTCCGGTCACCTGCCGGCTCCGCTCGCGGCGCCGGCCACTGTCGGTTCGCGCGGATCGGACCGCGCCGCTCCGATCCCCGGGAAGGCCGCCGCCGGAAAGATCCGGAGCGCGTTCCGCCACCGGATGGCGGCGAGGTCATCCTGCCCAAGCCCGATCTCCGCCAGCGCCCACAGCTTCGCGAGTCCGGTCTCCAGGGTCACGTCGGCGCCCCACAGCAGGCGGCCGCAGCCCACCGCCTCGATGGCGGCGTCCAGCATCCCACGATCGACCCCGCTGCCGGACAGATCGAGATACACGTTAGGCACGGCGCGGACCGCGGCCAGTGTGTGCGCATAGTCCCCCCCGCCACCAAGATGAGCCAGGATCAGCGCCGCGCGCGGATGCCTCCGCGCCAGCTCGGCCACCTCGACGCCGTCCGAGCAATCCTGTCCGGCCACGCTGGGAAACCGTCGCTGCCACACGTGCTGGAGGATCGGCAGGCCGCGCACCGCGGCGAATTCGGCGATCGGATCAACCACCCGATCGTTGGCCCGGCGCGCCGCCGCCAGCTTGATCCCCACCGCGCCTGACGCGAGACACCGCTCCAGCTCGGCGATCGCCGCCGGACCGTCGTTGGGGTTGACCGCCGCATACGTCCGCACCCGGTCGGGCCACGCCCGCTGGAGAGCCAGCATCTCGTCGTTCCCGCGCACGGTGTCGTCCAGCGACTGGAAGTACACGGGCGAGGTCGCACCCCAGCTTCCAAGAATCGACGAAACGTGCCAGGTGACGCCGATGCGCTCGCCGGCGCGCAGTCGGGCGTCGTTCAGCTCGCGCCAGTTGGCGCGCCCGCACCCCGCGTAGTAGAAGTGTGCGTGGACGTCGATGAGCGGGGCCGAGCCGCCCAACGGGGCGCCCGCACCGCGCACCGTCACGCGCGCTCCTTCATCTCATCCACCAGCGCGACGCAGGCCGAGCTGGCCGCCCGCTCGATCTCCACCAGGATCTCGTCCTCCCCGTGCGCGAGCGCCGCGTAGTTGTAGGCCCCTCGCTTGAACAGCACGCCCTCCCGCACCGCCAGCTCGAGAAAGCGGCGCTCCCATCGCGAATCGTCGAACCGCAACAGCCACATCGGGTCGATGCCGGCCACCTCGACACCGGACAGTCCGCTCGCCTGCACCGCGCCGACCAGGCTCTCCCGCATCCGTGAACCGATCTGCCATAACGAGTCGCAGACGTCCTGCTGCTCGTACGAATCCAGCACCGCACCGACCGCCGCCAGGGCTATCGCTTCACCGGCCAGGGTGGAGGAGATCCACGTGGACTCCGCTGCCTCCATGATCGCCGCGCGTCCAACCACCGCGGCAATCGGGTAGCCGTTCGACATCGCTTTGCCGAACGTCGCCAGGTCGGGCTGCACTGAGGCGTACTCCTGGTAGCCGCCTGGCCGCAGCCGGAATCCCGTCTTCATCTCGTCGAAGACCAGCACCGCGCCCAGTTCGTCGCACAGGCGTCGCGCGGCGGCCACCCATTCCCCCGACGGCAGCCGCTCGATGACCGGCTCGAGCACCACCGCCGCCAGCTCGCCGCCCGCCGCCCGGCAGGCCCGGTCGAGCGCGCCGACGTCATCGAACGGAACGGCGTCGAAATCCGCGTGCGCCGCCGCCGGAATCCCGAGGCCGCTGCTCCACCAGTCGAGCCAGCCGAAATATCCGCAGCCGACGACCTGGGACCGCGACGTCGCCGCGCGGGCAAGCCGGACTGCCGCCGCGACCGCTTCGGCGCCGCTCTTCAGGAAGCGCACCTGCTCCGCGCACGGAATCACATCGCAGAGCCGTTCGGCGATCTCCACTTCGCCCGTGTGCGCCAACCCGCCGACGTGTCCGCTTGCGGCGGCGGTGACCACCGCGCGCGTGATCGTCTCGTCGCCGTAGCCGATCGCCACCGAACCGAGCGCCATGGTGCAATCGAGCAGGCGGGACTCCGATGGCGTGAGGAGATAACAGCCGTTGGCGCGTACGAAATGTGTCGGCCCCTCCTCGTTCCCTTCGCCATAGAGGGCCGCGGCGCGCTTGCTCCCGGTGGACGAGCTCCCCGGGATGACGTCGCGCGCACGGTCGCGCCACGAGCGCTCGACGGCCTCCATGTCGAAGTCCTGCTCGGGAAGCAGCCCGCTCTCATCGATTGCGCTCTCGTCCACGGCGCTCTCGTCGTCGGCGCCCGCGGGTTCGCTCGTCCCGGGTTCCACATCGGGCGGGCTATCCGGATCGCGCTTGCGGAAGAAGCGGCCGAGGGGCATGGCGGAAAGTAATGCCCCGCCGCGCAGGCCGCCGGGCGCCTGCGTCGGCCGGCCGCGCGCCGCCTACTCGTCCGCGGCCCGTGGGCCGATGGACCCGCGGGAGCCGCGCAGCCGCCGGATGTACTTCACGACCTCGATCGCCATCGCGCGGAGGAGCGAGAGTTCGCGGGCGTTCGGTTCCGCGCGCCAGCCGAGCGACCGGAAAGACCGAAGGACGCGGTCGCGGTTTCGGGTCTTGAAGAAGTCGATGGCGTCGAGCGCCCGCTCGGCGTCCTGGAAGTAGCGCTCCATTGCCTCGGCGGTGGGGGGCGGGGCGTCCTTGCGCGGGGGGCGGCGAGGGCGGGTGGCGTCGCCGGCCGCGACGTGGAGTTCGTAGAGCCCGACCATGACCGCCTGCGCCAGATTCAGCGATGCGTGGGCGGTGGTGGGAATGACCACGTGGAGCGCCGCCCGGTCGAGCGCTTCGTTAGGCAGACCGCGGTCCTCGCGCCCGAACACGATGGCCACCGGACCGGTGCCGGCCGCCGCGAGCAATCGCTCGGCGGCCGGGCGCGGGCCGGTCACTGCCCATTTCGCCGCCCGGCGCCGGGCCGTGAACGCCGCCACCAGCACGCAGTCCGCCACCGCCGCCTGCAGGGTGTCGAAGATCCGCGTGCGACCGACGACATCCAGAGTATCGTGCGCGATGCCCTGAATCCGGCGCACGTCGAACTCGGCGGGGCGAACCAGCCGGAGTTCCGGCACACCCATGTTCTTCATCGCCCGCATGGTGGCCGCGATGTTGAGCAGGTCCTGCGTTTCGTGCAGCACGACCCGCACGTCCGCCAGCGCCGAACGGCTCATGACGCAACCCGCGCCGCCAGATACCGCGCCGGATCCTGGCGGTCTCCACGCAGGTACACCCACTCCCCCGCCCCGCCGCTCAGAACCAACTGGCCGCGCCGTCGCTCGCGGCCGGCGATGGTCTCGTTCACGATCACGTCCACCCCGAATGCCTCGCTGTTGTCGGCGCCGACATCGGCGCGCGCCACCCGCACCAGCAGATCGAAGCCCAAGGGGGTGGCGCGCCACGAGGCGTCGAGCGGGGCCCGGCCTCCTTCGGCAATTCGTTCGGTGACGCGCACGTGCTCGCCGCCGGGTTCGGGAACCAGGATCCACGTGTGGTGCGGCACGGCCCCCACGCGCTCCCGGCCACCCAGGTACAACTGGACGCCATCACTGTTGATGTCCGGGTGCTCGTTGTCGAGCGGATTGTCGGCCCGGGCCGGCCCGAAAGAGGGGACGTGATTGCGCACGCTGACCTCGATGAACAGGTCGGTGGCGGTCGCGCCTAACGAAAGAAGCGCCTCGGGCGATCCGGCCTCCTCCCAGCTCGCCTCCGACCGCCGGTACGCCTCGCTCGCCAGCCGGATGCGCAGGGGGCTGCCCTGCCCGGCGGTAGGAGGCCTCTCGGTAAGCTCACCCACCCGCCGTGGTGCCGATGTCAGCCGGGGAATCACGAGAGGGCGCCGGTCGGGCACGGTTCCCTCACCCGGCACCGTGGTTCCCGGAACCGCGAATGTCCCCGACGGTACCGGCCAACCCTCGAACGCAGGCGACCCCGCCGGCGGCGGCGCGGAGGCGCGTGCCCCGCCAAGCCAGCGCGTGACCGGGCCGGCGGCCCCGACCATCTCCACCCGCCAGTGGTCGGCCTGACGCTGATGCACGTCCCTCCGCCCGCCGGAGAGGCCCACCGTCATGGTATCTCCATCGCGCCGCGCATCGAGCACCGCATCGCGCCAGGCCCACACGCTCCCGATCGTGCCTGACGAGCCGAACGCGCGCACAAGGTGAAAGCGCCGCGGCGGGCTGCCGGGCGGTCCGGGCGCCGTCGCGCGCCACCACTCGTGCGGCGCGTCCGCGAATACCCAGCCGCGCACACCGTTCGCGGCAAGCGCGAGACGCGGGCACAACCCGGCACACTCGGCCTCCCGCAGGAGGATGAAACCGTCCTCGACGTCGGCGCCGCCGGGAAGCTCGGCGGCCCGCCAAACCACGTCGTCGCCCGGGGACGCAGTGCCGGGCCGGACCGCGCCAACGCCGTCGGCCTCGGTTGCCACATGCCAGGGCAGATCGATCGCCACGTCGCGCACCGCCGACCAGGAGACGACGTCAACGAGGTAGTCCGCCATCGCCACCACGCTGCGCCTGACGAGCACTCCGGGCGCGATCTCGGCGCTGGCATCGATCCATCCCGCGTCGCCCTTCTCGTCCCATGCCAGCAACGCGCCGTTCACGCGCTCCTGGGAGCGGGCGTCGGCCAGCGGGGCGTTGTGCGCCAGCGTGCTCCGATACCAGTGCAACGATGGATCGACGTAGGATCCCGTTCCTACATCCTCGAGCACCCGCGTACCGCGGTCCACCAGCCACAGATTCAACCGGTCGGGATGGCCGTGACCGCCGCCACCATGTCCGTAGTCGAGCGCAACGTAGGTCCGCGCGTCGCCGCGACGCAGCACGCCGAACCCCTGGCCCTCGAGCAGCACCGATGCGGCCGGCGGCGCCGCGCGGCTTCCGACCGTCTCGAGCGCGAACAGGAGCGATTTCCACCCCAGATCGGTCCGGGTCAGGCGTCCCCCAGGAACGTTACGTTCGGCTTCGGCCGTCGAGCACCACCGTGCTGTCTCGGCTGGTGGCACGCGATCGTCATAGAGCTCCCGCAGCGCCTACTGAAGCCGCGCCTCGTCGGGACGGCGCGCCAGGCCGAGTTCGCACGATTCGGCGATACGCCATTGGCGGAGCGACACCCGGTAGGGCGAATCGCGCCGCGATGGCAGCGTGAGGTCGGGCAACGCCGTCAGAAATGGCGTCACGAACCCTTCGTCGAATCGCCGCACGAGCGCCGGGGCGATGGTGGTACCGCGCGCGGTCGCCATCGTCGCGAGATACCAGAGGCCGCGATGCGCGAACAGATGATAGTTCTCACCTTCATACCACGTCCCGTCGTCCAGCAACCCGTGGGCCAGCAGCGCGGTCAGCCCGCCCGGTCCGTCCATCGCGCGGTCCGTGACTCCCGGTCTTCCCAGAAGCGTCCCCGCCGCTGCCAGCGCGGCGCTGTTCCATACCTGGCGATTGGACAGGCCCTCGTTGTACGACGCAATCAGGGTTGCGCTCGGTTCGATCACCCGATCGCGTACCACGCCGCCTAACGCCGTCCGCTCTCCCGACACCTCCAGCATGTCCACCGCGACACTCACCTGCAGAAGCCAGATCGATTCCAGGTAGGTGCTGAAAAACGGGCGCGTCGGACCCAGCACGTTGTCCCGGTTCGGATACCCGAGGTACCGCTCGGCCAGGCGCTCGAGGATCTTTTCCGCCAGCGCCCGGTACCGGTCGGCGCCGTTCACCGCCCACAACACCGCCGCCTGCGCACCACGCTCCGCCAGCCAGAGCTGATAGTTCATGACCCACCAGCGGAAGTGCGTATCGTCTTCGTAGTCCGTGCCGCACTGCGGGCAGCGGTGGCGATGCGGCTGGCCCGGATCGAATGCCAGGAGCGTTCCGTCCCGTGGGCACCGGCCTCCGCCGCGCGTGAGCCTGGCCTTCTCCGCCGGAACGTAGATTTCGCCACCGGTCGACAGCCGATCCAGGTCGCCGCCCAGCGATGCAGCGAGCGGGGCGAGCGCGCCGTTCGACACCCCGCGACGACGCTCGACAGCCGAACGACCGAGAAGCATCGTCACGGCTCAGGCCGCGTGGTGTCGCTGCGAACGCGCCACTCCGACAGTGTCGGCAGTTCGCCGCGAAGATCCATCCGGATTCCGGCCAGTCGGCGCGTGACGCCCTGCACGCCGCGCGCGTGGTACACCCACGACACCGGCACATCCCGAGCGAGCTCCCGCTGCACCGCCCGCCAGGCGTCGGCCACCTCCAACTCGCTGACCGCGGTCGCCGCGCGCTCGAACAAGGAGTCCAGTCTCGGCGTGTGGAACCCGGAGTAGTCGAGCGCGCTGCCAGCGAGTCGCGACGAGAACATCGCCGCCAGGTGGGAGAGCGTCAGGTCGCCGGGAATCCCGGTAATCAGGGCGTCAAATCGTTTCGGCGTCGCCCGCGCCGCCGCGAGAAAGGCGCCCAGCTCCATCTGCCGGATCTCCATCGTGATGCCGTGGTCGCGCAGGTCCGCCTGAATGAGTTGCTCGATCGCGTTGTCGCCGGTGCCGACTGTGAGGAGCGTGAACTGCAGCGGCTTGCCGGCCCGCTCGCGAATACCCGTCCCCGACCGCGTCCATCCGGACGCATCCAGCAGCGAATCCGCCTGCGCGGTCGACGCACGATCGATGGGAATCGCGTAGGGATGTCCGTTCGGGACCGCGGCAACAGCGGCGGTGGCGAATCCCGCCAGCGCCGCGTCGATCACGCGCTGCCGGTCGATCAGCGCGTCGATCGCCCGGCGCACGCGGATATCCGTGAACGGGGCGCTCGCGACGTTGAACACGATGGCGGTGGAGACCGTGGACGGATAGGTGATGATGCGCAGCGAAGGATCATCGGCGACCAGTGACGCCATGGCCGGCGCGATACCGGCGACGTCGAGATCGCCGCTCACCAGTCCGGCGAACTTGGTAGTCGGCTCGTCCACCACCGCGATAACCAGACGCTGGACATGCGCCGGCCCGCCGAGCGCGACGGGAAAGTCGGCAACGCGATCGAAGACCCAACGGCGTCCCGCAGCACGCTCCACGAACCGGAACGGACCGTTCCCCACCGGCGCGAAACCAAAAGCCGCCCGGCGCAACTCGCCGTGCGGAATGGAATCGAGCAGATGCGCTGGCGCGATCGGCAATTCGCACAGTACTTCGGGGAATCCGGGAGGCGCCTGACGGAAGTGCAGTTGCACCATTGAGTCCCCGACCGCCTCCACCTCCGACATTGCCCCCAACTCGGCCGCGCGCGCAAAGCCGGTTTGCGGGTCCCGCGCGGCCTCGAGCGTGAACGCCACGTCGCGCGCCGTCGTGGGCTCGCCGTCATGCCATCGCAATCCGCGATAGAGATCGAGGGTCAGCGTGCGCTTGTCCGGGGACCAGGCCCATGCCCGTGCGAAGTACGGTCGGGGCTGGAGCCCGGAGTCCAGTTGGGCGAGAGTGACGAACAGCGCGTATCGCTGGATCTGGCGCGCCAGAGGGTGAATCGTCACCAGCGGGTTCGCGGACTCGAGATCGGCGCCGGACGCATAGACGACGACGTCCGGTGCGCGCGCCGGCGTGCACGCGGCGAGCGCGATGCCGCACGCCAGCAGAATCGGTCGTGCGCTCTTCGCGCGCAGCCCCTCGCTCCAAGTGCGACGTCGCGGCATTATCACGCTGTGCGCTACGTGGTTCGCCGGGGACTCGCCGCGGTTCTGCTCATCTGGCTCGTCGTCACGCTCACGTTCGTCCTGGTGCGCGCGGCGCCGGGTGACGCCGCCGATCTGCTCGTACCCCCCGGTGCGTCCCCCGAAGTCGTCGCGCGCACCCGCGCGCAGCTGGGACTCGATCGCCCGGTCGTGGTGCAATATGCCAGATGGCTGGGGGATCTTCTCAAGGGCGACCTGGGTGAGAGTTTTGCCCGACACGAGCCGGTAACCGCCGTGCTGCGCCAGGCGCTCCCCGTTTCGGTCTGGCTTGGCGCGTCGTCGCTGGCGCTGACCTTTCTGGTCGGTGTGGCCGTGGGCGCGGTGCAGGCGTCGCGCCGCGGACGCTGGCTCGATGGCGTGCTGACCGGTCTGACCACCGCGGTCTACTCGGCGCCGAGCTACTGGCTCGCCCTCGCCGCCGTGGCGGTTTTCACCTACGGCATGGCGAAGCTCGGCGCGCCATCGTGGCTCCGCCTGCCGGCGTTCGGCGTCACAAGCCCGGCCGGCGGCGCCCGTGGCGCGGCGGCCGTGGCGGATCTGCTCCGGCACTCCGTGCTTCCGGTGAGCGTGCTTGCGGCGATCGGCGCCGCCGGCATCGCTCGCTATGCGCGCAGCGCGTTTCTCGACCTGACCCGCGCCGAGTGGGTGCGGACGGCACGAGCCAAGGGTCTGTCAGAGCAGCGGGTCTTTTCGCGCCACCTCCTCGCCAACGCGCTCCCCCCGCTCCTGATCCTCGTCACGCTGTCGCTGCCGGGCGTGGTCGCCGGTTCGGTCTTCGTCGAGAGCATCTTCGCATGGCCGGGGATGGGTCGGACCATGATCGTGGCCATTTCGGCCCGCGACATGCCCGTGGTACTGGGGGTGACGCTCGTGTACGCGACCATCGTCATCGTCGCCAACGGCGCCTCCGATCTGCTGCTCCGGATGGTGGATCCGAGGCGGCGCACGTGAGGTCATCGGCAAGGTTCTCTCTGCTGGGCCTCCTGGTGCTGGCCAGCGCGGTCGCCGTGGTGCCGCTGTTGGCGCCCCAGGATCCGCTGGCCATCGCCGACGTGCTGAGGGTGCGCCTCCTGCCACCGGGAAGTACGGACGCCGGCGGCCACTTTCACCTGCTGGGTACCGATGGGCTGGGACGGGACCTCTTCGTGCGCATGATGCTGGCGGGACGCCTGTCTCTGGCCGTCGGCGTCTTCGGGTCGGTGTTTGCCGGCTGTGCCGGGACAGTGCTCGGCGCGCTCGCGGGTTGGTGGACCGGCCTGTTCGATCGAATCGCGATGGCGGTCACCGACGCACTGCTGGCGTTGCCGCGGCTGGTGCTGCTCCTGCTCTGCGCCGCGCTGTGGAAGCCCGGCACCGGCACGGTACTGGTGGTCCTGGCGGCCACCGGGTGGATGGGGGTCGCGCGCCTGGTCCGGGCCGACGTGCAGGGGGCGCGGGTGCGGCCGTACGTCGACGCGGCCCAGGCCCTTGGCGTCCCGCCCCTGAGGCTCCTCGCGCGCCATATCGTGCCTAACGCACTGGGCGCGGCGATCGTCGCCACCACGCTGGGAGTGGGCAACGCGATTCTCCTCGAGAGCGGGCTCGCGTTCCTCGGACTCGGGGTCCAGCCGCCGCACCCGAGCTGGGGGAACATGATTGCCGGTGGCCGCGATCTGATCGTCACGGCGCCCTGGGTAGCCATCACACCCGGCGTCGCGCTCATCCTCACGGTCCTTGCGTGCACGTTGCTGGGAGACGCCCTGCGCGATCGGCTGGCGGGGGAAACGTCGGTCTCGCTCCGCGAACGGGCCTGACTCCGGCCGGCCAATGGAGCGCGCCGCCCGCGGGCCGCCGTTTCCAGACCGGCTCGTCGCTGCACCCCGCCGTCCGACGATTTCGGCGCAGCGGGACGCCGCACCGATGCCGAAGCGCCGTTCTCTCACCGCACGAGAATCGTCACCACGCCGCGCGGGGGCGCCTCGAACGCGATCACGCCGTTTCGGACGGCCAGTGCGCCTAACGGCGTCTCGTCCAGCCTCGACAGCCGCGCCTCCCGCGCGCCCGGAACCCGCCAGGCACCCGGTACCGCGTCGTCGAACAGATTCAGGCAGCGCAACACGATCCACTCGCCGTCGTCACTCTCCTTGATGGAACAGCAGGAGAGCCCCCGTCCGACCAATTGCGCCCCTTCCACGATGCCCGGCGGACTGAGTGCGGTACGCCAGGTATTGCCCGTGAGCGGCAGGAGCACGTCGTCTGCCACGTGGTCGATCTGCGAGATCATGCCCGGCCGGCGCGGCCCGTGTGGCATCACGGCAAGCAGGGCCTCGAATCGACCGGGAGCCTGGGCCTCCGGCGTCTCCTCCGGCCAGCCCGCGTGACCGGGGCGCTCCGCCAGACTCGCCCGCGACAGGTCGCCCACGGCACGCAGCAGCGTGATGAATGCGTCTCCGGCCAGGGTTGTTTCGTATTCGGCCAATCCGTCGCTGAAAATGGTGCAGCCGCGCGCGCCGCTGAACAGCGACACGTATCGATGCAATGGCGCAGTCGGGACTGGACGCTCGGCCGCCGCGTCGCTCGCCGGAACGTCGAGCCGGCGTCGCTCGACGATGCCATACGCAGCGTCGGCGAACACCCGCGGCGCCACCAGCGGAGTTCTGATGCAGGCACGGATCCGCACGTCGGTGGCCCGATTGTCGCCCGCCACCCGTATCCGGACGAACGGCGCGCCCGCGTCGAGCTCGAACACCGCGCGAATCGGGATTCGTACCCACGGCGCGACACGCGCCGTACCAGCCGCGGTGGTCAGGCGCCGGCCCGCGAGCTCCAGCTCCCAGTTTGCAGTGATCGCGGCGCGCAGCGGTCCTCGCATCGAGACCCTTGCCCGCACGAACCGGGCGTCGGTGCGCGTGCCCTCGATCTCCGATCGGGTGTAGAGATCGCCCTGCTCCCCTTCGGCCTCGAACGAGAGAAACGACGGCATGTCCTGTCCATCGCTGCCGACCAGCGTCAGGTCTTCGCCGTCGATCGCCACCTGCAGCTTGCCATTTTCGATCGTCGTGCGGGTCGCCCGCGCTGCTTCGGGCGGCTTCACAGGACGCCGGGCGCCCGGACGGATCGGCAGCAGCCGCATGCCGTATGCCGGAACCTGGTCCACCCAGGAGAGGACGCGTCGTCGCTCGACGAGACGATTCTGCGGATAGTGTTGCGGCGACTCTTCCCGCGCGAAGGTGCGGCGCCGGCTCAGCGTCTGCACCACAACGGCAGGATCGCCTAACGACACTGCCCGCGCGGCCGACGGTGGTGGCCCGGACGCGGCGGACCCCGGGCCCACCGGCACCTCCGCCAGCACGACGTCCAGCTCGAGCTCGGTCACGCCCGAGCGGCGACGCGCGCTCGGATTCCGCACCACCGCCACCGGCAGCCACTCGCCTGACGCCGAGCGGGCCGCCACCGGATCGTGCCCCGCCAGCACGTCCAGCGCCGCGTCCCGCACGCCCTCGGCCGCCGCCTCGGCCTCCTCCAGCCGCGATGCCACGGCGCGCGCGACCGCGTCGATGGAGCAGCCGCAGAGCGTGTCGTGCGGATGACAGAGGAGCACCGACCGCCAGCTCGAGTGGAGCAGCGCGCGCGAGTCCCATCCTTCGCGCAGTCGAGCCAGCGCGGCCCAGGGCTCGGCGTCCCGTACCAGCAGCCGCTCCACGCCGGCATTCCGGCGCTTGAGTGCGCTCCGCACGCCGAGGGTCCCCTGCAGCGTCCAGGTGTACCCGTAGGATTCACGCAACTCCCCTTCGATCATCGGCAGCCGCCGGCCCGCCGCACGCTCCACGAGCCGCGCGGCGAATGCCGTGAGCGACGAGCGGACCAGCGTCTCGCTCCCCATGGCGCGGCCGAGTGCGGCCACGGCCTCGTCGTCGTCGCGTTGCAGCGCGTGATGGTCGGCGCCGTGCGGAAGCAGCACCACGCCCAGAGACGAGCGTTCCACGATGTCATGCCGCAGTGCCGCCCAGCGCCCGCGTGCCGCCTCGTCGCTCAATGGCAGGTGCGCGCCGGCCTCGTAGCCGGCCGGCGGGAGATGAAAGAGCAGCGTGGTGGCCCCATCGGGTCCGCGCCAGCGCACCGTGTCTCCGCGCGGCCAGCGCGCGCCTCCGTATCCACGCCACACGATCGTCACGGGACAACCGAATTCCGAGGCGATCGTGGCAAGGCTCGCCGGATGCCCGAAGGAATCCGGGCAGTACAGCACGGGTGGCGGTTGCGCTCGCAGCCGGCGGAGAACGCGACGCCCGGCCAGCAGGTTCCGAACCAGCGCTTCACCGCCTGGAATCTGTTCGTCGGGGAGCACGTACCACGGACCCGCTTCCAGCGCACCCTTTCGCAGCATCGCCGAGAGATCGGACGCCCGCTCCGGGCGAACGTCCAGGTAGTCGTCCAGCACCACGGCCTGCCCATCGAGCAGGAACGCCGCCGAGGATGGCGCGCCGAGCAATTCGTCGATCAGCGCCACCAGCCGCTGCCGGAACTGCACGGCAGGACGATACCACTCGCGGTCCCAGTGGGTGTGTGCGAGGAGATGGACTTCGAGTGGCGGTGCGTTCGGAAGCGATGACATGCGCACGAGAGTCTGTGTTGACCGACCGATCGTCGCAAGACAGCGTGACCGAACAGTTGACCGAGGCGTGACCCCCCTCGAGCTTACGGCGTCCGATCGCCCTCTCACTCCTGTGCCATGAGCCACCTGTTCGACCTTTTTCACCGACTCCAGGACCTCCCCGCGCTTGTGGAGTGGGCTGGCTACATCGGTCTCGCCGTGATCGTGTTCACCGAAACCGGGTTGTTCGTCGGTTTCTTTCTGCCCGGCGACTCGCTCCTGGTGACCGCCGGGCTGCTGGCTGCCCAGGGCCTGGACCTGAACGTGTACCTGATGGGCGCGTTGATGAACGTGGCGGCCGTGCTCGGTGACAATTCGAACTACTGGATCGGCCGGCTCTCGGGACCGAAGATCTTCCACCGCGAAGATTCGTTGTTCTTCCGCCGCAAGCACGTGGAGCACGCGCGCACCTTCTACGCCCGACACGGCGCGAAGACGATCGTCCTGGCGCGCTTCGTCCCCATCGTCCGCACCTTCGCGCCGCTGGTGGCCGGGGTCGCGCTGATGGACTACCGGGTCTTCCTCACCTTCAGCATACTCGGCGGCACGGCGTGGATATGGAGCATGCTTTTCACGGGGTACTTTCTCGGCCGATACATCCCGGGGATCGACAGGCACATCGAATTGGTTATCATCGGAGTGATCTTCCTGTCGATACTCCCTGGAATCATCGGGTATCTGAAGGAACGCCGGCGCACGGTCGCTCAGCCGTAAGAGCCGCCAGCTGGAGCGCGCGCCGGCGCGATGCCGTGGACGACCCTAGCCGGAGAACCGAGCTCATGCCGTACACCCTGCCATCCCTTCCTTACGCCTTCGATGCGCTGGAACCGCACGTCGATGCCACCACCATGCAGATCCACCATGGCAAGCATCACCAGGCGTACGTCAACAATCTCAACACCGCGCTGGACAAACAGCCGGAGCTGTACAAGAAGTCGCTCGAGGATCTGCTCGGTGGGTTGAGCGCGGTGCCGGACACGATTCGGACCGCGGTGCGGAACAATGGCGGTGGCCACTGGAACCACTCGATGTTCTGGCAGATCATGGGGCCTGACGCCGGGGGCGAGCCGAAGGGCGATCTGGCCAAGGCCATCAGTTCGTCTTTCGGCGACTTCGCAAAATTCAGGGAACAGTTTGGCGCAGCCGCTGGTGCGCGATTCGGTTCGGGATGGGCGTGGCTGCTGCGGGAAGGCGGCAAACTGTCGATCACCTCCACGCCTAACCAGGACAACCCGTTGATGGACGGCAAGAAGGCCGCCGATATCATCCTCGGACTCGACGTCTGGGAGCACGCCTACTACCTGAAATACCAGAACCGCCGGCCGGAGTACGTGGCCGCCTGGTGGAACGTGGTGAACTGGAAGGCAGTGGGAGACCGATTCGCCGCCTAGCGCCTGCGATCGCAACGGCGGGGCGCGCCACCACGCTGCGCGCCGCCGCCTGACGCTGCCGCGTCACTCGTCGCGCAACGCGACGGTCGGATCCACATGGGCCGCGCGCCAGGCGGGGAGGAAGCTGGCCACGAGGGCGACGGCGAGGAGCGAACCGGACGCGACCGCCAGCAGTAACGGGTCGCGTGGCGAGACGTGAAACAGCAGCGGGGCCAGCACACGCCCGAGCGCGAGCGTGAGTGCGAGTCCCGTGAGTACGCCCAGTAGCGCACTGCGAACCCCGTCACCCACGACGAGCTTCAGGATCTGCTCCATTCGCGCGCCGAGGGCGACGCGTACCCCGAGCTCCGGGGTGCGCTGCAGTGTGTCGTAGGAGACGACGCTGTAGAGGCCCACCGCCGCCAGCACCAGCGCGGTCGCCCCGAAAATCACGAACAACGACGCGCCGAGCCGCCAGGGTCGAACCTGCGGCTCGACGAGGGTCTGCAGCGGATCCACTCTGGCGTAGGGTAATCCACTCTCGATGCCCTGCATCGTCGCGCGGATCGCGCGCTCTGCTCCCGCAAGGTCCCCACGCGGTCGCACCATTACCACCCGGGACTCCGGTCCCTTCCACACCTCCTGCGGTTCGAGCACGAAATACTGCGCCGAGCTGACGTCCTGCACGCTCTGGCGGCGGAAATCATGCACAATCCCGACCACCGTGAGGCACCTGGTATTGTTCCCTTCGATGTAGAGGCAGGTGCCGAGTGGATCGCGGCCGGGGTATTCGACGCGCGTCATCGTTTCGTTGATGACAGCCACCGGCGGCGCGCCGCGCACGTCGGTGGAGTCGAAGCCCCTGCCGCGGACGATGTGCATCCCCATGGTCGCGAAGTACTCGGGCCCCACGGCGTTGATGTACGGTCCGCCATCCTGCAGGGGCACCAGTGAGTCGAGTCCCGCGATCCGGAGGTTGGTGGCCCAGCTGCTGAAGAACGGGGCCGTCACTGCGATGCTGGCGCGCTCGACCTCGGGCAGCGCCGCAATGCGCTCGCGCGCGGTCCGGAAGAACGCGATTTGCTCGGGCGCCTTCTTCCCGACCGCATCCAGGTTCATGTCGGCGAGCAGGACGCGGTGCGCATCGTAGCCGAGATCGACCTGGAGCACATTGCGCAGGCTCGCGACGAACATTGCCGCACCGGCAAGCAGCGTGACCGACAGGCTCCCCTGCACGACGAGAAGCGATCGGCGCAGGCGGGAACGCCGGTGCAATTCGCCGTGCATGCCCGCGCGCAGCACGCCGGCGACATCGCCCCGCAGCGCGTGTAGCGCCGGGGCGAGGCCACAGAGAAGGCCGCAGCCGAGCGACACCGCCGCCGCGACGACAAAGACGCGCCCGTCAACCACCGGATCGGCGCGGGAGAAATCCGGAAGCAGGAGGCGGCGCAACATCATTCCCCCCACCGCGGCGATAAGGAGCGCGGCCGCGCCGGCGCAGAGCGCCAGGGCGACGCTCTCCGTCAGCAGCTGCCCCATCAGGCGTGACCGGCTGATCCCAACCGCCAGTCGCACCGCGATCTCCCGCCGTCGCTGCGACGCGCGTGTCACCAGCAGGTTGGCGATGTTCGCGGTGGCTACCAAAAGGAGTACGATCGACGTCGCCATCAGCAGCAGGGAGAGCCGGCTCGACGCCGTTGCCCCATCACCGGGGGCACGTCCCGGAATGATCGAGCCGAGTATCGCCGTGCCGTTGCGTTCCCCCTTGTTCTTCGCATGCGCGGCGCGATACACCAACGTTGCGCGTGCCGCCGCCTGCGTCTCCATCACCCCCGGCTTCAGTCGCACAACCACTCTTAGCCACTGCCAGTTGTACGTCGAGGCCCAGTCGGTAGTGATTGCGCGCGACGCCGCGGCGCTGATCGGAACGAAGACATCCACATCCGCGGTGCCGGTTCCGCGGAACCCTCTCGGCGCAACGCCGATGATCGTGAAGGGCCGGCCCTGCAGATCCAGCGTCTGGCCGATCACGTTACGTTCGCCGCCGAAGGCACGCTGCCAGTATCCGTACGACAGCACGACCACGGGCGTCCCGTCGGGAGGACGATCCTCATCCTCGGTGTAGAAACGGCCCAGAAAGGGTCGCGTCTCGAGGGTCGGGAAATAGCTCGCCGTGGTGAGCAGGGCGCGCACCTGGTCCGCGTCAGCACCGCGTCCCCGGGGCAAAGAGGTTGGATAGGCCGCGGCGGCGACTTCGATGACGTCGTGCAGGCCCGCAATGTCGAGATAGTCCGGATACCCCTGGCTCGAATTGGTGAACGACCCCATGACGTCGAACGTCACCCGATGGTAGACAAACCGCAGGCCATCGGCCTCGCGGATCAGGGGTGCGGGACGCAGCAACAGCCGATCGACGATCCCGAACATCGCCGCGTTCGCCCCGATCCCGATCGCCAGCGTCCCGATCACGGTCGCGGCGAATCCCGGAGACCGACGCATGGTGCGCAGCGCGTAGGTCGCGTTCTGCGCGGCCGCGTCCAGCCAACTCCGCCATCGCGCGCGCCTGACGAGCCCCAGATCGATGCGACGCAACTCCGACCGCGCGCGGCCGACATCGCCGAATTCGGTCGCGGCGATCGCACGCGCGTCAGCCGGTGACGCCCCCTCACGAATCAGCGCATCCATCCGGGTTTCCAGGTGAAACCGGAGCTCGTCGTCGATCTCCCGGTTCACGGTCTCACGGCGGGGACGGACCCGCAACAGCCGACGGAACGACCAGCCGCCGCTCACGTGGACGCCTGCGAGGGGTTCGATCGCAGCACCCCGAACACTGCGTCCACGTATCGCGTCCAGCGCGCCGTCTCGGAGCGAAGGGCGCGACGCCCTTCCGTCGTCAGCCGGTAGTACTTCGCTTTGCGGTTGTTTTCCGACACGCCCCACTCACTCTCAACGAATCGCCGCGCCTCGAGCCGGTGCAGCGCGACATAGAGGGCGCGATCCTCAACCGCCAGCGCCTCCTTGCTCGACGTCTTGATCCAGCGGGCGACCGCGTAGCCATGACGAGGTCCCCAGGAAAGGGTCTTGAGGACCAGCAGATCGAGCGTCCCCTGCACCAGGTCGAGCTCGGACGTCATCGGATCGCTCCCCGGAAGTGTTCCGGGGAATGATAGGAATCCGGGGTGGCCTCGGCAAGGGTCGGACGGTTCGCGGTGCACAGGCGTGTCGCAGCCCGGGCGCACGACCTATGACCTTGGGTTTTCGGCCTCTGGCCTCTGCCCCCTGACCTTTGCCACGTGGCCTATCGCCTGTGGCCACTATCTCGCCGCTTCCCCTTCGAGATAGGTGTACCCTTCCAGTCCGGCCACGTACTCCGCAATGAAGCTGTTCGATTCCTGACGCGTCAGCGCCGTCGCCGCGGCCACCTTGCGCCGGAATCGCGCCAGCAGGTCCGCCGCGTTGAACTGCACATAATTGAGCACCTCGGTGACCGTGTCCCCTCGCACCAGATCGGTGACCTCGTAGCCCGATTCGCCGAGCCGCACGTGGACGGCATTCGTGTCACCAAACAGGTTGTGCAGATCGCCGAGTATTTCCTGATACGCACCCGTCAGGAACACCCCCAGGACGTACTGCTCGCCATCGCGGAATTCGTGGAGCTGCACGCTCGGCTGGCCGCCCTTGTTGCCCACGAATCGGTCGATCTTGCCATCGGAATCACAGGTGATGTCCTGCAGCGTGCCGCGGCGCAGGGGGCGCTCGTCGAGCCGGTGCACCGGCATGATCGGAAACAACTGGTCGATCGCCCACGAATCCGGCAGCGACTGGAAGAGCGAGAAGTTGCAGAAGTAGCGGTCGACCAGCACCGCACGGATGTCGGCCGTGATCTCGTCGAATCCGTTCGGATTCTCGTCCACGATGTGGCCGATCCGGTTCATCGTGGCGAAGTAGATCGTCTCCGCCATCGCCCGATGGCGGAGCGTAATGACGCCGGTATTGAACAGCTGCTGCGCGCGTTCCTTGTCGAACGACGCATCGTGGCAGATCTCGACGATCTTGCGCTTCGGGATCCGCTTCCGGGAGACGGTGCGGCAGTCCTCCATCATCTCCTTCAGCAGCGCCGGATCGTCGGCCGTGAGTTCCGGAACCACTGGATCGGCCTGGGACTCGACGTCGATGACCTTCAGCAGCAGCAGCGCGTGATGGGCGGTGAGGGCCCGCCCCGACTCGCTGATGATGTGCGGCATCGGCAACCCGCGATTGCGGCATGCCTCGCCGATCGTGTACACGACGTCGTTGGCGTACTCCTGCAGCGTGTAATTCACGCTCGCCTGCGACGTGGAGTTGCTGCCGTCGTAGTCCACCCCCAGGCCGCCTCCAACATCGATGTGCGTGATGTCCACGCCCAGCGCGCGCAGCTCGATGTAGAACCGCGTGATCTCCTGCAGCGCGGTCTTGATGTAGCGGATGTCGGTGATCTGGCTGCCGAGGTGGAAGTGGATGAGCTTGAGAATGTCCAGCTGGCCCAGTTCCCGGAGGCGGTCCACCAGTTTGACCAGCTCGGGAGCCGTGAGGCCGAACTTCGACTTCTCCCCGCCGCTGGTCGCCCACCGCCCCGACCCCTCGGTCGCGAGCTTGATGCGCACACCGGCCTGCGGTACCGCGTCCAGGTCGCGCGCCGCATCGAGCAGGACGTCGAGTTCGCTCAGCTGCTCGAGGACGATGAACACGCGGTGACCCAGTTTCTGGCCCATCAGGGCCAGCCGCATGAACTCTTCGTCCTTGTATCCGTTACAGACGATGACGTGTTGAGTCGACTCCGACAGGCCGAGTACCGCCTGCAGCTCGGGCTTCGAACCGCACTCCAGTCCAACCTGATGCTTCGTCCCGAACTCGACGATCTCCTCCACCACGTGCCGCTGCTGATTTACCTTGATCGGATACACCGTCGTGTAGCCGCCGGAATACTCGAATTCGCGGATCGCCGACGCGAATCGCTCGCAGAGCGATTCGATGCGGGCACGCAGAATGTCGGAGAAGCGGAGCAGGACCGGCAGGGCAATGCCCTGCTCCTCGAGGTCCATTGCCAACTCGTACAGGTCGAGTGTGCGCTCCGCGCGCTCGGGGTCGGGATGGACGACTACGTGTCCCGCATCGTTGATGTCGAAGAACCCGATGCCCCAGCCGTCGACGTTGTAGAGTTCCCTGGCATCGTCGACAGTCCAGTCCCTGGACGGCGCCGCCGGAGGAGCCGCCGCCGGAACGCGGGTACTTGTCATGGCGCGAACTATATGTGATCTGCGGCGCTGGAGTCCAGTGGGCGGAGCCGCTCGTTACCCCATCGCGCGGCGCATGAAACTGCGCACGCCCAGCGAGGCGAATCCGAGCGTCACCACCAGCATGGCCGCCGACGCGACCGGCAATGGCATGTGCGGGATCTCCGGCGTGAGTGCGCCGCGCATCGCCTCGGCGACGTACACCATCGGATTGACCAGCACGCCGTACTTGAACGCCGGCACCGCATCGAGTCCGCGCCACGGATAATACGCGCAGCCGAACATCAGCATCGGCGCGATGATGATGCTGAACATCAATCCGATCTGCTGAGGGTTGATGGACGTTCCCATCCACAGCCCGAGCGACGCGAACGCTGCCGATCCGAGCAACGTGACGCTGAATGCCAGTCCGGCGTGCCCCAACGTCAGTCCGGGAACGGGGCCCATGATCAGGCGGGCCGCCGGCAGCACCACGATCGCCGCGATGACTCCCTGCAGCGATCCGGATACCAGCTTCTCCACAGCGATCAGGCGGATCGGCACGGGCGCCAGCAGCCGGTCCTCGATTTCCCGGGTCCACCCGAAGTCCTGCATCATCGGCAGCGACACCGATTGCACCGACGACATCGTCAGGCTCACCGCCAGGATGCCCGGCAGCAACGCCGTCGTGTACCCTCCGCGGATGAATCCCATGCGCGGCAGCAAGAACCCGAAGACCACCAGAAAGAGCACCGGCTGCATGACCGTGCGGATGAGAAAGAACGGCAGCTCACGCCTCGCCACGCGCACGTCGCGCAGCAGCAACGCCCCGAAGACCCCCAGGGGACTTGGGGCCGGCCTTCGGAGTTCCGGGAGAACGGCCGCGTCGGTCAATCGAGTTTCCGTCCGGTGAGCGAAATGAACAGGCTCTCGAGGCTCGGGCTCGTCAGGTGGATGTTGCGAACCTGACGGCCGCTCGCTCCGGCGGCGGCGATCAGCGCGGGGATGATCTCCCCTCCCCGTTGACTGTAGGCACGGAGCTCGGCGCCGTGCGCTTCGACCCGCCGCACGCCACCCACGTGATCGGCGCGGGCGGCCGTATCGGACGCATCGCCATCCAGCATCAGTTCCACGAGCGTGCCTTCCGGGGCCTTCGACTTGAGCGCCGCCGGCGTATCCACAGCGAGCAGCTTCCCTCGATCCATGATGGCGACGCGCTCGCACAGCTGGTCGGCCTCTTCCATATAGTGCGTCGTCATGACAATCGTCCGACCCTGACGGTGCAGGTCGCGAAGGATTCCCCAGAGATCCAGCCGCGCCTGCGGATCGAGCCCCACGGTCGGCTCGTCCAGGAACAGCACCTCGGGCTCGTGAATCAGCGCGCGGGCGATCATCAGGCGCTGTTGCTGCCCTCCCGAGAGCTGATCGACCTTCGCGCTCTCGCGCCCCTGGAGTTCCAGGCGCGCGAGGAGTCCGCGCGCACGCCGCTCCGCGTCGCTCATGGAAAACCCGAAGTACGCCGCGTGAAAGACCAGATTCTCCAGCGCCGTCAGGCTGCGGTCCGGATTGGGACGCTGGGGAACCACGCCAATGCGCTGCCGAACCGCGACGGCATGCGTCGCCACATCCGCCCCTGCGACAAGCGCGCGGCCCGAGGTCGCGCGAACCCGCGTCGTGAGGATACCGATCGTGGTGGTCTTGCCGGCGCCGTTGGGTCCCAGCAAGCCGAAGAACTCGCCCGTGCTCACCGTGAGATCGATGGCGTCGAGGGCGATGATTGCCCCTCCCCCGGACGGCGCCGGTGCCATGCCAACCGGAGGCGGCAATCGCGACGGCACGGCCGGCATGCGCCGGCGGCCATTCGCCGCCGGATACACCTTGCGCAGCGCTTCCGTGACAATGGCGTCGGCCATGGGCCACAATGTATCGGTGGCGCCGGAAGGTGTCAGCTCGCCTCGACAAGTCGTTGCACAATGCCGGCGACAAGAAAGCAACTCTGGCCTTCACGCGGAAGCACCACGGGGCCGACCTTCCGGATCAGGACTGGTCCCCGGGGTGTGACCGGGGACAGCTTTCCGTGAAGAAAGTGCGTGCCAAACCGGTCTGACGATCGCCTGGAGGCCGATTGCTTCTCAAGCGCTTCTATCACGAGGGACTCGCACACGCCAGTTACCTCGTTGGGTGTCAGCAGACAGGGGACGCGCTGGTGGTCGACGGCAATCGCGACTTCGACCAGTACGTCCAGGCGGCGTCCGACAACGGCCTGCGTATCACCCACGTGGTGGAGACGCACATCCACGCCGACTTCCTTTCCGGGTCACGCGAACTCGCGGCACGAGTCGGTGCGCGGCTCTACCTCTCGGGCGAGGGGGGACCGGACTGGCAGTACGCGTTCGCGGACCAGGCGCGCGCCGACTTGCTGCGTGACGGCAATCGTTTCCACGTCGGCAACGTCCGTCTGGACGTGATCCATACACCGGGGCACACGCCTGAGCACCTGACCTTCGTCGTGACCGACACCCTCGCATCGGAGCGCCCCGTCGGCGCGCTCACCGGTGACTTCATTTTCGTTGGCGACGTGGGTCGGCCGGACCTGCTCGAGCGCGCCGCCGGTGTGGAGGGGACGATGCGCGCCGGCGCGAAGCTCTTGTTCGAGTCGCTCCGGCGGTTCACGGAGCACTACCCGGACTACCTGCAACTCTGGCCGGCGCACGGAGCCGGCTCGGCCTGCGGGAAATCCCTGGGTGCCGTACCGCAGACCACGCTGGGCTATGAAAAGCTCGTCAACTGGGCGTTTCAGATCGACGATGAAGCCCAGTTCGCCGAAGCAGTCCTCGAGGGACAGCCCGAGCCACCACGCTACTTCGCCATGATGAAGCGACTGAATCGCGATGGGCCTCCCAGCCTGCCGCGAACCGCGGCCCTGCGACAGGACGCGGCGTCGATCAGACACGCTGTGCAGCGAGACCTGGTCGTCGATCTCCGACAGCCCGCGGCGTTCGGCGGCGGCTTCATTCCCGGGACCATCAACATTCCGCTCACGCGCAAGTTCGTCAGCTACGCCGGCTGGCTGCTGCCGTACGACCGCGACATCTACCTCCTCTCGGACGATGCCGGCGATGCGTCTTTCCGCGCGGCGGCGAGCGAGCTCTCGATGATTGGAATCGACCGCGTGGCAGGCTGGTTCGACGCCACGGCACTCGCCGCCTGGCAGGCATCGGGCGCGGCCCTGGCCGACCTTCCTCGCGTGACGCCGGGGGAACTGGCAGCGCTGATCGAGCAGGGAGACGTGACCGTGGTGGACGTGCGTGCGGAGAGCGAGTTCAGCGAGGGACGGGTACCGGGCTCGATCGTCGTTCCGCTGAGTCATCTGGCAGAACGCGTCCGTGACGTGCCGCGCGAGGCGCGCATGGTACTGGTCTGCCAGAGCGGAACGCGATCGGCGATCGGCGCGAGCGTGCTGGCGTCCCTGGGCTTCCGCTCGATCGCGAACATGCCAGGTGGAGTCGTGGAATGGGCGAGAGCCGGGCTCCCGCTGGAGCGCGACTCCGCCGCTCTCGCCGCATCCTGAGCCAGGGCATGAACCCGACCCGCCGTCTGCTCCGGTACTTCTTTCGCGGCCTGATCTTTCTCGCGCCGGTCGCCATCACCCTCTGGATCTGCGTGTGGCTGTTCCAGGAGATCGACGGGTGGATGGGGATCGGGATTCCCGGCCTCGGCTTCGTGGCCACGATCGCCTTCATCACGCTGTTCGGCTTCCTCGCCTCCGGGCTCTTCACCCGCGGCGTGATAGCGACCGTCGAGAGGGTGCTCAATCGCGTTCCCTTCGTACGTCTCGTCTACGCGTCCACCCGCGACCTGGTGAACGCGTTCGTCGGCGAGAAACGGAGCTTCGACAAGCCGGTGCTGGTCCAGTTGTTCAGCGGCGGACACGCGCGAGCGTTTGGATTCGTCACCAAGCAGTCGCTGGAGCAGCTCGGCCTCCACGAATACGTCACAGTGTACCTGCCGCAATCGTATCACTTCGCCGGCCAGCTCTACGTTTTCCCGGCATCGGCGGTCGAGCACTTGAATGCCAGCAGCGCCGACGTGATGGCATTCATCGTCTCGGGCGGCGTCACGGACGTTCCGAGGCCCGCCCCAACCGGAATCGCGACCCCCGCGCCCGACTGAGGACCAGCGTCCGGAGAATACCCCGTGACGCGTTCCGGTTCGGTGCGCGGGCGGTAATATCCGGAAAGAACTCACACCGGATACTCATACAATGCGCGCGACGCACGCGTCCCCCCTGCACTCCGCGTTCCGGCGATCCGCTCTTGCCGCACTCGCCGTCTCCTCCCTGGCGCACGCGCAGCCGACGGGCGCGCCCCAGACTCCCGCCCGCAGCATCCTGCTTCGGCCGGCGCACATCTTCGACGGCGTCAGCGCGCAACTGCAGAGCGGCTCGGTGGTGTTGGTGCGGGGCGATCAGATCGTGGCGGTCGGAGCGGCATCGCAGATCACCGTGCCACCGGGGACGGAGGTCGTGGAGCTGCCGAATCTGACCCTGCTCCCCGGACTCATCGACGCGCACTCCCACGTCCTCCTGCACCCGTACAACGAAGCCACCTGGGATGACCAGGTCCTCAAGGAACCGTTAGGGATGCGCGTGGCGCGGGCCACCGTGAGTCTGCGCAACACGCTGATGGCCGGTTTCACGTTACTTCGCGACCTCGGCACCGAGGGAGCCGGATACGCTGATGTCGGACTCAAGCAGGCGATCGAGCGCGACGTGATCCCCGGTCCACGGATGATCGTCGTGACCCGCGCCATCGTGATGAAGGGGAGCTATGGCCCCAGGGGTTTCGCCCCGGAAGTGGACGTCCCCCAGGGCGCCGAAGAGGCCGCCGGTCTGGAAGATCTCTCGCGAATCGTGCGCGACCAGATTCGGCGCGGCGCGGACTGGATCAAGGTGTACGCCGACTACCGTTGGGGCCCGAACGGCGAGGCGCGCCCGGCGTTCACGCTGGAAGAGCTCCAGCGCGTCGTCGAAATCGCCAGCAGCAGCGGCCGTCCGGTGGCGGCGCATTCCACCACCGCCGAAGGAATGCGCCGGGCCGCGATGGCCGGCGTCACCACCATCGAGCACGGTGACAACGGCACTCCCGAGGTATTCAGACTGATGGCCGAGAAGGGAGTGGCGCTCTGTCCCACGCTCGCCGCCGGTGACGCCACGCTCTCCTACAGGGGGTGGCGTCGCGGGGTCGATCCGGATCCCCCGTCAATCCAGGCCAAACGGGCAAGCTTCAAGGCGGCTCTGGAGGCGGGAGTGACCATCTGCAATGGCAGCGACGTCGGCGTGTTTACACATGGTGACAACGCCCGCGAGATCGAGTTGCTCGTGAACTACGGAATGACACCCGCCCAGGCCCTCATCACCGCCACCAGCGTGACAGCCCGCGTGCTGCGGCTGGAGAATCGACTTGGCGCGGTCAAGCCGGGATTGTGGGCGGATTTGATCGCCGTCGACGGCGATCCAACGCACGACATCTCGGCTCTGCACAACGTGAAGTTCGTGATGAAAGGCGGCCGTGTGTATTTCGGGCCGGGGATCGCGCCCGACCAGCGGAGGGTGCGATAGCAACGCGCCCTGCGCGCAGTCGGCAGCGCGCAGGGCGTGTTGGTAGGTGGGGTGTGCTCGGCCGTCGTTGATGCGGCTGCGCGCGACGCGCTTACGGCTGGCCACGCCCGATTGCGTGGGCTCGCTGAATCAACCCGCCGACCGCGGAGCGGATCGATGCCGCGCCATTCCGCCCTGTCGTTGGCCTCCCTGAGATTACGCGGCCGTAACCGCCGTAGACCGTGCCGACTCGTACCACGCGCCCGGCACGGTCGTACACCCGCCCATCCCTTCCGAGATACCCGATCAGCCGGCCGTTACGGTCATACACCGCGTTGCGGTTGTTCACAACGGTGCTGCGGCCATTGTAGCGATCGTCGCGGTCATGATCGTTGGCGACACGATCATCCCGGTTGTTATCGTTCCGGCCCGCAACGCTTCGATCGACGTAGTCGCAACGGCCATTGTGGTTCACGTCGTAACAGACGTTACGGTCGGCGACGCGTGCCTGGTCGTTGCATCGATTCTGCTTGGCCAGACCGGGGGGACAGCGGTCGTTTCTCGCGATGCCCGGCGGCACGTTTCGACTGCGTCCCTGGGCGCCGGCCGGAGAGACGACGAGGAGCATTGACGCGCCCACCAGCGAAATCTGCGTCATTTGACGAAGCATGTTGTTCATGGGATTCCTCCGGTTGTGCCTTCTGCAGGCATCGGCACAAGGTTCATGTATGGTGCCAGAGGAAGCTCCATGAGACACCAGCGCATAAGTGCCTGTGCAACAGCACCTTGCATTTACCACCTTCAAGCGACTTCTGGGCGCGTGTCCCGCCGCGGGCACGCGCCCTGTCCGTCCCAGTGTACACCAGCGGCGTCGTGTACCAGCCTCCGGACTGAGCAGGCCTAACGCGCATGTCCCCTTCCGGGCGGCGCAGCGCCAGTGTGCCGCGCCTCTCTTGACGCTTCTTCGTGGATCAGATCGTCACCTCCGCACCCCTACCTGGGCGACGTCCCGATGCGCAACACCGCCATACGGAATACGACGGTCGCTGGGAAGAGGCTGCTACGTCACGCCCCTGACACCCCGTCGTTCGCTGGCGACGATCTCGTGTGCCGCCAGCAGGCCGCACGCGCCCGCATGACTGGCCGGATGCGTACCGGTGCCGCAGAGCCACAGACCGGGGAGCGGCGTGGCATATCGGGCACACTGCGGCACCGGTCGCATGAACAGCGCCTGGTCCAGTGCCAGTTCGCCATGGGTCAGACTTCCCTCGGCGACGCCGAAGCGCTCCTCGAGGTCCGCCGGGGTGAGGATCCAGCGCGCCAGGATGCGGTCCCGGAAGTCCCACGCTACCTGCGCCAGCCTCGCTTCCACCAAATCGCCCAGGGCGGCGCGTTCCCTGTCCCCCCAGCCTCCGTGCCGTCGGTAGGGTACGTGGTGGACGTCCACCGACAGAACGTGACGCTCCGGCGGAGCGAGCGCCGCATCGAGCAGCGACGGCACGGTAAAGGTGAGAGCCGGCTCGGCCGGCATCTGACCGAATTTCGCATCATCGTATGCGCGTTCCAATCCCATGACGCCGGGCGACACCACGATGGTTCCACGCGCAAGTCCGTTCTCCCACGGTTTGCCATCGGTCGAGAACACGGGCAGGCCGTCCAGTGCGAAGTGGACCCGCGCCGTCGCCCCGCGCATGCGGATGTTGTCCACCGCCCGCAGGAGATCTGCATCGAGCCACATCGGGTCGACCAGACCGAAGGTCCGTCGCGGATCCAATCCGGAGACCACAAGCGGCGATGAAAGCTCCTCTCCGCTGTGGAGGGCGACGCCTGACACGCGACCGTCCCGAATCGTGATTTGCGCGACGTCGGCGTTCGTCCGGATGCGCGTGCCGGCGGCCTGCGCCGAGGCCGCGATCGCGTCGGCGAGCGCACCGCGTCCTCCCGCCACGACGTGTCGCATTCCGATGTGGCCGGTTCGCCAGCCCACGTGTCGGTGAAGGAACACGAAACCCGTACCGCTCGACTGTGGACCATGCTGGATCCCATGGATACCCAGCGTGGCCAGCGCCCCCGCCAGCGATGGCTCGTCAACCCACTCGCCGACCAGGTCGGCGACAGGCATCGGAATGGCGCGCGTCACGTCCATCATGCGCCGCCGACCGAGCGCGCGGAGACGCCGTCCCACGCGCAGGATGGAGAGCAGCTCGGCGGTCGACTCGCTCTGCACGTTGGGCGCGGAGCGCGAATACAGGAGCTCCAGCAGACGTGACGCCGATCCGACGAGATCGCAGAAGCCTCGCCAGCGCGCGGTGTCCCGTTGCGACAGGCCGGCGACCGAGACCGCACGCGCCGCGCGCTCCGTGACGGCGATCGGCGGCGCCGCCGCACAGACGGCAACGAGACCGACCGGGGCGTCCGTTACGCGAAGCCCATGACGGGCCAGTCGCAGGTCGCGCGGGAGCTGTCTCGGCATCCATCCGGGATCATCGCCGCAGACGTTGACGCGATATCCAGGATGGAACTCTTCGGTGGCGGCGGTCCCACCGATGGTCTCGCGCCGTTCGAGGACCAGCACGGTTTTCCCGCGGCGCGCGAGAAAGGCCGCGGTGGTGAGGCCGTTCACGCCGGCGCCGACGATGATCGCGTCGAACCGGCTCACGAGCGGAGAATCTCCATCGCCGCGAGCCGTCCGCCCGCGCCCATGATTCCGCCGCCGGGATGGGTGCCCGATCCGCACTGGAAGAGCCCTCGCACGGGGGTGCGATACTGCGCCCATCCCGGCGCCGGACGCAGGAAGAACAGCTGATGCAAGGCCAGCTCACCCTGGAAGATGTTGCCATCGGTGAGTCCGGTGATGCGTTCGATATCGGCCGGCGTGAGCACCTGACGACCCAGGATCGCGCGCCGGATATTCGGTGCAAAGCGCTCCAACGCGTCGATCACCGCGTCGCCGAAGGCCTCGCGCCTTGCGTCGTTCCAGCCACCCTGGATGTCGGACGGCGCGTACTGGACGAAGATCGACATCACGTGCCGCCCCGGCGGTGCCATGTGTGGATCGATCATCGAGGGAATGATCACGTCCATGTATGGGCGTCGGGAGAAGCCGCCGTGTTTGGCGTCGTCGTATGCCCGTTCGACATACTCGAGCGTCGGAGAGATCGAGATGGCTCCACGCAGATGCGGACCGAAGCCGGGCAGGCAGGTGAAGTCCGGCAGCTCCCCCAACGCCAGGTTCACCTTCCCCGAAGATCCGCGGATCTTGTACCGCCGGATGTCTTCGACGAAGTCGTCGGGGAGAGTGTTGGCGTCGAGCAGTGTGAGAAAGGTGCGCTTGGGGTCGAGCGACGACACGACGATGTCGGCCTGGAGCTCGTCGCCGCCGGCCAGCGCTACGCCGGTGACGCGACCGCTCTTGGTGGTGATGCGCGCGACCTCTGCGTCGGTGCGAATCGTCGCGCCGAAGCCCTGCGCGGCGCGCGCGATGGCCGAAGAAATCGCGCCTGTGCCTCCCTTGGCGAATCCCCAGGCACGGAACGCGCCATCGATTTCGCCCATGTAGTGGTGCAGGAGCACATAGGCCGATCCCGGCGTGCGCGGCCCCATGAACGTACCGATAATGCCGCTCGCCGATCTGGTTGCCTTGAGCACGTCGCTCTCGAACCACTCATCGAGAAAGTCGGCCGAGCTCATGGTCATCAACTTGTACAGGGCGTGAAACTGCCGCGGGTTCATTGACCGAAAATGCTTCCCGAGGCGAAGCAGGCCGCGCAGGTCCCGCGGGGAGAGTGAAGCCGGGTCGGGCGGCACCATGCCGATGATGGGTTTCACCGCCATCGCCATGAGTCCCATCAGGCGGCCGTATTCGTCATACGCGTCCGCGTCACGCAGCGAATGGCGCGCGATCTCGCGTCTTGTCAGATCGTGGTCTGGCCACGACGCGAGGTAATCATTGTCTTCCATCGGCGTGACGGTACTCTCCAGCGGCAGGATCTCGAGACCGTAGCGCGGCAGTTCGAGGTCGCGAATGATCACGGGCCGCAGAAGGCTGACGACATACGAGAACACCGAGAACTTGAATCCCGGGAACAGCTCTTCGGTGACGGCCGCGCCGCCAACCAGCGGCCGCCGCTCCAGGACCAGCACCCGCTTGCCGCCGCGTGCCAGGTAGGCCGCGTTCACCAGGCCGTTGTGGCCTCCGCCTACCACGATGACGTCGTAGCGGCTCATGCGCGCTTGCGCTCCGGGTTGAAGAACGGCAGTGAGGTGACGACGGCGGGTGCGCGCTTGCGGTGGTGTTCCACCGTGATCTCGATCTCCAGCCGCATGCCGGGTGCAGCCTGATCTCGCTCGAGGTGTGCGAGTGCGATGTACCGTTTCAGCAGGGGCGACCAGCACCCACTGGTGGCGTATCCAACCTGCGTTCCGTCGGCGCCTCCGTAGAGCGGAACGCTGGTGCGCCATGCCGTGGTGGGGAGCTTTGGCGGGAGCCCGACGTCCGCGTACAGCGACTCCAGGGCCTCCCAGTCCACGTCGACTCCCATGAGCTTCCACGCCGCCCCGCGCGCCCGTTCGGCCATCAGGGCCGAGCGACCTTCGAACGCCGGTTTGTCGAACGCCACGGTCCAGTCGAGGGAGAGCTCGAGCGGCGTCGACGTCTGCTGGTCGATTACCGCCTTGCGCGCCGACACGTAGTCGACGTCGAGGAGAATGAGCCCGGCTTCGGTACGAGCCACGTCGAGCGCCAGAATACCCGCCGGAACCAGGCCGTACGGTCCTCCCGCATCCACGACGGCGTCCCAGACGGGAATGGCGTGCTCCGCATCCATCCAGATCTCGTAGCCCAGGTCGCCGGTGTACCCTGTCCGCGTGATGTTGACGGGAACGCCGCGAATCAGCGCCGTCGTCAGGCGGAAGAACTTCACCGCGGTCAGATCGCTCTCGGCCGCGACTTCGAGAATCACCCGCGCGCTCGGGCCTTGCAGGGCGAGCGCCGCGATAGCGTCGGACACATCATCCACGTTCACCTCGAGTCCGCGGGCATGGTCCCCGAGCCAGCGGTAGTTCGGATCGGCCGATGTCAGACGGAAGAAGTCCTCGCCCAGTCGTGACACGGTGCCGTCATCGAGCACCTTGCCGGCGGGGTCGCACCACGGGGTGTACAGCACCTGCCCCACACGCGAGGCGCCTACATCGCGCGTGACTACGCGGTCGAGAAGCCGCGCGGCGTCGCGGCCGCGAACGTGGTACTTGTAGAGTGGCGAGATGTCGAACAGGGCCGCCGTGCTCCGCACGGCGTGATACTCGCGGTCGTGCTGGGGTTCGTACGAGCTCGCGACAAGGTACCCGGCCCACCGGCGCCAGTTGAGCGTACGGCAGAGCGGCGCGGTACGGGCGTGAAACGGCGTCCCGGGCAGCGACCAGGTCACGAAGGACGTCTCACGTGACCGAGAAGAGCTCCGGATGTCGCGGCACCACGCTTCCGAAGAAAGTCTTGAGCTGCACAAGATCGCCGGCCAAATCGCCCGTTGGCCAGTACGGCGCGCCGATCACCACCGCCTTGCGGCAGTAGTCCAGCCCGACTGGCACGATGGGCGCGTGCGCGCCACTTGCGAGATGCCAGAACCCCGAGCGCCACTCGCGCACTCGCTTGCGCGTGCCCTCCGGCGCCAGCGCGAGTGCGACCGCGTCCCGACGATCGAATTCCATGACCCATTGATCGATCACGTGATGTCGCCCTGACCGAACGACCGGAATCCCCCCCAACCATCGCAGCAACCAGCCGAGTGGCGCACGAAAGATCGTGTGCTTGCCGAACCATCGGGCGTCGAGGTCGATCGCCAGCGCCGCGAACAGCCCGACCAGAAAGTCCCAGTTCGACGTGTGCGGAGCCACGATGATCACCACCTTTGCCACATCGGGGAAGTTCCCCTCGACCCGCCAATCGAAGAGTGCCATTCCCAGCGCCCCGATCGCCCGCAACGTGCGACTCCCTCGTCGGGGGATCGACGGCGGAAGGACGGGAACGCGCGCCAGGCCGGTAGAGCGGAGATGGGGGTGGCAATTGTGCAAGATGCGACCCAGAGAAGCCCACCGCCACTCCGCGCCTCTCGGTCCCTTCCAACATCCACCGCCGTCCGATACTGTCCGAATCCGGGCGCCCTATCTGGCTCGTACGTAGCTACCAGATGTTTGTAGGTCCTCTGCTTCCGTTGCAGCGACCGTGAATCTCTCGATCATGCCGGACCCCGCGGCGAAACACGCGATAGGCGACTACGGCATGATCGGCGACTGTCGCAGCGCCGCGCTGATTTCGCGCTACGGGAGCCTGGATTGGCTCTGCTGGCCGGCTTTTGACAGCCCGTCGCTCTTTGCCGCGCTGCTCGATCAGGAACGCGGCGGTCACTTTCGGGTGACGCCGCGCGGCGGCGTGCGCAGTGTGCGGCGACGCTACGTCGGCGACACCGCGGTTCTCGAAACCGAATTCCAGACCGACACCGGCCTTGCACGGGTGACGGATTTCATGCCCGTCGCCTCCACGGAGGAGCGGCGCAGGCTCCTGACGCCCGACTGCCACGTCCTGCGCGTCCTGGATGGTCTCGACGGTGAAGTCGAATTCGAGATCGAGTGTCGTCCCCGGCCCGACTTCGCCCGGGTGACACCGCGGCTGATCGATCGAGGCGCCCTCGGTTTCTTCTTCGAGCACGGCGCGCGCGTCACGATAGTGCGCGCTGACCTGCCGCTGGAGTCGAGCCCCGCGGACGCGGCCGTACGGGGTCGGGTGCGCCTCCGCGCGGGCGAGCGACGCGCGGTGGCACTCGCCCACAGTGACCGCGAGATCGCGGTGCTACCAGCGCTGGGCACCACGGTCGAGCTTCGGCTTCGACAATCGCTCGCGTGGTGGAATCGCTGGGCCGCCCGCTGCTCCTACGAGGGAAAGTGGCGCGAGACCGTGATGCGCAGCGCATTGACCCTCAAGCTGATGTGCTTTGCGCCCTCGGGCGCGGTGGTCGCGGCTCCGACGACGTCGCTGCCCGAGAAGCGTGGCGGTACGCGCAACTGGGACTATCGATACTGCTGGGTGCGCGACGCCTCGCTGACGATGCAGGCGCTGTTCGACCTCGGCTACTCCCAGGAGGCCGCCGCTTTCGTCTCCTGGCTGATTCACACCACCAAGATCACCAGGCCGGCGCTGCAGATTCTGTACGATGTCTACGGCGGGGCACATCTCCACGAGCAGGAGCTTGCGCACCTGCGCGGGTTCGACGGAGCGCGTCCGGTTCGCGTGGGGAACGCCGCGTACACCCAGTTGCAGCTCGATGTCTACGGGGAAGTGATCGACGCGGTGTACGAGTTCCAGAGCCGCGGTGGCGAACTCGACGCCGCGAGCCGCGCGATGCTGCGAGCCTGGGGCTCGATGGTGACCAGGCACTGGATGGAACCGGACGAAGGGATCTGGGAGGCCCGGGCGGGCCGTCGGCATCACACGCATTCCAAGGTCATGTGCTGGCTGGCGCTCACGCGCCTGCTGCAACTGGCTGACGCCGGTGAACTGAAGATCGACAGGGACCACTACCGGACCGTGCAGCGCGCCATCCGCGAGGCCGTGGACGCGCGCGGGTACAATACGGACTTGCAGTCCTACGTGAGCGAGCTTGATGGCGCCGAGGTGGATGCAAGCCTGCTGCTGCTGGCGCGCTTCGGCTACGAGGACGCCGCCTCGGAGCGAATGGCCGGTACCTACCGGCTGATCGAACAGCGGCTCGGCCGCAACGGCCTGCTGTACCGGTACTGCTATCCGGACGGCCTTCCCCCGGGCGACGGCGCGTTCGGGATCTGCAGTTTCTGGCAGGTCGACTACCTGGCGCGCGCCGGCCGGCTCGACGACGCCCAGCGGCTGTTCGAGCAGTTGCTCGGGTTCGCCAATGATCTGGGTCTCTACGGCGAGGAGATCGATCCCGACGACGGCGAGGCGTTAGGCAATTTTCCCCAGGCCTTCACCCACGTCGGACTGATCGACGCCGCGCTCACCATCGAGGACCGCGGCGGTGGCAAGGCGCGCGGCAGCCGCCAACCCGGGACCAAAACGCTCCAGTGAACCTCTCCAGCGCGCTCCTCTGGGGCCTCGTCGCCACGCTCGTGTTCACCTCGATGATGTCGGCAAGTCAGGCGCTGGGGATCTCGCGCATCGGCATCCCGAGCATGCTCGGCACGATGTTTACGGCCGATCGCGATCGGGCCCCGATCGTAGGGTTTGGGGCACACTCGGTCCTTGGGCTCGTGTTCGCTCTGCTGTACGGGGCAATCTTCGACAGCCTCGGCCGATCGGGTTGGGCGCTGGGAGCCCTCATGGGCCTGGCGCACGGGTTCGTGATGCTGATCGTCTTCATCCCCATGCTCCCCGGAATCCACCCACGCATGGCGAGTGAACACGACGGCCCGGACCCCACCCGTGCGCTCGAGCCACCCGGGTTTCTCGCGTTGAACTACGGCAGAACTACGCCCCTGATCGTGCTGCTCTCGCACGTCGTCTACGGGATCATCCTGGGGGCCTTCTACCACGTCGGCGCGAGCCCATAGGACCGGAGTGCCCTAGCGCGGAAGGCGCTCGGGCATGTCCGCCACCACATACGCCACCACGGCCATCGTTGCCACGCACAGGGCCATCTCCGCCGGATCGAGTTTGTCCACGGTGTCGGCCTCGCTGTGGTGATACCAGAAGTACCTGGTGCCGTCGGTGGTGAGTCCCATTCCGGGAACGCCGCGTTGCATGATCGGTCCGATGTCCGCGCCTCCGCCGCCTCGGCTGACGGTTCCGGCCCCGATGCCACCGAGCAGCGCGGTGATGCGCGACATGATCGCAAAAGCCGAATCGCTTCCCGTGAATCCGAAGCCCAGGGGCTTGAACACCCCGTCATCGCTCTCGATTGCCAGCACGTGCGCGTCGAGGGCAGCCGCGTGCGCATCGCGATAGGCGTTCCCGCCCCGGGTACCGTTCTCCTCGTTGGTCCACGCCACGACCCGGATCGTCCGCCGCGGCCGCAGCCCCAGCTCCTTGAGGAGCCGCAGGGCCTCCCACGCCACCACCACACCTCCGCCATCGTCCATCGCGCCCCGTCCCACATCCCATGAGTCGATGTGTCCCCCCATCACCACCACCTCGTCAGGCAGTGCCGACCCGCGGAGCTCACCCACGACGTTCCGCGAAGGTGCGTCAGGAAGTGTCTGCGCGCTCATGGTGAGTTTCACCACCACGCGCTGACCGCGCTCGATCATACGCTGAATCATGTCGGCGTCTTCGGTGGTGATGGCCGCGTGAGGGATCCGGCGGCCCGTGGAGTCGTAGTACATCACGCCCGTGTGCGGTGTGCGCTGCGAATAGGGCGTGACCGACCGGATCAGCGAAGCCACCGCACCAGCCTTCGCGGCTTCGATCGCGCCATTGGTGCGGTACTGAACGGTCTCGCCGTAGTTGGTGAATGGCACGTTGAACAGCACGATCCGGCCCCTGGCCTGATCCGCCCGGCGATGCAATTCGTCGAAGCTGCCGACGACCATCACGTCGGCGGTGATACCGCCTGACGGCGTGGCGATGCTTCCGCCGAGGCCCAACATGGGCAGGTTCTGGTCGCGCGGCTGCAGAAGGCGGGCCGACTCGGCTCCGCGCACCCAGTGGGGGACCATCGCCGCCTCACCGTGCACGTTCTCCAGCCCGTCCTTTCGCATTTCCGCGAGCACCCAGTCGATCGCCCGCTCAAGCTGCGACGACCCGCTGAGGCGATTGCCGAACGCCTCCGTGAGAACGGCCAGCCGGTTCCACGCAGCGCTGTCGCTGCGTGCCCGCGCAATGATGCGGTTCGCGGCGTCGCGATAGCGATCAGCTACGTCCTGCGCGTGGAGGCGAGCTGGACCGATTGACGCGATCAGCGCCGCCAGCACGAAGGAGCGGGCGACCACGCGCTTCGCGCACGTCGCGCCAGCACGTCGAGACACGGGAGCCATGGCAGGGCGGGTGAAGGCTGACCGGCAGATGTAGCGGTCTGCCGAATCTAGCCGAACCCGCACCCGCCGGGCATCCCGCGGGCGCGTGACCTAGAACGTCACGCCGAGCACCGTGACCGTTCGTCCGATCGCGTCGTGGCGCCGCACTTCGCCAAACACGCCGAAGCGGCCGACACCCGCGCGCACACCCGCGCCGAAATCCCACCCGGTCACCTTCTGGCCGGGGGCATTGGCGTAGCGCCCGCGTCCGAGGAGGGCATATGGCTGCACGACAGGCAGCCGCATCTGGACCACGCCGTTGACCGAATAGGAAATGGCGTCCGTGTCGAACTTGGATCCAAACAACATCGCATCGGCGCGGACGGCAACCGGAATTACCGGAAGCCCGAGTTGCACGCCGAGCTGCTTTGCGTCCTTGCCGAACGTCACGCTCCCATCCTGCGACGCCCCACCCGCGCCGGCCCAGATGGTCAGGCCGGTCTGCGCCGAGGCCGGCGCCGTCGCAACAAGGAAGCCGACGGTCGCCCCAAGAAGGTACCGCATTGCTGTAGGCATCATGTCCTCACCGGTTGCCAACGTTGTATTTCGCGAGGATTTCACGCACGCGATCGAGCGGAAGCGCCTGCACCGTCCGGCCGCGGCTGGTGACGGTCGTGGCCATGAACAGCGAGTTGTAGATCGCTTCCTCGGTTGCTTCCACCACGCCCTCGAACAACCCCGACATGTCGTCGTTCGACAGATCCTCGAGCTGCCGCCGCAACGGACCGGACGCGGTACGCGTCTGCGCCGGGCGTCGTCGCACCGACTCGGCTGTCGAAAAGGCGATGACGTAGTCGCCCGATCCGTTCGAGGCCGACGACCCGGTGCGTGCGAGTCCCATGAGGGCCCGCGCCCCCAGACGATCGAGGTTTCGATCCGAGAGCGGCGCATCGGTGGCCACGACGATCATGATCGATCCGTCTCCGTGGTCGCGCTCCGACTGGTTCCTGAAGGCATACTGTCCGAGCTCCTTGCCGACGGGCGCTCCCAGCACCTGGAGGATTCCGCCGAAGTTGGTCTGCACCAGCACCCCTACCGTGTATCCGCCTAACGATGCCGGCAGGATGCGGGACGAGGTCCCGATGCCGCCTTTCCATCCGAACGCCACCGTGCCCGCCCCCGCCCCGACCGCCCCTTCCGCCACCGGTCCGTTGCTGGCGGACTCGAGCGCCTGACGGACGTGCTCGGGGCGGATTGGCCGTGACCGAATGGCATTGAGCTGCCCGTCGTTGGTTTCTCCGACCACCGGGTTGATCGACTGCACGCTCTGCATCCCCGGCTGGTCCAGTAGCCAGGCCACCATCGCGTCGGCTGCCTGCCACACGCACAGGGTACACGTGAGCAGGATGGGCGTTTCCAGTTCCCCCAGCTCGGTGACCTGCGTCACGCCGAGCAACTTGCCGAACGCGTTGCCGACGTGAACCGCAGCCGGCACCCGATCGAAGAACAGGTTGCCCTCGTGGGGCAGGACGGCGGTCACGCCGGTGTGCACCGAGTCGCCCTCAATGACCGTGGCGTGTCCAACGCGCACGCCGGCCACGTCGGTGATAGCGTTGTTCGCCCCCGGTTTGAATACGCCCGGGGCGACGCCCAGGTCACGGGCGCGCACGCGCGCGGAGCTGGAAGGGACGGACTGCGCGGTGACCGCGCCGGGATGAAGCATCGACAGGAGGGCGGTCGCGAGCGCCGCACCGCCCAGAGGGCACAGGTATCGCATGGACCATCCGCGGCATCGGTTGCCCGCGATATAGTGGACGCCCCGGCGACGGCGCAAGCCGCGACCGGTCACTGCCGCTCAGGTCCGACGGAGTGCAGCCGCCGGTTCCACGCGGGCGGTGCGCCGCGCCGGGAGGTAGCAGGCCACCAGGGCAACCGACGTGAACAGCGTCGCCACCGATGAATAGGTCAGGACGTCCACCGGCGTCACGCCCCACAGCAGCCTGGTCAACACCCGGGTCAGCGCGGCGGCCAAGACCAATCCGGTTCCCACGCCCCACAGCACCAGGCGCGCTCCATCGCGAACTACGAGTGCGACGATAGTCGACGCGTGCGCCCCGAGTGCCATGCGGATCGCGAGTTCCCGCGAGCGGCGCGCGACGGCATAGGCGCATACTCCGTAGATGCCGATCAGGGCCAGGACGAGCGCGCAGAGGGCGAATGAACCTACCACGCCTCCGAGCATCCGGACGAGGGAGAGTCCATCCTGTCGTTCCGTCGCCAGCAGGCGGACCCCCGCCGGCGCGAGCTCGGGGTCGACCGAGTGCAGCGCGTCGACCACCCGAGCCGCAACCGCGTCTGGATCGCCGGCAGGTCCGCACCAGCACGCCGGTATTCCACGCCGTGGCCTGTCGCTCGGAGAGGTACAGGTCCGGATCGGGATCGGCGTTCACGATCCCCATGCGGCTGGACAGGCGGCGGACATCGCGCACGACGCCGACCACCGTGAGCGGTGTCCCTAACGCGCCGATCTGCACCTGCTGGCCAAGCGGAGACGCGCCGCCCCACACCAGCCGCGCGAGGCGTGCGCTGACCATGACGACTGGTTCGCTCTCGGCACGATCGCCGCGATCAAAGCTCCGCCCCTGCGTCACCCCCATCCCCATCACGCGAAAGTACTCGTCCGACACCACCAGGAACTGCGGCGACGGCTGAACGCCCGCCGCAACGCTCCGCGTCACGTCGGCTGGAAGGAAGAGGCGACGGTCCGGCGTGTTCGGTAAGGCACCGGTGCTGTCGGTCCCACGATTGCGCCGCGCGCCGCGCTCGAGGTTCGTGGAGTCCGCGATGAGCTCATTCAACCCACCCTCGCGCGCCACACCCTGGATTCCCGGTGTGGCCTCGAGCCGCGCGGCGAGCTGCTCCTCAAAGGTCTGGCGCTGGTTCGCACCGGCGTACCCGGTGGAATCCAGGTTGACGGAGAGCCGGAGGACACGCTCGGGGTGATAGCCCGGGTCGAGCGCCGTCACGTTGTGGTAGGTACGCGCGAGCAGCGCCGCACCGACAGAGAGCACGATGGTGAGCGCCAGTTCCGCCACGATGACGCTGCGGCCACGGCGGGTGCCGCGCCCGGCGGTCGCCGACAGATCCCCGCTCTCCTTGAGGGTGTCCGTGAGATCCACTCTGGTGGCCACCAGCGCCGGCAACAGGCCGACGCCCGCCACCGTGAGGAGAGCGATGGTGAAGGTGAAGGCCAGGACGCGCCAGTCGATCCCCAGCCGGATCCACGATGGAAGATTCCCGTGCGGTACCACGATCCCGACCAGGTGCACCCCCCAGTCAGCCAGCAGCGCGCCGAGCGCACCGGCGAGGAGAGCCAACAGCAGACTCTCGGTGAGATTCTGGCGAATCAGCCGCGCGCGAGAGGCCCCCAGCGATGCGCGAATCGCCATCTCCGCACGACGTTCTTCGGCACGCGCGAGAAGCAGGTTGGCCACGTTGGAGCAGGCCACGAGCAGCACCACGAGAGCGGCTCCGATCACCAACGCAGCGAACGATCCCCACGCTCGGGCTCCACGGTCCACCATGCCGTCCCGCACCGCGAGGGACCAGCCACCATAGTCGGCTGGTCTTGCGGCCGCGAGCTGCTGTCCAACCAGTCGTATTTCTTCGCGGGCACGGCTCAGCGTAGCGCCGGCGGCCAACCTTGCGATCGCCGAGTAGTTGCGATCGACCTCGCCAACATTCGATGTGGCAGGTGGAGCCAGCGGAAGCCAGACGTCCGAACGCTCGTCGAACCGAAAACCCGGTGGCATCACCCCCACGATCCGGCGGATGCTTCCATTCACCGTGAGGCTCTGTCCTATGACATCGGCGCGCGCCGCGTAGTACTGTCGCCACAGCGAATCGCCGATGAGAACGATGGGCTCGCGATTGGTAATCTCCTGTGGCGTGAACGGGCGTCCTACGGCCGGCGCCGTCCGCAGCACGGCCAGGAGGTCCCCATCGATCTCCGTACCGGTGACCCCGATCGCCTGGCCGCCGACCGACAACCGGGAATACGTCTCCCTGAAGACCGCGACGCGTTCGAACGCCGTAACGCTCTGCCGTACGGCCTCGATGCCCGATAGAGAGACGCGGCTGAAGGCAATGTAGGCCCGCGGATTCGTCTCGCTCAGCGCCACGATTCTTCGCGAATCCGCATATGGGAGCGGGCGAAGGAGCGCACTGTTCACGAAACTGAAGAAGGTGGTCACCACGCCGATTCCCACGGCAAGCGTGGCCACGGTGGTTGCCGCAACGCCCGGACGCGCCACAATCCCGCGCAGTGCGACGCGAATATCATGACGGGTGGCGTCCATCTGGCCTCCTCGGCGAAGCGGACTCCATGATCATAGCGCCCGTCTCCGGACGCGGGCGAGGTAGGCCATGCTCGCACTGGTCCGCCGGGAATCGACCCGCGAGACGACCAGGTCGTCGCGTGGCGAATTGGTGGTGGCTCGGGCTCTCCGATGGCCGATCACAGGTCCCAACGGTGCGCGCATGGTCCGGGTCCCACTGCCCCATTAGCGTTCGCGGATGCCGCCGCGCACCACCAGCCTCCGCGTCGCCCTCATTGGCGACTTCAATCCGGGTGTGGTCGCGCACCAGGCCGTACCCCGTGCCCTGGCGCGCGCGGGCGTCGATCTCGGTGCCACGGTCGACGCCGTATGGCGCCATACCACGACGCTCGCCAGTGATGCCGCCGAATCGCTGGCCGGATTCGACGGCGTCTGGTTCGTGCCCGCAACACCGTACGCCAATACGGAAGGGGCACTCGAAGCAATCCGACACGCGCGGCAATCGGGACTTCCGCTCCTCGGCACCTGCGGCGGTTTCCAGCATGTCATGCTGGAGTACACCCGCCATGTGCTGGGCCTGTCCGATGCGGCGCATGCCGAACTCGACCCCGCGGCGGCCGATCCGGTCATTGCGCCCCTGCACTGCTCGCTGGTGGAGCGCTCGGGGACGGTGCGGCTGCTTCCCGGCACGCGCATCGCGCGCGCGTACGGCCTGGAGCGCATCCAGGAGGAGTACCACTGTTCCTATGGGTTGGCTCCACGCCTGGTACCGCTCCTTCAGCGCGGGCCGCTGCGCATCACAGCACGCGATGTCTCTGGGGATGTGAGGGCGGTGGAGCTCGACGACCACCCGTTCTTCATGGCCACGCTCTTTCAATCCGAGCGGCGCGCGTTGCGCGCCGAAACGCCACCGGTCGTCCACGCCTTCGTCGCCGCGATGATCGGGTTGCGGACCGAATGAGCTGAAGGAGCGTCACGCCGTCGGGCGCGCCGGGGCGTCCCCCATCCCGCCACGTGGACTCACTCCGGACAGCGCGGCGATCTCTCCCTCCCGATCGGCCGCTCGTCCCTCGAGTCGTGCCACGAGCAGTCCCGCGCCGGCATAGCTGGTCACGTTGAGTACGGTCTTGAAGATGTCGGGGATGAGATCCACAGCGATGAGAATGCCAAGTCCCTCCGGCGGCAATCCGACCGCGGTGTAGAGGGGCGCCTGCACGAAGAATCCGCCACTTGGAATGCCCGGGACGGCAAACGACAGCACGATCGTCCCGACGCAGAACACCACCAGCTTCGCCCCGGAGAACTCGACGCCGTACAGCCGGGCCACCAGGAGCGCGCCGAGGAGCCAGTTCATCGGCGCATTGAGCTTGAAGATCGATGCGCCCAGCGGGAGGACGAACCCCGTGACCGATTCGGAGAGGCCCAGCTTGCTCCGGGTATCGCTCATCAGCACGGGCAACGATGCCAGCGACGAGCGCGAGGTGACGGCGACAGTCTGCGCCGGAATCAGGGCCGCGGCGAACGTACGCAGGGGGACCCGCGCCCCCCGGGCCGTGATAACGTAGAGCATGCCTAACGCAATGATCAACAGGAGGCACACGGCCACGATGTAGTAGCCGATGGCCCCGACGCCCGCGATGCCCAGATGGGCCCCCACCGCCACCGCCAGACCGAAGACGCCGATCGGAGCCGCCGCCAGCACCCAGCGAATCACTTGCGACATGGCCTCGGCCACCCCGCGCAGGAACAGCACGTGCGCGCTTCGCACGCCTTCCGACACCCGTGACAGCGCGAGTCCGTACGCGAGGCTGAAGATCACCAGCGGCAACAGAGCTCCGTCGGCAGCGGCCCCCACCGGATTCGCCGGAATCAGCGTCAGGAACCAGTCCTTCAGCGACAGCTGCTGGAGCACCGACGGATCGATCTGCGCAGTTCGCCGCAGGGCCTCGGTGCTGGCCGGGTCAAGTCGGAGGTTGGCCATCAACGCCACCGCAGCCGGACTCATGATGACTTCGAAGAACGTCTGCAGCACCAGGAACACCGCAAGTGTGCGAAAGGCCAGCGATCCCACCGTCCGCACGTCGCGTGCCCCTCCGATGGCGGTCACGAGAAGGCAGACAATGAGCGGGAGGACAGGCATCCGAATGGCATTCACCCAGATCGTCCCGATCGGCTCGAACACCCGCGGGACGAAGGTGTCGCGCAAGAGCGCGCCGGCGATGAAACCGGCGAGCAGGGCGATGGCGACATGAGCGGCAGACTTTCGCGACACTGGTCTCAGCTCAGGATCGCGGCGCTCGCGCTCTGCGGCCCAGCCAGATACTGGCGCGCGAACTGGTGGTCCGCCCGGGCAGCCTGCGGCGACCCGAGTTCGTGCGTGGTGCCATCCGTGCACCAGGTAACCTGGTCGGCCGCGGCAAAGAGAACCTCGACCTCATGTCCGGTGATCACCACCGCGCAGCCGGCGCGCGCGAGATCGCGGAATACCTTCGTCAGCACTTCCGCGTCCAGTGGAGCAATGCCGCGCAGCGGCTCATCCGCCAAGAGCCACCTCGGACGGCGTAGCACGGCGGCGGCCACTTCCGCGCGGCGCCGCTCGCCACCGGACAACTGGCCGGGACGCTTGTCGAGGAAGGGCTCGAGACGCAACGACTCCACCACCGGCGCGATGTCCTGAACCGACGACATGTGCGCGATGACTCCGAGTTGCTGCGCCAGGGTGACGTGGCGGAGGAGGAGGTGGAACTCGGGCAGGTAGAACACACCGCGCTTCGCCATCTGGTGAAGACGCGGCCGCTCGAGCCGCTCGCTCCCGATCCGCACGGTGCCGCCATCCGCGTGGAGCATGCCGCAGGTGATCTGGAGAAGCGTCGACTTCTCCGCTCCGTTGCGCCCGACCAGAGCACGCACCTGACCGGGCACCGCGCGCAACGTGGCTGCGCTCAGCACCCACCGCGCGCCGAAGCGCTTTCCCACGCTGTCCGACACCAGGAGTGCCATCTATCCCCCGATAATGGCGCGGAGGAGCAGCTCGGCAATGACCATGGGAACGAGGCCGACCACCAGATACATCGACGTTCCCACTCCGAGGTTGGCCAGCAGCACCTCTTCCCGGCGCCGTCGCAGGTCGATGACCGACAGCGTCCCGCTCACCACCAGCATCAGGACCGCGCCAAGCGGCGACTGCCGAAGGATCGCCAGGCCACCGGCACCGGAGGCGAAGAACTCTGCGTGACTGGTCGTCTGGGCGAACGCGGCGACGACGGCCGCGGTCAGATGTACGCCGCTCCAAATGCCGAGGGAGCGGACGACGATGATCCGCAGGAGCATCCTGTCGGGAAGGCGCAACCTTCGAGATTGATCGACGCCGGAGGCTTCGGCATGGGGCCCGCGCACCGGCGTTGCAGGTGCGAGCGAGTGCGGCGGCGGCGGCGATTCGGGCATCGTCTCAGCTCGCTGCCTCACGGATGCGACGCCGAATGGGTTCGTTATCCGCGAACACGTGCCACTCCGCGATCGCTCCGCGTTTCACCCGGGCGAGCCACGCGCCCGGCGTCTCCCAGCGATCCTCCCCATGCATCACGCCGTCCCGCGCGTAGGTGCCCCGGGCGACACCAACCACCACGACGCTGCCCCTGTCGCCGAACGTGTGGTGGACGTCAATGAGATAGTCGGGGACCATCCGCAGGTATGCCGCCCACCCGGCACGCAACCTCTCACGTCCTTCGAACACCGCGCCGAGCGAATCGACGAAGCGATGGTCGTCGGAGAGGCAGTGCACGATGCCATCGAGGTCGTGCGCGTTGATGCGCTCGATGAAGCGACGCACGCTCGTGGCGGGAGAGGGATAGCGAGCCATGTCTCCGTCTGACTGCGTGTGATTCCTGTGGCCTCTGCCGGGACGACGAGGAATGATAGTCCGTGAGACTACAGGCAGAGGCTGAAATCAGCGACCCAGAGGGTACCGGAGCCGCTCAGGTTGCGATCGAGCGGTCGGAATGCGCCCAGGCGACCTCCGAGGCACAACAATGGGATGACCTGCAGTTCGAATCCGGCGTAGCGCGGGTGGTGCGCGTCACCCGACAGGAGCAGCCACGACGCGCGTGCGCTCCACCCGCCAGCGAAACTCCCAACCGACTCCGCGTAGCCCGCCGACAGACGCTGCGCACCGATCCCCGGTTCGGCGAGCGCAAAGAGGAAACGTGAACGATCCTCAGGCTCTACTCCGTCGCGCTTGAAGCCGGCGCCCACGGCAATGGACGCATTGGTCGGCCCGAAGAAGTGTAGCCCACCTCCCCAGCCGAAGTGCCACGCCGGCACCGAGTCGCTGGTTGCGGCGGAAGCCTGCGCTGCCACTACCGGCGTCGCGACCACAAGGAGCGTGAGCGCGAGAAAGAGCCTCGGGAGCGGGATTCGGCGGCGCACGCCGGATTGTACGTCCGGACAATGGCGGGTGCCAACACACGGCGCTCCGGGAGCCGGCTCCCGGAGCGCCGTGTGTTGCGCTCACAACGTACCAGCCGGTGCTCAGCGCTCGAACAGCCACTCGTCCTTGAGCACGTCCACCGTCTTGGTCTGACTCATCCCCCCCACGGTGAGCGTCACCGCGTAGGTGCCCGGATCCACAGCACCGAACCCACCGAATCCGCCGCCTCGCCCACCACCACCGCCCCCACCACCACCCTGCGGCGGATTGGGCGCGAGATTCCACAGCACGCGGTTGATGCCGGCGTCCTTGGTGCCATCGAGGGCCCTGATCTCGCGACCGGTGGCGTCCTTGATAGTGATCTTCACGTCCCCCGACGCCGGTGTCTTGAGGTAGTAGCTGATGTACGTGCCGCGCGGCGGATTCGCACCCGAAAACACCTTCTGTCCGCCACCTTGCGACCCCAGCCGGCGGTCGTTCAGCCACGCCACCGCCGGCCGAACGTCGAACAGTGTCACGTCCGCGGATTGCACCGCTGGGGTCAGCTGCTGGAGCGGCGTGATGTCATCGGCGATCCACACGCCTCGCCCGTGCGTGGCCACGATCAGGTCCCCATCGCGCGGATGAATGAAGATGTCGTCGGTGCGCACGGTGGGATAATCGTTCATGAACTTCTTCCACGATTTGCCAGCATCGGTGGAGAGATAGAGGCCAAACTCGGTCCCGACGTACAGCAGATCCTTGTTCTTCGGATCTTCCTTCACGACCTGGATGTTGCCGTACGCCGGAAGATCGTTGGCGATGCTCTGGAAGGTCGCGCCGAAGTCGTGCGTGACGTAGAGATACGGTCTGAGATCATCGCTCCGGTGTCCGTCCACCGACACGTACGCCGTCGCCGAGTCGAAGTGCGAGGCGTCCACTCGCGAAATCCAGTACATGTTGCCGCGCGGCAGTCCCGGGAGGTTCTTTCCAACCTCGGTGAACGACACGCCCCCGTCACGCGTGACCTGCAGATTGCCGTCGTCGGTGCCGGCCCATACGATGCCAGGCTTCACCGGCGATTCGGAGACCGTGATGATCGTGCTGTACTCGCTGAGGCCGTCGTTCTTCGACAGCATCGTCAGGTTCCCTTTCATCCCCATGATCTCGGCGTCATTGCGATCGTACTGCTTCGTGAGATCCGGGCTGGCGATCCAGGTGTCGCCACGATCGTACGACTTGAAGAGCCGGTTTCCGCCCAGCCAGAGCACCTGGGGATTGTGCGGCGAGATGATGTAGGGCGTGTTCCAGTTGAAGCGGTACTGCTCGGTGGGCGGCAGGTTGATGACGTTCGAGCGCCCCCCGGCTCCACCACCGCCCCCGCCCCCGCCCCCACCGCCCCGCCCGCCGACGCCACGTGGTTTGATGCTGGGCGAGCGACCGGTCGCCACTTCGATGCGGTTGACGTTGCCGTCCTGTGACTCCGCGTAGATCACGTTGAAGTCTGTGGGATCCACGGCCGTGTAGAAACCGTCGCCGCCGCCAATGCGGAACCAATCGCTGTTGAGGATTCCGTTTCCGCTGCGACGCATCGACGGTCCGGCCCAGCTGCCGTTGTCCTGGAGCCCGGTGTAGACCCAGTAGGGGTGCCCCATGTCAGCCGTCACCACGTAGGAGAGCGCCGTCGCCATGGTATTCACGTAGTCCCAGGTCTTCCCCTGATCCCACGAGATATCCAGGCCCCCATCGTTGCCGATCATCAGGTGATTCGAGTTCTTCGGATCGACCCAGATGGCATGCTGATCGACGTGTCCGGGAGAGTCGTTCCCGCCGGCGTCATCGAGAGTGGCGAACGTCTTGCCGCCATCGACCGACTTGGCCACTGGAAGCCCGGCCACATAGATGATGTCCGGGTTCATTGCGTCGACGCGCAGTTGGCTGAAGTACATCGGCCGCGCATCGCAATTTGTGATGAGGCGGAACGACCCCCCGGCGTTGTCCGACCGGAAGACGCCGCCCCGCGACAGATCGAGCTTCGGCGGCGTCTGCGGCTCCGCCGGCGCCGCTTGCTGTCCGCCACGTCCGCCGCCCCGCCCGAAGCCGTGCGTCGGACCGCCATTGTTACACCAATCGAATCCGCCCCGTCCACCGCCGCCCCCGCCACCACCACCACCACCGCCGCCCGCCCGCCCAGCGCGACCCGCCGCGCCCGGCTGATTCGCGGGCTGGGGCGGCGGCGCACCGCCACGACCACGGCCGGCGTCGGGAGTCCCCGTCACACCCGCCTCGACCTGCACGTACACGATATTCGGATTCGACCGTGAGACATCCAGGGCAATGCGCCCGTAGGTCACGCCCGTCGGAAGGCCGCTGGTGAGCTTGTTCCAGGTACGCCCCGCGTCCGTCGATTTCCAGACTGCGCTCCCGGGCCCTCCCCCGTTGAAGCAGCACGTGGTGCGGCGGCGCTGATAGCTGGAGGCGTAGAGCACACTCGGATTCGCGTGATCGATTGCGATGTCGTTGAAGCCGGTGTCCTCATCGATGTACTTCACCTTCGTCCAGGTCCTGCCGCCGTCGGTGGACTTGTAGATGCCGCGATCCGGACTGGAACCGAACAGATGGCCCGGCGAGGCCACGTACACCGTCTCGGGATTCCGCGGGTCGATGACGATGCGCGCGATCGTCTGCGTCTCCCGCAGCCCCATCGGCTGGAAGGTCTTCCCGCCATCGGTCGTCTTGTAGAGGCCGGCGCCGAACGACGACGTCTGGCGATTGTTCGGCTCGCCCGTTCCCACGTACACGATGTTCGGGTTGGTCGGATGAATCGCGATGTCGCCGATCGACGCGACCTCGTAGGTCTGGAAGACCGGCTCGAACGTCGTGCCGTTGTTTTCCGACTTCCATACACCGCCCACGGCGTATCCGAGATAGATGATGTTCGGATTCGACTCGGACACGGCGATGTCGTCGAGGCGCCCCCCCATGCCGGCGGGCCCGACGTTGCGGAATCGGAACGACTTCAGCAGGGGATCGGAAGACTGATTGAACATGGGGCCGGACTCTTCCTGTCCACCACCGCGTCCCTGCGCGGCAAGCCCGGTCGCGCCCACCAGGAGCGCCGAGAGAGTGCAGAGCGAATACCGCCGAAGTCCGCTGTCCATGGGCTACTATCCTCGTTGGAGGGCGAAGGAACGCGACTGGACGACCATCGCTGAACGCGCAGCGCTTGAATGCTGGAACTGGGCGCGGGTTGTGTGTCGCGTCCAGTATCCCGCCGGGCGCCGAGGTGTCAAGGTGGCGGCGCTGTGGCGCAAGTAGCCCGTCTGCGACTTCGGCGCTCGGCGGGTGCCGTGGGTCTTCGCCTCAAGTACGCCGCCGCACGGCGGATCGTTGCCGCCTCGCGACGGGGCTCCCGTTGCCGCCAACTCGTTAGGTCGCCCTCGACCTATGGCATCAGGAGCGGCGGCCCGCCACCCAGCGTATTCAGGACCATGACGTCCGAGAGCGTCAGGGTGCCGGTGCTCACGACGACCAGCCGGGTCACCTCCGGGCCGTACAGCGGGCCGTCGGAGCGGATTCCCGTCACCACGTAGTAGCGCTGGCCGTCCCCGCTCACCACGCCGCCGCCGACGCCCAGAGGCCGTACGCCTCCAGGCAGAGCGTGCAGGTCTACCACTGCCACCAGCTCCAGATCCGGCCGGAGAACATGAATGAGATCCGAACTGGGCTGCGTTGCCGTTCCCGGCGCCACCATGAAGAAGCGCCCGTCCCGCGGAGAACGGACCACCAGACCGCCATTGGGGCGCACCGCCGATGCCGTAGTGCGCCAGGCGACCACATCCACCCGCAGAAGGCGGGTATCGGTTGCGACCACCATCTCGCGGCCGTCGTTCGCTGCGCTGACTTGCAGGACGTGCGATGACGGGCGCGCGAACACCAGCGAATCCGTAAGGGTCATCGGCGACCCCGTCAGCACGTACAGGTGCGCCCGAAGATTCTGCTGTGGACCATCGTCTCCGAAAACGATGAGCCCGCCTCCCGGAAAGCGTGGGTTGGGTGGGAGATACGCCAACCCACCTGGTCGGGTTGCCAGCGGACCAAAAAAGTCGGTGACGGCTCCCCGATCCGTGTCAAACGTGGCAACGCCAACGGCGCCATCCCGGCGGGACCGCCACAGGTACAGCTCGTGGTGGGAGGGGTGCGCGGCGATCGCCCCAGTGCCAAGTGAGGTCCCGTCGTACAGGACCTGGCCGTTTCCGGTGGCGGTCACGTAACGCCAGAGCTGGGTGCCGGTGCCTGCGTCGAATCCCAGGAGAACCTGCTCGCCAGTGGCGGTCGTCCCGGTGGTCACCAGATCGCCACCGTTCAGAAAGGTCGGCCCCTGGCCGGTGAGTCGCGGGCCGATGGCCCTGACTATGGCCCGCCTGGCCGGGTCCACCACGACCGCGGCCGCGTCCTCGGTGGCCGGGACCAACAGCAGATCGGCTTTGGCCGACGCGTCAGGCGTTGTTGCGTCCTTGCATCCCAGCAGCACGCCCGACGACGCCAGGAACAGCCCCACGACGAGGCGAAGAGAAAGGGATGGCAACTCGTCGCGGCCCTGCACAGCCCCTCTTTTCAGTTGCCAAAGCGCGTCAGAATTCGCGGCGCTTCATCTCGCGGAACATGCGTTGTATTTCGCCCGTCTCGTCCTGGTTCCGACGCGTCGCATCGAGCGTCGCATCGTACGTTCGGGACCGGTTGGTCTGTACCCTGGCCGCCCTCGCTGCGTTTTTCCGTGCCAGCGCCTCGAGCTTCTTCTGGTTCATGACCCTTCTGCTCCTTTTTGCGGAGTCCTTTGGGTAGCAGCCGCTGCCTTGGCTGCTGAAAGATAGCCGGGTTCGAGCTCGAGAAGGTTGGCGATCTTCCGCGTGAGGTATTGCTCATGCTCGGCAATCTTCCCGTCGGCCAGAACCAGCCCCCACATCACCTCGGCCAGTACCATCTTCTGACCAAGGTCATAGCGCTTCTGTAACATCGACGTGAAGTGAAAGTGGTCGATCGACTTCCGCCGTTCGGCGTCGGCGATTTCGATGAGGCGTCGGCCGGCTTCCGGCTCCAACCCGAAGTGGCGCTCCAGAACGGCGTCGAGATGGGCGCGTTCTGGGGCCGTGAACTCGCCATCCGCGTACGCCACTTCGAGCAGCAGCGCGCAGGCCGCCAGATGGAGAGGATCGACGTCGGGATCGGGGGACGCGGTCGGTGCGGCGTCCTTACGCGGGGCAATCAGGGATCGAATCTGGTCCAGGATCATTCCTGCCTCCAGTCGTTTGGGAGCGGCGAGGAGAGAGGCCCGTGGCCGCCTGCCGGCAGCCGCGCGCGCCGCCTATCGCAAGGTACTGCACTGTGACAAGGGTGTCAGCACGCGAAGACATCGGTTGCCGCGCCCGCGTTACTCGTGCTTCTTTGTTGCCGCCTCGTCACTCGTCGGAGCGCACGCGATGTCGCAAACCGGGAAACCAGGATTCCGGATTCTCCCCGCCCCGCCGCGGCTGAGCACTGATGTGGTGGAGCGCTTTCGCGGCTTCGCGAGTTCCAATCTGGCCGATGCGATGGGGCGCTTCCGGTACATGGACCCGGGGATTCAGTCCCGGAGCGGCCGGTCGCTTTGCGGAATCGCCCTGACCGCCCTCTGCCGTCCAGCGGATAACCTCATGGTCCACAAGGCGCTCGCGGTGGCCGCTCCGGGCGACGTCGTGGTAGTGAACACCGGCGGCAACCTCACGAGCGCGGTGTTCGGTGAGCTGATGTGTCACACCGCCATGGGAGCGCGGTTGGGCGGGATTGTGGTGGACGGCGCGATCCGGGACGTGGAGGGCATTACAGAGCTGGGCCTCCCGGCCTTCAGCCGAACCGTGAGTCCCGGAGGCTGCGACAAGGATGGACCCGGCGAGATCAACGTGCCCGTGTGCTGCGGCGGCACCGTCGTCTCCCCGGGCGACATCATCGTGGGCGACGGCGACGGAATCGCCGTGGTGCCACGCGAGCTCGCCATGGAGATCCTGGATCTCGTCGGCGCTCTGCAGGCGCGCGAGCGCGATCGGGTCGCGGAGATTCGCGCCGGCGCCCTGTTCCGGGCCGAGATCGACGAGACCTTGCGCCGCAAGGGCGCGATCGAATGAACCCGGACCCCGCGTCCCTGGTGCTGATGACACCGGGACCGACGCGCGTGCCCGAGCGCGTCCTGCGCGCCGGAGCCCGGCCCATGCTGCACCACCGCACGCCGGAGTTCTCACGGGAACTGGCCGCGGTCCTCGAGCTGCTCGCTCCGGTATTCGGCACCGCCGGGCGTGTGCTGCCGGTGCACACCACCGGTCGCGGTGCGATGGAAGCCACGATCTGCAACCTCTTCTCGCCCGGCGAGGAGATCGCAGTCTGCTGCAATGGCAAGTTCGGCGAGATGTGGGCGTCGTTCGCGGAATCGTACGGCCTCGTGGTGCATCGCTTCGCGCGAAGCTGGCACGAGGACATCGATCCTCTGGAGCTGGAGCACGCGTTCGACGAACATCGGCGCCTGAAGGCCCTGGCCCTGGCCTTCGGCGACACCTCCACCGGCGTGTGCAATGACGTCGAGGCGGCCAGCCGCATCGCTCACGCCCGCGGCGTCCTGGTGCTCGTGGACGGCGTATCGTCGTTAGGCGGCATGCCGTTCGCTTTCGACGCCTGGGGTGTGGATGTCGCCATCACGGCTTCACAGAAGTGCCTGATGTCGGCGCCGGGACTGTCATTCGTCGCGGTCAGCGAGCGGGGCTGGGCGGCGGTCGCGCGGTCGCGACTCCCCCGCAACTACTGGGACTTCCGTGCGATTCGCGACGAGGTGTCCAAGCCGCGGCCGGAAACCCCCGGAACGACGCCCGTGCACATCGTCCTGCAGGTGGCCGAGGCACTCCGGATGATGCACGAGGAGGGACTCGCCGCCGTCTTCGCGCGTCACGAGAGCATGGGCGCGCGCACCCGCGAAGGCGTGGCGGCTCTCGGACTCTCACTGCAGTGCGGCACCCTGCGGCGCCTGTCGCCCACGCTCACGGCGGTCGCGCTGCCGACCTCGATCGCGCCACGGGCCCTGCGTGACGCGATGAAGGAACGCGGCATTCTCACCGCTGCCGGACTGGGCCCGTTCGCCACCACGGCCTTCCGAATCGGCCACATGGGAGACATCCGCCTCGCCGACGTGGAACGGACGCTGGACGTCCTGGCACAGGTACTCCCTGCCACGCGTGAAGCGACAGCATCAGCCCCCGCGCCCGGCGCCCGCGGCGTGCCGGCCGAGTGAAGCTGCATACCAGCATCCTCCTTGGCCTGGTGGCCGGGGCCGCGGTGGGCGGCGCGGCTCGCCTTGCCGGGGCGCCGCTGCAGCGCGCGGTGTTGCTCGCCGAGCCGCTCGGCACGGCGTTCATTCGACTGGTTACGATGGTCGTGGTTCCGCTGGTCATCGCCAGCCTGTTCGTCGGAGTCGCTTCACTCGGGGATGTGCGCCGCCTGGGACAGATCGGCGGTCGCAGTCTGGGCTGGTTTCTCGCGACGACCGTGGCAGCCGCGACAATCGGCCTCGCTACGGCGCTGGTGCTTCATGTCGGTCGAAATGCGCCGGCTGTAGCGTTCGCCAGCCAGGCAGCCAACGGCGCAGACGCGCCCGATGGTGTGAGCGCAGCCGGACTTGGCAAGGCGCTGCTGGCTCTCATCCCGCAGAATCCGTTTGCCGCCGCGGCGCAGGCCGATCTGCTCCCACTGATCGTCGCGGTGTGCCTGTTCGCGGCCGCGGCAACCGCGATCGGCGAGGAGCGTCGTCGGCCGCTGCTGTCCTTCTTCGAGAGCGTGAACGACGTGGCGATGGTGCTGATTCGCTGGCTGATGGCACTCGCGCCGGCCGCAGTCCTGGTACTCATCGCCGCGACGGTCGCACGGTCGGGGCTGGCGATGCTGCGGAGTCTGTTGTGGTACGCGGTCGTGGTCGTTATCGCGTTAGGCATTCACGTCGGCGCGGTACTGCTGCCGCTGCTGCGGGCGCGCGCCGGGCTGGGGGTGGGCGGGTTCCTGCGTGCCGTGGGCGATGCGCTGCTGCTTGCCCTGTCGACCGCCTCGTCGAGCGCGACCCTGCCGGTGAGCATGGCCGCGGCGCGGGACCGCCTTGGCATTCCCAACGAAGTGGCGAGTTTTCTGCTTCCCGCGGGTACGACCCTGAACAAGAACGGGGCCGCGGTTTACAAGGCCGTCACCGCGGTGTTCCTGGCGCAGGTCTACGGCCTTCACCTCGACCCGGTGCGGCTCGGCGTCATTCTGATCACCGCCTCCGTGGCCGCCTTTGCCGGGGCCGGCGTACCTGGAAGCTCCCTCGTCACGACCCTCATCGTGCTCAACGCGATCGGACTCGGTCCACGCGCGGCGGCCGGCATCGCGTTGGTCACGGGCATCGACCGGCCGCTCGACATGTGTCGCACCACCGTCAACACGCTCGGCAACCTGGTTGGTGCCGCGGTTGTCGCCCGCCGCCACCAGGGCACACCCGAGTCCGGGCGGAGGTGAACGAGTGGTATCGGCCAAGACGATTTCCGAGAAGATCCTTTCGATCAAGTCTGGCTCCGACGCGCGGGCTGGCGACGTGGTGGTCTGTGTGACCGATCAGGTCATCGGCACCGACGCCTCCGCACCGATGGCGATCGACTACTTCGAGCAGATGGATGGTGACCGCCTGTTCGACGCCTCGCGGGTGATGTTCGCGCTCGACCATTACGCACCGCCGACGTCGCCGGTCACCGCGTCGTACCATGCCCGGGTCCGGGAATTTGCCGCCCGGTTCGGTGCCGAGGTGCGTGAGGTGGGCGAGGGCATCAGTCATCAGGTCGCCGCCGAAAGCGGGCGGGCGCTCCCGGGCAACCTGATCGTGGGTGCCGACAGCCACACGGTGGGATGTGGGGCGCTCAACCTCTTCGCAACAGGTGTCGGCTCCTCCGATCTGGCGGCCGCCATGCTCACCGGGCAGATCTGGTTGCGGGTGCCGGACTCGGTCCGGGTCGTGCTGTCAGGACGGCGTGGGCCCGGCGTGGCCGCCAAGGACGTGGGCCTCGCGCTCATTGCCGCACTCGGCGCCGACGGTGCCAACTACCGGGCGCTGGAATTCCATGGCGAGGCGTTAGGCGGCTTCACGCTCGAAGAACGGGTCGTGCTGTGCAATCTCGCGGTGGAGACCGGCGCCAAGGCGGCCATCTGCCCCGTGGATCAGGAGACGCACGAGTACCTCGCCGGCCGGACGACCGATCTCGGCCGCCCGGTGCACGCCGACGCCGGCGCCCGGTATGTCCGCGAAGTCACCCTCGACGTGTCGAACGTGGCACCGCAGCTGGCGGTCCCACATGCACCGGACCGGGTGGTACCGCTGGACGCAGCCGCTGGAACGCCGGTGCACATGGTGTTCATCGGGACCTGTACCGGCGGCCGCGTGGCCGACATTCACGATGCGCTGCGGGTGCTCGAGCGCGGTGGCGGACGCCTCGCGCCCAACGTCCAGCTCGTCGTAACGCCGGCCTCGCGCGAAGTCTTCCTCCGCCTCATCGAGGATGGCTCGCTCGGCCGACTCGCGGCGCTTGGCGCGGTCATTACCACGCCCGGCTGCGGCGCCTGCTGCGGCACCAGCGGCGTGGTCCCGGCCGATGACATGGTCGTGCTGTCGACCGCCAATCGCAATTTCCGGGGTCGGATGGGGAATTCCTCGGCCGCCATCTATCTCGCGTCCCCGGCCGCGTGCGCCGCTGCCGCCGTCACGGGGCGGATCACCGATCCGCGTACCGTACACGTCTGAGATGGCCACGCATCTGCGGGCGCGCGCTCGCGTGTTGGGCGACAACGTCAACAGTGATTACATCATCGCGTCCACGCGGAAGCGCGATTCCCTCGATACGGAGGTCCTCAAGCAGTACCTGCTCGAAGCGGTGGACCCTTCCTTCGCGCAGTCCGTTCGCGCGGGCGACGTCCTGGTCGCCGGCGAAAACTTCGGCTGCGGTTCGGCAATGGAGGTCGCCGCGACCGTCATTCTGGCTGCGGGAATTCGCGTGGTCCTGGCACGAAGCTTTGCTCGCGCCTTCTTCCGCAACGCCGTCAATAACGGGCTGGTGCCACTCGAGTGCGACACCGCCGGCATCGCCGAAGGCGACCGCCTGACGATTGATCTGATGGGCGGAGATGCGCGGGTCACCAATCTCACACGCAACCTGGCGATCGAGGCGGCCAGTCTTCCCGCCATTGCACTTCGGATCCTCGATGCCGGCGGGCTGGTGGCGTTCCTGCGTGCGCAACCGGGACACTCGTTCACCGCATCCACCACCGGCGAGCATCCGCGGCGGACGCCGGACTGATCCTGCGATTCGCGCCAGGGCCAGGTCGCCGTTTCAAGGGCAGCGCCGGACTCGTGGCAGGAATTCGGCGAGCGCCTCTCTCCCAGCGATGGCCTCCCGGACGTGCCGCCAACCGGTGCCCGCACCAGGCGCTGACCCACGCCGGCGAACTCTACGCCGAGCGATGCCCTTCCTGTCCGGACGCGGCCTTCATGTCGTAGAGCATCAGATCTGCGGTGGACAGGAGCGCCTCGGCGGTCGCCCCGTCGCGAGGGTAGACGGCGTAGCCAGCGCTCACGGTCACGCGGGGAGACTGGCCATCGCTCTCCAGGGCGGCCGCGATTCGGGCTGTCACGTGGTACGCGGCATTATCATCAGCCTCCGGCAGCACCAGCGCGAACTCATCGCCCCCGTAGCGCGCCGCGGTGTCGATCGTGCGACACGTTGTCCGCATCGCATCGGCTACCCGGCACAGCGCCTTGCTGCCTGTCAGATGGCCGTGACGATCGTTGATGTCCTTGAGGCGATCCAGATCGAGGAGCAGGACCGCGAAGGACCGCTTCGTTCGCGCCGACCGCTGAATCTCCTGCTCCAGCACGTCCAGCAGCTGGCGATAGTTCGACAGCCCGGTGAGCGCGTCGGTTACCGCCAGTCGTCGCAATTGCCCTTCCACGCTCTCCCGCTCGGCGACCACGCTGGCGAGCACCAGGCTGGTCAGCGCATTCACGCCGGTAAAGACCTGAAGCAGCACCAGACTCTCGTTGAGCGTGCCGGTGACGAACGGGCCGCGACCGTGCACCGTCCCCCAGGTGGCGATCCCGGAGACGACCAGCACCGCGGTGGCAGCCTCGCGGCGTCCGAACCGATATGCCGCCCAAAGCAGCAGGGGCATGCACAGGAATTCGAGGGGGAAACTCGAACCCTGGTCGCCAGGGAGTCCGCCAAACACAAAGAGCGCGACCGCGGCAAGGGAGACCAGCAGGGCGAGCGCCTCGAGCCACTGGTATACGGTCCACTGCACTCGAGGACGGGCGAGCCACAGGAGCAGAAGCGGCGCGATGACGATGTCTCCGCCTGCGTCACCCAGCCACCAGGTGGTCCAGATGGACCAGAATTCGTGCCATTGTGCAAGTCCGCCGAGGGCGAGCGTCGTCACGCCCACGGTGGCGCTCACCATCGTGCTCGCTATCGCCGCGTAGAACACGAGCCTGACGATGTACGACGCCCGTTCAACCGCGTGTCGCCCACCCGCGAATCGCTGGAGGAGCGCCGCACCAACCAGGGCCTCGAGCGTGTTTCCGGTCGCGATTCCAAGCGACGTCGCCACGCCTCCGGCAGTCAGCAGGCTGGCGATGAATGCGCCCAGAAACACGCCCGGCCAGGGACGCGGACCGAAATAGAGCAGGGCCGCGAGCGCGATGCCGGAGGCTGGCCAGACCGCGGTCGCACTGGCATTGACCACGGCAAACTGCAGGCCGAAGCGTGCCGCGACGAAATACACGAGCGCCAGCGCCATGCAGGCCGCCAGAAGTTGGTGCGCACGCCACAGCCGGGGGCCGGCGGGGGGCGCGTTCGTGTCACCAAGCGTGCTATTCTCGCCTGCGGGAGCGGCCAAGGATGTCGCCATGCGTGATTAGAATGCTCGATCGACCGATTGGGTCGGGGCCGTGACCGGCACCACAAGACTCCCGGTCACTGGATCCGATTCGACCATTGACCAAACAAAGTCGGGGGCAGTTCCTGCCTCACTATCCCCTCGAAAACGGGCCGTGCCCGTCGTACCGATTCGTCACGAAGAATAATGCGACGGTCGTCGCGAGACCGCAGTCAGGCGTTCCGGGCATCGCTGCCGCACTGTGCCCATCGGCGCATGTCGGCGAGCTGGCGATCGATGTCCTCCGGCATGCCAGGATGCACGGCGATCGCGGCCCCCCGCACCCGGGCGGTGCAGTTATCGGGGCGCCGTGTCGTCCCGCGCCGGCCGCTCCGGCGCCAGGCGTTCCGGAGTCAGCGCCTCAGGAAGCTCCTCCGGCGCAATCACACCCCGCCCAACCAGCTCCAATGCGCGATTCCGCATCGGGACCAGCCCCGCCGCCAGCGCCGCATCGCGCAACTCGTTGAGGGCAAGCCGGCGCGCGATGGCGCGACGCACCGCCGAGGTCGCGTCGAGGTACTCGACCAGCGCGATCCGGCCGTGACTCCCGACCCCGCCGCATCGGCTGCACCCGGTTCCGCGGAATGCGGTGAACCCGGGCGGCACACCGTCCGGGAAGATCTCGCCTAACAAGTCTGCGTCCGCAGTGTGCGGCGCCCGACAGCCGTCGCAGATTCGCTTGGCCAGCCGCTGCGCGAACACGGCAGCCAACTCGCTCGCGATCGAATTGGGATGCATGCCCAAGTCCAGCAGGCGCTGCACGGCGTCGATCGCGTCATTGCCGTGGAGCGTAGAGAGGACCAGGTGTCCGGTCTGCGACGCCCGCAGCGCCTCGAGTGCCGTTTCCCCGTCCCGGATCTCGCCCACCAGAATGACGTCAGGATCCTCCCGCACGAAGGCGCGCATGGCGTTGGCGAACGTGAACCCGACTTCGGGCAGCACCTGCGATTGCTGTACGCCGTCGATCGCATACTCGATCGGATCCTCGACCGTGATCACCTTGCGTGTGGTCTCCCCTGCCAGCACCTGCAGGCCCGCATAGAGCGTTGTCGATTTGCCCGATCCGGTCGGACCCACCACCAGCACCAGTCCTCCCGGGCTGTCGAGCAGACGCCGGTACGCGCGTGCCAGATCCTCCGGGAAACCGAGGTCCGGGATGGAAAGGAGGTTCGTATCCTGCGCCAGCAGGCGCAGCACCAGGTGCTCTCCGTGCAGCGACGGCTGGGTCTGCGCGCGCACGTCGAACTGCCGATCTCCCATGCGGACGCTGAAGCGGCCTCCCTGAGGCGCGCGGTGCTCGGCGAGATCCATCCTGGCGCGCACCTTCGCGACGCTGACGACCGAGACCGCCTGCGCAACGGTGAGCCGGTAGTGCGCCAGGTCGCGAAGATCGCCGTCGACGCGGATGCGTACCCGAACCTGCTCGCCGTAGACTTCAAGGTGTACGTCGCTGGCGCGCTCGGCGATGGCATCGAGCAGAATGGCCTGGAACAGCTCCTGAATTGGTGCCGAGAGGTGATGGTCTGCCGCGAGGAGGTTCGGCGTGGAGACCGACGCGGCCTGATCCCCGCGGGAATCGACCGGCATGGCGAGGTCGAGCGAGAGCCGGAGGCGACGATAGTCGGTGGGCGTGATGAGGACGATCTCGATCTCGCGCAGGCCGACCGCCGACGCCAGTTCGGGAGGGAACGCTTCCGGCTCCGACGATGCGACGATCAGGCGCCCGGCCGCGATAGCCAACGGCACCAGATGGTGGTATTCCCGAAACTGGCGGGAGATGCGTGCGACGACCTCACGATCGACGATCGGCAGCAGGTCGGCGACATCGGCAAAGCGCAGCTCGTGCAGGATCGCGAGCTGCTGATACACGTCGCGCTCCTCGGCCATCCCCTGTTCCGTGAGGATCTCACCGATGCGGCGGCGCACACGCCGAGCGAGCGCGGCCGCCTGCTCGACGTCCTCACGCGACGCAATGCCCGCCTCGACAATCAGGTCGCCCAGACGCCTGTCGAGCCGCTTCTGCCTCAGCGCGATCGTCTTCTCAGGCGCCTGGTCGGCGGACATGACGCTGCGTTACCCTCCGGCGGCAGGCGAATGGTCGGACACAGCGTTCGTCCGCTGCGGAGGCGGCTCGTCGGTCGTCGGGACGATCTCGGGAAGTCCGGCCGCCTTGAGCATGGCGTTCAGGCGACCGAGGAACGCATCCACGTTCTTCTTGTATCGGGCGAGCTCCCGGTCGAGTTTCGGCGACAACGTGTTGAAGACCTCGTATGCCTGCGGGGGCGGCCGCCGTTCGCCGTTACTCACGAAACCCATCAGTGCCGCAAGCTGGTTGTTCACGCGTACCGGGAAGTTGAGTGGATCCTCACCGCTCTTGTTCTTCGTCTGGTAGATGGAGTCTTCGACCGCGCTCAGACTGTCGGCAAACGTCGTGGCGAGCGGCGCGAACGCCGCGACCGCCGCCATCTTCGGTGTGCGGTCATCGAGCTGCCGTTTGACGCTGCGAATTCGCTTGACGGCGTCGTTGGCCTCGGTGACCCGGTCGCGTAGCTGCAGCGCGAACCGCGTCTGCTCGGCGAGATCGGCGTCGGTGGCGCTCGCTCGCGGGTCGCGGCGAACCACGAGCGGTGCCGACAGCGGCGCGGCGTCGCCGACCGTGAGCCGCACGGTGTAGGTCCCCGGCGCGATCGCCGGGCCGGTGACTCCGCCCGCCCAGAAGATCATCCCCTGAAAGCTCGATGCGTCGGGGTAGCGCATGTTCCATTGATACTGATTGACGCCGAGCCGCGTGGTGACCCGCGCCGCACCGGCGCCACCAAATCGCCCGCCGCCTCCGCGCCCGCCGACGCCCTGCGGCACCGAATCCGTGGACGAGTATTTCCGGACGAGCTTGCCTGTCGGATCGAGGAATTCAACAGTCACCGGCTGTGAGTCCTGCGCGAGGCGATACATCACGGTGGCGCTCGCGTTGCCGGCGCGGGTGACCGGCGCCGGCTTGTAGAGGAAGTTCTTCCCCTGCGCAGCCGCCACTTCCGGTGCCTGACGCAGCTCGGTCAGGTTCTCCATCACCCAGAACGCCCGCCCGTGCGTGGCGATCACCATGTCGTCATCGCGCAGAGCGATGTCGTGTACCGGGACGGGCGGGAGGTTGCGCTGCAGGCTCTGCCAGTTGCGGCCGTCGTTGTACGACACCCACACGCCGCGTTCGGTGGCCGCGTACAGCAGACCTGGACGGACCAGGTCCTCGCGTACGGCGCGCGTGAACTCGGTCGGCGTGATCCCGTCAGTGATTTTCGTCCAGGTTGCTCCGTAGTCATGCGTCTTGTACAGGTACGGCGCGAAGTCGTCCAACTGGTATCGATTCGCCGCCACGTACGCCGTAGCCGGGTCATGCGGCGACGGGTCGATGATCGAGATGCGCGTCCACTCGGGCAGCCCTTTCGGTGTGACGTTCTTCCAGCTCTTGCCGCCGTCCCGGGTCAGGTAGATGAGCCCATCGTCCGAGCCTGTCCAGATCAACCCGGGCGTGACCGGTGACTCCTGGACGGCGAAGATCGTGGCGTAGTACTCGATAGACGTCTGATCCTTCGTGATGGGCCCACCCGACGGACCGAGCGTCGCGGGATCGTGCCGCGTGAGATCCGGCGAAATCACCGACCAGGTCTTCCCGTCGTTCGACGACTTGAAGAGCACGTTGGATCCCACGTACAGGACGTGCGGATCGCGCGGCGAGTTCATGATCGGGTACGTCCACTGGAAGCGGTACTTCGAATCCTTCGCGTCGTGGCCCATCGGGTTGAGCGGCCAGGGGTCCAGCCGCTCGCTCAGCCCGGTCCGGCGATTCTGCATCTCGAGCACGCCGCTGTAGTTGCCGCCGTAGGTGATTTCGGGATCGAGCGGATCGGAGGCGATGTAGCCCGACTCGCCGCCCGCAACACCGTAGAAGTCGGAATACTGCGGTCCGGACGTCGTGCCACCGCGCCCGCCGCGGCCTCCCCCGCCACCACCCCGTCCGAATCCGCCGGCCGCTCGCACCGGGCCGCACGACGATCCGGCATCCTGCTTGGCCCCGCACACGTGATATGGAACGTGATTCGTGAGGTGTACGTGGTAGAATTGCCCGGTCGGCGCCGCCACCCGGATCGACGATGAGCCGCCGTCGGTGGTGATGATCGCCCCGTTGTCGTGCGCCACGGCGATCCGCTTCGGGTCGTCGGGCGCGATCCACACGTCATGATTGTCGCCGCCGCCGAACCCGCGCGCGAAGGTCTTGCCGCCATCCTTCGACCACATCGGTCCCACGTTAGGCGCTGCAAGGACGTTCGTGTCCTTCGGGTCGGCGTAGATGTTCGAGTAGTACCAGGCCCGCTGGCGCAGATCGCGGTCGCCATTCATGAAGGTCCAGGTCGCCCCGCCGTCGGCCGATCGGTAGATGCCGCCGTTCGGCTCATGCTCGATCAGCGCCCACACCAGGTTCGACTTCACCGGCGACACCGCGACGCCGATGCGTCCCAGAACTCCCGACGGGAGCCCGGGGTTGTGCGTGATCTCCGTCCAGTGTTCCCCACCATCGGTGGTCTTGAAGATGCCGCTCCCGGCCCCGCCGCTGATGAGCAACCACGGTTTCCGCCCGGCCTGCCAGAACGCGGCGTACAGCACCTCCGGATTCGTCGGATCCATGACCAGATCGCTGATGCCGGTGGAGTCGTTCCGGAACAGCACCTTGCGCCAGGTTCTGCCACCGTCGGTGGTCTTGAAAACGCCGCGCTCCGGATTCGGTCCCCACACATGTCCGAGCGCACCGACGTACACAATGTCCGGATTGGTGGGGTGGACACGGACCCTCGCAATCTGTTGCGTCTCTCGGAGACCCAGGTAGCTCCAGGTCTTTCCACCGTCCGTGGTCTTCCAGACACCCTCGCCATGGGACACGTTTCCGCGGATCGGCGATTCGCCGCCCCCCACGTACACGATGTCGGGATTGCTCTCGCTCACAGCGATCGCCCCGATGGTCCCGCCGAAGTACTTGTCGGTAACTGGTGTGAGGGTCGTGCCACCATCCGTTGTCTTCCACACGCCGCCACCGGTTGTGCCGAAGTAGTACTCCCTGGGTCTCGCCGACGAACCCGCTACCGCAGCCATCCGGCCCGCGCTGTTCGGGCCGATGCTTCGCCACTGCAGGCTGCCCCACAGCGCGGTGTCGACGGGGACCGCGACCTGCGTCGCGGCGGATATCTGCCGGCCGACGGACGATCCGGTGGGTCGCTGCTGTGCCACAAGGGCACCGGGCACAGCGCAGGCGACGGCCAGTGCTCGCGAGAGGAGGGTCGGTCGATTCACTTGGACGATTCCGGGACAGGAGGGGGGCGCGTTTGCAGAGGTTGGGCGTTCGGCTCGTGGTCAAGGCGCGCCGTCATCCTACGCTACGCGCGCGACCCGCGTTGTGCCACCGGGGATGCCGGCTCCCGCGGTCGCTCGCGGCAGCTCTCTGCCGTCGGCTACAGCGGGGCTATCCGCCGCTCACGGCGGCGATGATCTCGATGGTGTCGCCGTCGCGCACACCCGTCTCCAGTCCCTCGGCAAATCGGACGCTCTCCTGTCCCACGAACACGTTCACGTGCTCACGAATGGCGCCCTGCTCGGTGAGCACGCGGTCCACGGCGGCCGGATACCGGTCCTTCAGCGCGATGAGCGCATGTCGGACGGTAGAACATTGCTCCTCCAGAACCACGATGCGGCTGCCGCTGGCGTACGGCTCCAGTGCACTAGGCAAGGCGATGGTCACAGACATGATGGCCGGAGCAGTCTCAGGTCACGCCAGCCGGTCCGCCGACCACCGCCGCGTTCACGCAGGTGATGGGGGGCAGCGCGTCGCTGATCGCCTTCCACGTTTCTCCCTCGTCGGAGGAACCGAAGAGCTTTCCGCTGCGGGTACCAAAATAGATACCCGCCTGGTTGCACGAGTCCGCGCACAGGGCATCACGCAGAACTGCCTCGTACGCACGACGCTGCGGCAATCCCCTTGCCAGCGGCTGCCACGATGCGCCCGCGTCGCGCGTGCGATACACCCGGAGCCTCGCTCCCGGAACACACCTGAACATGTCGGACTCGAGCGGAACGATGTACACCGAGTCGGCGTCTGTCGGATGCATCTGCATCGCGAACCCGAAGTCGCTCGGGACACCGTTGGCAATGTCGTGCCAACTGTCTCCCCAATCATCGCTGCGGTAAAGTCCCCAGTGATTCTGAAGAAACAGCCGCTCAGGCCGACTGGGATGCTGCGCCACCTTGTGGACGCACTGCCCGAACTCCGGATGTTTGTCGGGCAGAAACTCCGCACGAACACCCACGTTGCGAGGCCGCCAGGTTCGGCCGCCGTCCTCGGTGCGGTAGACGCCGCCCGTGGACATCGCCACGATCATGCGCTGCCGATCGGTGGGATGCGTTACGATCGTGTGGAGGCAGAGCCCGCCGCCTCCCGGCGTCCACCGGGCTCGGTGCTCGTGCGTCAGCAGCCCGTCGACGACCGTCCACGTATCGCCGCCGTCGCGCGATTCGAAGAGCGCCGACGGTTCCACTCCCGCCCAGAGCAGGTTCGGTTCGTCAGCCGGACCGGGGAGAATCTGCCAGATCTGAACGAGAGACAGACCAGACGCTTCCGGAAACCTCACGGACGGACGATCGGGTGCACTCCAGCTCCGGCCAAAGTCATCGCTCGTGCGAATGCCGCTGCCCCAGTGAAAGCTGCGCGTGGCTGCGAGAAGCCGTCGGCGACCGCCGCGCTCGTCGTACGTGAAGGCGTATACGGATTCCCCGGGGAAGTGAGGACCATCCATGCGCCATCGCTTACGGAACGGATCGGACGCCAGGACAAAGGCGCCCTTGGTCGTGCCGACGAGGAGAAGGACATCGCCCTTGTTCGGTGAAGGTGCGCGGCTTCGAGGCATGGTGTTGTGAGAGTCGATGCAACAGCGGTGAGAAGGTACGCCAGAGACCGTCGTTCGCTATGCCGAACCCGGAAAGAGCCCACATCCGGCGCGCTGTGCCTCGAGTCGAGCAATGCTCATTGGTCGGCTTCCCTCGCAAGGGGTGGCTCCGGCGCTCGAAAACTCGGCGCGCGCCGGGTCCGACGCAAGCAACTACTCGTATCGCAGGGCCTGAATGGGATCGAGGAGTGCTGCTTTGCGAGCTGGATAGTAGCCGAAGAAGATGCCGACCGCGGCCGAGAACCCGATCGCGATGCCGGCCATCGCCGGCGCAATGGTCGTGCCCCAGCCGGTGAAGTGTTGCAGTACCGCCGCCCCTCCAAATCCCACACCGATACCGATGATGCCACCGAACACGCTCATCACCACGCTCTCAACCAGGAACTGGCGCATGACGTCCGCTCCGCGGGCGCCGATGGCGAGCCGGATCCCGATCTCGCGGGTCCGCTCGGTGACCGATACCAGCATGATGTTCATGATGCCGATGCCGCCGACCAGCAGCGAGATGCTGGCAATCGCCGCGAGCAGCAGCGACATGACCTCCGTCGTGCCCTGGGCCGCCTGCGCCAGATCAGTCTGATTCCGGACGGTAAAATCATCCGGCTCGTATTCGGCGAGTTTGTGGGTCTCACGCAGAATGCCGCGGATCTCGTCTTCGGCTGCCGGGATGTCGGCCTTCGACGGCGTCGACGCGAGAATCTGGGGGATGAACGTGTGACGGGACAGGCGGGTCTGCACGGTCGTATACGGCGCGAGGATCACGTCGTCCTGGTCGCTTCCCTCGGCGGTCTGGCCTTTTTCCGACAACACACCGACGATTTCGACCGGCACGTTCCTGATCAGAATCTGCTGACCGACGGGGTCCTGATTCGGGAAGAGATTCTTCGCGACGGTCTGGCCGATCACCACGACTTTCCGCACGCCGCGGACCTCACTGTCGTCGAACAGTCGACCCGATTGCGCCTGCCAGTCGCGAATGATGAAGTAATCGGTGGAAACGCCGTCGACCATGGTGCGCCAGTTGGTTCCTCCGCCCACCACCTGCGTCGGCGCCATCACCACCGGCGACGACCCGGCCAGCAACACGCTTTCGCGCTTGAGGGCATCCGCATCCTCCAGTGACAGTCGGTTCGACGTTCCCGCTCCCTGGCTGACTCCGCCGGACTGACTCGCTCCCTGGGTAATTACGATCATGTTCGTTCCAAGATTCTCGATGCGCTGCTGAATCTGGGTCTTCGCACCCTGTCCCACGGCGACCATCACAATCACCGCGGCCACACCGATGATGATGCCAAGCATGGTCAGCAGCGTACGCATCTTGTTCTTCAGGATGCTCTTGGTCGCTATGTCGATCAGTCGGGTTGCCTTCATGTCAATCTTCCACCGGAATGGGACCAACCAGCTCCAGGTCGCGGGCCGCCGCGTGGCGATCGCTGACCGGCTCGTCGCGAAGAATGTGGCCATCTCGCAGTTCGACGATACGCCGGGCGTACTGCGCGATGTCGTGTTCGTGCGTCACCAGGAGTATCGTGATGCCCTGGTCGTTCAGGGTTTGAAAGATGGAAAGCACTTCGATCGACGTGACGCTGTCGAGATTGCCGGTTGGTTCGTCGGCGAGCACGATCGCCGGCTGGGTGACGAGGGCGCGTGCGATGGCGACGCGCTGCTGTTGACCACCCGACAGTTCGCTGGGCTCGTGATCCATTCGGTCACCGAGTCCCACGCGTTCGAGGGCCTCACGCGCGACACGCTTCGTATCCAGCTTGCGGCCGCTCCGATCATACAGGAGGGGCAGCTCGACATTGTCCAGTGCACTCGTGCGCGGCAGCAGGTTGAATCCCTGAAAGACGAAACCGATGCGCGAGTTGCGAATGTCCGCGAGCGCGTTCTTGTCCAGTCCGTCCACGCGCACGTCGTCCAGCCAGTAGCTGCCCGATGTGGGCCGATCGAGACAGCCAAGAATATTCATGAGCGTCGACTTTCCAGAGCCGGACGCGCCCATGATGGCCACCATCTCGCCCCGATCCACCGACAAGTCGACCCCGCGCAGGGCGTGCACCTCGGTCTTTCCGGTGCGATAGATGCGCTTGAGGTGCTCAACCCGGATCACCGGACTTCCTGCGACGGCCGTCATCAGAATCCTCCGCGACCCCGGAAGCCGCCGCGGCCCTGTGGCTGACCGGTCTGAAACGGGCTGGACACGGCGCCCGGAGCCTGGTCGGACGACGTCACGGCCGCGATGACCTGCATGCCTTCGTGGACGCTGCTGCCGGTGATTTCAGTCTCCTGGCCGTTCGTCAAGCCGGTCCGCACGCGCGTCATGGCCGGGTTTCCGTTGTCGTCCAGATACCAGAGCTGCGCAAACCCCACGCGCTGGGATTCGCCGACACCGCCCGCGCGCCCGGGCTCGCGGAGCGCATCCTCCTCAACGGTGCCAGGCCGCCGAGCGATGCCGCGGCCGCTGTCCGTGCCCGCACGCGAACTGTCGCGCAACCCGGCCGGACCGCCTGTCCGTGCAGTCGCAATCATGGCCGCGGTGGGACGCAGGCGCAGGGCCGCGTTTTGCACCTTGAGCACGTTGGTCGCTTTGGCGACCTCGAAGCTGACGGTCGCCGTCATCCCCGGCAGAAGAAGCCCATCGGGATTGTTCACGGCGACGACCACCGTGTAGTTGACGACGTTCTCGTTGGCCGTGGACTGCATCCGCACCTGACCGACCTTTCCGTCGAAGGTGCGATTGGGATAGGCCTGCACCGTGAAGTGGACTGGCTGGCCTTCGCGGATCTGGCCGATGTCGCCTTCGTCAACCGAGGCGAGGATCTGCATATGCGACAGGTCCTCGGCGATCAGGAAGAGCTGTGGCGCGGACAGGCTGGCCGCCACGGTCTGCCCGACGTCCACGTTGCGCTCGATCACAATGCCGTCGATGGGCGAGTAGATCGACGCGTAGCTGAGATTCCGCTTGGCGCGTTCGAGATTCGACTGCGACGACTTGAGCGCCGCCTCGGACATTTTCGCGTCATACTGCGCGGTCTTGTACTCAGTCTCCGTGGAGACCTCGTTCTTGTACATGGACTCTGTCTGATTGAGCACGAACTGCTTCTGCTGCAGATCAGCCTGAGCCCGTTCCACGTCTGCCTCCGCCTGCCGAACGGCCTCTTCGAGCACCGTCGGATCGAGACGGGCGATGAGCTGGCCCTTCTTGACATGGTCGTTGAAGTCAGCGTGGAGCTCGGCGATCTGCCCGGACACCTGCGTGCCGACCTGCACCGTGCGGACCGCGCTGAGGATCCCCGTGGAATTCACCGCCGACTCGATGTCGCCGCGTGTCACTTCCACAAAACGATATGACGTGGTGTCTTTCGCCGAGCGGTGCAGCAGAAACGCGATGCTGACACCAGCAATGGCGAGGACGGAAATCCCGGTGATGAGGCGTCTCATTGCTCTCCCGTAATGGCGGAGTTCTCGCCGCCGAAGCGGCAGGTAGAATCGCTCGTGTTCCTGGGCGCGCTCCTCGAACGAGGAGTACCCGCGAAAGCGCTGCGCGGTCGGCTGCACACGCGAAAGCGCGCTCGAGAACGAGCGCGAGGTGCGGCGGACTCAGCCGCGAAGGCGCGGGATCACGAACGTGTCGAAATCAGCGCGCGATCCTGCGCTTCTTAGACGGACCGAGCGCCCTATCCGTTAACGGAGCCCGACTGCACATCGTTGGGCGCTTGTCGAAGGTCGCAAACTACCACTTGTCGACGTGCTTCTTGAGTTCCTCGAGGCCGTGATCGGTGGTGAGCACGAGCAGCCGGTCGCCGGCCAGCAGCTGCACTCCCTTGTGAGGCACCTGCATGTGTTCTCCACGCATGATGGCGATGATCTGTGCGTCGTCGTCGAGGCGGCCTCCATTCTCCGGCATGACGGTTCCCGCGAACGCACTGTCAGGGCGCAGCACGCCCACGACCAGTCGACGGTCATCGGCCAGCTGCGCCGCCTCACCCGAGCGAAGCTGCGACAGCAGGGCCAAGTGGTCGGGGTCGAGTGGGCGGGTCAGGCGGCGCTGCTCGAGAATCCGCAGCGCGATGTCGAGGTGCTCCACATGGTGCGCCGGCGAGTCCGACCGGCGTGGCACCTGTTCCTGGTACAGCCGACGGTAGCGCAGTCGGCTGCTGCCGCGCACCTGGATGATGTAGCTGAGCATGACTGCCAGCGCGGCCGGCACCAGGAGCGTGTAGCCGCCCGTCATTTCGGTGACCATGATGAGCGACGCCACGGGCACGCGCGCGGCCCCGGCAAAGACCGCCGCCATGCCGACGATCGCGAACGGCGCGGGAGCCTTGTGAACGGCCACCGCGAAGAACCCGCCCAGCATCGTTCCGATAAACAGGCTCGGTGCGAAGACTCCACCTGATCCCCCGGAGGAGACCGTCAGACTCATCGCGACCATTTTTGCGAACACGAGCATGAGCAGCGTGGTCGCGAGCATGTTGCCGTCGATGGCCCGCTGCATCCACCCGTATCCACCCCCGATCACCTGCGGCGCCGCGATCGCCAGTGAGCCCATGAGCAGGCCGCCGATGGCCGGTCTGAGCGGTGGCGGGACCGGCAACCGGCGGAACAGATCGCGGGTGCCGTAGAAAACCGTCGGAACAACCATCGCGACGATTCCGGCGGCCACGCCGAGCACCGCGAACCAGGCGTAGTCGAGACTCCCGGGCACCGCCAGGGGGGGTATGCGGAACAGCGGCGTGAAACCGACGAAGATGCCGTTGACAGCGTAGGCCACGATCGACGCCAGCATCGTGTACAGGAGGGCGCCGGTCTCGAACTCCATGTCGGAGTACAGCACTTCGATGGCAAACAGCGCCGTGCCCACCGGGGATCGGAAGATTGCTGCGAGACCCGCCGACATGCCGATCAGGAGGAGCAGGCGTCGGTCCTCGGCGTCGCGATGAGTCAGCGACGCGTACCACGACCCGATGCCGGCCGCCATGAGCGCCGCCGGTCCCTCGCGACCCGCCGAACCGCCGGACCCCACGGTGAGGGCCGATGCGATAAGCTTCAGCGGCGGAACGCGCGCGCGTAGAGCTCCGTCGGCGCGATGGAAGGCCCGGATGGCCGTGTCGGTGCCGTGTCCTTCGGTTTCGGGGGCCACCTTCCAGGTCAGGAACCCAACCAGCAGCCCGCCGAGTGTGGTCGCGACGGGAATGAGCCAGAGCCCGTACGGCCCGATCAGCTCGATGGGATTCCCGCCCTCATTGATCAGGCCAGGTGGGTGGTACCCGGCCAGCCGCGACAGAAAGACTCCCTGGGCCAGGCGAAGCAGCAGGAGGAATAGCTGTGCTGCGAATGCCCCTCCCACGCCGAGGAGGGCACTGTCGATGATCAGGCGGTGCTGTCGCTGTACCTCGTCTCTCAGGGGTGGCTCCGGACTCGCGCTTTTCTCTCGCAACGTAGCCGGGTGGCCAACCTCGCGCCATGCTTGCGCACCGGCATCCCAGGTCCGTGCGGCGGCGACGGTTGGACCGCCTACGCGGACTTATCGCACCTCAGTTCAATGCGAACCATGGAGCTCGGATCGCCAACGGCGGGACGAGCCGGCTGGCGAATGCCCGTGAACGCCTGTTCCCAGCGCAGGTATCGCGTTCCCTCGTCCGGGAGCGACAAGGTAACGGTCGCGCCTGGCGACACCGTTCCGAGCGGCCGTCGAGTCCCGCGAGCGTCGTATGCGATGATGTCGATGTCCTGCGGGAGACGATTCGAGACCGTCGCCACACCACCGTACTCGCACGACGATGCCGGCGCGGGCGCCGCGGAGCGTGACGAGTGCTGCGTGCAGCCCGACAACGGCGGCGCGCCTGCGATGACAACGAGCTCGATGAGGCGGATAACCCGCATCGATATTGCCCTGCGCACGGGAACGTGGACCACACGCAGCACCGACATGCTGACACCGGCCCAGCAGGAATGTTGACCTATCCCTCGCGGCAGGGGAAGACGGCGTCGCCTGCCGGTATCACCGGTGCCCTGCAGCGAACGCCGGGCGCGTAGCGCCGCGATCGCGCGATTCGTACCGTCCATCCGGTAGTGGCTGATCGTCAGGCGGGAGCGGAAGGTAGGGCAGACGCCTCGCCCGGAGGCTCAGCCGGCGGCGGCGATCCTGGCGCCGCGGCTCTGGGAAGCTGGTCGAGCCAGCGGAGCAGCGGCGGCATCGTGCTCCCCTGAACGATCAGCGAGAACGCGACCACCGCGAACGTGACGCGAACAATCTGCTCGCGAAACGCCAGACCGGGTGGCAGGCCCAGCGCCAGCGCAAGGGCAAGCGCGCCGCGCAATCCGCCCCAGAAGAGTACGTGCTGATGGCGGCGCTCCACGCGATGCCGGGTGGGCGCGATGACTGCGCACAGCGGATAGATCGCGACGGCGCGGGCCGCGAGGACGAGAGGAATGGCCACCACCGCCGATGCGACAGCGGTCAGAAAATCCTCCCTCACTTCGCGCATACCGATCAGCAGAAAGATCAGCGAATTCACCACGAACGCGGCGTACGCCCAGAAGCCGTCGACCGCCTCGCGCCCGCGCTGCGAAATGGCACCCATCGATACGCCGAGGTTGCCCACGATGAGTCCGGCCGTGAGGCACGCGAGGACGCCCGAAAAGTGGCGCTGTTCGGCCAGAATGAACGAGCCGTATGCGGCGACGGTGGTGAACGTGATTTCGACCAGGTGATCTGTGGTGCGTCCGGCAAGCAGCAGCGCCACTCCGGCGACCACGCCGCCGACGACGATGGCGCCCCCGATGGTACGCAGAATGTCGAGCCCGATGGCCGCGGCGCCGCCTCCCGTCCCTGCGGCGGCGAACGCCAGCGCCGTAGCGAACAGGATCGCCGCAGTGGAATCGTTGAACAGGCTCTCGGCTTCCACCAGCAGTCGGAGCCGCCCGCGCAATCCGGCTTCCCGGAACAGGGCGATCACCGATACCGGGTCGGTCGCCGCGATGAGCGAGCCGAACAACAGTGACGCGGGTACGGGCCATCCGGCGATGTAGCGCATGCCGGCGGCCGTCACCCCCGCCGAGATCAGCACGCCGGCGGAGGCGAGCAGCAGCACGACGCCGAAGTCGCGCCACAGTTCCTTCCACTTGAGATCGATCGCCGCTTCAAAGATCAGCGGGGGAAGAAACGCGTTGTAGATGAGATCGCGTGTGAGGTCCAGTCCCGGAGACACGTCGAAGAACGCGAGGGCGCCACCGGCGACGACCAGCCCGACGCTCGACGGCACATGCAGGCGGCGCGCGACGATCGCCACCAGCGCGGCGATGAGCAGCAGGATTTCGACGCGATTGAGGATCTGGTCCACGGGTCGCCTCGACGGGGTGTGCGGTTAATGTAGCGGCGACACGGGGACCGGGACGAACGCGGGGGTGAGCCGGTGACCGCCTGTCCAGACCGTGCGCCGCACCGTGTTCAAGGGCGGCCGCTCAAGCCTAACGAGGACGGTGCGCTGCGCACGATGTCGAGGCGCAGCTCGGTCCAGCCGTCCACCTGGAAGAAGCGCAGGCGCAGGGCGTGACGCCCCGCCGCGACCGGTACGGCATCGACCGCTGACTCGTGCAGGGTCCAGCGATCGATGCGGAGCGTGTCGTCCACCCAGACGCGGATGCCGTCGTCGCTGATTGTCCGCAGGATGTAGGAGCCTGGCGCCAGATCGACCGCAGTCGTCGCCTCGATCGCAAACCGCGCCTGAGGCAACTCACGAATCGTGGGCCGATACCAGAGATAGTCGAGTCGCGGGGCGCGCCGCTCCACCAGCGGCTCCGACCGCAGCAGGGCGTCGAAGCGATCCGACGCGGTGCGCGGATCGGTGCTGTCGGCCCAGGCAAAGAAGCGGATGTCCCAATCGACCCGCGGCTCGAAGTGCTCATACGAAAGGCGCACCGGCGTGCCCGGAGGACGTCGCGTCCCCGTGGACGACACCGTGGCCCTGCCCCGGTATTCGAGCGTAAGCGTCCAGTCATCCGCAGCTTCAGGCTCGGGCGTCACCGCGATCGTATCTCCCACGCGGCCGGCAGCGCGCGACACCCGACTCACTCCGCGTCGTGCCACCACGCGCCAGTCACCGGAAGGACCGAGCACGGCGAGCCGGAGCGGAACGGCACGCGTGCTGTCCACAGGCCACAGCCTGGGCGTCCTCCAGTCATACGGTCCCCATTCGTCCACCACGATCGCGGCTCGGTTCCGGCGGGCGTCGGCCGAAGATGGCGGGCGACGCGGAACGCCGGGAAGCGTGGGAACCCGCCGCGCCCACTCGCTCGGGACCGCCGGGGCCGGGCAATCGCCCGGCGTCGTGCCTGACGAGTCGTTCTGATCGACCGTCAGGCCGCTGGTATTGGCCGACTGAATCCGGATGCGATTGGCGACGAATCTGTTCTGCTCGATCCGGTAGTCGCGACTGCGCGTGTCGCGGTGCCGGGGGTAGCCCCAGTCGGAGGGCTCGATGCTGTCCGCCCACAACCGAATGGCCGTGCTGTCGCCGAGAAAGAAGTTTCCGGCAATGACGTTGTCCTGCCCGTGTTCGATGGCCACGCCGGTGTGGTTCCCGTGAAAGCAGTTGGCGATGACCTGCGATTCGAAGCTGTAACCGCCCCAGAGCCCGTAGTCGCTCCCCGCGGCTCGATTGGCGACGAAACTGTTCCGACTGAACGTGGCCTCCATGGCATTGGCGGGCGCGAAGCTGAAATCGTTGCCGACGAACAGATTGTCGTTCGCCCCACCTTCTCCCGTGTCCATGGTGCTCTGTCCGGCCCAGAGAAAGAGCCCGTCGCCGCCGTGCGTGGCCGAGTTGAATGCGACGATGTTTCGGCTGCTCTGCTCGTACAACAGGATGTCCGCGGAGTCCTGGCCGCGCCGGTAGAAGCCGTCACTGTAGCCGCGCACGTTGAAGTCGACGCGATTGCGCACAACGGTATTATCGCTCGACCGGTAAAGGCCGATGCCGACGCCGGAGTTGAACGAGAAGTCGTTGTCCTGGACCCGGAGGTGGTTGCTGCGCACCAGGAGCAGGGCGTTCATCCCCTGGCGGACCACGGAGCGCCGCACCGCACCGCCCTGCACGTCCACCAGGTACATCGCAGCGCCGTAGCGGAGCCACTCGTCCTTCTCGTTGTGATGATAGCTGAGCCAGTCGACGAGACTCTCATGCTCGACCAGGCTGAAGAGACGCGGCTTCCAGTTGTAGCTGGCATCGATGTTCGTGAGCACGAGGTCGCGTGTGCCGCGGGCCAGGATTGCAACCTTGTAGCCGCGGATGCGCGCGTTGATGATGCGTACGTTTCGGCCGCCATCAATGCGAATGGCAACGCCGGTGGCGAGGTCGGGGGCGGCGGCGGCCGCAGTACCCTGGAGCGTGGCGCCGTCGAAGTCCACGGTTACATCGTCGCCACGAACCACGATCAGCGAGGAATCGAGACCACCTGGTGCCGGCAGCCGATACACCTCGGGGACGACGCGCACCGACTGCGAGATGACCATCCCTGAGCGCAGCCGGATCCGTTCCTGGGCGCTTGATGCGCGCGCGAATCCGAGCGCGCACACCCCAACCGCGAGGGACACCCGGACCGCGCCGCAGGGTAGCGGCAATCTCACGGCGCGTGCCGGCCCTTCGGCTTGCCAAAGAGGACGAGCAATTCGTGCGTGGCCCGTTCCGGTCGGCGGCGGCGGGCCGCGGGCAGGCCCTTCCCAGCCCGATTGATGCAGAAGAACATGAACATCGACATCGCCGAGCGACAGGCACCGGCCTTGCGTCGCCAGCTCCGCTCGGCCGATCGCTTCAATGATCGCGCGATGGCACGCCGGTCATCGAACGCCAATACGCCGCGATCCAGATCGGCCGCATTGCTCCGCCCGGTGACCCGCTCCGACCAACATGCCCCGGCGCCCTTCCCCATCGTCCAACCTGATCGATCAGCCGCCCTTGTGGCTGATGGCGTAGACATACGCAGCAACCGCCTTGATCTGATCCTGGGTGAGGTTCGCGCCTCCCATGGGAAGCATCGGGCCCGGAAACGGCGGCGTGGGGTTGGGCATGCCTTCGGTCACGCGCTTCTGGATGAACGCATACGTTCCATCTCCGGTCTGCCACAGAGAATCGACCAGCGACGGGGCGAGCTGCGTGCCCTTGGCGTCGACGCCGTGACAGGTGAAGCAGGCGCCGCTGGCGACCTGACCATGGAAGATGCTGTCGCCGAGGGCGACCATTTCCGCCGTGGCACCGGCTGGTGGCGCCCCGGGCGTCGGAGGCGCGGCCATCGCCATGGCGGCGGTATCCGGGGCCATTGCCATCCCGGTGTCCGTCTGCGCCGCCTTCTCGCCCCCTCCCCCGCACGCGTTCATGGTGAACGCGAGCGCCAGTCCGAATGCCGCCACCGGGCGTGCTCGGCGCAAGAGATCCCCGGAATCGCACGTACGCATGTCATCCTCCATTCTTGCCGTTGGGTTGAAACTATCATAGCGCATCGCATGGTCACTGTGGCGGCGGGGCCATGGCGCAGCTGAGGGCGATTCTCGCGGCTGCCCCTGCTTGCGGTCCCCGGACCGACGTCACCGGCCATGCGGCGAAGTCGTGTACATTCCGACAGCGTCAACAATATCATGTTGTCGTTCGATTTGGCATGGCCGCCCCGCCGGTCTCCTCGGTTCGGGCCAGGGATCGCGGCCCCCCGGGGTGTGCTCCACCGTCCGATCATCTGCCGGAAGAGATTCTCCATGATACCGCCGCCATATCGCCGGGCCCGGTCGCTACGCCTAACGCCTGTCGCGCTCTGTGCGCTGCTGACCGCGGTCGCGGTGTGTCCGGCAAGGGCGCAGGGCATCCCGGCTCGCCTCGACGACAGTACGTTCTGGCAGATGATCTCCGACCTGTCGGAGCCGGGCGGAACGTTCCGATCGGACAACTTCGTCTCGAATGAGGCGGCCTATCAGTACGTCATCCCGGGACTGCTGTCCCGCGTTCGGCCCGGCGGCGTGTACCTCGGTGTGGGTCCCGACCAGAATTTCACGTACATCGCGGCGTTTGTCCCGCGGATTGCGTTCATCGTCGACATCCGCCGTCAGAACCTGGTCCAGCACCTGATGTACAAGGCGCTGATCGAGGACTCGGCCGACCGCCCAGAGTTCGTATCCCGGCTCTTCTCTCGACCACGACCGGCCGGGCTCGATACCAGCATGAGCGCGGAGGTCATCCTGGACGCGTATGCAGCGGTGGCACCCGACTCGGCGATGTTCCGCCGCACGCTGACCGCGATCCGGGAGCGCCTCCTGTCAGCACACGGGTTTGCGCTCACCCATGAGGACCTGAACTCGCTGGACTATGTCTTCGGGGCGTTCTACCGCGCGGGTCCCGACATCACGTACTCCTTCGGGTCTGCCGGGCGCAACTATGGTGGATACGGCATGCCCACCTATGCGCAGCTGATGCTGGAGACCGACGGGCACGGTGTCGACCGGAGCTACCTCGGCAGCGAGTCGACCTATCGCACACTCAAGGAACTGGAGGAGCAGAACCTGATCGTTCCGCTGGTGGGGGACTTCGCCGGGCCGCAGGCGCTGCGTGCGGTGGGAGAGTATCTGAAGGCGCATGGCGCCGCCGTGTCGATATTCTACACGTCCAACGTCGAGATGTATCTGTTCCAGGACCCGGACGCGTGGAAGCGATTCTACAGCAGCGTGTCGACTCTGCCGATCGATTCCACCAGTACGTTCATCCGGTCGCTCTCGAATCGCGGCTGGGTGACGAGCCAGAATCCGAATTCGCGGTCGGCGCAGCTCGTGGCATCAATGGCCGATCTCGTGGACGCCTTTGCGCACGGGCGTATCGAATCCTACTACAGCATCATCCAGATCTCGCGCTATTGACGACGTCCCGACATCGACGGATCAGCCGAGCGTAATTTCACCGTCCACGCGGTGGTCGGCGATCAGATCACCAAGGCTGAGCGTGGCGCGTACCGGCAGCGATTCGTGTCCCTGCAGGCTCCCCGCCGCGAGCGCGGCGCGGACGGCCTGTTCGATCTCGCGCTGCGCCGTGACACCGAACTGCTTGAGGAACTTCCGGATCGAGAGATTGAAGGCGTCGTCGTTCATGACTTCTCCTGTCGTGGCGGGTTCGCGGTGGCGACCTCACGCGATCAACGGTCGGCACCGCGGCTGACGGCCCGGTCGACCGGACCGGCAGGCCGCAATTGTACGACATTTCGGCCCAGCCCGCCGCTTGACGGCTCGGAATCCATGTGCATCGTTGATGCGCCGTCTGTGGTGGCGCTTCATCCTCGACACGATATCCACACCCTTGAGAGTGACACTCATGAACCGCACCGTGCGTCTGGCCATACCGGCCGCCCTCATTTTCGGAGTGTCGTGCTCATCCAAGCAGACCTCCACACCAGCCCCCGCACCAACGCCCGCGCCCACGCCGGCCGGAGGAGTGGCGCAGGGTCGCGGCAGCGCGCCGGGCGGGCGCGGCGGGGCACCGGCGGGTGGACGCGCGCCGATGACGCCCGAGATGCGGGCTGCCCGTCGCGACTCCATCGCCAAGCTGCGCGAGGCAACGGTGCAGCAGGTGCTGGCGTCGATCGCGGGCCATGAGAACGAACCCGCCGGCGAGGTCTTCAAGAACGTGCAGTTGCTCAAGGACATGCCGGCGGGCGAGTTCGTGAAGAACATGGATCAGATGTTCGGCCGCGCGCTGAGCCAGAACTGCACGTCGTGCCACGTGGCGGATCAATGGGAAGACGACTCGCGCAACGGCAAGAAGACCGCGCGCCTCATGATCGAGATGATGGACCACATCAATGCGGACCATCTGAGCAAACTGCCGCCGAACCGAGGCGGGCAGACGCCGAAGATCACCTGCGTGACGTGTCACCGCGGCAACGGGAACCCCGGCTCGGCGCTGCTTCCCTAGGAGCTGACGCGCCGCGGCTTCCTGATGGGCCGCGGCGCGCAGGCCGCGCCTCAGGGTCGGTCGGAGCCTCCTCCCTGAGACGCGGCGGCGGACTGTCGTTCCCACACGAATCGGTGCAGGAAGTCCCCGATTTTCGTCCAGGTGCTCATCCACCGCGAGTGCATCATGGACTCGTGGAGATCGTCGGGGATCACCGTGAGCTCGAAGTGCACGTTGCGGGCGCGGAGTAACTGCACCAGCCCGACCATCTGGGCAAAGTCGACATTCCGGTCGTCGTCACCCTGGAGGAGGAAGACCGGCGACTTCCAGCCGTCGATGGCCGAGATGGTGGAAGAGCGATACGAGACAGCGCCGGTGTCGAGCGAGCTACCCCAGAGGTGCACACCGGCCAGGTCGGCACCTGCGACGAAGACGTCGGAGTTGCGGGCCAGCGCCTGCGAGGTGAGGACGCCACCATACGACAGTCCCCAGATGCCGACCCGGGTTGAGTCGACATCGGAACGGGACTGCAGGTATTTGCCTCCGGCGATCACGTCCTGGTACTCGGCGTTGCCGCGCCCGCCAGTATTCGGCGCCTGGCGGAAGGACCGGCCGTAGCCGATGCCGCTGCGGTAGTTCACCGACATCACGACGTAGCCCTGGCTCGCCAGCCACTGGTTGAACGCGTATGCCCAGTGATAGAACTGCATGTAGTGGTAGCCGGGCATCATCTGTCGTACCGGTCCGCCGTGCACGAAGATCATCGCTGGACGACGCTCACCCGGTTTCAGATCGCTGGGCAGAAAGAGCTGGTTGTGAATCTCCAGGCCGTCGGCTGCTTTGGTGATCACGATCTGCGGCGTGACGTGGGCTGCCTTGGCGAAATCCTTCGGCAAGATGGGGAAGATCAACTTCGCGGTGCCGCCGGCGGCCGGAACCAGTCCGACAGACGCGGGCTGGGTGGCGCCGAAATACAGCACGGCCACCTGCCGGCCCGAGGCGAGGGGGGTCGGCGAGGTTTCGATGCCATCGCCCTGCGAGACCTGCGTCGGCGTCCCACCGGACGTGGGGACCGCCCAGATGTGGCGGCGCTCGATGTCGTTGGCGTTGGTGCAGTAGTAGAGCGTCTTCCCATCGTGGGACAGGGCCGCCGAGGTGACGTCCTCGATGAGTCCGTCGGTGGTGGTCAGCTCGATCGGCCGATCGGTGGACCCGTCGACCGCGATGGCCCAGTAGCGGTCGAACTCGTCGTCGGACGGCGAGAGCGGGAAGACCAGATGGCCGGCGCCCCACATCATGCGCGCGATGAAGTTGAAAACCGGCTCGTTAGGTTCGTTGTGCCAGATCTCCTTCGCCTCCCCGGTGGCGAGATCGGCCACCATCACTTCCAGCGTGTATCCGCCGCGGAACGTCGCCCGGCACAGTCCCGGGAAGCGCTTGTCGACGCTGGTGGCGGTATCGGGCTCGCCGCCAAAGCGGCCGCCACCACGCCCACCAAGCCGACCACGCCCGACGCCAGCGCAGATGCCGGCTGACAACCCGGCATTCCCTCCGCGTCCACCTCCGCCACGCCCGGCGGCGGGTCCGTTGGGATTGCCGAGACTTCCGGTGCCTTCCTGCGCCTGCTGGCCAAAAGGCAGCCCCGGACGACGCGTGAACGCGATATGCTTGCCGTCCGGCGACCAGACCGGTCCGGCGTCGAAGTCGACACTCGGTGCCACATAGTCGGCCGTCCGCGACTTCACGTCATACATCCCGATGAGCGAGTGATTGCCGCGGTCACTGACGAATGCGATCCGCGAACCATCCGGGGACCAGCGGGGGCTGCTCTGTCGTCCCCATTCATTAATGAAGGGCTTGAGCCCGAGGTCCATCGAATCCGGCTGGGCCACGTGGGCGACCCGGGCGCGGAAGATCTGCCCGTCCTTCACATAGAGGACGGTTCTCCCATCGGGAGACAGTTCCGGCCCGGCTCCGTCCGCCAGCTTCCAGGCGGGTCCGCCCGCCGTGCGGACGGCCCAGATGGCGCGCTCGCCACCGTCCGGGTCGTGCGACGGATTGGCCACCCAGCCCTGGCGATTGGGCGCGGATCCGCGAACGAAGACGACGACCGATCCGTCATCGGAGATGCCGACGTCGCCCAGATCCACGCCGTCGTCCTTGAGGAATCGCGTCAGGCGGACGGGGGTGAAGGCCGGCGCCGCCGCGGTGTACACGTTCCGCATGCCGCGGTCGTACGCCATCCACGCCACGCGGTCGGCGTTCCGGGCGGCGGTGATGGAGAGTGGCGACGCCTCGTTGAAGAACTGCTCAATCGTCGGCCTGGACTGACCTGCGAGCGGCGGCGCGAAGAGGAAGAGCGCCACGGAAGTGAATCGGACAACGCGGGCGGTGGTGGGGCGAAACATGGGCACCTCGGAATCGACGATCGTCGCAAGGCACTGCGCGGAGGGATCTCGAACGACGCGCCAAGAGCGTAACACCCACGCGCTCAGGAGTCCACCGCCGTCCGCACTGGAGGGAGCGACTCGAGGACCTGATGGACGTCGGCGATTTCGACGGGCTTGACGAGGTGGTGCTGGAAGCCCGCCTCGCGCGACCGCATCCGATCCTGCGCCTGGCCGTACCCCGTCATCGCAATCAGGACGAGTGCCTCCATGCCCGGCAGCTCACGGATCGCGACCGCCACCTCATATCCGGTCATGCCGGGAATACCGATGTCCAGGAGCGCGACCTCGGGCCGGAACTGGCGGGCGAGGGCAATGGCGCCTGAACCGTTCAGGGCGACCCGGACATCGTGGCCGGAGAGGCGCAGCACGGCCGCCATGCTCTCGGCGGAATCGGGACTGTCGTCCACCACCAGCACACGCCGCGGCGTGGCTGACTGTGCGATCGGCGCGGTGCGTCCGGACGGCGTCGGCATTCTGGGAGGCAGGGCGTCGAGGCGTGGCAGGCGCACCACGAATTCACTGCCGCGCCCCGGGCCCTCGCTGAACACATCGACCGTCCCACCGTGCATCTGCGCCAGTCGCTGGACGATCGTGAGTCCGATTCCGAGTCCTCCTGCGGCGCGGTCGAGCGACGAGTCACCCTGCCTGAAGAGATCGAAGATGTGAGGCTGCAATGCCGTGTCGATGCCCGCGCCATTGTCGCGAACACTGAGCACCGCCCGGTCGCCCTCGGCGGCAACCGAGAGTCGGATCGTGCCATCCTCGGGCGTAAACCGGGCCGCGTTGTTGAGGAGATTCGTCACGACCTGTGCCAGGCGCGCGAGGTCACCCTCAACCAGGACCGGGGAGCGCGAATAGTCGATTTCGAGGTGCTGACGTCTCGCGTCGATCAGGGGCCGGCTCGCTTCCACGCCACGCGCAACCACGACCGCGAGCTCGAGCGGCTCCTTGTTGAGGGCGATCGTCCCGCTCGTTATGCGACTGACGTCGATGAGATCGTCCACCATCCGGGTGAGCTGCCTGAGCTGGCGGTCAATCACGTCACGCGCCCACTGCAGATTCGAGTCCGGCACCGGCTTCAGGTGCATGACGGCCAGGGCATTGCGAATGGGCGCGAGCGGATTGCGCAGCTCGTGCCCCAGCATGGCCAGGAACTCGTTGACGCGCTGCTCCGCGAGCTCGAGGGCTTCGACCCGACGTTGCCCCGTGAGATCCCGGGTAATCTTCAGGAACCCCTGATGGCGGCCGGCGCTATCGGTGAGCGCGGTGATGACGACGTTGGCCCAGAACACCGATCCGTCCTTGCGAACCCGCCATCCCTCTTCCTCGAATCGTCCCTCTCGTCGCGCCATCTCGAGCTCACGTTCCGGATGCCCGCGCGCCGCCACCTCCGGAGGATAGAAGACGCTGAACGATTGCCCGATGATCTCGCTCGCGGTGTAGCCCTTGATGCGCTCGGCCCCGGCGTTCCAGCTGAGCACGCGGCCGTTGGGATCCAACAGGAAGATCGCGTAATCGCGGACCGCCTCAACCACCAGGTGAAACCCGTCTGCACGCAGGAGCGCCGCCTCATCATCGCCTCGCGGGTCGCCATCACCCACGGTCCGGGCGGCTGGCTCCCATGCCGCCCTGGCTGACGCACTCTGGCGGATGGTGGGGGCGGGCGGAACCGATGGGCCGTCACCAGTGGACATGGTGCCCCAGCATACTCTGCGGGGACGCGCCAACTCAAGCCTGCGTGCTGCGGGCTGAACCATATCACGACGCATCCGCACGCCGCGATCCAGCCACCCCGACAGCTCACACCATCGGACAGGCGGCGGGACCGAAGCGATCCGCCGGCGATGTCGCCCGCTCAGCCTCGGACTCGTTCATCGGCCGCCCGTGGTGTCGTGAGCCATTCTCTTGCGCAACCAGCGATCGGTGGTCAACGACGCTGCGATACCCAGTGCTCCGCTCGCCACCACATCGCTGGGCCAGTGCGCCTGCGCGTAGACTCGCTGCAGTGCGATGAGGCCGCCGATGGCGTATCCGGTCGACTCGGCCGTCGGTGAACCCCACTCGTCGGCCAACGCCGCCGCGATCGAGAAAGCATGCGTAGTGTGCGCAGACGGAAACGACTGCCACTCATCGCCCCGACGGAATGGCCGGAACCACCAGGCATCTTCATTCGCGCCCCGGGGTCGATGACGGCCGACCGCCCCCTTGAGCACGCTGGTGACGGCATTGGCGACCGTGTATCCTGCGGCCACGCGAAGGACCGCATCGGCAGCGCGCCGGTGCCCGGTGAGGCGCGCAATGATCCATCCTCCGGCCATCGCGGGGACGAGCACCGCGCCGCGTCCGAGCGGCTGCAGATCGTCGAGTACGTGTTGCATGCGCGGGGGGAGGCGGGTGGCGTCGCCCGACAGTCGCGCATCCCAGACCGCCGCCACACCAGTGAGCGCGGCCGCGGCCCCCCAGAAGCGAGCATCGCGCGGCATGACGTGGAACTGCGCCTGGCCCGCCTGTGCACCGACGCAGATGAGCGAGGCGCAGACGCGGAGGGCGCGGACGAGCGCATGCGTCCGGGGCGAGGTACTCCCGATACTCACACGCCCCAATCTAGGCCGGCGTAATCAGGCCGGCGCCATTCAGGCCGGCGTAATCAGGCCCGCGCAATCCAGCCCGGAACAATCAGGCCGCCGCCATCCAGGCCGTCGCCACGCCCCTCATGTGCGAAGTTCGCCGTCGCGGAACCGAGACGTACCGCACACGGTACAGGCCGCCATATTGCGACCGTACAGCGCCAAGTCGGTCTCGCGCTCGCAGACCTCGCACCAGCCACGTGCCGTGGCAAGCGAGTCGAGCGGAAGGCCGCTGCGTACGAGGCGGGCGATCATGGCGTTCGGCTCCGCCGCCCCCAGCGGACACAGCGTGCCGGTGCACCACTCGCCAATCTCGAGGCAGACCAGTTCGGGGTCGCGCACGTTCGCCTGCGGGTCGTGGACCGTGTCCTCTGTCATCAACACCCGCACGTCGTGGTCGCAGCCGCTGCAGAACATCGTCGCGTAGTGCATAGGATACCTCCACCGTCTCGATGAGAGCGCCACGACACGCGGCCGTGGCGGCAACGCACTACCCTGTGGACGCCAGTCGAGCGCCGGGCATGCGCGAAGCGAGCAGCGCGCGAGCATCCGTCGCCGACATTCCGAACACCGCCGTGGCCGCAGCATCCGCGTTCATGCAGGTTTCGGCCTCAACGGTCACACTGTGCTCCGAGGTCTGCTTTGGCCGGGCGGTGGCCGGATCCATGAGGTGGTGATAACGCACGCCGCGGAACCGGAAGAACTGGACGTAGTCCCCAGAGGTGGCCACGGCGCGGTCGGAGACGTCCAGCACACCGAGCAGTTCGTCCGGATCAACCGGCGATTGAATACCGATACGCCAGGGAGAGCCGTCGGGGGCCATCCCCATGGCCACGAGATCGCCGCCGACGTTGATGAGCGCGTCGCGGACGCCCAGGGCACGAAGGGCGTCGGACGCCCGATCGACGCCGTACCCCTTGGCGATGCCACCCAGGTCGAGATGGATCTCGGGAGATCGAAACGCGACTGCCGGCTGCCCCCTCTCCATTCCCAGTTCGACGCCGTGGAAGAGGTGGCGCCCGGCCAGACGACGCACGGGTGCGTCGGGGGGCGGCTCGTACCGGTGGTTCACGTCCCACAGCTCGACCACGCGTCCAATCGCGGGGTCGAAGGCGCCGTCGCTGGCGTGAGCCCAGCGGAGCGCTGCATCGAGCACGTCGCGGGTCGGACCGGAGACCGCGACCGGCTGGTGGAACGCGAGGGCGTTGGCCCTGCCCACATCCGACTCGGGGAGGAAGCGACTCATCGTGCGCTCAACGCCCGTCAATTCCGCGAACGCCGCGTCGATGGCGTGCTCGCCCCTGCCGAAGTCGTCGGCGATCACGGTGATTTCGGCGATGGTCCCCATCACGGGCAGCATGCGGCGGACCGTGCGCCGACGGAAACGAGCCGAGATCGGGACCGCGGCGACGACGAACGCGCCGATCCCGATCGCAATGAACTCCCGGCGATGCGTCAACGGGCCGGGTGAAGAGTCGACTGTCATTTCGTTCCTCCCTCGACGTGCTGGTGCAGCGGGCAATCGCCCTGACACGCGCCGCATCCGCCCGATTCGCAGCCGCGTTGCGGATGCAGCAGACCGAAGACGACAAAGAGCACGGCGACGAGCGCGATGCCGGCAAGCGCGGTAATCATGAGGTGCCCAGGCCGGCGAAGCCCATGAAGGCCATGGACAGGCAACTGGCGATGAACAGGACGATGGCCATCGGGCGTGCGAGCCGCGGCACCTCGGTCAGCTCGGTGCGGACCCGTATGGACGCCATGAGCGTGAGCGCCAAGGTGAGGCCCATCCCGGCGCCGATGGCAAAGGCGAGACCCTGGATGAAGTTGTAGCCGCGATTGGTCTGGAAGATGGCGAGACCGAGGATGGCGCAGTTGGTGGTGATGAGGGGCAGGTAGATGCCAAGCTGTCGGAAGAGCACCGGATAGTGCTTCCTCACAGCCATCTCGACGATCTGCACTGCCGAGGCGATGACCACGATGAACGCGATGATACGCAGAAACGGCGCCGGACCGAGCACATACTTGTTCAGGAACCAGGCGGACACGGCCGTCATCACGAGGACGAACGTGTTGGCCAGGCCGAGGCGCAGGGCGGTGCCGATCTGCTGGGTGACGCCGAAGAAGGAACAAAGCCCGAGAAACATCACCAGCGTGAAGTTGTTCACGAGCAGGGACGAGATCATGATCCACGCCAGATCACCCATTTCCTGTCCTCCCGGATCGCACTGCACGTGCACGCCGCGTGCGCAGGTCGGCTGCGACGGCGACGCCCATGAGCAGCAGGCCAAGCGTGAAGAAGCCTCCTGGTGGGAGCATCATGAACACCCAGGGCTCGAAGCTGGCGGGCAGGACGCGGATCCCGAGCAGGGCGCCGCTGCCTAACAATTCCCGGATTGCGCCCATCATGGTCAGCGCGATCGTGAACCCCGCGCCCATGCCGACGGCGTCGAGGACGGCGCGTCCCACCGGCTGCCTGGCGGCGAACGCTTCCTGCCGTCCCAGCAGCAGGCAGTTCGCGACGATCAGGGCGATGAAGGGGCCAAGCGCCTTGTGAATGTCGGGCACCATCGCCTCCAGCAGCATGTCGGCCAGCGTCACGAAGGTGGCGATGATCAGGATGTACGAGGCGATGCGGACCTCGTTCGGAAACCGGCGGCGGAGCAGCGAGACGAAGAATTCCGACCCCAGCAGGACGAACAGCGTGGCCATGCCCATGGCGAACGCGTTGGCGACGTTGTTGGTGACCGCCATGGTCGGGCACATGCCGAGCATCTGCACCAGGACCGGGTTCTCCTTCCAGATGCCGCGCATCAGGTCCCCGATCAGCGGCGCCGGGGTCGTCGACGGTGGCGGCGGCACGGCCGGCGCGGCGACCGGCATTGTGGCGTCGATGGTCGTGCTCATGGGGTTGCTCCGGCCTGGTACGCCGTCAGCAGCGGGCGCCAGCGGGCAACCGCGTTGTTGATGATCCGGGTGACGGCGCGCGACGAGATCGTGGCGCCGCTGATCGCCTGCACCTCAGCGGGGTCGTTGCCGCTGCGCTTCTTCACCGTCTTCAGGGGCGCGACCAGGCCGTGCCACTGGCCGACGAACGTGCTGTCCTTCTCGATCTTCTCCCCGAGACCCGGCGTCTCCTTCTGATCCAGGACCTTGAAGCCGAGAATGGTGCCGCTTCGCGGATCGAAGCCGAACATCAGGGAGATCACATCGGAGAATCCGGGTTCACCGGCGGTGATCGCCACGCCGAGCGAGTGCCCCTGCGCGTCGTAGCCGACGTAGGCCGCCTGGAGTTCGCTTCGCGCCACCGTGGGCTGCCTGGTCAACGCGCCGTTCTCCAGATAGAGCGTGTCCAGTCGCGCCGGGTGCTGGAGCACTTCGGCCACGGCCTGCTGGACGACCAGTCCCTTGTGCGCCTCGATCGGAGTGAGCGTGAGGCGATACACGATTACCACCAGCAGACCGGCCAGGGCGCCGGCCAGGCCTAACGTGCTCACCAGCCGCCAGGCCGGCGTCGCTTCGGCCGGGGGAAGTTCGGCCGGAACACCGGGGGTGTGGCAGTGCACCGGGTCGGTCATGCGATGACCCGCCCGGTGGTGCCGAACACGCGCGGCTGGGTGGCCTTGTTGATGAACGGCGTGAACGCGTTCATGAACAGGATGGCGTACATGACCCCTTCGGGGAGACCTCCCCAGACCCGGATCACCACCGTGACCACGCCCACGCCGGCGCCGAAGATCCAGCGCCCCGGGTTGGTCACGGGCGCGGTGACCATGTCGGTGGCCATGAAGATCGCGCCGAGCGCGAGTCCGCCCGAGAAGAGCATGAACAAGGGCGCCGGATAGGCCGGCGAGAAGGCGTGGAGGATGACCGCGAACGCGGCAATCGACGCGAAGATACTGACCGGGACACGCCAGTTGAGGTATCCGCGCAATGCCAGGTACGCGCCGCACAGCACGATCACGATCACCGAGGTCTCACCTAACGAGCCGCCGGTGTTCCCGGTGAACAGGGCCAGCACCGAGGTGCCGTGTCCCTCGAACTTCCAGGCGCCAAGTGGCGTGGCGGCGGTGATGGCTTCCGTCACCCGCGGGTGGGTGAGGGGGAAGGCGAACAGATCACCCCGCAGCGCCCACCAGGATTGACCGGGAACCGGCCAGGTCGTGATGGCGACCGGAAACGCCGCCTGCAGGAAGGCGCGTCCGAACAAGGCAGGATTGAAGATGTTCTGGCCCAGACCCCCGAACACGATCTTTCCGAAACCGATTCCCATGGCGCCACCGAGAAACGCCATCCACAACGGCATCCCGGCGGGGAGGGTGAGTCCGAGCAGGATGCCGGTGATCGCGGCCGAGCCGTCGGAGAGCGTTCCCGACTTGCCAAAGACGCGCTCGGTCAGCATGGCGCCGAGCGTGGCCGCTCCCACCACCAGGAGCGCACTGACCCCGAAATACCACGCCGCAACCACGACGATGGGGATCAGGCTGCCCACGACGTTCCACATGATCCGCGGCGTGGACTCGCGCGCGCGGAGGTGCGGCGCGGCGGTGACGACCAGCGAACCGCCGCTCACGCGGCCGCCGCCTTGCGCTTCTTCAGCGCGGTCCTGCTGAACGCGAACAGCTGGGCGAGCGGGATGTTCGAGGGGCACACATAGGAGCACGCGCCACAGAGCATGCAATCGGCCAGGTGCAGCGCCTCCATGTCGTCATACCGGTTCAGCCGCGCGTAGTCGCCGAGCAGCGAGGGATTCAGGAACACCGGGCAGGCATCCAGACAGTTGCCGCAGTGGATGCAGGGGTAGATCTGTTCGCTGCGTGTCTCGTCGCCAGCCAGGGCCACGATGCCCGTGGTCCCCTTGGTGACCGGCGCGTCGAGGGAGCTCTGGGCCAGGCCCATCATCGGGCCGCCGATGATGACTTCGGCCGCGTCGTCGGTGAGCCCTCCACAGAACTCCAGCACGTCACGCAGCCTGGTCCCCACCGGGACGATCAGGTTTCCGGGCTTCCGCACGCCACGGCCGCTCACGGTGACGATGCGTTCGATGAGCGGCATCCCGGTCTCGAAGACCTCGGCGATGGCCGCCACCGACCCGACATTCTGGACCAGCACGCCCAGGCTCACCGGCAGCTTGCCCGACGGCACCTCGCGACCGGTGACGGCGCGAATCAGCATCTTCTCCGCCCCCTGCGGATACTTCACGGTCAGGGGGAGGATCGTCACGTCCAGGTCGGTGGGTGCCGACGCGCGCAGCGCCTCGATCGCGTCGGGCTTGTTGCGCTCCACACCGATCACCGTGCGCCGTACACCTAACGCGGCCATCATCACGCGGATGCCGAAGTGCACCCGGGCGGGGTACTCCGCCATGATGCGGTGATCGGATGTGAGATATGGCTCGCACTCGGCGCCGTTGACGATGATCGACTCGACCGCGTACTCCTTCGGCGGCGAGAGCTTCACGTGGGTGGGGAAGGCCGCACCACCCAGCCCGACCACGCCCGCCTCCTGAACGGCAAGAACCGTCTGTTCGGTGGTCAAACCTTCCCACCTCGGCACCAGGCGTGGACGCGTGGTCTGTACCGCATACCGATCGACGGCGATCCGCACCGCCATGGTATCGGTCCCGTCGATGTAGGGGGCCCACTCGATCGCGGTGACTCGTCCCGCGGCCGACGCATGGATGGGCACCGACATCCAGCCATCGGACGTGCCGACCTTGTCGCCGCGTTCGACATGGTCGCCGGGCTTCACACAGGCGATGGCGGGCTTCCCGGCATGCTGCTGGAGCGGCAACACCAGCTCCGCCGGGAACGGCATCCGGCGAATCGGGAGCGTGTTGGTGAGTTCCTTGGATTCGGGAGGATGAACCCCGTGCTGGAAGCCGAACCGTGAGAGCAGCATGTGATCAGCTGAAGGGCTTGGCCCGCTCGATCCACTTCGGGAGATCCTTCTCCTTCGGGTTGAGCGGCGTTCCGGGGTGAATGGCGGCGACGGGGCACTTCTCGGCGGCCTGCACCAGCTGCGCGAACGTGCCGGCCTTTGCGTCCTTCACATACGCCTGCTTGTTCGCGTTGTAGGCGAACATGCGTCCGTTGAGATTCGTGCATTCGTTGCAGGTCGTGCACCGCGCCGACTCGACGTAGGCCTCCATCGCCAGGTCGTCGTCCTCCTGGGGTTGCGCAGGCGGCGCCGCCGCGGCCGCGGCGACGGCACCGTCCGCGCGGTGTGCGGTTTCCGGACCGGCCTCGGAAGACGCGTGAGACGCCGTGACGCCCGCACCGTTCGACCCGGAGGCCGCGTCCGGGGCTAGCGCGCTCCCCGAAGGGATGGCACTCGGTGCGGGCGCTGATACGGCATCGGAAACCAGATCGTTCGCCACGCCGGTGGCGAAACGGGACAGCAACTCGGTTGCGGCATGCGGGCCACCCGCGCTCCGCAGCAGCCCCTGGGCGAGACGCCGAGCAATCAACGGCGGGTAGCTCGCACGCAGGTCGGCCAGCTTCTTTTCGTACTCGCTGCGCAGCTCCTGCACCTGCCGATCGAAGTCCGACTCGACCGCGGACAGTACGCGCTCGCGAATGGCGGGCGCGACCTCCAGACCGGCGAGCTGGCGCAACTGCGACCAGAACAGGAGCCGTTCTTCCGCGAGTTGCACCATTTCGGCCGAGACCGCGAGCCGGCGGAGCCGCTTCTCTCCGGTGGTCGCCCAGATGAAGGGCGACTTCCCCGCTCTCTCGTCAGGCGCGAGGGCAACGTACTCGTGGAACGGCAGCATCTCGTCGTTCCAGGCGGCGTGCTTCACTTCCCGGAAGTGCTTCCGGAAGCGTCCCTCGGTGGCCGCCCAGTCGGCGATGGTGAGCGGAAGGTCCATGCTGCCTGGGGCGCCGTCGTCGTCGGCATAGTGCAGGGTGTACGACGGCCACAGATCGTCGACGGCCGGATTGCCGTCGAGCGTGAGGCAGTCGGCCAGCGCGCCACCTGCGTCGGGATCGTAGGTCAGGAAGGGGAATGCCCGACTCTCGAGCGCCAGACGGGCGGCGTGCTGACCCCAGTCGTCGGCCAGCCCGTGCTCCACCGGACACGGCGTGTAGATGTTGAACACCGCCGGCCGGCGCTGCTGCAGACCACGCAGGATGCCGCCCATGAGATGCGACGCCGAGGCCTGCGACGACTGGTGCACGAACACGCCGCGGTGCGCGATGGCAATGAGGGCGAGTTCCTTCCGCACTTCGGTCTTGCCATGCTGCACCGCGCCATAAGCGGACATGTCGGCCACCTGACCCGTGAAACCACTGGTGCACGCCTGTCCGCCGGTGTTCGAGTAGACCTGGGTGTCGAGGACGACCACCCGCAGCGGCTTTCCGGAGGCGAGCAGCCGCGAGAGGTTCTGGAAGCCGATATCGAGCATGGCGCCATCGCCACCCATGGTGACGATGGGCGGGCACATGGCGAATTCCTCATCGGTGAACTGCTGCCAACCGACGGCGACGAATTCCTTCTCATGCGTGGCCGCGTCGTAGGCGTCGTTGGCCAGCAGCTCGGCCCGTCGCACGCTCACGAACTGGTCGGCCATCTTGCGCATCTGCCCTTCGAAGACGCCGATCGCCACCGACGGGGCGTCCTGGAAGAGGTGGTTCACCCACGGGAAGGGGTATGGATTGTACGGGTAGGTACTGCCCCACACCGACGAGCACCCGGTGCTGTTGGCCATGCCCAGGCGCGCCCTTCCCTTCCCAGCCGGCCCCTCCAGGTAGCGCCACCGAAGATCCTTGAGCTCGTCGATCGCCCGAGCGAGCAGCGCGAGGCGCTTCCGACGATCCTCATCAACCGGAACGGTGACTTCCCCAGCGGGGGCCTGACCGGCCGCGCGCAGATCGGCGCTGGAGGCGAGCAACTCGCGGGCCTTGGCGTCGAGGGTCGCGATGAGCGAATCGAGCCGCGCCACGTACCGCTCGACGCGCGGACCCATCAGCGCGTGGATCGTCGACGTGACCAGGTGGACGGTCGTCTTTTCCCCGCAGCCCATGCAGGCGCCGTCGCCGCCCACCATCGACCGGTAGCTGTTCTTCTTGAGCAGCAACGACGGAAGCACGCCGACACCTTCGTCGATGCGCGAGACGTTCACGTACCGGTCGTCGGTGTCGGGAAGCTGCTTCCAGAATTCCCAGTTGCGGCGAAGTCGCGCGAGCTTGTCGTCGTCCTGCCGCACGGTTACGAGGGCCTGATCGGGGCAGACGGCGACACACAGGTTGCAGCCCTTGCAGGCCTCGGGGTTCACGGTGATGGAGAGGAGCCCGCCGCTCGCCTTTGCCTTGCTCTCGGGCAGATCGTAGAACGGTCGCGTGCGCGCAAAGCGCATCTCGGCTATGGTGGCGTGCACCGGCTCGAACTCGGCATCGACAGCGACCCGACGCTCGGGCTCTGTGACGAGTTTTCCGGCAACGGTGTCGTAGGCGCGTCGCAGCGCGGTCGCGAAGTCCACGGAGGGATCACCGGCCATGACGCGTCGCGACTCCTTGCTGACAGGCTTGACCAGCTGCCGCAGGCGATCCAGCGGCGCACGCTGGCGCTCGGCGACGTCGATTGCGGAGCCAAGCGTGTCTTCGACGCCGGTCACGAGCCCCGGGATGGCAGCGTCGGGACATTGGGTCCAGCACTGCGCGCAGCCCGTGCACTTTTCCGCAATGAAGTCGGGTATCTCCATCCGCACACCGCTCATGTCGCGCACGGCGCCGGTGGCGGCGGGGATGGCGCTGATGGCGGCGAACGGATCGGCGATCACGTCCTGGGAGAGCTTGCAGACGGCGCAGACCTGCTCCCAGAACCGTCCCGGGTTGCCGATGCCCTGTTCCGCGTCAGGCACGTCGAGCACGTCAGGAATAGCCGGGACCGCTCCGTTCTCGTGGGCGTGGTCCGGCAGATCGACCGCGTCGACACCCACCACCTCGTCGTAGCCGCGGCGGATGACGCGCAGGTTGTCTTCCACCACCTGCGCGCCACGATGTCCGAACTTCTTGTCGAGCTGCTGGTGGATGCCGTCGAAGAGCGCCGCTTCGCTGCCGCCCTCCCGCTCCAGCAGCGGCGAGACCCGGAAGAAGGCGCCGAGGAACGCCGCGCCCTGCATCCGGTAGCGCAGGTCGGCATCGGAGGCTTCGGCGGCGGCGATGCGAAAGGCGTCGATGACATAGGTGCGAATTCCGCGGCGTCGGATTTCGGCACGCGCCCCGGGCGGCAGGGTCGCCCATGCCGCAACCGGCTCCAGCTCGCTCTGCAGCACGAAGACGCCGCCGTCGGCCAACCCCGCCAGAGGATCCGAGTGGCGGAAGACGTTCGGATCGGGGGCGAGCACGACGTCGACGTGTTTCAACTCGCCATTGAGGCGAATCGGCTCATGTGCGAGCGTGGCGTAGAAGGTGGTGGGTTGTCCCTTCTTCTCGGATCCGTATTTCGGGTTGGCCTTGATGTGCATCCCGAACAGCTCGAAGGCGGTCATCGACAGGTTCTTGCCCATCGTGATCGCGCCCCAGCCGCCCACCGAGTGAATGCGCACGGACGTCGAGTTCTTCGGCATCAGGTTGAAGTCACCGGCCGACTTGAGCGCGAGATCTTCGATGTCCGGGTACGCTTCGATCAGCTGCTCCTGCCAGATCTGGAGCTTGGGCAGGCGCGTGTCCCGGCGAATGAAGTCGATACCGAGGTAGAACTGGCGGCGCCGCTCCGCGCGGGCCGCGGGCAGCATATTCTCGACCGCGGCGATCACGTCGCCAGGCTGCAGGTCGCGGCTGCCGAGGCCGAAGCACCCGGAGTAGCAGTCGGGGATGTCGTCCGGGGCGATCAGCTGGATGCCCGGATGCGGCACGCTCACGCCTCGAGCGCGGAAGTTCTCGTGGCCTTTCGACAGCGCGGCGCGGATCTCGCGCAGCAACGGGAGATCGACCGCCAGCGGCTGGTCGGTCCGTTCCAGCACCACCACGCCCTTCTTGCCGCGAAGCAGGCGTGAGATCAGGTCGGCGGGGAACGGCCGGAACATGGTGAGGTTGACCACGCCGACGCGGAGCTGTCGGGTTTCCCGCAGGAAGTCGGCGACCGCTTCGGCGTTGGCCACGAGCGAACCCTGTCCTACGATGAGATACTCCGCATCGTCGGTGCGGTATCCGGTGGCACGCGCATAACGACGCCCGGTCAGAGTGGCGAATTCGGCCATGGCGCGGTCAGTCAGATCCGCCAGGTGCTCGAAATAGAACGGGCGCTGGGCGGCGACCCCCTGGGCATAACTGTCCTGGTTCTGCACCACGCCGAGCATGGCCGGGTGGTCGAGATCGAACATCTCCGGAATGCGACGGCGTTTCGCGCCGAAGACGAGGCGCTGTGCGGGCGTCGGCGCGTCGATGAAATCGGCCGGGCTCCCGAGGAACTCACGCACCAAGTCGCGTTCGGGGAGCCGGATCGACTCGATGACGTGACTGGTCAGGAAGCCGTCCTGGGCGCAGATCCCCGGGTTGAGCGACAGTTCGGCGATGCGGTGCGCGATGAGATTGAGGTCGGCGCTCTCCTGGACGTCCTTGGCGAAGAGCTGGAAGAATCCGGAGTCGTCGACGGCGTGGTAGTCGTCGTGGCCGGCGTGGACGTTGAGCGCGTGCTTGGTGAGCGCCCGAGCAGCCACGTTGAGGACGTAGGTGAGTCGCTTTCCGACAGCCGGGTAGAGCGATTCGTGCATGTACACGATGCCCTGTCCGCTGGAGAAGTTCGTCGCCCGCATACCGGTCATGCTCATGCCGGCGGTAACGGCGGCGGCGGCGTGCTCGCCCTCGGGCTCGAAGAAGAGGAGGCGGCGGCCGAACACGTTGGTCTTGCCCTCGGCCACCGCGGCCGCCCACCCTTCGCCCATCTGTGTGGAGGGGGTGATGGGATATGCTCCGGCGGCTTCGCTGGCCGCGGTCTCCATCGCCACGACGGCGGCAGATCCGTCCATCGCCTCGACAACGCCCGGATAGCGAGGCGGTGCCGCCGCTGGTTCGCTGGTCTTTCCCGGCCAGATCTTCATGCGTGCGCGCTCCCGACGAGACTGTCCTGACTGACGAACTGCGCCCGGTCGAGCCAGACGATCGCGCCGGTGGGACAGCGCTCGACGGCGCGTGGGTCCTCGAGTTCGACCTTCGAGTAGTCGATCACGGCGACGCCGGTGGCGACCGAAACCAGACCGACCGCGGCATCGACGACGCACTTGCCGCAGGCGGTACAGGCGACGCGGCAATCCTCGAGGATGTCGTCCCCGACGCGCAGGTTGCGGCACTGCACCAGCAGGTGGTGATCGACGGGCATGATGGTAAACAGGTCCTTGGGGCAGGCATCGACGCAGTCGCCACAAGCCGTGCACTTGTCGACGTCGACCACCGGCAGGCCCATGTCGTTCATCGCGATCGCATCGAAGTCGCACACCCGCGCGCAGTCGCCCAGGCCGAGACAGCCCCAGGCACAGCCCTTGGCGCCGCTGGCCACGGCGGCGGCCGCCGCGCAGGTGCGCACGCCGCGATACTCGGCGCGGGCAAAGGCGACGTCGGACCCACCCGCGCAGTGCAGTCGCGCGACCCGCTTCACGGCCGTGCCGGCATCGACGCCGAGAAACGCGGCGATGCCGGCGATGCCCTCGGCGTTGGACACGGTGCACTGGGCGGGCTGGATGGTGCCCGCGACAGCCTGCTCGGCGAACGCCCGGCATCCCGGCAGGCCGCACGCGCCGCAGTTGGCGTTAGGCAGCATGGCGGCGACCGCGTCGATGCGCGGGTCCTCGTACACCCGGAGGCGCCGGTACGCGGCGGCAATCAGGCCGCCGAAGACCAGGCCCACGCCGCCGAGGATCGCGATCGCCAGGAGAATCATTGCCGGTCGCCCCTCACGAATCGCCGAGCCGGGACTGGGCCAGCAACCAGGACGCCAGCCGATCCACTGCATCATCGCTGCCCGCGTCGGTCACCGCTTCGGCCGGAAGCGGCGGCGCGAGCGGGGCGGCGGCCAGCGCCTCGAGTTGCCCCAGATCTTCCTGCATCTGCCAGACACTCGCTCCCCCGATCGTCCTTTCCGGTGCGACGCCGGTTCGCCAGACCGACAGACGCTGCCAGGCTTCGCGCCCACGAGCGGGATCGTGGAGGAAGCACGCCGCGCCGTCGGGCACGATCGCGGCAATGCCGGGCCCCGCGCTGGTGGCCAGGAGATCCAGTCCGGTCGCGTCTCCGGTCTGCAGCACCAGAGCGCCCGGGGTGACCAGGCGAACGAGGGGCGCCGGTGGGCACGGTTCCTCCACCACGAGCACCAGCTTCTCGCGCCCGTCCATGAAGGTCGCGAGCTCGCCCGCGCGAAGGTCGGCACCGCCGACCAGCACGATCAGCGGCGGCGCATACCGTCGCTCCGTCCTGGTCCACGAGCGGAAGGCAAGTACGTCCAGCAGCCGATCGTGCTCGGCAGGAACGAACGCACCGCTGCGAATGAGTTCGATCGACAGCAGCGCGCCGAAGGCGCGACCCAGGCGGGACAGCGCGGCTTCCACGACTGCGCCGATCGAATCTCCCGGCGACACCCGGGCCAGGAACAGATCGTCGCCGTGCACCAACATCGAGCGCAGCGTGTCGACGGCGCGCTCCAATCGCTCACGCTGATCGTCGGACAACGGCGGCAGTGCGTCGAACAGATGCGTGAACACCGCCGGATCCACGCGCCCTGCCGCGAAGTGTCCCAGCTCGCGGGCCATGCGCTGGCGGCGGGCGTCGTCGCCCGACATCCGCGCCAGGCTGAGCGCCTCGGCCTGTTCCAGCGCCCCCGCCAGCGCGGCCCGGAATTCCGCGACCGGCCGGGCGAGCGCGTCGAACGCCAGCCGCAGGCGCTGTCTCGCGCTGCCCGATCCGTTGTCGGCGGATGCGCCAAGCGCGTCCAGCGCGGCCGAGACGAGTGACGTTGCGTCAGACCGCATAGCGATCGAGCTCCGCTTCCAGCAGAGAGAGACGTTCGTCGGCTGACCTGGGCGCCACCCGGCGGAGATCTTCGTACCGCTCCCGCGTAGGATCGCGATAGAAGAGCCCCAGGCGGATGGAGTCGGTGGGTTCGGCGAGGCGCCGCGCCGCGTCGAGATCGCGCGGATCGTGCACCAGGCGTTGCTTGTAGATGCCTTCGATCTCCGGAGCGGCCACGCCCGCGTCGTGCACCAGCAGCTCCACCAGCGCCGGCTTCTTCACGGCCTCGGCGTAGATGCCCGGCGTGTAGACGGGACAGCGCTGGAGGATGCGCACGAACGACAGGCCACGATGCCGGTATGCGGCCCGCAACGTGGCGTAGAGATGGGCGGGAACGAACTCGGCCGTCTGCGCCACGAACGAGGCGTTGGTGACGCCTAACGCTACCGTCAACGGATTGAGCGACGGCAGGTACGAACCGCGGGGCTGGGTGTTGCTCGGCAGCCCGCGGGGCGTGGTCGGCGAGGTCTGGTTCTTGGTCAGGCCGTAGATGCCGTTGTCGAGCAGCATCACGGTCAGGTCCGGATTGTAGCGAAGGGCGTGAACCCAGTGCGCGGCGCCGATCGAACAGCAGTCCCCGTCGCCCATGACGACAAACACGTCGAGGTCGGGGCGGTGCAGCTTGATGCCGGTCGCCACCGGCAGCGCCCGACCGTGGATGCCGTGAAAACCGTAGGTCTTGAGATAGTGCGGGAAGCGGCTGGAGCAGCCGATGCCGGACACGAACACCGTCGTCTCGGGTCGCAGCTGTTCGGACGTGAGCAGCTTTTCCACGGCCGTGAGCACGGAATGATCGCCACACCCCGGGCACCATCGCGCCCGCGCGCCCTCGTAGTCGCTCAACTCGAAGTGGCGATCATCGTCGTCGGCGAAGAGCAGACCACACTGCAGCTCGTTCATCGTCCGGCCTCCCCACCGCGCGTCGTTCGGGCGCGAATCGTGTCCAGGATCGCTGCCGGACGGAGCGGCTCGCCGGGGACCCGCGTCCAGCAATCGACGTCCACCAGGGTGCTCGCCCGCAGCAGGGTACAGAGTTGTCCGCGCCGCCGGTTCTCCTCGGTGACATAGGGATCGCCCGACTGGTCGCTGTAGTTGAGTTCGACCGTCAGGACGTCGCGGAAGCGCGCGAAGATCTCCTTTAGCCCAGGCTCCAGTGGCGACAGGAACCGAAGGTGGACCGCGGACACGGCGATGCCGCTGTCGCGCGCGCGGTCCACGGCTTCCTCGATCGCCCCTTTCGTGCTTCCCCACCCCACGATCAACAGGTCGCCTGCATCGTCGCCATGGATTTCAGGCGGCCGCAGCATGGACTGCAGCACCGCCAGCTTCCGGCTTCGCATCGTGCTCGCACGCTGATGCACGCCGGCGCTGTACGCGACTTTGCTCCCTTCGTCGTGCGAGAGGCCCGTAAGCGTGTGCAGACCGCCGATCTGTCCCGGAATGAACCGGCGCGACAGCCCGGTGGCCGGGTCCCAGTCATACGGGCGCTTGCCATCCGGCACGCGGCCCAGGTCGAGCGGCGGCGCCTGCCAGGCAGTGTCGAGCACCGGACGCGGGAAGGGTTGCACGCCGGTGGCGAGGTTCGCGTCGGAGAGGACGACTACGACGGTGCGGAACGCCTCGGCGAGCCGCCGCGCGGTAACCATCACGTGGAAGCACTCTTCGATGGTCGCCGGGGCGATGACGATGCGCGGCGCGTCGCCAGGCTGGCCGAACAGGGCCGCGAGCAGATCCGACTGCTCCACCTTGGTAGGAAGGCCGGTGCTCGGACCGCCGCGCTGCACGTCGACCACCACGAGCGGCACTTCGGTCATCACCGCGAGACCGATGAATTCCGTCTTGAGCGCGAGGCCCGGACCCGACGTCACCGTAAAGGCCACCTTGCCGGCGTAGGACGCGCCGATGGCGACCCCGGCGGCGGCGATCTCGTCTTCGGCCTGGTGCACCACGCCGCCGAACTTCTCGAACACCTCGCCCAGGTAGTGCGAGACCGACGTCGCGGGCGTGATGGGGTACATGGCGCAGAGTTCGAGTCCGGCAGCGATCGCACCCATTCCGAGCGCCTCGTTACCGTTCATCACCACCATCGCCTTGTCGCTGGGCACGGGTGGCACATCGATCCGGAAATCGAGGTGCGCCGCCGCCCAGTGAACCCCGAGGCGCACCAGGTCCACGTTGCGCCGGTACACGTCGTCGGACTTCTTGCGAAAGGCGTGCGCGATCTGCTCGTCGATTCGCTCCAGGTCCCGCCCGTAGATCCAGGCGAGAATACCGAGCGCGAACATGTTCTTGCCCTTGCGCGGATTATCGACCAGCGTCAGGCACTCTTCCTCCATCGGGACGGGGATGATGCGGTAATGGTGTCCCGAGAGTTCCTCCATCGCGGCTGACCAGGCGGCGCGGATGGACTCGTCGTCGTGCGTAGCCCAGCGGTCTTCCAGCAGAATCACCGCGTCCTCAGCCAGCGCGCCGAGACGGTGCCTTGCCAGCAGCACCTGTTCATTGAAGGCGACAACGAGGTTGGTGTGGTCGCCCCAGTTGGTCACGGCGCCGGTGCCGAGGCGGATCCGGATGCCGCTGGCGCCTTCAGGAGCGCGGGGCGGGGGCTGGATTTCGGCGGGGATGATCTCGACAGTCCAGACGCCATTCCCCGTCTTCGCCGACACGGCGCCGAAGATCTGGCCGCATTTCTGCGCGCCTTCGCCCGAGTCGGAGACAATTTCCACCGTGTGTTCGCGAACGCGCGTCGCCGGCGGCGCGTCTGGAGCCGCCATTGCATCGTTCGACAGCACGGTTTCGGAAAGCACAGGCACGCGTCGCCCCCCCTTCCGGGGTTGAGCCAATGGAGGGCAGGGGCACACGAGCGCCCAGTGGAAGCGGCCTTGCCACTGGCGTGATCTCTTGCCGGAACCGGGCGACCGTCCTCACCTGTCGGGTGAACGACGAGCTCCAGCACCGTTGGGCGAACCATAGGCCGCCACGGAGAAGGGCGTCTGTAGGGGACGCGCCGATGGAATGCGAGGGATCGTCGGTCAGCCGCGTGTCAGGCAATCGCTGACGCGCCGAGCGCGCCTACCGACCCGCGTCAGACCGGCGCGAGGGACCGCTGGCGCACGCGCCCCGCCCGGCTCGCCGCTTCGCGCAGCCGCTCTGGTGAGGTGATGAATGAGACGCGGAAGAAGCCTTCACCGCCGGACCCGAACCCCGAGCCGGGAAGCACGATCACGCCTTCCTCCTCGAGCAGGCGCTCGGCGAACAGCGCGCTCGGCACGCCGTCGGGAACCGGGATCCAGAGGTACATCGTGGCCCGGGGCGCGTCGCAGGAGAAGCCCGCGGCGCGAAACGCAGCGACCGCCGCGTCCCGTCGCTCGCGGAAGACGCGCAGATTCCCGGGCACGAATTCCGCCCAACTCTCGAGCGCGGCGACCGCGGCGTACTGGATCCCCATGTACGCGCCGGTGTCCACGAACGACTTCACACGGGCGAGGGCGCCACAGAGCTCCGGATTGCCGATCGCCCATCCGCAGCGCCAGCCGGTCATGTTGTAGGTCTTGCTGAGCGAGTGAAACTCGATCGCCACCTCGCGTGCTCCGTCGATCTCGAAGATGCTCGGCGGCAGATAGCCGTCGTAGGCCATCTCCGAGTAGGCGTTGTCGTACGCAAGGATGATGTCGCGCTCGCGACAGCGCCGGACGACGTCAGCGAGATACTCACGCGGTGCGACCGCGGCGGTCGGATTGTTGGGATAGTTCAGGTAGAGGACGCGCGTGCGGCGGAGGACCTCGTCGGGAACGGCATCGAGGTCGACGAGGAAGTTCGTGGCCGGGCGCAGGGGAAAGGAATACACCTCGGCGTCGGACAGGAGGGTGCCGCCGGCGTAGGCCATATAGCCCGGCTCGGGCACGACGGCCGCGTCGCCGCGCTGCAGATACGCGAACGCGAGGTGGGCGATTCCTTCCTTGGATCCGATCAGCGGCACCACTTCGCGGAGAGGATCGAAGGTGAGGCCGAAGCGGGTCTTCGTCCAGGAGACGATTGCTTCCCGGAATGGCACGTAGCCCAGCCCGAAGCCATAGCGGCCTAACGATGGCAGCTCCGCGGCGCGCGCGAGGGCCTCGATGGCGGCCGGCGGCGGCGCCAGGTCGGCGTCCCCGGCGCCCAGGTCGATGACATCCACGCCCTTCGCAAGCAGTTCGCGTTTGCGCTGGGGAATGTGCGCCAGCGGATACGGCGGGAGCGCGGTGAAACGGCTGGTCTGAGGCGGCATGGCAAGGGCGGCCCTGAAGGTGGATTTGGCGCGCTGTGGCTGGCCGCAACCGAAGTCGGCGCTGAACGCTGACGGCTGACCGCCGCCCCCGCGTCACCAGCGCCGCACGACCCGTGCGGTCACAATGTAATCCAGGCGCGGAAACCGGCGCCGCAAGTAGGCATTCCCCTGCAACCGGATCGAGTCCTGCGATGGACCGGGGAAGGTCTGACCACCCCGCGTCCCGGAGTATTCCCAGGTGAGCGAATCGAGCACCGACAGCCCCTGCACGACCTCACCGATCGGCGGGAAACCGAAGCCATTGAGGGTATCGAGTCGCGGGGTGTTGTCGACGGTGTTGAAGAAGAGCTGGACCGAGCGTGTGTTCGGTCCCCCGCGCGCAAACGCCAGGGCGCCGCGACGGTTCGGTGCCTTCACCGGGTCGTCGGGAATTGTCTGCCCCCGCCAGGCGGCATTCACCGAAGGATCCCCGTGCAGCCCGAACTGCGCGACGAAGTTCCGGATCGTGCGAAAGAAGGCGGCATCGTCGAAGTAGCCGGCGCGCACCAGACCGTAGTAGCGATCCGCTCCGTGTGGCGACCAGTCGCGGCGGACTCGCACCATCATTGCGCCTTTTGTCGTAACCAACTCGACGTCGAACGAGTCGGGCGCCACCGCACTGTATTCCCGTGACCCGGGCGCGAACAGCGAGGTGCGGTGCGTGCACCCGAGGGTCGTCGCGCCCCCGAGCATGGCGCAGAATGCAGCGACCCGAAGCCCGGGCCTCACACGCTGCCGCCTCGACCGCGGAAACTGCTGTGCACGCGAGAACGCTGAGCGCATCGGCGCGGAATGTACCACTGCGGTTACCCTGTGTCATTCATCCGGCGACACGCCGAGGTGCACCGCAAGGCGGTCCAGCAGCTCGGTCTGGGCGCCATTGATCTTCGTCCGGGCCACTGGAAGCGGAAACCAGGCGCATCGGTCCACCTCCGGAAACGTCTCCCAGCGTCCCGATCCCGGAGGGCGTTCCACGCGCACGACGTTGCTGCGGAGCGCGCTGATGTCGGCGTCACCCCGACAGCCCCAGGCGAACACCGTCTTCCCTGCCTTCTGGCGGACGCTTCCGAGGGACACGAAGGGCCCCTCTGGCGCCATTCCGGTCTCCTCCTCGAACTCGCGCCGAGCCGCCTCGAGCAGATCTTCGCCCGCGGCGACCTCCCCTTTCGGGATTGACCACGCGCCGAGGTCCCGTCGCCGCCAGAACGGACCGCCTGGATGGGCGAGCAGCACCTCGAGCCCGCCGGCACCACTCCGATACAGAAGGAGCCCGGCGCTGACGGCGCGCGGCGTCGGCCGTGTCGACATGCAACGCCCGATCCCGCGGCCTAACGAGATCTGGTACGCGATGCGCTCGCGCCCGGCAGGATCATGACGAACCCGGTCCGGGAAGCCGCGCCGGTCGCGAGGCAGACAAGTCGCGCCCGGCGTCCGCAGTCGCCTGCTGCAGCAGATGCTCGCTCACGGCCAGCGCCAGCTCGCTGGTGAATTCGCGCGCCACCTGGCTGTCGGCACCGCGAATCTCGAGCACCATCTCGGCCGGGTGTTCGAGCACCAGCCCCGATACGCCCCCTTCGCCGGCCAATGCGTCGAACGCCCGCAGGTCGGCGGCGTTGAGCACCACGACCTGGCGGGGGAGCCAGTTCCGCCATCGCCGGTGCACGCGCGCTCCCGCCAGACCCGACAACGGCACCGAGACTTCCCGCAGCGGCGCCAGTTCACGATCGGTGCGGATCTCGCGCCCAACCCGGCTCACCTCGACGCTCGCCCGCCACTGGATCACCAGACGGTCGTCCTCCAGGCGGAGCAGGCCGTGAATCTCTTCGCGGGTGGACGTGATCTCGCGACGGCTCACCACCCATGTTCTCGTCGGAGGACGAATGGCAACGCGGAGAGATGAGACATGTCAATCGGGATGCGGAGGTCGTGGTCGACGATGGCCAGTCCTGCAACCGGCGCAGTTAGGCATCACCGAATCCCGAGCCACTCCGGAAAGTTCTGGATCGCGGAGCGCACCACCAATACGAGCAGAACTCCGGCGATGGCACAGCGTACCAGGGCCCCAACCACGGGGAGCAGGCGGTTCTCGCCCGGGGTGTGGTGGGTGAGCCGGTTGAACAGCGCCCGAACGCTGCTGATCGCGAACCAGGCGAGGCCGTACGCGAACACCATCAGCAGCAAGACGAGGAATCGCGTTCCCCACACGCCGGCGTGCTCCACCAGCCAGTCGACCAGATCCTCGAAGAGTCCTTTCACGATCGTTTCCTCAGGATGTCGCGGCGTCACGCCGCCGCACCAGGGTGAGGATCGTGTAGGTCGCCACGAGCTCGTTCTCCTGATTCGTGACGCCGACGTCCCACGCCACGACACCCTGCGGAACGCCGTCGGGGGGCGTTTCTTTCAGCGTCTTCGACTTGCAGGTGAGGCGGGCCCGGATCGTATCGCCGATGTAGACCGGTTTGGTGAAGCGCAGATTCTCCAGGCCGTAGTTGGCCAGCACCGGTCCCGGGGCGGGATCGACGAACAGCCCGGCGGCCGCCGAGAGCACGAAGTAGCCGTGCGCGACGCGGCGCCCGAAGATGGACTCCCTGGCCGCGATGTCGTCGACGTGCGCGTAGAAGTGATCGCCGCTGATGGCGGCGAAGTTGACGATGTCCGCCTCGGTCACGGTGCGGCGATGGGTGGTGAGGGTCTCGCCGATCGCAAGCTCGTCGAAATACTTGCGGAACGGGTGCACCTGATCGGCGGACTGGGCGGCCCCGGTAATCCACTCCCTCGTTATGCGGGTGATCGTCGTGGGGGAGCCTTGCACCGCCGTGCGCTGCATGTAGTGGAGCACGCCGCGCACGCCCCCCATCTCCTCGCCACCGCCCGCCCGGCCCGGGCCGCCGTGCACGAGGTGCGGCAGCGGTGAGCCGTGGCCCGTGGACTCCCGCGCGCAGTGGCGGTTCACCACCACGAGTCGCCCGTGATACGATGCCGTTCCCAACACCACCTCGCGCGCCACGGCATCGTCGGCGGTGAACAACGAGCCGCACAGACTGCCGCGCCCACGCCGGGCCAGGTCGATGGCGTCGTCCACGCTGTCGTAGGGCATGACCGTGTTCACCGGTCCGAACGCCTCGATCTCGTGCGGCTGCGAATGCGCACGCGGCTCGCTGCAGGCCAGCAACGTGATCGGAAAGAACGCCCCGGAACCGGCCGGCACGCCGACCGGTTCGATGCCGTCGCCGCCAAACACCACCTCGGCTCCGGCCTCCAGTGCCTGCAGCCGCTCGCGGACTTCGCGCACCTGCGGCGTGCCGGCAAGGGGGCCCATCTTCACGCCCTCGACCGCGGGATCGCCCACCTTCACGTCGCCAAGACGCTTCCGGAGCGCCTGCACCACGTCGTACATCATTCCGTTGGGGACGAGGGTGCGTCGAATGGCGGTGCACTTCTGTCCGGCCTTGGACGTCATCTCGCGCACGACTTCCTTCACGAACAACTCGAACTCCTCGGTTCCGGGCGCGGCGTCCGGTCCAAGCAGCGAATAGTTGAGCGAGTCGGCTTCCTGATTGAAGCGTACCGCGCCGTTGACGATCGCCTCACGCTCGCGCAGCATGCGGCCCGTGGCCGCCGAGCCGGTGAACGCCACCGCGTCCTGTCCTCCGAGGTGGTCGAGCAGGTCGCCGGCGCTTCCGCAGATGAGCTGCACGGCGCCGGCGGGCAGGATCCCGGATTCGGTCAGTACCCGAAATACCCGTGCGGTGAGATAGCTGGTCAGGGTGGCCGGCTTCACGATGGCCGGCATGCCGGCCAGCAGGGTGGGCGCGAGCTTCTCCAGCATGCCCCAGGCGGGGAAGTTGAAGGCGTTGATGTGCACAGCCACGCCTGCCAGTGGAACGCAGATGTGCCGCGCCACGAACGTGCCGTTCTTCGAGATCCCCTCCATGGGGCCGTCCAGGTAGAACGACTCGTCAGGCAGCTCGCGTCGGCCCTTGCTGGCGTAGACGAAGAACGTGCCGATGCCGCCGTCGATGTCGATCCACGAGTCGTTCCGGGTGGCGCCGGTGGCCGCCGACAGCGCGTACAGCTCGTCCTTGCGCTCGTTCAGATACATCGCGAGCGCCTTGAGCATCCGCGCGCGTTCGTGGAAGGTCATGCGACGCAGCGCCGGGCCGCCCACCTCCCGGGCGTGGCGCACCATGGCCCCGAAGTCGAGGCCATCGGACGACGCGATGGCGACCTGGTCGCCCGTCACCGCATGATAAAGCGGCGTTCCCGGACCGGACCCGTCGATCCATCGGTCAAGTGCGTAATGCTGCAGGCGCATGAGGGGGAACGGCGTCCGCTGGTCAGATGATCGACTTGACGCCGTTCAGCGCGCGCCGCCACAGGTGCGGCCGCGGCCCGGGGGTCCGCCCACGTCGGGCCACGACGTGATACGCCTGCAGGGTATTGTTCCGGAACGCATGGGCGCCGCCCCAGAGGTACAACTGCCACGCACGAAACAGGCGCTCGCCCCAGCGGCGGACGATCAGATCGCGAGCCGCGTCGAATCGCTCGGCCCATCGCATCATCGTCAACTCGTAGTCCCGGGTCTCGCTCTGCACCTCCAGCAGATCCATTCCGTGGTAGGACAACTCGCGCAGCAGGTCCTGCAGGCACAGAAACGTGTGCGACCCGGGCCAGATGTACTTCCGGGTGAATGAACTGATGTCGAACTTCTCGCGCGACGCCGAGGCGTCCAGGTACAATCGGCCCTCCGGCTTCAGCAACCCCCACACGCGGCGGGCGAACGCGCGGTAGTCGGGGATGTGCTCGATGACACCGAAGATCACCACGGCGTCGTAGGGCTGCGCCGGCTGATGGACCAGAAAATCCTCGAGGCGCACCTCGGCCGTCAGGTGGGCACATTCGATGACTCGCGCCACAAACGCGCGGGAATCCTCGGCGATGGTCAGACCCGTGACGTGAATGCCACGCGACCCGAAATACTCCTCGGCCGCGCCCCATCCGGCCCCGATATCCAGAATGCGCATGCCCGGCCGGAGGGCCAGCGCACGATACGCCTGTTCCAGCTTGCGTTCGACCGCGTCCTCGAGGGTATCGCGGTCATCGACGAAGATGCCGTGCGAATAGAGTCGGAACCGGCGGTCCAGCAGCGCCAGATAGAAGTCGTCGCCCAGCTCATAGTGCACGTCGATGGCCCGCCGGTTGAGCGACGTGCGCGGGCGAAAGAAGTGCGCGAACCAGACATTGAGGAACTCGCTGACTGGAACGCGGTCGACCAGTTGGGTGCGCACGTCGAAGGCACGGAGGAGGTCGCCCTCCACGTCGAATTCCCCATCGAGATACGATTCGGCGATACCGCGTTCGCCCAGGCCGCGCCCAAATGGTAGGTCGGTGTGAAACCGGAGTGCGAACGCCGGCGGCGATGCGCCTACGCGAACCGCCTGGCCGGATGCAAGGATGAGCTCGCAGGCGACTCCGGCGCGATCAAGCAGGCGGCGGAGGTCGGCCAGCGGCCCCTCCAGCGTGGCGTCGCGCGCCCGCACGAACTCGCGCGGGTGCGGCGTTACGGTAGTGGCCATGAGAGTTCTCTGGTTCCGAGAAAGGGGGGCGCCGGTGCCGCGCACGGTCCTTCGCCGGCGGTCCCACCCCGTTGGGAAAATGGGAGGCCTTTGCACGCAACGGAAGGCGCGATTTGCGTGGGAGCGGGGCACCCCGGAGATTGTCAGGCATCGGTTTCTTCGGTTCGGCTCCCGCCTTCAGACCATTCCGTCATGATCCGCCTTCCCGCGCGCCGAACGGCCGGCGCACTCCTCGTCGCCTGTGCCGGTGCACACGCGCTGCCCGCCCAGGACTCGTCCCAGGTCGTGCGTTCCCGACGGGGTCTGGTCGTGTCCGTTTCGGCGCCGGCGTCCGACGCCGGCGCGTCGGTTCTTGCCCGGGGCGGGAACGCGGTCGACGCGGCGGTGGCCACGGCGTTCGCGCTGGCGGTGACGCATCCCAGCGCCGGCAACATCGGCGGCGGCGGATTCATGGTCATTCGTCAGGCAAACGGCACGGCGACCACCATCGACTACCGTGAGCGCGCGCCGCTCAAAGCCGACTCGCTGCTGTTCGCACCGGGTGGCACGCTCATCCGCGCGTTAGGCGATACCGGCTATCTGTCGGCCGGCGTCCCGGGCACCGTGCGCGGGCTGGAGCTTGCCCACCGCAAGTACGGCAAGCTGCCGTGGGCGCAGGTCGTGCAGCCGGCGGTGCAGCTTGCCAGCCGAGGGTGGCCGCTCTCGTCCGCGCTCGCGCGCGCCATCAATTCCACCGTCCACGGACGCAGTGCACGCTACCCCTCGACCGTCGAAGCCTACGGGAAGCCCGGTGGCGGCGACTGGCAGGCAGGGGACACGATCCGCCTGCCGGCGCTGGCGCACACGCTGTCCGAAATCGCGACCAAAGGGGCGGCGGTCTTCTACACCGGCTGGATCGCCGATTCGATCGACGCCCAGATGCGGGCGCATCGCGGAGTCATGACGCGGGGAGACCTCGCGGTCTACGCCGCCGTTGAGCGTCCTCCCGTGCGGGGATCGTTTCTGGGCTACGACATCCTGGCGATGGGCCCCCCCACGTCGGGCGGCCAGGTAGTCATCGAAACCCTGAACCTGCTCGAGAAGCTGGGCGTGGGATCGATGGAGCCGCAGTCGGCGTCGTACCTCTTCGCGCTCATCGAGGCGACGCGCCGGGCGTACTACGACCGCGCCCGGTTCCTCGGGGACGCCGATTTCGTACAGGTTCCGCTCGGCCGGCTGCTTTCCAAGGCCTACGCCGACTCGCTGGCCGCGACGATCGACCTGTCACACGCCACCAGGAGCGTCGACCTGGGAAGCGAGATCGTCACGGCGCACGAGTCGAATGAGACCACGCACTTTTCGGTGGTCGATGCCCAGGGCATGGCGGTGTCGAACACGTTCACGCTGCAGAACGGATGGGGTAACGGCATCGTGGTGCAAGGGGCGGGCTTCCTGCTGAACGATGAGATGGGCGACTTCAACCGCCTGCCCGGCGTGACCAATGCGCGTGGCGACATCGGCACGCCGGCCAACATCATCGAACCGGGGAAGCGCATGCTGAGCTCAATGAGTCCGGTAATCCTGTCGCGCAACGGCAAACTCTTTCTGGTCACCGGTTCGCCCGGAGGACGCACCATTCCAAACACGGTGCTCGACGTGATCCTGGGTGTCACGGCCTTTCACATGAATGTGCGGGAGGCGGTGGACGCCCCGCGGCTGCACCATCAGTGGCTCCCGGACACGACCACCATCGAGCCCGGCGGCGCCAGCGATGACGTGCTCGCCGCGCTGCGCGCGAGGGGCGAGCACGTCGGAATAGCACGCGGCCGGAATCAGGGTGACGCGCATTCGATCATGTACGATCCGGCAACCGGCACGGCGTCTGGAGCCAACGACAAGCGGAGTCCGGACTCGAAGGCCAGCAAGCCCTGACCGCCAACAGCCCGATACCTCCGATCGCAGCTCACAGCGCACACTGATCGCTGGTAGCCCATAACCGAGAATCGATCGCCGCTCGCTCCCGGCTGGCGCGGTGCGGCGCCCGCGTCGTCAGGCGCGCTCGAGCACCATGGCCGCACCCTGCCCCACGCCCACGCACATGGTGCAGAGCGCGTAGCGGCCACCGGCTTGCGCCAGTTCGGTGGCCGCCGTCAGGAGCAGTCGCGCTCCGGACATTCCCAGCGGATGCCCCAGCGCAATCGCGCCGCCGCCCGGATTGACCCGCGGATCGTCGTCGCGCAGTCCGAGCTCGCGCAGGCAGGCCAGCGATTGGGCGGCGAAGGCTTCGTTCAGCTCGATGACGGCCAGGTCGTCGAGCGAGAGCCCGGCCCGGTTCAGGACCTGCCGGGTGGCCGGCACGGGTCCCATCCCCATGAGTCGCGGTTCCACTCCCACCGCCGCCGCCGCCACGATGCGCGCCAGGGGCGCGAGCCCGAATTCGCCGACCGCCCGCTCGGCGGCCAGCAGCAGCGCGCAGGCGCCGTCGTTGATGCCTGACGAGTTCCCGGCCGTCACGCTTCCGTGGCCGTCGGTGCGGAACGCCGGACGCAGGCGGCCCAGCACCTCGCGCGTGGTTCCGGGCTTGATGAACTCGTCCGTCGCAAATTCCTCGGTGGCACCCTTTCGGGCGCCGGGCACCGTGACGGCGGTGATCTCGAGGGACAGCCGCCCGCGGTCGCGGGCGCGGGTCGCTTTCTCCTGGCTGCTCACGGCAAAAGCGTCCTGGTCTTCGCGCGACACCCGGTAGTGCTCCGCGACGTTCTCGGCGGTCTGGCCCATCGAATCGATTCCGTAGAGCTCGCGCATGCGCGGATTCACGAAACGCCAGCCGATGCTCGTGTCGTAGAGCTGGGCGTCGCGGGCCCAGGGCGCGCCGCCCTTGGAGACCACGTATGGCGCCCGTGTCATGCTCTCCACCCCGCCCGCGACGTACACGTCTCCGTCACCGAGGGCGATGCCGTTGGCGGCGATGGCGGCCGCGCTCATCCCGGAGGCGCACAGGCGGTTCACCGTCATGCCGGGAACGCCCACCGGAAGGCCGGCGAGGAGCAGTGCCATCCGCGCGACGTTCCGGTTGTCCTCACCGGCCTGATTCGCGCAGCCCAGAATCACGTCCGCGATGCGACTCCGATCCACCGACGGATAGCGCTCGAAGAGCCGCCCGATGACGAGCGCGGCCATGTCATCGGGGCGTACCGTGGCCAGGCGCCCTCCGAAGGAGCCGATCGGCGTGCGGACACCGCCGACGAGAAACGCGGAAGCCATCAGCGGCCTGTCGGCCACGCCGATCGCGCGGCCAGGCTCGGGAGCCACGGCCTGACGAGCGGCGCGCGTGAACCGGGGAGGTGGATCATACCGAATCGGCGAAATGCGCCCGCGACGTGCGGTACGCGGTCCCGCGGAAGAGCGCGACGACGTCCTGGCGCTGGTTCCGCACGTCCACCCGGTAGTAGCTCAGACGCTGCGAGGCAGCCTCTTCGGAAGCCACCGCCGTGAGGACATCGCCGGGATGGACCGGCGCAGGATAGGTCATCGAGTTCTCGATGCTGACCGTGATGTGTCCGTGGGTGTTGCACGCAAAGGCGAACGCCGAGTCGGCGAGCGAGAAGGCGACCCCGCCGTGCCCCACCCCGAACCCGTTCACCATCTCGGCACGGACCGTCATTCGGCACACGCACCGTCGCGGAGCCACCTCCACCACCTCGATGCCGAACCAGGCGCTCATGGCGTCACGCGCCATCATCGCCGCCACCACGCGCTCGGCCAGTTCCTGCGCCGCCGACGCGCTCACGGAAAGAACCGCCGCCGGTCGCGCGCCATGCGCTTGAGGAGGGGACTGGGCCGGTAGCGATCCTCCTCGTACTCCCGCTGCAATCGCACCAGCTCGTTCAGGACCTGATCGAATCCCAGTGCGTCGCCCCAGGCAAGGAGACCGCGCGGATAGTGCACGCCCTTCGTCATCGCCAGCTCGATGTCGCCGGGGGTGGCCACCTGCAGCGACACGGCATCCACCGCTTCGTTGATGAGCATCGCCACCACGCGGGTCACAATGCGCTCGCCTAACGATCGATCTTCAGTGGCCCGGCGGGGAGCTGCCTCGGGCGCGTATTCATAGAAGCCGCGCCCGGTCTTGCGGCCCAGGAAGCCGGCCTCTACCAGGCGGCGCTGAGTCAGCGACGGCCGATACCGCGGGTCGTAGTGCATCGCGGTCCACACCGATTCCGTGACGGCGTAGTTCACGTCGAGGCCGATGAAGTCCATCAGCAGAAAGGGGCCCATCCGGAATCCGCCGATCTCCCGCAGCGCCCAGTCGATCGTTGGCGGATCGGCGATCCCCTCCTCGAGCATCCGCAGGGATTCTCCATAGAAGGGACGCGCGATTCGATTGACGATGAAGCCCGGCGTATCGGTGGCCACCACCGCCACCTTCCGCCATCCGGTGGCGAGGTCGCGAGTGGCCGCCGCGGTCTCCGGGGCCGTGCGCAGGCCGGGCACGATCTCCACCAGCGGCATCACCGGCGCCGGATTGAAGAAGTGCATGCCGACCACGCGCTCCGGCCTGGCGCAAGCGGACGCGATCGACGTGACGGAGAGCGACGACGTGTTCGTCGCCAGCACGCACTCATCATCGACCACGCGCTCCAGCGCCCGGAACGAAGCCTGTTTCACGTCGAGTTGCTCCACCACCGCTTCCACGACTATCCGGCAGTGCCGGAACGGGTCGAACCCGGTCGCCGGCGGAATGAGCGTGAGGCGACGGGACGCCGCTTCGGCCGCGTCGCTCGTGAGGCGGCCCCGGTCGACCTCGCGCCGGAGCGCGGCCTCGATCGCCTCGTGCGCCCGGTCCACCGCCCGCGGCTGCGCATCGCTGAGAAGCACGCGGTGGCCGTAGGTGAGGGCTACCTGGGCGATCCCGGCGCCCATCGCGCCGGCGCCGACCACGCCAACAACGGCATCGGAGGTCAGTCCCATGCGCACCGAGGTTGCCGACCACTCATCGGCCGCGGAATGCGGGGGAGCGCTTCTCGCGAAAGGCACGTACACCTTCCGCGAAATCGCTGGTCTTCCCCGCCACGGTCTGCAGGTCCGCCTCGAGCTCGAGTTGCGTATCGAGGTCGTTCCGTTGCGACGCCTGGAGTGCGCGTTTTATCAGTCCGAGCGCGACGGTCGGTTGCGCCGCCAGGGCGCCGGCGATCACCATCGATCGCGCCTCGAGATCTCCCGGCGGGCAGACCTCCCACACGAGCCCCCAGTCGCGCGCCTGTACCGCCGAGAACTTCTCGCCGAGCAACATCAGGCCCGAGGCCCGAGCCAGCCCGGCCAGGCGCGGCACGAACCAGGTGGCTCCGCTGTCCGGAATGAGCCCGATCCGGCAGAACGAGAGCGCGAACGACGCATCCGACGAGGCGAGCACGATGTCACAGGCAAAGGCGACGCTTGCACCCGCGCCGGCGGCGACCCCGTTCACCGCGCAGAGCACTGGTTTCCCGATTTCCCGAAGTGCCAGGATCAAGGGGTTGTATTGCGCGCGAACCGTGTCGCCCAGAACCGGCGGCTTTGCCGCGAGATCGGAGGGGACCACCGAAAGGTCCTGGCCCGCGCAGAAGGCGCGTCCGGCACCCGTGAGCAGGATCGCCCGCACCTCGACGTCGCCGGCCGCGCTGCGCAGCGCATCATGGAGCTCGCGCGCCATCTCGAGGTTGAAGGCGTTCAGCACGGCGGGACGGTCGAGCGTGATGCACCGTATGGCGTCCCTGGTCTCGCAACGGATGAAGCGATCCGGCATCCACACTCCGGGGAGGAGGAGGGCTCAGCGTGGCGGGCGGTAAGTTAGCGCGCCGGCAGGCGCGACGTCACCGTGGCGCATCAGCGCGGCGACCCGGGCAGCACTTCCACCCGGGAAATCGCGTCGCCCTCGAGCACCGCATCGATGACGTCCATCCCCGATTCCACGGCGCCCACGACGGTGTAGTCATGGTCCAGCCGGTAGTTGTCGACGAGGTTGACGAACAGCTGGGCGTCGCCGGTATCACGGCCTCGGGTGGAGATGCCGACGGTTCCACGCCGGTGCGAGGCCAGCCCCAGCTCGTCGCGCAGAAACGGCCCGTCGCCGATGTACTCGTTCGCGCCGGGGCTCCCGCCCTGAATCACGAAATCGGGCACCACCCGGTGCCAGGTGAGTCCGTTGTAGTAGCCGGCGCGCGCGAGGGACACGACGCGCGCCACGGTTGCCGGCGCATTCTCCGGGTCGAGCCGCAGCATCACCGTGCCCGGGCCGGCGACGGTCTGTATCGTTAGGCGCAGACGGACCGCGGGGCCGGTGGCGAGGGCGCCGAGCGGGACCGGCGACGACGGCGCGGGGACCACCGATACCACATTCTGGCGGGTCCAGGCGGACAGGAGGTGCATGGCGCGCGCGCCGACCGCGGGATCGACGTCCCGCAGATAGGGCACCAGGCGGGGCGCCAGGCTGCTGTCCCCCATCTCCGATATCCGCGCGAGCAGCTCCATCCGCGGATCGCGCGAGGTCTCGCGCCGCGCCGCCGTGAGCCGATCGAGCGCGGCAGCCAGCGACGGCACCAGGGCGGTACGGGGGGGGGCGCCCCGAAGCGCCCTCGCGGCGGCCAGCACGACCTGTGGGTCGCGGCTCTCGAGCGCCGCGACATAGATGCCGTCGGCCGCGTGCCCCACCACGGTCGAGAGGCCGTCGAGCGCCACCTCCCGCACGTTGGCCACGGTGTCCTGCGCGAGGGCGGTCAACACCGGGGCGTCGTGCGCCGCGGCCGCCGCCCGCGCGGCGTACAGGCGCAGGTGCCACTCTTCGGCGCGCGCCTCCCGCGCGATGACCGGACGAGCGCCCGCCGAGTCCACCCTGGCCAGCGCGACCAGCGCGTGCGCACGCTGGTGCCAGGACGCCGCGCCCCCAGCCACACCGGCGCCGCCCGGCGCCGCGTTCGCCACTGCGCGCAGGCGATCCGCCGCCGGCCCCGGCGGCAGGCATCGGCCGCCTAACGCGTCGATCGCCGCCAGACGGACCTGAGCGCTGGGGTCCGTGGTCGCCTGCACCAGCGGCCCGCAGTCCTGCGTCGCAAAGAGCTGCCGGTACATCCGCACCCACTCCACTCGCACCAGAAACGAGGAATCCTCGCGGGCGGCCCGGAGCACCTCGCGCTGCAGAAACACGTCGGACGCGTTCGGCAGATACAGGACGGCCAGTCGCCGCACCTGCGGATCGGGATCGCGCGCCGCGCCGCGAACGAGCAGCTCGTCCCGGTGTCCGGCGGCCGTGAGGGCAAGCCACGCCAGGCGCCGGATCGCCGCCGCCTCCTCGACGGTCGCTTGGGCGTTGGCGGCCGAATCGCGCCCATACACCGCCGCTGTGCGCAGCACGGCGATCGACGGGCTGGTGAGCGCGCCGAGCGTCCGGCGCGCCCGGGCCAGCGCGTAGAGACCGTGCGCGGCGCCACGCAGAACGGGCGCCGGCGCGCGGGCGCTCGCCGGCGGCTCGCTGGACGCGCTCGCCCGTCCCACGATGGTCGCGATGGCCTCTTCGGCGTCGCGCGCCTGCGCCGGCACCGTGTACGGGAGGCGGCCGATGGACCGTGCGAGGACTCCCATCACAAGTGGCGAGCGCTCCCGCCGAATCGGCGCGATCAGCAGCGCGAAGACCGAATCGACCGCTGCGCGGGCGCCGGCAATCCGCTGGCTGTCGCCCGGCGGCGGCGTTGCGCTCACGCTCTGCGCGAGGGCATTGGCGGCTTCGGCGCGCACGCTCCCGGCGGAATCGGTGAGCAGGGGAGCGATCTGGTCGATCAGGTCGGAGCGTTCCAGCCGGCCAAGACCACGCACGGCGATGCGACGGATCGCGGAATCGGCGCTCGCGACGCCGTCGAGCAGCGGCGTCACGCCCGCGCCCCCGTGTCCCCTTTCGTCTTCCGCGCGGAGCATCGCGTCCAGCAGCACCATGCGTGACCGCGCGGCGGACGATGCGGCTCGTTGGGCAAGCACGGTCGGCGGCAGGATCAGCGCGGCCCCCACCAGCGCGATCGCCGGGGCGAGCCACACCGCGAGGGACCGGCCCGAGCGGCGCGGGCCCGCGATCGCCGGCAACCAGTCGGTGCGGCGCGCGCGCGACAGAGCGGGCGAGCAGCGCGCACCGCGCGAGAACGAAGCGACGTGGGACCGCATGCCCCAAGATATCGTCTGGCGAAGGCGCGCGGTGCATTCGCTGGCGGGCGTTCAGTGCGGGCGGGCGCCGCGACTTCTGAGGCGGTTGCCGGTCATTAGATTGGACGCGAGGCCGCAGCAACCGACTCTCCGAGCCGATACCGCATGTCAGTCCAGTCCGCGCGAAGAAGCAGAAGTGCGAAGAGCGCCGGCGTGCAACCGCAGTTCGATTGGAGGCGGATCGCCTACCACGCACTCGCCTCGCGCGCGCTGGACGACATCGAGGAGGCGACGAACCGCGACCGCGCCACCGTGCCGAAGGAGCAGCTGGTGCTGTACCAGTTCTCGGCACGCGGCCATGAAGTGGCGCAGTGCATTCTGGCGGCGCTGATCGATCGGCGCGAAGACGCGGTGAGCGCCTACTACCGCTCGAGGCCGCTGCTGCTGACCCTCGGGCTCCCGATCGAGGAGGGCTTCGCCGGCCCGTTAGGCAGGACCGGTGCATTCAGCGACGGACGCGACATCGGCGTGGTCTGCAATCTGCCCTCGCGCCACGGCCCGAAGGTGCTGCCGATGGGGGGGGACGTCGGTTCGCAGTACACACCCGCGGCCGGCTGGGCGCAGGCCATCACCTACCATCGCGACGTGCTCGAGGACGAGCGGTACCGTGGCGCGATGGCGGTGGTGCTCGGCGGCGAAGGGTCGGTCGCGACCAATGGCTTCTGGTCCGCCCTCACCATCGCTACCACACTCCGGCTCCCGCTGCTCTTCTACATCGAAGACAACGGGTTGGGGATTTCGGTGCCTGGAACGATGCAGACGCCGGGCGGCAACATCGCGGCCAATCTCGCGTCGTTCGGCAACCTGCTGGTGCGCGACGGCGACGGCACCGATCCCGATCAGACCGCACGGCTGTTCCACGAGGTGGTGGGCCACGTGCGCGGCGGTGCGGGACCGGCGCTGGTGCATCTGACGGTACCGCGCCTGTCGAGTCACTCCGGGCCCGACAACCAGAAGGGATATCGGACCGAGGAGGAGATCGTCGCCGACTGGAAGCGCGATCCGCTCCCGCGGCTACGGGGATATCTCGTTCCGGACCACATTCCCGCCGAAGCCTGGACCGATCTCGAGGCCGAGGTGGCGCGGGACGTGCGGACGGGACTCGATGCCGCCCGGGCGCGTCCGTCGCCCGATCCGGATCAGGTGAAGCGCTTCGTGTACGCCGAGCCCGAGCGGCCTGGCGACCGGCGCGCGTTAGGCGGCCTCGCCGACGAGGAACGGCACCGGCTCGGCGGCACTCCGGAACCCCGCGACGACGGCAAGTTGATCCGGTTCACCGAGGCCGTGCGCCGGACGCTGCGGCGCGAGCTGCTGGTCAATCCAAAACTCCTCGTCTTCGGCGAAGACGTGGGCGTGAAGGGCGGCGTGCACCTTGTCACCGAAGGACTGCAAAGGGAGTTCGGGGACCGCCGGGTCTTCGACACCAGCCTTTCCGAGGAGGGGATCATCGGGCGCGCCGTAGGCATGGCGATCGCGGGCCTGATGCCGGTCGCAGAAATCCAGTTCCGGAAGTACGCCGACCCGGCCACCGAACAGCTCAACAACTGCGGGACCATGCGCTGGCGTACCGGCAACCGGTTCTGCGCGCCGATCGTGGTGCGGATGCCGGGCGGCTTCGGGAAGGACGTGGGCGACCCGTGGCATTCGGTGAGCGGCGAAGTCCTCTGGGCGCATGCCATCGGGTGGCAGGTGGTGATGCCGTCCAACGCCGCCGACGCGGTGGGACTCCTGCGCGCCGCCATGCGCTCGCCCAACCCGACGATCTTCTTCGAGCACCGGTCGCTGTTGATGACCAGCGATGGCAGCGCCCACTACCCCGGCGACGACTACCTGATTCCGTTGGGCAGCGCGCATGTCGTCCGGACCGGCGACGACGCCACCGTGGTGACCTGGGGAGCGATGGTGCATCGGTGTCTCGACGCCTGCGCGCGCGTGAAGGCATCGGTGGACCTGATCGATCTGCGATCAATCGCGCCGTGGGACAAGGCGCTGGTGCTGGAGTCGGTGCGCCGGACCGGACGGTGCCTGGTGGTGCACGAGGACACGATGACCGCGGGCTTCGGCGCTGAGGTCGCCGCGGTGCTCGCCCGGGAAGCGTTCTGGGAGCTCGACGCACCGGTGGACCGGGTCTGCGTAGAGGATGTTCCCCTGCCCTATCATCCCAACCTCCTCAACGCCGTGCTTCCCGATGCGGCGACGATCGCGGCGCGACTCGAGGCGCTGCTCGGGATCTGAGGTCGTTGGGGAAGGGGTGAATCCGGGGCGCTAGCCGACGGTGATCACACCGGTCCCGGCATCGTACTGGGTGGTATACGAGCGCATGTTGCTGGTGGGCTGACCGCCGATCCAGCGCCCGCTCTCATCGAACTGCGCCCCGTGTCGCGGGCAGATGAACCGGCCCGACGAGTATCCCACCGTGGTTCCCTGATGCGGACAGACACGCGACAGGGTCACGAACTGGGCCGCGCCCGTCCGCACGATCGCGAACGGGGCGCCGCCCGACGCGACCAGCGCCACGCCGCCCACGTTGGAGAGCGCGGAATAATCACTCAGGTGCACACTGAACGACACCGAGCCGGGCGGCGTGGTAAACCCGGAATTCCCCCCCATGCACGCCGCCAGCAGCGTGGCGGCCGCGGCCAGCGCCGCGGAGGAGATGAAGTGTCGACGGTCGACCATCGGGGCGCCGCCGCTATCACCCGGCGCCAGTGCGCAGCCATCGCACGACGCGGACCGTGTGGTTCCAACTGGATTTGCCGACATCCTCATTCGCTCCCTCAACCAAGATGTACGCAGGCGTTCTTCCAGGCGGCCGGGTCGTCGTTCTGCTTGATCATCGAGTCCAGCTCCACGACCACGGTGTCCCGCTCGCGACGAATTGCGAGCCGGTCCATGCCGCGCGTAGCCCGTCCCGATACGAACTCGCCGTCCGGCGTATAGCGCGAGTGATGCTTGGGACACTGGAAGCTGTGATCGCGATCGATCCATCGCAGGGCGGTGTTCTGGTGCGGACAGGACAGGTTGAAGGCGTACATCGCGCCCTCCCACCGCACGAGGATCACCTGGTTGTCACGATCGATCGACACCGAGTCCGCGGCGGGAATCGGATAGGTGCGCGTACTGGCCGATCGCGCAACGGGAGTGACGACCACGCGCGCGATCGTCCCCATGGCACGCGACAGCCCCGCAATCCCCATCATGGCCGCCATCATATTCCCCACGAACTCGCGCCGCCGGAGACCGATCTCGCACCCGGCGCATGCCAGGGCCACGGCGTCGGGTCGATCGGACCGCGATACGTCGAGCAGCTCGTCACGCACGTCGTCAGGCATAGCTGGCGAGGGCGGTTCCGAGCACCAGCGTGAGGCTCCACAAGCCCAGACTGCACAGCGCGCTGGTCCGAAGACGACCAGCCAGCTTCATCTCGCGCGCCAGGACGTCTCCGCCCTCACGCCCCAGGGCGTCGGCACTGGACCTCAGGACCGCACCGTTCACCAGCAGCAGACCAAAGACACCCATCTTCACCCAGAAGATCACCGACACGGCAAAGGTGTCGACGTCGGCGGCAGCCAGGGCGAGACCACTGAGCGTGAGCACCACGATGGCCGTCAGCACCACCGGATGCGTGGTCCGGATCGACGCCAGGAGACGAGCGCGGTCGTCTCCCGCTGCCCGCCCGAGTCGCAGCGTGGACCAATCCGTCGTCACGGCGAACCCGCCGCCAAAGAGCAGGGCAAGGATGTGTGTGGCGGTGACGGCGGTGGAAATCGCCTTCGAATCACTGAAGGCTTGCTGCCAGGGAGCGAAAAGATCGGCGAGATGGCCGAGGAGATTCGTCATGCTGACACCCGGAATGGTCAAAGGCTCGAAGATCAGCTCTTCCAGAGCCACATCATCAGCGTACCCAGCGTGCTGACCGCCATGGAGCCGACGGCCACGTTCCGGTGCCGCTGCGCGTTGAAGCCGGCCCGGCCTCCGCCGTCGCCCTCCTCGGCTCCGTCGCCCGATCCGTTCGCAGTTTGCCCCGTCCACAGGAAACCGGCATCGGCCGCAAGCATGATCGCGCCATGCAGCAGTCGACGCGTTCGACCCGCCGGATCGTGACGCGCGTCCCAGGCGTTCCACAGCCCGGTCACCGTGTTCACACCGAACAGCACCGCGATACCGCTCGCCAGCGTGCCGTGAAGGGACCGCATGGACTGCGACGGCGTACTGGCTGTGAGTAGCCTCTGCCCAACGACGTATTCGGCGGCGAACAGCGGGAACTCGACGAAGCTCCCGATGCGGTGAATCGTCAGGCGGCGATAGTACCAGTCGCTGTACTCGACGGCCCGCTGCCGCTGCGGCGAGTCATCGTCCACTCCGGCAGCGCCGTCTCGAGGACCACCGGGAGGGTGGGAGCGCCCGCTGCTGCCCAACCCGGTTTCGTGGCTCACGCACAGCTGCGGCTGAAACGCTACGGCGGTCGGATGCACCGGTGCGACCCGCGCCGTTTCGGCCGTTGACGCCCTGGCCGCCATCCCTGCCGAACCCCCCGCCGAGTCGCTGAGGGTCGACCACGGCCTGCGCGCGGGACACCCGGGATCAGCCACCATGGTGGCGGCCAGCACCATCAGCGTGAACATGTCGTATGCGAGGGAGGATTGACGTTGCCAGACCGGCGGGCGCCCACAGCCGGCCCGCTTCTCCCTAGATACACGTCACGTCGCGGCAACCCTACAGGGCATCGGCAAACACGGTCGCGGGAAGTCCGGGCGCGCCAACCCGCGCTAGAGAGGCTTGAAATACTCGAACGGCTGGCGACACTGGTTGCAGTAGCAGACCGCCTTGCACGCAGTGGACCCAAACTCGCTTCGGACATCGGTGTCGCGCGATCCGCAGTAGGGGCAGGCCACCGCGTCGGCACGGCGTCGCAGCTGAACGAGCTCATCCTCCACCGAGGCCGCACCCGGGGGCGCGATGCCGTAGGCACGGAGCCGCTCCTTCGCGTCCCCCGAGAGCCATTCCGTGGTCCAGGCGGGCTGATACACGGTGTGCACCGTGACGTGCGCCGCCCCCGCCTCGCGCAACGCGCTGGTGATGTCATCTTCGATGACGCGCATTGCCGGGCACCCGGAGTACGTCGGGGTCACATCCACCTCGACCGCGTCGTCGGCCACCCGCACGTCGCGAACGATGCCGAGATCCACGACGCTCAGTACCGGGACCTCGGGGTCGGGCACACCACGCAGGACGCGCCACGCCGCTTCCAGCGAGAAACCTGCCGGGGTCACCATTTGCCGCCTGGAAAAGACCTCGCCACGATCTGCATCTCGGCCAGCATGTGGCCGAGATGCTCCGTGTGGCGACCCTGGCGCCCGCCCCGCTGCATGAACCCGTCCGCGGGGAGCTGGAGCGCGGCCTCGTCTACGATGCGTTCCATCTCCGCCCGCCACCGCGGCGCAAGCGCGGCCGCATCCACCGCCAGTCGCTGCGCAGCGAGGCGGCGTTCCACGGCATCCACATCGAACAGCTCGCCCGTGAAGCGCCACAGATCGTCCAGCGCTCGCTGCGCTCGCTCGTGGCTCTCCGCCGTTCCGTCACCCAGCTTCAGCATCCAGTCGGCGGCGTGTCGAGCGTGATACCGCGCTTCCTTGTGCGCCTTGGCGGCAATGCCCGCCAGATCGGGATGCGCGCAATGCTGCAGCTGGTCGAGGACGAGCGCGGCATGGACCGATACCAGGCACTGCCGCACCACGGTGAAGGCGAAATCGCCCTTCGGCAATTCCATGATCAGCGCATTGCGGTAGTCGATCGCCTCGCGGAAGTATGCCAGCGCGTCCTCGTCGCGCCCCTGCCCCTCCACCTGGCCGGCCAGGTGGAGGAAGTGGTTGGCCTGGCCGATGAGGTCGAGCGCGATGTTGGCGAGCGCGATGTCTTCCTCGAGAATGGGGGCGTGTCCACACCATTCGGAGAGCCGGTGGCCGAGGACGAGTCGGTCGTCGCCCAGCCGCAGGAGGAACTCGAAGAAGTCGGGGCGTGCCTGGTCGCTCAGAATACGCGAACTCCGGTGGGAACCTTGTAGAACTGCGGATGCCGGTACGGCTTGTCGTTCGCCGGATCGAAGAACGGCCCCACATCGTCCGGCGTGGACGCGGTGATTGCTGCTGCGGGTACCACCCAGATGTTGATTCCCTCCTGACGACGGCCGTACACGTCGCGCGCGTTCAGAAGCGCGTGCTCCGCATCGACCGCGTGGACGCTTCCCGCGTGCTCGTGAGGCGCACCGTGGCCGGGCTGGACGAACACTTCCCAGAGCGGCCACTGCGAGTCCGCCGAAGCGCCAGCGGCCGCCGTCTCGGTCGCGGAAGCGTCTACCGGCTCGGAGCGGGACGTTCCCGCCTCACGGGCAGCCGGCCGGGCCGCACCATCCCGGGTGGTGTCGGTCATGCGTTCAGGTCACGCCGCGCTGGCACTGTGGTGGCCGCGCCGTTTCGCAGCGTAGGCCTCAGCCGCGACGCGCACCCATGCCCCTGCCTCGTGGGCTTCGCGACGAGCGGCGAGCCGTTCGCGATTGCATGGCCCATCACCCTTCACCACTCGCCAGAACTCGGTCCAGTCGATGGACCCGAATTCCCAGTTCTTCGTTTCGGCGTTGAAGTGAAGGTCCGGGTCGGGGATCACGAGGTCGACCGCCGTGGCCTGCGGCACGGTCAGATTTACGAACCGCTGTCGCAGCTCGTCGTTGCTTTTCTTCTTCACCCCCCAGCGAATCAATTCCGCCGAGTTTGGCGAGTCCGTGTCGCTGGGCCCGAACATCATGAGGGAGGGCCACCACCAGCGATCGAGCGCATCCTGCACCATCGCGTGTTGCTCCGGCGTGCCGCGGGCCAGCGTGGCGACGCTCTCGTAACCCTGCCGCTTATGGAAGTTTTCTTCCTTGCAGATGCGGATCATGGCGCGCGCGTACGGTCCGTAGGACGCCTTGGCCAGCATGGTCTGGTTCACGATGGCCGCGCCGTCCACCAGCCATCCGATCACACCAACGTCCGCCCAGGTGAGGGTCGGGTAGTTGAAGATGTTCGAGTATTTCGCCTTGCCGCGCAGCAGCTGGTCCACCAGCTCCTGGCGGTCCACTCCCAGGGTCTCCGTGCCGCAGTAGATGTACAGACCGTGACCGGCCTCGTCCTGGACCTTGGCGAGGAGCGACATTTTCCGCCGCAGGCTGGGGGCTCTGGTAATCCAGTTTCCTTCGGGCAGCATGCCGACGATTTCCGAATGAGCGTGCTGCGACATCATGCGGATGAGCTGGCGGCGATAGCGCTCGGGCATCCAGTCTTTCGGCTCGATCACCTCGCCGCGCGCGATTCGCGACTCGAAATCGGCGACCCGCGTGGGATCGTCAACTGGGCCGGACGTGGTAACGGCGGGCATCAGACTCCGCATTATAGGAGATGGTCCAACCATGCGCGGGAACACACCTTACGCACGCACACCTCGTATTAAACATCAGCGTGGTGGTTTGGCAATCCCCCGCCTCGAAGCGTCAGATCGAGCAGCAGGGGCGCGACCGACGGATGAAGTTACACAGCTTGAGAAGGAACCGACTGGCTGGCCGTGCGCTCGAGTGAGGTCGGTTCCGGACATGATCGCCGGGCCGGGGCCACCTCACCGAAGGTAGCGTGGCGTTGCCTCTGTTCGCAGTCGGTCACGCGGCGCAACCTTACCGCGGTCGCATTTCCCGGACTTCACTGGAGGGCGGTTGATGACGGAACAGCCAGATCGGCGCGATCACCCGGGAACCGTGAGCGTCCAGACAGATGAAGGCGTCGCCCGGGTCGAATTCTCTCATCCGAAGGGAAACTCGCTCCCCGCTCCTCTCCTCCGTGAGCTCACTGCCACATTCGACGAACTGGCCCGGAACCCCGACGCGGCTGTCATCGTGCTGCGCAGTGCGGGTACAGGGACTTTCTGCGCCGGGGCGTCGTTCGACGAACTCAAGGCCGTGCGGACCGAAGACGAGGGCAAGGAGTTCTTCAGCGGGTTCGCGCGCCTCATTCTGGCCATGCGGCGCTGCCCCAAATTCATCGTCGCCCGTGTACACGGAAAAGCGGTCGGGGGCGGCGTGGGACTCATCGCCGCCGCTGATTACGTGTTCGCCCTGCCTGCCGCGTCGATACGACTCAGTGAGCTCGCACTCGGCATCGGCCCGTTCGTGGTCGGTCCGGTCATAGAGCGGCGGATGGGGCATCAGGCATTCAGCGCCATGACGATCGACGCAGACTGGCGCGACGCGGCGTGGTGTGAGCGACATGGGCTGTACACGCGCCTGCTCGACACCGACGCGGCGCTGGACTCCGTCCTTCCGTCGATGGCGGCGCGACTCGCCTACCAGAGCCCGGCAGCCATGCGACAGATCAAGCGCGCACTGTGGGATGGCACCGATCACTGGGACACGCTGCTCTTCGACCGGGCCGCCATCAGCGGTCGGCTCGTCATGTCCGACTACACGCGCCGCGCGATCCAGGCGTTCGAGCAGCGAGGCGCGAGTGGCGAAGTACGGGCGGCGAAGATTCCGACCTGACCGCCGAAAGTCGTCGACGTCGGCTGGATATCCGAGAACGGGACCGCGACGCCGGGCGGCGTCGCGGCATCGTCCTCCTAGTTGGCCCGCGGCACGAAGAACTCGCCGTTCGTCACCACGACGTTGGGGTGCCCGTTGGCGACAATGGTTCCGGAGAACGTGCCGCGCACGGCGGCGGCGGTCAGCTTCGTGATGGTGACCGTGACGTCGGCGTCTGACGCGGCGCTGGTGCTGTAGACCGTCCCCGTGGCGTCCTGGTAGCCGATCAGCGAGCCCACGAGCGCGGAGCCCTGGATCTGAAACTCATGCCAGGTCCCGGTAGCGATCGGCGCGCCGTTTATTACCTGCACGTTGGCATTTCGGGTAGCATCGAATCCCACGATCACGGCGTTGTAGACGGTCCCGGAATTCGCGAAGGCGGCGTTGAGCGAGGTTTGCAGCGTGAAGGAGACCGCGGTGCCGTTGGCGTTGAAGCGGAGGAAGTAGTCGCTGCTGTTGCCCGGACCGGTGGATCCGCCCGACTTGCCGCAGCCCCCAAACAGGGCGCCGGCGACAATCATGATCGCGACCGTACGGCTGGCGGTTGTGGCGTAACGATTCATGGAATGATGCCTCCCGGCATCGCGCACGAGTTCCGGCTGCTGCGTCACCGCTCCGGCGGGTCCGGTCGCGTGAAGAGGCGCGGAGCCACAACACAGTGCGCAGGAACCCCGGCGCGTCCGTCATCGCCACGAGAGTCGGCGCCTATCGGGGTGCCGCCGCGCCCATGCGGACCTCGCCGGCCACTCGAGGGTGCGGCGAACGGCGCGCGGGGCGACGCCCCGCCGCCGCTTTGGGCGTCGCCTAC
>CAWAGQ010000005.1:0-446198 GCA_963781585.1 uncultured Gemmatimonadaceae bacterium
GAACCGCAGCAGGGATCCCGGTAGTGCCCGCGCCGCGGACATCGGATCCATCACCTTCAGGGGATACCACCGGTAGAGAAAGTCGCGCAGATCGAACTCCGTCACCGCTTGCGGCGGAATGCCCTGCCAGTTGAACAGAAAGTCCAGAAAGAGGTCCGCGGCACGCGCATGCCTGCTGGCCGTAGCCACCGACACCGGGCGCGACCAGTGCGAACCTGTCGTGAGATGGCGGATGAATCGGTCGACCAGCCGCTGCCGCTCCAGGGGCTCCTCCGATTCCTCTCCGGTCCTCGGCGGCAATCGCGCACCGGGCATCGCTCCGGCGCCTCCGGGTCCCGCCGGTTCCAGCTCCTCCGGAACACTCCACAGGCTCTCGCCTTCGGCGGCAGGGCGAGGGAGACCTGCGATTGCCACGCCGGAAGCGGGGTCGGTCCAGCGCATCGTGTCCGGCAGGGGGTAGTCGGGGTCGAGCGCTCCCTCATGCAGTGCCACGAAACGCGGCACCGCCTCCAGCAGGGCGATGAGATCGTCCATCTGCCGGCGCGTCACCCCGCCGCCCGGCGTTCCAAGCACGACCAGCACGGGATGCGCGCCGGGACCGGCGATCTCCCAGCGCGCGCGTCTGATTTCGCGGCGCTTCTCCGGGCCAAGATCGTCAGCCGCACTGAAGGTCAGCGAAATGATGGCGTCCCGGATGTTCGAGAAGCCGAGCGCCGGAGCGTCCGCGCGATAGAGGTCCTCCAGATCTTCCGGATCGGCGTAGAGTGCAATCCCGAACTCCATCCCCGCGTTGCCGAGCACGACCGCGAGCCACTCCTGCCCGCCCGGCATTCTGGCGATCAGGGGCTGGTCATCGCTGACCTTCCTCCACGGCGCTGCGCGATGGTACGCCGCCGCGGAGGCGAACAACCGCTGTATCTGTTCCGCCGGAAGCCCCCATCCCGCCCAGGTGGCCGGATTCGACGCCGCGGGCGCGTCCGGATCTCCACCGGACATGTGTGCGCGCAGGCTCCGCGCGGCCTCGTCGGCGGCGGGCAGTTCACGACTCGCGGTGGCGGCGGTGCCGCGCGGCGCGAGCAATGGGGCCAGTTCCCGGGCAACCGACTCGTGCCTGACGAGCACTCGCCTCGGTGAGCGACCCACGTTGTCGACGGCGGCGGCCAGCACGCGCTCGATCTCGTGCGCGAGTGCCGGCGGCTCGGCCGGTGCATGGGCGATGAGGTCCATGTGAACGATCAGGTCCCCGGACGCGATCAGGATCGCCACCGGACGCGCCAGGGGATCGTCGTCGAACTGCGCCAGCAGTGGAACGAGCGCGATCTCCCACGGATCGGGAAGATCGGCGTCCTGCGGCAGCCCGATCCCGCGCGCCTCACGAGGCCCATCACCCGCTACCAGACCCAGGCGCCGCCGAGTTCGCTGCTGTTCTGCGTCGCGCGCCTGGCAGCAGTTCTTGTACTTCCTGCCCGAGCCGCAGGGACACAGGTCATTACGGCCAACGCTCATGCGGTGACGTCCTCCAGATAGGCGTCCGCCCGGAAGGGCTCGTCGTGTCGTCGGCACGGAATGCGGAATCCGGCGCGCCGAACGCTCCGTCCGATCACAGTAATGGTCATGGAGACATGCGTTGGCAACCGCGAGGGAAATTGGGGCCGCGAAATTGGGGTCAGACTCGCGCAGGCGACGTGTCGGTACTGCTGCTCGTGGAGTCCGGATACCCTGCGTTCCGATGGCATCAACCGCAACAGGCTGGTGATGGTCGTGCAGGAGAGCCGGACTACGCTCTCCATGTGCGTTTCACTGACTACTTTCTCCGCAACGTCCTTCCGAGGCGTCCGTACCTTCGAAAGGAATGGCTGGAGCGTGCGCTCGCGGCTCCGGCGTGGATCGAACGGCAGGAAAACGATCGAGTCCGATACTGGGTGTATATTCCCGAATTGAGACGGCAACGTCTCCTCGCCGGCCAGCCGCATCGGGTCGAGCGTCTCCGCGTGGTCACGCTCGCGGACGGCGAGACCATTCACAATGCCTTTCCCGACCGGCGGTTCGTGAGCCCATCCGATGAAACTCAGCTACGACCGCGCGACTGACTCCCTCTACGTGCTGCTCGTCGACCGCCCCGGCGCCGATGTCATCGAGGTGGCGCCTGGGGTCGTCGTGGACCTCGACGCGTCGGGCGAAATCGTGGGCCTCGACATCGACCACGCGAGTCGGTTTGTCGACGAAGCCACGCTCGCCCGTCGGACGATTCCGATCGAATTGCGCTCGGCGTAACGGTTGGTCGCAACACCACGCCACTCCCCGCGCTGGTTCGATGATGGTTCGCGCGGGCCACACCTTATTCTCGGCGTATGTTCGCTTGCTCCCACTGCCGAGCCGAGCGTACGCTATGGGCATGCCCGCAAAGATCACCGCGTGGACCGCCGAGCTGGCGCGCGCGCTCCCCGACGACGGCAAGCGGTACGAGGTGCTCGACGGCGAGCTGTTCGTGACCCCGGCACCGTCAGCTCCTCATCAGCGAGCCGTCGGGCGCCTGTTCGCGATGCTCGACGCGTACGTGCGGGAGTACGGACTGGGCGAAGTGTTTCTCTCACCGGCCGACATCGAGTTCGGTCCCGGTCGACTGGTGCAGCCGGATCTCTTCGTGGTACCAGCGACTCCATCGGGGCGTCTCCGCTCGTGGCGCGACATCACCTCGCTTCTTCTCGCGGTGGAGGTCAAGTCGCCCACGACAGCGCGCGTCGATCACGGCCGCAAACGAGTGATCTACCAGAGCGAACGCGTAGGCGAGTACTGGATCGTCGACCTCGATGCCAGTTTTGTGGATCGCTGGCTCCCCACTGATGAGCGGCCGGAGGTCCTGGCAGAGTTGCTGACGTGGCAGCCGCGGTCCGACGTCGAAGCTCTCGCCATCGACCTCCCGGCCTTCTTCGCGGACGTCCTGGGCTGACGGAAATTCGGAGCTAAAGAGTGCGCTAATTGGGGTCAGACTCGATTTTGCCAGCTAAATGGGGTCAGACTCGAATTTCCGTAATTGGAGTCTGACCCCAATTACCGGAAAATCGAGTCTGACCCCAATTTCCTACGCGCGCTGAAGCTGCCCCTGCCCCTGCCCCTGCCCCACCGGCGCGAGCCAGCCGCGATACCGCGGCGCCCGCCCGTGCACCGCCTCGAAGAACGTCTCCTGGATCCGTCGCGTGATGGGTCCGGGCTTCCCGTCGCCGACCACGTGCCCCTCGACTTCCTTGATCGGCGTCACCTCGACCGCGGTCCCGCAGAAGAACATCTCATCCGCGGCCTCCAGGTCGGCGCGCACCATCGGCCGGATCTCCACCGGAATACCGAGGTCGCGCGCGATCGTGAGCACGCTGTCGCGCGTGATCCCTGGGAGGATCGACGCCTCGATGTCGTTCGTGATGAGCGTCCCCTGCCTGACGAGACAGAGGTTCGCCCCCGACCCCTCGGCAACGTCGCCCTTCGTATTCAACAGAACGGCTTCGTCGTAGCCTTTCCGGATCGCTTCCTGGACGGCGCGCACCGCGTTGGTGTAGTGGCCGCAGGCCTTCACGTGCGGCGGCAACGTGGATGCGTCGATGCGGCGCACGCTCGAGACCATCACCCGCACGCCCTGCTCCGGCCCGCCCTGCAGATACTGGCGACCTGGCACGCCGATGATCACCACGGTCACCGGGCAGTCCTTCGGCCACACGCTGAAGCTGTACGAATCGAAGAACGCCAGCGGCCGCAGGTACATGTTCTCGAGACCGTTCGCCCGCACCACATCGAGCGCCGCCGTCATGAGCTGCTCGACGCTGTACGGGATCCCGATCTCGTAGAAGCTCGCCGACATGTGGAGGCGCTTCATGTGGGCGTCGAGGCGGAAGATCGCCGGACCGTCGGGGGTGTCGTACGACCGCATCCCCTCGAACACGCCGGTCCCGTACTGCAGCGCGTGCGCCGACACGTGCACGCGGGCATCGTCCCACGGCACCAGCGCGCCGTCCATCCAGATGTGTTCGGTCTTCTTGAAGCCGGGCATGGTGGCGAGGGCGAGAGGTGACAGGTCGATGCGGAACGAGGTCGCAGTATGCGCACGCGTGCGAGGTGCGGCAAGGTCGCGATCGCGTACCTCCGGTCGAACGCGTTGCGCCTCGTTCGTGATCGGACGAGGATGCAATCGTTCATAACCCACCGCTCGGCGTGCCGCCGGGCCTCGTGGAACCGTGCAAACGCTCCGGGCGGTCACCAGAGCGGATCACGGGCGTCACTCCCCCTCCCCCTCCCCCTCCCCCTCCCCCATCTCGATCCGTTCAAAGCGCGGATGCCCGAAGATCGGCGCTCCCACCGAATGCTCATCGCCAATCGCATCGCTCAGCCTCCCCGCGAACGCAGCGATCACGCGGTTCATCTCGTGCACCGCGGCAATCAGCCGTTCCGCGTCGCGCGTCTCCCAGTATCCGGTTTCATCGCGCACCACCACTTCGATGCCCATGGTGATCGCATGATCCAGAAGGCGCACCAGCGACGTGTGGCAGGTGACGAGATGCGCATCACTCACGATAGAGGCGTACTGCGTCTTGCAGGAGCAGTACCAGAACCACTCCTGATGATCGCCCGCGTCGTCCGCCCGGCGCAGCAGGCCGAAAGAGGCCATTTCACAGCCCCTGCCCGGATTGACGACGAAGCCCTGGGCCGTTGACACATCGCCTGTGAGCGGAGGATGATCGTCGTCCCACGGCTTGGCGACGACGTTCGCGTAAAACGCGAACGCTGACTCCCACCAGGAGTCGGGCGCGTGTTCGCGCGCCGCCGCGCGCATGACCGGCGACACCTCGCTCAGGGCCAGGCTCGCGGCATAGGCTCGCCACGCGCCAAGGCGATTGGCGACCTGCGCGTCGGTCTCAGAGGCCGGCAGCCGCAGTTCGTAGTTGAGATGAAGACCCATCGGAATTGGGACCTCAGGCCTACGCCGCCGGCCGCCGCGGCAGCAGGAGATAGCCCGCCACCGGCCGGCCATTTCGATAGGTGACCTGGAGGGAAATTGATTTCATGCGTCCTCCTCCCCGCTCACGCGAGACGCGGTGATGACCAGCAGGGTTCGCTCGTCGTGCAGGGGCTCGACGATCACTTCCCATGTGCGATTCCGAAAGTGCGTTCGTACCCTGCTTCTCGCCAGCTCTTGCCTCCCGGAGATGCATCTCCGGGAAGTTCGAAGGGCGCTCTGGCATCGCCACCATCAGCGCATTGCACGACGAAGCACGGGAACGCAGGGTCGACCTTGGGTCCGCGGCTCAAAGGCGGTGCCAGTGGAGCGGTAGACTTCCGTCCATCTCGGGTAGATTCTGATACGCCCGGAGACGGAATGGTCCGCCGGTATCCCCAGGGAGGGCTCATGATCGACGACATGGGAATCTTCCGCACCACCATCCGCGTGGCGCATCTCGCGCGCCCCACCGACCAGATGGAACTCGCCGACGTGATGGTCGATACGGGAAGCGAGTACAACTGGATCCCCGCCTCTGTCCTCGAGCAGTTGGGCATCGAGCCGGAGCGGATCGATCGGTTCGAGACCGCCGACGGGCGTGTGCTCGAGCGACCGATCGCGTTCGCCCTGGTCTTCGCCGGCGGGCGTTCGGCGCCAACTATTGTAGTGCGCGCCGAACCGGCCGACATGATCCTCCTCGGCGCGCACGGGCTCGAAGGCCTCAACCTGCGCGTCGATCTCGCCCGCAAGGAACTGGTGCCGGCCGGACCGGTTCCGGCAGCGGTCAGTTGATAGCGATCAGCGGTCAGCTGACCGGCCGTCAGCTATGAGCGGTGAGCTCGATGGCATCCACCTGATCCGCTTTATCCGCCTTATCCGCCTATCCGCCTTATCCGCCTTATCCGCCTTATCCGCTCTACCCGCCTTCATCCGCTCATCCGGGCCCCAGCACTCTCTCCACCTCCGCCTTCACCGCGTCCAGTTCCTTCCGCAACGTCTGGTACCGCGCGATCGCGTCGCGGCCGATCTTCTGGTCCGCGCCGTTGGTCATCCCCGCGAGATACGTGATGTGCGCCTGGAGCCCCGGCTTCCCGTAGCGCACCGGCTCGGTCAACAGCTTCGACGCGATGGGCGTGAGTCGCGACAGCGTGTCGGCCGCCGCACCGCTCGCGCTCGTCAGGCGCCGCTGCGCGCTCTCGACCCGCGTCACCAGCCGACTCACCTCCTGCACCATGTCGCGCATACGCAGGTTGTGCTCGAACTGCTCGCGCAGATCGGCCACGGTCACGCCCTCGGCGACAATCCGTGGATCGATCCGCACCGTGAACGGCACGGTCTTCGTGACGCTCCCCACGGTGAGCCGCGCCTGATACTGCCCCGGGGGCGCGGTCACACCAGCCGAATGTCGTACATCCCAGACGAAGCGATTCACTCCGGCGTTCTTCGTCACCCGGCTCGCCACTCCGCCGCCGCGACCGAACCGTCCGCCCGCCGCTGGTGCGGTACCGGCCTCGACCTCGGCCCCGCCCGCGGCACCCGCGCCGGCGCCCCGTCCACCGCCCCGCCCACCACGTCCACCGCGACCCGCGAACGCCGGGGCATCGCTGCTGTACGAGTTCACGCTGTCGCCGGCGGCAGTCAGGATGTCGATCTTGACCGCGCCCGCCGGCTCTGCCGGCAGGTAGTACTCGATGATCGGGCTCAGGTACTCGGCGCCCGCGCGCGTGCGATAGCCGTCACGCGGCCTGTAGAGCTGGACCTCCGACGCCGCGACCTGGGGCGTGATCTGGTGCAGCGACGAGACGTCGTCGAGCATCCAGATCGCCCGTCCCTGGGTGGCGATCACCAGGTCGTTGTGATAGACCCGGATGTCGTTGATCGGCACGTTAGGCATGTTGAGCTGGAACGGCTGCCAGTGGGTGCCGTTGTCGAACGAGATGAACAGCCCGTACTCGGTCCCCGCGTACAGCAATCCCTCGCGATCGGGATCCTCGCGCACCACCCGCGTCGGCGAGTCGCCCGGGATGCCGTTCGTCCCGTCGGTGAGCTTCTTCCAGGTGGCGCCGTAATCGTCTGTTCTATAGATGTACGGCTGGAAGTCGCCAAGCAGGTAGCGATAGACCGCGTAGTAGGCGGAGCCCCGCCGGTGCGGTGACGCGTCGATCCAGGCCACCCGGCCGCCCGGCGGCAGATCTTTGGGCGTGATGTTCTTCCACGTCTTCCCGTTATCGCGGGTGATGTAGAACGGCCCGTCGTTGGAGCCCGTCCAGATCACCCCGGCCTCGAACGGCGATTCGGTGATCGCGTACAGCGTGCTGTAGAACTCCTCACCGGTCACGTCGCGCGTGATGGGCTCACCGCTCGCCCCCTGGCAGCACGCCGGGTGCGCGGTGAGGTCGGGCGAGATCTTCTCCCAGGTGACGCCGAGGTCGTGGCTGCGGTGCAGGTACTGCGAACCGTAGTAGACGATGCTGGTGTCGTGCGGCGACGTGGCCATCGGCGACACGCGCTGGAACCGGTAGATCAGATCGCTCGCCGGGTTGCCGTACAGCGACTGCGCTCCGATCCAGTAGTTCTTCGACTGTCCGGCGCGCATGTCCATCACCTCGAACTGCCCCTTGCACGCGCCGTAGACGATGTCGGGATCCTTCGGGTGCGGCATGATGGGTCCGGTCTCGCACCCCGGGCCTCCCTGCCAGTCGTCGCGGCTGTACGGATCGGCGACGCTCGAGATGATCACCGTCGACGCATCCTGCTGCGCCCCGTAGATGTGGTACGGGAACTCCTCGTCCATCCAGACGCCGTAGATCTCCGACGTGGGCTGGTTCATCTGCGACGACCACGTGCGGCCGCCGTCGGTGGAGACGTTGGCGCCGCCGTCGTTCGACTGGATCATGACGTTGCCGTCATTGGGATTGATCCAGATGTCATGGTTGTCGCCATGCGGTGTGCGGAGCGTCTGCCAGGTCTGCCCGCCGTCAGCGGTCTTGTAGAAGCCCTCGGCGCCGCCATACGCGACGTCGGCGTTGCTGGGGTCGGCGCCTAACGTGGTGTAGTAGAACGGCCGCTGGATCATCGCCGGCGGCGAAGGCAGCGCGTGCCACGTCTGCCCGGCGTCGTCCGAGCGGTACATCCCGCCACCCGGCCTGGCCTCGACCAGCGCGTAGACGCGGTTGGGGTTGGCGGCGGTCACCGCCAGGTTGCCCTTGCCGATCAGATCGTTCGGCAGCCCGGCGGTGATGTGGGTCCAGGTCTCGCCGCCGTCGGTGCTCTTGTAGAAGCCCCCCTCGTGCGACCCGCTGATGATCGTCCACGGCTTCCGCTCCAGGCGGTTCATCCAGGCGTAGACCACCATCGGGTTGCCGGGCTGGAGCTCCACATCCATCGCGCCCACGCTGTCGGCGATGTAGAGTGTCTTCTTCCAGGTCCTGCCGCCGTCGGTGGTCTTGAAGATGCCGCGCTCCTCGTTAGGCTTGAAGGCGTTGCCGTAGGCGGCTACCCAGACGGTATTGGGGTCGGCGGGATGGATCCGGACCGCGCCGATCTGCCCGGCGTCGTGCAGACCGGCGAATTCCCACGTCGTGCCCCCGTCGGTGGTGCGGTACACCCCGAGTCCCGTAGAGACGTTGCTGCGCACCCCGTCGGAGCCGGTGCCCAGATAGATGATGTTCGGGTCCGACTCGGCCACCGCGATCGAGCCGCTCGAGCCGAGTGGGACCTTGCCGTCGGTGATCGGCACCCAGTTCGCGCCGCCGTCGGTAGTGCGGAAGACTCCGCCGCTCGCCACACCCATATAGAAGGTCCGCGGCTGCGACGGGACGCCGGTGACCGTGGTCACCCGGCCGCCGCGCGACGGCCCGACCAGGCGGTACCTGAGCCCGCGAAAGAGCGCGCTGTCGACCGAGGCCATCATGGGCGCGCTGGGAGCCCGACCCTGGGCGGCGCGCGCGGCCGACGATCTCGGTGGCGGTGGTGCCGGGCGCTGTTGTGCGGAGGATGGAACGGGCGCGAGCGCCAACGCGAACGACGCCAGCAGAGCGATCGGGCGGGACATCTTCACTCCTCGGCCAGGGGCCAACTCGGGGGGTCGACCGCCAATATCGCCACGGGCGGGGCCATGTGCCAGACGGGAACAGCTATCAGCGATCAGCGATCAGCGATCAGCGGTTGGCTGTTTGCTGTCGGCTGCCTTACCTGACTCCCGTCGAATCCACCTCGACCAGGTGGCGTCCGACCCAGCCGGAGATTCCCCTGGCGCGAACGCGATACCATCCCGCGCGCAATTCGCCGAGCTTGAGGCGCGTGTCGGGGGAGATCACGCCGACGATGTCCGATTCGCGCGCCGGGTCAGCGCGAACGTTCACCCAGGTAATCGCGCTCGCGTCGATCCAGTCTGCCGTCTCACCTGACGACACCGTTTCGCTCACGGCGGTCTCGCGCGCAGCCCGCTCGTCGACCCGCGGAGGGGCAACGGGTGCCTGACGAGGCGCGGGCGTGAGCACGCTCTCGGGCGCCGCCGCAACGTTCGGCGGTTGCGCGTTCCCCGCAGCCGGCAGCATGGTGTCGGTGCCGGCAAGGGCCACCGTCACCGGCGCGGTCTGGTGCGACGTATCGGCGAGGGACATCGGCGGTGCGTTGGTTGCCGCTTCGGCAGTCTTCACGAGCTCCTGGTCCATTGCCGGGGACGGACTCGGCGCGGTAACCGGCGGCGGGGTGACCTTCGCCACCGTCTTCGCCGGATCTGTGGTGCTGCGCGCGACGCCGGCGCGCCCCGCTGTCTCGTCTCCCGTTCGATACAGCTGCCAGGCACCGAAGCTGACGCCCGCCACCAGCACCGCGGCGCCGATACTCCATGTCGCCGGCGTTATGCGCCGCTTTGGTTCCGGCGGTCCGCACCAGCGGCACGCGCCAATCTTGCGCGGATATTGGGCGCCGCAGCTCTTGCAGCGCACCAGCGGAAGCAGATCGCCGAAGCTACTCCGGATCTCGAGATGATGGCCGCACATGGGGCACTGTGAGGCCGCGACAATTGCCTTGGCACCACATGCCTCACAGCGAACGAACTGCATTCCGAACACCTCGAGATGAAATTCCTGAGCGTGCCTGACTCCGGCTGGGCACCCTGCCCCCCGTCCTTCCGCGAGAGGGCGGGGGGTATTCACGATGGGGCAAAAATCGCCGGCCCGAAAGGGGGTCAGGTACCCCAACTTGAGGGGTGGGTCTCTCATATAGCTCAGGCGGCCCCCGAACTCAGGACGTTCCGGCCACCTTGCGAGTCACCCAAGTTCCAGCGGTCAGACCTCAGCGGTCAGACATCAGCGATCAGCTAATCAGCTAATCAGCTAATCAGCTGTCAGCTGTGACCCATGAGCTCGTTCCGCCTCTGGCCTTGGGCCTCGGCCCAGGGCCTTTGGGCCTCGGCTCATGGCAACCTGAATATCGCCATCTGCGGATTCAGCGACGCCGCGAACCCGGCACCGTTGGGAGCCCCGAACTGGATCGAGACCGTCGCCGCGCTAGCCGGTGTGTCGAGACGGAAGAACGTCATCGTTCCCGGTTGGAGCACGGCCGTCGAGGTGTCTGCCGTGATGTCGAACAGGAGCACCGGATCCTCATACGGTATGCTCGATGACCCCGGCGACGTGACGTACAGTCGGGCCCAGAGCTGCTTCATGTTGCGACTGAGGAATCGATTCTCCGCGGGCGCCGTGGTGCGTGGCAGTCCGGGCAGGCTGTCGGTATGCAACGCGAGTCCGAAGTCCGCGAACAACTCCGGAAAGCTTCGCCCCGCTGCCGCCTCGATGTCCGCAATGCCGTTCGCGGGACCGCGCTCGAGCGCCTTGTAGACGCCCGTACCGTAGTGATCGCCGAGCCATCGCGACAGCAACCACGCGCCGCCACGCCAGGAAAAGCCCTGCTCCGAGTCGTCGTGCAGGGTGATGCTCGCCGTGTCCGGCAGCAGGGCATACTGATACGAATCGTAGAGGAAGTCGGAGACGAATCCCTGCGCGGAGTCGGGGAACAGCTGCTGGGGATCCGTCCGGCACGCCGGTGGCGGGCACTTCTGCTCGAAGTACAGGGATCCCAGCTCCTCGCCGACGATGGCCAACCCTTCGTCCAGCCAGCTCGATCCCGGTGTTCCGGTGCCGAGCACCACGTGCTGCGAGTAGCTGATGAGATGCTCCAGCTCGTGGAGGAATGTCGCCGGAACGCTGTTGCCGAGCGATTCCACGCTGTGCGAACAGCTCACGGTGCCGGTGGGGTCGGGCACGAGCGAGTAGAAGATCTCCCCCTGATTGGAGTTCGGATTGGACGCGTCGTCGAAATCGTCGGCGTCGAAGAATCCCGCGATGTAACCTGAGCTGTTGCAGGTCGACGTGGGCGTGTCGGAGTTCACCACGTTCGTCATCAGCATGATCACGTGGCCGTTCTGATCCACGTCCGACGGCGGGCCGAATGCCGTGGTGTCGATCGGATACAGCACCTGATCGAAGTAGGTGCCGAAGTTGTTCAACTGCGCGCTCGTGAAGCCGTTCGCCGGAGCCAGCGTGTCCACGTAGATCAGGACGTCGCTCCCCACGTACTCCAGCCGCGCGCCGACCTTCGCCCAGGTCGCCGTTCCGGTGGCGAAGCCCGAGTAGGCGCGGAAGCTGCGAACGCTCCCAACGTTAGGCACCACGGCGAACGCGATGCCCGGGATCGCGGCGCTCCGCGGCACCGATCGCATCACCGCACCGGCCGAGGCGCGCTGCGCGGCTCGCGCGAGCATCGCGCGATCGGCGCCGAGCTGGGTGAGATTGGGATGGATGGGCGGCAGGACTCCGGAGCCGGCGCCGCCACCGCCGGCGGCGATCGACGGCGACGCCACCCGGCTTCCCGACGCAATCGCCGCGGAGACGTCGCCCGAGTACATGCGATACGACACGTAGTGGTTCGGCCCCTGGTCGGTCGCGAACTGCGGAACCACCAGGTAGCTCGCCCCGTTGCCCGCGAGCGTGACCGTGGTGCCGCCGTTGCCGCAGTCGATGCGCACGGCCTGGGCGACGGCGAGACTGACCGTCCCCCCCGCCCCACACGGGTTCTTCTGGATCGAGATTGGCGGACCGGTGGTCGAATCGTGGGAGCACGCCGCGAGAAGACCGGCCAGCGCCGCGGATACCAGGCGGGTTGCGCCGCTCCCGGAGCGCCTCACGGGAGCCTCCCGGCGCGCACGCTGGCGCAGTCGGGCGAACGATGATGCAGGAATGGGACGCCTCCGAACACGAGCGATGTGGGACTGGCGACGCGCGAGCCGCCGCGCGCGGGCGGGCAGCGTACCGGCGCCGCCCGCATTGGTGGAGACACGCGAGTCCCCTCATCCCCCATCCCGGCCGGGTCGGAGATTCGCCTCCGCTGGTACTCACCCCGGTTCTGGAGAGTTCCGGACGCTACGGCCGGCGCCGCTCCGCGCGCTCCTCGTCCGTGAGATCCGCCGCCAGGGGGAAGAACAGCGACCGCCGCACCCCCGGGTAGGGGGTCCCCCATCCCCGCGCGTCGTGCCAGAGAATCACGTTCAGCCGATCCGACGGCGCGTCGTCCGGATCCGCGAAGTTCATCCGCGACGACTCCAGCGCGGCCTTGCCTCGCTCGGCGGCCCAGGCCCCGCGGATCCCGGTCCGGCCGGGATTGGTCTCGTAGATCGACTGGGTGGGGGTCAGCGCGGTGAACGGGGTGAGGTCCGGCTTCTCGTCAGGCCCGATGAAGCTGGCCCGCATGTCGGTGGCCACCAGGTCGAACAGGCTCAGCGCCGGCAGCCCCAGCATCAGCTCGATGGTCTTCACCATGCTCGGCTGGCTGTAGAATGTGCTGTCGATTACACCGCGCCGCGCGTACGGACTGGCCACCAGGGCCACAGTCCGGTGGCCATCGATGTGGTCCACGCCGTTCTGGGCGTCGTCCTCCACCACCAGGATTGCCATCGATCGCCAGAACGACGAGTGCGTGAGGCCATCGACCACCCGGCCGAGTGCCAGATCGTTGTCGGCCACGCAGGCCTTGGGCGTGCACCATCCGGGCGTGGTGCCGACGGTGTGATCGCTCGGCAGGATGATCATCACCAGGTTCGGCATCGTCCCCCGCGCTTCCCACTCGCGGAGGTGCTCGGTCACCACGTCCGCCTTCACCACGTCGGGCGTCTCCTGCGTCCATCCCGGATACTCGCGCACCAGCAGCCGGTCGAGCGACGGAATCTCCGAGTGCGTCTGGTACATCGTCCGGAGCACGTTGCGGAAGAACGCCGGGTCGTGGGGCTGCGAATCGCGATACTGCGCCAGCAGCTTCCGGCGGACGCCCGAAATCGAGTCCGACGGCGCCGGGGCGTACTCGCCGAACACCGACACGCTTTTCCCCCGCGCCAGCGCCGCGTCCCACAGGAATCCGCCTGACGAGTAGGCGAGCGGGTCGTTCCCTTCCGAGGGATAACTCCGCCCGTTGTAGAGCGGCCACATGGGGTACTCGGTCTCGTTGGCCTGCGTCAGCCACTGATGACCGTCGGCCGAGTTGCCGCCTGACGCGAAGAAGTGATCGAGCAGGACGAACTGCTCGGCGAGCGCGTGCGCATTCGGCGTGACGTCGCGACCGTACATCACCAGCGACGGGTCGCTCGCCCCCTTCCCGGCGTCGCCCAGCACCTGGTCGTAGGTCCGGTTCTCGCGAATGATGTAGACCACGTGGTCGATGCGCGACGGCTCGCCGGGGCGCTCGGGCACTGCCCGCGCCGCGGCACTCGCGCGCACCGGCGGTGGAGCGCCACCCGGGCCGGACGCGAGCATCAGCCGGTTGTTCTGCGCCACCGAGGTGCTGTACGCCTGGAGCTCGGGGTCGGTGGGGACGGAGAAGACATTCACGGAGCCCCGCACGGCGTGGACGAAGCGGCCGCGCATCCCGGGGGCACCCGAGGTCTGTCCCGTGCCGGAGCCCACGCCCAGCAGGGTCCCCACTGCGATGGTCCTGCCGTCGGCGCTGACGTCGATGCTGGTCGGATACCACCCGGTGGGGATCAGGCCGCGAAGCCTGGCGCCGCCAATCGCGCCATCGCCGGCACCGTCGCGGGTGCGTGCCGCCGTTTCCGCGCCGGAAGTAGAGGGCGCCGTGGTAATCAGCTGCGATACGTCCACCACCGCCACCGCGTTCGCCCCGCCAAGCGTCACATAGAGCGTGCCGCCGTCCGGCGAGAGCGCGACGGCCGTAGGCGCGAGACCGATCTTCCGTTCGCGGAACGGAGCGATCGGGATTGTCGCGACCATCGAGTCCCGTTGGGTGTCGATGACGCTCACGTCGTCCGAGTTGCCGTTCGCCACGAACAGCCGCGCGTGAGGCAGGTCCCACACCAGCCCGGTCGGATGCAATCCCACCGGAATGATCCGCTCGACCCTGCCGGACACGAGATTCACGCGCATCACGCTCCCGCGCCCGGCGATGCCACGCGGATCGATGCGCACCGGCTCGGCCATCGGGTCGCAGCACTCGGTGGCCGCCCGCTCCCCGGGCGCGGGCTTCGGCCCGCCCAGGTTGGTCACGTACGCCACCGCGCCGCCGGGATCGACCACGGCCGCCACCGGAAGGACCCCGAGTGGAATCGCCGCCAGCAGCGATCCGCTGTCGGCGTCGAGCACCGCAAGCGCGTCGTTCGCCGGGAGCGGGACGACCGCCACCCGGTGGGCCAAGGCGTTGGCGCGCGCCGCGACCGCCGGCGCGCCGGCCAGGTAGTCGCCTAACGCCGGCGAGGTCGTCGCGACCACGGCGCTGTCCTCTCCCGCCGCATTGCGCGCCGTACGGTCGCCGGCGTAGGCGATGAGCTGCACCACCGATCTCAGGCGGGGCGGTCGCGCACCCGGCAGACGGGACATCGCCAGATCGGCGGCCAGACGACCCACTGACGAGACCAGCGCCCGGCCATTCAGCGGATCGATCGCGACCCCATGGACACCCGGCCGTCCGTCGAACGCCGCGCTGGCCACCACTCGATTGCCCCGCCACGCCAGCCGGTACGCCACGCCGGGCACGGCCACCCACAACTCGCCGGGTGTTCTGCCGAACCGGACACCCGCCACACGCCCGTCGAACACACTCTGGAGTCCCGCCGGCGTGACGCGCTGATCGGTCGCGATCACCCCGGGGTCCGGGACAGTGCGCTGCGGAACGGATGCCGAACCCGCCTGCAGAAGAAACAGCGCGTGGAGAATCATGCGTGAATCCTGTCTCCTGCTGCGCGCCGCACCGCAGCGGCGAGTGTCACAATCCCGTCAACGCGAGCCGGCCGACTGACGCCTGCTCCCGGTTCTCGCGCCTTCCACAATCGACCGGCCGCGCAGGACACGGCCGGTATGCGGTCACGGCACAACCCGCTGCCCCGGCCCGTTGCGGTACTTGTCGAACCAGCCCAGGATGTACGCGACCTTCGCCATCATGTTGCTCGGCTTGCCGGCGATTTCGTGCGACGCGTCGGGAATGCGTACCATCGCCGTCGGCACCTTCCGGATCTTGAGCGCCTCGTAGAACTGCTCCACCTCCTCGCTCGGCGTGCGATAGTCCACCTCGCCGGTCATGAGCATGGTCGGCGTGGTCACGTTGCCCACGTAGGTGATGGGAGACCGCTTCATGTAGTGGTCGAGGTTCTCCCATGGGACACCGGGGAACCAGTATCTATAGAAGAAGCCCGGGCCGTCGGACGTGAGCACGAAGCTGTACCAGTTGATCACCGGCTTCACGACCACGGCCGCCTTGAATCGCGAGGTGTGGCCGACGATCCAGGCGCTGAGCACGCCGCCGCCGCTGCCCCCGGTCACGAAGAGCTGGTTCGGGTCCACATAGCCCCTGGCGATGACGGCATCGACACCCGACATCAGGTCATCGTAGTCGTGGTCGGGGTAGTCGTGATGAATGAGGTTGCCGAATTCCTCGCCGTAGCTCGTCGACCCGCGCGGGTTGGTGTAGAGGACGACGTACCCCGCGGCCGCGTAGAGCTGGATCTCCGACGAGTAGCGCACGCCGTAGTCGGCGAACGGACCGCCGTGGATTTCGAGGAGCAGCGGATACTTCTTCGACGGATCGAAGCCCGGCGGCTTGACGATCCACCCCTGAATGCGCCGCTTGTCGAAGCTCGATTGGTACCAGATCTCCTCCACCGGGCCTAACGTCTTGTGTCCGAACAGGTCGTCGTTGAGCCGCGTCAGGCGCTGGGCGACCGTGCCCGGGCCGCCCACGCCCACGTCAGCCGGATGATCGGGGGCCGTGTGGGTAAAGGCGAACCGGCCGTTGTCGGCCAGCGAGTACGTCCCGCCCGAATACGGACGTCCCAGGTCCAGCCCGCCCACGCCACTGGCGAGCGTGGCGACCTGCGCCGTCAGCGTCATGAGACCGATCTTCGTGTCGCCCTGATCGTCGTACTGGAAGAAGATGCCCTTGCCGTCGCGACTCCAGTTGATGTTCTGCACGTCGCGATCGAAGGAGCCGGAGATCATCCGCGGGTTCGATCCGTCGCGATTCATCAGGTACAGGTGGGTGACCTGGTAGCCCTGGTACCGGTCGTCGAATCCGGTGTAGGCGATCAGCTTGCCGTCTGGCGACGCCATGGGTTCCTGGTCGGGGCCCTTGCGCGTGGTGAGCGCCTTCGATCGCGCCCGATGCCACGCCCGACCTCGTAGATGTCGCTCTCGCCTGGGTCGTACTCCGGATTCTCGTGGCGGTTGGCCGAGAACAGGATGGCGCTGCCGTCGGGAGTCCACTGCGGCGCGCCGTCGTCGTAGGGCCCGGTGGTCAGCTGGCGCGGGGTGCCCCCCTCCGCGGGGAGCACGAAGATGTGGCGGTGGCCGCTCCGCAGGTAGCCCGATCCGTTGAACCGGTACTCGAGCTTGTCGATGTACTTGATCGGCGGACCCCAGTCGGCGCCCTCGGGCTTGTCGGGCAGCTGCACGAACGGCTTCGGCTCGTCAGGCACGAACATCGCGAACGCGATCCACTTGCCGTCGGGCGACCAGGCCAGTGCGCCGGGCGATTCCTCCACGTGGGTGAGCTTGGCCTCCTGTCCCGAGTCCATCCATCGGACGAAGATGTCGGCCTTGCGCTCGTCGATGCTCGAGACGAAGAGCAGGCGGGTGCCGTCGGGTGACCAGCGCGGTGACGACGCCATCCGGGCCGGGATCGAGCAGCGGACGGAGCTCGGAGCCGTCGGCGTTCACCATCCACAGGCTCGACCGCTCGCGGTCCTTCATGATGTCGTAGCCCGCGCGCTCGAACGCCACCCGGCGGCCGTCGGGCGAGATCTGCGGATCGGCCGCCCACTCGAGCTCGAAGATGTCGCGCAGCGTGAACCGGTCGCTGGGCGGCGCGGACTGGGCGGAAAGGGCCGGAGCAGTCAGCGCGAGGCAGACGGCGGGAACCAGGAGTGAACGCATAACGAGGATCTCCGGAATGCGAGGACCCGACGGCAGGGGAACCGCCGGGCTATCCTTCCGCAACCTGGTACAGCGCGGCCGCGTTCCCCCCGAGAATCATCGACTTCTCGGCCGCCGAGATGGGGAGCACGCCGATGCTCTCCTTCATCTTCGCCATGCTGCTGATCAGGTGCGGGTAATCGCTCCCGGCCAGCAACTGACTGACGCCCGCGAACTCGATCGCCAGCCTGAGGGCCTTCGGGTCGAAGTTGACCGTATCGTAGTAGAACTTCTTCAGGTACTCGCTGGGCAGGCGGTCGATGTTCACCCGGCACTCCGGGTACGATTCGTAGCCACGGTCCAGCCGCTCGGCAATGTACGGAATCGCGCCGCCGAGGTGACCGAGCACCCAGCGGATATTCGGATATTTCTCCACCACGCCGCTGAAGACCAGCCCCGCCGCCGCCAGCGTGGTATCGAACATGAAGCCTACCAGCGGCATGAGCCAGTATTGCTCCATCGCTTCCACACCCGCCGGGTAGTTCGGATGGATGTGGATCACCGCCCCCGCGTCGTTTACGCGCTCCCACAGCGGCCAGTAGCGCAGGTCGTGCAGCGCGACGCCGGCGACGTTGCCGTAGACCAGGCATCCCGCGAATCCAATCGAGCGCGCCCGCTCGAACTCCTTCTCCGACGCCGACGGATCGTTGAGGGGCAAGGTGGCCAGGGCGGTGAAGTGCTTCGCCCGCTCCGCCTTGATCTGCACCAGGGCGTCGTTCACCAGACTCGCGAGGTACGCCGACCGCTGGGGCGTTTCCATCGTCGTCCCGGGCGCGGTGAGGGTGATGACCTGCATGTCCACGCCGGCATCGGCGATGACCCCTTCGCGAAACGCGATATCCCGGTGTCCACGGACGACGAAGTTGCGGTCGCCCGGTGAATCGAGGACCGGGTTCCCCTCGGCGTCGTCGGTGACCGTGTACGCGCTCGGTCCTTTCCGGACGGCGTCGATGAACGAGGGCGGATAGTAATGATTGTGGACGTCGATGATCATGAAAGGGGTGCGGTTGACAGGTGTCAGTTGTCAGCGGGCAAGGAAAGCGGTCAGGGGACAGCTATCAGCCATGAGCTGTCGTGAAAGTAGCGCCCGGACGCGGCCTGGCGAGGTCCGGCGGAATGTCGGGAGCTCGGGACTCGCCGCACCGCCGGTTTCGAACCGCACGCTGACCTTCTCGATTCGCGGGACATTCCAGGCCTCCGGCGGCACATCCTTCAGTGGGTTCGACATGCGGTGGGGCCTGCCGTGACGTATCGGGGCGCCCGGCGGGACGGCATGACCGTCTTCTGATCCAGGCTTCAGCGCTTTCCCCACGCCCAGTACACCGGTACCCCGATCAACACCACGCCCAGCCCGATCGCGCTGTCCTTCGGATTCGACAGCAATGCGTTCACCACCACCGCGAACGACACGATCACGAAGAGCAGGGGCGTCATGGGATAACCCCAGATGCGGTAGCCGCGCGTGATGCCCGCGCGCCGACGCAGCACCATCAGCCCGATCGCCATCAACCCGAAGAAGATCCATTCGGTGTAGACGACCCGTGTGAAGAGGGCCCGGAACGTGCCGGTCGCCACCAGCAGCGACGACCAGATCGCCTGCACCACGATCGCCCGGTGCGGCGTCGGAAGGTCGGATGCACCTCGCCGAACCACCGGAACAGCAATCCGTCCTGCGCCATGGCGTAGTAGACGCGCGGGCCGGCCAGAATGATCCCCGTCAGCGCGCCTGACGTGGAAATGAGCACGATCACCGATGCGATCCCGCCGCCGCCGGAGCCCAGCAGCGTATCGGCGAGGTCGGCGGCCACGCGCGTCGACGCCGCCACCCTGTCGAGCGGCATCACGTACAGGTAGACGGCGTTCATCGCCATGTACGCGGCCGTTACGACCAGCGTCCCGATCAACAAGCGCGCGCGGAATCGTCTTTGCCGGCTCAACGGTCTCCTCGGCGCTGTAGGTCACCATGTGCCAGCCGCCGTAGGCGAACAATCCGGCCACCATCGCCCGGAGGAATCCGCCGCCGATGCCCCGGTCGCCGCGCTCGCGCCCGACGAAGTGCTCCGGCACCCGGCTGCCCAGGGCGACGCCAACGACCACGATCAGCGCCACGGCCGCGAGTTTGACCGCGGTAAAGGCAGTCTGCACCCGGCTCCCCTGCTTCACCCCAACGTAGTTGACCGCCGACAGCGCGACGATGATGCCGATGCCCACCACGGCGGCCCCCGACCGTGCCCAAGGGAAGGAAGTAGCCCGCGTAGCGCGCGAACACCGTCGCGATCGCGGCGATGATCCCCGAGTGCATGGTGAGGAACATCGCCCAGCCCCAGAGGAACCCCAGCGACGGGTGAAGCGACTCCGACAGATAGACGTAGACGCCGCCGGTGCGCGTGAACGTCGACGCCAGTTCCGCGCAGACGAGTGAGCCGATGAGCGTCAGCGCGCCGGACGCCAGCCAGGCGAGCAGCACCCACGACACCGAGTGCACCTGGGTGGTGACTTCGGACGGCTGCACGAAGATCGACGCGCCGATGATGGTCCCCACCACCATCGCGGTGGCATGGGGCAGGCGGATCGCGCGGTGGAGGCCGCCCGGGCGATCCGGATCAGTCATCGCGCCCCAGTTCCGGGCGCACGGATGTCTCCCGGATCTCCGCGGTCGTGCTCACTCGTCAGGCAGCCGCGGAACTGCCGGTCACCGGGCGCCCGCCAGGCGCCGGCGGACGTCGGCAAACCAGTTGAGGACGATCGCCGGTTCGGGAGCGCGCGCTTCCGGACGGACGATCACGAAGCCGCCGCCGGGCAGGACGTCGAAGTTCGTCCCCGGCCGGGCCAGCAGTGACGAGGAGTCGGCCAGGACCGCCGTGCGCGACGTCACCGCCGGCGAAGTCGGTGCCCGAGAACTGCGCCACGTAGAGCGAATCCCCGCTCCGGTAGTACAGCGTGCGGGCACCGTCGCCCGGCGGCCCCCACACCGGCTCGGTTCCGCCGGCCGTGGACACCTGCAGCCGCGTGCCCTCGCCGTGCAGCGGCCGTACGTATACCTCCGACCGGCCCGACTCGCTCGATCCGTACGCCACGAACCGCTCGTCAGGCGACACGCGCCCGCCGAAAATCCGACCCGGCGTGGCCCCCGCCTGACGCGGCGTGCCCGCGCCGTTGGCGTTCACCACCACCACGTGCGCCGAGTCCGGACCGCTCGGCCGAACTGGCGGTCCGCCTCCTGGCGCCGTCGCCTGCTGTGCCGGAGAGGTCACCAGCGCCACCGCCACCTCGCTCCCGCTGCTCCACCACGGCGACATCCCCGGCACGGGAAACGTCCGCTCGGCGCCTAACGAGAGAGAATCGGGAGGTTGGCTGCCATCGGCGGGCATGACGTAGAGCGCCGAGCGTCCCTCGTGCTGCGAGGTGAAGGCGATCCGCCGGCTGTCCGGCGACCAGCCCGGCGGATCCTCGTCGCCCGCGCGGGTGAGTTGCGTGAGGGTGTGCGCTGCGCGGTCGACGATCCAGATGTGCGCATCGCGGCGGTTGCGCGAGTCCGGAATGAGCACGGCGACCTTGCGGCCGTCGGGCGACACCCGGGGCGAGAAGAAGGTCGAGCGATTGGAGACCAATGGGCGTGCGGTTCCGTCCCGGTCCACCTCCACCAGGACGCTCTCGTCGTTCCGCTCACCCGGGAGGTACGCCAGCGTCCCGTTGTTCGACCACGCCAGGTGCGGCGACCCGTCGATCGTGAGGCCGATCTTGTCCAGCAGCGGCGCCGCCGGGCCGGTGACCGTCAGGGAGCTCAGAGAGAATGGTGCGCCGAACACCGCGCCGTCGGAACGCACGTACATCAGATCCCCGGTCGGCAGATACCACCCCGCGACGGCATCGACGCCGAGGTCTTTCGGCGGCGTCCCCTTCTCACCGATCACGAACAGGCGACACTGTTCGGTGCCCTGACCGGTGCACCGCCGGAACAGCACCCCACGCCCGTCAGGCAGGGGCGTAGCCAGCGAGGGTCCGCGCGCCGGGCCGGCCGAGTCGCGGCTGGCGAGCGTGTCGGGCGTGCCGCCCGACGCCGGCACCCGGCGCAGCTGCTGGCCGCTGGCGTAGATGATGAAGCCGTCGTCGCTCCAGGCGGCGCCGGGCTGGGCCCCGCTCACCACCTCGATTGGCGCGCCGCCCGAGAGGGGGACGCGCATGATGCGGCCGCCGCCGAATCCCCGCCCGCCCAGGTGAAAGCCGATCCAGGTCCCGTCCGGTGAGAAAAACGGCGACGACCCGCTGTCGGTCCCGGCGATCGGCGTCGGCAGGGTGTCGTCGAGCGCCCGCACGTAGAGCTGGGTAAGCCCGCGGGTGGTGCGCGAGGGGCCCACGTACACGAGGCGCATGCCGTCGGGCGAGAGGGCGAGCACGCTGGTGCGGGCGCGCTCGAGCCGAAGCTCGGCGTCCGGCGGCGGGACGAACGACAGCCGGATCACCCCATCATTGCTGGCGGTGGGGCGGAGCCATCCCCAGAGCGCCACCGCGGCGACCAGGACCAGCGCCGAGCCTAACGAGGCGATCCAGATGCGCGCCGCTCGCACCGGAACGCCAGGACCGCGGTAGCCGGGGCGGTACGCGGTCGTCTGCGGCGAGTCGAGCGCGGCGGCGAACTCCGCCGCCGTCGCCCACCGGTCGGCCGGGAGTTTCTCCAGCGCCTTGAGGACGGCGAATTCCACCTGCGGGGGGATCGTCCGCCGCTGCACCGAGAGCGAGCGCGGCTCCTCCGACATCAATCGCGTCACGATCGCCTGCATGGTCGGCCCGGTGAATGGCGGCTCGCCCACCAGCATCTCGTAGGTCACCGCGCCGAGCGCGTAGATGTCGGCCCGGGCGTCGATCACCCGTTCCCCGGTGGCCTGCTCGGGCGCCATGTACTGTGGCGTACCGAGCGACATGCCGGTCCGCGTGAGGCGGTTGCTGGCGGCCGACCGCACCGCCAGGGCGATCCCGAAGTCGGCGACCAGCGCCTGGCCTTCGTGGAGCAGCACGTTCTCCGGCTTGATGTCGCGGTGGATGACACCCTGCCGGTGGGCATACTCCAGCGCGCCGGCGATCTCCTTCGCGATCCGGATCGCGTCATCGAGCGGGAGCTGCTGTTCGCGGGTGAGCCGATGGCGGAGCGATTCCCCGGCGATGTAGGGCATCACGTAGAACGGGGTCCCGCCGGCCGCCGTCGGAGCCGGAGTCCGGCCCGACCTGGCCGCCTCGGCGCTCGCGTCCTGGCCCAGCAGCCCCGAGTCGAGCAGGGGCAGGATGTTCGGATGCTGCAGCCGCGCCGTGGTCCGGATCTCCGCCAGAAAACGCTCGGCGCCTAACGAAGCGGCCAGGTCGGCGTGGAGCACCTTGACGGCGACGTCGCGGTCGTGGCGCAGGTCGCGCGCGAGGTAGACCGTCGCCATGCCGCCCGACCCGAGCTCGCGCTCGAGACGATATCGGCCCGCCAGGGGTTCGGTGCGTGGAAGAAGGGAATCGGGCAAAGACGGCAGTCTTCAGTGACCAGTCATCAGCTGTCAGCGATCAGGTATCAGCTATTCAGCTGTCAGCGGGCAGCCGAGGCGTCCGGGCTTCCGGTCGCGCTCGGTGCCTAGAATACCGCCCCGCTGCGGCAGGGGCTACCGGGAATGCACCGAATCCAGCGGCGCTCACGGTCGGTGCACCGCGTTCGGCTGCACGCTCGGGCAATGCGGCGTTGGCGCCGTGGTCGATGGCGTCGCGCGTCACCCTGCGAGGATGGGCCGCACCCGGGGAGTCGCGCGCCAGCGCGAAACCCGGCGCACGATATGCTCGGTTGAGGGGCGGCGGATGTAGATCCTCAACCTCGCCAATCTCCAGACCCAGCCGAGGGGGCAAGCGCCAACCCCGAGAGCCAGCCAATGGCCGGCCCCCGGGGTGAGCGGGCTTCAGCGGTCGCGTGTTGTACGCGGCTCTACGGAACCGCGGCCCCGCCAGGCGACCTACGACCCGCCAAGGGTGAAGTTCAGACCCCCCTGGATCTGGAACGACGAGTTGTTGTTGAGCAGCGCGCGTCCTTCAATGAAAGGACGGATCGGCGCGCTCCGCGACTCGAGACCAAAGAAGAAGTTCGCGCCGGTGTCGGTGTTGCTGTGATCGTTCACGCGGCGGTGCAGCACGCCCAGTCCGCCGCCGACGTAGAGGTCGGGGCCAGTCGCTTCAGGAAAACGAATCTTCATGTCGAAATTGAAGCCCGTTCGCGAACCGCGGTCGGGAAAGTAGACGTCGATCGAGGGATAGAAGTCGACGCGCGACACGATCGGCAGGGTCGCCTGGAACGCGAGGAGCGCGTCCCTGGACTCGAAGTTGTATCCCGCGCCCACGCCGATGTGGGGGCGCTGGGCAGCCACCGGCGCCGCGGCGAGGACGAACATGACGAGGCTCGCCGACAGGATTCCGGCAGGAATGGAGAGGATGCGACGCAAGTTGCCTCCGGGTAGAGAGGAGTGGGGCAAGAGCCCGGTGTCTGCGCGCTACCCGGCCCGGCGGCGGCGGTTCGGTTCAGGCCGCATCGGGCTGGCCGCCTCAGGCGGAGGTGTGGCCGCCCGGCTCAGCGCTTGACGGCGAGTCCCCGGGTTCGCGTCTCGTTGTTGACGAGGCTCCAGCGAAGCCAGGCGCTCACGAGCGGTTCCGGACCCTCCAGCATCACGTAGCCGGAGGGGCATCGCTTCTTTTCGGCCGTTTCCTGCTTGAAGAATTCGGCGTGCAGCTGCGACTCAGCCCGGAGCAGCTGCTCATTGGCAAGCGTGTCGATCCAACGTGCGTTGACCCGATCCGGTATTTTCACGAATTCCTCCTCACACCTTGTGGCGAAACGTGATCCGGCCGCGTCCAAGATCGTATGGCGACACGGCGACGGTGACGCGGTCACCGGCGAGAATGCGAATGCGAAACTTGCGCATCTTTCCTGCGGCCGTGGCGAGCAACTTGTGCCCGTTGGCGAGATCCACCCGGAACAGCGCGCTGGGCAGAACCTCGGACACGACGCCGTCGAGCTCGATCGCGTCTTCTTTCACGCAGCCCTCCAGGCGATAGAAGTGACGGACCACCGCTACTCGATCCGCGTGGCCCGGTGCTGTGATCATTCGTTGTGAACAGGCAAATGTGCGGCGCCCACCAATACAAAAGGGGCCTGCTCGCAAGTCGGCAGGCCCCTGGGATTTCGGAACTTGTCTACGCGGAGGACGCGTCAAGTCGCTATGAGAAACCTAGCGGGAACCATCGCGCCGCGCAACGTGCGCGCCGCGGTCCATTCGGGGCGAGCGCGGCCTACTGGCCACTGGCCACTGGCATCGCGGAGGCACGGGTGATCGTCGTTTCGCTACCTCCCAGCCCTGAGCGCGCGCCCTTTCCCGTCTCCGTGCCGCTCGCCATCCCGCAGCGCCACCGCACCGTTCACCACCACCGCCGCAATCCCCACCGGATACTGGAACGGCTGCTCGTACGTCGCCCGGTCCTCAACCCGCGCCGGATCGAACACCACCACGTCGGCCGCGAGGCCGGCCGCCAGACGCCCGCGGTCGTTGAGATGCGCCCGCGACGCAGGGAATGCGGTCATCTTGTTGATCGCTGACGCAAGCGTCAGCGCCTTCCGCTCGCGCACGTAGCGGCCGAGCACGCGCGGGAAGGTGCCGAGTCCGCGGGGGTGCGGGCTGCCGCGTCGGGTGGGGCCGTCTACCGCGAACGCGCCGCCGTCGCTGCACACCATCCCCTGCGGATGCGCCAGCACGCGATCGAGATTCTCCTCACTCATCGCGAATCCCACCATCCCGATGTTGGCGCGATTGCGCGACAGCATCTCGACGGTGAGCCGGTAAGGATCGGCGCCTGACGACTTCGCGTACGCGCCCAGCCGCTTCCCTTCCGCGGCCCGGTCCTCGGCGGCGCGCACGCTGGTGATCATGACATTGTCCCACCCTCCGATGAGCTCAACCTTGGCGAGGGTCTCGGTCTGGATGCGCGACGCGGTGGCCGCATCGGTGAGGCGGGCGAGGAACGCGTCGGTCCCGCCGTCGCGGCTCCAGATGGGAAAGAGGTTCGTGAGCCCGGTTTGATACGCGACGTACGGGTAGCGATCGAAGGCGACGTCGATGCCGTCGCGCCGCGCCGCCGCCACGCGCGCGAAGATGGCGTCCAGCTTTCCGAAGTTGCGCGGGCCCTCAGCCTTGAGGTGGGAGATCTGGAGCGGGCAGCGCGCGCCGCGCGCCACCGCGATCGATTCATCCACCGACTCGAGCACGCGGTCGTCTTCGTTGCGCATGTGCGTCGCGTAGGGGAGTCGGCGCGACGCCAGCGGCCTGCAGAGGGCGATGATCTCGTCGAGCGACGCGAACCCGCCCGGTGTGTACTCCAGCCCCGACGATACGCCGCACGCCCCCTGCGCCAGCGCGGTTTCCACCATCGCCGTCATCCGGGCGATCTCGTCGGCGGTGGCCGGCCGGTCGGCGTTCCCGATCACGAGCCCGCGCAGCGTGCCGGCGCCCAGCATCGATGCCACGTTGACCGCCGGGTGCAGCGCGTCGATGGCCGAGAAGAGCGCCTGGAACGTCGCGGGGCTTCCCGCTGTGCCGCGCCCGCCCGCCCGTCCCCCGCCCCCTCCGGCACCGAATTCCGCAGCCGACGGCGCGCGCGACGATCCGTCCTGACCCACCACGATCGTGGTCACTCCCTGCCTGACGAGCGATTCCACTCGCGGATCCTCCCACATCGATCCGTCGCCGTGCGAGTGGATGTCGATGAACCCGGGGGCCACCGCCAGTCCCCGGGCGTCGATTTCGTCGGTGCCGGTTTCCGCGATGCGCCCGGCGATGGCCGCGATGCGGTCCCCGGTGATGGCGACGTCGCTCTCCACACCGGTCGCGCCGGTGCCGTCGAAGACGGTGCCGTTCCGGATGACGAGGTCGTATGCCACCCGCCGCCGCGGGAACGGGATCCGCGGCGCCACGCCTAACGCGGCGAGCGCGACGGTGCCGGAGCCGAGGAACGTGCGACGCGAGACGGTCACGGGTTCTCCCTGTTGCACGGGACGAGGTCCACGAACTGTTCGGGCCAGCGAATGAGGGTCGCGATACCCGATCGGTCGTCCGCCGGGCAGCTCCGGATTCGTCCGGACGACTGCCGTGAAAGCTAATGATCCCGTGGGAGCAGCTTCGGGCGCCCCTTGAGCCGGAGGCTGCCGAAGTCCCGCACGTCGAGCGTGGCGATCGCGGTTGCCTTGAGCCGCTCGGCGGTCGCCGCGACCACCGCGTCGACGAGTCCCAGCTGGAGCGCGCCGTATTGCTCGCACAACGCGCGTGCGCGCGCCAGATCGTCCGGCTCGCCCCACTCGACGCTGTACCCGCCGTCGGCCAGATCGCCCAGGAAGGCCCGCTCGGCTGGCGCCCCGACGTGATGGAGCAGCAGGTAGTCCACCTCGGGCAGGATCGCCCAGGGGAGGACCCATGCCGCCGGATCGTCATCGAAGAGCGCGACCATCTCCTCGTGGTGGGCGTCGTCCGCATCCACGAGGGCGATGATCGCGTCCGTATCGGCGACGATCACCCGGCGCTTCCCTTCCCCATGCCCGCGAGCAGCTCCTCGGAGCGTTCGGAGAGGTCCGAGCGGCCGCTGCGGCCGGCGCCGAGGCTGGCCGGTCGCGTGGGAACCGAGTGCCGGCGTGCGTACTCGGCCACCGCCTCGCGAACGAGCGCGGCGGTGGTCCGTCCCTGTGCGCGGGCGAGGGCCTTGAGCGTGCGGTAGTCCACGGGGTTCAAATAGATGGTGGTCTTGGTCTTGTCATCTGACATGTGGTAACCATAGCTGGTTGCCATATGCAGGTCAAGGGGGGGCACTGGCCGACTGCTACCCCTGAGGATGCAATGACGGCGTCAGCGCCGCGTCACCAGTACCACTACCCGGTCCGGCTCACTCGCCCCACCGGCCGGCAGCGTGAGCGTCACGCCCGCATCGGTCTCCGACACGCCGACCGGCGCGCCGCCCACGAGCATGCTCGCCCGCGTGACCAGCGCGCCTAACGACGGAAGCGCCAGCACGCGGTCCGGCCAGTCGAGCACGTGGACGAACACCGTGTCGCCGCGCTGGGTCGTGGCGCCCCAACCGTGTGGCGGCACGGGTCCCTGGCGCGTGCCGTAGATCGAGCGCCCGTACGTGCCAAGCCATTTGCCGATCTCGCGCAGCCGCTCGGCGGCTTCGGGCTGGACCGTCCCATCGGGACGCGGCCCGATGTTGAGCAGCAGGTTGGCGTCGTTCCCCGCCGCGCGCACGAGATAGCCGATCAGCTCGCGCACCGACTTGAAGCGGCGGTCGGTGATGTTGAAGCCCCACGAGTTGTTCATCGTGAGCGACGTCTCGAGCGGAAGCGCGCCGATCTGGCGCGTATTGAAGCCGGCGGTGTTCGCCCCCGGCAGATCCTGCTCGAACGTCTGCACGTCCTCGCCCGGAAGCGGCGCCTGATGGTGATTGGGGACGATGAGGGCGGCGGGCTGGAGCCGGTGAATCAGCGCGTAGGTCTGCTGGAGCCGCCAGTCGGCGTCGGGCTTGTCCCACATGCCGTCGAACCAGATGCCGCCGATGGGTCCGTAGTGCGTGAGCAATTCGGTGAGCTGCGCGTCGAGGAAATCGAGATAGCGATTCCAGTCGCCGCTCTCGGGACGGCCGGTGTTGTGTCCCGTGCGGCCCCGCGGCCAGTAGTCGGGGTGGTGCCAGTCGAGCTGCGAGTAATAGAAGAAGAGCTTGATCCCCTGCCGCTGGCACTCGTCGGCCAGCTCCTTCAATGGATCACGATGAAAGGGCGTCCAGTCGACGATGTTGTACCGCGTCACGGCGCTGCCGAACATCGAGAAGCCGTCGTGGTGCCGCGAGGTGATGGTGATGTAGCGGACGCCGGCCGCCCTGGCGAGCGCGACCCATTCCTTCGCGTCGAACTTCACCGGATTGAACGTCGATGCCAGCCACTCGTACGTGGGCACCGGGATCTGGCGGTTCTCCATCACCCACTCGCCCTGGCCGAGCAGGCTGTACACGCCCCAGTGGATGAACATCCCGAACTTCGCGTCGCGGTACCACTGCCGCGCGGCCAGCCGTTCCGCGGGGACGCTGTCGGTTGCTTGCGCGCGGAGCCTGGCAGCGTCAGGCAGCGCGGTCAGCAGCAACGCCGCGAGAATCAGCCGGCGCATGCGACCGGTGCTAGTGGCCGGTGCGCTGGTTGCCGCCATCGAGCTTCGGACCCTCGGTCGGATAGCGGGCCGCGAGCTTGCGCAGGCCCGCCGGCTTCCCGATCACGGTGAGCCGGTCTCCGTCCTCGAGCACGATATGTCCGCGGGGCACGATGGCGTGCTCTCCCCGACCGATCATGGCCACCAGTCCACCGTTGGGAATCTCGATCGGGTTCACCGTCCGCCCCACCATGGATTCCGTGGACGTGCCGACGCGCACGAAGAGAGTGAGGAAGCGCTCGTCGCGGAGCAGCACCTCCTTGAGCTCGTGCTCATCGCGCGCGGCAAGCCAGGCGTCGAGGAACGTCTCGTCCTCCACACGGCTGGCGAGCTGTGCCAGGATCCGCAGATGCCGGCCCGGATTGCTGTCGCCGCTCACCAGGAAGAACACCGCGCGCACCGCGGTCGTGTCAGCCGGACCGGTCAGCTCGCTGGTCGCGTCGCGCCGGCTGCACGCCGCTCGCACAGCGGGCGATCGCGAGGTCCGAGCCGTCGCGATCAGCCAGTCTGGTATGCAACAGGGCGGCGCCATGCGAGATCGCGGCCTCTCCCGTTTCGACCGCGCGACCCAGGCCTTCCTCCAGATCGCGCGCCGACACGTGGAGCTGGCCGGCCAGCCGGGCTGAGGCCTCGCGCACGACGTCCGACAGCACCGCCGGCGCCTGGTAGTCGAGCACGACGCTCGCGGCCACGATCTCGTCGAACGGATCCTTCGCGCGCAGCCCCTTCTCCTTCATCAGGTCGCGCAGCTCGCGATCGAGCCCGCCGAACCGCCGCCGGCCGAGTCGCTCGAAGACGTGGAAGATCGCGCCGTCGCGCTCGATCCGATCGCGCGCGAAGTACGTGTACCAGGCCACCGACGCGCCGGTGACGCCGGCGGTGAACAGGACCGGCAGCCATCCCAGCTCGGCCACCAGCACCAGTGCGCCGAAAATCCCCACCAGCTGCAACCAGGGATAGAACGGCGCGCGAAAACCGGGGTCGTACGATTCGATGCGGCTCTCGCGCATCACGATCACCGCCACGTTGAGCAGCGCGAACAGCATGAGCTGGATGGCGCTGGCGAGCTTCGCCACGCTCTCCACCGGCAGCACCAGCAGGAAGACGACCAGCATGGCGCACGTGAACAGCACCGCGGCCACCGGCGTTCCCCGCCTGCTGGTGGACGCGAAGCGATCGGGGAAGAGCCGATCGCGCGCCATCGCCAGCGGGTAGCGCGATGCCGCCAGCACGCCGGCATTCGCCATCGAGGCGAACGCCACGATGCCCGCGCCGACCATGATCCAGCGCCGGATGTGGCCGGGAATCCAGGTGGTGAACGCGCCGGCCGCGTCGGCGACCGGCGTAAGGCTCCCGCTCAATCGGTCGGGCCCGAGCACCGCGACCATGATGAACACGCCGCCCACGTAGATCGCCGTCACCGTCAGCAGGCCCAGCCCCATCCCCAGCGGAATGTTGCGATCCGGGTTCTTCACTTCTTCGGCAAGGCTCGCGACCTGCGTGAGTCCGATGAATGACACGAAGACCAGACCGACCGCCTCGAGCAGGCCGTCCGATCCGTGGGGGAGGAAGGGGGTAAAGCGCGCGTGTCGTTGCGCCGAGGTCTCCGCCGAGAAGGCGTCGATCAGGCCATGGATGAGGAAGAACGCGAGGATCACCAGCAGCACGACGACCAGGATCCGGATCAGGCCGCTCGATTCCCTGGCGCCCAGGAGGTTGAGCAGCGCGATGAACACCGCGAACCCGACCGCGGTCGCGACGTCAGGCACGTCCACGACCAGCGCGACGTACGCGCCCATGCCGATGAGCGCGAAGGCGCTCTTCAGCACCATGGTGAGCCAGGTGCCGATGCCGCCGATGGTCCCGACCAGCGGTCCGAGGGTGCGGTCGAGGAAGTAGTACGCGCCGCCGGCCCGCGGCATGGCGGTCGCGAGCTCCGCCTGGCAGAGCATGGCGGGGACGATCAGCAGGCCGGCGATCAGGTACGCCACGACCACGCCGGTCCCGCATGCGACGCGGCGATCCCGGGCAGCAGGAAGAAGCCCGAGCTGATCATCGCGCCCACGCAGATCACGTAGACGTCGGAGAGACCGAGCGCCTTGTTCAAGCGCGTGAAGTTGAGCAGCCGCATCGCTACACGCTAGTCCTCGGCGTGCCTGTCAGCTAGCCCGGCGGCGATTCCCGGGAAGGCGCTAGATTGTTCGGAGACGCATGGTTTTCACGACTTCACCGGCACTCGCATGAATCGCATCGCCGCCGCGGTCCTGCCCCTCTCCCTATGCACGCTCTCCGGCGCCGGCATCGCCGGAGGAAAGTGGGGTCAGACTCGAATTTCCATGAAATGGGGTCAGACTCGAATTTCCATGAAATCCGCGACAGGCGGATCGCGTCCGGTCGATTACTCCATCCGCGCTCCGGCCGCCACACATCCTTCCCGCCCGCCCGCCCGCACCGTCGCCGACTCGCTCGACCGCATCGAGCGCGCGCTCGTCCAGGCCGTGAACGCCCGCAGCGCTGAGGAACTGGCGCTGCTGGTCCGGCTGGTGAACATCAACAGCGGCACGATGAACTTTCGCGGCGTGCGCCAGGTCGGGGACGCGCTGCGCGCCGAGTTCGACGCGCTGGGCTTTGCCACGCGCTGGGTGGAGGGCGCCGCATTCGAGCGCGCGGGGCATCTGGTCGCCGAGCACAACGGCCCCGGCCCGCGCATCCTCCTGATCGGCCATCTCGACACCGTGTTCGAGCCGGCGAGTCCGTTCCAGCGCTTCGAACGGCTCAGCGACACGACCGCGCGGGGCCCGGGCGTGATCGACATGAAGGGCGGCGATGTGATCGCGCTCTACGCGCTCAAGGCGTTGCGGCAGGCGGGCGTGCTGGACCGGCTGAACGTCACCGTGGTGTTCACCGGCGACGAGGAGAAGTCCGGGGCACCACTCGATTCGGCGCGATTCGCGCTTCGTCAGGCGGCACGCGGCGCGAAGTACGCGATCGGGTTCGAGGACGGCGACGGCGATCCCCACACGGCGGTGGTGTCGCGCCGCGGGGCCGGGGGGTGGGTAATCCGCTCCAGCGGGACGCCGGCGCACTCGTCGCAGATCTTCCGCGAGGACATCGGCCCCGGGGCGATCTTCGAATCGGCGCGCGTGCTCCAGGCATTCCGCGAGCAGCTGGCGTCGCAGCAGTATCTCACCTTCAACCCCGGCGTCGCGTTAGGCGGGACCGAGGTCACGCTCGACAGCACGCTCACCGACGGGTCGGCGTCGGGGAAGACGAACGTGGTGGCGAAGTCGATGGCGGTGAGCGGCGACATCAGGACCATCTCGCCCGAGCAGCTCGAATCGGTACGCGCCGCGATGCGCCAGATCGTGTCGCAGCACCTTCCGCACACCAGCTCGGAGATCGCGTTCGAAGACGGCTATCCCCCAATGGCGCCCACCGACGGGAATCGGCGGCTCTTGGCGCTCTACGATTCGGTGAGCCGCGACCTCGGTCTGGGCCCGGTGGCGGCGGTTGATCCGATGCGGGCCGGCGCCGCCGACGTGTCGTTCGTGGCGCCCTTCGTGCCGAACATCATCGACGGCGTGGGGTTGGCGGGATGGGACGATCACACCGAGAAGGAAACGGCGGATCTCCGGATGCTGGCGCCGCTGACGAGACGGGCTGCCGTGCTGCTGTACCGGCTGTCGCAGCGCTAGTCGAAATCGGGGTCAGAGTCGAATTCTCGTCAAACGGGGCAGACTCGATCTTTCGACCTGGTTCAGCCCAATTGGGGTCAGACTCGAATTCCACCACTGCATCGGCCCAAGCGTCAGCCACGGATGGAGTTAGACTCAATTGAGCGCCGAATCGAGTCTGACGCTAATTCCTGATAGGTCCAATTCCAATAGATCGCCAAATCGAGTCTGACCCCAATTCCTGACAAATCGAGTCTGACCCCAATTTTCTGGGTGGCGATGCTGGCGTGCGGGTCGGGACACGGCGCGCCGCAGGCGGTGGACCAGACGATGCCGCGGCGCGAGTGGCGCGATCACCCGCCGTCGCCTCGCGAGTACGTCGCGCTTCGCCGCGACGGAGCGCTGGCGGTGGACGGACGCCTCGACGATCCGGCCTGGGCCAGGGCATCGTGGTCCGCCGACTTCACCGACATCGAGGGCGACGTGCGACCGGCACCGCGGTTTCGCACGCGCATGAAGATGCTCTTCGACAGCTCGTACTGGTACATCGGCGCCGAGCTGGAGGAGCCCGATCTCTGGGCAACGATCCGGCAGCGCGACGCGGTCATCTTCCATGACAACGATTTCGAACTGTTCGTGGACCCCGACGGCGACACGCACCGGTACGTCGAGCTCGAGATCAACGCCTTCGCGACGCCGTGGGATCTGTTCCTGCCGGTGCCCTATCGCGACGGTGGCCATGCAGTGGATTCGTTCGACATCGCCGGACTCCTGGCGCGGGTCGCGCTCGACGGCACGCTCAACGATCCGCGCGATCGTGACCGCGGATGGACCGTGGAGCTGGCCATTCCGTGGACGTCGGTCGCGGATTCGGGCCGCACTGCCGTGCCTCCGCGCGAGGGCGACGCGTGGCGGGTGAATTTCTCGCGCGTGGAGTGGGACGTGGACACGACCGCGGGATCGTACGCGAAGCGTCTGGATCGCGTGACCGGCAAGCCGCTCGCCGAGCACAACTGGGTCTGGTCGCCGCAGGGCGCGATCAACATGCACATGCCCGAGATGTGGGGGGTGGTGTGGTTCGGGCGCGCGACCGCCCCCGACAGTGCCACCCGGGCGATACAGTGGACGCTCCGCCGCGTATACTACGCGCAGCGGGCCTATCGGCAGCGCCACGGACGGTACGCCGAAGATCCGGTCGCGTTAGGCATGGCGGCGGAGGCACGCAACCTGGTGCTGGTGACGACGGGCGATGGATGGGGCGCGTCGTTGCCCGCGCCCGGCGGTGACGGTCGCTGGCACATCCGGGCCGACGGGAGGCTCTGGCGGGAGTAGCTGACGCGGCTCGGGCGATGCCGGAAGGGGATGCGGAGTCCGTGGTCGAGCTTTCCCGGCACTATCCCTCGGGCGCCCGACAGGCGGTTATTGATCAGCGGGACGGAGGCACCGATGCGAAGACGGACATTCCTCGAGAAGCTGGGTGCGTCGCTGGCCAGCGCGACGGTCGCACCGTGGCTGGCAGCGCGCGCCGCGGCCGCCACCACCGGCCCCGGGTCCGGTCGGTACGCCGGCAGCGCCGCTGCCGCGGACTTCACGGCATGGACCTGGGTCCACGGCAATGCCCGCGATGCCGCCCCGGAATGGCGCGCGCGCTTCGCGCGCTTCCGAGCGGCCGGCATCTCGGGCGTACTGGTCGGCGGCGGGGATACCACGACGCTGGCCGATGCCGCGCACGCCGAGGGACTGCGGTTCCATCGCTGGACGTGGATCATGAATCGCAGCAGCGACGACTGGGTGAAGAAGAACCATCCCGAGTGGTTCGACGTGAACCGGAAAGGCGAGTCGAGCCTGGATCACCCCCCGTACGTCCCGTACTACCAGTGGCTCTGTCCCACGCGACCCGAGGTCCGCGAGTATCTGCGCGGCGTGGTGGACGAGGTGGCGACCCATCCGGGGGTGGACGGCGTGCACCTCGACTACATCCGTCACCCCGACGTGATCCTCCCCAGGGGCCTGTGGTCGAAGTACCGCCTGGTGCAGGACCACGAGATGCCGGAGTACGACTTCTGTTACTGCGAGGTCTGCCGCACGGCGTTCCGCGCCCAGTCGGCCACCGATCCTCTGCAGCTGCCCGATCCCTCGGCCGATCAGGCGTGGCGCGAGTTCCGGTGGAATTCGATCACCGGCGTGGTGCGCGAGCTGTCGGGCGCGGTGCGCGGGCGCGGGAAGCAGATCACCGCCGCGGTCTTCCCCACGCCCACCATCGCCCGGAAGCTCGTCAGGCAGGCCTGGGACCAGTGGCCGCTGGATGCCGTCTTCCCGATGCTCTACCACGGGTTCTACGAGGAGGACATTCCGTGGATCGGCAGGGCGGCGCGGGAAGGCGTGCGCGCGCTGCCGGCCACCGAGCCGCTGTACGCCGGCCTGTACCTTCCCGACCTCGATCCATCATCGTTAGGCGTGGCGATCCGCGCAGCCCGGGACGGTGGTGCGCGCGGCGTCTCGTTCTTCGATTCGAACGGACTGACCGATGGGCATCTGGCGGTTGTTCGCGACGCCCTTGAGGGGTAGACCGGGGAGAAGGCCACAGGCCATAGGCCACAGGCCACAGGCCAAAGACCATAGGCCATAGGCCAAAGGCCAAAGGCCATGACCTGAACTGGTAACCGCTGATCGCTGATAGCTGCCCTATTTCACTACCCTCTTCATCAAACGCGCCAGCGGCCAGCTCGCCACCATCAGCGCCAGCGTGATGATCGCACTCTTCGGATCGGCGTACACCAGCGTGGCGAGTATCACCAGCGCGAACAGCAGTGCCAGCCCCGGCACCCACGGGTATCCCCACGCGCGATACGGTCGCGGCGCGTCCGGCTCGCGGCGACGCAGCACGAACAGCGACACGAACACCATTACGTAGCCGACGATGATGAACACCGTGTCGACGCCGAGCGCGGCGTTGAACGACCCGGTGAACAGGAACGCGGCGATCGCCGCGGCGCTCAGCAGCATCGCGACCCCCGGCGTCCCGCCCTCGTTCACCAGCCCGGCCTGTCTGGGGAACAGCCCGTCCCGGCTCATCGCCAGCAGGATGCGGGGCGTCGTCATCATCTGCGCGTTCACGGTCCCGATGACCGAGACGATCATGACGGCCCGGATGATCGCGTCGCCACGCGCTCCAAACAACGCGCGCGCAACCGTCCCGCCGACGAACGCATCTCCCGCCATGCTCGATATCGGCACGATCGTCACGAAGGCGGCGTTCACCAGCAGGTAGATGGCGATGATCAGCAGCAGCCCCCGGAAGATCGACTTCGGGATGGCGCGGCCCGCATCGCGGATTTCCTCTCCGCAATAGACCACCGCGTAGTAGCTGTCGTAGGTGAAGACAATCCCCTGCATCGCGAGCGCAAGCGCGGCCACCATCGCCAATCCACCCGGCATTGCCGCCGCCGCACCCGCGTCGATCGCAGTGTGCGGAAGGAAGAACGCCGCGGCGATCAGACCCACCAGCGCCACGGTCTTGAGGACGCTGGTCACCTCCTGCATGCGCCCGCCCCACAGCACGCCCCGCAATTGCAGCAGCACGATGCCGGCGAACACCGCGAACCCGGTGAGCGTCGGGTGTCCCGCGAGCGGCGCGATCAGGACGCCGAGGTATTCGCCGATCAGCAGGATCAGCGCGGCCGACGACACCGACCAGTTCATCCAGTCGGCGGCGCCCACGAAGAAGCCGACGCCGTCGCCCATCGCGCGCTGCGCGAAGGTGTAGATCCCCCCCGACCGGGGGATCATCGTTCCCAGCTCGGCGTAGGCGGTGGCGCCAAGCAGCGCGTTCACCGCGCCGAACACCCACACCGCCAGGAACAGCGTGACGTCAGGCAGCTGCCGTGCCACGTCGCCCGGCGTGTGGAGGATGCCGCCGCCGATCGTCGCACCGATGGCGATCGCCAGCGCGAACGCCGATCCGAGGACCCGCAGCAGCCCCCGTGGGTGTGGGTGTACCGATTGGGCCTCTGCCGTCACGACCATATTCGCGATGGCCTCAGCAGGCGGCCGGCGCGCCGGCCGACAGCGAAGGCGGTACGGACATTGCCGCGCCGCTCACCGCCCAATACGCACCACCAGCTCCTTGCCGTGCCATTCGGCCGGGTCGACATCGCGCCCGAGCGCCGTCACCCGTCGTGTGCCCGACGGGTAGGTGACCTCCACGTCCACGTGCCCGGGCGTCGCGAGCCCGAAGTGCACCGGCATGTCGCTCTGCGCGTCGTACCCCGACCCGCTGTCCACCAGCCGCGTGCCGAGCAACTGGCGGGTTCCGCTGGCGTAGAGCCGCACCTCGGCGCCGCTCCGCGTGGCATGCCCCGAGTCGTCCAGCACCCGTACCGCGAGCGAGCGCGCCGCCGCGTCCGGCGCGAGCATGTTGCGCAGGAGATAGTGCATGCCGTCGGGCCGCGATCCGGTGAGCGCCAGATCCTCGTCGCCGTCACGATCGAAGTCGGCCCACTCCACACCATGATCGGCCTGGAGCGTCACGATGTTCTGCGGCGTCACGTCCTCGAAGCGCGTGCCGGTGTTGCGAAGGAGGTAATCGCGGTAACTCACGCCGCCGGTGACGGTGCCGTTCACGTACAGGTCGAGCCGGCCGTCGTGATCGAAATCGGCGAACGCGCAGGCGTCGTAGCGGGAGTCGATGCCGATGCCCCAGGCCGCCGACGCATCCTCGAAGCGCAAGCCGTTCCGCCGGAGGAACAGCCCGTTCCGTCCATAGTTGGCGGCGAACAGGTCGAGATGCCCGTCGCCGTCCACGTCGGCGGCGCACGGACGGACCGTCCCGTTGGTGGAATCGTCAGGCAGGCGACCGCCCCAGTTCACGCCCTCGATGGCCGCCACATCGACAAATCGGCCGCCGTCGTTGCGGAACAGCCCGTTCGCGTCGGCATCCATATTCGCCACGTACACGTCCAGGTCGCCGTCCTCGTCGAAGTCGAACCACACCGCGCCCACGCTGCGCCGGGGATCGTCGAGCCCCACCGGCCGCGCGACGTCCGTGAACTGGCCGCGGTCGTTCCGGTACAGCGCGTTGGGCCGGTCGCGGAAGGCGACGAACAGGTCGAGATCGCCGTCCCCGTCGTAATCGATCCAGACCGGCTGGCGCACCGTGCCCGAGTCGCGCTGCAGCCGGGCAGCGGCGGTCACGTCGGTGAAGTGGCCACGGTCGTTGCGATAAAGGCGCAGGACGGATCCGGCGGCGGGGGTGAATCCCACCAGCAGATCCGGATCGCCGTCGCCATCGAAGTCGCCCCACGCCGCGGCGCGCGTGGGATGGGCATCGGCCACGCCGGCCGCCGCTCCGACCTCCATGAAGGTGCCGCTGTCGTTGCGGTACAGCCGGTTGGGCGCGCCATTGAATCCGACGAAGAGATCGAGATCGCCGTCGCCGTCGAAGTCGGCGAACGCGTTGGTGAGCGCGCCGCCCGCGGCGAACAGGTCGGGCTGCACGACCTCGAACGCCGGTGGTCCGTTCTGACGGAGTGTGCCGGTCGCCACGAGCAGGCCCGCGACCGCCGCCAGATAGCCACGCCGCCGACTGCCGCGAAGGCGCGGCTGGGGCATGAGGTCGGATGTTCCGGGGCGCTTGCCGGCCGGGATCGTACTGGTCATATGCGGGTGATGGTCGTGGACACCCCAACAATACCGCACGTGGCCGCGCTCGGTCAGGCTGAACCCGACACGCCGCCCGCCGTTCCCCGATTGCCTCCGCCACATATCGCATCCACGGTTGCTGCAGCGGCGGGAGCGCCGCCGCTACTCTCGCCTATGGCCTGGGGAGTTCCACTGCCGGGAGGCAATCATGAAGGTCGAGACTCGAACCATCCTCGAACAGGGTCTGGTTGCCGGCGTCCTGGGACACATCGCCGTGGCCGTGGTCTTCGCCGTCGTGAATCTCGCCGCCGGACGTTCCGCGTTCTACACGCCGGCCCTCCTCGGCGCTTCCCTGTTCTACGGCCTCACCGATCCGGCGCAGCTGCAGATTCAGGCCGGGTACATCTTCGCCTACAACGGGACCCACCTCCTGGTCTTCATGACGCTCGGCATCATCGGCGCGTGGCTGGCATTCATCGCCGACCGCGGATCGCAGCTCTGGTACCTGGCGATCTTCTTCTTCCTGTTCGTGGCGTTTCACATCTTCGGCTTCATCCAGCTGCTGGCGCAGCCGCTGCGCGAGTCCTTCTCCGACGTGGAGCTCTGGGGCGCGGGGTTCGTTGCCACCAGTGTGATGGTGGCGTATCTGCTTCGAGTGCACCCGCTTGTCCGGGCGGAGCTCGCGCACTGGCACGAGACGTAGCCGCAACCAGCGACCCACCGGCCGCCGCTACCCGATCGGCACGAAGCGCAGCGCCGCCGAATCGATGCAGTAGCGGCGGCCGGTGGGTCGCGGACCGTCGTCAAACATGTCGCCCAGGTGCGCATCGCACCGCCTGCAACGCACTTCGCTCTCGTCAGGCGTTCTGGGATGCCAGTTGGCGGGGCCGTCGATGTTCTCGCTGGCAATAGGCTGCCAGAAGCTCGGCCACCCGGTCCCCGAGTCGAACTTGTGCTCGGACGAGAAGAGCGCGGTGCCGCAGCAGATGCAACGAAAGAGCCCGCGATCGTGGAGATTCCAGTACGCGCCCGTGAACGCGATCTCCGTGTCACCGTGCCGGGTGACCTCGAACGCGAGCGGAGAGAGCTGCGCGGCCCAGGCGCGCTCCGACTTCACGACCTTCGGCACCCGGACCGTTCGCAGGCGCACCCCCGCGTCCGAAAACTCGGCGACCAGCACTTCGGCGACTCCGGCTCGCGCGCACTCGGCAGCTGCCAGTCCGCTCCGCGCCAGCCAGACGCCGCCGATGCCGAGCGCCGTCGCGCGAACGAAGTCGCGACGCTTGACGATCGACCACTCGCGGGCTGGAGTCCGTTCCGCTTGTTGACTCATCTGCTCAGGTCCTCCGGCGCCCCGTCGCGTCCGCGCCGGCCAGGGCAGCCCGGTCTCTCAACTACCGCCTCCACTCCGTGTCCGTCCCGGCGGACGGCGCAGCACGCGGCCCGGACGCGCATCGGTGAAGACGTTCTTGTCCACCACGGGGACGCCGTTCACGATCACGTAGGGGATCCCTTCGGCATAGTGGTGGGGATCGTCGAAGGTTCCGACGTCGCGCACGGTGGCGGCATCGAAGACGGCGATGTTCGCCATGCAGCCCTCGTGCAGGCATCCCTGATCCGCGAGCCCGAGCCGGGCCGCCGGCATGCCGGTCATCTTGCGCACCGCGGTCTCGAGCGTGAGGACGTGCTCGTCGCGCACGTAGTGGCCGAGCACGCGGGGGAACGTGCCGTAGTTCCGGGGATGGGGGACGCCGTCTCCGGGTCTCGTCAGGCGGCCGTCGCTCGCGATCATCGTCATCGGATGCGCCATGATGCGCTTCACATCGCCCTCGTCCATCACGTGATACACCATCGACGCGCCTCCCTTCAGCACATCATCGAGCACCAGCGGCGCGGCGTTCTGCGGCGTTGGCTGCAGTCCCTCCCGCACCACCTGGTCGTAGAGCGTCTTGCCGTTGAGCGTCGCGTCCCAGCCCACGCGCGCGAACTGAACCCGCTTGAGATCGCCACCGCCGCGGTCGTTCAGCAGATACTCCACCACGCCGCGGGTGATGCTGTCCTTGAGCACGGGATCGGCGAGACGCTTCCGCAGCTCGGCGGTCCCGCCGGCCAGCGCCCACGGCGGCACCAGCACGTTGAGCCCGGTGGAGCTCGCGGTGTAGGGGTACTGATCCATCATCACGTCGGTGCCGGCCTTGCGCGCCGAGTCGACCATGTGGAGCGTGACCACGCTCTTCCCCCACATCAGCCGGCCGATGGCCTTGTGATGGGTGAGCACGACCGGAATGCGTGCGCGGCGTCCGATCTCCAGCGCCTCGGCGACGCCCTCGAGGAGGCCCACGCCTTCCTCGCGCAGGTGCGACGTGTAGATACCGCCGGAGTCGCCGGCGACCTGCGACAGCGCGACCACCTCATCGGTCTTCGAGTAGAACCCGGGGATGTAGCGCAGGCCGGTGCTCATGCCGAATGCCCCCTGCCCCATCGACTCCGCGACCATCTGCTCCATGCGCGCGAGCTCGGCGGGGGTGGGGTCGCGGTTTTCGGTGCCCATGACGCGGCGGCGGATGGTGTTGTGTCCGGCCAGGAAGGCGACGTTCATGCCGAGCGGGCGGGCGGCCACCGAATCGAGGTAGGCACCGAAGGGATACGGCCCGCCGCCATCCGGACCGCCTAACGCAAGTGTGACGCCCTGGCGTACCGCGCTCTGGGCATCGGGCATGACCAGGATCGGGTCGAGGTGGGCGTGGAGGTCGATGAATCCAGGCGCGACGATCAGACCGGTAGCGTCGATCACACGTTTGGCCGACGACGCCGGGATCGGCGTGCGCGACAGCGCGACGACCCGGTCACCGGTGATGGCGACGTCGGCACGGTACCGCGCCGCGCCGGTACCGTCGATGACCGTCCCACCGGCGATGACCAGGTCGTAGCGTGGCGCCTGCGCCGACAACGGGACTCCCATCCATGGCGCGATGCTGAGCGCCATTGCGAACGCGAAGTCTTTTTGAAGCATGCGAACCCGCCGAGTCTCGGAAGTTTCTTTGGCCTCTGACCTTTGGCCTCTGACCTTTGGCCTCTGACCTTTGGCCTCTGACCTTTGGCCTCTGACCTTTGGCCTCTGACCTTTGGCCTCTGACCTTTGGCCTCTGGCCTTTAACCGTGGCCAACCGTGGCCTTGAACCTACACCGCCCCCACGCCCCTCGCTAACGCCGGGCTGCGCGAACCCCTAACATCGGTGGGCCCGGGAGCGCAGCTCTGCGTTGATTCCTACCTCGAGAACCCGCGTGCCCTTTCCCGAATACTCCTCGTACGATGCGACCGGTCTCGCCGAGCTGGTGCGCGCAGGACGTGTGGCTCCCCGTGAGCTCGTCGCCGCGGCCATCGAGCACATCGACGCCCTCAACCCCGCGTTGAACGCGGTCATCCATAAGATGTACGACCGCGCGCTCGCCGACGCCGATGGCGATCTGCCCGACGGGCCGTTCCGCGGTGTTCCAATGCTGCTGAAGGACCTCACCTCCCTCTATGGCGGGGAGCCCCTCACCAGCGGCAGCCGTCTGTTTCGGAACTGGATCGCCCCGCACGACAGCGAAATCGTCAGGCGGTTCAAGCGTGCGGGGCTGATCGTGGTCGGCAAGACCAACGCGCCGGAATTCGGCCTCGTGCCGTACACCGAACCCGAGCTGTTCGGGCCGACGCGGAATCCGTGGGACACCGCGCGGACGGTGGGCGGGTCATCCGGCGGATCGGCCGCTGCCGTCGCGAGCGGGATGGTGCCGGTGGCCGGCGGAGGCGATGGCGGCGGATCGATTCGCATCCCCGCGTCGTGCTGCGGAGTGTTCGGCCTCAAGCCGACGCGTGGCCGAAACCCCACCGGGCCGGACCAGGGGGAACTGTGGCGCGGCGCCGCGGTGGAGCACGTCCTCGCCCGCACGGTGCGCGACAGTGCCGCCATGCTCGACGTCCTGTCGGGGCCCGACGCCGGCGCCCCGTACTTCGCGGCTCCGCCGGACCGTCCGTTCGCGCAGGAGGTGGGCGCCCCTCCCGGGCGCCTCCGCATCGCCTTCACCACCCATCCCTTTCTCGGGCACAACGTCCACGACGACTGCAAGCGGGCTGTCGCTGACGCCGTCCACATGCTGCAGTCGTTAGGCCACGAACTGGTCGAATCAGCACCGGTGGTGAGCCGGGAGGAGTTCAACCTGGCGTTCCTCACGCTGATCTGCGGCGAAGTGCGCGCCGAATTCTCCGATGCACGCGTGGCGCTCGGCCGCCCGGTGCATCGCAGCGACGTCGAAGCCCCCACCTGGGCGCTGGGCCTCCTCGGCAAGCAGATCACCAGCGGCGACTACGCTTCGGCGCTCCGCTATCTGCAGCGCACCGGCCGCCGCATCGGCGAGTTCTTCGAGCGCGTGCACGTGCTGCTCACACCGACCGTGGCCACGCCGCCCTTCCGCCACGGCGCCCTGCAACCCCCGGCCAGCGAACTCGCCATCATGAAGACGCTCGGTGCGATGCACGCCGGGGTGGTGCTGCGCCTGATGGGCGCGCTCAAGCGGGCGGCCGATACGATCTTCGACTGGATTCCCTGGCCTCCGCTCGCCAACATCACCGGCCAGCCGGCCATGTCGCTGCCGCTCTCGTGGAATGCCGACGGTCTCCCGATCGGCGTACACTTCATGGGACGCTACGGCGACGAGGCGACGCTGCTGCGCCTAGCGGCTCAGCTCGAAGCGGCGGTGCCGTGGAGAGACCGCCATCCGCCGGTGTGGTCGTAGGGTCGACCATCCGAATCGAACGAGGCTCCCCCAGTGCATCCCTTGAGTACGTCGATCGGTCTGGGCGACATCGTGCTGCGGCTTGGCGCGGCGATGCTGATCGGTGCGGTGCTCGGTATCAATCGCGAGCTGCACGAGAAGCCCGCCGGCCTCAAGACGATGACGCTCGTCTCACTCAGCTCGGCCCTGCTCACCATGGTCAGCATCTCATTCGCCACCATGACCGGTGTGGTCGAGGGGACGGCCGTGGCGCGTGTCGTTCAGGGCGTGTTGACGGGGATCGGGTTTCTCGGCGCCGGGGTGATTCTGCGCGGTGAAACGGTGCGCAACATCGCCGGGCTGACGACGGCGGCGCTGATCTGGCTCGCGGCCGCGCTCGGCATTGCCTGCGGCGCAGGTCAGTGGGAGCTCACACTCTCGGCGCTCGTGGCGATACTGATCGTACTGCTGATGGGGGGACCGCTGGAGCGCGCGCTGCATCGCCGCTGGCACGGCGACGTGGACGGCGCCGACGACCGATGAGGGCGTGCCCGAAAATGGGGTCAGACTCGAATTTTCTCCGCAGCAGGTGCGGCGATCGCGGCAGCACGGGTCGGCGATGCGCCGGTCGCCGACTCTAGTCCTGGCGCAGCGACTGCACCGGGTCCACGCGACTGGCGCGCTGCGCGGGCCTGAGGCTGGCGGCTGTGCTCACCACCACCAGGATGGTGATCGCGGCGACGAGCGACACCGAATCGCTCGGGGAGACGCCGGCCAGCAGTGGGGTGAGCGTGCCGGCGAGCCAGACCGCCGCCACCCCGCCGGCCACCAGCGCCACCGCCGTGGTCCGCAGGTTGGTGCGGAGCACCTCGCGCAGAATCATCGACGGCGTGGCGCCTAACGCCATTCGGACACCGAACTCGCGGGTGCGCTGGGCGACCGTGTAGCTCTGGAGCCCATAGACGCCGATGATCGCCAGCACCAGCGCCAGTCCGGAAAAGATGCCGATCACCGCCGCATTGAACCGCGGCCGGACGAGCTGACGCTGCGCGCGGGCAGCGAGCGTGGCGAACGAGGAGACCTGCAGATCCGGATCGAGGGTTGCGAGAAATGCACCGACCTCGCGGGCAATCGCCGCCGGGTTGGCGGTGCGGATGATCAGGTACGTCGCCCACCGCGGTCGTTGCCGGTTGGACCAGTAGATCTGCGGCTCGACGGGTGCATTCGGGTTGGCGGCGGGGACGTCCTTCACCACGCCCACGATTGCGAACGTCGCACTGTCGTCAGGCAGCCGCAGGCGGCGGCCCACCGGGTCGGCGTTCGGCCAGAATCGGGCCGCAAGCCGTTCGTTGATCACCGCGACCAGCGGTCCACCCGCCACGTCGGTGGCCGCGATATCCCGGCCGCGCACCACCGGCACACCGAGGGTGGCGAAGTAGCCGGGGCCCACGTCGAACCAGCGCACGGTGCCGCGCACCTGCTCGGCGGGTTGGGCACCATCGGCAATCGCCAGGTCGGTTTCGGTGCCGCCGAAGAGCGGACCGGCGGACGCTTCTCCGGCCGCCTCCACTCCCGGCAGCGTGGCGACGCCATCACGCGCGCGCGCGAACAACTGCGCCACATCGGCCGACGTCGGATACTTGCTCTGCGACGCCAGCAGCCAGGTCGTGGTCACACGGTCGAGGGGAATGCCCGGCGACCATCCGCCGAGCGTCGCCAGGGAACGGATCAGCAGGCCGGCCCCGGTCACCAGCACGACCGCGAGTGCGATCTCGAGCGCCACCAGCAATCGGCCGAGCGGGGTGCCCCGCATCGACGACGTCCGAACGCCGTCGCCGAGCTGCGACCGGACGTCGGCGCGTCCGCTGCGAATGGCCGGGAGCACGCCGACCAGCAGTCCGGTCAGCAGCGACAGCCCGATCACGAACACGGTCACGCGGGCGTCGACGTGCACGGCGTCGAGTCGGGGAATGTCGCGCGGCGCCAGCGCCACGAAGAGGCGGCTCAGCCACGTGCCGGCCAACAGTCCCAGGGCGCCGCCCACCACGGCGATGACCAGGCTCTCCACCAGCACGCCACGCGCCAGCGCCCATCGCGGGGCGCCGAGGGCCGCACGGAGGGCGTACTCGCGCGCGCGGGTGGCGTTTCGCGCGAGGTAGAGGTTCGCGAGATTTGCGCAGCCGATGAGCAGCACGAAGGTCACGGCGCCGAGGAAGGTGAGCAGTGTGCCGCGAGCGGATCCGATGATCAGGTCCTGCACCGGGCGTACTTCGATCCCCCAGTCGGGCTTGTCGGCAAAGTGGGTGGTCTGCAATCCACCGGCGAGTCGGGAGACATCGCGACGCGCGTCGTCGATGGTCGCGGACGATTTCAGCCGCGCAAACGCCCGGAATCCACGCCACGTGCGGTTCTCTTCGCTGCTCGGCGAGAACGGAATTGGCAGCCAGGCGTCGATGTCTTCCATGGTCGGGATGCGCACATCGGGGTCGAGGACCCCGACGATGGTGCGTGTCTCGTCGTTGAGGATCACGGGGTGCTCGAGCACGTCGGCGCGCCCGCCGAGCTGCTCCTGCCAGAAGCGGTGGCTGACGAGAGCCACCTTTGCGCCGGCGCCGATCTCGTCCGGCGCGAACGCGCGGCCGCGTTCCAGCCGCACGCCGAGCAGTGTGAACAGCGCCGGCGACGCGAGTCCGCCGGTTACGCTCACGGCGCCGTCGGGTCCACGCATCACCACCGGCCAGTCGCGGCCGAGTCCCACCGCTGCCAGCGTGCTGCTCTCCCTGCCGAGGTCGGCCGCGTTAGGCGGCGACGTCACGCAGAACGAATCGCGTTCCTTTTCCGGGAACTCGCACAGCGCGACCAGCTGTGACGGTCTGGGGAAGGGCAGCGGCCGCAGCAGGATGCCGTTGACGACGTTGAACACGCCGGCGTTGGCGCCGATGATGAGCGCGACGGTAGCGACTGCGGCGAGAGAGAAGGCGCGATGACGGGCGAGGCCTCGCCAGGCGGCGCGAAAGTCGGCACGAATGGAAGTCACGACGAACTCGGCGTTCGGTCCTTCGGTGGTACGACTATGGAGGCAACCGCGCGGGACACAGGACCTTTCGGAATGCTCCGGCCGGCCGCCGGTCCCGGTATCGGGTTTCTCCTGACGTGTGATCGTCGGGATGCCCACACGGGTGGCGCCGATCTCGGTCCGTGCGGTGAAACGCGCGTTTCGTCACCACGGAGGTCGCCGAGAAGCCAAGCCGAAGCCTGATTCCGCCGTCGAAAGTGCGCTGCGGCTTCCGCGGTTCAAATCACTTCCTTACCGCAGAGAGCACGGAGGTCACGGAGAGCGGCGCCTCACGTGAATCAGCACCGTGCCGCTGTCTGCCGTGCGGACACGCAGAACACCGTGCGTCCCGGCGGGCCCCGCATCGGTCCACATCACCACCCGCTGCCCCTCGACTTCCGTGGTCGGCTGCGAGCCGCCGATTGCCGCCCTCGGCACCAGCAGCGCGAGTGATGCCAGCGCGGCGAGCCACGACGCGTGCACCGCGGGACTCCGAACCGGAGACCCGGGCTGCACCGGCGTCGTCAGGCGCCGTACCCGGACCAGCAACGATGAACGCGGATGCTCCAGCATCGCCGGGACCGTCACGCCCACACCTGCCACCGTCCATTCCGCCACGTGCGCCAGGCACCGCGCAAGCGTCACCGGTCGCGACGTGAGCGCCACCGCCCATTCGTCGGCCGCGAGCTCCGTGGTATCGAGCATGCGCCGGCGCGCCAGACGATTCAGCGGCTGAAAGAAGAACACGACCTCCACCATCCGCACCAGAACCAGCCAGGCACCGTCGCGCCGTACGAGATGAGCCAGTTCGTGCGCGAGGATGCTCTCCAGATGCACCAGATCGAACTCGGTGAGGGCCCTCTGCGGCAGGTAGATCTCGCTCGCTCCAACCGCGACGGGACTGGGCAGGTTGCGCACCACCACCGCGTGCACCCGGCGATCGATCCCGGCACGCCGGCAGAGATCGCGCAGTGCCGCCGACACGATCGTGTGCTCACCCGGCACCGGCGAGGCCAGGGCACGCGCCAGGCGACGCCTCGCCAGCGCGAACAACCCGAGACCAAGCGCCACGCCCCCCACCCAGCATGGCACCACCCACAACGGCCACCCCGGCGTGATCGTGACGTGCGCGACCATGTTGCGCGGTGAGGGTGCGCCCGCGCCCGATTCGGCGTCGACCATCAGGCGAACGGCGGCGCTCGCGTCGCGCATCACCGGAACCGTACCGGACAGCGGGGCCAGCACGCCGGCGGCCTGGAGGGTCGCGGTCGCGACGCCGCCAAGCAGCGCCACCCGCCACAGGGTCGCCAGTCGCGCCGCGCCGAGCCGGCCGCCTAACGCTGATCGGGAAACCGCCCACACGCCACCGATCAGCAGCGTGCTCTGGACCAGATAGGTCGCCAGCCACCCCGTCACCCACGCCGATCCGCGCAGAGTCGCCGGCGCGAACCGGAGCAGCGTCTCAGCGAAGACCGGGGGCATCAGCGGTACGCTCGGCGTGCGCGATGAGCCTCTTGACCTCGTCGAGATCCCGCGTGGCGATCTCGCGATCGGCCAGCAGATGGCTGATGAGAGCCGCCGGGCTCCCATCGAAGAGCAGCGTCGTGAGCTCCGCCACCATCGAGCGCCGCACCTGCGGCTCCGTGACCCTCGCCCGATAGATGAACTGCCGCCCTTCCGGGCGATGGCTCACCAGCTCGCGCTTCTCCAGGCGGCTCAGAATGGTCGCGACGGTGGTCAGCGCCAGGCGGCGCCCGGGCAGGAGCGACTCCTGCACCTCCAGCACCGTGCACTCGCCACGCTCCCAGAGAGTGCGCACCACGGCGAGTTGAAGGTCGGTGAGATGGACTTCGGTGGGCATGCGATGCTCTTCAGCCGGGGACGGGATACATCGACGCGTGTCGTTTCATGAGACACGGCCCACCGGCCCACGGTTTACGCCCCCGGTGGCCGCGGGCTCACCACCCGCGGCCGGCCCTCACCGCACCGCCCCCGCGAACACCGCGTTGAACAGCAGCTTGAACGTGGCGTGCGGCTGCGCGCGCTGCAGAATCTCCGGCCCATACAGCACCACCCGTCCCTTCCCGAGCGGTGCGTCGATCGCCACCACCCCGTTGTCGAGATACTGCTGTCCCCACGACCACCCGCTGTGGAGCGGCGCCGCGGTGTCGAACCATCCGACCCGCTTCACGCCTGACGACGACGCGTCGGGCGCGAGGTCGAACACGGGACTGTTGTCGAAGAACACGTCGGTGTGCTCGGCCATCCCCCAGGTGAGCGGACTCGAGGTGTCGAACCGCGCGGTGAGCACCGATCCGGGGGTGTAGAACTTCGTCTGCGGGAGCGGGCGGCCGTCCTCCACGAGATGATTGCGCACCGGGAGGTTGAGCTGCGCGGCGAGGTTGGCCGCCGAACTGCCGATGGCGATGATGGTGCCCCCGTTCTCCACGAACGCCCGGAGCTGCGGAATGGTCTTCGCCGCGGTCACGCTCCCCAGTTGCGCCCGGTACTCTTCCGGGATGTCCGCCGCGTTAGGCGCTCCGCCGCCCCGGCCGCCTCGGCCGCCGGCCGTCCCCGGGATCGCACCGCCCACGAAGATCAGGACGTCGTACCGCTCGTTCAGCCTGCCGGCGTCCAGCGCGGGCGCAAACACCCGCTCGAACGGAAACTCGTACTGCTCCAGGATCCACCGCGCCCACCCCGCGTCGATCGATCCGCCGTACTGATCCCACAGCCCGATGCGCGGCGCGCGCAGCTTCGCCACGTCCTTCGTCTGCGGCATCCCCGCGCCGTCGAAGCTCACCCCGAGCTCGAGTGCGTCGAGTTCCACCTCGCGGCGCGTGGATCCCCGCGACCGCACGAAGAACGTGCCCGCGGGATACACGGTGCCCTTCACCGTCACCGGCGCGCGCAGTGCGTACACGTCCTGACCCGCCTTGAGCAGCCGATTCACCGCGATCACCGCGTTGTTGACCTTGCGGCTGATGAAGAAGCCCGCGGCGCCCTGCGCGTTCGTCACGTGCCCCGACAACGGCTTGATGTTCCACCCGGTGAGCTGCTCGCACGGGCAGGTGAACGCGTCCAGGATCCGGTCGAGCTGCACACCCATCTGGAACGCGAGCGTCCACCCGGCGTTGTCGTAAGGCGGGGTGGGCGGACCGCCGGGGATGGGGAACACGTCCGGGTGCACCTGCGGTTCGAACATGTCCATCACGTGTGGCCGAAACGCCTGCGCGGTCATCACCACGAACGAACCGGCGGGATACCGTTTCCCGTTCACCGCGAAATCGCGTGTGGCCCGTTGCACCGCAATCCCGGTCTCACGCAGCGCGTCGATGAACTTCGTGGCCGTGGCGAAGTCCGGCTGGTCGGCCGGGAGGATGTACCCGCGCGGGTCGCGCAGCTCCAGCTTGTGCAGTTCGGCCCAGAACGCCATGTCGCTTTCAGCGGTGCCGCCGCCGCGGCCTCCCCCTCCCCCTCCCCCGCCGCCGCGCCCGCGGCCGCCCCCGGCCCCTGCCATCTCCGCGGCCACCGCCGCGTAGCGGCGCGGATTCGGCGTCCAGGTGTCGATACTGCCCCGTTCGATCGAGTGCTTCCCCATCGTATAGATGTTGAACAGCAGGTTCTCGCGCAGGCGCGAGGCGTAATCGAGGATCGCGCGGTCGGCGGAGATCGAATAGTCGATCGACTGGCGGAAGTGCCACTCCTGCGGCGGCACCGGAAACATCTGGTCGGCCGTCGGGAGCTGCCGCTGCATGACCAGCGGGATCCGCATCGGCGTGGGGCTCCCCACCATCTCGGTGAGGATGGCGATGACGTTGTGGAAGGCGGCGGTGTTGCGGATGCCGCCGTTCCACCAGCCGTCGTACGGTCCGCCCGACCGCATGGTGGCTCCGGGCTTCCCTTCCACCGCCATTCGCGTGTGGAGCCACGCGCCTAACGTCTGGAAGCCGAGTACCAGGATCGGGTCGAGATTGTAATTGTTGGGGTCGCGGAACGGCGGCGAGTAGAAGATCGTCCCGGCGGGGCCGCTCTGGTGATGGTTGTAGAGAATCTGCGGAAACCACTGGTGATACAGCACGCGATTGATGTTCTCGGTCTCCGCCTGGGTGGACATGAAGAAATCGCGATTGTTGTCGTGGCCGATGTACTTCTGGTACAGCACCGGCAGGCCCGACATGCTGCGCTGCTCGGGGACCGGGTTGCGCATGTACCAGTTGGCCACCAGATCGTTGCCGTCGGGGTTGGCGTGGACGAAGAGGATGATGCAGTCGTTCAGGAAGCGGAGCGTCTCCTCGTCGGTGCGGCTCACCATCTGGTAGACCATCTCGGCGAGCTGCTGCGCGCCCAGCACCTCGGTGGCGTGCAACCCGCCGTCGATCCAGACCACCGCCTTCCCTTCCTTCGCCAGCGCGCGCGCGTCGTCGTCGGAGAGGCCTTCGGCGAGCGCCAGCCGGCGCGAGATCTCCTGGTAGCGCGCGAGCCGCCGCTGGTTCTCCGGCGACGTGACGATGGCCATGAGTTGCGTACGCCCTTCGGCCGTGCGACCGATGTCCTGCACCACCAGCCGGTCGGACTCGTCGTCGAGCTTGTGCCAGTAGGCGGCGATCTGCTGGTAGTTCGCGAGCCAGTAGTCGTCGCCGAAGTCGTGCCCGAACTGCTCCTTCGGCGTGGTGATGTGCCCCTGCGCGCGGACGACTCCGGTCGGCGCGATGAACAGAAGCGCGAGCACGATCCCGACGGCGCTGCTCCTGGACCTCATGACGATTCTCCCTGGTGAGCCGCGATGCGGTGAGAGATACGCCCGCGCGGTGCCCACCGGGAGGGGAGCCCGAATCTGATCCCGGCCTACTCGAAGTAGTCCCTGGCGATCCGCGCGCCGGCGTACATCCCCACGCCGGTCCCGATCATGCTGACGAAGAACGCGGTCATGACACCGACGAACGCGCCGAGCCACCAGCCGACCCAGCCGAGCGCGGTCGCGCCGACGAACGCGAAGAGCTTCCTCATCGCGCGAAGTCCGCGGATTCGTCCCGCGTATCAGTCGTCATGCCACCAGTCCTCGCTCCGCGAAATCCTTGTAGAGGGCGTTCACCCTGATCGCCAGCTCGCGCTGCCGTGCACGGAGAGTCTGCACAAGTTCCCGCCGTGATCGCAGCAGCACGAATCGCCGCATGTCGTTCCACGCCGACTGCCACCGCTCGCGGATGTACTGCGCCGAGATGCCGACCGTCGGAACGAGGATCAGGACCGCGAGGGCGGTCCACGCGCCGCCCACGAGCCAGGCCACCGTCACAAGGACGATCGTCCAGGCCAGATAGAACAGCGCCCCCACCAACAGCTTGAAGGTCGACCGGACGTCGTCGGGGACGCGCGCGCGCGCCGCGAGAAACCCGGTCAGCCGGTACGGCAGCCAGAAGATGGCGACGCCCGCCAGTGCGAGGGCGAGCGCCACCGGAATCGCCAGATGCAGTCGGCGCACCGCCCACAGCAGTCCGCGGGAGAGTCCCACGTCGGCCCCGAGATCTGCGGGCCGGAGCCCGAGGCGCGCGAGGCGTCGCCGGTGGGACTCGATCTCCCTGGCCAGTGCGAGCGCCGCGGCCTGCTCCGACCGCCGCACCTCGGCCAGGATGCGCGTGGTCACGTCCAGGCGTGCCAGCCGCTCCGCCGGATCGCGCCCCGCCTCGAACTCCAGCTCCCAGATCCGCTCGGCGAACTCCACCAGCGGGCGATCCTCCCACCGCTCGAGGTTGAGCGTGACCTGGCGCAGCGACTCGGCGATGCGATCGGTGAGCTCGCGCACCGCGTCGGTGTCGTCCACGCCACGAAGCGCCAGATCGTCCCAGGCCACCGGCCGCCCGGTGAAGACCAGCACTTCGGAACGAAAGACGTCCTTCTGTCGGAGGACCAGCCCCACCGGGATGATGGGGAACACCGCGCTCGTCAGGGGATATGCGCCTAACGCGATGCGCGCGGCGCCGGTCCGGAGGGGGACCAGCGACGGCTCACTGTGGCTCACGCCTTCGGGGAAGATCCCGACCGCGGCGCCCTCGGCGATCGCGGCGTACACCGCGCGGAAGGTGTCCTCGTTGCGCGCCATCTCGCCCGGGTTGTCCACCTTGCGATAGACCGGAATCGAACCCGCGCCCCGCACCAGCCAGCCCACGGCGCGGTCGGAGAAGAGCGGCGCCTTGGCGAGGAACCGGACCGGCCGGTGCGCCGCAGCCACCACCAGCATCGGATCGAGCAGCGAGTTCGGATGATTCGCGACCAGCAGCACCGGACCCGCGTGCGGGACGGGCTCGCCGGCGTAGCGCACTCTGTAATAGATGGCCGCCGCGATGCGGGCGACACGTGGGAACAACGGGAGGAGCCACATCCTGCCCGGCGCTCACGGCCTCCGCATGGTGTGCGTGCAGGCGTCGCTTCCCGCCGGATCAGGGGCGCCGTACGAGGCACGGATCAGTCGGGGCGACCCCCTCGGAGGAAGCTCCAGCACGAAGAGCGACGAATACTGCTGGTCGCAGAGATCGGCGAACCGTGGACCGCCAAGCGCGTCTATGATCGCGGGGATGGTATTGGCGTGTCCCACGACGAGAACGGTCTCTCCCGGGGGTCGTGCGCGCACCGCCGCGGCGACGGCTTCGGCGTGGGCGTGCACGTCAGCGCCCGCTGCCACGACGATGGGCTCGCGGCCGATTGCGTGCGCCAGCGGCGCCGCCGTCGCGCGAGTCCGGAGAAACTGGGTGGTCACGATCGCGTCCACACCGGCATAGGCGAGGGCGGCCGCCAGGTCGCGGGCCCGCTGGCTCCCCGCTGCGCTGAGCGCCGGATCGTCGGCCGGTGTAGCTGCCTTCTCGGCGTGGCGCACGAGGATGACGGTCGCCGGCTGCGGGGCCGCGACGCTGGCACACAGGGCCAGGGCCAGAATACCTAACGATGGAAAACGCATCACGACTCCCGATCGGGATCTGCGTGCGGCCGTTCACGTCGATCGCAATCGTGAAGCGGCAGATATTTGGCATCCCGCCCGCACAGCCCACGTGTCGGGCGAGCCGGCTGAAACGTACGGCGCGCTCCGGATCCCGGAAGCGCCGCACGGCGCGACGCGGTGGGACGCCTCAGGGACAGCGACCGGGCGGTCCCGCATACTGCATCCCGAATCGCTTCAGGTACGCGGCAAGCGGTTCCAGGCCAACGGTCGCGCGACGCTTCTCGACGCAGGCTTCGTTGAGCACCGGGTCGAGCGTGGGTGGGCCGCCGTGCTCCGGCGATCGCGTCTGCGATCCATACATTGGGGTTTCCCGTCGGCCACCAGCACGCGGTCCTCGAGCAGCGCTCCGTCTCCGAGCGCGCGCTCACCCGCTCGCACCGCCGCCTGCACCAGCGGCAATACCTGTCGCTGGTACTCGGCCGGCGCGTGCTGGGCGATCAGCCAGGCCCCATGGGCGCCGTCGTCGCCGACCACGCTGCGCCCGGGCCATCCGTGCGCCGCCACGATTTCCTTGAGGCGCGCGAGCAGCGGCGCGTCGGCGGCGGTCATCGCCTTCATCGCCGAGTCGCCTTCGCGGGAGGCGCTTCCAAACCGCGTGATGACCGCCTCGATGCCGGCGCGATTCTGCTGATCCTTGTCGGCGAGCACCAGCAGCTCCGCGCGCAGGGTGGTATCGAGCGCTGCATTACGACGGTGGGCGAGTTGCAGGATCGCCTCGAAGCGCGGATCGGCCCGAATGCGGGCGAACGTGCTGTCGCCTTCCAGGTAGCGCAGGAAATCGGCGCGGAGGAATCCCTGCTCGATCGCGCGCCGCAGGTCGGCCAGAGCGAGACTGTTCTGGCCGGCCTTTGCGGCGCTCATCGCGGCCAATGCGAGACTCGTGGGGTCGAAGCCCGACGTAGCGTAGGCGCGTTCGTACAGACGCGCGGCCTCGGCGAAGTGGCCCGCGGAGTCGGCCGCGTTGGCGCGGATGATCCACTCGTCGAATCCCTGACTTTTCCACGCGGCGCGACAGAAGGCTCGCACCGAGGGCGAAGGGAGTCAGATGGCGTATGACGGGACGCATGCCGACAATATGCCGGTGGTCCGGCGCGCGCGGCTATCGTTCAGCTCGATGCGGCCGCAGGGGCACCAGGGAATGCTTCGGTGTAGCACTCCGGCGACTCATTCCGTGGATATCCCGATGCGCTCGAACGGCGACGAACGACGAATTCGATCTCGACCGGGACTTTCCGCTCGGCGACGGCACCGCGGACGTGGACGCCACCGTGGAGTGTCCGTCTTGCGGTGCGCCCGTCGAGATCGCGCTCGATCCGGGGAGCGGCGCGGTGCAGGAGTACGTCGAGGACTGTCAGGTCTGCTGCCAGCCATGGCGGGTCAGCGTGCGGTACGATCGGTCGGGGCACGCCGAGGTGCGGGTGAGCGCGCTGAACGAGTAGGACATTAGACACCCCACCACTTCTGGCGTAGTTTTCAGGTGACCGTCACCGGAAGGCAAGCATGACCGTCGAGCATCTCCCGATCCACACCGACCCCGAGATCATGGGCGGCACTCCCGTCTTTGTCGGCACGCGCGTGCCCGTTCAGACATTGCTGGATTACCTGGAGGCTGGCGATCCACTCGACGAGTTCCTTGAGGATTTCCCAAGCGTCACACGGGAACAGGCGATTGCAGTCCTCGAACTAGCGAAGGAGATGCTTCTCAAGCGGGCCAGCGCCGCCTGACTCAGGTTGCGCATTCTCCTCGACGAATGCGTGCCACGCCGGCTCGGGCGTGACCTCGTGGGCCACGACGTATCTCACGTTACATCCCAAGGGTGGGCTGGGAAGCGAAACGGGGCGCTCCTGGACGTCATGCGAACGCAGATGTTCGAGGTTCTCATCACCGTGGACCGAAATCTCGCGTTCCAGCAAGACTTGCCCAGGTTCGTGGTCGCGGTGATGGTACTTCGCGCTCGCTCGAATCGCATCACCGATCTCCGACCTCTTGTACCGGCGATCCTCGCCGCGCTACCCAGTCTCGCGCCAGGGCAGATCACTTGGGTAGGCGTCTAAGAAAAGTCGGATCCATCGGCGTGGGCTTCTGTCGAACGCATAGTCTCTGCTCAACCGGCGACAATGATCGCCCTATCGTGCCAATGTCACCGCGCCCTCAGCCGCCCCTATCGGCCGTCCACTCTGCCACGGTGGCGCCACCGAGGCGCCTTTCGTAGAATCGCGGCATCCTCATTTTGCCCGTCATCCGGAGCTGAGCATGCGCGTCACGTTCTCTCTCTGTCGCCGCCCTCGTGCTCGGCGGCGCCGTCGCGACCGCCGCCCGCCGTTTCTCGCAGGGCACCGCGGCCGACTATCAGCGCGCCGAATCGGTGGGCGACCGTTTCGACGGGCTGGTCGTCAACGCGCCCGGCGATCCCACGTGGATCGCCAACGACAGCTTCTGGTACCGCAAGTCGGTGCGCGGAGGATTCGAGTTCGTGCGCGTGAACGTCGCGTCGAACGCCAAGGCGCCGGCGTTCGATCACGAACGTCTGGCGGCCGCGCTCTCCGCGGCGCGGAACGCGAAGTACACGGGCGTCACGCTGCCGTTCAACGGGTTCACGTACGTGGATGGTGGCCGGGCCATCCAGTTCACTCTGCGCGAGCCGGGCGACGCATCAGGGGTGGGGTTCGGGCCGCCCGCGCCGGGGAGCGTCTGGCGCTGCGACCTCACGAGTTACCAGTGCGGTGCCTCGACGGCGGTGCCGGCCGGTCGAGGCGGCGGCGCCTTCGGGCGTGGCGGGGGTGCGGGTGCCGGGCGCGGATCGTTCAGTCGCCGACCAGCCGCACCGTTCGCCCGACGGCAAGTGGGAGGCACTGATCGAGAACTACAACGTCTTCGTGCGCGCCGCGGGATCGCGCAACGCCACGCCCCTCTCGCTCGACGGCTCCGAGGGGAACGCCTACGCGCTGCGATCGATCACCTGGTCACCCGATTCGCGTCATCTCGTCGCCTATCGAGTGAGACCGGGCTATCGCCGGATGGTGCACTACGTCGCGTCGTCGCCCGAGGACCAGATCCAGCCCGAGTACAGCGAGCGGCTCTACCTCAAGCCGGGTGATGTGCTCGACCTGGAGCAGCCGGTGCTGTTCGACGTGGCGGCGAAGCGCGAGACGCTCGTCGACAATGCGCTCTTCCCCAATCCGTATGACATCTCCAATCCGGTCTGGAGGCGCGACAGCCGGGCCTTCACGTTCGAGTACAATCAGCGCGGACATCAGGTCTATCGCGTCATCGAGGTGGACGCGAACACCGGCGCGCCGCGCGCCGTCATCTCCGAGGAGCCGAAGACCTTCTTCAACTACCGCACCATCACGCGCAATCCCGCCGATCACGGGAACAAGTTCCGCTACGACATCGACGACGGTCGCGAGGTGATCTGGATGTCGGAGCGCGACGGATGGAACCATCTCTATCTGTTCGACGGGGTGACCGGCGCGGTGAAGAACCAGATCACGAAGGGCGAGTGGGTGGTGCGCGCGGTGGACAGCGTGGACGTGGAGCACCGGCAGATCTGGTTCCGCGCCAGCGGGATGTATCCGGGGAAGGACCCGTACTTCCTGCACTACTATAGAATCAACTTCGACGGCACCGGGCTCACGCCGTACACCGAGGCCGACGGGATGCACTCGGTGAGCTGGTCGCCCGACCATCAGTACTATGTGGACACCTGGTCGCGGGTCGATCTCCCGCCGGTGTCGCAGCTGCGGCGCACGCGCGACCGGTCGGTGGTGATGGATCTCGAGCACGGCGACGATTCCGCGTTGCGCGCGGCCGGGTGGCGTCCGCCCGAAGTGTTCGTCGCCAAGGGGCGCGACGGGACGACCGACATCTGGGGGGTCATCATCCGGCCCACCAACTTCGATCCGCGGAAGAAGTATCCCGTCATCGAGAACATCTACGCGGGGCCGCAGGGGTCGTTCGTGCCCAAGACGTTCGGGCTCAATCTCGACATGCAGCGCCAGGCCGAGCTGGGGTTCATCGTGGTGCAGATCGACGGGATGGGGACCAATAACCGGTCGAAGGCGTTCCACGACGTCGCCTGGCACGACCTCGGCGACGCGGGGTTCCCCGACCGGATCCTCTGGCACAAGGCGGTGGCGGCGAAGTATCCGTCGTACGACATCACGCGGGTGGGGATCTACGGCGGCTCGGCCGGCGGGCAGAATTCGTTAGGCGCCCTGCTCTTCCATCCCGACTTCTACAAGGTGGCGGTGAGCTACGCCGGGTGTCACGACAACCGGATGGACAAGATCTGGTGGAACGAGCTGTGGATGGGGTGGCCCATCGGGCCGCAGTACTCGGCGTCGTCGAACGTGGACAACGCGTACCGGCTGCAGGGGAAGGTGCTGCTGGTGGTGGGGGAGCTGGACACCAACGTCGATCCGTCGTCGACCATGCAGGTGGTGAACGCGCTGATCAAGGCGAACAAGACGTTCGACCTGCTGGTGGTGCCGGGGGAGGATCACGGGGCCGGGCGGCGCGGGATCACGGCGGCGTACGGGGAGCACAAGCGGTGGGACTATTTCGTGCACAACTTGCTGGGGGTGGAGCCGCCGGCGCGGAATGCGGTAGTGGCGGGGACGGCGGGGGGGAGGGAGTAAGGGGTGTGCGATGCGCGAGGTTCTGCGTATCCAATGCAACGGGCCCGGATGGGGGCGCGAACTCCTTGCGGTCCGTTCTGGGTCACTGCACTCTATCGCTGCCGGTCAATCCGCAGTTTGCGCCGCGTTGGGCGGCTACGAGATCCAGAGCAGGTACTCGGACGAGCATGCCGATGACGCCGAACTTCAACCCGCACGCGTCCCAGCCCGCGAGAGCGGTGCAGGCATGGCAGATTCTCGTCGGGTGCGCGATGAACCGACAAACCACGACCTACGAGGGCTTGTCGAAGCTGATGTTCGGTAAGCCCGCGGCAGGTGTGCTCGCCGGCATCCTTGGCCACGTCGCCTACTTCTGTAACGAAAGCCACTTGCCCGCATTGACCGCTATTGTGGTCAATGCGGCAACAGGCCTCCCTGGAGATGACATCCCTGTTGATGACCTGGCTCGACTCAACGAGATTCGCGAAATTCCGTTCTCGGACTCGCCGTTGTAGGCGTCCGACGCATCGGCAACTCAACGCCCGCCAGCGCGCGCGATTTGTTCCACATCGGATCCGACACGAAGGCGACGACGGCAGGCCTGCTCGATCTGTTGGTCGATCGAGGCAACCTGCGATGGGAGTCCCGGCTCGACGAGATCTTTCCGGAGCTCAAGCGGCCGCGTCGGTGGCCCGCGCTGCTTTCGGCAGGGGGGCAACATGACTACGGTTTTCGCGCGCCGCTTTCGAGCGAGCCTGATGCTCGGAATGGTGCTAATTGGCATGAACGCGTGCGCAGGGACGATTCGCATCCGAGACCTGCTTGATCAGCCACAGAAGTACGAAGGCAAGACAGTACGGGTCGCGGGCACCGTGACGAAGAGTGCCGGCGTGCTCGGAACCGGCGCATTCGAGATCGATGATGGGACAGGCAAGATTTACGTGATCGCCAGGGGTCAGGGCGTCCCGCGCGAAGGCGCGAGGACTAAAGCGCAGGGTCGATTCGAATCGCTGTTCAGTTTCCTTGGTCGTACCATGGCGGCCATCGTGCAGAACCACTGACCGTTCCTCTCGGCTACTTCGCGCTCCATACGAGGCTTCCAGAGAAAGCGAACAGCGGCCGATTTTCGAGGGCGGAAAGGCACTGTCCAACAGCGGTGCGCTGGATTTGCTCGCGTTCGAAGCTGACGCCCTTGCGCCACCGCGACGCCGGCGTAGCCTCAGGATAGGGAACTTCGCAGGCACTGTGTTTGGCTTGGCTCCACCGGAGCTCAGTCACGTCCAGTGAGGTCGCCGCCTAACGAAGGTTTGCAGCAGACGGCGGGGCTAAGGTGGGCACGGCGGTACGCTGCGCGTTCCGCCGTGCTCTTATATGATGTCCCGCCGCAGCTGAAACTGAACGGTTAGGGCGCACGGTGTGCTGCGCCCGTGAGGGGTCAAGACCCAGAGCAGGAACAGATTCCGGAGGACGCTATGATGAGCGACCAGAGTGATCTGCGAGTGGCTGGAGCGTGGCTTGCCGGCGCCTCGCTCCTTCTCGTCCTCGCGCTGGGCTTCCATGGGCCTCTGCACCCCGACCTTGGGGTGCAGATGACCCGAATCGGCGAGTCTGCGTCGAGGTGGGCGGCCGTCCACTGGATCGCAGCTGCCGCATTCTCCTGCTTCGCGATCGCGGCCGTTCTCGTGCTGGTGAGTCGCTCGCGGCTGACGAGCACTGGTCGGACGATTTCGGCTTGGGCGGTGGTCCTGGTCGGGGCGCTCTGGACGCTCACGACGGCCGTCACCGAGGTCACCGTAATAGCGGACCTCGCGGCCTCCAGGGACCGTGCCCAGTTCGAAGCGTGGTGGTCGTTCGCGCAGGGCTACGGGAACGGCTTCTCACTGCTCGCGGTGGCTGTGTCGGTCATTGCCTGGAACGAGTACCGGGATCCACATCGGCTCCTTCCGAGATGGTCGGCGGGGGTAGGTGCCGGAGCCGGACTCGCGTCATTCGCCGGCTGGGCGCTCGGAGTCTGGCTCGACGTTGGCCCCGCGAACCTCTTGTGGCTCCTTGCGTCGGCGCTGATGTGCGTTTGGCTTGCCTGGTTTGGTATCGTGCTCGCCAGAACGAGCGACTTCCATGGAGCGGAGGCCCGAGACTGACTCGGGGCGAGCAGACTTGCCGTTCAAGTGTGCGCCTAACAAACCCACGAAGGCTGGGGCTATCTCGCCGTCGTGCTGGATGCGTACGCCCGACGGATTGTCGGATGGGCGTTTGATGCCCCGCGCGGACCAGCCTGGATCGCAGATGCGGCCTGCGGCTGGGCCGCGCAGGTTAAGTCCAGAACCGCTAGCCAACATTCGGAACGCGCAGTGAACCTCCGGGTAGCAGGCCACCGACATCAACGTCGACGCCTCTCGGCAGATTTCGGACAGTCACGATGCGACGCAGGACGCTGAGAATCCTCGGTGCCATTGCCTTCGGTGTGCCCGCCACGCTCCGCGCACAATCCTCCGGAGCGAATGTGCCCATCACCGCGCCCCTGGAACAACAGTTCGCTGGCGATCTCACGGCGCTTCATGACAAGGTCGTCGCCCTCGCAGATGCCATTCCCCCAGACAAGTACTCGTGGCGTCCATCCTCAGAAGTTCGGACTGTGGCGCAGCTGCTCATGCACGTTGCCGGCGAGTGGTACTACCTCTGTCCCCGTGCGATTGCGGCGCAGCCGCCGGCGGACTTCGGTGCTCCCGGCGAAAGGATGCGTGCACTCGAGCAAATGTCAGGAAAGCCCGCCGTGTTGTCGGAGCTGAAGGCGGCGTGGGCGCACTGCCGGACGACGCTTGATCACGTTCAGCCATCACGTCTGATCCCCGATTCGCTGCCATCGAAGATGGGCTTCCCACGCGTGGTTCTAGTCGTCTCCGGCGACCAACATGAACATCTCGGGCAGCTCATTGCTTATGCCCGATTCCTCGGCGTCGTCCCGCCATGGAGCAGGTAACCTTGGCGATGTTCACATCCTCAAGGCCAGGTTGCGAATCGCGTGTTGGCGAACGGTGCATGCAGCTGACACCGCAGACTCTGTCGGTATGATTGGACGATTGAGCAGCTTCGCCGCGGTCGGCACGCTCGCCGTTTCGTTGTCGCTGGCGCCATCCACGCCGGCAACCGGCGGTTCCGTTGGGTCGGCATCAACGGACATCGCGTTTGCGTCTCGTCGAGACGGCAACTGGGAAATTTACGTGATGGACGAGGCTGGGCGGAACCAAAGGCGACTCACCCGGCGCGATGTGGAGGATCGATTCCCGCTCTGGTCCCCCGACCACCGGCAGATCGCGTTTGCTTCCCTGGTCGGCACGACGTGGGAACTGTGGCTCATGAATGCCGATGGGACGAACCAAAGACGCCTCGCCTCACGCATTGTCGCCAAATCAACGCGTGGTTGGTCTCCGGACGGCAAACGCATCGCATTTGCTGCGGTCGCGGACAGCAACATTGACATCCATATCGTCGATGTGTCATCGGGAGCAGTGACGCGGCTGACTGCATCGCCGGGTGAGGACCGCGACCCCTCCTGGTCCCCTGACGGTCGGCATCTGGCGTTTTCGTCCACGCGCGGCGCCACTCCGCAGATCTATGTCATGACCGCCGATGGCCGCGACGAGCGACGCCTCACGAGCAGTGCAGCATCTGCCGTCGCCCCGCGGTGGTCTCCTGACGGCAACGTCATCGCCTTTGTTTCCGGCCGTGATCACACTCGGGATCTTTGCCTCATCGGTGCGAATGGGCAGGGTCTCGAGCGACTTACCGTGGGGGCCGGCGTGACCGGGGATCCACCGCTGTGGTCGCCGGACGGATCACGCATCATTTTTCAGGTCGCCAGCGGTGAGAACTACGACATAGGCGTGGTGCGGCTCACTGACCGGTCGCGTTCCCTCCTCACGAGCTCGTCTGCCTATGACGGGAGTTACACGTGGTCGCCGGATGGCAAGCGCGTCGCGTTTATTTCAGGCCGCGATGGGTATGATGGTCTCTACACCGTCGACGCTGACGGCCGACACTACGCCAGCCTCACGGGAACGGCCTCGCTCACGCCGGCGTGGGACTCCCAACGGTAGGGCGGTCCAACGAGGAGTTGAACCTGACCGGCGCTGGTCGGTGGCGGCGATTCGAACTTCGGAGGACCCATGAGAACTGCTGGTGCGTTCATCAGTCCGTTCATCTTGGCACTATTCAGCGCTTGCAGGACGCCGTCCACTGGCCCAGGCCCGGGTGAAACGGCCGGCGTCGTTCTCCACTACAGTCTCGAGGGTGGATTCTATGCCATTCGAGGCGATGACCACGTCACTTATGATCCCGTCAACCTCCCGACGGATTTCCAGCGCAATGGACTTCGTGTCCTGGCAACCCTTCGGCCACTCCCCGACGCAGCCAGCATTCACCAGGTGGGCACCATCGTGGAGGTGGTCGCCATCCGAGTTCGTTAGCCATGGTGGAGGAACGTGCTCAAGCCGCTCTGCCTAACCGGCGCAGGAAAGGTGGCGCGTCGGGGCAGCCGCTCGAAAGGGAAGGGTTTCTTCTTGATTGCGGCCGCCCCCACGCGCAGCTTATGCGCGATTCGTCAGACAGCGCCCCTTGATGATGACCAGGAAGACGAAGGCCGTTCGGAAGTCGCGCGCACGACTCGTTCGGGCGCGGCCAGCACTCGTGCACCAGTTTCTGGTCGTCCTTCAGGAAACCGACCCGCTGGTGTGGCGTCGCATTCAAGTCCCTGACGCCTACTCATTCTGGGACCTCCACGTGGCCATCCAGGATGCGATGGGCTGGCAAGACTATCACCTGCATGAGTTCGTGGTCTCGCACCCCAAGCACGGGGTTGTGGTGCGCCTTGGCATTCCGGACGAGGATGTCCCCGACGACCGACCCTCCGTACCTGGTTGGCAAGCAAAGATCGAGGATTATTTCTCAGAGGGCAGTCCACCTGCCCGGTACCTGTATGACTTCGGTGACGAGTGGCAGCACGCCGTTATTTACGAAGGCGTCGCCGCGTCCGAGGTCGGCGAACGGTATCCCCGGTGCGTCGCGGGCGCGGGCTCCTGCCCGCCGGAGGACGTTGGCGGTATCCACGGATATGCCGAGTTTCTCCGCGCGATGGCGAACCCACGCCATCCAGAGCATTCTGAGTACGCCCAATGGGCTGTGGGTCGCTTCAATCCGGCGCCCTTCGACCCCATGAGCGTTGTATTCAGTGAACCGACAGAACGATTCAAGCTGGCATTCGGTTCATAGCGCTGCCTAACAACGCATTGCAGACTGACGGCGGGGCTGCGGTGCGCTTGCGCGTGCTGCGCTCGCGCAACCGGTCCCATTAACCACTCCACCAGCCTTTTCGGCTCGACGCGCGTTCGCTACGCCGCAGCAGGCGGTCCGAACCAGGTGGTGAGCGCGTCGGCGAGCCCCACCTGGGTCAGGTCTCCCACCCAGGCCACATATCCGTCAGGCCGAATCAACACGGCGGTGGGAGCAGTGACCGCCCCGAGTGCCGGAAGCTCCCACGGACCATCGTACTTGGCGTCGACTACCTGAACGCGATCACGCCATGGCGTGATCGCGACGCCGCCGGGCGCACCGAGGTTGAGGAGCACCGGCCGGGCATGGTGCAGCAAGGTGAAGACCCGCAGCGGCCCGTTGGCGGTGACCAGGTCGAGATCGGGCATGCGGCGTCCGAGCAGCGGGTGGCCCTCGCCCAGGTCGTAATGGATGTCCAGACCGGACATCATCGCGGCGAATCGTTTGCGCGGCTCGTCCATGCTCAGCAGCTCGGACACGGTGTCGCGCAGCGCCTCGATGCGATCGTCGGCGCGCATGAGCGCGACCTGCGCCATCGTGGTGCGCAGCACGCGGGCAGCGACCGGGTGGCGCTCGGCATGGTAGGTATCCAGCAGGCTTTCCGGCGATGTCTTCTTGACGACCTGGGCCAGCTTCCACCCCAGATTCACCGCATCCTGCACGCCGGTGTTGAGGCCCTGTCCACCGACTGGGGAATGCACGTGCGCCGCGTCGCCGGCCAGCAGCACCCGTCCCTTGCGGTAGGCCGCGGCCTGCCGGGTCATGTCGGTGAACCGGGAAATGAAGGCGGGGCTGTGGATCCCGTAATCGGTCCCGTAGACGGCGATGAGGCCTTCGCTGAGATCTTGCATGGTGGGATCGGTCGCGGCGCCGACGTGCTCTTCGGTCAACATGACCCGTACCGTCCCTTCATCCTTGTAGACCACCTCACCGTTGCGGATCTCGTACTCCACGCGACCGAGGCCATAGACGCCGCGAGCGTCTCGGCGCATGCCCAATTCCGGCTTCCCGGTCATCTCGACCTCGGCGATAAGGCTGCTCGTCGTCGGATCCCAGCCGGGGAACTCGATGCCGGCGGCCTTGCGCACCAGGCTGCGTCCTCCGTCGCACCCGCCGAGATATTGCGCCCGTAGCGAGTGGCCATCGGACAGCTGAACGTCGACGCCGGTGTCGTCCTGCGCGAAACCTGTCACTTCACGTGCGCGATAGAACGTCACCGCCAGCTCGCCGACCCAGCCGGCCAATATCCGCTCGATGTGGTTCTGCCACAGCCCGAGCCCGTAGGGGTGGCGGGTGGGAAAGTCGCTGATGTCCAAGCGGACGGTGGCGAACCCCGCGACCTGAGCCTTCTGCCCCTGCGAGAGGAACCGATCGGCGATTCCACGCTGATCGAGAACCTCGATGGTGCGTGAGTGCAGACCGCCCGAGCGCGAGCCGATGACGTCCTGGCTGGCGCGCCGCTCGACAATCGCGACGTCGACCCCCGCCAACGCCAGCTCGCCCGCCAACATCAGCCCGGTCGGACCGCCTCCGGCTATCACCACCGCATGTTCGGTCATCGCAACTCCTGGTTCAGAATGAGCGCGAAGTTTGAACTGCCACCTAACGTGGTGCTGCTGCCGGCGGCGTGGGGTAGAGAGGCCGTACGGCGCTCGCCTCAGCCACGGGAGTGTACCGATGGCCGCGCTGATCGCGCAGATACACAGCGCTGAAGTGTTCGCGTTGGGCGACGCGACGCGCCCTGCTTAAGAGGGGAAAGGCCACCGCGTAGCCGGTCCCGGCACTCGTGCTGTCAAGGTGCATAGTCTGTATAGCAATGCACCAGTCATCCGAACTGATCGGTACCAGCCGTGATGAAGCGTTGCGGCGTGAAGGCCGAGACGAGGATCACGGCACCGAAAATACCACGCCGCCACGATGCACAGCCGCCGGAAGATCACGCGCGCGCGCGCGCGACGCCCGCGAAGGGCGCCGATCGTGGCGACGATCAGAGTGCCGACGCCCGCGAGAAAGTGGATGAGGAGCCGCTGCAGAACGTGCGGGCAGCGTGCGCGCTCGGCTTCGCCAGCGCGCACGCATCCCATGACAGCCCGCCGCAGCATGGCAACGCGATATGCCGCAACCGCCGGCACTTGCGCTCGTACGGATCGGTTGTAGTATTCGTACGTACACGATTCGGAGTGCGGAATGACGACCACGAAGCGCACTACTTCGCGCCGGCCCGCTGGCCGCCGAGGGAAGGTGCGGAAGGAGTTCTGGCTCGACCCGAAGGCGCTGCGTCGCGCCCAGACCGTGCTTGGCACGGCGACCGAACGCGAAACGGTTGAGCGGGCGCTGGACATGGTTGCGTTCCGCGCCGAGGTCCAGGAAGGCGTTGCCGCGCTCGCGGGATTGGAGCTCGACCCGCGCGCGTAACGTGCGCAGGTACGCGCTGGACTCGAGCTGCTATATCGACGCGAGCCGCGACGCGGCGGCGTTAGCCGCGTTGCAGAGGTTTGTGGCGCGTGCGGCGCCGGGCCTCTACGTCAGCAGCGTGGTGGCGGCCGAACTACGGGGTGGGGCGCGCTCGGCGCGCGATCGCAAGGCGCTTGAGGAGAAGGTGCTTGGGCCGTTTGCGCGCCGCGACCGGATGCTCACCCCGAGCGCGGCGGCGTGGGATGCGTTGGGCCGCACCCTGACCACACTCCGAGAGCGCGAGGGGCTCCGGCTCGCGCAGGTGCCACGCAGTTTCGCGTTCGACGTGTTGCTCGCCTACTCGTGCCGCGAGCATGGCGTTGTGCTCGTGACGGCCAACGCCCGCGATATGGCGCGCATCCGGCGCGTATTCGCCTTTGAGTACGTGGCGCCGTATCCCGAGGCCGCGTGAGGCCCAAGGTGCGGCATAACCAGCAATTGCGGTCGTTAGACCGCAGAATGAGCTCGCGGACGCTCTCGATGCTACGCCGGCTCTCGCCGGTGCGGAATTGATCATCGGTCTGCCCGAGCATCAGGTGAGCTTCGAGGGCGGAGGCCACGCATCACAGAATGACCTGTAGGCGCTTCTACGCCGTGGCAGCGAATTCCTCTCGATGGCCGTCGAAGCCAAAGCTGGAGAGAAACTCGATGATCTGGTGAAGGACTGGCTCCCGAAGGATGGTGAGCGCAGCCGGTTGCCCACGCATTCCTCCGGTCGCATACTCTCCCCATCCGGTCGCCCCCTCCACCTCGCCGCGAGCCCTCCCATGTCCGCTCACTCGGTCCGCCCGGCCGTCCCCTCCGCCCTCCGCGCCCTCGTCTGGTCGACATTCGCTCTCGTCACGTTCAGCACGCGCGTCCCGGCGCAGCAGACGAGCGGCCGCGCCTACACCATCGACGACAACCTCAACCTGCGCTCGGTGCGCATCGAGGACGTCAGCAGCGACGGCCGCTGGGTGGCCATCACCGTGCGCGTGCGACGCGACGCGCTCGGCGTGGACAACGCCCGCTTCGGCGACCCGACCTACGTCACGCCGTCGATCGCGGAGTTCCAGCTGATCGACGCCACCACCGGGCAGTCGCGCGCGATCCTCCCCGGCAAGGTGCAGGTGCGCGGCGCGACGTTCACGAAGGACGGGAGCAAGCTCGCCTTCTACCTCATGAAGGGCGACGACTGGGTGCTCGAGGTGACCGACGTCGCGGCCAACCGCACGCGGGCGATCGCCGTCCGTACCACGAAGCAGATCGCATCCAACGCGCCGCTCGAGTGGGCGCCCGACGGCAACTCGGTGCTGACGACGCTCCGCCCCGACGGCTGGGCAGCCGAGGCGCGCGCGGCATTTCTGCAGCTGACCGAAGGACCGATCGTCGTGCAGGACGCGAGGGAACCGTTCCTCTCCTGGGACGCGGTGCGCAACTTCGGCGACCGGCAGGTTCCGGCCATCGTCACCCTGGGCGACGGCGCCGTGCGCGAGCTCCTGCCCGAGACGCCGATCCGCGGCGCGCAGTTCTCTGCGGACGGCTCGTACCTCGCCTACTCCACCGCGGAACCGAAGAAGACGGCGTACGACAACAACTCGGGAACGGCCTACGGCGTCTTCAAGCTCACGCTCGCCGCCGGCGCACGGCCCGACACGCTGGTGAAGCCCGCCGAGCACCGGCTGATGCCCCGATGGAACGACAGCGCGACCGCGTTCGCCTGGGCCGACAAGGGCAACGTATTCGTCCGCTGGCTGGACGCCGACAGCGCCCGAAACCTCACGGCGAAGTACCGGAAGCCGGAGCCGAAGACCGACACCGCGAAGACCGACACCGCGAAGCCCGACACCGCGAAGACCGACACCACCAGGACAGCGTACGCGCTGGTCAGCTGGCGGCCCGACGGTGGCGCACTGCTCGTGAGCGCGAAGGACGGCTACCACCTCCTCGACGCGCGCACGGATTCGATGACGCTCGTCTATCCGTTCGAGGCCGACACTGCCACGCGGCCCACACGCGGTTTCGCCGGATGGAGCCGCGACGGGCGCTACCTGTTCGTCTCCCGTTCGGCGAGGGACCGCTGGGCGCGCGGACTCGAGCGCTACGACCTCACTACGCGGCAGGCGGCCGACCTCGCGATCGACACCAATCTCTACTCCAGCTGGCACGTGTCCGACGACGGATCGCGCTTCGTGTTCGAGCGGTCCGACGGCGACCGTCCCAACGAGGTGTACACCGCCGGCCGTGACCTCGCCGACGCGCACGCGATCACGAGGCTCAATCCGCAGCTCGACGGCGTGGCGCTCACGCACTCGGAGCTGGTGAGCTATCGCGACGCGGACGGGAAGAAGCTCTACGGCGTGCTGTACTATCCGTACGGCTACCAGCCCGGAACGAAGTACCCGCTGGTCGCGGAGATCTACGAGACATTCTTCGACAACGGATTCAACGAGAACATGAACCTGCTCGCCGCGCGCGGGTGGTTCGTCTTCCACCCGTCGGTGGACCTGCAGATCGGCTACCCCGGCGAAGCGTGGGTGAAGGGCGTGACCGACGCGATCAACACGCTCGAGGACCGTGGCCTCGTGGATGGAACGAAGCTCGGCGTCGAGGGGACGAGCTACGGCGGGTACGCCACCAACCTGCTGATCACGCAGACCAACCGGTTCGCCGCCGCGGTGAACATCTCCGGGAAGGTGAACATCATCTCCTTCCTCGGCGACAGCCCGAAGATCGGGACGCGCAACTACAGCGCCGCGGAGAACGGGCAGGACCGCATCGGCGCGACGCTGTGGGAGGCGCCGCTCAAGTACATCCAGCACTCGGCCGTCATGTTCGCCGACCGCATCCACACGCCGCTGCTCATGCTCACCGGCAAGCAGGACTGGAACGTGCCGGACACCAACGAGCGCGAGATGTACTACGCGCTCCGCCGGCTGGGGAAGGAAGCGGTGTGGGTGCAGTACGCCGACGCCGGGCATGGCGCGGGCCGGGCCGGGAACGAGCCGGACTTCCGGGACCACTGGACGCGGATGTTCGACTGGTTCGGGACGCACTTCGAAAAGTCTGCGGCGAAGAAGAAGGCGGCGACGTCCGGGGCGCGGTAAGCGCAACAAACCAACTGCAGGCCTGGCCGCCGTAGCTGACGCGACCGCGGTGTGCTATGATTTCTGCCCGGACAACCCTCAGCGCTGGTGGTCGCGATGCCGCGTCCAGGTCTGGTCGTCATTCTCGCGTGCTGTGTCATCGCTGCCGGATGCCGTTCGATCGCAGACGCATTGGGCGCACCGCACATCGTCTCGGTCACCATCACTGCGCCGCCTGGGCTCCTCGTTGGTGATACGGCGACCGCGGTAGCAGTTGCCGTGGCTGACGACGGCAGAGAACGCCCCGGGTGGCCGAGGCACTGGAGCAGTAGCGATCCAGCCGCGCTCTCCGTTGACGCAAACGGCAAGATGGTTGCGCTGGTCGGTGGCCGCACGGTGACCATCACGTGCGAGGTAGACGGCAAGAAGGGAACGGCAACCGTCGGGGTCTCGGGCGACGATAGCCGATTCGGATATGCGTTCGCCGACCAACCGACCGCCGCTGGTCCGTATGCGCCACCCGCCGGGACGAGCTTCACCTCGGGCGGCGGGACGATCGAGGTAACGCGGGCATCTGCCGGCGTCTATTCCGTGCGGTTCGCAGGACTGGGCCGGCAGCCCGGGCAGCGCGACAACGTCCAGGTGTCCGCCTACAGCAGCGTGCCAGTGTATTGCGACGTCGGCGTCTGGAGCACCAGCGGCGCAGATCTCGTGGTTCCTGTGCTCTGCTTCGAGGGCAAGCCGTCGACGAGCGGCGGGACTCCCACGGATAGCCGCTTCACGGTCATGGCGCTCGGCGCCTGGGCGTTCGGAAAAACCGCGCCGCTCGGCTTTCTCGCGTATCAACCTGACACTGTGCCGGTCTGGCTGGACACCTCCGCGATGGCTCGCAACTCATCCGGTGGGCACGTCGCCGCGGGACGTGACTCCGAAGGGAATTTCGGCGTGCAGTTCCAGGGTCTCGAGTCCGCGTGGCTGGCCGCACCCGCGGCAATTCACACCACCGGTATCGGGGGCGGTGCGAGGCGTTGTCGATCTTCGGCGTACGACAAGGCCAGCGCGAGTCTCCACGTTGTCTGTGCCGGACAAGGCGGTAACCCTCGTGACTCGCCGTGGTCGCTGCTGTGGCTGCAGCACGGAAGACCGACGATGCGCTTCGGTTTCGCCTGGGCCACGAGCCAAACGTCGCTGGTCGATTATACTCCCTTTGCGGATTTTCTCATCAACTCGTCAGGCGGGTCGGTCAAGGCACGCAAGACGGCACTTGGCCAGTACCACGTGGTCTTCGCGGGCCTCGGCCGGCCCGCCGGGGCAACCGAGACTGTCCTCGTGTCGCCGCTCTTCACGCCTAACGATGGGATGTGCGACATCCTTTCGTGGGGGAACACTGGTGCGAGCGATCTGTTCGTCGACGTCGCCTGTTACGACCCCACAGCCGCCGCGGTCGACTCGCGGTTTGGCGTGATGGTGATTCAATAGCGCACCACCGGTCCGCGCCCATGAGATCGTCGGACCGAGGATCACACCGACTCATGCGACAGCTTCGTTTGGCGGCATCGGACGACCGCGCGCACCTCAAGATGACCTCCGACGGCATGGACCGCGGGCAGGCGCACGATTCCGCGGCACGACTGAGGGGTTTCGGCTCCCTCGGCTTGACGGCCATCACCGTGATATTGGCCGGCGGCGTGGTCGGACCACCGGTGAGCTCTGGGAGGCGCCCATTGCTCATCTCCTGTTCCGGTAGCAGCCGCTCGGTATGACCGCGACGTTCCCGCAGTGCTCTCAGCGTGATGGCAGGAGGTTTCCATGGCAGACCACCGGCACGGAAAGGACACACCGGCACACAAGTCGTCGACAGCGACCAGAGGGATTGGCGACGCATACGACCACGCGTACGAAGCCGCGCAGCCCGATAGGGGACGAGCCGTCGTGCCAGTCGAACTCGAGGCCGGAGAGGTTGACTGGGAGTTCGTGCCGGGGCGGCGGACTCGGGCCTGGGGGTTCGGCGGCAAGGTGCCCGGCCCGACTATCGAGGCTCAGGTCGGTGACGTGCTCGAGATCCGCCTCACGAATCACTTACCCGAGCCGACGGTAGTCCACTGGCATGGGCTGCGCATTCCAGCGGCAATGGACGGGACGGAAATGGTGCAGCGACCGGTCATGCCGGGGAACACCTTTACCTATCGGTTCAAACTCCCGGATGCGGGCACCTTCTGGTACCATTCTCATCTCAATGAGACAGTGCAGCTCGAGCGTGGACTCTACGGAGCACTAATCGTGCGATCCGGGGAGGAGCCGGGCTTCGATCGCGAGCGCGTTCTCGTATTCGATGATGTCGAGCTCCAGGACGATGGAACGATCAAGCCCCCGGGGTGGTGGCTTGAATCGCACGACGGACGCGAAGGCAGTACTCGACTCGTGAATGGGAAGCAGGAGCCCGAGCTCACGATGGCTGCCGGCCAGGTCGAACGTTGGCGGATCATCAACGCGGCGAGCGCCCGTTATGTGCGGCTGTCGATCGGCGGACGTCCATTCCGCATCATCGGCAGCGATGGAGGATTGATCGCCGCACCCGTCACCGCCGCGGATACACTCCTGGCACCAGCGGACAGGGTAGAACTCGCGGTGGGGCCATTTGCCGAAGGGGAGATTCTTCGCGTCGAAGCGCTTCCGTTCAATCGTGGTTCCTTCAAGGCCCACAAGAAGCCGGAGTTGTTCGCAACGCTCCGCGTTGGGTCCAGCGCCCCCTCGATAGCACATATCCCTGAGAAGCTCCGCCACATCGAGCCCCTGGTTACGGGACCGGTCAAGGTGGGCCGTGAGATCCGTCTGGGGTTCACCCTCGGCATCAGGCACGGCGTCGAGTTCACGATCAACCGGGAGCAGCATCACCACGCCGATCCTGTGCGGGTGGGTGAATTGCAGGTCTGGGACGTCGTCAACCGTTCGCCGGTCCACCACCCGTTCCACCTCCACGGCTTCTTCTTCCAGGTGTTGGAGGTGAACGGGGAGGCTCCCGGCTTTCTGTCATGGGAAGACACGGTCAATGTTCCCGCATTCGGCAGGGTCCGCATCGCCTGGATGCCGGATGACCGGCCGGGTGAATGGATGTACCACTGCCACATCCTCGAGCACCACGCGGCCGGAATGATGGCGCACTTCGACGTCGTTCGGTGAATTCAGACGAGGAGGATGGGCATGAACAACAGAACATTCGTCGTTCGTGCTTACGCTGCCGAAGAAGTGAGGACAGATTCCCGACGGTTGCCAGCGTCGTTCGGCCTGCCGAGGAGCGTCCGATGCATCATGACCGTGTGGCATGGTTCGCGCTGACCGCCGCGGCGGTGGCGATCGCCGGCGCTCCTCCCCCGCGTGCCGTCGCGCCGTTGACGTACGACGTCTACGCCGTGCGATACGGCGCGATGAGGGATTTTCCCCTCGCCTCGCTGATCGCCGGCGCTGACCCGCGCGCCGCACCGACATCGCGATGATGGTCTGGCTCCTCCAGGGATCCGATGGCCGCAAGGTGCTCGTCGACGCCGGCTTTCACCGCGCCGACTTCGTCAGGCGGTGGAAGCCCGTCGACTATCTCCCGCCTGACGAAGCGGTGGCGCGCGCCGGCGTCCCCGCCGACAGCATCACGGACCTCATCATCACGCACATCCACTGGGACCACCTCGACGGCATCGACCTCTTCCCGCACGCGCACATCTGGATCCAGCGGGAGGAATACGAACACTATATAGATGCGGACGGACACCGGCTCGCGTCCGCGATCGACACCGGCGACGCGCGCCTGCTCGCCCAGGCCAGGGCGGCGGGGCGCGTGACGCTGATCGACGGCGACGGGGGCGAGATCCTCCCCGGGATCACGGTCTACACCGGTGGAAAGCACACCTTCGCATCGCAGTACGCCGGCGTGCGCACCACGTTCGGCACGGTGGTGGTGGCATCGGACAACGTGTATCTGTACGCCAACCTCGACGGCCACCGGCCCATCGCGCAGACGCTCGACAGCGTGTCGAACCTGCGCGCGCAGGACCGCATGCGCGAACTCGCGAGCGATCCGCGGTTCATCGTTCCCGGCCACGACCCCGCGGTGTTCGACCGGTTCCCCACTCCGGGAAACGGCGTGGCGCACATTCTTCCGCCGCGCGGTGCGGGCGCCGGCGGCCGTGGGCTTGATGGTTGATAGGTCGCGAGACCGATGTGTCTTTCGTGAAATCCAGGCTGCACCCACTCGCATTCATTGCTCCGGAGCTGAGGCCATGCGCGCACGCCACGTGAGCCTGACATCGTCAGGTATGCTTGCTGTCGCCTTGCTGCACTCGGGGTGTACCCCGGAGCGGCCGGATCACCCGGTGGAATACCGCTCCCCGGCCGGGGTCCAATACCTGGCCCTGTCGGACACCGGAGCCGTGGCGCACGCGGACTCCGCCCTGGCCGCCGACCCGCGCAACGTCGAGAAGATCCTGCAGCTCGGCCTCGCGCAGGCCGGCATTCGCCGTACCGCGAGGCGATCGTGACCTTCACCCGCGCGATTGCGATCGCGCCCGACAGCGGAATCCTCTACCGCTGGCGCGGCCACCGCTACCTGTCGGTGCGGCAGCTGGACAGCGCGCGGGCCGACCTCGAGCACGGGCTCGCCCTCGATTCCACGCTGTACGGCTGCTGGTATCACCTGGGCGTGGTCAAGTACGTGACCGGGGACTTCGGCGGCGCAGCCGATGCCTTCGCGCGCGCCCTGCCGCTGGCGCCTAACGCCGAAGAGCACGCCGGATCGATCGACTGGGGCTGGATGTCGCTGTCGCGGGCCGGGCACTCAGCCGATGCGCAGGCGTGGCTCGACCGCAACAGCGATTCGATCCCGGCGGTGAATGCCTACACCCGGCGACTGCAGTTGTATCGCGGCCAGATTCCGCCCGACCAGCTGATCACGCCCGCCGACACGCAGGACATCCAGGTGGCGACGTTGAAGTACGGACTGGGCAACTGGTACCTGGTGCGCGGCGACACGGCGCAGGCTCGTGCCGCCTTCCAGGCTTCGGTTGCGTCGGGTGGCTGGCCGGCGTTCGGGTTCATCGCCTCAGAGGCGGAGTTGCGCCGCCTGGGGGCTGCCAGGTAGCGGCGAGCGCAAGGAGCGCTGGTCGTCCCCCAGGTGTCTGCGACCGGCCTCCCTCGCGCCCCCTTCCCTCACATCGCCAGCGCCATCCCCACGAATCCCACCACACTCACGATCAGCGCGCCGGGCACCGCAAAGCGTAACCACCTGCCGAGCGGAACGCCCGCGGCGAGCAGCATCGCCAGCAGCGCGCCGTTGCTCGGCGTGATCATGTCCATCATCGTCCCGCCGGTGAGATAGGCCATCACCGCCACCTGACGCGGAATCGACAGCAGATCGGCCACCGGCGCCATGATCGGCATGGTGAGCACCGCCTGCCCGCTGTTGGACACCACCGCCACGTGCAGCAGCGCCTGAATCGGCACCATCATCCCGGCCGCGAGCAGCCGCGGCATGTGATGGAGCGGTTGCGCAAGCCCGTGCACGATGGTGTCGATCACCCGGCCATCGGTCAGCACGACCGAGATGGCACGCGAGACGCCGACGAACAGCGCCGCGGCGAGCATCGTCTCCATCGACTTGAGGAATTCCACCGCCGTTCCACGCAGCCCCATCCCCGCCACCAACCCGACCGCGAACCCGGCCACCAGAAAGAGCGCCGACAGCTCGTTGAATCCCCAGTCCAGCGCAAGCACGCCGTACACGTACGGCCCGAATGGCACGATCACCAGCGCCAGCAGCACCCAGTCGCGGACGCGCACGCCCTGGTGCGGGAGCGCCTCGATCTCCGGGCGCACATCGTCATGCTTCGTCTGGGATGCGGTCCACGCGATCCAGAGCGCGACCGCGGCCACCAGCATCGCGAGCCGCAGCCCGCCTGACGTGAGCGGCGGGAGCTCCGAGTACCGCAACGCGACCCCCGACGCGAACGGGTTCGTCGGCCCGAACGACGCCCCGACCACCGCCGAGCCGACGCTCATCGCGAGCGCCGTCACCGCTCCGAAGCCGAGTCCGCGACTCAGCACGAGCATGACGGGAACGAGCGCGATGATCTCCTCGTGCATGTTCTCGAGCGCGCCGAGCGACGCGAACAGCGTGCACACGATCGCCATTACAACGACCGGCCGCCACGACCGGCCCACCAGCCCGCCGACCAGGCGTCCCAGCGCGCCGGTACGGTCGAGGAGCGCGAACGCGCCGCCGACGAAGAGGACCACACAGATCACGTCGGCGCCGTCGACGATGCCCCGGGGCACCGAGATCACCGCGGCCATCGGCCGCACGGCCGCCGGCGGCACGGCGTGATACGTTCCCGCCTGGACGATGCGGCGTCCGGTCTGCGGATCGTCGCGGCGATCGTATTGGCCGGCCGGAAGTACCCACGTGAGCACGGCGGCGACGGCGACGCCACCGAGCAGGAGGACGAGTGGGTGGGGAAGCGACAGGCGGAACCGCGCCATCAACGCACCGCGCCGTGGCTCAACGTCTCGTCGCCTCGGCGATCTTCAGATCATCGTGGGGCATGAGCCGGATCCGGGAGCGGGACACGCGAAGCGGCGAGCGGCGAGACAGGGATGTCGTCGACGCGCAGGAGGATGCACGCCGATCCGGTTCAAGCGGTGGACGGGCGCAGTCCGCGCGCGGCGCTACGCCCGTCCTGGCCGCTTCTAGCCCTTCGCGGCCGGCGCCGGTCCGTCGGCGTTGACCTCGTACGTCACGCGCCAGACGCCGTCAGAACCCTTCTTCCAGCTGTCGGCAAACGGATTCATCCGGCTCTCGGGCTTCTTCCCCTTCAGGGTCATCGTATAGACGCCGTGGGAGAACGTGACGGCCTCGGAGTCGCTGACGACGATCAGCTTGTCGATGACCACCTGACTGTACGTGGCCGACTCGAAGCTTCCGAAGAAGACCTTCGCCCCGGCCTCGATGTTGGCGCGCCCCGTAAAGGTGCTGGCGTCCGGCAGGATCCACGTCGCGTCCTCGGTGAAGATATTGGCTACGGCTGCCGCGTCCTTGGAGGCGATGGCGGGGGCGAACTTCCCGAGCGCGTCGGTGAGCGCGGTCCGGATTGCACTCTCGTCGGGCGGCGGCGGCGGCGGTGCGGGCTTCGGGGCACATGCGGTGACCACTGCGGCGAGGACGGCCAGGCGCAGGGCGACGGAGGCGTTCATGGGCATCTCTGGGCACGGGTGAGCATGATTCGGGGAAGACTATGCTACCGCAAACCGACGTCCGGCACAACGCGGGGGCGACGGCGCCGTTCGCGCCCTGCGGGGCTCCCATCACGCCGTCGACCCGTTGCGGCGCTGATTGAACAACGGCGGCCCGTGCGCCGGATGGGGTCACGCGGGGCGGCGCGGAAAGAGCTCCGTCACCCGCAGTGCGGTGTCAGAGCGTGCGACGAGACGATGTCAGGGTTCGCCGGATGGTGCCCGGGTACGATGACCACCACGCTGCGAACGGTGCCTTGGAAATCGGTGTCTCACTTACGACCCTGATGCGATGCGCCCCGTGACTCCAATCACCCTCCTCATCCGCGACTTCGTCAACGACATCCGCCACGCCGTGCGCACGATGCATGTGCGCCCCGGATTCGTCGCAGTCGTCGTACTCACGCTCGCCCTGGGAATCGGCGCCACCACGTCCATCTTCTCCGTGGTGAACGGGGTCGTCCTTCACCCACTCGGCTTCCCTGACGAAGGCCGCTTGTTCACGCTGTGCGAGCAGTATCCGGGCTCGCCTGCCGACTGGTGCTCCATCTCTCCACCGAACGTCAGCGAGATTGCCGAGCGCGCGAGTTCGATCGAGACCATCGGCTTCGGTCGCTCGTGGGAATCGCACATGACCACGGCCGGCGGCGAGCTCGCCGTTCGCAGCGGAATCGCGACGCCCGGCCTCTTTCGCGCGCTGGGCGTGCGGGTGGTGCGCGGGCGGATGATCGACTCCACCGACCTGCTCGGCCGCGAAAGCGACGTCGCGCTGCTCACGTACGAGATGTGGCAGGCGCGGTTCAACGCAGACCCGGCCGTCGTCGGCAGCCTCGTCACCCTCGACAAGCATTCCGTGCAAGTCGTCGGCATCCTGCAGCCGGGGTTTCACCTGCCGCTCTTCGAGACGATCGAGCTCTGGCGCCCCGTTCATGTGCTGCCGCGGGACGAGCGGAACCGCGAGTGGCGCGGCTTCGTCGCCTACGGACTGCTGAAGCCGGGACGAACGATCGCACAGTTGCGCGCCGAGCTGGCGGGGATCACGTCCACGATCCGAAAGGAGCACTTCGCCGCCGTCCCGGTCTGGGGCGTCACGCCGATGCCGATGCGTGACCTCGTGATCCGCCACGTCCGCCCGATGCTCCTCCTCTTTCTCGGCGCGGTGTCGCTGGTGCTGCTCATCGCCTGTGCCAACGTGAGCAACCTCCTGCTCGCGCGCTCTGCAGAACGTGGCCGCGAGATGGCCATGCGCGCCGCGCTTGGTGCCGGGAAGGGACGGATCGTGCGCGCTCTGCTCGCCGAGAGTCTCGTGACGGCCGTCGCCGGAGCCGCGGCCGGCCTGGCGATCGCCGAGGGAGGTGTGCGTGCCTTCCGTGCGCTCGCGCCGCAGGGAATCCCGCGTGTATCGGAGGTCGGGATCGATGGGGCGGTCCTGGCGTTCGTGACCGCGCTTGCAGTGCTCACCGCGGTGCTGACCGGGTTCGTCCCCGCGCTGCGCGCAGGCCGTGTGGACCTCGCGCAGATGCTGCGCGAGGGCGGACGATCCGGCCCGGCGGCGCGCTCGCGGCTCAGCGCGGCGCTCGTGGTAGCCGAGCTCGCGATGGCAGTGGTGATCATCGCCTGTGCCGGAACGCTGGCGCGGAGCTTCGCGCGATTCGTCTCCTGGGATCCCGGGTTCGATCGCGAGCACGTCGTGCTGTTCTCGCTCTCGCCGCCCACGGCCACCTACGGCACGAAAGAGAAGCTCGACCTCCTCTGGGATCGCACCGAGTCGGCCGTCGGCGCGATTCCGGGCGTGCGCGCGGTGGGAACGGCCAGTGCCGGACCGCTGTTCGGAGGGCGCGAGACATGGGAGATGGAGGTCGAAGGGCGGGCGCCGGATCAGCGGGAGTCGGTGCGGTGGTACGACGTGAGTCCCGGGTTCTTTGCGGCGGTGGGCGTACCACTGGTGACCGGGCGCCCGCTCGACGGGCACGATACTCCCAACTCGCCGCTCGTCGCGCTGGCGAACCAGACCCTCGCTCGTCGCTTCTGGCCCAGCTCGAGCTCGATCGGCAAGCACCTCGTCTTCGCGATCGGTCAGGAGCGCGCGGAATTCACGATCGTGGGAGTGGTTGCCGACGTGCCGCCGGTGCAGCCGGGCACCCTGCCGGAGCCAGAACTGTACTGGTCGAACCGTCAGATTCCGCGTCCCTTCACCTGGGTCTGGGTGCGGACCACCGTGCCCCCGGCAACAGTGACCGGGGCCATCACGAGCGCGGTGCAGGCGATCGACCGTGACCTCGTTCCGAGCACCTACCGCACGCTTCCCGAGCTCCTCGACCGCGAGCTCGCGTCGCCGCGCTTTGCGTCGTTGCTGTTCGCCAGTCTGAGCGGCGTGGCGCTGCTGCTCTCGGCAATCGGGACGTACGGACTGCTCGCGTACGTCGTGACGCGGCGGCAGCGGGAATTCGGGATCCGGCTGGCAGTCGGCGCACAGCGTGGCGACGTGATGCGCGACGTCCTGTTGCGCGGCCTCGGCATGGCCGGCGCCGGGCTGGTCATCGGGCTGATCGCGTTCGTCGCGCTCGCATCGACGCTTGCGGCGTTCGCCCCCGGTGTTCCCCCCCGCTCCCCGGGCGTGCTCGCGCTGGCAAGCGCGGTGCTGCTCGTCGTGGTTGTACTCGCCTGCGTCCTGCCCGCCTGGCGCGCGGGACGGGTCGACCCCGCACTCACGCTCGCCGCCGAGTAACCGTCCTCGTCAGGCAGGCGGATTCGCGATCCGGCCACCCCACAGGGGGAGCGCGCGCCTACTCGGCGCGCAACGCGACCGCCGGATCGACCCGCGCCGCGCGAGCGGCCGGGAGCCAGCAAGCGGCCACCCCCACCACCGCGAGCATGAACGCGACGCCGACCAGCGTGGTTGGATCGTGCGGCGTGACTCCGAACAGGAGGCCGCGCAACAGCCGGGCCGCGGCGAGCGCACCGGTCGCGCCGACCGCCAGCCCCGCCGCGAGCAGCACGCCTCCCTCGCCGAGTACCATGCGATGGACGCGTCCCGCGCCCGCCCCGAGACTCATCCGGATGCCGATCTCCGCGGTTCGTGAACTCACCGAGAACGCGAGGACGCCGGCGATGCCGACCATCGCGATTACGAATGCCAGCGTGCCGAACGACGTGATGAACCGCGCATTCAGGCGGCGCGGCGCCACGGACTGGTCGCGAATCTGCTCGAGCGTCTCCACATGCTCGATCAATTGCTGCGGATACATCTCGTGAATCGCGGCAACAATCGCCGGACCGATCAGCGCGGGATCCGACGTCGTTCTCACGACCAGCGCGCCGTTGACAATCATCTCCTGCGCGAACGGCAGGTACACGGCGGGCGTCGGATCACTGTCGAGACCCCCGTCGCGCGTGTCACCCACGACGCCCACCACGGTGCGCCAGTCATCGGTGAACGGGGTGAACCTCAACACCGCGCCCGTCCAGGCGACGTGACGGCCGATCGGATCCTGGTCGCCGAAGAGCTGTCTGGCGAAGGACTGGCTCAGCACAGCGACGAGCTCCGTACCGCGCCGGTCGGTCGTCCCGAATCCATGGCCCTCGACCAGCGGAATGCCTGCCGCCGTGAAGTAGTCGGGATCGACCATCTTCATCGCAGCGTGGGGCGTCGGCCGGTTCGGGGGAACGGTGCGACCTTCGGCCTTTACGTCGAAGCCGACCATCGAATTGCGGAGCGGCACCCCGGTCCCGATCGCCGCCAGACGGACGCCGGGTAGTGCGGCCACGCGGTCCCGGATGCGGTCGTACTTCGCGAGGTTCTCGGGTTGCTTCAATACTTCGCGGAGCAGATCTCCCTGGAGTGGGAGATCGAGCGTCAGCACATGATCAACCCGCACTCCCGCGTCCACCGCCTGCAGCTTGTCCAGCGTGCGCATCAGGAGTCCTGCGCCGGTGAGCAGCACCATGCACAGGGCGACTTGCGCGACGACCAGCGACCGCTGAACGCGCTGCCGCCCGCGGCCCAGCGTCGTACGGCGGCCACCGCCCGTGGGAGTCAGCGACGCGGCGACCGCCCGCTCTCCGCCGATTCGGGGAACGAACGAGAGCGCGACCGACACCACGACGCTCGTGGCCAGCCCGACCGCGAGCACCACGCCGTCGACGCGAATCTCGCTGGCGCGCGGCGAGAACTGCCCGGCGAACGCCACCAGCAGCTTGAGCCCGGCGAGTGCCACCAGCACTCCCAGCGCAGCACCGATCAATGCGAGCGCGAGGTTCTCGACCAGCAACAGGCGCCGCAGCCGCCCCCTCCCCGCGCCGAGGGCCGCGCGCAGGTGCATCTCGCGCTCGCGGCCCACGCCGCGCATCAGCGTGAGGTTGGAGACGTTGGCGCATGCAATCAGGAGCACGAATGCCGCCGCGCCCATCAGCAGCCAGAAGGTGAGCGACGCGCGCTCGTTCTCCGCCTCCTTGAGCGGTGACAGGCTGATCTCGTAGTGCGCCGCCTTCTCGTATGCGTCCGGGTGATCGCGGAACACGTTCGACGCGAGCCGGCTGATCTCCTCACGCGCCTGCTCGACCGCGGTGTTCGGGGCGAGGCGCGCGAAGACCTCGGTCATGCGGTGGTTGCGGTCGGTCACCATCGTCGCGCTGAGATGGTGCGGGCTCGTCACGGTGTTCACGAACACGTCGGTGGCCTGCGGATACTGCGGCGCCGGCTGCATCACGCCGATGATCGTGGAGATCTGATCATTCATGCGGACCGTGCTGCCGAGGATGCCGGAGTCTCCACCGAAGTGCTCCATCCAGTACGGAAATGACAGGACGGAAACGGACGCCGCAGCCGCGCCGTCGTCACGTGGAGTCGTGAGCCGGCCCAGCACCGGCTCGAGGCCCATCACGTCGAAGTAGTTGCCGCTGACGACCGCGGCCCGCACGCGCACCGGATGCCCGTCGCTGCCGACGAGGGTGAACGGCATGACGTTGGAATACTCGGCGATGGCGGCAAGCGTCTTCGAGCCCGTTCGGTAGTCGGCGATCTCGGGAATGGAGAAGAGGACGTTGTGTTCCTTCGCCCCAGGCGCCGATTGTCGCAGGTACACGAGCCGCTCGCCATCGCGATTCGGCAACGGCCGCAGGAGCGTGCCACGCAGCAGCGTGAACATCGCCGTGTTCGCCCCGATTCCGAGCGCGAGCGTGAGGACGACCGTCGTCGTGAAGCCCTTTGCGCGCCGGAGACTGCGAAAGGCGAAGGCGATGTCGCGAGCCAGTTCCTCGAGCCACCGGGTGCCGCGAGTGTCGCGCACCCGCTCCTTCTGGAACTCGATCCCGCCCAGGGCGCGCCTCGCGGCGTAGCGGGCTTCGGCGCGCGACATGCCGCGGGCCATGTTCTCGTCGATCTGGTGTTCCAGGTGGTACTGCAGTTCCTCGTCGAGCTCGCGCTCCACGTCGGCTCGCCGGAACAGCGAACGAAGACGGAGGGGCACGACGCTCAGCCACCGGTCGAGGCTCATGTCAGACCTCCCGGAGACGAAGCATCGCGGTGATGGCGCCGGCGAGCCGGTCCCAGTTGCCCGATTCGACCTGCAGCTGCCTTCGTCCGGCACGCGTGACGGAGTAGAACTTGGCGCGCCTGTTGTTCTCGCTTTGCCGCCACTCCGAGGCGATCCATCCTTCCTGCTCCAGCTTGTGGAGCGCCGGATAGAGCGATCCGTCGCTGACCTGCAGCACGTCCGAGGACAGGCGCTTCAGGCGCTGTCCGATCGCCCATCCGTTCATGGGCTCCAGCGCCAGCATCTTGAGAACGAGCAGGTCCAGGGTGCCCTGCACCAGGTCCGTCGGCTTGCTCATGCAGTCCTCACTCGGTTACCGAGATGAGAATACCATTGCTCCACTCGGTAAGCAAGGGGAGGACCGTCCAGCCATTACGTCCTGGTGATCATGGGTCGGCGACCGGGATTCCCTTCTGGCGCTGCGCTTATTCCGCCCGCAGCGCGATCGTTGGGTCAACTCCCGCCGCCCGGCGCGACGGCGCCCACGCGGCCAGAAGCGCCACGGCCACCATCAACCCGATCACGACGCCATACGTGACGGGATCGAGCGGATGTCACACCGAACAACATGGACGCAATCAGCCGGGTGGAGGCGAACGCCCCGGCCAGTCCGACGGCAGCCCCCGTGAGTGAGAGCGCGAGCGCGCCACGCACCACCTCGCCCACCACTTCTCTCGGTGTGGCACCCAGCGCCGTGCGGATCCCGATCTCGCGAGTGCGGTCGCTGACGTTTCCGGAAACGAGCCCGTAGAGCCCGATCGCGGCCAGGAGGAGTGCGATCACTGCCGCCGTTTCGATGGCCAGCAGGACGAACCGTCGATTCCCCGCCGACTCGGTGATGTAGCCATCCATCGTCCGGACGCGCTGGATCGGCACGTTCGCGTTCACCGACCAGATGGCGCGCTGGAGACTCGGGACCAGCGCCGACGCGCGCCCTGCGGCGCGCGCCACGAGCGTGACCACGTTGTCCGCCCACACCCACTGTCCGTTCGCCACGTAGAAGGCATCCGGCGCACGCACCGCCAGCGAGTAGTGCCTGACGTCTCCCACCACGCCCACCACCTCGGCCCATGGTCGAGCCGTTTCGATCTCCGGCCCGAACCGCAGGCGCTGGCCGATCGGATTCGCGGCCCCGAACAGCCGCTTCGCGAAGGTCTCGTTGATGACCACCGCCTCCGGCGCCCCCGGCCGATCGGTTGCGTCGAGCAGCCGCCCGCGAACCAGCGGAACGCGCATCGTCGCGAAGTAGTCCGGCGTCACGGCGTACCGGAGTGCGCTGCCGTTTTCGCCGGCTTTCGCATCGGGCAGCGACTGCGCTTCATACCCGTAGCCGTCCACATCGCCGGACAGCGGCAACTCGCTCGTGAACGCGGCGCTCGCGACGCCGGGTACGCGCCGGACGGCGTCGAGCGCCTGGTCGAAGAACTGGAGCCGAGCCGCATCGGAGTCGAACGCGTGCCCCGCCTCGATCACCTGCATGGTCACCACCTGCGACGGATCGAATCCGGGTGGCACCGACACCAGCCGGCGAACACTCCGGAGAAGCAGGCCGGCGCTGACGAGCAGCATCAGCGCGAGCGCCACTTCGGCGACCACCAGCGCGCTCCGTGCGCCGCCCCGGACGGCTGTGGCGCGGAGCGACCGGTGCTGCAGTCCCTCGGTGACCCCGGCGCGCATTGCGCCTAACGCCGGCGTGACGCCCACGAGCAATCCGATGAGTGCGGTGAGCGCCGCCGCGAAGGCGAAGACCGGCGCGTCCAGCCGGATGGCGTCGACTCGCGGCAACCCGGGCGGGCTCACCGCAACCAGTGCGCGTATCCCCAGCCGGGCAACGGCCAGCCCGAGCGTTCCGCCCAGCAGCGCGATCGCCACGCTCTCGGTAAGCAGCTGGCGCAGAATCCGCCGCCGCCCCGCGCCGAGCGCCATGCGCATGGCGAATTCGGTGCGCCGCCGCGCACTCCGGGCGAGCAGGAGACTCGCGACGTTCGCCGACGCGATCAGAAGCAGGAGCAATACCGAACCGATGATGGCGAAGAGGGCCGGCCTGGCACTTCCGGTGACGGCCTCCTGCAATGGCCGCACGAGCAGACCCTGCTCGAGATCGGCCCACGGCGGACGCGGAAAATCGGCGGCCGGCGTGCGGCCGACGGCAAGCATCTCGCGCGTCGCCCCATCGACCGTCGCCGACGGTGCGAGCCGCCCTACCAGCTGGTAATGATGGCCCCACTGGCGCGTGTTGAAGTCGGCCGTGACACGCTCCCGGAGCGGCGACCAGATCTCGGCCGCCGGCGCGAGGACGTTCGTGAAGGCGTGCGGCATGACGCCGATCACCAGATGCGGATCGCCGTTCAGGTCGATGGACCGGCCCACGATCTCCCGGGCGCCGCCGAACCGTCGCGCCGCCAGTGCGTCACTGAGGATCACGACGCCAGGCGCGCCGGGTTGATCGTCCGCGGCGGTGAACCCCCGACCGGCGATCGGCACCGCGCCGAACACGTCGAAGTAGTCCGCGGTCACGCGCTGTCCGTCGATCCGCTCCGGCGTGCCCGCTCCGGTGAGCGACGGCTGCCAGCGGTCGGCGGCGGCCAGCGCTCCGAAGGAATGGGCGCGCGCCCGCAGCTCGTCGTAGGTGCCGAGGGTCGCGGCCATTGGAACGCCCGCGTCGTTCCAATCGTCCACGGTGACCAGGCGGTGCGCCTCCGGAAAGGGCAGCGGTTCGAGCAGGATCGGACTCGCGGCGCTGAACACGGCGGTGCTTGCACCGATGCCGACCGCGAGCGTCGCCACGGCGGTAAACGTGAACACGGGACTTCGCCGGAGGCCGCGCAGCGCATAGCGCAGGTCGAGCCAGGTCGTCTCCATCGCGTGCTCCCACCCGGAGGCACGCACCTGTTCGCGAACGGCGATGGCTCCGCCGGCCTCGGCGAGCGCCGTCCGTCGCGCGACCTCCGGAGGCAGCCCGCTCCTGACGTGCGCGGCGGTGGCTTCGTCGAGATAGTGCGCCACCTCGTCCGCGACGTCGTCATCTGTCTGGCGCGACCGGACGAGCGCACGAATCCCCCGCCCCACCTGCCGGAGCAGCGACACGGCTCAGCTCTCGGCGCTGAGCAGCCGCGCGACGGCGGCCGAGCGCCGTTTCCAGTCGGCGGTCTCGGCGTCGAGCCGCTTCCGGCCGGCCAGTGTGAGCGAGTAGTACCTGGCGCGCCGCGAGTTCTGGGTGGACCGCCACTCGGCGTCGAGCAGCCCCGCCCGCTCGAGCCGCTGGAGCGCAGTGAGGAGCGAACCGGGGTTCACCTTGAACACGTCGCGCGACACCTGCTCGATGCGGCGCGCGATCCCGAAGCCGTGCAGTGGCTGCAGGCTCAGCGTCTTGAGGATGAGCAGATCCAGGGTGCCCTGGATGACATCGGTGTGCGGTCCCGGCATGGAAGCGACAGTATCGCTTCTCATCTTGACTGTCAAGATGTGACCGTCATACCAAGGGCCCCGGCGCCTTCCGCGCTGTGCAGCCGTATTGGGCTATCTCCGGCCCCCGTTGCTGGCGTGGGGGTGCCGGAGCGGCATTCCGTCCTGCGGAGAAGGGCCGCCTATCCGACGTCCCCGCACTCTTTGACACCGTCACGGTCTCCCCCCATGATCCCCGTCAACATGCTGCGCCTGTTGACATTCGGAGGGCTCGCCCTCGAGCGGCCAGGGGGACCGCCGCCGCCGCGGCTCCGTCCGCAACGGCTGGCGATTCTCGCTGTCCTGGCTGCCGCCGGCGACCGCGGCGTGTCGCGCGAGCGCATGACCGGACTCTTCTGGCCGGAAGCGGACGAGGAACGGGCCCGTCACTCGCTGCGCCAGGCGCTGTATTCCTTGCGTCAGGAGCTGGGCGCCGGCGTGATCCGGTCCGGCGCGCAGTTGTCGTTCGATGGCGCCGCCTTTACCTCCGACGTCGGTGACTTCCGGGCCGCCGTCGCCGCGGGCGACCGGGCTCGTGCCGCAGCGCTCGCGACCGGGCCGTTTCTTCTCGGATTCTATCTCGCTGACAGTCCCGAATTCGAGCGCTGGGTGGAAGAGGAGCGCGGCGCCCTCACGGCCGAGGCCACCCGCGTCGTCCTCGCGCTCACCAGGGAGGCCGACGCCGGCGGCGATCACGATGCCGCGGTGGAGTGGTGGCGCCGGCTCACGACGCTCGACCCGCTGAGCGGCCGCTTCGCGTTAGGCTACCTGAAGGCGCTGGCTGCCCGCGGCGACCGTGCCGGGGCGCTGGCCTTCGCCCGGTCGCACGAGAACATCGTCCGCCGCGAACTGGAGGCCGATTCCGATCCGGAGATTCGCCGGCTGGAGGCGGAGTTGCGCGCCATCCCGTCGCCCGCGGTGGTCCGCGCCGCCCCGCCACGGGCGCTCGACGCCGGTGTCGCGGTCGATGGGGCGCCCGCCCGCACGCCTGACGAGGCAGGGCCCGACGCGAAGCCATCCGGCCTCCCGATGCCGGCGGGTTCGACCGCCGGGACGAACGCGCCGCGTGACCCCAGTGCGGATGCAACCCCATCGCGCGCCGCCGCCATCCCGCCGCCACGCTCACCGAAACGACCCTGGCTCGTCCCGAGCGTGGCGGCCGCGGGCGTGTTGGTCGTCGTGTCCATCCTGACCGCCGACCGGTGGGGCCCGGCGTTGGGCCTCGGCGCCCATCGCAAGTCACCAACGTTTGCGGTGGGGATCATCCGCGAGGAAGGCGTTCCCGATACACTGCGAATCGGGGGCGTGCTCACCGACATGCTGGCCACCAACCTGGCGCGCGTGGGCGGGCTCTCGGTGCTGGCCAATGCGAGGCTCTTCGAGTTGATGCTCCCGGGTCAGGATACGCTCGAAACGGGATACCTCGAGGCGGCACGCCGCGCCGGCGCCACCGAGATCTTCCAGGGGCGTCTGCTTTCCGGCCCGCAGTGGAGCCTGGCGATGGAGATGCAGCGCGTGGATCTCGCAACCGGCATCGTTCGCAGCGCCTATCGCGTCGCCGCCGCCAACCGGTATGCTCTGATCGACAGCATGACGGCGGCGATCGCGCGTGACCTGCGTGTCGGCATGCCCAGCAGCTCGGTGGCCGACGCCACGACCGACTCGCCGATGGCGTATCGCCTCTACGAGGAGGGACTCCGCGCCTACTATCAGTACGACCAGCCCGCGGCACGGCGCCTGATGCAGGCAGCGCTCGACGAGGACTCGAGCTTCGCGATGGCGGCGTATTACGATGCGCTGCTCGCGCCAAGCGGGGGCCACGAGGAAGTCGACACCCGCCGGCGGGCGCTGCAGCTCGCCGCCCGCGCGCCCGAGCGCGAGCGTCTGACGATTTCGGCCGATCTGCTCACACAGGACATGGAACCGGCGGCGCTGGCCGTCGCCGAGTCCTTGACCACGAGATATCCCACCAACCCGCGCGCGTTTGCGTTGTACGCGAGCGCCCTGCACTTCGCCGGCCAATGGCGCGACGCCGTGACGGCGATCGAGCGCGCGATCGCGCTGGACTCGGCGTCGGAGCCCGTAGAGCGGCAAAACTGCAGGCTTTGCTCGGACCTCGGACAGCTCGCCGAGGTCTACTTCTGGTGGGATTCGCTGCCCGCAGCAGAGCGCACCGCGCGACGCTTCCTCCGACTTCGTCCGAGCTCGCACTATCCCTGGCATCTCCTGGTCCGTTCGGCGGCTGCGCGTGGCGACCTGACCGCCTTCCGCGAGTATTTGCGACACTACGACGCGGCGAATCCATCGATCACGTCGGCGAACTACCTGCTCCACTTCGTGACGCTCGCCGAGGATTACGACGAGGTCGAACGGAGCGTGCAGAGGGCCCTGGACTCACCGAGAGCGGACGACGCCAGCGAGGCCCGGTGGTTTCGCTCTATCTCGCTCCGGAACGAGGGGCGTCTGGAGGAGGCCCTCAGGCTGGCGCGCGTGCGTCCGAACCCGAACGACCTGGCCGAAGGACTGATCGCGCTCGAGCGTGGGGATCCCCGCACCGCCGTATCGATCTTCGGCGCATACGCCCGGGGGGATCAGTCCATGTGGTCGCCCGGCGTTCAGGCGCGGCACGACGCCTGGAACCGCACACTCCTGGGAATGGCTCTGGCCGCGGCGGGCGACACGATTGCCCTGCGCGCGCTCGCCGACACGGTGGAGAATCTGGGACGCCGGAGCATCTACGGCCGCGACCGGCGCGCACACCACTACTTGCGCGGGATGCTGCTGGTGGCCGAGCACCGCGACACCGAGGCGGCCGACGAGTTGCGTCAGGCAATCCACTCGCCGACCAACGGATTCACCCGCATCAACTACGAGCTGGGGAAGACGCTCATGCGGTTGGGGCGTCCCGCCGAAGCGGTGCCGGTGGTTCGAGCGGCGCTGCACGGAGACATCGACGGGTCGAATCTGTACATGACGCGAACCGATCTCCACGAGCTCCTCGCCCAGGCATTCGATCGGCTGGGGAGTCGCGACAGCGCGTCAGTGCATTATCGCGCGGTGGTCAAGGCCTGGGAGCACGCCGACCCGCTATACCACGCGCGGCGCGAGCAGGCGCGCGCATGGCTGGCGCGGAATCCGGAGCCCCGGACCACCGGTACGGCCAGGGATCGTTAGGCTGTGGCCGGTCAGAGGTGTTCATCGAGCGGGCACCTGAGTGCCCACGGGCAACGGCAAGGCCGGCGCGTTGACTACCCCCGCTGGGGTGCCCGGCGCCCCTATTGGCTCGATTCGTTCGTCTCGATCCACCGCTCCAGCAGGGCGAGATGCCGCGTCAGGACGGCCTCGGCATCGAGGGCGCCCTGGTCCGACGGATCACTCGGTCCCGCGCCTTGCAACGCGAGGTCCGCATCGATGAAGAACGCGGCATCGACCGCTGCCCGGCCCTCGACTTCGATACCGGGCATGGCGTCGACGTGGCCCTGACCGCGAGCGCCGAGAAGTCTGAGGTAGATCGCGTAATACCGGTCGGCGGCGGCAATGTACGGTGCCACGCCCTGCGACTCGATGTACTCGCCAGCGGTCCCGTCTGCGCCGTACACTCCTTCAGTCTCCGGGTGCGGCTCATTCTCGACGAACGTTTCGCTCCCGTCGGCCTGCACGATCCGGCCGAGCGGGTAGAGGCGACAGACGAGCGGCCGGTCGGCGTGTACGGTGCAGCCTCGAGGCCCGAGAAAGACGCACGCCGGATCGCCGCGCGTGGCCAGCGCGGTGCCGCCGTCTACGGTGAAGCGCGCGATCACCTCCGTGGTCGTCGTGCCGAGATTCCGCGAAAGGCGCACCAGCTCGTATGGGTTGACCTGGATGCGCTTGCCGTAGCAGCACCGGCTGCACGCGCGGCATTGGTAGGAGAACGCCGACGTGCGCGCGTGCAGCACCGGCAGCGGCACCGGCACCGCCACCGGTCAGTCTCCGGGCGCCGACATCACCGCGCGCACCTTGTCCTGGATCATCGAGGGGATGCCCATCATGCCCAGCTCACGCGCCAACGAATCGTACCACTTGACCTGGACGCGGGCCCCGGCGGGTGAACCGAGGAATATGCTGACGGCATCCATCAGGTCGGTGCTGCCCACGAGCGCGCCGCCATCGCCGGGCGCCTTGTAGAACTTGATCTGCAGCCGAGCCGCGCTCGGTGCCGCGGCCAGGAGTTCCGCCGGCACGCCCAGGCCCGCTCCCAGCGCCAGGGCCGCCGCCAGCCGGACGCTGTCACGTCGGGAGACCGCAGGAGCGTCGTCGGGCTTGAGTCCGATCTTCTCGTCAGGCATGACCGCCTCCATTTGTGGGTCGCCTCGTCAGTGTGCGTCACGGCGAGACGCCCAAGTCGTACTTGCACCGCATCGTGACGCCGGCACCGGGGCGGGGCCGTGAAGCCCGCAATGAACGACTTGCCGTCCGTGGCGTCAGGGCTTCTTCGCGCTGTCGGGGTCGGGAGCGCGGCGGATGCCGTACCCGTCGGCCGCTTTCTTCAGGAAGTAGTCTGCCGCTTCGTAGCCCGCAGTCGACTGGAGCGCGGATGCGGCGTCACCCATCGCCATGACCATCTGCAGGACGTTGGCCCGGTGAGCCTCTTCGATCTTGGGAACAACGTCCGTCCTGAGGTATTCTCCGTAGGCCCTCAGCCAGGTCTGGAGCTTGCCCTCCGGGCCCAGATATCCCATGCAGACCTTGTCGTACTCCGTCTTCAGCTGTTCCTGCAGCGCGTCGAACTTTCTCTGGTCAGCGGGATCGGGGAAGTAGGCCCCGCCTTCGCCGGGCTTCGACCTGGTCTTGATGAGCTGGTCGATCGCCAGATGGACCGGCGCCTGCGCCTTCTTTGCCGCCGGGTTGAACTCGTCCCGCAGGCCCTTGAATTCCTCATCCTTGTACACGTCCGCACCGCGAAAGAGAGACTGCAGGTCGGCCGACGCTGTCTTCGCGGCCTGCATCGCCTTCATCGCCTCCTGCGGATTCTTCATCATGTACGCCTGCATGTTGCGCGCTTTGGTGGCGCCATCTATCGAATCGAGCCCCGCTTTGATGCCGCCGTTGATCTTCTCCTGCTTCGCCTGCTCGGCCTTGTTGGCCTCGATGGCCTTGTCCAGCCGCGTGCCGATGTCGTTGGCCGGGTCGCACGTCTTCGGAAGGTCCGGGACGACCCGCCACGGATCAGCTTTCGTCTTTGTCTGAGCGATGGCGGTGCCAGTGCAGAGCACCAGGGCGCCGAGTGCGCAGGTGATGGTTCGAGACACGAATCGGGTCATTTAATCCTCTCCTGGGTTGGCGCGGTGCCGGCGTCGGCGGGGCGCTTCATTGCTTCACCACCTCCACCCGCCGATTCTGCGCCCGGCCGGCGAGCGTGGTATTCGGGACCGCCGGTTTGGTGTCGCCGAGTCCCTGCGTGGTGATGCGGTCGGCGTCGGCGCCGAAGTCGGAGACGAGCGCCGCCTTCACCGCCGCCGCGCGCGCGTCGCTCAGTGTGAGGTTGCTCGCCGCCGAGCCGACGTTGTCGGTGTGCCCTTCGATCAGGATCTTCAGGTCGGCGTGCTGCTTCATCGTGGCGGCGATATCCTTCAGCACCGGCCGCGACTCGGGCTGCAGGTCCGCCTTGCCGGTGGCGAAGAGGATCCCCTGCGTTACCCATCGCCCCTTGCTGGCGAGCGCGTCGTACAGCACGTCGGTCTCGCTCTCGGCCACCCGGATGCTGGTGATGAAGAGCGCCTGATCATTCGCCTCGCTCCCGCCCAGCAGCACGCGGATGACGGTGTCGCGCTTGAACTGGAGCTCGGGATTGTTGTAGAGGCGCTTCTCGTTCGCGTACATCTTGAAGTACGCACTGTCCATCAGGATACGGAGGTGGGCCACCTTGCCGTAGTACAGCTGGGCCATGTCGGCCGGGGGATGCAGCTGGCTGGTGGCGATGCTCTGCCCGCCGCCAATGATGAAACCACTGTGCGTATGCCAGTTGATCTCGGCCGACTTCGGGCTCCGGTCCATGGCCGCGCCGCCCTCCACCGCCACCAGCGGCGACGTGCTGGGGTAGACGGGAGGCACCAGCACATCGATCTCGAGCGTGAAGCGTTGCGGCAGGACGCGGCCTAACGGGACGAGGAGCGTTCCGGTGCCGGTGGCCCGGAGCATCTTCACGTCATCGCGCTCCACGACTTCCATCGGGCCGCCGACGTACTTCAGTCCCCGGGCGAAGTTGCCGACCTTGTCCTCGGAGAAGTCGGTGTAGAAGAGCACCTTGTTCCCGGGCACGAAGTCGTAGTTCTCCCAGATCTTCGGGTCGGCCTTCGCCGCGGGTTCCGTTCCGCCGGGGGTTGTCGCGGCGGGTGCCTGCCCGGACGGCGGCGCCGCTCCTCCAGCCGCGTTAGGCTTCGTGGAATCGGCGGCGGCTTTCGCCCTGGCGCTGTCGGCGGCGGACTTCCTGGCGGCCTCGTCGATCTTCTTCTTCGCTGCCTCGGCCTTCTTCTTCAGCGAACCGAGACCCTGCGCGGAGCCGGCGCCCGGAGATGCCACGGCGAAGCCGAGCGCCGCCAGACCGATCGCCAACCGTCTCATGATGTGCATCGCATCCTCCTTGCACCGATTTCACCGGGCCTTACCGTCGACAAGCCAATACCGAAATGCGAGCCTTGTCTGGTCTGTCGAAGCGATCGGCTCGGACGAGTGAGTGTACGTTCTGTCCGTATCGCGTGAGTGTTGCAGCAGGTGGTCCCTGCCCCCGAGGCGCCGAGATCCTGCTCCTGCTGCACCTGCGGCAGCGCCATCCGCTCGAGCACGATGAACCGCGAAGTCGCGGCCAGCGACGTCGTCAGCGCCTCGGTGAGCGAGCGGGCGAACTCAGCCGGAGCCGGAATGGAGATGGTGGTCTGCGTGGTCTGCTGGTATCCGCCGCCTGGAGCCATCGCGGGCTGGCCCATCTGCGTCATCTGCATCCGGACGACATGCCTCACGGAATCGTCCTCTCGGCGTAGTTGTTGCCCGGTACCGGGTCCGGAGTGCTGCTGTACGTGAACACGCCGAAGCGCCTCGGCAGCCCATCGGCCGGGAGCGTGGTAGAGACGGCGACCTCGCGGAATCCGGCATTGGGAATGGCACCGAGGTCGCACAGCACCGCGGCGCGTTGCACGAGGCTCAGGGAAGAACCAGCCGAGGCCGCGCACCCGGGACCGAGGCGCTCGATGTCGACACCCACCGGGAGCAGAAACAGGAGACGCGCATCGCGGGCGTCGTCCTTGTTCTCCGTATAGATGACGACCCGCGCGCTCATGTTCGTGCGGGTCTTCGTCACTTCGAGCGTGCGGATCCGGATGTCCGCCTGCCACAGCTGCGACTGTGGCATCGCCGTCGGCAGACTGGCACCGACGGCAACCAGGAGGAGCCCCAGGGCCGTGACAGTACGTGCGGCTTTCATGGCGGGCGATCCTAGCCTGCCCCTGTCAGCCGCGCGTCCGGCCGCCGTCAGTGTGGCGTCAACGCGCTCGCGCTATTCGAGTTGGATCCATCCGGCGAGGCGCTCTTGCCCGCCGAATCCGCGACGTTACGGCCCCCCGGCCTGGATCTGCTTCGCCACGCGCTCCGTCTCTTCCATCACCCGCAGTACGTTCCCGCCCCAGAGCTTGAGGATCTGTTCCTCGGTGTAGCCGCGCTTCACCAGCTCGGCCGTGACGTTGATCGCCTCGCTGGTGCAGTTGTAGCCGTCGATCCCGCCGCCCCCGTCGAAGTCGGAGCTGATGCCGACATGATCGATGCCGATCAGCTTCACGGCGTAGTCGATGTGGTTCACGAAGTCCTGCACATTCGCACGCACCGGCGCCGGCGACGGATACTTCGCGTTGATCTCGGCCAGCCGCGACTGAAAGCGCGCCTGGGTCGCACTGTCCATCGCCGCCAGCGGATTGCCGCGGCCACCGCCTCCACGTGCGCCACCGCGACCCGCACCGCCACCACGCGCGCCTCCGCGCCCTCCACCGGCACCGCCACGCGCGGCTCCGGCCGGCGCCGAGTCATATCCCACGCTGCACGCCGCGCTGCGCGCGGGCGCACCACCGGCTGCGCCACCGCGAGCACCGCCTCCCCCTCCACCCCCACCGCGACCGATCGCGGCGACCGGGATACTGAATTCCTGCGCCAGGGCCTGAAGCGCCGCGGTCCGTTCGGGCGACGGCGGCTCCGGACACTTCACATATCCGGAGAACGCCACCGTCTGCATCACGCCGCCGTTCTTCCCGAGCGCCAGGAGCTGCTCGTCGTCGAGGTCGCGCGACGCGGTGGGACACAGTGCGCGCACGGCCGAGTGCGACGCGATCACCGGCGCCTTGCTGTTCGCCATCACCCACATGTTCGACTCCTTCGACGGGTGGGAGATGTCGAGCATGATCCCCCACTTGTTCGCCTCGGCCACCACCTGCTTGCCGAGCGGACTCACGCCGTGCCACTTCCACTCGTTGTTCGACTCGCCGGTGTTGGAGTCGGAGAGCTGGTTGTGCCCGTTGTGGGCAAGCGAGAGGTATCGCCCACCGCGGTCGTAGAACTCCTTGACTCGCGTGATGTCCTGGCCGATGCCGTAGCCGTTCTCGACACCCATCAGCGCGATGAGCTTTCCCCTGGCGTGGATTCGCCGCACGTCGGCCGCGGTGAGCGCGAGCTCGATCTGGTCCGGCGCCAGCTTCTCCACCAGGTGGTGGACGGCGTCGAACTTCGCGACATCGGTTTCGTACGCCCGCTGGTATCCCTCGGGGGTGAGATCTCCCTGGCCCACATAGATGCTGAAGAAGATCCCATTCATCCCGCCGTTCTTCATCTTCACCAGGTCCACCTGGTGCGGATGGCCGGTGCGGTAGTTCGGCGCGCTGTCGCCCATGAATGACGGTTCGATGTCGACGTGGGTGTCGATTTTGATCGCCTTGTCATGGATGGCGCGGGCGCGCGCCATCAGGGCGACATCCGGCTGCTGGGCGCAAAGCGGGAGCGCAAAGAACGCGACCAGGGGCGCGACCGCCCACTGCGCAACGCGCGGGCGGTGAGACATGCGCGTCATGGGAACCTCGACCGAACGGGGGTGGGAGGGGGCGCCTGCCGGCGCTCGCGATAACGTATGCGCTGGCGAACGACTCGGGGAGGCCGCTGCGCGGTCGCGAGGCGGTCGCGAGTCGCGGTCACGCCTTGGCCGGGAAACCAACCCCGCGCAGATCGATCCCTCGCCACAACCGGTCCCGCATCAGCCGCGTCGCCGCCAGTGCTCGCATTCCCGCCGGCGTGATCCGGAAGATGCGCCGTGATGTCCCCGCGCCGCGCGACCGGACCGACGCCACCAGGCTCTTCGCCTCCAGCCGGTCGAGCGTCGCGTATACCGCGCCGATGGCTACCCCGCGCGCCGTGCGGTGCTCGATCTCACGCCGCACGTTCATCCCGAAGGCATCGTCGCCGGCATGCACCACCGCGAGCATCACGTGCTCCTCGAAAACGCCGAGTGGCGCCTCGGCCGTCACCGCCCACTCCGATCGATCATTGCTCGCGAAGCACCACGGCGGGATCCGTCCGGCTGGCGCGGGCGGCCGGAACCAGCGCAGCCACGATGCCCACCACCAGCAGGGCGGTAAGCGAGGCCAGCATCGCCAATGGGTCGGTGGGACCCACACCATATACAAGGGCGGTGAGGAACCGCGCCACCACCACGAAAGCGATCAGGCCGACCGCGGCGCCGACGATCACCAGGAGCGCTCCGCGCGTGACGATGCCCGACACCACCCGCGCCGGTCGCAAGCCGAGCGCGATGCGTATGCCCCAGTCGCGCCGTCGACGCGCGACGAAGTGCGACATCACGCCGTAGATCCCGATGGCGCACAGCACCAGTGCCAGGCCGGTGAGAATCGCGGCCAGCATCATCACCTGCCGCACGGGTCCGACGGCCCGCTCGAAGACGCGCTCCATGGTCGTTGCCTCGGCAACCGCCGCTCGTGGCGCCTCCCGCTGGATCGTGGCCCGAACGGTCGGCAGCAGCGGTGCCGGATCCTGGTCGGCCATGGTACGGAAGACGAGTGTCTGCTTGCTCGAAACAAACGCCAGCGTTTCCAGGGGCGAATACCGCACCGGTGCCGGCGCTTCGGTGAGCGCTCCTTCCGCGACGTTGCCGACCACGCCGACGATGCGCGCCATCGTGGGCTTGAAACCGGCGTTGACGCGGCGTCCCACCGGATTCTCCCCGTTCAGGAATTTCCTGGCGAAGGCCTCGTTGATCACCACCACGCCGGCCGAGGTGTCGTCCGACACGCGCGGTCCGTCCGCGGTCTCGAGGGCCCTCCCCTGCCTGACGGGAATCCCCATGGTGGTGAAGTAGTCTGACGAGACGAACCGCACGAACGTCGACGTGCGCGGGAGGTCCCGCTTCCCTTCCACCAGGATGCCTCCACTCCACCCGCCGCCCCGGAGCGGTAACTGTTGCACGACCGCCGAGCTGGCGACGCCGGAAATACCGCGGACGCCCGCGAGGAGCTCCCGGACTGTCGCCAGTCGCTCGGGCGCTCGCATCGCATCCGGAAGCACGACGTCCACCACGCCGACGCCGCGGGCGCGGATTCCCGGATCGATGGCGGACAGACGGTTCACGCTCCGGAGCAGCACGCCCGCGCCGGCCGTCATGAGCACCGCCAGCGCAACCTGGGCGACAACCAGCAGGCTCTCGAGACGCGCACCGCCGCCGACCACGCCGCCTGTACGATCGGCGCCGATGGTGTGACGCAGGCGCCCGTGCCAGAGCGCCAGGGCCGGCACGACTGAAATGCCGAGCGCCGAACCCAGGGCCACGATCAGCGCGACCGCGAAGACGGTCCAGTCGAGCGACGCCGTCTCGGCCCAGGCGCCGAGCGGCAGCGCGGCAACGATGACGCGAAACGCTGCCCCGGCCAGAACCGCGCCTACCGCCCCCGACACGACTCCGAGCATCATCCCTTCGGCCACGAGCTGACCCCCCAGCCGCCGGCGATTCGCGCCTAACGCGGAGCGGATGGCCAGCTCGGTGGCGCGCCCTTCGACCTGACCGAGCATGAGCGCGGCCACGTTGACGCAGGCGATAAGCAGGATCAGGCCCATGGCCGCCAGCGTCGCCACCACGGCCGGCCGGAGCGGGCGCACGAAGCCTTCGCGAATGGGTCGGATCCAGGGGTCGCGCGTCTTGTCGAACTGCTGCGTATACCGAAACCGCTCGCCCAGCATACGCGTGAGCTGGGCGAGCTGGCCGGACAGTCGGTCGAGGCGCTGGCCGGGAGCGGCGCGGCCCACCAGCGAGTAGCTGCCGTTGTCGTCGTTCGGGTCGACCGCCGCCGGCACCCAGACCCGGATCGTCGGCGTCGGGAACCAGAATCCGCGCGGCATCACGCCGATCACCGCACGATCCACGCCGTCGAGGCGGACCGTTCGGCCGATAATCGATCGGTCGGCCCCCAGTTCCTGCCAGAGGCCGTAACTCAACACCGCCGTCGCTGCCGCGCCGGGCCGGTCGTCGCCGGTCTCGAACGTCCGGCCGAACAGCGCGTGGACGCCGAGGACGCTGAAGAGCTCCCACGAAGCAGCGATGCCGGAAACGAGGCGGGACGGGGCGTCTCCCAGCTCGAGCGTCTCGTCGTCCGTGGTGTACTGCGCCACCCGGGAAAAGCCCGGGAAGTGCCCGCGAAGATACGCGAACTCCTGCGGCGTCCAGGAATACGGTTTCCAGAAGACGCCGATCGTGCTCTGGTCGTGGAACGGGAGCGGGTCCAGCAGTACGGCGCGGGCGATCCCGAAGACCGCCGCGGTACCGCCGATTCCCAGGGCCAGGGTCAGGACGGCAACGGTGGCATAGACCGGCCGGCGAACCAGCCGGCGGGCCGCGTATCGCGCGTCGATGAGCCAGCGTTCGAGGAATGGCCCTCCGGGTCGCACCACGTTTGCCGCCGCCTCGAATCCCGTCCATCCACGCCACCAGCTGCGCCTGACGAGCGCCGGCAGCGATGCTGCGGCCTGCCGCCACCACCACAGGCGGGCCCGCCAGGAGCCGTCCCTGGCAACCCGGTCTCCGAATTCGGCAGACAGGTCGGCGAGCACCTCCTCGCGCTCGGCGACCGGGAGGAGCGCCCGCAGCAGCGCCGCCGGCAGGCGAGGGACCGAACTGGGACGCGGACGGTGAAGATGAGTCATGATTCTACAATGTAGAAATAGCCGTCGGCTCTGTCACTGCAAGGCTCGCGGCGTTTCAGTTGGATGGGCGGGGCGCCTGAAATGGTTGGAACGCCGAGGCGGAGCGCGGTCTGAGGCGCCGCAGCCGCGCGAGAGACCTACCGAAAGACGTCGTCCAGCTCGACCGTCAGCGTCGCCGCGACCCCCTCCACCGTCCACGTGAGCCGGTCACGGGACTCCAGATCATCCCGTCCTGGGCGCACCGAGGTAATGGCGCGCTGCCCGGGATCCACGATCCAGTACTCGGCGACACCCGCATCCATGTAGAGGTCTCTCTTCTGCATGCGATCGCGGCGGCGCGTGGAGTCGGAGAGCACCTCTACGATCAGGATGGGCACGGGCCAGTCCTCCCAGGCAATGTCAGGGCCCGGTGGAGGCTGACGTACCATGAGATCCGGCTCCACCTCAGAGCCCTCGTACCGCACCACCGCGCGGGGGTGGTAGATGAATCCGAGTCCGTGCGTGCGTATGAAGGGTTCGAGGATCCGCGTCAGGCGCGCGAGTACAGTCTCATGACCCACGGTTGGCGGGGGCGTCACGAACAAGTCGCCCCGCACGAGCTCGTACTTGTTGCCGTCGTCGGGGAGGCTGTGCAGTTCCTCGAGAGTCCACCTCTTGGTCGTCGTGGCCATGTGCATGACGCCTGCCTCCTCGGCCGATTGCCACACGCGCGCATGCGCCGAGGGTAGCAGCGCGCCGGCAGGTCACCCGCATCGTTCCACCGCAACTCGCATCATCACGCTGCGCGATCGGGCCGCAGGCGAGCCCCATGCCGAGGGTACGCTCGGCCGCACCGCCGAGTCAAGGCACGCGCCGTGTATCGCTGGACGCTCACCGGGACAAACACCGGCGCCGAAGGCGACGGCAGGCGGGTTCGGATCAGCGGGTACGAGAAATGGACGATGGGCCCGGACGGCCTGATCAGGGAGTCCATGGGACACTTTGACGATGCCGAGTACCGGCGGCAGTTGAAGGCGCGCTCGCCGTAGCCGGTCTGACAGCACCGCCGCTCCTCGCCATGTGCGCCTCCGTGTGCTACCGTGAAAGCCGTTGGAGCCCATCCCCCCAGGTTCACAGGAGAGCCCCATGGACGACGCAACGCGCGCCAGCACCGGCACGAGGCGCTCGAACGGCGCCATCGCGCTGAGCATCATTGGATCCGGCCTGGCCGGCGTGATCGCGATGCTGGCGGTGATCCCGGCCTGGTTCGCCCACGACTGGACGGCCGTCGGCGTTCTCACGGGAGCGGCGGGACTTTCGTTCGGACTGCTCGCCAACGCGCTCCTGCGGCAGTGATGCTCGTCGCGGTACATCGGCGGAGGAGCGGGGCGGGAGGCGTCACGCGGGGCGCACCGCGCCTCTCTCCTGTGCGCCCCAGGCAGGAACAAGGGTCCGATGGGGATGCGATCCGTCGCCCACCATTGATTCACATCCACCACCGTCATCTCCCCCGGAGCATCAAGATGAATTCGCGTCGTTCGTTGCGTGCCATGAAGTCTTCCCTTCTTGCCGCCTTCAGCTCGGCGGTGCTCGTGCTCCCCGCACTTGCGCAGGGTGCCGGCACCGATCCGCGGCTCGAGAAGCTCAAGGCCGAGGCGCTCACCAGGGTCGACGCGCGTGCCAAGTTGATTCAGGAGATGGTCGACGAGGTCTTCTCGTTCGGCGAGCTCGGGTTCCAGGAGTTCGAGACGTCGAAGTACCTCACGGGCATCCTCGAGCAGAACGGCTTCACGGTGGAGCGCGGCGTGGCCGGCATTCCCACGGCGTGGGTCGCGCGCTGGGGCTCCGGCAAGCCGGTGATCTCGCTCGGATCGGACCTCGACGACATTCCGCAGGCGAGCCAGAAACCGGCCGTCGGTTACCACGACCCGATGATCGCCGGTGCGCCGGGGCACGGTGAGGGACACAACTCCGGCCAGGCGGTGAACATCGCGGCGGCGCTGGTGGTGAAGGAGATCATGGGGCGCGAGAAGATCCCGGGCACGCTGGTGCTCTGGCCCGGGGTTGCCGAGGAGCAGCTCGGGTCGAAGGCGTATCTCGTTCGCGCCGGCGTCTTCAAGGACGTGGACGTGACGCTCTTCTCCCACGTGGACAGCAACCTCGGCGTCTCGGCGGGTCCGTCGGGCCAGCTCGCGCTGCTGTCGGCGCTGTTCAAGTTCCGCGGTCAGACGGCGCACGCCGCGGCGGCACCGTGGCGCGGGAAGTCGGCGCTCGACGCGGTGATGTTGATGGCCCAGGGGTGGGAGTTCCACCGGGAGCACATGGAACCGGTCCAGCGGTCGCACTACGTGATTCCCGATGGGGGCGATCAGCCTAACGTGGTTCCGGCGACGGCGTCCATCTGGTTCTACTTCCGCAACGTCGACTACCAGGGCGTCGAGGAGATGTTCGCGGCCGCCAGGGACATGGCCAGGGGTGCGGCCCTGATGACCGGTGCGCAGCTCGATACAGTCATCATCCTCGGCTCAGCGTGGAACGGGTGGTTCAACCGGACCATCGCGCAGACGATGCAGAAGAACATCGAGCGCGTGGGAATGCCCTGCGTGGGACGCAAACGATGAGGCGATGGCGCGGGGGCTGCAGCGCGAGCTCGGCGTGCGCGAGTCAGGATTGGCGACCCAGGTGAACCAGCTGCGCGACGCCACGCCCACCGGTGGACGCGGTGGCCGGGGCGGTGGTGGGGGCGGCGGGGGCTCCGACGACATCGGCGATGTGTCGTGGACCGTGCCGACCGTCACGCTGCGGTATCCGTCCAACATCCCCGGTGGACCGGGGCACAACTGGGCGAACGCGATCTCGATGGCGACGCCGATCGCCCACAAGGGCGCGGTGGCGGGGGCCAAGGTCCAGGCACTCACGCATGCTCGACATCCTGCTCACGCCGAAGGTCGTGGCAGACGCGTGGGACTACTTCCGCAACGTCCAGACGAAGGACATCAAGTACACGCCGTTCATCGGGCCGAACGACCAGCCGGCGATCTGGCTCAACGCCGAGATCATGGCGAAGTACCGGCCGGAGATGAAGAAGTACTACTACGATCCGGCGAAGTACAAAACGTATCTGGAGCAATTGGGGATCACGTATCCGACGCTGAGGTCGATCCAATAGACAGCGGACAGCAGACATTCAGCGCATCGCACTCAGCACTCAGCACTCAATCGCTCAGCACTCAGCACTCCATCGCTCAACACTCAACACCCAACACCCAACACCCAACACTCAACAGACATTGCCTCTTCGCGCCTCCCTGCACCAGAACCCGCTCGACATCACGCCGGATGAGTTCCGGCGATTGGGCCACGCAGTCGTCGACGACCTCGCGGACTTCCTCGACGCCCTGCCGCACCGTCAGGTGACCTCCGGCGCATTCCCGGCGGCCGTCCGCGCCGCACTCGGCGGTGACGGACTCCCCGAGCATGGGGCCGATCCGGGCGATCTGCTCCGCGAGGCCACACGGCTGCTGGTGAGGGACTCCCTCTTCAACGGACATCCGCGGTTCCTGGGCTTCATCACCTCATCGGCGTCACCCACTCGGCGCCCTGGCCGACCTGCTCGCCGCCGCGATCAATCCGAACGTTGGCGGCTATGTCCTTTCCCCCGTGGCTACCGAAATCGAAGCCCAGGCGATACGGTGGATCGCCGAGTTGTTAGGCTATCCCGCATCGTGCGGCGGCCTGTTCGTGAGCGGCGGCAACATGGCGAACTTCGTAGCCTTCCTCGCCGCGCGGCGCGCGAAGGCGCCGTGGGACGTTCGCGCGCTGGGGCTCCGTGGTGGCGAGCGCCAGCTCATCGCCTACGCCTCGAAGGAAACGCATACCTGGTTCCAGAAGGCGGCCGACCTCTTCGGACTCGGCCTCGAAGCCATCCGCTGGATTGCCGTGGACGACCAGCAGCGCATGGATGTCTCCGAACTCGAGCGTCAGGTCGCGGCCGATCGTCAGGCGGGCACGTTCCCGTTTCTGGTGGTGGGCACCGCCGGCACGGTGAGCACCGGCGCCGTCGATCCGCTGCGCGAGATCGCCTCCGTCTGCCGGACACACGACCTCTGGTTTCACGTCGACGGCGCATACGGGGCGCCGGCGGCGGCGCTGTCCGAGGCGCCCGACGATCTCAAGGCGCTGTCGCTGGCGGACTCGGTGGCGGTCGATCCTCACAAGTGGCTCTACGCGCCGATCGAAGCAGGGTGCACGCTGGTGCGCGACCCGCAGCATCTCATGGATGCGTTCAGTTTTCATCCCGAGTACTACCACTTCGCCGATATGGAGGGCGAGCAGCCGCGCAACTATCACGAGTACGGGCCACAGAATTCGCGCGGATTCCGCGCGCTCAAAGTGTGGCTGGGGTTGCGCCAGGCGGGTCGGGCCGGACACACGCGGCTCGTTCGCGAAGACATCGCCCTGGCACGGCAGCTGTTCGACGAGGTCCGGAAGACGCCCGAGCTCGAGGCGCTCACCCACAACCTCAGCATCACCACATTCCGCTACGTGCCTCCGGATGGTGCGGCGTCAGGTTCTGAATCTCGGGAATACCTCAACGAACTGAACGCGGCGATTCTCGAGCGGCTGCAGGCCGAGGGGGAGGTGTTCGTCTCGAATGCGCTGATCGACGGGGCGTTCGTGCTGCGCGCGTGCGTGGTGAACTTCCGGACGACGCGGAGCGACATCGAAGCCATCCCGGGCATCGTAGTGCGCGTGGGACGCGAGGTCGCGGCCAGCCTGAGTGCGCATAGGCCAGCGGACTGAGGCGGGTCGGTCGACTGAGGGGGAGAGCAACCCTCTTCGCCGGAGCGGACTTAGCCTTTGACCTTTGGCCTTTGACCTTTGGCCTTTGACCTTTGGCCTTTGACCCCGGCCTTCGCCTTCCCCACATCAAACGCTTTCCGTCGAGGCGGTGTCTATTATCCCGACAATGTCAGTGAAATAGCTTTGGCCTTTGACCTTTGGCCTTTGACCTTTGGCCTTTGACCTTTGGCCTTTGGCCTTTGGCCTTTGTTTGACCTTTGGCCTTTGGCCTTTGGCCTTTGGCCTTTGACCCTGGACTCTCGCCCCATGCCCCAGTCCCTCGGTGAATTCGAGCAGCTCGTGCTTCTCGCCCTCGCCCGGCTGGACGATGAAGCCTACGGCGTCACGGTGCAGCAGGAGATCACGCGACACGCACGCCGCGAGGTCGGACTCGGCAGTGTCTACAAGACCCTCAGCCGACTCGAGGACAAGGGAATGGTCGAGTCCTGGGCCGGCGAGCCTTCGCCCGTGCGCGGTGGACGGCGCAAGAAACACTATCACCTCCTCCCTGCGGGATCCCGCGAGCTCCAGCGGTCACTGGCCGCGCTCCGGGGCATGACGCGCGGTCTCACGCCACGGCTGGAGCTGCGATGACGGACTATCCCCGGGATCGCACGCCGGATCCGGCGGGTGGTCAATTGCATCCAACGAATACCCGTCCGATTCCCGACGAACACGCCGCCACCGATCCGGCGCGGCCCGGTCATGGTCTGCCGCCGAGGCTCGCGGTGTCCCTCGTCGTGCACCGCGTCCCCGACCGCGATCGCGAGTTCCTTCTCGGCGACCTCGAGGAAGCCTTTCACCATCGGGTGAGCGCAGTCGGCCGGCGACGGGCCCGACGCTGGTTCTGGCGCGAGGCCCTTCGGATGCTCCTCTCCCCCTGGCCATCACCTCGGGCGCCTCGCGTGCCTGACGCTCCACAGGAGACCGGTATGCGCTCGCTCCTCAGTGATCTGCGATTCGCCGTCCGCACCATCGCTCGCACGCCCGGCGTGAGCGCGCTCATCGTACTCACGCTGGCGCTCGGCATTGGCGCGGCGAGCGGCATCTTCAGCATCGTCTATCCGGCGCTGTTCGAGCTCCCCGGCCTGCGCGAGCCCTCCCGGGTGGTGCTCCTCTGGGAGCGCGAGCGCGCGGGTACCGAGAGCAACGTCGGCTACCTCACCTTCACCGACCTCCAGCGCGAGACGAAAAGCCTCGAGTCAGCCGCTGCGATGAGCTATTGGCAGCCGATCATTCGGGGAGGCATCGAGCCTGAGCGCCTCGACGGCCAACGCGTCACCGCCCGGTTCTTCCACGTGCTCGGCGTCCAGCCGTTGTTAGGCAGGGACTTCACGCCGGAGGAGGACCGGAACGGCGCCAACCGCGTCCTCATCCTGACCTACGGCCTCTGGCAACGCCGCTTCGCGGGCGACAGTGGCATCATCGGCCGGACGGTCCCCCTCGGCGACACGCCCTATACCGTGGTCGGCGTGCTTCCACCGGACTTCGAGAGCGTTCTCGCCCCCGGCTCGGAGGTCTTCGGGCCGCTGGGATATGACGCTTCGCTCCCCTACGCCTGCCGGAGCTGTCGCCACCTTCGCGTGGTCGCCCGCGTCCGTGACGGCTTCACGATTGCGAGCGCCGAGCGCGAGCTGAGTGCGCTGATGCCCGCGATCATCGCGCAAGCGCCGCGGGACTACGACGACAACGGCGTTTCGCTCGTCCCGCTGCACGACTACATGACTCGCATGGCCAGGCCGGCGCTCCTGGCACTGGTGGGAGCCGTCGGGTTCGTCTTGCTGATCGCGTGCGCGAATGCCGCCAATCTCATCCTGGGGCGCACGATTCGTCGTGAGTCGGAGTTCGCGGTGCGCACGGCGCTCGGCGCCGGCCGACGCCGCCTGGTTCGACTGATCCTGAGTGAGAGTCTGGTGCTGGCCCTGGTCGCGGGGGCGCTTGGGGCGGTTCTCGCGGTCGTGGGAGTACGCCTCTTCCTTCGATTCCAGCCCGCAGGCATACCCCGAATCGAGCACATTCGCGTCAACGGAGTCGTGCTCGCGTTCACCTTCCTGGTGGCGATGCTGACGGGGCTGGCGGCAAGTCTGCTGCCTGCGATCGCGACGGCCCGCAGCGATCTGCACGGGTTGCTGAAGGCCGGCGCGCGTGGATTGTCGCAGGGGGTGCGGCATCGTCTCCGGGCGACGCTGGTGATCACCGAAGTCGCGCTCGCCGTCACGTTGCTCGCCGGCGCGACCCTGCTGTTCGAGAGTCTCAGCCGGCTCCTGGCCGTCAATGCCGGCTTCGACATGCGCAACCGCCTGACGATGGAGGTACAGGTCTCCGGTTCGAAGTACAGTGACAACGCCGTGGTTCAGCAGTTCTTCCACGACGCCATGGATGCCGTCCGCGCGGTTCCCGGGGTGCTGGCGGTGGGAGCGGCGAGTGAGCTCCCACTGGGCGGCAACGTCGACATGTACGGCGTGCACAGTGACGTGAACCCGGACCCCGCTTCCGAGCGGGATCCGGCTGCCCTTCGCTACACCATGACCGCCGACTTCCTTCAGGCGATGGGCATCCCCCTGCTGCGGGGGCGCACGGTCACGGCCGACGAGGTGCGTCGATCAGACCGCGTCGTGCTGATCAACCGGGCAATGGGACAGCGGCTGTACGGTTCGGCCGATCCGCTTGGCCACCGCATTCACATCGGTGGTCCGGACAGTCCCTGGCTGACGATCGTGGGGGAGGTGGGGAACGTGCATCATCGCGGCCTCGACTCCGGTGACGAGCTGCAGATGTACCTGCCGTTCGGCCAGCCCTACACCGACGGTGGCATGTCGTTCGTGGTGAAGACGGCGGCCGATCCCGCCTCCTTTCCCGCGGCGGTCCGGCGTGCGATCTGGTCGGTGGATCCCAACGTGGCGATCGAAAAGGTGGCGACGATGGAATCGCTGCTGGCGCAATCGACGTCGCAGCGCCGGCTCGCGCTGACGACGTTCGGGGTATTCGCGCTGATCGCGCTGGCGCTGGCCGCGGCCGGCATCTTCGGCGTGCTGGCCACGTCGGTCGCCGAGCGCACCCGGGAGATCGGCGTCCGCACCGCGTTAGGCGCTCCGCAGTCGCGGATCCTCGGCATGGTGGTGCGGCAGGGACTGCGCCTCACGACGGTGGGACTGGTGCTGGGCATCGGCGGGGCGCAGGCGGCCGGCCGGCTGATCGAGCGGCTGCTGTTCGGCGTGCGCCCGCACGATCCGCTGGTGCTCCTGCTGGTCAGCGCCGTGCTGGGCGTGATTGCGATGGTGGCGTGTGCGATCCCCGCGCTGCGTGCCTCACGCGTCGATCCGGTGATCGCCCTGCGGGACAGTTAGGTCTCAGGCCACAGGCCAAAAACCAGACAGCGTCCATCGAGCGGGCCGCGGGGCGGCGGATGACCGACGCCCTCAGACTGGCGAGTCGGTGTTGTGCCTTGGCCTTTGACCTTTGGCCTCTGGCCTTTGACCTTTGGCCTTTGGCCCTTGGCCCTTGGCCCTTGGCCTCTGGCCTTTGACCTTTGGCCTTTGACCTTTGGCCTTTGGCCCTTGGCCTTTGACCTTTGGCCTTTGGCCCTTGGCCCTTGGCCTCTGGCCTCTGGCCTTTGACCTTTCAGTTCTATTGACTCCCTTCCCCGGGCAGGCTAGCGTCGTCCTGGCACTGGCCCCGTAGGTGTTGTCATGAGTCGAAATCCCTGGACCGCCCTGGCAGGCCGCTGCGCGCTCGTCGTCGCCTCGGGACTTCTCATCGCCAGTCGCCCGCTGCCGGCGCAGATCGTCACCGGGACGGTCACCGATGCCCAGTCGGGCGCACCGGTGCGGGGCGCCGTCGTGACGCTCACCGCGCGCGCGGGGAACGGCAGTGTGCGACGCACCGTCAGCGACCCGGCCGGGACGTTCGCCCTCGGCGCTCCCGCCCCCGGATCGTACACCCTGGACGTGCGCGCCATCGGCTTCACCCCCTGGATCGACAGCACCGTGACGTTAGGCGCGGGCGAATCGCGCGTCGAACAGGTCGCCCTCAAGCCGTTCACCGTCCGGTTGGCGACCGTCCGTGTGCAGGGGCGCAGTGCCTGTCGCCGGTCCGGCGATCTCGATGTGGTCACCACCGAGGTCTGGGACAACGTGTGGGCGGCGCTGGCATCCACCGAAATCGCGCACGCGCAGCAGGTGCAGGCCGACGTCTTCATGTACACCCGGGAGTTCGACGCCGAGTCGGGCGTGGTGCTCTCCGAGGACCACAACACCATTCAGGTGCGGGATGAGCGTCCGTTCCGCACCGCGCCGCCGGCCGAGCTTGCCCGGTACGGCTACTGGCGCCAGACCGTCGGCGGGCAGATCAACTACTACGGGCCCGACGCGCAGGTGCTGATGTCCCCGGAGTTCCTGGCCAGCCACTGCTTCTCGCTCGTCCGGGACGACAGCGCCGCCGCTCCCCGCATCGGACTCACCTTCCGGCCCAGCCGGGGCAACGCCAACGACGTGGAAGGAGTGCTCTGGATCGATGCGCTCAGCGGCGAGTTGCGCGATCTCGAGTATGCCTACACCGGCCTTCCGCCTCTGCGTGGACGCCGCGCCGAGGGGCAGATCTCGTTCTCGCGCCTGCCCAACGGTGTCTGGGTGGACGATCGCTGGCTGATTCGCCATCCGCTGCAGCCGGGCGACGGATCCAGGCCGTCTCGTGACGCCCGCTCGCTGGAGATGCGGGAGGGGGGCGGCTTCGTGCTGACCAGCTTGTCGAGGGAGAACTATTTCGTCACCGCCGTGGGGCACATCCGGGATGGCGTGAACCAGCCGGCTCGCGGCGCGACGGTGGAGGTCATCGGAACGGACAAGCACGTGCTGGTGGATGAGGAGGGGGCATTCCGCATCGATACGATTCTGGAGGGCACGTACGAGATCCGCGTGATGCGTGCGGGCTCGGCGGAGGCTGGCGGCTTCGTCCAGCTGGGCACGGTCCCCTTCGAGGCGGGTGGCGCCACGCGTGTGGACGTCCGCGTTCCGGAGGTCGGACGCATGGTGGCGGACCTCTGTGAGGGAAAGACGCGACCCGATGGCGTTGCGCTCTACGGTGTGCTGCGCGACATCCATTCCGGTCGACCGGTCGCCAACTACGGCATGGAGGTCGGGTGGTCAACGCTCCTCGATTCGTCGGCCGGTACGCCGGTGCGGCGTCGCGCCGGCGGCGCCACCGTGACGTCCGATTGGCGCGGTGCCTTCCTCGTGTGCAACGTCACGCCGGGAAGTGACGTGCGCTTCCGCGCCGCGCGCGCGAAGGACGAGGACTGGAGCCAGTTCCTCCCGGCAGGCTCGCACCTGTTCGCCATCGAGATCGCGGTGGACACCGCCGCGAAGGGCTCGGCGGGCAGGGGGACTTCAGCCGATCCAGACGCTCGGCGAGATCCTACCGAAGACCAGGCCGTGGAAATAGAACGGCCCCGGCACCTGCCGGGGCCGCCGCCTGACGAGTCATCCCCTCCGGTCAGGGAGAGCCGGGTGGCCGTCCCGGGCGACCTCCCTATCCCGGCCCGGCGCCGAACCCGCGGCCATTCTTGACCCGGTTGGGCACTTTCGCCCACTGGTCGGTCGTGAGGATCGCCTGCGCCTGCTTCAGGGCGTCCTGCTGATTCTTCTGGAGCTTGTCCAGCTGGGGCCGGAGCTTCGGCATCAGCGCCGCCATATCCGGGTTCGCCCCGGCGTTCGCCACCTGCTTCTGCACGTCCTGACCAAGCACGGTGTTCTTCGCATTCAGTGAGTCCGCGATCACCTGCAGCTTCGCGACCTGATCATCGCTGAGCTTGAGGGTGTCCTTCATCTGAATGATGGAATTTACCGGATTCACGTTCGCCAGCGCCGTCGCGAATCCAGCGGGACCTCCGCCTCCGGGACCGCCACCGCCACCACGCCCGCCACGGCCGCCGAACGCCGCGCCGCGAACGGCGTCGATCGCGTCACGGACGCGGTCGGGGCCGAGCGTGTAGCGTGCGTTGATGCCCACCTGGAACGGGATCTGGATGCCGTTCTGCCCCTGCCGCGACGAACCGAAGCGCTCGTTGACCTGATAGATGTAGCTCTGCGACGACGGATCGAAGCCACGCACGTAGAGCAGCGTGTTGTCCTCGCCGCGGAACGAGCCCCAGCCATGCAGGCTGTTCTTGCCGTGGAGGAGCTGGTCCATGCCGCCCAGGAAATTCTGGGTCACCACCGACACCATCAGGCGACGGTTCAGTCCAAGCACCGCCGGGCGCCAGTTGAGCTGGAACTCCAGGCTGGTCTGCCACGGTCCGCGGCACGAGTTGCGCTCGGCGATGGTGCCGAGGTTCCTGCTCAGGCACTCCCGCACCCCCGGCGACGTGCCGGCGAGCAGGCGCTCCATGCCGCTGGCGACCGCGGTATCGCCGACGCTGGACGGGTTGAACAGGAACGCCCGGTCGTTTCGTGCGCCGTCACCGTTGATGTCCGCACTCACCATCGGTGTGAACGGCGATCCCGACGACAGCCGTCCCACGGCAGTCACTTCCATGCCGAGGTTGATCGGATAGGTGATCGATCCGGTGATCGAGTGGCGGCGATCGAAGTTGCTCACGGCCCACTCGTGCACATTGGGGTCGCCGGCGGTGGTGGCCGACGAGAAGCCTCCGCCGCCCGAGGAGAAGCCGCCACCGGTGTTGCGCCCGAAGCCTCCGCCGCCGAATCCGCCGCCCGAGGACTGGTCACGCGAAAAGCCGAGCGTGTAACCCAGGTTGAAGATCGCGCCCCGGGTGGTGATGCCGTTCAGCGAAAGCGACAGCTGCTTCGATTCCGATCCGAGGTTGGAACTCGTCAGCAGCACCTGACTGAAGTTCGGATTGAGTCGCGAGGCGAGGAGGTTGGTGGTGCCGCTGGTGGGCACGATCGAGGCCGGGTCGGCATACACCGGCCGCCCGTCCTCCGCCGCCAGATTGAACTGCGGGGTCTCGCGCAGATTGAGGTCGCGATATCCGGTCTGGGCCACCCCGCGCGAGTAGCTGAGGTCGGCGCTGAACGAATAGCGCTCGAAGAACCGGCGCTGGGCACCTAACGAGGCGCGCCATGCGCGGGGCGCCTGGAAGTTCTTGTCGAACAGCGTGACGTTGGGCACGCCGGTGGGAGAGTAGAGGTTCCCGCCGCCGACGCACTCGGTGGGAATGCTCGACGGGTCGAGCTCGAACGCCGACCAGTCCGGTTGCGGGACGTAGGCGCCGGTGCACACCAGCTGCGCTTCCGAATTGGCGAGGCCGGTTGCCGCCGCCGCCGCCGAAAACAGGTTGGAGCTCACCGTGCTGCGGAATTCACCGATTCCACCGCGCAGGATGAGCGGATTGCTCCCGCCACCGCGACCGCCGAATCCGCCACCGAATCCGCCCCCGCCGCGACCACCAAATCCGCCGCCGCCGCGACCGCCGAAGCCGCCCCCACCACCCGCCCCTCCACGACCGCCACCGTCCGCGCCACCCGGGCCGCCACCCGACGAACCGAGCGTCATCGTGAATCCCACCCGCGGACTGACGTGCACCTCCTTCGGCAGGAAGTCGGTGCGGTGTCCGAACGCCTGCTCCACCGCCGGATTCTCCCTGGGCGCATTGCCGAAACGTCCCCCCTCCAACCGGCCGCCGTAGGTGACCTGCAGAGACCGCGAGACCCGCCAGACATCTCCGAGATAGAGCCCCGCATTGATCTGCGACCCCTGTCGCACGTTAGGCTGCAGCGTCCGGGTGAAGCTCGTCGCCTGGCCGGCGTCGAAGTCCGCCAGCGAGTTGAACATGTAGGTCCCGAACCGGTTCGACGTCACGTCCTGCTTGAACGTCTGCTGGTTGAGCAGCCCGCCCAGCTTGAACCGGTGTCCCGGCGTGAGCCAGGAGACTTCGTCGGTGGCCTCGAATCCGGTGCTGCGTCCGTTCTGCGGCAGGCCGGTGTTCCCGCCGAAGGTGAGGGTGGACACCGCGCGCGTGGCGTCGCTGGTCAGGTCGGAGGCGACCTGGACGCGGCCGGCCGGCAACGTGAGGAACGCTCCCTGGTTCCGCTGGCTGCCGGAGTAGTACGCCTTCAGCTCGTTGATGTACTTGCCGGCGAAGATTGACGTATACGTGGCCATCATCCCGGCACCCCGGTTCTTCGACGTCCCGCCTGTCTGCGGCAGAGACAGCGTCCCCACCCGCGCCGGATCCTGGTCACTCCAGTTCCAGTCCCATCGCAGCGACAACGAATGCCCATTGGGCATCAGCCAATCCGAGCGGACCAGTCCGGAGAGGTTATTCGACGTGCGGTTGGGATCGAAATACGACCCCGCCTTCATGCCATTCTGCGCCGCGATGCTGAAGAAGCGCGCTACCGAATCGGAGCTCACCCCGAAGCGCGACAGCGTGGTGGCATCGGCATTGTACAGGGACGGAAGAATGTCCTGGCGCTGGCGAAGCTGGAGCGACCCGAACGCGAACAGGTTGTCCTGCACGATGGCCCGGCCGAACCCGCCGGACAGCTGGTTCTGCGTGTAGCCCTGTGACAGCGGCGACACATCCTCGCCGCTGATCACGAGCTGATCGTCGCGGAGCTGGTAGGAGAAGTTCCCCTGGGGCCGATTGGTGCCCGACCGCGTCGTCGACGCGATCAGACCGCCCGAAAACTGCCCGCGGGTGACATCGTAGGTGCTGGTGATCACCCGGGTGCTGCGGGTGGCCTCGGACGGCACCTCGGTGGTGCCGAAGCTCACGCCATCCAGCGTGATGGCGTTCGCCTCGGGGCGCTGCCCGGCCACCGAGAACCCCGCCGCTGTGGTGTCGGACCCGGTGATCGCCACCACGTTAGGCGACAGGAGCGCCAGGTTCAGCAGGTCACTGGCATCCACCGGGAGCCGGGCCGCCTGGTCGGGCGTAAACGCCCGCTCGATCGACCCCGGCGTGGGGAGATCACCACCGCGCGGGAGTGGCTGCCGTGCCTGGACATTGACGCCCTGCAGCGTGGTCGCGTTCATCGACAGCACCGCGTCGGCCACCAGCCGGTCCTCGTCGGCGATCCGCGTGAGCCGCTGGGCGTTTGGCGCGAGACCGATCTGGCGGATCACCACCTGGTAGTCGCCGCCACCGTCCGGGAACAGGATCGTGTATCGGCCCTGCGCGTTCGTGCGAGCGCGCCGCGTCACGCTGGTCTCGAGCGACGTGACCTCGACGGTCGCGCCCTCGATCGGGGCGCCGTTCTCCGCCTTGACGGTCCCGGTGATGATGTCGGTGGTGACGCCGATCTGCGCGCGCGCCACGGCGGGTGCAGTGAGAAACAGCGCGAACACGAATGCAATGCGGTGCCAGCGTCGAGCGCCAGGCGCCAGGGCACGAAGTGGCACTGAGGAACTCCTCTAAGCCGAAGGGGGCCAGCAGGTTCTTAGACGCGCAGCCGGCACAGGACGTTAAACGTGTTCCGACGGCAACTCGCTGCGTGGCTGTCCCCTGGGTCACCCGAAGTGCAGTCCGACGCCCGGGACGCCGCAGTCGCCGCCCCCCTCACAGTCGCGCGCCAACGCCCTGCGCCCGGCACGCCCGTTGCGCAGCCGCAGGCACCCCATGGGGTTGGAGGAAAGATTCGGGTCCGTGACTGTTTGACAGGCCCCTGTCAGGTCGGCGATGCATTCTCCATGTCGCGCCCGCGAGCGCGAGTGGCCGGCGCCGCCGGCGCTCATACCGACCGCCAGCAGCGCTCAGGCGTGCCAGTTCGGTCCTCGGCGCGCTCCCCCTCAGCGCTGGACAGATCCACGAATCGCGACAGACCACATGCTGCTTGCCGAGATCATCGTCGTTGCCCTCGCCGCACTCCGCGCGAACAAGCTCCGCTCGCTGCTCACCATGCTCGGGATCATGATCGGCGTCGGCTCGGTGATCACCATGGTCGCGCTCGGGAACGGGGCCGAGCGATCGGTGCGCGACCGGATCCAGCGCCTCGGAACGACCATCATCCAGATCGATCCGCGACGGGTGCGGCAGGGTGGAATCGGCACCGCCGACCCCGCACGCCTGACGACGAAGGACGTCGACATGATCCTCGAGCGGGCGCCGAACGTGGTTGGGGTGAACTACACGCAGGACCGGACCCTCCATGTGGTGTGGGGCGCCCACAATGCGAGCGTGCAGGTGACCGGGAGCAACGCGAACTTCCTTGCGGTTCGCGGATTCAAGCTCGCCTACGGGCGGATGTTCACGGAACTGGAGGATCATCAGAAGCGGCGGGTGGCGGTCATCGGCGCGGGGGTGCTGCCCTACCTCACCGGGGACGACGGCGCCGGCCTGGTTGGAGAGCAGATCCGCATCTCGGGCCGCGCATTCATCGTGGTCGGCGTGCTGCAGGACCGGGGTGTGACCGGTGTCGGTGACGCTGACGAGCAGATCCTGATTCCCTACGAAACCGGTCGCTTCGAGGTGTTCGGGCAAAACCGCATCGACGACATCTGGGCCCGCGCGGTGTCCGAAGACTCACTGATGCGCGCGATGGCCGAGATCCAGTCCGCATTGCGTCGATCCCAGAGGCTGCGCCCGGGGAGCCCCGACAACTTCAATATGCGCAATCAGGCCGACTTCCTGGTCGCCCTGAGCGAGACCACCGCCGTGTTCACCCTGCTGCTGGCGGGCATCGCCGCGGTGAGCCTGCTGGTGGGCGGGATCGGAATCATGAACATCATGCTCGTCTCCGTTACGGAGCGCACGCGCGAGATCGGCGTTCGGAAGGCCCTGGGCGCCACCCGCTCGAACATCCTCCTGCAGTTCCTGGCGGAGGCTGTGGTACTCTGTCTGCTCGGCGGGGCCATCGGCATCGCGGTGGGTGTCGGTGCATCGCAGGCGTCGCAGCGCACCATGGGGTGGAATACGGCGGTCGACCCCTGGTCGGTCGCGGTGGCATTCGGATTCGCGAGCGCGATCGGACTCGTGTTCGGCATCTGGCCGGCGCGGCGGGCTGCGCGCCTCGATCCGGTCGAGGCACTGAGGTACGAGTGAAGGAGGCCAGAGGCCAGAGAGGAGACGCTCATGTGGCGTATGGCCTCTGGCCTATGGCCTCTCTCCGCTCCCCACCGCCACCCGCAACCCCACCCACACCGTCCGGCCGGGCCCCGGCTCGAAGAACCGCCCGTTCGACGCGTTCGACACCACGTTCGCGGCATACGTCCGGTCGAAGACGTTGTCGACGCCGATCACGGGCTGTGCCCCGAGTCTCCGCACATCGAGCATGACCCTGGTGTTGACGAGGGTGTAGGCGGCGGCGTAGTTGGCATTCGCATCGTCGGCCGGCTGCCGCGCGGCGTGCTGCAGCTCCACGGCGACCAGGCCCCACGCCGGCCGCGCGTTGGCATACGCGGTCCAGGTGGACGGCGCCACGCCCGGCACGTGGTTGTCGCGGTAGCTGGTGCCGCTGACGACGAAGTCTTCGTACGTATAGCGGAGCCAGCCTCCCGACACGCCTAACGAAAAGATGCCGCGGGCGGCGGCAAGACCGATCTCGGCGCCGCGGCGTGCGGTGCGCCCGGCGTTCCGATAGTAGCGGCGTCCGCTGCCATCGGGGACTTCGAACGGGATCAGTTCGTCGGTCGTGGTAACGCGATACAGCGCTACATCATAGCTCAGCTGGCCGTGCCAGATGCCCTTGGCGCCCGCCTCGATGGTGCGTCCGTGCTGCGGCTTGAGCGTGCGATTGAGCCCACCGCTCCCGTCCGGTTGATTAGCCAGCTCGGTGGTCGTCGGCGTCTCGAACGACGAGGAGACATTCACGTAGACCGACGCCAGCCCCGCGACCCGCCAGTTGATCCCCGCCATCGGCGTCACGTCGCTCAGCGTGCGCGACTGCTCGCCCGGCACACCGGTGGGGCGGTGGTCCAGTACGCCAAAGCGGGTCCGATCGCCCCGTACGGTCGCGGTGAGCGATAGCCGTTCGGTCGGGTCCACTTCGGCGCGGGCATAGGCTCCCAGCCCCAGGACCCGCTCGCGCTGATCCACCGTGATGCTGCCCTGATCGGACGTACCGGGGCAGGTGGCCGGCCGGGTCCCGGTGAGGCCGGCGCAGTTTGCGAAATTCTGCCGGTCGTCGTCCTGACTGAGCACGTCGATGCCTGCGGCAAGGCGTACCGGATGCCCGGCGGCGGTGAGATTATACTGACCGCGAGCCGCTCCGCCTAACGTCTTCCGGTCGAACGACACGATCGCGAAACTCTGGGGATTGTCGAGCGACCGCAGGCCGCCGTGCAGGTTGACGTTGAGGGAGCCGCGATCGCCGTCGTGAGACGCCTGGAGCGCCAGGATCGATTGCGTGACCGTCTTGCTCGCTCTCTTCCTCACGTTGGTGGGATCGGCGAGCGTGCGGTCGGAGGCCATCTCCGCCGCGGTGAGCGATCCCGGATTCTGCGCCAGCGGCGAATCGAACCAGGTGACCTGGGCCAGGGACCGCGTGCCGCCGGCAGTCCATCGGGCGTCGGCGTTGGCGCTGGTATTCCGGAAGCGGGAATACGTGCGCGGCCCCTGGCCCTCGTTTCTCGTGGAGGTCGCCTGCATGCCCACCGCACCGGCGTGGCCACCCGCATACACCGACGCCCGTTTCACGCCGTCGGCGTAGAACGCGCGGACGCGCGCCTCGCCTCCGGAGTCGGGGGGCGGTGCGGTGCGGAAGTCCACCACGCCGCCTGACGAGTTGCCGTAGAGGGCACCGGCGCTGCCGCGAATGACCTCGGCGGCGCCCACCGTCTCGAGGTCGAGATAGTCGACCGCGGTCTGACCGTCGGCGAGCGTGAGCGGGATGCCGTCGCGCAGGATGCGCACTCCGCGGATCCCGAACGCCGAGCGGGCGCCGAAGCCGCGGATGGCGAGCCGGGGATCCTGGGTGGGGTTGAACCGGTTGGCGACACTCACCCCGGGAACGAACGCCAGCATTTCGGTGAGCGCGGCCCGCCTGGTCCCGGCGCGCGACGAGTCGATCGTCAGGCGCGTGAGGGCGAACGGCAGGTCGAACGTGGACCGGGCCGCGTCGCGGGTGACGGTGACGCGCACCGGCGTGATCCGGACGGCGGCGGAGTCCTGGCACTCCACCGGCGGTGCGTGCAGGACCAGCAGGAGCGAGACGACCACGCCGGCAGCGCGGACTCGCGCGAATATGTCAGGCACGATGAGATATCGTCCGGATCAGGATTTGATGCGCCGCCACCATCGGCGTGACGGGGCGACCCTCGGTTGCCCCGAACGGTGCACCGGTGAATCGGGTCACGGAAGATGTTCTCTACGCATGTTCTCTACGCATGTTCTCTACGCCTGCCGCACCGCGTCACCACACGTCGAAACGCCGTTGTCGCTCCGCCGCAGGGGTACTCGCAACACCGTGCCCCGGTGCGCTTTGATCTCACGCCGCCGGGAATCTCCCGATACGTGGTGGGGGATTCCCCCGTGCGTTGCGGTGAAACCACCTGCAGCAAATCCGACGGCTTCGACGCGATCCGACTGACCCGTCCAAGCTGGCTGTTCCAGTCGGCGTCCCGCTCAAACCCGCTGGCTCTTGTGGTTGTCCTATTATTCGAGTCACCTGCTTGATTCGAGTCGTCTACCCGGGAACAGCCACGATGCGAGCACTCTCTCCTGTCCGCGCCGCCCTGGCGGGTCTCACCACTGCCGTGGCCATCACCGCGTTTGCGCCGGCCGTATCCGCGCAGAACGTGGTCGGGCGCAGTCAGGACGTCTGGACCTGGTCCGACCGTGTCGCGCCCGGCGATTGGCTTCGCTTCAATGCCAGCATGGGCGGTGTGGAAGTGACCGAGGGGTCGGGCGATCAGGTTCAGGTCCGCGCCGAGAAGGTGCTGCGACGCGGTCGCGCCTCGGACATCGGCTTCATCGTCGTGCACGACAACGACGGCACGACCATCTGCGCTGTGTACGAGGATGACGACCAGTGCGAGGCGGACGGGGTGCACGGCGGTCGGGGGCACTCGTGGCGGGACCGCGCCAGCCTCCGTGTGAGCATCCAGCTGCCGCGCGGCGTGCGGATCCGCGCCGCCTCGGGGAATGGCGACGTGAGCGTGAGCGGCGCCAGCGACGAGGTAGTGGCGGTGAGCGGGAATGGGCGTGTGGATGTGCACGGCTCGGGTGGCCGGGTGCGTGCCACGTCAGGCAACGGCGCCATGACGGTGGAGGGGCTCGCGGCCCGGTGGAGGCCAACTCAGGCAACGGCGACGTGTCGATCGCGACGTCGGTCGGTCCGGTGTCGGCGAACTCCGGCAACGGGGACATCACGGTTTCCATCGACGCGCTGCGCAGCACCGAGGCGATGACCTTTACCACCGGTAACGGCCGGATCATGGTCACGCTGCCGACGGACTATTCGGCCGACCTCGACGCCTCCACGGGGAATGGCAGCATCGAGAGCGATTTCCCGATCACGGTGTCGGGCCGGATCACCCGGTCGCACGTGCGCGGCACGATTGGCAAGGGCGGTCCGCGCCTGCGACTGGTGTCGGGCAACGGCCGGATCGAGCTGCGGAAGGGACGCTGAATCGGCGCGCGGCTCCGCGCTGGCACCTGTTGATCGCGGCATCAGGGAATCGCCGCGCCCGCGAGACTCCGTCGCAGCACCAGAAACCCCGCCGCGGCCACGACCTTCAGGGTGACACCAAACAGGACGAGTGCAACGATCGAGTGATCGTAGAGGCGGCCCATGATCACGCTGCCAACGAACCAGAGCACGCCGTAGACGCCGTTGAAGCTGCCGAATGCCGTTCCGCGCTTGTTCATCGAGACCACGCGGGCTATCGCCGGCCTGAGGGTGGCGTCGGCGGCGCCGAGGCCGATCCCCCAGCAGGTCACGGCAACCGCCACCGCGCCGGGGCCGCCGAGGAATCCCAGCGGCAGCGCGAATACGGAGACGAGTATTCCGGCCGACAGCACGGCGATGCCGTAGCGGTCGAACAGCCGCCCGAAGAGCAGCGCGGCCGCCCCGTTCACCGCCATCGCCCCCGCGTAGAACAACGGAATTGTCGGGGCGGAAACGAGCGCGGTCTTCTCGAGGTGATACGCGAGGAGCGCGAAATCGACGAAGCCGCACGCCATGAGGCCGGCCACCGCGCAGTAGATCCAGAAGACGCGGGGGAGCGATTGCTCGTGGATCGGTAGTGGTGGCGGCGCGCCGCGCGACGGGTGCGTGATGCGCGCGAGGACGAGCGCCACGATCGAGGCCAGCGCCGGCACGGCAAGGATGAGGAAACCCGTCGCGAAGTGCTGCGAGCGGGCGACGACGGCCGCGACAACCAGCGGACCCAGCACGGCGCCCGTCTGATCGAGCGCGGTGTGCAGGCCGAAGCCCCAGCCATGCCCCACCTCCTGGGTGGCTTCGGACAGCAGGACGTCCCTGGCTGGCCCGCGCACGCTCTTGCCGAATCGCTCGGCGACCACGAGGAGGGCGGCTGCCTGCCAGCTGCCGGTGAACGCCAGTGCGGGAACGACGATCAGGTTGAGCGCGTAACCGCCGATGGTGATCGGCCAATAGGCGCGCGTGCGGTCGGCCAGTCGGCCGGTGAAGAATCGGAGGCCCGCCGCGACCATCTCGCCGAATCCGGCGACGAAGCCGACCTGCATGGCGGTCGCCCCGAATTCGCTGAGGAAGGGGCCGATGATGCTGCGGGCTCCTTCGTAGGTCATGTCGGCGAACAGGCTGACGATGCCGAGCCAGACGATGAAGCGGGTGGCGGCGCGGCGGGCGGCGGGGGAAGACCTGGCGGTCACCGAATGTCTCTGCGACGGCGGCCCGGCGCTCTCGCCGAATCGTGTGTGTGTGTTACCATTTCTCCGGGGCGACGAGCACACCGTGAGCGACCTGTCATCGACATTACGCGACGCACTCTCCGGCCGCTATACGATCGACCGGGAGAGTGGACGTCGGGGGAGGGCGAACGTCTCGCAGGCGATCATGGCGCGGCGGTTGCCCTCACCCGCGCCACCGGTGCGCGGGCGTCGCAGCGGTTCCGGCGTCCTGGTGAGCTGGTCGCAGGCATGCGCACCACCGCGCTGATCATCGACGATGAAGCGCAGATCCGGCGCGTGGTGGCGAACGCGCTGCGGGATCTCGTGTCGCGCACCCTGGAAGCCTCCGCCGGGCGGCTGGCGATCGACCTGGCGGCGTCCGAACGTCCGGACCTCATCGTTCTGGATCTCGCGCTCCCCGACATGCCTGGGCGCGATGTCTGTCTGGAGATCCGCAAGTGGTCCACCGCACCCATCATCGTCCTGTCGGCACGCGATTCGGATCAGGAGAAGATTGCTCTGCTCGATGCCGGGGCCGATGACTACGTGACCAAGCCGTTTTCCGCCGCCGAGCTGCGGGCCCGCGCGGGGGCGCAGCTCCGCCGTGCGCGGCTGGCCGCAGTCGCGGGCCCGGAGCAGGTGTTGCGCGTCGGCGCCCTCGAGATCGATCTGGCAAAGCCTGCCGTGCGGCGAGGGAGCGGCGCGGTGCATCTCACCCGGACGGAGTGGGATATCCTCCGGGCCCTGGTGCGTCACGCGGGCCGTACCCTGACGCACCAGCAGATCATTCGGGCAGTCTGGGGGAACGCGTTCGGGGACATGCAGCAGACGCTCCGCGTGCATATCCGGGGGTTGCGACGGAAGCTCGAGATGGATCCCGTTCGGCCGTCACTCATCGTGACCGAGCCGGGCGTGGGGTATCGATTCGAGACCGGACCATGAACCGGACGTCCGAGCGCGGACCCGTGCCCGGCGGGTGGCACTGGGTGCTGTGGCTGGGTGGGCTGGGGGTTCTCACCGCCACGCTGGTGCCGGTGCGCTCCCGGCTCAACGAGGCGCACATCGCGCTCGCGTTCCTGCTCCTGGTGCAATTCGCGAGTGCCCGTGGCGGCCGGGCGCTCGGGTTCACGGTGGCAGTTGCGGCGTTCTTCTGCTTCGACTTCTTCCTCCTTCCGCCCTACTACACGCTCCATCTCGACAATCCGGTAGACTGGCTGGTGCTGGCGGCGTTCCTGGTGACCGCGCTGGTGTCGGCGCAGCTCCTGTATCGAGCGCAGGCCGAAGCGGAGAACGCACGGCAGCGCGCGCACGAAGTCGACCGCCTGGCGTCGTTAGGCGCCGAGACCCTCAGCGCCGGGCGCGCCGATGCGGCGCTGGCCTCGATCGCCGGTATCATTCGCGCTACCCTGCAATTCGACGCGTGCATCGTTTACACCGTCGATGCCGCGGTCGGCCAGCCGGCGGTGGCCGCCCAGGCGGGCATCCCCGGCTCGCCCCCGCCCCACGAGACCGCCCGCGAGGCGCGGTCCCTGGCGACCTGGGTGGCGGAGCACGGACAGGCGGCGGCACAGCGACTGGACCGGACCTCCACCCTCGGGGTCGCCCCGCGGGACGGCCGGCCGGGATCGCGGACCTGGCGCAGGTTCGCCTGCTCCTTCGCCCATTACGGGTCCGCGACCGCGTGGTCGGCGTGCTGGCCGTTCTCCGCGAAGGTGGTCTGGCGCTCTCGCCCGAGCAATTGCGCGTGCTCGACGCGCTCGACTACTACGCCGCGCTGGCGGTGGAGCGGGTGCGCCTGGTGGCCGAGGCCGAGCGCGCCGAGGTCCTGAAGGAAGCCGATCGCGCCAAGGATGCCCTGCTGGCGTCCGTGTCGCACGACCTGCGCACTCCGCTCACGACCATCAAGGGACTGGCGCACGAACTGGCGGAGGGCGGTGACGACCGGGCGGTGGTGATCGAGGAGGAAGCCGACCGACTGGGCCGCCTGGTGGGCGACCTCCTCGATCTCTCCGCGATCAGCAGCGGAACGGTGCGACTCGATCTGCAGCCTAACGAAGCGGAGGATCTCCTCGGCGCGGCCGCGCAACGTGCGGCCGGTGTACTTGGCGATCACGAGCTGCGGATCTCGGTGGCCGGCGGGGAGCAGCTCCTGTTCGGTCGCTTCGACTTCGCCCAGACGCTGCGCGCGCTGGTGAACCTCATCGAGAACGCCGCGAAGTACTCGCCGCCCGGCATGCCGATCGCCCTCACGGCGGGGCGTGAGGGCGCGTGGCTGCGCTTCGACGTCGCCGACCGCGGTCCGGGCGTTGATTCCGCCGAACGCGAGCGCGTGTTCGAGGCGTTCTATCGCCGATCCGTCGGGGACCCCGCGCCACCGGGGTCCGGGCTCGGCCTCTCGATCGCCCGCAGCCTCATCGCGGCACAGGGCGGATCCATCACCTATGGCGACCGCGACGGCGGCGGCAGCGTGTTCTCCATTCGCCTCCCCGCGCTCGACATCACCGAGACTTCCGCGCTCCCGGGATAAGCCACCGGAATCTTCACGAAATCTTCACGCGGTGGTCGTAGTCCCTCACAATGGATTCACCAGTCCCCCGATATCGTACTGTCGCCGGTGGACGGTATCGTCTCTGACGATTCGACGGAGCACAGCGATGATCGACCTGATCTACATCCTCATAACGGTGGCGTTCTTCGGCCTCATGCTCGCCTACTTGCGCGGCTGCGAAGTGCTCGGCCGCGGCGGAGTGGACGTCGACGAGGTGCGGAAGTCATGAGTATCGAAAACGTGGTGGGCATACTCCTCTCGATGGGCGTGCTCGTGTACCTGATCTACACGTTGCTCCGGCCAGAGAAGTTCTGATATGACCGCGAACGGCTGGCTGCAGATCCTCTTCTACTCCGTGGTGCTGTTGGCGCTCACCAAGCCGCTCGGGCTGTACATGGTGCGCGTCTACGACGGCTCCATGGGCTGGCTGCGCGCCATCGAGCGGCCGATCTACCGCGTCTGCGGCGTCGATCCGGACGAGGATCAGCACTGGACGCGCTACGGCGCCGCGTTGCTGCTCTTCAGTCTCGCGGGGATGCTGCTCACGTATCTCGTGCTGCGGCTGCAAGCGCATGCTGCCGCTCAATCCCGCCCACATGCCGGCGGTGACCGACCATCAGTCGTTCGAGACCGCGGCGTCGTTCACCACGAACACGAACTGGCAGTCGTACGGCGGCGAGACGACGATGTCGTACTTCTCGCAGATGACGCAGCTCGCGTTCCACAACTTCGTCTCGGCCGCCGCGGGCATGGCCGCCGTGATCGCGCATGATCCGCGGCATCGCGCGGAACGGCACGGAAGCGAAGGGCCGCATCGGCAACTTCTGGGCGGACCTGGTGCGGGGCACGCTGTACATCCTGCTGCCGCTCTCGCTGGTCGTCGCGCTCGTGCATCGTCCAGCAGGGCGTGATCCAGAACTTCAAGGCGTACCTCGAAGTGACGACGCTCGAAGGCGCGAAGCAGGTGCTCGCGATGGGTCCGGCGGCGAGCCAGATCGCCATCAAGCAGCTCGGCACGAACGGCGGCGGCTTCTTCAACGTCAATTCCGCGCATCCGTTCGAGAACCCCACGCCGTGGTCGAACTTCGTCGAGATGTTCTCGATCCTCGTGATCTCGAGCGCGCTCACCTGGACCTTCGGCCGGATGGTGAGGAAGCAGGCGCACGGCTGGGCGGTCTGGGCGGCGATGTTCGTGCTTTTCTTCGGCGGCGTGACGATGGCGTACTGGGCCGAGGCGCGGGGCAATCCGATTCACGCCGCGCGCGGCGTGGACGTCGTGGCCAGCCCCGTGAATCCGGGCGGCAACATGGAGGGGAAGGAGGTGCGCTTCGGGATCGCCAACTCCGCGCTCTGGGCCGTCGCCACCACGGATGCGTCCAACGGCTCGGTGAACTCGATGCACGACTCGTACACGCCGCTAGGCGGCATGGTCCGATCATGAACATGCAGCTCGGCGAAGTGGTGTTCGGCGGCGTGGGGTCGGGGCTGTACGGAATGATCGTGATGGCGGTGCTTACGGTGTTCATCGCCGGCCTGATGGTGGGACGCACGCCGGAGTATCTCGGGAAGAAGATCCAGGCGCGCGAGATCCAGATGGTGATGCTGTACGTGCTGATCTTCCCCGCCGCCATCCTCATTCCCGACGGCGATCTCGGTGCTGTTGCCCGCTGGGCTCAAGGGGCTCAACAACGCCGGGCCGCACGGGCTCTCGGAGATCCTGTACGCCTTCACGTCGACCGGCGGCGAACAATGGCAGCGCCTTCGCCGGGCTGACGGGATCCACGTACTACTACAACACGCTGTTCGGGCTGAATACGCTCATCGGCCGCTTCGCGATGATGGTGCCGATGCTGGCGCTCGGCGGATTCCTCGCCGAGAAGAAGCTGGTCCCTGAATCGGCGGGGACGTTCCCGGTCACGACGCCGCTCTTCGTCGTGCTGCTCGTGTCGCGTCATGCTGATCGTCGGTGCGCTGACGTTCTTCCCCGTGCTCTCGCTCGGCCCGCATCGTCGAGCACCTGCTGATGGGCGCGGGGAGGGTGTTCTGACCATGGCCGCCATCAGGCATCCGCTGCTTCGACGGGCCCATCGTCCGCCGGGCCATCCGCGAAGCGTTCGCCAAGCTGAATCCGCGCCACATGGTGCGGAACCCGGTGATGTTCGTCGTGCTCGCTGGGCAGCGTCCTCACGACGCTCGTGCTCCTCTCCGACATCGCGGGCGGCAAGGAGCACGTCGGCTTCACGCTGCAGGTCGCGGTCTGGCTCTGGTTCACCGTGCTCTTCGCGAACTTCGCCGAGGCGATGGCCGAGGGGCGCGGCAAGGCGCAGGCGGAAAGCCTGCGCTCGTCACGCACCACGACGCACGCCAAGCGTCTCGACGCCTCGGATAGCGGCGCAGCGCCGAACATCCTCGAGTTCGAGGTCGTGCTCGCGCAACTCGCTGCGCAAGGGCGACCTCGTCGTCTGCACGCCCGGGCGACATGATCCCGAGCGACGGCGAAGTGATCGAGGGCGTGGCGTCGGTGGACGAGTCGGCGATCACCGGCGAGTCGGCGCCCGTCATCCGCGAGTCGGGCGGCGACCGCTCGGCGGTCACCGGCGGCACCAAGGTGCTCTCCGACTATCTCGTCATCCGCATCACGGCCAACCCCGGCGAGACGTTCATCGACCGGATGATCGCGCTCGTGGAGGGGGCGAGCGCGGCAGAAGACGCCGAACGAGATCGCGCTCACGATCCTGCTGTCCGGGCTCACGGTGGTCTTCCTCTTCGCCGTCGCCACGCTGCAAGCCGTTCGCGGCGTACTCCGGCGCGTCGGTGACGACGCCCGTCCTGGTCGCGCTCCTGGTCTGCCTGATTCCGACCACCATCGGCGGACTGCTGTCGGCGATCGGCATCGCCGGCATGGACCGCATGATCCAGCAGAACGTGATCGCCATGAGCGGACGCGCGGTGGAGGCGGCCGGCGACGTCAACACGCTCCTGCTCGACAAGACCGGCACGATCACGCTCGGCAATCGTCAGGCAGTCGCGTTCCATCCGATGCCGGCGTATCGAGGAATCGCTCCTGGCCGACCGCGCGCAGCTCGCGTCCCTGGCCGACGAGACGCCCGAAGGGCGAAGCATCGTGGTGCTGGCCAAGGAGAAGTTCGGCCTCCGCGGCCGCACGCTGGCCGAGGGGACGTCGGTGGTGACGATCGCGGCCGACGGCTCGGAGGGCGGCCGCCGGTTACCCGCACTGGAATTCGTTCCCTTCTCGGCCACCACACGCATGAGCGGCGTCAACGCCGGCGGCGGCGGCGAACTGCGCAAGGGCGCGGGCGACGCGGTCGCGCGCTGGGTGCGCGAGCACCGCGGCGAAGCGCCGACGGAGATGGCCGCGGTGGTGGAGCGCATCGCCCGCGAGGGCGGCACGCCGCTCGTGGTCGCCGAGCGCGAGAACGGCGCGGCGCGCGTGCTGGGCGTGATCTACCTCAAGGACGTCGTGAAGGGCGGAATCCGCGAGCGGTTCGACCGCCTGCGCGCCATGGGCATTCGCACGGTGATGATCACGGGCGACAACCCGCTGACCGCCGCGGCGATCGCGCAGGAAGCCGGCGTCGACGATTTCCTCGCCGAAGCGACGCCGGAAGACAAGATGGCGCTGATCCGGCGCGAGCAGGCGGGCGGCCGGCTGGTGGCGATGACCGGCGACGGCACCAACGACGCGCCCGCGCTCGCCCAGGCCGACGTCGGCCGTGGCCATGAACACGCGGCACGCAGGCGGCGAAGGAAGCCGGCAACATGATCGACCTCGACTCCAACCCCACGAAGCTCATCGAGGTGGTGGAGATCGGGAAGCAACTGCTCATGACGCGCGGCAGCCTCACGACGTTCTCGATCGCCAACGACGTCGCCAAGTACTTCGCGATCATCCCGGCGATGTTCCTGGCGACGTATCCGGCGCTCAACGCGCTCAACATCATGCGCCTGCACTCGCCGCAGTCGGCCATTCTCGCGAGCGTGATCTTCAACGCGCTGATCATCATCGCGCTCATCCCGCTCGCGCTCCGCGGCGTGAAGTATCGCCCCGCGCCGGCCAGCGGCCATCCTGCGCCGCAATCTCTTCGTCTACGGGTTCGGCGGGCTCGTGGTCCCGTTCGCGGGCATCAAGCTGATCGACATGCTGCTCTGGTGCTCTTCCGGATGGTGTGACGATGCACGATGCTCCGCAAACAGGTCCGGCCGGCGATCGTCATGACGCTCGTGCTGTGCGTCATCACCGGCTTCATCTACCCGGCATCATGACGGGGATCGCGCAGCTGCTCTTTCCCCGTCAGGCCAACGGCTCGCTCGTCACGGTGAACGGGCGCGTGGTCGGCAGCGCGTTGATCGGGCAGCCGTTCACGCAGCCGTACTACTTTCATCCCCGGCCGTCGGCGGCCGGGAACGGCTACGACGCGTCCGCCTCGTCCGGCACGAACAAGGGCCCCACCGACGCGAAGCTCGCCGACACGCTCATCGCTCCGCGCGTGGACAGCGCTGGTGGCGGCCGGGGAAGTGACGAAGGGGCATGTGCCGTCCGACATGGTCACCGCGTCGGCATCGGGACTCGATCCGCACATCTCGCCGGCGAACGCGCTTCGCGCAGGTGGGGCGCGTGGCGCGAGCGCGGAGCGCCGATTCCGCCGCCGTGCTCGCGCTGGTCGGCGCCACGTCGAGGGACGGACGTTCGGATTCCTCGGCGAGCCGCGGGTGAACGTCCTCCTGCTCAACATCGCGCTCGACTCGGCGTTCGCGCGCCGGTAGGGGACAAGGAGCTCATTCAATATGCGCATGTCATCTCAGACGCCAACGATGGCGCCTGCCTGTGGCCTGGCCCGGTGCGCCGTCTGGCTCGTCGCTCGCGGCGCCACTCGCCGCGCAATCCCCGGCCCCCGACTCCGCGAACAAGGTGCAGCTCAGCGGTTACGTCACAGCCTCGTACTTCTACGCCACCGAACCCGACGGGCGGCGGATTACCGGGCGATTGTACGATCGCTTTCATGACGAGTTCGAGGTGAATGCCGCACGCCTCACGATTCAGAAGCCGGTCGCGATCGACAGGCGCGATGCCGGCTTCCAGGTGGACCTGCTCTACGGGCAGAACGCCTCGCAGATCCGCTCGGCGGGCCTCTCGCTCGGTGACGATGGCGACATTCCGCAGGCGTTCGTGACCCTGAACGTGCCCACCGGGCAGGACCGGTACGTGCGGTTCGCGGCCGGAAAGCGCTGGACCATGATGGACGTGGAGTACGTCGACGATATCCTGAATCCCAACTACTCGCACGGCTACCCGTACATCTACGTGTCGAACTTCACCGACGTCGGCTTGAGCGTCGAAGCGAAGGTCTTCGGCGTCGTGGAGGCCGACGTGCGGTTGATCAATGGCTGGGACGTCGTGGAGGACAACAACAAGGCGAAGTCCGTCATGGCCCGACTCGGCATCACGCCATCGGACAAGGTGGCGCTGTCGTTCCTGGCCGGCGCGGGACCTGAACAGGCGGACAATACACACGACAATCGGTACGTGGGGCAGTTCGTCGGAACCTTCAAGCCGGCTCAGAAGACTACGTTCTACACGGAGTTCGACGCCGGAAGCGAGGAAGGACTTGGCCGCGGATGGTGGAAGCGCTTCATGGTGGAGCGCCGGCGTGTGGGGCGTCTTCGATCTCTGGCCCGCGGCGTCGCTCGCGCTGCGCGGCGACTATCTCGACGACACGGACGGGGTGCGCACCTCGGGCGTGTTCGGATTCCCCGATGCCGCCTCGCGACGGTTGCAGAGCCTGACAGCGACATTCAATGTGAAGTGGTGGGAGCATGCGCTGGTCCGGCCGGAGGTCCGCTTCGAGCATTCGAACCGGGACGACTTCGGCGGTGGAGTGAAGGCCAGCCAGCTGACGCTTGGTCTCGCGATGTCGTACATCTTCTGACGGATGGGTGCCGCCTCGCCGGGGCACAGCGGCGCGCGCAGAAAGGTCATCGCCCAGGAACAGATGGTGTCAGCCCATATCATGGCCGAATCCGCACCCGAAGATCGGGCAGTGCCGGGGCCACCGCCCCTGAAGGGGCCTCGCCAGGCGCGGCGGAGGTCGCGGGCGAATCGCAGATCGGAACCACCGGTTTCTTCGAGATCGTCCGCCGCCGCGAGCGCGGCAAACTCAAGGTGTACATCGGCTCGGCAGCGGGCACCGGGAAATCGTATCGCATGCTGCAGGAGGCGCACGAGCTTCGGCGTCGCGGCGTGGATGTCGTCGTGGGGTTCATCGAGTCTCACGGCCGCTCCGAGACCGAGGCGCAGATCGGCAGCATCGAGGTGGTGGCCCGAAAGCAGATCCCGTATCGCGGCGTCATGCTCGAGGAGATGGACCTCGATGCGGTCATTGCACGCCGCCCCGAGGTGGCGATCGTCGACGAACTGGCGCACTCGAACGTGCCCGGCACCAAGCATCGCAAGCGCTGGGAGGACGTGCTCGATCTGCTCGACGAGGGCATCAACGTCATTTCCGCCGTCAACGTGCAGCATCTGGAGTCGCTCAACGACGTCATCTCCCGTACGCTGGGCGTCACCGTGCGCGAGACGGTGCCCGACTGGGTCATCATGCAGGCCGACCAGGTCGTCAACCTCGACATTTCCGCGCAGGATCTCCAGCAGCGGCTGCGCGAGGGCAAGATCTACAAGCCGGAGAAGATCGCGACGGCGTTATCGAACTTCTTCACCCATGAGAATCTGACGACGCTCCGCGAGCTCGCGCTGCGAGAGGTGGCCAAGTTCGGTGGACCGGGTGCGCGAGGAGATCGTGCGCCGCGAGGAAGGAACCGCGACGCGCCGGACGGTCGATCGTATCCTGGTCGCGATGTCCAGCAATCCGACGTACACGGCCGAGCTGCTCCGCAAGGGGAGCCGGGTGGCGGGGCGGCTCAACTCGGACTGGTACTGCGTCTACGTCCAGACGCCGGAGGAGACGTGCGTCGCGCATCGACTCGGCCGTCCAGCGGAAGCTGGTGGACAACATCCAGCTGGCGCAGACGCTGGGCGCGGAGGTGGTGAAACTGGAAGGGGACGACGTGGCCGCGGCGCTCCTCCGGTTCGCACGGGAGAAGGGTGTCACGCTCATCCTGGTGGGACAGAGCCGCCGCTCGTGGTGGCAGCGGTTCCGTCAGGGATCGGTGACCGATCGCCTGATGAAGAACACGCAAGGACTCGACGTGCTGGTGGTGGCGTTCGATTCGTCCACCGCGGCGGGAAGCCGCGCGGAGAGCGTGCGGTGAGAGTCGGCCAGCGGCTCTTCCTGGCCGTTATCCCGGCGGTCATCGGCATTCTCGCCGTCGCCGCGCTCTACTACTGGGGACAGTTCGCGCGCGTCGTGCCTGAGTGGGTCGTGGCGATCGCGATCGTCGCGGCGACCCTGTCCCTGGTCATCTCGTGGATGAACACGCGCTACATCGCCACCCGTATCGATCGCCTGGCCGCGCGCGTCGGCGAGACGCGGGCCGCCGACGTCCGCGCGCCCCGCGCTCGGTTGCGCAGGCCATCACCGAGGTTGCGCAGACGGTCACCGACGTCGTCGCTCCGCGCGAGGCGAACCGCGGATCGCCTGACGAAATCGACGCGATCGAACAGACGGTCCAGCGGCTGAGCACCGCCGTCTCCGATGCCGAAGCCGAGCGGAAAGCCAAGCTCGAGGCGCTGGCGGTGCGCGAGCGCGAATACGCGGAGCTGGTGACGCAGACATCCAACGTCGGTGGCAAAGGCGCTCGACGAGGTTCGTCTGCCACTTCACATTCTCCTCGAAAATCGCTTCGGGGAGCTGAACGAGAATCAGGAGGAGATGCTCGGCGCCGCCAACGTGGCCACGGAGGAGGCCACTGAGCGGGTACATCGCCCTGCGCGACATCGCCGACTTCGATCGGGGCGCGGTCGCGAACCGCGACGAGGCGGTGCGGTTCAGGGACATCTTCGGTTCGCTGGCGCCCATGCTGCTTGCCGAGGCCGGGCTGCGTGGGGTCGTGGTACGGATCGACCTGGCTCCGGGGCTCCCTTCCATTGTGGGCGATCGCCGGCGCATTCAGGAGAGCGTGAGCGAGGTCCTCCTCGATGCGGTGCGCGCAACGCCGGACGGGACCAACCTCGACGTGTCGGCGGAGTTCGATGCCGGAGCCATCCGGGTCACGGCCTCGCATGGCGGCCAGGCGGCGCCGATCACGCAGCACGCACTCGCGCGCCGCGTGCTCGAGGCGCACCGTGGCTCCCTCGAGGAGACGCCGGGGCGGACCGTCATCCGATTCGCGCGATAGCGCACCCACCGACCGGGACTTTCGGTAACAGACCCGGGTTCCTGACGTTGCCCTGGAGCAACGCGAGCAGCTCTCGCGCTATCCGCGTTCGTGAGGGGGCTGGCGGGATCGAGGAGGGTGGCGGACGGCTCGATTTCCCCACTTCCTCTGCTCCGGCCGGACGCAGATACTATGGTCGTCACTCCACGCGCGCCCGGCACATGGCCTGCCGGATCTCCCGCCGCCCACCTGCCCCCCCGTCGTGTCAGATCTCGTCACCGCCTTGCGAGATGCCCTCGCCGGCCGATATACCATCGACCGCGAGATCGGCCATGGTGGCATGGCGAGCGTCCTCCTCGCGCATGACGTGCGGCACGACCGTCCCGTCGCGGTCAAGGTGCTCCACCCCCAGATCGCCGCAGCGGTGGGATCCGAGCGCTTCCTTCGCGAGATCCAGGTAGCGGCTCGGCTGCGACACCCGCACATTCTGCCGCTCTTCGACTCCGGCGAGGCGGCGGGACTCCTGTTCTACGTGATGCCGTACGTGGCCGGGGAGTCCCTGCGCGAACGACTGCGGCGGGCGGGCGCCCTTCCGTTGGCGGACGCGTTGCGCATCGCCCGCGAGGTGGCAGACGCGCTCGACTACGCGCATAAGCAGGGAGTGGTGCATCGCGATATCAAACCCGACAACATACTGATCGACGACCGGCACGCGCTGATCGCGGATTTCGGCATCGCGCGCGCCGTCGCGCTCGACGACACGAGCGAGATGCTCACGTCCACGGGTCTGCTCGTGGGCACGCCGGCGTACATGAGCCCGGAGCAGGTGAGCGGCGACCGCCTGCTCGACGGCCGGAGCGACCTCTACGCGCTGGGGTGCGTGCTCCATGAAATGCTCACGGGCGAGCCGCCGTTTTCGGGTCCGACGGCGCAGGCCATCATGGCAAAGCGCTTCGCCGGCGCCGCGCCGGCCATACCGGCTGACATCCCGCCGCCGGTAACGGCGATCGTCGCTACGGCAATGCAGGTGGTCCCCGACAAGCGCTATGGCTCCGGGCGGGAGATGGCCGACGCACTCGACGCCGCAGAGAGCGCGAGCCGGGGTGTCGTGCCGACACCCGCGACGATGGCGACCAGGCCACCATTGCTGCGCCGTCCCGCCGTCGTGCTGGGCACGGCCGGCGCCCTCGTCGCGGTGATCGTGGCCGCCGTGCTGCTGAGGCAGCACGAACCAGCCGGAGCGGCACCCCCGGTGCAGGCCGCGTCGATCATGCCCTCGGTTGGCGTGCTGCCATTCGCCAACCGGAGCGACAGCCGGGAGATGGAGTACTTCAGTGACGGCGTCACCGACGAGCTCATCACCGCGCTTTCGCGGGTGACCGGGATTCAGGTGGCCGGTCGTACCTCATCATTCTCGCTGAAGGGCAAGGGGCTCACGGCGCAGCAATCGGCCGACACGCTGCACGTGAAACTGCTGATCGACGGCAGCGTGCGGAGCAGCGGCCCGAGCGTCCGGGTGACGTGGGGTCTGATCGACGGCGCGAGCGGGCGGAGTCTCAACACCGGCGACTTCGACGGTGAGATGCGCAACGTCATCGCCCTGCAGGATTCGCTCGCCCGCACCATCGTGGCGCAGCTGCAGCCGGCGTTAGGCATCACGGTCACAGCCTCCACGCCCCGCCATACCACCGCGAACTTCGAGGCGTACAATCTGTATCTGCAGGGGCACTACTACTGGAACCAGCGGACGCCCGCGAGCATGCGGCGCGGCATCGCGTACTTCCGGGACGCCATCGCGCGGGATTCCGGCTACGCGCTGGCGTGGGCGGAACTGTCGAGCGCCTACACCCTGGAGGCGGGATTCGGCGACATGCGCCCCGGTGAGGTGCGGGACCTCGCGCGCGCGGCCGCCGAGCGGGCGGTGCGTCTCGACTCCACCCTGTCGGAGGGGTATACGGCGTTAGGCATCTGGCATTCGCTCGCAAACCAGGACTGGGCGACGGCGCTGCCATATCTGGATCGGGCGGTGGCACTCGACTCGGCCAACTCGTTTCCGCACCTCTTTCGTACCTGGCCGCTGCTGGCGCTCGGACGCGGAGAGGAAGCCCTGGCTGAGGTCCGGAAGGCCGTGGCGCTCGATCCGCTGGCACCCACGCAGAATGCGCGGCTGGGCACCGTCCTCACCTGCCTGCGCCGCTACGACGAGGCAATCGCCGGATTGCGCCGGGCCATCGAGCTCGATCCGTCAAACGTGCAGGCACGATTCGAGCTGGGGCACGCGTACGCGATGAAGGGTCGATTCGACGAGGCGTTCAAGGCGTTTCCCGACGCCATCGAATCGCAGGCCGGGTTCTCCACCGGATGGCTGGCCGCTTCCCTTGGCCGGGCCGGGCGGCCGGCGCAGGCGCGCGCGCTCTACGACCGGTTGCTGGCGCTGTCGAGGCAACGGCACGTCACGCAGGAGGCGCTGGCCCTCGCCGCGCTCGGCGCCGGTGACAAGTCACTCGCGCTGGACTGGCTGGAACGCGGGGTGCGCGAGCATTCGTTCTATCTCGTCTTTCTGAATGACGATCCGCTGTTCGACCCGCTGCGGAACGAGCCGCGGTTCCAGGCGATGCTGCGGCAGCTCCGGTTTCCCGGCGTGGGGTAGTCCATTCCTCTCCTCTCTGCGGCTTCTGCGGTTCACGGACCACCGGAGGCGCGAAGGACACAGAGCATCCGCTTCATCCGCCAAATCCGTTGCCGTTTCAGCTCCTGGGCATGGGCAGGGCGTGCGAGTCCGACCGGGCCGCAACACCCTCCCCTCTCCGGCACCAGCATTCAGACTCCCACAAAGGCCGACACAGGACGTCCGCAACATGACCGTCACGAGATCATCTGTACGCTCACCGCGCCGAAGTAGTCGGTTTTTCCGGGTCGCGATGCGCGGCGCCGCGATAACACTCGCCAGCGCTGCCGGGTTCGCCCAAGCATCCGCTCAAACGACCGGCGGTGCAGAGGCCCGCGCCGCGGCCCGGGAGTATCGCGAGGCGAACGAAGCGAAGCTGGTCCGCGACTTCGCGACCCTGCTCGCCATGCCTAACGTGGCGTCGAACCTGGCCAACGTACGGCGGAACGCGGACTACCTGTCGGTCGCTGCTGCGCGAGCGCGGCATCACGCCTCAGCTGTTGGAGGTGCCGAACGCGCCCCCCGCGGTGTACGGCGAGCTCACGACCCCGGGCGCCACGCGCACCGTCGTGCTCTACGCACACTACGACGGCCAGCCGGTGGATCCGACGCAGTGGGCCGGGGCGCCGTGGACCCCGGTGCTCCGCGACAAGCCGCTCACCCAGGGCGGTCATGACGTCCCCTTCCCCGCCCCCGGCCAGGCGGTGAACGGCGAGTGGCGCATCTACGCCCGCTCGGCCGGCGACGACAAGGCGTCGATCATGGCGATGCTCACCGCGCTCGACGCCATGCGCGCGGCGAAGCTCGCCCCGACGGTCAACGTCAAGTTCTTCTTCGAGGGCGAGGAGGAGGCGGGTTCGGGCCACCTCGAGGCGATCCTGCGCAAGTACAAGGACCTGCTCCGTGCCGACGCCTGGCTCTTCTGCGACGGCCCCGAGCACCAGACCGGGCGCCAGCAGGTGCTGTTCGGGCAGCGGGGCGTGGTGGATCTCGAACTCACCGTCTACGGGCCCACTCGGCCGCTGCACAGCGGCCACTACGGCAACTGGGCGCCGAATCCGGCTGCGCTGCTGGCCAACCTGATTGCGTCGATGCGCGACGACGACGGGCATATCCGGATCGCCGGCTACTACGACGACGTGCGTCCGATCAGTGCCGCCGAGCGACAGGCGCTGGCCGCGCTGCCGGCGATCGACCCCACACTGCGCGCCTCGTTAGGCCTGGCACGCACCGAGGCCGGCGACGCACCGCTGGTGGAGCGGATCATGATGCCCGCGCTCAACGTGCGCGGACTGCGGGCGGGCGGGGTGGAGGAGACCTCGGCCAACGTGATCTCCACCGAGGCGCTGGCGTCGTTCGATTTCCGGCTGGTGCCCGATCAGACGCCCGAACACGTGAAGCAGCTCGTCGAACGGCACCTCGCGGCGCAGGGATACCACATCGTTCGCGACGTGCCCGACTCAGCCACCCGGGTGACGTATCCGAAGATCGCGCGGCTGCGGTGGGGGAGCGGGTATCCGGCGCAGCGAGCGTCGCTGGACGACCCGTTCGGGCGGGCGCTCATCGCCGCGCTGTCCGACGGCGCGCCGCAGCCGCCGCTCGTGCTGCCCACGTCGGGCGGGAGCGGGCCGAGCTATCTATTCACCGAGATCCTGGGTGCGCCGGTGGTGGGGCTCCCGATCGCCAACTACGACGACAACCAGCACGTCGCGAACGAGAATCTGCGGCTGCAGAATCTGTGGGATGGGGTCGAGTTGTACGCGGGGTTGCTGGTGCGGCTGGGACCGGCGTGGAGGAGCGCCGGGGTGACGCCAGACAGCTTCTCGCGGCTTCGCACTCCTTAGCGTACGGTGAGGCGGATGCGTTTCTCACCCACGGTGTAGCCTGTAGAGAGTTACGTGCGGTTCGCCGACGCGATCCTCATACGTACCGAGAATGTAGTCGTCGGCAATGTCGAATACTGTGAGGCCGGTCGGTATCCGGACGTCACCCACCAAACGACCGTCGTCCGCCAGCGCCAACAGCCGTGTCTCGACGTCTCCCGGCAAGTAGAGTGACACCCATAGTGTACCGGCCCGATCAGTGAATAGCGCCGTGTACGGGGGCACAGTGGCTGGCATCGGCCCTTCCAACTCCAGGTCCTTCATTAGCTGCCGAGTCCGTGCATCCTGCCCGTACATGGCGAGAGCGTCTGCGGATGCTTCGTACTGCGCTCTCGATGGTCTCCGCGGTTCTACCGGCACGCGGATGGACGCGCGTCGCTGGCCATCCAAGGCGAACACTTCGATCACGGCCGAATCGGCGGGGCCGACGTAGAGACGATCGTCGGATATCGCTATCACCGGTGCACGACCCAAGGGTCGTGGGACCGCCGCGCCGATGTGCGTGATGCTGTATTCCGGTCCCGGTACCATTCCAATCACCGCCAAGGTACTGTCAGCGCCATTCACGACTCGCAGTTTCGCCCGTTCACGCGCCGACACAACGCCTGGTTTCGGAGGTTGAGAAAAGTTCGGTCGATCGTGCAGCGCGAATTGGCCTTTGCGATTGCAGCGGATCAGATAGGGCGCGGGATCGAGCCTTCCGGCCGACGGGATGATGAAGCTGACGTCCCATGCGCCCACTCTTGTCAAGCGCTGTCAGCCGCTGATGGAAGAAGTCCCAGACGAAGAGACTGTCCGCAGCGCACTGGCCGAGCCAGGAGATGAGGCGGAATTCTCCAGGTCCATCACCCGAACGCCCAACAGTCCGCAGCAGGTGCCCTCTGGCGTCAAAGAAGCTGATTCTGTCGCCTCGTCCGTCGGCGATCACAATGGTGCCGTCTTGCTGTCGAACGCCTGCTACCGGTAGCTCGAGCAACGCGGCCCCGGTCGGAGACAGGCCGTGAATATCGACGCTCGGAACAGAGTCGACGGACCAATGCGTTTGTGCGAGTGCGCAAGATGCCGTAGCAGCGTGCAGTAGTGCACAGATCACCAGTAGTGATGTTAGGGACGAAGAGCAAGGCGATGACTCGCCCGTGATGGACGAAAACTTCGAATACCATCGCATAGCTGGTGCTCCGTGAAAGCCCCGCTTGAGGCGCGAATCGGCCTGACGCGTCAAGACCAGTGACCCAGCCAGAAATGCTCGGAATGGCCGTGCTGCACTGCGAGCCACGGTCCCCGGGGAACTGTTTCCGCCAGCCGGAAGAGACTCTACCTGATTCCTACGCTGCTTAGTGCCGCGCAGGGCAACTTCGACCGATCGCCGTAGCTCCGGGGTCAGCCCCGCAAACAACGCTGAATCGACCAGGACCGTAGGCGTAACGAATATTCCCAGGCTGCGGCCTGCCGCAATATCACGTTCGACCACGCGCATGACCGCCGAATCGCCGATGCAGCTACTGAACCTCATCGTGTCACGAATGCCGGCGCGGACCGCGAGAGAGACCCATTCCTGTCGAATCAGCGCCGCTGGATTCTCAAAAAGCATATCGTTATAGCGGTCGAACGAGCCAAGCTTGGCAGCACACACAGCGCTGCGGGCTGCGGGCAGCGCGACCGGGTGTGCTCGAAGGGGGTAATGACGCCAGACCACTTCCAGCTGGTTCTGATGCGTGGGCCGGATCTTTGCGAGATAGTGGTGGAGCGATCGGCACCCGGGGCACTCATAGTCCGAGAAGACGGTGACGACAACAGACGGTTGCGACGCACCAAGCTTCTCTCCAGCCGCGGCGATGGAGCGCCATTCCGGGATGATTAGCGGTGCCACGGCGGCTCGTATTGGTAGCCGCCGCACTTGCCACACGTTGCGTATGGTCAGCGCGCTGGCCAGCCCCACGAGCGCAATTGCCGCGACGCGCGTGAGCCTCTGCACGGGCATCAATCAGGATCAGGCATCGAAGCTGTGGCCATCCGCGGCACGAGGACGGGGACAGACATCACTTGGTCAGACTCGTTGCCAGCGCGCGCGTAGCCTGACCCTCATTGCTCCTCCATGTTGTAGCACTCCGGCCCTGGGAACGGATAGGGGAAGCAGTAGTTGCAGGTGACGGAGAGGTTATCGCAGTCGGCATGCACCTTGCATCGGTAGTCGCTGCAGGTCGTGAAGGTTGTACGGTGTTGACTCGCGTACGCGAGATTTGCAGCCGAGACGAGGAGACCCGCTGCGGCTAGCAGAATGTTCTTCTTCATCTGACATGCCTCCACATGAGCTGTTCAGCTGAGCGTGAGCGGCGTGGTGATGGATCACCCAGCACGAGGACATTTGGTGCCGCGGCAACAGAACGGCTTGGACTTACGTTCAATGACGAAGCGATCGTCTTCTCGCGTGCGGACGCGACCAATCTCTCTGCTTGGCCCAGGAAGGATCAGTGCCCCCGCACGATGGCCCATGCTACGCTTGGACGTGGGCGTCCCACAATAGATCGGTGATCTATGAAGTGAAGGCCGTCGCAAGAACAAGACGGCGAGATTCGAAGCAACCAGTAACCACGAGACCGTTGCTGCACACAATTCGAACTGCAGAGCGCGAAGAGCATGTCTCTGCGGTGATCACGCGAGCCACGGGTCGCGGCCGCAGCACTGCTCAAGCCTTCTCCTCGAAGTCTTCCAGCCGCAACATCCACGAGCCGGAGATACCCAGTTTTCCATAAATCGCGTGCAGATGGTTGCGCACGGTCCGTTCGCTGATCCCGAGCCTCGCCGCTATTTCCCTGGCCGTACGTCCCGACGCCCTGAGTCCGGCCACGTCGCGCTGGCGCACCGTCAAGCGCTGTCGCGCTCGGGGCCGCCGATACCGGCCCGCTTCCGCTGCCCGCTGCAGCAGGTCCGACACCAGCTTGGGCCACGGGGACTGCCCTCGTACCGCCGCCTTCACAACAGCTTGAAGCTGCTGGGCGGTCGGATCACCGAGCACGAATCCACACGCTCCGAGCCGGACGAACTCGAGTATCTCCCGCTCATCCTCCTCGTCCACACCGTAGACTACCACGTGAACGCCGGCAGGAATGCGTGGCCCGATCGAGGCGAACGCGCGCGCAGAAATCGACCCCCCGTCCAGCAGGAGCAACACCGATCCTGCTTCATCCGCCTCGACCGGCGTTGCCGATCGCCGCGAGGCGGGACTCACCGGAACCTGAACGACTGGCGCGATGACCCGCGCTATGGCCTCTGCATCGAGCAACAGCCCACTCAATACCACCACGCGACTGGCGCGAAATGGCGGAGCCCGGCCGGCGGGTTGCGACGGACCGTCCTGGGACGTGACCATAGGCATCCTTCGGGAGCTCGCCGAAACCCAGACCCATCGCCTTCTGTGGCGTGTCCCCGCGGATCGCAAGGCTCGCTCGATCCGTCGGGTACGTCTCTCCCGTACAGCCAAGTTGGGGTGTCTAGGCCGCGCGCACCGACACGCTATGTGCAGTTGCAATACACCATGTTACGTCGGGCCAGATATCCGGGGCGAGGCGACGCGATCGCGGACGTAGCCGGGCGAGCAGCAGCGAGATTCCGCTCCTCAGCAGGTGGCGATGCTCGCGGCGCTTGTGGATCTCGATCGAGCTCACCGTCTCCGCGCCGACGCGTCCACTCCACCGCGGGCATTACGGAACTGGGCGCGTAGTCCGACTACCCTCGCTCAGTGGAGACCGCTTCGCCAACCCGACTGCATTCCTGCACCCGAGGTGCCAGGATCGCGGGATCTTCGTGGCGCAGCATGGCCGTCTTGTATCCCACCACTTCCATCCCTAGCGCGCAGGCCTTGGTGAAGTTCGAGCGCGATCACGGGCAGGATGCCGTCGACTGACACAGCGATGGTCGACCGCGGGACATCCTGACCGTACGAACGCGGGCGTGCTTCCGGCAAGTCGAGCCGCGGTTCTAGCGACTTCCGGCCTTCAAACTCATTGCCCTGACACGGTAGCAAGGGATCAGGGCGCCCGAGTCCACAATACAATCGTCCCGCACGCCGCCCCGGTCCCTCCAAACTGGATGGGCGTATTCGCCGGTCCCGGGTAGATTTCCATCGCCTCGACGCCATTCGGTGCAAAGTCGTCGATGTTGGGCGGCTTCACCAGCCCGCCCGGTTGAAAAATCACCGCTCCGTCGAGGTAGATCTGGAAATAGCACCGGTTAACGCCATAGGAGCCGTCCGGAAGCGCCTCTGTTGACAGTCGATCGAGAGTCGACGCGAAAGCTGAGCGGGTGCTCTCGAGAAAGACCGTATTATCAGGCCGGCGCACGAGCCTTACCCCGGGCACCGAGCGCAGGATGTCGCTCAGGCGCGAGTGCTCGCGTGCGGCGAGTTGCGCCCGGGTGATGAAGTGTCCCCCGGCATTCATCGCGCGCCGCTCCTCGAACCCCCGCATCTTCGCCGCCACGGCTGTTCCCGTCACCACCACACCGGGCAGTTCCGTCACGTTCGGCGTCAGCACGAACTCGCGCACCGCGTCCGCCGGCTGCGGCAGCGTCACCCGCGCGAGCACCGGCCGATAACCCACCGCGCGCACCACCACCGTGTATGTCCCCCAGGGCAGCATCGCGAAGGCGAACGCGCCGTCGGCCGCCGTCCGCGCCGCACGGGACACGCCGGGCAGCAGCACCTCCGCAGCCACGGCCGGCCGCATGGTAGAGTCGTGCCTCACGACTACCCGCCCTCGCAGCGTCGTCGCCTTCGCCGCCGTCGCGCTCAACGCCAGCGTCACCTCGACCGCGCTCGCGGTGTCGGCCGCGGCCACGGTGCGGTCCCCGATTGCCCCGCCCAGTTCCGCGTGCAGCCGCACGAGGTCCACCCGCGGTGGCCGGCAGAAGGTCACGATCCCGGCCTCGTCGGACTCGGTCTCGATGGTCGAGTCGCCCACTGACGCACTCACCAGCTCCGTTGCCGCCTGGACGGCGAGCCGCCGCCACGACAGCAACGTTCGCGCCCCGGGGACCGGAGCGTGCGTGAGTGAGTCGACGACGTACCCGATAATGAGCTGCGGCCGCTCGCCGCGACCGGTCTCGGCACCGCAATAGCGTGCACGTAGCGTCGCCGCACTCGACACCGTCCAGTTGGCGACCGACTCGCTCCCCCGGGAGAGCACGACCTCCTGCTGCGCTCCGTGCGTACCAAAGCGCACGAGTCGCGGGTCGTCGGTGGCCAGGATGTAGCGCCCCGCCAGAACACTCCGGAGCCGGTACCGGCCCGCGCTATCGGTCACCGCCTCGGCCACTCCGCCTGCCAGGCTGAGGTGCGCGCTCGACATGGGGACCCCGCGCACACTGTCGAACGCCACCCCGGTCAGCGCCGGCAGGTCGGCCGGCGCCTCCCGGCCAGCGGCGAGCGCGGCCCACCCGCCCTCCTCACGGTAGCCGAGCAGACTGTCGCGGGCAGGCACGGTGAGCGCGCCGACGCGCACCGCGCCCACGCGGCCCAGCCGCGGGAGCCGGATGTACCACTGGCCCACAATCCACTGGCCGTTAGGCAGGGCTACGAACTCCAGCCGCCCGCCGGCGCGCCCCGCCTCGTTGCGCATGGGCAGGTGCGTGTACGTGTAGTCCAGCCACCGCAGTTCCGCGCTCGGCTGCTCGACCCAGAGCACCCCGCTCACGTCGCTCACCGTGCGCCCGGGAGCCGGCTCGAAAGCAAGTCCGATCAGCGCGTCGGTCCCGGCGAGCTCCTTCACGGCGAAGCAGTGGTCCTGCGTGAAGCGGTCCGACAGGAGGAGCCCCGCGTCGGGGGCGAAGAAGGTGAGCGTACCGTCCACGTCGTGGGCAAAGCCCAGGCGCGAGAGCTCCTCCGGCGGGGCAGTCGCGAACGGCATCCCTCCCGGAATTCCGTGCGAGGAGGTGGTCTCGGCGACCACGCGCAGCGCCTGGTCGAGGGTGCGCGTGTAGCGCAAGACCTGGATGGGGAGCCCCTGCGGCGCCGAGAGGACCGTGGCGTCGAGCGCCTTGCGCACTTCTGCCCACAGCCGGGCCGCCGCCGTGCCCGTCGCCGGATCAAGCCGGCAAGAGCGGCGTGCACGGACGTCAACCTTCTCGAGCGTGAGGGGGCGCGCAACGAGGGCGAGGCGCACCGCCAGCGGATCGGCCTCCACCACCAGGAGCCCGGAGCTGTCGGCCGCGTAGCCGATGCGCTCGGCGCGGACCCGGACGCGCGCGCCTAACGTGGCATGCAGCGTGGCGCGTCCCTGTTCGTCGGTGAGCGCGGCGGTGGGCCGCGAGCCGTCGGCGAGCACCAGCGAGGCGATCGCGCCCACGAGTGGCGTGTCAGACGCCCGGTCCACCACCAGCACGCGAACGCTCTGCGCAAACAGGCCACAGCCCGGTAACCCAACCGTGAGGATGGAGGCGATGAGCCCACATACCGCGCGGCGCACTAGTCTGACTCGCTGCCGGCGCATGGTGAATAGCCCCTCCGTTCGACCGCCTGGCTGTCCCTCATCAGGGCGCGCTGCTTGCTGATGTGTGCTTCTGACCCCGGCCACCGGCTTATGGCCATTCCTTGTGGCGCCGTGCTGGCTGGGTTCCGAACGGCGCCTTCCCCTCGAGGAACTCCGTAATCACATGCTCGAGCTCGGTCGAATCCGGAATGGACCAGTAGCGCCAGCCATTCAGCACGATAGTCGGCGTTCCGCGAACGCCGACCTTCTTTCCAAGAGCCAGCCCTGCAGCGATCCTTGGGACCGCAGCAGTGTCCGCGGCACAGCGTGCAAATTGCACGGTATCCTTAACGCCAGCGGCCGCAGCAAATGATGCCCAGGACTTGAGTCCGAGAGAATCTTGCTTCTCGTACAGAAGATCATGAAGTGCGCCAAACCTGCCAAACCTCTCAGCACACTCAGCGGCGCGGGCCGCGGGTTTCGCGAAGCGATGCTGCGGAAGTGGGAAATGTACCAGATAGACTCCGAAGTCTGCACCGAACCGTCGCCGCAAGCCCTTGGTTTGCTGGTAAAACAGCCTGCAGGCCGGACACTCCAAATCGGCAAACTCAACCAACTTAACCTTGGCACCAGGGCTGTAAACGGGAACCGCAACTCGCAGCATTTCGTCCCACTCTTTCACATACTCAGGCGGGCGCTCCGAGTCCTGTAGTGGGTTCCTCGGAGCGCTCCCTCCAAACTCTCTGTGGAGAAGCGCAACCGCTACTGCGACCGCGGCAACGACCAGTGCGCCTGTCGCGAACGAGTCAAACGCCGATGCCATGGGACACGATCAGCACTGCATGAGTCTCATTGAATGGTCGCCGAGCGCGCGAATAGCTGATTCGGCCAGTCACGGATATTGACACGAAATGGTCGGACCAGGCGACGAGCACTGGGCGTCGAACGCGCAGCCATCCATCCCGGGACTTCCCAGACACACTTGCTGGCAGTATGCATCACCCTCCGCCTGCTCAGGGCACATGATCAGGGGCCAGCACCCGAAACAGTTCGAAAATGCCACCGCTGGCTTGGGCGTCAAGAGCCCGACGGCGCCAACCGCGATGACGGTCGTCGCAATCATCCGAAATGTACGGTGGACCATTGTTACCTCCTTGCGAATTGTGATCCTTTCCATCAGTCGGCGCATTGCGCATGGGTGCTGGCGGTCACGGCAGAAGGCACGGGCGCATCAGAAAGGATGCTCCATTGTGAGTCACATCACGCTGCTGCGCCATGGATCAATGATCTACGCCGACAGCACGATCCTTCAAAGCACGGCAGTCCCAGAACGCGGTCCGGTCTCTCCGCCAATGCCGCGCGGCTTCCCGTCCGTCGCTCCAACCCTCCTGTGCGACCAACGCGGTGCTCTCAGCCCGGTCGCACCCACAGGCTATCGGCAGTTGTGTTACACCAGGTTACGCACTGCGCTGTCGCCTGGCACGAGGCGACGCAAATCCGCCCATCACGCGGTCCTGGACGATCACCTCAGTCTCCCTCCTGGCCCTCTACTCATCCACCACCGTCTGCCCCTGCCTGCCGAACACGAGCATCCCGCCCTGGAACGATGATCATCGCGCCTAACGCTGTGAGGGCCGTGAAGCGCTCGCCGAACAGCAGCACCGCCCAGGCCACCGCGAACACGATCTGCAGAATCCCCGCCGTGGTCGCCCGCGCGGTGCGCTCGATCTGCAGTCCGCGCGTCATGTACATCTGCGCCAGCTGAGTCGCGCACCCCGCCCCGATCAGCAGCGTCCACTCCACCATGCCGGGCATCCGCCAGTGCAGCGCCACAAACGGCAGCGCCATCGGGATCTGCACCAGCGGCAGGTAGAAGACCACCACCATGGGGTGCTCGACCTCGAGCCGGCGGATGGTGGCATACGCGCGCAGAAATCGACGCCCCGTCCAGCAGGAGCAACACCGATCCTGCTTCATCCGGCTCGACCGGCGTTGCCGATCTGCGCGAGGCGGGACTCACCGGAACCTGAACGACTGGCGCGATGACCCGGGCTATGGCCTCTGCATCGAGCAACAGCCCACTCAGTACCACCACGCGACTGGCGCGAAATGGCGGAGCCCGGCTGGCGGCTTGCGACGGACCGTCCTGGCCCCTGAGCACCATAGGCCTCCTTCGGGAGCTCGCCGAAACCCAGACCCATGGCGTGCCGCGGCGTGTCCCCGGATCGCAACCCTCGCTCGATCCTTCGGCTACATCTCTCCCGTGCAGCCAAGTTGGGGTGTCCTGCCCGCACGCACCGACACGCTATGTGCAGTTGCGATACGCCATGTTACATCGAGCCGGATATCCAGGGGCGAGGCGACACGATCGGCCACGCAGCCGAGCGAGCAGCAGCGCGATTCCGCTGCTCAGCTGGTGGCGATGCTCACGGCGCTCGTGGATCTCGATCGGGCTCACCGTCTACGGGCCGACGCCTCCACTGCACAGCGGGCAATACACAACTGGGCGCGTAGTCCGACTACCCCCCGCTCAGCGGATTGACCACCCGAAGAAACGGGAATTGATGGAAGTCGGTGTCGGCGGTGCGTACTTCCGAAAGTCCGTGCTCGAGCATCAACGCCGCGGTGTGCAGATCGTGCACGGGATTCCCCGCGAGCCGCGGATGCCGCCCCGCAAGCTCGCGCACGACCTCGGGATGACGTTCGGTTTCCGTGAGGATCCGGCAGCTGGGGCTCGCTCGCACGGCTGATACCCATAACCAGGCCTGCTCGAGGGAGAGCGGCCGGTCGAATACCGCGCGGTGCGTACTGACGCGGAGGAATTCGTAGATCACGCCCCAGGTGAGGAACCACAATACGTTGCCGCGTCGGTAACGCTCCACTTCGGCCAGCGCGACCTCGTGCTCGGGGGAGTCGGGGTTGATCGCGTAGAGGAGGATGTTCGTATCGACGAGGAACACCGGCTACCGGCCCTCCATCGCCCGGTACAGCACATCCCGGTCGGCGAGGTCCACTCGGGGTGCGCCCATAGAGTAGACGGCGAGGGGCTCCTGCGCCGCTGGCGCCGCGTCTGTCCCGTCCAGTCCTCTGCGCAGCGTCTCGGCCACAACAGCGGAGAGCGTCTCCCGGCGGCGAGCGGCTCGGCGCTTCAGCTCGCGGAACAGCTGGTCAGGAATGATGAGAGTCGTCTTCATAGGAATAATCATACTGTCAGTAGGACTATACGGAAAGCGCCGCGCCTGGTGCGTCTGGGCTCTGTCGCTACTCCTCCATCGTCACCGCCTGCTGCCTGACGAGCACCAGCATGCTCGCGCCGGCCACGATCGTCACCGCGCCGGCCACCGTCCATAGCGTGAACCGCTCGCCGAAGAGCAGCACCGCCCACGCCGCCGCGAAGACGATCTGCAGATAGCCGGTCGTGGTGGCGCGCGCGGTGCGCTCGATCTGCAGCCCGCGCGTCATGTACATCTGCGCGAGCTGGGTCGCGCACCCCGGCGCCGATCAGGAGCGCCCACTCCACCAAGCCAGGCATGCGCCAGTGCAGCGCCACGAACGGCAGCGCCATCGGGATCTGCACCAGCGGCAGGTAGAAGACCACCACCATGGGGTGCTCGACCTCGAGCCGGCGGATGGTCGCGTACGCCGCGCCGCTGCACGCGGCCCCGCCGAGCGCAATGAGGGCCCAGACCGGCGGAATGCCGCTCGACGCACCGCCGAACAGCAACGCCGGCCGGGTGACGAGCAGCACCCCGATCAGCGACGTCGCCAGCGCCAGCAACTCGCGCTTCCCGATGTGTTCGTGGTACCAGAGCGACGCCAGAATGATCGCGAATACCGGATTGGTGTACTGGATCAGCGTTGCCTCGCCTAACGGGAGATGGGTGAGCGAGAAGATGAAGCAGGCCAGGGCCAGCGACCCCAGATGCCCCGCAGGACGAGCAGCCGCCGCTGGACGCCGAAGATCGCCCGCCCCCGCACCGCCCGGCGCAGCAGCACCAGGTAACTCAGGCCCAGCGTCACCAGCCCGCGATACAGCACGATGTCCATGCTCGGCACGGTGCGCCCGGCGAGCTTCACCAGCACGCTCATCACGCTGAACCAGAACGCGCCGATCGCCATGTAGCGGATGCCCGACGGGACGTCGGCGACCGCGTGCGTGATGGTGCGGGTCATCGACTCCAGCGGCGCCACCAGCAACGTCACGCGGCCCACCGCCGGCCGGTCGCGGCGCGGCGTGTCGGCCTCGGGATGTCCGGAGCGGGTTCGGCCATCAAGCGCGCTCGCGCCACGTCACCGGCGGGTGACCGCGACGCCGACAGTCGTACCGCGGACTTGCTGCCACGGCAAACGGAGCGAACAGTCGATCTCACGCATTCGGCTGCTGGTCTCCCGCATCGGCCGACGCCGCCATCACGCCGCCGGCCGGCGTCGGAACCGGCGCGCGCAGTCGCGCCGCCGCCTTCTCGAGCGACCGCGGCTCACCCACCAGCACCACTTCGTCGCGCGGCTGGAGCTGCGTGTCGTCGTCCACGTCGTAGCGCACGACCCCGTCGCGGATGATCGCCACCGCGCTCACGCCCGCCGGGCGGCGCAGCTCGAGGGCGCCTAGCGATCCACCGGCCGCCTGCGTCCCGGCGGCGACCGGCACCGTCTTCAGCTCGACGCGCGACGCGAACGGCGAGAGGAAGCCGTCGACCCGCGTGAAGTTCGTCCCCCGCTCGCGCAGCAACTCGTAATGATGGCGCCGCGCCTCCTCGGCCTGCTCGCGGATGCTGCTCTCGGGCACGCTGAAGCGGCGGAGCACACGCGCGAAGATCTCGAGCGACGTCTCGAACTCCTCGGGCACCACCTCGTTCGCGCCCAGCGTGTACAGCTCCTCGATGTCGGCCACATAACGCGTGCGGGCCACGATGTGGACGCGCGGGTTGAGATGCCGCGCCACCACGATCCCCCGCTTCTCGTCCTGGTGCGACGCGATGGCGAAGACCAGGACCCGCGCCCGCCGAATCCCCACGCGCTCCAGCACCTCGCCCCGCGTTCCGTCGCCGAAGAAGATCGGCTCGCGGTCCAGCCGCGCCTGCCGCACGACCTGCCCGTTCGACTCGAGCACCGCGTATGAGATCCCCGCGCTCCGCAGCGCGCGGGTGAGGTTCCGGCCGTTGAGCCCGTAGCCGATGATCAGCACATGGTCCTGAAGCGGACTCGCCGCCGCACCTCGCGGGTGGCGAACTCCATCGTGGGCAACCGGCGGAACGAAAGAATCCACTCGGCGATCGAAGGCGCGGCATCCACCAAGAACGGCGCCGCCAGCATGGTCACGACCGCGGCGCCGAGGAAGACCTGATACTCCTCGCTGCCCATCAGTCCGAGCGTGAGGGCCACCGACGCCAGCACGAACGAGAACTCGCCCACCTGCGCCAGCCCGAGGCCGGCGATGAGCCCCACGCGCGACGACCGGCGCACGCCGCGCACCACGCCGTAGCCGGCGGCCGCCTTGAGCACCACCACGCCTGACGCAACTCCGGTCACCAGCAGGGCGTGCGATGCGAAGAAGCGCACGTCGAGCAGCATCCCGACCGAGGTGAAGAAGATCCCGCTGAACGTGTCGCGGAACGGCAGCACATCGGACAGGGCCTGCAGGCCGTACTCCGACTCGGCGATGATCAGTCCGGCCAGGAACGCACCGAGGGCCAGGGAGAGGCCGAAGAACGAGGTCAGGAAGGCCGCACCGAGTCCGATGCCGAGCACGCAGAGCGTGAAGATCTCCTGATTGCGCAGCGTCGCGACGCGTTCCAGCGCCTTCGGTACCAGCACCCGGCCGGCCAGGACCATGCCGCCGGTGACGGCGATGGTCACCGCGACCGCCCGCACCACGGCGAACCATCCCTGCTGGGTCCCGGCCAGGAGCGGGAGGAGCACCATCAGCGGCACCACACACAGATCCTGGAAAAGCAGGATCGCCACCACCACGCGCCCGTGCGTGGAGTCGAGTTCGCCCCGGTCAGCGTAGATCTTGAGGATGATTGCCGTGGACGACAGGGCGATCAGCGCGCCCCAGAGCACCGCGTGATTCACCGGCTCGTGCACCGCGACGGCGACCAGCGCGACGATCAGGATGGTCGCGCCCATCTGGATCGCGCCGCCGCGCAGCACGTACTTGCCGAGCCTGACGATGCGCGAGAGCGACAGCTCGAGACCGACCGCGAACAGCAGCAGCACCGCTCCGACCTGCGCGAGCTTGTCTACCGTCTCGAGGTCACGGATCAGTCCCAGCGCATGAGGACCGATCACGATCCCGGTGAGCAGGAAGCCCACCAGCGTGGGCACCTTCAGCCGGTGCGCGGCGATGACGACCGGGATCGCGACCGCGACCAGGATGACGAGGTCGCGGAGGAGGGGGATGCTGCTCCATGCGGGAAAGCTATCAGCAGACAGGCCGACAGCTAACAAGTAGAGCGGGCAGCTATCAGCGGACAGACCGACAGCTGACAAATAGAGCGGTCAGCCACCAGCGGTCAGCAGGCGGCGGTCTGATAGCTGAGCGCCGTTCCTGTACCGCCCCGGCCCCCGTTGCGGGAACCGGGGCGGTCAAGACCCCCGAACGGCAACCGGCCGGCGACTACGACGCCAGCAGCTTCCGAATTTCTGGAACCCGGTTCCGGAAATTCCGCGACAGCGTCAATCGCTCGCCGTTCCGCGTGATGATCGTGAAATCACCGGTGCGGCGCGAATGCAGCTCGCGCACCACGTCGACGTTCACGATCACCGAGCGATGGATCCGCACGAACCGGCTCGGGTCGAGGCGCGCTTCGAACGACGTCAGCGTCCCGCGCACGGTGTGCACGGAGTCGACGCCGACTTCGCCGCTCACCGCCTCGCGAAGGTGAAAGCGCACGTAGTTCCCGTACGCTTCCAGCCAGGCGACCTCACTGGTGTCGAGAAACAGGATCCGGTTGCGCGAGCGGACCGCGATCCGCTCGATGGGGGCGCCTTCCCGCTCCGCGGGGGAAGACTCGGGCATTGCCGTGAGCACGGCACCCCGACCATTCGGTTCGTTCACCAGCGACAGCGGCACCCGGACTTCGTACTCGCCCGTGACTGTCGCTATCCCACCGGCCCTCACATACGGAGCTCCAGACATCGACCGACCATTCAGGCTCATGAGTCCTCCTAACGAGTAGTGGGGTGCGACGTAGCGGAACGGGCTGTCCCATTCCGGTGATGTACCCTCCCGGCACGGACGCGGGTCCGAGGCCGGTGAGGGCAAAGAGAGGATGTGTGCGCGGATGAAAAGTCATGGGCGAACGGTTCGACCCATTCACGATAACTCCAATCAGTCGCGTGGCGAGCGCCGGGGGGGAGGGCGCGCACCGTCACAACCGTCGGACGGACTTCGGCTGGGGCGAAACGACGCACCCCTCGTTCGGGACCGAAATCCTGCAGCCGAAGATTGTGCAATCTATCGCAAAATGTCCACCAGTTGACGCTCCGCCGCCTCCAGCGCCGAGCGCACCTGAGCCAGCTGCGCCCGCTGGGTACTGGTCGGCGGATACAGGCTCCCTTGCTGCTCACCACTCCCGTTGAAGGCGTTGGCAATGCCGCCGAGCCGCCCCGCTGCACCACCGCGTCCCCCAGCCACTGCCCGGGCCACACTCGTTAGGCGTTGGAGTGCCGAGTCGGCGGCAGCCCGCTCGGCGCTCCCCTCGGCCGCCGCGTCACGGCGCGCCGCCGCGTCGCGGCTCGCGGTCGCCACCCGTCGGCTGAAGGCCTGCAGCCGCTGCTGCAGCGCGGCATACATCCAGCAGGAAGGTCTCCCGTTCCTTGTACTGCGCCAGCGTGAGCGGCAGCAGCGGATCGGGCGCCGACCCGCACCGACGTGCGCGCCTGCGCTCCGTCGGCCGTCAGCGTAATGGTGTACGTCCCGGGCGACACGAAGGGACCGCGGGGACCGATGTCGTGCGGCAGCGCCGCGCGCTGCTCTGCAGCCAGGCGTGCTGCTTCCGGATCGGCCGCCCCACGCCCGCCCCCGCCCCCGCCCCCGCCACGTCCACCCCGGCCACCACGCCCTCCTCCCACCGCGACGTCGGCGCCAGCCGCTCCACCCGTCTCTTCTGCCGTAACGAATCCACCGCCGAATCCCGCCGCAGCCGGTGGCTCATGACGCAGATCCCAGTTCACCCGCAGCAGCGTTCCCGCGACTCCGCGTCCCGTGAGCGTTCGCACCACCTTCCCATTGGCGTCGCTGATCGTCACCGAAACCGACTTCGCCGGCTCCTTGAGTACGTACGTGATCAGCGCTCCCTCGGCCGGATTCTCGGCGGCGTACTCGCCCTGCCCCCAGTTGGAATAGTCCGCCCAGTACTGCATGAGCGTGGCGGCACGCACCGGGAAAAGATGGACCCGTTCCGCGGCCACCGCGTTGGACCAGGCCGCGAGCGGACTCGCGTCGTCAAGAATCCAGATGCTCCGCCCGTGCGTCCCCAGAATCAGGTCCTTCGTGCGCGGATGAACCAGGATGTCATCGTAGCGCGTGGTCGGCAGATTGCCCGTGAGCTTCGCCCACGACTTCGCCGTGTCGGTCGACACGTACAGGCCGAACTCCGTGCCAGCGAACACCACCCGCGGCTGACCCGGGTATTCGCGAACCGAACGCACCGACTGCGCCTCGGGCAGGCCCGCAATGACTTTCTTCCACGTGCGCCCGAAGTCCGTGGTGCGGAAGATGTACGGCGCGAAGTCACCCGACCGGTGCCCGTCGAACGACGCATACGCCACGCCGCGACCGGCCGACGACCCCGCCACGCGGCTCAGGCTCGTCCCGTCAGGCACACCGCTGACGTTGTGCGAGACCTCGGTCCAGGTCGCGCCGCCGTCGCGCGACACCTGCACGTTGCCATCATCGGTGCCCACCCACACGATCTGCCCATCCAGCGGCGACTCGGCGATCGTCGTGATCTCGCTGAAAGAGGACTCCCCATCGTTCTTCGACAGCATCGCCTCGCGACCGGACACCCCCATGATGCTGAGCGTATCGCGATTCACGCGCCGCGTGAGGTCCTTCGTTGGCGTCCAGCTGGAACCGTGGTCGTGTGAGATGAACAACCGGTTGCCACCCGCATACACCACGCCCTTCGTGTGGCGTGAGGCGAGGATCGGCGCCGCCCAGTCGAATCGATAGGCGGAATCGCCGAGCGCCGGCGTGGGCTTGATGTCGAGACGATCGCCGGTCTCGATGTCGACGCGCTGGAGATTCTGCTCGTCGCTGTTGCTGTACACCCACCGCGGCATGAACGGATCGGGCTGCTGATAGACGCCGTCGCTGAATCCGATCTGCTTCCAATCGGTGTTCACGATGCCGAGCCAGTGCCGTGTGGCGCTGGGTCCCATCCACGAGTGGTTGTCCTGCATCCCGCCGTACACCCGGTAGGGATCCCGGTCGTCGGCGCCGATCGCGTAGAACTGCCCGATCGGAATGTTGTTCAGCCGGATGAAGCTGTTGGCCGCATCCCAGGATTCGAACAGGCCGCCGTCGCCTCCGAGGTAGAGGTGCTCCGGGTTCGTCGGATCGATCCACAACGCGTGGTGGTCGGTCTTGAGCCCCACGTCGTACGTCGGCTGGGTGGGGGAATTCCGGAAGGTGCGGCCGCCATCGTCGCTGATCTGGACGCCGTTGCCGAGGATGTACACACGCGCATCGTTGGTCGGGTCGATGAAGATCGCGCTGTAATACATCGGCCGGGGATTGACCCGGCTTACCCGGGTCCAGCTCTCGCCCCCGTTGTCGGTGCGATACGTGCCCGTCTCGGTGGCGTGCTCGATGGTGGCGAGGATATAGTTGCTGTTGGTCGCCGAGATCGCGAGACCGATGCGCCCCTTGTCACCCGGCGGGATCCCGTTGGTGAGACGATGCCAGGTGGCGCCGCCGTCGGTGGTCTTGTAGATCCCGCTTCCCGGTCCGCCGCCGTTGAATCCCCACGGTGTGCGCAACCGCTGGTAGGTGGCGGCGATGAGCGTGTTGGGATTGTTCGGGTCCATCACCAGATCGGTCACGCCGGTGAGCGTGTCGACGAACAGGGACTTCGTCCACGTGCGTCCGCCATCGGTGGTCTTGAAGACACCGCGTTCCGCACTCGGCTTCCAGAGATTTCCCAGCGCCGCGACGTACGCGACGTTGGGATCGGATGGGTGCAGCCGGATCCGGCCGATCGCACGCGTCTGTTCGAGGCCGACATGCGTCCAGGTGTTGCCGCCGTCGGTGGAGCGGTACACGCCATCGCCCCACGACGAGCTCTGTCGATTGTTCTGTTCTCCGGTGCCGACCCAGACGACGTTCGGGTCGCGGGGAAAGATCGCCACGACTCCGAACGTGGCCGTTCCCTCATGATCGAAGACGGGGGTCCAGGTCGTTCCCTTGTTGGTGGATTTCCATACTCCGCCTGACGCCGCGGCGATGTAGACCGTCGATGGATCCTTCGGGAGTGCCTCGATGTCGTGGATGCGGCCGCCGAGTGCCGCGGGGCCGATGGATCGGAAATGGAGCGAGTCGAACAGTGCTTGTGCGCCGGCCTGGCGAGTGCCGGCCAGGCCGATACTCAGCGCGAGTATTGCGCGGATGCGAAACGTGGCAGGACTCATCTGTGCGAGAGGAAAAGGAGGGGTGGGGTCCTTGACGCTCGAAGACGTGTCGGGGGGGGCGGGGCCGTGGTGCCGGAGATAGCACGAATTAAGGCCACAGGCCAGAGGTCACAGGCCATAGGCAAAGGCCAAAGGCCAAAGGGCCAGAGGCCAAAGGGCCAGAGGCCAGAGGCCAGAGGCCAAAGGCCAAAGGCCAAAGGCCAAAGGCCAAAGGCCGATCAAGGTGCGATCGTCGACGCCGCGCGCCTTACCAGCCACCATCCGACCACCCCGGCGATGGTCGACGCCACGATCACGCCCGCCTTGGCGGCATCGAGCATCCGCCCCTCGCCGAAGGCCAGGTCGCCCACGAACAACGACATCGTGAACCCGATCCCGCCCAGCCACGCCGCCCCGTGCAGCATCGGCCAGCTCACCCTTTCGGGCAGACGGGCCAGACCGGTGCGCGTCGCCAGCCAGCTGAACGTCAGGATCCCGAGGGGCTTGCCCACCACCAGGCCAAGGCCGGCGCCTAACGTGACACGACTGGTGAGCAGTTCGCCGACCCCCGTCAGGGCGACACCGGCATTGGCGACCGCGAACAGCGGCATGATCACGTATGACACCACCCCGTACAGCGCATGCTCGAGCCGCAGCAGCGACCCCTGCACGCTCTCGCTGGCGATGCGCAGGGCGTGAATGGCTTCCTGCTGCCCCTTGCTGGTGAGCACCAGCAGGTCCCCCGTCTCGGAGCGATCGAATCCGTCCATCAGACGACGCACGCGCGCCGAGAATTCGGCCGCGTTGATCTCGGTGCGGGTCGGGATGGTGAGGGCGAGCAGCACGCCGGCGATGGTGGCGTGCACGCCCGACGACAGCAGGGCGAGCCAGAGCCCGACTCCCACCAGCAGGTAGGGAGCCAACGGACGCACCCCGAAGGCATTGAAGGCGACCAGGGCGGCCATCGCCACGGCGGCGGCGCCGAGGGAGATCCACTGAATGGCCGCTGTGTAGAAGACGGCAATCACCAGCACGGCGCCCATGTCGTCCACGATCGCCAGCGCGGTGAGAAAGACCTTGAGTCCGACCGGCACCCGCGCCGAGAGAATGGCCAGCACGCCGAGCGCGAAGGCGATATCGGTGGCCATCGGGATGCCCCACCCAGCCGCCCCCGCTGCCCCCGCGTTGACCAGCGCGTACAGCAGGGCCGGGATCAGCATCCCGCCTAACGCGGCGGCGATCGGCAACGCCGCCTGGCGCCGGGACGACAGCTCCCCCACCAGGAGTTCGCGCTTGATCTCGAGCCCCATCAGCAGGAAGAAGACGGCCATCAGGCCGTCATTGATCCAGTGACGCAGTGTGCCGGTGAACGGGTTCCGCACCGGTCCGATCGCAAGCTGCGCGTCCCAGAGGCGGAAGTAGTCGTCACGCCAGGGCGAATTCGCCCACGCCAGGGCCAGCGCGGTGCAGACGAGCAGCAGCACGCCGCTGGTAGCCCCGACGCGGGTGAATTCCTGGAACGGTCGCAGGGCATTCATCAGCAGCCGCGCGGGCATGCGCGGCTCGGGCCCTCTCTCTGGCTCCGCCATGCACGGCAACCTATCGACGCGGCACCGGCGGGTGAATCACGCGACCCGCCGCCGGCGATACACCCACCGGTCAGCCCCGGGTGAGCCGCCCCATTGCGGCGGGATTGGAAATTGGGGTCAGACTCGAATTACGGCCGTTGAAATGGGGGTCAGATTCGAATAGCGGTGCGGTCGCCAACTCGAATCTGACCCCCATGCATCCCTCGCGCCGACCGTCGCCGGACTCGCGGCGTGTCACGAGTCCTTCGCCGGTTCTCCCCTGGGCGCCTTTGTGCTCGACGCTGCCCGACGATCAGCGGTCAGAAAGTCGAGGTCGAACACATCGCCCTGATACATCGCTTTCTCGCTCGCGGGGGCGCCGCCGAACCACCGGATCAGTGTCACCTCGAATTCCAGCGACGGATGGTCGTGTGGCAGCTTGGGCATCTCGCGGAGGCTGCTGCGGGTGAGCGTAGGGAGGAGCACGATGTCGTCCTTGGCATCGATTCTTGCTCGTCCCACGGGCACCAGGACATCCCAGGCGATGGTCACGTCCGGGCCGACGGCCTTCGGATCGATCTTCACGTCGATGTAGCGCAGTTCGTGTGCCGACCGGTCCATGAACAGGCGGTCTACCTTCCCGATCTCCGTCCCGTCGCTCGACCGGACCCTCCAGCCTCGCACATCAGGCGCGTCGTGCAGCCGAACGTCCTTCATGTCGCGCAGGGGCGCCACATTCGAGGAGGAAGACGATTCGGCCTGAGGGGTGTTCGTCGTTCGGGGGTTCTGGGTCATCGCGGATCTCCTTCCTGGCAAGGTTCGTCAGGGTTGGCCAAAGGCCGAAGGCCAGCGGACGTCTCTCCCTTCCCCTCGGAGAGTGGCAGCGCGTGCTGCGGTGCAGCGACCGCGACTCGCGGAGAGCGCTGCGACAGGCCTCCGTCGGGGCCATCGCTCGGATAGGTCTTCTTTGGACAGTACCTCGCTTGCACACCAATGTCAACACATTTGCCAACAACGAGTTAGCATGTCATTGACGAGGCCGGCGCGCCAGCGGATGAGCCAGGTGGGAATTCGTTGGCGTCTCTGCAGCCACCGGTGTGGCGCACGCCAGTACGCACGCAGGTCCCGCCTGCCTTTGCCAGGTCCTCCGATTGGATCTCATCGATCTTGATGATCGGTGATCCCACCGATAACGTCGCCTTGCTCGTGACACCCCCGATCCCGTTGAATTCCGTCGGAGACTTCTGCATGCGAAGATCCTCTCTCGCCACGCGGCTGATTGCCGCCGCGCTGACCTCGCTCGCGCCCCCCGTCCTGCTCGCCCAGAGCATGTCGGTGGACATCGAGAGCGGGACGTGGGCGCTCACCAACGCGCGGATCGAGACCGTCACCAAGGGCACGATCGCCAAGGGCACCATCGTCATTCGCAACGGCGTGATCGATGCGGTCGGTGCCAACGTCACGCCACCGCCGGACGCGAGGGTCATGGATCTCTCCGGCAAGACGGTCTATCCCGGGTTCATCGATCTCACGTCGACGATGGGGCTGACAACGGAGGCGCCGGCCGGTGGACGGGGTGGCCGCGGGGGGGGCGGGTTGAACCTCCCTCCCGGTGTGACCCCCGAGATGGTGGCGGCCTTTCTCGGCCAGGCACCAACTCAGCAGGAAGGGCCCGCGGAATGTGGGGCTCGAGCCGGGACGCGACGTGGCCAGCGAGATCAATCCGTCGGCGACCGACGTGCGCGCGGCCCGTGATCAGGGAGTGACCGCGGTGCTGGTGGCGCCCGGTCGCGGCCTTTTCCGTGGCCGGTCGGCGCTGGTCCCGATGCGCGACGACACCGCGGCGCACTGGATCGTGAAGTCGCCGGTGTCGCTGAACGTGGGCTACCAGGGCGTACCCGGCCAGTACCCGGGGACGCTGCTGGGTGTGATCGCCTATCAGCGGCAGGCGCTGTACGACGCCCAGCCGTCACGCGATGGTCGTGGACCGCTACAAGGCGGACCCGCGCGGGATGCCGAGGGAGGAATACAATCCCGACCTCGACGCGCTGGTACCGGTGGTGCGTGGCGAGCTGCCGATGTTCATCGCGGCGAGCAACGAGAACGAGATCCGCCGGGCGCTGGCCCTGGCGAAGGAGTTCGACGTCAAGGTGACGGTGGTGGGTGCCACCGAGGGATTCGAGGCGATCGATGCGCTCAAGTCGGCGCGGCCGCCGGTGGTCTCGGTGAACTTTCCCGATGCCGCAGCAGGTGACGGGCTGGGACTACGCGTTCGCCACGCGACCGGGCTTCGCGATGGACAGCGCGGCGCGGGTGGCAGCGGTCCGGAAGGACGTCGAAGGAAACCCCGCGGCCCTCAACGCGGCCGGCATCAGAGTTCGCGCTCGCCTCGGGCGGGCTCGCGCCTAACGTCTTCATGGCCAACGTGAAGAAGGCGATCGCCGCCGGCCTGCCGCGCCAGACGGCGCTCGAGGCGCTGACCATCCGTGCCGCCGAGATCGCGGGCGTGGACCAGCAGCTCGGCAGCATCGAGCCCGGCAAGATCGCGGACCTGGTGATCACCGAGGGCGACGCTGACCGACGGCGGGCACGTCCGCACCGTCTTCGTGGACGGCGACGACTACGCCGTGGTGCCGGCGCCGCCGGCCGGCGGTCGGGGCGGCCGCGCCGGTGGCAATTCCACACCTCCGAATCCACAGGAGAAGCCATGACGCCGATGGCATGACTGACGGCCGGGGCGGCGTCCGTTGGGGGCGGCGCCCGATCGTTTCGTTTCACCGCCGGCGCCCTGGCGGCAGCGTTCCTCGTTCGGCGCGTCGGTCGGAGGGGCGCAGGATGCGCCACAGGCGACCGGCGGCTTCGATCCGCTGACGCTGCCGGTACCGCCGGCCGGGACGCTGGTGGCGATCACCCACGCCAACATCATGACGGCGAGCCACGGCAACATCATGAACGGCACGATCCTGATCCGGAACGGCAAGATCGCCGAGGTCGGGACCAACGTGCAGGTGCCGGCGGGCGCGAAGATCATCGACGCCACGAACAAGTGGGTCACGCCGGGCATCATCGACGAGCACTCGCACAGCGGCCCCGAGGCGATCAACGAGGGGACGCAGTCGATCACCGCCGAGGTGCGCATCGGTGACGTGCTCAAGGAGGACGGCATCTCCTTCTACCGCCAGCTGGCCGGCGGCACGACGACCATCAACGTGCTCCACGGTTCGGCCAACACCATCGGCGGCCAGAACCAGGTGATCAAGCTGCGGTTCGGGCTCCCGGTGGACAGCATGCGGCTTCCAGGGCGCGCCCCCGGGCATCAAGTTCGCGTTAGGCGAGAACGTGCGGCAGACCACCGCGCGCCGACACCACGCGCTATCCGCGCTCCCGCATGGGCCAGGAGGACGTGCTGCGCGAGGCCTTCACCCGCGCCCGCGAGTACCAGCACGAGTGGCAGGCCTACGACAAGGTCAAGGCCGATTACGACAAGAGCAAGAAGGGCGCGGCGCCCATTCCGCCCCACCGGGACCTCGAGCTCGACGCCCTGGTGGAGGTGCTCGAGGGGAAGCGGCTGGTCCACGCCCACTCCTACCGGGCCGACGAGATCCTGATGCTGCTCCGGGTCGCCAAGGACTTCGGGTTCCGGGTCGCCTCGCTGCAGCACGTGCTCGAGGGCTACAAGATCGCCGACGAGATCGCGGCCGCCGGCACCGGCGCGAGCACGTTCGCCGACATGTGGGGCTACAAGGCCGAGGCGTGGGACGCCATTCCGTACAACGCGGCCCTGATGGCCGAGCGTGGCGTGAACGTGACCATCAACTCCGACTCCGACGAGCGGGCCCGCCGGCTGTATCAGGAGGCGGCCAAGGCGATGCGGTTCGGCGGCGCGTCGGAAGAGACGGCGCTCCGCATGATCACCCTCAACGCCGCGATCCAGCTCGGCATCGACAAGATGGTCGGCTCCATCGACGTGGGGAAAGACGCCGACATCGCGATCTTCAACGCGCATCCGTTCTCGCCGGTGGCGCGGGTGGACATGACGCTCATCGACGGCCGGGTCTTCTTCGACCGCAACACCGCACCGACCCTCGAGTGGCTGATGCAGCAGATGAAGGCGAAGGGCAAGATCGCTTCCGACGGGGAGGGGGGGCGATGAAGGCCACAGGTCAGAGGTCGCAGGTCAGCGGCCGTAGTCGGGGTGCCGTGGGGTCCATGCGTCTGGCCGCGCTCCTGCTCGTGGCCTGGTTCGCGTCGCCGGCGGTGCGCACGCAGGGGCCGGTCGTCATTCGCAATGCGACCGTGATCCCGGTTACCGGACCGCGGATGCAGGACGCGATCGGTGGTGATGCAGGACGGCAAGATCTCCGCGGTGGGGCCAACGTGCAGCGCGCCGGCCGGTGCGCAGGTCATCGACGCCACCGGGATGTTCGTCTATCCGGGCCTGATCAACGCCGGTACCAATCTGGGATTGGTGGAGATGGGCGGCGTGCCGGGCCCGATGGACACGCGCGAGCTGGGCGACTTCAATCCGCAGGATCTGGTGATGACGGCGGTGAACGCGCAGTCGGAGCACATCGCCATCACCCGGGCGAACGGCATCACCAGCGCGGTCGCGGTGGCCGGCGGCTCGGTGATGTCGGGCATCGCCGCCCTGATCAATCTGTACGGCTATACCAACCGCGACATGATCGCGAAGGAGAAGCTCGCGCTCCTCCTCTCGTGGCCTAACGTCGGCGGCGGCGGCGGGCGCGGACGTGGCGGGCGGGGAGGCCGGTTCGGGGGCTCCGGCGCGGGCGGGAGCGCGGCGAGCGAATGGCCGCCTACCAGCGATCAGGTGCGCCAGATCTACGACTGGTTCAATGATGCCAAGGCGTATGCCGACGTGAAGTCACGCCTCTCGGCCAACGGGGCGCAGCTTCCGATCTCGTTCCACGAGAACCTGCAATACGATGCCATGACGCCGGCGATCCGTGGCCAGATGCCGGTCCTGGTGGATGCCAATACCGTGGAGCAGATGCGCGACGTGATCAGGTTCGCGGACAGCATGAACGTGAAGGTCATCATCCACGGCGCGCGACGAAGGGTGGAAGTATCGCGGACACGCTGGCCGATGAAGCACATTCCCGTGGTCGTGCCGCCGCTCACGTCCGAGCCGCCGAGTGAGGACCGTATACGACGAGGTGTACGCCAATCCGGGCGTCATGGCGAAGGCCGGCGTGATGCTCGCCTTCGAGACCGGCGGCGCATCGAGCGCGCGTGACCTGCCTTACGAGGTGGGGCTCGCCGAAGCGTACGGACTCGATCCGGAAGAGGCGCTGAAGGGGATCACCATCAACCCGGCGAAGATGTTCGGCGTGGACAACGAGTACGGATCGATCGAGGTCGGGAAAGTGGCGAACGTGATCGTGACGACGGGTGATCCGATCGACATCCGCACGCTGATCAAGCAGATCTTCATTCGCGGGCAGCGCTGCAGTTCGACGACCGGCATACGCTGGAATACGAGAAGTTCCGGGCGCGGCCGAAGCCGAAGAAGCCGTAACCGCAGAGACAGCACGCGAAGCACCGAAGCAGGGTTGGTATCGCGTGTTCGAGGGCCTTCCGGTTCGCACGACGAACCGGAGGGCCCTCACCGTTGTGGTCCGGAATGAGCTGTGCGCTTGGTGCCTCGGTCCTTGGCGTGATTCGTTTCATCAACCGCGGAGGACGCAGCGAGGAAAGGGTGACGGCGTGAGGCGCAGACTCCGTGGTAAGCGGCTCCGCGTGCTTGAGGACCGCTCCCCAGGATCACGGAAGCACCGCGAACGCCGCCACCAGCCCCCTTCCCAGACACGTGCCCTCCGCCAATTTCCCTGCATCCCGCGGAGCCGCACCACGCCGCTGCTTCCGCGGTCCGGCCGCCCCTCGTCTTTCCCGCACTTACCGTGGAGCACGGAATGACTCGCCTGACCGCGTCCATCCGCCAGTCCGCCATCATCCGTCGCGCGTTTCTCCCGCGGTATCTCATCCGCGCAGGGCACGACCCCGACCCGCATCGCCACCGCCTGCCAGGCAGTCGTCGGATTCCACTTCCGCATACAAGGGCCCGTTCACCAACGACGTCTTCGCGGGTCTGCACGCGCGGTCGATCGGACCCGCGGTCACTTCGGGACGCATCATGTCCATTGCCGTGCATCCCACGAATCACGCCATCATCTACGTCGGATCGGCGAGCGGCGGCGTGTGGAAGACCGTGAACGGCGGCGCCAGCTGGCAGCCGCTGTTCGACCGCCAGGGTTCGTACTCCATCGGGTGGGTCACGCTCGACCCGACGAACCCGAACGTGGTGTGGGTGGGTACCGGCGAGGGCGACTCGCAGCGCTCGGTGAGCTATGGCGACGGCGTCTACAAGAGCGAAGACGGCGGCAAGACGTGGAAGAACATGGGGCTGAAGGAGAGTGAGCACATCAGCCGAATCGCCATCAACCCCAAGGATCCGAATATCGTCTACGTGGCGGCACAGGGACCGCTCTGGGGACCGGGCGGTGACCGCGGCCTCTACAAGACCACCGACGGGGGGAAGACGTGGGAGCAGGTGCTCAAGATCCGCGAGAACACCGGCGTCAGTGATGTCGTTCTCGACCCGCGCAACCCCGACATCGTGCTCGCCACCGCGTACCAGCGACGCCGCCATCAGTGGACGATGATCGACGGCGGACCGGAGAGCTCGGTCCAGCGCTCCACCGACGGCGGCAAGACCTGGACGAAGCTCAGCGGCTTCCCTAACGAGGAGCTCGGCCGCATCGGGCTGGCCATCTCGCCGGTGAACCCGGACGTCGTCTACGCGATCGTCGAAGCCGCCAATGACAAGGGCGGCATCTACCGCTCGGCCGACAACGGGGTCACCTGGGAACGCCGATCCGACTACAACCAGGGCGCCATGTACTACGGCTCCATCTTCGCCGACCCGTTCGACGTGGACCGCATCTATATAATGGATGTGGTCATCCAGATCTCGGACGACGGCGGGCGGACCCTGCACCCCATCGGCAGCCGCTACATGCACGTCGACATGCACGTCATCTGGGTGGATCCCGCCAACCGCGACCACTACCTGGTCGGCAACGACGGCGGCCTGTACCAGTCGTGGGACGGCGCCGCGACCTGGACCTTCTTCCCCAATCTTCCGGTCACGCAGTTCTACGATGTGGACGTGGACAGTGACGCGCCGTTCTACCACGTCATGGGCGGCACCCAGGACAACTACTCGCTGCGCGGGCCTGCGCGCACACGGTCCGGCCATGGGATCCTCAACCAGGACTGGATCGTGACGCAGGGCGGCGACGGATTCACGTCGCACCCCGATCCGAAGGATCCCAACATCGTCTACGCCGAATCGCAGGGCGGCGGGATCGTGCGCAACGACCTGCGCACCGGCGAGCGACTGAGCGTGCAGCCGCGCGAGGACCGGGACGATCCCGCCGGCCCGCTGGAACTGGGACGCGCCGTTCATCGTCTCGTCGCATGATAACAATCGGCTGTACATGGGATCGCAGTTCCTCTATCGCAGCGACGACCGCGCCGCCAGCTGGAAGAAGATCTCGCCCGATCTCACGCGAACGATCGACATCAACACGTTGCCGCTCATGGGCAAGCTGTGGGGTCCCGACGCCGTGGCCAAGAACACGTCCACGGCGCTCTACTCGAACATCTCCGCGATCTCCGAATCGCCGAAGAACGAACGGCTGCTCTACGTCGGCACCGATGACGGGCTGATCGAAGTGAGCGAGGACGGCGGTACCACGTGGCGCAAGATCGAGAACTTCCCGGGTGTCACCAGCGACCGGCCGTACGTGAGCCGGATCAGGGCGAGCGTGAACGACGAGCGGCACGGTCTACGCCACGCTGGAGAACCACCAGAGCGCCGACTTCGCGCCGTACGTGTTCAAGAGCACCGATGCCGGGCGCACGTGGACGTCGATCGCCGGCGACCTGCCGAAGCAGGGCTCGGTGTACGCGTTCGCCGAGGATCATGTCGATCCGAACCTGCTGTTCGCGGGAACGGAGTTCGGCGCCTACTTCACCAAGGATGGCGGCGAAGCACTGGGTGAAGATCGCCGGCCTGCCGACGATCGCCGTGCGCGATCTCGCCATTCAGCGGCAGCGAGAACGATCTGGCGATGGCCACGTTCGGCCGCGGGTTCTACGTGCTCGACGATTACTCGCCGCTGCGCGCGACAACGGCCGCGACCGTGGCCAATGCCGCGACTCTCTATCCGGTCCGCGATGCGATGCTGTACGTCCAGACGCAGCAGTACGGAGGCGCCGGCAATGCGTTCCAGGGCGAGGTGTTGTACTCGGCGAACAATCCGCCGTACGGCGCGGTGATCACCTGGTACATGAAGGACGGATTGAAGACGCTCAAGGAGAAGCGTGTCGAGGCCGAAAAGGCGGCCGAGAAGGCCGGCAAGCCGATTCAGTACCCGACGGCGGACCAGCTGCGCGCGGAGGAGGAGGAAGAACCGCCGGCCGTGCTGGTGACGATCATCGACGCGTCGGGGCGGGAGGTCCGGACGGTAACGGGTCCGGTCGGCAAGGGGATGCAGCGCGTGTCGTGGGACCTCCGCGGGACCGGGGCGAGCATCCCGTTAGGCGCTGCCGGTGGCGGACGCGGAGGTGGCGGAGGTGGCGGCGGGGGCGCGGGACGCGGCGGTGGCCCGCCGGGCCCGTACGTGGTACCGGGGAAGTACAGCGCGACACTTTCCACGCGCGTGCAAGGGGTGGAGAAGCAGATCGCCGGACCAGTGACGTTCAACGTCGTCGGTGATCCGGCGAACCCCGTGACCCTCGCGGACCAGCAGGCCCGGTGGGAGTTTCAGCACAAGGCGATGGCGCTGGGGCGCCAGGTGAACGGGGCGATCGATGTCGCCAATCTGAACAACACGAAGCTCGACCAGATGCGCCGAGCCCTCGATGCCACACCGAACGCACCGAAGGGCCTGCGCGACCAGGTGGTGGCCTACGACAAACGGCTCTCGGCGATTCTGTTCGCGCTGCGTGGGGACGTGGTGCTTGGAGCACGGAGTGACCCCGATCCGATGTCGATCCAGCAGCGGGCCGGAGCGGCCGGGGCGTTCGGTTCCTGGTTAGGCAGGCCGACCGGGGCGATGGAGGAGCAGTACGCGATCGCGTCGACGCTGTTCGGCTCGGAGCTGCCGAAGCTCAGGCAACTCGTGGAGACCGACATCCCCGCCCTGGAGCGCGAGCTGGAGCGGATCGGAGCGCCCTACACCAGCGGGAGGCTGCCGGGCCCGCCGTAGGGCAGTTGACGGCCGCGCGGCGTCCGCGCGGCGTCCCTGGGGGTACGCCCGCATCAAGCAGCACGCGAGCGACCCGCCGTCTCGAATTCGCCGTCTTCACGCCGCGAAGCGTCAGGCACGGCACGGAGACCAGGGCAGCCGGAAGCTGTGACGATGACGCTACTTCCTGAGACAGAACCCCACATCAAAGGTGTTGTGGTTGTGCGAGCCCGATTGGCTGCCCACGATTGATCGATCCCAGACCCGCAACAGCACCACATATCCGCATGGTTGCATTCCCGTTGTATCGAGCTCCCACTCATCCCCACCCGCGACAAACGTGGCCGTTTCGGTCGTGGCCGGCGTCGCGGTCGTCGGGGCATTTGGCGACATGCTCGACGGCAGCGTCGACAAGGTGAACCCGCCGAAATGGGCATCCCGCGCGACGAAGTGGCCCTGGATGGTTGTCCCCTTGGTGAAGTCCTTGCAGTCGCCGCCACTGTCGATGTGAATCTCGCAGGTGACTGGCGGCGGTTCGTACGGCAGCACAGCGGGGCGACGACGGGGCGCCGTGTTGTCGAGCTGGATGCTGTGCCACGGCGTGGTTCCCACCACAATGCCACCTAACGTGGCCATCTCGAGTCGGATCTCGTGGAGGTCGTCGCCCGGCGGCGTCCAATGCGCGAGCACCTGGTCCATGTTCGCCAGGGTGCTCATGTACGCGGCGTAGCCGGTGAGCGGATCCGGGGTGATGTTCGAGCCCACGCCGAGCCAGTTCACCACATGGAACGTGCTCTTGACGACCTCTTCGGTCAGGGGGTTGCCGAAATTGCGCGCCCACAGGCGGTACTTGAATCCCGGCACCGGCGGTCCCTGGACGATGATGCGTCCCCCGAACGGGCACTCGCGGTTCAGCAACCAGGGATCGGCAGGATCGCCACCGAACGCGAAGGTCGCCAGGGGCTTGGTCATGCCGTCGCCGAATACGTTGATGTCAGCCACGCCAATGCCGCCAATGATGCTGATCACCGGCTGGTCGCCGGGCATCGCGGTGCCGGGCCGGATCTGCACATGGGCGTCGAGGCGATTGCCCCAGTGCGTCAGAGCATCCGGGTCGGTCGTCGAAGGCGGCGTATTCCACGAGAGGACAGCGCGGATGCGCGCGATCTTCGGCCCGCCCCCTCGCCCTCCGCACGGGCGCCGGATCGCACTCAGGTCCACCGGGAGGATCGCGCTGTACGCGAGCCCACCGGGCGGGAGCGCGGCAATGTCGTGAACGTTGACGGTGACGGTGTTGAGGTAGGTCCATTCACACGTGTCGCCCCAGTCCGCCCAGAGGGCCACGTATTCCAGGCTTCCGTGGGTGCACAGGTCACCCGAGTAGCCGAGTGGTCTCCTGATCCGGAAGGTCGCGATCAGCCGCTCGAGGTTGTACTCGAGACCCAGGCACTCGAGTTCTTCGTACGACACATCGGCCTTCGTCTTCTCCAGCGCGTTCACCACGACAGAGAGATCCAGGCCGACCGCCTTCCACTGCTCGGCGGCCACCGACAGCGCGTCTTGATCCGCCGACTTCAGCAGGGGCTGCAGGTGCGCAAAACCGAACCGGTGCGGTTCCACCGCGACGGCCTTGGACTTTCCCTTCGTCTGGTACAGTTCGGCCAGACTGCTCAACGACATCGGAGGTGGGTCGGGCAACGGAATGGGGAACGGCTTCACCTCGGCGGCCAGCGCGGGAAGGGTCTTCAGCAGGTCGCTCGGAACCATCTCGACGACGTCACCGAACCACAGAGGCCGGGGCGTGATCTGGATGTGCTCGTCCAGCACGTTCCCCCAGATCGGCGGCCAGTTCGCATTCCCCGCCGGAGGGATCAGCTGCCAGGAGAGGATGGCGCGGACGTTCGGCAACACCGGATGCCGACAGTTCTGACGCTCCGGATCGAGAGGCAGCGTGACAACGTACGTGAGCGGCTTGTCGGGATGCCGGGCGCAGTCGAGCGTGTTGGGAATGTCATGGGCGTTGAATGCCGCCAGTCCTGCGTCGGTCCAGCCGGTTCCGTAGTCTACGAAAAAGCGGACATACTCCGTGGATCCGGGCGTACACAGCGTGCCGTTGTAGCCACCCGGCCGCTTGATCTGGATCGTGGCCTCGAGCAGGTCGAGCGCCGGATTGAACCCGACGCAGCTCACCTGCTCGTAGGTCGTATTGCCGAGGATCTTCTTGACCGGCTCGAACTGGCTCTTCTCGAGGTTCCCGAAGTAGTTGGGGTTGGTGGCGAGGAGCTTTCGGAACTCCAGCCGTTCCCTGGGTGGAACGTGCAGACGCTCGCGTGTCGCAGCGCTTTTCACGGCTCTGGCAGGCATTCTCCGCACCTCCGCTTCGGGGACCTCACGCCGGCGGCGCCGTGGAGCACCTGCGGCGCATGACTCCACGCCAACCGCCTGCCTAACGTCCCAGCTTGACCCGCACCACGCCCACGTCGAATGGCGAACCACGCGATCGACGTGGCCTCACACGATGATCTGGCAGGCAACAGGGCGCCAGTTCGCTTCTGAAAGCGTCGTAACGGATTTGAAAGGTACGAACGCCGGAGACGCTCCCCCGCAGCTCGAGCTCGCTTGGGTGCGGTTACGCTGTCGCGCGAGCATGGCGTCAGCCGCGCCGGTGCGTGACGCGATGCGGGCGCGCGTCAGTCTCCGGCTATCACGCGCCCAGACGACTTCGCCGCGGCCGATCCCGAATCCAGGAGCGACAGCAGCACCGCCCCACGCGCGCCGTCACGTGCCAGCGTGCGCCGCACACGCGCCCGCTGCATCCGGAGCGCGCCCGCGCTGGCCACATCGAGCCGGCGCGCGATCTCCTCGCGGGAACGTATTCCCCGGCGCTCCAGCTCGAACGCGTGGTACTGTCGGCCGCACCGCATCAGAACACCCGTGGTGGGCAGGCCGATCGTGTGCAGGTGATGATTGACGGTCTGAATGGTCACGCCGAACGAGCGCGCCAGTTCGCGCTCGAGTCCGCGGCGGTGTCCGTTGCGCAGGCAGTGCAGCGCCAGCGTGCGCTTCGCGCCAACCGGCAGTTCAGCGGCGACCAGATCCAGCTCACTTTCGGGAGGCGGGGCCAGCGTCCTGGCTCGCACGGTGGCCGCCAGGTCGCGAAAGTCCGACGTCTCAGCCAGCGTCATCAGGTCATCCGCCCCGGCAATGCTGAATTGCCGGAGCAATCGGTAGGCGCTCTCGGAGGGCGCTGTACAGATGTAGATGGCAGTGCGTGGGTTATGCGACCGGATCCACTCAACGAGGCGGATCGACGAGGTACCGTCGGCGGTGCGCGGCCCGAGTATCAACACCGGCACCGGGGCCAGCATCGTTCGGTCGCGCTGATGTTGCAATCGACTGACATCGAGCCGAAGAACGCGGTGCGCCTCGAGGGTCTTCTCGATGCCCGTGCACAGATCGCCACAGCCATCATCGATGATGACCTCGACTTGTCGGCGCAGCGCGGCGCCACCTTGAGGAACCCGCGACTTCGCGTAGTACAACATTGCTGCTCACGACAGTGGTTCGAAGGCTCGCGCCGCGCAGATCACCGCGGGGGGCGGTCCTGCTATTCAGCCCTTGCGAGGAATCGACAAGGGGCCTCGGTGTCGAACGTTCCGGAAGTGATCAGGCTGCCGTTGTCGCTGTCCTACGCACTGACGATCGCGAGGATGTTCCCGTCCGGATCCTTGAACCACGCGGCCTTCATCGTGCCGGCCACGTGCACATCGCCACGGCGCGTCATCTCCGGCAGGTCGTAGTGTTCGAACGCGACACCCTTGTCCCTGAGGACCTGCACCTCCTTTTCCACGTCACCGACTTCCCAGGTCGCGGCAGTTGCCTTGTTCGTTCCGGCGAACTCGGACTGGTAGACCAGAATGTTCGAGTCCCCGCTCCGATACGACAGCACGCCGGGCTGCTCGCCACGCGCCCGACTCAGGCCGAGCTTTTCCTCATAGAATTTCCGGGCAACTTCGACATCCTTGACGGGGATGGTCGCGGTGACTGCTCGTTCTCCAAGCATGCGTTCCTCCCTGGTGGTTCCGCGCGCCGGCTTCGTGCGCGCGTTCGTCAGTATAGCATCCACGGGACCAATCGGCACATTCCCACCATGCGCGCTATCGCTGGCTCCGTCAGCTCCCTCGCGGCGGACCCAGCCTTGATCAACACTTGATCAACAATGGATACGCCGCCAGGACCGACAGCCCGAAGGCCGTGGAGTGGCGCACGAAGCTCAGCCCCGAACAGTACCACGTCAGGGCAACCCCGCCGACTCAATGCCCGGCTATTGACGAGCCCGTACCGGGCGCGCACATCATCTCGTGCCGAGCCGTTTGATCCGCGCTCCGGACTCCGCCGCTATGCGATCACCGGTTCGGTGGAAGGTCCGTGCAGCCCGTCGACGCCGTCTTCACTCACACACCGATCCTCGAAACGATGAAGCGCATCCCGATTCGTTCGCTCGCGGTAGGCATCAGCGCCGTGTTCCTCGTGCGCTCTCCACTCGTCGCTCAGAACCCACGGCGCACCGCCACTCCCCGCTCGGCGGCTGCACCGGCGTTCTCGGTGGTGGAAGCCACCATCGCCGACATGCGCAGCGCGCTCGAGCAGAAACGGACCACGTCGCACGAGATCGTCGTGCAGTCGCTCACGCGGATCGCGCTCTACGAGGACCACTTGCACGCGGTGATCACCGTGAACCCCAGGGCGCTCGCGATCGCCGATTCGCTGGACCGCTTGCGCGCGCAGGGACGGATCCTGGGACCGCTGCACGGCATCCCGGTGGCGCTCAAGGACAACATCCACACGACGGACATGCGCACCACCGGCGGTGCACTGGCCTTCGCCGACCTGGTGCCGCCTTACGAGGCCACGCTCACGAAGAACCTCGAGGCCGCCGGCGCCATCATCCTCGCCAAGACGCAATTGACCGAGCTCGCCAACTGGGTGGCGAGCGGCATGCCCGGGAACTACAACGCGCTCAACGGCTACGGGATGAACCCCTGGGATCCGCGCCGCGATCCGCGTCCGAATTTCTTCGATGGGCGCCCGGTGCTGTCCACCGGCGGCTCGAGCTCGGGGGTGGGCACGAACGTGAGCTTCTGGGCAGCCAATGTCGGGACCGAGACATCGGGTTCCATACTGAGTCCGTCGAATCAGAACATGCTCGTCGGCATCAAGCCCACGGTGGGCCGCGTGAGCCGTTACGGCGTCATTCCCATCACGGCCGACCAGGACACGCCGGGACCGATGGCCCGTACCGTCTCCGACGCCGCGATCATGCTCGGCGCCCTCGAAGGCGCCCAGCCGGACCCGAACGACCCGGCAACCACCAAGTGCCCGCCGCCCGCCGGCCGGGACTACACCAGATTTCTCAACGCCAGGGGGCTCCAGGGAGCACGCATCGGGATCCCCCGGGCATTCTTTTACGAGCGCACGCCGGTGCCGGGGAGCACCAACCCGCGCGGCGGGCTTTCCGACGCACAGCGCACCATCATGGACGAGGCGATCGCCGCCCTGAAGGCGCAGGGCGCCGTCCTCGTCGATCCGGCCGACATCCCGAGCGTGATCGACACGAGCGCGGCCAGCAACTTTCTCAACTGGAACCCGTGCAGCGGACTCGACGAGGCCAGGGGACTGGACGCCGACTGTTCGATCGCCTTCAAGTACGGGATGAAGCGCGATTTCAATGCCTGGCTCAACTCGTTAGGCGATCGGGCGCCGGTCAGGACCCTGACCGAGTTGCGGGAATGGAACATCGCACATCAGCGGGCCGGGGCGATCAAGTACGGTCAGGCGGAGCTCGACATCTCGGACGAGATGAACGTGCAGGCCGACCGCGAGCGGTACGAAGCCGACCGGCGCAAGGATGTTCTCCTGTCGGCAACCGGCGGGATCGACGCCGCCCTCAAGGCCAACCGGCTGGACGCGCTGCTGTTTCCCGGGGTGAGCAGTGCCAACATCGGGGCACGTCCGGGTTATCCCACCGTCACCGTGCCGTTCGGATTCGTGCCGGTGGGCACCGGCCCCGGAACCGGTCGTGGCGGCGGCGGTGCCGCGTTCCCGCCCGGGTTCGACCCAAAGCCGTCACCGTTCAACGTGAGCTTCACCGGGACGGCGTGCAGCGAACCGAAGCTGATCGAGATCGCGTACGCGTTCGAGCAGGCGACGAAGAAGCGAAAAGCGCCGCCCGGGTTTCCGTGAGGCTGTGAGTCCCCCTCGGCCCCGGCCATGGTGCGCGGCGCCTGTCGTGATACAGGCCCCGGCCATGGTGCGCGGCGCCTGTCGCGATTCAGGCCCGGGCGGCGGCGGCGCGCCGACTGCCGCAGAGGGGGCTCCGCCCGCTATGTTCCGCTGGCGGCGCGATGTACAGTAACCCGCGCCGTCCAACACCAGGGGAGGAATCCCTCATGTCGAAGAGACGAAAGCCGAACATCCCACAGTTTGGCAGATCGAAGGCGCCGGGTGGTCCCGTCAAGCCGGGACAGGCTATCGCTCCGCCCGGAACCAAGCCGCCCGTTCCTCAGGTCAAGCCTCACTCCAACCCCGTGAAATCGTCGGGTCACCGCGGCGCGTAGGGCCAGTCGCGCGTCGCGCGATGGCACAGGCAGGTGCTCACGGGCGAGAGGTGAGTGGCCGGTCGTGGGTGCGTGCCTTGGTCTCTTGCCGCAGATCTCGCACGACCAGCGGTGCAAGAACAGGGTGCCGGCGGCGGATGTGGACGCTGGCCCTCCTTCTCGACCTTGGCTGCATCCATGCCGCGGCGCCCGGCGTGGCCGGCCTGAACGGGCACCGCCTGGCCCTGCTGCTCGATCCTTCCAGTCCCGAGTGGCGCAGGCCAGCGCCGGCGATCTCACACCTGCGGTTCGAGACGTCCAAGGGTGTCTTCGTGCTCGAACTGATTCGCGCGTGGGGGCCGGTCGGCGCCGATCGCCTCTACAACCTGGCGCGACTCGGCTACTACGACGACACGCGCTTCCACCGCGTCCGTGCACACTACATCGCGCAATTCGGACTGCACGGCAATCCCGCTGTGAACGCAGCGTGGAAGGATCAGTACCTCCCCGACGATCCGCCCAGGTCGGATAACCGGCGCGGCACGTTTGCGTTCGCATACAAAGCGGAGCCCAACACCCGCAACACCCAGATCTACATCAACCTCGCCGACAATACCGGCAACGACGCGGAGCCTTTCACCGTCCTCGGCACGGTGATCGAAGGCATGGCGGTGGTCGACAGCCTGTACGCGGGGTACGGCGAGGATTCGGGCAGCGGGATGCGCCAGGGGCGACAGGGGCCGCTCGCCCAGGGCGGAAACGCCTACATGGACCGGGAGTTCCCCTTGCTCGATCGCATCCTGCGCGTCACGGTGACCGCGGTGAGGTAGCTCTTGTCACGCGCCGGAACACTTCCCCGAGCCAAGCCACGTGGCGCCCCACGTCATGACGTTCACGAACCTGCGCCGCACGCTCGTCAGGCACTCCTGCCGCCAGCTGCCGTCCGGCGGCGACCTCGGCGAGACAGCCCGCCAGCGCGCCGGTATCTCCATTCGGAAAGAGCAGCCCGGTCACGCCGTTCTCCACGCTCTCGGCCAGCCCTCCGGTCGCGCTCGCAATGACCGGCACGCCGCGGACGATCGCCTCGAGGGCAGTCAGGCCCAGGGGCTCGGCCCATCGCGACGGTGCGACCAGAGCCCAGGCGTCGGCCAGCTGCGACTCCACCTGCTCGAAGGGAAGCCAACCCGTGAATTCCACCCCGTCACCCAGTCCGAGCGCCGCAGCCAACCCCTCCAGCGATGGCCGGAGTGGTCCATCACCCACCACGCGCAGCCGTATTCCCTGCACCTGCGCGCTTGCGCGCGACACCGCGTGCAGCAGGGTTTCCACGCCTTTCTCGCGCGCCAGTCGTCCCGTGAACACGAACAGGGGATCCCGCGCGGGGGCGCGGCGGAAGGTCGCCGACGGAGGCGCGATCGGCATCGGCGACCAGCTCGACTCGATGCCGGCATCGGCCAGCGCGTGTTGCATCCACCCGCTGCAGGTGACCACGGCTGCCGCTCGGTGCACTTCATGGCGTATGCGCGCATAACGAGGGCGGTCGCGCAGCCAGTGGGCCAGGGGGAAGCATCCGCCACGCCAGCACACGAGGCCGGCCGGTGACGTGCAGAGCGAGTCGTCAGGCAGGAGCTTGAGTCCGTTCGGACAGATCGGTTTGTAGTACAGGATACTGAGCACCGTGGGCACGGCGCCGGTCGCGGCCACCACCGACGGCGACAGGTGCATCTCGAACATGGTCACGTGCACCACATCGGGCCTGAAGTCGGCCACCGCGCGTCGCATCGCGCGCGCTGCCGCCGGATTCGCGATCTGCAGCACGCTCTGCAGCACCGGACTGCGTGAGCCCGGGGCGACGTAGTCGGCCACCGTCGCGCCGCTCCCCACGCTGCTGGTGAGCAGGCGTACCTCGTCGCCGGCAGCCTCCAGCCCTCGCATCAGGAGCGTCACGTACGTCTCCACCCCCCCACCTTCGCCGCCCCAGTCGGTCGCGAACAGAATCCGCATCAATCGACGCCGGCGGCGCGCTCGGCGGCTGCGACAATCTCCAGGCTGCGCAGCCCGTCCTCGAACGTCGGCACCTCGACGTCCTGACCACGAATCCGGCGCACGAAGGCGTGAAACGCGTACCGCCACGAAGGCTCGGTGCGGGGACGAATCAGCGCGCGAGCGCGCCAGGCCAGAATCGGAAGCGTCAGCGTCCGGGCGCGCGGTCCCCGCAGAACAAGCGAACGCGCGTATCGATCCACCCGCAGCGCGCCGCGGTCGCCGATCAATTCGATCCAGTCGGCGCGATCGGCGCGAAGCGAGACGACCGACGACGCCACACAGCCACCGTCGAGGTGAAGGCGCACCGATGCCGAATCGTGTTCCGTGATCTCCGAGCGAATCACCGCCTCCGCCCGGCACACTTCCGCACCCACGAGCCAGCGGACCAGGTCGAAGTGATGCGATCCAAGATCGAGCAGCACGCCACCACCCTGGTCGCGCCGCGCCTTCCACTCGGGAACCGGCGCGGGCTCCGAGAACTCGGAGCGCGCGGTGTGTACCTCACCGATCACCCCACTCCGGATCAACTCGCGGGCGCGGGCAATCAGCGGCTGGAATCGCCAGTTGAATCCGATCATCGTCACGCTCTTCGCGGCTCGCGCGGCTGCTGCCACCTGTCGACCCTGATCCAGCGTGGACGCGATCGGTTTCTCGAGATACAGGTGATGTCCACGCTGGAGCGTCGCCATCGCGATTCCGGCGTGGAGGCCGCTAGGCGCCGCCACCACCACTGCATCCACGTCGTCGCGAGCCAGGAGACTCTCGGCATCGGCCAGAGCCGCAGCTTGTGGCACCATCCGCCGCGCGCGGTCGCGTGCATCGGACTCCGGATCGGCGATTGCCGTGACCCGCACGCCCGGCATGCCGCGGAGGACACGGAGATGGACCGCGGTGACGATCGCGCCGCAGCCGATCACACCGACACGCAGCCGCGGCTCCATCAGATATACCGCGATCGGTGCACTTCGTATTCCGCGAGCTGCAGCGCCGTCTTGCCGCCGCCGGCCAGGTACCCCGTGGCCTCGCCAGCGGCCGTTACCATCGCGCTGAGAAGAATGAGCGCCAGTGTTCCCGCGGGCGCTTGCGATTTCTGGTACGCCCACTGGACCGAACGCAGCGGCTTGCCGGCGATCAGGACGGCGGCGATGGGCGTGGCGAGGAAATACAGCAGCCGGCGCGACGCGGACCATCCTCGCGAGCGGGCCGTTCCCCAGAATCGCCCCGTCAGAAAGCGTTCCGGCAGCCAGCCGCGGAAAGTTGCAACATTGAGGTGCGCCAGACGTGCCCCGGGCTCGATGAGAAAGCGCCCGCCGCGGTCGTGAAGGTACGCATCAAGCCCGCTGCCGTAGTCGAGCATCTCTGCCAGGCGCTCCCCGAGATCCACCAGTGCCTGACGGCGGAAGCATCCGTTGTAGGTGGCGACGGTCTCGATCTCGGTGCGGACCGCCGGATCGATCCAGTGCCGGTAGGTCAACATCAGCAGCGCCCAGCTCATCGCCTTTGTCGGATTGCCGTTTTCGATCACCGGCATGACCACGGCGTAGTCGCCGCCGGCGTGCGCGGCGAGCAGCGCCTGGAGACAATCGGGCGCCGGATAGGAGTGGGTCTCACCGATGAAGACCAGAGGACACGAGGCCGCGCGGACACCTGCGGCGCGCGCTGGAGAGAGCGGCATGATCGCATCAACCTCGACCACCCGGACTGCGCCCATTCCCGCGGTCTCCCGCGGGTCGAGCTCCAACTCCGATTCCGACCGGCAGACGATGACGAGCTCGATGGCTGGAGAGATCGTCTGCGCCCGCACCGCACGCACCACGTCGCGGATCGTGGCGAAGGTGTCGGTCACCACGACGTACGAGACCTCGAGGCTCACGCGTACCGCTCCTTATGCAGCTCGTACTCGAGCATCCTCGCCTCGGCGTGGCCCTCTCCGGCCACGTATCCAGCCGCCTCGCCGATCGCCCAGAGGACGCTTCCGCCGGCCACGGCCACCAGCGTGCCCCTCGGGAGGCGGTTGTCGCTGCCGGCGAGCGTGACCGCCGGACGTGTCCTCGCGAAGCGGACCAGGGGAACGAGCGCCGACCCGCAGAAGTAGACCACTCTACGGGTGAGCGACCATTCCCGGCTTCGGTGCGACCCGAACAGCCGGCCGCCCCAATAGCGTTCGGCCGCCCACGCGATCCAGGGCGCGACATTCAGGTGCGCCACACGCGCGTTAGGCACGTGACAGAACCGCGCGCCCCGCGCGGCCAGCGCTGCATCCAGCGGCCCGCCCGGCTCCAGCATGTGCGCGAGCCCGTCGCCCGCGCTCAGCAGGACGTCGCGCTTCCAGCAGGCGTTGTAGGCCGGAGGCTCGGCAATCCGGCCCGCCGGACGCTCGGCGAGGAAGCGACCGTAATCCATGACCAGGCCACTCCAGCTGCGTGCGGTCCGCGGATTCCCGTTTGCCATGCCGGGCGCCACCGCGTCCCACGGGCCGTCGTGGGCCGCAAGCAGCTGCTCGGCCCACGAAGGCGCCGGGAACGCATGCGTCTCGCCGAGGACCACGACTGGCGCGCGCGCCGCGCGAACGCCCGCTGCCCGGGCCACGCCCATCGGCACGAGCGGGCTCTCCACCACGGTAATGCCCGAAAGCGCATCTGCCGTGTCAGCCGGCACCTGGCAGTTCGTCGCCGACGGGCACACCGCCACCAGCTCGATCTCACGCGCCAGCGTCTGGGCGCACAGATGGCTCGTCACGCGACGGATGGTCGCGTAGTCGTCGGTGAGAATGACGATCGAGAGTCGGGGGGCAGGCATGGGCGAGAGGAGGGCAAAGGCCAAAGGCCAAAGGCCAAAGGCCAAAGGCCAAAGGCCAAAGGCCAAAGGCCAAAGGCCAAAGGCCAAAGGCCAAAGGCCAAAGGCCAAAGGCCAAAGCAGGTCGGAAGATGTGCCAGACTATGGCATTGCCGCCACTTGGCTAGCTACGGAATGCCGCGAAAGGCCAGGCTTGACGTGCGCCATGGTCATCGCCGGCCCCGCCGGTCCCTTCGGAAACGCAAAGATCGTGCGCACCGTGCCTGACTCGCGGTAGCCGGGCGGTCAGGCGTCACCTGTTTGCCTTGGGAACTGACTGGGATCGCGCTCCGCACCCCCGACCACGACCTTCCAGGCCTTACAGCAGCAACAGGCCGCGCCTCACACCCGTCGCTACCGCCTCCGCCCGTGACGACACCTCGAGCTTCTCGAAGAGCATCTCCAGGTGCGTCTTCACCGTGTTCGCGGAGATGCCGAGTCGCGCTGCGATCTGCTTGTTCCCGAGTCCCTCGGCCAGGTAGCCGAGAATCTCGCGCTCCCGATTGGTCAGCACCGTTCCCACGATCGTGTCGGCGCGGGGACGCGCGGTCACGAGCCGCTGATCATCGGGCGTGTGCGCCACGAGAACGACATCGGTCGTCTCTGGCACATCCTGCTCGGAGGCGACGGCGTCCACCACGTCAAAGGCGGTATCGGCCCGAAGTGCGGCCGCCAGCTGCGCACGCAGCCTGTCGGACGAGGCGACGACCACGACCCGCGTCACGGGCAGGCCCGCTCGTTATGCAGCCCGCCGTGACAGCGCGCGTTCCACGAACCGCCGCACCAGCCCGGCTGGAACGGCCACACCCAGGCCATTGACCACCATGCTGTTGACGCCCACCAGCCGCCCTTCGGCGTCCACCAGGGGGCCACCGGAGTTGCCCGGCGCCAGACGCACGTCGGCCACCACCCAGCGCGGTTCGTCGGTCCGTGGGTCTCGCGCGACCGCGTGCACCACGCCCATCGCGAGTGCATCGGGGATCCCGAGCGGATGTCCGTGGGCGAACACCAGCTCGCCCACCCGCAACGAGGCCGGGTCCCGGATCTCGAGCAGAGGCCCGGCCACCGACGGCGCCGCGAGCAGGGCAAGATCATGATCCGGATGGTACGCGAGCGCGGTGGCGTCGCGCCACGTGGTGCCGGCCCGCACCGCGAGGCGAGTCCAGCGCGGCACGCAGTGGGCATTCGTCACGACCAGGCCGGCGCCGCCCCAGATGATCCCCGTGCCGCTGCCGGTGTCGCCGCTTCGAACCTCCGCCACCGCCTGCCGCAGGAGTTCGCTCAGCCCAACGAGGCCGGAACCCACCGCGCGTGCCGGACCTGCCGGAGACGGGATCATGTCCGCACCCCGCGGTCCACTGGCGCGATCGACAGCTGCTTCATCGCGCCCCCACGCAGCACCTTGAGCTCCACATCCGTCTCGGGCGTCACACCGGCGAGCACGTCGAGCAGGTCGGTGGGATGGCGCAAAACGTGTCCATTTGCCTCGAGCAGGGCATCGCCCACGAACAGCCCCCCGCGTTCGGCTGGAGATCCGTCGCCGACCGACAGGATCAGCAGGGCGGTGTCGTTCGCGAGCTGATGCTGCCTGACGAGGGCTGACGGAAGCATCACGGGCTGGACCGCGACCCCGATGAACGGGCGCCGTACGTGCCCCCGCTCGAGGAGTTCGTCGATCACGCTATCGACGGCGACCGCCGGTAACGCCATGGGCATGCCGCGTCCCAGGGCGGAGTTGTCGATGCCGAGCCGCGCGCCGCCGGCATCCAACAACGGCCCGCCGGAGAATCCGTCGTAGATGGCGAGGTCGAGCCGTAGCACCTTGTCGATCCGGGCACCGCCGCCGCCACCCTGCCACGTCCGCCACCCTTCGCGAATGGCGCTGATGATGCCGAAGCTCGCCGTGACGTCGCGGCCCGGCCGGCCCGCGGCGATCACCAGCGCGCCCACCCGTGCGGTGTCATCGCCGGCCGCAGGCGCGGCCAGGGGCTTCGCGCTCCCCGTCGCGATGCGGAGTGCGATCAGGTCAGTCGCAGCGTCCCGGCCGATGACCGTCGCCGCGGTGGACTCGCCATCGGGAAGCGTGATGGCGATGTCGTCATCCTTGCGAACCGTATGGCTCGCACTCACGATCACGCCGTCCCGCCAGACGATCCCGCTGGAGGGAATGCGGCGGCGTGCATGGATGGCGACGATGGAGCTGGATGCACTCTGTACCGCGTCAGCCAGCTCAGTGGAGAGCTGGCTGAGCGTGCTCCCGGTCTTTCCGATCTTCGATGGTGTCATGTCTATCCCGCTGTGCAATCGGTGTGCATGCACTCAAGCACACTCGCGGCATCGACACCATCGGATAAATGGGGGAGTAGAGGTCAGAGGCCAGAGGCCAGAGGTCAGAGGCCAGAGGTCAGAGGCCAGAGGTCAGAGGCAACACGTATCCGGACAGCAGAGATGGTCCTCTGCGCGCGCTCGGAATCGGCGTGGCGGAGGCCCCGCGGCATTGCTGCGACCGGTTCATTCGCGGTCTCGTCAGGCAATGCGAGGCCGGCGGAGCTACTCAACAGAGCGGCACCGCCGGCGTATCCGTTTTCAATCCGCGCGGCCCGTGCAGCGGGCCGACGCGGAATCCCGGATTCGACTACGGCTTCTTCGCCGTTGGCGGGAGCTCGCCGTTCAGCCGCAGGTAGATTGCGGCCTGGCTGTAGTGGTCGGCCCAGTCGGCGGTGACCATCGTCATGACCGCCGCGCGCGACATCGTCCTGCCGAACATCGGCAGCTCCTCGGCGAGTTTGGAGTCGTCCAGCTTCGACAGCGCCTGATCGCAGAACTGGAACGTCTCCTTCAACCGGGCCACGAGGACGTCCTTGCTGTCAGTCGGCGCGACCTTCGTGCGCGTCGGCGGCTTCATGCCCGTGAGCGTTCCGCAGAAGAGGTCGTTGCCTCCAGCCAGGTGTGCCACTACCTCGCCAAAGGTCATCTGGGCTTCGGTCGGTTTGAATCCGTACTTGTCGGCCGGCATGGTTTCGGCCGCCGCGACAAGCTTCTTCTCGTTTTGCATGGCGTCGTTGCGGAACGCCTGCGCTACGGGCGAGGATGGCTGGGCTAGGGTGAGCGAGGGGATGAGGGCCGTGGCGAGCACGGCGGTGTAGACGCGAATGTGCATGGGAGTGCTCGGGGTTAGTGATGCATGCATACTGTATTTGATTGGGCCCGGAGTCCAGACCGGCGTCGGCCGGCCAGTAGTGGGCGACCAGCGGAAATCAGGGTCTCAGGAAATTGGGGTTAGACTCGAATTTCCGACCTTACTGCAGAAAATTGGGGTCAGACTCGAATTTCCGAGCTTACTGCTTGACTCGCATGAACGGCATGTCGCGCATCCGTGATGCGCCGACGTGCAGCGTTGTCACGCGTCCCGAGGCGTCGCGGGTGAACCAGATCACGCGCCCGCCACCCTGGCGCGGACCGAAGTGATCGCGATACAGGGGGCGCAGCGGCAGCTTCGTGTCGGGACGCTGTTCGATCTCGAGTCCCCCATCCACGACGGCGACGGTGAACGTCGCGTCGGCCTCGTCACTATGCCAGATGCCGGCGAACTCGGGCAGCTGCGACGCCGTCGGCGTCCACGGCGTCTCCGCCACGTAGTGATCGTCGCCATCAGGGCGGTAACGCGTTGCGCGGGCCGGCTGGCCGCCGACGGCGGGCTCAAATCGCCACCGGATCGGTCCCTGTGCGGCGACGAACTGACCGTCGCGGAGGGGATGCAGCGGGGCACCGGCGCGGAGCGACCCGCTTTCCATTGTGATCTGGATGGGCATGTGGGTGGCGACATCCTGCCACAGGCCCACCCACTTCTGAAGGTCCTGCGCCGGCAGCGACACGGTGTCGGGCGCCGGTGGTGCCGGCAACGGACCCGCGATTTCATCGACCAGTCGCATGGCGAGTTGTCCCGGATTCGGCGAGGGGGCGTTGCACATCACGGCGATCGACAGGGCGCGCCCCGGAAATCGGGTGAGAAACGTCGTGTATCCCGCGGTCGAGCCGCTGTGCGCTACCTGACGCAGACCTTTGTAGGTCGTGACCGCCAGTCCCAGCGCGTAGGCGATCTGGCGTCCGTCGTTCAGCCGGCCCTGCCGCTCCAGCGAATCCACCAGCGCGCCGACGTTCTTGCCGCCCAGGCTGCGCGTGTCGAGCATGGCGTTCCACTTCAACCAGTCGCCCACCGTGGTGAGCAGACCGCCGTTGCCGTAGACGTTCATGAACGGCATGTCGAGCTTCCACGCGCCCTGCCCGGCGCGCGTGTACGCCTGTGAACGTCCGGGGACCAGGGTCGTATAGTCCGTGCGCCATTGCGAGTGCGTCATGCCTAACGGCTTGAGGAACCGTTCGGCAGTGAATGCCGGCAGGCTCTGCTTCGAGACGCGTTCGACGATGGTTGACAGCAGCGTAAAGCCGCTGTTGGAGTACGAGTACTCGGCGCCGGGGGTGAAATCGAGCCCGCGCTGGTGCACGATCACGTCGAACGCCAGCGCCTGCGAGACCAGCCGGTCGCCACGCCCGTAGCCCGTGAGCGCGAGTACCGAGCCCCAGTCACGGATCCCGCTCGTGTGGTTGAGGAGATGACGGATGGTGAGCGGCGCGCCGTAGTCGGGAAGCTCGGGAATGTACTTCTTCACCGGATCGTCGAGCCGGAGCTTTCCCTCGAGCGCCAGGAGCACGATCGAAGCGGCCGTAAATTGCTTGGCCACCGATCCCGACTCGAAGATCGTCTGCGGCGTGTTGGCGATGCCGAACTCGAGATCGGCCATCCCGAATGCCCGTTCATAGACCGGCCGATTGTCGTGCGCGATACCTACCGCGCACCCGGGGGCAGGCGCGGTCCCCGACGCCGAAGTGACCGCCGAGAGCACGTGATCGGCCCGAGCGGCGATCGTGGCGGAGTCGGGCATCTGCGACGTGGCCCGTCGCGACGGGATGCACGTGAACGTGATGGCCGCGACGGCCCCTATCGCGCGCGCGGTCCCTATTCTGTGTCTGGCAATTCGCATTTCACTCCCGTCGGTCCGTTCGGGGAAGTCAGAGGTGGCTCATTCAGATCCGGGACAGCCGTTCTCGCCTCGCAGTGGGCACGCCCATGCCGGCGTTCCGAGGCGACCCCAGCACTGACGCACTCGGAACTTAGGTGCCCGGCGCAACGGCGAAAGGAGGCGGCCCCCGGTACGAGCGTTCCGCGCGCGCCCGTGCCACGGAGCCCCGACGCCAAGCCGCGATTCCAGCCGCGCAGGTGGTAGCCTGGCTCCGCGGCCCCTGACGTCGTGCGCGTTAGGCGAGCCGCCGCGTCCCATTGCCACGCCCGAGACGCCCGAGCCTGCATGAATTTCGTGCAACCGGGCCCAGGGACATCCGGCTCCGCTGAGGCCGCGTAATCGCAGGCGACACGGGCACCTTCGCTCACGGGGCTGGCACGAATACCCGCTTGCCACGGCTCAGTGAAGACCGGGGATCATCCGGGTACTAGTTCCTGCGAGACACGGTGGTCACGCCGGCAGCCTGGCGGACTTGTCATTGAGGGTTCGCTTCGCCCTGCGCGAAGCACCGGTCCCGAATTCCGACGCAAATCACGGAGGCACTATGTGGCGATACCGATGCATGGGCACGACGGCCTCGCTTCTCTTTGCCGGCATGCTGCTGGGCGCTGATGCGCAGCCGGCAGTGGCCCAGAATGGCAACAGCCGGCCGCTCTTCGAATGGAGTGGACGGGTGGATCGCGAGGTCCAGCTCACGATGCGGGGACGCAACGTGTGGACACGGGCCTACGGTCAGATGGATCAACCCCTGCCGGGTCCGGACATCATGACCGCGCTTCCGCAGAATGATGGCGTCGTCCGGGTTCTGCTCGAGCACGGACTGGGCGAGGTCCAGGTGGTCCAGCAACCCACCAGCGAGAACGACTACACGGCCATTGTCCGCATCCGTGACCGCAGCAACAGTGGGGAGCCCAACCGGATAACGGTGTCGTGGCTCCCGTACGCGTCGAGCGGTGGCGAGGTGGTCGAACGGAGTGACGTCGCGGCGCCGCGCGGCCGGTACGCCGGTGAGCGTACGGTGCTGCACTGGACGGGGCGGGTGGACGACGCGATCGAGATCCGTATCCGCGGGCAGCAGCTGGATTACCGCACGCTGAGCGGTGACGAGCCGGAGGACATCCACTCCAACCTGGCGCCATACGGGCTGCCGATGGACTACGCCAATGTCCGCATCCATCAGCTGGAAGGTCGCGGCACCGTGACCCTGGTCCAGCAGCCCAATGCGGAAAACAACTTCATGGCCGTCTTGCGGATCTACGATCCGCAACCCCGTACCGGCTTCTACGACTTCGACCTGACGGTCCCGAACCGGTAACGGGTGGGTGCTCGACTCGCGCAGGTTGAGAGGGCCTGCGTGACCGAGCGAACACGCGCCGTCGGAGAGCGATCTCCGGCGGCGCGTGCTATCCCGGCCGGTCGTGTTCCCCGCTTCACCGGCGCCGGGGCTTCAGGCTCTTCCACCCGAACCATGCGGGCGTCGGATCGCATTTCGCAGCCAGGTACTGTCTCCAAGGGGACGGTGACGAGTCGACGTGGCCCGGCTTGACGTGGTGCTCAGGGCGAGCGATAGCTACCATATGGCTTCTCGACGCAATTTCCTCGCTGCCGTCACGGCCAGTCTCTGCGCCGCCTGTGCCCCGGCGTCACGCACCGCGCTGCGCGTTGCAGCCACAGCGTACGACGCCACCGTCACCACCGATCTGAATCGCCTGCGCGCGGCCACTGACAAGTTTCACTCACTCGACTCCGCCGTCGCCGCCGGGTATGTGCGCGACGTGCCGGCGTGCCTTGTGCACGAGCATCACGGTGCGATGGGTTACCACCACACCAACGCCGCGTACATGGACGCCAGGGTCGATATCGAGCGTCCGGAGATTCTGCTGTACGAACGCATGCCCGACGGTGCCTATCGCCTGAACGGCGTGGAGTTCATCGTCCCCTATCGGGCGTGGTCACGCGACTCCGTGGCTCCGGTTATCATGGGACAGCGCCTCAAGTACGAGGACAACCTCAAACTCTGGTATCTCCACGTGTGGGCGTGGCAGACCAATCCCGACGGCCTGTTCGCCGACTTCCACCCGGACGTGCAGTGCCCGGACAGCGCCCGCAAGGTATTCATGCCGTACATGCAGCCGCCGCAGCTGCCCCTAAAGCAGGTTCTCGCGCACCGCCCGCGCCACCGCCCCGCTGCGGTTGTTCACGTGCAGCTTGGCGTAGATGTTGCGCACGTGACCGTCGATGGTGTGCGGGCTCAGGCGCAGCTCCCCGGCGATGTCGTTCTTGGTGAGCCCGTCCACCAGCCGCTGGAGGATCTGGCGTTCGCGGTCGGAGAGGCCGTAGTCGGTCTGCGGCGTGGCCATGCGCGCGAACATCTCGAGCACCCGGCGCGCGATCTGCGCGTCCATCGCCGCGCCGCCATCAAGCACTTTCTCGATCCCGCCCATGATCTCGTCCCGGGGCGACGATTTGAGCAGGTACCCGGACGCGCCCGCGCACACGGCCTCGAAGATCTTCTCGTTGCTCTGGTGCACGGTGAGCATGACCACCGGGATCGACGGATTGGTCTTCCGGATGGATCGAACGCAGTCGGTCCCGCTCATGCCGGGCAGGGCCAGATCCATGAGAATGAGGCGGGGCAGTTCCTTCCCGTCGCCTAACGCATCGAGCGCGGACTCGGCATCGGCGAACAGCTCGGTGCAGGTGAACCGGTCACTCTGGTCGAGCAGCTCGCCCAGGGTGCGCCGATACATCGCGCTGTCCTCCACCACCCAGATGGGCGCCCGATGATTCGCAGTGCGACCGGCCCCGCTCATGTCGCCCAAGGTAGACACCGGGCCTGACGCGCGCACGACGCGTTCACGTCGTCTTCACCGTGACCCGCGCCGTCGTCCCCCCGCCCGGCTGGCTGGTCAGTTCCAGATTCCCGCCCAGCCGGGCGGCTCGCTCCCGCACGCTCTTCAGCCCTGTCCCGCGACGGGAACCGTTCGGACTGAATCCCACGCCATTGTCGGACACCGTCACCTCGATCCCCCGCCCGCGGGGCGCCACCGCGATGTGCACTTCGGTCGCCTGGGCGTGCCTGACGACGTTGTGCAGGAGCTCCTTGTACAACAGCAGGAGGTCGCGGCGATCCGCCATGCCGACGTGCTCCGGGAGCGCGCCCACCGCCGGCGCGTCGAACGTCACCCGGATGTCCCGCAGCAGTCCGGTAGCGACGTCCTTCATTCGGGTCACGACGTCATCGAGCCGGTCGGCATCCGGATCGATCGCCCACACGATGTCGCGCAGGTCGTCCACCATCTCGCGCGCCGACTGGCCGATCCGCTGGAGCTGCACGCGTTCGGGCCCGGCCGCCGAGCCGCCGCGATCCCGGGAATCGGACAACAGAGCGATGCTGCTCAGGCCCGCGCCGATCTCGTCATGCAGATCGCGGGAAATGCGGAGCCGGAGCCGTTCGGTCGCCACTGCCTGACGCAGACGAACCCGGTGCGCCCCCCACAACAACACGGCGAACAGCAGGAGGATCAGGCCACGAAACCACGCCGTGCGCCAGACCGGCGGCACCACCTGAAGCCGAATTGCGCCGCCTGGCGTGCTCCACCCTCCGTCCGCGCCACCCGCCACCTGTACCTGGAACGTGTACGTTCCGGGCGAAGGCGTGGAGTAGGTCACGATGTGGTCGCTGGATTCGATCCACACGTCGCTCAGTCCTTCCAGCCGGTAGCGGTAGCGCGGCGCCGGTCCGGCCGCGAAGGTCAGGGCGGCAAAGTCGATCGTGAACGCGCGGTCGCCCGGTGCGAGTCGCAGTGGCGAGGCGGCGGCGATCGGCACGTCGGTGATCGCCTGCTGCGCGACCGTGCGCAGGCGCGTGAAGACGATCGGCGGTGCATCGGGGCCGCCGGTCGCGGCCTCCGGACGGAATCGCGTCAATCCCTCGACCCCGCCGAACACCATCTCGCCGTCCCGCAGCCGCAGCGCGGCCCGCCGATTGAACTCGCCGCTCAGCACCCCGTCCTGCCGGCGATAGCGACGCGCCTCTCCCGTCGCAGGCGAGTAGTGCACCAGTCCCTGCGACGTGCCTAACCAGAGCCGGCCGGCGCCATCGTCCTGCACGGAGAAGACGGTCGTGTTCCGAAGTTCGGGGACATCGATCGGCGCGAATCCGCGGCGCGCCGGGTCCCATCGCTGGAGCCCGTTGTGACTGGCCAGCCACAGCACGCCGTGCGCGTCGCGACGGATATCATAGATGCGCGCAGTCTCGGACGCGACCGCCTCAACGCGTTCCAGTGCGCCGATCACCCGGCCGCGCGCCACCCGCGCGCGAAACAGCGCGCCGCCGCCGATCCAGAGCGACCCCGAATCGGGATCCGCGTAGACCGAAACGAGCTTCGCCGACGCCGGCACCGGCGGCCCGGTTGCGCCGCTCGCGGGATCGAAGCTCACCACATCGGACTCGGATACGAGCCAGAACCACCCGTCCTGATCCCGCGCAATCCCGAACGCGCCATGAGCCAGAGGGAAGCACGAGAAGCGACCTCCACGGAACATGCACAGCCCGTCGTTGGTCGCGACCCACAGGCGCCCAGCGCGATCCTCCTCGAGCCCCCACACCTCATCGGACAGGAGGCTTGTCGACACCCCCTCTTCATGGCGGAATGTCTCCACGCGGCGTCCATCGGCACTGACGCGCGACACCCCACCCCGCAGGGTTCCGATCCACAGGCTGCCGTCGTCCGGCTCGGCGAGCGCGGTCACGAAATCGCTCGCCAGGGCGAGCGACGGGCTCGAGCGATGCGACTGCCAGACGAAGGCCGGCGTGCGCGGATCGAGTCGGAGCGCTCCCGACGCCAACGTCGCGAGCCAGATGCCACCTTCGCGATCGACCGCGATATCCTGCGCCAGCAGACCGGTACCGAAAATCTCGGGAGAATCCCAGCGCTCGATGACCCGTCCAAGCGCATCGACGCGGGAGAGCGCGCCATCGGTGGGGACCAGCACCGCGTCCGAATCGCCGAGCGCCAGCGTCCTGACCGTCTGGCTGCGAAATGCCTCAACGCTGCGGAATCGATCACGACCCGGTTCGAGCACCTCCACGCCGGCCTCGCCGGCAACCCAGATCGCGCCCGCCCGGTCCTCCAGCATCGCGCGTGGCGTGACGATCGAGGCCAGTGCATACCGCCTGAGCCCGCCCGTGGAGGGATCCACGCGCACCACGCGGCCCATCGGCCGTCCGCCGCCGGCCAGCCAGACCGCGCCCGCGCGGCTGGTGGCGAGTACGCCGAAAGTGGCCAACGAACTGTCCGCGGCGACCGCGCGGAGGCGCGGCGCCCCGCCACCCGATTCGATGTCTCGCAACGTGTCGCCGTCAATCAGCCACAGCCGGCCCTCCGAGTCCGGGGCCCACGCGTCGCCCGGCCGGAGTGGGGTCCCGTGCGGGGCGACAAGAACGAACCGGAGCGATCCGGCGTCGCGCCTGAACAGCGCTCCCGCGGCCTGCACCCAGAGCGTCCCGCGGGGATCGAGGCGCAAGCCGTCAATCAGTCCGCTGAGCTCCTCCGGTGCGCCCGGATCGAGCGACGAATATCGGACGAAAGAATAGCCGTCGAATCGCTGCAGACCGCGGTCGCCCCCCAGCCAGATGAAGCCCGCCGCATCCTGCACCACCGCCGTCAGCAGGTTCTGGGAGAGGCCGTCGTCCACCGTGAAGTGGTCCGCGTGCGGCAGGTGCGGCTGCGCACCGAGCGTCGCTGCCGTGCCGGGCGCCGCAGCCGTGAACCACGTGAGCAGCAGCGCACGACGCTGTGTGAGGCAACGCGCGAACGGTCGCATGATGGGCCCGGGCGAAGATGACCGCCGCATCATCCCCCGGCAAGCATGCCGGCATATCGTCCGGCTGCGGCATCCGAGCAACACCTGCACCGGTCCTCAGCAACGTGAACGCGTCATGCGCCCCGTTCCGGACGCCCACACCTTAGGCAGACGTGCGACGAGCGGGGAACGAAGGCTCCGGTCGTCGTGGCCGATTTCGTCCGCCCGATGAGGAAAGCGTACCATGACAGCCAGTCGATCCGTTTCCGTAACGCGATGTCTCCTGCTTGGCCTGGTGGTGGCCGACGGATGCGGCGGGGACAGCGGCGGGCCAGCAGCGCCGGCGACCGTCGCCACCGTGGCCGTGTCACCGCCCTCGGCGACCCTGCTGCCGGACGACACGCTGCGCCTGACCGCGAGCGCCCTGGATTCCCACGGATCGGCCGTCAGCGGGAAGAATCCGACCTGGTCGTCGAGCGCCACGGCTGTGGCGACGGTTTCGTCGTCAGGCACCGTGACGGCCCTCGCGCCCGGAGTGACCTCGATCCGCGCGACCGTCGATGGCAAGAGCGGCAGTGCGACGATCACGGTGAATGACCCCGGCCCGCGGATTGTCCTGGACGCCGCTTCGGCATCGGAAACCATCGGGTCGGCGGGCGGGTCCGTGAGCGTCACGTCGGCCGACGGCGTGCACTACACGCTCACCGTTCCACCGGGCGCGCTGCTCACCTCGCAGCAGATCACCATGACGCCCGTTGCGAGCGTCCGGAAGCTGGGGCTCAGCGGCGGTCTGGTGGGGGGCGTGGACTTTCAGCCCACCGGACTGCACTTCGCGAAGGCGGCGCAGCTGCGCATCGAGATCCGGCAGCGTCCGGCGGCGGGACTCCGGCTGGTCGGGTTGACCTTCGAGGGAGACGCGAACCCTCCCGATCTCTCACCCGCGGCCGATAGCGGCACGGTCGCGCTGTTGCCGATCGCCCATTTCAGCGTTGGGGTCGCCGGCTTCGGCACGACCGCTGACGTCCGGGCGATCGCCGCCGGAGCCGGTGCGGTTCCGACGTCATCGAGCAAGTTCTACATCGACTCTCTGCTCGTGCTCTCGGGCGACTCGACGACCAGCCAGCAAGCGTACACCGATGTTCTGCGCACATGGTTCACCAACGTCGTGCTCCCACTCTTCCAGAACGCAACCACCGACGCGCAGCTCGTCCTCGCACTGAGCGAGCTCCACTGGTGGGAAACCGACACGCCGCTCGCACTCGGAATCACCCCTCCCACGCCGGCTACGTATCCTAACGAATTCGCGCAGCTCCAACCCATCGTTGCCGCGAAGATCGGAGACGCGATCGACGGGAACAACACGGTCTGTCGCGACAACCAGAGCTTCTCGGCGCTGGCCAACGTCCTCTTCTGGGCCGACCGGGCCGCCGACCTCGGCGTCGCCACCCCCGCTTTCAACCTGGATTGGGCATCGATTCGCGCGGGCCTGTGCGTCGACATCGTCCTCGTGGCCGACACCCTGCCCGATCCGCTCGTGGTCGGTACGCCGTACAGCCTGGTCACCGTGTTCGGCGTGCAGTTCCTGCAGAACGGCACGCCACAGGACGCCGCGTTCGCGATGTCGCTCCCAACGACGTCCAACGTGCTCGACATCGCGAACCCAACCGGCAACACCAACCTGCAGGGGCTCTATACGACCGTGGTCACGCCCCTTGCCGCCGGCGATGCCTCCATCGTGCCCACCGCCTGCCTCATCATGCCGGGGACCATAACGCCGACCAGCATCTGCGGGTCCCAGCAGCTGACCCACACGTCGGTCGACGAGCTGAAACTTCCGGGGACATTGCCCGACGGCAAGCTCGGTGTCCCCTACTCGGCGGCGCTCTTTCCCACCGGCGGCAATGGCACCTACGCCTTCAGTCTCGCCTCGGGCCAGCTTCCGCCCGGTGTCAACATTTCGCCGTCCGGAGTGTTCTCGGGAACGCCGACGCTGCTTGGGCCCTTCCTCTTCACCGTGCGCGTCACGAGCGGTGGCCAGACCATTGAGAAGAGCTTCGCGATCACCATCGACTCCCCACCGCCAGCTCCGCTGCACGCGGGCGCCTGGGAGAAGGACTCGCATATCTGGCTCGTGCATTGCTGCGGTGTCGTGGTCCCGCAGAACCGGGGCATCCGGCTGGAGATCTATTTCCCCGGTGACGGCACCACGCATCTCCGGGCTTTCCAGCCGCCGGTGAGCCCCGGTGACACTCCAGCCTGGGACGTGGAGATCACGTCGACCAACGGCACGGATTTCACTGGAGCGAGCGCTTCCATCCCCGCGCCATTCGTCTGGGAGGGGGCGAGCCTGACGGTGCAGGGGACGGAGCTGAGCAACGGCACACTGTCGATATCGTGGACGCTCACGATCCCCGGTGTGGGATTCGCCGAGGGCAGCCCGTCGCCGGACATCATTCCGCCGGGGTAGACGTCGGCCCGGACTTGCAGCGGACGGCCTGCAATCGAACCAGCACGATCCGAGTGCTGTTCGCTGCGAGCAGCGGACTGCCAGCTTAACTTGTTCGCTGAAAGCTGATCGACCGTCCGTCCCGGGACGCGTCACACCATGTTCCCCTCGGCCTCGGCGAACACGCCGCATTGCGACTCACTGGCACCGACCTCGTCCTCTCGGCAACCGATCTCTCCAACTTCCTCGGCTGCCGCCATCGCACCGCGCTCGACATGGCGGCGGCGATGGGAGATCGGAAGCGCCCCTACCGCCATGATCCGCTCCTCGACCTCCTGCGCCGGCTCGGTGACGAGCACGAGACCGCGCATCTCCGATCACTCGAGGACGACGGCCTGCCGGTCGTCCAGCTCGCCGGGGTCCAGGATCGCGACGACCGGATGGCCCGGACGCTCGACGCGATGCACGCCGGTGCGCCGGTCATCGCCCAGGGCGCGTTAGGCGACGGCCGGTGGTTCGGCTACGCGGACATTCTCCGGCGGGTGGAACGTCGCAGCGACTTTGGCGAGTGGTCGTACGAGGTCGCGGACACCAAGCTGGCGCGCGACACCCGCGCCGGGACGATTCTGCAGCTCGGCCTCTACTCGGAGATGCTGGCGGCTATCCAGGGATCTCGCCCCGAGTACTTCCACGTCATCACGCCGGACCCGCTCACGCCGGTCCATTCGTTTCGCGTCGACGACTTCGCTGCCTACTTCCGCCTCGTCCGCCGCCAGATGACCGATGCTGTCGCCGATGAGTACCCGGCGATACTCGCCGCCAACTACCCCGATCCCGTCGAGCACTGCGAGGTGTGCCCGTGGGATCCGGAGTGCCGGGAAAAGCGTCGCGCCGACGATCATCTCTCGCTCGTAGCCGGGATCACGCGACTGCAACGGCGGGAACTGGAGGGCAGGAGCGTCTCCACGCTCACGCAGCTCGCCGGGTTGCCGGTGCCGCTCCCGTTCAGGCCGCGTCGTGGATCGGTGGAGACGTACCACCGCGTACGCGAGCAGGCGAGGGTGCAGCTCGACTCGCGCGGACGGACGCCGCCACTGCACGAACTGCGCGAGGTCACGATCGGAGAAGGGCTGTGCCGTCTGCCCGAGCCGTCGCCGCGCGATCTGTTTCTCGACCTCGAAGGCGACCACTTCGCGATCAGCGGCGAATCCGACACTGGGCCAGATCAACAGCGCGGACGCGAGTACCTCTTCGGTCTGGTCCGTGCCGGCGCCGATGGGAACCCGGACTACCTCAGCTGGTGGGCGTTCGACGAGCGCGAGGAGCGTGCGGCGTTCGAAGAGGTCATTGACCTGATCATGGAGGCCTTGCGCGACGACCCGTCGATGCACGTTTACCACTACGCGCCCTACGAGCCATCGGCGTTCAAGCGCTTGATGGGTCGTTATGCGACGCGCGGGGAGGAACTGGACCGTCTGCTGCGCGGTGGCCGCTTCGTCGATCTCTATGCCGTCGTGCGACAGGCAATGTGGGCCGGCGTGGAGAGCTACTCCATCAAGCGACTGGAGCCGCTCTACGGTTTCACCCGCGACGTCGACCTCGGCCGCGCCAACGAGAGCCTTGCGGTGATGGAGCAGGCGCTGTGGCTCGGGCGAGCGACCGATCTCCCTCGTGAGGTGCGCGACGTGGTGGAGGGATACAATCGCGACGACTGCATCTCGACGCTTCGCCTTCGCGACTGGCTGGAGCGCGTGCGGGAGGAAGCAGTCGCCGGCGGCGCGGACGTGCCGCGTCCGGTGCCTCCGGCCGATCAGGCGAGCGCACAGGTCGCCGAGCGCGATGCGCGGGTAACCGAGCTGCGCGCGCGACTGCTCGCGGATGTGCCGGAGACGCCGAGCGAGCTCACGGGCGAGCACCGTGCGCGCTACATCCTGGCGTACCTGCTCGACTGGCATCGGCGCGAGGACAAGGCGACCTGGTGGGAGTACTTTCGCCTGCGTGATCTGGCGGAAGAGGATCTGTTCGACGAGCCGCAGGCCGTGGCCGGGATGCGATTCGTGGAGCGGGTCGAGGTTGTGCGGCGCAAGAAGGGCGGACGGCCGACCGGCTCGGTAATCGATCGGTACGAGTTTCCGTCACAGGAAATGGAGATACGGCGGGGAGCGGAACTCCATCTGCTGACCGAAGATGCTGGGAGCGCGGCTGAGGACGATGAGGCCGGCAGTCCGGCTCCGCAGCACCAGGTTTGGCGGGGTCGTCAGAACCGATCGGGCCGCGCGCACGATCGACGTGAAGAAGGGCCCCAAACGGGCGGAGGATCATCCATCGGCGGTCTTCGCGCACATGCATATCCCACCCAGGGTACTCGAGGACGCGATCTTCCGCGTTGGCGAGAGCGTCGACGCGGACGGTCGCGTCGACGCCGGACTGCCATCAGCCGCCCGCGATCTCCTGCTGGCACGCGCCCCGCGAGTCCATACCGGCACTTTCGCGCCACGCGACGGCGAGTCCGTCACCGACTACGCCGTCCGACTCGTGGGCGATCTCGACCACACGGTGTTGGCCATTCAGGGCCCGCCGGGTTCGGGCAAGACGTACACGGGCGCCCGGATGATCTGCGCGCTGGTGAAGCAGGGGAAGAAGGTCGGCGTCACGGCGAACAGCCACAAGGTGATTCGCAACCTGCTCGATGCGGTGGCGCACGAGGCGGAGAGGCAGCGCGAGACGGTGCGGCTCGCGCACAAGGTGCGCGATGGCGACGACGAGGATGACGATGACATCGCCCGCGGGCACGCGACGGTGGTACGCGAGACGAGCGACAATGGCGAAGCGCGTGGCCTGCTCCAGTCTGGGGAGGCGGACGTGCTCGGCGGCACCGCCTGGCTCTGGGCACCCGAAGACTTCGCGGGGGCGGTGGAGGTGCTGTTCGTCGATGAGGCCGCACAGATGTCGTTGGCCAACGCCGTCGCGGCCTCGGGCGCCGCGAACAGCCTCGTCCTGCTCGGTGATCCCCAGCAGCTGGCGCAGCCGATCAAGGGCAGTCATCCCGATGGCGCCGGCGTCTCGGCCCTCGAACACATGCTGGGCGGGCACAAGACCATGCCGCCGGATCGCGGCCTCTTCCTGCCGATTACCTGGCGGCTTGCACCGGATATCTGCGCGTTCACGTCCGAGCTGTTCTATGAATCACGCCTGGAGTCCAAGCCCGGACTGGAGCAACAGCGGCTCATGGGCGCGACCGCGTTCGAGGGCGCGGGCCTCTGGCTGGCGGAGGTGGATCACGACGGCAACCGCAACTCCTCGCAGGAGGAAATCGACATCGTCGCTGATCTCGTGCGGCGCCTGACGTCGCCCGGCGTGCAATGGGTGAACGAGAAGGGCGAGGCCGCACAACTGAAAGGCGAGAACATCCTGGTGGTGGCGCCGTACAACGCACAGGTAAGTCGCCTCGCCGAGCAGCTCGCGGGTACCGGTGCGCGGGTCGGGACCGTGGACAGGTTCCAGGGGCAAGAGGCTCCGGTCGTCATCTATTCGATGGCCACGTCGCGACCTGAGGATGCCCCACGCGGGATGGAGTTTCTCTACAGCCTCAACCGGCTCAACGTGGCGACGTCACGGGCGCGGTGCGCGGCCATCCTCGTGGCGAGTCCCCGGTTGTTCGAGCCGGAGTGCGGGACTCCGCGCCAGATGAAGCTGGCGAATGCGCTATGCCGGTTCCGGGAGCTAGCGCGGCAGGTGCAGGAAGCCGCGACATGATTCGATGGGCCCTTTCCGCCGTCCTGGTTGTGCTCATGATGCTCGCCGCAACGACGATGGCGCGTGGAGATGGCATAACTGGACGCCCGCGATCGCCGGCCGCCATCAACAGTTGGCCTTCGTCACAGCTATGGGTCGTGGGACCGGCCACCGGAGTTGCGCGACTGGTCCTGTTCGCCAACGCCGAGCGGCAGTTGCACCTCCACCCGCGTCCCCCTTCCCTCGCCACTCTCGATGTGCAGGAATCCGCCGTGCGCGACCGCAATCTGCCGCGCGATCGGGAGCCCCAGTCCCGTTCCCTCTTCTCTGGTTGAATAGAACGGATCGAGCACGCGATCGATCTGGTCGAGCGGTATGCCATGACCGGTGTCCGCGACGACTACGTGGACGAACGACTCGTCCCGATCCACGGTGACCTGTGTTGATCCGCCAGCCGACAACGCCTGGGCGGAATTCAGGAACAGGTTCAGGAACAGCTGCTCGAGCGCCAAGGCATCACCACGCACGATCACCGGCGCATCACCCGGGGCGCAATACAGGGCAGTGTCCCGCTCGGCAAAAGTGCACTCTGCGCCCCGCGCGGCGGCGAGCAGCACGTCGCGGAGATCGAGACGGCGTCGCGTTACTCTTCCTCCACGCGCGAGCCGTAACGAACTCGTCACCGCACCGTCCAGCCGCCGCACCGAGGTGAGCGCGCGCTCGATCAACGCTCTGCTCTCGGTGTTGTCGCGCAGCTTCTCGTCCGCACGCTGCAGGTCCACCCGAATCGAGGTCAGCGCATTGCGTACCTCATGCGACAGCGACGCCGCGTACTCCCCCACCGCCGCCAGCGCCTGACGCTGCGACAGGTCGCCCAGCGTCCGCCGCAGGCTCTCGGTCATGCGGTTGAATGCGCCGGCCACACGCCGCACTTCGGTGCTTCCCCGCGCCTCGACTCGGCCTTCCAGCTCGCCACCTGCCACCGCATCCGCCGCGTCCGCCAGATTCTCGAGCGACGACGTGAGGCGCGTTGCCAGCCATGCCGTGAGCAGAATCGCCATCAGCGACGCGACCGCGACACTCATCACCCCGACGCGGGCCGCCGACTGAAATGGTGTCACATACCGCTCGCGCGGCCCGGCAACCACCAGATCGAGCGCCGGCTCCGCCATCACCTGCCGCACCGCGATCCAGTCCTGGCCCGCGGCCGTGAATCGCTCGTGCCGGGTCAGCGAATCCGTGAACTCCGACGGCAGCAACCCGGATCCGGTACGACGGTCCACCAGCTGCACCACCCCGCCGTTAGGCAGTCGCAGGGCCGTATCGGCCGGCAGGATGGCGCGCACCTGCACCAGCGCCGTCATTTCGCCGAGGGTGACGTGTTCGGACGATACCACCGGCAGACGCACCTGCATGCCCGCGGGCGCCACACCCGCACCGCTACGGCGCGAGGCATCCGCGGAATCTCCCGGTGTGGCATGCTGCAGCGTGAACACGACGTGTCCCGCAAGGTCGCGATACTCGGCCAGCGGAATGCCTGCGGACAAGGTAGCGAACAGCCGGCTGAGATACTGCGAGTCCGCCGTGGCCGGCGCGCCACCGCCTGCTGCGCTCAGGAGCCGCTGCGCCACCACGTTGCTCGCCAGGAGCCCAAGATCGGCGCGCCGGTACCCCCAGCGATCCTCGATCGCCGCCGCGATCCTCGCCCGTGATTCCTCCAGCTCCGAGCGCAGCAGCGATTCGCCCGCCCGCGAAATCGAGCTGGTCACAAAGAACCCGATCAGCGCGAGCGGCACCACCGCGGCCCCAAGCACGACCAGGATCACACGACCCCGGAGCGACCCGAACATCGCGCGCGGCGGCATGACGGCCCCGCCACCGGTCCCTCCTCCTCCGGCGTCAGGCACGCCGCCTGGTCTCGTCATGACCCGGATGGCTATTCGAGGTCGTACTTCTCGAGAAGCCGGTTGAGCCGCGGACGCGACACGCCGAGCAGCTCGGCGGCTCGGGCCTTGTGCCCGCCCGTCGCCTCCATCACGCGTCGCACGTGCTCGCGCTCCACCTCGTTCAGCGCCGCGATCGGCGCCGCCTGCGCCTTGCGCGGCGACGCCATGCTCAGATGCTCGGGCCGGATTACTCCCCCGGACGCCACCACCACCGCGCGCGCCAGGCAGTTCTCCAGCTCCCGCACGTTGCCGGGCCAGTCGTACTCCATCAGCCGCGCGAGTGCCTCCCGCGACAGCACGGCCGGTGCCGCTGCCGACGCCGCGCTCAGCCGCCGGATGAGCTCCTCGGCGAGCTGCGGAATGTCGGTCCGCCGCTCGCGGAGTGGCGGCAACGCGATCTCCACGACCCGCAGTCGGTAATACAGGTCCTCGCGGAACGTGCCCTCGTCGAGCATCGCTTCCAGATCGCGATGAGTGGCTGCGATCACGCGCGCGTCGGTGCGCTCGCTCTTCTCCGCGCCTAACGGCTCGAACTCATGGTCCTGGATGACCCGCAGCAACTTGGTCTGGAAGTCCGGCGAGGTATCCCCGATCTCGTCCAGGAAAATCGTGCCGCGGCCGGCCAGGGCGAACCGCCCCTTGCGCGCGTTCACCGCCCCGGTGAACGCGCCGCGGGTGTGACCGAACAGCTCCGACTCCAGCAGCGCGGTGGGAAGCGCGGTGCAATTCACCGGAACGAACGGTTCGGCCGCCGCCGCCGAGTTGGCGTGGATGGCACGGGCGACCAGCTCCTTGCCGGTGCCGCTTTCGCCGCGAATCAGCACGGTGGCGCGCGTCGCTGCGGCCTGCCCGATCAGCTTGAACACCGCGATCATCTGGGGATCGTGCCCGGCAAGATCACCCAGCGCGAGCGAGCCCTCGGCGCGCACCGGGGCACCGGCGCGCGTGCGCCGGTCCTCGAATACCCGGTCCATCACCCGCCGCAGCTGATGCAGGTCGAGCGGCTTGACGAGAAACTCGACTGCTCCTTCGCGCATCGCCGACACCACCGTCGGCATGTCGTCATATGCCGTCATCAGGATCACGTCCACCGACGGTGCCCGTTCCCGCAGGAGGCGCAGGAACGAGACGCCGTCCAGGTGCGGCATCCGGACGTCGGAGAGGATGACGTCCGGCATTGCGGTCCCCAGCATCGTCAGGGCACCATGCGCACCCTCGGCGGTGCTGACGAGCGTGGACCCATTGTCGGCCAGCGCTTCGGCGAGCGAAGCGCGGATCGTTGCGTCATCGTCGACGATCAGAATGCGGCGCGGCATGGGCCCGTTGAACTACGGTTTCGAAGCCTGACGCTTGAGGGGACTGAGATCGAGCTCGAAGATCGTGGAATTGGTGGGCCGCTGCGCCGTGTAGAGCACCGTGCGGCCATCTGGAGACACTTCCATGTGGTCACCGGAAACCACGCCGGGCAGGGAAGCGATCTCCCGGGGTGCATCACCATTCAATGGTACCGAGAAAAGGCGCAGCGTCTTGTCGCCGGCATGGCGCCCGATCATGAGGACGTGACGGCCATCGGGATGAAACGGACCGAAGGGCTCTCCCGAGTTGACCGCTTCGAATGGGAGATCGACCGTGCGGACGGAGTCGCCGCCTGCCGTCATCACCTGGATTCTGCCGCGGCGACCTTCACCGGCCGACAGCAGGAAAAGCAGGCGTGCGCCGTCCAGCGACGGGTGACCGGCAACAAGCGGCAGCGACACCGGCAGACGGGTGGTTGCGCCGCTTTCGACGTTGAAGACGTACTCGCCCTCGGCGGTGCCGAATTCCAGGAGCCCGTCCGTCATGAAGAACCCTCGCTTCGTCATCTGTGCGGGCAGCTCGCGCAAGGGGTGCTCGGCACCGTCCAGCGTGACCTCGAACACCGTGCGAATGCCGCCTTCGAACGCTCGCCAGAATCGAACGGCCTTCGAGTCGCGACGCCAGTGGATGGCGCCGAGCATCGCCGAGCCGGCGCTCAGAACGCGCGCTCGCCCTGTCGCGGCCTCCAGCAGGCCCAGTGCAGTGCGCCCGTCGGCCCACGTGACGATCCATCGCGAATCTGGTGACCAGCGCAACCGCGGCGAGCCTGGCGCGAACGGCAGCGCATATGTGCGAGGAACGGTGCCATCGGCATTCATCACGGTGATTGTGAACCGATCGCCGATTCGCGTCTCCACCGCAAGCTTGTGGCCATCCGGCGAGTAGTACGGTGTGCGCGAATCGGCGTCACCGGGAAGCAGTTTCCTGACGTTGCCAGTCGCCAGGTCGACCGCGACGACGGAGGTTGGCGTGGTGCCGGCAACCGCGAAGCGCCGCATTCGGCCTTGCACGGGATCGATTCTCGACCACGACCCGGGCTGGAGCGCGAACTGGCCGGTCTCTCCACTGGGACCCCGATAGCTCATGCGGCCTACCGCCTGATCACCTCGGACGGCATGATAGAACGTGAATTCGCCATCGTAGCTCGCACGCTGGCCCACCACGGCCGGGACCGACAAGAGCGTCTCGGGTTTCCCACCCTCGATCGACACGCGCTCCACGACTGAACCGGTCTTTGCCGTCGCGGGCAGGTGCGTATACAGATGCTTCCCGTCGGCGGTCCAGTCCACGTACGAGAGACTCAGCTCGTAGTGCGCGACGACCCGTTCCGGGCCTCCACTCGCGGGGACGATCGCCAAGTCATGGCTCTGTGACGCCGTACCAACCACAAAGGCGATCATCTTCCCATCCGGGGAGAATCGCGGCTCATGCCCGGGGCTCACGCTCACCCGCTGCGCCGTTCCCCGCGCGGCGCCGGTCGCGGGATCCACCGGCAGCGTCCAGATGTGTGATGCGGTACCGTCTTCATTCTCACGGTCGAAGACGATGCGGTCGCCCTGGTACGAGACCGAGAAATCGTCGAATTCGCCGCGCGCCACGAAGGACGCTCGTTTGGCCGCGACGTTGAAGGCATACAACGTATCGTTGGTCACATAATACACCGCGCGCCCGTTAGGCATCGGCGCGAAGTCCCAGACTTCGACGCCGGGTAGCGAGGCAACCTCGCGCAGCACAGGCTTCTGCGCGCCTGCGGCGAGGGGGATCATGGCGCACACAAGCATGATGGTGCGATTCACGGCTCGGGGCTTCATGGGGGCTGCCTCCGGGGAGGGAATGAGCGCCCGGGGTTGGGCGCGTCGCTCCCTTCTCCCAGTCACGCCGCGTACCACCGTGGCGGCGCCACGTAACTTGCGGCCGGCACGTGTGTTGGAGAATACCGCGCCCGTTCGGCGCAGTGGGCTGGCGTCACGGTCCGTGTCGTTCGCCCGCGCCGGTCGTTACGCAGCCATCACGGGCGAGTGCGCGCCCTGCGGCTACTGGATCACCCGCGTCGGCACCGTCCGATTCGTGAACGTCCCGTCCCCCACGAACCCCTGTTCGTTGTCCCCCCAACAGTAGATTGCACCCGCCGTCGTCAGGCCGCACACCCCGATCGCGCCGGCCTGGATACTCGCCCACGTGCTCCCCGGCGGAGCCGCCAGCGGAGTGGGAACGTTAGTGTTCGGGCCACCGCCGTTCCCCAGTTGGCCGTAGGAATTCTGGCCCCAGCAGTACCCCTGTCCACCGCTCACGCCGCAGCCGACGAACACCCCGGCCGATATCATGCTCCATCCCACGACACCGGTCACCTGGACGGGCACGATGCTCACACCACCAGGTGCACTCCCGTCGCCCAACTGCCCGAACAGATCGCTCCCCCAGCAGTACGCCACCATTCCCGACGTGAGTCCGCACATCGTCCCGAATATCGACGTCAGGCTCGCGAACTGCAGCGGCGCCACGCCCGTCCCCTGCGTCTTCACGACAGCAAGCGAGCCGGTCTGCGTGCCGTCGCCCAGCATCCCGCCGGAGTTGTCGCCCCAGCAGTACACCGCACGCGTGGTGTTCACGATCCCGCAGGTCGCGAGCTCACTCGCTTCGACCGCGACGAACAACAGCGGCGCCACGCCGCTCCCCACCACTTTCGTCGGAGTGCTGCGATCGGTGGTCGTGCCGTCGCCGAGTTGCCCGAAATCGTTACGCCCCCAGCAGTAGATCGCCTGATCGGTCGCCAGTCCACAGGTGTGATCGCCTCCCGCGCTGATCCGCGTGATCACCAGCCCGCCCGGCCCGGTCCCCGGCACCTTCGTCGGATTCGCCACGACCTGCGCGCCCGGCACCCCGGTCTCTCCGTTGAAGTTTGCGCCCCAGCAGTACACCGAGCCGTCGTTCACACGGCCGCACCCGTGCGCCTTTCCCAGATCCACCTGGATGTAGCGCTCCGTCTCGTTCATCATGTACGGCGCGGTTTCCACGTTCGCCGCCGCCGATGACCCGAGCTGGCCGTTGTAGTTCGGTCCCCAGCAGTACCACGCGTGTACCGAGCGACCGCACGCGAACGCGATGCCAAACGTGTTGCTGCCGCCCGTAGCCACCGCATCGAACGTGGCGTGCGCGTCGAACGCCGCACTCTCGGCGTTCACCGTCCCGGAGGTCGCCTTGAGCGTGTACCCCGGTCCCGGGTGACGCACCTTCACGTTGGTGAACGTGGCAACTCCATCGGGCAGCAGGGCCGTCGAGTTGATGTCGGCATCGAGCGTCCGTCCGTCTGCGAACGCATGTCCGATGCTCACGCTGACCGTGGCGCCGCCGACGGGATTGTCGTACGCGTCGAGCGCCTTGACCTTCACGTCAGGCATCGGATCGAGCACCTCCACGTCCACCGGCTGCGTCACCCAGGACAGATGCGCCACCGGACCGGCCACGATGTCGAACGCCTGGCTCGTCGCGTCCAGCAGCCCCGATGACGTTGCGGCCAGCGTATAGCCCGTGGCGGCCTTCGTCATCGACAATCCGGAAAACGTCGCCACGCCGCCCACGGCTTGCTGCATGGAAGTCCCACCGAGCGTGGCGCCGCCGGGATTGGCGCCGAGTGCCAGCGTCACCGTCGCGGTCGACGATGTCACCAGCACGTCCTGTGCATCGCGCACCTCGACCTTGATCGCCGGCGCGATGTTTTGTCCTGCCGCCGTGGCCGATGGCTGTACTGAGAAGACGAGATGCGTGCCATTCAGCTGCACGGTGATCTGCGCCGAGCCGTTCTTGTTGTCGGCGGTTGCGGTGATGGTGGCCGTCCCCTCAGTGACCGCCGTGACCAGCCCGCCTGACGAGACCGTCGCCACGCCCGTGGCTGAGGAACTCCACGAAAACACCTTGCCGGTCAAAACCGCGCCCTGCGCGTTCTTCGCCAGGGCGCCCAACTGCTGCGTGCCGCCGATCGTGGTGATCGTCGCCTGCGAGGGCGAGACGTCGACCGTGGCCACGGCATTGGCGTCGGGACCGGAGCCGCCGTCGCCATGCGAACACGCGGCGGCACAGAGCACGAGGCTCGTTACGACAACCCGACTGGCGGACCGGATCATGGCACCCTCTCCTTTCGCGATATCGCGTCCAAGGTGGTTGAGCCCACGCCAATGATCAGTGTGCCCGGTCACCACCGGAGGTCCGGACACGGGCTGGTTCCTCCGCGCCGGCGAGGTGCCGGCAACGCCGGCAAGGTGCCGGTAACGCCGGCGACATATGTCACGAAGGTGCGCCGCGACATTCGGATATGATACCTCACCGACCCGCGATTCCCTGGTCGCCTGCAGCCTGAGGGGGCGAAACTGAGAATGACAAACAGGTATCGGGCCGTCCCCCGCGGCTTGTACTTCTCCGACGGCCGGTGCCATGTTGGTGTCGTCTTCCACACCCGAAGGAGCGGAACGTGTTGAAACTCCCCCTGGCGCACCGTTCAGCCGGTCGCCCGTTCGCCTGGCCGGTGCTCGCACTCCTGGCCGCACTCCCGATCCTCCTCCCGCTGGCCTCCACGCCCGCCCAGGGCGGCGCGACCGCCGGTGCGCAGACCGCGCCGCTCACCGCCTCCAACGGCAAGAAGATCCTGACGGTCAACGACTACGCCCGGTGGCGCAACATCGAGGGCGCCCAGATCTCCGGCGACGGCAACTGGGTGGCCTACGTCCTCCGCTTGACCAATACGCTGCCTAACGACTCGAAGCCGGTGCTCCACGTCCTCAACCTCGCCTCCAACCAGGACGTGGCGATCACCAACGCGAGCAACCCGACGATCTCGCCGGACGCCCGGTGGATCGTCTACCAGGTGGATTCCATGCCGCCGCGAGGCGGACGCGGCGGACGCGGCGGTGCTCCCGGCGGGAATCCGCCCGGTGACACCACCGGCGTCACGCCCCCCACCGCACCGGCGCCCGCTCCCTCGCCCACCCCCGGGGCACCGCCCGCCCAGGGCCGGGCCGGCGGCGCGGCCGGCCCCCAGCCCATCCACCGCATGGAGCTGCGTGAGCTCTCCACCGGCCGCACCCAGCGATGGCAGGACATGCAGTCCGCGATCTTTTCTGCGGCGTCCACCCACCTGCTGCTGCGTCGCCGCCCGGGAGGACCCACCGGCGGCCGCGGCGGACGCCCCGGCGGACCGGGCGGTCCGCCTAACGCCGGCGGCGGCGCGGGCAATGAAACCAACACCCCGGCCGGCACCGATGCCGTGCTGCACAACCTCACCACCGGACGCAGCCAGTTTCTGGGCAGCGTGGGGGATGCTGCCTTCAATAGAAAAGGCGACCTGCTCGCCTACACGGTCGATGCCGCCGTCCGGGACGGCAACGGCGTCTTCGTGGTCGATCTCCACACCGGCGCCACCTTTCCGCTCGACAATGACGACCGGACCTACAACCATCTGGCGTGGAGCGACGACGGCTCGGGCCTGGCCGTGCTCAAGGGCAAGGCAGCCGACAAGATGCGTGAACGGCAGAACGTGCTGATGGTCTTCCCCGACCTCCGCAGCTCGTTAGGTGAACCGGAGCTGGCTCCGGCCATTCTCGACCCGGCGGCCGCACCCGACTTCCCGAAAGGATGGGTGGTGAGCGACCGCGCTCCGCTCTCCTGGAGCGAAGACAACAAGCGCGTCTTCTTCGGCGCCATGCCCGAGACGCCGGCCCAGGATACCACCCGGCGCCGCAGTACCGACTCCATCCCCGACGTGGACGTGTGGCGCACCCAGGACGAACGCATCCAGTCGGTGCAGATGATCCGCGCCAACGCCGACCGGAATCTCACGTTCCGGCAGGCGTTCGACGTCGCCGCCGCGAAGTTCGTCGCGCTGTCCGACTCCACCATGCGTGACCTCGAGGTCGCGCCCGACGGCCGCTGGGCGGTGGGCCGCGATCCGCGCCCCTATCATCTCCGACTACAAAGCCCCCGCAGCCGACATCTATCGGGTGAATACATCGACCGGCGAGCGCACACTGATGCTCAAGGACCAGCTCACCGGACAGCACATCTTCGGGATCTCGCCCGACGGAAAGCAGTTCCTCTACTGGAAGGACGACAAGTTCCAGGCCTACGATCTCGACGCGGGGACATCGAGAACACTGGGAACCGGCGCACCGAGCTTCGTCGACGCGGACTACGACCATCCGGGCCCCAGGCCATCCTATGGCCTCGAGGGCTACGCCAGCGACGGCAGCGGCGTCGTGGTCGCACACAAGTATGACCTCTGGCTCCTCCCCCTCGACGGCGCCGCGCCGGCACGGAATCTGACCAACGGCGTCGGCAGTCGCGGCGAGATCCGGTTCCGCTACGTCCGCACCGAACCGATCGACTCGATGGCCCCCCGGCGTGTCCGCACCGGTGACGAGATCGACCTGTCGAAACCGGTCACCCTCTCCGCGTACGGCGAGTACACCAAGAAGGCCGGCTTCTATCAGCTCGCCAACGGCCAGCTGAAGGAGATCGTCTACGACGACGCGGCCTTCAGCACGCCGAACCGCGCCACCCACGCCGACAAGTTCCTGTTCACCCGGCAGACGTTCGTCGAATTCCCCGACCTCCGCGTCTCGGGGCCGGACTTCAAGGACGCCAAGAAGATCACCGACGCCAATCCCCAGCAGGCCGAATACAACTGGGGGCACCGCATCCTGTTCGACTTCAGGAACAAGGACGGCCGCCGGCTCCAGGGCATTCTCGCACTGCCTGACGACTACAAGCCGGGCGAGAAGCGCCCGATGATCGTCAACTTCTACGAGAAGAACTCGCAGAACCTCCACCGCTACTCCGCGCCGTCGTTCCTCGCCAGCATGGGTTCGTCGCCGATCGAGGCGGTGAGCCGCGGGTATATCACGATGCTCCCCGACGTCTACTTCCACACCGGCATGTCCCACAGCGACATGCTCGATTGCGTCGAGGCCGCGACCCGGAAAGTGATCGAGATGGGCTACGTCGATCCGAAGCACATCGGCATCAACGGCCACAGTTATGGTGGAGAGGGCGTGGCGTTCATCGGGACCCGTTCGCGCCTGTTCGCCGCGGTCGGCATGGGCGCCGGCGTGACCGACCTGTTCACCGACTTCAGCCAGAGCTGGGGATGGTCGTACCAGGTCACCGGCGGGAGCGGCGCCAACGGCAACCAGTACTATCTCTATGGCCAGGGACGGTGGGGCGTGTCGCCGTGGGACAAGCCCGAGCTGTTCCACTTCGAATCCGCCCTCACCCACGTCCGCGAGGTCACCGCGCCGTTCCTCATCATGCACGGCACCGCCGACCCCACCGTGTCGTTCAGCGAAGGGATGAATTTCTACAACGCCCTCCGCTACAACGGCAAGAACGCCATCCTGCTCGCCTACCCCGGCGAGGGACACGGACTCCGCGGACTGGCGAACCGGAGAGATCTCACTATCCGGTTCTTCCAGTTCTTCGACCACTACCTCAAGGGCGCGCCCGCTCCGAAGTGGATGACCGACGAGATGCCGTTCCTCAGGAAGGACATGACGAAGGACCCCGGCTAGCCGAAGATACCGGGGCATGATCGCGGAGCGAGTTGCTCGCCCCACTCGCTCCGCTGTCCGGGAGGCTCCATGACCGGTACGACCGCCGTCCCGCGAAGCAACTGGGTCACCCGAAGCGCCGATGCGTTGCGCCGGCGCTTCGATGCCCTCCAGCTCAAGCCGGTGGTCACGGTCGGATTGCTCGGCGCGATCGCCGGCGGAGCGGCCTGGCTCACACAGCGCCAGGCGCGCGGCTCCTGCGACGCGCTCCCCTTCTCGTTCATCGACTTCGAGCTCACGTTCTCCCGGCAGTCCTTCCTTGCCCTGCTGCACTCGGCCAGGCCGTGCGGCACCGGCGCCGTGAACAGCCTGGTCTCGTCCGATCTCCTGTTCGCGCTCACCTACGCGTTGTTCCTGAGCGCGCTGTATCTCTGGGGCGAACGCTTCCTCCGGCGCTCACCCAATAACGAGCCACTCGGCACTCCCCTCTCGTTCTCGTCCTCGGCGCTCGTCATCCTTCCGTTCGTCATCGCGCTGCTGGACGGAGTCGCCGAAAACATCCCGCTGTGGGTCGCCGCCCAGCCGCTGGATTCGTCGGGCGCGACGCAGTGGCTGGTGGAGCTCGGCTCGATCGGCGCCGCGCTCAAGTGGACTGGTCTCGGCATCTTCGGCCTGGGATTCATCGGGATCCTCGCACGCGGCGCACGCGGTCGCGTTCTCTGGCGGCTCCGCTACAGCGTGATCGCCGTCGCCGCCGGCGCCCTGGCGCTGCTCGCCGTGTCGCAGGGGCAGGACATGCTGCAGCGGCTCGTCGAGGGACTCCACCCGCTCCCCCGGGTGCTGTTTGCCGTCGCCAGCCTGACGCTGACGGCCATCGTGGTCTGGTACAGCGCCCGGGTGATCACCCTTGTTCGGCTGGCGCGCGAGTCCGGGACGGATGCCCCGCATCGGGACGCCGCGGCGCGCGCCATCGATCCCTGGGAGCGCTTCTTCGAGCGGTACCTCCCGCGCATTCTGGGCGTGGCGGTCCTCGTGCTGGCCGGTGCGGCGTTTGCCAGAGCGGCACTCGCGCCGGTCCAGTTCGTTGTCGCGGCGGTGGTCTCGTACTTCGTGCCGACTGGAATCCACCTCGCGCAGCGCCGGCGCGCCGCCCGGTATTCCCCGCCGGAGGCGGTCGCGGTCGCGCCGGCTGCTCCCGGCGGGGCCGCTCGGGGCGTCGGATCGGTGCACCGCCACGGACCGGAGACGCCGGACGACGACCCCGATCGCGGTCAGGATACGGCGGCCATGCTGCGAAGCCGTGCGCGGATCGCGCTCGCCGGCGCCGCGTTAGGCATCATCGTCGTCTGGCCAAGTCGAGTGTGGCCGTGGACCTGGCGCTACGAAGCGGTCGATCTCCTCATGCTGCGCCTCGGTGCGTGGTTCGCGCTCGTCGCCAGCTGGCTGCTGTACTACCTGATTACCTATCGGCGCGCGCTCATGGCCCGATACCTCCCCCGTGCCCGCCCGCGCGAGGAACTGGAGCGCCAGCTGGTCACCGGCTACGCCGCGGATCACCTGCCGCCCGTCGTGAAGCGGGTCGCCGCGACCGCTGTAGTCGTGAGCCTCCTCATCCTGCTGATCACGACCTGGCGCGCGGTGCCGCTCGGCCGCGCGCTGGGCCCGCTCCCGGTGGTGGCCTTCGCGGTCGCCAACGCCGTGTTCATTGGCAGCCTGATCGCATACCTCGCCCGCAAGCATCGCCTCCCCCTGGTTTCGATGCTGCTCGCGCTGGCGGCGCTGTTCAGCCGATGGAACGACAATCACGACATGCGCCGGATCGCCGGGAGCGCGCCACCCGACACGGTGCATCGCTCGGGCCACCTGCGCGCCCGCTTCGACGCGTGGCTGCGCGCCCGCGCCGCCGAAGACCCGGGCCGAGACACCATCCCCGTGATCCTGGTGGCGGCGGCCGGCGGCGGACTCCGGGCCGCCTACTGGACCGCGCTCACCCTGGCGACCCTGCAGGATCGCGATTCCGGCAACGGCTTCGCCCGCCACGTCTTTGCCATCTCCTCCGTCTCCGGCGGGAGCGTCGGTGGTGCCCTGTTCACCGCGCTGGTCCACGACCGGAGCGAGAGCGCGGAGAATCTGTGTGTGACCGGCGACAGTCTCCCCCGCCGAATGATCCGCCCGGGACGAGGGCGAGCGCGGCGCGTCGGTCCCATGGTGCGGTGCGTGCATCGCTTCATGAACGACGACTTCCTCTCGCCGGTGCTGCTCAAGACTGCCGCGCCCGACTTCGTGCAGGGATTCCTGCCTTTCCCCATCGGAGCGTTCGATCGCGCGACCGCCCTGGAGCAATCGTGGGAGCAATCCTACGAGCAGATGACGCGACATCCGACCTTCGGCCAGGGCTACCTGTCGCTCTACACGCGCGACAGTACCGAGACGCCGTTGCTGCTCCTCAATACCACGCACGTGCAGACCGGACGGCGCTACGTGACCGCGCCGTTCGTCGACGACGGGGTGTTTCTCGATGCGCGCAGCGTGCACCAGGCGCTCGGCGCGGACCTCCCGCTCTCCACGGCGGTCCACAACAGCGCGCGGTTTCCCTTCGTGAGCCCGGCCGGACGCATCGAACGGCGCGACGGGCAGAGCTATGGATCGCTGGTGGACGGCGGGTATTTCGAGAACTCCGGGCTGACCACCCTCGGCGACGTCAGGCGCGAGGTAGACTCGCTGCTGCAGCAGCACCGAAACGCGGACGGTGATCTGCTGGCGGCAGCCGCGATGCGCGCACGGGTCGTCGTCCTCTATCTCTGCAACGATCCGCTCGCCTGCCGGCGCGACCTCGCAGCCGACACGTCCCTTTCCACCGATCGGAGCATAGCGGCCGAATGGCTCTCCCCGTTGCTGACGCTCCTCAACACGCGAGATGCACGCGGAACGCTCGCCCGGGCGCAGACAGAGCATGCACGCGGCGAGGATTTCTTCCAGATCAACGTCTGCGACAGTATTCCACTGGCGCGCGAACCGGCCTCACCCACCGAGACGGAGCGGCTGAAGGTTGGACACACTCGGGTGGTGAATCCGCCGCTTGGCTGGCTCCTGTCGCGCATGGCGCGCGACTGGATGGATTCCTCGCTCGCCCCGGGCGCGATGCAGGACACCGCGAGGTCCCCTGTGCTGAGCTGCCGGCGGCGCAACGCGAATGAGCTCGAGACGCTGCTGGCGTTGCTGAGCCGGAGGTAGAGTGGCTGCCCGGAAGATCATTCCCTGCGTCATGCATCGCGCCCGCGGCCTCACCCTGATCGAACTGCTCATCGTTCTCGCCGTCATGTCGCTTCTGGCCGCGATCGCCTTCGGGTCGTATCGCAACGCCAAGTCGAAGGCGTACATGGCGACCATGGAGGCGGACCTCAACCGCCTGCGCACCGCCGAAGAGAGCTGGTTCATCGAGAACCACGCCTACTCGATGAGCACCACCGCGCTCGGCTTCACGCCGTCGGCGGGGATCAGTATCGTCCTGGCCAGTTCCAATCCGGCCATGGGATACGCCGCCATCGCCACGGTAACCGCGTTCGGCGGAGGCCAGTGCGGATTGTTTGTCGGTGAAGAAGCGGTGACCTCCACATCCGGCACGACCGTCTGCACTCAGGAGAACACGGGGTCGCAAGCCGCTGGTGCATCGGGAACGAAGAAGTGACCCGGATGCCGAATCCGCTGGACCCCCTCGACGGCAGTCCTGACAGCACGCTCGACCTCCACGGATTCGGCGCCACCGAGGCTGCGGCCGCGTTCGAGCAGTTCCTCTCGCGGGAAGCGCGCCGCGAGCCGGGCGCGCTCCTCCATGTCATCACCGGAAAGGGCCGTAACTCGCCCAACGGCCCGGTGCTGCAACGCGTCATCCGGCGCATTATCCTCGGCGACCACACTCGCCGCATCGTCGCCTGGGGCCGCGACGATGACGAAGGGGGGTTCCTGGTGCGCCTCAGCCGCGGCCGGGCACGTTGAAAAGCGCGATTGGTATCGTCGCGCACCTCACGATCCTGGCCGCGGCGCTGATCGGGGGCGCGTGTACGCAGTCGCAAGCGGGACCAGATCTCATCTTGCACCACGCCGCGGTGCACACCATGGACCCGCGCCAGCCGTTTGCCGAGGCGGTCGCGGTTACCGGCGGGCGCATCACGTTCGTCGGCTCCGACAGCGACGCCCTGAAGCTGGTGTCGCGCAACACACGGGTCATCGACGCGGGCGGTCGCCTGCTGCTTCCGGGATTCATCGACACCCACGTCCATCCGGTGGAGGGGGGGCTGAGGCTGGGCGAGTGCGATCTGCACGACATCATGACGCGCGACTCGCTCTTCCGCGCGATCGTGGAATGCGCCCGGCGAAATCCCACGGCCGCCTGGGTGCGGGGCGGCGGATTCGAGCTCCCTCTGTTCCCAGACGGGAATCCGTCGCGCCTGCTGCTCGACTCGCTCGTGCCTGACCGCCCGGCGTTTCTCACGTCGACCGACGAGCACAATGCCTGGGCGAACTCGCGCGCGTTGGCGGTTTCCGGCGTCACGCGCGACGCGAAGGATCCGCCCCACGGACGCATCGAGCGCGACGCGGCCGGGAATCCGTCGGGTACGCTGCGTGAAGCCGCTCAGGATCTGGTCGCGAGCCATCTGCCCGCATACGCCGATGCGGATCACGACGCGGCGCTCGAGCGGGCGATGGCACTGGCCAATCGCTTCGGCATCACCACCTGGCACGAGGCCAACGCCGACGAGGCGATCGTTCGCGCTTATCATCGGGCCGACTCGCTGGGCACGCTCACGGTTCGGACGGTCGTGGCCCTTCATGTCGATCCCGATCGCGGCACCGCACAGATCCCCATCCTCGATTCACTGCGGCGCCGGTACGGAACGTCTCTCGTGCAGGTGACGGCGGCCAAGATCTTCGTCGATGGTGTCATCGAGGGACACACCGCCGTGGTGCTCCAGCCCTATCTCGACCGGCCCGGCTTTCGCGGTCAGCTCAAGGTGTCGCCCGGCCGAGCTCGACACGCTCGTGCACGCGCTCGATTCCGCCGGGATTCAAGGTGCACGTGCACGCCATCGGCGACCGGGCCATCCGCACCACGCTCGACGCATTCGAGAAACAGCACGCCATCGACGGCGGCGCCGGGCCACGCCACATCATCGCCCATCTCCAGCTCTTCGATCCCGCGGACATTCCCCGACTCGCCAGGCTCGGTGTTGCGGCCTCATTCCAGCCGCTCTGGGCATTTCGCGACACGTACATGAGGGATCTCACCGAGCCGCGTCTCGGGCCGCGACGTTCGCGCTGGCAGTATCCCATCGCCAGCGTCGTGCGGACCGGTGCAATCGTCGCTGGGGGGAGTGACTGGCCGGTCACGTCGATGGATCCGCTCCAGGCGATCCAGGTGGCGGTGACGCGCCAGCGTCCGACCGATTCGACGGACGCGCCGTTCTATCCCGAGGAACGCGTCGACGTGCCGACGGCGATCGGCATGTACACCAGCGCAGCGGCGATGGCAGTCGATCAGGACTCACTCACCGGCACGATTGCCGTGGGCAAGGCCGCCGATCTCATCGTGCTGTCGGACGACCTGTTCGCGGAGTCCGTGTACCGCATCGCCAGTACCCACGTGATCCTGACGCTGATGAGTGGTCGCGAGGTCTTTCGCGATTCCGTGCTGTTCCGCCCGTAATTGGGGTCAGACTCGAATTTCCCAGCGCGCCGGCAAACGCTGCTCGATTCTGCGAGAGCCGCCCGCGAGTTCGTCGCCCACGTCGCGGCAGGGCGAGTGCGAGGATTCGGTGCCATTCACGCGGGTGACCAGCCGACGCTGCGGCGCACCTCGTGCGGGTGTGGTTCCACCCGGGTGTCTGTAGCATTGAGCAACCGGGGATCCGTACACTGCAACCGAGAGGACACATGCGACCATCCGGGGTGAGTCAGGTCGCGGCCAGATGGCCGAGCTTCAGGTTACGCGCGTTCGCCGCCGCGACCGTCCTGCTCGTGGCCGCCGCATCGGCGTCAGGCGCGCAGCTCATTACGCCGAAGACGGTGCCAGTCCGTCAGGCGCAGCAGTTCGAGATCTTCCCGTCCGATCGGGCGGGGATGGCCGGAGTATCGATCGCGCTCGACGACACGGTGCTCGATCCGTTCGCAAATCCCGCAAAGACCGTCCGCGTCCCGGGAGGCCTCGTCCAGATCTCGCCGTTCGTTCACTCAGTGAGTCTCGCGGGTGGAGGTGGGCGCACCATTCCGGTGAGCGCGTTCGCCTCGTCAGGCGGGTGGTCCGGCGCCGCCCTGGTCTCGCTCCAGGAGCTCGACCGGCCCACGCGGAGCACCGGCGCCCCGCTCAGCGAGCAGCACGGCACCAACGAGTACCTGGCCGGTACCCTGGCGCTCCGGCTCTCTCCTGGATTCTCCGTCGGCCTCGGCGTCCACTGGGCCGACCTGAGCGCGGTCGACGGCGTCGACAAGCTGTACAGCGGGAGCGACAGCCTGCGCGAGGCGGGTCACCAGCTCGACCTGCGCCTTGGTCTGCTCAGGCAGTGGGGCGTTGGACGGTCGTTCGAGCTGCTGGTGCTCCGAAACACCTATGACATGCGCCACGATGTGCACTACCCGGCCCTCTATCGGTACACGCCGTGCTGCCCGGGGCCGCCCCCCGAGATCTTCCCGGAGCACGAAGAGCACAACGCGGACCGTACCAATACGTGGGGCGTGCACACGGCATACTCGCAGCCGGTGGGCGCTCATGGCTGGCGTGTGGGCTGGCTGGCCACCATGAACAAGCTCACCCATCCCCGCATCCCCAACTATACGCTGGTCAGCCTTCCCCGCGATCCGGGGTTCACCAACGCCTTCAATGCCGGCGCCGGGATCGCCCGCCTCTCCGGCGGAACCACGTTAGGCATCGATGTCGTGCTCGAGCCGATGTGGAGTCACACCTGGGCAACCGCCGCGCACGACACCATGACCGCGGTGGACGGCATCATTCACGCCGGAGCACGCACCGTCGATAATCACTTCCGGTTCGCGAACACGCACCTGCGGGTGGGGTTCGGCCAGGACATCCCCATCACCGCGGATTCCGCGACCACGCTCGGCCTCCAGGCCGGCCTCGGCCTCTACTCCATCAAATACCGGCTCAACCAACAGAACTACGTGTCGTACGTCTCGCGAACCCAGGATGAGAACTGGATCGAGTGGACGCCCACCCTCGGCGCTCGCCTGCGCAGCCGGAATGTGGAGGTGGCCTACACCTTCAGCATGACATGCGGGCCGGATTGCAGCCGAAACCACGAGCCCGTGTTCTACCCGCCCCCGGTGCCGCTCGAGGGGGACGGGGGCGGTGTCATCGCGGCGCCTAACGCACCGCTCACCTTCGACGGCGGGCGCGCAACCATGCATCGGATCACCGTGTCTTTCCGGATGCGCTGACGGTCGCAGGGCGGAGAGGATTGGGGGCAGTCCCGGAAGGCGAACGACGACGCATCCCCCGAGGCAGAGCCGGGAAGAACGATGAGGCGCGGGAGCGAACGACTCGGTTACCTCCCCGCTTTCCCTCCAATCGTCGCCTGGGTCTCGAGCCGGATCGGCAACCGCCGCACGCGCGTTCCCGTCAACCGGAAGATCGCGTTCGCCACCGCCGGACCGATCTGCGGCACCCCGGGCTCACCGGCTCCCCCGGGCTCTTCCTCGCTATCGACAAGGAAGATGTCGTATTCCGGCGCCTCGGTGATCCGCACCATCCGGTAGTCGTTGAAGTTCCCCTGCTTCACGCGGCCGTTCTCGATCGTGATCTCGCCATACAGCGCCGCCGTGAGACCGCCAATGATTGCCCCCATCAGCTGCGCTTCGACTATCCCCGGGTGCATGACGCGGCCACAGTCGGCCACGCACCACACCTTGTGTACGCGCACCCGATTGTTCTGCACCGACACCTCGGCCACCTCGGCCACATACGACCCATCCAGCTCGGCGATCGCCAGCCCGCGTGCCCGGCCGGCCGGCGCCGGGGTCTTCCATGCCGAGCGCTGCGCCGCCACCTCCAGCACGTGTTTCATCCGCGGCGCGCCCGACAGCAGTTCGAGCCGCACATCGAGCGGGTCGCGATTGGCCGCGTGGGCCAGCTCGTCCATGAAACTCTCGATGAAGAACGCGTTCTGCGACGGACCCACCGACCGCCAGTAGCCCACCGGCACCGCGATGTCGGGCTTGCTGTAGTCCACGTGGAGATTGGGAATGGCGTATGGCGTATTGGAGATGGCGTCCACCGCCGGGCCGTCCACGCCCCCGCGTCCGCCGGAAATCGGCGGCGTGGCAACGCGCGCGCGCAGCGCGACCACCTTCCCCTGTGCGTCCAGCCCACCCTGGAATTCCACGTGGGCCGCCGGCCGGTACTGGTCGTGCTGCATGTCCTCCTCGCGTGTCCACAGCACCTGCACCGGCGCGCCGATCTTCTTCGACGTCTCGACCGCGTCCTCGACGAAATCGGTGCGCGAGCGCCGCCCCCAGCCACAGCCCAGGTACGGCACGTGCACCGTCACTTTGTCGATCGGCAGACCGGTGATCTGCGCTGCCGCGCTCTGGGTCCCCTGCGGGTTCTGCGTCGGCGCCCAGATCTCGCAGCGGTCGGCGCGCACGTCGGCCGTACAGTTCATCGGCTCCATCGTCGCATGGGCGAGATACGGCGCCTGATACGTGGCGTCGATGCGATGCGCCGCGCCCGACAGCGCGGAGTCGACGTTTCCTTCACTCCGCGCCTGCGTCCCGGGTTGCCGAACGAGCTGAGCGAGGTTGCTGAAGATCTCGTCGCTGTTCATCGCGAAGCCGCCGCTCTGCCACTGCACGCTCAGTGCGCGTGCTCCCTTGATCGCCGCCCAGGTGTTCTCGGCCACCACCGCCACACCCTGCGAGACCTGGACGACCTGCTTCACGCCGGGCACCGCGCGCGTCTTCGTGTCGTCGAACGAGCGGACCGAATCACCGAACACCGGGGGATGCACCACGGTGGCGAACAGCATGCCGGGAACGCGCGCGTCGATCCCGTAGGCGGCACGCCCGGAGACCTTCTCCTTCGTGTCGACCAGCGGGATCCGCTTGCCGATCAGCTTGAACTCTTTCGGATCCTTGAGCTGCGGCTGTGACGGTACCGCCATGGCCGATGCGGCGTCGGCCACCTCGCCGTATCCCACCGACCGTTTCGAGGCATCGTGGTACACCCGGCCGGCCTCGGTCCGACAGGCGGACGCGCTCACGCCCCATTTCGCGGCCGCCGCGGCCACCAGCATCTGACGGGCAGTCGCGCCGGCCTGCCGCAGCGCCATCCATGCGTTCCCGCGCACACTGGAGCTCCCCACCGTCATCATGCGGCCGTATTTCCGCGGGTCCGCATCCGCCTGCACGATGCGCACCTTGCTCCAGTCCGCGTCGAGCTCCTCGGCCACGATCATCGGCATGGCAGTCCGGACGCCCTGTCCCATGTCGGAGCGCCCGGACCAGATCGTCACTGACCCGTCGGTGTCGACCCGCACGAAGGCGTTAGGCTGAAGCGGCGCCGCGGTGCGCGTACTGCGTTCCGGCCGTCGCGCCACATCGGGGAAATAGACGCCGAGGAACAGACCGCCACCGGCGACCGCGCCGAGCTTCAGGAAATCGCGGCGGTCGAGCTTGGAGATCGTGGTCATCGCTTAGCCCTCCCGCACGGCGCGATGGATCGCGCGCCGGATCCGATCGTAGGTTCCGCAGCGACAGATGTTGCCTGACATGGCGCGATCGATGTCGGCATCGGTCGGACTCCTGTTCGCGGCGAGGAGCGCCGCGGCCGACATGATCTGTCCCGACTGGCAGTAGCCGCACTGCGGGACCTCCTCGGCGATCCAGGCCTTCTGGACCGCGTGCGTCACGTCGGGCGACAGCCCTTCTATTGTAGTGATCGCGCGATCACCGACGTCGGACACCGGCGTGCGGCAGGAATGCACCGCCTTGCCCTCGAGGTGGACGGTGCAGGCGCCGCACTGCCCGATGCCGCAGCCGTACTTGGTGCCGGTGAGGCCGGCGGCGTCGCGGAGGACCCAGAGCAATGGCGTATCGGGCTCGACATTGAGCTGCCGGGAGCGTCCGTTGATGCGCAGGGTGATCGCTGCCATGTGTCTCTCCGTTTGAGACGGGATCAGATCTCCACGCTACATCGAGAGCGGCGCGAGGTCCAGAGTTTCGAGGCGCTTGGGGCGCAGCACCACGCGGCGAGCCCTGCGAAGCGCGCAACTGCGCGCTCCTCGACGGCCGCCTGCCGGCGCATCAGGGGCGCAGCACGAATGCGCGGACGTGTCTCGGACGCACAGTGCCAAAGTGCCGTCGATCGGTCGTGAGCAGTTCGCGCGACTCCAGCCGTTCGGCAGTGGCCACGATCACGGCAGCGACGAATCCGATGGGGAAATCCGCGTACTGACGCATGACGTCGGCCGCGCGATTCACATCCTCCATCTCCAGATCCTCGAGCACGAATTCGCCCTCGGCCACGGATCGCACGAAGGCCTCTTCCGCGATGGGACCGATGCGCGTCTCCAGGAGATAGGCGACCTCCGGCAGGACGACGACAGGTACCACGACCGAAGCCCCGTGGTCCGCCCACCAATTCAGCGTCCGCTCGTGCCACGCGTCGCTCCTGTCGGCGAGCGCGTAGAGGGCCCCCGAGTCCGCGATGATGGTCACCGCCTGCTACGCGTGCGGATCACGCCAGAGGAGCTCGTCGACGCGGGCCGATGTATCGTGCTCGCCGCTCGCGAAACGTCCGGCTATCGACGGCAGCGTGCCGGAGCCGCCGGGCCGCGCAACGTACTGGGCGAGCGCCTCGCGCACGAGGTGCGCAAAGCTCGTCCCGCGTCGTGCGGCCAGACGCTGCAGGCGGCGCCGAAGTTTGTCGTCAAGGAAGATGGTCGTGCGCCTCATGTCATATATATTACATACAGTATATGCTACGTCAATGGACGCTCTGTGGGCAGGGACGAGCAATACCTCGGAGCGCTTCGCGACTGGTCAGGCGCCTCTGACTGACGCGCGCTCCTGTGACCAGCGGCCCGCCGCCGCTGGCAAAGCACGGGACCCGGCGACCCGCTCAGCTGATCGGCTTCTTGTCCCCCGTCACGCTCCGAACCAGCCGGTACATGAACTCCAGGCTCTCGTAGAACGCCCGCACTGGAATGTGCTCGTTCATCCCGTGGGCATTCGTTTCACCGTAGAACTGTCCCGCCACCCCGTACGTCGCGATTCCGCCCAGGCGGAGCGATACCCCATCGGTCGCTCCTGTGCTCATCGTCGGAATCACCGGCACACCGGGCCACAGCTCGTTCGTGATCCGCTCGATCTGCGCCATCAGCGCCGGCGTCAGCGGCGACGGCGGCGAGTTGCGCGCCGAGCCGCGCGCCGTGACGTGCACGCCTGTATCAGCCACCACTCTTTCGAGCACGCCCTTCACGGACTCCGCGGTCTCGTCAGGCAGCACGCGGCAGTTGATCGTCGCCCGCGCCCGCTGCGGCAGCGCGTTGCTGGCGTGCCCGCCCTCCAGCATCGTCGCGACACACGTCGTACGCAGCTGCGAGTTGTACCTGGGGTCCGCGGACAGCGTCGCCGCCGCCATGGCGTCGCCCGGATTCGCGACAATGGCCGTCATCGCCGCCGCCATCCCCGGATCCTCGGACTTGAGCGTCGGCGCCAGACGCGTGAAGTACGCGCGCGTGACGTCGTTGAGATGCACCGGAAAGATCGACGGCGTCACCTTCACCAGCGCCGCCGCCAGCTCGGTGATGGCGTTGTCGGGACGCGGCACCGAGCTGTGCCCGCCCGGATTGAACGACTCCAGATAGAACGTCTGGACCTTTTTCTCGCTCGCCTGCACGTCGTGCGATACCTTCACCGTGTCGCGCAGCCGCCCGCCGCCCCCCTCGTTGAACGCGAATTCGGCGTCGATGAGGTCGCGGTGCTCGCGCATCAGCCATCCTGCCCCGTTCGCCCCCCCGCCTTCCTCGTCCGTCGTCGCCGCCATGATGATGTCGCGGTCCGGCGAATACCCCTCGGCCTTGAGCCGCATCAGGATCGTGAGATCGATCGCCGCGTCGTCCTTGTTGTCCGATACGCCGCGTCCGTAGAACGTCCCGTCCTTCTCGATGAACTGGAACGGCGGCAGCGTCCAGTCGGCCGGTTTGGCTTCCACCACGTCGATGTGCGAGAGCAGCAGAATCGGCTTCTTCCCCGTGTTTCTGCCGTGCAGTCGCGCCACGATGTTGCCCTTTCGCGGGGCGTTCGACAGCACAACGACGTCGGAGTCCGGAAACCCCGCCGCCTTGAGCCGAGCCGCCATCGCCTCCGCCACCTTCAGCGTCGAGCCGTCGCTGTCCTCGGAATTGATCTCGATCAGTTCCTTGAAGACGTCGCGCGCGACCGAGTCCCAGTGGGCGGTGGTGCCCGCCTGAGCGTGCAGCGAAAGGGGAGCGCCTGCGAGGGCTATGACAGTGAGTATCGCGGTCAGACGCGCGAGCAACAGCGGGCAGAGCATCGAGGGACGCATGGGTGTGGTCGCGAAGGAAGTTGGTGGCAGGATCGTGCGCTGTCGGTCATACCGTGTCAACGGTTCCGGCCTCGACCTCTGGCCTCTGACCTCCTTTGGCGTTTGGCCTTTGGCCTTTGGCCTCTGGTATCTGGCCTCTGACGTCTCTCCGCCCCCTCTAGCGCACCGGCCACCAAACGCATTGACTAGAGCAGGCCGAACGTTTCCAAGACACCCCCGCGCTTCTCCCCATGGATCCCAATTCGGGCAACTCCCTCGCCAAGCTCCTCCTCCTCGTCGCGCTGGGAGGGTTCACCCTCTACTACCTGGTGATCTTCGTCCGGGCGATCGCGAAGAAGCGGCACGAAGCGGCCGGCGAGAGCAACACCCCGACTCCCATCGGGCTCGGGACAGGATTCATCACCAATTTCTTCGATACGCTCGGGATCGGCTCGTACGCCCCCACCACCTCCATCTTCCGCTTTCTCAAGATGGTGCCTGACGAGTGGATCCCCGGTACGCTCACCATCGGGCACACCCTTCCAACGATCGCCGAAGCCTACATCTTCACCCGGATCGTCCCCGTGGATCCCACCACGCTGATGGCCATGATCGGGGCCTCGATTCTGGGCGCCTGGCTTGGCGCCGGCGTGGTCTCGAAATGGCCGCGGCGGATGGTTCAGCTCGGAATGGGTTTCTGCCTGCTGGCGGCCGCCGGCTTGATGGCGGCCTATGCGCTTCGTGGGCAGCCCGTGGGAGGACAGGCAATCGGGGTCACCGGGGTTTTGCTTGGCGTCGCAATCGCCGGCAATTTCGTCCTCGGCGCCCTCATGACCATCGGCATCGGACTCTACGCGCCCTGCATGATCCTGATCAGCCTCGTCGGCATGAATGTGAAAGCGGCCTTCCCGATCATGATGTGCTCCTGCGCGTTCCTGATGCCGGTGGCCAGCGCGCGCTTTGCCCGCACCGGAGCCTTCCACCTCAAGACCGCACTCGGCCTGGCAATTGGCGGCGTCCCGGCGGTCCTGATCGCCGCTTTCATCGTGAAGTCGCTGCCCCTCAATGCGGTGCAGTGGCTGGTCGTCGTGGTCGTGCTGTACACGTCCTGGTCGCTGTTGCGAGCGGCGCGGCGCGAGCGCGCCACGGGGTCGGCGCCTGCGACCGAGACCGCGATGTAGCGTTGATCAATCGGCCGGTCTGTCGTCACGTACCGGCCACGGCTGTCGCCCTCGCCGGCGGTCATACCTGCCAGTAGTGCAGTACGGGTATGCAATCCTCGACCAGGTGCGTCGGAGACAGCCCGCGCCGGTTGTTGACGAACGCTCCGGGCGGAGCTATGTAAATAGGCCATTCGCATTACCCAACCTCGTACATAGGAGCTGCACCATGCGCCGTTTCGCTCTCCTCACTTCTGCCGCGCTTCTCGTAGCCTGCGCGAAGTCGGAGCAGCAGCCCGCTGCCGATTCCGGCATGGCGGCCGCGATGATGCCGGCATCGATTTCCGTCGCTGACGTCGCCGGTACCTGGGACGTGAAGGGACTCAATGAAGCGGGCGACAGCACGCTCGCGACGTACGTCCTGACGGCCACCGCTGACACAACGTCGTGGATGGCGAAATTCCCCGATCGCGACGCGATCCCGGTGAAGATCATGTCCGTGAGCGGGGACAGCATCGTCACGTCGATGGGACCGTACGAGAGCGTACTCCGCAAGGGTGTGATGGTCACCACGAATGCCGTGATGCGGCTGCAGGATGGGAAGCTGGTGGGAACCTTCGATGCGCACTACACCACCACCGGCCCCGATTCCGTGCTCCACGGGAAGGTTGACGCGACAAAGCAACCCTGACGAGTGACAGGGGCCGGCGAACACCGGTCCTGATCGCGGTGACCCCGGGGAGCGAGTCAGACTCGCTCCCCGTTCGCGTTGGCGGGTCAGTGCCGCAGCGCCACCAGCGGATCGACCCGCATCGCGCGACGCGCGGGCACCCAGCTCGCTACCAGCGACACGACGAGCTGTGCCGCGTCAGGTTGCGCCACCCACTGGCAAGACGTGCGAACAGCGGCACGCGCCGACTTCCTACAGGCACGTTCGTATAGAATGTCATGAGCCAGCCATTGGCCTGTGAGCTATGGCCTGTGAGCTATGGTCCATGGCCTGTGGTCTTTGACCTATGGCCCATGGCCTTCTCCCTATAGCTTGTCATGGGTACCCGAGCCTGCCGCACCGAACCTGCTGCACCGCCATGCCGACATTTCCGTCCGTTCGTCTCGCCCATGGCCGCGTCGTCGCGGCCATCGCCGTTTTCGTTACCACTGCCTGCACCGGAAACACGAACGACCGCGCGGGGGCAGTCTCCGATTATCGCGGCGTCGCCCTGAGCGCCCCGCTCAGCAAACCGTCCTTTACGCTCACCGACTTCAACGGGCATCCGTACGACTTCGTGCGCGAAACTCAGGGCAAGGTGGCGCTGCTGTTCTTTGGCTACACCCACTGCCCCGACGTCTGCCCACTGCATATGGCGAACATCGCGGCCGTGATGAAGCAGATGCCCTGGGAGGAGCGCGGAGTCATCCAGTTGGTCTTCGTGACCACCGATCCGGACCGCGACACGCCACAGCGCCTCAAGGAATGGCTCGGGAACTTCGATCCGTCGTTTGTGGGACTCACCGGCACGAAGGACGAGCTCAGGAAGGTGCAGCTGATGCTTGGCGTCGCCCCCGCGCAGCGTGAGGACGCCCCCGGCGACAGCGCCGACTACTTCGTGGGACACGCGGCGCAGGTGTTCGCTTTCGCGCGCGATGGATACGGCTACCTGGAGTATCCCTTCGGCATCCGCCAGGAGGATTGGGCGAACGACCTCCCGAAGCTGGCACGCGACTCGACGGGCGCAACCATCCGCCGGGAGCTGGCGGCGGCCGCCCGTGCGAACCGGGTCGCCGTGGCACCTCCACCCGGAGTGGCGCCCGAGGTGAAGATGGGCGGCATGGTCGTGACCCAGGCGGTGATTCCCGAACCGGCGGCCCAGAGCGAAGCGGCGCTCTACCTCACCATCAGGAACGACACGCCCCAGGAGGACACGCTCGTCGCCGTGGCCACCGAGGTGGCGATGCGTGCCGAACTGCACGAGTCGATGCAGACCGGGTCCATGGAGAAGATGGTGCCGCTCACCATGATTCCCATTCCGGCCCACACCGAAACGCGGTTGGTACCCGGTGCGCGCCATGTGATGCTGATGTCGCTGCGCCAGAAGCTCGCTGCCGGCGACTCGGCCACGCTGTATCTGTCCTTTGCGCGCGCCGGTTCCGTGGAGGCGCGCGCCCACGTCGTGAAATACGCCGACCTGGAAGCCGCGCTGGCCGAGCATCGCCCCCGCTGATGCAGTGGTGGTGCAGCGCGTCCAACCTGCCGTGGTCGTGGACCTGGCGTCCCTACCCGGGCGTCTGGCTGTTCATCGGGCTCGTCTTCATCCTCGTCTGGTTGTGGAACAGGACCGCCGCAGACCGATCGGGACAGCGCCCGCCGCCCTTGCACCCCTTCTTCCTGCTCGGACTGGTGCTGCTCTGGATCGCGCTCGACTGGCCACTCGGCACGTTAGGCGCGGGCTATCTCGCCAGTGCGCACATGCTGCAGTTCCTGCTCATGTGTCTGGTCGCGCCGCCGCTGCTCCTGCGCGGCCTCTCCCACGATGCCCTCGCGATCCTCGACCGGGAATCCCGCTTCGCGAGGGCGTTCTGCCGCCTGACAGCGCCCGGTCGTTCGTTGATCCTGTTCAATGCGGTGGTGCTCGTGACCCACCTGCCACCGGTCGTCGACACCCTGATGCGGACCCAGTTCGGCTCGCTCGCCATCGACCTCGTCTGGATCGCCGCCGGGCTGCTCTTCTGGTGGCCGGTCATTCTCGATTCGCCGGCCCACCCGCGGTTCTCGCCGCCGCTCAAGATCGGCTATCTGGTCGTCGGCATGATGTTCAGCCCCATCATGTTCGGTCTGGTCGGCTTCCTCGTCTACAGCGACCACCCGCTGTACGGCATCTTCGAGCTGGCGCCTCCGTTCCCCGGCATCACCTCGCACGATGATCATCAGCTCGCCGGGGTCATGATGAGCGTGGGCGGCGCCGTGATCGCGTTCACCGCCATCAGCGTGATCTTCTTCAAGTGGAGCAAGGCCGAGGCGTAGCCGGTCAGCGCTCCTTCCCCGTCCGCCATTGCTCGAGCGCCTTCACCCGGGATTCGAGCGCGGCAAGGCGGTGCCCGGTCACCTGTACCGGCGCCGCGGGCGTGGCGCCCGCAACCGCTCGCCCCGTCCCGCCGTGTGCGCTTCCCACTCCGCGCGCCGACACCCGGATGAACGCCCGGCCGATCGGCCCCAGCCACACCAGCCGGAACAGGCGCTCGCCGATCGGCATGCGGAACGGACCGCGTACCAGGAGCAGGAAGCTGACGCCAAGGAGGCTCAGTCCCGACGCCGCCATCACGAAGCGACCTAACGACGCCCCCCCCACCGCTCCCGGATCGCCGCTCCGGTTGACGCTGGCGCCCGTGCCCAGCGAGATCCGCACGTTCAGTGAGGCCCGGATGAGCACGAATGCCACCGGGAGCAACAGCACCGCGATCACGACCGTTCTGCGCCGCCGGCGTCTGGTGTCGGGATCGGCCCGCAGCTGCTGCCGGAGATTCTCGCGTTCGTCGACCACGGCGTGCAGCCCCCTGGACACATCGGCGGGCCGAAACCCCAGCACCGCCAGCCGGCGGGCGGCAGACGACACCAGCAGCGCCCGGGTCATGGCAATCACGAACAGAATGATCGTCGGAAGGAGGGCGTAGGTCGCTCCGACCTCCTTGCGAAGGGTCCGAAGGGTGAGCCAGCTGGTGAGCGCCAGAAACACCAGCACCAGGCCGAGCGTCCCCGCTTCCTGTGCGAACAGCCGGATGGGAACCGGGATCTCGGCCGCCGCCAGCTGGGCGACGTCGATCGCCTCGACCAGTGCCTCGGCCGAGGCGAACCGGTCGTCGGGCCTTTTCGCCACGCAGCGGTCGATCGCCTCGCCTAACGCTTCCGGGAGATCCGGTCGGAGCGTCCGCGCGGGGGGCGGCATCTCGGTGAGCTGCCTGACGAGAATCTGCTGCGTCGAGTCTCCGGTGATCGCCGGACGACCGGTGAGCGCGTACAGCGCCACCAGGCCGAGCGAATAGAGGTCGCTCCGCCCGTCCACCGTGTCTCCCGACGCCTGCTCCGGGCTCATGTACTCGGGCGTGCCGACCACTTCGCCCACCCGCGTCATCCCCTGCGTGCCGACCGGGGCGGTGATGGGCCGCGAGATGCCGAAGTCCATGAGTTGGGCACGGCCGGTGGCACGCTCGAGCATCACGTTGTCGGGCTTGATGTCGCGATGCACCACACCCCGGCCGTTCGCGTACGCCAGCGCGTAGCCGATGTCCTGCAGCAGGCGCACGATCCCGCGCACGTCGAGGGGCCCGGCGCGCCGCATGCGCTCCGCCAGACTCTCCCCCTCCACGTACCCCATCGCGAATGCCAGCAGTCCGTCACGCTCCTCGACCGCGTGCACCGGAACGATGTTGGGATGCGAGAACGACGCCGCCGTCCGCGTCTCCCGCAGGAAGCGCTCCCTCAGGGTGGCATCGCCCGCGAACTCGGGTGGAAGCACCTTCAGCGCGACCGGCCGATCCAGCCGCAGGTCGCGGGCGAGATACACCGCGCCCATGCCGCCGCGACCGAGCTCGCGCTCGATCTCGTAGCGGTCGCCGAGTCGCCTGCGAATCTCGTCGAGGGAAGTCTGGTCGGTCACCGGGCTGGGCTGCGCTCGCGGCGAAGATGCGGCCGGCGGCGGGCTTTCGCTATGTTTCCGCGCCGCGGACCGTCACCGGACAGCACGGGCCCCTGCTGACCCATTGCTGCTTCCGACTCCACAGATCCGGTGGGCTGCAAGCACTCGAAGCCGATGGGCACCGGCACGATTCTCGAGCACGGGTGAGGTACCACGATGGCACGGATTGAACCGCTCCGCTGCGAGAGTGCACCGCCGGAGGCGCGCGCGGCGTGCGATGAGCACGAGCGACGCTATGGACGCATGACGAACATGAAGCGCACCCTGCTTCACTCGCTGCCTGCGTTTCATGCACTCATGGAATGGTATCCGCTTCGCGACACCGTGCGGCCATTCCTCGGCGAACGGGCCACAACCATCTTCGCGCACGCCATTTCCACCGAGGTGGACTGTCTCATCTGCTCCACCTTCTTCCGCCGAATCCTCATCGATGCCGGCGAGGATCCCGATGCGTTGATCTTCGACGACCGCGAGGAATTGCTCGTCGCCTTCGGCCGCCAGATGGCGAAGAACGCGAAAGGGGTGTCAGACGACCTCTACGCCCGGCTGGCTTCGCGGTTCTCCCCGCAGGAGATCGTCGCCCTGACCGCGTTCGGCTGTATCATGCTCGCCACCAACCTGTTCAATGATGCGCTGCGCGTCGATCTCGATGGTTATCTGGAACCCTACCGGCGCACCGGAACCTGATTGATCGCGCCGCCATCTCACAGGACGGAATGCCAGGGAGTCACACGATGGCAGAATTCACCGGACGAGTGGCCTTCATCACCGGCGCGGCCCACGGACAGGGTCGTGCGACGGCGCTCGCGCTCGCGGCCGCAGGGGCGCACATCGCCGCCTATGACGTCGCACGTCCGCTGGAGTATCCCGGGTATCCGCTCGCCTCGTCCGATGATCTCGCTTCCCTCGCGAGCGCGTGCGCGGAACTGGGCTCCACGTGCCTGACCTTCGCCGGTGACGTGCGTGACGATGCCGCGATCACCGCGGCGGTGTCGGCCACCGTCGATCGTCTGGGACGCATCGACATTCTGTTCAACAACGCCGGAATCTGCGCGTACGGTCTCGCCCACGAGCTTTCCGAGGAAGCCTGGGACAGCATGATCGACATCAACCTCAAGGGAAGCTGGCTCGTTGCGCGGCGCGTGATTCCGGTGATGATCGCCCAGCGCGCGGGCGTGATCATCAACAACGCGTCGATCGCCAGCTTTCGCGGGATGAACCGGCTCAGCCACTATGCCGCGTCGAAGTGGGGGCTCACCGGCCTCACCAAATCGTGGGCCATCGAGCTCGCGCCGTACAACATCCGCGTCAACTCGGTGCACCCCACCGGCGTGAACACCCCCATGAACGATGGACTCGCGATGCTCGAGGGAACCACGCCACGCGAAGTCGCCGAGCGATCGGCTGGCAACCTGTTGCCCGTACCATGGATCGAACCGGAAGACGTGGCCAATGCGGTGCTCTTTCTCGCCTCGGATCGCGCTCGCTATGTCACCGGTGCGCAGTTCGTCATCGACGCAGGTGTGCTCACGCGTTGATCGCGCTCCTGATCACCTCGTCAGCGTAGTCGATCCCCCGCGGGGTGCGCGATCCGTGCCAGGAAAGCAGCTCGCCGTCAACGATCCGGAACCGGTCGCGCCGAAGGCCAGTCATTGAAGCGAGTTCCTCCACGTGTCGCTCGGTGAAGGGAAAGGGCTCGGTGGACAGCAGCACCAGATCCGGATCGGCCCCCGCGATCTCGGACGGGTCCACCGTCGGATAGCGGTCATCGCGCGCCCCGAACGCGTTCACGCCGCCGGAAAGCTGAAGCAGCGAGCTCACGAACGTATCCGAGCTCACCGACATCCAGGGCTTCCGCCAGATGAGATAGACGAACCGCGCGGGCGCCCGATCGCTGGCGGCGTCGCGCACGCGTTGGGCCCGGGTCTCGATGTCGTGCGCGATCACCTCGCCCGCGTCCGAGCGACCCACCGCGGCGGCGATCGATCGCACCATCGCTGCGGTCTCGGCCGGAGTGCGCGGCAGGGACGAGTGCACGTGAATTCCGGCGCGTTCCAGCGCTCGCGCATCCTCGACCCGATTCTCTTCCGCGTTCATGAACACCAGATCGGGTACCAGCTCGATGATACGTTCGATCTTCGGGTTCTTCGTTCCGCCCACTTTTTCAACCTGACCGACGCGATCGGCCGGATGAACGCAGAATTTCGTGCGCCCCACCACGTGGTCGCCGACGCCCAGGTCGAACAGGAGCTCGGTCAGGGAAGGACAGAGGGAAACGAGGCGCATCAGGGAGCGAGAGCAAGCCCGTGAGCGAGCGACACGAACTACTTCAGCTTGAGCCGATCCAACTCCGCATTCACCACATCGGGATTGAACCGCACCTGCGGATGACGCTCAGCGACGCCCTCCAGTTCCGCAAGTTCTCCCCGGACAGTGCCCCCGGCATCCAAACCGTCGCCGCTGCGCCACTCCTCGTACGCCCAAGGACCTCCCACGTCGACCGGCGGCGTGCTTCCTTCACCGCTCACGCAGAGGGGCGTGCGTGCCGCATCGTCTGGTGGGAGCAGTCGCTCCAGCCGCACCATCAGGTGCCACACGTGACCGTTCCCATACTCGAATTCGAGCTCGGAACCCGCGTCCGGCAGTAGCTGGCGGAGTCGCACCTGGATCCCGAGCTCGCGCCACTCCCCGCGGGCTCCCTTCCCCTGATAGCGGAGCGCACCAACCGTGAACGCGTACGGGCGCCCGGCGGTCCACCCCATCGCCACGGCGAACACCCGCGCGACCCGCTCGAGCGTGGCGCCCGACGACACCCGTAGACGCCGCCAAACTGCCGGCTCCACGTCGCTTAGCCTGATTGTCAGTTCGTGAATTCGGGGAGGCGATCGCCTGGTTGCGCGCATGCTGACTCCGATCCGTGGAGTGTCGTGGCACACCGCCCTGCCGATGGAGGCGCGGCCGCTGCCGTCCCGACGCAACGTTGAAGGTGAGGCATCGCGACCTGCCTCATCCTTGCACAGAATGCTCCAACACCTTTCCTACACATTACTGATAACGTACCCTCTGCATACGATGTCTTCACGTCCGGTACGACATGGTCTCGTGGCGGTGCTGGGGATCGCGGTACTTGCTCCTCCGGCCGTACTGCCCGCCCAGGTGCTCGATGTTCGTCCGGTGGCGCCTCCGGCGACCGCCCCATCCCTGGGTGCGCTGCAGAACGCCCAGGAAGACTTCGAGTTCTACCGTCGGCAGCATCTCCCGTCATGGCACAGCTGGCGCGCACCGCAGAACACCTGTGACGTGCGAATCGGTCGATTCTGTTACTGGTACGATGAGTCCGAGCCTGATCCGCCGCCCGAACCTCGCTCCATCAGCGACGCGCGGACCCGCCTGATTCTCCGACTCGACTCGGCGGATCGCGCCTTCCCCAACGACCGGTGGATCTCGGGACAGCTCGTTCGCTATCTGACCGAGTCGGAGCGATTCGACGAAGCCGTGGCCGTGGCGCGCTCGTGCACCCTGCGGGAATGGTGGTGCAGCGCCCTGCAAGGTTTCGCCTTGCACGTCGCGGGACGCTACGCCGCTGCGGACACTGCATTCACGGTCGCCCTTGCTCGCATGGGATCGCGCGAGAGCTGCGACTTTCGCGACATGAAGCTTCTGCTCGACGACGCCATGCTCCGGCAGTACGGCGATTCGTCCTGCACCGCTCGCCTCGCGCTGGAGCGGCGCCTCTGGTGGCTCGCCAGGCCGATGCTGTCGTCGCCAGGGAACGACGCCCGCACGGAATACTACGCCCGCGAGATGATGGCCTTCTTCGTCACCGACGCACCGTCGACGTATCAGTCGGACTACACGGATGACGAGCGGGAGATGCTGCTGCGCTATGGCTGGCCCACTGCCTGGAGCCGACGAGGGGATTCAGGAGGCGCCTGGGGACCGATGCAGGTATCCGTTGTCGGACACGAGCCCATGCCGGCGCATCCCTACATTCCCGCGGAACGGGTGCTCGACAATCCCGCCGCGAGCGATTCCGAGGAATGGCGCAGCAAGGGCATTCCGCCGGTGCCGGCTCGCTACGCGCCGGCGTACGCCAGACGGCTTCTGCCCCTCAGACATCAGGAGGCCCTTTTCAGACGCGGGGACTCGGCGCTGGTCGTCGTGGCGTGGTCCGTTGCCGCAGACTCGGCGCTCTCCGCGGCAGCCAGAATTCCGGGGCAGCTGAGTGCCTCCCTCGTCCTGACCAAAGGCGATCCCGCCGACGCCACCATCGTGCACGCCGAGCATCCGACTGATCGCGGTGTGCTCACCGCCACGACGGCGTGGGGATCCATGCTGATGAGCACCGAGGTCGCCGCCACGACGCGAAAGACGCTGGCGCGGGCGCGCTACGGTGTCCGGGGAAGCGATCAGCTCAACTCGCGCGTGCAGATCTCCGACCTGCTCCTCTTCGAGCCATATGATGGCATGCCGAACCGGCTCGACGATGCACTCCCGCACATGCTCTCATCCCGCCGCGTCCCCCAGGGCGGGCGCGTGGGCGTCTACTGGGAGGCCTACAACACCAGCCCGGCGGGTGAACAGATCGCGGTGTCCATCACCGTGGCTCCCCAGGACGCATCCGGCGGATGGCTCCGGCGTGGACTCATCGCCCTGCGCCTCGTCCGCGAGGCAAAGCCGGTCACGGTCGGCATTCAGGACGTGTCGGCCAGAGGCACGTCCCTGTCACCGCGATCGGTGGTGGTCGATCTCTCGACGCTGGGACCAGGCTCCTACCTCATGGAACTCGAGCTGGATGCCGGCGGTGGGAATGTCGTCCGGGCAGAGAAGGCCATCACGGTGGAGAAGTAAAGCGGCCGAAGCCGATGCTCGGCGCGAGCGACTCGGATGCGGCCCGCGAGCGCACCGACCAGCAAATCGCTATGCTTTACGCGCTCGCGTCTGCTGTTCGTTGAGCTCGTGTGGTTCCTCCTGGCCCTCGGCCCTTCCCCCTTTCTCCACCATGCCGCGCTCGCCTTTCCTCAGATCCATCGTCATCGGTGCACTCGTGACCGCTACGGTCTCGCCCGTGTTCGCACAGAACGGCGGGATGCCCTTCGAGTTCGACTCCACGACCATTGCCTCGTTCCGATGGCGTAACGTCGGGCCGGCGAACACACTGGGTCGAATCTCCGACGTGACCGGGCTTCCCTCGCCCTCCAAGACGTTTTTCGCCGCGGCTGCGGGAGGAGGGATCTGGAAGTCGACCAGCAACGGCGTCACCTGGCGACCGGTCTTCGATACCCAGCGCGTGGTGGCGATGGGCATGCTCGCGATCGCGCCGAGTGACACCATGCAGGTGTGGGCCGGCACCGGCGAGCCGAACTCCCGGAACACGATCTCACCCGGAGGCGGGGTCTACAAGTCGATGGACGGCGGCATCACCTGGAAACTGATGGGGCTCGAGCGGACCCAGGCCATCGGCCGCATCGTGGTCCATCCCACCAACCCGGACATCGTCTACGTCGCCGCGTTAGGCGCGCCGTGGAGCGCCAGTCCTGAGCGCGGGCTCTACAAGACCGGGGACGGCGGGCAGACGTGGCAGCTGGTGAAGTTCATTTCGGACAGGGCCGGCGTGGTGGATGTGGCGCTCGACCCGTCCAATCCCGATGTGGTCTGGGCCGCCAGCTGGCAACGGGTGCGTGGCCCGTACTTCCTGAATTCCGGCGGGCCGGGCTCGGCACTGTGGAAGTCGGCCGATGCCGGCAAGACCTGGACCGAGGTCAAGGGCGGCGGCTTCCCCGAAACCACCAAGGGGCGCATCTCCATCGCCATCGCGCTCTCGAATCCAAAGATCATGTACACCATGGTCGAGGCCGATACGGCGCCTAACGCCAAGCCGGCACCCGGGAAGCCGCGACAGGAGGCGCCCAGTGGGCTGTACCGCTCCGACGACGGCGGCGCCACCTGGACCCGCACCAGCAACCAGAATACGCGGCCGTTCTACTACTCACAGGTGCGAGTCCACCCGAAGAACCCCGATCGCGTGTACTGGTCGTCCACTCCGGTGCTCGTCTCGAACGACGGCGGACGCACCCCGATGAATGCGACGGTCGGCATCCACGTCGACCACCACGCGATGTGGATCGATCCCGTCGATCCCGACCGCATGATCGTTGGCGACGATGGAGGCGTCGCCATCTCCTTCGACCAGGGTGGAACGTACGTCTTCCCCAACGTCTTCCCCATCGGGCAGCTCTACAACATCAGCTTCGACATGCAGGTGCCGTATCGCGTCTGCGGCGGACTCCAGGACAACGGATCGTGGTGCGGGCCCAGCCGGCGCCGGCAAGGCCCCATCACCAACAGCATGTGGTTCAACGTCGGCGGTGGAGACGGGTTCGTCACCCAGCAGGACCCCACGGACCCCAACATCATCTACAGCGAATCACAGGGGGGATCGGTCGGGCGCCTGAACTACGCGACCGGTGAACGGGTCAGCCTCGTGAAACCGCAGTGGCGCCCTGCGTACGACATGTGGGAGGATTCCCTCCTCGTCGACTTCCCGGATACCACCAAGCCGGCGACGAAGGCGCAGAAGAAGCAGGTCGCCGGGATCCGTGCCCGTCAGCGCGCCGATTCCACCGCCCTCGACCTGCGCTGGAACTGGAATTCGCCCTATTTCATCTCCCCGCACAACCCGCAGACCCTGTACTTCGGCGCGAATCGTGTACTCAAGTCCACGAAGCGGGGCGATGACATGTTTCCGATCTCGCCCGATCTCACCACCGCGGACACCATGAAGATCCGCGTCTCGATGAGAACCACCGGCGGCATCACCAATGACGCTACCGGCGCCGAGACTTATTGCACGATCGTCTCGCTCAACGAGTCGCCGATCCGGCCGGGGATTCTGTTCGCCGGCACCGACGACGGCCGCGTCTGGCTCACCCGCAATGACGGCGGCACGTGGGAGGAACTCACCGGGCGGTTCCCGGGAGTCCCCGCCGGCACGTACGTCACGCGCATCGAGCCGTCACCGCACGATTCGATGACCTTCTTCGTCACCTTCGACAACCACCGGAACGGCGACTTTACACCCTACGCATACCTGACGACGGACTTCGGCAGGACCTTCAGGTCCATCGTGGCAAACCTGCCGAGAGGGGGGCCGGATTACGTCCACGTCATCCGGCAGGACCTCGTCAACAGGAACCTGCTCTTCCTCGGCACCGATGTCGGCGCATACGTCTCGGCCAACCTGGGACAGACGTGGCAGCGATTCATGACCGGACTGCCCACTGTGCCCGTACACGATCTCCGCATTCATCCGCGCGATCACGAGCTGATCGCAGCGACACACGGTCGTGGAATCTGGATCGTCGACATCTCGGCGCTCGAGCAGGTCACGCCCCAGATCATGGCCCAGGATGCCCACCTGTTCGAACCACTCACCTCGTACGAGTTCGGCGACGTGCCCGTGGAGGGACAATCCACCGGGAACATGGTCTTCGAGGGAACGAGCCCGCCCTACGGCGCTGTCATCGCGTATCGACTGGCTACGCGCCAGTCACAGGTCCGCGTGGCGATCATCGACGCCGCCGGCGACACGATGCAGGTGCTCAACGGACCGGGGGCGCCCGGAATCAGCCGCGTCGCGTGGGGGTTCCAGGGCAAGCCACCAAAGCGTCCGCCGCTGTCCATAGCGCAGCACCGTGACTCAGTCGCACAGATGCAGCGGATCGTGTTCGTGCTCGATTCCCTCGAGAAGGCTGGCATGAACACGATGATGCTCGGGATGATGCGGCAACTGGCGAAGACCGGCGACCTCACGCCGTTGTTCGCAATGTTCGGCGGGGGCGGACGCGCAGCGGGACCGGGGGGCTTCGGACCGCCACCGCCATGGAACCCAAGGCCGGCCGAACAGGCGGGCCGTGGGGGTGGTCGCGGCGGCGCCGCAGGCGGCGGTCGTGCGGGCGGGGCCGGCACGCCCGGCATGGATCAGAACGGTCTCCTCCAGGTGATCCAGCTCTTCCAGCTCCCTGGAAAGCCCGCTGCCAGTGGATTCGCGGCCTTCAACTTCCTCACGAATCTTGGTCTTGGACCCGTCGGCTTCGGCGGCGCAGCGGGTGGCGGCGCCGTGGCCCCCGGTGACTACATCGTCTCCGTGACCGCTGGCGGCCAGACGATGCGGCAGAAGGTCCGGGTTGAGCGCGCGAACACCACGGGCGCCGCGACCTCGCCCTTCCAGGAGCGGCCCTGAGCGGAGTACCCGAGCGCGTGTCACCCCTCGCTCGTCGTGGCGAAACGACGCATCCAGGGAGCGCTTCGGGACTGGCGTGGGTTATGGTAGCTGGCGGGTATGGGCGGAGGGTTGCACCCTCACAGCTGATGGCTGTCCGCTGACAACTGTTCGCTGCTGTTCACAGCCGATAGCTGGTATCTTGCTACCAATCGGCCCATGCCGGGGTATGCCGGCGGGGGCTGGACTGTCACTGGCCAGGTGAGGGCCGGTTTGTCACTGGCCAGGTGGGGGCCGGTTTGTCACTGGCCAGGTGGGGGCCGGTTTGTCAATCTTGGAAGTATCCGCGAACCCGCAGCCCGATCAGCTCGAGATGTCAGCACTGTCCTCGTATCGCCAATCGCGCACATCGCCCTTCGAACGCCGCCTGGCGTCCGTCGTGCTCGCAGCGTTGTTCTTGAGCGCCGGTGGAAATCTCGGCGCGCAGGGCGGCAAACCCCCCTCCAAGCCGCCCGCTCAACCACCCACGTCCCCTACGGCACCGCCCGCGGACAGCGCTCAGCCCCGATCTGACAGCACCCAGGCGCCGGAGAGTGCGCTCGCCTCGATCACCGGATCGGTCTACGACAGCGTGCATATGGCCCCGCTCCAGAGCGCTGCCGTGCACGTCGTCGGCACCACCCGCATGTCATTCACCAACGAGTCCGGGCGCTATCGCATCGACAGCGTCCCTCCGGGAATGCATCGCGTGGGTGTCGAGCACGCCCTGCTCGATTCCATCGGGGTGACGATGGTGACGGATTCCTTTGAACTCCACGAGAACGACAGCAAGATCCTCGATCTCGCGGTTCCATCGAGCGAGACGCTGGTCGCTGTCTCCTGTCCTCCGGCGCGGCGCGCGCTGGGACCGACGGCAATCATCGGACGGCTCCTCGATGCGGACACCGATGCGCCGGTCCAGGGAAGCCGCGTCTCCTTCGCCTGGTCGGAGATCTCGATCACGTCGGGGTTGCGGCGTGTTCCCCGGGTCATGGATGCCACCACCGGAGCCGATGGTGTCTTCCGGGTGTGCGGGCTGCCCAAGGACGTCGAGGGGACGCTTCAGGCTGAGATGAAGGGGATCACCACCGCCGAAGTGCCGATTCGGATCGAGGCGACGCCGCTCAGGATTCAGGGGCTGCGCATCGGCAACGCCAAGACGGTCGCGCAGGTGGATAGCTCCGTGTCCAAGCCGGGTACCAGCGACAAGGCGACCGGTCAGCGTTTCTCTGCGCTCAATCTCCAGCGAGGCGATGCGGTCCTGCAGGGACGAGTGGTTTTCGCCAACGGGCAGCCTGTGGTTGGCGCGCGCGTGGACGTTCGGAATGCCGTGAGCGCCACGCTGACGAAGGAGAACGGGGAATTCACGCTTTCGGAGCTGCCGCCTGGTACCCAGACCGTGATCGCCCGCCAGATCGGGTTCGCCCCGGTTGAGGTCCCCGTCGACCTCTCCACCCGCGCCACCAGGACTGTGACCATCACGATGAGCAAGCCGGCGGCTCAGCCGCTTCCCACCGTGGAGGTGAAAGCCGAACAGGACAAGGGCCTGGACAACCTCGGATTCATCTCGCGGCAGCGCATAGGAAACGGGTATTTCGTGACCGGCGACGACGTGATGAAGCGTGCACCGAACGTTCTCACCGACGTGTTCCGTACCATTCCGTTGCTGCGCGTTACCCCAGGCGGAGCGTATGGCAATGAGTACATCGTCGAGGAGACGCGCAGGCAGGGATTGACCAGTTGTGTGCGCTATGTAGTGGACAACGCACCGTGGGAAGCCCTGTATCCGGGTGATCTCGACCGCCTCATGCCCCCGTGGGAAGTCGGCGCAATCGAGGTCTACTCGTCAGCAAGCGTGCCGATCCAGTTCACCGGCGCTGGTCAGTCGGCCTGTACGGTCATCGTGATTTGGTCGAAGTCCAGCGTTGACGCGGCGAGCAGGCGGAAGAAGTAGCCCTCAGACCCGTTCTTCGTGCGGCTCCATGTGGATCAGCACGCCCTGCACCGCCGGAATCGCGCCCATGATTGCCCGCTTCACCTTGCCGCTCACGATGTGGGCATCGTGCAGTGACATCTCGGGCGCCGCTTGAACGTGGAGGTCCACGAAGTACCCCGGGCCGGCGCGTCGTACCTTGAGCTTTTCGATTGCCTGAACGTCGTCCACGCCGCGTGAGATCCGTGTAATGCGCTCGAGCAGTTCCGGCTCGGCGGTTCGGTCCATGAGCGCTTGTACGGCGGGTCGAATGAGTCGGGTCGCACTCCATCCGATCACCGCGGATGCCGCGAGAGCCGCCCAGTCGTCGGCAGACTCCCAACCCGGGCCCTTCCACAGCGCGACGCTGATGCCGATGAACGCTGCCGCCGAAGTCAGCGCGTCGCTGCGATGGTGCCAGGCGTCCGCGGTGATGGCCGCACTGCCCACGTCTCTGCCGACGGCGGCCACCCGGCGATAGAGAACCTCTTTCACCACCACCACCCCTACCAGTACCACGAGCGTGAATGGCGCGGGGGCGTGCTGTGGAGTGATGATCTCGCGGACGGCTTCGATCGCGATACCCGCGGCCGCGCCGAACATCATCAGCGACACCGTCGCGGCGGCGAGGGATTCGGCCTTGCCGTAGCCGAAGGGATACACATCGTCCGCTTCACGCGACGCGATGCGCAGACCGCTCCAGACGATCACCGACGACAGGATGTCGCCGGTGGATTCCACGCCGTCGGCGATCAGCGCATAGGAGTTCCCCACCACACCGGCGACGAGCTTGAAGACCGCGAGCGCAGCGTTGATGAGGAGCCCGAGTTGGGCGAATCGGATGCCGCGGGCGATGTCGAGAGGCATGGTGCGCGACGTGGCCGGTGTGTAATGGCCCGCGCGCGGCAGCGTGGCAAGGGAGTCCCCACGGTGTGGGGGACGGTCACCTATGCCCGATTCTCGGTTCCAACCACGCGGTGAACCGGGGGCGACCGCCGGTTCACCGCAAAACTTACAGCCTCTACTGCCCGCCCTTCATCTTGAAGGTCAGCCCGACGTTGAGCGTGGCAGCGCCGGCTCCCACGTCCCCGTAAAGCGCCATGCTCTGACTCATGAAGTAGCGGGCGCCGAGCCGACCAATGAAGTAAAGGCCCGAGGAGTATGCCCCGCAATAATTCGACAGCGCTCCGGAGCAGCTCACGACTTCAAAGCCCAGACCCAACCCGATAAACGGATCGAACTTGGTGTTGTTCTCGAGATGGAAATGGTAGTTGGCGGTGGCGCCAATGGGGATGTAGCTGACACTGCAGTCGTAGGGATTGCAGCCGTTCCAATGCCACCAGTCCGCGCTCACTTCGAAGCCCAGGACGCCGTTGCTCAGGCTTGGAAGCGTCTTGATGCCGTGTTCGAAGCGTCCGCCAATGGAAATGCTGGCCGAGCCGATGCCGCCCAGCCCGATCACCGGGCCAATGTCCGTGTAGCCGGGCCTGAAGCCTCCTCCGGCAGACGCGCCTTGCGCGGCCGCCGTCGTGCTCCCGCGACTTGCCTGTGCGTGGGTCGTCGAGTTGAGCACGAACGTCAGTGCGGCGGCGACACCCAATACACGCGTCATTCTCGGCATATCTCGCTCCTCCTCGACATGAGTGGAAACGTGCGCGGACCCCACGCACCCAGGGCGGCACATGTGACGGCTCTAACGGCCCACACAATACAGTGCGAAAGACCAATTCGCCACACGTCATTTCGGGCCGATCGGTGGCATGTTGCCGTTCTCGCTTGCTGCCTATGCGCAAATGTCGGGTGATACCTCTCAGCCGGTGATCGTCCAGCCAAATCGCTCGGCTTGTTCCCCGCGGGACGGGTCTCGCGCGTCAGGCGCGTCACTTTGTTCGGTCCCGACACATTCTCCGGGAACGGTCCGCTCTTGGTGGAACCATCACGAGGATGGTCAACCGGGCGTGTCGTATGACCTTTGGCCTTTGGCCTTTGCCTTTGGCCTTTGAGCCTTTGGCCTTTGACCTTTGGCCTTTGCCTTTGGCCTTTGGCCTTGGCCTTTGACCTTTGGCCTTTGACCTTTGGCCTTTGCCTTTGACCTTTGGCCCTATCGCCTACTCCACCACCCGCTTCACGATGGTCCCGGCCGCGAGCGACTCGTTCACTTCCACGCCGTTGATCAGCGCCACCTCGGCAAGGGGGATGACCGACGGGTAGGTCTGATTGAACTCCGTCACCGTCATGGCCCGCGGCAACGTCACGAGTGTGATGCGCTGAGGCTTCACGTTCAGTGCCTGCGGATCGGTCAGTTGCTGGAACGAGGACATCGTCTGTCGGAACGCTGCATCGTACCGGCTCTCCATCGCCGTCGTGGAATAGCCGAGGATCCGGTACGTACTCCCGCTCAGACTCACGAACGCCACCCATCCACTCAGGGCCCCCTGGTCGGTCTGGGCAGTGAACGAGCCGACAGCAGACGGCAGACCGTTGATGCTCGAGGTGCCGGTGCGCTGTCCGCTCAGGCCCTGCTGGCCAAGGAACGTCGTGAGGGCCTCGGACGGAGGCGTGGTTCCCGCCAGTGAGAGCACCAGCACCGCATCCTGCGCCGAGCTGACCCCCACCACCTGGTCCGCCTGGTTCGCGGTCTTCCATCCGCTGGGAAAATCAAGACGGAATCGCAGCGTTGGGTGGAGGAATGTCGTGCCGCGGAAGTATCCCAGACGCGGGTCCTCCCCGAAAACGAGTCCTCCGATGTGCTGAAGGTATTGGTCGCGGTCGATCTTCAGCCCGCTGGGGAGTGGGCTCGCGGCGGCGATGCGCTGCTCTGTCCTGGCGACCCGGTCACCGGGGTCTGGATGGGTCGATAGCCAGCCCGGGGTCTTTCCGCCGCTCGCGTCGCTGATGCGCTGCAGGGTCTCGAACATGCGTTCCATGGCGTGCGGGTCATACTGCGCCTGCAGCGTGTAGCGGAATCCCAGGTCGTCGGCCTGCGTTTCCTGATCCCGGCTGAACTTCAGGAAGAGGACGTTCATGGCGTCGCTGGCCAGATTGCCGAACTGTTGGAGTTGCGGACTCACGATCATCCCGACCCCGAGAGCAAGTCCGGCGAGTTGCTGCCGCGACATTTCGTGCACCTGATGCTTCGCGGTGATGTGCCCGGTTTCGTGTCCCAGCACGGACACCAGCTGTGCCTCGGAATTCGCGTAGGTCAGCAGCCCCCGGGTGACGAACACGGGGCCGCCGGGCAGCGCAAAGGCATTCACCGACGCATCCTCGACCACCTGGTACGACCACGGCAGGCCGGGACGCTCCGATTTCGGCCCCAGCAGCATGCCTAACGACGACACGTACGCCTGCAGCGCCTGATCATCGGTGAGCCCGATGGTCCGAACCACCTCCTCCTTCCCCTGCTGGCCGAGGGCGATCTCGTCCGACTCCGAGATGAGCGACAGCTCCCGCTTCCCGGTGACCGGATTGGTTGCGCACGCCGCCAGGGCGAGGGTGAAAGCGACACCGCGGAACGCGGGACGAATCAGCAAGCGAGAGCCCTGAGACATGCGCATGGTGACCTCGTGCAGGCGTGTCGGTTTCGGCGTACGCGAGCCGGCGGGCAGGCGGACGCGCGGCCCTTGGGCGATCAGCGTCCCGCGGCGAATCCGTGTGGACGAGCGCATCCATCGCGTGGGCCACCAGTACGATACTACGATCCGGGGCTCGAGGTTCGCGCCTCCTGGCGTCCGTCCACCGGCCTTGGGTATGCACGTCACATCCATGACGGGCTCGTGCGATCTCCATCCGCCGACGGCTAATCTTCCGCTCCGGCCTGCTGCGGCCTACGTTGGATCGACCTTGACCTTCCTGATCATGCTGCCCTCTTCCGCTCGCACAGGATTCCGGCGGGTGCGTCCCCTCCGCCTGGCCGCACTGGCGTGGCTGGGCGCCATCTCCTGCTCGCACCGCGCAACCAACGGTATGTCAGCTGTAGCGCCGGACGTCGATCCGCAATCTCCGCGCAACCAGCAGGGCGCATCCTGGCGCGCGCTGTTCGACGGGACGTCGCTCGAGGCCTGGCGGGGGTACCAGTCGGCCGCGATTCCCGACGGCTGGACGATCGTGGACGGCACACTGGCCAAGGACCATACCACCGGCGACATCATGACGAAGGACCAGTTCGGCAATTTCGAACTGGAGTTCGAATGGAAGATCGGGACCGGGGGCAATGGGGGCGTGTTCTATCGCGCCACGGAGGAATACGACCACATCTACTGGAGTGCGCCCGAATACCAGCTGCTCGACGACGCCAATGCGCCCGACGGCCGGAGCCGCCTGACGTCGGCGGGTTCGGACTACGGGCTGTATCCCGCGCCGGCAGGCATGGTGAAACCGGCGGGTGAATGGAACGCCTCACGCATCGTCGTGAACGGCCCCCACGTGGAGCACTGGCTCAACGGCACCAGGCTGCTCGAGTACGATCTCTGGAGCCCTGACTGGGAGGCGAAGGTGAAGGCAAGCAAGTTCGCACCCTGGGCCAACTACGGACGGGCGAAGACGGGATACATCGGGATGCAGGGCGATCACAATGGAACGCTGGCCTTTCGCAACATCCGGATCCGCGTCCTGAAGTAGCACGCCTGGCCCATGGCCTGTGGCCTCTGGCCTCTACACCTGTCTCCACTGCATGCCCACTCGACTGAAGCTCTCGACGATGATGTTCCTCCAGTACTTCATCTGGGGAGCATGGTTCGTCACCATGGGCACGTACCTGAGCCAGACCCTCCACTTCAGTGACCCGCAGGTCGGACTGGCGTACGGAGCGACGGCGATTGCCGCGCTTGTCTCGCCGTTCTTCATGGGAATCGTCGCCGATCGGTTCTTTGCCACCGAGAAACTGCTGGCAGCCCTCCACATCATCGGTGGCGGCGTGATGTGGCTCGTCTCCACCCAGACGACCTTCGCGACGTTCTATCCGCTGCTGATCGTGTATGCGCTGTGCTACATGCCCACGCTGAGCCTCACCAATTCCATCTCGTTTCACCACGTGGAGGACGCGGCGCGCGATTTCCCGTTCATCCGGGTCCTCGGAACCATTGGATGGATTGTTGCCGGCACGCTCATCGGGAAGGTGCTCCACGTGGAACCGCTCGCCACACCAATGCGGATCGCGGCAGGGGCCTCGTTCGTCCTTGGCCTCTATTCCCTGATGCTGCCGCATACGCCCCCCAAGGCCGCCGGTGCCCCGTTCAGCGTACGTGACGCCCTCGGCCTCGACGCCCTGCAGCTCCTCGAGCAGCGTGACTTCTCGATCTTCGTCCTGGGCTCCTTCCTGCTCTGCATTCCGCTGCAGTTCTACTACACATTCGCCAATCCTTTCCTGAACGAGATCCGCGCGCCCGAGCCGGCGTTCATCCAGACGTTCGGCCAGTGGTCCGAGATCTTCTTCATGCTGCTCCTGCCCTTCTTCCTGAAGCGGTACGGCATCAAGGCGATCATGCTCGGGGGAATGCTCGCCTGGTCCCTCCGGTATTTCGCCTTCGGCGCAGGGGATGTGGGGACGGGGATGTGGCTCATCTACGCAGGAATCGTTCTCCACGGCGCCTGCTATGATTTCTTCTTCGTCGCCGGACAGATCTACACCGATGAGCGTGCCGGCCCGCGCATTCGCGCCGCGGCGCAGGGACTCATCAACTTCGTCACCAACGGGGTCGGGTACTTCGTGGGTGCGTTCGTGTCCGGGGCCGTGGTCAGTCGGTATGCGGTCGCCAATCCCGCGTGCAGCGACGCCGCCGCCGCTGCCAATCAGTGTCTGCAGACCGTGCACGACTGGCATGGGGTGTGGCAGGTGCCAGCCCTGGGTGCGCTCGCCGTGCTGATTCTCTTCCTGATCCTGTTCCGTCCTCGTCGCAGCGCCGGCGCTCCCGCTCCCGTGTAGGAATGGCAGGCGAGCGCCCGCGTCCAAGTATCGATACTCACACCCTCCGGCAGGTCGCGGCCGTGACGGCCCGGCCCCCAGTCGTCATCGCCGCCCATGGACGTCACGCGCAATGCGTCGCGTTCACCCGGACCGGGCGAATCCTGCTGTCAGGTGGCCAGGACGCCCAGATCCGCCTCTGGTCCGTGCCCGGCTTTCATGCCGTGGGCACGATCGTCGGACATCGCAACAGTGTGAATGGTATCTCCTTCTCGCCTGACGAGAAATGGCTCGCCACCAGTTCGAGCGATGGGACGGTCCGGATCTGGTCGTTTCCGGAAGGCCATGCCGACCGCATTCTCCAGAAACAGATCTGGTCCGGTTTCTCACCGTCAGGGCGTCTGCTTGCGACCATTTCAACCAGGCGCGTCGTCACGCTCTGGGAGGTCGAATCAGGCAGGGAGGTGACGCGGGTGAGCGCGCTCGATCGAAGGATCCTCAACGCGGCATTCACGCCTGACGAGCGCACGCTCCTGCTGGGCGGCACCGGTCGCATCCATCGCGTGGCAATTCCGGATGGTGGCGTGGAAGGATCGTTCCCCGCGCATCAGGGCGTGGTCGCGAATCTCCGCGTCGCGCCGGACGGCTCGACGCTCGCGTCGAGCGGGCCGCCGGGCGAGGTCCGGTTCTGGTCCCCGCGCGACTGGGCTCTCCAGGGCGAGGTCGCCCTCGACGCGGCAGGAATGCTGTCAATGGCCTTTGCGCCCGATTCTTCCGAGGTGACCGTCGGTGTCGACTTCAACCTGCTGACGGTGAACCTGGCCGAGCGCGCGATCACAGCTCGCCGCCGCGTCGGCGTGAAGGGCGTCTATGGGATCGCCTATTCGCCCGACGGCCGATACCTCGCCAACGCCGCCGCCGACGGAAAGGTGCGCGTCTGGGAACTGGAGCGGCCATGAGCTATGGCCTGTGAGCTATGGCCTGTGAGCTATGGCCTATGGCCTTCCCCTATGGCCTGAATCTCCCCCGCGCCACCGCCGGAACGAACTTCTCGATGCCTCTCGGGGGAAAGGCCAGCGTCCTTCCCTCTTCCGCACTCTGATACGCGGTCATCAGCAGCTTCACCACCTCCACACCGTCACCAAAGCTGAGCCGCGGTTTCTCCTTGCCGAGAAACGCGCGCACGAAATGCTGATCCTCGTTGGAGTAGCCATAGGCGGCCCATTCCTCGGGGACCACCGGCATCAGCCCCACCTCCGCATTCTGCTTTTCCACCAGATCCTCGCCCGCCTTCCCCTGCACCTCTCGGCTGAAAAAGAGCGACAAGCCGCTGTCCAGCGAATTCCACTTCATCGAATACTCCGGGCCGAGCAGCTCCGCTGAGAGACGCAGGCCTGCACCCACGAAGCTCCACGAGGTCGTGGCCTCGCCAACCACGCGGTAGCCGTCGCTGGTGTCGAATTCGATGGTCAGGCTCGCGAAGTCCTCGGCAGGCGCCTTTCGATAGTTCACCTCGCTGCCCATCGTCTTCTTCAGGCGCTTCACGTACTCCGGACGCGTCCACTTCAGCGACGCAATGTGGCCCGTCACGCGCGCCGGGCGCACCGAGTCCAGGGACTCGCCGGGCGCGGTCAACAGATGCCTGACGACCAGCGCCGAGTGACACATCATGTCGTTCAGCACGCCGCCGCCCTGCAACCGCCCCTGCCAGAACCAGGGCATGTGGGGCCCCGAGTGCTCCTCGGCCGCTCTTGCCAGGTATGGACGGCCCGTCGTGGCCGCTCCGCGTGCCCACAGCAGCGCCTTCCCTGCCTCGATGTGCGGCGCGAAGAGCTGATTCTCCAGATACCCGGTTACCAACCCTGCTGACTCCGCAAGGCGACGCACCTCCATGGCTTCGCGCACGTTACGCGCGAGTGGTTTTTCGCAGGCAATCGCCCGGAGTCTGCCGCGGCCGCGTCTGAGCGTATCGACGATTTCCTCCACGTTCTCGACCCGGACGTGGTTCGGCCCACAAAGCCAGATCGCGTCGATCGCCGGATCCGCCACCATACTGGCGATGCTCGCGAACGGCTTTGCGTCCCCCACATCCAGGTCGCGGGCGAGCCGGGCGGCAGCGGCGGCCCGCTTGGCGTTCGGGCTCCAGACGCCGCGGATGTCCGCGTCGCGTACGCTGCGCCATGCCTTGAAATGAAACTGTGCGTTGAAGCCCGAACCGATGAAGCCGACGCCGAGAGTCATTGGGATGGGTATTGGTGATGGCCGCGAAAGCGCAGGACACGCCCGGTCACGAACATGTCGCCCCGACGACCCGCCGAGAAGACCGCGCACCCGTGGAAATCACCACCCCACCTCCTCCATGTTTCGGGTATCGACTTTCCCCGGGGCCGCGCTGCATGCCGCCTGCGCTCACCACGCCTCCCCCCGATTCCGCAGACCGGTTCACCGCGTCCACGGCGTTCTGGCATCGCCTGGATGATGGCCGCGTACAGTGCGATATCTGCCCCCGGGCCTGCCGGCTTCACGAAGGGCAGCGCGGGCTGTGCTTCGTGCGCGCGCGGCACGGCGGCGAGATCGTCCTCACCAGCTACGGTCGCTCGAGCGGATTCTGCGTCGACCCCGTCGAGAAGAAGCCGCTCAATCACTTTCTTCCCGGCACTCCGGTGCTCTCGTTCGGGACGGCTGGTTGCAACCTGGCGTGCAAGTTCTGCCAGAACTGGGACATCAGCAAATCCCGCGAGATCGACACGCTCGCTGATTCCGCCTCACCTGCGCGCATCGCCCAGGTCGCGATCGACTTGGGCTGCCGGAGCGTGGCGTTCACCTACAACGACCCCGTCATCTTCCACGAGTACGCCATCGACGTGGCGCAGGCATGTCACGCCCGCGGTCTCCGCAGCGTTGCCGTCACCGCGGGATATCAGAACCCGGCGCCACGCGCCGAGTTCTATCGGCACATGGACGCCGCGAACGTCGACTTGAAAGCCTTTACCGAGAAGTTCTACCACGACATCTGCGCCGGCCACCTGACCGCAGTGCTCGAGACGCTCGAGTACCTCAGGCACGAGACCACCGTGTGGTTCGAGATCACCAACCTCGTCATTCCCGGCCTCAACGACAGCGATGAAGAATTCCACGCCATGACCACCTGGATCGTCGAGCGGCTCGGCCCCGACATTCCCATTCACTTTACGGCCTTTCATCCGGACTGGAAGATGCGGGACCGGCCTCCAACCCCGCCGGCTACCCTCGCGCGCGCCCGCCGTATCGCGATGCAGAACGGAATCCGCTACGCGTACATGGGCAACGTGCACGACGTGACCGGCGGTACGACCCGATGCCACGCCTGCGATGCCGCGTTGATCGAGCGCGACTGGTACGAGATCCGAGGCTGGCACCTGACGAGCACTGGGCAATGCGAACGCTGCGGCACCCCGTGCGCCGGAGTGTTTGACGGTGTCCCGGGAACCTGGGGAGCACGCAGACGCCCCGTGTGGATGGGTGGCACGCATCCCCGCTGAGGCGGAGCCGCATGGCGACGGGCGCGGTTGTGTCCAGCGGATTTGCGAGTGCCCATCGCGGCGCGCAGGATTGCCATCCATGACCTCCGACCGCCGACTCCCCGCCGTGGCAGGTCGCTTCTATCCGGCCGATCCCGGCGAACTCCGCCGGACCGTGGCCCGTCATGACGCCAGTGCACACCGCTTCGAACACGCCATCGAAGTCGAACTGCCCTTCATTCAGGTGCTGGAAACGGCGGTGCGCATCGTGCCACTGGTTCTCGCGTGGGATGACTGGGACCGGTCCGAGAAACTCGCCGCCGCGCTGACGCAGGTGATCGCCACATCGCCCCAGCCGGTGTTGCTCCTCGCCTCATCAGACATGACCCATTACGAGAGTGCTCGCTCGGCGGCCCGAAAGGACCGCATCGCTCTCGACGCGATCGATCGGCTCGACGGGCAGGCCCTGCTCGCGGCCTGCGAGCGCGAACGCATCTCCATGTGTGGACGAGCGCCCGCGGCGGTAGCGATCGAAGCCGCACGCCAACTCGGGGCCACCGCGGCTGAGTTGGTGGACTACCGCCATTCGGGTATGGCCTCGGGCGACGATCACACCGTCGTCGCCTACGCCAGCGTCCTGATCCCGTAGGGCGAGGCGATTCGGAGCAGACGACTCAAGCCGGTGGAAGCTGCAGCACCACGACCGTGACGTTGTCCTTGCCACCGCGCTCCAGGGCGAGATTGAGCAGATCGCGGCTGATTGTTTCTGCCTTGCCGCCCGCCTTGAACCGGTTCTGAATCTCATCGTCGTTGACGTGCCGCGTGAGCCCATCGGTGCAGAGCAGTACCCCGTCGCCCCACTCGATGTCGGTCACCGCGAGTTCCGGTTCCAGCTGTGGACTCCCCAGGGCGCTCACCAGCACGTGCTTCCAGTGTGTCGCCTCCGCCACCTCCTTCTTCATCACGCCCGAGTCGACCATCGCCTGGGCCATGGTCTGATCCGTCGTCAGGCACTGGAGCGCCCCGTGACGGAAGCGGTACGCCCGGCTGTCCCCCACGTTGATGAGGAACCACCGAGGCCAGAAGCCCATCAGCATCGTGAACGTGGTGGCGTTGGATCCCGGCGCCTCCGGCTTGTTGTCTCCCCGCAGCACCTCGTGCGCCTTGAGCACGAATGCGCGCATCCGCTCCGCCACCTCCGCCTCCCGAGCGGGGTCGGTCTGCATCGAGACCTCTCCCATGTCCAGGATATGCTGCGACACCTCGCGAATGGCCTGCGCACTCCCCTCCGCTGCGTCCGCCAAAGCACCCACGCCATCGGCCACCAGCATCAGGAAGCCGCGGGTGTAGGTCGAGAGCGACGGGAACGTGCCGGCCTCGATGCTCGACGAGACCACCTCCATGGCACGATAGAACTTTGCCACCAGGAAGTGATCGGCGTTGCGCGGCCGGATCTTCCCCGGATGCGTCAGGCCGAAAACGTCGGGCTCATGAGGTAGCGGCTTCTGCATGGGCAGTCTACTGCTCTTGCTCGTCTCGGCGGCGGGTGCGAAGGTCTTCATGGTCGGCGGTCTCCCTGCGGACGATCACCACCGACAGCATGGCGCGCGGAGTCGTCGCGCGCCAGAGTCGGCAGGCCGCCCCTGGCGCTCCTGCAGCCGAGCCCGCCCTGGCTGCTGATCGTCACGCACCGCCGTGGAGTTACGGCGCACCACCAGGTGGCCGGTGAGCGGCATCTCGACGTCCACCCACTCTCCCCGCCAGCGAACACAAACCTGCCGCGCGCCGCGCGATGTGTACTGCTCGCAGACGTCCTTCCGCTGTCGCGTGATGATTGCGGTGCGCCAGGTGCTGGCACGCGTGGGATCCCTGAGGCTGATCGTATACACGACCCGCTGAAATCCCTTCGTCCCCTCGCAGAGATAGTGCGCTGCGATCGTCGGATCGGATGACTCTCCCTCCGAGGTGGGGCGGCATGAGCCATCCGACGCCTCGAAGACAACCACTTTCCCGCCGATGATGAATCGACCATGAACTTCGCTTCGGTCCATGAATGCGACGAAATCGAATGACCCCCGTGAGCTCCCGGCGTCGGAGCCGGGTGGAGAAGTGTGATGACAACCGACACCGGCACACAGCACGAGAGTCGCGGGGGAGAACGTCCAACCAGACGCCTGGCGCAATGCAAATGAACGCGTCTTGCGAAACACGAATCGGTCTGGTCAGCTATCAGTTATCAGATATCTGCGGTCAGCGGTTAGCCATATGAGCCATGACCTTATGAGCTATCGCCCTATGACCTCCTCTCAGCGCCCACCAAGCAGCGCCTTCGGCACCATCATGTGCACGCCCACGTTACCATCCACCAGTTCCGTGATCCGGAGGTCGGCCGCGATGCTCGCCAGTTGATAGGCAGCCATTTGCGTCAGATCCTTCTTTTCCATCAGCAGCTTCACCATCTGGTCGATGGCAATGCGCGTCGCCCTGGTGAGCGAGGTATCCGTCCCCATCGTGATCCAGTGGGTTGGCGTCTCCGCTCGGGGCCAGTCCAGTTTCATGTCCTTGCGCACGGTCAGCTGCAGTCGACCGCGAAGGCTGGTTTCGATAGCGGTCTGGTCCACCTCGCCGTCACCCTGCGCTGCGTGCCCATCACCGACTTCGAACAGCGCTCCCTTCACGAAAACCGGGATGTAGAGCGTCGTGCCCGCCACCAGCTCCTTGTTGTCGAGGTTCCCGGCGTGAGTGCTCGGGGGGTTGCTGCTCACCCGGCCCAGGCTGGCCGCCGGCGCTACCCCCATGCTCCCGAAGAACGGGCGCAGCGGCACCTCGATGCCGGGGGCGAATATCCCCACCTTGCGCTTGGCATCCAGTCGGATGATACGGGTCGCTGTGGGGTCTCCCCTCACGCATAGGTCCCGCGCGAAGCCGCTGCAGCCGTTGTACCCGTATGGGATCTTGAGGTCGATCGAAACAATCCTGACCTCCAGCACGTCGCCCGAGTCGGCCCCCTCCACGAAGATCGGACCCGTGAGGATGTGACCGCCTGGTCCACGCGCGCTCCCCGTCACCTGCGCCACGATGTCTCGAAGCTCCGGCTCCACCTCGGCGGCTGGCACTCCCGCTGCCTCCAGCCGGTTCGGCGAGTTCGTGAGCATCGTGGTGACATCGACCAGGTCGCCTGAAGCGATCGTCAGAGCGGGCTTGGCTTCTGACCAGTAGTAGCCGTAGGCCACCGTTTGCGGTGTGGCAGGGAGCTTGTGGACCTTCTGCGCGCCACCCCGGGCGATCGGTAGGCCAAGCATGGCCAGCCACATGAGGTTTCGGATCATACCGCAACATCTCCTGTCGGATACGGATTTGTCCTCGATCATACCGCACACCCGACTTCGGCGCCATTTGACGCTTGCCCCTCGGTCTCCCTCCGGTCCCGTACGGTCGGCCTCGGCACCACGGCGACCACCAGGGACTTCCGCGCGATCAGCGGTCCCGGCTTACCCTCCCGGCGCCACCACGTACCCTTCGCCGCCTCTCTCCCACCCCCCACCCCCAACCCCCCACCGGGGCCACCCACTGGCGGATTGGGATCGCCCCCTAACATTTCAGAGACATCAACATCGTCCACGGCGGCTTTCGCGCCGCCTTCATTCCGGAGTGACATCGTATGCGACGTACCGCACTGTTCCTGAGCGTGGCGGCCCTCACGCTCGCGTCCACCACTGCTATTCATGCGCAGGCTGCGAATTTCGCGGGCAAGTGGACCATGGTTCCCGATCCCAATGCAGCGGGTGGTGGTGGTCGAGGGGGCCGCGGCGGTCTCGGTCAGGAAGTCACCATCGCGCAGGATGCGAAGACGCTTACCATCACTCGCACCACGCAGATGGGCGAGACGAAAAGCGTCTACAATCTTGACGGGTCCGACAGCAAGAACACCATGACCATGGGTGGCAACTCGGTCGATCAGATTTCGCAGGCCAAGTGGGATGGCAGCAAGCTTGTCATCAACTCGAGCATGCAGATGGGCGACCAGGAGAGAAAGACCTCGATGACGTTGTCGCTCGATTCCTCGGGTAGCCTCGTCGTGGAATCGACGTCACCCGGACGTGGCGGCGGCGAGCCTGTGACCAGGACATCGACCTACAAGAAGAGCTGAGGACAATCCGAACACACGCGAGGGCCCGGTGCCGCATGGTACCGGGCCCTCTTGCTATTTCTCGGAGGAGACGGCGAGCTTCGGCCCGCTAATAGCGGTCCAGGTCCCTGGCGACCACCACCCGGCCGCCGAATCCGCCGCGCCTCACGCCGGCAAGCAGCTCGTCAGGCGTACCTCCCATCCAGACGATGTGAGTGAGTACCAGCAGCCTCGGTCTCGACCTGGCTGCCAGCCTGCCCACCTCCACGTCCGATGTGTGGAACGAACGCATGTAGCGCGGCCAGTCTTCTCCTCCCGGACGCTGCTCCGCTTGCAGCCGCACTTCGGGATAGACCTCGTGGACGAGCACGTCCACGCCGCTCGCGGCGTTCGCCAGCGCGTCGCTGTAGCGCGTGTCTCCGGAGATGACGATGGTCCGTCGGGGCGTATCGATGCGATACCCGAAGGCGTGCGGCCAGCTTCCGTGCGGCACCGCAATGGCTGTCACGCGCACGCCGCCACTGTCGTAGGCCACTCCCGGCTTCACTTCGTGCACCGCCACGCGATACCCTCCGGGCGCGGCGTGCTCCAGCCCTTGTACGCGAATCAGCGTGTCCTCGGCCCAGGCCGCCATGAGATGGTCGGTCATCTGCTGCAGCCCCGGCGGGCCGTATACCTGCAGGGGCAGGTGCCGTCTCATCACCCACGAGGTGAAGATGAGATCCGGGTAGCCCAGCGTGTGATCGCTGTGGAGGTGCGTGATGAACACGGCAGTCACGCCATCGATGGGAAGTCCGGCCGCGGCTATCCGGCGCATCACCCCCGGCCCGGCGTCGAACAGGAAGACGCGGTGTCCCACAACCACGGCTGTCGCGGGACCCGAGGCCGCGGGGTCGGGGAACGGCATTCCGGTTCCCAGCATCACGACAACCGTGCTGTCGCCCTCCGGCATCGGCGGCCCGCCGGGGACGATCCGCTGCGCGTTCACCGGGGTGCCTGCGAATGCGAGCCCGGCAAACGGTATCAGGATCCGCCGAGCGACCCCGCGCGCGACCCGCCTGTCTACTCGATGCATCCGATCCATCCCTCGTCGCGTCAGGTTCCCGGGTACCGGACCCCCAGTTTGCGCAGTGCCGGCGCCGGACAGCCATTCCACACGGTGGCCGTATTCCCGATGTAGCCCAGATCCTGCACACCGATCCGGCTCGACCAGAATCCGGACGCCGTGAAATCACGGAATCGTGAGAAGAACCGGACACCGGCCTCCATCCCCGCGGGCGCCCGCTTTGGCCAGGCAATATCGTCGAGAACCGCTTTGCGCTGCGCCGCGGTGCAGGCCGCAAAGGGCTGTCCGAACCGCTTCCCGCACTCGCCCCCGAGCCAGGCCAGCCCGTCGTGCATCCAGCGCTGCATCGACGTCCGGTCGCCAAGAATGAAATCCATGAACTCCGGCACGCCCGCGTCGGTGGCACTCCCCGATCGCGCATCGCGTGGAATCACCAGGTCGACCAGGATGCGGACCACGCGCCATTCGTCCGCCGAAAAGTTCTTGGGCTGATACGCTTGGCCCCGTCGGGCGAGGGCTTCCAGCGTGTCGCGCGTGAGCCCCGCCGCCCGATCGATGTCGAGCGCGCTCACCGCGAACTCGGCCAGCGACGCCGCAGCCAGGAATTTCAGTACGTCGCGTCTCGTGACGTCATCCATGCCGTTGATACCTCTGGACTCTGGACTAGACTTCTCCCGCCTTGCGAATCTCCATGATCCGATCCGCGGTTCGCATCGCCAGGGCGAGAATCGTCCACGTGGGGTTCTTGTCCGCCTGCGAGACAAACGGTCCGCCGTCGGCGACAAACAGATTCTTGCAGTCCCACGCCTGCGACCAGGAATTCAGCACCGACGACTTCGGATCGCTCCCCATCCGCACTGTGCCCAGCTCGTGAATGATCGAGCCCCCGGTGCTGATGCCGTATCCGCGCTCTTGCGACGGCATCGGGGAGAACACTTCGCCGCCCATCTCCGACACCAGCGCGCGGAATGTCTCCTGCATGTGTTTCACCTGGTTGATCTCGTAATCGCTCCACTTCCAGTGGAAGCGCAGCACCGGGATTCCCCAGATATCCGTGCGCTCGGGATCCAGCTCGCAGTAGCAGTCCTCGTTGGGAATCTGCTCGCCGCGGCCGGAGAATCCGATGGTGGAGCCGTAGTAGCGTCGATAGTCGTTCTTCAGCGACGCGCCGTAGCCGCCGCCCGGTTCATACCGTTCGATCCCCCCCATGAACCCGTACGACGGCACTCCCAGTCCGCCCCACACTTCGATGTGATAGCCCCGCGGAAAATCGAGCTTCTTGTTGTCCACCCACCACGGCATGTAGATGTGCCCGCCACCCACGCCATCGCAGTTGTGCGACACGTGATCCATCAGTTTCGGAATGAAGCCTGATACATCCGTCCCCGTGGTGTCGGTCAGATATCTGCCCACCATCCCGCTCGAGTTGGCCAGCCCCTGCGGAAACGCCGACGACCTGGAGTTGAGCAGCAGACGCGCCGATTCGCACGCGCTCGCCGCGAGCACCACCACCCGGGCCCGCACCGTCCGGTCGCGCCCCGACGTCTTGTCGATGTACGACACGCCCGACGCCAGTCCGCGACTGTCGACCGTGACCTCGTGGACCATCGCGTTCGTGATGATCTTCAGTCGTCCGGTCTGCATGGCCGGAAAGAGCAGGACGTTCGGCGATGTGAAGTTCGAGTTCGTCATGCACCCGCGATTGCACTCGCCACAGTAGTGACACGGCGCGCGATTGCCTAACGGCTTGGTGATGATCGACAGGCGCCCGGGGATGCACCAGATGCCCAGTTTGTCGGCTGCCTGCTTCACGTAGAGCTCGTAGCACCTCGGCTTCGGCGGAGGCTGGAAGATTCCGTCGGGATGGTTCGGCAGGTTCTCCCTGCTGCCGAAGATGCCGATCAGTCGGTCGATCCGGTCGTAATACGGCCGTACGTCCTCATACGAGATCGGCCAGTCCTCGCCCAGACCGTCCAGGCTCTTGCGCCGGAAGTCGTCCGGGCCGAAACGGAGCGAGATGCGTCCCCAGTGATTGGTGCGTCCGCCCAGCATCCGGGCGCGCCACCACGAGAAGTTCGTCCCCGGGGCCCGCGTATAGGGCTCCCCCTCCACGTCCCAGCCGCCAATGCACGCATCGAACTCGCCGAACGGACGCTCCGGCGTCGATGCGCCGCGGCGCGGTGACTGGTACGGCCAGCGAAACATCGCGCTGTCCTTGGTATTGTCCCACCAGTCTCCTGCCTCCAGCACGACCACCCGCGCGCCCGCCTGGGTCAGTCGGTACGCCGCCATCCCGCCGCCGGCACCAGAACCGACGATGCAGACATCGTAGATTTCGTTCTGGATCATCCCTGTCATTGTGCTCGCGAGTCGCTCGGATCCTGGGTTCGCTGTCCCTCGCGGCGGATCGCCACGAGTCGCGCGCCAGGGCGCACCGCGCCATGGGCTACTCTCCAATCCTCGCCTATTGAAGCCGGGGACGCTACCCTGACGCCCCCTTTTCGGCCGGAGACGGGTCCGCGTGAATGCAACGACGCGACCCAGGCCGCTCCACATGACTCCCGCCGGCCGATCACGTCAACTAGAACTCGATCGAGAGACCAAGCCGGGTTGGCGTCATGATCGGCGCAATGCGGACTCCCCTGGCCTCACTGAATTCTCCCCGCGATCCCGGCTTGAGACGCGTGCGGCCCCGCGCCACCGCCGCGTCCGCCACCGTGGCTCCGATGCCGATGGCCAGCGGATAGTCGCTCGCCCAGTGCACCCCGGTGTTCACCATCGCGAACGACAGAATTCCCAGCAACGCGTACCCCACCGGCCGCACGAACCGGTTCTCCGGATAGTTGCCCGCCACCACCCACACCGTCGCCACCGCGGCCGCCAGATGACCTGACGGAAACGCGTCGAACGCCGGGGTGTTGCGCGCGTAGGCCGCGAGGCTGGGGAACGGACGCCACCGCCCGCGCCGCACCGTGGCTTCTGATGGTGTCTGCCGCCCGAACGTGTGCTTCAGGCCCTGCGTGATGATGCCTAACGTGAAAAGCGACTCGGTGATCTCGCTCGCGGTCCGCAGCGCCCGGTAGTCGTTGTGCCAGACCCCGACCACGAAGAAATGCCCCGCCACCGCCATGCTCATCCACCCATCACCGAGGAAATACATCGCCGACGAAATGGTCGTGGGAAACGGCAGCACCTTCACGCCGGCGACCACCAGGTTCGCCGACGGATGCGTCGGTGGAATGTCCAGATGTCGCGCGACGTTGCGTGTCTTGTCCAGGACCCACTCGTCGGCCGCGATCAGACCCAGCGTGCTGGTGGTGATCACCGCCCACCCTCTCACCCGATCGCGACGGAAGGCGAGATCCATCGTCCGCCCAAGCGTCCCGGGAACGTTCCGAAACGCCTGCAGGCGTCCCGGCCGCGTATACGCAAACCGGCCGAACGCCCCCAGGTCCACCTCCTGGGCCGCCCGTGACCCGTGCGACCCGTTGGGCTTCACGCACGGCGCCGTGGAATCCGCGTCCGGGCAGCTGTCCTGAGCCGCGAGGACCCCCGGTACCAGGATCCAGACCACCAGTACGGACGCAAGGCGCCGTGCGATACGCATGCTGCGATGTCCTTCAAGGGCCACTGCCGGCAGGCTCGAACGAAAGCGCGGCGACGCCAGAAACGTCAAGCCTACCGCCGGCTGGTCGAACCGGCGGCCGGCGGAAGGCTCCGCAGCACGCTCTCCGCGCTCAACACGCCTAACGCCGCACCCGAAAGTACGTCGCTCGTCCAGTGATCGTTCTGATAGATGCGCGACACCCCCACCAGCGTTGCCGCACCGAAGAACACCGCCCGCAGCATCGTCCGGTGACGCGGGTGAGCACGGCCCAGCTGGCTGGCCAGCGCCGTCGCCGCCGCGAACGCCCCGCTCGTGTGCCCGGACGGAAACGACGTTTGGCTCCCGTCGAAGAAGCCGCGCCCCGGAATGTACATGTCCGGGTCCCCGGGATGACTCTTCGGCCGTCCTCGACCGATCAGCCCCTTCGTCAGCTCCGTCAGCACCGCGCTCAGCAGTACCGCGTGAGTCGTCACCGCTCCCAGATGCTGCATTACACTGTCGTGACCCACACGACCCACCAGCCAGAGCGTACCGCCCGTCACCAGCGGCGCCGCACCACCGATCGAACTCACGTCCAGCGAGACGTGGCGCAGCGTCGCTCCCCCGTGCACGTTCAGCTTCTGCGACTCGTCCGACAGCCGCACATCGAACAGTGACACCGTCGCCGACGCCGCCAGCGAGATCGCGCCCACCACGAGCAGGGGACGCACGCTCGCAGCCGCCGGAGCCGGGAGGCGCGTCGTGACCGTGTCGCCGCCCTGCGCCGCAACATCTCGGCCCAGGACGGCTCCCACCACTACCAACGTCAGACCGCAGCGCCTCACATTCATGACCACCTCGTCGGACGAGCTCAGCCAAGCCTGCTACACTCCTAAGACTCGGCCCTCTCGCGCCGCCTCGCAATGGCGGCATCCCCGAAACAGGGCGTCCCTCCTGGGTTCACCTCCACCGCAGCACGCTGAGGATGTCGGAATAGTCATCCGTCCACACCCGCGTTGCCGGCTCCGGCGGCAGCGGCGTCCAGTCGGGCTGCCGGAGCAGCGTCGCAAGCGTTGCCGGTTTGTTCGCCAACACCACCCAGCGGCTCCCGTAGTAGAGCTTGAGCCGCTCCTCCGCGGTGACGTCGCGGTCGCCCACGGCACCCGGAATGCGCGCATCGTCCGCCAACCCGGTCAGGACCGGGCGCAAATCGACGTAGCGGTTGCTGATGTGGAACGCCACTGCTCCCCCGTCGCGCAGCTTCCGTCGGTAGAGGGCCAGCGCCTCGCGGGTGAGCAGATGCGCCGGGATCGCATCCGACGTGAATGCATCCAGAATGATCAGGTCGAACTCGGAGTCCGGCGCCTGTGCCAGCGAGAGCCTCGCGTCTCCCAGAACGATGTCTATCGTCGGCGGGCAGTCGCGTATGTAGGAGAACAACGACGGAGAGCGGGCAATCCGCACCACCAGCGGATCGATCTCGTAGTACGTCCAGCGCTCACCCGTCCTGCCGTAGCATGCCGTCGTCCCCGTTCCCAGTCCCACCACGGCAACCCGTCGCAGCGGACGCGACGTCGCCACGGTCTCGAAGATCTGGCCCAGCGGACCGCCCCGGAAATAGTACGTGATGGGCTCGAGCCGCCGTTCAGGATTCGTGCTCTCGGCACCGTGCGTCGTCGTGCCGTTCTGGAGCACCGTGTATTCGAGGATCTGCCGCACCCGATAGATGCCGAAGAAGCTGCGCCGCTGGAAAATGATGTCGCTGTTGGCGGCATCCGCGAACCGCGCCCCCCCGTATATGGCGAACGCGCCGAGCGCCAGCCGGAACGGTCGCTTCCAGAAGAGTGCCACCACCAGCCCCGCCACCCCAAGGAAGATCTGCGTGCCGTACGTCCCCCACTCGTCAGGCGGCTTCGGAAGCCGGTACCCGCCCCAGACCGCCGCGCACACCAGCGCTGGAAGCAGAAGGTCCAGCAGCAGCGCACGGCGACTGCCGAACTGACGCGAGAACGACGGTCGCAATCCGAGCGCGATCACCAGCGCAAACGGATACTCGATCAGCGTGTCGTAGAGTTGCGGCGCCAGGATCACGTTGAACACGCCACCCAGCACCCCACCCAGCGACATCCACAGATAGAACTCGGTCAGATGCTCGGCCCGGGGCCGGCTGTCGGCCAGCTCCCGGTGACACACCATCGCCGTCACGAAGAACGCCAGGAGATGCAGCGCTGCCTGCGTCGTGATCCGGCGCCCTGGGCCAATGCAGATGGACACCATCAGCGCCAGCCCCAACGCCAGCTGTAGAAGCAGCATGAAACCCCGCCCCAGGGGAGGCCGTCGCGCAAACACCAGCACGAACGTCAGCAGGTAGAGCGCCAGCGGAATGACCCAGAGAAACGGGACTGACGCGATATCGGTGCTGAGATACGTCGTCACCCCGATGAGCAGACTCGACGGCGCAAACGCCAGCAGCACCCAGCGCAGTCGCCAGTGTCGATTGGGGATGATCGTGGGTCGGCCGGGGGCCTTCGCGCTGGCGTCAGGCATGCCGCTGGCGCCGGGTATGGTCGTGCTCGCGGCTGCCTCGCCACCACCGGTTGCGTCGCGTACGTCGCCGCTGCTGACGAACGGCGCGCTTCCCTTCGTCTGCCGCGTCACCACACCCGCGTCGACACTCGCGACCGACGGGGGCACCATGACCGCCGCCTCCGGAGCGCTCGCCGCAACCGAAACCATCGGTCCTGTTGCCCGCGCCCCTCGCAGCAGGTACGTCATCAGCGCGCAGAGCGCGAGCAGCGCGATCAGGAAATAGTAGATCTCCAGCCACGAGACCGTCTGCTCGGAAACGCGCAGCCGCGGCTCGATCAGGAAAGGATACGCCAGCAGCGCCGCAAAGCTTCCGAGATTGCTGGCCGCGTACAGGAAGTACGGATTGTCCGCTGCCCGATGGCGCGTGGACGCAAACCAGCGCTGCAGCATCGGCGCTCCCGCCGCCAGCAGAAAGAACGGGGCTCCCAGCGACACCGTCAGGAGACCCAGCAGCCACGGAATCGGCAGCACCGTCCCGGTCGGGTGGGACCAAGCCGATGGTACGCGAATCGGCAGCAGCGCCAGGGAACCCAGGAGCAGCACCAGGTGCACTCCGGCTTGCACCTTCGGTGACCAGATACGCGACGTCAGGTGTGCGTAGAGATACCCGGCCAGCAAGGCGGTCTGGAAGAACAGCAGGCAGGTGTTCCAGATCGCCGGAGACCCGCCCAGCAGCGGCAGTACCATCTTCGTGAACATCGGCTGCACGGCGAACAGGAGCGCCGCGTTGAGGAAGATGGCCGAGGCAAACGTGACCAGCAGCAGGACCGCGCTGGCTCCCGACAGAGAGCCGGCATGCTCCCCGGTGGTGGGCCCAGTGTGAATCTGCGGGGCCGTTTCGGCCACCACCGGCGTTACCTCCGACATGCTCGCGAATGTGATGTCCGGCCCGCGCCACGTCCATCGGCGGATGTCCGAGTAGCCACCGTCGCCAACAGCGTCGCCGGTATTCCAGGGCTGAACGCACCAGTTGCCCACTGCACACCACCTTCGCCCCTCTCCACCACGCGGCCAGGTTGCCCCGGCCAGTCGCCGGACGGCCGCGAGTCATCACAACGATACCGCGCCTTGTCCCGTCGCTCTGGCCGTTGCGCATCCTGGTCTGTCTTCTTCGCTCGACCTGATCCAACCAAATACCGCCGGCGACCGGCTTCCGCCGAACCGCATTCGGTCCTAGTCTCCCTCACTCGGATCCGCCGTCGTCTCCAATCCACCTCCTCCGATGCCTTCTCGCCGGGACTTTCTTCAGCAAGGCGGGGCCGCGGTCGGCGCCATTGCCCTTGGCGGAGCTCTTCGCGCCGCGCACGCCACCGCTCCCGCTCCGCCAGCCGCGCCACGTGGCCCGCATGCCGCCGACATGGACGCAGCGGTCAAGGAGCTTCTCATGGAGGCGCTCAACGCCGCCAGGATGGCCGGAGCGACCTACGCGGATGCCCGCATCGCCCGCTACCTCCAGCAGTTCATCCAGACCCGCGAACAGCAGATCCAGACGGTCGCCGATACGGATTCCATCGGGTGCGGCGTCCGCGTGCTGATCGCCGGAACCTGGGGCTTCTCCGCCACTCGCGAGCTCACGAAAGCCGGCGTTGCCGGTGCTGCCCGCGAGGCGGCCGCGATCGCCCGCGCCGATCGCGTGGCGCGCGATCGCGCCGTCGAACTCGCCCCTGCGCCGCCGGTAGCGGACGCCTCCTGGAAGAGCGCCTGCGAGATCGATCCCTGGTCCATCCCGCTCGAGCAGAAAATCGACGTGCTCCTCAGGGCGAATGCCGAAGGCATGAAGGCGAAGAATGTGAAGTACGTGTTCAGCGGGATGTTCTTCCGCAAGACGCAGCGCGACTACGCCGACACAAACGGCTCGCTGATTTCCCAGACGGTTGTGCAGAGTTGGGCGCCCCTGCAGTTCACCGCCGTGGCGTCGGATTTCTCCGACTTCCAGAACCGCGCCAACATGACGCCGCCCATGGGGCGCGGCTATGAGTATGTCACCGCCCTGGATCTGGTCGGGAACGCCGGCAAGTGGGGTGACGAAGCAAGTCAGAAGCTCTCGGCCAAGCCCGTTGACGTGGGACGGTATGACCTGGTGCTCCACCCCTCGCACCTCTGGCTGACGGTGCATGAGTCCATCGCGCATCCCACCGAACTGGACCGCGCGTTGGGATACGAGGCGAACTACGCCGGCACCAGCTTCGTCGCGCCTCCCGAGAAGTTCCTCGGCACCTTCCGGTACGGTCCCGAATTCATGAACATTCGCGGCGATCGGTCCCAGCCCGGCACCCTCGGCGAGATCGGCTACGACGACGAGGGCGTGGCGCCGGATGACTTTCTCATCATCCGCAACGGCGTCGTCAACGACTACCAGACCACCCGCGAGCAGGCCACCTGGCTGAAGTGGTGGTACGACGCGCAGAAGCGGCCGGTGCGTTCCCATGGTTGCTCCTACGCCGATAACTGGTCCAGCGTGCAGTTCCAACGCATGCCAAACGTCTCGCTTCTGCCTGGCGAAAAGGACTTGTCGTTCGACGACCTCGTTGCGGCCACCGACCGCGGCATCGCCATCATCGGCGACGGGTCCTTCTCCATCGACCAGCAGCGCTACAACGCGCAGTTCGGCGGACAGCTCTTCTACGAGATCCGCGGTGGCAAGATCACCGGCATGCTCAAGGACGTCGCATATCAGATGCGCACCCCGGACTTCTGGAACTCCATGGACATGCTGGGTGGGAAGTCGAGCTATGAAATCGGCGGCTCGTTCTTCGACGGGAAGGGACAGCCGGGGCAGATCAACGCCGTCAGTCACGGTGCTGTCCCCGCTCGCTTCCGGAATCAGAACGTGATCAACACCGGGAGGAAGACATGAGTCCGTCTCGAGACACGGTCGAGTCCGGAGCGCCGCGCCGGCTCCTCGACCGCCCTGCAACCGACCGACCGCTGATTGCTGTTCCGGCGGGCGCCGTGCTGTCGCGCGATGACGCCCAGGCACTCATCCGGCGCGTCATTGACATGTCGCACGCCGAGACGGTCAAGGTGATCATCGGCGGCGGGTACAGCGCCAACATCCGCTTCGCAGACAATCAGATTTCCACCGCCGGGAGCAGCACCGACTTCAACATCCAGGTCGAGAGCGCCTATGGCCCCAAGCACGCGATTGTGGTCACCAACGACACCAGCGACCAGGCCCTGAGTCGTGCCGTCGAACAGTCCGAGCGCCTGGCGCGGCTGTCGCCCGACGACCCCGAGGCCATGCCACCCCTTGCCTCCCAGACCTATCAACCCGTTGGCGCATACTTCGATTCGGCCGCCGACATGACGCCGGACGAACGTGCACGAGTCGCGCTCACGGCCCTCGATCCGGCTCGCAGGGCCGGTGACCTCAAAGCGGCTGGCTTCCTCGTTCTCAATGCCGGGTGTACCGCGCTCGGCAACAATCACGGCCTGTTCGCCTATCACCGCTCCACCAACGCGAACTACACGCTCACCGTCCGCACCGCCGACGGCACCGGTTCCGGCTGGGCCGGCGCCGAGCATAACGACGCCGGTAAGGTCGCCTTCGACGCCGTGAGCCGGCAGGCCATCGAGAAGGCCAGACTCTCCCGACAGCCGGTCGCGATCGAACCGGGACGCTACACGGTGATCTTCGAACCCCAGGCCGTCGGTGACCTCTGCCAGCTCATCGGCTTCTACCTGGACGCCCGCTCCAGCGACGAGGGACGAAGTCCGTTCGTCAAGCAGGGCGGCGGCACCAGGATCGGCGAGAAAATCATCGACGAACGGGTCGATATCTACGCCGACCCCTTCGACCCCATGGTGCTGGCTCAGCCGTTTGACTTCGACGGCCTGCCGTTAGGCAGACAGGATTTCGTCCGCAAGGGCGTGCTCCGGACGCTGTACTACTCCCGCTTCTGGGCGAAGAAGAAGGGCGTCGATCCCACCGGCGCACCCACCTCGTTCGTCATGAGCGGCGGACAATCGAGCCTCGAGGAGATGATCGCCAGCACACCCCGCGGCGTCCTCGTCACCCGCCTCTGGTATCTCCGCGAGGTCGACCCCAGGACCATCCTCTACACCGGCCTCACGCGCGACGGCACCTTCCTCATCGAGAACGGAAAGATCACCAGGGCCATCAAGAACTTCCGGTTCAACGACTCACCCCTGATCATGCTCAACAACCTCGAGATGATCGGCCGGCCTGTACGACTGGCCGGCACCGAGGCCGGTGGAGCGGTCGTCGTCCCGCCCATCAAGGTCCGCGACTTCAACTTCACCAGCCTGTCGGACGCGGTCTAGTCGGCCACCCCACGGAGCCCTCAGCGGCGCGACGCCCTCTCTCGTCGCAGGGCGCGGCCGGCCAGGACCCCGATCACCCGCCCATCCTCGACCGCCGGCCTGCCATTCACCCACACGTACCGCACCCCGACCGCCAGTCGCTCGGGCTCCTGATACGTGGCGCGATCCGCGTAGGTCGCGGTGTCCAGCACCACCACATCCGCAAAGTACCCCTCGCGGAGCATCCCGCGCGCCGCCAGCCCCAGCTCCTCCGCCGCCAGACTGCTGCTGCGTCGAACCGCCTCCGCCAGCGACATCACACCCTTGCCGAATACGTACTCGTGGAATTTCCGCGGAAACGTGCCGTACTTGCGCGGGTGACCGTCCGATCCGTCCGACCCCGTCATCACGAAATCCTGCCGCATGAAATTCACGATGTCGGACTCCTGCATGTTGAAGCTGGCAATGCCCGCACCACCCGTCATGATGATGTCGATCGCCGCCTTGATCGGATCTGCTCCTCGTGCTGCCGCGATTTCGGCCAGCGTCTTCCCCACCAGATCCGCCCGCGATCGGTCCGTGATCAGAATTGCCGCCGCGCCGCCGCGGCGGCGGAGATTCTCGCGCATCTCTCCTTCCAGTCGCGCACGCGTCGCGCTGTCGGCCACCCGGCGCCGCAGGGAATCGCGACCCCCGGCTTCCGCCCACCGCGGAAGCAACGACGCGCTCACACTCGACCCGCTCGCGGTGTACGGATACTGATCGGCCGTCACTCGCTCCCCCGACGCCCGCGCCGCGCGAATCATCGCGATGATCGAGTCGCTCATTCCCCACACATCCGTTCCGAGCGCCTTGATGTGCGAAATGTGGACCGCCACCCTCGCCTCGCGGCCGATCCGCAGGGCCTCCGCGACCGCTCCCGATAACCCGATCGTGTACGAGCTCTCGTCGCGCAGGTGCGAGTCGTAAATCCCGTCCGGCGCAATCTCTCGCGTCAGGGCGATAACCTCTTCCGTTGTCGCATAGCTCTGCGGAGCGTAGTACAAACCGGTGCTCATGCCCAATGCACCATCGGCCATCGCCCGCCGTACCAGCACACGCATTGAATCGACCTGAGCGCGGGTCGGTGCTGCCGATGACATGCCGAGCAACCGTTGGCGCACGCTGCCGAACCCGATATACAGCGCGGCGTTCGTACCGATCCCCTGCCGTTGCCAGCCTGCCAGTGCCTCGCCCACGTCTACCGGACCACCCCCGTCGTTTCCGGTGATCGTCGTCGTCACCCCCTGCAGCAGATATGGCGCGTTCACGCGACGGCTATAATCACGGCTCGCCAGATCCGCCATCACGTGCGCGTGTGGATCGATGAAGCCCGGCACCACCACCAACCCCTCGGCAGGTACCGTCCGCACCGCCGTGATCCCGGCGCGCGCCGCGTCCCCGATGAATGCGATCCGATCATCCCGGATGCCGACATCCGCGATCCGCGGCGCGGCGCCGCTGCCGTCCACCACCAGACCACCCCGCACCAGGACGTCGAGGCGCCCGGCGCCTTGGGCGTGCAACCCCGCCGTCACACTCCACAAGGCGAGCGCCATGACCCCGCGTCGGATCGACGCGGGGACACCGGCACACCGACGGAGCGAAAAACGGGTCTGCGCCGACATGCCGGCCAAACTATGCCCCGGCACCGGCGGGAGTCAGGGGCTCCGGCCGGGAATTCCCACCCGGCCATGGTTGCCTCGTCGCGCACCGCTGCGCATCGTAGCCCACTCCCGTGACGAGACCAGCTTGATGCCATCGATCCGATCCACCCATTCACTCACCGCGCTGTCGACATCCCTGGCGCGGTCGACGCAGCGATCACGCGGCGTCCGCTCCTCCGGTGTCGGCTTGCCCGACCACCAGCTCCGCAAGGGACCCGCGCACCCTTGGCAGCGCGGTTGGCGCTTTCCCGTACTGCTCGTCGCCGCGCTGCTTGTTGCGCTTCCCGCAGGCCTCCACGCACAGCGACTTCGGGATCGTCTCTCTCAGCTGTTCATCTTCGGCCCGGGCGAGGAACCCTTGTTCCTGGCCGGAACCGCCACGGCTTCCAACCCGGACATCATCCGCATCCACGGCAATCACTTCGTCCCCTCCGCCGTGGCGGAAAATGGATCGGTCATCGGCTTCGTGACCGGCGCCCTGGCCTCGCGCGTGGCAAGTGTCCCCATCGGCGCGACCACCAGCGGCGAGACCTTCCGCTTTGAAGGCGGCGTGCCGGTCAGCACCTCCACTTCGGCCGGACCGGTATTCGCCGAACGAGCCCAGACGCTGGGACGCGGCCGTGTTCTCGCCGGCGTGAACCAGACCAATCTCACGTTCACCTCGTTGCGAGGCGTCCCCCTCAGCGATCTCCACCTCACGTTTACTCATGAAAACGTCAATTTCGACGGGTGCAGCGCGCAACAAGGAGACGACTGCGCCAAGATGGGTGTGCCGGTGCTCGAAAACGATCTCATGCAGTTCGACCTCGGACTCGACATCCACGTCTCCGTCACCTCGTTCTATGCCACGTATGGAATCAGTGACAAGGTCGATTTCGGCATCGTGCTCCCGCTGATGCGCACAACCATCAGCGGTCGCAGCGATGCTCAGATTCAACCCTTCGGCGGCACCACTGCCACGCATTTCTTCGCCGGCACCCCCGAGAACCCGGTCCTGCAAGCCAGTCGCACCATCTCCGGATCATCGTTCGGCATCGGTGACGTCGCCGCTCGTCTCAAGATCAACGCGCGCCAGACCCCGAGCAGCGGCGTTGCCCTCCTCTTCGAGGCTCGCCTCCCGACCGGAGACGACGCGGATCTGCTCGGCTCGGGCCACTTCGGCGGCCGCGCGCTGGCCATTCTCTCATCCACCATCGGCTCGTTCTCACCGCACTTCAACGCGGGATACCTCTACACCGCCGACCGCACCCGGAATGACTTCGTGGTGGCCACCGCAGGGTTCGATCAACTGCTCGCCAAGGGGATCACCATGGCCGCCGACGTCGCCGGGGAATTCCAGGTGGGCGCGAGCAAGCTGCTCCTGCCACGCCCGGTAGTGTACGACTCGCCGTTCCATCGCACGGTGAACCCCACGTCCATCCCCGACATTCGCGATGACGTCATCAATGGGAGCTTCGGGCTGAAGTACTCGACGCCGAGTCGCGTAACCCTGGTCGCCAACACGATCTTCCCGCTCAACGACGGCGGCCTGCGCGCACGCCTCACCTACACGCTGGGTATCGAATACTCCTACTGATCGACGGACCGTCCGTCGCCCTGGCTAGCGTACCGAGACGATCGTCCAGCGGTCACCATCCCGGCGAAAGGTGGCACGAAACGCCACGCGCTGCTGCTGTTCCTTCCCCGCGGCATCCGTGTAGTCGTACATGCCACTCACCTGGGCCGTTGCCGAGGCGGCGTTGACCGTTGGGGTGCCCACCGACAGTCTGGCGCGCAGCGACCTCACCGTGGCAAAGAACCGCTGAAACCCGTTCTGTTGCTCCGCGCTGATTGAGGGATACACCGCCTTGATTGCCGTCAGATCGCGCGCTTCGATCGCCCGCGCGTACTCGGCCACCAGTGCGGCGATCTCCGCCGCCACTGTCGGTGCCTCAGGGACCGTGCGAGCCGGAGGCGGTGCCGAGACCTTGGGCGGTGACACCACCGGCGGCGGCCCCGCCCGCGGAAGTGCACTGTCCGGAGCCACCCGTGCGCTATCCGACTTCGTCGGTGCCGCGGACGCTGCACTGCGCATCGTTCGCTCCGCATCCGACCACGTGCCCCAGGCCCTGTTCATCCCCGCCACCGCCTCTGCATACCGCTTCTGGACGACGAGCCGGTCCGCCGCGACAAGCTGCGTATCCCCCTCCGCCAGCTTTGCCGGCGTAACGCCGCTCGCGGCCGCGCTGGCTCGCGCCCTCATCGCCGAGGCGCGAACCTCCGTCACAACCGTCACCATCTCCCCTTCGGTTCGCGTAGGTGCCGCCCCACCTTCGACGCGCGATGACTTCGGGCTCGGTGCAGACGTCGTCGGTGGCGGTGGCACAGACACCTTCGATTCCGAGTCCGCCGGCGCGGTCGGCGGGCTCGTGGCCGTGACCGGAGCCGCGGTGTCGCTCCTCACCGGGCCACCCGTCTCCGCTGCCGGTCGCGAACGCAAGGCGTAGATCCACGTCGCTCCCACAAGCCCCAGCGCTCCGACCACACTGGCCACGATCGCGCGCGCCGAAGTCCACCGCCGGGGTTCCAGATCGGCTCGCGATCTGGTGCGACGCTCGCCCGTACGCGCCGCGATCGTCGCTCCCAACGACAATGTTGACGTGGGCGCGCCCGGGCTGAGCGCGGCGCGAATCGCAGTCAACTCGTTCGCCATCTCCTGCGCCGACTGGTATCGCTCGCCCGGCTCCTTGGCGAGGGCTTTCCGCAGCACCGGATCGAGGGCCCTGGGAAGTTCCGGCGCGACCATCGCCAGCGGTGGGGGATCCTCCGAAACCACCTTGAACAACACGTTGTGCAGGGACTCGGCGCCAAACGCTTTGCGATGCGTGAGCAACTCGTACAGCACAGATGCCGCAGCAAAGATGTCGGTGGCGGGACCGACTTTTTGACCGGTCACTTGCTCGGGCGCCATGTAGTTGGGCGTGCCGACCATGACACCGGTGGCCGTCATCTTCGTCGACTCCAGATGGGCCACGCCAAAGTCCATGATCTTCCCGCGACCATCCTCCGTCACCCGGATGTTCGCCGGCTTGATGTCGCGGTGCACGATGCCGCCGCGATGCGCATACGTCAGGCCGACCAGTACATCGATCATGATCCCGAGCTTGTCGTCGAGCGACATTGGAATCCGCTGCTCGATCATCTCCTCCAGATCGATGCCATCCACGTATTCCATCGCGATGTACAGGTGGCCGTCCACCTCCCCGAAGTCGTAGATCGTGACCACGTTCGGGTGCTGCAGCGACCCGGCGGCCTGTGCCTCGCGCATGAATCGGTCGCGCAACGAGAGATCCCGCGCGATCGCATCGCTCATCACCTTCACGGCCACCGTGCGGTTGAGCACTGGGTCGAGCGCGCGATACACGTTGCCCATCGCACCCTCTCCCACCAGCTCGAGGATCTGATACTTGCCGACGAAAGTGGCTGGGGCGTTTGCCATGGCGCGGATGAGCGGGAACATCCCGGACGTAGTCCGGGACGTTTATAGTGGGCGCACCGCTCCCCGCTCGCAACCGTGGCCCTGAGGGCGGAACAGTGGTCGCCGGAGGTTTCTCGCTGCCGGGGCCCGCGCCTCTGGAGACCGACCCGTTCCCGCCCGACCGGCACCGCGACCGCCGCGGCCCGCTGTCGGGGCTCGGCCGTCGCCCTCTGCGTTAGGCGACGAGAATCCTCAGCTGGATGTGGTCACCGGGGTCGATCAGCACATCGCGGCTGCTGATCGTGACCTGCGCTCCGAATCGCCGCACCATGAAGCGCATCGACGATCGCGCCCGCGTCAGCGATCGCGGCAGCGTGAAGGTTGTCTTCTGCATCGCGTGGACCACCCCGAGCTCCGTTGGAAGCCCCCCGTACACCACGTACACCACCATGTCATCGAGACGCTCGTTGCGCACCTCGAGCACGGTCTTCGTCGAGTCGACTGGATCCGGGGTGGTCGTCTCGACGATCACGGATTGCGCCCGCGCCGTCCCGCCAATCGACGCGACCGCCACGAGCGCCAGCATCGCAACAAGGGGCCGCATGGTACCTCCCCGGTTTTTTTGGGATGGAACCTCGGCGGTTGTCTACCCCACCCTCGTTGTATGGGTTTCGATCCGGCGCGACCCCGGGAGTCCGTTCGCGTCCATTGGTGTCCTGCATCACGCCTGTATGGCGATGCGGCGTCGGGGTTTGACCCATGGCCACCGGCCTTTCGTTCCTGCTTCCCGGCCGAGCCTCGAACAGGCGGAGATTCCGCCTGGCACGCGCGCAGGATCGACCCTCCCAGAGGCGCGGGCCGGAATCGAACCGGCGAATGGGAGTTTTGCAGACTCCTGCCTTACCACTTGGCTACCGCGCCCGGACCACGGCAAGCTAGAGTCGACCCGACCCTTCCTCAAGCGTTCACACCCCGTGCGCAAGGCGGATCGTCCCGAACACGCGTCCGAAAGGACAGGGTTTTCAGCAGGCCGACCGGCACTGCCTGGTGTTCTGCGCCCTGTCGTCACGGCATTTTGCTGAGCGGGGCCCGGACTGCAGTTCCGATTCCCATGTCGAGCACCCACCCATCTCCTCCGTCCCGACCGGCATTGCCGTCTTCCGCCTCCCCGCTACTGGTGTCCACCGCAGCCATCCGCGAAGCCCGAGACACGATAGGCACGCGACTGCACCGCACACCCCTCGTCGGCTCGAGTTACCTCAGCCACGCCGTGGGTGCCAATGTCTCTCTCAAACTCGAGCTCTTTCAGAAGACGGGTTCTTTCAAGCCCCGCGGCGTACTCAACGCCCTGGCCGCCCTCGATGTCGCTTCGCGCGGTCGTGGCGTCATCTCCCTCTCCGCGGGAAACCACGCCCAGGCGCTGGCCTGGGGCGCCACGACGCTCGGTATCCGCAGTACCATCATCATGCCGGCGACCGCCGCGCGATCCAAGGTCGACGCGACTCGCGCCTACGGCGGCCAAGTCGTCCAGACCCAGGATGACCTGCTCGCCACGGCGCTTCAGTTCCAACGTGATCGTCACCTCACCATGGTGCATCCGTTCGACGATCCGCGGATTATCGCCGGACAGGGTACCGTAGGGCTTGAAATCCTTGAAGATGCGCCGGACGTGGACGTCGTAATCGTGGGCTGCGGTGGGGGCGGCCTCCTCTCCGGCGTCGCTGCGGCAATCAAGCAAGCGCGTCCGACCGCATACATCGTGGGCGTCGAGCCGGCCGGCGCGGATGCCATGCGACAGAGCATTGCCCGCGGCCTACCAGTACGACTCGAGCGCATCGACACCATTGCCGACGGCCTGGCCGCCCCCTTTGCCGGCACGCACACGCTCGCCCACGCCCTCGCTTTCGTCGACGAGATCATCACCCTGGAGGACCGTGAAATCCTCGACGGAATGCGCGTCCTCATGCAGCGCTGCAAGATCGTCCCCGAGCCCGCTGGCGCTGCCGCAACGGCTGCCCTCCTCACCGCACGACTGCCAATTTCTCCAGGGGCGCGCGTGGTCAGCATCGTGAGCGGCGGAAACGTCGACCTGTCCCGACTCGCCAGCTACCTCCAGTAACCGCGTAGTCGGTTGACTGACGACCGACGCTCCCGTGGGCCTATCGGTTCCGGTGCGGTAGCCAGGGACCCTCCCACCTGGCATCCGTTCCGCGTACGTCCACGTGCACGAACGGTCCGCGCGGTCCCATCGCTGCGTACGTCCCCAGCCCACCGACCAGGTCAGGGAACCGGGCCTCCAGGCGCGCGATGCCACTCGTGATCGGCCGAACATCGCCCAGATTCGATTTTCCGTCCCCGTTCAGATCGTCCATCCGCCCGTCACCATCCTCGTCGATCACGAGATCCGCGGCGTCACCGTACTGATGGCGACTCGCACGAGCCATGCCCTCCCCTTCGCCACGCTCGTTGTAGTACGGAGCCCGAAACCCGGACAGAATCACGGGATGATCCGACGGATGGCCGTGCGCCGCGAGGTCCTCCAGAATGAGCTCGAGCTTGTCAATCAGTTTCGGCTCCAGAACCACGTACTTCGGCCAGACCGACTCCTGATCATGGGTCACGAACTCGCCCAGGACGAAATGGCGCGAGAGTCGAAGTGTGGCCGTCTCCGGCGTGACCTCGATGAAGCCATCGGGATTGAAGTAGTTCCGCGCCATGATCCAGCGCTCCGCTGGCCAGAGCCCGACACGATAGCCGTTGACGTATTCCCCGTGCTTGCTGCCAAAGGCGCGGAGCGTGACCAGGGCAAACGAATCGGCTCCCGCTGGCACGAAGTGCGCAGCCGGTATTCGAAGCGCGGATTCGCCGAAATGCGACAGAAACCCTGAGAGCCCCTCGGCGGCGGACGGCGTGAGTGTCGCAAAGAGGACCGCGCCACTGTGCCCCCGCAACGAATCCGGCAGAGCCATTGGCGCAGCCGCGCTGTCAGCAGTAGTGTCGCTCCCACTCTCGTCAGGCGCCATGAGCGTGCCCGTCGCGTGCGCTCCGCTACCCGATGCCACAAACGCGCGAAAGGCGGCGTATGCGCGCGTCGAAAGGACCACCAGTACGATGGTGCCGGCGATGAGCGCAAAGCGGCGTTTCAACGTCAACCAGGACCGATGTCTCATCCCCGACAGGCCTCTTCCTCAGCTGTATCTGCCATGCGGCGGGCGCGTGTCTTGACCCGCAAACGCTTCCAAAGGTCCCGGTGCCCTGCACGCGTTTGGCCTCCTCCGCGTCGAGCGCCAGGCGACGTCGTGCAAACCACCCAGAGATCCCGGGTCCGATCAGCCGCCCTTGTGGCCCAGCTCTACCACGCCACGGCGTATGCCTCCCGCCGCGGATCGGCGCCCGCCAACCGCACTCCGGACCGATCGATCAGGATCATCTGCGCTCCTCCGAACTCGGCGCTGGGTGTCCTGCACTGTAACGTTCTGTCCCCGACGCTTCAGTTCACTGCGCACGTCCTCGGCAATTCCCGGTTCCACGCCAATGCGTCCGCGATTGAACACACGCCAGCGCGGCGCCTCAACAGCCTGCTGCGGTGTCATGCCGAATCGCCACACGTTGTTCAGGATCTGGATCAGGGTCTGAGGCTGCCCATCCCCACCCGGAGTCCCGAACACCGCCGCGACCGACCGATCCGCATTCAGCGCCATGGCCGGACTCAGGGTGTGGAAGGGTCGCTTTCCCGGCGCAATGACGTTCGGGTGTGAGGGATCGAGGCTGAACAACGATCCCCGGTTCTGGAGTATGATCCCCGTACCCGGCACCATCCGCCCACTCCCGAACGCGGCAAACAGACTCTGAATCATCGATACCGCATTCCCGTCCTTGTCCACCACGCACAGATAGACCGTATCACCGCTGCCATCGAACGGTGGATTGCCCTGGGTGGGTGCGGAAATGGTGTCGGCCCGGATGCGGCTGCCCAGATCACGCGCGTACGCCTTCGAAAGCAGCCGGTCCACCGGAACAGGCGAGAACGCAGGATCGGCCAGGTACCGGTCCCGGTCTGCATAGGCCAGCTTGGCGCCCTCGGCCAGCATGTGGATGTACGCCGCCGAGTTCCACCCCGCGCGTGTCAGATCCGTCAGCTCGGCGAGATTGAGCATCTCCAGAAACGCCATGCCTTGCGAGTTTGGCGGGAACGCCAGCACGGTCCTTCCGAGATAGGTCGTGGATATCGGCTCCTCCCATGTCGACCGGTGACCCGACAGATCCGGACCTGTCAGGAGCCCTCCCTCTCGCTCCATGAACTGCACGATGTTGCCGGCAAGGACTCCGGAATACAGCCCCGCCGAGCCATCGCGCGCGATCGTACGCAGCGTACCGGCCAGATCGTCTTCGACCAGCAGGCTACCCGGTCGCGGCGCTGCTCCATCCGGCAGAAACACCCGCGCAAGCGCTGGATCGGCTGCGACCTTTGCCTTCTCCTCCGTGATATCACGTGACAGCCGTGTGCTGACCGGGAAACCGCGCTCGGCATAGGAAATCGCCGGCGCAAGCGCTTGGTCGAGTGTGATCGTCCCGAACCGCTCCAGTGCATCCTCCCAGGCCCGCACCGCACCCGGTACGGAAACCGAGAGAATTCCGGTCGCCGGAACGGCCTTGAGATTGCGTTCAGCGAAGAACGCCGGCGTCGCTCGAGCGCCAGCTCGTCCGCTGCCGTTCAGTGCGTACACGCGACCCGTTCGCGCCTCGCGAATGAGCAGGAACGCGTCTCCCCCCACACCGTTCATATGTGGCCGCACCACCGCCAGGACTCCGGCCATGGTGATCGCGGCATCAACCGCATTCCCCCCGCGCTGCAGCACCGCCGCGCCCGCTGCCGATGCGAGTGCATGGTCGGATACGACCGCCGCCTCTGATCCCATGACATCCGGACGCACCATTGATCGCTGGGCTCCGAGCATGCCGGAAAGACTCAGACTTGAGGTTAGAATCAAACCGCTGACTGTGGGTGGCCGCAGATCAACGTTCATTGAATAGTCTCCACACGTCTGCCGAGGGGTTGGTTCATAGCTTGTGCGTTGCTGACGCACGCGCAACCCATACGACCATCCCCTGGTCTGGGAAAGGGCCCTTTGGACGATGGGGCAAGCCACTCAACCCTGGCGAGCGGCTCCCACGAGCAGCCCCCACGACCCCGTAATCGATGCGGCTGGGGCACCGCCTCGGGGTTTGGCGATCCGAGTTGAAACAGATGTTTCCGTCGTTGACTTTGGCTCTCAACCCCACGTAAGTCATTTCGTGCAGATATGGCAAGTCGTGTTGCACATCTTGCCGAGATTGCGTTAATTCATGTCCCAATGCGAGACGATTGGTGCGATATTTGCACGAAACGGCGATCACCAGTCCATGCAGACCGTTCGAGAAAGACACTATCAGCTCCCATTAGGCGACGGGAATCCCTGTCCCGAGGTCTCACAATGCAGCTCCTCGTTCACGCCACTTTCGGTCATCGCCTTCTTCCGGGTTCCCCATGACGACAAGCGCGAACTCTCCGCGCAAGGACGTGCTCGCACGCCGTCTCCGCGCGCCTCTTCAAGTCCGCTGCACATGTCTGCCAATGGCACAGGAGCCCAAGCAATGCCGCGCCCGTGTCCGAGTACTTCGGCATCAACACCTTCGGTGTTAGGCCAGATGCGCTCCAAGCTGCCGGTGGAGGTCTGCGACAAGCTTGTCAGCGCCATCCGTCACGGCAAGAAACTCGACATCGACATCGCTCCGACCGTCGCGCAGGCTATCAAGGAATGGGCGATCGGCCGCGGCGCTACGCATTTCACGCACTGGTTCCAGCCGCAAACCGGACTCACTGCCGAGAAGCACGACGCCTTCCTGACCTTCGACGAGAATCGCCAGCCGATCGAGCAGTTCTCCGCGCGCGCAGTTGATTCAGAGCGAGCCTGATGCCTCGAGCTTTCCCTCTGGCGGCTTGCGCGCAACCTGGGAAGCGCGAGGCTACACCGCATGGAATCCCGCGAGTCCCGGTCTTCATTTTCGAGTCGGGTGGCGTCCGTACCCTCTGCATTCCGTCTGTCTTCATCGGCTACAACGGCGAAGCGCTCGACGAAATGACGCCGCTGCTGCGCAGCTCCGACGTCCTCTCCGTCAAAGGCGATCGAACTGCTCGAGCTGCTCGGCGACAAGCGGCGTCTACCGCGTCTACACCACGCTCGGACCGGAGCAGGAGTACTTCCTCATCGACCGCCAGCACTTCGCGTTGCGGCCGGATCTCGTCATGGCGAACCGCACGCTCATCGGCGCGCCACCACCGCGCGGACAGCAGCTCGAAGACCACTACTTCGCCGGCATTCCCGGAGCGCACGCATGCCTGCATCGCAGAGGTCGAGCACGAGCTCTACAAGCTCGGCGTACCCATCGTCACCCGTCATAACGAGGTGGCTCCATCCCAGTTCGAGATGGCGCCGCTCTTCGAGGAAACCGACATCGCGGTCGACCACAATCAGCTCGTCATGGCTCTGCTTCGGCGCGTCGCCCTGCGGCACGGGCTGCAGGCGATCGTGCACGAAAAGCCGTTCGCCGGAATCAACGGCTCCGGGAAGCACTGCAACTGGTCAATGGCGGTTGCCGCAGACAGCGATCTCGACGGCCTCAATCTGCTCAAGCCGGGACATACGCCGCACCAGAATCTCCGCTTCCTGCTCTTCCTCGCGGCCGTCCTCAAGGCGGTGCACGAGCACGCCGGACTTCTGCGCGCCGGCGTCGGCCAGCTCAGGAAACGAGCACCGGCTCGGCGCGAACGAAGCGCCGCCGGCGATCATCTCCGTCTTCATGGGCGACATGCTCACGCGCTCATCAAGGGCATCATCGCCGGCAAGGAGGCCAGCAAGAGCGCTGAGCAGGAGCTCATCCGGCTCGGCGTGGCGAAACTTCCCGAGATCGAGAAGGACAACACCGACCGTAATCGCACCTCTCCGTTCGCCTTCACCGGCGCAAAGTTCGAATTCCGCGCCGTTGGCGGCGGCCAGTCGATCGCCTGGCCTGTCACGCTGCTCAATGCCGCCGTTGCCGGCGCCATCGAAGCACATCACGAAGCGATCTCCGCGCTGAGAAGAAGAAGACGCGTAACGTCGACGACGCCGTCCTCAGCGTCGTGCGCCGCATCTTCAAGGAAACAACACCGGTACGCTTCGAGGGAAACAACTACGCGGAATCATGGGTGACCGAAGCGGCTCGGCGTGGGCTGCCGAATATCCGGCGCACGCCCGAGGCCCTCGGCCAGCTTATTACGCGGAAGAGCCGCGCGTTACTCGTCGGACTCGGTGTGCTCACCGACGCGTGAACTCGACTCGCGCTACCACGTGCGCATGGAGCGCTACATGAAGGACATGCTCATCGAGCTGCACACCATGCGCGAAATGGTGGACACCATGGTGCTCCCCGCCGCGTTTGCATATGCCGGAAGTCTCGCGGCGGCGGCCGCGCAGGCGAAGGCGGCCGGAATCAAGGAGATCCCCCAGATCGACCGCGCGAATGAGGTCGGCAAGCTGGCCAGGGAGCTCAAGGCCAGGCGCGACGCGCTGGTAAAGATCGTCGAGAAGGCCGAAGCCCTCCACGACGACGCCACCAGGGCCGCAATGTTGCTCACCGGAGACGGCGCCGCAGCAATGGAGAAGGTCCGCCTGGCATCCGACGCCCTCGAACTGCTGGTTGCCGACGAGCAGTGGCCGCTACCAAAGTATCGCGAAATGCTCTTCCCCGTCTGACCGCCCTCGCCCGCCATTCCCGGTTGCACGCGCCGACTTCTCGCAGGAAGTCGGCGCGTGCGGTATCCGGGAGACAACGATCAGTCCCCACCCTGAAAGGGTGCCCTCGCCGTCGGGGCGTCCAGCACCAGGGCCAGTCGCTCAGGACTCACGTTTCCGCCGCAGAGCACCACGACGATCCGGGCATCCCGTAGCTGGGAGGCCGTGTGGAAGAGGGCCGCGACCGCCACTCCTGCAGAGCCCTCGACCACCACGTGCTCTTTCAGGAGGCAGTGACGCACGGCACTGGCAATCTCGTCCTCAGGTATTTCTACCCAGTAATCAACCAGAGTCCGACATAGCTCGAACGTGATGCTGTTCGCCTCGATCCCGCCCGCCGTTCCATCGGAAAGAGTCGGTTGGCTTGGCATTGCGATGACTCTTCCCGCTCGGACGCTCCGCGCCATCACCGGGGAGGCCTCGGGTACCGCACCGATGACTTGCAGTCCCGGAAGGAAATCTTTCAGGTCTGCCGCCAACCCGCTCACCAGGCCGCCTCCTCCCACCGCGACGATCAGCGCGTCGAAGCGCTCCACTTGCCGGCGAAGCTCCGCCCCGATCGTGCCCTGTCCGGCCACGACGATCAGATCGTTGTACGGCGAGATGTAGGGACGCCCGGTGGAAGTCGCAACGGCACGCGCGTGCTGCTCGGTGTCGAGACCGTCGCGACCCACAACGACCACATCCGCCCCCGCTTCCCGTATTGCGCCCACCTTCACCTGCGAGGCTCCCTCCGGTACGAACACGGTCACCGGGATCCCCAGCACCCGTCCGGCGTGGGCCACCGCCACACCGTGGTTCCCCGACGACGCCGCGATGACGCCTGGGCGCGCTTCGTCACCAAGACTCAGCAGTCGGTTCGTGGCACCGCGCAGCTTGAACGATCCTGTGTACTGCAGATTCTCGAGCTTCAGCAGTATCTGCGCGTTCGTCAGCTCGCGGAGAGCGGGCGATTCCAGGAGCGGCGTTTCGCGCACGAACGGGGTGATCCGGCGAGAGGCGATCGCGATCTCGGCGCGCAGGTCATCCAGGGGTCGCTCAGCAGACATGTGGCCGTGACTCGTCACGTCGACCGCTCGAGGTCCGCGTCACCATGTTGACTTCGGGCAATCAGTACTTCAGGAGGTAGTTGTCGAGTTCCCACCTGGTGACCTGACTGATGTAGTCACGCCATTCCTCGCGCTTGGCGTAAAGGAAATGCTTCGCGACATGCTCGCCCAGCGCCGTCATGATCACCCCGTCCTTCTCCAGTTCGTCGCATGCCTCGTTCAGGTCGTGCGGCAGATCATCAATGCGCAACCGTCGCTTCTCCCGGTGGGACATCTCGAAGATGTTCGTGTCCACCGGCTCGCGATGATCCGCTTTGCTGTCGATGCCATCGAGTCCCGCCGCCAGCATGACGGCCAGAGCAAGGTACGGATTTGCCGACGGGTCCGGCATGCGGAGCTCCAGACGCGTACCCGCGCCGCGCCGCTGCGGCACGCGGATCAATGGCGAGCGGTTCCGCATCGACCATGCGACATTGACGGGCGCCTCGTAACCCGGCACCAGTCGCTTGTACGAGTTCACCAGCGGATTGGTGATGGCGCAGAAACCACGGGCATGCGCGAGCAGACCTCCGAGGTAATGGAGCGCGACAGGACTCAGCTCCCACATACTGTCGGAATCCCAGAAGGCGTTCTTCCCATCGTGAAACAACGACTGATGCGTGTGCATTCCGTTGCCATTCTGCCCGAAGATCGGCTTCGGCATGAATGAGGCGATCAACCCGAATCGCTGGGCAACGTACTTCACCACGAAGCGAAAGGTCGCGATGTTGTCAGCCGTGGTCAGCGCGTCGGCATATCGGAAGTCGATCTCGTGCTGTCCGTGAGCCACCTCGTGGTGCGCCGCTTCCACTTCGAATCCCATTTGCTCGAGCGCAGCCACGATGGCTCGACGAGCGTCTTCCCCCAGATCGGCTGGAGCCAGGTCGAAATAGCCCCCCACATCCTGCGTCACCGTTGTCGGGCGTCCGGTGGGTTCCGGTTTGAAAACGAAGAACTCGGCCTCCATTCCCGCGTTCATGGTAAACCCCATCCCCGCCGCTCGCTCCAACTGACGTTTCAGCACACCGCGCGGGTCGCCCTCGAACGGCTCGCCATCCGGGCGGTTGATGTCGCAGATCAGACGCGCTACCCGACTCTCCGCGTCGCCCCAAGGGAAAATGCGGAACGTCGATAGGTCGGGCGCCAGCAACATGTCGGACTCCTCGATCCGCACAAAACCCTCGATCGAGGACCCATCGAACATGATGTCGCCGGCAAGGGCCTTTTCAAATTGTGAGCCGGGGATCTCGACATTCTTGTTGACGCCGAGAATGTCCGTGAACTGCAGACGCAGAAATCGCACGTTCTGGCGCGATGCCAGCTCCAGGATGTCATGCCGGGTCGCTCCGGCCAGACTTCGCGTGTTGGTCACGTTGAGAGAGGTTGACACGTTGCCATTCCCGTCCACCGGCCGATCTGCCTCCACGGCGTGGCCCGTAGCTTACGCAGTCGAGGCACACGCCTCAACGCCAGCTGACGGGAAGAACAACCCTCGCGGGCGCGGGGGAGTATCTTTCTCGTCCCACGAACACCCCTTCCGATTCAAACCATGAGCGCCTCGTCGCCCCCATCCCGGATCGTTTGCCCGGCCTGTGGCACAGCGGGAACAGGTCGCTACTGCGCAGAGTGCGGTGCCGTCCTTCAGGGTGCCATCTGCGCAGGCTGTCGTTCGCTGCTCGCACCCGGGGCAAAGTTCTGTCACCGATGCGGAGCGGCCGTCGGCTCGTCTCTCCCGGCATCAACTCCCCTGCCGCCTGCCCAGCGCGCGTCTGGTGCCCCTCCGATAAGTTCACTTCCCTGGCTCTTTGCCGGCCTTGCCATCGTGGCTTTGATCGTGATCCTGCTGGCTCAACGATCCAGCAGCGCTGGCGCGGCAGGCGGAGCGACACCTGGCGGTGCTCCGTTCGCGGGTGCGCCGGGAATGGTATCCGCTCCCGACATCTCGTCCATGACTCCCGAAGAGCGCGCCAGCCGACTCTTCGATCGGATCATGCGATTGGCAACCGAAGGCAAGCAGGACAGCGTGAGCCTGTTTGCCTCAATGGCCATTCCAGTCTACGAGTCGTTAGGCCCTCTCAATGCGGACCAGCGTTATGACTTCGGGCGCGTTGCCGAAGTGAGCGGCAATCTCGACATCGCGGCGGCGCAGGCGGATTCGATTCTGAAACCATCACCGACTCATCTCCTCGGACTCATACTCGCCGCGCGTGTCGCCGACATGAAGGGCAACCAGTCCGCTCGGAGTGCGTTCGAAAAGCGATTCCTTGCCGCCCAAGCTGCGGAACTCGCAAAGAACCTCCCCGAATACGCCCTGCACCGCACCGACATCGAGGCCGCTGCCGCCGCCGCCAATTCCGGTAAGCGGTGAGTCGCTCCGCTGCGCTTCCTTCCCTGGTAAACCTCAACTCCGCCCATCCTCACCCGTGCCCCATTCCCGCACGATTCGCGTGTGCCACAGTCCGGATTCGGACGACGCCTTCATGTTCTTTGCCCTTGCCAACGGACTGATCGCGACCGACGGCCTGACATACGTGCACGAACTGCAGGACATCGAAACCCTGAATCAGCGGGCGCTGCGTCGGGAGCTCGAAGTAACCGCCGTTTCCATCCACGCCTACGCCTACCTGGCGAAAGACTACCTGCTACTCCCGCACGGGGCCTCGATGGGAGATCGCTACGGCCCGCGGCTGGTCGCCCGTGGTCCGCTCACTCGAACGGACATTCGCGGACGACGCGTTGCGATTCCGGGCCTCCTCACCAGCGCGTATCTCGCACTCCGCCTCTTGGAGCCGGACTTCGAGGCCGTGCCCACCCCCTTCGACCAGATCGAAAACGCAGTCATCAGCGGAAGCGTGGATCATGGCCTCCTGATCCACGAGGGACAGCTCACCTACCGCGACGTGGGGCTCCACCTCGTCGTCGACCTCGGCGAGTGGTGGTATCAGGCAACTGGTTTGCCTCTTCCACTCGGTGGGAATATCATCCGAAGAGACCTCGGTAGCGACCTCATAGCGACAATTTCACGACATCTACGAGACAGTATCGAGTATTCATTAAGCCATCGTGAAAACGCCCTCGATCACGCGATGCTCTTCGCGCGAGGCTTGGACCGAGCCCGCGCCGACACCTTTGTGGACATGTACGTCAATAACTGGACCCGCGATTACGGTTCACGCGGACGCGAGGCCGTTCGTACCTTCCTGCAACGTGGCGTCGAGGCCGGCATCATCCCGCATCCGGTTCAGGTGGAGTTCGCGCCGGGGTGACGGGCCTCGTTTGCCGGCGCCTAACGCCCAGGGCTGGCTCTCACTCCAGTACCCGTCACGCCAGTACAGAGGCCCCCCATCCGGCAGCGCCGGCTTCCACGCGTATCCCTGGCCTACCGAGCTCATTCTTCCGGCTTGACGCCACGGGAACATGATTGTACTACGGTGTTCGCGCCGCGACCGTCTTGAGCACGGCGCGTCGCCGTGCGTATGGGCACGGTGCTACTGACGCACGGGTTGCAGCTGGCAGCGGCTCGTGATCTGACTTGGCATCTGTTTGGTTGACCACATCAAGCAGGAGGCGGTCATGCCGCGCGGCGAGGAGTGGACGAGGAAGCTGAGGTTCTCCGACGATGATGAGGTGGACGACCTCGGATATGGCGGCTCTTCGTTCGACGATGATGAGGATGACGACGAATCCGGATGGACGTCCGCGAAACAGAGCAGCGGTCTATGGGATGAGCCGGAGGAAGCAGTCCTCGAGGAAGAAGAGGACCTCGTCGACCTCGCTGATGAGGAACCCGCAGCCGCGGTCGAAGCGGAGGAGGAGGAGATCGCGGTCTTTGGGGCACCACCCCCCGTCGCACGAGTGAGGGCTGCTAGAGCTTCGGCAACGCCTCGTCAGGAGGCTGCAAAACCCAAGGCGGCCAAACCTGCGCCCCGAAAGCGCCCTGCGGCCATCGCGCGAAAGGCAGCCCCCAAGAAGAAGGCTGCGAAGAAGGCCCCGTCTCGGCGTTCGAAGCCCGCGGCGAAGAAGAAGGCCACCAGAAAGGTCGCTCCGAAACGCAGTGCCTCGTCCAGGAGCACCAAGCGCGGCAAACCCGCGAAGCGCAAGAAGTAGTCGGGTCGCTGCCTCGCCTGGCGTTGGAGCGCACCGCGCCGGCACCGGCGCAGAACACCGCCTGGGTCGCGTCGGTCGGCTGGCGGACCGAAGTGGATCCGCGGTAATCTACGCATCATGGCGGAGTCCCCGCTGGCACTGCTCCGCGCACACGCGCGTCATGCCCCCTGGAATGCGCGGGGACTCGCGGCGCATGTAACCGCGCTCGTTGATGCGGCCGGCGTGCGGCCGACCAACACGTCGGCCCGCGCTGCACCTACCGCCCGCGCGGTGCGCTTCTACGTGTCCAATCAATTGATGGACCGCCCCGATGGCCTCGGTACTTCGGCGACCTACAACTACCGCCACTTCCTCCAACTCCTCGCCATCAAGATCCGACAGCGTGAGGGCATTACGCTCAGCGCCATCAAGAAGGAGATCCGCGAAACAACCGGTGATGCGCTGGAGCGTCGCGTGGCGCAGGCGCTCGCCCCGGTGCTTCTCACCGGCACGCCCGCCGCAGCCGGACACGACGAGGAACAGCCTGCGTCGTGGCGACGCGTTCCAATTGCCGACGGTATTGAACTGCATGTGCGCGACGACTCGCCCGCTTCGCGGGATGATACCGTCGTCGCCATGCGGGAGGCGGTCAGAGCCACGTTAGGCAGAACCGAGATGCGATGAGACATTGGTGACCACGACCATGGACTTCCGCCAGGCGGTCATCGTTATCACCGGTGTCGGGCGCCGAGGGCAGGTTGGGGAGATCGTCGCCCGGGCGTTCCTCCGGCGCGGTGCAACCGTGTGCGTCGTGGAACGCGATCGCACGCTCCTTGACGAGCGTGTCGCGGACCTGTCGGGGACTGACAACAGCGTATTCGGGTTCGCCGGTGATCTCACCGATCCGGTGGCCGTGGCACAAATCGTTGGCCGCGTCGGCACCCTGGCGCCGACCGGTATCGCCGCCCTCGTGAACCTGGCCGGCGGATTCGCCAGCAGCGGTCCCGTTGCCGACTCCGATCCCGAGACATGGCACCGACTCTTCTCGATCAACCTCACCACGGCGTACGTGGCGACTCGCGCCTTCCTCCCCCTGTTGCGCCGTGCACAAGGCTCGATCGTCTACTTCTCTTCGGCGAGCGCCCTGCCGGGAGCAAGTGTCGCGGAACTCGCCGCCTACGCCGGCTCCAAGGGCGCGGTGCTTACCCTCATGCGCGCGGTCGCCGCCGAGGAACGAGACAGCGGCGTTCGAGCCAATGCGCTCGCACCAAACGCGATACGAACGTCCGCAAACCTCCAATCGATGGGCGACCGCACATCATACGTCGAACGGGAGACGGTTGCCGACTGGGTGCTCTGGCTTGCGGACCCAGGCTCTGGAGCGGTCACTGGTCAGGTGATCAGACTCGGCTAGCGAAGGCCCCGTGCTCGGGAACCCGACTCCATCCAGGTCCGCCAGCCACCCGCGCTCCACTGGAAGGCGCGTGCCGGTTCGCCTTGTTCTTCTCGATCGTTCCCTTGAAGGGTTGCCGGTCTTTCGCCTCAGCGACTCGTCGGAAGAGTCAGCCATCGTGTTCGCGCCGGAAACTGGGGGAAGATGGCGCGTGATCCCGAATCCGGGGGATCGACTTCCGGGCACCTTTGACCAGGATGTCTACGTCGAGGTGTGCCGTCGCTTTATCGAATCCGGCATGCCTGCCGACGGCACCATTCGTTTCACGTTGCACGCCTTTCTTCGATCCATCGGTCGGCGTGCAGACGGCCGCACCTACGAACAACTCCGCAGCGCTCTCGTGCGGCTCGAGCGCACATTGCTTGAGTCCACCGCAGCCTATTGGAACGCCTCCACGGGCAGCGCGCTCGATCTGCGCTTCAGCCTCTTTCAGGCCGTGGCGATAGACCGGAGAAGAACGCTCGACCGCGATCAGATCCCCCTGTTCCCATCGCTCGCCGCCCACGAACCGGGTGACGCACGAGTCACCCTGGCGCCGAGCATACGGAGCAACATCGCTGCCGGTCATGTGTCCATGGTTTCGACCACACAGTATTTCTCGCTCTCGTCTCCGGTCGCACGCAGGCTCTACCGCTTGCTCGAGGTGGCGCGCGCCGAAGGACTGCTGGCGTGGCGCATTCCGCTGTCGCAACTGGCCGCTCGCGTGCCGCTCACACAACGCTATCCCTCCCACCTGCGACGAGTCCTTCAACCGGCCCATGAGATGCTCCTTTCCGCAGGGGTCGTAAGGGACGCTCGCTTTCTACAGGTCGGCCGACGATGGATTGCGGACTACGTGCTCGCCGCTCGGCTCAGATGACTGGCTCGTCGCCCGGCTCATTGACCCGCATCCCAGAACCGTCGGACCCTCCCTGGTGTCGAACTGGGCAGTCCGGCCTTCCGGGATCATCTTGCGCAGTGCTAGGCTTGAGGTAATTACCATCGGTTCGTGGCTCTGCGTGCGGTCCCTGCCGGGCTGCGGCATCATCTACGTGACCTCCTGAGCAACGCCACGTCATGGAAATACCCGGGGCCGAAGGAACTTGCGGTGCCCCAGCACGTATTCACACGGTAACAAATTCACCCCTCACCGAGTCTCTCGATGCGCCGGATCCGGAAAGTCGCGCTCGCGGGCGTTGTCCTTGTTCCGCTCCTTGCAGGCGCCTTCGTTGTCCAGGAACGGTCCTCCCGTGAAGGAGGGCGTCTCTTCAGCCAGGTCCTTGATCTGGTTTCGAACAAGTTCGTCGACTCAGTGAACGATGGGGATCTCTACGAAAAGGCCGCGCGCGGTCTCGTCGAACAGTTGCAGGACCCCTATTCGGAGCTGATGTCGCCGAAACAGCTCCAGCAATTCAATACCACGACCGCCGGTCGCTACGGCGGGCTGGGCATGCGGATCGAGGAGCAGGCCGGCAAGGGCGTCATCGTGTCACAGGTCTTCCCCAATACCCCTGCGGAGAACGCGGGTATTCGTGAGGGCGACCAGATCGTGGCGGTCGACTCCCTGTCCACACGCGGCTGGAACTCGCGCCGCATCTCGGATTCGCTGACCGGCGCGCCAGGGACCAAGGTTTCCGCCAGCTTCGCCCGGCCCGGCGTCCCTGAGCCTATCAAGGCGACGTTTACGCGCGCCCTGATCCATGTTCCGGCGGTCCCCTACGCCATCGTTCTGGATGGCGGCGTTGGCTACGTCCCGCTCCAGGGATTCATGGAGACCGCGACTACCGAGATGGCGACGGCCGTCCGGAATCTGGAGACGCAAAACGTCAAGGGACTGATCATCGATCTCCGCGGCAATCCAGGTGGGTTTCTCGAGCAGGCGCTCGCGATCAGCAATCTCTTCCTCAAGGAAGGCACGGAGATCGCCAGCGTGCGCGGACGAAACATGGACCCGCAGACGTATTTCGCGCGCGAACGGCCGCTCGCCGCAACGCTACCGTTGGTCATTCTGACCGACCAGTACACCGCCTCAGCGTCCGAAATAGTCGCCGGTGCCCTCCAGGATCATGATCGAGCCGTCATTGTTGGAACGACGTCATTCGGGAAGGGACTCGTGCAGAGCCTTTTCTCGCTCGACGGTGGCTACGCGCTCAAGATGACCACGGCGAAGTGGTATACGCCGAGTGGTCGCTCAATCCAGAAGGAACGCCGCCTCAACGAGGATGGCATTCTGGTCGAGGTCCACCCTGATTCGCTGGAATCGGATTCTGCGCGCAAGGCGCGACCCGTCTTCCATTCGGACGACGGCCGTGTCGTATACGGAGGTGGCGCCATAACGCCGGACCTGGTGGTACAACCCGATACGTTCAGCACCGCCGAGCAGGAGTTTCGTAAGGTCACAGCGGCAAAATGGCCCGACATCTACAGCGTTATCTACGACTACGCGCTCGAACTGAAGCCGACGGTTTCACGCGACTTTGTCGTGAAGGCAGCCTGGCGTGAAGAGCTCTACCAGCGACTGCACAAGCAGGGGATCGAGATCGACAAGAAGCTCTACGATGGCGCGGCTCGGTACATCGACGACTACCTGGAACAGCGCATCACCCGGTTCGCGTTCGGGGACTCCACCGCCAGACGGCGAAGTCTCCACGACGACCCGCAGATGCGTCGTGCCCTGGACCTTCTGCAGCACGGCCAGTCGCAGAAGGAACTGTTCGCGCTCGTGGCTGCCAACAAGCCGCGTTAGATTCTCGAGGCATGAGAACCCTGTTCTACGGCGCCGCCACGGCTCTTGTGGCGGCGCTCTCATCTGCACGGGCGCAGACGCCTGTAGCCATCACGCCCGAGCAGGCGGAGCGCCACCTCACGAACGTCATGCGGTTGACGGCCGAGGGCGAAAACGCGGAAGCGTATTTCAGCCACGACGGCCAGTGGATCACCTTCCAGACAACCCGCGACGGCTACGACTGTGACCAGCAGTACGTGATGCGCATCGACGGCACAGGGCTGCATCGCATCTCCAACCGCCGCGGCAAGACCACGTGTGGCTGGTTCTTCCCCGGTGACGGACGGCTCTTTTTCGCCTCGTCGCAGGCATACGACAGCGCCTGCCCACCCCGACCCGACCCCTCGAAGGGGTACGTCTGGGGGCTGGACCGGTACGATATCTACACGGTCAATCGCGACGGTACCGATTTGCGACGACTCACCAACTACGGCGTTTACACGGCCGAGGGCGTGCTCTCTCCTGATGGCCGGCGGATTGTCTTCACGTCGCTGAAGGATGGCGACCTTGAGATTTACACGATGAACGTCGACGGTACCGACGTCCGGCGCCTAACGAACGCTGCCGGATACGACGGCGGGCCATGGTGGTCGCCCGATGGCACCAAGATCGCATATCGCGCCTACCACCCCAGCGATCCTGCCGAACTCGCGGACTATCAGAGCCTGCTCGAGCAGCGTCTCGTCCGGCCGACCAAGATGGAACTCTGGGTGATGAATGCCGATGGATCCAACCAGCACCAGATCACTCACCTCGGCGGAGCAAACTTCGGTCCCTCGTGGACGCCAGACGGCAAACGTATCATCTTCTCCTCAAACTACAGAAACCCCAAGAGCCGGAATTTCGATCTGTACCTGGTCAACCTCGACGGCACAGGTCTCGAACAAATCACCACACATCCGGAGTTCGACGGCTTTCCGATGTTCAGCCCGGACGGAAGGAAGCTCATCTGGGCCTCCAATCGAGACGCCGCGAAGGAAGGGGAAACCAACCTCCTGATCGCCGACTGGAAGAACTAGCTCCTGCACAACTCCTTCGGCGTATCCCCCCTTCCCGCCTGTCGCTCGGAACCGCACAAGCTACTCCCGCCCTCCGGGATTCCATTCGTCGAACGACCGCGATCGCTTGACGTTCGATACATGCAGACCGACATCTCGGGCCTCCGTCGCATTACGACCGGGTCCACCTCACGAATCGACTTGCGTGAGCAAGTGCTCAACTTTCCGAGTCAACCGGTCATCACCAAGGACAACGTCACCATCGGCATCGATGCGGTGTTGTACTACCGGGTTACTGATCCACAAAGCGAGGCTGGCAAGAGGGCCGCAATTCTGGAAGCCGAGGGCATCCGAGGGTGAGCGGGAAGCCGCCATACTGCGGGCACAGGGGCAGGCGGAAGCTCGCCTGGCTACCGCCCAGGCAGAAGCCGAGGCCATTCGTCGTATCGACGGCGCCCTCCCTGAAGGACAGGCAGCAACGTATCTGAGTGGCCAGAAGTACCTGGATGCCCTTCCCGCTCTCTCGCAGGGTAAGGGCTCCACTATCCTCTCTTCCTGCCGAAGCATCGGGCGTCATGGGGGCACTTGGCGGTCTCCGCGAGCTGGCTCCGCGCCGCTGGGCACGAGGCCACGGGCGGCGCCCCGACGGGCACAGCCACGAGGTCGCCCAACTCGGGTCCAGGCTCACAGAGCACATCCGTTCAGGGAAAGGCGACGGAATGATCGGAAGGTGTCCGGTGTCACCGCGCACGACACGGAGTTGTGGTAATTGGTTGCGCTCGGTACCACAACGTTGGCGCTTGAATGCGCGTTATGAACGCGGCCGCCTCTTACACATACGGTTCGATGCGCATTGCCTCTCAACGTGGGGCAAGGTGTTTGCTGCGGCCGAGTCGGAGGGAGCCGCCAATCGGCTCGCACAGCTCCATGAATCGTCACGGCCGGTGGTACTGTGCCGAACTTGGAGATGTGACCTTTGGTGGTTACTTTTCAGGTGGCCTCGGTTCCCCAGCGGGGAAACGTCGGCTGCACCATCCAAGGAGGCCTAATGCGCAAACCCCGTCCGGCGACCTACAATCCCGCACAAGCCCTGCATCTGATCGCCAGCGACAGGAATGGCGCTCCGCTCAGCTGTCCATCGTGCGCGGGCGCGATCGAACGCTCCCCTGCACTCGTGCCGCCACCGCCGCGTTCGCACGTGACACTGCGCTGCACTTCCTGTGGGCGGGTGGCCCGCTACATCGCCGGCGCTGCCTAGCGGTTTCTGCGACCATCAGCTCGTGCGTCAGTTCAGTACCTCCAGGAAGGTCCGCTCCCGCCATGGCAATGTCGGGAGCGGCTCTCGTATGGGGGCCGTCACCCTGAGGTAGGTCCGCACCCCCATGATTCACATCCGCCGCACTCGCCTCGGGCGCTTGGATGTGGTGGACGTACTACCCGTCAGCCCCGGCAGGGGGAAGAGAGGAACGGTTGCATGACACGCATCAGCGGCACAGTGAAATGGTTCAACGATGCCAAGGGGTTTGGCTTCATCTCACGTGAGGGCGGGCCGGATGTTTTCGTCCATTTCAGCGCGATCCAGATGCCCGGCTTCAAGTCGCTTGCTGAGGGCGACCGGGTCGAATTTGAAATCGTCCAGGGACAGAAGGGACCACAGGCCTCGGACGTCGTGAAGGTGTAGCTGCGCGTTCGCCAGAATAGCGCCCCTGGGACCCGAGCGGTCCCGGGGGCGCTTGCTTTCTCGCACGCTCGCCTCAAGAACCCGGTCACTCTTGTGACTCTGAAGGCCGGTGAATAACTGACCAACTATCATACGATGGTTACTGCGGCTCGGCCGATAATTCTGGATCGGTGGAGTCCGCGATCTCCCCTCGCGAACGGTGCTCACTGCGGCTCCGCTCGGCCTGCCCGCTTGTCCCTCAGGGAGGCTGGAGTGAGCAGCGGAACCCTTCGAAGAACCGGGTGGAGGCGAGCGAAGCACGTAACGAACTCGCTAACTGGGTCGTCACGTATTCGGTCGCAAACGGGTCTCGTCCCTCGCGCTCCCCACTCTTGCCCACAAACAGCCCCCCTGAGATGCAGGGTCGCAGAATCCTCTACCGGCGCGAGCTTCCGGGCGGAGGATACGTCAACGTGCACGAAGAGCCCGTAGCAGCCGGCGAACCACATCGGGCCTACGTCTCCGTGGAGCGTCGATCAGACCCCGAGCGGCGCGACGGCCACCCCGCACCCGTCATCGCCTCGGCCGAGGGCGCGTCGACTCACACCGTGTTCCGCCAGCTTCTCGAGATCGCTTCGGATAATGTGGCCATTGCGCGCGCATTGCTGCACTGGCAGTCCGATGGGAGAGCGCGGTTCTAGGGGGCACTGCCGGCTGTGAGGAACAACTCCGCACACTAGGCTGTCTTCAGGACCGCGTCGGACCTCCGAATGCATCACGGCTGGGGTGCCGTGGCGCCGAATGATGCCCGGTCAGCCTCGGCCCCGGATCGCGCTCGAGAGTGTCAGCCGGCACCGGAGTGCGCCGTCTCACGTTCAAGGGGAAGGTCCATCTGTCGCATTTCGTTGCCTGGCCCGGCTGGCGCTCGGCGACGGGTTGCGGGATCGCTGGAGACTCCCAGCAGGTGGGCAGTCTGGTGGTACAGATGAAGGGCATGCAGCGGGGCGACGAAGGTGCGCCGCTGACCGTCGGCGATTGCGACCGCTTCGTCCCGGACGGCTCGGGGCAGGGCGCGCGATAGCGGATGCGCGAGGAGCGCACGAATGCGCTCGCCATTGCGCGCGATGAGAGCACCGCAGAGTGAGTCGAGGAAGGCGAGCACGGCGCCTCCGGGGCTTTTTATGTAATTGACATCTTGCAACTAAATATAACGACCGCCACGCAGTCCAGAATGTCACTGGAACCCCGCCACGCCGTCGCAATTTCCCACGCACGCAGTCTGCAGGGGGATCGTCACACCGGCGTCACGCGCCCGCAACGGCTGCGCCTAGATACCGCCGCCTGCGGGTCGCCGTTCCACACCGACGCCAGCCTCAGGCCGGCACTCGGGTCCGACCCCCCGCATTCCTTTACAGGAGGTCCAACCGAACACCTCGGGGTCGCCGACGGCGACGGCGCGGGGCATACCGAAACAGCTGCGCGGGCCGTCCGCGGCCCTCGCTTCGCCATTCGTCGATCGGCTCCACAAGCCACGCCGCGTGCAGCGCGCGCCGGAAACTCGCCTTGTGCACCGGCCGCCCCAGCAACAGTTCGTACACCTGCTGCAAGTCGCTCAGTGTGAATCGGGCAGGAAGGAGTCGGAACGGGATCGGCACGTAGTCCATGCGCTGCCGCAGCGCGTCCAGCGCGGCACGGACCATCGCCTCCTGGCGCACACCGAGTGCAGGCAGATCATCGCTGTCCTTCCAGCCTGCAGAGCGCGCGATCTGCTGATTCGCCCCGGACGGAGTCACCGATACGAAACACACCGACAACGACGCACCGCTGGGATGGGTCGCCGTTTCCGCAAACGCCCCCACCTGCTCCATCCACGCCGCGTCCAGTCCGGCCACCGCTCTGGTGATGCGCCGCGCTGCGGCATCGAGCGCCTCGTGGGCTTGCGGAACTGCCCAGGGAATCTCCCAGGTCCTCCGCCCGCGCGGGCCGGGCGCCTCAACGCAGAGCACCCCGAGCTTCCCCAGATGGGGCGTCACGACCACGACGTCCACCGTGTACCACGATTGGCGCCCAGGTGCACGATGCGAAAGAGCAGGCCGGTCGCGCATGTCGCGCGAATTAGTCACATCTTGAAACTTATGTCAAGTCCGCCCTCAGCACCGACCATCCGATGGCCGACGTCCACCTCGATCGCCGCGCGCGGATAGTACGGCGCACCCAGGCCAGCGTCAATCACGGCGACGGACCTGTGCGTCTTGCCCGTGTCAGCCCCGCACCTCGTGTCAGGTAGGGAGGAATTGAAACCGGAAGATGGGCGCTGATCGGCGTGATTCCCAGGAGGGCGCGCGCCGCTGCCCGCTGCGTCGCGTTCATCCCTCCCCAGGCCACTAGATAGCTGGAAACAGACGGCGCCTGCGACAGCAGATATGGTGTGCCGAAGGAGACGAGAACCACCGGCAGCGCACGCGATTGAAGCCGATCGAGAAGCAGGGCAAAGCTGCTCGGTGCGCTCGACGTTACACTGCTCGAACTGATGTTTACGTAGCTCCCGAGCACAACGACGTCCACGCTGTCTGCGCTCGCTATCACGGAATCCAGGTCCGGTACAGCCTCATCCGCGTCGACGAACGCGGTTCGAACCCGTACTCCCCCTTGTCGCAGCTCGACGTTGAAGACTACACCCGCTCCCAGATCACTACGGCGGGCGTACGTGACCGACAGGACTCGACGCGGTGGGACACTTCCGACGAGCGGCACCAGGTCCAGCGAGTCCTTCGCCAGCACCACCGCCCGCTCCGCAATGCGGTCCGCCAGAGCAACGTGCCCCGAATCACCCACGACCGTCCGGACGCTGTCCACATCCACCAGACGCGTTCGTTGCAGCCCAAGCTTCGCTTTCATCGTCAGCAGACGACGCGCCGACGCGTCGATCCGCTGCGCAGTGTAGCGCCCCTCTTGCACGCCGGCCACAACCGCATCGATGGTGCCCCGGATATCCGACGGCATCAGCAGGACGTCAGCCCCCGCCGCGACAGCCCTCTTTGCCGCCTCGAAAGCGCCAAACTGCGAGACAACTCCGGCCATGTCCATTGCGTCCGTCACAAGCAGTCCTTGAAACCCGAGTTCCTTGCGCAACAGGTCCGTCATGACGCGCGACGAAAGGGTGGCCGGTACGCCGCTGGAATCGAGTGCCGGGAGAAACCCGTGGAAAGTCATGATCGCACCGACATGTGCATCGATGGCGGCACGGAAGGGAGGCAGCTCCACGCTGTCGAGTCGCGCCCGGCTGGCGGTTACCACCGCGAGCGCGAGATGGGAATTCGTCTCCGTGTCGCCGTGGCCTGGGAAGTGCTTTCCTGTCGCGATCACGCCGTGGTCCTGCAGTCCACGCACGTATGCGGCCCCGAGCCGCGCCGTTACCAGAGGATCTTCGGAGAACGAGCGAGCCCCGATGACCGGGTTCGCGGGATTGTTGTTGACGTCGAGATCGGGGCCGAAGGCTATGTGGATTCCGAGCGCCCTCGCCTCCCGAGCGGTGGCGCTGGCCTCCTCGTACACCAACGCCGAGTCGCCCACTGCGCCCAGCGCCATCTGGAGGGGAAACGTCGTGGCACCGCCCAGCTCGATGGCGTTCGGCACGAAGAAACCGCCGCGAGCACGGAATCCCGCGCCGGTCTCCAGATCCGCGCCAACCAGCAGGGGCAGCCGACTCGCCCGCTGCAGTGCATTGAGTTTCACCGCGATATCGAGGGGTGACCCGACCGAGATAATCACACCGCCGACATGTTCCTCTTCCATCAGCTGCGTGATGCGGCGCCATTCACGAGAGTCCTGGGCCACGTAGTCTCCAAGAACCCAGGGCCACACCAGCTGCGCCACGCGGTCGCGGAGTGAAAGCGTGGCCAGCACCGAATCGGCCCACGCCGAGGCTGATTCCGTCCTCTCAACAGCACCGGGCAGATCGACACCCGCTCCTGTTGCGATCGGCGTCCTGCAGCCAATCACTGCGAGTGCAGCAAACGGCACCAGGCGCCATCGGATGGGCGACTGTCCGCTGCTCGAGGAACGGGCTTCAGTCATGGCCGGATTTCACCAGCTGATGGTGCCCTTCTTGCTGGTGTCGACGTCTTCCCCCGATCCACTCTTGAACAGGAAAGCCTGGAGGTTGCGCGTCAGGAAGGCCCGTGCCTGCGGATCCATCACATTGAGTCCGTAGTGGTTGATCAGCATGGTCTGCTGCCGCAACCAATCTCCCCAACATTGCTGACAGATTTCGGCGACGATGCGAGCCCCTATCTGACCGGGGAAGGGCGGGCGCTCAAAGCCCGCGCGCGTCTGCCCGCAATGCGAGCAAGTGACTTCCGGCATGCCAGCCTCTGTTCTTCAGCGAGACAATTCGTCCGGCAACTCCGATACAACAAGATGTCAAGTCACCGGCTGCTGCCGCCGCCGGCTCGACCCGGCGTGAAGTATCTGCGCGAGGCCCAGCACCGAGAGCGCCCGGAGATACAGCCAGCCCACATCGAACTCGAACCATCGAGCCGCGAAACGCGCTGATCGGGGGTCGGCGTGGTGGTTGTTGTGCAGCTCCTCACCGCCGAGCCAGATAGCAATCGGAGCGATGTTCCGGCTCTCGTCCTTGAGCTGGAAGTTCCGGTATCCCACGGCATGGCCGAATCCGTTGATCACGCCCGCCGCCCAGAACGGAATCCAGATCATTTGAATGCCCCAGACGACGCCCCCGATCAGAATTCCGAACAGGTATACATCGGCGGCCAGCATCACGATGACCCCAAGCCAGTTGAGCCTCGTAAACACATTCCGCTCGAGCCAGTCGTTGGGAGTTCCGCGACCGTACTTCTCGAGAATCCCCGGCTGGCGCACCGTGCGTCGATAGTAGAACGCCCCCTTCAGGACGATGTTCCGCAGGCCTTCGAGCAGAGGACTGTGCGGATCTCCTTCACGATCCGCGAAAGCATGGTGCTTTCGATGGCAGGCCACCCACTCCTTGGTCACGATGGCAGTAGTGAGCCATAGCCAGACCCGCATCGGCACGGCGGCAAGCCACCGGAGCCTCACGGCACGATGCGTCTGAGAACGATGCAGAAAAAGCGTAACGCACACGTTCGTGAGATGACCCGCGATGACGATGAAGACGACTGGCTTCCACCACGAGGCCGACCAGCTGCCAAACTCTGGCATTCATACTCCGCCGTCAGGGTTCGCTGCCGTAGTTCCATTCCCATTTCGCGCCTGGCACAACGCGTCGCGGCCCGGACGGTGCAAGCCGTCCGGGCCGCAGGGTCGTTAATCTACAGCCTACCCGTCTGACTGCCAACCGGGTGGCCCGAGTCTCAGCGGGCTGTGAGGGGCCCCTCGAGGTCTTGCTTTCAAGGTCTCGCACGGTGACCTCGAGGGCAGTCGGACTGCCCAGCCACGCTCTCCATCACCGTGAACGACGCTGCACATCACTGCTCGGATGGGAGGTTCCGAAACCCTTGGCCGGGAGCGGAACCTCGAGAACTCCGCGACGTCATGCGGTGGCTCTTATGGGAGCGCTTGCGACATCCGCGTCCGGCTGATTCGCGACCTCACAGCTTTCCCGTCGCGCGCCCTGGCGAAGTGCCTGCGATTCCTCCCCGTGGCCTCGCCGTTACCTGGATCGGGCATTCTACGGCGCTCCTGCAAATCGGAGCAGTGAGCCTGCTCACTGATCCGATTTGGAGCGACCGCGCTTCGCCGGTTCGATGGCTCGGCCCGAAGCGCTGGGTTCCTCCTGGCGTCCGGATCGAGTCCCTGCCAACGGTGGACGTTGTACTCCTCTCACACGATCACTACGACCATCTCGACTTGCCCACGATCCGTCGCCTGACGAGACGATTCCCGGCTGCATCGTGGTTTGTGCCGCTGGGAATCGGCGAGCTGATTCACAGGGCGGGCGTCACATCAATCACGGAGCTCGATTGGTGGGAAGGGCGCACGCTGGGATCGCTGACGATCACATGCGCGCCGGCCCAGCACTTCAGCGGTCGCGGTCGCGGTGACAGGGGACGCCGGCTCTGGAGTAGTTGGTGCGTAAGAAATGAAGACCACGGGCTCTTCTTCGGCGGAGACACCGCCTTGCATCCCGAATTCGGACGGATCGGAGCCGCGTGTGGCCCATTCGATGCCGCGCTCCTGCCAATCGGCGCCTACGCACCCCGCTGGTTCATGCATGTGGTCCACATGGATCCCGAGGAGGCCGTGACCGCATACCAGACGCTCACCAGTGCACAGACGCAGCCCTGCGTCTTTGTTCCCATTCACTGGGGTACGTTCAAGCTCGCCGACGAGCCGATGCGCGAACCGCCGCAACGTCTCCTTGCTGCCTGGGAAAGTGCTCGGCTGTCACCGGAGTCGCTCTGGTTGCTCGCGCACGGCGAGACACGGGCCCTCTAAACTCTGCGGCGGCAGGCAGCGATACCTGATTGAATCGCTCAAGACTCACGAGTCGCCCATTCGGGCGCGCACGTCCTCTCGCGCCTCGCCGTATTGACGCATCCACCCCTCGCTGCGCGCGAACACCTCGTCCCTTCCATAGTCCACCGAGAGGACATGGCCGCGCCCTTGCAGCCAGTGGAATTCTTTGGTGGCTGCGCCGAGGCGTTCGAATACCCGCTCGGCATCCCGTCGCAGAATCCGGTTGTCCTGCTGCGACTGAAGCATGAGCGTCGGCGCTCGGACGGCCGGAGCAGCATCCCACGCCATCCGCGTAATCAACGACAATTCCCCCAGCAATCGTGTCGGTGTGAACCCGAACCCGAGTGAGTTTGCGCGCTCAACCGGATCCCAGATCGATTCGGTGGTGGAGGAACGAACGTACGGCGCGATCCACGACAGGAACCGGCTGCGTCGTGCAATGCGCGACACCTTGGGCATCATTGTGAGATAGGGCGCCAGAAGCACGAGCGAGGGTAGCTCAGGCGCATCCGCAGCAAGGAGCACGGCTAGCGCGCCGCCCATAGACTGTCCAAGAACGGTCACGACGGGGTGGGTCCGACACAGCTCCCGATATGCCGATCGCGTCGCGTCGAGCCACGCCGTGGCAGTGCCCGACGCAAGGTCGCGAAGAGATCGACCGTGCCCCGGTAGCCGCGGGACGCGAACGGTCCAGCCGCGCTGATGGAGGAAATGGCCAAGGCTCCGCACCGACTGCGGGGTGTCGCCAAATCCGTGGAGAATGAGTACCGCCATCGGTCCGCCCTCAAGCGCGATCGCCCCGGCCCCGCGCACAGTTCCGTCCGTGGCCACGGGTAGCCGGGAGGCAACAAGGGCTTCGACCCGACGGGCTGCGATGTAGCGGAGAGCGACAACCGCAGCCCCGATTCCTCCGGCGACTGCCACGGGGATGAGCGGGGGCATTGGCCGGCCTACTCGCAACTTCGCTTCACTACGCGACCTCCGGTCACTGCCGCCGTGTCCGCAGAGTGATTCGTTGGTCCCGCCGCAGCGCTGGTCTGGACAGCCCAGCGGCCTGAATGTTGCTTTACGGACCGCATAGCGGGCTCGACTGCTTATGGAATGTCACCATCCTCCCCTGACGATCAACCGAGCAATTTCCTCGCCGTTGTCATTGTAGGGAATGACGCGCTCGTCGAAGCCCTTCCCGCACGACCAATCCAGTTCGCGCTCGCCTGCCGCGCCATCGGATTCGATGTGGTGCTTCCGGGATCGTGGGGTGATGAGCTCGTGGCGGCGGCAACACTCCGAATTCTGGAGACGCGCGACCACGCGCCTGCCGTATTCTGTGCGTGCCCGCATGTGCGGGACCGTCTGCTCTCTGGCGGTACCGAGCTCGGTTCGCTGCTCATTGCTCCCGTTGCACCTCCAGTCGCCGCTGCTCGTTACGCGCGGGCTGCCTATTCGGGTCGTGCTCTTCATCTGACATATATCGGGGACTGCCCCGCCGCGAGCGCGCCGGACTTCGACACCCGGCACAAGACGCGCGAGTTTCTGGCGCTGCTGGGGTCGCGTGGCATCGACCCGCTCGAACAACCGGCAGTGTTCGACGACATCCTCCCACCCGATCGCAGGCGACACTTCTCGCTGCCGGGTGGGTGCCCATCACCACAGGCTCTCTGGCAGCGTGCCAACGAGCGCGTCCTGGTCGAACTCGAAGGGGTGGACCTGACGCTGGATCTCGCCCAGCATCTCCTGACTCGGCAGCCTGCCCTTGTTGATCTCGCATCGGCACTCGGCTGCGCCTGCAGCGGAGTGACTGAACTGACGACTGGGCTGAGCGCGCGTGTCGCAGTCACGTCGCTGGAACCACCGAGATCCGCCAACCCGGTGATTGATCCGGGTCTCTTGAAACCATCCGACTTTCTGGTTCGCGAAGAGGATCTCGCCGAGGCAGGCAGTCGAAACCCGGCCTCGGATCCGGGCACGACCATGCAATTGAACTCGGGGGGGCGCGGCGTGTCGGCACGGCCAGGTGATACCGGGCTCCGACCCAATCCGCCGCATCGCCCGATCGCAATCACTCCTGTGGAAGCACTTCACGAAGACCTCGCAGAAGGGGGCTCGCATCGAGCTCGGCGCGGCAGGAGTCTGCCAGAGACCACCTCGCAAGAAGTGAAGATCCGCGCAGGCGTCGGCCGAACAGGGCAGGGCATGGCCCCCCCGACCGTGGCGGACGCCCCGTTCTCGCCAGAAGAACAGGCCTTCCCCGTTCGCGTTGAGGCCGAGCACAACGTCGAGCGATCAGTGCCGTCGCCGATCGAGTCGTCGCGACCGGTCGACCAGCTCCCGGAACCGGCACCGGGTAGCCGACGGAAACCTGCGGCGGGAGAGGCGATCAGAGAGCGCGGGGGAGCAGTGCTCCGGATCTCGACAGCCGGCTTCCCGACCGTGCGCCGTTCAGAGCCGCTGGTGAGTCGACTTCCGCGTGCATACATGGGCCGCCGGCCGGGCACAGCCCAGCACCAGGGCGGACACGCACCGCCAGCACCTGAGAGCGCGCAACCGAGGGAGTCACCGATGGCGGGCCGCGAGGATCGTGAGATCCCCATGATACCTGCAGTCGAGCGCACTGCGCCGGCCATATCGACTTCAGCATCGGGACCTGTTTCGCCGGGACACCGCGACGAAGCGTGGATTTCCGCGACCGGGCGCGCCCCGGCACGACCGACGAGCGGCAGGTCAACGCACGTACCCACCACCGGTCAGGTTGTCGACCCCCTTAGTGGAGCGCAGCAACGCCTCCGCGCACGATTGTCTGCTCGCCCATTACGGAAGACTGCGCGTGCTGGGCGTCCTGCCGTCTGGAAGACTCTGGTGATCGTCGTGGGCGCGCTGCTGCTGATAGCCCTCGTCGGGGCTTTGTGGGAGCGTCTGGCCTGACGGCTGGGCCGGTGACAAGCTCGTGCACGGCATACGTCACGCCACCGGGGAGAGAGTGCTTCGCAGGATCCTGCACCGGCGATGAGTTCTCGATCTCCGGGATTCCTTGGACTGATCCCCGCTGATCAACTCAACGGATCAGAGCCATGTCGAAATATCGTCCGGCGCTTTCCGCGAGATGTCCGGGACCATCGCACCCGCCGCAGGATATCCAACAGCGAGAATCAGGTACGCCTTCTCGTTAGGTGGCCTTTCGAGCAGCTCGGCGAGAAAACCCATGGGATTGGGAGTGTGAGTCAGCGACACCAGCCCCATATGGTGCACCGCCGCCACGAAGAGTCCCACCGCGATCCCGACTGACTCCTGCGTGTAGTAGTATGCCCGCTTCGAGCCATCGGCGTTCAGACCGTAGGTCTGACGAAAGACAACCACCAGCCACGGTGCATCGGTGAGGTGTGGCTTCTGCTCGTCGGTGCCGAGCGGCTCCAGCGCGGCAAGCCAGTCCTCAGGCATTCGGCCGTGGTAGTTCTTGAACTCCTCGATCTCCGCCGCTTCACGAATCTGTTGCTTGACGTCGGCGTCCGAGATGGCGACGAATGTCCATGGCTGCTGATGCGCACCACTCGGTGCCGTACCGGCGGTACGAATGGCATAGCTGATGGCGTCCTTTGGTACGGCGGTTGTTGCGAAGTGCCGTGTGGTCCGCCGCGCATTCATCTCCGCGTAGAACTCCTGCGCCCGCTGAAGTGTCTCGTCGAGCGGCCGCTTCGTGAATTCCAGCGGTTTGAACGGATATGCAGTCATGTTCCCCCGCCATCGCCGGTAGCCGAACTTACGGCACCGGGCGCGCAATGGGAACCACGGCGGTGCCGGCCCCCTAACCTAACGCGGCTGCGAACCGACCGAGGCCCTCCGCGAGGTCACCTCTGGTCGCGACAAGCGGCGGCAGCAGGCGGATCGTATGGTTGCCGGCCGAAACCAGCAGGAGGCCCTCGTCACGCGCGCGCGCGATAATATCGGCGGCCGGCTCGTTCACGTCCACGCCCCAGATGTATCCGATGCCGCGAACAGCGCGAATCCGTCCCGAGCGATCGGAGAGCGCGCGGAGTTCGCTGCCCAGCCACTCACCGCTCGCCCGCACCTGCTCCAGGAATGCGGGATCCGCGATCCGGCCGATGACGTGCAGCGCGATACTCGAGACAAACGGCCCACCGCCAAATGTCGTGCCGTGATCGCCGGACTGTATGGCCGCCGCGATTTCCTCCGACATGAGGATCGCGCCCATTGGCAGACCGCCCGCGATCGGTTTTGCCAGAGTGAGCACGTCCGGCTCCACATTCAGGCCCTCGATACGCGAACAGCGTGCCCGTGCGACCCAGGCCGCATTGAATCTCGTCAAGAATGAGGGCGATATGACGAGCGCGCGTCAACGCTCGCAGTTCGCGGAGGAATCCGCCGTCCAGCACGCGCACACCACCCTCTCCCTGGACCGGTTCGACAATGAGACCCGCGGTATTCTCACAATCCAGGATGGAGTCCAGTTGCTCCAGGTCCCGCTCCGCGATCGAAATCCCCCCCGCAAGCGGCCGGAATGGCGCGCGATACGCTGGCCGATCTGTCGCTGCAAGCGTGGCGAACAATCGCCCGTGAAACGCACCGCGCAGGGCAATGATCTCGTGCTTGGCGGGACCACCTCCCTGAGTTCGTGCCCACCTACGAACGAACTTGAAGGCCCCCTCGTTCGCCTCAGCACCGGAGTTGCAGAAGAACACCTTTGACGCAAACGACAACTCGACAAGGCGCTCGGCCAACCGTTCTCCCGGCGACGTACGAAAGAGATTGGACACGTGTACCAGATTGTCTGCGGCCGCGTGCAGCGCCTCCCGGAGACCATGATCGGAGTAGCCGAGTGCATTGACCGCAATGCCGCTCGTGAAGTCGATGTACGATTTTCCATCTGCATCGTAGAGCGTCACGCCCTCCCCACGCACGATTTCCATGGGTGGACGCTTGTAGACGGGGAGCAGGGCACCGGTGACTGGCGGCGCTGACGAAGCTTGGGATGTCATGGTGTCAAACCGTCGATGGTGAATGCGTGACGGCGGTGCCACGCGACCGATCCTGCAGCGACCACACATCTCCGATGCGAACACAGGGCACGCCACCTGCCACCGCACGCCGCGCGGCCTCCAACTTGGCGGCCATGCCGCCACGCACCGCGCCATCGAGCAGCGATCCGATGGCATCCACCTCCACGCTCGCCAGCGGTGTCCCAGCAGCATCGAGTACGCCAGCCACGTCCACCACGAGATGCAGCTCGTCCGCCGAGATCGACTCGGCAATCGCCGCTGCTGCATCGTCTCCGTTGACGTTCAATCCGCCACCGCCAATAACGTCTCGCCCGACAGGGGAAATCACGGGAACGAATCCCCGACCGAGGAGCACGTCCAGCAGACAGCGATCAGCTGGCTTCGGACTGCCGACCGCACCCAGTCGCCCACCGTCGTAGAGGACCGACGGCAGCAGTCCGCCGTCCTCCCCCGACAGCCCGACCGCGGGCACGCCTACGGCCAGCAGCTGACTGACCAGCCGCTTGTTGATCAGCCCGGACAGAACCATTCGCACGATGTCGATGTCTTCAGGACTTGTGTACCGACGGCCTCCCACGAAACGTGTCTCGCGACCGAGCCGCCGCTGCATTTCGGTCAGCTCCTCCCCACCTCCATGAACCACGCACAATCGCCATCCGGGGTCCTTGCTCAGGGTCGCCAGAACACCCGGCAGAGCAGGATCCGCCTGGACGCGTCCGCCGATCTTCACAACGCGGATCACGCCGGTAGTCCCAGAGTCTCAGTCAGACCCAACGCCAGATTGGCGTTCTGCAGCGCCTGCCCTGCCGCTCCTTTCATGAGATTGTCGATTGCCGTCAACACCAGAAGTGCCGGCTGGCGCAGACCCTGGATGGTACGAACGCTGACGCGAGCCACGTTGCGGCGCAGTACATCACGCAGGGACGGCAAGTCAGGCGTCGTTTCAACGAACGGCTCGCCGGCGTAGTGGTCCCGCCAGATCTGCAGCGGATCCTTCGGCACATCGGTTATCGGCACCGTCATACTCGCAAGAATGCCTCGAGCTACGGGCAACAGGTGCGGTGTGAATACAAGGTCGACATCGGTCCCGAGCGATGAGAGGACGGTGCGCATCTCCAGCACATGCCGATGTTCGTTCCCCACCGCGTACGCGCGGAAGTTCTCGGCGACCTCACCGAACATCAGGTCGGCACGTGGAGTGTTCCCAGCTCCGGTTACTCCGCTTGCAGCATTCACCGTGATCAGACCGCCCGGACGGGTCAGCCCGCGTAACAGCAACGGGGCCAAACCCAGCAGTACCGCCGTCGGATAACAGCCAGGGTTGGCTACCACCGTCGCTCCCCGGAGGGTTTCGCGGGTAAGCTCCGTCAACCCGTAGGGCACAGCCTCACTCGTATGGCCGGGACGCAGGTCGGACGACAGATCGATTGCGCGAACACCCTCTCGGCGAACTCGTTGGACCCACTCTCCCGAGACACCGTGCGGAAGGGCGCTGAACACCAGGTGCGTGCGACGAAGCGGTGCGTCGTCGGACGCAACCATCGCGATAGACCGTGCGCCAACGAGGATCTGCTCCCCTCGTCGTTCATTCGCGGTTGCGAACGCGAGCGTCAGCCGAGGGTGCGCACCGATCAAGGCGCAAAGCTCTCGCCCGGCGTAACCACTCGCTCCGAGGACCCCGACAGGAATTCTATGCACGCAGAATGCATATTATTGCATGATCCCGGTGTCAACGGCGGCGACGCACCAGGGGGCCTGCGGTCCGGAAGGCTGCCGTGGTGATCTACCGGCGACCTCGATGCGCTCGCGACAAGCGAGGATGGCCGGCCATCGAGCCTGCTTCGGACACAAGGGACGGCTTACGACCTCGCCTGGCTTCTGCTATCGTCGGGGCGGAAACCAGCCGAGGTGTTCGAGATCGTGCAGAAGAAGGAGCGCCATCGCCTCATTCTCGAGATAGTCGAGTCGCAGCCCGTTCCCAGTCAGGAGGAGCTGCGTCGCCTGCTGCATCTCCGTGGGCTTCAGGTGACGCAGTCGACCCTCTCTCGAGACCTTCGTGAACTCCGCTTGGCGCGGATACCGTCTCCGAGCGGAGTCCGGTATGCATCGCCCGACCACGCCACGGAGGAGGCCCGGGCAACGTTGGACGATGTGCTTCCACAGTTCTTTGCCACGATGGATGGTGTCCGGGAGCTGCTCATCCTCAAGACGGTGCCCGGCGGGGCGCAACCGATTGCCGAGGCCCTCGACTTTGAGGGCTTCTCGGACGTTCTGGGCACGCTCGGCGGCGAAAACACCGTCCTGGTGATCTGCCGTTCGGCTGCTGGGCGCGAACGGCTCGAGCGACGTATTGAGCGACTGACCAGGAAGGGCGGCTGACGACCTGACTTCCGGCCGTTCCAGCGTCTCCATAGGACGGTCCCTAGAGTCCGTCCACGCCTCCCGGGCGAACACGCGCCTGCCATGTCCCACGCCCATTCCGAGCTCCGGGCTGGCTCTCGACCACCCCATAGCGACAGCTGTGACGGATGGCAGAGGTACCTACGAGGACCGCCCGATTGACGGCCGGACACAGGGCGGTTAATTATGCATAGCGGATGAATACATATCATATGCCAAGTCGGCGGAGCTGAACGATGCGGACCATCGTGCTCGCGTATTCGGGTGGGCTGGATACATCAATCATCGTCCCGTGGTTGCGCGATCACCACGACGCAGACGTCGTCTGCGTGGCAGCGGATGTAGGACAGGGTGCCGACGAACTCCGAGGGATTCGAGAAAAGGCCCTGCGCTCTGGCGCAGCTGAGTGCTACGTGGAGGACCTACGTCAGGAGTTCATCGAGTCTTTCGCCTTCCCAACGCTTCGCGCAGGAGCCGTATACGGTCGCAAGTACCTTCTCGGGACATCGATGGCCCGTCCCATCATCGCGCGCCGACAGGTCGAAGTGGCGCGCGCGGTCGGCGCCAGCGCATTGGCGCACGGGTGCACGGGAAAAGGAAACGACCAGGTGAGGTTCGAACTCACATACATGGCGTTCGCGCCGGAACTCGAGGTCATTGCCCCATGGCGCGAGTGGAACATTCGCAGCCGGGAGGATGCCCTCGCCTATGCCTCGGAAAAGGGGATTCCCGTCACGGCCTCCGCGAAGAAGATCTACTCGCGCGATCGCAATCTCTGGCACATTTCGCACGAAGGTGGAGTGCTCGAAGACCCGAATGAACCGCCCCGGAAGATCTCTTCCTGCTGACCGTTGACCCGGCCGACGCACCCGACCACCCGGAGCTGGTCACCATCGGGTTTTCACAGGGCACGCCCGTGTCGGTGAACGGACACGTCCTCGATCCGGTCGAGCTTGTGACCACCCTGAACACGTTGGCTGGCCGACACGGAGTGGGTCGGGCTGACATCGTCGAGGATCGCCTCGTCGGGATGAAGTCTCGCGGCGTATACGAGACACCTGGCGGCACGCTGCTCTACACAGCACTCGCCGAACTTGAAATGCTCGTGCTGGACCGCCGCTCCCTCGCTGCGAAGGACCTCATCGCACCACGCTATGCTGACGTCGTCTACGAGGGCCGCTGGTGGAGCAGCGAACGGGAAGCCTACGATGCGTTCGTTACCAAGCTCCAGGAGTTGGTGAGCGGTTCCGTTACGCTGAAGTTGTTCAAGGGTGGTGTCGCAGTGGCTGGGCGCGAAAGCGAGAACGCGCTCTACGACGAACGATTCGTCACGTTCGGCGAGGACGACGTATATCAGCAGAGTGATGCGGCTGGTTTCATCCGCCTTTACGGGTTGCCGGGTCGTGTTCGCGCGCTGAAAGAGCAGGAGCGAAGTGGGACGCACGAAGGGTCGACGGCGTCTCCTCCAGCACTGGCGCTCACGTGACGCCGGCTGAAGTGCTCCACGACCACGCCCCCGCATCCGCCCCCGGTCATAGACTTTGGGGAGGCCGATTCGCTGGCGGAACATCGGAAATCATGGACGCAATCAATCGCTCTATCGGTCTGGATCTGCGTCTATGGCCTTTCGACATCAGAGTCTCCATGGCTTGGGCGGTCGCACTCTGGAGTGCCGGCGTCTTGTCTCTGCAGGAGAGCCGTGAGATCGAGCGTGGCCTGGACCTGGTACGCGACAGACTGGCCGCGGGAGAGAATCCGCTGCCCGCCGACGAGGACGTGCACACGATGATCGACCGGATGCTCCATGAGGCCATTGGCGGCGTCGCGTCCAAGCTGCACACCGGTCGAAGCCGAAATGACCAGGTCGCGACTGCAACCCGTATGTGGGCGATTGATGCATGGTCGCGGCTCGACGATGCAATCAAAGGCTTGCAGCGCGTCATGCTGCGCCACGCCGAGACGCTCGAACAGGCCGTCGTTCCGTCGTACACCCACCTGCAGCGCGCGCAACCCGTCAGCGGGGCGCACTGGCTGCTGTCGCATTTCTGGCCGCTTCAGCGGGACCGCGCTCGCCTGGCCGCGGCGGCCCGCGCCGCGTCAGTGCTTCCTCTCGGCAGCGGAGCCGTTGCGGGCTGTGCATTCCCGGTATCACGAGTCCTGCTGCAGGGAAGTCTGGGCTTTGCCGCCATTTCCAGCAACAGCATCGACGCCGTGGCGGACCGCGACTTCATTGCGGAAGGCGTCTTCGCCCTGGCACTGCTGGCAGTGCACGTGTCCCGACTTGCCGAGGATCTGATCCTCTTCGGTTCGGCAGAATTTGGCTTCATACGGTTTGGCGATTCGTTCACGACGGGGTCGAGCATGATGCCCCAGAAGCGGAACCCCGATGCACTCGAGATCTCGCGCGGCTCCGCATCGCGTATTCTGGGAGACCTCACTTCCCTGCTCGCCTCCTTGAAGGGACTGCCAAGCGGATACAACAAGGACCTGCAGGACGACAAGCGCGTGCTCTTCGACGCGGTGGACGCCATGTCGGTTGTCCTGCCGGCCGTTGCCGGCACACTCGACGAGCTGCAGTTCGACGTGGACCGGATGCGGAAAGCCGTTTCCAGCACAATGATGTCGACGGACCTCGCAGACTACCTGGTGGCCAGGGGAGTGAGCTTTCGCGAGGCGCATGCCTCAGTCGGACAGCTCATTCGGCAAAGCGAAGAGGACGGTGTCGACCTTGCGGATTTGCCCGCCGCGTCCTTCGCGCGCGTGAATGCCCGATTCGGCGAAGATGTCCTTGAGGCCCTCTCCCCGGTCGCGTCATTGAGACGTCGGGAAATCGAGGGTGGGACAGGTCCCAGCGCGGTTCACGCTCAGCTGCAGCGAGCGGCCGCCAGCGTCGAGCAACCCGGGGAGGCGCCCGGGAATCGATACTCGCAGGTGGTGAGCCAAGGATAAGGAGATCCTGTTCAGGATCAGCTCGCCAACCGTTGACGTGGCCGAACCGCAAGCGGTGCACCCCGGCTGGAGCGTCGCATTTACCGCGCCGAGGGTCCCCACGAAGCCGGGAATGCCGTGCAGCGAACTCGATCTGCATACATGTCTTTGTATGGCAGTCTCTTACCATGCGCAGGCCTGTGGCGGCTTGATCATCTCCACGACGGAGACCGAGTCGTGATAAATTATCCTCATCATGGAGGATAATTTCTTATGCCGGCTTTCAACACTCGTGCAGCGGCAATGTCATTGGGGATAGCGCCGAAGTCGCTGGAGAACGTGTTCTCGCACGTGCTCAATCATGCATCATCGCCCGGCCTGCAGGGACGCGACCGACGAATCCCCTTGGAGGTCATTCTTCAGATCGCTATTGCCGGAGATGTTCGGGATACATTCGGTTGCCATTGGAGCCGAGCGCTTCGGATCGCGGAACGCCTTGAGGTGTTTGGAGCCGTTTCGTCTGCCGGCGGTCTACTGTCGCTCGGTGCGGATACCGCCACCTACCGGGCTCGACTCCAGGAACGGCTCGCCGAGGCTACGGAGGCGGTGCTTGCTCGCCCCAGAGGACGCCCCACCTCGCGACGTTGACCACTGGGTAGGTTTGAGCAGGTTGGCCAGCGGAGGTCCTCTCTCGTGACGTTCGCGCATCGAAGACGAGCGGCAGCTGTGAACGTCGGCGGCGTGCCGGTGGGCTCCGACCATCCCGTCGTCGTGCAGTCAATGACGAATACCGAGACGGCCGATGCCGAGGAGACTGCCCTTCAGATCGCCGCACTAGTCCGTGCTGGCTCGGAGCTGGTGCGAGTAACTGTGAACAATGATGCCGCCGCGGTCGCTGTTCCGGAAATCGATGCGCGCCTCAGGGATCAGGGGATTGCGATTCCGATCATTGGGGATTTCCACTACAACGGGCACCTGCTGCTCACACGCTACGCTGCGTGTGCAGAGGTGCTTGCGAAGTACCGGATCAACCCCGGAAATGTGGGCAGCCGTCGGCGCGATGAGAACTTTCGGACCATTGTCCGGTGCGCGATCGACCATCGGAAGCCGGTTCGCATCGGTGTGAACTGGGGATCCCTCGATCAGGATCTCCTCACCGCGATGATGGACGAGAACGCGAAGCGCGCAAGCCCGTGCGACGCCCGAGATGTCTACATCGAGGCCATGGTTGAAAGCGGACTACGTTCGGCTTCGCTGGCAGAGGAGACCGGCCTGCCCCATGATCGCATCATCATTTCCGCGAAGGTCTCTCAAGTACCCGATCTGGTTGATGTCTATCGTCGTCTGGGCGCGCGTTGTGACTTTCCTCTGCACCTCGGCCTGACCGAAGCAGGCCTGGGGACGAAGGGCATCATTGGCAGTACGGCGGGCCTGGCGATCCTCCTCGCGGACGGTATCGGTGATACCATCCGTGTGTCACTCACCCCGCGCCCTGGAGGCGATCGTACCGAGGAAGTTCAGGTGGCACAGCAGATTCTCCAGTCCTTGGGGCTGCGGCGGTTCACCCCGCAGGTTTCGGCGTGCCCCGGATGCGGACGGACCACATCCACGTTCTTTCAGCAGATGGCGGAGGACATCCAGTCGTACATTCGAGCTCAGATGCCAGCGTGGCGTCACAGCCGCGTGGGAATTGAAGACCTGCGCATCGCCGTCATGGGATGCGTGGTGAACGGACCCGGTGAATCAAAACACGCCCATATAGGGATATCACTTCCGGGAACTTCTGAAGAACCGAGAGCCCCTGTCTATGTCGACGGACGACTGAGCACGACGTTGCGAGGAGGTGACATCGTGCCGCAGTTTCTCCGCATTCTCGATGAGTATGTGAGCGCACACTACGCCGCCCGATGACTCACGCTGGCGGCTTGTTGGTGTTCCGGCGCCCGCTCGCCATCCGACTGCTTCTGCTCAGTCACGCCAGGTTTCGAGCGCGCGCACAATACTCTCCAACTCGTCCATGATCGGCGCATAGAAACCGACGGTTCGCAAGCGGTCATGGATACGACGATACCACCTCACGGTTTCGGTGCGTCCCCCAGCCAACTGATTCCATGCTGCGCTCGGTTCCACTGTGCGTCGCAGGTTTGAGAGGGCAGTTGCTGTATTGTGCAGGGCGATCGCCGCCAGGACCCAGCGTGCCCGCTCCGACATCGTGCCCAGGCGGTCGAGAATATCCTCCCGTCGCTCATCATATGAGAACTCGACTCCGTCATCGCCCGTCCGACGTTGTGAGACCGTCAGTACAGTCTCCAGCACCTCGTCGCCGAACTTGTCGAGTATGCGTTGCCTGAGCGTCTCAACGGCGTAGCCGCTTCGAAGGCTGTCCTCCGCCACCGAGTGCAGGATGCCTGCGATCACCGTTGTATCATCACGGCCGTAGCGAGCCAGGATGAGGCCCACGTTCGCCGGCTGGGTGAAGTATGGCGGCTTCGTACCACGCCGCACCTGCTGATCGTGATGCTTGGCGGCGAACGCGAGTGCGTGGTCGATTCTGTCCGAATAGCCCTGCATGGTGATTCCGGTCTGCGGCGTCCGGATACCGTTAGGCAGCGAGGGAAAGCCGGAGCCGCAACATGGAGTGAAGCAGGACGCGCCTAGCTGGCGTCAGCACTCGTCGTGAACCAGGTCATCAGCCCTTCCAGTCCCCGTGCGTCGTCATCATCGAAGGCATCCGCCGTTTCGCTATCGATGTCGAGGACCGCTGACAATTGCCCGTGTCTGGCGAAGACCGGCACAACGATTTCGGAACGAGCCCGCGCATCGCAGACGATGTGACCGGGGAACCGGCTCACATCCGGCACGATGACAGTTCGGCGCTGTGCGGCGGCCGTACCGCACACCCCTGATCCCAGCGGTATTTCCAGACAGCCCAGCGAACCCTGATACGGGCCGATACGCAGTAGCGAGCCCGACGACACTACCCGGTAGAAGCCGACCCAAAGATGGCCGAACCCCTCTCGAAGGAGGCAGCTGATGGTCGCCATCCCTGTGACCGGATCGTGGATTCCCGACAACACCGCGCGACATTGCGTATCCAACTGCTGATACGCTTCCGCTTTTGGGAGCCCCCGCACGTCGAGCACTGCCTCAGTCATTTGCCAGTCAAACCTGGAGTAACGGCCCAGTCTGCACTTACGGCAGAAGTGTGATCTCTCCTTTCATCCCCATGGCCAGGTGTGGTGTGCAATGAAAGGGGTACTTTCCCGGCGGCAGGTTTCCCAGGGAGAGCAGCAAGGTGTCGCTTTCAGCAATTAGCATGTCGGACGTGCCATCGGTACTGTTCGGCATATTCGCAAACAACTGCTCTTTGGAACCTGCGGGAATGGTAGCAGGGTCGAATGCGATGTTGTGAGGCGGGAGGGAAACCACAACGAACCGGATGCCGTCTCCAACCCTGGCCGTAATATTCGCCGGCTCAAAGCGATAGCCTTGCGCATCGCCGATCAATCTGACCTCGTGAATCTGTCCAGTGATGGGAGCCGCGGTGAGGGCCGAGCTGCCTGGGGATGCCGGCATCGGAGTCAGCATCGTGACGGTATCCAGATTGGAAGTGGTATCGAGCTGATTCGACTTGCCACCCCTGCAGGCTTCGAGCAGAACCATACCCGAACCCAGCACGAGCCCCAAATACCTCACTGCCGATCGCCGCGACGGGCTAGTCCATTTCATGACGGGAAAGGTGCGGCCGGCGCCGAGAGGGGCCGGGCATTGGAGTTGTGAACTTATTCACAAGCGGCTCAAACGCAACGGATTGAGATCCCCATTGCGCACATCACTGGACGGCGTGGAGCGATCGCCACCAGGACCTGCTGCGTTGGCGTCGTCGTCGTCCATTGGGCCGTGATTCGTGGCGAACCATCACGGGGAATGTCCGAGCCAGCGCTGCTGCGCGCTTGCTTTTCTTCCGTTTCCCCTGCCCTTTCTCGTCGGAGATCTCCGTGTGGGATGAACGAACGGCATGACCGACGCGCTCACCTCGGGAGGCTGGCCTGCAATGGAGCGTATGCTTCAGACGCTGGAGGCGATTTCCCTGTGATCGTGATTCCAGCCATCAACCTGCGGGCCGGAGCCTGCATGCTGCCGGTCGAGGGACGGGAGCGTGCCGATCGCATCCGATCAGTCGAGCCTCCGTCGATGGTGCACGCATATGTGCAATGCGGGTTCCGTCGGATTCACCTGTCAGAGGTGGACGCGACATCGATGGGTGCCGCCAACCGTGGCATCGTGCTGGACCTGCTGTGGGATGGCGCCGCTGAGTTCTACGTGCGCGGTGGACACTGCGCGACCGACGATGTGCGCCAGCTGGTGACCTCTGGTGCCCGTTATGCCGTGATTGGCACCTCCGTCGTGCAGGATCCCTGGTGGCTGGCTGACGCGACGGATCTCTTCGAGGACGCGATCATCCTGTCCGTTGAGGTGCAGCACCGGCGTGCGGCGGCCTGTGGATGGAGTCCAGCGCGGCCAGTCCCGGTGAGCGAGCTCCTCGACGAGGTCCAGGACGTCGGTCTTGCCGGAATCCTCGTTGAACCTGTCGACCATCGGCAATCAGTCACGAACGATCTCGGCCTCGTGGAAGACATTGTCGACGCGTGCACGTGTCCTGTGTACGTTGCCGGCGGAATCGCGTCGATGAGAGAGCTGCGCGCGCTCGAGGACCGATCGGTAACTGGCGTCGTGGTGGGACGCGCCTTGCAGAGCGGAGCCTTGCATCCGCGCGTCGTCGCGCAGGAATTTGGGGCATGATCACTGGGGCACCGAACCTGACCAGTCTGCTCCCGACCTGATGGCTTCGTCGGATCCATCACTCCTGGAAATTGTCGCCGATCTCGTGCAGGTGGCAGGCGACGCTGCATTGCGCCACTTTCGCAGGAGCCTCACCGTGGAGCACAAGAGTGATGGATCCGAAGTGACCATCGCCGATCGGGCGGCCGAGCACGCTGTTCGCGATTGGATCGAGGTTCGGTTCCCGACCGACAGTATTGTGGGTGAGGAGTTGCCGCCCACGGAACGCTCACCCACGCGGTGCTGGTACGTCGATCCGATCGATGGCACGAAGAGTTTCGTTCGCGGCGTACCGCTTTGGGGTTCGATGGTGGCACTGAAGGTCTCTGGCGAGATCGTCGCAGGGGGGATCCGGTGTCCGGCCACCGACGACACCGTCGTTGCCGTGCGCGGGAGTGGGTGCTGGCACAACGGAGCACGCGCCCGAGTGTCGACAACGGCGTCCTTGGCGGACGCCGCGATCGTGGCCACCGACGCGCGGTTCCCATCACATGTCGGGGGTGCGGAACGCTGGAGCGCGCTCGCGGGTCGCGTCGCGATCGCGCGTTCATGGGGTGACTGCTACGGGTACGTGCTGGTGGCGACCGGGCGGGCGGAGTTGATGGCGGATGATCGGCTGCACCCTTGGGACGTCGCCCCTCTGCTTCCCATCATTGCGGAGGCGGGTGGGGTGCTCTCCGACTGGAGTGGGCGAACCGACTTCATGGGACCGGATGGCATCGCCTCGAACGCCGTGCTGGCTGGGGCGTTGCGCAGCGCGCTGGGAGTGCCGACGTAGGTCGTACGACTCAGAAGCGTTCCATGATCCGGGTGGGTACGCGGCTGGTGTCACCTATGAAGACGAACTTCACGTCCCGCATATAGCGCCGTGCAACACGCCGGATGTCCTCCCCGGTAATGGCGCGCAGGTCGTTTCCGAAGCGGTCCGCCGCATGGTAGTCGCCCTGATAGAGCTGTGCGCGCACCAGAAAGTCCGCCTGGTCGGCCGCCGACTCATTGTCAATGAAGTACTGCGTGACGAACTGCTGCACCAGGCGCTCGAGCGCACTCGGATCCACGAATCCGCCCTTCAGTGCGTCCAGCTCCTGCCGCATGACACCCAAGGTGACGTCGGGCGAGACCGTCGTGACGTACAGGCCGCCGGCGGCCACGGCACGTTCGACGAAAGGCGCTTCCACGGCGTACGTCAGGTTTCGTCGGGATCGGATCTCGCTGAATAACTGACCCGAGAGAACCGCGGTGGCTATTCGCAGCGCCTGATAGTCGCGGGAATCCGCAGGCGGGCCCGCAAATTCACCCAGGATGTAGTTGGTGGGCAGGGGGCGGTACACCGCGAGTACCGCGGCCTCGGAATGCGGAAGGGTATCGGGCAGGGTCCAGCGATACGATCCGGGTGGCAGATGCCCGAGCGTCCGTGCGATCGCGCGCTCCACGTTCGACCGCGCAATATTGCCGACGACGACCAAGAGCATCCGGGATTTCACAAAGCTTCCGGCGTGATAGCGGCGCAGATCGTCCACCGTGACGCGGGAAAGGGACCGCTCCGTTCCCGTCGGAGGGCGCGCGTACGGATGCCCTGCGAAGGCAAACGAGTCGGCGAGGAAGTCGACCAACGCATCTGGCGAGTCGCGTCGTTGCCGTACAGCAGCCAGCAGCTGATCGCGCACAAGTTCTACGTCGCTGGAGTCGAGCAGCGGTTCTATCACGCGGCTTGCCAACACATCCCAGGTGGAATCAAAGGTCGTGCGCGTCGCCCGCATGCCGATCGACGACCAGTCCGTCCGCGCGCTGGTGACGATCGAGGTGCCCAGTCGAGCCATGAGCTGGCGCAGACGGTTCCGCGAAAACGACTCGGTGCCGCGCTCGCTCGCCTCGAGCAACAGGGTCTCTATTCCGGCGTTGTCGTTCGAGACATTCCGTACGCCTCCAAGCAGGTACAGGTTGGCCACGACGATGTCGCTCGTCCTGGCAAAGCGCTGTATCACGTGAACGCCCGCTATGTCATACGCGACCGTTCCGGTATCAGCGGCCTGCGGGCTGGCTGGTCTGGCATCGGACGTCATCGGTGATCGGGTCGCGATGGCGACAAGCACCGCCGCCAGCGGAACCCGGCTCCCGCGAAACGCGATCCCCGATCGCCCCGGCAGCTTCACGGCGTTCCGCGCGGCAGCACGTCGGTCGTCGTGAGCCCGATTCGTTCACGCGTGCCCGGTGGCAGGAGAAGACCCACAATTCGATCGTGTCCCACAATGTATTTCCTGGCGTATCGTCGCAGGTCCCCGAGCGTCTGCGCTGCCATATTGTCGACGTACCCCATGTAGTACTCGAGGCCAGCCACACCCCACCAGAATCCCAGCGTGTGGGCAAAGTCGGAGGGACGGTCGAATCCAAACGTGGTGCTCACCGCCCGCTGCGCCTTGGTGGCATCGAGTTCAGTCTGCGTGATGTATCCGGAATCCGCGAGCTGCTGGATCTCGCGATTCAGCGCGCGAATGGCCTCCTTCAGCCGCTCCGGGGTGGTTTGTCCCAGAATGGTGATGGGCCCAACGTGATCGAGGGTGTAGTAGTTGACAATGACGGACTGGAACAGGCCAGAGTCCACCAGACGCCGTTGCAGCGTGGAGCCCGGCTGATTCAAGGCATCGGAAAAGACGTCCGCTGCGTAGGTCGCTGCCGGATCACTGCGCACACTGGGTCCCTGCCATCGCACCTCTACGGTCACTGCGCCGACAGGCTGCTCCACGAACACGGCTGCGCTGCTATCGAGGGGAGGAATCGGAGGAATCGGAGCCGCCTCGAACGGATTCGGGCGACGCGTCCAGTCGCCCAGGGAGCGCTCGGCCAACGCGAACACCTGTGCGGGATTGACGTCCCCGGTCACGATCAGCGCGGAATTGTTGGGCACGTAGTAGCGTCCTTGAATCTCGCGCATCTTGTCCGGGGTGACCGTCTGCAATACATCGCGGTCCCCAATGATGTTCTTCCGACTCCATTGGCCGGGATAAAGTAGTTGATCCATGGCCTTTTCGAGCTCGAAGAACGGACTCGATTCGTTGCGATCATATTCGCCGAGAACAACCTGCCTTTCGCGCTCGAGATCCGCACGGAGGAACAGGGGCTGCCGCAGGGCGGCGACCATCAGCTCCAGCCCGCCCTCCAGGCTGTCTGCAGGTAGCGTCATATAATAGTTGACACGTTCTTCCTGCGTCGTGCCGTTGAATATGGCCCCGAGCTCGGACGCGCGTTCGATGAAGTCGTCGGGGTTGGGTAACCGGGCATTGGCTTTGAAGAACATGTGTTCGTACATATGCGCCAGCCCTTCGTAGCCATGAGGCTGCGTGAAGGACCCGTTCTTGACATCGAACTCCACAGTGGCCAGCGGAACCCCGTGGTTTTCCGCTACAATCACTTCGAGTCCGTTCGCTAGCACTCGCTGGTGAATGAACCGCTCCAACTCGGTTCGCTGCGCATGCGCCGCGCTGGCCACCAACAGCCCTAACGCAGGAAGGAAGACCGCTCGGACCATCTTCGAGTGACCACCACGTGGTACGGTCACAGCACCTTCCCCTCGCACGTTGCGCACGCTGGCGGTGATGAAGGACAAATGGTTTCTTTGAGCGCCCGATGAATGCGTCCCTTCATTCGTATCCGTCCTTCGTCGCTGCAGCCCGCACGGTCCTCGACCTCGCGCGGCTGAAACAGCAGGAGCCGCTCGCTCCGTACACCACGTTTCGCATTGGCGGTCCGGCCGATCTCCTGTACGATGCCATCGATGCCGACGATCTGGCAAACGCGGTCCTTGCCGCCCGCCGAACGGCCACCCCGTACTTCATCCTCGGACTGGGGGCCAATATCCTGTTCGGGGACCGCGGGTTCCGTGGCATCGTCATTCGTAATTGCGCACGCGCATTCAGGTTTCGCGGACAGCATCTCCGGGCAGAAAGCGGAGCGATCATCCGCGACCTGATCTTCGCGGCGGTCCGTCGTGGCCTTTCGGGCCTCGAACATTATGTCGGTATCCCCAGCACGGTGGGCGGAGCTGTGTGGCAGAACCTCCACTTTCTGTCTCCCGCTCCCGAGCGGGCGCGCACCATGTTCCTCGAGGAGATCGTCGAATCGTGCGAGATCCTCACGGAGGCAGGCGGTCGGCGCACCGTGAATCGCGAGTACATGCGATTTGGATATGACACAAGCGTACTGCACCTCCAGCAAGACGTGGCCCTCGGCGTCACGTTTCAGCTTGCTGTGGAGAACGCCGATCGCATGCAACGCGTGATGCAGGAAAACCTGAGCTGGCGCGGCGCGCGGCATCCCTGGTTGGAGCTGTATCCCAGCGTCGGCTCGATCTTCAAGAAGATCGAGGGAGTCGGCGCCGGTCGTCTCATCGACCAATGTGGGCTCAAAGGGTACCGTGTCGGCGACGCGCAGATCTCGCATGTGCATGCCAACATCATCGTGAATCTCGGCGCTGCCACCGCTGCGGATGTTCGCGCCGTGATATCGCACGCTCAGGGGACTGTCCGCAGCCGCCTCGGCCAGGAGCTGCACTCGGAGATCGGCTTTGTCGGGGAATTCTGAAGCGAGGCGCGCCGCCCTGGGCGCCGACGCTCTGGCGCCTGGAAGCGGATCGATCGCGGACACCCCCCTGCATTCACCGATGGGTGTGTTCCGCTCGCCTGGACGCGAGAATCGCGACCGCAAGGATCAGCACCACCGCACTAAGGACATACGCGTTGGCGCCAGGGCCCAGGTGCGTGCGGACTGCCGCGGGGAGTAACATCTTCACGCCTACCAGGCCAAGGATTGCGGCAAGCGCGATCTTCAGATACCGGAAGCGCACGATCGCCGCCGCGAGGACAAAGTAGAGGGACCGCAGACCAAGAATCGCGAACAGGTTGCTGGTGAACACAATGAACGGATCCGCCGTAATCGCGAAGATGGCCGGTATCGAATCCAGCGCGAAGACGAGGTCAAAACTCTCCACAAGGACCAGCGCCACCGCGAGGGGCGTGAACACCAGGCGTCCATCCACCCGCGACACGAAGCGACCGTCTTCGAAGCGATCACTCAGCGGCAGAAATCGGCGCAGCTGCCGGAGCAGGGTCAGTTCCTCCCGCTCGATCCGTTCATTCATCCTCGCCCGCAGCATTCTCACCGCCGCATAGAGAAGAAACAGGCCAAACACGAAAAGGACCCAGTGATAACGCGCGATGAGCGACGTCCCGAGAATGATCATCACTCCGCGCGCAACGAGCGCGCCTATGACTCCCCAGAAGAGGATCCGGTGCTGGTATCGAGGTGGCACGCGAAGATGCGCAAGGACCACCGCCATGACGAATACGTTGTCCGCGCTCAACGACAGCTCGATGAGATATCCCGTCGAGAACTTGAGGGCGGCCAGTCGTCCACTGTTGACGGTTCCGTCGATGCCATCTACCCGCGTGCCCAGACCGAACCACTGATGATCATAGGCAACCCACATCACGCCGGCGAATATCAGAGCGATGACAAGCAGCGTGACCGTGGTTCCCAGCGCCTCCCTGACGGAGACGACATGAGGATGACGGTTCACGACACCGAGGTCGATGCCGAGGATCAGAAGTACGAAGAGGACGAATCCTCCCCATACCCAAACAACGTGGCCTGTCGTTGTCGGTCTGCCGATGAGTTATCGCGAGGTTACGGCGGGAACGCGAACACGCGAGGGTACGACGTGGATCGGACGCAAAGCGCAGCTCCCGGGGGCGCCCGTCACCGCCGATTGGCTCCACCATGAGGCCGGTCGCCCAGCAGTGTGTGGATCCGATCCTGCTCCGCAACCTCCTCTGCTGCCACGCCTTCAGCCTTCACCACGCGACTCCCAGGTCGCATGGGACGGGACGCGAGTAATGTAATCCGATGACGAAGTCATACAGGCCCGCTTGGTGGCTTCCTGATCCGCACTCCATGACGTTGTGGCCAAAGCTCTTTCGCGCTGCGGCGCTCGGCCCAACTGCTGTCGAAAGTTGGCCGACTTCGGACGGAGATTGGATAACCGTTGTACGCATTGACGCCGGATATCACGCGCCGCGCATCATCCTTCTGCATGGGTTGGAGGGTTCTCAGCAGTCACACTACGTGCGTGGCATGGCGGCCGAGGTACGAGCACGGAAGTGGGGCTTGGACCTCTTGTTGTTCAGAACTTGCGACGGAAAGGTGAACGCGACACCGCGGTCATATCATTCCGGTGAGACCAGCGACCTGGACTTCGTTGTCCGACGAGTAACGGAGGAGTATCCCGAGGCACCGTGCGCGGTCGTTGGCGTCTCTCTTGGGGCAAACGTGGCGCTGAAATGGCTGGGCGAGCGTTGTGACCGCCTGCCGCCTCGCCTATGCGCTGCGGCAGCCGTCTCCACCCCGTTTGAACTCAGTCAGTCCAGCCAGCGCGTCCATCAAGGCTTTTCGCGCGTTTATGAGCGGCATTTTCTCAGGAGTCTCCGTCGAAAGGCGCTGAAGAAGCTCGATCGGTTTCCGAAAATCGCTGAGCGATCTGCGGTCGCGTCTGCCCAAAGCCTGCGGGACTTCGATGAGGCGTTCACCTCGATTGTCCACGGGTTTGAGAATGCGGATGACTACTACAGTCGCTCGAGTTCCCTGGCGTTCCTGCCGTCGATACGCATCCCGACTCTGCTATTGAGTGCCAGAGATGACCCATTTCATCCTCCACGGGTGCTCGACCGAGTGGCCGAGATCGCCGCCAAGAACCCCCTCCTCAGGCCGGAATTCCCTCAACGCGGCGGGCACGCCGGTTTCGTTGCGGGTTCTCTACCGGGCAAGGCGTCATATTATGCCGAACGGAGGATTGCCGAGTTCTGCGCACACGAGTTCGTCAGGGCATCCGAAACGACCGGCGAGGAGCGGCCAAGGGCAGGTCGCTAGAGTGGTGTCGGGTGCGGCTCGAGGTCCACAGAGCTTGACCGGCGAGCCCCCCTCCTTGCAGCGTGAGGTAGAACAAGGAGAGTCGCTGCTGCGAGGGAGTATTCCAGTGACTGAAATGGGTGATCGACGTCGATGAGCCTGTTCTTTGCCGCTGCCTTCCTGCTCGGCGTCGCGGCAGGCGTCTACTTTCTCGCTCGAGGAGTTGAACGTCTTCCGAAGTCCGTAGAGTCCCTGTCTGTCGATCAGTTTGGCAGACTCTCCCGGGCTGGGAGATTAGCCCTGGGAGCTCCGATCCTGGCTGCTTTTCTCATGGTCTTTGGACTCGTCGGATACGTCGCCGGGCGCGTAGGTCTTCGAGGCAGCGGTACACTCGTGCTTGTTGCCACCGCGGCCGGCTCCCTTGCCAGTTGGCTCGCCGTCCGTTCGGTGACTCGATGGGCGCGATACGCGGCGACTCACGACGGTCCGGACGAACGCTACGAGCTACAGGGACACGTGGCAACAGTCGTTCGCGCGGCCGACAGTGCTCGCGACGCAGAAGTGGAGTATGTCCTGAATGGAAGGCGTGTCGTGATGCCGGCTCGGGGCGAAAGTACCACCCCGCTGGCTGTGGGCACGGAAGTGGTGATCGAGCGACTCGAGATGGGGGTCGCATTCGTCGAGTCATGGACGCAGGTCGAGGAACGCATCTGAATTTCACCCCGACCGGATTCCCCTTGCTGGAGCGTCGTGATGACTGAGGCTGCAGTGTTCATCCTGGTATTCGGCGGCCTCTTCGTGCTGCGCATCGTGGCGGCAACGATCGTGTTCGGCGTCTTGTTGCCGAAGGGAGATCGGTGTCCAAACTGCGACGCGATCACTCTTCGAGTGCAATCGCCGTTCTCCGATCGCTTTCTTCCGTGGTTTCGGAAACGCTGGTGTCTCGCGTGTGGGTGGCATGGCATGTTGCGCCGGGGCTTGCCCGGCACTGAGACGCCAGCCGTGCCCGACGCCGACGTCAAGCGAGGGCGCCGACAGCCACGACGCAACGCCCACCGATGGACATGAATCGCAATCGGGGCAATTCCCCGCCGACGTGCAGAACTGCTCACTCGGCGACGACGTGCAGCCACCGATCCCCCTCGCGGCACCGTATTAGATGCACATGGATAATATATTGTGCTCCGGACCCCGGTTCCCGGAATGGCGGCGTCGCAGCACCCGGGTGTCCCCTGTTCGAGTCCCGCTTCCGATCATCGGGAACCACTCATGCGCAGTCCTCTCCACATGCGGCGCTCTGACTCCGTGCGGTCCTTCGAGGCCACGTTCGACGTCATCGTAATAGGCGGCGGCCATGCTGGGACCGAGGCGGCCGTCGCGGCATCCCGTGCAGGAGCGCGGGTCGGCCTCATCACCAGCGCGGTTGAGACGATTGGGCAGATGTCGTGCAATCCCGCGATCGGCGGAATTGCCAAGGGGACCGTGGTGCGCGAGGTGGATGCCCTGGGCGGCCTCATGGGAAAGGCAACCGACATGGCGATGATCCAGTTCCGGATGTTGAATCGGAGCAAGGGAGCCGCCGTTTGGGCGCCGAGGGCCCAATGCGATCGGGGTCTCTACCGCCGCGCCGTGAGGACTCTGCTCGATCAGCATCCGGCTCTCCATATCGTGCAGGGAACCGTCTCCGCGTTGCTACTGGCCACGGACGAGCAAGCGGTGCGGGGAGTGGAGACGCTCGAAGGCCGGCGATTCGGTGCAGCAGCGGTGGTGCTAACGGCCGGCACCTTTCTGCGTGGCCGCATCCATATCGGAACAACGACCCGATTCGCGGGCGGGCGCGCAGGCGAAGCGCCGGCCACCCATCTGGCCGAACAACTGGAATGCGCCGGCCTGGAGATCGCGCGCTTCAAGACCGGCACACCGCCTAGAATCGACGGTCGTTCCGTGGATCTGTCGATGCTGGAGCGACAGGATAGCGAAATCACGCTCTATGACTATTCGTGGTCGCACTTCTGGGAAACCACCCGTGTGCAGGGTGGTGGCAGTCGACATCCGCCCCAACTGCCCTGCTGGATTACCCATCTTGAGTCTCCAGGCAAGCAGCTGATCGGCGATCACCTTGCGCAGTCGGCCATGTACGGAGGTGCGATCAGCGCTCGCGGTCCGCGCTACTGCCCCTCGGTCGAGGACAAGGTGGTCCGGTTCACCAATGCGGAGCGCCATCAGGTGTTTCTCGAACCCGAAGGCCACGACACATCCGAACTGTATGTCAACGGACTTTCTACTTCGCTGCCGGCAGACGTTCAGCTCGCGGTCCTGCGGACCATTCGAGGACTGCGGGAAGTGCGAATGACGCGTGCGGGGTACGCGATCGAGTACGACTACTTTCCTCCCACCCAGCTCAAGACCTCATTGGAGTCGCGATTTCTGCGGGGCCTGTTCCTCGCCGGCCAGGTCAACGGTACCACGGGATACGAGGAGGCTGCGGGACAGGGGTGCGTAGCCGGAATCAACGCGGCGCTCAGCGTGCGTGGAGATTCGCCCGCGGTGCTCGGTCGCGAATCGTCATATATCGGTGTGCTGGTCGACGACCTCGTGTCGCGTGGTGTCGACGAGCCCTATCGGCTCTTCACGTCTCGCTCCGAGTTTCGCCTCACCGTTCGCCAGGATAATGCACTCTCCCGACTCGCCCCAATTGCGATCGAGCTGGGGCTGTTTTCGGACGGTGAACTGGCGCTTGTGCGCCGGCGCGATGATGACGAGGTACACGCCCTGCGCATTGCCCAAGCAACGTCCGTTCGACCAGACGCTGTCAACGCGTTGCTCCACGAGGCGAAGACCACGGGCATCACGGCGCCCGCCAGAATCTCCGAACTCGCCCGGAGGCCGGCTGTCGGACTGCGACACCTTTTCGCGGCAGCCGGTGTCGCCGAGAACATCTGCAACGATGCCATTACCACCGTGGAACTGGAGCTGAAGTACGCCGGGTATTTCGCAAGGGAACGAGCCCAAGCAGAGAGACTGCGCCAGATGGGAGCATTTGCCCTGGCCTGCAACCTTCCATACGAGACGTTCCGATCGCTTTCCTCTGAGGCACGACAGAAGCTGGCCGTGCGAAGGCCTGCCACACTGGCGCAGGCGGGGAGTATTCCGGGCGTGAGCCCAAGCGATCTGCAGAACCTGGTCATCGAAGTCGAGCGCCTCCGTCGCGTTGCTGATTCAGTTGTGAACGCGTCTTGACGTTGCGCTGGTCCCAAAGACCTGGGACATCCGACAACTCATGTCTGCTATCGATTCTGACGCGCCCGTCGCCAGGCGCCGCAGCTTGCTTCTCGCGCGACTCTCGGCCATCGCGCTGCTGGTGCTCGGGATCCTGCCCGTCGCCAACTGGATTCCCGGCGGACATGACGCACCCTGGTATCGCGTCTCCCTGAACGAATGGATCTACGGCACGTTGGTCGCCGCTGGCGTCACGGCCATCGTCGCGATACTCGCGCGTCGTATGCCGTTTCGTGTTGGCAGCGCCGTGGAGCACGTGAGTGCGCTGGCGGAGCGAAACCATCGGGCTACGACCGTCGCGCTGACGGCTCTCGCCTTCTGTCTCTATGCTGTCATCGCACGCTGGGTCTTCTCAGCGAAGCCCCTCTTGATTGACGAGATCGTGCAGGTGATGCAAGCCCGTATTTTCGCAGCGGGACGATTGGTGCGGACCGTATCCGCGGCTCCCGAGTTCTTCAGTGCTCTTAATGTCGTTGACTTCAACGGACGGTCCTTCTCTCAGTTTCCTCCCGGGGGGCCGTTGATGCTGACGCCGGGAGTCCTTCTGGGAGCCCCGTGGCTGACTGGACCAGTTTTCGGGGCGCTCTCGGTGGCCGTGTACTGGCAGATTGTTCGCAGTGCCGAACCCCGCCACTCGGTGTCGCTCGGTGCGGCGATGCTGCTCGCGTTCGCGCCATTCATGGCCTTCATGGCCGGCTTCCACATGAACCACGTGCCGACGTTGTTCTGGCTGTGCCTGGCGATGTGGAGTCTGCAGCGGCTCATGCAAGGCAGCGGGCCGTCTCCCCGCCTCGCGGCATTATGCGGACTTTCATTCGGCTTGATGGCCACAATCCGGCCGGTTGATGCCTTGGCGTTCGCTCTTCCCGCGGGCGTGTGGCTGCTGAGCCGCGCCATCCGTGCGCCAGACGTCTGGCGTGACGTGGTTGTCGCCGGAGTGGGGGTTGCAGTGCCCCTGCTCATACTGCTCGCGTTCAATGCCCATACCACGGGGAGTCCGTTCCTCTTTGGCTATGAGCTGTTATGGGGAAAGAGCCATGCGCTTGGCTTCCACCGGGCGCCATGGGGCATCTCGCATACTCCGGCACGCGGACTGGAGCTGGTCAACCTCTACTTGCTCCGGCTGCAGAACTACCTCTTCGAGACGCCCGTCCCGTCGTTGGTCCCGTGTGCACTTGCACTTGCGCTGACGCCAGCCCTTCGTGCTTTTGACCGCTATCTCCTTTGGGGATGCACCCTGCTCGTCACGAGCTATTTCGCGTACTGGCACGATGGGTTCTTTCTTGGGCCTCGCTTCTTTTACTTGCTGCTTCCCGCGCTTGTCCTCTGGACCGCACGTTTCCCATCACTGGTTCGAGCTCGCTTGCCGCGAGTCCCGAGCGCGCATCGCATCGTTCTCATCGGATATGCGGCGAGCGCGTGCGTGGCGCTCGTGGTGTCCGTCCCGGTACGGGTGAAACAATACGCGGGCGGATTGACCTCAATGCGCCAGGGCTTCGGCGATCCCGCATCGGTTGCCGGCGTGCATGACGCACTCATACTGATCCGAGAAAGTTGGGGAGCTCAGATCATAGCGCGATTGTGGGCTCTCGGCGTACCCCGAAGCGACGCGGAGCGGATCTACTGGGGCGTGGATACGTGCGAGCTGGAGGAGGCCGTGTCGAGTCTCGAGCTCTCGGGCATACGGGGTGACCCGGCGGTCCGCGCGTTACAGCCGTTGCTCCGCGATTCGCTTCGTCTTGTCCGGAGCGACCTGTCACCCGATTCAACGGAGCGGGTTCTGCCCGGTTCGAACTACGGGCTGGTCTGTTCTCAGCGGATCACGGAGGATCGCGCCGGATATACCTTTCTTGCGCCGGCGCTGGCCATGAACCCAGGGACGAATGTCTATGCGCGGGATTTGCATCAACGGGACAGCCTGCTGTTCCAGGACTTTCCCGGTCGGCCAGTGTATCTGTTGCGCCCGCGTACCAGCGACTTGGGTGCCCCGCTGGAACTGACGCCCTTGTCCCTCGATTCTGCGCGTGCCGATTGGCGCCTCGCATTGCAGAACTGAGGAAGCGCGACTGGGTCATCGCGCTTGTCGACCGATATACCTTCCCCGAAGTGAGCCCCGAGAGGCAGCGCTCAATTAGTATCTAGTAGTGTATAAATACTAAACACCCATGTTCCGTCGTGAACAGGAGGACTTCAGCGGTGGGTTGAAGTTGAATCGCTGATGAAGCCCGAAGCTCGCGTCGCGACATCGCCCGGTTGCCTGCCGGCTCATTGTGACGAGTGGTCTCGAACAAAGCAGGTGTCCCGGCCTACAAGCAGTTCGTCCGGGAACGTCCACCGAGAGCGCCGGGATACCGGGCTTGATCGCGTGTGTCGCCAACCTCGGGCGCCACCGTACTCCGAACGCTCATTCAACAACCGCGCTTGCCCTGGCAGCATCGCTGGCGTGGCATCCGCAACAGCCACGCTGAGATGATCGCTGCCGTCTGCTTGTGAATGTCGCCTGCCAGGGAGCACGTGAGTTCGCTGGCGATGGTGAGGCGCCAAGCGGAGTTTCATCTACTCTCGACGAAACGGGTGCGGCCGAGGCAGGCACGAGAGCATCCCTCCACGCTTGCGAGAGGAGGGAGAGCTAAGTACCGGCAGTTTCCTGTTCTGTTTCACGTGAAACACGACCGTCCGCTGGCCACGGGGCTCGGCCCCAAGTATGTTCGTCAGAATCTGGCAGGGTACTAAATGGTTTTGGCGAATTGACCCAAATCATCGCGATTGCCAACCAAAAAGGCGGCGTTGGGAAGACCACAACTGCGGTCAACCTTGCCGCCTGTCTTGCTGCGGCTGGCCATTCGGTGCTCCTCGTGGACGGCGATCCCCAGGCGAATGCGTCCAGTGCGGTCGGAATCCGGCGAGAGAATCTGCACGGTAGCCTCTACGACGTATTGATAGGTCGTCGGCGAATCGAGGAGATGATCTCTCGCCATGTGCAGTTCGAAGCGCTTGACGTACTGCCGTCAACGCCAGATCTGGCAGGAGCGGAGGTTGAGCTGGTTAGCGTGCCGAGGCGTGAGTTTGCGATGGCAGACGCTCTCCGCACCTTGAGCAGGTCGTACGACTTCATTCTCATTGACTGCCCGCCCTCACTGGGCTTGTTGACCGTCAACATGCTTTCGGCAGCTGATGGAGTGCTCATCCCTCTCCAGTGCGAATACTTCGCCTTGGAGGGTCTGACGCAGCTAGTTCACACAATTCGATTGGTCAAGCAGTCGCTGAACTCCGGGCTGCTGATTTATGGGGTTCTGCTAACCATGTACGATGCCAGATTGAACCTCTCGAAGCAGGTGGCGGCTGATGTACGTCAGTTCTTCAATGAGCTGGTCTTTCGGACGGTAGTGCAGAGAAACATCCGTTTAGCGGAGGCACCGAGTTTTGGACAGCCCATTCTTCAGTATGATATCGCGTCCGTTGGAGCGCAGGCGTATCTCCAACTGGCAGAAGAGATTGTGTCGCGCTTGACTACGAATGTTCCTCGCGAGTCAAATACACTATTGACCGGCTAGCAATAGATGACAGATCCACTACCACAAGACAGAGCGCAACGGCTCGGTCGAGGCCTAGGGGCCCTGATTAATCCAGTAGGCGTGTCGGATTCCACCGGGCCAGGAGAGAGGCTCCGGGATATTCCGTTGACCTCGATCGTCCCGAATCCCCATCAGCCCAGGCGGCAATTCCGACACGATGAACTCGCTGAGCTGGAGAACAGTCTACGCACAAACGGACTGCTCCAGCCGATCACAGTACGTGCTGCAGGCAGCGCCTACGAGATCATCGCCGGCGAGCGACGTGTTCGCGCCGCTCGGGCACTAGGCTGGACTTCTATTCCAGCCCTCGTCCGCGAAAGCAGTGACTCCCAATCGTTGAGCTTGGCACTCGTCGAGAACCTGCAGCGCCAAGACTTGAATCCCATCGAAGAGGCTGAGGGCTACAGTCGACTCATTCATGAATTTGGGCTTACCCAGATGCAAGTAGGCGAAGCAGTCGGAAGAGATCGCTCCACAGTGGCAAACCTGCTTCGCCTTCTCAATCTTCCCGAGGAGGTACAGCAGTTCGTACGCGACGGGCTTCTCACCGAGGGGCATGCACGCGCTCTGCTCTCGTTCGCGGATACTGGCTCACTACTCAAGGCCGCCCGGCAGGCTGTCAGACGAAAGTTGACCGTTCGCGACCTCGAGCGTCTTGCACAAGAAGGAAAGGGCAAGCCGCGCAGCCGGCGGGATGAGTCAGGTCGTCCGGCGGTAGGCGCCGCAGAGGTACGAGATATGATCGATCGGCTGCGGCGCTATCTACAAACCGACATCCAGATCGTCACGAAGGATAACACCCAGGGAGAATTGCGAGTCCGTTTCTACTCCCCTGATGACCTGGAGCGACTCCTGGAGCTGATCACCGGCAAGATGGAGCATGGCCCATGACTGAGCCCCTCGACGCAGAAGTGCTGAACTCACGGAGACCACATGGCGCTCTTCAACAAACCACCTAACGAGCTGATGCCACAGCGACCAGACCCCTCCCCAGTTCCCGAAGGCACCCCCTCGGTCATTGCGCCGGGAATGAAGATCGTCGGCGATGTCGAAACCAGCGGCGTCGTGAAAGTAGACGGTGCCATCGAAGGCTCCATCCGCGGCGCCCGCCAGGTGCTCCTCGGACGAAGCGGCAGCATTCAAGGCGACGTGCACGCCGAAGAGGCGATACTTGCCGGCAAGGTCGTCGGCACCGTGGCCGCTAGCGAACGCGTTGAGGTCCAGAGCAGTTGCCGGATCGATGGCGATATCTCGACGCGGAGCATTGTGGTGCTCGAAGGCGGCGTCATCAACGGCAACGTCAGAATGGATGAGTCAGCCAGCCGGTCCGCTGGTATTCCGGTAACCGTTTCGCCACCTGCGCGACAGATATCGCTAACCCAATAGGTTCTCCACGGTGGAAAACATACGTTTTCCACCCATGGACTATCAGCCATAGCATCAGACGGATACGGCACTATGGTCTGCTTTCAAACAGCCGTTTCCAGACGTCTTCAACTCCAATCTCCACACGTCGGCACAAGGTGACCGAACGCTATCCCGGTCATCATCATTCCGAAGCCGGCCTGCATCGTGTGTGTAGCCGGGGGCCCAGGCGTATGGCTAGAAAACAGGGCCTTGGTGTGGCGAGCTCAAGCCGCACGGGTTCCCTTCCGAAGTCGGTAGTTCGCCGTTTTTGACGAGGGGATACTCGGCCGCTCTGCTGCTCTCCCTTGACACCGATATTCCATTCGGATGCGCGTGAGAGTCACTACTAGTCCAAGTCTCGCCCCCGCCGCACTCCTTGCTCGCGGGTCCTGTTGACGTGCGTCGGCCTCTCTCCAGCGCGCACGTTCGATCCAGGTGCGTGGAATCTGGCCGCCCATCCCCGATCCTCCCCATTGGCCGGTCATGACAGCCTCGATTCGAGACATTACTACGTATCTCGACTCGCTACTCAGTACATCGTCGATTCCCGACTATCCACTCGCGCTGAACGGACTTCAGTGCGAGCATCGCGGTCCGGTGCACCGTATCGCCTCCGCCGTGGATTTTTCGCTCAGGACAGTGGAAGAGACGGCACGCCGCGGTGCCAACCTGCTTCTCGTTCATCATGGCATGTTCTGGGGCGGCCTTGAGCCGTTGAGGGGCGCGACTCTTGAACGGCTTCGCTTGCTGCTCACCCATGACATCGCGGTATACGCGTCTCACCTGCCCCTAGACGCGCACGATCAGTTAGGCAACAGTCTGCTCCTCGCACATGCCCTGGGACTTGTGCCGTCCCGCCCTTTCGCGCACTTCCAAGGAGTCCCCATCGGCGTCGCGGGCAAGTCCGAGCTGTTGACAGAGGAGCTGATTGGACGTGCCGAGCGGTTTGCCCAAGAATGGGGTGGCAGGGCTCGCGCCTCTGCGGGCGGAAGCGGTCGACACACGCGACTCTGGGGGATCTGCACGGGGGCGGGGGCGACGCCCGAGACGTTGCGGGAGGCCCGCGCCCTTGGGCTGGACACGCTAATCGTTGGGGAGGGCTCTCATCACACAGCGGTGGCGGCGCCGGAGCTTGGCCTTGTGATCATCTATGCGGGTCACTACGCCACTGAAACACTGGGCGTTCGCGCGCTCGGCGAACGATTGTCTGCCCAATTCGACCTGCCGTCGGAGTTCATTCTCGCTCCGACCGGGTTGTGAGCATCTTACGGACGTGAGCAGACGCGGAGCGCCGCAGTCCACGTGCACCGGACTCCTTGAGACAATGACCACTCGGCGCTGCACAATGCCGTGACACGACGGCCTCGCCGGTTCGATCCTTCGCGCATTCATGAAAGCAGCTGATCCTTCAAGACCTCGAGCCGCCGACGTGGAGGACCTGATTTCAGGACATCGCGCCCGCGTCCAGTTAGGTGTTCTCTCGCTCGCGATGGTTCTGGGTATGGCCCCGTGGTTTGCGGCCACGGTCGTAGCGCCCGCAATGTCACGCGAGCTTTCCCTTTCGGCAGGCCTCCAGGCTTGGCTAACTCTCGCCGTCCAGCTCGGCTTCGTAACCGGCTCGATCGCGAGCGCGACGCTGCTCCTGAGCGATCGGTTCAGCGCGCGTGGCCTGGCGATGGTCTGTGCGACCCTGGCCGGAGTGGCGACTGTCCTGCTGACGCTCTCCCATCTGGGCGGGACTGAGGCGATCGTCCTTCGCTTGATGACCGGAGTCGCTCTCGCTGGCGTCTATCCGCCCGGAATCAAGATAGCCGCGGGATGGACAGAGTCTCGCCGCGGGACCGCCATCGGGGTGCTCGTCGGTGCACTCACGTTAGGTACCGCTGCCCCGCATCTCCTCCGTCTGGTCGCGAACCTCGACCGATGGCGCCCAGTTCTGTACTGGGCCAGCACCAGTGCATTCTCGAGTGCGTTCGTCTTCGGTGCACTTGTGCGCGAGGGACCATTTCAGTCGCCTTCGGCACCGTTTGACCCACGCGCGCTGGGACGCGTGTTAGGCGATCGAGGAGTTGCGCTCGCAACCGGTGGATACCTCGGTCACATGTGGGAGCTCTACGCCATGTGGAGCACCCTCGGAATATTCCTCGCCGAGACGGTCCGAACTCACGCTCGTCCCGCGCGGTTCGCCCCACTACTTGCTTTTGCAGTGATCGGATTGGGTGGTGCCGTGGGAAGCGTGAGCGCCGGAGTCTGGGCTGACCGCGTTGGCAAGGCCCGTGTAGCAATTGCGGCCATGGTAGTGAGCGGTATTTGCGCGATCACAGTCGGTCCTCTCGCCTTGGCGTCCTTCCGCGCAGGAGTGATCGTCGCTTTCATCTGGGGCGTGGCCATCGTGGCCGACTCGGCGCAGTTCTCAGCGTGCGTCGCCGAGCTCGCCCCAAAGGCTTACGTCGGAACTGCCGTCACCACGCAGACGGCCCTGGGGTTTCTCCTTACGATGTTCACAATTCACTTCGTGCCGGAATGGGCTGCCTCCTGGGGGTGGCAATGGGCATATGCGCCGCTCGCGATCGGCCCCGCGTTCGGCATCGTGGCGATGCGGCAGTTATGGTTGGATACGCGTGTCTAGCCATTCCGCCGAGCATTCGTCTTCCCCAGGCTGGAACGCGCTCTTCCACTCGCGGCCCGCGCTTCCACTCGCGGCCCGCGCACGGCATTGCCGCCTTGACCGGCGCGCAGATCCATCTCGGGAATGCAATCGCAATCGTGACCGACCGTCCGCGGGCGAACAAGCTCGAATCGATAGTCGACCTCTCAGCAGGTCGCGAGGCTGCTCAGCACCCTGCATATGCACTTCGCCAACGCCGGACCCATTGCGAGGGGGCTTCTCGCTCGAGGAGCTCGAGTCGGAATCCGTCTCCGATCTCCCGACGAACGAGGAGTGCCACGGCGCCGTTGCGAAGCTGAAGTATTCCCAAGAGCTCCAAGGACTCGAGGCTTTCCTCGTATCCCACTGTACGCTCTGTGTAGCCAACCGTCAGGACGTGTTTCGGGTCACCCTGCCTGCCCTCGAGGACAAGTACCAGTTGCTCCTGAAGTGGATTCGCCTCCTGATTGACGATCCGGGCGACCTCGGCAAGGACGCCGGTGTCGCCGTCAGCCAGTCTGAACCGATTTGCCTGTCGCACGATGTACGGTCGGCCGCGAAACACGCTCGCGGTATCAATGTCGGCAATTGACGCGGCACGCGCCAAGGCGATCGTGAGCTCCAACGAGTCTGCTCCGGAGAGCGCTGGCAGAGAGTCGAAGGGGAGCGGGATCGCGCGGTTGTGCGGAAAGGCGATACTCCAAGGACGTATCAGGGGCTGGGCGTCGCTCCGACGCAATTCGGCGACCGGCCACGCCGCGCACGGCGCGAGCGTGTCGGCGTGCACGGCAACAATTCGTGCGTAGCGGACGGAATCTCCCCGCAACAGGAGATCGAGTTCGGCGTTCACGCGATGTCCCGGTTCGAGCCGGAGAGTATCGAGATGCGCTGAAGTGGAGAAGACCGGGTCAATGAGTAGGGCCGTTGACGGATTGTCGCCCGAAAGAGCAAAGAAGGAACCCGCGATCGTATCCCAGACGGCCGCCAACGTGACCGTTGGTGTGAACGTCCCTGGTGACGGCGGGGCTCCCGCTGCAGTAGTGTCCTTGCGGCCGGGCGGGTGCTCTCCTGAGCATGCCGCGAGCGTCACCACTACGATGGTCAGCCCGACAAGAGCGCGGCAGATGTGTCTGGACATCGACATTGAATCTGTCCGGTCGGCGTAATCCGTCAATTAAGGTTGCCGCACCCGCAAGTCGCCTCTGCCGGCGCGAATGACATCGACGTCGCCAGGAGATGGTGTGATCCGTGTCACCGGACACCTCGCACAGCGGGAGTCGCAGCCGGTCGAACCTCGTTTGCCTCTTACGTGTCTCTGGAACTGTACGACTCAACGCGCACTCGCTGCGTGAGTGCGGCGTCCAAGACCGCGCCTGCCAGGTCCCAATGCCATGCTGGCCGCTGGCGTGCCGTTCGCGGATCCTTGAGGGGCTTGTACTGCAGTCCGTCGGCAGGCAGACCGTGTTGCACTCCGAACGCCAGGAGACGCGCACGGTCGGTGGACACGACATGAGCCATCGCCCGCCCACCCCAGACGTGGCGATGCAGCCAAAGCCCGCCCTCCATTGCGTGGATCATGCCATCCCGGCGGCGCGCGAATTCGGCGATGACAAGGGGGCTGCCCACGAGTACGTCAGTCATGCCGCAAATATGCGCTACCGGACTACTGACAGACCATCAGTCCTTCGCTGGTCGCTGGCGCCAGTGGAGGAATACTGCCGATAAACATGGCGCACTCAATTGGGTAAGCGAGCGGATGTGTGACCTTCGCGGACCACCCGGCGGCGGAGGCAATTCCGAATGTGACGACTACGCCGCTGCTCAGGTTGAAGTTGAGAGACGTGAGGTTGGTGGTGTAGGAACTTTGCTCGTAGAAGTACGCCTCTTCAGCCGTGGCGAGGTTGCGCAGGTCGGAACGCAGAGATGCGGTATATGCCTTTCCTTTGGTGTTCTGGAACTTGGGAATGGCGATCGCCGCCAGCAGTCCAATAATGACGACGACGATCAGCAGCTCTATGAGGGTGAATCCACGGCGAGTGCGAGACATGGGTGATCGCAGGATCTAGAAGGGCGCGTTTCGTGACCTACCGACGCCTGCTCAGAGGCGTGAGTCACTGCGCGATGTAGGTGGCAACGCCGGGGCCGTGGCGCCCAAAAATCACCAAGTCCATGTGTTGGCATGACTTCCGACGAGAAGCGGACGGTTCGGGCATTGACTCAGGTCACTCGTTTCGCCGGTGGTGCGGCACCTTGCAAGACCATACCGCCTTGGATGTTACGCCTTCGCATCGAGCCAGTTCTTCCCGTGACCGATGTCGACAACAAGGGGAACGGAGAGCTCCGCTGCATGCTCCATCTCGTTCCGGACGATGGCTTTGAGGCTCTCGAGTTCCCCCGGAGCGACATCGAACACGAGTTCATCGTGCACCTGGAGAATCATTCGGCTCAGCATGCCCTGCTCATCCAGCAGACGGTGAATCCGAATCATGGCGACCTTGATCAGATCGGCCGCGGAGCCTTGGATCGGTGCGTTGGTGGCCACTCGCTCCCCAAAGGCGCGCATGTTGAAATTTCGCTCCCGCAGCTCGGGCACGTAGCGCCGGCGTTTAAAGATGGTTTCGACAAATCCGTGTTCCCTCGCATAGGCGACCTGCGCATCCAGGTAGTCGCGAACGCCACGAAAGCGCTCGAAGTAGGTTGCAATGAACGCCTTGGCTTCCGAGGACGAGATCCGGAGCTGCCTCGCCAACGCCACCGCGCCCTGGCCGTAGATCGTGGCGAAGTTGATAGTCTTGGCACGAGCGCGCATCTCTGGCGTGACGTCCGCAACGGGCACGCTGAAGATGATCGCGGCCGTCTGCTTGTGAATGTCGCCGCCCGACGAAAAGGCATCAACGAACGCCGGGTCACGGGAGAGGTGTGCGAGAAGGCGCAGCTCGATCTGTGAATAGTCGGCGACCAACAGTTCCCAGCCATCGCGGGCGACGAACCCGCGCCGGATGTCGCGGCCCAGCTCTCTGCGAATCGGAATGTTTTGCAGGTTGGGATCGCTGGAGGATAGTCGTCCGGTGGCGGCCACGGTCTGATTGTACGAAGTGTGCAGTCGTTGATCGTCGGGATGGACGAGCGCCGGTAGAGTGTCGAGGTACGTCGATTCGAGCTTAGCGAGCTCCCGGTACTCCATCAGCAACGACGGCAATGCGTGTCCCTCGTCCGCCAGTTCCTGGAGCACGCTCGCATCTGTTGAGGGACCGCTGGCAGTCCGTTTTCGGATAGGCAAACCCAGTTTTTCGAAGAGTATCTTCCGCAGTTGCGGATTGGAGTTGATGTTGAAATCCTCACCTGCCGCGGCGTAGATCTCCCGCTCTACGCCCTGCCGCTCCCCTCGAAAGCGTTCCTTCAGCGACCGGAACCAAGCAAGGTCGATTGAGACGCCGGTCTCCTCCATGTCGGCCAACACTGCGATCAGTGGGATCTCGATATCCTCGAACAGGGTTGTGAGACCATGCGCCTCGAGCTGCACTGACAAGCTGTCACGCAGACGAAGTGTGACATCGACCGCTTCACACGAGTAATCGCGTGCCGCCTCCACCGGTACGACATCGAACGGGACCGCCTCCCGACCGCGGCCACAGAGGTCTTCGAACGACATCATCCGGAGGTTGAGAAACTCCTCTGCGAGGAGGTCGAGGCTGTGCGAGCGCCGGCCCGGATCCAGCACGTAGCTGGCGAGCATGGTGTCGAAGGTCAGTCCCTGAACGGGCACACTCGCTCGCCGTAGGACCAACACGTCATACTTCGCATTTTGCGCGCACTTTTCTACGCGTGGGTCGGCGAGCAGATCGCGGAGCGGGCGCATGGCATCGCTCGTCAGTGTCGGCAGGTTCCGGGGCATCTGCGTCTGTTTGGCGAGCATACGAGCCGCTATTCCGCCTCCCTCACGACGAACAGGCTGGCTGCCGGACGGTGTGCCTGTTCTCCGGTTCCTGGCCTTGGCGGGGAGACCCACTCCCTCACGCTCACGCGTCGCAAGACCGGACAGCGTTTCCTCTGGTTTCGTCAGAAGGTCACCCTGCTCGGCGTGAAGCACGCGGTGGGCCAGGGGGAGATAGTAGGCTTCACCGGGAGACAGTGCGATGGAAATGCCGACGAGGCGCACCCGAAGTGGGTCGGTGGTGGTCGGACTCCCGGGTTCTGGAACCGTTTCGGTGTCGAACGTCATGCATCCCATCTGACGTGCCCTGGCCACGAGCTCCGAAACGGCCGCGACGCTGTCAGCCACGTGATAGCGCGCAGTCGAGCGGGCTTCGGAGTGATCCGTCTTCCGGTCGACATCGCGCAACAGGGTGGTGAACTCGAGGTCGAGATACAGCCGGCGCAGTTGTTCGGTATCCGGTGGGCCAACCTTGAATGAATCGAGATCGAGCGCGACGGGCACGTTCAGGCGAATCGTCACCAGTTCCTTGGAAAGGCGCGCTCGATCCGGATAGGTCGTGAGGGCCTCTCTTGGTCTCTTGCCGGGCAGTCCGGCGGCAGCATTCAGTATCGCCTCCAGTCCCCCGTATTGGCGGACGAGGTCGCGAGCCGTCTTCTGTCCGATCCCCGGTACGCCAGGGACGTTGTCCGACGAGTCGCCGACCAGCGCCAAGTAGTCCGTCACATGCTCTGGGGGCACTCCCAGCCGATCGGATGCGTTCTCCAGGCCGACCCATTGCTCGTCGACTCCCGCTGGGCCACCCCTCCCGGGATTGAGCAGCCAGACACCTGGCCCGACCAGCTGCTGGAAGTCCTTGTCCCCTGACACGATGACCACGTGTACGTGTTGCTGCTTCGCCTGGACAGCCAGCGTGCCGATCACGTCGTCTGCTTCGTATCCGGGTACGGTGACCAAGGGCACTCGGTATGCACACAGAAGCTGCTCGATCCGGGCAACGCCCTGATCGAAGTCGGACTGGAGCTCTTCGCTGAGCTTCTGTCGTGTCGCCTTGTAGTCGGGAAATATCGCGTGGCGAAATGAGAGTCCGGAGTCGTGTATCCACGCGATGTAGTCCGGCTGGTAGCGCCCCAACACCCCTTGCAGGAAGTTGGCGACGCCCCAGGCTGCAGACGTGTTCTCGCCTTTTGCCGTCGTCAGGGGACGCGAGAGCAACGCAAAGAAGGCACGGTAGATGAGTGCATAGCCGTCGATCAGGAAGAGCGTTGGAGGGTCGGGCGGCGTGACCGCGGGCACGTCATCTGGGGACACGGGCAGAAGTGGTTCAGGAGTGTGGAAGTCGACGATACAGTGAAACTAGGCGTGCGGTGGTGGTGCAGGAGTCTCGACTTGCTCGTTCGTGATCGCGCGGGTGCTCTCCAGCGGTGCCGCTACAAAAAAAACCCGCCTGCCGGAGGGCAGGCGGGCAGTTCCTTGTATGGCCGAGGCAGACGACTCGCGCCAAACGAGGCCTACGTGGCTCTGGTTACGTTGGTGGCGTGTAATCCCTTGGCACCGGTCTGGATTTCGAACTCCACCAGTTGGCCTTCGGCAAGAGTCTTGAAGCCATCCATCTGGATCGCGGAGAAATGCACGAAGACGTCCTCTCCGCCCTCCTGCTCGATGAAGCCGTACCCCTTGGCGTCATTGAACCACTTTACCTTCCCTCTGGCCATGCAAGCTGCCTCCTGCAGGGTGGAACACTCCCGCACAAACCTGTTGCGGGGCAAACCGCGTTGGTTTGCGGCCCCTTATATAGGCGTGGCCGAAGAGACTGTCAAGAGAAGGTGTTACGGCACAACACGATACCTCGCTGTTGCGCCGTCGGTATCGCTTTCCTGCCCCTGTTCATGACGCCCTGCGCTCGATTTGGCTAGTCGTGATTCAGGGCACAAACTACTACGGCACAAGCAGCCGGCGGGCAACGCTTTCGAAGTCCGCCTCGGACGACATGGTCATTCGCCAACGACCGAAGCCCGTCTGGTCGACGAACACGATCTGGAGACGGTACTGTCGATAATCCCAGATCAGTGTGCTCCCGCGCTGACCAGCTGTGCTTGCGCTGGGCTCATATGTCTGGTCCGGGTTGCCTAACGCGACGTAGACGCGCCCGCGATCAGTAAGCCAACCTGCGCCGCCCTCCTCCCGGAAGCGCGAGTTCGCCTGTGCGATGCGCGCGAAGTAGTCTCGCAAGCCTTCATGTTGCGGGGTCTGCGGAAAGGGGTCGGTGTCCCGCAGGAAGGCAGCCCACAGGCTCGCCCTCGTTTCGGCGGTCGCATCGCGAAGGGCCTGGAGCCGCGCCGGGGTCGCATAATATCTGAGGTAGTTCAACATCTCCGAGAATGAGGCGACGGGCAGATCTTCCCCGAATCCCACGAAGAGCGGTGTGCGCACGGTGTCCCTGCCCCCGGCGCGGCTCACTCCCACCGTCATCACTCCAACGCCGATCTTGGCCACCGGAACAGCGAACGTCCCACTGAAGAGATCGGTGCGATGCGGCAGGTCAATCGAATCGGCCCACAGCAGCGCGTTTCCTTCATCGCTGCGTACGGTGACGCGAAGGGGAAAGGTCTGATTTTGACCGTACCCCTCGACATACACCGGGAGAATCGAGTCTCGTCCGAAAACTGCCGTGGCGCGTGGCGTCGCCAGTATGTTCGGCAGTGTGTCGCGCCGGCCGCGGGCAGTGGCTTCGTAGAACGGGACAGGGGAGGAAACGGACCCGTCGGCAAAGCGTGGGACACCAACCGTTGCTTCGACCGCGCTCCCGTGCGTTACCCCTTCGTCCCGAACGGTTAGGCGCATTTCGTACGTTCCGGGATCCAGGCTCAGGAACTGTCGAAACAGGACGCTTTCATCAGTCCTGGTGGTTTCCCGGAAGACGAGCACTCTGACGGTTTCCTGGCCCTTGAGGTCGCGAACGAGCTGTGTGCCCCGCCGGACCTCCAGTTCGACGTTGTAGGCGGCGCGGAACCTGTCACCCTCGCGAGCGAAGTGCAGGACTCTGTTGGCCAATGCCACGGTCAGGACCACCAGTGTGGAGTCGCTTGCCCCAGCGAAGAAGGAGAGGGTTCCAACGAATGGGGTCTCTCCCTCCTCGGCAAGAAGCCCCATTTTTCGGTACAGGGCGACTTCGTCGCTCTGCGTGGAGCTGCGACGGGCAGTGGTGGTACCGGCAGGCGTTTCCGGGCTCGAAGGCGTGCCGGGTGGAGTCGCGCGTGGCCCCGAGGCGCACGCGCCAGCGATCAGACCGAGGGCGACCGTCGCCCCACCAGAGATCCTCTGTCGCCAGAGTCGCATTCCGCCTCCAAGGGCCGCACAGGACGGCCATCTTCAAGTTTGGAAGCCAACCATACCGTGCTTGCTTGCCGCGGTTCCACCGTGGCATTAGGTTCGCGGCCGTGCCAAAGGAAAACCTGATCGGTCAGACCGTCGCTGGCTACTCCATTCAGGAATTGGTTGGCGAGGGTGGGACGTCCGTCGTCTATCGTGCCCACCATCCCCAGCACGGGACGGTGGCCTTCAAGGTCCTGCGCGACAAGCTCCGGCAGGACAAGACGGCGCTGGCGCGGTTTACGCGCGAGGCCAACTTTGGAAAGCGGGTCGAGCACCCCAACGTGATCAGGACCATCGAAACGGGGGAGGCGGACTCGATTCCCTATCTCGTTATCGAATGGGCACCTGGGGATCTTCTGGAGCAGTACGCGAAGCGAAAAGCGCCACTGCCTCGAGCGGAGGTGGCGTCGATCATCCTGCAGATCGCCGACGCCGTGGGAGCCGCACACCTCTCGGGAATCGTCCATCGCGACCTGAAGCCAGACAATGCGATGTACGATCCCGAAAGCGGCCGCGTGAAGCTGCTCGATTTCGGCATTGCCGCTGCCACCGACACATCGCAGGATGAACGGCTCACCCGTGCGGGCTACTTCGTGGGAACCCTGATGTACGTCGCGCCCGAGGCGCTATCGGGCGCGCTGGTGACTCCGGCGGCGGATCAATACAGCTTGGCGACGATCGCATATCTCCTCCTTACCGGCAACTTGCCGTACCTGGCAAAGTCGCCTCGCGAGATGTTCACGCAACTCCTCTCGCAGGCTCCAGTTTCGCTCAACAAGGCGCGTCCGAGTCTCGACTTCGGTCCGCGTGTCGAGGCCGTGGTGATGCGCGGTCTCTCCCGTGAACCTGCGGAGCGCTATCCCGACGTTCTGGTGTTTGCCCGTCAGCTACACGACGTGTTGACTGGGCCTGCCACCGCGAACTCCGACCCGCGCGGTTCGAGCCCGCCGCAGGAGGAGGGGATCTTCTCGCGAGTGAAGGGCCTCTTCCGTCGATAGGAGTCTTCCGAGGTTCCACCGCGGCAGCGCCACCGGTGGTGCCGGACAGGACACCCGACCGGGTTGCGCAACTCCACCCCCTTTCAGCTCGATGACCGACCGCGACAGCCTCGTTCGTCTCCTGGCGCAACGCTCGGTCCGTCGCGGCGCGTTCACACTAGCCTCGGGACGCACGTCCTCCTATTACGTGGACGCGCGCCTAACAACGATGGCTCCCGAGGGGATGTCCCTCCTCGGGCCACTCGGCTTGCGGACTATTCGCGAGCGTGGCTGGCGTGCCGATGCCGTGGGTGGTCTGACGCTCGCCGCTGATCCCATCGCGTTTGCGATCGCGTTCGCCAGCAGTCAGCGCCACCACCGGTACGAGCATTCACGGTTCGGAAGGAGCCCAAACAGCATGGCACCGGCCGCCTCGTGGAGGGCCCGCTTGTGCCCGGCGATCAGGTCGTCATCGTCGAAGACGTCGTGACCACTGGCGCCTCCGCGCTCAGGGCTGCAGCTGGGGCGGCGGCCGCTGGTGCGGTTGTCCAAGGAGTTCTTGCCCTGGTCGACCGTGAGGAGGGTGGCGAGGCGGCGATCGCGGCCGCCGGCTACGATGTGATCACCGTTGTCACAATCTCCGAACTGTTGCGGTAGGGGTGTGCCTCGGTGGCGTGGACCACCCGAAAGACCCACGATACGTCCGGCTGTTCAGGAGCCGCGACCGAGCGGATCGAAGTTGCGCAGGACGGGGAGGAACGGCAGCACCAGGTCATCCCGAAAGTGTTGCAGCATGCCTTCGCCGTCATAGCGATCGCGGAACTCTGTGGCCGTCAGTTTCATCAGGGCGCGGACATGCCTGCCAAACGCCTGCGGGGATGAGTAATCGAGTTCATTGGCCACCAGCGCAATGGAGAGCCCGGGGTTCTCGAACATCCGAGCCGCGCACACCAGTCGCGCGAGCGCGAGATATTGCTTGGGGGCCGGCAGTCGCGCGCGGAAGAAGCGACTCATGAGGGTCGATGGCACGACCCCGAGGCGGCGTGCGAGTAGTCGTACGGTACGCACCTGGGGTGCCGACGCGAAGAACTCATCGAAGAAGCGCCGGCACCCATCGGGAGCGAGGCTCAGATCCCCGTCTATCCCGGCAACGGCCAGGCGGTACATCTCGGACGCTTGGTCATGCAGCAGCATGGTGCGCAGTCGTTGCCAGCCCCCCGGTTCGCGCACATCAACGAGGGTCCGCACACCACATCGCCCCAGCACCAGCACCGTCTGCGCGGCTTGCGGCGACAGATTGGATAGCAGGGCAACCGCCGGGACCCGGGGGAATTCACGGACCATCCGAGCGACTTTCGGTGCCTCATCGGCCGGACACCGTGCTGTGGAGACAATCATGGCGGCGGCCCGGCGATCACGCAGATCGCGAAACGCGTCTTCCAGCGTGTCGCGGTGCCAAGCCCGGTAGATCCCGTGACCGGCCGCATCGACACGCATACGCTCATCGGGGGTCAGTACTGTCGTTACGCCGGGAACCAGCGGGATCTCAGCGATGGAGCCGGGGAGCATTGACGGCGTCCTCGTTAGGCATCGCGGTGTGGGAAGGTGGTCGAGTGCCGTGGGCAAACGACGATGTCGCGCCTCCGTCACGCTGCCGTCACTCGATGCCATCCGCGGGTCTTTCCGTCGGCGGGGGCCACCCCGCTGCTGCGCCACCCCACTCGCGGTTGGTCGTGCAGGAAGCCGAATCACCGGCAGCCGCCCGCTGCCGCTCTGCCGAGGCTCTTCTATATTGACTGTGGTGCGGTGGCCGCGCAGTCGCGTGATTCGCGACCCGCGAATCAACGAGGAAAGTCCGGGCTCCATGGGCAACGCGCCAGGTAATACCTGGGCACGGCGTACGTGGCCGTGACGGAAAGTGCCACAGAAAACAGACCGCCCCGGCTGGCATGTGACGGGGCAAGGGTGAAAAGGTGGGGTAAGAGCCCACCGCGTCAGTGGTAACACTGGCGGCACGGAAAACCCCGCGGGAGCAAGGCCAAATAGGCGGCGAGGAGGGCCCACTCCGATGAAGACGCCGCGGGTAGGCCGCTAGAGGGTGAGGGTGACTCCACTCCCAGAGGAATGACTGCACCGGCTTCGAGTCTGCCGGAACAGAACCCGGCTTACAGGCCGCTTGCACTGGCCCCTGGTTCTCCTCCAGAGAACCAGGGGCTCGTTTCCATTCCACCCTATGCACGCTACTTAATCCACGAGCCGCAGGGGCATGACAAGACAGAGGTAGCTTCCCGGTCCACCCCAGTCATGAGGGGTAATCGTGGCAGCTCGCTCCGCCGTCTTGAACGTGAAGTCGACCTCGTCTGTGGGCATGTACCGGAGGATCTCCAGCAAATAGCTGCTATTGAACCCGATCTCGAGGGGATCGCCCGTATATTGAACCGGAATTTCGTCCTGACCCTCGCCGACATCGGGCGTTTGCACCGTGAAACGCAGCAGGGCGGTGTTGAATGAGAGTTTGACCCGATGCGTCTGATCCGACGCCACCACCGCCATTCGCCGCAACGCGCTGATCAGCGACACCCGGTCGACGACAGCAACGCGGTCGTTGTCCCGGGGGATGACCTGATCATAGTTCGGATAGGGGCCCTCTATGAGGCGGGTGGATACGCTGGCGAGAGGACTTCGGAAGGCCAGGTGGCTCTCCCCTTGCCCGATTTCCACCTCCTCGTCGGGCGGGAAGACACGCCGTACCTGCTCCAGCGCCTTCGGAGGGAGGATGAAATCGCCTGTGGCGCCCTCACCCAGTTCTCCCGGCACATCTATCATGGCAAGCCGGTGTCCGTTTGTTGCAACCATGCGCAGCTGTTGCGGGCGGATCTCCCACAACACGCCATTCAGAATGGGCCGACTCTCCTCGGTAGACACAGCAAATGCCGTTCGTGAAATGAGGTCCTGCAGCATGCTTCCCTTCAACCGCCACCCCGAATTGAACTGCACCGCCGGAAATGCCGGAAACTCGTCTCGCGGCAAACCAAGCAGCTTGAACCTCGCTCGCCCACACTCCAGGGTCGCTCGCTGCTCGCCTATTGCCGCGAGCTTCACTGGGCCCGGTGGAAGTTCACGAGCAATTTCCCCCAGCCGCTTGGCTGGTAGCGTGAGGGCACCCGCAGCATCCACTTCCGCAGGCACCTCAACCGAGACCACCACATCCAGATCCGTCCCAGAAAAGCGCACACTCCGTTCACCCGCCTCCAAGAGCATATTCGACAAGACGGGCAGGGTGGTCTTGCGGGAACGGCGGTTGCAACACTCGTCAGCGCTTCCTGCAGCTTCTCCCGCGCTATGGTGAAGCGCATGTCGGGACCTCGAGTGGAGAATTGATCTTCTGCATCTGTTATATGAAAAGAATACAGTAGTAGCAGAGGTGTGGAGATGTTGCGGAAATCGGAGATCACGGGTGAACCTGTGGAAGCTCCAAGAGCGCTGTGTTCAGGCGATTGGCGAAATCTGGGTCGCTTCTTCGCAACTGGCGTGCGCGGTCGAGGCTGTGGATAACGGTGGAGTGATCGCGACCGCCGAAGGCCAGGCCGATTTCTGTAAGGTGCGCATTGAACAATTCGCGTGCGAGCAGCATGGCTGCTTGACGCGGAACAGTCACCTCACGTGCGCGACTCTTCGACGCCAGAGAGGTGCTCGTGACCCCCCACGCGTGCGCCACGGCAGCCTGAATCGCGACAATTGAAAGTCGAGCATGATGCGGCGTTGAATCGAGAGCGACGCCACGGGTAGGATCCGGCAAGCGATCGCGCAAAGCCTCCAGCGCCAGATCGATGGTGACGGGTTGCTGTCGCAGTGAGGCATAGGCGAGCAGCTTGATGATGCATCCCTCGAGTTCTCGAACACTGGACCGTATGTGTTCGGCGATGAACTGGAGGACTTCTTCAGGGATAGCGTGCTGCAAGTGATCTACCAGCGCCTTCTTCTGCAGAATCGCGATACGGTGCTCGAAGTCCGGGAGCTCAATGTCCGCGACCATTCCCCACTGAAAGCGGGTTACCAGTCGGGTTTCCATACCCGCGATGTCTGCCGGAGGGCGATCGCTCGTGAGCACAATCTGACGCCCGGCTTCATAGAGGGCGTTGAATGTGTGGAAGAACTCCTCCTGGGTGGCTTCCTTTCCCTTCAGGAAGTGGACGTCGTCGATGAGGAGCAAGTCGAGCTCGCGATATCGACGACGGAAATCGTGTGTGGTGCGGCCCTGAATGGATGCGACATATTCGTTCGTAAACTGCTCAGCGCCCACGAAGACAGCGCGGATCCCGGGCAGGCGTGCGAGAATCTCGTGTGCGACCGCCTGCATGAGGTGCGTCTTGCCGATCCCCGAGACTCCGTAAATGAAGAGGGGGTTGTACAGGCGCCCGGGTGACTCAGCGACAGCGAGCGCGGCAGCGCCAGCCAGCTCGTTGGACTTGCCGATTACGAAGTTCTCAAAGGTGTACTGCGACCGTAACGCTGGACGCACGGCAGCGGGTCCGGTTCTGGGATTGGGCTCGGATTTCGGAGAGGTCAAGGGGACAAAGAGATCCATCTGCAACCGTTTCTGCGAGTGGGCGTCGACCACGAACTCCACCGCACACGGTTCCCCGAGCGCAACCGGCGCAAGGCTCGAGAGCAGAGAAGCATGTTTGGATTCATTCCAGGATGCTGCAAACTGATCTGGCGAGGCGACGATGAGGGTACCGCCGCGCACCTCCACCGGCCGAGTCGGCTCGAGCCAAGTACGAAAGGCCTGCTCCGGTACCTCACGCCGCACGCATTCAAGGAGACGTTGCCAAACTTCGTCGGGCGCGAGGTCCATTGCTCCTGTGGAAACTTGAGGGGCGCCGAAGGTATCGGCACTCTGTTGAAAAGTCAAACGCGCATCTGTGAATGCGCGTAAGACGTTGACACGATTTATGTAAGCGGGTACGTTTACGTCCCTCAGTTTCGTGATCTCTCTGCGGCAGTTTGGACAGCATTTATGGGAAAGCCTACATATCGGCCTCGCAACAAGCGGCGCATTCGCAAACACGGATTTCGCACGCGGATGTCGACTCGCTGGGGACGCGAGGTGCTGAGTCGCCGCAGGAAGAAAGGGCGCAAGCGGCTGACCGTGAAGCTCCCGTCCAAGTACGCCAGCGTCTAAGAGGTCGTTCGGATTCCCGCGAGCATATCGGCTTCGCGGCGGTGCCGAGCTCCGACGAGTGCAACTCGAGGGGAAGCTGCTCCGGACGAAGGTTCTTTCGCTCCGGGTGTGTGCTTCCCCTGTATTGCATGGGCGGGTGGGCCTGGTCGTTCCGCGATTCAGACATTCGGCCGTGGAGCGCAACCGCGTGAAGCGACGACTTCGCGAGGCCGTGCGGCTGGAGCTGTTGCCGGGGGTCGGGACGCTGGACGTAGCAATTCGTCCCTCCCAAGCGGCGTACCGACTGTCGTTCAACGAGTTGCGCGCGGAGATTGTCCAGGTGCGCGACATGCTCAAAGACGCCAAACGCTGATCGAGCATGCGCCAGGTTCTGATTTGGATTGTACGTAGCTACCAGATGTTTGTTGGTCCCCTGCTTCCGGCCAGCTGTCGTTACTATCCGTCGTGCTCGAATTACGCGATCGAAGCGATCTCGAAGTACGGCGCACTGCGGGGAGGGGCGCTCGCTGCGAGGCGGATTGCTCGCTGTCATCCATTTCGTCCCGGGGGCTACGACCCGGTTCCCTAACACCCCAGAGAGTCTGAACAATGGACCGACGCACCATTCTGGCGTTGGTACTGGTCGTCCTCGTTATTCTCCTCACACCGCGCCTCTTCCCAGGACGCCGACGACTGGGCGGGATTGCCGGCGATACGGTGAGTAATCCGGTCGGCGATACGCTCGCGGGACGTCAGCCTACGAAAGCGCGTGCGCCATCCGAGCAACTCCCCCGCGACACGCAAATTGTGCCCGCAGTGGCGAGCGTCGCACCGGCCGAGACGACGAGGAAGTCTGTGAGTGAGCGTGTCGATACAGTCGCCGTCGCCGGCGATGCCGCAGCGTATCGCTTTGTCTCGCTTGGCGGCACGTTGATGGATGTCGAGCTCACCTCGTTCAAGTCTCTTGGGCCCGCGGACGGCCCCTTGTTCCTGCGATCACCGGAGTCGCCGCTCCTGAGATTCCGCGTGATTGCAGCGCAGGACACCATTCGGTTCGACCAGGTCAGCTTCACGCATATTGCAGCGGAGGCCGGATCAGCGTCCCGAGATGAGACATTTGTGGGTGCCGTTGGTAGCGACACTCTGGCACTGCACTATGCCGTCGTACCGGACAGCTTTCTCGTCCACGTGACGGGTCACGTGTCAGCACGGCTCGCGACTGCAGCCTCGGGTCTGGTCGTGGTGGACCTGCCCGCGACGCTGGAGTCGTTTGAAGCAGACTCGGTAGATGACCAGCGGCACCTTGCCTTTGCATTCAAGCCGAGTCAGCGCGACGCGGAGGGCATTCCGTTTGGGAAGCTGGATCCCGGAGAACGACGAATTGGAGCTGGCCCGCTGGACTGGATCGCGTTGAAAGACAAGTACTTCGTCATTGGCTTGCTTGCACTTCGAGGCGACTCCTCAGTGGTGGAGTTCTCGGCAACGGGGCTGGCGCGGACGACGCGAACCGCGTCGCATGCCCAGGGGACGGCAGTTCTGCGGACGAGAGAGGGTGCGTTCTCGTTCGATGTCTACACGGGGCCGCAGCAGTGGAAACGACTACGGTCCCTGGGGAGAGGTTTTGAGGATTCGAACCCGTACGGAGGCTTTCTGCGGCCGGTCGTTCAGCCGTTCGCGACAATTGTGCTCCGAATTCTCCTCTGGATGCACGAGACCCTGCGCATGAGCTACGGATGGGTCCTGGTTGTCTTCGGGATCGTGGTCCGACTCGTCCTGTGGCCGTTGAACCAGAGCGCAATGCGCTCGAGTCTCAAGATGCAGCGCATCCAACCCGAGCTGAACGAACTGCAGAAGCGATACAAGAGCGATCCCCAGAAGCTGCAGAGTGAGATGATGCGGGTGTATCGGGATCATGGAATGAGCCCGTTCAGCATGTTCTCGGGGTGTCTGCCCATGCTTCTGCCGATGCCCGTGCTGTTCGCCCTGTTTTTCGTCTTCCAGAACACGATCGAGTTCCGAGGCGTGTCCTTCATGTGGCTGCACGACATCTCCCAAAAGGATCCGTACTATATCCTTCCGATCCTCATGGGCATCTCGATGTACGTCCTGACGTGGATCGGGAGCCGGAACACTCCGCCCAACCCGCAGACGAAGATGATGGGGTACATCTTCCCCGTGATGATGACGTTCCTGCTGGCTAATCTGGCCGCGGGACTCAATCTGTACTACGCCATACAGAACGTAGCTGCCCTTCCACAGCAGTGGTTCATCGCGAATGAACGCGCGAGGGCGGCAGCCGCGAAGAAGAAGTAGCGTCGATCCTCCTTGGTCCGGTTCGATGGAAAGGTTTGAAGACGACACCATCGTGGCGATTGCGACGCCACCAGGACGAGGAGCTCTGGCGGTCGTGCGAGTGAGTGGAGCGCGCGCGCACCCGCTGTGCAGAGACGTGCTGGATCCGTGGCCAGCTCAAGTGAGACGCGCTACCGTCTGCGCCGTCCGGGACCCGGGCAATGGTGTGATCGACCAGGTGGTGGCCGTGGTGTACAGGGCCCCGCGCTCGTTCACGGGTGAAGACGCAGTAGAACTGACTGGACACGGGGGCCCTCTCTCGCCCGTTGCCGTTGCAGGCCTCCTGGTGCGACGTGGTGCGCGCCTGGCCCGCCCTGGAGAATTCACGCAGCGCGCCGTGCTGAACGGGAAGCTCGACCTGCTCCAGGCGGAAAGTGTTGCCGACCTGGTGGATGCGCAGACCGAGGCAATGCGACGGGCCGCCCTGTTTCATCTCGACGGAGGCCTTTCTGCTCGGATTGCCGCACTGCGGACGCATCTCCTGGAGCTCGAGGCCCTGGTCGCGTACGAGATCGATTTTCCTGAAGAAGATGATGGTCCGGTGGCGCCAGAACGGGTGCAAGCAGCGATTGACGACGTGCGCGGGGAGATCGACCGGCTGCTGGCGACAGCCGGAATTGGCGAGGTCGTGCGGACCGGAGCGCTTGTGACCATTGCCGGCCGCCCTAATGTCGGCAAGTCCTCCTTGTTCAACGCTGTCATCGGCCACCAGCGGGCCATCGTCACGGATATTCCCGGAACGACGAGGGACGCTCTGGAAGCTGTGATCGAGAGCAACGGTTGGCCGCTCCGGCTGGTGGACACCGCTGGGCTCCGGGACACGAGCGACATCGTGGAGCGAGAAGGGGTGCAGGTGAGCCGGCGGTACGTGGATATGGCGCACGTGGCACTGGTGTGTGACGACGATGCCGACCAACTGCCGTCGAGCGTGGCTGCCGTTCGGCAGATGACGTCGGCGCCGATCATAGCCGTGCAGACCAAGATCGATCTCGCCCGAAGTCTCCAGCTCGCCGATCCCGCCGTTCAAGGCTCGGATGCGTCTGTGGCGGTGAGCGTGAGGACGCGCGAGGGGTTGCCCGAATTGCTTGACACGGTCGCGCGAGTACTCGGCGACCATGTTGGCTGCCTGCCGCTGGATGCGCCGGTGCTCACGCGGGCGCGACATCGTGCTGGACTCGAATGTGCAGGAAGGGAGCTCGACGCGTTCCGGGAGGTCTGGCGCACTGGAGCGGTTCCGATGGCGGTGGGCGCCGTACATGTTCGTGCCGCTACCGCTGCACTCGACGAACTGATCGGCGCGGTGAGCGTCGAGGATGTGCTGGAGCGCGTGTTCGCGACCTTCTGCATCGGAAAGTGAAGCCGCGGGGGTCCAATGCGCGGCGGGCACCGGCGCGGTCAGGCGGAAGCCGCTGCCGATTCGGATATGTCGAGCAGCTCCTGCGCGCTGGCGCGAACGGCCCAGGCGGCTCCGCGAGCGTCGATGGCGTCGGCCACCATTTGTGCCCCAACGAAGTAACCTGCGCGCTCGGGAATAACGACGCGATCCACCGTACGAGCTTCATCGCTCATGCCGCCCGACAAGTAGCGCAGGCGAAGTCCCAGCGCAGCATGGTCGAGATCTGCCGCAATGGCGCGTGTCACCATCGCCTCGAGTTCCCGGATCCTGGCGTAGAGGCGGCGGCCATACCCAAAGTATTCCCAGACGGCGTGGCCAGGGCGTGCCAATCTGGAGATCTCCACAGCAAGGCCCTCGTTCACGAGGTGCTCGCGCAGCGTCACGCGCCGTCCGGTCTCCCAGTAGGAGTAATACCCATCCGCATCATCGATTGCCGCACGAAGCTCGCTTCGGCTTGTCGGAGAGGTGTAACGCACCGCGTGCGCGATCTCATGCGCCAGCCAAAGCGGCACGAGTTCCGGGTCAAGACCGAGACCCTGAGTTTCCGGATTGGCAACTCCTGTGAAATGTTCGAGACATACGAAGGCCATACCACGCCCGGCGACGACGAGTTCTCCGGCATTGGCCGCGCCAACCCCAACCATTAACAGGACATCGACATCGATATCGATATCGAGCAGCTGGGCGCATCGTTCCTCGGCTTCGCGGGCGAGGGACATAACATCCGTGCGCTCGAGCATCGCGAGCAGATCCGAGCGATCCGCAAGGGCAGCCATACGCACCACGTCGTTGAAGTGCGCACTCTCGGGATCGAGGACGTAATTGTGCCAGTACGCCGCTAGGCGGTGCCGATGAGTTTCGAAGTAGCGATGATACGCGGCGACTCGATCAGAGCTGTTGAGGACTGCGAGAAAGTCCGGCAGCAGGTTCACGAGCATCAACGATCCGGGCGCGAGTGAGCGGCGCAGTGTGTCGCGAATCGCGCGGCAAGATAGTCTCGCTCAGTTACTCGTACAAGAGAGAATTCTGGGCGATGCGTTCAGATCTTCACCGCGTGCCGAACAAACGATCGCCGGCATCGCCCAGACCCGGCAGAATGTATCCGTGCGAGTTGAGTTCACGGTCGAGCGCGGCCGTGAGCACATGGACATCCGGGTGGTCCTGCCGCATGCGTGCGACACCTTCGGGCGCAGCGACGAGACAGAGGAAGCGAATGCGAGATCCACCGGCCCGTTTCAATGAAGTCACGGCAGCGGCCGCGCTGCCTCCCGTAGCCAACATCGGGTCGAGCACGAGGAAATCTCGTTCAGCAGCATCACCCGGAACCTTGAAGTAGTAGTCCACAGGCTTCAGCGTGTCGTGATCGCGATACAGGCCGATGTGTCCCACTCGCGCCGAGGGCACGAGCCGAAGCACCCCCTCGACCATCCCCAGTCCCGCGCGCAGAATCGGCACCAGCGTCAGCTTCTTGCCACTGACGCGCCATCCCCGGGCTGTTTCGAGCGGTGTTTCGACCGGGACCGCCTCGAGAGGTAGGCCGCTCGTAGCCTCGTAGGCCAGAAGCATCGCGAGCTCCTCGACCAGCTCCTTGAAGATCTTCGTGGGCGTAGCGCGGTCGCGAAGGAGCGTGAGCTTGTGCTGAACGAGTGGATGCCCGACGACGGTGAGGTTGGAGAGCGCAGGGGTGGTGGCCATGAGCGGCAAGGTACTATCTTCGCGCCCATGAAAGAATATCAGGCCGTGATCCAGCGGATCACACGTCGTACACGAGAAGACGAGGATGCCCTGACCGACCTGCTAAACGAACGTATTCGAAGCGGTTGGGAGCCCGTGATGATGGCGCAGGACGACCAGCGACTCACCATCATCTTTCAGCGCGAAACCGAATCGGACCACTAGGTGGAGCTAATCTTCTCAGGTGCAGATCGCGAGGTGACGGGTTCCTGTCACCTCGTTCGCGTCAGCGGAAGGACGATGGCGCTGGACTGCGGTCTCTTCCAGGGGAAGCGGAGCGACGCCGAGGCAAAGAACAGGATGCTCCCCCTGCCCGTGAGCGAACTCGAGGCCATCGTGCTATCGCACGCACACATCGACCACTCAGGTCGGCTGCCGTTCCTGGCACACGAGGGGTTCGCCAACCGGATCTGGGCGACGGCGGCCACGCGGGATCTGTGCGCTTACATGTTAATGGATTCGGCCCATATTCAGGAAAAAGACGCCGAATTTCTGGCGCGCAGGAACAAGCCCTGTGCGGATCCACTGTACGCCACCGCGGACGTGCCGGTCGTAATGGAGCACATGATCGGCGTGCCATATCACCACACGTTCGACGTCGCGCCCGGCCTCCGGGCTACTTTTGTCGATGCCGGGCACATCCTCGGGTCGGCCTCGGTCGTTCTCGACTGCGAGGAGAACGGTACCTCCCGCCGATTGGCGTTCTCGGGCGACATAGGCCGAGCGGGGCTCCCAATCATCAGAAATCCTGAGCTGCCGAAGGACGTCGATGTCGTGGTCATGGAGTCGACGTATGGCAATCGGGACCATGAACCCGTACAGGATGCGCGCCAGCGACTTGGCGAAATCGTCCACACGACCGCGGCACGAGGCGGCCGCGTGCTCATCCCTGCGTTTGCCGTCGGGCGAACCCAGGAAATACTCTACGAGCTCCACGCCCTCGTCCGGGCGGGGCAGGTTCCGCCGCTGCCGATTTACGTCGACAGCCCCCTGGCAATCGACGCGACTTCCGTGTTCGAGCTCCACCCGGAAACGTTCGACAAGAGCGAAGATCTGGTGAAACAGGTGCAACAACTGTTTCGCTTCGAGCTCGTTCGCTATACCCGTGATGTAGAGGAGTCGAAGGCCCTGAACGAGCTGCGCGGCCCGATGGTGATCATCGCGGCGTCCGGAATGGCGGAGTCGGGGCGCATTCTCCACCACTTGCTCCACGGTGCGTCCGATCCCCGAAATACTGTGCTGATCGTCGGTTTTCAGGCTGAACACACGCTCGGTCGCCGCATCGTTGAGCGACGACCCACGATCAAGGTCTTTGGAGAGGAGATTCCTCTACGCGCACAAGTGGAAGTGCTGAATGGCTATAGCGCACATGCGGATCGGCACGAACTCGTCGCATGGGCTGAAGGAGTACGTAAGACTTCTCCGCGGCTCCACCAGGTGCATCTTGTCCACGGTGAGCCGGAAGCACAGGAAGGCCTGAGTCAACTCCTCCGCGCACGGGGATTCAACGTGAATGCGCCAGCCCGAGGCGAACGGGCGACGTTCTGATGCGCCTCTCGGTAGCCGCCAGGAGGAAGGCATCAACCGGTTCGTGCAGCACTGCCTGCGGGCGCCGTGCGGGCCAGCGAGCCTGTCGTGATCCCCGCCAGTGCCACCGGTCGATGTACTCGGGTCGATGCCATTGAAGCGTCCGGAGGAACTTCAGCCGACACGGCGTCGCAGCAAGCTCCTGTCGATGGTAGGCGCCGGTGGCGCAGGCGCGTGGCTGCTCAGCCTTGGCGCCGTGGTGGTGTGGGGGGCGCGCGATGGGGCCGCCCCCGCAGACGCCATAGTCGTCATGGGAGCGGCACAATACGCTGGTCGTCCATCGCCCGTTCTGAAGGCGCGGCTCGATCACGCCGTCGCGCTCTGGAAGCGTGGCCTCGCGCCCTGGCTGATTCTCACTGGCGGAACCGGCGTCGGGGACACAACCAGCGAGGCGGCGGTCAGCCGACGCTACGCATTACGGCAGGGCATTCCGGACAGCGTACTCCTGCTTGAAAACCAGGGGCGAACCACAGACGCGTCGCTTGCCGCCGTCGCCGATATCATGCGTGGCCACCACTTGGCGCGAGCGATCCTGGTCAGCGACCCGTTCCACATGCTTCGCCTTCAGATCCTTGCGCGACGATTGGGATTCGAATGCGTGACGTCGCCGACGCGCACGAGTCCGATCTCTGCTAGCTGGACAAGAGCGTTAGGCTACATGCTGAGCGAGTCGATCAAGGTGCCGGTCGCGGCTATTCTCGGAGTCCTCCAAGGTCATGCCTAAGCCCCACAGCCGATGCCCGTTGCCTTCGGCGATCCCGTCAGGCTGTGCATTGGTGACCGAAGGCGGTCGCCGGCATGCGAGCGAGACCCTAGCCAGCGCCTTCTCGCCCGTCCGGAGCGTGTTGGGCGTGGCACTCCTTGGGGTGGTCCCGGTGTTCGCCGTCGGTTCAGTCGGTTCAGCCCAGAGTGCGCCGGGGCCCATCTTCCGTATCGAGCCAGGGCTGATGAGCACAGATGTCGTCTCCGTGCCAGCGGGCGTTGCCTCAGCGACGGGGTTCAACGTCCGGTTCGAAACACGACTTCCGACGATACATCGCTGGCTGACGCCGGTAATCGGGGCGTCGATCACGCCATATGGAACGAGCGGCATCAGGAATCGAAGCCGGAATGCACCGTTGTTGTTCGTGGGCAACGTATTTCCGTTTGTTTCAGCCCAGAAAACAGCGGGCTGGGCAACGGTAGATGTTCCGCTGCTTCTCTACTATTCGTACGGTGGGGGAGGCGTCCATAATGACAGGCTCTACGGACGGGATTTGTTTCTGCAGATCGCGGCACGCGTGCATGTGGGTCAGAAAATGCTCCATGACCTTGGCGCATTCTGGTCCAGGGTCGACGCCTACGCGTTCCTCGAGCAGACCATGACTCCCAACCGCGATAGTGTGAGCAGGCGTGTCGACCGCTTCAACCCCGTTGTGCTCATTGGCTTGTCGATGCCGTTCGGCGCGACCAGTTCGGGTCGATGACCATCCACTCCTTCCACATTCCGCTGGACACAGAACGCCTGGGGAACGGCCTTCGTGTCGTCTTTTCCCAGGACCACACCGTCCCGATCGTCGCTGTCAATCTGTGGTATCACGTCGGCTCAGCGAACGAGCGTCCCGGTCGGACGGGCTTCGCGCACCTATTCGAACACATGCTGTTTCAAGGCTCGGCGCACGTGGCGGCAAATGAGCACTTCGAGTTGGTGCAGCGAGCTGGCGGCACGCTGAACGGGTCGACCTGGCTGGATCGGACGAACTACTTTGAAACGGTTCCGGCGAATCATCTGGAGCTGGCGCTCTGGCTCGAAGCGGACAGAATGGGCGCTCTCCTTCCGGCGATGACGCAAGCCAAGCTGGATACCCAGCGCGAGGTGGTGAAGAACGAACGGCGTTGGACCGTGGACAATCAGCCGTATGGGACGTGGTGGGAAAGGCTACCAGCCCTCTGCTTCCCAGCCGAGCACCCGTTCCATCACTCGCTTATCGGTTCAATGGAAGACCTGTCGGCAGCGAGTCTCGAAGACGTGGCCGCATTCTTCCGCCTGTACTACACACCGGACAATGCCGTGCTGACCCTGGCCGGAGACTTCGAGCGAGGGGAAGCGGAGGCCCTCGTCCGGAAGCACTTCGGGCCAATTCCTGCTGGTACGGGAACGCCGCCTCTGCCGCCCATGGGCCTGCCGGGGGTGTTCGGCGACTGGCGCAGAGAAGTCGTGCCGGACAGCGTCGTGGTTCCGCGTCTGTTCCTGGCTTTCCGATCGTCGGTCTTCGGGAGCGGATCGTACCACACGGGAAGTCTGTGCGCTGCCGTACTTGGTGGTCAGCGAGGAAGTCGCCTGTACCGCACGCTGGTGCGTGACAAGCAGGTCGCATCATCGGCGACCGCGTTCACGTTCGATCTCGCGGTTGCGCAGGACCTGCTGATTGTCGATGTGACTGCCCGTCCGGGAGTTAGCGCGGAAACGCTCGAGGCAGCCGTGGTTGAGGTGGTGGATGAACTCCAACAGAATGGTCCCGCTGCGGCAGAACTGGAACGCGCGCGCTCTCTCGTCGAGACCGAATTCGCCAATGCGCTGCAAAGCGCTGGCGAGCGCGCGGATCGTCTGTCGCAGTTCGCGACCTATCTCGGGGATCCTGGGCGAGTCAACGATCACGTGGCGCGGTACCACGAGGTACGGGTGGACGACGTCCGCCTCTTTGCCGCGACGCAACTGGGCCCGGACAACCGGGCCAGCCTGCTGTACGTTCCTCGCCAGGGTGAGGAGTGATTTTGGGACGGCAGGCCCGCAGTTCTCCTGACGCTTCGGTCTCACCGCGACCGACAGCCGCTCCGCCACGGCCGTACAGGTTCCCCCAGTTCACGCGACACTTGCTGCCAAACGGAGTCGTGCTGCTCGTAGCGCCGCTTGCTCGGCTGCCGCTGGTCACCGTTCGTCTTCTCGTCGATGCTGGTGCGAGCGTAGAGACGCCGCAGACTGCTGGCACCGCCGCGCTCACCGTGCGCGCACTGGCCGAGGGGACACTGCACCTCGGCGGCGCGGAACTGGCAGAAGAATTCGAGCGTCTCGGCGGCGCTCTCGACGTGTCGGCAACCTGGGACGGGGCGCATCTGTCCACAACAGTCCTCCGGGGACGCTTCGACCAGGTCCTGGCCTTGCTTGGCGAGGTGCTTCTGACCCCGTCATTTCTGGCGCGCGAAGTCGACCGCCTGAGAGCCGAACGCCTCGCGGAACTGCTTGAACTGGAGGCCGAACCCCGCGGCCTTGCGGATCAGCGCTTTTCCTCGTTTGTCTATTCCGCCGCATCGCGCTTCTGTCTGCCAGAAGGAGGCTCGCCTGATACCGTGCGTGGCGTGTCCAATGGCATGGTGCGTACGTTTTACGAGACACACTTCCGCCCGGATGCCACGACGGTAGTTGTTGTAGGCGATGTGTCGGCGGACCAGGTATTGCGTGGCGTGGAATCCGTCTTTGGCGCGTGGGGCGGTCATCCTGTAGGGCGGCCCGCGATGGTGGTCGCGCCAGCCTACCAGCGGAGGACGGTGCACGTGATTGCACGGTCCGGGGCACCGCAGTCGGAGCTGCGAGTGGGCCACATCGGAATCCCCCGACCTCATCCGGACTACTTCAGTGCGGTGGTGTTGAACGCAATACTCGGCGGCGTCTTCAATTCGCGCGTGAACATAAACCTCCGCGAACGCCACGGATTTACCTACGGCGCCTTCTCGTCGTTCGAATGGCGGCGTGCGGCAGGGCCATTCACCATCTCTACAGCTGTCGCGACTGACGTCACCGCGCGCGCCGTGGGCGAAATTCTGCGAGAGGTCGACATCATGCGAGGCGCACCGCCCTCGCCGGAGGAGCTCTCCCATGTTCAATCATTCCTGGAAGGCGTCTTCCCGATTCGATTCGAAACCACCGAGGCAATAGCGGGTGCGCTCACTGTCCTTCGCGCATTTGATCTTCCGGAGGACTACTACGATTCGTACCGAGCCCGGATTGACGCGGTGACGGCAGCCGAGGTCCAGCAGGCTGCGCAAAGACACCTTCACCCGGATCTCCTGCAGATTGTTGCGGTTGGTGATTCTTCGCGCATTGGTCCGGACCTCGAGGCTCTCGAGCTCGGACCGGTAACGTATAGCGACCCGGACGGGACACCGGCACGCCAAACCTCGTAGGTCTGGGACTGGAGTCCGCGCAGGCTTCGTGATGCTTGCGGCCGCCGAAGACCTTCACCTCCACGCCGCGTCAGGAGCACCGAGTGCCAAAGAGCCCTCGCGTCGGCACCCGCCGCGTGTATACCGGTCGGGTGATCAACCTCGACATCGACACGGTGCGCTATCCGGATGGCTCAGTCGGCGAGCTGGAGATGATTCGGCACCCCGGCGCGAGCGCCGTCGTACCGTTTCTCACCGATCCTCGTCGAGACGATCCGGAAATCCTGCTCCTGCGGCAGTATCGGTACGCCTCCGAGCAGTTCCTCTACGAGATTCCCGCTGGCCGCCTTCAGGACGGGGAGGCTCCGCTTACGTGCGCTCGCCGCGAGTTGGCTGAAGAGACCGGCTGTTCCGCCGAGCGGTTCGATCACCTGACCTCGTTCTTCACCACTCCCGGATTCACCGATGAGCGAATACACGCCTATATGGCAACGGGTCTAGCACGCGGAACTGTCCAACATGAGCCTGATGAGTTCATTCAGATCCTGTCGCGGCCGATCTCGGCAGTAATGACGATGATCGAGCGTGGAGAAATCACGGATGCCAAGACGATTGTCTCCCTGATGTACGTAGCTTCGTTCCGCCCAAGGCATTAGCGCTGTGCAAGGGATCTTTCTGAGAGCGTCCTTACTGAAATGCGTTGCCGACGATGTCCGTTTTTGATGTCTGGCCTGGTGTCACCAGACGGTGACAGGCTCTCGTATCAGGAACGGATTACGGAGCGTCGCGGTTAGTCCAATCCATTGCCGTGACACAGCTTAGGCAGGCATGCTCAAGCCGAGTTCCGTTGGGCACAGTGAGTGCCGTTACAGCTTTGCGCAGCGTGCAGGGGGTACACTGTTCGAACACACTTGGTCAGCGCCTCACTCTAATGTTGTGGTCGCTAGGGGGATGAAACTATGTCTGACGTCGCACTGAGAACGACGATTCCCTCGTCGGGCGCGGCAGTCAGGGAACAGCTGCGAAGCCTTGAGGATGGCGCGGTGGTAAGCGCCTTTCTTACGGGCGAACAGCGCGCGTTCGAGGAACTTGTCGATCGGTATCAAACACGCCTGCTGAACTTCATTTATCGGACGACGGGTGATCGGGAACGGGCCGAGGACCTTGTCCAGGAGGTCTTCATCAGGGTCTATCGGCACCTGCATCGGTTCGATCGTTCCAAGAAGTTTTCGACCTGGATCTACACCATTGCTTCAAACCTTGCCAAGAACGAGCTCCGCAACCGTTCGCGGAATCCGCTGGTTCTTTTCCAGACGATCAAGAGGAACTGGCAGGACGAGGACCGTCCACTCCAGTTTGAGGATCCGGCATCTCGCCCGGACGACCTGTTCAGAAAGCGATACCTTCGTGAGCTCGTGGAGGGCTCTGTGCAGAAGCTGCCTCCACATCATCGGCAGGTCTTCGTGCTCCGAGAATTGGAGGGCAAGTCGTACGAAGAGATCGCTGAGATCACAGCGTGCAACCTTGGAACTGTAAAATCCAGGCTCAATCGAGCGCGAAATGCGTTCGCGTCTATCATCGCCCCGCACCTTGAGTAGCAGGGAGTAGGGAAGTCGAGTCAACGGGCCGTGTCGGGGCAGCATGCCAGACACGGCCCGTTTGACGTCAAGCGCCCGAACCAGGGGGTGGGTGAGACAAGGCCGGCGGGGCTGGACGGCCAGGGGAACCAGAGGCAGGATTAGCCGGAACCCGCATAGACAGGGCGGGTACCCGGAACGAGGCTTGCGAAGGCGTCCCACCCCCCTGAGCGCCGATGGACTGCCGATCGTTCAAAAAGAAGCATCTCTCGTTTGTCGATGATACGCTGTCGGGCGTCGAAACGGACGCCATGCGAGAGCACCTTGGACTTTGTCCCGGTTGTGCCCGTCAAGATGCTTCGGTGCGTCGCGCCTTGCTCATACTCCGGAACCTGCCTTCACTTGATGTATCGCCAGATTTCTCGGGTCGGCTGAAGGAGCGCATCTCCTTCGAGGCAAGGAGTCAGCGCACCCAGCATCTGTTCCATGGACCCAGCGTCGCGGCTTTTTTCGGCCTGGCCGGCGCCGTGGTGGCGGTGGGAGTCTTGGGTATCGGGTTGGCCGACCGCGACGCATTGCCTAATCCCCCGAGTTTGGCTGCCGCGGTGGTCGCCCCCCGCGAGATCGCGCCACGTGCTGTTGATAACGACATCGCCGCCCCTGCGTTCGTCGCCTCAATGTCCACCGGAATCCCCGTGTGGCCGGCCCTGCTCCTGGCGGAGCAGGGCTCTTTGCGCTTCGCGACCACCGAGCTGACGCCGACTTCGTACCACGCGGCCCCGCAACCTTAAGAGAGTCGGTCCGCTCCCGTATCCCGGGAGTTTCGGCGACGTCAGACCGGAGCAGTCGACGAGTCGGGGAGGGCCTGATTCTCCGTCGACTTATATTGGACTCATGTCGACGGCTACCGAGCGCGCATTGCAGAAGGCCATGCACGAAAAGACCTTCGACCAAGTGTACTACTTCCATGGTGAGGACGACTATCGGAAGGAACGAGCCGCGCGCGCTCTCGTTACGGCGGCACTGGAAGCCTCGACTCGAGACTTCAACTGCGACGCCCTGTACGGTCCCAGCATATCAGCGCAGGAACTGGAAGTTTCACTCGCTACCCCCCCGATGCTGGCGAAACGGCGAGCCATCACCGTGCGCGATGTGCATGGGCTCGCGAGGAATGCCCGGGCGGTCTTGGACGCGTACTTGAATCGTCCTGCCGGGGATGTGCTGCTGGTGATGGTGAGTCCCGCGGGTCAGAAGAGCGACGCCGCGCTGGTCGAAGCATCGGTGGCCGTAGAGTTCGCGGCGCTCTCCCCCGAGCAGGTGCTGCGCTGGATCGTGCGTCACGCATCAACCGAATTGGGTACGGACGTGACTCTTGGCGCCGCGTCGTTACTTCGGGATGCCGTCGGTGGTGATTCAGCACTCCTGGCAGCGGAGCTTGACAAGTTGGCGAGCTACACTTCTGGTGCTGTCATAACGGAGGAAACCATTACCGCCGTAGTTGGCATGCGGCGGGGTGAGTCGCTGGCGGACCTGCTCGACGCCGTCGCCGCCAGAGATGCGGCGCGCGCGGTGTCGCTGGTCGAGCCGGTATTGATGCAGCCGAAGATGTCCGCGGTGACGGTTGTGATGGCGCTGGCAACACAGACGCTCGCGATCGGATGGGGATGCGCGCGTAACGAAGAGAGTGGACGGCGATGCTCAGAGCGCGATTATTGGTCTCTTCTGCGCGACAGTCGCGTCTACCCGAACCGAAGCTGGGGCGACGCGGTCGCCGCCTGGATGCGCGGCACGGGTCTGTGGAGCGCACGGGCGTGCGAGGAGGGGATGGCGCTCCTTCTCTCAGCCGACCATGCCGCGAAAGAAACCCGACTTTCGTCAGACACTCAGTTGCTGACGTCTCTGGTGCTCGAACTGTGTGCCGCGGGCGACCGTGCGGTGGCATGAGGGCCCATCTCGCCCGCCGCTGGCCGCGGCGTCCGGTTGAGTACGCGCTACTCCTGGCGGTGGCCATAGCCGGGCCTGTCGCAGTGCGCGCCCAGGAGGGTGACAGTGCGCTCACGCGTATCGAGCATCTGGTGACGGCCGGCGATCGCGCGGGCGCTCGTGCGGTCGCCGAGTCGCTCCTCGCTGTGGTGCCGCCCCGATCACCACAATATCCCGACGTGCTATACTGGCGCGCTTTCACCGCGGGCAACGCGGCGGAAGCGGAGCGGGACTATCTGCGACTGAGTATCGAGTATCCGCTCTCGCGGCACGCGGCCGATGCCCTGCTGAATCTCGCTCTTCTCGAGTATGCGCGCGGGGATCGCAGAGCGGCGCAGCGACACTTTGACCGGTTGCTCCTCGAGCATCCTGCTGGACCACAGGTTGCCAAGGCGACCTACTGGAGTGGGCGACTGTCGCTGGAAGGAGGCGACAGCGGTCGTGGCTGCGCCCTTTTGTCGTCGGCAAGGAAGGCTGTGTCGCGCGATGACATCGAGCTGGTGAATCAGATTGACTACTATGGATCGCGGTGTGCGGCCGTAACAGACTCCGCGACGACGGCTGGAGGGGACTCCAGCACAAGCATTACCAGGCGGGACAGCGCGGTCGCGTCGGGAGGAAATGCAGGTCGGGCATTCAGCGTTCAGGTCGGGGCCTTCACGACGAAGCGCGAGGCGACGAGAGTCGCTGCTCGGATGAAGCAGCGGGGATTCAGTGCGCGCGTGGCCGGTGATCGAGCCCCTTATCGGGTGCGGATCGGGCGATTCGCGACCCGGCAGGAGGCGGCCGCGGAGTTGGCGCGCGTACGGCGAACGACTCCGCAAGCGATTGTTGTCGAGGCGGAGCCGCGATGACGCGGGAGGCAACGCCACTCATGCAGCAGTATCGGGAGATCAAGGCGCGTCATCAGAGACGCAATCCTGCTGTTCCGGATGGGCGATTTCTACGAGATGTTCTACGACGATGCCGAGGTCGCCTCGCGAGTCCTCGGACTGACACTCACGTCGCGAAACAACGGCGGTGCGGCCGAAGTCCCGCTCGCCGGCGTGCCGGTGAAGGCGGTGAGCGAGTATCTGCGCCGGCTGGTGCAGCAGGGATTCCGCGTGGCGATCTGCGAGCAGGTGGAGGATCCGAAGCTGGCGAAGGGCATCGTGCGGCGAGAGGTGGTGGAGACGGTCACACCGGGTGCCGCGTTTGCCGACGATCTGCTCGACGGTCCGACGCAACAACTTCCTGTGTGCGCTGCACGCAGAGGGAGATACCCTGGGCATTGCTGCCGCTGACGTCTCGACAGGGACGTTTCAGCTGGCGGTGGCAGGCGCGCCGTGACGCGGAGTGCCGTCGCTGGCACGGTTCGCCCCGCGCGAGATGCTGCTCGCGCGTGGATCGAAGCTGCTGGACACCGACGTGCACATGGGGCAGCGCGCTGGTCACCGAGCGCGAGGCGTGGGAATTCGACCCGGCGCTGGCCGCGCGACGAGCTGGCGCGCCAGTTCGCTGTGCACTCGCTCGATGGACTCGGGCTCGAGCGGCGGACGCCGAACGGCGCGTCGGCGCGGCCGGGGCGCTCCTCCGATATCTGCGCGAGCTGCAACCGGGCGGCGTGCCGCAACTCATGCGGCCGGTGCTCGAGCGCGATGGGCGGACGATGCCGCTCGACGAGATGACGCGCCGCAACCTGGAGCTCGTGGATTCGCTTCGTACGTCAGGGGAGGCACCGGAAAGCGGGCGGAAGCGGAGCAATCCGGGCACGCTCCTCGGCGTGCTCGATCGGACGCTGACGGCGATGGGCGCGCGGCTGTTGCGGCAATGGATGCTGGCGCCGCTGCTGACGAAGACGGCGGTCGAGCCCGACTCGACGGCGGTCGCGGCCCTGGTCAGTACGCCGATTGCGCGGGCGGCACTGAGGAGTGAGCTGGACCAGGTGCGCGATATCGAGCGGCTGGCGAGCAAGGCAGCTGCGGGCCGCTCCACTCCGCGCGAGCTGCGCGCGCTCGGCGACTCCCTCGCTGCACCTGCCTGCGGTGGCCGCCCGGGCGCGTGACGCCGGCGAGGCCGGCGCATTGGGTCCGGTGCTCGTGGCGTGGGATGACTGCGCTGACGTGGCGGAGGATGTCCACGCAACGCTGGTGGACCGGCCGCGAAGCGCGGTGGGTGACGGCGATGTGGTGCGACGCGGCGTCGATGGCGCGCTGGACGAATTGCGCGCGTTGCGCGACGGCGGCAAGGATGCCATCGCGCGGATCCAGACAGCCGAGCGCGCGCGGACCGGCATTCCGTCGCTCAAGGTCGGGTACAACAAGGTCTTCGGGTACTACATCGAAGTGACGAACGCCAACCGCCATCTCATTCCGGCCGACTACCAGCGGCGCCAGACGCTGACCGGGGCCGAGCGGTACGTGACGCCCGCGCTGAAGGAGTACGAAGAGAAGGTGCTGACGGCGACCGAGCGGATCGAGCGCGCGTGAAGCGCGAGCTGTTCGAGGGCTTGCGGCGCCGGGTGGGCGCGCAGATCGGGCGGCTGCAAGCAGCGGCGGGACGCGTGGCGGAGCTCGACGTGCTGGCGACGCTGGCCGAGGTCGCCGCCAGCGAAGGATATGCGCGTCCGGAGATCGACGGAGGGTTTCGACCTCGAGATCGTGGGCGGGCGGCACCCGGTGGTGGAGCGGATGATGCCGCGCGAGCGGTTCATCCCGAACGACGTGCAGCTGACGAACGACGCGCGGCATGATGATCCTGACGGGGCCGAACATGGCGGGAAAGTCCACCGATCCTGCGCCAGAGTGGGGCTGATCGTGCTGATGGCGCAGATGGGGAGCTTCGTTCCGGCGAGCCGGGCGCGAATCGGGATCGTGGACCGGGTGTTCACGCGCGTCGGGGCGAGCGACAATCTGGTGCGCGGGCAGTCGACGTTCATGGTCGAGATGTCGGAGACGAGCGCGATCCTGCACACGGCGACGGCGCGCAGTCTCGTGCTGCTGGATGAGATCGGCCGCGGCACGTCGACCTATGACGGCGTGTCCATCGCCTGGGCGGTGAGCGAGCATCTGCACGACCGCGATCGGCTGCAAGACGATCTTCGCGACGCACTATCACGAACTGACGCAACTGGCGGACGAATTAGTGGCACTGCGCAACTATAACGTCGCGGTTCGTGAAGTGGGCGACGCAGGTCGGTCTTCCTGCATCGGCTGCAGCCTGGGGGTGCCGACCGTTCCTACGGGATCGAGGTGGGGCGATTGGCCGGGCTGCCGGCGCCGGTCCTCGACCGGGCGCGCGAGGTGCTGCGGCTTCTCGAAGGCGAGCAATTGGCGGCCCGTCTGCAGGAGAGCACAGGTCCGACGCCGTCCGATGCGGACCTGCCACCGGGATCCGGGGCTGACCATGCGGCGCAGCTGCCCCTGTTTGCCGCGCGCGAGCACCCGGTCGTGGAGCGTCTGCGCGCTCTTCGTCCCGAGCGGACCACGCCGCTCGACGCCCTGCACGTGCTGGACGAACTGGTGCGGATGGTACAATGAGCGATCTTGCGCGCGGCCGGGTTGGGCAGAGAGGGGCGGGGGGAGGGGGCGCGCGCAGCCTCGAGAGACGGCCGGCAGGTCGGGTACTGTCACACGGGCTGGCCGGCAGCCTGGTGCTCATGCTGGGGCTGGCGTGTGCGGATGTCCGGCGTACGTGGGATCACTTCCGTGGCGAACGCGAGGCGGTACAGCTTCCGGTCCTGGTGACCGAGGACTTGCCGTTTCGCTATCCACCGGACTTGTACCTGCTGCAGGTGCAAGACAACGTGACGCTGCGGCTGCACATCGATTCGCTTGGCAAGGTTGTTCCGGAATCCACGGCGATCGAGGAACATGCGGCGAACGCGGCGTTCGATGCAGCGGCACTCGCGGGTGCCGCCCATCTGGTTTTCCGGCCGGCGCAGCGGGGCGAGCGTCGGATCGGCTACACGGTGCTCTTCCCGATCAAGTTTCGCGTGCCCGGTGCACCTCCGCTTCCGGGTGATTCCGCCGCAACCAGGCAGTGACGCGGCCGCGTCCGATTCTCGCACCCGGAGCGGTTCAATGGCTTCCTCGACCTTGACTCCGACATCTGTGACGCGGAACCGAACGCCATATGAGTCGGTGCTGGACACGATCGGCTGGACGCCGCTCATCCGTCTTACGAGAGTCACGCGTGGCATGCGCACCCGGGTCTATGGGAAGGCCGAGTTCTTCAATCCAGGGGGGTCCCTCAAGGATCGTATCGGCTTGCCCATCATCGAGCAGGCCGAGCGCGAGGGGCGCCTCAGGCCGGGTGGGGTGATTGTCGAGGGGACCAGCGGCAATACGGGTGTGGGCCTGGCGATCGCGGCGGCGATCAAGGGGTATCGCTGCGTGTTCACGTTGCCGGACAAGATGTCCCAGGAGAAAGTGCGGCTGCTGAAGGCGTTCGGGGCCGAGGTGATCATAACGCCGACTGCAGTCCCCCCGGATCATCCCGACAACTACGTGATGGTCGCGAAGCGCATCGCCGCGGAGACGCCTAACGCGGTACTGGCGAATCAATTCGACAACCAAGCCAATCCGGCGGCGCACTACGCGACGACAGGGCCGGAGCTGTGGGAGCAGTCCGAGGGGCGCATCACGCATTTCGTTTCGGCGGCCGGCACCGGGGGCAACCTGACCGGTGTCGGCCGCTATCTGAAGGAGCGAAATCCCAGGATTCAGATCATTGCCGGCGATCCGCAGGGCTCGATCCTGGCGGAGCAGTGGCGCAGTCAGGGGCATTCGCGTGTCGAGGGGACGCCGTACAAGGTGGAGGGCGTGGGCCAGGACAAACTTCCCGGGACGCTCGATATGAGCGTGATCGACGAGTTTCAGACGGTAAGCGACAAGGATGCGTTCGCGATGGCTCGCCGACTGACGCGCGAAGAGGGCCTGTTCGTGGGCGGGTCCAGCGGACTTATCACCTGCGTGGCGTTGAGCGTCGCACGGCGCGTGAATGACCCCCAGGCCTTCGTGGTGACGCTGTTGTGCGATACTGGGGAGCGGTACCTGTCGAAGCTGTACAACGATGAGTGGATGCGCGAGAACCAGCTGCTGAACGTCGAACGCGTCACGCTGGAGCACGTACTCCGCGGGAAGCCGGACGGGATGGCGGCGGTGGTGAGTGCGACGCCGGGAGCGACAGTGCGGCAGGCGCTGCGGCTGATGACGCTGCACGACGTATCACAGTTGCCGGTGATGGACGGTGCAACCTGCGTGGGGTCGGTGAGCGAGGCCTCGCTCACGGCACGGGCACTGGAGCGACCCGACTTGCTGGATGCCGTCGTGAGCGACGCAATGGACGCTCCCTTTCCGGTCGTTGATGCGGGGATGCCAGCGGACGCGGTGGCAAAGGTGCTCTCAAAGAGTAATCCGGCGGTGCTCGTGCAGACCCAGGGCGCAGTGGAGGGAATCGTGACGCGCTCGGATCTGCTCCATTTCATGATGTCACGCTGAATCCGGGCGCATTGACGATGACTGGGATGTTGTGGACCGCGCGACGTGGGTTGACGCCAGTCCGGCAACCGGAGCGATTCCGATTGTCCGCTCGCCGTGGTCGCGTCGCAGGTCACGAAACCGTGAGTGGTCCGGTACCGTGAGAATTACGGTGCTCATGGGCGGAACATCCGCCGAACGAGATGTCTCCATGTCATCCGGGCTGCGTATTGCGCAGGCGCTGCGCAGTCGCGGCCACGACGTGACGTCGCTCGATACGGCGCTGGGCGGGATCGATGTGGCGCAGGAACAGGCGTTGCTCGACTCGGGCGTGGGCACGGCACCGCCGTCGCAGGACGCGCTGGCATCGATGTCACGGTCGGCGATCTGGCCGGCGCTGGGGTCGCTGCCGGTGATCCGGGAGGCAGACGTCGTTTTTCTGGCCCTTCACGGAGGAGACGGGGAGGATGGCACGCTGCAGGCGTTCCTGGATCTGTGCGGGGTGCGCTATACGGGGAGCGGGCCCCTCGGCAGCGCGCTGGCAATGGACAAGGAGCTGTCCAAGAAGTTGTTTCGCGCGGACGGGGTACGGACACCGGATTGGCTGATGGCGCCGCCGACACGAGGTACGGACCAAGGCTGGGATTCGACGGCCTTCCTCGAGGCGGTCGACCAGCACTTACGCTTCCCGGTGATCGTGAAGCCGTCGAAGCAGGGCTCAACGGTGGGCCTAACGCTCGTGAAGAAGCGACCGGACCTGGTCGCGGCGATCGACGAGGCGTTTCGGTATGATGATGAGGTCATGCTGGAGGAGTACATTCCGGGGCGTGAACTGACCGTGGCGATTCTCGGCGACTCGGCGCTGCCGGTGGGGGAGATCATCGCGGAGCACGAGATCTATGATTATGAGTGCAAGTACACGAAGGGGATGGCTGTGGAGGAGTTTCCCGCCCGGCTCACGAGCGAGCAGGCCCGCACCGTCCAGGAGGACGCGAAGCGGGCTTTCACCTCGCTGAAGCTTCGCGGGTATGGGCGGATTGACTTCCGTCTGAGCCCGCAAGGTGGTTCTTTCTGTCTGGAGGCGAACACCCTTCCGGGGATGACCGAGCTGAGCCTGGTGCCACAAGCCGCGGCCGCAGCGGGGATGTCATTTCCGGAGCTCTGCGAGCGCATCGTACAGCTTGCATTCAACGAAAGGGGCGAACGGTAACATGGGAGCTACACCAGTACTTGCTGCGGCCCTGGCCGGCATTCCGGCGGGCATACAGAGGCAGGGCATCTGCGCTGGGCGGCGGCAGCTGTTCGTTCGGTTCGCCGGGCCGGCGGAGACCGCGCAGATGTATACGTCCGACGCATTGGCTCGCGAGCTGAATCGCGCGCTGTCACGCACGGTTTTCCATTCGGTGTGCGTCACGGGCCGGGACGCGCTGGGCAACCCGGAGTTCCTGGCTGCCGCGTTTCGGCAACTCCCGCCGGCGTGCGAGATCGTGGTCGATACGGACGGGCAGCGTCCCGAGTCCCTGGCCGCGCTGCAGCCATTCGTGAAGCTCCTGCAGCTGACGGTAGAGCCGCCAGTTTCGGCCGCCGTACTCGAGCGTGGGATGGAGACCATTCGCACGGCAGCACGCGCCGGTTGCGCACACGCGGTAACGATCGCGGGTACCGATGAGGCCAGTGACGCGGATTATCTGCAGATCGTCGAGCTGACGCGTGACGCCAGTTCGGCGGCGGCGATCGTGATTCACCCCGGGCCAGGCGCGGAACGGGGAGCGCTGGACAAGCGTTGGAGCGTGCTCATGGAGCATGCGTCGTCACGGCATCGCGACGTGAGGCTGGTGTCGCGGTTGACCGGGCCGTCGACCATGCGCTAACGGGTGCCGCGTGTACGTCGTGTCGCCGGGTGGAGGAACAGATGCCTGACGGACGTGATAGAAATATGGAATTCAGTCATCCCCGTGCCGCATGACCGCCCTGTCTATCGAAGAGCTCGAGAGTTCGCATCGTCCACGCGCCGTGCAGTGGCTGATCGCGCTGAACGTCGCGGTCTTCTACGTGCAATGGAATTTCGTGGGCTCCGGCAACATGGGGCATGCGCTCGGGTTCACATCGCGCAACCTGTCCGACGCGCCATGGACGGTGGTGTCGCTCGTCACGTACATGTTTGTGCACGCAGGCGTGTGGCAGCTGGTGCTGAACATGTACATGTTGTGGCTTTTTGGTCCCCGGCTGGAGCGTGTCTGGAGCGCTGGCGAATTCACGCGCTATTACATCCTGTGTGCTCTCGGGGGCTGGCTGTTCCATCTTCTGTTTGCGCGTGACAGTCTCCTCGTGGGGTCCTCGGCGGCGGTCCTGGGCGTGATGCTGGCATATGCGGCGCGGTGGCCGGACGACGAGGTCTATCTGTTCGGCATGATGCCCGTGCGGGCCCGTTGGCTCGCACCAGCGATGGGCGGCGTGCTCGTGGGCGCCGGCGTGCTTGGCGGTGGAGACGCTTCCGGAGTGGCGTATCTGGCGCACGTGGGGGGGATTGCGGCCGGATGGCTGTATCTCCGGTCGTCGATGTCGACCAGCATCGACCGATTGCGGCAGCGGGTCTCGCAGCTCCCCGATGTCGCCGAGGAATTGCCGCGCGCCATTCCGCGTTCGATGCCGCGGGTGCGGGAGCGGGGAGGCGTGATCGACGACGTTGTGGCGCGGAGCAATGCCGCGCTCAGCCAGCGGGCCGTCAAGGCGTCCCCGGCCCCTGGCCGGGAAGGGCATCAGCTGACCGATCTCAACGTGGTCCTGGACAAGATCTCACAGCAGGGGATCGACAGCCTAACGAGCGATGAGCGCAAGCTGCTGGAGGAGATGTCGCAGGAGTTGCGGCGCAAGGAGTAGAGGGCCCACCGCGAACTCGCCCTGGCGGCCGAGTGCCGCCCCCGGGGAGCAGGCGTCGGTCAGCGTGACTATCCAAGAAAGAGCCCCCCGGACATGCCGGGGGGCGGGTGCCGCCACGCCGTTCTCGCGGCGGCGACTGCCGGCGCATACGCGCCAGCTTCCGGAAGGTACGGGCGGGCGCCGGAGCTGTCCATCCCGCGTACCGCATTTCGTGTCGACCGTGCGCCGCGGCGCGTTGCTGGCGTGACGGAGACCAAAGGTAGATTGTACTGTCATGCCCCAGCCGGATCTCCTGGAAACGTTTCCGAATCCCCACCCGGGCCGGCCATACGAGGTTCATCTCATCTGCTCGGAGTTCACCTCGCTCTGTCCCATCGGGGGAGTGGAGAGCGATGCCGCGGAGCTGTCACTGCTCAAAGGCGGAGCACCGGATTTCGGAGTCATCGAAATCACGTACATCCCCGCCGAACGCTGCGTGGAGTTGAAGAGCCTGAAGCTGTATCTCTGGAGCTACCGGAACGACGGGGTCTTTTACGAACGCGCGGTGAACCGCATTCTGGACGATCTCCAGGAGCGGCTGGCGGCGCGGTGGATCCGGGTGAGGGGAGATTTCAACGTGCGCGGGGGAATCAAGTCGATCATCAGCGCAACGGCCGGGGCCCCACCGGTCGGGAGCGAGGGTCGTTAGGCCGACAGGCGGAACAGACCTTTCTGACGGTCGATTCCCGCGGGGATTCGCGCCGGACGTGACGCCAGTCCCGGTGTGCGCGATCGGCGGCACGACTTGGCGATGCGCCTGGGGGCTGGTTACGTTTCTCGCCTCCGGCTAGGTAGCTCAGTTGGTAGAGCAGCGGACTGAAAATCCGTGTGTCGGCAGTTCGATTCTGCCCCTAGCCACTGGCAACCCACGATGGCGGACGGTCCGATGCTCCATTTGCCGGCCGTCATGGCGATGGCCAACGTCTCAGGGCCGTGCTTCAGACTGCGGGCGCGCCGATGTCGCCTGGTTCGATGAAGACGGCGAGCCCGCGAACCCCTCGATCATCCTCCGGGAGAAGGCCGGGAGGGCTGCGGGCGTGAGGCTGGTGACGAGGCGCTCTTCCCCAGCCACCTCGCGCGCAACCCAGTCACCGGCGGTGTTGCAAACGTCGGTTTGGAGCGATGGCAGGGAGGTCAATTCGCCGTGCGGGCATCCGCGGATGACGCCCTCCCCGGGCGAAATTGGGCTGGTCCCCGCACGGACTTCCCGGGTAACCGGGGCGCGGTCCCGCACACGCCGCCCGGGTAACCAATTGTGCCCGAGGCCGCTGATGGCACATGATTGTCGCAGTGCGCGATTATTGCGCGCCCGATGGCTCATTCCCCGCACATGAAGCCGCCACCGTTGCGATCGAGGTCCTCGCCGGTGGAGGTCCGTGATCCCAGAGTCCACGCCTTTCACCGGGCGCTGGCGTCACTTCCGGCGGCGTTGTTCCAGTTCGACCCGCGGATGCGAGAGGGATGGTATACCGATCGGTATTTCGTACGGACTGCGGAAACAATCGCCCTAAACGGCCGTGATCCGGTGGTGACGATGCAGGTGTTCGCCAAGCAGTATGGCGTCATCGCCGGCATCTACGAGGCGATTCGCATGCTGCACACCCAGCTGGCTCCGCATCCCGTGAGCGGACGACTGTATTCGCCCGACGAGTTCACAATTGACGCGCTCATGGATGGCGACGCGATCGCTCCGTTCGAAACGGCGCTGGTCATCAATGGACCGTACCTCGCCTACGCGCACCTGGAGACGGACTACCTCGGTGTTCTAGCCCGCCGGTCGTTGGTGGCGTCGAACGTCCGGCGCGTCATCGATGCGGCGAACGGCAAGCCGGTGATCTTCATGGGCGCCAGGCACGATGACTGGCGGGTGCAGACGCCCGACGGGTACGCCGCGCGGGTGGGCGGCGCGGGCAGCGTCGCGAGCGATGCGGGCGGAGCGTGGTGGGGCGCCTCGGGCGTCGGCACCATGCCGCACGCGATGATCGCGGCTTTCCGCGGCGACACGGTCGCGGCGACGCTGGCGTTCGCTCGCTATTGCCGGCAGGTGGAACCAGAGGTAAGGGTCGTGAGTCTGGTCGACTATGCCAATGATGTCGTGCGTGATGCCCTGGCCGTGGCGCGGGCGATGCGTGACACGTTCGGGGCCGGGGTGCTCGCGGCGGTCCGGGTAGATACGAGCGAGAGTCTGGTGGATGCATCCCTCGCCGAAGAAGCATCACGGCGAGGTCCCGAGGGGCTGCTTGGGGTGAATCCGAAGCTCGTCAGGCAGCTGCGTTCGGCGCTCGACGGCGCGGGCTTCCCGAATGTGGGGATCATCGTCTCGGGTGGGTTCACCCCGGCGAAGATTCGCCGCTTCGAGAAGGAAGGGGTTCCGGTCACCGGGTATGGTATCGGGTCCAGCCTTCTCGGCCACAACGACGGCGTGGTGGACGGATTGCTGAACGATTTCGACTTCACCGCGGATGTCGTTGCAGTTGACGGCCAACCGGAGAGCAAGGCGGGGCGTGGACTATCGCCCAATCCGCGCCTGATTCGATTGGATCCCGATCTCCTCGGCCAGGCGGAGCGTCGGGACCCGCGATGAGGCGGTGGCACGATCAGTGAACGTGCCTGGCTCCTGATGACACGCGCGGCACCTGCCCGGCGCAGTGGATGCCCAACCCGTGGCCTGGTGCTGGGGCCTGCGGGGGCACGATACCACTACTCAGCTTCCCGGCAGCTCAGAATGCAATGGCGATGCGAAGGCCGTTGCGTGGTCCTGGAAGGATCGACACACGGCGCGGCAGCGGGACACCGACCCATTGCTCGGCGCGAAATCGCGAGCCGACAAATCCGCCGATGACGGCTCCAGCGAGTGCACCCAGCCCGGTGGTCAATGGCCGGCTGTACTTGCGCGAGGTGTCAGATGGTGTGAAGGACGCCGCGAAGATCAGCCCGCCCAGCGCACCGCCAGCCGCGCCGATGACCGCGCCGCGCCGGATAAACGGGCCGTAGGAGCGGCGCTGCCCGATGCTGGTCTCGATGCGTTGCACCTGGTCGAGCGTGACGGACCAAAGGCCTCGACCGACGCCCTCTTCGACGAGCACCAGGGTATCGGCGCGCATTTCGACGTAGTTGGCAATGAGGGGAGTAACAAAAACAGTGGCATGCACTCGCACACGCGCGCCCGGTACGAGCGGGGTGCTCCCCGGGGCGGCGGGGTCTCGCTGCTGCGCGCGCGCACGGTGTGCAGGCACCGCGAGGAACGCAACTGCCATCACTAAGGCTTGCAGACGCAAAAGGTTAGTCCTCGGCATCGATCGGCTCAGAGATCCACAACCAGACCTACCGCGAATAGTAAACCGTGTTACCTGCCAAGTCGTGGTGGCCAACAATCCGTACTAGGACGGTCCAGATCCCTGTCGCGTAATTCCTATTGCTGCCAACGCTTCCGGGCCGCCGTTGTACGCGCCCCACGCCGCGAGGCACTACGCCGGATCCAACCATTCGAGGGCAACCGGATCAGGGCGCCCTCTCGGCGGGGCAGGTGCCTGATTCCGCGCTTGTCGCCGGGCGGCTGCGAGGCGGACCGAGGGAGGCCGCCTCATGAGCGGACCGAGTGAGGCCGCCTCATGAATGGTGTGCGGACCGTGACCGGTCTAACTTGGGTTGGTCAGAGTCGCATCGCCGCACCCAGAACCAGACGACATGCACTCCGTCCACACACTCACCGACGTTCGCACGATCGTCGAACGACAGCGTGTCAGCCCCAGTGATGTCGCGCCCGTCGCCGGGTCCCTGGAAGGCTCAGAGATCCTGAGGATTGCGGCCGACGTTCGTGCACGCATCGCGGCGGGGGAGGGCGTCTGCAATCTCACCGTCGGCGACTTCGATCCCCGCCAATTCAGAATTCCGAAGGTCCTCGAAGAGGAAACGATCGAGGCGCTGCGGCAGGGGCAAACCAACTACCCCCCGTCGGCGGGAATGCCGGTGTTGCGGGAAGCCGTGGCGGCCTTCTACGAGCGCGAACTCGGCCTGCGCTATCCGGTGGAATCGATTCTGATCACGGCGGGGTCGCGGCCAGGTGTCTACGGCACGTATCGAACGGTAGTTGGGGAAGGTGACCGAGTGGCCTACGGCGTCCCATCCTGGAACAACAACTACTACTGCCATATGGCGCGCGCTGCGGAGGTTCCCGTGCCGTGTGCCCCGGCGGCCGCGTTCCTGCCGTCACGGGAACAACTCGAGCCGGCCCTGCGCGGGGCCAGAATGCTCGCGCTCAATTCTCCGCTGAATCCCTGCGGTACCGCCTACGATGCCGAAACGTTAGGCGATATCTGTGACCTGGTTCTGGAGGAAAACGCGCGGCGCGCTCCGAGCGACGGGCCCCTGTATGTGATGTACGATCAGGTGTACTGGCAGCTCACGTTCGGCGCCACACAGCATGTCGATCCGGTGTCGCTGCGCCCCGAGATGGCGCGGTTTACGGTGTACGTTGATGGGATCTCCAAGGCGTTTGCGGCCACCGGCATGCGGGTGGGCTGGGTGATCGGCCCCCGGCACGTTATCAGCGTGATGAACAACGTGCTGGGACATATCGGTACATGGGCACCGCGAGCCGAGCAGATCGCCACGGCGAGGCTGCTGGGTGAGACCGAGGCCATCGAGGAGTTTCGTGCGCAACTCGTGGCTGGAGTGCAGGCCCGCCTTGACCTGCTCTTCCGCGGCATTCGGGAGCTTCACAAAGCGGGGCACCCGGTTGACGCGATCGAGCCGATGGGTGCGATCTACCTGAGTGCGCAAATCGACCTGTTTGGCCGGACCACGCGTGAGGGAGCGCCCCTCCGCTCCAGCGACGATATCCGGGGGTGGCTGCTCCGGGAGGCCGGGCTGGCCGTGGTTCCGTTCAGTGCGTTCGGCGCAGGCGACATGAAGGCCTGGTTCCGCCTGTCCGTGGGCGCAGTGTCGCCTGCGGAAATAGAAGCTGCGCTTCCGCGCCTCCGCGCTGGTCTCGAGTCGCTCCGCTAGCGACTCGCTCCACTCGAGACCGTCCGCTCTTAACTGCTGTGTTATCTCTGATTCACAAGGAGAGTTATCCATGTCACGGTTCCTGGCCGCCGCCCTCCTGGGCGCACTCACGCTGCCGGGCGCGGCGATCGGTGCCCAGCGCGGGCGCATTCCACCGCGTGACGAACAGATTGCCGCGGCGGTTCTGCCGTTGCCGCCGCACCTTCGGGCCCCGGCGACAGTGCTGGGATACAGTGCCAACGGGAAGCTGATCGTGCTCCGGAAAGGCACGGGAGACATGACCTGTCTCGCCCACAATCCGAGCGAGAAGACCTTCCACGTCGCGTGCTATCACAATTCACTGGAGCCATTCATGGCACGCGGCCGAGCGCTGCGGGACCAGGGAGTCAAGGATCCGCAGGTTGACACTGTGCGGTTCGCCGAAGCGAAGTCAGGGAAGCTGAAGCTCCCGTCCGGACCGGCGAGTCTGTACCAGTTGTTTGGTGGCACGTTCGATCCCAAGAAGGGCACGGTGACCGGTGCGGAACCCTTGTACGTGGTCTACATCCCTTATGCCACCGGTGCCACCACCGGCTTGTCAGAGCGACCGATTGAAGGTGGCCCGTGGCTCATGTATCCAGGCACTCCAAAGGCCCACATCATGTACACGCCGAAGATGTGAGTTCAGATGAGACAAGTGGCGGAATACGTTACCGAATAGTGACTTAGATCAGGTCCTCATCGTCGGGATGCATACAGCGCCGCCCAGTTACTTCACTGTGCGGCGCTGTCGCATAGATGCATGATGCTGTCGTCATGATGTCCCATTGCGATTGGGCCATCAGTACTCTAGCGTTATATCCGGATATAGCGATAGAATGGCGCAGCGACCAGTTGTACACGACCACCTCAGCACACTCGCCGAGCCAACACGGGGGCGGGTGCTGCTGACGCTGGAGAGCCAGGAACTCACGGTCGGCGAGCTCTGCTCGGTTCTCCGGCTCCCGCAGTCGACAGTGAGTCGACACCTGCGCGTACTCGGGGACGAGGAATGGATCGTGTCGCGCCAGGAAGGCACCAGCAGGTACTACGCACTGAGTCCGGGGCTCGAGGCCGGTGCCAAACGGTTGTGGGACGTGGTGCGCGACGATCTGCGAAACGGCCGAGCAGCGTCACAGGACCGTCTGCGGCTGGAGGGGGTGCGTGCCCGACGGAACGCGAAGTCTCGAGCCTTTTTTGCGGAATCGGCGTCTCAGTGGGATTCAATGCGCGCTGAGCTGTTCGGTGAGCGAACAGATCTCACGACCTTGCTCGGATTGCTGGAGGATCGGTGGGTCGTAGGCGATCTAGGCTGCGGAACCGGACGATTGAGCGAAGTGCTTGCTCCCTACGTGTCGCGGGTCGTGGCGGTCGACGCCTCGCCGGAGATGTTAGCGGGCACCCGCATGCGGCTCGCCGCACACCAGAATGTGGACGTGCGCCGCGGGGAGCTGGAGACGCTGCCAATCGATGCCGCTTCGCTGGACGCAGCGGTACTTTCGCTGGTGCTGCACCATGTCGCGGATCCGGTGCGCGTGCTCGCCGAAGTTCAGCGAGTGGTGCGTCCCGGGGGCCGGCTGCTGATTGTCGACATGCTTCCGCACGAGCATGAGGAGTACCGTCAGCTGATGGGGCACGTGTGGCTCGGGTTCGCGGAGAGCCAGGTTGAGGAGTGGCTGCAGAGCACGGGATTCAGGAACGCGATCATCCGTCGTCTGACCGCCGATCCGGCCGCGAAGGGACCAGCGCTCTTTGCGGCGTCGGCACGCCGAACATGAGCCGCATGGCGTCACGGGGTGTTTCATATTCCACGACGGGCGCCGCCGCCGTACGAGGGGCGCGGCCGCAGATCCAGCCGAAAAGACAGAATCGTGATCACGCGGCAGTACGAGAGGGCACGGGGAACCTGCAGTCAAACTGTGAGCGACGCACGGACCGGTCCAGGCGAACGGTCCGTCCATGGACCTGCTGAGGACGAGCAATGACCACGACCATTCGAGCGAACGTAAATGCCGCAGACGCGGTGGATCGGCCTGCCTTCAAGGTCAGGGACCTGGCCCTGGCGGAGTGGGGACGGAAGGAGATTCGGCTTGCCGAACACGAGATGCCGGGTCTGATGGCGATTCGATCGGAGCACCGTGATGCCAAGCCGCTCGCGGGCGCGCGGATCATGGGTTCACTTCACATGACGGTCCAGACCGCAGTGTTGATCGAAACGCTGGTCGAGCTCGGTGCAGACGTTCGCTGGGTTTCCTGCAACATCTTCTCGACGCAGGATCACGCGGCGGCAGCGGCCGTTGTCGGACCCACGGGCACAGCGGACGGTCCCCGCGGTGTGGCGGTGTTTGCGTGGAAGGGCGAGACGCTCGAGGAATACTGGTGGTGCACCGAGCAGGCGCTGATGTGGCCGGATGGGCGTGGTCCGAACCTGTTGCTGGACGATGGCGGGGACGCCACGCTCCTGGTTCACAAAGGGGCGGAGTTCGAGCGAGCCGGCGAGGTGCCGAGCTTCAATGCGGCGGGGGAGCCTGAAGAGTGGGGCGTGATCCTGGATCTGCTGCGCAAGGAGCAGCGGTTGCATCCCGGGCGCTGGACGGAGGTCGCGGGGGGGATTCGCGGAGTGTCGGAAGAAACCACGACGGGCGTTCACAGGCTGTACGAAATGATGCGTGCGGGAACACTGCTCTTTCCCGCGATCAACGTGAACGACTCCGTGACGAAATCCAAGTTCGACAACATCTACGGCTGCCGGCACTCGGTGGTGGATGGACTGAACCGGGCAACCGACGTGATGCTGAGCGGCAAGGTGGTGGTGGTCTGTGGCTACGGCGAGGTCGGGAAGGGATGTGCGCAGGCGCTGCGAGGACAGGGCGCCCGGGTGGTGGTGACGGAGATCGACCCGATCTGTGCGTTACAGGCCGCGATGGAAGGATTCGAAGTGACGACCGTGGATGACGTGGTGGAGCGCGCCGACATCTTCATCACCGCGACAGGCAACAAGAACGTGCTCACGGTGGGGCACATGCATCGAATGAAGGACAAGGCAATTGTCGGGAACATCGGTCACTTCGACAACGAGATCGACATGGCCGGGCTCAAGCGGGTGCCGGGAATCCGGCGGATCAACATCAAGCCGCAGTACGACGAGTGGGAATTCCCGGACGGCCACGGGGTCCTGGTTCTTGCCGAGGGCCGCCTGCTGAATCTCGGATGCGCGACCGGACATCCGAGCTTCGTGATGTCGGCGTCGTTTTCGAACCAGGTGCTGGCGCAGATGGAGCTGCATCAGCATTCTGACCGGTACCAGCGCCAGGTCTACACGCTGCCGAAGCATCTGGACGAGCAGGTGGCGCGACTACACCTGCCGAAGATCGGTGTCAAGCTCACACGACTGACGGAAGAGCAGGCAGCGTACCTGGGGATTTCCCAGGACGGACCCTTCAAGGCCGATCATTACCGCTACTAGCCGAGCGAGGCGACCGAGGGGAGGCGTTGGGCGATAGTCGCGAGGGCGCTTGTCAGGCGGGCCGATCCGAGTCCCTGGACGGAGGCTACGGGAGCTCCCAGCCGGTCCAGCGCCCTGACGAATTCGGCGTGAAGTTCCGCGCGCGAGTAGGGGCGATCGCGCACACCGTCGGCCTCCCAGGTGACGTCGGTGTCCAGAAGAAGATAGAGATCGCCGAGGCGGTCGTGTGCGGTGGCCATGAGCCATGGTGGGGCCTCCGCGAAGTAGTGCTCGGCGTAGACGACGGTACTCACAAGATCAGTGTCGTGCACCGCCAGGCCGGACGCAGCGGCGATCGCGGCGTCCTCCAGTGCGACCTGGCCGCGCGCAATCGGCTCGACGTCGGCCACGGTGAGCGTCCTCCCGACCGACGCCGCGAACTGGCGTGAGTACTCCGCCGACCACGGCGCGTGGAGGTGATCAGCGAGCTGCCGTGCCAGGGTGGTCTTCCCGGTGCACTCAGACCCGGTAACCACGATACGGAGGGGCCTGGCGCTCATGGGTCGTGCCGGCCGCCGACTGCCTGATCCATGCGGAGCGCGAGATCAGGCAAGGGCGGGAGCGCCATCTTCCCGCGGCTTCACGGTTCGCGCGGCGTGGTACGAGCGGAGCCACTGCAGGTGACCTATTGCGGCAAGGGCGAGGAAGGCCGTGTACTGGATGGACGTGAGATAGAGGTGCTTCAGAAAGATGAACATCCCGACATACACGATATCGAGGAGAATCCAGAGGCCCCAGTTCTCGAGGATCTTCCGCGTCATCATCCACTGAGCCACCAGGGAGAAGACCGAAAGCGACGCGTCAAGATACGGAAGCGCCGCGTCGGTGGAGCGGCGCAGAAACGTGCCAAGGGCGACCGACACGAGAACTCCAATCGCAGTGAGAACGGCAGTCTGGCGCACCGCCAGGCGTGAGACACGGAGCTCGCTGCGGTTCTCCCCGCCGTACAGCCACTGGTACCAGCCATAGAAGGAGAGGACGAGGTACACGACCTGGAGGCCCATGTCGGCATACAGCTTCTCGCGGTGGAAGATCAGCGTGTACAGGCCGACGTTGACGATCGCGGTGGGCCAGCTCCAGATGTTCTCGCGCGTGCTGAGAAAGACACTGACCAGGCCGAAGGTAACGGCGACCAGCTCGAGCGGGGACATGGGTTCCTGGTGAGATCGTCAGGTGGGGCGCGAGGCGGAGGCCGTGGAGAGTGGCAGGTGATCGTGCGGGTCAGCGGGTTCGGGTCAGGAGGTGTCGCAGGATGGTGCCGGCGTGTTCCGCTGAATCCGCGAAGTGGACCGCCGCGGCAGCGTCGAGTTTCTGGAAGAAGGAGCGGGTGGTGGCCTCGGCTGCCACGAAGACAATCGGACGTCGGGCTCGCACAGCGTGGGCGGCCTCGACCGCGGTGCCGGCACTCATTCCGCAGACCGCCAGTGCGTCACTGGAAAGAACAATGACGTTGTTGCGTGCCTGTCCCATGGCGGTGACGATGGCCACCGAGAGGAAGAGACTGGCGCCGGAGGCATTGGCATCGGGAAGGATGCCGATCACGGTGCCGCCTGCAGAGCGCGCTCCCCGGCTGGCGGCTTCCATCACGCCGCTGGCCACGCCGCCGTTCACCAGAATCCATCCTTCGCGGCCGGCCAGGGCGCCTAATGCTTCGGCATTTCGCAGGTCGTCAGGGCTGCCGCTCTGTCCGGGCCCCACGATCGCCAGTACCGGCGTCCGAGGGCGGTCGCCCACGGAATCCCTGGCGGGCGGCTCAGGGCTTGGGCGGCGGAGTGGGCGGCGCGGGTGCTTTGCGCTTCTTGCGGCGTCTGGTCTTTCCATAGCTGCCACGGTTGATCTTACCACGTCGTGAGCGCTGGTCTCCCTTTCCCATCGACGACTCTCCTGGCCGGGGCGGATTGGCAGGCCGCCTATCGAGTGACGGCGGCACGAGTTGACAAGGTATGGAGTCGAGAGGGGGGCGGGCAGTGGCAAAGGCCCCCGCGCGTTCCGATCGATGTTGCCAAACGCGCGAGAGAAGTGTCCTCATTAGAGCGGGCGCCCGGCTCCCATCGTAAGCGTATGTCATCCAACGAGAAAGACCTTATGGGTCCGGTCGCAAGGCGCTGTGCTGGCGACTGGGACCGTTGTCGTGCGTGTGGAATCCCGCCCACGGAACGAACGTGACCGACCCCAGGATGTCATCAGATCGCGCGCGTCGCACGCCGCCGATGAATCGGCGACTCGAGGAGCGCCGCACGCCGGTTGGTGTGCCGTCGACGCCGGCGGGACACCGGAAGCGGGTGTGTGTGGTGATCGGAACGCGTCCGGAGGCCATCAAGATGGCGCCGGTGATCACGGAACTCGAGCGACACGTCGAGGAATTCGAGACCGTGATCGTGGCCACCGCGCAGCATCGAGAGATGCTCGCACAGGCGATGTCGGCATTCCAGCTGCGGCCGCACATCGACCTGGGTCTGATGGCGACCCGGCAAGCGCTTTCGGATTTCACGTCGCGCGCCCTCCTGGCGCTTTCGAGCTGCTTTACCGAACTCCGACCGGACCTCGTGCTGGTGCAGGGCGACACTACCACGGTCCTGGCGGCGGCTCTGGCGGCGCGGTATCTGGGCATTGCGGTGGGCCACGTCGAGGCAGGACTGCGCTCCGGGAGTCTGCACAATCCATTTCCCGAGGAGTTGAACCGTCGGCTGGCGAGCGTGATCGCGGAGCTGCATTTCGCGCCGACCGAATCGGCGCGGGCCAATCTGTTGCGCGAGGGCGTTCCGAGCGAGCGCATTCTGGTGACGGGGAATACGATCGTCGACGCGCTGGCGCGGATTCCGCGTCGGGCAGGCTTCGACGACCCCCGGCTGAACGCGCTGCCATGGGTATCGCATCGGACGTTGCTGGTCACGGTGCATCGGCGCGAGAGCATCGGCGCTCCGTTGCGCGGCATGTGCCGGGCGTTCGGCGTGCTGGTGGACCGCTATCCCGACCTGCTGATTCTCTTTCCGGTGCACCTGAATCCGCGGGTGCGCGAAATCGTGCTCGAGGAGCTGGCGGGGCGGCCCGGGGTGGAGCTGCTGGACCCGCTGAGCTATCCCGACCTCCTGGAAGTCGCGCGTCGCAGCCTGTTCGTGATGACCGATTCGGGCGGGATCCAGGAGGAATGTCCGTCGCTGCGCAAGCCGGTGCTGGTGCTACGGGAAACGACGGAGCGACCGGAGGTGATTCAGGCCGGATACGGGCGGCTGGTGGGGACCGATCCCGCGGCGATCGTCTCGGCGGCGTCGGAGCTTCTGGACAATCCGCTGGCGCTGGACGCGATGATTGACGGCGATAACCCGTTTGGTGATGGGCTTGCGGCGGTGCGGATCGTACAGGCACTGCACCAGTGGGCGCGCGAGTCTGCACCAGAGGGGACGGCTGCGGGGCCGATTCCACGCTCACTGCCGGGTGGAGGAAATCGGAGCCCGCTGGCGCCGGATCCGGCGGAAGTGGTCCGGAAAGCGACGGCGTCATGAGGGGAAGGGTGGCCGTCGCGACCCGGCTGGTGATGCTCTCAGCGGCGTGCGCCGCACTCGCCGGACGGGTCCTGGCGCAGTCACCCGACAGTTCGTCGGGTGGTGGTGGGCGCATCGACCTGTCCGTGGATCAGCATCAGGTGAGCCATGGGCTGGGAGACTGGCACAGTGCGGAACTTCGTCTGGTGGTTCCACAAGCGTCGGGGCGCACCGTGTGGTACGGGGATGCGTTGTGGCGGCGGGCGTTTGATGACGAGGGCGTGTACGCATCGGTGTCGGTGCAGCAGGTGTTGTCGCGGGACTGGTTCGTCTTCGCAAGCCTTGGCGGCGGCAGCGGTGACTTCCTCTTTCCGGACATCCGTGCCGACGCCTCGTTCTCGCACAAGTGGCTTGCCAGCCAGCGGCTGGTGACGACGGTGGGAGGGACGATGGTCGACGCGAAGCGGGGGTATCGGGAAGAGAGTGTCTTTGCAGCGTTCGACGCCTATCCCGTGGCGGGCATGGTCCTGGAAGCGGGAGTCCGGGGAAGCCGCAGCTCACCCGGGAGCGTCGATTCGCAGCGGGCGTTTGGGGCGGTCACGTTAGGTAGCGAGGGAACCCGCTACGTCACGTTTCGGGGATCCACCGGCACGGAGGGATACCAGCTACTGGGTCCGACCACGGTGATCACCAAGTTCACCAGTCATGAGGGTGCCGTGGGATGGCGTGAGTGGCTGGGTCGGACGTGGGGAGTGCTGGCGCAGGGCGAGTACTACACGAATCCCAGCTACCGGCGGACAGGAGTGACGATCGGTGTCTTCGCGCACTGGTAGGACGCCGCCGTATGTGATGATGGCGAAGGGTCGCGAACGGCTGCTCGCGGAACTTCGCCGGCGCGGAGCGCGTGGCGGCATCATCGGGCCGCACCGGGCCCTGGTGAAAGGGCGACTCACGCCCTGGCGCCTGACGAGCATGGTCCTGATTCCACTGCTGCTGGCGGGAGGAACCGGACTGCTCCTGAAGCCGCTGAGCGACTGGTGGACATGGGTGCTGACACTGCTGCAACGGCCGCTGGGTTTGCCTGGCACGGTGGCGCGTGGCACGGTCACAATCGCCGGCCATTTCTCCTTCGCGGTGCCGTACTTCACGACCGACGCGCCGCTTCCCGCCACATCGCACTACTGGCTGGTTGGGGGGATTTGCGCCGTGGCGCTGGGTGCGTCGTTCATTCTGTCGCAACGCTTCACGCCGCTCATCTACTTCCTTCGCTTCGCGGTGCTGATCCAGCTCACCGCCGTGCTCAATTTCGTGCTCAGGCCCGGCTCATTTCCGTACGACCTCCCCCGATACCTGCTCAGTCTGTTCCACATCGGCACCGCAGTCCTGCTTCTCATTCCACTGGTGCTGGGCTTCACCTACTTCCCGTTCAACATCGCCACCTGGCGCAAGGTGCTGCTAACGGCGCTTTGTGTGGGCCATATCGCGGTCCTGCTGCCGTTGCAGGTCACGGTGCATGCGTACCTCATCCATCACCTGTCATTGCTGGTGATGCCGACCCTGTTCTTCCTCTGGGGCATCCTGCTCCACCTGTTCGTGTTCGTGGCGCTCTACGCCTGGGCGATGAGCTGGCCGGACATTCCGCCTCGCGTTTCGGCGCGCGGCGTCGTGACCTCAGCAGGCAGGGTCTGACGATGGTCACCACGATCCTGCTGGTCCTGCTGTACATCGTGGTCGCGGTGCTGGTGGCCTATACCATCCGCCACTATGTGTTCACGCTCAATCGGCTGTTCGGCCGGCAGCGCCAGCCGTACGTGGACGTCACGGAGGCCGACTGGCCGCAAACCGTGGTGTTCATCCCGTGCCACAACGAGGAGAAGGTCATCGCCGGATCCCTCGAGGCGCTCCTGGCGAACGACTATCCCCATGATCGCCTGACGATCATTCCAGTCGACGACCGATCGACGGACAGCACCGGCGAGATTCTCCGCGGCTTCGCGACGCGGTACCCGAATCTGGTCAAGCCAGTCTTCCGCACCGGGGGCCAGGCCGGAAAGGCGGCGGCCCTCGCGGAGACAGGTGCGCGGATTGGTGGCGACGTACATCTGGTGTTCGACGCCGACTACATCCCCGGGCCCCGGCTGCTCAAGCAACTCGTGGCGCCGTTCTTCGATCCCGAGGTGGGGGCGGTGATGGGGCGTGTCGTTCCCCATAACGTCGGTGATGGACTCCTGGTCCGACTGCTCGATCTGGAACGCGCCGGCGGGTATCAGGTGGATCAGCAAGCCCGCATGAATCTGGGTCTCATCCCGCAGTACGGCGGGACGGTGGGCGGCGTGAGGCGGGAGGCCCTGGCGAGCGTCGGTGGCTGGCGAACCGATACCCTGGCTGAGGATACGGACATCACCTACCGGCTCTACCTGCGCGGCTGGGAGGTGGCCTACCAGAACCGCTCCGAGTGCTATGAGGAGGTGCCGGAAACCTGGAATACGCGGATCCGGCAGATTCAACGCTGGGCACACGGTCACAATCAGGCGCTGGGACGCTACCTGGGTGCCCTGTTGCGGAAGCCTCGTCATTTCCCGCTGTCGAGGGCGACCGACGGCATCCTGTTACTGGGGGTGTTTGCCGTGGCACCGGTTCTCCTGTTCGGGTGGGCCGTTGCGATATCGCTTTACTACCTGGGATATCAGCTGCCCACCGGTGTCCTGGCCGTCCTGATCGTGTCGGCGTTCAGCACACTCGGTAACTTCGCGGCGTTCTTCGAAGTGGCGACGGCGACGCGCCTGGACGGCTCTCGTCATCGCGTGCGGCTGTTGCCGTTCCTGTTCTTCGGATTCCTGGTCAGTCTGATCTCCGTATCGCAGGAATCACTGCGGCAGTTGTTCCGGTGGCCGGGCAAGCGGGCCGTTGTGTGGCACAAGACCGAGCGCTACCGCGACAACAACCACGGGGTGACCGCGAACGGCGCGACGAACGATAGCGTGGTGAATGGCGGCGCCCTGAAGCGGCGCCTCGAAGACGAGGAGAAAGCGTGAGCGCGCTGATCTTCGCGGCCCTGCTGCTCGCCACCTCGGCGTGGTTTCTCCTGCCACTGGCACCTGCGCTCAAGGAGCTCTTCCGACCGACCGATGCCGAGCCGCTGACCATGGTCGGGCAGGACTCCGGAGACCTGATGATCTTCGCGGAGGGGTTTCGCAACTATCTGCGGAACCAGGTTCCGGAGGTGGTTTCGACGGGTGTGATGACGTCCGCTGCGGCGGATCACCTTCCCGACGGAACGCCGTTTGTCCACGTAAACGGGCGTCCCGAGGTGCTGCTGGAGGCGGCCGACGCGCAGCGGTTCATCTCGCAGCTCGTTCTGGCGAGTGGGCCAGTACAACTGCCGGGCGGGGAGACGTTTCTCCTGGAACTATATGCCCATGACACGTTCACGGGCGGGCCGGGGGCGGTGTACCGCGCGATTCTCGGTGAAAGCGACGTGAGAATCGGCGAAGGGTCCACGGTCCTGCGCTGGGTACACGCCGAGCACGATCTCACGATTGGCGACGGGTCACACCTGTCGAGCCGCGCCAGCGCGGTTGGCGAGATGCGGCTCGGCGAAGGCGTTCGCTTTTCCCGAGTGCGCGCCACCCGCATCATCGTGGGCGCTGACACTCCCTTGCCTGCCGGAGTCCCCGAGCCGCTTCTGGCAGGCACCATGAAGATGCCCCGGAGCGCGCGACAGGAGCGCGGATTCATTCGCGTGGGTGGGGACCTTGCGATTCCTCCCGGTGAATCGGTTCTCGGGACGCTCGTCGTGCGCGGAACGCTACGACTTGGAGCGAATGCACGAATCAGCGGGAGCGCGAAAGTGCACGGCGCCTGTCACCTGGAAGCCGGCGCAATCGTGGATGGGAGTCTTGTCTGTCGCGGTGACATTCATCTCGCAAAGGGCTGTCGCGTGGTGGGTCCGGTGATTGCTGACGGCGACGTGTGGCTCGGCGAAGGATGTTCAGTTGGCGTGCCCGGCCATCCGGCGTCGGTGGCAGGAGCCGATGTCGTGTGCGGAAAGGGATCGCAGATCTACGGTGCCGTCACGGCGCGGGTGGACGGACAGACCGCCGCGGCGGAACCCGTCGCAGACGCTCGCTGAACCTCAGACCGCGCTGAAAACGCGCTCCGGCGCTTCCATCGTGCCCGGTCGGCCTTGCGACGTGGGCAAGGCACGGCATGTGTCGACGCGCGATCGGCGCGGGATCGGTTCCGGATGATGGCAGGCGTTGGGTGAGCTCACGGCAGCGACATGTCCGAGTGGCATCCGTGCGGCAGTGGTTGTGTTGCGCGACCGCCACACGACGGCGTTCTCGATGGCGCGTGATCAGTCCCATTCCCAGGATCGCGATCTATCCTGTGGCAGGCTGGTGGTTGCGGAAGGCCACCGGATCATTTGATTTGTCCAATGCGAGGGCACAGGGATTGCGAGGTACGTCACCGGGTTCGTGTGGCGCACGTTGTCGTCGAAACTCGCGATGGTGTGAAGGTGCGCGGGCGTAGTTCGCGAACGGACGCCCTGATCGTGCAATCGGTACGATCACGATCCGGCACATGAGGTCTTCTTCCATGCTGACCAAGCGGAGTTACCGGGTTGCGCTGGGCGCGACGTTGGTTGCGTTGCCCATCGTCGCGAGCGCGCAGCGCGTCGTAACGAACGGCGGCCCGTGGGTTCCTGACACACGCGGCTCGTCGGTCTTTGGGCTCATTACCGGTGCGAATCCCCGCTATGGCAATGGGTCGCTCCAGTTGAGTGTGACGGGCCAGCTGACTGACTGGTCGTGGTTCAACCTGTTTTCGGGGGATCCGTATCTCACCCAGGGTTGGGGGCTGCTGTCCGATGTCAGCGCCGTGGGTTTCGACTGGTACCGGGTAGGAATGCCGCCGGTAGGCGATGTGCCGTGGCAGGAACAGACACCGGCTCTTCGGCTCTACATCCGCAGCGGCGATCCGAGCTCCCCTGAGTTTTCCGAGCTTGTGTGGGAGCGCTATTACAACGTGGCGAGTCCGACTCCGACTGACCAATGGGTCGTTGAGAACCTGCTGGCGGATCAGGTGTTCTGGCGATTCGTAATCGGAGAGGGGTACACGATCGCGGACTGCAGCAACCCAGCCACGATCACTCCGGGGATACCGTTGAAGACGGCGACGCCTGCCGACTGGGGCAACGGATCGAACTGCTTCCCGTCGAACGCGGTGGTTTACGGGGTCGGCGTCGGGCTCGGGAGCAACTGGCCGTACCCGTACGAGGCGTTCGTGGACAACGTCAGGCTCGGCTTCGCGGGGGACGAGAATCTGACGGTGTGGGACAACTTCGAGCTGGCGGACGCCAATACGGCGCCGGAGCCCGCGTCGCTGGTGCTCTTGACCAGCGGCCTGGTGGGCATGGGTGGTGGGGCGATGGCCCGGCGCCGTCGTCGCCGCGCGGACACGCGAGCGTAGTTCCCGGTTCATACGCGGTTGCCGCCAACGGTCCGACGCGATGTGTGGGCCGAGCGGTTCGCGCCTAACGTTTCCAGAGCGCGAGACGGGCTGCGGCGCCAGGATCCCCGGAGATCCTGGCGCCGCAGCCCGTGAACGGCGACAGCCCTAGTCGCCAGCGTACAACGTAAGAAGATCCACGCATTTGCGCGAGTCCGCATTTGTGGAATCGCGCCCGGGCATCTCGACCGTACGACGGTCAACCCGATGCCGTCCTCCAGTGTGGCGCCGACCAGCCGCACCCGCGATGACGCCGCCACCATGACCAAAGACCTCGGCAGGTGGCGATTCGGTCACCGTCTCAGGGCGACGGACGTCGGCGCCCGGGACGGTCTCTCCGGGCGGGACGGAAGTGAGTGCCCTCGCCGAGCACGCGCCTAACGATGCCGGTGTCAGGCGGAGAGGCCCAGGTGCGTCCTGCTACATCTTCGGCTTGCCGTCCAGTTCTTCAATGGTCCGGTTCGAAGGCGGGCGCAGGCGCTGGAGCCGGGTGGCCACCGCCTCAGCAGCGGCGAGCACGCGGAGGATGTTCTCCCCGGCGAGCTTTCGCAGGTCTGCTTCGCTCCAGCCGCGGCGAGAGAGCTCGACGAGCACTGCGGGGAATCTGGAGACATCCTCCAGCCCGATGGGCAGGTTGTTATCGGTGCCGTCGAAGTCCGATCCGACGCCGACGTGATCGATGCCGGCGACCTGGCGCACGTGCTCGATGTGGTCCGCCACATCCTTGACGGTGGCACGCGGCGCCGGGTGGGCAGCGTCCCACTGGGTCATGGCGCGGCCCACCGCGGCGGTGTCGTGGGGATTCCGGGCCTGCGCGTCGCGTTCCGCGTCGCTGCGGAGCCGGGCATGATCGGCCACCCGCTGTGAGACGAAGCCCGGCACGAAGGTCACCATGACGATTCCGCCGTTCGCCGGGAGGCGCCTGAGGATCGAGTCCGGTACGTTACGGGGAACGTCAGTCAGGGCGCGCGCCGACGAATGCGAGAAGATGACAGGGGCTTCACTCACGTCGAGGGCGTCGCTCATGGTTCCAGGCGACACGTGCGAGAGGTCGACCAGCATCCCCAGTCGGTTCATCTCGCGCACGACTTCCCTGCCAAACGGTGTGAGGCCACCATGACGGGCGCTGTCCAGCGCGGCGTCCGCCCAGTCGAGCGTGACATTGTGGGTCAACGTCATGTAGCGAACGCCAAGGGCGTAGTAGGCACGCAGCGCGCCGAGGGAGTTCTCAATGGCGTGCCCTCCCTCCATGCCAAGGAGCGAGCCGATCCGGCCGGCGGCGTGTGCCCTGCGAACATCAGCGGCGGTGAGCGCGGGCTGGAAGACGTCCGGGTATCTGGCGATGACTCGTCGAGCCAGGTCAATCTGCTCGAGCTGCACCCTCGCGTACCCGGAGTCCCTGAACTCTCCAGGGATGTAGACGGACCAGAACTGACCGCCCACCATGCCCGCGCGGAGTCGGGGGATGTCGGTGTTTCCGGAGGTGTGCTGTCGCAGGTCGTAGGCGTCAACATCGCGGGGCGCCGCCTGGTTGTTCCGGATGTACCAGGGCAGGTCGTTGTGCCCGTCGACAAGGGGAACGGCGCGCAGCACGCGTCGGACCTTCTCGGCGTCTGCATCCTGAGCGGGCACGGGATGCGTGATGAGCAGCATCAGGAGGGCGCAGTACGAGGAATGCATGATGAAACCAGAGGAGGAGTTGAGTCCTGTTTACTGCACCAGGCTCACCTTGACCGCGAAGGCAACAGAATTGACGCCTTGCGCAACCATGGTGGCCGAAATGAAATAGTCGCCCGCCGGAAGGCGCTGCGCCGATCCGGGCGGGTCAAAGTCGGAGCCGCCCTGCCAGATGAACTGTTGCTCCACCGTGCCGTTGCTGGGCAGCACCATCTGCGACGGTATCGGAACGCAGTCATACCGGCCACCCGGCGGCACCACGGTCTGCGAGGTCGTGTTGCGAATGAACACCTTGATCTGGCACGAGGTGGGGAAGAGGATGCGAACCTGGTCGGCGGTGGGATTCGTCGCGCTCACGGTGATCGTGTCCGTCTCACCCGGTGCGAGCTGACTCGAGCTCACCCGGATCTGCAGCCCGAAGGTCTGTTCCGGCGCTTTCGGAACCGTGCTTTCCTGCACGCACGCCGCCGAGACGACGAGAAGAGCTGGGATGAACGGACGTCGCAACATGCTTCCATAGTATGGCGGATTGAAACGACGCGACACCCATGCTGGAGCTGCACAGGTGAAGTCGTCCCTTGCAACTCCGCGCCATCAGGGGAAGTTCCGCCGGATGGCAGAGGAGGATTCCATGCGTCCCTCGCTCCCAGCGATGAGCGCCGCAGGCCGGGTCGGTGAGGCCGGCCAGGCGTGAACACTGATCGGGAGGGGTCCGCCCACGGCGCATCGGCGCCCCAGCGGGAGATTCGGCGTCTCTCACACGACAGCACCAATCGCAGGATGTTCGAGCTGGCGCGTCCGTTCCTCGTCGCCGGGGCGCGGGCGCTCGACCTCGGCGCCGGTGAAGGGTACTTCTCGCAGCTGGTTGGCGAGCACTTGCGTCATGTCGCCGGCATCGATCCTTCGGCAGTGCTTTCGGCATGTGACGCGGTGCCGGAGCAGTTCCGGTATCCCGACGTGACGTGCAACGGAATCGGCGACGCCGGCGAGCTTCCCTACGCGGACGAGGAGTTCGATCTGGTCCTCAGCCTCGAAGTGATCGAGCATGTGGAGGATCAGTTCTCGTTCCTTCGCGAGGCACGGCGCGTGCTCAAACCTGGCGGCACGCTGGTCGTGAGCACGCCGAACGTGCTCAACATGAATTCGCGGTGGCGGTTCCTCCATTCGGGGTTCGCACAGCTGTTCGATCCACTGCCGCTGGACGAACGAGACATCGTGCATACGTCCGGTCACATTCATCCGGTATCGTACTACTACCTGGCGTACGCCCTGCGAGCGACCGGATTTCGCGGCATTGCGGTGACCTACGATCACTTCAAGCGATCAGCGATTGCCCAGCTGGTGCTGCTGGCGCCGCTGATCGGACTCGGACGGCTGGGGTTCCGGTTGCGCATGCATCGCAAGCGGCCCAGGGAGATGGAGCAGAACCACGACTTCGTGAAGGCGATGGACTCATTCGCCATGCTGACGTCGCGGAGCATCATCGTGTCGGCGCGTCGGGACTGATATGATTGCCGCTCCCCATTCCGCCTCATGCCCGAGCTGCCCGACATCACCGTCTATCTGGAAGCCCTCTCTGCGCGCATCCTGGGCGCGCGGCTGCAAGGGATCCGGGTGGTTCGCCCCTTTGTGCTGCGGTCCGTGGATCCGCCGCTCAGCCGGGTTTCGGGATGCCGAGTAGAGGGGCTGCGCCGCCTGGGAAAGCGCATCGTGGTGGTACTGGAGGACGATCTCTTTCTGGTCATCCACCTGATGATCGCCGGCCGACTGCGATGGCGTCCGTCGGGCAAGGCGATTCCGCCGTCACTGGTGCTCGCCTACTTCGATTTTCCGGACGGCACGCTCGTACTGACGGAGGCAGGGAAGAAACGCCGTGCGTCACTCCACGTGGTGAGTGGGGAGACATCCCTGCGCCAATTCGATCGCGGCGGCCTGGAAGTCCTCGATGCCTCTGTGGCGGCGTTCGGCGCGCGACTCCGGAGCGAGAACCACACGGTAAAGCGGTCGCTGACCGATCCGCGGCTCTTCAGCGGCATCGGCAACGCGTACTCGGACGAGATTCTGCATCGAGCGCGTCTCTCGCCGCTGGTGCTCACGTCTCGACTCACGGATGACGAGATCGCGCGCCTGCATGCCGCCACGCAGCGGGTGCTGGAAGAGTGGACGGCACGACTGCGCGACGAAACAGGCTCCGGTTTCCCGGAGCAGGTGACCGCCTTTCGCGACGGGATGGCGGTACATGGTCGTTTCGGCAAGCCGTGTCCGGAGTGCGGCGCGCCCGTGCAGCGGATTCGCTACGCCGATAACGAGACGAACTACTGCGCACGGTGCCAGACCGGCGGGCGCCTCCTGGCCGACCGCGGACTTTCGCGCTTGCTGCGAGAGGACTGGCCGAGGTCGATAGACGAACTGTAAGTGCGCCGGCGCGTTGGCACGCCGCCGCGACCACGGCGTTCACTCCCTGTTCAACATCGAATCACGTTTTGCCTTGAACTCCGTTCCGGGCTTCCATTCCGGCCGGGTGGTGCCTTGCGCGACCCGATACCCCACTTCGAACAGCAATCGCGCGTCGTCAACAGCACCGCTCAGGTCCCAGTCCGGTTTCACCTCGTCGCTTGGCTTGTGGTAGTCGTTGGCGGTGTATTCATCGCGCTTCGTCCTGCCATAGTTGGCCGGCTTCCCGATGTACTCGATTCCGGCATCGGTGTAGAGCGCGGGGACGCCCTGCTTCGCGAACTCGAAGTGATCCGACCGATAGAAGTAGCCCTTTTCGGGCTCGGGATCGGCAGAGAGGGAACGGTGCTGGGCGTCAGCGGCGGCGCGGAGGTCGTCGTCCAGGGTGGAGTTGCCGAGTCCGATCACGACGATGTCGGAGGTGCGTCCCCACTGGTTGACGCCGTCCATGTTGATGTCGGCGAGCGTGCGATTGAGCGGATAGAGTGGATGCTGTGCGTAGTACTTCGAGCCCAGCAATCCCTTTTCCTCACCGGTCACGGCGAGGAACAGAATGGAGCATTTCGGAGCCGTGGGGAGGGCGGTGTAGGCCTTGGCGATCTGGAGCAGAGTGGCGATGCCCGACGCGTTGTCGATGGCGCCGTTGTAGATCTGATCGCTCCTGAGCGAACTGTCCCTGCCGAGATGATCCCAGTGCGCGGTGTAGATCACGTACTGGTCCTTCAGCGCCGGATCGGAGCCGTCGAGCTTCGCGATCACGTTCCTGGACTGGATCCGGCGCACCTTGTTCCGGGTGTGAAACGTCGCCGTCCCGAACAGCGACAGTGGAACAAAGCTCTTGTCGCGTGCCGCGAGCTTGACGGCGCCGAAATCGCGACCGGCTGCCGTGAAGAGCTCCCTGGCCTTGTCGGCGGTGATCCAGGCTTCGACGAGGACGCGGCTGTCGGCGCCACCATCGATGTCGAAGTTCTCTCGCGACCAGCTTCCTCTGACGACCTCGTACGGATATCCGGCGGGGCCGGTCTCGTGGACGATAATGGCGGCGGCGGCGCCATGACGGCTCGCTTCCTCGTACTTGTACGTCCAGCGTCCGTAGTACGTCATCGCCCGGCCCTTGAACATGGTGGAGTCGAGCGACGACGAATCGTTAGGATCGGGAATGGGCGGGTCATTGACCAGGATCACGACCGTTTTCCCCCTGACATCCGCGTCCTTGTAGTCGTCCCAGCCATACTCGGGAGCGACGACGCCATATCCGACGAACACGAGATCGGAGTTGACGACGTCCACCTGGGACTGGTCATGCCGCGAGACCGCGACGAAGTCGTCGGGAAAGGACGCACCGACCTTGTAGCCGCGAAAGTCGAACGAGGCCGTGGGCGTGCTGGCGAAGCCGATCATCGCCACGTTCTGCGTGAACGTGCCGTCGGGGTTCCCGGGACGAAGGCCAAGGGCCTGGAACTGCCTGGTGAGATAGGCGACGCTGCTATCCTCGCCGGGGGTGCCTGGGGCGCGTCCCTGGTAGCTGTCCGACGCGAGCACCCGGATATGGGCAAGCAGCCCGTCCGCGGAAATGCTGTCGAATCCCGGCTGCAGAAGGTCGCGACTTACTGCGGAGCGCTCGCAGGCTGAGAGTGCCGCTGTCAGTACGACGAGGGCCATGAAGCGGGATGGAGTATGCATGGCGGACATATGGAACGAGAGGCGTGATGGATTGCGTAGCCCGGAGAAGGGCACGGCGCATCGTTTCCGCAAACCGCGGGGATGGCGTGAAGGCACGGGCGCACCCTGACGCGCTGCCCCGGGTTGGCCCGAGAACGCGTCCCCCATACTGGTATTGCGTGTCCCGTGCGGAGACAAGCCGGGACGGTGCCCGGCTGGCCGCGGCGGCTACATTTCGGGCGACTGCCGGTGTGCAACACCACCACGAACGGGATCAACACTCATGTATCAAGTCGTTCTCGGGCTGCATAACCTGATGCGCTGGGTGGTGATCATTACCGGCGGCTGGGCGGTGGCGGTCGCCTGGCGAGGGTGGTTGCGGCGTTCGACGTGGTCCGCCGGGGAGTCGCGGGCGGCGCGGGTGTTCGTGAGTGCGCTGGATCTGCAACTGCTCCTGGGGCTGCTCCTGTACGCGGTGTTGAGTCCGTTGACGCGGCGCGGTTTTGCCGATTTCGGTGCGGCGATGCGAGACGCCGGCGTTCGGTACTTCCTGGTGGAGCACGTTGCCATCATGCTGCTGGCCATCGTCGTAGCCCACATGGGCGTGGCGAGAGTGAAGCGGGCCGAGGGTGACGCCGCGAAATTCCAGACGGCGGCGATCTGGCTCGGCATCGCGCTCGCCGCGATCGTGGGGTTCGTGCCCTGGGCTCGGCCGCTCCTGCCGACCTTCTGAGGGCCACCGGGGAAGCTGGGGCTCGCGGGCCCCGGCGCGGGGACAGAACGTCTGACCGCGAGGCAGCCCGGGTTGGGTATCTTTCGGGCATGCGAGGACTGCTCGTGGTGGGCCGGCTTTTTCCGTTCGTGGTCTCGTTCTTCCGGGACCGCCGGCGGTGGCTTCTGGCCGGGAGTCCGATGGTACGGACCGCGGCGTTTCACGAAGCCCGCGCAGAGCGTCTGGTTGCGACCATCGCGGAGCTCGGACCGTCGTTCGTGAAGCTCGCGCAGGTCTTTTCGGCCCGCGCCGATCTGATCCCCGAGCCGTACGTCGGGGTGCTCTCGTCGCTGACGGATCAGGTGCCACCGGTCCCCACTCCGCTCATCCGGCACGAGGTGGAGCGTGCCTACGGCCGCGGGATCGAGGAGGTGTTCGAGCGCTTCGACAACGAGCCGCTCGCGGCGGCGTCACTGGGTCAGGTCCATCGCGCGCGCTATCGAGGCGAGGAAGTGGTGGTCAAGGTGCTGCGCCCCGGTGTGGAGTCGCTGGTCAGCAAGGATCTCGCGGCGGCGCGGCCGCTGATGCGGTGGCTCGAGCGCTGGTTCCCGAACGCGCACGTCCGGAATGCGCGTGCGGTAATCGAAGAATTCGCGGTTCGCATCTGGGAAGAGATGGACTTCGTGCACGAGGCGGCCAACGCCGAAGAGATCCGACAGAATTTTCGAGGCAATCGGCGTGTCGTCATCCCCCGGGTGATGCACGAACTCGTGCGGCCGCGCGTGCTCGTGCTCGAATATCTGGAGGGCACGCGCGTCGACCGCCTGACGCCGCATCCCGGGAACGGCGCGCATGACCCGCACGGTGTGGTGAGCGGGGTGATGGAATTGTACCTCGAGATGATGCTGGTGCACGGCTTCTTTCACGCGGATCCCCATCCGGGGAACCTGCAGGTGTCGCCGGACGGGAGACGCGTGATCCTGCTCGATTTCGGCATGGTGGTGCGCGTACCCCGGGAGATGCGCTGGCATCTGGTGTCGACGGTCTTCGCGGCCATTCGCCGAGATGTCGACGGGGTCGTGGCCGGGTTCAGGGCGCTCGGCGTGATCGAGCCCGGAGCCGATCCGGAGCAGATCCGACAGCTGGCAGTGCGACTCATGGCCATCGCCTACGATCCGTCGTCGATGCAGGAACGCATTCAGCTGCTGGCGGACGAAGTGATGACCACGCTCTACGACTGGCCGGTGCGGCTACCGAGCGAACTGGTGTACTTCGCCAGAACCACGACGCTGATCGAAGGGTTGGGAGTGCGCTACGACACCCACTTCAACCCGATCACCTTCGCGGCGCCGATCGCGCTCCGGCTCCGCGGTCGAATCCTTCACTCGCTTGGCCGGGGGGAGCCGCCCCCGATCGACATGGCCACGGTCGTGGGTGAAGTCCTGGGGCGAGTGGCGGGGTACGTGGTGCGCGCCGGGAGGGACCTGGCTTCGCGGCTGTCCCAGGAGGTCCGTGCCGTGGGTGCGCAATCGCTGGCGGCGTCGAAGCGAGGTCAGAACGGCAACGACCACGGCCCGGACGCCATGCCAAAGCTGCTGGCGGGCGACTAGCGTTATCGCAGACCCGACCAACGCCCCGTGCTTCCCATGGCAGCCCCTCGGACCTTCTGGCGACGCGCACTGCGACCGCTGCTCACAGCCGCGATGTGTCTCCCGGCGGCCTCACTCCGCGACGCGCGGGTGGGCCGCATTCCCGGTGAGAGGGCAATGCAGGCGCGCGTTCGACTCGGGATCGAGGTACTGCTGACCGACTCACTGGCCCTGGTGCGGGGGAAACGCGTAGGCCTCATCACGAATCAGACCGGCGTCACGCCCGATGGTCGGAGTACAATTGACCTGCTTTTTCACCAGCCGGGTGTGCGCCTGACGGCGCTGTTCGCGCCGGAGCATGGATTGCGTGGCCAGGGTGCCGCCGGCGAGCGAATCCTCTCTGGTACGGATTCAGCTACCGGCGTGCCGGTGTATTCGTTGTACGGCGAGACTCGCGTTCCCACGCCGGAGATGCTCAGGGATGTGGATGTCCTGGTCTACGACATTCAGGATGTGGGCGCGCGCGTGTACACGTTCGAGTGGACGATGGCGCTCGCGGCCCAGGCCGGAAAGCGGAAGTTCATCGTACTCGACCGTCCGAATCCGATACGTGGCGATCGAATGGAAGGCGGTGTGCTCGACACGGCGTTTCGCTCGTTCGTGGGCCAGTATCCAGTGGCGATGCGCTATGGTCTGACACCGGGGGAGCTGCTTCGGTATCTGGTGGGTACCGGTCAGGTCGAAGCCGATGTCACCGTGGTGCCGATGGAGGGATGGCACCGCTCCATGTGGTGGGAAGAGACGGGCCTCCCCTGGCGCAACCCCTCTCCCAATATCCGTTCCGTGGATGCGGCCCTGGTGTACAGCGGCACCGTGTTTTTCGAGGGCACCAACCTGAGTGAGGGTCGCGGGACGCCGTTTCCGTTTCAGCTCGTCGGCGCCGGGTGGCTTGGCGATGCCGGTGCGATTGCGCGTGAATTGAACGGCAAGCGGATTCCGGGCGTGGTGTTCGATTCAAGCGTGGTAACGGTCGAAGAAGGGCAGAAGTGGGGCGGACAGCGGATTCCGATGCTTGTCGTGTCGGTGGCAGATCGCACGGTACTCAGACCGCACCAGGTCGGGCTGGAAATGCTCCGCGCGATCTATCAGCGGCATCCGCAGGACTTCCAGTGGAATCGAGCGGCGATCGATCGGCTCGCGGGCTCCGACCGATTGAGGAGGGCCGTCGAGACGGATGGCGGAATCGAGGCGTTGATACCCGTGCTCGACGCGGAGTCCCGCGCGTTCGCTGATCGCGTACGGCCCTTTCTGCTATACCCCTAGCAGGGCCCACCCCGGGCTTGCGTGACTCGTCATGCAACTACGGGAGTCATGCCGCCGCGAGAGGTGTCGTGTCAGGTCGCGTGGGGTAGTGCCCGCGTTGCGCCCAGGTCGGTGGCACGGGCAGGGCGTCTGGCCGCGGGCGGTCGGACGAAGTTGACGTCTGGTGTGGGTAGAGGGTCACCAGCGTTTCGCTCCCTAGTATCGGCTCGTCGTTTTGATGACTGGACTTCCGCGGACTGGATGCCGAAGATGGGGACCTTCGGGCCGCCGGTCCGCCTGGGTCCGTGTTAACAGCCGCCAATATTGCCGGGTCCATTCGTGCGGAGGCCCGGTGCTCTCATTATCCAGCTGCGACCCGGTCGCCATTTGTGAAACTGAGCTTCGTGAGCTTGGCCCCGTGGATCGCGCTGGTGGTTGTCCTCGCCATTACGGGAATGCTGGCGATCGTCCGGCGCGCCAGGCGGGGGTCGGCTCAGGCCCCACCGGTGCCGGCCGTCCAGGGGGCACCACAGGCAGACGACCGCATGGTCCAGCGCTCGCAAGCACTCGATGCCCTCGGAGAGGGTGTCCTGATCCTGGATCGCGACGGGCGCGTGAGAGACTGCAACAGCTCGGCGCTGACGTTGTTCGACAGGCATCGAGGCGGCATAGAAGGGCAATTCGCGGCCACGCTGCGCCGCTTCGAGGGTCTGGATCAGAGTGATCCGCATCGGGTGGCCTCGGAGCACGCGGTTTGGGTGGGCGAAGCGTGGGCGCGGCAGCCCGATGGCGGGGTGAAGCTCTGCCTGTCGCGCGTGATCGCGGTGCGCGATGGTCGGGCCCGGGTGACGGGGTACGTGGAGGCGTTTCGCGACGTGACAGCGGAGCCCGCACTGAGCGAGGAGTTCAGGGATCTGCTGTATGGGGTGCGCGCGTTCGATTCCATTTCGGCAACGCCGCGGGAGTTGGTACGGGCCGTTCGGGACGAACTGCGCGTGCTGAGTGAGGCGTTTCGCGATCTCGATCTGGTAATCCGGCAGTACGAGCGGTTATTGCCGGCTCTGCGAGCCGACGATCCGCTCACCGAGTCGATCGCGGGGCTGGCCCATGAGGCCCGTGCGGTGGTGGCATCGGTGGGGGTTCCGGCACTACTCGAGGAGATCCCGCGCGCCCTGACTCGTCTGCGCAGCCATATGCAGCAGCTGGCGGTAGACCCTTCGACGGCTGAGGCTGAGCCGGCGCAGCCGGAGCGAGCGGTTCCGGAAGAACTCTGACACGGCGGTGGCTGCCACTTCCCGGTAACGCCGCGTAGGTTCCCGAACTTGCCGCGTGGCACTTTCTCTCCGGGGCCGTGCTCGCTCCCCTTCCCGAATCTCCGCAGGCCATAGCCGCCGCCGTCTGGGCCGACCTGGCGCCCTACTACGAGGGGCTCGCCACGGTGCCGGTGGAGCCTAACGATGCCGAGTCCTGGCTGCGGAGCTGGTCGTGCCTGGAGGAGGTGATCGACGAGGCGGGGACGCTGGCGATGATCGCGTACACGTGTGACACGAGCGATGTCGAGAAGGAGGCGGCGAATCTGCGCTGGTCGGCCGAGATCTTCCCGAAGGTCGGGGAGCAACAGGTGCGGCTGGCGAAGCGGCTGATCGCGCTCGGGTATACGCGGGCGGATCTGGAGACGGTGCTCCGCGGATTTCGGACCGACATCGAGATTTTCCGTGAGGAGAACGTGCCGCTGTTCTCGCAGATCGAGGAACTGGTGGCCGCGTACCAGAAGATTACCGGAGGGCTGGAGGTCGAGTGGGACGGCGCGAAGAAGACCGTTCCGCAACTGCAGCCGTTTCTCAAGGAGCGGGATCGGGGCATCCGGGAGCGGGCATTTCGAGTGGGGACCGACGCCTACGCGAGTCGTCGGGAGGAGATGGCGTCGCTGTTCAACGGCATGTACGCACTGCGCCAGCAGGTTGCGCGCAACGCGGGGTTCCCGGACTACCAGGCCTACGTGTTCCGGGCGAAACACCGGTTCGACTATTCGCCCGAGGATTGTGCGACGTTCCATCGGGCGGTGGAGGAGACCGTCGTGCCCGCGGTGGCACGGCTCATGGAGTATCGCCGGCGCCAACTCGGGGTGGAGGCGCTGCGGCCATGGGATACACAGGTCGAACTGGACACGTTACGGCCGGTGAAGCCGTTCGACTCGATCGAGGGGTTCATCGGGCCGGCGATCCGGATGTTCCGGGCGCTCGACGGGGAGCTGGGGGCGGCGTTTCAGCGCATGGCTGACGAGGGTCTGCTCGACCTCGAGAGCCGGCCGGGGAAGGCGCCGGGCGGCTACTGCACGAAACTCGCCTGGCGCGGCGTGCCGTTCATCTTCATGAACGCCGTGGGCGTACCGGATGATGTGAACACGCTGGTACACGAGGCGGGTCATTGCTTCCACGATTTCGCCGCGCACGGGCAACCGTTCATCTGGCAGCGCAGCGTGGGACACGAGGCTGCCGAGCTGGCCTCGATGAGCATGGAGTTGCTGGCGGCCGCCCACCTCGTGCAGCCCACCGGATACTACACGGCGGACGAAGCGCGGTCGGTTCAGATCGAGCATCTCGAAGACGTGCTGGCGAGCCTGGCACACATCGCGAGCGTGGATGCCTATCAGCGATGGATTTACACCAGCGGTCAGGGAGGCGACGCCGAGGCTCGTGACGCGGCGTGGCTGGCGATCCGGGCGCGCTTTGAGCGCGGCGTGGACTGGCGGGGGCTGGAGCAGGAGCGGGTGGTACGGTGGTACCGGCAGCTGCACATCTTCGAGTATCCGTTCTACTACATCGAGTACGGGATTGCCCAGCTGGGCGCCTTGCAGCTGTGGCGCGCGAGCCTTGACGATCCCCGGGGGGTGGTGGAGCGGTACAAGCGGGCACTCGCGTTAGGTGGCACGCGCTCCCTGCCGGAGATTTACCAGACCGCGGGCGCTCGACTCATCTTTGATGCCGAGGGCATGGGCGAGCTGGTGGGGCTGGTGGAGCGGCGGATCGGAGCGCTACGGGGCGGCGCGTAGGCACGCGAGGGTCGTGCCGGTACGCAACCGACAGTCCTGCCGGTCTGACGACGCTTGCCGGGACCGCGACCGCGTGACAGGGTATCGGGAGACTCCTGGCTGTGCCGGCCGGTGACGGACCGGCGCAGAGCACTTGGCAGCGGGGCCCGACCCGTCGTCGCAGGTTCAACGCGAGCGCATCGTCCATGCTCACGACTACAGTCGCTGGAATGCTGACCCGCGAGCTCCGCACGTTTCGGCGCGAGCTGGAGGCATATCCGGACGAATCCCAGATCTGGCAGACGCATCCGGCGCTCCCCAATACGACGGGAACCCTCGCGCTGCATGCGGCCGGGAACCTGCTCCATTTTGTCGGGGCGGTGCTTGGGAACACCGGCTATGTTCGGAATCGCGACGGCGAGTTTCAGCGCCGCGACGTGCCGCGTGCGGAACTCATCCGCGAACTGGAGCGGGCGGTCGAGGTGGTGCAGCAGTCGCTCGCCTCGGTAACCGATGCACAGCTCGACGACTGGTATCCCCTTCCCATCGCCAAATGCCGGGTGCGGACGGGGGAGTTCCTGGTCCATCTGGCGGTGCACCTGGGCTATCACCTTGGTCAGGCCGATTTTCACCGCCGCATCATCACTGGAGAGACACGAGGAGCCGGCGCCGTCTCCCCAGCGGAGCTTCCGGGTGCCGTTCCGGTGGAGGCGTGACCATTCCATGCGCCACCGAGCCATCGCTCCGGGGTATGTGGCGGGCTCAGGTTGCACGAGTCCTTTCACCACGACAGGATTGGCGGTCATGGGAATGCTGCGGAAAGTCCTGATGCCGGTGCTGGTGGTGGCCGGCACGTCCTGCCTCAACCTCGACAGCCCGCCCGAAGAGAACGTCGTACTCAGCATCGGCGTGTCCAATCAGACGCCCACGGTCGGGGAGCAGATCGACATCACGATCACCGCCACGAACGATGCCAAGGAGGGCGTGACGTTGAAGGGGGCCAGCGACTGCCTGTTGTTCTTCCAGGTCCGCGACTCCCGGAATGGTGTGCTCATGTACGCGTCGACCGACGCGTGCACCGGCTCGACGACGTCGGAGTCTCTTCCCGCCGGGGGCCACCGATCGGGGACGCTGCAATGGGATGGGCGGACAGGCGCGGGTTCGTTCGTTCCGCCCGGATTCTACATCATCGTGCCTGGCGCGTCGCTCTCGACCGGTGCGATTCTGGGTCTGCCGATCACGGTGCAGCTGGTGGACTAGTGTGGGGCCGCCCCGCGGTCACGGGGCCGGTGGTGGTGCGAAGGGGAGGGACTGACCCGTGCCGGCGGGCACCTGGCGCGGCGGATGAGGCAGCCGGCGTTGCCGGCGAAGGGAGAATTGTTGCCGGGCCGCGCCCGCCTGGGCTCGGCGTACCTAACGAGGAAATGAAACGATGCGAGCTTCCATGGTGACAATGGCGATGTCGCTGGACGGCTACGTGGTGGAGGAGACGCTGGGCGTCGTGCGCGGGATCGTGGTGCGTTCCCGCTCGGTGTTCGGGACGGTGGGGGCGAAGCTCCAGACATTGCTGGGCGGGAACATCACCCTGCTGACCGAGCTCTGCGAGCGAACACGGGCGGACGCGTTTGCCCAGATGATCAGCCACGCCGAGTTGTTAGGCGCGAACGCCGTGGTCTGTGTGCGGTACGACGCCACGGAGGTCATGCAGGGTGTCACGGAAGTCCTGTGCTACGGCACGGCGGTTCGCGCGGCGCCGGCGCCGGTACGGTAGGCGGGGCGGGGGCGCGCGGGCGGGGTGGTCACGGCGGGGCCGTGGCGCGGCCCCGGCGGACCTAACGGCGGCCTGCCTCACGAGAGGCGGCGGCCGGGTTCGCGCGGCGGCCGGGGATGGTGTATACTTGTGCGACACGGATCGGGCCCCCGGAGTTGCGGGCCGACAGGCGGTACTCACCTTCACGCGCCGCTCTGCCGTCGTAAGGCGGAAGCGGCACTTCCGGAGCACTGTCATGGCGAAGCGCAAGGCGAAGGCCGCGAAGCGCGGCACCGGGGCGGCGAAGCGGACGACACGCAGGGCCAGGACCGCCTCGATTGCCGGCATCAGCCGGATCGATCAGGTATCGACTCGCACGCACGGCTACTTCGTCCGCGTCGGCTATCATCGCACCCGGGATGGCGCCTGGCGGCCCCGCCATCGGGCGTTCTTCGGGGACGCGAGCCACGGCGGCAAGATGAAGGCGCTCAAGGCAGCGACCAAGTGGCTGAAGAGCGTCTCGAAGAAGTAGCGTGATGACCCGCGCGCCCGCCGGACCGCGCGCGGGCGATCGATTTACTGCGCTGCTGCGCCGGATCGCGCATTCCGCCCGAGCCGCCCGCCGGCGGCCCGGGGTGACGTGATGCCATGAGCCTGGAGGGCGGCAGGTCGATGGACGAGTCGCCCGAACGCCTGCTGGGACGCTGGCGGCTGCTGCGCGCCGATGCCGCGCTCTCGTTCGCGCCGGACGTGCGGATGGAGTTCCGCAGTGGCGGCCGGTTGCTCTACGAGTTCGCCGCGGGCGCGAGACGCCAGGTCGTGCGCCTGCTCTATCGCGTCGACGGCGAGACGCTGCGCACCGACAACCCCACCGCGCAGCACGAGCTCACCACGCACTTCCACTTCGGGGCGGGCGGGGTGCTGGTCTTCGATTTCGCCGGCGCGCGCGCCTGGTTCGTGCGGGAGCTGTAGCCGACGCGTCAGTACACCCGCCCGTGGACCGCGGCGTGAGGGGCCAGCGCGGTTGATCGACGGTCGGGGGGCGGCCCTGAGGGTCTGCTGCCGCGCCAACGGGCTGCGGGTAGATTGCACCGCCGGGCTCCGTGGCAGCGGGTGGACGCCGCCGCCCCACCCGGCGTGCCAGCTGACCCGGGTGACAGTGCGGATCTCCAACAGCCGCCTTCCGCGGTCCATCCATGGCCATCTTCCGAAAGTCGATCTTCAAGACCGAATGCGACGAGTGCGGCAAGCCCTTCCCGATCAACAGCGGAGGGGTGTGCGAGCGATGTCGCCGCATTCTCTGCAATCAGCACCTGCACGGCTCGGTGGTACGGCGTGCCGCGATCGCCTTCGGCGCACCGTATGTGTGCGTTCGGTGCCGGATGCAGAGCACCGCGGGCCCCAGTCGATGACCGAGCGGCTCTACTACACCGATGCGTATCTCGCCGATTTCACCGCAACCGTGGTGGATCGTGCGGCCGACGGCCGACGCATCTACCTCGACCGGACCGGCTTCTATCCGACCTCAGGCGGCCAGCAGCACGATCTGGGTACGCTGTCCGGCGTTCAGGTCACCGATGTGGTGGATGAAGGGGACCGCATTGCGCATGTGGTAGCGGCGCCCGTGAACGACACCCAGGTGCACGGCGTGATCGACTGGCCGCGCCGCTTCGATCACATGCAGCAGCACACGGGGCAGCACCTGCTTTCGGCGATCTTCTCCGACGCGTTCGGGCACGCGACGGTGAGCGTGCATTTCGGGGAGGAGACGTCGACGCTCGACCTGGACTGCGACCAGCTCGCCGAGGGAATGCTGCACGATGTCGAACGCCGCGCCAACGAGATCGTGATCGGAAACCGGCCGGTTCGCGTGTCCTTCGCCGACGAGGGAGCCGACGTCGGGCTGCGCAAGGCGACCGAGCGAAGCGGGACGCTTCGGATCGTGGAGATTGACGGACTGGATCGAAGTGCGTGCGGTGGCACGCACGTCCGTTCCACGGCCGAAGTTGGTGCGGTGCTTCTTCGGCGGCAGGAACGGGTCCGGAAGGCCGCCCGCGTGGAGTTCGTGTGCGGGTATCGGGCGGTCGCACGCGCCAGGCGGGATCTCCAGGCGCTGGCACAGGCAGCGCACGATCTCTCCTCATCGCTGGACGGGGTGCCGGATCTGGTAAGGGCGCAGGCGGGCCAGCTGCGCGGTGCGGAGAGCCGTATCCGCCGGCTCGAGAGCGCCCTGTCGGAGTATCGTGCGCGCGAGCGGTTCCAGGCGACGGAGCCCGATGAACGCGGTCTGCGTCGGAGCGTCGAGCGCCATGCCGCGGGCTCGCCCGACGAGTGGCGGGGGCTCGCGACGGCGTATTGTGCGCTGCCGAAGACCGCCTTCATCGGCGCCTCGGAGAACCCGCCGGCGGTGCTGCTGGCGGTCTCGGATGATGCCGGCGTCGATGCCGGGAAGACACTGCGCGCCGTCCTGCAGGAGGTTGGCGGGCGTGGCGGTGGCTCACCCCGGCTCGCGCAGGGCTCCGTCCCGTCGCCCGAAGCCCTCGAGCAGGTGCTGCGTTCCCTGGGAGAGGTGCTCTGACCCCGAACAGGAGCACGACCCAGGCTGCCCTCCGTAGTCCTGGTGGTACACGCAATACCCGAGGCGCGCCGCGGAGGAGTCGGAAAACCCGGCGAGCCGCACGGATGTACTCGCGCGCAGTGCCGATTCGCGCTACACTGTGCCCCATCCTGTCCGCTTCCGCTTGGCAGCATTCCGCTATCGCTGCAGGAAAGAGCTGGCATCAGGAGGTGCGCCATGCAATCCGTAGTCGTCGAATGGCTGGATCGTATCGGAAAGACGGCCTTCACCTACTCGGCGTGGAGCTTCGTCCTCCTCAACGGATTCGGTATCGCGATGGTGGCGCTGAAGCGCGACCGTGCGATGGTGAATCGGTGGACGTCGCGATTCCTGGCCGTGAACGGACTGTTGCTGGGCACCGGGCTTGGCGTTCCCATCGTCACCCTGGCGATGCGGAGCGCGATCGTCGCGATCACACCGGCGTTGCACATCCGATTGAGCGCTGCCGACGCGCGGGACAGCGATGGGTCGGCGAGCGTGGACCAGACAGCCGTGCCACGCCAGCCGTGAGCACCAGCTGGACACGGGCCCACGCCGCTTCGGTGGCCGGGTTCCGGTGACGCTGAGCCTCACATCGCCGGCGTTTCGGCATGGGGAAGCCATTTCCCCGGAATACACGTGCGATGGGGAAGGCGGCAGCCCGCCGCTCGCCTGGCGCGATGCGCCGCAAGGAACACGAACGTTCGCCCTGATCGTGGACGATCCGGACGCGCCGGATCCGGCGGCGCCCAAGGGCGCGTACGTGCACTGGGTCCTCTATGACATTCCGGTGGTCACGATGCATCTGGCGCCGGGCGCAGGAAACATCGCTGCGCCGGCAGGGAGCCGGGACGGTAAGAATGACGGCGGGCGCACGGGGTATGCCGGCCCCTGTCCGCCGATCGGCCGCCACCGCTATTGCTTTCGCCTGTACGCGCTGGATGCTGCGTTAGGCGATCGACGGGAGCCGACGAAGTCGGACATCCTGAAGGCGATGGAGGGTCACATTCTGGCGCAGGCGGAGCTGGTCGGCACCTACGCACGGGGCGGTGGCGGGAAACACGCTTCCCTCGGCTTGCCGTAGCCCGCGAAATCCTGCATCGTCTGTGGCCGCCGGCGGGCGGCCTGGCGCACCGCATTCCCGCGTCGCGCCGGCACGGCAGGCCTGGGGTTCTGTCAATTCGGGAGTTGATGGAGAGCGTATGTCGATACGGTTGATGCGGCTGCTGTTCCTCGGCGTGGTGCTGGCGGCGTGCGACAAGGCGCCAGCCACGCGTGCCGGTGAGCCGGACACGGGAATCGCTCTGGCGCGTTCGTCGCGCGCCAAGGACTCGCTCATCCGCGTGAAGGACAGCGTGATCGCAGAGAAGTCGCGTCAGCTCAGTCTGCAGAGCCAGCTCATTGGCGACGCCGCCACGAGTGCGCGGCTCGTCTCCGAGATCGACCGCGACCTTTCGGCGGTCCGCGGACTGCGGGTGAGCGGCGATTCGCTGAAGATCGAGGGCGCGGTCCCGAACGCGTCGGAGCAGCTGGCCCGGGTCCAGAAGAAGGTGACGGCGCTGCTGAGCCGGCTCGCCGCGAGTGAAGCGCGGGTGCGCCGGATGCGCGCCGACAGCACCACGCACGCGTCGCAGGACTCCACGGTTGCGGCCCAGCTGCGCGACTACGAGCGCCTGATCGCCGACTTGCGCGCCACGGGCGATCGCCAGCGACAGGAGATCGCGGTGCTGACGCAGCAGGTGGACAGTGTGGCCAGGGTGGCGGCCGAGCTGACGACACGCAACGAGGCGATCACCGCCCAGAACGAGGCGATGGCGGCGCACGAGGATTCGGTGTTCGTGGTGATCGGCACGGAGAAGGAGCTGATTCAGCGCGGGGTGGCCCGGAAGGAGGGCGGGAACAAGCTGTTGCTCGGCATGGGAAAGACCCTGGTGCCGGCGCGGTCGCTCGATCCGGCGGGATTCCGCGCGATCTCGAAGGCCCACGATCTCGAGATCGCGCTCCCGCGGGCAGACAAGAACTACGCCCTGGTCTCGCGGCAAAGCCTCGCGTACGTCGATCCGCCCAACCCGAAGGGTGGGGTGGTACGCGGGACGCTCCGGATCGCGGATGCCGAGGCATTCTGGCGGGCCTCGAAGTTCCTGATTCTGGTGGAGCGGTGACGCCGGCGGCCGGCACCGGGCTGCCGGACGACGCTGGACAGGCGGGGAGCTCCGATCGGGAGACGCGCCTGCGCGCGCTGGCGCAGGCGCGCTGGAAGGTCGCCGCCACGCTCACGGTGTGCATGGTGGCCGTGTACTTCGGCTTCATCCTGCTGATCGCCTATGACAAGGCACTGCTGGCGACCCTGATCACGCCTGGGCTCACGCTGGGCATCCTGCTCGGCGCGCTGGTGATCGTGGTCGCCTGGCTGCTCACGTGGGTGTACGTGTGGTGGGCCAACGCCCACTACGATCGGGCCCTGCGGGATCTCGGGACGTAACCAGCCGCCCGTGACCGCACTGTTGCAGTCCATTGTGCCGCAGCCGGTGACCCGGATCGGCGAGCCGAATCGGGTGGCGATGATCTTCTTCTTCGTCTTCATCGCCATCACGCTGCTGATCACGTACTGGGCCGCGCGCCGGACACGGACCACCGAGGAGTTCTACGCCGCCGGGCGCACCGTCAGCGCCGGACAAAACGGGTTTGCGCTGGCCGGCGACTACATGAGCGCGGCGTCGTTCCTCGGGATCGCCGGGCTGGTGTCGACCAAGGGATTCGACGGGCTGATCTACTCCACCGGATGGCTGGTGGGGTGGCCGGTGGTGCTCTTCCTCATCGCCGAGCCGCTGCGCAACCTGGGCCGATACACATTCGCAGACGTGGTGGCGACCCGCCTGCGCCAGGGTCCGGTGCGGATGGCGGCCGCGCTCGGCACGCTGGCCACCGTCTCGCTGTATCTGATCGCGCAGATGGTGGGCGCGGGCGGGCTGATCAAGCTCATGTTCGGGCTGTCGTACGAGAGTGCGATCGTGATCGTCGGATTGGCGATGATGGCCTACGTGCTGTTCGGGGGGATGATCGCCACTACGTGGGTGCAGATCGTCAAGGCGGCGCTGCTGCTGTGCGGCGCGGTGCTGCTGGCGCTGCTGGTCCTGGGTCGGTTCGGCATGAACCCGGTCGCGCTGTTCCGGGCGGCGGCGGCGTCGTATGGCGACGGCGTGCTGGCGCCCGGAGGACTGGTGTCGAAACCGCTCGATGCCGTTTCGTTAGGCATGGCGCTGATGTTCGGTACGGCGGGCCTGCCCCACATCCTGATGCGGTTCTATACCGTTCCCGATGCGCGAGCGGCGCGGAAGTCGGTGTTCTACGCCACCGGGCTGATCGGGTTCTTCTATCTGATGACCTTCGTCCTCGGGTTCGGTGCCATGGTGCTGGTCGGGCCGTCGGCGATCACGGCGGTGGACAAGGGCGGCAACATGGCGGCACCGCTGCTGGCGGAGGTGCTGGGGGGAACGCCGTTCCTGGGTTTCATCGCGGCGGTAGCGTTCGCGACCATTCTGGCGGTGGTGGCCGGACTGACTCTTTCCGGGGCCGCGGCGCTGTCACACGATCTGTGGGTGAGCGTGGTGCGTGGCGGGCGCGCCACCCCGCACGAACAGCTGCGCGTGGCGCGCATCGCGACGGTTCTGCTTGGAGGGCTGGCGATCTTCCTCGGGATCGCGTTCAAGGGGCAGAACGTGGCGTACATGGTGTCGCTGGCCTTCGCGATCGCCGCCAGCGGCAACTTCCCGGCGCTGCTCCTGTCGATCTACTGGCGCCGATGCACGACCAGCGGTGTGGTGTCGAGCATGGTCGTGGGAACGGTTGCTTCGCTCGTGCTGATCTATCTCTCTCCCACGATTCAGGTGGACATCCTCAAACATGCGGCTGCTGCCTTTCCACTCCGAAATCCTGCGCTGGTGACAATTCCCCTGTCATTTCTCACGGCGATTGTCGTGTCGCTCCTCACCGGCGATCGAGCCACCCGCGATGCCTATTCGCGCGTGGAGCGGCAAATGCACGTGGGCGTGCAAGCGGAGGCGTGAGCTTCGCTACTGCCCGGCGCACCGCGACCTGCGGTGGGCGCCGAACCAGCACCAGGATACTGGCGGATACGTCGCGCACGTGCTGTTTCCGGCACGTGACGGGCGTCGCCATCCCGTCCCGCCTTCATCGTTAACTTCCGCGCCATGGTCGTTGATCGGACAAGGATTCCATACCTTCCGGAGCGCATCGAAGGCCTCGCCATCGTCGCCACGAATATCGCGTGGAGCTGGAACAGGGACGCCCGGCGCCTCTTCCAGCTCATCGATGACCCGCTCTGGCATCTCACGCGCCACAATCCGATCGCCATTTTCCGTCGGATCGACCCCCAGCGGTTGAACGACTGCGCCCGGGACCCGGCGTTTCTCGAGCTCTACGACCGTGTGATGACGGAGCTCGATCTCCTTCGCACCACCCACGGCACGTGGATGGCACGCGAATATCCGGACATCGACCAGACACGACCGGTGGCGTACTTCTGCGCCGAGTTCGGGCTGCACAACTCGGTCCCGATCTACTCCGGAGGGCTGGGCGTGCTGGCCGGCGATCACTGCAAGAGCGCCTCCGATCTGGGTGTCCCGCTGACCGGTATCGGCCTGTTCTACACGAAGGGCTATTTCGACCAGCAATTGCGGCTGGACGGATGGCAGGAGGACTCGGACGAGCAGTTCGACGTGATGAACACGCCGCTCGAACGGGTGTACGGCGCCGGTCGCGAGGCACACCTCACGAGTGTGCTCACCAGCGGCCGGGAGATCTTCATCGGCGCCTGGCGCATGCTGGTGGGGAGGGTGCCGGTGTACCTGCTCGACACCGATCTCGAACAGAATCACCCCGACGACCGCGAACTCACGTCGAAGCTGTACGCCGGCGGTCCCGAGGTCCGGCTGCGAACAGGAGTGGATCCTGGGTGTGGGCGGCGTGCGCGTGTTGCGGGCAATGGGCGTCGCTCCTGCGGCCTGGCATGCCAACGAAGGCCATGCGGCCTTCATGATGGTGGAGCGTGCGCGGGAACTGGTGGCGGCGGGCGACACCTTCGAGGGAGCCATGCGGGATGTGCGGGCGCGCTCGATCTTCACGACGCACACGCCGGTTCCAGCGGGCCACGACACGTTCTCGGTGGGGCAGGTGGAACAATGCACGGGCCGGTCTGGGAGACGCTGGGGGTGGACCGCGAGACGTTCTTCGCGATCGGCCGGCATCCGGAGCAGGCGCAGGATCAGTTTCACATGACGGTAGCAGCCATCCGGATGTCGAAGTTCGTGAATGGCGTTTCACGGCGGCACGGTGAGGTTTCCCGCCAGCTCTGGGCGCCGCTCTGGCCGGGCCGTTCGGTGGAGGAGGTCCCTATCGGGTGCATCACCAACGGAGTGCATCTGGCCACCTGGATGACGCGGGACATGATGGGCCTGCTGGATGCGCAGTTCGGGGCCGACTGGGGGAGGCAGGTTGACGAGCCGCAGTTCTGGGACCGGATGCTGGAGCTGGACGACGAGCGGCTCTGGCAGTTGCGCACCGCACTGAAGTCGGCGCTCCTGAACTTCGTGCGCGAGGAGGCGCGGCGTCGCTGGGCGCGTCACTGGAAGGAGGCGACGCACGTGGTAGGCGCCGGGACGCTTCTCAACCCGAAGGCGTTCACGATCGGGTTCGCGCGACGATTCGCGACGTACAAGCGCGCGGACCTCATCTTCCGGGACATCGAACGCCTGCGGGTGCTGCTTGTGAACCCCGCGCGTCCGGTGCAGATCATCTTTGCCGGGAAGGCGCACCCGGCCGATACGCCGGGGAAAGAGGTGCTGCGCACGGTGTACGGATTCACACGCGACCCGCGGCTGGAAGGACGGGTGGCCTTTCTCGAGGACTACGAGCTCCATCTGGCGCATCGACTGGTGCAGGGCGTGGACCTCTGGCTCAACCTGCCACGGGTGCCATTCGAGGCGAGCGGGACGAGCGGCATGAAAGCGGGACTGAACGGCGTGCCGCAGGTCTCCACGCTCGACGGCTGGTGGCACGAGGGATACGAGGGACTCAACGGGTGGGCGATCCCGCCGGCATCGTCGCGGTCGACGCCTGACGAGTGGGATGCCGATCAGCTGTATCGGCTGCTGGAAGAACAGGTTGTTCCGCTCTACTATACGCGAGATGAGCGGGATGTCCCGGTGGGGTGGGTGGAGAAGATGAAGCACGCCATCCGCGTCGCGGGCCAGCAATTCACGGCCCGTCGCATGCTGCGTGAGTACGTGACGCGGTGTTATGGGCCGGCCATGCGCGGCAATAACATCCCCGATGATCCGCCCGGAGGTTGAGCGGCAGGCGTGATGACCGAGGGTGAGGGGGAGACGGGCGATGGCAGGGAAACGGAAGACTCCGGAGAGCGCACCAGGAGCACCGGAACGACCCCGTCGGCAGCGGCGGGCCCCGGCAGTCGTGCCCGTTGTGCCGGTGCCGCGTCCCGTAGTTCCTAACGAGTCTCCGCTGGTCGCCCCATCCGGCGAGCCGGTTACCGTGGTTCACCTTGCGGCTGAGCTCGCGCCCTTCGCGCGGACCGGGGGCCTTGGCGAGGCGGTGTCGAGTCTGGCGCACTACCAGGCCCTGACCGGGCTCGCCGCGGTCATCGTGATGCCGTTGTACCGGCAGGTTCGGGACGTGGTGTCCGACCTGGTTCCCGTGGGAGAGCCGTTCCCCGTGACGGTCGGGCCGCGAACCGAGCTGGCGCGGCTCTACGAGTCGCGGGCGCTCCAGTCGAACCCGGCGGAGGGCAAGCCGCGCATCCTGTTCGTCGAGAACGCGGAGTACTTCGACCGGGACCATATCTACGGAACGTCGCAGGGGGACTATCCGGACAATCATCGGCGGTTCGCGTTCTTCTGCTTCGCCGCCCTGAACGCGCTCCCGTCGATTGCCGGGAAGCCGGTGATTCTCCACGCGCACGACTGGCATGCGGCTCTGGCGCCGGTGTACCTGCGCGTCTTCGACGGGGGTCCCGGGCGCGAGTTCTATCGAAACACGTCGTCGGTACTGACGGTGCATAACGCGGGTTTTCAGGGGCAGTTCGCGCCCGACGTACTCGCCGACCTGGGGCTTCCCTGGGAGCTGTACAATTTTGCCCAGCTGGAGTGGTACGGACGGGTGAACATCCTGAAGGGGGGCCTGGCATTCGCCGACGCCGTGTCTACGGTGAGCCCTACGCATGCGCACGAACTACGCACGCCGGCCGGCGGCTTCGGCCTGCACGACGCATTCATCAGCCTGCGCGAGCGCTTCGTCGGTATCGTCAACGGCATCGATCAGCGCGAATGGAATCCGGAGACGGACCCCGTCATTACCAGTCGCTATAGCCGCGAGGACCTGTCGGGGAAGAAGCGATGCAAGAGTGCGCTTCAGCGGATCTTCGGGCTGCCACAGCGGTCGCGGGTGCCGATTTTCGGCATGAGCGCCCGAATGGTCTATCAGAAGGGCCTCGATCTCATTCTGGGCAGCCCCCGGTTCCTCTCGCTCGACGCACAGTTCCTGTTCCTGGGGCAGGGCGAGAAGCGGTACGTGGATACGCTCACCGAGCTGGCGCTTCGGGCCCCGGGACGGATCGGCGTGCAGACCGATTTCACCAGTGTGCAGGAACATCGGTTGATGGCCGGCGCCGATGTGATCATCATGCCTTCGCAGTATGAGCCGTGCGGCCTTACCCAGATGCGGGCGCAGCGCTATGGCGCACTGCCGGTGGCGCGGCGTGTTGGCGGGCTGGCCGACACCATCGAGGACGGAGTCACCGGATTCCTTTTCGATGACTTCAGCACCAGCGATTTTCTTTCGGCGTGCGTGCGCGCGATCGACCACTACCAGCATCCCGCGACGTGGAATCCCATGCAGCGGGAAGCGATGTCGCGCGACTTCGGCTGGGAGCGATCGGAGCAGAAGTATCTGGAGCTGTACCGCCGGGTGCTGGCATCGCCGCGATTCCGCCGGTGAACGGGCAATGCATCGGTTTCAGGCGACTGTTGACCCGTGGCTGACGGCGATTGCCGCTGGCCATGACCTCGACGCCGGAAACATCAACGCAGGTCCCGCCGTCGGATCGGATGGCTTCCTTGAACGCGGGACGCTTCCATGAAATGGTCGTGGCGAATCGGCCGCGTGGCCGGGATCGTGATCGAAATCCACGTCACGTTTCTCTTCCTGCTGCTGTGGATCGCACTCGTCGAGCAGCAGCGCGGTGGGACCGCGGCGTCCATCGCCGGGGCCCTGCTGTTCACGGTGGCGGTGTTCGTGTCCGTCGTGTTGCACGAATATGGCCACTCGCTCACCGCCCGACGTTTCGGCGTGCGGACGCGCAGCATCACGATCCTTCCCATCGGTGGTGTGTCGTCGCTCGAACGCATTCCGTCCGAGCCGCGTCAGGAACTGGCCATTGCCCTCGCCGGGCCGGCGGTAACGGTCGCCATCGTGGTGCTGTTGTTCCTGGTCCTCCTGGTCACCGGCCGGCCGGTCCTCGTGAAGGATCTGAGCTTCAGTGGTAGTCAGTTCCTGGCTCGGCTCATGTGGGTAAACGTCGTGCTGGCGGTATTCAACGTCCTGCCGGCGTTCCCGATGGACGGTGGACGGGTGCTCCGCGCCGCGCTGGCGCTGCGGATGGAGTACGCCCGCGCCACCAGAGTGGCCGCCACGATTGGGCGCGCATTCGCGGTCCTGTTCGCCATCGCAGGGTTCTTCAGCAATCCGTTTCTCGTCTTCATCGCGATCTTTGTCTGGATGGGCGCAACCGGCGAGAACTGGAGCGCACAGCTGCAATCGGCATTGCGCGGCTTGCCGGTGGAACGCGTGATGATCCGCGACCTTCGTACTCTTGCTCCGAACGACACGCTGGGACGTGCGGTGGAGCATCTCCTGGCCGGTTTCCAGCAGGACTTTCCGGTGCTCGACGGAGAGCACCTGGTAGGCGTATTGCCGCGCACCGATCTGATGAAGGCGTTGGCGCAGCGCGGCCCTGAAGCGCCGGTTCACGGGGCGATGCGCTCGGACTTCCCGATCGCTCATCCCGAAGAGCCGCTGGACGAGGCTTTTACGCGCCTGCAGCAGGCGAAATGCCATACGATGCCCGTGGTGAAGGGAGGCGTGCTGCAGGGGGTGCTGACGCTGGACAACGTGGGAGAATTCTTCATGGTGCAGGGGGCGGCGGGGAATCAGCGCGCGCGTTCCACAGGTCGGACGGCAGAGACCGGTCGCCGGCATCCTGCCGTCAGTCACCGGTAGGCGCTGATGGGCGGTTACCGATCAGTGGGCGATCCTTGATCTTTCGCCCCTGATGATTGGCCGCTGGTTCCCAGGTGAACCCCCGACCTCCGACCCACTTGGCATCTCTCGTCATTCACGGCCACTTCTATCAGCCACCGCGCGAGAATCCGTTTCTCGACGAGGTCGAGGCGGAGTTGTCGGCTGGACCATATCACGACTGGAACCAGCGGATCGAGCGCGAATGCTATCGGGCGGTGGTAGCCGCCCGCGTAACCGGGCACGACGGCCGAATCGCGCGCATCGTCAATACGCTCGAGTGGATCTCCTTCAACTTCGGCCCGACGCTGCTCGAATGGCTGGAACGTGAGGCGAACGACACATATCGATCGATCCTGGCCGCGGATGACGCGAGCCGAAATCGGCTCGCTGGTCACGGCAATGCGATAGCCCAGCCGTATCATCACACCATCCTGCCACTGGCCTCGCGGCGCGACAAGCAGACCGAAGTGCGGTGGGGGATGGCAGACTTTCGCCGACGCTACGGTCGCGAACCCGAGGGGATGTGGCTCCCCGAGACCGCGGTGGACGACGAAACGCTGGACGTCCTCGCCGCCGAGGGAATCCGCTTCACCATTCTGGCGCCACACCAGCTGGTGCCGGTGCCGCCACTGGGTCGCCCGGGGCGGTATCGCACGTCGGGCGGCCGCAGCATCGCCCTCTTCACCTATGATGGATCTCTTTCCCACGGGATCGCCTTCGGCGGACTCCTGCACGACGCCGATGCCTGGGTGAGCCGGATGGCCACGGCCGGGTCACACCTGGCAATGGAGGACGGAGTGGGCGACGCCAGAGCGGCGGGACAGGAGAGTCCTCAGAGACGTGCGCCGGAAGAAGACCGGCCGACTGCCGCCAAGACGCCGGAGCTGCTGCTCGCCATGGCAACGGATGGCGAAACGTACGGCCATCATCACCGATTCGGCGAAATGGCGCTGGCGCACGCGGTGGAGAAGATGCGTGCGGCGCAGTGGCGCGTCGAGAATTTCGCGTCGTTCCTTGCGCGCTCCCCCGCCACCGTTGACGTGGCGATCGTCACACCAAGCGCATGGAGCTGCGTGCATGGTGTGGAGCGGTGGCGGTCGAACTGTGGCTGCCGACTCGACGGTGGGCGCAATCCGAGCCAGGCGTGGCGAGCACCGCTGCGACAGGGACTGGAGAAGGTCGCCGCCAGGGTGCACGCCGTTTTCGAGGAGGAAGGGCGCGCCTTGTTCGACGATCCGTGGCGGGTGCGCGACGGGTACGGTGCGGTCGTGGCGGGGGGCGCAGACGAGCTCGCACGATTCGCCGGGGAGCGCGTTCGCCATCCGGCGTCCGTGGAACAGCTCGTACGGGCACGGGAGCTGCTCGAGATGGAACGCGATACCCTGCGCATGTTCACCTCGTGTGCCTGGTTCTTCGACGATATCGGAGGATTGGAGGCACGCCAGGTCCTCCGCTACGCGGCGCGCGCGATCGACCTGGCGGGAAGGGACCGCGACCGGCTCGAGGTACAGCTCCTCGACGAGCTCTCGATGGCGGGCAGCAACGACGCGGCTCTCGGTAGCGGCAGCGACGTATACCGCGCGGCCACCCGGGTGGCTGCTCCGGCTCCGGTTCGGATCGCCGCGGCGGCGATGGCCGGACTGCATGCTGGCGCACAGGCCGTGGTGCGCACCGGGAACGCCGAGGTGGAGATCGCGGGGGACACCGTTCGGGTGACGGAGTCCCGTACGGGCCGCCGTCATCAGCTGCGCGCGCGGGTCGTGCGCTCCTCACACACCGAGGTCGTGACCGAGGTGGCCGACGAGCAGGACGTCCGATACCGACTCTCGCTGGCTGACCTGCCGGAGCGCCCCCGCCACGCCATTCGATCCCGGTTGAGGCGGTCCATTCTGCCCGGCTGCCTGACGCCGGGCGAGATCGACCTGCTGCTGGTGGGCGACGTGACACTGGGCGGATTGGTGCGCGTGGCCCTGGTCCGGACGGTGAAGCGGCTGGAGCAGGATCACGACGGGGAGGCGCTGCAGCTGGTCAACGCGCTCCTCGATCTGATCGAACAGTCCGAGGGCAAGGTTCCCTTCGACGCGCAGACCGCCTTCTGGCGTATCTGGCAGCGTGCCAATCGGGAGCGACGCGCGGATCTGCACGAACTCCACGTGCGGCTGGGGTTCGTGGACAGCGAAACAGGCGACGCCTGAAGGCCGCGAGCCGATGACCGCGATCCGGTTCTGCTTCGGACTGCACCTGCACCAGCCGGTGGGGAACTTCGACCACGTAATCGAGCAGCACGTACGCGACGTGTACCGGCCATTCCTCGAACGCATCCGGGTGCACGGGTTCCTGCCGGTGGCGCTGCACATCTCGGGACCGCTGCTGGACTGGCTCGAGAAACGCGATCATCGCTTTCTCGATCTGCTGGGCGATCTGACCGCGGACGGAAAGATCGAATGGTTGCTGGCAGGCTACGACGAGCCCGTGCTGGCGGCGCTACCGCGTGTTGACCGCCTGGAACAGATCGCGTGGATGCGCGAGGCGCTTCGGGCACGCTACGGAGCCGCGGCCACTGGTCTGTGGCTCACTGAGCGGGTGTGGGAGCCGGACCTGGCTGCCGACCTGCACGACGCCGGTGTGCGCTTCGCGCTGGTCGACGACCGGCACTTCGTGGTCACCGGCTTCCGACGCGACCAGCTGCACGCGCCGTACTGGACGGAACACGGAGGGAAGCAGCTGGCGCTCTTTCCGATCGACGAGCGACTGCGGTACCTGATCCCCTTCGAGGCGGTTGCGGAAACGGGGAACTACCTGCGCGGGCTGCGAGAGGCTGGTCACCGGCTGGCCGTGCTGGCGGACGACGGGGAGAAATTCGGCGGATGGCCGGGCACGAAGGAGTGGGTCTACGATCGTGGGTGGCTGGATGGGTTCTTCGCGGCGATGCACGAGCAGGTCTCCAATGGCGACGTGGTCCTCTCCACCTTCGCCGATGCGCTCGACACGGTGCCGAGCGGCGGCATCGCGTATCTGCCGACCGCGAGCTATCGCGAGATGGAAGCCTGGTCACTGCCGACGGCGCAAGCGCAACGGCTCACCGCACTCGAACAGCAGCTTGGGGCCGACCGCATGGCGGGGCCGGATGGCGCGCTGGTGCGGGGCGCGCACTGGAAGAACTTCTTCGTCAAGTATTCGGAAGCGAACCGGATGCACAAGAAGATGCTTGCGCTCTCGGTGCTGTGCCGCGAACGCGGCGATCCCGCTGCGGCGCGGCGCGCCGTCGGTCGCGCCCAGTGCAACGATGCGTACTGGCACGGGGTCTTTGGCGGCCTCTACCTGCCGTTTCTCCGGGCGGCTGTGTGGCGGAATCTGGCTGAAGCAGAGCGGCTCCTGCGTATGGGCGAGCCGCTCCGCGCGGAGGAGACGGACATCGATGGCGATGGTCACGCGGAGGTGTGGATCCACTCGGCCCACTTTTCGGCGGTCGTGAGTCCATATCGCGGCGGGGCGATCGAGGAGCTGACCCGGTTCTCGGTCGAGCCAGACACCGTCCCCGGTGCTTCGGAAGAGACACGTCCGGCAGCGGAAAGACACATCGACGCCGGGCCTGCAGACGTGCCAGCCGCTGCCGACGGCTCGCCGGTCGGCGCGAATCACGCGGATGTGCTCACGCGGCGCCGCGAAGCGTATCACGTGCTGGCCGACCCATGGTACGAGGCGCAGACGAACGCCGAGGCAACCATGCCAGGGGCAACGGCGCCGAACGAACCTCAGTCGGCGGCGAGTACACCCAGCATCCATGAGCTGGAGCACGGCTTTCGGCTTCGCGAACTGCCGGCCGTAGACCTCGACGATCGGGCGATCTTCATCGAGCGCGTGATCGCGGGCTCGGTGACGCGGGATGAGTTCGCGCGTGCGCAGTATCAGCCGGTGGCCTCGGCGGCACGGATCGCGATGGCCTGCCGCGTGCGTCGGTCGGAATCGCGCGTGGAGGTGGCGCTGGAAGCCCCGGACGGCCGGTTGCGCAAGACCCTGACGTTTCGACCGGATGGTAGAGTGCGCGCGGATTTCGTGTGGGACCAGCGGGCGTTTGCGGAGAGCGATTGGTTCACCATCGAGCTGTCCCTCGACCGTGCGCTCCCCGTGGCGTGCACGCCGAGCACCGAGGTGTGGGAGTATCCGATCGAGACGGTATCCAAATCGGAGAAGGGATTGGATCGCGTGCGCCAGGGTGTCGCGGTGGTCGTGCGGTGGCCGGTGGCGCAGGGGCGGGGCAGCGTGGACCTGGGGTGAGACAGAACCTCCAGTATCTCCGGAAGTGGATTGCACGGCGGCGTGTCCCTCCCGGCGCCCTCGACGTGATTCCTGATGTGGAGAGCCGGGAACTCGGGAACCGGCGCGACGTGCTGGTCTATCGTCCGAGCTCCTACGATCGGACGGACGAACCCTATCCCGTCATCTACATGCACGATGGACAGAACCTGTTCGATCCGGCCACCAGTTTTGCGGGCGAATGGGGAGTGGACGTCGCCCTCGACAAGGCACCGCGCAAGGGCCGGCGGGCGCTCATCGTCGGGATTCCCAACACCGGAATCGACCGGGTTCGCGAGTATTCGCCATTCGTGGACCCGCGACAGGGCGGCGGGCTGGGCAACGCCTATCTCGACTTCCTGGTGGGGACCGTCAAACCCCTGGTGGACAGCCGGTATCGGACCCTTACCGACGCATATGGGACCGGAATCGCCGGGTCGTCACTGGGTGGTCTGATCAGCCTCCATGGCTTCTTCCGCCAGCCGTCGCGGTTCGGCTTCGCGGGGGTGCTGAGCCCGGCCCTCTGGTTCGCGGATGGCGCCATCTTCCACGCGGTCGAGGCGGCGCCGTATGTTCCCGGGCGCATCTATCTCGACGTGGGCGGGCGGGAGGGCGCCGGCGCAGTGCGCGATGCGCGCCGGATGCGCGATCTGCTGATCGCGAAGGGATACCGTCCGGGGAAGACATTGCTCTGGCGCGAGGATCGGACGGGGCTGCATAACGAGGCGGTGTGGGGCCGTCGGTTTCGCAGCGCCCTGCCGTTCCTGCTCAGCGGCGACGTCACCTGACATGGGAACACGGCTCCATGGGCAGCATCATGCCTGGTACAGTCTGGTGGCCGGGCGCACGATGCACGTGCGCTGGTTCGGTCACGCGGGTGCCCGGGTGATCGCCTTCCCCACGACCATGGGGAACCACAACGAATGGCCGGATCGATCCATGCCCGATGTACTCGGCGAGCACATCGAGGAGGGGTGGATTCAGCTCTGGTGCGTGGATCACAATCACGATGCGAGCTGGTACGACAAGTCGGCCCATCCAGGTCACCGCGCCTGGTTGCACCTGCAATACGATCGCTATCTGCACGAGGAACTCCTGCCATTCACCGCGTACATCAATGCGACCCCATTCGTGATCGTCACTGGGGCCAGTTTCGGCGCGTACCATGCGATGACATTCGGCTTGCGTCATCCGCACCTGGTTCACCGTATCATCGGGATGAGTGGCTTCTACGATATCAAGGAGATGACCGACGGGTACTCCGACGAGAACGTGTATGCCTGCAATCCCTTCGACTTCATGCAGCACGAACACGACCCGGAGCGGCTCGACGCCTTCCGGCGGCAGGACATCATCATCGCGACCGGGCGGGGAGATCCCCACTACCAGGAGAATGCCGACTTCTCGGGCGTGCTGTGGAGCCGGGGAATCGGCAACGCCCTCCGCGTGTGGGACGGCTGGTGCCACGACTGGCCGTACTGGGAGCAGATGATCGTGAGGTACATGGGGGGGCATTAGAGAGGCCACAGGCCATAGGTCATCGCTCATAGGCCATGGCCACATCCGCTGCATCCACCGTTCATGGAGCCCAACGCCACCATGTCGAAACGCATCGGCCTCTTCGTGGGCAGAGAGTGGTCCTGGCCGCCCGCCTTCATCGAGGAAGTGGAAAAGCGCGACCAGGGGGTGACTGCGGAATACGCGAAGATCGGGGGCGAGCATCACGACGCGCCCTCGCCGTACGACGTCCTCATCGACCGGATTTCGCACGAGGTGCCGATGTACCGGTCGTACCTCAAGAAGGCGGTGCTGGACGGACGAACGGTGGTGAACAACCCCTTCATGTGGACGGCCGACGACAAGTTCTTCGGCGCGGCGCTGATCCGCCGCCTCGGCGTGGCGTCGCCCAGGACCGTGCTCCTGCCGAACAAGGACTACATCGAGGGCATCGTGCCGCACGAGAGTCTGCGCAACCTCCGGTATCCGCTGGACTGGAAGGAAATCGTCGCCTGGGTGGGGCTGCCGTGCGTGCTCAAGGATGCGCACGGCGGGGGCTGGAAGGAGGTGCACGTCTGCCGCTCGCTCGACGAGCTGATCCACCGCTACGATCAGTCTGGCCGGCTGACGATGATCGTGCAGGAGTTCATCGAGTGGGACCACTTCGTGCGCTGCCTGTGCATTGGCCGGCAGGGAGTGCTGCCCATGAAGTACGACCCCGGTGCGCGGAAGTATCTGGTGGAGCACGAGCACCTCACCCCCGAGCTGGGGGCCCGCGTGGTGACCGATTCGCTGACCATTGTCCGCGCGTTAGGCTACGACATGAACTCGATCGAGTGGGCCATTCGCGATGGAATCCCCTACGCGATCGATTTCATGAACCCGGCGCCGGACATGGACGTGTATTCGCTGACGCCGATGTACTTCGAGTGGGCGGTGGAGAAAATGGCGACGATGGCGATTCGCCTGGCGAAGACGGCACACCTCCAGGTCGCCGAACTCCACTGGAGTCGGCTGTTCAGCCACGATGCGCATCGCAGCGCGGCGCCATCCCCGGTCGCACGATGATCCACCGCGGACGGGCGGTGATCAGGAGTCGCCGGTGGGCTGACGTGACGGCGCGCAGGAGGCATCGCGTCGGAAGCAGGATCGTACCGCCTTTGTCCCGCTGCCCGCCGTGCTGCACGACGCCATAGCGCGATACCACGACCTGCTGACGCCGGAGCTGGCGGAGGCATCAGCCGAGCACCTGGACCATGCGCTGCGCCGGCATGGGCTGGTGTTCGGCGACCGGCCACTGTGCACGGTGCTGCGGCCGCGTCTGCTGACCGCCGAAGCCTATCGGCGACTCCAGGGGCGCATCGTGCCGCTCATGCGGGCGTTTCGCGCCGCGCACGAACGGGCAATGATCGACCGCGGGTTCCGGACGCAGTTCCGGCTCGGGGAGTGGGAAGAAGCACTCCTCGCCGCAGACCCCCGGTTCGATGCGCCAAGCCCGACCTCGCGGCTCGACTTCTTCTACGCGCCCGATACGGACGTCCTGGGCCTGACGGAGTACAATGCCGAGACGCCGGCTGGTGCGGCCTATAGCGACGCGCTGGCAGAGGTCTTTCTCGATCTGCCGGCGATGCGCGCTTTCGCCGCGGACTACGAGATCCTGCCGGTGCCCTGTCGGCAGGGTGTGATCGGCGCACTGCTGGACGCCTACTATCAGTTCGCCGGCTCGCGCGATCGTCCGCGGATCGCGATCCTCGATTGGCACGACGTGCCCACGCGTACGGAGTTCGAGTTGTACGCCGAGCACTTCCTGGCCCTTGGAATCGAGTGCGTGATCGGTGACCCGCGCCAGGCGGACTATCGACAGGGACAATTGTGGATCGGTGGGACCCCGGTCACCCTGATCTACAAGCGGGTGCTGATCAGCGAGCTGGTGACCCGGTGCGGGCTCGACTCGCCGGTGGTGCGGGCGGTCCGGGACGGCGCGGTGTGCATGGTGGACGGATTCCGCTGCAAGATCCTGCACAAGAAGGCGAGCCTCGCGGTGCTGAGCGACGAACGGAACGCGCATCTGTTCGGGGCTGCCGAGCGGCGGGCCATCGCCGACTGCATCCCGTGGACCCGGGTGGTCGAAGAGCGCCACACGACCTGCCGGGACGAGGCGGTGGACCTGGTGCCGTTCATCATCCGTGAGCGGGAGCGCTTCGTGCTCAAGCCTAACGATGATTACGGAGGGCGGGGAATCACCTTGGGCTGGCGCGTGGACGGGAGCCAGTGGGAGGCGGCGGTCCGCAACGCGCTGGCCGAGCCGTTCATCGTCCAGGAACAGGTGGCCGTGCCATCGGAACCGTATCCCGGCTGGGTCGACGGCCGGCTGCAGATTCTCGAGCGGCAGTACGATACCGCGCCGTTCATCACCAACGGTGCCTACATGGAGGGCATGCTGGCGCGGCTGTCGACCGACACGCTGCTCAACGTGACCGCCGGCGGCGGGAGCACGGTGCCCACGTTCCTGGTGGAGAAGCGGTGAGGGGGACCGGCGGCCCCGGCCGGCACGGCGGCCACAGGCCCGGCATGGCACCGGCGTGGCCCTTCGCCGTCCGCCGACGCCGCGCTCCGGGATCCGGAGGTTACGCCGGCCCACCGGCGAGGTTGATCCGTCGGCCGCGCCGCGCCATGATGGCGTCTCCCCTGCCCGACACCTCCGCATGAACCGCCCAAGCCTGACGATCGGGGTCGAAGAGGAATACCAGATCATCGATCCCCGCACCCGGGAGCTGCAGTCGTACATCACGCAGATTCTCGAGGCCGATCACCTGATCATGGGACAGGTGAAGCCCGAGCTGCACCAGTCGATCGTGGAAGTGGGCACCAACGTCTGTCACACACCCGGCGCCGTGCGCGACCAACTGCTCGCGCTCCGGCGCGGCGTGATGGAACTGGCGGCCAGGAACGGACTCAAGATCGCGGCCGCCGGAACGCATCCGTTCTCGCACTGGGCCGAGCAGGAGATCACGCCGCTGGAACGCTACATCGGCACGCGTGAGGCGATGGCGCAGCTTGCCCAGCAACTCCTGATCTTCGGCACGCACGTGCACATCGGCATCGAGGATCGCGATTTCCTGATCGACTGCGCGAACGTCTCGCGCTATGTCCTCCCCCATATCCTCTGCCTCTCCACCAGCTCGCCCTTCTGGATCGGACGCAACACCGGCCTCAAGTCGTATCGGAGTGCCATCTTCCGCGCGTTCCCGCGCACCGGCATCCCGCCCTTCCTCGCTTCCTGGAACGACTACCAGGCCTACCTCCGCACCCTGGTCGCCACCGGTTGCGTCCCCGACGGGTCGAAGATCTGGTGGGACGTGCGCCCGCATCACCAGTTCCCGACTCTCGAATTCCGGGTGTGCGATGTCTGCACCCGCGTCGAGGAAGCGGTGTGCATTGCCGCCATCCTGCAGGCGCTGGTGTTCAAGCTGTGGAAGATGCGCCGGGACAACGTCACCTTCCGCATCTATCCCGCCGAACTGATCGAAGAGAACAAGTGGCGCGCCGTACGCTACGGTCTCGATGGCAAGCTGATCGACTTCGGCCGCGAAACGGAACTGCCCGCCCCCGCGCTGATTCGCGAGTTTCTCGACTGGTTCCTGGGCGACGTGGTCGATGAGCTTGGAAGCCGGCGGGAAGTGGAATACGCCCAGCACATTCTGGAGCACGGCTCCAGTGCGGATCGCCAACTGGCTACCTTCGGGGAGACGGGGAGTCTGCAGGCGGTGGTGGACCGGCTCATCACCGAGACGGAGGAAGGCGTTCACCCACCGCACGAGCCGGCAGGCGCCGTGAAGGACACCCACTATCGCGCGGTTTCGCAGTCCAGGCCCGAGGCGCTCGCTCCCGAGATCGGGCCGCCGCCGAGCTGACGGCACACGCAGTCATGCGACCGATTATCGGAGTCACCACCCAGACGCTGCAGGCGATCGATGGCATTCCCCCCGGACTGCCCGCGTCGGTGGTGATGAATCAGCGATACTATGACGCCGTGGCCGACGCCGGTGGAGCACCCATCCTCATTCCCCTGTTTGACGATGCCACCGACGTGTTGCGCGGCGTGTACGACGTGTGCGACGGGATCCTCATCCCCGGGGGCGTGGACATGCACCCGGCCTGTTTCGGTGAGGCTCCCCATGAGCGCCTCGGCCGCACGGACCAGGTCAGGGATCGGGTGGAACTGCAACTCACGCGGTGGGCCATCGACAACGGAAAACCGCTGCTGGGACTGTGCCGCGGACTGCAGGTGATCAATGTGGCGCTCGGGGGCACGCTCTATCAGGATCTGGGGACGGAGCGCGCCGGCTCCATTCGCCACGACTACTTCCCGACCCACGGTTACACGCGCGACTACCTGGCGCACGAGGTCGCACTCCACAGCGGCACGCGGCTGTTCGAGGCGATGGGCCGTGATCGGATCGCGGTCAACAGCATGCACCACCAGGGCATCAAGGACCTTTCTCCCACGCTCGTCCCGGCGGCCACTGCGCCCGATGGGCTGGTGGAAGGAGTGGAGGGGCCGGGCGATCAGTACCTGGTGGGTGTGCAGTGGCACCCCGAGGTGTTCGAGTCCGCCGACGCGCATACACGGCGCCTGTTCGAGAGCTTCCTGGCAGCCAGCCGCACCTTCCGCGATCGGAGCGTCGCACGAACCGCGTGAGGAGCGCGGTGCTGGTCGCGACGCTGGCGTTGTCGCTCCCGGGCTGCACGCGCGGCCTGCGGCTGGTGGACGAGTCCGGGGCGCGGGTGGTCATCACCGGTGGTCCGTGGGCGAGCATGGTCTATCTGGCGGCCACCGATAGCGGCGTGATCGCCATCGACCTGGGCTGGGGTGGGGCGGAGCGGAAGATGCGGCAGGCGCTGACCGAGCTTGGCGCCACCCCTTCCGACGTGCGCTATGTCTTCCTCACCCACGCGCATCGTGATCATACCGCCGCCTGGCGCATCGTGCGTGGTGCCACGTTCGTACTCGGCGTGGCGGAGGTGCCGTTCTTCACGGGAACGGCCCGGTATCGCGGGCTGCTGCCGCGTATTGGCGATCGCCTGGTGCCGTACCCGCGGGCCGCAACCCGGCGAGCTGCACGTGCTGGCGTTAGGCGCGGACACGGCATTCGCCTTCGGTCGCGACACCGTCCTGGCCTTCGGCGTGCCGGGTCACACCGCGGGCAGCACCGCGTACCTGATGCGGAGCGTCCTGTTCGCGGGCGACGCGATCAACTGGCGGCCGTGGACCGGGTTTCGCGGGGCGCGTCCCGAGTTCTCGGATGATGTGGCGCGGAGCCGGGCCAGCATGCGAGCGCTCTGGCTGCGCGTGGATTCGTCGCGCGTGCACGTGGCGTGCAGCGCCCACGCCAAGTGTGGCCGCGTGACAGCGGCGGTTCGTGAGGCGACCAGCCGGTAGGCGGGCGGACAACGTACCGACGGCCAGCCGAGGCACACCGTGCGCGCGAATTGCCACCCGGCAGCGCGGGCACTGCGGTTCAACCTCCGGGAGACCGTGCGGAGGAGCCACACAGACGGTTCCGGGTTGACCGTCTACTTCGGCCGCCGGGTCCGCAGGGTCCGTGCGGAGATCTCGCCTTGGCCGAGGGTGATCTGCGTGATGTGCACCGTGCGATCGTTGGCACGCACCGTCTCCACCTCGATCGGGATCCTGGTGGGGACATTGCAGAACACCACGATGCCCCTGGCGTCGGTGCGTGATTGCTGCCCGGGGAACCTCACGCTGGCGGGCTCCGACTCGGCCACGTCGGGAGCCGTCCAGTGAACCCAGACCCCCATCGTATCGAGCGGCGCATTCCGATCGGCATCGATCATCGTCAGGTGCAGCGTGCCATGTCCCCTGGCCGGCGTCTTGCCGTCACACAACCGTGCCGCAATCTCCGACGTGGTCGCCGCGCGGAGCGTGATGCGCTGCGTTTCCCCCTCGTCGAGCGAGACCGTCTCGTCGGCCGCCGGCATGCCGAGCGCGGAATACGCCGCGTGTTCGGCAATGATCGTGTGACTCCCGGCGGGCAGGCTGTCGAGCCGGAAGCGCCCCGCGCTGTCGACCGCGGTGGTGAACGGCGTTCCCGCCAGGCGCACGGTGGCACCGGCCAGCGGCGCTCCGGTGCTGTCGACGACCACGCCAGCTATGGTAGCCGGCTTCTCGAAGATGCGGATGCCCTCGGCGTAGACGTCGCCGCCTTCCTCGATGAGACGGTAGATTCCGGGGCGGATCAGGACGGTGGGCATGCGCGGATCGACTCCCACCGGCGCGTCGCTGTAGTGGGCGAACTGCGGCATGCGAATGAACCACCGCCGCACGATCCAGGCACCGCTCTTGAGTCGAGCGAAGTGCACTTCGCCGCCCACGTGTGACGTATCTCCGGAGGTCTGGAGACGCGTGTAGTGGAACTCCACCAGGCGAAGCTCGAAGGTCTTGGCATCGAGCCAGATCGTGCCGCGCACATCCGGGAGCTGGCGGGTCTTCACCGGTTCGAACGCGATGCCGACCATCCCACGCCGGTCCCGGCCACCGTTGACCGATGTGTAGCAATGGTCGCGCAGGAAGGCGTCCGACCTGAGCACGTCGGCGTCGGGCGCATTGAAGATGGTGGAACCGTCCGGCATTTCGCGCCAGTAACCCACCTTGGAGAGCGAGTCGCCGCTCAATCCGGAGAATCCCTTGTCCAGGATTCCCTTCATGTCGGAGCGGCTCTCGCTCAGCACGCGAAGATTTCGGGGATCGAGTTCGCGCACGTAGCGCGAGATGCGGCCATTGAAGAGCCGGTCGCGGAGCGAGATCTGGGTGGCGGTGAGCGCCGTATGTGCCTCGTCCCAGAGCGACGCGACTTGCTCCGCCTGATTCGAGCGCGTCAGACAGAGCGAGCTGGCCGCCGAAACGACGACTTCGGGCAGCGTGTACAGCACCGCATCGAGCTCGACGTCGATCCGTTGCGTCTCGCCGGAACTGAGGGCGAGGACCGGTGAGACGAAGCGGCGTACCCCGATGCGTTTCGCCGTCACGACGTATTGTCCGGGGCCAGGTGCCTTCACCGAATACTCACCGCGCTCATTGGTGAGAACGGACGCCAGCACGACCGGCGGTGCCTGAGAACCGGCAATCGGCGGACGTTCCAGCGACACCAGAACTCCCGACAGCGCCAGCGAGGATGCGCGCTCGGTTACCGTGCCGCGCACCAGCTGGGCCGCAGCCGGTGCGGCCGGTGCGCAGAGGGCGAGGATGACGAGGAGTCTCGGCAACCGTTGGTTCATGGAATCCCGTCGGCCGGCGATGAGAGTCACGACTTTCAGCGGCGACGCGACGGTGCCGCACAGATCGCCCCTCGCCGCGTCCACATGGCTCCGCCGCGCACGCCAGCCAATGGGTCACACTGTCCCAAATGGCGGCGGACCGCAAGCCGTCGACCACTTCTTCATCGAGAATTCATCTTCGTGTAATCCATCCCTCATGACGGCGTCACCTGCCGGGTGAACAATGACGGAGAGCGCGATGGGCGCTTGTGCCTGCTCACCCTGGCTTCGGAGATCACCATGCATCTCACGCTGCCCGAATCGGTTCACCCGCATGCCCGCGGTCCGGGCTGGGTGGTCGTGAGCGCCGCCGGTCACACGACGCTCCTGATCCTGCTGTTCGCGGCGCACGCGCGCCCCTCCAGCGCGGCCGCGGCTCCTCCGGAGGTGGTGCCCATCCAGTTCGCGGCGCTTCACCGGCCCGAGCCCACTCCCAGGACGGCGTTGTCCACGCCGGCGGCCCTGCCGCCCCGGGCTCCGACCGTCCCCAGCCTGCCCGTACCATCCGTGATCCTGCCAACGCTGCCGGAGCCATCCATCCGGGCCCCGGCGCTCGATCCTTCAGGCCACGGAATCGGGTCACCCATCGGCTTCGGGGATCCCGGTATATCGCCGGCCCCGTCGCTCCCGTCCGGCGGGGTGTTCGACGCGAGCGCCGTCGATCGGGCGGTGGAGCCCATTCGCGGGAACCCCACGCCGCAATACCCGCCGGCGCTCTCGTCCGCCGGCTTCGAGGGCAGCGTGACGGTGCGCTTCGTGGTGGATACGTTAGGCACCGTGGAGCGGGGCTCGGTGACCGTGATACGTTCGAGCCACGCCCTGCTCGAGCAGTCGGTGCGCGAGGCACTCATCCGCATGCGGTTCCTTCCGGCCGAAGCGCGCGGCAGGAAGGTGCGACAGCTGGTGGAACAGTCGTTCCAGTTTACCATCAGGCGCTAGCCTCCACGGTCCCGGCGGTACATTGGGGAGCATTCCCTCAGCCATCGTGCCCATGTTCACGCTCTCGCTTCGCGAATTCGAGGCAACGCGCGCCCGCATCGCGCCGCACATCTACCGCACGCCGTTGCTCGGATCGCGCCAGTTGAGCGAACTCTCCGGGTACGAGGTCCGTCTCAAGGCGGAGCTGTTCCAGCGTGTGGGGTCGTACAAGATCCGCGGCCCACTCAACAAGTTCGCCCTCATGCCCGAGGAGCAGAAACGGCGCGGCGTGGTGTGCTCGTCGGCGGGGAATCACGCGCAGGGGGTGGCGCTGGCGGCACGGATCCACGGGATTCGCGCCGTGGTCTGCATGGCGGAGAACGCCACCCCCTCGAAGATCGCGGCCACCCGTGGCTACGGCGCCGAAGTCGTGCTCCACGGCACCATCTGGGACGAGGCCGACGAGAAGGCCAGGGAACTGGTGCGCACCGAGGGCCTGACCTACGTCCACCCCTTCGACGACGAACAACTCATCGCCGGACAGGGCACCCTGGGGCTCGAGATCGTGCAGGACTGGCCCGAGGTGGACGTGGTGGTGGTGCCGATCGGCGGCGGGGGTCTCATCTCCGGCGTCTCCATGGCGGTGAAAGCCCGCAATCCGGGTGCGCGAGTGATCGGCGTGGAGTCGTCGGACGGACCGGCCATGAAGGAAAGCATCCGGGCAGGGAAACTCGTGACCATCGACTGCAACACGATCATCGACGGTCTGCGGGTGAAACGGGTGGGGGAACTCAACTTCTCGGTGGTGCAGCGCTTCGTCGACGACATCGTCGCGCTTCCCGATCGCGACATCTTCGACGCGATGATCTGGGTGATGGAACGATGCAAGCTGGTGGTGGAGGGCGCCGCGGCGGCGCCCGTCGCGGCGCTGTTGCACGGGCTGATCAAAGCGCCGCCGGGATCACGCGTGGCGGCCGTGCTGTCCGGCGGAAATCTGAATCTCGATCAGTTGCGCGGATTGAAGTGGAACTGACCGGTAATCAGCAGCGGGCGGGCCACATGGCTCCTCCGCTCAGCTCGCAGCCGCGGCGCTTGCCTCTGCTGACTGGCGGCGCACCTCTGCCGCCACCGTTGCGGCGACACTCGATGACGACATCCCGGACTCGCCCGCCAGCGACGTCAGCCCCAGTCCAAGCCCTTTGAGCGGATTCTTCCACAGTAGCGTGCCGGTAAGTGGGTCGAGACAGTAGACCTCGCCCCCGCAGGTCGCGAAGAGCACGTCGGCGTCCCGGAACACGCACACGAACGCCGATGAGCGAGCCATCGAACCCCGCAGTAGGGTGCGCCAAGCCTCGCTGCCGTCTCGACGGTCGAGCGCGACGACGGTTCCCTTGATGCCGATGTACACGAGGCCGTGAGTGGGACGCGGCATGGGCAGGTCTCCTGGATGCGCCGCCAGCGCGTGACGGCAATGGCGTTCGGGATATGTCGCCTGGTGCGACGGGTGAGGCCGATCACAGCCGGCGCGCCGCTCTCGCGCCGGCGCCAGCCGCGCTCTATCGTATCGTCAGGTCCGCGGCTTCCTCCAGAGGTCGGTCATGCACGTTCCTTCCACAGCACCCGCACCGGAGGCGCTCACACGCCGCGAGTTGCTCCGCGGTGCGCTCGCCGTGTCGGCCGCAACGGTCCTGCCGCCATTGAAATGGTCCGGAGCGACTCCGTGGGTATTGACGGGATCGACGCTCCGTGGTTCGAACCTGGTCGACACCGCGCTCCGGGCGGAACACTGGATCGCGCGGTTCGCGCAGCAGAGCGAACGGGGAACCGCATGGCCGTGGAATCCCGCGGATGCCGCCGGAATCCAGTCGAATCTCTACACGGGCACGCCGGGCGTGGTGCTCTTCTACCTCGAGTTGCACCATGCCACCGGCGACAACCGGGCGCTGGCGCAGGCACAGGCGGGCGCGAAATGGCTTGCGGCCATGCTGCCGGAAAACGCCAAGCTCGGTGACGGGGGGCTGTACACGGGGATGGCCGGCATCGCCTACACGCTCGAGATGGTGCATCGCGCCAGCGGCGAGGCACGGCACCGCGAGGCGTCGCTGCGTGCGCTGACCCTGTTGAAACAGGCGGCCCAGCCGGCTGGGAAAGGCGTGGAGTGGTCCGAGAGCACGGACATCATCTCCGGCAGCGCGGGCATCGGCCTGTTCCTGCTGTGGGCGGACGCAGAAATGGGTGATGCGGAGTCGCGCGCGCTCGCCGTGAAAGCAGGGAGGCGCCTCATCGAGCGGGGAGTCCCTGAGCGGGGAGGCATGAAGTGGCTCGTCTCGCCGGCGATTCCCCGCAACTATCCCAACTTCTCGCACGGCACGGCCGGCGTGTCGTATTTCCTGGCGACGCTGCATCATGCCACGGGTGACCGGGCGTTCCTCGATGTCGCCGCGGCCGGCGCCCGTTACCTTGACGCCATCGCGGTGCCCACGCCTGACGATGGCCGGATGGTCTTCCACAGCGAGCCGGGAAACGAGCACCTCTACTACCTGAGCTGGTGCCATGGCCCGGCGGGTACCGCGCGGCTCTATCGCCGACTGGCCCAGGCGACCGCCGATCCGGCCTATGAGGCCCGCGTGGGTCAGCTCGCCCAGGCGATCGTCGACATGCACGTTCCCGAACGCTCGCCCGGGTTCTGGAACAACATCAGCCAGTGCTGCGGGAATTGCGGCGTGGTGGAGTTCTTCGTGGACCTGCATCGCCGCGACGGAGCGCCGCACCACCTGGAGTTCGCCGAACGCGTCACCGCCGACACGCTGCGACGCGGCTCCACCGACAACGATGGCACGAAGTGGACGCAGGCGGAGAACCGCGTCCAACCGGACGTGCTCATCGCGCAGACCGGCCTGATGCAGGGGGCGTCCGGCGTCGGGATCGCCATGCTGCACCTGGATGGCGTGGCGGCCAACCGCGAGCCATTCGTGGTGCTGCCGGATAACCCGTTTTGAGCACGGCCAGCGATTTGCTGCAGGCTCTCCCCCAGCGAGATGCGGACGCTGGGGTATCGCGTGGTCGACATCATCATCGCGCATCTCGCCTCGCTCCCGGAGACCCGCGTTTCTCTGCAACGCACGCGAGCCGACCTCGAACAGTCTCTCGGCCGCGGGTTCCCCGACGATCCCACGCCGGCGGGCGATGTCCTGTCGCTGGTCGAACGGGAAGTCCTGACCGCGATGATGCACGTGGATCACCCGCGGTTCTACGCATTCGTCCCGGGTCCGGGGAATTTCGTGGGCGTCATGGCCGATGCGCTGGCGTCGGGGTTCAACGTGTTCGCCGGACACTGGCTGGCGGCGTCGGGCGCCGGCGCCGTGGAGGTGCAGGCCATCGATTTTCTGCGACAGGAATGCGGGTTGCCCGCGGGTGCGGGGGGCCTGTTCGTGAGCGGTGGCTCGATGGCGAATCTCAGTGCCATCGCCACCGCGCGGCGCGTCCTGCTCGGCGACCCGGATCCGCAGGCGGTCGTGTACTACAGCGACCAGACGCACAACTCCCTCGCCAAAGCGCTCCGGGTGCTGGGATTCACCGACTCGCAGCAGCGCATGCTGCCGGCCGATGAATCGCAGCGGCTCGATCCGAGTGTGCTGGGCGAGGCGGTTGCTGCCGACCGGCTGGTCGGCCGGCGGCCGTTCTGCGTGGTCGCGAACGCCGGCACCACGAACACCGGTGCGGTGGACCCTCTGGGCGCCATCGCCGACCTGTGTGCCCGGGAGAAGCTCTGGCTCCATGTGGACGGGGCGTACGGCGCGGCCGCTATGCTCAGCGATCGCGGCCGGCGGGCCCTGACCGGGATCGAACGCGCCGATTCAATCACGCTCGACCCGCACAAATGGCTGTTCCAGCCGTTCGAGATCGGTTGCCTGCTGGTGCGCGACGCGCGGCATCTCCGTGCCACGTTTGCCGTCCACCCCGAGGATCAGGCTTCGTATCTCGACGACGTGGAGCGCATCGCCGAGCGGGAGGTCGTCTTCTACGAGAGTGGCGTGCAGCTCACGCGGGAATTCCGCGCCCTCAAGCTGTGGATGTCACTGCGCGTGTTCGGCGTACGGGCATTTCGCGAGGCAGTCGAGCGTGGGATCGCACTGGCCGAGGAAGCGGAGCGACTGCTCCGCGAAGACAAGCACTGGGAGGTCGTCACCCCGGCCCAGCTGGCGGTGGTGACGTTTGCACCGCGCCTCGAAGGCTTCACACGGGACGAACAGGGCACGGTCATTCAGCGTGTGGTGGAGCGACTCATCGCCGATGGGTATGCGATGGTCACGTCGACCATGGCTCGCGGGCGCACCGTGCTGCGCTTCTGCCTCATCCATCCCGCGGCCGCGATCGAGGACGTGCGCACCACGGTCGATCGTCTGGCGCATTTCGTGGAGCTCGAAACCGCGCCCCGCCCGTCAGCCGGTTGACCCGCCGATCACGGCGGCCCTGGGATCGACGAGCAATTCGTCGAGGACGACGGGATCGACCGGCTTGGTGAGGTGGAGATCGAATCCGGCTTCCCGCGACCGGCGCTTGTCATCCAGCTGGCCCCACCCGGTCATCGCAACCAGGAGAATGTCCTTTCCCCAGGACTCCTCGCGTATCCGACGAGCCACGTCGTAGCCGCTGAGTTTCGGCAGGCCAATGTCGAGCAGCACGACCTCGGGGTGATCCACTGCCGCCGCCGCGAGCGCCTCGAATCCGTCACTGGCCGCGCGAACGTCGTGCGACGTCAGACGCAGGAGCGTCACCAGACTCGCCGCCGCATCCTCGTTGTCCTCCACCACCAGAATCCGCCGCGGCGGCGCGTGTGCCGCGACCTTCACCAGCTTGGCGCGGGCCGTGGGGCGATCGGCGACTTCCGCCACGAAGACGGGCAGGTGCACCACGAACTCACTTCCCGACTTCGGTCCCTTGCTCCGCGCCTCGATCCGGCCACCGTGCATCTCCACCAGCAGTTTCGCGATCGTCAGGCCGATGCCGAGGCCATCCGGCGTCCGACGGGGCAGGGATTCGCCCTGGGTGAACATGTCGAAGATCCGCGGCATCAATTCCCGCGAAATCCCGACGCCGGTATCGCGGACCGTGACCACGATGCCATCCGGCTCACGGTCCGCCACCAGCGAGATGGTTCCGCCGGTTGGCGTGAACTTGGCCGCGTTGTTCAGGAGGTTGGCGAACACCTGCGCCAGACGGGTCGGGTCGGCGTAGACGTACAGTGGCTCTGCGGGCGACGATACGTCGAGCGCGTGCTCCGATGCGTCGATCAGGGGGCGACTGACCTCGACCGCGTCGCGCAGCACCGTCGCCAGGTCCACCCGCTCCCGTCGCAGGATGAGCCGCCCGCTGGTGATCCGGCTCATGTCCAGCAGGTCGTCGATCAGGTGCACCAGCTTCTCCACCTGTCGCTCGATGATGTGGAAGGCCTCCTCGCGCAGGGGATCGCTGTCGGTGCGCTGGATGATCTCGAGCGCGTTGCACACCGGCGCGAGCGGGTTGCGGAGTTCGTGGGCCAGCGTGGCGAGAAACTCGTCCTTTCGGCGATCGGCCTGCCGGAGCTGCTCCTGCAACTTCTTCTGTTCGTCGATGTCGGTGGTTGCCCCCACCCACGAGACGACGTGGCCGGTTTCATCCTTGAGTGGCAGGGCGCGGGTCACGAACCACCGGTAGACGCCATCGTGGCGGCGATACCGCACCTCGAGCTCGTACTCGCCTCCCTCCTGCAGCGCGTTGGACCACTCGGCGGTAGCGCGCGGCAGATCGTCCGGGTGCGGAACCAGCTCGGGCCAGTGCGGCAGCTTTGCGCCCGGCGTGAGCCCGCAGAACTTGAGCCACTGGTCATTCACGTAGGTGAGCGCGCCATCCGGCGCAGCTGTCCAGATGATCGAGGGTACCGTGTCGGCCATGACGCGAAAACGTCGCTCGCTGGCCAGCACCGCGGCGTTCGCGTCGCGCTCGGCGGTCACGTCGGACGCCGCGCCGTACACCCGCGTCAATCGGCCGTGGTCGCTGACCGGGCGCATGCGATACCGGACGCATACCACGCGCGCATCGCGGGCCAGAAACCGCGACTCCGCCTCCACCGTCTCACCGGCCGCCAGACGCTCGGCGATCGTCGCGATGCGCGGGCGATCGTCAGGATGCATGATGCTCTGGCTGGGGAGGAGCGCGTTCAGTTCGGCGAGCGTGTAACCGAAGAGCTTCGTGAAGCCGTCGCTGATCGCTTCCACGACCACCGCGCCGCTCTCTTCCAGGCGAGTCTTGAAAACGAAGTCACTGCTCAACTCGGCGACGATCTCGTTGAACGCCTCGCTCTCGCGGATCTTCGCCTGTTCCTGCTCCAGCAGGCGTCGAGCCGCGTGAAGCTCCTCACTGAGCGCGCTGGTCAATACGCCGATCACCAGGAAGACCAGGACGGTCACGGCGCGGATCACGTTACCGCTCGCCGTGGCCCCGCCCGACGGAAAGAGGTAGTACGTGGCGAAGATGCCGCCCAGCACCGTTGCCATCAGTCCGGGCCAGAACCCACCGAACCACGACGCGAAGATGATGGCGATGATAAAGGGCAGGTACGTCGCGAACTCGCCCAGCACCGCGCTCAGCTGGTGATGCAGCGCGAACATCAGCGTGGTCATGGCAATTGCCATGACATAGCCGGCCCCGGCGGTGGGGGGTTCGCGAATTCGCATCCCGTTCAACAGCACGCGGGTGCCTTTACGCCGTGCGTCTCTCAACTGTTTTGTCCTGGGGTCCGCGACAGCCACGATTATGTCGGGGCTGCTGGGTGTCAACATGGGGGGCCAAAAGGCCAAAGGCCAAAAAGGCCATGGATCAAAGGTGATAGGCCATAGGCCATAGCTCAAAGGCCGGGAGCCCCAGGCGACGAGCTCAGCCGTTCAGCAGACTCCCTCTCTTCAGGGACGTGACCAGCCTCCGTGCGACCTCCACCAAGTGGTCCGCCGTCAGTCCGAACTCCTCATAGATCCGCTGATACGGGGCCGACGCGCCGAAATGCTCCAGTCCGATGACCGCGCCGTTGTCGCCCACGAATCGCTGCCACGACATGGGGTGGGCAGCTTCGATGGCAATCCGCGTGCTACCCACGGGAATCACGGCCTCGCGATACGCCGCGGGCTGTGCCAGGAAGAGCTCGTGACTGGGCATGCTCACCACGCGGGTCGGGATCCTGTCTGCCTCGAGACGCTGCTGCGCGTCGAGCGCGATCTGCACTTCGGATCCGGATGACAGCAGTACCACCATCGGCGCGCCGCCCTGGGCCTCGGCCAGCACGTACCCGCCACGGGCCAGCTCGCTTGCTGCGCCGCGCCCGGTCCGATCGATGAACGGGACCTTCTGTCTGGTGAGCACGAGCGCCACCGGCCCGTCGCGGTGCAGCAGCGCCACACGCCACGCCTCCGCGACCTCCGCTGCATCGCAGGGCCGAATGAGGGTGAAGTGGGGAATTGCGCGCAGGGACGACAGTTGCTCGATGGGTTGATGGGTGGGGCCGTCTTCTCCCAGTCCGATGGAGTCGTGCGTGTACACGTAGATGACATGCCGCCGCATCAGCGCCGCCAGTCGCACGGCCGGACGCATGTAATCGGAGAAGATGAGAAAGGTGCCGCCGTACGGAATGATTCCACCGTGCAACGACATGCCGTTCATCATGGCGGCCATGGCATGCTCGCGGATTCCGAAGGCGAAGTTGCGCCCCGCGTAGTTCGCCGCCGAGAAGTGTGGCGCGCCCTTGATGGTGGTGAGATTCGAAGTGCTGAGGTCGGCTGAGCCGCCGACCAGCTCGGGAATGGGCGCCGCCAGCGCGTTGAGTACCGTGGCTGACGAGGCGCGCGTTGCCCCGCTGCCGTTCTCCTTGGTGAACGTGGGGATCGCGCTCTGCCAGCCGCCCGGGAGGTCGCCGCGCAGCCGGCGTCCCAGCTCCTTCGCGTCGCCGGGGAAGGCTTTCGAGTAGGCGATCAGCGCGCGGCGCCAGGCGTCGTGCGCCTCGGCGCCGGCGTCGCGCACACGGCGCCAGTGCGCCAGCACTTCGTCCGGAACCGTGAACGGCTCGCTGGCCGTCCACCCGAGATTCTGCTTGGTGAGCGCCACTTCCTCAACGCCTAACGCTTCACCGTGTGCCTTGGCGGTGTCCTGGCGGTGGGGCGATCCGTATCCGATGTGCGTGCGAACAATCACCAGCGAGGGGCGCCCTTCCTCGGCCCGGGCTGCGGCAATGGCATCGTCGAGGGCATCGAGGTCGTTCACGTCAGCCACGCGCTGCACGTGCCAGTGGTAAGCCTCGAAGCGTCCGGCCACGTCGTCGCTGAACGTGAGGTCGGTGCTGCCGTCGATGGTGATGTGGTTGTCGTCGTAGAAGCCCACCAGCTTGCCGAGCCTGAAGTGTCCGGCGAAGCTCGCGGCTTCGTGTGAGATCCCCTCCATCAGGTCGCCGTCGCTGCAGATGAACCACGTGCGGTGGTCGATGATGGGGTGTCCATCGCGGTTGAAGGTGGCGGCGAGATGCGCCTCCGCAGCCGCCATCCCCACGGCATTGCCAAACCCCTGCCCCAGGGGACCGGTGGTGGTCTCCACACCGGGCGTGAGGTCATGCTCCGGGTGTCCCGGCGTGCGGCTCCCCCACTGCCGGAACGCCTTGATGTCGTCGAGGGTGAGATCGTACCCGCTCAGATAGAGCGACGCGTACAACAGCAGGGATGCGTGGCCATTGGACAGCACGAACCGGTCCCGGTTGGGCCACGTCGGATCCGAGGGATCGTGCCGCAGATGGCGCGTGAACAGCACGTAGGCCAGCGGAGCGAGTCCCATCGGGGCGCCCGGATGGCCGCTCTCCGCCTTTTGCACGGCGTCCATCGCCAGCGTGCGCACCGTGTTGATGGAGAGCAGGTCGAGGGTGCTGGACGTCTCGGAAGCGTGAACCACGTGTCGCTGGATGAAAGGTCGGGGCAAAGCCGAAGACGACTCCGGCACGAGCGGAAAGCGGAAGACGTGGACGGCGAATCGGAAAGTTATCGCGAGGCCGGCGGGCGTGCTTCATACTTCATGTGCCCCGGTGCCGCCCGGCGCCGGGTGGGCGATCGTGCTGCACCACTCCAACCGGAGACTCCAATCGCCATCGAACACATCAGCGACACCGCTCGCTGGGTCGCGGTCTATCGAGCCATGGAGAGCGAGCGGCCGGACGCGATATTCCGGGATCCCTTTGCCCGGCGCCTCGCCGGCGAGCGGGGTGAGGCGATCGTCGATCACCTGAAACGGGGCCGGGCCATGGCCTGGCCGATGATTGTCCGCACTGCCGTGTTCGACGACCTGATCCTGGAGTGCGTGCATCAGGGCAGCGCTGACATGGTCATCAACCTCGCCGCCGGACTGGACGCGCGGCCCTGGCGTATGCCGCTTCCCCCCGAACTGCGTTGGGTGGACGTCGATCTGCCGGAGATCCTGCGCTACAAGACCGACATGCTGCGTGATGACGCCCCGGTCTGTCGGTACGAATCGATCTTCACCGATCTGACCGACGCGGACGCACGACGCTCGCTGTTCGAACGCCTCGGTACGGAGGCGACCAGGGCACTGATTCTCACCGAAGGCCTGCTGGTGTATCTCACTCCCGAACAGGTGAGCGCGCTGGCCACGGATCTGCACGCGCAACACGGCTTCCGGTGGTGGGTGATCGACCTGGCCAGTCCGCTGCTGCGCAAATTCATCGAGAAATCGTGGGGAACGGCGCTCGCGAAAGGGAATGCCCCCATGCGCTTCTTCCCGCCTGAGGGAACGGACTTCTTCCGTCCACTCGGCTGGCGCGAAGTGGCGTTCCGCTCGACCGGGGAGGAGGCACGCCGCCTGCACCGCGAGATGAAGGGTGCGTGGCTGTGGCGGATTCTGGGGCTGATGATGTCGAAGGAGCGGCGCGCGGCATATCAGCGCATGTCCGGGCAGGTGCTGCTCGAGCGCATCGACGGTTGAAGGCGATCAGCGATCAGTTATCAGTTATCAGCGATCAGTCATCAGCGATCAGTCATCAGCGATCAGTCTTCAGCGATCAGTCATCAGCTATCGGCACCTGGCACCCTGGCACCCTGGCAGCGGTACCAGCATCCAGTTCACGCATTCCGCACCGAGCACTCAGTGTCCGTCTGGGTGAATGACCTCCTCGTCATCGGCGGGGTATGCTCTGTTTCACGTCTTGAACGGAGGAGTAGTCATGCGCCTGCTTGGCCTCTTGCAGATCGCGCTTGCGGCGCCGCTTGCCGGTGCACAGGTCCCGACAGCGGGAGACAGCGCTGTTGCCACCATTGCCGTCACGGGACAGGGCCAGCACTCCGTACCAGCCGACGAGCTGATCCTGCAGCTGGCGGTGGACACACGGGCCCGGACCGCCAGTCGTGCCGGTGCGGACAACGCCGATCGGATGACCGCCGTGCAGAAAGCGCTCCGCGAGATCGGTCTCACGTCCGAGGAAATCTCGACGGCGTTCTATACCATTCGTTTCGAGTACGGTCCCCAGATGCGCGATACGCAGTACGTCGCGACCAATTCCGTGCGCGTCGACACGCGGCGGCTGGAGCTCGTGAGTCGGATCATCGATACGGCCCTCCAGTCGGGCGCCACCACGGTCGCGGGCGTGCAGTACACGCTGCATGACGATCGTGATGCGACGCGTCAGGCGCTCGCCGACGCGGTGGCCGACGCGAGACTCCAGGCCGAGGCGGTGGCGGCTGCGGCGGGCGGGCGGTTGGGAGAGCTGCTGGGGCTCGACGCGCAGCCGAATCGTCCCGGACCGATCCCGTACGGGCAGGTCGCGATGGCTCGCCTGGCATCCGCTGGAGCGGAGACCCCGATTTCACCGCGTGACATCACCATAACGGCGACAGTCATGGCGCGCTGGCGGTTCGTCGCGTCGAGATAGCGCATCGCGCTGGCGGCGACGGGGCAGGTGGTCGCGGAGGCACTCCGCCCGGCGACCACGGCCCTCACAGCGGCGAGTCGTGAAGGGCTCGTCGCGGTCCGCTGGCGCGCGGGAAAGTCAGCGTTTCCCCCGGGTGGAGGCGCCGGCTTCGGCTGCGCTGGCCTTGCATCCGCGGCCGGCCGGGCGCAGTATCGCGCACAGATGACGCCCTCCACGGATGACCCCAGGCGGTATCGCAGTCTCGATGATCCGGAGACGCTGCGGCTGCTCGCGCGCACACTGGGTGAGGGGATCTACGTGACCGACCGGGAAGGGCGCATTCTGGACTGCAATCCGGCGTTCCTCGACATCTTCGGCGTGTCCTCGCTCAAGGAGCTGGAACAGTTCCATGCGTCCGACCTGCTCGCCGACCCGGAGCGGCGCCGGATCGAGCTGAAGGAGCTCGAGCGGGAAGGGAGCGTTCGGGACTTCGAGCTCGAGATCGTGCGGCCCGACGGGCAGCGGCGGACGGTGCTGGACACGACCTATCAGGTCCGGGATCCCGGATCCGGTGAGGTATTCTATCACGGGGTGCTGATCGACATCTCGGCGCGCAAGGAGCTGGAGCGCCAGCTGCGCGAACAGCTGATACGCGACGCGCTCACCGGCTGCTACAACCGACGGTTTCTCCTCGACTTCGAGGTTGACCTCGAGCACCAGGCCGAGACGCGCTGGGGTTGCATCTACATCGACATCGATCACTTCAAGGTCTACAACGACCGGCATGGTCATCAGAACGGCGATCAGGTGCTGCGGCGGATGGCCCGGTTTCTGATGCGCGAAGTTCGCGCCGACGAGCCGGTGGTTCGCATGGGTGGAGATGAGTTTGTGATCGTGCTCAGCGGCGAGAACGCCGAGCGCACTGAGACCGTGGCGACCCGGCTGCACCACGCCGCGGCCCGCAGCGCACCGGTGGCATTCTCGTTAGGTTGGGCGAAGCGGTCAGAAGGCGAGACGTTCGAGGAGACCATGGCTCGCGCCGACAAGAACCTCATCGGCGTGCGCGTGCTCTCGCGCTCGGGGGAATGGTCGTCGCTGCCGGCCGAAATGGAACGCCGGCGGCGGCGCTAGCCACCGTCATGCCGCTGCGGCTTCCCGCTCCCTGGCGCGGGCTCCTCGTCGCCGCCGCGCTGATCCTGTCCGGCACCGCCCTCCTGCAGGCCACCGCCTATCCGGAGCTCACGCGGACCCTCCGGGCGGCGGGAGTGAACCGGGCGCTGACGTCGACGCTGGAAGGACTGTGGCTGATGTTCCCGGTGCACCTGCTGTTCATCGCGGCCTTTCTCACGCTGGCCGCCGTCCGCGTGCGCATCCCCGCCGATTCGGGGCTGCTCGTGAGTGCCCTCATCCTCGCCGCCGACACCGCGCTGCTCGGCGGCTTCATGGGGATGTTTACCGGCACCGTGCTGGTCGGCGTGTCGACCGGCCTGGTCATCATTGCCCGTCTGATCCGGCAGGCGATGCTCGCCTCCGCCGGCTAGCGCCGGAGAAACGAGAGGCCCGTGCCCCCTCGAGGGGGCACGGGAAAATGGGGTCAGACTCGAATTTCGCCGCGAGCCGGCGCGCACTGCGCCGAAGCCACGCGCATCATGGCCCGCCCCGACCGGGACGACGGGCGGTGCGAGCCTGATGCGGAACTCGTCAGGCAGGGCCCGCCGGGTGGTCGGCGGGCGATGCGACTACTTCTTCACGACCACGATGTGCACCGTGTCGGCCACGAGGGGACTGAGCGGCACGTGCGTTGGATTGGCGAGGATGGTGATGATGCGGTGCGGACCCGGCGACACGTTCACCCAGTCGTACGTCGTCTCCGCCTTTCCCAGATGCACGATGCCCGGCGTGCCAGCGGGGATGGGCTGGTCCGGCGTACCCAGATCGGTATCGAGGTACAGATGATGATGCGCGGTGCCGGCCCGTCCCTCCGCCGCCGGAGCGAGCTCGATGCCGGAGGCACCCAGCACGATATGCACGGTATCGCCGTGGATGGTGTCGCCCTCGGCCGGACTCGAGATGGTCACGGTCACCGCCGGAGCCATCGCCGTCATGGCCGACGTGTCGGCAGCCGGAGCGTTTTCCTTCTTCGCGCACGCCGCTGCGATAACAGCGGCCACGAGGGAAAGGCCGAGTGCTCCTGCAACCCGTCGTCGCGCGCGCGAGCGCTCAGCGGCGTGCGTGGTGAGCGGGTCGGGACGAGCATCCGAGGCGCGGTGTAGCTGGTGATGTGTCATGGTCGTGAAGATCTCCGAGGTGCGGCTGCGGCCGAATGGAGCCTATGACATCTGGGGCTCATCTAAGAAACGCAGCGCCATGAGATTCCGGAAGAAGTACCGGCATCAATTCCCAGCGCGTGGGCTCGCCACCCAGCGGACTCCACGTTGGGCGACGCGGTGGGCCGACGGTCGACGGGATCCGATCGGCGGGCGGAGGCACCCGGGGCTCCCGCCCCCTTCTCCAGGGAGCCTGCCCGGTACCCGGATGTGCAAGTTGCCCCGCCTGGCGGCGTCTCCCTGGCGAACCTCAAGCCAGGATAACGTATGCGACGCTCCGCTGGTCTCCTCCCGGGCCTGTTTCTCTGGCCGCTGGCCGCAATGGTCCTGCTCGTTCCGAGCGGTCTTCTCGCACAGGGACAAATCATCCCGCGGCCCTGCCCGACCCCGCCTCCTCCCACGCCCGCCTGCCGCGACGGGCGCTGCATCGATGTCGCAGTTCTCCCGTGCCCCACGGGGAACCCCATCGTCCGCACGTCCAGCACCGTGCACGTGGATCTCGGCAACCGGGTGCTGCGGTACGAGATCAGCGAGACTTTCGTGAATCGGGGCGCCGGCCTGGGCGAAGCCGACTACATCTTTCCGCTTCCGGCTGGGGCCGCGTTCGAGGACCTCAAGCTGTCGATCAACGGGGAGCTGGTATCGGGCGAGACGATGAACGCCGGCGACGCGCGGCGCATCTACGAAGAGATCGTGCGTAAGCGACGCGACCCCGCGCTCGTGGAATGGATGGGATCCGGTCTTCTGCGCGCGCGCATCTTCCCGATTCAGGCGGGTGAGGAGAAGCGGGTGGTGGTGCGATTCCAGACCGTCGCGCTCCGTGAGGGGAGCGCGCTCCGGGTGGACTACGTACGGGGCACGGATCCGGCGTCACAGCCCGCACCGGGACCCATTCTTCGCGAAGAGCGTGAGGATGCGCTCGCCGGACGAGCCGAATCCCCGAATACCTTCACTCTGAGCTATCCAGTGACCGAGGAGTACGGAAACCCGTACTCACCCACTCACACTCTGCGAACCAGCGATCGTCTGGGCCGACGGACTATCACCGCCAGCGGCAGCGGGCGCGAAGTCACCATCCTGCTCCCGTTGCGGCACGCCAACGCGGCGTCGCTCACCGTGCTGACCCACCGCGATCCAGGGGAGGACGGATTCGCGCTGATCACCATCAGTCCGCCGTCAGCGCCGCGGCAGGCCACTCCCCGCGACCTGACCTTCGTGGTCGACGTGTCGGGCTCGATGCGCGGATCGAAGCTGGAACAGGCGAAGGCTGCCGGTCGCGCGTTGCTCGCCACGTTAGGCGGCAGGGACCGGTTCCGGATCATTGATTTCTCCACCGATGTTCGCTCGTTCCGCGATGACTTCGTGCCGGCCACCGCGGCCAACCTGGGCGCGGCGCGGCGGTACCTCGACGACCTCGTCGCCGACGGGTCCACCAACATCTCCGGTGCCCTCGACGCGGCGCTCGACACCCCGGCGGACGGCGACCGCCTGCCGCTGGTGGTGTTCGTCACCGACGGCGAGCCGACCGTGGGGGAGCGGAATCCCGACGCGATCGCCGCCCGTGCCGCCCGCCGGCGCGGAACGGCGCGTCTGTTCAGCGTGGGGGTGAGCGCCGAGGTCAATTCGGCGCTGATCGAACAGCTGGCGATCGAGGGTCACGGCACGGCGCAGTTCGTGCGGAGCGGGGAGTCGGTGGAGCGCGCGGTATCGCTGCTCGCGTCGCGGCTCACGACGCCGGTGCTGACCGATCTCCGGGTCATTGCGGACGGGGTCCGGCTCAGCCGGATGCAGCCCTCACTCCCGCTCGATCTCTTCGCCGGCCAGGATCTGATCCTCCTGGCGCGCTACGACGGAACCGGCGAAGCGCATCTGCGGGTTGAAGCACGGGAGGTGACGGGCACAGTGAGCTGGACGGCCACCGCGCAGTTCCCCGGTCGGGAACGCAACAACGCCTTCATCCCGCGGCTGTGGGCGGCCCAGCGACTCGGCTGGCTGGCTGCGGAGAAGCGCCGGAACGGGGGCACCAGCGAGCTCGACGCCGAGATAAAGTCGTTAGGCGAGCGGTACGGCATCCCGACCGAGTTCTCCTCCTATCTGGTGGTGGAACCGGGGCAGCAGGTGGTGACCGGCCACGCCAACGCCGGAGGGGCGAACCGGCCGCAGCCGGTCCCGATGACCGCGGGCGTCCGGCTGCGCGATGTGCGCACGGCGGCGAACGAGGTGCAGTTCGAGGAAGCAAAGAAGGCAGCGGTGCAGCGCGCAGCCACGTCGCTGGCACAGGTGGACTCGGTCTCGGCGACCGGCGCGATGACCGCCAAGGACGGGCAGCGCCAGATCGGCGAGCGTCGGTTCGCCCTGCAGGACGGCGTCTGGATCGATCAGCGCTATACTCCATCGCAGCGCATCGTGCGCGTGAAGTCCTACTCACCGCTGTATTTCGACCTGGTGAACCGGCTGCCAGGTCTGTCGGAGGTCCTGGTGCTCGGCGATCAGATGGTAGTGGTGGGTCGCAACGTGGCGCTCCGGTTCGGCCCTGACGGCGCCGAGTCGCTGAGCGATCGGGAGATGGCCGACCTGGTCAGGGCCTGGTGACCCGATGAAGGACGAGGAGCTGGAACGGCTCTTTCGCACCTATCACGTCCCGCTCGTCCGCTATCTCACCCGGCGGCTGGGCGACCGCGACTGGGCCGAGGAGGTCGCGCAGGAGACGTTCCTGCGCGCCCTCCGGCAGGAAAACCTGTCGAGTGAACGGTCCTGGCTGTTTGCCGTGGCCACCAACCTGGTTCGCGACGAGGCACGGAAGAGCGAGCGACGCCGGCGCCGGTTGGCCCTCCTTGCCGAAGAGGAGCGCGACCAGACGTTCGAGCCGGAGCCCACATCGCTGGAACGGGCCCAGGAAGCAGCGCTCGCCCGTCAGGCGGTGGAGGCGCTGGCGGAGCGAGACCGGCTGGCTCTGCTGATGCGCGAGGAAGGGCTGAGCTACGATGAGATTGCCGAGGCGTTAGGCCTTTCGCCGGGCTCGATCGGGACGACACTGTCCCGCGCGCGGCGGCGGTTGGCCGAGGTGTACGAGACGTTACAGGTCGGCGTCGCGCGGCGCGCCGGCGGAGGAGATCATGCAGCATCCTGACGAAGGGACCATCCACGCCTGGCTCGACGGCGCGCTCGCGCCTGCCGACGCGAAGCGCGTCGAGGAGCACGTGGCGTCGTGCGAGTCGTGCGGGCCGGCGGTGGCCGAGGCCCGCGGATTGATCGCCGCGGCATCGCGGATTCTCACCGCCCTGGACGACGTACCCGCGGGCGTGGTCCCCGCGAGAGAAGGAGGGGCGGGCGGGTACAATGGTTCCGGCGATCAGCTCGCCGCGCTGCGGGCGCGACGGGCGGCCGCGGAAAGGAAGCCATCGCGTTGGGCGCGCCCGGGTGTCGTCGCGGCAGCCGCCATCGTGTTTGTTGCCGCCGGGACGATGCTGGTGGTGCAGCGCGGCCGCGTGGGCGTGACCGCGATGAACGACCTGGGAGACCAGCCCCCCAGCGCGGCGCGAATCGCAAACCCTGCCGTGTCTCCCATCCCCCGGGCGACCGAACCCGCGGCCTCCGACCGGATCGCCACGACCGGTGCGCAGGCGAACGAACAACCGCGCCGCAAGGATGAGCAAGCCCGCGGCCTGAACCGGATGGATTCTTCCACCGGCCAGCAAGGTCGCGTTGCCGAATCGAAGCCGGCTGCGCCGGAGGCGCGGATTCTCGCTGGCACCGAAAGCGCGCGCGCGCTTGCCGCGAAGAAGGCGGCCGCAAGCGCGCTGAACGCGGCTACGCCCGGGTTCGGGGGCGCCGCGACGGATTCGCTGGCGCGGTTCCGTCGTGATCAGCTGTCGAATGTCCCCTTGCGGCAGGCAGTGCCGAGCGCGGAACGGGGGAGGCTCGGGTTCGCGCGCACCGCAGAGGACGTCGCGCGTGGTGGAACGACCGCGGCCGACCTCCGCGCGCGAGTCATTTTATTCGCAGGATGCTACGAAATCACGACGCCGGATGACCAGGCGGGAAGCAGCCCCCGATTCCCGGACCACGTGGCGCTCGACAGCGCGATCGCGCAGGTGGACGGGGACACCGTGTGGTACGCCGCGCGGACACTCGATTCGGCGGACGTCGCCGGAGTTGGATTGCTGTGGCGGCCAGCCGCCATGCCGCTGGACGCTGGGGCGAGCGCCGAACTCCGGATCCGGCGCGATACCGTGGTCCGCACGGTGAACCTGCGGCTCCCGAATGAAGCGCCGCCTGTCGCGGCTGTCGGCGCCACCGTAAAGGCCGCGAGGACGGAGGCGGCGACAGTGCGGGAATACGTGGGTCGGAGGGTCCGGTGTGAGGGAGGCCGGAAGCCATAGGACTGTAGGTCGTAGGTCGTACGGCAAAGGCCAAGGCATCGGGCACGTCGGGGGCCAGCGGGCTAAACCTCTGGCCTCTGGCCTTTGGCCTTTGGCCTCTTGGCCTCTTGGCCTCTTGGCCTCTGGCCTCTGGCCTTTGGCCTTTGGCCTTTGCCCTCTGGCCTTTGGCCTTTGCCCCGTGGCCTTTGGCCTTTGGCCTTTCTCGTCGGGTACCTTCCTCGCATGACCAGCGAACCTTCCAGCCGACCGCTTCCCCTCCTGCGCGCGATGATCGACGTCCTCGATCACGAACTGCTGCAGCTCACCGGCCGGCGCATGCACCTCGTGGCAGAAATCGCCGAATACAAGCGACGACACGGCCTGCGGATTCGGGACGCGCAGCGCGAGCGTGAAGTATTGGACGACCGCTGTCGCCGCGCCGAAGACATGGGCCTGCCGAGAGCCGAGGTCGAGGCCATCTTCCGGCTCCTGCTACGGGCAAGCCGCGAGTACCAGTCGTCGCTCCGCGCCGAGCTGCCGTACGACACCGAGACACGCACGGTCGCCGTGATTGGCGGCCATGGTGGCATGGGGTCCGCGATGGCCAGGCTCTTCAGCGACCTCGGACATCAGGTGCTGATCGCCGACCTCGATACCGAGCTCTCCATCACCGACGCCGCCGCAGTGGCCGACGTGGTGATTGTCAGCGTGCCCATCCCCGTCACGGAAGAGGTAGTCCGGGTTGTGGGGCCGCATGTCCGCGAAGACAGCCTGCTGATGGACGTGACGAGTCTGAAGGAAGCGCCCGTCGCCGCGATGCTGAAATCAACCGGAGCAAGTGTCGTCGGAACGCATCCGATGTTCGGTCCCAATGTGCATTCCCTGCAGGGCCAGCGGGTGGTGCTGTGTCCCGCACGGGGCGAGCGCTGGGCCAGCTGGGTGAAGGCGATGCTCTCGGCGCGCGGTCTGGTCACGGTGGAGACCACACCGGCGCATCACGACCGGATGATGGCGGTGGTGCAGGTCCTGACGCACTTCCAGACGCAGGTGCTGGGCGTGACGCTTGCGAGGCTGGGGACCCCGCTCGAGGAAACGTTGCGCTTCACATCGCCGGCGTATCTGCTCGAGTTGTTCGTGACGGCACGACACTTCGCGCAATCGCCGGAGCTGTACGGTGCCCTGGAGATGCGGAATCCCGCGACCGGCGCCGTGACCTCGGCGTTTCAGGACGCCGCGCGCGAGGTCGCGGAAACTCTGCGGAGCGGCGATCAGGAGCGGTTCGACCAGTTGTTCGAGACCGCGCAGCATTTCTTCGGGCCGTTGACGCGCGAGGCCCTGGAGCAGACGAGTTTCCTCATCGACCGGCTGGTGGAGAGGCAGTGAGAGGGGTCAAAGGCCAAAGGCCAAAGGTCAAAGGCCAAAGGTCAAAGGTCAAAGGTCAAAGGCCAAAGGCAGATGACCGACCCGCTACGAGCCGTGCGCTATGAGGGATACGCCACGAGCTATCAGCTGCTCTACCGACTCCGCTTCGCCTCCAGCGCCGACATTCGCCGGATTCCGGGATACGGGACACTGTCACCCTTCACCGCGCGCCACAGGATCCGGTTGAACAGATCCTCATCGGCCGTGTCCTCGAAGTCGAGCGTGAGTTTCCTGGATGCTTCGGCATTGCCCCCGGAACGGGGATTCCGCTCGTCGAGCGGGACGCCGGGTGTGAGCGCGGCGTACGGGCGCAGGTCGGGCGTGGTGTTCCAGATGTCGCGCAACGGCCGCCCGTAGTGGTCGAACTGCGACAGCGACGAGAGGCCGAGTATCTCCTCGATGGTGGCCAGGACGTCGGTGGTATTGGTGAAGCGATGATAGACGCTTCGGCGGGCCCAGGGCGAGATGGCGAAGAAGACGGAACGATGCGAGTCCACGTGATCGGGGCCGTTCTGCGCGTCGTCTTCCACCACGAAGATAGCGGTCTCGCGCCAGACCGGCGATTCGGACACGGCCTGGACGATGCGCCCCAGCGCCAGGTCGTTGTCGGCCACGTAGGCGCGGGGGGTGGGCGACCCGGCACGCCCGCCGGCGGTGTGATCGTTAGGCAGCCGGAGGATCATGAGCCGCGGCACCGCGCCTTGCTGCGCCAACCGCCGAAGCTCGGTAATGAAGATGTCGGCGCGACGCTGGTCGGGAATGTTGAGGTCGAAACCCGGGAAGTCGCGGTTCGTATTCGCCACCAGAAACGGCTTCACGCCCCGATAACCCGGCGGAACCCCGGTGCCTGAGGCCATGCGCTCGGGAACCACGAACTCGCCGTAGTTGCGAAGCGTCAGACCGGCGCGCTGGACCAGATCCCACAGATACCCGTTTGCCGGCTCCGCCGCGTCGTCCACTCCCTCGTCCGCCGGCACGCGGCCGCGATTGGTGCCCTCGTAGTCGTAGCTGCGCCCATGGCCCGAGTAGTTCGACGGCACCGTCTTCTCGAGATAGTCGGTCGCGTAGGCTCCCGTCGACCAGTTGTGGCCGTCCGGGCTGACCTCGGCGTTGACGAAAAAGCGATCGTAGAGTCCGAACCGCTCGGCCAGCGCGTGATGATTGGGTGAGACGTCTCGCGGAAAGAACAGGAGCGCGGTATCGCCGTCGCCCTGCGGCAGGTCGCCCAGTACCTGATCGTAGCTCCGGTTTTCCTTGATGATGTAGAGCACGTACCGGATGGGTGGATACGACGCGGTGTGCGCCGGGTTGCCCCATCCGTTGGCGGCGGCAACACGGGCGCTCAGCCGCGCCAGCTCGGCCCCCTGCGCACGCGCGTTCACGGAGACAGTCATTGTGCCCGAGAGCTGGCCCAGGGTGTAGGCCGTGGCCTGCGTGGGAGACGTTCGCGTGCCCGGTTGGGTGAGATCGGGATTCGGGCCGGTGTTGCGTCCCTTGCCGTTGACTACCAGGAGCGTGTCGCCGCGGGCGGCGACCGCGGCGGGATACCACCCGGCGGGGATCCGCCCGCTGAGCGTGTCGGGTCCGGCAGCGCCGGCCGCTCCGGCCGTGGCGGCGGAGAGGTCGAAGACCGCGACCGCGTTGTTGTCGGCCTCGGCGACGAACAGTCGCGTACCGTCAGCCGACAGTGCCAGCGCGTCAGGCGTGCTTCCTTCACGGGGCCCGGCGGGTGCGGCATCCGACAGCGCCTTGACGACCTGGCCATCCCGCGTATCGAGCACCGAGATGAGGTCGGTGCTGCCGGACGCCACGAACAACCGGGAACCATCCCGGTTCAGGAGAAGCGCCGACGGATGACGCCCCGCGCTCCATCGGGCTGCACTCGTCAGGCGGGTGACGCCGCCCTGCGGACGCAGCACCGAGACGGTGCTGCCTCCCCACGCCGAGACGTACACGTCGCCCCCCGGGCCGACCACCACGCCGTACGGATACCGCTCGGTCGCCAGCCGCTGGGTCACGCTGCGGGTCTGGAGATCGATCACTGCCAGGGAATCGGCGAGGTTCTCGGCCACGTACAGCGCGCGCCCGTCGGCCGAGATGGCGAGTCCGGCGGGATAGCGGGTGCCGGACTGATTCGGCCGCTTGACGGCCAGGACGATGCTGTCCTGGAGCGTCGCCTGGCGATTGCTCCACGCATAACGATAGATCACGTCCTGATTCCCGCCCGACGTGTACAGCCAGCGGCCATCGGGTGAGAAGGCGAGGCCGATGAACGCCGCCGGTTGCGGCAGGTCCTGCGTGACCCGCCCATTCGCCGGATCGACGATCTGCAGCCCCTGCTCCCGCCATCCGTTGAGCAGGACGGCCACCCGGTCCCCTTCGGGCGAGGAGGCCATCGCCAGCGGCATCGACCCCATGGCAAACGCGCGCCCGTCCGGATCGAGGCGGACACCGGTGGGGAGCCGGGGCTCTTCGGTGAGCTCGTCACCGGCGCGTGCGTCGGACGGGGACGGAGCCGGGTGCGCACAGGCGACCAGAACGAGCGCGAGGAGGGTTCGGCGCATGGCAGGAGGGAGAGGGTGAAACGAGAGTCGGCCCGCCCGGACTCAGCCACCCGGACGGCGGGATCGACGGCAGGAAAATACAGGGGCGGGAAACGGTGCGCACGGCGCGGGCCAACAAGACGCCTGTGCGCCCGAGAACCGATGCAGGATGTTTACGTCGGGGAGGTGCGGCCGGCCTCCGACGGGCTATCGCGTCACACGCAGTCCGATGGTCATCGTGCGGCCGGGCGTGATCATCAGATTGTCCCGCTCGCTGCGCTGGACGTTGGTCAGGTTGTCCACCCGACCAAACCACTCCAGGCCCCGTCCGAAAGGCCGTGAGACGGTGATGAACGGCTTCACCACTGCCGGATACCGGGTGAGGTAGTCACGCAGCGACGGCTCGGCCGTCGTCACGTCCAGCTGGTCGCCGATGAACCCGATCCAGTCGTACCCGGTCCACGACCCCACCATAGTCGTGCCTAACGTGATCACCGAATGTGCGATGTCCCAGCTGAGCGACGCCGAGCCCGAGGTGCCCGGCACTTCGGGCACGCGGTCACCGACCGCCAGATCGCCGGAATAGGTGCTCGACAGCGCGCGGACGCGGCTGTCGGTCAGCGCCACGCCGAGCGATGCGCGGAACGCCCCGCGCCGGACCGTCCCCTCCAGCTCGACCCCGCGATTGGCGATCCGGCCCACGTTCTGATACTGGATCGCGCGCGAATTCTCCTTGTTCAGAATCACTTCCTGAATCAGTCCGGACGCGTGCTGGGAATAGCCGGTCAGTGAAAGGGTCACCCGATCGCCCGCGTAGAGCTCAATGCCGCCCTCCACGCCCGACTGCGACTCGGGTTCGAGCAGCGCGTTGGCCACCTGGCGGTAGTTCACGGTGGAGATGGCCTGACGCGCACTCGGCGCAGGGGGCCGGATCCCCTTGCCGTACGCCAGACGGAACTTCGCGGTCGCAGGGCCCACGTCGCGGGTGTAGGCCAGGCCGAGCATCGGCGACCAGGCCGTTCCGTAATGCTCACCGAATGTGCTGTTCCGCTCGCCGCGCAGGCCGGCGGTGAGGAAGAGGGCACGCGTGACGTCGAGCTTGAACTGGCCAAAGGCCCCGGTGTTGGTGATGTCGTCGCGATAGAGGGCGCCGAGACTGTCACCCGCGCCGGTGACATCGAAACGGAGGCCGAGACGCTCCCGCACCAGGTTCGAGCGCTCCAGTCCGACGGTGAGGGCACCGCTCCGCTCGCCGCCGTCGCGCGTGTAGCGGTGAAAGAGCCGGAACGTGCTGCTGTACCGCACCGACGACTTGCTCGCCCGTTCCCGGGTGGCGCCGAGCAGGGCATCGGCCACGGTAGCCGGTTCGCGCTGGACCGGAATCGCTCCGGCATTCCGGTCGAGTCCCAGCACGAGGGTGTGCCGCCACCACGGCGCGTGTCCGACGTCGAGCGTCAGACCGTACGTTTCGTTCTCGATGTGCTGATCACGCACCGGCGGGCGAATGGAGGGCGGGAGCTCCTGGCCGCGCAGGAGGGGGTTCTCGGGCGCGGTGAACCGGATGTCGGCGTAGCGTGCCGTTCCCTCGATGCGCAGCGGACCGACCAGGTGACGGAACCCGCCGAACGTGCCCCGGGTCCCGGCGCTCCCGCCCGGGACCACCGCGCCCGACGATGCGTACGTTGCCCCCACGCCTAACGAGCTGGTCGCGCCGCCGCTCGAGAACATCACCGAGTGGTGCTGGACGCCGCTCGCCCCGTCCACATACCGGCTCTCCATCACCCCGCCGGTGAGCAACGCATCGATATGTGGATGCCACTGCTGGCCCGGGATGCCCCGCCTGGTCACGATCTGGACCACCCCGCTGATCGCATCCGACCCGTACAGGGCCGACCCCTGTGGCCCGCGGATGATCTCGATCCGGTCGATGCTGAACGGGTCGATCGCGAACAGCATGTACGGACTCGCTAGTTCCACGCCATCCACGTAGGTCTTGAGGTAGTTCGACGTGAACGAGCTGGACCCGCGCACCGAGCCGATCTGGGCCAGGGGTCCGGAGATGCCGAGGTCCCACGCGACGACGCCAGGCACTCCGGCGCGCATCAGGTCCTCCATCGTCGGCGCGCCGAGCGCCGCGATCTGGCTGGAGGTCAAGACCGTGACCGCGCTGGCCAGCTCGCGCTCCGGCGCGCCACCCACCGGCGTCCCCATCACGATCACCCGGTCCATGAGCTGCGGCTGCAATGCCGGTCTCGAGACCGTTCGCTCAAGCCTGCCACCCGTCCCGATGCTATAGGTGACGAAGTTCCCGGATTTGTGATCGGTGGGAGACTTCACCAGCACCACGTAGCCCGACGGCGTGACTACCGGGTCGATGCCGGTGCCGCGCAGCAGCAGCCGCAGCACGTCGCCGACCGCGGTTGACTCGCGCGCGATAGAGACGCGCCGGTCGACCGGCACCACGTCACTACTATAAGACAGCCGCAACTCGCATCGCGCCGCGATCTCGCGCAGCGCCATTTCCAGCGGCACATCGTCCAGGTTGATGGAAACCCGGCGGGACAGCACGTCGCCGGGCCGTGCGGCAGCGCGGGCGCCGGTGTCGGCCACCGCCAGCTTCGGGACCGTCTGGGCGCCCGTTGTCGGCCACGCTGCCCCGCCGACCGCCGCCAGCATAACGAGTGCATCGCCTACCGCGCGCCGGACCCCGGCGGCGAAGCTCACCCACCCGCCTCCGCGCGTCGCGGCGCGCCGGCCCCTGCCGTATCGGGTGCCGGCTGCACCGGGCGTGAGAACGTCACCACGCGGCCGCGGCGCTCCACCCGTACGCCGAGCGACTTCAGCGACAGCTGGATGACCTGCAGCGCCTCGTCCAGCGAATCGGTCGGGAGGCCGGTGTTCGTGAGGTGGAGGCGCGCCAGCCCCGGATCGGCGAGGTGACACTCGATGTCGAACCAGTGCTCCAACTCCCCGGCCACTTCGGTCAGCGGCGCGTTGTCGAATCCGATTCGTCCGTTGGTCCAGGCCAGCAGCCGGTCGACGTTCTGGTCATGAAGCACTTCGGGCGTACCGGATGCACCCAGGTGAACCACGTCGTGTGTCCGGAGCGTCGTCACCGTCCCGCCGGTTGTGGAATCGCCGAGCACGCCGACGGTGCCACTCACCACGGCCACCCGGACCGTCGAATCGCCCGGGTAGGCGCGAATTTCGAACTCGGTACCCAGGTCCCGGGACACCGTTCCTGCGGCGTGCACCAGGAAGGGACGAGTCGCGTCGTGCCGCACCCGGAAGACCGCCTGACCGGCCAGGTACACACGGCGCTCCGGCCGGCCGTAGCCCTCGTCGATGCGCAGCATACTGGCCGCACCCAGCACGATCTCCGATCCGTCTGCCAGGTCGAGGGTGCGCCGCTCGCCGATGCCGGTTCGGGTCTCTCCGGCGGCGACGGTGGCCGATGCGCCTAACGACGCACCAGGGCCACGATACTGGGCGCGCCACACCAGGGTGAGGCCCGTCGCCAGCACGATCGCGGCCGCGATCGGCAGTGTGCGTGCCGCCCGCCGCCAGCCACCGCGTGGGACCGGCATGGGAATGACGTCCGGTCGCACCGCCGGCGTCCGCTCCGGGGCCGGGGAGGTCCGGTCCGACTCGATCCGGGCCGCCAGTCGGGCCCACGCGGCATCCACATCCGGCGTGATCGGATGTGCCGCGGCCGCCCAGCGCTGCGCGATGGATTCGAGCCGCGCCTGCGCCCCCGGATCCTCGGCGACCCAGCGCTCGACCTCCGCCCGCTCGCGGGGAGTGGCCTCACCGGTGACGTATCGTGCCAGGCGGTCCCAGTCGACGTGATCGGTCATGGATGCAGATGGAGTATATGCGGGGCGTGTCCCCGTGAGATAGACACGTCCTGCCGGGCACCCCCCTACGATACGGAGTATCACACGCCAGATGCACACTGTGCTCCGAGCACATTATTTGAGGAGCGGAGGGGAAGGCCCGGCCCCGCAGCCCGATCCGCGCGGTCACCAGAATCGATTTCCGGAACCTGAAACGCGCCTTGGCAGACCTCGAGCCCCAATCGTCCGACCTCGCGCAACGCCTCCGGCAGGGCGATGAGCGCGCGCTCGAGATCATCTTCCGGGAACACTTCACCGGCCTGACGCAGTTCGTGGAGCGCTTCGTCCGTTCTCCCGACGTGGCCGAGGAACTGGTTCAGGACATTTTCTACAAGATCTGGACGAAGCGCGAACAGCTTTCCGAGATCGAGTCATTCAAGACGTATCTCTACCGCGCCGCCCGGAACCAGGCGCTCAACTTCCTTCGTCGCGCGAAGCTCGAGCGCCGGTGGCAGGAAGAGCAGGGTGTGCACGAGGAACCGTCTGCGTCGTATTCGGCGGATGACGGTGCAACCGGGCAGGAGCTCACGGTAGCGGTGCAGGAGGCAATCGAGCGGCTTCCGCCGCGATGCCGCGAGGTCTTCCTGCTGAGTCGTGACGGCGGTCTCACGTACTCCGAGATCGCACGCACGCTGGGGATATCCATCAAGACCGTGGAGACGCAGATGGGGCGGGGTCTGAAGGCGCTGCGGTCGGCCCTGCAGAGGTATCGGGGGTAGAGGCCAAAGGTCAGAGGCCAAAGGCCAAGGGCCAAAGGGCATTGACCAGGAGTAGGGCGATTCGTACGCGACCGGGTGTCTGCTTGCAGGTAGGGGGAACGGTGGAGGGGTGAGCGGAGTCGGGCTGTCAGAACTGGGGGTGTGAAGACGGCTCTGCTCGCCCCCGACCGTCTGGTCCACAAGAGGGACGATATGAGTGAATTCCGCTTGGGTGTCGGATCCGTCCTGCTCGCAGGAGCCATGCTCACGGCCTGTGTGGATTCGCCGACCGCGGCGACTGCGTCGGCGGACGAGAACCAGCTTGCGAGCAGCTTCGACGCGCTGGCCCAGGAGCAGACCGCGGCGGGTGACGTGGAGCGGAGCGAGGAGTTTCGCTGGGCGGCGCTGGCGCTGCGTGCCGGCGTAGCCCCGACCCGCTTCGATGTCACCGTGGACGGCACGCTGGAGAGTTTCAGCGCGTTCGTGCACACGGTCGACTGGATCCTGCCGACCCTGGCGATGCGGCCGATAGGCCACGGACCCTGGTAGCGTGGCGGACCGACGGCGGCCTGATGCAGGTGATCAGCATCAGCAGCCACACGGAGATGGCGACGGTGATGCACCCCTACAGCATGCGGCCGGCGAAGCCCGGTTCGCCGATCTCGAGCCCGGTGGCCGGTGCGCTGGCGGCGTATTTCGAGCGCGGGACGAGCGGCTCGGCGTGGATCGGAGTCGGCGGGGAAGTGAAGATCGCCGAGAAGGCGACCGACGGCGCCTGTCATCCACCTAACGCCAGCGCGACGCCGGCGGGCGTCACCTGCCAGCTGGCGACGTACGGCGTGCGATTCGGCATCACGGTGGAGGAGACGAAGTCGTTCGAAAACCGCGATCTTCGGCAGGTGGCCGTCACCAAGAAGCTTGACGCGGCGTCGCAGGATGTGGCCGGGGTGAAGCTGACGTTCAGCTGTGCACAGCCGGCGAGCGACAAGGGGTGTCGGTGACGGAGGCCATGGGCCAGAGGCCATAGGTCAGAGGCCATAGGCCTCCGCGACGCCTGTTCTCCCAAAGACCCCTGACATTGGCGGGGCTCGATGGACCTCGCCTGCCACACTATGAGCTGAGGTTGGCTGTTCGACCCCTCGCGTTGTCGACACCCCCCCCGGGGTTGTTCGAGCCAAGGCCGCCGCTGCGGCAAGCGGACGGCACGTACATTCTTCATGCTGTCGGGCGCGACGCGGTCCGCAGACAGCGCGCGGACCCAGAAGAACGCAGGCGTCGATCACGTCCACGCGTCCCGTGTGCCGCCCCAAGTGGGGGCGTTGCGGCGCAGGCATCAGGTGATGTATGCTACGTGCATACACCTCACCGAGGAGCCATGAGGACCACACTGAATCTGCAGGACGCGCTCCTGGAGAAGGCGCGACGCCTCACGGGAACCGAGGAGCGCACCGCTCTCATTCATGAGGGACTGCGCGCGCTCATCGAGCGTGAAAGCGCGCGCCGTCTCGCGCGCCTCGGCGGCAGCAGCCGCAGCTCGCCGCTATCCCGCGGCGCCGAGCTGCCCGGCAGTGATTCTCGCCGACATCTCCGTCTGGGTCGACCACTTTCGCGCCGGCGTGGCGGAACTCGAGCGCGCGCTCAACAACGGCGAGATCCTGATGCACCCGTTCGTGCTGGGCGAATTGGCCTGCGGCAACTTTCGCCGCCGCTCCGAGGTGCTCCCGCTTCTGCGCGAGCTGCCCCAGGCGCGCGAGGCAACGCACGACGAAGTGATGACCATGATCGAGAGCCGTCGCCTCATGGGGCGCGGCATCGGCTACGTCGATGCCCATCTGCTGGCCGCCGCCGCGATCACGCCGCAGACGCGGCTCTGGACTCGTGACCAGCGGCTCTCCAGCGTCGCCGCGGCGCTCGGACTCGGGTGATCGAGCAACCGTCTGGCGAGACCGAGGCTGCCCTCCATCGATCGCCACATGAGACCCCCACTTCCGCGCGCGGGCGATGACCTTGTCGGACACCTGGCGATCGGTCGCCGTTTCAATCCACGCCCGCGCGCGGGCGATGACGGCTCGGCGTCGAGTCCACGTCGCCGCGAGCGTTTCAATCCACGCCCGCGCGCGGGCGATGACGGGTCCGCATCACGCCGCCGCGACATCGCAGTTTCAATCCACGCCCGCGCGCGGGCGATGACCGGCGGCAAAGTGCAGGTCGCGAGGCTGGCGTTTCAATCCACGCCCGCGCGCGGGCGATGACACGGCGCGCCACGGCCATCGTCGCGACCTGTTTCAATCCACGCCCGCGCGCGGGCGATGACGCCCTTCGCCAGCGCACACGTACCCGCGGTTTCAATCCACGCCCGCGCGCGGGCGATGACGCTGCCCGATGGGACCTCGCGACGTGCGGTTTCAATCCACGCCCGCGCGCGGGCGATGACGTCACCGATCACGCGTCAGCGCGCCCGCGTGTTTCAATCCACGCCCGCGCGCGGGCGATGACGCCGGATGCCTTCGTCGGCGGCCCGCGAGCGTTTCAATCCACGCCCGCGCGCGGGCGATGACCTACGAGCCCGCAGCCGGCCGTCCGACGCAGTGTTTCAATCCACGCCCGCGCGCGGGCGATGACCGCGGTTAGGCGTCCTGCCGACGTTTCGCTCGTTTCAATCCACGCCCGCGCGCGGGCGATGACTTCGTCCGGCAACCTGCAGATCGACATGCAGTTTCAATCCACGCCCGCGCGCGGGCGATGACGTCCGGATCTGCGGCGATCGACGAGATAGCGTGTTTCAATCCACGCCCGCGCGCGGGCGATGACGCGTTCGCCTGCAGCTGGACCATCGGTGACAGTTTCAATCCACGCCCGCGCGCGGGCGATGACCTCGGATCGCAGGATGGCGTGGTGGATCGAGGTGTTTCAATCCACGCCCGCGCGCGGGCGATGACCGTGGCTGCGGCCCGCTCGGCGTGGCTCATGTTTCAATCCACGCCCGCGCGCGGGCGATGACGCGCCGCTGCGTGCACGTCGCGCTGGAACATGTTTCAATCCACGCCCGCGCGCGGGCGATGACCTGCGGCCATCGGTCGACGCCGGGCTTCGCAGTTTCAATCCACGCCCGCGCGCGGGCGATGACTTGTCTCCGGTCGTTCCGTCGCGCTGTCGTGTTTCAATCCACGCCCGCGCGCGGGCGATGACCGCCGATCGGTCACACACTCGCGGAGTCACGTTTCAATCCACGCCCGCGCGCGGGCGATGACCTGCCGTGATCCAGCCGCCGCCTGCGCGGCTAGTTTCAATCCACGCCCGCGCGCGGGCGATGACCGCGTGATCGACGCGATCTGGCGACGTCGCTGTTTCAATCCACGCCCGCGCGCGGGCGATGACCTGCCGGTCGATGACCGCCTTCGCTCGGGATGTTTCAATCCACGCCCGCGCGCGGGCGATGACCGCCTCGACGGCTCCGACCCGCGTCGACGTGTTTCAATCCACGCCCGCGCGCGGGCGATGACGCGCCCAGGCGATCCCGCCGCGTTCAGGTTTCAATCCACGCCCGCGCGCGGGCGATGACTGCGCGTCGCTGAGCCGATCGCCTGATCCGTGTTTCAATCCACGCCCGCGCGCGGGCGATGACCGCCGGCAGTCGGAGCTCACCGCGCGAAATGTTTCAATCCACGCCCGCGCGCGGGCGATGACGCGGCGAGCGTGCCGTCCTCGAACCGGTTTCAATCCACGCCCGCGCGCGGGCGATGACGTCGACGTCGGACGCCTCGATCGTCGACCGTTTCAATCCACGCCCGCGCGCGGGCGATGACGCGCCGAGTCAGCGACCGTCGCCGCGTCGTGTTTCAATCCACGCCCGCGCGCGGGCGATGACCTCGAGTCGCGATCGGTCCCGTCGACATGTTTCAATCCACGCCCGCGCGCGGGCGATGACCGCCGGAGATGACAATCGCGCCACGCCTTCAGTGTTTCAATCCACGCCCGCGCGCGGGCGATGACTGAGTCGCGGCTGACTGCACGCGCGTCATGTTTCAATCCACGCCCGCGCGCGGGCGATGACTGCCGCGATGGCGATCGCGCCTCGCGCACATGTTTCAATCCACGCCCGCGCGCGGGCGATGACTGCCGCAGACGATGCTCACGCCATCGCCGCCTGTTTCAATCCACGCCCGCGCGCGGGCGATGACATCCGTCACGGGATGATGCATGACGCGCACGGTTTCAATCCACGCCCGCGCGCGGGCGATGACCGTACCGCGCATAGCTCGCGCACGCGTTTCAATCCACGCCCGCGCGCGGGCGATGACATCCGGACCACCGATGCATGCTACGCGCAGTTTCAATCCACGCCCGCGCGCGGGCGATGACGGCGGCGGAGTGTAGCCCGAGCTCACGCAGTTTCAATCCACGCCCGCGCGCGGGCGATGACCCGGCGTTGGCTGCTCGGCTTGCCACGCAGTTTCAATCCACGCCCGCGCGCGGGCGATGACCGGGCGATGTCACGCCGCGAGCCCGCAGCGGGTTTCAATCCACGCCCGCGCGCGGGCGATGACGCCTGCGTGGTCGTCGTGCTAGGGCAATACATGTTTCAATCCACGCCCGCGCGCGGGCGATGACGCCCGGGGCGCCGATGACCGGACAGTTTCAATCCACGCCCGCGCGCGGGCGATGACGCGGCTGAAGCCGCGCGCGCCTAAGAGTTTCAATCCACGCCCGCGCGCGGGCGATGACGGTGGCTCGACAAACTCATTACTCCAGACCGACTTCCAGTCTCGCCAGCGCGAATCCGCACGCGTGCGGGCGACCAAATTCTGAGCTGCCATCTGCCCGCGAAGGCTAAACAGTTTTCAATCAGCAAGTTGGCGGATTCCGCGAACTCCAGGCGGAGACCACGCTCACTTGGGGTTCGCGGAGCACTATGCGATGAGGGGACCCTCCGCATCCAGGGACGGTTTGGCGCCATGATGTTCGACGCGGTGGCGCCAGTTACTGCCGAGGAAGTAGAAGCGGAGACTGTCCTCCTCGGGGCGATACAGGTCCAGCAGCTGGAGCTTGAGCCGCGCCCACTGGGTCGGATCGATCTGACATTCGAACACGGAGTTCTGTACCCGCTGGCCGAAGCTCACGCACGTCTTGGCGACGTTCCGAAGCCGCCTCCGACCCTCGCGTGTGGTCGTCGCCACGTCATACGTCACGAGAACGAACATTGGCTCGTCTCCGAAATCACTTCCACACGAACGCGGGATACGCATCCAGATCGCCCCGCAGGTGCCGCGCGAGGAGCCGGGCCTGCAGGTGGATCAGCAGCCCGACCGTCGTCTCTTCTCCGAGGAACGGATGAGTGATCGCATCCTGCTTTCGTTTCTGGTACGCCGTGAGGACCACTTTCCTGGTCTCGTCGCTCATCTCAACTCCACCGGTCTCAGTCGTCGCGAATCCGTCCGCGCGGACCTGTTGTCGATTGATCAGCGTCAGGACAATGCGGTCGGCCATGAACGGCCGGAACTCCTCGATGAGATCCAGCGCAAGCCCCGGACGCCCAGGGCGGTCCCGGTGCAGGAAGCCCACCTGACTGTCGAGCCCGACTGCCTCACACGCCGCGCGGGCGTCGTGGCCGAGCATGGCGTACAAGAACGACAGCAACGCGTTCACCGGATCCAGCGGCGGACGCCGGCTGCGCGCGCTGAACCTGAACGCGTCGCGCTGGGAGGTGATGAGTTCCCCGAACACTCCGAAATACGCACTGGCGCTTTCTCCCTCGAGGCCCCGGATCAAATCAAGGCTATCGGCCAGCTCCAGCTGACGCAGGATGCCGGCAAGCCGTGCGACAGCCGCCTCCACAGCCCCTCGACCACCCGCCCCCGGATTGTCACGCAGGCTCCTGAGCAACACGGTGCGCGCGTTCGCGATCTTGGCGGCAATCAGATTGCGGGCGATGGCGGCGCAGCTCAGTTCGTTGTCAGCCCGGCGGTACTGCTCCCGCCGCAGCAGCACGTTGCCCGGCGTGAATCCAACGACACGGGCCAGGAACTTCCCCTGCTCGCTGAGAAACGAGATGGCCACACCGAATTCCGCGCACTTGTGCATCAGCCATGGGCTGACGTTGACGCGTCCGAAGCAGACGATGCCGCCAAGCGTGTGGAGGGGGAGCTGAAGCCTTGTCTCATCCTCCACCTTTACCTGCACCGCCTCCCCGTACTGGGAGAGGTAGGCGCCCTGGGTCGTCACGAACAAGGTGTTCAAGTGCTGCTTCATGCCGCGATCCTCAGCTCTCCGCCAAACTCGCGCTCAGGGCGCGAGCAAAGTATCGAGCCGCCGACGCTCTCTCCATGGCTTCGGGAAGGCACACGTTCAGGAGCGAGCAATTCCTGCACTTGGGCTCCCTCACGGCCGCTGGAGTGCGTCCCGTCGCGATCAGCGTGTGGAGTCGCCGCGCCGAGTCTTCTGTCAACTGACGCAGCGCGTCGTCGAACTGAACTTCCTCGCGGCGGCGCGGCTGACCGTAGAACAACGCACCGGCCGGTACGGAGATCGCCATCGTTTCCTCCAGACAGAGGGCCTGGGCGCACAGCTGGACGCGGTCCGCGTCATGCCGTTTGCGTCGGCCGCGCTTGTACTCCACAGGGAATGGCGAAGGCTGTGCCGCACCCGATGTCGGGTGGAATTCCACCACATCGGTCTTGCCGACGAGGCCGAGGCGGAACGAGCGGATCGCGAGACCCCGGGCGATCCGCACCCCTGCGCGCGTGTCGCTGGAACCCTCGTGCGCCTTGTCGTGCAAGTGCCGGCCTTCCACCGTGAGGCGGTTCTCAGCCCAGAGTCCCTCGATGTGGATCAGTGCGCACTGCCGCTCGCAGAACAGCAGGTGCTGGAGGGCGGAGATCGGGAGGAGATCGTCCTCAGTGAACGGCGCCCGCGTTGGCTGCTCACGACCGCTCATGCTTTCCCTCGAGCAGCTGCTCGGCGGCCCGCTGGAGCGCTGGCAGTTTCGTCTGAATCACGTCCCACACGATCTCGGAATCCACGGAATCGTATCCGTGAATCAAGCGGTTCCGGAATGCGATGATGGACTGGGCTCCGGGGACGCGGGCGAACGCTGCCGGGTGACCATCGCGCAACCGCGTCATCGCCTCGCCGATGATCTCAAACTGCCGCTCGCAGGCCGAGCGGAGCATGTCATCGACTTCGTAATCCTGGAGGGAGCGATTGCGACTGAATCGGCTGATCGTCGCAGCAGCGGTGACGATGTCGTGCAGCAGCTTTCTGGGGTCACCAGGCATAAACCGGGGTCCGGGTAGCCTCGACGGCCTGTCGAAAGTACGGATTGCGGATCGAGCGTTCGGTGAGGAGGTCCACGGGACGGCCGAAGAGGCGTTCGAGATCCTCCGCCAAGCCGAGGTATCTGTCTGCCACGCTTTTCCCGGGCTGCTCCCGGAAGACGACCACGAAATCGAGGTCACTGGCGCCCGGTCGCCACTCGGTGGTGGTTCCAGATCCAAAAATGTCAAGCCGGGCGACGCCGTACTTCTCGCACAGCGCGGCGAGCGGGGCGCG
>CAWAGQ010000006.1:0-502083 GCA_963781585.1 uncultured Gemmatimonadaceae bacterium
GCGCGCCCTGACCGTCCTGTTCACCGACGTCATCGACCGCACCGCGAGCGAGGCGCTGCTCGCCCACGCCGCTTCGCTTCCGGCCGCGCCACCTGCCGCTGGCCGTCGTGTTGCGCGACCCGCAACTCGAGCGCGTGGCCAACGCCCGCCCGCACACGGGCACCGAAGCGTTCGAGCGCGCGGCGGCCGAAGAGCTCCTGGTGGAGCGCGAAGAGGCGCTCGCCGAGATGCGACGCAGCGGCGTGATCGTGCTCGACGTGCCGCCGGCGGCCGCGGCGCGCGCGGTCGTGGAGCAGTACATCGCGCTCAAGCGGCGCGCCGCGATCTGAGCACCGAAACACCGGTCATCCCGGCGAGAGCCCGCCGCGCCAGCGAGGGCGACGAGCGATCTCTCAGGCGCCCGACCTACTTCCTGGTCGTGACCAGAATGACGTATTGCACCCTCGACCCCCAGCGCATCTGCGCCTCGGAGGGCGTGAGGTAGCGCACTTCCTGCACACGACCGACTTCGATGTCGCGCAGCGTTCCCGAGAAGGGCGTGTTGTCGACGTATATGGATGACTGGCCCCACATCGGCCGGATCTGGCGGATCAGGTCGGACACGCTGGCCACCCCGGGGTGCTGGGCGATCTCCTCGGCGGTGATGACGTTGGTGCGGCGACTGGCTGCTGCGGTTCGCGGCGCTTCGGTCGAAGCGGCGGTGGCGCTGCCGCCGCCGCTGGCGCAGGCCGGCAGCGTCGCGGCAAGGGTCACCAAGAGAAACGTCGAGCTGCGCATGGGGGCTCCGGATGGGGTGAGAGGTCGCGCGGTCCGGGTCGGGAAGAAGAGAGGATCCGGAACGATGCGCAAGAGTACCCGGGCCGCGTCACGTCACATGAACGCCGTTCCATCGATGCCTGGTGGAGCGTCGATCCCGAGCACCCGGAGCACCGATGGCGTCACGTCCACGGTGCGACGCGGACGCCGTGCGGGAGGCCGGCTCAGGAGCAACGGCACCAGCATGTGATCCCGGTGTAGGGCGCCGTGCGTGGAGCGGTGGGAGATCGGCTCGTACCAGTCCCGGAAGTCCCACCGCGGCGCGGCGGAAGGATGAGTCGCCCGACCGCGCCGCGCCCGCGAGCTCGGCAATCTGCACCACCGCGTCCCGGATAGTCTCCATCGATCGACGCCTCGAGCAACGCCTCCGCGCACTCGCGATCGCGCTCGCCGAGATCCAGTGGGTCGCCGTCGACCGGATGGTACGAGAAGCGAGCATCACCGAGCCGCCGCTGCGCGACGCCCCTGCCCGTCGTGGCCGGCGCCGCCGTGTGCCGTGTGATCAACGCGCTGCCGCGCCCGCGCGCGCGCACCTCCACGCAATCGGGATCGTGCGCCCGGATCAGGAGGTCAACCGACGGTCGCTCGCCAAGGTCCGCGGCGAAATCGCTCCATCGGTCGCGCAACGCCGGCCAGAATGGACGCGTCCGATGTCGATCTCGAGGTACAGGTGCGCCATCGCGTTGCCGCTCACCATCACCGCCACGTCGGCCGGGAGCGTGAACGGGTGCGCGCGCACGCGCAGCCCGGCCGCACGCAGGGCCGTGGCCAGATCGTCGTGTGGTGCACCGGCGCATGGCCGTGATCGCTGACGATCCAGAGGTGCATGGTCCCCCAGCGTCCGTCGTGCTCCGCGTCGCGCCGAACGGCAGCGACGGCATCGTCAACCGTGTGCAGGGCTTCGGTCACCTGCGGCGAATCGTGGCCGGCCGCGTGTGAGATCTTGTCGACGCCCGGGAAGGCGGCCATGGCGAAGCGCGGGCGACGCGCCGGATGCGGTCCACCCGCGCGCCGCGACCCGGCGCTCGAGGTCGAGCCATCCGCGGGATCACCTCGCCCGTGGATCCACGCGGCCCGGGCCGAGATGCCACGGTGGTCCCCACGCGCTGCCGGCCGCTCAGCCCGCGATCGATGAGGCTCAGCGAACCTAACGATTGCCCCGGAGTGAGCTCGAACAGCGTGGGCGATCCGGCGTCGAGGTCGGAGTCCAGGGCGTGGATGTCGAATCCCACGTAGCTGCGCGAATACCCGAGGAGGGGGCGCACGCGCCGCTGGCGATCGTACCATCGGAGTCCCGGCAGTCCTGCCGGCCCGGGGAGTCGGCCCACCAGAAATGGGGCGTAGGCCACCCCGGTCACGCTCGGGAATGCGGTCACGACGGTGTGCAGCGCGCCTTCGTTGCGGAGCATCGCAAGCGCCGGTGCCTCGCCCCGATCGATCGCACAGCGCAGCGTGTCGGGGCGGAGACCGTCGGCGAGGAGAATGATGACGGAGGTGGAGGTCAAGGATCAGAGGTCATGGGTCGGCCGTCCCTTCGCTGGCGCACAGCGGCATCCCGTCGGTAAACTCAGGCGCGCCGGGACGTCAGATTCCCGCCGAACACCGTTACCCCGAGGGTGATGTCGAAGCGTAAACAGTCGAGCCGCAAGTCTGTCCGGAAGCCCCCGAGCACGGGGGACGCAGGAACCGGCGACCGGGGCGCCGGTCACGGCGCCGATCAGCCCGCCATCGTCGGCCGCATTACGCGGTCGCGGCGCATCGATCCGGCGCGGCGCGCCTCCGCCGAACAGCGCTCGCGCGACTATCTCCGCGAACGGACCGAGGAAGGACACCTCCGCGCCGGGCGCACGCCGCCGTCGCAGATGCTCGAGGGCCACACCGCCGGCGCGATCCGCGAGATCGACACCTCCATCCGCACCTACTTCCCGCTGACCGAGGACGCGAAGCTGCTGCGCCAGCGCGGTGCACCGCTCGACGATTTCACCCAGACCGACCCGTGGCGCGTGCTGCGCATCATGGGCGAGTTCATCGAAGGATTCGACGTCTTCGCCTGGCTGGAGAAAGGGGTGACCATCTTCGGATCGGCGCGCACCGGGCCCGACGACCCGATGTATCAGGCGGCGCAGGAGACGGCGCGGCTGCTGGCCAACGCGGGCTTCTCGATCATCACCGGCGCCGGCCCCGGTATCATGGAAGCGGCCAACAAGGGTGCGCGACTTGGTGGCGCGCGGTCGGTGGGTGCAACATCGAGCTGCCGTTCGAGCAGGGAACCAATCCGTACGTCGATACCGTGGTGAACTTCCGCTACTTCTTCGTTCGGAAGACGATGTTCATCAAGTACTCCAACGCGTTCATCATTTTCCCGGGTGGCTTCGGCACGCTCGACGAGCTGTTCGAGGCGCTGACGCTCATTCAGACCGGAAAGATCTACCAGTTCCCCCTGATCCTGTTCGGGCGACACTACTGGGCGGGGCTGGTGCGGTGGCTGCACTCGCGGGTGCTGGGTGAACGCAAGATCTCACCCGGCGACATGGAGCTGATGCTGCTGACCGACGAACCGCGTGAGGCGGCCGAAGCCATCATCGCCGCCTACGATTCGCAGCAGCGGGAAGCGCGGAAGCGGTGAACGGGCGCTTCCATGGCTAAAGACAGGAAGGCCACCGGACGCCCGCTCGGCCTCAAGGCGTCGCGCGTGGGACGGCCGGTGCGACGTGCCACCGCCGGCGGTCCGAAAGCCGAGCAGAAGCAGGCGGCTGAGGAGCGCGAGCGCGCAGGCGCGGCCCATCTGGCCGCCGAGCGGAGCCGGTTTCTCCGGGGACGCCGCATCGACCCGCGTCCAATCGATGGCAGCGAGCGCGTGGCCGATCTGATCGACGAGACGTACCTCGCCTACAACGCGGGCCGGCTTCGCGAAGCCTGCCATCTCTTCGCGGAGAAGATGCTCGCGCCCGACGTGACGGTGGGTCTCACCATGACCGGTGCGCTCACGCCGGCCGGACTCGGGATGTCGGCCATCATCCCGCTCATCGACGCCGGTTTCGTGGACTGGATCGTCTCCACCGGCGCCAATCTGTACCACGACACACACTTCGGGCTCGGGCTGTCGATGCACCAGGGAAACGCGCAGACGTCGGACATCGTGCTGCGCGACGAAGGCGTGGTCCGGATCTACGACATCTTCTTCGACTACGACGTCCTGCTGTCCACCGACGCCTTCTTCCGCACCATCGTGCAGGGCCCCGAGTTTCAGCGCGCGATGTCGAGCGCCGAGTTCCACTCGTTATGCGGCAGGTACGTGCGGGAGCGGGAACGCGTGCTGGGAATCGGCCGGAAATCGCTGCTCGGCGCGGCCTGGGACGGCGGGGTGCCGATCTACACCTCGTCGCCCGGCGATTCGTCGATCGGGATGAACGTGGCCGCGCTGGCGCTGTCGGGGAACAAGTGCGTCATCGACCCCAACGCCGACGTGAACGAGACCGCGGCGATCGTCCTCGACGCCAAGCGCAAGGGCGGGAAGAGCGCCGTGGTCATCCTCGGCGGCGGGAGTCCCAAGAATTTCGCGCTCCAGACCGAGCCGCAGATCCAGGAAGTGCTGGGCATCGACGAGAAGGGGCACGACTATTTCCTGCAGATCACCGACGCGCGACCGGACACCGGTGGGCTGTCGGGCGCCACGCCGGCCGAAGCGGTGAGCTGGGGGAAGATCGACCCCGACCGGCTCCCCGATGCGGTGGTCTGTTATCTCGATGCGACGGTGGCCCTGCCCCTGCTCACGTCATACGCCTTGGCGCGGCGGAAGAAGCGCCGGCTCCGGCGGCTCTACGGGAGACGTGTGCAGCTGATGCGCACACTCAAGCGCGAGTTGGCGAGAGCGAAGTAGGGCGCCTGGTTTTGGACCAGAGCGATGGCCGATGGCCTTCGGCCTCCCCATGGCCTATGGCCTATGGCCTATGGCCTGTGGCCGAATCTCGCTTTTCACCGCGGTAACCAGATTCCGCTTCGAGTATTCGCCCGCCGAGAAGATCCCCGGAAGCCCTTCGCGGCCCAGTACGGCGAGCTGGATCGCGCGGTCGCTCCAGCCACGCGCGGCGAGTTCCTCGACGCGGCTGATAACCTCCTCGAGCCACGCCACCTTCGCTTCCAGGGCGCGTACCGGCGAGGGAATGAGCCCGCGATGCGCGTCGAACATCCGCCCCGGGCCTAACGCGATGGCCGCGCGCAGGCTGCGCACCAGCTCCCGCGGGCGCTCGTGCAGATGGGCCACGCTCACCTTCACGCCGAGGAACAGGTCGGCCGAGAAGAGCGTCCCCTCGCGCGCATCCCAGACGACATGATGATCGTGCGCGTGTCCCGGTGAAGACACAAGCCGCAGGTCGGAATCGGTGAGCGGGATAACGTCCGATTGCAGGGGGACAGGACTGCCCCACGTGAAGCGCCGGTAGAACGCAATGCGGCGCGGGGCGCGCACGTCGTTCAGCGTCGCGTGGCCGATCGCCAGCGGGATCCCCCACCGCGCCAGCCGCTGCACGTTGCCGGCGTGGTCCTCGTGGCTGTGGGTGATGAACGCGCCCCCGATCCGCTGTCGCTCGAGGAAGGCCAGGAGGGGGTGGCCGATGGCGGGGAACCCGGAGTCCACCAGCATGCCGCGCACCAGGTACACGCTCACCGACATGCCGATGAGGCGACTGCGCAGGTGAGTCAGCTCCAGCCGTGTCACGTCGCCGTGGCGTTCGATCCGGATCACAGGGGAAGTGTAGCCACGCGCCGCCGGCCGGCGAATTGAAATGCCGCCCGCGCATGGTTAGGTTGCGGAACATGCAGCGCCCGGCCTGGAGAGGTCGGGCGCTCCCTTTTCTACCCGCGCGCCCCCATGTTCGAGGCCCTGAAGCACAAGCTCAGCGAGGAAGTCGAGCGCCTGACGCACGAGCTCAACGTCGTGCTGCCCAACGAGATCCGCAAAGCGGTGGAGCTCGGCGACCTGCGCGAGAACAGCGAATACAAGAGCGCGCTCGAGCGGCAGCAATTCGTCCAGGCGCGGCTCGGCCAGCTGCGCCAACGGCTGAGCAAGCTGTCGCAGATCGACATCTCGCAGATTCCGGCCGACAGGGTGGGACTCGGCTCGCGCGTGGTGGTGGAGTGCCAGGAGACGAAGATGATGGAGACGTATCACCTCGTCTTCGGCGACTTCGAGAATTTCGACGAGGGGCACGTGACGATGTCGTCACCGATCGGCCGCGCGCTCATCGGGAAGGAAGTCGGCGACGACGTGCTGCTCAAGCTTCCGACGCGGGTGCGGCGGCTCCGGATCGTCCAGCTGCGAACGATCCACGAGGAGAACGGGGCGTAGCCAACCGGGGATTGCGCCGGACAGCGGCTAGGAGCGCTGCATCCGCGCTGTCGACTGCTCCTGCTGTTTGCGAAACCGTCAGAGCGACGATCCGCCGCCTGGAAGCCGCCGCCTGAGGAACCCGGTGCGCCGGTGCATCGGCAGCGCGAGCTGACGCCTGATCTGTTCGCCGAGCGCCCGCTCCGATTCCTTGCGCAAGGCCGAGGGACGGCGGCGCGGCCGGCGCCTGGAGCTACCTCTTCTCACGGAGTGTTCTCCGCAGGATGGGGAGCACGCCGCGGTCCTGAGGACGATTGGCGGCGGCCTTGCTTCGAATGATGTCCTCGAGATCAGCCACGAGCAGGGGGTGATCACCGAAATGCACTGCGGTGGCGCGTGCTCGGAGCGATTCGAACTTCCGGATGCCGTCGACCTTTGCCATGAAGTCGAGCTGCAGGCCGTCGCGGTCGCGGATGACGCGGTACAGTCCGGAAGCAGGATAATATGGATGCATCACAACCGCATCGAGGTCGTCGGCCAGGCGACGCAGCTTGCGCAGAGTGGCGTCCGACTTTCGAAACATGAAGTCGAGGTCGAGGGTGGTTACCGGCGCACCCTGAAGGGCGGCGGCGGCGTTGCCGATGAGAACGGCATCGAGGCGGTGCTTCGCCAGCAGGCGCGCCGTGAGCGCGAGGAGTCGCTCTGCCGTCATGGCTGAAGACTAATGACGATTGCGGGCGCTGGGCCATCGCGGCGCCGCGAGCGCTGGTGGCGAATCCGGCCGCGGACCGGAAGTTCCTTCTCATGTTCTATTCGGAGGAGTTGCGGATGTTGATGCGTGCACGGCGGTCCTGGGCGGAGCCGGATCGAGCGACCCTGCGGGACATTCGTCGCGCCTGCGGGTGATAGTCGCGGCCTAAGTCCGTTGATCCCTCAGGCCAGCTCCAGCTTGTGGGCGCGACCGGGGGGGGGGGTATCGTGAAGTCTGTCCGTGGAGGTTGCGTCGTCGTATGCTTGGACGTGAGTTGCAGGAGCAGTATTCGGGCCCGCGAGGGCACGTATATGTCGCGATCGAGGAGTCGGCGGGGTGTCGCCGAGCGGTCCGCGCGGCGGTGGCGGTCGCAGACAAGGTCCACGAAGTGCCGATGCTGGACGAGGTAGAAGAGCAGTCCGAGGTCGATGAGCCGAGAGTGATCATCGTCGGATTGCGAATGCAGGGGAGAGAGCTCTCCCCGTCGCTGCTGCGAGCGTTCCGCCGACGCGACCCGGTGACGTCGATCATCCTGTGCGTGACGGCGGGCGATCGCGCCATTGGGAATGTGGCTGGGCTCTGTCGCGCGGGAGTCGACGGCCTGGTGGTGTTTCACCACGGGCAGGAGGACGACTCCGAGCTCGTGAAGGAGATCGACGAGCGGCTGATGCACGCGCTGGCGCCACCGTACCGCGACGCGCTGGCATGGACCGACCGGTCGCGGGGAGCGTTCGAGCAGGAGTGGGTGGCTCGGAACGCCTGGGAACCGCTAGACGTGGTCGACATCGCGGACCACTTCTCCTTGAGCCCGAAGACTGTCTGCCGCGACCTTAAGGTCATGGGCTGGAAAGACGCCAAACGCGCTCTCGACGGCGGGCGCCTTCTGCACCTCGGGGCAGTCCTCAACGATGATCGCGTGACACTCGAGCAGGCCGCGGAACAGCTCGCATTCGGGAGTGGTAGCGCGGTCTCTCATTTCGTACGTCGAGTGACGCGTCGAACGGCGGCAGGCTTTCGAGAGGATGGGGCCATCGACGCCGCGACCGTCCACTGGACGTCGCGCGGACATCCTGGCCCGCGAGGATAGGCTCTCGCTCTCGCCATTGAGCGCTGGTCCGCCGCGTGGTGGCGGCGCCTCGCGGCATCGCTCCGGCCGCAACGGCGGCGCCCACCGCCGATGCGTCCGACAGCACCGACATCGCGTCAGGCCAAGACTCGTGACGGAACCCGTCAACGGTTGTCCGAAATGGTCATTGTCGAACCACAGGTTGGCCTCAAGATTGAAAACCGCTTGCGTTCTCGTTACGTCGTCCAGCCGGTTCATCGGCCTGCGAGTGTCTCGCCAGCCTCGACATCCTGAGGAGCTGTTGATGTTCACCAGTGTGACGGCGCCATGGTGCGCCATCCGAACGGAGCCTTCGTGACAGCGTTCGCTCAATCCGATCGTGTTGGACGGGCGATTCTGTCCATCGTGCTGTCGCTGGTGGCCGCCGTTGCGCCCCACGATCTGCGGTCGCAGCGAGTTGTGCGGATCAACGAAGACGTGTCGTGTCGGTCATGTGAGATCGTGCTCACCCCTGGGCCCCGATTGGGTGATGCGGACGGACCAGGGTCGCTGGTGGCAGAACCGAGTAGCCTTGCATCGGATAACCACGGCCGATTCTACCTGACTGAGTTCACGACCGCCCAACCGCCGCTGGTCTTTGATTCTCAGGGACGATTCCTGCGGGAGTTGGGCAGACTGGGACCGGGACCCGGTGAGTTCCTGATGGCGCGCTACCTCGTGGTTGGTGAGAGCGACAGTGTCTACGTGACCGATGCTCAGGCTGGCAGATTGAGCGTGTTCACTCCTGAGCTTTTGTTGGCGAGATCGGCGTCCGACGCCGGAGTGGCCAGAGGAATGTCGTTCGAAGTGCTGAACAACGGTTCGATCGTCGTCGCAACGGACGTCCTGACGAGAGAACGCATCGGATTCCCGCTGCATCTATACGGTCCAGGCCTGGAATTCTTGAAGTCGTTTGGTGCCGATACGCCGGCGTTTGATCCGGGTCACCCGCTTCTCTCGCGCCGGCGTCTGAGCCGCAGCCACGACGGAGGCCTCTGGTCGGCACGAGCGACGGAGTATGTGATCGATCGGTTCGATTCGAACGGGCGTAGGACGTTGCGCGTGGTGAGGCAGGCGCCGTGGTTCCGCCCCCACCAAGGGCCGAATCTGATCGAGGACCCGGAACCTAAGCCGAGAATCATGGCGATTTCCGAGGACTCCCTGGGCCGGTTGTGGGTGCGTACGGTTGTCAAGGACGACCGGTGGAAGACGGCACTCGGGTACAATCTGCCCTCTCGGCTTGGAGGGGGACGCTCGCCCATGCCGGTTATCGTCGACGAGGACCGCTACTTCGATACGATCATCGAGGTGATCGACGTCGAAAAGGGCAAACTCGTAGCCACACGACGGGTCCCCCAGGCAATCCCAATCATTGTGGACGAGAAACACGTTGCCAGGCGCCGCGAGGATCCGTCGGGTGCCTACTACATACAGCTCTGGTCGGTGTCTGTCAGAGACACCGCGCGTCACACCCCACGGTAACAAGGAGGCAAGATTCAGTCGCGCATCTTGCTGACCTGCCAGACCTGTTGGGGTTCTCCGATTGTCTCCACGCGCCAGGAGTGATGGCCGCGATCGCGCAGGATCGCGTTTTCGCGGCCGGGCTTGGAGTTACCGGTACCCCAACGTTCATCGTGAATCGTGAATGGGTGCAGGGGTTGAGCCCGCCGGCGCTCCGACTGCTTCTGCTCTCCAAGATCCACTAAGGCTTGTCTCAGCTTTGCGAAATCCCATATTGGCGAGCGCAGGAAGGTCTTCGTGAGCAGGCCACCCATTCGACGCGTGCGAGGCCGAAGATGAGAACGCGAGCGACTCGGCCGTGGCTCGCCAACTTGGCGATTGCCACCCACTTCGCAATCGTGCTGCCTGCAGGGGCGCAGAACCCGGCACCTGCGGCGATACGCGTGGTGAGCGGTGTCACGACCGATTCCGCTGGGCACCCCCTCGCCCATGCCACCCTGTGGATCGGCGCCGCGCCGCGCGGCGTCAGTAACGACTCCGGTGGGTTCCGCCTCACGATTCCGGGCAAGGCCGTGACGCTCGACGTGAGGCGGCTCGGGTACCGTCCCGCGCAGGCGCCACTGCCGGCAGGTGGCGACACTGTTCTGACCATTGCGTTGGCGCCGATCGCCACCCGACTGACCGCGGTCCAGGTGACCGCTCCGCCCACGCGGAGCTTGGAACTCCATGGGTTCTACGAGCGGATGGCCGACCACGACAAGTGGGGCGGATCCGGCCAGTTCGTGACGCCGGAGGAAATCGAGTGGCGGAGGGTGGGCAGGGTCACCCAGTTGCTGGAGAACCGGCACGGCATCGTGGTCCGGCGGGTCGGCGATTGCACGGTGACGTCGCGATGTTGGGTGGCACTCGGCCCCACGGACTGCATCATGACGGTCTACTTGAACGGACAGCGACAGTTGCCTGAAGGAGGAGCCGGACTCCAGGGATTCGTGCCGTCGAATGCAACGCCAACTCCAAAGAGCGTCCCGTGGATGGATGACGTCGTCTCGACCAACGAGATCGCGGGGATCGAGATCTACCAGCGGGCGGTACAGGCGCCGCCGCAATACCAGATGCTCAACGGCACGTGCGGCGTGATTCTGATCTGGACGAAATAGGGGGCGTTCGGCTTCTCAGGGCCCTTCTCTCACACCAAGGCTCCTGGCTGATCACTCCGTCACGGAACCACTACCCCTCGGGGCTGCCCTGACACGTGCCGCGTTCTCGATCGATCTCAGCCTCCAGGTCACTGACGCTGCGGTCGACGACGACTCCGTCCTCCTAGTCGTTGATCCGACGAAGCAGACTCCCCTGAGGGTCAATCGGCAGCCGGCGCGCTTTCGGTAAGGTGCGATCACGCACCGAGCAGCTCCTCCAGCGCGAAGCGCGTCTTGGGCGGAATCCGATCGCGCGGGAGGTACCGCTCCACGATCCCGATGGCATCCTCGACCCGGGCTGATGCATCGTGTCAATACGCACGTCATGACATACCGACTGGCGTGATGCGGTTCGTTCATCACCACCGCCCCGCTCAAGCCACGGAAGAAAGCGAGGTTACCGCCCCCCGTGGGGACACTTCTTCCGCGCACTCGTCGAATCGAGCTCGAACACCTGCTCCTCGATCAGCACGCACACCAGGGTGTCCTGGGCAGGCGCGGTCCAGTACGTCAGACAAGTCCCGATCTGCGAGCGCGGATCGGCGCCCGGCGCCCCGCCCATCCGGACCTGCCAGCACGCCGCACCGAGGTCCTGGATCATGGTCCTCTGGATTCGCGACCACGCGGAGTCCTTCAGGAACCAGATGTATGACGGATGATTCGCACCGAGAACGGCGGTCTGCGATGTATCGCGGCCGAAGAGCTGCACGACGGTGGCCGAGTCGACCTCGAGGTACGGCAGCTTGAAGACCTTGGAGATCCAGTCGCGGGCTGGCCCCCCGTACGCCACCACCGGCCGCGTGGGCGAGCCGGCGGGCGTCGTCCCACGGACCAGCAGCTGCAGCTGCGCCAGCGCGTACGGAACGTACGGTGGGACGGGCAGGGAGCTCCCCGCCGTGTCCGGGGCAGCGATCGGCGCCACGTCGACGATCGTCTCGTACAGCGGCGCGCTGTCCACCCGGACGCCATTCACATTCAGCAGCCCCTCCCACCGGCGGCTGGTATTGTCGCCCAGGTAGTTCATGTTGAGCAGCGCGCTGGTCGGCGGAAAGTGCAGCAGCTGCACCGAGTGCTGCTGGCGCAACGCGAGGCCCAGCGGCAGGAACGACCGCCACGAGGGCTGCCACTGTCCGCGGGTCGTGATTGCCTGCGCGGTGTCCCAGGCGATCTTGCCGTTCCGCAGGAATTGCTGGAGCAACGACGCGTACTGCTGGGCCCCATCGGCGGTGATGGTGGCCGAGAACTGGCCGTTGTTCGACGCGACGGTCACCGTGCCGGTCGATCCATCGCGGATCAGCGTGAGGCGGATGTAGTGCTGGATGGTCTGGGCGAGCGTGTAGTTGGAGTCGGGGTTGTTCGGGTACGAGAAGAGGTTGACCAGCGTGGCCGAATCACCCAGTGGGATCTGCACCTTGGGTGTGAAGGTGTTGGAGGCACTGTCGGTGCGCGCGCCATTGCCGCCGCCGCACGCGATCAGGAGCGCCGCCGCGACCGATGGCAATGCTGCGCGGAAGACCATGTTGGTGACTCGCCCGAACGTCTGTCGGTTCATTGGGGCTCCCGAATCTGCGGTCAGCGTCCTGCCAACAGCGGTCAGCCATCAAGTAAAGCAAGTCAGTGCTCAGCAATCAGCAACCCGCACTCAGCCAGACGTTTCGGTCGTGAACTCCCCCTCCACCTCACGCTCGTATGCACGCACCTCGGCGTCCTGTCGCGCTGCATCCCACCCCAGCCGCGACCCCGCCAGCCCCGCCACCAGCGGCGCCAGCGACACCCCGTGATCCCGTGACTCGAACGCCACGTGGGTCCGCCGGATCAGCAGATCGCCTAACGTGAGCGCCATCTCGCGTTCCACCGCGTACACGAACTCGGCCCCGATCTCCATCCCGTCGGCGCTTACCTGCTCGCCGAGCGCCGGCTCGTTCAGCGCGATCTCCCAGACCAGCGGCCACCGGGTCCCGTAGACGGCCAGCAGCCGCTCACGCGCTGCCGCCGGCATCGGCACCGTGGCCGCATCGGCCATCAGCTCCGACGCCGGCTTTTCACCGCCGGGCAGCGGCAGGTGCGACGTCACGCACCGCTGCACCAGCGGTCGCCCCACCGCGTCCACCACGTGGTCCACCACCTCCTCGGCCACCGCCCGATAGGTCGTGAGCTTTCCCCCGGTCACACTCACCACCCCGCGCGCGCCAGTGGTGATGGCGTGCTCGCGCGACGCCGACGAGGGATCCTCGCCCGCCAGCCCTGCCGCCAGCGGCCGGATGCCGGCCCAGGCCGCGATCACGTCGCGCTCACCCAGCTCGGCTCCGGGGAAATACCGGTTGGCGGCGGCGAGCAGGTAGGCCACATCCTCACGGGTCGCGCGCGTTTCCGCCGGACCCGTCGGCGCGGCGGTCTCGGTGGTCCCGACAATCGTCCGCTCGCCGGCCGGGAGGGTGAACATCACCCGGCCATCGTCCGGATGCAGCATGGTGACTGCCTGACGATTCCCCACGCGCGTCCTCAGCACGGCGATATGCGCACCCTTGGAGCCGAGGATCGCCGGACGCGCTGCCGGTTGCTCCTCGCGCTGCAGCGTGTCGGTCCACGGTCCGGTGGCGTTCACCAGCACCCGGGCCCGGACGTTGAAGGTTCGGTTGGTGAGGGCGTCCACCACGGTCACGCCGGTGGCGCGCTGCCCGGTGCCCACGAGCCGGGTGACACAACAGTAGTTGGCGACAGCCGCCCCCGCCTCGACCGCCGCGACCGCGTTGGCGAGCGTGAGCCGGGCGTCGTCGGTGGCCGCGTCGAAATACAGCGCACCGCCTAACAAGTCGTCGCCTCGCAGGGCCGGCTCGCGGTCCAGCACTTCCTTCCGATTCAGCCGCTCGTGCTGGGCCACGTTGCGAAACAGGGCCAGCGTGTCGTAGAGTGCGAGACCGGCGATCAGCATCGGGCGCGAGATGCGCGCTCCGCGATATACCGGCCACGTGAACGCGAGGGGATGCACCAGGTGCGGCGCCAGGTCGAGCAGCAGGCGCCGTTCCCGGCTCGATTCGAACACCAGATGCAGATGCCCGTGCTCCAGGTAGCGCACCCCGCCGTGTACCAGCCGCGACGACCGGCTCGACGTCCCGCTGGCGAAATCGCCCTGCTCCACCAGCGCCGTGCGCAGCCCGCGCAACATCGCGTCGCGCGCGATCCCCGCGCCGGTGATGCCCCCGCCGATCACCACGAGGTCGAACAGCTCGCTCGCGAGCCGCTCCATGGTCGTGGTGCGCTGCCCGACCGCGGAAATCACGGACGATGAGCGAGGAACCGAGCGACCGCGAGCGCTGGGCCGCGCGGTACGCGACGAATTCCGCCGACGAACGGCCGCCGTCCGACTGGGTCCTCGCCGCCTGCACCCGCATCCCCCAAGGCTGGCTCATCCTCGACCTCGCGGCCGGCGCCGGGCGCAACGCCATTGCGCTCGCGCGCCGAGGATACGCCACGGTGGCGCTGGACTTCGTGGAGGAGGCGATCAGACACGCGGCGGCCGCGAACGCGCTGGTTCACGGCGTGGTGGCCGACGTGCGATCGCTGCCGATCCGGTCCGGATCGGTGGACGCCATCGTCTGTACGAATTTCCTGGTGCGGCCGCTGTTCGAGGATCTCAAGGTACTTATCAAGCCGGGCGGGTTTCTGGTTTATGAAACGTACACCCTCGAACACCGCACGCTGGTCGAAGCGGGACTCGCTCGCGCACCCCGATCGCCTGAGTACCTGCTTCAGCCTGGCGAACTCCTTCGCCTCGTCGCGCCGCTGGAGATCATCGACCGGCGCGAGGGCCACGTGCGCGATACGGCAGGGGAGCGCTACTGCGCATCCGTTGTCGCGCGGAAGCGCGGCGCTCCCGTTTGACGGCGCGCGACTCCGCGCCGTCGCTCAGCGGTTCCCGTACGGTTTCGGCGGAACGGTCTGCAGATACGCCCAGACCGCGTGGATCTCGTCGTCTGTCATCTCGCGGGTCAGCGGCCACGGCATGCCCGTCGAGTCGATGGCCGTACCGTCCGGTCGTTTTCCTTCACGCAATGCCCGGAAGAACGCGGCCTCGTCGTACGCCTTCAGGCCCTCCGGCGTGAGATTCGCCGGAGGACGCGGCGACGGCGGGCCGTTCGTCATCGGCCCACCCGAGAGCGTCTCGCCGTGACAATACCGGCAGCCTCCGACCGTGACGAGATATTCCCCATACTCCGCCGTGGGACCGGCCGGTGGCGCCGCGGGCGCCTTCTTGTCGTGATCGATCGCAAACGCCTCCTGCGCGGCATCGAGCTTCCCCGTAGCCAGCAGCACGCGACCAACGGGGCCCAGTTGGGGTCGCGCATGCTCGCGATCGACCGGCGGAACGCTGCGCACGTACGCGATGATCGCCGCCACGTCGTCGTCGCTCAGCCGGTGATACATCGCCGACGGCATGATGAAGAGCGGCCGCCCATCCGCCGCCACGCCGTCACGAATCGCGTTCACCCACTGCCCGGCCGAGAGGTTGAATCCGAGTCCACCACGGCCGCCCGTGAGGTTTGCACTCGCGATCCGGGCGAACATCCCGTCGTCGGCAACCATCCCTCCGCCCAGGTCGTCGCCATGGCACGCGACGCACTTGCTGATGGCACGCGCCAGGTGCTTCCCGCGATCGATGGTCGCGCTGTCCGTCGGAATGGTGATGCTCGGCTCCTTGATGACGATCCGTCGCGTCAGCTTCTGCGCGGACACTGCGTAGATGGTCAACAGGGCCAACACGATCACCACGGCGATGCCGCCGAGAATCCGGAGAAAGAGTCGCATTGATGGAGTGAGGGAGTACGGGTTGCGGTTTGAACCAGCGGTTGTCGACCTGTGTCGGTCGCTACGGTTCCAGGGTTCACATGCGGCGCAGGGGTGGCTGCGACCCCGCGCCGGCGATTCGCAAAATTTCCCGCGCATCATGCATCGCGGAAACGAGAATGCAAGAGGACCACGCCGGAGATACGTCACGGACGGTCGCCGGGGCAGGCCATGCGGGCTGCTGGCGGCCGCTGACGCCGAACCGCCGATGGCGGATCGCCGACCGCTGAATTCCTGATCGCTGATCGCTGCCATGGCTGATAGCTTTCCGCAATGCCCAACGGCCGTCGCGTCGCCATCATCGCCGGCATCCGCACGCCGTTCACCCGCGCCGGAACGGCTCTCAAGTCACTGTCCGCCATCGAACTCGGCCGCCTCTGCGTCGCCGAGCTCATACAACGCACCGACCTCGACGGCGGCACCGTCGACGCCCTCATCTTCGGCACTGTCGTCCCGTCGGTGCTCGCCCCGAACATCGCCCGCGAAGTCGCCCTCCTTCCGCATCTCCCCAAGGGCGTTCAGGCGTTCACGGTCGGCCGCGCGTGCGCGTCCGCCAACCAGGCCATCACCGACGCCGCCGACCAGATCACGCTGGGCCACGCCGACGTCGTGATCGCGGGCGGTGCCGAGTCGCTGTCGAACGTCCCGATCCTGCATTCGCGCGGCTTCGCCGATGCGCTGGTCAGCGCGTCGCGCGCCAGGACCCTCGGCGCGCGCCTCCGCGCCTTGGCAACCCTCCGCCCGCGGGATCTGATCCCCATCACCCCGGCCATCGCCGAACGCACCACCGGCGAGACGATGGGTCAGTCGGCCGAGAAGATGGCCAAGATCAACCACATTCCCCGCGAGGAGCAGGACCAGTTCGCGCTGCGCTCGCACCGCCTCGCCCAGGCCGGCACGGCCGATGGCCGACTCACCGCCGAGATCATGCCGGTCTGGGTGCCGCCGCATAACGCGAGCGTCCTCACCTCGGACAACGGCATCCGCGAAGACACTACCATCGAGAAGCTCCGGACCCTGCCTCCGGTCTTCGATCGCCGGTACGGCAGCGTGACCGCCGGCAACTCGTCGCCGCTCACTGACGGGGCCGCCGCCATCATCCTGATGAGCGAGGCGCGCGCGCACGAACTCGGCTACGCACCGTTAGGCTTCATCCGCTCCTACGCCTACGCCGCGCTCGACCCGGGCGAACAGCTCCTGATGGCACCAGTGCTCGCGGCCCCGGTCGCACTCCAGCGCGCCGGCCTCACGCTGCGCGACATGGACCTGGTGGAGATGCACGAGGCCTTCGCCGCCCAGGTGCTGTCGAACCTCCGGGGCTTGGAGTCGCGCGAATGGGCCCGGCGCGCCGGATTCGACGAGCCGGTCGGCGAGGTCGACTTCGCGAGGCTCAACGTGATGGGTGGATCGATCGCCATCGGACATCCGTTCGGCGCCACCGGCGCGCGCATCACGCTGACGCTCGTCAACGAGCTCGCCCGGCGGGGCGGACAGTTCGGCCTGATGACCGTCTGCGCGGCAGGAGGGATGGGCTTCGCGATGGTGGTGGAACGATGAGCACCCTCGGCGTCACCATCGACGACGGCATCGCGATCGTTACGTTCGACACTCCCGGCGAGCCGGTCAACATCATCTCCCGCGCCGTGAAGGACGAGTTCCTGGCACTCTTCGACCATCTCGACGCGGATCCTTCGGTCCGCGCGGCGGTGCTGGTGAGCGGCAAGCCCGACTCGTTCATCGCTGGCGCCGACATCGAGGAGTTCCTCGAGTGGAGCCTGGCCGCGCAGGCCGAAGCGGTGAGCCGGGAAGGGCACACGATCCTCGATCGCCTGGAGCGGCTGCGGACGCCGGTGGTTGCCGCCATCCACGGCGCCTGTCTGGGGGGCGGGCTCGAGACCGCGCTCGCCTGCGCCCATCGTGTCGCCACCGATCATCCGAAAACGCTGCTCGCGCTCCCCGAAGTGCAGATCGGCATCTTCCCCGGCGCCGGGGGCACGCAGCGCCTGCCGCGCACCGTGGGACTCCAGGCGGCGCTCGACATGATCCTCACCGGACGCAACGTCCCGGCGAAGAAAGCGCTTCGCATCGGCCTCATTCACGACCTGGTGCACCCGGCCATCCTGCTCGAGATCGCCGTCCGGCGCGCCCGCGAAATCGCCGACGGCACGCGGCGCCGCAACGCCAACACCCGTCCGCGCGGGTTCATGAACGTGCTGCTCGACGACAATCCGTTCGGGCGCGCGTTCGTCATGCGGAAGGCACGGGAGCGCGTGCTGAAGACCACGGGCGGCCACTACCCGGCGCCGCTCGCCGCGCTCGAGGCGGTGAGCGCCGGCTACGACTCGCGCGAACGCGGACTTCGCGAGGAGGCCCGGCTGTTCGGCGAGATGGCGATGACCCAGGTGTGCCGCGAACTGATCTTCCTCTTCTTCGCCACCACCGCGCTCAAGAAGGATCCGGGCGTTCCCGCGCCGGCCCCCGCGCCGCTCCCCGTCCACAAGCTCGGCGTGCTCGGCGCCGGCTTCATGGGCTCGGCGATCGCCGCCGTCGCCGCGTTGCAGGAGACGATGGTGCGACTCAAGGACGCGGACCTGGCCGGCGTGGGACGCGGCCTCGACGCGGCGCGCGGGATCCTCCGCGACCGCTTCGTGAAGAAGCGCCTGACGCGGCAGGAGTTCGACGATCGGCTGTCTCTCATCGGCGGAACCATCGACTACTCGGGATTCCACAGCGTCGATCTCGTGATCGAGGCCGTGTTCGAGGATCTGTCCGTGAAGCAGGCCGTGGTGCGCGAGGTGGAAGATGTGATTCCCGCTCACGCCATCGTGGCGTCGAACACCAGCACTATTCCCATCGCGCGCATCGCCGCGGCGTCGAATCGGCCGGAGCGCGTACTCGGCATGCACTTCTTCTCGCCGGTGCAGAAGATGCCGCTGCTCGAGGTCATCATCACGCCGGAGACGCTCCCCGAGGTGGCGGCGACGGCGGTGAGTTTTAGCAAGAAACTGGGGAAGACCGTGATCGTCGTGAACGACTCGCCGGGATTCTTCGTGAACCGGATCCTCGCGCCGTATCTCAACGAAGCGGGGCGGCTCCTCGACGCCGGCGCGGCGATCGACGTGGTGGACAAGGCGCTGGTGGACTTCGGATTTCCGGTTGGTCCGATCACGCTGCTGGATGAAGTGGGACTCGATGTGGCGGGAAAGTCGGGGACCATCTTCGCCGAGGCATTCGGTGACCGGATGGCGCCGTCCCAGTCCCTCCGGCGCGTGGTGGAATCGGGCCGGCTGGGGCGGAAGGGCAAGCAGGGCTTCTACTTGTACGATTCCGACGGCAAGAAGGGGGGCGTGGACGAGACCATCTATCAGGTCATCCGACCCGACACGCCCCGCGCCGAGGTTCCGGCAACGGAGATCCAGCAGCGGTGCGTACTTGCCATGGTGAACGAGGCAGTCCGGTGTCTGGAAGACGAGGTCATCCGCGTGCCGCGCGACGGCGATGTCGGGGCGGTGTTCGGGATCGGGTTCCCCGCATTTCGTGGGGGTCCATTCAGGTACGTGGATGCCGTGGGCGCCGACCGGATCGTCAAGCAGCTGGAGGATCTGGACGTGCGGTTCGCCTCGCGGTTCACGCCGTGCGATCGTCTGGTGCAGATGGCCCGGCGCGGCGAGCGATTCTATCCGGCGACGGGGAGGCCGGTCACCTAACGAGGGATCGGCGCCCCCGGCGGCGCCGGCGTCCAGTCCTTCCCGGCTCGAGTGTGACGCACGCACTCGACCCCATGGGATGTGGACGACAGATTGGATGCGTCCGCCGGCACCGAATGTGGGCACTGGACGGGCGGCAACGGGGCACTGGGAGCACACCGAACCAGGGTTGCACGGTGAAGCTGCGAGTAGTGAACAACGCATTGCCATCAATGGGGTTACGGAGCCCGGGCGGTTGTACGACCTGTGGCCTGTGGCCCACGGCCCGCGGCCTCGTTGACGCATGACTCCTTTGCGGGGTCTACCTATTCAGACAACCGATGGCGATGCCGTCATCGTGGCTCGGGTGCTCGCGGGTGATACCGATGCCTACGCCACGCTGGTAGCGCGGTACCGGGCACAGTTCGCGCGGTACGCGGTACGAATGCTCGGCAACCGGGAGGATGCGGAGGAGGCGCTGCAGGATGCCTTCATCCGGGCCTATCGGTCGCTGGGGAAGTGCGACGACCCCGAGCGGTTCGGATCGTGGCTCTTCCGGATTCTCGGCAATCGCTGTCGGACGGTCGGGACGAGGCGGGGGCGGCGGGAAAAGACGTTCGTGCGCGACGACATCGCGCTTCTCGACGCATCCGAAGAGCACCCGGCCGAGCAAAGTGCGTGGCGTGAGGAGATTCAACGAGCCCTGATGCTGCTCGATAACGATCAGCGCGAGGCGTTTCTCCTCAAACACGTGGAAGAGCTGGGGTACGAAGAAATCGCCGCGCTCACCGGTGTGGGTGTTTCGGCGCTGAAAATGCGAGTCAAACGTGCCTGCGAGCGGCTGAAGGGTCTGCTCCAGGAGGTCCAGGGTGTCTGATCCGACTGCAACGCCATTCATCGAAGCCATTGCCAGCGAGTTGAGGCGCTCCGTGCGTCTCGACCCGCAGTTCGATGATCGGGTGATGGCGGCGATCGAGACGCCTGAAGTCATCACGCTGCATCCGCGGGTGCTCCGCCCGTGGATTCTCCGCCCCCGCACCATTTCGGTCTCGCCGATTGGTGCGTTCGCGGCGGCGGCGGCGCTGGTGGGGATCATCGCCCTTGGCGTGTGGCGCCTTGAAGGGGGGGCGCCCGCGTCTGCGGTCGCGAACACGTCGGCGTCGGGCGCGCCGCTCGTCAACGTGGCCAATCGGTCGGGCAACGACGAAAGCGTCCGGTTCGTGCATCAGTTCCTCATCGTCGCGCCGTCGGCGAAGAAGGTGGCGCTGGTGGGAGACTTCAATGACTGGAACGGCGCGCAGACGCTGATGACCCGCGTGAATGATCAGGGCATGTGGAGCGTGAGCCTCCCGCTGAGCATCGGCCTCCATCAGTTCCAGTACGTCGTCGATGACACGTTGCGGCTCAACGACCCGACATTGCCGAAAACCGAGGAGGAATTCGGGTCGGCCAACTCGGTGATCAGCATTTCGGCGAGGCCCGAATGACGCGCCGCGTCGCTGTTCTCGCCTTCCTCGCGGCATCGTCGATGGCGATGTCCCGACAGCAAGGCGTCGATCCGCGCCTCGTCGCCAACCTGACGGGCCAGCTGCGCACGTCGGTGGCGGCGGTCGTCGATTCGGCTCAGCATCAGGGGCTGCCCACCGAGCCGCTGATTGACATGGCGCTGGAGGCGATCAACAAGCGCACCACCACTCCGCGCATCACCGACGCGGCGATCGTGACGGCCGTGAGTGGTCTGATGCGCGATCTCCGCGCGGCCCGCGCGGCGCTTGGCCCGTCGTCCAGCGCGGCCGACATCAAGGCGGCGGCCTACGCGTTGCGCAGCGGCATCGACGTCAAGCAGCTCGAGCGCGTGCGCGCGGCCCGCGCCGACCAGGGGATCGCGACGGCGCTGGAGGTGCTGACGTACATCAGCCGTCTTGGCGTCCACCCCGACTCGGCGGCCAACGTGATCGTGCAGCTCGTGGCAGTGCGAGCGAGCGACGATCAGTTGCTGTCGCTCAAGGACGACGTGGAACGCGATGTGGCAGGCGGCACGTCGGCGGCACTGGCGATGTCGGCGCGCGGGCAGGGCCTGGCTGCCCAGATCCAGGACGCCCAGACGAACAATGGCGGGGCCCGTGGGGCGGCATTACCTTCGGGACTCGGTTCGACGCGGCCGGCAGACGCGGCGAGCGGTGCGCTGGGTGCTCAGGTCCAGGGCAACGTGTCGCCGGGGTCCTCGCCGGGCGGCGGATCAAAGCCTGCTCCAGTCGGAAAGCCGAAAAAGCCGTAAAACCCACCGACCAGCAAAGTGCGCGTTTCATGATGCGCGGCGGGGCACCGGCCCTCGCCGCGCAACTGCTATTGTGGATCTCCGCGCCCGTCGTTTCGCCCGCGCAGACGCAGCTGGTGCGAACGCGTGACGTGGGATTCGCGACCGTCCGCTACGAGAACGGGCTCACGCTCGGAGCAACGACCCTCTATGAGGGGCTGGAGGCGCGGCGCCGCAATTCGGTCACCGCCGCCAATGGGGTCGTCTCGCTCTTCAACGACGGCCGGTGGAGCATGCAGGGGTTTCTCGACGGCACGTCGTGGTCCGAGCCGCTGCCGGCGCCGCCCGTCCTCCACAGCCTGTTCACCTCGCTTCGCAGCGAGGTGTCACTGGGCGCGGCGACCACGGCGCAGAGCGGGTTCATGCCTACGCTCGAAGTCATCGGCCGGACGCGGGTGCACTTCGATCACGAGCAGCATGGTGCGTCGGTGGGAGCGGCGGTGGCGCGGGCGTTCGACGGCCGGCTCTGGCAGACCACCGTGCTCGGGGAACTGAGCGGCTGGCTGCGCAGTTCGGGAACGCTGTTCAGCTTCCGGTCCACGCCCATGCAGCTCGCGGTGGGCGACATGCTTGCCGACAATGAGGGGGTGGTGCAATGGTCGCGCGGATCGACCAACTTCGCCTTCACGTTAGGCGTCCGGCTGGGAGAGGCGCAGCGCGGGACGGTAGGCTGGGGCGGGGTGACGGTGACCTGGCCGCTCCGCTCCGATCTCTGGACGTCGGTGAGTCTGGGCAGCTATCCGGCCGATCTGGTGCAGTCGCTGCCGGGAGGCCGTTACGCCGCGGTCACCATTCGCCTCCCGAACGGCAAGCTCCCGCCGCTCCACCTGCCGCCACCTCCCGCGCCCGCGCCACCGCGCCCACCGGAGCTCCCGTACACCGAGCGTCTGGCGATGGTGATCGGTTTCGCCGTCGACTCGGCCGACCTGCGCGAGGTGCGGGTCTGGGCGCCCGGCGTGCGTAAGGTCGAACTGATGGGGGATTTCGTGAACTGGGTGCCGGTGCCGCTCGTCAAGCAGCCTAACGGAGAGTGGCGTGGTTACTATCGCGTGTCCCCGGGGCTCCATCGCGTGGCCCTTCGCCTCGACGGTGAGGAGATCGACGTGCCGACCAACCTCACGCGGGTGGAGGAGGATCTGCTGGGTGCATACGGCTGGATTTTTGTGAGATAAGGCCAAGGGCCTAAGCGGCGGCGAGCCGAGCATCTCCGTCACTTCACCTTCACGAACTCGATACGGGTATCGCTGTCGCGGTTCACTTTCCCCTTCTCCAGCCGCAGATCACCGCCGAGCGCATCGCGCAGCGTCTTCATGCGCTGCTCGGACACGATCCTGGCGGCATCGTCGGCGTAACGCGGATCGAGAAAGAAATCCACCCGGAAGTGCCCGCCCGCTGCCGCCAGCGCCGGAGCGAGCGCAGTCATCGCCTGTGTGAACGAAGCGGCGCCCGCCTCCGACACTCCCCCCTGACCTGCCACCCAGTCGATGTCGCGGACCGCGGTCTTTCCGCCCGCGAGGTCACCGGCCGGATCGTCGGAGAGACGCGCCGACTTGCCCGGCGCCTCGGTCTGACCACTGGCGTGCGCCATCCGCATCTCGCTCGAGTCGATCGTCTTCTGCATGTTCCCGAGCATGTTGTCCATCATTCCCTGCGAAATCGCCTGCACGCACTGCGCCCGTTTCTGCGGCGGGACCACCTTGGCGACACGCTTCATGGTCTCGTTCTGCTTGTCACGTTCCGCCTTGGTGGGCATGCGGGTTTCGCCGTTGGTCGGGTCGTACATCGCCCGGTAGTCATCGATGCTGATGCCCATGCACTTCGCGGCCTGCTCCATCTGTGCGGGGGTCTGCATCCCCATCTGCGCCGGCGCCGGGGCCGCGACCAGCAGCAAAGCCAATAAGTAGGAGTGTCGAATCATGGTTGGATCCAGATGTCAGTCTTTCAGTGGTCAGCTATGAGTGGCCGGCTGTCGATCACCAGCGGCGGGCTTCCCTCAGGCCTCGGGCCTTTGGCCTCTCTCAGAACAGAATCCCGAACGTCACCGGAATCATCGTGATCGACTTCGTGTCGATCGCGCCCTTGTCCGTGTAGACGTTCTGCACGCGCCCCTCGGCGAAGGCTTCGATGCGCCCCAACTTGAGGCGGATGCCCGCGCCGCCGTCCACGCCGAAGTTCGTCTTCGATGTCGATGTCGTCGTCCCACCCTCCGTGAACTCGTCTTTCAGATTGAACGCGCCGACCGACGCAGTGATGTACGGGGTGAGTGGTCCGAGGGAGATAAGGTTGATGGACAGGCCGCCCATGCCGCTCAACATCTGGCTCGTGCCGGTGGTGCCCGACCCGGCGAGGAGTGCTTCCTTGTAGTCGAACTTCTGGTAGCCCAGGTTGAAGCGCAGCGGGATGCCGATGTTGATCAGCAGGTATCCCTGCCCGTTGACCCCGCTCTTGAGCGCGTCTGCCGCGTGGCTCGTCGGCACGCTCACCCCGCCGCCAAAGCCGATCCGGATCAGGTGCTCCTGGGCCGCCGCCTGGCGGCTGGCGATGCCGGACATCGCGATGAGTGCCGCTGCCGAGTGGATCAGGAATCGCTTTGTCATGTTGTCCTCGGAATCCCGACAGGCCCTGACTGGGCTGTCGGTGGTTGGTCGCGCTTGCCGCCCTTTACGACGTCCTCTACTTTCGCCGCGGAGGTCATTCGCGTATCACAAAGGCGTCATCTGGTGGCGGCGTGCCGATGTTTCGGCTGAAAACCCTGGGTAGCATCCTGATCGAAGGACCCAATGGCGTCCTGACGGGTGCCGCCTCGCAACGCCGCCGACTTGCGCTGCTCGCCCTCGTGGCGGCGGGCCGCGGTGGCATCAGTCGCGATCGCCTCGTCGGGTTGCTCTGGCCCGAGAGCGACGAAGAGCGGGCCCGCCACGCGCTGTCGCAGCTCCTGTACGCGCTGCGTCGCGATCTTGGGGCGGACGTCGTATCCGGCGGGACCACCGCGCTCACGCTCGACTCGTCCGTGCTCAGCAGCGACGTGGGCGACCTCCATCACGCGTTCGATGCCGGGCATTTCGATGAGGTCGCCGAGCTGTACGCCGGGCCCTTCCTCGACGGCTTCTATCTCAATGGGTGTCCCGACTTCGAGCGATGGGTGGACGAGGAGCGCGCGCGCGTTGCGAGCCGCGTGCACGTCGCGCTCGACAAGCTCGCAACGCGCGCGCGCCAGAGCGGCGACGTCACTGACGCGGTTCGGTGGCTGAAACGCCTCGCCGCGCTCGCCCCCCTCGATTCACGCATCGCGCGTTCCCTCGTCGAGGCGCTGGCCGCAGCGGGCGACCGCTCCGGCGCCCTCCGTCAAGCGCGGATTCACCAGGAGTTGTTGCGCGTAGAGCTTGGCACGGCGCCGGATCCGGCGCTCGCCGCCCTCGTCACAACACTCGAGGGGTCTGCGCCGGCTCTCCCGCACCCCGCAGGCACTGCTGCCTCCGGCGGCGTCTCGCGGAGCTCGCTTCCCCTGGACCCACCCCCTTCAACCGCCGCGTCTGCCGAAATCGCGCGGCCAGCGGCTGGCTCGCGGCCGGACGGCAGTCGAGCCGCGGGAGCGTCAATTCCGATTGAGCCGCATCAATCGTCGCGTGGCGCCAGGGTGCGCCGGAGGCGGGTACCGATCCGCGCCCTCGCCGCCGCGGGAATCGTGCTGCTGGCCACCGCCGCGGTGCTCGGTACGAGACTGGTCCGGGCACCGGTCACGCCGCGCGACCTGGTCGTGATCGCCGACGCCGAGAATGCGACCGGCGATTCCGTCTTCGATCGCTCGCTCCCGGTGGCGCTGGCGGCGGCGCTCGCCCAATCCCGGCGGGTGTACGTGCTGCCGCCGCAACGTGTGCGACAGGCATTCGAGCGGATGCGCCGCCCCGAGGCCGCGCTCGGCTCGTTAGGCGCCGGGCTGGCGCGCGAGGTGGCGCAGCGCGAGGGCGCCCGGGTCGTCGTCGTGCCGACCATCGTGCGCGTCGACAGCGCGTACGAGATCGGGGCCCGACTCGAGGATGCGGCCACGGGAGGCGTGCTGAGCGCGATCACCGTCCGTGCCGCCAGGCGTGGCGACGTCGTCGACGCGCTCGACCGCGTGGGACGGAGGCTGCGGCGGGCCCTCGGTGAATCCATGCTGTCCGTCGCCACCCGCACCATTCCGCTCCCGCTCGTCACCACCAGATCCATCGACGCGCTGAAGAAGTACGCCGATGGCAGCCTGGCATTCCGCACGAGTCGACTCGACGAGGCGCGCGCGCTGCTCACCGATGCGGTGACCATCGATTCGACCTTCGCCTCGGCGCTGGCCGCGCTCGGGACCTACTACTACTGGACCAACCAGCCGGCCGCCGGCGACCGGTATTTCTCCCGTGCTCTGGCGCATCTCGATGCCCTCCCGGATCGCGAACAGGTGATGATCCGCGCGAGGTCGGAGAGCTGGCGCGGCAATCGCCAGGCATCGACCACGCGGCTGGAGGCCTATCTTGTCGGACACCCGGACGATCTGGACGTCCTCGACGAGCTCGGCTACGCCTTCATGCGCATGGGGCGATCGGCCGATGCGGCCCGGACGCTCCAGCGGGTCGTCGCGCTGGACTCTCTGGACTACAATGCGTTCATCAATCTGGCCACCGCCGAGCGGCAGCTCGGCCGGTTTCGCGATGCGGTCGCACACTATCATCGCGCGTTCGGCCTCATGCCGTCGATGGAGTCGGCCAATACCAATCTCAACCTCGAATACGGCTCGGCGTATGTGGAGCTCGGCGAGCCCGACTCCGCCGCGGCGGTGTTTGCCGCGATGCTCGAAGGCGACCGCCTGACGAGGGCTCGCGGCCTGCGTTCGCTCGCCTTCCTCGACATGTCACGTGGACAATACTCGCGGGCTCCCGCGAGGCTCGCTGAAGCGATCGGACTCACCAGTGAGGCGCTCCTGAGCCAGGTACGCAACCGGCTGCTCCTCGCGGCCGCGCTCGACCGGCTCGGTCGCGAACGCGACGCGGCGGCGCAGCTCGATTCCTCCTATGTGTCGGTGCGGCGATTCGACGCCGAGCCCACATTCCTGTTCTGGGTGGGAAAGTCGCTCGCGCGGGCGGGGCGGGCGCGTCAGGCGGACGCGCTGCTCGAGACGCTGCGGACCCGCGTGCATAACGGGAGCACGACCGACTCGGCGGCCCGCGAAGGGCTGGTGGGCGAAGTGCTGGTCGCGCAGCGCAGGGCGAAGGACGCGGTGCCGCATCTCGAGGCCGCATTCCGCGCCGATTCGTCCGCGTTCACCCTCGAGTCACTGGCCTATGGCGTCGCGGCGTCGGGTGCGCTCGAGCGGGCCGACTCGCTGTATCGCGAGCTCGCGAAGCATCGCGAGTTCGGGTGGGAGGGTCAGGAATACTGGCACATGGCCCTGTATCAGGTCGGGCGAACCGACGAGCTCCTCGGCCGCGCGGATGCGGCGGTCGCCGCGTATCAGCAGTTCCTCGATCTCTGGCGCGGTGCCGAGCCGTTGTTCCCCCCACTGGTGGATGCGCGCGAGCGCATGGCGAGGCTGCACCAGCGCGACGTGCCCCGCTAGCAACCGCAACTCGAACCACGAGCGAAACGCGCTTCCGCTGCGTAGCTTGACGCCCGTGCCGGACATTCCCGAAACCGAACGCCAGGAATCATGACGCCACTTGTCAGGCAGTCGCTCGTCGCGCTGGTCGCCGCGCTCATCGCGATCCCCGGACGGTCCTTCGCGCAGGCCGATGAGATCCAGGTCTATGACGGCGGGCTGGCGCCTGTGGGCGTGTTCAACCTCACGCTCCACAACAACTACACGCCCAACGGGATCAAGACGCCGGGGTTCAGCGGCAGCGTGGTGTCGAACAAGTCCTGGAACGGCGTGCCTGAGTGGGCGCTGGGCGTCACGCGATGGTTCGAGGCCGGGCTCTACCTGCCCCTGTACACGCTGGACAAGGACAAGGGATTCGGGCTCGACGGCGCCAAGCTCCGCACGCTGTTCGCCGTGCCTGGCGCCGACGACCGGACGTTCGTGTACGGCGTGAATTTCGAGTTCAGCTACAACGCGAAGCGCTGGGACGAGAAGCGGTTCACGTCGGAGATCCGTCCGATCATCGGATGGCACCTCGATCCGGTGGACGTAATCGTCAATCCCATCTTCGATACCTCATACGACGGACTCAAGAACCTCGAGTTCGTTCCCTCGACGCGCGTGGCGTACAATCTCCAGGGCGGCTGGGCGATGGCGGTGGAGGAGTACGACGACTTCGGGCCGGTGCACCAGTTTTTCCCGGGGAGTGCGCAGGCGCATCAGCTCTACGGCGTGGTGGATCATTCCGGGAAGAGGTGGGACGTGGAGGCCGGTGTGGGGTTCGGCCTCACGAACGCCAGCGACAAGCTCACGCTGAAGCTGATTCTCTCGCGCGACCTCAACCGGAAGTAGTCCGCGCTGGCGACGAAAAACGTGTGTCGGTGACGAGTCGGGCGGCTGGGCGAGTCTCGGCCCCGGCGAGCTGTCCGCTGGACGCGCGCCCTGAGGGCGCTGGTCGTGGCGTTCGAGGCGTGCGATCGGGCACGTGACTTAATGGATTCTTAATGCTGCCGTAATGGTCTCGGCGGCCTGGCGTCGTATCTTGGAGCCGCGGTCGGCCGTCGGCGTTGTCGATTCAGCCGCCCGTCAATCGCGTCCCGCTGCTCTGCAAGGCGGAGGGCATCATGCCGATGCGCGAGAGCAATGACTGGTGGCTGAGGATCGCGTTCGTCGCGGCCCTGAGCTTGCCTTGGGGCCGGCCGCTCGTGGCCCAGGACGTCCGGGTTCTCGTGGTCGATCGGGCGTCGGGCGCGCCGCTGACCGGTGCGATCGTGTCGCTGGTGCTCGCGGACGGGTCGCGGCACACCGGCGCCCTGACCGACGAGCAGGGGAGCGCCACCCTGCACGGCACGTTAGGCGCACGGGTCCGGGTGCGGGCCGAACGGATCGGCTACGCCACCGACAGCGCGGCCGTTCTCGCGCTCACGGCGGAGCCGCAGGCGGTGCGGATCGCGCTGGTGCCGCAGCCACTGCAGCTGGAGAAGGTGACGGTGCGGGCACGCCGGACCTGCCGTCTGGATCCCACCACCGGTACCGTCGCGGCCCGACTCTGGGGCGAAGTCCACAAGGCGCTGGATGCCACCGTCCTCTCTGCCCCGCAACGCCTCCCGATCGACGTCTGGCGCTACACGCGGACCCTCGACCGGTCGCTGCAGGTGGTGGCCGAGACGACGGCGACGCGATCCGTCCCCGCTGGAGCGCCGTTCCTGACGGCGCCGCCCGCTGAACTCTCGCAACTGGGCTTCGCGCACCCGGTGGACGGCGAGCTCACGTATTTTGCGCCCGATGCGGCGCTCCTGCTCTCGGATCAATTCGCGCAGGACCATTGCTTCGGGGTGCAGGAGGTGCCGGGCGCGCAAACGCTGATCGGGCTGTCGTTCGAACCGGCGCCAAGCCGGCGGGTCAGCGACGTCACCGGCGTGCTGTGGGTCGATCGGCAGACGGGCGAGCTGCGGTGGATGGACTATTCGTATACCCGCCCGCCGGCGGGCGCGGAGCCCGGCCAGGCGGGCGGCCGCCTGGAGTTCACCGCGCTGCCTGACGGGCAGTGGATCGTCGAGCGGTGGTACATCCGGCTGCCGCGGATGGCGCGGGTGGGCGCCGCGCGCGTCGGCGCCTTCAGCGTGCCGACCCGTGACAGCCTCCTGGGCTACCGCGAAGAAGGGGGCTGGGCTGCGACGGAGTCAAGGCGGGGCGCTTGGGCGGCCGACCAGCCGACGTTGACCGGCCTCGTGTTCGACAGCCTCCACGGCGTGCCGCTCGCCAAGGCGCGCCTGCTCCTGGCCGGTGGCGTGGCCGACGCGGTCACCGACAGCACCGGCCGGTACCGGCTGCGCAGCGTCCTGGCGGGGCGGTACCGCCTAACGACGGCCGACCCGCGGCTCGCGCATTTCAGCCCCGAGGGGGCCGAGCGCGAGGTGGTGTTGTCGCGGGGCGCGGTGACCGTGGCCAACTGGGCCGTGGCCAGCGCGGCGACGTTGCGCGCCCGGTTCTGTGGAAAGGAGACGGGGCGGGGCGACCGGCCGCAGCTCATCATCGGATATCTCATCGACTCGCTCTCGGGCGCGCCGGTCGTTGGCGCGCGGGCGGTGATGGCGTGGCGGCGCCTGGCGGTGCAGGCCTCGGAGCGGCTGGTGAGCGCGGCGGTCGGCGACTCCACCGTGGAGACGGAATCCGACGAGGCGGGGATCGTCACGTTCTGCCGGCCGCCGCGGCAGGACGTGGTGCGGTTGCGGGCGGAGCTCGGCGGGGTGCGGGTTGAGCGGAGCGTCCCAGCCGACGACACCGCGAGCGTGGTGGAGGTGCGGCTGGCCCTGAGCACCGCGGCGGCCGGATCGACCACGTTACGCGGGCGGGTGCTCATCAAGACCGATTCGGCGACGCGTCCCGCCCCCGCGGCGGAGGTCCTGCTGCCCGGGCTCTCGAAGTCGGCCCGGACAAATGGCGACGGTTCCTTCGCCTTCGCCACGCTCTCGCGCGGCACGTACACCTTGCTGGTGCGCGACGTCGGCTACCGGCCGGTGCTGGCGCGGGTGACGGTGCCGCTGCCGGCGGACTCGGTGCGAGAGTTCGTGCTGACGCCGATTTCCCCGGAGCTGCCAGGGGTGTCGGTCACGGCGATCGCGGTGTCGTCCAAGATGCGGGGCTTCGAGGAGCGGCGCCTGACCAATGCCGGTGGCCGGTTCATCACGCGCGCCGAGCTGGCGAAACACGAGGAGTGGCCCCTGAGCGACGTGCTGCGTTCGGTGCCCGGCGTGCGCCTGGTGCGGCAGCCGGACAACACGGTCTTTCTGGTGAGCACGCGCTCCGCGTTCGCGGCGACCATTTCGAAATCGGGCACAGACACCTGCTACTACCAGGTGTACCTCGATGGGACGGTGATCTTCCAGCCGGGCCGGGGGCGGCCGCCGAATATCGACGACTTTGCGCCGAACGGGATCGAGGCGATCGAGGTCTATGCGGGGCCAGCCAGCACGCCCATGCGGTTCAGTGGCATCGGTGCGGCCTGTGGCACCATTGTATTGTGGACGCGGGCGCCGTGAGGGGTGAATCCCGTCCTCATTCGCTCACCGCTGCCCACTGGGCTTGCAGCCCCAGCACCTCGACCCAATGGCGAGTGTATTCCCGGTCCAGCTCCTCGCCCCGCAGGCGCAGGAGCGCCCCGCACGTCGTCCATCTGCCGACTGGAGTCGCCCAACGTTGCCCACTCGAGCTTCGAGAGAACCACGTCCTCCAGCGTCGCGATGTCGAGCAGGATGCCCTGGAAGTCGATTGGCTGCCGGCCTTCGAACTCGGCAACGCTGAACGGGCGCAATTTCCGCACGATGAAGTCCGCCTTCCAGCCCGACTCCACGTCGACCACGTTGAACATTGCACGCTGCGTGAGCGCCTCCTGGGCGGCTTCCGGCGAGACGTATACGCCACTCGCCCGCATGCGCCCGACGAACGACTGGAGCTGGGAGGGAAGCGGGTCGATCACCAAATCGATGTCCATGGTCGCGCGCCCCGCGCCATGGTACGCGCTCGCCACCGATCCGGTCAGCATGAATGGAATCCCCTCCTCGCGCAGCGCGGTCGCGAGCGCGCGCAGGAGCGCCTCCGCTGTCACTCGCGACCGGTGGTCAGACGACCGCGCGTGACCGGCTCGCCCAGAAGCACTTCCACAAGCTCGAGCGTGGATCGCTCCGGATAGCGCAGGCGGAGGCGAGACAATGCGAGCTCGCGCATCGTCTCGCTGTCGGCCAGCGCCCGACGCAGACGGTCCACGGGAGGGGTCCGGAGGATCGCCTCACGCGCGACGGCTGCAGCGTCCGGTGACGTGTCGGTCATTTGGCAGGAAGATCCTGGTGGCCGGACGCGCGCCGAGGCGCTGGTGCAGCAGGAATCCCGGAGGTCATGCGGGGAAAGATACCGCCCGACTCTCGGCGCGGTTACTGCGGCCGACATGTCACTCCCACGCCTCGAGACGTCTCCCAGAGGGCCGCGCCACCTGGTCCGGCAGGCACGTTCCTCGAACGCGGGCGGAGTGATTCCATCGAGGTGCGGCGCAGACGGCCACCTCGAACGTTGTTCCAGGGTCAGCGGCGCCGAGTCGGTCAGACAGCCATCCAGGAGCGCACGGCGGTGGCTACAGCGCGCTGTCCATCGTCGCCGGATGGGCGCGGAGCCATTCGAGTAGCGCATCAAGCAGGCGTTCCACATCGCCGAGCTGGTCCCGGCAGATGAGGCGGAGTTCCTCGTCACCGACGGCGTGATAGAAGTGCACCATTCGGTTGCGATAGCCTGCAAGCCGGAGCATGAGTGCCGCGTCGGCCGTATCGAGGACGTGTACCTCCGCCAGCGTGTCGGCGATCGCCTTGTACTCAGCCACGCCACGTCCGAAGCCCTTGGCGAGGATGTGGCGACCGAGATCGAGCAGCGCCTCCAGCGCACGGCGCAGGAATGATTCGGCGGCGGCGACCGTTCGAGGATCGGCGCGAAAGTCGGCGGCATCCAGCGGCAGCGCGCGAATCGCCGCGATCATGCGTCGAATCCGCGCCGCCCGGTCGGCCACGACGCCCGCGCTGATCGGCGCCGGCGTCATCGTCCGCCGCCGCGCAACACGAGCTCCCGCCGCTCGCGCTCCAGCGGGGCCAGATCGCCAGCGCGGCGCAGAATGAACAACTCGTACTCTGCCTGATCGACCGGATCCGCGCGGTAAAGCAGATTGCCCCGGATGACCGCCAACGCGAGGAACGGGCCCGCCTCCGTCACGACCAGCAGATCCACCTGTTTCACCCCAAGGGCATGCTCGAGCGCGAGCGTCAACTCGACGCGTTCTGCCGGAGTCAACAGGCGATCGCGCACCGGTCTGACGGCGATATCGACGTCGGAGTCGGTCTGGGCCGCGGTATCGGCGTGCGGGGCGCCGGTCGCGATCTCGCCGGCGCGGCTGCCGAAGACGTAGATGTCGGCCAGGCCGAACTGCGTGGCGATCGCTTCGAGCCGCACCGGAGGGCTCTCGCTGGTGGGTGCCATGGCGGGAATCCTACCCGACGGCGTGGGCGCCGCCAAGTTGGCTTGTGCGGGAGGCCTTCCAGCGCCGATCGCCGGGCCGACGACAGGGACAGCGCCGGCGCTGCGGCTCGATGTCGTCGGTCTTCCTGCCACCGTGGCGCTCGCGTTACAGTCGTTAGGCTCTTCAGGTCGCGATGATCTCATTGAGTCCGTCGATCACCGACTCGAGGTCCTCAGGTGAGGCGCGGCCCAGACGTCTCCCCAGGCGTTGGACCGAGAGTGTACGGACCTGACTGATCTTGACCCAGGACCGCTTCGGCAGGCCGCGGCTCTGCAGTTCCAACGTGAGGGGGAAGCCCGCTCGTTGCGGCTGCGACGTGAGTGCCACCGCGATCACTGTCCCGGAGCGTTCATTGAACACGTCGTGACTGAGGATCAGAACCGGTCGCAGTCCCGCCTGCTCGCGCCCGCGCGTGGGATTCAGATTGGCCCACCGGACCTCCCCTCTCAGTATTCGGGCCATGCTTGCAGGTCGGCTCCCAACCCTTCGTCCGCGAGGCGTTGCTCGTCCGCGGCCTCCAGTTTGGCGCATTCGGCGGCCAATTGACGCCGATCCAGCCGTGCCAAGGTGTCGGTCACCGCGGCTTCGATTGCCTGGCTGCGATTCCGGAACTGTGCCGAGCGCACCAGTCGGTCGAGCCGCTGGAGGGTGGTGGCGTCGAGGGTGACGGCAACCTTGGCTTTCGGCATCAGGACCTGCTCAGAGTATGATGTTTCATCATACTCGATCTGATCGCCCCCCGTCAACCTGTGGGGCGGTCACGCCCGTCGTTCGTCATCGCGGCTCGGCGAGCTCAATGGCGGCTCTTGAACCGCTGATGATGTGCGAGAGTCCGGCTGTTGGGAATCTGCCCGTGTGCCTGCCTGCTGATGCCCCCGGGCAGTCCGGTTTCACAAGTTCTCCAGAAATCCACGCCCTTTGCCAGAAATTGACGTTGTGTGCCTGATTGACCGTACCATAATGTACGAGCCCGCGACGGCGCGAGCATGATGAGTCAGCGATGGCGCGAGCAATTGCCGGGTCAGCCGCAAATGGTACGGCCATACGGCTGTCGATTCCTGACATCCATGTCGTGGCGACTGCCGCGAACGGCGCGCTAATTCTTCTGGAGGACACTGTCATGACGGATCATCGACTTCTGGTTCGGGCTGGGGTAGTCTTCGTGATTGGGCTGATCGCGATGCAAACGGGTCCCTCCAGTGCGCGCGCCGCCCCCGTTCTCGATGGATGCGATAGTCACGCGGCCTGCGCCTGTACGACGCTGGAGCCCGACTGCTTCTGGCTTGAGTACTTCGGTGAAGGCGACGCCGCCTGCCACGCCGCAGGCCTCGGCGACTACTTGGGCTGCGTCGATCCACCGAATGAGATGTGCGGTGGTCAAGCGCTGATGGTGCGCTGTAACGTGGAGTGATCAATGGCACTCCCTGCATGATCTTGCTGGAACCTGAGCACTCGGTGTCGGAGGTAATGCTCGCCTCGGCACGCCGTGGCCAGTTGATTCAAGCGAGGCTTGGTGCGGCAGCCATACTCCTGGCCCAATCGGCTGCGGCGCAAAGCGGCAGCCTGATCGGACGCATCTCGTCGGACTCCCTCAGGGGCGGCGCCATTGCGGCGGAAATCACCCTGCCGGCGCTTCACGCCGTCGCACACACGGACTCCCGCGGCCGCTACCGGGTAAGCGGGCTCGTGCCGGGACGGTATCTGGTCGAGGCACGGGCCGTCGGATTCAAGATGTCGGCCGACAGTGTGGACATTCCACGATCTGGGGAGGCGGTGCACGACTTCGCCCTCACGCGGTTTGTCGCCGCGCTGCCTCCCGTCGTGACGACGACTCCGGAAGTCCGGTACGTGTCGCCGGGGCTGCGGGGCTTCGAGACACGACGCCATCGCGGCTTCGGCCACTTCCTTGCCGAGGACATGCTTCGGAAGCATGACGATGACCGGCTGTCCGATCTGTTGAGCACGCGGATCCCAGGGCTGTCAGTACAGCGCGCGAGCCAGAACGCGGCGTATGTCGCGTCGAGCCGGAAGCCGGAGGGTGGCGTTCGAGCCTTCGGCGGCGGTGGCCGGCCGATTCCCTGCTACGCGACGATCTACCTGGACGGTGCACTCCTCTACGACCCGACGCTCTCCGCGCAGCCGCCGCCCGACATCAACCAATTCACTGTCCATCAGTTGGGCGGGGTCGAGTTCTACGCAGGTTCGGCCACCACGCCGGAAGGGTTCAGGGTTTCGCCCTGCGGCACGCTGTTGCTGTGGACGCGTGAGCGCTGACTCGCGCGCATCCGTCCCACCCAGCATTCCTGTAACGATCGCACCGGGCGATCTCGCCACGTGGTCGCCGACTCGGGCCGGACCGTGAGTCTGTCCCCTCCTCCCGCAGGCTGTCCCGCGCGAATCACACTGACCTGAACGGGCGCGTGTCGGACGACCCTGAGCCAGACACGCGGGCCGATGGTCCAGACACTGGAAGTGATCCGGGACGTGACGACGCCAGAGTTCTGGCAGGCTTGACTCCGGAAGCCGGGACGTCGCAGAGTGTGGGGGAGCGGCTTCCGCGCTTGCGCGACCGCCTCGTCGTCATGCAGGTGAGGTATCGATGTCCACTTCATCCTCGTCGCGGTCAGTGCCTGACACAGGCTCACGGCGGGGAGCGGGCGACCGCGTTTCGCTCGAACAGCAGGTGCCCCGGGTGCCTGAGATCGTCGTGGACCTGGAAGCGCGCCCGCTGTGGAACGAGATGGCGGAGGCGTTGGGCGCGATTACGGCGCGATTCATCGACGTGGCCGCAGCGGTACGCGAGGTCGATTCCGACGATGTTGGGCCTGCCTCCCTCGTCCTGTTGAGCGGGCGCACTGCGGACGGCGCGCCGAGCGAGCTGACGGTGCGCCGGCTGCGGACGCTGAACGTACACGTGCCCGTGTTGGTCGCCGTGGTCAACGTTCGGATGCGCGACGTTCCGGTGAAGGCCTACGCGCGCGCCGGCGTCGATGCCCTCTTCCTGATGGACATTCCCTTCGAGCGTGGGGAATTCGTGAAGGAGCTGCGCGCGCGACTCACGCTGCCCGTCCCTGCGCGCCTGCTCGATGCCCTCGGACGACTCCTCAGGCCGGGGGTCGGCAGGACGATCGGGTGCTGGTGCATGCGCAATGCTACGCGGACGTGTCCCGTGCGTCGCGTGGTCGACTACTTCCGAGTCGATGAGAGGCGGCTGGATAAGGAGGTGGAGACCCTCGGCCTTCCCCCGGTGGGGACGCTTCTCAGGCTCGGGTGTCACCATCGTGCGCTCGAGCTGGAAGCGAGCGGCGCGCTCTCCATGGAAGGGATTGCGGAGCAACTGGGTTTTCCCGACGCCAAGTCGCTGGCAGCAATGCGGCGGCACCTGCGAGGGTCACCACGTCTGGCAGCAGTCGCGTCGCCCATTCGGGAGCTTCTGATGATGGGGTTGGAGGAAGTTTAAGGGCCATCGCAGGGTGCGGTGTACCACACCGGCATAGCCGGATGTGACGACAACGTGGCGCCACGGGACCGGTGACTTCACGCGTTCAAATATTCTCCAGAAAGTTGCGCCATTCGCCAGAAAGTGACGTGGTGTGCTGGGGGCTGCCAGTCGTAGCTTGGCACAACATGATGTTATCCGTGAACTCTTGAACGGCATGGAGGCGTATCATGTCGCAGCATCCCGTGCTCGTGCGCGCCGCGTTAGTGGTATTGATCGCGGCATTGTCGCTTATCTCACCGGCCCGCGCCGTTGCCGGCTCGGCGATGGTCTGCGCGACCATTTGCGGTGCTTGGATCATGTGCCCGGACGAGTTCGACCGCGACAACATGTGCTTCCAAGCTTGCGGCACCTTTTCGGTGACGGGGTGCTACATCTCCGGGGATCCAGGCTGCGAGCCTGGTTGGATTGCCTTCGACTGCGCCGGATAGACGGTCGTTCGTTAGGGCTCTCTACCCTACCGCACGAGGTCGTTGCTGGGCGGTACGCTCAACAGCGGGTCGAAAAGAGACCCGGCGCTCTTGACTGAGGACGCGGTTATGCGTGATCGACTCGACAGGTGGGCGACGCCGGTCCTGCTGCTCGTGGCGCTCATAATGGCGGGAGCGGCATTGCGGCGGGAACTGCGAACACCGGCCACCGTCGCCGCAGCTAATAGCCGTCCAATAGCGCCGCCTCAGTATTATACGGAGTGGATGGGTCTCCTAGCGAGCGGCGTGCTCATCGGGGACTCCGCCGCGCCAGTGAAGGTGATCGAGTTCGCCGATCTTGAGTGCCCCGTCTGCCGGCAGTTTCACGAAAGATTGGCTGAGACACGGAGAAAGTTCCGCGACAAGGTCGCTATCGTTTTTGTCCATTACCCGCTATCATATCATCGCTTTGCACGCCCCGCGGCCCGCGCCGCCGAGTGTGCCTCGAGACAAGATAGGTTTGCCGAGTATGTGGACGTCGTCTACCGAAAACAAGATTCGCTCGGGTTGAAGTCGTGGGCGTCCTACGGTTCTGACGCGGCAGTCGCAGACACCGGCGCCCTCGCCCTCTGTGCGAGAGATACTGCACAGGTGACGCGGATCGAGCGGGGCGTGCAACTGGGATCGCATCTGGAAGTCCGTGGCACTCCTACAGTGCTGGTCAACGGTTGGCGCTTCGCTGAGCCGCCGGGCGATTCAGTGCTGACTGAAGCAATTGCGAGGCTCCTAGCCGGCAAGTCGCTGTCGGCCAGACGCGCGACGGGTTCCTAAGCGTGACGATGCACGACAGCCAACCTGCGCTTTCTCACCACGGCGGCTCTCGCACGGGCCGAGGTGTCTTCAAAGGTGCGCAGGTTCGAGTGGAACCGCGGCGATTGCCCGCTCGGAGCACGAACAAATGTGGGGGTGAGACGCCGGTCGAATCGCTCGGCAGCTGGACAACTCGCTTCGTCAAGAGCGTCATTACACTCGTGCGCCGATGTATCTCGAGCCCTCGGCTGCACGCGGTCGTATGTCTCGCACTGGGACTACCGGAGACGAAGAACGAGGCTCTGGCCCAGTCGCCGAAGCTCACTGTTTCCGTTCTGGTCTCCGATACCGTGCGGAAGGGTCTCGCGGACGTAGAGGTGTTCCTCATCCAAGACACGATCGGCGCCGTCATCGCGGGACGCACTGACGCGGCTGGGCGCTACGTGTTTGCGATCGATGCGGGCAGCGGTCACTACGCTGTTGCCGCCAGGAAGGTCGGCTTCTCTCCTGCCCGAACCGACGTTCCGTCAACGCGCCAGGACACCGTTCAACTTGAACTCGTGCTCCTCGCCGTGCCCGCGATCGAGCTGGATCCTGTCCGCATCGCCGCTGCGCCACGCGGCAAGAACTACTTTCTCGACTCCGCGGAGATCGCGCGCACAACTCGCCGTACCATTCTGAACGCCTACGATGCGCTGCGGAGACTGCGGCCGGACATGCTGGGCGATCGCGGACGATGCCAGGAGCCCGTCGATAATGTCTGGGTGAACGGGCGCCGCGTGCTCTGGATGGCGCGATTTCAGCCGGGTTATCCTTCGACGTCTGCGCTCACGAGTTCCGCCAGGCGAGGGACTGTGGTGCGAGTCGCCGCGTCAAGGGAACCCGCCATCGTCGACTCGATCCTGGCCTCGATCAAGAGGGAGCACATCGCGGAGATCCGATACGTGAACTGCTGGGACCACTCAATGGCTGGAATGGGCACGAGCAACGCGGTTTTCGTCGTCCTGAAGCCGGGCGTGGCGTTCGACTGGTTTCGAGGGAGCTATGTCGATACGGCGGACACGCTTCCCAGAAGACCTCCCCAACGACTGGAGCTGACCCGACTTCGTAGAGAGAGCTGAACTGGGTTTTCCTGACGCCAAGTCGCTGGCAGCAATGCGGCGGCACCTGCGCCGCTCACCGCCCTTGAAAGCAGTAGCGCCGCCCATTCGGAAGCTTCTGATGATGGGGTTGGGCCAGAGGCGCACGGATCGGTAGTCTGACAGGGCGGTGTGGCGCCATCTCCAGAACGTGACGAGCAAACGCGGCTCCACCGGTCCTGCCCTCCACCGATTCGAATCTTCTCCAGAATGTTGCGCCATTCGCCAGAAAGTGACGTGGTAGCTTTGCAGTGCCAAGCCTATCCTGTGCACACCAACGGGCTTGTTAGGGCGACAGGGGCATCGCAGGCGACGCCACGGATGGGTGGCTGCCGTACGCTGCCGCTCGCGCCGTGACCGTAGCAGCGGGACGCCTGGCGGTACTGGGAGAGGCAGGAGACGCCCATGGTCGTTCGGTCTCGAAGCGGGAGTATTCGAAGCGCCGCGATGGATCTTACGCTGGTTGCCGCCGTGATTGTGGTGGCGTTCACCGTGGTCTCGAAGAACAGGCCACATCGTGTTCTCATTGCGCAGCGCGACTGGTCCGCGCTTCTCGCGACTGATCTGGTCAGCGGCCCGCCAACGGCAAAGGTCACCGTGGTGGAGTTCGTGGACTACCAGTGCCCGGTCTGCGCGACGCTGGAGCCCGTTCTGGCCGCGCTCCAACGAGAATACCCGAAATCTCTTCGTCGCGTTGTGCATCACTTTCCGATCCCGCGATTGCATCCGGACGCCGTATTGGCCTCCGCGGCGGTGCAGTGCGCGGCGCGCCAGGGCCGCTTCGCACAAATGCACGCCGCCGTACTGGCTCACCAGGAGATGGTCGGGAAGCCCGCTGGCATCGACTCACTTACTCAGCTCGCGAGGATTCCGGATTACCCGGCGTTGACAGATTGCATGCGCCTTGCCCGGACGGACACGGTGATCGGTAACGACCGGTCTTTTGGCGCCAGCATCGGTGTGACGGGAACGCCCGCTTTCATCGTGAATCGGGAGTGGCTCCAGGGCGTGAGCGCGCCCGAATTGAGGACGTTCTTGTTGGCGAGGCTGAACTGAGGATGCGGGAACGTCACCTTCAGAAAGGGAGGAATTCACGATGTTTACCTATCGCCGCCGGCTACTGATCGCGGCACTCACGATGATCAGCTCCGCCAGTTTGCTCACGCGAACGGCGGCCTCGATGACCCCTGGTTGCCCTGAGAGCTGGAATGACCCGAATGGAGTGGACGGGTGGTCGCTCATGTTCCTTTGTGGAATGCAGGGGCCCTCCAACACGGGCTGCTATTACAACGGCATTGCAGACCCTCAGTGGGGCACTCTCAACTGCGACAACTATGAGTTCTATCCGGGCGGGTGTGATCAGCGCGGCTGCATGGTGACGGATTGACCATCCAAGGTCGAGCCTGGCGTCGCTGGCCAATCGAAGCGCAGTCTCCATGAAGGCTTAAGGAAGTCTTAATCGTCCTGCAATGGTGTAACAACCTGGCGCGCGTATCTTTGGCCTGCGCCGATGTACCATGTCCGCGGCACTCGTCTCTCGACTGGCGCGCGTGCGTGTTTTCTCGGAGGATGACATGAAGACGCCGCGACGGATGTCACAGTGCGCCCGGCTGCTGCAAACGTGCAGCGTGATGTTGCTGGCAGGCGCCGCCGCGGCGCAGACCAGCGGGAACCGTATCGTCAGCGGCATGACCGCTGACAGCACAGGACGCGTCGTGCCGTACGTTACAATCTGGTTCGGCGGAACAGCGCGCACAGTGAGTGACGATTCGGGACGGTTCCGCGTGGAGCTGCCGCGGGAGGCGGGAGTCACCGTGCAGTTGCGGCGGCTGGGTTTCGCCCCGACCGATGTTCGACTCGAACCCGGCGGCGACACCGCAGTGGCGATCACACTGGTACCGGTGCCGGCAAAACTGGCGGCGCTGCGCGTGCAGGCGGAACAGCAGGTGCGCAGCCTGCAGCTGCACGGGTTCTACGAGCGAATGGCCGAACAGGAGAAGTGGGGCGGGTCGGGGCAGTTCGTCACGCCGGAGGAGATCGAATTCCGCAAGTCGCCGCGAACCACCCAGTTGCTGGACGGCCGGCACGGTGTGGCGCTCAAGGGCGTGGGAAGCTGCAACGTCCAGGTGCAGTGTTTCGTCCCGTTAGGCACGAACAACTGCATCATGCAGATATACCTCAATGGGCAACGCCTGGTGCCGACTGGAGGCGCGGGCGCCACCGCCACGGGCGGTATGGTGGCGACGGCGTTCAGGGCCCTGTCGGGCCAGGCGGCCGTAGTGGGTGGTCTGGGTCCGAACAACGTCGTCTTCCTCGACGATTTCGTGCACCCCTCGGAGCTCGCCGGCATCGAGATCTATCAACGGGCGATGCAGGCACCGCCGCAATACCAGATGCTCAATGGCAATTGCGGTGTGATTTTGGTGTGGACCAAATGAGAGTCGCGTTGCCGCTCATCGTCCGAGGACTGGGCGGGGCGGAGTAGTGTCCTTGTCGGGGCGCTCGCTCATCCTGCGTGCTGCCTTGCCGCCACCGCGAACGCCAGAAAGTACCGCCGCAACCCGTCCGCTGAATCCGGCGGTACCTCCGGATCAAAGAACAGCCGGCAGAACTCCTCGCGTGCACGCAACACCTCCCGCCGCCGCGGGCCCCGCCATCTCTCGTCACCCGCGGTGAAATCGAACAACTCGAGCGCCCGCGCCAGCGCGTGGTCGAATCGACTCTGGTTCCCGGACTCCCACGCGCGGATCGAACGCTCCACCTCGCTCCCCACGTGAGCCAGCTGTTCCACGATCGACAGCGTGCGCCACCGGGCCACCCGGTCCGCCTGACGAGTCGCCTCCGTCATGCGTCGCTCACGAGACGCGACAGGGTGCTCCGGACACGCTCGCGCAGCGCGGCGTCCTGAACGTCCCGACTCCGGTTCCCATCCGCCGGCCGCACGTTGATCATCGAGTCGAACTCGATCCACCCCTCGCCGTGCTCGGCCGGATAGAGGTTGATGCCCCAGAGGGAGGGCTGCCGCGATCCGTCATCCAGCAGCGCCGCTTCCTCGTCCGAGGCCAGCTCGCCTCCGACCGCCATGACGTCCCTGTCGACATCGACCACCGCCTTCACCATATCCCCGAATTGTCGCTCCGCCATGGCACGGAGCTCCGCACGCGTGAGCGGACTGCGGACGAGGACGATGTCGCGACGTTCCATGAGGCAGGGCTACTGTCGTTATTCCACGGACCGGGGTGCGCAAACTTGCCTCCGTCCCTGGTGCCGCTCAAGTGCACAGCCCAGCACATCGAGCCTCGAGAACCGCGGCATCATCAGGTCAGGCAAGCAGGTCGGCGCCGCGGTGCCTGTCGTCGAACGCCGCCGCAACACGGGCGCTTCGGTGGCCAGTCGCTCCGGTGAGACCCCCACCGTGGCGGCCTCGCCCGCCGGTCCCGTAGCTTAAACGGCACACAAGGCGCTCGGCTCTCCCCCAAACTTCGCACGCGATTGGCACGATCCCAACCATCCGCCGCTCGCATCTCGCGTCTCGCGCTCACCGCCGCGCTCGCCGCTGCCCTCGCCTGTGCATCCGGTGCTCCACCGAACACGGGCACCGGTGCTGCCACCGTCCCGCCTCCACACAGCCAGGCCGAGCGCACCAACTACCGCGAGACCTCCACCCACGCCCAGGTCGTCGCCTTCATCGATTCGCTCAAGCTCCTCGGCCGTCCCATCGCGACCGGCAGCATCGGCACCACGTCGGAAGGACGCTCGCTCCCGTACGTCGTTGTCTCGCGCCCGCTCTTCGCCACCCCGGATGCCGCGCGCCGCTCAGGACGCCCCATCGTCTACGTCCAGGGCAACATTCACGCGGGCGAAGTCGAGGGAAAGGAAGCGCTCCTCGCGCTGGTGAGGGACCTCCTCCTCGATCCGCATCCCAACGTCCTCGACTCGATCGTCCTCATCGCCCAGCCCATCTACAACGCCGACGGCAACGACCATTTCGGTCCCCAGGCCCGCAACCGCGGCTCACAGAACGGCCCCGAGCTGGTCGGCACCCGCGCTAACGCCCAGGGCTACAACCTGAATCGCGATTACATGAAGCTCGACGCGCCCGAGTCGCGTGGCGCGCTCGCGATGTTCAACGCCTGGGACCCGCACGTCTTTGTCGACCTGCACACCACCGACGGCAGCTACCACGGCTACAACCTCACCTACGCGCCGTCGCTCAGCCCGGCCGCCGAGCTTCCAGGCTTCACCAATGGCGGCCTCTGGGCACATGACTCGCTGCTGCCTGAGCTCCGCCGCCGCCTCAACGCGCGCGACCACGTCGCCACCTTCGACTACGGCGACTTCCGCGGCGGCAACGATTCCGCCAGCGTCGCCCGCGGCTGGTATACGTTCGAGCACCTCCCGCGCTACGGCACCAACTACTACGGGCTCCGCGGACGCATCGGCATCCTGAGCGAAGCGTTCTCGCACGATCTGTTCGAGACGCGCGTGCACGCCACCTACGCGTTCGTGAAAGAGCTGCTCTCGCTGGTAGCCGAGCGTGGCGCGACCATCGCTGCCATGGCGCGACAGTCCGATGCCGCACTTCGTGCCGGGCGCAACATCCCGCCGATTCCGGTGCGCGCCAGGATGACCACGAATCGGAGCGACGACGTGGTGTATGAGGACCTCGAGCCTTCCACCGATACGACCAACCGCGAGATCGGCGTCCGGCGCGGGATGCGCCGCACCGGCCGCTATCACACGCTTCGCATCCCCATCTACGACCGCTTCACGCCGACCGTCACCCGACCCGCGCCATGGGGATACGCGCTCGCGCCCGGTGACACGTCGGCCGTGAATCTCCTCCGCCTGCACGGGATCGCCGTCGAGCGGATCGGTCGCCAATGGTCCGGCGACGCCGGCCCCCAGTTCCGCGTCGATTCCACCATCACCGACGCGCGCCCGTTCGAGCCCCAGGCCGCGATTCCGCGCCTGGAGGTCCGGCTCGTGGGCCGATGGGAATCAGGACAGACGGTCACGCTCGCTCCCGGCACCTGGATCGTCCGCGTGGCCCAGCCGCTTGGCGTGCTCGCGATGTACCTGCTGGAGCCGGAGAGCGACGACGGGATCGTCGCCTGGGACATCGGCGGGCGCTCGAAGGGCGGCCCCGGGACCGCGCCGGTGGTTCGACTGGAGCACCCGTTCCGGTCCGGTAGGGCGCCGGCGCCATGAAGCGCCGACACCTGTGCAACGGGTCGCGCGCGCGGCGCTCTGCCTAACGCGCGGCTGTCCCGGTGCGCCCCCGGTCGTTCGTCCCGATGGCTACTCCGGACGACGCGGCTTGGCGGTCCGCCCCGAGCCTGATCCCGAACCGCTCGACGCGCTGCCGCCGGACTGCGATGCCGATCCTCCCGACGACCCCGACTGCGAGGACCCGGACGCCGTGGATCCGCGAGGGGCAGTGTAGCCGCGCCCTTTCACCACGCGCCCGTGACGGTCCTGCTCGGAGCTGTTGTCAACTGGAGGCTGCTTGACCACAACCACTACCGGCTGGTTTCCGTAATACCAGCCGCCGTAGCCGTACCGGTACCCATAGCCGCAGCCGGCCCCATACGGCGCGTAGCCGTACGGTGAGTAGCCGTACGGCGAAAAGCCGAACACCGAGAAGCCGAACGGATCGTAGCCGAACGGCTCATAGCAGTCGAAACGGGAGCCCGCGAATGAATTCCCGGCGTAGCCGCGTGTCGTCCGACCGGTTCCCGCACTGGCGGTCGGGTTGCCCACGACGCTCAGTTCCCCCGCCTGTGAGCGGTCCAGCGCGAACACCTTTGGGTACGAGAGCGCGACCATCACGTCAATCACGCTCGACGGCACCCCAGCCTGCTGCAAGCCGAGGAGCTGCTTCGCGTCGAGCGCGAACCCCTCACCACGTTCCGCGAGCCAGGTCTCGATCACGCCTGCGTCGAGGAAGCGCGATGCCTCCTCGACGTCGTGAGTGGTCAGCGGCGCGGCGGCCGCAATCCTGGCCGCATTCACCGCCAGGGAACGACCCTGCAACGCCGTTGCGATCTCCGCTGGGAGAGGGCCGTCGGCAGTCGCTGCTCGGTAGCGTGCCACGCGCACGCCGGTCCCGGTCCCCACGCTCACACCTTCGACGTCGATCCACTCACCGGACTGCGATATCGCCATCACGCCGTTCGATTGACGCGTCAGGCCGCCGGTGCAGGTGTAGTTCGATCGCAGGTACACCCGCTCTCCGCCGGACGACCACTGTGCCCGGTCAAAACCGGTGCACCCGTCTCTGGAGACCTGGCGTTCGGCGCCGGTGGCCTCGACCAGCTGCCGGGTCGCGATGCTGTCACCCACCACCGTGACGATCTCGACCGACGACGGGCCCGGGGCCGGAATCACGCAGACCCGCGGTGCTCCCATCGCGGCACCCGTCGCTGCCGACGCGGTTGCCACCGCTTCCCAGCAGCCAAGCCACGGCTGCCATCGCGGATCGCTGCTGGACTGCGCCAGCGCCGGCGTGGCGTACTGAAGAAACATCACGCCGCCCACCAATGCGGTCACGGTCGTGAACCGCCGGGTGTTGCTCGCGAGACTGGTCATAATGCCCATCCTGTCAGAACCTGACGTAGAGACCGAGAGAACCGTCGTAGCCCGAGAGATCGATCCGATGGAAACCAGTGAAGTCCCTACCCATGCGCGCTCTCGCATAGGCATAGACGGCCTGGCCGGTGAGTCCGAAACGGGGACCAAGCGAAAGGTCCGCACCGGCGAACCCCTTCGCGGCCGGTGTCCACCCGGAGGATTCGAACTTGTCGGGGAATACAGCAAGAGTGCTCATGTCGATGAAATCGCCCTGCTGCCGGAACCGGTACCACATGACGCCAGCGCCCGCGCCCACGAACGGGGCGACTCGGGACGGTATCCACGCAAATCGCCCGACCGATCGGCCGCGATCCACGAGGTACAGCTTCGCGCTCGCCGTTATCGGAAGGCGCTCCAGCTTCGTGTTCTGCTCGATCGGCAGGTCGTTGTTGTCGACGAAATCCCGAAACTCCGACTGCGCGCTTCGGCCGGCGTACGACGTACTGAACACCAGGTCCAGCCGCGGCCGGAGACGGAACGCCAGCTCCGCACCGAATGACGGGCTCCCGAAGGCGCCGTGTCCCAGGGTCAGCTCGTCCGTGATGAACGAGAAGATGTCGCTGCCCGCCCGCGCCTGCGCGAACCCGCCGTAAAGGCCGAAACTTCCCACCGGTTCCTTGAACAGGAAGCCGTTTCCGGTTCCCTGCGCGTTGGTGGGAGCGGCGAGCATGAGAGCGATCGCGATCCCGGCAACATGGCCGACACGCTCGAGCCGAAACCAACGGAAGCGAGCGGCGAACACGCGGTGTACAGACAGCGTCGGCCTCATCGGCCTCTCCAACGTGTGGGTGATCGACTCACCCATTCCTTCCATCTGATAGCATACCACGACGGGGCGGGCATCGGAAGCGATGGCGTTGCTTGGCACGGGTGCCTGACAGTACCCGCCGCTCCCGAGAGGATCCGCGTTCTCTTCGCTACCGATTTTCGTGAGTGCCACGCTCGACCCGGCGTGGCGGGCTCCGTAGGTTAACCGCATGGGGGATTGTGCATAACAGGCCTGGAAGACTGCCTGGCGGGAGAGACATCTTCGCCGACGAAGCCAAGGGGGTCACCTCCGTTCTCGAAGGCGCCAGTGGACCGGCGCGTGACCGGTCGCCTGGCGAATGCCGCATTCCGGGCCGGCGGTCCGACCCGGAAGGCCAATGATCCGGCGCGCCCTTCTCGCCCTCTCCACGCATCCGCGGCTCTTCCGCTACGTGCGCGAGAGCAGGCTCGCCCGACGTCTGTCGCTCCGCTTCGTCGCCGGCGAAACGGTTGACGATGCGGTCGCCGCGGTGCGCACGCTGAACCAGCGCGGCATTGCCGCCTCAATGGACCAGCTCGGCGAGAGTGTCGCGAGCGTCCAGGCCGCGCGCACCACGGCCGCGCAGTACACCGCACTCCTCGACGGCATCGCCACCGAGCGACTCGCCGCCAACGTCTCCATCAAGCTCACGGCCCTCGGTCTCGACATCGACGAGGACCTGTGCGTGACAAACGTGCAGCAAATCCTTGGTCGCGCGCGCGAGCTCGGGGCCTTCGTGCGCATCGACATGGAAGGGTCGGCGTACACCGAGCGCACGATCACGCTCTTTCACGAGTGCTTCTATCCCGCATTCCCCGATAACGTCGGGATGGTGCTCCAGAGCTATCTCTATCGCACGGCCGACGACGTCGAGGGCGCGATTGCGCGTGGGTGCCGGGTGCGGCTCTGCAAGGGGGCCTACCGCGAGCCGGCGTCGGTCGCCTACCCGCGCAAGCCGGACGTGGACGCGAACTACGTGCGCTGCCTGCACCGTCTGCTGCGTGCCGGCAACTATCCGGGCATCGCGACCCACGACGAGCGCATCATCCGGGAGACGATCCGCTTGGCGCGCGCCGAAGCCATCGTCCCCGAACGCTTCGAATTCCAGATGCTCTACGGCGTGCGGCGCGATCTGCAGGAGCGTCTGGTGCGCGAAGGCTGGCGGATGCGCGTGTACGTGCCGTTCGGGAGCTACTGGTATCCCTACCTCATGCGCCGCCTCGCCGAGCGTCCGGCGAATGTGTTCTTCATCGTCGGCAACCTGGCGCGCGAGCGCATGCAGGGGCGAAAGGGGCCGTGATCAGGAGAGGATCGCTCAGTGGCAGTCCACTGCCAACCGTAAGGCACTGGCGATTTCCTGTTTGCTGTTCGCCGTCCTCTGGGTGCCGCCCGCTTTGCTTGTGAGCTGCCATCTGTTCACCGTTCGCTGGTGACCATGCCCGGTCAATTCCTCCCTCCCGACCACTCGGCTGGCGACCCGAACACCATCGGCGGCTACATGGCCGTCCATGGACGCCCGGCGGCGTTCGAGGGTTCGGACGGGATGTCGTACAGCGTGGCCATCGAGGCGGCGCGCAACTACGACGAGGGGCGGCCATGGGGTGCATACTTCCTCTTCCTCCGGTGGCGGCGCATCGGCCCGCAGGGGGTCGAGGGCCACCTCGAGACCGATTTCCTGGCGTTCGGCCAGTCGGCCGACGCGGCATCCGCGTGCGTTAGGCGCGATGCCGCTCAACAGCGTGCGCGAGGAACTGGAGCGGCTCATCGCCGCGCGACGGCCGTCCTCGGAGCGACGCTGGTGGGACGCCATGCGGGACGAGGGCGACGACGAGGGCGCGCCGGAGCAACCGGACACTCCGCAATGACGCCTGCAGCCCACGGCGACCCGAAGTCCGCAATCGCCGGAGTGCACGGGCGCGTACTCCGTGGCACCGGAGGTATCTGGCACGTCCGCGGGGCCGACGGCTCGATCTACGAGGCCGCGCTCAAGGGGGGCGTGAAGCACGCCAGCGTCAGGAAGCTCGCGGTCGGCGACGAGGTCATTCTGCACGCTGACCGCGCCGGGGGTGTGAGCGCGATTGCCGAGATCCTGCCGCGGCGCTCTCAGCTCGCGCGTCGCACTCCCGGAGGCGGCTATGGCGAACGCGTGGTGGTGGCGAACGTCGATCAGGTGGTCGTGGTGTTCGCGATGCGGAAGCCGGAGCCGCATCCGCGCATGCTCGATCGCTTCCTCGTGATCGCGGAAGCCAACGACCTGCCGGCACGTATCGTGATCAACAAGGTGGACCTGGCGGGGCTTGAGGACGCGCAGGAACGCTTCGGCTTCTACTCGACCATCGGCTATCCGGTGCACTACACGAGCGCCAAGTCCGGTCATGGGCTTGCTGAACTGCACGAGGCACTGCTCGGGAAGACGTCGGCCCTCACCGGCCCGTCGGGTGTGGGGAAGTCGTCGCTCCTGAACGCGATGTACCCGGGCCTCAATCTGCGTGTGGGCGAAATCAGCGAATCGGTCAACAAGGGACGACACACCACCGTGGGCGCTTCGATGCATCCGCTGCCGGACGCGGGATTCGTGGTCGATACCCCCGGCCTGCGGGAGATCGGACTCTGGGGACTCCGGGCGGACGCGCTGGACGAATGCTTCCCCGAGATGCGTGAGCGCCGCGCCACCTGTCATTTCGCCAACTGTCGTCATCTCACGGAGCCCGGGTGCGCCGTGCGAGGTGCCGTGGAAGCCGGCGCGGTGAGCGCGGAGCGCTACGCGTCCTACACGACGCTGATAGACGAAGTGCGGGAGACCGAGGGGATGCGGTAGCGAGAGCGTGCGGGATCCTGAGGTGAACGTGGCAATCCGCTCTCACACCCGGCGCCCCCGGCGCAGGGATCAGCGCTCCACTTTGTCAGGGCGACAGGCGCTCGATCTCCCATCGATCGCCGTCACGCCGGTACCGCACCCGGTCGTGCAGCCGGCTCGGCCGCCCCTGCCAGAACTCCAGCTCGTCAGGCGCGAGGCGAAACCCGCCCCAGTGCGGCGGAAGCGGCACGTCGCCGCCGGGGAATCTCGCGGCGGCTTCCTCCACCCGTGCCTCCAGCCACGCGCGCGCCGGGATCACCGCGCTCTGGGTCGACGCCCAGGCGCCCACCCGCGCGCCTGACGGGCGGGTCCGGAAATACGCGGCTGACTCGGCCGGGCTGATCTTCTGCACGATGCCTTCGATGCGCACCTGACGCTCGATCTCCTTCCAGAAGAACACCAGCGCGGCCCGCGGATTCCCCCGGAGTTCCTCCGCCTTGCGGCTGCGATAGTCGGTAAAGAAGACGAAACCGTCCGGCCCCACGTCCTTGAGCAGCACGATCCGCGCCGACGGCCGCCCGTCGGTCGTGCTGGTCGCCAGGGTCATCGCGTTCGGATCCACCAGCTCGGCAGCCTGGGCCTGGGCGAACCAATGGCGGAACTGCGTGATGGGATCGGGGTCGACATCGCTTGCGTCGAGCGACGCCATCGCGTATTCGCGTCGAAGATCGGACAGGGACATGAAGGGCGGGAATGAATGAAGGCGGTGGAAGATAGCAACGAACAGGCAACGGTTGACAGCGTTCGGTCGATGAGCTGTCCGCTGGTGCCCGTGCGCTATAGTTTCCGGGAACCCATCACCACCAACCGGGCTTCGTGCGAGAAGGGAATGGCGAACAGCGCCGAAGACAAGAAGAAGAAAGACGAGAGCTTCGCGCGTGAGGCGCTCCCCTGGATGGACGACGTCTACCGGTTTGCGCTGTCCCTGACGCGCGACGCCTCGGACGCCGAGGACGTCGTACAGGAGACGTATCTGCGAGCCTACCGCTCGTGGCACACGTTTCAGTCGGGGAGCGACTGCCGGAGGTGGCTGTTCACGATCTGCCGGAATGCCTTTCTGCGCTCGCGGGAGCGTCAACGGTTCGAGGTGGATGCCGAGGATGGCGACGCCGAAGCCGTGGCCGCGGTGCGGGTGCATCAACAGATGATGGATGACGGGACCGACCGGCTGCTCGCCAGGCTCGATCTCGGCCCCGCTCTCTCGAAGGCTCTTGCCGAGCTGGACGAACCGTTCCGCTCGGCGGTGGTCCTGGTGGACGTGGAGGATCAATCGTACGAACACGCATCGGAAGTCCTCGGCGTGCCGATCGGCACCGTGCGTTCCCGGCTCTTTCGCGGGCGGCGCCAGCTGCAGGAAAAGCTCATGCGTCATGCGCGCGACGCCGGATTCGCCACGGCGGGCGACGCATCGAAGGCGGTGACCGATGACTGACGACGTCCCCGACATCGACTGCCCGACCGCGCTGCGCCAGCTCTGGGACTACCTGGACCAGGAGCTGACCGAGGACCGGATGGCGATGATGCGCCAGCACATGGCGAAATGCCGCGCCTGCCTGCCCCACCACGATTTCGACAAGCAGTTCCTCTCGGCCGTGCGTGCCACCCGCCGGGAGCAGCTGATGCCTCCCGAAGTCAAGTCGCGGGTGATGGAGCTTCTGGCCGAAGCGGGATACGCTGGCTAGGCAGCGCGCCCAGAACAACGAAACCGGACGGCCGATCGGCGAGGGGACTCAGGCCGGTGCCTCGAATCCGTCCTCGCGCAGCAACACGCGGTCGAACGTGTGAACCGACTCACATCCCCGCGCCAGGCTCTCCTCGCGAATGAGATAGTCGGCGAAGTCCCCTTTCCCGGCCGCAAACGCCTCGAGCGCACGCATCAGCTGCTCGGGTGCGCCGAACGCAAGGTGCTTCGCGCGCATCAGCTCAAGCAGGAGCGAGAGAATCTGGGCCTTGGGGACGCGATAGCTGGCCGACAACACCCAGACGAGCTCGCAGATCACGATGCTGGAGACGAAGAGCTCCTTCCGCGCGGCAATGGCGCGGTCGACGAGCGCCGCGGCCGCCGCCGACTGACGCTCGTCGTCCTCCACGAGGAATCGGACCAGCACGTTGGTGTCGAGTCCGATCACTGACGCGATCCCGCCTTGCGTACGGCCGCATTCATGTCGTCCACGGTCACGCTCCTGATCGTCGGTTTGACGATCCCACGTAACGCCCGAAGGTCCACATTCTCGGGCTCGACCGTCACGACCCCGTCATCCCGGATCCGGAACGCCAGCCGATCGCCGGGATGCACGCCGAGGGCTTCCCGGACCCGCATCGGCACCGTGATCTGACCTTTTCTGGTGAGTTTCGCGGCCATTTCCTTACTCAATGACTCATTCCTTACCGATGGTAATGCTTGCTCCGGCTCGACGCAAGACGCCCGCGGGAGAATCCCCCGAATCCGGCCCGCCGCATTCCCTCATTGACATAGGGGGGAGGGGTATCTAGTCTCCGCTTCGGAGCGTCGGGATCGCGTGTCCCAGCGGACCACTCGGAGGAAAGTCCCATGAAGCGAGTCAGTCTCGCCATCACCGGCATGCATTGCGGCCACTGCGTCCACGCGGTGCGCGAAGCCCTGGCGGCGGTGCCGGGGGTGCAGGTGGAACAGGTGGGGATCGGGTCGGCCAGCGTGTCGATGAACGACGACTCGGCCGGCGTCACTCCGCTGATCGACGCCGTATATGAGGCCGGCTACGAAGCGGAGGAAGCGCTACGATGACGGCCGCGGACTGGTTCGTCGCGGCAGGCGGCCTGGCCGCCATTGCCGCGGTGATCTGGTGGTTCTTCGTCGCCGGCCGCCACGCTGTGGCCGCCAGCGAGCTCGCGTCCGGACTGCAGCAGGTGACCATCACCGTACGCGGCGGCTATGAACCGAGCCGCGTCTACCTGCGGGCGGGACGCCCGGCCCGGCTGGTCTTCGACCGTCAGGAGCGCGCCGGCTGTTCCGAAGAAGTCGTCTTTCCCGCGTTCGGCGTGCGCCGGTTTCTGCCGCCGTTCGAGAAAACGACCATCGATCTCGAGCCGGCCGAGCCCGGCCGCTACGAGTTCACCTGCGGCATGAGCATGCTGCGTGGGATGCTGGAGGTGGAGTGAAGAACGATGGGAAGCGCACCGCCGCCGGCGACGCCGAGCGCCCCGACCCCGACGCGACGGTGGAGCAGCCGACGCGTCCTGCGCGTCCGGTTCATCGCTCCGCCCTCGTCACCCGGCTCATGGCGTCCGGCAATCATCCCGCGGTACGGGGCGCCGCGTCCGAACCGTCGGGGGACGCGGCTGCCGCTGATGCGTGCGAGCTGACCGATGGAGGGCCGGGATCCGACGCGACCGGCGAGAGGTCGGAGGTCGGAGATCGGACGCCGCGGGACGGACGTCGCAAGTCGGACATCGGAGATCGCCTCGCGCCGTCGCGCCTCACCATCGCGGTGACCGGCATGCACTGCGCGGCGTGTCAGGCACGGGTGCAACGCGTGCTCGAGCGCACCCCGGGCGTACAGTCCGCCACCGTCAGTCTCCTGACCGACAGCGCGGCGGTCCGGTTCGATCCCGCCGTGGTCGACGCCCCTGCACTCGTCGAGCGCATTCGGGGCACGGGTTACGGCGCCGAGCTGCCGGTCGAGGAGCGGGGCGCACTGGAGGAGCAGCGCGCGCAGGATGACGCGCGCGAGGCCGAGTTTCGCGACCTGAAGAAGAAGGCGATCGTCGCGCTCATCGCCGGCGCGATCGCGATGCTCGTCTCGATTCCAATCATGACCGGGGGCACACACGCGGGCACCGGAGTCACCGATCCCGTGATGCACTGGGCCACGCAGACCATCGACCCCGTGCTCCGGCGCATCGCGCCATGGCTATACGCCGTGTCGCCCCGCCTGATGGCGTTCCTCCTGCTCGGTATGACGACGGTGGTGATGGCGTGGGCCGGGCGACACTTCTACACGCGCGCCTGGTTGGCCTTCCGGCATCATTCGGCCGACATGAACACGTTGATCGCCGTCGGCACGGGCGCCGCCTACACCTTCTCCCTCGTGGCCACCGTGGCGCCCGGTCTCTTCCTGAGCCGGGGTCTCGCGCCGGATCTGTACTTCGAGGCGGTGGTCATCCTCATCGGGTTCATCCTGCTGGGGAACGCCCTCGAGGCGCGCGCCAAGGGGCGGACGTCGGCGGCACTGCGGCGGCTGGTGAACCTGCGGCCACGCACCGCACGCGTGGAGCGCGACGGCGAGGAACAGGACGTGGCGGTGGAAGACGTGAACCCCGGGGACGTGGTCTCGGTGCGCCCTGGGGAACGGATTCCGGTGGACGGCGAGGTGACGAGCGGCACCAGCAGCGTGGACGAATCGATGCTCACGGGCGAGCCGCTGCCGGTGGAGAAGCGACCCGGCGGTCACGTCATCGGCGGCACGGTGAACGGCCTCGGCGCATTCCGGTACCGGGCCACCACGTTAGGCGCCGATAGCGTGCTGGCCCAGATCGTGAAGCTGATGCGCGATGCGCAGGGTTCGCGCGCTCCGATTCAGAATCTCGCCGATCGCGTCAGTGCGGTGTTCGTCCCGGTGGTCATCTCCATCGCCATCGCCGTGTTCGTCATCTGGTTCGTCGCCTCGGGGAACGCGCCGCTGCTGCGCGCGGTGGGCGCGTCGGTCGCCGTCCTGGTGATCGCCTGTCCCTGCGCCATGGGACTGGCCGTACCGACGGCGGTCATGGTGGCGTCGGGGAAAGGCGCCGAGCTCGGGATTCTCATCAAGGGCGGTCAGGCGCTGGAGCGCGCACACCAGATCGACACGGTGGTCCTCGACAAGACAGGAACGCTGACCGAGGGGCGGCCGGTGATGACCGATGTCCTGGTCACGCCGGCGTTCGACCAAGGCGACGTGCTGCGGCTCGCCGCGTCGCTCGAGCGGTCATCCGAACATCCGTTGGCCACGGCTCTGGTCGACGCGGCCCGCGACCGTGGGCTCAGTCTGGCCGACGCCGAGTCGTTCACGTCAGTCACCGGCCGGGGCGTGGTGGGGAAGGTGGACGGCCGGGACGTAGCCATCGGCAACGCCGCACTGTTGCGCGATCGCGGGATCGCGCCGTCACCCCTGGATGCGCGGGCGACCGGTCTGGCGGCCGACGCCCGGACGACGATGTTCGTTGCCGTCGACGGTCAGCTGGCCGGGCTGGTCGCGGTCGCCGACCCGCTCAAGAAGTCGTCGGTGGAGGCGGTGGCGGCGCTGCGCGAGATGGGACTGGACGTGGTACTCCTTACCGGCGATGTGGAGGCGACGGCCCGCGCGATCGCCCGGCACGCGGGCATCGAACGCATCGTGGCGGGCGTCCTGCCGTCCGGCAAGGTCGACGAAATCACCCGCCTGCAGAAGGAAGGGCGCGTGGTGGCCATGGTGGGCGACGGGATAAACGATGCGCCCGCGCTCGCCCAGTCCGACGTCGGGATCGCGATCGGAACCGGCACCGACATCGCCATCGACGCCAGCGACATCACCCTCATGCGGGGTGACGTGCGCGGCGTGGCCCAAGCCATCAAACTGGCACGCCGGACGATGCGCACCATGAAGCAGAACCTCTTCTGGGCTTTCGTCTACAACGTGATCGGCATCCCGATCGCGGCGGGCATTCTGTACCCGGCCTTCGGGCTGATGCTGAGTCCCATTCTCGCCGGTGCGGCAATGGCCATGAGCTCGGTCAGCGTCGTGACCAACAGCCTGCGCCTGGGCACGTTCCGCCCGGCCTGACGACTACAGGAGACCGTCGATGCCGACTCGCGCCATCAAGCCAGACGGAAGCGGTCATGCTGCCGAAGCATGCGGATGCGCCGTCGGCCATGCCGCCGCAGCTGGCGGGCGCAAGGCCGTGGGCGTCGACCCGGGAATCCGCGATCGCAATCTGAAACGGCTGCGGCGTATCGAGGGCCAGGTGCGCGGGCTGCAGAAGATGGTCAGCGAGGACCGCTACTGCGCCGACATCATGACCCAGATCTCGTCGGTGCACGAAGCACTCCGCGCGGTGAGCCGCGAACTGATGCGAAACCACCTGCGCCACTGCGCCAGCTCGGCGATCAAGGCGGGGCCCGACGACGCCGAGGCGATGTACGACGAGCTGATCGGGCTGATGTACACGCACCTGCGGTAGGGCAGCGGTCCCTCGGGACGCGACCCCCGCGTCAGGCCCGGCCGAGCACGCGGGCGATGGCGAGCGAGACGCGGTCGTACCCGGACACCACCTCGCCGAGCTGCTTCCGTCCCGACGAGGTGATCGTGTAGTAGCGGGCACGACGCTTGGTCGGGCTCAACTTCCACTTCGCGGTCGCCCAGCCCTTGCTCAGCAGCCGTTCCAGCGCCGGGTACAGGGAGCCCTGCTCGACCTGCAGCACGCCGTCGGACAGCCGCGCGATGTGCTGTCCGATGGCGTAGCCATGCAACGGGCCGAGCGTGAGCGTCTGGAGCACCAGCATGTCGAGGGTGCCCTGGAGCAGGTCGGATCGTTGTGGAGTGCGAGCAGGCATACCCAGACCATCGACGGTTAGACGCTCTACATTTAGCCCTCGAACGGAGGCGATGACAAGTCGTGGCGTATCGGCCTGAGGCGTCGGCACCGGGTGCGGTGCGGCGCCTGGCCTCTCTCGAGTGGTGACGGCAGCGGCTCCAGGGATTCACGCTGGGGTCGTTGACAACGTTCGGTCGGAGAGGCAGGCAAACCTCACGGCCCGTCGGGGATCGCCCTACCCTGGACGTCAGGCCTTCACCCTTGATCCCCGTGTTCGCGCGGTCTAGGGTCAATCGTCAGGTTGGTGGAAGCCGCAGTTCCCGTCCACGCCGAGTTCCAGGCACCTTCTTGCACTTCTCCTTTTCGCGTTCGATGCCTGGGGTGTGGCGGACGATAGCTCTTGCCACGTCACTGGCCTTCCTGCAGACGCTGGGCGCCCCCGGCAGCTTCGCGTGCGGAGCGATGCCGGCGGCCCATGTCGGCGCGCACGCGGGGATGAGTGCGTCGAATCAGGCGACGGGCGAGCGCCACGATTGCGCAGGTGTGACGGCGAACGATCCGGCGTGCCCGCAGTGCGCGCAGTCGTCTCAACCATCGTGTCCCGGACTTCCGGGAACGGGAGCCTGCGGTGCCATCGCGGGGTGCGGCGTGGCGGCGTTCACGGTCGCGACGGCCTTGCCGACGATGCTCGCGGTCGCGGCGCCTAACGAAGCTCTCCCCCTCCGGCAGCGCGAACTCGCTCGTCCCACCGCGCCCGAGCCCCCTCCGCCGCGGGCGTAGTCTCCTACACATCGCTGTAACGGCGTACTGCGCCGGCGGAACATCCCGCCGCGCACGCGACAGCCGCACGACGGGCCGGTCATGGTCGTCGCGCACCAGAGGGAGACCAACAATCCATGTGTTCACATGCAGGACGGCGTCGAGTCCGTGCGGCTCATCGCCTGACCATCAGCGGGATACTCTTCGGGGCGATCATCGTCAGCGCCGGCTCGCCGTGGCCAGCCAGGGCGCAGTCAGCGACCGGGTCTGTCTCAGGAGCGCCCAGCGCTGACGGCGGCGCATCGCTTACGCGCGGGTCGCCGAGGCCGTCCCCCATCCACTCGGCTTCAGGCGTCTCCAGCGCGGCCGTCTCGCGCTCTGCGTCGACGCCTGCTCCGGACGGTGCCATCCTTCGCCTCGGCGACGTGTACGCCGGCGTGCGTGACCGCAACCCCAAAGTGGCTGCCGCGCGTTCGCTTGCCGATGCCGTGCGTTCGCGCGTGCCGGGCGCATCGCTGCCACCGGATCCGCAGCTCCAACTCGCCTTCATGAACTACGGCGTGCCCGATCTGCGGCCGATGGATCCCACCGGCATGCCAAAGCTTCAGGTGATGCAGATGGTGCCCCTCGCCGGCAAACTCGGCCTCTCGGGCCGCATCGCCGCGGCGCAGGCCGATGCGGAAGGCGAGCGCGCAGCGGACGTGCAGTGGGAACTGCGCACTGCTGCCGCGATGGCGTTCTACGACTTCTACCAGGCTGACCGTTCGATTGCCGTCGCGGTCGAGACGCGCCGCCTGCTCCAGGACATCGCCGCCGTCGCGGCGGCGATGTACGAAGTTGGCGAGGGTCGCCAGACCGACGTGCTCCGTGCGCAGGTCGAAATCGCGCGGATGACGGAGGAGATCACACGGATGGAAGCGACGCGGGCGGCCGCCGGCGCGCGGCTCAACGCACTGCTCGATCGCCAACCCGACGCTGCGGTGGAAACGGTGTCGCTGCCCCGCTTTCCGGAAGCCCTGCCCACAGCGGACTCGCTCACGAGCATGGCGTCAACGAATCGGTCGATGATCCGTGCTGGCGAACAGGACGTGCGTGCCGCCGACGCAATGGCGACCCGCGCCAGACGCGAGCTCGTCCCCGACCTGACGATCGGGCTTCAGTACGGACAGCGCAGTGCCGCCATGGGGACCGAGCACATGGCGAGCCTCATGCTGGGCGCGTCCATCCCGGTGTTCGCGGGGCGGCGACAGTTGAAAATGCGTGACGAGGCGGACGCGATGCGCGACATGGCGCAGGCCGACCTCCGCTACATGCGCGCCGACACGCGCGGACGCGTTGGCGAGGCGTACGCCGCAGTTACCCAGGCGCGCAATCTGGAGCGCCTCTATGCAGCCACCGTGTTGCCGCAGGCCGACGCCACGGTGGCGTCGGCGACGGCAGCGTATCGCGTGGGCCAGGTGGACTTCATGACGCTGCTCGACGACCGCATGACCGTGAATCGCTATCGGCAGGACTTCATCGCCCTCCAGGCTGCGGAAGGAAAGGCCTGGGCGGAGCTCGAGATGCTCACCGGTACGGAACTCTTCGATGCCAATGCCAGCGCGCTCACGAATGGAGACGCACGATGATCGACATGCGCAGTGATTCGATGGCGGCGACAGCCGAACTGCCAACTGAAGACCACACCGTCGCTGCCCAAGTACCGGCGAGGGATTCAGTCGCAATCGATGACCCGTCTCCTTTCGGCGCGTCCAGCGGCGGTGTCGCGGGGATGGTGGCGCGTATCGCGTTGATCACCGCACTGCTCGTGGTAGCGACGGGCGCCGCCTTTTACTTCGCCCGCGGGCGAAGCACGAGTGACACCGCCACCGCGCATAATCATGGCGCCACTGCCGTCGCGGACGATGCCGCTCCCGTGATGCTCGACGGCGATGCGGCGCGCCGGATCGGAGTGACCTACGCCGGCGCGACGATGGGAACGCTCGAGGCCGAGGTGCGAACCGTCGGCCAGATCACGTACGACGAAACGCGCCAGGCCGCGATCGCGCCGAAGATCGACGGCTGGGTGGACCGCCTGTTCGTGGACTTCACCGGTCAGCAGGTCGAGGAAGGGCAGCCGCTTCTGAGCATATACTCTCCGTTGCTGGTTGCGGCGCAGGAGGAGCTGCTCCTTGCCGCGCGGCTGTCACATGACGTGGCGGATGGTACCTCCGAAGCGAAGCGGTCGGCGGACGATCTGCTCGCGGCCTCGCGTCGCCGGCTGCTGTACTGGGATATCCCGGTGAGTGAGGTGGAGCGGATCGAACGAACCGGCGAGGTCACCAAGACGCTGACGCTGCGATCGCCGGTGCGCGGCGTCGTGCTGGAGAAGTCGGTGGTCGCCGGCCAGCGCATCATGGCGGGCCAGTCGGTCTACCAGGTCGCCGACCTGAGCACGGTGTGGGTGGAAGGCGAGGTATTCGAGCGCGACATGTCGTTCATGCGCTCCGGTACGAGAGTGACCGTCGACGTGCAAGCGTATCCCGGTGAGCAGTGGAACGGACGCGTGACGTACGTCTACCCCACCGTGGACCCCGGGACGCGCGCTGTCCGGATCCGCGTGGCGCTGCCGAACCCGGGACTTCGGCTCAAACCGGGGATGTACGCCACGATCCACGTTCCGGGAGCGCAGCGCGCGGGCGTGATCTCCATACCTCGCGCGGCGGTGCTGGCGAGCGGCCGGAGAACCGTCGCGTTCGTCAGACGTCCCGACGGCATGCTCGAGCCACGGGAGATCGTCACCGGCGTAGCGAACGACGACCGGGTGGAGATCCTGCGTGGTCTCGCGGCCGGCGACACGGTGGTGGCATCGGCGACGTTCCTGATCGATGCAGAATCGAACCTCGGCGCCGCGCTCGGCGCGATGGCGGGGATGCCGGGAATGGAGCAACCCGGAGGGCAGACACATGAGGCCACAGGCCAGAGGCCAGCGACCGGAGGCCAGAGAAACGCCGGTGCGAGCGGAGCCGCTGGCGCTCCGGAATTTCCTGCCGGCGCGGCGATGGACATGCCCGGCATGACGCATCCGGTGCCAGCCACTCCCGCCGTGAAGAAAGGAAAGGAGTAGCATCATGCTCAAGCGCATCATCGAATGGTCGGTCGCCAACAAGCTGCTCGTGGTGCTGTTCACGCTCGCGGCGGCGCTGGGCGGCATCTGGGCAGTACGTCGCACGCCGCTCGAAGCACTCCCCGACCTCTCCGACGTGCAGGTCATCGTGCAGACCGATTACAACGAGCAGGCGCCGCAGATCGTGGAGGACCAGGTCACCTACCCGATCACCGCCGAGATGCTGAAGGTGCCCGGCGCGCGCGTGGTCCGCGGCTACTCGTTCTTCGGCGTGTCGTTCGTGTACGTGATCTTCCAGGATGGCACCGACCTGTACTGGGCGCGATCACGGGTTCTCGAGTACCTCAATGGAATCGCGGCCAGGCTGCCCGCAAGCGTATCACCGCGCCTGGGACCGGACGCCACCGGACTGGGATGGGTCTTCCAGTACGCGCTCGAAGACACGAGCGGACGTCTCGATCTCGCGCAGTTGCGCAGCTTGCAGGACTGGTACCTGCGCTACGCGCTGACGGCGGTGCCCGGGGTGTCTGAAGTGGCGTCCGTGGGGGGATTCGAGAAGCAGTACCAGGTGGACGTGGATCCCGAAAAGCTGCTGGCCTACGGGATCCCGGTCACGCGTGTGATGGAGGCCATCCGTAACGCGAACGCTGATGTCGGCGCGATGGTGCTCGAGCTCGCCGACCGCGAGTACATGGTGCGTGGGCTGGGGTACCTCGAGTCGATCGGCGACATCGAGAACGTGGTGGTGGGGGCCACGGCGTCGGGGACGCCGATCCGCGTGGCCGAGCTCGGGCGGGTGTCGGTCGGTCCGGCGGTGCGGCGGGGCGTGGCCGACCTCGATGGCCGGGGTGACGCAGTGGGAGGGATCGTGGTGATGCGGTTTGGCGAGAACGCGCTTGCCACCATCGAGCGGGTGAAGGCGAAGCTGGTCGAGGTGGAGAGAGGCCTGCCGCCGGGGGTGGTGATCCGGCCGGTCTACGATCGCTCCGATCTCATTCACCGTGCCATCGAGACGCTGCGCGGGAAGTTGTTCGAGGAGAGCCTGATCGTGGCGCTGGTCTGTCTGGTCTTCCTCTTCCACGCGCGGTCCGCGCTGGTCGCCATTCTCACGCTCCCGTTAGGCGTGCTGATCGCCTTCATCGCGATGCGCTGGGTGGGGGTGGGCGCGGACATCATGTCGCTGGGCGGTATCGCCATCGCGATCGGCGCCATGATCGACGCCGCGATCGTGATGATCGAGAACATGCACAAGCACATCGAGCGGGCGCAGGGCAGCACCCCGATGGTCCGGGCGGTCCGACCCCGCCGGCTTTCTCTCGCGCGAATCCTCGGACGCCCCACTGTCGACTCCGATTCGGGCGACGCGGATGTGCGGTGCACGATCCCCGCATCGCGGCGCTGGCAGATCGTCGTCGATTCGTCGAAGGAAGTGGGTCCGGCGCTCTTCTTCTCGCTGCTCATCATCACGGTGTCGTTCCTGCCGGTGTTCACGCTGGAAGGGCAGGAGGGACGCTTGTTCCGGCCGCTCGCGTTCACCAAGACATTTGCGATGGCCGGCGCCAGTCTGCTGTCGGTGACCATCGTGCCGGTGATGATGGGCCTCTTCATCCGCGGACGGATCTACCGGGAGCGGGCCAATCCGGTGAACCGGGCGCTCATCAGGGTCTACCGTCCGGTCATCGAATTCGTGCTTCGCCATCGGCTCGGCGTGATCGTGGCGAGCGGAATGGTGCTGATCCTCACCTGGATCCCTTGGAGCCGCATCGGCAGCGAGTTCATGCCACCTCTGGAGGAAGGCAGCATCCTCTACATGCCCACCACGCTTCCGGGCGTGAGCGTCGCCCGCGCGCGCGCGATCCTGCAGACCCAGGACTCGATTCTCAAGTCCTTCCCCGAGGTGGAGCACGTGTGGGGGAAGAGCGGGCGCGCGAACACCGCAACCGATCCGGCCGGACTCGACATGATCGAGACGACCATCACCCTCAAGCCACGGACGGAGTGGCGGCAGGGACTGACCTTCGACCGTCTCGTCGCGGCGATGGATTCGGCCGTACGGCTTCCGGGCGTCTCCAACTCGTGGACGATGCCGATCAAGGGGCGCATCGACATGCTCGCCACGGGCATCCGCACCGCCGTCGGCATCAAGATCTTCGGACCGGACCTGGGCACCCTGGAGCGCCTGGGAAAGGAAGTCGAGGATGCGGTCCGCATGGTTCCCGGAACGCGAACCGCATTCGCCGAACGCGCCGAGTCGGGATCGTACCTCGACATCGCGATCGACCGGGCGGCGGCGGCCCGCTACGGGCTGAACGTGGGTGACGTGCAGGCCGTGATCGCCTCGGCCATCGGCGGCATGACGATCACGCAGACCGTGGAGGGTCGCGAACGGTACGCGGTCCGCGTGCGCTATCCGCAGGAGTTGCGTGACAGTCCCGAACGCCTGGCAAGCGTGCTGGTACAGGTCCGGACCGGGGCGCCGCCGAAGGCTGGTGCGCAACAGGCGGACATGAATGCTGACGGGATGGGCGGGATGTCGGCGCCGGCGTCCGGCGCGGCAGCGCAGATCCCGTTAGGCCAGGTGGCGACGATCCGCGAGGTACCTGGCCCCATGGTCGTGCGCACCGAGGGCGCGGTGCCCACGGCCTGGGTGTACGTGGACATCGCTGGCCGCGACATCGGGAGCTACGTGCGCGAGGCGAGGCAGCACGTGCAGGACATGGTGGTGCTGCCGCAGGGATACACCCTCACCTGGAGCGGCCAGTACGAATACATGCAGCGAGCCCGCGAACGCATGAAGCTGGTCGTGCCCGCCACGCTGGCGATCGTGTTCCTGCTCCTGTATTTCAATTTCCGGAGCGTGGCAGAGACGGCCATTGTCATGCTGTCGCTCCCGTTCGCCCTCGTCGGCGGCATCTGGTTTCTCTGGGCACTCCACTACAACTGGTCGGTGGCGGTGGCGATCGGGTTCATCGCGCTGGCCGGCGTCGCGGCCGAGACGGGCGTCGTGATGCTGATCTTTCTCGATCTGGCGTGGCGGGCCAGGACGTGGCGAGCCGGCCGTCCCACGCTGAGGGAGCTGTACGACGCGGTGATCGAGGGAGCCGTGGAGCGCGTGCGCCCGCGCATGATGACGACGGCCGCGATCATGGCCGGCCTGCTCCCCATTCTCTGGGGAACGGGCGCCGGCGCGAGCGTCATGAAGCGCATTGCCGCGCCGATGGTGGGCGGCATGATCAGCAGTACGATCCTGACGCTGGTCGTGATCCCGGCCATCTACGCATTCTGGAAGGAGCGCGAGGTGCGAGCGGCGCAACGACGTGCCGCAGCGCGCGCGCCGGCGGTGGGCGCGGCGCTCGCCTTCGCTGTTGCTTCGAACATTCCGTCGCCCTCGCGGTCGCCGGGTCGCGAAGACAAGGAGGAACCATGAGGCGCGGGAATTCGAAGATCACGCGCGTGCTCGCGTTACCCGCTGGCTCCGGTCACAGACGGGCACGGAGCCGCGTCACGCGCCGTCTGAATCGGTCGCTCGCACGGATTCCTTGGCGCCGCCTCGCTCTCCGTTCAACTCCAGGCTCCACTCGATCGGAATCGCCGGATCGAGCGAGTCGCGCACCGAGCAGTACTTGTTCAGCGCCAGATCGATCGCGCGCTCGGCGTGCTCTCGCTCGATCCCCTCGCCGGTGACCTGGAAGTCGAGGCGAACCCCGGTCACCCGCGCCGGGATGGCGCCGGCCCGGTCCGCATGGACATCGATGTCGAGCGACGCCGCGGGCGTCCGGCGCTTTTCGAGAATGGAAACCACGTCGATCGCCGAACAGGTCGCCAGCGCGCATAGCAGCGTCTCAACGGGACCGGGACCCGACTTCCCAGACCCGTCGATGCGAATCCATGGACGCTCCGGGTGCCCCGCCTCGAACACCTCGTCACCGATCCAGCGCGCATGTACGTGATTGACGCGCTTCTTCCCGGTGGCGATGTACTCTCGTGTGACGCTCATATTCGATTAGGGTGCGGTATCCGGAAGTCTGATCAGCGATCAGCAGTAAGCTACGCTGTCAGCGATCGGCGGCGGGATCTCAGCTGACTGCCGACCGCTGACCGCTGACCATCGACCGCTGACCACCGACCGCTGACCACCGACCGCTGGCCTGGCCCTACGGCTTCTCCCCCTTCCGAATGGGTGAACGTACCGCATTCCCCCACTCGGTCCAGCTTCCATCGTAGTTCCGCACGTGCTCGTAGCCGAGGAGATACGTCAGCACAAACCAGGTATGCGATGACCGCTCACCGATACGGCAGTACGCGACGACGTCATCGTCAGGTCGCAGCCCCTGCTCCTTTTCGTAGATCGCACGCAGCTCGTCGGCGGTCTTGAACGTCCCGTCCTGATTCACCGCTCGCCCCCACGGAATGCTCTTCGCGCCGGGGATGTGTCCGCCGCGCAGCGTTCCCTCCTGCGGATAGTCGGGCATGTGCGTCCGCTCGCCCGTGTACTCCTGGGGTGACCGCACGTCCACCAGCGGCCCCCGCCTTGCATCCACGTGCTCGCGTACTTGCGCGAAGAACGCCCGGATGGGCGCGTCGGACCGCTCCGGCGCCACATATCGTGTCGCGGCGAATGTGGGAACCTCCGTCGACATCGGCCGATGCTCCAGCTCCCACTTGGTGCGCCCGCCGTCGAGCACCTTGGCGTTGATGAACCCGAACAACTGGAAGACCCAGAAGGCGTAACAGGCCCACCAGTTGTTCTTGTCCCCGTAGAACACAACCAGCGTGCTGTCGTCGATCCCTTTGCGTCGCAGCAGGTCCTGGAAGGTCGCCCTGTCCACGTAGTCGCGGATCACCGGATCATTCAGGTCCTGGTGCCAGTCGACCTTCTGGGCGTTGGGGATATGTCCCATGTCGTAGAGCAGCACATCCTCGTCGCTCTCGATCACGCGCAGGTTGGGGTCATTCAGATGCGTTGCCAGCCAGTCGGTGGTAACGAGGTATTCAGGGTGGACGTAGCCCTTGTCAACGACGGCGGCAGTGGTCGTTGGGGTCGTGGGTGTGACAGTCATCTGGCCTCCTTAAGCGTCCGAATATCCGATAACATTAATCGGGAATTGCCGGCCTTGGGAGAGAAGAGCAAACGGGACCGTGGTGCCGACGCGGAGTGGTGGTGCCGGCGGCACTGGTGATGGCGGCGAGGCGACGGCCGTCCTCCCGTTGTCCTGCTCAAAGGCGCGAGCGCGGGCGCTGCGCGCCGGGTAACTGGACCTGGCGGTCTGGTCCTGATCGCACTGGAAATCGTGCTGGCGATCGTGCGATGATGCGATGATATGGCCGGTGGTCGAAACGCCAGGCGCGAGCCGACCTCCAGCCCGTCAGTCCCAGCTTCGGTCTGATCCCCTCTGACCTCCGACCTCTGCCACTCGATCCCGCGCCGAACGACCCGCGTCCCTTCATGGAGCCCTACGCGCACCACGTGCTGGTGTGCACGGGGCAATTCTGCTCGCCCAACCGGGAGGGGCGCGCCCTGTATGCGCACCTCGCGGCGCTGCTCGAGCGCGAAGATCTCCTCTTCGGCCCCCGTCGGGTCAAACGCGGCGAGACCCCGTGTCTTGGCGTCTGCGCCGGAGGCCCGATCGTGGTCGTCTACCCCGAAGGCGTCTGGTACGCCGCCGTCACGCCGTCGCTGCTGGAGCGGATCGTGATAGAGCATCTGAAGGGTGGGCGGGTGGTCGAAGACGCCGTGTTCCATCGACTTCACCAGCGCCCGTCGTCACATCCTCCACCGTCAGGCCGCTCGCGATAGCTGTTAAGTTTGGGGCGGCCATGCAACTCACGCTGCGCGAGGCGGCAAAATACCTGGACGTGAGCGAGAACTCGCTCCGCCGCTGGATCACGGAACGGGATCTTCCCGTTCACACGATGAATGAGCGGCTGTACCTGAATGCGGTGGAGCTGTGGGAATGGGCTGTGGAGCACGGCGTCCACGTGTCTCGCCGCCTCATGGAGCATGCACGGCGCGCTCCCGATCCGGTGCCCCCCATCTCGGAATTGCTGCGGGCGGGTGGCGTGTTTCACGACGTGGAGGCCGCTGACAAGCCGGCGCTCCTCCGGGAGATCGTCGCCCGTCTGGCCCTTCCCCCGGAGCAGAACCGCGACGCCCTGCTGAGTGTCCTCGAAGCACGCGAAGCGATGGGTTCCACCGGCATCGGCGACGGGATCGCGATTCCGCACGTGCGGAATCCGATCGTTCTTCACGTAGAGCGGCCGTTCGTCGCGCTTTGTCTGCTGCGTCACGCGGTGGAGTTCGACGCGATCGACGGCAAGCCGGTACACGCGCTCTTCATCGTGGTCAGTCCCACCGTTCCCATGCACTTGCGCATCCTTGGTCAGCTCGGCTTCCTGCTGCGCGACCAGATACTGCGGCGCATGCTCCGCGATCGCATGACGGCGGACGATATACTCGGCCGCATCGAGATGCTCGAGTCCACGCACACCACGGGGTCATTCTCGCTGGGTGCGTCCCCCGCCGATCGGACCGGCGGGTAGTGGCGCTGTTCTTCGCTGGGCTCGGCCTGATCATCGCCGGCGCCATCGTCGCGACAATCCTCCGTGAATGGGATGGAGCAGACACGCTCCTACAGGTCCTGGTCGTCACCGGGTGCGTTCTGTCGGGCGTCACAGCCGTGTCGGTGCTGGTGCAGGGCACACATCCCCAGTACGTGCTGCAGGCGTCGGTGCCCGGCGGTGACTGGGTGTTCGGCATCGATGCGCTTTCGGCGGTGTTCCTCCTGGTCATCCTGGGCGTAGGCGCAACCACGCTGCGTTTCGGCGTCGTGTATCTCGCGGCGTACCGCGGGCGGCGGCCGATCTGGTTCTCGCACGCCGCGTACGCCGTTCTCCTTGTCGCTCTCGCTCTGGTCGTGGTCGCGCGCTCGGTGGTGCCGTTCCTGTCGGCCTGGGAGATCATGGCGGTCGGTTCCTACTTCCTCATCGTCTTCGAGGATGACAAAGCCGAAGTGCGGCGTGCGGGTCTGGTGTACCTCGTCGCCACGCATTTCGGGACGCTGGCGCTCTTCGCCATGTTCGCGACCTGGGCGTTGGGAGCGCACGCCGCGGACTGGTCGTTCGCGTCGCTCGCTGTGGTGGCGCCTCGGCTGGCGGGCGGCGGTTTCGTGCTCACGCTGGCCGTGATCGGGTTCGGCGTGAAGGCTGGACTCGTCCCGCTGCACTTCTGGCTGCCCCCGGCCCATGCCGCCTCGCCCACGCATGTGTCGGCGATTCTCTCCGGCGTTGTGATCAAGGCCGGCATCTATGGTCTGCTGCGGGTGCTCACGATGCTTGGCGGCGGTCCCGCCTGGTGGGGATGGGGATTGCTGCTGGTGGGTGCGGCATCAGGCGTGCTGGGGGTCCTGTGGGCCCTGGCGCAGCACGACCTCAAACGCCTGCTCGCGTATCACAGCGTCGAGAACATCGGCATCATTCTGATGGGAACGGCGGTCGGTGCGTTAGGCACGCACTACGGGCATCCGGTCGTGGCGACCATCGGCTACGCCGGCGCCGTGCTGCACACCATCAACCATGCGCTCTTCAAGAGCGTCCTCTTCCTGGCAGGGGGCTCGGTGTATCGGGCGACCGAGACCAGGGAACTGGAGCAGCTCGGCGGGCTCGCGCGGGCGCTGCCGTACACTACGGTCGCCTTTGTCATCGGCGCCGTGGCCATCATCGGATTGCCGCCCCTCAACGGTTTCGTGAGCGAATGGCTCGTGTACCAGGCCTTGTTGCGCGCGTCCCAGTCGGCCGACGTGCTTCGTCTCGCCGTCCTCGGCGTGCCCGCCCTGGCGTTGATCGGCGCGCTGGCCCTCGCGTGCTTCGCCAAGGTCATCGGGGTGGTCTTCCTGGGGAGACCGCGAAGCGCACGCGCGCGAGGCGTGACCGAGATGCCGCTCCGCCCGCTCCTGGCGCCCATGTACGTTCTTGCCGGCCTCTGCGTTCTGCTGGGTGTCGCGGTGCCTCTGGGGGTGGCCCCTTCCCTGCGCGCGGGAGCGATCGCGGCGCACGCGACAGCGGCCCATCTGGGTGACGCGCGGGCGCTGCTCGTGGACGCGCGCGTGATCGGCACGCTGGCTGCCGCCATGCTCGCACTCATTCTAGTGGTCTGGGTCGGCCGTTGGCTGCTGCAGGCGCGCGCGCCCCGGAGGACCGGCGCGACGTGGAGCTGCGGATATACCGGAGTCACCTCGCGCATGCAGTACACCGCGTCGTCGTTCGCGGCGCCGCTTCTCACCGCCTTCGGACGCCTGAGCGGAGTACAGACCCGGCGATCGCCAACCTCGTTCGCGACGCATCCGTACGATCTCGTGCTCGATCGCCTGGCCGCGCCGGTCTGGGCACGCGTCCGTCGAGCCGCCCTGCGCCTGCGCCCTCTGCAGCAGGGCCGGCTCTACGCGTACCTCATCTACGTCATGGCGGCTCTGCTCACGCTCCTCGGTTACCTCGCCCTCGCATCGCGCCCATGACGGCGGACCTGGCAACGCGACCGGCGTTCCTGTCGGCGCTCGTGGCATGGGTCCTCCTGCTGCTGGCGGCTCCGCTCATTCCGGGAGTGGCGACCAGGACAAAGGCTCTGCTCACCGGCCGACGTGGCGCTCCCGTGTGGCAGCTCTACGCGGATCTGTGGAAGCTCCTGCGGCGCGGCACGGTCTACAGCGTCACGACCACAGCGATCTTCCGACTCGTTCCGGTAGTGCTCCTGGTGACCACGACACTCGCCGCCGCGCTCGTGCCGCTCGATGGCCGGCGGTCGCTCATCGGTTTCTCGGGAGACGCGGTCGCCTTTGTGTACCTGCTGGCCCTGGGGCGCCTGCTCCTGGTGCTGGGGGCGTTCGACACGGGCTCGAGCTTCGCGGGCATGGGTGCCAGTCGGGAAGTGACGCTGGCGAGTCTGGTCGAGCCGGGACTCTTCATTTCGCTGGCGACCCTGGTCGTGGCGACGCATCGCCTGACGTTGACCGGGATGCTCGGCGCTGAGCTCTGGAGCCAACCCCGGCTCGTTGCGCCAACCGTCCTGCTGCTCGCCGGCAGCATCTTCGTGCTGATGCTCGCGGAATGCGCTCGCGTGCCCGTGGACGACCCCGCGACCCACCTCGAGCTGACGATGATCCATGAAGTCATGGTGCTCGATCACAGCGGCCCCGATCTGGCGCTGATTCTGTACTCCGGCGCGCTCAAGCTCGGCCTGTTCGCTGCGTTGCTGGTGGGCCTCGTCCTGCGGAGGACGACCGTCCCGGCGTGGCTCGCATCGCTCGAACTTCTGCTCGGACTTCTGGTGGCCGGTACCGCTATTGGCGTCGTGGAAGGATCCACGGCGCGTCTCCGCCTGCCGAAGGTCCCCTTGTACATCGCCGGAGGCGCGGCACTGGCGTGTTTCGGACTGATTCTGGTGCTCCAGTAGCCATCGCGACACTCGTATGGAATCGTTCACCCAACTGATTCTCTTCCTGCTGGTGCTTGCGGACTTTGCGGCGCTTGGCATGTCGCGGCTCACCGCCTGCATCCGCGCGGTCGCGTTCCAGGGTCTGTTGCTGGGCGTGTTACCACTCGTGCTGCACACGTCGTATTCGCTGCACACCATCGCGCTCGGCGCCGGTACGGTGCTCATCAAGGCGGTCGTGCTGCCGGCCTCCCTGCGGTACGCCATCCGCGAGGCGGCCGTGCGCCGTGAGGTCGAACCGCTGATCGGCTACTCGGGTTCGGTGCTGCTCGGACTCGGCGCCCTCGCCGTGGCCTTCGTCGTCTCGGGGATGCTCCCGGTGCGCGTTGCGGAATCGCCGCTGCTCATTCCGGTCGCGCTGTTCACGCTGATGACGGGCCTGGTGATTCTCATTACCCGCATCAAGGCGCTGATGCAGGTCGTCGGCTACCTGATGCTGGAGAACGGCATCTACCTGTTCGGCCTCACGCAGGCGCAGCGCGTCCCGTTCCTGGTCGAGATCGGCGTTCTGCTCGACGTCTTCGTGGCCGTGTTCATCATGGGGATTGTGGTCTTTCACATCAACCGCGAGTTCGATTCCATCTCGGCGGCGCGGTTGACGGATCTTCGCGAGTGATCCTCATCCTTCTCATTCTGCTGCCGGCCGCGGCGGCGGTCGCCGCGTACCGGATTCGCAGCCTCGCGCGCAGCGCGATCCTGTTGTTCAGCGTCTGCGGCCTCCACGCGCTCCTCGTCGTGGCCCTCTGGCTGCGTCCCGATGACAGCGCGCTGAACAGTTGGCTCGCCGCCGATCCCCTGGGGCGGATCGTGATTTCCGTGGTGAGCCTGCTCTTCCTGGCCGTCGCGCACTACTCGATCGGGTTCCTGCGCCGCGCCGTCGCCCCGGGCGGGCGCGCGTTCGCGAGCTGCATGCTCAGCTTCCTGGCAGCGTGCTCACTTGTCGCGCTGAGCCATCACCTGGCTCTTCTCTGGATCGGACTCGAGGCGACGACGCTGGCGGTCGCGCCGCTGATCTTCGACCGTCACGACCGCCGCTCGCTGGAGGCGGTGTGGAAGTACCTCGTGCTCTCCTCAGTGGGCATCGCGTTTGCCCTCCTCGGTGTGTTTCTGCTGGCCACTGCGCAGCCGTCGGGCGCGGCCGCCGGCCGCCCACTGATTCTCGATGACATGATTGCCCATGCCGGCCTGCTCGACGCCGCGTGGTTGCGGATGGCCTTCGTCTTCATCGCGATCGGTTTCGGGACCAAGATGGGTCTTGCCCCCATGCACTCGTGGAAGCCCGACACGTACGGCGAGGCGCCGAGCCTGGTGGGCGGCCTGATGGCCGGCGCGCTCACGACGTGCGCGTTCCTCGGCCTCGCCCGGGTGTGCGCCATCTGCTTCGCCGCCGGGCTCGGCCCGTTCGTACGCCCGGTGCTGATCGTGTTCGGGCTGGTCTCGCTGCTCATCGCCGCGGCGTTCATTATCGGACAGGGTGATGCCAAGCGCCTGCTCGCCTATTCAAGCGTGGAGCACATGGGACTCCTCGTGCTCGGGCTCGGACTGGGCGGCGTGGGCACCTATGGCGCATTGCTTCATTCAGTCAACAATGGCCTCGTGAAGGGTCTGGCCTTTCTGGCGGTCGGCAACGTGGTGCTCGTGACCGGCACGTCCACCGCGAGTGACGTTCGCGGACTCGTGCGAACCTTCCCCGCCACCGGCGCCCTGCTCGTCGTGGCGCTGTTCGCGCTCACCGGGTCGCCTCCGTTCGGTCTGTTCCTGAGCGAGTTCGCGATTCTCGGTGCCGCGTTCGGCGGTCCGCATCCCTGGATCGGCACGGTGACGATCGCGCTTCTGGCCATCAGCTTCGTCGGAATCGCGGGGATGATCCTCGGGATGGTCCTTGGGCAGCCCGATGCCGCGACGCGCCGCGCCGATAACCGGGGACTGACGCCTCGCGCCCCTCGTGCTCGGGTGTCTGGTGCTCATGCTCGGGGTGTACGTTCCGCCGCCGTTGGCGCACGCCCTTTCACGGGCCGCTACCGCGTTAGGCGGCCTGGCGCCATGAGCGACGCAGAGCTTCACCCGATCGGCAACCGGCGCACTGCACGCCTGAGTGACGTCCCAGCGCCGCCCGTGGAGCGCTTCCGCACAATCGTCGGCGATGCGGTGGCCGACGGCGCACGCATCGTCGCCCTGTTCGGTCTGCCGGAAGATCCGGCACGGCTGCGACTCATCGCCGTGCTGGCCGACGACGAGCGCAATCAGCTCGGCGCGCTCAGCACGGTGGTCGGCGATCGATACCCCGCGCTCACGCCCGACTGTCCACAGGCGTCGCTCTTCGAGCGGGAGCTCGCCGAGCAGTGTGGTGTCACGCCCGGCGGACATCCCGCCCTGAAGCCGGTGCGACGACATCCGGCAGACCACGCTCCAGAGTCATGGCCGGTCGGCGCACACTCTCGTGACGACTACCCTTTCTTCAAGCTGACCGGCGAAGAGGTGCATGAAGTGGCCGTGGGACCGGTACACGCCGGCGTCATCGAGCCGGGCCACTTCCGCTTCCAGGCGCACGGCGAGCAGGTACTGCACCTGGAGATCGTCCTCGGGTACCAGCACCGTGGAGTGGAGCGGCTCCTCGAGCGGCTCCCGCGTGAGAAGGCCATCCTGGTGGCCGAGTCGATCGCCGGAGACATGGTCGTCGCACACTCCAGTGCGTGCTGTGGTGCGCTGGAAGCGTTGGCCCGGAGTCACAAGAGCCCTCGCGCGCAGAGCATCCGGGGCGTCGCGCTGGAACTCGAACGCGTTGCCAATCACCTCGGTGACCTTGGCGCCCTCGCTGGCGACGTGGCGTACCAGCCCGCGGCGGCGTATTTCGGGCGTCTCCGCGGCGATTGCCTGAATCTCCTCCTGACCATGTCGGGCAGTCGCTACGGTCGCGGACTCGTCAGGCCGGGTGGGGCGGCCTTCGATCTGAGCGACGAGCTGGCCGACGAAATCGAAGGACGGGTGCGCCGACTGGAAGCCGAAGTCGAGCCCGTGGCCGAGCTGTTCTTCAATGCGTCATCGGTGCAGTCGCGTCTGGAAGGAGTCGGCGTAGTGACACCGGACCTCTGCCGCCGGCTGGGCTTCGTGGGTCCGGTGGCGCGTGCCTGCGACGTACCGCGTGATGCCCGGCACGATCACCCCTATGGAGTCTTTCGGTTCGCGCAGATTCCCGTCGCCGGCGCCTGGGGTGGCGACGTCCTGTCTCGCGCTCTGGTACGGCGGCTCGAGATTCAGCGGTCGCTCGAATTCGTCCGAGAGCAGGTGGCATCGCTACCACGCGGCGACGTCCGCGTGCCGTGCGGCCCCCTCCGTCCGGACGAGTTGGCGGTGGCCCTGGAGGAAAGCTGGCGGGGCGAGGTGGTCCACGTCGTGCTCACCGATTCCCACGGTCGCGTGCGGAGGCACAAGGTGATCGACCCTTCGTTCCACAACTGGAGCGCGCTCGCCCTGGCCATGCCGGGAAACGAAATCTCGGATTTTCCCCTCTGTAACAAGAGCTTCAACCTCTCGTATGCCGGACACGATCTGTGAGCGAACGCTGAATGCTTGACGCGCTGCGCCTGCGGTTGGCCCTTGGGAAGCGCACCATCGCGTTTCCGGATGGCACGCCATCGCTTCCCGCGCGCTACCGGGGTCGTCCCGTGCTCGACTGCAAGGGCTGTGGCGGTCCACCCTGTCCCGCGGGCGGCGACGTCGTCCCGTCGGAGCTAGTTCGAGATGACGGCAGCGGACGCGCGATGCTCGACCTCGGGGCTTGCCTCTTCTCGCCCGAGGAGGCCATCGGAACCGAAACATGCGGAATCCGGTTCACAGGCGACTATCGCATGGCCACGCGCACCCGCGATGGCCTCGTCACACCCGATGGCGAAGTGGCGCTGGCGTCATCTCTCGGTTGGCGAATGAAGTCGCTGCTCGGCCGATCGCTCCGTCTGCGCTCCGTCGTGGCGGGAAGCTGCAACGGGTGCGAGGGAGAACTGACGGCGCTCGGGAACGCGGTGTTCGACATGGCGCGTTTCGGCGTGCAATTCGTGGCCTCGCCCCGCCACGCCGACGGTATCGTGATTACCGGAGCCGTGAACATCAATATGCGTGAAGCGCTGGAGCGAACCTACGAGGCAGTGCCGGATCCGCGCCTGGTCATCGCCGTCGGCGCCTGCGCGGCTAGCGGAGGCCCATTCCGGGAGAGTCCGGAGGTGGCGGGCGGCGTTCCGGAGACCATCCCGGTCGACCTGTGGATACCGGGGTGCCCACCCCATCCGCTCACCATTCTGGATGGACTGCTGCGCCTCCTCGGGCGGATGGGGTCGTGAGCGGGCGGCGGCTGTCGGCAGGCGCGGCCGTTGGCATGAATAGGCGATACGTTGATGGCTCATAGCTGCGAGGCTGATACCTGACCGCTTCAGCATTTCCCGACCTCGTCCATCAAGGCCCGGAGATGCCGCTTCCAGACGTGGATGGCAAAGCGCCGGAAATTGGCCAGGCTCGCCGGCTCGTCCGCCAGGAAACGCGCCACGCGCCTCCGCCCCTTCCTTAGATTGCAGGCTCTACAGGCCGTCACTAAGTTGCCACCCGATCGGTCGCCACCGCGGGAGCGCGGCTGAACATGGTCAACCGACAGCTCCTCGGGCGGCAGGACCCGGCCACAATACACGCACCGGTATTCGTCGCGCGCGAAGATCTCGTCTCGTGTCATGGAGAATCCGTTGAGTTCGCGCCGTCTGATGATGGGGGCCGCCAAGCGCTACCTTCTCGATGCCCTCGACAAGGATCGCCGCGCGGCCGACGACGAACCGCCCCGCCTCACCGCTCGCGCCATAGAGAGAACTCGCATGCCACGGACACGGGAAAAGATTCTCGGTAATCTGGATGAGATGTATCGCGAAGCCTTCGAGCGCGCCAAGACGTCGGGCGACGACTCCCAGATGGCCAGCCTCGATTTCGCCTATCGGCGCGAGCAGCTGTATTTCGAGATTCTGCTCGACATTCGCGACGCGATGGAGCGGCGCTCGTAGCGGTCCGCACGTACCGCGCGCCCGCGGCCGGGTGGAATTGAGCCGCGGGTCCTCCATCGTCAGGCGCGTTCCGCCTCCTTCCCCCCGCACATGCGCTGCCGCGCGGCCTTCGCCGCTCTCGCCCTCAGTGCCTGGAACCCCGCCGTGAGTGCGGCCCAATCTCCCCACATCACCCTGGCCGTGGTGAACGCCCGGGTCTGGACCGGCGATGCGCGCCGGCCGTGGGCCGACGCCGTCGCCATCGCCGGTGACCGGATCGCCGCCGTGGGCTCCTCGGCCGAGATCCGGAAGCTCGCCGGTGAGGCGCGAACGATCGATGCCGGCGGGCAGTTCGTGGTACCGGGGTTCATCGATTCTCACGTGCACTTCCTCGAGGGCGGATTCCGGCTCTCGTCGGTACAGCTGCGTGACGCCGGTACGCCCGCGGAGTTCGTTCAACGCATCCGGGAATTCGCTGCCACGGTTCCGAAGGGCGCGTGGATCACCGGCGGCGACTGGGATCATCAGCGTTGGGGCGGGGAGCTTCCCGAGCGCTCGTGGATCGACTCGGTGACCCCCGACAATCCGGTCTGGGTGAATCGTCTCGATGGCCACATGGCGCTGGCCAATTCGGCTGCGCTGCGCGCCGCCGCGGTCACGCGCGCCACCGCCGACATCGCGGGGGGCACGATTGTGCGCGATGCGACCGGCGAGCCCACCGGCATTCTCAAGGACAACGCGCAGAACCTGGTTGAGCGCGTCGTGCCCGCGCCTCCCGCGTTACTCGAGGATCGCGCCCTCGATGCGGCGATGGCCTACGTGGCGGCGCAGGGGGTGACCTCGGTGCACCACATGGGCACCTGGCATGACCTGGCGGTGTTCGAGCGGGCGCATGCGGCCGGCCGGTTGCGCACGCGGATCTACGCGGCGGTGCCGCTCGCGACCTGGGCGCGCCTGCGCGACACGGTCGCCGCCCGCGGCCGCGGCGATGAGTGGCTGCGGATCGGCGCGCTGAAAGGCTTCGTCGATGGGTCGTTAGGCTCGCACACCGCGGCCATGTTCGACCCGTTCACCGATGCGCCCACCGATCGCGGACTGTTCGTGAATACGCCCGACGACCTCTATCGGTGGACATCCGGCGCCGACAAGGCCGGGCTCCACGTCATCGTCCACGCCATCGGGGACCGCGCCATCGCCACCCAGCTCGACATCTACCAGCGGGTCGAGCAGGAAGACGGTCCGCGCGACCGGCGCTTCCGTATCGAGCACGCGCAGCACATCGCCCCAAGAGATTTTCCGCGCTTCGCGGCGCTGGGCGTGGTGGCGAGCATGCAACCCTACCACGCCATCGACGACGGACGCTGGGCCGAAAAGGTGATCGGTCCCGAGCGGGCGAAGGGGACATACGCGTTTCGCACCCTGCTCGATCGCGGCGCCACACTTGCGTTCGGCAGCGACTGGTTCGTGGCGCCGCCAACCCCGCTGGACGGCATCTACGCTGCCGTCACCCGCCGCACCCTCGACGACGCGCACCCCGATGGTTGGATTCCCGAACAGAAGATCACGGTCGAGGAGGCGCTCCGCGCGTACACGGCTGGAGGTGCCTTCGCGTCCTTCGAGGAAGCCGAGAAGGGAGTCCTGGCGCCCGGCAAGCTCGCCGATCTGGTGATGATCGACCACGACCTCACGCGCATTCCAGCGGTGGAGATTCGAAGCGCGCATGTGGTCATGACGGTGGTGGGCGGCAGGATTGTCTACCAGCGGCCGAAGGAGTCTCGCGAGTCGAATTGACACGACGCGCACCTGGCCGTTGAATACGCGGGCGGAGACCGTCCCGACCTCCGACCTCCGACCTCTGGCCTGATGTCCTCACGATCTCTTCCCGTACTCGAGCGCCGCGGCTATGGCGAGACTCTCCGCCGAGACGCCTGGTGGGTCCCGAATATCCCGCCCCAGATCATCCTCACCGCGTTCCTCATCTACGCCACCTGGGCTGCGTTCCAGAACGCGGACTACACCTTCGGACCTTACCTCTCCCCCTTTTATTCGCCCGAGCTGTTCGGGAGCTCTCCGCATGCGTGGTTCGGGCCCCGACCGGACGGTTGGCCCGTGTGGCTCCCGTTTTCTCCGGCGCTGATCATCCTTCCCGTTCCTGCCCTCTTCCGCTTCAGCTGCTACTACTACCGCGGCAGCTACTACAAGGCGTTCTGGCAGGATCCACCCGCGTGCGCCGTGGGCGAGCCACGCAAACACTACCGCGGTGAGCGGACCTTCCCCCTCGTGCTGCAGAATTTCCATCGATACGGCCTGCTCCTCTCCGCGATCTTCCTCGTCATCCTGACCTTCGACGCGGCCCACGCTTTCTGGTTCACCGACCCGGTTACCGGTGCCGCGCACTTCGGTATCGGACTCGGCTCCATCATCATGGCGGTGAACGTCATCCTGCTTGCCGGATACACGTTCGGCTGCCACGCCACGCGCCACATCGTCGGTGGCATTGTCGATGAGGTCTCGCTGTCGCGGCCGCGGTGGCTGCTCTACGCCATCTCCAGCGTGTTCAATCGTGCGCACATGAAGTGGGCCTGGGTGAGCTTGTTCTCGGTGGCGCTGACCGATCTTTACATCCGTCTCTGCGCCATGGGCGTCCTGAGCGACTTGAGACTGCTCTGATGCCCGATTTCGAGTCGGTCGAACACGATGTGCTGGTGATCGGCGCCGGGGGAGCGGGATTGCGCGCCGCCATCGCCGCGGCCTCGCACGGTGCGCGGGTCGGGCTGGTGTCGAAATCCCTGCTGGGCAAGGCCCACACGGTCATGGCCGAGGGCGGAGCGGCGGCCGCGCTCGCCAACGTCGACGATCGCGACAGCTGGCGCGTGCACTTCGCCGACACCATGCGCGGCGGGCAGTACGTCAACAACTGGCGCATGGCCGAGCTCCACGCCAGGGAAGCACCCGACCGCGTGCGCGAGCTCGAGGCGTGGGGTGCCCTGTTCGATCGCACCCCCGACGGCCGCATTCTCCAGCGGAACTTCGGCGGCCACAAGTATCCGCGGCTGGCGCACGTCGGTGACCGGACAGGTCTGGAGATGATCCGCACGCTGCAGGATCACGGCATCCATCAGGGCATCGACGTGCACATGGAGTGCACCATCGTGTCGCTCCTGAAGGACGGCGATCGGGTGGCCGGCGCGTTCGGGTATGAGCGCGAGCGCGGCCGGTTTCGCCTTTTTCGTGCGGCCGCTGTGGTGCTCGCTACCGGCGGCATCGGCCGGGCGTACCGGATCACCAGCAACAGCTGGGAGTACACCGGTGACGGTCACGCCCTCGCCTATCACGCCGGCGCCGACCTGAAGGACATGGAATTCGTGCAGTTCCATCCCACCGGGATGATCTGGCCGCCGAGCGTGCGCGGCATCCTCGTGACCGAGGCGGTGCGCGGCGAGGGCGGCGTGCTGCGCAACAGCCAGGGCCGGCGATTCATGTTCGACGACGTGCCCGAACTGTATCGCGCGCAGACCGCCGACAACGAAGAGGAGGGGTGGCGCTACACGCAGGGCGATCGCGCCGCCCGCCGTCCGCCGGAGCTGCTCACGCGCGACCACGTGGCCCGGTGCATCCTGCGCGAGGTCCGGGAAGGGCGGGGGAGTCCGCACGGCGGTGTGTTTCTCGATATCGCCTGGATCCGGAACAGGCTGCCTAACGCCGCCGAGCACATCCGGAAGAAGCTGCCCAGCATGTACCACCAGTTCAAGCAGCTGGCCGACATCGACATCACCACCACGCCGATGGAGATCGGACCCACCACGCACTACGTGATGGGCGGCGTGAGCGTCGACGGCGATACCCAGATGTCCACCGTGCCGGGCCTGTTCGCCTGCGGCGAATGCGCCGCCGGCCTCCACGGCGCCAACCGACTGGGCGGCAACTCGCTCTCCGATCTCCTGGTCTTCGGCAAGCGCGCCGGCGACCACGCAGCGGAATTCGCGAGTGAGCACGGAACCACCAGGGTCGACCCGCGAGTGGCGGAACAGGTCGCCACGGCATCCCTCGCTCCGTTCGAGCGCACCGGCGGCGAATCGCCATTCGCCATCCAGCACGATCTGCAGGGCATGATGCAGGACCTGGTCGGCATCGTTCGGCGCGAGGAGGAAATGCGCCGCGCCCTCGACGGCATCGCGGAACTGCAGCGCCGAGCCGAGGCCGCCGGCGTGCCGGGCAACCGGGAGTACAACCCCGGGTGGCACACCGCGCTCGACCTCGCCAACCTGTTCACGGTCTCCGAGGCAATTACCCGCTCCGCCCTGGCGAGAAAGGAGAGCCGCGGCGGACACTTCCGCGAAGACCACCCCGCGAAGGACCCAAGCTACGCGGTGTTCAATATCATCGTCCGACGGACGCCCGGCGGCGCCATGGAGCTCGAGCGCGTGCCCATTCCCGCCATGCCTGACGAGTTGAAGAAAGTGATCGACGAGGAGAAGTGATGTCCACGACCACGTTTCGTATCTGGCGCGGCACCGACGGGGAAGGCGCCTTCGCGGACTACCCCACCGAAATCACCGAGGGGATGGTCGTGCTCGATGCCGTGCATCAGATCCAGGCTGAACAGGCGAACGACCTCGCGGTGCGGTGGAATTGCAAGGCCGGGAAGTGCGGCTCGTGCTCCGCCGAGATCAACGGCATGCCGAAACTGATGTGCATGACGCGGATGAGCGGACTTCCCGCCGACGAGCCCGTCACCATCGAGCCGATGCGCGCCTTTCCGCACGTCAAGGATCTGGTGACCGACGTGTCGTGGAACTACAAGGTGAAGAAACGCATCCGCAAGTTCGCCCCCAGGCCCCCCGACGCTCCCGACGGTACCTGGCGGATGTTCCAGAAGGACGTCGATCGGGTGCAGGAATTCCGCAAGTGCATCGAATGCTTCCTCTGCCAGGACGTCTGCCACGTCCTCCGCGATCACCACCAGCACGACGACTTCATCGGACCGCGACACTTTGTCTACTCGGCGGCCCTCGAGATGCACCCGCTGGATACGGAGGACCGCATCGGCGACCTCAAAGGCGAACAGGCCATCGGCTACTGCAACATCACGAAGTGCTGTACGCGAGTGTGTCCCGAGAACATTACTATCACCGACAACGCGATCATTCCGCTGAAGGAGCGTGTGGTTGACGAGTTCTATGATCCGGTGGTGAAACTGGTGCGGCTGATGCGCGGCAAAGGGAGACGCTCAACGGGACCGGGCGGGTGAAGAATGCAGGAAAAGACTTATCGCCGGAGCCCGGACCTGCGACTCTCACCTCTGACCTCTGACCTCTGACCTCTGGCTGTATTGTCTGACCTTCGGCCTATGATCAGCCTATGAGCTATCTCAAACCCATCACCCTCGCCGGCGTCCCTGCCGCGCTGCAGAAGGCCAACCGCTACCGTCTGCTGAACGACTCCTCAGCCGCGGAGAGCATCTGCCTCGACATCCTCGGGGTGGATCCGAAGAACACCGAGGCACTGGTGACCCTCATACTCGCCATTACCGATCAGTTCGATCACGGGCACGCAGACCAGCAACGCCGCGCGCGCGACACCGCCGAGCAATTGAGCGATCCGTACGCCAAGGCGTACTACAGCGGGCTCGTCTGCGAACGGTGGGCGAAGGCTGTTCTTCGGCGCGCCGTCCCGGGCGCCGGCGAACTGGCATACGGGTGGATCGAGAAAGCCATGGCGCTGTACGCAGAAGCGGAGAAGATCCGGCCCGTTGGCGACGACGACGCCATTCTTCGCTGGAACAGCTGCGTGCGCCTCATCCAGTCGGACGCGCGGTTGCAGCCGCACGAGGCGCAATCATACGAGCCGAGTTTCGAATAGCGTCAGCGCGGGAAGCGAAAATGAAGACGCCGGCGTCCACCACGCCGGCGTCTTCATTCTTCCGGTGCTGACGAATCGTCAGAGCGCCGGGCGCACGGATATCAAAAGGAAGAGCGCCGCGGCCACGACCGCCGTCCCGAGCAGGAGCAGAACCAGTCTCAACCGGCCTGAGCCGGTTGCCTTCGGCACCTGCGTCTCGGCGGCAAACTCCTTCTGCCAGAGTGGGTGCCGGTGTACTTCGAGGTGACTGATCGTCATGTGCCCTTCCGCCGTCAGGGTGCATGCAGGGCGGGTGACAATCGCCCGCGCCTGTCGTGAAGCAAGCCCCGGACCGTGACGGTTTCCGGCTCTGCCCGGTCACGGAATGGCACTCCGACCAGCAGGATCGTGGCTGAGGCGACACAGTTGTGGCGGAGGTGGGACAACACGACGGTGAGCCTGACCAATGCGAGGCGGCGACTCCGCTCTGGCGCGAGTGTCGGCGCGGACGATGTCGCCGGTGTCAGAGCCAACGTCGATTGGGTCGCCAGTCCAACGCCGCCCTGCCTGACGCGGTGCTAGAAGCGAACGATTTCCTGATACGCCGCCACAAAGTCGTCGACCTGCGGCAGAATCGCGTCTTCAAGCCTGGGCGCGTAGCCGACGAATGTGTCCGACGACCCGATCCGCCGCACCGGGGCGTCGAGCCAGGCGAAGCACTCATTCGCGATCCGGCTCGCGATCTCCGAGCCGTACCCCCACGACAGCGCGTCTTCGTATGCCACGATCACCCGGTTCGTTTTCTTCACGGAAGCGAACACCGTCTCGCGGTCCCACGGCGAGAGCGACCGCAGATCGATCACCTCCACCGAAATGCCCTCGTCAGCCACCTTGTTCGCGGCCGTGAATGCGCGGTGCACAGTGGCCCCGTACGTCACCAGCGTCACATCCGTCCCCTCCCGCACCACCTTCGCCTTTCCGAACGGGATCATGAAGTTCGGTCCGGGATACGCCGCCTTGTTGTACGTCTGCCGGTACAGATGCTTGTGCTCGAGAAACATCACCGGATCGTCGCACCGGATGGCCGTTCGCAGGAGCCCGTTCGCGTCGAGCGCCGTGGCCGGGCAGATCACGCGCAGGCCAGGGCACTGGGTGAACAACGAGGCGCCGGTCTGTGAATGATAGATGGCGCCCCGGATGTAACCGCCGTAGGTCGTCCGCACGACCACCGGCGCGCTGAACGCGTTGTTGGACCGCCAGCGCATCGTCGCCAGCTCGTTGCGGAGCTGCATGTACGCCGGCCAGATATAGTCGAAGAACTGAATCTCGACCACCGGCTTGAACCCGCGCAGCGCGAGGCCGACCGCGCGCCCGATGATGTTCGCCTCGGCCAGCGGCGAGTTGTACACGCGATCGGCGCCGAATTCCTTCTGCAGCCCCCACGTCACCTTGAACACCCCGCCTTTCCCCTTCACCTTGCCGAGGTACTGGTCGCGCGACACGTCGGCCACATCCTGCCCGAAGACGATGATCTTCCCGTCCCGCCGCATCTCGTCGCGCATGCAGGAATTCAGCAGGTCCACCATCGTGGTCTCGTTCCCGGAGAACTGGGGATCGTCCTCGGTATCGAACTGTTCGCTGGTGGGATCGACATCCGGGGAATAGACCCCGACGTACACCGACGCCGGCTCCGGCTGTTCCCTGCCTAACGCATCGTCGGTGGCGGCCTGCACCACGCTCTCCACGTCGCCGCGAATGCGCTCGAGATCGGCCTCGGATGCGTGCCCCTCTTTCACCAGCCACGCCGGGTACGTCGTCACCGGATCGCGCGCCGCATCTGCACTCCGCTCCTCCGGCGGCCGATAGAGCACCTCGTCGTCCGACAGTGAATGCGAATAGGGACGGATCACGTGCGCGTGCACCAGCGCCGGACCCTGTCCGCTCCGCACGTATTGCACCGCGTTCGCCATCACCGCATGACTGGCGGGGAAGTCGCAGCCGTCGACTTCCTGAATGAACAAGCCCGGGAAGCCTGTCACCAGCTTCGAGATCGAGCCCCCCGCGGTCTGCACCTCGACCGGGACCGAGATCGCGTACCCGTTGTCCTCGACGAGATACAGCACCGGGAGCTTGAGATTGCACGCGCTGTTGAGCGATTCCCAGAACTCGCCTTCGCTCGTGGTCCCATCTCCAGCCGACACGAAGACGATCTCGTCCTCGTGCAACCCCACATCGAGTCCGAGTCGCCGGGCGCGCATGATTCCTTCGGCGCACCCCACCGCGGGCAGGAACTGCGTGCCGGTCGGTGACGACGACGACACGATGTTCAGCGCCTTGTGCCCCCAGTGGCTCGGCATCTGCCGTCCGCCGGAATTCGGGTCAATGGCGGCACCCACCGCGGAATACAACATCTCTTCCGGCGTCATCCCCAGCGACAGGCAGAGCGCGCGATCCCGGTAGTACGGGAAGAACCAGTCGTACGATGGTCGGAGGAGCATCCCGGCCGCCGCCAGCACCGCCTCGTGACCCGCGCCGGAAATCTGAAACCAGATCCGGTTCTGACGCTTGAGCTGGATCTCCTTGTCGTCCAGCCGCCGGGACAGGAGAATCGTGCGGTACGCCGACAACAACTGGTCGCGGCTCAGGTCGGTAACAGTTGGCCGCTGGGCTCTGAGTCTTGTGGGCATGCGTGTCGATGCGTGGGTGATGCGCACACAGCTTGGATGAAAATAGTGTGGGCGCGACCGCCTGACATCCGGGATTCCACCGCTCCCCGGACCGACCGACCGCCCGCACCGGCAGGGCCCTCCTAACAACCCGCACGGCATAGTGTTGCGTCGCCACCGGGCCTGCGGCGTTGCGGCCGCGCGCGCTGAGGATCGTGACGTCGGAGCCGCCTGGCATCCGGGAGAATCCGCCGGTCACCCGCGTCCTTCTCTCGAATCGCGTGCCGCGCTCCTCTGCCGACGGATCCCATGGCATCCGACATGCGCTATACTGAGACGAATTCGCACTGGGGAGCGACATGTCGGATTTCGTGGCGCACTGCATCTTCTGCGAGATCATCCGTGGGGGCGGCGAAGTCTCCATCTGCTACGAGGATTCCGACGCTATCGCCTTCATGGACATCCAACCGGTGAACGCAGGTCACGTCCTGGTCGTCCCGCGCGAGCACTACGAGTCACTGAATGACGTGCCGCCGGCCCTGGCGATGCATCTGTTCGAAGTCGCCCTGAAGCTCGGCCCCATCATTCGCCGGGTCGGGAACTCCGACGACCTCAACGTGGTGGTGAGCAGTGGCGAGGCGGCGGGCCAGAACGTCTTCCACTACCACGTGCACGTGATCCCGCGGAAGGCAAACGACGGGTTCGATATCCCCCTGCCGTTCGACGGTTCGAGAATGCCCGACCGGACCTTGCTCGACGCCACCGCCGCGCGGATCATCACCGCGCTCCGGGATCCCGCCCGCCGCACCAGTCGCAAGACGCCGGTCACCCCGCCGCGCGCGGTCGTCTGAGCATCAGCCCGCGAGCACCGGCTGAGCGCCCGGTCTTCCGCCTGCATGTGCCGTGAACAGGCGCGGGCGCTGCGCCCCCTCCCACGCCAGCATCGCGCGCTTCCGCTCAAGGCCCCAACGATAGCCGCCTAACGCACCGGTGTTCCGGAGTACGCGGTGGCAGGGGATCACGAATGCCACCGGATTCCGCCCCACCGCCGTCCCCACGGCGCGCACCGACTGCGGCGCCCCGATCGCCGCCGCCACGTCCCCGTACGTCGTCACCGTGCCGGCCGGGACGCGCAGCAAGGCCTCCCACACCTTCACCTGGAAATTCGTCCCGCGCACCAGGAGCGCGAGTGGCACCAGCCCCGCCCGATCACGGATCTCCAGTGGCGTGAAGATCCGCCGTGCCACGGACGCCGTCGCCCGCGGTCTCTGCTCAATGGTCGCATTGGGCCAGCGTTCAGCCAGGTCGCCGATGGCGGCCGTCCTGGTGCCCTCGAAGAACGACAGCCCGCAGATGCCGCGGTCGGTGATGGCTAGGAGACACTCACCGAACGGGGTGTCGTGGAACCCCGCACTGATGCGCAACCCGCTGCCGCTGGTGCGATACTCTCCCGGCGTCACCGCCTCGAGCGTCACGAACAGATCGTGAAGCCGGCCGCCACTCGACAGTCCCGCGTCGTACGTGGCGTCCAGAAGATTGCGCGACCGTCGCAACAGATCCTTGGCGTAGCCGAGCGCGAGCATCTGCGAGAACCGCTTGGGGCTGATGCCCGCCCAGCGCGTGAACAGCCGCTGGAAATGGAATGGGCTCAGGCCGACATGTCGGGCGACCTCATCGAGACTTGGCTGCGCCGGGGAACGCGCGTCGAGATACCGGATTGCGCGCTCGATGCGATGGTAATCGGTGGTGTTGGATGCGGAGATGGTCATGGTTCACTCACTGTGTGCAGCGAGATCTAGCAGCACGCGGCGGCAGGGCCAACCCGGATCTTGCGACGTCGACACGCCGGCGGACGCGGGCTCGCAAAAAGCGTCGGTGGAATCAACTAATGCTCTAGTTGACAAGTCAAAAGGCGTCCTGTAGGTTCTACTAAACTGCTAGTAGCAAGGGTTACTATCCGCCGGTCGCGGTCTCAGTTTGACCGACTTTGGCCTTTGGCCTTTGGCCTTTGGCCTTTGGCCTTTGGCCCTCGGCCTCCGCTCTCCCACTCCATGCCTGACATCTCTTTCACCGATCGCGAGCTGGACGTGATGGCCGTGCTGTGGCAGCGCGGTCCCTCCACTGTGGCCGAAGTGCGTGAGCTGCTCGCCGATCCGCTGGCCTACACGACCGTGCTGACCGTGCTGCGCACGCTCGAGGCCAAGGGCTATGTCGCGCATGAGCACGAGGGCAAGGCGCATCGCTACCGCCCTTTGGTGGCCCGGGAGGCCGCGGGCACGAGTGCGCTCGGTCAGGTGCTCGACAAGATCTTCGACGGCTCTCGCGAGATGTTGCTCGCGAACCTCGTGCGCGAACGCGGCATCGATGACGTGGAGCTCCGGCGTCTTCGTCGAGTGCTCGACGAACGAGCGACGAGACAGAGGGAAAGAAAATGATCGCCCTCATGGCATACGGCACGCTGGTCGCTCTTTGCGCCGCCGTCTCGGCTCTCGCGCTGGAGCCGTTGGTGCGTGCCCGCGGATCGGGAACGCGCTGGATCTGGTGTGCTGCACTGGGTGTGAGCGTGCTCGGATGCGCGGCGGCGATGTTCGTGCCGCGCGACGTCGCGAGTGACCACGCGCTTCTCCCTGCGCCGCAAGCGAGGCCTGTCCTCGCAATGCCGCCGGAAGTGTCGAGCCCCAGGTTTTCTGGCTGGGGACGACGCTTCGACGACGGTCTCGCGGTCGCCTGGGCGGCGGTGAGCGTCGTGTTGCTCGGTGTCCTGCTCGCCGGGATGCGTCGCATCGATCGGGAACGTCGACACGCGCGGCCGCTCATCGGCAGCGGTGCGACGGTGCTGGTGACCGAACATCTCGGACCCGCGGTCGCTGGGTTCGTGCGGCCTGCGATTCTCGTTCCCCGCTGGGTGCTTGCGCTGGATGCCGTTCCGCGTCGGCTCCTGCTGACGCATGAGATCGAGCACCTGCGGGCCGGTGATGGGCGGTTGCTCTGGCTGAGCGCGGTCGTCGCCGCGCTCCTGCCATGGAATCCCGCCGTCTGGCTCATCGCACGGCGTCTCCGCCTGGCGGTGGAGGTTGACTGCGATGTACGCGTGCTGGCCCGGATCCCCGACGTGCGGGCCTACGGGGATCTCCTCCTCCTGACCGCCGCTCGGCGCGCGCCGGACCGCACGGTCGTGCTGGCCACCGTGCCCGGCGCTTCCACTGAACTTTCCCGGAGGATTCACGCGATGATCGATCGTCGTCCGCTCTCGAAACGATGGCCCATCGTGCGCATTGCCGTGGCGTTAGGTGCTGTGGTGGTGGCATGCGAGTCGCCCAGGCCGGAGCCGGTGGCGCCAGTGGACTTCGCCCGTACGCTGACCGGGTCCGCGAACAGCGAGAACCTGCCGAAGGGCTATCGTGAGATACCCGTCCTCAAGGCGTCCGACTCGGCGTTCGTGGACTATCTCCGGCGGTTTCACCCGGAACTCCTCTCCACGACCTCATCCAGTCCCGTGGTCCGCGTCTTCACCTATGCGGGTCAATTGGTCCAGGTCGGGCGCCCCGGTCTGTCAGGGCACATGTACGACGGGAGCGGACGGCTGCTGGCGAAGGCCGGCCTCGACAACATCGACCCGAACGACATCGGGAGCATCGAGGTGGTCAAAGGCCGCAAGCTCCCGGCCCCGCTGAGCGGCGGCTTGATCACCATCTTACTCAAGGAGCCCGCGGGAGCCTTGCCCGCCAAGCCAACGGCGGAAGGCGTGTGTCAGAACGGCTTCCGGCGTCGCGTCGGCTATGTGCCGGAACGGTGCGGTTCCCCCACAGTCGTGCTTCGTGAGACAGGCAAGGTCCCCAAGGTACTGCAGAAGGGAGACACCAGCCTCCCTCGGTGACCGCGCTACTGCCTCGACCAGAACTCCGCATCATCGACGCGGGCACGCAGGGTGAGCGCGTCTCCGTCTGCCGCGATCTCCACATCCGCTGCGCGGAGCGGCGGGCCGCCGTCGTCCGCCAACTCGAACGCCAGGGTGTCGCGCGCCCTCACATAGCGCTCCGGATTCGTGACTCGCAGCGTGAAAATCGGCTCGATCAGCGCGTATCCGGTTCCGGGGTGAAACACGCCTCCCACGAACCGTGTCGACGGGTCACGGTCTTCGAGCTCCGACCTGCCGAGCACGATGCCGTGGAGTTTCAGGGCGTACGTCATCGGCGACCGCGTCGCGTCAGTAGTCCACCGGCCGCAAATAGGACTCGCCGATCGCCGTGTGACTGAGGAGCGCGACCGTGGGCAGCTTGCGCTTCCAATGCGTTCCCTCGAGCCGATTGCGGACCAGCTCCACCTCGAACTGGTCGAACCCGCGCGAGCCGAGATCGGCGACTGAATATCCCCACAGCAACCAGTTGAGAATCGTGTCAGCTTTCGCGTAGCTGATGCCGAGGTCCGTCTCGTCGGTCTGTCCATCGACCAGATCGGCGGTCGCCGGCTTGGTGATGATCTCCTCCGGCACGCCCAGGTGACGCGCCAGGGCCCACACCTGCGTTTTGAAGAGATCTCCCAGCGGGTTGATGGGTGGCGAATCGTCGGCGTGCCAGGTGAAGTACCCGAACAGGCGCTCGGTCTTGTTCCCGGTGCCTAACGGGACGCCCCGTTCGGCCGCCGACAGATCGAACAGGGCGATCATCCGCATCCGGGAGATCACGTTCCCTCGCCGGGTGCCGTCGGCCGTCGGCTCCTGCGCGAGGTAGCCGTCCACGGCCGCCGTCAGGTCAATGGTGCGGGTTCGGATCCCGAGCGCGTCGATCACCATCTGCGCATGTGCGAGGCTGTCGGGGCGCGATGTGCGGTAGGGAAGGCGAACCCCGAGCACGTTTTCGGCCCCGATCGCGCGCGCGGCCAGAAACGTCGTCACTGCCGAGTCCACGCCTCCCGACAAGCCGACTACGGCGCGCTCGAAACCTCGTCGCTGCATCTCGTCGCGAATGAACCGGACGAGCCACTCTTCGACCATGGGTGCGTCGATGTCGAGCGATGGCGGCTGGCCATGGGCGACACAGGGCACGTGCAGCGCGGGAATGATCCGGGTGGCGTTCGATTGGTGGGAGTCGAAGTCCGTCGGCGCGCCAGATTCTGTATTGGGGGGGGCCCCCCAGGCTCCTGTTCCTCGCGACGGCCGCTCCTCCGGTGGATCGAACGCCGCCATCCCCCCCTCCCCCCGTTCCACCGCCTCCATTGCCCGATGCAGGTGCGGCAGCGCCGTGCGCAGATCCGACAGCAGGGGCATATCCGCTCGCGCCCGGGCGATGTCGCCCAGGTCGATGGCGAGCGTCACGATTGCCTCGTCAAATGCCGGCGCCCGCACCCGGAGATCGCCACGGGGACCGGCCACGCATGATCCGCCGGCAAAGACCTTCCCGCCTTCGCTTCCCGCCAGGTTGGCCAGCGACACAAAGACCCCGTGTTCATCGGCCATGTCCCGCACCAGACGCTCCCAACGCGCCACGCTCCCCGGGCCCGGCACGCCGTCCAGCGACTGTAGCCCGCGTGCCGGCGCGGCTGAAGCAAGAAAGATGATCTGCGCGTCATCCAGCGCAGCGATCGCGCTCGAGAGGCTGTGCCAGGCGTCCTCGCAGATCAGCATCGCCGCACGTCCCCACGGCGTGTCGAACGCACGAATGTCGTGCCCCCGCTCGACAAACCGTTCCTCGTCGAACAGGCCGTACGTCGGGAGGAAGTTCTTGCGATGCACGTGGAGTACCCGAGGCGCCCCCTCGCCAAGCCGGATGTACGCCGAGCTGTTGTACAGCGTGTCGCGCCACCGCTCGTAAAAGCCTACCACCACGTCGAGAGGGCGCCTGGCCCGCTCATCGCCGATGCTCTCCGCGTAGGCCGCATCCAGGTCGCGGGCCACCGTCCCCGCCGTCACCGCCACATCGCGCACTCCCCCTTCGACGAAGTAGCCGCTCAGCACGGTCTCCGGGAAATGCACTACATGCGGATGCGGCGACAGCATGCGCAGTTGCGCAAATACGTCGCTCAGGCGCGCGAGATTCGCCTCGTAGTCGCCTTTGAACGGGTGCAGCTGTGCTATGGCCAGGGTGAGCAGCCGGGACATGGCAGAGAAGTTGGGGGCTGGTGAAATCGCGAGCAACAGCGACCTTTCGCTTCTCGTCGCGACGTACGGCGACGCGGCTGGCCAGGCCGCACGTTTTTGTGTCGCAGGTCACCCCGCCAGCCGGTGGAACGCCACACATCAGCCGGGTACGTACTGAGCGCGTTGTCCCGCTGGGCCGCGCTGTCTCAACCACATTCCGTCCCCACCGCACGAGCGGCTCGTGGCCCGTGGCGTATGGTCTCCGGTTTTGACCTGTGGCCTATGGCCCTGGCCCCATATTTGTCTCGTGTCACTCCCTCGAATTCTGCCCGCGGCACTCAGGCGGCCGGCCCGCGCTATCCGCCCGGCGCTGTTCCTCGTCACCGCGCTGTCGTCGGCAACCGCGCAGCAATCTCGACCCTCCTCAGGAGAGCCGTGGCAGATCATCCAACCGCTCCAGTCCACCTTCGTCTTCGCGCGTGACGGCTCGCTCATCGGCGAGATCGGTCGTGAATGGCGGTCGAGCATCTCCATCCGCACCCTGCCGAAATACGTCCCCGAGGCGTTCATAGCGGTCGAGGATCAGCGGTTCTATCAGCACGACGGCGTCGACATCGTAGGACTCGCGGGTGCCATCAAGGACGCCGTGCGCGGGAGTCCGCGCGGCGCCAGTACCATCACGCAGCAGCTGGTGGGCAACATGCACCCCGACATCATCGATCGCCGCGACATCAGCCTCGGGCGCAAGCTCCGCGAGCAGGCCGCTGCGAGAGAGATGGAGAAGCACTACACGAAGGAGCAGATCCTCGAGGCGTATCTCAACCAGCTCGACTTCGGCCACCGCTGGTTCGGTATCGAAACCGCCGCTCGCCACTATTTCGGCAAGGGCGCGGCGCAGCTGTCGGTTGCGGAGGCGGCGACGCTGGCCGCCATCATCAATGGTCCCAGCTACTACGATCCGGTCACGCACCCCGATCGCGCCCGCGGCCGGCGCAATCTCGTCCTGTCGCTCATGGCTGACCAGAAGTACCTGACCTCCGAACAAGCGGCCGCCGCGCGCCGCGATCCGCTCGAGATCGCGAAGGACGGAGGCTACGCCGCTCCCGCTCCGTACTTCGTGGACGTGGTGCGCGTTCAGGCCGAGCGCGCCGGCGTGCCGGTTACCGCCGGCGGCTATCGCGTCTACACGACGCTCGATCCCTCGGTGCAGCGTGCCGCCGTCACCGCCCTGGTCGACGGAACGCTCGAGATCGAGCGTCAGCCAGGCTATCGGCATCCCACGTTTCAGCACCGCACACCCGGGAGGAGCGACTATTTGCAGGGCGCGGTAGTCGCCCTCGATCCGTTCACCGGTGACGTGCGGGCGCTGGTCGGCGGTCGCGACTACGCGGCCTCGCCATTCGACCGGGCCGTTGATGCGATGCGCCAGCCCGGTTCGGCGTTCAAGCCGATCGTCTATGCGACCGCCATCGCCGACAGCCTCCCTCCGAATCTCGTCGTGTCAGACACCGCCATCGCCATCCCATTGCCGAACCACACGGTCTACAAGCCGGAAAACTCGGACGGCGCGTACCTCGGCAACCTGACAATGCGCGAAGCCCTCGCGCGCTCGCGCAACGTCGTCGCCGTGCAGATCGGCCAGCGGGTTGGTATGGAATCGGTGATCGCGACGGCGAGAAGCATGGGAATCACGGCGCCCATCGAGCCCTATCCCTCCAGTGCGATCGGCGCCGCGGCGGTGCAGCCGCTCGATCTCGTGGCTGCCTACGCGACGATCGCGAACCTCGGCGCGCGCGTCGAGGCACGGTTCATCACGTATATCGAGGACGCCGGGGGACACACCGTCTGGCAGAACCCCATTGTCCAGCCGCAGGAGGTGCTCGACCCACAGGTCGCCTTCATTGTCCGTGACATGATGCGGGACGTGGTGGAGCGCGGCACCGCCACCGCGGTCCGGCGCTTCCTTCCGGAGTCGGTGCCGGTGGCCGGCAAGACCGGCACGACCAACGACAACGCCGACGTCTGGTTCGTGGGCATGACGCCCGATCTCGTGGCCGGCGTGTGGCTCGGCTTCGATCGACCCGCTCCCATTGCACCCGGTGCCGCGGGCGGCACGCTGGCCGCCCCGATCTGGGGCAGGATGCTGGCCCTCGCCGGCGAGACCGGCGCCGGGGCGCCGTGGTCGCCGCCGGTGCAGCTGGTGACCGCCGAACTCGATCGCGACACTGGCCAGCCCGTGACCGTCCTTACTCCGCCAGACCGCCGCTACACGGAGTACTTCCTCCCCGGAACCGAGCCGCTCTTCCTGCACCTCGACTCCTGGTCGCTCTTTCGTGGTCGTGCGCTCCAGCCTCGTTAGGCTCGGAACTCCACTCTGCTGGTTCCTGCTGGCAGGGCTCACGGGGGCCTGCCGGGACAATCCCGCCGGCCCCCCGCCTGACGCCACACTTACCCTCGCCACGTCCGGCAATCCCGGTGTGGTTCGAACGGCGGTCGCGCCGGTTCCGACGTTTGTCCTCCGAGATGCCGCGGGCCGGGTGCTGGCCGGATTCCCCGTCTCGATTGCCGTGGCTGCGGGCGGCGGCACCCTTCGCGATGCTCCGCGCAATACCGCCGCCGGTCCGACTCCGGTGGGCGAGTGGATCCTCGGCGCGAGCGCCGGGCACAATGCGCTCGTCGTCAGGATCGGCGCCCTCCCCCCTCTCCGCATCGAAGTCACCGCCTTGCCCGATCTGCCGGCGGACATGACGCCGGAATTCGGAGCGGATCAGACAGGCTTCGCGGGCGACAACCTCCCGCAGTCCCTCGCCGCAAAGGTCTTCGACCGCTTCGGCAACGGCGTGCCCGGCGTCGTCGTCACGTTTGCAGCGGAGTCCGGAGGGGGTAGCATCTCGGAATCCACCGTGACGACGGATGGAAATGGCATCGCGGGAGGTCCGACCTGGCACCTGGGACGCAACGGCGGAGACCAGGTCGTGATCGCCACCGCCGGCGCGTTGACGACGACCTTCACCGCCACCATTCGATCCAGCTTCGATCCGGTCGTTCGCTTCATTGGATCCGCACCGTCGCCAACCATCGCCGCGGCGTTCGACTACGCGGTTCAGCGTGTGCATGCGGCGGTCACCAGCGACATCCCCGATGTCGCCCTCCAGGGCTTCGATCTCGCACGCTGCGGGATCTCGGCTCCATCGATCACCGAGGTCGTGGACGACATGGTCATCTATGCCGTGGTAGCTCCGATCGATGGCATCGGGGGGATCGTGGGCTCCGCCGGCCCGTGCCTGCAGCGCACGCTGTCGGGCTACACCGTCATCGGTGTCATGCGATTCGACGAGGCCGACCTTGACGCGCTCGCGCTGACCCAGCGACTCAACGCCGTCGTCCTCCACGAGATGCTGCATCTGGTCGGCGTTGGCATCCTCTGGAATACCGTTGGGCTCCTCGCCGGAAGCGGGACCGGCGATCCGCGATTCCTCGGCAACCTGGCTGCAGAGCGCTGCGTCCTGCTCGGCGGAGCTGAACCGTGCGGCGTCGGGAGCGTTCCGGTCGAGAACATCGGCGGCCCCGGAACCGTGGATCTCCACTGGCGAGAGTCGGTCTTCCACTCCGAACTGATGACGAGCTTTCTCGAGCCGACGCCCAACATGCCCCTGTCGGAGATGACCCTCGCGTCGCTGGCCGATATTGGCCTCACTCCCAATTACCACGCGGCAGACCCTTACATGGTCCCCGCTTCGTCTCCGGGCATCGCGCCACGGCTGTCCGGCGTTCCGGGCGCTCCCTGGGAGACGATCCAACCGCCGCGTTTCGAGATCACTCCGGAAGGCTGGGTCCGTCCGATCCGTTCGAGATGACTCCTACTCGTGTCGGATCGCGTCGATCGGACTGAGTCGCGCGGCGCGCCGGGCCGGATAGGTACCGAACACGAGCCCGATGGTGATGGCGGAGACCGCGGCCACCAGCGCGGTGTTGGGAGACAGCGTCACCGCAAGTCCTTCGGGCGCGGAGAGACTCTTGATGATCAGAATGGTGATCTCGGACAGCGCGACACCGAGCAGCACACCGGTCGCGCTGCCAATGCCCGAGACGACGACCGTTTCCGTGAGAAATTGCAGGTGGATATCGCTTGCACGCGCGCCGACGGCCTTTCGCACGCCGATCTCCCGGGTCCGTTCGGTGACTGACGCCAGCATGATGTTCATGATCCCGATACCGCCCACCAGCAGCGAGATGCCGGCGAGCGCACCCAGGAAGAGCTTGAAGACGAGGATGCCCTTCGCCACTTCTTCCAGCCGGGATTCCTGAGCGAGGACATCGACCCGATGCTCCCACCGGCCATATCGCCGGCCGAGCCAGTCCTCGATGCCGTCGCGCATCGGTCCTACCGCTTCCACGCTGCGTGCCCGCAACAGGATGTTGGGTGTGGAGCGGGTGACATCGCTCCCGAACACATACGCGGCGGCTTCGTACGGGACGTGTGCCTCGTACGTGCGTTCTCCCTTGTACGACGCCAGCACGCCGATCACTTCTCGCGGTGTGCCATGCACCCGCACGAAGTCTCCGATCAGGTCTACCGGGCGACGCGCGCCGGCGATCTCGCTGGCCAGCTTGTAGGACAGCACGATGACGGGTGCGTTGCGCGCCGCTTCGGCCGCCGTAAAAAAGCGGCCGTCGGCGAACTCGAGGTGGAGAAAACGGTCACTTCCGGGAGTCGACGCCGTGACCGTCGCGCGGCGCTCGAGACCCGATCGCCCCCACATCACGTCACTCTGGCCCTGGAGCGTCATCGAAACCGCACCGACCGCGGGAATCTCGTCGGCCAACGCGCGCGCGTCGCGCGGCGTGAAGATCGGGTAGTTGCGCACCGGAGTGAACTGGCCGTTCACGTATTCGTAGGTACGTGCCCGCACGATCACCGTCTGGACGTCGGTCGTGCGCTCCAGTTCGTTGCGGGCGAACTTCTCCATGGCGTCGCCGAGCGAGAGCACGGCCACCAGTGCGCCCACGCCGATGATGACCCCCAGGGTGGAGAGCACCGTCCGCAAAGGATTTACCCGGAGGGTGTCGAATCCGACGGCAAAGGCGGTCGCGATGGGAGCGATGCGCACGGAGCGGGAGTTTTTGAGTGTGCTAGGAGTACCCTCGGGTACGATGCGCCGTGAAGCGACGTTTCACGAGGGTGCGGAGGCGATTGGGCCTCAAGGCACAAGCGACCCGGGAATCCTCCCGGGTCGCTTGGTTCGGCTGCGCGGCGGGTGCGGGTTCAGGCCACGCCGGCCTCCACCTCCTCTGCTTCCACGCGGGCGTCGGCCCCGGTCTCGTGTTCCGGCACGAGCGCAATGCGCAGCACGTCCGAGAGGGTTTCGACCGGATGGAAGGTGAGCTGCTGTCGCACCTCCTCGGGCACGTCCTCGAGGTCGCCCTCGTTGTCCTTGGGCAGAATGATGTGCATGATGCCGGCGCGATGCGCGCCCAGCACCTTCTCCTTCAGTCCTCCGATCGGCAGTACCCGCCCGCGCAGCGTGATCTCCCCGGTCATTGCCACATCGCGCCGGACCGGACGGCCCGACATCTCGGAGACGAGGGCGGTTGCGATGGCGATACCGGCTGACGGGCCATCCTTGGGGATGGCGCCGGCGGGTACGTGAATGTGGGCCTCCATCGCTCCTTCCAGCCGCTGGGCCGGGATACCTAACGACGACGCATTGTTGGTGGCATAAGTCAGCGCCGCGCGGGCGCTTTCCTTCATGACGTCGCCGAGCTGCCCGGTCAGAATCAGCGTCATCGGTCCCGACTGGGGCGCAGAATCGCCGTTGTCGGACGACGGCGGGCGCTGGCGGCGGCGAATGGACGCCTCGACGAACATGATGTCGCCCCCCATCGGCGTGTAGTACATGCCGGTGGCGATGCCGACCTCGTTCTTCTCGTTGGCCCGCTCCGGATGGACCTTGGGCCGCCCGAGGAGCTGTCGCACCTCGTCCGCGTCCACCTGATTGTCGGCGATAATGCCGCCGTCACCGGCGGCTACCCGGCGCGCCAGTTTCCTGCACACCGCGCCGATCTGCCGCTCGAGCTGACGAACGCCGCTCTCGCGCGTGTAGTTCGTCACGACCGACATCACCGCGTCGTCGGCGAACCCCACGCCCTTGTCGCCCAGGCCGTTTTCCTCGAGCTGGCGCGGGATCAGGTACTTCTTCGCGATCTCCGCCTTCTCCCGCTCGGTGTAGCCGGAGAACTCCACCATCTCCATCCGGTCGAACAACGGCCCGGGGATGTTCTGCATGAAATTCGCGGTGGCGACGAACAGCACCTCGCTGAGGTCGAACGGCACGCCCAGATAGTGATCGGTGAAGCTGTCGTTCTGCGCCGGGTCGAGCACCTCGAGCAGGGCCGCCGAGGGGTCGCCCTGGAACGACACGCCGAGCTTGTCGACTTCGTCGAGGAGGAAGACCGGATTCTTCGTCCCGGCCTGCTTCATACCCTGGATGATGCGTCCCGGCATGGCCCCGACGTACGTCCGGCGGTGTCCGCGGATGTCGGCTTCGTCGCGCGCGCCACCTAACGATACTCGGACGTACTGGCGGCCGAGTGACCGCGCGATCGACTTTGCGATCGAGGTCTTGCCCACACCGGGAGGACCGACAAACAGCAGGATGGGTCCCTTGGCCATTGCCCGTGCCTTGGCCTCACGCGCGTCGGTGATCGTCCGGTCTTCACCGTTTCCGCCCACCGGCGATGCCGTCGGCTCGTCGCCGCCCTTTGCTCGACCCGCTGCCGGGAATTCTCCCGTCCGGATGACCTCCTCCGCCTGCTGGCGGGCGCGGAGCTGGCGCACCGCCAGAAACTCCAGGACGCGGTCCTTCACGTCCTGCAGCCCGTAGTGGTCCTCGTCCAGAATCGTGGCGGCGTGCGTCAGATCGAGCTGATCGTCCGACCGCTTGCTCCAGGGCAACTCGGCGATCCACTCGAGGTAGGTGCGGATGACTTGTGCTTCCATCGACTCGCGCCCGGTACGCTCCAGGCGACCAAGCTCGCGTTCCACTTCGGCCCGCGCCTCTTTGGGAAGGTCGAGCGCCCGCAGCTTCTCGCGCAGCTCCTCAACCTCCTTTGCCTGATCGTCGTCACCCAGCTCCTTCTGGATCGCCTTCATCTGCTCGCGCAGGAACATCTCGCGCTGGCGTTCCCCCAGTTCCTCCTGCACCTGCGACTTGATCTCCTCCTGCGCCTCGAGCATCCCGATCTGCCTCTGGACGTGAACCAGAACTCGGCGAAGCCGCTCCTCCACGCTCAGCGTCTCCAGGAGCCCCTGCTTCTCCGGAACCGGGAGCTCGATGTACCCCGCAACCAGATCGGCGAATCGGCCCGGGTCCTCCACGGAGTCGAGCACCTGGTGCACGACCTCCTCGGGAAGACCGCGCTTCTCACCGAGTTCCGCAGCCCGCTCGCGCGTTTCCTTGTGAAGCGCCTCGAACGCGGAATCGGCCTCGTTCAGCGGAGTCATCTCTTCGGTCGGCATGACCACCGCGTTGAGGTATCCTTCGTTCATCGTGTATTGCAGGGAGGTGGCGCGTTGCTCGCCTTGCAGAAGAAGCTGCACGCCTCCCAGCCCGCGCTGGATCTGGCCGATGCGTGCGATCACACCCATCGAGTAGAGAATTTCCGGGGCGGGCTCGTCGGTATTGTCGCGCTGCGCCACGGCGAAGACGAGCCGATCCCCCTTGAGGGCCGCCTCGATCGCTCGGAGCGTCCCGGGCCGGCCGGCGGCGATCGGCGCGGTCAGTCCCGGGAAGATCACCGTTCCACGCAGCGGAAGAACGGGAAGCGTCTGACGTTGAGCCATGCTGTCGTGTCCTCGAGATTCGTGCCCCTGGGTCGTATGCTTCGACAGATCCCGATCACCTTCCACGCATGTGCCACCAGCGCGTCACGCGCGAGACGGCGCGGAGTCCGGGCAGCTGGCACCTGATGCAGGTATCGCGCTGCTGAATTACGCCACAGTGGCGGTAATTGCAACTTTCGCGGGCCAATGTGACGTAGGGCCTGTGACAGCCGAAGCGGCGACGAATGTGGCCTCCGGGCTGATGGCCGGCGGCTGACGACTCCATCCTGAACCTGCGGGTTTCGAGTCGCCAGCCGTCAGTCGCGGGACCTCCGAAAGTCGGGCTCGTGGCGCGCGGGTTCGGCGCTCGACATAAGCGCCCGGCTCGTTTCGCTTTACCCTGCAGCAGATGAGTGCTACACTAATCGACCGCCGGCTTGTCGTACCCACGAATACCAAACGCGTGCCCGATCCCGTCGTCTCGTCGTCCGACCCAGAGCTGCGCGCGCACGTTGAGCGCGTCCTGAGCAACAACTACGAGCTCGACCAAGAGATTGGGCGCGGTGGTATGGGCATTGTCTACAAGGCCCGGGACCGCCGCCTGAAACGCGCCGTCGCCATCAAGGTGCTCCCGCCGGAGCTCGCCTTTCGCTCGGAGATCCGGACCCGCTTTCTGCGCGAGGCCGAAACGGCGGCGCAGCTGAGTCACCCGAATATCGTCCCGATCTACAGCGTGGACGAGCACGACGGAATCGTCTACTTCGTGATGGCCTTCGTGGACGGCGAGAACGTCGCGATGCGGCTCAACCGGGAGGGGGCGCTGCCGCCCGACGAGGTGCGCCGGATCATGCTCGAGGTGGGACGCGCGCTCGCCTACGCCCACGAGCGCCACGTGGTTCACCGCGACATCAAGCCCGACAACATCCTGATCGAACGCGGCGCAGGCCGGGTCATGGTTACGGATTTCGGGATCGCCCGGGCGATCACCGATGGCGCGGACGCGCGTCTCACCGCCACCGGGATGGCGATCGGCACTCCCGCGTACATGTCCCCCGAGCAGTCGATGGGGGACCGGGAGATCGACGGTCGTAGCGACCTTTATTCGTTAGGCGTGGTGGGCTATCAGATGCTCACCGGCGATCTGCCGTTCGAGGCGCAGAGTACGCCCGCCCTGCTGGTGATGCACCTTTCGGAACGTCCGGAGCCGGTAGGAGAACGATGCCCGGACGCTCCCCCCGACCTCGACCGGGCGGTCATGCTCCTGCTCGAGAAGGAACCGGCCAACCGGTTCCCGAACGCCGGTGCCCTGGTGACCGCGCTGGAGACCGGCGAGGTGCCCGCGCTCCCGGAGGCGACGTCGCTGCCGGTCGCGACGCCGGCACGCCGGCACGAGCCGTATCAACCCGCACCGCTCACGACGGGCGGTTATCAGCCCACAGCTGAGGAGCTGGCACGCTGGAACGCCCCTCCGGTCGTGGCGTTCCGGCGAAAGCTGGCGCCGTTCTTCGCGTTCAGTGTCGTCTCCATCATTCTGTCCATCTTCAACGTGATGGACGCGCTGGTGAGCATCGCCGGCATCTGGAGCATCTTCATCGCGTTCAAGTACGCTCGCCTCTGGACCGATAACTACGACTGGCGCGACGTCTTCAAGCAGCCGCGTGACCGGATGTTCTTCGACGTGGTCGCCGAGTGGGTGGACAACGTACGCGCCCTCTGGGACCGGAAAAAGCGCTCCGAGGTCCGCGAGCGTTCGCGATTGCGTGGCCGGAGCAATGTGGGCCTTTTCGCCCCCGATGACCGGAGAGGCGCGCTGCCGCCCGGCGGCACGATCCCCACGCATGAGCTGACGGCGCTTGCCGGCTCGCACGCCGCATCGGTGCGCCAGGCGGCGCGCTTGCGCGATGACATCCAGCGCCAGTTGGGGACCCTCTCGAAGCGCGATCGCGAAGTCATCCATGACGTACCGGCCACCGCCGAGGCGCTCTATCGCCGCGTGGAAGCGCTCTCGGTGAATCTCGCCGACCTCGAACGCACCGTATCCCCCAACGCCGCCGAGTCCGTGGAGGTCGAGATTTCCGCGCTGGAGGCGCAGGCAAATCCGCTCGACCTGCGGGCCAGTGAACAGCGCGTGCGGCGCCTTGCCTATCTCAAGCGACAGCGCCGCGCCATCGTCGACCTGGGCACCAAGCGCGATCAGGCGCGCGACAAGCTGGACAGCTGTCTCCTGGCGCTCCGCAACATCCAGCTCGATATCGTCCGGCTGAAGGCCGGCGGACAGTCGCTGCAGCAGATCACCCAGGTGGCCGAGCAGGCGATGGCCCTCGCCCGCGACGTGGACAACGCTGTCTACGTCGCCAACGAGATGGGGAAGTTGAAGTCAGGGTCCCGGGGCTCGCGGCCCGGGGCTCGCTAGGATTCGAGGCGCCAGGTGTCTCCCGGTCCCGTCTCGATGTCCGATCCGCTTCGCGACCGCGTCACGGTCGCGCTCGGTGACAACTACGCGCTCGAATCGGAAATTGGACGAGGGGGCATGGGAGTCGTCTACCGATGCCGTGACGTCAAGCTGAGGCGGCACGTGGCCGTCAAGGTCCTGCCGCCCGAGCTGGCGTTTCGCGAGGAGGTGCGCACCCGGTTCCTCCGGGAAGCGGAGACCGCTGCCCAACTGAACCATCCCAACATCGTCCCCATCTATTCGGTCGACGAGCGCGAAGGTCTCGTCTGGTTCGTCATGGCGCTGGTGGACGGAGAAAGCCTGGCGGCGAGGCTCGTCCGCGAACCGCGGCCGCCCCTTGACGACGTGTGCCGCATCCTCCGCGACGTCGCCGATGCGCTCGCCTATGCCCACGCGCACGGCATCGTGCACCGTGACATCAAGCCGGACAACATCCTCATCGATCGCGTGACCGGACGGCCAATGGTGACGGATTTCGGGATCGCCCGCGCGATGGAAGGCGATTCGCGACTCACCATTACGGGAAGCACCGTCGGCACGCCGGCGTACATGTCACCCGAACAGGCCACCGGAGAACGCGATGTCGACGGTCGCAGCGATCTGTATTCGCTCGCGGTCGTAGGATATCAGATGCTCTCGGGCGGCCTGCCGTTCAAGGCGACCAACACGCCGGCAATGCTGATGAAGCACATCAGCGAACCCGTGCCGCCGCTGCGCGTTCTTCATCGCGACGTCCCGGAATCGCTCGCGACCGCAATCGAGCGGGCGCTGGCGAAAAAACCATCCGATCGTTGGCCTGGCGCCGCGGAATTCCGTGACGCGGTGGCCGCGACCCCGATGCACCACTCGCCTTCGCCACACGCGGCGCGGTCGCCCGTGGCCCCCGTTTCGATGCCGCGGCCAGCCGACAGAGCGTCCGCAGCATGGAAGCGCCCGGCGCAGCATCCCGTCGAGCCGGGATCTGGCGTCCGCGACGAGCACCACGAATCCGCCGGGAGCCGTCCGCATGGGTCGTCGCGCGACGCCGTCGAGGCCTCGAACATCGGATGGGAGCATCGAACGCCGTCGTTCGGCGTGCGTGACGTCGCCACGCCGCTACCTCCGGTTCCACCATGGATGCCCGCTTCCTGGCGCGACGCCCGCCGTCAATGGCGTGAGCAGAGTCGTGCGAGTCGCAGCGAACGTCGGCGCCAGCGCGGTCGCGACGACTCCCTGGCCCAGTTCGGTGAAATGCCTCGCGAACAGCGGATCCGCCGTTTCCGCGGCCGCGCAGCGAGCACCCTTCTTACCGTGGGGATGCTGGCCGGCATCAACCTGATGTTTTCGCCCGGATTCCCCTGGTTTCTCTTCCCGGCTGCCTTCATGTCACTCGGGCTGCTGCGCCGCGGCGCGTCGCTGTGGGCCGATGGGATTCGCGTGCGTGACGTGTTCGGCAGAGAGGCGCGTGATCAGCTGCGGCGAGAGGCCCACGGCGCGCGCGACGCGCGGCACGCTCTGAACGCGTCTCCTCCCGAGGCGGAGGCAGAAAACCTCGCGCCCCGCGACGTGCTGGCCGGGCCGTACGGCGAGATCGTTCGGCGCGCCGCCGCCGACCAGGCCGCGGCGAGCGCGGCTTTGGCGAAGCTCGCACCCGCAGACCGCGCCCTCATTCCGGACGTTGCGCCCACAGTGAAGGCCCTCGCCGAGCGGGTTGGCGGGATCGCCGGCACGCTCCACCGCATGCACGAGGACGTCACGCCCGATGCACTCTCGTCCATCGAGCGCCGCATCGCAGAGGCCAAGGCACAACCAGAGTCTTCGGAGCGGGAGAAGAAACTGACTTTGCTGGAGCGCCAGCGGGCAACGGTGTCCGATCTCCTGTCGCGCCGCGACGCGTTGAAGACGCAGCTCGACAGCGCATCGCTGATGCTCGAGAACATGCGACTCGATCTGCTCGCCCTGGGGTCGGCGGGCGTGCAGTCCGCGATCAACGACGTGTCGAGCGCTACCCAGGAAGCCCGGGCGCTCTCGCGAGACATTCAGATCGCGCTGGAAGCAGCCAAAGAGGTCCGCTAGTTCCCTAACGCGGCACCAGCGCTGGCAGCCACTTCTCCCCGCCGAGCGCGAATCCCACCAGTCCGCCGACAACGGCGCCAATGGCGGCACCGGCCGGAAAGGCGCTGGCAATGTCGCCAAAATCCGGATTGCGTTGTGGAAGATTCCCGAGCCCCCACAACAGCCCGCCGATCAACGACCCGAAGAGCACGCCCCGAACCGTAGACCGCTGCGCTGAGCGTCCACCGCTCACCTCGATCTCGCGAATTGCGGAGAGGCGAATGCTGACGTGACGATACTGGTCAACGAGCACCGGCCCCATGTCGAGGCCGAGGCGGGTTCGCTGGCCTGCGGTGTCGAGCACCATTTCCGTCGCGTCGAGCGAATCGACGAGTCCCACGTACCGATCGTCCCGGAGGTCCGGCGCGAAGACGCGGACGCGCGATCCGACAAACACATCGTGCGGGGCCGATTGCTGCGCCCCGGCGACCACGACCGTGGCCCCCGATCCCAATACGGCGATGGCAACCCTCAGAAATCGCCGGACCGTCTTCAATGCGGCCTCCCGTCGGTCGGATCGTTGACGCACGTCCTCGCCTTCATCCGCGTGCGCGCGCTGCAGGTGCGTGGGCCCCATTTCCTCAACGCTCCATAAGGTCGTTCACCACGCTCGCCACACGCTCGGGCGCCTCCTCCGGCGAAAAGTGTCGAACGTTTTCCACGATGTCGAGCGTGGCATGCGGCATTGCCGCGAGGAGCCGCCGCGCGACGGACGGCGGGCAGAACTTGTCGTCTGATCCCCAGATAATCGAGACCGGACGCGTGATACGATCGAGATCGGCCGCAATGCCCGTCATCTCGTCCTCGCTGAAGGCCATCAGATGGCGGAGAAAGCACCGCCTCCCCTGGGATGTCGAGAACGGCCGGAGGAACTGGTCGAGAGAGCGCCGGCCTCGCTCCGCGTCACAGTAGCGGTGGAGCATGTCTGCCTGCACTGCGCGGAGCAGAGCGCGCGTTGGCATCAGGCGTGTGAACGGGAGGAATGCGCGCATCAGCGCGAGCGTGCCCGTGACGGTCAGGTCGAATCCAATGGAATCTATCAGGCAGAGCCGTGTCACCCTTTGGGGCCACCCAAGCGCCATTGCCTGCGCAATGCCGCCACCCATGTGATGGCCCACCAAAGTCGCCGCCTGAATGCCGAGGACATCCATGAAGGCGACAAGGCGCCGGGAATGGGCGGCAAGCGATAGGGCGGCAGTGCCGGGGAGGTCGCTTCTGCCGAACCCGAGGAGATCGACCACCACTACGCGATGCCCGGGCGGCATGAGCGGAACGAGCTCACCCCAGAGGTGGCCGGACGTTGGAAAGCCGTGAAGGAGAATCACCGGCTCGCCTGCGCCCCTCGTACCAGACGCGTAGTAGTAGAGGCGCAGCCCGCCGACATCTATGAACTCGCCACGCATGACACGGAGGAATCGGCGCGGGCAGCGCGTCAGAATGCAGCAAAGCCGGTCTCCGCGACCGTGCGGTTCCGGCAGAGCCAAGATGCGCGCAGTTCGTTGTAGCAACAAGACTTGCGTCTCTGCCACTGGCGCTTTGATTGAAACGTGCTATCCTTACGCGCCCTTCATTCAGGCGACCCCGGCAGGGTGCATATAGCGTTGTCAAATAACGGCTTATACGCTCCAAGCCCCGTGACCATTCCCACCGCGCCGGAATCCCCCGCGCTTCAGCCGACTTCACCCCCCCCTCCCGAAGCAGTCCAGTTTCCACTCAGCTGGATGCTGCAGCACGGGTCGGGGTCGCTACAGTTCCGTACGCTGCAGGACGTCGCCCGGTTCGAAAACGCACGGGATCGGTTCTTCACGATGGCATTGTCGTTTCCGCCGGCGCTCATGCTCGCCATTGAGCAGGGGCCTGATGGAGTGTGGAACGACGCGATGCTTGCCGTACCCTCAACCAGAGCCGTGGCTTTCGAGGGTGTGGGGACGATCCCGGCGTACCGCCGTCTCCTCGAGTACGGCTGGGATCGTGAGGCTCCGCCGCTGTTGCATGCGCGTCGCGTACTCTTTCGCCTCCTGGCCGAAGACAACGATCCGGCGTTCCTGTTCGAGTTGGGCGGGAAGGGGAAGATGGACGCCGACCTGATCCATCGGGGCAGAGTGATGCTGCGCGAAGCGGCAGCCGCAGCGCTGGCGCACGCGGGCTACGAAGGAGATCCGCGACTTCGCGGAGCCGCCCGCCGAATGCTCAATCGTTCGGACGAGTACCTGCGGTCGCCACTCGCCCAGAAGCCGTGGGTGCGTGTGGGCAACAAGCAGGTGCTGTCCCCCGAGGCGGCGCCGCCGTCGATCTATCTCCTCTCGATGATCGCCTACATGCCGCTGTTTCGCAGCGAAAACCACTCGACCATCGAGCACCTTTACGCACATCTGTCTCAGCCCCTCCCCAGACAGGAGTCGCAGCAACTTGTCGGGAAGCACATCGTGGCACAGCCACATCTGGTACTGGGCGACCTGCTGCCGAATCGGAACGCGGCGGACGCCGACGTTCCGTTTGCCCTCACGTGGTTGGAACTGATGGCGCGGCTCCAATATCTGCGCCGCAACCTGGGATGGTTGAGCTTGTATGAGCGATTCCTCGATGATCGCGACCGGGATTTCGTCTGGCATCCGCACCGCGGCATGGCGATGCCACGGAGTTTCAATCCGGCGGTGTGGCCGTACTTCCCGCTGGAGCCTCAGGCCAGCGGTGACGATCGGTGGACCGACGTGACCTTTCGACTCGGCCTGATTGCGCGCATGCTGGGCCGACCGATCGAGCTCGTCTGAGCAGCGCCAGCCGCAATCGTCCACGACCATGACGCAGCGGCCTGATTCGCCTGCCGATCGATGCGTGGTCCGCTTGTAGCGCCTGACCCATCGCTCCGAGAATTCCCGACAAACCCACCCGCGCCGGCTGATGGCAGTCGCGGCGAGCGGGGTGTAAGAATGAACGAGGAGGAGACTGCGGGATCATGCTCGCCCGCAACTTGCTGACCTGCGACTCGAGGCGAGTCGTGATGCGGCCATCGAAAGGCGGTCGGGAGGTCGAGACGATGATGACGTACGAGGAACTCGTTCAGCTTCGGCGGCGCACCGATGGAAGGCGCGTGCTGAGTGTCTACCTTCCGGGCCCGGCACATGACCCCGCCCAGCGCGACGAGGCCATGACGCTGCTGGGAGGTGGGGTGTCGCGCATCAGACAGGCGTTGTCCGACGCACCGCACAACGAACGGGAAGCGTTTCTGGCAGCGACCGAGCACGCGGTCCGCGCTTTGCAATCGGAAACGCGTCCCAGCGGCCGCGAAGGCATCGTGATCTTCTCCCAGGCCGACGGATTGCGGCACGTCGGGTGGTTGTTCGCGACCGCGCCCGCGGTTGTGGAGTGGCGTGATGGCATTGTCGTCGCGCCGTATCTTCGTTCTCTGGCGGAAACACGGCCGTCGATCGTTGTCGTCGTGGATTCACGCGCCGCGCGCGTACTCCGTTTCGAGCAAGGTGCACTGGCGCCGCTCGACACCTTCGCGGTGGAGGTGCGCAGTGCGGAGCCGATGCACATGGGAGAAGCGCCTCGGCCGGGGTTTCATCACGGTGTGCACGGAGCAACGGGCACTGACGAGGCCATGCGTCGAGAAGCGGCGGCATTCGACCGCATGCTCTCTGAGCTGGCCCATCGCGTCACGAATCTGACGAGCCAGGACGTTTGGCTGGTGGTGGGCGGCATGCCAGAGAGCGTGCAGCACCTGGTGGCCGCGATGCCCAGGGGGATGAACAGCAGGTTACAGGTGGTGGGTGGTCTGACGACCACATCCAGTGATGCCGGCATTGCCCGCGCAGCGGCTGGCGCGATCGAGGAACTCGCGCGGCGCCGGGACGGCGTGCTGGTTGAGCTCGTTCTCGATCGGGCGAGGGCCGGTGGACGTTCGGCCAGCGGATGGCGTGAGACCCGAATTGCCCTCGAGGAACGGGCGGCGAGCGAGGTCCTGCTCTCGCGACGGCTGCTGGAGCGCTCGCTGGACCGGGCCGAGACCCTGGCGCGGAGAGCCATGGATGGGGGTGCGCGCGTTGACATCGTCTCCGGCGAGGGTGCGCTGCGCCTCGAGCGCGAGTCCGGCGGCGTCGCTGCCGAGTTGCGCTTTCCGGTGCCGTTCGATGTCCTGGTCACTCGATCGGTGAGCGCTGTGGTGGAAGGCTGAACGCGCGTAGGTCTTTCCCGTTCGCCGAATCCGCAATCGCACGGACAGCGCAGTCGGACGAATCGATGCACAATGAGCGAGCATGGGAGAAGGCATTCGACACAATGCAGGGAAACAGCAGGGAGGGACACATGGCAAGGCTGACGTTGACGCGGCCGACGCCGCTCTTCCCGAGCGTCGCTCGCGAAATGGATGAGATGCAGAATCGGCTCCGCAGGTTCTTCGGCGACACCTTTCCGACCGAGAACCTGGGCTCCGCCGAGCCCCTGGTGTGGCTGCCGGTCGTCGAGATCGCCGAGCTGGACAACGAGCTCGTTCTGACGGCCGAGCTGCCGGGCATGACGAAGGAGAACGTGGATGTCACGTTCGAGGACGATGTGCTGACGATTCGCGGAGAGAAGAAGGAGGAGCAGGAGGAGAAGAACGGCGAGAAGCGGTATCATCTGTTCGAGCGCACCTACGGGGCGTTCCAGCGCTCGTTCACCCTCCCCCGGACGATCGACTCCACCAAGATCGCTGCGGCGTTCAAGGACGGCGTGCTGACCGTGCGCATGCCCAAGACGGAACAGGCCAAGATCAAGGGACGGAAGATCGACATCCTCGCGAAGTAGGTGCGCACCTCTCCGAGGAGAGACGGATGAGGGTCTGAGATCCGCATCCATGCGCACGCAGCGGCGGGCTCGTCCAACGATGCCCGCCGCTTAGTTTCTGCCGGATGCGGATTCGCCACGAGGCCCCGACGACCCCTCTCCTGCCTGACGAGTGGTATCCGGCGGGAATCCAGGGAGTGACGGCGCGGATGGTGGAGATGCCTGGCCACGAGCGCGTGCGGCTGGTGGAAGCGGGGCCGCGCACGGGACGGGGAATCCTGCTGCTCCACGGGTGGGGGGCGTCCGCCTACAATTTCCGGCACGTGCTTCCCCTGCTGGCTGCGGCGCAGCTGCGAGGAATTGCCCCCGACCTTCGCGGGCATGGGCTCACCGACAAGCCGACCCAACCAGCGCTGTACTCGTCCGCGGAAATGGTCCGGTTCGTCCTCGATGTGATGGACGTGCTGGAACTCGGCACGGTGGTGGTCGTGGGTCAGTCGATGGCCGGAGCGCTGGCGCTCGACGCCATGCTGGCGGCCCGGAGCCGGTTCGCCGGCGCGGTCCTGCTTGCGCCGATCGGACTCACCAGCATCCGTCGGGTTTCCGTCGCGCGTCTCCTTCGCGCCGACCGCTGGCTTCGTGGGCCGGTGTCGCGGATGGCCATCGAACTGCTTCTGCGTCGTGTCTATGGCACGCTTCGCCCTTTCACCGAGCGGGACGTTGACGAGTATTGGGCGCCATCGCAGCAGCCTGGTTACCTGGCCGCGCTGATGGCCCTGGTGACGCGCTTCGACTGGTCGCCGCGCGTCCCTGAACCGCTCCATTCGATCGGGGCGAGAGTGCAGATCCTGCTTGGCCAGCGCGACAAGCTGATCCCCGCGCTTCGCGCGTCCGAAGTTGCACGAAGCGCCGAGGTTGCGTCGGTCGAGATCGTCCCCGGCGCCGGGCACCTCCTCGCCGAGGAGGCGCCGGAATGGGTCGTGCAGGCTGTTGGCAGAGCGCCGCGCCGAGAGACGGCCTAGCGCGCCACCGTTGTCGCGTTCAATACCGTGACAGGTCCGAGATGCAGGGCTTCGATGTCGCTCCGCACTCTGGACAAGTCGCCCACGACGACAACCGTCGCCGCATCCGGCCTCAGATACTCCCGTGCGACACGCTGGACGTCGGCCGCGGTCACCTCGCGCACGCCGGCCGCGAATCGCGGGATTTCGTCGAGTGTGAGTCCGAAGTCGCCCAACGATGCGATCTGCGAGGCAACTTGCGAGGTGGACTCGAGTCCCGTCGGCAGGCGAAGCTGGACATAAGCTTTGGCGCGGGCCAGCTCGTCCTCGGGCACCGGCACATCGCGAACCGCCCGGAGCTCCTTGAAGAACTCCACCAGGGAACTGTCGGTAACATTCGTCCGTACCGATGCCGACGCGGTGAAGGGACCGGGCACCACCCGGTATGCAAATCGCGAATTGGCGCCGTAGGTGAAACCCCTCTTCTCGCGCAGGTTCATGTTCAGGCGCGACGTGAACGCGCCCCCGAGCAGCGAGTTCATCACCGTGAGGGCTGCGTAATCGGGGGAACGGCGATCCGCACCGGTCCATCCGATGATGATCACGCTCTGAGCGGCGTCGGGCTTGTCAACCAGAAGGACGTGCGTCGACGAACCGGGCGGGACGGCTGGCACTGGCGCCGGTGGCGCGGCCGCACCACGGGCGCGCCAGTCCGCGAAACGCGCCTCGATTAGGGACCGTGCCTTCGCCTCCGTGATATCGCCCACGACGATCATCCGTGCGTGATCCGGGCGCATGACGCGGGCATAGAACTGCTCGACGCGCGCTGAATCGAACGAAGCCACGGAGGCGCTGTCGCCCTGCGTACTCTGGTGATACGGATGGTCCGCGGGATAGAGCGTCTGGTTGAACGCGAGATCGGCCAGCGCATTCGGCGAGTCGCGTTGCTGAAGCAGGCCCGTCAGGCGCAGGGCGCGCTGTCGTTCCACTTCGGCAGCCTGGAAGGTGGGTCGCAGGACCACATCCCCCATGAGATCCAGCGCGGCTTCCAGCGAGCGCGCCGGCACCTTGAGGCTGATGGTGAAATCGTCCCAGTCCGCTCCCGTAAAGAAGCTGGCGCCCAGGAAGGCGAATTCGCTCTGCAGGGTCGCTGCATCTCGCGTCCCCGCTCCCTGCCGCATCATGTTGGCGGTGAATGAGGCGAGGCCTGGGGCATCGCCATCGAGTCGTGATCCCCCCTGCACGACGAGGAGAACCTGTACCAGCGGCAGTTCGTGTTGTTCTACGACTTCGAGCTGCAGTCCGCTCGGCATGGTCCGGGTTCGCACCGTCGGCACGGCGAGCCGCGGAGGTGGTGGCAGGACCGGTGGAGTCGGATGCGCGGAAGCCTGGGCGCGCAGGAGGGTGGGCGCGAGCACGACTGCGGTGACGAGTTGCGGGCGGAATCGCATGGTCACTGGATGGTCCCCCGGGTTGCCGCCAGGTCCCGCTTTCCAAGCGGCACAATGCTGAGCGTGACTCGCGGTTTGAGCAGGTAGGTCTGCACGACGCGCTTCACGTCGGCGGCGGAAACGGCCCGCAGCCGGTCGAGCTCCGCCTGAAATCCGTCGGGCTTGCCGGTGAAGTAGTAATAGGCGTTGAGCTGCTCCGCCTTTCCGTTCACCGACTCCAGGCGATTGAGAAACGATGCTTCCCTCGAGTTCTTCGCCTGCTCGAGTTCGCGCGAGGTTGGTCCGTCGTCGGCGAGTCTGCGAAGCTCGCGATCGATCGCAGTGCGGAGGGAATCGAGCACCTGACCAGGGCGCGCTGTGGCGATGACATAGAAGTCGCCGTCGAGCCGTTTGGAGTCGTTCCCGGCAACAACGTCGCGCGCGATTTCCCGCTGATAGACGAGGCTGTTCGTGAGGCGCGAATTCCGGGCTCCGGTGAGAAGATACTCCACGATGTCGAGCGCGGGGTCGTCCTCGCTGTATGCCCTGATGGTGTGCCACGCCAAATAGATGCGCGGAAGCTGCACGCGGTCCTCGGCCACGATGTTCGTGTCGCGCAGGGCGAACGGAGCGGGAGCGGGGCGCGTGATTGCCGGGCCTCGCGGGATACCGGAGAAGTACGCCGTCACCAGACGTCGCACCGAATCGGCCCTGACGTCGCCCGAGACAACGATGGACGCGTCGTTCGGCGCATAGTACCGGCGGAAGAACGCCTTCACGTCGTCCAACGATGCCGCGGAAAGATCGGTCATCGAGCCGATCGCCGGCCACGAGTACGGATGGTCCTTCGGGTAGATGGCTCCGGGGAGTATGTCCGTGTCAACTCCATACGGGGCGTTGTCCACACGTTGCCGTCGCTCGTTCTTCACCACGTCGCGCTGGAGGTCGACCTTCGGTGCGTCCATCGTCGAGAGCAGCCAGCCCATCCGGTCAGCTTCGAGCCAGAGCATCATCGCCAGCGCGCTCGACGGCCCCCATTCGTAGTACGAGGTCCGATCCTCACTTGTGGTGCCGTTGTTGCTCGCGCCCGCCGCCTCCAGCAACCGATCGAACTGGGGATATGGCGCGTGCTCGGAACCCATGAACATGAGGTGTTCGAACAAGTGCGCGAACCCGGTGCGCCCCGGTTTCTCATCACCCGATCCCACGTGGAACCACACGTTCGTCGCCACCATCGGGACCGAGTGGTCCTCGTTCACGATCAACGTGAGTCCGTTGGGAAGCGTGTCGACGGTCACCGGCACGCGAATGCGGGTTCCCTGCGCCCCGGCGAGCGATGCAACGAGAGCGAGCAGCATCCCGCTTGAGACTGTCGTGCGAACGTTCATCGCGTTTCCTCACATGGACGGTCGGGTACCTGTGTCAGGCGCTCCCGGAAAATGGTACGTCGGGCCGGGAAGTGCCGGAACCCGCGCCCGCCGCCCAAGGGACGAACCCATTACGTTTCGTCAATGTATTCGTGCGTGACGTCATCACGCCGGAAGTCGTGACGCTTTCCCGAACCGCATGAACGTACTCGAAACGCCTACATCTGGTTTCCTTTCTACCGCCGTCGATGAGGCTGGTACCGAAGCGCCGTCCTTTTCGTTCGATGACCTCGGCTTGGGCCCGGAGCTGTTGCGGGCCGTGCGTGATGCCGGCTACACGGAGCCGACCCCGATCCAGCGCGACGCCATCCCGCTCGTGATGGCCGGACGGGACGTCATTGGCCTGGCACAAACGGGTACTGGAAAGACCGCGGCCTTCACGCTCCCGATAGCCCAACGCCTTTCGCGTGGACCGAGCCGCATACGGACGCTGGTTCTCACGCCGACGCGGGAACTTTGTCAACAAGTGGAGCGGAGCTTCAAGGCCTACGCCAGCCATACCAATCTGCGCATCTCTTCCATATATGGCGGGGTTCCCATGGGTCCGCAGGAACGCGCCCTGCAGGCGGGTCTGGATGTGGTCGTTGCCACGCCGGGACGCCTGATCGACCATATCGAGCGACGCAACGTGTCACTGGAGTACCTCGAGATCCTGGTGCTGGACGAAGCCGATCGGATGCTCGACATGGGCTTTGCTCCGCAGATCAACCGGATTGTGGCGGCCATTCCTCCGTATCGTCAAACCCTGCTGTTCAGTGCGACCATGCCTCCCGAAGTGGAGGTGCTCGCCAGAAAGTACATGCGTCGGCCGGTTGTGGTGCAGGTAGGACGCCGATCCATGGCGGCCACCACCGTGAGCCATGCGGTGTACCCCGTGCGGCGTGACCGGAAGAGCGACCTCCTTGTCGAATTGCTCAACAAGCCGGAGATGGACGCCGTCCTGGTATTCACGCGAACGAAGATCGGCGCCGACCGGGTAGTCAGACACCTTCACCGCGCCGGGGTCGAGGCGACCGCGTTGCATGCAGACAAGCGGCAGGCGGAACGCGACCGGGCGCTTGACGATTTCAAGCAGGGTCGGATCCGTGTTCTGGTGGCGACCGACATCGCGCAGCGCGGCCTGGATATCAGCGGCATCTCGCACGTGATCAACTACGACGTGCCACAGCAGGTCGAAGACTACGTACATCGGATTGGCCGCACCGGGCGAGCTGCCCAGACCGGTGATGCCTATACCTTCATGGCACCGGACGAGATCGCCATGGTACGACTGATCGAGCGGGTGATCGGCCAGGAGATCGAGCGCGTTTCGGTTCCGGGGTTCGATTTCGGGACCATCGCCGAATAGTCGAACCCGGGTCGCTCGCGGTCGGACTGTCGTGGCGCGGTTGTCTGGTTGGTCTGTCGCGCCGCCGTCATTGCCTGACGGCACGATGCTATCGACGGACGCGCCCCAGTCTGGACACCGTGATGGTGTCGGCGGCTCCTCCCTTTGACACGATCAGTCGAGTGTTGGCCGCTCCAAATCCCATGCCATTGGGAGCGTACGCGATGGAGTCGCGCGTTGCGGCGAGGCGCACGCCATGCACGACACCCAGCGGCCGGCGCGCTATGGTGTCCGGCCCCGCGAACACCGTGAGGGTGGCGGTGGTCGAGTCGGCGGTGACGGCGGTAGTGAGTCCGCGACGGATGGCGGCATGCCGCGCGGTCGAGAGCAACGCCACGACCGATGCCGCGGCCGCGTCAGTGGCAACGCGGTCGCGGAGGGCGGCGAACCGCGGCACAGCGATGACGGTCATGAGGCCGATCACCGAGAGTGCCACTCCAAGCTCTAGCAATGTTGTACCGCGTCGCATGATGTCGCTCCGAGGGGGGCGGCCAAGATGCCACGGCTGGCCGCCGCGAGCGACATCATCAAAGCGCACGCGGTACCTTGAGCACGCAAGGCTGACGCCCTCCCGTAGGGCGGGCTCCCGCCGGGCACGCCTGGCGGGTATCCTCTGAAGGGGCCGAAGGCGAAAGGCCCTGGTTCGACGTCGCCAACACACCCCATCATGCGCATACGTCCGGCAGTTCCGCTCCTCGTACTCGTGGCGTGGTCGTGCCTGCCCTCGAAACAGGACGTGGACTCGGCGCAGGCGATCATCGAAATCGGTGACGCACTGAACGACATACGGCAGACTCAGTCAGACCTCCAGGAGCAGATCGACTCGCTGCGTGTCGAGGTCGCAAAGCGCGATTCTGTTGTCCGGCAGTTGGCGAACCTGGCGGGTGTGGTAATACCACCCTGAGAAATAGGTTTCTCTCGACAGGTGTTCACCTTCGTCAACGCGTGGCCATGCACATAACCATCCGCTATTGCGTCGTCTGACACTACGAACCACGGGCCACCAGTTTGGCGGCCGAGATTCGCGAACGGTATCCCGACGCCAGGGTCGATCTGTTCGAAGGAAGTGGCGGTGTCTTCGAGGTGACCCGCGACGGCGTGCTGATCTTCTCGAAACGGGAACTGCGTCGTCACGCGGTCCCCGGCGAGGTGATGGCGCTCCTGGCTTCGGGCGGCTCGGCGAATTGACGCGACGCGGCGCCGGGTTCAGAGCGGATCTGCCTCGCGCGGGGCGCCCGCCGCACATGGTCCGAAGGATCTGAGTCCGATGCGTATCGCGATCTCGACCGGCGGCGGCGACGCGCCCGGACTCAACGCGGTGATTCGCGCGGCCGCCCTCTCTGCCATCAGCCGCGGCTGGGAGGTCCTCGGGATCTGTCGCGGATACTACGGCCTCCTGGGCGAGGACGAGATCATACCGCTGACGCGCGAACGGGTGCGTGGCATCGCGCATCTCGGCGGTACCATCCTCCGAACGACCAATCGTGGCAACCCGTTCCTCTTTCCCGTCCGACAGGCCGATGGCACGCATCGATCGGTCGACCGCTCGGACGACATCCTCAGCAACGCACGCGGGCTCGGTATCGAGGCGCTGATCTCCATTGGTGGGGATGGATCGTTGGCGATTGCGCAGCGGCTTTTCGAAAAGGGGATGCACGTGGTTGGCGTGCCCAAGACGATCGATAACGACGTGAGCGGTACGATCACGACTTTCGGATTCGACACCGCGGTCAACACCGCGATCGAAGCGATCGACAAGCTTCACACCACCGCCGAGAGTCACGACCGCGTGATCGTGATGGAGGTCATGGGTCGGAATGCGGGATTCATCGCGTTGCACGCGGGTGTGGCGGGAACGGCGGACGTCATCCTCATTCCCGAGATCCCCTATCAGATAGAGAGTGTCTGCGACAAGATCTGGTCCCGGGATCGCAGTGGACGGCACTTTTCGATCGTGGTTGTAGCAGAGGGAGCCTTCCCGGTGGGCGGGCAGGCGGCCCTTGTGGGAGACGAGGTGCCCGGAGAGGAGCGCCGCGTGGGAGGTATCGCGGGCCGCATTGCGTGGGAGATTCAGGAACGAACCGGGAAGGAGGCGCGTTCGCTGGTCCTGGGCCACCTGCAGCGCGGTGGACCGCCCACGGGTTACGATCGGTTGCTGGCCACCCGCTTCGGTGGTGCGGCGGTGGAGGCGGTCGAACTGGAGCAGTGGGGGTTCATGGTGGCACTGCAGTCGCCACATATCGTCGCCATTCCCATCGCGGAGGCGATTCGCGAGCCGAAACGCGTGGATCCGCAGCACGATGTGGTGCGCACCGCTCGGGCGACGGGGATCTCGTTTGGCGACTGAGGACCCTCGTCGCGGCTGTGTCGGGTTCCCGGGACGCGGAGCGAGGACCCCAGCCCGAGAGCCGGTGTACAGCCGAACGAGCCCGAGGACGGGTGTCCTGCTTGACCGATCGCACTGTCCCCCGGTGCGGACGTCCTCGGGCTCGACCTTTTTCCCCGCCTGTCTGGAAGTAACTGCCGCCACTATGTTTGCAGCGCGACGGCCGGGGATCAGGGATCGGCACCGATCGTGCGGAACCAGAAGCGCCGGTATTCTCAGTCGATGGGTCGCTGGAGCAAGCCGATGCCGCACCGAATACTGAAGATCGCGAGCAGCGCCGGAGTTTTCTGGTTGGCGGTCCCCGCCGCGGTCGCGCAGAAACCTGTGCCCAAGCCGCTCGTGCCGACGCCACCGCCGTCAAAGGTGGAGATTCCCCGCGACTTCCGGCCGCCTCAGGGCATGTGCCGGGTCTGGATCGACAAGGTGCCGGCCGGTCAGCAGCCCGCGCCCACGGACTGCGCCAGCGCGATTCGCAACCGGCCGCCTAACGCGCGGGTGATATTCAGCGAGGATTCGCTGCGGCGTGTCAGGTCGAGGGGGCGGGATAGCGTGCAGGACGGCAAGGCAGCCGCGCGCAAGCCCGACCGCAAACCGGTGAAGAAGCCTCCCGAGCCGCCGGGATCCTGAAAGGCGGCGCCCCATTTCCGGACTCCCAGGACGCGCCGGCGCGAGCATCGAGACTCGCGCCGGCGGGTTCGTCTGCGCACCTTGGGATCGTGCTGCGCGACGTCCACGACCACGCTCTTCCGTCCGATCACGGAGCCTTCGTCGCCGGCGGGCCGCCCGGCGGTCGGATCATCGTCATCGCGCCCACGCGCGCGGCCTGCGAGACGATCGAGCTCGCGCTGGCCCTGCGTCTCGACACGGTCCTGGAGCGGGAGCACGGTGCCGAAATCCGCGCCCTGGCACGGGACCGCCGCGCCTTCGGCATCGTCGCTGGCACGGGGACGGGCAAGACGCTCGCCATCCGGCCCATCGCCGAAGAGCTCCTGGGGACCACCGGGCTGCGAGTGGGGGTGGTGAATCGCGAGCGGGAGGCGACACCCGAGACGCCGACCTGGAACGTCATCATCGTGACCACCGGCATCGCGAGGCGCTGGTTCGAGGATGGAGACATCCTCCCCGCCGACACGCTGGTGGTCGACGAGATCCACCAGACGTCCGCCGAGCTCGAACTGTGCCTCGCCCTCGGCCGGCGCGTGGGATGTCGCTTCATCTGGCTCTCGGCCACCGTCGACCCGCGGTTCTACGCGCGATACCTGAATTCGGCGGCGGTGATCGACAGTCGCGCGTTCGATGCCGCAAGAGCCGCCACCGTAAGAGTTGTGCGAGACGACGTCGCCGCGTTCTTGAGTGATCGCTTTCTGCAACACGTCGTGCGGCGCCGTCGCGGCGTTGGCGTGTTCCTTCCAACCCGAGCCGCGGTGGAGAGCGTCGCGGCCGACGTTGCGGCGCGCTTTCCACGCATCACCGCCGCGTTCTACCACGGCGGCGAGCCGATTCGCGTCATCCGTCCTTTTCTCGAGGACGGGGTGGCGAAACCCTACCTGCTCGCAATGACCGCGGCGGGGCAGAGTTCCATCAACGTGAAGGGGCTGGATACCGTCGTCATAGACGATTCGCGCTTTGCCAACGTAGTCGAGAAGGGGCGCAACGTGCTCACGCGCCTGCATCTGGGCGCCAACGAAATCCTGCAGATGGCCGGGCGCGTTCATGGGCGGGTCGAGAACGGGGAAGTCTTCATCCTCAGCGATCGCGACCTTCATTTCGACGCGCTGCAACCGACCGAGCCGGAGTTTCAGCTGGCTGGCGACTCGGAGCGCGTGGCGATCACCTGCGCGGCACTCGGCGTGCGAGCCGATGCGCTCGAGTTGCCGGTCCCCCTCGATCGCCGCGCCTACCGGAGTGCGCTGGCGTTGCTCGAGGAGCGCGGCATCGTGTCGGAAGGACGGCTCACGCGCTACGGCCGGCTGGTCGAAGCAACGCCGGTGGAGCGACCATGGGCGGAGCTGCTCGTCCATGCCGACGACGGTCTGCTGCCGTATGTCGCCGTCATGGCGTCGACCGAGTCACTTCACCGCATGACTCGTGAAGACCGGGACCTGAGCGGCCTGGTTGTCCCGGGGAGCGATCACCTCACGGCGTACAACGTATACGCAGACGCGTACACCCGGTCCGGATACGTCGGTCAGGTTTATGGCCTCGCGCGACATCTCTTCGACGAAGGGACGATCGCACAGTGGGCAGAGCGCCGCGGGGTGCTGGTTCGCGCGATCGAGGACTCGGCGCTCGCCGTGGCCAGTGTATGTCGCGCGCTGGAGGTGGAGCTCCCGCGCACGCTGCCGCGGGCGACCGATGAGGTGCGCCGCGGCTTCTGCGAGCTGGTGGCGCGGGTCATGCCGTTCGCGCTGGTGATCGACGAGGAAACGGTCGACGGCCAGGAGGCACGCGTCTCGAGGAGCAGCGTCTGTGGCTCGTGGGGAGCGATTGCGGGCGATCTGCGCTACTTCGCCGACCGTTTCGGCATCCCTCGCGCGAGCATCGAAGGCACGCAGCTTCCAATGTCCCTGGTACGGAAACACGCAGTTCGGGAGTCCGCCGAGTTGGCGTTCGACCCGACCGGAAAGAGGGACAGGCTCGTGCTGCGGAGCCGAGTGAGCTATTTCGGTTTCGAGCTCGAGCGGGCGGAGCAGCCGGTGGGGACATTCCCGGTCGACCAGGGGGCCCGGGCCCGCCGCCTTCTGGCTGAGGCGCTGGCCAGTGGAGAAGCGCGACACCCAGCCGTGCGGAGATACCGTCAGGTGATCGAGGAGACGCGTGAGCTGTTCCGCCGTTCTGGCGGGACCACGCCGCGGCTGGGCATCGCCGAGCTCGCGGCGATGTACGAGACGGCGCTGTCGGGCGTGATGTCGATGGAGGAATACCGTGCGGCGCCGCTGCGTCTTCGCCTGGACGAGCTGGTGCCCGAGGCAGAGCGCGAGCGGTTGCGTGATCTTCCGGACGCGGTCGAGCTGCGCGGCAAGTGGATCGGCATCGAATACGATCTCGAGGAGTCCGGTGCGGCGGAACAGGCGGACGCGAGTGAGTCGGGGCGCGGTGGTGCCGGAGATGCCGGCGGCAGCGGAGTGACGGCCGTCGCGCGGTTGCGGCTGCCGGAGAAGCTTGCTCGCGTGCTGACGGCCGACGAGCTGCCGGCGCTGGACCGGCCGCTGCGCTTCGTCGTGACGCGCGGGGCGCGGGGCGCGGTGCGCGCACCGACGCTGGAGGCGATTCGTCGGGCGCTCGACGAGCCATCTTCGACGGAACGACCCGCTGTCGCCGGTCCTGTGGCGCGTCCCACCCACCCTCGGCGTCAGCGGCCGGAGGAGCGACGTCTGCCGCGCGGCCGCGGGCGCCGTCGTCGTTAGGCGTCGGGTACGTCGGCGGCGTAGGTTTCGGAGCGCCAGGGCCGGAATCCGCGGGCGAGGTAGTTCGGAAGGGCGGCCGGGTGGTCGAGGGTACAGGTGTGGAGCCAGACGCGTCGCGCGCCGAGTGCCCAGGCTTCGTCGGCTGCCCGGGAGAGGAGGAACCTGCCCAATCCGCGGCCGATGTAGGGTTGCGCGAGGCCGAAGTAGGCGATTTCCACCGAACCGTCCTGGTGTCGCACGAGCTCGAAATAGCCGGCGGGATCGTTCGCTACGCGAAGGATCCAGATGGCCACGTCGGGACGCGCCAGGTAGGCCGCCAACTGTCGGTGCGACCAGTGGTCCCGGTCGTGCCAGTGAAACGCGCGCCCCACCGACGCGTACAGGGCGCGGTAGAGGGCGACATCACAACGCACGTGATCCAGCGCCGCGGAAGGCTCGGGGGACGGGGCCCGGCGCAGCTGCTCGGGACTGTGCATCTCGAGCCAGGTACGGATCACGGTCACCGCGGGCATGCGACCGGAGCGCCGATCGATTCCTGGTGCGAGCCGTGTATCGGCGGGCGGAGCGTGGTTCGCAACGGACCGGCGCCCGCGCCAGGCGCCATCTCGTTAGGCGCTGACTTCTTCGCCCGGTAGCACCGGCGGGACATTCGTGGGGTGGCGGTCGTCGGCGCGTCCACGGGCGCGGAACCGCGCGGCCTTGGCGCGGTTCCCGCAGGTCGCCATGTCGCACCATCGCCGCCGTCCGTTCCGGGTGGAGTCGTAGAAGACCCGCGGACACCGCGGGTCGGCGCACTGTCGCACACGCACCAGCTCATTGTGGACCAGCGCCTCGGCGGCCGACTCGACCACCGGAATCATCAGCCCGGCGAAGGCGTCGCCGACGGGAACGAAGCTCTGCCGAAACGAACCGTCCGACCGCCACTCCACCCGGCGGGTGCCGGCGCTTCTGCCCAGGACCCGATTGATCTCCAGCAGCGCGTCGGCGCGGGTGCGCTCCGAGGTGGCGCCACGCTCCGCCAACGTGCGGAGGGCGGCCCGTACCCGGCGCGCATCGACGAGGGCGGCGGCGGCGCCAGCGGGCTGCTGGACGGCGCGCCGAGCGATGCCGACGGCGCGCTCCGCATCCAGAACGCGCGTCGTCTCGAGCCATCGCACGAGCGTGTCAAAATCGCGAAGCACGTCGACTCGCACGCCTCGGCGCGCGTCGTCGGTGTTCACGAAGTCGAGCCAGAGGCGCTCGCCGACGAAGACGAACGGTACCTCCGACGAGTCGACGGACAACAGGGCGTGGCTCACAGGATCGTGGCGCAGGAGGAGCGACATTCCGGCCAAGCTTACGTGTCGATCCAACGGCGTGCAAGCGAAGTCTCCCCCATTCCCGCCCGGCGCTAGATTTCCTCGCCGGCACCGCTCCGGTTCCCCTTGCCTCGAGCTGCGCACGCCTGATTCCCCACATCGATTCGTGACGGCTGAGAACGCGATTGTCGGTTCGGCGCACGCGATTCGGGCCGATGGCCGGAGAACCGCGTGAATCCCCCGCGCCCCTTCGTGGTGCACGAGTATGTGCGGTGGAGCGACGTCGATCCGATGGGCATTATCCGATACGACGCCTACACGCGCTTCTTCGAGCTCGCCGAGTCCGAACTGTTCCGTGCCGTGGGCGTGCCGCTCAGCGCGCTCCATGAGCGTTTCCGCATATCGATTCCGCGACGGGTGATGCACATGGAGTTCGTGTCGCCGCCGGTGCTCGACGAGCGACTCGAGGTCCGCGCGTACGTGAGCAAAGTCGGAACCACGTCGCTGACTCTCAGCTTCGACATCCACGGCAGTGGCGGCCAGTTGCGATGTACCGGCTATCTGGTGCTGGTGTGCGCGCAATCAAGTGGAGCGCGGATCACCAGGCGGGCATGGCCGCCGGAGCTTCTGACGCTGCTGGCCCCGTTCCGGCTTGCCACCGAGCAGGCTCGTGCCAGCGCCGTCTCATCACCGGGAGCGTCCTGAGTGTGGCAGGCGCCGTCTCGGGTCAGCCAACTGTTTCTCGGCCCGGGCGACCTGCGTCTATATTCCACACGCGATGGTGTCCCCTCTTCCCGACACGTACTACCGCAAGGGCCTAGGCCTCAAGGCCGAGGTGCAGGGCGACCTGTCTGCGGATTATGCGGGCTGGATCGTCGATGTTCTCCGGGAACGCGAGGGGGTGCTCACGGTAGGCGAGGTGACGGTGCAGTTGGCGCGCGAGTTCGGCTTCTGCTATGGCGTGGAGCGGGCAGTGGAATACGCGTACCAGGCGCGCCGCAAGTTTCCCGACCGTCGCATTTTCCTGGCCGGCGAGATCATCCACAATCCGCACGTGAACGAGAAGCTGCGGCGCATGGGGATCGTGATTCTGGGCCCGCACGACCAGCGAGAGGACGAGCCGCGGTTCGACTACGCGGAGGTCGGGACCGATGACGTGGTGGTGCTGCCGGCGTTTGGCGTTACCATCCGCGACTTCGAGGCACTGCGTGCACGCGGCTGCATCGTGGTCGACACGACGTGCGGGTCGGTGCTGAACGTCTGGAAGCGGGTCGAGAGTTATGCCCGCGACGGCTTCACCGCGCTGATCCACGGGAAGTGGTACCACGAGGAGACGCGGGCGACGGCATCGCAGGTGCGGCGTTTTGCCGACGGACACTACGTCATCGTGCGCGACATGAGTGAGACGCGGCTGGTCTGCGAGTTCATTGAAGCGCTGGGTGGCGGTGAACCGGATGCGTCGCGGGTGGCCGCGTTTCGCGCGCGATTTGCCCACGCGGTGTCGCCGGGATTCGAGCCGGTGCAGCATCTGCGGCAAATCGGTGTGGCCAACCAGACCACCATGCTGGCGCGCGAATCGCTCGCGATCGGCGAGGAGGTGGGCCGAGCGGTGGAACGCGCCTTTGGCGCCCCCTACCGGGAGCGGCACTTCCGCACCTTCGACACCATCTGCTCGGCGACGCAGGATCGCCAGGACGCCGTGTTGGCGCTCTTGAACGAGCCGCTGCACGCGATGGTGGTGGTGGGCGGGTTCAATTCGAGCAATACGCTGTCGTTGGCCGCGTTGTGCGCCGAGAAGGTGACCACCTATCATGTCGAGGACGCCGCGAACATCGATCCGGCCGCGAACGAGATCCGATATCGACCCACCGGCCGCCACGACGACGAGGCGGTGGCGCGGGACTGGATGCCGCGCACCGGGCCGGTGCGGGTGGGAATCACGGCCGGTGCGAGCACCCCGAACAATCGCATCGGCGAGGCGGTGGCGAACATATTTGGTACCCGCGGGATCGCGCTCGACCGGCGAGCGCTGGATCCGGAGTAGCCCGACGCCCACGCTTCCCGTGCGGTTTCCATTTCGTGCCAGACCGGAGAGGCACTTTCCGGCGCCTTCGGACTTCGGGTACGTGGAAGTGCGCGGCGGCGACAGCCGGGTGGTCTGTATCCCGTCGCTGGCCGGGAAGATCGTGGAACTCGAGCTCGCCGGCCGGCAATGGCTCTGGCACAGCGACAGCATTCCGTTCGCGCCGCCCAAGGAGGGCGCGAGTTACGCGGAGACAGCGGACAGCGGCGGAATGGACGAGTGTTTCCCGACGGTCAGCGCCTGCCGGATCCCAGGCTGGGTGCGCGCCTGGGGCGGGGTGGAGCTTCCCGACCATGGCGAGCTGTGGTCGCAGGTCCCGGAGCTCGAAATCGAGACCGGCCCCGAGGGTCAGGCGATCGTGACCACCTGGGAAGGGCGGCGGATGCCGTACCGCCTAACGCGAGTGGCGCGGGTGGCGCCGGACGGTGCGGTAGTGATGACCTACCATGCGGTCAACGACGCCACCGATCGCGTGCCCTTCATCTGGGCGGGGCATCCGCTCATTCCGCTCACGCCGCAGACCCAGCTGTTGCTGCCCGAGGGCGCCCCGATGCGCGTCTACGCCGCGCATCGGGTGGTGATGGGAGACGCGCGTTCGCTCCACCACTGGCCGTTCGTGCGCGCGGCGGGACGGGTGCTCGACTTCCTCACCCCCTACAACGTGGCGAAGGAGTACGCCTGCAAGCTGTTCGTCGACATGCCGGCGGGGCGGGGGTACGCGCGGTTGCGAGAGGGCAGCGTGGAGCTCGAAGTGGCGTTCGATACGAAAGAGGTCGGTCAGTTCGGTCTCTGGATCAACCGGGGGGGCTGGAGTCCGAACAAGCGGCAGCGTCCGAACACCAACCTGGCGTTTCAGCCGTGCCTCGGCGCCCCCGACTCGCTGACCGACGCGCTGGGGGACTGGAAGCGTGCCCAGTGGCTCGATCCCGGACAGGTGCGTACGTGGTCGGTGACCTGGCGGGGTCGCGTGGTGCCGCCCGAGCCCGACGGCGACGGGATCGGCCCGTCGACGACCACCGAGTAATCCCCGGGGCCGACCTAGAAAACGGCGTCCGCGGCGTCGATCTTACAGTCATGTCGTCGCAGGAGCTGCCGCGATCGCGCGCCGCCGTGGCCACGCTCATCGGGACCGAGGGGAGCTCGCCCAAACGCCCGGGGGCCAAGATGTGGGTGGACGCCGACGGACGGATCCTCGGTTCAGTGACCATCGGCGGCTGCGTCGACGCGCGGGTGATCGAGGAATCGGCCCGCGTGCTCGCGGCGCGCGTGCCCTCGCTCGTTTCCATGTCGTTAGGCGACGAGGACGCGTGGGCGCTCGGAATGACGTGCGGCGGCACCGTGGAGGTGCTGGTGGAGCCGGTGGACCCGACCGATCCCGCCGACCCGGTGGCGCGCGCGCTCGATGAAGCAGGCCGGGAGGCCGACGCCGGTCGCCGCACGGTGGTGGTCGCCCCGCTCGATGGCGCCGTCACGCGCCTGGTGATCCGCGAACACGAGCCACGAACCGGCACGCTGGGATCGTCGGCGCTGGACGACGCGGCCGAGGCCGCGGCGCGCGAGCTGCTGGCGGGCGGCGTGCCGGTGGTGCGCAGCGTCAGCGCCGAAGGGCAGGCGCATCGGCTGTATTTCGAGCCCCACGCGCCGCCGATCACGCTGATCGTGTTCGGCGCGACCCATGTGGCGATGCCCCTGGTGGCGATGGCCAGGGTGCTGGGCCTCCGCACAGTGGTGGTGGATGGGCGCGAACGGTTCGCGACCCGCGAACGCTTCCCCGATGCCGACGAGATCATCGTCGGCATGCCGTCCGAGATCGCAGGCCGATTGCCGTTAGGCAGCGGGTCGCTGGTGGTGCTGCTGTCGCACGACTACAAGTACGACCTGCCGGTGTTGCGAGCCGTGCTGGCGAGCGACGCGGCCTACGTCGGGCTGCTGGGCAGCCGCCGACGTGGTGGTGCGCTGCTCGACTTCCTCGCCGACGACGGGGTACCCCCCGACCAACTGGCGCGCGTCCGGGTTCCGGTCGGGCTCGACATCGGCGCCGCCACGGCCGAGGAAATCGCGCTCAGCGTGCTGGCCGAAGCCTACGCCGTACACCGGCGGCGCCCGGGTGGTGCGATGCGCGATCGCGATCGGGGACGCGCGTCGACCGCGTGAAGACCGTCCGCGTCAGGCGCGCCGCGTTCGATGACGCCGCGATGGAAGGGTGGGTCCTGGCGCGCGACGTCGCCGACGCCTCCGGCCGCGTCGCTCTGTCCAAGGGCCGCATCCTCGCCCCGGACGACAACGCCCGACTTCGCGAACTGCCGTGGGACGAACTGCACCTGCTCGCGCCAGAGCCCGACGACCTGCACGAGAGCGACGCCGGATCGCGACTGGCGCGCGCCGCCGCAGGCCCCGGTGTCGCACCGGGCCAGCTGAGCGCCGGACACTGGCCGCTCGTGGCGCAGCACCGGGGCATCCTCCAGGTGAACGTGGCGGGGCTGATGGACGTGAACCGGCTCTGCGGCCTCGGCCTGTACACATTGTTCGACGGTCAGGTGGTGGATTCCGGTGAACACGTGGGACGTGCCAAGATCGTTCCGTTCCTGATTGCGGAGGAAATAGTTGTGCAGGCCGAGTCGCTGGCCTCGAGCGCCAATGGGCTGGTTGCGGTCAGGCCGTTCGGCCCTGTCACGGTGGGAGCCGTCGTCCAGGAGTCGCTGGGGGAGCGCGCATCGGCCCGGTTTCGCGACGCGTTGGCCGAAAAGGTCGAGTGGTTCGGGGCGCGACTCCTCGAGCCGCGGTTCGTCGCCCCAGAGGCGGACGCGGTTGCATCGGCGATCCGCGACATCGTGGCCGCCGGTGCCTCGGTGGTTACCGTGGCCGGTTCTCGTCCGATGGATCCGCTCGACCCGGCGTTCGAGGCACTCGACCGCGTTGGCGCGCGGGTGGAACGACACGGCGTGCCCGCGCATCCGGGCAGCCTGCTGTGGATGGCACGGCTGGGCGACATTCCGGTGATTGGCGTGCCGTCGTGTGGCCTGTTCTCGCGCGCCACCGTCGTGGATCTGGTGCTGCCGCGTCTGCTGGCTGGATTGCCGGTTGACGCGGCCTGGATGGCCGGACTCGGTCACGGCGGGTTTCTCACGCGCGACATGGCGTTCCGGTTCCCGCCGTACCGCCCGGCGCGCGATCGGGGAGCGGTCACCTAGCAGATGACGAATCCCTACAGTCCGACCCTCATCGCCCACTTCCGCAAGCCGCGGAATCGTGGATCCCTGGTCGCGCCAACGATTGCGGAGGAAGGGACCAACCCACTGTGCGGCGATCGCGTGCGCATCGAACTGCTGGTGGAGGGTGGGATGGTGCGCGACGCCCGGTTCACGGCGAATGCGTGCGCGATCTGCGTCGCGTCGGCATCGGTCCTGACCGATCTGGTCCGGAATGCGCCGCTCGATGAGGTCGAGACGCTCACCGTGGACGACCTGCTCAAGACGCTCAAGGCGACCGTACCATCGGCACGCATGAACTGCGTTCGGCTGCCGCTCACAGTGCTTCACGCGGGGGTCCGCCTCCATCGCCAGCGGCCCAGCGAGGGCGGGGCGGCGCCGGGTCGCCGGAGCAGCGCGGCCGGGATCGTCCTGGCGGCGGGGCTGGCGCGCCGCTTCGGCGCCCAGAAACTCGTTGCTCCGTTCGCCGGATCGACCGTGATCCGTACCACGGTGGATCGCTTGCGGGCGGCGCAGATCGACCCGGTGGTGGTGGTCGTGGGCCCCGACGGAGGCGCGATTCGGTCCGCGCTCAGCGGGATCGAGGTGTTGTGGGCGGTGAATCCGGAGCCGGCCCGCGGCATGTCGTCGTCGCTGGGTGCGGGGGTGGCCGCGCTGCCCCCGCATGTGGCGGCCGCGTTCGTCGCACTCGGCGATCAGCCGATGGTTGATGGGCTGGTGCTGGACCAGTTGATGGAGGCGTGGTGGCGCGGGGAGCGTCCGATCGTGGCGCCGCGCTATCGGGGGCGGCGCGGCAACCCGGTGTTGTTCGATCGTTCGCTGTTCGCCGATCTGCAGGCGCTCGAGGGGGACCGCGGTGCACGCGACTACATCGACGCGAACCGGGAACGGTTACAGGTCGTGGATGTGGATGACGCGATGCCGCTCGACGTGGATACGCCGGCCGACTACGATACGCTGCTGCGCGAGCAGCGCCCACCGCGTTAGGCAGGACCGGGCCGCAGGCCCGGCCCTGGCTGACGCGTCAGTTGGCGGGGATCACCATGCTGGTGATCTTGCCGATTCCGCATCCGGAGGGATTCTGGTCCGCGAACGGGCCGAACGTCCCTCCGGAGTTGATGAAGAACGACGGGCCGTGGATGTGGTCGCTGTCGCAATTTGGGAGATGGGGGTGCGCGATCGTGACGCCGGAGAACGCCGACAGCGGGATTTGCGTTCCGGCCGGGAAAGGACCGTAGGCATTGCCCAGGGTCACGACCTTGACGCTCACCGTGCCGTGCACATCGACCGTGAGGTCGACGCTTTCCGACCCCTGGGTGGCAGTGACCTTGACCTGACCGGTGAACGACTTGGCCTGTGAACAGTTGAACTTCACCGTGACCGTGCGACTCTCCCCCGGAGGAATGGTGACCGTTCCTCCCACGATGTCGATGACCGTCGAGCCGACCACGACGCTGCTGATGTCCATGGGAGTGGTGCCGTTGTTGGTGACGGTGAACGTGCCGAGGGTTTGCGGGCACGCCGTGTCGCCGACGACGTGAACTGCATCGATGGTCTGGGTGCTGAGTTGCGCGCAGTCCTTGCCGTCCACGCCGTCATTGAAGCTGCTGGTGACGGTACCTGCGCCATGGAGAGTGGTCGACTGCGCCCCTTTTGTTCCTTTGACGCCGTGAGTCTGTCCGTCGCGTCCGTTCCCGCCATTGGCGGTGGTGATGATCGTGTAGCCTCCGTCGGCAGCCTTGCCTCCCAGTCCCATGCCTCCCAGGCCGTCCTCTCCGCTGGCCGGCCCACCGTTGCCGCCGCGCCCCCCGTGTTGCAGGTCGGGGCATTCCTTCCATCCCAGGCCGCCGTTCCCATTGGACCACGCGCCGAATCCTCCCGCACCCCCCGGGGCGATCAGCGGAGCGCCGGTTCCCAGTCCCTTGGCCAGCGCGTCACCGCCCATGCCGCCGAAGGTCTTGATCGCACCACCGTAGCCCGCGTCCTTGAGGGCGTCGGTGCCGTCGCCTCCATTGCCGCCGGCGGAGGTGGCTGCTCCGCCCATCCCTCCGACGCCGCCGGTGACGGTTGCATTGCCGGCACCGATCACGTTGCCAAACGCGGTGAGCGACACGGCCGGCACGCTTCCGCCCTTGCCACCGTGCGACTCGGCATCACCACCGTCCTGCGTGCGCGCGGTCCCGACGCCCGGCGTGCCGTTCGCGCCCGTCGCGGTCGCCACGCCGCCCTGGCCGCCACTCCCGAGTTCGATCGTGAACGGGTCCGTGACCTGAATTCCGCCGCTGCCCGAGATCTGGACCAGGCCCGGGGACGCGCCGTCGCCACCTACCGCTTTCCCGTTCGCAGCCTTGGCCGGATTCACGGTGCCCGGCACGCCGGTCGCAATGGCCGACCCCCCGATGCCCCCGTTACCCGACTTGATCCGGTTGCCGCTTCCCACGAACACCAGCTTTCCGGTCGACCGCACGCGGATCAAACCGCCCTTGCCTCCGTTCCCGCCTGACGCATCGGCGGATGTCTGGCTGTTGTGCGTGCCCGGGCCACCGTTGCCACCGTTCTGCCCTTCGACATCGGCGCCTCCTGCCAGTGCGAGATCGGCGCCGCGGCACTGCAGGGTGAACGTCGCGCCATCGCTCCCGTTACCACCATGTTGCCCCGCCGAGCCGCTCGGAGCGTCAGGCGGCGCCGGGAAATTCGAGTGACCCACGCTGCCGCAGACCAGTGGCGTGCCCGCCGCACCGGTGTTTTGCGAGTGGGCCTCCAAGCCGACGCTCGAGCCCGCGATGAAGAAGTCGTTGTCGGTGAGCGAGGAGTCGTTCTCGATCTCGAGCGCACCAGCCCGTCGGATCGTAGCCCCCTCGATGGTGAAACCACCGCCCGCGTAGATCTTGAGGCGGGGAGGATTCTCAGGCTGCACGGCGCAGCTGTTGTCCAGCGTACCGGTCACGCTGACGGCCTGCTCACTGTTGATCGCGATCGCAACGCAGTTCCCCTGCATCGTCCCGGAGACGTCGACCGCTTCGTCCGCATCGATTGTCACGTCGCCGGAAACGGTGACCGTGCGCCCCGCAGCGATCGTCATGCTGGTCACCTGCACCGTCCCAGTTGTGAACGTCGTATCCTTGGACGGATTCAGAACCACCACCTGCCCCTGGGCCGAAAAGGTCGCGGGATTCCCGGTGATACCGGAGCCCGTCACGCTGGCGGTCATTGTGTTCGCTCCCTGCGCAGGACCGAGCGTCCACGAATCGAGAGTCGCAACGCCATCCGCCGCCGTCTGAGCGCTCCCGGGAGTGACGCTCCCGCCGCCGGCCGTGACGGCAAACGTCACCGTCGCGCCCGCGATCGGATTGTCGAACTGGTCGGTGACCCGAACGGCTGGCCGCACGGTCACCGCATGGTGCGCAACCGCGGTCTGATTGTCGCCGGCAGTCTTTTCCAGCTTGGCCGGCGGTCCGGCAGCCGCCGTCGCCGTGAACGTGATCGGGCTTCCGGAGGCGCCGGAAACCGTCGCGGAAAGTGTGTTCGCGCCGGTGGTGTGCCCCAGGACCCACGAGCCGACGGCCGCAACGCCGCTCGCGTTTGTCGTCGAGGTCGCGCCGGTAACTGTCCCACCGCCGGACGCGACGGCGAACGTGACGGCAACGCCGGAAACGGGCTGAGACGATCGGGTGACCTTCACGGAGGGCGCGGTGCCTACCGCCTGCCCCACCGTTCCGTTCTGGCCGTCTCCCGACGCCAGTGCGACGGCCAGGGGACCGGACGGTCCGGTCGATTTGTCTCCACCGCCACCGCATCCGGACGATAGCAGAAGGCAGGCAATGCCAAGCGCGCCAAGCGGCGCGAACGTGACTCGTCGCATGGGAACCCCTGGAGGAGAGTCTGGCCACATTAGCCCGCTTTAACGCTCGGTGCAAGAAGTGCACGAGGTCGGTTTGGTATCGACAATCGCGTCCTCGACGGAGCAGGGGCGGCGCGCCGTGCGGGCGACTTTCAAGTCATTGTCAGCAATCCGGATCCAGGGTGTGGACTGGTGCAGGTCAGTGGAAGTCGTGACCCTTGGCCCAGCCCTCGCCGGCGTCCGCGCGTAATGCCCGGAACTGTTCGCCGCGGAGATTCACCACGCGGCTTTCCACCTGCAGCGTGCCGCGCACCAGCAGGAGCGGCGACGTCGAGATGAGCAGCGCCTGCCGCTCGAAGCGTTTGGGTGTGACGACGACATTGAGGATTCCGGTCTCGTCCTCGAGCGAGAGGAATACGAATCCCTTGGCGGTTCCCGGTCGCTGCCGGCAGATGACGAGCCCGGCGTGCGCGACGCGTTCGCCGTTCTTTCCGCGCCGCAGGAGGTCGGCTGCCGACCGAATCCCGTTAGGCGCGAGATGCGGCCGCAGGTGGCGCAGCGGATGGCCGTTGAGGGAGAGGCCGGTCATGCGGTAGTCGGCGTCGGTGAGCTCGATCCGGGAGAGGGGAGGGAGGGCGGGGCCGGGTGCCTGACGGGACGAGGTACCGGGTGGGCGCGAGTGGGTTGTCGTACGCACGGCGCGCGGCAGCAGCGGATCGGTGTGGGGCCGCTCTCCGACATCCGTGTTTCGCTGCGGCGCCAGCGGCCCCGCGTCTCCGCGCATCGCATCCAGCACACGCCAGAGCGCCACCCGCCGCCGCTGCGCGGGCGGCACGTCGGCCACCATCGTATCGAACGCCCCGGCCTCGCACAGCGCGCGCAACGCGCCCTGGTCGAGGGCCGCGCGTCGAACGACATCCGGAATGTCCGCGAACGATCCGTCGCGCAGCGCGCGCTCCAGTTTCTCGCGCGCTGCCGCGCCCAGGCCGCGGACCAGGCGGAGGCCGAGGCGGACCACAGGAGCCGCAGTGCCGGGTGCGGAACGCGTGGTGCGCGGAGGACTTCCCGTCGGCGTCGGTCGGGCCTGTGGCCTGTGGCCTGTGGCCTGTGGCCTCTGGACTCCGGGCTCCGGGCTCTGGCCTCTGGCCATTGGCCTCTGGCCTCTGGCCTGCCGTATCACGCCATCATGCGGTACGACCATCGTCCCATCGGAACATTCCAGCGCGTGATCCCACGCCGAGCGTGTGAGATCCACCGGGCGCACCGTGACGCCGTGCCGTTTCGCGTCCTCGACCAGCGTGCCCACCGAATAGAACCCCATGGGTTGCGCGTTGAGGATGGCGGCGGTGAACTCGGGCGCGTAGTAGTGCCGCAGGTACGCCGAGGCGTAGACGATGAGCGCGAAGCTGGCGGCGTGCGATTCGGGGAAGCCGTAGTCGGCGAAGGCATTGATCTGGTTGTAAATACGCCGGGCGACGTCTTCGGCGATGCCGTTGCGCTGCATCCCGGTGATGAGCTTTTCGCAGATCGCCGCCATCCGTTCGCGCGACCGTTTGTGGCCCATCGCCCGGCGCAGGATGTCGGCCTCGCCCGGCGTGAATCCCGCGGCCACGATCGCCACCTGCATGCCCTGCTCCTGAAAGAGCGGGATGCCTAACGTGCGCTTGAGCACCGGCTCGAGCGATGGGTGCGGGTACTCGATCTGCTCGGTGCCCATCCGCCGGCGCAGATACGGATTCACCATCTCGCCCTGGATGGGCCCGGGGCGGATGATCGCGACCTCCACCACCACGTCGTAAAACGACCGCGGCTTGAGGCGGGGGAGCGTATTCATCTGCGCCCGGCTCTCCACCTGGAACACGCCGATCGTGTCGGCGGCACAGAGGTCGTCGTACACTGCCTGATCGGTCATGTCGAGGGCCCCCAGGTCGATCGTCACGCCGCGGGTGGCCCGGATGTACTTGAGACAATCCTGGAGCACGGTGAGCATGCCGAGACCCAGCAGATCGATCTTCACCAGGCCGGCGGCATCGAGATCGTCGCGCTCCCACTGGATCACCGTGCGTCCCGGCATCGACGCCGGCTCGATAGGCACCACGGTGCGCAGCGGTTCCTTCGTGAGCACGAACCCGCCCACGTGGATCGATCGATGACGCGGCGCCTGGTGCAGTCCCTCGACGATATCCGGCAGCACCCGCACCCGGCGGTCGGCGGGATCGAGACCGGCCTGCGCCAGAATGGAGGAGGGATCGGGCGCCACGGAGGAGCGGTTCTCGCCGGCGGCATTCTGATCTTCGATTTCTGGGCTCTGGCCTTTCGCCTCGGGCCTTTCACCTCTGGCCTTTGGCCTCTGACCTGTCGTACTCCGCCGCTCCGATTCCTTCATCGCCCGCGCCCGCGCCGCCGCCTCCGTGCCGGGCACCATGTCCTGGCCAAGCCGCTCGGCGAGCAGCTTCTCGGCGTTCCATTCTTCGGGGCGTTTGCGCGGATCGTCGGGAATGCCGGGACGATCGCTTTGCGGATCGAGGTCGTAGTGTCGGCCGAGCATCGTCTCGGCGGTGGTCCCGGCACGCAACGCGTCGGCGGTGGCCCGCGCCGAAAAGCGATCGGAGAGCGCGCTCAATACGTCGGCCTGTTCCACCGAGAACCCCAGCACCCGCGCCGTGTCGCGCACCGCCGACCGCCCGCGATAGGTGATGTGCTCGCAGACCATCGCGGCGTGCTCACGCCCGTACCGTTCGTAGACGTACTGGAGCACGGTCTCGCGATCGCGATGGGCGAAATCGAGGTCGATGTCGGGGGCTTCGGGGCGCTCCTCGCTCAGAAAGCGCTCGAAGAGCAGCTCCATGCGGATCGGATCGATGGCGGTGATGCCCAGGCAGTAGCAGACCACCGAATTCGCGGCCGAGCCGCGTCCCTGGCAGAGTACCCCGGCGCGCCGGGCGAAGCGGACGATGTCCCAGACGATGAGGAAGTATCCGGCGAGGCCGAGCCGGCGGATGAGGTCCAGCTCGTGCGCGATCTGCGCGCGGTGGCGCGCGGGAAGCGTCTCGAAGATGGCGATGCGATCGGGGGGAGCGGCAGACGGTGGCGGCACTCCGCGTGCGCGCATCGCGGCGCTCGCGCCGATGCGTTCGCACGCCCCCTGTTCCACCAGCCGCGCCAGGTACTCGTCGGCCGAGACGCCGGGAGGAAGCGGGAATTCCGGCAGCGTGGGTTTCAGGTCCGCGAGCCGGAAGCCGCACCGCTCGGCAATGCCTGACGTGGCGCGGAGCCCCGTCTCATCCTGTTGCCAGCGGCGCCGCATCTGGGCCGCGCTCTTCAGATACCACTCGCCGTTGGGGCGGAGCCGGGTGCCCATCTCGTCCAGCCGGCGCTGGTGCCTGATGGCGCCGAGCACGTCGTGCACGATCCGCTCCGTCGGCTGGGCGTAGTGCACGTCGTTGGTCACGACCCACGGCACCCCCAGCGACCTGGCGAGGGGAATGAGATGCCTGACGAGGGAGCGTTCCTCGGGCAGATGGTGATCCCAGCATTCGATGGCCAGGCGCCCCTCGAAGAGATCCAGCAGAGCCGCCGCGGCCTCGCACGCCCCGTCGAGATCTCCGGCGGCGATGCGCGATGGTACCCACCCACGCGGACATCCGGTGAGGGCGAAGATGCCGCGCGCATGCCGCGCCAGCGTGTCGAGCGTGACCGTGGGTTCGCCGCGGGGCGTGTCCATGCGGGCACGGGTGATGAGGGTCGCGATGTTGCCGTATCCCTCGCGCGTCTCGGCGAGCAGGACGAGATGGCCAGGGGTGTCGTCCACCGAAACCGTGAGCTCGACGCCGATGATCCCGCCGACGCCAAGTTCCCTCGCCGCCTGCGCAAACCGGACCGCGCCGCCCAGGTCGTCGTGGTCGGTGAGCGCGAGCGACGACATGCCGAGCGCCGCCGCCCGCGCCAGGAGCGCCTCCGGTTCGGACGCACCGTCGAGGAGGGAGAAGACGGAGTGACAGTGGAGTTCGACGTAATCAGAAGAACCGGTCATAGCGCCGAGCGCTCATGGCTCACAGCCAGAAGACGAGGAGTTGCGGCGATCAGTCGTACCAGCCCTGCACATACCAGCCGCCTTCCGCGGCTGCGCCATCGCGAAAGAGCACGAGATCGCCTTCTCCCTCTGCTTCCTCGCACCGCCAGTAATCGCGCGCATATCCGTCCTTCCACCAATCGCCCGACAGGCGCTCGGGTCCGACGGTGCGCTCGATGCGCACCCGTCGACCGCGCCACCAGAGCACGCGCGGTGCACCGTCTTCACACTCGACCTCCACGGACTCGGGAGGCTCGAGTTGGCGGAGTGCCCGGGCGAGGTGTGGCAGGGAGCCGTCACCGGGCGACGGGTTTGCGCTTCGCCCCACGCCGTCGATCTCGAGGATCCGCCGGTGTCGCAACACGCCGGGTTTCCGGTTGTCTCTCGTACCACGGTGCGGTTCCCGGTGTGGCCGGTCTCTCCCTGGCATCGGGGGCTCATCGTCCGGTGTTTCGATTCCCACCCATGCGCCAGCGCGTTCCGGCCGGTGCTCATCGCGCACCACGGGGAAGACCACCGCGTCGGAGCCGAGTTCCGCGCGCAGGCGCGCGAAGGCGGCATCGGCGGCCGCCGGGTCGCGCCATGAGGGGTCGAGCAGGTCGCCCTGCTCGCCGGTGAGTGGTGCGGTGGCGGAGATGGCCACGGTCACGCCGCACACCGGTGCCGAGAGCGTCCAGCGGTCGAGGAGGGCGCGGCATCGTTCGAGCAGCGGCACCGGCCGTGCGAGCGGGCGGGCGAGGCGCACTTCGCGCGTGATCGTATGCGCCGGTGAACCGCCGGGGAGGGCGCTGCGCGGGTCGTCGAGCGTGAGGGTGATCGCCACCGTTGCCGCAGCCCGTCCGTCGGCAACGAGCTCACGCACCAGCCGGTCGAGGGCGGCCCGGACCAGGAAGAGCACGGGTTGCATCGCGGTCACGCTCGGGGCGAGATCGGCCGACGCGGACCGTGGCGCGTCGGCGCGGGCCAGCAGCGGACGGCGGTGGTCCTCGCCGTGTGACAGGCGCCAGGCGGCGAGTCCGGTGTTTCCCCATCGCCGTTCGACGTCCTCCGCGGAAAAGGCGGCGAACGCGCCGGCGGTAGGGATGCCTAACGCCTTGAGCGTGTCTCGCAGCTCCTCGTCCATGGGGAGGAGTCCGAGCGGGACGTTGGCCAGGTAGGCGGCGCACTGGCCGGGGGGCACGATGACGATCGGGTCGGGCGTCCGGGATCGGGAATCCGGGGGGAGGCCGGAAGCGCGGGCCGGGGGTCGGAGGGGAGGCGGAGGCGTTTCCGGTGCGTGCGGGGCGTTGGCGGCTTCCGGTCTCCGTCCCGCCAGTTCCCAGGTGCCGGCGCGTGCGGCGACACACGAGTCAGCGATGGCCACGCGGGCGCGTGGGTGCCAGCGGCGCGCGCGATGCAGCAGGGCGGCTGCCAGCGCGCGTTCACCGCCTAACGCTTCGAGTCCGGCGGCGCCGACCCACCAGAGTCCCGGCGCACCGGCGACGGGAGTGACCTGGGGGCTGGCGGCGAGGAAGGCGGCGGTGGCGCGCCGGACTTCGTCGGCGATGGCGGTGGCATCCCACGGGAGCACGGTCAGGGTGGCGCATCGCGCCCGTGCTTCGGTGGTTGTCATGCCGGCGCGGACCCGGTTGTGCGCGGCGGCGGTGGTGACTGTACAGAGCCGTGGCCCCTCGGCGAGGGCGATGGGGAGATCATCCCAGTGCGGCGATGGAACGATGGGAGACGCGTTGGAATGGTGACGCGCCGCGGTGATGGAAGCGGTATGCTGAATAGCGGGGGGGGGGCCCAGTGGCCGTCCGTTACCGCCCGGTTTCCCCAGCGAGGAGGAATCCGTCGCGCCCGACGACCGGCTCGGCACATCGGCGCTTGCGGGGGAGCGAGAAGCCGGTGTCCCGGGATCGCAGTCCGACATCGGACTGGCCGACGGGTTCGCTTCTTCCTGCCGTTTCCGGCTGCTGGACGGCGCCTTCCGGTCGTCTGTCTCCAGCTCGAGCGCCAACTGGCCGCCTGGCGCCAGGAACGCCGGGAGCGGCGCGTTCCCCTCGGCGATTGCGCGGTGCCACACCGCGCCGATCGGGAACCTCGGAATACGCACACAGGCGATGCGTCCTGTCGATCGCACAACTGACCTCCACCGGGTGATGCCGTCCGCCCTTTTCCACCGCGACGCACAGCATGCTCGCCGAGCGCCGGGACACCGAGACCGACCGGAGGGGAGGAGCGTGGCCACGACCGTCCGCCCTCCGACTTCCACCCGGTCGTCGCCTGCTCATTCGTAATCGCACCGCGCTTCCCACTCCTCCTCCGGCGCGGGTAGCCGGGTCCGCCCGCTCGTCACCCACCACCACCAGCGCGGCGTCGTGATCGCGTGCCAGCCGCGTGAGGCGAACGGCAACCGGCCGTGAGAGCGGGGGCCCGCCGTCGAGCACCACCAGGCCGAACGCCCCGCTTCGCAACAGGACGTCCGCGCACCAGGCACTCCGGCTGGCATCCGGCGGCCGGATGACCCACAGATGTTTCTCCGCCTCTCCCCGCTTCCGCTTCCCGGTTCTCCGCTCCTCGTTGAAGGCGGTCCAGTCGCGCGGCGCCAGTGTCCGCGTTGCGTCGACATAGGCTACCCAGCGCCGGGCCGCGATGGCCCCGGCCACGATCTGCCTGACGAGGGTCGTCTTCCCGCTTCCCCGTGCGCCGATGATCTCGGTGAGCCGGCCGTACGGGACGCCGCCGTCCGACAGCGCTCGATCGAGCGCCGCGATGCCGGTGGGTATCGCCGCTCCGCCGGCGCGCGGCGGGGCGAGGAAGACAGCGAGCTGCTGACGAAGCGCGGCGAGAGACATGGGTTGTTGGGAGGCCAGAGGTCATGGGTCATAGGCCAAAGGCCATCGGTCATAGGCCAAAGGGTCAAAGGCCATGGCCTTCGACGCGAACGCCTAACGCGTGACATCGGCCGGCCCGAAATGGAACTCGCCCTGTACCCCGGCGTCCGGCGCCGGGGGCGTGTGCGGCGCCCCAACGCGCTCACCGACTCCAGCCGCCCGCCCGCCGGGCACGATCGCCGTGGCCCGAAATGCCAGCGGCTCCTCCGCACCCTCCTTCTCCACACCGTAGCGGATGCCAGCCTCCCGGCACTGCCGGCGCAGAAAGCGCCGCAGCCCATCCCGATACCGGTCGCTCATCTGATGGCTCTCGGCGTACGCGGCCCGATACCGGGCGGCCAGATCGGGAAACTCCGCTTCGATGAACGGGAGATAGCGATGCCGCGCCGTGGCCTGCAGCCGGAGCGCGCAGGCGCTGACGTGGGAGGCGCCCGCGCCGGCCACGCGCCTGACGAGCTCGCGCAACATCCCGGGCCGGTCGGTCAGGCCAGGCAGCACCGGCATGATGTTCACCCCCGTGTCGATGCCGGCGGCCGACAGGCGCGCCACGGCCCGGAGCCGCGCTTCCGGCGTCGGCGCCCGCGGTTCGATGCGGCGGGCCAGCGCGCGATCGAGCGTGATCAGCGACACGTGCACGGTGAGCGTCGACCGCGACATGAGCGCCGTCAGGATGTCGATGTCGCGCGTAATGAGCGGACTCTTGGTGACGATGCCGACCGAGAGACCACGCTCCGCCGCCAGAACCTCGAGGATCGCGCGAGTGACGCGAAAGGTCCGTTCCGCCGGTTGATAAGGATCGGTCGCCGTGCCGATCGCGATTCGCTCCCCGGTGGTCAATCGTGTGAGACGATCGGCGAACGCGCGCCGACTCCGCGAATGGCGCGCAGCATCCCGGGCGCGCAACTGCGCGCGCAACACCTCGGGTGCGTTCCGCTTGACGAAGATCCGCCGCTCGAATGCCAGCCAGGGCGGCAACTCGGTGAGTTCCTCGGCCACCGCCGCGGCCGGCGCAATCGCCACCGTGCGCTCGGCGGCATACCGGTGCGCATACCGCGCATAACAGTAGGCGCACCCGAACGCGCAGCCCACGTACGGGTTGATCGACCAGAATCCCATTCCGGTCGATTCCGGCGCATTGAGCACCCCCTTCGCCAATGTGTCGTAGTAGCGAATGTCCTTGCGAGTGCCGATCAGACCGGGGACCGGACGATGCCGGCCGGCATCGTCAACCTGGCTTATGGGAAAGAGGGAAGGGTTCACCAAGTCGTAGCTCATAGTTCATTGCTCATAGGCGGAGACCGGAGGTCGGAGACTCGCATCCGCACTCAGCCAACCGGAGATTCCGACTCACATATACCGAACAAATACCGAAGATGCAAGACGGCGCTTTCCGCGGTACTCTGTCTGGTAATGCAGGAAGTAGTTGGGCCTCAAAGGCTTCCGTGAGGCGAACCCGGCGTCGAACTTCAACTTCCGAGCTATGAGCTATGCTTCCGGCCCCACCGATGCCCGCACGCTGGCGCGCGCCATTCGACAACGCCGCGTGTCACCGGTCGAGATTGTCGACGCGGTGCTGGAACGCATCGCGGAGCTCAATCCGATCCTGAACGCGTATCTCTCGGTGTTCGAGGAGCCTGCACGGGAGGCCGCGAAACGCGCTGAACGCCGGACCGCCCGGAAAGGAGAGCTGGGTTCCCTCCACGGTGTTCCGGTCTCGCTCAAGGATCTGATTCTCACGACCGAAGCGCCGACCACCGCCGGGTCCCTGATCTTCGGCGATGGTCTGGTGGCCGAGCGCGACGCGCCGGTGGTGCGACGCCTGCGTCGCGCCGGGGCAATCATCGTCGGCAAGACGAATCTCCACGAGGTCGCGTTAGGCGTCACCAGCGACAACGAACACTTCGGCCCGGTGCGGAATCCCTGGGACCTCACGCGAGTGGCGGGCGGCTCGTCAGGCGGTTCGGCGGCGGCGGTGGCGGCCGGGCTCGGCCCGCTGTCGGTTGGCAGCGATACCCGCGGCTCGATCCGTATTCCGGCTGCCTGCTGCGGCGTGACCGGGCTCAAGCCCACCCGCGGCCGGGTGTCGACCGACGATGTGGTGCCACTCAGTCTCACCCTCGACCATGCGGGTCCGATCGCGCGAAGCGCCGAGGACTGCGCCCTGCTGCTGGATGCGATGCTGGGCCGCCACGCCGGTGGCACAACCGCACGCGGGAGTGTGCGGGGAATGCGGATCGGCATCTCCGAATACCACCTGCGTGATCTGGATACCGCCGTACAGACGCTGGTGGAGGGGGCGCTCACCCGTCTGCGACGTCTCGGCGGCCGGCTGCAGGCGGTCGACGTCTCCGGCCTGGATCCCGTCCAGGAAGCATCCGTCGTGATCACGGCATCCGAGGCGCTGGCGTACCACGATCCGATGTTGCGCGCGCGTCCGGAGGGGTACGGTCCGCTGGTGCGAAAGCGGCTCGAGGGGGGATCCCGCTGGAGTGCGGTCGACTATCTGCGCGCGATGACGGTGCGTGAAGCGGCCTGTTCCGTGTTCGCGCGCATCTTCGCGCGGGTCGATTTTCTGGTCGGTGCCACGATTCCGGCCCCGCCACCCCACATCGGTGAGCACGTCGCCCACATCAACGGGCGCGAGGCTCACCTGGTCGACAGCTTCACGCGACTCAACTCGCCGCAGAACATGGCGGGCGTGCCGGCGCTCGCGCTTCCCTGCGGCTTCTCGGCGGACGGACTTCCGGTGGGCTTTCAGCTCATCGCGGCGCGCGGGCGGGACGAGCGCCTGCTCCGGCTCGGGGCGGCGTACCAGCGCGAAACCGACTGGCACACGCGCCTGCCGCCGTCGGCCTGACGGCGCAAGCGGACGGGTCTCTCCCGGCGTATCTTGGGACGACCGCGGTGCCGGGAGGGGCCGCGGCTCGACTGCCTAACGCTGTAGTTGCTGCCACGCCTTGCCGGAATCCGCGATGGCTCATCCGCTGTCGGACATCGAAGTCCAGCGCGAGCTGGGGACCCTCTCCGGCTGGTCCCGCCGCGGCGCGGCCATCACCCGCACGTTCGAGTTCGCCGGCTTCCGGGACGCCATCGCGTTCGTGAACCGGATCGCCGATGCCGCCGAGCGGATGGATCATCATCCGGATATCGACATCCGCTACACCCGGGTCACGTGCCAGCTCAGCACGCATTCGGCGGGAGGCATCACCCGCCGCGATTTCATGCTGGCGGCGGCGATCGACCAGGCGATCGAGCCGTCCTGACCGGGCCGGAAGCGCGATCGCCTCGGCGGCGCGCTCCCGACCGACAAGCGTCAGGAGTTCCGGCGGCCTCCTCCCAGCAGACTCAGGATCGCGACGAACATGTTCAGCAGATCCAGATAGATCGCGACCGCGGCCAGAACGTAGTCGTCGGGCCCGAATCGATTCCGCAGCCGCCAGGTGTCGAAGATCAGCAGCCCGCCGAACACCAGCACCGCCGCCGCCGAGAGCCAGAGCGACGCCGTCGCGCTCCGCACGAAGATGTTGATGAACGACGTGATGACCAGCACCCAGAGCCCGATCGTGAAGAACCCGCCCCAGGCGCTGAAATCGCGGCGGCTGGTCCAGGCGTAGACGGTGAGCACGCCAAACGTGCTGGCGGTGATGAGCGCGGCCTGCCCCACGACCCCGGGCTGCGACTGCCCGTACACGTAGATCAACGGCGAGATCATCATCCCCGCGATGAACGTGAACAGGAACACCAGGCCGATGTTGGCCGGGAACGCGTCACGGAAACGCTGGGCGGCGAACAACGGCGCGAACATGCAGATGAACGTGATGATCGGGTGGGCCGCAACCGCCTGGAGGACGGCCGGCTGACTGAGCGCGAACCCGGTGCCGGCCATCGTGACCAGCACGCTCGCCAGGACGAGCAGGTAGGTGCGCCGCACCAGCGTCGCTCGCTCCTCGCCGGTGCGAATTCCCGTGGCATCAATGGGCCGATACGAGACACCCATGGTTACTCCTCGGATGGTGGACCTCTCGCCGCAATATAAGGGCGCGGTAGGCCCACCCGAATACACCGAAGCGACTCGCGGGAGCCGCGGGCGCGGCACGCCCACGACTCCCGCGAAGGCGTCGAGCGAACTGCTAGCGCTTCCGGATGTCGACGCTTCCGTTCACCGTGTGAAGCTGCAGCGTGCGTCCCCCTTTGCCGATGGTCGCGCGGATGTGCCGCGGATTGATCCGGCCATTGAGGGTCAGCGGGAAATCGGATCCGATCGACCCGTTCACCGTGGTCAGGTCGACGTCGGCGTCCACGCCGTCAGGTACGTACAGGGTGATCGACCCGTTCACGGTGCTGAACCGCTGGTCCCGGTCTCCGAGCGTGCCCATGCGCACCTCGACGTCGCCATTCACCGTCCCCGCGGTGACCGGGCCGCCTGACGACGTGGCCGTCACCCGGCCGTTCACGGTGTGCGCGTCGACGTCCGAAGTCGCGCCGTCGATATCCAGCGCGCCATTGACCGAGCTCACGACGAGCTTCACCCCTTCCGGCAGGTGGACGGTGAACTCGACCGACACGTCGTCGTCACGGTAGCGCCTGTTGTTTCCGTGCACGTCGTACCCGTCCTCGTCGCAGTTCGTGTTGTCGTACCAGATCGCGCAGACGATGACGTCGCCGGCGGAACCCACCTGGCGCTCTTCGATCCGCACGTCAGGCGAATTGCTGCGGCGCCGCGTGTCGGATGACCGGCGAGAGTCGTCGACCCACTTCACGCCTGTCACCTCGGCGCGGTTTCCCGATGCGCGGTCCACCTGGATCGGGCCATTGAGGTTGCGCACGTAGAGCCGCCGTCCCGCCGGGATGACGCCGGTCCAGTGGAACGTGGAGTCGGTGGAGCGTTCCTGAGCGCCGAGGACCGGCGCGGCAGCGAGGAGCGCGGCGACGAGGAGGGAAGAAGATCTCACGGGCAGTCTCCGGTTCAGCGCCGGCTGTCGCGGTGGAGCACGATGTCGCCGCTGAACGTCTCGGCGACGACGCGGGCATCACCCCCCGACCCGAGGGTGAACTCGAGGCGCTGTCCGCGTTGCCGGTTTCTGGATGGTTGCAGTGTGATGGGAAAGCCGCCGGAGTCCAGGTCGCCGTTGAAGGTGGCGACGCTGAACTGGGCGTTCACGTTCGCCGGGATGTAGAGCGAAACGCTCCCGGAGTGTGAGTGAAAATCGTACTGGCCGCCGGACTCGATCGTCCCGTGGTACTCGACGTCCCCGCTGACGGTGGAGGCCGACGCGCTCCTGGTGCGCACGTTCCGGAACACCAGATCGCCGCTGGTGGAGCCGAGCTGGATCGATTGCGCCTCCACGTCCTCGAGCTGGATCGTGCCGTTCACCGATCCGGCCTCGATGTCGCCGGCCAGGCGCGAGGCGTGGATGTCGCCGGACAGGCTGCGGAGCCCCACCCGATCGATCGCATCGGTGACCTCGACATCGCCGTTGATGGTGTTGGCGTCTACCGGGCCGTGGATGTTGTTCGCCGTGAGATCACCGGAGGTACTGCGAAGGACGACCCGTACGCCCTGCGGCACCGACAGCTCGTAGCGGGTATCGCCGGTACGGCCGCGAACGCTTTCGGTTTGGATGGTGACGCGCGACGACGTGAGGCGCCAGCCGAGGCGTCCGTGCTCGGTCCGGGCGTTCACGCGCACCTGGTCGCGATTCCATCCGGTGACGACGATGTCGCCGGACACGCTCGTCAGGTCGATCAGGCCGGTCCGTGAGAAGGCGAACGTGGTGTCGATCCGCTGACCGCCATCCTGGAGGTCGCGGTCGTGGAGTCGGTACGGCAGGTCGTGGTCGCCCACGCGATACGGCAGATCGCGGAGCGCCAGCGCGACCGAGCGAATCGCCTGTTCGACGCTCCGCTCCAGTTCGCGGCTGATCCGGTCCGCGAGGCGGTCCAGGTTGCGCTCGGTGCCGGACTGGGCCGGCAGTACGGGCGCGGTGAGGAGCGCGATCGCGGTCAGGGCGAGCAGAGCTCTGGTTCTGTTCATCGTCGGGAATTCGTTAGGCGCGCGGCGGCAGCAGGGCCACCGTACGCAGGAGCCCGAGTTTCTTCTCGAGCACCTTGTTGAGTTGATCGGTCAGGTACGCGCTGGCCGGATCACCGGCCAGGGCGGTGCGGGCGTCGTTGATCGCCCGGTCGATCGTCGCCAGGCTGTTCTCGACCACCGCGACGGTGGCCGGATCGAGATCCTGGCGTCGCACGTCGAGGATGCCGCGGAGCTGGCCGATGGCCTGATCATACGTGACCGTGGCCGGGACGGAAGTGCGCGTCGCGGAAACCATGGTGCCGCGCGCACCGGCGCCGGACGGAGCAATGGTCGGCGACAGGGACGCGCGACCGGATCCGGCGATGCCGACTGCGGTGTCACCGGTTGGCAGTCCACGTTCGGTCGACGCGACCGGAGACTCCGGGGCGAGTCCCGCGTGTCGCGTCGCCAGGAGATAGGTCAGCGTCGCGGTGGCGGCGATCAGGGCCGCAGCGGCTACGCCCAGCCCAACCGAACGTGACACGTGGAACCGCGCCCGCGTGCGCGCTTCGAGCACCATCACTGGTGCCGCGATCCGCTCGGCGATGCCTTCCCACAAATCGCGGGACGGCTCCAGTGCGGAAAGCGCGTCGGCGTCGTGCCGGATGCTCTGGAGATCGCGCACCAGCCCGGCGCACCGCCGGCACGCGCTCAGGTGTGCGTCCACTGATGCGCGTGCCGGCGCGTCCAGTTCGTCTTCGAGATAGCGGGCGAGCACGCTGTCGAGCTGCGCGCAGGTCATCGCATTGTCGGTCATCGATCGAGTGCCTCCCTCAAGAGAAGCCGGGCACGATGCAGCTGCGCCTTGCTTCCACCGGCGGTGATGCCGAGCATCTCCGCGATTTCTTCATGCTTGTAGCCTTCCACGTCGTGCAGAACGAAGATCCGACGCGCCCCCGGTGGCAGCAGCCCGATCGCCGCCTCGAGATCCACTGCGTCGCCCGGTGAAGCCGCGGGAGTCGCCGCCGGAAACTCGTTCTCGTCGTCCGAATCACCGGTGCCGAATCGGCTCCGCTGCCGTCCCTCCGCCTTTCTCGCGTTGAGCACCACGTTGACCGCCAGGCGATGCAGCCAGGTTCCGAACGCGCTGTCGCCGCGAAACTGCTCCAGCTTCTGCCACGCCCGCACGAAGACATCCTGCGTCAGCTCCTCGGCGAGCCCCCGGTCTCCACTCATTCTGACGCAGAGCGAAAAGACCCGAGTCACGTTGCCGCGATACAGCCGCTCGAACGCCCGCCGGTCGCCGGCCGCAGCCAGCGCGACGTCGGACGCGTTGCGGTCGTCCTGCTGAAGATCGTTGTCGATTCTGATCGGCACCGTCATGCGTTGGTCGGCCTTCAACGCTCGTGGGGTCAGATGGTCTGGCCGGCCGAAAGGTTTGAAGAGCGCGGCTCGGTTCTACGGCGCGCGCCGACGGAGCCGGCGCACCAGACGCGGGAGCTCCGCCGCCTCGTCGAGCGCGTAGCGGGCCCCGGCGTCCTCGAGCACCCTACGGGGGAATGCGCCCCAGAGTGCCGCCACCGGAGTGACACCCGCGGCACGTCCCGCCGCCATGTCGTAGGGGGAATCGCCGACAAAGACCGCGTCGCTCGCGGAGGCACCGAGTCGCTCCAGTGCCAGAAGGACCGGTTCGGGCTCGGGCTTGTGCCGCTCGGTGGCGTCGCACCCGATGACCAGCGCGATGTCTGCGTGCAGTCCGACGTGGATGAGCGCGCGCTGCGCCATCGCGGTCATCTTGCTGGTCACCACCGCCAGCGTGCACTGTTCGCGGCCGAGGACGCGCACGGCGTCCACGATTCCCGGGTACGCGCTCGTCAGGCGGTCGTGGTGCGCGAGCTGGTATTCCCGATAGGTGGCGATGAGCGCCTCCATCTCTTCGGGTGTGGAGGCGTACGGGCCGAACTGGTCGACCAGTGGGCGGCCGATTCCGGCGGCGAATTCCGCGGTACTCGGCGCGGGGCCCGGTCGTGAGGCGAACGCGTGCCGCGCCGCGTTCAGAATGAGCTGGATGGAATCGACAAGGGTGCCGTCGAGATCGAACAGGACAGCGAACGGGCGAGCGTGAGGCATGCGGCAACGTTAGCGCATGCCGCGGCCAAGGGCAGGTTCTGGCAGACACTGCGCGGCAGAGTCGACGCGATCCGACAGAGCTGGATGGGACGGCCGGCCAGGCTGCGCGCCTCAGGTCCGCACCAGACAGACGAACGCGAGCTCGGCATCGGCTTCGAAGCCTGGAGAGGCCGGCGTCACGAGGCCGGTGATTGGTTCGACCAGCGTCGAGAGGGCGACCAGGAGGTCCTCGGCGCCACCGCTTGCACCAGCGCGATCGGCGGAATCCACCCATTCGCCGATCATGCGTTCGGCGCCGGCACCTCGCGCGGCCAGCACCAGCTCCCGGCATCTCGCCGCCAGTTCGGTCAATCGTGCCCGCCGGTGGCGCGGCACCTGCGCGCGCAGCTCCGCAATGCGCCGCAGCGCGTGCAGGTGCTCGCGTGAGGGCGCTTCGGTGACCGGCGCCGCGAGCGCCGCGCCCCGCGCTGCGTCGAGCCATCGAGTGAGCGCCTGACGAGCGGCGCGCATGGATCGGGAATACGGTGCGTCCGCTGGCGTGTCGACACCGCCCGTGTCGCGCGCCGAATGCTGATGGTGAGCGACGCGGATCCGCCGTGCCACCTCCAGCAGGTCGCGCGGATGCTCGCTCACCTTGTCGGGCGCCACGGCGAGTAGCCGGGCGCGCGACCCCAATCGCACCAAAGCGAGCGCCTGCCAGGGCCGGTCAAGCCAGTCGGCGGCGAGGGCAGTCGCCTCCGCCGGCGAGCGCGCCGGAGCGCCCGCGATCCCGCGGCACGGATCCGTGGATCGGGAGGCAGGGACGAGCGCGGCAGGTACCGCGCCTGCACTCTGACGGCAATCGTCGAGGGCATGCCCGGGCCCGCGACGCCAGGCGGCCAGCACGGTCCCAAGCGCCTCATTCCAGCCGGTCAGATCGCTCTCCGGTGGACGGTTCGTCCGACTGAGGCGTTGGCCGAAGAGCGGTTCCTGGGACGCCACCTCGTTGGCGCCGAGCAGGGATCCGATGACTCTCGCTTTTCGCTGGAGCGCACGAATCACGGTGACGAGGGAACGGGTCTGCACGGGGGGACCGATTGCGTAGACGTGCACGCGTTCGTGCGCAGCGCCCAGCCGCCTGATGCGGCCCAGTCGCTGCTCGAGTCGCGCGATGGTCCACGGCATGTCGAGGTGAACCAGCACCGCGGCACCGTGGAGATTCAGCCCCTCGCTGAGTACGTCGGTGGAGATGAGCAATGTGAGCGGCAATCGCCCGCTCGTGTCGGCTGCGCCGCTGCCGAACTGCCGGATGATCTCGGCGCGTGGAATGGCCCCCGACGCGATGCGCGCCCCGCTCGCGGTCACCAGCGCCACGGCACCGTCGCTCTCCATGGCCCGGTACAGCGCGCGTACCGTCTCCGCGAATTGCGAAAAGGCGACGATACGGTCGAACGGATGCCGCGCGCGCAGGCGTCGAAGCATGGCGGCCCGCGCCGCATCGCCGTCGCCTGACGAGTCCAGGGCGCGGAGCGTCTCACGGATTCCCTGCACGTGCGCGTCGATCGCGGCACGCACGGCGCCGGCATCGGCCACCGCTTGCTCGCGCGCCACCAGCTCCGGGAAGGCCAGCTGCATGGCATCATCGAACAGGGTCCACGCGGTGAGTTCGCGACGGGTTGGGAATCGGCCCGCGTCGAGCGCCTGACGCAAGGCCGCGGCTCGATGGACGCGCCGGTGCAGCGCAGCGCGAAGCGCCGCATCTGACGACGTCCACGTGCGGATGAGGCCGAGGCGGATCAGCGCCGCGGCGGCGCCGCCGTCCGCCGGCGGGACTGGCGGCGCGAGTTGCTGGAGCGCCCGCAACACCGCGGGGGCTCCCGGGATCGGCAGCCACCGAGGGTGAGAGAGGCGCGGCAGCGTCGCTCCACTGGTGAGCGCAGCGTGTCCGCGTCGGACGATCAGCCGGGGCAGCTGTGCTTCGCCTAACGTGTAGGCGCGCGAGCCGAGAAACAGCGCCAGTTGCGCGCGCAACTCGCCCGGACGGTTGTGGATGGGCGTTGCCGACAGAAGGAGAACGCGCGCTCCGGCGACGAATCGCGCCAGCGCGTCATAGCGTCGGGTGCGCGGATTCCGCACGTGATGGGCTTCGTCGACGATCACGATCGCATCGCGTGGCGCCACGTCCGGCCGGCTCCGGCTCAGCGACTCGAAGGACAGGAAGCGGCCCCTCAGTCCGCTGAGGCCGAGGGCGTCGGCCCACAGGCCGCGCAGCGACGCCGGACCGACCACGAAGAACGAGGCGAACGTCCTGGCGACCGCAAGCGCAGTGTAGGTCTTGCCCATCCCGACTTCGTCCGCCAGCATGGCGCCGCGGTAGTCGGCGATGATCTCGCGCAGCCTCGCGACGGCGTCCGCCTGGTGCGGTGCCAACGTGATCGCACCCAGCGAGGCCTGAGCGCATGGTGCACCGATCCAGGCGCGCGCCATGCGATCCAGCAGCGCGGGCAGATCCGACGACTTCAGCGCGTCATCCATCCCAGGAGTGGTGCCACGGTCCCGAGTCGCAGTCGGTACGCCTCGAGCACCGCCTCGAGCAGCGCACTGCGGGATGGTGGATTCCCGGCAACGCCCTGGGCGCCCAGCGGTGCCAGCAGGGTGCGTGCCCGCTGCCAGTCGTCGGGGACGGGCAGTCGCGCCACGGTCCAGGCGAGGAAGCGGTGATAGCCTCCGCGCGCGGGCTCCGCGATCGCGCCCAGCCACGCCGCCGCCAGCGTCGAGTTCAGCAGCGCCGCCAGCGCAAGCGCATCCTCCAGGTCGCGACAGACAACGACGTAGCAGGAGTTGATTGGCACCGTTCGATTCCCGGCTGGGAGGACGAGCGCCTGGGGTGCGCGCCCCACGTCCGCCCAGACGACTCGCGGGCGGTCGAAGACAGCGGCGGCCGTTCTGAACAGCGACCACCACGCCTTTCCATCGCGCACGTCGGCTCGTTGCAGCAGCTGCCGGCGGTAGGGCAGCAGCCAGGCGCGCACGCCGGGTGGCAGCGAGCGCAGCACGCGACCGTCATCGCCGTATGGAAAAAGGATGCTCCGGTCAGGCGTCGCGCCGGCGCGCCACGGTCGAACGTCCTCTCCGCGCAACACCGGTCGGACGAGATCGGCTTCCACCTCTGCCGTCCTCGTCCCGCTTCGCACCCCGGCGCGGCGCCCCACGCCGTCGACGCGACGAACGAGAAAGGCCTCGTTACAGCCGCACTTCACGCCAAGGCTCGGCTGGCCAATGCCGCTCTCCGTCAGCGGGACGCCATGGCGCACCACGCGATCGAACGCCTGCCGCGCGTCAGGCGGAAGCACCAGCCAGGGTGCGCCGGGCGTATGGTCCAGCGGGATGGTGCTCCTCGCGGCCTTCCACGAGATAGCCAGCGATCCGCGGTGGACGGCCACACGCACGTCGCCCGGGCGATCCGGCGGCAGCGGCTCCGAGACCCGGCGCGCCACCACGAGCGCGGGATACACAGCGGCATCGAAGACCGCTGGGGCCTCGCTCCAATCCTCCAGCACCCGCAGATCGTGACCCTCGTGCAGCAGGCGACGCACGCCCCCTCCCGCCAGGGAGCGCCACAGCTTCGACGGGACCAGGAGCGAGATGGCGCCGTTCGGTCTCGCGAGGGAGACGCTGCGCTCGAGGAACAGAGAGGCGAGATCGACCTGGGCGGCGAATCCGCGCCCGGCCCGCGCGTCGCGTGCGCCGGACTCCCACGCCGCCTCCCGATAGACGAGGAAATCACGCCGGAGTCGATCACGCGCATCGGAGGAGATGCGATGGAGACGCACCCACGGCGGATTGCCGATGACGATATCGAACCCGCCTCGCGCCGCGACGTCGGGGAAGTGCGCGGCGAACGCGAAGGGAATCGCGCCTCCGGCTTCCAGCGCGGTGAGCTGATGGCGGATTTCGCGTCCGCGCGCCCGCAGGATCGCGAGCGCGCGTCTCTCGCCGGCGAGCACCCCCCGTCGCGCACCGAAGAGATCGCGCCCACGGGCCGCGGCGAGCAGCGATCGGCGCTCCTGGGCGATGGCCCCGAGGCGTCCTTCGAGCCAGGCCCGGGCTTCGGCGCGCTCGGCTCGATCGAGCGCGCGGGCCAGCGTCCGCTTGCGGCCAGCCGTGGCGTGTGCGTACCGGGTGCGCAGGCGGGCGAGTGCCGCGACACCATGCGCGGCACTCGCCCCGGGAGATCGCGATCGCTGGGAGACGATGGTGAAATCGCCACCCGCCAGTGCGTCGCCGCATCGCACGTTGTGATCGAGGTTGGGGAGGGGCGTCACGCGCAGCGGATCCGTCTCGTCGTAGTCGATCACGACCGCCAGCCAGAGACGCAGCTCGCAGAGCCAGACCGCGATGGGGTTCACATCGACGCCGAAGACGCTCTCGGTCAGAACAACCCGTCGCACGTGGTGGCGCTCACGCGCGTCGCCCGCGGCGCACCGCAGCGTCGTCAGGACCTCCAGCGCGTGAACCAGCAGCGCGCCCGAGCCGCACGCCGGATCGAGGATGCGCATCGTGGGCAGCACCGCGCGCAGCGTCGCGGCGACGTCGGGATCGGGTTCCTGCCCGCGCAAGGCGCGCGAGACCGGGTCGGCGCCAATCCCGTGAGCGTCCAGGCTGGCCTCCAGCGCGGTTTCGGTGATGCGCTCTACCAGCGGCTGCGGAGTGAAATACGCGCCACTGTTCCGGCGTTCGCGTGACGCCATGAGCGACTCGAACGCCCGCCCGAGCATCTCGGGATCGATGGCCGCCTCGTTCCAGTCTCCGCTCTGCTCGCGAGCCGTGAAGCGATAGCGCAGCAGGAGCTCGTCGTAGAATCGCGCCCAGTCCTCGTCGCGAATGAGAACGGTGCGCGCCCGCGCTTCACCGGCCGACCGCTGGAACAGACCGCCATTGAGAAACGGAATCCGGCCGAAGGCACGCGCCGACGCAGCGCGCCTGGCGGGCCTGGTGTTCAGCGTCCCGAAGAAGAGCGGCCACAAGACGCGCCGATGGAAGCCCCCGCCGCTGCGCATGCAGTCGTCGAACACTCGCGCCAGGAATGACCGGTCGCCGGCCAGCCAGCCCTTGCTCTCGAGAAACGCGAGAAACAGGAGGCGCGACACGTTGAGGAGCGCGATCTCGCGGCGGTCGTCGTCCCGGGCCCGGCCCGACGCCGCGCGCGCCATGTCGCCCACGAGGTGCTCGAGCGCGGCGTAGAAGCGACCCGACAGCATTTCCCGACCGAGCAGCTCGTGCCATCGCGCGTGGATGCAGAGATCGTTCCCGCCCACGGCGGCGGCCAACGCGGCGATGGTCTCCACATCGCTGCCGAGGATACGGGTCCGGTCCACCAGCAGCGCCGCCACCTTGGGCGGCAATCGATCGCTCGTCCAGGTGGCCACCGCGAGCTCGGCGCTGGCGGCGTCTGACACCAGGACCAGCCAGAGCAGGTGCGGGGCGCGTGCGGCCAGGCGGGCGGCCAGTCGCCCCAGCTGGTGGCGCAGCGAACCGCCATCCCTCGACCGGAGGAGCAGCGCACGAGTGGCGCCCGGGCCGGCGGCCAGATGGGCGTCGTACAGGTCGTGCGGAAACCCGAAGGCCTCACGCGACGCGTCGTCGAGCGGCGCATGATCGCCGAAGCCCAGGGTACGCGCCAGGGCCGCGAGTGAGGCGATGGAATCGGCGCCGGCCAGAAGCGGCAGCCAGGAGCGGCGGGGGAGCACGCGCCCACGCTACCCGACGTGGTTTGCCGCTCCGTCATCATGGCATTGCGCACCCGGGCAAAATCACGGCGGGTCATCGCTGAACCCCGTCGCGACCTGTGAGCCGTTCTCTTCGATCTTTGCGCTCTGGCCTCTGGCCTCTGGAGGCTGGACTGCGGCCTCTGGACTGACTCCACGCTCGCCAAACCCCGTGGCACACGTTATCGTCGAGGCGGTCTCACCTTGGACAGACGCTCGTGACCAGCCCCTCGACCGGTTCCGAATCCAGGACGACCGCGTCGATGCCGGTGGCCCTGTCGAAGCTGCAGCAGAACATCGTCTTCGGCGTCCTGGTCTACTACGCGGCCCTGTTGGCCCTGGCGTTCGCGCTCTGGCGTTTTCTGCCCGGGCCGTTGCATGATCGCCTGGCGGCGGCAGTAAGACCGCTTACCGGCCAGATCGGCGACAGCGGGGGCCTGCTCACGTCGGGACCACCGGGCGCGAAGGTACCGCCCCAGGCCGCGTTGCTCATGACGATCATCGCGGGCCTCTCGGGCCTCCTGCTCGCCCTGCCGATGTCCTGGGTGTACATGTTCACGCGGCAGAAGAAGGGATACTCACAGTCGGTGGTCCACAGCCTGGTGATGCTGCCCGTGGTGGTGGCCATCATCGCGGCCCTGGTGCGGAGCAGCGTGGCGCTGGCGTTCAGCCTGGCCGGCGTGGTGGCCGCGGTCAGGTTCCGCACCAACCTCGAAGACAGCAAGGATGCGGTGTTCGTCTTCGCGGTCATGGCGTTAGGCCTGGCGTGCGGCGTGGAGCTCGAGGTTGCCGCCGTCCTGTCCATGCTCTGGGTCGCGATCACGCTGGGCCTCTGGTACACCGATTACGCGCGTACGCCGCCGTCGCTGGAAGGGGCGCGCGCCGAGCAGCACATGCAGCGCGCGCTGGCCATCGCCAACCGCACCAGCCAGTTCGTGGCCCGCCTTGACCGCGAGATCCTGGAGGCGATGGCGCCGGCCCAGCTCGATGCGCTCCAGTCGCGCGTGGAGAAGCGGAAATCGGAACTCGAGGACAAGAAGAAGAAAAAGAAGGACGGCGCCGAGACCGGTGACGAGGAAGGGCCGCGGTTCGACGGCCGCCTCACGATTACCGTCAGCGATCCCGATGCGGCGCAGCCAGCCATCGAAGCGCTGTTCGAAACGCAGCTCAAGCGCTGGAAGGTGATCCGGCTCGAGCGCGAGGACGGCGTGGCCAGAATCGTGTATGCCGTGCGACCGAAGAAGGGCGGAACGCTCGAAACTGTTGCGGCGACCGTTGAGCGCGATGGCGCTCCCTACGTGTCGGGTACGGAGGTGGAACGATGGATCTGACGACGACTTCGGTCGCGCGCGCCATCTGGCGCGCCGGCATGCTCGCCGCGCTCCTCGGCGTCAGCGCACCGCTCGCCCTCGGAGCTCAGGCCGGCGGCACCAAGGACGCGAAGGCCAAGCAGGCGAAAGCCAAGGAACCCAAGGCGCCGCCCGACAGCGCTACGATCGCCAAGTGGAAGGTCGCGGCCGAGGCCCTTCCGCTGTTCAAGAGCGCCGACCCGGTCGTGTTCACGCTCGTGGCGGACTTCAAGACGGTGCTCAAGGACCGGGATACCCTGAGCACCAAGGAGTATCCCGCCACCGTGATCCTCGGCGACAGCGGGGAGAGTCAACGCAAGATCCCGGTGACGCTGCGCACCCGCGGCCACTTTCGTCTGTCCAACCGCAACTGCTCCTTCGTCCCCCTGCGCATCAATTTCCCCAAGGGCGAGTTGAAGGGCACGGTCTTCGATGGACAGGACAAGGTCAAGCTCGGAACGCATTGCCAGGATCGGTCCGACTACGAGCAGTACGTGCTGCGCGAGCAGGCCGCGTATCGCGTGCAGAACATCCTCACCGAGCGAAGCTTCCGCACGCGTCTGGCGCGCGTGACCTACGTCGATTCCGTGGCCGGGAAGTCGCTCGGCACCCACAACGGGATTCTGTTCGAGGACGCCGCCGACGTCGCGAGCCGGATGGGAGGGCAAGTCGTCGATCTGCGCGGCGCGTTGTTCGACGACGTCGATCACGCCCAGATGAACGCCGTGTCGATCTTCGAGTATTTCGTGGGCAACACCGACTGGTCGTTGTACGCGCTCCACAACATCAGACTGGTGCGGACCCCGAAGGGAGTGATCTATCCGCTTGCTTACGACCTCGACTTCTCGGGGCTGGTGGGCACCCGGTACGCAACGCCCGACTACCACCTGCCGATTCACAACGTGAAGGACCGGATGTACCGCGGGCCGTGCCGGACGGTGGAGGACCTCGATCCGCAGCTCGGCGTGTATCGCGAAAAGCAGGCGCAGGTCCTGGCGGTGTACGACAGCGTCCCGGACCTCGATCCGCGGTACGCGAAGGACGCGCAGAGCTACCTGACCGAATTCTTCAAGTTGATCGAGAAGCCGCGGGACGTGAAATTCAAGTTGGTCGACGCCTGCGAGGGGAAACCGACCGCCTGAACGCACCCGGGCCGTCAGGAGCCGGGGCAGGCGTCTCTGCGAGATCGTCTTGTTCGCGAGACCGCCGTCAGGGCGGCGAGGCCGCAAGCACCGGCGCACGCGCCCGGCCACTCAAGGCAACCGCCGCCGCCAGGTCGCCCGTGACGTTCGCGGCGGTGCGGAACATGTCCGGAATGGTGTCCACGCCGAGGAGGATGCCGAGTCCATCGAGCGGGAGCCCGGCACTCATCAGTACAGGGGCCATGATCACGATCGACCCGCCAGGGATGCCGGGTACGCTGAAGCTGGTGAGGACACCCGTGACAACGACGCTCGCGAGCTGGGCGGGCGAGAGGTCCACGCCATAGATCCGCGCGATGAAGATCACGCCGGCGGTCTGGCCCAACCCGGCCCCCACGCGATACATCGATGCGGCCAGAGGAAGAAAGAAGCTCGACATCTGCTCGGGGAGGTGAAGCCGCGTTCGGGCGCACTCGATCATCGCCGGCAGCGTCGCCAGCGACGAACGCGAACTGAAGGCGACGGCCTGGGCGGGGAAAATGGCGCGCGCGAACTGGCCAACCGGGATTCCACCTGACGACGAGGCCAGAGGATAGAGAACCACCAGCGCGAACACGGTGGTGACCACCGCGATCACAACGATGTAGCCCGCGAGCGCGCCGGCGGCCGACAACCCCAGCCTGGCGCCAAGCGCCAGCGACAGGGCGAAGACGCCGATCGGTGCCAACGCGAGGATCCAGCGGACCAGAAGCAGGGCCACGTCGCGGATGGCCTCGAACACACGCACTACTGCCTGACGAGCCTCGCCCTGTTGCGTGGCCAGCGCGAGACCAAACGCCAGCGAAAACACGATCAGCGGCAGCATCGCGGCGTCGGTTGCGGCGCGAACCGGATTGGTGGGCACCAGACTTACGAGCCACTGCACAAGCGTGGGAATCCGGTTGACTGCCTCCGGCGCTCCCGCGCTCGACCCCGAGCGCAGCGCAGCCGTCGTCGCCGCGTCGATGTGGAACGCGTTCAGGAGCGACGGGGCGACCAGTGCCGTGGCAATCGCCGCCACGAAGCAGGTCGCGAGAATGAACAGCAGCGCGCGCGAGCCGAGGCGGCCCAGAGTGCGGGGGCTCGGCACAGACGCCACGCCGGCGATCAGGCTGCCCACCACCAGCGGAATCACCGTCATCCGGATGGCGTTGATCCAGAGCGTTCCCAGAGGCGCGACGTACCCCACCGCGGCCTGGAGGCCGGGCGAACCGGACACCGAGATGGCCACCCCGGCGGCAAGCCCGACGCTGAGGGCGATGAGCACTCTGGTCGTCAGCGACATGTGCCCCAAGGTAGAGCTGTTGAGCGGCTGCCGGGAGGCGGGCCTCGTGTCTCGATCGCGGGCGACCAGCCGCCCGAACTCGAGAGAGGTTTCACTTGCGGCCGGAGGCGCACGGCGTTGCCGCCGGCGGGTGCAGCGTCGATCTTAGCTTCGGACGCCCCGGTGAGTGGGCGGGGTCGTGCGCGTCGCTCGTTCGCCCGACCCGCGAGAAGCGCTCACGCCGCTCACGCCTCCCCTAACAGTGAAACACCATCATGGCCAACAAGAGCTATGACGATCTGGTCCGCGAATCGAAGACCCGGATCCGCGAGTTCACGCCGCGTCAGACCCAGGAATTGTTGCAGCGCGAACCGGACACAGTGCTGATCGACTGTCGCGAGCCGAACGAGTTCGCCTTGGGTCATATCCCCGGCGCAGTGTTCATTCCGCGCGGCGTTCTGGAGCAGACCATCGAGCGGGCCGCGTCGCGCGAGCGCCGGATCGTGCTCTACTGCGCCAGCGGAAACCGCTCGGCGCTTGCCGCCGACGTGCTCCAGCAAATGGGCTACCAGGATGTGGCATCGATGTCGGAAGGAATCCGGGGCTGGGTGGACCAGGGAGGGGAGGTGGCGGAGTGAGGCCATAGGCCATAGGTCAGTGGGCCAAAGGTCATAAGGCCACAGGTCAAAGGCCAAAGGTCATGGGCCAGGGGCGCAGCCCGCGACTCCTAGTTTTTCGCTGATCGCTGATAGCTGCCTGCTCCGTTATCACGTGCCAGAGTCCCTACTCCACTCCCATCCGCTTCTGGAGCGGCTCGCCGCGAGTCTTGCGGCAAGGCCCGGAGAGCCGGCGCCTGACGACGGCGCGCCGCGTCGGGCGGCCGTCGCGGTCGTCTTCCGGGTGCCCGCATCCGGCGCCCTCGAGCTGTTGCTCATCCGGCGCGCCGAGTATGAAGGCGATCCGTGGAGCGGACAGGTGGCGCTTCCCGGTGGCCGGTGGCACGCGTCGGACACGTCGCTCCAGGACACCGCAGTGCGGGAAACCTTCGAGGAGACCGCCGTCGATATCGCCCACCAGGGGGTCATCCTCGGTCCGCTCGACGAACTGCGCCCGCGAACACCCGTTCTCCCCCCGATCATCGTCACGCCATTCGCCACTGTCGTGCGGCCCGAGGTCCGGATCGTGCCGAGTGAGGAAGTAGCCGAAGCGTTCTGGGTGCCCTGGTCGCTGCTGGAAGATCCCGCCACCAGCCGGGAAAGCGCCGTTCGGATACGGGGCGCCGAACGACTGGTGGAGAGTTACCTCGTCGGCCCGCACGTGGTGTGGGGCATGACCGAGCGGATACTGCGCCAGCTGGCCGGCCGATTGCGATAGCGATCCGGACCGCGGCTGCTTCGACGACAATCACCAATAGTTCGGTGGCGGAATCCTTGAAGATCCCCACCGATGCCCAGTCGGTCCGCGGCGGGTGATTGACGGCACGCGCCGCTTGCGGTTGGCTGGTGCGTCGCCTAAAGTTAGGTTAACCTAAATCCAAAGTTTTACGACACGAATTTCAACGAGCGTGACGGCCTTGGCGCGATGACCGGACAACCTTCTCGCGGGACCGATCCCGGTCCGGCCTCCTCCGCTGTCACCGCGCCAGTGGCCGCTCCCCGCGGCTGGCGCCGCGCCCGCCTCACGCCGAGCCTCGCCGACGTCTACCGCACCATCCCGGTCAGTGGGCTGGTCTGGTGGCGCAAGCTCCTGGCCTTCGCCGGCCCGGGCTATCTGGTCGCCGTCGGCTACATGGATCCCGGAAACTGGGCCACCGACCTGGCCGGAGGCTCCCGCTTCGGCTACACGCTGCTCAGCGTCATCCTGCTCTCCAACCTGATCGCGGTCCTGCTGCAGGGACTGGCCTCGAAGCTCGGCATCGTTACCGGCCGTGACCTGGCGCAGGCGTGCCGCGACCACTACTCCCGGCCGGTCAATCTCGCGCAGTGGGTTCTGTGCGAGATCGCGATCGCTGCTTGCGACCTCGCCGAAGTCATCGGTTCCGCCATCGCCCTCAACCTGCTGTTCGGCCTGCCCGTCACCTGGGGCATCATGGTGACGGCGCTGGACGTCATGCTCGTGCTCCTCCTGCAGCACCGGGGCTTCCGGCTGCTCGAGGCCGTGGTGGTCGCGCTCATCGCGACCATCGGAATCTGCTTCGGCTTCGAGCTCTTCATCTCGCGACCGGACATCGGGGTCATGGCTCGGGGGTTTCTCCCCTCGGTGCAGACGGTGGCGGATCCGGCGCAACTCTACATCGCGATCGGCATCCTCGGCGCGACGGTCATGCCCCACAACCTGTATCTGCATTCCTCGATCGTGCAGACGCGCCGCTACGAGGAGCACGCCGCCGGCAAGCGCGAAGCCGTGCGATACGCGTTCATCGACTCCACTATCGCGCTCACCCTCGCGCTGTTCATCAATGGGGCGATCCTGGTGGTTGCGGCCGCGACGTTCTTCCGGACCGGGCACCACGAAGTGGCGGAGATCCAGGACGCCTATAAACTTCTGACGCCGCTCCTCGGCGTGGGTGGGGCCAGCACGGTCTTCGCGCTCGCGCTGCTGGCGAGTGGACAGAATTCCACGTTGACGGGCACGCTCGCCGGACAGATCGTCATGGAGGGGTTCCTGAATATCCGGCTGCGCCCGTGGCTGCGGCGGCTCATTACCCGCGCCATCGCCATCGTCCCGGCTGCCATCGTCTCCGCCGTCGCCGGTGCGCATGGGACGGCGCAGCTGCTGGTGCTCAGCCAGGTCATCCTGTCGCTACAGCTCTCGTTCGCCGTCGTGCCCCTGGTGCAATTCACAAGCGAGAAGGCCAAGATGGGGGAGTTCGTGAATCCGGGATGGGTCAAAGCGCTGGCCTGGACGGCGACCGTCTTCATTGGGGTCCTGAACGCCTGGCTGCTCGTGCAGGCGGTGCGAGGGTGGCTGACCTGATGTATCAGCGGATCCTGATGGCACTCGAGAATTCGCCGACCGACCCATCCATCGTCGAGCACGTGCGCAATCTGGCGCAGTTCTGCCACGCGTCGGTGGTGCTGATCCACGTGGCCGACGGCTGGGCCGCGCGCAACATCAAGCAGCTCAACCTGCGCGAGTCGGAGGAGATGCGGCGCGACCGCGAGTACCTGGAGCGCATGGCGAACGAACTGACGCGGGATGGGGTCCCGGCCGAGGCCGTGCTGGCCACGGGGGACCCCGGGACCGAAATCAGCGCGGCCGCCGAGCGCGAACGCTGCGACCTGATTGCCATGGCCACCCACGGCCACAAGCTCATCGGCGATGTGGTGTATGGTAGCGTCGCCAACGCGGTGCGTCACCGGTCGATGGTACCGGTGCTGCTGGTGCGGGCGCCCTCCACCGGGAAGAAGACGCCGTCATGACCGCAGTGCGGAAACGCGCGCTCACCGCTCCGGTGGAGGACTATCTCAAGGTCATCTACGACGTGGAGCTCGCGGGCGCGGCGGCGGCAACGAACGACATTGCTCAGCGCCTCGAGATCGCGCCGGCCTCGGTGAGCGGCATGGTGCGCCGTCTGGCGGAGCAGGGACTGCTGGCATATGAACCGTATCGTGGTGCGCGCCTCACGCCGGCCGGGCGCCGCGCCGCCCTGCGCACGATCCGCCGTCACCGCGTGATCGAAGCCTATCTGGTGCGCGCGCTGGGTTTTCCCTGGGACGGCGTGCACGAGGAGGCCGAGCGGCTGGAGCACGCGGCCAGCGACGCGCTGATCGATCGCATGGCGCACGCCATCGGCGAGCCGCTCACCGATCCGCACGGTGCGCCGATCCCGACGCGTGAGGGGCGGGTGGACGAGACGCGGTACGGCACTCTGGCCGACGTGGCCGTAGGGGGGCGCGCGCGTCTCATCCGGGTCGGCGACGAGGACGCGGCATTGCTGCGGCACCTCTCCTCGTTAGGCCTCCGGCCCGAGGCCACGGTGTCGGTTCGCGGCCGTGCGCCGTACGACGGGCCGATCACACTCGACGTGGGCGGGCGGCGGCGTCAGGTCGGGGCGGCGCTGGCCGCGCGGCTCCAGGTGGAGCTGCTGTCGGACTGAGCGCCGCGCCGTCCCGCGAACGGGGCATGCGCTGAACCCTGAACCCTGAACCCTGAACGCCGTTAGCGGAAATGCGGATTCCTAACGAGCCTTGGAGGCCGGTCGCCCCGCCTCCCCGCCCGCCTTCTTCATCAGCCGCCCGGCGCGGGCCAGTGCGTCCCGCAGCACGAATTCGATCTGTCCATTGAGACTGCGCAGGTCATCGTTGGCCCAGCGCTGCATCGCCTGCAGCACCTCCGCATCCACGCGCAGCAGAAACGGGCGCCGGTCAGCCATGACATCGACCGGCGCCGCCGTGCCCCCTCACGCCGCTCCAGCTCATCCGCCAACTCCCACCGCGGCGCGCCACGACGCCTCCGGGCTCCGACTCACTGGTAGATCGTCCCGGCGTTGACGATCGGCTGCGCGTCACGGTCGGAGCAGAGCACTACCAGCAGGTTGCTGATCATCGCCGCCTTGCGCTCCTCATCGAGCTGCACGAGCGAGCGATCAGAGATCATCGACAGCGCATTCTCGACCATGCCCACGGCCCCTTCGACGATCTTCTGCCGGGCTGCGATGATCGCGCTCGCCTGCTGGCGACGCAGCATCGCCGACGCGATTTCCGGTGCGTAGGCGAGATGGCTGATGCGTGCCTCGATGACTTCCACCCCCGCCTTGTCGAGCCGATCCTGGATCGCCTTCTTGAGCGACGACGCGATCTCGTCGGGGTGCGTACTGAGCGCCTTCTCCCCCTCCACGTGGGCATCATATGGATACGACTGCGCCAGCGCCCGCACCGCCGACTCGCTCTGGGTCTGGACGATAGTTCTGGTAGTCGTCCACCTCGAACATCGCCTCTGCCGAGTCGATCACCTTCCACACCACGATGGCCCCGATCTCGATCGGGTTGGAGTGGATGTCGTTCACCTTGAGCTTCCCGGTCTCGAAATTCCGCACCCGGAGCGAGATCCGCTTCTTGGCGTAGAACGGGTTGGCCCACCAGAGGCCGGCGTCGCGCACCGTGCCGACATACCGGCCGAAGAGCGTCAGCACCTTGGCCTCGTTAGGCTGGACGGTGAACAGCCCGCCGGCGCCGAGGGCCACCAGGCCGAACACGAGAGCCCAGGTGACCGCGAGCCCGGGACGCTCGGCGCCCGCGGCCGCGATCAGCCGCCAGATCGCCACTGCGCCCGGACAGAGAAGAGCACAAGGGCGGCAAGCCCGTTGGTCGGCCTTCAATCGGATTTCGCGGAACATGCGATGCTGCTCCTGATAGTGGGATGTGCTATCGGGATGATATCACTTCGATATCTTACTGTCAAGTTCGATAGCGGGCCTCTGCGGCGTGCAGCGCGCCCGGAGTCCAGAAGCCAGAATCCGGAGCCCGGAGTCCAGAGATGCCTGTTGCCGGGATCGGTGTCCGTCAGACGCTCCACTGCGGGAGGAGACGGAGCTCTGCCAGGCGTGGGCTATGGCCTGTGGCCTTTGGCCTATGCCCTCCGGCCTCGGCATCGCTTGACAGCCCGCGACGAGTCGTACCGATTCCGCTTCCATGGAAGGTCGCGTCCGAATCGGCTGTCAGGGGTGGAACTACGACGCATGGGTGGGACCGTTCTATCCGAGCGGAACCAGGCCTGCCGATTACCTCTCCGTATACGCCCGCGCGTTCGACACGGTCGAGGTCGACTCGACCTTCTACGCCGTCCCGCCGGTGAAGACCTTCCGGAGCTGGGCAGAACGGGTGCCCGCGGGATTCACCTTTGCGCTCAAGCTCCCGCAGGAGATCACCCACGAGAATCGCCTCCGACGTGCCGATGATCTCACCAACCTGTTCTTCGAGCGGGCGCGTGAACTGGGGGACAAGCTCGGGCCTATCCTCGTGCAGCTGGGACCGGACTTCGGTCCCGCCGAACTTCCGGGGCTCGCGCAGTTTCTCCCCAAACTGCCGCGCGACCTCGCCATCGCCGTGGAGTTCCGGCAGCGGGCGTGGATGCACGAGGGCATTCTGGCGCTGCTGGCCGAGCATAACGTGGCGCTCGCCCTGAGCGACGGGCGGTGGGTACCGCGCAAGACGATGCTCACCCTGGCCGATCACCCGACCTCGAACCTGGCCTACATCAGATGGATGGGTCCCAACCGCGACCTGGTTGACTACTCGCGGATTCAGGTGGACCGGCGACGTGAGCTGGAGGCATGGGCCGCCGTGCTGCCGGAACTCGCGCGGCGCGTCGAAGTGGCCTACGGATACGTCAACAACCACTTCGCCGGTCATGCGCCTGCGTCGGCGCGCGAGCTCCAGCGCCGGCTCGGTCAGGCCGTGGTCGAGCCAAGCCAGCTCGGCGAGCAAATGAGTTTGTTCTAGGGCCGGGGACGATGTCGCGGAGCCGTGGACCCTACCGCGCTCCGTTATCCTCCGACGTCCTGCTCCCGAACTCCTCTTTCACCATGTCCCGCCGTCTCATCGGCTTCGCGGTCTTTGCACTCGCCATTTCGTCAGGGTGCGCCCGCCTCGGCTTCTGGCAGATCTCACGATTGCACGAGCGCCAGGCGCGGAACGCGATGATCGTCGGTCGTCTGGACGCGCCGCCGATGCGCGCTGCGGCGCTCGCAGGCGACACCGGCATTCGCTTCCGCCGCGCGACCGCGTCCGGACGCTACGATTACGGTCACGAGCTCCTCTACGCCACGAGGCCTCGTCAGGGATCGCCCGGCGTGAACTTTCTCACGCCACTGCTGATCGGTTCCGGGGACACGGCCCTGCTTGTGAATCGGGGATGGGTCTACTCTCCCGACGGCATGACGGTGGACGCAGCCCGTTGGCGGGAAGCGGAGGGGGACTCGGCGCGCGTCGACGGCTTCGTGGAGGAATTCACCCGAGCCGATGAACCGGTGTCGACCCACACCGCGCCCACCGCCGTTCGACGCCTGGACTTCGACTCGATTCAGGCGCGAATGCCCTATCCCATTCTGCGGCTCATCCTCGTTCAACAGATCCCGCCCGACTCGGCTGCCGTGCAGCGCGTCCCCGTTCGCATCGACCCGCCGCCGCTGAGCGAGGGGCCGCACCGGTCATACGCGATACAGTGGTTCGGATTTGCCCTGATCGGAATCGTGGGCACGGTGATGGTGATAGAACGCGACCGTCGCCGGTCGCGCGAGCGGGCCGAACCTGGGCAAACAGGGTAGAATTCGGCAGTCGTCAAAGCGCATCGCGCTGACCCCGCCGTCGCCAGGTTCGTCAATCTCCGGGAGATGGCCGCACGCGCCGGACGCGCTTTCATACACGAGACTCTCATGACCGATACGCCGCACGGACACGCCACCGAAAAGGAAGCTCGCGATGTCGCCGAAGCGGCGCGCGAGACCGAGTGGCAGCATCCGAGTTTCGTCCGCGAGCTCTTTCTGGGTCGCTTCCGACTCGATCTGGTTCATCCGCATCCCGAGCGGCACGATCCCGATGAGGAGGCGCGGGCTGCGGAGTTCATGGCCCGGCTGCGCGAGTTCCTGGAGCGCGTCGATTCCGAAGAGATCGACCGGACGGGCGAGATTCCAGAGTCGCTGGTGCAGGAGCTGCGCGACATGGGCGCGTTCGGGATCAAGATCCCGCGCGAGTACGGCGGCCTCGGGCTCTCGCAGATGACGTACATCCGCGCCATGGAGCTGGTCACGTCGAAGGACGGCAGCCTCACGGCGCTCTTGTCGGCGAGTCAATCCATCGGCGTGCCGCAGCCGCTCAAGCTGTTCGGCTCCGAGGAACAGAAGCACAAGTACTTTCCCCGGCTGGCGAAGGGAGCGATCAGCGCGTTCGCGCTCACCGAAGTGAATGCCGGTTCCGATCCGGCCAACATGGCGACCACGGCGACGCCGGTGGACGGCGGACGGTCCTTTGTGCTCAATGGGGAGAAGCTCTGGTGCACGAACGGGACGCGCGCCGAGCTGTTCGTGGTGATGGCGCGCACGCCCGACCTGGAGATGCCGGACGGGAAGAACCGCAAGCAGATCACGGCATTCATCGTCGACGCGGCGATGCCGGGAGTGGAAGTCGCTCACCGATGCCGATTCATGGGGCTCAAGGCGATCGAGAACGGGCTGATCCGGTTCCGGGACGTGAAAGTGCCGGCCGAGAACATTCTGTGGGGCGAGGGAAAGGGACTGAAACTGGCGCTGATCACGCTGAACACGGGACGGCTCACGCTGCCGGCGGGGTCGGCGGGAGTGGCGAAGGCGATGCTCCGGATCTGCCGTGATTGGGCGAACGAGCGCGTGCAGTGGGGGCAGCCGATCGGGAAGCACGACGCGATCGCGCAGAAGATCGGGCACATGGCGGCCGATGCGTTCGCGATGGAGGCGGTGGCCGAGTTGTCGACGGCGCTGTACGAGCAGGGCGGGTACGACATCCGGCTCGAGGCGGCCGTGGCCAAGATGTGGAACACCGAGATGGGGTGGCGGATCGTCGACGACACGGTGCAGGTGCGCGGCGGGCGCGGCTACGAGACGGCCGACTCGCTGCGCGGACGCGGGGAGAAGCCGATTCCGGTGGAGCGGGCGATGCGGGACTACCGCATCAACCTGATCTTCGAGGGGTCGTCGGAGATCATGCGGCTGTTCATCGCCCGCGAAGCGGTCGACAAGCACTTCGCGATGGCGTTCCCGATCGTCAGCCCGGATTCCACCATGTCGCAGCGCCTGTCGGCGTTGGGCAGTTCGCTGCCGTTCTACGCCTCGTGGTATCCGGCGCGGTGGCTGTCGGTGCTGCGGCCGCGCTCCTACCGGGAGTTCGGGCGGCTGGCGAGGCACCTGCGGTTCGCCGATCGCGCCACGAACCATCTCGGGCGGGCGCTCTTCCATGCGATGATCCGGTTCGGCCCGAAGCTGGAGCGACGCCAGATGGTCCTGTTCCGGGCAGTGGACATCGGCGCCGAGTTGTACGCGATCGCCGCGGCGTGCGTGCGGGCGCAGATGCTCGCCCGGCGAGGGCAGCGCGAGGCGGTCCGCCTGGCCGACGTCTTCTGCCGCGAGGCGCGTGAGCGCATCCGCAAGCGCTTCGGGGAACTGTACGGCCGGAACGACGTGACAGTGTATCGGCTGGCGCAGGAGGTGCTGCGGGGCGAGCACGCCTGGCTGGAGCACGGGATCGTGGGGACGGGGTCGGACGCGCCGGCGCCCGCGGCCTCGCGTGAACCGGCCGCGTCGCGCGCGGCGCGGGAGCCGGCGGGCGTGGGGGACTAGCCGGTCGTCCGGCACCTCGAATCTGCGTCCCGATCCACCCCCGGGTCGGGGCCCGGCGTTCGTACTGCAACTCGTCAGGCTGCGCCGCTCGGCCGTCCTCCGATCAGCCGAGGTGGAGCAGGCGGCGCGCGATGCTGAAGTAGGTCACGATGCCGAGGACGTCGACCAGCGAGGCGACGAACGGCGACGAAGCCACGGCCGGATCGAATCCGATGCGCCGGAGCAGGAGGGGGAGCATCGCGCCGAGGACGGTGCCGGCCAGGATGACCGTGAGCAGTGTGAGCGCCACCACGATCGCCATGTCCAGGCCGGCGTGCCACATCAACGCGCGCAACAGGCCAACACCGCCGAGGAATCCGCCGAGCAGGAGCCCCTGTCCCAGTTCGCGCCGCAGCACGCGGAGCACATCGCGCAACTCGATGTCACCCACCGCGAGGCCGCGCGTGATCAGGGTGGCCGACTGTGAACCGGAGTTGCCGCCGGAGCTGATGATCAGTGGGACGAAGAACATCAGGGCCGTGCTCGCCTCGAGCAGCTGCTGGTATTCGCGGAGCGCCGTGCCGGTGAACATCTCCTCGACGAAGAGCAGAATCAGCCATCCGCCCCGCTTGCGCAGCACGCTCCAGAAGCTGGCGGCGAAGTAGGGCTCCTCGAGGGGCTGGACCGCACCGAGGCGCTGCACGTCCTCGGTCTGCTCCTCCACCATGGCGTCGATGACATCGTCGACGGTGATCACGCCGACGATGCGGCCGAAGCCGTCGACCACCGGGACCGCGACCAGGTCGTACTCGGAGGTGAGGCGGGCGACCTCGGCGCGGTCGGCGGAGGTGGGAACCGAGAGGATTTCGGTGCGCATCACGTCGGCCACGGTCGCGCCTTCGGGCGCGGCCACCAGCTCGCGAAGCGACAGCACCCCCACCAGCTGCTCGTCCGTGTCCACGACGTAGATGGCGTGCATGGCTTCGTGACGTCCGCCACGCGCAGTGGCCCGGACGGTGGCCAGCGCTTCTTCGATGGTGAGATTGCGCGCGACCGAGACGAACTCGGTCGTCATCAGCCCGCCGGCAGTGTCGGGCTCGTACTTGAGGAGGCGTTCGGTCTCCTGCCGTGCTTCAGCCGAGAGATCGGAGAGGATCTCGTCGGCAGTCTCCTCCTCCAGCTCCTCGAGCACGTCGACGCGATCGTCGGGATTCATCTCGGCGACGAGCTCGGCGGCCTGTTCGGTGCTCATCCGCTCGAAGAGCTCGGTGCGGAGCTCTTCGTCGAGGTACTCGACGACTTCAGCCGCGCGCGCCGCGGGGAGGGCGCGCAGGAATTCGAGCGTGCGTTCCGGCGGCATCGCCTCCGCCACGTCGGCGAGATCGGCCGGGTGCATTTCTTCGGTCTCGACGGCGACGTCCTGCGGAGACTCGGCGAGCAGGGCGAGAATATCCGGGGCGAGCAGGGCCGCGACGGGACGGTCGGAGCTGTGCTGTGGTGGCGTCATACGTCGTGTCCGGACAGTGGCTTGCGAGGCCGGTGAGGAAGCGCGCGGGCAAGTTAGACGTGTCGCTGCGGCGGTACAAGAACGGCTCATCCCCGGTTCCCAACCTTTCGCATTGGATCGGTGTCGCATTCACGTCTGGTGCGGGGCGTGGTGGTGGGAGGGGGATCTACAATCCCGTCCGGCCCGACGTCCTCCCGAATTCATCCCAAGCCCGATGCGCTCTCTCCCGATCGTTCTCGCGGTCAGTCTCGTTGGTGGCGGTCCGGTGGCCGCGCAGCAACTCGTCAGGCATCCAGCCACCGCTCCCGGCGCTCCGGCGGTTGCGATCGCGCGCGCGGTGAAGGCGCCGGACGCAATCGTCGTCGACGGCAAGGACAGCGATTCGATCTGGCGGGAGGCGCCGGTGGTGGACGGGTTCCGGATGTTCGATCCGGTGGAGGACGCCAATCCCACGATGCGGACCACCGCACGGTTCGCCTACGATGCGCACAATCTGTACGTCCTGGTGCGGGCGTTCGATCCGCACCCGGACAGCATCATGGCGCTTCTCTCGCGACGGGATGAGCGCACCCAGTCCGACTACATCCGGGTGATCGTGGACTCATACCACGACAAGCGCACCGGCTACGAGTTCATGGTCAATCCGGCAGGCGTGAAGCGCGATCTCTACCTGTACAACGACACCCAGGAAGACGCGTCGTGGGACGCCGTCTGGGATGTGAAGACGACGATCGATTCGTTAGGGTGGGTGGCCGAGTTCCGGATTCCGCTGAGCCAGTTGCGGTACCCGCGCTCGGAGACACACACGTTCGGCGTGGCGGTGCACCGTGAGGTAGGGCGGCTCAACGAGCGATCCAGCTGGCCCCTCTGGCGCCGGTCGCTGTTCGGCATCGCCTCGCAGCTGGGCGAGGTGGAGGGGCTGACGGGTATCGCCGCCCCGCGCCGGCTGGAGGTGCTGCCCTACTCGGTGCAGACCAACGAAAGTGTGGTGCGAAACCAGGGATTCGGCCGAACCCAGCGCGGCACGGTGGGCGCCGACATCAAGTACGGTCTGTCGTCCAACCTGACACTCGACGCCACCGTGAATCCGGATTTCGGGCAGGTCGAGGCGGATCCGGCGGTGCTCAACCTCTCGGCGTTCGAGCAGGTTTTCGGCGAGCGGCGCCCGTTTTTTCTCGAGGGTACGGGCATCCTGCGGTTCGACCAGGACTGTAATGATGGGAACTGCACCGGACTGTTCTACTCGCGCCGCATCGGTCGCGCGCCGCAGCTCTCGGGTCTGAGCGCCGATCCGAACGCGGTGCCCACGGCGACGACCATCGCCGGAGCCACCAAGCTCACCGGCCGATTCGCAAACGGCCTGTCGGTCGGCATCCTCGATGCCGTCACCCTGCGGGAGTCGGTGGGCGACACGCTGACCGTCGAGCCCCGGACGAACTATCTAGTGGCGCGGTTCAGTCAGGATCTGCGCCAGGGGAAGAGCGGCATCGGCGCGATTCTCACCGCGGTGAACCGGGATCTCGACCCGCAGAGCCGGCCGTACCTGCGCCGCGAGGCGTACACCGGCGGCATCGACCTGCGCCATCGCTTCGCGCGCGGCGGGAACTACCAGTTCAGCGGCAACGTGGTCGGAAGCCTGGTGCGCGGATCGGCGGGCGCGATCGCCATCACCCAGCGCAGCTCGGTGCACTTCTACCAGCGTCCCGACGACAATCTGCGCTACGACACAACCCGCACCAGTCTCTCCGGATACGGCGTCAGTGTCGGGTTGAACAAGGTTGGCGGCGGCATCACGCGCTTCTCCACGGGCGGCTGGTATCGTTCGCCGGGGCTCGAGATCAACGACGTCGGGTTCATGACGAACGTCAACAACATGGGCTGGTCGAACTGGTTCGCCTTTGTCTTCCAGAAACCGAAATCGATCTACCGCAGCCTGCAGATCAACTTCAACCAGTGGAACAATTTTCTCCCCGACGGCAGGACGACCGGAATCGGCGGCAACGTCAACGCCAACGCGACTCTCAAGAACATGTGGTTCGTGTATGGCGGCATCGGCGGGTCGCGATCGGCGTATTGTGCGTCGTGTCTGCGCGGCGGGCCGCTGCTCCGCACGACGCCGCAACTCAACAGCTGGTTCGGGTTCTCGGGCGATTCCCGGCATGCGCTGGTGCCGGGGGTCGATGGGGGATACAACCGCGGTGACGACGGCCGGTCGTCTTCATTCTCCTTCGGGCCGTATCTCAATGCCCGGATTGCCAGCCGGTTCTCGATGACGGTCGGAGCGTCGTACAACCGCAACGTGAGCGACCGCCAGTGGCTCGGGAACTACGGGGACATCGGGAGCGATACCACGCACTACACGGTGGCGCACCTGTCGCAGAAGACGCTCTCGATGACCACCCGGCTGAATTTCACCGTCAGTCCCGCGCTGTCGTTCCAGTTCTACGGACAGCCGTTCGTGTCGTCGGGCACCTACTCGGACTGGCGCGAGGTCACGAACCCGCGGGCGACGCGCTATGGCGACGCGTTCGTCCCGTTCACCCAACAGGGCGATCCGGGCGCCTTCAACTTCAAGCAGTTCCGCTCCAATACCGTGATCCGGTGGGAATACCGTCCGGGGTCAACCCTCTTTCTGGTCTGGCAGCAGGGGCGCGAGCAGAGCGACCTCGACCTCGGCGAATTCAGCGCCCTGCACGATTACCGGAACCTCTTTGGGGCCCACCCGCGGAACACGTTCCTGGTCAAGGCGAGTTACTGGCTTTCGTTGTAGAGGCCAAAGCCATAGGCCATAGGCCAGAGGCCATAGGCCAGAGGCCATAGGGACAAAGGCCATAGGCCATAGGCTGAAGGCGTGGCCCTCCGACTTCCGTTGACGATGTCGTGGCGGCGGACGACCTTCCCCGGGGAACTCACACTCGCGGCGCCACCAGCTTCTGGCGCTCCGCTCGCGACCACCCGCGGGCAGCGATCCGTCAACGCCTAGTCCCCTACCGCATGCGCGTCGCCTTCCTCGGCTTGGGGGCCATTGGTGCGCCGATGGCCCGGCACCTCGCCACCTACGAGCTCAGTGTCTGGAACCGCACCGCCGGTACCGCCGAAGCCTTCGCCAGGGACACGCGCGCGCGCGTGGCCCGGTCACCGCGCGATGCGGCCAATGGCGCGGCCGTCGTTGTCACCTGTCTTCCGACGTCGCGCGAGGTCGAAGCACTGCTGGATGGCGACGACGGCCTCTTCGAGGCGATGGACCGCGGATCGACGCTCGTGGACTGCACCTCGGGCGACCCCGCGACCTCGCGACGCATCGCGCGCCGGCTGGCCGACCGCGGCGCGGATTTCCTGGATGCACCGGTGAGCGGGGGCGTGTCTGGCGCCGAGAAGGGGAAGCTCACCGTCATGTGTGGAGGCGACGACGACGTCTTCGCACGCGTTCGCCCGGTCCTCGAGACATTCGGCGAGAAGATCGTGCTGTGCGGGCCGGTGGGGGCCGGGCACGCGGTGAAAGCTGTCAACCAGGCGATGCTCGGCGCGCATATCTGGGCGCTGTCGGAAGGTCTCGTGGCCCTGCAGAAGGCCGGCGTTCCCACGCGGACCGCGCTCGAGGTGATCAATGCGTCGAGCGGCCGCTCCAACACATCCATGAACCTGTTCCCCGACCGCGTGATGACGCGCGCGTTCCCGCGCACGTTCCGGTTGGCGCTGCTGGACAAGGATGTGCGCATCGCCGCCGACTTCGCGCGCGAGCACGGAGTTGGATCACCGCTGCTGCAACTCACGGCCGAGCTGCTCCGCGTCGCCCGACATGAGTTGGGCGAAGACGCCGATCACGTGGAGACGGTGAAGGTGGTGGAGCGCTGGGCCGGGGTAGAGATTGGCCGCTGATCGCTGAAGCTGACGACCTGCCAGACGAGAAATGACCCACGCCACCGAGCCCGATACGACCGTCGCGACCACCGAACAGATCCGCACCCGCTTCCCGGCGCTCGAGCGGATCCATGCCGGACATCCGGTTGCCTACTTCGATGGGCCGGGCGGGACTCAAGTGCCGACCGACGTCGTGGACGCGATGACGGACCACCTCTTCCGGCATAACGCGAACACGCACTGGCACTATCCGTCCAGCGAAGAGACCGATGCCGCCATCGAGGCGGCGCGCGGCGCGGTGGCCGATTTTCTGGGCGCCCGGCCTGACGAGGTATCGTTCGGCAACAACATGACCACGATCACTTTTCATCTTGCTCGGGCGCTGGCGCGCCGATGGAAGGCGGGCGACGAGGTCGTGGTGACGGAACTGGATCATCACGCGAACGTGGCGCCGTGGCGGGCCCTCGAACGCGAACACGGCGTCGTGGTGCGGAGCATCCCTTTCGATACCGACTCGGGCGAACTGGATCTGGACACGCTGGCAGGCATCCTGTCGAAGAGGACTCGCCTGCTCGCGATCGGTGCCGCGTCGAACGCCCTCGGCACCATCAGCGATGTGAAACGCGCCGGAGGGATGGCGCACGATGCGGGCGCGCTGGTGTTCGTGGACGCGGTCCATCTTGCCGCGCACGCCGCCATCGACGTCGCGGATATGGATTGCGACTTCCTGGCATGCTCGGCCTACAAGTTCTACGGTCCGCACGCGGGATTTCTCTACGGCAAGGCCGATCTGTTACAGGCCCTCGATGTGCCGAGGCTGGAGCCGGCGCCCGACACCATTCCCGAGCGTCTGGAGACCGGCACGCAGAATCACGAAGGGATCGTGGGCACGGGCGCCGCGATCGAGTTTCTCGCTGCCATGTCTCCGGGGGTCACGCGACGCGAACGGCTGCGCTCGACCATGGGGACGCTGCACGACCGCGGAACCGAAATTGCGGCGGCCATGTGGGACGGCCTTGGTCGAATCCGAGGGGTGAGGTGTTACGGCCCACCGCCGTCGCGCCCGCGCACGCCGACCATCGCGTTCGTCGTGGCTGGCATGTCGTCGGAGGGGGTCGCGGAGTGGCTCGCACGGCGCGGTATCTTCGTCTCCCACGGTGACTTCTACGCCACGACCGTCATCGAACGCCTGGGGCACGCGGGTGACGGCGTGGTTCGGGCGGGGGCGGCCTGCTATACCACCGCCGGCGAAGTCAGCCGGCTTGTCGACGCCGTGGCCGAAGTCGCAACGGCGACCCGTCGTGACACGTAGGTGGGGCACAGTCCAATGGGTCATACGTGGGCGTCGATGATGCCATCATCGTCGCCCGTTCCATACCTACAGCGATCCATGAGATACCTCCCTGTCCACGGCCTCATCGCCGCCCTGCTGTTCTCCGCAGCGGCTGCGATGCACCCTGTCACAGCCACCGCATCCACCACCCGGTCGCGGTCGGAGGCCGCTGCCGATTCGGTTCACGGCATGGTTACCGACAGCGCCAGTCGCCCCGTTGCCGGCGCTCGCGTGGCGCTGGTGGAGCTCGCCCGCGCCGTGGTCACCGACAGCGCCGGTGGCTTCGCGTTTTCCGACGTGCCGTCAGGGCGCTACACCATCACGATCTCGGCGCAGGGATTCGGGTTGTTCGGTGAGCAGGTCATGGTCGCGGGCGGCATGTCGCCGCTCCGCTTCACGCTGGCTGTGGGGGAACGCAACCTGCCGCGCGTGACGGTCACCGCGGTGCGGGCGGCGTCGCCGCTCGCCAATTCACCCCTCCCGGTTTCTGAAGTCGGGAGCGAGGATTTGCGGCGCGAGCATTCGGTGAGCCTGGCGCGCGCCATCGAGCGGGTGCCGGGGGTCCGGAGCCTAACGACGGGCGAGCAGATCGGGAAACCGGTGATCCGGGGACTGAGCGGCGCGCGGGTGCTGGTGCTCGACAACGGGCTTCGGCTGGAGGACTACAGCTGGAGCGACGAGGACGGCCCGTCGGTGGAATCGCGTCTGGCGGACCGGATCGAGATCGTCCGGGGCCCGGCGAGCCTGATGTACGGGAGCGACGCGATCGGCGGCGTGGTCAACGTCGTCCCCGCCGAGCTGCCTTCGGCGGTCGGCACCGACGGCTTCAAACGCATGGCGGGAGAGCTGTACTTCGCGTCGAACAATGGAGAGTTCGGAACGGCGCTGCGGGCCGAGGGCGCGAGTGGACGGTGGGGGTGGCGCGGGTTCGTGGTCGGTCGGAGCGCCGAAGATCTCAACACTCCGGACGGCAAGCTCGACAATACAGGATTCGTGGCGGTCAACGGAGAACTGGCTATCGGGCACCACGGAAGCCGCGGTTCGTCGATGCTGCGGTACGTCCGCTATGGCGGTGAATTCAAGCTCCTCGAGGCCGGTGGACCGCCTCCCGGAGAGGAGGAGGGGGCAGGGCCGGAGCGAGTGCTGAGCGACGATCGCGTGCAGTTCGCGGGCAAGTACGTGCTCGGCGGGATGCGTCTGGATGTCCAGGGGCAATGGCAGCGGCACGATCTGATCGAGAAGTCCGACGATCTGGTTCCGCTCGGCGGCCCGCCTGACGCGACGGTCTTCGACCTGCTCCTCAACACGTTTACCGGAGAGGTGGTGGCCCATCGCGATTTCGGTACGGGGTGGACGGGGACGGCAGGCGCGTCCGGCGAGATTCAGTCCAACGACTCCCGGGGCATCGAGCCGATCATCCCCGATGCGAACCTTCTGGCGGGCGGCGCGTTCGCCTTCGCCGAGTACACGGCATCGCGATGGAACCTGCTGGGCGGGATTCGCGCCGACGCACGCCGGCTGTCGAACGACGCCAACGCCGACCTGAATCGTCCCGCCGCCACGCGGAAGAGCGGAGCGGTGAGCGCGGATCTCGGGGCGGTATTCCGACTCGGCGGCGGCTTTGCGCTGACGGCGAACGCGGGCCGGGCGTGGCGCGCTCCCACCCTGTTCGAGCTCTACGCCAACGGCCCGCGCATCGGCGAGAACCGGTTCGAGATCGGCGACTCCAATCTCGACCCCGAAGCGAGCTTCAACGTGGATGGGGGACTGCGGTGGGAGCACGACGAGGTCAGCGCCGAAGTGTCGGTGTTCCACGACGACATCCAGAAGTTCATCTTCATCGCGCCGACGGGGACGCAAGCGAGTTCGCTGCCGGTCTATCGCTACGAGCACGCCGACGCGACGCTGACGGGCGCTGAGGCCGCCGCGGAAGTGCAGGCGACCGCCAACGTGACGCTGCGTGCGCGACATGATTTCGTGCGCGGAACGAACAACGAGACCAACTCGCCTCTTCCGCTCGTTCCGCCGGCACGATCCGGTGGGGAGGTGGAGCTGCACGGGGAGAAGCTCGGTGGGTTCTCGAGTCCCTCCCTTGGCGTGGAGGTCGAATACAACGCCAGGCAGACGAGACTGAGCTCGTTCGATACACCCACGGATGGGTACACGCTCGTGAATCTCGAGGCAGGATTCGGCGCCGCCCTGGGCGGGCATCAATTGCGGTTGGCGCTGCGCGTCCGCAACCTGACCGACGAGGCGTACCGGTCGTATCTCAGCCGGTACAAGGAGTTCGCGCTGGATCCGGGTCGCAACATCGTGGTGCGGGTATCGACCGGGTTCTGACGGGGCGCCTCTGCCGGTCGAGACACGCGCCGCCCGTATATTTGCGGGCAATGATCCCGGTCCGGCGTGTGTTGGTGCCGCTCGCGATGGCGTGGCTGGCGTCGTGCCGCTCCGGCGCGAGCGTGCGCGCCCCCGCGGCGAATCTGCTCGTGGTCGCCGGCGACTCCACGTTCTGGATCGCCAATGACACGGGTGCGTTCGACGTCCGCCGATCGCCGATCCTGCTGGCACACTACGGCGGCCGCTTCTACGAGATCTACGTCACCGATGACGATCGGTCATTCTACGACGCGGTCATCGTCGGGCAGCGCATCTATCGACGCGATCTGATCGGCGGCGATTCGGCCGCGGTGTTCGAGGATCCGACCCTCGCCGAACTCGCGGCGTCATACGCATCGGCCCATCCTGGCCAGCGGCCGCTGGCGCCGGACGAAGACGGCGCCGACGATCCGATGATGAGCTCCACGACTGAAACGGACGTCGTGGACGTACTCGGCCCATTCGCGACCTTCGAACAGCGCGCGGACATGGACCTGCCGGACGGCCGCGAGTTGCTCCACACGTCGCGCTCCGTGGTCGATCTGCGCTCGTCGCGAGTCATTGCGCTGGGCGACCTGGTCACGGACAGCGTGCGCCGTCGGATCCTGCGCGACGAGCAGCGCGCGCTCGCCGCGACGTTTGACTCGGTGCGGAAGTCGAGCGATCCGCGAGCGCGCGTGGCGGCCAGGATGCTGCGCGGCTTCATCGAGGATGACTCCAGCTTCTCGCTCGTCCTGGTCGACACGGGTCCCGCCGTGGCGTTCCTGGTCCCCGGGCAGGGGGAGCGCGCCGGCGGCTACGCCCTCCCGTTGCCGCCCATCCGTATTCCGGCCGGAGAGTGGTGGAACGAGGTGCGCGCCACGCTGCCGTCGCACCGGGGGCCCAACGAGGATGCCTGGGCCGGCCCAGTCTACGACGTGGTGGTGCGCTACGACTCCGCGGCGGACGCCGCGTTGCTCACCTTGCGTGATGCCAGCGGGAAGGAGTTCCTCGCCATGCCCCTCCCCGCTCCGGTGACGCGCGTGTACCGCCTGGATAGTCTGGCGCGCGACACCTTGACCATCAACGCGCTCAGACGCGCGTTCGATGAGGCCGCACCCGACGCGAGCGATACGACCAGGACCATCACATCTATCCGCCCCTCCGGTATCATGCCCGTCTCCAACCGGATACGGCGGCGCCCACCCTGACCCGTCATTGCTCTTCGAATCGATGCTCGTCGCCCACCGGTCCCTCATCACCCCCCCGCCACGTGACAGATCAGTCTTCTCGTCCCACTCGAACGGTCAAGCAGTCGCAGCACGAGACCTCCGAAATCATGATGCCCCAGCACGCCAACAACCTCGGGCAGGTCTTCGGCGGCGTCGTGCTCGCCATGATGGACCGTGCGGCCGCGGTGGCTGCGATCCGACATTGTCGCACCACCTGTGTGACGGCGTCGATTGATCGGGTGGATTTCCGCGAGCCGATCCACGTGGGTGATCTGGTGGTGATGCGTGCCAGCGTGAACTACGTGGGACGGACGTCCCTGGAGGTGGGGGTTCGGGTGGAAGCCGAGGATCTCTTCTCGGGCCGCCGTCGCCACACCAACTCGTGCTACCTGACCTTCGTGGCGGTAGACAGCAGCGGCCGGCCCGTGCAGGTCCCCGGTCTGGTTCCGGAGTCGGAAGACGAGATCCGCCGCTCTCATGCCGCGGCTGCGCGCCGCCGCCGCCGGCTCGAGGAGCGGCAGGCCGAGGAACGAACGCTCCGGGGCGGTGGAGGTGGGTAGGTGATTCCGGGCTTGACCGGGGCGGGCGCGGCACGACAGCCTTCCCCAATGACCCAGCGATTCACCGTGGACCAGGCCAACCGCACGCTTCCACTCGTGAGGCGCATCGTGCGCGACCTGGTGGACGCCTTCGCGACCTGGCAGGCCAGGGTGCGCGAGTTCGAGGTGGCCACGGCGCAGAGCCGCGCCGACCGACCGTCACCGCGGGCGGAGGAGCTTCAGCGCGACACCCAGCGTCTGGCGCAGGAGATTCAGGGATTCGTGTCGGAGCTGCGCGGCCTGGGCGTCGAGCCCAAGGGTTTCGACATCGGGCTGGTCGATTTCCCGAGTGAGGTGGGCGGCCGCACCGTGTATCTGTGCTGGAAGCTGGGTGAAGAGTCGGTGCAATACTGGCACGAAGCGGACGCCGGCTACTCCGGCCGACAACCGCTGGAGTCCATCCTGCAGAACTCCTGAGCCTTCATCGCCTCCAACTCGTTATGCGCCCCTTTCACGGACCGGACGGCACGACGTGGAGTGTGGACGTAAAGGTGCCGAGCTACAGCAGCGCGATGGTGGTGTTCAGGAATCCCGACAGCGAAACCGCCCGGCGGGACCGGTACGCGTGGTACAACGCGCACACGCCGGAGGCACGCGATCCCCGGGCACGACTCACGCCGAAGGCGGTGCTCGAGTCGCTCACCGACATGCAGATCGCCTTGCTCTTCCGGCGGTCGATGCCGATACACGAGGATCGGCCGGGTTACGTGGTGACGTAGATCTCAGCCCGGCGCGACGGCGCCGGTTGGCGCCGGCACGGGCTCGTCCTGGTACGCCACGTCGATCTCCAGACCGTCGCGTGCCACGACGGTGTTGGGAAAGACCTCGCGCGCCTCACGTTCCAGGTCGCTCACATCCCGGGTGTAACGCGCCGACACGTGAGTGAGCACCAGGCGCGTCACGCCGGCGCGTGCCGCGACCTCGGCCGCTTCGCGGGCAGTGGAGTGTCCCGTCTCGACGGCGCGCTCCTGTTCCTCGTCGCCAAAGGTCGCTTCGTGGACGAGAAGATCGGCGTCCCGCGCCATCTCGATCGTGGAGGTCGTGGGACGTGTGTCGCCGGTGAGAACCACGCGCCTCCCGTACCGGCGCGGTCCCACCAGGACGCCGGGGTCGATCACCCGGCCATCGTCGAGGGTGATCGACTCGCCCCGGTGGATCCGTCCCCAGAGCGGCCCCTCGGGGATGCCGAGTTCCCGGGCGAGGTCGGGATTGAAACGCCCCCGGCGCTCGGCCTCCACCAGGGAGTAGCCCAGGGAGGGAGGCCCGCGGTGGTCCAACTCATGGGCAATGATCACATACTCCTTTCGGGGAATTTCGTCAGCGGGGTTCAGTTCCCTAACATCGAGTGGGAACGCGAGCCGATCTGCACCGAACAACTCCGCCCGTCGGAGAATGCGTGCCGCGCCTCGTGGTCCCCAGGCCCGCAGGGGTTGGGTGCGTCCCTGGAGTGACATCGTCCGGAGCAGACCCACGATTCCGAGAAAGTGGTCCGTGTGAAAGTGGGTGAAGAAGACGTCGTCGAGGTTGAACGTGATCCCGAAGCGCATCATCTGTCGCTGGGTGCCCTCGCCGCAGTCGAAGAGAAACGTCTCACCTTCGCGCACGAGGGCGACCGAGGCGACGTTGCGTTCCACGGTGGGGCGTGAAGCAGAAGTGCCGAGGAAGCGGAGGGTGAGCGACATGGGGCGGAATATAGCGGTACCAGTGGGGAGGCCGAGTCGTTACCGGACGTGATCATGTTCGACAGGCGTGTGTGATCCATGCCGCAGACGTTATGACCGGTGCGGGTGAAGTTGCGGAGCAAGCACTCATCAGGCTGTTCGATCCACGTGCGCAATTCGGCGCACGGCACGAAGCGGGCGGCGACGTGTTCACCGTATCCATGGCTGTGGGAGGGCTTATGAGCGGAAAGAGCAGGCGAGGATTCGCGTCGATGGATCCATCGCGTCAGCGTGCCATCGCCAGCAGAGGGGGCAAGGCAGCGCATGAGAAGGGGACCGCGCATGAGTGGTCGTCGGACGAGGCGCGGAACGCGGGACGGAAGGGAGGAGAGGTGGTGAGCCGGGACCGCGTACACATGGCCGCTATCGGCCGTGAAGGCGGCGAGGCGCGGGGCCGGTCTCGTGCCCGGCAGCTGATTGCCGCGAGCAGCAATCTCGATCGGCTCGGCCGTTATGGCGATCGTGAAGCGCCGGTTGCGACGAGTCGCGAGATGGGCCCGGCCGCTTCCGAGCAGGAGCGCCAGGTTCCCCGGAGGGAGCCTGTCCGCTACGAGCTGGAGCGGTAGGTAGCCGAGGAGTTTCTGTTCGGCCGCCCCGGCCCGCCCGGGGCGGCCGAACCTTTCGCACAGCAGTGCTCCCCGGCGGGGTCGTCAATCCGCAGCTGCATTGGACAGGAGTGTGTGCGCGCGGACCGGTGGGCAGTGCCCATCGAGGTCGAGGAATGCCGCCGGCCCCTGGTCGGCGGCTCTTCTCTTGGCTGAGGGCTTGGCGCCTCGCGGGCACTCGATCAGTTCTCCGGCCCTCCGGCCCTCCCGCCCTCCGGCCCCCGGCCCGCGGACCTGCCCTCCACGCGCGTCGCGGTACCCGCCGCCATCTGCGAGCAACCCTTTCGGGGCGTGACATAGTCTATCTATGTTAGACAGATGCCACCACGAGAAGCGATTCCCCCCGGCACCCTGGACATGCTCATCCTGCGCACGCTGGCGCGGCACGGCGAGCTGCACGGGTTCCAGATCGCCGAGATGATCCAGCGGACGTCGGCGAGCGTGCTGCAGGTGGAGGAGGGATCGCTGTACCCGGCGCTCCAGCGAATGCTCGTGAAGGGATGGCTCGTTGGCGAGTGGAGGCGCACGCCCGAGAACCGTCGCGCGCGGTACTACGAGGTCACCGCGGCGGGGACGCGGCAACTGGAGCGTGAGGTCGCATCGTACCGGCGTGTGACTGCCGCGATCGCACGCATCCTGCAGCCCGCCTGACGGGAAGGGAGAGGAAGCGACGTGACAAGCACCCTGGGCGATTATCTGCGACGCTTGCGGTTGCTCCTTGGTCGCGATCGTGCGTTGGCGGAGCTGGAGGACGAGATGCGTGTGCATCTCGAGTACCGCGCCGACGCGTTTCGCGAGCGGGGCGTGGACGGGCAGGATGCGGCCCTCGCCGCACAAAAGCGCTTCGGCAACCGTACCGTGATCCAGGAGGAGAGCCGCGACGCGTGGGGGATGCACCTTCCCGAGCAACTGGCCGCGGATCTGCGCCACGCTGTCCGACGCCTCGCACAGCGGCCGGGGTTCGCGCTCGCCGTGATCGGCGTCCTCGCGCTCGGCATCGGGGCCACCACGGCGATGTTCAGCGCGGTCGACGCCGCAATGCTGCGTCCCCTGCCGTTTCCGCGGCCGGGTGAGCTGGTAACGCTACCGCACGTGCAGGTGCCGTTTGATCCCGGTACCGACCGGTTTCCGCCGCCTCCGGTACACATCCTCGACGTGCGCGATGCCGCGGGGTTTCGTGACATCTTCGCTCATGTTGCCGCATATGCGGTGGGAGGACTGAACCTCACCGATCCCGACCATCCGTCGCGCGTACAGGTGGGAGTGGTAACCGACGACTTCTTCGCGACGATGGGAGTACCCCCGCTCCTGGGCCGAGGGTTTTCTCACGCCGAGGGGATCCCGAACGGGCCGCTGGCCACCGTGCTCTCGTTTGGGCTCTGGCAGCGCCAGTTCGGCGGCCGCGCGATCGAGGGTCTGACCGCGCAGCTCAACGGAAAATCGTACGCCGTAGTGGGCGTGATGCCGGAAGGGTTTGCCTTTCCGGCGGACTGCGATCTCTGGGTTCCGATGACGGTGCCGACGACGTTCGCGACGTTCGAGGCGTTCCGGGGGTTCCTCCCGTCGACGACGATCGCGCGGGTCGCGCGCGGCCTGACCCGGCCGCAGGCAGACGCGCGTATGCTCGCGCGTTGGCAGCAGTCGCTGGCCGGCGCGACCAGTGAGACGGATCTTCGGGAGTATGTGGATGAAATGCGCCGGACCGGGGCGGCCCTGCCGTTGCAGCAGACCCTCGTGGGCGATCGGCGCACGGCGTTGCTGGTGTTGCTTGGCGCCACTGCGGTCCTGCTCCTGATCGCCTGCGCGAACGTAACGAACCTGCTGCTCTCGCATGCGGCAACACGCCGGCGCGAGATCGCAGTGCGCCAGGTGCTGGGGGCGACGCCGGGCCGGATCGTGCGCCAGCTGCTCGCCGAGAGCGTGACCCTGTCGGTGGCGGCGGCGGCGTTAGGAATCCTGCTGGCCCCTTTGGCCCTGCGAACGATGCGGGTCCTCATGCCGGCGCAGCTGGCCGGGGTGGCGACGGCGCATGTGGACGTCCGGGTGCTGACCTTCGCGACCGCGCTCGCGCTGGTGACCGGCGTCGGGTTCGGCCTCTGGCCGGCTCTGGGCTCCGGCCGGGAGGACCCTGGCGCGACGATCAAGACCGGCGGTGAGCATGGCGCTACACCGCTCGCCGCCGGGCGCGTGCTCGTGGGCAGCGAAATCGCCCTCACCCTCATGTTGCTGGTGGGGGCCGGATTAATGCTCCGCAGCTTCGAGCATCTGATGGGACTCGACAAGGGGATGAATCCGGCCCACGTGGCCACGCTGGAGATGTCGATATCCGATCGTGCACAGCCGTGGAGCGAGCGGCTGCAGAAGCTCGACGCCATCATGGAACGGCTGCGTGCGTTGCCGGGAATCGACGCCGCGGGCATGGTGAACGATCTGCCGCTGCGGGGGGGCGGCGGGATCGCGCTGCGCGTCGCCGAACCGAAGCCGGTCGGCAAGACCGATTTCGGCGGTGCCCGCCAGCTCGCTGCCGACGCGGGCTACTTTGCCGCGCTCGGCATTTCACTGCTCGCGGGGCGCCTGTTCACCGACGTGGACGACTCTCTGGCCCCACCGGTGGCCGTGATCAGCCACTCCATGGCGAAACTGTTCTGGGGCGACGCGGATCCGATCGGCCGCCAGTTCAAGCTTTCGACGGCATCCGACGCGACAGGGATTACCGTGATCGGTGTCGTGGCCGACGTGCGTGAGGGCTCGCTGGATCGCGACCCCGGCGCCCAGATGTACACGCCGATCGCGACCTGGGCGCCGCAGAACGTTGCGCTCGTTGCCCGGGGGACGGTGCCATCGCGGGTGCTTCTTTCCCGGCTGACCGAGGCAGTGCGTACGGTGGATCCGGGCCAGGCGGTCTTCAATGTGCGGATGATGGACGACGTGATCGGCGCATCGGTGGCTTCGCGGCGGGCGAACACGCTGATGATCACGGCGTTCGCGGTGCTGGCGCTGCTGCTCGCCTCGTTGGGGGTCTATGCGGTGGTCATGTACGGCGTGGCACAGCGTGGCCGCGAGTTCGGAATCCGGGCCGCCCTTGGCGCGACGAGATCAGGGCTGATGGCCATGGTCGCGCGAGAGATGGCCTCGGTGGCGGTGGTTGGCGTGGCTGTCGGGCTGGGTGGGGCCTGGGCGCTGTCGCGTGTGCTGTCGTCGCTCGTGTATGGGGTCGATCTGCACGATGCGGCCATCTTCGTGACGGTACCGCTTGCGATCCTGGTGCCGGTGGCGATTGCGACCGTGGTTCCGGCGCGGAGGGCGACGGCGGTGAGCCCTTCGGAGGTTCTGCGGTCCGACTGAGCCGTTCCTTCGTGACCGGTCCGTAACCAAAGTACTGGCGGCTCGTGATGTTGCGGCGCGAACCTCAAGTCGTCCTGTAGTTCGTAGTGGACGCGATCCGGGTTGACTTCTGGGCCCTGGCGGATAGGTTACAAGCCAGTGCCGGCCCCGCCCCGAGCGGGGTCGAGTCGTTCACCCGGAGTGCGACCGGAGGAACAATGTGGCGCGCTCTCGGTACGTGGGGGCTGTAGCTCAGCTGGGAGAGCGCTGCAATCGCACTGCAGAGGTCAGGGGTTCGACTCCCCTCAGCTCCATCAAGAGAGATCAAAGGCCCGACGTCAGAGGCCCGAGGTCATAGGGTTCTAGAATTGCCTCAGGGTGTTAGCCCGCCGCCGACCGGTAGGACGTAGAGTTCCAATGGCGGCGCGCGTGGCGAACCCTGGGGAACTGCAGAGAGAGGCGCTGCTGATCGGGTGATCGGCGGCGTTTTTTGTTTTTGCCAGTCGAGTCGCCTGCTCTCGGGCAGGTCTGGACTGCGGGCTCTCGGCTCGGGTCCTCCATCCTCTGCTCTCGCGCGTTCTCGATCGAAGGCAGTTGCGGAGGGTCTGGCCCATGGCCTGTGGCCTCATCTCCCCACGTCTGCCCGCAGCGCCGCAAAGAGTCGCGCCAGGTACCGGTTCTCTTCCGCCTCCACGCGCCCGCTGAAATCGCTGAACGCCGAAGCGCCCAAACGCCCGATCCAGCGCATGATCGCGCTCTCGTTGACGATCAGGTGCAGGGTGCGGAAGCTGAGTGTCTGCGGCGGGATGTCGTCGCGCACCCCCAGGCGGAGTTCGAGGCCGCGGCCCTGAAACGGGCGACGCAGCGGTGAGCGAATGAGCTTGTCGACGGCCAGCGGGAAGTGCCACGCCGGTTCGCGGCGGAATCGGAACATCCACGCGCGCAGGTGCTCGCCGCGCTCGATGGTGAAGTCGCCCACGAGGTCGGTGTAGCCGATGCGGTAGAAGCTGTGCTTGAACGAGATGTCGCTCTCGACGAGCAGGGAATCGGGAAGCGAGCGCGCAGGGTCAGCGAGGGCGACGAGAGTGCCGGCGCGGGCGCGGAGCCTGACGACCACGTGGCCGTCGCGGCCGGCGAGCTCGAAGTAGTGCGCTCCCTGGTGGTCGGCGACGGTGAACCGGTAGACGGTCGGGACGGCATACTTGTCGAGATAGGCGGCGAACGCGGGCAGCGTGCCGCGGATACTGTCGGGGCGGATGGCTATGCCTAACGTGAGCACGGTGGAACCGTCGTCCGCCACGACCGTGCGGAGGGAGTCGATCGCGAACAGGTGCGAGAGGTATCGCGCGGTGCTCGGGAACGCGGTCACGGAGGCGGCCTGCGCCTGGTCGCTGGACAGTCCCGAGGCGCCGGTGAACGTGGCGACGATCGCGGCCGCGATGCCGTCGGGGGTCACGTGGCCGATGGCATGGTCGACAGTCGTTTCCCACTCGTAGTCGTTGTGGCCGAGCGATCGGAGCCGGAGGAAGTGCCGCTGCTCGCTCAGCTCCGTCGGGTAGGGGGCGTTGGTGCCGTTGGTGAAGCGGTATCGGCCGTTGGCGCGTGTGCCGTGCAGGTACATCACGCGCGAGCTGTCGCCGTTCGAGACGATGGGCCAGATGGCGGTGTCGGCGTAGAGGTGCGAGGGTATGAGCGCTTCGCGCGCCATCTCCATTCGGGCGCTATCGAAATGCGGTTCGCGCTCGGCGTCGGTGAAGCGGAACTGGAATGCGGCGAAGGTGTCGTCGGCGTTGGCGCGCGCCGATGCAGGGTTCGCGCCGAACGCATCGATTGTATCGCGGCAGGCCGACGCGGCGGCGAGCGCGATGAGGAACGCGAGTGGGATGTAGCGGATGGGCCTGCGGCGCAAAGTGCCGGGGAATAGAGGGTTAGGCCGGGTTCCGAGGGGTTGCCGGGTGAGTCCGGGGGCGGGTATCTTAGCAACCCGGCCGATGCGGATGATAGTTTGTCGCGCGGGCGGGGAGTGATGCCCCTTGGTGTAACTGGCAACACGCCTGACTCTGGATCAGGAGAGTCCTGGTTCGATCCCAGGAGGGGCAACTCGACAAAGCGGCAGGCCGGTGGCCTGCCGTTTGTCGTTGCCTCTCTGGTCTCGGAGTCTCGCGCTGCGCGCTCGCCACGACCCAGGAGGGGCAATAGCGAGCGGCGGGTCTTCCGACCCGCCGCTTTTCGCTCCCGCCCCTTGGGCTCGAAGGCCTGCTGGCGGCGGCTGATCCAACGCACCGTTCCCGTCAGGCCTGCTCCGGGAGACGTTCTCGAAGAAACGTTGCGACAACGTTGTCGTCGGCGCGATTGGTGGCGACGGCCATTGTAAGCGCATAGAGATCCTTGGGCGCGGTGTGAATGGGCGCGCCGTTGATGGACAAGAACACAAGCGCACAGGCAAGGCCTGTGCGCTTGTTCCCATCGACGAATCCCTGAGTCCGTGCGAAACCCACGAGGTACGCGGCCGCCAGAGCTGCAAGATCAGCGGATGTGTCGTAGGCCCATCGCTGCCTCGGGCGTGCAAGTGCGGAGAGCACCACGTTCTGATCGAGCACGCCATGCGAACCGCCGAAGCGCTCTATCTGCTGCGCGTGGATGGCCAGGAGTGTCGGCGCGGTGATCCACAGGGGTTCTGCGATCGGCACCTGTGGAACTCACTTCGCCAGCGCTCGAAACACGGAGTCGTACTCCGACATGATCTGTTCATGCGCCTCAAGCGCTGCGGCGGTCTCGGAGGAGTGCAGGACAACCCGGAACCCACCCATGCCATCCTCGATCCAATCCAGCTCCTGGCCAGGCGGAATGGCCAGGCGCCGTACGACCTCCGCAGGCAGGGTCGTGACCACAGAGGCCCCTTGGGCTCTGGTCTTGCTCACGAGCGTTCGCATAGGTGTGAATCCAGATAAGTGATTGGCGGCGCGCAGTTTAGCTGAGTGCCACTCGAATTACATTCAGTATATGTAACTGGAGTTACACTGTCAAGACGGCCCGAGCCCTCCTGCGCAACGCAACAGGGCCTCAGCGAGTGACGAACGCGCGCATGCCTCCGCCTAACCCGCTTGACTCGGCCCGCCCGCCGAGCGTACGCTCGGCGGGCGGGCCCTCCATCGCGCGCCGCGCACTGATGCACCGCAACGCAAGAAAACGATGATGGGCACCGACGCACGCGCACCCATCCTCGGCCATGCGCGCGGACGACACTTCGCCGAGGAAGGATGCCCGATGCAGATGGCGACCAGGACCAAGCGCTGGACGCTCGCGGAGCTGCACAGTCTCCCCGAGGACGGAAACAGATACGAGTTGCTGCGGGGCGAACTGTTCGTGACGCCGCCGCCCACCGACGACCACGAGACCATCGCGGCGCGACTCACCCGCCTCATCGATCCGTATGTCGCGGCACACGGACTCGGCTACGTGTACCACCCCCGCGCGGTCGTCCAGCGCGAGAGCTCGCAGGTCGAACCGGATCTGCAGGTGCGGGCGCCGCAGACGGCCCCGCGCGCCACCTGGAAGAGTGCTCCCCTTCCGATTCTCATCGTCGAGATCCTCTCGCCGTTCACACGACGGCGTGACCTTGGTGTGAAACGCGATTTCTACTCGGACCTCGGCATCGCAGAATACTGGATCGTGGATGCGGAGGACCGAACCGTCCGCATCGTCCGTGGAGGCAGGGAGGACGAGGTGGCGAGGGAGCGCTTCACGTGGACGCCGCCCGGAATGGAGTCCGGCCTGATCATTGAGCTTGACGAGGTCTTCGGGTAGCGGGCCGGGCCGCGAGCGGGTGCACCGCTACGCGACGGCCTTCGAGTAGCTTGCGGCATGTTGGGGTCGAGCGACGCCACTGACCACCACCTGCCCACGAACTGCAGCATGGGGGTGAAGGCGTTCGTCGGTATTCAACCAAGACCCGCGTCGATCGGCATCCACTCGGAGCGCGCAATGACCGGTATCGTCCGCACCTCACTCCTGCTCGCCGTTCTCACACCGATTGGTTTGCCTCGCGCACTTCGTGCGCAAACGCCCTACCCGACGCGCTGCGGGACGGGGATCCCGCGCAGCGAGCAATCGGGCTACGTCCCACTTCCCAGAGGCGACGTCTTCTGTCCGCTCGTCGCCGACCCGAAAGCCGCGACCTCGTTCGCGAGCTATCTGCATGAGCACTCCGACGCCACCACGCCCGACACGTCGATCAACATCGCGTCGGTCGGCATCGGCGACGCGTTCGGGCTGGGACGGTGGAACGGTGCGCGGCCGGGTGACGGGGTCGAGATCGCTCTCGCGGGCAGCGTGTTCGCCCAGTTCGACCTGAGCAGCGCGTCGTACGACCTGCTCAACGCCGACTACGTGATCGGGGTGCCGATCACGCTCCGGAGCGGCTGGTTCTCCACGCGCATTCGGGTCTATCACCAGAGCTCGCACCTCGGCGACGAGTATCTCCTCCGGGAACCGGCGAATCGACAGAATCGGGTGAACCTCTCCTTCGAATCGCTGGAATGGATCCTGTCGGCGGATGCCGCGGCACTGCGGCTGTACGGCGGAGGCGAGTACCTGTTCCACCGGTTCCCCAAGGATCTGGAATCCTACGTGGCGCACGGCGGCGCGGAACTGCGGCCGCAATTCCGCATCATCCCACTCGGTTCGTTAGGCGGATTCCGCCTGGTGGCGGCCACCGACCTCAAGGCGTCGCAGGAACACGACTGGAAACCGAGCGTGAGTGCCCGGGCGGGGCTGGAGTACGACCGGGCCGGACGCGCCGCGACCCCGGCCCGAAGGTGGGGCCTGTTCTTCGAGTACTACACGGGCCCGTCGCCGTACGGGCAGTTCTACCGCACGAACGTCCACCACATGGGGGTGGGGATCCACTTCGGGCCGTCGTGACCGCCCGCCCCGTGGGAGCCTCGCGGCAGCCACTCGATGCATCGAACATGGACGCCTCCCCAGCGCACTTTCCCAACGCGGCCGCGTTCCGCGCCTGGCTTCGCACGCATCACCGGACGGCGACAAATCTCGTGGTACGGATTGCCAGGAACCACGCGGCGCATCAGGGCGTAACGTACGCGCAGGCGCTCGACGAGGCACTGTGCTTTGGATGGATCGACGGGGTACGCCGCAGCCTCGACCGCGACAGTTTCTCCGTGCGGTTCAGCCCGCGCAAGCCGCGGAGCATCTGGAGCCGGATCAACGTGCGACACGCCGAGCGGCTCATCGAGGCGGGGCGCATGAGGAGAGCCGGACTCAAGGCCTTCGAGGCGCGCGACGAAGCGCGAACCGGTGTGTACTCGTTCGAGCGGCAGTCGGCCACACTGGCTCCGTCATATCAAGCGCGATTCCGGAAGAACAAGAAAGCCTGGCGGTACTTCGAGCACGAAGCTCCGTGGTATCGTCGCACAAGTACGCACTGGGTGATGAGCGCCAGGCGCGAGGAAACGCGCGAGAGGCGACTGGCAACGTTGATAACGCACTGCGCCAGGGGTGAACGAATCCCACCCCTTCAGCGGACGCCGAAAAGCGGGAGCTGACGATAGGCCCTGCGGTCGGCGCTGTCGATCCCCGGTGGCCGCCTCATGGAAGTCGGGTCATCGCGATGTCCCGCCCTCCCTGGTGGAGGACGGCCCCGGAGATGGCGCCGGCGCCGTTCCGCTGGAAGGTGAGCTGGGCATCTACGACGGTCCAACGCCAGGTGGAATCCGACGTCGCGAAGATCCGGAATCGCTGCTGTCCGGTCATCTGCGCGTAGAGCTTCGTGCCGGCACGGGTGACGGTCAGGCGCACCCCCGGGGCGACTTCGTACGCACCCGCAAACTGCTGCAGGACGGCGGAGTCCAGCGGAAACTCCACCGGAGGAGCCGGTGGGGGCTGAAGGTCATTGCGCTCGTCGATCAGGTGGAGCCCGAGGTCGTCGATCGATGTGGCTGTGTTGGACAGGATGACGACGCCGACGTGTCGCGCCGGATCGAACCCGATGAACGAATGAAAGCCCGCCGTCTCGCCGTTGTGCCAGACAATGTCCGTATCGTGCGCGTGGAGAATGTGCCAGGCGAGTCCAATGGTCGTATTGGGCAGGGTTGTCGCGCGGCGCGAGGCGTGGGTGGCAAAGAGCGCCGCGCCGAGTGGTGTCTTCGCGCTATCGAGGTTGGCCGCAAGGAACGTGAGCATGTCGTTCAGCGTCGAGCGGATAGCGCCGGCGCCTGCCAGCGCATCGAAATGCCAGTTCGCTACGGCGTCGCCGTCGCGGTTGTAGCCCGTCGCGAGCCGCCTCTGCATGCCGGCAGTGCTGGTGATGCGCGTATCAGCCATTCCCAGTGGTGTCAGAATCCGCGCCTCGAGGAGCTGTTCGTAGCTCTTTCCGGCGTGCCGGGCGAGCGCGAGGCCGAGCAGGCCCACACCGAGATTCGAGTACTCGTACTGCGCACCCGGGTCCCGCGACGGTGTGTAGCCCGACAGGAACTGGAACAGCTGCGACGGCCCGTAGTCGACATACGGGTCGTCGGGATTGGCCGGATGGAGGTTTGCCGGCAGGCGGGGCAGTCCCGAACTCTGCGTCGCCAGGTCGAGCAGCGTGATCGCGCGCCCGTGGGGGACGAGCTTCACCTCCGGCGGCAGGTATCGCGTCACCGGATCGTCAAGTGAGACCTCGCCGCGTCGGACCAGGTCGGCCAGAAGGGATGCGGTGAAGGTCTTGGTGACCGAACCGATTTCGAAGACCGTGTTCGGTCCGAGGGCCACCGTACCGTTGTCCGCCGCGCTCCCGAACTGAAACAGGTGGCGGTGCCCCGTGGAATCGATAATGCCGGCCACGATTCCCACATTGCGGTGAGTCTCGACGCGCTCTCGAATCAGGCGCTGAACCGCGGTATCAGGCGGAATGGATATCGTATGGAGTACGGCCGTCGCGATGGCGCCGCGAATCAGGTACGAAGAAAACACACGTCCTCCAGTTCTGGGGGGAATCGTCCGGAATCGCTCACGCGCGTGGCTCCCCTGCCGCCGAGACCTCTCCGAGTAGCCGCGAGAGCTCCTCCAGCCGTGGCTGCAGATGGCGTCGGGCGGCATTCACGTTCATCCGGTAGAGGACCAGCGACAGGAGCGCGACTGCGGCCGCGCAGCCGAAGGTCAGCCATGATGCGCCGGCGCGTCCGGCGATGATCATGATCACGCCGAGCGAGATCGGCGCCAGATACCACACGAAGACACTCTCGAGGAGCCGGATCTGCGCTGCCACTCTCGACCGCTCGTGCTCCAGCGCCACCGCCACCGGCAACTCCATGCGTGCCGCGCTCGGTATCCGCCGCGCACGGTACAACCTGACCACCACGAGCGCGTACGCCACGATCAACGCCACCACGCCGAGGCGGGTGAGGAGAGTGCCGTGTACCGCCGCGGGAACGATGAGGACGAGACCGACGATCGCCGCGATAACCTCCCGGAGGTCGCGGAAGCGAATCCGCTTGTCGAAGCGTCGTGCTTCCGACTTCACGTACAGAAGAATCTCCTCCGGCGACAGCCGAACGACATCGGCGTCCCGCTCTGACCACCAGTAGCCCTTCGCGTCGTCCAGACTCATGACCGCTCCTCGGCCAGCAGCGTGGCCAGTTCTTTCCTGATGCGATGCAGTTTGACGCCCACGTTGCTCTCACTGATTCCCAGCACCTCGGCCATCTCGCGGTAGCTCTGTTCGTCGAGGAACATGGTCACGAGGATCTTCTCGATGTCGTTCAGCCGACCGATCGCCGCGTACAGGCGCTCGAGTTGCTGTGCCGCCTCCAGGCGCTCGTCGGCTCCCGGCGTGTCCGAGGTCGGTTCCGCACGCACATCGAGCCGCGACTCGCGGCGCGCACGATGCCGGCGCCGGTGGGTGAGCGCGGTATTCAGCGCCACCCGATACAGCCAGGTGCTCGGGAGCGACTGGTTCGCGAACGACGGCAGGGAGCGCCAGAGCTGCACCAGCACGTCCTGAAAGAGGTCCCTGCGGGCCTCGGCGTCGCGCTCATACACGCGACAGATCTTCCACAGGCGCGCTTCGTTCCTGCGCACGAGTTCGAGGAAGGTCTGTTCGAGGTCGTTAGCCACGCGTCCGCCACGTGAAGGACACCAGTATATGTCGCAGGAGCAGGCCCGTTCTTACGCGCCGTGGGCGTCGAGTGAGGGAGCCCCGGACAAGATGTAGGGAGAAACCACGAGAGCAGCTTCTCTCCGGGTCTCACGCCTCACGGATTCTCACGCCCGGGCGGAGCGGGGTGCGCGCGGAGCCCCACCGATTTGGGAAGGCGAATGGCGCGACATACCTTTAGGGCAGAGCGGCGAGGAGGTATGTCGATGAGGGGCCGTCTCAGGTGGGTGCTCGTTCTCGCGGCAACCGCGGCCGTCACCAGTAGCGCGGTCGGGCAGCCCGACTCGGCGGCCCGAGGGGAAGCCGCGCCCGCAACCCAGCATCAGATGCCAGGGCATGATCGGATCCTGGTGATGCATCTCGCGGACGATATCTCACCCGTCACCGCCCAAGCACTGCTCGCCGCGATCGAGCGGGCCGAGCGGGACGGGTATCGGGCCCTCGTGATCGAGATCGATACGCCGGGCGGTCTCGAGAGCAGCATGCGCACGATGGTCAAGGGGATCCTCGTGTCGACGGTGCCGATCATCGCCTGGGTGGCGCCGAGCGGCGCGCGGGCGGCCTCGGCCGGGGTGTTCGTGACGATGGCTGCGGACGTGGCGGCCATGTCGCCCGGCACCAACATCGGCGCCGCGACTCCGGTGAACATGCAGGGACCCATGGATTCCACGATGGCGCGCAAGGTGACGGCCGACGCCGCAGCGTTCGCACGCACCATCGCCGGGCAGCGGGGCCGGAACGCGGCGTGGGCCGAGCGCGCGGTGCGCGAGGCGATCGCCGCCAGCGAGACCGAGGCGGTGGATCTGCACGTCGTGGATTTCGTGGCCGCGACGCTCCCCGAGCTGCTGGAAAAGGCCGACGGACGGAAGTGGCGGCGCGGGGGTGAGGAACACGTTCTCTCGGTCAAGGGCTTGCCGGTTGATCGCATTCAGCCGGGGTTTCGCGACCGCCTGCTTGCCATTCTCACCGACCCGAGCCTCGCCTACATCCTCCTCTTGTTAGGCTTCTACGGTCTGCTGTTCGAGCTGCAGAATCCCGGGGCGATTCTCCCCGGCGTGGTAGGCGTGGTGTGTCTCGTGCTCGCGCTGTTCGCGCTCTCGACGCTCCCGGTGAATTACGCCGGGGTAGCGCTGATCGTGCTCGCGGTCGGGTTCTTCATCGCCGAGATCAAGATCGTGAGCCACGGGGTGCTGGCCGTGGCCGGGGTGATCTCGATGTTGCTGGGATCCCTGATGCTGTTTCCGGGTGACGAGATGCGCCTGGCGGGGACGCTGATCGGCGGAGCGACGCTGGTTACCGCGGCGTTCTTCCTCTTTGTGGTCGGCGCCGGGCTCCAAGCGCAGAGACGCCGGGTGCAGACGGGAGCGCCCGCCCTGATCGGGGCGCGGGCCTCGGTCATATCCCGCCTCGCGCCGGAGGGAATGGTGCGGGTGGAAGGAGAATTGTGGAGGGCGGTGTCGGACACCGCGGTGGAACCAGGGAGCGAAGTGGAAATCACCGGCGTGGACCAGCTCATGCTGCGCGTCCGCGCGTCAGGCAAGGAGGCCGGAACATGATCGGACCATCGCAGACGCTGCTCCTGTTCGTGATCGTGCTGGGGATCGTGATCCTGTCCAATGCCATTCGGGTCGTGCGGGAGTACGAGCGGCTGGTGGTGTTCCGGCTGGGTCGTCTGATCGGCGACAAGGGCCCCGGACTGGTGATCCTGATTCCGATCGTGGACCGGGCGGTGAAGGTCGGGCTTCGGACGGTGGCGATGGACGTGCCCCCGCAGGACATCATCACCCGCGACAACGTGACGGTGAAGGTGAACGCGGTCATCTTTTTCCGCGTGATGAGTGCGAAAGCGGCGGTGGTCCAGGTGGAGGACTTTCTGTTTGCCACCTCACAGATCGCACAGACGACGCTGCGCTCGATTCTGGGCCAGCAGGAGCTCGACCAGCTGCTCGCCGAGCGTGAGAAGCTGAACCAGGCGCTCCAGCAGGTGATCGACCGGCACACCGAACCGTGGGGCGTGAAGGTGAGCACGGTCGAGGTGAAGAACGTGGATCTGCCCCAGGAGATGCAGCGGGCGATCGCGCGGCAGGCCGAGGCGGAGCGCGAACGGCGCGCCAAGGTGATCAATGCGGAGGGCGAATTCCAGGCGGCGGCGCAGCTGGCGGAAGCGGCCAAGGTGATCGCGGCCCAGCCTGTCGCGCTCCAGCTCCGCTACCTGCAGACGCTGGCGGAGATAGCGACCGAGAACAATTCGACCACCATCTTCCCGGTACCGGTGGACTTTCTGGCGGCGTTCATGGGCTCGGCCCTGACGCGAGGGGGATGATTGGGGGGTCAGCGAAGACGTGGCGCGTCCGTCAGCGCCACGTGGCGAGTTGCTGATCGCGCCGTTTGCGGGGTCGCTCTGCTCGCGGGCGCGTGCAGCCACCACGCCAGGCCCGCGACCGACGATCCCCGAGCGGCAACGCGCCAATGCGTCGAGGCGCAGGTCCAGCTTGCCGGCTACCGCATTCTGAGTCGCGACGAGGGAGGCATCTACGCCGTGAGCGAACCGCCCAGCGGCTCGTTGAATCAGCCCCAGCAGGGCGTATTCGATCGCCTCAGCGTCCACTTCCTGGCGCACGGCTTCACCACCGAAGGCTCGAGCTGGGCGAGCGATCCGTACGCCGCGCGCGGCGCGGTGCGCCAGGTGGAGGAGTCGATGCGGCTGCGCGCGCTCGAAGCCACGCTCGAGCGCACCTGTGCGCCGTCGTGACGGTCAGGGCGGCGATCCCGAGACCTCGAGGACGCGAAGCGCAATCTCGCGCGGCGACATCCGGAGCGTCGTCAGGGTCCGGACGTGATCGCCTTCGGCCGGCAATCCAACGGACAGGGGCGTGGCCGCGGGCACGTTGCAGAAGGTCGCCACACCCGCCGAGTCCGTGATTGCCTGATCGGCGTGCGCGCGGGCCCCGAGGCCGGACCTGCGCCCGCGTGAGACCTGCGCCGTCTCGTTCCAGGTGAGGCGCAGCGTCACGCCGGGCAACGGAGCGCGGGAATCGTCGTGGATCAAGGTGAGCCTCAGCGTCGCCTCGCTCGCACCGGGCATGCGCCCGTCGCACATGGCGAACGCGATGCCCGCAGCATTTGGGGCACGGAAGGAGAGTTCGCGGCGCGCTCCCTCCTCCAGCACGATGTCGGTCCGGCCGATACGCACTCCGTAGCGCGCGTAGTCGGCGTGATCGGCCGCCACGGCGTAGACACCGGGCGGAAGGCTGTCGAACCGGAACCTGCCTGACGAGTCGATCATGGTACGCCACGACGTGCCCAGCAGCGTCAGGCGCGCACCCGCAAGTGGCCGGCCGGTGCTATCCCGCACGATGCCGGTGAGTTCGGCCGGCTCCTCCGACCGCGCGAGCTCCGGTGAAAAGACGAAGCCGCCCTCCTCCTCGAGCCCGACCTGCACCGGACGCACACCACCATTCGGCGCCGGCGCGATGAACAGCGAGCGAGGGATGCGCAGATACCAGCGCCGCACGATCCACGGCCCGCCCGCCAGCCGCGTGAAGAACACCCGTCCGCCCGTTCGCTCGCCCGACGCGTTATCCGGGAGGCGCAGCCACGAGAACTCGACCCACTGCAGTTCCGAGGTTCGCGCGTCCAGCCAGACCGTGCCGCGAATCTCCGGTACGGTGCGACCGCGGACCGGCTCGAACGACAGGCCGACCAGACCACGCCGATCGCCGGTGCCGTCGGAGACGGTGAAGCAGTGGTCCCGCACGAATGCGTCGGAGAGCAGTGCGTTCGCGTCGAGCCCGTAGAAGATTGTCGTCATCTCGTTCACCGGCTGCCAGTAGCCGATCGTGGACAGCGAATCGCCGCGCAGACTTGTGAAGACGGGCGGCATGCTGTCGCTTGCGGCGCCATAGGCGCGGTGTGTCTCGTCGAGCACGGCGAGGTTGGTCGGATCGAGGGCCCGGCTGTAGCGCACCAGCTCGTAGCGCGCCAACCTGTCACGGGTTGTGATCTGCGCCGCGGTAAGGGCAGCGCGCGCGTCGTCCCAGAGCTCCGCCAGGCGCGACGCGTCGGCGAGACGGGTTCCGCACAGCGATTTGCCGGTGACCGCGATACCAGGAAGCGAGGTCGCAACGCGATCGAGCGCGACGTCCATGTGGCGCGCTTCCCCCGGCGCCAGCGGGAACGCATCGGACGTATAGCGTCGGGAGCCGATGCGCTTGATCGACAGCCGGAAGCGTCCCGCTCCGGGCGCGCTCACAGTGAAGTCTCCCGTCTCACTGGTGAGCACGTTTCGCAGGCTCGCCGTGTCGGCCGCGGAGGCCGGGCTCTCGCGCTCGAGCGTCACGAGCGCGCCGGCCACGGCGGCGCCGGTCGCCCGGTCTGTGACGGTGCCGCGCACCATCTGCCCGCGAATGCTCGAGGGGCCGACCGCCAGCATCAGCAGAACGAGCAGTGAAGCGTCTCGTTTGCTTCCTCCCCGCATTCGCCGATCCGACCGGCAGCTGGACACCTGGCTGATCTCCCTGACGCACTTCGGCGATGACGATGGGCGGCCGCGCACGGCCCGCAGCCGGAAAATGTGGGGACTCGCGAGGGTTGGCCAGCGACCGGGTGCGCCGGAGTTTCGCTGCCGGATGGATCGCCACTTCCTCAGGCAAGGCTCGCGGTCTATCATGGGGATACTCGTCCGGGGTGCCCGACCGCGGAACACCGTCCGCGTGAAGGCTGAGAGAGTCCCGTCGAACCTGATCCGGTTAGGACCGGCGTAGGAAGTCGCGAGTGACTCGGCGTTCGCTGACGCCGGGTCCGCCTGGGAATCGATGCCGTCGCGCCTGGCGCGCGAATGGTGTGTGTGGCGCGGAATGCACCGCGCCCTCGTCCCGGCAGCGGGTCCATCGCCAGTGCGCACTGGTGCGGGCGACGGGTCGATCGGCTCCGGCGAGCCTCGACCTTCTGCCTGACGATTCCCATGCTGTCCCCACATATCCGCGCGATGCTGGTCGCGCTCTTCGCTCCATCACTTGGCGGGATCTTCGCCGCTGGCCGGTCACTCGAGGCGCAGGCGACGACGCCGTTCGTTGTCGCGGGCGTGGTGGTCGACGCGTCCACCGGGGCGCCACTGGACAGCGCTCGCGTGTACGTGGCCGGAACGACACCGTTGCGGTCATACCAGATCGGGACGGGCGGGCGGTTGTACGGTCCCGAGCGTGTCGGAACCGCCCCCTTGGCGGTCACCGTTACCGGTCCCGATGGTCGCTTTCGCCTGACGCTTCCGCGGGCCACAACGCTCGTTGTGGATCGTTTCGGCTACGCCGCGAGCGAGCGCGACGTCTCACGCGGAGACACCACGCTGGTCATCGCGCTTGCGACCCGCGTGCTGGCCCGGGCGCGTACGCTCGAGGGGCTGACGATCACCGCGGTCCGCGCGGGCAGCGACGCACCGATCGCGCAAACCACGCTCGACCGCGCACGTCTCGAGCGGGACTACACCGGACAGGACATACCGCTCACCCTGCGTCAGGCGCCGTCGGTCACCGCGTATTCGGAGAGCGGATCGCTGCTCAACTATTCGTACTTCCGCCTCCGCGGCGTCGACCAGTCACGCATCAACATCACGCTCGACGGCGTGCCGCTCAACGAACCCGAAGATCAGCAGATCTACTTCTCCGACTTTCCGGACTTCACGAGTTCGGTGCAGAGCATGCAGATACAGCGCGGCGTGGGCACGAGCAGCTATGGCCAGGCCGCGTTCGGCGGGTCGGTGAACTTCGCATCGACGTCGCTTGCCGGGTCGCATCAGGCGACTGCCCTGGAGCTCGGCGGCGGTTCGTTCGGGATGGCCCGGGGAATGCTCGAGGCGCAAAGCGGCCAGCTCGCCAATCGCTTCGCCTTCGCCGGTCGTGTCTCCGGCGTGCGTTCGGACGGGTATCGCCAGGGCGCGACCACGGCGGCCAACAGCGCATTCATGAGTGCGGGCTACTTCGGCAACCGCAACCTGGTGAAGCTCACCGCCGAAACCGGACTCGAGCAGAACGGCCAGGCATACGAGCCATTGCCCGACAGCACGCTGCGCCGCGATCCGCGGGCGAATCCGCTGGCCGGCGTGGGCGATCACTACCGCGAGAGCTTCGCGACGCTGAACTACACGCGCTTCCTCTCGCCTGCCGCGTCGGCGGGACTGACGGCGTACGGGTTTCTGACCAGGGGCTACTATGACTATCCGTCGGGGGCACCGGGTCCGGCACTGCGCTACCGGTCGGCATCGCGCTGGGCCGGGGTGATTGCGGCGGCACACGCAGCGGCGGGACGCCTGATGCTGGACGGCGGCGCGCACGCGGAGACGTACTCCAAGGATCATCAGTTCGACGACCGTCCGGACCTGCAGTATCCGGGGTACTCGAACACCGGCCACAAGACCGAAGCGTCCGCGTTCGGCAAGGCGAGTCTCGCGTTAGGTGCGGCGACCCTGTTCGGCGATCTGCAGCTTCGCACCGCCGAGTTCCGGTATCACCCTTCGGCGGGGTACGGGCTGGACGACGCCAGCCAGCGATGGAGCTTCGCGAACCCACGGGCCGGCGTGACGGTGCGCGCGGCGCCGCAGGTGACGCTGTTCGTGTCATACGGCACCACCGGCCGGGAGCCAACGCGCAACGATCTGTTCGCCGGTGCGGACGACGTCACGCCTGACGACGCCCCGACGCTGCTGCCGCTCGCCCGCGTGCGCCCGGAACACGTGAACGACCTGGAGGCTGGTACCACGCTCGTCGTTGGGCCGGCCGGATTCACGCTGAACATCTATGATATGCGGTTCCGCGACGAAATCGCGCGCACCGGCGCCACGACGCCCCTCGGGTATGACATCCGCGCGAACGTGGGGCGGAGCTACCGGCGCGGCGTGGAGCTCGACGGCTCGTGGACCGTCACGCCGTCGCTGGATCTGGGCGTATCGGCGGCCGTGAGCCGCAACCGGATCGTCGCGTATCACGACGAAGCGAGCGGGATGACCTTTCGGAACGTCGATCCGATCCTCACCCCCACGGTCGTCGCCAGCCACCGCCTGAGCTGGCACGCCGCGCCCGGGGTGTCGTTGACCGCCGACGGCCGGTATCAGGGGCGCACGTTTCTCGCGCCCACCGGTGACGACCGCCTGACGACTCCAGGGTTCTACGTCCTCGACGGGGGAGTGACGATTGCAGTGGGTGGGCGGACGCTGCTGGTGCAGGGGCGCAACCTGCTGGACCGGCGCGCCTATCCGTCGGGAGACGTGAGCAGTGACGGCGAGGCCCGGTATTTCATCCTGGCGCCGCGAAGCGTCGACGTGACGCTGCGGATCCGGATGTAGCCGACGTCCGGTGTGAAGCGCGCGGAACGCGGGCCGGAACGAACCAGCCGGGGCCGCCCGGCGCGCTGCTCTGGTTGACATTCTACCCGAGGAGGTTCATACTCGGGTCGAATGTCAACCAGAGAGCTCGAATCGGATCGCGACGCCCTTCTGCAGGGGACGCTCGATCTCCTCGTCCTGCGCATCCTGGCCCTCGGACCGCACCACGGGCAGGGGATCGCGCGCACCATCCAGGTGCGCTCCGGCGACACGCTGCTGGTTGATCACGGATCGCTCTATCCGGCGCTCCAACGCCTGGAATCGCGCGGCTGGATCAGGGGATCATGGGGCACGTCGGACAACAACCGGCGAGCCCGCTTCTACGCGCTGACCGCCGCCGGGCGCAAACAATTCCTCGCCGAGTCGGGCCGCTGGAACCGCCTCGTGACGTCGATCGCCCGTGTGCTCGCGCCCGGGCTCGCGGAGAGCTGATACATGCGCCGTCACCCGCGGAGTCAACGGGATTTCGAGGACGAGATTCGCGCCCACCTCAACCTGGAGACGGATCGACTCGTCCAGGAGGGACACTCGCCGGCCGAGGCGCGCGTGCTGGCACGCAAGCGGTTCGGCAATGTGGGGGCCTCGCAGGATCAGTTCCACGAAGCGCGCCGCGTCTCGCGGCTGGAAGATCTCCTGAAGGACGTCCGCTACGCCGCGCGCATTCTCAGGAAGGCTCCGGCGTTCACGATTCTGGCAATCATGACCCTCGCCCTGGGGATCGGGGCCAACACCGCGATCTTCTCCGTCATCAACGGCGTCGTCCTCAAGCCCCTCCCGTATCCAAAGCCGGAGCAACTGGTTTTCATCACCAGCCAGTTCCCCACGCTGGGATTCGACCAGTTCTGGGTGGACCCGGTGGAGTACCTCGAGTTCCGGGAGCGGAACCGCTCTTTCCAGGAGGTGGGGGCGTATGTGACGTCGGCGGTCAACATGGGCGCCGGCGGAACACCCCAGCGCGTCACGGCGGCGGTTGCGACCTCGACGTTGTTTGGCGCCCTGGGTGTGCGACCCCGCGTGGGCCGGACGTTCACGCCTGACGAGACGCTGCCGAATGCGCCCCGCACGGTGGTGCTCTCGTCGGAGCTGTGGAAATCGGCGCTCGGAAGCGATCCGGCGATCCTCGGCAAGGAGCTGGAGATCGACGGCGTGAAGCGCACCGTCATCGGCGTGATGCCGGCGGGCTTCGACATCCACGACCAGGGAGTCCGGATCTGGCTTCCGCTCCCACTCGACCCCGCCGAGCGCACGCAGGGACGAGGGGGGCACTTCCTGTACATGGTGGGGCGTCTCAAGGCGGGGGTGACGCTGCCGAATGCGCGCGCGGCCCTCAAGACGCTGCTCGGGCAGTGGCCGGCGATGGACGGCACGTCGCCGACCCTGAAGCCGGGACAGCCCGGCTTCGTGCACACGCCGAACAACATGACGCACCCGCTGCGGTTCGACGATCTGCAGACCGACATGATCGGCGGCGTGCGGCGGGCGCTGTGGGTGCTGCAGGCCGCGGTGGCGCTGGTTCTCCTGATCGCCTGCGCCAACATGGCGAATCTGCTGCTGATCCGCGCCGAAGGCCGCCACAAGGAGCTCGCGGTACGATCGGCGTTAGGCGCCGGGCGCGGGCGGTTGATGCGCCAGTTCATGACCGAAAGCGTACTGCTGTCGGTGGCGGGCGGGATCGCCGGCGTGCTGCTGGCGAACTGGGGGGTGAAGTCGCTGCTGGCGGCGAATGGCGGCAGCATTCCGCGGGCGTCGGCGGTCGGCATCGATCCGGTGGTCATGGGCTTCACGCTCCTCCTGGCAGTCGGCACCGGGCTCCTGTTCGGGCTCGCGCCGGTGCTTCACCTGACCGCACCGGGCGTGGGGCTGGCCCTCCGCGACGCGGGAAGCCGGACCACCGCCACGTCGGCGCGGCATCGCGTACGTCGCGGACTGGTGGTGACCGAGATCGCGCTCGCGATGATGCTGGTGGTTGGCGCCGGACTGCTGGTGCGGAGCTTCTGGAATCTGATGCGGGTCGACGCCGGATTCGACCGCACGCATCTCACCACGTTCGGGGTCGTCCTGCCGTCGGCGGCCTACGCGGACAGCACCCGGCGGGTCGCGTTCTTCTCCGACCTCGACCTGCGGCTGGCCGCGATCCCGGGGGTGCAGGGCGTGGCCGCGATGAGCGGGCTCCCGCCGCGTCGTCAGGTGAACGCGAACGACACCGATATGGAGGGATACGTTCCCGCGCCCAACGGCTTTCCGCCTAACGTCGATTACTACCAGTACGTTACGCCCGACTACGCGTCCACCATGGGCATCAAGGTGGTGGAGGGGCGCGGGTTCGAACCGACCGACGTCGCCGGTGCGCCGCCGGTGGCGCTGATCAACCAGACGCTGGCCCGGGTGTTCTACCAGAATCAGAGCCCGATCGGGCGCCGCATCCGACCGAGCGGCAACACCGTGTGGTGCACGATTGTCGGGGTGTTGAAGGACGTGAAACAGGGCGGCGTGGACCAGAAGACGGGGACGGAACTGTACTTCAGCTACCCGCAGACCCCGGAGACGCAGGGCTACGCCCCGCGGAGCATGAACGTGGTGCTCCGCGCCACGCTGCCGGCGTCGGCCCTGGCGTCGTCGATTCGCCGGGCGGTGAGCGGGCTCGATCCGGCGCTCCCGATCGTGAGCCTCCGCAGCATGGATGACGTGTTCAGCGATTCAGTGAGCCGGCCACGCTTCCTCGCCCAGTTGCTCGGCGTCTTTGCGAGCGTCGCGCTGATGCTGGCCGCGATCGGCACCTACGGGGTGCTCGCCTATACGGTGGCGGAACGGCGTCGCGAGATCGGCATCCGTATGGCGTTAGGCGCGATGGCGCAGGGCGTGGTCGGGATGGTCCTCCGCGAGGGGATGTCGCTCGCCGTGGTGGGCGTGGCGGTGGGGGTGGCCGGCGCACTCGCCCTCACCCGGGTCGCGTCGACGCTCCTGTTCGGGGTGAAAGCGGCCGATCCGCTCACGTTCATCGCGGTTGCCGGGTTCATGCTGGTGGTGGCACTGCTCGCCTGCGCGGTACCGGCCCGGCGCGCCACCCGGGTCGATCCCCTGGTGGCCCTGCGGCAGGACTAGTCGGACCCGGTGCGTCGGAATCAACCCAGTCGCACCGCCTGGCGGGTGGCCATTCGCCGGGCCGCGCACCAGCTGCTCGACGCGCCCGTTGTCTTCGCGGATCCGGTGGCGCTCAGGATTCTCGGACCGGAACAGGCATTGGCGCTTCGCGCAAACGCGGCCGCACAGGAGCGGGGGCCGATCGCGCGGGCGCTGCGGGCGTTCCTGGCCGCGCGGAGCCGGGTCGCGGAGGAGACGCTGGCCCAACTCGTGGCCGCGGGGGGCGTCCGCCAATACGTGATTCTCGGTGCGGGACTCGACACGTTCGGGTACCGGAATCCCTACCCGGCGGACCAGCTCCGGGTGTTCGAGGTGGACCACCCGTCCACCCAGATCTGGAAGCGCGAACAGCTCGAAGATTCGGGAATCGACGCGCCGGACACGCTGACGTTCGTTCCGGTGGACTTCGGGCAGCAGGATCTGACGGCGCAGCTGCGTGACGCCGGATTGCTGGTGGGAGAGGGGGCGTTCTTTTCGTGGCTGGGTGTGGTGCCGTATCTCGACGAAGCGTCGGTGTGGACGACCCTGAAGTCGATCGCGGAACTCAGTCGTACCGGTGGCGGCGTGGTGTTCGACTACGCGATGCCGCCGGACGCGCTGACCCCGCTGCAGCGAACGGCGTTCGAGTCAATGGCGGCCCGCGTGGCCGCGGCGGGAGAACCGTGGCGGAGCTTCTTCGTGCCGGCGGATCTGGAGCGCGAAGTGCGGGCGATGGGCTTCGGCCAAGTTGACGACCTCAGTGGCGATGAAATCAATCGGCGGTACTTCGCGGGTCGGCACGACGGACTGCGGGTTGGCTCGCTCGGCAGGATCCTCAGGGCCCTGTCGCTTAACGGCCGGAAGGTCGTATGATCCGTGATGCGCGAGAACCAGGACTACGTATCCGGATTGCCATCGCGTGAAGAGCGGACGCCAGCCGCCGGTCGTGCGACGTCGATCGTTCGATTCGGCCAGTTCGAGATAGACCCCGGACCGTGGGAGCTGCGAGCCGGCGCAAAGCGGGTCGCGCTAGGACCGAATCCCGTCCGCTTGTTGCACCTTCTGGTGAGCCGCAGAGGAGAACTGGTCACGCGCGACGAGATCTACCGTCTTCTGTGGCCGGATGGAGAGATCGACGTCAATCGCGGCACCAACACGTGCATCCGCCAGATCCGGCGGGCAATCGGGGACCGGGTGGGCGCCGAAGCGCTCATCCGAACCTATCCCGGACGCGGATACAGGTTCGTTGAAGACGTGCGCGTGACAGAACACGACCAACGCGGTCCGCGTTTGCGATGGAAGCGGCCAGGCTGGCGCCGCTCCGCGGCGGCGGTCGCTCTCCTGGCCGCCGTGCTCGCCTTCGGCATTGCGCGCGCTCGGGATCGAATTCCCACGATCTGGGTCCTCCCCTTCTCGACTACCGGGTTGGATTCGGCGCCCCTCCGCGGTGAAGGGATCGCGGCCGAACTCATCACCGTTCTGACGCGGATCGATCCAGCGCACCTGCGGGTGCTGGCCAGCGGCTCCGCTCGCTCGGCGGCCGCGCATGGCGCTGCGGACTACGTACTCGACGGAACGCTGCGGATGGACTCGACGGGCTCGGTCGTTACCGCGAGCCTGGTTCGGGTGCGCGATGGCATGACGCTGTGGGCCGATCGCTTCGAGCGCGTCGGGGAAGGGCCGCTCGTGCTCCAGCGCGAAATCGCGGAACGCATCGTCCAGGTGATCGCTCCGGCGATGGCTCCGGAAATCCACGCGACCTGGCAGCGTGATCCGGCCCCGGCCGCGCGCGACGCGTTTCTGCGCGCGGGCTATTTCGTCAGGCAGGGTCGCGAACTGCGCCTGGCGCTGTCGTACCTGGATACCGTGATCGCGCGCGACCGTCGCTTCGCGCCCGGTCACGCGTTGCGCGCGGATGCCCTGTTCCTGCTTCACGACCGTGGCGCGGCTCGCGCGGCGGCCGAGCAGGCGCTGCGCCTTGATTCGGCAGAGGCGCATGCGCACTTCATCCTCGGCAACGTCGATCTCGTGACCGACTGGCGTTGGAGCGCCGCGGAAGTGGAGTTGCGGAAAGCGATCGAGCTGGCTCCGGGGACGGCGCTGTACCATCTCGGGTACGGCTTCTTTCTCGCGGCCGCTGGCCGATCTGACGAGGCCATTCGCGAGGCGGAGCTCGCCGTGGCGCTGGATCCACTGTCGCCGGCGATGCTGACCGAAGCGGGCATGGTCTTTCTCTTCAGCCGGGCCTTTGATCGCGCCGCGCGCAGTTGCGATCAGGCGCTCGAGCTGGACAGCACTACCGGCTACGGGGCGGAGTGCGCCACGCAGGCCCATGCGCTCGCGGGTGACGTCACCATCGAGCTAGCCGATCGCCTCGCGCGCGCCAGCGGTGCCGACCCCGGCACGCTGTTCGCAAACGCCGGCCAGAGCGTGGCCGATCGACTACATCTGCTCCGCCAGTGGCGGCTCCGGCGTCTCGAAGCGCGGGCGAGGGTGTCCCCGGACTCACTCGGCGGACACGGCTGGTACGATCTGGCTGTCGCGTACACCGAAGCGGGACGTAGCGACGAAGCGCTGGCCGCCCTGCAGCGCTCGGCCGGGGAGCGCGCGATCGCCTTCGTTGCCATGCGGGTGGACCCGCGACTGCACGCCCTTCGGACGGAGCAGCGATTCCGGGCTCTCGAGCGGGACCTGGCGGGATCGGATTGTCGCTGGGATGGCAATCGCGTCTGGCGCTGTCCCTCCGAAGCGGCTGGCGCGACGCGACGAGGAGCGACTGCGGCGGGTTGACACGACGGCGTGGACGCGTGACGACCGCGTGTTCACCTCGTGCTTACACGGATTCCATTGCTCATGCGAGCCGGGATCTCAGATTGGGCGCCCGTCGTTCACGAGGAGATCGCATGTGGCGTGTAGTGCGCATCGGTTCGGTCGTTCTGTCCCTGGCAGGGCTCGCACCGGCGGTGGTCCGCGGGCAGACTCAGGCGTCCGTGCGTGGTTATCTGGCGGACAGTTCGCTCGCGCTTCTGCGGCCGTTGATCGGGCGCTGGCGACCGCTGGTGGTGATCAGTACCTCCGCGCAATCAGCAGGCGCGAGCATCGTCGCCGAGGAGTATCGCTGGGTGGTGGGCGGCAAGGCGATCCGATACGTCGAAAACTATCCGCTGGCGCATCCGGACTCGGCACAGGTGCAGGGACTGATCTACTGGAATCCGGCGACCGAGCGGGTGGAGTTCGTGTCCGTTGCAGGGACGGGACCCGGACAGGGGCATTTGTACCAGGGTGAATTTCATGAGCTCGCGGACGGGGATGTGGAGCGCGTGTTCGAGGGATTCTACCGGACGCCGGAGGATATTCCGGGCGACTCGTTCGGCGGGATGCGCCGGCGTTATCGCCAGCGCTTCCACATTATCACCGCGGACAGTGTGGCCTTCACGCTGGAGTGGTTTCACGATGGGGCGTGGCGTCCGTTCGGCGGCCAGCGGGCGAGCAACACGCTGGTTCGCATCCCTGGGTAAATTCCGGGTCGGCAGCGGCGGCCAACGGACTCGCGGGAGTGCTCCCGGAGCACAAGTCGCGCGGTTTGCACCGACGCCCGCGCGTGCCTTCACAGAGCGGGAACGGAGCAACCGATCCAATGAGGAGGTTACGTATGACGAATGCATCCATTCGTTTGCCGATCATCATGATGCTCGCACTCTTCTTCCCGAGCGTCGTCGTGGCGCAGCGCGGGAATGGAGGGCAGGCGCCGCGACCCGAAGTCCTGCCGCGGGCGCAGGAAATGGAGCTCGCGTTGAGCGCCGCGCCGGAACAGCTGCGGCCGGGCGCCGGTGTGTACGTGCTGGAGGACCACGGGTACGTACAGGTCCGCTCGAGCTCGAACGGATTCACCTGCATCGTCAATCGCGATGCGCCCAAGGCCATCAAGCCCACCTGTTACGACGCGGAGGGAACAGCCACCATCATTCCCAAGGTGCTTCGCGTCGGTGAGATGCTGATGCAGGGGAAGTCGGCTGGGGAGATCGATGCCATGGAGGAGGAGGGATTCCGAGATGGGACCTTCATCGCCCCGCGGCGTCCGGGCGTGGCGTACATGCTCTCCGAGCATATTCGGAACGAGGACCCGGCCACGGGCCAGACCAGCGGTTTCCCGCCGCACATCATGTTCTACGCCCCCAACCTGACGAATGCCGATCTGGGAGTGACGCCCGAGGCCATGCGCGCGTATCCGTTTCTTCCGTTCATCGCATATCAGGGCCCGCACGGGTTCATGGTCGTGGTCCCCGACTGGAAGAAGGGATCGGGGTAGCTTCAGCCCGTCGCTGACCAGAGCGGATTCGCGCTTCTGGCATCCTCCGACGTACGTTGGACAGGTCATTCATGTCCCGCGGCACGACGAGTTCGGACGCGGAACCGGAGTAGCGTCATGCCACGTGCAGTCATCCTCGCTTGTCTGCTCGTGCCTGTGGTTGGCTCAGGGCAGCTCGCGTGTCGCGGCATGCCCGGCGGTGCACCGGCGCCCGCACTCGCTCAGACCGAAACCTGGCCGGCGCTTGGCGACGAGCTTGTTCTCGGTCGCGATGTGCGCGCCGACCTGCTCTCGGATGGGAGCGCCGTCGTCATCGACCGCTCGAAGCTGGAGCTGCTTCGGGTTGACCGAAAGAGCGGCCGCGTGACGACTCTCGCACACAAGGGGCCGGGGCCGGGAGAGATCGGATCGGTTGTCGGTGTAGTCGTCACGGTCGGCGACACGATTGTGGTGCTCGATCTCTCGAAGCGGCGAGCGATGCGCCTGGACATACAGGGGAAATTGATCGCGGCGCCCCCATATCAACCTGTCGGCCTGCCGTTTCCGGTACTGCTCGCCGCCAGCGGCGGCGACGTCATCGAGGTGACTCGGAATCGCCCTCAACGAGGCAAGGCGGAGCCTCCGGTGATGATTATCCGGACTCTGGATCGGGACTCGGCGCGCGTCGCGCGTACGGTCGAGTTGAGCGATCCCCCTTCGGAGCCTGGCATCTTCACACCCAATGGGGTCGCCGCGCCCGCGGGCGACGGGCACGTCCTCCTCGCCTCTGGTGCGAGCGGCGACGTGCTCGTGGCCTCGCTGCGTGACACTACCGACAGCGTGGTCCATCTCGGAATCGGACCGCCGCAGAGACTCACGCGCGACTTCGCCGAGCGTGTGATGACGCAGGCGATGACGCAGCTTCCTGCTCAGGATCGTCCTCGAGCAATCGCCGCCTTGCTCGGAGCGCTGCCGCTCGCTCCGTTCTATCCGATGTTCTCCCGCATCCTGGTGGGGACATCAGGTTCCCTGTGGGTGCAACGCACGTACCCCGCAGCCGGCGACACGGCATCCTCCGACGCCCCGGCCACGTTTTCGATGGACGATCTGGGCGGCTTCGTGTGGCAGCAATTCGGACGTCAGGGTGCACTCTCGGCGGAGTGTCGTACTCCTTCGGAATGGCGGGTCGTGCTCGCGCGCCGGAGCGAAATCCTGTTCGCGGAGGATGACGCGACCGCGACGCGATTCTTCACCTGGCGACTGCGGTGAGGTCTCATGCGAGGACGGAGCGACAACCATCGCGGTACCATCGAGTGGTTGAGGTGGTCGGCAGGCATTGCACGCCGCCCGGCCGGTACCCTGTTGCTCGCGGCCGGCGCGTGCATGCCGTTCGTTCAGCCGGTCGGCACGCTCAGTCCCGTTCTGGGCCCACGCGACTCGCTCGCCCTCGCCTACGACACCGGACGGTGCGACGGGTTGATAATCTATCCAAGCCATCGCCCGGGCATCGTGTTCTATCTGGCCGTGCCGGTGGGTTTGATGGTCGCCAATCGGACCGGCAACTACTGGATGGTGCCAGTCTCAATGACGGCGGCGCGGTTCGGTGAGGCGCTGGGGTCGTACGGAAGAACGCGCGCTGCGGTACCGGCGCCACCCGATTCCATGCGCTCCCGCTACGGACTGAACTCCCCGGTGCTGTGGAATCAGTACGGCCGTGGATTCGGCAGAGCGGTCGAGGATCGGCGACGTGCGGACCTCAACGGCAGCCTTCGATCCGCGCTAATCGGTGCGTTCATCCTGATCCCGTTGCTGGCACGGCGCTGACGCGGCCGGGCAGGTCGGTACCGGCTCGGTGCGCGAGGCCCCGGGGAAGGGTTCCGTTTGGAGCGCGCGTGGGCCCGCCCTGTCGCGCACCTGGTGGGGCCGCGGCGTTCCTTCGGGCGCCGGGACCTCTCACGCGGGCGCGAGAGAGCGCCGGGTATTAACATGCCACGGATGACCGACTGCCTGGCGCTTCGCCCGAAGTGGCTGCGGACTGCGCGCAAGGACGCCATCGCGCCCTCATGACCAGCGCCATTGCGATTGCCACGTTAGGCTTCTTCCTCGGCATGCGGCACGCGACCGACGCCGACCACGTGATCGCAGTGACCACGATCGTGGCGCGGCATCGGAGCCTGAAGAGCGCGGCCTGGATCGGCGCCGTGTGGGGGATCGGGCACACCGTCACGATCCTGGTGGTGGGCGGCGCGATCATTCTCTTCAGCTGGGTCATCCCGCCGCGTATCGGATTGTCGATGGAGCTGGCGGTCGGACTGATGCTGGTCGCGCTGGGCGTGATGAATCTCGGCGGGTTCTGGCAGCGGGTGCAGGAAGTACAGCCTGCGCCGGAGGCGCCGGCGCATGGGCACGCGGCCGCACCTCCGGCGCAGGCGCCGTCGTGTCCTGCCGTGGATCCCCGTGGGCACGCGCACGAGCTCCCGCACGTCCACTCCCATGCGCACCGCCACGGCGACTACATCCACACCCATGCGCACGAGCACGACCCCGAACGTCACCCGCATGATCCCGATCGAACGCCGTTGAGCCGCCTCGACCAGCGACTGGGATCCTTGCGCCTGTACCAGCTCGCGCGCCCGCTGGTTGTGGGCGTTGTGCATGGGCTGGCCGGGTCAGCCGCCATTGCCCTGCTGGTGCTCACCACCATCCGGAGCACGACCTGGGGCGTCGTGTATCTGCTCATCTTCGGGCTCGGCACCATCGCCGGCATGATGCTCGTCACCGCCGTGGTCAGCGTCCCGTTCGCCATGACCGGCGCCCAGTTCGGCCGCCTGAATCGGCAGCTCCGGATCGCATCCGGCGTGGTGAGTCTCGCCTTCGGACTGTTCATTGCCTGGCGGATCGGCATCGTCGGCGGGCTGTTCACCGGCCATCCGCAGTGGACGCCGCGGTAGGCGCGATGCTTCTGGAACTGCGACCTGTGTCGCGCAAGACGCCACTCGACGGCAAACTCGAGATCACGGCGGCGGCTGCCGATCGGCTGGCGGCGCTGGGGCCGGAGTTTCTGCTCTCGGTCGACGAGCGCCAGACGACCGGATGTCTGCGTGCGCTCGCATGCACTTGCGCGAAGGGGGCCGGACCGTCGCACGTGCACCACTTTCTCGAGAGTCCCGCCCTCCGTGCACTGTTGCCTGGGGTCGAGGTGCGGGTCGAGCTGGACGAGGCGGCGGGCATTGTGCGAGTCGGAACCCGGGGCTGACGTGCCCGTTCCCGTAATTGGGGTCAGACCCCAATTAGTCCAACTTCACTTGCCGCGGCCCCGTGACAATCCCCGCCCGCGGCATCAGCTTAGGGAAGCACCCCCCAACCATACCACCACCCTTCAGGAGTCTGAGGATGAAGCTCACCGCTCTCGCTGGCGTCCTGACGATCGCCGCGGCCAACACGGTGTGCACGCTGCCACTGGCGGCGCAAGAGAAGGTCGACGTCGCCACGGTCCAGCGCATCAAGGCCGAAGAGATGCAGCACTCCCAGGTCATGGACATCATGAGCTGGCTGTCCGATGTCTACGGCCCGCGACTCACCTGGTCGCCGAACCTCACCCGAGCAAAGGTGTGGGCGATGGGCCAGATGAAGTCATGGGGCCTGGCCAACGTCCATGAGGAGATGTGGGACACGCCCCCGGGACTCGGCTGGGAGAACGAGCGGTTCTCCTTCATGGCGACGTCCCCCATGCCGTTCATCGTCGAGGCGGTGCCGCGCGCGTGGTCGGCGAGCACGAAGGGTACGGTTACCGGGCCGGCACTGATGGTGAGCGCCGAATGCTCGGACGAGCTGAAGCAGATGTACGCGGGAAAACTGCATAACGCATTCGTGATGACGTCGCCGCCGGAAGAGCAGGCCGTGAACGACTTCGAGCCAACGGCGTCACGCTACTCCGATTCCGCCTTGGCAGTCATGGCGGCCGCGCAGCCGGCCGCTGCGGGCGGTCGCGGTGGTCGGGGCGGAGGCGCTCCGCCGCAGCGCTCGGCGGTGTGCCAGGCGCAATTCAAGCGTGACTCGATTGCGACGGCCGCATCCGGCCGCGGTGGGGGACGGGGTGGATTCTTCGGCGGGCGCGGCGGACTCAACATGAGCGACACCACCACGCTCCGATGGATGGAAGCACAAGGGACCGCGGCCGTCCTGCTGGAGGACACGCGGCATGTCGGCGGCGACATCGGCACCGACAACGGCGCGTCGCGCGCTGCCGGCGCGCCCCAGGTCCCGTTCGTGCACGTCGCGCGGGAATCGTATGGACGCATCGCACGCATGGTGGAGAAAAAGGTCCCGGTCGCACTCGAGCTGAACATGCAGAACAGGTTCTTCCCCGAGAACAAGACCTCGTTCGACATCATCGGCGAGATCCCCGGAACCGACCCGCAGCTCAAGGACCAGGTGGTGATGATCGGCGCCCACTTCGATTCGTGGCACTCCGGAACGGGTGCAACGGACAACGGCGCGGGCTCCGGTGTGATGCTCGAGGCGATGCGGCTCCTCAAGTCACTCAACCTGCAGCCTCGGCGGACGATCCGGATCGGACTCTGGACCGGAGAAGAGCAGGGACTTCTGGGATCGCGCGCGTACGTCGCGAAGCACTTCGGCACCACCGACGCGAGCGGGTTCCACCCCACCGCGGAGCAGGCAAAGTTCGCCGCCTACTTCAACGTCGATAACGGAAGCGGCAAGATCCGCGGCGTGTACCTCCAGGGGATTGAAGCAGAACGTCCGATCTTCGATGCCTGGATGGATCCGTTCAAGGGAATGGGGATGAATACGCTGACGATCCGGAACACCGGTGGTACGGATCACCTCTCGTACATCGGCGTGGGACTCCCCGGCTTCCAGTTCATCCAGGATCCGCTCGACTACGGCAACGTCACACACCATACCAACCAGGACGTCTACGAACGGCTACAGCCTGACGACATGAAGTTCAACGCGGCGGTGGTGGCCAGCTTCGCCTGGTTGGCCGCTCAGCGCGATGAGATGCTGCCCCGGCCACCGCTACCAACGGCGGTGCAGGGCGGTCGCGGAGGCCGGTAGCGCAGATGTCGATGGGGAGATGCGCGGTTGCGGCGAAGGGGCGGCTCAGGCCGCCCCTTCGCTGCAACCGGCGCTGCCGCACGCCACGTGCCCATGAGCCATGACCTCCGGGCTATAAGCTGTCCTTCTCGGGCAACGGGAGGCTGACACGGAATTCTGTGCGCCCAGGCCGCGTTTCCAGTTCCACGCTTCCACCGTGCTGCTGAACCTGACGACGCACGATGTCGAGTCCCAGGCCCGTGCCCTGTCCGACGGGTTTGGTGGTGAAGAAGGGGTCGAAGATGCGACCGGATATCTCATCGGGGATTCCGGGGCCGTTGTCGATGACACGGACCACCACCCAGCCGCGCTCGTGCTGCGCCGTGACGGTCACCTGCCCCGACGCCGGCACCGCATCGATGGCGTTGTCGATGAGATTGGCCCACACCTGATTCAGCTCGCCGCCGGACCCCATCACCCGCGGCAATTCAGGCTCCAGCTCGAGTCGCACTCCCACCGATTTCTGGCGTGCCTTGGAGCTGAGGACCGCGATGGTGTCGGAGAGCCCTCGCCCGACATCGAGCGGTTCCGGCGTGGAGGGGCGATCCATATGGGTGAAGCCCTTGACCGCGCTCACCAGAGTGTAGACGCGTGACGCCGCCTTCTCGATGTCCGACACCAGTCCACGCGTGGCACAGCCTGATGCGATCCAGCGAACGGCCGCGTCGAGCGCGGTGCCGTGGACGACCTGCGCCATGTCATCGAGCATCGGCAAGGTGACGGCGGAGTCGGCGAGCGCGTGTGCCGCCCCGACATCGAGTTCGCGCGCCACCAGCCACTCGGCGATGGAGTCCTCGCGGTCTGCGCGCTCGAGGGGCGACTGCACACCGGCCGGCGCCCCCACGCACAACTCGCGCACGTGCTTCAAGGCGCCAAGGGCCGCGTCCGAGAGTCCCGCCGCACCCAGTACCAGCGCGGCTTCGTCCGACTCCGCCAGCGTTCCCGCCAGCAGCGTGGCGCTTCGCGCCGCGGCCGATGCCGGATTGTTCAACTCGTGCGCGAGCCCGGCGGCCAGCTTTCCCAGCGACATCATCTTCTCGACCTGCGAGTCGTCCGCGCGGAAGACACGGGCGCGGTCGAGCATGACGTGCACCAGAAGGGTGGCGATCTCGGGACATTCCCGGATCAGAGCCGGGAAATGTCGGCGGTGAATGGCCAGTGCCTCCGACACCTCTTCGGAGTAAACCTGGCCAGGCGAGAACTTCATGCGCGAGTAGGGGAGGTTGCCCACCACATCGCCGCCGACCCACTCCATCACCTTTCGCCGGGCACCGCCGCGATCGAGGTAAATTGCGATGTGGCCCGAGAAGAGCACGTAGAGATAGTCGATGGCATTCGCCACCGCCGTGACGTTGTCGCCCTTGCCGAACTGCACAAGACCGCCGTGCGACACCAGCCAGGCGAGCTCCTCGCGCGGGGCGCTGCCGAGGGTCCGGTGCGTCTGCAGACGGTCGATGAGATGCGCGGTGGTGTAAGCGGTTCCGGTCATGGCGGTTCGCGGAAGTCTGCCGGCCTGCTCGCGCTGCCACAAGGCGAACAGGTCGTCGTGGCATCATTATTCTCCGAGGGTCACCCGCCGCCAGCGCGTTCCCTGGCGGGCGCCGCGGCTCCATTGCCCGATGTGAACGGGTGACAGGCAGGGCAGTTCGAACCCGAGGAGATCGCCGTGCGTAATCGTTCCACTCGATCCCCGTTTTCCATGGGGCCCACGATCGCAGCCCTGACGATGAGTCTGGCGCACCCGCTGGCCGGGCAGACGCGCCCGCTGCCGCTACTCGAACCGTCCGTCAGCGTACAAACGGGCCGACCGCTGCCGGGGCCCGTTTACGAAACCTCCGCCTTCACTCGCGCCGTGGAGCGGCGAACACGCACGCGCAACGGTGCCCCCGGTGAGGCGTCGTGGACCCAGTATGCCCGCTACTATATAGATGCGCGTCTGGATCCGGCGGCGACGCGAGTGTCGGGCAGCGAACGCGTCGTCTATCTCAACAATTCGCACGACACGCTGACGCGGGTCGCGGTTCACTTGAGACAGAACGCGTTCGCGCCCGGAAACGCGCGCCGTACGGCTGTGCCCACCACAGGCGGCATGACGCTGAACCGGGTGGCGGTGCGCGGAACCACCGTTGCGCCGCCGTCCGGCGCACCGAACAGCAGTTCGTCGCGCACCGCCGCGTCGAGGGACAGCTACCTCGTCGACGGAACGGTCATGTGGATCACGCTGGCCACGCCCCTGATGCCGCGCGACAGCATTCGGCTCGACTTCAGCTGGTCGTACTCGCCGGCGCCGGCTCCATCCGACGGGCGCGAGGGACGCGAGTCAGACGTCTTCTTCATGGGCTACTGGTATCCGCAAGTCGCCGTGTACGACGACGTGAATGGGTGGGTCGCCGATCAGTATCTGCTGCAGGCCGAGTTCTACATGGACCCGGCGGACTACGACGTGCGCCTGCAGGTGCCGCGCGAGTGGGTCGTGGGCGCTACCGGTCAGCTGCAGAACCCGGACTCGGTGCTGAGCAGCGTCACGCGCGCGCGGCTTGACGAGGCGCGGCGCACCGGGAGTGTGGTCCATGTGGTGACGCCTGGACCCGAAGCATCACGCGCGCTCGCCGGCACGGGTCCGTCGCTCACCTGGCACTTCGTGGCGCGCGACGTGCGCGATTTCGCCTGGGGCGCGGGCAACGCCTACGTGTGGGACGCGACCCGCGCAATCATCACCGGCGCCGGCGGCCGTCCCGACACCGTCACCATCAACAGCTTCTATCGGCGTCACCCGCCGGCGTCAGCCTGGGCGACGGGCGGCGCGCGCTACACCCGCGACGCCATCGAGCAGCTCTCCGCGTACCTCTGGCCGTATCCGTGGCCCCAGATGACCTCGATGGAGGGGATCCTCGACGGCGGCGGCATGGAGTATCCGATGATGACCATCATGCAGCCCTGGGCGGACACGCTCTCGCTGGCGGGCGACCTGATGCACGAGACGGGACACATGTGGTTCCCGATGCAGGTGGGATCGAACGAGACCCGGTATCCGTGGATGGACGAGGGCTTCACGCAGTTCGACGATGCCCAGGGAATGCGCGTGCTGTACGGCGAGCCGCGTAGTGGCGGGCGGCCTAACGATTCTGAACCTGGACAGCGGCGCCTCTATCTGGACGCGGCGCGCGCCGGCAACGATCAGCGGCTGATGGTACCGGGCGATCTGTATCCCGCCGAGTGGTACTTCATCATGTACTACGACAAGACCGCGCAGGTGCTGGCGGCGCTGCGCGGGATGCTGGGAGAGGAGACGTTTCATCGCGCGTTCCGCGAGTATGGCCACCGCTGGATCGACAAGCACCCGTACCCGTACGACTTCTTCAACGCGATCGCCGATGTCTCCGGGCGCGACCTCTCCTGGTTCTGGACGACCTGGTTCTACGAGCCGTGGTCGCTGGATCAGGCGATCGCATCGGTGTCCACCGTGGGCGATTCCACGGCGATTACGATCGAGGATCGCGGGCTCGCGCCGATGCCCGTGCGCGTCGCCATCACCCGCGCCGACGGTACCGTACAGCGACTGGATCTGCCGGTGGACATCTGGTTGACCGGAGCGCGCCGCCACGAGGTGCGCGTGGCCGGCTCCCCAGCCATTACACGCATCGAGATCGATCCCGACGCGGCCTTCCCCGACATCGAGCGCCGCAACCAGGCTTGGACAGTGCCCCGATAGGCACGGCGGACGCCCCGTCGTGCCAGGGCGAGCGCCGAAAATCGAGTCTGACCCCAATTACGCCACTCCGTCCGCCAGCACGCGCGTGAGTCGCAGCAGGGCATCCTGCAGCGGGCCGAATCCCGCCGTCTTCTCCACGCGAAGCTCGTCGAGGTACAGCGCGCGATTGATCTCAATCTGCACGCTGTGAATGCTGTCGCCGGGCCGGCCGATGCGCCGGACGATTGCCCCGCCCTTGTACGGGTGGTTCACCGAGACCGCGTAGCCGAGGGATCGAAGCGTCTCCACGACCAAGTGCGAGACCTGCGGCGAGGCGGTCGTCCCATCGCGGTCGGAGACCACGAAGTCGGCTCGCCGGTCGCCGGCGCCGTCCGGGGTCATGGTGTTGCCGGCGGACTTCATGGAGTGCCAGTCGACGTGCAACACCGGCGTCCCGCGCGAGTGCAATTCCGCCACCAGACCATCCAGCGCCTCGTGATAGGGTACGTACACGTCCTCGAGACGCCGCTCTACTTCGGAGACGCGCAGCTTCCGCGCGTTCACGGGGACGCCCGGCGTCGCGAATCGCCTGATGAGGCCGAGCCCGCGCGCGGACTTCTCCGTGGGATTGAGGGGGAAGGGCCATGGTTCGGCGAGCAGGTCGGCATCGATGTCATCGGGGGGTCGATTGAGGTCGATGTAGCAGCGGGCGTAGGTCGCGGTGAGCAGGACGGCGCCCACGTCCACCGCCGGTGCGAGCAGCTCGTCGACGTACGCATCCTCGGCGCGACGGAGTTCCTCGATGGCGGCGCCCGCGGCCAGGTCGTCGGGATAGACGCGTCCGCTGTGCGGCGAGTCGTAGAGCAGTCGCGCCGGTCCCGAGGGTCGACGAATCTCGCAAGGCGGCGGCTCGCGCATCGCCATGTCAGTGGCCGGTGACCACCGCGAGCGCCGTGGCAACCAGGCAAAGCACCCCCAGCACGGCCGCCAGGGGCGCGATGAAGCGCAGCCACGCCCCGTATCCGACCTTGCCGGTGGCCAGGTAAGCGAGCAGCATCCCCGACGTGGGGGTGATGATGTTCGTGAGGCCGTTACCGAAGAGAAAAGCCTGCACCGTCACCTGGCCGCTCACACCCGCGATCTGTCCGAGCGGGCCGAGGATGGGCATGGTGACGGCGGCCTGCCCGGAGGTCGAGGGGATGAAGACGTCGATCACCATCTGGATCGCGACCATCAGTTGGCCGACAACGACCGGGTGGCGCCCCTCCACCGCGCGTGCCAGGAACGCGATGATCGAATCGAGCACGAGGCTGTTGCGCAGCACGATCTCCACCGCGGACGCGAGCCCGACCAGCAGCGCCGCGAGCATCATGCCCTGCGTCCCCTTGAGGAAGGCCTGTGCGGCGCGACGGGAATCGAGTCCGGCGATCACCGCGAGGACGAGTCGAGACCGCGAGATACATCGCCGCGAGCTCGCGATTCCCCCATGCCAGTTGCTGCGCGCCATAGACCATCAGCCCCACCGACAGGCCGAGCACCGCAAGCATGGCCGACGTGCCGCGCGGGAGAGCGGGCGACCGCGTCGGGGCGGACGCCGCGGTTGCGCCGCCACTGTGGCCGCGCGCGTACCGCAGGAGGTACGCGATGCCGATTGGCAGGAAGATCGCGAACGTCGCGAAGCCGGAAGCCGGCCCCGCTGAACACGGGCACGCCCACGATCGGCTGCGCGATGACGAGCGGCAGCGGATTGGTCACCGACGTCAGGTAGCCGATCTTCGCGGCTATGGTCACCATTGCCACACCGACGAGCGCGTCGTACCCCAGCCGCTCGGCAAGCAGCACCACCATCGGGATGATGACCAGATACTCCGAGATGAGTCCGAGGAAGGTGCTGCCGCAGGCGATCACCAGCATGAGCACTGGGGCGAGGACGTTGATGTTCCCACGCGTGGCCGTGAGTAACCGGTCCACCCCGGCCTTCAGCGCCCCCGACTCCTCCAGCACGCCGAACATGCCCCCGATGAAGAGGATCATGAAGATCAGCGCAGCCGACTCGGACCATGCCCGCCGGAACGGAGGACACAATGGCAACCGGGCTTGCCGGATACGCCAGCGAATCGGTGCTCCGCATCGGGCGACGCAATCCGGCCGCGAAGTCCTTGGGGATGGTGTGGTACGTGCCCGGGATGACGAGTCCGTCCTTTGTGCGCTCGAACGTGCCGGCAGGGACGAGCCAGGTCAGCGCCACCGCCGCCGCAATGATGAGCAGCATCATCACCAGCGCGTGTGGCATGCGAACGCCTTGCGTGGGCAGGGGCATCTGAGGAGCGACGGGTGGTGTCCGGGTCGGCAGAGACCTTGCGATCGTGTCTGTTGGGACGGTCCTGCTCGACGGGAGCCGCGGAGTCGAACATGGTTGCCGGACGATGCGCGGGCAAATCGGGCCGCGCCACTTGCCACGGGGCGCGTGGGCGAAGCACTTTCGCAGCTCACGGGTGCCTCACGGGGGTCTCGATGCTCGCTCTTTCCGGTTCGTTCGCACATTGTCGCCCGACCGTTCGCTCGTGCGGCCAGCACTCTGGCGGGACGGCATGAATTGCTCGGCGCTGGTCTCTTCACGTCGCTGCTCTCGCTGGCCATGCTCGCGGCTCAGGTGGCGGCGCCCCTGGCAGCGCAAGGACGCTACTTCCCGCCGCGCGGCGAATGGGAGAAGCGATCACCCGCGCAGGTCGGCCTGAACCCGGCTGCCGTGGACTCCGCGGTCGCGATCGCTCTCCGCAGCGAATCGACGGCGCCGCGCGATCAGCTCGAGATGCAGCGCGGATCGTTCGGAAGGGAACCGCACGGCGAAGGGATCGGTCCGTTCAAGCCCCGCGGTGGCCCAGCGGGACTGATCGTGCGCCACGGTTACATCGTGGCCGAGTGGGGCGATCCCGACCGCGTCGATCTCACGCACAGCGTCACCAAGAGCTTTCTCTCCACCACCGTCGGGCTCGCGTACGACCGCAAGTTGATCCGCGACGTGCACGACCCAGTGCGCCAGTACATGTCGCCGATCGTGGCGCTAAAGGGACCGCCGGGCAACGGCGCCGCCCTGGTGCCGATGCCGGCCGACGTGATGGGCGCCAACGTGAGCGACAGCGCCGCGCCGCCGCCGCCGGCGGGCGTAGCGTTCGACGCCTTCGAGGTGCTCCAGCCGTTCGAATCGGACCACAATCGCAAGATCACCTGGGATGAGATGCTGCGGCAGACGAGCGAGTGGCAGGGGACGCTCTGGGGGAAGCCCGACTGGGCCGATCGGCCGCGCGGCGATATCGAGCAGTGGAAGCGCCGCGAACGTCCCGAGCCCGGCACCGTGTACACATACAACGACGTGCGGGTGAACCTGCTCGCGCTCGCGGCGCTCTATGGTGTGGCGCCGTCCGCTGCCGCAGGTGCTGCGCGACTCGGTGATGGATCCGATCGGCGCGTCGAACACCTGGCGGTGGTCCGGCTACGACAACTCGTGGGTGGTGCTCGACGGCCAGCTGGTGCAGTCGGTGACCGGGGGCGGGCACTGGGGCGGCGGCATGTGGATCAGCGCGCGCGACATGGCGCGCTTCGGGTACCTCACGCTGAACAGGGGACGTTGGGGGAACCGGCAGGTGCTCTCCGAGGCGTGGATCCGCATGGCGACCACGCCCGGCGTGAACCCGGGCTACGGCTTCTGCAACTATTTCCTGAACACCGGGCGGCGCGCGCTGCCGGACGCTCCGGAGCAGGCGTTCTACCACCTGGGGAACGGCAACAACATCATCTACGTCGATCCGGTGAACGACCTGGTGGTGGTGGCGCGGTGGATCAACAGCACGCGCTCCCTGGATGCGATGCTGAAGGCGCTGCTGACCGGTGCGCGTTAGGCGCCGGACCGACGCGAGGCCGGGGTGCCGCGCCTCCAGGCGCAGGGCCGCCAGCGCGAACCCGTCCTGCTCACGGATCAGCAGCGCGCGCCGGAGACCGGGCCTAACGCGGACCGGAATGTGACGCCGGACACGATCCCGGTCTCCTGCGGCTGACGCTGTCGGCGACTCGACGCGCGGGTGCCGGTGTATCACCCGCGCCAGACAGTACGCAAACCAGGAGGTCACATGCGGAAAGCAATCCCGGCCGCAATGATAGGCGGCCTGATGTTTGTAGCCTGCGCGCGTCAGGCGCGCATCGAGTCGGGCGGAGACGTCGATCTCAGCGCCACACCGCTCGACGCCCGCACGCTGCCAAGCGGGATCGCGGTGGACGTGCGTCTGGACAAGGAAATCGGCACCAAATCCAGCAGGGTGGGCGACCAGTTCAGCGCGACCGTCGAGCACGCCGTGGTCGCGCAGAACGGGGAGACCGTGGTGCCCGAGGGTGCCAGGGTCTACGGGACGGTGACCGGGCTCGATAACTCCGAGCACGTCGGCGACCCAGCTGCCATCCGGATCGACTTCGATCACCTGAACATGCGGGGCAGGAACTATCCGTTCGAGGCCAAGGTGACGGCGACCAATCTGGCCACCCGCGGCCAGGACACGAGGAGCGAGACGCTCAAGAAGGCCGGCATCGGGGCCGCGGCGGGCGCCGCGATGGGGGCCATTCTCACCGGCGGTGACCTCGACAAGATCCTGCTCGGCGGCGCGATCGGCGCCGCCGCCGGCACTGTTGTTTCGTTAGGCACGGGCGAAGTGGAGGGGGTCCTCCCGGCCGGCACCCACATGACGCTGCAGACCACCCGGACCATCGCGCTTCGTTAGGCACGCCGGTCCCTGAGGCAAGCGCCGTCCGCCGCGATCCAGGTCGCGGCGGACGGCGTTTCGCACGCCCGGCGACGGGCGCCGCGCGGGTCGTACGGGAATGCCCAACCGGAGTCGCCCCGCGTCGGGGCCAGGCCGACCTGGGCTCAGGGAATAGATGACAAGGACGCCAGGCATATTGCCTAGTATACTTGACACCAGGCAATCGCGTCCGTACTCTTCCGGTCACCAGAGAAACGCACCCGGCAGGCCCAAGCGGAGGATTCGCCAATCGCTGCGCCACGCCTGGAGAATCGCCTGAAGGTCGCACGCGCCGAGCGCGGGCTGTCGCAAACCGACCTCGCCCGCCTCGCCCACGTCACGCGGCAGACGATCAGCTCGATCGAGACGGGCCAGTACATCCCGTCCGCACTGCTCGCCTTCATCCTCGCGAAGCGGCTGGGCCAGCGCGTCGACGAGTTGTTTACCCTGCACGGAGACGATGCATGAAAGACGAAGACGTTGAACGCGACGAACGGACCGTCGCCACCGAGAACGTCAGCTATCGCTGGGCTTATCTGCTGCTGAGTTTCGGGTTGCTCGCGTCCACGGCGTATCGCGCATTCGTGACGAAGGAGGCGGCGTGGGACCTTCTCGGTCTTGTGATTCTCGGCGGCGTCGTCAGCTCTTCCTATCAGGCGACGCATCGCGTACTCGGCAAACGGTGGGTGCGCGGCAGTCTGCTGACCATGGCCGCTGCCGCGGTGGTCGCGGTGCTGATGTGGCTCGTGCTGCGCTGATTTCGAGTGCGTGGCCGCCACGGTTGCGCGACGGCCGCTGTTCTGGCGTCGCCGCACGTCTGTTGGGGATGTGACGAGCCGCTGGCCCCGTGCGCGATGGTGCGGTGCGATCGCGCGCCAGTAGCGGCGAACGCGGCCCGCGCGCACGTTATCGGGCTTCGTGACCCGCGCGCCAGTCCATGACTGCAACGGTAAAGTCCACCACAGGCCGTCTCACCCGCCTCGTCAGGCAGCTCCGCGCCCTCCATGGCGCGCCGGTCGCGCCCCCGACGCGCGATCCGTATCGGCTGCTGCTCTGGGAACAGGTCGGGTATCTGGCGGACGATGCAACACGGCTGGCGGCCTGGCGGCTGCTCGAGGAACGGGTCGGCACGAAGCCCGACGAAATCCTCGCCGCGTCCACCAGTGCGCTGCGCGCCGTCGCGCGGCGCGGCGGATCGATCGCGGTGGCGCAGCGCGCCGAGCGATTGCGCACCGTCGCCCGTCGAGTCCGGGATGTATGGAATGGCACGCTACGCGCCGCGGTGCGTCAGCCGCTCGATCAGGCCCGCCGCGAACTGGCAAAGTATCCATCCATCGGCGTCCCCGGCGCCGAGCGGATTCTGCTCCTGAGCGGCGTGCACCCCGTTCTTGGTCTCGACTCGAATGCGTTGCGCGTTCTCCAGCGCCTCGGCTACGGACGCGAGTATCCGCAGTGGGCCCGGACGTATCGCAGCGTTCAGGAGGCCGCCGAGCGTGAGCTTTCGCGCACGGTGCCCGCGCGGCGAGCGGCCTATCTGCTGCTCCGATACCACGGTCAGACGCTGTGTCGTCGCTCCGCGCCGCTGTGCGAGGGCTGCCCGCTGCGGCCGGACTGTCCGACCGGTTCGAAGGGTCGCGCCAGCTGAAGCGAGCCTGCCGCCTTGCCCGAACTCACGCCCTGAAACGGAGAGAAGGTCTGTGCGCTCGCGTAGCGAGCGCGCGTCCGCAGGCCTACATTCTGCCGACGTGATCCATTGCACGGCGGGATGAGCACCGACCTGCGCGAGCAGCTCCAGCAGACGCTGGGCAGCGCGTACACGCTCGAGCGTGAGCTCGGCGGCGGCGGCATGTCGCGCGTCTTCGTGGCAGAGGAGACCAGGCTTCACCGCAAAGTCGTGGTGAAAGTGTTGTCCCCCGAACTCGCGGCCGGCGTCAGCGCCGAGCGCTTCGAGCGCGAGATCCAGCTCGCGGCCTCCCTGCAGCAGGCGAACATCGTGCCTCTGCTCTCGGCCGGCGAGACGAATGGACTGCCGTACTTCACCATGCCGTTCGTTGAAGGGGAATCGCTGCGAGTCCGGCTGGGGAAAGGGCCGCTGAGCGTGACCGAGGTGGTCGGCGTGTTGCGCGATGTGTCGCGGGCGCTGAGCTACGCGCACGAGCGTGGCGTGGTGCACCGGGACATCAAACCCGACAACGTGTTGCTCTCGCATGGCACGGCGGTGGTGACGGACTTCGGCATCGCCAAGGCGCTGTCCGCGTCGCGCACGAAGAGCGGCGACGCCACGCTCACGCAGCTCGGAACGTCCATCGGCACGCCGGCCTACATGTCGCCGGAGCAGGCGGCCGGGGAGACGGAGATCGATCACCGGGCCGACATCTACGCCTTCGGGTGCATGGCGTATGAGTTGCTCGCCGGCCATCCGCCTTTCCATGGACGGACCCCCACGCGCGTGCTCGCCGCCCAGATGAGCGAAACGCCGCCGCCGGTGAACGATCTGCGCCCCGACACGCCGGTGGTCCTCGGCGAGCTGGTCATGCGCTGTCTGGAGAAGGATCCCGGGTCGCGGCCGCAGTCGGCGAACGACCTCGCGCGGACGCTCGACAACGTCACCAGCGGCGCGGGCATGCCATCGATGCCCGCCGTGCTGCTGGGAGGGCGGGGCATGCTCCGCCGCGCCCTGCTCGTCTATGCGGCCGCCTTCATTGGCGTAGCGGTCGTGGCCAAGGCGGCGATCATCGCCATCGGACTGCCGTCGTGGGTATTCCCGGGGGCGCTCATCGTCATGGCGCTGGGCCTGCCGGTGATCCTGTTCACGGCCTACGTGCACCGGGCCACGCGACGGGCCCTCACCGCCACACCGACGCTCACGCCGCGGGGCACCCAGCCGGCGGCGGCGGGAACGATGATGACCATCGCGCTCAAGGCGAGCCCGCACCTGAGCTGGCGCCGCGCCGCGTTCGGCGGACTGTATGCGTTAGGCGCTTTCGTGCTCCTGGTCGGGGCCTACATGGTGCTCCGGATGTTCGGGATCGGACCGGAGGGCTCGCTGCTCGCCGCGGGCAAGCTGTCGAGCCGGGACGAGGTGCTGATCGCCGATTTCGCCGTGCCGGGATCGGACTCCTCCCTCAGTACCGCGCTCACCCAGGCCCTCCGGTCGCAGCTCGAACAATCGACGGCCGTCTCGGTGATGCCGGTCAGCTCGGTGACCGCGGCGCTCGAGGAATCGCGTCGCCCGGCGAACACGCGGATCGACCTCGACGTCGCCAAGGACATCGGACTGCGGCGGGGCGTGAAGGCGATCGTGGCGGCCGATGCGACGCAGCTCCCCGGCGGCGGCTACCTGGTGACGACGAAGCTCGTGAACACCCGCACCGGCGACGTGCTCGCGAGCTATCAGGAGACGGCGCAGGACGCGGCCGGGCTCCTTGGCGCGATCGACGCCGCGACGCGCAAACTGCGGGCGCGGATCGGCGAGTCGCTCAAGACCATCCAGGCCGAGGCACCGCTCGAGCAGGCGACGACGTCCTCGTTGGAGGCGCTCCGCAAGTACGCCGAGGGGGTGCGCGCCAATGACGTGGAGGGCGACTACCTGAAGGCGGTGACGGTGCTGCGCGAAGCGATCGCAATCGACAGCACCTTCGGCATCGCCTATCGCAAACTTGCGGTGGCGCTCAGCAATGCTCTGGAGCCGCCCAGTCTGCAGCGTGCGGCAATCGAGAGAGCCTACCAGCTCCGGGACCGGATGTCGCCGCGCGAACGCGATCTGGCGATGGGTGTCTACTTCAACACCCGGCCCTACGTCGATCGCGCCAAGGCGATCGAGGCATACAGTGACGCGCTGCGACTCGATCCGCGGTCGTACACCGCCAGCGGAAATCTCGGGCAGCTCGCGGCGTCGAAACGGGACTGGGAGGGGGCCCTCCGATATGGGCGGCTGACGGCGGAGCTGCTCCCGATGTCGTCGTTCGGCTACTGGTACGTGGTCGACGCGCTGGCGTCGACCGGGCGGTTTGCCGAGTCAGCCGCCATGCTCGATACGCTCGCCCGCGTGGACAGTACGAGCAGTACGTGGGTCCTGGCCAACGTTTCGCTGCTGGTGGCTCGACAGGACTACGATTCACTGCGCGCGCTGCTCCGACGCCAAGTCACGGCCCGGGATCGCGACGCGCGTCTGGCAGCGATGCAGAACCTGGCCAACGTTGCGGCGGTTCAGGGTCGTGTCGCCGAGGCGCGGCGCTGGCTCGACTCGCTCAATGCGGGCCTGCACCTCCGGACCCGGGCGGATTCGGCGACGGCGACGCTGGGCCAGGCGTTCTTTGCTGCGGCGTACGATCTCGACCGCCCCGGCGCGATCGCCATGACCGATCGCATCTCGTCGCCGGAGTACCTGGCCGGGATTCCCTTGCCAGACCGTCCGTACCTCGGCATCGCCGCCGTGTATGCGCGCGCCGGCGACGCGACGCGAGCCCGCGCGATGCTGTCACGCTATGATGCGGAGGTGCGTGACAGCGCGCTGCTGCGGCAGGACGGGGCGACCCGGCACGGCGTCCTCGGGGAGGTGGCACTCGCCGAGCATCAGCCGGACGTCGCGATCCGGGAGTTCCGTCTGGCCGACGTGCAGTCCGACGGCGCACCCGATCCCTGTGCGGACTGCCTCGACCTCGACCTGGGGCGCGCCTACGATCTCGCGGGGAAGGCCGATTCGGCGATCGCGGCCTTCGATCGCTATGTGCACAGCCCCTTCAGCGGCCGCATCCTGACGGACCAGTACTTCCTTGGTCCGGTCGTGAAGCGGCTGGGAGAGCTGTATGAGGCGAAGGGGAATCGCCAACAGGCCATCTCATCGTACACGCGTTTCACCGATCTCTGGAAGAATGCGGATCCACTTCTGGAACCCATGGTGAGCGACGTCAGGCAGCGGATCGCACGGCTGTCCAGGGCTGAGGGGCGTTAGGCAGTACGCCTGCCTCCACCGCCGCGTTCGCCGTCGGGAAGAGTGGTCGACGCTCCGCGGTCGCACGCACGTCCCCCGCTCACCCGAGGCGTTCGGCAACATACTCATTCAAATGGTCATTCACCTCGTCGACGGCACCTACGAACTCTTCCGCCACTTCTACGGCCTGCGTCACTCTCCAGATAGCGGCGACCGTCCCTTTGGCGCCGCGACCGGCGTACTGCACACGGTCCTGCAGATGATCGAGTCCGGCGCCACGCACATCGGTGTCGCGACCGATCACGTGATCGAGTCGTTCCGCAATGCGCTCTGGGCCGACTACAAGACCGGCGATGGCATCGACCCTGCGCTGTGGGCGCAATTCCATCCGCTGGAGGACGCGCTGCGCGAGATGGGGGTCGCCGTCTGGCCGATGACCGAACTCGAAGCCGACGACGCGCTCGCCTCGGCCGCACATCTCGCCGCAGCGGACGAGCGAGTGCAGCAGGTGTGCATCTGGACCCCCGACAAGGATCTGGCGCAATGCGTGATCGGGGACCGCGTGGTGCAGGTGGACCGCAGGAGCGGGCGCATCCGCAACGCGGAAGGCGTGCGCGAGAAGTTCGGTGTGGAGCCACGGCTGATTCCCGACTATCTGGCGCTCGTCGGTGACGCCGCGGACGGGTATCCGGGAATGCCGGGCATCGGCGCTGTCACCGCGGCCCGACTGCTCAATCGCCATGGCGCGATCGAGGAGTTTCCGCCCGACGTTCTCGGCGACGGACGCGATCGCGCACTGCTCTTCAAGCAGCTGGCGACGCTGAGGACCGACGCGCCGCTGTTCGACGACGTGAGCGCCCTTGGATGGCAGGGTCCGACGCCAGACTTTGGTGGACGTGCTGAGCAGCTGGGCGACGTGAGGCTGGTCGAACGAGCCCGGCGCGCGGCAAGCCGGGCCGGGTAGCACGCGCATCGTTCAGCTGCCGCGCTCTGCTGACCTGGGATACGGGTCGGCGCCATGCCTTGGCTCTCCGACTGCTCTCCTTCGCCGCGATGAGAGACTACGTGGCGTCGGACAATACGGACGTCGGCGCCATCGTGGCCGCCCGACGCGCGGGCACCAGAGCCGCCGCAACGCCGGTCGCGATCAGCACCGCCACCACGAGCAGGTACGTCACTGGGTCCCGCTGCGTGATGCCGACCAGCAACGTGGACAGGATCCGCGACGACGCGAGAGCGGCTGGAATGCCGATCACGAGCCCGATCGCCACCACGCGCAGGCCATGCCGCAGCACGAGCCCCAGCACCTGCGCCTGCTGCGCACCGAGCGCCATCCGGATGCCGAGTTCGTGACGACGCCTTCCCACCACGTACGACACCACCGCGTACACCCCGCTCACTGCCAGAAGGAGCGCGAGCGCCGCGAACAGGGTGAGGGCCCCCACCAGGGTGCGCTGCCTGACGAGAGACTTGTCGAGCTTGTCGCGCATGGTGCCGGGGTCGTAGACCGGCAGCTCCGGATCGAGCTCCTGGATCGCGTGCCGCATGGACCCGAGCAGTGTCGCCGGGTCGCCGTGGGTGTACACCGTGAAGCGCATGGAATTCACGTCGTCCGTCTTCCGGATCGCCTCCAGGGGAATGTACACGCCCGGACGCGGCGGCTGGTCGAGTCCGTAGTGCCGCTCATCCGTCGTCACGCCGACGACGGTGCGCCAGTGGGCGGCGGTGTCCCCGCGGAAGCGGACCCGTTTCCCGATCGGATCGGTTCCGGTAGGCCAGAACCGCCGGACGAAGCTCTGGTTCACGACGATCGGCATGAACCCGTCCGGGTCGCCCTCGCGGTCGCGATAGAAGCGTCCGTGCACGAGCGGGGTGCCCATCGCCGCGAAGTAGCTGCCTGACGCGACGCGAAAGAGAATGACCGGATCGGGCTGTCCGGCGGCGAGCGGGGGTTGTCCCTCGGCCTCCATGAACCCGCCCCAGTGGCAGGTGAGCGGTGGGCAGCTGATGGCGCCGGCCGCGACGACGCCGGGGAGGGCCTTCAGTCGCTCCTGTACGGATTCGAAGAACGCCCGCTGTGCGAAGCCGTCCGCGTATTTCACCTTCGGCAACGCCACGCCGAAGCCGGCAACGCCGTCGACGCGGAAGCCGGTCTCCACACTCGTGAGGTTGCGGTAGCCGCGCACCAGCAGCCCGCCGCCCACCAGCAGCACGGCGGCGAGCGCCACTTCGATCGCGACCAGCGCATCGAGCAGCCGGCGCTGCGGCACCGACGCCGTGGTCCTCGTGCCGACCGACGACAGCGCAGCGCGCAGATCGAGCCGGCGCGCCTGCAGCGCCGGCACGAGCCCGAACAGAATGGCCGTCACCAGCACCACCGAGACCGCGAACCCCAGGCTGCGCGCATCGAGGGTAAAGCGTGCCCAGGCGGGAAGCTCGTTAGGCGCCGAGGCGACCAGGAGGCGCAATCCCCACCAGCCGAGCGCCATGCCGGCGATCCCCGCTACCATGGCCAGGAGCAGGCTCTCGGTGAGCATCTGTCGTGCGACCCGCCTCCCGCTGGCGCCCAGCGCCATGCGGATTCCCATCTCGGCGCGGCGAAAGACCGAGCGCGCGAGCATCGCACCGGCCACGTTCACGCAGGCGATGAGCAGCACCAGCACCACCGCCGCGCCCAGCGTGCGCCCCATCACGCGCATCTGCCCGACGTACTTCTCGCGGAGCGGCATGATGCGCGGCACCACCACGTGCGAGGAATCGCGCTGTCGCCAGATAATGTCCTGCGCCTGGTCGAGATCCGTGTGCGCCGCCTCGATGGTCACGCCGGGGTTGAGGCGCGCGACGCCATCATAGGCGTACGACTGCCCTTGCTGATTGGGCTTCTCGCCAAGCGGCGTCCACAGCTTCACCGAGCCCGGGAACTCGGCGGCCGGCGGCATCACGCCGATGATCGTGGTGGACACGCTGTTGATGCGGATCGTGCGGCCGACGACATCGCGCGCACCGGCGAAACGCGACTGCCAGAGCCCGTAGCCGATCACCGCGACCGCGGGAGGATCTGGTCGATCCTCGTCCTTCGTGAACGTTCGCCCGAGCAGAGGATGGAGGCCTAGCGCGTCGGGCAGATCGTACGTGATCCTCGCGCCGTCGATTCGCTCGGCCGAAGTCCCATCGGAGACATTGAACTGCGTCTCATCGAAGAGCCCCATGGCAGCGAACGACGTGGTGTGCTCACGCCAGGCGAGGAAATCGTCGTAATTGATGCCAGTGTAGTCCAGGTTCCACTTCGGCGCTTCTTCGTTGAGGTACACGAGACGTTCAGGTTGCGGAAACGCCAGAGGACGGAAGAAGAGACCGTCCAGGAGGGCGAAGACCGTGGAGTTGACCGCCACCGCCAGCGTGAGCGTGAGGAGGATCATCGCGGTCGCGCCCTTCTGGCGGGAGAAGGCGCGCACGGCGAAGCGGAGGTCGGACAGGAAGGACTGCATGGAGCGCTCCCGTGGTCGCGGCAGGTGCCGGCGGCGCCAGTGTTCGTAGGGTGCGTGTCGCACCACGTCCCAGGTGATCGCCATCGCCGTGGCGCAGAACGCCACGAAGCCGCGTCGGCGCGCGCTGTCGAGCTCCTGCCTGACGAGGTCGACCATCTCGTCCTCGTGCTGGAGTCGGAAGCCCTCCGGAAGGAGACGGATCAGGATCCGGTAGAATCGCAGGGGCAGGCTCCTCACGACGATTCTCCGGAATGCGCGAGCCGGCGCTGGGCGACCCTGACCATCGACTCGGTGCGGGCCACCTCGGCCGAGAGGGCACGGCGTCCGGCCGGGGTGATGCGAAACCATCGGCGCCGCGCGCTGTCGTTGTCTGCATCGACCGGCGGAGCGTCGAGCTCGCGGATCCAGCCATGTTCGCGGAGTTCGTCGAGGGCGCCGTAGAGGCTTGCGGGCCAGAGGCGCAGGTCGCCCGCGGTGAGCTCGAGCACGTCGCGCATGATGCCCGACCCGTGGCGCTCGCGTTCGGCGAGTGAGAGGAGGATGAAGAACCAGTGGCGGCGCATGGATGGCTGGTGAAGTCGGCAGCTACTATATCATTTGATATAATAGAGCGCAAGAAGGTTGCGTGGTGGCCGCTGGTCCGGGCCGAAGCGCCGACCGGCGGGCCCGGTGGGGGCCCGGTCTCGTGGCCGAGACGAGACACGAAGTCCCCGCGTTGAGGGAGGCAGGCGCCTGGGACGCACCGATTGCCTGGCCGTCCAGTGCGCGTCGCGGCCGCGCTAGCGGAGGTGCGTGGGACCAGCCGACGCACCGGCTGTACCCTCGCGCTGCGTGTTGCTGTGGCGGATCATAGGTTGGAGCAGGCACTGCCACCCTCGCCGCGCGCGTGACCGGCACGTGCGGGGCGGTCATGGCGCAGGATGTGTTCATGTCGCAGCATCATGTCCGACGTTCCCCGGTCCGTCGCAGAAGGGTGGCGATTGCCCTCGCAGTATTCGTTAGGCTGGGGATGACCGTGGCGTGCGGCGACCCGGCAGGACCGAATGCGCTTTTTCCCGCCGGGGCGGTCCGCGTGCTGCCCGTCCCCGCGGAATACCTCCAGTGGTGGATGGAGGTGGAAGGGTGCTCGGGCCTGGGCGGGGATGTGCGTCGGGTACGGTTCTATGTGATGCCCGACGTGTACGCCTGGTGGGCACAGGACCTTGGGGCATATGTGATGGGAGGCTGGACCGCGCGGGGCAATCGCATCACCGTGGGCGCCTTCCTGAAAGACGACGCGGGCCTGGTCCGCCACGAGATGTTGCATGCCCTGCTGCAGCGTGGCGATCATCCCGTCGTGTATTTCGTGAAGCGCTGTGGGCCGCTGCTGGCGTCCGCCAGGGATCCGCTGTTCGGTGCCGGTGCGGTCGTGCGCTGACGGGATGCTCGGACAATCCTCGCTCGCCCTTGACCGGTGGACCCCTGGAGGACGCCTTTCTGCGCTGAAGCCGATTCCGGGAAGATTCACCGCTCGTTCCGGGCTGCGATCGGATGTATCGTATGTGCGGGGGTACGCCGGAGGCGCGTCAGGCGAGCGAACTCGGCGAGCGGCCCGTACGTCCGGGACGGCGCCCGAACATGCCACCGAAGCGGTGCGAGTGAACCCACGACCCGTCGTGCAACATCCTGCCGTAGCAGCTTTCCTGATGTCGGCGGTCACACTGGAAGCGTGCGCGACCGGCACGCCGAGAGCCCCGTCCCCAGCCCCCTCGCCGGTAGCGACTGCCGAGTACCGTTCGTTCGACGTGCGACGCAGGGGATGGGTGGGGCTCGATGGCGTGGCCACGGCGGCGGACACCGCCCAGGTGGTCTTCTTCGGCGAGGAACACGACGATCCCGCGACGCACAGGGTCGAGCTGGCGCTCCTCAGGTCGCTCGGCGAGCGCCACAGTCATATCGTCCTCTCGCTGGAAATGTTCGAGCGGGACGTTCAGCCGGTGGTAGATCAGTATCTCGCTGGCGCAATCAGCCACGAGGATTTTCTCGCGCGCTCGCGTCCCTGGTCCGCCTACATGACGGACTATCACCCGCTCGTGGAACTGGCGAAATCGCACGGCTGGCCGGTGGTCGCGGCCAACGTCCCCCGCCCGCTGGCGTCGGCGGTGGGACGCGTTGGCCTGGCCGCGCTCGACAGCCTGTCGCCGGCCGAGCGCGCGTACGCGGCGCGGGAAATCGTCTGTCCCGACGATGCCTATCGCGCGCGCTTCATGGACGAGATGCGCACGCACAGCGCGGGCAGTGGCGCGGCGCCGTCGCCTGACGACTCGCTGCCGACCGCGGTCGCGGCGCGGTTCTATCTGGCTCAGTGCGTGAAGGACGAGACGATGGCCGAATCGATCGCGAATGCATTGGCGAAGGCCGGGCCCGACGCGCTGATCTTCCATGTGACCGGATCGTTCCACAGCGCCTACGGCCAGGGGACGGTGGAGCGATTCGTCCGCCGGGTGCCGCAGGCGCGGATCGTCACCGTCACCGCGGTGCCGGTGGCCGATCCGGCGAAGGGGTCGGCGGACGCGTATGCGAAACGGGCGGACTTCATCATCCTCACACGGCGCGCGACCGGGCCGCCGCCCAGCGGATCAGACCAGCGTCGTCAGGTACTCAGGCGCCCGCCGAGCCCTGGTCGTCTGTTCGAACGCATACGCGAGCCTGAGCAGCGCCCCCTCGCTCCACGCCGGCCCGATGAACGAGAGCCCGCTCGGCAGGCCGTGGACGAGCCCCATCGGCACCGTGATGCTCGGATAGCCGGCCACCGCCGCGAAGGTCGTGTCGCCCCCCTTGAAGTGGTCGCCGTTGAGATAGTCGGTCGGCCACGCCGGCTGATTCGACGGCAAGACGATCGCATGAAGCCGGTTCTTCGCCAGTGCCGCATCGATGCCCTGAGCGCGCGACATGCGGACGCACTTCGCGCGCGCGGCCCTGTAGCGGGCGTCGGTGAGCGGCCCCTTTACCTGCGCCTGCTGGAACAGTTCCTGCCCGAACCACGGCATCTCGCGATCCTTCTCGCGCTCGTTCCACGCGATCAGCTCGGCGAGCGTCTTCACCGGCGCCGTGGCGCCGAGCGACGCGAGATACGCGTTCAGGCCGTCCTTGAATTCGTACAGCAGCACCTGCAGCTCATCGTCGTCGAACCGGTGCGCGCCGGCGAGGTTCGCGGGATCGACCACCTCGGCGCCGGCGCCCTTCATCGCTGCTATTGCCTCGTCGAGCAGGTGGTCAACGTCGGGGTTGAAACCCGCCAGGTTGCGCGACACGCCGATGCGCGCGCCCTTGAGGCCCGCGGGGTCGAGGAATCGCGTGTAGTCGGATTCCGTGTGGCCGGTGCTCGCGTTAGTGGCCGCGTCGCGCGGATCGGTGCCAACCAGCGCGCCGAGCAGCGCGGCGACATCCGCGACCGAGCGGCACATCGGACCCGCCGTGTCCTGGGATGCGGAGATCGGGATGATCCCCGAGCGGCTCCAGAGACCCACGGTGGGTTTGAGTCCCACCAGCCCACACATCGACGACGGGCAGATGACAGACCCGTCGGTCTCGGTGCCGATTCCGATCGCAGCGAAATCGGCAGCGATCGCGGCAGCCGTTCCCGAGCTCGACCCGCACGGGTTGCGATCGAGGATGTATGGATTGTGGGTCTGCCCGCCGCGCCCGCTCCATCCGCTGGTGGAACGGGTGGAGCGGAAGTTCGCCCACTCGCTGAGATTCGTCTTTCCGAGCAGCACGGCGCCGGCGGCGCGCAGGCGGTCAACGATGAATGCGTCGTTCGGCGGCGTACTCGTCGCGAGCGCCAAGGATCCGGCCGAGGTGCGCATCTTGTCGGCCGAGTCGATGTTGTCCTTGATGAGGATGGGGATGCCGTGCAGCGGGCCGCGCACACGTCCGGCTTTGCGCTCGGCGTCGAGGGCGTCGGCGATGGTCCGCGCGTCGGGGTTGAGTTCGATCACTGCATTGACCGCGGGTCCGCGCTTGTCCATCGCGTCGATGCGGGTCAGGTAGCGATCGACGAGTGCGCGCGAGGTGAGCGAGCCCCGCTCCATGGCGGCGCGCAGGTCGGCGACGGATTGCTCGAAGAGGGCGTCGCGTTCAGGTACTCCGGCGGCGGGCGTCGGGCCGCGTCGCGACGCCGTGTCGCTGGCCCTGGTGGAGTCGCCTGTATCGCGCGCGAGCGTGGTGCAGGCGGTGCCGGTGCCGAGGACTATGGTGGCGCCGGCAGCGATGGAGCGGCCGACGAATGTACGGCGGTCCACGGGCGCCTGGCCCGGTTGGTGGTGGTCACTCTGGGAGCCGACCGCTGAGCGCTGAGTGCTGTTGGCTGCATGTCGGGGAGCGTCAGGCATCGGCGGATTGTGCGAAGGGTTGGACAAATGGGACGCCGGTGGAGGTACGGCGCTCGCGGGCGGGGGGGGGCGCCGCGCGCCTCTGACCGATCAGCGAACCCCTTGCGGCGGGCGAACACCAAAGTCGTCCACGACGCGGCAGCACGCCACCCTCGCGCTCGGCTGAGACACGTCGTGAGGACACGGGTCCGGAGCGCGTTAGCGCTCCCTTTCGCGTCGGTTTATCCCGGGAATCCGCGGAAATGTTACGTCATGTATCAGCGTTGCCCATGGCGTGTCGGTTGTTGCGTGTCTCGCGCCCCAGACTGGAAGCGTCCAAACAGGTCGAGCGAGGGACGGGCCGCTTCATTAATGAGGCGACGTCGTCGTTCGACGGCCTCGGCAGTTGCCGCAGTGGGCGATGGGAAGGCTCTGATGTCGCAGTCAATCCAAACGGCCGGTGCGGGTCGGCCGAAGGTGCTCGTCTTCTGCACGTCGGCGCCGATGGAGCGTGTGATTCGCGAGTCGCTGGCCGGGCAGTTCACGATTCGCTCGACCGACAAGTGGAGCGACGTCGAAGCCGAGGCGGCGGCGAGCGCGTGTGTGGTGGCGGTGGTGCCCAGGTTGCGGCCGCCTGACATCGGAGAACACCTTGAAGCGGTCAGGACCCATGCGCCGGAGACGCTGATTGTCGTGGTGACGACGAGGACCGCCGAGAATGCGGAGGCGATCCTGCGCATTCCGGTCGACGCGGTGGTGTGGGAGACGGCCGTACGCGAGCAGCTCCTGCCGGCGGTGGTTCGGGTTCTGGAACACTCGTACCTCGCCGTCGTCGCCCGGAACGCGTTACGCGAGGGGACGTTCGCACACGAGGTACGCATCGCGATCGCGGCCGCGTGCCGGAGTCATGCTCCCCCGTACTCGGTCGAGCGTTCGGCGATGGCCTGCGGGGTGCCACGGAGCACGCTGAATGCCGCGTGGAGGAAGGCGGGAGCGCCGCGCCTCAGTCCGAAGCTGTACCTCCGGTGGATTCGCCTGCTGCAGGCGGTGGCGTGGAAGACGGCTCAGCGCAGCTGGGAGTCGATCGCCGCCGAGCTGCACGTGGACGTGGACACCTTGGCGCGCGATGCGACGAAGGTCGCGGGTCTTCACCTCCGGGACCTCAGCGTCGAGACAATTGGCCTCCTTCGCGAGAAATTCGAGGACTCTGTGCTTCGTCCGCTGGGTATTCCGGCACCGCCAGCGAAAATGCGGTAAAGCTGGCCAGTTTGCGGTTGACGGGTTGAGCCGGAATGCACGATGTTGGTGCTCGTTCGGGGACCCGCAGCCACGGATCATCTCGCTCACCTGGCGAAAAGAAGAACCGTCTGCGGCACGTGCGGCCGGCCGGACCGAGCGTGGTACGATCGGGAGCGTCGCCGCGATTCTCCTATGAGAACGCGGAGCGCACCGATCGAAGTCGGCTAAAATCACCCACTCATTTCCCCGAAGAACCAGAAAGATTTCCCCTCCACCCAGGGAGAACCGGATGCACTCCTTCAAGACCCCCTTCAAAATCGCATTGCTTGCGGCTGCACTCGTGGCGTCTCTGGCGATGTCGGGCACTCGCGTTCCGGCGCTACACGAAGAGAACGGGCTTCCAACCAACGTGGACCAAGTCTGTCCGAAGCACGTGCCGGGCGCTTTGCCTCTGGCAAAGTGTGAGGATCCATGTCACTGTGTTGAGGACCGCTACCTCACTACATGTGCCACGCCGGACTTCAAGTGCGTCTGTGACGTGCAATCCGACGTGCAAGCCAAAGAGAACAAGAGCGCGCGGCACTAGGGGCCAATAGCATGCAGTGAGGGTGCGGAGTTTCCCCTGCATTTTGGCCGCGCGAGAGGGTGCTCTCCGGGCCACATGGCCGCAGCAACATCTTTCCGCGCCCAGTACTTCCACGATTTGGCGTAACGACAGCGTAGGCAGGCAAAGACGATGTATGCACGTCTGTTGCGATGGATTGGCGGCGCGACTTGTGTCGTTGTGGTTGCTTCCGACGGGCTTTCTCTGCATCCTGCCCCGCAGCCACTCGATGCGTTGATCGCTCAACCAGAGCCTCTGTTGCAGGAGGCGACTTGGATCTTCTCGCGCCGCTCCGTGAAGGCGTTCGGTGGCGTTGGAGACTCTTCGTTCACGTTTGGGGTGATCGTCGGAGGTCAGATCATCGGCGACAGCACTATCGTCATTGCCGACGGGTCCAACGGATCCATTCACTACTTTTCCATGAACGGGGGGACTACGCGGAACTTCGGCCGTCTCGGCCCGGGACCGGGGGAATTCCAGGCGCTAACTGATGTGCATGAGTGCGAGCCCAGTACCTTGGCCACGTACGATGCCGCAACGGCCCGGATCACTAGGTTTGGTCCCGCCGGAGAGGTTCTCATCGAGAAGAGATCACCCGTCGGCTTTGTAATCTTGAGACCACTGACTTGTCTCGCCGACGGCTCGATTATCGCTGCCTTCGATCGCCGAGCGCCAATTCCCCAACAGTCGAGCGTTGTTCGCGCCACTGGACTGCTCGTCCGGATCTCCTCCGACCTTAGTGCCGTTGATACGCTGGCGACGTTTCCGGGAAACGAGCGCTACTTCGCAAACGAGGTTGGCGGATATGGAGAACTTCCATTGGGGCGCTCTGGTGTCGTCGCCGCCGGCGCGCACTTCGCCGTGCTCGGTCAGACGGACTCAACTAGAATCCACATTCTACCCTTGGCAGGAGGGAGTGACCAACTCCTCGATCTTCCTCTCCGCCGTTATCCGGTAACCGCTGCGGCCTTTCGACGCGCCGTAGAACAGAGATTGGAGGACGAGCCAAGTCGACACACCCAAGACGTGCTGCGAGCCGTATACGCGCACGCGCCCCAACCAACCGGCAACAGGTTTCTTCGGGACCTCTTTGTGGACTCTGTTGACCGAATATGGGTGCAGACGCCTGCGCTGTCACGGCTCCGGGAGTCGATTTGGCGCGTCTTTGACGCAAGAGGACGTGACGTCGCGCGGGCACTGCTTCCCGAGACCGCGCGAGTACTCTTCGCCTCGGCTGATCATGTTCTCTTGAGAGTCACCGGCCCAGATGGCGATCAACACGTGGAACTTTTCCACATGCCTCCCTAGCGAAATGTAGGAGGCCCCACCGGCTCTGCCGGGGATACTTACTGGCGTGTTTGTGCCGCCGGATACGCTTCTCATGCGCGTCGTGTCGGACCTGCTGACTGGGAAACGTCCGTTCGCCACGTCCCGCCAACCTCCGCCGTGAAAGGTCCGGGAGCCATGCTTCGATGTGATGTATGGTAGGCGCAGCAGCCGCATGTATCGCACGGCTTGCGGCAGTAGGCCAGGCGCCTGATACCCGACTCGCGACGCGAACTCTCTGGTGGAGCGGACTGGCGACTCTGGTTGCGCCGGCCCTGTCACTGGCACAGCAGATCCCGCGCACGACGCTCGAACGCCGAGATGCCACGGTCGATTTTGCATTCAACCACATCGGTGGTTGCCGTGAACTAACGGACGGGCGCGTCCTGATCGGCGACGACTACGAGAGGACGCTCTATCTGATCGACTTTGCGGCCGGAAAGGCAACGGCTCTTGGTAGGTCCGGCTCGGGACCGGGAGAATTCGAATCGGTAAGCACGCTTCACTATATGGCGGACGATTCGACGCTTCTGGAAGACCGCCGACAAGGTCGCTGGCTGTACTTGCAGGGGCCCCGGGCGGTCGAAACGATCAACGCGATCACTCGTTTCGGGTACACGCCGACCCTTCACGGAGTGGACAGCATGGGGAGGTTCCTGGAGCTCCGACCTTCGCTGTACGGCAAGTCTCCCGGCCTCCCCGCTTTGCGCATTCAATCGTCAGCAGAGTCGCTGCTGGTCATTGTCGGCCATCGGAGCGTTGCCTCCGCGGATACCTTGGGGCGGATCCGGGGTCAATTTCGAGGTGTCAGGGAGGTTATGAAACCGCTGGTCGCTGGTGGCCCGAGCGTTTCCAGAATAGTGGGCAACCCCTTGGCCGCGGAGGAACAGGCCATTCTGCTCCTGGATGGGTGGGCCGCGATCGTCTTCGCTGATCCATATCACGTCGAATGGATCACTCCGCGAAAGGTGAGGGTGCGCGGTCCGCCCCTTCCATTCCAACGAGTGCCGGTCGACGACGCGCAGAAACGGTATGCGGTAGAGATGAGCCGCGGTTACAGGGGTCTGTTTTCACCGGACGAACTGCCCGCGTGGCCAGCCATCCTTCCTCCGTTTCTTAACGATGCAGTACTGGCCCTTCCAGATGGACGGATTGCCATTCGACGCACACCGGTGGCTGGTACGGGTGAGATCTTGTACGACATAGTGGACCGAAGGGGGCAGCTGACATCGCGAATCGCAGTATCGTCTGGTCAGAGATTAGTGGGATTCGGTAGACATGCCGCATATGTCGTGCATGAATCAGGTGACGACAGCGAACGCCTCGATCGCTATCACTGGCCGTAGCCCGCAGGGTGATGGTGTTTGTCCCAACGGGCGTCGATGATCGGGTGGAATCCTGAATCCGATGTAAGAATGCCGAAATCTCATCCAGGCGTTGATCACCCGGGGCGTACGCCAAGTACGAAGAGGCAAGGACAACCAGGCTCGAAGCGCGCGGCTCGCCCTGAGGGTGGTGGCAGCAAGGCAGCGACGGGTCAGCGGCGCGCAGGCGTTCGACGATAAACGCGTCCCTGGGCGGCGTGCTCGTCGCGAGCGCCAGCGATCCGGCCGAGGTGCGCATCCTGTCGGCCGAGTCGATGTTGTCCTTGATGAGGATGGGAATGCCGTGCAGCGGGCCGCGCACGTGTCCGGCTTTGCGCTCGGCGTCGAGGGCGTAGGCGATGGTACGCGCGTCGGGGTTGAGTTCGATCACTGCGTTGACCGCGGGGCCGCGCTTGTCCATGGCGTCGATGCGGGTCAGGTAGCGATCAACCAGCGCGCGCGAAGTGAGCGCACCGCGCTCCATGGCGGCGCGGAGGTTGGCGACGGATTGCTCGAACAGCGCGTCGCGCGCGGGAACGCCTGACGCCGGAACGGGGCCAGGTCGCGACGCCGTGTCGCTGGCCCTGGTGGAGTCGCCGGTATCGCGCGCGGGTGTGGTGCAGGCAGTGCCGGTGCCGAGGATAATGGTGGCGCCGGCAGCGATGGAGCGGCCGACGAAGGTGCGGCGGTCGACGGGAGCCTGGCCTGCGTGGTGGTCGTCACTCTGGGAGCTGACCGCTGATCGCTGATGGCTGTTGGCTGCATGTCGGGGAGCGTGAGGCATTGGCGTGTTGCGCGAAGGGTTGGACAACCAGGACGCCGGTGGCCGTGCGTGTTCCTGCGGGCGGGGGGGCGCCGCGCGCCTCTGACCGATCAGCCGAACCCCTTGCTGCGGGCGACACCAAACGTCGTCGACGACGCGGCAGCACGCCACCCTCGTGCTCGCCTGAGACGCGAGGTGAGCACGCGGGTCCGGAGCGTCAGCGTTCCCTTTCGCGTCGGGTGATCCCGGAACACCCGCGGAAATGTTACGTGGTGTATCGGCGTTGCCCATTGCGTGTCGGCTGTTGCTTGCCGAGCGCCCCAGACTGGAACGGTCCAATCAGGTCGCGTCGATGGGCGGGCGCCTTTCATTAGTGAGGCGACCGTCGTCCGTCGACGGCCTCGGCAGTGGCAGACTTGGGCGATGTGAAGGCGCAGATGTCGCAGTCAATCCAAAGCTCAGGTGCGGGTCGGCCGAAGGTGCTCGTCTTCTGCGCCTCCGCGCCGATGGCCGGTGCGATTCGCGAGGCGCTGGCCGGGCACTTCACGATTCGTGCGACCGACCAGTGGAGCGACGTCGAAGTCGAGGCGGCGGCGAGCGCGTGTGTGGTGGCGGTGGCGCCCAGGTTGCGGCTGCCTGACATCGGAGAACACCTTGAAACGGTCAGGACCCATGCGCCGGAGACGCTGATTGTCGTGGTGACGACGAGGACCGCCGAGAATGCGGAGGCGATCCCGAGCATTCCGGTCGACGCGGTGGTCTGGGAGACGGCCGTACGCGAGCAGCTCCTGCCCGCGGTGGTTCGTGTAGTGGAACACTCGTACCTCGCCGTCGTCGCCCGGAACGCATTGCGCGAGGGGACGCTCGCACACGAGGTACGCATCGCGATCGCGGCCGCGTGCCGGAGTCATGCTCCACCGTACTCCGTCGAGCGTTTGGCGATGGCCTGCGGGGTGCCACGGAGCACGCTGAATGCCGCGTGGCGCAAGGCGGGAGCGCCGCGCCTCACGCCGAAGCTGTTCCTCCGGTGGATTCGCCTGCTGCATGCGGTGGCGGGGAAGACCGCTCAGCGCAGCTGGGAGTCGATCGCCGCCGAGCTCCACGCTGACGTGGACACCTTGGCGCGCGATGCGACGCGGGTCGCGGATCTTCATCTGAGGGACCTGAGTGTGGAGACGATCGACCTCGTTCGCGAGAAATTCGAGGACTCTGTGCTTCGGCCGCTGGGTATTCCGGCACCGCCAGCGAGAATGCGGTAAAGCTGGCCAGTTTGCGGTTGACGGGTTGAGCCGGAATGCGCGATCTTGGCCCTCGCGTTCGATGCCGACGGATGGGGTGCCCTGATACGCGCGAGAGTTGTACCGCTGGCAGAGGAGCTGGGCCTTCGAACATCTCCAACCATAGTTCTTGACAGCGCGCAGCTGCCCGACCTCCCGCGAGGGGCCTGGTTTGGAAACGGCCGTCGGAGGTGGCAAGTAGACCGAGGCAGGGAGGTCCAGACCACCTGCGTACAAACCACCTGCGGACATCGTCGGTGCCAGTCTTCCATTTCAGAGGCGAAACATGAGACAACTGACCTACCGCGCGGCTGCAATGCCCTTCGTAGCGCTGCTAGCCGTAACGACGGGGTCGTGCTCAGATTCTGTATCACGGTCAGTTAGCGAGCCATCACGGGTGTCGCTGCTCCAGAGTTCCGTCGTTGGAAATGCGGCGCGATCTGTCTCTGTGAATGGCAGCTTCCCTGTCGTATCTACGCAACTGAGTAGTCGGCCGGAAATCTCTGCGGAGCACGCTGCTTCCATTGCTGCCCTGTGGCTCAAGAGATTCAACGCGGCAGTGATCAAGCCGTTCGAACGGGATCGTGGAAGCCCCATCGCCATCAAGTCCCTACGAGCCTGCGGGCGGTACTTCTATGAGAATTCGGCTTACGAGCCGCCGTCGCCGGCGACGCCAGAATGGGTGCGGCGGGTGGCAGGAGCGCATTGGCTCATTCCGTTCTGCGCTGGGGCGGACCAGCAAATGTCTGTATCCGTCTCAGTTTACGCAGATGACTCGTTCCGGCCCAGCGCGTCGGACGATCCGGACCCGCACGGGGTTGACTTCTTTGCTGTGGCCGTCCCAACGGGATTCGGAGCTCCTGCAGCGCCCGAGAACGTCACGATCTTCGTCGCCGCAAGAACAGGTCGGCGTATCCGCGAAATCCCCGAACTGGTATCGCGAGGTTATGGATCGGCGCCTCAGTTCGCCGTTTGGAGGGTCGTTCTTGATACCTCCGTAACCGTACGCGGGAACTCTACCGGCACCGATTACACGACGTCCGAGTTGTATGTTCGTATCGTTGACGGCTGGTCCCTAGCAATGTTCGCCGAGCGTCCGAGCGCTCAGCCTAACGAGACAGAGTATTTGCACTTGCATCCCTCCGTCATGCTGGTGCGCCGAGACCACGGCGCGCGCAACCTTGAGAGGGTGACAGTGGGGGAACAGTGACAATGCGTACCAGGGCGAGGACGGCTTGGCCTGAAAGAAGGTTGGTTGGACTTGTGACGCTCGTGATGTCTTCGATATCGCCGTTCGCCTGCGGTGGTGGCGGTGGAGGGCAGCATACGGCGTCGTGCGAGGCGGTCTCGGAAAATGCAGGCTGGGATTCGGTTCACACTGAATGGTTCGCGGCACCGCCGCGGTCGAGCACGTTCCGGAGCTTGTGATTCCAGCAGCGTTGCTCGGCGCTCTGGGGATAGACGCTGGCCAGCGCACCCCAGATGCCGAGATGCCCGTCCGCGATCGTGAGCCTCGGCGCCCGCAGGCCGCGGCGCTTCAGGTCGCGCAGCACGCCGGCCCAGCTCTCGGTGGACTCCCGCTGCCCGCTGGTGACGGCCAGCACGTGCTTCTGCCCGTCTGCGTCGGCGCCGATCAGCACGAGCAGGGCCGCCTTGCCGCCCTCGAGGCCGGCCTGCACGTACACGCCGTCGGCCCAGAGGTACACGAGCTTCACCTCGGACAGATCCCGCTGCTGCCACGCGGCGTACTGCGCCTGCCAGGTCGCCTTGAGGCGCACGAGCGCGCTGGCCGAGAGCGGCGCCGCATCCCCCAGCAGGCCCCGCAGCGCCAGTTCGAAATCCCCCAACGCCAGGCCGTGCAGGTAGAGCTCGGGCAGCAGCGCGGCGACTTCCGGGGTGATGTCCGTATCTCGTTAAGGCAGTTGGCGATACGGTACCGATGGTATTCGTCATCGACGCAGACGGTATTAAGGATTCATATACTCCCTATGTGGGCCTCGGGTATGAGATTCACGTGACGGTTCGCGATGAGCGTGGCGGAAGCTACTACAAGGTCAACACGTACTTTGTTTGGAGCGAGCACTCTCCGACCGCTGGGAAGGAACGGGCGATCTTCGTATTCGCTGTAAACGGAGCGGAACGCGTGGGCGGCGGCCCAAGCTCGGCGGACGAAGACGACATCGAGTTCAATTTCTTCAATCCGAATCAGCTTAACGGCTACGCGCATGCACACTGGACTTGGAGTTCCGAGGTCAATCCCAGCGGTCAGGCCGATGTGCTGGGCGCTTCAACTGTATACGTGGGTAACACAATTGAACTGAGATCATATCCCTATTGGGACACCACCGGCTATTTCTACCAATGGGGAGTCGACGCTCAGGATGTCCCGAATGCAACTTCATCCGTCTTCTCGACGCATTTCAGCACCCAAGGGATTCGCGCGATTCGGGTCATCCACACACTCGCGGATGGTACCACCGATACGGCCACTAAGTCGGTGACAGTTACTCTACCGCCGTTGTTGGTGGAGATACACGGTTCAAGCGAGGTCCCACCCAACATTCAGTCATGCTACTTCTACGCATCAATCACCGGAGGTAACGGCGACTACACCTACGAATGGAAGAAGGATAACCAGTCCGTTGGCCAAAATTCACCCGATCTTTTCATTCCGACGGGGACAACGGATTTTGCGCTATCTATTACGGTCTACGAGACCGGGTTTAGCAACGGCCAGGCTTCGCGGACAATCACGGTTTCGAGCGCGGCACCAAGCGAATCCTGTGCCCAGTCGTAGCGCTACGGACGCTGAATGTGGTTCCGTCGTATTGTCGTCGCCGCAGGGCACCGAGTGGCAGACGGGGCTAACGTTCGGAGAAGAACAGCTACAACTGGAGGATCCTCGAGGTATTCGGAAATCGCCAGGTTCGAAGGCTTTTTGCAGGTGGAGCCGATCGTGGGCCGCCATTGCGGCAGTGGCTGGGAGAGACTGCGTCGTCGCACTTCTATGGATGGTCATCGTTCCAACCGCGTGCCGTGACCTCCTGAGCCCCACGTTTCCGGCGGAGAGTGTGGCGTTTGCCGCGCTTCCGAAATACGGTGTGTGGTGGATGCTCGTGGAAGAATGCTCTGGAACCTCGCGTGACCTGTCAGCGGTGCGCTGGTACACCGTACCGGCTGGACGCCCGCTCTCCGTAGACGGCCGGGACGTCGACGGCATCTGGTTCAGGCAAGGCAATCGCGTAGTGCTCCACGAAGACGTCGTCGAGTCCGGGGCGTTCATTCGTCATGAGATGCTCCATGCTGTCTTGCACAGAGAGGACCATCCGAGGGACTACTTTCAGGTCCGCTGCGGCGATGTTGTGACTTGCGGGCGGGTCTGTAGCGACAATGGGCCTTATTCGGGGCCGGAGCTTCCGGGAGCCGTCGCCGTGACGCCCGACCATCTGCTTCTCACGGCGCGCCTCACACCTTCTTCTCCCAGTTTGACGGAGTTCGGCGGCCACTTCAGCGTCAGTGTTTCGGTCCAGAATCCCGATGTCACCCCTGGTCGCGTGCGACTCTGGACGCCCGACGGTCTTTCCGCGTGCTCGTTCGGGTTTATCCTCCAACCGCGCGACGGTAGTAGCGGATACGCGTCGCAGTGCGCCATCCTCAATGACTCGGTCTTGGTCCTGGGGCCCCATGAGGACCGCACGTATGTCTTCGAAGCCGACTTCATCAACGCGGCAAGTCCATTTTCCACGGGAGAGTTTGGTCTGTCCGCGAAGTTTCTGTCGCAACAGAAGTCCGTGGATGTGGTGCAGATTCGTCCCTAACACGTCGCCAGCGTGCCATCGACATGTATGCCGTTGCCCCACCGGTTGGCGAACTGAGGCGGATGATTGAACCGGCGCGTGCCCACCGTGGAGCCGAACGTTGACGCGTTGAGCCGGGTTCCCGGAGCGTCATCATACCTTCGATGGTGATGCCATGAGCCTCATGAGACGAGGGACTTACCTCGTGTGCCTCGCGTTGGCTCTGAGTAGTCCGCTTGCCGCGGGACACGCGCAGCGTGGCAGCATTTTCCTGAGCGTCGCTGTGCGCGATGCCAGCACCGGCGAACCGCTGACCGGTGCGGAAGTCACGATCCGAGACGCCAAGCTGCAAGGTCGCACTGATTCGCTCGGCCGCGTGCTGTTCTCCAACGTGGCCGCTGTTCATCACCGAAAAGGAGATCCGGTCCGCACATTGGAGCCGGCTGTCTGATCTCATTCTGACGAAAATCCCGGGCCTGCGCGTTCGCGACATTCAGGGAGGAGGCGCGATCGCTTATAGCACTCGAGGACCCCGGTCCATTTATGGCGACCTGTGTACTATTGCGGTCTATCAGGATGGCGTGCGGGTATCCACCGGTGAGGTGGACGTGCTCCCACTGAGCCTTCTTGCTGGCGTGGAGTACTACTCGCCCGGCTTTGTTCCAGTCCAGTATCGCACGCTGGGAGCGGAATGCGGGGTGATGCTCCTCTGGACTATCCATTGAGTCGCGGGTGAGTCGCAAACCCCCCGACGCCGCCAGGCGCTCTTCTCCCTCAAGCGGCAACATACAGGTTTCGTGCGGAAGTCGCCCACTCGCTCAGATTCGTCTTCCCGAGCAGAACGGCACCGGCGGCGCGCAGGCGGTCAACGATGAACGCGTCCTTGGACGGAGTACTCGTCGCCAGCGCGAGCGAGCCCGCCGAGGTGCGCATCTTGTCGGCCGAGTCGATGTTGTCCTTGATGAGGATGGGGATGCCGTGGAGCGGGCCGCGCACGTGTCCGGCCTTGCGCTCGGCGTCGAGCGCGTCGGCGATGGTGCGCGCGTCGGGATTGAGCTCGATGACGGCGTTGACCGCGGGCCCGCGCTTATCCATCGCGTCGATGCGGGTGAGGTAGCGATCGACCAGCGCGCGTGAAGTGAGGGAGCCCCGCTCCATGGCGGTGCGGAGGTCGGCGACGGATTGCTCGAAGAGCGTATCGCGAGCGGGGACGCCGGGTGCGGGCGCCGGTCCTGGCCGCACCGTGTCGGCGGAGTTCGCCGCGCGGCCGGTGTCGCCCGCGCGTGTGGAGCAGGCGGTGCCGGTGAGGGCGATAGCGGCGCCGGCGGCGAGGGACCGGCCGACGAAGGTGCGGCGGTCGACGGGCGCCTGGTCCGTCTGGTTGTCGTCACTCTGGGAGCTGACCGCTGATCGTCTATTGGCTGGATTTCTGGGAGCGTCAGGCATTGGCGGGTTGCGCGAAGGGTTGGACACCTGGGACGCCGGTAGGCCGTGCGTCTGCTCGTGGGCGGGGGGGCGCCGCGCGCCTGTGAGCGATCGCCGAATCCCTGGCTTCAGGCGACACCAAACGTCGTCGACGACGCGGCAGCACGCCACCCTCGTGCTCGCCTGAGACGCGAGGTGAGCACGCGGGTCCGGAGCGTCAGCGTTCCCTTTCGCGTCGGGTGATCCCGGAACACCCGCGGACATGTTACGTGGTGTATCGGCGTTGCCCATTGCGTGTCGGCTGTTGCTTGCCGAGCGCCCCAGACTGGAACGGTCCAATCAGGTCGCGTCGATGGGCGGGCGCCTTTCATTAGTAAGGCGACCGTCGCCCTTCGACGGCCTCGGCAGTGGCAGACTTGGGCGATGTGAAGGCGCAGATGTCGCAGTCAATCCAAAGCTCAGGTGCGGGTCGGCCGAAGGTGCTCGTCTTCTGCGCCTCCGCGCCGATGGCCGGTGCGATTCGCGAGGCGCTGGCCGGGCACTTCACGATTCGTGCGACCGACCAGTGGAGCGACGTCGAAGTCGAGGCGTCGGCAAGCGCGTGTATTGTGGTCGTCGTGCCCGGCCTGCGGCATCCCGACGTCAGGTATCACCTTGAATCGGTCAGGACCAGCGCGCCCGACACCCCGATGGTGGTGGTGACGACGAAGGACGCTGAGAATGCGCAGGCGATCGCGGGCATGCCGGTGGACGAGGTTGTGTGGGAGACGACTATCCGAGACCAGCTCCGGCCCGCGGTGCTTCGCGTTCTGGAGCAGTCGTACCTCGCCGTCGTCGCACGCAACGTGTTACGCCAGGTCTCGCTCGGGCGCGACGTACGGCTTGCGATCGCGGCCGCGTGCAGGAGTCATCCTCCCCTGCAGTCCGTCGACCGGTTGGCGATGGTTTGCGGCGTGCCACGGAGCACGCTGAATGCCGCGTGGAGCAAGGCGGCACCGCCGACCCTCACTCCGAAGCTGTTCCTTCGGTGGGTTCGACTGCTGCGTGCGGTGGCGGGGAAGACCGCTCACCGCAGCTGGGAGTCGATCGCCGCCGAGCTCCAAGTCGACGTGGACACGTTGGCGCGCGATGCGACGCATGTCGCGGGTCTACATCTGCGGGACCTGAGCGTGGCGACGATCGACCTCCTTCGCGAGATATTCGAGGACTCTGTCCTTCGGCCGCTGGGTATTCCGGCACCGCCAGCCAAAATGCGGTAAAGCTGGCCAGTTTGCGGTTGACGGGTTGAGCAGGTGTGCACGATGTTGGTGCTCGCGCTCGGATTATGGTTGATGGGCGTCGATGCGCCGGTTTGTCGGCATCGAGCTCGCCGAAGAGATCGTCCCAGATGAGAGCACCATTCTGCGATTTCGACGGCTGTTGGAGAGGCACGACCTGGCCCAAGCGATGTTCGGCGAGAGCGGGGCGCTCCTGACGCAGCGCGGGTGCGCGTGGCGACGGGGAAGATTGTCGACGCGACGATCATCGCCGCGACGATCATCGCCGCGCCCAGCTCGACGAAGAACGCGACCGAGACGCGGGACGCGGAGATGTGGCAGACGAAAAGGGGGAAGCAGTGGTACTTCGAGATGAAGTTCCACTCCGGGACCGATCTCAACGGGCTCGTGCATCACGCGATCGCCATCGACGCCGCGACGGCCGACATATTCTCAGTTGCCCGATATTGAGGGACGTGAGTGCGATCCCTGTGGGGACCACGCGTACCGGAAGGCGGATCATCGCGTACACTGGCAGCTGGCGGGTGGGCGCTACCGAGTGAATCGCCGTGGCACGAAGGCGAAGCCACTGGCGGACCACCAGAAAGCGATCAACTGGTCACGCTCGCGGCGGCAGGCCTAGATGACCCACCACATTCACGGTCCCATCCTGAGCCACTTGAGGAACCAGTGAAATACTCGAGTTTCATGCTCCTATCGACGATGGCCGTGATTGCGTGTTCCGACGACGCCCACCAAGCTACCGCCCCGGTGGGCCGCACAGTGATCTCGGCTCGCGAAAACATTGTTCCACCCGGGTATGTTGCGACGCCAGTTGGCCTTCTGCACAGCTCTTGCGTCCATGCGCTTGCGGCCACGGACCGCCTCGACCGAACGGGCAACGTAGTCCACCGTGACGGTTCAGTAACGCCGACGCCCCCCTGTCTCTACCAGCCCATCAGCTCGATCGTCTCCGGTCCCGATGGCATCGTCAGCCCACGCCAAATCACCGGCCAGGGCGTCAGTCCCCAGCTGGATGGCTGGTTGGAGTTCAGCGTGGCGCTCGCCAATACCGGGCGGACCTTCCACTCCCTCGCCGCAGCCTGGACTGTACCCCAGTATCCAGTGCAAGGCTACGATAACCCGAATAAGGTGTACTTCACTTTCCCGGGCTTGGCGAACGGCTACTACATCATCCAGCCTGTACTGTTCTACGGGAATACCGGCGAGATGGGCGGCGCTTTCTGGAGCATCGCCAGTTGGATGTGTCATACTGCCGCAGACCATTGCTGGCATAGTCCCCCATTCGCCGTCAACGTCGGTGACCAGATTCAGGGGTCGGTGGCAGGCGACTGCGCCGGTGGATACTGCAGCTGGACAATCACCACGCACGATGAGACTAGGCAAAGAACGACCACCTTCTACGGTTGGGACTCGGACGACTATACGTGGTCAACGTCCGGCGCTGTGGAGGTGTACGCGCTGACAACCTGCGGTAACTTCCCGGCGAACGGTGTCTTCTACACGGACGTCGACATTGCTGACGACCTCGGCCAAGGGGTCCTGAGCTGGGGCCGACAGCTTCCAACAAACCCAGACCCGTCATGCGCCTTCAACGTAACGACGACCGGTTCGACGGCGAATCTCTATCACAATCCGAACCCGCCGCCCCCGCCACTGCAGGTGTCGATCGTGGGACCGAGCGAGGTTCCAGCAGATGAAGGCGGAACGTGGTCGGCCTACTTCAGCATTACTGGCACGCCGCCGTATACGTATGAGTGGTCAGGAATTCTGTCGGGTACCGAACCATCAATCACAGGGACGCCGACTACGAGTGATGACCTGATCCTGACGGTCCATGATGCTGCGGGAAACGTCGCCACGGCGTGGCAGTATGTGACCGTGTGCCCGTCAGGACAGCGCGGCTGCTGACCCCGGCGAGTCGCTGTCCCGTCTCACCGACCGACTTCATGCCGAACTCGTTCGACAAGGGTCACGGGCAACCACATTACTTTCAGGTGTGAGGTGCAATGCGACGAAGATATCTCTCAAGTCTGGTCACGCTAGCCGTGACCTTCTCCGCCGGCGCTCCGTCACCAGCCCTTGCACAGTATGCGGTTGCCTCGGCGGTGCCGTATTCCCTTCGTCCGCGTGTGCAGCATGATCCGTCCAGCATTAGAGCTTTTCCGGTGGCGCGTGTCCGGGGCAGCGGCCCGTCGCACCGACGGGCCATGATAATCGGGGGAATTATCGGTGGGGCCCTCGGCGGCCTTGGGGGCGCAGCCTTAAGCCGGAGTCGAGGTCGCATCGTCTGTGTGCCCAGTGGCCCGCCGTGCGTGCGCGAATCGTCTCACCCAGCCGCGTACACCGTCTGCGGGATAGCGCTCGGCGCCGGAGCCGGCGCTTGGGTCGGGTACCTTCTGACATCCACGGTCATGCCAAAGACCACTCGCCATTGGCGCCGTCCTGTACCTTTCGGCCTCCCGCCTAACTCATGAAGCGCCGAGCAGTGTGGCGTGGCTCGCCAGGCGAACTCTGCAAGCACCTGCGACTGGATTGCCCCTCATTCCGGTCTCGCGGCGATTCCGCGTGCCCGCGTACAAGCGCCGCGTCCGCGGATGCCGCGCGTGTTACGACGAGTAGAGAGGCGATCTGCTCGGAAGACCTCGACCTGCGGCATGAGAGGGCAGGTCCACGCGGCGGGGAATGTCGGGGTACTTCGCTGCCACCAAGAAAAGGCGCGATGGATGCTCATGTTGTTGAGGACACACAGGCAACTTGCAACCAGTCTGCTGTGCTCGGCGCTCGGCCCAGGTCATCAAGAGCAACGGATTCCGCAATGGACGATAGTGGAACCCGCTGTCCAGCTCTTGGGCCGCGCGCCGCAAGACACGAGCCAGCAGTTCGGCGTTGTTACGGGAGGGTTTCTGGGCGCGGATGGCATGATCGCGATCGGAGACGGGGCGACAGGAAGCATTCGGTTCTTTCGCTCGCCAGGACGTCTGATTCGTAGTGTTGGCCGAACCGGAAGTGGACCGGGGGAATTCCGCGAACTGAGTTGGGTTGGTGAGTGCGGGCCGAGAGCGTTTGCCGCATTCGACGCGCCCGCCTTGCAACTCACACGTTTCGATTCGAGTGGTCAGGTGGCGCTCGTACGCAGAGCGCCCACCCCTTTTGTGGTACTGCGACCACTCACGTGCCGCGCCAATGGCGGTATTATCGCGGTCTTCGATTCGCCAGGAACCCTGCCTGAGCAGTCAGGAATATTTCGAACACCCGGTCTCCTGATCTCGATCGATCGAGACTTCCTCACGTCGGATACGATCGCCGTGTTCCCAGGAAGTGAACGCTACGTCTCACGAGAGGTCGGTGGCTACGGTGAGCTACCGCTGGGGCTCACCAGCTTTGCGGCCGCCGGTCCCCACGTTGCTGTCGTGGCAAGAAACGATTCGCCATGGATCAGCATCTATCAGGTGCTCTCACGGGACACGAGTCGCGTCCACGTGCCACTGACACCTCATCAGGTGACCCAGACCGAGTTTGCAGCCGCGGTGGCCGCGCGGGTTGCAGATGAGTCCACGCCGCGCGTTCGCCAGCTGCTCACTCGCGTGTATGCTTCGGCTCCGGTACCGCGAGGTGTTCGGTACCTGCGTCAGCTGGCGGTGGACGAACTCGATCAAGTCTGGATAGAGACCTGGGAAGGAACGTCGACAGATATGACCGTCTGGCTTGTTGTCGACATGCGTGGCAAGGTGCTTGGTCGAATCAAACTTCCAGCGGCGGCACGCATCCTGTACGCAGATGGTCATGATCTTCTGTTGCGCTTGCCAGCCGCAGATGGTCCGGAGACGGTCGCGCTCTATCGCCTGCGCAAATAGCGGCCCAGGCCCCGACTGTCCTCGCGGGCGCGGTGGTCTGGATGACGGCGATTCCGGAGCAGCTCTACCGTGCAGTGGTCCGCGCCCTCAAGCAGTCATGCCTGGAGGCCGTGGCCGGCAACGCGTTGCGCGCGGGTTCGCTCCCGCGGGACGTGCGGATCGCGATCGCCGCCGCGTGCAGGAGTCATGCTCCGGTGAACTCTGTGGAGCGCCTGGCGAAGGACTGCGGATTGTCCCCGGATACCTGTCCGGCGTCTGGAGAAGATCGGTATCGGGGAGCATCACTCCGAAGGCGTTCCTGCGGTGGATTCGATTGCTTCGCGCGGTGGCCCGGAAGACCCCGCAGCGAAGCTGGGAGTCCATCGCCGCGGAATTCGAGGTGGACGTGGACACGCTGTGGCGGGATGCGACGCAGGTGGCCGGGTTTCGGCTTCGTGACGTGAGCCTGGGAACGATCGAGGCGCTTCGCGACCGATTCCAGGATACGGTGCTCTATCTCCTGGGAATTGCTTCACCCCCGGCAAGAATGCGGTAAACTCGCCGTCTTTGCGGTTCCGGAAGGATCGGGAAGGTACGATCGTGGTTCGCGCTTTGACGGGCGGGTGAGATCACGTCAGGTAATGCACGCCGGCGTTGAACCGTTGGTGGCGGACAGTCAGCGGCGGGAGGCAGGGACGAGCAACGATAGAATGTGCACTCACGACGATCAGGCCTGGCACCTGCGTTGGCGCTATGGCACCTCGTACCTCCTGGATACCTCCACCTGGTGGGAGACCTCGAGGTCTGTGTAGTACGTGTAGTCTGGCGCCGTGAGGAGTGCACCATACGGGTCCGCCCAGTAGGCCGTGTACCTCCCGCATGGCAGTTGGACCCCGTCAATTGCCTGGCTCGTTATCTGGAAGGGCGCCGATGGCGGCGACACGCAAACGTTAGTCAATGTGCAGACAGGGAAGCGAACGTCGGTCGTCCTGCCCTCTTCCTCGCGGGTTGTTGGATTCGGGGGAGGAACAGTCTATGTTGCTGAGGCAGACAGCAACGGTTTCGAATGGCTGCGACGGGTCCCGCTTCCGGCTTTGGGTGGTACAGCCGGTGGTGCACAGAGGTGAGGAGACCCACTCTGGATAGGCCAAGCGAAATCATGATTAAGTGCATCTTGATACTCCCGGCGTGCGCTCTCGAACTTGCCGTTATCGGTAGCCATGGCGTGGTCGCGCCTCAAGTGCGTATTTCGCCACATCTCGTTCACCGATTTCGCTCCAAGCCGTTCACCCATTTCGGTCCAAGCCGTTCAGTCGTTTCGCTCCAAGCCGTTCGCTCATTTCGGCCCATGCCGGTCACCCGTGCCGGTCCAAGGCGATCGGGCGTGATGCGATGAGTTGAGGGCCGCGGGATCCCGTCCACTGCCAGCGATCCTTCCGGGAACTCTTTCCGGAGCGACGCCGTGGCAGCTGTGAGGGTATCCATGCGGAAGGTCCTTGACGTCGTGCGGCTCCGCTTCGAGGCGGGCCGCAGCCAGCATGAGATCGGGCTCGCCCTGGGGCTGGCGCAGAGCACCGTCGGCGAGTACCTGCGCCGCTTTCAGGCGAGCGGGCTCGCGTGGCCGCTCGCCGCGGACCTCGACGAGGCGGTGCTCGAGGCGCGGCTCTTTGCTCGTCCCGCTGCGCCGGCGGCCGAGGCGAGACCGCTCCCCGACTGGCCGACTGTTCACCGCGAGCTCCGGCGCAAGGGGGTGACGCTCCAGCTCCTGTGGCACGAGTACAAACAGGGCGAAGCGGACGGCGCGGCGTGCTATCAGTACACTCAGTTCTGCCGCCACTACCACGCGTGGGCCGCCCAGCTCGATCCGGTGCTCCGGCAGCAGCACACAGCGGGCGAGCGCACCTTCGTGGACTATGCGGGCCAGACCATCGACGTCGTCGACACGACGACGGGCGAGGTCCGCGCGGCGCAGCTCTTCCTCGGCGTGCTCGGCGCAAGCAACTACTTCTTCGCGGAGGCAACGTGGACGCAGACGCTGCCGGACTGGATCGCGTCGCATGTGCGCATGGTCGAGTATTTCGGGGGCGTCAGCGCCTTGATCGTGCCCGACAATTTGCGGAGCGGCGTGACGCACGCCTCGTTCTACGAGCCGACCGTCAACGCGACCTATCAAGACTTCGCCACCCATTACGGCACGGCGATTCTACCCACGCGGGCCGCGCGGCCCCGCGACAAGGCGAAAGCGGAGTCGGGCGTGCTGGTCGCCGAGCGCTGGCTCCTGGCCCCCCTGCGCCATCACACCTTTACGTCGCTCGCGGAGCTCAATGGCGCGATTGCGCAGTTGCGGGAGGTTGCGAACGACCGGCCGTTCCAGAAGCTCGCCGGCTCGCGCCGCTCGCTCTTCGAGACGCTCGACCAACCGGCGCTCCGCCCGCTGCCCGCCACGCGCTACGAGCTGGCGGAATGGCGCACGGCGAAGGTGAACATCGATTATCACATCGCGGTCGACGGCCACTTCTATAGTGTGCCGTATGCCCTGGTGCGCGCGGCGGTCCGTGTCCGCCTCACCGCGTCGATGATCGAGGTGCTGCATGAGGGCAAGCGGGTGGCGACCCATGCGCGGAGCGCGCAGCGCGGGTGCTTCACGACCGAGCCCGCGCATCGGCCCAAGTCGCATCAGGCGCACCTCGAGTGGACGCCCTCCCGTCTGGTCCACTGGGGCGCCAGCATTGGCCCGTCGACCGGGGCGCTCGTGACGAGGATCCTCGAGCGCTGGCCGCATCCCGAGCAGGGGTACCGCGCGTGTCTCGGCCTCTTGTCCCTGCGCAAACGCTACCCCGACGCGCGGCTGGAAGCCGCGTGTGTCCGCGCGCTCACCACCGGCGCGACGAGTTACAAGTCGGTGAAGTCGATCCTCGCCGCCGGGCTCGATCAGGTCGCCCCGGAGGAGCCACCACCCCTGCGGCTGCCGGCGACGCACGCCCACATCCGCGGCGCCGACTACTACGCCGACTCCCCGGCTCCGGAGTCCGCGCTGGAACTCCCCCGGTCGTCTTCGGCCTCCTTGTCCTCCTCCTCCTCCTCCTCCTCCTCCTCCTCTACGTCTGGAGACCGCTCATGCTGATGCAACAAACGCTCGACCTCCTGCACACGCTGCGGCTCCCCGGAATGGCCCAAGCGCTCGAAGAACAGCAGGGTGTGCCGGATCTCGCGAGTCTCGCTTTTGAAGACCGCCTCGCGCTCCTCCTTGAACGGGAGCGCCTCGGCCGCGACGATCGGCGACTCACGCGGCTGCTCCAGATCGCACGCTTTCGCGAGGCGGCCTGTCTGGAGGACGTGAACTTCCGCGTGAAGCGCGGCCTCGACCGGAACATCTTCCTCCGGCTCGGTACCGGCGACTGGATCCGGCACCATGACGTGATTCTCATGGTCGGTCCCACTGGAACGGGGAAGACCTGGCTGGCCTGTGCGCTCGGCCACAGTGCGTGCCGCCAAGGGCACGTGGTCCGCTACGTCCGTCTGCCGCGACTCCTCAGCGAGCTGGCGATTGCGCGCGGTGATGGATCGTACGGACGGCTCCTGCAACAACTCGCCAAGACCGACCTGCTCATCCTGGATGACTGGGGGCTCGCCCCGCTCGGCGATCGCGAACGCCGCGATCTCCTCGAAGTGATCGAAGATCGATCCGGTCGGCGCTCGACTCTCGTAACCAGCCAAGTGCCCGTGGACCACTGGCACGAACTCGTCGGCGACGCCACGTTTGGCGACGCCATCCTCGATCGCCTCGTCCATCACGCGCACCGCATCACGCTGACCGGAGGCTCGCTCCGGAAACTCAAACCGGCCCAGGCCGTGTCCCCTACCACCGAATAACCGTGACTCCACCGATCCCGTGTCTCTCCGCTCGTCGCTGAACGCGATCGTCCGAACCCCGTGAACGCTTTGGAGCGAAACGGCTGACCGGCTTCACGCGAAACGCGTGACCGACTTGAGCGAAATACGCATCAAGGTGGCGGCGCATGGTTTGAGCTCACAGGGCGCGGTCCAGTCACTGTAGAAGTGGACACGAGCTGGCTGCCGATTGACAGTGTGGGAGTGCGGTTTCAGATGAGAGTCACCTACAGGGACCGCAGCTTGTTCCGCACTTCGTCGAGGGCGGACACGGGGTCAGTAGGGATACGTCCCTTGGCGAGGAGTACCGTACAGCGGATTAGTGAGCACTATGTCGACTGCGGCCACCAGCGAATCCGACTGGTGCGACTGGTTGAGGTCGATTCCGCGGGCAGTGCCGTAGTTGAGCGGGCAGGAGCCGTCGACCGCTGGGAACCGTTCGGGGCCTTCTTCGGATCTATCGCGACCCCTTCCTTCTGTATGCGCTAGAGTTCGCGCGAGGTAGCTATCTCATGATCTGGGCTTGACCTGATGTTGCCTTGACAACGTGGATGCCCAGTTGCCGTCGAGGCCGGCATCTCGGACATCGTGGCGTTTCAGCGCTGTGCCGCGGACTCCGTGTCGGTTCCTCGCATTGAGGCCGGCGTTGCAGCGGCCAACAGGCTCGGAATAACGTCCACACCGACAGTGATTGTTAACGGGTGGCGCTTCATGACGATGCCGCCGGATACGCTTCTCATGCGCGTTGTGTCGGATTTGCTGATTGGGAAACGTCCGTTCGCCACGTCCGGCCAACCTCCGCCGTGAAGGGTCCGGGAGCCATGCTTCGATGTGATGTATGGTAGGCGCAACAGCCGCATGTGGCGAACGGCTTGCGGCAGTAGGCCCGTCGCCTGATACCCGGCGCGCGATGCGACCTCTCTTGTGGAGCGCATTCGCGACTCTCGCTGCGCCGGCGCTGTCACTGGCACAGCAGATCCCGCGCACGACGCTCGAACGCCGAGATGCCACGGTCGATTTTGCATTCAACCACATCCATGGTTGCCGTGAACTATCGGACGGGCGTGTCCTGATCGGCGACGACTACGAGAGGACGCTCTATCTGATCGACTTTGCGGCCGGAAGGGCAACGGCTCTTGGCAGGTCCGGCTCGGGACCGGGAGAATTCGAATCGGTAAGCGCGCTTCACCTTATGGCAGGCGATTCGACGCTTCTGGAAGACCGCCGGCAAGGTCGCTGGCTGTACTTGCAGGGGCCCCGGGCGGTCGAAACGATCAACGCGATCACTCGTTTCGGGTACACCCCGACCCTTCACGGAGTGGACAGCATGGGGAGGTTCCTGGAGCTCCGACCTTCGCTGTATGGCAAGTCTCCCGGCCTCCCCGCTTTGCGCATTCAATCGTCAGCAGAGTCGCTGCTGGTCATTGTCGGCCATCGGAGCGGAGCCTCCGCGGATACCTTGGGGCGGATACGGGGTCAATTTCGAGGTGTCAGGGAGGTCATGAAACCGCTGGTCGCTGGTGGCCCGAGCGTTTCCAGAATAGTGGGCAACCCCTTGGCCGAGGAGGAACAGGCCATTCTGCTCCTGGATGGGTGGGCCGCGATCATCTTCGCTGATCCATATCACGTCGAATGGATCACTCCGCGAAAGGTGAGGGTGCGCGGTCCCCCCCTTCCATTCCAACGAGTGCTGGTCGACGACGCGCAGAAGCGGTACGCGGTAGAGATGAGCCGCGGTTACCGGGGTCAGTTTTCACCGCACGAACTGCCCGGGTGGCCAGCCATCCTTCCTCCGTTCCTGAACGATGCAGTTCTTGCCCTTCCGGATGGACGAATTGCCATTCGGCGCACACCGGTGGCTGGTGCGGGTGAGATATTGTATGACATAGTGGACCGCAGCGGGCGGCTGACGTCCCGAATTGCTGTGTCGCCTCGTCAGCGAATAGTGGGATTCGGTCCGCGTGCAGCATATGTCGTGAGTGAATCAGGTGACGACAGCGAACGCCTCGATCGTTATCAGTGGCCGTAGCCCGGAGGTGGCGGTGTATGTCCCGAAGTTGGTTGATAATCGGGTGGGTGCCTGGCTAACGAATGCTGCGCAGTGTTGTCGCCGGCCGGTGCACCCCAAGGGATCTTGCCCGGCCCACCGGCGACCGCCAGTTTGAACAAGATACGGTTCCTCTGGGACGCGGAATGTCGACGGCGCAGGCGCGCATTCGTCCGTTACGAGGCGGAGTGCCGATGCCGTGGACCCTCGGGAAACAGGTGGTTGGCGCGCTATGCCTGGCGGCGTCAATCTGCGCGCTCTCCTCCACCGCCAAGGCTCAGCGCAGCGGGATCGTCCTGAGCGTCGTGGTTCGGGATGCCGACACCGGTGAACCCGTGGCAGGCGCAGAAGTGACAGTGCGAGATGCAAACCTGCAGTCGCGCACTGACTCACTCGGCCGCGTGGTCTTCTCGAACGTCCCGACACCCTCGGGTTCCATCGACGTGCGGCGCCTTGGGTACGCGTCGCTCGAGACCACGTTTCGCTCAGCCGAACGTGATACGGTGCGGCTGATGGTCCGGCTGGAACCGGTCGCGCAGGCCCTGCCGCGTGCATCCGTCGTTGATACCGAAGGTCTGTCGCGGCTTCCCGAATTCGAGTCGAGACACGGAAAGCGGTTTGGCCGGTTCATCACCGAGAAGGAGATCCGTGCCGCTCTCGGTAGTACGCTGTCTGACCTGGTCATGACGAAGATCCCTGGCCTGCGCATCAGCTACGTTCCCGGATTTGGCGCGAAGGCATATAGCACTCGTGGACCTCGGTCGATCCATGTGGATCTATGCCAGGTGGCGGTCTACCTGGATGGCGTCCGGGTGTCTAATGGAGTCGTCGATCTGGTCGCGCTCAGCCTACTGGCTGGCGTGGAGTACTACCCGCCCGGGTTCGTGCCCGTCCAGTACAAAGTTCTGGGTGCAGCGCCCGGCATGGGGCGCATCCCTTCGGAGGAAGGCGGGAGCGCGGAGTGCGGGGTGCTGCTGCTCTGGACGATCCGCTGAGGGGCGAGAATCGCGACAAACTCGCCGATACTGAATGACGCCGGTGGGGGAGGCCCCGCCGAGTGCCGCTAGGGCGCGTCAAGCGCGGGCAGCGCCGTCACACGCTTCCGCACGAGTTGAGCGGCCTGTATCACGTCCTTCAATAGCCGATCATCCATGTCGAGCGTGCCTTCGTATTCCGACAGGTTCCTTCGTTCATGCGCCTTGGCGAGAACGCGCCACGTTGCCGGTGGCAAACGCAGCGTGTGTGCCAGGGTCTGGAAGACGACGTAGCGATTCTCAGGGCGGTAGCCGTAATACCGGAGTGCCGCCAGTGCGAGCGCGTGGGCAGCGTTGTAGGCGAGATCGAACCGACCATCCATGGACAGGCCGACGTTGGTCGCATCCGCAAGGCGCGCTGTTCCGGACTGGACGAGGTTGTCGAGTTCGCGCTGCGAAGGAGCCTCTCGCTTGAGGTGGCCGAGGCGGACGAGATTCTCGAGCTCAGGCGAGGTCATCGTCGGAGCCGATCAGGAAGTGGCGAGGCTGGCGGGCGATGCGGGATGCGAACGAGCCGGCCAGGTCGCGTTTGGCCTTCCATTCGGCGCGCGTCATGACATTCGGGTTGACGGGCCGCGCGAGCAGTCGCTCCGCTCCTTGAAATGCCATGAACAGATCCGGGTAGCTCACGCTGTCGCTGATCACCAGGACGTCGATGTCGCTCCTGACTGTGTCGCGGCCCCGGGCCACCGATCCGTACACGAACGCGGCGGCGATCCGCTTCGCAAAGGGTGCGAGGGCGCGCCGCAGCGGGCTGACAACCCCCACGGTCTTGACCACCAGCCGGTGCAGCTCGCCGAAGATCGGGCTGTCGCGATTCGCCTGGTAGTGCTTCTGGTTCCCGGAACGGGTCACGGTGATGATCCCGGCGTCCGCGAGCCGCGTCAGCAACCGGTGCACCGCCCCGGTGCCGCTTCCCGCGAGACGAATCAATTCCGCGCTCTGGAAACGCCGTCGCGGCTGTCCGAACAGCAGGGCGAGGACGCGCTGCTGCACGGGGGTGAAGAGGACGTCGGCCAAGCCACGAGGTGGTCGGGAGATCGTTCCCATATTGGGTATGATCATACCCAATATGGGAACGCGCAGCAAGCCCCCGGCGACGCTTCGGACCTCCGATGCCGCCTGACGTCCGTGATTCCACCTCGCCCGCGCGCATCCGAACAGTGTAGGCCTCCACCCGACGAACTACGGGAACCAGCCTGATTTTTCCGGTCAAGCCGCACCCGCAATGATTGTCGTGATTCCAACGCTCCACGCACGCCGTTGACGTCGAATCCTGCGCCGCCATCGCGCCGTCGCGGGTAAGGCCACGTCGATCGCGCTGGTGCGTGGCGCTGATGCTCCAGCCCGGCTTGAGTGTGAGCACACTGGCAGAGGTGAACGTTGGCTCAACCCAGCTCGCAAGCCTGGGGAAAGTGATCTTCACAGACAACGACCTGTCACGCGAGAGGAACCAGTCGTGCGCCGCGTGCCATAGTCCGGAATGGAGATGGACCGGACCGATTCCCACGATCAACGCCGCAGGTGCCGTATACGAGGGCTCGATCGCCGGCCGGTTTGGTAACCGGAAACCGCCATCGTCGGCGTATGCCACCATCAGCCCGGTTTTCCACCGTGAGCGTTCTGGACTTTTTGTGGGTGGCAACTTCTGGGACGGACGAGCGACGGGATTCAAGCTTGGCAACCCTGCCGCCGATCAGGCGCAGAGTCCTTTCCTGAACGCCCTGGAAATGGCGCTGCCAGACGCCGCCTGCGTAGTGTACCGCGTCTCGGTGTCGGCCTATGCCGGGCTGTACGCCGCCGTGTGGGGCGGCAACCTCGCGTCGATCGTTTTCCCTGGCACGACCGATGCCAGCTGTGCGGCGGGTACCCCAATCGCACTCGACGCGACGAACCGCGCCAAGGTGAACGACGAAATCGACAACATTGCCCGCTCGATCGCCGCGTTCGAAGGCTCACCGGAATCGAATCAGTATTCCTCCAGGTTCGACGCGTGGAAGGCCGGACTTGCATCCCTGACTAAGGAGGAGGTAAAGGGGTGGTCGCTATTCCAGGGCAAGGGAGGGTGCCAGGGCTGCCACGTATCGCGCGGACCACGCCCGGCATTCACCGACTTCACGTTTGACAACATCGGCGTCCCGAAGAACCCTGCGAATCCGGTGTACAACGGCACCCCGGGCTTCATCGACTACGGACTCGGGGGCTTCCTGGCGTCGATGCCCTCGCTGGGCAATCCGGTGCCCGAAATGGGAAAACAGAAGGTGCCAACCCTGCGGAACGTGGACCGCCGTCCGTTCCCGCTGGCAGCGAAGGCCTACATGCACAACGGGGTGTTCAAGAGCCTCGAAGAGGTCGTGCACTTCTACAACACGCGGGACGTCCTCCCACGCTGCGCGTCGACGCCTTCTCCGGTATTCGGCGTGAACTGCTGGCCCGAGCCGGAAGTGCTGCAGAACATGAACACCGACGAACTCGGCAATCTGGGCCTGAGCGCAGCCGAGGAGAGTGCGCTGGTCGCGTTCCTGCGTACGCTGTCCGACGGATTCTTCAACCGCTAGGCAAGGGCGATCCGACTCGTCAGGGGCCTGCTTCTCCAGGATGACGCGCGGCCACCAGGAACCGCGAGGAAACGACGGACTACGTCCCCGTGTCTGTCCCGCGCCGCCGCCGTAGCGCCGGGTACGCCGCGCGAAATCGTGCGTACGCATCCAGGTAGGCCGCGCGCGCTGCGGGATCGGGCTGGAGGGGTGCGCTGCGCGTGAGCGTCGCGCGGCACGCGGCGGCCAGATCGGGGAACGCTCCCACGCCCACCGCGGCCAGCAGCGCCGCGCCATATGCCGGTCCCTCCTCGCGGTTCACCGTGCCAACCGGCACTCCATAGACGTCGGCCTGGAGCTGCCGCACGAACGCGCTCCTCGCACCGCCGCCGGTGAGCAGGAGCTGTTCCGGTGCCAGTCCAAGCTCGCGAATGATCGCGACCGAATCGGCGAGCGCGAACGTGATCCCCTCGAACACTGCTCGGGCTAGATGCGCGCGGGTGTGGCGGGCGCTCAGTCCGAGGAACGCGCCCCGCGCCGACGCATCGCGGTGTGGCGTCCGCTCCCCGTGGAGATACGGCAGAAAGGTCGCGCCCCCGGCGCCCGGCGGAACCGTCGCCGCTTCTTCGCCTAACGACAAACTCGCGGTGGCGGGTTCCAGGTCACGTGCAAACTGATCGCGGAACCAGGCGAAGGCGCCGCCCGCGGAGAGCACCACGCCCATCACATACCACGTGCCGGGCACCACGTGGCAGAACGTGTGGACCCGGAGTCCGGGATCGACGACCGGCCTGGGCGTCGGCGCGAGCACGGTGCCCGATGTCCCCCAGCTGCACACCGCGTCGCCGGGAGCGACGGCGCCGACTCCGGCGGCGCCGCAGGCGTTGTCCGCACCGCCACCCACCACCGGCGTCCCCGCCGTGAGTCCGGTGAGGGCAGCGGCCTCGGTCGTAACGCGACCCAGAACGTCCGCCGAGCCGCCGACGTCCGGCAGGAGCGATGCCGGCTGACGTCCACCGCGCGCAGCATCTCGTCGCTCCACCGCACGTGCGCCGGGTCGAACATGAGAGTCCCCGAGGCATCGGACGGCTCGGTCGCCAGAACACTCGTCAGGCGGAAGCGCACGTAGTCCTTGGCCAGCAGCACAGTCGCCACGCGCGCGAAGGCGTCGGGCTCCTGGTCGCGGAGCCAGAGGACCTTGGGGAGCGTGAAGCCCTCCAGCGCGGGGTTGCAGACCCACTCCCGCAGCCGATCCTCACCCCCAGCCAGCAGTGTGATCTCCGCGCACTGGCGTGTGGTGCGTCCGTCGCACCAGAGGAGGGCCGGGCGCACCACATCGCCCGCGCGATCGAGAAATACCGACGAGTGCATCTGGCCCGAGATCCCGATCGCGGCGATGGACGCGCTGTCGCGGCCGGCGAGAAGCGACCGGACCGCCGCGATACAACCGGTCCACCACTCGTCAGGCGACTGCTCCGCCCAGCCCGCGATGCGGAGTGCTGAGCGAAAGCGGCGTCGACGAGTGAGCGACCACGTTGCCTGTCGCGTCGATCAACAGGCCTTTGACGGCGCTGGTGCCGATGTCGAGGCCGAGGAACCGCGTGTCGGCCTTCATCCGGCCGCGTCCGGCGTCTCCCACTGACCGCTCTTCTCAGACCGGAACAGGGCATCGATCACGGCCATGTTGGCGATGCTGTCTTCCAGGGAAACGGGCACGCTCACGCGTCCACGAATTGCTTCAGAGAATCGATCCGCCTGGAGCGCGTACTGGTCCACGAGCGGGAATTCGAACACCTCGGCCCCGGAACCGCGCAGGTCGCGTCCGTCATCGACGATGATCCGGCAGGGCCGGTCATTCGGCGCGTTGAACGGAATCTCCACCTCGATGCGACCCCCGGTGCCGAAGACGTGCATCCGTTGATACGCCACCAGCGCGCCGCCGCAGGTGAAGCTTGCCCGACCCGCGGGGAATCGCAGCACGCCGCTCGTCAGGTCGTCCACTCCGGTCGCCGCGTCGTGATGGATGTCCGCCAACACCTCCGTCGGCTCGCTGTCGAACAGCCATCGCGAGAGCATGATCGGATAGCAGCCGATGTCGTACAGCACCCCGCCGCCATAGTCCGCGCGATTGCGGATGTTGTCGGCGGCGTGCAGCCGGTAGCTGAAGTGGCCGGTGACCAGGTGGAGCGTTCCGATGCGTCCGGACCGCACGAGATCCCGCGTCTTCAACCACTGCGGATGCACGCGCACCATGAACGCCTCGGCGATCAGCACGCGGTTCCGGTCCCGCACGGACTTCAGATGCTGGGCCGCGGCCGCCGAGAGCGCGATGGGCTTTTCGCAGAGCACGTGCTTCCCGGCGTCGGCGGCGCGGACGGACCAGGGGACGTGCAGGTGATTGGGCAGCGGAATGTAGACGGCTTCGACCTCCGGGTCGGCGAGCAGAGCGTCGTATGATCCGTGGGCGCGCTCTATCCCCATCGCTTCGGCTGCCGAGCGTGCCCTGGATTCGTCGCGCGAGGCGATGGCGACCACCCGCGACCAGCGACTCCGCTGCATGGCGGGGATGACTGCCTTGCGGGCGATGTTGGCGACGCCGAGCACGCCCCACCGGACCGGAGCGATCTCCGTGGCTGGAGCTGTCACGACTCCTGCCGGCGGGGAAGCGCGCAACCAGCGGAAGCGGCACCGTTGGCGTCAGGTGGAGGGGCTGCTTCATCGACACGCTGCCGCGCGATTCCCGCCACGTGCATGACGGGACTGATGCCGACGGCGGCCGCGACACGGTGGGATGGTGGACTCACGGAGCGCGGACGTGGATGATCCTGTCGAGCCGGATGTCGCCCGAGGAGGATCCGATCTCAAGGCGAAGCGGCTCGGGCTCCACCCGCCAGTCGTGCGCCGTACTGTCCCAGTACGCGAGCGACTTCGAGGCCAACGCCAGCTCCACGGTTCGTGTCTCGTCAGGCGCCAATGTCACGCGCCGGAATCCGCGCAGGTCCTGTCGAGGTCGCGGCACGGCCGAGCCGAGGTGCTGCACGTACAGCTGAACCACCTCATCACCGGTCCGCGTGCCGGTGTTGGTAACCCGGACGCGCACGGTGATGGTGTCGGTCGCGGCGAGCGTATCGGCGCTGGTCGCCAGACTGTCGTACGCGAAAGTGGTGTAGCTCAGGCCATGCCCGAACGGATAGAGTGGCGGGCCGTCGAAGAACCGGTAGGTGCGGCCGGCCATGTCGTAGTCGTCGAAGGGTGGAAGGTCATCGACGCTCCGGTAGAATGTCACCGGCAACCGGCCGCCGGGGTTGTAGTCACCGAACAGCACGTCGGCGATGGCGGTGCCAGCGGCCTGTCCCGGATACCAGGCCTCGACGATCGCCGGGACGTGTTCCTGCGCCCAGTTCACGGCGAGCCCGCTTCCTGTGAGCAGCACGAGCACGGTGGGCTTGCCGACGGCCACGATCCGTTCGAGAAGGCGCTCCTGCGGCGCCGGGAGGTCGAGGGTCGTGCGGTCGCCACCGTTGAATCCGTCGATCTGAACCCGCATCTCTTCGCCTTCCAGACGACTCGTCAGGCCCAGGAAGAGGATGACCGCGTCGGACTGCTCGGCGGCGTGCACGGCTTCGGCCAGGAGCGAGTCCGCGATCGCCGCCTGCAGGGAGGGTTGGGAGGCGGCTTGAGGTACGGCACGCGCCTGGCCGGCGCGTCCCTGCGCTGCGTTCGCCTGGCCTGGCGGCGCCGTCGACGGACGTCCAGTCGGCGACGCGCGACCAGCCGGCGACGCTCCCGGCGGGGGCGGTGCGCCAGGCGGTGGCACGGTATCCACACCGCTCATCCCCGGCGCGAGATCGGAGCCACGGGCGTAGAGCACGCGCGTCGCACTGCTCACTGCCTCGCGGATCCCTCCCAGCGGTGTGACAGGATCCGCCGGCATACCATTATAGTTGCCCAGCAGCATCTGCCACTGGTCGGCGTTGGGCCCGATCACGGCCAACGTACCGAGATCCTTATGGAGCGGCAGCAATCCGCCCTGGTTCTTGAGGAGCACGATCGACTCCCGCGCAACCTGTCGCGCGAGCGCGCGGTGTGCGGGCCGGTCGAGCACGCTGTAGGGGATCTGCGCCCAGCGGACCCGGTCGGGGGGATCGAACATGCCGAGTCGGAAGCGCGCGAGAAAGAGCCGGGTGACCGAGGTATCGATCTCTGCTTCGGTGATCAGACCCTGGTGCACCGCGTCGGCGAGATTGTTGAAGACACGCCCGCAATTGAGATCGGTGCCCGACATCACGGCGAGTGCGGCCGCCTGGGCGGCGGAGTCGACGACCTGATGGCGCTGGTAGATGTCGGCGATCGCGCCGCAGTCGGAGACCACGTAGCCCCGGAATCCCCACTCGCCGCGCAGGATGTCGCGGAGCAGCAGGTCGCTCCCGCACGCGGGCTTTCCGTATACCCGGTTGTACGCGCACATGAGCGACTGCGCGCCGCCTTCGCGAATGCCGGCCTCGAAGTGCGGGAGATAGCTCTCGCGGAGGTCGCGCTCGCTCACCACCGCGTCGAACGTGTGGCGCTCGGGTTCGGGACCGCTGTGGACGGCGAAGTGCTTGACCGTGGAGACGGTCTTGAGGTATGTGGGATCGTCACCCTGCATCCCGCGGATGAACTGCACCGCCATGCGTCCAGTGAGAAACGGATCCTCGCCGTACGTTTCCTGGCCGCGCCCCCAGCGCGGATCGCGAAAGAGGTTGATGTTGGGCGACCAGAAGGTGAGCCCGCCGTATCGCGGACTGCGGCCGTTGCGGACGTTCTCCTGATACTTGGCGCGCGCCTCGTCGGAGACGACCGTCGCCATCCGGAACATCAGGGAGTCGTCGAACGTGGCGGCGAGGCCGATGGCCTGTGGAAACACCGTCGCTAGTCCGGAGCGTGCCACGCCGTGCAGCGCTTCGTTCCACCAGTTGTACGCCGGCACGCCGAGTCGGTCGATCGCCGGCGCCACGTCCTTCATCTGCGAGACCTTTTCCTCGAGGGTCATGCGCGAGACGAGGTCCTTTGCGCGCTGCTCGAAGGGAAGATCGGGGTTGCGGAAGTCGGGCGCCTGCGCGTGCGCCGTCAAGGTGGCGATGCCGGAGAGAACCGATATGGCGATCGCGCGGACCGCGGAGGGCAAAGGCACGGGCAGGAACGGCACAGCTCAACCATGTCGCGGCGTGCCCAGGACGGCAACCATGTCGCCGTGGCGAGTCCGACTCTCGGCTCGCGGAGGGCGGCGGGACCGAGCGGATTGGCGATGCCTTCCCCCTCGGGTCTCCCGAGGTGGTGCCGGCCGCCATGTCCACACCCCTTACCACATTCAGGTCAGCGTTCCACCAACGCGCCACAACTCGTCCTGCCCTTGCTACTGGAGCCCGGGCGTGATCCGCAGCCGCACCACTCCTGGCAGATCCTCTTCATCCCGGGTGATCGCCCAGAGAAGGTCGCCGTCTGCTTCGACGAGCGTGGTGCGCGGCGGGAGCATCACGCGTCCCAGGAAGCGGCCGTTGTCGGAAAAGACCTCCCACACGCCCGAGGATCGGTAGTGCCGGAGCGGCGGACCGTTCGGGCGGGAGGGAGGGAGCTGGTCGTCGGGGATGCGCTCCGACGGCGTCGCCGCCAGCGCCCAGATCCGGCCGTCCCGGGCGATGAACAGATTCGACATTGGAGCCTTGACTTCGGGGAGCGCGGGCCCCTGCCAGGTCCACGAGGGATTGGTGCGACGCATGACGGAGTAGATCCGCGCCTCTTCGTCCTTGCGGTCCTCCTCGGCCACCGGAATGCGCGGGTAGTCACGCTTGATCACCACCGGCCTGCCCTGCGTTCGCGCCAGGACGATCTCGTATTTCCCGCCGTGCGCGGCCACGAAGTACCCGTCCGGGTGCCATGCCCAATGGAAGTTCGGCGCGTACTGTGCCCCCGTTCCCGTCGATGCGCGTCCGTCGGGACTGGTCGAGACGTACGACGAGCGGGGAACATCGATCTCCGGAGGCAGGAGCGAGTCGCCTAACGGGATCGCCTCCGATGCCCGAATCGGGGCAGTGGTGGATTCGTCCGTCCGGAGTTTGACCAGCCCCAGGCGGCCGATCACTTCGCCCGCGCGGCGCATCCTGATCGGGCGCCGGAGGAAGAGAGCGCCGGAGCGGTCCGTCACCAGGCCGTGAGTGGTGCCGAAACCGGCCGGCGTGCGCCAGCTGGTGCGAAAATCGCCGCTCGCCGCAAACGACGAGACGCGCGCATTCTGCGGGTCCCAGATGGCGAGGCCCGTGTCGCTCGTCGCGACCATCCCGCCGTCGCCGTTGAATTCCCCCGGCCCTCCGCCTTTTCGTCCAATCGTCTTCAGCAGTTTGCCATCGGCCGCAAACAGAAAGAGCCGATTGGTCGGCGTATCGTAGACCCACATCCTTCCCGCGCGATCCACGATGAAGTCGTAGACTTGCGTGAAGAGTAAGGTGTCGTCGACCCCCGGGGCGATCCGCAACTCCTCGGTCACGTGACGCACGGCGCCGGCCGGAACGTCCCCCGCCACGTGGGCAATGATGGAATCACCGGTGGTGTCGAAGACGGTCACCAGGCCGGAGGGATCTGCGCCGCCCTTGGCGTCGGTGCCGGCGGAACACGCGCCAGCGAGCACGCACGCGGAAACGACTGCCAGCCGTAGCATCGATGGCACCGTGGTTCTCTCCCGGAGAATTGGGGTCAGACTCGAATTTCTGGGAAATTCGAGTCTGACCCCATTTTCAAAGGAAATTCGAGTCTGACCCCATTTTCGCGGACCCCATTTTCGCGCCTACCGCGTCGTTCCCGCCAGCTCTGTCAGATCGGTGAAGGTGGGACCTGCGTCGCACCGCGGATAGAGCACCTCGACGAACGCCTTCGTGTACGCCGATCCGCGATGTCGCTCTTCCGACGCGCTGTCGGGAAACTCCATGAGGTGCACGAAGGAGACGCCGTTTGGTGCACGGAAGGTTCTGTATTCGCTGTCCGGCTCGTGCTCCGCGACCGCGCTGACGAACTCGGCGATTGCCGCCTCCACCGTCGGCACTTCCGCTTTGCGCACCCGGTAGCGCACGAGCTTCACGATCATGGGATGGCTCCGATTGGGCCGGCCTCGCAGACTACTGCGTCCGGTCGCCCGGCGCCACTTCTTCTGGTGAGCCAGCGCACTGCCGGACTGTGATGAACGACACCTGATGGGCCGGCGGGACGCCTCGCGCGGCACAACCCGCCGGGCCTCGCGCGCCCGAAGCCAGCAGTTTCCGGAGTGGTGACAAATACTGTGGACAAACGTCCTCAGTATTGTGAGCACGTCTCTGCACTTGTCGGAAATCACGTACTCGGGACGCGAGACGACCCGCGAGCACGCCGTGCTGAGCGGGACGTTCGCGGCATCCATGGAGCGGCTTGTCCGCATCGCCGCGAGCACGCTCTCGGTGCCCTCCACGCTCCTGGCATTGCTGGGGAGCGATCGGCGCTGCTTTGCCGCCGGGCGCTACTGGCACGACTGGTACTCGCACGACACCGGCGCGTTGTTGCGTTCGGGCCTGCTGCAGCGGACGGTCGAGCAGGGTGGGACGCTGGCGGTGCGCGACGCCCGCATCGCCGAGGGCGACCTGGTACTTCGTTCCGCCGCGCGCGAGCTCGACATCGTCAGCGTCGCCACGGTGACCCTGGCGCAGGCTGACGGGACGATGCTCGGGTTGCTCTGCGCCTTCGACGACAAACCCCGCGACTGGGTTCCGCGTGAGATCGCTCTGCTGGGTGAGTTCGCGCAGATGGCGTCGACCGAGCTGCATCTGCGCCGGGTCCTCACCGAGCGTGACGCGCGAGAGCAGCAACTGCAGCACGATTCGATGCACGATCCCCTGACCCGCCTCCCGAACCGCACGTTCTTCATGAAGCGGCTCGCCGACGCGACGAACCGGGCGCGGCGTGGCGATGACGGCATTTTCGCCGTGTTGTTCCTCGATCTCGATGACTTCAAGCTGGTGAACGATTCGATGGGTCACCACGTGGGCGATCAGGTGCTGATCACGGTGGCGCGGCGGCTGGAGGAGTGCGTGCGGGGAGGTGACATCGTCGCCCGGCTGGGCGGCGACGAGTTCGCGATTCTGCTCGAGCGCGTGACCGACGTGCGTGACAGCGCGATGGTGGCGGATCGCGTGCAGCAGTCGCTGAACCAGCCCATGAACATCGGCGGCTATGAGCACGTGACCACCGCGAGTGTGGGTGTTGCCCTCAGTACGTCGGCTGCCGATCAGCCGGAGTACCTGCTGCGCAGCGCCGACATGGCGATGTACCGGGCGAAGAACACCGGCCGGGCGCGCTTCGAGATGTTCGACCGGGCCATGCACGCCGAGGCGCTGACCCGACTCCAGCTCGAGACCGATCTCCGGCACGCAATCGAACGGGACGAGTTCTTCCTCCACTTTCAGCCGATCATCTCGCTCAAGGACGGCGGGATTACGGGGATCGAGGCGCTCGTTCGCTGGCGCCATCACGACCGCGGTATCGTCTCTCCGGGCGTGTTCGTGCCGGTGGCCGAGGACACCGGGCTCATCGTGCCGCTGGGCCGTTGGGTCCTGCGTGAGGCCTGCCGGCAGGCGCGCGCTTGGCAGGAGCGCTACGAGGACGAAACACCGCTGACGGTGTCGGTGAATCTCTCGGTGCGCGAGTTCGCGCAGCCCGATCTCGTTCCCCAGGTGGCGGCGATCCTGAAGGAGACAGGGATGCCGGCCAACCGCCTGCAGCTCGAAATCACCGAGAGCGCCATCATCGGGCAGCAGCATCCGGCCATCTCGACTATTCAGGAGCTGCGTGCCCTTGGCCTGGCGATCCACCTGGACGACTTCGGCACGGGCTACTCGGCCCTCAGCTACCTGCACCGTCTGCCGCTCGACGCGGTGAAGGTGGATCGCGCGTTCACGAGTTCGATCGATACGGAAGAGCGACCGCTGCACGTGGTTCGGGCGATCATCTCACTCGCCCACGCCATCGGGCTGGAAGTGATCGCGGAAGGCGTCGCGACCCCGCATCAGCTCGCGCTCCTGCGGTCGATGGAATGCGATCGGGGCCAGGGGTTCCTCTTCGCCCGCCCGGGATCGCCGACGGACATGGAAGCTCTGCTTCGGAGCAAGCCGCGCTGGTAGGGCAACCGGGTGTCACCCGTGGCCTTAACTACCAGGTCGCGCACGTCGTCTCAAAGCGGCTCGGGGCCTTCTCTCGCTCTCATCCCTCCAGGGGACGGCCAGCGGATGCGGGGAACGGCGCGTACTGACGGCAGCGATCAGCTGTCCGCTATCAGCGGTCAGGAATGAGCGGACAGACGGCGGCTGTCCGCTATCAGCGGGGAGCCGTCGGCGGTCAGACAGGAATGCATGACCAAACGTGACGAACGGCGAGGAGCAACCGACGTACCCGCACCGCCCGTAGGGCGGCGCGAGTTTCTGCATTCGGCGGCGGCGCTCAGTGCCGCTTTCGCGGTGGGGTCGCGCTTTTCGCCAGTCTCCGGTCGCGCTTCCTCGATCCTCACCGGTCCTGGCCGACGACTTCCCGAAAGAAGCGCCGCGGAGCTCGGCTTGATCGAGATCACCATCGACCAGCTGCAGGAAGGGATGCGGTCGGGTCGCTTCACGGCCCGGTCGGTGACCGAGGCGTATCTCGGACGGATCGCGGACCTCGACCGCGCCGGTCCCAAGCTGCGGGCGGTGATCGAAACGAATCCCGACGCGCTCAGGATCGCCGATCAGATGGACGCGGAGCGAAAGGCGCGCGGGCCGCGGGGGCCCCTGCACGGGGTGCCGGTCCTGATCAAGGACGCGATGGATACGGCCGACCACATGCGCTCAACGGCCGGGTCGCTGGCGCTCGCCAACTCGTTCGCCCCTCGCGACGCCTTCATCGTGCAGCGACTGCGGGCGGCGGGCGCGGTGATCCTGGGCAAGACCAATTTGAGCGAGTGGTCGAACTTCCGGTCCACGCATTCCGCGGCCGGTTGGAGCGCGCGAGGCGGCCTGACGAGAAATCCCTACGTCCTCGATCGCAGCGCCTGTGGGTCGAGCTCGGGAAGCGGGGCCGCGATTGCGGCCAACCTGGGCGCGATCGGGATCGGGACCGAGACTGACGGCTCCATTGTCTGTCCGGCAAGCGCGAACGGGCTGGTTGCGGTCAAGCCGACGGTGGGTCTGTGGAGCCGGACCGGCCTTATTCCCGTGTCGTACTCGCAGGATACCGCGGGTCCGATGTGTCGGACAGTGCGGGACGCGGCGATCCTGCTCGGCGCGCTGGCCGGTGTGGATCCGGCCGACGCAGCGACATCGGGCGCCGCCGCACACGCGCAGACGGACTTCACGGCCACGCTCGATCGTGATGGTCTGCACGGGGTGAGACTGGGCCTGTTGCGCCAGAGCCTTCCTGACGAGTCGACGCTGGTGCACGTGATGGATCAGAGCATCGCGGCGTTGAGGGCCGCCGGCGCGGTGGTGATCGATCCGATCGACGCAGGCGCTGTGGAAGACATCGACCTGCCGGAACTCCAGGTGCTGCTGTACGAGTTCAAGGCGAGCATCAAGGAATACCTGGCGGCGCGCGGGCCCGGTGAACGAAACAAGAGCCTGGCCGACCTGATCCGGTTCAACGTGGATCACCGAGATGTCGAGATGAAGTACTTCGGACAGGAGTGGTTCGAGATGGCGGAGCAGACGACGGGGCTGTCGTCATCGGAGTACCTGACCGCCCTCGCGGACTGTCGCCGCCTGTCGCGTGCCGAGGGGCTCGACCGGATCCTGCAGAGGCACCAGGTCGATGCGATCGTGAGCCTCACCAGTGGTCCGGCATGGAGCTCGGACCTTGTGGATGGCGACCACAACACCATTGGGAGCTCCAGCCTGGCGGCGGTGTCGGGATACCCGTCGGTGACCGTGCCCGCCGGGTTCGTCTACGGGTTGCCGGTGGGGGTGTCGTTCATTGGCGGCGCGTGGAGCGAACAGAACCTCCTGCGCTACGCCTACGCCTTCGAGCGGGCGACCAAGGTCCGTCAGACGCCGCGGTTCCTGCCCACGATCAACCTGGACGGTTGACGGCCGGGCGGCCGGAGTTCCCGGCAATTGGGGTCAGACTCGAATTTCCGGTAATTGGGATCAGACTCGAATTTCCGGTAGCAGGCGTCACACTCCAGTGACCGGGAGCCGCTGGACGCGCTGACCACGGATTTCGAACCCCTGAAGCGGTCCCGTCGCAGGTCCTGCGAGGTGCGGCAAGTCACGAGGCGTCATCGGGTTCCGAAGCGTGACGGTGGCCGGGTTGCGCCAGTCACTTACCAGAACCAATGACCTCTCGCGAAGACGCACTGACCGACCCGTCGCCGCTCCTCGCCTACGGCGAGAAGCCGCGCATCTCTGCGTGGTCCAACCCCTACCTCGTGTCCCGGTCGGCGGCGGGGATCGCGGTCATGGTTGGCATCCTGGTGCTCATCGGGTGGGTGGCGGGCGTGCCCGAGCTGCGGGCACTTGGGCCGGACCCGCGCGACGTCGTGAACCCCATGACGGCGGTGTGCTTCGTCGCCCTGGGCTCGTCGATGTGGCTGCTGTCGATCGAGGAGTACCCGCGCGGCCGTGAGATCGCGCGTGCGCTGGCGCTGTTCGTGATGGTGGTGGGTGTGGCGCGCATGTACGGCCTGCTGTTCGGCGACTCGCCAGGCGTGGATCAGCTCCTGTTCGGCGACACGATGACCGCGTTGCACAATGGCGACCTGAGTCGCATGCCGCCTAACGCGGCGTTTGATCTCGCGCTCCTGGGCACCGGCCTCCTGTTTCAGGTCAGGTCATCGCGCGCGGGCAGCGTGCTGGCGCAATTGTTCGCGGTGATCGTGCTGTTCACGGCGCAGGCCGCGCTGATCGCGCACGCCTACCGGAGCGGGTGGTTCGAAGGCATCGGCAGCTTCAACCGGATGGCGCTGCCCACCGCGATCGCATTCGGCGTGATGTCGGTCGGGGTGATGACGTTGAGCAGCGAGGATGGGCTCATCGCCATCATTCTCAGCGACGGGCCGGGCGGATCGACGGCCCGGACGCTGCTGCCGGCGGGCTTCCTGGTGCCCGCGATTCTCGGCTGGATGGTGATCTTCGGCCGGCGGGGCCAGGTGATCGACGCCGACCTGGCGGACACCCTCTTCGTGCTGGCGACGATTCTCGTGTTCGTCGGCATGGTGGCGTGGATCGCGACCCAATTGCACGAGAGTCACCTGGATCGGACGAAGACCGAGGAAGCACTGCGCGAGAGCGAAGTGCGCTTCCGCCTGATCGCCGAGAACGGCAGCGACGTGGTGAGTCTGCACGACACGTCGGGCCGGGCGATCTACCTCAGTCCCTCCTGCGAGCGGGTGCTGGGATTCCTGCCGGAAGAACTGATGCGCATGGCGCCGTTCGCGATCGTGCATCCCGATGACACTGACAAGCTGCAGCGCCATTTCTCGCAGCTCACCCGTGCCGAGCCGGTGACGTCCATCCAGTGCCGGATGCTGCACAAGACGGGGAAGCACATCTGGCTGGACATGATGTGGCGCGCCGTGTTCAACCGGGAAGGGAAGGTGGTGCGTCTCCAGGCGTCATCGCGCGACATCACCGAGCGCAAGGAATACGAGAAGCGGCTCGAGGAGACACAGCGGAAGCTGAAGGCGCGGACGGACCAGCTGGAGGAGGCGAAGATCCAGCTCGAGGCGCTGGCGGCGCTGGACGGCCTGACCGGTCTCAAGAACCGCCGCGCCTTCCAGGACCGGCTGCAGGAGGAGATCTCGCGGTCGCGGCGTCACGGGCATCCGCTGTCGCTCATCCTGCTCGACATCGACCATTTCAAGTCGTACAACGACACCTTCGGCCATCCCAAGGGCGACGAGGTGCTGCGCGCGGTCGGCAAACTGCTGTCGCGCACGATGCGCGACACGGATTTCGCGGCGCGATACGGCGGTGAGGAGTTTGCGATCATCCTGCCGAACACCGACCGCGAGGGTGCGCAGCAGGTGGCCGAGCGGTTGCGGTCGGCGATCGCGGCGGCGGAGTGGGACGACCGCGCGATCACCGCGAGCGTGGGAACGGCATCGTTCTCGAGCGATGTGAACAACGTGGATGCGCTGTTGGAGCACGCGGACCGGGCCCTCTACCGGTCGAAGGAAGCGGGGCGGAATCGGGTAACGGTGGCGGCATAGGGGCGGGTAGGAGTCCAGAGTCCAGAGGTCGAAGGCGCTGACGCGTGTGCCTGCGCATCATTCGCACCTCCGACCTCCGGCGCTATCGGCTGTGGGCTTCTGTCACGGCACCGGCACCGCCGCCTTCGGCGGATGGTTCGCGAAATCGCCGGCCCGCACCACCGTGATCCTGTTCGGATCGAGGTACTTCTTCAGCGCCGCGTTCACATCGGCAACGCTGAGATCGGCCACCCACTTCTCGAGCTGCGTGTTGTAGGCCATGGTGCGCCTGGTCATCACCTGATTCGAGAAAAGACTCACCAGATACCCATCCTGCGAGCGGTTCTGGAGCTGTTGCTGCAGCCACCCCTGCTTGGCCTTCTCCAGCTCTTCCGCCGTGAATCCGCTCTTCAACACCTTGTCCAGTTCCTCGCCGAACGCGGACTGCAGCCGCACCACGTTCTCGGGATTGTAGATCGCGTAGGTCTGGAAGGTCGCCACGCTGTCGAGCGACTGGGCGGAGAAGCTCGAGCCGACGCCGTAGCTGAGGCCGTCCTTCTGACGGATGCGGGTGGCCAGGCGCGAATTGAGGAACCCGCCGCCCAGCATGTAATTCCCGAGCGTCATCGCCGCGTAGTCCTTGCTGTCGTCGCGCAGCCTGATGTTCTCCCCCGCGTAGAAGAACGCATTCGCCTTGTCGGGCGTCTCGATCTTCTCGTTGGACTGGGGCACGTCGAAGTATGTGCGGGCCAGATGCGCGAACGGCGTGGGACTCTTCCACGATCCGAACAGCTCGCGCACCGCGGCGGCAACCGAATCCTTCGCAAAGTCGCCGGCGACCGCCACGTCGGCGTACGAGGCGCCGACCAGATCGGCATACACCTTCTTCACGTCATCGACGGTGAGCTTCTGGTACTCGGCGATCTGCGCGTCGATGGGGAGCGTGGCGAGCGGATGCGAATCCGGATAGGGCGACAGCTTCCGGGAAATCGCGATGCTGGCGAGCAGCCCCGGCTCGGACTTCTGCTGCTCCAGGGATGCGAGCCGCGCCGTCTTCAGCTTGTCGAACTCCCCGGGATCGAACGCGGGCTCCTTGAGGATGCTGGCGACCAGCCGGAGCGCGGGAATCAGGTTGCCGTGGGTGGTCTCGATGCTGGCGATGGTCGAGTTGCCCGATCCCGAGATGAGGACATCGGCCTTGAGCTTGTCGAAGGCGTCCGAGATCTGCTGCCGCGTCATGGTGCGGCTCCCCTTGTCGAACATGCTGCTGATCGTCCGGGACGCGAGCGCGCGTCCGGTGAGCGACTGCTCCGTGCCGTAGCGGAGCGTGACCCGGGCCTCGACCACGTTCCCGCGCGTCTCCTTGGGAAGCAGCGTGACCTTCATCCCGTTAGGCAGCGTGGATCGGGTGGTGCGGACGTCGATGTTCGATGGCGACGGATCGAATACCTCGCCGGTGGCCAGCACTTCCGTGCTCCGGTAGCTGGCCGCCAGGGAGTCGATCGCCGCGTCGGCGATCACCGGAATCGTCGCCCGGTCGGGCTTGTCGGTGGGAATGAACAGCCCGAGGGTCCGGTTCGACGGCTTGAGGTAGGCGGCCGCGACGCGCTGCACGTCCGCCGGCGTCACCTGCTTCAGCCGGTCGCGATAGATGAAAATGAGCCGCCAATCACCCGACGCCGCCCATTCGGTGAGATCGAGGCCGACGTATTCGGAGTTGGTCAGTTCGAGGTCGAGATACTTGAGCAGGGTGGCCTTGGAGCGCTCGACTTCCTCGCTGGTCGGGGGCGACGCCGCAACGCCCTCGATGGTGGAGAGCAGCGTCTGTCTGGCGTCATCGAGCGACTGCTCCTTCCGCACCGAGGCCTGTCCGATCAGCACGCCGGGCTGACGCAACAGGTAACTGTAGGAGGCGGAGGAGGCGGCCTTCTTCGTCTCCACCAGCGCCTTGTAGAGCCGACCGCCGGGCTGCGAGCCGAGCACCTCCGCCAGCACCGCCACGGGCGCATAGTCGGGATGGACCCCGGCCGGCACATGGTACGCGGCCATCACCGCCTGCACATCCCCCACCCGACGGAGCGTCACCTCGCGCTCACCGTCCTGGGTGGGTTCTTCCGTATACGTCGGGAACAGCATGTTGCCCTTGTCCAGCGCGCGCACCGGCCTGGGAATCGACCCGAACTTGTCTGCCACGAGCTTCAGGACCTTGTCCTCATCGATCTTGCCGGCCACCACCAGAATCGAGTTGTCGGGCTGGTAGTACTTGTGATAGAACGCCTGCAGCCGCTCGATCGGGACGTTCTCGATGTCGCTGCGGGCACCGATGGTGCTCTTCCCGTAGTTGTGCCACAGGAACGCCGTGCTCATCGTCCGTTCGGTCAGCACGTTCAGCGGGGAGTTCTCGCCCGCCTCATACTCGTTGCGCACCACCGAGAATTCGCTCTCGAGATCCTTCCTGGCGATGTAGCTGTGCACCATCCGGTCCGCCTCGAGATCGAGCGCCCAGGCGATGTTCTCGTCGGTGGCCGGGACGGTCTCGAAATAGTTGGTGCGATCGTACCAGGTGGTGCCGTTGGGCCGCGCTCCGTGCTCGGTGAGTTCCTGCGGGATGTTCGGGTGATTCGGCGTCCCCTTGAACACCATGTGCTCGAGCAGATGTGCCATTCCCGTCTCGCCGTATCCCTCGAACCGCGACCCGACGAGATAGGTGATGTTGATCGTCGCGGTCGGCTTGCTGGCGTCGGGGAAGATCAGTACCCGCAAACCGTTGTCGAGCGCGTACTCGGTGATCCCCTCCACCGACGCGCGCTTCTGTACGCCTGCCGGCAACTGCGCGGCGAGCGGCGCCGCCAGCGCCGTCAGGAGCAATGACGCGGCAAGACCCCTCAGACGACGCGGCGTGACGGAACTCAACATGATGCCTCCCGGTTCGGTGCCTGGACAACGCTCCCGCCAAGGGACCCGGAGCGCAACCCTCACTTTGACACCGGCCCGGCGGCCCCGGTTACCTGCTCTCGCGTATTTTCAAGGACTGGCAGCGCGCGCGGGATGTCCCGGTCACTACGCTCCCTCGAAATGACACGGAGCGTGCGAGACGCCCGCTACCCCGGCTCGTCGAGCAGGCCTTCGATCAGCCGCGCCAGGGGCTCCTCGAGGAGCGGATCCCAGTCGAACGCGACGTAGCGGACCAGGCCGCTCTTGTCCACGATCACGAAGGTCGCGAAGGGATAATGGCCCTCCTGTGCCGTCGGATCGTCCGCCCGGCGCCCATCGGGCAGCCACGAGAACTTCGTCTCAGCCACCGCCAGCATTCCGGGGACGTGCAGCTCGCCGCGGAAATACACGCTGTCGTATCGCGCTTCCTGCCCGGGCGATACCGGGGCGGTATCGACGTAGAACCCGTAGGTCCGTGTCACGTTGATCAGGTCGAGACCACGCGCCCCGAATCGGGATTGGTAGCGCGCCATCGCTTCGTAGCGTCCGCGACAGCTCATCCCGCAGTAGTGTGAAACGCCGCTGATGATCGACACGTGACCGCGCGCGGGGCGGGGCGTGCTGTCGCCGCCGGTGTTGAACCAGAAACGCGCCTCGACCGGAGCAGCCGGCTTCCCCAGCACGCCGTACATCGTTCGTGTGGTCGCCACGTACCAGTTGCCGTCGGTGCCCGGCGGAATGAACGTGTTCGCCGAGTCGATTACCGCCCGGGCCGAGTCGATCCCCACCGTGCGCAGCTCCACCTCCGCCAGCATGAGATACGTCTGGGCCACCGGCAGCGTCAGGCTCCGACGCCCCGAGTCCGGAACCTGTTTCCACAGCTCGATCGCGCGCTCGGACTCCGCTCGTGCCGCCGAGTCGTCCCACGCACGCAGCGCCGCCTGCGCGAGGGATTGATGGGCCAGGATCTGTGCCCTGGTTGCGCCTGCGCGCGCCACGGAGTCCACCGGGCCGCCGGCCGACGCCAGCGAGTCGAGTGCCGTGACCGCGCGTCGCGCGCGCGCCAGCCGCGGCGGTCGGGCAGCGAGATTGTCACTGGCGATGAGATAGAGCGCCCAGGCGCGCTCGCGTGCCGGCGCATCCGCGAGGTGTTCGAGATAGCGACGCTGCAGCGATGCTGCGACGGAGTCTGCGCCCGCGGCGAGCTTGACGCGCGCCAGGTTCAGAAGCTGGCGCTCGTCGCTGGTCAGGCCACCGTACGCTCCATCGCACGCAAGAGTCGCGTCGATGGTCGCGCGACGCAGCGTGTCCGACGCGGGCGTGAATGCCGCCGAGTCCCGTTCCTGTCGCGCCGCGAACTGCTCGGCGAGACCCGGCACCATCGCGCATCGCGAGGGCGTGAAGAACTGGTAGGGCATGCCGACGCGCTGCCCGAACGCGACGGCAGGCGGGCAGAGGAGAAACGCGGCCCCGAACAGGCTACACCGCATCGGCCAGACTCGTCAGGCTGAAGTCGCGGATGAGAGCCGGAGGCGCCACGGCCGGCATCCGCTGCAGCACGCGGATCGGTGTGCCAAGCGCCTGCAGGTTGTTGAACGCGAACAGCGGGGACTCGCGGAACCGGAAATTCTTCACCGGCGTCACGATCTTCCCGCGCTCGATGAGCCAGACACCGTCGGCGGTGGTTCCACTGCACAGCAGGCTCGTGCCCTCTACCACCCGGATGTTCACCAGCCGCGTGATGAGCAGCCCCCGCACGGTGTCGGCGATCATCTCCTCCTTCGACACCGGTCCACCGCTCACGCGAAACGCGGAGCTGTTGTTGAGGGGATCTGATCGATTGAGCTCGCGGAGCGCGTAGTACCTGTCGTACGACAGCTCCTTGAGCACACCAGCGTCGATCCACTTGACGGCGCGATAGGGCGACCCATCCACCCAGAACGGAACGAAGGGAGCGCCGGGATCGGCAGGGTCGGCGCTGATGGTGATTCGCTCGTCCAGAACCTTCTGCCCGATCCGGGAGCGCGGCCGCGGCAGTGGAATCGCGCCTGGCGAGAGCGCGACGCCCGGGGCCGCAAGCGTCCCGGTGGGCTCCGCGGTGGCCGGCCGGTCGGCCCACGGCCCCATGCCCATTTCGGCGCCCTGGCGGTCGAGTGAACGCACGAGGGGAAGCATCAGATCGGCGACCGCCTGCGGCTCGAGGATCACCGTGTACCGCCCCGGTTCGATGGCGACGGGATTGGCCGATCGCCGGCACTTGTCGAGCGCGATGGCGGACAGACCGGCGGCGTCGATCGCCTGCCAGTCCCGGTTGTCCACGCCGGCCCACCCCGACGCCGTTCCCTCGGCATTGCGCACCGTGACACTGTATTCGGCGCGCGTCTGCGGCGCGTACGCGAACATGCCCGCGGAATTGAGCATGCCGGTCGCGGCCGCCGAGACCTCGAGGTAGCCGGCGGAGAGCAGTCCGGCGGCCATCGCGGGCTCGACGAGCTGCCGTTGCTGCGCGGCGCGCGCCCCGGCGTCGAGCGCGTACGTGGTGTCGCTCCACAGATCGGTTCGCGGATACACCTCGCCGGTGCGGAGCGGCGTGGCGTCGAGATCGAACTGCGCGTAACGCAACTGCTGCTCGGCGCGACGCACGCACGCCTCGAGCGCATCGTCGTCCGCGCGGTTGGTCGTGGCCGCTCCACCGGCGCCCCGGATGCGGCGATCGATGATGATGCGATGGTCGGTGGTGTCGCCGGATGTGGTGATCTGGTTGCCGGCCCACCGGACGTTTCCGATCCACGCGCTGCGGATCCACAGCGACACATCGCCGCCTCCCGCGCTCATCCGCACCACGCGATCGAGGATGTCGCGGCATGCTTCCCTGGACAGGAAGCGGTCGTCCGCCAGCAGCGAGTGCGGGCGCCCCCGTGACCGCATCAGGCCTTCCTCAGCGCATCGGTCACGGCCACCCGCCGAAAGAGCGCCGGCGCCGCCGTGACGCTGAACGCGAGTTGCTGCGCGGGCTGTCCCTTGCGCGCGATCCAGGCGCTGGTGAGCTGCGACCGCCGGCCACCGACTGCGGCGAGACTCTTCCACAGCTCCGGCGCGCGGAAGAGGCACTGCGAGTTCCGCACGCACCCGATTCGTTTTCCGCCGCGCACTTCGTACACCATGTTGCCGTTGATCTCGCCGTTGAGCTGCTGGCGATCCACGGTCACGCCGCCGCCGAACCCCGGCGATCCCTCGACACCGCGCACTACGAGGCCATGTCCGAGCTCCGCGGCCAGATCGTCGAGCAGGACGTCCGCGCGCCCCGGAGCCAGTGTGAGGTTCGGCGTCTGGACGGTGGGAAAACGCAGGGCGTCCTCGCTCGCCGCGCACCCGTGCGACCGCGCCGCGCGTCCCGACCGCGCGTACCACGTCGCGAGCACCGGAGCGAGTTCGCGGGTCGTCTGGTAGTCCACCACCACGCCGTCCTTCACCAGCTGGTAGTCCTCGGGGGCAACGCCGTCGTCGTCCCACCGCACGGTGGCCAGGCCACCGGGACGGGAGCGGTCGGCCGTGACGTTGAGGAGCGCGGGACCTAACGAGAGATACCCCAGGATCCGGTCCGGCGGTGCCAGGTAGGTGGTGCCGCCGGCGTTCGCCTCAAAACCGAGCACCCGATCGAGTTCGGCGGCCACGCCGATCGTCTGCGCGAGAATCTGGGCGGTGACCACGGCATCGAGGACCACGTCGTACCGATCGGGCGACACCGTCCGCGCCCGCAGCATCTGCACGGCGTCGTCGAGCAGCCCGGGAACGTCGTCGGCGATCGGCGCCTCGGCCAGCACTTCCCACCCGCCGGCCGCCGGTTGCGGCCGGTCGCCCTTGCGTTCGACCGCCGCGCCACCGGCCCCCGCGCGAATGCTGTAGGCCGGATGCGACGTGTAGAGGGACTGCGAGACGAACGTGCCGTCGGTGGAGGCGAACGTCTTCTGCTGACGACGGTGCTCGACGCTGATCGACGCCTGCACCGGCACGTCCAGGTCGGCGCGCGTGGGAATCTCGTTGAACGCCAGCAGCGTTTCGACTTTCTCGGGGAGCGATACGGTGAAGGGATCGCGGCGGATCGGCGTCGCATACTCACCGGTCGCCGCCGGCACACGATCGCCGAGCTCCACCCGCCGCCGGCGACCGCGCGCGTTATGGCCGGCCTGGATCGCCGCGTCCCGGCCCAGCCGCGCCACTTCGTCCGTCGTCCAGACCGGACTCGCCGCGAACCCCCACGCGCCGTCGGCCAGCGCACGCACGCCCACCAGACCGCTCTCGGCATCGTCCGACACGAACCACAGGAATCCTTCGGCGCCGACACTCTCGACGCGGGTCAAGGTGAAGCGAACGTCCGCGTAACTGGCGCCCGCGGCAGTGGCCGCTTCGAGGGCAGCCGCGGCCAGTTCGCGGAGCTGCGGATCGCCAACCTGAGGAAACCGATCGAACCCACTCAGCAAGGCGGGCAGGTGCGGGCCACCGCGCGCGGTCGCCACCACCGCGGCCGCGCCTGCCATCTCCTTCAGGAATCCGCGTCGTGTCGAACTCATGAATCCATCACCTCACGCCGCGCCACGGTTTGCGCTGCGCTCGAATGCAGGAGCTGATCCCATCGCGGACTCACGCCGCACCCCTGAGCCGTCGCGACGCCCATTCGAATATGAGCGCCATCACGAACAGGGCATACAGCCAACCTGGCGGAAGATAAAAGCCAGTTCCAGTTCGAGAGACGCCACCTGACGACGGTCCCAGCTTTTCGACGAGATGGGCGAGTGGCGCCTCCTCGGTTTCGGCCGGGCGCGCCAACGGACGTTCGATGCGCGAAGGCCACGCGCGCGACCAGTGAGGCCCACCACTCGCGGTGGTTCGCCACCGCGTTCTCGCCACCGCCCATTCGCCATCGCCACGTGTCTTCATATCCGATCGCGATCACGCGGCCGTGCTCCACGCGGCGCGCCGCCACGGCTACCGCAGCCGCGCGCTCCTCGAGGGCTACGGCATCGTCCTCGAGGGCGATGGGCGTGAGCGCCAGGTCGCGGCGCGGATCGCCGGGATGTGGCGCAAAGGGCTCGACCGCCGGGACCCCGACGAGCGACTCGCCCACTCGCAGCGTCTCCATGACCCGGGCCGCCAGCACCGTGACGGATGCGACCAGCCCTCCGCCGCTGCGCACGTACGCGACGATGTCGCGTGCGCGCGCAAGCGCGGAGGTGTCGAGCGCGACGACCGCGGCGTAGGTCGCGGTGTCGATGCGGATCGGGAGGCGGCACCGGCCGGCCGACGCGCAGGAAGAATCCTGGACTACGTCTCCCCTGGGAGAGAGCGCCAGCCGAGCATCCACGCGCCACCCTCGCTCCTCCAGCGCGGCGAGGACGAACTTGCTCTCCCACCCGACGCGCGCCAGCAACAGCAGACGGCCGAGCGACAGCGCGCTCCCGGTCGCGGACCGTGCCGTCATTGGCTCTCCGCGCACGAACACCTCGTCAGGCGCCGACCGCGCGAGAAAGCGCCCGCCCGCGCCGGCGGCGGTGATCGAATCCAGCGGGCCGTATCGATCCATCAGATGGAGGGGCGTACCCGCGGGGGCGGCCACCCACACGCCCGTTCCGCCGGCCGGATCCGCGAGCGGCTCTGCCGCGGCAGCCAGTGGGATCAGGCCGCGTCCGTCCCAGGCGACCGCAGTCCCGGTCGCGGTCAGTGCCGACAGCCAGTCGAGCCGCGACGCCTGCACCTCGCCCGTCACGCGAACGTGCACTCGCGCCGGTGCGAGTGAGGTGCTCCAGCGGCGCAGCGCGACACCCAGCGAGTCGCTGCCGGCGATCTCCGTGCGCTCCACCGCGCGCGGCCGGCCGGTCTGGACCAGCAGCCAGGCGAGGACCATCAACGCGACCCCGCGAGCGGCACGCTCCACCATGCGGCGCAGGTTGCGCGCCGCCGGGCCGACCCCCGCCTGACGAGCAGACGGCTCTGTCGCGCCGCCCCCTGCCTGACGAGCAGACCGCTCCGTCGCGCCGCCCGGTTCCCGATCAGCGGGTGAGCGCATAGACCACGATGTTGACCGCGAACTTCGTCACGTCCTGCTCCATGAAGCGCTTGGTCTCCGGGTGCAGGTTCCACTCGGAGCTGTAGTCCTTGCTGCTGTACAGCACGTCGATGCGATCGCCGTGCATGATGCCCTGCAGGTGCTCATGGACGAGGTTGTCGCCCCATCCGTTGAGCTCGTGGCTGGTGGCCGGCGGGCCGTCGCGGAAGGTGAAGAAGCAGCGGTACAGGGGATGATCGTTCGGCACGTCGCGCAGCGCACCGAACAGCCGGGCGAGCTCGCCGGTCATGGTCTTGTGATATTCCCCATCGATGTCGTGATTGTGGTCATCGACGAAGAGGAATCCGCCCCGCGCCACGAAGCGCGACAGATGCTCCCGTTCGGCCGCGGTGAAGAAGACCGGGAGGTGACCGGTGAGGAAGACGAACGGGTACTCGAACAGGTCGTCCGAATCGAGCCGCACGTTCACGCCCGCGGGCGACAGATCGAGCGTGGTGTACCGCGCCAGGGTGTCGATCACGCTTGCCGGGAGCAGCGCCGCGCTCTCCCAGTCGCCTGACGAGTAGATGCCGGTGGCGAACGTGAAGCGGGTCACGGAATCCCCCCACCCTGCCACGGGCCCAGCGCCGGTGTCGCCACGGTGGATCGTTCCAGACGGCGGCGCGCAATGCCCAGTGGCGCACCGGGATCGGCGTGGCGGCGGGCAGCATCGATGGCGCGCGCCAGCGGATCCGCGACATCGGGCGCCGCGGTGAGCGCATCCACCCGGAGCACAGTGAGCGAGTCGACCAGGGCCTGCCCGGCGAGTCCGGCCAGGCCATCGAGTCGGGCAAGGAGCGCGCGTCGCGGGTCGGCGAGCCGGTCGCGCGGCCGCCGCAGCGCCACGGTCGCCGAGTCGGTGCCCTGGAGCCGGACGGCCGGGAGATCCACCGTCTCGGGCGGCAGGACGCCGCGCAGATACAGGCGACGTGCCTGACGAGCCTGCTCGAGGAATCGCAGCGCGCGTCGCATTGGCGGCAGCGCCGTTTCCACATGCGCGATCCGGAGCTCGGTCTCGGCGTCGCGCATGGCGTCCGACGCCTGGTGCAACAGGGTCGAAATCTCCGTGCGCCCGACGAACCCCACGGTCTGGATGTTCTCGAGGTCGGAGATGACCGACTCCACCCGGGTGCGGAGCGCCGCCTGCCTGCCACCGAGCTGCACCGACTGCCGCGTGAAGGAGTCGGCGACGAGCCGCGGCTTCCGCGTGAGCAGCGTCTCGGCGCGCACGATCAGCATCCGCTGACTGAGTGCGGTGGTGTCGAGCGGAGCCGCCTGTGAGGGATTGATGCGGATGGTATCGCGCGCGCCCGGGTCGTCGATCCTGAGAGTGCGGGTGTCGGACCATCCCGTGTCGGGGCCGGTGACGTCGTTCGCGTCCATCGCCATCGCCCGCACGTGCACCACGTCGCCCGGGCCGAGCCGCAGCGTGTCGAGCCGCACGGTCACGCGGATGGCGGCCGAGCGGGCGTTCCCTGGTGATGTCGCGGCGACGATCCAGCGGCGGGTGGTGAATCGCTCGCCGCCGCCTGACGAGTGGCGGAACTCAAACCAGGCGGCGGCCAGTCCGATGTCGTCCTCGGCCTTCGCCTGGAACACGACCTGGCCACGCGGCAAGCGATACGTCGAATCTCGCGCCGGGACTTCCAGCGTGACTCGCGGCGCGAGGTCGGCGCCGGGCTCCAGCGCGAGCAGGCGGTCGAATCCGCGATCCGCGAGTCTCACGATGGCCGGGCGGGACGGCATCGTCACGTCCACCCGCCAGGTGTCGCCGACCGCGGTGACGGGCAGCGTGTCTCCACCCATGCCGGCCGACACCCGCGGAAGTGAATCGCCCGCCCCACGCCCCAGAATCTCGACGCGACTCCCCGGCAGCGCGGAAACCGAGATGGGATCGTCCAGCGCGAACGAACTCTGGTGCGCGTACGCGGGCGGGTTCACCCGCGCGACAATCGGGACGAGACGGCTCGCGCGCACCGGACGGGCGCCGGGGCGCGCGAGTACATCGCCGGCGCGCGGGTTCAGCACGCGCTGTCGTGTGGCGGCCGGGACGGTGAACATCGCGAGCACGAGCGTCAGAAACACGCCGGCCGCCAGGCTCAATGCGCGGCGCACGGGCGCGCGCAGAACACCCTCGGGGTACCGCTGCGCCACGACCCGATCGAGCGCGGCCTGTCGGGACGGCGTTTCGGCGTCGATCGCGGTGGCGAGCGCGAACTGCAGCGCCGGCGCGCGTTCCTCGATGAAGAGGGCCACGCGGGGCAGGGCACGCGCGCGCCGTCCGCGCCAGACCACCGCGACTGCCGCCGCGAGAGCCACGGTCACCGCGAGAGGTGTAACGAACTGCCGCACGCCCAGCGGCAAGCCGACCACGAGATCGGCGGCGGACGCGAACAGCGCAACGAGGTGGTAGCCGGCTCCGGCCCACAGCACCGCCGCCACCGCGATGGTGACGAGCAGTATCACGCGCGCCCGGCGCACCCGCTCCAGCGCGGTCATCCGCCGGGCCCGCGCCTGACGCGCCGGCGTACGAGCCACTCGCCAAGCGCGAACAGCACCGCCAGGGCCAGGAACCATTTCGCAAGCGGCGACGACGTGGTCCGGGTGGGGACAATGTCGGCCGCGGCAACCGGGTATCCGTGGGGCTGGCCGGTAAGCGAGGCCACCTGTGCTTCGTCGATTGGCGTGAAGTCGGGCGTGTCGCGGCAGGGCGCCAGCAACGCCTCGACCAGTCGCGCGAAGCGCGGCTGGAGCACCAGGTCTCCTCTCGCGGTAACGGGGATGGTCACCGTCCTGATGCAGCCCGCGCCGATGGTGTCATCGACCGCGGCGGGGGTTCCGTCCACCCAGCGTGCCACCACGTGTTGATTCGCCGATTCCTGCGCATCGCGAAGGGCCAGCCGGCGGACGAACGGAGCGACGACCACGGCGTCGCCGGCCACCACCGCGCCGGTCGTGTCGGGCACGGGGCGCGGGGCCCACGCGCCCGACACGACCGGCGCCGAACCGGCCTGCGCCGGCCAGTACACGAGCAGCCGCCCGCCCGACCGCACCCACGCGGAATCGGCTGCGCCTAACGAACCACGCACCAGCCGGATCGTGCCGCCCGATTCCGCGCCGGTCGGCCCGGGCGGCACCCGACCGGCGGGGCGCGCGCCGGCGGCCGCACCCAGCGGCGCCGCGACCTCCGGGATACGCGCCGGCAGCGCCATCCGCAGCGGATCGTCGGTGTCGGCGTCGACCACCGGGGCGGCTGCGGCCGGTGCGGGCGTGCGGCCGGACACCCGCACCAGCCGCAGCCGCCCCGGCCACAGCGCGCGAATGGAGTCGGTGGCCCGATCCAGCTCTTCGGCCGCCAGCGGCGAGACCAGGGCGATCTCCACCGAGTCGGCGGCGTTCCGCAGGGACGAGGCCACGCGGAGCGACGCGATCAGCGCGGCCGACAGCCGCCCCCGGCGCGGCCCGACCGCGAAGCCGCCTAACGACGACTGGTCGGCGGGCACCACCGTCGCCGAGGAGTCGAACAACACCAGGCCGTCGCCCGAACCAAGCAGCGCGCGGGCGGAGTCCACCACCTCCCCGGCCCGACCCACCGCCCGCGACCGGTCGAGCACCAGCACCCGCGCCATCGCGCGGCGCGGCGGACGAACCACGGGACCGGCGAGCGCCACACCCACCGCCGCCACCAACCCCACCCGCAGGAACAGCAGCAGCAGGTCCTCCAGCCTGAGCGCCCGCGCCCTCGCCAGCGGCGGCCGATCAGGGGCGAATCGCGCCGTGGGAAACGGCAGCGCCCGCGGATCGCGCGTGACGATGAAGTGCAGCGCGACGACCACGACCGCACCGGCTGCCGCGCCCAGCAGGTACAACGGGGCCAGAAAGGTCATGCCGGAAACGCAGGATGGAGTTCAGAGGGCATGGATCGGAGGTCGGCGGTCCGGCCCGGCCACGATGCGCCGTACGGCCCGGTGCGCGGGTTCTCCCGTCGTCACCAGGTGATACGACGCCCCGGCCCCGCGCCACTGCGAGGCCAGCGACTCCCGCCATGCAGCAAACGCGACTCGATAGGCATCGAGATCCGGTGCGGCGAGCGGCCGCCGGACCGAGGGATTCTCGGGATCGACAACCATCCCCATCGGCACCGGATCCAGCTCCTCGGCGGCCACCACGTGCACCGCGTACACCTCGCGTTCCGCGGCGGCGAGCTCACGCACCTGCGCAACGAGCGCCTCGGCATCCCCCAGAAAGTCGCTCACGATCGCGATGCGCCGGCTCGATCGCATTGTCGCCACCAGCGGCGCCAGTGGCGCGACGCCGGCTGGCGTGGTCTCCACCAGGAGTCGCAGCGCGGCCGCCAACGTGCCGCGACGGGTCCGCGGCGGGAGGGCGCGCCCGTCCGGCTCGCCGGCGATCGCCAGTCCCACCGGGTCGCCGTCACCCAGAGCAACTGCACACAGGCCGAGCGAGAGCGCGGCCGCGGTCTCCCACTTGGCGCGCGTATTCCCGGGAAACGCCATCGACGCGCTGGCATCCGCAACCACCGTGGTGCGTACCGTCGAGTCGTCGTGCGCCAGCCTGATCGCCACCCGCTCGCTGCGCGCGAACAGGCGCCAGTCGATCTTGGCCGGATCGTCGCCCTGCTGATACGCGCGGTAGTCCATGAATTCCGGCGACGCCCCGGCGCGCCGGGAGCGATGGGCGCCGTGCTGCGCACTGCTCGTCAGGCGGCGTGATGGCCAGTGCACCCCGCGAACGGCGTCGAGCAGGGCGCCGCTGGTCAACGCCTGCACCGCTACACCCGGATCTCGCTGCGCGGCGGCGGGACGTGCTCGAGGACGTCGGCCACCAGCTGCTCAGCGGTGACCCCCTCCGCTTCGGCGGCGAAGTTGGGGAGCACGCGATGGCGCAGGGCGGGCAGCGCCACCCGCCGCACATCGGCCGGGCTCACGGCGACGCGCCCGTCCATCAACGCCCAGGCCTTGGCGCCGAGGATCAGGGCCTGGCCGGCGCGGGGACCCGCCCCCCACCGGACGTAGCGCTGGACCCGGATCGGCAACCCCGGCTCGCCGGGCCGGGTGGCGCGCACCAGTTCCGCCACGTAGCGCAGCACCGGCTCGGCCACCAGCACGTCGCGGACGGCCGCCTGGAGCGCCAGCGCCTGCTCCGCACCTAACGAGGCGTGGAGCTCGACTGCGTCGCGACCGGTGGTGGTGCGCAGGATGGTGACCTCGTCGTCCAGCGACGGATAGGTCATGCGGATGGCGAACAGGAACCGGTCGAGCTGGGCCTCGGGCAGCGGGTAGGTGCCTTCCTGCTCGATCGGATTCTGGGTGGCCAGGACGAAGAACGGCGCGGGGAGATCCATGGTCTCGCCGGCGGCTGTGACCCGGTGCTCCTGCATCGCTTCCAGCAGCGCCGCCTGGGTGCGCGGCGGAGCGCGGTTGATCTCGTCGGCCAGCACGATGTTGGCGAATACTGGGCCGCGCACGAACCGGAACGTGCGGTGTCCGGTGGCCGCGTCTTCCTCGAGCAGCTCGGTGCCGGTGATGTCGCTCGGAACCAGGTCCGGGGTGAACTGGATGCGCCGGAAGATGAGGCGCATCGTCTCGGACAGCGACCGCACCAGGAGGGTCTTGGCGAGCCCGGGGACGCCGATGAGCAGGGCATGTCCCCCGGCCAGGATCGACATCAGCACCTCCTCCACCACCTCCACCTGCCCCACGATGCGTCTGGCGACCTCGGTCCGCAGCTGATTGGCCGCGCGCAACAGCGCCTCGCTGTCCGATGCCCCGGCGTGAGGAGTTGTGCCTTGCGCTCCCTTGGCGGCGACGGTCATGGCTGCTCCACGGATTTCCAGGCTCAAATCCCCCTGAAAGTTGCGAAGGGGTCTGGGGAAACTACAGGCCAAAGGCCAAAGGTCACAGGTCAAAGGCCGAAGGCCACAGGTCAAAGGCCGAAGGCCACAGGTCAAAGGCCACAGGTCAAAGGCCGGAGCCGTTTGATCTGCGATGTTCGCGGTCGTAGGTTCGAGGTCAGTGATCAGCGAGCAGTGGTCAGCGAGTTATCACCATCAGCGGTCAGCTCTCAGGCATCGGCGGTCAGCCATGGGCTGTGAGCTATCAGCTATGGACCATGACGCACTCGCCATGAGTTCTTCTCTCGGAGCCGAGCAGTGACTACTTCCAATCCCGTTCGCCGTTCCCGTCGGTTCCTTTCCGCGACCGCCCTGGTTGCGCTGAGCGCCCACGGCGCCCTCGCCCAGCGGTCGAGCGCCGCGAGTCCGGCCACGCCGGCGCCGGCGAAGCGCGCTCTCAAGGTCGACGACATGTTCCAGCTGCGAGCGGTGCGGGACATCCACTTCTCGCCCGACGGCGACTGGGTGGCGTATGTGGTCTCGGCGCCCGACTCGACGCGCGACCGCGGCAACTCCGACATCTATATGACGCGGTGGGACGGCACCAGGACCATGCAGCTCACCTACACGCCTCAGGGCGAGAGCGCGCCGCGGTTCAGTCCCGACGGGAAGTTCCTCTCGTTCGTTGCCTCACGCGGCGACGCACGCTCGAGCTCACAGGTCTGGCTGCTCGATCGGGCCGGCGGCGAGGCGCAGAAGCTGACCGATCTCAAGGGCGGCGTGTCGAGCTACGAGTGGTCGCCTGACAGCAAGCGCATCCTGATCGTGTCGCAGGATCCCGACACGTCCGAGTCGGACCAGGCGGCGGATTCGTCGAAGAAGAAGACGCCCGCTCCGATCGTACTCGATCGCTACCACTTCAAGCAGGATGTTCAGGGATACCTCGGCAATCGTCGCGCTCATCTGTACCTGTTCGACGTCGCGGCGAAGGCGACCGAGCAGCTCACCAGGGGCCGGTTCGACGAGTCGAACCCCGCGTGGTCGCCCGACGGAAAGATGATCGCCTTCGTCAGCGAGCGCGGTGCCGATCCCGACCGGACGAACGACTCCAACATCTATGTGATGGAAGCGCGGGCGGGAGCGCCCGCCAAGGCGCTCACCACCTGGACCGGCCCCGACGGCGGCCGGCCGGCATGGTCCCCCGACGGGAAGTGGATCGCGTACACCCAGGGGAGCGAGCCGAAGTACTGGCAGTACAGCCAGGAGAAGCTCGCGGTGGTGTCGGTGGACGGTGGCGAGCCCAGGGTCCTGACCGCCTCGCTGGACCGCTCGGTCAGCGATCCGACCTGGACGAAGGACGGGACCGCGATTCTCTGTCTGGTCTCCGACGATCGGAGTGTCTATCTGGCCCGCGTGAACGTAGCCGACGGCGTGGTGACCCGGCTGCTCACGGGGAAGCGGGTCGTCTCGGACCTGGCGGTCTCGGCCAACGAGCGGATGGCGGTGGTCAGCGGGACGGACGAGAAGCCTAACGAGGTGTACGCGCTGGAGCGGGGCTCCCTCCGCGCCCTCACCCACGAGAACGACGGCTGGCTGGCCGACGTGAACCTGGGGGCGGTCGAGGAATTCAGCGCGAAGACGAAGGACGGCACCGAGGTCCACGGGCTGCTGGAGAAGCCTGCGACCTGGAAGGCGGGCACCCGCTATCCGACGCTGCTGCGCATTCACGGCGGACCCGGCAGCCAGGACCAGCACGCGTTCAACTTCGAGCGCGAGTTGTTCGCCGCCAATGGCTACGCGGTGCTGAACGTGAACTATCGCGGCAGCGAGGGCCGGGGCGCCGACTACCAGAAGGCCATCTTCGCCGACTGGGGCAACAAGGAGGTGGAGGACCTGCTCACGGCCGTGGACTACGCGGTCTCGTCCGGCGTGGCGGACTCGACGCGGCTCGGCGTCGGTGGATGGAGCTACGGCGGCATTCTCACCGACTATCTCATCGCGTCTACCACGCGCTTTCGCGCCGCCACCAGTGGAGCCGGCGTGGGGAACGTCGCCTCCCTGTACGGCGTGGACGAATACGTCTTCCAGTACGACAACGAGCTCGGTCCACCCTGGAAGAACCAGGATGTGTACCTGAAACTGGCCTACCCGTTCTGGCACGCCGACCGCATCAGGACGCCGACCCTCTTCCTGGGTGGCGAGAAGGACTTCAACGTGCCACTGGTGGGCGGGGAGCAGATGTATCAGGCGCTGAAGAGCCTCGGGGTCGACACGGAGCTCATCGTCTATCCGAACTCGTTCCACGGAATCACGACGCCGAGCTACGTGAAGGATCGCTACGAGCGCTACCTGGCCTGGTACGCGAAGCACCTGCGTCCGGTCCAGCCGTAGGGCACGCTGCCTATCGCGGCATCGGGCAGGTGATCAGGCGTATCGGCTCGCTGCCTCCCTCGCTCGTGAGGAGCAGTCTGCCTGACGAGTCCAGCCAGGTGACTCCCTCGCCCTGCCGCTCGTGCAGCCGGGCAATGTTGCACCTGCTCGCGACCGGGGTGCGAAGGATTCGTCCGGTGGCCGAATCGACCGGATAGACGAAGACCTGGCCATATGTCCGGACCGCGAGGGCGTGCGCGTCAGGCGACAGCGCCGCGTCGGTGACGTAGCGCAGCGGCGCCGACCCGGGAACCAGGGGGAGGGAATCGACCAGCGTGGCCAACGTTACCGTGCCCGGCGTGTCCCAGGCTTCCGGCGCGATCCGGAAGACCAGCGCGGGACGGAGGTGGCCGGAGGGATCGAAGCGCGGCCGCTTGGTGATGAGCCAGATCGCGCCGTCAGGCGTGACGTACATCGCTTCCACGTCGTGCGGGCCGTCGGTGTAGTGCAATCCGATGCGCTCCGCGGTCAGCGCGCCCAGGTAGCCGGATTGCTCCGCCAACGGCTCTCTCACGCGGTACAGGGATGGCTGGTCGCGAATCTCGGAGTTGTCGCCGGTATCGCCGATGTACACGCAGTGGGGCGGTGGTGGCACCGCCGGCCGCGGCGCACCACCCGTAGACCCGGCCGGGTCGCGGGCCGGAGGCGGTGGGGCCGGGGTCTCACCGGAACACGGTCCGAGCGACGCGTTCTCCCAATCGTTGTTCACCGCATTGGTCACGCGCCAGGCGCCACGGCCCGCGCCCGTCGTGTCGAACGCGTAGAGGATCGGCTCGTTCCCGGAATCGTTGATCGTGAAGATGACGCCGGGCTGGGTGGCGCTGGCGGCTGCCGCCGAATTCTCGGTGAGATCGCGCGACGCGTGCAGAGGGACGATCGACACGGCACCCGGTTCGACTTCTGTCGCGTCGGTCGCAGCCGCCCCGGATCGACCGTCACCTCCGCCGTTCAGGTCGCAGGCGGCCAGCCACGTCAGCGCCACGACGGTCACCACGTCGCGCAGGAGTCGTGGCAGTCGCGCCCGGTGCGGGGTGGGGCCGTCACCGCGAATGGATCGGCGTGAAGTCACAGGCTCAATACACCGGTGGTCCGGTCGCGATGAGGCGTCGAGACGTCATGTCGACGTCACCCGGGCGACAGGGCCGCGTTCGTCCCGCCCCAGGAGACTGAACGGTAGTCACCAGGCGCTTGCGCTCGCCAGCGGATGTTCACCCGAACGCGCTCAGGCTCCCACGACAGCTGCGGTCGCCGCCGGGTGCAGGTCGTGCCGGCGTGTCCCGGGTATTGTCGTCGCGGCCGGTTGCCGTCGGGCGTCAGGGCCGGCGGCATCGACCTGCGGTCGAGTCCGCCTAACGCCCGCCATGGCTGAGCGCGCCTAACGAACAATCAGCCGCCGAGCTGTGATCTGGACGGAACTGTCGCGCGCGCACGCCGGGTATACAACGAATCGGAGCTCGCGCTCAGGCCAGCCGCTCGCGCGGCGCACAGACCGGCCACGCACCGTCAGCAGACGGCGACACCGTGAAGGCGAACGTGGCACCAATCCAGTGGGGGAATCCAGTCGGTCTCACGCTCCGACTGACGCCTGTGAGAACGACCCGGATACGTCGTCAAGGTGGAGGATGCAACTCATGACTTTCAGCGGCTCACATCGCTGGTTCGTGATCTGTGCCACCGCGGGCATCGCCGCGATGGCCGCGCCCCTGCGCGCCCAGGTCCCGACCCCGGCCAAACCGGATTCGACCCGTCCGCGCACCACGTCGGACCGTCGCATCCCCGTTCAGAAACGCTCGTCAGGCGGCGAGGTCGCGTTGCCGACCCGCGCCGAGCAGGCGAGGCTCGATTCGATCGCCCGCGCCGATTCGCTGCGACGGATCGAGCAGACGCGCACGGATTCGATCGAGCGCGTGGAACGTGCGCGCCAGGACTCGCTGGCCGCGGTCGCCCGCGCCAGGCAGGACTCGCTCGAGGCCATGGAACACGCGCGCGAGGATTCCATCGCCGCGGTCGAGAAAGTCCGCGCCGACTCCATCTCACGCGCGGATTCCATCGCCCAGGCCGAACAGATGCGGCGGGCGCAAATGAGAAGCCGGCGGCTCGGAGGCGGTTGGTACATCGGCCTGGCCGGCGGACCGAACGCGCCAACCGGCGATCTCAAGACCATCGGCTACACCACCGGCTACCAGGTCGGGGTCCCTGTCGGCTGGCAGAGTCAGAACAAGGTGCTCGGCGCCCGGGTGGATCTGGGCTTCAGTCAGTTCAACGGCGGCTCGTACGCCGTCGTGCCGACGGCGGGCTCGCCAGCGGTGCTCGTGAACGAAGATCCGAGAATCTACTCCGCGGTGCTGAACGCAACGCTGCGGTTCCCGCTCAACCAGAGCCACTCGACCGGGTTCTACCTGCTCGGTGGTGGCGGGGTCTACAATTTCCGTAACTTCGGCATGGGCTCGGCGCTGTCCGGCTATCTCGGCAACGACGTCACGAATCCGCTGACCGCCGACAACAAGAGCTCGATCACCAAGTGGGGCGTCGACGGTGGCGCCGGTCTCGACTTCGGCATCGGTGCAGCGTCCCTGTATATCGAGTCGCGGCTCGTGAACGTCTACGCGAACCGCAACAACCCGACTGCCGACGCCCTGCTCGGAACCACCAACGATCAGCTTCGCTGGGTTCCGATCGTGCTGGGCGTCAAGTTCCGGTAACCGAGCGAGTCGATGCGCGGCCGGCGCTGCGTTGTGCGGCGCCGGCCACGCATTGGCCGTCACACGCATGACCGCCGCGCGACTGACTGCCTGTCTCGCGTTGCTGGTGGCGCCGGCGTCGGCCCGCGCCGCGGCGGGGCAGCCGAATGGCCCGGGCGGCCCACCGGATTCCCGGGCGAGACGGTCGGCCGCGGTTGGCGCCGCTTCCGATACTGCGCGGCAGTTGCCATTCCGTTCCGCCGGGGACAGTGCTGATTGGGCCCGGTGGCGGTCAGCGGCCACCGATTCACACGAGTTCCGAGTGGTTGTCTCGCTGTTCGATCGGGAGCTGTGGGTCATCAGCGGCGACGATACACTGCTCGACGTGCCCGCCGCCGTCGCCTCCGGGCTGACGCTCAATTACGCCGATCGCTCCTGGACCTTCCGCACCCCGCGCGGGCGGCACGAAGTGCTGCGGAAGATCGAGCATCCGCTGTGGACTCCTCCTGACTGGCTGTACGCCGAGGTGGCCGAGGAGAACGGCCTCACCCTGGCTCGGCTGCGGCCGGGCGAGCGCGTCACCCTCGACGACGGCTCGCTGCTCACCGTGGTCGACGGCATGGCAGGACTGATTCAGCGCGGCACCGGCGAGTTCGTGCCGCTGCCTGACGACGAGCACATCGTGTTCGGGGACACCCTCTACATCCCGCCCTTCGGTACGGACAACCGGAGAGTCCCCGGCGAGCTGGGGCAGTACGCGCTGGATCTCGGCGACGGGTACCTCATTCACGGCACGCCCGAGAAGGATTCCATCGGGCATGCCGTCACCCACGGGTGCATCCGTCTGCGGGACGACGACATCGCCTGGGTCTACCGGTACGTGCCGGTGGGGACGCCGGTGTTCATCTACTGACGGCTGCGTCAGCAGTCTTCACTTTTCAGCAATCAGTCCTCGGCGAGTAGTTGTCGGTTGACAGCCAGCCGCCCACAGTTGACCGTTGTCAGTCGCTGTTCAGGAGAACCTGTGGTGGTCGTGCGCTGATCACTGTCAACTCACTACTGTTAACTGATAGCTGATGTCAGATAGCGACGCCCACTGGGAACTCCTCTGCACCGTCCACTCGGGCCTGGAGGCGGACCAGGTGCGTATCACGCTCGAGGAAGAGGACATTCCCGTCCTGATGAAAGGGATGCCGGTCGGGATCTTCGGCGGCGGGTTCCAGGGGACGATCCCGGGCGGCGTGGAGGTCTTCGTTCCGTCGCCGGAACTGGAGCGCGCGCGCGAGCTGATCGGCGAAGGCGAGCCTAACGACTGAACTGCACCGCGGTCCCGGTCAGACTCCAGGTCGAGGCGTCGCCGCAGCCGCCCCCCGGGAAACCCTGGATCCGCAGCGTTGACGCGGTCACGACCTGCAAGACGATGTGCAGGCTCGGCCACGACGACGACTGGTAGCAGTACAGGTTCCCGTCGGCGGTTACGAGCTTGAAGTCCAGGTTGACCCGGCCGCTCGATGCCGGTGTGAAACGGTACGTCCCCGTCGGCACGCTGGGCACCGACGTGCCCATCGAGAACACGCCCAAACCCGGCACGACGTTGTCGTGCACCAGGGCCAGGTGGTGGTCGTCGTTGGTCGTGGCGTCGTAGAACCAGCGACCCTGGCCAGTATTCGCCACGTCCTGCATCAGCTCCCCGCAGACCGGCGCCACCGAACGGCGCACGCCGCCGCCGCCGAGCAGCGCACGCATCGCACTGGCGACCGCCGAGGCGAAATAGTCGATCGGGCAGACCGTGTGCAGCGCCGAGAAAGCGCCGCCGCCACCGCCGCTCACGCGTGCGGGGTCCACGAACGCGAGCGCCGCCGTCCGGCGGTCGTAGGCGCCCAGGTCGAGCGCTCCCTCGCTGGGTCCCCCCATCGCGCCGAGGGCCGTCCCGGCGGAGAGGGTGATCGAAACGCCCTTGTAGCATTGTTGGTACGTGAATCCGCCGGTCATGTACGGCGCGTTGCACCCGGCGTCGAAGGGGCCGACCTGAGTGAGCACGTCCGCCGTCAGGGCCGACAGGTGGCCGAGGTACATGTAGACATCGGCGCAGGGATAGAACTGCACCGTGTAGTCGACCAGATCCGGCTGGCCGCCTCCCGAGCGCGTCTGGCGCCCCACGCTGGTGATGGCGATGTCGCCGGGCGACTGCACCGCCGCGGGCGTCGATCCGCCGGAGACGAACGGCGTATAGAGGTAGATGTGATCGGTGGGAAAGGTGTGCCCCGGTGGATTGAGGTTGCCGAGCGGAGCGATGTCCTGGAGCACCGCGAGGTCAACGGGCGACACCGCGAGCGGTGGTGCCGACGTGCACGCTGCGAGTCCGGAGGGGGGATTGGGGCCGGTTGAGCCGCCGCCATGGTGGCCGCCGCAGGCGACGACCGCCAGGATGGTCGCGCAGCAGGCGACCCGCGTGCCGACCGTACGGCACCCCTGCACAGGACTCCTAACGCTGTTTCGAAGCATGAAGTAGTATGGGTGGGGAAGGCCAAAGACCACAGGTCAAGGCGCCAGGTCAAAGGCCACAGTCAAGGCCAAAGGCCACAGGTCAGGGAATCAACAGGCCAACGTCACACCGGACTTCAATGACAGGGAGCGAGAGAATGGCGCTGTACATGATTCAGGCGTCGTACACGGCGGAAGGAGCCAGGGGGTTGATGAAGGAAGGCGGCAGCAAGCGAAAGGCGGCTGCGCAGAAGGCGGCAGAATCGCTCGGCGGAAAGCTGCTCTCCTTCTACTACACGATGGGGCGTGACGACATTGTCACCATCGGGGAGTTTCCTGACGATGTGTCGGCTGCCGCGTTGAGCATTACGATTGCAGCCAGTGGCGGCGCACGGTGCAGGACCACCGCGTTGCTCACGGCCGAGCAGGTCGATTCCGCGGTAAAGAAGACGGTGGGCTATCGAGCGCCGGGCGCGTAGCGTACGAGCGTAGAACTCGGCCTCGCCCCCGGTCCGCTCAGCGTTGACGGGATCCTGCCGCCCAGATGATCAGCGTTGGCATCCGGGCGGCCCTGGAGGATCTGCGCTCGCTGATGCTGCTGACATCCGGCTATTCGGTCACGGCGCTCGTACCGCCGCGGTTCGATGCGCGGTTCGTGACGGGTGTGATGAGCGGTCCGCTGCTGGTTCACGAACGATGGGTGCGCCAGATCGCCGAGCGGATGCGGCTCGTCCTGGAGCCCTTTCTGCCTGACGCGGACTTCCACACGCTGGGCGCCGCGTACTGCCAGATGTTCCGCGAGAACCAGTGGATGCGGTGGCGCGCCATGCACGGCGCCGCGGTGGCCGTTTCGACAACCGTGGTCGGATTGCCCCACCTCAAGGCGGCGCACGCCCGGGGGCGCGGCGTCATCCTGTGGGGCATGTCGTTCTGCGAAACGCTGGTGGTCAAGATGGGACTCCATCGGGCCGGTGTGGCGCTGGTTCACCTGAGCACTGCAAACCACGGAGCAGCCTGGCCGCCGACGCGTCTCGGACTTCGCGCTGTCGCGCCGCTCTACACCGCCGCGGAGACGCCCTACCTGGCCGAGCGCGTGGTGATCCCTGCGGACCAGTCGCTGGGTTACATGCGTGTGCTGATGGATCGCCTTGCCGCGAACCGCTGTGTCTCGATTGCCGGTGACGGCGTCGCACGGAGGCAGAACATCCCCGCCACGGTACTGGGTCGTGCGGCGCACTTTGCTCCGGGTGCGCCCGGCCTCGCATTGAAAATGGGATCTGCGCTGCTTCCGCTGCATGTGGTTCGGGAGGGGCCGCTGCGCTACCGCGTGGTCATCGACGAGGAGATTGAGGTCGATCGCGATCTGGCGAAACCGGCGTTCATTGACCGTGCCGTCAGCGAGTTCGCGCGGCGTTTGGAGCAGCGCGTGCTCGAGCGTCCGGCGGACTGGGCGTGGTACTCGCACATGGTGCTCGCCTGGATGCGCGAGATGCGGAAGACGGATGCCTCGGATGGAGCGGATTAGGGAAATGCAGATGATTGAAGTGGCTGAGGCGGATTCAGGAAAGGCGGATGCGCCGGATGGTGAGGATGAGGGCGAGTTTGGGAAGCGCGGACAGTTGAAGTGGCTGAGGCGGATTCAGGAAAGGCGGGTCCGTCCGATGACGCGGAGGAGCGGGTCAGGAAGGCGGATGATTCGGATGGAGCGAATGTCCGCGGCTCGGTAGGGCAGTGACTTGGGATGCATAACCCTGATGGCTCGCGCGTTGGGATGATGATACCGGTCCTGGCACACCTGCCATCCTATCGCATGGCACGCCGCCCCGACGGGTTGGTCGAAGAAGAGCTTACACGTTCCGTGATCGGCGCGTTCTTTGACGTCTACAACAATCTCGGCTACGGATTCCTCGAGCACGTGTACAGCAAGGCACTCGAGCACGAGCTGCGCGAACGCGGACATCGCGTACGCCGGGAGGTGTGGGTAAGCGTCAGCTACAAGGGGGTCCCGCTCACCTCACAACGGCTCGACTTCGTCGTCGACGACAAGCTGGTCCTGGAGATCAAGTCGACCCCGTCACTGCACGCGAGCGCGGCGCGCCAGCTCTACAACTACCTCCGGGCGACCGACCTGCCGGTGGGCCTACTGCTCCATTTCGGACCCCAGCCGAGATTCCACCGTCTGATCTGCTCGCACCGGGCGGATAAGGCGCATAGTGCGGATACGGCGGATACGGTAGATCAGCCGCACAGGGCGGATCAGGCGCACAGGGCGGATCAGGCGCACAGGGCGGATCAGGCGCACAGGGCGGATCAGGCCGATAGGGCGGATACGGCGGGTGGACCGGATTTCAGCGAATCGGCTGGGTGAGCCCGATCAGACGCTACCCGTTGTCAAATCGCAGATACTGGTTGCTTGATCCGCTTTGATCCGTCCCATCAGCCGTATCCGTTCCCTGCTCAGTCGCGAACAATCAGTCGCACGAACCGGCGGAGGTTGTCCGCTCCATGCCGCGAAGCGACCCATGCGCGCGCGCGTTGGCCCATCTCCTGACGTACCGGCTCACGCGTCAGGCAGCGCATGACCCGGTCGACGAATTCGCCGCGGTCACGGCACAGGAATCCGGTCACGCCGTCCTGCACCAGCTCGTCCGCACCCGGGTAGCGCATGCTGATCACCGGAATGCCGAGCGACATGGCTTCGAGGGCAGCGATCGGCAACCCCTCGTGATGCGAAGTGAGACAGAACAGTCGTGAGGCACGCAGCCACGGTGTCACGTCCTGCTGCCATCCGGCGAGCACGAGCGGCGGTTCCAGGCCGAGTCGCGTGCGCTGACGCTCGAGTTCCGCGAGCCCAGGACCGCCGCCGACGATGACGGCGCGAACGGAAGGGCGCATCTCGCGGATGTCGCGGAGAATCTCCACCAGGAGCGAGAGGTTTTTCACCGGCGCCAGGCGACCCACGTAGATCAGGTCGAATCCGTCGTCAGGTACCGGCATCGCGCGCGCGTCTGCTGATGCGCGAGGGCCGGAGCGGAATTGCGGCGCGGGCGCACCCGACCAGAAAAGGGGTGGTCTCGCCTTGGCATCTACAGCGTCATCCGGGCGCTCCGGATCGGGCAGCGGGCCGGCCCAGTTGCGGCTCACCACGACCTTTTCCGCCGGCACCGCGAACGTTGCGACAAGGTCGACCTTCGCCGCGTCGGTCGGGACGGCAACCCAGTCGGCGCGCGAGTAGCCCAGTCGCACGAGGGTCCGCAGGAACGCGGCATGCACCCTGCCGCGCGACTGTTCGACAACTGCGCCCGACGGGAACGAATCGTCGCTGATGCCGATGCGCATGGCGCGCCACCAGAACAGTCGACGAAGCATCACCGCGATGAGCCCGGGGCCGCGGAGGAAGCCGATGATGCGCTGCGGCCGCAACGTGAGCACGCACCAGAAGCAGAACAGCGGGAAGGGCACGGCGAGCACACCCGCGACACCCCTTGGCCGACAGCGGATCCGGACCACCGACTCTTCGACCGCGTCGAAAAACGCCCGCTCACCCGGATCGGCGGGCGGCCCCTCGCGCAGGAGCAGGTGGATCGTGCCCTCGAACGACTCGCAGTAAGTCGTCAGGCAGCGCGCGAAATCGGCGATCTTCCGCTGCACGCCGCCTGCGCCGAGGTCGTGACTGATGAGGACAATGGTCGGTCCGCGCCTTTCGGCGCCTCCCGGCGTCGATGAGGTCGCTCCGCTCATTCCCCGGCGCCCTGAGCGGATCCGCTCATTCCACGGCTGGCACCGAACGGTGGGCGCCGTCCGGGTCCTCGCGCCGCAGCGATTCATCCGATTTGTCCACCCGACCCGACCGGAGGGCGATCACGTGATCGGCCCCCGCCACTGCCGAGTCGCGATGCGCGATCACGATCCGCGTGCAGCCGCGAAAGGCGGCATCGAGCGCCTCCCGGATGGATGCTTCCGCCGGCGCGTCGAGCGCACTGGTGGCCTCGTCGAGAATCAGGATGTCGGATTTCCGCAGGATCGCCCGTGCAATGGCGACGCGCTGACGCTGCCCGCCGGACAGCTTCACCCCGCGATTCCCGACCACCGTGTCGTAGCCCTCCGGCATCTGCTGAACGAACTCGTACACTCCCGCCATGCGAGCCGCCGCGGCCACCGCCTCCTGGTCGGCATCCTCCGCGCCTAACGTGATGTTGCTGCGCAGGGTATCATTGAAGATGAATTCATCCTGGCTCACCAGAGCGATCCGGCCGCGCCAGGAGGCGAGGTCGAGATCGGGAAGTGGCGAATCGTCGATCAGAATCGCGCCGCGCTGCGGGTCGTGGAAGCGCAGGATGAGATCGATGACCGTCGACTTTCCCGCGGCTGACGGACCGATGATGGCGGTGGTGCGACCGGCCGGAATCCCGAAGGTCGCATCGTCCAGCGCCCATGTTCCATCGTCGTCCCAGGCGAAGCTCACGTTCTCGAACCGAATGCCGCGCGTGAGCCCGGTGAACGCGCGTGAGCCAGAGCGCAGGAAGGGCTTGTCGTCGACCCGCAACAGTTCGTGGATGCGGCGCGCGAACGGCCACCGGCTGGCGATCTGCGCGCGCGCGCGATTCAATTCCTTGATGGCGGGGAGAATCCTGGTGAGCACATATGCGAACGGCACCAGCTGCACCAGGAAGACTTCCCGATTTCCCCCGCCCATCTGCAGTGCCACCAGACAGACTACCGCCAGCGCGACGACGCCGAGGCTCTCGGTCAGGATGTGCGCCAGGTAATTGCCGAGGATGATGTGCTGGTTCGCCTGGGCGTACGCTTCGGCATGTTCGTTCAGCAGCGCGCTACGGCGCCGTTCCTGCACCGCGGCGCGGATCACGTGCATGCCGGCAATTGTCTCGTACAGCGAGGCGGCGAGCTGGCGACTCCGCCCCTCGGCGCTCGACCCGGCGCGCGAGAGGAAGCGCACGTAGCTCGTCAGAACAGCGAGTATGGCGCCGGCGGCGACCGCCGACAACAAGGTCAGTCGCCACGAGAGAATCAGCAGCACCACGAAGAGCGCCACGAACGAGGTGAGATTCACGAAGAAGTCGGCCGCCTGCACGATCAGAAACTCGATGCGTGAGGTGTGGGTGAGCAGCCGCTCCACCAGATCGCCGGGCTGTGATCCGTGGAGGTAGTCGAGCCTGACGCGCATCAGGAGGTCCACACCGCGTTTCCGGAGATCGAGCGTGATTCGCGACGAGAGCCACGCCGCCAGATACGTCGACGCCGCCAGCAGCGCATTCTTGAGCAGAATGGCGCCGACCACCGCCGCAAGTGAGAACAGGACCTGGTCGCGGACGGGATAGGTGCCGAAGAGGAGCGCGAGACGACGAAGCACGGTGGGAAGGGCGGTGTAGTCCTGGCCGCCCTGCAGGCTCACGAGCAGCGGCACCAGCATGCCGACCGACACGCCGTCGAACAGCGACGCGGCCATGGACGCCAGCAGGAAGGTCGCGATCCGCGCGCGATACGGCCGGAGCAGCGCCCGCACAAACCCTCGCGGAACCCCCCGCCGCTCCATGTCCGCGGACATCACGCGCCGGCCACGCGGTGCGACGAGCTCTCGGCTCCGCGCCCGTCGTGTTGCTCTGCGCGCTTCGCTGCGCCGGCGTCCCGCGCGTCCGGTGCGTCCCCTGCGTCCCCTGCGTTCCCTGCGTCCCCTGTGTCCCCTGCGTCCGGTGCACCGCGCGTTCCGCTCGCTCCGGCACGAGCCGAGCTGACGATCTCGAGATACCGGGCGATGTGCGCATCGGCGGTCCAGCGCGTTTGCCAGGCCTCGAAGCCTGCGCGTCCCAGCGCCGTGCGCCTCGCCGGATCGCGCAGCAGCTCGGCGAGGTGGCGGCGAAGCTCCGCCTCGTCGTCGTACAGGAGACCTCCGCCACTCTCACGGATGATGTCGGGCGGCGAGCCGAGGTTGCGGCAGATCACCGGCGTGCCCGACCGGAACGCCTCGAGGATGACGAGCGGGAAGACCTCGAACCAGAGCGACGGGAGAATGAGCGCGACGGCGTTCCGGTACCACTCGACAAGATCCGCGTGCGCCACCTGTCCGAGAAAGCGGATATGCTGTGAATCACCGGCCTGTCGCCGGAGCTCGCTTTCATCGGCACCCGTTCCCGCGATGACGAGCGTTCCCAGCTCACCGGAAAGGAACAGCGGCAGGATGGTCTGCACGCCCTTGATCTTCTCGAGGCGCCCGGCGTAGAGGAAGTACGGAGCGTCACCACGTCGTCCGGGCGGCGCGGCGGTGGCGGGCGAGGACGCGCGATCCACGGCCGGCGCGAAGTTCGGCAGGTAGCGTACGGGACGCTCGAAGCCGGTCCGCGCGAACCGCTGCTCCATGAACCGGCTCGGTGCCAGGAAGACGTCGACGTGGCGGGTGGCGCGCCGGAGCATCGGCGTGTAGCGCCAGAGTTGCGGCGGGCGTCCGTGGATCAACGTGCACGCGAAGCAACGCCGCGTGGTGCAGGGAGCGCGCTTGAACCGATAGAGCAGATGGGTAGGACACTCCAGCCAGTACTCGTGCATCGTGTACAGCTTGCACGCGTCGCCCAGGGCCAGGACCCCCGGACCACCCACCAGCGACACGTTGTGAAAGTGGATCACGTCGAATCCGCGCTGGAGGATGCGCCGGATCGCCCGCCCCGTGAAAACCGGGAACCCCGTCTGCTGGGTGGTGAGCGACGCGATCGGCCCCAGCCGGCTGTGCAGGCCATGCACTGTCACCCCCGGGTGCTGCGGCAGTGGCTCGGTGCCGGGGCCGTCGACGAACAGGTGATAGGAATCGACGGAGTGAATGACGTCGACTTCGTGACCGCGGCGCGCCAGCTCATTCGACAGGTGATGCACGAAGATCCCGTCCCCCCCGAAGTGATAGGGTGGATAGAACGTCGTGATCATGCAGAATCGGAGCGGCCGATCCGCATTCATCGGGAGCGCGCTCACGGGGGACCGCCCCACGGGTTCATCCGACGGCGTACCGGATCACCCGGTCGTAAATGGCGGCGCGACAATCCCACGTATGGTGACCAAGGATGTACCCGACCGCGGCGTTGCGATCCCAGTCGGTTCGCGCGGCGGCCGCGGCGCGTTCGGCCATGAACTCCATGTTACCGTTAGGCACCACCTCGCCCAGCCCCGATTCCGTCACCACCTGGTCGTTCGGGAACCCTGCCTCGCTGATGACGGGAAGGCCGGCCCGCAGATAGTGGTAGATCTTGGTGCTCTCGTTGTTGTGCATGAACGGTCCGGCGGCTACCACGATGCCCACGTTCGCGAAGTGCAGGTAGTTCCAGGATGCTTCATAGGACGAGTGCCCCAGGTGGGTTATCAGCGTTCGATCGAGGGCGCGCGTGTTTCCCGTACCAAGGAAATAGAGCCTGATGCCCCGCGCGGCGAGGTGACGGCCGAGGGCGTTCAGCTTCCCGGCCAGGACACGATTGGCCTCCGGCTGATCCCGCATTCCATAGATATTGCCGGCGAACAGCACGCGAGGCCGCCCATCGGCCGGGAAGGGATCCGCGCCGGGCGCGGGAATCTCCGCATCCACAGCGCCCGGCACGAGCAGGAGATTGTCGGGCCGGCCGTGACACGATCGCCACAGCTCCGCCGCCTGGGGGCTCAGGACCGTGACGTAGCGCGCCGCGGCCGCGATCGCGCCCTGCGTGTCGTAGAGTCGCTCTCGCACCCGGCCGTAAAAGTAGATGCCGGGCATGTCTTCCGGACCCACGACCGATCCCAGCTTCGCGATGAGGAAGGGGTGATCGGCGCCTCCGCGCTCGGCGAGCGTGGTGAATCCGTCGTGGAAGAGCGTCTTCACCACATCGTAGTCGCGCCAGCGGATCCCGCGCAGCGGAACCCGTCGCACCCCGTTCCGCAGGATCACGCGATCGCGTGACGGCCACCACGAGATGGCATCGGTCGCGAAATGCACTTCGTGACCGAGCCGTGCCAGCGCCTCGGAGACCTTCACCCACCGGATGACCGACATCTCGACCGCGCGCAGTGGCCGTCGCGACGGCGAGAACACGGTGACGATTCTGGCCATCGCGCCTCACGCGGCCGTGGTGAGGAACACGCGCGAGGCGACTTCATCCAGCGTGGCGAGCCGGCCGAGCTGCTGAAGACGATCGAGCAACGCCGGATACTGGGGCAGCCAGAAGTCGGCGTAGCAGTCGTGCAGCGACAGCGCGGTGAAGTTCCGCCGCGATGCGGCACGAAGAACGTTGGCCTCCCAGTCGGGCCACGAGAGATCACCGCGGTAGAGGGGATGGTCGTCCGTGAGAATCGGAATGTGCACCGTCCGATGCCGATGGGCCGGCGCCTCCAGTCGCAGCGAGTGGGTCGAGCTCGCGAGCCACTCGAAGTTGTGCCAGCACAGGTTGCTATCGCGCAGTTCGCGGGTGATGCGGGACTGGGGCGGTCGATAGCCGCGGATGCGGTAGTCGATCTCCCGGCATCCCGTGAGCTGGTCTATTGGAGCGGCCGGCGCCACCCGTGTGGTTGACGACGGCGGCGCGGTGCCCGGGCTGGTCCGGCCGGCAATCCGGCGGCGGAGGCGGCGTGCCCACTGCGACACCGGCCACCAGCGGTCAATCGTGTGATCATACGAGTGAAATCCCAGGCAATGGCCGTCGGCCTCGATGCGTTCCCGCACCTGCGGGAGTAGGCATCCAACGACGTTGTACGTGGCCCGAACACCGGCGCTTCGCTCGTGCTCCAGCATCGCATCGAGTGACGCATCCGCGGTGCGGTCGGCGCGCGCTGCCAGTTCGGGATCGATCCCGCGATGGCCCATGCCGCGCTCTATGTCGTGGCAGAGGCAGATGGTGCGCGCCATGGAGAGATCGTCGCTGCCGCTCTCAGGCCTGATGATTCTGCCGGTGTTCCGTTCCGCATCGAGGATCCACCATGAGCCCTGGCGGGTCGCCTCGAACCAGCGGGTGACACTGGTATCATAGATGCGCTGGTAGATCTCCGGCTGCACGATTCTGGTGGGATCGGTGTGCCGCACCACCAGCTCCGATGTTGGCGAGCGGAGTTCGGTGCAGCCTTGGGTGCGCGCGAAATCGAGCACGGCATTCAGCGCCCACAGCGTCCACCCCTTGAACCGGCTGTCGATCTGCGAGCGGTAGTCCTGGCGGCGCGAACTGCGCTGCACCAGGTCGGACACGTACGTCAACGCCCACGCCGTCCGGTGGCGCACGACGAGGCTCACGCTGGCGACCAGCCCCGGGATCCCGAGGTGTCGCTGATGCCAGTTCAGATCGCTGTCGAAGAACAGCTCCGCCGGGAATTCGTCGAGCACCGGCGGAAGGGCGTGAATCGCAATCTCCCAGAGCAGATCGGGGTCGCGACGGTGGCACATGCGCCACGCCATCTGCAGGCCGTCAGGGCCACAGCGTCGCAGATGGCGGATCCGGTGCGGAAAGAAATGTCGCTCTGCGCGGCCGAGTGCGACGTGGTCCGCCAGGCGCTGCTGGCCGATGTCGCGATACGGGGACGCTTGCGAAGCCATTGCGCTCAATGTAGCGGGAGGGGGTGACGTGGGTCACCGGCGTGGCGGTGAGCGACGACTCAGCGGCGATGCGCGCCGACGATCTGATATCGCGACTGCGGCGCTCAGGCCGGCCGCCGACCGTCTCGCGCCTGCGCCCCCGACCGTATCGTGGCCGGGCCGCCCACCATCTCTCCGGTGCCGCCTCAGAACCCCTGGCCGAGTGAGACCACGAAGCCCCAGCGTGCATGGTGATCGATGGGGCGGGCAAGCGCGATACCTAACGCACCACCGAAGAACCGGAGCCCCGCGTCGATGCTGGTGCGGAATCCGTCGCTTGGCCAGGAGACCGGCGTCCCGATGCCCGGCGGCAACGGGGCCACGCCGATCCGGTCTTCGGTGGAGCCGAGCAGGGCGATCGCGCGCCGCGCAGCGTCGCTGGCCACGGTCGCACCACTCTGGAGGCCTAACGCGACAGACGGGCCGATGGGCGGCAGCCACGGCCGGCCGAAGATGCGCATTGGCGATTGCCAGACCGGAAGCCGATACATCACGAGCCCGCGCGCCACCGCGGCGCGGTCGCCGGCGAACTCCTTGTAGCCGTAGCCGGGGAGCCCCTGGCCGCGCCCCAGCTCGAACAGCTGTTGCGGGGGCGGTGTCGTGCCGAACAGCGCGCCCGCGTCGAGCCGGGTGGCGTACGTGAACCGGCCCGCGTTCTGGCGCGCGCTCACGCGCACCTCGGCGCGCTGCCACGCGAGTCCCCCGGCCGCGGCCTCGTAGCGGAGCAGGAGGCCCACGCCGGGTCGGACGAACTCCGCGCTCACGTCCGGATTCAGCGCCAGCTCGATGGCCGCCCGCGCGTAGCGTCCGGCGGACACCCCGCGGTTGGGTCGAAAGGTCGAGTCGGCGCTGATCCACCCGCGCCGGAGCCGCGCCGGGGCGCCGCGATCGCTTCCCACTCCCATTTCCAGGCGCAGCCAGCCGTCGCGCGAACCGTCGAGGATGCGGGTGAGCGACAGGGTGGCCGCGTGGCGATCGACATAGTCGTAGTCGTCGACGGAGGCGATCGCGCCAAGCGCCGTTCCGCCGCTGTCGAACGACGTGCCGAACTCGTTGGTGATGGTGAGCGACCGCTCCAGTCGCAGACCGGGAACCCACGCTCCGCGCCGCCACTCGGCGTCGACGTGTCCGCGCACCGTGTGCTCGGCCCACGCGAGTCCCGCCTGACCGCGCACCACCACGCCCGGCATCCGGTCGCGCAGCCGCAGCTCGGCGGCCACGCCGGTGGTCAGGCCTTCTATTCTATTGAAGTGCACGAAGTCCGCGACTCGCTGGCCGCGGAGCTCGAGGACCGGGGCGCCGGTGGGGCGCCAGACGTCGGGGGCCAGGTCGAGGAAGTCGTCGGCGTGGAGGTCGGCGGTCGCGTCGCCGAGTGCGAGCCACCAGTCGCCGGCGTGGGCGAGACTGTCAGTGGGGGCGAAGGTGAGGTCGTGTGAACGGACGGCGATCGTGTCGGCGTCGGTGGACGCGGAGGGGGACTCGTCAGGCGCGGGCGCGCCGCCGTCGGGCGTGCGCAGCGGAGGGAGTGGGGAACGCGCGTCGATCGCCACGTCGCCCGCCTCCGCAAAGACATTGTTGGCGCGCTGGTCGCGGAAGCGGGAGACGATGCGGAATGCCGAGCGTGCGTCGCCGAAGGTGCGCATGGCGACCTGCGCCTCGATGCGCTGGTACCTGGGGAGCCAGTACTTGCCGGCGACTTCGACGTTCTCGAGCTCGACGAAGGCGACCGCGTCCATCGGCAGAGCGGCGACGCGGAGGCGTTCGCGGTGTCCGCGCGCGAGGGTGAGGAAGGCGCCGCGCATGCGGACGATCGCGCCGCGTGTGGCGTCGACGTCCACCTCGCCGCGGAAGACCACCAGGCGCAGCGTGCGCAAGTCGGCGCGGGGCTCGACGTGGATCCGCGCGATTGGGATGGAGCGCCCTGCGATCCGGAGGACGGCGACCGTGTCACCGCCGGTGAAGCGATAGACGCTGTCGCGGTCGGCGGCGAACGGGTGGACCGCGAGCGTGCCCTGCGGCTTCGTCGCCTCGTGCGGGTCGGCGTGCGCGGCGCGACCGTCGCGTGGGGCGGTGCGTGAGGAGTCGAGTCCGAAGAAGAGCGCGATGCGATTGCCGTAGAGGACCGGGATGGTCCACGCCCTGGTAAGGATGGCGAGGGCGGAGATCGTGGGGCCCGCGTGCTGGGCGCGGTAGGCCGTCATGTGTTGCTCGTACTCGCCGTCGCGGAGCCAGCGCACGTCGTTGCGTGACTGTTCGAGTGAGAGTGTGCCCTCGGAGCCGTCGGCCTTGCGAACGACCACCGCGATCTCGCTTTCGACGCGGGCGGCGTAGGAGTGGAGTGACGGCGGTGGGACGCGGTTCTGCCGGGCGACGCGTTCAATCAGTGCGCGGAGGGCAGGGGTGGCGTAGACCGAGTCGGGCGATGTGGTATCGGGGCGCGCGGTGGTGACAGGGCGCACGTTGGTGTCAGGCTGCGCGGTGGTGCCAGGGTGCGCGGTGGTGCCGGGGTGCGCGGTGGTCGCAGAGCGCGCCGTGGTGTCAGCGTGCGCGGTGCTGTCGGGACGCGTGAAGGCGACAGAGCGCGCGGAGGTCGCAGGGTGCGTGGTGCTGGCGCCGAGTGGCGCGCCGGCGGGCGCGGTCCGGGGAATGGAGACCGGGGCGGCCAGCGGTGCGGCGAGGAGTTGCGCGGCGAGGAGGACGGCGACCATCGGGGGGAGGACGATCGGCGAAGGTGGGTGGTTTTACAAGGCCGATTGTCGTGTTACGGGCGCGATTTGGGGTACGCGCGGGGTGTGGGTTGGGGTGGGTGGAGGGGGTGGCGTGGGTCACCTGGGCGAACCGGGGCTCGCCACACTGCAGAACGGAGGAGCGCTTTGCGAATGCAGTCGAAACGGGGACCGCTGTGCTACCAGCGCGCGAAAACCTCAACCTGCGGCGGAAATGCGCCGGAAGGCGCAGATGCCACTCCCGCGCCTCGAACGGAGCAGCAGGTCACTCCCTGGATGGTCTGTTCGGGCATGCATCAAGCGACGTCGGTCGCCGTCTTCGTAGACACCTCGTCGGCACGACGCGACGTGCGTTTCCCGAGCTTGAAGAAGGGCGAGGAGACACGGCGACTCTACACCACTGCCAACTGTGGCACCACCACAAACCGTTCTGGCAGCGGCATCTCCTTGAGTACGTGGCTCTGGAGGCGCACGAAGCCATTGGCAGCACGCTGGCAGTGCGCCATAAGCCACTCCATGGCGGCGTCGGAGTTCAGGTAGGCGCACAGATCGTGAATACGCGATTCGTCCTTCGGCACGAGATAGTAGACCGAATGCCGAGGGACGATGTCCCCACTCTCATCGACCACGAACCAGGGACGGGAGCCGATGTCCTTGCAGAGTATCTTGGGCCGCAGGATCTCGTCGAGCGGCGGATTTTCGTGAAACGCATACCAGGGCTTTCGCTGCACACACGTTCGCTGCAGCAGCCGGGCGCGTCGTTCGGGCTGACGGAGGTAGTCTCCGAGCGGACCAAGCGCCCCTTCCGGGAGGAGCGCACCGCTGCGGGCGTACGGGATGAGCATCGATTGCGTTGTCCTGATCTCACTCCCAGCCGTCATTCGACGCCCTGAGATCGTGCGAAATGCAAATGGGCGAAGCGAGCCCGGCAGGTTGACCGCATCGATCACATAGACGCTGTCAGCGCCAGTCGCGACCCCGCAGCTGATCCTCAGGAACGCGTCGCTGAGCGTAGGTCCCCCATTGGCTGCGCCGCTGCCGTTCAACAGCGGCAGCCACGATGCGCCCGAACTCGTGAGGCGTGCGGTCCGGGTCGTGCCGTCACGAAGCGTGATCCGGGTTTGTCCCGTCGGCGCGTCACCTACAACCGTGGTAATCGTTGGGTACGTGACCAGATCGCCGAAGGCCGCTTCCTCGACAAGCTCGATCTCTTCAACGGCAAGCTGCGCCAGCGCGCGGCGGAGGGGCGCGGCAGTCTGCACGTAGAGAAACTTCTCCGGCGTGATGAGGACGAGACGCCCTCGCGGCTTGAGCAGCTTGAGCGCCTGCTCGAAGAACAGCAGATAGAGATCGAACCTGCCACGCGCCGTGCGATATCGCCGCCGGTACTTCGCGCGCTCGTCCACCGTCAGCCCGGTAATGGGGACGTACGGCGGGTTGCCGACAACGTAATCGTAGCGCTCCGTGCGGGACGTCAGGAATTCCTGCTTCAACAGTGTGACCTGTGGATGCCTGCCCAGATGTCGTCTCGCTTTCTCCAGGAGCGAAGGATCGGAGTCGACGCCCACAATTTGCGGCACTGGGGATCCCTGCGAATCGCACCAGCGCACGACGCCCTCTATGAACGCGCCGGTGCCGCAACCGGGGTCCAGCAGACTCTCGTCCGCGCGCGGGCGGCGCGTGCGGAAGAGCCGCGCGACCATTGCATCCACCAGATGCGGCGGCGTTGGTACGAATCCTTTCACCGTCTTAGCCCAAACCGAGGGGTTTGAATTGCGGAGTCGAAAACTAGTGCGGGATCGCTGAGAAAGCGTTACCAAAACAACGCACGGACGTGCGCCATCTGCGCCCGTATCAAGAGTCGCGGGACGCTTCGTCGTCCACAGGCATTCTGTCGACAGCACTGGCCGGCCTTGGCGTCGGTGGCCCGACGGGTTTCGCGTCACGGATGGAGATGAGATCCCGGCACGCCCGGAACAGGACGCGGTCTATCTGGATATGCGCCGGAACCTCTTCGGCGCGGTACTGCGTGCGCTGTTCGCTCGAAATGGGGCCGAAGCAGAATACGCCCACGGCATCGCTTACGAGCCCGGCGACGTTCGCGAACTGGATCACCCGGCTCAGATCGTGCTGGCCGATGACCCGGGCGGCGAAGAAGACGTACGAACGTGGCTTCACCGAACGGAGCCAGGTGGTAAGGTCCCCGGACATGACGCTCGGACTCTCACCCTGCGCCGCCAGGATTCGTGCATATTCGGCTTTCAGGTCGATCGCCTTGAAGCCGATCTCCTTCACCCGCTTGTCGAGGTCCGCGGATGCCGCGCGTCCTATCTCCTTCTGCTTGGGACTTCCCGGGTGCTTCGGCGTGCCAACAGCCTTGGCCTCGAGAATGAACTCGATTGCGCCCGTACTTGGAAAGGTCACGTCGAGGTTGTGCTTCGGAAAGATCAGGCCCGGGACGCCGCCCCGGCTGTAGAGCTGGACCTGTGCGCAGTTCTCCAGGATGAGTGCGAGGAGGTCGTTGAAGAAATCGCCCTTGCCGTTCTGCAGGTCGCCCATGTCGGCGACGCCACTCGCTACGTTCTGGTCGAACCTCTCCATCGCGCGAAGAAACACGTCCTCAATCGCTGCCCAACGCTTGGGCCCTTGAGCCACAGCGGATCGGTAGGTTTCCCTGAGCGGAACGCATCCCGGGCTGGTCGCAACGACGCGACTGGTGGTGCGCGCTCGAGCCGACGGTGCTGCTCTCTTGGCGGATTTCTTGCGCGGCATAGCGGTGACTATCGTACAAGGCGGGAGCCATCCACCATCACAGGAAGGCAGGAGTTGCACGGACAAGATAGCCACATCGCTGAGCGGAATCGTCGGCGGTTCACGTCGCCCCTGGGCGTTGGAGCAGCTGAAGACGAGACCGGCACGAGGGCTGCCTATCAGGGTACTGGTGCTGGTCCGCGGGAAGGAGGGACGCGGCCGCCATTTCTCGCCGCTGCACTTGTTTTCCGTGAGGGTAGCCGCGTGTTCATCGACAGGGCCACGCTCCTCGATCTCGAGATCTTCGCCACCTCGGCTGGAAGTGGCCTCACCCTGTTCTCGTTGATCGACCGAACGCGCACCGAAGTTGGCCGACAGCACCTTCGACGGAGACTGGGCGCGCCGGCCGAAAGCGCTGACGAGATTGCGGCTCTCCAGGGAGCGCACCAGGCGATCGCCGCGGCCCGGGATGCGTTTCGAGCGTGCCTTGATCGCGCCGGTCTGGATGATGCCCTGCGCTACCTGAACTCACGCTGGCAGCTACCCTCCGCGCGGAATTGGATCAGTCGGGCGGGCACCAGTTTCTGGCTCGGCCTTGGGTACTCAGCGTATCTGCGAGACATCCGGAAAGGTCGGGATGATATCGTCGGTCTCGTGCGGGCTGCGTACGAAATCCGTCGGCGGTTGGGGAGCAGCAGCAATGCGCTCCTGGGCCAGGTGGCCGCCGCACTCGCCGGGCACATTGATTCGCCGGAGTGCAGGGATATCCTGCGAATCGGCGCGAAACGCAGTGGGGCCTCCCGGCTGGCCTTTGATCAGCTCGCGCGCGGCGCAGCGAAGGAACGACTTCTCGGTCTTGCCGATCGTCTGGGATACCTCGAGTCGTTGTGGAGCGTCGCCGCGGCCACGATCGAGCATGGATGGACCTATCCAGCAGCCGGTGAGTCACTTCGTCTGTCTGGCCTCACGCATCCGTTTCTGGGGCCCCACGCGGTCGCCAACGACTTCGACCTCGGTTCCACGGCGCGTGTCTGCTTTCTGACCGGACCAAACATGGCGGGCAAGTCCACATTCCTCAAAGCGGTGGGCGTCGCGATGGTGCTCGCGCAGATCGGTTCGGGTGTGCCGGCTGCAGCGATGGAGTTCCCGCCGGTGCGGACCGTATTCTCGAGCGTCCAGATCGCCGACAGTCTCAGCACGGGTGAGAGTTTCTATCTGGCGGAGGTCCGCCGCATTCGTGGACTGGCTGAGGCGGTTCGCGACTACGGGTCGGCGGTGGCCGTGGTCGATGAGCCGTTCCGGGGAACGAATGTCCATGATGCCACAGAGGCGACGCTGGCGGTCATGAGACGTCTGGCAGGACACCCGTTGGTGGTCACCATCGTGGCCTCACACCTTGGGGAGATCGGTCCACTCGTTGCGAACGACCCGCGCATCCTGTCGCTCCATTTCGCCGCCGATCTCAGCGACGAGTCGCCTCGATTTGATTTCCAGCTCCGGGACGGCGTGTCCCATCAGAGACTCGGGATGCTCCTCCTGGAGCAGGAGCGGGTGCTTGAGCTGTTGGAGCAGTCGGCGTCCGCGGCCTAACGGCCAATTGGATTGGACGCGCCAAGCCTCAGCGGCTCCGGTCGGGTTCACTGTCCCGCACCACCCGCTCCGCCACCCGCCACCCCGACCCAATCGCCCCGTCCACCGTGCCATTCCACCCGCGGGCCGCCGTGTGCTCGCCCGCGAAATACACCGTTCGTTCAACAGATCGTGCCAGCGCGGCGGCCGCCCCGGTACCTCCGACGCGCGAGTAGCTGTAACAGCCCCGCGAGAACGGATCGTTGCTCCAGTCGCGCGTGAATGCCGCGCGCACACGATGCGACATCGTCCGGCGCGTTATGCCGAAGAGTGCCGCGGCCCAGCGAATGGCGGCATCGATCACTGCGTCGCGACTCTCACGCCCCAGAGCCCGCGCTGCCGGCCCGCCGCACCAGCCAACGAGCAGTGGCGCGAGAACGGGGTAGGGTGTCCACCACACCGGGAACGACTCGGACGATTGCGAAAACACGAACGCCATGTCATCGCCGTGACTGCCACCGCGCTTCCTGCCGAATTCCGGCGAATCCCAGAACGGCTCGTCGAGCTGCAGCGCCACGCGCACGGCTGCGCCCATCGCCAGCCCCCGCATCGCGCGCTCCGCCGAAGCCACCGGCGGATCGAACGCGATGCGACCCCCGGCGCCGGCGCGGTCAACACGCCGAGTGGCGCGGTGACGATGACGGCCCGCGCCGAGAACTCGCCTAGCGGCGCCCCACTGGGTGACTCGGCCGAAACCACTACATCGCCCGCGCGCCAGCGCACGCGAGTCACCGCGGCACCGAGTCTGATGCGACCATCCACGGAAGAGGCAAGCGCGTGAACCACGCTGTCATATCCTCCGAGCACGCGCCCGATGCGCTGCTCACGCGCATCTGCGTGCCGGCGTCCCTTCATGATCCCCTCGGCGAGTGACCGCTCGCTGATGACTTCGGGGTCCGCCGCGTGGAAGCCCTCCACATACTGCAGGGCCAGTCGCCGGTCCGCGCTGCTCACCGACCGCATGCGTGCGACCGCGTCGGCGAACGAGCGATCCGGCCACCGCCCGGCCTCCAGTCGACGCAGCACGTGATAGAGACCCGCCCAGAAGTCATCGGCCGGGCGCAGCCGCCCACGTGCACCGATCCAGCGGCTTCCGGGAATGTCGACGATGCCTAACGCGGCATCGCGCGCGATCCGGCTCACCTGGGGTGTCGCTCCCGTGCGCGAACTCCGCCCCGAGCTCGACCGGGACGGCGAGACCTGGCTCGCGGTGGGTCCATACGCGTCCGCCGATCCGGTCCCGCGCCTCGAGCACGATGACGCTGCGTCCCGCGGCGACCAGCCGCTGCGCGGCAGCCAGACCCGCGGCGGTCTCATCACCTGGACCGCGTCTCGTGGCGTGCTGGGTGACCAGATAGACCGCCACGTCCCAGGCATTATGGATGCCGATGAAGAGGAGCATCAGCACCACCGCGGCCACCACCACGAGCGCAACGTCCAATGAGGTGTGGAGCATGAGAGCGCCGACCAGCAACATCACATGGGCCGCGAGCGGCAGAATCACGTGCCAGGTCCAGTCCTCGGCGTCGGCGGCATATCCTTCGACCCTGCGCATCCGGACGGCGGCCCGCACGCCGGAGGTAATACCGCCGGCCGCGCTGCCACCGAGACAGACGGACAGGCTCAGGACCCGGTGCAATGGAATCGTCATGATCCCGGCAATCAGCAGCACGATGGCGAAGTGTCCAACCGTGGGCGTGGAGAACGCGCCCACGCCGTCGGACGAGGAGCCGTCGATGCGCCCCGCCGCGAGCGCGATGACGACGAACATCAGGCCCGTGAGCGCTGCCCCGGCCGAGCCGGTGATGACGTAGAAGGTGTCCCACTCGTGGAGGGAAAGCGGCACGTTACCTGGCTATCGGGGTTGCGGGTCGGCTAAAGACAACACGCAATTCGCCTCGAAGCAAGCCGAGGCGCGGGCATCCTTCGCGCCAGCCGGGCCGCGTTCTCAGAGAGCGCCGAGCGCGCGCAGATCGCGGGTCTCCAGCACGCGCCTGGAAGCACCGTCCCGCGCGACACGGATCATCGCGCGCCCTAGCTCCTCGGTGCTGATCACGGTATTCGGTGCCATCGCCTGCACCAGCGGCAAGAGCGGGCGAAGGACGGCGTAACTGATCCGCGTCCAGCGCGTCTTCGAGACTTCGCCGTGCACCGGGCGGAGCGCGCTCAGCCGGATCATGTACGCCGAAGGAAACAAGGCCAGCAACGCGGCTTCGGTGCGCCCCTTCACCTGCGCCCACATCGCTTTTCCGCCGGTGCCCGCGCCCGAGACGTACAGGAATGTCATCGACGGGTTGATCCGCGCCAGCGCGTTCGCCCAGCCCATCGTGAGATCAAAGGTCAGGCGAGTGTAGTCGGCCTCGTTCATGCCAGCCGACGAAACGCCAAGGCAGAAGAAGCAGGCGTCATACCCGTGCAGATCTTCGCCGGTGACGGTGAAATCGAACAGGTCCCTGCGAACCAGTTCCCGCAACTTCGGGTGCGCCCGGCCGATGGGGCTGCGGCCGATCGCGAGCACACGCTCCACGCCGTCGTCCACCAGACATTCGCGCAGGACGGCCTGCCCGACCATGCCGGACGCACCAAAGAGAACTACCTTCATGCCGGTCTCCCTTTGCCGGGACCAGATCACATGTGAGCGCCCGGTGAGCGCACTCAAACAGATCCGATCCTGCCTCCCGTGAGGACGAACGTGTGGAGAATCCGCGATCGTCCGGGTCACCGCAATAGCTTGTAGAGCGTGATCGGGGGCTCACGTCCTCGCGGGACTTTCCGGTCGGAAGAACGCGTGCGACAGTGGTGCTCGAGTCGAGGTGGGTCGATAGGGCCGATCGTGACGATGCCGCAGCTTTGGGGTCTGGCGACGCACTGGTACGCCAGCAGGCTGTCGCCCGACGCCAGACGACCAGGGGCCGCCGAGATGCGTGGCATCTTTGCTTCGCTCGGGTTGACCGGTCCGTTCTGGGACCCCGAACCACGAAAGTCATAGCAGTGGTGGCGTCCATTGCGATGAGCGCGCGATACGGAGTTCGCTTTTCCGCGAAACTGTTCCGATACCCCGGCAAAGGCGGCTGGTATTTTGCGCCAGTGCCGAAGCGGCTGGCGCCGCCTGTCACGCACGCATGGGGGCGCACTCCGGTCCGGGCGACCGTGGACGGCTACGCGTGGCAGACGAGTGTGTGGCGCGCCAGGGACGGCCGGACCCTGCTCGCCGTGCCCAAGCGCGCCCGTGGCACAAAAGGACATGGCGACTCCGTGAGGGTCGAGCTGGCGTTCTCGGCGCTCTGAGGTCGGTGGGGCCGAAGGCGCGATCGTTAGGCACCCAGCCGCGCATGGCCGTCCGCAGCACGTGCGGCGCCACTCAGTTCCCGGTCACCATCCCCACCATCTTCACCACCTCGAAATCCGACCCGTGCAGCCGCTTGATCGTGTCGATGTTCGCGTCGTTCCACCGCGGGTCGGGAGCGCCGCTCACGAAGAAACCGCTCCCGTTATCGGCGAGGATCATCCCGTACTTCCTGAGCGCCGTGAGGATCACGCGCACCTCGGGCGGAAAGCCCGAGAGGTCGACGTTCGCCTTGAGGCGCACACGCATCCCCATCGGCGGCAGGTTCAGATCGGTACGGCTGCTGGCGTAGTGGCGCGCCGGCGGCAGATACGCGCGCCGCGTCGTGGGGCAGGTGAAGCGGATCGCATGCGTAATCACGCCGGCGGTCACAGCCTCGTCGAACCTGACGAGTCCGGCGAAGATGGGGAGCCCCGCGGCGTCGGCCGAGGTCCATCCCGCAGGGCGGATGGCGTCCGACGCCAGGTCGAAGACGGCCCCTGAGCCGGCGGTCCAGCGCGCACCGCCGCTCACCGGATGCGCGTCGAACAGCTCGTATAGCATCCAGTGATCGACGTCCACGACGAGTACGTGGCGGTCGCCGGTGGACCCGGCCCCGCCCTCGACAGGCGCGTCGGCAGGGATGGGATACGGTCCGGGGTCGCTCTCGTCGGCGTAGTCGAAGGTGACGGGCACGCGCGGCTGCGTGCCGTGCACGGTGACGAAGGGGATCCCCCATGGCACTCCGTCGTACTCGGTGCCGAAATCGGGGTGCAGGCTCTTCGTCGCGCCGCAGGCGGCGATGAGATTGTCCGAGTTGGGGTCAACCGCGTCGGCCGAGATGTCGCGATTCCACGGATTGTCGGCAGGGAAGACCGTGCGCGATGGCAGTGCCGGCGGGGTTCCGCCGGTGTGGTTGGTGGTGTCGGCGGGGCCGGTGGAGTCCGTGCTGGACCTCGCACATGCGGCGAGCGCGATGAGCACGAAACCACGGGCCGCACATTGGGAGGCGGAGAGGAGCGAGCGACGCATCGCCGTGAAAGTTAGGCAGCCTCGGCTGCGACGAAGCTGACCGGGCGCACAGCGCCATTGCGGCGCGGATCACCGTCCCGGATGATGGCCGGTGAATCAAATGACGGTGCCTCGGCCGCGGCTCCCACTTCACGCTCGCCGATTCGCCGTCGCGGACGCCGCCGCTCTCAGTCCTACGACAGGTTCATCTTCTTCAGCAGCGCGATGAACCGCGGATGCGAGCGCAGCGTGATAAAGAGAAACGACCCCTTGATGCCGTACACGGCGCCCGCTTGCTCCTCGAACGCACGCTCCAGCAGGTCGATGGCCCGCTCCCGGTCCCCCAGACCGGTGTGCACGTAGGCCATGTGGTACGGTGACACATATCTCTGGGCGGCCATGGACTCCAGTCGCTGGAGCACGTCGCGGCTCTTCGCCGTCTGGCCCGCCATCCCGTACGCCTGCCCCAGCTGCGCAAGAAAGAGCGTGTTATCCGGCGAGAGCATCGCGGCGCGTTCGAGCTCGGCGATGCCGCGCTCGTGCATCCCCTGGAGAAACAAGGCCCACGCGAGCGTGGCCCTCGCCCGCGCGTTCTGCGGGTCGAGGTGGACGACCTGTTCGATATTCGCCACCGCGTCTTCGTACCGACCGGCACGGATCAGCGTCGTGGCGAGATCCACCCGATGCGCCAGGGGGTCCAGCTGCTGGGCTCTCCGGAGCACGTCCAGCGCCTCGTCGAAACGTCCGGTGGCATTGAGCAGCCGGCCATAGTAGTCGTGGGCATCGGCGCTCCCGGGATTCAGGTCGAGGGCACGCCTGAATTCCCCCTCGGCGCCGCTCCAGTCGAAATCGCCGACCACGTGGAGATAGCCGAGCGCGGCGTGGGCTTCGCCCAGTTCGTCATCCAGGGAGAGCGCCGCCGTCAACGCGGTACGGGAGGCTGCGTAGCTTTCCGCGGGGTCCGCCGCGCCGCCCTCGGCGAGCTCGTTATGCGCGATGGCGATGCTGGTGTATGCGAGGGCGTAGTCCGGATCGAGCGCGATGGCCTGCCGGAAGTACTCGATGCTCTTGCGCAGACCCTCGTGGGTGTACCGGATCAGCCAGTGCCGCCCCTGCAGGTACAGCTGATAGGCCGGGAGATTGGTGGTGGGCTCACGGCCGATGCGGTTTCGTTCGTCCGCGGACAGCCCGGCGCGCAGGGATCGCGCGATGTGCAGTGCCACGTCGGTCTGGATCGCGAAGATATCCGTAAGCTCCCGATCATAGGTCTCGGACCAGATGTGCTGCTCGGTTCCCGGGTCGATCAGGTGCGCGACGATTCGCACGCGGGCGCCGGCTCGCCGCACGCTGCCGTCGAGCACCGTGCCGACGCCGAGCCGGGCGGCAATCTCGCGAAGGCCGTGTTCCCGCTTCTTGAACGGCATGACCGATGTCCGCGAGATCACCTCGATCGCGCGGACCTTCGAGAGGTGCGTGATCACGTCCTCGGTAATGCCGTCGGCGAAGTACTCGTTCTCGGGGTCGGCGCTCAGATTCAGGAACGGCAGGACGGCCACCGAGTGGGCACGCACCCGACCAGCGTCCGGCGCCGACAGTGCCTCGGCGAAAGAAATGGTGGACGCGTATCGATCCGCCGGCACGCGGGCCAGCGCCCTGGTGATGGCCCGCTCGACGGCCGCGGGCACCTCGGGGCGGAGGCGGCGCACCGACGGCACGGGGTCCGTCAGGCGCTTCGTCATTACCGCGAGTGTCGTGGGCCCGGTGAACGGAGGCTCGCCCGCCAGCATCTCGTACAGCACGCAGGCAAGCGCGTACACGTCGCTGCGCGCGTCGACCGCCGGGTCACCGGCGGCCTGCTCGGGACTCATGTAGGCCGCGGTGCCGACCACCATGCCGGCGCCGGTCAGGTTCTGGTCGGTCGTCGACAGCGCCCGCGCGATGCCGAAGTCGGCGACCATCGCTTCCCCTTCGTGGATCAGGATGTTCTCCGGCTTCACATCGCGATGCACGAGCTGCCGGGCGTGCGCATGATCGAGCGCCGACGCGACCTGCCTGGTGATGCGAAGCGCCTCGTCGACCGGCAGCTGGGTCTCACGTTCGAGTCGGGCGCGCAGGGACTCGCCACGCACGTACGGCATGACGTAGAAGAGCAGGGGCCCCTCTCCCGCGCCCTTCGTCGTCCCCACAAGGCTCACGTCGATTTCGCCCGAATCGTACAGGGGGAGGATGTGCGGGTGATTGAGGCTGGCCGCGATCTGAATTTCGCGGTGAAAGCGCTCCGCCCCCAGGGCGGACGCGATCTCGGGCTTGAGGACTTTCAGCGCGACCTGACGGTTGTGCTTCAGGTCATGCGCCAGGTACACCGTCGCCATTCCGCCGCTGGCGACCTCGCGCTCGATCGCGTAGCGCTCGGCGATCGCGCGCGTGAAGGGATGCGATGGGGCGGACGACATTGTGCGAATAGTGTTCGACGACCCTGGGGGTCGGGAAGAGCTGAACGAGGCGAACACGACGTCGTGCGGAAGCGGCTTGTCCGTGACGCAGGGCCCGGTCTTCCATCCCGCGACCTGCTGACCGCCGCTCAGTAACCGTGTCGGGTGTCGAAGTTCTTGACCATCCACACGTCCGTCTGCCGGCTGTCGACGATGCCAACCGCGCGGCGGCCATCGTGTGTGATGTTGAAGTCGCTGAACGACAGCGGAAGTTCCTCGAACTCCGTCTTGCCGGTGGCCGGATCCACGTAGCCCAGGCGCATCCTGGTCCCGGCCACGAAACCCGGCTGGTCGCTGTACACCAGGCGCCCGTCGGTCTGCGCCTGCAGCAGACCGGACCAGGTGGTGGGCAGTTTCAAGTCGCCCAGCGGCACGATGCCGCCCCCGATCGGATCGAACCGGAGCAGCCGCTCGGTCAGGGAGCCGGCGCGCAGGGCCCGGGCCAGCACGAAGACGTCGTCGTTGACGGGCGACGCCACCTCGACGTCGGGGAAGCCTAACGAGTCCGGCCAGGGGTGGGAGGCAATGAGGGCGCCATCCCTGCCGTATCGGTTGAAGACCGAAGCGACCGGATTGGAGGGCGCCGGAAGTTCGATCAGTCGCCCGCCATCCCGGAGCCCTGCGAGGTAGCCGAGCCTGGCCGGAAGGGGCTGCGGAGTGCCGCCGGCCGAGGGGAGGAGGGCGTTGTGCACCGAGTCGTGCTCGTCCTTGAATGAGACCTTCAGCACGCCGTCGATGTAGCGCGGATAGGTGGGGCCGGTGAGGCTCGTCAGCGGCGGTCCCACGGAGTGGGGATCACCTCCCTCGAACGGCGCCACCCACACCCGGGCACTCGCGCCGGACGGCTCGAACACCCCGTAGGCGATCTCCTTGCCGTCATCGGAGACGTCCGCTCCCGTCAGCCCCGCGGTCGAGGTGAGAATCTGTCTCGTCTTCCAGGGGCCGCGCGGTCCGGCGCGCTCCAGCGTCCACAGCTCGCGCGTGACCGGGCCGCCCGAATAGACGACGGTCTTCCCGTCGGCGGAGACGTCGAACCCCGCGCCCGGTGGTGCGCGCAGCGCGGTGAGCACCGTATCCCCTTCGCCGACGAAGCGCCCTTTCGACGGGTCCACGTCGCGACGCACGAGGAACGCGCGGATCCCGGGTCCCTCGGCCAGGAAATACAGCCCGTCCGACTTCGGCGTCCACCGTACCTGGCCTGTATATCGGAAGGTCGCGATGCGCGGTTCGCTCAGATGGTCCACGACTTTCAGGTCGCGCGAGAGAAGTGCGATCCGGGCACCGGCTGGTGCTACCTCGGTCACCACCGCGAGCCATCGTCCGTCAGGCGACCAGCGCGCGTCCACCGCCATCATGCCCGGCAGCTTGAGGCTGTCCACGACCTCGCCGGTAGACCGCTTGAGCACCGAGACGCGCGCGAACGAATCACTCGAGATGGCGATATCGGGCGCGATGACGCGCGCGCTGTCGGCCGTGACCGCGTAGGTCCAGAAGCCACCGATCCGTTCGACCGCGCCCCCGAGTCGCGGCACCGAGAACAGCGAGGTGACGGAGCCCTGACCGGCCGTGTAGTAGATGCGGGTGCCGTCGGTGCTCCACCGCGACTGAATCACCGCATCGAGGTTCGACGCCACGGTGGTGGGCCGGCTGCCGCTGGCGAGATCCTGCACGATCAGGCTCTGGGTGCACTTCTTCGGCTCGCCCGCGCACTGCTCGGTGACGTAGGCCAGGAAGTTGCCGTCGGGCGAAAGCGATGGCGCCCAGCTTCCGCCGGTCGATGTCAGTTGCGTCGTCTGGGCCGGTGGTGGCGGTGGCGGCGGCGTGCGCCCTCGCAACAGCAGGAAGAGGACGATCCCAAGGACGACCGCGATGCCACCGCCGACGGCGAGGATGGGGCGTCGATCGCGGCCCGATGCGCCGGGGGGAGTGGCGGTGAACGCCGCTGTGACCGCCGCGGCGAATTCCGCGGCACTCCCGAACCGGTCGGCCGGAACCTTGGCGAGCGCCTTCGCCACCGCGGTGTCCACGCCCTCCGGCACGGTGTCGCGCACGGTGCGAACCCGCGTGGGCTTCTCCGTCAGCAGCTTCGCGATCACCGCCTGCGCCGTGGCGCCGGAATAGGGCGCCTCGCCGGTGAGCATCTCGTAGAGCACCGCCCCCAGGGAGTAGACGTCCGAGCGCGCGTCGGGCTGGCGCTCCCCGGTGGCCTGCTCGGGGCTCATGTACTGCGGCGTGCCTAACGAGAGTCCCGTTTCGGTGAGCCGGTTGCCGCCCGCTTCCTTCACCGCCAGGGCGATTCCGAAGTCGGCCAGCATCGCCTCACCCTCGAACAGCAGGATGTTCTCGGGCTTGATGTCGCGATGGATGACGCCCTGACGATGGGCGTACTCCAGCGCGCCCGCGACCTGCTGGGTGATCCGGAGGGCTTCGTCGAGCCCCAGCTGCTTCTCCCTCTGCAGTCGCACGCGCAGGGATTCGCCGCGGATGTACGGCAGGACATACCACAGCAGCCCCTCAGTGGAACCGGAGTCGATCAGGGTGAGGATGTGCGGATGGTCCAGCCGCGCCGTGATGCGGATCTCGTTCAGGAATCGCTCACCACCAAGCACCGCGCTCAGGTCCGGGCGGAGGACCTTGAGCGCCACCTCGCGGTCGTGGCGCACATCGCGCGCGAGATACACGGTCGCCATGCCGCCGGCCCCGAGCTCGCGCTCGATGCGGTATCGGCCGGCGAGAGCGGCGGTGAGCTGTTCGAGCGAGTTGGACATTGGCTGGGCGGGCGGTTGCCGGTGGGGTCGCGCGGGCTGCGGACCCGTAGACCGGCCCCGTGAATCTACGACGAATCGACGTACCGGGCACGTGCGTGAGGACGCTCTGGGGACCGTGCCCGCAGGCGTGCCGGGACCGGGATGCGCCGAGGATTCCCGCGAACCGGGCGGCCGCTCCATTATGGTAGGTGCAGCGCGCCACATTGCATGCAGCGGTCTCAGGCCCGCGAACCTACTCCATCGCCGACTCTCATGGTTTCACGATTCGATGGTCGCTACGCCAGGGAGTTCCTCGCTGGCTGGGGCGACATGGACTTCAACGGCCATCTGGCGAATACCGCCTATCTCAACCTCGCCGCCGACGCGCGCCTGGCGTTCTTCGCTGAACACGGCTTTCCGCCGACCGAGTTCCGCCGGCTCGGACTCGGACCGGTCATTCGCAAGGAGGAGCTCGAATACTTCCGCGAGATCGGTCTCCACGACGCGGTCACCGTCACGTACGCGGTCCTCGGGATGAGTCCTGACGGCGCGCGATTCGTGGTCGAGAACGAGATCTGGTCCGCAGCCGGCGAGCGCGCCGCCACGGTGAAGTCGACCGGCGGCTGGCTCGACCTGCGCGCGCGGAAGCTCGTTGCTCCCCCCGCGGCCTTACTCGCGGCCTTTCAGCTGGTGCCGCGCGCGCCGGGCTTTGTCGAGTTGCCTTCTCGCAACGGTGGCACGGAGTCAGCGCCAGCGGGCCCCGCGCGGCGCGACGTCGGCCCGGTCTGACGCAAACCCTCTCTGAGCGAGCGAATGGCTGCGCACACTTTCACCCGGGCCCTTCGGATGGCGCGACGGCGCCCCGTCCTGTCGCTCACCGTCGTCGCCATCATCGCGATCGGCATCGGCTCCACCAGCGCGGTGTTCAGCGTCGTGGACGCGTCGCTGCTGCGCCCGCCTCCCTATAGGGACGCCCCGCACCTGGTCGAACTCTGGAATCGCGATGCCGACGGGAGCGCCTGGCCGCGACTCGAGCCCGAGCGCGCGCAGGCGTGGCTGAACAAGACCGACCTGCTCACACGGGTCGAACGCTACACGGACCGCACGATGCTGCTGGCAGGCGTCGCCGATCCCGAGGACCTCCGCGTGACCACGGTGTCAGCCGGCCTGTTCGACATGCTCGGCGTGAGCATGACGCGCGGACGCGGCTTTGCGCCTGACGAGTACGCCACCGGGGCGGCACCGGTCGTGGTGGTGAGCGACGCGTTCTGGAGACGCCATTTCGGTGGGGAGCCGATGGCGAAGGCCGAGACCATTCTGCTCGACGATCAACGATACGACGTGATCGGCGTGACCCCGGCGTGGTTTCGCTTCCCGCACGGAAACGGGTCGGTGTGGCGGCCGCTGCGCCCGGAGGAATCCGGAGCCGACGCTCCGCTCAATTACGTGGCGCGCCTCGCGGATGACGTGACCCGTGCGAACGCGACCGCGCGTTTCGACGTCTATGGAAAGCAGCTCGCGCAGGCGGTCCCCCGGAAGGATGGGTGGCAGGTGTATCCGGCATTTCTGATCGAGCCCGATATCAGCCAGGAACTGCGCACCGCCATCTGGGTGCTGCTGGGCGCGGTGGCGTGCGTCATGCTGATGGTGTGCCTCAACGCGACGAATCTCCTGCTGGTGCAGGCCACCACGCGCCAGCGCGAGTTCGGCATCCAGCAAGCGCTCGGTGCGACGCCCGGACGGCTCGCGCGACAGGTTTTCGTCGAGGGCGCACTGTACGCCGGAGTTGCAGCCGTCCTGGGTGTTGCGGTCGCGCGGTGGTCGCTCGAGCTGATGCTCACCCTGGCCCCGCGCGAGCTGGCACGATTCGGCAACGGCGCGCCTGCGATCGACGCGCGAGCGCTGGCCTTCGCGGTCGGCCTGGCGTCGATCACGGCGCTGGTCTCGACCATGGGGCCGGCGCTGCACGCCGCGCGCGCGCGGGGCCACCTGGTGACGGCGGGCGAGGACCGGACGCAGACCGGCGGCCGTCGGCTCCAGCATCTGCGCGCAGGACTCATCGTCGCGGAGTTGTCGCTGTCGCTCGTCCTCCTTGCCGGGGCTGGACTGTTCATTCAGTCGCTGCGACACCTGCTGCGCGTCGATCCCGGGTTCGACGTCGAGCACGTGGTGGCGGCGCAGTTCGGCGTGCCGTCGATTCGCTATGCCACCGCCGACGCCCGCGCGGGCCTGCTCGATCGCCTGGCGGAATCGCTGCGGGGCGTGCCCGGCGTCGCAGGGGTGTCGTTCTCGAGCGGCCTTCCGCCGAGGGCTGACATCACGTTTGGATCGAGGCTCGAGGCCGAGGGCGCCGTAGCGCCGGCGCGTACCGGTGACATCGTGCTTCCCTTCGCCGAGGTCGATACGGCCTTCTTCTCGACATTGGGCGTGCGGTTGCTGCGAGGGAGGGGATTCGACGAGGCCGATGTGTCGGCAGATGCGTCGCGATCGGTCGTGGTCGGCCGCGCGTTCGCGGACCTGCTGTGGCCTGGAGAGGATCCGATCGGCCGTCGCTATCGCATTTCGGCCGACGGCGCATGGCGTACGGTGGTCGGCGTCGTGGCGAACGTGAAGCTGATGGGCCCCGATGACCGCAGCTATCCGTACGCGGTGTTCTATCCACGGCCGCGACTTGGCCGCGCCACCCGCACCGTCGCGCTGGCGGTGCGCACCGCGGGTGACCCGGGCGCGAGCATTTCCGCGATGCGGCGGGCCATTCGCGAGGTCGACAGCGAGATCCCGATCTCGGAGATGGCTTCGGGCACCGAGCGATTCGCCACGTCGATGGATCGCACGCGATTCGTGCTGACGCTGCTCACGGTGTTCGCGAGCATCGCGCTCGCGCTCGCGGTGGCCGGCACGTATGGCGTCGTGTCCTATGCCGTTGCCCAGCGCACGCGTGAAATCGGGATCCGGATCGCGCTCGGCGCGAGCGAGCCGTCGATCCAGCGCGCGGTGCTCGCGCAGGGGTCGGCGCTTGCGCTGACCGGGGTGGCGGCGGGACTGCTTATCTTTGCCGGGGCGAGTCGGTTCATCGCTCCGCAGCTGTTCGGCATCGCCCCACGGGACCCGGGGGTGCTGTGGGTCGCGTCGCTGTTTGTGATACTCACCACGCTGGCGGGCGTGTTGGTGCCGGCGCGCCGGGCCAGTCGCGTGAGTCCCGTGATCGCGATGCTGCCGGAGTGACGGCAGGCGTTAGGCAGCGGGCACGATTGCGACCACGATTCCCAAGCACAGCACCTGCAGCGCGGTTGGTGTGGGCTTCGCTTCGGCGGCCGTGTCGTTGCTTGCGGGATGGAGCATCTACCGCGACGCCGGTAATGCGTTTCGTCTCTATGCGATTGATCGGCCAGCTGAGTCGGCTACCTGAAGCGGGCCGCAGTCACGGGATCGGATGGATCGCTACACGGTCCATGATTCGGCGGCAACAAAACGCTCGCGCGGACCGCGGCCCCGGCGCTCAGGGAACCGGTCACAGCCGTGTGAGAGCCGGGCAGAGGACCAGATATCGAGCTCCCATGGACGGCGGAATCGCGCCCCCGCCGTTTCGCACCTATCATGTTCGTGGCATCTGGCGTCCCGAAGGTGATTCCGGCGCGCGTTCCGCGATCCGACCTGAAGGCGTTATACGTTAGGCACCCGCGATGCCGCACACCCCAGGCGTACCTGAGGGTTCGGTACCGGGTCCGGCTCCGAGGAGGGTAGCATGCCCAATCCCAATGCGGTCGTCTCACGCACCATCCGCCTCGACCCGCCACTCGATCGAGCGCCGGCGGAGATGCTGCGCGCCGAGCGCGGCCTCTCCGTGGTACTGGACGGCGGGCGTCGGGCGCGCCTCGACCCGGGCAATCCTCGCTCGGCCGGCTTGGCGCAGATCCTGGATGGGCTGAGCAAGCAGCGCCTTCCGGTCTATCTGGAAGTCGACCCCGCGACCGAGTCGATCACGCGGCTGCTCATCCCGCTGGTCGCGCGGGTAGTCAGCATCAGTTCGACCGGAAACGTGCTCGACGTCGAGTTGGACTCCTCGCACGCGCGCCACGTGCTGCCGCTCGATGCGCCCGACTCGGCCGATCTGCAGCGTCTGCTCCGCGAAGCGCTGCAAAGCCATCAGGCGATGGTCATCACCGAGGATGACGCGCACCGCATCATCGACGTCCGCGTCTTCACCCCGGCCCCCGAGGTGCCGCTCCCCCCTTTTCCGCCGCCTGAACCGAGACTTCCGCCACGCTATCCCTGGCCGCTGAACTGGATCCGCTGGATCTGGCGGTGGCTCGGGTGGCTATGGCGCTGGTGGCATTGCCTGTCGGGGACGAGAGCGCAGCAGGTATTCAACGCGATGGCGGCTACCACCTGTGATCCGCTCACCGTCCCCGTGCCGTGCATTCCGTTTCTCTATCCCGACGACGGCTGCTGGGCACGTGCGCACGAGATGTGCCGGCTGATGATCAACATGGGACTCTCGCCGCAGAAAGTATGGATCGACCACAGCTCAGGGCACTTCCTGCACGTGGACACGAGAAACAATCCCCAGTGTTTCGTGGAGTGGGGGTGGCATGTCGCGCCCACGCTGTGTGTCCGGGGCCGGTGGCCCTTCTGGACGCGCCGAGTGGTGATCGATCCATCGCTGTTCACCACGCCGGTGTCGGAGGCCACGTGGAAGGGGGTGCAGGGGGATCCGGGCGCGTCGCTGACTCACACCGGCGCCGACGTGTTCTGGCATGGCGGTGGCACCGACCCGACGTACTCGCAGTCGAACGCGATCCTGGCGCAGTACCGGCTGGCGCTGCAGAACCGGGCGAACCAGTTTGGACCTCCCCCCTATGCGAATTGTCCGTGACGCCGGGAGATGGGCGGAGGAGGAATAGAACTCAGGCTGATCGGAGGAGACGGCCTGCACCGCTGGATGTAGCCTGACGCCGGCCCGGCGGGAACGCCACGGAGGACAAATATGCCAAGCAGTGCGACCCGCGCCGCCGTGATTGGATCGCTCGTACTGAGCGCACTACCCCTGGCGTCGACGCCGACACGCGAGGAGGGAATCGGCGATCGGCCGCCGAGCTCCAGTGCCGAGGCCGACACGTTTCCGACGTTTGATCGCGTCCTCCTCCTCGACTCGACCTCGGAGACCTCGGCGAACGTAAGCGCCGGGGACCTGAACGGCGACGGCTTCCTTGATCTCGTTCTCGCCAAGGGCCGACACTGGCCGCTGGTGAGTCGCGTGCTCCTCGGTGACGGCGCCGGCCACTTCCCCACCTCCTACGACCTGAGCCCGACGGCGGACCGGTCCTACTCGGGCCGGCTCGTGGACCTCGACGGAGACGGCGACCTGGACGTCGTCATCAGCAACGATGCCCCCGATCCGAAGCCGGTCTACCTCAACGACGGCACCGGACACTTTCAACTGGGATCGACCTACGGCCGGCCGGAGTGGCCGACGCGGAATGCGACGACGGCGGATCTCGATGGCGATGGAAACCCGGACATCGTGGCGGCCAACCGCGGAGACAGCACCGGCGCAAACTACATCTGCTTCAACCGGGGCGGTGGACGGTTCGACGCCAACTGCGTTGCGTTCTCCCACGAACCCGCGACCACCATCACGGCGGCGGACTTCAATCGAGACGGCTTGATCGACCTTGCTGTGCCGCACCGCGATGGCGGCCAGAGTCGCGTGTATCTGTCCGGGCCGAAAGGCACGTTTTCACCCGAACGGACCATCCCGTTCGGCCCTCCCAACGCAACGATCCGCATGGCGGAAGCCGCCGATCTCAATGGTGACGGCCTGCTCGACCTGGTCGCGATCGATGACGAGCACCGCAGCACCGCGATCTATTTCGCGCAGCGCAACGGAGCGTTCTCGTCAGGCACTGCGGTCGGTGGCGGAGTGGCCACCCCGTATGCGTTGGCGACGGCCGATCTGAACGGCGATGGGAAGATGGATGTGGTGGTCGGCTATGTGGAGGCGCCGTCGGGGGTCTACTACAACGAAGGCGACGGTCGGCGCTTCCACGCCGTCCAGTTCGGGGACAACAAGGGCGCGGTCTACGGTTTTGCGATCGCCGATCTGGATCGCGACGGCGTGCTGGATATCGCCGCCGCGCGATCGGACGCGCCCAACGTGGTCTACCTCGGGAGCCGCGCGCGGGGAACGGGGGGCGGGCGTCGCCGCTCAGATGGCGCGGGTCAGCCTGGACGCGCAGGGAGTCCTGCGTCGCCTAACCCGGACCACCCGGCGCCCCGGACTCGGCGCCCCGCTCCGCCCGATCCCCGGCCCACGCGCTCACCGCCACCGCCGCGGTGATCTGCCCCACCAGGTTCACCGTGGTCCGGAACATGTCCGGAATCCGGTCGATGCCCAGCAACACCGACAGCCCCGCCAGGGGAACGCCGATGGCGTCGAGTGCCGGGGCGAGGGTGACCACGCCCGACGACGGGACCGGCGCCACGGTCAGCGAAACGAGGAACGTCGCCAGCAGCGCGCTGCCGATGGCCGACGCCGGGAAGGGGACCGCGTAGAGGTGGGCCAGGAACACCACGGCCGCGCCCTGAAAGAACGCGCTGCCCGGCCGGTACATCGATGCGCCCAGCGGAAGCACGAGGTCCGCCACTTCCTCCGACAGTCCGAGGTTCTTCTTGGTCTCTTCGAGCGTGACCGGGAGCGCGGCGGCGGTACTGGTCGTCGAGAACGAGATGGACGCCGCGCCTAACGTGCCGCCGAAAAAGCGCGCGGGGCGGATGCCGCCGAGGCCGGACATGAGGGGAAGACAGACGACGGCCACGAAGACGGCCAGCCCCAGGATCACCGTGATGACGAAGACCGCCAGGCTCTGAATGAGGCCCCATCCAAGCTGCGCCGTGATCGGCGCGGCCAGGCCGAACACCCCGATCGGCGCGGTCCACAGGATCCACCACACGAGCTTGATCAACGCGTCTCCGGCCGCCTCCGACAGGCCGAGCAGGCGGCTGCGCGCCGCGTCAGGCAGGGTACCGGCGGCCGCGGCGACGAGCGCTGTGAAGACGATCAGCGGCAGCAGCGACCCGGCGGACGCGGCCTCGAACGGGTTGCCGGGGATCAGGCTCACCAGAAAATCGACCACCCCCGGCAACTTCGGGGCTTCGCGCGCCGCGACGGCGGGAACCGCGATCGTGGGCGCGAAGTGCAGCCCGACCCACATCGAACCCATCCCCATGATGATCGCGAGGGCCAGCGACGCCCAGAAAAAGGCCAGCGTTGTCGCTCCGAGCCGGCCCAGTTTCCTCGGGTTTCCGAGCTTTGCGACTCCGGTGAAGACCACGGCCACCACGAGGGGAATGACGACCATCCGGATGGCGTTCATGAACACGGTCCCGAGGGGCGCCGAGGCGTGAGCCACCGTGGCGAAGAAATCATAACCCGCCGAGGCGAGCAGCCCCGTAGCCAGGCCCAGCACGAGTCCCACGGCAATCGCGAGGTGCAGCATCGGTCAGTTCGAGGGAGGATTCACCCAGCGGGCGCGGGGAGTATGTGCGGGCCAGGTCCGCAGGGCAACATCGTGGCGCGGGCGCGACGCCGCTCCTGGCGTACTGCGCGACGGCGCGTCAGAACGGAGCGTCGACCGCCTGTCGGCGCCAGCGACGGGTTCGCCTTGCGCCGTCTCCTCCCTCGGATCCATTGTTCTGCTCGCCTGCCGCGGTCCACTACGACGGCAGTCGGCCATCCCCCCCACGAACACTGCCCCCTCCTCCCGCCTAGGCCTGACTTCGATTGACCGCGCCTGCGCCCGCCCGCGATTGCCCCGCGTGCCACACGCCGCTGCCACTGGAGGCGCGATTCTGCCTCAACTGCGGTACGGCAACTCCCACCGAACCCGGCGTTCCGCCCCGCGCCATGCCTACCGCGGCGATCGAGGTGGCGAAGGTCCGGACGGCGCTGGCGGATCGCTATCGCATTGAGCGCGTGCTCGGCGAGGGCGGCATGGCCACGGTCTATCTCGCCGAAGACCTCAAGCATCGCCGCCGGGTCGCCGTCAAAGTCATGCGTCCCGAGCTCGCGGCCACACTCGGCGCCGAGCGTTTCCTGCGTGAGATCGAGATCGCCGCGCAGTTGAGCCATCCGCACATCCTCCCGGTGCACGACTCGGGAGAGAGTGACGGGGTCCTGTACTACGTGATGCCGTACGTTGAAGGGGAGAGCCTGCGGGAGCGGGTGCATCGCGAGGGACGGCTCGCCGTGGATGATGCTCTTCGCCTCGCGCGCGAGATGGCGGAAGCACTGGGATATGCCCACAAGCGCGGCATCGTCCATCGCGACATCAAGCCGGCCAATGTCATGCTGGGCGAAGGGCACGCGCTGGTGGCGGACTTCGGAATCGCCAGGGCCGCCGACAGCGGCAAGGCGCTGACGCAGACCGGTCTCGCGGTCGGCACGCCGCAATACATGAGTCCCGAACAGGCGTCCGGCGAGCCCGTGCTGGATGCGCGGTCGGACGTGTACGCGTTAGGTGCGGTGCTCTACGAGATGCTGGCCGGCCAGCCGCCGTTCAGCGGTCCCACGCCGCAAGCCGTCCTGGCCAAGAGCCTCACCCAGGAGGTCGAGCCGCTGCCGCGCATCCGGCCCGACGTTTCCGCGCCGGTGGCGGCGCTGGTGGCGAAAGCGATGGCCCGTCGACCGGCAGATCGCTATGCCTCCGGCGTGGAACTGGAGGAAGCGCTGGCGGCCGTGATGCACAGCGCGCAGCACGCCCGGACGTCTGCGGCGCGGTCCGGACCGTCGCCGGCTCGGGTGTGGGGCGTGTACGGGGCTGCCTGCGTGGTGAGCCTCGCCGTCATCTATGGACTGATCTCGCGCTGGGGTATCGCGCCGTGGACGCTGTGGCTGGCGGTGGGCCTGCTCGGGATCGGCGCGGCGGTGCTGCTGGGCACCAGTCGGTATGAATCAGTGAGACGCGCCGGAGGAGAGCCGGCGGGCGTCGCGCGATTTTTCACGTGGGGAAACGCCGCGCGAGGCGGTGGACTGGCGGCTCTCCTCTGGGGCACCGTGGCCGTCGTGCTGGTCTTTCGGGGCCCCGGCCATGCCGCCGCCGCCGGTGCGACGCGGCTCGCCGTGCTGCCCTTCGAGAACCGCGGGGATTCCAGCGTTGCCTACTTCGCCGACGGCATGACCGACGCCGTGCGCGGCAAGCTCTCCGCGCTCCCCGGCATGGAGGTGACGGCGCGGAGCAGTTCGGAGCAGTATCGGCGCAGCGCCAAGTCGCCGCAGGACATTGCCGGTGAGCTTGGCGTGCGCTACCTGCTCACCGCCACGGTTCGCTGGCAGCAGGGGACCGGCAGCGCCAGCAGAGTGCAGGTGAGTCCCGAGCTGATCGACGCGACCACGGGTGGGGTGAAATGGCAGCAGTCATTCGATGCCGCGCTCACCGACGTCTTCCAGGTGCAGGGGCAGATCGCCGGGCAGGTGGCTGAGGCGCTCAATCTGGCGTTAGGCGTGCGCGAGCGCCAGGGACTCGAGGGAAAGCCGACGGAGAACCTGGCGGCCTACGACGCCTACCTGCGCGGCGAGGCGCTGGGGGGCGGCCTGTCAGCCGGGGACCCGGTGACGCTTCGCCGCGCCATCAAGGAATACGAGAAGGCGGTCGCCCTCGATTCGAACTTTGCGCTGGCGTGGGCTCAGCTTTCGATCGCGTACGGCCTCGTGTACGCCAACGGCGTGCCTGGGCCGGCCGAAGCCTCGGCGTCGCGACGCGCGGCGGACAAGGCACTCGCCATCATGCCCGGACTGCCGGAAGCACACCAGGCGCTGGGCAGTTATTACAATTTCATCGAGCACGACTACGCCCAGTCATTGGCCGAGGCCGAGCGAGGGTTGAAGCTCGCGCCCACGAACGCGAACCTGCTCCGCGCCGCGGCGGCCATCAAGCAGTTCCTCGGGCAATGGGATGCGTCGGTTGCCGATCTGACCGCGGCCCGGACGTATGACCCGCGGTCGGTGCCGATCCTTCGCAGCCTCGGAGGGGCACTCGCTTCGATGCGGCGCTACGCGGAAGCGCAGGAGGCGATAGACCAGGCACTCACGCTCGCGCCCACGAACCTCACGCTGATCGAAAATCGCGCGATGCTCGATCTGGCCCGAGGGAATCTGGCCGATGCGCGGAGGGTGATCGCGGCCGCGGAGCGGACTGTGGACCGTGCGTCCCTCATCGCGTACCTCGCCACCTACCAGGATCTCTACTGGCTCCTGGACGATTCGCAACAGCAGGAGCTGCTCAAGCTGCCGCTCAGGTACTTCGATGACAATCGCGGCATCTGGGCGATGGATCTGGCGCAGGTGTACCAGCTACGGGGCGATCGGACCAGGACGCGTGCCTATGCCGACTCGGCGCGCCAGGCGTGGGATGAGCAACTTCGCGCGGCGCCTGATGATCCACAGCTTCCCGCCCTCAGAGCCGTGTCGCTCGCGTACATGGGGCAATACGATGACGCGGTCAAGGCGGGGGAGGCCGCGGCGGCGAAATGGCCCATCAGCCGTGATGCCGTGAACGGCGCGTATTTCCAGCTCCAGCTGGTGCGCATCTATCTGTTGGCGGGGAAGTCGGAGCGTGCACTCGACGAGCTGGAGAAACTGCTGGCCGTCCCGTTCTATCTCTCGCCCGGGTGGCTCCGCGTGGATCCCACGTTTGCGGGGCTCAAGGGGAACCCGCGGTTCGAGCGCATGGCGTCAGGCGCCTGAGCGACCGCTCGCTTCGTTTTCGGACCGGTGCTGGATTCTACTCGATCACCAGCACGTTGAAGGGTGCATCGACCACTGTACCGCTGGGACTCCCTGGAAGGGCTGTCCCTCCTGAAGAGCCACCGGCCTCCAGGCCATTACTTGGCGACGGACTCGACCTGGAAGACCTCGCCAGTGGCCCATCCCCACGCGACCGCGTCTTGCAATTGGAAGAAGTCATCAATATTCTTTCAGGTGATGCCAGGCACCGCCCGCCCACGCAGAGCCCAGTCCGCACCGGCCGCCGAGCCCGTCCTCGCCAAAGCGGCCCTCAACGCGGCCGCCCGGCTCGGCCTCCGCAACCGCCAGCTCGCCGAAGTCCTGGGCACGAGCGAAGCATCGGTGTCGCGACTGCAGTACGGACGTGGACTCGACCCCGCCAGCAAGGAGGGCGAGCTGGCGCTCCTCTTCCTCCGGCTGTACCGCAGTCTCGACGCGCTGGTTGGCGGCGACGACGGCAAGGCTCGCCTGTGGCTGCACGCCGCCAACGACCACTTGGCCGGGATTCCCGCCGAACGCATTCGAACCGTGGAGGGGCTGGTGGATGTCGTCCAGTATCTGGACGCGATGCGCGGGCGACTCTGAGCTTCGGCCGCTGCGCCTCACGGCGTGGCGCGCGGTCGCAGCACAGCACCAGGTCTCCACCCGCAAGCTGGTCGATTCCGCAGAGGAGCAGCACCTGCTCGAGGAGTTGATCGATCGCGCCAAGCCGCCGGATCTCACCCGGGGCCGGTTGCACTATCTGCTGTTCACGCCGTTCCGCTATCCACCGCTGCGCCATGGCTCGCGATTCGGTACGCGGTTCGAGCGCGGCATCTGGTACGGCTCGACCAGCCGCCGCAGCACGTTCGCCGAGGTGGCGTACTATCGGCTGGTCTTCCTCGAGGGCACGCGCGTCGACCTGAGCGCCGTGGCCACGCCGCTCACGGTGTTCACGGTGCGCGCGCATTCAGCGCGCGGCATCGATCTCAACGGCGCGCCGTTCGACGCGCATCGGCGCGCCATCGCGTCGCCGGTGTCGTACACCGCCACCCAGGCCCTCGGCGCCGCCATGCGCGCCGCGGGCGTGGACCTCCTTCGCTATCCGTCGGCGCGCGACGATCAGGGTGGTGTGAACGTCGCCGCGTTCTCACCCAGTGTGTTCGGTACCGCGAAGCCGCGCGGCTTCGAGACGTGGCATTGCACCGCGACGCGGCAGCGCGTGGAGCTCGCGAAGCGCGACTATTTCACGCGCGACACGTACGCCTTTGGGCGCGAGATCTTCGTTGTGGACGGCGCGATTCCGGCGCCGGCGCTGTGACGGCGCGGTTGCCGTCGGCGCTGGCGGTACGACAGCGCGCTTGCTGTCGCCGCTCGAATGAGCGATATCCGCAATCGGCCAGGCTGTTGCTCGAAGCCGGATCACCCCGACCCCGACGCGCTTTCCCATGAATGAAATCAACATCAACCTCGGTGGCGGCGCGTCGTATCTCGCGCCGCTGTACTCGCTGCCCGACAACAGCACTCCAACCGAGGTCGCAGCGGCGGTCTACAAATGGTTCCTGCCGACCTTGGCCCGCGACGGATACACGGGCATCACGGTGAACGTACAGATCACCAGCAGCACCGGGGTGATCACCCTGACCGCTCAAGGCGGAGGACCGCTGCCGCCGCGTGTCTCGGGATACCAGTTCGCGATGAAAGCCTTCCTGGCGATCGGCTATCAGGCGCTGACCAGTGTCGTCCCCGCGCTCCACGCCAACGGCCAATGGGACCCGCAGAAGACCGGAAAGTGGTTCTTCTTCCTGCCGCTGGGGTTGCCGATGCTGAACTTCTTCACGGTGCAGTTCTTCCATTACCCTCCGCTGCGCTTGCTCCAATTGGGGGACTATCTGGAGGATCCGGTCCCCTATCGCTGGGGACAGTTATTGCAGACGGCCGGCACGACCCCGGCCCTCACAGATCGTTTTCAGCGCTACGTGGACGCGGTACCGATCGCCGCGCCGGACGATCAGGGCGCGTACATGCCGGTGGCCGCGTTCGCCGAATATCAGCGCCAGATGGTCCAGCTCTTTCTGCAACTCAATCGCCCCCCGGCCGGCACCAGCACCGTGCCCATCATGGTGTTCGGCATTCCGGCGATGGCGCAGTTCGAGCATTTGTTCGGGGCGAACCTGGACATCCTGGTTCCGCAGGTGGCGAACATTGTGCCTGGCTACACCACGCCGTGCCTCGGCGCCACGCATCCATATCACTTCTACGCCCAGGCGCAGATCGATCACGGCCGGGGCGGCACGATCGGCGACGGCAGAATGGGGCGCGGCTGCCAGTTGGCGAAGATGCTGATGCAACAGGACCTGATGGCGGCCTTCTGGCAGATCGGCATGGCGCAGAATCCCGGCGCCAGCGTCGGCGACATGCAGTTCAAGGCGACGGCGTTTGCGCTGGACCCGGCGCACGTGCAAACGGTCTGCGCGCTCACGGTGCACCAGGGATCATTGTGGTATCCGGACCCCAATTCGCTCGCTTTTCAGTTCAAGATCGATGACGCCGCCGCGAGGGCGCAGTGCGCGGCGAACGGTGCCAATCCTTGTAGCGGAATCGGGCCCTGATGCCTCGGAAGCCGTTCCGGCCGCGAAGGAGCTCCGCGATTCCTGAGCCGGTCGCAGCCTCCTGATACCAAGGATGCCGGGTCGGCGCGCTCGCCCCTCAAGACCGTCCGGGAAACCAACGATCACCGAATCCATGCCGGGCGATGGAATGCCCGTGCGAAACGCCGCCGCCGCCGAGATCCCTCACCTGGCCGGAGTCTGGTACCAGGCCTGGTGCGACGCGCACGGGGCGATCGTGCCGGCGGAGCTCACCCGGATCCGGACCCGGGAGAGTTTCCACGAACGGCTTCAGCAACTGCTGTCGGACGTGCGTGTGGCAGGTCCGGTCGGCGCGCCGCTCGGTTTCTGCATCGTGAAGGCCGACGAGCTCTATCAGCTCTTTGTGGCCGCGGAGGCACGCGGTTCGGGGGTCGCTGCCGCGTTGCTGGCCGATGCCGAGCGGTCGATGGCCGCCAACGGAGTTACCAGGGCCTGGCTCGCCTGCGCCGTCGGCAATGCACGCGCCGCGCGGTTCTACGAGAAATGCGGATGGCACCGCGCCGGAATCCTGGTGGACGAACTGCCCACGCCGAATGGCGTTCTTCCCCTGGAAGCGTGGCGATACGAAAAGACCATAGGTGCTCCGCAGGCGTCGGTCGATGCGTGACACGTCCGATGCAGCGATCCCGTCGTTCAACAGCGCCCGGTACGTGCGTGACCTGGCCGGCCTCAGAAGGTATTCCGTGTCGCCGCGGATCGCGACGCTCGCGTGTTCCACGTTGGGCCTACCTCATAGCGGCCGTCACGGAGCTGACTGTCAGCCCCGATGCTGATTCGCTGCCCGAGATGAAACGCGAGGAGCGCGTTAGGCACTCACTGCTTCTTGAACGCGTAGACCTCGGCGTAGCCGCCCAGGTAGAGCCGGTCGCCCTCGATGGCCGGCGCGCTCGACAGCCCTTCGTTGCCGTCGTGCGGACGCAAGTCGTAGCGGTTGATTCGCCACACTTCGCTGCCATCCGCGCGGCGGAGGACAAGGAACTGCCCGGCGCCATGCCCCACATAGACGAAGGACGAGTCCAAGGCGACGCTGATCGCCGAGCCGATCGTAAGCGTGTGCCAGATCCGCCGGTTAAGGGCAGATGCGGACAGGGCAGTGACGTTGGGGCCATTGGGAGGCACAAAGTCCTCGCCGACTAGCACCAGGTCCTCTGCGGCGGCCAAGGCTCGAGGGAAGCTAGCGTACACGCCTGGCGGGGCGATGGTCCCGACTTGCAGGAACGTGGCGGCCGGTACGGTATCGCGTACTTCACCGGTCGCGCGATCCAAGCCGTAGAGGCGGCCATTCCCAGGAGCCAAGACCACACGGTCGGCCGTCAAGGCCAGGTTGTAGACGTCGGTGAAGTCCTGCACCTCGCGCTTGGGCAGGTAGACCGACCACAGGACACGGCCAGTCGCCGCGTCGAGGGCCGCCGCGCCACCTCGCAGGCCGCGCGTCACTGGCGGATCATCGAGAAAGAAATCCGTGTACGCGGCATACACCACGCCCTGAGCCACTGCAGGCGTGAAGACATTCGTGTTGGTATCGGCGACGAGGTGCGCCGTCCAGCGCTCGGCACCTGAAGCCCCGTCCACGGCAAACACATGGCCCGTGGCCGATCCGGTGTAGATGGTCGTCCCATCGGTGGTGAGCGTGCCGAAGCCGGGCCACGCCCCCACCGAGGGGTGATACGTCCAGCGCACCTGGCCAGTGGCCGGATCGAGGCCGAAGAGGTCGATGTCGCCCACCACCAGCGTGCCGCCGGCCAGTGCCAGCCCGAAGCCGCTTCGCCCAGGAGTCGACACGGGCAGCGAGATCTGCCAGCGGAGCGTGCCATCGGCCTTGTTCAACGCCGAGACCTGATGCGTGAGGCTCAGGGTGTAGACCGCCTCCGCGTCCAGAACAGGGGCGCGCTCGATGTCGTGGACCTGCGCGTTCCGCCAGAGGAGCAAGCTCGCCGGGTCGATCCCACCGGGGTGATTCTGTCCACCGTGTGAGCCCAGGACCGCTCGCTCGAGCTGGCAGCTCGCGACTGCGAAGAGGAGGAAAAGAACGAGTACTGGCATCACCGGGCGCATCTTCGCGCGCCCGGACGTGCCGCGAGTTCCTCCTCGCCATGGCGAATCCGCGTTCATCCGAGTCGGAATGCCGATTAGCGTCCAGTCATCTCGTTGAGGGCCGATACAATGGTAGTAGCGCCCGTACCCGCGCGAATTGTCTCGGAGTGCGCTAGCCCAGGGAGCTGAAAAGGAAGAGGTGCGTTTGGCAGAAACTCGGTCGCCGTGGGCAGCAGTCCATCGTTTGGGATCGCTCCAATCAGCCCGTAATTCACAAACCATGGCAAGCCCGTGACCAGTTCGCCGAGGTCTTCCAGAGCCCACGCCCCATTCATGTGCTCCCAATAGTTCACATCTTCCTCCGGATCGTCGAGAAGCTCGATCCCCAGTCCACCGAGCAGCACGAAGTAGCCGAGTGCATTTACGTACTCTGCCTCCGCGTCCGCCTCGCCTTGGGGCATGGTGAGCCGCCATGGCGCCGCAGCGTAGTCAAGCACGTCGGCCGCGATCGCGCGCCGAACCGACGTCTGCTCCAGCCCCGGGTTAGTGACCAGCGTGTTGATGTAGGGCGACCCCGGCGCCAGGTCCGAGACACTCGGATGGGTGGCGTAGAAGACGTTGCCGTAAATCTCGACACCCACCGCGGCCAAGCCCCCGATCGAGAGGGCCTCCTCGCCAAAGCCTGCCACCGCGGCATACAACGGATTGTCGTACGTGACGTCCAGAAATGCAGACCCGGCAGTCAGGGCATCGTCCGCGATAAACAGGAGTTCGAAATGGAAGTTCAGGGGTCACAGATTGTCGCCTGATGCCTGGCGTGCCCTTCAGAAGAACAGGCTCAGCGCCGCGTAGCCGGTGGCCGGCAGACTTCCGTATTCCGAACGCGGCGCGATGACCAGGCGGCTCGACCGCCCGGCGCCCAGAAACGCACCAACGCGCAGCGCGACGTTCGCGCTGAGCGAGGCGGCAATCGCTGGTGAAAGCAAGGTGCTGCCATCGCGCAGATTCACCAACGAGAGCAGCTCGGTCGACACCAGCGGATGCACCTGATACGACAGCTGCGTCGCCGCCTCGTCTCTTCCATATACCTGCAGCTCCTGGTGCACGGCCGCCGGAGACAACGCGACGCTGACCAGTCGCGACGCGCGTCCGGCGCCGAACGCGTCGTGCTGATATTCGATCACTCCGTACAGGTCGCGTCCCCAGAGCGTCACCCGTCGATCGATGCCGATGGCGGCGCGCAGCACGGCGTTGTGCGACGTGTCCTGTCGCACCGCGGCTTCCATGCGCAACGCCGACCCGACGATCGTGCGCGTCACCCCGATCGCGCCCGCCGCTTCGTCGTTCATGGTGCCGCCCCACGCCGACAGCTCCCAGCCTCGCACCGAGGTCTTCCCTCGGGCGAGCGCTGTGAGGGTGTGCTCGCTGCCATAGGACGCACCACGAACGACCACGTCCACCACTGAGAATGGGCCCGCAAACCACTGCACCCGCACCGCATCCACACCGGTGCGATACTCCCGGAAGGGATCGGCGGGATCGAACGGCCGGAAGGGATCAGCGGGCGTGAGAAACAGCGTGGTCGCCCAGGAAATGACCTGACGCCCGACCGTCGCCGTGACTGGGCCCGACGCGAAGCTCAGCGCCGCCCGATCGACGCGCTGGCGCCACGACACGCGTGCACTTTCGTGCAGGGTCCCGTCGAGCCGCATCCAGTCGCCGTCATGGCCGCTCGTCGCGTCGGAAAGGCCCGGGAAGAGTCCGGCGGCGAGGCCCTCCCTGCTGCTCTGCCAGGTGAATCGCTGCTCGTACGCGAGGGACATGCCTAACGGGCCACGCTTCAGGTCGAGCATGACGCGCGCCCGCTGGGCGTCGCTCACGCCCCCCGAGACGGGCGCGCGGCGCTCCACACCGAAGAGCACATTCTGATAGTAGCCGGTGACGGGACGTGTCTGAGCGGCCGCATTCGTCGGCAGCCACGCCAGCGCGGCGAGCAGCGCCGGCGCGAGAGCCCGCGCGCGACGCGGGGGCTTCGGGCGCATCAGGCCGGAGACGCGCGCCGCTTGTCGCTCGCCACGGCCCCATCCACCAGATGGACCAGCCGCCGCGCACGCTCCATTACCCGCGGGTCATGCGTCGAGAAGACGAACGTCGTGCCTTCCTCGCGATTGAGCCGCTCCATCACCGTCAGCAACGCGTCGCTGGTGGCGGAGTCCAGATTGGCGGTGGGCTCGTCCGCCAGCACGAGCGCCGGACGTCCCACCACGGCGCGCGCGACCGCCACCCGCTGCTGCTGTCCGCCGGAGAGTTTCCCGGGGCGGCGATCCTCCAGCCCGGTCATCCCGATGCGCGCGAACAGCTCGCGCACCCGCTCCCGACGCTCCCGCTCCGATACCCCGCGCAGCAGCAGCGTGAACTCGGCGTTCTCCATCGCCGACAGCACGGGCAGGAGATTGAACGCCTGGAAGACGTAGCCGATGCGCTGCAGCCGAAGATGCGCCAGCGCACGATCGCTCATCCCGCCGAGCTCCGCGTCATCGACCCAGATGTGGCCGCGGGTGGGGCGGGTGAGGCCGCCGAGCAGATTGAGCAGGGTGGACTTCCCCGAGCCCGATGGGCCGGCGAGTGCCAGGAACTCCCCTCGCTCCACTTCGAGCGTCAGGTCGCGCACCGCTTCCACCGGAGCCGGCTCCTGGGGGTAGATCTTCCACAGCGCCTCGGTGCGCACGGCGAAGCGTCTCTCGTCAGGCATGAATCATTGCTCGCTCTGCATGGCGGTGGCGGGGTCGATGCGCGCCGCCTGCCACATGGGATAGAGGGAAGAGAGGATGCCGAGTACGATCACCACGACGACGCCCTGCCACGCGCGGGCCAGCCGCACCGCGGGGTGAACCACCGGACTCACCACCGCGCCGGAGATCGACAGATTGTCGCCGACGAATCGGGTGAGGTCGAGCCCGTGCCGGCCGAGCATCCAGGTGACGCAGAATCCCAGCGCCATGCCGGCGATGCCGCTGAAGACCGCGAGCGTGATGCCTTCGGCGAGCACCACGACCGACGTCTCGCGCGACGCGAGTCCCATCGCCCGCAGGACGCCGAACTCGCGCTGGCGGTGGAGCACCGACACCAGCAGCGCCTCCAGCACAGCGAGCGCGACGATCGCCAGCAGGATGGCGTTGAAGAGGTAATTGCCGAAGTTGTCGATCCGGACCGCGGCGTCGAGCTCGGGCGACGTCTCCCGCCACGAAAAGGCGCGCGCACCTTGCGGCAGCAGGGGGGTGAGGCGGTCGACGACCGGGGTGACGTCGCGCTCATCACGCACCAGGATCGCGACCGAGGTCGCGGCGCCCGGCACGCCGAGCCACTGCCGCGCGGTTACCAGCGGGATGTCGACCACGCCGTCGTCGACCTCGCGGATACCGGTGTGGAAGATTCCCACCACGCGCGCCAGCTGCTCCTGTACCTCTCCCGACGCGCCCTGCGAGGTGAGCACGAAGCGCGATCCGACGCCGATATCCAGCCGCTGGGCGAGTCCGGTCCCCACCACCGCGCCGAGGCGGTCGGCCGGCTGGAGGAACCGGCCGCTGTCGATCTTCGGTGGCAGGGCGGAGAAGCGCGCTTTCGATCGCGGGATCGACGCCGCTCACGCCGACCGGAAGTGCCGACGTCGCAGAGCTGGCAAGCGCGCTGACGGTGAGCCGCGGCGCCGCGACCGTGATGCGTTGGGTCACCGTCGGGTCCTGCAGCGCGCGTTCGACCGCGGCGAGGACCTGTGCGCCGAGGCGATCGTCGAGGTTGCCGGTGCGCCGATACGCGGGAGACTCCACCGTCAGGTAGCCGTCGCCGAGCCGGACGCCGGCATCGATCCACTGGGAGTGCATCCCGTCGCCTAACGCGAGAAAGATGATGAGCAGGGCGACGCCGAGCATCATCGCGAGGGCAATGAGCAGGCTGCGGCGGCGCTGGCGGGCAACGTTTCGGACCGCGAGCCGGAGCAGCACGCCGGTGTGGTTCACTCGCGCCCTCCCAGCGCATCCGCCGGCGGAATCCGGGTGGCGCGAAACGCGGGATAGAGCGCCGCCAGCATCGACGTCACCAGCAGCGCGGCCGCCGCCTGCAGCGGCACGCCCCACGATGGTTCGGCGCGCAACACGGGCCGCACCAGCGCGCCGGAGACGGTGAAGTTGCCGACGAGGCGGCTCAGATCGGGCGGTGCGGCGTGCCACCAGTACAGGATCGGCGCGGCGAGGAGCGCGCCGGCGAGCAGGGAGCAGAGCCCCAGGACGAGCCCTTCGTAGACGACCGTGCGCGCGACCGCGCCGTCGGTCACGCCGAGCGCCTGCTCGACCGCGAACTCGCGGCGGCGCTCGAAGGTGCTCATCAGCAGGGTGTTGGTGACCCCGAAAATCGCCATCAGAAAGACGATCCCGATGAGCAGCCCGTTCGACCCACGGGCGAGGGCGGCATACGAGGCGAGCTCGGGGCGGAACTGCGTCCACGACTCCACCGCGAGGCCGGCCCGGGCCACGGCCGGAGTGGCGGCGACGGCGTGCGCGATCGCCGTGGCGTCCCAGGGCCGCCGGACGGACGCGGCGATCTCGTGCACGCGCCCGGGGGGTAGCACGAGCAGTGCCTGCAGGGCGCCGAGCGGCATCACCGCCACGCCCGCATCCAGGTCCGCGAGGCCGGTGTGGAAGACGCCGCTCACCACGTACAGATCGTTGCCTAACGACCCGTCGGCGGCCGGCGCGACCACAACGATCTGGGTGTCGACGGCCGCGTGGAGCCGCCGTGCGGTCTCGCTGCCGATGACGATCTCCTTCGTGCCCTCGCGCGGCGCCCGACCCCGGCTGATGCTTGCCGCCAGGCGGCTGACCGCCCGGTTCGCGGGCCGGATCCATCCCGACGATCAGGGCCGCCTCGGTGTGGGCCGCGGTGCTCAGCAGGCCGGCGCCGTAGACGCGCGGGGCGGCCGCGAGCACGCCCGGCTGCGCCTCGACCGCCGCGACGAGCTGGTCCACCGCCACCGCGCTGTCGCCGATCGTGTCGTAGATGTGCCGCGCCGGCAGGTAGTCGCGGGCATGGAGCTGGATCTGGCCCGACAGGGCATGCGTCCCGTTCTCGATCATCTCGGCGGTCATGCCGTCCGACACCGCGGCCATCACGATGGCGGCGGCAAAGCCGAACGCGAGCGCGCTGGCGGCCAGCACGGTGCGCTTGGGGTTGCGGCCGAGGTTGCGAAAGGCGATGCGCCACCAGATTGAGCCGCCGGCCATGTCAGCCGCCGCTCCGGAGGTTGCGCAGCGAGAAGAAGGCCGGCGCGAGCCCGACGTCGAACGAGAGCGTGTGGTAGGTGATGGTCGTGTGCTCGTCAGGCTTGTCCGACGGCACCACGGTCAGGGTGGCCGGAACGAGCCGGCCCCCCATCGTCCGGTAATCGCCGAAAGTCATCGAGCGCGCCAGGCGACCGGCGTCGTCGTAGTAGCGCTCCCAGACCGGCATGAGATCGGCCTGACGCACCTGCATCACGATCTTCCCCCACACCACGGCGGCGTCGGGCTTCGGTACCAGCGCCAACTCCCAGACCCGCACCCCGTCCCGGTCGCCCTGGTAGTCGATGGTGATGTCGTAGTCGCGCACCAGCCGGCTCTCCTTCACGAGATCGTCGTTGGTGAAGTGCGACCCCATCCAGGCACCGCTCATGAGCGACGGCGGAATCCGGATGGTGCGGTCGACGCGCGGGAGGTAATTCCAGACCTCGTTCTTCACCTTGAGGGTCGCGGTCCCGGCATCCTTGGCGGGTGCCGTGACGCGGAGCAGGGCATAGTCGGTGCCCAGCGACCAGAGCTTGAGGTCGATGGAGCGCGACCACTGCCTGGTGGTGATGCTCATGGTGAGCGAGCCGGTGCTGGAAGAGCCGCGCAGCAGCTGGTCGACGCGATCGACGATCTGGGCCGGCGTCTGCGCGGTTGCGGCGCAGGGCACGGCCCCCGCGCATGCGAGCGTGGCGAGACGCACCAGTGCGCGCAGCGATCCGCTGCCGCGGGGGCGGGGCCACGGCCCGATGCGCGTTTCCGCCCGCGCCGCGATGCGAGGCATCATCGGTGCTCCCGCGCGTGACTGGTGTGGCGCGACGGTGGGCCGATCGCCGGCGCGGACGCCTCCCGCGGCTCGAGCAGCCGATGGAACGCGTCCATCTCGGCGGCCAGGGTCTGTTCGCGATCGCGGCGGCTCATTGCTTTCCAGTGCTCGAACACCCAGCGGTCCCCGACTTCGCCGACCGCGAGGGTCAGCTCGACAAGGAGATCGAGCGGGAGGTCGGTGCGGACGACGCCTAACGCCTGGCCGCGTCGGAGGACCGCGGCCGTCCAGCGGCGGATCCACGCGAAGACGCGGCCGGTGCTGGCCCGGCCCGCTCCCTCGCGGACCCGGTAGAACGACCGGCCGAGGCGGACGAACCACTCGTTCCGCTGCAGGTAGTCGGCCGAGCGGCGGATGGCGCCCTCGAGCGACGGCCAGAACGATTCGGCAGTGAGCTCATCGAGGCGGAAGCCGGCAACGAGCCGGACCAGCGTGGTGGTGGCTTTCTCGACGAGGGTGGCGTAGAGGTCGCTCTTGTCGTCGAAGTAGTAGTAGAGCGAGCCCTTGCTCATGCCCGCGTGGTCGATGATGCGGTTGAGCGATGCGCGGTCGAACCCGTGGCTGCCGAACTCGTCGGCCGCGGCCTCGTAGAGCCGCTGCTGCTTGTGGGGATCGAGCTTGTCGAATCGATCGCGTGGCATGGCGCCGGGATCGGCGTGACGGCGTGGACTGGCGGACTGGACCGCATGACTGGACCGACGGTCTACTCCGCAACGTGTACGCCGATCTACGGCTGGTCAAGGCCCGCTCGAGCAAGTGACCGGCTCCAGCCGGCGGGCACGACCATCCGAGCCGGCGTACGAGGCTACTGGTTCGTCACGCGCTTCCCCGGTCCCTCCTTCAGCATCTTCAACGCCTCGTCGATCGCGGCCTTGAGCTCGCGATCTACCCCCTTCACCTCGTCGGTGGGTGAGTTCTTCACCCAGACGTCGGGCGGCACGCCGTAGCCCTCGAGGTTCACCCCGTAGTTGTTCGGCTTCGACGGGTCCCACGTCACCACCAGCGACCCCGGAGTGCGCACCGCGCCGCCGTTGATCAACCCGTAACTGCCGGTCGCGATCACCTGGGCCGAGGTGGGATTTCCCACGATGCGCCCCAGCCCGAGCTCGCGGAACCCCATCGGCGTCACCTCGGCGTCGCTGGCCGAGCGCGCGTTCACCATCATCACCTTGGGTCCGGCGATTGCCTGACGAGGACGGCGCCCCCAGGTGCGCGCGCCGTTGCGGTTGTTCCAGAACTCGTACGGGCGCCGCTCGAGGATGTCGAGCAACTCCTGGTCGATGTTGCCGCCGCCGTTGTTCCGGATGTCGACGATGATGCCCTTCTTGTTCCAGAAGCGGTCGATCTCGTTCTCGAACCGCGCCAGCGACGGCTGGTTCATGGCCCGGATGTGCACGTACGCGATCTCGCCGTTGGTGGCCTTCTCCACCTCGTCACGGTTGTCGGCCACCCATTCCTCGTACTTGATGTTATTGAGCGATTCCACGCTGGCGATGCGCACCGTGCGGGCATTCGATCCGTCGGCGCCCTTGGCGACCTTCACCGGGACGTAGTCGTTGGCGGTACTGGAGAGAATCTTCCAGTAGTTGTCGCCGGCCTTCACGTCCTGGCCGTCGATGGCGAGCACGTAGTCGCCCACCGCGAGGCCCAGCCACTCCTTGTCGGCCGGTCCATCGCGATAGACGTGCGTGATCCGGTACCTCGCGCCGGCCGGCTCCATCTCGAAGCCGAGGAATCGCGAACGGTAGATGTCGGGCACCGCATGGGTGGGCGGACCGCTCACGCCCGTATGCGACGAGTTAATCTCGCCGATCATGGCGTTGCCCAGATCGTAGAGATCTTCGTTGGTGCCGACGTACTTGAGCAACGGTTCGTACCTGGAACGAATCGCCGCCCAGTCGTGGTTGTTCATCGAGGCGTCGTAGTAGCGGTACTTCATCGCGCGCCACACCTCGCCGAACATCTCCTTCCACTGTTCGCGCTGGTCGACGCGCACCTGGAACGAGAAGTTCACGCGCTCGCCGCTCTGCGCGGTTGCAGCGCCCCCGCCCCCGCCACCGCCTCCCCCTCCGGCCGCGCCCGCGGCCCGGCCGCCGCCACCGCCTGCACCGGTACCTGCAGGGATCGCGAGGCGATCGATCTCGAACCCGGCCGGTGGTGGTCCGCCGCCCTGAGCGCCGTCGCCCCCGGCGCGGCCCGGCGCGCGGAAGAAGATGGTCCGCCGATCGGCGGTGGGCTGCATGCCCGAGAACGTACCGGCAGCTATGCGGCGCTGATCGCGCCCGTCGATCCCGATCGCGAAAAGGCCGGCGGCTGCGCCAGTTGCCGCCGCACCACCGCGACCGCCACCGCGTCCACCGAATCCGCCGCCGACGGCGAAGTACACCGTGCGACCGTCGTTCGACAGAAAGAAACCGGAGACGCCGGCCGGGCCGCGCGTGAGCTGCACCGCGCGCTTCTCGATGCCTTCGAGATCGATACGCGTCGGCCCCGATCCGCTGTCGGGTGCCGCGCCGCCGCGTCCGCCGCGGCCTCCGCCCGCGGCCTGGGCCGCCCGCCGCACGCGCTCGCGAACGAGCGGATCGTCGGGATCCTCGGTCAGTCGGGCCAGCGAGACGGCAAACAGCTGGTTCTGTGCCCCGTCACGATTGGAGACGAAAACGAGGGTCTTTCCGTCCGGCGTGAGCAGCCCCTCGCCATCGGTGCCGGGACTCTGGGTGACGTCGTACTCCTTGCGGGCGCGAATGTCGTACAAGTAGGTGTCGGCGTTCTGATCGTCGTCGCGCTTCGTGTACACGAGCCAGTTTCCGTCGCCGGAATACTCCGAGAGGTTGTAGCCGCCGGCGGGGTTGTACGCGAGCTCGCGCGGCGCGCCGCCGGCCAGGTCGACCTCGAAGATCCGATTGGCCGCCGTCCAGGCGAGCTTCTGCGAATTGGGCGCCCAGGTGAGGTCCGACTTCTCCGACTCCTGCTGCGAGAGCCGCTTGCGCACGCCGGTCGCGAGGTCGAACACCCAGACCTCCTCGTCGCCGGTTTCGTCCGAGACGTAGGCGATCTTCCTGCCGTCGGGGGAATACACCTCGTTCCGGTCGCGCGACGGCGATGCCGTCACCGGCGTCTTCTCTCCGATGCCGGATTCGGCCGGCACGACCATGATCTCACCATGAAAGTCCACCGCCAGGTAGTCGCCGGTCGGCGACACGCTGAACCCCTCGGCCCGCGCGTCGGTGGCGAGCAGTTCCAGGTCGCTGATCTTGGCATCGAACGACAACGGGATCGACACCTTCTTCGGAGCCCCGCTAGGCACGTCGAGGGTGTAGAGATCGAAGTCGCGCTGGTAGATGATCCGCTTGCCGTCGGGCGACATGGACGGAAAGAAGACGCCGTTGTCCTTGTAGGTCGTCACCTGCTGTGGAGAGCCGCCCTTCGCCGTCATCCGCCAGATGTTGTACGTGCCATCGCGCTCGGACGCGTAGTAGATCAGGCCGTCGGCGCCCCACATCGGGAACACGTCGTTCACGTAGGTGCGGAACTGCGCCGGATCGGTATCGGTGATGTCGCTGATCGAGCCGCTCTTCACGTCGAGCACGGCGATGTCGGCGGTGGCGTTGCCGCGAAACCCTTTTCGCCACGCCGAGGGGAGGCGCTTGTTGTAGGCGACCATCGACAGGTCCTGCTTCATGCTCCCGGCGGCGGCGTAGCCGGTTGGCAGCGCGGTGGCCGGCTGCCCGTCGAGCGGCAGGCGGTAGAGTGGCGACCCGAAGGCGTTCCAACCGCGGTTGCTCGAGATGATCAGCGACTGCCCGTCGGGCATCCAGTTCTGGACCTGATCGGGGCCCGGGTACCAGGTGAGCTGTCGCGGCTCGCCGCCGGTGGACGGCATCACGAAGACATCGTCGTTGCCGGTGCGGTTGCTGGTAAAGGCGATCCACTTGCCGTCGGGCGAGAATTTTGGCCCGAAGTCCCGCGCCAGGTTGAGCGTGAGGCGTCGCGGGTTCGCGCCACCGGCATCCGCGGTCCAGATGTCGTCCTGGTAGGCGAAGGCGATGCGTCCGTCGCTGGCCACCGCCGGAGTGCGCGCGAATCTGATGGGCTCGGGCGTTTGCGCTCCCGCCGCGGGTGCGAGGAGCACGGCGCCGACGGCGAGGATCGAGATGGTACGAAGGCCGGCGGGTCGGAACGAACGGGGCACGAACATGGTGGCTCCACGTGGGTGTTGGAGATACGCTGATCTTGTACCTCGAACGATCGCTCGGCAAGGCGGCGAGGGCAGCCGGGTATTGGAGGCAGACTTGCCGCGACTTCATAATCGGCAACACCTGGCACGACCTGCTGGACGACACGCACACCTTCAGCCTGGCGTCGGGTGACGACAGCACGGCCTCCGGCACCTTCACCGGAGAGGAGAATCATCCTTCGCTGGGCCTTTTTTCGGATCTCGACGGCACCTTCACCCCGGCAAGCTGTCGTTCACAATCCACCGCTCCGCTGGCGATATCGTGCATTCGGGGCGTTCCTGCAGCGCGACACGATGTACGTGTCGTCCAGCGAGGGGGCCTTGAAGATCGTGCGGTAGCGGCGAGGACGCACCGCGGCGCCGGCGATTCCGCGTGAGTTGGGTCGTGGGCGATAAAGGCAATGTCGGGGGCCGAACGTTGCGTCCATAGATGGGAAACGTGAGGCGCGGCCGCCTCTAAGCGCCATCGGACGCGGCTGCACCATCTGCGCCCGGAGCGGCCGACCACACTATCCAATCGGCCCGGCCGCGCGTAATTATCCGGTTCTTCGAACACCCTCCGGCCTCCCGACATGTTGAAGCGCATGATCTCACTCGCGTCGCGGTCTCGCGCCGCACTCGCTCTCACCTCCCTCCTGGTCGCCGGAGCGGCGGTGCCGATCAAGCCCGACCTCCTCTCGGGACTGGTCTGGCGCAACGTCGGCCCGTTTCGCGGCGGACGCATCTCCGCGGCGTCAGGCGTGATCGGCGAACCCGGCACGTACTATGTCGGCACGCCAGCCGGCGGCGTCTGGAAGACCACGAGTGCGGGCCAGGTCTGGTACCCGGTGTTCGACAGAGTGAAAGACGTGTCGTCGATCGGCTCGATCGAGGTGGCGCCCTCAAACGGCAACGTCATCTACGTGGGTACGGGAGACCAGGTCACCGGTGGCGTCATCAATGAAGGCAACGGCGTCTACAAGTCCACCGACGCGGGCGCGACATGGACGCACATGGGCCTCGATTCCAGCAAGCAGATTCCATCCATTGTCGTGGACCCGCGCAACCCGGATGTGGTCCTGGTTGCCGCGCAGGGCGACCTGCACGCGAAGAGTGACACGCGCGGCGTGTATCGCTCCACCGACGGCGGCGTGACCTGGACCAAGACGCTGTTTGTCGCCGATACGATCGGAGTGCAGAAGATCGCGATCGCGTACGACCGACCCGATGTCGTCTTCGCGACGACGATGCGCCACTACACCGCACCGCCGCCACCCTCCGGCATCACACCGCCGCCTGCGGGTGGTGGAGGCGGTGGTCGGGGTGGGCGCGGCGGAGCCACCGGACCCACCGGCACGTCGGTCTACAAGTCCACCGACGGCGGCGTTACATGGAAGGAGCTTATGGGCGGCAGCCTGCCACGCCTCTCGGCCAGCCGCACGTCCATCGCGGTCGCGATGAATACCGATGCACGCCGCGTGTACCTCATCGACAACGGCGGGCTCCATCGCTCCGATGACGGCGGCGCGACGTGGCGCCAGATGGATCCCACGGACCAGCGCATCCGCAACGGTCAGGGCGGCTACAACTGCGGCGTGTTCGTGGACCCGACGAATCCCGACGTCGTGTACACCTTCAATACCGCGAGCTACAAGTCGACCGACGGCGGCAACACGTTCACCGGATTCCGCGGCGCGCCGGGCGGCGACGATCCGCAGGCGCACTGGATCGATCCCACCAACGGGCAGCGCATTCTGCTCGGCTACGACCAGGGCGCCATCGTCACCTTCGACGGCGGGCGGAACTGGAGCGACTGGTACAACCAGTCCACCGAGCAGGTCTATCACATCTCCGTCGACAACTCGTTCCCGTACTGGATCTACGCCACACAGCAGGATGCGGGCGCCATCCGCCAGCGCAGTCGCGGCGACCTCGGTGAGATCACGCCGCTCGACTGGGGCCCGGTGAACGGATGGGAGTGGGGGACGATCGTCGCCGACCCGCTCAACTCCAACATCGTGTATGCGAGCGGCTCCGGCATCGTGAAGATCAGCTATCCATCGGCACAGTGGATCAACGTGAGCCCGACCGCGGACCCCGGCCTGCGGGCGCGCAGCACCTCGTCGATGCCGCTGGTCTGGGCGCCGTGGAATCAGCACGAGCTCATCGCCGGCTTCCAGTTCGTCATGTCCACGGTCGACGGCGGCGCGCACTGGACGAAGATCAGCCCTGACCTCGGCTATCCGAAGGGGATGAGTCCGCCGCCTGATTCCGCGCCACCGACCCCTGGCGGATTTCCTGCGGGGGCCATCGAGACCCTTGCCGCGTCGCCGGTGGGGCGCGGGACGATCTGGGCAGGACTCAACAACGGACTGATCAAGGTGACAGGGGACGAGGGAAAAACGTGGGACGATGTGTCGATCCCCGACCTGCCCTTTGCCGCGCGCGCCCTCGTCGAGGGACTGGATACGTCGCCCACAATGGCGGGCGAGGCGTACGCAGCGATCGACCTGCTGCGGACCGGCGACTTCGCCCCCTACCTGTTCCGCACCAGGGACTTCGGCAAGACGTGGACGAAGATCACGAACGGCCTGCGCACCGGAGAGGCAGCCGGGAGTTCGGTGCGCGTGGTGCGTGCCGATCCCCGACACACCGGGCTGCTCTACGCCGGCACCGAGACCGGGATGTACGTGTCGTTCGACGACGGCGACAGCTGGCAGTCGCTGAGCCTCAACCTGCCTAACACCTCGTATCGCGCGATCGCGTTCCAGGGGAACGACGTGATCGTCGGCACGTACGGACGCGGCATCTGGATCCTCGACGACGCGGCGGTGCTGCGTCAGATGACGCCGGCGATCGCCAGCGAGCCGGTGCACCTCTTCAGGCCCGACCCATCGGTACGCGTGCGCCGCAACGTGAACGCCGACACACCGTTTCAACCCGACGTCCCGTACGCGCTCAACCCGCCCGACGGCATGGTCATCTACTATTGGCTCGGGTCGAAGCCTTCGGGCGACATCACACTCGACGTCGTCGATGCCGACGGTGCGGTGGTCAGGCACTACTCGAGCGCGCCGATCACGCCCGTTGCCGAAGCCGCGAAGCCGCCATTCCCGAACTTCTGGCTTGCGCCGCCGAGCCCATTGCCCACGCGCATGGGGACCAATCGGGTGAGCTGGGATTTCCGTTACGATGATCCTCCGGCGTTCACCCATTCCTTCGAGATCAACGCGAACCCCGGTCAGACTCCCGCGGCGCCGCAGGGCGCATTCGCGCCGCCCGGCACGTACACCATCCGGCTCACGGTGCAGGGCAAGACGTACTCCGAGACCGCGACGGTCGCCAACGATCCGCGCTCACCGGCATCCGCCGCAGAGCTGCGTGCCCAGTCGGCGCTGACGCGCAAGCTCCAGGTGGACGTGACGGCGGCGTGGCAGGCCTACCATCAGGTGGAGGCGATGCGGACCGCGCTCGACAGTGTGATGCCGAAGGACACGGCATCGGAGTTGGCGCGCGCGATCAAATCCTTCCGCGCCGAGGTCGACAGCGTGGGTGGAAGGGCCGGCGGCGGGCGCGGCTTCGGCGGCCGCGGTGGCGGGCCTCCGCCGACGCCGAACTTCGCCGCCGCGCACAGCCGCCTGCTCGGCGAACTTACCGCGCAGGAGAACGGTGACTTCGCACCGACCGCGAGTGTGTTGAAAGGATTTGCCGCAGCCTGCGCCGATCTCGGAACGGCCGTTGCGGACTGGCAGGCGATCAACGGCAACTACCTCGATGCGCTCAACGCGGTGCTCGCGAAGAACGGAATGAAGTCCGTGCCGCGCGCAGTGCGGGCGATCCATCGGGAATGTTGAATGGCTGTGTTCGCCGGAATTGCTTGCGCTGCGACCTAGCGCAAACAGATTCCGACCGGCGGGACGGCTACCGTTGGCTCCCTCCACAACCGTCAGCAGACCTTCTCGTGCCCGAGCCGGAGTGACTCAAATGGCAACCAACCAGGCGCCGATCACCAACCCCGCGGACTTTCTCAAACTGTCCGGCGACAAGCTCGACGAAATCTTCCGCGCGAGTCCTGCTGGTGAGATCCCGACCGGCGAGGGAGAGGGCACGGCCATCATCGCCCCCGGCCACGAGGTGTCGGACGCGATCGCGAAATTCGTTCACATCTTCACCTGGAAGGGGAAAGTCTTCGAGCGCGATCCCGCGAACCCGGCGCGTGGCTGGCTGAAGAACCGCCTGTTGCTGCTCGGTCATCAGGCGATCGTCGCCGAAGTGTTCAAGGGGCCGAGCTGGCTCGATGAGAAGGAGTGCATCGTGCTCGACTACTCGCACACGTCGATCGTCGCGCAGTGGATCCGCGACGAGATTCGCCAGGTGAGCCCGGGCGTCTTCCTGGGGATCGTGTACTGGGGGAAGGAAAAACCGCACGCGCACCGGCTCATCCACTTCGCGCTGAGGTTCTGAGCGGCAGCATCCGATCCAGGTTCGAACGCTATTCCATGGCGAATATCAGAATCCCGTTCGCCGGAATGTTCACCGTGCCCGAACATTGGAGCCCGTGCATCGGGCGGCCGGTCGCTTCGATCGCGCCGAGATTCCCCACCATCTGCCGGTTCGGCCGCATATCGTAGTAGTCACTGTTCAGCGCCTCGCGCCACCGGCCGGGACGCGGAAAGCCGAGCTCGTACCGCCAATACGCCGTTTCGCTCAGGCTCGCCACCACCACCACGTCTTCGCCCGCACCCTCCACCCACCGGTGAAAGGCGAGGACGCGGTTGTCGTTGTGGACGTGAAACGGGTTGACGAGGTCCGAGCGAAGCGCACCAAGCGATCGCCGCGTTCGCACCAGGTCACCGGCAAACGCGAGGAAGTCGCGCATCACGGCGTCCACGTCGAGGCCGTCCCACCATACCAGCGTCCCGGGCGCCGCCTCCGGGTTGTCGCTCCAATACTTGTCCTCGAGGATCTCCTCGCCCATGAACAGCATCGGAATGCCGGGCGCCGACAGCAGCAGACCGGTGGCCACGCGCGCCCGGCTCCGCGCATACCAGCTCCGCGGATTGCCTCCATCGGCCAGCCGCGATACTCGCGGCTCGCGGTCTGCGTGGTCGAGGAGCAGGATGTCGTGATTCTCCAGGAACTGTACGGCTCGCCACGCGTCGGAGAAACCGGGTGGCGCGAGCAGGGCGCCGGCCACCGCATCGAGATCCACCGGCGCCGATGCTCCGTGGGCCGCGGCGCCGACCGCGGCACGCACGCTTCGCCTGAGCCGATCGGACCACGCAGCGTCGAAGCCAAGCCCGGTGGGAACCGGCTGCACCGCCAGCCAGCGCGAGTCCTTCCAGTATTCCGCGATCTGAATGGCCTCCGGCTTCGCCGCGCGAACGCGGCTCGACAGCTCCTGCGCGAAGGTCCAGCCGCCGAAGTCGTCGATCACACTCACCTCGTCGTAACGCAGGCCGTCGACGTGATACTCGTCGAGGAGGAAAGTCGCGTTGTCCCCGAGAAAGCCGCGCACGCCTGCGTTCCAGAACGCGAACACCAGTCCCCCCGCCCATCCCTCGTCGGTGAAGAAGAGACTCTCGTTGTTCGACCCGAACGGTCGGCGATCGTAGAAGTAGATGCTGTGATCATCAAACCCGCCGCCGGCATGGTTGTACACAACGTCGCAAATCACCGCCATGCCATTGAGGTGGCACAGGTCGACGACGCACTTGAGCTGATTGGTTGCCGAAGTGATGTCGCCAACAGAGAGCGCGGGACGGCCATGCTGGCCGAGCAGCCGATTGGCTTCGTGCAGGTAGCGCAGGAGCTCATCCGCGTCACCCACGTGATAGTCCGTCTCCGGCGAGAAGTAGTCCGTCCCGTTGTATCCCTGACTGAACATCGACGGGAATTCCTGAATCGGCAGCGGCTGAACGGCATTCACGCCCAGATCGCGCAGATACTCGATGCGAAAAAGGAGGTCGAGGAACCTGCCTCGTCGCGTCTCACGCTGATCTTGTCCAGCGGCATCCGCGGCGTAATAGGTGCCGACGTGCAACTGGTAAACCACCAGATCGCGAAACGCCGGCACCCGAAAGCCGTCGTCATGCCAGGGGTAGTCGTTCGACGGCCGTACCAGGCAGTCGCAATCGGGAAACGCCGGGACAGTGCCGAGCTCCCGCGCATACGGGTCTCGCTTGAAGCCGGTGCTGCCTTCACCGACAATCCAGTACCGGTAGGGTGTGCCGTTCGCGACGCCCGGAACAAATCCCGCCCACGAGCCGTCGGCGCGGCGGACGAGCAGATCCGCGGCCGCGGGCGCCCACCCCGGTTGTCGCGCTGCCGCCAGCGCGTCGGTGATCACGTAGACCTCGCGCGCCGATGGCGCCCAGGTTCGAAACGTCGCGCCGCCGTCTCGCAGCGTCGCCCCCATCGGGGTGTGATCGTCCACGTGCTCCTGGGTCACGGCCATGGTCAATCGTTTCATCCGGTTCCCGTCAGGCGCCGCGCTCGGTCGCGAAGAACCGCAGCGCCCGAAGTCCCGGCAGGAAGAAGTACGCGCCGCCGCGTACCGTGATGAATTGCGGGAGGCCGCTCACGCGGCGTGGCGCCGCGCCGTCCTGTGGCATCGTAAAGTCGGCGGTCACCGGACATCCTGGAACCGGGGTACGCCCACCCAGCAGCGGATCGCTCTCTCCGCTCATTCCGGCGAACTTGGTGTTCATGATCCACGCGTTCTGCAGAAATTCGAACTGACGCGAGATGTTCGCGTTGAGGCAGACGAAATACAGTCCGCGCTCGGGATCCGACCCTGACGCGGGGGCAAGCGCCTCAGCGGGAGTGAGTCCGGCTCCATACTCGCGGCCGCGCCGCAGCAGACGATGGTAACGCACCGATGACGTCAGGTCGTCGTAGAACACCTGCCGGCCGAGACCGAGCATCGCCCGCAGCTTCGCCAGCCCGCTCGGATGACCCGGGAGATCGGTGTTGCGAGGATTCGCTCTCCGGACGTGCGCGCCGAACGGACAGCCGGTGCCCGCCGGATCCCCGTCGAACGTGAACTGATTGAGCCGGATCGCATCGGGTTTGGTGCCGATGCCGGGAATCGGCTGCTCCTGAACCGGCACGAGCGGCTCGCCCGCCCGGGTACGCCCCACGAACGCCGCCGCGAGCTGGTCGGCGCGCTCGAAATTGCCACCGCTCTGCTGAGCGACGAACTGCCAGAACCCCCGCACGTCCTGCCGGAGCTGGCGCATAACGAGATACGTCCCGTTGCGGCCGACGTCCTTCTGTGACGGCGCGTCCTGGGCGGAGAGCAGATCGGCGGCCGCCGGATCGGCATCGACGACTGGTCGATCGGTGTACTTGCCGTATTCATTGCGATAGCCGAGCAGAAACTCTCCGAGCGCGACGACGTTGGTGTAGTCGAGCTGCGCGCGGAGGGGATCCCGCGCCTGCTGCCAGTCGATCTCGGGCTGGCTGATTCCGTCACTGAAGCCGAACGGCTCGAGCCCACCGAGATCGCCGGTGTCCAGCCGGCGCAGCAGGTCGAACGCATCGGTCCAGGTGCTTCCCTGCGCGCGATGCATGAACGCGTCGACGCCACCATTCCCTGGCTCGGCGAAGAACATCACGACCAGGTGCGGCACTCGCGATTGGCCGCCCGCCCCCCACTCCCACCGGGCCGGCGCATTGCTCCCGACGTCGCCCAGCCGGCGCGCGCGATTGTCCGCCGCCATCCCGCCGAGAAACTCGGCGGAGAAGCCGCCAACTACGGACCAGGGTACGCCGAGCGCCTGCAGCCCCGCCGCGGTGAGCGCGACCTGCAACGCTGTCGATGGCGGGGGAGTCACCGTCACCGCGCTGGTGACCGGAGCGGATCTGAGCCATGCGCGCGCGGCCGCCGGATTCCTGACACGCGCCAGCAGGTACGCGGCCTGGGTCAGCTTCCCGTGGCCGAAGCGCACGATGCCCTGCACGTCGGCAAAGTCCAGGTCGCCGCGCGTCACAGGAGCGCCACCCATGCGCGCGCCTCGGCCTCGCTCAGCGCCGGCGATTCCAGCCCGCGGCGAATTCCGCCGTTCCGTTCCAGGTCGACCGCCGTCATCCCCGGATACGCCTTGTACCAGACCTGGGTCGGCACCTGATGGCGGCGCAGGTACTCCTTGAACTTGCGCTCGTCGCTGCACCCGTCGAGCAGCAGCCACCTGGTTCGCGGGTATCCGATGCCTCCGCTGAACGCGATGTTGAGCCCGTACCCGACCTTGTTGATGAAGTCGTCCATGTAGCTCTCGAGGCTTCCGTCGTAGTTGCTGAAGAACACCGCGCGCTTCCTGCCGTCGAGAAAGACCCAGCGCGCGAAGTGGATCGTCCGCACCCGGGCCAGCCCGCCGTGGGTGAAGACGTGGCGGGCCGCGTAATCGATCAGGAAGAACGCGGCGATCGCCATCCAGAGTCGCGCGATCCCGGGCTTCAGGCTCCCCATCGCCGTGAACTGATTGGTGACGTCGTGATCCTCCAGATCGGCCAGATCATCCGAGTATTGCATGTCGACGCGGGAACAGAGCTCCGGATCCGTCCGCTCCAGCGATCGCAGACGAAGGAGCGTGACGATCGCCACCGGTATGAGGACCGGAGACGCGATCAGCAGCGCCACCGGGACGCCGATCAGGTGCATCAGGTTGCGCACACGCCAGCCAGCCGGCGTTGGTTCGTCTGGTGAGAGGCTGAGGCGTCCGGCTGCGCGCTCACCGTTGACGTACTGCCGGAGCGCCGCGTGGATCGCCGTCGCCGGCAGTCCGGCCAGCGTTTGCGCGTTGCTTTCCACGAAGCGGTCGATGGCCGCGCGCAGCGCGGCTTCCTCACGGACCCGGCGCACCGTTCGGCCGACCCAATTCACATAGTTGGCCGCCGACGGCACGGTGTGCGCCCGCATCCACCGCAACAGATCGGTGTCGGGCGTGAATCCCTCGCAGCACGCGAACAGCGAGCGCAATCCATCGGGCGCCACCCGGGCGGCCTGTCGCAGAAACGCATCGGCCTCGCCGTCGATGTCGCCGAGGAACGCGAGGTACAACGGATAGGAGGCCGGGGTCAGACCGTGCGCGCGCACGTCGTCGACCGTCCGGTCGTCGATGATCAGGAATCGCGCGACGTGCACGGTGTCGAACTTCGCGAACGGCACCAGCCCGTTGTCCGGGTTCACGGATCCCGGCCCGTCGTTCATCGACGCCAGCAGCTGGCGAAGGGCCGCCTCGCGCCGCGGATCGATCGGCGCCAGCACCATGAACTGCGATTGCGGAGTCATCGCCGTTACTCGAAAACCTCGTCCCCGTCGGGCTCGTAATGCGGCACCGCGTTCATCGAGTGCCGCAACTGCGACAAGGTCCAGTACATGCGCTTGCGCGCGCGACTCTGATTCCCCAACGGCCGATGCTCCGCAATCGTGTGCCACGGATTGTACGACAGGCGTCTCGCGAAATCCATTTGCGCCCGTGAGGTGAAGGTCTGCGGCGGAATGCGCAGCGTCGCGGCCGACACGCGCGGTGACAACCGCTCGGGCCACAGCACCGCGTTGTTCTCGATCGGCATCAGGTACGGGTCGGTCTGCCGCTGCAGGCGGATGTCGAACTCCACCGGTCCGCGGTCGAGAGCCGCGACCATGGCGTCGCGCAGGTAGTCGTCAGGCGGACGGAACGGGAGGCGCGGGATGCGGGTGCGCCGGTTCGACTTCGGCCACACCGAGTACTGCATGGCCTGGCCTTCGCCCAGCAGATACGGCACGCAACTGAAGTACGGCGCCTCGAACGGACTGCTCTGCGTCTTGATCCAGAGCGCCTGCATGATGCCGTCAAGGACATGCGGCCGATGGAAGTTGAGGAAGTAGAAGATCTGCGCGTTCCGGAGGCTCTCGATCTGCAGCTGCGCGTTCGCCTCGGTGTCGGGCGTGACGAAGGTCGGCGTCGACACGCCGAACACGTCCAGGGTGAACCTCTCGTCGTCCATCAGCTTCGGGCCAGGCACGCCCATCAGCTTGATGCTGATGCTCATGAAGCCGACGTCGTCGATGTCCGGGGTCACGTACGGCCCGGGCCCCGAGAATCGGACCCAGGCGCGGTAGGTCTTCGGCTCGGCGTAGATGCCGTGCCGGAACGCCGGCGGCAAATCGGCGTGCACAATGAACTCTCCGCGCACGATGCCATGGGTCTTGGTGTTCCCCCCGCGCTCGAAGCCTCCGGGCTTCCAGAGTCCGCGCATCTGCTTCTCGAACGTCGCGATGATCGAGTCGAGAAACGCCTCCTCGTTCGGAAGCGGCTTCTCCTCGGCGATCCGCAGGCCCTCGTTGGGACGCTTCGCGTTGATCAGCGCGGTGACCACGCGCGCGATCGGATCGCGTAGCACGGCGTCGAAGGCCGGGCGAAAGAACGGGTCGAACCGGCGCTCGAAATGGAGGAGCGCCATTGATGCGCTGGCCAGCCAGTTCCGCAAGGCCGAACCGGTGTTCGGCGGCGGGATGGGCCGACTCCTGTTGGAATCCACGGGCGCCATCGATGAAGGCCCGCCAGATCCGCCGGCGCCTTCCGTCATCGCCCGGGTTCTCCGGCCGCACCAACGCCGAACGGTGCGTCCCACTTCGGGAACGAGATCGGCAACGGATCGCGGGTCAGCCGATCCTGGCGCGCCGAGAGCCCGAGCTCGCCGAGCTGTATCGCCGCGGCCGCCTTGCACACGAACAGGATGAGATCCATGCCCGGACAGGCGCGCGGTCCCCGCAGGAACAGGTTCGACGCCGCCGCGGCGGCGTCGCGCGGCGCGACAAGCCACCGCTCCGGATGAAACCCGTGGACATTCGGCCCGAGGCGATCGTCGCGCTGCAGCAGCGGGAAGTAGTGCACGATCTCGCGACCAGCGGGTCCCGCATGAAACGTCCGGGTGACCGGCGGGAAGAGGCGTCCCGTCTCCAGGAGGCACGCCTCGAGATAGACGAGCCGCGCGACGGTCCCGGCGCGATCGGCCGGACCGGCGCTCCGAAATTCCTCGAGTACGCGCGCGTGCACGCCGGGGCGCGAGGTCACCATGGCGAGTGTTCGTGCGAGCAGGTCGGTGCCCGAGCCCGTGAACGTGAACATCCAGTGCGGGATCTGTTGCAGGAGCAGGTTGCGATCGGCGTCCGGCGCCAGCCTGCGTCCCAGAGCGACGAGTGTTTGTTCGCCGCCTCCGTCTCCCGCCTGCTCCCACTTGCGACCAAGCAGCGCATACAGCCGCTCGCGGCGACCACGGTACGAGAACCCGAACAGTTTGCGTCGTATCGGGCTCTGCACCGCCGCGAACAATGCCGTGACGTCGGCGGCCGGATCCGGTTGGCCCCTGGGAACGTCACCGACCACGATCTGCACCATCGCCCGTCCCATCGCGGCGCGCACCGCCTCGATGTTGGGGACCGGCCGCGCGAATGCAGCCCGCACGTGCTCCAGGATCGTTTTCGCGAATTGGTGCGGATGACCGGTCTCCAGCACGTGTTCGTTGAACGGCCGCAGGAGCAACCAGGATTCTCCGTCGGCGATCGTGAGCGCGCCGGGAGCGAGGAACGCCATCGCGCTCGCCTTGAGCGCTCCTGCCGGATATCCTTCGAAACCGGGCCGGCCGGCGAGCACGCTTTCGGAGCGCTCCGGATCCGTGACGAGCTCGACGGTCCGCCCGAAGATGCCGAACTCCGGGTCCGCGCCGCCGGGGCGGTTCGTGAGGGCGCGCGCCCACTCGCACACGGCCGAACCTGCGTCGGCGCGCCTTCCCCGAAGCGCGTTCGCGGCCAGCCTCACGCCCAGCCGCAGTGCGTCGAGCACACCCGCTCTCGCGGGGGCGCGCGCCGCTCCACCGCTGGTCACGCTACGGCTTCCGGAAAGCCGAATCCGCCTCCGCGCCCTTTCGGGCCTTCCATTGAAGCGAGTAGTAGCTCCCGCGATCGCGGCCCCAGGGATCGAAGGCGTTCACCACGCCGCTCAGCTCGTCCTTGAGCTCCGGCATCGTCCGCAGCAGGATCCGCTTGAGCGGACTCACGACCTCATCGTGTCCGTTCGGCCGCCCAGCCTCCTTCACCACACCGGTCGGTCCGTTGTTGGTGACCCACTCCACGCCGAGGCTCGTGTAGAACTCGGGTCGAAAGCTCGACGTGAAGAAGCGGTCGCTGAACAGCCGCCGCGACGCGTTGATGATGAACACGCTGAACTGGGTTTCGGAGATCGCAAATCCGTGCGGGCGCGCGGCCTCGGCGAGAAAACCCACCACCACGTCGAGGTCCTCGATGTTGTCCACCACGCTGCCGTCGGGGTGACCGAGACAATCGGTGACCGGCTTGCCGTCGATATTCTGCGCCGCCGTGATCGGCTTCGAGTCGTCGCACTGATGCGTCCCGTAGATGTCCCTGAGCTTCTTCACATATCCCTGCTCGCGCTGAATCTCGAGCGAATCGGCGGTGTGCGGGTCGAGGCGCCGATCGACGAAGTCGTCGAAGCTGGTCAGGCTCCTGAGGCCGTACTGCCGGCGGAATTCGTTGAACCGCGGAACGCCGCGTTCCCGGTCGCGGATGATGTCGAGCGCCGCCACGTCGATCTGGCCCGTCTTGCTGGCGGTGATTCTCGGCATGGGCAGGTTCTGGAGGAACTGCGGATGATTGCCCAGGGTGAGCGCGCCAAGGCGTTGACGCCCCATCGTGACCGCCCAGTTGGAGAGACCGCCCTCGTGCTCGTTCCGGGTCGCGAGCCCGCGGAACGTCGAGACCACCGGCACCATCCGCTCCACGGTGTTCGGTTCGTGCCGGTCGCGGAACTCGAGGAGGTCGGGGACCAGGGGGTGAAGCCGGTAGACCGTGATGAACTCCTCGGGGAAGTTGAACGGCGAGCCGAAATGATTCACGCCGCCGTTCACATCGTCCGGGTTCCTGATGTCCCAGATGTCCTTCGCGTTCGGGTCGAGGCCAAGAAAGTTGCCGTGGTTGGCGTACTTGTGGCTTCCCAGGCCCATGATCCCGGCGCCCGACGCGAATACGGAATACCACGTGGTCTGGTCGGATTCCTTCACGGACTTGCCCTTGAGGTCCACCGCCACCTTGTCGAGCACCCGGGAGACGAGGTTGTCGCTTCTGATCAGCCCGAACCAGTTGGCGTTCATCGCGGTGTACAACGGTTCGTCGTACAGCAGCTGCGTGGTCCACTCAATGGTGTGGATCTTCGCGATCTCCGCGGCCACGACGAGCCGGGCCGCCTGGTACAGCTGCTCCGGCGTCACGTCGCGATTTCGACTCACGAGTTCCGGATGTGCCGGATCGCGAAGGCCCGAGTCGCCATCGGGGTCGGCGGCCGTGCGCCGGCGGAATTCGTCGACGAACTGGTTGTGCTCGCGCGCGAACACGTTGTGCAGGAAGCTGAGCCCGATCGACCAGTTGTCGGGAAAGGCCACCGATTCCTGCCCGGCCCACTGGGGATTGATCGGATCGCCCGCGGCGAACGTCGGGAGATACCCCTGGCGATCGCCCTCGGCGGTGTCGCCCGGGATCCGCACCATCAGCAGCTTCGCCGAATCGCCTGGATCCCGCTTCACCCGGTGCGCCGACCGATCGCTGTATCCGTAGATCTGCGACGCATCCCACCACGCCGTGTTGGTGTTGCGCGTGGTCTCCGGTGCGCGCGCGAGATACGCCTGGCCGTTGTGCTCGAACGTGGGTGCCGGCGTGTTTTGCGCGATGATCGCCTTGTCCATCCGGTCGCCCGGACGGCATCCGAGCGCCGTCACCTCGGCTGGTGTGAGATCGCGCACCGAGTCTCCGTCACGGGTGGTCTTGCAGCCGACCTCCATGGTCGCCGGGTCGTTCTGGCCCTCGTCCAGGTGCGAGAACCAGTCGTGCGTCATGAACTGGATCCAGAACGCCGCAATGACGTTGAAGAACGGCGCCTTGATGTAGTCGCAGTGCGCGTCGGGACCCGAATTGGTTCCCGCCTGGCAGCGCTCCGGCGCCGACTGCTGGCGCGTGAACAACTCGCGGCTTATCACTTGGGGATCGGGCCGCAGGAGTCCGATGCGGTCCCCATGCCGGTTCCTGACGAGCGGGTTCGCACCGAGAAGCGGAAACGTTTCGTCGAACGGCACGTTGCGCGCGAACAGGGTATTGGTCGAACCCATCAGCGGGTTCTTGATGTCGTTGCAGATCCCGCTAAGAGTGCGATGGCGGATGAGCTCCCCGCTGCACACCTGAGGGCCACCGCCGCCCACGTCCTTGTAGTGCGGATCGCTCGGCGGAAGGCGCATCGCCGGCCAGACCTTGACCGAGCGGCCATGGATCGTACCGAGACCGCTGACGTAATCCTGATACGTGTTGTTGTCGAACAGGTTGAACTTGATCATCTCGATGCGCTGGTACTCGAGATCGAGCAGCGCCCCGTCGAGCCCACGGCCGTTTCGGGACAGATGGCCGAAGAGCGGTGAGCTGGATCGTGATGTCGAGTCGCCGGCGCCCCAATAGTTCGACCAGTCAACCCAGGGCGTCCCCCGCTGGGCCACGGCCCTCTCCCCGCCACGGCAGAGGGCCGTGAATTCCTTCACCTTGCCGAGGAACCGGTCCGCCCGGTTGTCCGCGATCGGGCGGAATCCCGAGACGGCCAGCTGCCGGCAGCCACGCAGCGATCGCACCTCGGCACGGAGATTCGGCGACACGGCGATTATCGCGGCCGGGACGACGACCAGAACACCGATGAGAACGATGAGCGTGCGCGTGATTCGACGCTTCATGGATTGCCTCTCCGTACGGGGGTTGGTGCAATCCGATCACATGGCTCGCGGGACGACGGGTCGGTTCGCGCCAGCCGAGGTCAGCAAACGGTGTGATCTTACATGCCGAATGAAGAAAACGCGATTCGCGTGATCACCGGTCGTCAGAGGATGCGAACTCCGTGCCTTGGTGCGGTGGCGTGCGGGCAAGGTCGAGCTCGCCGGTTGGAGATCTACTGCTGCACAGAGGTGCCTGTCGAGTTACAGCTGAGCCGGCCACGCGAAGGCTGGTGCTGCCCGCTGATGGCTGACCGCTGAGAACTGAGCGCTGTCGACTGACGGCACGCACGGCAGTCTTTGGGTCTTGCCGCCGAGCCCGTGATTACACAAAGTGTGCTCGTTGGGACGTGGTTCGGTCACGGGAACAGTTCCGGAGGATTTCGGCGACGCTGCAGCACAGCATCCGTGCCACAGCCTGAAAAGCCGCCCGCCAAGCGGGTCGAAAGCCTCGGGGACTACGTCGCCTTGTGGCCGCTGCTCGGGTTGTTCATCGGAGGCGGCGCGTGGCTCAAGGCGCACGCGCACGGATTCGTGGAGTCGGGCGGACTGGTGCTTGCGGCACTGGGTGGCGCGGGATTCCTCTGGAACCTGGTGCCGGAAGAGACGCGCAAGAAAGCACGTCTCGACTTCGGGCAGCACCTGAAGTCGCGGCGCCTGGCCCGAGGGGCGTGGTGGGCGTTAGGCGTGGCGCTGGTGGTGTCGATGTTTGTGTCGAGCGTGCACGTGACGGCGGCGAAGGCCGGAGCGCCGGTCCGGGTCTTCCGGATGAACGGCTCGGTTGACGGTGCGAGCAGCGTAGGCGGGGAACGCGAGCTTTCCAGTTCGGAACCGTCGGCGAGTTTTCTGGTGTTGATCCCACCGATTGGGCGGCGCCAGTGGCTGCGGACGGAGACGGAGGAGCGATCACGGGAGTTCCGCCTGTTCCCGTTCCTTCCGCGGACGCTTCTCTATCCGGAGGACTTCAGTGCGAACATCGCCGCGGAGGTGCTTCCGATGGGAAGCTTCATTCCGGACTTCGGGGGGCCCCAGCCGCTCCGGCTGCTGGTGCGGGCGGACGGAGGGCGAGGTGACACCTTGGCGGTCGATTCTCTGGTCCGGATCGAAACGCTGGTCCTCTCGGTGGCGGGGGCGGCGCATCCCGACACCGCGCTGGCGCGACCGCGATGGGTTGCGGCGGTGCGCCGCCAGTTCGGTGTCGATGAACGCGACGCGGAGGATCAGGTGAGGGACTGGATGCGCTTCCGGGAGGTGCGAACCCGGCGCGCATTGAAGGCGGGCGAGACGATCGGCATCGTCGTGCTTTCGCCGGTCGGGGACACGGTGGCGGCGGACACGGTCACTCTTTCGGCGGTCTTTTCCGATGTCATACTCCGACGTCGCACGAACTAGCGCGTTCGCCGGGGCGCTGGCGCTGCTGGCGTTAGGCGCGCCGGCGCACGCACGGCGGTTTGCGCCGCCCGCGCGCCAGGCAGTTGCCCTGGAGCTGCGCATCGACGCCGAATCGTATCGCCGGCGCCTGCACGACGAGACCTGCTCGCAGGTCTGTCGCACCCTCGAGGAGAGCCTGACCGACTCGGTGCGCGTGCTTCTCCAGCGCTCCTACGGATTCTTCGACTGGGGGGCGGCCGGGGCGCGCGACACGGTGGTGATCCGATGGGTCGAGCGGGCGCCGCCGGAGCTCCCGGGCAGCCAGCTCGACCTGCGGATCGACGGCCCGGTTCCGCGCATGAATCCGTCGCATATCTCGATCGATTTCGATCGATACGTGGACTTCAGCCGTCGTGAGGCGAAGCCGGCGGCGTGGGAACCTGCATCGCTGGAACGGGAGTGGGCGGCCCGGTTGGCGTCGCCCTCGACCCTGCTGTCTCCCGATCTGCTGGTGGCGGTGTTCGGACGAATCCCGATCGCGGCGTCGGCGACCTTTCCGCGCCCCGGATTCGCCGAAGTGACGGTGCGACCCGAGGACGTCGCGGCTGCCGCGGACACCCGGCCGGTGTTCTCCGTGCACACCACGATCACCGATCCTGCGGCGAACACGGCCGATGACGCGGAGCTGATTCTCCACAAGTGCAAGACCACGATCGCGCACACCGGCTACGCGTGCGAGGTGCTGCTGGCCCAGTATCCCTCCGATCGTGTCACCGGGCAGCCGCTGGTCGCGCTGCTGGGACGGGCGCGGATTGCGATCCACAGCGTCCACGTTGTGGAGTTCGTGTCGCAGGGGCAGCAGTCCCGCTTCAGCGGAATCCTCCCGACGGAGGGACTGCCATGAGGCTTTTCGCGGATTGCCGATGGGTCGCTCGCCGCGGGTCTGCGGCCTCCGGCCTCCGTCCGGTGGCCAGTGGCCGGCGGCGTCTGGCCTCCGGCCTCGGATACTGTCTCCCGGGGCTTCTGGCCGTCGCACTCGCCGCCGCCCCCGCAGCCGCGCAGGGGGGCGATTTCAGGCAGACGCTGGCCGGCGCCCGCCGGATGCTCGAGCGGGGTGACTTCCGGAACGCCGAAGGCGTCTACGCCGACGTGCTGCGGATGCTGCCGGAATCGGACAGCATCCTGCGGGCGGCCGCGCACTTCGGACGCGCGTTCGCGGCCCAGCAGCTGCTGGTCACCGGCGACACTGTGGACCGTCGCGTCGACGCCGACAGTATCGTCCGCGACTATCGTCAGGCAGCCGCGCTCAACCGCGAGGCGTTAGGCGCCGCAGCAACCAACAACATCGCTGTCGTCCTTGGCGAACTCGGACGCCACCTCGATGCCGCGCACCTGTTCCTGGCACTGGCCGGCGTGAACGGCGCCGAGCGCTCGTCGCACTACGCGCAGGCAGGACGCGAGTTCGACCGCGGCGGCAACTCCGATTCGGCGACCTGGGCGTTTCGACGATCGCTGGAATTCGACCGGAACAACGGCGAAGCGCTGCGCGCGCTGCTGGACCTGCTGGTGCGATCGCGGCCGGCGTCGGAGGTGCTGAAGCTGACCACCCAGTACACGGATAGTGCGAGCGCACGCGATGTGAGCTCGGCCCTGGTCTCGCTCCTGGTGCGTCCCGGAGACCCCCTGGAGAAGGAAGATGCGACCGAAGCGATGGTCCAGCTGGCGCGCACCTGGCCCCGCATGCGCATGGGGACGCCGTACTTCGACGTGGCGCTCCGCGAGCCCCTCACCCAGGCCGTCGAGCGTCAACCGTCGGTGAAAGGGGGCCTGCTGGCGATGATCGAGGCGTACACGCTTCGGCCGTCGAACGCGCCGTTCCGGGAATCCGCCAGCGCGCACTGGTGGCACACCGACGACGGGCGGCCCGACGGGAAGAGTGCGGCGTGGAGCACCCTGCTGCGATCGATCGGCGACTGGCTCAACCAGCAGGGCTCGCTGGCCGTGGCGCGAAGCTACTACGAGGCCGCGGTCGGATTGCACGAGGGGTCATTGAACTCTCCGTCGATCGACCGGAGCGCCCTCCTCCCGCTTGCCCTCATCTACGCCCAGCAGGCCGACACCGCCAGCTCGTCCAGGCTCCACGATGATCTGCGGCAGTTCACGGAGATCATCTTCAGCGCGAAGGGCCAGGCATACCGGACTGGTGACCTGGAGCAGATTCGCATCTTCCACATGACCCTTGGCGCGCTTTACGCGGCGCGCGGCGACTGGACCGGTCCCGGCGCCCAGAATGCGGAGTTTCAGCTCGAGCACATGCGGCAGGCAACACGTGCTCTCGGTGAGGCCTCGTCGGCGAAGGTGACCGACCCGCCCGATCTCCTCGAGAAGCTGGCCATTCATTATAAGGGGCGTGGACGGGCCGATCTGGCGAACAGCGTGAAGCAGGACCTGGTCCGCCAGCTCCAGAGTCTGGGCCGCGCGGAAGAGGCGGCGGCCGCGGCCCGGCGCATCGATGCCGTCCGTCCGGCTCCCGAGATCCGACATCTCCTCGGCAGGGCGGAGGGCGCACGGTGAGCGTCGATATCAAGGCGGCCAGCGCGGCGATGCTCGACGCCGCGCGTGGCGTCGTCGGAGGAGCGGACTTCCCGAAGGTCCGGGGATGCGTGCGGAAAACCCTGGCGGGCGAAAAGGCGTTTCTGGTGCGGGTCGCGAACGCGCGCCTCGACGGGGAGATCGACGACGATGTTCTGGCGCAGCAGCTGCAGGACGAGCGCTCGACGCTGGAAGCGGCGCTGCGCGTTTGCCTGGCTCTCACGAAGGAGCTGGCGCGCGACGTCGCCAACGCCGCGGTTGACGTTTTCGGTGCGGCGGTGGCCGACGCGTTGCGGGCGCTGGCGGTTCCGCGCGCCGGCAAACGGCGGGCCGGGCGCGCGGCGGCGGGGAAGCGCGGCACGCGTGCCGCCGCGCGCCGCGCGGCCCCGCGCCTTGCCGCCAAGGACCGGCGCCTCACCGCGCGACCCGATACGGTGGACTTCCGCGACCTGATGTACGTTCCGACACTCGTCGAGGTAGGGACGCGCATCCCGCTGGACGACTACCGGAAGGCCGGCGCGCCGATTCTCGATCAGGGGCAGGAAGGGGCGTGCACCGGGTACGGCCTCGCCACTGTGGCGCACTACCTGCTCCGCACGCGCCGCGTGGTACCCGACGCCACGACCATCAGCCCGCGCATGTTGTACGTGATGGCTCGCCGCTACGATGAATGGCCGGGTGAGGATTACGAGGGGTCGAGCTGTCGGGGGGCGATGAAGGGGTGGCACAAGCACGGGGTGTGCGCGGGGGATCTCTGGGTGCACGATCCCGGCCACCCCGACGCGACGCTCGACCAGAAGCGGTCGCTCGATGCCCAGCAGCGCCCGTTAGGCGCCTACTTCCGCGTCAACCACAAGGACCTGGTGGCGATGCACGCGGCCATCAGCGAGGTGGGCGTGCTGTACGCCAGCGCGAGCGTGCACTCCGGCTGGGACGACGTGGGCAAGGACGGCATCATTCCATTCGGCGACAAGGTGAAGATGCTGGGAGGGCACGCGTTCGCGATCGTGGCATATGATGAGCACGGGTACTGGATCCAGAATTCGTGGGGGAAGGGGTGGGGGAGGCAGGGATTCGGCAGGATTGCCTACGAGGACTGGATGCAGAACGGCACCGATGTGTGGGTGGCCAGGCTCGGCGTACCGATCGCGCAGACGGCGCAACGGGCGGCAACCGCGGCGGCATTCAGCGTCTCGTCGCGGGCCAAGGCGTACGCGTACGACGAAGTGCGGCCGCACGTCGTGAGTCTGGGCAACGACGGACAGCTGCGGGCCAATGGGAACATCGGGACCACACCCTCGCAGGTGCGACAGATCTGTCGCGAGGATTTTCCGAGGATCACGGCGGGGTGGGCGAAACGCCGGCTGGTGCTGTACGCACACGGCGGGCTCGTCTCCGAAGATGCCGCCGTGCAACGCGTGGGCGACTACCGGAAAGCCATGCTCGAGGCCCAGTGCTACCCGCTGGCGTTCGTCTGGCACAGCGACTACTGGAGCACGCTCACCGACATGCTGACCGAGGCGCTGCGGCTGCGAAAGCCCGAAGGCGCGATCTCCAGCACCAAGGATTTCATGCTGGACCGCTTCGACGATGCGCTGGAGCCGCTGGCCCGGAAGCTGACCGGGAAGGCCTCCTGGGACGAGATGAAGGAGAACGCGATGACTGCCACGCGGTCGGCCAGCGGCGGTGCGCGGCTGGTGCTCGACGAAGTGGCGCGGATGGTCGCGTCCGATCCGGCGATCGAACTCCACCTGGTGGGGCACAGCGCCGGCTCGATCTTCCACGGGCCGCTGGTCCGCCGGCTCACCGATCCAGTCGGAGCGGGCGGGCTGGGGCTCTCGGTGCAGAGTTGCACGCTCTGGGCTCCGGCGTGCACCATGGCGCTGTTCGAGGAGGCCTATGCGCCGGCCATCCAGGAGGGACGCATCCGCGATTTCGCCATCTATACGCTGACCGACACGGCCGAACGCGACGACAACTGCGCCCGCGTCTACAACAAGTCGCTGCTCTACCTGGTCTCGAATGCGTTCGAGAAACGACCCCACATTCCGATCCTCCGACCCGACGGTGAGCCGCTGCTGGGGATGGCGCGGTTCGTGGATCAGAGCCCGGTGATGAAGTCGCTGCTCCGGAATGGGCGGGTGGACTGGGTGCGGGCACCTAACGACTTGCCGGTCACCGATCGCGGTGCGTCGGCGGCGCACTCGCACGGGGGCTTCGATGATGACGGACCGACGGTGAAGTCGACCCTGGCGAGAATCTGCGGCGACGGCAAGCGGGTGCAGGATGCCCGGGGGAAGCTGGTATTCCGCCCGGGGTCCGGTCACATCCGGAGCCGGCGCGCGGAGCTCGATAGTGCCGATCGGGGCACCTCCAGATGAGCGCGTAGGCAGCACCAACGGGACGGCCGGACGCAGTGGCCTGCGACCGCCGTCGTCCCGAGGATGCGCTTGCCAGCGCTGAGGGGTGGTGGCACTTTCGGGCGTGAGCACGACGTACATCAGTCGGCGCGTCAACGCGCCCCGCGCGAGCGTCTATCGGGCCCTGCTCGATGCGCAGGCGGTCGCAACGTGGATGGTGCCGGTCGGCATGACCAGCCAGGTGCACGAGTTCGACGCGCGCGAAGGCGGTGCGTTCCGGATCTCGCTCACCTACGATTCGCCGACCGGGACCGGCAAGACCAGTGAGCTGATCGATACGTACCACGGCCGCTTCCTGCGGCTGGTGCCGAACCAGACGGTAGTCGAAGTGATGGAGTTCGAGACGAAGGATCCCGCACTGCGCGGGGAGATGACGATCACCATCACGCTGGCCGAGGCGGGCGACGGCACCGAGATCCTTGCGGTACACGAGGGGGTTCCGCGCGGCGTGTCACCGGCCGACAACGAGACCGGGTGGCGGATGTCGCTCGACAAGCTCGCCGCGCTCGTCGAGGCCGACTAGATGCCGCAACGGAGCAGCGATGAGCCTCGGCCGTGCCGCACCAGCCGGCACCGATCCATCCGTGAATCGGGATGCGCGACGTCTGGCGCCCTATCCCATCCCGTTTTTCCAGTAGTACTGAGCCGTTTGTCGCTTGTCCTGAGAGCACAATGTGCGCTGCTGCGGCGTCATCTGAAGGAAGAACGGACACGCAGGTCCGAAACCGCAGTAGCACTCGGACAACAGAACCCGCTCCGTCTCAGGCGCGGAGCCTCGAGGACCATGCAGGCCCTCCGGGTTGGTCGACGACCGTGGTGTGACGAACATTGAGACACCCCTCGGAGGGATTGAGGCGCCGAATACGGGAACTCACAAAGCCGACGGAACTTGGCGCGACGCGCGCGGTTCCTACGGCTTCTGGGCCAACGAGCGCAAGTAGTCGATCACCGTCCAGCGATCTTGATCCTTCATCGAGTTTCGGGTGCTTGGCATGTCGCCCCGTCCCTCGGTGATCTTCCAGAACAGCGCACCGTCGGACTGTGACTGCACTGCTTCGGAGGACAGGTTGGCAGGCTTCTTCGACAGCGTCGATGCCTGCGTGCCGTCGCCGTGCCCAGCCTTTCCGTGACACATCGTGCAGTTGTTCTGGAATATGCCGCGGCCGCGACGGATAGCATCGGAAGTCGGCGGCACCGGGTTCGGCCGCGCGGCCGCGCGTTCAGGTGCGGTCCAGCTGGCATCCGACGGCCCCTGCGCCCACGCCGTTGCCGGCACGAACGCGAGCGCCGCTATCGCGCCAACCAGCGCCGGCACAGCGGCGCGTACCGCGAAGACCGCGATCCTGCGAATGGCTGACATGGATTAGCTCTCCTCTTTCAGTCGGGACATGGCAACGAGCTGCCCAACGACGTATACGTATGTGCTCCAGACGCAGAGCAGCAGGATGCATATGGTGAGCACCATCGGCAGCGGCGCACGCGGCGACCAGAGAGCCCTGGGAGCGCTCGCGCTCCAGTCGCGCGCGAGTGCGCCGCCGACCAGCGTCACCTCCACCGCGACGCCCGCCAGATCCTCCGGCGCCTGCACTTCGGCGCGGAACGTCAGCGCGCCCTTTGCGTCGCCCGGCAGGTTGTCCGGGAACTTCACCGCCGCCGAACCGTCCTTGAGCGTCTGGTCCTCACCCAGCGACATGAGGCCAAAGGTCCGCTTGACTGAAAAGGCGACGTCGGCCCCCGACACCGCCTGACGGTTCGCCGTTACCCTCGCCACCAGCATGTCCTGTCCATCCTCGGTCGATCGCGTCAATTCGATGCGAGCTTTCGCTGCCGCGGACTGAGCGCGTGCCGTCGCCCATGGCGCGAGCGCGACGAGACCGCCGGCGATCAGCAGCACGGTCAGCGCCGCCGGCGTCACGCGCGGCCGGAGTCGGGCGCGTGATCTGACGGGTGCGCGAACCGGCTCGCCGGCGTCCTCCTCGGTCTCCCAGATGGACAGGATGGGGAAGGCGCGGGAAAAGAGCGTGTAGAGCAGCATGAACGCCGCAAACGCGCCCGCCGTGATCGTGCACTCGACAAGGCTGGGGAAGTAGTGCGGCGTGATCCCTGCCGCTCTCGCCGGAATGAAGGGCGTCTGCATCGTCGGCACGATGATCAGGTAGCGCTTGACCCACATGCCGATGTTGATGAGCACCGAGGCCGTCATGATCGAGCCCAGCGACCGCCGGCTTGGGAACAGCAGCAGAAGGATGGGAATGAACAGCCCGAACGTCGCCCATCCCCAGAACCACGGCCCCACCGTCGCGGTGCCCGCGAGCAGATCGAGAAGTCGCGTGTCCGTTTCCGTGGCGCCGTACCAGCTGGTGAGGTACTCGCTCAAGGTGAAGTAGCCGTAGAGCAGCGACAACGCGAGCAGAATCTTCGCCAACTTGTGAAAGTGCTCGGGCTGGAGGTAGCGCTCCAGGTGATATGCCCGACGGAAGATGACCATTGCGGTGATGATCGCCGCCGTGCCCGAGAAGATCGCGCCGACGACGAAGTACGGCCCGAAGATCGTGCTGTGCCATCCGGGCCGCAGTGTCATGCCGAACACCCACGAGACGACCGTGTGCACCGACACTGCCACCGGAATGATGATGACGGCCATCGCCCCGAGCGCCCGCGTCAGGCGGCGCCGGTGTTGCGGCGTCTCGCGATAGCCGAGTGACAGCAGCTCGTAGAAGCGCACCAGCCGGGGCGAGCGACCCCGCTCGCGAGCGTTCCGGGCAAGAATCGGCATGTCCGGGATCATCGCGACGTACAGGTAGAGGAAGCTGCCGGTGAGGTACGTGGTGACCGAGAGCAGGTCCCAGAGAATCGGCGACTGCAGACGCCCGAACTCGACCAGGTACAGCACCCGATCGGGGCGACCCATGTCGATCACGACCATGCTCGCGCCGACCAGGAGCGCGATGACGGTAATCGCCTCGGCCATCCGTGTGATCGGCCGCCGCCAGCCGGCATCGGTCACTCGGAGAATCGCGGAGATCAGCGTGCCCGCGTGGCTGATGCCGATGAAGAACACGAAGTTCGTCATGTACGTGCCCCACGACACGTAATTCCGCATGTCGGTCACACGGAGGCCGTGCGCGAGCTGGTAGATCCAGGCGACGAACGCGATGCTGCAGACGGCGAGCAGGCTCCCGATCCACAGTCGCCCGGCCTGAGTAAGCGGAGCGAGGGTCCCCAGCAGGTCGCGCTTGATGTCGTTCGCCTCGGGCCGCTCCGGCAACGTGACCTCCCCGTACGGGACGGCCACCGGCATCGTTGTCATCGCTGTTCCGCTCCTCGTGGCAGGTTTCCGTTCTTGGCGCCGGGCTCGCCGGGCGCGGGATATTGGCGGTTCGTCGGCGGCAGGTAGTAGACACGCGGCTTGGTTCCGAGCTCCTCCATGTAACGGAATCCGCCCCGGTCGCGCAGCAACGTCGAAAGCCGAACCGTGTCGCCCTTGGAGTTGGTCACGGCGTCCTCGTTCTCGTCGCCATACCAGAGGGCGCCCATGGGGCACTGGCCTGCGCAATGCGGCAGCTTGCCTTCGCGCGCCATGTCCGCGCAGAAGTCGCACTTCTCGGCAGTGCCCACGCGCCGCGGAAAGCCCCACTCAGGCGAGTACCCGCGCTCGCGTGCCGCCGGTGGCTCGGCGGGCGGGGCCCAATTGAAGACGCGTACCGAGTAGGGGCACGCCGCCATGCAGAAGCGACACCCAATGCAGCGCTCGTTGTCGATCAGGACGATGCCGTCCTCCCGCTTGAACGTGGCGCCCACCGGACAGACGCGCGCGCACGGCGGGTCGTCGCAATGGAAGCAGGGGCGCGGGAAGAAATACGGCGCCGCGTCTGTCGAAGCCTGCATCTTGAATACCCGCAGGTACTCCCGATCGGCGGGAACGAAGTGACTCTTGCTGCATGCTTCGGCACACTTGCCGCAACCGTCACATGCCGCCAGGTCGATCACCATGAGCCACCGTCGTCCCGGTACCCCGCGCCGCACCTCCGCAGGTGTGGGAATCGCCGGCGCGCCCCTGGGCGTTGCTGCCAACACCAGCTCCCCGTCTGCGGTGAGCGCAAGCGTCGCTGCCGCACCAGGCGTGCCCGCCATCGATGGCGGGCCGCCGCCCCCTGAACGGTTCGTGGAGACCGCGCCGGCGGCCACTCCGCCCGCGGCCACCAGCCCCGCCCTCAGAAACTCCCGTCGTTGCATCTTCATTGGGTGCCTGATGGCCTCCGTGAAATTCCTGGCACGTGTCGCGACTCCACCAGCAACGTGACCGTGCGCGCTGGCAGGACCTGCGAGCCTCATGGGCAGGAGCGGTGCCGCGCACCGGCCAGCGCAGCCCGCATGGGCTACCTCGATGGCAAGTGACTGCGGGTAAACGCCTTGCACGCTTTCAGGCGCATCAGGCCGAGTGCATATTCCTGCGCTGGCTGCGCGTCCTGATGAGACACGGTATGTCGCAGTGCGACATGCGGGGGCCGTCGCGACGTGAGGGCGTCTCCGGCTGCTCGCCGTTGAAGTCGGGCAAGTCCTGTCGTCCTTCGCCCTACCTGCGCATCATCGTCGCGTAGTTACTCACATCTCAGTCGCGTACGCTAAGCTACTTCTATGGACGATGGGCTCCCCGACTCGATCCCTCGACGGGAGGTTCGACCGTTGTTGCTGCCGGTCTGCGTCCGATGATCAACGTCAACAAGCTTTTTCCGCGGCTGAGCATCCGAGTCAAGCTCACGATCGCTTTCGCGCTTGTGGCGCTGGGGCCGCTGGCTGCCGTTTCGATAATCGGAGCTCGGGAAACCGTGGCCCAGATCGAGGCGCGCGCCCACGACACTCTGGCGTACGATCTCCAGATGGCAGACATGCAGACCACGATGTCCCTGGCCTCGGCGCAGAATCACCTCGACCTGCTCGCCCAGGACGTGCTGGGACCGTTGTTGCGCGAAGGGACGGTACGCGCGCGCGAGCGCGCTGAGGCCGAGCGGCTTGTGGAGACGCTCCTGTCCTCGGAGCCAGCACTCTATCAGGTCAAGCTGATCGATGCCGACGGCGGGTACAGAATGTTCGTGCGTGCGACGGGTCCGGTGCGCACGCCATCTGGCGGCGGGGAGTACTACGCACTGCGAGCCAGTGTGCTGAAGCCGCATGCACGCCTTCTGTTCGCCGTCGAGGTCGCCGGCCCGGAGTCGCACGGCGTCGCGAGCCCGATGCCTGCTTTGGCGATTCTGCTCCCGATCCACGATCCCAGCGGCCATGTTCTCGGAGCGGTTGTCGGCGAAGCATACGCATCGGCGCTGTTTTCGCATCTCGACCGCGCCTCACCGGGCTTTGGTGGAGTCACCGGACTCGTTGACGACGATGGGCACTTTCTCTACCACAGTGTGCGCAAGCGAGACTGGTCAACGCTTTTGGATTCACGACGTCAGGTGCGGGTGCAGGACGACTTCCCCGGCGCCATTGCGGCGGCCATCATGTCCGGACGCACTGGAACCGTTTATGCGCCCGGCCGCCAGCTCGTCAGCTTCCAGCCGCTGTCGCTCGGCGCGTCGCTCGGGACGAATCTCTTTCTCTACCGGGTTGCGCCCCTCGCGACTGTGGCTGCCCCCACCAGTTCGTTCCGGCGTTCTGTGCTGCTCGCCGCCGGAATGGTGGCGCTGCTGGTACTTGGCGTCGCGATACTGGCCGCCGACGAATTCACGAAGCCCATCATCCGCATTCGCGATGCGACTTGGCGACTGGCGCGCGACGAGCCAGTGCAGCCGCTGGACGTCACCACGAACGACGAGCTCGAGGACCTGGCGCGCGACTTCGCGCTGGTCGCCGGGCAGGTCGCGTTGCATCGGGCGCAGCGCGAGACCTTCATTGCGGAGCGGACGCGTGTTCTCGAGCAAACGCACGCCGAGCTCACGGATATCCTCGAGCACTCTGCTGACGGCATCGTCGGCGTGGATCCGACCGGTGTGGTGCGGATCTGGAACCACGGCGCCGAACGCCTGTTCGGCCACCCGAGTGCAGAGGCGGTCGGGGCGCAAATCGACTTGATCCTCCCTCCCGCCGACGACTGCGCGGCACGAGAGCGCGCCGCACTGCGCCGCGAAGTTCAGCGCGAGGGCGCTGTCGTGAATTTCCTCACCGAAGTCCTCGCCAGGGACGGCACGCCGATCCACATCACGCTCACCGAGACGCTTATCACGGGGTCGGATGGCCGTCCGCTCGGGTCCTCGCTCATCATCCGCGACAACCGCATCCAGTCCCGCGTCGAAGATCAGATGCGTCGCTCGGAGCGGCTCGCCGCCATCAGCGTGATGGCGGCCGGCCTCGCACACGAGATCAACAATCCGCTGGCGATCCTCGGCAATCGCATCGAGTGCATGCAGCGCGAAGGCCGCGACCGCCACGGCGATCCGTCGCTCGCCGCCGACCTTGACGTGCTGCAGCAGCACGTGTTCCGTCTTAGGGAGCTGACGTCGAGCCTCCTGCGTTTCGCGCGTGATGACCAGCGTGAGGCCGGTCCGATCGACCTCAGAGCGCTGGCCGAGGGCGTCGTGGTCCTGTTGGGTCGCCTGTTTGCAACGCGCCGTGTCGAACTGCGGCTGATGCTCGACGCGGCAGTTCCTGTGCCCGTGGGCTATGAAAAGGCCATCGAGACGGTCATCGTCAACCTCCTGCTCAATGCTGCTGATGCGACGCCGCCAGGTGGGGTGGTTACGCTTGGCATCCGGCCGAGCCCGGATGGCGGTGCAGACGAAATCGAGGTGTGTGACTCCGGTCCCGGCATTCCGGCCGGCCTGCGCGAGCGCGTCTTCGAGCCATTCTTCACCACCAAGGAGGTCGGTCACGGGACCGGCCTCGGTCTCACCGTCTGTCGCACCATAGTCGACCGACACGGAGGGTCGATCAGAATCCATGAACGACCGGGCGGCGGATGTCGGTTCGTCGTCACGCTACCCCTGCAGCCCACCGGTGCAGCATGGAAAGAGCACGCATACTCGTGATCGACGATGAGCAGGCGATGCTCGAGAACTGCGAGCGCCTCCTTTCCCGAGAGGGATACCGCTGCACCACGCTCGCGGAGCCGCTGCGGTTCCGCCAGGTGGCGGCGGAAGTGGAGCCGAGCGTCATCATCACTGACCTGCGCATGCCAGGCGTGGACGGTATGACGATTCTCGCCGCGGGAATCGCTGATGACCCCACGCGGCCCCTCATCGTGATGACCGCATACGCCACCGTCGCCTCGGCGGTGGCCGCGGTGCGCGAGGGGGCGTTCGACTACATCGCCAAGCCGTTCACCGCGGACCAGCTGCTCGTCGCGGTCGAGCGGGCGGTTCGATATCGCGAACTCACCATGGAGAATCGCACACTCCGTCGACAGGTCGCGCGCCATTCCGGCGGAGACAGCATCCTTGGGTCGAGCCCCGTGATGACCCGCCTGCTGGAGCAGGCGGCGATGGTCGCGCCGACCGACGCGAACGTACTGATCACGGGCGAGAGCGGCACCGGCAAGGAACTGATCGCACGCTTCATCCACGCACACTCGCAGCGACACGACCGGCCGCTCGTTGCGGTGGACTGCGCTGCGATGCCCGAAGGCCTCCTCGAGTCGGAGCTGTTCGGGCACGAGCGCGGCGCGTTCACCGGCGCCGTGCATCGCAAGGACGGGTTGCTGTCGAACGCCAATGGCGGGACGGTGTTTCTCGACGAGATCGCGGAGCTTTCCACCCCGCTCCAGTCCAAGCTGCTGCGCGTCCTCGAGCAACGACAGATGCGGCGCCTCGGTGATTCGCGCCTGATCGACCTCGACATTCGTGTGGTCGCGGCAACCAATCGCGATCTCAAGGCGGCGGTCGCCGGCGGAAGTTTCCGCGAGGACCTGTTTTTCCGTCTCAACGTCGTCCACCTCGCCCTGTCTCCATTGCGTGAGCGCCCGGGCGACATTCCGCTGCTCATGAACGCCTTTCTCGAGGAGTTCGCATCCGCCGCACACCGGAGCGCGCCGCGTGTGAGGACGGACGCATGGCCGGTGCTCGAGCGCCACACGTGGCCGGGGAACATCCGCGAGTTGCGCAACGCGGCCGAGCGCCTGGTGGTGCTGGACGACGACGGCAGCATCAGTGCGGAAGACTTGAGCGGCGCATTGCAGCGCGTGGTGGGAGCGCGCCCGGAAGACCGTGCTCGTTCCCCTCTCGGGTACGCCAAGGCGCAGGACCGGGCGCTGCGGGAATTCCGCGCGGCGTACGTGACGCAGCTGCTCGAGGCGCATGGCGGCAACGTCTCACGGGCAGCAGAGGCGGCCGGCGTCAGCCGCCGGACGCTGCACCGCTGGCTGGCCGAACTCGGTGACGCGATTCACGGGGGAACGTCCCGATGAATTGGCGCCTGCTGGCGAGGCTCGCGCCCGCGTTACTCCTGCTGCCGGCGATGGTGCGCGCGCAGAGTGCTTCCATCGTGGGCACGATCACGGTCGCGAGCGCGAGCATCACCGGCATCGTCGTCTACCTGGTTCCCTCACCGCTGGCCGCGGCCCCGGATGCGTCTCCGGTGAGCGCCGATGTGGACCAGCATGAACTGCGGTTCGTGCCGCCGGTCGTCGCCGTCACGCCCGGATCAACTGTGTTCTTCACCAACAGCGACTCGGTGCTGCACAACGTGTTTCATCCGCCCCGGCTTTTCCGCGGAGGCTTCGATCTGGGCACCTTCCCGCCTGGCGAACGGAGGAGCTTCACGTTCTCGAACGAGGGCGCATTCGTCATTCTCTGTCGCGTCCATCCCGAAATGGTCGGTTATGTCGTTGTCGTCGCGTCACCTTATCGCGCCGTGTCGGACGACGAGGGGCGATTTCGCATCCAGGGCGTAGCCCCCGGCGTGTATACGCTACACACATGGCATGCGCGACTCCGCTCGCATCAAGAGGTCGTGACCGTTCCCAGCACCGGAACCTTGAATGTGGATTTGTCGCTCACGCTCGGTCACCCGGACGACCCTACCGCGAAGCAGCGGCCGGAAGAGTGAAGGAACGCGAGGCATCCAACTTATGGAAGCGTGCGCCGGCGGTTTGCGCCCTCGCAGCTGCAGCTCGGCGTGGAGTACCAGTTTGGCGGCCCGGTCCCGAACCCGTCGCGCGCGGGACGTGTTGACGGAGGATCAGCGGGCGCTCTTCCGGCCGACCATGGCGGGGAGGAAGGAGAAGCCATAGCGCATCACAGGCCACAGATGTTGACTTATTCCTGACAATCGAGGCCGCCATGACCGAGCATCCGAGCCGCAGGGAGTTCATGGGTCTCACCGCCGCCGGCGTCGCCGCTACCCTCGCGCCGTCCTGGCTGCGTGACGCACACGCCGCGTCAGGCACGCAGGGTGCACAAGGGACAGATCCGGATCTCGTTGTCCTGAACGCGAACGTCTTCACCATGGACTCGCGCGCGCCGACGGCGGAGGCGTTCGCGGTGAAGAACGGGAGGTTCGTGGCGGTCGGCCGTACTGCCGCGGTCAGAGCGCTCGCGGCCAGTGGCACGCAGACGTTCGACGCCAGGCAGATGACGGTGGTTCCGGGCTTCACCGACTGCCACAACCACGCGGGCGGCACCACGCTGCTCTACGAGGTGCTGGTCGGCAATCCGTTCGAGGTGGAGTTCGTCACCATCGCCAGCATCATCGACAAGCTTCGGGCCAAGGCACGCCAGACGCCGGCGGGCACATGGGTCGAGGGGTATTTCTTCGATGACACCAAGGTGAAGGACAAGCGCCAGCTCAACGTCCACGACCTCGACCAGGTGTCGACGGAACACCCGGTGGTGGTCCGCCATCGTGGCGGCCACACCTCGTTCTACAACAGCAAGGCGTTCCAACTGGCCGGGATTACGCGCAGCACCCCGAATCCGCCAGGCGGAACGTTCGACCGGGACACCAGCGGTGACCTCAACGGCCGGGTGACCGACCGCGCCCGCAGCGCCCTCGATCGGGTGGGACAACGACCGTCCTTCACCGCCGAGCAGCGCGCGCAGCGCGATCGCGACGGGCTCGCGCACATCTCGAAGCAGTTCGTCCGGTACGGCCTGACGAGCGTCCACCACGAGAGCGGGGACCTCGCAGCGCTGCAGGAGGTGCGTGCGCGCGGCGACCTCCTTCACCGGGTGAGCTACGAATCCAGCGGCAGGGTGCTCGACTCAATGATCTCGAGCGGCATCATGACCGGGTTCGGCGACGAGTGGATCAAACTCGGCGCCACCTCCGAGCACACCGTCGATGGTTCGTTCTCCGAACGCACCATGGCGCTGAGCACTCCCTATCCCGGCGTCCAGCCACCGTACAAGGGCAACGTCACCACCACGCAGAAGGACCTCGATGCCTGGGTGGAACAGGTGCACCGCGCCGGCATCCAGGTGAACTGCCACGCCAACGGCGACGTTGCCATCGACATGTATCTCACCGCATTCGAGCGCGCGCAGAAGGCGTTCCCCCGGACCGACGCGCGTCCCAAGATCACCCACTGCACACTCATCAACGATGATCTCGTCAGGCGCATCAAGGCGGTCGGCGCCGTGCCCGCGATGTTCACCACCTACGCGTACTACAACTCCGACAAGTTCGTGTTCTATGGTGAAGAGCTGATGAAGCGATGCATGGCGTATCGCACGCTGCTCGACGCCGGGGTGCCGGCGGCGGCCGGCTCCGACTTCGCCCCGGGCCCGTTCGCGCCGCTGATGGGCATTCAGGGGATGGTGACCCGCACCGGCTGGGACGGGAAGACCTGGGGTGCCAACCAGCGGATCAGCGTGGACGAGGCGCTCGCGGTCAACACGATCAACGGGGCGTATGCCTCACGCGAGGAGTCGCTCAAGGGATCCATCGCCGTCGCCAAGCTGGCGGACTTTGTCGTGCTGGCCGACGATCCGCACGCGGTGGACCAGGAGAAGATCAAGGACATCCAGATCGTGCGGACGGTGGTGGGAGGCGTGCCGGTGTACCAGGCATGACGGATCGCCGCCGGCACGCGCCGCACTCGAACGCGGTGATGCTGTTCCTCACCGTCGCGGCCTGCGCCCGGGAGCCGGCGCGTCTGACCGCGGGGAAGTCAGATACAGTCGTCGTGAACAGCCGCCACCCGGTACAGCTGTCCGTCCACGTCGTCGATGCGGCGGGACGCATTCTTGGCTCGCGTGGGCTGCGCTACGAGTGGGTGTCGGGCGATCGCGTCCCCCTTTCCGACGACGGTCGGGTGACATGCGCGCGTCCCGCCGACGCCATGGTGCGCGTGACGCGCGGCGACCTGACGATGCAGCTTTCGCTCCGGTGCCAGCCGATCGCAGGGTTCCGCCTCCCGAGGGGCGTTCACCTCCTGGTGGGCGGTCCCCCGCAGGAGCTGGTGGTGAACGCGGTTGACGCCGACGGCAGACCGGTCATGCTCATTGCCGGGACCGCGAGCGTGCGCGACAGCCAGGTGGCGGTCCTCCGCGACGGCCTGGTGTATCCACGTACCGCAGGATTCACCTACGTCAGGGTCGACGTGGGCGACTGCGTGTCCTGGATTCCCGTCGACGTGATCGCGCGGGAGACCACGCCGTCCCAGCTCGAGCCCTTTCAGGAGTTCGCTGCTTCGCTCCGCCTGGTGGGCGGTGAGATGCGAAGCTGGCACATCGTCCCCGGGCGCTACGAGCTGTCGCTCCTGCCGGATCCGAGCGCGCATGCGGAGCCCGTGCTTGGCGCCGTCGGTACGAACTGCGCGCGCTTTCCCGGGGGTGGTCAACACTACTCCTGCATCGCGCGCCAAGGTGCCGCCGTGGTCGTCCGTCATCCGCGGGGGGCTGGGCAGGGCCGGGAACTGGCCGGCGAACTTCTGGTGCGCCGCCTGCAGGACGTCGCCGAGGCCACCCTCACGGCGCAGTTGCCCGCACGTCACCCGGACCGTGACGGCCCGGCGCGGTCCACGCCTGACGAGTGTCCGATATTCCTGCGCTAGGCAATCTGTCCGCGACACGCCCGCGACCCGTCAGTCCGCGCCAAACACGGCGCGCGCGTCGGCGACGGGCATTTCCTCAAGGGGTGGGGCGCCCAGCGCCTGCAGCTGGTCGAGGAAGGCGCGTGCTTCCGAATCGAGTGGCATGATGTGGTTGTCCTGTGATGGCTGGAATGTGGCCGGAGGGTTCCAGCGGGACTTTGGCCAATCGGTCTGGTCAGGAGTGCGGTGACAGAACCGGGAGCCGGTACCGCTGCAGATACTGCAGATCGTCATCATCGATGCGCGCGAGATACACGGTCCCGGCGCCGAATCCCACCAGTCTGGTCGACTTCGGCAACACCACCTGCTCGACGAGCCGTCCCCGTCCATCGACCACGTCGTACACGGGAGGGGAATCCGCGGGGGTCGTTCGCTTCACCCACACCGTGCCGTCGCTGGCGAAGGTCGCCGGAGGCTGAAAGGCGCTGACGTATGGCGGGAGATACTCCGGCCACGACGATGGGTCCTTGACCGGACGGGCTGGCATGAGTCGGAAGCTCGCTGGACCGCTGCGGTTGTAGACCATCGCCATCACCGGCTTGCTCCGCTCCGCGCGCCAGAGCTTCTTGTGCTCTTCCGTCACCTTCACACGCTCAAAGGGGATCGGCGGACCTTCGCGCGGCATTCCATTCGCGTCGAAGTAGTCCACGCGGTACGGATCGGCCCGCAGGACCGCGATGCGGCCGTCGGGCGCAACGAGCCACTGGTCCATTGACGGATACGGCGGCGGATCCGACATGGGCGATGAAAAGACCAATCCACTGGGACTGACCCGCCGCGTCGGATCCTTCCGCACCGGCACGTAGCCTACCGTGTCGCGCTGGGGGCGCGTTCTCGACCAGCGCTGGATGGCGGCTGAGTCCGTAAACGACAGCGACCCGTCGGCCCCGACGCGCACCGGCGGGGACTGGCCATACATCCTGCCTGAAGTGTCCATCGCCGTGGCGCCGGCTCGCGTGGCCGCATTGCCTTCGTTCGACAGGCGGGGATCGAAGTCGCCGCCGGCCTTGCCGTCGGGCCCGTAGAGGTGCAGCCGCCCGCCGGCTGCATCCCAGACCGCGCTCGAGTCCGCGGGAAGCGCGAAGATGCGCGACGGCCACTGGTATTCGCCAGGACCCTGTCCATTTCGACCGACCTTGGTGTTGGTGGCTGTGGCGAAATCCACCAGCTGCACCGTGAGGTCGTGCGAGTCCACCAGGAGCAGGCGGCCGTCCTTCAGTTCACGGATGCCGTCGATCTGCGTGAAGGATTCCGGGAACTCGACGTCCGGCCTGGCCAGCGTGCGCCTGGGAACCGCCTGCGCCCGGAGGCCGGGCGCGAATGTGAGAACGACCAGCGCACCGGTGAGAATCGGTCTCATCACGCACCTCGCTGTCCTGCAGACATGTCATAGTGGGGGCAGCCGGGTGGAGGGTCAAGGATGACCAACTCGAGAGGAACGAACGCAATCCGTGCAGGGAAGGTGAACAGCATGTGGGGGACGTTCGCACGGCGCCTTCCGCTGGATCGCGAGTTTGCTCCTGCGTCGGCAGGGCACGCGCCTACTGGCCTTGCGAAATTCGGCCGGCACGCCATAGTCGCACTATCCGTTTCAGGGAGCGCGATGCGGCTGCTGACGCGAACGTGCTGCGCGTGCGCGGTCCTGTGTACGAGCGGCTGTGCACACGAACCGAAGACCATGGCCGCCACTGCGGTGCGTGATAGCGCCGGTGTCCGCATCGTGGAATCGTCAGGTCCGACGCTCGGACCTGGAGATTCGACGTTTGCGCGGCTCGACTCCGCACCCCTCCTGTCGATCGGTGTCGAGGAAGGCGAAGAGCCGTACCAGCTTCATCGCGTCACCGATGTGCTGCAACTGGCCGATGGGCGCATTGCCGTATCCAATTCCGGCACGCAGGAGATCCGCGTCTACGATTCAACCGGCCGCTACCTGAAGAGCGCCGGACGCAAGGGATCGGGCCCGGGCGAATTCGCCGAGTTCTCGAGCGCGACGCTGTATCCCGTGGCGGACAGCGTGCTCGCGCTCGACAACTTCCGTCTTCACCTCTTCGGCCCCGACCTGACCTTCATTCAGACGCGGCCCTTCGTGCTCTCGGATGCGGCCCGGCGCCCCTTCATGGCGGGTGTCTTTTCCGACGGCTCGTGGTTCGCGTTCGCGTATGAAAACGGCGGCGCCCTGAATGGGCCGCCGGGAACGGTCCTGCGGACGCGCTACTCGCTTCTGCGGTACGATGCGAACGGGGCGCTCGTCAACACCATCGTCGCCGGGCTGGATGCCCGGGCGCGCTACGTTCTCCAGGTCGACAACATCATCACATTTCCCTATATCCCGCTCACCGCCAGTCCGCTGCACGCCGTCTCGGACTCGCTGGTCCTGCTGCTGCGGGGCACGAAGCCGGAGCTGGAGGTCCATGACGAGACCGGGCGACTCACCCGACTGATACGCTGGCAACGGCCGCAGGTGCGGACGGCCGACGTCTGGGAGCGATACCGGAAGGACGAGCTGTCCGGCATGACGAATGCTCGCGACAGCGCGGTGTACGGCAAACTCTTTTCCGTCGACTTGCCGCTGCCGGAATTCGTTCCCCTGTACGACCGGATGCTCGTCGATGCAGCACGGCGCGTCTGGCTCCGGCGATTCCGGCTGTCACGCGAGAAGGGGTCGTATGTCTGGGACGTGCTGAGCGGCGACGGGACGTGGCTGGGGGGCGCCGCCACGCCCCGGGACTTCACGGCGTACCGGATCGGCGACGACGCCATGCTGGGGGTGCGGCGGGATTCGCTGGGCGTGGAGCGCGTGCAGGAGATGCCGCTGCGCGTGGGAGCGAGCGGATCCCGGTGAATCGATCGCCGCGTTCCGGGAATAGGTGTCGCGAACTCGGTAACCTCCGCGCCTCAGCTCGGTATCTCCGGGTTACGTCATGTATCGCAACTACTCACTGGGTGTGGGCGCGGACCGCACCTCCAGCGCAGATTGAGGTCGGGTACTGACCCACTGGCTGCAGACGGGTCAGGGTTCTTCCAGCGGGCCGAATCACATGTCTACGCAAGCGGAACGCGACGCGCGATATCGGAAGCGGCGCAAGCAGAAGAGGTTCACGCGAGCGCTCTCGGAAGGCGATTCGTGGTTCGACTATCCGATGTATCCGAACCTCATCGATATCATCGATGAATCGGGCGACCTGGCCGTCGCGCGCCACGAGATCTGCGGCGACGTGGTGTCGAACATGATCGGCACGTTCCCCGAGTGGCGCGGCGTCGAAAACCTCGTGGAGATCGCCGATGAAGAGCATCCGTCGCTGGTGCTGTTCAGCGGCGGCGGCAACGACATGGTCGGAACCGGCGACATCGAGGGCATGATCGCACCGTTCGACGCCAACGCGCCCCTCGAGTACTACCTGGCCACCGCGCGATGGCGGGGAAAGCTCGGCCAGCTGAGCGACGCATTCGCCGTCCTCGCCGCGCACCTCGGCTCAATCGCTCCCGTCTACGCCCACGGTTACGACTACATCGTTCCCGCCTGGAAGCCGGTGCACTATGACGGCATCAACATTCGCGTCGGACCGTGGGTGATTCGCGAGATGGAGCACGTGGGCATCCGGGACCCGGCGCTGCAACGCGCGATCGGCAAGCTGATGATCGACAAGTTCAACGCGATGCTCGCGGAGCTCGCCGTCACCGCACGAGGCATGTTCGTGCACGTGGACCTGCGCGGCGTGCTCGACCCAGATGCCGACTGGGAGAACGAGATCCACCCGACTCAGCGCGGCTTCGAGAAGCTCGCCGCGGAGTTCGTGAAACAGCTGCGCGCGAAGAAGGAGCAGGTGATCGCCACGCGAATCGGCCTCGGGCTCCCGGTGGTATCATGAAGCCCGTCGCGTTGCTCCCGTTCGTGGTTTGCGCCCTCGCGCACACAGGCCACGCGCAAGTGCACGTGGATTCGATCACCCTGTCCATCGAGTCGCGCAACATCTGGCGCGGATTCGCCCGGGGCGGTGCCACGCTGCGGTCGGATCTCGCGGTCGCGCTGCTGGGCTACCCGTCGACCACGGTCGGAGCGTACGGGCTGACCCTCGACGTGACCGGCTGGACGGGGCTGTCCGGCCTCGCCAGGTCCGCCGACCGCTACGTATCAACGCTCGAAGTCCTGCGCAAACTCGGCACCTCGAGGGAAGAGCCGCCGCTCCACGTGTCGCTCGGGGTATCGGGCTACTACCTGCCCGATGCACCGCACGGCGCGAGGACGACGTCCGAACTCGTCGCGGGCGTTTCAGGTGGGCGGGTCCCGTTCTGGCCGCAGGAGCGCCGTCCCCACTACTACATCGAAGGAGCGCACGACGTCGACCAGACACACGTGACCTGGCTGCGAGCCGGGCTGGTGCTCGACTACGAGCTGATGCCGCTCATGATCCGCGGTGTGCCGGCGTGGCTCTTCATCGACCTGTCCGGCAGCTCCAGCGATGATCAGTGCGCCGGCGATGACTGCACGACGATGATCCTGCATGCGTGGCGCGCCGCGGCGCGGATCAAATGGGATTCGGACCAGCTGAGAATGATGTCGCGGGACGTGAATCTCCGGGTGGCCCTGTACGGCGGCGGGTTGTGGCCTCGTGCGTCCATCGGTCCGGACGTCGGATTCGTGGGTGGGCTGTTCGCGGTGGTGTTCTGACGCGACTTCGCCGCACGACCGGTCCCCGGATGCAGCGACTGTTCATGGTGCGCCGCGGCCTGATGGGTGCGCTCGTCGTCTGCGCCCCGTCGCCCTCCGCACGGGGCCAGACGGCGGGCGCCGGGGCCGTAGTCGAAGCCGAGTTCATCGCGCCGGTCTTCCCGACCGGGTCGGTCCATGCGTCGACCATTGCCGGGACGCCACAGGGACTCGTGGCCGCGTGGTTCGGCGGAAGCGCGGAAGGCGCGTCCGACGTGGGGATCTGGCTCGCGCGGAAGAGCGGCGGCACGTGGTCGGCGCCGATCGAGGTCGCCACGGGGGCAGAGCCGGACGGAAGGCGCTACCCGTGCTGGAATCCGGTCCTGTTCCCGGCGTCGCCCGACAACCTCCTCCTCTTCTACAAGGTAGGGCCGAGCCCCGGCGAGTGGTGGGGCATGGTGCGCGCGTCACGCGACGGCGGTATCACCTGGAGCGCGCCGCGCCGTCTCCCGTCGGGCATCCTCGGCCCGATCAAGGACAAGCCGGTGTGGGTCGCCGGCGGCGTCCTCATCGCGCCGAGCAGCACCGAATCGATGGATCGGCCGAGCCGGTGGCGGATTCACTTCGAGCTCAGCGGCGACACCGGCCGCACGTGGCAGACGGTCGCGCCGGCCAGCCTGCCTGACGACTCCGTGATCGACGCGATTCAGCCGAGTGTGCTGGTGCACGCGGACGGCCGGCTCCAGGCCGTCGGTCGCACCCGCAGCGGGCGCATCTTCGAGACGTGGTCGGCCGACACCGGGCGTACGTGGGAGGCGCTTCGCCTGACGCCGCTTCCCAATCCGAATGCCGGAATCGATGCCGTCACGCTCCGTGACGGACGCCAACTGCTCGTCTACAATCACACCACATCGGGTCGCACACCGCTCAACGTTGCGGTGTCCCGCGACGGAAAGACGTGGGAGGCAGCGCTGGTTCTCGAAAGAGGCCCCGGTGAGTATTCCTATCCCGCGGTGATCCAGAGCGCGGACGGGCTTGTGCATATCACCTATACCTGGCAGCGCCGGCGCATCAGACACGTGGTGCTGGATCCGAAGGCACTCGTGTTACGGCCCATGCCCCACGGCAGCTGGCCGGGGAGGTAGGCGTTTCGACGGGCCTTCGGATGGCGATGTCAACGGGAGGAACGTGGAGGGGCGTTGATGGTAACGGTACCGCTGGCGCGCCGCCGGAGCGAGGGCGACCTTGTGTGCCACACGCGCCGATGCAATTCGACGAGGAGCGCCGCATGACTTCCTGCACCAGCTCGCTCATGGGACACGCGGCCCACCACATGTTCCTGGGCGCCATGGCCTTCCTCGCCTGCTCGGAGCCGTCGCGCGCGCCCGTCACGCCGACCGACACCACGAGCGTGCCGGCCGACCCCTCCGACTGGACGCGCTTCGGCTGGGACGCCGGTCGATCGAGCGCGCCCAATGTCGAGACCGGCATCACCGCCGGCAACGTCGTGTCGCTGCGCCGACAACAGGTGAGCATCGACGGCACGGTGGACGGGTCGCCCATCTACCTGCACGACGTGCAGGTGGCCGGCGCCGGGCACGACGCCTTCTTCGTCACCACCACCTACGGCAGGACGCTGGCGGTCGACGCCGACGACGGCACGGTGCTCTGGACCTACACGCCGCCCGGGTACGCGTCCTGGGTGGGATCGTACCGCATAACGACGGCGACGCCGGTGGCCGATCCCGGACGCGACTTCATCTACGCCGCCTCGCCTGACGGGAAGATCCAGAAGCTCGCGGTCGCGGACGGGCGCGCCGTCTGGAGCGTCGCCATCACGCTCCTGCCCCAGCGCGAGAAGATCGCGTCGCCGCTCAACTTCTTCCGCGGGCGCGTGATCGCGGCCACCGGCGGCTACATCGGCGACGCCCCGCCGTACCAGGGGCATGTGGCGATCGTCGACGGATCCAGCGGCGCGCTGCTCCACGTCTGGAACTCGCTCTGCAGCGACCGGCCCGGGCTCATTCAACCCTCGTCGTGCGCCACGAGCGGCTCGGCGATCTGGGGACGCAATGCCCCGGTGGTGGACACGACCAGCGGCGACATCTTCGTCGCGACCGGCAATGGTCGGTGGGATGGGCGCACCAACTGGGGTGACGCGGTGCTCGAGCTCGACGCCGATGCCACCCGGGTGGTGGGCAACTACACGCCCACCAACACGGCCTCGCTCGACGCGAGCGATGCCGACCTCGGCTCGACGGCGCCCGCGTTGTTAGGCGGCAACCTGATCGCGCAGGGCGGGAAGGACTCGGACATTCGTTTGCTCGACGTCGCGGCGATGCGCGGGAGCACGGGGCACCAGGACGGGGAAGTGCAGGTGGTGTCGTCGCCGTCGGGCGTGGATCGCTTCACCGCGCCGGCGGTGCTGCACCGCGGCGCCGAGACGTGGATGTTCACCGCCGACGATGCCGGGACGGCGGCGTGGACCCTGACGGGCGGGCGGCTGACCGTCGCCTGGCGTAACGGCAATTCAGGCACCAGCCCGGTGGTCGCGGGAGGACTCCTCTTTGTATACGACCCGGGCGGTGGCCTGCGCGCGTACGACGCGAGTACGGGACGCCAGATCACGGTGCTCGATTGCGGCCGGGGGCACTGGAACAGCCCGATCATCGTCGACGGGCGGATCGCGCTGCCCGAAGGGAACGCCAACGATCGTCGGACGAGCGGGGTGCTGGACATCTGGCGCGTGGTGCCGTAGGGCGCACGCGCACTCCCGCCCTCCGGACCATTGCTGAATCGTCCGGGACAGGCATCTTTGCGGCACGTCCCCGGAGTCACGGTCCTGCTCCGCAGGCCGGTCGTCCGTCTGCGGTCACCCACACCAAGGAGTACCTCACCATGCGTCGCCTCATGCCATCGATCGCCGCCCTGATGTTCGGCGTCCTCTCAGCGGGTTGTTATCACGTCATCGTGGACACCGGCGAGAAGCCGTCCGGGCAAACCATTTCCAAGCCGTGGGCGCCGTCGTTCATCGATGGACTCGTGCCCCCCTCGGTCGTCGAGACCGCGTCGAAGTGCCCGAACGGAGTCGCCAAGGTCTCGTCGCAATTGAGCTTTCTCAACCTGCTCGTGGGCGCGGTGACCTTCGGCCTCTTCACGCCGATGCAGATCGACGTGGACTGCTCGACCGGTGCGAAGGCTGGTGATGACGCGGCCACGCTTTCCGGCGCTGCGAACCCGACCGCCGCGCTGAACGAGGCAGCGACGCTGGTACGCCGCGACGGGCATCCGGTCTACGTGCGATTCTAGACCGGCCCGGTCGGCGATCGCTCGTCGTCGGCCGGCCGGAGCGGGTTGCGACACGGCGCGCCGCACGATTGTGCGGCGCGCCGTGTCGCAGCCGGAACACTTCCGCCGGATCGATTGTCGCTACGGCCTCTCGAGCCCCGACGACGTCGCGCGCGTTGTGTTCTTCGAGCTGTAGCGATCGAACCAGCTGCGCAGATACAACTGGGTGCGCAGGAAGTTCGAAGGCGTGCTCGACGTGCCATGATACTCGTTGTTCATCCGGATCATGACCGTCGGCGTCCCATGCACCTTGAGCGCGCGGTAGAACTCCTCGATCTGCGGAATCGGCGTCCGCAGGTCGAGCACTCCGGTCATCAGCATCGTCGGCGTCTTGATGTTGCCCACGTACATGATCGGTGAGCGCCGGAGGTACTCGCTCGGATCCTCCCAGAACGGCTTCTCGAAATTCTCGTACCACCCCGCGCCGTCGGTCTCCCCCACGAAGCTGATCCAGTCGATCACCGGGCAGAGCGCGGCCGCCGCCGCGAAGCGGTCGGTATGGCCCACGGTCCACGCCGTGAGCACGCCGCCGCCCGAGCAGCCGTAGACGAACAGATTCTTCGGGTCGATGTATCCGCGGCCGATGACCGTGTCGACGCCGGCCATCAGGTCGTCGAAATCCTTGCCCGGGTACGCGTTCTTGATCTCGTTGGTGAACTTCTCGCCGTAGCCGGTGCTGCCGCGCGGATTGGTGTAGAGAATCACGTAGCCGTTGGCGGCGTGATCCTGGCGCGCATAGTTGAATGCCACGTTGTACATCGACTGCGGGCCGCCGTGGATTTCCAGAATCAGCGGGTATTTCTTCGACGCGTCGAAGCCCGGCGGCTTCACGATCCACCCCTGGATCCGCAGGCCGTCCTTCGACGTGTACCAGATCTCCTCCGTCTGCGCCAGGTCCTTGCCGTGCAGCACGTCGTCATTCACCGCGGTGAGCGGCGTGAACGACGACGTGGTGCCGGTCCTGGGAACCATGAACGTGTCGATGTCGTTAGGCGTCGTCGGATCGGTCCGGATGCCCACCGCGAGGCCGTTGGCGCCGACGTCGGTGGTCGTCAGCACCTGCTTGCCCGCCGTGACGGCGCGCGGGCTGCCCGCGGGCGTCACGAAGTAGAGGTTCTTCGATCCCTCGCTCTCCACACTGAAGTACACGCCGCTGTTGTCCCGCGCCCAGAATACGCCCGAGATCGGCCGGTCCAGATTCCCCGACACGGCGTGGGCATTCGAGCCGTCGGCGTTCATCATCCACAGCTTCGAGGGCGCCCAGGCGGAATGGTCGACCGAGTCGGCCGCCATGAACGCGATCAGTTTCCCGTCTCGAGAATACTGGGGCCCGCCACTGGTGCCGGCGCGATGGGTGAGCTGGCGGATTTCACCGGTCTCGATATTCGCCGCATAGACGTGTGAGGTGCGGAACTGGTCCTCCGCGTTGGGCGAGAGGTTGCCCGAAAACGCCAGCCACTTGCCGTCGGCCGAAAAGCTCGCGCCGGAATGATCGAAGTCACCGCTGGTGATCTGGCGGGGCGTCCCCCCATCGGCCGGAATCACGAAGATGTGCCGGTAGGCTCCATCGGTGAAGCCGACCCGGTCCCGCCGATAGTTCAGCCGCGAAACGATCTTCGGCGGCTCCACCCATTTGGCACCCTTGGGGGGCGCGGGCATCGCAATGTGGAAGGTGTCGCGCCATGCCACGTTCATCGTGAACGCGATCGACCGGCCGTCGGGCGACCATTCGAGACCCGAGGGCGACTCGGTGAGGTGCGAGATCTGCGTGGCCGCACCCTCGGCGTCCATCCAGCGGGTGAAGATCTGCTGGCCGCTCGGCTCCCCCTTCGCGACGTACGCGATGCGCTTGCCGTCGGGCGACCATGTCACATCGCCGCCCTGCACCAGCTGCCGGGCGTGGGATCCGTCGGCATTCATCAGCCACACCGACGACTCCCAGCGGTCATTCATCTTGTCCACCCAGCGCCGCGTGAAGATGATCTGCGTGCCGTCGGGTGACAGCTGGGGTGCCTGGACATCCTCCCAGTCGAGGTACTGCTCCAGGACGATGTGATTCGACGCCTTCTGTTGCGCCGCGATGGGCGGTGCCATGGCCACGAAAGCCAGGGCCGTCGCCGCGCGGGCGAGCCGCAGGGGGGTGCGCATGGGGTGCCTCCGAAGGTGGGCCGAAAAAATGATCCTCTATGGTGCACTTTCCCCTGCCGGGCGGCTAGTGGTGGCATCGCCACAACGGCACTGCCCGTGCGAGCAGGAGCACCCAGGGCAGGACCGATCGGGCGGTGATTCGGGGAAACGCGGCCACCTCAGGCAGAGCAAGCTGAGCCGCTATCGAAACCGACCCCGTGACCATAGGTTGCAGCCGCCCACTCCCCACGGCCCCGGATATGCACAAACTGCTTGCCTTCGCTGCCCCAGCCGTGCTCCTTGCCGCGACGGCCGGGGTGCACCGCGCCCCCCGCACCACCGCGCCTAACGCCCCGGCGGCGATCGCGCCCAACGACAACCGCCTTCCCGCCGGCACCATGACCAGCGGCGTGTTGGAGGTTCACCTCGACGCCCGCCCGGGAGAGTGGCGCCCCTACGGCGGGAACGGCCCGCCGATCACGATCCTCGCCTTCGGCGAGATCGGAAAGTCGCTGCAGACGCCGGGTCCGCTGATCCGGGTGAAGGCCGGAACCCGCGTTCACGCCACGATCACGAATTCGGCCATCGGTACGCTGGTGGTGCATGGACTGGCCGCGCGTCACCGGGTCGTGATGGATACCCTCGTCGTCCCCGAGGGAGCGACGCGCGAGGTCACGTTCGTCGCCGCGGACGCCGGGACGTTCTTCTACTGGGGAACGACAACCGGCGTGTCGTTCAGCGACCGGTACTTCGAGGATGTTCAACTGAATGGCGCCCTGATCGTCGACCCGGTGGGGGCGCCGCCGCGCCCCGATCGCGTCTTCGTGATTGCCTGGCACATTCCCCAGAAGGAGGCCAACGGGGAGCCCAACTTCACGAACGCGTTCTTCACATTCAACGGCCAGCCCTGGCCGTACACCGAGCGGCTGACGTACAACCAGGGCGATTCGGTGCACTGGCGCTTCATCAACACCACCGCCGACGTGCATCCGCTGCACCTCCACGGCTTCTTCTTCCGTATCACCGCGCGCGGCGATGTGCAGCGCGATACGCTGTACTGGCCCGGACAGGAGCGAATGGCGGTCACGGAGTTGATGGACGAGGGCACCACGATGGACCTCTCGTGGTTCGCCGAGCGCCCGGGAGCGTGGATCTTCCATTGTCACCTCAACTGGCACGTGGTCCCGAACCCGGTGCTGGGGGCTGACATGGAGTCCGATAGCGCCCGCCTTCGCGAGTTGTTCGTGGCGCCGGACATGGGCGCGATGCACGACGGCCACGCCATGGGAAACCACGCCGAGACCGGCATGGGCGGCCTGGTGCTGGCGATGAACATCAAGCCCTCGGCGACATGGCGGCCCTACACCGGGCCTCGCGAGCGGCTTCGCCTCTACATCCAGAGCGACTCGCAGCCCGGCGATACGGCGCGGCGGTTCGGATACGCCCTCGCCACGGGGAGCGAGATGCCGGCGCCTGACGCGATCACATGGCCCGGACCGCCCATCATTCTGCACAAGGGGCGCCCCACCAGCATCCGGGTCATCAACCGTGCGCCCGAGCCGTCACAGGTGCACTGGCACGGCCTCGAGATCGACAGCTACTACGACGGCGTGGCGGGGCTGAGCAGCAACGCCGGCATGGTGTCGCCGATGATCATGCCGCGCGATTCGTTCGAGGTCACCGTGACCCCGCCGCGCGCCGGGAGCTTCATGTACCACACCCATATCAACGACATGCGGCAGCAGAGCCACGGCCTGTACGGCCCCATCATCGTCCTCGACTCCGCCGAGACGTGGGACCCGCAGCACGACCTGATCTTCCAGACCGGCACGGATCCCACGGACAGCCCGATCCTCAACGGAAGCACGTCGCCGCCCGCTCTGACGCTGCACGCGGGAACGCCGTATCGCATCCGGCTGATGAACATCTCGCTCGACGTGCCGTTCAACGAACTGTGGCTCACGAATTCGCTCGGTGGAGCAGTAGGGTGGATGCCGGTGGCCAAGGACGGCTTCGACCGGCCGACCTGGCAGCGCACGCCCGTGCTCTCGCGTCAGAGGGTGAGCATCGGCGAGACATACGATTTCCGCGTGACCTTTCCTGCGCCCGGTGAGTACGCAATGACAGGGCGTCGCGGCAGCGGGTTGGAGTATGCCCGGCAGGAGATCCACGTGGTGAAGTAGAGGCCGCGCCGGATGGATTGATCTGCCACAGACCGCTCGATCCGACTGATGTCGGCTGGCATCTGCGCGCTCGGTTTGACAACCGAGCGCTGATCGCTGACCTACTCTTCCCGCAGCGCCACCACCGGTGCCACCCGCGAGGCACGCCACGCGGGCAGAAGGGCCGCGACCACGCCGCACGTCCCGAGCACCACGAGCGCGATGGTCAGTGACACCGGATCGGTGGTCCCGACACCGTGCAGCTGGTTCCGCAATAGCCGGGACGCTGCCAGCGCCAGCGGCACGCCCACCACCACCCCCACCGCCACCAGGCGCATCGCGTCGCCCAGCACCATGCCGATCACCGTGCCGCGTCCAGCGCCTAACGCCACACGCAGTCCGATCTCGCCGGTGCGCCGGGTGATGGCGTAGGTCATCACGCCGTACAATCCCACCGCCGCCAGCAGCAGTGCCATCACGCCGAACCCGCTGGCCAGCCTCGCCAACAGCCGTTCCTCGCGCACCGACTCCCGCATCAGCGCCGACAGCGGCTCGAGGTCGTCGATCGGGAGATCGTGGTCGAACTCCCCGACGGCTCGGCGTACCGCGACCGACAGCGCCGCCGGATCGCCGCGGGTACGGACCAGCAGCCGCAATGCCCCGGGGTCGCCGAACAGATGCTGCAGGTAGGGCACGTAGTAGCGCGCCACCGGCTCGCCAACGAGGGTGTGGTCCTTCACGTCGGCCACGAGCCCCACGATACGAGCGTGCGTGGAGTCGTTCACGCGAATAACCCGCCCTACCGGGTTCTCCCCCCTGAAATAGAACCGCGCAAATGTCTGGTTCACGAGCAGGACCGGCTGGGTGCCGGGCAGGTCCGTGTCGCTGAAATCGCGACCTGAAGCCAGGCGCGCCCCGATGGCATTCGCGTAACCCGGGCCCACCTCGTCGTATCGCACGATCGAATCGGTGCGCTCGTGCGCCACGAAGCCCGGCACGCCCAGATTGCTGGCCGATTCGCTGCCGCTGAAGATGCCGTTCGCCGAAAAGCTCACCGCCTCCACGCCGGGCACACGCGCGAGCCGCTCGCGCAGGTCGTGACTCACCTGCATCAACTTGTCACCGAGGTAGTTGCGCGAATAGACGTCCACGTCGGCAATCAGCAGGTGATCGCGATCGAGGCCGGTGTCGGATCCCTGCAGGTGCTGCAGGCTGCGCACCAGGAGCGCGGTGCCGACCAGCAGCACGAGCGACAGCGCCATCTGCGCCGAGATCAGCACCTTTCCTACCGGAATGCGCTGCCCGCGCGCGCCCAGCCCTCCGCCGCTCAGCGACCTGGCGCTGGCCCGCATCGCCGAGGCCAGGTCGACCCGCGAGGCCCGCAGCGCGGGCGCCAGCGCGAACAGCGCCACCGCCAGCGCCGACAAGGACGCGGTAAACACCAGTACCGGCACGTCGAGTGCGACGTCGAGGGGAAGCGCGGTCCCGCCGTCGGCCACCAGCGCGAGCAAGAGCCGGCTTCCCCAACGCGCTACCACCAACCCGGCCGCGGCGCCGAGCAGGCCGAGCACCGCCCCTTCGGTCATCAGCTGACGCACCAGGCGGACGCGCCCGGCGCCGATCGCCATGCGCACGCTCATCTCCCGGCCTCGCGTCACCGCGCGCGCCAGCAGCAGGTTGGCGACATTTGCGCAGATGATGAGCAGCAGCACGCCCACTCCCACCGAGAGCGTGATGAGCGGCGCCTGGTAGGAGACCCGGACGTTCGACAATCCCTTCGCTCCTGATGACACCCAGATGCGCATCTTGTCGATGCCCTCCGCCGTCGCGGCGCTGGTCGCCTGACGGATGAGCAGCTGTCGAATCCGCTGGGTGAGGCCAGCCTCGGCCTGGGCGAACGTCACCCCGGCCTTCCGGCGGCCAAGAAGCAGCAGCCAGTAGGCCTCGGTGTCGTTCAGCATCGGGCGGCCGGGATAGAGCACAGACTGCATGCTGATCGGCAGCCAGACATCGGTGGTGCGTCCGACGATCTCGCCGCTGAACCAGGGTGGCGCGACCCCGATGATCGTGAAGCGTGATCCGTTGATGAGTACGTTACGGCCGATCACGCGGTCGTCGCCCGAGAACCGCCGGATCCAGTAGCTGTGGCTGATCACGACCACCGGCGAGCCGCCGATCGTCTGATCCTCGCTCCCGTCGAAGATGCGGCCGCGCACCGCCGGCACACCAAGCACGCGAAAGTAGTTCCCCGACACGAACCGCCCGCGCGGGTGACCGGCTTCGGTGGCTCCCGAATCCGTCAACAGGTCCAGCCGGTCCATTCGCCCCGATGCCGCGAGCCCGGAGAGAAACTCGTGATCACGCGCCAGCTCGCGATAGCTCGGGTAGCTGAAGAGGTCCGACCGGGCGCTGGTGCTGAACGACATGCCGCCGGTGCGGGACGGATCGCCGAGCGCCACCAGCTCATCGGGCGCGGTCACCGGCAGCTTTCGCAGCAACACCGCGTTCACCAGCGTGAAGATTGCGGTGTTGGCCCCGATGCCTAACGCCAACGTCACGACGACCACCGCGGTGACCCCGGCATTGCGGCGCAGCATGCGCCAGGCGTAGGCCAGATCCTGGCGCAGGTCGGTCAGCAGATTCGCGCGATTCATCGCACGCTCCCGTTCCTGGTCCATGGCGATGCACGACCCACGCACCCGGTCCACGTCACCAAAGCGCTCACGGGCCCTGCGATACGCCTCATCGGGCGCCAAGCCCTGCGCGATGAGCTTGCGCGCCCGCATCTCGATGTGGAACGACAACTCGTCGTCCACCTCGCGACCGATGTGGCCGTGCCCGAACCCGCGTCCCACCGCTCGCCGCATGGATCAGGCAGGAACCGGCGACGGCGCGGCGAGCGCCTTGGTAACAGCGCGGACGTATCGCTCCCAACTCGAGACCTCGGACCTCAGCTGCTGACGGCCGGTGCGCGTCAACTGGTAGTACTTCGCCTTGCGGTTGTTCTCGGAATACCCCCAGTCGCCGGTGAGCCACCCCCTGCGTTCCAGCCGATGGAGCGCGGTGTACAGGGGACCTTCCTCCACCAGCAGCTCCTCGTCGGTCACCGACCCGATCCACTCCGCCACCGCGTACCCGTGGCGCGGGCCCCAGGACAGCGCCTTGAGGATGAGGACGTCGAGCGTGCCGCGGAGCAGACCGCCGTCGGGATCGAGCATATCGGTTTCCCCTCTGAGTTAGAGGGGAAGCTATCGCGGCGGTCCGTTCTATGGAAGGGGAGCCGATCCGGCTTCACGTATTGCGCGCAGCCAGGGCCGACCCGAGCTGCGGGCATCCGACCTCATCGACGCGTCCGCATACACGATGGTTCGACGACCGCCCCGTCTGCCCCGACCGCCGCGGAGAGGCGCAACGGCGTTAACATTCTGGTCGGCCGTTGATCCCTTCGCGATTGCCCGCCGGACGAGCGTGCCGCGTGTCCAAGCCGGGAGATCGCCGAATGCTGCCTGCACCGACGCCCAACCCAGGCGAAGAGCCATGAACCATCTTCAGCGCCGCGCCATCCCCTTCCTCCGTGCCTCCATCGGGCTCGCCCTGGCGACGCTCGTGGGCTGCAAGCAGAAGATCGCGTATCCCGCCGCCGAGAAGGGCGACGTGGTGGATGACTACTTCGGTACCAGGGTCGCCGATCCCTACCGCTGGATGGAGGATCTCGATGCCAAGGAAGTGGGGCAATGGGTGGCCGCCGAGAACGCCGTGACATTCGGGTACCTGCAGGGATTGCCGATGCGCGATTACTTCAGGAAGCGCATCACCGAGCTCTGGGACTATCCGAAGGTGACGATCCCGCGACGCGAGGGCGGTCGGATCTTCTATCAGAAGAACAGCGGCCTGCAGCGGCAGTCGCCGATCTTCGTGCGCGACAACCTCTCGGCACCGGCCACGATGGTGCTCGACCCGAACGACCTTTCCCCGGACGGATCGATCTCGCTGGCGGAATGGGCGCCGTCGCCCGATGGGCGACTGCTCGCCTACGGACTCTCGGAAGGCGGCGCGGACTGGAGGACGGTGCACGTGCGCGACCTCACCTCGGGAAAGGACCTGCCTGACGAGGTGGACTGGATGCGATTCTCGGGCCTGTCGTGGACGAAGGACGGCCGGGGTTTCTTCTACTCCCGCTACCCCGAGCCGCCCAAGGGGAAAGCGCTCGAGGCGGCGTTGAAGGATCAGGCCCTCTACTATCATCGCGTCGGAACGCCCCAGTCAGCCGACCGGCTCATCTACGAGCGCAAGGACCAGCCAACGTGGTTCGTCTTCGGCGGGGTGACCGAGGACGGGCGGTATCTCCTCATCTCGGTTGCCAAGGGCTCCGACAACAACAACCGGCTGTATTACGCGGACCTCGGGAATCTGGCGGCTCCCGACGTGGCCGCCCCGGTGCATCCACTCATCGAGACCGACGACGCGGAGTTCTCTCCCATCGGGAATGCCGGACCGGTGCTCTATCTCCGCAGCGACCGCGATGCCCCGAACCGGAAGGTGATTGCGATCGACGTGCACAAGCCGCAGCCCGCTTCATGGCGGACGATTGTCCCTGAGCGCAAGGAAACTCTCGAAGGTGTGGCGCTGATCGGCGGGCGGATCGTGGCGCAGTACCTGGTGGATGTGCAGAGCGAGATCGAGCTGTTCGGCCTCGACGGGAAGGCGCAGGGGAAGATCGAGCTCCCCGGCACCGGAGCGGTGGCCGGAATTGCCGGGCGCGAAGACACGCCGGAGGTCTTCTATGGATTCACGTCGCCGCTTTACCCCAGCACGGTGTTCCGCTACGATCCCGCCACGCGGAGCAGTGCGACGTTCGAACAGGCGACGACGCCGATCGATGCCTCGCGCTACGAGACGAAACAGCTCTTTGCCAGGTCGAAGGATGGCACGCGGGTACCGTTCTTCCTCACCGCGCGAAAGGACCTTCCCCTCGACGGCCGTAATCCCACGATGCTCTACGGCTACGGCGGCTTCTCCATCAGCATGCTGCCGACGTACCGGCCCGACGTGCCGGCGTGGCTGGAGCTGGGTGGGGTGTGGGTGACGGCCAACATGCGCGGTGGCGCCGAGTACGGCGAGGCGTGGCACAAGGCGGGGATGCTCGACAAGAAGCAGAATGTCTTCGATGATTTCATCGCGGTTGCCGAGTACCTGGTGAAGGAGAAATACACGTCGCCGGAGCGCCTCGGGATTTCGGGTGGCTCGAACGGTGGCCTGCTGGTGGGCGCCGTGGAGGAACAGCGCCCGGATCTGTTCGCGGTGGCGCTCCCCGCGGTCGGCGTCATGGACATGCTGCGCTACGACAGGTTTACCGGGGGGCACGCCTGGGTCACCGAGTATGGATCGTCGTCCGACTCCACGCAGTTCCGCTTTCTCTACGCCTACTCGCCGCTGCAGAACATCAAGCTCGGCGCGTGCTACCCGGCCACGCTGGTGACCACCGCCGATCACGATGATCGGGTGGTGCCCAGCCATTCGTTCAAGTTCACGGCCACCATGCAGGCGGCGCAGGGGTGCGACAACCCGATCCTGATTCGTGTGGAGACTCAGGGATCGCACGGGTATCGCCCCACGGACAAGCGGATCGCGGAGCTGGCTGATGAGTGGGCGTTCACCGCCGGGCGGATGGGAGTGCAGGCAGCGGCGAAAGAGTGAGCCCCGAAGCCCGCTGCGTCTTCGAGGGCGTCGGCCAGTCCACGCTCATCAGCCTGCTGCTCGGCTTCATCCGTCCCACCACGGGCGGCGTGCGTATCGGTGGACTCGAGCCGCGCGCGTTCATCGAGACTCGTGGCGTCAGCAACCTGCGACGACGACCGCCGGGAGAGGACTGACCACTTCCGCTCGCTCTACCTGGCGGCTGCCGTGCGAGTGCTGTTGGCGCTCGCCACTGCCCCCGGCGCGAGCACAACCAGCTGACCTGACATCATGGGCAGGTGCGCCGCCACGCTGCATACAAACGAGTAGATCCCCGCGCGCCTGGCGACGTACGTCGCCTTCGTCGTCTGCTGCCCGGGGAGCGGCACCACCAGGTCCGGCAGGACAAACGAATGCAGATCGTCCTCCGGATTGATGAATGTGAAGTGGATCGTGTCGCCTTCCACTACGGTCAGGGTGCTGGGCGAGAAGCCGTACACCTCCTTGCCGTCGAGGACGCCCCCCTTGGCGAAATCCGCGGGAAGGAACGGATAGAGATTACGCGCTTCCTTCACCAACAGCGGCACGGTGGTCACCGTCAGCTCGCGAACGCGCGGCGTATAGGCAGTGGTCTGCACGCGAGCCGTGCTCCCGCCGCAGGCAGCGAGGATGCTGGTGAGGGCTGCGCCGGCCAGCGGGGCGAGCGTCGAGCCAAACCGGCCGTCGCCAAAGACCGTCCGGGGATTGCGCATTGAGCAGGTCCTCGATTTTTCAGTGAGCAGCGATCGGAAGACAGCGATCAAATGGAGCGTTCACTTCGTGCGCCGCCGCGCCGCCACGCTCTTCGCCACCTGCGGCTCCACGATCTGCCGGAACCGGGTGAAGTCGTCGGTAATGGCCATTGCCTTGAGCGACCAGAGCGTGTGCCCACTGTTCCACGTGCCACCGGGGAAGGCACGTCCGGCGCGGTAGCCCGCCTCGCGCACCGCGGCTTCCGCTTCCGGCGTGGCCACGCCGAACGGGTACGCGAAGAAGTCTACGGACGATCCCAACTGCTTTTGCAGAATCGCCCGGCTCCCTGCGATCTCCTCCCGGAGCTTTTCGGGATCATGGAGTTGCTTGATCTGGGGATGCAGCTGGGTGTGCGACCCGATTGTCATCCCCGCGCTCTGCATTTCACGAAGCTGCGCCCAGGTGAAATAGCGGTCGTTCCGGCCGATGGCGTGCGTGAACACGAAGAAGGTCGCGGTGAACCCGTAGCGCCGCAACTCGGGAAACGCGTGCACGTACTGGTTTTCCCATCCGTCGTCGAAGGTGATGACCACGGCATGCGGCGGAACGGTGCCGCGACCCTCGATGGCATCGACCAGTGCCTGCATCGACACCACGGGGATGTGTTGGTCGTGCAGGTACGCGATCTCGCGGTCGAACGATTCCGGCGTCACTTCGAACACCCGGCTGGCGGCCGAGCGGCCGGGTTCGTGTTCGTGAATGGAATGGTAGACGAGAATCGGGACCCGGAGGGAGTCGGGCGCGGATGCCGCGGTCTGTGCCGCGGCGGTCATCGGCCACGCGAGCCAGAGCGCGAGCCGGAGATGTGGGGCGAACATGAAGCGATGGATCCAGCGACGGCGCCGCGCGCCGGGTTGAAGAAAGAACGTGAGAGGGCGGGGTGCACCGGAAACAAGAGTGCTCTCCACCTGATGGACGCGTATGTCGCGGGAAAGATAATCGCGTGCGTTGTCCGCCCGCCGATCGTTAGGGCACTCCCGCTGGAACCGCCCCGTTGGGTTCGGGGAGAACCCGGGTTCCCGGATCGGATTACGAAACAGGTCGCTCGCTTCGATCGGATCCGCAACAGTTGCGACGCACGGGGCGCCCAGCGTCGAAAGGGGCGACACACCCACTCACGGTGGCTGGCGAGGCCAGGCGGGCCAGCATCCCGGTGAACAGATGCGCGAAGCCACGGCCGGCGTCATGCGGAGCTCCCGGGCGGTCTGTCTGACGCGGAGGGGGGGGAGGGGGAGGAGGACGGTGTTGCCGCCGGAAGGTGAAGCGGCGAGACCGGGAGCAGGTGCCGCTGCACCTTGCCTAACGCGTTGCGGGGCAGGGCATCCACCCGCACGAACGCGCGCGGGGTCTTGAACGACGCGAGCTGGCGCGAGCACGCATCGCGCGCGACCGCCTCGTCGAACTCCGGACCGGCCACCACGCAGGCAACCGGCACCTCGCCCCGGACCGGATCCGGCACGCCCACGACGGCCGCCTCGAGAACGCCCGGGACGTCCGCGAGCACATCCTCGATCTCGCGCGGATACACGTTGAAGCCGCCGGTGATGATCAGGTCGCTGGACCGTCCGCGCAGCGTGACGTACCCGTCGGCCGATCGCTCGGCCATGTCGCCGGTGCGGAACCAGCCGTCGGTCGTGAACGCGGCGAGGGTGGCGGCCGGATTCTTCCAGTACCCGGAGAAGACGTTGGGACCGCGCACCTGGAATTCTCCGACCGTATCGTGCGACACCGGACGGCCGACATCATCGACGATGCGGGCGGAAACGCCAGGCAGCGGCATGCCGACCGTACCGGCGCGCCGTGCTCCCGCACAGGGATTGCTCGTGTTCATGAGCGTCTCGCTCATGCCGTAGCGCTCGAGAATGGTGTGCCCGTACCGGTCGCGAAACGCGTCGAACACGTGGGTGGGGAGGGGCGCCGACCCCGACACGAACAAACGCATGTGGCGGCCGATGCTGCGGGCCGCGTCGGCCGGGAGGTCGAGCAGGCGCAGGTAGATCGTCGGCACGCCGAAGAAGAGGGTCGGCCGGAACTCGGCGAACAGTGCGGCTGCGGTCTGGTGCGCAAAGCGCTCCACCAGCCGCATCCGGCATCCCGTTGCCAGCCAGCAGCAGAGGCCGTTGGCCAGCCCGTGCACGTGAAAGAGCGGCAGGACGGCCAGGTAGCGATCCTCACTCGTTATGCGCCAGCATGCCACGAGGCTGGCGGTGTTGGCGAGGAAGTTGTTGTGCGAGAGCACGGCGCCCTTCGAGCGGCCGGTGGTGCCCGACGTGTAGACGATGGCGACGGGGTCGTCTCCGTCCAGCGGCAGTCGGATCCGGCCGGGCTCCCGCGGCGCGTGTTCCCCCGATCGGTCGCCACTCGTTGGTTCCGTCGCTCCGGACTCCGATGCCCGCCAGGCGTCCGCCTCACGCGCCAGCTCCTCGATGTCCACGACCGGCGTGCCGGCTGGGAAGAGCGGCAGGTGGTGGTAGCTCGTGATCACCATCGCGGGTGAAGCGTCGCCGACGATGTGCGTCAGTTCGCGTTCGCGGTAGAGCACGTTTACGGGCACGAAGATGATGCCCAGTCGCACGCAGGCGACGAACAGATCGATGTACTCCGCGCGGTTGGCCAGGTGTACGCAGAGCCGGTCGCCCCGAATCAGGCCGCGAGCCGCGAGGGTACGCGCCATGCGATTGGCGCGGGCGTCGACCTCCGCGAAGGTCAGCGACGTCGCGCCCCCGCCAGGGGCGTCGACGTCCAGCGCGGTCGCGTCAGGTCGCGCCGCCAGCGACAGATCGAACAGGTCCGCGAGCTGCATGTGCGCCGGATTGTAGCTCGGCGACACGGTGATCCGCGAGAGGCTGCTGAGACCGGTTCGTCCTGCGCGCCGACCACCTCGGCGCCGCGGTTTCGGTCGGCGGACACGCGGGCTAGATTAGCCCGCCCGCGCTTCACGTCCCGATGATGGAGGGCGCGCAACAGGTCAATGCGCATGTCCCGGCTCTCCCGATTCACGGCGAACGTCTACGTCGTGGCCGTCGTCCTGGCCGCGATGGCCGGTGCGGTACGAGCGGTCTTCAACGACGTCCTCTCCCGCGAAGCGCCGTACCTGCCGTTCATCATGGCGGTAACGGTCGCGGCGTGGTACGGCGGTCTTCGCCCCGGCCTGCTGGCATCGGCGTTGGGCGCCGTCCTCTCGCTTGGCTATTTTCTGCCGCCACTCGGGTCACCCAACTTCGAGTTCGGCGTGCAGGGCGCGGGGCTGGTACTGTTTCTGCTCTCCACCGCCGCCATCTCGTGGCTCTGCGAATCGCTGCGACGTTCCAACCTGCGCGTGGAGAGCGAACGCGCCATGCGCACGATGAGCGACGAATTCCACGCCGCCATCGCCGATCTCAACTCGGACTTTGCCTATCGAGGACACTTCGGGGCGGACGGCGCCATCATCCCGGATGCGGTCACCGAGGGCTTCACCCGCGTGATGGGCTACACCCCGGAGGAAGTGCGGTCGCTCGGCGGATGGCGTTCACTCATCCACCCGGACGACCTCGCTGTCACCGATCAGTCGGTCCAGCGGCTGCGGCGTGGGGAGACTTCGGAGGGTGAACTCCGGATGCGGGCGAAGGATGGGCGGTTCGTGTGGCTGCACCGCCGCAACCGGCCGATCCTCGACGAGCGGGGCAGGGCGACCGGCGCCTACGGCGCCGCCAAGGACATCACCGAGCAGAAGGAAGCCGAGGATTCGCTGCGTGACGGGGAGGAACGGCTGCGGCTGGCGCTCGATGCGGGACAGATGGGGGTCTGGGACTGGAACACGGTCACCAACGAGCTCAAGTGGACGGAGAACCTCGAGCCGATTCACGGGCTCGCTCCGGGGACATTCGGGGGAACGATCGACGCGTTCCGCGCCCTCATTCATCCGGCCGACCGGCCGCGCGTCGAGGAACTGATTGCGCGATCGCTCGAGCAACGCACCGGCTACGACGCGGAGTTCCGCATCGTCGCGCCGGACGGCCAGGTGCGGTGGATCGCAGGGAAAGGGATGGTGATCTGCGACGCCGAAGGGAACCCGGTGCGCATGATCGGAGTGGGCATGGATGTCAACGATCGTCGTCAGGCACGGGAGACCCTGGCGGCGCTGTTGCGCATCAGCGCCCGGGTCAACGCCACCCTCGACCCCGACGCCCTGCTGGACGTCCTGGTGCAGGAGGCCATCAATCTGGTCGGCGCGGAGAGCGGCGTTGCCGGGTTGTGGACTCCCGAAGCGATGGTGTGCACCCGGTACTTCGCGAACGGCGAGCCGGTGCCGTTCGAGTACCGCTGGCCGCCGCTGCACGGCCTGCCGGGATGGCTCATCGTGCACAAGGTCCCGTACCTCACCAACGACGCGGCACACGATCCGCAGGTCGCGCCCGCGGTCCGCGACCGGTTCGGCTTTCGCTCGGCGCTGTCCACGCCGATCGTGACCTCGGAAGGCGAGATTCTGGGGTTCTTCGAGGTGCATAACAAGCGCGACGGGAGTGATTTCTGCGAGACCGATACCGCGCGGCTGACCGCCATCTCCCAATCCGCGTCGGTGGCGGTGCAGAACGCGTTGGCGTACCGGCGGCTGAAGGAGGCGGAGCAGGAGCTCATTCAGGCCGACCGTCGCAAGGAGGAGTTCATCGCGACGCTGGCCCACGAACTCCGGAATCCCCTCGCGCCCATCCGCAACGCGGTCGAGATCCTCGGGATGAAGAATTCCCTGGACCCCGATGTGGCCATGGCGCGCGACGTGATCGGGCGCCAACTGCGCCAGATGATCCGCCTGGTGGACGACCTGCTCGATGTGAGTCGGATCAGCCGCGCCCAGCTCCAGATCCGGCGCGAGCGCGTGGAGTTCGGCGCCATCGTTCGCAGCGCGGTCGAGACCAGCCGGCCGCTGATCGACGCCGGCGGCCAGCGCCTGCGCCTCAGCGTGCCTGACGAGCCGGTGTACCTCGACGCCGACGCGGCACGCCTGGCCCAGGTGGTGTCGAACCTGCTGAACAACGCCGCGAAGTATACACCGGCCGGCGGCATCATCACGCTGACCGCGGCTGCCCGCGAGGGCACGCTCACGATCTCGGTGCGCGATACCGGGGTCGGCATCGCACCCGAGCATCTCTCTCGCGTATTCGATCTGTTCTCGCAGGTCGATCCGGCGCTCGAGCGCTCGGCCGGCGGTCTGGGGATCGGTCTCTCGCTGGTGCGCTCGCTGGTGGAGCTGCACGGAGGGACGGTGGAGGCCCGCAGCGAAGGGCGGAATCGCGGCAGCGAGTTCATCGTCCGGCTCCCCGGCGTCCAGAACCGCACCCGGCCGCGCGAGACTCCGGTCGATGCCCCGCGGTGGTCACCCGGGGCGCAGAGCGATCGGCGTCGGGTGCTGGTGGTGGACGACAACCAGGATTCGACGACCAGCCTCGCCGATCTGCTGCGACGTCGCGGCCACGACGTGCAGACTGCGTACGACGGAGTCGAGGCGATCGCGGTGTATCAGACCTTCGCGCCGGACGTGGTGCTGCTGGACATCGGCCTGCCAAAGCTCAACGGGTACGAGGTCGCGCGGCGGCTGCGTCAACTGCCAAGCGGCGCGACGGTCCTGCTGGTGGCGGTGACCGGGTGGGGGCAGAGCGATGACCGGCTTCGCTCGCGCGAAGCCGGCTTCGATCATCACCTGGTGAAGCCGGTGAGCCTGGCTGCGTTCGAGACCCTGCTCACCTCGTCACGGGCAACGCGGCTCCCCGCCTGACGAGATCCGCGGGAAGACGCATGGGCCGGTTCCCCGGCGACTCGGCCCTTCTACTTGCCTCCTGATTCGAGCGTGAACGCGGGCCGAGGGGTGGCCTTTGAGCAGGTGATGCCGTTCTGGTTCTAGTCGGCGAGCGTGATTTCTTACACCTTGCCGGGCCGCAACGAAAGCGCGCTCATGGCCGATCGCGGTCGCAGCAACGCGAGGCCTGCTGGCCGGCACGTGGCCTTCGCCGCCGCGTGCTTCGTCTGCGCCAAGGCGGCGGCCAGATCGGAGGGGACGGCGATTCCGGGCTTCGGTCTACTGGCCTTCTGCCGACGTTCCAGCCAGAGGGGCTTCACACCCTCTTCGTTCAGTTCCATCGCCTTCTTCACGAAGCCCGCGAGGACTCTCTTCCGGGGGAACGTCCTTCATTGATGTGATGCGGCCAAGCCCCTTCATGGCCGCCCGCGCCGCGGGATCGGCGCCGGCTACCTGCTCCGACTGGTCGTCGGAGCGGATTCGCATGCCAAACCAGCAAGGAGCCTGCCGCCTAACGTCTTTTCAGTCAAGCGGCGCCGGCCCGGGGAGACGGTCAACCGGTCGACGTGGACGCGCAGACAGGGCTCTACGCGGCGGTTGACACCCCAGCCATCCGAGAGCCGGTGACATCATCACGGCTGTCGGGCCGCTCCGCGACGCGCGCGATCGCGCGATAGACCGCGTCGCGCAGCGCCTTCTCGCGCGGATCGTCGCTCAGCCAGAAGTCCAGCTTGTTCATGACGTACGCGTAACCAAGCCGCGCATCGGGATCGGCGAAGGCGAACGAGCCGCCGGCGCCCGGCGCGCCGAAGGCGCGCTGGCTCGAGCCAAAGGAGACATCCGGACCGGGCCGCAGGAAGCCAAGCGAGAAGTACGACGGCACGCCCAGCACCTCGTCTTTCGCGCGCGCTACTACGGGCGGCGCAGTCACGCGCGAGAACGTCTCCGCCGTGATCCCGAGCTCGGCGCCGCCTTCGGCGAAGGCGGAGTATGCGCGTGCAATCGCGCGCGCCGTGCCCACACCGTTGCCCGCAGGTAGCTCGATCTCGAGCGATCGCCGATCGTTCAGGTCGAGGTTCGAGCCCAGGAACGACCGGCGGAGCAACGAGCCCGGGCGGATCATCTTCAGCGTCGTCGTGAATGGGGTGTAGTGCAGCGCCAGGAGGCCACGCGCCAGCGACAACGGCCTGACCCTGGCGAGGCGATCGTCGCGCACCTCAACCGGAAGCCCGATGTAGAACTCCAGCCCCAGCGGTCTGGCGATCTCCTCGTGGAAGAACCGGCCGAGCGTGCGACTTGCCGGGTCGACGCGCCGAATGAGCTCCTGCATGTACAGCCCGAGCGTCAGCGTGTGGTATCCGTGACGCGTCCCCGGCGGCCACGCCGGCTTCTGGCGGGCGAGCACGCGCGCGACGTAGTCGAGGTCGCGCAGCTTCTCGATCGTCAGCGTCTCGTCGAGCAGGACGAGCCCCGCCTCGTGTCCCAGGAGCTGCCGGACGGTGATCGCGGACTTGCCATTCTGCGCGAAGTCCGGCCAGTAGCGCGCAACCGGCGCGTCGTAGTCGAGCCAGCCGCGCGCGTTGGCCACCGCGAGCGTCATCGCGGCGAGGCCCTTCGTGGTCGAGTTGACGATGACCATGGTGTCCTCGCTCCACGGTGCATCGCCGTCAGGCGAGCGGCGGCCACCCCACAGGTCGACGACCTTCTCGCCGTGCCAGTACGCCGTGACCGCGGCGCCGATGTCGCCGCGTTCGGTGAAGTTGCGCTCGAACTCGGCGCGCACTTCCTCGAAGCCCGGAGCAAACGACCCCGCGATCCGCGTTGTGGCCGTCATGGTCGTCATCGCGCCCTCCTGGTTACCTGCGCGCGACTGTCGCACGCACCCGTGTCAGAATGGTGCGCGGAGGGTCACCTGTCTGTCGGCGGTATGCAGGCGCGGCGCCGGGTACTTCCCGACCAGGCCATCACGGTTTCACGCACCACAAGAAGCTGGACGACTGCGGCACGCACCCGGGAAACCGGGCGCCTCCATCACGGCCGCGCCAGGTAGTCCCGTGCCTCCTTCAAGACCGGCCGCGTTCCGGCTTGAGCAACGTCGAGCAACTCCTGGTAGAAGCGACGCGCCGCAGCGGCGTTGCCCGAAGCGCGCGCAGCCCGGGCCGCGCCAAGCACGCTATTGAAACGCCGTGGGTACAGCTCCAACGAACGCGTGTACGCGACGAGCGCCGCCGCCGGCTCCTGCCGTTCCAGCAGCAGGTCTCCGAGCAGTTCCTGGGCGGGGAGCGTTGGTCCCGGGGTCACGGGGTGCTTCGGCGTCGAGGCCTCGAGGTCAGCGGCCTCACGAAGCAGTCTGACGCTGGATTCACCCTCCCCTCCCACGTGCGCGCGCCACGCGCTCAGCTCGAGGTGCAGCATCCGGATGTTGCGGCCAAACAGGTTCTCCCCCGTCTTACGCGTCGCGGCCTCGAGTTCATCGAGACGATCGTCGGCGGATTTGGCCGCGTCCAGCTCGCCCACGTGTGCGGCGCCCAGGCCGCGCGCGAACTGGACAATGGCTTCCGGCCAGGTGAAACGGTCCCAGTCGAGGAATTCGGGCTGGCGTGGAACCAGGCGTGCCGCCTCATCCCAGGCGTGCCGCTCCAGTGCATACCGGCTCTGTGTCGACGCCAGGTGAAACGCCGTCTTGAACGAGGGTTCCATTCGGGGCGTTGCCCGAAGGCGCGTCACCGCTGCATCGGCGCTGTCGTCTTCGGCCTTCTGGAGATACGCATACACGAGATACTCCATTGCATGGGGGAACTCGTCCCACACGAATTCCCCATGGTCTCCGGCCGGAACGTCCAGCGCGGCGGCCGCCGCCCGCTGATTGCCCCGGATCACTCCCTCCCAGTCACCGAGACGCGTGTAGATGTGCGTCGGCATGTGGAGCGCGTGGGCATTGTGCGGAGCAATCGTCTCGTACTTGCGGATGATTTCCAGCGATTCGTGCTCGCGGCCCGGCACGTCGTTGGCGTGCACGAGGTAGTGCATGGCGCCGGGGTGGTCCGGATTCCGCTCGTACACGCGAAGGAGTATCCCGGCGGCGCGGTCGGCATGCGCCCGCGAGACGCTATCGGCCGGGGCAGTGGCCAACAGCGCGAGAGCATAGAACGTGGCCGCCTCGGCGTCATCGGGGAAAGACGAATACAACGTGTCCATGGCCTGCTCCCACCGCCGGATGCGGAGCCAGTAGTCCGGCGATGCCGGCTCGAGGAAGAACGCGGCCGCGGCGGCGACGAACAGTCGTTCGCGCTCCGTCGGCGGCCGAAGGGCCTGCGCCCTCTGCACCTCCTCCCACCCGCGCTGCAGCGCTTCCGGTCCGGGCCGCGTCGGCCAGACCGGCTGGAAGAGCGTCATGGCGATGCCCCAATGCGCCATCGCACATCGTGGGTCGGTCGATGCCACCAATCGAAACGTCTCCCGTGCCTGTGGATACGTCATGTGATGCAGCAGGGCCACCGCTCGATTGAATTGCACCTGGGCCTGCGCAGAGCAGCTGACAGGAAAGTTCACTGTCCCCAGGTCGCCCCCGGCTTGTGGCTGGCCCTGACCGCCCGCGGCGTGGGTGCCGGCCACCACAAGGACAACCACCAGGCCGATCCCTTCGAATCGGCACCGGAGACGAAATCGGCGGTCCAAATCCCCGGCGTTCCTTTCGGGGAGTGTCCAGCGCGTCATGGTCCCCTCCCGTTCGCGGCCTAACGGTTCATCCAGGAGCCGCAACAGTCCGGTTCCTCGTCCAGCGCCCTGGCACGGCCGAGAACGATCGCGGTGACAGGCACGGCGAACGATGCACGACGCGGGGTGAGACCGCAACGGGTGATCAACAGACCTGTCTGCTCCTGCACGCAGGCGATCGTCGCGCCTAGGGAATGCTGATCGTCACCGCCGGCATCGGCGTCAGGCTCGGCGCCAGCTGCGGCTGTCCGAGCGCCTGGTAGACCGCGGGAAGCGATGTGGTGATGATCCGGTTGAGCGCGCCGACCGCGGTGACGAGGTCCTCGCGCGCCTCGCGCGCCAGGCGCATCTGGATCTCGGTGGGGCGCGATGTGGATGCGAGCAGCTGACTCTTCACCGTGCCGAACTGGCCCGGCACCGGCGCCACGCCGCCGGCTCCCCCGCCGCGGCCCCCGGGCTCCGGCTCGCCCGGGAGCGTCACCGCGAACTGTCGGCGGAGCGTGCGCAGATCGCGGTCGACCGCATCCACGGAGGCACGGAGCGCCGCGGGCGGATTCTGTGCCTGCGCCACCAGCGACCGCATCGTGCCGAACGACCCGGTCACGGCGGCGACCTTCGCGCGCATCAGGCCGGCGATTCCCTGGAGCTGATGCACGGCGAGCGAGACATCGTGCCAGAGCTTCCGGTCCGCGTCGCTCATCTCGCTGAGCGGGTCACCGCTCACCACAACGGGACTTGCTCCGATCTCGCGGCCGTCGACCGATAGTGCAACGCGATACGTGCCGGGCAGAACGAAAGGCGCGTTGCCGCCGAGGCGGCCGCTGTTCCACAGCAGCGAATCGGGCAGCGGCTGGTGACGGAGATCCCAGTGCACCCGATGGACGCCGGCCGCGAGTTCACCGGCGAAGACATCGCCGGAGAGCTCGCGGACCACGGTTCCCGAGGCGTCGGTGATCCGTGCCGTGACGGTGCGCGCCCCAGCGCGCAGGTAGTAGGTCACCGCTGCACCGGGTTCGGGATTCTTCCCCCAGAAGCGCCGGTCTCCCGGACTCCCGAAGTCCGGGCGGAACGATCCCATATTAAAGGATGTGGCCGGCCGGATGTCGAACAGGTGTGCCGCCGTGCTCAGCGCAGCCGGTGCCTGCTGGAAGGCGGTGATGTCATCGAGGATCCAGACGCTGCGCCCGTGCGTCGCCAGGATCATGTCGTTATCGCGAGGGTGCAGCGTGATCTCGTTGATCGGCACCGTGGGCAGGTTTGCCTGCACGCGCATCCACTGCGCACCCTTGTTGAGCGAGACGAACAGCCCGAACTCCGTACCCAGGTAGAGCACGTTGGGGTTCTTCAGGTCCTCGGTGATCGTGCGCACGGCTTGTCCGGCCGGAATGCCGTTGGTGATGGCGCGCCACGTCGTGCCGTGGTCGGTGGTCACGTAGACGTAGGGCGCATTGTCGTCCGCGCGATGGTTGTCGAACGTGACGTAGGCGGTCCCCTCATCATGCGACGACGGCGCGACGCGGGAGACCGCGGCGCCCTTCGGCAGGCCCGGGAATCGCGACGTCACGTTGGTCCAGGTCGCCCCATTGTCACGCGACACGTACACGGTGCCGTCGTCGGCGCCGCTGTAGAACAGTCCGGCCTTCCTCTCCGACTCGGCAAACGTCACGATCACGCCATACGTCGAAACGCCGTCGTTCCGGGCGATCGCGATGTCACGGCCGGCGACGCCCATGATCGAGAGCGAGTCGCGGTCGATCTGCGCGGTGAGGTCCGGGCTGATCGCCTGCCACGAATCGCCGCGATCGGTAGACCTGAAGATCCGGTTCGCCGCCACGTACAGGACGTTCGGGTTGTGCGGCGAGAGCTGCATCGGCGTATCCCAGTTCCAGCGCAGCGGCGGCTCGCCACGTGCGGGTTGAGGCCTGATGTTCTTCCGCTCCAGCGAGACGCGGTCGACCCGGTTCATGTTCCCGCCCTGCGATTCCGCGTAGAGCGTCCGCGAGCTGGTGGGATCGGCCAGGGTGACGAAACCGTCACCGGTGCCGATGTTCAGCCAGTCGAAGTTCCCGATGCCGATGTCGGCGCGTACGGCACTGGGCCCGAGCCACGACGCATTGTCCTGCAGGCCGCCCATGACGTGATACGGCGTGTCCATGTCGAACCCGACGTGGTAGAACTGCCCGATGTCGATGTTGTCGATGAAGTCCCAGTTCCTTCCGCGATCCCAGGTCACGTTGACGCCGCCGTCGCAGCCCGTGAGCACGTGATTCGAGTTGGCCGGGTCGACCCACAGCGCGTGGTGATCGGAGTGGGGCACGGTGTTGGCGACGAACGTGCGGCCGCCGTCGTCGGACATGTACAGTTCGACGCCCAGCACGTAGAGGCGGTGGTCATCGTTGGGGTCGATGCGCACCTGGCTGAAGTACATCGGCCGCGGGTTCACGTCGCTGACCTTGTGCCAGCTCGACCCCGCGTCATCGGATCGATAGAGTCCCGTCCCGGTGCGATGTTCGATCCGTGCGTACAGGACGTTCGGGTTCTTCCGGTAGACGTCGAGCCCGATGCGGCCAAGGTCACCGCTGGGGATGCCGTTGGTGAGCTTCGTCCAGGTGCGACCGGCGTCCGAGGATTTCCAGATCGCGCTCCCCGGTCCGCCGCCGTTGAATCCCCAGTTGCTGCGGCGGCGCTGGTAGGTGGCGGCGTACAGCACCTTGTTGTTCGCGGGGTCCATGACCAGTTCGGTGGCGCCGGTGTTCTCGTCCACCTGCAGGATCGGGGACCACGTCACGCCGCCGTCGGTGGTCTTGTAGACGCCGCGCTCGCGGTTGGGCCCCCACAGGTGTCCGAGGGCGGCGACGTAGACGACATCGTGATCGACCGGATCGACGATGATGCGCGCGACGTGGCGCGATTCGGTGAGCCCCATGTGCTTCCACGTGTGACCGCCGTCCGTCGACTTGAAGATCCCGCCGCCCCACGAACTGCTCTGCCGGTTGTTGTTCTCCCCGGTGCCGACCCAGACCACGGAGGCGTCGTCAGGCGCAATCGCGACGTCGCCGATCGAGACGACCTCCTGATCGTTGAACAGCGACTCCCAGGTCGTGCCGTGGTTCATCGTCTTCCAGAGGCCGCCGGTTGCGGTGGCGACGTAGAACACCGAGGGGTTGGTTTCGAGGACGGCAAAGTCGTCGATGCGTCCCCCCATCGTGGCCGGGCCGATGTTGCGGAAGCGGAGCCGCTCGAAGGGCGACGCCACCGATGGGGAGTTGCTCCCCTGCGCGCCCAGGCTGGTGGCCGCGAGGGCGAGGACGCAGAGGGCGAGACGGGCGGAGCGCGAACGCGGCATTGGCGATCCTCGATGATCTAACGTGAAAAGCGGGACACGAATGCCCAGACCTCATCCGCGGCATGGACCAGCGTGGTGCGAGGGCCGATGAGGCGCTCCGGAAGGCCCGAGCCTTTCTCTCCCGGCCAGCCGTGTCCGGCCACCGTGAGCTTCCAGTGCGCCACCTCGACGCTGTCGCGGCAGCCTCCCCAGGCGAGCAGCGTGGCCGACTGCCCCGCGTCAGGCGAGCCGGCAATGCCGTGGCGTACCGCCACCGTGTCCGGGCGGGTGGAACAGCCGTCAGCGGCGATCCAGCGATCGAGCCCCGCCTGCACCGGCTGGTGCCGCACGCGCGAACTCGTTCCCGGGAAGGGCGGCCCGAGCCCGCCATTGTACAGCGCCCGCGGGTCATCCACGCTGTGGATCTGGAGCACCGCCACCGGTCGCGACGGCGCGAAGTGCGCGAGGTCGAGCGATCCCGCCACGGGAGCGATGGCCGCGACGAGGTCCGCGCGTTCCGCCGCGATCCGATGCGCGAGGATGGCTCCGTTGGAATGCCCCGTGGCGTAGATCCGGCGCCGGTCAATCGATGTGCGGTGCTCCAGGTCGTCGATCACTGCCGCGACGAAGCCCACGTCGTCCACCTGGTGCGCACGCGCGTAGCCGCAGCAGTCGTCACCCGCATTCCACGTCAGCAGGCGCTGGCGCAGGGGGCCGGTGCCGTTCGGGTACACCACCAGGAACCCTTCGCGGTCGGCGACAGCATCCAGGCCGGCGTACGCTTCGAATCCGGATGCATTGCCGCCGCCGCCGTGAAACGCCAGCAATACCGGCGGCGGTATGGTCCGCTTCGGCGGAACGTGCACCAGATAACTTCGCAGGCGGCCACCGTGCCGCAACGTGTATTGGTGTGTCCCCGGTTGGAGTTGCGATGTCGGGCGCGCCGCGCCGGCCTGCCCCTGGAGGGAGTGCGGCCACCATGCGACGAGCAGGGCGAGGGCGATCGAGAAGGTCGGTGGCATCGGGAGTCTACCACGGATCGAAATCCGCCTTGCGGGTCCCGTGAGCACGACTGTACGTCCCGCGCACGTAACGTACCTGAAAGCGATGCCCCGCCAGGTGGAGGGTGTGTGTCTTCAGGAGGTCCAGCCCGGACACGTCATAGCGCCCGAAGTAGCTGAGTTGTCGAGCGAGATCATTGTCGTCCAGACCGGCGAGCCGGGCCCGGTATCGCGCGCGCGCCGCGCCGAACCTCGCGATCAGCTCCGGAATCGTCCCGTCGAGGTACACCGTCGGATCCCGATCGAGGCGATAGCGCCCTTCCCGGCCCAGCGCATCATGCGCCCATTCCTCGAACCACGCGAGATGGCCGACAAGCCAGCGCACGCTGTTCGCGGACGGGTGCGGGTGCCAATCGGCTTCGGCTTCCGAAATACCAGTCAGGTTCTGTTGCAGCAGGCTCCACATCTGCTCGTCCATCTCGTCGAGCGGCTTCACAGGTGGCAGCATGGCGCCTCGTTAAAGGGCGTGGTGGTCCAACGCGGACTGGGCTGCTGACTCACGGAGACCGACTGGCGGCGCTGCGCCCCCCTGACGGGAAGCGCAGCGCCCATGCAGTGCGGAGACCGCTTACTTCGTCCCCGAGAGCTGCGTCGTCCGGATTGTCGTCCCCTCGGTGCACTGGTTGCCGGCAATCGCGGCCGCCGACGTCGCGTCCAGAGACCACTCAATCGTCTGCCCGGTGGGCGGCGCCCAGCTGTTGTTCCAACCCGCGACGCCGCTGAAATCGGGCGTGGCGAGCGTGTTGGTCGCGCCGCTGAGAACGGACCCCGACGCGCCGACCGTCACCTGGTGCGCGTCACCGATGTCGTTGTACGTCAGACTGGCGAACGGCGCGACCAGATCGGTCGGCGCGTTGAACATGACTTGTGCCATGGTGTACGCCGCGCCCGACGTTGTCACCGAGACGCCGCTGAGCAGGGCCGGGAGCGTGATGCTTCGGTCGCCAAAGGTGTGGAAGCTCTCCGCGTCCGCGCGATACGACGTGTTGGTGGACGCCTGGACGAACAATCCGTGATAGTCAGTCGCCGTCTGCCTGGCCGCCGGGAAGCCGTAGGCGGTGAACGTCGCGGGCAGCGACGTCGCCGACCAGAGCGTCGCCAGGTGGCACGCGGCATCAGTGAGGTAGAGCAAACCGGCGCTCAGGGTTTCGCCGCCACCCGGATTGGTGATCGTCATGGTCGCCGGCATGGGTGCGAACGAGTTCGCCCCGTTGAAGTCGAGCGTGCCGAGCGAGAGTCCGTTCGACGCCATGATGCCGCGCTGCGCGTAGGCGCGGTCGGTGGCCGAAAGGGCGCCGATGCTCTGGCGATACCCTACCAGATCCCACGTTCCGTCGGGAACATGGTTGAACGTCACGTTGGGTGCGAAGGAGAACGCTGTCGCGGGGACGCCGCCGTAGCCGAACGAGGCGAAGTCCGTGAGGCCGAGGCCCGCGACGGTGCCGGTGACCGTGTTCGACCCGGTCGTCACGCTGGCGCAGAAGACGATGGTGTTGTTGGTAAGGTCGGCCTTGCTGCCGTACTGCACAGAGATCTGGAACGATCCCGCGCTCCCCGTGACGTACGCGTAGGCGCCAGTCGCCGAGTTCAGCGTGTACTGGTAAACGTGATTGGTGCCGGTGAGCATCGTCCACGCCCCGTTGCCGTCCTGTGCCGCCAGCCAGATCGGCTGCTGATCCGGATCGCACGCCGAGAAATCCGCCGTCACGAGATTCCCGCCGCCGCCGCCGCCCGTGATGGTGAGCCCGACGTTGGTCTGCGCCACGGTGGATCCCGACGTGCCGGTGGCGGTGACTGTGAACGTTCCGGGCGTCGCGCTGCCGGACGCGGTCAGGGTAAGTGAGGTGGAGGTGCCGGACGTGCTGGTCGGGTCGAACGTCGCCGTCACACCGCCGGGCAGGCCCGAGGCGCTGAAGGCAATCACGCCGCTGAAGCCGCCCGTTCGCGTGACGGTGATCGTCGTCGCCGCGTGCGCGCCCTGCGCGATGCTGAGGGACGTGGGCAGCGCCGCGAGGGTGAAGCCCGCTGGCGCCGTCACCGTGAGGACGATCGTCGTCGTGGCGTCTGAGACGCCGGTGCCGGAGCCTTTCACGGTGAGGTTGTAGGTATTGGCGGCGACCGAGGCGCCCACGGTGACGGTGGCGGTCGAGGTCGTACCCGTCACGTCCGCCGGATTGAACGACACCGTTACGCCCGTGGGCAGGTCCCTGGCCGTGAGGTTGACGGTCCCGGTGTAGTTGCTGCGCGAAATGGTGATGGTCACCGGGCCACTCCCGGAGGGCGCGAGCGATACGCTTCCGGCAGCGAGGCTGATGCTCGCGGTGCCGGTGGCGGTCACGGTCAGGCTGAAGGTCGCGGTGGCGTCGGTGACGCCGCTCCCCTTGACGCGAATCGTGAGCGGATACGAGCCGGTCGCGACGGCGTCGCCGATGGTCAGGGTGATGGTGGCGGACGTGGAGGTGCCGTCGGAACTGGTCTGGACGTTCGAGGCCGAGCCGCTGGCCCCGGTGGGCGCCCCTTCGACCGAAAAGGTCAGGGTGCCGGTGTATCCACCACCGCGCGCCACGGAGACGCTGAACTGCGAGGAACTCCCCTGGGCGATGGAGCCGGAAGAGGAGCCGAGGTGTAGCGTGATCGTGTAATTGGTGCCGGTGACCTTGTCGCCGCCGCCCGAACTGCAGCCCTGGACTCCGAACACCACAGCGCCTAACGCCAACGCACAACCCGACAGACGGCGAGACATGACAGGATCTCCGGAAGCCCGGACGGCGGCCGGCGGCCCACGACGCGGCCCGACGAACCAGCAGCGGGTAAGGTGGATGCGAACGAACGTTTAGTCGACGCCCGGCGTCGGGCCCCGAAAGTGGTGCAGCCAGACCACTGTGGCAGCGCCAGGATAAACGGGAGATTAACATATGGCTTGAGGCGTACTCGACCGCAAGCTGCCGACCGCGGCCTTAAGCGAGGTGGCGTGGCCGTCTCGACTCGGCGGAATGCGGCGACGCCCGTAGCATGCGTTGGGCAGGAGTTCGCCGATCGAGTCGCGGCGCCGCAGCAGTATGCCAACGAAACCGGTCGGTGATCGGCGTGGTGAGAAACGCGGGAATGAGTGGAATCGCGCCGTTCCACACGCGCGCTGCGACTGCGGAAACCCGCTGAACCACGTCGGCCGTGAACTGAGACCTGTGGCACGCCATCGAGCGTGCAGACGACTGGAGATCTGCCGGGGTGAACGGCACCTGCACCGTGGCATACCGCGCGTCCGGCACAAGGAGGGGCGGTTCGCCACGCTGCGGGTTCATCGCGCGGATTGCTTCAGCGGGCAGATACAGCGCGCCTCTTCCGTTCGCGCACGGACGAGGTCCTGAGTGGGCGGCGCTGTGTCCCCCCGCGCAGCGGCGAAGCCGGTGCCTTGTCCGCCATCGGTCGCAATCAGCAGATGGACCTGCACGCCTTCGCGCGCGTAACGAGACAGGATAGGTGCGGCGGGATCCTCGTCGTCAGCATGGGCCAGCACCGCCACGAGTGTTCTGGGTCCAGTCGATTGCGAAAGGGACACGGCGGGGATGAAGAGCAACGGCGCGGCGATGACGACTGAAGTCAACGGGTACATGGTGCGCTCCTGGGGCCGCAAAGAACGGCGTGCCCTGGTCGGGAACGTCGCCGTGGCATGAAGAAGATGTACTTGTTCATCCGTGCGCGTTCCTGGAGAGCGGCGTTTCGCCCTACGTCTGCGCTCAGCCGCGACGGAAGATCATGGGAAGCGCACCGCCGGCGTCGCCGTGCTGTGCGGGGCGTCTAACGCACCACTCTCGCATTGTGGACGCCCGGAGCCAGAAACACCCGGATCGCGTGATCTCCCAGGCCTACCTCGGCCACATCGGCCACGCCGTCGCCGTCGAAGTCGCGTACGCCAAGTGACGCCGGTGCCGGACCCGACGGTACGCTCACCGGATCTTCGAACGAGCCGTCACCCCGGCCATACAGCAGAGACAGGGTGCCGTGCTCCAGGTTCGCCGCAACGGCGTCGAGCCTCCCGTCTCCGTTCAGGTCGCCTAACGCCACGTCGACGGGTGAGGGCAGTGGGATCACCACGGCGTCGCTGAACCCCGAGGCCGCCCCGAGTCGGACCACGAGCTGGTTGGTGAAGCCGTAACACGCGATCACCAGATCGTCGCGGCCGTCGGCATTGAGATCGCCGACCGCCAACGCGATGGTGCCGTCGGTGCCCGGGTTGGATGACACTGGAGGAACGATGGTCGGTGCACCAAACTCGCCCGTGCCGCGCCCGTGAAACACGAGGGCGGCGGCCTGCGGATCGCCTACGGCAACCGCCACATCCGCCAGGCCGTCGCCGTCGAAGTCACCCGCCGCGACGTCGACGGTCGTGAAGTACGGAGTTCCCATCTCCCACACCCGCCGCAGTTCCCCGGTGGCGGAGCCCAGGTAGGCCGTGACATACACCGGCGCGCCCGAGCCGTCGTGGACCGCGACGACGTCGTCGAACCTGTCGCCGTTCAGGTCTGCGACGACAACGCGACTCCCGTGATTGCGGAGGGAATACCGCACTGGCGCGCCGAACTGGGCGCCGCCCAGGCCGAGGCGAACGTTGAGCGCGTTGTCGTGGCCGATCACCAGCAAGTCGGGAATTCCGTCGCCGTTCACATCGCCGACCGCGGCCTGACGAGCGTCGCTCTCGGCGGGGAGCGCGATCACCTGCCCGAAGCCGCTCACATGGTCGCCGGGCAGAATCCGGATCGAGAGATCGCTCCGCGCGATTGCGATCAAGTCTGGGCGCGCGTCGCCGACCACGTTCAGGGCGGTCAGGTTGACCAGGGTGCTGGCGCCGACGTCGTAGACACCCGCTGGTTGCGGTAGAGGATGCGGACCGGGAGATGCCGGATCGCGCGCGCATGCCACCAGAGCGAGCGAGACCAGGGCGCCGAGCGAGGCCAGCCCTTGTGTTCCGCGACCCCTCACTGTGCCCGCATGCTCCGCCACGAACCCCTCCCCAGTTTGGTACGGGTCGCCGGCCATCCCGTCGACAGGTTGCCGATCATTGCAGCGGAATCAGGCGATCGTGGCCGAAGTTCCCCGGATAGTTACCGGCGCGGGAATCCCGGCCCCGATGCGCTCCGGGGAGCGGCGGGCATCGTGCACCTTGTCGCGGACGGCATCGACGGCGATAGTGTGTCCGCTGAAGCGGTGATACCGAGGGGAACAAGGATCTCGCGGTGCTGTCTTCGCGCCCAGGCTGGGAGCGTCGGGATCCGTCCCCTCGGCCGCTCCGGCCATCCAACTCCCTTCCCGCGATGAACCCGGACCAAGAAGACCTGACCGTCGGCCTGGAGGATGGCGGCGGAATCCTGTGCATCCGCAACCCGGATGTTCACCGGGGATGGAACGGCATCCGCTATCGCACCGGCATGTCGGCGAAGAACGTCGGCGCGCGGAGCCTGTCCATGAATGTCGCGACCGTGCCTCCCGGGGCGGTGGCGTACGCCCACCTGCACGACGGCTTTGAGGTGATGCTCTTCATCCTCGAAGGACGGGTGCGCCACGAGTACGGCGATGGGCTCAGGGAATCCATGGAGAATGGTCCCGGCGACTTCATCTTCATACGCCCGGGAGTTCCCCACGAGGTGCTGAACCTGAGCGACGAGGAGCCCGTTGTGGCGGTGGTGGCACGCTCCGATGCGTCGGAGTGGTCGAACATCATCGACTACCCGTCACCGCGAAGGCCACCGGCCGGAGGCTGATCACGCGCCCGCGGTACCAGACCGTGCTCCGCGCTCGCTTCCCGCAGCATCTCCGCCACGTGCCTGTGGCCCTTCATTTCTGCCCAGGCCAGGGGGACGGACCACCGGGCCCCCGACGCGACGGGGTCGGCGCCGCGCTCGAGCAATAGCTCGACCATCGCGCTCTGTCCGCGTCGGGCGGCCACGCCGAGGGGAGTGGAACGGTACTCGTCGTCAATGCCATCGATATCCGCGCCATGCGCGAGCAGCAGTTTCGCCTTGGCGAGCTCCCCCTCGGCGGCCATGTGATGGAGCAGCGTGAACCGGTGCCAGTTCATGTGGTTGGGGTCCATGCCGTGCTCCAGCAGGAAGGCGGCGGTCGCCTCGTGCTTGAAGTAGTAGTACGGCGCCCATTTCGACACCGGCGGCACCCGGGCGCCGAGTCGAAGGAGCATCGCGATGACGTCGTGCCGCCCCTCACGCGCGGGACCGGCGAGGATGCCGTCCCCCCAGCCCGCCTCGTCGTCATGGACCCAGTGCAGGTTGGCGCGCAGCAGTCGCTCCGCCTCGTCCAGCTTTCCCGCCTGCGCGAGTTGCGCGACCTGATCGCGGCCGGACGCCTCCCGCTGTCGTCCGCCGTGTCGGCGGAGGAGCTCCGTGAGCTCGGAGTCCTTTCTTTCCGCCTGCGACATGGGTGTGCCGCACGAGTCGACGTCTGCGTTCGGATCGGCGCCGTGCGCCAGCAGCAGGCGGGCGATTTCGCGCTCACGATCGTTCACGGCGATCCAGAGCGACAGCCCGCGCGGCGCGCCCTCCTCGGGCAGGTTCGGATCCGCGCCGTGCTCGAGCAGCAATCGCGTCATCGCGAGATCGCGCCGGCGCACGGCCGCCGAGAGCACGCGATGATGGCAGGTGTCCTCGAAGTCGGCGACCGAGCGGTCGCGGGCCAGCGCGTCGCGCACGAACTGCTCGTCGCCGCGGAGTGCGGCGATGAAGATCGTGTAACGCGCCCCCCGTGACAGAAGCAACGTCGCGATCTCCTCGCGCGGACCCAGCATGACCTGGAAGAACCAGTTGGGCATCAGGGCGCAGTGCACCGGTCGATACCCGTCCCCACGGACGGCGTCGACGTTCGCGCCCGCGGCGAGCAGCGCGCGAACGACCTGCAGGTGCCCGCCCTTGGCGGCGTGATGAAGGGCGGTGTCGCCCGTTTCGTTGCTGGCTCGAGCGAGCGCGGGGTCGCGGGCGAGCTCGGTCCCGACCCCGGCGAGGTCGCCCCGTCGCGCCGCCTCGATGATCGCGTGCGTCGCCCGAGGCGACGGCGAACCGGCGTGTCAGGCGCCGGCGCAGGACGTCGGCCAGCTCCTCATGACCGCGATCCTCGGCGAAGGTCAGCAGCGATTCCTGGAAGGGATAGCTGCGGTATGCCGGATCGGCACCGTGGTCCAGGAGAAACGTGGCGACGTCGCGCTGTCCTTCACGCGCCGCGAAGTGGATTGGCGGCGTGTAGTTGTACTCGACGGTCGCGAGCGCGGGATGGCGCGTCACGAGTTCCTTCACCGTGGTGATGTCACCCTCGCGCGCCGCGGCGAACATGGCGAAGACATCGTCCGTTGGCAGGTCCGTTCCATCGGCGAGCGTCCAACGCCGACCGGTCGAGAGCTCCACCGGACGAATGAGCGGCCGCAGAACGAACCCGCCGCCGGTGACGGTCTCCACATGGTGCACCAGCTTCGGCCAACTCGGGAAACCGAACTCGCGCGCGATCGCGAGTTGCGCGTCGGCGAGGGTGATCCGTGCGCCGCGACCGATGGCCGCCACACGCGCGCCCGCGTCTCCGCCGCGCGCGTCGTGAAGCAGGTCCTTGGCTTGCTTGCGGAGCTGCTCGAGCGACGGGCGCTCGGGGAGGGGCCGCGGCGCAGCGGGCGAGCCGCCATCGCCACCGCGTGAGGGGGAGGGGGACATGAGATCTCCTTTCGATGCGCCCGTGTCCGCAGGTCGGGCTGAAAGAAGATCGGGATCCGACTGCCGTGTTTCGTCAGGTGGGCTCTGCCCTGCCCGCGGACGGGGTGCGCCCTGCGCGCTTGCCCATCCTAAGACGGATGGCCGCTCGCCGTCAAGCGAGGGCCCATCTGGTCATTGCGGGGATACCGTCTGGCTGGAGTCGTCAAACTGATTGACCCCGAGTCCCGGTCCTGGTCTGGACGGCGGAGAGAGGTCCGCCTAACGCCATTCCGATCTGCTGCGGGGAGCCCTCATGCGACTCTCGCCGCAGTCGCGCGGCGCCCGCCGCGCGCACTGAAGAGCGCCGACTACGGCACCAGCTGCCTGGGGCGCCGGTCCCTGTCACCGAATGAAATAACCAGAGACGCGCCAGGTGCCGTCAACGTCGCGCATCGGTGTGACCGTCTCGACGGCGGAGCGTTTGTGTTCAAACTGCGTGTCGAACTGGAAGACAACGTACTCCCCGTCAGGAGCGCCCGGGAGCTCGGTCGCTGGGCGCGCTTCCCTGAGCGTGCGCACCACCAGTGCTCCGAGGGGTTCGCGTGCGGCGGCGAGGGAACGGGCCCACTGGGTCTCCGGGACGGCCCGCCGAAAGAGCGAGGCGGCAGCCTCCCACGTGCCGGCCGCATCGGCGGCGTCGGCCCGGGCGAGCCAGTCACGCGCGGCCTGCTCGGCCTCAGGATCGTATTCAGCCATTGCTGTCTCCGCTCTTCACATGTGAAGCGGGGGGCCCGCGCCCGCCACCTCACCTCACTACGGCAGATCCCTTCTCGTGGCCATTGCCTTCGCGATCAGCGCGCCGTGGACACGCACCTCGACATCGGTGAGCGCGTCAGCCACGATGCCTTCCTTCGACGGCGGTGGATCATGTCCGGAGTGGAATCGCGCGTCGGGCCCGTCAGCCGGTTACTGGCTGAACGAAACCTGGAGGTTGTTGCCGACAATGCTGAAGCTGGGCAGGAATCCATTGACGCTGTTGCCCGTGAATTGAGCCGCCGAGAAGTTCGAGAGGTTGGTCGCCGTCAGAATGGTATACGGTGTGTCGAGCGCAAAACCGGCACCGCCCTTGAATGAGAAGGCTGCGGGACCCGCCGTCATGGCCAGGGTTCCCGAGACCACGAGACAGGTGGTGGCGGTGCCAAGGGTGGTCTCGATGACACCTTGCGCGAGTTCAAGGGCGCCGATCGTCAGGCTGGCTTGCTGATAATAGCTGATGTCCAGCGTACCGTTGCCGTAGAGTCCAACGGTCGCCGCGCCGCCGGAGGACCCCTGGTAGAACGCGATTCTCCCGCCGGAACCGCCGTTGTAGCCACCCATGGCGAGCAACAGTGCATTACCTGCCGTCGTTGGTCCGCTGAATGAGGTCAGGCCTCCGTAGGGGCCCTGGGTGAGGGCGCCGAGGTTCACGAACGTACCGCTGGCGGCCGTGGGAATGTTGCTCCCGCTGGGGACCGTGGGAACGTCGCTCCCGCTTGCGGCCGGGGGAACCTTGGTCCCACTGCCAGCGGCGCTGTCGTCGGTGTACACGACAAACTCGGTGAGGCCTCCGGGAGCGCCGGCGCCCGTGCCGGGGAAGTTCCAGAAGGTGCCGTTGCCAGCGTTCGGAAAGAAGTTGCCCTTCGTTTGCGGGACGCTGATCGAGAAGACCGTGCGTCCGGCGCAGGAGTCCTTTCCGGAGACGGCGCTGCCATAGTTGATGAACGTGCCGTTGGCCGCTGTGGGCGAGCCGTACCTGGCGGTGAAATAGGTATGACCGCCGCCTTGTTCACTCGCCTGGGCGCCATAGTTATAGAAGAAACCGCTGCCGGCCGACGATCCCGCTGTGGGGTCCATATAAGGCTTGTTGTTGTTGAAGCTGGTGACTCCGCCATTGCCCCCGGCGGCGGTGGCGGCATAGTTGTGGAAGTTGCCGTTCGCCGCCGTGGCAGTGCCGTCGAACGCCACGTCGCCGCCGTTCGCGTGGGGGACCGTCCCGCCCAGGTTGTGGAACACGCCGTTGCCCGCGCTCGCGGTGACGTAAAACTGCGTGTTGCCGCCATCGCAACCGTCCAGCGTCCCGCCGGCGTTTGTGAACACGGCATTGGCCGCAGTCGCGGCATCGCGGAACACCGCGTTGCCGAACGTGTCACCCTTGTTCGCGGTGCTCGTGGAGCCGTAGACGGCGAACCGTGCGGTTCCGCCCGATGAAGAGTCGCAGAAGCTCACCTCGCCGCCCACCGTACTGTCGTTCTTCGGCGGCGCGCCCTCGCCGGTCGTAATGGTGAATGAGGCGGAGCCGGCGGTGGACGTGTCGTAGAAACCGATGACGCCCCCGCCAATGGCCGCGGGCGTGGCGGGACCAGAGACGTAGGAGACGCCGGGCCCTCCCGCGCTCGCCGAGTTCCTGAACTTCAGCAGCACCTGCGCATAGTCCTGGGCGGCAGACGCGACGACGAAACGCTGCGGGTTGGGGGAGTCGGTCGACACTCCGGCACCCGTGATCGTGAGCGCCGGTACGGCGGCGTCGGGAGTGGTGAACGTGAACGTGTAGGGCGGTGCGTCGGCGGTAAACGCGATGCTCTCGACCGTGGCGTTACTGCTCGACGAAAAGACGATTCCCGTCCGGGAAGACGCGCCAAAGGTGGCGGTACTCGTGGGCACGCTGGCGGGGTTCCAGTTCGTCGCCGTGTTCCATTCGCCGGATGCTGGTTGCGTTCCCCAGGTGGAGTCTCCTGCGGCGGCGGACACTGATGGGCGATTGCTCATGTTCTCCACCTCAGGCGATAAGGAGTTGAAAGGGAAAACTGCGGATCGCAACAAGCAGCGCCTCACCGCAGCAGGTCGAGCGCCGCCTCCTGCATCCGCCGCTGCGCTTCGGTTGCCGGGGTCGCGGTGTTGGTCGTGTTGAATACCGCGATCACCGAGAGCGTGCTCACCGGATCGAAGTAGTAGAACGACCGGAAGCCGGCCTGGCTTCCGGTATGGCCCAGAATGCGGTGGCCGTCGCGGTCGAGCACGAAGAACGCGAGCCCCATCCACTGGTGCGGTGCGGCCTCGTAGCTCTGCGACATCGGCTTCCCGGGTCGCCACATCTCCTCGAGACTCGACCGCGAGAGCACCACGTCGTACCGGGCCCGGGACATCCCTGGCAGGACGGCCCCGGTCAGGAAGGCCGTATACTTCACCAGATCGTTCACCGGTGCGTTCCAGGCGCCGTTAGGCGATGTGATCCCCGGATCGAAGTCGGCGCCGTTGTCCACCACCTGCGGCCGGCCCGCCGAATCCTTCCGGACGTAGTAGTTGTGTGACCGCTGGCCGGCCAGAAAATACGGCGTGCCGCGAAAATAGCTGCGGCTGAGGTCGAGCGGGGCAAAGATGTTCTTCTGGACGTACGCATCCCACGGGTCGCCGGTGATCTGCTCGATGACGCGTGCCAGATAGATGAAGGCAGGGTTCGAATAGCTGTACCGGGATCCCGGCGGGAAGAGCAGTTCCTGGTACGGCATCATGGCCACGAGCTGGTTCCAGGTCGTGGGCTCGAACGGTTCCCACGGCTTGCCATTGCCCCACGGCCAGGTGGGATTCTGGAATCCCGCGGTGTGCGACAGCAGCATGCGGATGGTGATGCTGTCGATCATGTTGTAGGGGTCGTGAATCTGCCGCAGCTCCGGCACCCAGCGCACGATCCGGTCGTCGAGCGAGAGCTTCCCGCGATCGCGAAGCTGCATGATCGAGATCGCAGTGAGCGACTTGGTGATCGAACCCCAGTGGAAGATCGTCTGGGAGTCGACGGCCGCGTGTGTCGCGCGGTCCGCGTCGCCGGTGTCGTAGCGGCCGATGACACGGCCGTTTTTCATGAGGACCACGCTGGCGCCCACCACCCTGTCGCTGTCGACGTAGGCCTGGAAGGTGTGCGTGAACGCGGCCCAGGTCGGCGGGGCCTGCGCGATGCCGATGGCGGGTGCGAGCGCGGCGAGCGCGGCGGCGCGATGGAGGGAGGTCATGGGAACCGACGGCGGGGGAGCACGCGGTCAGGAAACCACAGCGTGTTGCGTGGCCCAGAGCGCGGCGGCGGCCCGGGTCGAAACGCCGATTTTCGTATAGATGTGCTGGATGTGATGATCGGCCGTCTTGGCGAGATGTTGAGCCGGTCGCCAATCTGCCGGGTCGTGAGTCCCCGTGCCGCGAGCTGCAGTACGTCGACCTCGCGACGGGAGAGCCCGCCCGGATTTTTCGGGCGTGGGCCGGTGCGCGCTTTCGGCTCGCCGTGGCCCGCGGACACGAGCACCGCGCGGCTCGCCCGCGGCTCGATCACGCCTGACGACGCAAGCCGGCGCAGTTCGGCCGCGGCCTGCTCGGCGGAAAACGGCGGCCGGTCGGCTCGTTCGGTGGTCATCCCCACATAGATCTCGGTCGCGGCAAGGACACCCGCACCGGGATCGATCGCCGCGGCAAGCACGCGCTTGTGGTAGCCGGATCCATCGCTCTTTTCGTGGTGCGCGCTGGCGACCGGGTTCAGGGCGGCCAGTGCCGGCGAACGCCTCAGCATCTGCTCGGTCAGCATCGGGTGCAGCTCGACGCGGTCGAATTCCGCACGGGTGAGCGCCGCTGGCTTGTCCCAGATGGAGTTCGGCACGCCGGTGGTGCCGAAGTCGTGCAGGAGCGCAGCCCTGCGGAGCGAGGCGACGGCGTCGTCGCTGAAGCCGAGCAGCCGGGCCGCGTCGGCGGCGAGCTGCGCGCAGCGACGGCTGTGTCCCACCATGTACGGCGACTTGAGGTCGATGAAGTCCGCCGCCACCGCGAGCGCGTCGTCGAGCTGAGCGCCACTCAAGATGCGATGTGGTTTCGGCTCGAGGTCGAGGACGGCATCCCACGGCTCGGTCTTCTCGAGCCGGTCGAACCAGCTGGAGCCATGCGCGAGAAACAGGTCCGCGAGGACCGGGTCGTACGTGCGGTCCCGGCGGTCGCGGACGGCGTCGAGCGCCCGGGCCGGCGAGAAGATCCGGCCAATCGACTCCATGTCGTGGCTCAAGTGGACGATCCGCATCGGCAACGGGATCGCGTCACCGCGCGCATGGGCAGGATAGCCATTGCCGTTCCAGCGCTCGAAGGTGTAGCGCAGCGCCTCGCGAACGTCCGGGCCGAAGTCGAGGCGTTGCACCAGCATGTCGGCCACTTCGCATCCCGACGCGAAGTTGTGCACCGCCCACTCGCGCGCGGTCTGTTGAATCATCTGCACGATCTGGTCGCGCTGATCCTGGGGATGGCCGGCCGTCGCGTAGGCAATCACGTCGCGCATGACCTCGGCCGGATTCGCGGCGTCGTGCACCAGCGTCTGGGCGCGAATCGCGATCTCGTCGCCGAATACCGTGGCTACCTCGTGGGCGTGACCGGTGCAACCGATGTACCGGAGGAGCGCCACCCAGTAGGTGGTCTCGCGCACTCTCCGTTCGAACCCCGCGGCCTCGCACATCCACGTCGCGAGCAGGCACGATCTGAGCTGCGATTCCAGCGGCTGACCGAACGCGTTGTCCTGCGCCAGGGCCAGGGTGGCCACGAATTCACCGAGACGAAGCGGCGGCGTGGAAATAGGGAACTCTCCCGATGCAGTGGCCTGCGGGCAGGCGCACCATGTATGCGACCAAAGCGCGCGTACCTAACGTCGCGCCGAGCGGATCCGGCAACGTACTTCCTGGAGGGGTGGACTCATGACGGCATCAACGGCTCGACCAATCAGGGTGGGAGTTCTCGCGGACGAAACCGGTCCGCTCTCGTTCATCGGGCTCGCCAATGCCAACGTCGCCAGAATGGTCATTGCGGACATCAATGGCAAGGGTGGCCTGTTGGGGCGTCAGGTGGACCTCTTCCTCGAGGACAGCGCGACCGATGATTCGGTGGCCGCGGCCAGGGCGACGAAGCTGGTGGAGCACGACGACGTCGACGTGATCTTCGGCGGCATCTTCAGCTCCACGAGGCAGGCCATCAAGGGTCCGGCGGTCCGGAAGGGGAAGAAGCTGTACATCTATCCCGAGCAGTACGAGGGGCAGGAATGCGACCCGCTCATCTTCTGTACCGGCCCGGTGCCGGCGCAGCAGGTGGACCCGTTCATTCCGTGGCTGATGCGGGAGACGGGAGCGAAAAAGTTCTACCTGCCGTCGGCGGACTACATCTGGCCGCGGGTGATGAACCGGAAGGTGCGCGGCGTGGTCGCGGCCAACGGCGGCGAGATCGTCGGAGAGGAGTACTTCCCTCTCGATCACGCGGACTACGGCGGGACGATCGCGAAGATCATGTCCAGCGGGACCGAGGTCGTGTTCAATACCACCGTTCCTCCCGGCGTCACGCCGTTCCTCGCGCAGCTTCATGACGCCGGCTTCGCGAAGCGTGGCGGGCACATCGTCTGCACGTACTTCGACGAGAACCTGCTGAACATGGTGCCCGCCGAGCACGCCGAGGGCATGTACAGTTGCCTCGACTACTACCAGGCCGTGAGCGATCCATTCAGCAAGCGACTGCTCGAGCAGTACGACACGCTCTATCCCGGCAAGCCGCAGTTCACGGCCGGCAGTGCGTGTTCAGGTCTCTACCGGGGTCTCAGGCTCTGGGAGGCCGCGGTGCAGGAAGCCGGCTCGCTCGAGCAGCGCGATGTGATCAGCGCGCTGGACCACGCGAAGCTCGCCGAAGGGCCCGGCGGTCCCGCGGAAATGGTGCCGGGACAGCATCACGTTCGCATGAACATGTACATCGCCCAGGCCCACCACGGCCATTTCCGGATCATCAAGAGCCTCGGCGCCATGGACCCCAGGGAGTACGTACAGGGGTGAAGCACGGCAGACGTCGTCAGGTCAGGTTCGCAACCCAGTCGCGCAAGCGACGACCCTTCCCACACCGGAGAGAGCCATGATACTCGCAACAACGACCGTCGAGGATTTCGACCGCTTCATGAAGATCTTCTCGACCACGGGCGCGGACAAGCGCAAACAGCACGGGTCCCGGGGCGCGCTGGTCTTTCGCGATCCCAATCAGGCGGACCGCGTATGGGCGATCTTCGACTGGGACGAGAAGGGCTGGCAGAGCTTCGTGTCGGATCCCGCGGTGCCGCCGATCATGAAGGAAGCGGGGCACAAGGAAAGGCCGCAGGCGTTGACGCTCGCTGGCGAGTGCGGGGCGTAGTGGATGGGTCCGTGCGGGGCGGCGCGTGGTCGTCGCCCCGCCGGATGTTCCACGCGCCGCTGCCTCTCACATCCGCGGCGTCCCGAATCGCTGCCGCGCCAGCACCGCGGGATCCTCGGCGTGCGGGTCGAACGGCCGCAGGCGGAGCGAATACCGATAGTGCGAAGCCGTCAGGCGATACTCGGGATGTGTCTGCGCGCCCCAGGAATCGTCGCCACCCACTCCGATCTGGTGCAGATCGAGCGCCAGCCAGGTGAGCGGCCGCGGGGTAATGTCGCTCACGTGCCGGTTGATGGTCTGGTCGCGACCCACAAACCCCGCTCCCGGCGTGTCGAAATCCTCCGGCAGGTTGTGGTGCGCCTCCACCTCGAGCACTGAATCACCCACCGCCAGCAATCCCACGGTCGAAGCCGTGAGCGCCACCCAGCGCACGTCAGTCCTGTTTCCGTTCTCCTGCGGACGAACGTACGGGACGTACTGCGACGCCACGCTTCCCGAATAGCGACCCACGAACGCCGCGGTCTTGCGATCCCAGTAGTTCTCGAATGGCCCGCGACCAAACCAGGTCATCTGATTCAGCTCGGTCGGCAACACGAGATTCATGCCGACGCGTGGCAGCTCTACCGTCGTCCCCGTCTTCGTGAGTTCATTGTCCACGAGGATGTCGCCGGATCCCAGAACCGAATACGTAGTGGCGTACGTGGCGACGGCGACACCGGCTTCGTCATGCAGCGTCTGCTCGATTGCCACACGGACAAGTCCGGGCGACGGCTGTTCCACATTCGTCGCCGTCACCACCCTGTCCTCCGCCGCATCACGCCACACGCGGGCGCGGCGGGGTAGCCCGTTCCCCCAGTCGTTGTCCGTCGCCGGACGCCACAGGTCGGGCTGCGGGCCACGACGAATGAGCTCGGTGCCCCGATAGCGAAGCGAGGCCAGCGTCCCCTTCCGGAAATCGAACCGCGCCACCAGGTCGGTGCCGCTTACGGTGACGGCGCTGTCGGCGCGAGTCACCTGGAGAGGGGACAGCGTCGAGATGTCGGTCGCGACCACGGGCGCCGAGATGGGAAGGGCGAATTGCCAGGTGGCCACGGCGTATCCCGCAGGCACGAGCCCCAGGGCCTCACGCCGCACCAGCGCGAGATCGAGGAAGTATTCGTGCCCGGGCGCCGGCTGGGGCAGCCGGTACCCAAGCGCCACGACGATGCTGTCGCCCGGCGTGGCGCGCGGATGCGCCACGCCGGAATCCACTGCCAGGCCGTCATCGGTGATCGTCCACCGGAGGTCGAAGTCGTCGAGCGGCGTGAAGTCGTACTCGTTATGCACGCGCACCGTTCCGGCCCGGAGGTCGACGCGGTCGAAGTTCACGTACTGATAGACCTTCTTCACCTCCTCGAGCGCCGGATGCGGCACGCGGTCCGGACCGACCAGACCGTTGTCGTTGAAGCTGCCGTCACTCGGCGTACCGGGTGGTCCGTAGTCGCCGCCGTACGACCAGTAGGGCATCTCGTTCCAGGCCGTCTCCAGCAGCCCCTGGTCCACCCAGTCCCAGATGAAGCCGCCCTGCAGTTTCGGGTACTTCTTGATGGTGTCCCAGTATTCCTCGAGGTTCCCCGTGCTGTTCCCCATGGCGTGCGCGTACTCGCACATGATCAGCGGGCGGTCGCCGCCACCCGTGGCATAGCGCACGAGAGACTGGATGCTCGCGTACATGGGCACCTTGAGGTCGGAGTGCCGCTGTCCCGCCGCCGGGTTGAAGCCTTCGCTCTCGCGCTCGTACTGCACCGGGCGCGTACCGTCGCGCTGCTTGATCCAGTTGTAGGTGGCCACGAAGTTGCGCCCGTCGCCCGCCTCGTTGCCCAGCGACCAGATCACGATCGACGGATGATTCTTGTCGCGCTCCACCATCCGCTGCGTCCGGTCCATGTGCATCGTCAGCCATTCGGGCTTGTCGCCTAACGTGAAGCGCGGGTCGTAGCCCATGCCGTGCGACTCGATGTTCGCCTCGCCCACGATGTACATCCCGTATTCGTCGGCCAGCTCGTAGAGGCGTTCGGGCTCCGGATAGTGCGAAAACCGGATCGCGTTCAGGTTGTGCTGCTTCATCAGCGCCAGATCACGGCGCATCGTAGCTTCATCGAGCACGTGACCCGTCACCTGGTTGTGCTCGTGCATGTCCGTACCCTTGATGTAGATGCGCCTGCCGTTGAGCAGGTAGTGCCCGCTCTTCACCTCGCTGGTGCGAAAGCCCACGCGATTGGCCACCGATTCCACGGTCTGGCCGTCGGGACCGAGCAGGGTGAGCGTGAGTGTGTAGAGATCCGGGCGCTCGGCGGACCAGAGTCTTGGCCGTGCGACCGACGTCTCCATGTGGATGGACGCGGTGTCGGTGACCGACAGGCTCTGCCGTTGCTGGGCGACGACGCGGTCGCCGTCCCAGAGCTTTGCCACCACCGTGCGCTGTTGTGGTCCCGCCTCGGCACTCTCGAGCTGGACGTCCACCGAAAGCCGGCCGTCGCGATAATCCGGTGTGAGCGAGGCCCGCGCAAAGAAATCGCGGATGTGGGTGCGCGGCCAGGCGAACAGATATACGTCGCGTGTAATGCCGCTGAGGCGCCAGAAGTCCTGGTCTTCCAGGTAGCTGGCTGAGCTCCAGCGGAAGACCTCCATGGCGAGCGTGTTCGATCCGGGGTGCACGTAGCGTGTGACGTTGAACTCGGCGGGATCCTTGCTCCCTTCGTTGTAGCCGACCATGCGCCCGTTGATCCAGAGGTAGTACGCCGAGCTCACCGCGCCAAAACGGAGATAGATCTCGTGGCCGTTCCATTCGGGTGGAACGGCAAAGGCGTGCCGGTACGAGCCGACAGGATTGTTGTCGTCAGGCAGCTCGGGGGGCGTCGGCCGGCCGTTCGGGTGAAACGGGTACTTGCTGTTGGTGTAGATGGCCACGCCGTACCCCTGGCGCTCCCAGTTCGCCGGGACGGGAATGCTCGGCCAGGCAGTGTCGTCGAAGTCGTCCCGATAGAAATCGAGCGGACGATCGGCCGGCCTGGGCGACCAATGGAATTTCCATTCGCCGTTCAGGCTGCGATACCACGGGGCAGTGGTCGGATGGTCGGTCAGGTAGAACGGTGCAATCGGCCGAGCCATGCGCGCTGCGGCTTCTGTTTCCCAGGCAGTGAAGCTGGCGTGTGTGGGCTCGACATTGCGGCGCACGACGGCCGGGTTGGCCCAGTCGGGCAGGGCGCCGTCGCGCACGGGTTGATCGAAAGGAGGTCCCGTCTGGGCGGCGAGTGACGACGCCAGCAACAGCGCGACCGCCGGGAGCAACCGTCGGCAATGCGATGGGTGTATGGTCATGCCGAACTCCACCACCTGGGTGCGTGCAGCAACCGGCCATGACGATTGACCGTCCAAGCTCGACAACGACGCCAGCTCCGCGGGAGCATATGTTGCGGCATAGAGTCGTGAGGAACAGCAATGCGAGTGGGGATTCTGGGGTCCGGACTGATGGGCGGCAAGCTCGGGACGATCTTCGCACTTGCCGGGCATGAGGTGGTGTTCAGCCACGCCGCCCCCGGAGACGAACCAGGAGCCAGGTCAGCATCGCCCGATTATCATCGTGGCTATGACGGAACATGCGGTGGTGATAGCCGGAGGCGGTCCGACGGGGCTGATGTTGGCGGGCGAGCTGGCGTTGGCGGAGGTCGACGTCGCGATTGTCGAGCGGCGCGCCAGCCAGGAGCTCATCGGCTCGCGCTCGGGCGGTCTGCATTCACGCACCATCGAGATTCTCGATCAACGCGGAATCGCGGATCGGTTCCTCTCGCAGGGGCAGAGGGCTCAGGTCGCCGGGTTCGCCGCGACCCGCCTGGACATCAGCGACTTTCCCACCCGCCACCCCTACGGACTCGGGCTGTGGCAGAACCACATCGAGCGGATATTGGCCGGCTGGGTCGGCGAGCTGGAGGTGACGTTCTATCGCGGACGTGAGGTGACGGGCTTCGCGCAGGACGACGCCGGCGTCGACATCCAGCTGTCCGATGGCCAGTCGCTACGGGCGCAATATCTCGTCGGGTGCGACGGAGGACGCAGCCTGGTCCGCAAGGCCGCCGGCATCGAGTTCCCCGGGTGGGATCCGACGACGAGCAGCCTGATCGCCGAGGTCGAGATGACCGGGAAGCCGGAATTGGGCATGCGCCGAGACGCTCGCGGCGTCTATGGCCTCGGTCGCGTGGAGTACGAGATCCGCAACGGTGAGGTGGTCTACAAGGATGAAGGGACGGTACGGGTCATGTTGACCGAAGAGCACGTCGGCGCCGCGACGGATCCCACCATCCAGGATCTCAGCGAGGGCCTCATCGCCGTCTACGGGTCCGATTACGGGATCCACAGCCCCACCTTCATCTCCCGGTTCACCGACATGACCCGGCAAGCCGCGGCCTACCGCAAGGGACGGGTGCTGCTGGCCGGCGACGCGGCGCACGTGCATTCCCCGGTCGGCGGACAGGGCCTCAACACCGGCGTGCAGGATGCTGTGAACCTGGGATGGAAGCTGGCCCAGGTGGTCCACCGGACGGCGCCGGAAAGCCTGCTGGATACCTATCATGCCGAGCGCCACCCGGTCGCTGCCCGTGTGCTGCGCACCACGATGGCGCAGGTCGCGCTCATGCGCGCCGACGATCGCATCGAGGCGCTGCGCGACACCGTGTCCGAGTTGCTGAGCATGGACGAGCCGCGCAAACGATTCGCCGCGATGATGTCCGGTCTGGACATCCACTACGACCTGGGCGAGGGACACCCTCTGCTCGGACGCCGTATGCCCGATCTCGACCTGGTCACCGCCAACGGCCCGCTGCGGGTTTTCACGCTCCTGCACGACGCCCGGCCGGTGCTCCTCAACCTCGGCGAGCCCGGCGGCTTCGACATCACTCCATGGGCGGATCGGGTTCAGTTGACCGACGCCAGGTACGAAGGTACGTGGGAGCTTCCGGCGATCGGGGCGGTCATTGCTCCTACCGCGGTGTTGATTCGGCCTGACGGGTATGTGGCCTGGGTGGGAGACCTGGCCCAGCTGGGGCTCGTCGACGCGCTGACCACCTGGTTCGGACCGCCTGCTGCGGCGTAGCGAACCGAGGTCAAGCGGAATGCAGGCGATAGTTGATCGGTCGCTCCTATTGACCGTTGCAGGGAGAACGGTTATCGTCTCCCTGTAACAGGCAATAGGAGCGCACGGTGAGCCAGAGCAAGACCGATCTCCTGCAGGGCACGCTCGATCTCATCGTCCTCCGAATGCTCCGTGGACAGTCCGCGAACGGATGGGAGCTGACGCAATCCATCCAGGCCGTCACCAAAGGCGTTCTTGACATCAATTACGGGTCCATCTACCCTGCGCTCCGGCGTCTCGAGGCTCGTGGACTCGTCAAAGGCCGTTGGGCCACGTCCGAGAACAACCGGCGTGCGCGATTCTACGAGCTCACCGCGTCCGGCCGGAAGCAGCTCGAAACGGAGCGGCAGTCGTGGGAGCGCTTCGCGCATGCCCTCGGCCTCATCCTCGACCAGACCTGACGATCGTGCTGCGGGAGTTCGCCGCCCGCGCGCGGGCATTCCTGGCCCGGCGCCAGCGCGAAGCGGAGCTGCACCTGGAGCTGCAGGACCACCTGGAGCGGGAGATCGCGCGCAACCTCGACCGCGGTCTTCCGCCTGACGAGGCTCGCCGTGCCGCGCACCTCGCCATCGGCAACCTGACGATCCATCACGAGGACGGTCGCGTCGCGACGACGGGCGTCTGGTTCGAGCAACTCTCGCAGGACGTCCGGTACGCCTCGCGCATGCTCCGCCGGAACCCGGCCTTCGCGCTCGTCGCCATCCTCTCGCTCGGCTTCGGCATCGGCGCCACGACGACGATGTTCAGCACGATCGACGCTCTCGACTTCCGCCCACTCCCGTTCCACGACCCGGATCGCCTCGTGTGGCTGGCCGAGGTGGCGCCGCCGACCGACGACATCTGCCCGGGATGCGGATCGCGAACGTCGCCGCCGACGGCGATCGACTGGCTCGCTCAGGCCCGATCGTACGCCGCTGTCGGAGTCATGTCGGAGTCGGCCGCTCCGTGGGTCCACGACGACGCGATCGAGCTGCTCTCCGTGAACCAGGTCACGCCGGGGTTCTTCCGGCTCCTCGGGGTCGCGCTCGAGGTCGGTCGCGACTTCCTGCCTGGCGACACGCTGCCCGGCGCTCCCCCGGTCGTCGTCGCGACGCACGGCTTCTGGCGACAACGGCTCGCCGGCGAGGTGGCGGCCGTCGGGCGTCCCCTGCCGTCCTCCCTCGATGCGGGAACGGACGCGAGGCTCCGCGGCGCAATCGTCGTCGGCGTGCTGCCGGAAACCTTCCGCTTCGAATTGTCGCGTGATCGCCAGCTCTGGACGCCGCTCCGGCTGCCGGCGACGTCGCCACGCACAGCGCGTTCGGTGACGGTGATCGCGCGCCTTCGGCCCGACGCGAGCATCCCCGCGGCCAACGCCGAGTTGCAGGTGCTGTTCGCGCGACTCGTCTCCACGTATCCATCACCGTACCAGTCGTGGGGCGCGCGCGTCGAGCCGCTGCGGGCGCGACTCGGCTGGGGCGCCGGCGGCAACCGCGGGCTGCTGCTCGGCATCACCGCGCTGGTGCTGCTCATTGCCGTCATGAATGTCGCGGGCCTGCTGGCGGGGCGCGCGTCGATGCGACGACAGGAGTTCGCCATGCGGAGTGCATTCGGCGCGAATCGGCGACGGCTGCTCCGCCAGCTCCTCGTCGAGGGAACGAGCGTCGGGCTTGGCGGCGGACTGGTTGGCGCGCTGATCGCGCTGTGGGGCATCCGCTTTTCGGCGCGGTGGTTCGGCATCGACAGCGGCGTCGCGATCATGGACCTTCGAGTCCTGGCGTTCGCGCTCGTGCTGTCGATCAGCGTCGGGATCGTCACGGCGTTCGGTCCCGCATTCCGCATCTCCCGGGTCGACCTGATCGGCGACCTCCGGGGCAAGGCTACGGCCTCGACTGACCGCCAAACCGGCATGGCATCGAGCGTGCTGATCATCACGCAGATCGCGGTCGGCCTCGTGCTCCTCACCGCTGCCGCCTCGCTGAGTGCCGACTTCCTGACGCTGCGATACACCGATCTCGGGTTCGACCCGTCGGGCCTCTATGAGACGTCCCTCTCCGGTCCGCGGCCGGCCGGTGGCGATGCCACTCCGTGGCGCGACGTGGCGGAGGCCGCGCGTGAGCGCGTCGCGTCCATCCCGGGGGTGCGCGCGGCGACGCTCCGCTACATTTCGGCGATGCACCCCGAAATCGTGCGCCCTGCCGCTGGCGGCGGCGTCGCGTCGGGGACGCCGGTGCTGACCGCGATCGACCCGGCGTATTTCGAGACCTGGGGGATGCGGCTCCGGCGCGGTCGCGCGTTCGGCCCCGGCGACGGCGCGGGCGCGGCGCGGGTTGCGATCGTCAACCGATCCGCCGCGGCCCGGTTCTGGCCGGGTCAGGACCCGCTGGGCCTCGTGGTCTTTGTCGGGGACAGCGGGGCACCAGGTGAATTGCTCACCGTGATCGGCGTGAGCGAGGACGCGGAGCGTCTCGAGATGGCGGACCGTCACTGGTCGGTGGTCTACCGGCCGCTCGCGCAGGCGACGCTGTGGCACACCGCCGCGGTGCTCCAGGTCCGCATCGACGGTCGGGCCGATCGCGCGGCGCTGCTCGCGCTCGCGCAGTCACGCGTCCGGGAGGTCCTGCAGCGGCCCATCGATCCGTTCCGTTCGGTCGAGGCCCAGCTCGACGAGCGCCTGCGGCCGCGCCGGTTGAACGCCATCGCGCTCGACCTGTTCGCGGCATTCGGGCTCGCGCTCGCGGCGATGGGGATATACGGTGCGATCGCCGCTGCCGTGACACGGCGGACCCGCGAGATCGGTGTGCGCATTGCGTTAGGCGCAGCGCCCGGCGGAGTGTTGCGCCTTGTCGTCCGGCGCGGGCTCGCGCTGGCGGTGACCGGCGTGGCACTCGGATTGCTCGGCGCCGCCGCGATGTCGCACGTTCTGCGCTCCCTCGTCATCGGCACCGACGTCCTCGACCCGCGGGTGTTCGCGGCCGCGGCCGCGGTGATGATCCTGACGGCCGTGTCCGCCGCGTTGCTGCCGGCGCGTCGCGTGCTGCGCGTGGATCCCGTGGATGCGTTGCGCGCGGACTGATTGTTCTTGCGGAGGACGTCAGTGTCCAACCGTTGCGTTGGCGACACGCGGCTTTGACGCGCGAGAAAACGGACGAAATCGTGAACGCTCTGAGTCGAGATTCTCGCGTGTTCACAAGTCAGCATCCTGCCGTGGGGCCCCTCGCTGTCCGGCGACCGAACCGCGCCGGTCTTGACGATGCGCTCGACTGGACCAGACTTAGTCCGATGAAAACCTGCAACATCCACGAAGCCACGAGGTCGGCCTGCGAGAGCGACAGGCAGGGCTGGTCGTTGAACGGCACCTTCGGGACCACCGGCGTTTTGGGCTTGCTGAGAGCGGCTAGGATCGAATCAGTTACCACGCTGTCCGAATCGACCGCGGCCTGCATGGCGGTGGCCTTCTGTGGGGACTTCGCGGTCGTGCTGCAACCCGTCGCGAGCCACAGGGCGGTGGCCGTGCTGGCGGTGAGCGCCGTGCGTGCGACTTGTAGGATCCACATGGGGGCCTCCTGGCGCGTGTGGGTGCGGCCTAACGACGCTCGCCCCGTGGCCTTGCGGTGCCGCCGGGTGGTCCCCGCAGCGGCACACGGGGTCTCCTGAACATACGGTCAGCGTCGGCAGCCGAAAGGCGAGCAGACGCGCCAACCGCGGAGTGAAGCAGTACCAGACTGGTCCTGTCGGTCTGATTCTGCGCTAACCTCGCGTCCAGGGAGGCGGCGAGCCAGAAGGCTGGGACGAGACCTCGTCCCGAGCGCGGTCGAGGCGACCGTCAGGAGCCGGCGGCGATCCGGGCGCAGTTCGATGCGCCGATCGAGACCGACGTGCCGGCATTGGAGGTGAGGCTACGGAAGGACGGGATCGATTCGGTGGTGCGGTAGCCAGTCCCTACTCTGATGAAGGAACCAGCGCGCTGCCGGGTGGGGACGCGCGTGGTCGTTGGCGTCGATGTGAGGCGACGCGTCGACGCAATTCGGGCAGCCGAGTTGCCAGCGGAGTCGTACGAATACGCAATCAGGCATTCCGGGCCAGCGTTCTGAAGTGCGCGGAACTGATGCGAGGTAGTCGAGGCGTCCCACTTCCGTGATACATGTACACGATGGCAGGCATCCTCCTGTGGAGCGACCGAATGCGTGTGCGTCCGCGATGTTCTACCGCGGCGTGCCCCGCAGTCGAACAGGAATTAGAGCGCTCATGAAGGCCTCCGTCGTCGAGAAAAACGGCACTGGCAGCCTACGCGCCGCCCAAGCGCCTGATCCCACCCTCGCGCCTCGCGACGCCCTCGTGTGCGTGAAAGCTGCCAGCATCAACCCGCTGGACAGCATGGTACGCGATGACGAGTTCAGGTTGCTCCTCAGGTACAAGACGCCGTCTGTACTCGGACACGATCTCGTGGGCGTCGTGACGCGCGTTGGTGCCGGAGTGCCCGACTCCGTCGCATCGAGGCGCTCCGCAACAGCAGGCCAAGCGCGACCAGGATCGGTGCGAGCGTCGCCAACCCGACGAGACGCGAGAAGACCTTCACGCCGCGCGTACGGTCGAGGAGCGCCGACGACGGGACGTGCGGGTGGGCTCGGCCCGCTGCCGGCGATGGCTGAAGACGTGACGAAGCTGCCACTGCCGGTGTCCGGGCCGGCGGCGCGACGTTGTGCGTGGCGCCGATACGGGTGATGTTGCAAGGCGCCCGGAACGCCAGCATAGTCACAGAACCTGATCCTGAGTGGCCGGCATGGACTCTGCAGTCGTCTTCGAACGGCTCACTCAGCATCGCGCGCTTGGCGGTTCGCCGCCCGAGGAGTTGTCATGGCTCGCCACGCGCGGCGCGCTGCGCGTGTACCACGCCGGCGACATCACGACACGCAAGCACGAGCCCGAGGAGTCGCTGCAGGTCGTGCTCTCCGGTCAGCTGGCGATCTACACCGACCGTGGCGCGGGAGCACGGAAGATCATCGCCTGGCGCGGCGGTGATGTGTGCGGGTTGATGCCGTACTCGAGAGGCGGCCGCCCACCGGGCGATACCGTCGCCGAGGAAACGACGGAAACGCTCGCGATTCCCCGTGACCTCCTGCCGGCGATGATCCGGGAGTGCCCCGGCGTCACCGCGACGCTGGTGCACGCCATGCTCGATCGCGCGCGCCATCTAACGTCCAGCGAACTGCAGGACGAGAAACTGCTCTCGCTCGGCAAGCTGGCGGCCGGGCTCGCGCACGAGCTGAACAACCCCGCGTCGGCGGCCGCACGCAGCGCCAAGCTGCTGGCGCGGGGATTGACGCAGGCGACCGCAGCGGCGAGAGCCGTGGCGGGCGCACAACTCTCGGATGCCCAGCTCGCGGCAATCGACCTGGGGCATACGATCCCCGGGATGTCGGGATCGCACGCGCCGCAATCGCCGTTGGACCGCGCGGACCGCGAGGAGGCGATCGGCGGATGGCTCGACTCCCACGGGTGCGACAACGACATCGCGGCGGTGCTGGCTGAAGCGGGCGTCGACCCGACGGCGCTCGACGCGGTGGCGGCCGTGCTGCATGGTGGCGTCCTGCGTGCGGCGGTGCAGTGGATCGCCGCGGAGCACCTCGTCCGCACGCTGGCGCTCGACATCGAGACGTCGACGACGCGCGTGTACGATCTGGTCGCGGCGGTGAAGGGCTTCACGTACATGGACCACGCGCCGATGCCCGAAGCGGTCGACATCCGTCGCGGGATCGCCGACACACTGACCGTGCTCGGCGCCAGGGCGCGCGAGAAGTCCGTTTCCATCGAAGTCGACATCGCGACCGACCTCCCGCCCGTGCGCGGCATCGGTGCCGAACTCAATCAGGTGTGGGCGAACCTGCTCGACAACGCCCTCGATGCCGTGGCGGTGTCGGGGCGCGTGGTGGTGACGGCGAGTCGCACGCCGCAGCGCGTCGTCGTGCAGATCGTCGACGACGGACCCGGTGTCCCTCCCGGGATTCAGGGTCGCATCTTTGATCCGTTCTTCACGACGAAGGAGGTGGGCCGCGGTGTCGGACTCGGCCTCGACATCGTTCGGCGACTGCTCCAGCGAAATGACGGCGAGATCGCGCTCGACTCGAGGCCGGGACGCACGGCGTTTCGCGTGAGCTTGCCGCTCGACACGACGTCGGGCCACGGTGTGGCGGCGATGGGATCGACACCCGCCGGAGGTGCCGGATGATCTTTCGGATCGTCGAGTTTCCATCCGAGGGCACGACGTTGCGCGGACGACTGTATTCGCGGCCCGCACCCGTACGCGCCCAGCCAGTCGTGGTGATGGCGCATGGAACATCGGCCACGATCACCATGGTCGCCGACCGCTACGCCGAGGTCCTGCACGACGCCGGCTTCACGGTGCTGCTGTACGACCATCGCAACTTTGGCATCAGTGACGGCGAGCCGCGACAGGAGATCAATCCGTGGATTCAGGCGCGGGGCTATCGCGATGCGATCAGCTTTGCGGAGACGCTGGCCGGGGTCGATGCGTCGCGGATCGCACTCTGGGGCGACAGCGTGACCGCCGCGACGGTCACGGTCATTGCGGCCGTGGACACGCGGGTCAGAGCGATCGTTGCACAGATTCCGTCGTTCGGGCGCGAGCCCGCACCCGAAGACCCCGACGGCTCCCTGTTCGCCGCGATGCGGGACACACTCCTCCACGGAGACGTCACCGGGTCGCCCGGGACGACGGTCGGTCCGCTCCCCGTGGTGTCATCCGATCAGCTGGGAACGCCGTCGTTGTTGACGCCGATTTCCGCGTTCCGCTGGTTCGTCGAGTATGGCGGGCGCCACGGCACGAACTGGCTCAACCGGGTCACGCGCGTCAGTCCCGCGACTCCGGTGGCGTTTCACGCCGGATTGTGCGCGCCGTACGTTCACACGCCAGCCCTCTTCATGATCGCCCCCGAGGACGAGATGCCGGGCGCCAATCCGGCTGTCTCGCGCCTGGCGTTTGACGCCGCGCGCGGACCGAAGGAGCTGTTCGAGATCGCGGGCGGCCACTTCGGGCTGCTGCACCATCCCGGCGCGCTGTTCGAACAGGCGTCGAGCGTTCAGCGCGACTTTCTCGTCCGCGTTCTCCGGTGAACTGCCGCGATCGGCGCGCGATCGGGACGACCGCACCTCAGCAGGGCGCGGCCCGCCGCCGGCACGTTTCGACCCGGTAACCGACTGTACTTCCTCAGCAACGCGTTGCGCCACTTCCCGGTCGGCCTGGAAGAAGTCGACGGCGGTCTCTTGTCCATCTTCGTCTGTCACGTGCTGCTTGCCCCCCCGGAGCGCGGCCGCGGCCACCTGGCAACCGTCCAGCCCCTCCGGGTGTCTGACAGACATCCGAAGATCTCAATAAGTGAGTGGTCGACACGTCCGGAGGCCGTATGGGCACGGGATCCACCGACATCATTCGGGGCACCGCCGACATGCTGATCCTCCGGCTGCTCGCCATCCAGCCGATGCACGGCTATGGCATCGCGAAGTACGTCGAGCAACGGTCGAAGGAGGCGATCCGCATCCAGCCTGGCGCGCTGTACGCGTCGTTGAACCGACTCACCCGGCAAGGATGGATCCGGTCGTCGTGGAAGACCACGGACAACGGTCAGCGCGCCCGCTACTACACGCTGACGGCCGCCGGGTCGCGGCGCCTGGCCGAGGAGACCGCCAGCTGGCACCGGCTCGCGCGTGGCGTCGCCCTGATCCTCTCCGCCGATTAGAGGAGGATTCATGTGGCGATTCCTGGGCGACCTCGCCTTCCGGGCCCGCGCGATCTTCCGTCGCGCCGAAGCCGACCGGGAGCTGCGGGACGAGTTCGCACATCACCGCGCCATGCTGGTCGCCGAGCTGCGTGCGGCGGGCGCGGCGGCCGCGGACGCCGAGCGCGAGGCGGCACGGCGCATGGGAGGTGAGGCCGGCCAGCGCGAAACGGCGAGGGACGGGTGGGGCGTGTCGCCCGTGACCGAGTTCGTCGCCGACGTGCATTACGCACTCCGGCAGATGCGCCGGCAGCCGAGGTTCACCGCGATCGTGGTCCTGACCGTCGGACTCGGCATCGGCGCCACCGTCGCTCTCTCGAGCGTCGCCGACGCGGTCATCCTGCGCGCACTCCCGTACGCGAACGAGGATCGCATCCACGTCTTCTGGTCGGACTACAACTGGCGGGGCGACGAGTACGAGTTCCTGCGCGACCGGAAGGGCGTTTTCTCGGACCTCGCGGCCTTCTCGACCAACGACGATCCGTACGTGGTGGACCCGCGGGCCTCGACTGGTGCCCGTCTTCTCCCGTTCGTCGTCACCACGCCGACGCTCTTCGACGTCCTCGGCGTGCGGCCGGAACTCGGGCCGGCAATGACTCCGGACGACGACCGCCCGCACGCGCCCCCGGTGATCGTCATCAGCCACGCGATGTGGCAGGACGATCTGGGTGGCGACCCGAACGTTATCGGCCGGCCGATCTTCATCAGCGGGACGCCGGTCACGATCGTCGGCGTCATGCCGAAGGGGTTCTATTTTCCGACGCCAGAGTACCGGGCGTGGCGGCCCCTTCAGATCGACCCGGCGGGCCCGATGTACAGCGTGGGGTATCTGGTGCTGGTCGGCCGCACGCCCGCCGGGACGCCGCAGGTCCGGGTGGACGCCGACGTCCGGCGCATGGCGCACGATCTCGGCCGGCGCTTCACGTACACGAAGTCATGGGACAAGACGCAGGACGCGCGCGTCACGACCGTGCATACGTACCTCCTCGGCGACGTCCGCAATCCCATCCTCCTCCTCCTGGCGGCCGTCGCGTTGCTCCTCGCGATCGCGTCGGCGAATGCCGCCGCGCTCGTCCTGGCGCGAACCAGCGACCGGAGCCAGGAGATGGCGGTGCGAACGGCGATGGGCGCGGGCAGCTGGCGCCTCGTCAGGCAGGTCGGCGCCGAATCGCTCGTGCTCTCGCTCGCGGCGGCATGCATCGGCGCCGGCGTGGCCGAGGCCGGGTTCCGCTTGCTCGTGGCGCGGCTGCCGCTCGGGAACGGCGCAGGCGCGACGGTCACGCCGGGCCTCGCGGTGCCGGCAATCGCGTTCGCGCTGGCACTCGTGATCGCGTGCGCGATCTCGATCGCCCCGGCGCGTGGGCTGCTCAAGCGACGATTCGACCTCGCGCTTTCCCGCGAGCGGAGCGAAACCGGGCTGCGCCGCGGTGTGCGGCACGTCCATACCGCGATCATCGCGGGCCAGGTCACGCTCGCCATCATGCTTGCCGTGGGCGCCACGTTGCTCATCCGCTCGGTCGATCGCATCCGCGCGCTCGATCCAGGGTTCAACGCGCACGGCGTCGCCACGTTCACGCTCGTGACGCGCAGCGACGTCCCGAGCGAGGCAACGACGCAGTTCCTGCGCGAGGTCATCTCCCGCACCGCCGCCCTGCCCGGCGTCACCGCGGTGGGCATGACCAACCGGCTCCCGGTGCGCGACGGAGGATACCAGAGCGTCGTGACGGTCGAGGGGCGTCCCGATCTCGAGGGGGCGAACCGGCCGAACGCACTCTATCGAATCGTCTCGACAGGGTTTTTCCGCGCGATGGGAATGCGGATCGTCGAAGGCCGCGGGGTCGACTCGACCGACCTCGCGAACACGGTACCGGTCACGGTCGTGAGCGAGTCGTTTGCGCGTGCCATGTGGCCCGGGCAGAGCGCCATCGGGAGGCATGTTACGACGGGCTGGACCGGCACCATGGTGTCACGCGAGGTCGTGGGCGTGGCCCGCGAAACACGGATGACGAGCATGACCGGGGAGATCCCATTCGTGATGTTCGTACCGTTCGCGCAGTCCAACGGGCGACCCGGGAGTGTGCTGGTGGTGCGCGCGACGGGACCGGTTACCACGGTCATTCCCGCGGTGCGAATGGTCGTCGCCGAGCTCGATCCACTCGTCGCGGTCACGAACGTCGGGTCCATGGAGGACGTCGTGTCGACCGCCCTCGCCCAGCCGCTCCGGCTGCGGTTCTTCCTGGGCGTGTTCGCCGCGCTCGCGATTCTCCTCTCGGCCGTCGGCGTGTACGGAACCGTGCGCTACGCGGTGGCGCGACGCCGCGCCGAGTTCGGGATCCAGATGGCGCTCGGCGCGTCGCCAGCGCGCGTGCTCTCGGGCGTGGTGCGGCAGGCGCTCACGCCGGTCGTGCTCGGCGCGCTCGCCGGCCTTGGCGGCACACTGCTCCTGTCGCGCGCGCTGCGCGCGTTCGTGTACGGCGTGGCGCCGACCGATGCGACGAGCCTCGTCGTTGCGACGGGATCGCTGCTGGGGACCGCGATCGTGGCGGCACTGGTGCCGGCGCTCCAGGCGAGTCGTACAAGTCCCGCCGAGTCGCTGCGCGCGCAGTAGGGCGCGCCCGCGCAAGAGGGCGCTCGGCCGCCGCTTCGGCCGGCCGACTGCGTTGTGGCCCGCCGACCGGCGGCCGCATCGAGAATGTTACTGGATGGCTTGCCGGATGGTGAGCGGGACGAGTTGAATCTGTCGCGTAAGCGCGTACGCGGTCGGAAGGTCGCTGTCGCTGTATACGAGGATGCGGCCGATGACGAACACCGAATTGCGCGTCGATGCAATCTGCTTCATCCCACTCGGCACCTGTCCTTTCCAACCCGGTCCCGTGATGAGATATTCGCCCGCTTGCGTACCTGTGGTGCGTTTGCCGACGTAAGCGAAAACAGTGTTGTTCGGAGCGGTGAACTGCACGCTGTAATAGCGACCCGCCATCTCGGGCACATGCAGGACTTGCGGTCCATAGCTCAGGTCCAACACGCCGGCCGTAAGAAGCGTGTCGTGGTTCACGCCAGTGGTTGCCAATTTCGTGGCAGAGGCTGGCGGGTGGAGAGGATCCGCAAAAATCGCTTCCGGTTCGGTAGCGAGCGTATTGATCGGGATTGGACCTTCGAACCCTTTGGTGAGAACAGCCTTCTTGTATATGTTGAGCACAAGGCGCGGCAAGAAATAAATGATGAAGAACCATGCCGTGATCGCGACAGAACAGAATATGAGCAGATTTTCGTATCGCAATTTCATTGTACTTTGACGACCGGCGGCACCGTATACTTGCCCTCGAGAACGGCCGCTCCAGGCATGTACGCGCGCAGCCAAAGTCTGAAGTTGCCCGTTGGCGCGGGTAGCCAGTTGGATTCATGCCCCGCCGGCGCGGTGTTCTGGATATGCACATCCACTGAGCCGTCCGCGTTTGCCACGAGGCCGGAGCGATCGCCGACGAGGTACCGATTGAGCGGATTCGCCACGAAGCGTTCTTTCTCGTCGGCCATGGTCAGCGACCAGAACGCGTCATTGGGCGGGAGCCCCTCCGACGGGAAGTGCATGATGTAATCGTGCCCTCCCGAGAGCGTGTGGCCCGCTCCATCTACGTTCGTCTTCCAGTACATCGCCTCTTGCGGCCCGCTTATCGGGCCGGGAAATATTCGGGTGCGCGCGGCCCGCATGAACATGCCGTTGCGCGACAGGCCGCACCCAAACGCGGTGACCCAGCCATTGATTCTCGCAAACTTGATCGTTGCGACAATCTCAATCGTGACAACCGCCAGCCCGAACCCGACGAAGAAGCCTTGTATTAGAGCATTGCGCAGAGTCAGTGAATCGGCAAAGAGGAACCGTTTGATGACGACATAGCTGCATACTGCGCCGATAAGCGTAATGAAACGTTTGTACGTTCTGTCGCTCATCCTGTTTCCTTGACTGCGACCACGTTGGCTTCGCGAACAGGATACCTTCACCGCTATCGCGGTGGCCTGGAGCTCAATCAACGTGATAGTCAGAAGACTGCGAGCTCATCGCAACCCGGTACTGCCGCCCTCCTGATAACTTCCTCACAACGCCCCGCGCCGCAAGGTTGTAACCGGCGGCGCGGCGGCAGCCGGCGGTTGGACCGCGAGCGCTTCGCAACCCAGTCTGCACGTCGAGGGATTTCGCGCCGAGCGCCGCGGACGGAGCACCAGGGTCGCACTGACCCGTTGATCTGGTCGGGAAGGTGATGCAGGTTCACTCGGACCAGGGATCGAGCGCCACACCGGGCGGTGGCCGTCCTGGATCGAACGTGGCCAAGCGGATCCGCCTAGGCCGATTGAATCCCTCGCCCCGCGGAGGTCGAGATGCGTGGCATTCCTGTTGTCTCCCTGGCGGTCGTTTGCTCTCTCACCGCTCCACCGCTCAGTGCTCAGGCATCCCCTTCCGTGGATGCCTGCCCGCTGGTCACCGCGGCGGAGGTCAGCGCGGTCCTCGGTATCACGTCACTGCCCGGCCGGCCTTTCCTCGGCAGTCACGTAACCTGCTACTTCGCGGCCGATACCGGCTACGCTACGACGCCGTCAGTCAGCGTGAATGTGATGACGCCCGAGATGTTTCATAATCAGGGGCAGATGGGCGGTCCGCTGGCGTCGCATCCGCTGACGGGGTTGGGCGACGAGGCCTTCTATATCAGTTCCGGGAACTATACCAAGGTGAGCGTCCTCAAGGGCGGGCGCGCATGCAGCGTGACGATCGTTCCGGGTGGGAAGGTGAAAGCCGCCCAGGTGCTGGACATGGAAAAATCGCTGGCGCAGAAGGCAGTGGCGCGGCTGTAGCGACGAGGATGAGCGGGGCGCGATCGTAACATGGCGGCGATGGAACCGTCCACTTCAGCCACCGATGATTCGCGCGCCCAATGAACGCGCCGCACAGTCCAGAGACCGTGCGGCGCGCGGTGCATCCGTCGGTCAGAAGTAGTACTTCAGTCCGACCTGCGCCTGGAACTGGAGCAGCAGGTTGGTCCCCGTGATCCCCAGCGATCCGAAGGTCGTGGGCACGCTGTAGAGGATCTTCCCGCTCGCCGCGTCGAAGCTGTTCGGCGTCAGCAGGTCGCGGCTCGCACCGAAGACGCCCATGTAGCGCCCCCACTTGCTGTTCAAGCCATTCAGCACGTTGAACAGGTTCACCTGAAGCTCGGCGCGCTGCGCCCCCGTCGTGGTGATGGATTTCGCGAGCTGGATGTCCATCCGGTTGAACCAGGGGAGGGTGCACGTGTTTCGCTGGATGATCTGCCCCACGTACTTCCCGACGCACGGGTAGGCCTTGAGGTAGCCCGCATAACGATCGCGGATCGCCTGCGCTTTCGTCGGGTCCGTCTCCGTCAGCGGGAGGTCCGTGGGCGCGAAGATGAACGGCCGGTCATTGAAGTTCGCGCCGTCGCCGTTCAGGTCGCCGCCCTGCTCGGGTCCCCACCGGTTCCCCGACTGGAAGCGCCAGAGCCCGCTCACGCGGATGTCCCACGGCAGCTGCGCGTTGCCCGAGATGACGATGACGTGGTTACGCACCGTCGCCGACGGTCCCCACGCCTTGTCGGTCGCGCCGACGCCGCCGATGTCGTTCGGCCCGTACGCACCGACCGTCGGATTGGTGAAGCCTTCCTTCGCCGTGCAGCAGGAATAGGATGAGTTGTCATACGCCCGCGTGTACGTGTATGACACCCGCACCTGCGAGCCGCCACGGAAGATGCGCGTCAGTTCCGCCGTGCCCGCCAACGACTGCGACTGGCCGTCGTTGTAGTTGGCGTAGATCTGGGCGAAATCGATGTTGAGCTCCGCATTCGGTGCCGTCGACGTCGCACTCGACGGGTTGAACACCGCCGCGGGCACGAAGACCTGCCGGTTCCCCTCGTTCGTCAGCGCGAACTGCGCGGGGCGCAGGTTCAGGTTGCGCACCGTGTACAGGCGGTACGAGCGCGACCCCACGATGTCGACCGAGAGCTTGGTGTTCCCCGCGAAAAGGCGGTCATACCCGATGTTCGCCTTGAAGCTCTCGGGATACTGGAAGTTGTCCTTCCAGAAGGTGTACGTCGGCACCCCGGTTCCTGTCTGCCCGCCGGCGCAGGTGACCGGGTCGTTTTCCCCACCGGTGCTCCAGGAGGAGAACCCCGACACCGACGGCGGCGCGTCCGGGGCTCCGGTCGCGCTCGACCCGGCGCACGTGAGGCTCAGCACCGGGTGCACCGAGCTCGTCACGTTCCCGCCCACCACGTAAGGCAGCCGGCCGTAGAAGTACCCCATGCCGAAGCGCGCCACCGACCGCCCGTCGCCGTTCACGTCGTACGCCAGCGCGAGCCGCGGCGAGACGTTGTTCTTGTCGGTCGGCGCGTTGCCGGATTTCACGCCGAACGCGCGCTCGGCGTCGATCACCCGCTGCGGATTGTTGAGGAACGACTCGACGTCGTAGCGGACGCCGAGCGTCGCCGTGAGCTTCGGCGTCGGGCGCCACTCGTCCTGTGCGTAGACGGCGTACTCGCCGACGTTGAACTTCGAGAGTGGCACCGTGCCATCGATCGTCTCGCTGCGCGTGAAGGACGACGGCTTCCTGGCCGCGAAGTCGGCCAGCGACGCGAAGGTGTACGCGCCCGTCGTGTTGTCGATCGATCCGGTCGGCCCGATGAACGAGTTCTTGAGGTGCGAGTAGATGCCGCTCCCCCCGAACTTGAACGTGTGCCGCCCGGCCTCGAGCGTGAAGTTGTCGATCAGCTGGAGCTTCCGCTCCAGCAGGTCGTTGTTCAGCGAGACGAACGTGCCGCCGTAGCCGGCGCTCTGGCCGCCGCCGATGTTCGTCACGAACAGCGAGGGCCGCAGGTCGTGCCCGTTGCGCGGCCGGTCCTCGTCGGAGAACTGGAAGCGGAGCACGTTGAACGACCTCGCCCCCGTCACCGACTGGAGCTCGCCCACCAGCGACGACGACCGGTCGCCCAGGTTCTCCGCGCGCGCCTGCCCGTACGAGAAGTCGAAGCTCGGACTGAACAGGTTGTCGTTGTGGTGGTTCGCGTAGTTCTCCCGCAGCGAGAAGCGGTTGTTGCGATCGAGGTTCCAGTCGAGGCGGCCGAACAGCGTGATCACGTCGTTGGTCGTCTGGAAGTTGGAGTACTTCGCGGCCGCGTCGCCGACGCCGTAGGTGCTCTGGAGGATGTCGATGAACTGTTGCAGGTTGTGTGCGCCCTCGGTATCCGGCGCCGGGTTGCCGTTGGCGTCCAGCTTGGAGAGGAAGTAGTCCGGGCGCAGCGGCAGCTGCGGTTCCCGGCGCCGCTGGCCGTCGAGCGAGACGAGGAAGAACGCCTTGTCACGCTTGATCGGCCCCGAGTAGCGGGCCGCGTATTGCGCCGAGCTGAAGTCGATCGCGGGCTTGCCGGCGAAGTCCTTCGCCGCGAACTGATTGCCGCTGTAGTTCGCGTACGCAGTCCCCTCAAACGCGTTCGTGCCGCCGCGAGTCACCACGTTGACCACGCCGCCCGTGTAGTTCCCGTACTCGACGTCGAAACCATTGGTGATGATCTGGAACTCGCGGATCGATTCCAGCGAAAACTCGAACGGGATGCGCGAGCCGCCGCGGTTCTCGCCGAAGAAGGAGTTGTTGGCGTCGACGCCGTCGATCTGGACGTTGGTCTGCGACGGACGCAGCCCGGCGATCGAGAACTGGCCACCGGTCGTCTTCTCGGGATTCGGGTCGACGAGGCCGGACAGGTTGATGAAGTCCGTGAAGTCACGGCCAAGCGACGGCAGCGTCTCGATCTCCTTCTGCGACACGCTCTGTGCCACCGAGGCATCGGTGACGTCGATCTCCGGCCGCGCATTCGCCTGCACCTGCACCCCCTGCAGCGCGACGGCCTGCTGCGCCATCGCGAAGTTCACCGTCGCCGTCTGCCCCACGATGACCGTGATGTTGCGCTGCGAATCCGCGGCGAACCCGATCATCCGCGCCTGGACCGTGTACGTCCCCGGCGGCAGCAGAACGAGGGTGTACTGCCCGTCGCCGTTGGAGTGCGCGGAACGTTCGAAGCCCGTGTTGATGTTGCGACCCGTGATCGTCGCATTCTCCAGCGGCGCGCCGCCCGGCCCCGTGATGAGCCCACGGATCGCGCCGGTCGTCGTGGCGTTCTGCGCCCCGACCGGGGCCGCGGCCAGCAGGGTCGCGACCATCAGCGCGGCCAGGCCGCCCATCGGCTGCCGGCTCGTCATGGACATGCCACCTCCGTCGCCTCGCTCAGCGAGCGCGGGAACAGCTCGACGGGCGGGTTCGTGAACGCTTTCAGGATGCCGGTCCAGTCGTAGCACTTCCCGGCGGTGAAGGTCGTCTTGAGCGTGGTCGTGTCGGCCACCACGTGACTGTCGAAGCGCACCGCCACGGCACCGCTGCCGTCGTCGACCACCGCGTTGCGGCCGCCGCCCGTCGTGAAGACGTCGAGCAGCTTGCCGGCCTTGATCCGGATCAGCCGCCCCTGGAGGTTCGCGTGAATGTCGCTTCCCGCGTCCGCCGCGTCCTTGGACGTGACGTCCGCCGGCGCGAGCGGCGTGCCGGACTGGACCGAGTTGACCGTCACCGGGCTCAGCTCGAACTCGTTGTTGAACGCCGCCAGCGTCGCCGACACCTCGATCACGTCGCCGATCTGGAACGACGGTCCGGTCGGGCTGAACAGCTCGACGCCACCCGTCTCGTCCTCGATGTACGCCTGCCCCGTCGAGATCTGGTTCACCGTCGACGTCACCGTGCCGCGCACCGTGATGCGCGCGCCGAGCGACTGTTGCTCGGCGGCGGCAATGGTGATCACGCATCCCGTGCGCCCATCGAGCGTCACGAACTGCGTCTCCGAGATATAGATGCTGACCGACTTCGGGTTCTCGCAGAACGACACCACCGAGCCCATGCCGGTGGTGTCGACCCTGAGCCAGTGGGTGCCCGCAGGGAGGTCGGAGACGTCGAAGCGGCCGTCCACGCCGGAGTGGACGTCGCCACCCGCGAGTGCCGCCGACGTCCCGCGCACCTGCACGATCAGGTGCACGTTCGCCATGGCGCTGTCGCCCGCCGACGGATCGTAGAGACCGTTCTGGTCACGGTCCAGGAAGACGATCCCGTCCAGGCCACCGGTGCCGCTCACCGTGAACGGGCGCGCCGGCTTGATCGAGCACCCGGATGCGGTGCCCAGCGCCGCGAGCGCGATGCACGTCAGGATCAGCGGCCCGCGCCTCGCGCGCGACGGTCCGGATCCGGAGAGAGTCTGGTACCTCATTTCTGCACCACGTCCGATGCACCTCTCGGCTTGAGTTCCGCGGCGCTTGGCGTGCCGAACGGCACCGCGATACCGGTGATGTCGTAATGCGTCCCCACGGTGAACAGCGACGCCGGCGGCGGGACGTGCCCCGTCGGCGCCGACATGAAGACCGTGAACGACGAGGCGTCAGGCGCCGTGACGGTGACGCTGTATGTCCCGCTCCCGCTGGGCGTGCCCACCGTGTTGACCGTCACGTCCCGAATCGTCACCAGCTGGCCTTCGTACGTTCGTGCGAGGAATTCCGCGCCCGTCACTACGCGCGGAGCCGGCGGCGCCCCGGATCCGAGCTTCGTCACCTTGATCGAATCGGTCGGCGTGATGTTGTTCGTGATCTCCTTCTCGTTGCTGAACGTCGTCATCTTGCCGTGGACCCGCACGGCGTCACCCGCCATGAGGCCGAGCGCGGCCGGCAGGTTGAAGATCAGCACGCCCCCCGTCGCATCCTGGATGTACGAGTTGTCCGTGCGGAACGTCCCCTGTCCCGCCGTCACGATCCCTTCCACCGTGACGGTGTCGTTGTTGACCGCGCGCGCCGCCGCGATCGTCACCAGGTTCGGGTTGGTGGAGACCACGTCCGCCGGCGAGCGCGGCTTCACTTCGGGCGTGAACGTCGTGCCGTTGGTCGAGAAGTTGAGCGCCGCGCCCGAGACGTCGTACGTCATCCCGACCTGCCAGAACGTGTTCGTGATCCCGACCGCGGCGTTGTCGATGCGAACCGTCAGATCGGTGCCGTCGGGGGCCGTCGCGAGGACGTTGTACGCGCCGCTCCCGCTTGGCGTGCCGACGCTGTTGACCACCAGGCCGGAGAGCCGCACGAACTGCCCGTCGTAGATCCTCGACGCGAGGTCAGGCCCCGTGACCGTGCGCGGCGACGGCGGGGTCGTCGTGCCGAGCCTCTCGATCAACGGCGGCGTCGAGGCGTTGAAGCGCGCGATCTCGTACTCGTTGTTGAAGAACGAGACGACGCCGGTGACGCGGATACTGTCTCCCGGCACAAGTACCGTCGCGGTCGGGATGTTGAAGATATCGGCGCCGCCTGTCGGGTCGACGATATAGGCGCTCAGGTTCGTCGCCGTCGAGAGCTGGTAGACGCCGGTGCCGGCGTACACCACCCCCTCGACCGTCACCGTGTCGCCGGCGGCGTGCGTGCGCGCCTGCGCGATCGGGATCGCGACCGTGCCGACGGCCACGTCGGCGCTCGAGCGCGGCTTGAGCTGCGCCGTGCCGTTGAAGACGCCGTCGAGTCCCGTGACGTTGTACGCGTGCCCGACCTGCCAATACGAGATCGGGATGTCGATGTTGTTGGTGTTGCCGTTCCGGACCTGGAACCCCTCGGAGGCATTCTGGCCCTGCAGGTTCACGTTATACGACGTGGCGCCGGTGGTGGCCGAGCTCAGGACCGTCGCCCCCTGAACGCTCACGAGCTGCCCCGCGAACGCTCCCGAAACGAGGTCGGCGATCGAGATCGGCTTGGCATCGGGAACCGGGCCGCTGCCGAGCTTCGTCACGCTCAGGGTTCCGCCGGAGGGCGCGACCACTTCGAGCTCGCCGTTGAAGACCGACGTGACGCCGATGACGCGCACCGTATCACCGGCCACGGTCCCGATCACCTGCGCGCCGAAGACCACGATGCCCGCCGTCTGGTCCTGAACGTAGAGGTTGTTGAAGCTCAGGAATCCGCCGTTGGACGTAGCCACGGCGACGAACGCGACGGTCGTGCCGACCGCGCTCGCACGCGACTCGGCCACCGTGGTAAGCAGGTTCCCCGTGAACTGCACCGCGACCGACTGCGTCGCGTTGGCGCCGACGGTTACGGTCCGCACCGTGCCGCCGACGATATCAATGGTCGGAATCGGCGTGATCACGACCGTATAGGTCCCCGGTCTCAATGTTGCGAACGTGAACTCGCCGCCGCTGCCCGTCGCCGTCGTCGCCTGAGGCTCCTGGGTCGTGTCGGAGGTGGCAAACAGCCGGACCGTCATGCCGGGCGCCGGGGTGTCGACGCCTGCGTCGTAGGTGCTGTTCGCGTTGTTGTCGCGGAACAGCAACCCGCTGATGGTGCCGGGCTCGTACACATAGCGGAATTCCGAGCTGACCACGCCACCGCGGAAGGGAACCACGACTACCGGTGTCGGAGCACTCGCCAGCAACGCGCCAGCCGGTGCGGTGGCGGACAGGGCGGCACTGTAGCTCCCAGGGTCGACGTCGTCGAAGGTGGCGCTCCCGTCGCTGCCGAGCGTGGCCTGTCGAGCCGAACCGCCACCGACGGGGGTGAGGGTTACCTGGCCGCTGATCGCGAGGTCGCCGGTCGAGTAGGCGCCGGAGCCGTCGACATCGACGTACGCGCGCACGGAGACCGTGACGGCCGTGCCGGTTGGAATCTTGTTATCATTGCAGCCGAACATGATGAGTGCGGCCACCGCGACGATGGCCGGTCGAGCCCTGCGACGCATCACGGCTCCTGCCTTGCGGATCATGGACGGGTTGCGAATCGAAGTCTTTCGGGCGAACGCGAGCCTAGATCCCACGGCAATGACTGTCAAGATGTCACCGCCGGGCGACCGCATCGTTCCCCGTTCGTTACCACGCGGATAAACCGAGGCTGAAGGCAAGGTGACGCTCCGTCAGTCCGTCACATTCGCGCTGCTGGTCGCCTTCGGCGTGTCCGCCTGCTCGCCCGGCGACAAGGCCACCGGCCCCCTGACCGCGCCCGTCATTTCGATTGCGGGTGTCACCGAGGGCGCGACCTACTCGGTTCCTGTGACGATTCACATCGATACCGACGTGGGATCGTGGGAGGCTACGCTCGACGGACAGCCGTTCACGTCTGGCGGTACCGTGCAGACCCCCGGGGACCACACGCTGTCGGTGACGGCGCACCTCTCGCTCGCCGTCGCAACTGTCGTCGTGCACTTCAGGATCCAGCCTCCAGCGGGCGGGGAACTGATCATCCGGATGTTCGACCTTGGGCCGAATGAGTTCGGCGGGGGTGGGGACGCCATCCTGATCACCGACTCCACCTCGGCGGGCATGGTGAGCGCCATGGTGGATGCCGGGCCGGCGGGCGCCGATGCGAGTGATCCCGGCTTGGTCTCGCGCCAGCTCGCGCAGCTCCACATCGACACGCTCGCGATCCTGCTGCTCACCCACGCCCACGGCGACCACTATGGCGGCATGGGGCCGATTCTCTCGAGCGTGCACGTGAAGCGGTTCCTGTACAACGGACAGATTCGCAGCCTGTCGTCCTACACGAGCGTGATCTCCCAGGCCGGCCTCGTCGCCGACAGCACCATCGTCGTCACGGCGACGCGCGACTACGACCTGGGATACGCGGCAACTCCCTCACACCTGAAAGTCCTCCCGCCGCTCGCGACGCACCTGGCCGAGGACACCGACGATGGCACTCTGCTGAACGACGGCTCGGTGGGGGCGCGTCTCTCACTCGGCACGTTCTCGATGTTCCTCACCGGAGACAGCGAGGTCGCCGCGACGGAGCGCTGGCGCGCACAGTTCACGAGCCTCGTCCAGAACATCACCGTGCTGAAGGTCGGCCACCATGGTGCGAACAACGCCATCTTCGACAACGGCGTGAGCGGGACGTCGTCCTGGCTCGCGGTGACCGCACCGCGGGTGTCGATCATCTCGGGGAACGGCACCACCCATCCGCGTATCAACGCGCTCAACAAGCTCCTGGGACAGCCCGGAAACCGGACGTACTGCACCAACGTGCACGGGAACATCACAATCCGCGTGGCGCGCGATGGCAGTTACCGTGTGAGCGTGGCGAAGAACGCCGACCAGGACTGCGTGCCGGGGAGCGACGCGACGACCTGATGGGTCAGTGCCACGCGGTGTCGTGCGCCCGACGACCACCGCGCCGAACGACCTCTGGATCGCAGACTTCAACCGGAGCGTATCGCACCACACGCTGCCACGAAACGCAACACCCCCGCGGGGCCCGGTGCCGGGCTCTGACCGGCAACTCATTCCCGCCAAGTCGCTTACCGATTCTCTGGTTGCACCGCTGAGCCGCAGGTACCTTGGACCGCCACGAGCATTCGTTGCGGCTCCCCTTCCTGCACTCGCTCCGTTCGCGGCTCCTCCTGCTCTTCGCCGCGCTCGCGGCTCGCGGGCTCGAGCTACTACACGGCGGGACTCACCGACGCTCGCGGTGTGCGGATCTGGTCCGCGGGCAGTGACTCCACCGCACCCGATGTTGTCGACCGGCTGCCGATCATCCATTCGCCGGTCCGGGATCTCGAGTCGAATCGCGTCGTCGGAGCACTCGCGCTGGCGCCGCGCCCCGCCGCGCTCTGGCCGCGTGATCTCTTCGCCCCGTCATTCGGTCGAAGCGGGTGCGGCGTCATCATTGACCGAGCGTCGAATCTCGTCCTCCTCCCGGAAGCGTTGGGCTGAGCCGAAAACCGTGAGCCGCAACCCGGGTTGGCGGGAACCGACACCCTGTCACGCACCCCGACAGCGTCAAAGGCTCTGCCGCTAACCCATCCCTGCCTGCACGATCGAGCAGCGGCTGGTCAGGCGACAGCTGGCTAGTAGGGCAAGTCGTCTGGTTGAAGGCCTACGTGATCAGGCTCAGGGTCGTGGTCGAACTGCACCGCCATGATATCAGTGCGGCCTTCACGCATCGCCCTGGCGACCCGATGCCTGCCATCCATGACGGCACCGTCCGCCGCCAGAATGATCGGGAACGAGAGGTCCGCCTCGTCGATCAATGTCATGTGGTCAATGATAGTGCGCCAGGTGATGGGCTGATCATCGGAATGCCAGACCTCGTCGAGCTCGCGGATGTGACTGAGCGGGATCTGCTTGCGAGGAAAGTCATTCGAGCGCTCCACCAACCGATCTACATCCCAGGCCAGCAGACCGCGAATCGACGGCCGGAAATAGTACTGTTTGCGCACGGAAGAATCCGGGTAGGGGAGGTCGACGAGTCCAGTGGCTGGTGCCTAATGTATAGTCGACAAGCCGGGGCGCCGAAGGCGACCGGGGTGATTCGCGATGAACGGCAGCATCACCGCATCCGCCATGCCGGCACCCGCACCAAAACCAATCAACTGCGAAGGCGTCGGGGGGTGCCACACGAGCACGAAGAACGCCGACGCCACACCGCGTTCGGCGCTCGCCGAGAGCACGCCGAGGATGACCGCAGCCGTCCGATGGTCAGTTGCCCGCCGGACCGCACGATCGACGACGAGGTGATGAATGATTGCCTTGGCCGCTAGTCTCGGTTCATCTTCTTGAGGCCTAAACGAACTCTCCCCGTGCCCTCAATCTTCTGGGCATTCGTCGCGCTCGACGCAGCACTCCTCGTGATACTCGTCGTCCTGGGCGTCATGAGCCCGGCCACCCCCGATGGCGGCCCGGAGATGTCGCTCATCTTCTTCGTCGTCGTTCCCGCGGTACTCATCGGCGGCGCGGTGCTGCTGTTCCTCAAAGCCGGATCGCCGGTGTGGCGGATGGTCGCGTTGGTCATCGCGGCCGGTCCGGGTCTACTCCTGGCCGGCACGCGCCTTCGGAGTGCGATGATCGACTATCGAGTGCGCCAGAATGCGGAGGGAAGCGGCTATTTCTCCGGCCAACACCTGAAGCGCGCTGCTGCCGCCGTGGTTCGACGCGACGTGGCCACGCTTGCTGCGCTCGATAGAAGCATCGACGTCAACGCCAAGGGCGTGCGCGGCATGACGCTCATGGAGCTCGCGGTCACGCAGGCGCTCGATTCGTCGACGCCGGCACCGGCCGGTTCGACCTCACTGGACGTCGTGCACACCTTGCTCTCTCGCGGCGCCGATCCAAACGCCGGCGTGGAGATCGCCACGAAGCTGGCCGACAGCACGATTCTGTTGGCGCTCCTCGATGCGGGCGCCAAGCCCGGGTTCGCCAACGACCACGGCCCGGTCGCGTTCCAGTGGCTCAACGTCATGCCGCTCGCGAATTTCACGGCGCTGCTCGATCACGGCCTCGACGTCAACCTGAGCGATGTATTCGGTACGCCGCTCGTCATCGCCGCGGCGGAAAACGATCGCTGGAATTTCGTGCTGCTCCTCATCGACCGCGGCGCGGACGCATCTCGCGTCGCGCGCAACGGAACCCGGCTTGCCGACGTCGTGCAGAGCCGGATCGAATCGACGAGCGAACGGCCGCCGGAGATGAGCGCCGACATTGCGCGCGTGAAAGCGAGACTGACCGCACAGAAGCCGCACCCGACGCCGCGATGACATCGCCAGCGCCGATCGTCCACATCACGATCACCGGCCGTGGCGGCGGCATCACGTATCGCGAAGGCGACCATCGGATCGAGTTCGATTGGGAGTTCGCCATGTCGCCGGCCGTCGCGTTGATCTGGGGACCCCAGCGAGCCGAGTGGGACGGCCAGTATCCCTGGGCGCGCGGCCGGCAGGCGGCCATCTACGATATCGTCGGCGCCGAAATCGTTCGGCAAAAGGCATCGGGCGGCGCGTTCGAATACGATCTCGAGCTCGGACACCTGACGATCCTCAACGAGACCGGCGCGCGGGCGCGGGGCCTCTACGTGGACAGGAGCGCCGCGGCCGCCGAGGAGTTGCGCCGACACACGTCGGTGGACGCGCGTCTTGCCGCCGCCGAAGCGACGAACGACGTCGCGACGATCGGGGCTGTGCTCGCGCGTGAGATCCGGCGACTCTCGCGGCCCGAGGATGGGCTCGAGCGCGCCATGCGTCTGGCCGCGGCGCATCCCACCGAGGAGGTTCGTCAGGCGCTGCTCTGGGCGAGCTACAACGCGACCGCGTGCGCGCCGCGTTGCGCCGAGATGCTGTTGACGCTGACCGGTACCGCGTCCGATCCGCGCGATCGGGACGTGCAGTCGATCCTTGGGCGGCTCGGGAAGCATTCGAGCGACTTCGATCGAAGCGAGGCGTTCGCAGCACTCTCGCGACGCGTCGGCATGGTGCTGGACCAGAGCGCGCGGGACTGACGGCGGGCCTCCCGAACGACGAATCGGGGAAGCTGCGCCCTGCCTCGCGACTCAGCGACGCTGCGAGCCTTCATCCGGTCGCGTTAGGGCGTTCACAAACGTCCCCCTGATGCGGCTGCACCGGTCTTGACGTCATGCGTGCCAGACTTCACATTGCCAAGTACTTTATACAGTGGAGTGATGACCCCGTTCGACATCCTGTTCATCGTTCTCTTCCTCGCCCTTGTCGGTAGCCTTCTCTACGCGACGGCGGCGGCCCTGGCCGGGCATCGGTCCACTGCCGGCAAGCTGCTCCGACGCCTCGCCGTGGCGGTGATCGCCTACCTGGCGGTCGTCTATGCGGTGGCCCTGCTTTCGCCCGGGCAGGTGCTCGCCCTTGACGAGGACAAGTGCTCGGATGACTGGTGCATCGCGGTCAGTGCCGTGCGCGAGGTATCTGATTCATCTGAACGGCTGTACGACCTCACGTTCCGATTGTCGAGCCGCGCCCGACGCATTAGTCAGCGAGAGCGCGGGGTCGTGGTCTACATGCGTGACGCCCGCGGGCGCCGCTACGATGGGGGAAGTGGCCCCACCGACGCTCCGTTCGATGTGCGGCTCGGTCCGCAGGAAACCATGCTCACGCATCGGCGCTTCGTCTTGCCGCGCGAGGCGTCCGCGCGCGATGTGGTCATCACACGCGGCGGATTTCCATTTCCCGGCTGCTGCATCATCGGCGAAGCCACCGGCGTACTGCACCCCGCAACGATACGCGTGCCGTAGCTGTCGGCAGCGACCTGGCGGATAGCGTTCTGCAGCCCACAGTTCGCGGCCGTGAGTAACGAGCCGTCATTGGCCTTGAGGCGGCTGCCATAGCTCGACCTTGTTTCCTTCCGGATCAATCACCCAGGCGAACATTCCATACTCGGATTCGTCAATCTTCTCGAGCACCTTGCAGCCTTCTTCCTTCAGGACCTTGACCAGGGCGTGGAGGTCTGCCACCCGGTAGTTGACCATGAAGGACGCAGCGCTCGGAGCAAAGTGATCACTTTCCTGGGGGTCGATCAGCCAGGCAGTTGTGCCTGCAACCGGCTTGCCCTCGGCGTCGGTCCAATCGAAGGCCGCTCCGCCCCAGGCCTGGACATCGATTCCCAGGTGCCGCTTATACCAAGCCTGCAGTGATGGAGCGTCTTTGGCCTTGAAGAAGATGCCGCCGATGCCAGTGACTCGTTTCATGTGACCTCTGATGCGGGTGGCGGTGAGAGGTGTTTCTTCTGCGACCTGACGGATAGCGTTCTGCTGCAGCAGAACATCAACGATCGCCGCCGCGGGCGGCGGCTCCGCCCTACGGGCGCGTCTGGGGCGTGATGATCGGCCGTCAGCCGACGCCAGTGTCGTCGGAAGTAGCCGGCAGGATGTTCCGCGGACGGCGAACGGGACGCCGATTTCGGTGCAAGGTCTCGCGATTGGAATTCCTGCCGTGCGGTCGCGAACGACGCGTCGGCGATCTCCGGCTCCATCGCCACAGCGGGTAGGGGCGATTGTGGCATCGCCGCCGTCCGGCCTGCGTCAATCTCGATGGCTCGAACAAGAAGGCGATCGGCGACATCCTCGGGTACGTCGTCGCCGCTCTGGAAAGAGGCAGTCGGAGTCACTGTGGGAATCCTCCAAGACTGCTGACGTTCGTGCGGCCTAACGTCGAGCTTCGCTGCGGCCGACTCGATTGGAGAGCGCGCAGCGCGCCCACAATAGCTCGGCTGGCTGCAGTAAGCAATGTCAGGCCGTCGGCACAGGCCTGAACCGCGGAAACCCCGGCTAAACAGGTCGCGTACGGGTACACCATCGGACTTCCACGGAGCGCCCCCTGTGAAGCAGAACGATCTGTTGAGTGTAACCTCGATACTGTCCGTGCTTCTGCTTGCCCTGCACATCTCGCAGGACATCGTCTTCGGCTTGGACCGGGCGGGGCTCAATCATCTTGTCGGCGTCGCAATCCTCCTCGTCGTTGTCTGCGGCGCCGTGCTGCTGCGAGAACGGCCATCGGGCAAGGTGATCATGCTACTTGGCGGCGTGATGGCTGCCGGGATGCTGCCCCTGCACATGCGGAATGGATTGCGCCCGGAGTTTCTCGAGAAGAGCGGCGCCCTGCTGTTCATCTGGACTCTCTATGTCCTCGGAGTGAATGGCGCGTTCTCGGTTATCCTCGCGGTCCAGGCGTTGCGCGGTCGGCGCGTCGCTTCGTGACGAAGCGGCTTGACGGCGCGAGCTAGTTCCTTTCGCCCTGGCCGGATCGGCGCGTCACCGTCCGTGGCTGGCGTCAAGAGCAGGAAGGCCACAATGAACACCTGCTGACTGCAGCTCCCGATTGATTCGGCGAATCAGCGGAAACAGCTGGACGGAAGACGAAGACATGCTACACATGCGTGGTCCGGTGGTCTCAGGCCATGCCTTCCGAACCTCGATTAGCGATGGATTCTCGCCCGCGATGTATCGGTCGAGGACGGACTGGTATCGCGAGTTTCCGCACTCGACGACGATATCGTTCACCACATCATTGAACCCTGGCGCTCTCGCCAGTGCCCAAACGAAGTCGTCGAGATCCTTCATTCCGGGCGCCCTGCTCATTGCCCGAAACAACGCGATGATCGCCGGAATCACTTCAGCGCTCGTTAGCCAGAAGCGAAGGGGTATTCTGGTGACCGGCAAGTCGGGCGCACGCGCGGACCGCGTCGCCGGTGCGCTCGACCAATTGCTATCTTCGCGGCTGATACCGCATCGCGACCGCTCCGGAGCGGAACTCCAGCCGACTCACCAGCTTCAAGTCGACATGCTTCGACAGCCCCGCGAACAAAGTCGGCCCATGGCCCACTAGTTTGGGCTGCACCACGAACTCGTACTCATCGATCAATCCCAGCTCGGCCAGCGCCAGCGGGAGCGTCACGCCTCCCACGAGCAGTCCCATCCCCGACTCCTCCTTGAGCTGCTGAACGGCCGTCCCCAGATCCCCACGTACGAGCTCCGCGTTCCAATCGACCCGGTCCAGGGTGCTCGACACGACGTACTTCTTCTTCGCGTCGATCGAGCGGCCGAATGGTTCCATCCAGGGTTGCATCCAATCAGGCCTCGCTCCGGCCGGCGCCGGCCGCCACGCTGCCTGCATCATTTCGTACGTCACTCGGCCAAAGACGAGGGCATCGGCCCGTTCGAGGTTCTCGGCCGCGCGACGATGCAACTCTTCGTCTGCAATGACTACACGATGATCGCAGCACCCGTCCAATGTGACGTTGATGGAATACCGAAGGGGTCGCATCTTGCGTGAGAGAATCCCGAAAGTGTAGCGGAGCAGACTATGGCTTGCCCGACCCTGCGCTTCTTCGACGCCTGCCAGCAGCAGAGCGCCTCGTTAGCCGGCGCTGGGCCGATACCTACGCATCCCGATTGCCGACACTAATCCAACGAGGAATGCAATCAGCATGATCCAGGTCGCCAGGTCCCGCTGTGCAGTCGCCAGCTGATACGCCGCGGCCAGCAGGCCAACGAGATTGCTTCCGAGCCACACATTCAGCACCGCAGCATGAGTGCCTGGCTTCATTGAAATGCCTCCGTGGCAGGTCGTCTGGCTAACCGGAACCGGACTGCAGATTGGCTGGCGGGGTTCTGCTGCGAAATTCGACCTGGACTGCACACCCATCGCAACCCGGTACCGCCACCCTCTCGGTAACTTCGCCTCGAAGCTCCGTGCCGCAAGATGTTGTGCCCGGCGCCGCGGCGGCGGCCAGCGTTTGGACTGCCAGCGCCTCGCAACCTGGTCTGGATCTCGAGGGATTTGGGCCGCCCGAGGAGCTCATGGCCGCTTTCGCGAACGACTGGGCCGCCGACCGGACGAGTGAGGCCACCGCGCGCTCGCGGCCGCATGATATGAAACCAGACAGCCCTGTGAAGGCTATCAAACACGCCGGCTAGCCCAACTCATAGTTCAACGTCATGGGATGCTCAGCCCCGTGCCCAACAGAGGACGTACCCTCGCCGCGCAGGTCCCGGAGCTCCCCCGTGCCGGAGCCTGGGATGACGACATAGGACTCCGTCGCCGCGCCGTTCTCGAATGTTCCTGTGCGTTGGAGCACGAAGCTGCCCGCTTTCCCTGCCACCTGCCCCACGATCCGCTCGACGCCCACGAACGTGGCCGAGCCGTCGCTACGGTACATCATCAGATATTGCACTTGTCCCGCGCCCGTGATATCGCCGGTGAACGTCTTTGTGACCGCGGCCCGGGTCAGCCTTGGCAGGTCCTGGCCCTCATCATAAGGCTTCTCGTCCCAGCTCCTGATAGTGAAGCGGCAGTTCGCAACGTTCTTCATGTTCTACACCTCGGCCGGGTGATCGGGAACAGGATGTGGAGGCGCCATCGCGGGCAGATGCCAGGTGCGAGTGGGTGGCGGTGCCTAACGCCCTGGGTTCGGCGGCGGCCGGATGAAATAGCAACGCCGCCGCAGGCCGCGCAAGCGCCGCCGGCCGATCCGCCTAACTCTCCGCGGCGCGGCGCATGAGCGCCCCGAACAGCTCGGGGTCCACCCGCACCCGGTCGTCGTCGATCCACTCCGCCTTCACCTCGGCGCCCGCCTCGGCGAGCATCCGCACCACCGACCGGTACCGCTCCTGGTCCTTCCTGCCTTCGACGAGCCAGGCATGGAGCGCCCAGACGAGTGGTGTCGTGCCGTAGACATCATCGATCACGTTGACCGGCGCCTGACGGTGGAGCAGCAGCTCGACGATCTCCACACGGCCCTCGTAGGCTGCGAGGTGGAGCGCAGTGCGATTCTCACCATCGTCCCGGACCTTCCACCCCGGATCGAACCCACGATCCAGAAAACAGGCCACGATGTCCCGGTGCTCGTACCAGACCGCCATCATCAGCGCGCCGCCGACCTCCTGCCGCCATGCGGGATCGGCCAGGCTTCGGCGTTCGTCGAACTGCCGCTCCACCAGGTCGAGGCGCCCGATACCCGCCGCTTCGTCCAGGCTGACTGCGACTCCCCGACGCGCCAGGTATTCACCGGCCTCGGGGCAGCCGTTCATGAGACAGGACTGAACACTGCCAGGATCGATGCGGGCGCCGCGCTCGAGCAGCAGGTCGGCGAGATCGTTCTGCACGCCCGCGAGGCGTGGGTGCGCGCTCGTCATCGTGAGCCCGAACGTCGTCGCGCCCCCGCCATACACGTCGGCTTCGGCGTCCACCTCCGCACCGGCGTCGAGCAGGATGCGCGCGATCTCGACGATATTCGACGGCGTCTCCTGACGATAGTCCTCCACCCCGTTCGCGGAGATGTAGTGCAACAGCGTCGCGCGATGCTGCCGGCTGGAGCAGGCGTGCACGAGACCCGGGCTCTCACGAAGAAGTCGTTCGAGCGTCGCCCGGTCGCCGGCGACGATGGCATCGGCCGCCTCCTCGAAGGCGGAGACCGGCGTCCGTGCACCGCCGAGTGCCTCGATATGGTGTGCCAGCCTGGGCCAGCTCTCGAAGCCGTGCGCGCGCGCGATGACGAACTGCGCCTGCGCGAGAGCGCATCCAGCGGCGAGACGCTCGCGCGCGAAGCCAGCTACCTGATCGGTGTATCGCTCGGCAGCGCGGACGTGCGGCGCCCGACCACTGTCCGACTGGAGCTCGAGCAGGTCGCGAACCCAGCGCGCGGCCCACGCCCGAATGGCCGCGGGGTCCGCGGAACTGCACGCCTTGACGAGGTCCTTCGCCCGCTTCCGGTAGTGGTGCAGATCGGGGCGCGGCGGAAGCGGCAGGACGTCCTGCGGGTTGGGATACATACGAATCTCCTTTCATGGCGCCTGGAGTCCGCACTCGTCAGGCTGAAAGAAGGTTCGCGATGTGCAACGCAGCTGTGGGTGGGCACGGCCCTTTCCGCGGACTGGATGCGCCCCTCGCGCGCCCGTAGTATGTCACGCGCGGGGGCGCTCGGCAACGGGAATGGCGCGGGGCGGTGGGGTGTGTTGCTGAGCCTGTTCCGGTCGCGGCAGTTGGCTACGAGGCGGGGAGTAGAGGCGGCAGCGCCACCCTAGTACCGCAGGATCAGTGGAAGCCCGGGGCGCAAGTCCCACGTCTGCCCGCGACGACCGCCGTCGAGCTCTACCACCAGATGGGGGCTGTTCGCCTCCTCGAAGCGTACCAGCTCCGGTGCCAGCTCGGCTGCCCGGGGGCGCTGGTTGGGTTGGCCGCGGATGAGGACGCGCGTGATGCGCCGCGCACCCATCGGATGACGGAACAGGTCTGGCTGGCTGCTCCTGTAACGCCCGAGCCAGGAGGTCACCGCGGCGTAGTCAGGTACGATAAACATGTCTACAGCCAGTGACTCCTCGGGCTGGCGCAGAAGGACGTAGGCGGTGCCCGGACGCAGCCGGTCAGCCGAATCGAGGCGGAAGGGGATTCCCAGGTCGGCCGGTGTGCCCCTCAGAAAATGGAGGCCGACACCGACCGGACTCGCACCGGACTGACGCCACGCTGCGGCGCGAGCGAAGTCCGCCGCATCGAGGCGGTGCAGCGAGTCAACGGCAACTGAAGAGTCGACCCAGAGAAGCTCGAGATACGCGTTCTCGAAAAACACCGCCATGGAGGCGGTGCCCTGGCCGTCGTGCCGCGAGACGCTCGTGTCGACCACGAGGCCGACGTGACGAAGGGCCTCGACTGCGGAATCCGCCCCGGGCGGCACGACCAGGTAGACATGATCGAGCTCGATCAGGGGAGACTGTGCAGCGATCGCGGTTGGCGAACCGCCGCCGACCGTCAGAACCGCCGCGGTGGACAGAGCCCGTCTGATTCCATGGGTGACGTTCATTCCTGCTCCTCTCGCTGCCTAACGCACCTGGTTTGACCTGCGAGGTGCTGCCACGCAATGTGCCTGCGCACGGCGCCGAACGGAACCGGGGCTCCTGCCGGGGTCATCCGCGCGACAGCTGCGAGCCCCACGCGGCGGCGCACAGGCTGAAGGCCACTCCGGCGGTTTTCGGACTACGGATCGTGCTCGCGCTTTGATCCACTGCCATGACGGACCGCCTGGTGTGACCCGTCCACATGCCACGGGGTCCACCTGAGTAACGACGCACGCCAGCCAGCAGTCGAATGACAATCTCTTCACTCGGCGCGACGGGAGGCCAGGTGGGCATACGCGCCGGAATCACCGTCGTCTTCTTCATCTTCCTCGCCATCGTCGCGCCACGCCTCCCGGCGCAAGTGGTCGAGCGACCGATCGCCTTCGACTCCGCCGGGCGCGTCATGACGATCTCGCCGCCGCTCGCCGCGCGGCTGCAACTCGCGGCGCCGCTGTGGCCCGTCACGGGCGATTTCGTGGAAGCGCGCCTGTTCGATCGCGGCAACGACACCTTCGTGATCGCCGTCCAGCGGGCGCAGGGCGCGATCGAGCGCTACGAGCTTTCCGCCGCGGCGCAGGAGACGCTGCGCAGCGCGGTGACCACCGCCATGCGGCGCACAGGCTCGCTCACGACCGGCGAGCGTCCGGACGAGATCTCGCAACCGGCCAGGGGTCGGCTTGTGCGCGACCAGGTCGTGCTCTCGCTCGTTCTCTACGGCCCGGCGCTCGCGGCGCTCACCCACGATGCAACCGCCGGCGGCGCGCTCTATCTGGCGTCCGTCGGCGCCACGTTCTTCACCGCCGCGCAGATCGCGAAGAATCGCCCGGTCTCGAAGGCGCAGAACCACATGGCGACCAACGGTGCCTGGCGCGGCGCCCTGATCGCCCGCGGCCTTCTGTACGTCGCCAAGGGCGGCGAGCGCGCGAGCAGTGACGCGACGGCGGTCAGCCTCCTGCTCGGCGGCATCGGCGGGACCATCCTCGGCTTTCACGCGGGACGCGCCCTCACCGACGGAGAAGCGCACGGCGCCACCGTGGGATCCACGCTCGCGGCGCTGACGTCCGCCGGAATCATCGGCGCGGCCGGAGGCTTCAATCACGCGAGCGTGGGCGTGGAGCGACCGTTCGGGACCTCACATCGATATCCCGCACAGGTGGCGGCGATCACCGGCGCGGCGCTGGTGGGCTTTCCCCTCGGCCTGCATCACGTGCGCCGTGCGCCCTACAGCATCACGTCGGGGGACGCCGCGGTTCTCACCGCGTCCTATGCAGTCGGTGTACTGAGCGCATCAACGTTCGTCGTGGATGGCGATCCCTCCAATGAAGCAGTCGCTGCCGTGCTCACCGCTGGACTCCTCGCCGGCGCGGTGATTGGGGAGATGGACCTGGTCAAGCCCTACGATTTCACCGAGAGCCAGGGATGGCTCATGCAGCTCGGCGCCGCGGCCGGCGGACTCATGGGACTCGCGATTCCCGTTGCCGCCAAGTCAGAGTCGTCGGCGCTGAACGTAGGGGCCGCCGCGCTGGGAGCGGCGGCGGGACTGGCCATCACGAGATCTCTCCTCGATCCTGCACGAGGCATGCAACGCGAGTCGCCCAACGCTGGAGCAACCGCATCGCGAGGCGCGGCAACATCCGCGGTGGCTTCGCGGGTCGCGGTCGCGCTGCATCCGGAAAGCCTCGCGATCCTCCTCGCGCGGCCCGGGGCGAACGTCACGGTACCGCTGCTGAGCGCGCGCTGGTAAGCGGGCCGCAGGCATCGCCGGCGCGTGTCGGCCGCCGCCTCCGGCTCAGGATCCGTCAGGGTACGTTATACGAGGGCAACAGCCGCGGTGGTCGAGCCAGAACGATGGAGTCGTCGATGAACTCGAACCGCACCACCGACGGGAACGTGAGTACGGGTCACGTCTTCTTCGCCGTGACCATGATTGGGCTCGGGATCCTCGGCCTGGTCAAAGGCGACTTCCCGTCGATCTGGGTGCCGGTGCCGAAGGCGGTGCCCGCACGCGCGGCACTGATCTACGCCACCGCGGTCATCTCGCTGGCCTGTGGTGTCGGGCTGCTCTGGCGGCGAACGGCTGCGGTCGCCGCGCGCGTGCTGCTCGTGTATCTCCTGGCCTGGCTCCTTCTATTGAAGGTGCCCCACATGCTGGTCGCGTTTGCCGTGGACACCTGGTGGGCCGCCTGCAAGCTGGCGGTGATGGCAGCGGGCGCCTGGATCATCTACGTCCGGTTCGACGGTGAGCGTGACGGCGGGCGCTTCCGTTTTGCCCGCGGTGAAAGTGGCGTGCGCATCGCGAGGCTTCTCTACGGCGTGGCGCTGATTCCGTTCGGGCTGGCCCACTTCATCTACCTGCAGCAGACGGCCGTGCTCGTGCCCGGGTGGCTGCTCTTTTCCGGGAATACGTGGGGGTACTTCACCGGCTGCGCGTTCGTGGCGGCGGGCCTCGCGATCGTCGTCGGCGTGTGGGCACGACTGGCGGCGGTGCTCGCGGCCGTGCAGGTGGGGCTGTTCACGCTCATCGTGTGGGTGCCCGTCGTCGCGGCCGGCCCCAACTCGTACCAATGGCAGGAGTTCGTGACCTCGTGGGCGATCACGGCCGGCGCCTGGATGATCGCGGACTCCTACTAGGCCCCGGCTCGCCCGGCGATGGATGCCAGGGGGTCTGCCCTGCGGCAAACCCAGGCTCTCCGGCCGCTTCATGCTGTCCCCGGCGTCTACTCGGGCGGCGCAATGTCGTCCAGTTGGTCGAATCGCAGGTTGCTCACGCCCTCACCCCGACCGGCTTGCTTCGATCGGCCAAGCCAGAGATAGGTCTGCCCCGATGTCCAGCGCGCGCGCTGCCAGGCTCGCTCCACGATCACGCCGGCGCGCGGCACCTCCTCCTCGTTGATGAAGAACGGCGGCGGCACCTCGGTGAGGAGACGGCCGCGCGCGCCGGGTGCTCCCGGCATTCGCGCGCGCTGCAACTGGATCTCCGACGTGCTTCCCGCGAGATGGACGGGCAGAAACGGGATCCAGTTGCTCGGCACCGTGGTGCCGGCGACGTACCGGATTGCCGCCGTGCCCGCGGGAACAAACGGCGGCGGTGGCGGCGTGCCGATGTCGAGCTCGTCGCCGCGCACACCGGCGCCGGCGGCCGATGGCACGACCTTCTCCACCGCCCACACCATCTTCGCCGCCTCGTCGCGCAGGAAATTGACCTTTTCGATCGGGTCGCTCTCCAGCATCTGGGCGATCGAGGAGGCCAGATAGAACCTGCTCGACGCCGATGCGGCGCCGCCGCGATCGGTATTCTGGAACATCGCCCATCGGTGCCAGGTGGTGCCTTCGCTCCGGCCGGCCGGCCGGATCAGCGTCTCCACGCCGAACACGTCGGTTACCACGATGCCCTCTACGCTGCACAGGGTATTGAACGGCATTGGAAATGGAAGCATGAACCAGTCGTTCGAGTAGATCAGCCCGAACTCCGCGAAGACCAGGTGCAGGAGTCCCGTCGGTGACACGCCGATCGCGCCGAAGTCCGTCTGGTTCTCCTCCATCTGCCAGAAGCGCGGATTGGGCATGCCCTTGAAGCTGAGTGGCGCCGGAATGAACGACGACAGAACCTCGGCGTCGGGCGGGGCGGTCGGCGTCGTTTCCCCGTCCGCGATCATCGCCTGGCGCGAGTCCAGATCGAACGAGTACCAGTCGATGTGGCCCTGATAGTACTCGTCGGCCAGAAGGACGCTCTGCTGCCCGGCCGGCGTCGCGAGGCTGAATCCGTACTCGAGCTGCCGCGTCTTCCAGGCATTCTCGGCCGGCAATGACGGCTGGCTGTAGGTCCGCGCGAACCACGCGAGCAGGGGCGCCGCGAGGTCATCCAGGGCTGTCTTGTCCGCGCCTGCGATCGTGCCCTCGGCATCGAGCCACTCGCGAAAACGCGTGAGCGCGGGATTCACGCCCGGCGTGGTCATGTCGCGGTACATCGCGTAGCCGTTCCACCACCGCGTTCTGGCCGCGCCGTAGAGCTGCGTTCCGCTGTAGTCGTTAGGCTCGGGAGCGAAAACGAGCGGATACTGCGCGATCAGCGCGTCCCGGTGCGCGGAGACGAGCGCGGCACCGAGTTTCCAGTACGACCGCGCGAGTTCGACGGCGAGCCCGAGGTCGCCGATGAGCATTTCGCGCTCGACGCGCGTCTCGATCGGGATCGTGTCGTCGTAACTCTGGACCGGCCCGGATCCGATCAACGCGCGGTCGACGTGCTGCTGCACGCTCAGGATTCGCGCGCCGATCGGCGTCGCGGCGTCCTCGCCCTGAAACTCGCCCATCTGCCACTGCCGCGTGAGCAGCCACATCGGGTCGCGCACCTCGGCGCGCAGGCTCCGGGTGAAGTCGGTGCTGCGCGGACTGGCCTCGAGCCGGTTGAACGCGGTCACCGTCGGGAGGCGGAACTCCGCCTCGTAGACGCTTTCGAGTGTGGCGATGGGAATGGCTGCGGTCATCGCGACCTCAGGTCAGGTTCGGATTGACGTAAAACGTCGTCAGCAGGGGCATCGCCGAGAGGTTGAGCCGATAATCCAGCGAGACGTTGAGCGCGAACTGCTGGAACTCCGCTATCACCGCCGGCAGAAGAACACCGAGCTCCGGGTTGGCCGCCCGCTGGTCGAGCAGCAGCGGCTCCACGGCGCGCATCTTCGCCCGGCGGAGGGTGTCGTTGAGGATTCCGACCAGCGCGTCCCAGCTCCAATGACCGGTCATTTCCGGAGGCACGGCGAGCAACAGCGCCTGCGGCGGCATGGCGTTCGGCCGATTGTAGTTGAAGGCCACACCGGTGCTCTGGTCCCGGGCCGGAATAGTCTCCGTCCACGAATCCACGAGAACACCGCTGCGCAGGGAACCGGCGGTGTACGCTGCGTCGCCGTGGGTGACGATCGACAGGGTATCGCTGGCGATGTCGTACGGCTCGCCGGTGGCGGGATCGGTGTCGGGAAGCCCAACGGCGAGCCAACTGTCCCGGGGGCGATAGGGAAGCTGCACCGCGCTCAGGTCGAGCGACGACGCGAACAGCGTTTCACGCAACAGGCGGATGCGTTCCCAGGCCGCGATCCTGGGGCGCACGTATGCGACGCCGCGAATCCACTCGTCTTCAGGTGTCGGCATCGCGAGCGTGTTCACGGCGTGATCGACGAGCTGCCCGTGATCGGCGTGCGATTGCATCAGCTCGCTCTCGTTGTCCAACGCGAATGCCGGGATCACCGGGAACGCGTCGCCGAGGATGGCTTTGCACGCGTCGCTCGCCAGGCCGACCGCCTTCTCGTTCGCGTCCGTGGCGGCGATGTCGGCGTCGGTGAGCGCCTTGTCGCTCGCCGCCCGGCGGGTGGCTGCTGCGTTCGCGGCGTCGATCGCCTGCGACACGAGCGCCAGCTTCGAGCCGTCGCGGGTGACGTCCTGGGTGCGCGGAAACGCATCGGCAAGGCCAAAGGCGGCCAGGTGAATCAACTGCTCCTGCAGCAGCAGCATGTCGCTCGACGCGAACGTGAACGCGAGATCGGTGACGTCGGCGTCCTGCGCGCGAATCTCGTCGAACGCCTGGCCGAGCGTCGTGACATTCACGGCGCCGATCGAGGCGGTGAACGGCAGCCCGCGGATCGTCGAGAGCACGCCGTCGATCTGCGTCTGCAGCGCGGCGGCCCGCGCGCGCAGCTCGGCAAACACGGATCCGGAGTCCGGCGTTCCCCCCTGCGTGGTGGAGGTGTGGTAGTCGCGCGCGTCGAGCGGACGGGAGTCGTGGAGCACTCGCTGCAGCGCGAGCATCAGCGGCATCACCTCGGCCATGCTCAGCCTGGATGGATCGCCGGTGGGCGCGCCGAAGTCGATCTGCACGCGCGCGGTCTCGTCGAGTCCGTGGTCGGCGCGATAGCGCCAGGCGACGCGCGTCTCGATCTCCGAGGCTCCGGTGCGCCCGCCGTCGCCCGTGGCGGCGTCGGTCCCGAGGATCGAGATCAGGTCGATGGGCTGGAGTGCGAGGTCGGCGGCCGACATCGTCGCCGGGTTCACGAGTGTTTCGTCGTCCTGCCGCTCGGACACCTGCATGACGAAGTGATTCGGGGCGCCGAGGACGGCTCCGAGCCACTGATTCACTCCCGGCTCGAGCGAGGCGCGTGGCGTCATCGGCACTGGCCACGCCGCGGCCGCGGGATCGCCGGGATCGAGCCGCGTGAAATGAACCGCGACGCGCTGCGTGAACGTGAACCGGCTGCTGCGCGGCGTCCTGACGACGTCGAGCTGCGGGGGCACCTGCGCGTCCTTGATCGAGCCGAGCACCGCGCCCGCGCGATCGAAGTTGGACTGCACCATCTGATACGCGCTTTCGGCCAGCAGGAGATCGTTGACGGCATCGAGGGTGTCGGCGATGCGGTCGCGCTCCGCGTTGAGCGCGGCCAGACGGGGCGCGGTCAGGACGGTTGCGTCGGCGCCGGTAATCGCCGCCCAGTTCGGCGACGCGGTCGCGGCGAGCGTCAGGCCGTTGACGACGTCGTAGGTGTCGACCGTTTCCTGCGCCCCGCCGGCGTCTCCGCCCGCGATGCGCATTCGCCGAATCGGAAACGCGACCCGGATGTCGAAGAGCAGGCCGTTCAGCACCTGGAGCGACGCGTCGGCCGAGGCGCGGTCGTGGATGCCGCGCTCGAACTGATAGCCAAGCAGCGCTTCCACTGCCTGGCCGTTGCGCATCCCCTCGAGAATGAACATCGCCCGGCGGACCCGCTCCGAGGTGAGGTTCACCGCCATGACGTCGGGGTTGGTGTCGGTCGCGTGGCTCATGTACCCGGCGCGCAGCACGGCGGCGGCGGTCGCGTGATTGATCGACGGCGCGTGGACGAACCCGCCGTTGTCGGTGTATTCGCGCAGCGGCGTGCCCCTGGGTGAACGGAGCTTGTCGGGGACGTCCTGCACTGCGGCGAACGAAGCCGACGGTCGCACGTTCTCCACCCAGCCGAACCCGCCAAGATAGGATCCGGGATTTCTGGTGGCGCCGCGCGCGGGGGGAACGCCGCGCAGCGTCTCGAGCCTGCCCTTGAAGAGCGCCGTCTGCCACGCGTCGAGCCGGTAGGTGCACGCATCCACATGCTCGGTGAAGCATCGCTCCAGGCGTGCGGTCGACCGACTGGCGAGCGAGTCGATGGATTCCCGCATCTGATCGAGGAACGCCGTCTCGCTGAGTGAAACGGTCGGCAGCAGGAGGTAGTCGGCGACGCGGAACGACTTGTACGGGCTGGCTGGGTCGATTGCGCCCACGGGGGCGCGCAGCACTTCCCATCGCGTGAGATCTCCGCCGGGTCGCACGTTGTGGAACGTGCTGGCGAGGGTCGTTGCCTTCGCGTCGACGCCCCGGCCCTTCATCCACAGGACCGCGCTCTTGTGGAGCTGCAGAATGAGGGCGTGTCGCGCCTGGAGATAGAGCAGCGCCGTCGGCACCGGCGCGCCGCCGAAGTTCTGGGCCGACAGCGCATCGACCGACGTCGCGTCGCGCAGCCAGTGGAGATAGTTCTGGTGCGCAACGGTGTCGTACTCGCGGATCGGGTCCGTCTCGGACAACGGGACGCCGTCGATGAGATTGGCCGCGTCGAGCGACGTCGTGAAATTCTGGAAGACGAGCTTGGTGAGCTCGAACAGGTTGCCCGTCAGGCCGGGGGCGGCCGGCAACCCTGCCCAGCTTCGCAGGAGATTGGTGACGTTGACGCCGCGGAGCCCCGCGGCGATGACCCGGTCGGATTCGGCGCCGCCGGCCTCGAAGTTCACGAGGTTGGCGAGATACTCCAGCGTGTAGGCAATCCGCTGCGCGAAGGTGACAGACCCGGGCTGGAGCCCGAGCACGTTGAGGAGCATGTCATCGGCGGCCAGACCCGGCTTGCCGGCGAACGCGAGCTGCGGAATGATGGCAGTCCAGATCGCGTCGAAGTACTGAAGGAGCTTGTAGAGCATCGGTCGAAACGGATCGGACTTCGCGGAGACGGCGGTCTCCTTCCACCTCACGAAATCGCTCGTCAGGAGGATACCGTACGGCTGATCGCCGATGCGGATGGCCGAGAGCGGCCCGCGACCGGTGACGTTGGCGACGAAGAAGTCGCGGAGCCGATCGCGTCCCGATTCGCTCACCAGCGGGTCCAACAGGGTGTCGAAGTAGTAGCCGAGCGTCGCGGGATAGAGCGCGGCGTTCATCGCCACCGCGTCGCTGTAGTCCGTGTTGTCACTGTTGAAGACGAACTGCAGTGTCTCGTAGGAGACACCGAGCCCGTCGGCGAGCAGCCTGCCGTCGGTGGTTGAGGCGGGGGTAAAGAGCGGGACGTCGAGGCCGGTGACCTCCTGCGTGTGCGTGAGCAGGTCGTTGACGGAGTACCCCGATCCGTCGCCGTCGGTGTTGTTGGTGGCGGTGCCCTGGGCCAGAAGCGACAGGCCCTTTGGCGAATGCTGATGGTTCGACAGCAGTGTCTCGAGCGCCTCGCCGCCCGACGCCGCGGAGCGCGACGCCATCACCCCGAGCACAAGGATCCTGTCGAAGCCGGATTGGAGCTGCGCCGGGGTGATGGGGATGCGAAAGCCCATTCCCAGGCTCACGGCGCGGTCGAAGTTGGACGCCCAGTCGTAGTTCGGGCCAAACGTGAGTTGGCCATCGACCGTGACGAACGAATCCTCGTTGTCCGCCTGGTCGGCGTCCGCGGCGAGGTCGAGCGGCTCGGGTCCGAGCATCAGCTCGTCCGGGATCACGTTGCCCACGACCTCCTTCACGATCGTGCCGCCGGTGTACAGGATCGCCACGAACCGGTCGGGGAGCACGTTGGAGCGCGGCGCGCGCGACCATGAGCTGGTGCTGGTGAGGTCGTGCGGCGGAAAGGTGAGATCGTCGGTAGTGGCCAGGGTGCTGAGCGCGGACCAGTTGGTCGGCCGCGTTTGTCTCGCCACCCACGCCGAGCGCGATGGGCCGAAGAGCGCGGCGAAGTTCTTCCACGTTTCGGTCTTGCGGGAGCCCTTGCCGCTGTCGGTGTCCTTTTCGATGCCGAAGATCGATCGCCAGTACTCTTCGCCGGCGGCGACCTCCCGGTCGGTGAGCTCGTTCTCGTGCGTATGAACGGCGATGTCATCGGGATAGACGCGAAGCCACAGCTCGGGCGACGGCACCGGCGCAACCGCTCCCACGGCGAGAGCGCCTGCCGGTGCAACGCCCGGCGGGCCCGCCGCCGGACTTCCGGCTGGAATTCCACCCGGAGGCGGCGGCTGGCTGACGAACCGCGTCTCGATGCGTACCGGCAGGAGGAGGAACGGGGTCGTGTCCGGCATCTGCGCGACGGCCGACCGGGGATGTGGGTCGACGTAGATACCGGTGATCGTGTCGTGCAGCGCCCCGGTGGTCGCCTTCCACGACCCCTTGGTCTTGGCATACTGCGCGTTCAGCGCCGCGAGCCGTTCCCGAATCTGGTCCGGCGTGGGTCCGGCCGCGCCCTTGAGGGCGCCGATCTCCGCCTGGTTGTCGTCGATCGCCTGACGCGTGTCACTCGTTTGCGCGACGATCTTCTGCAGCGCCTTGCGCGCTGCGGCCGCCGCTTGCTCGATTGCGGCCTGATTGTCGGTGGCGGCCGCCAGCGACCCCGTCGTATCGGCGATCTGTGCGCGCGTGGACTCGATCGAGGCCTCGAGGGAATCCGCCAGCGTGCGGTCCTTGGGCCGGGCGGTTTGCGCGAGCGCGATGCGACTCTCGAGCTGGTCGAGCGCTGCGCGAAGCGCGGTGAGCGACTGCTGCAGGAACGTGATGCGTTGCCTGCCGGCGTCCACGCTGCCGATCGCGGCGCGCGCCGACTGCTCGGCGGCCGACAGCGAGCGCAGGGTGGACTCCAGCTGCGCGATCTCGGCGCGTCGAGCCGTAACTTCGGCGGGGTCGGGCGGGCCGAGCTTGCCGCCGGCCTGCTGACTCTTGCGGAGCGCGGCGGTGTCACGCGAGATCTGCGTCCGCAACGCGTACATGCGCTGCCCGAGATCATCGCGCTGCGCGCGGAGTCGGTCGATTACCGGCAGGTGGTCGTCGAGGGTAGCCATGGCCGGTCAGAGCGATGCCAGCATCTCGGACGCGTGGACCGCGACCATGCTGGGCTCCTGAAAGAGAACGTACGCCATGTTCGCCGAGCTGGTGGCCCACTTGTCCGGCGAATTGTCGGTGGGCGAGAAGCCGGTGGGGTGCGGGCTTGCGGTGATGAAGTCGGGGTTGGGGGCGGGGAAGTTGGTCCAGGCCAGGTCGTTCCACGAAACCCCATCCGAGCCGGGATCGTAGCTGATGTCCATGCCGAAACGGGGCTCGCCCGGTACCTCCTGAATCACGAAGAACCACCCCAGCGTGTCGGTCGCAAGAAAGCCCGGGCTCGGATCGTCGCCGCGCGCCTGTCGCGCGGTGAGATCGAAGCCGAAGAACTTGATGTCGGGCGCGATGTCGGCGCGGTAGAGTGGGAACAGGAGCTCCTGCGTGAATTCGGCGCCCGTCAGGTCGAGATCGATGACCGGTACACCGCCGCTGCCGGCGATCGCTTTCTGTGCGAAGACCACGGAATTGGGGTAGCGCTTGAGCAGGTCGCCGCGCACCACGAGCACGATCTGCGACGTGTCGCCCTGCGCGTCGCGGTTGTTGTGGGTGCCGAGGCGGGAGTTGCGCGTCCAGGTGTGGATGGGCGTGATGTCCTTGTGCTCTTCGGCCAACTGCGCGGGCGTCTTCCCCGTGCTCGGCTCCACCAGTCCGCTCACGTCCCAGAACTGGCGGAAGTAGCTTCCGCGCTCGTCGGTCGGAAACTCGCTCCACAGCAGCGTGCGTCCCATCTCGTAGTTGAGGCCGACCATGTACGACTCGATCACCGGCTCGTTGGTCTCGAGCAGCGAGATCGTGTTGGGTGGGATCAGCTTGAGGTTGGCGACGAGGAATTCGTCGGACTGCCCGGTGAGCTTCTTGTACATCGGCTCGTCGAAGTCGGGATAGGCCATCGCCTCGACGAGCGGCTCGGACGGCACGGTCCACGGCACGTTCCGGATCTTTATCATTCGCGAGAGGCGGGTGCCGTGGGCCATCCGCGGCTCGAGAGCCACGGTGAGCCTGGCCTGCGCGTTCGACAGCGAATACGCGGTCGGCGGCGGAAGCTCGGGAGGCGCCAGCGCGGCGATCTGCGACAGCCCGGTCACCGCGGACCTGAAGTTCTGCGCCTCTTTGCTCTCGCCATTCGCGCCGCCGGGCGTGGCGCTCGGCGCAGTGGCTTCGGCGAGCAATCGCACGTTGAAGTCCGGTCGCGCCGGCACGGTCGCCAGAACCGTGTCGGCCGTGGCCGGATTGGAGACGAGGGTGGACTCCTCGTGCGCCGCGGCGGCCGCCTGAGACCTTCTCGCCACCGTCGCCACGACCGCGGCGCCCACTACCGCCGCGAGCAGGGCGGCGCCGACTCCGGCCGTCGCCAGCAGCACGATCACGATCAGCACGACAAGCAGGATGAGAATCAGCAACCCCAGCCGGGACATCGGTGGAACGGTCGTGCCGGCGGGCGGCGTGACGGCACCGCCCAGATCGGTGGTCGTGGGAAGTCCGGCGGGCGTCGGCCGTGGCGGCGCGGCGGTGAGCGTTCCGTCGTTGAGGCCATCGACCACGCTGGTGAAGTTGTCGGCGGTGATTCCCGTTCGGCGCGCGAACGGACCACGCGGTCGCATGAAACGTCGGAACGCGGCCGACAGCGCAGCTACGGGCAGGCGGCTCACGGTCAACTGATGGAAGAGCGTGGTCGGGCTTCCCATCACCCGTGGCAGCACGGCGCGGCTGATGGCGACCAGTTGCGTCGTCGGCAGCTTCCGGAACGTGGCGGTGAAGAGCGGCGTGGCGAAGGCGATTGCGGCCTTGGCGTTGCGGATGGCGCGGTTGGCCTGATTCACCTTGTCGACCTGTTGCCAGGCCGACTTCATGTAGCGGTCCTGATTCTCCTGGATAACGAGCGACCCGACCCCAGCCATGGTGCGCGTGCGCGGATCCCGGTTCAACTCATCCAGCCACCGGTCCTGCGTGATGTCGAGGAGAATCACGTCCTCCGGATGCTGCCGCACGTGGTTCTTGCCGTAGAGCGGCATCGTGACGATCGGATCCTGTGCCGTGTCCGCGGCGGTCTGCTCGCCCAGGTTCACGACGTCCTCCAGCGCGGCCTGGAAGTCATTGCTTGCCGGCGGATCGGGGAAGACGGTGGAGACCGTGGTGGGCGCCTTGAGCGCGGCCTCGAGGCCGAGGATCGGCGGGCTGGTGGCCGGGATCGGTCCCGAGCCGTCGGCTTTGACGAAACCGGGCGCCGAGCAATCCATGTCGCGGATGCCGACGCGTGGATCCATCGGCCGTGGCACGAGGAGGTTGGCCAGCGACTCGAAGTCCTCGTTCTCTCCGGTGCGGAAATACCACTCGAAGTAGACGGGCATCTCGGCGGCGGTGCCGTCGGCCGCCCACGCGGGCTGCTGCGCGTCGACGGTGTCGGTGGCCTGGCCCAATCCGGCGAGACGACCGGTCTCGAAGGTCGGGACGACGAACGCGGTGTACGCCGTGTTGGGCTTGAGGTGCCGCGGACTCATCAGCCGAGAGTACAGGCCGTCCGGGTCGGTCGTGATCGTGGTGTTGAGCGAGTTCAGGAACCTCTCGTAGGTGCTCAAATCACTGTCAGGGAGGTCGACGTTGCTGTGGACGTGTGCCCACATCCACAGCTCGTTCGCCGGCGGCATCGCTGTGCGGTCCTTGACGTTGATCGACGGCAGGGGGACGCGGCGCTGGGTGCGCTCGAACTCGTCGTCCTCGAGGACGAGCAGCGCCACCCACGGACGCAGGCGCTCGCCCGACGCCTGAGCCGGCGTGTACCGCCAGCTGAAGTCTTCATCGTAGAACTCGATGAACGCGAGGTAGTTCGGCTCGAAGTCCGTGATCCAGTTGAGCGGCTCGGTGCGAACGATCATGTCGCGGTTGATGCCGATGATGTCACCCGGACCGATGAGCGCGAAGTTCTTCGAGACGTCGGTGGCGTTCGCCTTGAGCGCGACCGGCACGGTCGCACGCTCCCTGGTGTGGACGGTGCCGCTGCCGAGGTCGTCGGCGTCGGTGATGTTCGCCGACATCCCGCGACGCGCCCACGAGTGGAACTGGTATCGCGCGACTTCGATCGTCATACGGTGCTGACCTCGAGCGTGGAAACGACCTGCACCTTCCCCCTGAGCTCCGGCCGGGACGCGATCAGCGATTCGTAGTGCTGCTGTGCTTCGGCGTACGATCCGGCCACCATGCCCGCCGCAAAGGGCGTGAGCGTGCTGACGGTTGCCACCATGTACTGCTCGGCATCGACGTCGACACCGGCCGGCGCGAGCACCGACTGCCGTGAGTTCCGGTGGGACAGGGGCGAGTTCGCCGCGGCGGCGTTCTGCCGGGCAAGACCGAACCGCGTCTTGCCGAGCGGCCGGCGGCCGGCGAACACCGGCTGCTTCGCCCGCAGGTACGAGATCTCATAATCCACGTCCCGGCTTACCGGCGGAGTCGTGGCGAGATTGGCCGTCCCGGTGAGCTGGATGCCGCTGTCCAGCATCTCGAACGACGGCCGGCTGAGCTTCTCGCTGTCGCTCATCTCGGTGAACTGCGCGACTGCGAAGCGATCCTGCACCGGCGTCGTATCCAGCGATGTCGGTCCGCTGTGTACGCCGGTGAGCGTGAATCGGGTGTCGTCCTGCGGAACCTGCTCCCCGATCTTGTCGATGGTGTAGTCGAGGGGCACCGCCGACTCGCTGAACGCCAGTGTGCCGAACGGGTGGATGATGACCGCGCTGCCGGCGTTCTTGATCTGCTTGACGGTGACGTGGAGGTGGTTGTTGTCGGGAATCGTCGCACGCCAGTTGCGGTCGTCGTCGAGCTGCGCGATCAGCAGCGCCCTCACGTCGACCTTTTCCCTGGGCAGCTGGTCGGGATCGTCGCCCCACGTCTCGTGGAAGCGGATGGTGACGTCGAAGAAGAGGATCGAGAAGCTGGCCTTGCCCTGCACGTCCCACGGCGTCGGACCAGCCAGTTGGCCGTGGAGACGGAGACTCATGATGTTCGTGGAGCCCCGCCGCAGCGCCAGCCCCGCGTCCAGATCCGCGATGAACCGGAACGGCGTGAACTGGAAGAGCACGTCGAACCCGATGAATCCGTAGAGGCTGAATCCGCACGCCGCAGCGTAGAGCTCCGCTCGCGCGCCGAACTGCACCGTGTTCGACGTCACCGCGAAGTAGCAGGCAATGGTGAGACGCGGGTTGTCGCCGCTCAACAGCGCGAGCGTGAGCCGCGTCATGTTCTGGAGATCCGGGGGCGCGTCCTTGAATGCCGGATGGAAGCCCCCCACGCTCAGCACGAACATCGGCGTGTCGCCCCAATTGATGCGGAGCGCCATGTCGCCGGTGAGCGTGAAGATGAGCAGCTTCGAATCGAACAGGCTCGCGTCGAACGAGATGTACTTGTTCCCGAAGTCGACGACGCCCAGGAAGTTCACCTGAATGAGCAGGATCGGCTCGTCGGGATCGGGGAGCGCCGCCCGCAGCACCCCCAGGATCGCGAACATCGGGTTCGGAATGTCGAGCAGGAGTCCAAGCTCCAGCGTCAGAATGGACCCCGCCCATCCGATCTCGGCCATCGGCCCGAGCAGGAAGTGTCCCTCGGCGATCGGGAAGATCTGTTTGAGATCGCTGACGATGCGGGTGATGTTGGCGACGACGTCTTGCGGGAAGAGCACACTGTTGAGCGCCCCCGTCTTCACGCCGGCGCGCAACACGTCGATCCGCACCGTCCGGCTGAGCCCGAGCAGCCCGCCAACGCCGTTCAGCGAGAAGCCGAATCCCAGCTGGATCGGCGTGAACTCGGCGGTGATGATGATGAGGAGCGAGAACCCGTTGCTCCCGTCGGGCATCTTCGTGTCGATCAATCCCACGGCCTTGAGCGAGAACAGATCCTGGAACTCCAGCTCCAGCGCGCCGATGTACTCGCCCTTGTCGGTGTCGATGTAGAGGAAGCCCGCGCCCTTGATTCCGCCGGCGTCGATCGAGAGTCCGACCCCGTTCGGCGGCTTGAAGTCGAAGTCGAGCTGCGTGGAGCCGCCGATGTTTCCGCTGTTGTCGCTCGGGAAGCTGAACCGCGCCGTGAGACCCATGTTCTGCACCACGGCGGTGAGCGGACCGAGCGCCGCCTTGATATCGGCGCCGAGCGAAATGGGCAGTTCGGTGACACCGGCGGCGTTCTGGCCGATCTTGAGCGTGAGGGTCAGGCCCTCGATCGAAACGGGACCGAGCTCGATGTGGACGGGCAGCTGAATCTCGAGCGCGCTGCTGCCCTGGAAGTAGAATCCGCGCGTGCTCGACACACCCATGAGGATTCCGAAATCGGCCTCGATCTTCGTGCCGGGAAGGATCCTGGCGAGGAATCCGTCGCCTTTCGTCGCGTCGATGACGATGCTGCCGCCGGTGATCTCTCCTTCGAGTGTGAGTTGGCTGGTCGCGTTGGTGCCGTTCCACGTGAGGTCCACGCCCGCCTCGAGGCGCAGCGACGCCATCTCGACGCGCCCGGCGCCGGCCTGGCCGAGCAGGATGATCGTGCTCTGGCCCGGCGGCGGATTGGCGATCCAGCGGCCGAAGATCTTGCCCTGGATCGTACCGGCGGCCGGCGGAATGATCGTCACGTCCAGTGCCGGCGACAGCGCGACGCCCGCCTCCAACGGCACCTGCGCGTTGACGCCGAACACGGCGCTCCACTGTTCGCGCGTCACTGTGTACGAGCCGCCGACGGTGAACAGGTACTTGAGCAGGAGCTGGAGGCCCGGTGGCACCATGTCGGTCCTGGCCGACAGCTCGAAGAACAGTACGTCGAGCGTGTGCGGCGTGACGCCGGTGTCGAGCACCACCGGCATGCCGAGCGCCAGCATCACCTTGTTGAGCTTGTCCAGCAGCGCGGCGCCGTCGAAGTCGTCGTTCCCCCAGCCATACAGCGCGCGCAGCTGCTCGAGCGGATTGCTGAACGTCTTCGTCAGCCCGTCGACATGGAACGCCTTCCGGATGTACGGCGGATTGACGGGATTCGTGGAGCCGACGTTCTGCGGGCTGCGCTCGATGACGCCGAACAATTCCAGCACCGCCGCCGCCGCGGGCGCCACACTCTCGACGTAGTTGACCAACAGGTAGTTGATCAGGTTCACGCTGAGATTGGCGACGAAGTCGCCGATGTCGATCGCGGGGAAGCTGCCGTGCGCGGTATCGATCGCGTGCGCGATGGCGTCGATGTCCCCGATCAGCTCGACGATCTGCTGGGTGAGATCGATCGCGGTGCCGATCGCGGCGCCCTCGTCGTCGGCGTCGATCTGCTGGATGAGCGTCTCGATCAGCCCCGGAACCGCCTCGAGCCGGGAGATCGCGTCGGTCAGCGCCGTCTGGAACTGCGGATTGCTGGCGAGCGATTCCGGGAACTGGATGCCGAGCTCGGCGAACAGCTCCAGAATCTGGCCGCTGCCGATACGCTCCTCGAGTGGCTTGATGACCTTCGCCAGCTCGAGCGCGATGACTTCCAGTGTCCCGGTCTGATTGTTCACGCGTCACCCATCAAACGGTCTGTACTGATTCGTGCACCCGCGCGTCCGGGCCGGCGTCTCCCGCGGCCGCCCGCTCCAGCATCTCCTCCACCGACGTGATCCCGCTCACGAGATGGAGAAGCGGTACGGTGTTCGCTGCGACCGCGGCCGCGAGCGCCGCGCTCCCCTGCTCCTGCAGCACCACCGACATTCGCAGTACGACATTCGCCGGCGACACGTCCGCGATCTCCGGCGGAATGCGATGTCCGGGCTCGCGCGCGCTCTTGATGAAGTGCCCGGTGAACGCGGGCCCCTGGTACCGATGCCAGGCGACCTTCACCTGGCGATTGTCATTGAGCAGCCGGTTGATCTCATCACCGTGTTCGCGGAACATCGCGAGCGCCGCGCGCCCGACCTCCAGGGTGTCCAGCACTCTCACGATGTCGTCGAGGTGGTCGGGACCGGGCGCCTGAAGCGGCTCGGCGACCGAAGCGCTGCCGAGCGGGATGGTTCCCGGGGTGCCGGAATTGATGATCGTGATCCCCATCGCCGCCGTGACGTCGGTGATGATGTTCGCAAAGCTGTCATTGGTATTCGTGTTGACGCCCCAGCACAGCCCGACCACCACGTTCTGGTCGTTGACCAGCGCCGAGCCGGAGTCGCCGAACCACTGGAAATGGTCGAAGCCGGCATCGGGAGCGATGTGGATCTGGTTCGCGCGGGCCGGAATCTGCTTGGCCGGATTTCCGGCGGTCGGCCCCTTCGGGTCGGTAACCGTGCCGGTCGTGAGGCCGGTGGTGCGCCCGCGCTTCATCACGTGGTCGCCCGGCGCCACGGTCGACCCGCCGGCGTTCAGCGTCGCCGCGCCGAGAATCAGACCGATGTCGATGATCTCGTTCATGAACCCCGGTGCGCCGGTGATGCGCGCGATGGCGCAGTCGACCAGTCCGTTGTTGAGCGAGTTCACGACCACGCCCACGATGTTACCCTTGCAGCAGCAGCAACACGAGATCGTCGACTGTCCGATCTTCTCGCCGTTCGACGCGCCGCCCGCCATCATCACGTGGTGGTTGCTCAACATGACGATCGAGCCGTCGCTGTCGAGCCGGGCGATGCATCCCATCGTGCCGACCTCGCTCGACGAGTCGTTACCGATCTGGATGCCGCCGAGGAGGGGGCGGTACCTGCCATCGTCGTCGGCGAGCGTCGGTACGGGCTCCACGAGCACGTCGGTCTTCACGCCAAGGACCTCGACGGGAATCACTTTCTTCCGCGGCAGTTCGTTCGCCGGGAGTTTCTTCTCCACATAGACGCGGAAGACGATTTGCTCGGTCGGTTTGCCCGCGGTCTCCTTGAGCCCGACCGAGACGTGGCGCACGCCGGGATATGCCATCAACTGCTCGCGCGCCTTCGGCAGCAGCGCCGAAAGCCGGGTGAACTCGGCTACCCGTTCGTGTCGCGGTCTCATCGTGCACCCCCCGCCAGGGTTCCGGCACGAATCCGCGCGAACAGGTCGGAGAGACTGGCACACTCGCTGGCCGCTGCCAGCACCGGGGACGCGTACCGCCCTACCGTAGCCGCCAGCTCGCGGCTTCCGCTCTGCTGCAGCGCGTCGGCCATGCGGAGCAACAGCCGCTCGAGCGACACCCCGTCGAACTCCTTGCGTACCGGCGTGTGCTCGTCGAATCCGCTGTCCATCGCCGAGGTGAGGAACTGCGGACCATGGTTGCGCTGCCACGCCACCATCACCCCGCGGTTGTTGTTCACCAGGCGATTCACCTCGTCCACGTGCGACATGATCACGCCCAGGATCTCGCGTCCCGGCGGCGACGCGTTCAGCTCCTCCTCGAAGTACTCGAGTTTGCGCATCGTCATACCGGTTGTGGTGCGGTATCGGAGTACAGCCAGATGCCGGTGGTCGCGTCGACCACGTGGCGCATGTGGTTGCGCGCGTCGGGGTGAATGTTGGCCATCGCCGCGTAGCCTTCGGCGGCCATCTCGATACCGCGCGTCTGAATGATCCAGACGTTGCGCGGGCTGTAGTGCCGGGTGTGGTGGGTGACGAGGTAGGCGATGATCTGCTTCGCCGACTTCGGCGGCACCGGTCCGGTCAGCTCGAGCTGCTTGAGCGCATTGTAGAAGTCGACGTCGGGCTCGGCGTCGGGCAGACCGACGAACCGTTCGCCGAGGTTGCGAAGCTGCCGCTCCTCCTCCGGTGCGCTGGGGAAAGGCGCGATCGGCCGCGCGCCCGCCGCCCACGGCGAGGTGATCTTGTAGACGATCGCCGTCCGTGGATTCACCACCGTGTCCACGCTCTTGATGTTCGGGAAGCGCGGCCGCCCGCCTCGGGCCGTGATTTCGTCGAGCCGGTCGAGGTGCAGACGCGGGTGCGTCTCGTCCTTGCGCCAGTGGCGTTCATCCTCGGCCGACGTCCTGAGGAAGGGAACGAATGTGCGCTCGACCGTCGCCGGCGGCGCGGTGATGGCCTCCGGCTTCACCTCGAAGCCCAGGGTGCGCGTCGCGCGCTCGATGGCAGGGTTGGTCATGGTCGATCGGCTACGGATTCACGTCCCAGATGTCGAGCGCATCGGCGCCGACGAAGTCACAGCCGTGCTCGGCCGCGTCCGTCACCGAGCAGTTCGCAGCCACCAGCCCGGCGCCCACGTATCCGCCGGCGATCAGTCCCGACGACGAGCTGCTCGAGAACGCCGTGCCCGTCTTGTACTGGCAGTGCGAGATGTGGCACTTGGAGCCGGCGGTCCCCGGCATCTGCGAGCCAAGGTCGTAGACCTCGGCGGTAAAGTCGACGCGATCGCCCGACTCGGCGATCCACCCCGCGTTCGTGAAGTTGTCCTTCGCGACACTGCCCACGAAGAAATCCCAGCGTCCGGTCGCCGGATCCACCACGCATTCGTACTCCTGCGTCGTCCCGACTACGGGGAACCCGGGGTCGTTGTGGATGGTGTTGTGGTAGTCCGCGGGATTCGGTCCCGCCTGGACTTCGTACTTGAGATACTGGACGACCGCCGCCGCGCCGCTGCTGCGCCGCCGCGTGATGCCGATCTGCCCCCACTTCGTGATATCGCCCTTGGTCACCCCCGTCCACACTGTGGTGAACGCCTCGTAGGTTGCCGTGCCCTCGCAGGGCAGATTCATCGGGAAGGTGTCGATCGTCGCCTTGCAGCCGAGCAGCCGGGGGACGTGCTTGCTCGCCCCGGCGTACCAGCGCGGCCCGCCGGCGATACGCGGCGCGCACGACGAGCTGCTCGAGCGGCTTGATGATGATCGGACCGACGAGCTCGACGACGCACTGGATGAGGAACTGCTTGACGAAGACGAGCTGACGGACGACGACGAGCTGCTCGGCGATGCACTGCTGGACGACGAGGCGACCGCCGACCCCGCGGCGCTGCTCGACGAACTCCCGGGAAGTTCCGCCGCGGCGCTCGAGCTGCTGCCGCAGTTGCTCGACGGAATGCCGAGCCCGGTGCCTGCGTCGCCTGCGATCCTGATGCCCATCGCCGCGAGCACGGTCCCGATGTGATTGGCGACGCCACGGTTCCGTGTGCCGCGGTCGGCGCCCCACAGCAGGCCGACGACCTTGCCGTCGCTGTTGACGATCACCGATCCCGAGTCCCCGAAGTAGGCAAACCTGGGGAACCCGGGCAGGGGATTGATCAGGATCTGACTTCCCTCATACAGCACGTCGACCACGGTGCCGCGCGTGAGCCGCGTGGCCGACCCGCGCTTGCGCACCTCTGAGAAACAGACGGCCTGCGCCACCCCGGTCAGCGCTCCGATGTCCACCACCTGGTTCAGGGTACCACCCGCCGTCACGCCGCTCACCGCGTCGCCGTCGAGCTGCACGATCGCACAATCGACCTGCGTCGTCTTCTGCGAGCGCAGCACCGCGCCGATCTCGTTGAAGGTGCAGCAACAGCAGCAGGTGATATGTCGCGGCTGCCCCACCTTCACGCCGTTGCAGGCAAAGCTCGTCGGCGCGCCCGACGCCGCGGACCCACTCGATGCCGAACCGGCGCCGACGTTGAACTCCGTGCCGGCGCACGCGATGTGCTGGCTCGTCAGCGCCACCATCGTCCCGTCGGTCGTCTGCGCGAGACAGCCGATCGTCCCCATGCCGCGGGTATTGTCGCCCTCGAACTTCGCCGTGCGGAGCTGCGATCCCCCCTGGAGCGGCCGGTACTTGGTGGTGTCGCGATTCGGCGCGAACGCGACCAGCGAGCTCGAGGACATCGCCTCGAGGGCGGGTGCGACGATCACGTCCGTGCGTACGCCGAACACGTCGGCCGGCACGCGATACGAAACAGGAAGAACCGCGGCGTCGAGCTTCTCGGCGACGTACACGCGATACGCCAGCTCGGGCACCAGCTCGCCCCGGATTTCGCGCGCACCCACACCGACACTCAGTACGCCGGGATAGCGCGACAGGATCGCCGACGCCTCGTCGTATCGGTCGACCAGCTGCTGCTGCCGGTTGAGGACCTCGCGATCGATCGGCATCGCTCAGGCCGTTGTCCCGATAACGATCCGCCGTCGGCTGTACGAACGCATGTTCGTCTCGATCAGCGCGTCGCGACAGGTGTACCCGACGGCCTCCACGCTTCGCATCACCGCGTCGAGGATCTCGCCGTTGTGGTAGTCGGCTGCCGTCTCGAACAGGCACACGCGCGGCCGGTAGTGCCGCACGAGGAATCGCATGTTCGGTTCGGCGAGCTGCGCGTCCCATGAGCAGTAGCCGTGGCTCAGCCCGAGGGCTACCAGCACGTCGGCGTGCTCGGGGAGATTCGCGTGGGCGAGGTGCTTCTCCTCGATTTGCTCCCACCGCCGCCCGGGATACTCGGCGCGCAGCCGGGCGATGATCGCCGGATCGATGTCGAAACCGAAGACGCGGTCGTGGCGATAGTACTCGTTGAGCGGCGAAAAGCCGCAGTAGGCCTCGAAGATCCGGTCGTCCGGCCGCAGCAGCGGACCCAGATGGTCCATGATCATGCTGCCGCGGTCGGATGGCGCGGTGAGGTAGCTCCACTTGTCCTCGACGCGCGGCGGGCGCGCGACCGCGACCAGGCTCAGCCCCGCGTCGAGGTGGAGCGTCGTCACTTCGATGCCGCGCGTACGGAGCGACTGCATCGTCCACGACACACCGCAGTTCGGATTCGTAGAGTCGTGAAACAGCACGACGCCGTCCGACATCAACGTCGAGTAATTGTCGAAGTCGCGCAGACTCTGCTGGTGCGTGTGCGCGCCGTCGATGACCACCAGCCCGACATACCGGCCTTGCGTCATGTCGCGCACCGCGTCCAGCGCGTCGTCGGAGCGCATTTTGAAATGCCGAATCCACGGCGCAAGGCCAAAGAGACCGAACCACTTCTCGACTTCCGTGGAGTGCTCCCAGTGACCGCGCCCGTCCCAGGCCGGATCACCGCTGCCGGCATACGACGGATCGATGAAGATCACCTGTCCGTGCCCGTTGTCCTGCAGCCCACGAGCGACGCAGAGCGGCGAGAATCCGCGGGCCGAGCCGATGACCACGGCGAAATCGGGGCGGAGGTTGCGCGCCATACTATAGTAGAGCCAGCCGAACCCGAGATCGCCGCTGCCGGTGTTCTGCGACAGGGGCTCGGCGTACGCCACCGCCTTTTCGATGAACTCGTTCAGGGACAACGCGGCGCGTGTTGAGGCGCTGTGCTTCCCCGGAATCGGCACCAGCTCCGTTTCACCGGACGCGCTGCTCCAGCCGAGCGAGCCCGGTTGCAGCACGGTCGACGGAACGCTGTCGGCGCCGATCTCCAGTGCGAGCCGGTTGCCCGAGAGGTACACGTCCCACCTTCGTTCGGTGTCGGTCGCCCCGATTCCCACCCGACCGTCGCTCATGAACGACATCGGCCAGTAGCCGTACCCGTCGCGCACGAACCGATAGACAGTGGTGATGAGCTCGCGTCGCGCCTCGATGACGTCGCGCTGGCCGGCGCGCATCCCGCCGCTGCCGACGACGCCGTTCCATGATCGGCGCAGCTCCTCGAGGAATCCGCGGCACTCGGCCTCGTATCGAAACGACGGCACCGCGGGATTGTCGCCGTCGAAGTTCCACTTTGCACGGTTCCGATGCTGAAACAGCAGGTCGCCGCTGAAATCGTATTGGAAGAACGTGCCGCCCTGGAGGAGCATCGCGTGCCGCGGCATGGCGTACGGCTGGCCGACTTTGCGGAACGCGAAGTGGAACGTCTCCTTGTCGCCGTGAACGTGGCGATAATAGAAGTCGGAGTGGTCGTTGTAGAACTTCGTCAGGACGAGCGCCTGCCAGCAGCGCTCCTTGTTGACGACGATCTGCCCCGACTCGAACTCCGGCTCATCGAGATACGGCACGCCGAAGACGCCCCAGATCGGGCTGTCGCCCGGCATGCGGCCCAGGTCGGGCCAGAAGAGCGCGCCCGTCTGCCGGTACTCCCAGGACTCGAAGAGGAATTCCGGGTTCCTCGCGACGTAATTGTCGGCGTCGAGCAGCATCACTTCGCGGAACGGCGAGTGAATGATCGAGTATGGTTTGACTTCCCAGCCACGGAGAATCCGCGCGGGATGCACGTCGCGAACCGCCAGCGCGTCGATGCACTCGACGCCGAGGGGCGCGATCAGCTCCTCCATGAACGGGTCGATTTCGTTCGCGCCGAGATACCAGAGCTGCACCGGCAGCGTGCATCCGACGTGACGCAGCAGGGATATGGCGATCCAGGCGTTCGTGAAGTACGTCGTACCGCCGCCGCACATCACGATCCCGCGGCCGTGGAACGTGTCGGGGTAGTCGCCGATCGTGGCGATGAAGGCCTCGGCGCGGCTGCGCGCCGTGGTGTCGGCGAGCGCTTCGTCGGTGAACAGTTCCATCAGTTCGCCAGTGCCGTCGAACGCGCGTCCGGGTTCGCGTACGACAGCGATCCCGCCGCGTAGTACAGTTCGATCCGCCGGACCACGTCTCCGGCAGTGATCATATCGAGGCAGTGCGGCAACTCGCCGACCACGTCGGTGCACAGATGCTCGGGCAGATCCTTCTCGTCGCCGTCGCCGAGCGGCTTCACCCGCGACTTCCAGCAGCCGCCGTCGTCGCAGCAGGGAAGGGCGCCGTTGGTGTGAATGAACTGATGGTGGGGGTACGCTTCCCACTGCGGGGGCTCGCGCCCGCCCGCGACGACCACACACGCGCGCTGCCTCGGCATGCCCGGCTTCGTCTCGATCGCCGCCGCCAGGTGCATCAGCAGGCTCACCGGCGTGAGCACACCCGCGGCGTGATACACCAGACGCACGAGCTGGCGCAGATCTGTCTGGCCGCGGAGATCGATCACGCCGTTGAGTGGGGGGTGATGATGCTGGGTCTCACCCACCTGCACGAACTGAATCCTGCCGGCGAAGTGATCGATCACGTCCTGATAGCGATCCGGGTCCCACCACTTCGTGGTGAAGTCGTACTTGCCGCCGGCGACCACGATCCAGAATGGCGTATCTTCGCCGGTGAGCTCCTGCACCTGCGACATCCACGACTTCTCGAGACTGGAGAGGGGGACGTCGCCCTTGAATGCGGTCGGCCGGATGTTGAGCGACAACCGCGCGTTCAGGTGGTCAATGAATCCGAAGAGAAAGTGATAGGGAAGCGTGTTGCTCTGGTGAATGAGCGGATACTCGCATGGGATCGTGTCGACATCGGGCTCAGTCTGATCGAGCGGGGCGATGAAGACGTTGTTCTCCCAGAGTTGCGGGCACGACGTCCGGACGTCGGTGATGAACTGACCCGGATAGCAGCGATGGAGATCGCGAACCGCTGCCGTCAGCATCACGATGTCGCCGGGCGATTGAAAGTTCGTGAGAACGATCTTTCGCATTCTGCGTCGCGTGGCGCGCGAGCGGTCCCACCCCGCAACAGCCGGGCGATGCTCGAGCGGAAGGTCTGAGTCGCCCGGTGGATCGACGAACGGCGTGCGACCTGCCATCGATCTTCCGGACATCCGTCGAAGCATCAGCGCTCGGCGGCGAAGGGGCCAATATCCCGCGAGCATTCTGGTCGGTCAAGGCTGCATGAACGGCCTACACACGTGTCCGGCAGGGAGATGCCAGACCCGGCCATTGCACTGGGAGTCGTCGACGACGCAGACTGCTTGCCGGGCGGCTAGTGCAGCCCGAAAGCAGAAACGGCCCGCCTCGTTATGCGGTCCTCCTCGGGACGACCTGACCGCTCCAGGTCATTCAGATACAGCATGTTGGGCCGGGCAGTTACCCTTCGGAGCGTAGCGCGAGCGCGGGATCTATTCTCGCACTTGAGCGCGACGGGATGAGGCTTGCCAGTAGTGCGATCGTGGTGACGAACAACACGGCTGCCGCCAGGGTTGCTGCGTCGGTGGCGCGTACTTCATACAGAAGCGAGGAGAGCACCCGATTCGCCAGAAGAGCGGCAGCCAGACCTGCCGCCACGCCCGCACCGGCGATCGCGAGCCCTCGTCCAATCACAAGGGATTGGATATCCCGTGAAGTTGCACCGAGTGCCATGCGCACCCCGAATTCGCGCGTACGTTGACGCACCATCGCGGACATAGTGCCGAAGAGACCGATCGCGGCGAGCGTGGCCGCAACGACCGCAAAGACGCCGAGCAGGAAGGCGTTGAGACGGGGCTGAGACAACGGACCTTTCATATACGTCTCGAACGGTTCAGCGCCGGCAAGCGCGACCCCGGATACCGTCTCGTTGATCACTCGGCGCACGATCGGCACAAGCGACGCCGGCGAGCCGGCGGTGCGAATCGCGAGCGTCGTCGGCACGAAGGGAAAGGGCGACTGAGCGAGAGGGTAGTACACGCTTGCCCGCGGTTCGCGCAAGTCGCGATACCGCGTGTCGGGGACGATACCAACAACCGTGAAGCCCACGTCAAGGATTCCGCCAATGTACAGTCGCCTGCCGATCGGGTCCTGATCGGGCCAGTACTGTCGCGCGGTGGTTTCGCTGATCACGACCACCTGTTCCGAGCCCGGCCGATCGGTGTCGGCGAATGCGCGCCCCCGCAGCACATGAAGGCCGAACGTGCGGAAGTATTCGGGTGTGACGACCTCCATGCTGAACATCGGATTCCTGGCCGCTTCAGTGGCTGACTGCCCCTCGAGTCCGGCGCGGCCGGTCCATCCACCCGTCCCGGAAAATGGTATCGCGACCACCGGAGACACTGCCTGAACGCCAGGCGTGGATCGGAGCTGTGCGAGTAGCGCGCGGATGAGGGGTAGCTGCTGTTCCGCGGTACCGTAGTGGTCGTAACGGATCGCCAGCTCGGCGATGAGCAGGTGTGAGGAATCGAACTCGAGATCGGCGTTCCGGAGCGCCACGAAACTGCGCGCGAGGAGAGCGGCCCCCGACAGGACGAGCAAGGCGAGCCCAATCTGTGCGGCGACCAGCGTCTCCCGGGCCATGCGGGCGCCACGACCGCTGCTCTGCCGCGCGCCGGATCTCAGCACGCCATGAATGTCGGCTCGCGCCGTGAGAAACGCCGGCACGAGCCCGAAGAACAGCGTGGCGACGATCGTGATCACCAGCGCAGCGACAAGAGCAGCCTTGTTGAGATGGACGGTACTCAACAGCGGCAAGCCGGCGGGCGCGAGCGCGATGAAGCTCCCCGACGCCGCCGAGGCGACCAGCACGCCGGCCGCACCACCCGCGCCGGCGAGCATGGCGTTCTCGGTGAGGAGCTGCGTGAAGATCTGCCATTGCGATGCGCCAAGTGCGGCGCGAATGCCGATCTCCCGGAACCGTGCGAGACCGCGAACGAGCAGGAGGTTGGCGACGTTGATGCATGTGAGAAGCAGCAGAAGCGCGGCCGCCGCCGCGAAGACGAGGACCGCCTGACGCACGTCGCCGAGTATCACGCGCGGTAGCGGGTGAGCGACGCCGCGCATGTCCCGCAGCCACGGAGACGCGCCCGCACGCGTGAAGTACGCGGTCAGCTCCGTCTGGGCGTTTTCAGCCGTGGCATTCACGGCCAGCCGGCCGACGAGGTCGAGTGCCGTATACGCCGTCGTGTCGTTCTCACTGCGCAGTCGCGAGGGAACGAATGGCGCCCAGACGTCGGTGCCCGGCGGATACTCGAGGCCCGGCGGCATCACCCCGACGATCTTCGCGCTGATGCCGAATTCCGCGAGCGTCAACGTTGTCCCGACGACGCCCGGATCGGCGCCGTACTGCCGTTGCCATGCCGCATGACTGAGGACAACCACCGGCGCCGCGCCCACGACGTCATCAGCCGGTCTCAGTGCACGGCCGATGACCGGGCGCGCGCCGAGGACGTCGAACCAGTTTCCCGACACGAGGGCGCGGCGCATTCGCGTGATGCGGTCGCCGTTGCGGATTGCAACCGGCCACGCGCCCTCATAGGCGAAGTACGCCACGCCCTTGAGCGTGCGCGCGTCACGCGTGAACTCGCGCGTCTGTTTCAGGTCGAGCGGCGAGTTGTCCAGGCTGCCGTCGCGCTTTTCCCCCCAGAGCGTGATGAGTCGGTCCTGATCAACGACCGGCAGTTTGCGAATGAGGAGGGCATCGGCGACCGTGTAGACCGCGGTCGAGAGCCCGATGCCAAGCGCCAGCGTGATAGTTGCGGTGAGTGCGAAGGCCGGCGGACGAAAGACCGTGCGGGCGCGTATCCGAACCGAGTGCATCAGGCCCATGGCATCATCGCAAGTCGTCCAGCATCCGGGTGGTCGGCAAGCGTCATCTCTCTGTCAGTCGTCCAGCATCCGGGTGGTCGGCAAGCGTCATCTGCCCCTGGTTGAACCGTGTGACGATCCAACGAACGGCGTTCTGCGGCGAACGCTCGGATAGAATGCAACGAGCGAACGGCGTTCGCGAGGAGCGACCGGGAGGGCAGGCCGTGCGCGGGCGGGAACTCGGCCCGCACGGGAATGCAGCACCGCGGTCATCTCGAGCAGGCCGCCCGGCCGTTACCTCAACGCTTGATGTTATGACCAGCGCGAGGTAGGATTTGGCGCATGAAGGCGCGAAGCTGGCTCCGGTCGTTCCGCATCGACATCCGTATCGCGCGGCGCGAAAACCGGGCTGCCTGGTGGGAGCAGCTCGCGCAGGATGTCGTCTTCGCGTGGCGGGGGATTCGCGGCGCGCCCCTGCTGGCCTGCGTCACGGTCCTCACAATTGCGCTCGGCGTCGGCGCCACCACGGCCGTGTTCACCGTCGCGGACACGCTGATTCTGCGACCCATCGCGTACCTGCACGCCGCTCGCGTGTTCGTCCTGCGTCGCGAGAGCCCAACGCCCGACGGCTTTCCCCCGGGGCCGATTCCGGCGCAGTCACTCGAGGCGTGGCGGCAAGACGCTCAATCGATCGAAAGGGCGCTCGCGTTTCAGCCGAGCGGTAGTCGCCTTCTCGTGAACGGCGGGGATACGACGACCGTGCGGGTCGCCTACGTGGAGCGGGGATTCCTCGCGTTCGCCGGCGTGCACCCGCTGGCCGGCCGCGACTTCACGTCCGAGGAGGTGACCAGCGACGGCCCGCGCGCGGTCGTCCTGGGTGAAGGCATCTGGCGACGCGAGTTCGGTGCGTCGTCCGACGTAATCGGCAGGACGGTGCGGATCAACTCCCGCCTCTGCACCATCGTCGGCGTTGTTCCGGCATCGTTCACGCTCCCCGACTTCCGGTCCGAACGGCCGGACCTGTGGCTGCCGCTTTCGCTCTCATCGCAGGACTTCATGGTCAGCACCGTCGCCGTCCGGCTCAAGCCAGGCGTCTCACGTGAGGCGGCGTCGGACGAAGCCGCGGCGTACCTGAAGCCGTCCGAGCTCGACGCCCCCTGGAACCGTGACATCCGATGGCGCGTGCGCCTCAGCCGGCCGGACGAGAGCCTGAAGTTCCGCGAGGCGCTCAAGCTGCTCACCGCTGCCGTGGCGCTCCTCCTCCTGGTGGCATGCGCGAACGTCGCGCACCTCTTTCTCGCGCGTGGCGCGGCGCGGGAGCGGGAGCTCGCGGTTCGCCGCGCACTCGGCGCCGGGCGCGGTCGCCTGCTCCGCCACCTCGTCACCGAAAGCGTGCTCCTCGCGAGTGTCGGTGGAGGGATCGCGGCCGCCGTTGCGTGGGCGAGCCTCCGCCTCCTCGCCGCCGCCCGGCCGGCGAGCCTCGTTGCCCTGACCTATCCGTCCGCCGATGCCAGACTGGTCGCGTTCGCCTCGCTGGCCGCGATTACCGTCGGGCTGGCCGTCGGCGTGATCGCGGCGCTGCGGATCGCCGGCCGCGACGTTGCGCAGTCGCTGCGGGCGGCGACGGCCATGCACCCCGCGGCAGCACGCTTCCGCAAGTGGATCGTCGTCGGCGAGGTGGGACTCTCCACCACCCTGCTGGTCGGCGCGCTGCTCCTCATCCACGCGGTCTTCGGCCTCGAGCGGACGCGACTCGGCTTCGACGTGCGCGACCTGTACACCGTAATGTTCCAGGCGCGTCAGGGTGAGACACCGGAAAGCCGCGCGGCATTCGCCGCCGCCCTTCGTCAGGCTGCGGAACCGCTGGCGACACCGGGCGACTTCGCCGTGACGGTGACCGGTTTCACCTGGCTCAGTTCGCGGTTCGACACCCCCGAGCATCCTGCGAGCACGGAGACGCCCGGCGCATCGGTCAGCTTCGTGGGCCCGGACTATTTTGCCATGATGGGCATGCCGCTGCTCGCCGGCCGGTCGTTCGACGCGGGGGCGGCGGCGGCGAGCGACGTCGTCATCAGCAGCACCCTCGCGCGGGCTGTCTGGCCAGACGCAAATCCGATCGGCCGTCGGTTCCGCAATTCGCGCACGCGGGTGATGACCGGTGCGATGGAACCGTGGCGCACGGTCATCGGCGTGGTGCCCGACGCCGTGAGCAACCTGTTGCAGACATCCGGTACGAGCGCCATCTACCAGCCGCTCGACTGGCGGAGCGCGGATGGGAACGTCACGCTGGCCATTCGGCTTCACGGGCCCGACGCGATGACGCGACTCGGCCGGCTGGCGGCCGCCGTCAGGCCCGAGCCGCCACGCGGCGTGACCACGCGGATCGAGAACGTGCGGCGGTCCATCGACCAGTCGGCGGCCGAACCGCGCTTCACCATGCGGGTGCTGGTGACGCTTGCCGCGCTCGGGGTGGTGATGGCGGCGGTCGGGCTCTTCGGCGTCGTCTCCTATGGTGTGCGGCAGCGGACGCGCGAGATCGGCGTTCGCATGGCGCTTGGCGCGACCCGCTCCGGGATCGCGCGGCTGGTGGTCGGCGAGGGGGTGCGACTGACGGTGGGCGGAATCGTGCTTGGCTCGCTCGGTGCGCTGGCGACGTCGTGGCTCCTGCAGGGCATGCTGTACGGCGTCAGCCGCGTCGACCCGTTCGCGTTCGGCGCCGGCGCGGCGGTACTCCTGGTCGTGACGGTCGTGTCGTGCGTCGTGCCGGTGATGCGCGCAACGAGAATCGACCCGCTCGTGGCCACGCGCAGCGAGTGACCCTCCGGGCGCTTTGGCGTCGCCCGGATCGCGTTCAGCGGCCCGGGGTCGAACCGGCGGCCGGATCCCAGGTGAAGCTCTACGCGTTCATTGTCATTCAGACCGACGGCATTCCCTCTCGGCATGCCGCGAAGGCGCGGTCAGGCGTCGCGTTGCTCCGTCAACCCCTCGCCCTTCTCCCCCTCACCGGCATCGCCGCCGGCCGCCATCCGCTCCGCCAATCGCCCCAGCACCGTGTGCAGGTCGGGCGCCTGGTCCAGCACCGCGGCGTCGGGATCGGATCCGAGTCCCTCCATGCGCTCGATCGCCGTCCTGATCGTGTACGCCCGCGGATCGAGCGTATCGTTTACCTCTTCCCACCGGAGCGGCATCGACACCGTCGCCCCCGGCAGCGGACGCACGCTGAACGGCGCCACGATCGTCTGGCCGTGCCGATTCTGCAGGTAGTCGAAGTAGACCTTGTCTCCCCGCTTGGTCACATGCCGCACGATGGTCGCGATGTCGTGCAGATCGCGCAGCACCACCCGCGCCAGCAGCTCGCCTAACGTCCGTGACTGGGCGTAGGTGACCTGCCGGCCCAGTGGAATCAGGATGTGCAACCCGGTCTTCCCGGTCGTCTTCACGTAGCTCGGCAGCGCGATCGACTGGCACAGGTCCCGCAACACGAGCGCGGTCCGCACCACGTCGGAGAACGGCGCCTCCTTGGGATCGAGGTCGACCACGCACCAGTCGGGCAGCTCGAGCGAACCCACCCGGCTGGCCCAGATGTGCAGTGGGATCGAGCCGAGGTTCGCCACATAGAGCAGCGATTCCACGTCGTCGCAGACGAAATAGCGGATCTCGCGCTGGGTGTCCTCGCTCCAGATCGGTACCGTGCGGATCCACGACGGCGCGAACTCCGGCGCGTCCTTCTGATAGAACGATTTGCCCTCGATGCCGTCGGGGAATCGCGTGAGAACGAGCGGACGCTCCCGGAGATACGGCAGCATCCACCGCGACACCGCGCGGTAGTACTCGATCAGATCGCCCTTGGTGTAGCGCTCGGCCGGCCAGAAGATCTTGTGGAGGTTGGAGAAGGTGACGGTCTTCTCGACCGGAGGACGCGGTGGCGGGGGAGGGACGTCGGCCGACTCGTCAGGCGGTGCGGCGTCGCGCGGGCGGTCCGCCCGGGACTCCGCGCCGCCGCGGCCGGGGTCCGTGCCGCCACGGCCGGGGTCTGTGCCGGCGGCGGCCGGCATCCCCGGCTCGGCGCCCGCTGGCGCGCCCCATTGCCGGTCGCAATCCCGAGGCGCCTTGTCGGTCCGGATCCGGAGGAACGTCGGGTGCCGCAGCAGCCCATCGGGCGTCCATTCGCGGAAGCGCACCTCGCACACGTACACCGGTTCCACCCAGGTCGTCGTTTTCGTTTCCGGGATTGCGGAGCCGGGTAGCGGCTCGACGCCCGGCGCCGTGACCGGTCCCTCGCACGGCGGTTCGGCGCGCACGATCGGGTCGAGCATCTCCTTGAGCTCGGCGAGCAATCGGTCGTCGAACCCGGTTCCCGCGCGCCCCGCGTACGCCAGCGATCCGCCGACCATGTCGGCCAGCTGGAGCGCGCCGAGATGGCTCCGGCCCCCCTTTGGCGCGGTGAATCCGACGATCACGAAGTCGCCGGTGCGGTCCGTCTTGATCTTGACCCACTTGTCGCTCCGGCCGCCGCGATAAGGGGCGTCGGCGCGCTTGGCGATCGTTCCCTCCAGGCCTAACGCGGCGACCCCCGCCAGGAACCGCTCGCCCTCGCGCTCGATGTGGTCGAGCGTGCGCACCGGCCCGAGTTTGGGCACCGCCTGCAGCAGGAGCGCCTTCCGGCGCTCGAGCGCGAGCGGTCGCAGATCGAAATCCTCGAACGCCAGCAGGTCGAACGCGAAGTACGTCGCCGGATACTCCACCGCCGCGTGGCGGATCTCGATCGGCGACGAGAGCCGGCCGCGCTTCTGAAGCCGCGCGAAGCTCGGCTTCCCCTGCTCGTCCATCACCACCACCTCGCCGTCGAGAATGCACTCGCTCACCGGCAGCGCCTTCACCGCGCGGGCGACCTCGGGGAACACTCCGGTGTAGTCGTTCCCGTTCCGCGACAGGAGCAGCGCTTCGCCGCGTGCCTTGCTGGCGAGCAGGCGGTAGCCGTCCAGCTTGAGCTCGAACAGCCACCCATCGCGCGTGAATGCCGCATCGGCCGTCTCGGCGAGCATGAGCTGCACCGACCGCGGATCCACGCGTCCACGCTGCGCGCCGGCCGCTTCCACCGCGGCGCGCAGCGCGGACGCCGGCGTGCGCCCCTCCTTCACCTCCTCCACCGTCAGCCCCGACAGCACCGACTCCTCGGGGAACTGGTCGCCGGGCTGCCGCACCCACTCGTCGCGCTCCTTGATGAGGAGCCAGTCGCGCTCGCTCTTCTTGATCTTCACCAGCGTCCACTTGCCGTGCAGCTTGTATCCGCGGAACTCGAACAGCAGCTTCCCCTTCTCCAGTCCCTGGCGCCAATCCTCCAGCGCGATCCACTCGCCGCGGTCCCAGACGATGATCCCGCCGGCACCGTAGTTGCCCGCGGGAATGATCCCCTCGAAGTCGCCGTACTCCAGCGGATGATCCTCGACCTTCACCGCCAGCCGCTTGTCGTTGGTGTCGTATGACGGACCCTTGGGCACCGCCCACGACCTGAGGACGCCGTCCATCTCGAGCCGGAGATCGTAATGCAGCTGCCGCGCCGCGTGCTTGTGGACCACGAACAGGTGCCCGGGGACCGGCGACACCGTCCCCGTCGGCTCGGGGGACGTGTCGGCCGATCGCTTGGCGCGATACAGGCTCAGGTTGTCGGGCGGTTGTGCCTCGTCCGGACCTGTTGTCATACTTGATGCGAGTCGTTCACGCCTTTCCACCCTCCCGGCTCATCCTATGCCTGCCCGATCAATCGCCACTGCCACCATCTCGTTCGGACTCGTTTCGGTCCCGGTGGACCTGTATTCGTCCGCGGAATCCAAGGCCAGCGTGTCGTTCAATATGCTCCACAAGAAATGCGGCACGCGCCTCAAGCAGCAGTACATCTGCCCGAAGGACAACGAAGTCGTCACCCGTGACGACACCGTCAAGGGCTACGAGTTCGCCAAGGACCAGTACGTCGTGCTGTCGCCGGAAGAGCTGAAGGCGCTCGAAGAGAAGGCCACTGCGATGATCGACGTGCTCGAGTTCGTCCCCCTGTCCGAGGTCGATCGCGAATACGTCGACAAAGTGTACTACCTCGGACCGGCCAAGGGAGGCGATCGGGCCTACCGCCTCCTGGTGGCTGCCCTCAAGGAGAGCGGTCGGGCCGGGCTGGGGCAGTACGCCGCCCGGGGACGCCAGTACCTGGTGCTCCTGCGCCCCCTGAATGACGTCCTGGTGATGGAGCAGCTGCATTACGCCGAGGAAGTGCGGCCGCCGAGCGAGGTGCCCATTCCCGCCGGCGAAGTGAAGCCGGCCGAGCTGAAGCTGGCGATGCAGCTCATCGACCAGACGGCGAACGACGAGTTCCAGCCGGAGAAGTACCGCGACACCGTGCGCGAGCGGGTGCTCGATGCCATCCAGCAGAAGGTGGACGGCCAGGAGATCACCGCCGAGGCGGCGCCGGCGGCCGGAGCGAAGATTTTGGATCTGATGGATGCGCTCAAGGCGAGTCTCGCCGCCGCGCCGGCGGAGGAGAAGAGAGAGAAGGGGCGCAAGGCCTCGTGAGGCTCCTCGCCGGCACCAGCGGCTTCGCGTTCAAAGAGTGGAAAGGGTCGTTCTATCCGGAAGATCTCAAGGACGACCAGATGCTGGCGTTCTACGCCGGGAAGCTTCCGACGGTCGAGATCAACAACACCTTCTACCGCCTTCCCAAGGAGCACGTGCTCCTCGAATGGGCGGCGCAGGTGCCGGAGTCGTTCACCTTCGCCATCAAGGCGAGCCAGCGCATCACACATCACGCGCGGCTCAAGGCCGAGAGCGCCGGCCCCCTGGAGTTCCTGCTCAAGAACACGGCCGTGCTGGGGAGCCGGCTCGGCGCGATTCTCTTTCAGCTCCCGCCCAATCTGAAGAAGGACGTCCCGCGCCTGAGCGCGTTCCTCGCCATGCTCCCGGCCGATCGGCGCTTCACGATCGAGTTCCGGAACGACACCTGGTTCGACGACGAGGTCTTCGCGGCGCTCCGCGCGCGCGACATTGCGCTGTGTGTGACCGAGCAGCCCGAGTTTGCTTCCCCGGTCGTTTCGACGGCGACGTGGGGTTATGCACGCCTGCACCGACTGGACTACGGCGAAGCGGAGCTGGTGGAGTGGGCGAAGAAGATCGCCGCGCAGTCGTGGACCGATGCCTACGTATACTTCAAGCACGACGAAGGCGGGGGCTCTGGTCCGCCGGCGGTCGGTGCGTTCGCGAAAGCGTTCAGCGAACGCTGACGGCGAGCAAATAGTGCTGGCCGTTGTCAGCGATCAGCTGCCAGCGCACAAGTAGAGCTTTCCGTTATCAGGGATCAGCTGTCGGACGGGAAGACGAATGAACGGTGGCTCTCCTCTGATCGCCGTCCACTGACAGCCATCCGCTGCAAGCCTTACTTACCTGCTCATCGCTGACATCTGATCACCGGCTTCTCTTGTCCGCTGCCGGCGGCAAGCCGCCGACCCACCTCGCGCTCGCTTCGGCGATTCCGTCCACCACCTCCGCATCCGTCCGCCCCGACGACTTCAGCACGTGAAAGCCGTGGTCGGCGCCCTCGATCCAGTGCATCTCCCAGCTCGTATTCACTGATTGCAGCGCGCGCTCCATCAACGCCCTGGTGCACAGGTTGTCGCGCGTGCCGCAGAAGCACAGCACCGGCATGCGGAGCTGCGGCAGGTGCGCATCGCGCAGCTTCTCCGGCCGTCCCGCCGGATGCAGCGGATACGCGAGCAGCAGGAGCCCGTCCGCCGCGAAGCCATCTGCAGCCAGCATCGACGCGGCGCGGCCGCCCATCGAGCGTCCCCCGATGATGAGACGCGACGATGGGTGTTCCGTTCTGGTGCGCGTGACCACGGCGGCGAAGGTCTCCATGAGCTTCGGCATGGGATCCGGCCGCGCGCTCTTCCGCTCGCGGTAGAGGAAGTTGAATCGCACCACGCCGACTCCGCGCGTGCGCAGCGCGTTGGCTATGGCGACCATGGCGCGGTCGAACATGTTACCGCCCGCTCCGTGCGCACAGACGAAGACCGCGGTCTCCGGCCCTGTCGTGGGCGCCTCGTACAGCGCGGTCGTCTCACTCTCACCGACAGCGACCTTCCACGTTTCCGCGCTCATGGCTCCTCCTCGCGCTGGTCTCCGGCCTCCGTCCGCTGGACGCTGGACTGTGGACTGTGGACTCCGTTCTCCGGATTCTGGCCTGCAGGCTCCAGTCCCAGCCCCATCTCATCCAGAAACCGGTGACCCCCGGTGGACTTGCCGCCGCGCACCGCGGCGTGCGTCAGCACCAGCCGGTCTATCGTTCGCGTCATGCCGACGTACAACAGCCGGCGCGCCTCCTCGATCTCCTCCGGTCTGGGCCCCGATGTCGGAGAACCGCCCGGCAGCTGCGCGTCCTCGGCCCCCACGATGTACACCCGCGAGAACTCGAGGCCCTTGGTGGAATGGAGGGTGAGCAGATTCACCGCCTCGCGCTCGGGCTCGAGTCCGTCCCATTTCGAGAGCGCGACGCGCTCCAGAAAGCACGATAGTTGTTCATCGAGCGGGCCCTCCGGAATTCCGGCGAGGAGCCGGCGCAATCGCGCCATCACCGCGGGGTAGCGCTCGTCGGCGGTCTTCTCGGCGCGGATCTTGGCCATCAGTTGCACCCCGCCCAGCCGCTCGATGACTTCCTCCACCCCGGGGATGGAGAGATCGTCGACCGCTTCGCGCTCGTACCACTCGAGCGCTCCGCTGTATCGCCCGAGCGCGAACGGGCGCGCGAGGTCGCGAAACAGTCGCGCCTCCGCGCACAGGGACTGGTCGGGACAGAGCGCGAGCGCGACGCCCAGGTGGCCCAGCAGGCCGGAGAGCGCGGTCTTGCGCGCACGCGCGAGCTTCATCGCGTCGAGCCTGAGGAGCACGTGCGCAAGCGTCCTCGAATCGTCGAGCGCGCGATGTGACCGGCCCGGCGCGACGCCGAATCGGCCGGCCAGGTTGGGCAGGCTGCAACTGGTGGACAGCAGGTCGCGCGCCAGCGGGAGCGAGTCGAAGGTGCAGAGGTCGAACGTGGCGCCGGTCCCATGCACCATACGCCGCAGAACCGGGAAGTCGAAGTCGTAGCCGTTGTGTGCGACGATTACATCGTCGCCGCAGAAGTCCCGGAACGACTGCCACACCTGCACAAACCGTGGTGCGTCGGCGACGTCGGCGTCGGTAATGCCGTGAGTTCCGGCGGCGCCTGCCGAGATCGGTAGGTCCGGCCGCACCAGCGAGTCGAACTCGTCGTCGATCTTTCCGCTGCGCACCCGCACCGCCGCGATTTCGACAACCTCGTCCCGCCGACGGTCGTTGCCGGTCGTCTCGACGTCGATCGCGGTGAAATTCGTGAATGCCGCGTCCCCCTCTCCCATCTCCATCAGTTGCGCCGCCTTGAACACGCCGAGGGCGAGCCCCACCGACGGCACCTCGTCAGGCGCGACGCGCGCCACATCCCCCGCACCGATCCCACGCCCATCACCATCAGGCGGCATGTCTCCGCGCACCGCGTTCACCCCGATGTCCGTCAGCAGTCCCACCAGCGCAATCTCGGCGCCGCCGATCGGGGGAATCCAGACCGGCGCGCGACGCGCCCGTGCTTCGCGCAACCGCGTCGCCAGGGCAACGACATCGGGCAGCGATGCCGGATCGCTCACTTCGTCGTGACGATCGTCGAGCACCGAACGCAGCTTCCCCACACGCCGGGACAGCAGCTCCTGCACGAGCGCTGCCAGCGATGCGTGCTGCCTTCGCGCCGCATTGAGATTCCTCCGGTCGGCCAGGGCCCGACGGATCTGCCGCGCGTTCTCGTCGCCGCGCGGGAGCCGGGCCGCCATCCGGTCGAGCTGCTGCCGCAGCGTGACTCCGCGCTCGTCGGCTTTCGCCTGCGCCTCGTCGTACAGCGGCCGGGGCAGCACCACCCGGAACAGGCCATCGTCGTGCAGATCGTCCGAGGGGTCCGCGATCACCCGGAGGGCGGCGATCACGTACGCCACCACCGGGTCGTCGCCCAGCGCGCGCCCCTGCGGAAGCCGGCACGGAATGCCCGCGGTGATGAAGGCCGCTTCCAGCCGGTCGCCGATCTCGTGCTTCCGGTAGAGCAGCGCCACGTCGCCCCAGCGATGCCCGTGCGCCTCCTGGTCGCGCCGCACGTCGTCCACCAGCCAGGGTGCCTCGTCGTCATCGCTGGCAAACCCCATCGTCCGGATGGGAAAGGCGGACACGCGGCTCGCGCGCGGCACCACGCGGTCGTCGAAGATGGGCGCATTGATCGCGATCAGCGTGCGCGCGAGCGCGAACACGTCCTGCGGGCAGCGACGGTTCTCCTCGAGATGGATCCGCGTCGCGATGCCGAATTCATTGACGAAGCTCCGGAACACGACCGGATCGGCCCCCGCCCAGGAGTAGATCGACTGCTCGTCGTCGCCCACCGCGAACACATGCCGATGATCGCGCGCCAGCTCGCGGATGACCCGGTACTGCACGGGATTGAGATCCTGGAACTCGTCCACCAGCACCACGTCCCACTGCGCGCGCACCGCCGCCGCGGCGTTGGTGCCCTCGAGCAGTTCGGCCGCCCTGATGACCAGCAGGTCGAAGTCCAGCACGTTCCGGCCGGCCAGGAATCGCTCGTACTGGTCGAACAGGGCGGCGTCGTTGGGGAGCAGTGGCTCGTCGCGGAATCGATGCGCCGAGAAGCGGGTGAGGGTGTTGCGGTGCCAGCGTCGCGGCCCTTCGATGCGCCGCAGGGCGCCAAGCTGATACTCCTCGTCGGCGATGCCGAACCCCGGGTCGAGGTCGATCAGTGGAGCGTGGCGGCGGAGCAGATCGGCGCAGAACGCATGAATCGTCCCTCGTGTGATCCGCTCGACCGCCGGACCCAGCCGCTTCTCCAGCCGGTGCGCGATCTCACCCGCCGCCTTGTTGGTGAAGGTAAAGGCGCAGATGCGCGCGGGATCGAATCCGTGGCGCTCCACCAGGAACCCGATGCGTTCGATAAGACAATAGGTCTTGCCGGCGCCGGGCCCGGCCAGCACGAGGAGTGCATGCGGGTCGGCCTCGATGGCGCGCTGTTGCGAGGGCGACGGCGTGCCGGCCGGACCCGCGGCGGTCGGAGGCACGCCTCCGGCCGCGGTGGCCGCGGACGAGGACATTGCCGCGGCGACGTTACCGGTCATGGGAACGCTCTACGCGACATTCCGCTGCAATACGAGGAAGTTCCCGGGTGCGCAAGAGTCCTGCGTTTGCGTCCCGCCAACGGCGTCGCTGACAGCCGACAGCCGACTGTTAACGCACATTCCACCCCGACACCGCCAGCGTGGGCGGCGCTGCGCCTGCGTCGACGGTCCAGTACCGCGCCGAGAGCTCGCGGCTCTCGCCCGGCAGGAGCGAGATGTAGTTGTCGGTCCAGCGCACCGGGAGAATCTCCTCGCCGCCCGATCCGCCCGTGATCCGGAGCCGTACGAAGAAGGCGAGCGTCGCCCCGGTGTTGGTGATCGTGGTGTGCGCCACGGTCTCATCGCCGTCGCGCTCCACGCGCAGCGGACTGGCGGACACGGTGGCGGCCGGCAGGCGCTGCAACCCGGTCAGGTCGGCGAACGCCTTGCTGGGCGTGACGTACCACGTGGACTTGTCCCAATCCAGCGTGTCGGCGACGGTCGAGAGCCAATAGAGGTTGTCGCTCAGCAGCCGTCCGTCGGGACTCGTCAGGCGGAGATCGAGGAAGTAGGTGCGGGGCGCATCGGGGAGCGGTGGAACGACGAACAGCCGCGCCACTTCGTCCGGAGCCAGGTCGACCGTCGTGTCGGCGGAGTACACCGGTGCGAGGTCGGTGCCGAATGCCCGGGCCGAAACGCGCCCGCGCGCCACCCGTTCCCGCGACTGGTTGATCGCCACGATCGAGCGGTCGTCATACGAGTACATCAGGTGCTGCGGCTCCAGCGCCTTCCTGGTGCCGAAGTATCCGCCGCCGGGGCGCAGGTACCAGTCGTAGAGGTGCCAGATGACCGACGGCCAGGCGTCGTTCAGCATCCACTGGATCACGCCGGTGGCCCGGTACCGGTTTCGCGCGAAGGCCTCGAACATCGCGCGCTCGCCCTCGTACGTCATCACCTGCGATTTCAGGGCGAAGTCCTCCACGCCGGTCGGCGCTCCGTATCGCGCGGCGAGCGCGTCGCTGAACGCGGTGATCCGCGTGAACTGACCGCCGCCGGCGTGCAGGCCCCACATGGAATCGACCGGCCAGAGGTGGTCCTGCGGGAACATGCGCCGCAGGGTCTCGATCGGCGGGATCGCGGGCCCCGGGCTGGTCTCGGTGTTGAATCCGAACGCGCCGCCGTGCTTGTCGTCCTGGAGCCAGTAGGCTGGCGCCACCCAGTCGTAGGGACCGGTCATCTTCACCCCGCTGGGCCCGGTGGACGCGCGCTTCCCGGTCGCCGACGACAGCACCGGATTGGGCCAGCCGACCGCGGTCAGCGTATCGACGTACATCTTCTCCACCGCCGCCGGCGGCGGGTTGTCGCTCCCGTTCAGCCACACCAGCACGCTGGCGCGCGAGCGCAACCGCAGCGCCTGATCCCGCTCCGAGTGCGCGGCGATCAGCGTATCCTCGCGCGACCACTGGCTCCACTTCTCCCAGTGATCGCAGCAGCACCACCCGGCCATCACCAGCACACCTAACGAATCGGCCAGATCGAAGAAGCGCTCGTCCTCGAGCTTGCCTTCCATACGTACCGTGTTCAGGTGCATGTCCAGCACGTATTGCAGCTCGCGCAGCTGACGCTCCGGTTGGGGACGCAACATCATGTCCGGTGCCCAGCCACCGCCGCGGACCGCCAGCCGCCGCCCGTTCACCCGGAACAGCCGCCCTCCGCCCGGGGCCATCTCCGAGGTGATCTGGCGAATGCCGAACCGGAGTGTCTGGTGATCGGAGACGCGGTTGTCCGCCTGGAACGTGAGGTCCAGGTCGTACAGATCCGGCGTCCCGAGCTCGGCCGGCCACCAGAGGCGCGGGTTCCCGATCCGGAGCTGGGGAAACGTGGCCGGGGTAAGGCGCACAACACGCGTCTCGTTGGGCGCGAGCGACACGGCCTGGGCGAACGTGATCCGCTCGATGCGACCGTGCAACATGCCCTGTACCGGGCGGCCCGAGAGGTTGTGCAGTTCAGCCGACACCGTGAGCGCGGCGTGGCGCGGCGTGCCGTTGTCCACCTGGCTTACTACCGCGGGATGGCGAATGGCCACGTCGCCGCTGCTGGTGAGGTACACCGGGCGCCAGAGCCCCATGTCCTTGTCGGGGGGAGCCGGATTCCAGTCCACCCAGGTCATGGCCAGCGAATTCGAATCCGGCGGAAACACCTCCACCGCCAGCACGTTCTGGCTGTCCGCCCGCGCGAGCTGTGAGATGTCGAACTCGTACAGCCGGAACATCCCGGCCACCGAGTCGGCGCCAGCAATCCGGCGTCCGTTGAGCCAGATGTTGGCGCGATAGTTGATGCCGTCGAAATGGAGCGCGACGTGCTGCCCCCGCATGTTCACGGGCAGCGCGAATTGCGCGCGGTACCACCACGACACGCGGAACGGGCTGTCGCCGGGCATCGGGAGGTTGGCGAAGTTCTTCCCCACGGGATAGTCGGCGCCGGGAATCGCCCGCAGGTTCGCGCCGAAGTAGGGATCCTGGTACACTCCGTTGTCCACCAGCGCCGCGAGCACCGTCGTGGGAACGGCCGCGCGATACCAGCCTTCGGGCGCGAATGCGGCGCTCGCGATCGCCGAACCGTCAGGCGCGCTCACGCGGGCCGACGACTGCAGGCGCCAGTCGTCGAGCACCATGCGGTCGGGCGGGAAAGGGCGCTCCACCGGCGGCCGCGTTCCACCCAGTGCAGCCCCCATCAACGCCACGCCTGCTCCAAGTCTCGCTGTGCGCATGACCCCTGACCCCGCTCAGGTGGAGAGTGCTTCCTGCACGAACGGCCACCGCCGGCCGTGCCACGACCAGACGCCGAACGCCACAACGCCCACGACCAGGGCACCGAGCCCGAAAGCGACCACCCGCACCGGCGTGGTGGCAAAGATGAAGATCCATCCCGCCAGCGCCACCAGGCTCGGCAGCGGATAGAGCCACATCCGGTAGGGGCGCGGCATGTCCGGCGCGCGCCGGCGCAGCAGCCACACCGCCCCGACCTGCCCGATGAACTGGACCAGGATCCGCGTGGTGATCAGCGCGTCGATCACCATGCCTAACGAAAAGAGCCCGCCCAGGATGGAGAGCACGCCCAGCACCAGCAATGACACGTGCGGAAAACCGCGCGTGGCGTGCAGGCGGCCGAACACGCGGAAGAAGTAGCCCTCACCCGCCGCCGCGTACGGCACGCGCGAGTAACCGAGCAGAAGCGCGAACACCGATCCGAACGCCGTCCACAGGATCATCGCGGTGAACACCGTGGCCACCCGGGTCCCGTAGATGCGCTCCATGAACACCGAGACCACGAAATCCGACTGCGGGTGGGTCGAGGCGGGCACGAACTCGCGCCACGGCACCACTCCGATGATCGACAGGTTGATCGCCAGGTACAGCACCGCCACCGCCACGGTGCTCAGCAGGATCGAGCGGGGAATCACCCGTCCCGGGTTCACCACTTCGTCACCGATGTAGCACACGTCGTAGTAGCCGAGGTAGTCGTAGACGCCGATGCGTGACGCGGTACCCAGCCCCAGCAGGAGGCCGAGTGAAAACGTGAAGCCGCCGGGGGCGAAATCGAACGCCAGCCCGGCACGGAAATGCATCGCGCCGGTGACGATCACCGCCACCACCGTCAGCAGCGTCCCGATCCACAGCGCGACCGTGATCTTCGCGATCGACGTGATGCGGCGCCACAGCAGGGCGATGTTCGCGATGCCGACCGCTGCCGCTACCATCCAGGCCGAGGTGGCGCTCATCCCCTTCCACACGTAGCCCAGATATCGGGAAAAGCCGATGTACCCGGAGGCGATCTCGAGCGGCCCGCTGAGGATGAACTGCCAGACGAACAGAAAGCCCATCAGCCGGCCGAACGTCTCCCGTCCGTAGGCCTGCCGCAGGTAGCCCAGCGACCCACCCGATCCCGGCATCGCCGCGCCGAGTTCGCTCCACACCATGCCATCGGCCAGCACGATCACCAGCGCGACGATCCACCCCAGCATCGCCTGCGGCCCGCCCAGCGCGGACATGAGCAGCGGGATCGTGATGAACGGGCCGATCCCGATCATGTTCGTCATGTTGAGCGCCGTGGCGTGCAGCAGGCCGAACCGGCGCGACAACGGTGACGCGGAGGTCACGGACGCGCCCTACGGGCTTCCCCGCGTTGCCCCCCCGGCAAAGAGCAGACGCACCGCAATTCGCTCGCCGATACCGCGCGCGTCCGTGGTGTCGGAGTCCGTCAGGACGATGATGGTGACCCGTCGGTCGGGAAAGCGGACCAAGGCATTGCGCTTGCCATCCGCCGTTCCGTATTCCGCCAGCCGGGCCAGCCCGCGGAAGGAATCGGTGCGCCACCCCAGATCCTGGTCGGGCGACGCGACCTCGGTGGAGCTGTCTCCGGCGCGCGACGTGTCGCGCACGAAGGTCCGGGCATTCTGCAGACCTAACGACCAACGGTACAGTTCGTCGACATTGCTCTGGAACTGGCCATCGCTGTCGGTAAACGTCTTGTGCGCGCCGATCGGCGTGTAGAGGCGACGGATCACCAGCTGGCCGTACGGCGTCCCGCCCTTCCGGGTCAGCAGGGCCGCCAGCTGCGCTCCCCCGTCAGGCTGCCCGCATCCATCCGACAGGTACTGGCGCACGGTGAGCGCACCCCCGTCCACCAGCGGGTCTCCGTAGTCGAGCTTGCCGTCGTGCACGACCAGGGCCGCTGCCATCGCGTTGAACCCGCAGGACAGGCCGCCTAACGGGAAGTTGGGAACGGTGGTGGTGGGCATGTACTTCGGCTGATCGGGGATCCCGTACGACCGGTCCACCAGCACCTGGCCGTCCTGCGCCACCAGCACCGTGGCTACCGGCGCCCCGATCGGCGCGAACGCAGCAAACAGCGAATCGATGAAGGCCGCGCGCAGCGGCGTGTCGTCGATCGCCCGGCGCGTCACGTGACGCGAGGCGAGGTCGTAGCGATCTCCGGGGTGCAGCGTCAGAAACGGCTTGCCGGAATCGGTGGGATCGTGGCCGCCGTACACGAACGCCTTGTTCCGGCCGATGATCTCCGCCGTGTCGCCCCGCACCACCCACGCGGTCCCTTCATCCTCGGAGATCCCCAGCAGCTCGGGATGCCGTGGCATCAGCGAATCCGCCAGGTCGCGCAGCCGCTCGCGCGCCACCACGTGCTGGTCGATGCCGACCCCGCGCAGGAAGCCGAACCCGGTCTCGTAGCCGGGATAGTCGATGATGAAATTGTTGTTCGAAGGCGCCCCGCGCACCAGGAAGCTCCCCAGGATCGACGCCCCCGCCGAGCTGCCGCCCGCCACGCCGCCGCGCGCAAGCACGTTGTTGAATTCAGTCTCGGTCTTCGTGCCCGCATAGGAGTCGACCAGATGGAACTGCCGACCGCCCTCGAACCAGACGCCGCCCGCGTGCTTCAACGGCTCGACGAACTCATCGGAGTCCGCGACCTTGCGATCGATCGTGTGCAGGACGACCACATGCCTTGCGCCGGCCGCGCGCCACGGTTGCGCGCCGCGCCAATCCGCAGGATACACGGAATCGCCGCCGGCGGTGGGCACGTCCACGATGAGCGCATCCGGCCCGCCGGCCAGTTGGATGAACTTCGCGTAGATCTCGGGCCCCAGCGATCCGCCCCCGACCACGACGACCGAGCCATTTGGCGGTCCCACCCGCGGCGTCGGCGCACGCTGCTGCGCCGGAAGTGCAAACGCGAGGAGGGCGGTGGCGACCAGAGCAGCGAAGCCCGAGGTCCTCGCCACAACAAGGGCATGGATGCAGGCGGGAGTCTTCTTCATCGGAAGCACGGCGATCGGAGGTGAGAGAACGACTCGGACGTGAGGGACCGGACGGTGGATACGCGGTCGCGCTGCCGGTACCAC
>CAWAGQ010000007.1:0-486885 GCA_963781585.1 uncultured Gemmatimonadaceae bacterium
GTGGTACCCGGCAGCAACGTCCGACCGCTTCATGGCTGTGCGCTGACCGCGGGTAGCTGGTCCCGGACAACCGAAAGCTGACTGCTTTTGCGCGCCATCCGCGCATGGAATGGACAGCATCGGTGCTCTCCCGTAATTCTCCATGCCGCTCTCCTGTCCCAAGTGCGCCTCCAAGGATACGCGGAGGCTCCTGCTCATTCATCGTGAAGCGTTGTCCGTCAAGAACCCAACGACGGCCAGCGCGGACACGACCGGACAACGGGGTGCGATGATCGCCGCCAGGGTGCCTGTTGCGCCAAGTGGACGGCAAGTTCGGGCGGAGCGTTTGAGCAGGAGGTACCGTCTGCCCGTGTCGCCGCCCGAGCCCGATGCGCCGCCCGTGTCGCCGCCCGATGCGCCGACCAAAGCCCACGGCCAGGTACCTCTCCCGAAGCAGGTGACGCCACCGGAGAAGCGCGTGTGGACGCTCTGGAGTGTGCTCGCACTTGGCGCGATGCTCGGTTCACTGCCTGGCATCCGGCACCCGGGCGTGCTGAATCTCATCGCTTTCGGCGTTGCCGTGCTCGCGGCGCGGATGGGTATCCGGGCGCATCAGTACAACGCCAACGACTACCCCCGCATCTATCGAGAGTGGGAGCAGTCGTTCATGTGCAGCCGGTGCGGCGAGATCTTCGTCGGGGAGTGAGCGCGGGTAAGAGTTGTGGTCAGGCGTGGGCTGGGACGGTTGCCAGATGCGCTGTCGCAGTGCCGGTCTGTTTCCCGACGAGCTTCACGAAGTCGTCGGCAAACCGTTCCACCTGCGCCCAATCGGTGTACTCGTGGTCGCGCGACGTGTCAGTCGAACCACCATTCACGCGCGACGCCCGCTTCATGAACCACCGCAGGAACGGATTGTATCGCGTGTAGTTGACCGCTCCCGCCATGGACGCCGTTAGACGCGGATGCCAGTCCGTACGTACCAGGAAGTTTTCAAGGAGCTGATGGGCCGCATCGCGCGACTCGGCGAACATGCTCCCGGCGGAGGCGGTCACCGAGTAGAACGCGGACACCGTGGAGTTGAGGGCACTGCGATTGTGCTGCACGAAGCGGCGAATTGCCGGCTGATGCCCTCGCGGCGCGATGACAGACGATCCCACGATCACGCCGTCGCAGCCGTCGAGCGAACCGCCCGACCCCCGGCCTTTCGCGTCGACCAGCGTGACCTCATGCCCGCGTCGCGAAATCAGCTCGTCAAGCCGCGCGGCGATCTTCGCCGTTTGTCCGTAGCTGGTGCCGTAGATGATAAGTATGCGACGTTCCCGCATGGTCCCTCCGCGCCAAACGACGATGCACGATGCGGCACGGCCGGACCCGGACGCAGGTGGGGAGTTGCACCATTCGGCGTCGGAGACTTCCCGCGTGTGACGGAACAGTCCTGTCGGGGTTCTGCCGATGGCCGGTCGTGGCTCGCTACTCCGACGCGATCTGGTACTGCTCCAGTTTGCCGTCCGGCATCGTGAAGGTCGTGAGTCGCAGCACCTTCTGGCCGCAGCGAATCGTGAACGCGCGAAAGACCATCCCGCCCCGCAGCGATTGCCCGGTCTGCTCGAACGACTGCGGCGCGCCGAGCGGCCCGAGGCTCGAGGCGAAATCGGCGATCGCCTGCTGCGAGAAGTAGGCGTTGGCGTTGGCTGTGAACAATGAGCGATCGATCTTCCCGTGCTGGAGGTCGTCGAAGATGCGGCGCGCCTGATCCACGGCCGGCTTCGTCTCGGCCTCGCTGGCGGTGAACAGCAGCGTGGCGATCCGGCCGGCAATTCGCGACGACGCGGCGGTCGCGTCGAGATTGGTGAACACCACCACCGCCGCGTGATCGTCGGGATACACCTCGTTGCGCGCGGTGAACCCCGACACCTCACCGCCGTGCGAGATCATGCGGTGACCGTTGGCCGCGCCGACGTTGACCCCGAGTCCGTAGCCCGTGCCGACCCCGTTGCGGAGCACCGTCTCCGTCTCCAGCGCGAGGTAGGAGGCCGGTTTCAGGATCTTCTGGTCGATCATGGAGATGTCCCAGAGCGCCAGATCGGACGCGGTCATGGCCAGCTCGCCCGCGGCGAACATCCATCCTTTTCCCTCCTTTGGCGCCACCCGAGGCGCTGCCAGCGCATAACGCATGTAGCGTGTGGGGTCATTCGAGCCGAGTGGTGCGAGGTCGGTGTTGGTGACGGACTTCATGCCCAGCGGTGTGAAGATGCGCTTCCGCAGAAAGTCCATGAGCGGCATGCCGCTCGCCTTTTCGACGATCATGCCGGCGATGACGTAGTTGGTGTTGCTGTACTGCCACCTGGTGCCGGGATCGAAGTCGAGCGGCTTGCCCGCCCAGGTCTTCACGATCTCCGGGGCGGTGACCGGCTTCAGCATGCCGGGCATCACGTAGTCCTGAGGCCAGAAATCCTGGTAGCCGGACGTCATCGAGAGAATCTCGCGCACGGTGATCTCGTTGGCGCGCGTGAGGTCGGGGAGCCATCGGCTCGCCTTGTCGTCGAGCGAGAGCTTGCCTTCCTCGGCGAGCAACAGGATCGCCGTCGACGTGAACTGCTTGCTGATGGAGCCGATGCTGTAGCGCATGGCCGTGGTCGCCGGCTTGGGGGGCGCAAGCCGCGCGCGGCCGTAGGCGTGGGTGTAGGCGATCTTCCCGTTGCGCACGACGGCGATCGACGCACTCGGCGCACCGGTACTGGCGAGCACCGCGGTGACGGTAGAGTCGATGCGATGCTGGACGTCGGCGCTCAGGGCGTTCTGGGCGGGCAGGGGGGCGGCGATGGTTGCGGCCGCCAGCAGCAGGATTGCGACCATGGTTCGCGATTTCAGGTCGTGCACGGGGAGCCTCCTGGGTCGATCCGGAAGTCTACGGCCGGTTGGCGGACGCTGCCAACGCGCTCTTGCGGCATGCGCCCCGCGTCCGTATCGCTGGCGGCGCGGGTCTCCCTGATTCGAGGGCTGCCTCAGAAAATCGCGGCCAGCGGGCTCGCGAATCCCGGCACCACATCCTCGCCGTCCAGCGGGTCTTCATGCCTGACGAGCGCCTCACTGCCATCGGCTCGATACACCCGCGCCAGCCGGCGTACGGGATCAATGACCCATACGAGGCGAGAGCCCGCTTCCAGCCAGTCGCCGACCTTGGCGAGCACTTCACCGGGGCGTTCGTCCGGCGACAGTACCTCTACCACCAGATCCGGTGCGAGCGCGGGGTAGCCTGCCGGGATGGGCTCCGGCACGCGGTCCCACGTCACGTAGGCCACATCGGGAGCGCGCACGGTGTCGGGATTGCTGGCGAGCTTGAATCCCGTCTCTGCAGCGAAGACGCGGCCCAGGCCGTGCGCCTTCACATGTGCAGTAATGCGGAACGCGAGCTCCGCCGCGACCGCTCCGTGCCACCCGCCAGGCGGCTCCCGCACTGCGAGCCGTCCGCGGACAAGCTCCGCGGGCTTGCCGCTCGTGTCGAGGTGCAGCAGTTCGTCGGCCGTGATGAGCGAGCTGGAAGCCATGTCTGGAATGTACGAGCGTGGTTTGGCCATGGGGAGACAAACTGCTGGCGGTCGTCACTTCGACGTCACCCGGATGCGGCCCCTGCTGGGTCGCCAGAGATGGCCTCAACTGGCGGCACGACCGACGATCGATCAGACGGTAAGGTTACGGCCTGTTGCCACGAGCCGGCAACGATCCGTGGCGGTAGCCGGTTTGGGCGAGCGCGAGCATTCAGCCCACGGTCCGTAAGGTCGTCACTGAGCGCGGGTGCGCGCCATTGGGGGGCGTCGAAGAACTGCTCCCTCTGTCCGGCGCCTTGTGTACGCTCTCCTCGATTCTGCTGCGCAGGTACTGCGGCAGCTTCTCGTACTGGTCGGATCGCAGTAGTGACATCACCCCTGGCAGCGATTGCGCCACCGCTGCCTCCGCATCAAGTGCCGCTTGCTTCGACCGCTGCAGTGCTTCCCCACCGTACTTGCCATTGAGCGAGGCCAGGTAGCGCGCGAGATCTGCGTAGATGGAATCGCGGGCCGCCAACACGCGACGGTCCAGCGCCTCGAGTGAGTCCACCTGCTGCGGGGAAAGCTTTAGCGAATCGCGAAGGCGCAGGATGGCATCCAGCTCGGTCGTGAGACGCGTCGCGACACGGTCCTTGATACGCGATTCCGTCAGCGATTGGTCGCCAGGCGGTGGACGGAGCGACAACCTGAGGCGCTGCAGCTCGCGGTTCGGTGAGAGGTCGATGTGCACGTTGAGCCCGATACTGAAAGGGGCTCGTACCGTGGCGCGAGACTGCGCCGTACTGCCGAATCGCGGATTCACGTCATAGATGTACCGGCTGGTCGCCGGGTCGAACCCTCGTACGTACAGCAACGTCTGATCCGGCGCGAAGCCGACGGGCTGGCCCCAACCTCGCAGCCCGTGTGCGCCGTGCACAAGTCGATCCACCGCCGCCAGCGCATTGTCCAGAGTGAACGAAACGGTGGTGCGTTGGCCCAGATGAAGCCCGCTGGTGCCGGGGATGATCGACACCCTCAGGAGCGAGGTCCACGGGCCGCGACAGCTGTTCCTGGCGGCGACTCTGGTGAGTTGCGGCCTCAGACACCGCGCGGCCACGCCGCCCGAGGCGAGGAGCTGCGCCATGCCGGTCGCGACGGTCGAATCGGGAGCAGTCGTCGGACTGAACACGAACGCGCGATCGTTCGCGTACCCATCGCCGTTGATGTCGGTCGACACCCGCGGCGTGAAGGGGCGGCCGGAAAAGAACGCGGCATACGCCGAAACCGTGAACCAGCCGCGCACATCCAACTGGCCCTGCAGCGTGATCTGGTGCCGCACGTCTCCGCTCGCCCAGGCCCACTCGGCGGCTCGCGGATCTCCGGCGGTCGCCCCTCCGCTGAATCCGTTCGCCCGCTCGCGATCGTGCTGATTCGCGTAGCTGAGTCGCAGCTGCCCCGTCACGCCACCCCGCGGAGGGAGCTGCGCCGCCAGCATGAACTGCACCCGACGGACCCTCGACCTCACTCCCGAGTTGATCTCCGACACGCGCTGAAAGGCGTCGAACCGGCGTGACTCGGTGGCACTGACGGCGCCTGCCGTGGTCGAAATGCTCGCCGGCGAGACATACACGGGTCGCTCGCTCTCGTCGGGCAGACGGAATCGAGACGACGGGTCGAAGTTGAGATCGGTCGAGCCGCGCTGGTGGAGGTTGAGCGCGTCGTCATACTGCACGACCCCGAGCAGCGAGCGCGCGAGGAACGCCCTCCACCCAATGCTCCCGCGCCAGCTCTCCGGCGACTGGTAGCGCGGCGCGAAGAGCGACACCGGAGGGGTGCTCTCCACCAGCGGAGAGCCGATGGTCCCATCGGCGCAGGTCGTCGGAATGTTGCCAACCGCGTCCAGATACGCCGACCAGTCGGGAATGGGAGTTGCGTCGCCCACGCAGCGCAGTTGCTGTGCGGCGTTCTGCAGCCCCGTCGTCCGAATCACGGACTCGACGCTTGCTGCGTCGATGGGCTGCGCGATGCGCCGCACGCCGCCAAACAACGTCCCCCCGAACAGGTTCCTCGGCGCGACCGCTCCGCTCCGCGCCGTGTGCGGCGTCCAATTGAAGCCGAGCATGGGCGATACTCCAAACGCTCCAGGGATGCGGTCGGTCCGTCGGCCGAACAGCGAGTCCACGACCGGGTTGTACTGCGGTCGCGAGGGAATCGCCGTTCCCTGAAACTGCAAGCCCAATTGGATCTGCACTCCACGCCTGGGCAGGTAGGTGTCGCCCACGCCGAGGAGCAACGAGGCATCGCTGGCCGAGCGTGTGGCTGACGCGAGTGTGCGCGTGAACGTCGCCGGCCGGGCGTTCGCGAAGTCGTCAAGGGAGTTGAACTCGAACACGCCGGGCGATGCGCCTACCACCGAGCGCGACCGCCGAAGCTGGCCATCGACGGTCACCCTGAGCAGGTGCCGACCGTCCACGGTAAACCAGGAGGTCTCGTTCTTCACCTGGGCCGATGATTGCCGTGCGTCGGTGCCGGGGGCGACGCCGCCCCCGACGGTCACGAGGGAACTGCCGATCTGATCCCCCGATGTGCTGGAGGTCATGAGCACCCGACTCGCGGGAAACGCGAGGTTGGGGTGCGAGTGTTGTCTGGAGGCCTGGAGACCAACGGTCAGCTCCTCCAGCACCGAGCCCCCGACATAGGTCGAGAGTTGCGGCAGCACCAGGACTTGCCAGCCGGCCGATTGTACTCCCGATGCGGCGAGCGATGTCGGGGTGATGCCTCCACCGCGTCCATCCTGCCACGAGATGATGCCGGTGGCATTGAGCGTGGTGTTCGAGTCCTTACTCCAGTCAAACCGGGGCAGGAGCTGGCCGTTCGTGCTGCGCTGGTATCCCGGCGCGCCGGAGCGTGTGGGGATGCCGAAGGAATTGCCGAGCGCCGCGAGTCGCGCCACCGAGTCGGCATTCAACCCGAGAGCCGCCAGGGCGCCAGTCGTGAACGTCGAGAGCGAGGTGAGCGGCCGTGATGTCTGGTCCAGCTGGAAGGGAACGCTGTAAAAGGTCTTGTCCTCCACGAACGGTCCCGACACCGATCCGCCGAATTGATTGTGCAGGGAGCGGTTGCCTCCAAGGCGAACCGACGGGTCGTTCCACTGGAGTTGCGGTGGCTGGACGGATTCGCGCACCGTTCGCATGCGGTAGTCCGATCCTCCGGGCGCGGTGAAGGCGATGCTCGCCCCGCCGGTGCCGCGCCGGCCGGCATCATAGGACACGGTCGAGGCACGTCCCGACAAGCCCTCGCTGGGCAGGGTGAGGCCGCTGACGGTGATGCCGTTCAAGGTCATCGCGTTGTCGTCGGACAGCGTGCCGAGCACTGAAGTCCGCGGAACCCCATTGGCGTCGGTCTGGAGGGAGACGCCGGGCACGGCGGCGAGCGCGCTCAGGAGATCGGCCGTTGGATCGTCGCGAAAGATGTGCGTGAGGTCCTCCGGGATTCCGGCGGTCCCGATTCCCGCGTCTCCGCCGGCACCGCCGCGTGGCGGTCGGGGTCTCCGCACGGCCACCTGGACGGCGTTGAGCGCCTGCACCGAGGGTGCGAGGTAGAAGGCGATTGCGGGGAAAGTGCCATCCGCCTGCCTGACGACAGTCTGCTGCTGCGGGCGGTAGCCGAGCAGGGCGGCGGTGACGAGATAGCTCGACGCCGAGGCGTCGCGAGCCGATATCCGGAACTGCCCGACCTGGTCGGTGGTCGCGTTGATGACGGTCTGAGAGTCGGGCGTGACCGCGCGCACGCGGGCGCCCTGCAGAGGGATGCTGTCGCGACTCAGCACCCGTCCGTGAATATCGCTCGGCTCCTGCGCGGTGAGGAGCGACGAGAAGCCAGCATCTGCAACAAGCGCGAGCGCCACTGTCGATGCCGCAGCAACGCGGCGGATGCACATGAAGGTGCGCCTCCATGGCGATGATCGGCGGGGCAATGACGTCTGCCGACGGGCACGTCATCGCAACCTGATCGCTCAGACCGGCGAGTTCAAGGTGCGCGCCCGGGAATGGGGTGAGCGTGCCGCTCAGGAGCACCGCGGCGTTTCGCCCGGCGTGGCCGGAGGCAACGGCAGGCTGCGGCCCTCGCCGAGCACCGCCAATTGCACTCCCGTGCTCAGGTTGTATGTCGCGAACGCGTTTTCGAAGGGCCATTCGAAAACCAGCACGACCCACGCCTGCTGCACCGCGATCGTGGGGGGCACGGCGACCTCGAACTGCAGGGTATCCCGAAGCACCCGCGTGGCCGTGTCGAGTCTTGCCGGTGTCGCCTCTTCGCCGAACGCCGGCGCTAGCCTCGCGGCCCGACTCTCCGATTCCACGTCCCATTCCCCGTTCGGCAGACAGTGCGCAAGCCCGGTTCGGAGGCGCAGATCCCAGTACTGCTGCGGATCGCGCTGAAATGTCTGGAGTGTGCCGCGAAGAATCACGACATCGATCCAGTCGCTCCGGCGCGAAATCGTCCCTTCCAGCCGGGCCTGCACGCCGTACACCGTGTGCATGGAACTGGCGACGAACGGCGTGGCCGTCGAGGACGAACCGGACGAATTGCGTCCCATCGATGCGCACGCCGTCACGAGGACGCCGGCGGCGGCGCAGATGACGGCTCGTGCGGCGATCGTCAGACCTGGGCGTGCAGTCCGGTGTCCGACGGGACCGCAGCCTTCGAGCGGGCGATGTTTACGTCGGGGACCGCCGACGAAGCGGGGCACGACGCGGAACGCTCGGGCGCCAGGCGCGGCTCGGCGCCAAGCCAGTAGAGCCCGTTCGCCATGATGCAGTAGCCCGTCGCGGCGAACCACACCATCGCCCCGCCCACGAAACCCGTGAACGCGAGCCACCAGGGGCTGACCGTAAGCGACAGCACGGAGGCCACGGTGATGTTGATGCCCACGGCGAGGTAGATGCGTCGCTCGAGGTACCACTTGTCGGTCTGCATGAAGTACAGATTGCCGGGCGTGGGACCGGCGCGTCCCAGCATCGGCCTGAAGCCGAAGAGGCGGAGCACGTTGCCGACCACGCAGAATCCGGTGAACGCCACGGTGATCGAGAATACTGCCGTGACGATCACGCCGAGCACCCAGAAGGGATTCACCAGGGCGGCAAGCGCGGTGCAGGCGATGAGAACTACGCCGGCAATGAGCCAGACCGTGCGCTCGATGTACCAGCGGTTCGTGGGGACGATGTAGACGCCGGTTCGCATTGTCATGCCGTCTATGATAGGAATGGCTGCACGCGGACGCCAGATCGTCCGCTGGCAGCGCCAGTCTGTCGCCTATACTTGTCCCCTGCGCGCTGTCATCGGCGAGCCGGTTCGATCTCCACCTTGATATCGCGCCATCTTCCCTGCCGGAACCGGACGATGCTGAGCAGACATCGCGTGACGTGCCCCGTGAGGATCGCGGTCCAGATGTGGCCCGGTTGCAGCCCGCTCGTGGCCTGCCAATACGCACAGAGGCCGAGTGGCACGACGATCTGTGACACGATCGAGATATAGAGCGGGCTCCGCGTGTCCCCGGTTCCCTGCAGTCCACCCGTGTACACGAGTGCGACAGTAACGAAGAGACCGGACACGCTCAGGTAGCGCAGCAATTGCGCGCCGATGCCGATCACGATGGGATCGTGCATGCCGAACGCCCCGAGCAGCAGCCGCGGGAGCGTCAGAAACACCAGGCCGACGGCCAAGGCGACACTCACGGCGATCCGGGCGGCGACGTGGACACCGTGTCGCACGCGATCGGGGTGACCCGCGCCGAGGTTCTGTCCGGCAACGGCGGCCGCGGCTCCCATCAGTCCGACCGAGGTCCAGGTAATGAGCGAGAACAGCTCGGTGTAGCCGACCGTGTAGGCCGCTTGCGCTTCCGCGCTGTGCTCGAGCGATCCGATGAACCGGAGCAGCAGCACGCCGGCGATGTTCATCGCCACGCCCTGAATGCCGGTGGGGAGGCCGAACCGGAAGAGCTGGCGGATGATCGACCAGTCGGGACGCCAGCTCACCCCGCGCAGATCGACCACCCAATCCCCCGACAGCAGGCGACGAATTGCGTACACGGCGACCCCGGTGCTCGCGGTGATGCTGCCGATTGCGGCCCCGGTGGTGCCGAGCCGCGGAATCGGGCCGATGCCGGGAATGAGGATGACGTTGAAGACGATGGTGAGGAGCGTGAGCGCGACGCCGAGCCGGAGCGGGGTCCGCGCATCGCCGGCCGATCGCAGCGCGCCGCCGAGCATGAAGAAGACCAGCATGCCGAAGCTGCAGGTGAAGATCAGGCGGAGAAACGGCAGGGCCTGGGCCTGGACCGCGGGTTCGGCGTTGACGAGGCGCAGCAGGGAAGGGGCGAGGAAATAGCCTAACGGCGCCAGCACACAGATGGAGAGGACAGCGGCGACGAGGAGGGCCTGGGCGACGGTGCGGTTGACCTTGTCCGGTTCGTTGGCGCCGGCGAAGCGCGCGACAAGCACGGCCATGCCGGTGAACATCGAGCCGATGAACACCATGAGGACGAGGAAGATCTGCCAGGAGACGCCGATGGCGGCGTTGCCGGTAAAGCCGACGAAGTTGCCGACCATGACCTGGTCGACGATGCCCTGGAGACCGCCGATGACGTTCTGGAGCATGGTCGGCCACGCCAGGCGCCAGACGGCCTGCTGGATGGGCCCCTCGACGATGGAGCGGTCGAAGGTGCGGCGGGGACGGCTCCGGATGCCTGCGACCGGCGCGGAGACGTGCGCCTGGGCGTGCGACTCGGGCGCGGCAGGGGCGGTGGGAACGGTGGGTCCGCTGGACTGGCTCAACGCGTGTACGGGACTGTGGCGCGTCGGTGGGCCACGGGCGGCCGGCGAGCGCCGATCGTTGTGCGACGTGTCGAATGGCTGTCGCCGAGTTGCTGGTTCAAGTTGTCCGAGTGCACGCGGTCTGGCGAGGGCGCGTGGATGGGCGACGGACGCCCCGGCCCTGACTGGCAGGGAAACCCCTCTGGCCTCTGGCCTATGCCCTATGGCCTTCCCCTACTCCGTCCGTAACGCGACGTTCGGGTCCACCCGCGCCGCCCGACGCGCCGGCACCCAGCTCGCGAAGGCCGCCACCCCTACCAACATCAGCACGACCGCGCCGAAGACGGTGGGATCACGCGGCGATTCCCTGAACAGGAGCGGCTCCACCCATCTGGCGCCCCAGAGCGCCACCGCGGCGCCCACCGCCACGCCGATTCCCGCGATCCGCAAGCCATCCGACACCACCAGCCGCACCACGTCCGTTCCCTGCGCGCCTAACGCGACGCGCACCCCCAACTCATGCGTGCGCTGGGTCACGTTGTAGGCGATCACGCCGTACAGCCCCACAGCCGCCAAGACCAGCGCCAGCCCCCCGAACGCCACGAACATCGTGGCGCCGAGCTGCCACGACCGGGTCTGGGGCCCGAGGATATCGGCAAACGGCGTCAGCGTCACGTACGACGCACCCGGCATCTCCTGCTGGAGCCGCTTCCGCACCGTTTCCTGGAATCGGCTCGCGTCGCCGCGGGTACGGACGAACAGACCTCCGTTGTTCGGCGCCCACTGCGCGGCGGACAGGTAGTAGTAGAATCCGGAATCGGCGCTCAGGCTCTGCTCCTTGATGTTCTCGGCGACGCCGACCACGAACGTGCACGGCATCGTGTCCGCGCCGACCTTGATGCACTGGCCGATCGGATCCTTGTCGGGCCAGAGCACCCTCCCCATGGCCTGGCTCACCACCATCACCCGCGGTGCGGCCTCCACGTCCTGGTCGGTGATGCCGCGGCCCCGCAGCAGCCGGGTGCCGACCGTGGCGAAGTAGTCGGGCGAGACGGCGTTGAGGTCGAACCGCCCCAGCTTGCGCACAGTATCGATCCCTTCGACGTACAATCCCGTGCTCCACATGCTCCAGAAGGGCATGGACGTCTCGAGACTCGTGTGTTCCACTCCCGGGATCTCACGCGCCGCGTCCAGCAGCCGGAGGCGCAGCGCCACTGTCCTTGCGCTGTCGAGCTGGACGCCACGCATGTGGAGGTTCACGATCATCAGCGGGTCCACGTCGTACCCCAGTCGCACACCGCGCACGTTGCGCAAGCTGCGCACGAACAGCCCGGCGCCGATGAGCAACAGCACGGACAGCGCGCCCTGCAGCACCAGCAGTCCGGTGCGCGCGCGCGATCGTGTGTACGTCCCCTCCCGTGATCCGGCCTTGAGGTCGGACGTCAGGTCGGCGCGCCGTGCCTGCAGCACGGGCGCCAGCCCGGTGAGCAGCCCCACCGCAACCGCCGCCGCGGCGGCGTAGAGCACCGTGCGCGGATCGCGCAGCCCGGTCGGGGCTTCGCTCTTCGCCATCAGGCCGGCGCGCAGCGCCGCCCCGCCCCAGTGCGCCAGAACGAGGCCCAGCGCGCCGCCGAGCACACCAAGCAGCAGACTCTCGGTGAGCAGTTGCGTGAGCAGCCGTCCCCGTCGGATGCCTAACGCCAACCGGACCGCGATTTCGCGGCGCCGCCGCAGCGCCCGGGCAAGCAGGAGGTTCGCGACGTTGGCGCAGGCGACGAGCAGGACGATCACCGACATCCCGGCCACCCAGGTGGCGACCTTGGCCACGCTGCTGGCGTTCGGTCCCCGGTCGTGGAGGACCGAAGCCACCACGCCGTGCGGGCGCGCGATCTCGATCGGGGTGGCCCGCGTGTGCTCCTCCATCTCGGACCGGTAGCTCTTGAGGAACGCCTGCGTCACATCGGCGTTCGCGGCCTCGATCGTGACGCCCGGCTTCCTCCTGACGAGCATGTCCATCCAGCCCCAGCTGTAGGTCTCCCACCATGGCCTGGTCAGCCGGATGAGATCCAGAGCGACGGTCGAGCCGTAATTGGTGATGGGGATGTACGCCGCCGGCGGCTCTTCGGACCACAGCCCCACGAATCCGGGGGCGGCCACCCCGATCACGGTGTAGATCACGGGGCCGATCTGGATGGTCGTGCCAAGGACGTTGCCGCGCCCGCCGTACTGCACCTGCCACATCGGATAACTCAGCACCGCGACTGCGGTCCCGCTCGGCGGCTGGTCTTCCGCGTCGGTGAAATAGCGTCCGAGGGCCGGTGGCGCATCGAACAAACCGAAGAAGCTCGCGCTCACCACGCCGATCGGCATCTCCCGCGATGCTTCTCCCACTCCCACGGCAAGGTCACGCTCGGTGTATCCGGTCGTGCGCGAAAACGAGGTCGTCCACTTCGCCAGATCGGTGTAGCGCACGTACTCGCTGACCCCACTGACGCTCTCCTTCCCCCGATAGGTGTCGTAGAGGTACACGCGGTGGACGGTGGATGGATCCTTCAACAGTGGCGGCGGCCGGAAGAGGAGCCGATCCACGATGCCGAACATCGCCGCGTTGGCGCCGATGCCGAGGCCGAGGGTCGTGACCACGGCGAGGGCAAAGCCCGGCTTGAGGCGGAGGCCGCGGATGGCGTATCGAACGTCGTGCCGGAGGTTGTCGAAGATCATGTGTGTATGACACACTCCAGGCCGTGGAGAGTTGGATGACGCGAGGGGGGGAGGGGCGGGAATGATAGCCTCCAGCCGCGACGGCGGCAGCGAGAGGTGGTCCCAGATGCCGAGCCCGGCGCCGACGACCCATGGACGCCCTTGCCTTCGAAGCGCGCACTGCGCTTAACTCAGGCCATGCCCTGCCTTTTCGTCCTCATCGCGCTGATCACGCCGCGCCTGATGATCGCCCTCCTCTGGTTCTTCACGAACTGGTTCTCGGGGCTTTTCGCGTCGCTGCTCTGGCCCATCCTCGGTTTCATCTTCCTGCCCACCACGCTGCTGTGGTATTCAGTGGTGGTGAACTGGTTCGGTGGCGTGTGGTCCTTCTGGCCGATCGTGGGGATCGTGATCGCGCTGATGATCGACGTCTCGCCGGCGTCGGGGCGGAGGCGGACGCGTCGCGTCGAGGAGTGAACCGGGTCTCTCGCGCGCGCACCGCCGAGGAATCGGAGGAGCACCTGGCCCCAATGGCCGCGCTCTGTGACCTCCGCGCTCTCTGCGCTGAAAACAAGCTAGTGCCGCTTCACCTCCACCTTCCGGCTCGAGTCGTTGAGCACCGCCCGCGTGGAATCCACGGGCGCCAGCCCCAGTTCGTGCGCGAAGAACGTGAGCGTGAGCGCGGTGTTCCCCACCCGCTGCGCGAACGGCGCCCCGATCCCGTGCCCGGCCTCCATCCGTGTGAGAAGTGCCACCGGATGCCCGGAGGTGGTCGCGGACTGCAGCGCCGCAGCGAACTTCCGCGACTGCCACGGCGCAACGCGCGGATCGTTGACGCCGGTTTCCATCAGGACTGAGGGATAGGCGGTCCCTTTCTTCACGTGCTGTAGCGGCGAATACCCGTAGAGGGCCGCGAACTCCGCCGAATCCGACGTGTCGCCGTACTCGGTGACGTTGAAGGCGCCGTTGGGGAAGGTCTGGTGCCGCACCATATCATAGATGCCGACCATGCTGACCACGGCGCGGAACGCCTCGGGGTGCTGAGTGAGTTCGGCGCCCATCAGCAGCCCGCCGTTGCTGCCGCCGCGGATGCCGAGGCGGTCGGTCGACGTCCACTTCTGCCTGACGAGCTCCTGCGCGGCGGCGTAGAAATCGTCGAACACGTTCTGCTTATGCGTCTTCATACCGGCCTGGTGCCACGCCTCGCCGAACTCGCCGCCGCCGCGGATGTTGGCATACGCCAGCACGCCGCCGCGCTCCAGCCACGCGAGGTACGGCCCGATGAAGAACGGCGCAGTCGGGATGCCGAAGCCGCCGTACCCGTAGAGGATCGCCGGCGCCGACCCGTCCTGCGGGGTCCCGCCCATCGCGAGCACGGTGACGGGCACGCGCGTGCCGTCCTTCGACGTGGCCTGGATCACGCGCGACGTGACGCCGGAGTAGTCGGCCGCCGCCTTGACCTCGAACAGCGTGGTGAGCCGGCCGGTGCGTCCGTCGTAGCGCTGCCACCGCGGCGGCGTACTCCACCCCGACCACGAGAAGAGCGCGTCGCTCGACGCGGAGGATGACGCGATACCGTCGACGCCGATTCCCCCGGCGGGGAGCTTCACCGTGCGGACCAGAGCACCCGACGCTGCATAGTGCTCCACCCGCCAGTCCGGGCCCGATACCCGCAACACCAGCATGCCGCCCGCAAGCGGTGCGATGCCCTGAATCGCCCAGTCGCCCTCATCCAGCACGTTGGAGGTCGAGCCATCGGGCGCCACAGCCATGATGCGCCCGTGGGGTGCGCCCGCGGTGGCGACCACCAGCAGACGCGAACCCACATACGACGCCGTGGTCACGCCCGCACTCCCGTCGAGAGCGCGGGTCCAGCCGTCCTTGCCGCGCAGATAGACTTCCGCGGGACCGCCGTCGCCCTTGTTGGCGAGCGCGGCAACATGACGCCCGTCGTCAGAGGTGAAAAGTCGGTATTCGGCGATCGGGGAGTAGCCGGCGCCGAACTCGGCGGAGTCGTCAGGCACCCCGAACCGATGATGATACAGCGCGACGTCGAACGGGCGGAGGGGAGCGCCGGAGTCCGGAACCGGATATCGCGCGTACACCACACCCTGCTCGTCGGCGTCCCAGGCCAGCGTCTGCGGTGAGGTGCCTCCGCCCGCGTACGGCAGCGTATCGGGAAGGGCCTCGCCGGTGCGCGCATCCATGAAGTGCACCGTGGTGAGCTCGCTTCCGTCTTCCGCGGTGCCATAGGCGAGCAATTGCCCCGAGGGCGACGGCCAGTACGCGGCGATGGTGGTTCCGCCGCCTGACGCGTTCACGTCCACCAGCACCTTCTCCGGACCCGACGGCCACCGCGAGGCGACCAGCACCGGCTGCGGTTGGGGCGGCGTCTCGCGCAGATAGTACAGCGTGTTGCCGGCAATGACCGGGGAGAACCGATCCGCCGACGTGGTCGCCAGTGTTTCGATCCGCTTCTCGAACTCCGCCCCCTGGTTGAACAGCTTGACGATGCTGTCGGTGTACGCGTTCTGCGCATCGATCCACTGTTTCACATCGGGCGAATCGCCCTGCTCGAGCCAGCGGTACGGATCGCGCACCGTGGTGCCGAAATACGTGGAGTCCGCTGATACCGTCCGAGCCTGGGGAGGCAGGGGCAGGGGAGGCGCAGGCGGCCCATGCTCACCCCCGCGGCACGACACCGCCAGCAGTCCGATGCACGCCGCGCAGTGTCGAAGCACGATCGTCGTCCGTCGCTGGCTCACCGGTGCTGCGGCGATCTGTTCTGCACTGGCGTCATCTCGCATGGCACGACCCCTGTAGGATGCAGCTGCCCATGGTCACGTCCTGGCCGCTCGCGTTGACGGCCCGGGTCAGGACCGAAGCGCGAGGGTGCAGCGCCTCCGCCAGCGGTCGGTCTTCAACTCCGTCTCCCACAATATCATCGAATGTCGGAAGAGAGGAGAGACGCCGATTCGCCGGGCGTTGCGTCCACGCAACGCCATTCGCCGGGGCGTCGCGCCGCGCGTCAGCGGCCCACCACCCCACCATCGCGAAGCTGCACCTCGACACCGGGGAACTTCGTGATCTCGATGGCCGCGGCCGCGAGGTGCACGCGATCGGAGACCTTGTCGACTTCCTCGAGAAGTCGCGTGAACAGCCTGTCCTTGGTGGTCCGGCGCAGCCGGTAGTCGACCACGTAGCGCAACGTGAATTCCAGCCAGTCCGAGGTCGCCACGGTAGTGACCGTCGGCTCAACGCGCGCATTCTCGAGGCGGAACTTGAGGACCATGGCACGCCACGTGGCCTCGGCACTGCGAGCGTACTCCCCGACCAGCTCCTCGCCGATCCGGGTCAGGATGGACCGGGCGAGCTGATAGTCGCTCCCATACTTCACGCCCACGGTGAGCTCGTCCCACAGAAAGGGGAAGTCGGCGGAATAGTTGTACACCGGCTCCTTGAAGACATAACTGTTGGCGACCCGGACGATCCGGCCGTTGTACAAGTCGGCTTTGACCCAGTCGCCCACCTCCATGAGGGTGGTGCGCAGCAGACCGATATCGATCACGTCGCCCTTGATGCCGCCGAGCTGCACGCGATCGCCGGTCTTGTAGAAGTTGCCGAACGCGATTGCCACCCACCCGGCGACGCTGGCGATCACCTCCTGCAGGGCGAACGCGATACCCGCCCCGGCGACGCCGAACGCCACGCTTGCCTGCCCGAGACTGGGGCTGAACAGCACGATCAGCAGGACGAAGCTCGCCAGGTAGCCGAACAGGCTCACCGCTTTCCGGGCCCGGTACCGGCCATCCGGAGTGTCGAATTGGCGGGTGGCCACGCGGCTCAGCAGCCGTACGGCCAGATAGATCGCCACGATTCCGACGATCGCCGCGAAGAATCGCTGCAGCCCCGGGTGCCCGATCCACAGATTCGTCATCGATGGCCGTCAATTATAGGGAATCGAGCGCGCGATGAAAGGCGAGCCGGCGGCGCGTACGCGTGCCATCAGCGACGGCGTCGCGCCGCGCGCGCCGCGAACGGCGCCAGGAGGCCGGCCACGCCCCGGGCCATCGGCGCCGCCGGACCGAGCCGGTGCGACACCGCACCGAGCCATGATTGCGAATCCCGTCGAATCTTGGGAGCCGCGCCCCGCAGCGCGGCATCGCTGTACCTGATGGCAACGGGGCGCGCGGGGAGACCGTGGTCCATCGCGCGGATCGCCGCGACGAACCGCTCGGTGAACCGGCGGCGCGATGGTCCCCGCATTGCGTAGTCGATGCGCCCATGGTCGACGCAGTAATCTGCGCGACGGCCCGCAACTCCCGCTCGTGCGGGTTCCCGAATACGTACGATCGCTCCTCACGCACGCCGGACTCGTCAGGTTCGTTCCCTTCGCGCTTGAGCATCCAGTCGCGCCCCACCATCAACTCCTTCGCAACGATCGCCGCCCACCGGGGCGAGCAGGCCTTCGGCAGTCGTCACCCACGCCGCTCCCGATCCGTGCAGCGCGATGCCAAGGCCCAGACCGGTGACCAGTGCCCCCAGCGACCACGCCGTCAGACGCTCGCTGCCGATTGGCGCCCGGTGTTCGCCTCGAACGGCCTGGATCGCGCACGGTGCGCTACCCTTGCGCCACCAACGCCGGGATCGAAACGCGGAATTCGGTACGGCCGGGACGCGATTCAACGCCGATCTGGCCGTGATGGGTACGCAATATTCTCCGACTGATATCGAGGCCGAGTCCGGTGCCAGACCCGATGGGCTTGGTGGTGAAGAACGGATCGAAGATCTGAGTCTCGATTTCGGGCGGGATGCCCGGACCGTCGTCCGTAACGCACACCACGACGCTGTCTCCATCGCGTGAGGCGCTCACGATCACGTGGCCCGGCGACTCCACGGCATCGAGCGCGTTGTCGATCAGATTCGACCACACCTGATTCAGCTCCCCCGCGAAACCTGACACTCTGGGGAGATCCGCCTCCACGTCGAGTCGGACCGACACGGACTTCTGTCGGGCCTTCCCCGCCAGCACAGATACCGTGTCGGCGAGGCCTTGCGCGACGTCGGTCGGCTCCATGACGACGGCGCGGTCCATGTAGGTGAACCGTTTGACCGCCGAGACCAGATCGTAGATGCGGTCGGTGGCGCGCTCCACGTCGCGAACCAGCGCCCGCGCGGTCCGGTCGGCCGCGATCCAGCGCAGGGCCGCGTCGAGCGGCGTCCCGCTGATCACTTCGGCGAATTCGTCGAGCCGTTCGCTGGTGACGTCACCTTCCGCCAGCGCGGCGGCCCGACTGGTGTCCGCTCCGTGGGCCGCGAGCCAGCTCACGATCTCCTCTTCGCGATCAGAGCGCTCGATCGCTGAGAACACCCCGGTGGTGGCCGGTATCAGGCTCCGGTCGCGAAGGTCCAGGAGTCGCCCGCGTTGGGTAACGGTGAGATTCGTCGCGCCCAGCAGCCGCGACGCCTCTTCCACTTCCCCCAACACCTCGCCCAGCAGCCGGGCGCTGCGCGCCGCCGCCGACGCCGGGTTGTTCAGCTCATGCGCCATGCCCGCTGACAATCGCCCCAGCGACACCATCTTTTCGTCCTGCCAGTCGGTGGACGCGAATTGACGCGCGCGATCGAGCATGACATGCACGATTGCCGCGGTGATGACCGGGCACTCGCGTATCATTTCCGGAAAATGATCGCGCGAGACCATGAGCGCTTCGGTTGGTTCCTCCATCACCACGTCGCCCACGACCGCGACCACGCGGGAGTAGGGGAGTGCGCCGGTAACCGTGCCGCCCTGCGTCTCCATGAGGTGGCGACGTCCCGTGGCACGCTCGACGTACACGACATTGCGTCCCGTCAGCATGATCACCATCTCGTCGATCGGCTGACCCTTCGTCAGGTACACGTAGCCGGCCGGGAAGCGGCGGAGCTCGCCACGCGCTGCGAGCCACTCCAGCTCCGTGCGGGGCGCGTGCCCGAGCGCACGATGCGCAGACAGGCGGTCGACAAGATTGTGCCGGTCCGCGCCTACAATGACATCGGCGGTCACATGATCTCCTGGTGTCCCAGAACGATGCACCCGTTCTCCGGAGGGCGCGACTGCCGTCTTCCGGTCGCCGCGTCTTCGTCCTATTGTCCACAAGTCCGGCGCCGCCGGGCGTCACGCATCGTAGCACGTTCCTCCCCCCGCTGGAGTCTTCCGATGGCCCCTCCTCGCGTCTTCTCCGCCGCCTGTGCCATGGCCGCATTCGTGGCGGCGTGTCAGCGGCAGCCGGCTGACGAGCACCTGGACCACATGTCGCCGGGTGACGTGGCCGCACCCGCCGCCGTTCCCGGCACCGACCAGGGAAGGATGGACCTCCCCGCGAGCGATCAGCACGCGGCCGCCCGCCTGAACGCGAGTCCGCGCCATGGCGAATGGGTGAAGATCGCCTGGGAGCCCGGTTCGAGCGACTCCCTCATGGCGTGGATCGTCTATCCCGTCACGTCGAATCCGAAGACGCCGGTGGTCGTGGTGGTACACGAGATCTACGGGCTCTCCACCTGGGTGCGCGCGGTGGCCGACCAGGTCGCAGCCGAGGGATTTATCGCCATCGCGCCCGACCTGGTGTCGCGGGCGCGGGGTGGGCCGAGCACCGTGGAGTTGTCGAGACAGGAGGCGAGCGCGCTCATCAGAGGGGTGGATGGCAACGAGCGCACCCGCGGCATCGATGCGGCGGCGCGCTACGCGATGTCACAGCCCTCGGCGGCACAACGATACGCGATTATCGGATTCTGCTGGGGCGGCACCACGACCTTCCTGCACGTCATCAACGGCGGCGTCAACGGATTCGTGGGCGGCGTGGCGTTCTACGGACTGCCGCCCTTCAACGGCCAGGTGCCTGACGCGGACTCGCTGGCGAAGATCAGGACGCCGGTGATGCTGCTGAGCGGTGCCAAGGATGCGCGCATCAGCGCGGGCATGCCGGCGCTCGATTCAGCGATGAAGGCCATGCACAAGGACTATTTCGGCAGGAATTACGACGGGGCGATCCACGGCTTCATGCGCGCCCAGGACGACTCCACCACGCCGCCGCGACCCGAGGAACAAGCGGCCAACCTTGCCGCGGCGAAGGACGCCTGGCCGCGGACGGTGGCGTTCCTGAAGGATCATCTCGGGGGAAAGTAGATCAGCTGGCAGCGGTCAGCTGGCAGCGGTCAGCTGGCAGCGTTCTGACCTCCGACTGCTATTTGCTGACCGCTGCCTCTATTCACTTCCACGCAATTCTGTACTGCTTGATCCGCGCCACGTCGTTCTCGTCGTACGCCACCGCCCACAGCTGGTCGCCGCGGCGCGCGACGGTGGACACGCGCGCGGGAATCCGGACCTGGCCCAGGTAGGTGCCGTCGCGCTCGAACACGTCGTACAGCGCGGGATGGGGTTCTTCTTCGTCACGCGACGTGAGCGTGCTGCGCGGCCGGCCCTGTCCCTTGAACCCGGCGCCCATTGGCCCGGAGGAATTGACCGAACCGATCCGCGGCGAAACCTCGGGCACAACGGCGACCCACACGCGCCCGTCGTCCCCAACAGAGAGATTGTCATAGTACGACTTCGTGTCGGGGATGTCCGGCCCGTTCCAGCTCCACGACGGATCGGTCTGGCGCAGCGACTCCTCCACCCGCTGGCGAGCCGCGTTGCGCTCCTCCCGGGTCACCCGCTCGGGCTTCGCATCAGCGCGCCGGATGCTCACCACCGGCCGCCGCGGCTCGTGCAGCTCGAACGCATAACGATTGGGCAGGCCGGTCACGAAGTAGCCGAACGGGCTGATCGCCGACACAGGACGCGGCTCGAACGGCACCCCTGCCGAGGATATCGCATGGCCGCCATTCGCCGTGGCCACGAGCTGATGCGGCATAGCCTCCGGCAGCGGCGGTACGACTGTGTCGATGGCTGAGCCGTCGGCGCGATATCGCACCCACACCGTCGCGAATCCACCGGTCGGCGATCGCCGGCTGAACAGCGTGCGGCGCGTCCAGATCACTCCGGTCGTGTCGACGGCCAGGGCGCGCGAGTAGGTCGCTACGCTGCTTCCACTCGACCCGCTGGGGGTGGTCAGCTGCGTGATGTAGTCGCCCACCTCCGAATAGACGTTGATCCGCCAGTTCCCCGTGTCCCACAACAGGAGGCGCCCGTCGGGCGCGAGCGCGATGCCCGACGCCGAGCCGTACTCGCCGGGGCCCTGTCCCTTTCGACCGATGTTCCGGACGTAGCGCCCCTGAGCGTCGTACAGGCGGACCACGGGAACCTGGCGGTCGTAGACGTACATCGATCCGTCGCGTCCCACCGCGAGGTCGGCCACGTCGCCGAACATGTACTCGTCCTTGCCGGTCTCCACACCGACGCTCACCTCCTGGACGAGCTCCGCGATTCCGGCGTGCACGGGCTTACCGGCCACCCTGACCACCGTGTCAGCGGCGTGAACCTGAAGGGCGCGGGCGCTCGGACCGGGTGCGAAGGCACTCGCGAAAGAAAGGGCGAGCGCGGTCGGCGCCGGGAAGACGCGGCCTGCACGTCGATGCATCGAGAGGAAGGTTGGTTGCATGGCGCGTGTTGCGCGATGGAATTCCAGCGGAAAGTCCACAGCGGTGCGGCGTGGGGCCTCTGACCTCTGGTTCCGCGTGTCTTCCGTCACCCCCTGGGTCGCTAACGGTTGCTCCGGCGGTGGACAGCTAGCCGTAAAACTCAGTTGGCGGACGCCCAGATTCGTGCTATCCCCGTTATCTGGCTGAGTCTGGCCGGAGACCCCAGCTTCGCGCTGCTCCGCCGGTCGGCCGGGACCGAACCCGGCATCGAGACCGGCCTCCCGTTCCCAAAGAGATTGCGGGCGCCCACCTGGCCACCGATACTGGTGTGCCCCCGCGACCGGTCGAGGACAACATGCAGGATGTGCGATACGCCCTTCGCAGTCTCCGCCGGTCGCCTGGGTTCGCGGCCGTCACGATCCTCACGCTCGCGCTGGGCATCGGCGCCAACACCGCGATCTTCAGCGTCGTGCACGCGATGCTGCTGGCGCCTTTGCCGTACCGCGATCCGTCGCAGCTGGTCTTCGTCTGGTCGGACCTCTCGTCGGCAGGGTATCCGCGGGCGCCGCTGTCGGGTCCGGAACTGAAGGATCTGCGCGATCGCGCCACGGTCTTCTCGGAGTTCGGCGCGATCTGGGCCACGACCGGAGCGCTCACCGGAGAGGGCGACCCGGAGCAGCTGCGCGTCGGTCTGGTGACCAGCAACTACTTCTCGATGCTGGGCGCCCAGGCCGCGTACGGCCGGACGTTCTCCGCCGATGACGAGTCGCCGGCCGCTCCGCGCGCCGTCCTTCTCGGGTGGCCCCTCTGGCAGCGCCGGTTCGCCGGCGATCCCGGCATCGTCGGCCGGCAGATCCACGTGAACGGCGGGGCAGTGACGGTCATCGGTGTCATGCCCGAGTCATTCCGGCTGTTGATGCCGCCGGACGCCAATGTCCCCGACGATCTGGAAATGTGGACGCCGCTCAACCCGAACGCCCTCACGCGTGGCGCGCGCGGACAGAAGTACCTCCGCGTCGTCGGCCGCATGAGCCCGGGAGTAACCATCGAGCAGGCGCGACGCGACATCGACCAGGTGGGCGCCGCGATCTCGCGCGAGTTCGCGGACTACGGAGGCGCGGGTCGCCAATTCACGACCGTCGGACTCCAGGCCGATGACGTACGCCAGCTCCGGCCGATGCTGCTCGCGCTGTTCGGCGGCGTGGCAATTCTGCTCATGATCGCGTGCGTGAACGTGGCCAGCCTGCTCGTCGCGCGGGCGGCGAGCCGTACCCGCGAGACGGCGGTGCGCATCGCCCTTGGCGCGGGCGTGCGGCGGCTGGCGCGCCAGTGTCTCGCCGAGGGACTCGTGCTCGCGGGGCTCGGCACGGTGGTGGGGCTGGCGGTTGGGTACCTGAGCCTCCGCACACTGCTCGCCTGGCGGCCCGAGAGCCTGAGCCGGCTTGGGCTGGCCACCATAGACGGACCGGTGCTCGCCTTCACGATCGTGACCTCCGTGATCTGGGGCCTGCTGTTCTCGCTCGCGCCCGTGGCCGAGGCGACGCGCACCGACGTGTCCGTCGCGCTGCAGCAGGACGGCCGGAGGGCTGGCGGCGCCATTCATCATCGCATCCGGTCGGCGCTGGTTGTGCTGCAGATCGCGCTCAGCGTGGTGCTGGTGGTTGGTGCATCGCTGCTGGTTCGCACCTTCCTCGGCGTCAGGCGCGTTGATCCCGGTTTTCGCAGTGAGCACGTGCTGTCACTCAAGATCTCGCTGCCCGGCGGACGTTACGGCGATCCGCAGCGATTCAACGAATTCGGCCGGCGGTTGCAGACAGAGTTGGCTACCCTGCCCAGTGTGACGGGCGTGGGCAGTGTGAGCCACATGCCGTACGACAACGTGCCGAACTGGGGAGGCCCGTACCTGTCGCGGCGCGGCCAGGACGAATCGCAGGCGCCGTTCGCCGACAATCGAGCGGTGAGCCCAGGGTACTTTGAGACCGTGGGCGCACAACTCGTGGAAGGCCGGTTCTTCACCGAGGCCGACGACGAGCGTCAGTCGCCGGTCGTGATCGTCGACGATCAGCTGGCGAATCGGTCGTGGCCGGGGGAGAGCGCGATCGGCAAGGAGATCGTGGCCGACCCGTTCGTGACCGGACATCCGGTCTTCCGGGCAACGGTGGTTGGTGTGATACGACACGTGCGGCACCGGAGTCTGCTCGAGAACCTCACCGATCAGGTCTTCTTTGCCGAACGGCAGGTGCAGCGCAATCCCATGGCGTACGTGGTGCGGACAAGGGGAGATCCGGCGTCGGTCGCACCGGCCATACGCCGGACCGTGAACGTACTCGATCCCTTGCTACCGGTCTACGACGTGCGACCGTTGTCCGACTACGTGGTGGGCGCGCGTGCCGCGCAGCGCTTCACGTCGATCGTCGCGGCGGCCTTCGCGTCGCTGGCGCTTCTGCTGGCGTCGGTGGGCGTGTACGGTGTGATCGCGTATGCCACCATGCGCCGGCGCTATGAATTCGGGGTGCGGCAGGCGCTCGGTGCGCGTCCGGCGCAGGTGTTGTCGCTGGTGTTGCGGGAAGGCGCCGCGTTGACCGCGATTGGCCTGGCCATCGGCGTCGCGGGTGCCGCGCTCTACGCGAGGGCGCTCCGCAACCAGCTGTACGGCGTTGGGGTGACCGATGCCGCGAGCTATCTGATCGCGGCGGCGGTCATCGGGCTGGTGGCGTTGCTGGCCTGCTGGCTGCCCGCGCGGCGCGCGTCGGCCGTGAGCCCGCTGGTGGCGATGAAGAGCGAGTGAGGCGTGATGCGGCACGCACGGATCCGGGCGAGCAGGGTCCGTCGTACGCGATGTCACCCGGTCCGCCTGACTACGCCGCTACAACCTCGATGTCGTACGACCGGAACGTTCGGTCCGCGGTCATGATCGGAAGGTCTTCCAATTGCGCTTGCGCGACGAGCAATCGATCGAACGGATCACGATGATGCGGAGGGAGCGACGCCACTCGCAGTGCGTGGCGGTGGTGGACCGGCAGCGGCGTGACTCCCGTGCGGAGCATCAGGCCCGGGATGTACTCCTCCGGCGGCTCGGGAAGCGTGAGCTTGCCGAGGCCGTGCTTGATCGCGATCTCCCATGCACTGGCCGCCGAGAGGAGCAACTCGTTCTCGGCGGCGGCGACGACTGCGCGGCTCTTCCGGGACAACCGTTCCGGTGCGGCGAGCATCCAGAGCCACACCTGGGTATCGAGCAGGAGCCTCACGTCGCGAAGGCGTCGAGCACGTCCGCCGGGAGCGGCGCGTCAAAGTCGTCCGGCACGACGAACCGACCCCGCTCGGTCCCCAGCGGGCGTGCGGTATCGGACCGGGTGACCGGCACGAGGCGCGCGATCGGCGTGCCCGCGCGCGCGATGATCACCTCATACCCTTCGGCGGCGCGCTCGAGCAGCTGCGACAGATGCGTCTTGGCCTCGTGGACGTTGTAGGTAGTCTGTCGGCGCGGCTTCATGCGGCGAACTTAGCTAAGTCATCGGACTAAGTCAAGCGATGCGACTGGCCGCGCCGCGCCGATCTTCGGGGGATCGTGCTCGTCGGCTGACCGATCGTCCCCGGACTCTGCTGGCGGCGCTCGCCTAATCCGCACAGCGATCGGCCCTCACGGGATCCACGGCAAACGCCTGGCCGGGGAAGGTCACGTCCCACCCGGGCGAGTCCCTCGGAACAAAGTCGGGCGTCTCTCCCATGGTGAACCTGCCCACGCCGTCAAACGGCCATATCCCCTGCAAAGTACTATCCCGTTGTGCAGAGTTACTGCCGCCGTGGAACGCCGCCGAGTCGACAGCGACAAGAAGAATCCCGTCGTCGTCGAAGGGAGTCCATACCAATGTCGTTGTGTCGGCTGGACCGAATACGCGCAGCGTCCAGGATTCCGGAAACGTCAAACACGCCGACCGGGTGTTCACTTCCCCCACCACACGGAAGCCCTCTATTGGTTGAGGGACCGCAAAGGTCAAGACGAATGCTCGAACTTCGATCGTCCGGCAGCCTGCACCATCACACAGCGCGCTCTTCACCAGAACCGTGGGCCGGACGTTTGCTGGCGCTGTTGGCTGCGAGCACGCAACGGCGACCGCGGCCATCAACACGAGGGATCGAGATGCGCGACAGCACATCGACCGCCGCCCGCTCCGAGAATGATGACGATCCTGCGCCTCACGAGGTGTGATCACGGACATATGACGTCAGGCTTGACTGGGCCGTTTGGGGCCATCCGGTTGCACTGATCATCGTCCTTCTCTCCTACGGCGCCCCATGCCTTCGCGCGGAACGCGACGTTGATCATCGCATATTGAGCCGCGCGGGCCTTATGAAGCCGGTAGCAAGAGTGTGGACTCCGCCGCAACGCAACCATCGGATGATCTGCTCAGTCTTCGTGCGGGATTCTTCGACTCGTATGTCGCATTTTGGCCGCCACGCCCTCGCACCTGCCACTGGCTGCCCCCGAGCGCGTCACGCAGCGGAAGCAGGACGGCGAGCGATCCATCGTCGGGCAAGGCCGGCACGAGCGAATCACCTCGTTTCATCAACACGAGAGACCTGCTGCCTGCGACGGCCAGATTCGCGGGTCATAGCCGGCACCGCAACACCATGATGGCCTTGCGGCGGCGCAGCGACGGCCGGATGCAGCGGCTCGTCCCCGAACCGCGACCCATGCGCTCGTCGTCACGCGGCGACCGGCCAGTGGCGTCCATCCGGTCGTCCGACTGGTGCAGGCCTCGCGGCAACCCGTGTTGTCGTTAGGCGTTCATCCGGTCCAGGGGGTGTCGCCAGCGCACTCCCGGAAAGCGCGCGAAGTCCCGATCGGTCGTCACCCACTCGCAGCCGTGCTCGATGGCGAGCGCGGCGGGGTACGCGTCGGCGACCAGATTGCCTTTCGCCGAAGCATCGCGCACGAGGTGCGTGAAAATGTCCCAGTGCCGCGGCCCCGGCTGAACGACCACGCAATTCGGTTGTGTCCGAAGGGCTTCCACGTACGCGAGCGAACGATCCACGGGAGTGGGCGGGGCGAACACGCGGGGATGCGTGAGCACGCGCACGACACCGCTCAGCACGAGCTCGGAGAGCGCAAAGGCCTCGTGTGCGCGCACGCGCCCCTGAAGCCAATCGCGGAATTCCGCGTGGCGCGGTGCGTCCTCACGGAATGCGTGAATCAGCACGTTGACGTCGGGCAGGATCATGTCGATCCGCCCGACGACGTGCTCCGGTTGGTCCGCCTGGTACGAGGTTGCGATGCCGAGACAGACGACTCGACACGAGCCGTTGGTGGTTCAGCGACCTTCGCGACAGTCGGGCTGCCGGACGGGTTGTGCGCAGGACCGGCGACGCTCGGCGCCTCCATCAGCTCCAGGAGCGCGGCGCCGTCATCCACATCGACGCCCGGCTGCAGCCCCCGTCCCCGGAACGTGGGGAGCTCGACCCTGCGTGTGGACGTCGCTCGCGGCGCAAGGGCCGCGCGGACCGCATCCGCGATGAAGTCATTCAGCGAGCGGCCGCTGGCCGCCGCCCGGGCCTTGGCGCGCCGAAGGAGGGCGTCCTCGAGTCGTATGGTGGTCCGCATACATCCAAGTGTCATGGCATGACACTTGGATGTCCACTCGCCCTCCGGTCGCCCCGCTCCCCCCGGCTTCGCGTGGTGACCCCCGTGGCACACCGGGCAGGTCGCCCGGCCGAAGATCAGCGATACCTGCCCGGGCCGCCTCGCTGGCGCCGGTCGCACGGTTCGCCGAGATTGTCGAACTCCACTGGTCACCCAGCCACGTCCGCGATGCGCGTGGCCGGTCGAGCCGTCCATGTGGCTCGGCCTCGCGCTCACGCCAATCCGAGTGCTCCATGACTGACGTGTGGCAGCCACCCGCATGACTGATCCGCCGCGGAAGCCCGCTCCCGCACGCACTTCCCGCCAGCGCTACCTCGGCTTCGTCGAAGACTACAGGCACCGGCGCCTCGATGACGTCCTGAATTCCGAAGCCGACGGGAAGGCCCTGACTGACGGCGCTGCCAGGGAGGGCCAGCCCCCCGACCTGACGACCGCGGCGGGGGCACCCGCACGCCAGGGCAAGTCCAAACGCCGCACCTACGTGCGCCAGTATCTCCGCTGGCTCAAGCCGCACCGGTACGCCGTCGGCGCGTTCATCGTGCTCGCCCTGATCGTGGCCGGACTGCAGATGATCGAGCCGCTGTTCATGCGGTTCATCATCGACCGGGTGCTGCTCAATCCGGCGCTGGACGCGCCATCACGGTTCGCGCGCCTGAACATGGCGGGCGCGGTGTTTCTGGGCGTGATCGTCCTGTCGAACGGGATCGGCGTCCTCAAGGACTACCGCCAGCGGCTGCTCAACACGCGCGTGATGCTGTCGCTCAGGCGCGCGCTGTTCAACCGGATGCTGCACCTGCCGCTCCCCACGCTCTACGACATGAAGACCGGCGGCATCCTCTCGCGCCTCACCGGAGACGTCGACACCACCACCGGACTGCTCCAGATGGCGCTGGTCTCCCCGACGATCTCACTCGTCAGGCTGATCATCGCGGTGGGCATCCTGACGAAGCTGAACTGGCGGCTGGCGCTGATGGCGCTGGCGATCATCCCCGGCATCGTGCTGATCAGCTTCACGTTCGCGCGCCGCATCCGGCCCATCTACCGCTCGCTGCGCAAGGACGCGGAACGTATCGACGGGCGCGTTGGCGAGACGTTCTCGGGCATCCGCGTGGTGCGCGCGTTCCGACAGGAGACACTCGAGCTGCTCGGCTACATGCGCGGGCGACACACCGTGCTGCGGAAGGAGATGTTCGCCCAGCGGCGCGAGATGGTCCTCTGGGGATCGTGGGGACTGCTGCTCGGCGTGGTGAACGTCGTGATCGTGTGGTACGGCGGATTCCTGAATCTCCGCGGCGGCGCCTCGATCGGCACGATCATGGCGTTTCAGTGGTACACGTTCCTGCTCCTGAATCCGGTGTGGAACATCGTCAACTCGTTTTCCGAGCTGCAGCGGTCGCTGGCGGCCATGGAGCGGGTGTTCGACGTGCTGGGGATGGAGGGGGACAAGCCCGACCGCCCCGACGCGCGCGATGCGCCGCCGCTGGTGCGCGAGATCCGGTTCGAGGACGTGTCGTTCGAATACCGGACGGACGCGCCGGTGGTCCGCGACTTCAACGTCGTTGTGCCGGGTGGGTCGGTGGTGGCGCTGGTGGGTCGGAGCGGCGCCGGCAAGACCACGGTGACCGATCTGGTGGCGCGGTTCCACGATCCCGGGCAGGGACGGATCCTGCTCAACGGGACCGACATCCGGGAGTTCAAGCTCCGGACCTATCGGGACCTGCTGGGCATCGTGCAGCAGGACGTTTTCCTGTTCGACGGGTCGGTGCGCGACAACATCGCCTACGGGCGCCACGACGCGACCGACGACGAGGTGATCGACGCCGCGCGGCGCGCCAACGCCGACGAGTTCATCGTCAGGCTCCCCGACGGCTACGACACGTTCATCGGCGAGCGCGGCGTGAAGCTCTCGGGCGGGCAGCAGCAGCGACTGGCGATCGCGCGGGCGATTCTCGCGGCGCCGCAGATCCTGATTCTCGACGAGGCCACGAGCAACCTCGATACCGAGAGCGAACAGCTCATCCAGGCGTCGATGGGCTCGTTGTTCGCGGGGCGCACCACGTTCGTGATCGCTCATCGCCTGTCGACGATCCGTCGTGCCGATTTGATCCTGCTCATGGATGAGGGACGCGTGATCGAGCGCGGTACGCACGCCGAGCTCATGGACGCGCAGGGCCTCTACCATGACATGGTGCGCCGGCAGATGGAGGCGCAGGTCGAGGGTGGGGAAGAGGTGCTGCGGTAGGTCGCCGCCCGCATGAGCAGGCGCTGATTGTGAGCCCGGTCACAATCCGGTCGGTCGCAAACATGTCACACGTAAGGCGGTTGGTGCATCCCGCCCGATCCGGTCATTACGACCGCTGGCCCCGTTCGTCCATTATGCGCAACGCGATAACAGCGCGGTGAAGGGTTCAGTCCCGAGGAACGCGCGGAACGCACCACACCAGGGATCCGTGACCAAGACGCTCTGAATTTCGGACTGCCATGAAATCCCGGCGCGGCCTGACCCTTGTGGAGCTCATGCTCCTGATCTCGGTACTCGGGATCGTGGCCGCCATGTCGCTGCCGAAAGTGAACCAGCTCCTCCGCCAGAACCGGGCGATCTCAGCCTCGGTCGCTGTGGCGTCCGATGTCGAGGGGGCGTTTTCACTGGCGGCCCGCGAGCGGAAGCCGGTGCGCCTCACCTACGACGCCCCTTCCGAGGAGCTTCGGCTGGCCGATCGTGCAGCCGGCACGATATACCGCCATCGCCCGTTAGGTGCGACCTCCGAATTCAAACTCGACGCCGTTGACCTCTCACCGCCAACGGTCGACTTCTTCCCCAACGGACTGGCCTCCAGCGCATTCACGATCACGTTGACCGACGGCAAGTTCGCGCGGCAGGTGGTGGTGACGCGCACGGGCCTCACGAGAACGGTGGTGCCCTGAGCATGATTTCCCGCACTCATCGCCATTGCGGCTCGCAAGGCCGGACGCCGCTCCGGCTTCGCGCGCGAGCCGGACTCTCGATCGTCGAGGTGGTCGTCGCGCTGGTGATCTTCAGCATCGGCTTGCTCGGCGTGGCCGGCACGCTGGTGAAATCCGCGTCGAGCGGCGGCCAAATGCGCACGCTGACAGGGCGTTCGGCCACCCTGGCGCTCCAGCTCAGTCGCCTGTCGGCGCTGCCTTTCGATTCCCTCACCAACGCTGCGGGTTGCACGACCGTCACGACGCCTCCCTTCAAGCACACGCGGTGCGTCGCGCTGATCAGCATCGCCGTCGGAACGGGCTCGACCCAGGTGCGACTCATCGTCATTCCGGCGAACGCGCATCTTCGGGCGGACACCGTCTACCTGATTCGTTCCAGGGGTGCGTTGCCCAACCCGCTGAACTACTGATGAACCCCCGCCTCGCTCTTCGCAACCACGCCGGATATGGCCTCGCCGAGGTACTGGTCTCCCTGGTCCTCCTGGGAATCGTCGGCATTGGTCTGACCAGGACGCTCATCTCCCAGACACGCTTTGCCGACATGGAGCACAAGCAGAGCGGCGCGCGCAACGTGGCGCGCTCGCCGGTGAATCTGCTGCTCTCGGAGGGTCGGATGGTCGAGAACGGCAACGGCGTGGCGGCCGCGATCTCCGCATCGGGAGCCTCCTCCGTCACGCTCCGCGTTCCGGTCAGCATGGGACTGGTCTGCGGGGCGTCGGGCGCCGGGACCGCGGTGAGCATGATGCCCACCGACTCCGTGGCGCTCGCCGGCGCCGCGCTGTCGGGCTATGCCTATCGGGCCAGCAGTGGCGCGTACGACTACACCGAAACGCCGATCACCCTGTCATCGGCTGGTGCGGCGGTATGTACGGCCGCGCAGATCACGACCGTCCCCGGCGGTCGCGTGGTGACGATCACCCCGGCGTTCCCGGCTGCGGCCACCGCCGGCTTGCCGGCGTTCATCTATCAGCGGGTCAGGTATTCGTTCGCCGCGTCCACATCCATCTCAGGCCGCCTGGCACTCTGGCGCACCCTCGAAGCCACCAACACCGCCGAGGAGCTGGCCGCGCCGTACGATACCTCGTCGCGCTTTCGCTTTTTCCGGAACAACAACGACACGTCGGACGTGACTGTTCCGGCGCTCACGGAAATCAATGGAATCGAGCTTGTCCTCGTCGGCGCGAGCGAGAAGGGACGGTTCGGCCGGTCCACGCCCGAAACCGCGACCGTGCGAACAGCGGTGTTCTTCTCCAACCGAACGAACTAGGAAGCATGCGCAACAGGCGAGCCGCGAATCGCTACGGGTCACCCCGCCGGGCGCGCCGCGGCTCAGCGCTGATCCTGTCGCTGCTGGTGATCGTGGTGCTCTCCGTGACTGTGGCAGGCACCTTGAGCATGATGTTATCGGAGCGCAAGTCACTGGGCGATTTCGAGGCCAGCGTAGATGCATACGACCTCGCACGCTCGGCGTATGACGAATTCATCGCGGATCCCACCGGCGCGCTGGCCGGATTCGCGCCACCCACGTGGGTCGGTCCCGATTCGGTGTACTTCACGTTTCCCACCGGCTACGCCTACGTGAGCGTGCAACGCGTGATGCCGGCCGCAGGAACCACCCCCGCGACCTATCTCGTGCGTTCACGTGCGGTCCGTACCGCGTTCCGGTCAGGGAACACGCCAAGCGCGGAGCGCATCTTCGCGCAATACGCGCAATGGTCCACGGGCTCGCTGGGCACGCTCTCCGCCTGGACGAGCCTGAGCGGATTGCACAAGAACGGCGGCTCCGGGACGATCAGCGGCGTGGACGCCTGCGGCGCAACGCCGTCGGTGGCAGGCGTGGCGGTACCGACCGTGCCCGGCTACACGCAGAACGGAGGGTCCACCGTCCCGAACGGATCGCCGCCCATCCTCGACATGGGAACGCAGGCGAATGCGGACTCGATGGTGAAGATCGACTGGGCCGGGATCGTCAATGGTGCGGCGCTCACTCCCGACATCACCATCCCCGGCGGGAGCTGGCCAGGCTTCTCGAACGCGAGCTATTGGCCGGTGATCTACGTCGATCAGCCGGGTGCGTTCTCGGTGCCCGGTGCGGGTCGCGGGGTGCTCATTGTCAGGAACGACCTCACGATCAGCGGCTCGAACATGTGGAGCGGTGTCATCCTCGTCGGCGGCACGCTGACCTCCAACGGAAACAACACCGTGAGTGGCGCGGTGGTGTCGGGCCTGAACGTGCTCCTGGGGCAGGCTGTCCCGGTCAACGCGGTCGGCAACGGGAACAAGACGTTCGAGTACAACTCGTGCAATATTACCAGTGCAACGGCACGGTTCGGTGGCCTGATACCGCTGCGAAACACGTCGGTCGACAACTGGCCATCGTATTGACGTCCCGTCGCGGATGCCCGACCGGCGTCCAATCCGCGATTCCACGGGAAGCTGAAGGTGCGGACGCTCGGCTGGACGAGGCGAAGATCCAGCTCTGACTGGTCTCAGGAACCAAGGCGCGCATTCCAGGGCCGTCTTGCGGAGCGGCGCCGGGCCACAAGAACGCCTGAGCCGGCCCAACGGGGCGGGGCGATCAGGGGTCCACGCCTAACGAGGCGTAGTAGCCGGCGACCCGTTCGCGCGAGCCCGGCATCGTATACACGTCGGGCTGCCGGGTCTCGATCACGCGGGCGATGACCGCGGCCACATCGTCCGCGCTCTGCGAATGCGGCAGCCCACGGGAATCGGGCCCTCCATGCACGGCGCTGAGCCCGAAATCCGTGCGCACCACCGGCGGCGACACAATCGAGAACTGGATGTCGGGATGCGTCGCCTGCACCTCGGCGCGGAAGGTCGCGGTGAGCGCATTCATGAAGTGCTTCGCGCCACAGTACGCGGAACGGATGACCGCGAAGGGAATGCGGCCGAGCATGGAGGACACGTTGATCACGTGGCCGGTAGCGCGCTCCCTGAAGTGCGGCAGAACTTCCTGCATGCCGTAGAACGCGGACTTCACGTTGATCCGCATCATGTCGTCCAGATCCTGGTCCGTGAGCTGCGAGGGCACACGCGAGATCCCCTGGCCGGCGTTGTTCACCCAGACGTCGATGTGCCCGAACCGGGAGAGCGACTCGGCGACCACGCGCTTGACGTCGTCGCGGCGGGTGACGTCCGCGACGATGACGTGGGCGCGCCCGCCGCAGCGCGCGGCGACGTCGCGGAGAAGCGCCTCGCGCCGCGCCACGAGGACAAGACTCGACGCGCTCTGCGCGAGCAGCCCGGCCAGAGCGGCTCCGATGCCGCTGCTGGCGCCGGTGATGACGACGACACGATCAGCCAACCCTGTATTCCTCGATGGAGGTTGGCCGCAACCTGTTCCGCTTTCACGATCCGGGCAAGCCGTGCTCGGCCCGGCGCCACACGTCCCGCCAGGCTGCTTCGAGCTCCCGGTTGATCGACCCCACGATACCCGGGATCTCCGGATCGGGCTCGCCAAGGCACGCGTTCAGCGCGAACCGCCTTGCGGCCAGCGGAATCCGCGCCAGGAAGGCTTCGAGACGTGCCGGATCGACCCGCGGGTCGAGCGCGGCACGTTGTTCCCGGGTCAGGCGAGCTGATGGTCCCGACGATTCCATTGGTTCACGACTCAGAGGCCGCCTCGGCAGGTGATCGCACCAGCGCTCCCGTCAGGCTACCACCGCTCGAGCTGCCTCCGATGCCTCAACAGATGACAGACGGCATGCTCCAGAATCATCTCCGGATCGTAGACCGGTCCCCACCGCACCGTGAATGTCAGTCCCTGGATCTCTTCCTGTGGCGCGTTCAACAACGGCTCGACGGTCGCTTCGGTGAACGTGATTCCCTCGGCGAGTGCCCCACGCACGTCACGTGGCGAGCCGATCCGGGCGGGGTCCAGGTCGTAGGGTTCGACGAAGTCCTGGCCGCGTGCTTTCCGGATGTAATGCGCGTACCGATGGGCCGCGCCGCAGGCGTGCACACAGATGGACTTCGGCGAAACGGTATTTGGATTGTTCGACGCGCGTTCCGTCATGAACCGCGGGGGGTCGAAGGTCTCCACCACGCGGCAGAAGTCTTCGGCGGCGCGCGCGTACTCGTCCATCAGGGCGCCGAACGGGCCCGAGCGGCCGGGATGCATGATGAATGGGGTGGTCATGGAACTGGTGGGTGAAGGCTGGAATGTCGCAGGGCGCCTGGCGGCGGAGCCACGTACACGTGAGGTTGTCGGTGGGGTTGGATGCCCAACCCCGTAGCCGCAGCCCTCCGTTGCTTCACGGCTTCCTCCACATGTTGTTGCCGCGGTCGACGTCCGGGAAATTCCCCGCCAGATCGATGGCGACGTGGGTGACGGGTTGACTCACGGCGTGGGTTGAGGTGATCTGTCGCGCACCGACGAACCATACCGACGCCGGTTCGCGCCACGACACCAGCGACCCGTCGGCCAGTGTGGCGGTCAGATCGACCGGCGCGTACAGGCCGCCCAGGTTCTCGACAGTCACGCTGACCTTGCCGCGACTGGATTCGGCGCTGGTCACCGCCTGATCGAGCCGCTCGTTGGTGAAGAACCAGGGCTCCCAGAACCAGTCCAGGTTCTGGTGCGTCACGTCGGCGAACGCGTTGAAGAAATCCCACGGCGTGGGATGGCGGTAGGCCCACCGCTGGATGTACGTGACGTACGCCCGGTGAAAGAGATCCGGCCCCAGAATGGTGCGCAGGGCCCAGAGCGTCGAGCCCGGCTTGTCGTAGGCCTCGGGCCCGTAGCCGGAATTCGGAGACACGCCGAATGCATTGGCCGGGGACATCATCGTGAAATCCTCGTCGGCGCTCTTCGCGAACGCCACGTACGTGTCGCGCGAGTCGATCCGGCCCCGGTCCTGATTCGTCGTCCGGAAGTAATCATCGGTGGCGAAGAACGTGTCGAACGTGTTCAGCCCTTCATCCTGCCAGCCGTATCGCGTCTCGTCGCTCCCGACCAGCATCGGGAACCATTCGTGGCCGATCTCGTGCGCGGTGACGCCGTCCAGCCGGAAGGTATCGGCGTAGGCCTGCACGAAAACGGTCATGGGGTATTCCATTCCACCGCTGCCGCCTTCGGTTTCGGTGAGCTGGGGATAGGGATAGGGCACCATGCGCGCCGAATGGGATTCCAGCGCGCTCCGTGCCATCGCGGCCACCTGCGTGAAGCCCGGGGCGCCCGGCCGGTACAGCACGTTGACCGCCGCGTAGCGATGCGCCGCGGAATCGACCAGGGCCCGGGTCGCGTCCCACAGGTAGTGGTCACTGAACGAGAACGCCACGTCGCGCACGCTGTCCGCCGTGAAGGTCCAGGTCAGCAGATCGCCCGGTCGTCCCACTGTCGCCCCGCCGCCGCCTGACGAGGACGGCGTGACCACGTGCGCGATCTCGTCGTTCCGCATCGCGCCGTCCAGCGCCTGCCGAACAGATGGCGGCAGCACCGCGTCGGCGTTGGTCAGGGTGCCGGTGCCGCCCACGAGGAATCGGGCGGGCAGCGTGATGCTGTACCGGAAGCGGCCGTAGTCGAGATAGAACTCTCCGGTACCGGTGTACTGCTGCTCGTCCCAGCCGTGGAGGTCGTCGTACACGGCTACTTGCGGATACCACTGGGCAACCTGGGCCGTGGTGGCGTCCTGCATCCCCATGCGGTCGGCGTTCGCCGGCGGGATAGTGAAGTGCCACTGGATGTGGAACGTCGCCGAATCCCCGGGAAGCAGCGGCCGGTGCGGCCGGACGATCAGCAATGTACCGATGACCTGCGTGGTATCGCCCATGGCAAACGCCGGCGTGCCCGCGATGCCCGGCGGGATGGGCAGCACGCCACCCTCCTCCTCCAGCCGATCGAGCACCAGACCGGCCGTGGTCCACCCGTTAGGCTGCTCGCGGGCCGCGCCGGCCGCGAACAGGTTCTGATAGACGTGCACCACCACATGCGACAGCGTATCGGGCGACCGGTTGAAGTAGACGATAGTCTCGTCGCCGCGCAGCAGGGAATCGCGCGGTGACACCGTGGCGTGGATGTCGTAGTTGGCGCCGTTCTGCCAGTAGCGCGGCCCGGGGGCACCGTTGACGGCGCGTGTGCCGCGCGCCACGGCACGCTGCACCGCGGGAGGCGGCACCACGAGCAGGGGCGAGAGGGCCGGCCCCTTCTGCTGGGCAGAGGCCGGAACGGCGGTACCCGCCACCGCCAGCACCATCGTCGCACGAAGCACCGGCCTGCTCCTCATGGCGCAATCCCCCGGTTCATATGGGCCCTCAGCATCGCAGTGCCGGCCGCTTCTCCTTCGGCTTGGGCCCGAGAAGAGAATACCAGACCATTTCTCCGACGTAGGCCCCGAACTGGGCCATCGTGGCGTGCGACCGGTCTCCGCCACACCGATTGAACCACCGGGTGTCGCCTGGCGCTTTCACCGAATCGTCGTTGCTGGTGAACAGCACCGCGACATCCGACGGCGCCACGCACGTATACCGGCTCCCCGTGCCCGGCAATCGGTCGCAGAGCGAACGGGTGTCGACCTGGGGCCGCACGGTGATCGAGAACGATGCGTCCATCCCCTGCAGCCGGAGCGCGTGGAGCGTGAGCGCGTGTCGCAGCGCAGTCTCGAAATCATCACCCGACCCGTACCGCTCATCGGCGCCGTAGTTTCCCGAATTCTTTCCCGGGCCCCAGTCGATCACGAGCTGGCAGGAATGCATCACGCAGGGAATCGTGCCGCCCGCCTGATTCTGCGAGGCCGCCATCGCCGGAATGAGCACGACGGCCGCGCTGGCGAGTCCATTCCTGATCTGCCGTTGAGCCACACGCATATTCATCGCTCCCGAAAGCACGCGGAAATGACGTGGAACCGCGGGGCATCAGGCAACCTCCCCGCGGCCGTTGTCCGATCACCACTGAATTCTATCGGCAATACGCCGCGACGCTGACCCCTGCTGCAGTCGGCGGCTCGGTCGATCATCGACGCAACGCCCCGTGGGCGCCCAATTGCGAGCCACCCGACCGCTCGCGCCACGCGCACGCACGTGTCCGGTTCGTCCCAGCACTGGCTGCCCGACCATCGCCGACCCACTTGTCGGCGGTATTTCGTATAAATACTCTTTCAGCATATTTACCGCCGCTGTATTTGTCGGAACCGGTCGGCCGTGCAGCGCGGAGAACTCAACACGAGAGCGGCATGAGCATCCTCGAATACCATGTGCTGTTGGCGCTCGCAAGCAGTCCGCTCTACGGGTATGCCATCAAGGACGCCGTGGCTACGGAGTCCGCAGGCACGCTGACCCCCCGTGCAGGCTCACTCTACCGCGTACTCGCTCGACTGATGACCTCCGGACTGGTTTCCGAGACCACGCCGGCTGACATGCCTCCGCCCCACCCGGGTCACGCGCGGAAATACTACGGACTGACCGGAGCCGGGCGCAGGGCACTCACTGCCGAGGCTCGGCGGCTGAAGCGCACCGCCACGGTCGCCGAAAAGCGACTCGGCGTGGCCCAGGGCCGCCCGTGAGATCTGTGCTGACTCTGCTGGTGCGACTGTTCCCGTCTGCGTTCCGGGAGCAGTTCGGCGCGGGGATCACCGAGCAGGTCGAGCGCGACTATGACCGCGCGCGGTCGCGCGGATTCCCGGCGGCGCTCTGGTGCACGCTTGTCACGGCGCTGGATCTCGTTCGATCGGCCGTCGCCGAGCGATGGAGTCCCACCTGGGTGAGCGCACCTCCGCCTACGATGAAGGAGAGGAATATGCGGTCGACCCTGAGTGAATGGGCACGGGACCTGCGCCACGCGTCGCGCTCGCTCAGGCGATCTCCCGGATTCGCGGCGGTGACGATCGGAACCCTCGGCCTCGCGATCGGCGCCAATGCGGGCATGTTCAGCGTGGTCGATGCCGTCCTGTTGAAGCCTCTGCCATACGGCCACGCCGATCGACTCGTATACATCGCGGCCTCCGCACCGGGTTCCGATTTCCCCGCGGAGTTCGGCGTGTCGTCCGAGTTCTACGTGCAGTACAAGGAGCAGTCGCGTCTGCTCGAGGACGTCTCGACGTTCAACTCGTTCACCAACACGCTGCGCGCGGGCGACCGTGTGGAGCGCGTCCGGATGTCGTGGCCCACGAACTCGCTGTTCTCGACGCTTGGCGCGAAGCCGATCCTCGGTCGGCTGCCGGTGGCGGACGATGGGAGCCGCGTTGCCGTGATCAGCTACGCACTCTGGACGACGTGGTTCGGCCGCGACTCGGCGGTCATTGGGCGGTCGTACGAGATGGGTGGCGCTCCCCGAACCGTGATCGGCGTGATGGGACCGGAGTTCCGCTTCCCCAACGACGGCACGCTCCTCTGGCTCTCGAGTGAAATCACTGGCGACTCGATCGTCCCGGGTCGGTTCGGGACATCGCTCGTGGGTCGGATGAAGCCGGGCGTCACCACCGAGACACTGGCGAAGGAACTCACCACGCTGTCCAGGCGCCTGCCGGAGCGCTTCGGCGGATCGCCGGCGTACGCGCGCCTGATTTTGCAGCACCGCGCCGTCGTGCGCCCGCTCGAGGAGCAGCTCCTGGGTCGCGTTGCCTCTCCGCTCTGGGTGCTGGTTGGGGCGGTCGGCTTTGTCCTGCTGATTGCGTGTGCCAACGTGGCGAACCTGTTCGTGGTGCGCGCCGAGGGGCGGCAGCGCGATCTGGCCGTGCGTCGCGCCATCGGAGCTGCCAGAGGGCAACTCATCCGCCTGCAGATCTCGGAAGCGGTCGTGGTCGCGACGTTCGCGGGCGTCTTCGCCGTGATGTTCGCGATCGCGGGACTTCCGACGTTTCTCCATGCCGCGCCCGCGGGGATTCCGCGCCTCGAGGACGTGGGGATCAATGCCACGACGCTGCTGTTCACGGTGACCGCCGTGCTGCTCTCGGCCATCGCCTGCGGCATCGGTCCGGCCGTTCGGGCTTCCGCGCCGGACCTCGCGCGGCTCCGTGAAGGAGGGCGCGGCGCGACGCACCGACGAAGCTGGGCGCGTGACAGCCTGGTGATCGGGCAGACGGCGCTGGCGCTCGTGCTGCTCATCGGGTCGGGACTTCTCATCCGCAGTTTCCGTGCACTCAGCCACGTCGACCCCGGCTACAGCACGAAGGATATCTTCACGTTCCAGATTGCGCCGGACCAGCCGCAGCTGAAGGACGGTCCATCATTCGCGCGCTTCGATCTGGATTTCGTGGATCGTCTCCGGGCGCTCCCGGGCGTGGAATCGGTAGGCCTGGTGGAGAACGTGCCGCTCAACGAGGGAACGGCGAGCGCGCATTTTCTCAGTGAAGCGATGGTCGGTGGTGACGGTGTGCTGCTGAACTACACTTTTGCCGCTGGCGACTATTTCAGGACGATGGGCATCGACCTGCTGCGCGGCAGAACGTTGGAGAGAGCCGAGGAGACGTCGTGGCGTGGGAACGTCGTCATCAGCCAGTCGGCAGCGAGGCTGCTGTGGCCCGGCGAGAATCCCATTGGCCGGCGAATGCAGCAGCGGGGAGACTCCACATGGGTGACGGTCGCGGGCGTGGTCGAGGACGTGATGCAGTACGGCTTCCGCGACACGCCGCAGCCGCTCGTCTATCTGCCTCTCGTCGGACCCACCCCGACGAGCTGGTTCATCTCCTCGCCGGCGTATGTGGTGAAGACGCCGCGGGCCGAGCACATCGCACCCGACGTGCTCGCACTCGTGAGGCAGGTGGCGCCGGAGGCGCCGATGTACCGCATCTTCACCATGGCGGGCCTGGCGGCGGACTCGATGGTGCAGTTGTCGTTCACGATGCTGACCCTCGGCATCCTGTCCACGCTGGCGCTGATCCTCGGTGCGGTGGGACTCTACGGCGTGCTCTCGTACATCGTCACCGAGCGGACGCGGGAGATCGGTCTCCGGATGGCGCTCGGCGCCAGGGGCGAGCAGGTGCGGCGCATGGTGGTCGTGCAGGGAGCACGACTGGTCGCGGTGGGGGTGGTCCTCGGCATCGTGGTCGCCGTGGCCTCCACGCGCATCCTCGGGAGTCTGCTCTTCGGTGTCGCGGCGCTCGACACGGTTACCTTCATGGCGATGTCTGCTTCAATGGTCGCGGTCGGGCTGCTGGCGAGCTACCTGCCGGCGCGGCGCGCGTCCAACGTAGACCCGATCGAATCGCTGCGTGGCGAGTGAAGCGAGGCTCGCACGCTCCTCGGCCGGGTCGGGGGGACTCCGACGTACCCCTCCATCGTGGCGGCCTGGCGACGACCGCTCACCTGGCCGTCAGGAGTTGAGGCCGACGTAGGTGAAGACGAGGAGGAAGGCGATCGTGGCGAAGCCGGCGATACGCCAGGTCGGGCGGTACGCTCCGTCTTCTCCCGGCTTGTCGAGGAAAGGGATGAAGATGAGCAGCGAGGCGACGAGGCTGAACGCCACGATTCCGAAGGCATCGCCATCGAGGCCGAGCACCTTGGCGGGGAGGTACTTCAGCATCTGGTACGGCGCCATGAAGTACCACTCGGGCTTGATACCAGCGGGGGCCGGACTGAACGGGTCGGCTTTCGTCCCGAGTTCGCCGGGGAAAAACACCGCGAGCGCGGCGATGGTGCCGAGGGCGAGGAGCCACCCGATGAGGTCGTGGAGCAGAAAGTTCGGCACGAACGGCACGGAGCGCGGCGCGCCCTTGCGCTCCACGCCCGGCGGCACGCTCATCCCGAGACGTTGCACCAGCAGGACGTGTATCCCGAGAAACAGGAACGTGAGGCCCGGCAGCAGCGATGTGTGGAGCGCGTAGAAGCGGGTGAGTGTCGCGCCGGTCACGTCTGTCCCGCCCCGCAGCATGCGTTCGATGAATGGACCGATGCCGGGAACCACGCCGGCCATCGACGTGCCCACCCGCGTCGCGAAATAGGAGAGCGTGTTCCACGGCAGCAGATAGCCGGTGAACCCGAGGCCGAGGGTGAGGCCGAGCAGGCCGAGGCCGCTCAGCCAGGTCAGCTCGCGGGGCGCGCGGTAGGCCTTCAGGATCCACACGCTGAACAGATGAATGAACAGCACGAAGATCATCAGGTTGGCGCCCCAGACGTGGATGGAGCGGATCAGCCATCCGAACTTGGCCTGCGTCATGAGGAACTGGACCGACTCGTACGCTTCGCCGGCGCTGGGCCGGTAGTAGAAGAGCATGAGGATGCCGGTACAGACCTGAATGACGAACAGGAACAGCACCATCCCGCCCAGGAAATACCAGACGCTGTGGCGGTGGACCGGCACCCGTTTCTTGTGGATGAGCGGGAGCACGTCGCTCATTCCGATGCGATCGTCGAGCCAGGTCCAGAGGCGGGCTCCGCGGCCGGCTGGTGGCTCGCCCATCGTCAGGCTTCCTTGTTCACGACGATCTGGTCGCCGCGCACGTTCACGGCATACGGCGTGAGCGGCCTTGGCGGCGGCCCGGAGACGTTGCGGCCGTGGAGATCGTAGTGGCCGTTATGGCACGCGCACCAGATATCGGTATTCTCGGCGCTGTACTGCACGATGCAGCCGAGGTGGGTGCACACGGCAGTGAACGCGCGAACTTCGCCGGCCGAAGTCCGGATGATGAGGGCCGGCTCGTTGCCGAACTTGAAGATCTGGCCGGAGTTGGGTTTCAGATCCGACGGCTTCATCGTGAGCGTGACCGAGTTGACGGAAGACTCCCCGGCCTCGGGGGGCACGACGTAGCGAAACATCGGATAGAACACCGCGATGAGCAGGCCACCGAACGTGGTGCCGAGCAGCCAGTCGATGAACTTCTTGCGGGTCATGGCGGTCGGGTGCGGAGTGGTGTGTCGAAGCGGATCTGCCGAGCCGCGGAGCGTTAGGCGGTCTTCGTGAGCGGCCGGACGCGCGTCACCCTCGGCCCCCGGCGTCAACGGGTCCTCTTTCCAGTCGTGACATGCTCGTCCTCCTCGTCGCGCTGCTCGGCCTCGATCATGCGGAGCCGGAGCCAGAGGGTGCCAGCGAGTCCGAGAATGATAGGCACGGAGATGGCCAGGCCGAGGCGCCGATACCGGTGTTCCGCGAGCGCGGCCTGGCCCTGACCGGCCGCCCCGGTGGCGGTCTTCAGGCCGACCGCGACCTGTTTCGCCACCGTATCCGCCCGGAACGAATGGACCGCGGTGCGCGCCTTCGTCAGTGCGGTGGTCACTTCGCTCAGATCGAACTGTGCCTGGCTCACGTCCATGCCCAGGTTGTTGGCCTCGTCGAGTACGTTCTGGCTGTGCTCCTGCGCCGTGCGCAACGAATCGAGCAGCGTCCGCATGGCGAGGAACTGGCGGCCGGCAGGAGTGTCGGCGTCGTGACACCGCTGACACACCGTGTGTGCGCGCGCGGTCAACGTCGTCTCCGCCGGCTGCACGATGTCGTGATTGCTGTGACAGGTGACGCACCCCGGAAGCTTGTTAGCCGTGAAGATGCTGTCGTGTCCGTTGGCGGCAAAGTAGTCGGCGACGGTCGAGTGGCACTGGCTGCAGACGTGGGGCACGTCCGCCACGCCTGGCGGGGTGGCGCCATGATTGCCGTGACAACTGTTGCAGACCGGCGCCGAAAGGTCGCCCTGCTTCAGCATGTCCTGGCCATGCACGCTCTCCGTCCACAGCCTCTGCTGGTTCGTCGGAATGTCGTAGCGCGCCATGCGCTTCGAATCCGAGTGGCAGCGGCCGCAGGTCTCGGGCACGTGCGTCGGGTACACGGAGGACGCCGGATCGGACGGCGGCAGGATGCGGTGCGCGGGGTGGCAGTCGATACAGGTCGCGACCGACGTGTCGCCATATTCGAGCAGCCGCTTGCCGTGCACGGAGGTGCGATACTCCGCCACCTGGTCCACGCGCAGCATCGGGTTGAAGCGCTTCATGAACCCGGCATCGGAGTGGCAGCGGCCGCACAGGATGGGGATGTCGCGACGGGCCGGCTTGGCCAGGAAACCCGCGCCCGGGGTGATGTTGCGCGGATCGTCGCCATGCTGCGTGACGTTGCCATGGCAGTCGAGGCAGCTGAAGCCCTTCTGCGCATGGATGTCGGTTTCGAAGTTCTTCGCCGGGGCCGACAACCGCTCATCCCGCTGCTTGAGGTGGCAGTCAATGCAAACCTGCGAGCTCGGTAGCTGCTGCGCCCATGCGCCCGCCGGGGCGGCCAGCAGCGCGACGAGCGTCAGCAGTGCCGGCGCGCGCACCAGCGCACGCGCTGCCCCCCGCCTCGTGATTCGCACGCGGGGGCTACGCACCAGGGACCTTCGTGTGACAGAGCAGGCAGCTCTGCGGATTGCGCTGCTGCGCCCGCTTGGCATCGAAGCCGGCAGGGTGCGGATTGATTCCCCAGCCGCCGGTGGCGGAATGACACTGCGCGCAGCTGGCCTGCGTGTGACAGGCGGCGCAGGCCTCGAGCCCCTGCCGAGCGGCCTGGCCGTGGTTGAGCAGCCAGAGCGGCTGCGCGCTGTGGAACGGCGCGTTGGTGCGCGTGCGCGCGCCGTTTCCTGTCCGCATGTGACACGTGCGGCAGAACGCTTCGGTGCTGTGACAGGCTGTGCACTGCGCGTCGCTGCCATAGGCCTCCGGACCGTGCTGCTCGACGAAGTTCGGCGGATGGTACTGTGCCTTCTGGCCCTGGTGACAGTCGACGCAGAAGCTGCGGGCGTGGCAGGCGGCACATGCGCCGCCTGCTGCGGCTTGGGCGGGGTGGTCTTTCAGGAATCCGGTTGCGTGAACCGGCCGCTGTGGGATATGCACCCCGAAAAGGGTGTCGGCTCCCGGCGCCGGCAGCGCGTCGATGGCCGGTGTCACGCCTGAGCGATGACAGGTCCGACAACTCGCCTGGACGTGACAGTTGCTGCACGTTCTGGTGGCCGCCACAACGCCGCCCGTGCCGACCCCGCCACCACCGGCGACAGTACCGTGTTTCCACTGCCACGTACCGGTGTCGTGGCTCGCCGGCTTCGGGTACGATGGCGCGCGTCCGCGCACCAGCGCGGCGATGCGGTCGTCGGGTTCGAGCGCGCGGATGGCCGGAATCGTGGCGGCATTGAAATGACAGCGCTGGCAGCTCTCCCGCGCGTGGCAGATGGCGCAGCGGCCAGTCGCGATGCCCGGAGTGGAAGGTGCGTGCTGCATCACCCAGTCGGGCGCCGCATGGTCGGTCGGTTTTGGCAGCATCTCGACTCGAAAAGCAGGCAACCGGGTGCGGACGAGTGCGACGTGGCACGTGGCGCAGCGCGCCGCCGTGTCCGTGTGCTCGGGAGCCGCATGCGCGTGGCATCCGATGCAATACTGTGGTTGAGGCCCGCTCACTGCCATTGCGCTCGTGTCTCCCGGCGTGCGGTGACAATCGAGACAGGTCAGCCGATCGCCGGCAGAGTCGATCGACTGTTGATGCCGCACGTGCGAGTAGGCCAGGTTGGAGATCCGTGGCGTCGGGCCCATCCAGCTCACAGGCGGCTGCACCGTGCCGTCGTGACAGTTCGCGCAGGCGCCGGACGGCGGGAACATCCTGGCCGTGTCGCCCGTCGGCACACCGGAATGGCACGTGGCGCACTGGGTAAACAACCCCGCGTGCCGGCGGTGTGGAAACTGCGGCGTTGCCGGCTGGGCATACGCGTCGGTCGCCCGGCCTGGCGCAAAGGGAGCCGTCTGCGCGGTAACGGTGACGAGGAGACCTATCAGGAGCGGTGAAGCGAGAGCAGCGACTCGCATCACATTCCTCCTGGCGCCGGCAACCCTGGCTCGGCGCCAAGGGCCCAGGTGCATGTGATGGTGGCGCGCAGCTGGCTCCAGTTCGGTCCGTTCTCCGGGACCCTTCCCACGTGTCGGTAATCGAAGACGGACGCGTTCAGCCGGCTGCGACTATTTAGGCGCAGTGCGCCATCCAGTCCTATTCCCACCACCGTGCCACTGCGCACACGCAGCTCGTCGGCTGTCTGGAAGGCCGTGCCGCTGAGGGCGACGGAATTGCCGTCCGCGAGGGAGCGACGCAACTGCAGACCTGCCCGGCTCCTCGCGGTGCCGAAACCCAGGTCGAGACCGTACTGCGCATCCACGGCCCATTGCGGAGCGAGGCGGACCGCGCCGGAGCCGTTGAGCGACCACCCGCTGGAGTGCAGCGGTGCGAAGTCGACGGCGACGTCGGTATCGAGGTAGTGGCGGCGTGAGACCTGGCCGTCGAACGTGACCGCGCCGTCGCCGCGGCGCCAGCTCGCACCCGCTCCGCCGTCGACGTAGCCGACGGCGCCGAACGCGCCCCAGATGGTCCACAGATCGAAGTACGGCCGGTGTCGGCGGGCGAAGGCACGGACGGTCACACGCGGGTTGAGCGTGTAGTGAAACTGTCCGCGCAGCTCGTTCAGATCGGCCGTCGCCAGGTCGAGTTGAGCTGCCCAGTCGAACGACATCCGGTCGCCACGGAGCATTCCGTTCGTTGCCGCCCGCTCCGAATAGAGTCCGTTGCGATTCGCCGCAATGGTGCGCTCGTAGACGCCGGACAGCGACAGCGCCGGGACCGGCCGCGCCTGCGCGCGCAAGCCGAGAAGCACACCGCGCGACTCCGGGGCAAATGGCTCGACGGCCGCCAGGGCGCCACTGGTCACCGGCTCGTTGAGCCCGTTCTCCAGGGTCCATCCGCCGTACGCTTCGACGCTCAGCGCCCTCGTCGGGCGCAGCAGCACCGACGCGCCGTCGAAGTTGTTGAATGTCAGCCCGCTCACGTCCCACTGCCGGCCGGCACGCACGCGATACCGTGGGCGCTCCAGTTCGAGGTAGGCCTCCAGGGCGTCGAAATGGTCGTTGGCCTGCGGCCAGAGACTGTTGCTTCCTGCAACGACGGCCCGGCCGCGAACGTCGGCGTAGAAACGTACACCGCGTCCAAACCCCCACGCGCTCACGCGCAGATCCTGGAGCGCCGGTGCGGAGGAGGCCGTGGTTCCGCTCCCGTATACGTAGCAGTACGGCGCCGGATCGACGCACTCGACCGTGCGCCCGTCGGGGGCGCGGCGCAGCAGCGCATCACCCGTTGTGGTGGACGACAACACACTGTCGATCCGCAGCGGTCGCAGCTCCACGTAGTTCATGGTGGTGGTACCGCTGATCCGGACATGCTGTGCATCCACCCGCCGCGCGGAGACCAGCAAGGTGCTGAGGAGCGCGGCCACGAGCGTCCCGCGTGCGCGGAGCGACGCGCGACGCGCATCGATATCGAATCGAACGTCGAGAGGGCGCCGGGAATTCATCGGGACGCACCCCCGGTCTGATTGGCCGAACCCTGGGGCGGTTGGAGCATGTGGCACCGGGCGCAGACCCGGCCCGGTTCATGGTTTACCCGGTCCGCATGGCAAAGGAGACATTCATCGCGCGACAGCGTGGCAACCTTCACTGGAGCGTTCTGGTGACATCCCGAGCCCGCGCACCCGTTGTGAGCGGCGTTGGTATGAACGCCGGCCGGCGGTGGTTGGTGGCAGGTGCGACAGTTGGCCTGGCCTTCGTGGTGCACGTGGCAGGATCCGCAGGCCTTCGTCGGCACGAGTTGCGGCTGGTTGATGTGGCAGTCCGAGCACTGCACGCTCGTGTGCCATCCGTGGTCGAAGGTCACGCTTCGCTGCCGCGGCGTGGGCCACACCGACAGTTTCCATTCGAGATTGAGCGTCACGGGCCCGCGGCTCGCGGGCGCGGCATGGCAGCTCATGCACGGTCGTCCTTGCGCTGTGGCGTGATGGCAGCCGGCGCACTGATCCCCTGCGGGTGGCGGGCCCGTGGCGGGTACCGGGGCGTGGCATGACGTGCAGGCCACATTCGTGTGTGCCGCATGTCCCGGTACCGCGGCGTGGCAGCGCACGCATTGGAGGCTCCGGTGCTTCTCGTGCCGGAAGGCGTACGGACCCAGGGAAACGGCTACCCGAGAAGCCCGGGTCAAGGCGCTGGTTGGGACGGTCGGAGGCTGCGAGGAGGCGGCGGACGAGTCCACGGCCGTGGAGTCCCCCGAGGCGGCCATCCCTGAATCCCCGGCCGCCTGCTCGGGCGCCCGCGAGCATGAGAGAACCGCGACGGCCAGCATCAGCCAGCAGGAAACAACCCGCACAGACCCCTCGAGTCTGGTCCCGGGCATTAATAAGGATCGGCGCGTCCGCGCGCCATCAAGGCGCTATTCTCCTGGCCGGGAGAATGTTCTCGAGCGTGATGCCGGCGACCGCCGGGATGCCATAGCTCTTCTGGAGCTGCTTGATGCTGGCGGTGAGCAGTGCCTCCATCAGGAATGGATTGTGGACCGGCGAGCCGGCCATGGCGCCGAGGGCAGCATTGAACTTGGCTCCTTCGCCAGGGGTGATCACGCTGTCCGTATTGACGAACGCCGATTTGGGCACCTGCGCCAACATGGCGTTGACCTCTTGCACCAGCAGGGAGATGCGCTCGGTGGCCACCTCCTTGGCGTTGCGGGCCACGCTCTGGTCGCCGTGACAGCCGCTCCTGGCGCAGGCGGCGAAGCTGCGCTGCGACTCGTCGCAGCCCTCGTCGACCGTGGGCTTGCCAGTGGCGTCGAGGCAGGGAATGGGCACGAAGAGGTGACCTGTGGAGTTGAACACCACCGCCCCGCTCGCGTCCTTCACATCCATGCGTGCCACATGACAGGTGACGCACAAATCCTCGTTGCGCGAGGAGCCGTGGGTTCCGTGGATCGTCGTGTCAACGGGCCCGAAGTCCGGCGATCGCCAGCCGGCCGAGCCGAGGAGGAGGGGACCCTGCGGCGACATCGGTCCGCGCTGGTTCGCGGCGATGTCCGGCTGGGAGCGATAGTGGTGGCACTTCATGCACAGGTTGTCGCTGACGCTTGCCACCGTAATCGGGTAGCGCAGTTGCTTGTCATTGGTCGCGTCGTGGGGATCGTGGCATACCCCGCACACGATGGGCATGTGACCAGCAACGGCAGCCAGGCTGTCCTGCTCGGCGTATCGCACGTCGGCGCCCCACGCCTGCAGTGCGCCGTTGCCGGTGTGGCAGTCACGGCACGGCTCGTTTACCCCTGCGCTGCTGCTTGCGCGCGGCACCAGGCCGTGCGCCGACTGCGACCACTCCTCCAGGAACGGATACTGCGCGGTCTGATGGCACTCGCCGCAGCCGTTGGTGAGTGATTGCCCCACGAACATGGAGGCGAGCGGCTGCGAGACGTCAGGGTTCGTCACATGCGTCAGCCCCGGACCATGGCAGGATTCGCACTGGACATCCTGATAACGGGCGTTGCGCGTCGCCGTCCAACCGACGTTTGCGTCCGTCACGAAGTTCCCGTTGGCGTTCACGGTGTGGCATCCTTCACAGGCCGCCGACGACATCCCGCTGTTTCGCAGATCCGTCCAGGCGTGGGAGTGCGCGGTCTGCTTCCACTCGCCGAGCTTGCCGATGTGACAATTTCCGCACACCGGCGTGCGCGCCGCGGTGTCCGAGAAGCCGAGGAACCCCTGCGCGGCCTCCGGCGGAGAATTCGCGGACGAATTCGGCGCGACGATCTGCGTCTTGTCCACGCAGGCAGCGACAGCGAGCGTCAGGATCACGACTGCCGAGAAGCGATTCACCCTGTTCTGCACATCCATGCAGGTACCCTCCCCAGTGGCACGCAGCCCTGATGGTAATTCCGCCCCCTGGGCAGCGGCCGCGTTATGCAAAGCGTCGGACGCGTTTCTCGGCTTCTGTGTCAGGCGTTTCCGCCGTCCGTTGCCCGGGTTTTCACCGCGATCCCAGCGGCCCTGCAGCGATAACGCCTCGAAGAAGATTGACTGAGAGGGAAACCCCTACTGGTCGCGTCGGACATTTGCCGCGATCCGTGCCCCGATTCCGTCTGACATGGATGGTCTGCACGACGGGTGCGGGGCGCGCGCAATGTCACCGAAGCTGTTGTCTGGAAAGAGTTTGGGATGAAACGTTAGGCGAATCGGATTCGGGGCAGCGCGACGACAGCCGGTGCTTTCCCCACGAGCATGGATCCGTGCCGAGACTCCGGTGATGCGCAACGTGCCGGGGATCCTGAGCCCCGGCACGTTGCGAGCCCCCCGACGTCACCTCTCAGGGCAGCACCGGCGTCGGGTGCTCCGTCGACGCAATGAAGTCCGCGATGTCCTTCTTGAGCTTCTTCGCCGACGACTGGTTGAGATACGCCATGTGGCCGCTCTCGTAGTACGCGAACTTCACCCGATCCGAATACGTCTTGTCGAAGCCAAGGTGCCTGAAGGTGTACTCGGCGCCCGCAAACGGGGTCGCCATGTCGTAGTAGCCCGCGCCCACCATCACGTGCAGGTAGGGGTCCTTGGCCATCGCGGTCCGCAGTGATTCGACCTCGCTGGCGTAGCCCCCGCCAAAGCTGGCCGTCGTGTACTCCCAGCGACCCGTGTGGCCGCCCATGTAGTATTGCAGGTCGCTGGAGTATCCGAGATCGTCGTGGAGATAGCGCATGAACGCCGACATGAACGCGCCCGACGGCGCCACGTCGGACGGATCGTAATCCTGTCGCTGACTGGCGGCGTTGCCGTTGATGCCGATCATGCGGCTGTCATAGCGCCCCACGGTTTCACGCTGCTCGCGCAGCAACTCGGTCCGGTACGTGCCGGCGTCGATGCGCAGGTTGGTGTTCAGGATGTACTGCTGCGACACCCCCGTGAGCTGCGCGATCTTCCCTGCGGTGGCCGTCCGCTCCGCAGGCGTCATCGCGTTGCCCCTGGCCAGCGCGGTCAGGTAATCGCCGAACGCGAAGTCCCGGGCCTGCTGCAATGCCTGCTCGAGGCTCAACTTCTGCAGGTCGGCGGGGAGTTTCTTGTGATACCAGGCGGTCGCGGTGTACGTCGGAAGAAAGGTGGCGAAGGCAAGATCGTTGTTAGGCGACTGGGCGATGGTCTGGAAGTCGAGCACCGTGCCGAGCAGCATGATTCCATTCAGCTCGATCCCCTCGTTGCTCTGCAGCTCCGACGCCAGCCCCGCCGATCGGAAGGTGCCATAACTCTCGCCGAACAGGTACTTCGGCGACGCCCAGCGCTGGTACTTGTCCAGGTAGTTCCGGATGAATTCGCCGAACATCGCGATGTCGTTGCGATCGCCGGTGTAGTCGCTGGCCTTCACCCCCGGCCCCGGGCGGGAATAGCCCGTCATCATCGCGTCGACCTGAACGAGGTCGGTCACGTCGAGCGGCGAGTACGGATTGGTGGTGAGGTTGTAGGGGGGAGCCGGCTGCGTGCCGTTGGGGCCCATGTCCGGGTGCATCGGACTCATGATGCCCATGTCGAGCCAGATGGACGCCGAGCCCGGGCCACCGTTGTAGAAGAAGGTGACGGGACGGGTGGCTGCATTCTCTCCATCGCGTGTGTAGGAGATGTAGAACACCGTGGCCTTGGGTTTCCCGTCCGCGTCATGCAGAACCATACTGCCCGTGTGGGCGGTGTACGCGATCTCCTTGCCGTCGATGGTGATCTTGTGCTGCGTGGTCGACACCTTCTCCACGGCGCGAACGCCCTCTGCGGCTCCCGAGTCGGACGGGGGAGCGCCGCCGCGACCGCCGGGGCCCCCCGGCGTTGGGCGCTGGGCCGGAACGGGCCCGACGGCAAGGAATGAAGTGGCGACGCCGAGCAGAAGCAGTCGAACGTGCATGAGGATACCTCCGTGGTCTTGTGATAAAGTCGCGGACCAACCGGACGCGAGAGACGCAAAGGCCGCGGGCGCCTGCGCGGTGGGCCGTGGCCGACGGGTTGTAGCGTACCTTAGTGGTATCGCGCGATCATCGCGAGGCGTTGAGCCGGCTCAGCCGGCACGGGCGCAAGCTGGTTAACAGGGGACTGCCGTGCCTGCCGAATGCTGGACAGGAAACGCGCCGCGATCCGCTGCCAGGCCGGCACGCCGTCCGCGACGCGGTTCCGAGTCCGCCGCCAGCAATTTCAAGGACAGGCTTCGCGGCGGCCTCATGGTCAGCACCGGAGATAGTTTCCCGGAGAGCCGCTCCGCAGAGTTGCCGCGGATGATTGCGAGTTCGCGGAGAGGGGCGAAGTCAAGTTGCAAGGAGGGGAGGGTTGGTGGCGGAGAGCGCTGGTGCTGGTCCGTCAGCCATCGCAGCTCCGGGGCCGGAATCCGGGGTAGAACGACGCCACCCATTTCACCTGATAGCTACTTGCGGTAGGGTACGATAAACCTCTTGTCCCGATCCCGCCGGATTCACTCAGCCCTGCAACTCCCGCAGCTATGATGCCGTTCCGAACTTTACCTCGCAGTCATGCCGCGACGCGTCCGCTTGTACGACCGAGTACGTGAACGGTGCCACGCCGCCAATAAAGCTCTGGTGCCAGTACAGAACTGGTGGTGGCGCCCAGGACGGCGACAGCGGATCACCATTCTTCAGTGTCGTCGACTGCGCTCCCGGGCAGCCGACGCGCGCCGATGGCACGGCGTGTGTCAAGTTTGCGGGTCTTCACGGGGGCACAAACCCCGATGGCCGAAGTCTCTTTTCTTCAATCACTGGCATGCAAACAGATTTTGGATATGACCTGCTGATGCGTCCGACCGATTGGCCCCACTAAACGACGCATCCTGCGAACGCGACTTGCGGCACATCGTTATCGCGTGTCGCTGGTAATCATGGAGATCCTCATGCAACTGCACCGCATATTCTTGCGGGCCATGGTGGCCGCACTGCTGATCTCTTTCGGTGTGTCCGCGTGCGAGCCCGAGGTGTTCACCTGTGCCGAACCAGGCAGAGGGAGCCTCACAGCAGCAGTCGTCAATGCGGTGACGGGTCTCCCGGCCGGTTGGGCTGCCACGCTGAATATCCGGTCCGGTGCACATGTCGCGACCTATGCAGCGACCGACTTCCCTGCCAGTGATTCTCTGCGAATCGTCCTGCTATCAGTCCCGGTCGATTGTCCGGGACTCTACGACGTCACTGTATCTCGCGAGGGATTTGCTACGTGGAGAGGCAAGTTTAGCGCCACCGCCGACCGCTGTGGTGTCAAGGACGCCGCGCAGATCGTCGTGCGCCTTCAGCAGATGCACCCTTGAGGTTGACCGTTCGATTTCCGGTGCGGCGCGCGTCGGCGGTCGACCCCATCGGGTCGCTTCGCGGCAGGTAGAGGCCGCCTGACAAGTCGGCGGTGCCGCGCGGTCTCCTGCTGGTCAGGAAGCACCGGCATCGGATGCGCCGTCGACGCAATGAAGTCCGCGATGTCCTCTTCAGACCCAGTGCCGCCTGCGGGGGCGGGGGCGGTCAGTGGCCGAAGGGCTGTAGTGGTACGTTGTTAGTGGTATCGCGCGGTCGTCACGAACCGTTGAGCCGGCTCAGCAGTGATCGCCGTGTGCTCCGAAATGGGGTCCGCAGAAAATGGGGTCAGACTCGATTTATCGGACCGGGGCTCCCTTCGTCGCATCGAGTCGGGCCCTGGAGCCCGGCATTGCCCCGGAAACGCTTTCCATAGGAACGATTCGGCTGTACTTTCGCCTTCGATCCCGGCTTCGACCGGGAGGCCTCTTGCACCTATTGTCATGGCCTTCTCCTTCTTCCGCGCCGCGACCGGATCCGCGCTCGCCCTGAGCACCCTCGCCATCCCGAGCGCCGCCCAGACGCCCCTGTCGGGCGTCGAGCAGGCAAGGCAGGACAGCATCCGCCGGCCCTACACCAGGGCCGACATCGACTTCATGTCGGGGATGATCGGCCATCACGCCCAGGCCGTGAAAATGGCGGGCTGGGCGCCGTCGCATGATGCGAGCAAGTCGCTCCAGATCTACTGCGGCCGGATCGCGATGGGACAGTCGGCCGAGATCGGGCTGATGCAGGCCTGGCTCCGGGACCGGAACCAACCGGTTCCGGAAGCCGATCCACGGGGCATGAAGATGGAAATGGGGGGCATGACCCACTACATGGTGATGCCCGGCATGCTCACCGACTCCCAGATGGCGCAGCTCGACTCCGCGCGCGGCGTGGAGTTCGACCGGCTGTTCCTGATCTTCATGATCCAGCACCACCAGGGCGCGATCGATATGGTGGATACCCTGTTCAACACGCCGGGCGCCGGACAGGACGAGATCGTCTTCAAGTTCGCCAACGACGTCCAGGTGGATCAGAGCACCGAGATCGAGCGCATGAAGCAGATGCTGGCGGCGCTCCCGCCGGCGTCGAAGCCCCGACCGCATAACCACGACTGAATGGCGCGACGCAGCTGATCGCGCGCATCGCGTCTTTCCCCGGATTGCCCCGCTCCCTCACCCAGACCGGAAGCACCCATGCGTCCCGTTCCATCCACGCACCGTATTGGTGCGAGATCCCCATGGCCCGTGCTGCGCACCGCTTGCGCGGCGATTGCCTCGCTCGCCGTGGCAGGCTGCGCGTCATCGTCAGGCAGCGCGATGTCGGAGAATCCGCAACCGCAGGGGATGGTCGACATGTCCGGGCCGGTGGTGACGGCGCCGTCGCCCGATCCGCGGGTCGGCCTGAAGGCCGGGCTTCAGGACGCCGGATCGGCGATCTGGAACATGCGGCTGGTCTCGCACACGCCGTCGCCGCAGGGATTTGCGGGGATCACCAACTCCGACCTCGCGTTCTCCGGCCAGAATGTCATTCAGGGGAATTACAACGGCTTCCAGGTCTGGGACGTCTCGAATCCGGCCCAACCGAAGCTGCGAATCGGCAAGATCTGTCCGGCTTCGCAGAGCGACGTGTCGGTCTATCGGAACCTGCTGTTCGTTTCGGCCGAGGCGCCGAGCGCGCGCCTCGATTGCGGAACGCAGGCCCCGCGCGATGTGGTGAGCAGCGATCGCATTCGCGGCCTCCGCATATTCGACATCACCGACATCGACAATCCGAAGTACATCGCCAACGTGCAGACCTGCCGCGGTTCGCACACCCACACCGTGGTGCACGATCCCCGGGACCCCGCCAACGTGTACGTCTACATCTCGGGGACATCGGGTGTGCGTCCATCCGAAGAACTCGCGCGCTGCAATGACAATCCGTGGGACCCCAACACCTCGCAGTTCCGCATCGAGGTGATCCGGGTTCCGCTCGCGCACCCCGACCAGGCGGAAGTCGTGAGTGCACCCCCGATCTTTGCCGACCCCACGTCGGGCTCGGCCGCCGGTCTCGCGTACATCACCAGCCACGGCGCGTCGCCGGCGGACACCGCGAACCTTCGACGCCGGGCGCAGTTCGACAGCGCGCGTGCCCGGTTGGCGCCGGTGACCGCGACGTCGACCGCGGCGGATTCCGCGCGCTGCAACGCGGAGGTCGAGGCGCTGGCGCGGACGTACGAGGTGGACCTGACGGCGGGGCGTGGGGGGCGCGGCGGTCGCGGCGGACTGGTGGGCGGAGGATGCGGACCCGATGCCGTTGGCGGACGGGGGGGCCGCGGCGGTCGCGGCGGGGGAGGGAATGCGGCTCCCGTGACGCGTGAGGATTCGGCGCGCGTCGCCTTTACGAATGCGGTGGAGGCGCTCAGGCCTCTGACCGCGACGTCGAACAGGTCGGACTCCGCCGCGTATCGCACACAGGTCGATGCGCTGGCGAAACGGTACGGGGTCACCTCGCCGTTCGCGCCGCGCATGATCACGCAGTGCCACGACATCACCGTGTATCCGGATGTCGGCCTGGCCGGTGGCGCGTGTGCGGGGATGGGGCTGCTGCTCGACATCCGCGACACACCGCATCCGAAGCGCATTGCCGCGGTGTCCGATTCCAACTTCTCGTTCTGGCATTCGGCGACCTTCAGCAACGACGGGTCGATGGTGCTGTTCACCGACGAGTGGGGCGGGGGCGGTGCGGCCTACTGCCGGGCCGGCGATCCGCGGGAGTGGGGGGCCGACGCGATCTTCCGGATCGTGAACGGGAAGATGGTCTTCCAGAGCTACTACAAGCTGCCGGCGCCGCAGACCCAGCTCGAGAACTGCGTGGCGCATAACGGCTCGCTGATTCCCATTCCGGGACGCACGATCATGGTGCAGGCCTGGTATCAGGGCGGCCTGTCGGTGTTCGAGTGGACCGACCCCCGGCATCCGCACGAGATCGCGTTCTTCGACCGGGGACCTAACGATTCGACGCGGGCGATGGGCGGTGGATTCTGGTCCGTATACTGGTACAACGGACATCTGGTCGGATCCGAGATGCAGCGCGGACTAGACATCTTCGAACTCACGCCGAGCGCGGCGATTTCGCAGAACGAGATCGACGCGGCGCAATCCGTCCGGATGGATTTTCTCAACGTGCAGGATCAACCAAAGTTCGTCTGGCCGGCGAGCTTTGCGCTGTCGCGGTCGTACGCCGATCAGCTCGAGCGATGGAAGGGTCTTGCGCCCGACCGGATCGCGGCGCTGCGCAGCGGCCTGACGAGCGCAGAGGCGCTGACGGGCGCCGCACGGAAGAGCGCGTTGAGCGCGCTGGCCGGGCAGGTGGGTGGATACGCGAAGGGGTCGGGCGATCCGCAGCGCGTGCAGTGGCTGGCGGCGTCGGTCCGGGATCTCGCGGACGCGACCCGCTGACCGCCTGCAGGTTCGGATCCGGGCAACTCGTGAGGTTCATTTTCCTGAGGAGACGGTAGCCACATGCGCAGCGCACCTCTCGCCCTCCTGTCCGGCATCCTGACCGCCGTTTCGGTCTCCGGTCGCCCGCCCATGGCGCCTCCGGTCGCGCCGTGCACCCACGCCGTCACGGCTTGCGAGCGGTGGATCATCTACGGCAGCGGCCCCGCCCGGTCGATGGTCTACTCGAGCTATGCGCTCGATGCGCCCAATCCGGCCATCACGCGCGCGCTCATCATGGTGCATGGGGCCGGCCGGAACGCCGACCACTACTTCGAAACGGCCACGTCCGCGGCATTCCTCGCGGGAGCCCTCGAGAATACCGTGGTCATCGCGCCGCGCCTGATCGCCTCCCCCGACAAACCGCAGCCGGACGAGGTCGTGTGGCCGAACGGTCGCAACAGTTGGCGAGCCGGCGGGGTGTCCCCGTCGAATCCAACCCTCACGTCGTTCGACTTCGTCGACGAGATCGTGCGGAAGCTCGCCAACAAGAAGACGTTCCCGAACCTCACCCGGATCGTCGTCACCGGCCATTCGGCCGGCGGCCAGTACACGACCCGTTACGAGATGGCCAACAAGGTCAACGATACCCCCGGCGTGTCGATCACCTACGTGGTGGCCAATCCGTCGAGCTACGCCTGGCCGGCCGCTGTGCGGCCGCTTCCCACCGGAGACGCCGATCCCGCGACCGCCGACAAGGAGGCGCTGGGCCGGGATGGCGAGAAGGTGCACACCCAGTTCAGCTACGGGCCGTTCGACTCGACCAGGGTGCGCAACTACAACCAGTGGCCCATGGGACTCGATGATCTGGCGGGGTACACCGAGAAGATGACCGCCGATCAGCTGCGCCGGCAGCTCGCCCAGCGCCCCACCACGTACCTGCTGGGTCAGGTGGATGTCCTCCCGCTCGGCGGATTCGATTCGTCGCCGGCCGCGATGGCGCAGGGTCCGACGCGACGGGCGCGGGGCGAAGCGTTCGTCAAGTATGTCGACGATTCGCTCGGCGCGAAGCACACCGCGATCATCGTTCCCGAGTGCGGCCACAACGACCGCTGCATCTTCACGACCGATATCGTGTTTCCGGTGATCTTCCCGAAGTAGCGCAGTTCGCCCCGAACGATCACTGTGGGCCACCGCGTCCGGCGGGGCCGCACGCCGAAGCGTCCCGCGAGCCGGCCGGCCAACCACTTGACAGTCTAGTGATGAGCGCAGCATCTTGCGCCAATCACTAGACCGTCTAGCCATGGTGCCCATGTCCGGCAAGCACGCGCCGCTGCTGCAAGGGACGCTCGACCTGATCGTGCTCCAGCTCCTCAGGGCCGAGCCGACCAACGGCTACGATCTGAGCCTCCGCATCCAGGCCATCTCCCGCGACGTCCTGAACGTGAACGCCGGATCGCTCTACCCGGCGCTCTATCGCCTCGAGGAACGCGGCCTGGTGCGCGCGGCATGGCAGGAGACCGGAACCGGCCGGCGCGCGAAGGTCTACTCCGTTACCGCCGCCGGCCGCCGTCACCTCGCCGCACAGCGTGAGAACTGGGGGCGGTTTTCCGCTGCCCTGACCGCCATCCTCAAGGTCGACTGACCGGCGAACGGCCATGCTGCACCGGATTCGCCTGTGGCTGCGCGTGCTCCTCCACGCCGAGGCGCTCGAGGAGGACATGGACCTGGAGATGCGGCAGCACCTCGACCGCGCTACCGAGCGCTTCGTCGCCCGCGGCCTGTCGGTGCGCGACGCGCGGAGAGAGGCACGCCGGGAATTCGGCGATTTCGATGATGTCCGCGACGAGGCGCGCAACGCGCGCCGGGGACGTACCGCCATGGAACGATTCATCACCGGATTCCGTCAGACGATCCGCCGCCTGGTCCACGAGTGGCGCTTCTCGGCTGCCGTCGTGCTGGTGCTGGCGGTGGGAATCGGGCCGACCGCCGCGATCTCCTCGGTGGTCTACGAGATTCTCATCCGGCCGCTCGAATACCGCGACCCCGACCGTCTCGGATTGGTTCGCATCACGCTGGGACAGATCGAGAACCATCCCGGTCTGTCGCAGGGTGAGGTGCTCGACCTGCGACGCGCCGACCTGTTCGAGAGCGTCGAAGCCGAGGCCCGGCTGGATGAGGCCTCGCTGGGAACGGCGCCCGATCTGGTCCCGCTGCTGCGAATCGGAATCAGTCCCGGCATGCTCTCCATGCTCGGCGTGAAGCCGATCCTCGGTCGCGACTTTCTCGAGGAGGATCTGTTCACCCCTCCGCCTCCGGGGCAGGCGCGTCCCCAACCGGGTGCTCCGGGGGGAGCCGTTCCCCCGCCGCCGCCAATACGGGTGCTCCTCGATTACGCGACGTGGCAGAACCAGTTTGGCGGCGCAGGCGACGTGATCGGGCGATTGCTGCAACTGAACGGCAATCGCGCCGAAGTGATCGGCGTCCTGCCGGATGGCTTCCGTCTGGTCACCGGGCGCGGCGTCCCGCAACGCGTGGACCTCTACTATCCCATCCGCCTGACCGAGTACCGGAATTTCTGGGGACAACCGACGCTCGTCAGGCTGAAGCCCGGGACGACGTTTGCCCAGGCCGAAGCGAGGCTCGCCTCGATCGCGACCGCGATGAAGAGCGAACATCCCGACCTGTATCCGGACCAGCTGCGACTCACCGTGACGCCGCTCCTCGCCGACATGACCCAGGCGGCGAGACCGGCGCTTCGCGCAGCGGCGGCAGCGGTGCTGCTGCTCTTCATCATCGCGTTCGCGAATGCCACCGCATTGCTCGTGGCGCGCCTCAAGACCAGGGAAGTGGATGTGGTGGTACGCTCGGCCCTCGGCGCACGATCGGGCGCGCTGGTTGGCGAGGTGGTGCGCGAAAGCATCGTCCTGGCCGCGGCCGGTGCGGTGGTGGGAGCCGTGCTGGCGATGGCGGCGACGATCGGCATCCGCGGGATCATTCCGAGAACCGTGCCCCGATGGGACCAGATCGGCGTCGGTTGGGAGCAACTGCTGTGCGCCACCGCCCTCACCCTCGCAGGGCTCCTTCTGCTCGGCGTGATCCCGGCGTGGAGAATTTCGCGCGGTCCCGACTTCAGGATCCTGCGGTCGGGATCGGTGCAGGGCGGGAAGGCCGAGGGCGCACTGTCGCGACTCGTGCTGGTGGGTTCGCAGATGGCCTTCACGGTGGTGCTCGGATTCGGCTGTGTGCAGCTGGCGCGCAGCGCCGTCGCGCTGCGGCGGGTCGACCTGGGCTTCGACCCCAACGTGCTCACGCTCCAGGTTCCCTACGACTTCCGGCGTTACCGGTCGGACACCGCACGGGCGCTGCTCTATCAGCACATCCGTGATCGCGTGCGACAGGTGCCCGGCGTGACGGCGGTGGGCGTCACCACGCACATCCCACTAAGCGGATCGATGATGATGGATGGCTATGAGGCGGATCTTTCGAAGGAGCCGTCGTTCAACCAGTCGGCGAACTACCAGGGCGTGACGCCGGGGTACTTCGCGGCACTGCGAATCCCGTTCGTGGACGGTCGCGACATCACCGATGTCGAGGATGCCGCGCAGCAGCCGGTCATTGTCGTCGACGAGTCTCTGGTGCGCACGGTATTCCCGGGTGAGCAGCACGTCCTTGGCCGGGTGCTCCGGCTGGGGTGGGGGTTGCAGAACGCGCAGATCGTGGGAGTGGTGCGGCACGCACGGACCGTGGACGTGACGCGCGAAGTGCGCCCACAGATCTACGCGCCGATCGGGAACCTGTTCCAGCAGGCGGGGATCGTGACCGTGCGCGCCTCGGTCGATCCGCGATCGCTTTCGAGCGCGATCATCAGCGCCATCAACGAGGTGGGGCCCGGACGCGCGGTGTCGAAAGTCGCGATGCTGACCGATAACGTTTCGGCTGCGACCAGTACCCTCCGTGCGGTGACGGGACTCGTCACGCTCCTCACCCTGTCGGCGGGACTGCTTTCGGCGGTTGGCCTCTATCTCGTGATGGCATACATCATTCACCAACATCGTCGCGCCACGGCCATCCGGTCGGCACTCGGCGCCACTCCGCGACGCGTGATGTGGGAGCACTGCAGGACGAGCGGTCTCGTCGCCGGAGCCGCGCTTCCCGCGGGTGCGCTGCTGTCCCTGGCGGTGGCGCCGTTCTTCGGTGATCTGGTGTATCGGGTTGCTAATCGCGATCCCGTCAGCCTCTCGGGCGCGATCGTGCTGGCCGCCGTGGCCGGCCTGCTCGGCACGTACCTTCCGGTCAGAAGATCCGCCAACGTGAATATCCTCAACACGCTGCGGGAGATGTAGCGCCCGACAGGCCGACCCGGTCTAGTTCTGTCCCGTCCGGGTCGCCGTGCGCATCCGCAGCCCGGGCGTGCATAACGATGCCAGGATCGTCGGAGTCTGACCGGCTGCCGTGATCGTCCAGTTCGACACGGCGTTCGCCGCCGGCGCCCACGAATCGTCCCACCCGTTCACACCGCCGAAGTCCGGCGTGACCAGCCCGACTGCCGCGCCGGTACCCGTCCAACCGACGGTGGCCGTCATCGACACCGTGTTCCGAACACCGGTCAGCGGGAAGTAGGTGAGCGCGACGAAGACGTTGTAGTCGGCCGCCAGAATGAACGCGCTGTTGAGCCGCTTGTACGCCCCCGACGCCTGAATGACCGCCGGCGCAATCTCCGGCGGCAGGTCGATCGCGCGATCCGCCATGGAGTGGAACACCTCGGTGACGCTCCGCGTGCCGGTCGTCGCTGTGGTCGCCCCGACGCTTACCATGTGCATGTCGCCCGCCCGCATCCTGGCGTCAGGAATGCCCACGAGCAGGAAGGGAGAAGTCGCCGGCGAGTACCCGGTGAGCGCCGACGCGTCGCACGACGCCCCGCTCAGGAACACCACGCTCGAGGTGATGATGCTGCCGGCCGCCACGCCGTTCAGGGTGAAGTTGCCCGTCGCGGCGGCAAACGACTCGGCGCCTGATACGTCGAGCGTGCCGACATTGGTGTTGTGCACCAGAGTCTGGTCCTGGCGAATGAGCCCCCGATCCTGCGCGCTCGGCGCCGACGTGCTGCGGAATACCACCAGATCGTGCGCCCCGTCGGGCACGTTGGACAGAGTGAAGTTGGGGAGAGCGGGCGATGCGATGCCGGGCCGCCCGCCCAGGTATACGTTCGCCGCCTCACCGCCGCTCAATCCCGCGACCGTGCCCGTGATCGTGCGCGTGGGCGGGGCCGCCGCGTTGCAGAAGTTCGTCGGCGCACCGCCGGCGCTGACCTCCGCGCGCGTCCCGAAGAAGACCGTCGTGCTGTGCGTGGCGCCCGCCTGTTGCGGCGTGACGTAGGCGTAGCCGCCTTTGGCCTGGGTGATCGTGAAGGTATACGTGTCATTCGTTCCTGTGACACGCACCCAGGTGCCCGACTCGCCGTCCAGGAACGCTACCCAGACTGGCCTCTGCGCGACGTTGCACTGCGAGAAGTTGAGCGTCACCGATCCGCTCCCGCCACCGGTGGCGGTGATCGTGACCGCGACCGCTACCGTCTGTTGCGTGGCGCCGGAGGCTGTGCCGCGGACAGTGAGGTTGTACGTACCGGTCGCGAGGCTGGCGGTGGCCGTGAGCGTGAGCGTGGAGGTGGCGCCGGTGACGCTCGTGGGGTTGAGCGAGGGCGTGAGTCCTGCCGGCGCACCTTCGACGGTCAGAACAACCGCGCCCGCGAATGGCGCGGTGCGGGAAATGGTGAGCGTGGTCTGCCCGTTGGCGCCTTGCGCGAGCGAGAGTGCCGCCTGACTGACCGAGAGCGTGAAGCTGCCGTTTCCTCCACCGCTGCTCGTGAGGCTGAGGGTGAGCGTGGCGCTGATCGTCTTGACGCCCGAACCGGATGCGCTGACGGTAACGGTGGATGATCCCGCGGTCGCCGAGTTTCCCCCCGCGAACGTGATGACGGCGGTGGTGGTCGTACCGTTCGTGTTCTGGGTGTTCGAGGCTACGGTCACTCCGGTCGGCAGGTTCGCCACGCTGAACGTCACCGCTCCGCTGAATGTGCCGGTCCGCGTGACCGTCGCCGTCACGGCACCTGTGCCTCCGATCGCGACGCTGACGACCGAGAGATCGAGCGACATGGCAATCGAGCCCGAGCCCGGACCGGACGAATCACCTCCTCCCGAGCAGGCGAACAGCGCGCCGACGGCGAGGAGCGCTGCACGGCGGACTGCGCGAGCGAACGGCGTGGCGTGCATGACTCCTCTGGCGCGAAGGTTGGCTACCCCAGTCAATGCGCCAAAGGCGGGCAGAAACCGTCAGCGGGGCGGCCGGCTCCTGGGCAGCGCCCGTTCGATCGGGTCGATCACGACCGCAACGTCAACGGAAGCCGGTGATCGGTTCACGATCAAAGAGGCCGGACTCCCGTCCGCGCGACGAACTCGTCCCGATACACCATCCCGGGCGAGCCGACGCGTTCGACGCCAGGTCTGTTTCGCGCGCCTATTTGTACAGGGTGGAGAGGACCGCTCCGGCATCGGCGTCCTCGAGGACCGGCGTCGTCTGCAAGGGCAGGAATTCCGCCCACTCGGCCACCCAGGCGCAGAGCGCCTTTGCATCACTCGTGTCGACGACAGCGAACCCGGCGCCGCTCATGCCGTGCCATCGGCCGATCAGGTTCACCCCTGCGGGCGGCATGCCGCCGCCCTTGAGGAAGCGCGCTACGGCCGGTCGAAAAGTGTTGGGTGGCAGGGACCAGGAAACGACGAATTTCATGGCCGACTTTGGTCGGAGAGGACAACGTGCGTCTCGTTCACCGACCATACTTCCAGCCTCGCGTCAGCGCCAGACGTCAGGGCGCCAGCCGGCAAATTCAGGATCCGACGCCGCCATCCGGTGCCGGTGGCTCGGCATCCATCCGGCCGCGCACCATCGTCTCGGGAGTGCCGAGCAGGATGTGGTCCACCGCCTCGACTCTCTGCAGCGCAGAGCGATCCTGGTTGGACACCTCGTACCTCCGTGGTGTTTCGCGCCGAGGATTCCCGGCTGGCTGCCGCGAGCCGATGTCCCGCCTGGCGAATCACGTCGGGAGGCCGCACGCCGCGACGGATGTGCCACCACCAGCGGTTCGGCCCCGCACTACCGCGCTCCAGCACCACGTGTCCCGAGGCCTCATCCACCCACGTTTGGCCGCCAATGCCGCGCTCGATGACCACTACCGCAATCGGCGCCTCCCTCTGCCACAGCGTGTCGCGACGAATGACGCGTAATGAGTCGAGTCGCGTCGCGACAGGATTGGGTCCGAACAGGCTGTAGACCGGCGCCACGAACTGCTGTCCTGCGGCCGGGTTGGCGGCGGCGATCGCCGCATGAATCGCGAGGCCTCCATAACGCTCGCCCGTCGCCGGAGCATCGAACAGCGCCGCCGGTTTCCCCGCCGGAACGACCCATCCGGTCACGCGATCGGCCGTAACGAGCATCGACGCCGAGTCACCGGGAGCGCGCACGGTTTCCACCTCGGTCGCCAGCGAACCGGGCGACGTGCGCGAATACTGAATTGCCGTGACGGTGCCGAGCGAATCGAACCAGGTGTCCTGCAGCGCCCACCGCTGACCACTGGTGCGCGCGACAGCGCTTACCACATAAGCTCCATTGCCGCGTCGTATTTCACCGCCCACCGAGCTCTCATAGGTGTCGAGGGTATCGGTTCCGACGGTCAGCGTAGCGGTTCGCAGATAGCCCAGGGGACCGGCGCCCGGACCGCCGGTGACCAGACGCTCGCGTCGCGTTGTGATGTCATACACGTAGATGCCCGACCACCCGTCCACCCGCTTCGCATAGGCAAGCTGCCGACCGTCAGGAGACGGTTTCACAGTCGGCACGACGGCGGCGTCCACCACTCGGCGCACCACGGTATCTCGCGCACCCTTCATATAGATGGCGCGTGCGCCATCGCGGTCGGACTCGAAAAAGGCAAACTGACCGCTCCTGGTCCAGATGGGAGCCGAATCGCCGGAGTGAATCCCGTCAACCGGCGACAATCCCGATCCGTCAGTCCGGATCGCGACCGGGCGCTCGCCGTTCCGTGCCGCGCTCATGTCGGCCGGACTCATCTCCTTCCACAATCGCTTCGGATACGGCACCTGACTGAACGTGATCGTCTTGCCGTCGGACGACCAGCGCGGTTCCTCCGCACCATACGAGGAGTCGGTGAGTTGCCGCATTCCGGAGCCGTCACTGTGAACGATGAACACGCGGTCGCGCGTCTCGCTGTTGTCAGGCCGGCCCTGGAAGACAATCTCCTGGCCGTCAGGCGAGAACGAGGCCTCGTAATATCCACCGCCCGCCGTATTCGTGAGTCGCGTCTGGCCGGAGCCGTCGGCATTCATCACGTACAGGTCGAGGTGTCCCGCCCGATCGGAGGAGAACACAATGCGGTGGCCGTCAGGCGACCAGTGGGGCTGCTCGTCGTTTGCGTCGTTCGTTGTCAGGGGCTGCAGTCCCGTGCCGTCCGCCGCTATGCGGTAGATGGAGAACTTGCCTTCGAGCGTGGATTCAAAGACCAGCGTGCGCCCATCGGGCGACCAGTCAGGGTTGTAGTACGCGATGGGCGTGGTCGGCAGCGTGACCTGCGCCGGGAGGCGCGCCCCGTACGCGACAGTCAGCACCGTGGTCATGACGACGAAGGACCTGAACATGCGCAGTCCCATTACTATGGATGTGGACCAGACCAGACCTCAGCAGGCTCCCAATTTGCGAACAACCGCGCCCGCCGCGTAGTGGATTGGTGCGCGAGTTGTCAGGGAGATGTGAAAAGCCGTGTTCCAGCAGCCGGAGGAGGGTCCCCTACTCGCTCCGGATCGCGGCGAGCGGCGACACGCGCGCCGCGCGCCACGCCGGCACCAGGGCCGCAGCCGTCGCTGCAGCCAGAAGCATGGCCGTCACGCCGGCGAACGCCACGGCATCGGTCGCCCCGATTCCGAACAGCAACGCCGCGATCCAGCGCGTAAGCACCAGCGCCGCGACAATTCCGACCGCGACGCCGATCGCAGCCCGCTGCAGCGCGCGACGCAGCACGATGCCGAGAATGCGCCACGTCCCCGCACCGAGCGCGCGCCGGATCCCGATCTCTCCCCGGCGGCGCGAGACGTCCGCCGTGAAGACGCCGTAGATCCCGACGCCCGCCAGCAGCAGCGAGGTGAGCGAGAACGCGCCCAGCAGGAACGTGGTGAAGCGGTCGCGCGCGAGCGACCGGTCCACCAGATCCTGCAGCGGCTCGACGTTGTAGACCGCGGCCATGGGATCGATCGCGGCGCTCGCCTGCCGCAGTGCCTGCATGAGTACGGACGCGTCGACGGTTCCTCGCACCACGACGTCATTCACAAGGTCGGGATACCGGGCGCTGGCCAGATACGCGGTCGGGCGCGGCGGTGTCCGCGGATTCACGAGATGCACGTCGCCTACCACGCCGATGATCTGCGCGTGTATTCCCCCGTTGAGGGTGATGTCCACCGCGCGGCCGACCGGAGTTGCGGGCAGCTCGAGCGCCTGGACAAGCGCCTTGCTCACCACCACCCGTGGCGGCCCGTCCGGTTGCTCGTGCGCGGCGAACGGCGTGCCCGCCAGCACGGGAATGCGCAGCGTCCCGAACAGCGCCGAATCGGCAAAGCGGATGTCTGCGATGGGAGATTCGGTGCCGGGCGCCGGCGGATGCGTCGGGTCGGTCACCCTGGTGGAGGGGGCACCGCCGCGGAACGGCCGCACGGTCACCACGCTCGCTGACTGCACGCCTGGTGCGGCTCGCAGCTGCGCAACCAGCCGGTCGAAGAAGCGGCGCTGCGCGTCGGCGGATGCATAACGATCACCGGTCAGGGCCACGCGGGCCGCCACGACCTGGCGTGCGTCGAATCCCAGGTTCACGGCGCGGAGATTGGCGAAGCTCCGCGCCATCAGACCCGCCAGCACGGTGAGCACCAGCGACAGCGCGATCTCGGCGGTGATGAGCGAACCGCCGCCGAGGCGCGAGGTCGCCCGCATGCGCGTGGCTCCCACCAGTGTCGCCGGAGTATCCGCGTCGCCTGCTCCCCGAAACGCGGCGACCGTGCCGAACACCAGCGTGGCGAGTGCGGTCGCGACGATCGCCGCCAGCAGCACGGTTGAATCAACCCGGATGGTATCGACGCGAGGGACGCCGGGGGGCATCAGGATCGTCAGCACACGCACGCCTGACGCGGCCACGCCAAGTCCCGCCGCGCAGCCGAGCGCGCCAAGCAGCGCGCTCTGGGTGAAGAGCTGCCGCGCCAGACGCGATGTCGTCGCGCCGACGGCGCGGCGGACCGCAAGCTCGTGCTCGCGCCGGCGGGTGAGACCCAGCGTGAGGTGGGCGACGTTGGTGACCGACATGAGGAGCAGGAGCAGTACGCCGCCGAGCAGGAGAAGCAGCGGGAGACGCACATCACCTGTGATCTCGCGGGCCAGGCCGTTGGCGGCGATGGACCATCCCTTCTGCTCGGGATTCTCGACTGCCAGCTGCGTTCCGAGATCGGCGAGTTCGGCGTTGGCGACGTCGAGCGATACACCCGGCCGCAGACGCCCGACCACGTGCAGCACGTGTCCCCAGGAGCGATTCTGCGGCGACGCACCGAACGGCAGCCAGAAGTCCTGCTCGTCGATCCATCCGTAGCGCGGTGGGTCGAATCCTTCCGGCATCACACCCACGACGGTGACCGGCTGGGCGTCGATGATCAGCGATTGTCCGACGGCAGCGCTGTCGCCACCGAACCGGCGCTGCCAGTACGCGTGGCTCAGGATCACCACGCTGGCGCCGCCGTTCGCCGACTCGGCATCCGTGAATTCACGTCCGAGGGCCGGCGTCACACCGAGCATGCCAAAGTAGCCCGGCGACACCTGCACGCCACTCACACGTTCCACGGTGGAGCCGGTGCGCACCGTCACCGGGTCGGGGATGAGCGCCGCCATTCTGGTGAACACGCGCTGGCGCGCGCTCAACGCCTCGAAGTTCGCCACCGAAACGACGTTGTACGCGCTGCTTCCGGTCCGGCGCTCCCACACCGCGACCAGTTGCTGCGGGTCGCGATAGGGAAGGGGGGTGAGCAGCACCGCATTCACCACACTGAAGATGGCCGTGGCTGCGCCGATGCCGAGCGCGAACGTCGCGACCGCGGCGAACGAGAAGCCGGGGTTGCGGGCGAGGAGTCGCGTGCCGAACCGGAGGTCCTTGAGGAAATCCTCGGCCGCGCTGTTGCCGCGGGCGTGGCGCCCTTCTTCCTTGAAGCGCTCGATGCCGCCGAAAGCGACGAGGGCCGCGCGCCGCGCTGCGTCGGGCGCCATTCCGCGCGCGACGTAGTCGGCGGTTTCGCGCGCGATGTGATCGCGCATCTCGGCGTCCATCTCGCGCTCGACGGCGTCGCGCCGCGCCACGAGGTGGAGGCGGTGGCGGATGCGCAGGATCCAGGTCATGGCCGGTGCGTTTGACGAATGGGAGCGAGGTGAGGTGGCCCGCGATGGCGACCCGGGGCGCGATACATTGACATTCGACAATACGGGGCCGTATTGTCGAATGTCAAGGTATCTGGGGGAGAGGCCGCGGAGCCGAGTCGGTGTTGGCCATTCCCCCGCAGGCTGCCTGGGCTACGCCAGGCTCGGGCGGGGTCATGGGCGATTCTCCACACCCGCCGCCCACGCGTCCATCGTGCACCACTCTCGTTGCGTCCGGGTACTCGCGTCCCCGCTGACTCCAGTTTCAGACTTACGGCAACCACTGATCGGGGGTCCAGCTGGTCTCCAGTCGCCCCGAGAAGAGCAGGAATCCCAGGCACACCGCGTTGAACGTGACCGCGAATCCAAGCAGTCGCCAGCTCGTGGACTTTCGGAGCCTGGGCCAGCGGCGCGTCCAGCGCACCACCATGCTGTGCCCGATCAGCAGGGTCGCGTGATAGAGGCCGTAGAGGATGTAGCGCTGTTCGAGTCCGTGCCACGCTCCCATCAGGAGAAACGTCACCAGGAATCCGATGTGAGACGCGATGTACCGGTTTCCGCCAAACCAGCGCCCTCTGGCCGCGGCCATCGCGAACCGCATGTAGATGTGGTCCCGGAACCAGGTCGAGAGACTGATGTGCCAGCGATTCCAGAAGTCCACGATATTCACGGCCGCGAACGGACGATTGAAGTTCCCGGGCGTTCGCACCCCGAAGAACCGACTGACTCCGGTCGCGATTGCGCTGTAGCCGGCGAAATCGAAGAAGAGATAGGAACTGTAGACGTACATGTACTTCACAACGCCCACGAATCCGGGGGATTCGGCCCGAGGGAGCACGAGTTTCTGGATCAGGGCCGCAATCACGAACTTGTAGAGCAGGCCGCGAAAGATCTGGCTCACGCCTTCGTCGAACCCGGCCAGGAACGTCTGGCGCTCCGGTACCGCACGATAGTCCTCGGCGAACCGCCGGTAGCGGTCAATCGGGCCGGAGGAGATGGTGGCCGGGAACATGAGATAGGCCAGGTAGGTCCCCGGCTCGATCCGCGTCTCCAGCCGGTCCTGCACGATGATCAGGGCATCGACGGCGCGGAAAGTCACGTACGAAATCCCGATGAATGCCGGTCCGGCGCCCGAGCCGGACGCGGTCATCACCTTGACCATGATGAGCGGCGCAGCACTGAGGACGATGGCGGCAGCGAAGACCCCCGTCGACTTGCGATGGGCGCGTGATCGCGCGAACGCGGCCACGAGACCCAGCTGGAACGCCGCGAACGCGACAGCGATCGCGAGTTCCGGGATGGCGTGACCCCGGAGGACGGTGTGACTCGGGCCGAAGTTGACGACCGCCATGAGGACGGTCGCCGCGAGGATCCACCCCCGCCGGGAACGCCCGGCCATACCCAGGAACACCGCCGGCAAGCCGACGGTCAGGATGACGACGAAATAGGGAAGGTCGGTATAGGGAAGCACGCCCGCTGCCTAACGCACCATCTGCGCGAGTGCCTGGCGATCCAGCTTTCCATTCGCGGTCATGGGCAGGGCGTCGAGGCAGAAGATCCGGCGCGGAATCATGTAGCCGGGCAGTCGTTCCGCCAGCCTGGCTTTGACAGACGCCGTGATGTCGCTCGCCCGGTCCGACGCCGGAGAATCCAGCACGACGAAGGCGGCCAGGGAATGCGGCAGACCGTTCCTCGGCACGACGACCGCCGCGGCGTGCTGGACGCCGGGCACGGCGCGCAACTGCGCTTCGACGTCGCCGAGTTCGATCCGATAGCCGTGCAGCTTGATCTGATCATCCTGCCGTCCATCGAAGAAAAGCAATCCGTCCTGGACGTGGCCCCGGTCCCCGGTGCGGTAGGCCCACTGCCCGTTCCAGCGAACGAACGCCCGGCCCGTCAGTTCGGGAGCGTGAAGATAGCCGGGGCTCACGTTGGGTCCGACGACCAGGATCTCGCCCCGCTCTCCCGCCGGCTGCGACACCAGCTGGTCGTCAACCACGACGACCTGGCACCCTGGTGCTGGCCGGCCAACCGGAAGCGCCGGGTAACGGTGGAGCAGCCCCTGGTCGACACGCACCGAGGTGGTGGCGACGGTGGTCTCGGTTGGACCATACGTGTTCCAGACCTCGGCCGCAGGAAACCGCTTCAGCAGGGTCTCCGCGGTCCCGGGCGCGAGCGTCTCACCGCAGAAGAGCAACCTGGCAAGGCGCGGCAGCATCGCGGCATCGAAGCGCCGTTCGGTCAGACAGAACTGCGCGAAGGTCGGGGTGGATACCCAGGTCGTCAGGTCGGCGTTGGCCAGGATGCGAAAGGCCCGACGCGGATCCGCGACGTCTTCCCGGGTGAGACTCACGAGCGTTCCTCCCGTCACCAACGCCGGATACACGCTCATGACCGAGAGGTCAAAGGAGTAGACGGCCTGGTCGAGAAACCGCTCGCCGCCGGGAGCGAACCCGTGCTCCTCGACCATCCAGCCCACGAACTGCTCGAGGTTGGCGCGAGTAATGGGCACGCCCTTGGGGTCCCCGGTGCTGCCCGAGGTGAACATGATGTATTGCAGCTGCTCGCCGGCAGGCTGCACGGGGACTGCTGTACCGCCCTGGCGAACGATCCGGGCGATCTGGGAGGGGTCCAGGACGAGCGAGGCCCGAGCGAGCGCGATGATTCGTTGAACGCGCACGTCGGGGATTGCGCTATCGACCGGGACGTAGGGATGCCCGGCGAGCAGACAGCCGAGGAAGCCAACCAGCATCTCGGGCTCCTTGTGTCCCCGCACCAGGATCGGCGCACCCGGCGTCACACGTTGGGCGGCGATGAAACCGGCGACCGCGCGCGCGCCATCCGCCAGCGCTCCGTAAGTCAGCGTTCGACCCTCGCTTTCGAGCGCCGCGCGATCGGGAGTCGCTACGGCCCAGCGGTCCACGGCCGCGACGACATCGATCGGGATCAAAAGCCCTGATAGATGAAGTTCGGCGGCGCGGCCGTCCGGAACGAGTCGACGGCCATGATCGCCAGCAGGATGGCGATGTAATAAGCGACGCGGAGCGTCAGGCTGGCGAGGCTAGCGAAGCGAATCATGGTAAAACGCATTCAGGACAGAGTCGAGAACCACCCAGCCCTTGGACGTCGGGTGCTGAAAGGGATCCTTGAGCAGCGACGGCTCATACTCCCGTTCCTCGAACGTCAGGCACTCGATCGCGTATGACGCGGCGACTGCACGCAACCGTTCGTGATATTGCTGCCTGGCCGATGCGGATATACCCCAATAGTCCATGAACGCACCCGGGAAAGGGATACTGAGCACCAACGTGCGCGCACCGAATGTGTGAAGGAGTCGGAACAGCAGATCCAGGTCCTCCCACCGAGGCTCGGTGCGCAAGGACCTGAGAAACTCCTCGTCCGATCGGACTCCCTTGAGGTTCCGGTATTCGCCCGACTGCTCGCTGAAGCGGTCCGGGAGAAACCCGAAAGCATGGTCCGGGACGCTGCGCGCATATCCTGCTTCGGCATCGCGCTTCAGGGCGTCCCAGTCCAGACGCGCGGGGTGCCGCCGTACCGGCGTACGATACTCGGGGTGCGTCCACAACAAGGCGAGCACGTTGGCCTGGTCGCCCGCTTCGAGGGCGACGTTCTGGAGGCGCCCTAGCAACTGAAGCGCGGGGTTCAGGAACCAGCGCCGCCAGTCACCGGCTGCCAGCCCTTCGAGCGTGACCCGAAGGAATGCGTCGCGTTCCAGAACCTCGGGAAACGCGAGAAGGCGGCGCGCCAGTTGCTGCTTGAACCGGGCATCCAGCCCGGGGTTGAACACCGCCTCTCCCGTCTGGAGCCGGGAGAAGTTCGCGATGTAGCCTGTGCGACTCATCGGCATGGCAGTGAACATCAGCGGGGTGAGGATCACCACCACCCTGCGGTTCCGGAGTCCCTCGCCGACCGATGCCAACTCCGCAAGGGTCTCGAGGGTTTCTGTGGCCCGCGATCCCACCTGGAAGACCGCGAAGCCGGTCGGGAAACGCGCGAAGAACTCGGGGGCCCGATAGTCGCTTTCGCGGACCAGCTCCGAACTCCCGTACACCGGGAGCAATGCCGAATCTTCGAAGGCGGCACGCTGGAGCTCGACCCCATACGTCTTCCGGGTCAGCGTGAGCGGCGCGATCCGCTCGATGTGGGCCAGGGACTGGCGGCGGGAGACGACTCCCAGGCCTGCCACGATCGCGACCCAAAGGACCGCCGCAACGAGCGCGGCCGTCAGGTGCGGAAGCGCTCCCGGTCGCGGGGAGGCGTCCCGCGACATCACGAATCAGGGCCGCGGCCGGATGCCTGCGCAGCGTCGCGCAGATTCACGCGCCGTTCCACGTCCTCGATGATCGCGAGCGGTGTTGCCCACGCTTCGCGATCGAACTCCGCCGGAGAAATCTCGATATCGAAGACCTCGCACACCCTAACGACGAGGTCGACGGTTTGAAGGGAGTCGACCACGTGCGTGGCGAACAATCTGAGATGCGGATCGCGGCGAACCTCGTCAGTCTCTGCGACGTCGGCCAGGATGTCCAACACCTGCTCAGCAAGCGTCATGCGCGTCCGTTCCGTGATGCCAAAGGCTGGGCGTTATCGACTGCCTCATCAAGACACCGTCTTGATGATAGGATCCGCCCGCCGGGCCGAACGTTCTAGCGGCCCCTTCAATACTAGCGCCGCGCTGCTTTGCGAGGTAGGTCGAGAGATGGAAGGGCCATGGGTCAAAGTGACGGATTCGGCAAGACGGCCGGCGTCCACCACGTGTCCGGCGAGCTGCGCCATCGTTGCAAGGTGTTCACCAGACTCAGGATGGCCGTCGCCGCGCCGACGGCGTCCGCGAGTCACGCCGCCCATCCCGAAGCCGGGTCTCAAGTGGAACGCTCCAGTCCAGCGGGCAATTGACAACGGGAGTAGAATACTCGCTCGCCATCCACCTGCGCTCCCGGGCACTCCGACGGGAGGATCCCCTCCCCAGTCGGTCACCATCAGGCCAGGCCACGATGCTCCGTACTCGCTACCCTCCTTTCGCTGTCATCCTCGCGATCCTCGCAGCCTGCAGCGGCAGCAAGTCCGGCGGCCCAACCGGAAACCAGGGCGGCGGCGGTACATTCACGGCGTCGATCGACAACGTGGCCTTCAGCGCGTCATCCGTCGTCGCGTCATACGCCAGCAACGCGTTCACGATCAGCGGCTCGCAGGTCATAGCCGGAGTCACACGATCGATCACCATTTCGGTGCCGAATGCGCCGGTCGCCGGCGTGTATGGACTCACGATCGCCGGGGCGTCGGCGACTTACACCGAGACTACGGGCGGTGTGACAGCCACCTGGTCGTGCCACATCACGCAGGGCAGTGGACAGGTCATCTTCACGGCGCTCTCGTCGTCGCGCATGCTCGCCACTTTCAATTTCCAGGCGCCCGCGGACGCGGGCGGCGGCGGGACGGGCACGAAAGTGGCGACCAGCGGTCACATCGACGTGAGGCCATAGCGCCTGGCGCTGGACAACGTCCCTGGTGCAGCCTCCCGGCGTCGCGAGCCGGGCCACGGGTCGCCAGAGTCCGTCCCGCGGATCGGGCTAGCTGCCGGCCGGGTTGGTCGGCGGTGGCGCGTACCGCCAACCGGTGGCCCGCTGATACGCCCGGGCGAGCGCCAGCACCTGGTCGTCGCCACCCCGCGGACCGACGAACTGCACGCCTAACGGGAGACCGTTCGGGTCGACGCCACCCGGGATGCTGATGGCGGGCAGACCGAAGTAGTTGCAGAAGAAGGTGTTGTCGGCGGACACCGCCATCGCGCCCCGGGCACGCGCGTCGTCCACCGTGGGCGCCGGCGCGGTGAGGGTCGGCAGCATGATCGCGTCCACGTCACCGAACAACGACGCATTGATCGCCGCACGATCGCGCTCGATGTTGCTCAAATCGAACGATGCGTCTTCGAAGGGGACGCTGAGCCCGCTCGTGGCAATTCTCAGCACCGCAAGATTTGCGGTAACCGCCGCGAAGGCGGCCTTCACTTGGTCGGTTGCCACGAAATTCGAGACGATGCCGACGCGACGAACAGATGGGGGCTCCCCTGAAGACTCGTGGCGACGCACCGGACGGACTGATGCAGCGTCCGTGAGCGCATCGAATGCGAGTGCGACGTCGTCGGCGCTGCGCGCCGTCACGCACGGGTGGCTGAGCAACAGGATCGCCGGGTCCGCCTGTTCGCCGGCGAGAATCCCCGATGTGCTCACGAGACCGAACGACGGCTTCAGGCACGAGACACCACAAATGGCGGCCGGGAGTCGTCCGGAGCCGACCGCATCCGTGTCCACGGTTGCGAAACAGAGACCGGCCGCGACTGCCGCGGCCGATCCACCAGACGAACCGCCGGCCACGTGCCTCGCGCTCCACGGATTGACGACCGGCCCGAAATGGCTCTCCAGAGACGTCGTCCCCATGCCGAGCCTGTGCATGTTCGTCTTCCCAACCAGCACGGCGCCCGCTTCTCGAAGCTGCACGATGATTTCCGCGTCCTGAGTCGGCACCCGATTCTCGAAATGCTCGAATCCAGCGGTGGTGCGAATACCCGCGGTGTCGTAGAAATCCTTGACGGCAACCGGCACGCCGTGCAGCGGGCCTCGCCAGTGTCCGCTTCGAATGTCGGCCTCTGCGCGGCGTGCCTGTTCGCGCGCCAGGTCGACGGTTATGGTGATGAAGGCATTGAGGATTGGATTGAGCGTCGCGATGCGCGCCAGACTATGCGCCACCAGAACGACAGGTGACAAGCTGCCATCCCGCAGCCGCGCACTGATGTCGACGATGGATGCGAACGAAAGGTCCAATTCCTCCGCCATGCATTTCCTCCTTCGGCGACGCCAGCAACGGCTCGCCCGCACTCAGCGAAAAACGAACAGATCGATGGGCTCGGTAACCACGCGGTCATCATCCTCGGTCGCGCGACGGCGCAGCGCGGCCAGGCCGTCCTCCAGATCCTGTCGGCGCAGTCGGGCGAGGACCGAATCCCCGCCCGCGGCGAGTTTCTCCGCGTAGGCCGCCCAACCCGGCGCGATGGTCTGCGTGATGAGTTTCGACGCCACCAGGTGAAATCCGGCGGCCTCGAAGGCCTCCCGTATGATGGCACTGTCCGGCAGAGTCTCCTCGAGCATAGGCACGCTGGCGGGAAAGAACGGCACATACGGGTACGTCCTGCTCCGCTCGCAGATTGCCGTTCGTACAAGCGCGGGTCCCGCCTCACGCAGCACCCGTCTGCACTCCTCTGTCGCGCGGTGCGGGTCGCTGAAGTGGTGAAAGCTCATCGACATGAAGATCATGTCGACCGACCGCGGCGCGAGAGGAATGGCTTCCGCGTGTGCGCGCTGGTAGTGAACGCGATCGGTGCGACGCTTGGCGCGGGCGAGCGCCAGCATCTTCGCTGAGGGGTCAATGCCGATGACGTCGGCGTCGAATCGGAGCGCGAGCGCCTCGGAGAACCGGCCGGTACCGCAGCCCACGTCGAGTATCCGCGTGATCGCCCGACCATCGAGACAAGATTCGATGGTCTTCATCCAGAGGTCGAGGAACTCGGGCCCGTGGTCCCGGCCCCGATCGTAGCCCGCCGGAATGTCGGTCAGGTCGTAGTCCGTCATTTCGGTTCGGGACGGATCGCAACGGCGGAGAGGCGGCAGGGGCTAGGCACGCGAAGGCATTGGGGCCAGATCCGTCGCGGCCACGGGAGCGACCGGAAGCGTCACGCGGAACTCCGTGCGGCCCGGCCGCGTCTCGACCGCGATCTGGCCGCCATGGGCCACTACGATACGGCGCACCAGGTCCAGCCCGAGCCCCGTTCCCTGACCTTGCGGCTTCGTGGTGAAGAACGGATCGAACATGCGAGGTTCCACCTCCCGCGGAATGCCCGGTCCATTGTCGATGACCCGAACCACGATCTCATCGCGATCCCGGGTGGCCCGCACCTGTATCTCTCCCGACTCCCCCACCGCGTCGATGGCGTTGTCGAGCAGGTTCGACCAGACCTGGTTCAACTCGTCCCCCGCCATCACCAGAGGGAGCTCGGCGGGAACATCGAGTCGGACGGCGACGGACTTTGTCCGCGCCTTCACCGACAGTACGGTCAGTGTGTCGGCCAACCCTTGCGCGATATCCATCGGCGTGGGGGACGCCGCGCGCCCCAGATTGGAGAAGCCCTTGACCGCTGATACGAGATCGTGAATCCGCACCGTGGCGCGCTCGACATCAGTGGCGAGCGACACCACAGCGTAGTCGGCCGCGATGCTGTGCAGAATGCGTTCGAGTGCCGCGCCACTCGCTGCCGCGGCCAGGCGGTCCAGCCCCTCGGTCGTGAGGGCACTGTCGGAGAGCACGTCGGCCAACGCTGGATCGACGCGATGGTCCTCGAGCCACCGGGTGATGCCTTCCTCACGGTCCGCTCGTTCAATGGCGGAATACACACCGGTGTGGGACGGCATCAGATTCTGCGCACTGAGTTCCCCCGCGGCGGCACGCTGATCGGCGGTGAGGTTTGCCGCGCCAAGCGCCGCGGCCGCGGCACTCGCCTCCTGCAATGCCTGACGAAGCAATTTTGCGCTTCGGACCGCCGCCGACGCGGGGTTGTTCAGCTCATGTGCCAGCCCGGCCGCCAGGCGAGCCAGCGACTGCAGTCTGTCATCCTCCACCGTGGTCGAGGACAAGACGCGGCTGCGGTCGATCATGAGGTGCACCAGCCGCTCAACCACGGTCGGGCACTCCCGGATCAGCTCCGGAAACATGTCCCGGTGCACGGCCAGGAGCTCTGTCTCCTCCTCCACTCGCCAGTCACCCAGCGAACTGACGACGCGGGAAAACGGAAGCAGCGCGGAAATGTCTCCGCCGCGCGTTTCGAGCGTAAAGCGCCTTCCGCTGCCGCGGTCCACTGTCGAGACGACCCGGCCGGTGAGCTGAATGATCATCTGATCGACGGGCTCGTTCTTCCTCGCCCCATATTCGCCAACCTGGTAACGGCGGACGGCACCGTGCGTCGCCAGCCACTCCAGTTCGCTGCGCGGGGCCCCAGCCAGAACCCTGTGTGCCGCCAATCGATCGACGATGTCCGACACCGGTCTCCTCCGGAAATTCCATCCAGGTACCGCGTCGCCACCTCTCCGGGTACCCCAGCCTACCAGCTCGCGCTCGATCCGTCTCCCGCCTCCGCGTCGTCCGGAGGGCTGAGTAGCCGCACCTGGTCCGGCGACCGCAGGATGATCTCCGGTTTCCCCTGATAGATCTGAACTTTGCCGCGCACGTCAATGGTCCTGCCTTCCCACTGGTGCGGCGACGTGAAGCGCGCGGAATCGCGAACGAAGATCACCGCGTTGAACGTGTGGTTGGGAAAGGGATTGTCGAAGTTGACGAAGATGGTCCCCGCGCGTGAGGTCGACACCTGAGCGACCCGCCCGCGGACGATGACCTCGCGGCCGTCGTACCGCGCGGCTGCCGACGGCGCTATGACCGGCAGGCTGTCACCCTGGCCACGCGCGAGGCGCGGGGCGAGCACGACCGAGGCCAGCAGGAGCAGTTTCACGGGCGGCATGCGAAAACCATGTGTGAGCCGCCGGGTCCCCGCAAGCCTGCGCCGACACCGACGCCGCCTGACCCCGTGGAGTCGTCGCCGCCGAAGCCCACTTCGGCAGCTCCCTCTGGACAGCGGCCGCCCCGCGAGGAATCCCTTCTCATGACCAAGCCACTCGGACCCGCCATGACCAGTCGCAGAACGTTCCTGTCCTCGGCGCTCAACGCCGCCGTCGTCCTTCCGGTGCTGAACGCCCGCGCCTTCCGGCATCTGGAACGCGCCGGAGAACTCGCCGGCACGCGGCCCCCGCTCGGACTCGCCGATGACGAGGCGTACTGGGGAGAAATCCAGCGCGCCTTCGATCTCGACGACACCGTCATCAACCTCAATAACGGCGGCTGCAGTCCGGCGCCCACGCACGTCCTGGAGCAGATGATCCGGGACATCCGGTTCTCCAACGTCGTCCCGGTGGAGCACATGTGGCGCGTGCTCGAGCCTCGGGTGGAGAGCGTGCGACTGGATCTGGCCCGCGAGTTCGGCTGCGACCCGGAGGAGATGGCGATCACCCGCAACGCCAGCGAAGCCAACGAGAACGTCATCTTCGGCATCGACCTGGAGGCGGGCGACGAAATCATCGCCACCACGCAGAACTATCCGCGCATGGTGAACGCCTGGATGCAGCGCGGTCGCCGCGACCGCATCGTCTTCAGGCAGATCAAGCTGCCCACCCCGCCTCCATCGGACGACGAGGTGGTGGCGGCGTTCGAGGCGGCGATCACGCCGCGCACGAAGATGATCGAGGTGATGCACGTGAGCTGGCAGACCGGGTACGTCGCCCCGGTGCGCCGGATCGTGGATATGGCGCGGCGCCACAACGTGGAGGTGCTGGTGGACGGGGCACATGCGTTCGCCCATTTCCCGTTCACCCGCGACGAGCTCGGGTGCGACTACTACGGCACCAGCCTCCACAAGTGGTGCCTGGCGCCGATCGGGACCGGCTTTCTCTACGTCCGCCGCGAGAAGATCCCGCATATCTGGTCGATGTTCGCCGGTTCGCCTGACGAGGACGGGAATATCAGGAAGTACGAGGAGATCGGGACGCACCCGGCCGCGAACCACAACGCCATCTCGGTAGCGCTCGCGTTTCACCGGAGCATCGGCCCCGAACGCAAGATCGCGCGGCTGCGGTTTCTGCGGGACCGCTGGGCGAAGCGCCTCATTGCCGCCAGCGACCGGGTCCACATGATCACGCCGATCGGGCCGGACAAGAGCGGCGCGATCGGCGTGGTCGCCATCGACGGAATGGACTTCGGGAAGCTCGGCGGGTGGCTGGCTGCGCGGCACCACATCGTCAGCACGCCGATGGTGACTCCCGAGTTCCAGGGGTTGCGCGTCACGCCGAACGTCTATACCACGCTCGATGAGATCGATTACTTCGCGGATCGGATGATCGAGGCGGTCACCAGGGGTATCGCGTGACCCGTGGCGCGCCTAACGCGGAAGCGACCACCAGGCCACCGCGCCGCGAGGGGGCGTGCACGCGCCGGTCACCGCCAGGACCAGCACGGTCAGAAACCCGCTCATCGTTCGCGACATGCTACCTCCGGAGGAGGGCGATCAATCCGCGCGCAACGCCTGCACCGGGTCGATCCGCGTTGCAAATCGCGCCGGCACGTACGCCGCGACCAGTGCCACCACCAGAAGGAGTGCGGCTGACCCCACCATCGCGATCGGATCCGCCGGACTGACTTCATACAGCAGGGACGTCAGCAAGCGCGACGCCGCGAGCGCGGCCGCCAGTCCGACGATCACGCCCACCCCGGTCACGACAAACGCCCGGGCGAGCACACCACGCCGCAGGCGTTCGGGCGACGCGCCGAGCGCCGACCGCACGCCGAGTTCACGCATGCTCGCGCGCACGGATGAGGCCATGACGCCGTACAACCCGATCGCCGCCAGCAGCATCGATACCAGGGCGAAGGCGCCCAGCAGCAGCGCGCTCACCCGCGGCTGCATCAATGGGGCGGCGAGGAGGTCGCGCATCGGCTTGGCGTCCCAGAGCGTGAAGTCGGGATCGATCTCGCGCGCCGCCCGGCGCAGCGCGGGAAGAACGGTCGCGAGGTCTGTGGAGGTGCGCACGGCGAAATTGCCCTGCCAGAACGATTGACGCCACGGCAGGTACACTGACGGCGTCGCCTCACGCAGCGAGCGATAGCGGATGTCGCCCGCCACTCCGACGACCGTCCGCCAGGTCGTGGAGTCGGGGCCCCAGAAGTAGATGTGCTTGCCGATTGGGTCGCCGTCAGGCCACAGGCGTCGCGCGGTGGCCTCGCTCACGACCGCCACCATTGCAGCGTTTTCCCGGTCAGCGCTTGTGAAGGAACGACCGCGACGGATCGGGATCCCGAACGTGCGGAAGTAGTCCGCGCCGCCGGCTTCCATGGGGAAGAACGCGTTCGACTTCATCTCCTCGCGCGTTTGCCCCTCGACATCGAGCCGGCTGATGAAGACGCTGGCGCCGAAGAACGGCGGAATGACGACCGGTGTCACGGCGGTGATCCCCGGCACGGCGCGCAACGCCGGCAACAGCCGGTCCCCCAGCGCGTTGACCATGGCCTGGCTGAACTGACCGGCCGAATCGAGGTATGCGCGCGGCGGGAACGAAAACGAGAGCAGGGAAAGTCGATCGGGATTGTAGCCGAGCGCGATACCTTGCAGCCGCTCGAGACTCCGGCCGAGCAGCCCGGCGCCAGCCAGCATCATCAACGCCAACGCGACCTGCGAGGCGACGAGCGCCTCACGCATGCGCCGGCGCGCTCTGGTCTCGGTGCCGGCGCGTGAATCGAAGCGCAACGGGGACGCAAGAGACCCGCGTGAGGCGATGAGCGCGGGGACGACCCCGAACAGCAGCACGGCGGTCAGGGTCACGCCAACAGCGATGCTAATGGGCGCCCCGCTCAGGCCGATGACGTCGGTGCGCGGGAGTTTCGGCGGCGCGTACGCGAGCAGGACGCCGGTGAGCGCGGACGCGCAAAGCAGCCCGAGTGCGCCGCCGGCCACCCCGAGGAGCCCGCTCTCCACCACCAGCTGCCGCACGATGTCGCCCGATCCGGCGCCGAGCGCCCGTCGCACGGACAGCTCGCGACCGCGGCCTGCAGCGCGCAACAGCAGCAGGTTGCCGACGTTCACACACGCGATGAGGAGGAGGAGCCCCACCGCCGCCGCCAGCATGACCAGAATGGGCCGGATGTTGCCAACGACCACTTGCGTGAACGAGGCGACATGAACGCCGTCGTACGCGCGGTCCGGGAACAGATGCCGCATGGTGCCGAAGAACTCGGTCTGCGCCGCCAGCGGAGTCGCGTCAGGCGCGAGGCGCGCAATCGCAATCACCGACAGGTTAGCCGACGGCTGCCAGGCGGGCATCCAGAGCCCGACCCCCGACGGATAGTCGAGACCAGCGGGCGCCACCCCGACAATGCGGTAGTTCAGCCGCTGGTACGGCTCCATCAGTCGGCGACCGACTATTCCCGAATCACCCCCGAACACCGTGCGCCACGTGCCATAGCTGATCACAAGTACGGGTTCGGCCCCGGCCACCTCATCGTTCGGTTGGAGGAGACGACCGAGCACCGGTCGCGCGCCGAGCACGTCGAAGAAGTTGCCAGTGACGGTCGTTCGACTGATGACCAGCGACCGATCACCGTCGAGGAACGGGGCGCCACTCGCACCCCAGTGCGCGACCCCTGCGATGTCGCGCATCGTCCGGCTGGTCGCTGCGACCTTGGGCAGATCCTCGCGCAGCAACCAGAAGTCGGCGTTGGGGTCGCCCCGGTACGTGAACAACTGGACGATACCACGGGCGTCACGCACCGGGAGCGGGCGCAGCAGCACGGCGTCGAACACGGTGAACATCGCGACGGCCATGCCAATGCCGATCGCCAGGATCAGCACGGCCGTCGTCGCGAACGACGGCGAGTGTCGGAATCCGCGGAGCGCGAGGCGGGCGTCGTGCGCGACGCGATTCATGAACGATGCTGCTCCGCTGGGGAAATGGGGGGGCGAATGGAATAGAGCACCCGCGTCCGACCCGCGCCACTCATGACGGCTCTCGCGGCCGGGTGTGGTACGTACCTCTACCCGCGGTGGGCCTACTGCGTCGCGCTGCCCGCGACCGCCTTGCGGGCCAACGCCAGACGCTGCCGCAGCTGCGGGACGGCGCCGGCGGCCGCCGGGTTCGACGCCAGGCGGTTCAACTCGAGGTTGACCGCATCCAGCCCGAGGTTTGCACCGAAGCGCGCCGACACCTGCCTGAGCGCGCTCTGGAATCCGGGATCGGAGTCCATCTCGGTCTGCCCCAGCGCCTGCGCCTTGGCGAGGATGTCGGTGAGAACGACGACCGCCCGCTGCACGTTCTCGGGTGACGCGAGAGACTTCGAGTTTGCGAACTGGGCGACCTCCGGGAGGCTCGTCGCGAAGCGTTGCAGCGCCGCGGCCTGTTTCGCGTTACGGGGGTGATCCTGATGCATGACTGCCTGCGCCGCCGCCATGATGGCGAACGGCGCCATCGCCGCGTGGGTCAGCACCGGCACACCGGGGACGACTCCTGCCACCGGGGCAGCGACCAGCGCCAGTCCACCGATAACGTGCACGAGATGCAGCGCTTTTCCCTCGACCTTGAAGACGACTCGGGTCACGTCGCGTAGCGGCATGAACCCGAACGCCGCCGCTGTCGCCAGGCTTGCGAGCGACGCCGTTGAGTGGCCTTCCGCCCTGAAATGCTCGTACGCCGCGCAGGACCCGATGGCGATCACCAGAAAGCCTGCGTGCAGGAGGATTCTCAAACCCACTGATTTCGGCGAGGCACGGCGCACAGCCGCGCCCTCCGGCACGGGCTCTCCGAACGACTTCATGCATCCTCCCTTCGCTTGCCGTGCGTATGGTAGTCGGGCGACCAGGCCGAAGCGGTACTCGTGGCCGAACCTGCATTATGGATGTGGCGCGTCGCGATCCGCGTCCAGTGGCCTCTCACGGCGTCCGGTGCGTGTGGGCCAATCTGTCAGCACCCAGAAAATCCAACCGAGCACCCCGGACCGGAATGCCCTCGCTGGACGGAACTGCTCAGGCGGGAGTGCGACGCGTCAGCGCACCGTGATCACCAGCGGCGGAAGCGACATCGGATTCCGGTTGGTCGGATCGGTCGTCGGTGTCGGTGTCACGAAGGGCTTCCTCGTGGCGCTCGATGCCGAGCCGGCCACGTCGAAGAAGAACTGCTGTTGCACCAACTGCCTGATCTTCCGTCCATTCAGCTCGGGGGAAACGAATCGCATGTTCGGCACCGCGGCGCGTACGGCCTGCGTGAACAGGGAGTCGGTGGAGCGCACGATTCTCAGCGATCCCGTCAGCACCTGCCCGCTACTGTCCACCACGAACTGCGTCAGCACCTGCCCCTCGACGCGCGCGCTCCCGAGCGTGGAGGGATAGGCGGGGACTCCAGACCCCTGGAGCGGGATGGCTGGTGTCGCGCCGTTCGGCGCGAAGTAGGTCCCTTCCTGCGCGCTGCCGGCCGCGGTCCGGTTACCCGAAGTGGAAGTGGCCAGATCCGTTCCATACTTGGTCGAGCAGGCCAGAGCAGCTGCGGTGATCAGACCCAGTACCACGACGCGAGCACTCGGGTTGGCGGGTCGGGGCGTATTCATCTCGGAGATCCTCCGGCTCAGGTCGGAATTCGATTCGGCGAGCATGGTGGCGACATTCGTGCGTGACTGGCGCTGGGCGATGAACAGCAGGAGCCGGCCGTAGCGCTCTGTATCGCCGGACGTGCGCAGCACACGCGCGTCACAGTCCAGTTCCAGGGCGAGGCGCAACCGCCGAGCGATCCACCAGGCGCCGAGGTTCCAGGGCATCAGCGCCACGGCCACCGCGACCGCGAGCGTCAGCTGCGGGTCGCGCGCCCGACAATGCTCCTGTTCGTGCTGCATCACCAGCGCCCGCAACGGCGCATCGAGGTCGAGCAGCCACCGCGGCACGAGCAACAGTGGGCGCCGGACGCCGAAGACGGCCGGACCCAGCGAGGGCGTGATGCAGACCGGGACACCCGCGATGACGTCCTTGAAGGCTGCTCGCTCCACCGCCGACAGAGACCGCAGCGCGAAGGCGAGCCTGACGAGTAACAACACGGACGCGAGTGCCCAGAGTGCCACCAGCACCGCATCGACGCGTGTGGTCCAGGCTGCGGGAAGGGCGGGCAGGGCGGGGGCGATTGTGCCGATCGTCGTCCGCACTGCCGGCAGCGCAATCGGTGCGCCGTTCACTTCCGGCGCGGGAAGCAGCGCGGCGGCGACGGGAGCGATGATGGGCCAGGCGACGGCCACTGCGAGCGCGACCAGCCATGGGCCACGCGCCTGACGGCCAAGAGTGCGCAGGGCCCGCTCGGCCGCCAGGGCCGCCACACCGAGCAGCAGCGAGAACAGCGTGGCCGCAGCCATCCACGAGGCGATCATCGATGACCTCGCCGTTTCTTCTCCAGACTGCGCACCCGTCGCGACAGGCGCCGCAGGTCGTCCGTGCCCAGCGCGCGATCGTCCACCAGGCGCGCGAGGAGCTGCTCGTGCGAGCCCTGGAAGAGCGTGTTCACCAGGCGGGCGAGTGCGCTCCGCTGCGCCGCGTGTTGGGCGACGCGGGGAAAGTAGCGGTGCGCGCGTCCCTCCTCCTCGTGCGAAACGAATTCCTTGGCCTCGAGGTTGCGGAGGATGGTGAGCACGGTCGTGTAGGCCAGCTTCGCGTCGAGCCGTTCGCGCACCTCGCTGACCGTGCCGGAGCCGATCTCCCAGAGCACCGCCATCACGTCGAGCTCGCGATCGCCCAGCGTCGTTTCGTCCATGGGTCGCCAGTGCGGAAGGGGCGTTAGCAACTATCAGGATAGTAGTATCTACCATCCGCGGCCCCGCTTGTCAACTATGCCGATAGTAGCCGAGGCGCGACCGCGTTCGTGATCGTCACCGGCGCCAGTTTCGTGCGCAGCACTGCACCCGCGCCGTACCTCCAGACCAGCGAGAACTGCGTGGCGGCCAGACGCGCTCCGTCGTTTGGCGTCAGGCGGCGCGGATCGGACTCACCGACTCGGCCGCGGCAGCGCCGACGGCGGAATCATCCCCAGGAGTCGCATGTAACTCGCGACCTGGCTGTAGTGCTCGGCGAGATCCGTCACGAACGCGAGAAGGTAGCGCGTGCGTACGATCGTGCGACCCGAGCCGGCTGGACCTGCCGGCAGCGGGTCGTCGAGCATCGCGTCATCGAGCCGGGCGATCGCACTGTCGCAAAACGCCAACGACGCCTTCAGGCGCGCGACCAGCGTATCCTTCGGCCACATGGCCTTGACCGTGTCGGCCACCGAGTCCCTCGCAGAACGCGGGGCGTTGGCCTCACCGAGAGACGCGCACAGCTGGTAGTTCGCGTCCTCGAGGTGCTGGGCGATGTACCCGATCGACTGCTGCACCGGAGTCGGCTTGTAGGCGTACCCGGCGGCGGGGATCGAGTCGAACGCCTCGACCAGCCAGCCGCCGTAGTGCGCGGCGAACGCTCGGTACGAGAGCGTCATGCCGTTGGTCGTTGGCCGCGGGGGCGCGCCAGTGGGCTGCTGAGCGACCAGAGTCATCGGCCCGGCCAGCGCGGACAGAATCAGGATGCGGATGCTCGGCATGGGCGCTTCGCGGGGCCGGCTGTCCGGCACGCACCACCCGTGCAGCGCGCGCGGAAACACCTCGACCTCGGCGCGAACGTTCGCGGACGCGAACGCCCTACGGAGGGTGTCCTTGACCTCGGGTTCCCGCCTGTCGTCGTCGGACGCGATCGCGAAATACAGGCGCGCCCTGATTCGCGGGGCGAGGAGATGCGGACTGTCCGGCTGTTTGGTGACCAGAAATCCACCGTGGAAGGGACGCGCCCGCCCCCACCCGGTCGGGCAGCGCCGCTGCGGTCTTGATCACGTACGCACCGCTCCGAATCCTCTGCGTCGTGTGTGTTCTCCACGGGATCCCCTCGCCGCGGGCCGGTGCGCCCAACGCGCGCTTCCACAATCGTCGTCGTGGCGAAACGGAGCGTCAAGTCCGAAACGCGGCTCGTGAGCCGCGCCGGCGCGTCGACGTGCTCGATGAGCGAGCATGTTACCTTGCCCGCGTGACCACCGCGCTCACCATCGCAGTCGCCCAGACCATCCCGATCCGGGGTGACGTGGCGGCGAACACCGAGCAGCACCTGCGACTCGTTCGGCTGGCTGCGGGCGAGCAGGCGCGGGTGGTCGTCTTTCCCGAATTGTCGCTGACCGGCTATGAGCTGGATCTGGCGCGCGCGCTGGCGTTTACCGGGGAGGATCGTCGCCTGATGCCGCTGGTCGCGGAGGCGTCACTCCGCTCGATCACCCTCGTCGTTGGCGCGCCGCTCCGGATCGGAGTGGGGCTTCATATCGGCGCATTCATCATTTCGGCGGACGGCACAGTCGACGCGTACACCAAACATCGTCTGGGGGCCTTCGCAGCGAGTGCCAGCGCCGACGGCGTCGTTCCTCCCGCCGAGGCGACCGTCTTCGACGCCGGTGACCGGAATCCGCTCGTGAGGCTCGGCGACCATACCGCCGCGGTCGCCGTATGCGCCGACACGGGACGGGAGTCGCATCCGCGACTGGCCGCGGAGCGGGGCGCGACCACCTACCTCGCGAGCATGTTCGTCATTCCATCGGAATTCGAACGGGAAACAGCGACCCTCAGGGAACATGCCATCCGGTACGCGATGACGGTGGCGTTCGCGAACTACGGAGGCCCATCGGGGGGGCTCTCGTCAGGCGGAAGGAGCGCGATCTGGTCCGGGACGGGAGAAGTCCTGGCTCAGCTCGGCGCGTTCGGTGCAGGAGTGGCGGTCGCCGGCAAAGGCGATCCCGGCCGGGTCGGCAGGACGATCATGCTCGATCGCACCAGGGATTGAGCACGGCCTTCACCGGCTCCCGTGCTGCAGACTCGTGACGTCTATGGTCGCATGGGCGGCTGCACGATGAGAAGCGCCGTCGCGACAGAAGATCCGATGGTCGCGATGCCGAGCGCGACGAGCGCGAGAATATGGCCGATCACGCGCGCCTGAACCGGCCGACCAAGGAGGAGCTGGACATCGGCGGGTCGATCATCCCCGCCGAGTACGCGCAGTGTGTACGTCCCCGCGTGCCGAATCTCGAACGACCGCAGTTGCACCCGAACTCGCGTGAATGACCTGACGACGGTGCGGAAGACAACGCGATGCATCGGGACGTCGCGTCCATCGGCGTCCGCGATCCCGAAATCGAGTCCGCCGAACCTCGCGGAAGTGGAACCCCCCTCAGCGTACAGGTCGTACGAGCCGGCCGCGGCGAACGTCACGGTCTGCGCGACGGCGAGCGGCAGCGACGCGACGACCGATGATCGGAGCGTGCGAAGGAGACTCCTGATGGTGAATCCGAGGAGAATCGCAGCCACGACCGCGGCGGGTGCGCTCAGGAACACCCAATGCGATACCGGCTTCATGGGGTGTCGTGCACCGGGCGGCTGCCGGTTCGCGTCCGCTTGAGGAGGACGGCCAGCCGGCACTCGAAATCCGACGGGATGTAGATGTCCGTCTGATATGTCCGGTAGCCCGGAAATGAGATGCGCAGCGTGTACTCGCCCATGCTCACCGGGCGAATGTCGTACGATCCATGGTCATCGGTGCGCGCGGTGTACACCACGTCCTTGTTGCCCTCCGCGCTGCCTCGCAGTTCGACTGTCGCATGAACGTCTTTCTCCTTCAGGTCGAGCCAGGTGACGCCCTCGAACTCCACGTAGCCGTGCATCAGCCCGCGGCCGGATTGATGCTCCGGATGGCCCCCGCGGAGGATCAGCGTCAGAAGCAGTGCGCTTGCCGGGAGTGCGGCGCGAAACGATGTGAACATGACAATCCCTCGGTGCCATGAGGAGGTGCTGGCGTGGGTGACACGCCAGATTCTGAATAGCGTCGCGGTGGTGCCGAAGCAATCACCGGACGGGGCTGTGGCGGCTCGTGGCCTGGCTCTCGATGGCGGCCAACGCGTCGGCGATCACCACATCCGGATACTGCAGCAGCTTGAGCAAGGCAATGGCGTTCCGGGTGGACGAGGGCCCGGGCTGCAGCAGGTAGTCGAACGTCAGCGCGTCACCATCGACCTGCTCCCGGAAATGATACGGTGTGTAGGCGTCACCCAGCATGTCGAGCATCTCCAGATCGTGCGTGGCAACCACCACGATGTCAGCGCCGCGATCGAGGAACGACAGCACGGCGTAGGACGCCGCGATGCGCTCGGGAGTGTTGGTGCCCCGGAACAGCTCGTCCAGCAGGAAGAGCGCCTGACGCCCGTCCGCCTTGGCCTGGATCAGTGAGCGCACCGATTCGACTTCGGCGAGATAGTGACTCTTGCCGTCGACGAGGCTGTCGGAGCGGCCGATCGACGAATGGACCTGAAGAAGCGGGGCGCGCCAGGTTTTCGCGCACACCGTGTGCAGCGTCTGCGCCAGCACCGCATTCACGCCGAGTGCGCGAACGAACGTGGTCTTGCCGGCCATGTTCGAGCCGGTGATCAGCACGCTGGCGTCGCTGATCGTGATCGAGTTGGCGACGGGAGCGGTCAGCAGCGGATGATAGAGGCCGTCGGTGCGAAGTCCCTTTCGCGCTCCGGTGAATTCGGGTGCCGCGCAGTATCGCAGCGACCGCCGCCACGACACGATCGACTGCGCGGCGTCGATGTAGCCGATCGCGGCGAACATGGTCCGCAGCAGAGGACGTGCATCGCGCACGGCCTGGGTCCCGAACACGAAGGCGTTCACATCGAAGAGGAAGAGGAGGTTCAGGTACTCATAGATGGTGGCCGCCACCTCATTTGTCTGTCCCGGCTCGAACAACAACCAGCCGGTGGCCCGGCGAAGGAGTCCGAGTTGGCGCGCGCCGTCGCGTAGCGTCTCGACTTCCTCCTCGAGTCCGGGCAGCTGGAGTGCACCCAGCTGCCGCGCGACGCCAAGGAGCGCCGGGATTTCGTGGTACGCGGGCGTGAATGTCCGGACGCGCGGCTTGTAGTAGAGCTGCACGCAGATGTTGGTGGCGCACACGGCCAGCCAGATCACCGCGGCGCGCGGCCAGAACGCCACCAGCGCCAGGCAGCCGAAGGAGCTCGCGGTGAGAAGCGGGAAGATCCACCAGAGGCGCGGGCGGGAAGGGAGGTCGCCGAAGAGCAGCGCCACGATAAACGCGGCGCGGGGATCACGCAGTCGACCGAGGGCGTCGCGAAGCCGGGTCAGGACCGCGTCGTCGCCGGCCAGCGCCAGCACCGCCTGCTCGAGTCGCCGGAGCGGCGACGCCGAAAACCGGGGCGTGCGCAGCAGATGAAAGAGGTACTGGCGCCCGACCTGGCTCTCGGTGCGGTCGAGGGTGGAAAAGACCGCGTCCAGATCGAGGTCGCGCCAGGTGGCCTCGTCGATCGCGTCACCAGTCGCCGCTTCGGGCAGGCGGTCGTGATAATCGGCGACGTGTGACATGTCGGCCTTGCCTTCCTGCATACCGGGTCGCAAGCCGCGCATAACGCGAAAGGAGATGCGTCCCCGCGCGATGAGGCGCGGAATCAGCAGCCCGACGACGCCGACGAGGACGAGCGCGAGCAAGACGGGAGCAGCTTGTGTCATGACGCTTACGTCCTTCACCGGGGGTTGATGGGTTCTGCAGCGATCCGTATTGTGGGCTCCATGATACCCATCAAAACCTCCGCCTCCTTCGCTCTGATCGGAATCCTGGCTGCGCACGGAAATGCCGGGGCCCAAAGCGCGGCTCCGGCCACGGAAGTTACCCTTCCCGGAACGGAGATGCGCTCGCTCCACTCCGATGTGACCGGGACCGACTACCGGATCTACGTCGCGCTCCCGCCTGACTACGCAACCAACAGGGAGGCGCGCTATCCGGTGGTCTATCTGGTGGACGGAGATGCGTTGTTCTCGCCCGCGATTGGGGCGCTCAATATCCTTGTCTCCGGCAAGCTGGCGCGCGGGGCGGTCCTCGTCGGCATCGGCTACCAGGCGCTGGATCAGAGGTCGGTATTACGATCGACGGAGTTGACCCCGACACGATGGCCGGCTGCCGACAGCGCGCTGAGCAAGGAATACGGGTCGAAAGTCCGATCGGGTGGAGCCGAGAAGTTTCTGCTCGCTCTGAAGACGGAAATCGTCCCGTTCGTCGAAAAGACCTACCGTACCTCGCCCGAAAGGATGCTCGCGGGATACTCGTTTGGCGGACTGTTTGGCGTGTACGTTCTCTTCCACGAACCGAGCCTCTTCAAGGACTATCTGCTGGGCAGTCCGACGCTCGCGTGGGACAACGGGGTCGTGTTTCAGTACGAGAGCCAGTACGCGGCCGCCCACAAGGATCTGCCGGCTCGGGTCTTCCTGTCGTGTGGCTCGCTGGAGGACGCGCGAATGATCGGCCCCGTGCAGAAAATGGTAGAGACCCTCAAGGGGCGAAACTACGGTGGTCTCCAACTGACGGACCACGAGTTCGACGGAGAGACGCACGTTTCCGGCATTCCCACCGCGATCAGCCGGGGTCTACGCGTGTTGCTCGCGTCCGGGGGATGAGGGCGCTTTCCGGCACCCGCATGCCTTCCGCAGCCCGGACCGCGGCGGCCCGAAGCGGCCCGGCGAACGGCCTGAGAGGAGCGAGAAGCAGCGGCCAGACTGACTCGCGCTATCCCGTCCCGTCGTACGCACGGCGCAGGGCGGCGATCTCGAGCTTTTTCATCCGCAGCAGCGCTTCCATGGCCCGCTGCGACCCCGGCGAATTCTCGTCCTTGAAGATGTAGTCCATGTCGGCGGGGACGACCTGCCACGAGACGCCGTACCGGTCCTTCAACCACCCGCATTGCTGCGCCTTCGGATCGCCCCCCGCGCCGAGCTTCGCCCAGTAGTCGTCGATCTCGGCCTGGGTGGCGCAGCTCACCTCGAGCGAGATGGCCTCGTTGAACCTGAACAACGGACCACCGTTGAGGGCGGTGAACGCTTGACCGTCGAGCTCGAACCCGACCGTCAGCACCGATCCGGCGGGTCGATGATGCGTTTCGAATCCGGCGGTCCCGTACCGGGTAATCGCGGTGATCCGCGAGTTCTTGAATATCCCGACATAGAAGCGGGCCGCTTCCTCGGCCTCGTCCGCAAACCACAGGCAGGGTCTGATTCTCTGAATCGCGGCCATGAGTTCGTCTCGGGTGATGGTGACCCGAACAACACGAAATTCCGTCGTTGACGACTATCCGACTCCGCTGACGCTGGCGAATTGCATCATGTCGAGACTGAAGTGGATGCACCAGAACCACGCCACGTCCCGTGATCGCTGCAGCACGAGGATCACGGCCACGCCGAGGCCCGCGTCTCGCAACAGTCCGCCCAGCTCGGACCAGGTCGCGCCCTGCGACACCATCGTGGGAACATGGCCTGCGGCAAACAGACAGGCGACGACAACGGTGGCCCAGCGGCTCCCGATGGCAGCGGCCAGGCGCACGAACAGGATGGCGATTGTCAGATCCTCGAGAAACACCTGCACCATCTCGTCAACGTGCTGATAGCGCCAGATTCTGACTGCCACGACCCATGGCGCGTCCGCTCCCGCTCGCAACCGGCAGTATGCGGTAACGGCGCCCATCGAGAGCACGAGCCCCACCAGAAGTCGCAGCGCGATTCGGCGCCGTGGCAGCCACGCCGTAGTCCACGACTGCCGGCGAACGAGCAGCACGAGAAGAATCGGCGCGAAAATCAGAATCTGGTTGATTGCACCCATGACCGGACCGAAGGAGCCCTGCTCCGGCAACCGGATTCCCCTGGTCCACAGCTGACCCACCGCCACGATTCCGATCGCTCCGACCAGCGCGATCCCGAACTCCCTCCACGGCCGCGCAAAGCTCTCCACCGCCTCGAGGGGCCACACGCGCGGCCCGAAACGACTGACCACCAACCATCCGCCCACCCCGACCAGGTAGGCGAAGACCAGCGGAGGGTAGTGTTCCTGGAACACGCGTTCCTCCTGTACGCTCCTCGCGCGCCTGGCGGCGTGCGCATCGGAGCAGTTTGCCGAGTCGCAAGTTGCGCCCGCGGATCGACCCTGGCTAGAATGCGCCCTCACGCGCGCCCGTACCGCGAGAACGACTCATGCCGCCCACGACAGCGAACGGCAAGATCTGCTACATCGAAATTCCAGCGGTCGACATCGCTCGCTCGGCCGACTTTTTCGCCGGGGTTTTCGGCTGGCGCACGCGCAAGCGCGGCGACGGCGCGCTGGCGTTCGACGACGGGGTCGGCGAGGTCAGCGGCACCTGGGTCCTCGGCCGGCCACCAATGTCGGCAGTGGGGCTGCTCATCTACGTGATGGTCGACAGCGTCGCGGCCACGATTGACGCGGTGGTCGCCAACGGCGGGGTGATCGTGCAGCCGATCGGCGGCGACGCGCCGGAGGTCACCGCCCGATTCCGTGACCCGGCGGGGAACATCTTCGGGCTCTATCAGGAGCCGGGTCGCCCCGCATCCAGCTGAGCGCCGGGCCGCCTATCCGTCCGGTGGCGGCTGGACCGCGATGGCACGATACGAGGATCCCTGCACCAGCGGGCCATCCGGCTGCGGCTCCGCGTTCCTGAACACCATGGGAAGCGCCGGACACTGAGGCTGGGTGGCGAAGCCCGGCAGGCTCTCGCAGGCGTGAATCGAGAAGTGCAGGTGCGGATGGTTCGCGGTATATCCGGTGTTGCCGCTCAGTGCCAGCGTGTCGCCCCGCACCACGACCTGTCCCGCCTGCACGCGCACTCCATCGTGCATCAGGTGTGAATAGACAGCGACCGTGGAATCGTCATGGCGGATCAGCACCAGGTTCGGTCGGGCTGTTGAATCGTGTGGCCCGTCGTCGCGCGCGGCACTGTAGGCGTAGTACACGGTTCCGCCACGGGCGGCGGTGACGATCGATCCCACAGGCATGTCGAAATCATAGCTGTACGCCCAGAAGCCGGAGTGCCCGTATCCGGAGCAGTTGCCTTGCACGACACGGTAGCTGGCTCCGATGGGATACGGCAGCGTGTAGGGCGACGCGCCCGCGGCCCCATATCCTCCGCACACCTCATGGATGGGAGCGGTCGCAACCTCGGATCGGCACCCGGCAGCACAGCCGGGCAACACCACGGCGGCAACCTGGTACACACGCGAGAACGCGGCCCGCCGCACTCGAATCGGCCCGGTGACTATTTCCCTTCCGCAAGCGCGCGGGCCAGCAGCGACTCCCACACGCCGTCCACGGCCTCGATCGCGCTCGTCGCGACCGAAGCGCCGTCCAGACGATTCAGGAGCCGGCGGCGATTACGGTGGAAGTGCTGCTGGTAGCGGGCGGTCGCCTGTTCAGGCGACAGGTTCCTCGCATACCAGGATGCGACGGTGGCGAGGGTGCTCTCGTTCCACGCTGTCGCGGGAAGCGACCCATCCTCGTACTGCATCACCAGTTCCCACTGCCACGCGCGGTGCTCCGCCGTGAACGATCCGGGGTCCGTCATGGTTCGTATCCTCGTCGTGAATGACGTACGTATTCAAAGCGTTGCACGAACACCTGCGGACCGGCCACGAGTGTCAGCGCCGTGACGCATCGCGCAAAATAGTACGGGGAATCACCTTGCCGCTGGCTTTCGCGAACGCGACGTCGCTTCGACCAGCCGCCAGAATTGCCGTTCACCGATGACCGTTACCCTGTGTCCGCGGGCGGCGAGGCGTCGCACTTCGATCAGCTTCGATCCTCCGTGCCTGCCGGCAATCTGCTGCGCGTTGGGCCGTCCGCGCACCAGCACGTCGGTCGATTGTCCTGGCTTCGCTTGCACGATGGCGCCCGCCTTGCGCGCCGCGACCACCGCGTCCTGTCGTGGGCGGGAGAGAAAGCCCGTGAACGAGACGCGCTTGCCGGTCAGACTCGGCACTCGACCGAGGCGCGGCTGCCTGGGGCGCTGCCGCAGCGCCGCAATCAGCTCGCTCGCGGCCTCGTACCGCTTGCCGCGCGATCCGAGGCAACGATGAATGACTTCCTTGAGGTGATCGCCGCACGGAAGCCCGCGCACGTCCTTGCTGCGCATCGGGCTCGTGATGTCGCCGCGCAGCAGCATCGCCGCGATCAGTCCGATCTGGTAGACATCGTCGCGTTTCTGCCAGCGGCGCACGCGGCCCCACGCGATCTCATTCGGGACGTGAAACAGGTTGAAGCTGTCGGCGGTGACGCCGCGGCGGCTGAGCTGGTGCGCCGCGATCCCGAAGTCTCCAAGCTTCAACTGCTCGCCCTTGCAGACGAAGACGTTGAACGGCGTGAGGTCGCGATGCAGCGCCTGTCCGCGGTGCAACACGTCGAGGGTCCTCAGGATCGCGGCGATCTCGCGGCGGACGAACCGCTCTGACTGCGCGCCACGTCGAGCCAGCCACGCACCAAGGTCGCCGTGTTCCGCGTATTCCATCGCCAGGCAGTATCGCATCTGGCCACCATCCGCTTCGGCGAACCGATCGAACACGCGAAGGGCGCGTTCCTCGCGGGCGAGGAGCTCGGCGAAGTAGGCCTCGCGAAGCCACCCCGCGATGCGGTCACTGATCTTGACGCACACCTGCGCGGGAACGCCGGAGGCCGGTGTGGGCGTCGCGAGGTAGACCTCGCCGAAGCCGCCCTTTCCGATCAGGCGATCCAATCGGTACGTGCGGTCCGATTCGGAGCTGTAGGCCGTCGCGCCTGCCGCGCGTCCGGAGGGCCGCAGCTCGGGACGCGTCGTGTGTCGGGCAACCCGGGAGGCGCGTGCAGGGTGCGAGGTCGGCATCTGAAATCAGATCTGCTTGATGACCGGGCGGCAGCGAGGCGCTGACCTAGTAAACGAAGGGAATCAGGCGCTTTCGCGTGCCCATGAACTGTCGATACGGCTCGCCGAGCACCGCCAGCAGCGTCCGCTCCTCGACAGCGATCCGATACATGTAGACTGCAAATGACGCTCCGCCGAGCAACAGTGCCGACGCCCAGCTCCCCAGTCCGATCCCAACGCCGGCATTCATCAGGATGCCGGCCGTGTACGCGGGGTGCCGGAGTATCCTGTAGGCACCGCGCGTGACCACCTCCTGACCCACGCTGGCCCGGACGTCGCCGGTGAACGACGAACCGAGCATCCGCCAGCAATGCCGGCGTAGCAGGCTCCCCGCCACCATCGTGGCGACGCCCGCAAAGAACACGGCAGCCCGATGCGTCGGTGCGAGCTGCAGGGCGGAAACCCGGGCCAGCGGAAACGAAACGAAGAAGGCGACCGCCTGACCGACCATAATAACCTGAAGTGATCTGGAGTCCGACGAGCCCTGGGTGCGCTGTGCACGACGCACAATGACGAATTCGGGCCAGTAGGCCCAGAGGAAGACGGCCCAGAAGATCAGCGCGTAGGGCCAGACATATGGCAGGGGTTTCACGGATTCCTCAGCGGTGCCTAACGCGACGGTTCGACTGCCGGTGCGACAACAGACACGGGACGCAGCTGCATCAGCGTGCCATGCGCCCGGCGTACACCTGCGTCGTGTACTCGAGCGTTACGGTCCCATTCGCGTTATGCGTTCGGAAGAGCACCTCGGCAGCTTGGCGCAGTTTGGCTGCCGCTTCACCGGCGTTCGGCATGTATGAGGAAGACAACAGTCGGCCGATCAATCCGTCGAGGTCGAGCGCCTGGAGGTTGGGGAATTGCTGCTGTGTGAAGCCGCGGGCGCCGAAGAGAGCCTTGACCCGGTCAGGCAGGCTTTCGTCCGCCACCACGGGATATCGGATCCCATGGGTCCTCAGGACCTCCTCATAGGCCGTCAGGAACGGCGTCCCCCGGACGTTGCGATTGTTCCAGATGAGGACGACCCATCCACCGGGCTTGAGCAGATGTGAGAAGGCTTCTCTCGCCTTCGCCATATCGAACCAATGAAACGCCTGCGCAGCCGTCACGACGTCGATGCTGCCATCTGGAAGCGACGGCGCTTCGGCCGTGCCCTTGATGCTCCTGAAGTTCGGAAAGCCGTGCAACAACGATTCGGCGGCGCACCGCATTGGATCGTTGGGCTCGACCGCATAGACGGTGTTCCCGTGGCGGAGCAGCATCTCCGTGAGTATCCCGGTGCCGGAGCCGATGTCGGCGATGACCGACGAACGCGTGAGCCCGATGTGCTGTTCGAGGAACGGCAGGATCTCAACCGGATAGCGCGGACGAAACCGCCGATAGTTGTCGACGCGATCGGAAAAACGCTCGGTAGAGTCCATGTCGGCCCGGGCAACTCCGGCTTGGTCGGTCCAGCAGACCGGGGTGGCGTCGCAAGCGCATCATACGGAACGCCACCGCGGGGCGCCATCCGCCGAGGCGTGCCCGGGCCGGCTCCAGCCACATGCCGGCGAGCGGCGTGGATTCGTTGCGCGCCTCTCTGTGCACCACTGCCTGCCTGCAAATCAACGCAGAGCGATCATCTCGGCTGGTCCGAGATCGTCCACACGGCCTGTGCTGGTCGCACCGCTACCGGGTCAGCGCGTATATCCGTACAGTCTCGACACCGTCGGCGTTCCGGCGCACGCCTACAACGTAGTCGCGCCCCACGTCCGTCACGCGGAATCCCGTGGCGACAGCAACCCGGGCGATCGGGCTTCCGTTCGCCGAAAGCACGACATATCGCGCTGGCGCAGCTCGATTCGCGTCCGGGACCTGCACCCACAACTCCCCGCTCGTGCCAGGCACGAGTGCCTGAAACGCGGGGAGGTGCCTGGGAAGGTACGTCGCGCTGTACTTCGTCTCGACGAGGTCACGCGTTGCCTGGTCGCGCACCAGTTCGACTTCCCGCGCCCGCGCCTCAGCGACCACGTCTGCGGTCACAGGAGCGCCCTCTTGATCCCGTGGCCGACACAGGGCACTTTGCAGTGCAAAGTATGGGTGCCAGGCGGCAGCGCCATGAGAAGAGCCAGGAGCACGGGACCGTGAGGCAGTGATGAAAAAGTGGCTGAGACGCATCCGCGGTGCGATTGGAATGGGCATGACTTGGGCTATTGGCTGGGCGGTCGTCGGAGTGCTGATCGGGATCAGCTGGAACCTCGGTGTTCCGATGGGCTGGTTCGTTGCGGTCTTTGATGCCCCGTTGCCGGCGCTGGCAGTACCCGGCTTCTTTTGTGGCGCGGCCTTCTCAATGGTGCTCGGGATTGCAGGGCGCCGTCGCAGATTCGACGAGCTGTCGCTCCCGCGGTTCGCCGCGTGGGGGGCGGCGGGTGGTCTCTTACCCCTCCACACCTTGAATCGCCGCGCCGAAAGCTAGGGAGACGCGAAGGTCGCGTTCAGCGCCTGCCGCGCCCGGCTCCCGGCCAGATTCCACTCGTACCAGGTTCGTTGCCGAAGCACGTTGTGCGCGACGTACCGCTCCCGCACGGCGCGACGGAGGTCGGCGCGCAGCGGTTCGGGGAGTGAAGGGAGCCGCTCCGCGATCGCCGGGATGGCGTCAGCCGACAGATCGTGCGTGAGATAGGCGATGTCGAGCTTACCCGTGCTCGCGAAACGGTCCATGTTCCGGTTCGCGATCCAGGCCTCGTGGTTCCAGTAGATGAGCGCGATGAAGAGGATCGTGGCCGCCGCAGCCGAGCGGCGAAAGAGACGGTCTGCATCGAAGTTTCTGGCCACCTCGAGGGAGAGCATCGCCAGGCCCACGGCAACCGCGCACATGTAGACCTGGGCATACAGCCTCGCCGTGGTGAATCCGTAGGCCGCCTCGTACAGCAGTACCCGGCGGCAAGCGGAAGCGAGGAGCAGCAGCACCGCCGCGATGACCGCGAAGGTCAGTAGGCGCAGGGTGTGCTTGCGACCATCGTCATCTCCGTATCGCTCCGAGGCAACGATGAGCAGTGCGCTCGCCGAGGCGACGATGGATAGCTCGCCGAATCCACGCCGGGCATACTCGGCGAAGGTCATTCCGGAGGCAGGGATCCGGGGGAGGTTGCCAAAGAGATAGCCCACCTGAACCGCCAGGAACAGCCAGAACAGCGCAGCGACGCCGGCGAGCAGCATGAAGCGCTCGGTCGATCCCACCCATCGCACGGGGGCCTTGCCCGCGATCGCGGGGGAGCTTGCAGACTCGGTTGAAGCGTATCCATAGGCGCCGAGCACGATCACGAGGAGTGCCACGAAGAACACCACGCGCGGCACGAAGTCCCAGTTTGCGACGAGGTCTGCGACCGCGTCCCGCCACTCCGCGAAGACAGGATCTGCGTTCGCGAGCAGCAGCGCGAAGCCGACGAGCACTGGCAGCGTGATGGCGAGGCCCCGGACCCATGCCCGGGCGCGGGTCGATCGAATGAGGTACGTGGCTTCGACCGTGCGGCGCATCGCCTGAACCGCTGCGATCCGGAGTGCCACGAGTGGCGCAAGCGCAGCGAAACGGGCGGTGATGGCTCGGGGTGAAAGGCCGGCCGTCAGCAACATCAGCATCGCGAGGAAGAAGACGATCGCCACGCAAATCAGCTCCCACAGGAGCGGACTGGCGGTCACCGCCGTCGCGCCGGCAATCACGATTGGCGCGGCGGTCATGGCCAGGACGGATCGCGGAGGATGGGCGCGCGATCGGGAAGACAGGAGCAGGCCGGCCACGGCCGCGCCGGTCCACATGATCCAGTTGATCCCCGGGAGGGCATCGTAGAGCATCCAGGCTCCGATGCCCGCCACCGCTGCCGCCGCGGCCCAGAGCAGCGTTGGCTCGCCCGTCACCGCCCCCGATGGCGGGCTGGAATCCTCAGACCTTGCGCACATACGTGGAATGTTCGCAAAGGCTCTCCGTCTCGTCAAGTACTTTATGTCACCAAGTTAGACGAATTGCCGAGCCTCTGCCGGGAGTCGCGCCAGTGCCAGGTGCGGTATGGCAGTGCCCAGCGATCGAGGTACTGGAGATCGTCTTCATCGAGCCGGATGCCATAGACACGCCGGTGTGCCGCGCCCCACGACGCTGCCCGCGAGTGCGAGCAGAAGTCCGCTGTAGATCGGATGGCGCGTCCCGTTCCCGAACCCAACGACTGCCCCGAACAGCACTCGACGTATCGGGATCACGCGAATCGCCTGCCGATCGGCAGATGGATTTGACACCGGCGCCAGCCGGCATCAGGATGCCGACGCCATCTACCAGGCGATGCCGGTCGCGATCCGGGACGCCGGATCGAAGGCCGTGCCGCTCCTCCGGAACTGTGAGCCGGCCAAGGGACGCGACCTCGGCCGTAGCTGACGTCAGCACCGCGTGCTATGATTATCTCCCCACCGGGCAACCCTCATCGCTCGCGGTCCGAATGTCGCGTCCAGGTGTGATCGTTGTTTTCGCGTGCGGCGTTGTCGCCGCCGGATGCAGCGCTCTCGCGGCGATAGTGGGCGCTCCGAAGATCGTGTCGGTCACCATCTCCGCCCCCGCGGGACTCCTCGTCGGCGAATCGGCGATCGTCACCGCGATCGCAATGGGTGACGACGGCAGAGATCACCCCGGGCACCAGAGACATTGGAGTAGCAGCGACCCCGCGGCGCTCTCCATCGACGCGAACGGGAAGATCATTGCGCTCATCGCTGGGCGAACCGTGACCATCAGGTGCGAGGTCGACGGCACCAAAGGGACGGCGACGGTCGTGGTAGCGAGCGACGATAACCGGTTCGGGTACGCCCTCGCCGACCAGCCGGCGGCAGCTGCCCCATATGTGCCTGCCGCCGCAACGCGCTTCAACTCGGGCGGGGGGACGATCGAAGTCACGCGGACGTCCACAGGTCTGTACTCGGTGCGCTTTGCCGGGCTGGGTCGAACACCGGGGCAGCGCGACAACGTGCAGGTGTCGGCCTACGACAGCGTGCCGGCCTACTGCAAACCGGGCCTCTGGATTACGAGCGGGGTGGATCTCGTCGTTCCCGTGGCCTGCCTGGACGCCAGCGGCAATCCCGCAGACAGTCGCTTCACCGTCATGGCGTTAGGCGCGTGGGCGTTCGGGAAGACGGCGCCACTCGGCTTCGCCCTGTACCAGTCTGACACCGGGAGTTTCCGGCTCGATACCCTTGCCACGTCCCGCAATTCGTCGGGAGGCCACGTCGACGGCGGGCGTATTTCCGACGGGAATTTCGCGATACAGTTCCAGGGTCTCGAGTCCGCGTGGCTGGCTGCTCCCGCGGCAATCCAGATGACTGGTGTCGGGTTCAACCTGAGACGCTGTCGGGCCACCGCGTATGACAAGGCCACTGCCAGCCTGGGGGTGTTCTGCACTCGCCTTGGCGGCGGTTTGGGCGACGCGCCATGGAGCCTGTTGTGGCTGCAGCAGGGGCGGCCGTCGATGCGCTTCGGCTTCAGCTGGACCACGAACGAAGCGTCGACCGTGGACTACATCACGTTCCCGGACTTCCGCATTAATTCGTCCGGCGGAACCGTCAAGGCACGCAAGACGGCGCTGGGCCGGTATCACGTGGTCTTCGCGGGTCTTGGCCGACCGCCCGGCGCGGCCGAGACCGTCCTCGTCTCTCCCCTCTTCACGACGAGCGATCGCATCTGCGACATCCTGTCGTGGGGGAATACCGGGGCGAGCGACCTGTTCGTGGATGTCTCCTGTTATGACATCACAGGCACTCCGATCGACAGCCGCTTCGGCGTCATGGTGATCGAGTAGCGGAGCACACGCCCTGCCTGCCCACGACCAGCACCAGCTCGACTCCACTCGAGCACCCGCACGTCGGAGCGCTGGAGTCGCGCATGCGACCCGCGCTATCTGCGAGGAACGGCAGGAGAAGGCACGACAGCTGAGGTTCAGATGAGCCCTCGCTTGCTCGCAACGGAAACGGCCGCGGAGCGGGAGTGGACCGCAGGTCGCGATGCTCGTGCGCGAGTACTCCCTGCATCGGCCGCTCGAGCTCCGTCAGACGTATCCCACGCTCGGAGATGTGCGCATGGACACCGTGGTCGGCCGCGAGTCGTACTCCGTGCAAGCGATGGCAGCGGATGGGGTGGCCGAGACCTTGTACTTCGAACGCGCCCGGGGGCTGCTCACAGCATGGGACGTGACGATGGACGGCACGGAATTGAGGACCGGCCTGGATGACTACCGCGCGGTCGACGGTGTGATGGTGCCGTTCAGGGTCTCGCGTGAGCGACCGGACTTTTCCTGGAGCGAACTGATCTTCGAAGCTCGTCAGAACGTGCCCGTCGATTCTGCGCGGTTCAGGAAACCGTCCGGGAATTGATCCGTCAGATGCCACGACAGCGACATCCCTGCAGGTCGCATGCCCTTGGCGGAACTCCCGGGTTTCGCCTAGACCAGAGCGGCAGGCTCACGTGCCACTGCACCATTTGCATCCGTGCACAAATCATTCATCCGTGGCCGCGGAGATCAATTCCAGGTGGGGGTCCGACGGCCTGCCGTCGACAAACCTGCCGGCGATTTCAGTCGCCCAGAGTGGCTGATTGGGTCACAGCCCAAACTGGCGCAGATGGTGATCCGTATGAACGTAGGCGTATCGGAGCCAGTCGCGGCGATCCATCCGACCAAAGGCAGGGTGGGCCGGGGCAAGGAGCTGTCCAGGCGTCGCAAGTTGCCGCAGGAGATCGATCGCACGTTCGCGGTCACCACCAAAGGCGGCCGCGTCCACCAGCCTTGAAGCCGGCTCCGCTCCGGACTTGATGCCGCGTGGGGAGCGCGGCAGCACATACAACGCGATGAAGCGAACCAGGCCGCGCGGCCCGGACCGTGGCCTCGACGAGAACGGGCGCTGGCCAAGCGCTGCGGCGTTTGCATCGCCAATGTGCACGAGCATCTGGTGCACGTTCATGGTGCCCCAGCGACGGCGATCGTCGGGCGCAGCTCGACCGATTCGCGTTACGAGCGAGTCCAGGACCGCCTTGTCCCCGACGTGTCGACGCATGTAAGGCCGAGTGGTTCTGGACGGAGCACGGACCCGCTGCCCGGCTCCCAAAGCGCGATGGACGAGAACCGCCACACGGTATCCAGGCCGGTTCACGCTGCGAGCGATCAAGAACAAGGTGGCAGCGGGCGGAGCAAGGCGCCACGGGGCGACAGGGCCTCAGCCCACGAAGCAGCGTGGGCCGGAAGCGCTCTACCCCGTAGAACGGTCTGCGGTCGCTGCGTGGGCAGAGCTGCCCTTCTGCGCGACGCGAACGACTGTCGTGGGAGCGGTTCGCGCGGATTGATCGGGCCGGACCGGTGGTGATCGCCTTGTTCACCCCGGCGGCTCCCGGCCGCCGCTGTTCCTTCCGTCTCGCACCGCCTATCATACTATCAGTGCAAGTTTGCAGCCGCCCGGGGGACCGATGCCACAGCATGCGCTTGGAGAGTTCGAGCATCTCGTGCTCCTCACGCTCGTGTGTCTGGGAGGACGGGGTCACGCGGCTCCGGTGGTGGCGGAGCTCGAGAAGGCCACGGGTCGGGCCGCGTCGCCGGCGGCCGTGTTCATCGCCCTGCGCCGGCTCGAGCAGCGAGGATTGACGCGTTCGTCCAAGCGCGACCCGAGGCCAGGTGAAGGGGGACGCGGCCGCCGCGTGTTCCGGTTGACTCCGGCCGGCGAGACGAGGCTGCGTGAGGCGCGCCGGACGCTGGAACGGCTCTGGTCCCGAGGGTACACCGCGCCGGAGGCGACGTGAGGGAGGCGCCCCCGGCACTGGCCGTGCGACTCTTCCGCGCTCTCCTCCCCGTCGATCTGCGCGACGACGCGGTGGACGATCTGGCCGATCAGTACGACGTCCGCCTGGCGACGAGCGGACGCGCGGCGGCGAACCGCTGGTACTGGCGCCAGGTGCCCGTCTTCGCGCTGCGCCTCCAGATCGCGACGGCACTTCGCGGCCCGCTGACTGCGTCCGGCCCGCGCCGCGCCGCCGACCACCCCAGAGAGCCTGCCATGCGGACGACCTTGACCGACCTGCGCTATGGCGCGCGAGCGATGGCCCGGAACCCGGGATTCACGGCGATCGCCGTGCTCACCATGGCGTTAGGCATCGGCGCCACGGCCGCGATCTTCAGCGTGGTGCGCTCCATCCTGCTTCGTCCGCTGCCGTTCCCGGAGCCGGATCGGATCGTCCAGCTGTGGGAGACCCGTCCCGAGCGCGACATGTTCCAGATCTCGTTCACCTACGCGAACTTCTGGGACGTTCACGACATGAACCGGACGCTCGACGCGGTCGGCGCCATTCGCTGGAGCTCGATGAACCTCACGGGCGCCCAGGAGCCGCTGCGCGTGAGCGTGGCGGGCGTCACCGAGGGGTTCTTTCGCGCCCTTCGCGTCACCCCCGTGATCGGCCGGATCTTCGTTCGGGGCGACGACGAGCCGGGCAGCGACGCGCGGATCGCGGTGCTGAGTCACAGCTTCTTTACCACGCGCTTCGGCGCTGATCGAGCGACGGTCGGCCGGGACATCGTGCTCGACGGGCAGTCCTTCCGCATCATCGGTGTCCTGCCGCCTGGGACGCCGTGGCTCGACGCCGCCCAGGTCTTCGTGCCGTTCGTTCGCCCCGCCACGCTCAATCGCACCAGCTGGGAGCTTCCGGTCGTTGCCCGGCTTGCCCGCGGCGTCACGCTCGCGGCGGCGAAGGCCGACCTCGACGGGATCGCGCGCCGGCTCGCCGCGACGTACCCGGAGGCGAAAGGGATGGGCATTGCGGTCGAGGGGACCGACAGCTGGGTCGCGAGCGACAGCCTGCGGCGCGCGCTCTGGGTGCTGGTGGGAGCCGTGGGCTTCCTGCTGCTGATCGCCTGCGTGAATCTCGCGAACATGCTGCTGGCGCGAGCCACCACCCGCACCCGCGAACGCGCCACGCGATCGGCGTTAGGCGCCACGCGCGGCCGCATCGTGCAGCTGGCGCTCACCGAGTCGCTCCTGCTGAGCACACTGGGCGCCGCGGTGGGGCTCGCGCTCGCCTTCGGCGCCGTGCGCGTCTTTCGGACGCTCGACCCCGGCGCCATTCCGCGCCTCGCCGACGCACGCATCGACGGCTGGGTGCTGCTCGTGACCATGGTCACGGCCCTGATCACGAGCGTCGTCACCGGACTGATCCCCGTGATGCGGACCCCGTACGCCGACATGGTCACCGCGCTTCGTGAGGCCGATCGCAGCGTGAAGGGGCACCGCAAGGGCGCCCGATTGCGGCACGCGCTCGTGACCGCCGAGGTCGCGCTCTCGCTCATGCTGCTCGTCGGCGCCGGTCTGCTGGTGCGGAGCTTCGGCCGCATCCTCGGCGTGGAGCGGGGATTCCGGAGCGACGATCGGGTGATGTTCGACATCGGGTTCCCCAGGGCGCGAACCGACTCGGCGTCGGCGCGAAGCGGCCAGGTCCTCGCGGACTTTCTGACCCACCTCCGGGCGCGCCCCGCGATCGTGTCGGCTGCGGTGGTGCACCTCCGGCCCCTCGAGGGATCCGGTACCGGCATGGGGTTCGGGGCGGTCGACCGGCCGGACGCCACGGGCAAGGAGATTCCGTGGGCGGGATGGCGCGTCATCTCCAACGACTACTTCAGGACGATGGGCGTCCCGCTGCTCGCCGGGCGCGACTTCACCGGGCAGGACCGGATCGGCAAGCCGTGGAAGGTGATCATCAGCCATCGCATCGCCGAGCTGCTGTGGCCGGGGCAGAGCGCCATCGGCCACCACATGGCGTTGTGGAAGGGGCAGGGCTTTGATGACGGCGAGGTGGTGGGCGTGGTCGGTGACATGCGCGACTGGGCGCTCACCGACGATCCCACGTACTCGGTCTATCTCCCCGCGTACGGCTATGGCATGTCGCCGGCGCATGTGGTCGTGCACACGTCGCTGTCGACGGGCGTGCTGGTCCCGATGGTCCGCTCGCTGTTGGCCGAGCTGGATCCCACGCTGCCGTTATCCGATGTGCGCACCATGGATGCGTTGGTCGGCGACTCCGTCGCGTCGCGCCGGTTCACGATGCTCCTGCTGGCGGCGCTCGCGGCGATCGCGTTGGTCCTGGCGCTGGCCGGCATCTACGGTGTGCTGTCGTATGCGGTGTCGCAACGCCGGTCGGAGATGGGGGTGCGCATGGCGTTAGGCGCCAGCGCCGGCAGCGTGCAGCGGCTGGTGATGGTGCAGGGCATGCGACCCGTGGTCGTGGGCCTGGTGGTGGGCATCGCGGGTGCCATGGCGCTGTCGCAGGTGATGTCGAGCCTGCTGTTCGGCGTCGCGCCGGGCGACTGGCCGACCTATGTCGTGGTGGCGATGCTGCTGCTGGGCGCGGCGGCACTCTCGTGCTTTGTGCCGGCCCGCAGCGCGCTGCGCGTGAACCTGTCGGCGGCGCTCCGGGAGGAGTGAGCCCTCCGGCGCACTACGCGTGAAGTAGTGTGCAGGACTGCGTGCTGGCGCTCGGGTCGGCGCCGTTGCCGTGGTCGGCCGCCGCTCATTCGCGTCGCCGCCCACGCAGGCTCGGCGTTGCGGCGCGCTGCTCCTCAGGTCAGCGCCGAGCGCGAGCGCTGCGAGATTGAACTCGCGGGCTGTTCCGCCTCTGGCAGGCCGTCCAACCCGTCCACCCCGTCCACCCTCTCGAGCTGATCAGGACGCGCTCCCGGCTGATGTGCGTCGGCGCGACGGGCCAGCACGATGGACCCGGCGGCAACGGCCGCGCCGAACACAGTCGCCCACCGGGCATCGTCCAGGACGAGGCCCCACGCGATCGGGCCATCGCCGAACAGCACGTTCATCGCCTGCAGATAGAGCGGCACACCCACTCCCCCGACGACCGCTCCCACGATCGCAAAGCGCACGGGGTTGATGTCGGCCAGCCGTCGGCCCCGATAGCGAAACCGGATCACGCTGGAGAACGCGGTTCCGATCACCGCGCCGGCGATCCCGAACCGGACGCCCCAGCCGATCCCGGACAGGATCGCCGCGCCGAGCCGCCCGAGCACCGACCCGACCCCCGGACCGGGATTGAACAGGCTGATGGCGGTGGCGATGGCACCCCCGGCCACGGCCCACGCGGCGCCCCAGGTCGCGGCGTTCCGCAGCACGGCCCACAGACCGCGGAATCTGTTATCGGTCATCACACTCCTCGGAGGCGTCTCGGCTACCGGGCCGAGGGCTTTGTAGCGCAAAGTAGCCTCGCGGCCCAGCGTCGGCAAGCGCCGGCAATGTTCCACCGCGGAGTACCAGGGCCAGACCTTCCCCATCCCCAGCGTGAAGGGGGTCATGTGCACGCCACGCGATCACGTCACGGTGGTCGGAGAGTTGGGCCGGCACTCGCCCGCCTCCGCGGCGTCGTTCTACTGGCAGAGGGACGGACGGGTGGAAATGTTATGCGGTCCGGACCCGCGCCTCTGCGACTCCTTCCGCGAGGAAACAACATGCCGGTTGCCATTGAGCGGACCCGATGCCTGGTCGCCATGCTGTCAGCGGCACTGCTGGCGTCCCACAGCGTTGCTCGTGCGCAGTCGCGCGCGCCGTTCGACCAGAGCCTGCTCAAGGGCATTCCGTTCCGGAACCTCGGCCCCTTCCGCATGGGCGCCCGCATCGCCGACATCGCGGTGCCCGACTCCCCGGCCAGGGCGCACCAGCACACCATGTACGTCGCACCGTGGACGGGCGGAATTTTCAAGACCACAAACAACGGCACGACCTGGGCACCGATCTTCGACAACCTGAGCGCGCGCCTAACGGTCGGTGCCATCGCCATCGCCCACACGAATCCGAACGTCGTCTGGGCGGGAACCGGGGACGCCTTCACGTCGCGCTCGTCATATGCCGGCGACGGCGTCTACAAGTCCACTGATGCGGGGAAGACGTGGACACACCTCGGACTCGACGACACCCAGCACATCGCGCGAATCGTCGTCGACCCCACCAACGCGGACGTAGTCTTCGTTGCCGCGATGGGACATCTCTATTCCCACAACGACGCGCGCGGCGTCTACAAGACCATCGATGGCGGCACGCACTGGTCGAAGGTGCTCTACATCAATGACAAGGTCGGGGTTATCGACCTGGTCATGAACCCGGTGAATCCGCGGGTCCTCTACGCCGCGACGTACGACAAGGTCCGGCTGCCGTGGCAGCTTGTGAGCGGTGGGCCGGAGAGCGCCATTTACAAGACGGTTGACGGCGGCGCGCACTGGACTCGGCTGCGCACCGGCTTGCCTTCCGGCCGCATCGGAAGAATCGGGCTGGCGCTCTATCCGAAGAACCCGAGCATCGTCTACGCACTCATCGAGAATTCCAACCCGCGCCCACCTTCGCAACAGGACAGCGCAGTGGCGCGGCGCACGGGGCAGCCAGCGCGCGAGCGAGAGCAGGGCGGTGAGGTCTATCGCACCGCCGATGGCGGCGCCACCTGGACGCGGATGTCACCCGACAGCGTGGACGTGAGCAGCAAGGGCCCCTACTACTTCAGCCAGATTCGCGTCGACCCGAACGACGATCAGCACATTTTCACCACCGGCGTCTCGCTGGGCAACTCGATCGACGGCGGCCGCAGCTGGCACGACATCGACTGGCCTCCGCGCCGGCTCTTTCCGCAGAGCTTCGGCGACGTACGCACCGTGTGGGTCGATCCGCGCGATTCCGACCGCCTGATCCTGGGGAGCGACGGCGGGATCTTCCAATCGTACGATGGGGGAAAGACGTCGGATCATTACGCGAACCTGCCGATCGGCGAGGCCTACACGGTCGCCGTGGACAACGATGAGCCGTACAACGTCTACACCGGGCTCCAGGACCACGAGAACTGGAAGGGGAGTTCGAACGGGCCGCATGGCTACACCACCACGTGGGACTGGACCGCGCTGGGCAATGGAGACGGAATCGTCACCGTACCGGACCCCACCGACAGTCGCTGGGTCTACACGACGCTGAATTACGGCGGCCACCAGCGGCTCGATCAGAAACTCGGCATGCGACAGAACATCCAGCCGACTCGCGAGGCAGGCAAGCCGCCCTATCGCTTCATCTGGGATACGCCGCTCATCATCTCGCCGCACCACAGCGAGACCATTTACACGGGCGCGCAGGTGCTGCTCAAGTCCACCGATCGCGGCGACCATTGGGAGGAGATCAGCCCTGATCTGTCCACCAATCCGACGGACCGGATCATGCCCAATTCAGAAGGTGGCATTCCCGGGGGGATTCCCTGGTTCGGCATCTCGGCGATCGCCGAATCGCCGGTGACCGCCGGGCTGTTGTGGGTGGGGACGAGCGATGGGAAAGTGCAGATGACCCGCGACGGTGGTGCGCACTGGACCGATCTCACGGACAAGGTCGCCGAGGCGGGCGGTAGGGCCGACGCGTACGTGAGCCGGGTAGTCGCGTCGGAGCATGGCGAAGGGACGGCGTACGTGGCCAGGAGCGGCTACAAGCTCGACGACTTTCACTCGTACCTCTACAAGACGACCGATTATGGCGCCACGTGGACGTCGATCAGCGCCAACCTGCCGATGGAGCCGGTGAACGTAGTGCGCGAGGATCCCGGGAATCCGAGTTTGTTGTTCGCCGGCACCGATGACGGGCTCTATGTGACGATCGACGGCGGCGCGCGCTGGGCGCGCATGACGAACATCCCGAACATGCCGGTGCGCGACCTCGCGCTGCAGGGTGCGACGCGCGATCTCGTGGTGGGGAGCTATGGCCGCGGGATCTTCATCGCCAACATCGCGCCGTTGGAGGAGCTCAACGCGACCACGCTCGCCGAGGACGTGCATCTGTTCCGTGTTCTGCCGACGGTACAGCGCATCCGGTGGCAGTTCGGGGCCAACGACTACTTGTTTGGCAACCGGAACGTGCAGACGGACAACGAACCTGACGGGATGTCGATCCGGTACTACCTCAGGGTTGCGGCAGCCGACAGCGCCATCATCACGGTCGTCGATGCGAAGGGCGCGCAGGTCGCGACGCTCACGGGGCCGGCCAAAGCGGGGCTCAACACGGTCACGTGGAACACGCATCGCGCAACGCGCGGCGGACGAGGTCGCGGCGCGGGTGCGGACTCGAGCACCGGCCGAGGCGGGGGAGGGCGGGGGCGCGGGAGCCCGCTCGATGCACTGATGCCCGAGGGCGACTACATGGTCACGTTACAGGTGAAGGGGAGGACGCTGATGCAACCAGCCCGGATCACCGGTCCCCAGGGCTGGTCGATCGGGCCGTTTCCGTCGCGTCCGGAACGTTGAGTCGCCTGCCCGTTAATGACCCTCTCCAGCGTGCCGTCCACGCTGACATGATCACCTGCATCAGCTCACCTTCCGGTAGCCATTCTTCACCGTCAACTCAAGCACGGAGACAGGAACATGGAACCACTCGTCGCCAGCGACCTTTCCATCGCCATCACGGCCAGCGACATGAAGAAGTCGCTCCACTTCTATAGAGAAGGGTTGGGATTCGAGACGATGCGAAGCCGGGAAGATGGCGGCGAGATCGTCTTTGCGGCGCTCAAGGCGGGCGGCGCCGAGGTGTCGATCGGGCGCGATGACTTCAAGAAGGGCCGCGACCGCGTAAAGGGCGTCGGCATTCGCGTGTGGCTCCGCACCACGCAGGACATTGTGGCGGTCGCGAATCGGGTGAAGGCGGCCGGCATTTCGCTCGCGGGCGAACCGGCGCCACTCCCGTGGGGACCGATGGCGTTTCAGCTCGTGGATCCGGACGGCGTGCAGATCACCGTCGCATCGGCGGGGTGACCACGAACCCAAGCCCGCCGCCCTGGGATCAGCAGGCCGCGAACATCCCCATCGGCCCCGCTATCGCGCCCGAATGGCGCGGTAGTCGCTCCAGATCCGCTCGAACAGCGCGCGTGCGTCAATGTGAAGCGGCGTGCGGGCACCGGACGGGAACCACGCGAACGCGGAACGCACCGCATCCGGATGCTCCTGGTCCCGGCGCCAGCGTTCAATCAGTCGCGCGTCGACGTCGACCACCCAGTACTCGTCCACCGGCGACGTCATGTAATAGTCGCGCTTCTCGACGCGGTCGGTCCGGATGCTACTCGGCGAAATGACTTCGACCACGAGCAGCAGCGCGGTGATCTCCGCCCAGGTGAACCTGTCCTCGCGATCTACGGGCTCGTGACGTGGGACCACGAACACGTCAGGCTGCACAATACTTTCCGGCTGCAGCTGCAGGTCCGCCGGGGACGTCAGCACGATCCCCAGGGGCTCTTCCTGCATGTACGTCTGCAGGAGAAACTGCATCGCATTGACCGCGACCTGGTGAATGCCGCCCGGAGCGGGGGTCACGATCAGCTCCCCACTGAGCAGCTCGTAGCGCGGCCAGTGTCGCTCCGACTGTTCGATGAGGTTGCGGACCTGGCCGGCGGTCCACCGGCGACGGATTGCAGGCATGGCCATAGTCTGCTCGGCTCCGTGAAAGAAAAGCAAGGAGGCATGCGACAGCATCGGTCGATGCCTGCGTCGAGCCGTCATCACTGCGTTGCCGAACGCGGCTTTACAACGCCGCCTTTCATGAGAAAGCGCGTGTCACTACCCGACGTAGGTGTAGGTAAAGCCCTTTTCCTGCGCGCGATTGGTGACGATCACGCCTGCGGCAACCACCCGCGCGGTCGGCGTCACGAGATTCGCGCGAAGATCCTCCTCGACATCGGCCGCGTTCAGGCCGGCATCGCGCGCCACCGCGCGCGCGATGCGTGCGGTGGCCATGCCGCACACGGCCACGATCACGCCTCGCCTGGCGAGATCGTTCGCCGTAGCGGCGTGAGCGTTCTTCACGGCCGGCACGCCGCCTTCCATCACCTGCTGCGAAGCGCCCAGCCTGTACTTCGCCCACATCGGGTCGTTGAAGCCGAAGACCGTCGCGAGATGGCGCATACAGACGATTGTGTTTATGTCGGCATCCTTGAGCTGGTAGACGGGGCCGGTGTTCGCCGTAAGAAAATTGCGCGCGAACGCCCAGCCGGTCGGTCCATTCGCGATGCTGGTGCAGTCGAAGATGTTCTTGTGCTGGCCGGTGAGATCGTCGAGCCACGCATCTGCCGGATGGGTCTGTCCCCGCGGAGACTGTGCGGCGACCGTTGATGGAGTGCCGCCGACCCCGCCGATCCCGGCGAGCGCGGCGCCGGCCGCGCCAAGGCGCGCCAGGAAGGAGCGCCTGACGACGGCTTCTCGTTTGGATGGGCTCATGCTGGTTCCTCCAGGTTGGCGAGCTTCAGGGCTTCGTCGTCGACGCCGATCCGTCCGCGTTGATCTCGTACGCAATCCGCCACGGCCGTCGCTGCCCTTCTTCCAGTGATCCGCAAAGGGGTTGACTGGCTGTGATCTATCCGCTGCTTCGTGACGTCGGGCTGCGGTCGCCACGTCGCAGGTCGACCCGCGCGAAAGGGGCACTCCAACGTACTCCCAACCGGCAGCGCGTTCCAGATCGCCCGGAGTCGATCGCCCCGCGCAGGTCGTCGATCGGCGCTTCCGAAAGCACCGGCGGCATCACCAGAACTCAGGCCGGCCGCGTTACCGCTGGCGGAAATTGATGGGAACTGCATATTGATGATGTCTGATCGCTTGTTGTCGAAAGCGCTTCTCCTTCACCACCGTCCACATGAGGGCTTTATGCGCAGAGTCGCCCTATTGATTGCAGCCGCATCCCTCGCCGCGTGCGCGAAGACCGAAACGGCGAAAACCGACTCCGCGGCCATGGCTGCTCCACCCTCACCGCCGGCCCTCTCGGCGGCCGATGTCGCCGGAACGATGAACGGCCAGGTCATGGCGCAGAACTCCGATTCCGTGCTGGACCACTTTTCCTGCATGACAGCGCCCACGGGGAACGAGTCCAGGTGCGTAGGCCAGAGCGCGCCCAAGGACACGACGGTTTACACCTATACGCTCAGCGCCGACAGCGTCATGTGGACGTCCGCGCCGTACGCGCCGCCGACACCCCCCAAGAGCCCGGAACTCATTGATCACGTCGTCGGTCGGCTGTCCGGCGGCACGTGGACCGGAACGGTGGTCTCGGTGCTGGCAGCGAAGCCGGATTCGGTGGTCATGCGCGCGCGGTGGCAGGCCACGAAGGCTCCGTAGACCGGAGCTGGCTGCGCCGGAAGCGAAGGGGGCCGCTCCGTTAGGCGGCCCCTCTTTGTGCAGGGGCCGGTGGCGGTCTCTTCCAGCCACAGGATGACTTGACCCGCGCTCACCCTGTACCCCCTCGACCGGCCAGCTACCCACTGGGGCCCCCGAGGGATGCGCACCCCCTTCCAACGTCCCATCTTCCCTGAACGTCATCCAGTAGGGAAACCGCCTCACGGCCGACCCTGGACCAACCCTCGCCCCACCCCGCAGGAGCCCACGATGCGCAAGTCCGCACTCGCCGTCGCCACCGCGATGCTGACCCTTGCTCCCGCTTACCCTCGAAGCGCGGATATGGCCCGCTGGGAGCAGCAGGCCGCAAACATCACCATCGTCCGCGATGACTGGGGCATCGCCCACGTCACCGGCAAAACAGACGCCGACGCGGTCTTCGGCATGGTCTACGCCCAGGCCGAAGACGACTTCAATCGCGTCGAGACCAACTTCATCAACTCGCAGGGCCGCCTGGCCGAGGCCGAGGGCGAGAGCGCGATCTACCGCGACCTCCGGATGAAACTGTTCATCGATCCGGATTCCATGAAAGCGCTCTACGCCATGAGCCCGCAGTATCTCAAGACCCTCATGGTCGCGTGGGCCGATGGGCTCAATTTCTACCTCGCCAGGCACCCCGAGGTGAAACCGCGCGTGATCACGAAGTTCGAGCCGTGGATGGCGCTCACCTTCAGCGAGGGTTCGATCGGCGGCGACATCGAGCGCGTGAACGTGGGGCAGTTGGAAGCCTTCTATGGCAAGGGGCCCGTGAAGACGTCGGACATGCGGTCGGGCACGGAGTTCACGCGTGCCGCGCTGCGCGCCGACTCGCTTCGTGCCGCGGAAGACGCCAGGGAGAGGGAGCCGTCGGGCTCCAACGGCATGGCCGTCGCGCCGAAGAACACGACGAAGGGGCGGGCGCTTCTGCTTATCAATCCGCACACGTCGTTCTTTTTCCGCTCGGAGCTCGAGATGACGAGCGGCGAAGGCCTGCACGCCTACGGCGCCGCCACGTGGGGACAGTTCTTCCTCTACCAGGGCTTCAACGAGCACGTCGGCTGGATGCACACGTCGAGCGCCGTCGACGCCACCGATGAGTATCTCGAAACGGTCTCGGAAAGGAACGGGCAGTTCTTCTACAAGTTCGGTGACACCGAACGCCCCTTCATCACGAAGAAGATCACCGTCCCCTACAAGACGGACGCGGGGATGGCGACGAAGGAGTTCACGGTCTACTACACGCACTTCGGGCCGGTCGTCCGTTCCCAGGACGGCAAGTGGGACGCCTATCGCCTGATGCAGGATCCCCTGCACGCGCTGGAGCAGAGCTGGCTGCGCACCAGGGCCGTCAACCTGGCGGAGTACAGGAAGTACATGGACCTGCATGCCAACTCGTCGAACAACACGCTGTACGCGGACGACCAGGGGAACATCGCCTACTTCCACGCCAACTTCGTCCCGCGCCGCGACACGTCGTTCAACTGGCGCCAGCCGGTGGACGGCAGCAATCCGGCCACGGAATGGAAGGGACTCCTCGCGTTCAACCAGGTGCCTAACGCGGTTAATCCGGCGAGCGGGTGGGTCTACAACTCCAACGACTGGCCGTGGGCCGCGGCCGGGCCGAGCAGCCCCAAGCAGAGCGACTTCCCGAAGTACGTGGACAACGGCGGCGAGTCGGCGCGCGGGCGCCATGCCGTGATGGTGCTCGAGCACAAGCACGACTTCTCCATCGAAGGCCTGCGCGCCGCGGCGTTCGACACCTATCTCCCCGGCTTCGACAAGTCGATCCCGAGCCTGATCGCCGCCTGGGACAACGCGCCGACGTCGAACCCGCTAAAAGCAGGGTTGACCGACCAGATTGCCATGCTCAGGAAGTGGGACCTGCGGTGGGGCGCGTCATCGATCCCGACCGCTGTGGCCATCTACTATGGTACGGAGCTCCAGCGGGCGGGGCGGGGGGCCCGCGGTCGTGGCGGCGCGCGTGGCGGAGGCGGGGGGGGCGGGGGCGGACGCCGTGGCGGCGGCGCCGGACCGTCGGATGACCAGCAGCTCGAGGCGCTCGATGCCGCATGTGAGCGCCTGACGAGTGAGTTCGGAACGTGGAAGACGCCGTGGGGCGACATCAATCGCTTCCAGCGCGTACGCGACGACATCACCGCGACGTTCAACGACGACGAGCCGAGCATCCCGGTGGGCTTCCCGTCGGCCACCTGGGGGTCGCTCGCTTCGTTCGGCGCCCGACAATACCCGAATACGAAGAAATGGTATGGGTCGAGCGGGAACAGCTTCGTCGCGGTGGTGGAGTTCGGGAAGGACAGCGTGCGCGCGATCGCGGTGACGGCCGGCGGCGAAAGCGGCGACCCGGGGTCGAAGCACTTCAACGACGAGGCACAACGCTACGCCACGGGGAATCTCCGGCCGGTGTATTTCTATCCCAATCAGCTCGTGGGGCACACGGAGCGGACGTACAAGCCGGGGAGCTGAACGAACTGTCCGAGCGATGCGCTCGTTGCCGCCAGCTATCGGTGCGGGGACGAGCGCGTTTCTCACGTACGCACTGCGTGCCTCACACTCGGGAATCCACACAGAGAACCTCCCCGACCAAGGCGCCCGTCGCCGACGGGTTGACCATAGTACGTGACCATGGTAAGCTTTGATATGGCTAAACACATCGAGCGCATTCCCATCTCGGTATTCAAGGCCAAGAGCCTCGCACTGTTGGAGCGCGTGCGCCGCACTGGCCGGCCGATCATCGTCACCAAGCGAGGCGAGCCGGTGGCCGAGGTGATCCCGCCTTCGATCGAGACACTCGGCGCTGACTGGATTGGCTCCGCCAGGGGCACGGCGAAGCTTCGTGACAATCTGATCGCCCCGGCCGGCGATGCCGGTGACTGGGAGGCGCTGGGGTGAACCTCCTGCTCGACACACACATCTGGATCTGGAGTCTGGTCGATCCCGACCGTCTCGGGCGCCGCGTGCGGCGTGAGCTGATGTCCTCTTCGAATCAAGTCTGGCTGTCGCCCATCTCGGTCTGGGAAACGATGCTGCTCATCGAGCGCAAGCGAGTCACTATCGGCGGCGCACCGGAGGACTGGGTGCAGGAGCGCCTCCGGGCCACGCCCGCTCGCGAAGCGCCACTCACGCACGAGGTGGCGATCCGCAGCCGATCCATGCCGCTCGCGCACGCGGATCCGGCCGATCGATTCCTTGCGGCAACAGCGGCGGTGCATGGACTAACGCTCGTCACGGCTGACGAGCGGCTGGTGTCCTGCAGCGACATCAAGACTCTGCGGAACAGCTGACGATCGCCGGCAGGCCTTGCCGCGGGCGCCTCGCACGGATGCCTGACCCGATCTACGTCGTGAGGATGGCCGCGATGCCGGCGTACGTGGAGTCGGTCTTGCGCAAGGCAATTCCTGGTGTGGATCCGTCTCGCCCTGGACGCCACGCGCCACGCCCTGGATCGATGTCGCGGATCTGCAGGACGCAGACGGCCGCATCCTGTTCGGCAAATACGTCGCGCTGATGAGAGTCGGACAGGAGCTGTGCAATGATCCCGCGCTCGCACTGCACTTCGGAGAAGCGGTCGATTCCTCCGAGCTTTCGATCGCGCACGCGGTGGGCGGGGCCAGGAACATCGGTGACGCCGTCGCGCAAGCGAATCGGTATGCACCCCTCGGCATTGAGGTCGAGGCAGACGGCACGGGCGATCGCTTTCAGCTCCGCCGCGCCACGGGGCAGCTGTGGCTGGTCGATGCTCGCAGGAACCCGAACGACTTTCCGGAACTCACCGAGTCCGCCTTTGCACGCATGACGTGCACAACGCGCAGGCTGTTAGGCGACAGGCAGGCTTTCGGAGAGGTGCATTTCACTCATGCCGAGCCGGCGTACCGCGCCGAGTATGAGCGGATCTTTCGCGCACCGCTGGTATTCGGAAGCCACTGGAACGCCCTGCGGATCGATGAAGCCGTGCTCTCGAGCTTCCAGTTTCCGTCGTCGCCACAGTACGTGACGAATGTCCTGAGGGCGCACGCAGAGGCCCTCCTCCAGAAGCTGGAGAGCTCACATTCGACCCGGAACCGGGTCGAGACCCTGGTGTTGCCACTCCTGCACACCGGGGGCGTGAGAATGGACTCGATCGCCGGCCAGCTCGGACTCAGCCGCCAAACGCTGTTTCGCATGCTGAGGGTGGAGGGTGTCTCATTCGAAGAGGTTCTGGACGAGCTTCGCCACAGGCTGGCGCTCAACTACCTGAGTGTGCACAAGGTCTCCGTGAAACAGACGGCAAGGCTGGTTGGGTATTCCGATCCGGCGGCCTTCTCGCGCGCATTCAAGCGGTGGACGGGATCCAGTCCGCGCCTGTATATGTCCCGCTGTATGTCGTCAGCCTGACGTCCTGCCGGCACGGTGCTGGCGCCGGAGCCGTAGAGTGGCATCGGCAACGCCCGCGATGACACCGTTGTCCAACGGATCGCTGCATCGTCCGTGTGCCGGATCAAGCCAACCAGGAGCCCAGCGTGGAAGCGTTTCTCCAGGATGTTCGCGTCACGTTGCGCGCTTTCCGCCGCGCGCCGGCGTTCCCGCTCACGGCCGTCGCCACGCTCGCCCTCGGAATCGGCGCCACCACCGCGATCTTCAGCACCCTCAGCGCCGTCCTCCTCAAGCCGCTCCCATATCCCGACCCGCAGGATCTCTACAGCCTGCGAACCGCACTCACCGACGGCCGCGTTACCACGGGGCTCCTCTCGGGGGGCGAGATCTTCCGGCTGAATGATGGCAATCCGACCATCGAGCGAGCGGCCGCCTTCCAGTCGTTCGACCTCACACTCCTCGCCGACGACGGAACGCCGACGCACGTGCAGGTCAATGCGGTGACCGAGGGATTCTTCGAGTTGTTCGGGCTGCCGATGACCAAGGGCGGCTTCACGCACGACGACTTCACGCCGTTCCAGCCGCCTCCACCGGGCGCACCGCCCCAACCAGGCCCGGTGCCCAAGGTCGTGATCTCCACCCGACTGTGGAAGAACCTTTACCACAGCGACGCGGCCGCGGTCGGCAAGCCGATTCACTTCGCCGAATTCAACACCACCATCGCCGGCGTCGCGCCGGCCGGCTTCGACATCCCGCACGGCGCTGACATGTGGGCTGCGCAGCGCACGCCCTTCAACGACGTGAACCACGGGCAAGACGGGTTCATGCGGCTGCGGCACAACGTGACGATCGAGCGCGCGAAGGGGGAGATGGCCACCGTCATGGGCGGACTGGCCCACGACTTCCCCGCGTCGGACCGCAACCGCATCTACGTCCCGCGCCCCCTGGTGGAGTCGATCGTCGGAGACCTGGGACCGATCCTGATCATCGTCATGTCGGCGACCGGACTGCTGCTCCTGCTGGCGTGCGTGAACGTCGCCAACCTGCTCCTCGCGCGGGGCGCCGAGCGGGCCCGCGAGATGGCCGTGCGGGCCGCGCTTGGCGCGGGATGGGCTCGTCTGGTGCGACAACTGCTCACGGAGTCGCTCGTGCTGGCCGCTGCCGGGACGGTCCTGGGCCTGGGGCTGGCGGCGGTCGGCCTCCGCGCGCTGCTCGCCCTCGGCGCGTCGAAACTGCCGCGCCTCGACGACGTGCCGTTCGACGCGAGCGTGCTCCTCTTCTCCCTCGCTGTCCTACTGGTGACTGGCGCGATCATCGGACTGGCACCGGCTGTCCGACTCCTGCGCAGCGACATGAAAACGCTGATGAACGACAGCAGTCGCTCCGCGAGCGCCGGTCATGGCACGACGCGCTGGCTCGGTGCGATGACCGTGGCCGAGGTGGCATTGGCGATCATGCTGCTGGCCGGCGCCGGCTGGCTCGTGCGGGGATTCTCGAATCTCCGCAATACAGATGCCGGGTTCGTGTCGGATGGGAGGCTGATCTTTGATGTGTCCTTCCTGGGGCCGCGGTACCCATCATCGGACGCCGTGCGCCAGGCGCAGAGCGACCTCGTGAGCGGCGTGCGCAACGTCAGCGGCGTGACCAATGTGGGACTCGTATCCGCCTACCCGATGCGCGGCACCCTCGAGGGCTCGCTGCTCGCGCAATTTCACGGCGAACCGTTCGACGCGGCCAATGCGCCCGGGACCCGCCAGCGCTTTGCCGGCCCGGGACTCTTTGCCGCAATGGGCACAAAGATCATCCGGGGCCGTGACTTCGGTTCGCAGGACGTCCAGGGCGCCGCGCCCGTCGCCATCGTCAATCGTGTCTTCGTGCAGCGGTACCTCAGGGGCCGCGATCCGATCGGCGTGCAGTTTTCGGCGGGGTACCCGGCGCCCGATCCGAGGAATGAGGTGACGATTGTCGGCGTGATCGACGACGTGAGGCAGAAATCCCTGGCCGAGCCGGCCGAGCCGGCGTACTATCTGCCGCTCACGCAGTTCCCGTTCCGCCGCGCAACTGCCGTCGTGTCCGCGTCGCGGGTCGATCCACGCCTCCTCGAGGGGGCCATTCGCGCGGAAGTGAAGAAGCTTGACCCGGCGATGGCGCTCGACTTCGAGCTCGCATCGGACGTCGTCGGGGACACGCTTCGGAGGCAGGAGCTGGGGATGACACTGATGCTCATCTTCGGGGGCATGGCGATCGTGCTCGCGGCGGTCGGCATCTACGGGGTGGTGTCGTATGCCGGTTCACTACGGCGCAACGAAATGGCTACGCGTCTCGCCCTCGGCGCGTCGCCGCGCTCCGTGTTCTGGCTGATCATGAGGCAGGGCGGAATGCTCTCGCTGTTGGGCGCTGGCATCGGGGTGAGCCTGGCGTATCTGTCCGGTCGGGTTGTTTCCAACCGGGTGTACGCGATCCGAGCGTCGGACCCGCTCATGCTGGCCAGCGCCATTGTGCTGATCACCCTCATCACGATCGCCGCGACCACGATTCCTGCGGTGCGCGCAGCCCAACTGAATCCGGCGCGAGCGTTGCGGGCTGAGTAGGCGCGGTGCCGTCCCGCACGCCGACTGAAGTCGCCAGCCTGAGCCACCTTCTACATATGCCTTGACACGCATATGCACCATGGCGTATACTAGGACCATGGAATCTGCCTTCGCAATCATTGCCGAGCCGAACCGCCGCGCGATTCTGAGCCTTCTGGTCTCGTCAGAGCAGTCGGTTGGAGCGATCGAGCGTCAGCTGCGCATGCCGCAGCCGACGGTGTCAAAGCACCTGCGGGTGCTGCGCGAGGCGGGCTTCGTGGAATCCACCGTGGACGCACAGCGCCGTCTCTACCGGCTGAAGCCGGAACCGCTTCAGGAGATCGATGCCTGGCTGGCTCCGTTCCGCCGGTTCTGGTCCGCTCACGTGGATGCTCTCGAACGCCACCTCGACCGCATCGATCAATCAACGCCAGCGAAGCAGAAGGCGAGGGGAGCACGGCGCGGCTCGGCCGGCGCGCGTGACAAAGGAGGAACGAAATGAAACGGATGCGTTGGACCGGCTGGCTGCTTTCCTTTTTCCCGGTCGCGGTGTTGCTGAGCAGCGCCTGGGTCAGGGTGACCCACCACGTCAATGCGGTCGCCGAAATCGTCACGGGGTACGGATTCCCGGAATCGGCCATCACGCGTATTGTCATTGCCGAATGCGCCCTGGTGGTGCTCTACCTCGTTCCGCAGACGTCGGTCCTCGCCACGATCGTGATGACCGGCTATCTCGGCGGGGCGATTGCCACGCACTTGCGGATCGCGGACTCCGCGCGCGCGATGATTCCGCTGGTCGCCGGAATCCTGGCCTGGGGCGGCCTCTATTTGCGCGACGGCCGCATCCGCGAGCTGATTCCCCTCAGACGGTCGGCCTGACGTCAGCCTGAACCCTCAATCAACGCCAACGACAGAGAAGGCAAGGAGAACGAGATGACCGCTCGCGAGCAGTACGTACCGGGTCCGGCCAGCGGGGCGCAGGTACAAAAGGACGGAGACAAGTGGACGCTCGTTCTCGTCAGGCAGCTGCGGCACTCGCCGGACAAAGTCTGGCAGGCGCTGATCGACCCGGCGCAGCTGCGCGAGTGGGCGCCGTTCGACGCCGATGGGAGCCTGGGATCGGTTGGAAGCACGGTGAAGCTCACCACGGTGGGAGCGCCCTCGCCGCGTGTTACCGAAACAACCGTCACGCGAGCCGACGCTCCCAGCCTGCTGGAATACAAGTGGGGCGGCTTCGACATGCGGTGGCAACTCGAAGCCGCTGGTGGGGGAACGCGCCTGACGTTGTGGACCAACATCGCCCGCAATTTCATCTCGATGGGCGCTGCGGGCTGGCACATCTGCTTCGATGTGCTCGATCGGCTTCTTGCCGGTCAGCCGATTGGGCGCATCGTCGGCCCGGAGGCCATGAAGTTCGACGGCTGGCAGCGATTGAACGCCGAGTACGCAAAGCAGTTCGGCGTTGAGATCCCGGGTTGGGCCCCTCGCCCAGGACCTTGACCTTGCCCGGACCAGAGGAATGGTCGGCGGGCGCCTGACGGGACGACCAGGTGAAACTTTTTCCGGTGTGAGGCGGCGAAGGTAGACGACGCGCCCTAGGACTTCGCCCTCTTCGAGCGTTTCGACTTGCCGGCGCTGTTGAGGGCGACCGCCTGGCGAACGAGCGTCTTGAAGGCGGACTCGTCGACTTGTTCCCGTTCGTGGATGTCGATCGCGCGGCGGGTGTTTCCCTCGAGACTCGAGTTGAAGAGACGGGCCGGGTCCTTCAGTGACGCGCCCCGGGCGAAGGTGAGCTTGACGACATCCCGGTAGGATTCGCCAGTGCAGATGATACCGTCGTGCGACCAGACCGGATTCATCCACTTCCACTCCTCGACGACATCCCGGTCAGCTGCCTTGATGAGCCTGCGCATTCTGCTCAGGGTTTCCCCGCGCCAGTCCCCGAGTTCAGCGATTCTTTTCGTGATGAGCTCCGATGCCGACCGGCTTTGGCTCGCGCCTGACTTTTTCATGTTCTCATCCTGACGCGCTGATCCGCGGGAGCGCGAGGATCCGACAGGACCTCGTCAATGAAGGGCACTTCTCTGGAAACCCACCGTCGCGACCGCGACCGGCTACTTCCCGATCATGAGGATGGTGAACGATCCGGGGATCGGCGGTGCGAAACCGCCCCGGCCCCCGCGCCCGGGCTGCGGCGGCGGCGCCGGCCCGCGCTCGACACTCATTACGAAGATGTGCCCCGTCTTCGTATCGAGGGTGAGCGTGCGCGCGCCATTCATCGTCTCGAGGTTCTGCTCGACCTCGAAGCTGGTCGGGCTCTTTTCCTTCACGACCGTCAGCGTGCCGTTGCTGTGCGAGCTGAAGGCCTCCATGGTCACGGGATTGAAGACCGCGCCGTCGGAGCCTCCGGCGAGGGGCAGCGTGGTGATGACCTTGCCGTCCTTCGCGCTCAGGATCACCATCGCCGGCTGCGATGGCTGTCCCGGCGTCCGCTGCTGCGCGCAGGCGGCGAACAGGATCTGGTTCTTCACGTCGAGGGCGAGGCCGTTGCAGCGCCCGATGTCGCCGAAGGGGTAGTGCGCGGTCGTCTTCATCGCCTTCTCATCCACGACCGCGACGCTGCCGGCTGAGTCCTGCATCACGACGTACAGGGTACCCTTGCCGTTCGAGACGCTCTCCTCCGGGACTCCGCCGAGGTCGATCTTGCCGAGCACCTTGCCGTCCTGTGAGTCGAGAACGAGAAGATCCCGCGTGGGGTGACTTCCGATGTAGACCCGGTCGTTGGTCGGGTCGAAGTAGATGCCGTCGGGACTGAAGCGGGGGTTCGGCGCCTCGATTCCCTCGTTCGCCGGGATCGTCTTCATCAGCTGCATGGACTTCGTGTCGAACATCGAGGGGTCGGGGTGGCTGCTGGCGAAGCCGTGTCCCGTCTTCGCGTCCACGACGGCGCCGTTGCCGCCACCGTTGACGATCTCGCCGAGCGGTTTCAGGGTCTCGAGGTCGAAGATGGTGACGCGGCCCGGAACCGAGTCGCGCGCGGGCGTGCTGTCCGTGGCGGCCAGCGCACGTACCGCACCGCGCGTGATGTACAGCCGGCGATCGATCGAGTTCGCGTAGATGTAGTCCGTTCCGCCCTCGCCGCCGACGCGCGCGCGCATGAGCACCTTGTAGGGGCCGTCGGTGCCGGGCTGCTGGGCCGGGGTGGTGTGTGCGGTCGTCGCCGTGGCGACACCCGCGAACAGCAGGACGTGGGGGAAGGTGATGCGCGTCATGAATGTCTCCAGGGAATCGGATGCCGCAGCGGCGACGCTGTGATATGGTGGCTCGGTTTCATGGCGTCAACTCCCTTTCAGGCGGCGGCCGCGCCCAGACCGCTTCAAGCGTGTGTTGGGCCGCCGGCTACGCGTGCCCGGCTTCTGGTAGCGAAACTCGATGAGAAACACGCGTCGCCCACTCCCATGCTTGGCGATCTTGAGGAGTTCGATGACTCCGGCGAACCCCGAACGGCGGGCGAGCTCCGGGGTGATGTCGGCGATCGAGATCTCATAGAGAGACGTTACTACGATCTCCCCTGGAGGCAGGGAGTACCGACCCCCGACGCGGACGTGCGGCCGCTGCCAGAGTCGGACGCTGCACGTGATCTCCCCGCTGCGGATTCGGTCTCGCAAGCCCTTCAGGAATTGCATCGCCTGGTGCCTAACCAGCAGGATCCTGCCGGGTGAGCGTGTTCTTCACAGCCGGGACGTCACTTGAGCTTCGCGACCGCCTTCTTCATCACTCCGATGATCGGCTCGGTCGGGTTTCCGCTCCGCCGCAGCTCGATGGAGATGAAAGCGGTCCCCTTGATGACATGGAGCTCTGCGTGCTTGTCGTCATACCAGCACGCGAGGTCGCCCAGGCCGGCGAGGCCATCCTTGCCCTTCTTGTCGCACATGATCCCACTGTACATCGGCACCGAGCTCGCCGGCAGACGCGTCAGGTTCAATTGGATAGAGTGAATGCCGGACCCCGTGTACTCGCAACCCGACACGGTGGCACCGGCCCCATCCGACATGGGGCCAATCGCCTTGGGCCCCGTGACGGCTTCGCCCAGGGCCGTGGCGGCATCCTCCCTGGTCAGCAGCGAGCAGGCGTCGTCCGGAGCGAGCGCCCTGGCGGCTGCCAGCGAGATCCAGGACGAGGACATCATCAGGGTGGCAGTAATGGTCAAGCGGGCTGAGAGAATTGCGCTTCGCACGTTGGCTCCTCGCGTCACATTGCCGATCGGCATCGTGGATGGTGTGAATCCCAGGACGAGTCGTGGCCTCAGGGAAGCATGATGAGGTGTCCCGGACCCCGAACAGACCGCTTACCGCTGGGAGCCCCAGGCAGGCGTGAGCGATGCGGACCGCGTAAGGCGAACCGGCGGCTGGCCTCCATCGTCGACGCTATAGACCGCATCGAACCCATCGCGCCCCGATATGAACGCGATGCGCGTGCCATCCTGCGACCACGTGTAACTCCCGTCGTACGCGGGCGAACTCGCGAGCCGTGAACGCACACCATCAGAGAGCCGCACCACGCCGATTTCATAATTCTCACGGTCGGCGATCTGAAAAACGATGCGTGAACCGTCGGGTGACCACAGGGGTGGGTCCCTGGTCACGCTTGCCCCGGTCGTAAGGCGTTTGAGAGTCCGCCCGTCCGTGTCTATTGCATAAAGGTCCCGATCGGAAACAAAGACCAGGGCTTTTCCATCGGGAGACCACCGCGGCGCCACCGCCCCTGCGGCATTGTTCGTGAGTCGCCGCGCGCCGCTTCCCTCGGCACTCATGACGTAGATCTGCGAGGTACCATCGCGCGTCGACGAGAACGCCAACTGCGTATCGTCCGGAGACCAGCTCGGGTCGCGGTTCTCCCCTTGAGACGACGTCACCTGCTTCACCTGGCCAGATGATGCATCGACGGCAAAAATCTCGACATTGCTATCCGTCACCGCGGCAAATGCGATTCGTCTGCTGTCCGAAGACCAACCGCGGGTCGACTTCACGACGAGGTGTGAGGCGAGGCGTTTCTGGTTGGTCCCGTCCGAATCCATGACCCAGAGTTCCCACGTGCCTCCGGCCAGCGAGCAGAACGCGATCCGTCGCCGGTCGGGAGACCAGAGCGGGAATCGATCCTCCACGTTTCGCCGCGTGAGCCGAGTTTGATTTCGCCCAGCGGCGTCCATCACGTAGACTTCCCAGTTGCCGTCACGACGGGACGCAAACGCGATATCAGCTGACGACGCCCTGACGGCACCGCTAGCTGCAGGGGTGGATGGTTGCGAGAGTGCAAACCAGGCTGCGTACACGGCGACGGCGGCGGCGCTGGCCAAGCGCATTGTCATGGTGCCCTCCGTTCTCGTGGGTTATTCCTCTGCCATGGCGAGCAGAGCCTTCCACTGCGGCGCCGTCACCGGCATCACCGAAAGCCGGGGAATTCGCGTGAGGGCGAAATCGGCGAACCGCGTGTCCGCCTTGACCTGTCGCAGGGTGACCACCTGGGGCACCGCCCGCACCGGCTGGAGATCCACCACGACCAGCTTCTCGTCGTGCGCTGCGGGATCCGGATACGCCGCTCTCGTCACCCGCGCAATCCCCACGATCGCCTTCTCGTCGCCGGTGTGATAGATGAATGCCTGATCGCCTTTCTGCATCGCCCGCAGATTACGGAGCGCCACCGGGTTCCTGACTCCGTCCCAGGTGGTTCGCTTCTCACCTTCGAGGTCCTGGTACGAGTAGGTCGAGGGCTCGGTCTTGAGCAGCCAATAAGCCGGCATCGTCTGTGTCCGGTGCAAGAGCACAAGACGTTACTCCATGCCGCCATCTCCGACAATCCTGCACCACCGGAAATCGGCCGCTCGAGGTTGCCAGACAGGACGCCTCGTCGCGCCACGTTGCGACCGCTGTACCTTCGCCCGCCTTGCGCGCCAGGCCTTCCGTCACGACACCTCGCGACGACAAGTTTGAATTCCGGCGGTACCAACACTGGCCGTCTTTGCGAGGACAGATCATGCGCCACGTTCCCGTGCTCGCCACCGCGCTCGCGGTCGTCTCACTGGCGGCCCTCCCCGTCGCGGCGCAGCAGGTAACCGTCACGCTCGACCGCTCGGTGGCCAGCGGTCCGACCACGGGACGTCTCTTCGTCATCTTCGGCCGCACGGACACGCGCGAGCCGCGCTTCCAGGCCGGCAGCTACGGCGGCAGCGTCCCCTTCTATGGAATGGACGTCGAAGGGTTGAAGCCAGGCGCGGCGACCATCGTCGGCCCGCATGTGCCCGGGTTTCCCTTCGAGGACATGGCGCACATGCCGGCCGGTGAATACGACGCGCAGGCGGTGCTCAATGTCTACACGCAGTTCCACCGCGCTGACGGCCACACGGTCTGGGTGCACGCCGACCAGTGGGAAGGGCAGCACTGGGCCTCATCGCCGGGGAACCTGGTGAGCGAGGTCGTGAAGGTGCACTTCGATCCCAAGTCGCCTGACGTGGTCCACCTGGCGCTCACGAAGAAGCTGCCCCCGGTCGCCCTGCCGTCGGACACGCGCTGGGTGAAGCACGTCAGGATGAAGAGCGAGATGCTGTCGACGTTCTGGGGCGCGCCGGTATACCTCGGCGCCACGGTGCTCCTCCCGCAGCGCTTCGACTCGACGTCGAGCGAGCGCTACCCGGCGATCTACAGTCAGGGACATTTCGGACTGGGCGCACCGTTCGGCTTCGTCGATCCGGATGAGTCTGACGCGGGGCGCGGTGGCCGCGGCGGCGGGCGCGGACGTGGCGGTGAGCCGAGCGTGTGGGATCCGGTGCCCACCAGCGCCCGCGAGAGCGGATCGGAATTCGCCAGGGCGTGGACGAGCGACGGATTCCCGCGGTTCGTCGCCATCACCTGGCAGCATCCCACGCCGTACTACGACGACTCCTACGCGGTGAACTCGGTGAACAACGGGCCCTATCAGGACGCGCTGCTCACCGAACTGGTGCCCGAACTCGAGCGGCGGTTCCACCTGATCCCCGACGCCAACGCGCGCTTCCTGACGGGTGGATCCACCGGCGGCTGGGAGTGCGCTGCGCTCCAGATCCAGCGACCGGACTTCTTCGGCGGCGCGTGGTGCCTGTATCCCGATCCGGTCGACTTCCGGCGCAACCAGACCGTCGACATCTACACGGACTCGAACGCGTTCTTCCCCAACAACGCCCGGCCGCCGGTCCCGGAACGGTCGATGAGCCGGACGCCGGAGGGGCAGGATCTCCTCTCCTTTCGCCTGATGAGTCGTCTCGAGGCGGTGTTAGGCAGCAAGGCGCGGAGCGGACAGCAATTCGATGCCTGGGACGCCGCGTACGGACCAGTCGGCGGCGACGGATACCCGGAGCGCCTCTGGGACCGTGCGACCGGTGTGATCGACAAGAGCGTCGCCGCGTACTGGCGCGATCACGGCGACGACCTGACGTGGAACCTTCGGCAGAATTGGTCCACCATCGGGCCGCAGCTGACGGGCAAGATGCACGTCTACGTCGGTGACATGGACAACTACTACCTGAACCTCGCCGTGTACCTGATGGAGCAGGAGTCGACGAAACTCGCGAATCCGCCGGCGAACTTCACCTTCGAGTACGGCCGGCCGATGAAGCCGCACGGGTGGCAGCCGTTCACCAACGCGGAGCTGGTGCGGATGATGGATGCCTTCCGTCGGACGCGGGTGACGGTGCCCTGAGTCGGGCCGCACCCGTCCGGGGGTCGACTCCGCTTTCGGATTTCGCTCGGCCTGCGTCCTGCCCGGAGCCGATCACCTGTCTCTGCCCCGCACCAGGTACAGCTTCTGATTCGCGTAGTCGATCTCCACACGGAACTGCTCCAGCACGTTTCCCGCCAGCGAACCCTCGATCGGAGCCGCCATCATCCGCGACATGTACTTCTCGAACACACCCTCCTGCTGTGAGGTCACCCCGGCGTCGGACACTTGCTGGCCGCCCCACTCCAGCGCCGGCAGGAACATCGTCTCGAGTGTCTGCCCGCCGAGCGTGGCGGCGTCGCCATACGCACCGGCATACCGCTTCCAGTCCGGATGGGCCGCGCCCCACGATTTCAGAAGCGCCTCCGACACCATCGTGAACGACGCGCCCGTATCCAGCAGCATGCCGTGCACGTTCCCGTCCACCAGAATCTCGGTGCGTGCGAATCCGCTCCGTGGGTTGACCGCCATCGCGAGCGCGGCGCCGCGCGGCGTGAGCACCCCGGGTCTGGCCAGTGTCAGCGTGCGCGCCGGATAGTCGAACACCACGTGGTATTGCGACAACACGTGACCGGGGATCATCCCATCCGCCTGCGCTCCGGAGGCTGTGGTCATGATATTCGTGCTTCCGATCGCCACGGCCACGCGCTGCGGGTTGAGCTGGAGCGGGAAGCCGTCGATTCGCACGTCGGGCACCCGCGACGGCGCCGCGAACACGCCGTCCTCCCCACGCTGCGGGGTCCCCCACGTCAGGCCCAGGTCGCGCGCGAGAGGCTCGACGATGATGAATGCGCCGCCGCCGGTGTCGAGCAGCAAACGCGCGGTGCGGGTGGTGCCGTCGGCCCGGCGGAACGTGACGTCGACGAACGGCCGATGATTGACCATCACGAGGGGCACCGTGACGGCGTTCGGTGCGGTCTGGGCGCTCGCATGCGAGACCGGCGCCGGGATGAGCGGCACCAAAAGGAGCGGGATCAGTCTCTGTCTCGCGGTGCGCATGGTCGCTGCCGGTTCAGGGAAGGAGGGATTCGAATGCCCGTGAAGCCACGTTACCTGACCTGCTGCCTGCCGTAGCGCAGGGCGAAGTCGGGAATTGGTCGCGTCAGCGCCGGCGCATCCTTCACCGCGGCGAGCATCCATGCTGTGGCGAAGATCGTCTGCGTCACGCGCGTCATGCGCCGGATGTCGAGCTTGGACGCTTCGTCCCCGACGCGATGATAGTCCTCGTGCGTGCCGTTCATCCAGTTCACGGTGATCACGCCGCGCTCGAGCAGCGGTGCCGCGTCGGTGCGCGGATAGAAGAACTCCTGCGTCGCGACGTCGAAGCGGTGATCGAGCCCGATGGCAAGGTACTCGGCGTTGGTCCGCTCGAGAAGCGAGTCCAGTGACGAGCTGAGGACGCGCGGCCCCGCCAGCTGAATCTCGTCCGGCCCGGCGAGATCCTCCTCCATTGGCACGTTTGTCCCAGGCGCCTTGCTGCGGCCGATCATGTCGACGTTGTAGTACGCCACGACGCGGTCGAGCGGCACCGGCGGATGCGTCGTGAAATATCGTGACCCCCAGAGTGCTTCCTCCTCGCCGCTGTCCCAGAGGAACACGACGGTGCGGCGCGGGCGCGGTGCGCGCATCATTGCGCCGGCAACGGCCAGGAGCGCGACGCTGCCGGACGCGTTGTCGTCCGCCGCGTTGAAGATGGAATCCGCTGGGGTGCGCCGGACACCGATCGCCCCGTCGAGGTGCGCGCCGAGGACCACGGCTCCGTCGGCCGGGCCCCCGGAGCCGGGCACGATCGCCACCACGTTGCACGGCCGGAACACCTCGGCCGACGCGACGCCGATGTGGATCGTGGCCTTGCGCGTCTCGGGGAACGCGTACGACGGCGGATAGTCGCGGTTCACTTCCGCATTGGCGGCTCGCGTGGAACCACCCGGGAGGCCGGCCAGCAGAACCGTGGCGAACGCGGGCGTCACCTCCACGACGGGCACGGGCGCCGTGGCGTACGCCGACGGCACGGCTGGATACAGTTCTGTCGATTCACGCGCTCGTTCAACCATGAACGGGCTCTTCCACAACGCGACTCGGGACGCAGCGGCGATCTGGATTACCGCCGGCGCGTGCAGTTCCGGCGCCAGGTCCTCCGCCGCACTCCACTCCGTCAGGTACATGCCGAGCGACTCGAACGACTCATCCTTCGGCATGGCAAGCGGGCCGTTGGCGACGAGGGCGCGGCCGACGGTCGCCACGTCGCGGTACGGATCGAGCTTCTTCGCCGGCGCGCGAACGCCGTGCTGCACATACGTGAATGGCAGCGTCCACGTGCCGGAATCCGTGAACGACCATACGATGAAGTCGCGACCCGGCACGTAGCGACGACCGCCGAAGTCGATGAATGTCGCGGCAGAATCCAGCCGTAGCCGTCGCGTCGTGTAGTGTTGGCACCACCCGCCGCTGTCGCCGGCCGGGGTGAGACCGAGTTGGGCCAGGCGGCGTGACACGAAGGCGACAGCGGTGTCGAGCCCCGGCGACGGCGTGGCGCGTCCCATCAGCGCGTCGGAGGCCAGCCACGTGACGTCGGCGCGCAATTGCGCCGAGTCGATGGCGTCGGCGGCCGCGCGCACGGCATCGGGGAGGGTTGTTGGGTTGGGAGGCGCGCATGCAACGACGGCGAGCGCGAACAGCGTGGCACGACCCAGGAACGGTGTGGCGGCCATCAGGGCTCTGCCCGGCCCGAGGGTGTCGGGAAGAGCTGCTCCTGGATGGCGGTCAGAACCCGCTCCCGCCGTCTGCTGCCAATTCGTGTCATGCCGCGCCGCGCAGTGGGGCCGGGAGGTGACCGTCCGGCGGATTCAACGAGCCATACATCGTTAGGCAGTTGTCGCTCGGCGACTGCCCTCGAAGAGCCGGGCTGTGACCGCGCCGAAGATGAAACCGCTCACGTCAAACGTACGGCGCCCGTTTCCTCCCGCTAGAGCACCTGGCCCGGTCGTTACCCTGGGCAGGCGACAGGCAGCCGCGCCACAGCCGAGATCGCCCCATCACTCGGTGGGGCGAGTCGCTCCGGCGTTCCCGCAGCGGAACCTGGGTGACGTCCCTCAACGAACCACGAAGCTGTACTTGCCCGACCCCACGCCGAACACCGCAGCCTCGCCTTCCATACGCAGGAAGTTTACGCCGCGCGCCCTTCTCGCCGGCACGCCGCTCTCCGACACACGCTCGGCGCTCTGCGCCGGCACGTACACGTCAGCCGTCGTGTTCGCCGGAATCGTGACGTCGAGCGTGAGCGTTCCCCCCTCGGTGCGCCAGCTCGACTCGATCTTTCCGCGGATGGAATTGTACGCGCCCCTGGCCCATGTGAGTCCACCGCCGGGAACGGGACGCAGCGCGAAGTGCTCATAGCCAGGATGCGCGTCGTCGTTGTTGATGCCGAGTATGACGCGGTAGATCCACTCCGCCACCGCGCCGATCGCGTAGTGGTTGAATGAATTCATCCCCTTGTCCTGAAAACCCCGGCCCTTCACGTAACCGTCCCACCGCTCCCAGATCGTCGTCGCGCCGTTCTCGATCGAGTATCCCCAGCTCGGAAACGTCGTGTTGTTGATCAGTTTGTACGCGACATCCGAGCGTCCTGCGCGCGACAGCTCGAGCATCATCCGGTAGGTCGAGTGGAAGCCGGTTGACATGTGGCCTTTGTAGGTATCGATGCCGGCGAGCATGTATCGAACGGCAGCGGCGCGCTTGTTGTCGGGCAACAGATCGAAGTGCAGTGCGAGCGCGTACCCGGCTTGCGTGTTGCCTTCGATCTGGCCGTCGTCGGTCACGTATGCCTTGTTGAACGCCGCCTTGATGTCAGTGAACAGCGCACCGTAGCGCAGCGCGTCGTCGGGCTTGCCAAGCTCCGCCGCCATGCGCGAGACGAGGTCCGTGGCATACGCGAACATCATCGTCGCGAACACGGGCTTCGGTACCTCGCCGCCTTTGCGCGGGATGGTCGAGTCGTTCATGGTGTCCGAGTTCAACCAGTCGCCGTAGTCGTTGCCGCGCTCGTTCTTCCAGAGCAGATCAGGATTGTGGCTGCGGATGAACTCGATCCAACGCCTGGCGGGTTCGTAGTTCTCCGCGAGCTGTCGCTTGTCGCCGTACTGTTGCCAGAGCCGCCACGGCACCACGACCCCGGCGTCGCCCCAGCCGGGCACGCCCATGAAGTCACCGCGATTCATCCCGGCGAGTGTCTTCTGAAACGGCTGCGGCGCGAAATCGGGGAAACGCCCGTCGGGCGTTTGGGCGTCACGCACGTCGCGCATCCATTTGCCGAAGAACGCGCCCATGTCCGAGTTGAAGATGCTGCTGCCCACGAACACCTGGATGTCGCCCATCCAGCCGAGTCGCTCGTCGCGCTGGGGACAATCGGTGGGGATGCCGATCATGTTGTCGCGCTGCGTCCAGGCGACATTCTGCCAAAGCCTGGTGATGAGCGACGACGACGATGCGAAGCTTCCGGCCTGGGCGAGCGCCGAGTTGACCTGACGTCCCGTGAGATCGGTGAGGCTAGGGCGCGATGAGAGACCGGTGACCTGTGCGTACCGGAAGCCGTGATATGTGAAGTGCGGCTCGAACGTCTCGCGCGCGCTCCCCGCTCCGCCGCGCAGCGTGTAGGTGTCGGTTTGCCTGGCGCCGCGGAGGTTGTCGGTGTACAGGGTGCCGTCGTCGTTCAGCATTTCCGCGTGGGTCACCGAGATCACCGTGCCCGGTGCGCCCTGCGCGCGGATGCGCGTCCACCCGACCATGTTCTGGCCGAGGTCGAAGACGTAGACGCCGGGTTTGGGTTCGGTGATGTGGACGGGCGTGATGTCCTGGGTGACGCGAATCGGTTCGTTGGGCTGCGCGACGAGCTTCGTGCGCACGTCCCGCGCGACATCGGCGGGTGACCAGGCTCGGTCGTCGAAAGTGACATTGTCCCATCCCGGCATGTTCTTGCGCGCGTCGTACCGCTCGCCGTTCAGGATGTCGGACGAGCGAATGGGGCCCTCGCGCGTGACGCGCCACGAGCTGTCGGTCACGATCCGCTCGGCATTGCCGGTGCTGCGCTCGATCTCGAGCTGGGCGAGCAACCGCGGATGGTCGCCGTAGATGTTCCGCGGTTTGCGAATGAGCGCCTGCGCGAGACCGATGCCGCCGGCGTACCAGCCGTCGCCGAGCACGGCGGCGATGACGTTGTCTCCCACGTGGAGCATCGACGTGACGTCGTAGGTCTGGTACTGCGTGCGCGTGTGGTAGTCGGTGAACTCCGGCGCCAGCACGGCATCCCCCACGCGCTGTCCGTTGATGCGGAGCTCGTAGACGCCGAGCGCGCTGGCGTGCACGATCGCGCGGACGGGGCGCGATGCGAGCGTGAAACGTTTGCGCAGGTAGGTGGCCGCGACGTTGTCAGTCGACGGTGACGCATCGCCGATCCACTGGGCGGACCAGTCGGACGGCGAAAGCAGGCCCATCGACCACCGCGACGGAGCGCTCCATGCGGATGCGGCGCCGGCCTGATCCCATACGCGCACCTTCCAGAATGCCTGCGCGCGGGATGCAAGCGGCGCGCCGCGGTACTCGATCTGATTGGTCTCGTTGCCGGGGATCTTGCCGGAGTCCCACAGGTCGCCCTTGCTGGCGGCGAGATTCGCCGGCGATGACGCGACGAGGATCTGGTATGCCGACTGGGTGATGCCGCGCGCCGTGGGTGCCTCGATGATCCAGGAGAGGCGAGGGGCGGGCGTCTCGAGCGCGAGGGGATCGACGAGGTACTCGGCGCGGAGGGAAGTCGCGCGGACGGCGCTCGACTGCTGCGCGGCTCGGGGGGAGGCGATGCCGAGCGCGATCGCGACGAACGCGGGGCGGAGAGAGAAGTTGGTCGGTCTCACCATCAAAAGATCCTCCTGCCGTCGCGCGCCGCGCTCCCCACCGTCAGACCGGGTGGATACGACAAGCCGGAATTCGGGAAGCCCACACCCGATGCGGTGAATCTCCACGACACGGAACCGGAGACGAGCTGGTAGTCGGAACTCCATCCGGCGACGCCCGAGAGATCGTCGCACGTCGCTTCGAGCGGCGCCCCTCGTCGTCAGGTCGGCCAGTGCGACAACGCCTTCAGGACGTTGATTCTGCCAGCGCCGTACTGTGGGTCCGCACCGGCCGGTCCGAGGTCATCGACGCCGTTCAACAGCAGCTGCTTGATCTGCGCCGGACGTCTCTTGCCGTACCTGGCGATCAATTGCGCGACGAGTCCTGTGACGTGCGGCGCAGCCAGCGACGTGCCATCGCCACCGAGAATGAGCGTCCCGCTGATGCATGGAGCCGTCAGAGTGTTGCCGACGACGGCCAGGTAGTGCCTCGCGCAGAGCGCGGAGACGTAGCCGAAGTCGCTCCCGCCCGGCGCCGCGACGGTGATCGCCTGTCGCCCGTAATCGCTGTAGGGGGCGAACGCATCCACGTTGCCCCACGGACCCTGGAATGGCGCGCCGGACGTCGGTCCCGTCGCGGACACACAGATGACATGCGGGGCCTCGCAGACCACCGCGAGCGTGCGACCATCGTTGTCGAGGTTCATGGCGTCATTGCCGGCGGCGACGACGACCACCATCCCCGCGGCGTGGGCGTAGTTGAACACGTGATTCATGAGACCGACGAACCTGCCCAAGCCGGCCTTGTCGATTCCGCCGGGCACGCCGAGGCTCATGTTGGCCACGTCGGCGCCATGATCGGCGGCCCAGATCAGGCCAGCGAGAATGCCGCCGAGCGACCCGCTTCCGGTTGCGCCGAGCACCTTTACGCCGATCAGATGCGTCCGCGAGCTGACGCCGGCGAATACGACGGCGTTCGATGCAACCTGCGAGGCCACCAGCGTCCCGTGGCCACCCAGATCGTCTATCTCGTTACGCCCCGGGAACAGCGCGTTGACAAGCGCATCATCGCTCGGAACGAACGAAGTCGACCGCGACAGGTCCACCAGGCCGTTGAGATCGAGGTTGTCGTAATCGAGTCCGCTGTCGAGGATGGCAGCCGTTACCGACGCCGATCCGAGGTTGCCCGCCGCCCACGCTGCCGGCGCGTAAATGGCGCGCATGTTCCACTGCAGGCCGAAGACGGCTGCGCCAGCCGGATTCGTCGGACTCAGTGCCGAGACAACCTCGGGCATGCTCCCGAGCAGAGTGGGCTTCTCCATCTGGACGACGACATCATCGTAGACGCGCGCGACACCGGGGGCTCGCGCGAGCGTCGCGGCCGCGTCGGCTGTGAGTCCACTGACGGCGGCAAAGCCCCCGTGTTCGACCACGAAGTCGACCGCACCACCTAACGAGGCCACCGTCGCCGCGAAGCCCGTGCGGACGGGGCCGTTGAATTCGACGATCGATCGACCCACAGCCGCCGACTGAACGGCCGCGTTTGCGCGTACCACCCGAGCAAGCGACGGTGCGACCGGATCCCCGGCACACGCGAAGAGGGCGATGGCAAGCGCGGCCACGGAAAGCACAGAGATCTTCACGGGGACGTCTCCGATAGTGGACGCGGCCCACAATGGCCCGATGACACCGGGCTTGTCAACGACGGTTGGTCCCGCCCGCGCAATGCAAACGAGATGGGCACAGAGACCAGCAGGAGCAGCGCCATGAGCGCCGCTTGCGGCTTGTGCACCGGTTTCAGCGGCTGGTAGAGCAGCAGAGCCAATGGAACCCCAAGCACCGCGGCGAGCACGTCGCTCACCACGCCGATTCGGAAGCGAAGATCAGGCCCCGTGATCAGTTCGTCATCGCGATCTGATGTCCGGCTCGGCCCGCGCCGGCTGGCTGTCGCCTGAAACCGCGAGGCACGTGGTGAGCGTGCTCGATGACGCCTGTCCCGAGTTGGCTGCCTGGCGGCACCTTCCCCGCTGGCCGCCACCGTCCTGGAGGCGTACCTTCGGGATTGCCATGAGTGATCGCCCCGGCTGTCTCGAGCCCTCGCCGGCCGCTACGACATCGAACGGCAGATCGGCGTCGGCGGGATGGCCACCGTGTATGTCGCCACCGACGTTCGCCACGGCCGGCGGGTGGCGCTCAAGGTGCTCCGGCCGGAGCTCGCGGCGGTCATCGGCGGTGACCGGTTCCTCGCCGAGATCCGGACCACCGCGGCACTGCAGCATCCGCACATTCTCCCGTTGCACGATTCCGGCGAAGCCGACGGCACGGTGTTCTACGTGATGCCGTACGTCGAGGGTGAATCGCTGCGCGACCGGATCAGCCACGAGAAGCAGTTGCCGGTCGAGGAGGCGGTGCGGATCGCGGGCCAGGTGGCCAGTGCCCTCGATTACGCGCATCGCCGCGGTGTCGTGCACCGCGACATCAAGCCGGAGAACGTGCTGCTGCAGGACGGGCAGGCGCTGGTGGCCGACTTCGGGATCGCGCTCGCCGTGAGTCGCTCCGATGGCGGAACGCGAATGACCGAGACCGGGATGTCGCTGGGGACGCCGCACTACATGGCGCCCGAGCAGGCGATGGGCGAGCGCGAAATCACGCCCAAGGCCGACGTCTACGCGCTCGGATGTGTGCTGTACGAGATGCTGACCGGTGAGCCGCCGTTCACCGGCGCGACGGCGCAGGCCGTTGTGGCGCGAGCAATGACCGAAGCGCCACGCAGCCTGACGACGCAGCGCCACACGATTCCGCGGAATGTCGAGGCGGCGGTACATACGGCGCTGGAAAAGCTGCCGGCCGACCGGTTCGCGACCGCCGGCGAGTTCGCCGCCGCGCTCACGAATCCGTCCTACGGCGCCGTCGCGCCCGACGGCACGCCGGGCAAGAGCGCAGCACGCGGCGAAGGCGGATGGCGAAGCGCGGAGCTGCGCGCACGCCTGGCGCTGCCGCTTGCCGCGGTGGCGTTGGTGTCGCTTACCGCGCTGGCCTGGAGGTCGTTGCGGACAACGCCGCCCGAGCCGCCGCTGCGGATCGCCATGGCGTTCAATCCGGCGCAGGCTCCGATCGCCGACCTGCCGTTCGTCATTTCGCCCGACGGCAAGGGGCTCCTGTACAGCGGCCCGGCGTCCGGGTCCTCCTGGCAGTACTGGTACAAGGGTCCCGATCGATGGGACGCGGTGCCGCTGGCCGGTACCACCTCGGCTACGTTTTTCACGTTCTCGCCGGATGGGCAATCCGTTGCCTTCGTCTCGGCGACCGGGCAGGTGCGGACTGTTCCTGTTGGTGGCGGCGCGCCGACGACCGTGGCGGATTCGGCGACGGGTGGCATCGCGTGGCTGGACGACAACACGATCGTCTTCGCATCCAACGGCGGGCGGGCACTCCGGCGAGTTGGCGCCGCCGGTGGCGCGGTCACCGAGCTGCTCGTCGGCGACTACGGGAACTATGCCATCTCGCCGGTGGCGATTCCGGGCAGCCGCGGCATCGTGTTTGGGCATTGCCAGCCGGGATGTTCGGCGCTCGAGATCATGGCGCTCACGTTCGGTTCAAGGCAGCCGAAGCCGCTCGGCCTCCCCAACCCAGCCGGAGGGGCGATCAACTTCGCGCGATATGTGACGCCGGGATACCTGATGTATGGGCGGCCAGGTGGTGTTGTCGCCGCCGCGCCGTTCAGCGCCCGGACGCTCACCGTGACCGGGCCTGTGGTTCAGGTGCTCGACGCCATTGCCGGCGGGCAGGTCGGCCTGGAGTGGGACGTGTCCCTCAACGGGACGCTCGTCACGCGATCCGGGGTGGTGGCGTCGGCGCTCACTCAGTTCGAGGCCGTGTGGGTCGATCGCAGCGGGCGCCAGACGGCAATCGACTCCGCGTGGAAGTTCAGCACGATCAGCTTTGGTGCGAACGCGGGGTGGGCGCTCTCGCCGGACGGAACGCGGCTGGCGATCGGCCAGAACACCGATGCGGGCGACGACATCTGGGTGAAGCAGTTGCCGAGGGGCCCGCTCTCCCGGCTCTCGTTCGACAGTGCAGCCGACGTCCGCCCGAGATGGTCCCGCGACGGCAAGACGATCTACTTCCTGTCGGGGCGCGGTGACGGTCGTCCCGCACTCTACTCGCGGCGCGCCGACGGTACGGGAAACGATTCGCTCGTCCTCAAGCTGCCCGCTCCCGGCATGATCTTCGAGGGGGCCGTGGCCCCTGATGGCAAAACGCTCGTCCTGCGTTCCGGCGGCACGGTCAACGTGGTCGGCGGTCGCGACATTTCCGTCATCCATCTCGGCGCCGATTCCGCGCCCAAGCCACTCATCGCGACGCAGTTCGACGAAGAAGCCATCGCTCTGTCGCCCGACGGAAAGCTGATCGCGTACGAGACGAACGAAACCGGTCGCACCGAGGTGTACCTGCGGCCGTTTCCCGACGTGGACGCGGGCAAGTGGCAGGTGAGCACAAATGGTGGCGTGGCGCCGCTCTGGGCGCGCAGCGGCCGCGAGCTCTTCTTCGTCGACGGTACCCGCTCGATGGTCGTGGTGCCGGTCACGCCCGGGTCGGTGCCGCAGCTCGGAGATCGGAAGGTCCTGTTCCCGATGGGGCCGGAGCTCTACCTGGCCGACAAGGAGTTCTACACACCGTTCGACATCTCGCCCGACGGTCAACGGTTCCTCATGGCCCGACAGGTCAACCGGGAGGAGCGACCCGTCGAGCCGATCGTCATGACGCAGCACTGGACGACGGAGCTGCTGCGCAAGGTGGGCAAGCGGTAGGCGTGCCGGAAGCGGCGCCTCTGGTGTGAGCTTGCTGGCGGGCGCGGCGCCGCCAGCGATCGCATCGTGGCATCGGAATGTCGAACGTCGGGAACCCGGACCAGAGTGCTGGCGGCCAGAGGAACGCGCACCGCCTCGCCCTGGCCTCCGTCGATCCCATGATTACCGAAGGAACCACCCGCGATGCACTTCGATGTGACTCCCGCGCGACAATAGGGGCAGGTGCCATCGGAGAAGGTGAACGGAGCCACGACAAGGTCTCCCGGGCCGAGGCCGCGCACCTCGGCGCCCATGTCCTCGACAACGCCGATGAACTCGTGCCCGATGGGACCCAAGGCGTGGGGGGATTCGCCGCGGTAGTACCAGAGGTCGGAGCCACAGACGCAGCCGAGCGACACGCGCACGACGGCATCCGTCGGCGCGGTGATGACCGGGTCCGGCCGCTCGACGACCTCGAGTGAGTACGGGCCGTTGTAGACGGTGGCGCGCATTGAAGCTGTTCCTCTGTGCTGACGATTGTCGTACAGAACCTGCTGCCCTGAAGCTGGGTGCCTCGGGGCCGCCAACGGATGGCGAACGTCGCGGCCTCAGCCGCGGCGGTCTTGCGGATCACAACCGCGCCGCCCAGTGCCTCCTCGGCCAGGGCTCGATCGGCCTCGAGAACGAGTTCGGCGGCGGAGACGCCACGGCCGTCGGCCACAAGCGTATCGCGCCGTGCGGCACATGAGCCGGCGCGTCGATCATTCTGGCGCGCCAGGTAACGCCCTGGGTTTCAGCTGCGAGTGCGTGACGTGCGCGCTCCGGACTTTCTCGATTGCCGCCGCGCTTTCGTCTGCCGCACAACCTTGCTCGACCGCGCCTTGCTGACCAGCGGGTACGACTCCGGATGCTCGATCGACTCGACCGCGAGGTCAACGTCGAGGTCCGGCCAATACAAATGATGCGGACCGGGACGCTCCAGCCGCGTCAGCTGCCGGATCGTGGCGTCGGCGAACCACGGAAACTGGGCGAACGCCAGAAAGTGTTCGCGATTATCGACCAGGAGCCACAGCCCGTTGGTCGACACGTTCGTGACTTCAACTCCCGAAGTGGGCGTCCCAGGCCTTACGGATCTCATCGTGGTGCTCCATCGCAATGTGCATCGCTCTCGCCAGTCGCTGTGCCGTCAAGCCGTAATTGTTCGCGATGCTGATTTCCGGGTCCAGCCAGAACTTTGCCTCGCCCGTTGCGTGTTGCACGTGCACATGCGGGCGCGTCTCCTCGCGTGAGAAAAAGTAGAACCGGTACCGGCGCGTTCGGAGAACAGTCGGACTCATCGGTCGAAAGATAGCGGCGCCGCAGCGTAGGGGTGATACTGTGCGCTGAGCCGGAGCACCCGGCCTCCAAATCGGCGTGCTCCGTGGACACGGCGCGAGTGGCTCACCCCGGAGTCAGCATGAAGTCCACAGCGGTCCATGTCGTGATCTTCGACGGATTCGCCGATTGGGAGCCGGCACACGCCCTCGCCGAACTACGGCGTTGGGGAAAGCGCGAGGTCGTCTCCGTGGGATTCGATGCGCGTCTGGTCACGTCGATGGGCAGGCTAGGCGTGGTTCCGGACGTCGCTCTTGAGAAGGCGGGCGCGCAACGTCCCTCAATGTGACCGGCGGTGGACCCGGAATTCATCGGTCGCGTTTCCTGGCGAGCCAAACCCACGGCCTGAGGGCTCCGGACCCCGCGGGGCTTGCGTCTCGTCCCAGCGATCTGGATCGCCGTCACTCCCGGCGTAAGTTGGCGCAGAGCCGGCCAGGCGAGACGGCGTTCGTAGCCCGTCAATCCTCGGTCCGGTATCCGCAATCGAAATGGGGGAGGCGAAGCGATGGGCACGTTGATCCAGGACTTCCGTTTCGGCGCCCGGATGTTGCAGAAGAACCGGGGCTTCGCCACGGTGGCTGTGCTGACCCTGGCCCTGGGCATCGGCGCGAACACGGCGGTATTCAGTGTCGTCAACGCGGTGCTCCTGCGGCCCCTGCCGTTCTACTCGCCTGAACGGCTCCTCGCGCTCGGGCAGACGGACTCGAACGATCGCCGAGATCTCTCGCAATTCTCCTTCCGGAACTTCGCGGACCTGCGCGAGCGGACCCAGGCCTTCGGGCGCCTCGCCGCCTGGTACAACAACAGCATGACCTTGACCGGTCAGGGCGAGGCCGTGAGGCTGCGCGGCGTCGTCGCCACGGCAGACCTGTTCCCGCTGCTCGGCGCGTCGCCGGCGCTGGGCCGCACCTTCTTCCCCGACGAGGACAATGCGGGTGGCGGCGCGCAGGGCTACCCGGCCATCCTCGGTTGGGAATGCTGGCAGCAACACTTCGGAGGCGACCCGCGGGTCGTCGGGCGTTCCATCACCCTGGACGGGAACGCGTACACGGTGGTCGGCGTGATGCCGTCGACGTTCTCCTTCCCGGTGCAGGCGCAGCCCGCCGAAGTCTGGATCTCGCCCGCGCGCGACGCGGAGAGGACGGGCGAGGGCGCGATCATGATCGCGCGCGGCTACCGCGCGTGGCGGGTTGTCGGCCGCCTCAAGGACGGCGCGACTGTCGAGCAGGCACATCACGCCCGGCTTCTCGACGACGGGCGCGCCCAACACGCGCGAGATCGTCGGGGTGGTGGGCGACGTGAAGCATCAGGGCCTGAGGGGCGGCGCGGTGCCTGAGTTCTATTTCGCGCAGGCGCAGATGCCGGTGAACTCGATGACGCTGGTCGTCCGCACCGCGGGCGACCCGCACGCACTCGTCGCCCCGGTGCGGAGCGTGGTTCAGGAGATGGACGCGAACGCCCCGGTCTTCGGCGTCCTGACGGCGGAGGAGTACATGTCGCGCTCGGTCGCGCCCACGCGCTTCGACATGACGCTGCTCGCGGCCTTTGCCGCCGTGGCGCTCGTCATGACGGCGGTCGGCCTCTACGGCGTCATCTCCTTCTTCGTGAGCCAGTCCACGCGGGAGATCGGTATCCGTGTCGCGCTCGGGGCGCAACGCCGGGACGCGCTCCGCTTCGTCATGGGGCAGGGGATGATCCTGACGCTGGTGGGAGTCGCGTTCGGGCTTGTCGCCGCATTCGGCTTGACGAGCGTCATGGCCGGCTTGCTGTTCGGCGTGGGCGCGACGGATCCGGCGACGTTTGCCGGTGTCGCGCTGCTGCTCATCATGGTAGCCGCGCTGGCGTGCTACGTGCCGGCTCGACGGGCGACGAAGGTGGACCCGATGGTGGCGCTCAGGTACGAGTAATGTCTCGCCGCATCGGATGACCTGGATCCCGCGACGACGCCAGCCGCGAAAACCTGGATCAACGGGACCTCCGCTGGTATCGGGCCGCGAAGTCAATGGCTGCGACCTGGCTGACGTCCGGTCTTGGCGCGCCCGCGCGCACGGCAAGGCCGAGGGGGGCGTGGGCCAGCGAGATGCCGGACGTCCGGCGGTCGTCATGGCCCATGCCGACCGCCGGAGGAATCCGCCGGCAAATGTCACGTGCCTACATGCAGTTGTCGGGTGCGTTGCCGCCGATGTGCGTTGTCATGTACACGTCATTCTGCCCAAAGCCGCCCGATCGCGAGCTCGTGAAATACAGCGTCTGGCCGTTCGTGGTTATCGAGGGGGAGTTCTCGTTGCCCGACGAGTTCACGATGGCGCCCAAATTCACCGGAGTGCAGAAAGGACTATTCGGCGCTTTTCGACTTGCGGTCCAGATATCGATCAGCCCGACGCCGCCGGCGCGATTTGACGTGAAGTAGATCGTGAGGCCATTCCCGGTGAGCGTGAAGCGTGTGTCACGGCCCGCAGTGTTCAACTCCACTACGGGAGCCGGCGGCTCGAACGTCCCATCCGTCGCGATCTCACTCCGGTAGATGTCGTATCCGCCGCTTCCGCCCGGTCGATTCAGACTGGTGAACCAGAACTCCCCTCCCCCGTGCTGATTTCCGACGGGCAGGCAGTCCGCCTCGTCGAACGTGGTATTGACGGCCGGGCCCAGGTTCTCGGGTACGCTCCACCCGAAATCGTCATGCGGGTTGTCGCGGTAGCTGCGCCAGCAGTCGAGCCCACCCTGGCCTCCAGGGCGACGCGACGCGAGATAGAGGTAGTGGCCGTCGAGGGACAACGAGGGCGACACGTCGATCGCCGGCGTGTTCACCGTGGGCCCGAGATTCACCAACGGTCCCCAGGTGCCGTCCGGCTGCAGCCTCGATACCCAGATGTCCTGGTCGCCGAGTGTGCCCGGGCGATCCGAGGACACGTACAGCGACTTTCCATTGGGTGCGATGCCGAGCTGCCCTTCCGCGGAACTGGTGTTGATCCCGGATCCCAGGTTGACCGGCGCGTTCCACTCCTGGCCGGCGAGGTTCATTTGCGCTGGCTGAGCGATCCCGGTCGCGTTATCAGGCGCGTGACACGCCACTGCGGCACCGAGAGCCACCGCAATGCCCGGAAGCCAGCGACCGCCTTTGCTTGCGTCATACATGAGACGTTTCCTCTCATATGGAGGGTGAGTGTGCCTGGTCGCTGCGCCGCATCCGTGGAGTCGGCTCAAACGATCCGCAACGCGGCGGTACACTAGCCACCGCGCCTCATTTGGGGCTCATACCTGGCTCAGAGCTGCTCAGTCGCGCCCCAAGTTCGGATCGGACACGTTTCCCGGCGTCACGCCTGCGCCCCGGGAACCCCTCGTCGTTCGCGCCGCACTCGCCCACCCCCCCGCTATCCCGCGTCGCGCTCCATCGGAGGAGCTGAAGTTGGCGCCTAACGCAAAGGTGAACGAGCCCGTCTCACTGCATGCACATGAGCAGGAGGCCAGGACGCGCTCGCGAGTGATTGGATGAGGATGGCGCCGTGCTGAGAAAGCAGCGGGTTGGCATCCCGTGAAAGGCGGCCCTCTCCGGGTCAGGGCCGCCACTCGGTGCTTGCTTCCCCCCGGCTTCACGGATACAATCTGACGCGCACCTCATTCCGGCCTCAGACCGGGCTCACACGTGGTTCGAAGTTTGCGGTTGCCGACGCGATCCTTTTCGCTGACGACGTTTGGGACGCTGACATTGAGTTCGGAGGTCGTACCGGGCCTGGCCCAACAACGGCGTCGTCTGGCGTTGCTGGCATTGCTGGCGGCGTCGGGAGAGCGGGGTCTCACCCGCGACCAGATCCTTGGGCTTCTCTGGCCGGAGACTGAGTCCACCAACGCCCGGCACTCACTCGAACAACTGGTCCACGCCACCCGCCGTGCGCTGGGCGATACCGTCTTCAACGGCGTGAATCCGCTTTCCTTGAACACCGACGTCGTCGTATGCGACGTCGTCGAGTTTGAACGCGCCGTCTCGAGCGCCGACTTGACGCGCGCGGTCGCGTTGTACCAGGGTCCGTTTCTCAAGGGCTTCTTTCTCGACGATGCTCCCGAATTCGAACGGTGGACGCAGAGCGAGCGGACACGCCTCGCCGATCGCCACGCCGCTGCCCTGCGGCAACTCGCCGCCGCCGCGGAGACGTCCGGCGATCATGCGGCGGCCATCGGATGGTGGCGCCGCCTTGCCGATGTCGATCCGCTGAGCAGCCGATCCGCGCTCGGGCTCATGCGGGCATTCGTCGCCGCCGGAGACCGGGCAGCCGCACTGCAACACGGTCGCGTGTATGAAGCGCTCGTCCGCCAGGAGCTCGAGAGCCTGCCGGATCCTTCGGTCGTGTCGTATGTGGAGGCGGTGCGTTCCGGCAGGGTCGAGTCCGTTCCGCCGATGTCAGAGAACGCGGGCCTTCTCGCGAGGCCTCTCGACGCCAGCCGTCACGCATCGGCACCAACGCCAGCGCCGCGTACGTCAGCGGCCGTCAGGCCCCCGGTCCCAGCCGCTTTTCTTCCACCGATGTGGGCGGCAGGAATTGTGGGTATCATCGTGCTCCTGTCTGTCGCGTGGTTAGGCTGGCATCGCTTTGCCGCCCCGGCGGTCGATCCGAATCGCATCGTTGTGCTGCCGTTTGCGGTAACAGGCGGCAACGACTCCGCCAGGGTCATCGGCGCGCAGGTTGTGGATCTGTTGTCACCGATGTTGACAGGTGAGGGGGGACCCATCGCCGTCGACTCCCGGACTGCCGCCGCCGCGTGGAATCGGGTGAGCAGGGGCCGTGATGCGACGGTCGACCTGGCGCGGAACGCGGCGCGCGACGTTGGCGCCGCCGAGTCTCTCACCGGAACCGCGGTCCTTGCCTCCGGACGATTGACCCTGACCGGATCGCTCGTCGATTCCAGACTGGGTGATGCGCAGCCCCTGGAGTCGGTGACTGGTTCCGCTGACAGCGTGGCGTCGCTGCTCGGCCAGATGGTTGCACAGATTGTAGTGCGGCACGCGAACGTGCCTCCACGCGCGAGAGACGCGCTGGTGCATGAGTCGCTTCCGGCCCTGCGTGCGTATCTGGACGGCCTTCGCGCTTATCGAGAGTCGCGTGCGGCGGCGGCGATGGAGGCCTTTGAGCGCGCACTGGATTCCGATTCGACCTTCGCACTCGCGGCGCTGCAGCTGGCCACGGCAACGACGAAGTTCTTCCGGCAGAGGGGCGTGTGCGTCAACAACATCTGCCCCTGGCGCGGCATCCTTCTGGGCGTCGAAGATGCCCGGAGTCCTCAGGACGACGAGCGATTCGAGCGCGGCGTCAGGCTGGCCTGGGAGTCCCGGGGACGGCTTCCGCCGAGTCTCCTTCCGCTGCTCAAGGCACTCCGTCCGACTTCCAATCGAGCCGTGCGGGCGAGTGAGCTGAACGCGGCGCTCGAGCGTGCGGCCGCTGCTGCGCCGGATCGGGCGGACATTCCGTACTTCCTCGGTCTGGTCATGCTCTACCAGGGGCCCGCGATCGGATTCACCGATGCACTGGGACGTGCTGAAGCATTGTTCCTGAAGGCGGGGTCGCTGGATTCGAGTTACCTGCCGCCGTTGGGACGTTTGGTGGACGTCGCCGCATATCAGACGGACACGGCGAAGCTGCGGCGTTATGGAGCCGCATATCTCTCGCGCGATCGAACAAGTGCGACGGCCGACTTCGTGCGGTGGCGGGTAGCCATTGGCGTCGGAGACACGGCGGCGGAACGGGCTGTGGCGTCACGCTTCGACGAGATGGATCCGGCGACGCTCAGGCAGATTGTCAGAGCGAGCCTGATGACCGGCGTGGCGCTCAACGACGCAGACCGCGCGATGGGCGCGATTGTCCGTCGGACCACTGACCCTCTGGAGCGGTCCGGGGTGCTTTTCCAGGCCAGCTCTCTGGCGCTGAATCGAGGACGGCCGCGCGTCTCCGACAGCCTGTTGCGCCTGCGGCACGAGCTCGACTCGGTACAGTCCGGATTCTGGCAGTCGACGACTCTGGCCGCGTTGTTCGGGGACGGCGAGCGCGCGACCGCCGAGGCCAGCGCTCGCGAGCGGGAGCAATGGCTGGCCCGCGATACGATTCGCTGGGCCGCAAGACCCGCCGATTCCATCCCACCAAACGTTGTCACGCAGGTGTGGCAGGAGGCGATGTGGGAATGGTCGCGCGGCGATAATCGCGAGACGGTCGCCCTGTCCAGTTGGGTACGGAGACACGGGTGGGCAGAGGTCGCGGACATTCTCGACATGCTGTCCGCGACGTCGCTGAGGCGGAGCGACGCGCCGGCCCTTCGCGCACACGCGGACTCTGTGGCGCGACGCGGCTGTTGCCGCCCTCCACACCAGATCGATATGATGCTGGCGTCGGCGTATGAGCTGGCCGGAGACGATTCCGCGGCTCTGGCCGTGCTGCGGCGCGGACGCTGGATCGCCGCGCCAGAGTTCCTCGCCGCGCACCTGCTGCGCGAGGGTCGGCTGGCGGAGAAGCTTGGCGACACTACTAGTGCGATCGCTGCCTACACGCACTTTCTTGCGCTGTACGCGGATCCCGAACCGCGACTGCGGCCCAAACGCGACAGCATCCGCGCCCATCTTCTCCGGTTGAATCATGGACGTCCCCCGTCCTGACGGAAGGACGGTCTTTGTTGGGCGCCGTCAGAATTCATAGCGGAGACCGAACTGCAACTGGTACGCCGACTCCGTGGGGAGTGTGGACCAGCGGGACGTTGCGGCGAAGCGAAATACCGGTTGGGCCACACCGGACCCTCCACTCGTCTCGCCAACCTGCGTGAGTAGCTGAGGGATGGCCACGCGGTACCGGCCCCAGCGGCTCGAAAGCAGGTTCAGCACGTTGAAGAGATCGACGTGAAGCGCGACGCCACCGATTCCCGGGAGCGAAACGCGCTGGCGAACCGACGCGATGGTGGTGTGGGACCATGGTTCGCGGCAGGAGTTGCGGCGCATGATTGCCCCGCGTTGCCGGCGCAGGCATGGTGTGGCATCGATGAACTGATCGAAGGCCTTCTGCTGCGCGACGTCCCCGTCGGGTGTGTCCGCGACGAAGAGGATCTGCGACGGGTCGCCGGCGCGGGTCGGAACGTAGATCGGATCGTTTCCGACCGCGCCGTCGGCATTCAGGTCTCCCCGCTTCCCCACGCCACCGGCCACATAGGTGAACGGGCTGCCGGATTCGCCGACGTAGTAGAACGAGATATCGGTCGTCAGGCGGTGCCACGGCGCGGCGACGGTGCCGGCAAGCACCACACGATGCGGAAGATCGTACAGCGACACGCCCGTCGACATGTCGTCGTGGCGTCCGGAGATCACGCGCTGCGACGTCCAGTTCACCGTCCCGCGCATGCCGGACCGGATGGGAAGCGCCACGTCACGCACGCGCGTGAATGTGTACGAGGCCATCGCACCGACTCGGCTCGAGAACCGCTTTTCCAGGCGGGCATCGACCTGGAACGCGTGATTCCCGCTCACGTTCCGTACCTCGATGACTTCGGGAAACGTGGAACGCGTCGCGGCCCGGGACGCGCCCGTCACGTCGATGGTCCCGTACATCACCCGGCCGTGCGGGTCCACGCCCTGCGGTCCGGCCAGGTTCAGATTCACGAAGATGAAGTCCGACCTGGCGCGGGTCAGCATGACGTCGGTTGTCGCGACCATGTTCCAGGGCAATCGTCGCTCGTACGCCAGGGAGACGCGTGTAGATTGCGCCATGCGAAGGTGGCGGTCGAGGAGATCCACGTCGCCTCTGGGCGAGGCGCCGCTGCCGTTGGCGCAGGAAACCGGTGCGGCGCGGACGTGCGGTTCGAACGTGGGCGCCGCTCCGGGATCGCCAGGCAGCCCACAAGAGAGGGTTCCCGTACCGATACCGTTGCTGTAGATGGCCGTGTGCGCCCAGGCGGGAGGGTAGCGACCAGTGAAGATCCCGGCTCCACCGCGAATGACGTCGCGGCCCGTACCGAAGAGATCCCACGTCACTCCGAGCCGCGGCGAGACGTAGACGTGCGCCACAGGCGCGCGATCGGTGCGCCTGCCGAAGAGGGTGTCCACTCCGACACTATAGGCGGCGTGGTCCAGCACGTCGAACAGATCGCCGCGAACACCGAGCGTGACCGAGACCCGCGAGCCAGCGCGCCACTCATCGCTGGCGAATGCCGCATACTGCGCCCCGCGCATTCCGAGCGCCGCACTGCCGAAATCTTCGGTCACTTGATACCGATCGGCTGTGCCGTGCCCCAGCGCGTCGAGGCTCGAGAACGACCACGTGCCATAGCTGCCGTTCAGTCCGCCTCGTTGGAGTCGGAACAGCTCCGCCTCCGCACCAACGACGACCGTCTGCGAGGCGCGGACGGGGACGGTCAGCTGCTCGCTCAAGGTGATCGCCCGCGATCCCTGTGATACGCCGCTTCCCTCCTGGCTGCCGGCCTTGAGGACTTCCATGCCGCCTCCGATGCGGGGTACCTGGACCGCGACTAACGGCGAACGGACGTCTGGGCGATTCTCGAACCACCCTGACCGATAGGAGAGGGTCACCACGTTGTAGCCGTTTCCGCGGAGCACCGTGTGCAATTGCGCCGATGCAAGGCGTGACCCACTGGCCTGAGTGATGCCGTAGCTGGAGAGTGAGAAGGTATCGGGGGAGACGCGAGAGAATTGCATGTTGTCCGCGCGGCCGTAGCTCGCCAGCAGCACGACGCGACTGCCCAACGTTGGCACCGACGCATCGAGACGTGCGAACAGGTTCGTCAGCGGACTGGAGACAGAAACGGGGCCACCGGAGCCGGCATCGAGTCCGTAGGTGTCGTGCATGATGCTGGTGAATCGCGCGACGTCACTCGCAAGCACGCGCAGTGAATCTGGTGCACCTGCCGGCTGGCCCACGAATGGGCCGAGTGCCGGTGAGGAGAGGCGCCGGAATTCCGGGGCGATGAAGTACTGCACACGGTCGCGGACGAGCGGACCGCCAAGGGTAAAACCGAATTGGGTGCGATCATAATGCGCCGCACGAATCGTCTGATCGCGTCGGGCCAATCCGTCGTTTCGCCGGTACACGAATGCGGTGGCGTGCGGTTCGTTGGTCCCCGACTTCGTGACGACGTTCACCATGGCGCCGGAGAAATCGCCGTAGCGGACGTCGAATGGAGCAAGCAGCACCTGGTATTCCCTGACGGCTTCGATGGGTCGCGACGCGTTGGCGCTGTTTCCGGACACCGCGCGATCACTCGCACCGTCAACCAGAAAGTTGTTGAAGCGCACGTTCGTGCCGGCGCCGGATATGCCTCCGATCGCCAGCGCGACCTTCGTCGAAATCTGCGGAGCGAGGCGTACGAAGTCGTACATGTCACGATTCAGCGACGGCAGGCGGTGAAGCAGGCTGTCGGTAACCGTGGTCGCGGTCGCGAGGCGCGAGGCGCGAGCGACGATCCGCTGACTCGTCAGGGTCGTGGCGACAGGCACCAGGGACACAGCTACCTCGAGGGTTTGGCCTAACGTGAGGTATACGACGGGGCGCAGGTACGAGTGGAACCCGAATCGGCGCACCTGCAAGGCATACGGCCCCCCGACGGGCAACCCCCACAGCACGAATCGGCCGCCTCGCGCGGCAACTTCCTGTCGAAAGCCCGTCGTCGCGTTTGCCACAAGGACTGTCGCATCGGGCGGCGAGACGGTGCCGCGAATCGTTGCTGTCGTCACGTCCTGCGGCAGGGCTCGATGTGGCACGCCAAAGCCCACGCACATCACGACGGCGCGAAGGGCGAGGCGTCGCCCGGGCGCCAGGGTTGTGCTTGCGCGGCGCGCTACGTTCGGGGGACCCGTGTTCATGGTCGGCCGCCGCCGGTCATCCAGCCTGCACTGCGGCTGGTCGCGATCTCACGGGCATGGTAGCGGCGAATAACCCGCTGCATCCCACGACTGCACTTCTGCTGCCAGGCGCCCCTGGGGCCGCGGCCGTCCAGCTCATCAGATATCCGGCTGCGGCCGAAGCAGTCAGCGCCGGGTCAGCAGCAAGCGCGCCTCTGAGAGCCTAACGGTCAAGGACACAGCATTCCCCGCGACTGGTGACACCAGTGGAATGAGTCAATCGCGACCACAATAAACAGACCGGCTCTCCTTCTCAGGTCGAGGCTCGAGCGCGACCGGAGCCGGCTTGATGCACCGCTTCGTCCGCGAGTGGGACAGGAACGGTATGCGAAGGAGGCGGCAAATTCGGGTCAACGCGCGCGGGTTCAAGGCTTGCGCCTAGGCCGCGGTACCCGGCGGTTGCATCGAGCGCACCTCCGGTCGGTCCTGGTGACGAAGCCACTCCGTTGAGGTCGACTCCTCCTTCAGCATCCAAAAGCGAGAGGTGCAGAGTTTCCGCGCCGCGGCGACGGTCGCTTTCTGCTTCCCTGAGCGGAGAGCAACTTCTGATAGTACTGTTCCAGTAGGCCCGGCGCCAGCTCAGGCGTTCCGTGGACCCGATGGTGGCGCTCAGGTGCGAATAATGTTGGCGATGCGAACCGGCTCACGTAGAACTCGCGTCCCTGCTTCTCGAGCTCCTCGGGCGTCCCGACTGGCGGCTTGAAGTACTCGATCTTCGCCCACGCCATCCACCCCTGGATCGCGAGCGCGATCAGACGCAGCAGGTGGTACCGCGGAATCCCGAACCGCCCCGGGCGCTGTTGCCGTTTCAGGTCAGGCGCGCCTGCGGTCATCGCTTGACAGGTGCGCTGGGTGTAGACAACCTACATGCACCATATAGGGAGTCTACATCCTATGCCGGCACGCCGCGGTCTCTCTCGCGTCGAGCTGCTCCAGGGCACGCTCGACATGATCATCCTCCAGACCCTTCGCTGGGGCCCACGCCACGGCTACGGCATCGCGCAGATGATCCGCGCGACCTCGCGCGAGGCGCTCCGGGTGGAGACGGGGTCGCTCTACCCCGCCCTTCAGCGCCTCGAGAAGCAAGGGTGGATCTCGGCGAACTGGGACGTCTCCGAGAACGCACAGCGCGTCCGCGTGTACCGGCTGACCGCCGCCGGCCGCAAGCAGCTCCAGTCCGAGCGCTCGCGCTGGGAGCAGCTCTCGAGCGCCATCGCGCGGATAATGACCGGGCCGCGAGAGAGCGAATCATGAGCCGCGACGACGAGCTGGACGCCGAGTTGGAGTCACACCTCCGCATGGCGATCGAGGAGCGAATGGCACGAGGCGAGTCGCGCGACGCCGCGGAGCGCGCCGCACGCAGAGAGTTCGGGAATGTGACGCACATCAAGGAAGTGACGCGCGAGCTGCGGGGGCTCTGGCTCGAGCGCCTCGTCCAGGACCTGCGGTACGGGGCGCGGGCGCTGTGGCGCACCCCGGCGTTCACGATCGTCGCGGTGCTGACGCTGGCGCTCGCGATCGGCGCCAACAGCGCCGTCTTCACGATGGTGAACAGCGTCCTCTTGAAGCCGCTCCCCTTCCGCGATCCCGACCGCCTCTTTCTCGCGTCGTACGTGCCAATCGATCTGCCGTTCGAGGTCCCTCCGGGCTTGGCGGACCGCGCGTGGCTCGACTACCGGCAGCGCGCGCGCGCCTTCGAGAAGCTCACCGCGTACACGCGCATGGACAAAGCGCTGAGCGGGAGCGGGGGTGGCGCCAGCGACGCCGCGACGGTGGCCGGCGCGCGCGTCGACGCCAGCTTCTTCGCAGTGCTGGGAGTCTCACCGATGCTGGGCCGCCCGTTCCTGAGCGAGGAGGAGCTGGCTGACAGGAACACGGTCGCGATCATCAGCCATCGCCTCTGGCGCGAGCGCTTCGGGGGCGACCCGCGCGCAATCGGCACCCGGATCGCGCTCGACGGCGTCCCGTACACGGTCGTCGGCGTGATGCCGGCCGGCTTCAACTTTCCGGCGAGGTCGGAGATCTGGACGCCGCTCACGATGACGCTCACGAACGGGAACTTCCTGCTCCTGACGGTGCTCGGACGGCTGCGCGACCACGTGCCGGTCGATCAGGCCCGCGCCGAGCTGGGCACGATCATGGCCGCGCGGCCGCGCGATCCTCAGGACGACCACTGGCGCGCGCTGCCCGCTGTTCTGCCGCTCAAGGACGTGATCACCGGCAAAGTCGCCAGGCCGCTGCTGATCTTCTCAGGTGCCGTCGCCTTCGTGCTGCTGATCGCGTGCGTCAACGTTGCGAATCTCCTGCTCATCCGCGCGGCCACTCGGCGCCGCGAGATCGCGGTGCGGGTGGCGCTGGGCGCGAGCCGCGCGCGCATCGGACGGCAACTGCTCACCGAGAGCCTGCTCGTCGGTGTCGCGGGCGGGGCGGTCGGCATCGCGACGGCACAGGTCGGCGTGCGCGCGCTACTCGCTATCGCGCCGGCGGGTCGCATTCCCCGGTTGGATGAGGTGCACGTCGACATGCGGGTCCTGGTCTTCACGATCGTGCTCTCGCTGGCGACCGGCGTCGTCTTTGGACTCGTTCCGGCGCTTCAGAGCGCGAGGCGTCCACCCGCGGACGCGCTGGCGCACAGCGGGCGCATGGTGGGTGCGACGCAGGGTCGGTTGCGCGGCGCACTCGTGGCCGCGGAGGTGGCGCTCGCGCTCGTGCTGCTTACCGGCGCGGGGCTCATGATCAAGAGCTTCACGCGGATGCGCGGCGTGGAAAAGGGATATGACGCCAATCGCGTGACGGGCATGGCTGTCGATCTGACGAACGTGCGCTACCGCGACAGCGCGCGACGGCGGGCGTTCCATTCCGCGATGCTCAAGAAGCTCGCGCGCATTCCGGGCGTGCGCCGCGCGGCGAGCGTGTCGTACGCGCCGATGGGCGAGGCGCTGGACGGGACCATCGGAAACTTCGTCGTGGACGGACCGACTCCCCTTCCCAGGGGCTACAACGTGGACAGGGTGCTCGTCAGCCCGGGGTACTTCGCCACGATGGGCATACGCGTGCTCCAGGGACGCGACTTCACGGGTAGCGACGGCGGGAGAGCGCCCGCGGTGGTGATCGTGAGCGAGACGGTCGCGCGCAGGGTCTGGCCCGATGCGGACGCGGTCGGAAAGCGCATTTCGATGTCCGACGGGCCGGGGCCGAACGACTGGCTCACAGTGGTCGGTGTCGTGAACGACGTCGTGCAGGACCGATCGCTCGGCAAACACTCGGCCGTCTATCTGCCGTATCTCCAGAGCACCTTCCCCTGGCTGGTCGGGCACATGACGTACGTGGTGCGGTCGGACGCCGGAGTCAGCGTTGCGCCAGCCATGCGCGCGGCGCTGCGCGACGTAGATGCCGCCATACCGGCGCAGCAGCTGCAAACGATCGATGACGCGATGCTCGAGGTGGTGGCCGAACCGTTCTTTCAGACGCGGCTCCTGACGGCGTTCTCAGTGCTGGCCCTTCTCCTCGCGGTGATCGGCACGTACGGCGTGCTGGCCTACGACGTGGCCGAGCGTACGCGGGAGATCGCGTTGCGTCTCGCGCTCGGCGCGACACCGCGCGCGGTGACGTTGATGGTGCTGCGCCGGACGGCGCGCTTCGCGTTATCGGGCGCCGTCATAGGCATTGCCGCGTCGCTCGCGCTGACACGCGTGTTGACGAACTCACTCTTCGAGGTCACGCCGAACGACCCCGCTACATTGGCGACGGTCGTCGTTGCGATCCTGCTCGTCGCGCTCGCCGCGGGGTACCTGCCCGCTCGTCGCGCCTCACAGGTGGAGGTGCTCACAGCGCTGCCGCAGGAGTGAGCCGGATCCGGCAAGAATCACGCACCGCCTTGCCCAGGTTCGAGGCCATTGGAGAGCAGCCTGATCGCCTGCTCGGCAATCGCCTCCATCTGTCGGTCGCGCTCGCGCGCCCAGCGCGGCAGGCGAACCAGGTTGGCTCCGAACGCGGCCAGGGCCATGCCGCCGAACATGCCGAGGACCACCAGCGCCTTCCCCGGCTTGCCAGCCGCGGCAACTGCTGCACCCATGAGAATCGACATCCCTCCCATCACGAGCCCCAGCGCGTTGAGGGGCATGGCGTCGCCCTTGAGCGTGCTGAGACGGAGCTGTTCGCCATGCTCGGTCGGCTCGACACTGATGTGCAGGTTGCCCTGGGACCATTCGCGGAGCCCGCCGGAACTCGTCGCGTAGCCCTGCGCCCCGAACGTCGTCCTGAATTCAGCAATCAGTTGTTCCCACTCCCGATCCGTTGGGGCTCGCGGAAGATCGACGACCCGCGACAGTCCGATCGGCAGTCCGAAGGATCGCCGGACGGGCGCCGGCCTCCCGCGGGCGTCGAGACTCGCCGCGGCTTGCGCGACTCGCGCTGGGTCGATGCCCGCCTCCTGACCGATGTGCTGGAGCTCATCAAGGGTCAGGCCGCCGGATTCGGCGGGCACAGACTGGTCGGGCGTGTCGCCTGTCGTCGCGAGACTGAAGATCTCGCGTACCTCATCGTCCCCGTATCGACGTATTGTCATAGTTGTCGATTGTACGGTGCCCGCTTCTCTCGCGCTACCGTTCGCCGACGCGTTTCACGCTGCAGCCGCCGCGTCCGCGGGTCTGCCGAAAACCAGAGAGCGGTCGGGGACCGGCCGGGATTCCTGGAGCCATGCCGCGCCGTCGGCAGCGGCTCCTCGTTAGGCGGCGCGGGCGCGTGGATCGCGACGCCCGATCGGCGCGCCCCCACAGGCTCGTCAGACGGGCGATGAGCGCTCTTGAATCCCGCCGCCCGGACGGATACTTTGCAGCATAAAGGGCTTGGCGCGCGACCGGAGGCAGAGACCGAGGCGGCACGCGGCACGCGGCGCTCGAGTCGGGAGACGATCATGCGGACGTGGCTGCGACGCATTCGCGGTGCTATCGGGATGGGCGTCACCTGGGCAGCCGCCTTGTTCGCGGTGGGCGGCGTGCCGCGTTGGGTGTTTGGCGTCAATACCGACGTCCCGATCCCGCTCGTCTTCGGTGTATTCGGCTTCATTGCCGGGGTCACCTTCTCCGGGCTCCTTGTGCTGGCCGAGAGCCGTCGTCCGTTTGATCAGATATCGCTTCCGCGCGTTGCGGGGTGGGGTGCCCTGGGCGGCCTTCTGCTCTCGGCCCTCTGGGCAACTGCCGCGTCCCTCGGCTGGGGAGACGTGCTTGTGATCGCCCCCACGTTCGCCCTTGCGTCCGCGGCCTGCGCCTCCGGTTCGCTCGCCCTGGCCAGGCGAGCTGCAAGGCGAGAATTGCCCGACATCCGCGGGGATACCGCCGAGGCCGAACTCACCGACCATGCGAAGCAGAAACTGCTTTGAGGCGGCACCTCACGTCGGCGCGTGGCTCCAGTCCGCGACACTGAGGATGTTGCGCATCCAGACGTGAGCGGTGCCGCCGTCGCCGAACTCTCGCTCGATGGCGGGGTCATCCTGCAGCTGCGACTGAAGGCTTGCCCGCAGGTCCACGCCACCTTCATGGAGGAGGGGTCACCCGAACCTGCCGCGGGTCCACATGGTGGATTAGCGCGAGACAGGAGCAGCGCCCACGAGGATGCGAACGCGCCCGCGGCGCCGTATGTTCTCGCCCTGCCTGACGAATCCACGAGGAGACCATGTCCGACCCCGCCACCCGCCTGAATGCCGCCCTCGCGGGCCGCTACGAAATCGTCCGCGAGCTCGGTCAGGGCGGCATGGCCACGGTCTACCTGGCCAGGGACCTGAAGCACAATCGCAACGTCGCGGTGAAGGTGCTCAAGCCCGAACTCGCCGCCGTCGTCGGCGCCGAGCGTTTCCTCGCGGAAATCGAGACCACGGCGAATCTCCAGCACCCGCACATCCTGCCGCTCTTCGACTCGGGAGCAGCGGACGCCTTCCTATTCTATGTGATGCCGTATGTCGAGGGCGAGACCCTCGCCGACCGCATCGCGCGCGAGAAGCAGTTGCCCGTCGATGAGGCGCTGGCGATAGCGACATCGGTTGCCAGTGCACTGCAGCACGCCCACGACCGTGGCGTGATCCACCGCGACATCAAGCCCGGCAACATCCTGCTCGCCGATGGCCAGCCGATTGTCGCCGACTTCGGCATCGCCCTCGCCGTCGGCGCGGGGAGCGGTGCGCGGCTGACCGAGACGGGGCTCAGCATGGGCACGCCGTACTACATGAGTCCCGAGCAGGCGATGGGTGACCAGACCGTGGGTCCGGCGAGCGACACCTACGCGCTCGCCTGCGTGCTGTTCGAGATGCTCGTTGGCGAACCGCCGTATCCGGGCAAGAGCGCGCAGGCGGTGCTTGGGAAGATCATCCAGGGCATTCCGGTGTCGGCGACGGCGGCCCGGAAGTCCATCCCGCTCAACGTCGATGGAGCGATCCGGAAGGCGCTCGAGAAGCTTCCCGCGGACCGTTTCACCGGCGCGCAGAGCTTCGCGAAGGCGCTCGCGGACCCGACGTTTCGCCACGGCGACGCTACGGATGAGGTATCGCACGCGGGCAGTGTCCGGCTTCGACGAATTGCCATTGCCGGCTGGAGTGCGGCGGCGATCGCCGTCGCGGCGCTGGCATTCGCCTGGATCTCACGTCGGGGGCCCGAGCCCGTCCGCCGCGTCGAGCGCTTTGCCGTCCCGTTTCTGGCTGGACAGGAGCCGACGCGCACGGGCGTGGCGGGTTTCGCACTGTCTCCCGACGGCAGCATGCTCGTGTACCGGCACACGGTGAACGGCCAGCAGATTCTGATGGTTCGTCGCTGGGACGACATCACTGCCACTCCAGTGCGAGAGACCGTGGGTGGGGCTTTTCCCAGAGTCTCCCCGGACGGGCTCCAGCTCGCGTTGTCCGCCAACGGGGAGGCCAAGGTGCTGGCGTTCTCCGGTGGTCCCGTGCGAACGCTGACCAGCGGGATAGTTTCGGCCTGGGGTCCGGACGGGTACGTGTACGTCTCGAATGATTCGGGCGCGGTGCGCATTCCTTCGGTGGGCGGAGCCGTGGAGTACGTGTCGCGCCTCGCGGAAAGCGAAACGCGACACATCGTGTACGATGTCCTCCCCGGGGGAAGGCGAGCACTTCTTGAAGTCGCCCTGGGTGGCGGGTACGAGATCCGCGGACTGGATCTCCGCACTGGCCGGATGACGCCGGTCGCGAAGGGGCGCTTCCCGAGATACCTGCCCTCCGGGCACCTCGTGTTCGACACCGGCGAGGGCACGATGATGGCCGCCCGTTTCGATCCGGTGAAGATGAAGCTGCTCGGCACACCAATAGCCGTGATGGACGGCCTCTCGTTCTGGTCCGTGGCCGACGACGGCAAGCTCTTTTACGCCACCGGGTCTGTCGGAGGCAACGCGGGTCCGACGCTGGAGCTCGCCTGGGTGACTCGCGCCGGCCAGGTTACCCCTGTAGACCCGGGTTGGACGTTCCAGCGAGGATCGAATACCGACCAGGGAATGAGCATCTCCCCCGACGGCTCCAGGGTCGCGGTTCGCGAGTACACCTCCGCCGGCTACGGCATCTACATCAAGAACCTCGACACGGTGGGACCTCCATCGCGCCTAACGTTCGGGGACAGTACGGCCAAGATGCCCGTGTGGAGTCCCAGCGGGCGGGAGGTCACCTTTCTCTCGAACAGGGGTGGCAACTTCGACGTCTGGTCCAGGCCAGCCGACGGAACGGGACAGGCAAAGCTGGTCCTCGATCTCAAGGACGACCTGGCGACGGTTGGCTGGAGCCCGGATGGCAAGTGGCTGCTTCTGCGAACATCCCAGAACCCTGGTTCGAATGACCAGGGTGACATCCTGGCGTTTCGCCCCGGGGTGGACAGCGTGCCGACGAAGCTCTTTGCCGACAGCGAATACCGGGAGGTCGACCCGGCCGTCTCATCCGACGGTCGCTGGATAGCCTACGCGTCCGACGCGACAGGTCGGTACGAGGTGTACGTCACGCCCTTTCCCAACGTGAGTGCTGGTCAGTGGCAGGTGTCGGTCGATGGCGGTCGCGTGCCACGTTGGTCTCACAGTGGCCGCGAGCTTTTCTTCCAGAGGAATGGGCAGGGGGGAGCGATGATGGCGGTCGAGGTCAAGCCGGGTACGGCCTTTGCCTGGGGAGCGCCGAGGGTGCTATTCGACGGCCCCGAGGGCTGGGTGGGGAGCCCCCGGACCAACAATCCGTACGACGTCGCCCGCGACGACCAGCGCTTCCTCATCGCGCGGAACGCGCAGGCGTCGGCAGGTGGGTCCGCGGACAGCACCGCCGCGCCGCCCCGCGTCATGCTCGTGAACAACTTCCTCGAGGAGCTCAAGGCGCGCGTGCCGAAGTGAGGCGACGGAGCGCCGTCGATTCCAGAGTCATCTGGCCGGCGGCGCGATCCGACGCGTTGTCAGGCCATTCGCGACACGCAACCGTCCGTCGCATCGGTTGAGGAGCGAATCCAAGTCGGAGTCGGATTGGCGGAGGCATCCCAGCGTTGCGGGATCGCAGCCGCCGGCAGCCCTGGCCCTCCCATCCGCGGCAAGCAACGTCAGGCGCCGGGATTCCGGGAAGGCGGCTACGGCTTCCTGGGAGGCACCTCGTTGCCGATGTCACGCGGCAGCCGCCACGCCCCATCGGCGTCCTTCCGCCAAAACACCATGTACCGCCCGGTACCGTCCGGGGAGTCTTGTCGGCCTTGCTCGTCCCCTGAAAGCTGTAGTGGCCGATCTCAATGGCGTAGTTGCCGGCAGGGGTCACTTCCTCGGTGATGTCTTCCCGGGCCGTGACGGCGATTGTGTCGAATTGTCCCTGGTACCACTTCGCGATCCCATCGCGGCCGCGCGTCCAGTCGCCACTCGGCTCTATGGTGGCAGCGTCCTCCGTGTACAACGCAGCGATCCCGGACGCGTTGCCCGCGAGGTACGCGCCAGGCGCTCGAGTTTTCGGCCGAGGCGCTCGCGATCGACGGTGCGTACCTGATCGAGGGCGATGAAAGCGTCGCGTTGTTGAAACCGACAGGGAACGCGCCAAGGATATGCATGACCGCCCGTGGTCATCGGTGCGACGATGACGGTGCGCAGATGGCGATTCAATTCGTCGGGCGAGATCACGGCGCACAGTCGGGGCTTACGGATCTCACTGCCGCGAGCGGGATCGAGCTGGCGGCGCGCGGGCGGCTTCAATGACGATCCGACCCGGGGTCGCGCGCAGTACGACATCCTCGCCCAAGCCGGCCTGTTCGAGCAGTGGGCGGGGCAGCCGGACGCTGTCAGGCAACTCGTCGCCCTTTCTTCAGCTGCACGGTGACGCCGACGCCGAGCCGCGCGAGGAACTCCACCAGCGTGTCGATCGTGAAGAGCGTCACCCGGCCCCGCACCAGGTCACTCACTCGCGGCTGCGTGATGCCGAGCAGTTTGGCCGCCTGTACCTGCGTGAGTCCCCGTGCCTTGAGCAGACGCTCGACTTCGATCATGAGGTCCGCGCGAATGAGCAGATGGGCGGCTTCCTCCGGCGGGAAACCCACATCCCGGAAGACGTTCCCAGACGACTTGCGAATAGACGCGGCCATGTCAGTTCCTCCGGTGTTCGTTCTACCTGTTTCCCGACCGGGCGCGCACGACCGTGGCGTAGCGTGTCCGGCCGAGGTCGAGATCAAATGCCGCGGTCTTCTGCGACTTCTTTTGGAAGGCGTGCAAGACGTACACGGCCTCCGGAAACTTCGCCACGTAGAGTACCCGATACGCTCCACCACGCCGGACGCGAATTTCGTTCACGCCCGCACCCAGTTGGGTCATGGGTTTCCAGTCACGTGGCAGACCGCCAGTCTGAACGCGCCGGAGATCGAACCCGAGTTCATGGCGCACGTCACGCGGCATCGCCCGCAGATCGCGCCGCGATGAACCGACCCAGGAGAGTGGCTTGGCATCCACCATGGACTATACAAGATATCGTATACCTGTGCAAGCGGCTCTCTGCCGCACCCTTGGTCCGACAGTGCGTACGCAACGCTTCGTCCGGACCTGCCTAACGCCTTGCGCTCAGTGGGCGCCCCGCCCGCACTGGCGGGGTCAGCCAGCAGCGTGTTCTCGCCTTCCCTGCCCCTGTGGTGTTACCGCCGCTCGAGACGCAATACCGCAACTCCTTCGACATCGTCAGGATCACTCGTGACGCCTACGACAAAATCCCGGCCTGCGTGCGTGGCACGAAAGCGCGGCGGCATGAGGACGCGACCGATTGGCCGACCCTGCGTATCGAGAACCAGGTAGCGCGCCGCCGCGGACGGCGTCGCTGCGTATTCCTGCACCCACAGTTCGCCGTCAGGGCCCGCGAGCAGGCCGGCGAAGTATGGGAGTCGAGACGGCAGGTTTTCGGCGCTGTACTTGAAGTTCACGTAGTCGCCGGTGCGGGGTTGAAGCGCGGGCGGCAGCTCAGCCTCCCTGGCCGCCGCGACGAGCTGAGGCGAAGGCGCCACGGAGGGAAGTGCAAGCGCGATCTCTCGCCGGTTGGCGCGGGCGTCGAGCCGAACCAGCGAATCCGATCCCGATTCGCCGAACCAGAGCACGCCGCCGGAGACCTGTCCACGGTACCACGGCGAGAACGCGGCGGGCCCGGTGGCCCACTTCGACTTGTCCGCGCCCGGCATGTAGGTGATGCTTGCCATGCTTTCCACCTCGGCGACCCGCTCGATCGATCCGGCGCCGTCGGGTGCGACGAGAGCCACCGTTCCCTTCACACGATGCACGCCCCTGGGGGCGTCCCACCCTCCGGGTAAGCCCATGCCCATCGTCGCCACCCACCGGCCGTCGGATAGACGCCCGGTGACCTCGAATCCGGAACCGGAGCCCGCGGCCATCATCGTCACCATGGTCAGGACGCGAGCCTTCGCTCCGAATTGCACTGTCGTGGCGCGACGTGTCGCAAAATCGTAGATGATTGCCGTGTCGGCCGAAACGCCGACCACCGACATGATCTCGAACTCGCCCGGTCCTTTTCCACGCCGACCGAGCGTTTCAACGAGCGTCCCACTGGTATCAAAGACCCGCAATTCCGAAGTGCCGCCGTTTGCGATGACGACCCTTCCGTTCGGCAATCGCCACGCACCGGCGACGCGGTTGAATTCCGTCGCTGGCGTGCCATTGTCTTCGAGGGTGAGAATCGGTGTGGTCGCGAGGCGCCAATCCGGGACCTGTGGCTGCGCACTCAGGGCGCTGGCACTGGCGGCCACGAGCAACGGGAGTGCTATCAGGACTGATCGGCTGCTAATCATTGACTTGCTCCATGCCGGGCGGGCAGCTGATTCGAGTCACAACCTTCAATCCCGGTGGGCTGTCGTCCAGAGTCAGGCGCTCCGACGCGTCGACCGCGTCGGTCGACGCGGTTTGACAAGGCGGGCAAGACTGCGGAGCGCCTCATTGACTGCAGCAGAATTTGGGAACTGGGCGCCGACACTCGGATTGAGGAGAACCACATTCGTTCCCCTTCGATACCGAGCCACCGTTCGCCCCATCGGCCGCCGGGCCGCACCGAATCTCGAAAACTGCGCTGGCCCTTCTTAGCCGCTGCGTACGGCTCCGCTCCTCCGAAAACGCAGGTGAGCATCTCGCTCCTCGAAAGCTCTGCCGAGAGCATCCGACGTTGTTGCGGCGCTCTCGCTAGCCGCGTTCACTTTCCGGCGACCGCGCATGCACATGCGGTTCGAGTGGCTGTCCCTGCCATCAAGCGCATACTGATGCCGGTACGCCCATCGAATTGCCGATGTGTCGTGAAAGGATAGCATCACTTCTCGCGACCTCCGAACCAAATCCACGTGATAAGAATGAGCGGTACGCACAGCACCAGCCAAGTGAGCAACGCTTGACTGCGATCAACGTAGGCAACGGAGTCATAGATAGTGAAGAGCAAGATGGCTGCGATGCCCCAAAGCATCCAGAGCTTTCCCGCATGCCAACGTCGAATGCGCGATCGAATGCCGACGCGATACATCTTTGGTTTGCCGGAAGGCTCCCGCGACGCTTGATGAGATTCTGGCATCTTCGGATGCGGTCGTCCTTCAAGCTCACTCCAACGCCTACGCGCGTACAGGTAATTGGCGATCCACCAGACCGGATTTAGCGATGCAGCAGTGTGGACGATCCATGCCCAACGTCGGCGACGAATTACATAGTAGCCTGCCGGAGCCCAGATCGCTCCCGCTAGAATCAACGTCAAGACAGTGCTATTGATGCCGTACTCGGCTCCCGCCAGCCCGGCGACGAAAGCGAGGCTTCCCGCAATGAGACCGCTCGAGCCTTGAAAGTATCCCCACACATATGGGAGCCCCCAGGCTCTGCGAGGCTTCAGGCGCGCTTCGAGTAGGAGGGCAACGACGATTGAAACCGTCGCGACACCAAGTAGCACCGAGAGCGGCTCCACTCCGGTTGAGAGCGGTCTTTCGACGCCCTCGGGGACGCCCGCTTGTATGATGCCCGCAGAAATAGCCATGCTTCGACCAGTACCGGTGCCCATATATCAGCGTCCGGGTGCGGCCACTTCTCGTCGTTTATCCAACGGTCAGTGGCGTCACATCGCGCCCGCAGTGTTTGCATACGCGGGCCCGTGCGAGAATGCGCTCCGCACACCACGGACATTCGCGCCCCGCATCGCTCGTACTAGAAAGCGCAGCTCCGGGCGATGCTCCTGGATTCTGGAAGGCAAAGGCGAGCAGCCGGAAGCTCAAGACATACACTCCCCCACGCAGGAACGACATGAGAGCCATCAACCCGAGAGCGTCACCAGCGAGATGGTCCCTGAAGCGCATCACGCCGACTATTGCCAAGGAGGAAGTCAACCAGGCACCAAGGAAGACGGGTCGCCATCCCTTCATTCCGCGAGCGAGTCGCCATCCCCATGTTACGGCGACTGCTGCAATCGTCAGATCGAGACCTAGTGACGCGTAGCGGCCAGAAGCATTTGACAGACTTCTGGCCACGTCGTAGCCGACCACGCTTTTCGTGTTCCAATCCGCAAAGACGGCGCCTAGTACGAGTGTCACTGGTGCGAACGTACCGAACGCAAACGCGCCGACGCGCTTAAAAACGTCCATCGTTGCTAGCCCACAGCGCTGTATGGATCATTGTCGGCAGAAAAACAAGCGGTGTTGTAATCAAGGCACGACTCCTTGCGCAGGATTCAAAAGGAACGCAGCGCCGGGCTAAGAGCGTGGCATGTCTGAATGGTAAGCTCTACAAACACCAGGTTGGGGGATACAGGTGGGCCTTGAGATGCATACGCCTAACGTATGTCCTTCACGGCGAGGCAGGCGACAAGAACGCGGTGCGCCAGCACCGCTCCGAATGTGCCATTAACAGCTTCGCCGTCAGGTGCAGTGCCCCCCCCGTTAGGCGTTTCAGGTATCGGGAACAGGCTTGATCGTCTGCCGCCGCTTGTAGTCGGCAAAGAAGTCAACTTGATCCTCGTATGAGATCGATTCAACCCAACGCTCAACTGCCGACCACTGGATCGAGGCAGAATCGATTTGGGTCCAAGGTTCGTTCCTAGTGTCTTCAATAGTGGAGAATCTGCCAAGGAATCCTGATTCCAGCTGTCGCTGAATATCCTCAGACACGGCCTGACGTAAAAAGCGCACAAGGTCGTCGTGAGCGCGGACGGCGCGGAGAGTATGCTGGAGATTCAAGGGGAGTATCGTCGCAACAAGGTCGGGAAATACTTCCGACTCTGAAAACATGCCGATCTTAAGCTTGGCACGTTTGAGCTGGAATGGCCAACCATCTGGACCAGCCCAAGTTGGCGCCGGATGCACTACTCCGTTGCGGTAATCAACAACATCTTGGAGCTGTTTCCGCAGTTCGGCGGGCGGAGAACCGGCCTCAAGAAGTTCCAGTGTCACGCCAAGCCGTTCCGAGAACGGCAAGACGTCGAAGCCATTTACTGCAAATTTCAGCGCATTTACCACCGTGACCTGTTCACGAAGCCTCAATTCCGACGTCAAGCGCAGAAGTGCTTCGATGGCGAAGGCAGGGAACAGGACGCTTGAAAGCAAGGGCCCGGATGCCGTAACGGAGTACATTCCCGCCACGAAAACAGCGGTCTCCATGGGTGGCCGACCGGTATCGAGGAGTGCTTGCCACCCTGCGTGCAGCTTCCTGAGGGCCAGCACGGAAGCCTCAACACATGACTCCGTCGCGTCACGAAGGAACTGCCAAGACGACGAAGCCTTGAGATAGATATGCTCTTCGTAGTACGTGCGACGCTCCTCCGGGTCCATGGAGAGAGCACGCAGGTCTATGCGAGAAGAGTCGTCGCTGTTCACGATCTCGCCTGGCTCACTTAGTCGCTTGCGGATCGCGAGAATTGGTCTTCGAACAGTGTCAGGCCTCCCACAGCTAACGCCCCGAATCCTGATGCAGCGGCGTCCTGTCAAGGAGACGCGGCGACCGCGTAGCGGGCCTCCGCGCACACCGTCGCGCCGCTGCCAGCAGCAATTCCTTAGCCGTCACCCACGTCGACGCCAGTGGCGAGGATGGCGGCGACGGTGTATGCAGGCAATCCTGTAGGTGGTATCGCCGCGCACGGTGAAGTAGAAGGCAAAATGGGAAGCGGCGCAAGAGGGCTCGTCGTACAGTGCGCGCAGCCCAAGGCTGCGCTCCGGGAGCCCGCCGGATCTCCGCCAGCCCGACATCCACGGGTGTGGACGAACTCCCCTGCTGCGGAGTTGGAGCGCACGGCGTACCATTTCGGCGCGTCTGCAATATTCTCGGCTGCTGCGTGCCGAAGAACGAAGCGCGGCGTCCACCGGCGCGCTGAAGGGCGCCGAGGAGTTGTGCCCGCCGCGCTTCCCACAGAACCGAATCGTCTGGATGGGCGTCCAGGTCGGCGACACGCCGGTCGAGCTCCGCCTGCTGACCCGGCGTGAGCGTGAGAGCATCGGCGTCGGGCTCGATGCTGTCCCAGAGATCCTCGGCCAAGTGAATACGCTCGGTGGCCGTGAGGTGGCTGAAACGAAGGAAGACTTACGACTCATTTGGAAATCTGCGGGAATCATACTGTAACGGGCTATGGAGCAGTGGTGTGCGGCTACCAGTATTGGCCCCGACAGCTCGCGCGGCCGCGGCGCGACGGCGATGTAGGTCTTGTACGTCGGCGTATCCTTCATCACGTCGCGCGTGACGGTACCTTTCGACGCATGATCGTTCGTCCCCTGATCGCTGATCGGCGGCTGACAGAATTCAGCTTCAAGCCACGCCTAAATGATTGAGGATCGCACCGCAGCCTACAGGGAGACGGTGCCTCTCGGAAGGCCTGTCGACCCTGTGAAGACCTCGTCAACCCGGCCGCTGTTGCGAATGGAACGTTCGACACCAACGCCTTGGGACTGTGGTCTGCCTGTCAACGGGCCCTCGACGCGCAGGTGATGGTCGTAGGGCAGGACTGGGGTGATCGCGACTACTTCGTCGCGAATCGGGGACAGGACGATCATCGTAATCCCACGAACTGGCGAGTGGTGGAGCTGATGGCCGAAGCTGGATTTCAGGTATCAGACCCGGGCCAGGCAGCCGCCTGAGCCTCGCGCAACTGGGGAGCTACTTCTTCTTTCGTTGCATCTGCCTCAGCTCCCGTTGCGCTTCACTCATGGACCACAGCACCACCAGCGTGCACGGCATCACGAGCTTCTCCTTCTTGTTTTCGCCCCAGTACCAGTGTCCATATTCCGGCGGGATGTCGGGCGGCTGGTAGACTTCGACCGCATAGAGTTCGGCCACCTTGTGTATCGGGTTATACGAGTACGGAAAGCCGCCGTCGTAGATGACCTTGACGCAGCGCCACCCAACGATGGCCTCGACCGTATTTGGGTTGCCATGCAGGTTCCGGCGAAAGCCGGGCACGTCCCGCAGGACGAGGAGCGGAAAGTCCGGGTGATCCGCACCTCTGGCCAGGATCTCCTGTCGGTCCATGAGGAATCCTCGGCCGGTCTCTCGCCGGCAGAGAACGCCCTCCAGCGTATAGCGCGCGCACTGGCGATTGGCCGTGATCTCCACGCCAGCGAGCACCTGCGGCAGCCGCCGCATAACGATTGCCAGGGACTGCGTTTCACCAATCTTCAGGGTGAGCGGAAGCCGCGCCGGCGCGAACCCGAGCCGACGTACATCGATCGTCACGGCTCCCGGCTGAAGACGGCGCGCGTTGAATCGCCCGGCGGAGTCAGTGACCAGAATCGAACCACTTGGCGAGATGAGGACACTCGCGCCGGCGACCGGCAGGCCGAGGGAGTCCCGCACGGCGCCGGCAATGGACGAGAGGAGTGAATCCGGCGTGGTCATCGCCGGCGTCTGAGCGATGGCGGCCACCGGGTGCGTGGCCGCGAGGATCAGCAGGAGCCAGCCCCAGCCGCGCAGTGGACGAGACGGGCGCTGGTGTTTCATTGACGGTAACCTGGCACGGTCGAGTCTCGTCCTCATCGCGTACTGACCTTGGTGGCCGCCGAACGAATGGGGTTGAGCTGCGAACGCTCAGTGTGAATGCGCCCGCGGAACGGGCGTTACCGACAGGTGCGGGTTCGTCTGCTCCAACCCGCCTCTGAGAGCCTAACGGTCAAGGGGCAATGGCTTCCCGCCGACTGATTGCTCAGTCGGTGGTGAATGTGGAACGACCGTGGCGCGCGCTGGCGCAGCCACAGCGCGCGCTTCCGAAAGCGTCTGCGCGGTCAGCTTCATGCTCCGTTAGACCTCACCGAGCTACCAAGCTGCGCTTCCTTTGTCAAACGTGATCGTTACAAGTGGCCCCGGTGTCTCGATGAAATTGTTCATGGCGATGAGTCCTGTAAACTGCCGCCAGTTCGGACCAACCATGAACGACATGCTTTGGTTCACGTAGTCGAGCGCTGCCTGTCGCAGTGCCGGGCCGTGCGCGAGGCTCTCGTTCGAGACCGCCCGTAGAACGCCGGCGCTGCAATCCGACGCGCCTCACAAGGCCACGGGGCGCAAGGGTGCGGGCACGGCGTCCGACGAGTGAATCATATGGTGCGGCATGCCGGGTCTCAAAGCACATAGCCGGCGATCCACTCGTCAACTTCGGCGAGGCTCCGAGGCATCCACTGGTCATCGGGGTTGACGACGTAATCAGCGCCGACGTAGCTGTACAAGCCACGCCAACTCAGAAGGCTCCATCCTTCAAGACTTGTGTCAGCTCGGAGGGCTGGTGTTGACACGTCATCCTGGAATACCAACGTCCGGCGGAAGGGTGGGGGAGTGGGCTCGGGGAAAGTGTCTGTTCCGGTCCGTCCCATGCCGACCAACGTGATCGTGCCATCGCTCTCCGTCCAGGTGCCTGCCGCGGCGCTCCGCTCGTATCCGCGCCAGTATCCAGCGAAAAGAAACGATCCCCGAGGCCGCAAGTAGAGAACGATGTAGGCGTCACCATCCTCCGGGTGGAACCGGATGACCTTCAAATAGGTGGCAGCCAAGGAAGCTGGCTTCATGCACACGACGGTTCATTGGTCCGCATAACGCCTGCGCTCACTTGCAAGGGCATCCCATCGTGCGCGCGAAGCGCGCCCACCGATGACCCTTGCCAAGTGCAGCGCTCTGTTATGCCGCACCGCGCCGCGTTCCTCGATGCAGTGCTTCGGCGACTGCGCGAGGATTTCGCGCGGTGACGCGCAGCAGGGCGAGTGCGGGGCCGTCGGGAGTGCGCCGCCCTTGCTCCCAGTTTCGGAGCGTGGCGACGCTTACGCCAATCATTAAGGCGAACTCCTCCTGCGACTGGGCGAGGCGGGCCCGAATGTCCTTCACGTCCGTGGGCTTGAAGGTTGTGACTCGACGGGCCCGTCGCTCCCCTCGACGGATCTGCCCCGCCTGGCGCACTCCCTTCAACAGCTCTCGAAATGCCGCGTCCTTCATCCGAATTCCTCCCGTGCCACTCGAGCCAGTTCGCGGAGCTGCGTGCGCGTGAGGTCCCCCTGTTCGTTCTTCGCGAAGAGGTAGGCCATCAGACACACGTCGTCGGCGACCGCCCAATAGTAGATGATGCGCAGTCCGCCGCGCTTGCCCCGACCCTCGGCTTGCCACCGGAGCTTCCGGAGGCCGGCTCCGCCCGGGATCAAGAGTCCCTGCGCGGGCCGGAGGACGAGCGACAGCTGGAGGGCGCGGTACTGCTCGTCATCGAGATGTCGGCGCAACGCTGCGGTGAACGCCGGCGTCTCGATGAAGCGCATGCCCGAAGACTACGTCATTGGCGCAGCCCACGCAATAGCCTCCACAGAGTGTCGGAGTGCGGGATAACGGATTGCGCTTCTGCCGCGAGGCCAGGTGAGGCCGCCGCAGTCCTTAGATAAAGAATACTCCGCGGCGGCCGAACCGTTCTGGCCTCGTCGGCAGCAAGCGCGGGTTATGCGGCGCCCGCCTCCGACCCGCACTCCTGCGGACATCATGTTCGTGTACCACTGTTTCCTCGTGACGTCGGGACAGACAACGCGCCTCCTACCTGATTCGTGTCTCCCTCGGAGCGACCCCACAGTTCGGCCAGGCGCCCTCGCTCCTTACGCGAGAAATCAACGTTGTGTCCTCGCTCGCCTGGTAGGCGAGCATGGCAACGAGCGTGGCATTGTACTTCAAATCGTCGAACACCACCTTGTCATAGCTGTCGCGGTTCGTGTGGGAGGCGTCACCGTAGCTCCAACTGACCTCGGCGCTCCACAGTCCGAAGGAAGGTGCCCCCTTGCATGCGAACACAGCGCCGTCCATGCTCGGCCCCCGCGGCGGCTTGGAATCAGCCTCGAAACGAATACTGTCAGTGAAGTCACGAGGTAGCTGGCTACGCCACGCCTGCAAGTGGTCGTTGATGCCGACCAGCCCACCACTGATGGCGCCGCCTCCCGACCCTCCGCCGTTTACCCAGCGGACACGTCCAGTACCATCATCCTGATTGAACATGGCCTGCATACCAGCAATCACGTCGGGGTGATCCTCGGACCAAGCACGAGACCCAACCATGTGCTGCTCCTCGCCACTCCAGTGCCCCACAAGAATCGTCCGTTTGGGGTGTGGGTACACGAGGCTCAGAATGCGCATTGCCTCCATCATCATCAGTGTACCGGTGCCGTTGTCGATGGCGCCAGACGCGCCATCGAAGGAGTCGAAATGGGCCGAGAGCATCACATATTCGTTCGGCTTTTCCCGTCCAGGAATGCGGGCGATCGTGTTGAACACCGGCACTTCACCGAGCAGTTCCGCATCCGCGTTGACACGGAGCCGCGGATGCTGGTTGTATTCGGTCAGGCGGTAAACGAGCCCATAGTCCTCGCAACCAAGTGAGATGGCAGGAGCCGTCTCGTTGTCGGTCATGGCATCGATCCGTGTTGCACCGGCGTTGCCCTTCGGCTGGGACGACACAACGCCTGACACGTGGGCGGCATCGAGCCGCCTACCGAGTCTCGTAAAGCCCAGGGTACTCAGTGAGAAACCCGCGCCGAGGATGCGTGTGTCCCAGTCGCGCCGGTTCGCCTCAAGCAAACTATCCATTGACCGCTTTGACGCTGGCGTCGCAAACTTGTCCCAATCGGAGCTAGGTCGACAGGTGGGCTGCGGAGCCGAGATCAGCACATATTTACCCGCCGCCTGCGGCAGCCATGCATCAAACTCGGTGCTGTCGCGGAATCGGGGCAGGATGATCGTACCCGCCGTGACGTCTTTGCCGCCCGTGCCCGGGCTCCAGCCGAGGAGGGTGGCATCGAGGACGCGAACGCGTGGACTGACCAAGGCGGTCGTGGCGATGCCCCGTCCCCCGGTGGCCACCCAAAATCCCCCACCCGTGGCCACCCCAAACTCCTCCACCTCGCGTGATCGTCTGAGCGCCTAATCTCGGGGCGCCGCACGGCGGGACGTTACGCTTGCCTCCTCACCATGAGGAGGGGAGGAGTGAACGTCTTGAAGCCGTTTCTGCGCATCACCATCGCCACGCTGCTGGGCAGCGCGACGCCGCACCGCGAGATCGAGCGGCGGACCGGCGTCGATCGGAAAACCATCCGGCGCTACGCCCTGAAGGCAAATGCCCCCGGGGTGGCCACCGGCTCCGTTGCCGTCAACGACCAAACTCCCCCACCCCGGCCACCGGCTTTGGACGGGACTGCGGCCCCGGTGCGACCGGCCCTGACCGTCTCGGCGTGCGCGGCACACCGCCCGTGGATCGAGGCGCAGGTCGCGCTCGGGCGGAACGCCATGAGCATTTTCCAAGACCTGGTCGAAGCCCATGGCTTTGCCCATCGGTACAACTCCGTGAAGCGCTTTGTGGCGACGCTGAAGGCGCGCGCGCCCGAGCGCTACGACGTGTTGGAGTTCTTGCCGGGCGAAGAAGCGCAGGTCGACTACGGCCGCGGTGCGCCAACGAACCGGCCGTCGGGCACGGCCCAGAAGCGCCAGCGGCCGTACCTGTTCGTGATGACGCTCAAGTATTCGGGGAAGAGTTTCCGGAAAGTGGTGTGGAAGACCAGCCAAGTGATCTGGGCCGAGCTGCATGAGGAAGCGTTTCGGGCGCTGGGCGGGTGTCCCCAATACATCGTGTTAGACAACTTGAAAGAAGGCGTGCTCCGCCCCGACTTGTACGAGCCGGAGCTCAACCCGGTGTACGCCGCGTTGCTGGCGCACTATGGCGTCGTGGCCGATCCGTGCCGAGTCCGTGATCCGAATCGCAAAGGGACCGTCGAGAGCGCGATTCAGCACACGCAGGGCACGGGGCTCAAGGGCCGCACCTTCGACTCGATCGAGGCGCAGAACACGTGGCTCGTGCATTGGGAGGAGCGGTGGGCCGCGCTCCGCATTCACGGGCGGAAGAAGCGGCAGGTGCTCGAGCTCTATCGGGAAGAGCAGCCGCACCTCCGCCCGCTGCCGCTCGAGGGATTTCGCTTCTTCACTCAGGGCGTGCGCACGGTCGACGACGCGGGGCTCGTGCAGATCGAAGGCTCGTATTACGCCGCGTTGCCCGCGGCGCTGCACAGCGTGGTCACCGTCCGGATCTACCCGCGCGCAATCGAGATCCTCGACCGTGAGAACCGCGTCGTGCGCCGGCATGAGAAAGCCCTGCGGAAGGGCGCCTTCGTGATGGCGGGCTCGGATCGGCTCTTCAACCCGTCCCGCGAAACCACGCGCGTGCTGGCGCGCGTCGAGTTGATCGGCCCGCACACGGCGGCGCTCGGGCGCGCCCTCTTCGCCCAGCTCGGCCGGCCCGGCAACCGGGCCCTCTACGGCCTGGCGAGCCTGACGCGCACCTATCCACGCGCGGACATCGAAGCGGTGTGTGAGCGGATGCTCGCGGCGCAATGTGTGTCCTACGCGGCCGTCAAAGGCGCGCTCGCCCGACGCGCGGACGCTCCGCCCGCTGACCCACCGCTCACGCAATCCGGTCCGGGCATCCGGGCCATCACCGAATATCAGGCCTTCTGGGAAATGCACTCAGAGGCGCCCGCCCCGATGCTCTCACCGGAGAACACTCCATGACGATGTCGATCACCGAACTCGAACAGGCGTTACGCGGCCTGCGGCTGTCGGGCATGAGCGCGACGCTCCAAGCCCGCGCCCTCCAAGTCACGACGCACGAGATGGAGTTTCTCGAGGCGGTCTCGTGGCTGGTCCAAGACGAACTCGATCGCCGCCACTCCCGGCTCCTAGAGCGGCGCTTTGCGCTCTCCGGTCTGCCCGACCGCAAAGACTTGAAGACGATCGACTGGAGCTACAACGCGCGCTTGCCCAAGCGCGACGTGCTCGAACTGGGCACGCTCCAATTCATCGACGCCAAGGAAGACGTGCTCGTCCTCGGTCCGCCCGGAACGGGAAAGAGTCATTGTGCCAAAGCGCTGGCGCTGCTCGCCGTCCAGCGTGGCTACAAGGTCTTCTACCGCGAGGCGCATCAGCTCGTCGAGGACATCGCCGAAGCGCGCGAGCTCGCGCAGCTCCGCCAGTATCGCCGCCAACTGAAGACCGCCGACCTCCTCCTGATCGATGACCTCTTCTTGCGCAAACTCCCGCCGCAGGCCGGCGATGAACTCGCGGAAGTCCTGATGAGCCGCTACGAGAAGGCCTCGACGATCGTCACCTCCAACCGGCCCCTCGAGGATTGGGCCCGTCTGCTCGGCGATGCGGTGGTCGTTACTCCACTCCTCGACCGCCTCATGCACCACGGCCATTTACTAAAGTTTGAAGGCAAGAGCTGGCGCCTGAAGGAAGCCGCCGCCCGAGTTGCGAAACGCACCTCGGCCGCCTAATGTCCCGCCGTCCCGCCGCGCGAGGGTGGGGGAGTTTGACCCGGCCACGGGTGGAGGAGTTTGAGGTGGCCACCGGGGCCCCGTCTCCAGCCACGCCACGTTCCATACGGCTCATTTGTCGCCTCAATACCCCACGACTTGTAGGTCTGAACCAGCCAGTTGTTTCCGTTCTTCTGACCGGGTGAGCCTGTGAGCCTGGGTCCGATCGAATCGAGCAACTGGTTCGCGAGGACCGGGAGCCTCGAACTGTCCATCCCAATGGACCAGATCCGTTTCATCACAGCATCGCCCATGGGAACCGTCTGGGCGTTCAGTGATTGGACCCCGAACAGAAGCGTGCCAGCGGCAAATACGGAGCAGATGCGGAACACGTTCTCTCCTGGTCGAGGTCATCCGGACCGATGCCGCCTAACGTCGCAATTCAGCTGCGGCGCATCACATAGAATGCGGCTGGCGGGCGCAGACCGCCAGACGCTACCGACCGAAAACGCCGACAGCTGCAATTGCTGGTTATACAGCCCGTTCACGAGAACGTCGGCGTGAACCCGCGCTGCCCCGCGTCAACTCTTCTCGCACCACGCGCCGAAGCACTCTTTCCAGTGGCTCGCGCGCCTGCTCCATCACCGTGCGCAGCGTTTGATTGATGAGCGTTTGGTAATTGCCGCCCCCCGCATCGTTGACCTGCTCACGAAACCACTCGAGAATGTCGTCGTCTAGCCGGATCGTGATTCTCGTTTTTCCCGGAGCGATCGGTAGCACTGCCCCGCGGCGCGCCTTGCTGAAGTCATATTCCTTACGCATCGGCTCCCTCCATGTATTGGCGCCGCTCCCGAGGGGTCGCGCGACGCGCCGTGATGAGGCGAATTGCTTCATTCGTTGGCGTCCAAGCCACCACGACGATCTGATCGACTAGGTCGCGGCCTATGGTTACGTAGCGAACTTCGGATGGATGGGGATCAGTGCGCGTGAGGGCAGAGGAGTCATCGAACACACCGACCGCATCCGCAAACTCCACGCCGTGCTTACGACGGTTGGCGACGGCCTTTGCAGGGTCCCATTCGAAGCCCATTGACGAGTGTATGCACAAATGTGCACCATGTCAAGGCCATCGCGGTATCCGTTGCGCAACTGCGGGCGGCTGGGCTGTATAACGTGCCGCTTCAGCCGCGGCGAATCGATAGAAGACCGCGCGCTGGACGTGAGCGAAAGCGAACGCCTGCGCGCACACCATAGCTTCGCCGTCTGCTGCAACGTCTGTTAGGCAGAAGCCAACTCACGTGGCCAGTCCGGAGGAAGTCGCATCACTTCTCGAAGTTGCGGACCCGGCTCGAGCACCATGTGGCCGCCCGCAGGTCGTTGATTATCGAGAAACGACAAACCATGCTCCAGGGGGTATCGTGCCCAAGGATTATGATAGAGGACCGGTCGATGGACGGCCACAGTCCAAGGGAGAAGTGAGCCCACGGTGAGGACTCCGGAGACCCTCCGATTGACTGGCCCCTTCGGTCCTGCCCAAGCACCGTTCGGGGTTCGGCTTAACCGCGGCTTGCCTTGCATGCGGCCGTCTACGGTGTCGAAGACAACGGTTTCTTGGCCGAAGATTGCCTGTATGACGTCGATATGCTGCGCCGACTGATCTGCGGCGTTTACGGCAACGAGATAAGGCTGTCTGAGACGACCATACCGTGATGCTTTGGCTTTAATGCCATCGCGAATTGACGTCCAGTTTGCGACCATTCTGGCGACTCCCGATCCGAGCACGCCAATGGGTCGATGATCGGAGGCGCCCCTGCGTCCCTCGCTCACGGGAAACAAGGAGATCTGCAGGCGACAACCGTCGTGCTCAAACTCTAGGCTTGGCGTCTTGAAATCGCCGCCCTGTACAGAAGCGCGCACCGCTTCGTAATCGATGCCTTGGAGCCAGTTCTCAACCGCCTTTCGGATTCGGGCTCCCTGAATTGGAGTTCGCGGAAGCCCGAAGTGGCGCAAGTGAAAGAAGAAGTCTGGCGATTTCGCCCGGTTAAGCGCGTCGTAGACAACGTTGAGTCGTTTGCTGGCGATCCGGTCAGCGGCGGCTTCCTCCGTGACGGTGACCGCTTCCACGAGGAATGGCCGAGCACTCGGAAACGTTACTCGGAAGTCCGGCCGCCTCCTGCCTCTACCTCGGTATGGATGCACCGTAATGCGGGCGCCCGCGAAGCGAAAGAGGTGGTGAAGGTATAGCTCAAAGAACGCCGCTTGGAACTGAAGATTATCGGCCGCTCTTAGCCTGGCGACTAGCTCATGTTGGTGCGGCTTCGGATACTCCGCGAGCCAGTCTTCGGTCAGGCGACGAATGGAACCAAATGCGGGATGCGCCGACCGATTGAGAAACGTGAAGTGGGGCTCGGTGTAGTCGGCGTAGGCAGTGTCGGTACGCTCAATGTCATCGAAGAGGATCATGATCTGTTGCTTCTGCCTAACGCCTAGCGTTCAGCTGCGCGGGCAGTCCAATCAAAGCGGCGAAGCCGCCACCATGGCGCCCGCGTCGGCTGCAACGCGTGGTTGAACTCAATCCGCCTTCGGCGTCTAGCACTGCGATTTCGGTGCGTGCCCTTACTCCACCGTGGCTGATGAAGTTGGCGGAGTGATGTCCAATGTTCACGCTGAACCCCTTCAGCGAGGACACCATGACACCGCTCCGCCAACGCATGATCCAGGATCTCCAGCTCCGCGGCTACTCCGATCGCACCGTCGAAGCCTACGTCCGCTCCGTCGCTCAGCTGGCCCGCTTCTATCATGCCTCACCCGACACCCTCACGGAAGAGCAGCTCCGCGACTACCTCCTTCACCTCACCACCGTTCAGAAGGTCGCCCGGGGCACCCACACCATCGCCCTCTGCGGCCTCAAGTTCTTCTACCAGCACACGCTTGGGCGCGAGTGGATGGTCCTCAAGGTGGCCCGGCCCAAGGGGGAGAAGAAGCTCCCGGTCGTCCTGAGCCGCGGCGAGGTCTGGCAAATCCTGGATCATCTTCGACTTCCCGTCTACCGCGTCTGCCTGACGACCATCTACGCCTGCGGCCTCCGCCTCTTGGAGGGCGCCCGCCTCCAGGTCCCCGATGTCGATGGTGCCCGGAAGCTGCTCCACATTCACGGCAAGCGCCGCAAGGATCGCTACGTCCCGCTCCCGGACGCCACCCTCGCGCTGTTGCGAGAGCACTGGCGGACGCACCGTAATCCCCTCTGGCTCTTCCCCACGATCACCCGATCCCATGCCGGCGTCCTGAGCGACCCGGCCGTGGGCCCCATCTCCCGCGCCAGCCTTCAGAGCGCCTTCGTCCGTGCTGTCAGGGCCAGCGGTATCCACAAGCGCGCGCACGTCCACACGCTCCGGCACAGCTACGCCACGCACCTGCTGGAGGCCGGTGTCAATCTGCGATTGATCCAGGAGTATCTGGGCCACACCAGTCCCAGAACAACCGCCATCTACACCCACCTCACCCGGGAGCTCCACGACGCCGCGCTGAGTCCGATCAACGATCTCATGGCGCGTCGCTCTTGAGTCGTTAGGCCCGTCGGTTCAGACAGCCACTGCCCCCGAGACGGGCCGTGGTGGAGCTCGCGGACATCCTCCGCAGGGCGGGGCCCGAGTATCTGCGGACCCACGCCGGACCGCTCCTGCCCTCCCACCGGAGGGCCATGAACGACATCGTCCAGTGTCGCACACCGGCCCTCGGTGGCTCGCTCTACCGCTGCGACGAGTGCGCTGCCCTCGCGTACCGCTACCACTCCTGCCGCAACCGCCACTGTCCCACGTGCCAGGACGATCGGGCCCAGAGATGGTTGGAGCGAGTCCGGCAGCGGCTTCTCCACACCGGCCACTACCTCCTCACGTTCACCCTCCCACAGGGGCTGCGGTCCGTCGCCCGATCGCACCAGCGCCTGGTATACGCCGCCCTTCTACGCGAAGCAGCTGCCACTGTCCTCACGCTCTGTAAGGACCCGAACTGGGTGGGCGGCACTCCCGCCATCCTCGCCGTACTCCACACCTGGTCGCGCACCCTGGAGCACCATCCCCACGTCCACCTCCTCGTCAGCGCCGGCGGCCTCGGCGCGGACGGCACGGCCTGGATCAAGCCCGCTCATTCTCGTTTCCTCGTCCCGGGCTACATGCTCTCCCCGATCTTCCGGGCGAAGATGCGCGACGCGTTCGCACGAGCCGGCCTCGCCGGCGAGGTCGATCCCGGCGTGTGGACCCACCGCTGGACGGTCCACGTCAAGGCCATCGGCACCGGGCAGCACGCCGCACTCTATCTCTCCCGCTACATCTACCGCGTCGCCCTCACCAACCACCGCATCGAACGCTTCAGCAATGATCGCGTCACCTTCCGCTATACCCACGCACGCACCGGGGAGACCCGGCGCCTGACGCTGCCGGTGAACACCTTCATCGGCCGTTTCCTCCAGCACGTCCTCCCCCGAGGCTTCACCAAGGTCCGCTCCTATGGTCTCCTGAGCCCCGGCCGCCGCACGCAGCTGGAACGGGCCCGCGATCTCCTCGAGCTTCACGCTCGCGACGGCGTCCCGAAGTCCGCGAGCAACATCCCGGCGCAGACTCCGGTCGCGCACGACCAGCCACCAACCGCGCCGGACCCCTGCTGCCCGGTCTGTCGGCGCGGTCGCCTCGTGGTCATCGACCACTTCACCCGATCGCGCGCGCCGCCGGACTCGTGGTCCTCGCCGTGCTCCACCCCACCGACTGCCACAGTCGCCGCATGATCCGCGCGCGTGGTCCGGCGAAGCCGCGCCCCATGATCGCCGGAGCGCACGGCCAACGCTGCGCCGGCCTCAATCGCGCGCGGCTGGTCCGGTGCGCGGCCCCCGGTCTGGGCTCGGCAGGCCGCCTGACGCTCGCTTCGCTGGGCGTCCTGGACGTCGCCTCGGGTCACGCACCCGCCTGAAACTCCAAGGCCCTGCCGCGGGGCGGACTGAGTTCAACCCCAGATTGTGCCGCGGCTATCGCGCGGCACGAATCTTTACTTCGTTAGGCAGCGTCACGCCGGACGTCGCGCGTCGCGAACCAGCGCGACGATCTCGTCCCGAGACCACTTGAGGTTCAATCCCTTGACGTCCAGTGGCGAGCCGGTGCGCGCTTCCGGCTGCAACACAAACACCTGGCCGTCGCGCCGGCGAATCCGGACCGCGCCGTCGCGCCGCGCTCGCTCTAAGAGCGCGGCGAGCCGTTGGCGCGCCTCCGAGTACGTGTACTCCTTCATGTGGGTAGCTCCAGATGTTGGACCCCCGCCGCGTCTGCTGCGCGACCGAGCGCTTGATCCAGCGTGAGCAACGGCGCGCGCTGAGTGAGGGCGCACGTCACGAGGTAGGCGTCGTAGGCGTAGAGGCCATGCTCAGCCGCGATCTCGAGCGCGAGCGCCAGGTCAACCTCCAAGAAGCGGATAGGAATACGTTCATAGGCCTCGAGCACCTGTTGCACCTCGCCCCGCGCGATCCGACGCCGTTTCAGCAAGGCCGATAGCGCATTGCCGACTTCCCAGTGGACGGAGGCTGGTGCCACCAGGTCGGCGCGCTGGGTTGCGCGGACGAGGCGGGGGCGTTCCGGTTCGCTCGTGAGGACGGCGATGAGCGCCGAGGTGTCGATGACAATGAGCACTACATAACGTACAATTGTACAAGCGCCTGCGCAACCCCGACGGCATGCACGCCACTCGCCTCATCGCTGCCTAACGCCCGCAATTCTGCTGCGGCGCGATCACAACAATGCGGCTGGCGAATGGAATGAGCCAGCCGCGCACCGCATTATGCGCCGACAGCAGCAATTGCTCGTTGTGCCGCGCGGCGTAGAAGAAGCGGAACCACCAGGGCGTCGCGCTCGCGGCGCCGGCATGGACACCGGTCTGTCCACCCTCCGCAAAGTGCACATCGGAGAGCGCGTCAGCGAACGCTTTCGCGGACTCGAAGCGATCGGCGGGGAGTTCTCAAGTGGCGGTCGTGCTTGAGGTCCTGGGCGAGGTAGACGGTGGTCATGCCGCCCTGACCGAGTTATTCCTCGATCCTGCAGCGGCCGGCAAGAGCGGCGTTGAGCCGTTCGGTATTGTTTCTCATTTTGCTGCTCCGGTCACGTTCTCGAACACCACAACGCGATCTGGCAACACCCGGCCCAGCTCTCGATGAAACACGAAACGTTGGTCGTCAGCTGCAAGGCTGTATTCGACCACAAGGGATAGCGAGCGAAACCGCTCCGCTGAAAACAGGACGTGTGGTCTATCGAACACGAATGTCGGCCCGGGCGTCAGCGGCACGCTCACCATGTTGGCGTTGCCGTCGCGGAAGAACAGCTCGCGGCCACTGTGACTCCACACTGGGTCCGACCCGCCGTCCGGCGACACCAGCCAATTGCCGTCGCTCGTGTTCGGGAAGGGCCGCACCCGGACCTGCGCCCGGCCGGTTTCGAGCGTGGTGTACGCCAACCAGCGCCCGTCCGGCGAGACCGCCGGTTGCGATTCCTGGTACGGCGTGACCACCAGCGGGACTCGCGTGGTGTCACCGGTGCGGCGCACGCCGATCAGGTCGGAGGAGCCGCCACCACCGTTGCGATACACGATCCAGCGATTGTCCGCGGTGAAAAAGACTTCGTGCACCTGCTCCGGATCGTAGAGCAGGGGTCGCTCGGGCTCCGACGCATCGGCGCGACGGATGTACGCCTCGCGCTTGCCGGCGCGATCCGCCATGTAGGCGACGGAGGTTCCGTCAGGTGTCCATTGCGGCCGGATGCCGCCATTGAAGCTCAACTGCGTCATCCGCCCGTTGTCCAGTTGCCGCACCCACACCTGCCCGCCGCGTGTTACCGCGAGCCGGCGACCATCGGGTGAGAGCTTGAAGGCGCCGTTCGGTGTCAGCTGGTCGTTCCAGCCGGGGTCCACCGGGCGGACCACGCCTTGTCGCGTGACCCAGACGACGTCAGTGGTGTCGTGAGCGTCGCTTTCCGCCATGTAGATCAGCGTGCCTTGCGACGACGTGGTGAAGTCGGGAACGAAGTCAGGCGCGCCCACTGACCCGAATACGACGCGCTCGACAAGCATCCGTGGCTCACCGGACAAACGCAGGTTGCGGGCGTCAAACGACTGGATCATCAGCGCACCGTTGCGCTCGGGCGCAAACACCAGGTATCCCGGCACATACTCGGCGTACGATCCGCGGGTCAGCACACGGTACTTGCCGGTGGCCTGGTCGGCGATGGCGATCTCAGAGCGCGCCGCATTCGCCCGATACTTGATGACGAAGAGGATGCCACGCCCGTCGGGCAGCGCGCACGGAAAGACGTGGTCGTCCTCGCCCGCCGCCGAGTCCACCGTGGTGAAGCGAACCGGCGTGCCGCCCTGCGCGGACACCTTCACGATGCCGGTGCGGCCGGAACCGTGAGCGTAGATGAACCCATCGGACGACCACGTCGCGCCGGCGTAGCCAATCCCGGTCGTGGCCACCGGAACCACAGGTCCGCCGTCCAATGGCACGACCTTGATGGTGCCGCGCGGACTCACGAAGCCGATCTTCGCGTTGTCGGGCGAGAAAAACGGAACTTCGGCACCCTCCGTACCGGCGATCTCGACCGGCGACAACTGGTCGCGTGGCAGGACGAACAGCCGCCGCTCACCGCCCGCACCCTCGTGCAGGTACGCCAGGCGTGAGCCGTCCGGCGACAGTGCGATGCGGCGGAACCAGGCGCTCACCTCCCGCCCCTCAGGAAGTTGGAGCATGTACCGTCGCACGGGCGACTCCGGCGACGCACGTGTCCCACGCCAGCCCCACGCCGCCAGCGCTAGCGCGACGACGCCAACGGCGGCCACGGCAACGAACACGGGGTCGCGGAACCTGCCCAGGGCGGATGCGGGCTGCACGCGCGTGGTTCCCGCTGCGGTGAATGCCGGGTTGACCAGGGCATCGGCAAACGCCTTGGCGGAGTCGAAGCGATCGGCCGGCACCTTCTCGAGCGCCTTGCGCAGTGCGTCGGCGACGTTGGGTGGCACCGACTTGCGGTGCTGCGTCACATCGCCGGCCGGCTCGGCGATGATCTTCATGATGATCTGCTGCGCGCTGCCACCCAGGTGCGGCGGCTGGCCAGCGAGCATCTCGTAGAGCACCGATGCCAGCGAGTAAATGTCGCTGCGACCGGTGATCTCCTTCTCCGCAGTGGCTTGCTCGGGCGACATGTAGTGCGGCGTGCCGAGCGAGAGGCCGGTCTCGGTCATGCGTCCGCCGGCGGCGGCAGAGACAGCGAGCGCAATGCCGAAGTCGGCCACCATGGGGCGACCGTCGTGGAGCAGGATGTTCTCGGGCTTGATGTCGCGGTGGATGACGCCGTGGCGGTGGGCGTAGTCCAGCGCGTCAGCGACCTGCGTGGTGATGCGAACGGCTTCGTCGACGCCGAGTTGTGTTTCGCGATCGAGTTTCCCGCGCAGGGTCTCCCCTTCTATATATGGCATCACGTAGTACAGGAATCCGTCCGCGGTGCCGGAGTCGAAGAGCGGCAGGATGTGCGGGTGCTGGAGCGCGGCGGTGGTCTTGATCTCCACGACGAACCGTTCCGCGCCGAGCACGGCGGCGAGCTCGGGCTTCAGGACTTTGACGGCGACCTTGCGGTCGTGCTTGAGGTCGGCGGCGAGGTAGACGGTGGCCATGCCGCCCTGACCGAGCTGCTTCTCGATCTTGTAGCGACCCGCGAGTGCCGCGTTGAGGCGCTCGGTGCCGCTCATTGCGGCGCCGTGCCTTCGAGGACGCGCTGGCGCCAGTGCCGTACGATGCGCACGTAGCCTGCGGTGGTGGGCGCCATGGTGCGGAGGTACAGGATGCGCCCGTCCGGCGTGACGATATTGGAGAGCCCGGGCGTGTTCAACAATCGTTCATCGCAAAACGCTCGCGCCGGAGGGCCCAGTGGCGGCGTCGCGCCGGTGCGCCGAGGCATGCGCTCCCAGCAGTGTCCCACGCGATACACGAGGCTGCCGTCCGGGAGCCACAACGGCTCGGCCCCGACGCCCGTCGAGACCTTGTACTGCCGCGTCATTCCAGGGAACGGCGTGACGAACACTTGCGACAAGCCCCGTTGCGTGCTGGTATACGCCAGCCACTGGCGGTCAGGAGAGACGCTCGTCGGGGTTTCCTGACTGATAGGAATTCGTAGCGTGTCGGCGCGCACGCGCGTGCCGCCGAGCGTTACGATCATGATGTCCGGTGTGGCGGCGGTCCCGGTGGTGCCGACCAACGTCGTCGGCGATGCCAGCGACGTGATTGCGAAGGGCATATCCACCAGGCGTGTGACGTTGTCGCTACCGGGTCGCATGACCATCGTGTACGTCAGGGTGTCGTACCATCCCGGGGACTGCGAGAACACGATGGACCCGTCAGGCGCCCACACCGGCGGAATCAACCAACTGCGGGTGACGAGCAACCGCTCTCCTTGACCGCTTGCGACGTCGTACGTCCACAATTCAGTGCCCGACACGCCTTGATTGGTGGCGGCGATGCGTCGCCCATCCGGCGACATGGCGAAGTTCACGTACTGCTTGGGTGGCAACGGCAAGGGTCGGACGCGTCCGTCGACATCCGCCGCAACGAATTCACCGACGTTGCCGACGGATCCCGGAACGAACACCAGGTCGCCGTCACGCGTGACACCGAAGTGCGACGAGATGTCGAAGAGCGAGCGGCGCATGCCACGCTGCACGATGCGCTGGGGCCCGACGCGCCGTGTGCGCGCATCGTATGGCGCAGCGTCCAGGTTGCCATTCGCGTCGACGAACACAAGTTGGTTGCCCAACACCATGCCGTGGTCCGACAACACGGGGCGCGCGCTGTCTCCGAGTGGGCGGGCGGAGGACGTTACGGGCGGAAGCCCGCGGTCGGCGCGAGCCACGGTCACAAGCACGCCACCCCCTATGCAAATCAGGTCGTTGGTGCCGGGCACCGGACTGAATCGCCCACATGAGCCACCACTGTCGACCCTGGCGCCATCCGACATCCGGAACCGCACGGACCTGGAGGAGAATCCGTCGGCGACAATTGTTTCGTCGTTGTTGTTCCACGCGATGCCGTAGGGATTTGCCACTTCGCCGACGTTCGACGCTGCGGAGCTGCCGTCCACCAACACCTTCTTGAGAAGGCCCCCGCTCTCGAATGCGACCCAGCGTCCGTCCGGCGACAGCGCCGGGATGCTCGCGCCTTGCGTCCCGGGCAGCGGACGCGCTTCAGGGCCGCGCAAGCTGCGATACCACAGTTCCGTGTACGATCCGCGACGCGCCACGTACACGATGAAGTCGCCGGCAGGCGAGACGGCGAGACTCGGCGCTTCCATGGCGAAGGGTCCTTCGTCCGCGAAGGCGAACTGGGCGGTGTCCGGCAGTCCGATGTCGATGATGTCCGGCCCCGGGGCAGTAGTGCGGCCGAGGAACCAGGCGGCCAACGCCACGACAACGGTGGCAGCCGCGAAGAGCACGAGGTTCGTGCGCTGGGGGCGAGCGTCGGCGCGCATCGCCGTGGTGGCGCTCGTGAACGCGGGGTTCGCCAGCGCGGCGGCGAACGTCTTGGCGCTCTCGAAGCGATCGGCAGGGACTTTTTCGAGCGCTTTCACTATTGCGGCGGCCACGTGGGGCGGCACGGACTTGCGCAGCTCGGTGACCGGGCGCGCCGTGTCCGTAATGATGCGCATGATGATCTGCTGCGCACTGCCGCCCGAGTGTGGCGGCGTGCCGCCGAGCATCTCGTACAACACGCTGGCCAGCGAGTAGATGTCGCTGCGGGCGGTGATGTCCTTCTCCGCCGTGGCCTGCTCGGGCGACATGTAGTGCGGCGTGCCGAGTGAGAGGCCGGTCTCGGTCATGCGCCCGCCCGCTGCCGCACTCACGGCGAGCGCGATGCCGAAGTCCATCACCATGGGCCGCCCGTCGTGCAGGAGGATGTTCTCGGGCTTGATGTCGCGGTGGATGACACCGTGGCGGTGGGCGTAGTCGAGCGCGTCCGCCACTTCCGTGGTGATCTTCACGGCTTCGTCGATGCCGAACTGGGTCTCGCGGTTGAGCTTGTCGCGGATGGTCTCGCCTTCGATGTACGGCATCACGTAGAAGAGCATGCCGTCGGCGTTGCCGGAGTCGAAGAGCGGGAGGATGTGGGGGTGGCTCAGGGCCGCGGTGGTCTTGATCTCCTGGACGAAGCGGTCGGCGCCGAGGACGGCGGAGAGTTCGGGCTTGAGGACCTTGATGGCGACCTTGCGGTCGTGCTTGAGGTCCGCGGCCAGGTACACGGTGGCCATGCCACCCTGACCGAGTTGCTTCTCGATCCGGTATCGGCCGACGAGGGCGGCGCTGAGGCGTTCTGTATTGCTGGTCACTGGGCGCTAGTGCAGCCGGCGGTCGGGCTCGGCACGATTGCAATATGGCGCTGGGCGGCCCGCCCAGCGAGCGATCCTGAATTCGACGAAGGGCGCGAAGGATAGTGGCGCCATCCTTGCTCTTGCCCGTTCAGCTGCGGCTATTCACCAAACGCAGCGAGAGGCTCGATGCCGGATGACGTCGGCACAACGGACTGGCAATAAGCTGCGGTGCAGTTCAACCGTTGGTCGCCGTGTCGCAACACGGCGGCCTTCCAGAGCCTGCGCCGGCTGCTTCATTGCCTTGTTAGGCAGCCACCACCACATAGGTGGCAATCGTCTGCCCCGCCGGAACCGGCGCCCCATCCTCGCGGAGGCCGTCAAGATGGAGCAGAATCGCTTCGCGCATGTTCGCCTCCACGTCGGTTCGCGAAGCGCCCGTCGCCACACAGCCGGGAAGGTCGGGCGAATAGGCGGAAAACCCCGTGCTCGTTGGCTCGAGTACGATCAGGTAACGATGCATGGTCCTATGCTCCTGGCGGCGGCTTGAGCCCGGCCTGTTTCAGAATGCTGCCCAGCGTGCCCGGAGCCAGGTCGTCGTTGGACGATCCGGCCACCGTCACGCGGCCCGGCTTCGTGGGATGCTTGAATTGTTGATGACTCCCCTTCGTGCGGGCAAGGTACCAGCCGTCTTCCAGCAGGAGTCGGAGCACGTCACGAACTTTCATCAGGGCAACAACTTACGCGTCACCCATCCCGGTGGCCAGTCTTCCGTCGAAGCATACTCGCGGGGCCCGACCGGGTCCCGAGCACAGCCACAAGATGGCCCGATATTGGGCGGGTCTGTCTAAGGCCCAGCGTTCAAGGCGAGTTAGGCGGCGACGATTCCGGTGCCTCGCGGACGCCCCGCCAATGGCATCAGTCGAAGCGAACCGCTTGGAGCTTGTAGGTGTGCCCGGACGCCAGGATGACAATCGTATCCGCGGCCATTGTTGCGGGCACGGCATGGCCCGACGCGTCCATCAGGAGGAGCGCGTCGCGCGTCCAGGAGTACGTTCCCGATGACACCGTGACGTCCAGCGTCCGCGCTGAGTCACCTGGGAAGTCGACGCGCTGGGTAAGCACCAGAGTATACCCTCCCACACGGCAGGGAATCATCAGGTACGCGACTGTGTCCCCCACAGTCACCAACCCGTTCAAATGCAGAACCGCTCCGTTGGGAATCTCGGTCACACAGGCTCCGGACATGGGCCCCGCGGGCGTGAAGACGGTATCCGAATAGTGCGCGTAGCGCTGGAACGTCAGCGTGCCGGAGAGGATGCTAACCCGGGCACCTGCCGAGTCGACGGTGCAGCAGGGAACCGTCGCCGCATCGACCGTTCGGAGCGAATCGAGGGCCACGACGGAACCGAGGTCCACGGTAACGGACGCGAGGTCCGAGGCGACGGAGGTGGGCGATTCGCACGCGCCCGCCAGCAGAGCGGCAGCGGATAGAGCAACCAGGATAGAAAGTGGTCGGCGCATGGCTCGGGCTCCATCGAGACTGTTCTGTAGTATCGACCCCAAGCCAGCGGCTCGGTATCCGCTTATCCCCGACGGGGGGTCGAGCCTTGACCGACCGAGGGCTGTGGTGACGAAGTGACAACATCACCAGCGTCCGCACGCGCCAGCGGAAGTCGCCGCCTAACGCTCCAGCATAAGCTGCCCCGCATCCAACAATCGCGCGCGCTGGCGCAGCACAGCGCGCGCTTCCTTCAGAGTATGCGGGGTCAGCTTCATGCTGTTGTTGAACTCAATCCGCCTTCGGCGTCTAGCACTGCGATTTCGGTGCGTGCCCTTACTCCACCGTGGCTGATGAAGTTGGCGGAGTGATGTCCAATGTTCACGCTGAACCCCTTCAGCGAGGACACCATGACACCGCTCCGCCAACGCATGATCCAGGATCTCCAGCTCCGCGGCTACTCCGATCGCACCGTCGAAGCCTACGTCCGCTCCGTCGCTCAGCTGGCCCGCTTCTATCATGCCTCACCCGACACCCTCACGGAAGAGCAGCTCCGCGACTACCTCCTTCACCTCACCACCGTTCAGAAGGTCGCCCGGGGCACCCACACCATCGCCCTCTGCGGCCTCAAGTTCTTCTACCAGCACACGCTTGGGCGCGAGTGGATGGTCCTCAAGGTGGCCCGGCCCAAGGGGGAGAAGAAGCTCCCGGTCGTCCTGAGCCGCGGCGAGGTCTGGCAAATCCTGGATCATCTTCGACTTCCCGTCTACCGCGTCTGCCTGACGACCATCTACGCCTGCGGCCTCCGCCTCTTGGAGGGCGCCCGCCTCCAGGTCCCCGATGTCGATGGTGCCCGGAAGCTGCTCCACATTCACGGCAAGCGCCGCAAGGATCGCTACGTCCCGCTCCCGGACGCCACCCTCGCGCTGTTGCGAGAGCACTGGCGGACGCACCGTAATCCCCTCTGGCTCTTCCCCACGATCACCCGATCCCATGCCGGCGTCCTGAGCGACCCGGCCGTGGGCCCCATCTCCCGCGCCAGCCTTCAGAGCGCCTTCGTCCGTGCTGTCAGGGCCAGCGGTATCCACAAGCGCGCGCACGTCCACACGCTCCGGCACAGCTACGCCACGCACCTGCTGGAGGCCGGTGTCAATCTGCGATTGATCCAGGAGTATCTGGGCCACACCAGTCCCAGAACAACCGCCATCTACACCCACCTCACCCGGGAGCTCCACGACGCCGCGCTGAGTCCGATCAACGATCTCATGGCGCGTCGCTCTTGAGTCGTTAGGCCCGTCGGTTCAGACAGCCACTGCCCCCGAGACGGGCCGTGGTGGAGCTCGCGGACATCCTCCGCAGGGCGGGGCCCGAGTATCTGCGGACCCACGCCGGACCGCTCCTGCCCTCCCACCGGAGGGCCATGAACGACATCGTCCAGTGTCGCACACCGGCCCTCGGTGGCTCGCTCTACCGCTGCGACGAGTGCGCTGCCCTCGCGTACCGCTACCACTCCTGCCGCAACCGCCACTGTCCCACGTGCCAGGACGATCGGGCCCAGAGATGGTTGGAGCGAGTCCGGCAGCGGCTTCTCCACACCGGCCACTACCTCCTCACGTTCACCCTCCCACAGGGGCTGCGGTCCGTCGCCCGATCGCACCAGCGCCTGGTATACGCCGCCCTTCTACGCGAAGCAGCTGCCACTGTCCTCACGCTCTGTAAGGACCCGAACTGGGTGGGCGGCACTCCCGCCATCCTCGCCGTACTCCACACCTGGTCGCGCACCCTGGAGCACCATCCCCACGTCCACCTCCTCGTCAGCGCCGGCGGCCTCGGCGCGGACGGCACGGCCTGGATCAAGCCCGCTCATTCTCGTTTCCTCGTCCCGGGCTACATGCTCTCCCCGATCTTCCGGGCGAAGATGCGCGACGCGTTCGCACGAGCCGGCCTCGCCGGCGAGGTCGATCCCGGCGTGTGGACCCACCGCTGGACGGTCCACGTCAAGGCCATCGGCACCGGGCAGCACGCCGCACTCTATCTCTCCCGCTACATCTACCGCGTCGCCCTCACCAACCACCGCATCGAACGCTTCAGCAATGATCGCGTCACCTTCCGCTATACCCACGCACGCACCGGGGAGACCCGGCGCCTGACGCTGCCGGTGAACACCTTCATCGGCCGTTTCCTCCAGCACGTCCTCCCCCGAGGCTTCACCAAGGTCCGCTCCTATGGTCTCCTGAGCCCCGGCCGCCGCACGCAGCTGGAACGGGCCCGCGATCTCCTCGAGCTTCACGCTCGCGACGGCGTCCCGAAGTCCGCGAGCAACATCCCGGCGCAGACTCCGGTCGCGCACGACCAGCCACCAACCGCGCCGGACCCCTGCTGCCCGGTCTGTCGGCGCGGTCGCCTCGTGGTCATCGACCACTTCACCCGATCGCGCGCGCCGCCGGACTCGTGGTCCTCGCCGTGCTCCACCCCACCGACTGCCACAGTCGCCGCATGATCCGCGCGCGTGGTCCGGCGAAGCCGCGCCCCATGATCGCCGGAGCGCACGGCCAACGCTGCGCCGGCCTCAATCGCGCGCGGCTGGTCCGGTGCGCGGCCCCCGGTCTGGGCTCGGCAGGCCGCCTGACGCTCGCTTCGCTGGGCGTCCTGGACGTCGCCTCGGGTCACGCACCCGCCTGAAACTCCAAGGCCCTGCCGCGGGGCGGACTGAGTTCAACCCCAGATTGTGCCGCGGCTATCGCGCGGCACGAATCTTTACTTCGTTAGACACCGTGCGCCGCGCGTCCGCGCATGCGCCACGCCGTCGCGGCCAGCCGTCGAATGAGATCCACTGCAATCCCGAACGCCACGAGCGCGGCTACCATGAGTGGCCAGCCGCTCACCTGCCGGGTGCCAAGGAGCAGCGCAGTGACGCCCAGCCAGAGCAGCGCGGCTCGCCAGAGTGCGCGCCGATCGCGTGGAAGCGCCAGCCAGGTCGCACCCAGCAGCAGCACGGCGGTGCCGACGCTGTAGCCGGCAGTGACGGCGGCGGCGTGAGGGTCGGCGATCGGTGCCACTGGACCCGGTGCGCGCGCGACGCTCACCCCGACGATCGCCACGAACGCAGCGGTAACGAGCCACACCGCGGTGAGGACGCTGAGCGTCACGATGCGAAGCCATGGAGGAACCACACTCATCGCGCAATGCGTTTCGGTGTTCCGCGTGTGTCTAACAAATATTGGACCCTCATCCCCATCCCCGTCACCCGTTCCCATACGACCCATACGTTACCCCAAGCCGCCTAATCCGACAATCCTGGTCCACTCAGTAACCGATCCACCGGGCTCTGAACGCCAAGCCTGCCGCGATTCAGAACGTGCGTGTAGATCATCGTCGTCGACACATCACGATGTCCCAGCAATTCCTGCACAGTGCGAATGTCGTAACCGGCTTCGAGCAGGTGCGTCGCAAATGAGTGCCGCAAGGTGTGACAGCTCGCCCGTTTCCCGATCCCACTGGCGCGCACTGCCCTCGCCATTGCACGCTGAATTGCGGTCTCATGATAATGATGCCGGCGGGTCGTGCCGGTCTCGCGCTGCTGATAGCGGCGCCGCGCGGGAAAGACCCATTGCCACGCCCATTCCGTCGCGGCGTTCGGGTACTTCCGGACCAAGGCGTCCGGAAGGTCCACCGCACCGCCGCCCACTGCCAGATCGCTGGCGTGCAGTGCCCGCACGCGCTCAAGGTGCTCGCGCAATAATGGTACCGCGTGAGTGGGCAGCATCGTGACGCGGTCACGCGCCCCCTTTCCGCGACGCACCCGGATTTCTCCGCGGTCGAGGTCCAGGTCTTTCACCCGCAGCGTCAGGCACTCCATCAGCCGCAGCCCGCTTCCATAGAGAAGCATTCCTACCAGGCGCGGCACGCCATCGAGCATGCGCAGCACGCATCGTACCTCTCTTTCGCTGAGAACCACGGGTAACCGGTGCGGGGCCCGAGCCTTCGGCACATCGCCGAGGCCGTCGAGTGGCCGATCGAGCACGTGCTTGTAGAGGAACTGCAACGCGGCGAGTGCCTGTGCCTGCGTGGCCGCGGACAGCTTGCGCTCGACCGCCAGCGCGGTGAGGAACTGCACGACCTCACGTTCGCCCAAATCCTTCGGATGACGGAGGCCGTGGAACTTGACGAAGCGCCGCGCCCAACCGACATACGCCTGTTCCGTTCGCGGGCTGAAATGGCCGAGCCGCAGATTCGCGCGCAAGGAATGCAGTAGTTTCGATTTGGGCTGCACGAGGTCCCCCACGGCAATTCGGTGCGCCGAAATGCATACCGTCGGGAACCTCCTGAGCCATCACCATTCAATTGCACACCGAAGCGTTATTGCCCGGCACACTCCTCGCCATGGAGGCGGCGTCCCGCTCCTCCGGCAACAGCCACGGCCTACTCCAGCCGGATTCCGCGACCGATCACTCCGGCGGCGCCACCGCCGGTTGCCCCGCCGCACGCCGCTTCGCATTCAACGCCGCGAGTCCCGTCGTACTCAGCGCCGTCCACTCGCGCATCACGCTCGCCGCCTCGGCCTGCGCGGAGCTGGCCGCAGAGAGACGCGTGGCGGTCGGCGCGACATCCGCGGTCGACAGCGCGGCGGCCGCTGATACGAGCGCATTGCTCGCGCCATTCAGCGTCGGCGGCGCGTTACCACCACCTCCACGCCCCCGCCCACCACCGAATCCGCCGCGCCCCCCACGACCTCCGCGGCCACCGCCCGCCGCTTCGGCCGGCGCCAGGGAATCCACTCGCACCTTGAATGCCTGGACGTCCGCACCGGACATCGCACCGAGCTTCTCCGACCACGCGCGCGCCTTCTCGTACGCGTTATGCGCCGCCACGGCGCTCGTGTACATCGACCGCGTCATCGTCGCCACCTGCGCCGCGGTCACCGTCGACATCTTCACACGCGGATCGAGTCTGAGCAGCAGCGGCTGGGTGTACGCCGTGCCGTCGACAATCAGTCGCACGGTGTAGCGCCCGGGCGGCGCCCACGGTGTGTTGATGTTGGGATACGTGGCGTGCGGCACGGCCCCGCCCCCGATGCTGAACGGCGCGTCCTCGCCGATCACGTCGTACCGCAGATCCCAGCTGAAGCGGTGCGCGCCGGCCTTCGCCGACAACGTCAGCGGCGGCGCCGGCCAGTAGAGCGGCAGGTTGCAGTCCTGCGCCCCGGGGTCCTTCTTGCAGATCTCGTTGTACGCCGCCGGATCGGTAGCCGGATGGGGATCGCGCGCGGTGTCGGCGCTCGAGTAGTGCCTGACGAGATTGCCCGCCGCATCCACGATCTCCAGCCGCACGGCCGACGTCGCGTCCGCGCCCAGGTAGTAATCGAGCAGCGCGCCCGGCATCGGATTCTGGCCGGCGGCCACCTCGGGCGGCCACGGCGTGGGATCGTTCGTGCTGTGCCGCACCCGCACCGCCGTCACGGGCCGCACGAGATACGCCTTCTTCGCCGCGGCCGCCGAGCGGATCGCCGCCGCCTGACGAAGGGGCGTCAGGTCGTCGAGAATCCAGAACCCGCGGCCATGCGTGCCGGCAACCAGATCGGCGCACAGGCACGTGCTGTCGTCCTTGACCGCGATGTCGCGCACCGACACCGCGGGCATGTTGAACCGGATCGACTCCCAGTGACCGCCGTCATCGAACGACACCCACACCTGCGTCTCCGTCGCCGCGTACAGGAGCCCGCGCACCCGCGGGTCCTCGCGAATGGAATTCGACACCGCCCCCGCCGCGATGCCCGTGTTGATCTCGGTCCACGTCTTGCCACCGTCGTGGGTCCGGAAGAAGTGCGGATTCATGTCGTCGACACGCATCGTATTCACGGCGGCGTAGGCCGTCTGCGTGTCGAAGTGTCCCGCGTCCATGTTGAACACGCGCGCCCACGGCTTCACCGACGGCGGCGTCACGTTCCGCCACGTCGTGCCGCCGTTCGTCGTCACCTGGATGACCCCGTCGTCCGTTCCCGCCCACAGCACCATCAGACTTCGCGGCGACGGGGCCAGCGCGGTGATGCTCCCCGCCGGGCCCGGCGTCACGTCGCTCGCGTACTTGCCCACACTCGGCGGCACCGCCCACGTCTGGCGCGTGAGGTCGCCGCTGATGCGCGTCCAGCTGCTCCCATGATTGATGGTCTTGTAGACCGCGTTCTGCGCATAGAACAATGTGGTGTTGTCCACCGGCGAGAAGACCAGCGGCATCGTGCGCACGTTGCGGCTGAATCCGGTCGTCACCGGCCCCACGCTCGTCGACTGCCGCAGGCTGCGATCGTACATCGACACTGTGTTGCGCGAGGCGCCGTAGACGACATCGGGATTCTTCGGATCGGGCGCGGCCATCCCGTACTCCTGGATGTTCACGGGATGCCAATCGTGAAACGTGATCTCGCCGTCCGACCCTCGGCTCTCCACGCACGCGGAGCCCGAGTCCTGCTGTCCGCCGCACAGCTGGTAGGGGAACGCGTTGTCGGCGGTGACGTGATACATCGCCGCGGTGGGCTGGGTGTACCACGTGCTCCAGCTCGCGCCGCGATTGGCCGAGACCACCGCACCCTGGTCGGCGACGGCGAGAATGATGTCGGGATCGTCAGGGTTGATCCAGACCTTCTGATAGTCGTCGCCCCCGGGCGCGCCCCGCACGGCGGACCACGTCACGCCGCCGTCCTCGGTGCGCCACATCACCGTCGATGCGCTGTACACCACGTTCTCGTTCTTCGGATCGACGGCCAGGGTGGGGAGATCGCCGCCGCCGATGCGGCCCAGTGGTCGCGTGTCCTGCCCGGTCGCGGCGCCGCGGCCGCCACCCGTGAAAAACGGGTTGCCGGTCGGCGCACCACGACCGCCGCCGCTCGCAATCGCCGGATTGCGGACGAGGGTCCAGTGTTCCCCCGCGTCCGACGACTTGTAGAAGCCGACCTGGCCTGTGGTCTGATTGTTCGCGGTGGCGCCTGCAACCGTCGCGTAGAGGACCCGCGGATTGCTCTGCGAGAGAGCCAGATTCGCCTGGATGACCGGCGGGAGGCCCTCGGTGAGCGGCTTCCACGTGGTACCGCCGTCGGTGGACTTGAAGATCCCATTGCCGGCGCCGCCGAAGCCGCCGCCTTCCACATAGGATTGCTGCTGCTGCCAGAGGGTGGCGTAGACGGTGTTCGGGTTGGACGGGTCGATGCGGACGTCGTTGCCGCTGGTGTACTCGTCGCGGTACAACACCTTCTCGAACGTCCGGCCGCCGTCTGTGGATCGGAAGATTCCCCGTTCCTCGTTCGGCCCGTACGGGTGGCCGAGCGCGGCCACGAAAAGCCGGTTGGGATTGCGCGGGTCGACGTCGATCATTGCGATCATCTGCGAGTCGCGGAGCCCCAGGTGGGTCCAGGTGGCCCCGCCGTCGGTGGACTTGTAGACGCCGTCGCCGGTGGAGAGGTCGGGCCGGATGATGCCGGCGCCGCTCCCGACATAGATGATGTTGGGATCGGATGGCGCCACAGCAATCGCCCCGATCGAACCGATCGGCTGGCTGTCGAACAGCGGCACCCAGTTCGCGCCGTAGTCGGTGGAGCGCCACACGCCGCCATTGTCGTAGCCGACATAGAAGACGTTAGGCTGGCTCGGGACCCCCGACAACGCGCGGGCGCGGCCGGCCCGCGGGGGGCCGATCGACCGCCAGTGCAGGTCGGCGACGTCGGTGGACTGGGCGCCCGCCGTCAGGGTGACGGCGGCGGCGAGGGCGGTGGCGAGAAGCACACGGCGCGGCGAAAGACGCACGGATCGGCTCGTGATGAGGTGGGAAAAGTGACGTTATGGGCCGCCCCGGGAGGCGTCAAGGAAAGGGGCCGCCGGCAGGACGGTCCTCGTTCCGAGGAACGCCGTTCTCTTCCTCGGTCGGCCTCGGCCGGGGGAGAATGCTGTTGCTTTCCGTCCGGCGATTACGCGCCCTGCCTGACGAGCGGTTGCTTCTTCGCTGAACGGACGGGGCGGACTATGCTCCGTCGAGCCGCGCCCGAACCGCGTCGAGGATCCGCTGTGCCGAGGGAAGCACTCCCAGGGCAGCCAGGGCGCCGCCCTCGAGTACCGTGGCGCCGTCCACCTCCACCTGGAAGTGCCCGTAGGGGCCGCCGACCAGATCGACGTCCGCCTGCAGTTCGCGCCGCAGCCGCGCCGCCACCCGGACGGCGTGAAGTCGCGTCACTCAGTATGCGCAGGAGCGAATCAGTATGCGAGCCATGAATCCTCTTCGGGAAGGACACAACTCCGTGCGGGAAAACATAACGCCAGCCGCAAGCGGTCGCTGGCGCAGATTCTCCTGGACCTCGAGATCGCGGTCTTCGGCGCCCGTGGACGTCTCGATGAAGTTCGGTGCGGCTCGCCCGGGCACTGCGAGCGCAGCGGTCGTCGCCCTATTGGGACCTGAGCGCTTCCGACGGCGCAATCCGCGCCGCTCGAGCCGCCGGAATCCAGCAGGCCGCCACGCCGATCGCCGCCATCACCAGGGTCACCCCGCCTAACGTCGTTGGATCGTACGGCCCCACCTCGAACAGCAACGCCCGGATGTAGCGGGCCAGCGCCAGCGATCCGATGACGCCGATCGCGAGCCCGAACACCACCAGCACGCCGCCCTCGCGCAGAACCATCGCCAGCACCTGGCCCGGCCGCGCACCCAGGCTCATGCGCACGCCGATCTCGCTGGTGCGCGCGCTCACGGAGAAGGCCAGCACCGCCGCGATGCCGATGGCGGCGATCACCAGCGCCAGCAGGCCGAACGAACCCACCAGCAGCGCGTTCACCCGGCGCGGCCCCACACTCTCGTCCCGGATGGCGTCGAGCGGCAGCACGTTCTTCACCGGCTGCTCGGGGGCGATGGAGTGCACCACTTCGCGCGCGGCGACCGCGAGTCCCATCGGATTCACCTCGGTGCGGATCACGAGGCCGCCGGTCGGGAACTCCCCCTGGGCGAACGGCATGAACACCGCGCGCACCGGCTTGGCATCGAGTCCGCCGTCCTTCGTGTCGCGCGACACGCCGACGATGGTCCGCCACTCCTCCTTCATCCCGATGAATTTCAGCACATCGCCGGTCCAGGTGATGCGCCGCCCGATCGGATCCTCGCCCGGATACAGCAGTCTGGCCAATGTCTGATTGATGATCACCACCCTGGGCGCCCTGGCATCGTCGATGACGCCGAACTCCCGGCCGGCCACGAGCGGTATCCCGGACGCCTTGAAGTAGCCGGGATCGGCGGTGCGATACTCGGCCTGCGGCACGGGCTCACCCACCGCCAGCGTGCGGCCCTCGGCCTTCACGTCGAGGTTGAAGGCCGTCGTGCGCAGCGGGACATTCGACCCCAATCCGACCACGTCGACACCCGGAATGGTCTTGAGCTCCGAAGCCATGCGCTGGTACTGCGACACGGCCAGGTCGCGATTCTTGATAGCGGCAAAATCGGCCGGCACTTCCATGGTGAGCACGTTCTTCGTGTCCAGGCCGGGGTCGACCGCGGCCAGGCGCTTCATCGAGCGCACCAGAAGGCCCGCGCCCGTCAGCAACATCACGGACACGGCCACCTGGGTGACGACCAGCCCCTGCTGCAATCCGCGGCGGCGCCGGGTGCCGGTAGACCGCGCCCCCGCCGAGCTCAGGCCCGCGCCGAGCTGATGATCGCGGCCGATGCGGGGCGCGAACGAGAGCAGCACGGCCACCAGCAGCGCCACCAGCATGGTAAACGCGAGCACCACCAGGTCCAGGCGAATTTCACCGGCGCGGTTGCTCAGGCGGGCGGTGAACGCGGCGAGCATCCCGACGCCGCTGAACGCGATCACGAGTCCGAGCACCGCGCCCGCCAGGGCCAGCGTGAGGTGTTCGGCCAGGAGCAGGCGCCGCAGGCGCGCGGTCCCGGCGCCTAACGCGGCGCGCACCAGCATCTCGTGCTCGCGGCGCACGCCGCGCATGAGGGTGAGGTTGGCCACGTTCGCGCAGGCGATCACGAGCACGAACGCCGCCACGCCCATGAGCAGCCAGAGGGTGAGCCTGGCATCCTTGCCGAGGATTTCCTTGAACGGCGTGAGCGTCACCGCGTAGCCCGAGCCGGCGTCGTAGACATCGGGATACTGGGCGTGGACGCGCGCAGTGATCGCGGCGACATCGGCGCGCGCCTGTTGCACCGTCACGCCCGGCGCCAGCCGCGCGATCATTTCCGTCATGCGGTGGGTGCGGCCCTGGATCATCAGCGCGCTCACGTGGTGCTCGCTGATGGCCATGTTCATGATGGCGTCGACCTTCTGCGGAAAGAATGGCGCCGGCTGGAGCACGCCCACCACCGTGGCGTTCTTGCCGCCAACCCGAAGGCTGCGGCCCACGACGGAGGAGTCGCCGCCGAAATGACTCTCCCAGTAGTCGTGCGCCAGCATCATGACCGGCGCCGCGCCCGCTCCGTCGTCGTTCGCGCTGAAGCCGTGTCCGATGACCGGGCCCAGTCCCATCACGTTGAAGTAGTTGGCGGTCACGAGGCCGACGCTGACCTGCGATGCGCCCTGATCCTCCACCAGGTTCAGCGTGAACGGCGAGTACTCGGCGATGTCGGCGAGGGTGCGGGACTGCTGGCGGAAGTCGTTGATCTCGGGGACCGAGAACGCGATGTTGTCGCTGCCTTTGGCCAGCGCCGAATGGCGGAGGTACATGAGCCGGTCGCCGTCGCGATGGGGCAGGGGCCGCAGAAGCGCGCCCCGGACCGCGCTGAAGATCGCGGTATTCGCGCCGATGCCGAGGCCCAGGGTGAGGACCACGGCGATGGTGAAGCCGGGGGACCGGAGGAGGCTGCGGAAGGCGTAGCGGAAGTCAAGCGGCATGGGAGCGGGTGGTGGAAGGCTTCATTCTAACCATTCGGGGTGGGTTGGCCACTCCCTCGAGCAGGCTGTTCCCCGGATGCGCGCGAACCGCCTCGAGCGCTTTCTGCGCGGGCGGCAGCACCTCAGCGCCCGTAGCGCCAGCGCCAGTTTCGCAGCCCGGCCCCATTCAGGCCGTCCACCAGAGATACCCGGCCACAAACACCAGAAACACCGCGAATGCGCGCTGCAGGTCGCGCGGCGGCATCCGCAGCGCCGCGTGGGCCCCGACGAACGCGCCGACCAGCAATCCCAGCGCGACGATCGTCGCCACCCGGATGTCCACCAGCCCGTTCCGATAGTACTGCCAGGCGCCTAACGCGCCAACCGGGAGCAGCAGCGAGGCGAGCGACGTACCGGTCGCCTTCTCGGGCGCGAACCGCGCCACCACCACCAGCGCCGGAACGATCACGACGCCCCCACCGATGCCAAACAGGCCGGACAGCACGCCGGCAACGAGACCGATGAACAGGAATTCCACGAAAAGATCTCCGATACAAGGTTGCTCGCGGCGCCCGCCCGAATATTGCCTCTGTGCCACCCCGCGCTGCCCGCGTCCCGGCATCCGGGACCGGCAGATCCTAGATCATGGCCCTCCGCGGCTGCTGCCAGCCGCCCCGAGTGAAATCGGGGAAGGCCACCGGACGGCTCCCGCCGGCCACCGACTGCTCCGACAGGGGACCGGGGACGCTCCACGACGCGGCGTCGTACACGTCGATATCGGGCACCAACCCCTCGCGCAGGCACTGCACCAGCCGCCAGGCCTCGATGTAATCCATCCCACCGTGCCCGCCGCTCCGCGCCCGCTCGCCCAGCGTCCGCCAGAGCTGGTGCTCGTGCTCGGCCTTGTACGGATCGATCGGCTTCCACGATTCCGACACGTTGGGCCCTTCTATATAGATGCGCGGCGGATAGTCCTCGAAGATCCCCTTCGTCCCCTGCACGCTGTTGATCCGGCTGTACACCCGCGGGCTGGTGACGTCGTGCTCGAGCAGAATCACCCGCCCCTTCGACGTCCGGATCAGCGACCGGTTCAGGTCGCCCTCGATGTACTTCTCCTGCCACTTGGGGCTGTCCTTCGGCTCGTGCTCCGCGCGCCAGGCGGTGAGGCCGAACTCCGGCGTGCTCATCGACACCATGTGGTCGAAGCGGTCTCCCCGGTTCACATCCATATACATGGAGACCGGGCCCAGGCCGTGGGTGGGGTAGAAGTTCCCGTTGCGCTTCGTGTGGGGCAGGCGCCGCCACAACCCTTCGTCGCGGTTCTCGAACAGGATCTCGCGCAGGTCGTGGTTGTACGCCGCGCCGCCGGCGAATACTTCGCCGAACACCCCGGCCCGGACCATGTTCAGCACCAGCATCTCGGTGTAGCCGTAGCAGCAGTTCTCCATGATGAGGCAGTGCCGCCGCGTGCGCTCCGAGGTGTCGACGAGCTTCCAGCAGTCCTCCAGCGTGTACGCCGCCGGTACCTCGGTGCCCGCGTGCTTGCCATTCTCCATCGCCGCCACCACCACCGGCACGTGCCAATGCCACGGAGTGGCGGTGTAGACGAAGTCGATGTCGTCGCGCGCGCAGAGATGCTCGAAATCGTGCTCGCCGCTGGTGTAGACCGCCGGCTCGTAATCGTGACCCGCTTTCTTCATCATCTGCTTCGCCATCTCCACCTTCTCGGGGACGATGTCGCAAAGCGCGGTGATCTTCACGTTCTCCACCCCGAGCCACTCGCCGAGCATGCTCTTGCCGCGCAGGCCGGTGCCGACGATGGCGATGCGGACGGTGTCGTGACGCTCGAACGGCACTCCGATCATCGAGGCGGCCGCGCTGGGGGGCGCCGCGTCGCCCGGACTCGGGGGCGGGGCCGTCGATTCGGCGGCCCGCGATTCGCTTGGCAGAAGTGAATTGAGCGCCAGCCCGGCGCCGGTCACAGCCGCCGACTTCAGGAGGTCGCGGCGCGAAAACGGGGAGGATTCGTCAGGCATCAGGACTCCAGTCGGGAGAGCATGCCAGCCGACCGGGCTCAAACCCCGCGGCGCGGCCGACACGGCAACTGGAGTGCAAACTGCTCCGCGTCCATCACAGAATCCAGACCGGCGCCGCCACAACGCGCGCTCACATGACGGGCGACGGCTGGCTCCGCCCGATGTCGACAGGGCAGCGCGCTCGCCGAGGCTACACCGCTCGCAGCACGTCCACCGGGTTCGCGCGGGTGGCCCGCCATGCCGGTGCCGCGCTCGCCATCAGCGCGACGGCGACCAGCGCCGCTTCCGACACGATCAGGGCTACCGGATCGATATGGTAGAGATCGTAGGTGAAGTGATCCACCAGCTTGTTCGTCCACAACGTGGTGAACCCGCCGACGGCGGTCCCCGCGAGGACCAGCACGGCCCCGTCACGCAGCACCGTACGGAACACATCGGCCCGGCGCGCTCCAATGGCCATGCGGATGCCGTACTCGCGGCTGCGCTGGTTCACCGCGTACGAGAGTACGCTGTACAGGCCAAGCGCGCACAGGAGGAGCGCGGCCGCGCCGAAACCGCTGAACAGCCGGGACAGAAACTGCTGGCTCTCGACCATCTGCGCGTACCGCTCCGTCCAGTGCCCGACCGCTCCTGTCCGGCGAGGTGGCAGCACGTCCCGCAGCATCCGCTCGATCTCCAGCGCCAGAATGGTCTGCCGCACCGGATTGGCCCGGACGACGAACGCGCGATAGCGCGGAACGTCCTTCGAGACCACGAACAGCGACCCCTGGTCATCTTCCTGCGGAGACTCCGGGAAGTTGAACCGGACGGTCTTCACCACGCCGATCACGCGGAGCCACGGGCGCGTGGACTCGCGATCGCCGGTCTTGATCATCCGGCCGATGGGGTCGTCCTGCTGCCAGAGGTGACGGGCGAGCGCTTCATCGATGATGGCGACCCCGTCGCCTGACGCGTCACCGGGCTCGAAGTCGCGGCCGGACACCATCGGAATGCGCATCGCCTGGAACAGGTCGGGACTGGCCACGATGTACCACTGCGCGAACTGCTCGCGCGTGCGCCCGGAGACCAGCTCGGCGGTGAGATTGTTGCCGTCGGTGGCGTTGCCCGAATACCACGACGTCGCGTCCACGCCCGGCATCGCGCGCAGCCGGGCTTCCACCGCGTCGTGCATCGCGCGCAGCGCAGACCCGCCGGCCGATCGAACGGCGGCGGACGTCGGGGAGATCCGCGACGCGCGTTCCGTGCCGTGCGACGCGCGCTCCAGCGAATCAGCCGCCCGATCTGCGCGATTGTCGCTCACGACGCCGACGGTGAGGAGCTGGCTGGGATCGAAGCCGAAGTTGAAATGCCCCACCCGCTCGGCCGCGCGCACCATCAGGCCGGCGCCGGTGAGGAGCGACAGCGCAAGCGCCACCTGCGCCACCACCAGCGCCGAGTAGCGGCCATGGGCGCGCCCGGTCGTCGTCCCGGCGTTGTCCTGCAGCCGATGCGAGATCCGGATGTCGGAGAGCCGGAATGCGGGGAACACGCCGAACACCGCGGCCGCCGCCAGCGCGGTGAGCGTGGTGAGCGCGATGACCCGCCAGCTCACCTGCGGAACGAGCGACCCGAGGAAGGGCACGCTGTCGGGCATGCGTGAGGCAACGACCTCCACGCTCCAGATCCCGACCACCAGCCCGACCGCCGCGCCCGCCAGCGCCACCACCACGCACTCGGCGAGGATCTCCCGGATCACGTCGCGACGGCGGGCGCCGAGCGACAGGCGCACCGCCATGTCGCGCTGCCTGACGAGGCCGCGGGCGAGCACCAGGTTGGCCAGGTTGGTGCAGGCGATCAGCAGAACGGCGAACGCCGCCGCCAGGAGGACCCAGTGGATCTCGCGCAGCTGGAGCGGATCGCCCTTGAGCGGGATCTCCTTGTACACGAACTCCCGCCGACCCACGCCGTGAACCGTGGTGAGATACTTCGCCGTCGCGGCCAGCTCCCGGTCCAGTTCTTCCGGTGTGGCGCCCTCGCGAAGCCGGATCGTGGCCGTGATGTACCGTGAGACCACTGGCGACTCCATGGCGTTACGGCCAAGCGGCACCCACACGTCGGAGGCGGCCTCGTTGCCGAGGACCGGAGGGGCGACGCCCACCACCTGATACGTGCGTCCATCGAAGGTCAGCGTGAGGCGATCGAGGCGCTCGTCGCTGTCGTACATGGCGCGCCAGAGGCGGTGACTGATGATCACCGCGTGGTCCACGTCGCCGTCGAGCGTGGATTCGGTGAACACGCGGCCAAGCGCCGGGCGCACGCCTGTGACCGCGAAGTAGTTCGCGCTCACGGCGGTGGCGAAGACCCTGCGCGATCGGGTACCGCTCTGCGCACCGCCGAAGTACGCGAACGCCGAGAACGCCGTCTCGCCGGCCGCTGGAATGCGGCCCGTAAGGGCGTTGATCCGGTCGGCATTGGTCACGTCGCCGGCAGCGCCGTCGCCCGAACCCCAGACATGATACAGGCGATCGGCGTCCCTGAAGATGCTCCGCGGATGCCGGAACGCATCCACCACCGAGAAGACCGACGTCGCGAGGCCGAGCGCGAGGCCCAGCGACGCGATCGCCACGGCCGAAAAGCCCGGACTGCGGCGGAGAGAACGGATGGACGCGATCAGCACGACGAGCCGGACGGAGGGAAGAGCCGAAGTGTATCGGTTTCTCGATACAGTACGAGCCGCCGGTGAAATCGTAACGCGGATCCCGCGCGGACTACCCTACCATTGATAGGCGTGCGGCCCGGGCGGCGAGAGAAAGAACGTCGACGTCGCCGCGTACGCCGGGAATGCCTCGCGGTACCGGGATTCCCAGTTGGTCACGAACTCGCGCGACCCGGCCACGGGAATCAGCGCCCACACGCTCCCACCGAATCCGCCGCCGAACGCCGATGCCGCCACGGCGCCGCACTCCCGCGCCAGCCGCTGCAGCGTGATGGTCTGGGGGACCTGATTCCTCAACAGCCGCTCTGCGACCTCCTGGGAGCGATCGACCACCAGCCCGAACTCGCTGGTGGCGCCGCGGTTCAACGCCTCGGTGGCGGCAGGAATGATCTCGTAGGTCTCGACGAGGAAGTGATCGAGCCGGTCGCGCAGGTCCTGCGCGGTGAACTGGCCGTCCCCGCTCTGCTCGGCGAGAGCCCGCAGGCGACCGGGGGCGTCGTGCGAGCTGTTGATCGCTTCGGCGAGCGTGACATCCCACCGCTTGGTGGCGCGATTCCAGATCTGCACCAGCCGTTCCACCGCCCGCGACGCGCGGTTGTACGCCTCGAGCACCGAGCCGGTCTTGTCCGAGGGCACGCCGCTCACGCCTAACGCGAAGATGAACTGCGGCATCAGGCGGATGGCCGCTTCGCGGCGCACGGGCGTGAAGGCGAACCGGCTGATCTTCCCCGCTTCGCAGCACAGGATCGCCGTATGATCCTCGCTCCCCCCGAGCGTTCCGACGCCCGCATCGGCCGCGAACTGGCGGAACATGTCCCCGCTTTCCACCGCGCCAAGGTACGCGGCCAGCTCCTCACGGGACGATACGGCCTTCCGGAACTCGGCTTTGCTGCGCAGGTCGTTGGCCCGCGAGAGGGCGATGAAGGTGCCGATGACGAGCGCGCTCGAGCTGCTCAAACCGGCGGCCGCGGGCAGGTCGCTGGCCAGGACGATGTCCACGCCGCGTTTGACGCCGGGGAAGTCGCGCACCAGCCGGCGCACCACGGTGGTGACGTAGGACTCCCACGAGCCCGGATCGGGCGTGCCGTTGGCGCCGAGCGACGTCTCGTAGCGGTCGCCAAGTCCCACATCCACCACCCGGACCAGGGCGTCCTTCCGAGGCGCGGCGCGGATGCAGAAGCCGCGCTCCACCGCGCAAAGCAGACTCCGGCCCCCGCCGTAGTCGGTATGCTTGCCCAGCACTTCGATGCGGCCTGGTACCCAGATGGACCAGCGCCGGGTGGCGTTCGCGTCCATGGCGTCGAGGGCCTTGTCGCAGCGCGTGTACAGCGGACTCTTGGCGGCGGCGTTGCGCGGCGACATGCCGAGGGCACGGAGTTGATCAGTGGCGAGGGTCATCGGGGGGGAGGCCCTAGGCCAGAGGTCACAGGCCGGAGGTCATAGGCCGCCACGCCGCTCCCCGCGACAGCGCGACGATGACCCCACTCGCCGCTACAGCGTGACATTCACGCCGCGCAAACGGTCCGCGACCGCGGCCACGTCGCCTCGCCGCGACAAGTCCAGCACGCCGAGCGCCATCGGGAGCACCGTGAAACGCTGTCCCAACGTCCTGACGGCATGCCGCACGGCGTTGGGCAGCTCCAGTTCCCCGCGCGGAGAGGGAGCAATTGCCTCGCACGCCTCGAAGATCGATGGAGCGAAGTACCAGAGGTTCATGCTCACCAGGGCGTGTTCGCCCATTCTCGCGAAGTCGTGCTCGTCAGGCTTCTCGACGATATCCACGAGGCGTCCGTCACAATCCGTTTGCAGGAGCGCGTACTGTCGGATCCTGTCACGGTCGATGTTGCTCAACCGCAGCAGTGCCTCGCGGTCGAATCCCGGCAGTCCCGGCACGCCGAGCCCGAGGAGCGCGCGATACGACTCCACGGGATAGTAGTTGTCGGCGTTGAGGACCAGGCAATGATCGGCCGCCGCGAACTCGCGCGCCGCGAGCAGGGCATCGGCCGTTCCCTTCGCGTCGCGCTGCACGGCGAACGAGAGCCGCAGTCGCGACACGCGCACGTCGCGCGAATAGTAGTCGCGGATGCGATCGTGCTCCGGTCCGATCACCAGACAGACATCGTGCACCCCGGCGTCCGCCAGACCACTCAGCAGGTAGTCGAGGAACGGACGACCGACCGGAATCATCGCCTTCATCCCGGCGTCGGCGAGCGATGCCTGCTCGGCACTCAACTCGGCGCCGGCGTCGTCGCGTCGCATGCGGGAGCCGAGGCCGCGGGCGAGGATGACGGCCTTGCGCGAGCGACCGGTCATCTGATGTCAGCCGACCGCTGAACTGCTGCTCGCTGCCGTTCCCCACATCCTCGGCAGCAACCGGATCAGGACCCCCGCGCTGATCACGAACGCCACCGTCCAGACGATCCCCTGGGCACGCCTTCCATAGATGAAGCTTCCGGTGCCGAACAGCGCCGAGTAGACGAAGAGACAGCCGAACACCCAGCCCAGCAGCGCCTGGGGCAGGGAATCCCGCGACGGCGGGAGTCCCGACTCGGCGCGGATGTCGCGCCATCCGGGGCCGGCCGGTCGTACCAGACGGTAGAACGAAACGAGCTTCTCGCGCTCGGCGGGCGCGGCAATCAGCGTGGCCGCGATCCACACCACCGTCGTGACGGCCACGGTGATCATCAGCGAGATGTGCGACGGTATGTTCGCTCCCGCCTTCTTGGCGATGAAGAAGCCTATCGCAACGACGAACGAGCTGGCCATCGCCGCAATCTCGCTCCACGCGTTCACCCGCCACCAGAACCAGCGAAGCAGATACAGGAGGCCCGTACCGGCTCCGATCGAGAGCAGCAGCTCGAAGCTCTCCCGCGCCGAATCGAGCACGAAGGTGAGAAACGCTGCCACCACCATCAGCCCCGCGGTCACCAGCCGGCTCACCATCACGTAGTGCCGCTCCTCCGCGCCGGGCTTCACGAACCGCCGGTACATGTCGTGAACGAGGTACGACGTCCCCCAGTTGAGGTGCGTGGAGAGCGTCGACACGTAGGCCGCCAGCATTCCCGCGACCATGAGGCCGAGGAACCCGGCGGGGAGGAATCGCAGCATCGCCGGGTACGCCATGTCGTGGCCGATCAGCTTCGGGTCCACGTAGGGAAACGTCCGCGCGATGTCGGAGAGCTGCGGATACACCAGGAGCGAGGCGAGCGCCACGATGATCCAGGGCCACGGCCGCAGGGCGTAGTGCGCGAAATTGAAGAACAGCGTGCCCTTGAGTGCGTCGTTCTCGCTGCGCGACGCCAGCATGCGTTGCGCGATGTAGCTCCCGCCCCCCGGCTCGGCGCCGGGATACCACACCGACCACCACTGGATCGTCACCGGGATGATCAGCACCGTGAGCGTAAGCCCCCAGTCGCTGAAATCGGGGAGCAGGGCGAGCGTGGTGGGGCTGGTCCGGTGGATGAGCTGGGCGAGCCCGCCCACCTCGGGCTGCTTGAGCGCGAAGTACGCCGCGCTCAACGCGCCGGTCATCGCGATCCCGAACTGGATGAAGTCGGTCACCATGACGCCCCACAGCCCCGACGTTGCCGCGAAGGCGATGTTGAGCACCGCGCAGACGATCAGCGTCTGCGACATCGGCCACCCCAGCACCACGTTGGCAATCTTCACCGCGGCGAGGTTGACCGACGCCATGATGAAGCAATTGAAGATCAGGCCCAGGTAGACGGCGCGGAATCCGCGCACGAAGGTGGCGGCCCTGCCCGAGTACCGGATCTCGTAGAACTCGAGATCGGTGAGCACCCCTGACCGCCGCCAGAGCCGGGCGTAGAAGAAAACCGTCATCATGCCGGTGAGCAGGAACGCCCACCACGCCCAGTTGTTGGCCACGCCGTGCTCGCGAACCAGGTTGGTCACGAGGTTGGGCGTGTCGGTGGAGAACGTCGTCGCCACCATCGACACGCCCACCAGCCACCAGGGGGCCGCGCGTCCCGAGGTAAAGAACTCGGTGGTGCTCGATCCGGCGCGCCGCGCCAGGATGACGGCCGGCGTAAACGACACCGCGATCGAGAGCGTGACGATGAACCAGTCGAGCGGGACGAGGTGCATGGGGGCCAAAGATAGAAGCCGACGTCGATATCCGGAACGAAGACTTCCATGCGGCCGTCACCGGCCCAGATTCCGGTGTGTCCGTCCGCCCGCATTCCTGACTCTCATGCCCGCGCCGGAAATGCCTCTGCGCTCCCTCGTTCGACTCGGCTCCTCTCTGACAGCGGTGCCGTTCGGTCTGCTCATCGCCGCCCGGGCGCCGTCGGTGGATCGATCGCCGGCCGGCCACCGTCCGGCGGCGTCGCAGGGACCCGTATCGCGCCATACCCTGATGCCGGTCCCAGCGTCGGTGACCTGGGGCGAGGGGGAATACCGGCTGGACAGCAGCACCACCATAGGCCTAACGAAGTTCATCGACACCCGCCTGCGAAGCGCGGTGGAGCGCAGCGCGGCGCGCCTCGAAGCCCTCAGCGGCCTGGTCTTCGTGCCGCCGGCCGATCATCCCCCGTTCACGCCGCGCATCGCCATCACCGTGGATGCCGCCGGACAGCGCGTGCAGACGGTGAGCGAGGACGAGTCGTACTCGCTCGCGGTCAACTTCACGGGAGCAACGCTGTACGCCCACACCGTGGTCGGCGCCCTCCGTGGACTGGAGACGCTGCTCCAGCTGGTCGAGTCCGACCGCGACGGCTTCTATCTGCCGGCGGTGCGCATCGAGGACATGCCGCGATTCCGCTGGCGCGGCCTGCTGATGGACGTCAGCCGCCACTTCATGCCGGTCGACGAGGTGAAGCACACGCTCGACGGCATGGCGGCCGTCAAGCTCAATGTCTTCCACTGGCACCTGACCGACGATCAGGGCTTCCGGGTCGAGAGCAAGCGCTACCCGCGCTTGCAAGGTTCGGGTTCGGACGGCCTCTACTACACTCAGGCCGAGATCAGGGAGATCGTCGCCTACGCCCGGGACCGCGGCATCCGCGTCATCCCTGAATTCGACATGCCCGGCCATACCACGTCGTGGCTGGTCGGCTACCCGCAGTACGCCAGCGTCCCCGGGAAGTACGAGATCGAGCGCCACTTCGGCGCCAGCGACGCCATCTTCGACCCCAGCCGCGAACCGCTCTACACGTTCATCGACCGGTTCATCGGCGAGATCGCGCCGCTCTTTCCCGATCACTACTGGCACGTGGGCGGCGACGAGGTGGATCCGAAGCAGTGGAACACGCCGCGCATCCGCGCCTTCCGCAAGGCGCACAAGCTCAAGAATGCCGCCGAACTGCAGGTGTACTTCAACCGCCGCCTGACGCGGATCCTCGCCAGGTACGGCAAGCGGCTGGTCGGATGGGACGAGGTCCTCCAGCCGAACCTGCCGAAGACGAGCGTGGTGCAGTCGTGGCGGGGCGTGGACTATCTCGCGAAGTCGACCGCTGACGGGTACGCCAGCATTCTCTCGGCTCCGTGGTATCTCGACCACATCGACCCCGCCGAGCAGCTCTACATCGCCGACCCGATCCCACCCACCACCGAGCTCACGCCCGAGCAACAGGCGCTGATCCTTGGCGGCGAGGCCTGCATGTGGGCCGAGCACGTGGCTTCGGAAACGGTGGACTCGCGCATCTGGCCGCGCCTGGCGGCCATCGCCGAGCGCCTCTGGTCGCCGCGGGACGTGATCCAGGTGAACGACATGTACCGGCGTCTCTGGGTGATGAGCGATCGGCTGGAACGCCTCGGCCTGATGCACGAGTCGCACACCAATCGCATGCTGCGGCGGATCACCGAGGACGACAGCACGCGTGAGGCGCTGGCGACAATGCTCGAGGCGGTGGGGCCGCCAAGCTTCGGCCAGCGGGTACGCGGGCAGCGCACCGATCAGCTCACGCCCCTGGTTCGCGTTCTCGACGCCGCGGTGCCCGATCCCTGGGGACGATGGGAGACGTCGATGCTGGTGGATCGGTTGCTGAGCGACACGCTGACGCCGCCCGCGCGCATCGATACGACCATCACCCTCGATGCCGCGCGTGCACGGCTGACGGAGCTGTTCACCCGGTGGCGTGACGCGGCCAATCCGGTACGGATCGGCGCGGACTCCACACCGCTGGTGGCCGAGGCAGTACCGGCGGCGGCCGCGCTGTCGCGGACCGCACAGGCGGGCCTGGAGGCGTTAGGCTATCTGGGCGGCAACGAGCGGCCGGCTCCGGGCTGGTCGGATGCGCTGCTGGCCGAGCTCAAGGGATACGAGCAGCCGCAGAACCTGCTGCGGGTGATGATCGTGCAGCCGGTGGAGCGGTTGGTCGCGGCGGCGGAAGGTGTTCACGGGTCGCAGGCCACAGGCATGGGCCAAAGGCCACAGGTTGGTCGATAGTTGATCGGTGGTTCGTAACCCCAATCGGCGCCGAGAGTTGGCCTGCGTCTGCGGCCGTAGTATGGGGGCGTCGCCGATGCAACGTGATGGGGTCGCCTCCCGACGCGGGTCGCTTAACGAAGCCGCGGTGTTCCGCGTAATCCAGTGGTATGCTGAATCGATCTATCCGCTTGGCAGCTATGGCGCTTGTGGGCCTCTCGTCGGCGGCGCCCTGCCAGCGCCCCGACACCGTCCGCCTCTCCGTCGAAGACGCCGTCCGGCGCGTCCTCACGCAGAGCGACGAAATCCGTGTCGCCCGCGCCCAGGTCGACATCGCGGACGCGCAGGTGACCACCGCCCGCGCCGCTTCGCTCCCCGTTGCGCGGGTAAGCGGTAACTACTCGCAGACCGTGCTGAATGCACGGGCGGCGATCGTGAGCAGTCTGTTTGGACAGAGCTACAACTACACGTCGAACGTCAACATCTCGCAGCCGATCTTCCAGGGGGGACGCATCTGGGCGGGGATGCGGGCGGCCGGCGACACGCGCGGCGCCTCGCAGCTCACCCTGGCCGAGACGAAAGCCCGGCTGTCGGTGGACGCCCAGCGGGACTATCTGGGCGCGCTGCTGGCCCGCGAGCTGGTGGACATTCAGGAGCGGAACGCCGCGCTGGCCGATGATCGACTCACCCAGGTGGAGCAGCTGGAGAAGGCCGGGCGCGCTTCGCGCTACGACGTGCTCAAGGCCCGGGTGGACCGGTCGAATCTGGAACCGGGGCTGCAGCAGGCGCGGAGCGACCGCGAGCTGGCCGACATCACGCTGCGCCAGCTGCTCAATCTGCCTAACGACGCTCCGATCGTCCTCGCCGTGGAGCTCGACACCGCCGCGCTGCGTTCGACGGTGCAGGCGGTGGCCGCCGACAGCGACCGGACCGTGGTGCGGCCGGCGGTGCGCGCCGCGACGTTGTCGCTCGATGCCCGACGCGAGGCGGTCCGTGTGGCCCGCGCCGACTTCCTTCCCACCGTCAGCGTCTTTTTCCAGACCGGATACACGGCGCTGCCGGCGTCGCCCGGCTTCCCCACTGTCTGGGGGCACACATCGGAGGCGGCCTGCCCGCCCGGATCGACCGCCGGCAAGGTCTGCCAGAACAACGGCTGGTATCCGGACCGGTCGTTCGGCGTGCAGGTGCAGTGGTTCGTGTTCGACGGACTGAAGACCAAGGGGAACCTGGATCTGGCGTCGTCGAACGAACGATTGGCGCGGACGCAGCTGGACCTGCAGAAGGAGACGGTGGCGGTCGAGCTCGCCCGGGCCGAAGCGGAATTCACGCGGGCCGAGACGACGTTCGATGCGCAACACCAGAACGCGAACGAAGCCGAAGAAGCATATCGTATCGCGGCGCTTCGCTTCGAGCGCGGGCTGGGGACGCAGCTGGAGGTGAACGACGCGCAGGCGTCGTTGTTTACCGCGCGGGTGAATGCCGCCCGCGCTTCCATCGACTACTATCTTGCGGCTGCGGAGCTGGCGCGCGCGCGTGGGCACGACATCCCACTCCCGCCCACGCGACCCGCCTCACGCTGAGAGACACTCCGTGGCTCGACCGTTCATGAAGGGGCTCGCCCTCGCCGCGACCCTGTCGGCGATGATCGCCTGCGGCCAGTCGGGCGCCGCCGCCTCGGCCAGCAATCCGCCGGCCGCCGATCCGCCGGGCGATTCGGTCGGCACGCCGGCCGGCTCGCGCCCCGGCGGGGCCGGACGCGCGGGAGGACGCGGCGCCACGTCGGTGGTCCTCGGACCTAACGACGTGGCCGACGTGACCCGCGGGCCGATCGAGGACGCGATCGCGATCCAGGGCGACCTCAAGCCGATCGAGGAGATCGCCGTGCGCGCCCGGATCGAGGGGAACGTCGAGGCCGTCACCGTGCGCGCGGGCGACCGCGTGACGAAGGGGCAGGTGCTGGCGCGGTTCGAGAACAGCAATCAGGAGAGCGCGCGGAAGTCGGCCGAAGCCGATCTGGAGTCGGCCAAGGCCGACGTCGCCAACAGCCAGTGGAACGCCGACCAGTCGGCGGAGCTGTTCAAGGCCGGCGCGATCCCCGAGCGCGACCTGCGCACCGCCCAGCAGACGCTGGTGGCCGCCCAGGCGCGTCAGGCAGCGGCGGAAGCGCATTTGCGCGCCACTACCCAGGACTTCGATGATACCCGGGTGTTGTCGCCGACCACGGGCTCGGTGAGCGTGCGTAGCGTGGAGACCGGCGAGCATGTGGCGCGCGGCGCCACCGTGTTTACCATCGTGCGCAACGACGTGCTCGAGCTCGAGGCGGCGCTGCCGGCGCGGTTCGCGGGCGATGTGCGACCGTCGCAGCCCGTGCGGTTCAGCGCCGCCGGCCGCGACCTCGACGGCAAGGTGGCGCGGGTCAGTCCGACCATCAACCCGGCCAACCGGTCGGTTTCGGTCTATCTCCAGCTGCCCAATGCCGACGGGAGCCTCAAGGGGAACACGTTCGCTACCGGCCGGATCATCACCCGGCTGGTGCCTGACGCGATGATCATTCCCACGGCCGCGGTCCGCTACGTGCAGGCGCAGTCGCAGCCGTTCGTCTACCGCATCTTGAACGACGTGGTGGACTTCGCCCCGGTGCAGCTCGGCATCATCAACGAAGTCGCCGGACTGGCCCAGGTGATCGATGGGTTGAACGAGGGCGATGAAATTGTGGTCGGGAACATCGGCGCGCTGGGGCGGGGTGTGAAGGTGACGATCGCGCGCGCACCGGAGCCGGGGCGGAGCCGCCCGATGCGGAACGGTGGTTCCGGCCGCCGTGGGGGTGGGAACGGCAAGGGTCGAGGCGAGCCCCGCGCGCCGCGCGGCGGCGACAATCCGGTGCCGAAGCCGCCAGGCTAACAATGTTCCTCTCTGACGTCTCCATCAAACGGCCGGTCTTCGCTACCATGATGATGGTGGCGCTGCTGGTGCTCGGCTTGGTGTCGTACCGACGCCTTGCGATCGACGAGTATCCGGACGTCACCTATCCCGTCGTCAGCGTCAGCACCACCTATCCTGGTGCCTCGCCCGAGGTCATGGAACGCGACGTCTCGCGCCCGATCGAGGAAGCCCTCAACACGGTGCAGGGCATCCGCGAGATCAACTCGTCGTCGCAGGAAGGCAGCTCGAATGTTCGCGTGAACCTCGAGCTCGGCGTCAACGTGCTGGAGGGGCAGCAGGAAGTGGTGGCCAAGGTCGCCAGGATCCGGCGCCAGCTGCCGCCCGACGCCAATGACCCGGTGGTGATGCGGTTCGACCCTAACGACCGCCCGATCATGTCGATCTCGGTGCAGTCCTCGGAGCGGTCGATTCGCGATCTCACCGACCTGGCCGAGCAGGTGATCGCGATCGGCATCGAGTCGATTCCGGGCGTGGGGGGCGTGAACGTCGTCGGAGGCACGTCGCGCCAGATCCGGGTGGAGCTCAACCCCGACGCCCTGCGCGCGTACGAGATCAGTCCCACCCAGGTAACGCAAGCCCTGTCCCGCGAGAACCAGGAAGTGCCTGCGGGCCGCGTCTACCGCGGCGATGTGGAGAAGCTCGTGCGGATCACCGGACGCATCGTGAGCCCGCGGGCGTTCAACGATATCGTCGTCGCCACGCGGGCGAACGTGCCGGTGCGGGTGCGCGATCTGGGCACGGTGATCGACGGGAACGCCGAGGCGCGGTCGGCGGCGTTCATGGATACCACGCGCGCCGTGTCGGTGGAGGTGCTGAAGGTGTCGGGCACCAACACCGTGGAGGTCGCCGACGCGGTGCGCGCCAAGGTGGCGGAGATGGAGCACTCCATGCCGCCCGATATCAAGTTCATCCTGGTTCGCGATGACTCGGAGAAGATCCGGAGCTCGCTGTCGGACGTGCAGAAGACGATCATGCTGGGCGCCGTCCTCACGATCCTGATCATCTATCTGTTCCTGAACAGCTGGCGCTCGACGGTCATCACCGGGCTCACGCTTCCGGTGTCGGTCATCTCGGCGTTCTTCGCGATGTGGTTGTTCAATTTCACGATCAACACGATGACGCTGCTGGCGTTGTCGCTGGCGATCGGGCTGCTGATCGACGATGCGATCGTGGTCCGCGAGAACATCGTGCGTCATATCGAGATGGGGAAGGATCACTACAAGGCGTCGATGGAAGCCACCAGCGAGATCGGACTGGCGGTGCTGTCGACGACGCTGGCGGTGGTGGCGGTGTTCGTCCCGGTGGCGTTCATGGGCGGACAGATCGGGAAGATCTTCTACCAGTTCGGCGTCACCGTGGCATTTGCGGTGCTGGTCTCGCTGTTCGTCTCGTTCACGCTCGATCCGATGTTGTCGAGTGTCTGGGCCGACCCCGAGCTGGAACACGGTGGGCACGCCGAGACGCGCAAGCGGACCAGGAATCCCATTCGGCGGTTCGCGTTCGCGTTCGACGACGGGTTCGAGCGCGTCGCCGACCGCTACCGCAACTGGCTGGCGTGGTCGCTTCGCCATCGCGCGATCGTGGTCACTGTGGCGCTGGTGGCGATCGGGGCTGCGTTCGCGATCTATCCGCTGCTCGGCTTCACCTGGATTCCGCCGTACGACGCCGGTGAATTCAACGTCAGCGTGCGTACGCCGCCGGGCTCGCGGCTGGAGTACACGATCGCGCGGACGCAGGAGGTGGCGGTGTTCCTCCGGCGCGACCCGGACGTCCAGTTCACGTACATCTCGATCGGTGGCGGCGGTCGCGGGGGCCCGAACAACGGCCAGATCTACGTCCGGCTGTGCGAGATGGTGGGGGCGATCGTCGCGCCGTGCCGCGCACACCGCACGCGGTCGGAAGCCGACATCGAGACCGATCTGCGCAAGCAGCTGGCCGCGATGCCATCGGTGCGCGCGTCGATCCAGCCGCAGCGGAGCATCTTCGGTGGCGGCGGCCACACGCCGATCCAGATCTACGTGCAGGGACCGGAGGAGACGCGGCTCAAGATCGCGGCCGATCAGGTGCTCCAGGCGATGCGAACGGTCCCCGGGATGGCGGAGCCCACGTCGAGCGACGAGGGACAGATCCCGCAGCTCAACGTGCAGGTCGACCGGCAGCAGGCCTGGGCCGCGGGGCTCGGCATCGCCAGCATTTCGTCCACACTCCAACCGCTGTTTCAGGGACAGCGGGCCACGCGGTGGCAGGATGCGAACGGCTACGAGCACGACGTGATGGTGGTGTATCCCGATTCGATGCGGGTGTCGCCCGAGGACGTGGCGCGCATCCCGGTCCTGAGCGCGAACATCGATCTGCGCACGGGGCAGGCGATCACGGTGCCACTGGCGCAGGTGGCGGACATCCGGGCGGGTGTGGGTCCGCAGCAGATCGACCGGCGGAGCCTCGAGCGGCAGATCTCGGTGTCGGCCGGTGTGCTCCCCGACTACAACATGGGCGATGTCGCCAACGCGGCGACCAAGGTCATCAATGCGATCGGTCTGCCGCCCGGCTATCACACCGTGTTCGGCGGCGACGTGCAGAATCTCGAGGAGACGAAGGGCTACGTGATGGAGGCGATCATTCTCGCGGTGGTCTTCATCTATCTCATTCTGGCGTCGCTGTTCGGGTCGTTCATTCAGCCGCTGGCGATCATGCTGGCGTTGCCGTTGTCGTTCGTGGGGGTGGCGCTGGCGCTGCTGATCACGAAGGGGTCGCTCAACATCATGTCGATGATCGGGATCATCATGCTGATGGGACTGGTGACCAAGAACGGCATTCTGATGATCGACTTCATGAATCATGAGCGCGACCGCGGAGTGGAGCGGACCAAGGCGATCCTGAGCGCGGCGCGGATCCGGTTGCGACCGATCATCATGACGACCTGCGCGATGATCTTCGGCATGCTGCCGCTGGCGCTCGCGTTAGGCGAGGGGGCGGAGCAGCGGTCGCCGATGGCGCACGCGGTGATCGGCGGGCTGGTGACGTCGACGCTGCTGACGCTGTTCATCGTCCCGGTGGTGTACACGCTGCTCGACGATCTGGCGGCGCGGGTGCTGGGGCGCAAGCCGGTGCCGCTGGCGGTAGTGCTTCCACCGCAGAGTCCCGAGGACAGCGAGCCGAGGCCGGCGTTCGGGGACTGAGCCCGGCGACGCGGGTGACGCGCGTGTGACGGCCGTACCGCAGCTTTCTGGAAGTGCCGAAGGTCTGACTTCCAGTACCGCGGAGTGCCCACGTGGACGAGGACGCGGTGAACCGGGTGAGCGGGGAAGTGGTCGATGCGGCGATCCAAGTGCACTCGGCGCTCGGTCCGGGGCTGCTGGAAGGTGCTTACAAGGCCTGTGTGCGCTACGAGCTGATCAAGCGTGGCGTGCCGCTCCAAGCCGAGCTGGCGCTGCCGGTGGTGTACGACGGGATGCGGATCGATCTCGGCTACCGACTCGACCTTGTGGTTTCGGACTGCGTGATCGTGGAGCTGAAGGCGATCGCGAAGCTCCTCCCGATTCATGAAGCGCAGCTCCTCTCCTATCTCAAGCTGAGCGGCCATCGCATGGGGCTCCTGATCAACTTCCACGTCCCGCGTCTCAAGGACGGCATCAAGCGCATGGTCAATTCCGGCTGACCCTGCGGGTCGACCGCGGAGAACACAGCGACCGCAGAGGGACCTATTCGCGCGCCAGCGCGCGGCGAGCAGTGTCAGGGCCGGCGCGTCCGAGCCAAGGAGCGGTGAGACTCTGCGTCCTCCGCGTTCTCTGCGGTGAACTGTTTACCGCAGAGTAGCTGTGTTAAAAGTCAAGGAACAATTGCGACGGGCGGACGCCACGCCGCTTGCGTTTTCACCATGGCATTGAGGGTCGTGAGGAGCCGACGCATACACGCCGTCAGGGCGACCTTCACCGGCTTGCCCGCCGCGCGGAGCTGGCGATACCACGGCCGCAGCACGGGATTGCAGCGACTGGCCGTGAGCGCAGCCATGTACAGCACGGCCCGCACGTGCCGGCGTCCGCCCCAACAGCGGCGGCGCCCGCGCAGCGTGCCGGAATCGCAGGCGAGCGGGGCCACGCCCACCAAGGCCGCAATCTCGCGACGCGTTAGGCGCCCCAGCTCGGGGAGGGCGGCGATGAGCAACCGCGCCGTCTGCGGCCCCACGCCCGGCACACTGCGCAAGAGCGCCTCCTCCGCCCGCCACACGGGACTCTCCCGGATCCAGCGATCGACGTCAGCGTCCGTCGCCGCCAACGCCTTCTCCAGCGTGCGCAGGACCTGCCGGACACTGGCGCGCACCTCGGGCCGCGCCACGGCGAGCCGGTTCTGTTCCGCGCCGAGCATCTCGAGGAGCTGGCGGCGGCGCTCCAGGAGCGCCGCCAGCGCCTGCGTGGCGTCGTCTGGAATCGGTCGGGGCGTGGGGCGCACCATGGCGGCGAAGCGGGCGAGCACGGCGGCATCCAGGCGATCCGTCTTGGCGAGCTGCCCCGTGCTGCGCGCGAACTCGCGCACCTGGCGCGGGTTCACCACCGCGACCGGGATCCCCGCCGTCACGAGCGCCGTGGTCACGCCCCGATGGTAGACACTGGTGGCTTCGAGCACGACCAGCGCGGCCTCCACGGTCCGGAGGTGCGTGATGAGGCGCGCCCAGCCGGCGGGGTCATTGGGCACTTGCTGCGTCGCCCCCGCATGCACGGCGACGTCGAGGGTCGCCTTACTGACATCAATCCCCACGTAGGACATCTGTGGCACTCCGCGTTGGGATCGCGCGCGCCCTGCCTTGCAAGATGCGGGTTCTCGTCGACCCAGGTAGCTGTTCGGGCTTCGAGCGATCGGTGGGGCGGCGCTCCTACTCTGCGACGGGCTCTGTACGCCCCGGCCACGATGATCGAGCTGCCGCCGTCCCGAACCAACACTCTTCAATGAAGACATACAAGGACACAGAGATCGCAGAGATCCTGCCTGGCGCGCCAGCGTTGGCGAGCCGTGCCAGGGTCCGGCGCGTGCGAGCCCCGACCGATGAGATTCTGAGTCCTCTGCGGTTGCAATGCTCTTACCGCAGAGGATACAGAGATCGAAGAGATGCCGCTCATCGCACCCTCTTGCCTGGGGCGATCGTTGTCACCATGTATATCGACTGAGCATGGCGACCCGGGGAGTGCAGATGCAACTGCCATATGACGCCAAACGGCGCAGCGTCACGATGGTGATCGCAGGGGTAGCGCTCGTCGCGGGCGCCTGCCGCGCCGGCTCGACCTCGGACCTCGGCACCTGGGTCGCCGAACGCGACACCGTCGGCGACACGGTCACCGTGCGGACCGTCTCCGGCAGCGTCTGGGGGAAGCCGGCCACGATGGTCGAAGAGCTCGCCATCGGCGAGCTGGACGGCCGCGACGAGTACATGCTGGGACAGATCCAGGACATGGCGGTCGATGCCCAAGGCGGTATCTACGTCTTCGACGGCCAGGTGCCGGCGCTGCGGTACTACCACGCCGACGGCAAGTATGTCAGGACGTTAGGCGGCGCCGGATCCGGACCCGGCGAATACCGGGATGCCTCGCTCGGGCTGGCGGTGCGCCGCGATGGCCGGATCGTCATGCGCGATCCGCGCAACTCGCGGCTCAACGTCTACAACGCGGATGGAACGCCGGCGGATCAGTGGTCGGTGTCGAGCGGACTGTTCACCGCGCAGGCGATGGTGCTCGACACCGCCGATCAGGCATACCTCAAGATCCTCCAGGAGCCGCCGCAGGCGAACAAGGCGTGGCGCATCGGACTGCTCCACCTGGATGACAAGGGCCATATCGTCGACACGATTCCCGATCCGGTCATCGCCGGCGAGTCGGAAAGTGGTGGCGGCCGGTTCCTGCCCAGCAAGGTCTGGGCGTGGAGCCCGTTAGGCTACCTGGTGGTCGGGGTGACCGACGCCTACCACTTCGAGGTGCGGGGCCCGGGAAAGCGCGTCACCCGCATCGAACGCACCGTCCCCGCCGTGCAGGTATTGCCGGAGGAGCGCGCGGAGTACGAAGCGGTCAACGACTGGATGCGCAAGAACCAGGGCCGGTTCATGACGTCGGAGATTCCGCCGATCCCGGCTACCAAGGCGCCCTATCGCGGCTTCCTCATCGGCGAGCGCGGCCGCATCTGGGTGCGCCGCTCGGTGACGGCGGAACACATGGACTCCGGACAGCCCACGAAACCGGACCGGCCGCCACCCATCAATTGGGTCGAACCGGCGGTCTACGATGTGTTCGAGCCCGATGGAACGTACCTCGGCGAGGTGCACGTCCCGCGGCACACGGGACTCGACGTAATCCGCGGCGACACGGCGTGGGGAACGCGGACCGGAGAGCAAGGCGAGCTGTATATCGTGCGTCTGCGCGTGACGAGGTAATCGATGCGGCGCTCCGCTGGAACCGGTCGCCTAATGATGGCGATTCTGTGCCTCCTCGGGGTTCTCATGAGCCATCGGGTTCAGGCACAAGGCACCGCACTGCGCGGCCGAGTGGTCGACGATGTCGGCGCGCCGGTGGGCGGCGCACAGGTCGAGCTCCAGCCCGTGGGGCGCGCCGTGGTGACGGGCGACGATGGCAGGTTTGCGCTTCTCGGGCTCAGAGCCGGCGGGTACGATCTGTACGTCAGGCGCCTCGGCTACCGACCCGCCGTGATCCCGCTGACCATCGGCGCCTCCGACACCGCAGTGGTGATCACCCTGACGCCGATCCCTGCGGTCCTCGAGGCCGTTCGCATTCGCGAGAAGCGATCGGAGCTGCGCTTCTCGGCGGTGGTCCTCGACGATCACGACCAGCCCGTGACGGACGCCGACGTCGTGGCGGAGGGCATCGACAATCATCTGCGGACCGATTCCAGCGGCCACGTGATCGTGCCGAAGGTCAAGCGCGGCACGTTGCTGGTGCGCATCAGGAAGGTGGGCTACGCGGCGTACTTCGGGTCGTTCACCATTTCCGGCGAGCGCGAGGACACACTGCGCATGCCCCGGCTCGCGACCGAACTGTCGCCGGTCGAGGTGATGGCGTTCAGCGGGTTCGGCCGGGACACGTTTGCATTCAACGATCTGCACGACCGCATGGCCTGGAAGTCGACGAAGGCCGGGGTGATATCGCGGGAGGAACTGGCTGGATTCGGAGCGGCAAACCTCTGCGATGTGCTGCCGCTCACGCTGACTGCCGCGAGGCTCCGGATGAACGGCAGCCAGAGCAGACAGGAGTGCGAGAATCCCGTCTGTCTCCTGCTCGACGGGGATCGCCCGGTGGTGCGGCCGCTCGCCGCCTATCTGGCGTCGGAGGTCGAAGCGCTGGAGTACTTCCCCGAGAACAGCGACTGGTCGGGGACGATTCTGGCCCGCGCGGCTCACGTCTGCAATCCGCGCTATCGCGGGTCACGTGGGCCGGGGCATAGTCCCGCCGCCTGGGTCATCTGGCTCAGGAAGGGCGCGACGCCGTAGAGGACGCGACTGCCGGGCCACCTAACGCTTCGGCGATTATGCCAGTGTGCGCGAGCAGTGCCACGACCTGTCCCGTGCCGTGCAGGGGAGGGGGGCCGATGCCCTGTGGTTCAAGGGGATTGGACCCGTTCCCTGCCACGTGGGTGCCTTCCGGGACATCGACCGCCGCACACGAGCGAGAACGCATCGATTCGAGGAGGTTCTGATCAGGCGAAATGCACGCGGCACGGGCGACGATTCTGATGGAAGAGCAGTCGCCCATCCAGTGGCCGCGCGCCGGCGATCCGATTAGAGTCAACGCATGTCCTCGCCTCCCCTTTCCCCCATGTGACAGCGGAAGGGGCGAGGGAGGCGAGCGGTAGATGTGCAAACGGACGGCGCGTGACGGCGCCGTGTCAGCTGAACGGCAGCCACCTATACTGTTGTACAGGATCCCGCTTTCCGCAGATGACGCTGCCTGTGACTCCCCTTCTCCGGTTCTCGCTGGCTGCCTGGGCGGGTGTCGGCGATGTCCTCGTGCCCGCCGCTGGCGACCTCGTCGCTCAGCACCCGACCATCCGGGACAGTGCAGACGTTCGGATCGTGGCGAACGCCGCCCGTGTCAGCGCGCCCGTGGCGTACAGACTCGGTCCACCCCTGCTCGACGTCGGCGGGTTGGAGTCGGATCCGGATGTCGAATTTCATCACGACCAGGGATATCTCCGCGGCGTCCGCCTCAGCGATGGCGGCCTCGCGGTCATTGATGTCGCACGCGTGCACTACTTCGACGCAAAGGGGAAGCGACTGAGGATCGTCGGTCGGGCCGGTCAGGGGGCGAAGGAGTTTCTCTACCTCACGGCGATCTGCCGCACGCACGGCGACACCATCGTCGTCAACGATGAGTATAACCGGCGCCTCGCGGTACTCGACAGAGCGGGCACGATCGTACGCACGATCGCTCGGCGCGATCTGGGAAGCCCGAGCGACGATTTCTGCTTCGACGATGGAAGTTTCGTCCTTCAGCGCTCGGCCGTTGCTCCGACCGCCGTCGCCGGTCCAAAGCGCCTGACGCGCCTGCGGACTGACGGGTCGGTCGTGGATGTATTGGGTGAGTTTCCAAGCCAGGGATTCGACCTCGTCAGCCAGTTCGACGCCGCGATCGTCGCGGCTGGTGAGCGGCTCTATTACGGCGACGGCTGGCCCAGCGAACTCAAGATCTACAGTTCCGCGGGCAGGCTTCTCAGCATCGTGCGCAGTGCCGACCCCGAACGCCGCATCACGGAGGCGGATGTCGACCGTCGCTTGGGCAGCATGGTGTTCCCCGGCATGACACCCTCGCAACGAGCCGCACAAATCTCGCGCATTCGCGCGCGGCGGCGGACCTCTCCGGTTCGAACAACCTGGCCCGCGTACGCCGGCGTTCACGTTGACGCTGCCGGCGGCCTATGGATCCAGGACTATCGCCTCTCTTATCCTGCGCCAGACGTCTGGACGGCCTTTGACCGGACGGGTCGTCTTGTCGGCCGTCTGGTCTTGCCGATTCCCGAGAAGGACGGCCTTCCTCTCGAGGTCATCGGTTTCGGCGCCGGAGACGTTCTGGTGCGACGGCGGGACGCCGATGGCGCCAGTCATTTGACGGTCTACCGTATCGTGCGGACCGAGAGAGCTCGATGAGCGAAAGCACCCTGCCAAGCCTGTCGTTGTTTCGACTCTGCCTGCCACCGTACCTGTTCGTGACACCGTGGATTCAGAGCGCGGAGATCAGCTCGCGTTAGGGAAAGGCAAGCCGGCACTGTGCTGCCGCATAGTCGCAATTGCTCACGCAGATGGAGCCGCAGAACACGAGATTCCCCAGTTCGTCGAAACCAGAACACGTGAGCTCGTAGGGAGTCGGCGGGCTGTAGTTGTAACAAAAGAGACGCCACTGGCAGGCTGGTAGTTGCCCGCAGTCAACGTATAGGGCAGGTGCCGCCGAGACGCGCATCGTAGAGAGTCCCACGGTTGCCGCGAGCACGAGAGTCGATCGGGCTAAGAGATTGGGGCGCCACATGGTCACGTTCCTCCTTTGGGCCGCTGGTACTTGCGTCCATTTACGGTCGGCGCAGCGCCGACGAGTAGACGCTCTATCGCCTCGACTAGGAGCGAATCATTCGGGGGCGCGGTATACCGCCATCCGTTCACGATCACAGTTGGCGTGGCTGTTACCTGGAACGCGGCTCTCGCCGCAAGCGAACGCTCAACGGCAAGCACCTTGGTTGAGCTGCGCGCGCAGCGGTCAAACGAGTGGAGATCGGCTATACCCGCTTCTGCAGCGAAGGATTGCCACGATTTCAACCCGAATGAGTCTTGCTTGGCGAAGAGCACGTCGTGCATAGTCCAGAACCGACCCTGTTCCCCAGCGCATTCGGCTGCGCGGGCCGCAGAATACGCGAAGCGGTGAGTCGGGCTCGGAGTGTGGATGAAGACTTGTCTAATCTTGGTGCCGTACTTTTCTTCGACTATCTGCAGTGCTCCGGCGAACTCCCTACAGAAGGGGCACTCGAAGTCTGCAAACTCCACAATCTGAATCGGCGCGGCCGAGTCGCCCCGGTCCCTGCCGACCTGCAGTAGTTCTCGCCACCGGGGTTCAAAAACGAGGGCAGTCACTTCCCTTTCTGTCGCACTGCGGTCCCCTGCGAACTCGCGGTGCGCGAATGATGCCGCCACCACAAGCGCTGCGACGGCCAAGATTGCCGAAACGGTCGCTTCAAGACGAGACGTCACGGGGAATTTCGGGTCCGACGACGTGCCCGTTCAGACAAGGGATTCAACAGAAATGCCGTTGCCCACTGCTCGGCGGTGGGTACCGAAGCCGGCAGCCGTCGGGCGATGGGAAGCAGCCTTGAGTGTTAAGTTCTCCACGCGACCAGCTCCACGGTGGCCCTATTGCCTGTATGATGATAAGGAGTCCACGCAACACCGAACCGGTACGTGCTCACCAAGGGCGTGAGTCACGCCGCAGACAACGTCTGCTAACCAGCACCGGCGAAGGCTACGTCACGTTCTAGTCAGACTCACGCTCTTGGCAACTGGCTTCACGCGTCACGATTCACTCCGGGTCGAAGGTGCTGCTTACTGAGAATGCAGTCAACAGAAATTCGTCCCACTTTCCCGCGATTCGTCTCACGGCGCCTCAATTCCCGCGGCCTCAACGAGATCCTGGAGCTGGTCGCGGTTGGAAGACGCAGCGTCCAAGGCGTGGTAGTTGAGCCGATGATCACCACGCGCGCGGAAGCGAATCGATCGCTAGCCGGCGCGCTCGTCGTCGTCACGACGCGTTCCCAGAGTGCACACTGAGCGGCGGACTGTGCACCAGAGAGGAGGAGGCTGCAGTCCATCGCAGTTCTTCCTGTACTGTTCTGGTGAGGCGCAGTGATTCTTGCCCCGTTGGGCGAGTGATGACGCCTCCGGTTCAGCAGCCTTTCTATGACGGAGGACGCAGGCTTCGGCGCGTGAGTGCTGACCGTCCGCGTGAGGGACGACGCTACCAATGCAGATCCATTTCAAGGATGTGGTATCGGGCTCCCTCGTAGTGTCCGCGCTCGTCGTCGCGGTCTCGTTCGTCCGGAATACCTGGTTCCCACGCGCGGACACGCAGCGCTCGAGTGCGGTAGAGGACACGGTTCGTACATTGATGTTTGGCGGGAGCACGTCGCTCCGGGGGGCGTTGGGGCTCGGCGTCCGCGCCGGTCACGATCGTCGAGTTCGGTGACTTCGAGTGCCCGTTACGTCGTAGCCTGCAGCCAGTCTTGCGCCAGCTGCAGCAGCTCTCGTCGAGCCATGCAGCTGACGGCGCTCCAGGCGAGTCCGCGCAGCGACGCGATCTGACACATCATCATCCTTCACATCGTGGACGTCTCAACGCAACCGCTGCAGCTTGCGACGTGCACTGGCGCGGAGACGACGTTAGTGGCGGCGACGCGGTGCGCCGCCGCCGCGCGGCACGCGCGACCGTCCACGGCAAGTGCTCGACTCACCCGCGCGCCTTGCCAGCGTTCGAGCACGGCTTGTGGAACTCGGAGGCGTCGCACTGAAGAGCACAGCAATGGGGGGAGTAGGCGCTTCATGCGCGTCGCCCCGCCCCAGGCAATCCGCGCGGGGGTTACACGGTGTAACGCCATTTCCCATGGCGTGTCGGTGGGCGACGACAGCGCGTGAAATAGTAGAAAAGGGCGTGAGACTGCCTGAGTTCGGCAATGGGCGTGTTGATCGCGGTCGTCTGCTCCGGTGCGGTGGGTCCGTGGCGGGTCACGGAAGCAAGGAGAAGCTGGATGTCGTCGGTCAGTCCTCCGTTGCGCGCGGTTGTCGCCCTGAAGGTGCGGGATGATATTGACCGCCTCGTTCGAGAAGCACTGCGCTCCGAAGCGGCGGTCAGCTCGTACGGGATATGGGACGAGTTCCAGCGGGCAGCAGCGCGAGCGGACTGCGCGATCATGCCGATACTGCAGTTCGAGCCCGAGTTGACTTATCACATGCGAGAGCTCGAGCAGGCGGCTCCTGACATCCCGCTGGTATTCATAATCCGTGAGGGCCTGGAAAGCCTGACTCCAGCTGTGGGTCTCGAATCGGGTGCCGCAGAACTCCTGTCGCTGAATGCCGTTGCGACTGGGCTTCCTGCGGCGATGGCGCGAGCGTTGGAGCGAACTTGGTTACGACGGGTGGCGCGGAATGCCGAGCGCACAAACAAGGTATCGCCGATTCTCGCCAACGCGATTGCCGCTGCCTGTCGAAGTCGAAGACCGGTCCGAACGCTCGATGATCTCGCGGCCCTTGTCGGGCGAAGTCGGAGCGACCTCGCGCGCCGGTGGCACGCGACCATTCCCAAAGGCGTGACGCCGAAGGTCTTTCTCGACTGGGTTATCCTGCTGCGCGCCGTCGGACAGAAGACTCGCTGGCGCAGCTGGGAGGCTGCTGCTGACGAGCTCGGCGTGAATGAGGCGAGGCTCCGGAGCGCAGCCACGCGACTGATGCGGAGACGGCTGACCGAGTTGGACGCGGCGTCGCTTGCTGTTGTTCGAGCGGAATTCGATCGCGTCGTGCTCATTCCGCTGGGCATCGACGCGCCCTGAGACGAATCGTCGAAATGTGTGACGATTCTGAGTTGACGTGCGTGCTCGCCAAGCAGCCGTTTAACCGTCATCTGCATAGCGATGAATGAGACGCCGTGCCCATGACGAGGATCGTCCTATGCGCTCACAGAGCCGTACACCACCCCGTGGCGCCGGTTGCCACATTCCTCTGGAACTTATTCTCCTGACAGCTTGCGTCACCGAAGCAACTCAGTCGCCGCCGCGCACTCCCCTCTGTGCCAAGTTTAGGTGAGACGGTCCCCTTCATAAGAATGGGTCTTCTCCCGATCGAGTGGGTGAAATTGAGCGGAAACAGGGGTTGGGGGGAGAGAGCAGGCGGAGGCTTGCGACTGTGGGGCGATGGTGCATGATGAGCGGATGCCAAGACATCGTCGCAAACGCCGGCTCTGGGATGTGTACCGCTTCCCGGGGTTCTGGTCCAGTCCCACCGTCGTGGGGATCTTCGGGGATCCGCACGCGCGGGTCATTGCCCTCACGCGGCGCTCAAAAAAACGCGCTGCGGGACGTGTGGTCTGCTGTATCACACCTGGTACGATCGGCAAACGCGCCGCGTCCGGGATCTCTCGTGTGGCGATCGCCGGATCTATCCCGATCTCGATCTCCGGCGCGTGGCGTGTCGGCGCTGTGGCACGGTGAAGCAGGAGCGGCTGCGTCTGTGCGGCCCTCCTCCGCGAGCTCACGGAGCGCGGGGTGGCCCCGACGGGACGGCTCCTGGTCGTGGTCGATGGGGGCAAGGGTCTCCGTGCCGGCGTGGCGGACGTGTATGGGGATCGCGCCGAGGTGCAGCGCTGTCAGTGGCACAAACGCGAGAACGTCGTGAGCGATCTCGCCAAGGGCGACGAGGCGAAGTGGCGCGGCAAACTGCGGGCGCCCTACGCGCACCCGCACTACGGCGATGCCAAGCGCGCGCTGCTCCCGCTCCACCACGAGCTGCGGGTCCTGAACGAATCGGCGGCACCGAGGTTGCTGGAGGGTCTGGAGGAAACGCTGACGCTCCACCGGCTCGATGTGTTCCCCGAGTTGGGGCAGAGTTTCAAGACGACGAATGTGATCGAGAGCGTCATGGTGCGCGTGGAGGACCGGACGGCGCGCATCGATCATTGGCGAACCAGCGATCCGAAGTTGCGCTGGTGTGCTGCGGCCCTCCTCGCCGCCGAAGCGAAGTTCCGTCGCGTGAAGGGCTACGAGCAGCTGCCCTTGTTGCAGCAGGCGTTAGCGAAGCGGAGTTCATCGATCCGGGAGGATGCTGCGTAATACTTGTTAGGCACCCACTCGATTATCAACTCAGAAAGGGACACACCCGGTAATGGCAGCCATGGCACAGGGGCGCATGCCGTCATCCCCGTGCGCGTTGGGGGCGACCTCACGTTTCGCGCCATTTCCGTTGACGGGGTGTACGCGTGCGGGATTACGACCGCCGGAATTACCATGTGTTGGGGAGATAACTATGGTGGACAACTGGGGAATGGCCACGACCACGATACGACACCGATCTTCCCCGTGCCGATTGCGGTCGCAGGAGGGCATCGCTTCACAGAGATCGCCGCGTACGCGAACCACACCTGTGGGCTCACTGAGGAGAAGGAGATCTGGTGCTGGGGTGCGAACGACAGTGGGGAATCGGGGCAGGACCCGAGCGCGGCGTCGTTGCTCAATATCCCAGTACGCGTCATCCTTCCGTAGCGGAGCGCCAACGACCCCAATGCCCGGCGCGTGAGCGTCCCGTGGGACTGGCCGCGACGGGGGGGGCGGGGCGTGGATGTGCTGTGAAGGGGTGGAACGAAGACATGAAGTCGAGTGCCAAAACCATCCGCCTCGATCCCCGCCCGCCACGTCGGTGCCTTCCGGGACGTTCGCGTCGCGGTGATGTGCTCTCGCGCAAGAGGGCGATTGAGCAGGACGGCTTACTCGGCGCGGAACGGGTTTACCACCTGAACGAGGCCATAGAACCGCCTGTCCTCGAAGTCCTCGGAGTAGAGCGTTCCCAGTCCATTCACCTCGGCATAGGCCCACATGTGGGCGTCGAACCAGGAGAGCTGGTACGCCGCTGCGCCGCGGAGCGCGGTCCGCACCACGGCCTCGTCGGGGTAGAGCACCGGAATCTGTCGCAGCAGGTCTTCCGCCTCACGCCATGCGTCGTGCGGCGACAGCAGCGGTGTCGCGCCTTTCAGAGGCCGGGTGGTCGCGGCAACGAACTCCACCAGGCCCTGGTGCGCGAGGAAGAGTGATTCCTCCTCAATCCCGCGCCGCAGGAGCGCCGTGGCCGCTCGCTGCTTCCCGGGAAACCGGGTGTCGTTCGTGTCAACGAGCGCGGCCACGGTCGTAGAGCGCGTCGCGCGTCCAACCGCGACCGGCGGTTGGGGTCTTTCGCACCGTCCCGCGCTGCCGGGCGTGCTGGCGTGCGGTGGCCCGGTCGAAGTGGGCGAGCCGTTCGGTCGTGGTGGGCGCCGCGCGCTGCCCGCTCGACTTCAGGACGCGTGTGCCACCTGGTCCAACGATGAACTCGATCTCGTCGCCGGGCGACGATGCTGATGGAGCGGGGTGGTCGCCAATCCAGTGGCCGCGCGCCGGCGATCCGATTAGAGTCAACGCATGCCCTCGCCTCCGCGACCCTCGGCGCTCGCTCACTGGACACCGGAACAGATCGCCGCGGGAAAGCGTTGGGTCGAGACCTGGCGGCGGGCCGGGGAGGCACTGGAGCGCATCTGGCGCAAGGAGCTCCGGGAACTGGACGGCTACCGCGCCATCGCGATGCTCTCCGGCGGTCTGTTGGAGGCGCCCCCATCACGTCGTGAGAGCTCCGGGCTCGTGGAGCAGCAGCGCTGGTTCGTGAGGGCACGGCGCCATTACTGAGCTCTTCCAGGCCGCGGCCGCCCTGCAACAGGTGTGTGAGTCGCAGGGGTGGCGTTTCTGTTTCATCGGTGGCCTTGCCGTGCAGCGCTGGGGAGAGCCCCGTGTCACCGTGGACGTCCATCTGACCCTGCTCACCGGGTTCGGCAACGAAGCGCACTTCATCGACATCCTGTTGCAGCACTTCGAGGGCAGGATTCCGGATGCCGGGCAAGCTGGACTGGGACTATGTTCGTGAACAGCTCGCCCCGCTGGCCGAGCTGAAAGGAGAGCCGGAGATTCTCGACCAACTGGCTCGGCGGCGCGCGGAATGCGAGCAGTGAGTCGCGGTCACATTGCTCAATCGCCTTCGGCGAGTCTACCGGTGGCGAGGCGACGTGGGGAATGCAGCCGATGGGAAACGTCATGACCACCGACTCCCTTCACATCGATCGCGACAGCGTCCTGGACCTGGAGATTGTCGTCCCCAGCGGGCAGGTCCGGGACCTTCTCTCCTTCATCGATCGTACCAGACTGCCTGAAAGCCGCCTGTTGCTCGAACGGCTGCTGCTCGCACCGCTGACGTCGGCCCAGGCGATCCTGTCGCGGCAGCGAGACCTTCAGGTCATCGCGGGGATGCTCCCGAGATTGTCCCTCGACGCGGTGAAGCGTGGCCTCAACGGGACGGAGCTATACCTGGCCCGCAGGCCAGCGACGTTAGGAAGAAGTCTCGTCACGGGTCTGCTCATGCGCGCCTTCAACCCGAAAACGTACCACGAGACCCTGACTGGCTTGCTCCGTGTCCGCGATCTGCTGGATTTCGTCCAGGGCACGCTGGATATCCTCGACCAGATGTTCCTTGAGGAGGAGGGAGATCTGCACGAGATACACCAGTGCTTTCGCGCCGCGATGGATGACACGCTTCTGAGCACGATCAGGCGGGTCCGACCGGGTGTGGGGCTGGTGCGCCTGGACCATGCTGTACGATCAACGAAACGCGAAATGCTCAACGCCGTTTTGTCCGCCCTGCGCCGACTCGACGCGCTGCAAGCCCTCGCCACGCTCCAGAACGAACCGGGGTTCAGCTACCCCGAAATCGTGGACAGCGAGACCCCGTTTGTGGAGGCCCGTGATGTCTTCCATCCGCTCCTCAAGGCACCCGTCCCGAATGACCTTCTGATGGGCGTCGGCACGCGCGTGAGGTTCATCACTGGCCCAAACATGGCGGGGAAATCGACGCACCTGCGGGCGTGCGGCGTGCTGGTGCTGCTCGCGCAGATGGGCGCGGCCGTGCCCGGGAAGCGAGTCCGCCTGGGGGTCTTTGACCGAATCTTTGCGTCCATTACGGTGCGTGACTCCCTCCAACGCGGTGAGAGCTTCTTTCTCGCTGAAGTGCGACGCCTTCGCGAACTGGTCAACGCGCTGGGACGGGGTGAGCGTGTGTTCGCACTGATAGACGAGGCCTTCAAGGGAACGAACGTGCACGACGCGCTGGAAGGGACGGAACTCATCGTGAGGGGTCTCGCAGCCTGCCCGCGAGGCGTCACCCTCGTGGCCTCGCACCTCACGGAACTGGCGGATCGGCTGCAGCACGCGGCTCCGGTCGATCTCTACTATTTCGACGCGGTTCTGGAGAGCGGGATGCTGAGTTTCGATTACCGTCTCCATCCGGGCGTGTCGCACACGCGGCTGGGCATGCACATCATCAAGAGGGAGGGCCTGGAGTCGTCGCTCCAGGCGATCGCTGATGGCGGCATGGCTGATGCTGAACCGGCGGGTGGCAGTGCGCGTGTGAGCCCCGTGTAACCCGGACTCCGGTGCCTTCGCACCCTCACCGCCGCAGCCACACCACCGCCGCCCGCGCTCGATTGTCCATCGGCTCACGCTGGTCCGGGTTCCCCAGGCTCCCGGCGAGACCGGCCTGGCCCGACCGCAATCCAAAGGGATGGCTGCTGCGCGGCGTGGACGTCTCGCCGCTGCCGCACGGCATGTTTCGCGGCCACCGGTCCATCAGCGTGTTCGAGTAATCCTGATACAGCCCGTAGATCTCGACCGCCTCCACCTCGCCCGCCTGAAAATCGTTGAGCGTCGCCCCCGCCTTCGCGATCCCGTCCACGAACACGCACACGACACTGTCCACGACGATCAGACCGGAGCGCAGGAAGGACTGCGAGTAGCGCAGTGCGTCCTTCAAGTTGATGCCGTAGTGGCCGGCGAACTCCTGCCGCGCGATCACCGTCGACCGATTGCCCCGACGTAGCGCGCGTTCATCGAACTCCGACAGCACCATCGACATCTGCTTGAATCCCGTAATGCCGCGCGCCGAGTCCATCGCCACCGCCAGCTCGATCGCGCCGTCGTGCGGGACGAACACCGACAGCATGCGTGTCTGGAACCCCGGCCGGTGCACGTTCACCACGTACGCCCCTTCCTTCACCGCACCGAAATTGAACCGGCCGGTGGCCGGTGTTTTCGCGGATGCATGCGCGCCGACGACGTCGACATTGACCCCGTCGAGCGGATGCAGATCGCCCCGCGTGAAGACGGTTCCGAAGATGCCGGTGCGCGCGGCACGAATCGGGACAGTGTCGAGCTGCGTGAACCGCAGCAGCGCGATCGTGACGTCGAGGCCTTCGGCCGGCAGGTCGATGGACTGCTCGTCGGACTGGTATCCGCTCTTGACGGTGCGGAGGATGTGCGCGCCGCGCGAGACACCGGTGAGGCGGAATCGACCCGCCGCATCAGTATCGGTGCGCCTGGCGAAGTCGCCGGGATCGACGACCACCGTGGCGCCCTGAAGCGCGCGACCGGTCATGTCGCGCACGATGCCGGAGATCGTTCCGGGGCGCGCCTGCGCATCCGCCGTCCGCAGCGCAATCGTCCCCAGAGTCAGCACGGCGGCGATGGTTCGACCGATTCTCACGGCGTACTCCCTCGCTGAGATCCGCGGCCTGCCGGGACCACGATCGTTACCCGTCTCCGGCGCACAAGTGCCCCCCATCTTCGCTCAGAATACCGGGCAAGTCACCCCCTTAACACCCCTTCCCAGCGCCCCGTCCGACCATCGCGTAATCTACGACGGCCCGGTGTGGCCGCGTCGGCCATCGGGCGTCGGCGCAACCGCGGAGCCCCTATTTGAAGCGACGAAAGCACGAGGTCTCAACGAGAGGGCTATCTCCAGCGGAATCGTCCGGGAACTTCAGGACGGACGCCACTGCCGCCACCGACGCGAGGGGGGCGACCGGCGAGGGCGGTGCGACCAAGGGCGCGACTGGTGGTTCGGGCAAACGCAGGAGCAACAGCCTGATCGCACTGGGGTCCGCGGCAATAGTTGCCGTCTACGCGGCGGGCTACCAGCGCACCCGCGCCGCGGCGCAGAGCTTTTCCGATGAAGATGCTCGACGAAGGCCGGCTGCCCACGCGGCGCCAACCCCGTCCGCGACCGCGCCCGAGTTGGCGCTGAGCGCCTCGGCGAAGGTACCAGCCGCGAGCGAGAGCTCGACGGAGCACGACAGCGCAACACCAGCACCGAAGCAGGAATCCCGTCCTGATCCCCGAGCTGATGTCGCTCGAGCGGCGAAGGGGTCAACGCACTTTTCCTCCGCTCCGTCTGTACCGAAGGTCGCCGACGCACCGGTGGCCGCGGCCGCGAAGTCCGCCGATCACGCCACTCCGCCCGGCTCGGTCGCGAAGGTGACGACGTCGCTCGACACGGCGCGCGCGCCGGCACCGGGGACTTCTACAGTCGTGGTGGCGGTCGACACACCGAGGACCAACGGAGTTCCCGACTCCACGCAATCTGCCGATTCCGCCGCGAACGCAGCGCAGGAAGAGGCGAAGCTCAGGGATGGCACCTACACCGGATGGGGTACATCGCGGCACGGCGACATCCAGGCGGCGGTGCAGATCGAAGGCGGCCGCATCGTTCGCGCGTCGATCGTGCAGTGCCTCACGCGATACTCCTGCTCCTGGATCGCCGCGCTCCCGCCGCAGGTCGTGAGCCGCCAGAGCCCGGAGGTGGACTACGTGTCGGGCGCTACGCAGAGCACGAACGCGTTCTACTATGCCATCGTCGAGGCGCTGTCGAAGGCCAGGTGAGTCGCGTCTACGTGCACAGCGTGGCCGCCATGGGGACGGTGGTCACCATCCAGGCGATCGGTGACGGCAATGTTCTCGAGCGCTCGTCCGCGGGCGGAGGTGCTACTCGTCAGGCGGACATCCGGGCGCCGATTGTCGGGCGTGCCCTCGACTGGTTTCTCCGCATCGAGGAGGTCTGCTCGCGTTTCGATGAGACGAGCGAGCTGCGCCGGCTGTGCGCGCAGGTTGGTACGCCGGTTCCGGTGAGCGAGCTGCTCTTCCAGACAGTGCAATTCGCGCTGGCGGTGGCCGCCGAGACCGACGGCGCGTTCGATCCGACCGTCGGGCGTCGCATGGAAGAGATGGGATTCAACGCGGACTTCCGGACCGGCGCCGTGACGGATTCGACCGGAGCCGCAGGCGACGCACTGGGTGCACGCGATCTTGCCGAAGGCACCGCAGGGTCGCGCCCTGCAGCCGGCGCCCCCGTGACGTTTCGCGACGTCGTCCTCGATCCAGCCGCGCACACCATCACGCTGCTCGAGCCACTCATGCTCGACCTTGGCGCCGTGGCCAAGGGCCTCGCGATCGACCTCGCGGCGCGGGAGCTGCGTCCGATCGCCAACTTCGCGATCGATGCCGGCGGCGACCTGTACCTCGGCGGATGCAACGAAGAGGGCGTACCGTGGCGGGTGGGGATCCGCCATCCGCGTCGCGAGGGTGAATTGATCGAGACGCTCCACGTCTCCAACATCGCCGTGTGTACGTCGGGCGACTACGAGCGGCGCGCGGGAAATCAGAACACGGCCGGTTTCCTGGCGAGTGACGATGCCGAGCGAGATAGGCGTACTACGGAGGGCGTCGCGCGACCTGTCCGTGCGGGACTTCTCGCAGAAGATGTAGTGCGTGAAGCGATCGGGCAGACTGAGGGCGATCAGGACCGACAGGGCAAGAAACGGCCTGCGCACGCCGGCGCCGGCACCGCGCACCATATAATAGATGCGCGCACCGGCCAATCGGCGTCAGGCGCGGTGAGCACGACCGTCGTCGCCGACTCCGCCATGGTGGCTGACGCACTGGCGACAGCGGCGTTCGTTCTGGGCCCGGAAGCCGGAATCCGGCTGCTCGAGTCGCACGGCGTGGACGGGCTGATGGTGACGTCCACGCTCGAGCGATTCGCGACCCGTGGAATGCAACAGGAGTACGTGAGGCCGCGGCCGGAGACGATCGGTGTGGAGTGAACTCACGCGGTTCTTTCGCCGGCCAAAGGGATTGCTCATTCTCGCGCTCCTGCTCGTGCTGGGTATCGCGGCGCCGGCCGAGGGCGTAGTGCGAGTCGTCCCCGGTCTCCTGAGCGCGGTGCTGGCGGCCATGGTTGTCGATGCACCAATGCTCAGGTGGCGAGAGGGTGCGTGGGTCTTTCCCGATGGAGCGCTGCTCACGGGGCTCATCGTGGCGATGGTGCTGAGCCCGTTCGAGCCCTGGTACGTGCCGGCCGTCACGTCGGCGCTCGCGGTCTCGAGCAAATACGTCATCCGTACGCGATCAGCCAACGTCTTCAATCCGGCGGCGCTTGCGCTGGTGGTGACGTTCTATCTGTTCGACACGCAGCAGAGCTGGTGGGGGGCGCTGCCTGAAGTGGCGCCGGCGGCGCTGGTCGCGCTGTTCGCGACGGGGCTGTTCATCACGCAGCGTGTGAACAAGCTGCCGGTGGTGCTCTCGTTTCTGGGCGTCTACTACCTGCTGTTCACGGTGGCTGCGTTCGTTGGCGATCCGCGGGGCGTGGCGGAGGTGTATCGCGCCCCCGATCTGCAGGCCGCGCTGTTCTTCGCGTTCTTCATGGTCACCGATCCGCCGACTTCACCACCCAAGCATCCCGATCAGATCGTGTACGGCGCGATGGTGGCGGTGGTGAGCTTCGCGGTGTTCGAGTTGCTCGGCGCCGCCTATTTCCTGCTCGCCGGACTGCTCGTGGCCAACGCGTGGGAGGCGTGGCGCCGTGTGCGGGTCAGGCGGCCGAGGTGGGTGGGGGTGGTGGCGTAAGGAGAGGTGTGGGCCGACGGATCCCGGTAACTCCCTCATGCGGCGGCGGCGTCCACCGGTCCCGCATCAACGAGCACATGTCGGACGGGATCAACGCGAAGATTGAGACCTTCGAGGGTTCGCGCGCCCAACAGGACCATGTCACCCGGCTCCGCGAACACGACGTCGTCCGCCGTTTGCGAACCCGCAACGTGAATGATCGCGAAGCCGGCCTGCCGCTCGATCGCGCGTCCGTCTGCGACGCGGAAGCGCACGGACTTCTCGGGCTGAATGCCCAGTGACTGGAGGACGGTCCGTGGCACCCACGTGGCCTCGCCGCCGGTATCGATGAGCACATTCGGCAACTCGCGGAACTCGCCGCGCCGGGTGTGGCTCTCGACAAGGATGGTCGTGCGGAATGTTCCCACATCGGACATGTTAATCTCCTGCATGCTGAAGCCCGCCATCATTCTATTTCGAACCGCATCACGCGCACAACCCGACAGCAGAACGGCGGGATCAGCGCAACGCATCCTCAGGGACAGGATGACAGTCGGACGACCCGGGTGCGAGTGGGATTGCGCCGTACTGCGCGCCGCAGCAATGTGCGAAGGACGCGAGGCAAAGCGTGAGGCATGACGGAGCCGTCGGCAGAGCTGGATCTCATCGTGCAAGTATCTGATCGGATGCAGCACGCCACGGCGCGGCGGTGTGTTCGGCGACTGCTCATCCGGCTCGCGACCACACTGGCTGCGTGCCGGTCGCCATGTGAGGGCACGCTGATGTCGGCGCTGGGAACATTCCGTCTGCGGGTCCCGGTCAACATGGGGCGGGGCCGCGAGAGACTGGCCCCCGCGGCATCAAACACGTTCAACGTGTACTGAGATGACGTGAGGGCGTCCATGGCGGGCCCTCTTGAGTGCGACGCGCGAGCGACGGCCGTCGTGATCGCACTTCTCACTGGAGCGGTAGCGCGTGCGCAGGAGCCGGCGCACGCAGGCCGGGCGCAGGAGGCGGCCCCAGTGACTCCACCTCCTCCCGCCTAACGCGTGTTGGTCAGCGGGTCACCGCGGCGACGGCTTCTTCGTGCATCCGTCCCGCAGCTGGAGCCGGACCACCGCGTCCGAGCTACGGATTTCCATCCAGCAGTCGCGATCTGCGATCGTCACGGTTGTGTTGCCCGCGCCGCGCACGGTGATGTCGGAATTACCGAAGGATCCTGAGAAGCGGACGGGCTGCTGCGCCGGCGGAAGGGTCCAATCCATCCGCGCCTTCTGAAGGACCATTTGCGCGCGGTCAAGTTCTTCTCGCGAGACGGCTCCGCGCTCGTACTGGCGCTGGGTTTCTTCGACGTCGGCCTGAGCGGCAAGCATCTGTCGGGTGCGAGCCTTTACCAACGCCAGTCGCGCCCTCTCCAAATCCTGGCGTGCGAGTAGGCCGTTCTCATACAGTTGCTCGGCCCGATCCAGCTCGCGCTGCGCATCCGTCAGTTCCTGCGCGACATCCGGCTCGCGGGACCGCGCGACCTCTCCCTGCGTCGTTTTGCGCGCCTCGACTACCGACGTCTTTGGCGTAGCGTCGGCGACGACTGTCTTCTCGAAGCGCGACGGAACGACCTTGTCGACGGAAACGTCGATGCGCTCGGGCTTGACGACCCGCACGCCCGCCGTGTCCAGGTTCACCCGCTCCGACTTGAGGACGATGGTGTCGCCGACAACCTTCGGGGGTGAAAACTGGATGAGCTTCGGTGTCACCGCTATCTCCCGATACGAGCCGGCGGTCACGGAGATGCCGAGGGTCTGCTGGCCGCGCTGCACGGTGAATCGCACGGTCTGACCGATGCGCGCGGTTGCCAGCCGGTCGGCACCCGCATCGCTGGTGAGGTCGAGACCGTCGATGCGCGCGAGGACGTCACCCGAGCGAAGCCCCGCTCGCTGCGCCGGGCCATCCGGCTCGACGGCACGGATGCTTGGAGGAGTGGAGAACTCCCAGCGGGTGCCGCTCCTGGTCTCGGTCATCGTGCAGCTGCCACACATGATGCTGAACCCGAACCAGACACGGTCGCCCTGGAGCTTGATCGCGTCCCCTGAGAATTGGAAGTGCGGTGTTGAGTCGATCACCGCGCCCTTGTCGGGTGGACGACGTATCTCCTGCGCGGTCAAGCCGTGTGAAGCGAGTGAGGCGACTGCAACGATCCCAGCCACGCGTAGCCAGGGGCGACTTCTGGGACACTTCGAGTTGGACGTCATGGTGACCTGCTCCCGGAATGGCAGCGCATCGTGGACAACCGATCGCTGATAATTGCGGACCGCTGATGACTGACGGTTCATCCTGATAGCTGACCGCGGAACGCTGGCGAATGCTTCACAGCCACCCCACCAACTTGCCGTCGGCGGGTGCGGCGATGGTGCGAACATTGGGCGACGGAGACGGCGCCGCGCTGGACTCCGTATGCGGCATGAGCGGAAGCAGCGTCGCGCCGGCCGCCGCGCCCGCGGCGAAGAGCACGAAGCCCGCAGCGGCGGCTAGCGGGACCGGAATGGCCCGCCGATACCAGCGGCGCCGGGTGAACGCTTCCTCCACACGGAGCGCGTGGACCACGCGGTCCTCGACGGCGGGGTCGGGGGCGAGCGCACGGGGCAGGGCCAGGAACGCGGCGCGTTCGCTGTCGGTGAGTTCGAATTCGTCGTGGGTATCCATGGTATCCATCCTCACTGCATGCCGGTGGCACATTCTGCATCCTGTTCGCTGACCGCGAGCAGACGTCTCACGGCGCGGCGTGCCTCGAACAACTGGCTCTTGGACGTGCCGGGGGCGATGCCCAACATCTCTGCGATGTCCCCGTGGGTGAATCCTTCCACGTCGTGCAGGACGAGCACCGCGCGATATCCGGGGGGGAGCAACGCGATGGCCGCCTCGAGATCACCGGCTACGGGTTGCGGCGCGGCTTCCATCGCCAGCTCATCCGGGTCGAGATCGACGACCCGCGACTCTTCACGTCGGTGCGCACGCAACCATTCGCGTGCCACGTTCACGGCGATGCCGCGCAGCCAGGCCGCGAGGTTGCCGTCGGGCCGAAAATCGGCCAGACGGCGGACCGCGCGGAGCCAGGTCTCCTGCAGCAGATCCTCGGCCTGGGCGACATCGCCACCTGCGAAGCGCAAATGAAGCTGATACATGCGTGCGGAGTGTCGTCGGTAGAGTGTCCGGAATGCCCCCTCGTCGCCGAGCGAATGCAGACGCGCGATGAGCGTGGAGTCGGGTTCGGGAGGCATGCCGGGAAAGAAGTGCGGGATCTGGAGCGCCGCAACGCGGAGTCGGGCGGTCGGTGCCGTCCTCTATATGGTATTGGCCGCGGTGGCTCGAAAGGTTGGTCCGCTCGGCCAATCGTCGCGCATCCCCGTCGGCTGATCACCTATGCTGAACCCGGAGACGGACGGCGGTGGTCCCTCGGGGCCTCACGTGGGCGACTTTCACCGGTGGACCTGTCAGCATGCAGGCCAGCCGCCTGCGTGGGCGCAAGCGGCTGGTGGTGATCCGGGCCGGCTCTCCAAGGTGAAGCGAACGCGGCGCTTGGCGCGCCGGTGTGGCGGCGTGTTTCTTATGGAACGTAGTAGGCCGTGAAACACTGGCCGGAAGCGCCCATCAGCTGGCTACCTCGCTCCATGGCCGCAATCGTGCCGTTGAACGCATCCACTGCGAGCTGGCTCTTGTGATAGGCCGCGCTGATCGTGGACCAGTGCGCGGCAGTGGGGAGCCAGCCGAGGATGGTCAACAAGTAGGCCTTGAAGTTGCCTGCCTCCACGTACGTGGTGACGTTGGGATTGCGGTTCCCCGAGTTGTTATTGAAGTCCACCATCTGGGTAGCGCGATCATACGAACGCTGCAGCAGGTCGCGCGAGTTGGTGGCTGCCACGGCGTACGCTCCGCTGGTGCCGTTCGCCTGCGCGTCGGCGCGCGCCGAGGCGAGCGCCTTTCCGATGAGGTTTCGGTACCCGTCGATCGACGATGCGGTGAGCTGCGTGCAGGCACTGGCCGCGAGCGCGGCATGCGTGGTCACCAGGACGGCCTGCTGCGCGAGGGCGACTGGCGGCACCACCGCGCGGGCGGCGAACAGGGAACAGACGAGCAGGATCGAAGGGGGATTGGCGCGCATCGGTGGCTCCATCGAGGGTTCCTGCTCTCAAACGCCATCCACCCCGGAAATCCGCCATTCCGCGTCGGTCAGCTGCCGTCGCGCCACCGCCAGGTTCTGCAACTTCCCATCGAAACCACAGGAGCTCGTCAGCCGCCACCGTCGGTCCCCTCCGTCCCCCGCGCGCCGGTGTCCAGCTGCTCGAGCAGGTACGCCTTGGCGCGCGTCCACTCGCGCTCGACCGTGCGCACCGACGTGCCGAGGATGTCAGCCGTCTCCACGACGTTGAACCCGCCGAAGAAACGAAGCTCCACGATCTGGGCCATGCGTTGGTTTCGCTGCGCCAGCCGGTCGATCGCTTCGTCCACCCCAAGCACATCACCAGCCGCGTCGTCCCCGGGCGACCTGATGTCATCAAGCGCGATCTGCACCGCCGAGCCGCCGCGCTTTTCGGCCCGCGCGCGACGGGCGTGATCCACCAGAATGTGGCGCATGGCCCGGCTGGCGAAGCCGAAGAACTGCGCGCGGCCCTCCCACTGTCCGCCGGCGTGTCCCACGAGCCGCAGATAGACCTCGTTCACCAGGGCGGTGGTGGCGAGCGTATCGTCCGGTCGCGACGCCAGCAGGCGCCGGTGCGCGATGGCACGCAGGTCATCGTACACCAACGTCACCAGCGTGGAAAAGGCAGCCTCGTCCCCCTCGCTCCACTGGGCCAGGAGCTGGGTGACCTGCCCCGGGGAAGTGTCCATTGGCATCGGTGGCAGGGTGGCCGGAATGGTCGCTTCGGCCAACTTACCTACAGCCCACCTCGCCGCAATCCCCGCCGCTGAGCCCCATCCGTTCTTCCCCGCGAAGAGGGCTCGCCGGGCGTTGTCGCACGGGACGGCATTGGTCCGCCACGCCAGTGGCGGATGCCCCTCGCCGAGTGCGTTCAGGTATCAGCGCGGCACGCCGCCGTGATGAATTCCTGAAGGAGGTGCATGATGCTCCTCACGTCGCGCCTGACTGCGATCGCCGGCCTGCTCGCCGGCGCGCTGACGGTCACCGCTTCTCCCGCCCACCTCGAGGCCCAGATCCTCAAGGGCCTGAAACAGGTCGCGAAGGATGCCGCCAAACGCGAGTTGCGCAACGAGGTGGATCGCATGGTGACCGAAGCGATCCGGTGCAGCGTACGCGACCCGGCGTGCGTGAAGCGCGCGGAGGAAAAGGGGCAGCCGGTGGTCTTCACGGATGATTCCGGCGCGGTGATCACGGATGACACGGGCAATCCCATCGGCGACGAGGAGACCGCCGCGGCGACAGTGGAAGGCCCCGGCGCAGACGTGTGGGCGAACTACGACTTTGTCCCGGGCGACCGGGTGCTGTTCACCGAGGACTACACCAACGACAATGTGGGCGACTTTCCCAAGCGGCTGCGCTTCCTCGACGGAAACATGGAGGTGGTGGAAGCGAAGGACGCGCGCTGGCTGCGGGCGACCTCCGGATCGGCCTTCGCGATCGAACTGAGCGACACACTGCCCGATCGCTTCACTCTGGAGTTTCCGGTGTTATGGAACCACCCGAATCAATGGATGCGGGTGCTGTTCGCCGTCCCCGCCAAGCTGACGGTGAAAGCCCGTGGCGTGAACGGGTACAAGCGGCCGCACCTCCAGATCGATGAGCGCAACACGGGGATCTACAGTTTCGACCACTCCACCCCGACGGCGTTGACGCCGATCAAGGGGAGAATCCTGCACGGTCCGGCGATGATCCGGCTCATGGCAGACGGCCAGTACGTGAAGGTGTACGTGGGAGAAAAGCGAGTCGCGAATATTCCGCAAACCGACCTGGGCCGCGCCGACAAGCTGTGGTTCACCATCGCCGACGCCACTGACAAGAATCCGATGTACGTGGGCCCGATTCGCGTGGCGGCCGGTGGCGCCGATCTCTACGACAAGCTCGCGGCCGACGGGCGGGTGACCACGCGCGGTATCCTGTTCGACATCGACAGCGACCATATCCGTCCCGAGTCGACGCCGACGCTCGACGAGATCGGGACGATGCTCCAGGGCCACGCGGACCTCCGCATCGCCATCGAAGGACACACCGACGACACCGGCGATGACGCGCACAACCAGGACCTGTCCGAACGGCGCGCGGCAAGCGTGAGGCAGTACCTGGTGGATCACTATGGCGTCGTCGCGACCCGTCTCGAAGCGCACGGCTATGGCGAGACCAGGCCCGTGGACACCAACGATACGCCCGAGGGGCGGCAGAACAACCGGCGGGTGGAACTGGTGAAGCTGACTTCGGGCTGAGACCGGGAGGAATCGCGTCAGCCAGCCGCCAGCAACTCGCGGGTGGCCGGATGGGTGGGATGCGCAAGAACGTCCACCGCCGGCCCGTGCTCCACCAGCGCGCCGTCGGCGAGGATCACCACCCGGTCGGCCGCGGCACGCGCGAATTCCACGTCGTGGGTGGCGATCAGCAGCGCCCGGCCGCCGCGAGCCAGTTCCCGCAGCGTGGCGCCTAACGCACTGCGCCGCGCGGGATCGAGCGCCGACGTGGGCTCGTCCATCAGGAGCAGCAGGGGGCCCGGCGCGAGCGCCCGGGCGATGGCCACCCGCTGGGCCTCGCCGCCCGAGAGCTGGCGGGGATAGGCCCGGGCGCGCTCCGCCACCCCCAGCGCCTCGAGGAGCCCGGCGGCCACCGATTCGGCGCGCGTGCGACTCCAGCCCAGCGCGTGCACCGGCGCCAGGGTGATGTTATCCATCGCCGTGAGGTGGTCGAACAGCGAGTGCGCCTGAAACACCATCCCCACCTTGGCGCGCAGCGCCCTGAGCCGTGACTGCGGAGGCACCGGGCCCGGATGCAGCGAGACGTCGTCGATCGTGATGGTGCCGGTCTGGAACGGCTCGAGCGCGGCGATGGCGCGCAGCGCGGTCGTCTTGCCGGCCCCCGACACTCCCATCAGCGCGCAGACCTCGCTGCGCGCGACCTCCAGATCGAGTCCCCGCAGGACAGCACGTGGACCGCGCGAGATCGACAGGCCCTGCACCGCGAGCGCGGTGCCGTTGCTCGCGTTCACGTGACGCGCAGCCGCTGCTCGAGACGGCGCGCCGCGTGCGAGAGCGGCAGCGACATTGCCAGATACACCAGCCCGCACAGCAGACCAGGCACCAACCAGCTCCCGATATTCGTGGCGTAGATCGCCGTCTGCTTGGTGAGCTCGACCACGGTAATGACCGAGACGAGCGATGAATCCTTGAGCAACGCCACGAAGTCGTTCGTCATCGGGGCCAGCGCGAGGCGCAGCGCCTGCGGCCCCCGCACCAGGCGCAGGATCATGCCTTCCGACAACCCCAGCGTGCGCGCCGCCTCCAGCTGCGACCGCGGGATGGCTTCGAGGGCGCCGCGATAGATCTCCGACTCATATGCGGCGTAGTTGAGCCCGAGGCCCACGACCGCGGCGACAAACGCGGGGAGCCGGACCACGCCCGACAGGCCATAGTAGATGACGAACAGCTGCAGCAGGACCGGCGTCCCCCGCATCACCTCGACGAACGCGTGCAGCAGGACGCGCACGGGCCGGGGTCCGTAGATCCGCCCCGCGGCAATGCCGATGCCCGTCGCTACCGCCAGCGCCATCGAAAGACACGACAGCACCAGCGTCACCACCGCCGCACGCAACAGCGCCGGCAGATAGTTCGAAAGACGGCGCACCTGCACGCCGGTGGGAGCGCCAGGCGTTGCCGACGCCAGCACCGTCTGGAAGTACGCGGCCTCGCGATCGTCCCAGACGTTCCAGGCGCGAAACGTCTTCTCCAGCGATCCGTCGCCCATGCGCTCGCGCAGGATCGCATTGATCGAATCCCGAAGCGCGAGGTTCGACCGCGCCAGGACGCCCACGTAGTGCGCGACCGCGACCGGATCCGGCTGGATCACGAAGCCGCCGGTGCGCCGCAGCGATCGCTCGGCGATGATGTGATCGAGCAGTACCGCGTCCACGCGACCGGCGACCAGATCGCTGTAGGGATGAACGTCGTCGTCGTACGAGACCGGCTGGAGCCCCAGACTGTCGCGGGCCGCAAGCAGGATCTCGTAGGCGGTGGTGGCGCCGAGGGTCGCGACGCGATGTCCCCGGAGATCTGCCAGGCGACGAAAGCGGCTGCTGTCGGCCGGGCGCACTGCGAGCACCTCGCGAAACTCGAAGTACGGTATGGTGACCGCGTGCCGCGCCCGGAGCTGCGGCCGATCCTCAACGCCGGACATGCCGATGTCGAAGTCGCCGCGCTCCACGGATGCTTCTATGGAAGACCAGGCGACCTGCACGAACTGCGGCTCCCGTCCCAGCCCTGCAGCGATCATGCTGGCGATGTCGACGTCAAAGCCCCGAACCTTCGTGGGGTCGGCCGGATCGGCCTCCACGAAGGGCGCCCCACCTTCGGCGTCACCGCCCCAACGGAGGAGAGGACCGAGCGCCGTGGCCGGGGCGGTGGTGCCCGCCTGTACACCCGGCGCCCGCTGGGCCGGCAGGGAAACGGAAGCGAGCACGATTGTGGCGGTGCCCACCAACACGCCGATCGGGCGGGCTCGCAGCGCTGTGTGCTGACCGCTGGCATACATCAGACCGACACTAAGGGCTGGGCGCGCCGCGTCAACGGCGATCCCAAGACAGCGATCAGCAATCAGCGGTCGAGCAAAGCGGCCGCGAAAGCTGATCGCCGATCGCTGTCGTCCTGTGACGAGTCGACAAGCGAGCACGAGCATAGAGCCGCGACACGGCGCTGTGCCCGCGGGCAGCTGCAAGGCCCTGAACGATGACCGGCCTCTGTCCCGGGGCCCTTGCCCCATGGCCGATGACATCCATGACCTGTGGCCTGTCTCGATTGTGACCGCGGCCCGGCAGCCGGGGTCTCCACCTCACCGAGCGCACAGTTGCCAGTTCGCACCGCGCCGCCTACTTTCGTGAGCGTACCCCCGAACGGGGATCAATCCTGATCATGTACTCCAGCTTCCTCACCTCCTCACTGCTTCGTGATCACGCGCCGCGTGCCTTTGCGCGCATGGGCGAAGTGTGCCCAATCGCGACGCGGATTGCGGTCGGCGACGTCACCGCCGGAGGACGAGCACCCTAGGGGAACAGGATTCGAGGTCGTGATCCGGCCTTTCGGGTGCAGCAGACCCGAAAGGCCTTTTTGTTGCGCCTCACTCAACGGATCACGGACATGAATCAGGTTCTCATCGATCGCGAAGTCATCGAGCGGTACGCGGGCCAGCCTTCGCGTCTCCCTCCGCACGTTCGCGCGCAGATCGAGCGGGCGTGGGGCGGCGAGCCGGTACAGCTGTACGCCCTGGCCGATCTCGACGGTGCCCTCCGACTCGGCGAGTCGTGGCTCGCGTTAGGCCCGCGGCACCTGGCGATTGCCAGACGCGGCGATCATCCGTCGGCGATTCGGCTTCCCGACCGGGCGGCGGATCGCGCTCCGCGCGCGCACGATGTGCAGATCGTCGATCGCTCACGGATCCAGGCGGTCCAGCAGGCGCCCGGGCTCAGCGCGAACACACTGATCGTGCTCGGCGCTCCTGACGACCCGCCGCTGGCGGTGGTGCGCTACACGCAGCGCCAGCGGGGAGCGTTCGAGAACATCCGCTTTGTCCTCGAGGAGGCGCTGGCGGGGCGCACGGTCACGGCCAGCGACGGCGACCGCATGTACGCCGAGTCGGTGGCGCGCCCGGTGCGGGACGCACAGGCGCTGGTGGCCAGGCGGCGGTCGGCGGTGCTGCTCCGCCTGCTGGGCTATCTGCAGCCATATCGGCGTCAGCTCCTGCTGGGCCTCTCGGCGGCGGCCGTGATCACGCTGGCCAGTCTCGTTCCTCCGTATCTGGCCGGCTTCATCATCGACCGCGCCGTGCGACCGGTGCAGGAGGGAACGCTGTCGCGCGGCGCCGCCGGCACGATGGCGTGGCTGGCGGTGGCGACGATGGCGGTGCTGTACGTGATCCGTCAGGCGGCGGCGCACGTGCGGCTGCGGCTCATGTCGGTGCTGGGCGAGCTGGTCGCGCGCGACCTGCGAGCGGAGTTGTACGAGCACATTCAGCGGTTGAGCCTGTCCTTCTTCTCGCGAAAGAAGACGGGGAGCCTGATCACGCGGGTCACATCGGACACCGACCGCCTGTGGGACTTCCTGGCGTTCGGCGTGGTGGACGTGTCGCTGTCGCTGATCATGATCCTCGGCCTGTCGATCGTGCTGCTCGCGCTCGACTGGCGGCTCGGCCTGGTCATGACGCTGCCGGTGCCGGTGTTCTGCTGGCTGATCTACTGGCACGGCGAATCGCTGCAGCGGCTCTTCCTGCGCGCGTGGCGCAAGTGGTCGCGGGTGACCGACGTACTGTCGGACACCATCCCGGGCATCCGGGTGGTGAAGGCGTTCAACCAGGAGGCGCGCGAGATCGGCCGGTTCGGCGAGCGCAACGACGCGGTGACCGAGGAATTCAACCGCATTCACCGGATGTGGACCCTGTTCTGGCCGTTGCTGATGTTCGCGGTGCACGCCACCACGATCATGGTGTGGGTGTTTGCCGTGCCGCGCTTGTTAGGCGACGGCGATCCGTTGTCGGCCGGCGTGTTCGTGTCGTTCCTGCTGTACACCACCATGTTCGTGGCCCCGATCGAGGTGATCGGGCAGATGGCGCGGACCATGAACCGGGCCACGTCGTCGGCGCACCGCGTGTTCGAGGTGCTCGACAGCCAGCCCGAGGTGCGGGACGCCCCGGAGCCGGTGCGGCTGATGCCGGTGCAGGGCGAGGTGCGGTTCGAGAACGTGACCTTCGCCTACGACGGCGTGCGGCAGGTGTTGCGCGGGATCTCGTTCGCGGTGCAGCCGGGGGAGCTGATCGGGCTGGTGGGTCCATCGGGAGGCGGAAAGTCCACGGTGGTGAGTCTGATCGCGCGATTCTACGACGCCTCGGGCGGCGTGGTGCGCATCGACGGGGTGGACGTGCGCCGGCTGGACACCGGGCACTATCGCCAGCAGCTGGGGATGGTGCTCCAGGATCCGTACCTGTTTCACGGGACCGTGCTGGAGAACATCCGGTACGGTCTCCCGGAGGCGTCGTTAGGTGAGACGGTGGCGGCGGCGCAGGCGGCCAACGCCCACGACTTCATCTGCAAGCTGGGACAGGGCTATGACACGGTGGTGGGGGAACGCGGGCACACGCTTTCGGGCGGGGAACGCCAGCGGATCTCGATCGCGCGCGCGATTCTGCACAATCCCCGGATTCTGATTCTCGACGAGGCGACCAGCAGCGTGGACACCGAAACCGAGCGTGAGATCCAGGAAGCGCTGGAACGGCTCATTGCCGGGCGGACCGTCTTTGCCATCGCGCACCGGCTGTCGACGCTGCGCCGGGCATCACGGTTGTTCGTGATGGAGCAGGGACGGCTCACGGAATGCGGGACGCACCACGAACTGTTACAGAAGCACGACGGAACGTACCGAAGGTTGTATGAGATGCAGCTTCAATTGCAGTGAACTCCCGGCGCTTTTCCTGAGAGCTGACCGATGATGATTGGAGGGCCAATGCAAACGATGGAGTTTCCTGAACTGACCGAACCGGTGGAGCGGGCATCGCCTCCCCCGGTGCGGCATCCGACCGTCTTCGCTCCCGGTCCGTTTCTGCGGATCGGGGCCGACGGCCGCCTGATATTCCACGGCGCGGGGGCGCCGGTCGCCGTGCGGCTCCGCCAGTGCTTTCCGTGGTCGGAGCCACACCGGTACGTGTCGCTGCGCGATGCCGACGATCGCGAGATCGCGCTGGTCGACGATCCGGCATCGCTGGACGAACACTCACGTCAGGCGCTGGAACAGGCGCTGGCCGAGGCGGGCTTCGTGCTGGACGTGACAAGGGTCGTCGACGTCGACGAGGAGGTGGAGATCCGCCACTGGACGGTGCACACGGAACAGGGCGAGCGCACGTTCCAGACCCACCTCGACGACTGGCCGCGCGTGCTGCCGGATGGCGGGCTGCTCATTCGCGACGTGGCTGGAGATCTGTACCGACTGGACAATCCGGCCAGCCTCGACAAGCGGAGCCGCGAGCTCTTGTGGGCGTTCGTGGACTGATCGGGTCAGGCCCGCTCCGCCGCGGGCCCGGCAGGGTCGGCGACGCGCGAGCGCGTCGCCGACCAGTACAGGCCAAAGCACCCCACCGTCAGCAGCGCCGCGGTGAAGAACGCGGCGCCGGGCACCTGGACCGGGGAGTCCGCCGCGGTGAAGTGGCCGAATAACCCCGTCATGATCGGCGGTCCGATAATCGAGCTGAGCGAAAACAGCGCGGCCACCGCGCCCTGCAATTCACCCTGGGCGTCAGGCTCCACCCGGTGCGACATGATGGCGTTGGTCATCGGCATGACGATGGCGCCGACCAGCCAGGTGGTGAGCCACGCGAACATCATCCACCCCGCCGTCGCCGCGCCGTATCCGGCATAGCCTAACGCGGCGACGAAGACTCCCAGCAGTCCGGCACGGCGCTCGCCGACCCGTCGCACCAGCAGCCGCGGCATCGTCGTCTGGGCCAGCGTCATCACCGCCCCGGCCGCCGCCAGCGACAGGCCGATCATCGCTTCCGACCAGCCGAAACGATACCTGGTGTAGAAGCTCCAGGTGGTGGGCATCACCTGGTTGGCGAGCATCCAGAGAAACATCGCGCCGAGCAACCCGGACACCAACGGCTGCCGCCGCATCTGGCGCAGCGTGCCGAGAGGATTGGCGCGCGTCCAGTGAAATGGACGCCGTCGCTCCGCTGGCAGCGATTCCGGCAGCACGAAAGTGCCGTAGAGAAGATTGAGCCCGCCCAGGATCGCGGCCGCGAAGAAGGGCGCCCGCGGTCCCAGTCCGCCCAGCAGGCCGCCGATCGCCGGCCCGGCAATGAACCCCACGCCGAACATCGCGCTGATCACCCCGAAGTGCTGCGCGCGCTTTTCCGGTGGACTGATGTCGGCCACGTACGCGTAGGCGGGCGTGAACGAGGCGCCGGCCATTCCCGAAATCGTGCGTCCAAGAAAGAGCCAGCCTAACGTGGGCGCCAGCCCCATGATCAGGTAGTCCACGCCCAGGGCACCGATGGCGATCAGCAGGACCGGCCGGCGGCCGAAGCGGTCTGAGAGATTTCCCAGCACCGGCGCACACAGGAACTGCATGGTGGCATACACGAACGCCAGCCACCCGCCGTCGACCGCCGCCTGACTCACCCCCTTGCCCGTCAGCTGCACGAGCAACGTCGGCAGCACCGGGATGATCAGCCCGAAGCCGACGGTGTCGAGCAGCAGCGTGATGGCGACGAAGGCGAGTGCGTGGCGCCCGGGCGCGCGCGTCGGCATGGAGTTCCTCCGGCCCGGATACTGACCCCGAGGCCACGCCCGAGCAACGGTCCGGCGGCCGCCGGCCGGTCGCGATCCCAATGGCCCGGCTCCACTTGCCTCGCCGCAGGGTGCCGTTGAGATTGACCACGTAGACCCTATCCCCCGGCGTCGATATGCAAACATCATTCTCAGCTCCGGCCCGCGTACGTCTCGCCGCGCCACTCTTCTGTGCGGCGACGCTCTTCCTCGCCGTACCCGATCTCCAAGCGCAGCGGGGCGGCGGAGGTCGCGGTGGATCGCCCGAACTCCGCCAGGCCGCCAGCCTCGACACCGACGGAAAGACAACCGAAGCGCGCGCCATCTATCAGCGGCTCGCCGATCAGGCCACCGACCCGGCCACCAAGGCCAACCTCCAGCGGTCCGTGGCGATGTCGTACGCGTTCGACGGTGACTGCGCGAATACCGTCAAGTACGAGGAGATGGTCATCGCTTACTGGATGACACGCGAACAGGCCGAGCCGCAGAACGCCTTCTATCAGGAAGGCGAGATGGCCGATGAAGGGGCCCGCGTCTGCATCGATGCCGGCGATCTCGCGATCTCGGAGCGGATGTATCGGCGAGGCTACGAACTCGGCACCCGGGAGCCCGACCCGAAGACGCATCCGAAGAGCCTCTGGGACTATCGGCTCGCGCACGCCCTGGGGCGCATCGCCGCGCGTCGCGGCGACAAGGCCGAGGCGCAGCGCCAGATCCAGGCCGCGCGAAAAGCCCTGGACGGCGACCCCGCAATGGCCGAACAGCAGGAGCGGTTCTTCCCGTACCTCGTCGGCTACGTCGCCCTTTTTACGAATGACCTCAAGACCGCGGAATCGGAATTCACGAAGATGCTCGGCATGCAGGGAAACCAGAACGATCCCTTCATGAACTGCCTGCTGGCGATGACCTACGAGAAGATGGGCAATGCGGACAAGGCGAAGGAGCTGTACCAGAAAGCCTACGACCTCGCCACCGCGCACAATCCGCCCGCGGCATTCGTGCGCCCTTACGCGCGCAAGAAGATCGCCACGTCGTGAACCGGCGGTCTCCCGACTCGTCGATCCCCGGATCTGAACCGACCCCTCCCCTGGATCGCCGGTGACGACTGGCAGGGTCGGGTGTTCGTAGGGTGTTTCGCGAAGGTCGCGTTCCTCCACAAGCCCTTCACCACGGAGCGACTGCTACGGGCCGTGCGTACCGCACTCGACGGGCAACGACACACGCCGTGACGCCGAAGGCGCAGTGACCGTCCGGGAAAGGCGTTCATCCGCCCACGCCTTTCTCACGCGACAGGAGTCAAAATGCCGACATTGCCGTGTTTGAGCCACGCGAAACGCTGGCTGCGCTGGCTGGCCCCGGTCGCGATCATCGCCTGCAAGTCGGACAGCGGCCAGAACCCGGACCCCGGCGTCACCAGCTTCTCCGGCAACTACGACTGGACCTGCGTAGACGGTGTGACGTGCCAGGATGTGTACGACCTGGACCTGACCGCGGGCTCGGTGCTGACGATACGGGTGAGCAATGTGAGCATCGGGTCGGTGTCCCAACTGGCACTGTACGGGCCAGGTGTGGCGCTGGGAGGGATGAATCTGCTCACCGGAGACACCAACGAGCTGCGCTGCACGGACATTCACGATTGCTCCGCATACACGGCGGGCGAGCATGTCGACGCGTTCAGTGCAAACCAGAGCGGCACGTACCGGTTGGCGGTGACGCGAGACTGGGGCGCCAGCTGCGGAGGGGCTGGCACCTATCGCCTGGACGTGGAATCGACGCAGGCCTTCCACGTCCGTGGCCAGACTGTGAACGACCAGCCGTCAAACGCAACCGGATACGTCTGCCGCTGATGGGGTGAGGACCCCACCCCGTACGCCGACCGCAGTACTGCCCGGGGACGCGAACCGATCCGCTCGCTGCTACGCAGCGACGGTTCCGTCTGCCTCGGGCTTTGGGGTGGAGACACCGGGCGGCCGTCCGCGCTGGTGTCGTGCCGCCGCCGGTTCAGCAAGCCGCGCGAGCCGGTTGGTATAGAAGCTCAGCACGCGCGAGCGAACTGACGCTTTCGTGTCGTTCGACGCGGCCCGGAACGGCGCATACCACTGCTGATCACCAGACACCTCGAACCACCACCACGAATCGGGCACCGCCCCCGCGGGGACGCGGACCTGGCAACGGTAGGTCCGTCCGCCCTCCGCAAACTCGAAAGCTTCAATCAATTAGCGCTCCGGCAACGTGAGCCGAAATCTAACCAAATGCAGGCCATGGTCATAGGCTTGGGGCAGGCCAAAGGCCAAAGGTCATGGGCCGAAGGCTGCAAATTCCGCTCCTTCGCCCAGCGTGGTATCATCCATCTCCACGCATCAGTACGGAACCGGGCCACGCTCCCGGCCTGGACAGCCGCGCGTCCTGGTGTTTTTCCGGGGAGCCTGCCTGCCTTGCGGAGACTGCCATGATGTTTCGGCTCACTCGGCGCCTCACAGGCGCCACGGTCGTAACGCTGGTCCTGTCCGGCTGTTCCGGCACCGGGACCCGGGCCGATCTCGTGCTGCTCCATGGCACAGTCGTCACCGTCGATTCCACCCACCCCGACGCGCAGGCGCTGGCCGTGCGCGGTGACACCATCGTCGCCGTGGGGACGGACGCCGAGATCCAGCGATACGTGGGGAGCCAGACTCGCGTCATCGACTTGCACGGCGCCACCGCTGTGCCCGGATTCAACGAAGCGCATGGGCACTTCATGGGACTCGGCGAATCCAAGATGCAGCTGGATCTCACCAAGGCCACGAGTTGGGACGACATCGTCCAGATGGTAGCGGCGGCCGCGAAGGCCGCGAAGCCGGGCACATGGATCCAGGGGCGCGGCTGGCACCAGGAGAAGTGGGACAAGCCTCCCCAGCCGAACGTCGAGGGACTGCCGCTGGGCGACAAGCTCGCGGCTGCGTCGCCGAACAACCCCGTGATTCTCACGCACGCCAGTGGCCACGCCATCTTCGTGAATCGCAAGGCGCTTGAGCTCGCCGGTATTGGTGCAGCGACGAAGAGTCCGCCGGGTGGCGAGATCGTACGTGACCACCAGAGCCGCGCGATCGGCATGCTGCGCGACCGGGCAATGGGACTGGTGACCCGCGTACTCGCCCAGGCGCTGTCAAGTCGCACGCCTGAGGAAGTGCGCGCGCATGACGAGAAGGCGGTCGAACTCGCCGCGCAGGATGCGCTGACCAAGGGGATCACCACGTTCCAGGATCAGGGCGAGTCGTTCCGCACCATCGCGTTCCTGAAGGACCTGGCTGCCAATGGCAAGATGCCCATCCGGCTGTATGCCATGGTGCGCGGAGAGCCCGCCGACAGCATGGCCGCGCATCTCGCCGAATTCCGCACGACTGACTTCGCCAACGACCATTTCGTGGTCCGCGCCATCGGGGAAGTGTCGATGGACGGCGCCCTGGGCACGCACAGCGCGTGGTTCCTGAAACCGTTCACGGACCTGCCTTCGAGCACCGGATTGAGCGTCGTCACGCCTGACGAGTTGCGGCAGATCACCGAGCTGGCCGTGAAGTACGATTATCAGGTCGCCGCGCATGCCATCGGCGATCGCGCGAATCGCGAGACCCTCGACGTGTACGAAGCAGCGTTCAAGGCGCATCCCGAACTGAAGGATGGCCGGTGGCGGATCGAACATGCGCAGCACCTCGACCCCGCAGATATCCCGCGCTTTGGACAGCTCGGCGTCATCGCGTCCATGCAGGGCATTCACGCCTGCTCCGACGGCCCCTATGTGGTGAAGCGCCTGGGCGAGCAGCGCGCAAAGGACGGCGCCTACGTGTGGCGCAGTCTGCTTTCATCCGGCGCGGTGATTGCGAACGGCACCGACGTTCCGGTGGAAGACGAAGACCCGATTCCGAACTTCCATTGCTCGGTCACTCGCCAGCTCAAGGACGGCTCGCTGTTCTATCCCGACCAGAAGATGACGCGCCCAGAGGCGCTCAAGTCGTACACGCTCAACGCCGCGTACGCGATGTTCCAGGAAGACCGCCTCGGTTCGTTGAAGCCTGGGAAGCTGGCTGACATCACCGTGCTCGACCGGAATATCATGACGGTGCCTGATGACCAGATCCTCGGAACAAGGGTGCTTTACACCATCGTCGGCGGCACGGTCGCGTACGAGCAGGGCGAGAACAAGAACTAGCGGCGCACCATGGAGCTCCTGAGGGAGTTCCAATAATCGCGGCTTGCCGACCGGACGCCTCCGGGCCGGCAACGAATTTCCGGTAATCCCCATCACACCGCCGACCCCGGCCCGCAGCGCCCGGGGGGAACCTCGGCACGGTGGCAAAGGCGGTCGACCGGCTGGTCCCCGTCGGAGTCGGGTGGGGGCGTCTCAAGACCTGACGTGTGAGGCCGATACTCTCAGGGCAGGCTCCGCCGTTCCACGCGCGGCGCGGGCGACGGCCCTCCATCATGAGTACCGGGTCCTCATGCATTCCGTATCGACACGTCTCCGCTGGCGACTCCTGCTCATCGCACTTCTCGCGGTAGTGCCGGCACTCGTCGCGATCGTCTATCTCCGGTCGGTCGAGCGTGCGCGCATCCGGGAGAGCGTATTTGCCGACAACCTGCGTTTGGCGCGCCTCGCCGCGAGCGAGCAGGCCAGCGTCTTCGACGGCGCCGGCCGCCTCCTTGAGACGCTCGGTGCCATTCCCGCTCTCCTGGCGGATGATCGACCCGGCTGTGACGCGATCCTGACCAACGTCCTGCGCGGCCACGCGGACTTCGTGAACCTCACCATGGCCAGCCGGGACGGGGAATTGCTTTGCGCCGCGGCCCCACTCGATCCGCGACTCCTGCGTTCGGAGGAGGCACGCGCCTGGTACCAGCGCGCGCTGGCGACCCGGTCCGCCGTGCTGGGAGAGCCTCAACTGAGCGCCACCACGGGCAGGGAGGCGATCATTGTCGCGCTCCCGCTGCTCGACGCGGACGGCGCTGTGGACCGCATCGTCGCGGCGACCATTTCGCTCGATCAGCTCAATCGCACGGCGTCGCAGGTGCAGCTCCCGGCGGGCGCGACCCTCACGCTGTTCGACCGGTCGATGAGGATCCTCGCCAGATGGCCCGACGGGAGGTCGTGGACCGGCAAACTCGTGCCCGACTCCGCGGTACAGCGGCGGCTCGCGGCCGGTGCGCCCGAAGACGTGCGCGAAGCGACCGGCGTCGACGGCGTGCTTCGTCTGTACACGACGGTTCCGGTTGTCACCAGCTTCGACGCCGGCCTCTACCTCGGCATCGGTGTGGACGACGCCACCGCGTTTGCAGCAAGCCGCGGAATCCTCCGGCAATATCTCGAGCTGCTCGCCATCGTATTGCTTGCTGGTGTCGGCGCCGCGGCGATCGGAGGGCAGACATTCGTGGTGGGGCCTGCCAAGGTCCTGAAAGACGTCGCCAACCGGCTCGCTGCCGGCGACCTGAGCGCGCGGGCGCAGCTTGCGGGCGGTGTGGGCGGAATCAGCGAACTCGCCGAGTCGGTGAATGCGATGGCGGCGGCGCTCGACGAGCACCAGCGTGAGCGCGATCAGGCCGAGGCGACGTTGCGTGACGCGGAAGAGCGCCTGCGCTTCGCGCTGAACGCGTCGGGGATGGGGGTGTGGGAAGCGAATCTCCAGAAGGACGAGGTCCACTGGTCCGAGACGTGTGAGTCGATGCACGGACTTGCGCCCGGCACGTTCGGCGGGACCCTCCAGTCATATCTCGATCTCATCCTGCCCGACGACCGGGAGGCGGCTGAGCAGGCCATCAGCCAGGCGATCGCGTCGCACAGCGCCGCGGATCTCGAGTATCGGACGGTCTGGCCCGACGGCAGTATCCACCGTATCAGCACGACCAGTCGTTTCTTCTATGACGCCGACGGAGTCCCGGTGCGCGGCGCCGGCGTCTCGATCGACGTCACCGAGCGTCGACTCCTCGAGGAACAGCTCCGGCAATCGCTGAAGATGGAGGCAGTCGGGCAGCTCGCGGGAGGCGTGGCGCATGACTTCAACAACCTCCTGACCATCATCACCGGCAACACGGAGCTGGCGCTGGCGGCGTTGCCGGCGGAGGGCGAGGTGCGCGAAGACCTCGAGCACGCGCAAGCGGCCGCGGATCGCGCGGCCCAGCTCACCAGGCAGCTCCTGGCCTTCAGCCGCAAGCAGGTACTGCGGGTGGAGCCGGTGCACGTGAACGGCCTGGTGGAGGAGATCGCGCCGATGCTGCGGCGCCTCATCGGTGAAGACATTTCGATGGAGTTTCTCAGCGATGGATCCGACGCCGTGACGGTTGCCGATCACTCGCAACTCGAGCAGGCGCTCATCAACCTCGCAGTCAACGCGCGCGATGCCATGCCGAGTGGTGGATCGCTCCGGATCGTCACGGAGATCGTCGAGCTCGATGGGGCGACCGTTTCGCGGAAAGGGTACGATGTCGAGTCGGGGTCATTTGTGAAGCTGACCGTAGCCGACACCGGGATCGGGATGAGCCACGAAGTCCTGGAGCGGGCCTTCGAGCCGTTCTTCACCACGAAGGCCGTTGGGAAGGGGACGGGTCTTGGTCTTCCGTCGGCGTACGGGACGGTGAAGCAGTTTGGTGGGCACATCGGCATCGAGAGCGCGCGCGGCCGCGGCACCACGGTCACGATCCTGCTGCCCTGCGTGTCGAACGACCAGTCTCCCGCGCAGGCTGGTGTCCCGGGGGCGAGCAGTGCCACTGTGTCAGGGTCGGCAACCGTTCTGGTGGTCGAGGACGAGGAATCGGTGAGGCAACTGGCGGGTCGCATGCTGTCCCGGGCGGGGTTCACGGTGTTGCACGCAGCCAATGGTGAAGAGGCTCTGGAGCGCACACGGTCATATTCCGGGGAGATCCACCTGGTGCTGAGCGACGTGGTGATGCCGGGCATGTCGGCCGCGAAGCTGATTGCCGAAATCCGATCCGAGCGTCCTCGTATCGCGACGTTGCTGATGTCCGGCTACCCCAACGACGAGATCCTGCGCAAGGGTATTCGGCGCCAGGATTTCTCGTTGATCGAGAAGCCTTTCACGGGTGAGGCGCTGGTGGAGAAGGTGCGGCAGGCGCTGCGCGAACACGGCCTCCGGCAGCGGGACTGGTCACTCATGCGGCCGATGGCAGCGGAAGTGGCGTAGGTCGCGATCAGTTCTCAGTCGTCGGCGGGCGTCGCCGGGGCGGCTACTCGTAGCGCAGCGCCTGCATCGGATCGACGCGCGAGGCGCGCAGCGCGGGGATCTCGCCTGCCGCGAACGCGACCACCGCCAGGAACACTGCCGCCATCGCGACCACCAGCGGATCGGTGGACGACAACCCGTACAGCAGCGACCGCGCCACGCGTGCCAGGGCGAATGCCGCCCCAATGCCCACCACTCCGCCGATCACGGTCATCACCGCCACCTGACGCAGTACCATCCGTCGGACCCGGCGCCCATCGGCGCCTAACGCCATGCGGACGCCGATCTCCCGCGTCCGCTGCGCCACCGTGTAGGCCAGCACGCCGTAGAGCCCCACCGCCGCCAGGATCGTGGCCAGCACCGCAAACGCGCTGGAGAGGGTTCCGATCATCCGGTCGAGAAAGACGTTGTCCTGAACCTGCTGGGGCATCGTCTTGAGTTCCTCCACCGGCAGGTTCGGATCGAGCCGGGACACCACGCCGGGCACGGTGCGCAGCAGCAACGCCGGATCCTGCGAGGTCCGCACGTAGAACTGGAGGTACCCGAGATCGTCATCCTGACGGTACGGCCGGAAGAACAGCGGCGGCACGTCCTGTTTCACGTCGGAGTACTTGGCGTCCTTCATCAACCCGACGATCTCGGTGTCGAGCTCGCGGTTCGGGCCACCGCCGGTGGCCAGGTGCTTGCCCACCGCGTCGGCGCCGAGGTGGAACTTCTTCGCGAACGCCTCGTTGACAATGGCGACCTTGGGCGATCCGGACACATCGGCCCGGGTGAATTCCCGCCCCGCGAGCAGGGGGATGCCGAGGGTCGTCAGGTATCCCGGACCGACCTCGTTGAACCGCGAGTTGGAGTCGATGTCAGGGCCGGACTGGAATCCTTCCACCGAGACGTCGTTCCCCCAGTTGCTGCCGGCCAGCAGCGCCACCAGCCCACCGCTCACGCCGGTCACCCCGGGGAGCGCGGTGAGCTCGTCCTCCAGACGGGTGAACAGCACTCGCGAGCGCGCCGGATCGTAGCCGTTGAGCGCTGGTGAAATGCCGAAGGTGAGCACGTGGTCCACCTTCACGCCGAGATCCACGCGACTCACGTTGAGCAGGCTGCGAACGAACAGCCCGGCCACCACCAGCAGCGTCATCGACAGGGCGATCTGCGCGGTGACCAGTGAACTGCGAAACCGCGCGGCGGAGCGCGCCCCCGACATCTGGCCGGCATTGGCCCGGATGGTCGACACCAGGTCGGGTCGCGTGCTGTGCAGTGCCGGGAAGAGCCCGAACAGCATACCGGTGCCTAACGAGAGCAGGCCGGCGAACAGAACGGCCGAGGAGTCCATATGGAACTGCAGCGTGGTCGCGACCTGGGCCGGCAGCAGCGACATCACCAGTCCAAGCGTCCACTTCGCCATCACCAGGCTCACCACGCCGCCCAGCACCGCCAGCAGCATGGACTCGGTCACCAGCTGCGAGAGCAATTGCCGGCGTCCGGCCCCCAGCGACAGGCGCACCGCCATCTCCATCGACCGGTTCGCCCCCCGGGCCATCAGCAGATTGGCGATGTTGGCGCAGGCGATCAGCAGCACGATGCCGGTGATCGAGAACAGGAAGACCAGCGGCGTACGTGCCTCGTGGTGCACCGAACTCTGGCCCCGCCGCCCATCCGACAGCGCGACCTCCTTCGCCTTGAAGCGCGCCATCGTCTGGTCGCTCATTCCCTTCTGAAGCGGCGACTCGACGTCGTTGATGATCGGGTGGTAGATCCGGTTGATCCCGGCCTGGGCCTGCTCGATCGACACGCCCGGCTTCAGTCGCGCGAACAGATACACCCAGTAGCTGCGACGATTCTCGAATCCCTGCCAGGTGGGCATCAGGACCTGGCGCATCGTGATCGGCACGAACACGTCCGGCTCCGCACCCAGCGTCGTACCCGTGAAGCCGGGTGGGGCCACGCCGATGATCGTGAACGACTGCCCGTTCACCACCAGCGTCTTGTTCAGGACCGAGGAGTCGGCGCCAAGCTTCGTCTCCCAGTACGGATAGCTCAGGACCGTCACGAAATGTCCACCGATGTTCCTGTCGTCATCGACCGTGATCAGCCGTCCCAACGCCGGGAGAAGGCCGAGGACCGGGAAATACGACCCCGACACCATCACGCCCTCGGCGTTCAATGTCTGACCGTTGTAGGCCAGGTTGGCGCCGAACAGGCGATGTGCCGCGAGGCCGGTAAAGGGGCTTTGCGACGCGCGCTCGAGGTCGCGGAACATCGGATAGCTGAACACCGTGTTGCAGTCGCCGGCCTGGCTGCACGACTGCGACCCGGGGTTCGGACCCGGCGCCGCGAGGTTGACCAGCCGCTCGGGCTCGCGAACCGGCAGGGGACGGAGCAGGATCTGGTTGAACATCGAGAAGATGGCGGCATTGGCCCCGATACCAAGCGCCAGCGAGAGCACGGCCACGCCGGTGACGAACGGCGTTCTGAACAGCGTTCGGAGTGCGAGCCGTGGATTCACCATCGTCAGTTCCCCTTTGCAAGCGGTAGCCGGAGGCAAGTGTCTGCGCCACGCCGGTCATCGCGGCGGCGACGCCGCAGATCGTGGCAGCAGAGGTCTCGACTCCTCGACGCTGCTCACGACGGTACTTGGACAGGCCGCCGCGACCAATCGTTTGCCTGCGGCCGATCGCGCGGCGCCAACGAACGCTCTACGGGAGCCGGTGTGCGGAAGGTTTCGTTCCTGGTGGCGCCGGGATGGATCGCGCGCTTGCGGGGCCAGGAGGACGCGACGAGTGGCGTGGGGTGCGCTGTTGTGCGCCCGAGGCACAACTCCGATGTGTGCGCGGATCACCCGGGAGGGAGAGTGTGCGCCCTCCCGGGGCTCCCGCGCGATGCGGCTACGGCTTCACAACCCAGAAGCCCGGGTCCTGATCGGTGAAATCCTTGGGCAGATAGCTCATCCGCGGGGCGAACTGCAGGATGATGTCCGTGGTCGAGATGACGCCCGCCGACGAGAGCTGGTTGAACATCTTCTGGCGGTCCGCGGTCATGGCCTTCTGCATGGCCGCATCGTCCGGTCCGGGATCCAGTTCGGTGAGCGACTTCATCAGCCGGAACACCATGAACGTGGGCCCCGGCATTCCGGACATGACCTGATAGGTGGTCCAGTTCGCGGACGCCTTTGCATCGGTCACCACGGTCCGATACAGTTTGGCCGCCTGCTCGAAGTCGGTCTCGTGACCCGGACGCACCCGGAATATGATGACAGCGAAGTAGCGACCGTTGGGCACGGACATGCCGCCGGGCAGACTGAGATCTTCCCGGTAGCGCGCGATGAACGATCGTGTTTCACTCACGTTCTCGGCGTCGGAGTGGTTCAGCAGCCCGCTTGCCGCCTCGAGCCCGGGTGAATCAGTGACCGCCTTGTCCTGCGCCTCGAGTTCACCCATCGAACCCAGCGGCGTGAAGTACCACGCCTCGTTAGGCCCGGTTTCGGTCGTGGTGCCGAGCCAGTACACCGGCACGTTGGCCTGGCGGAACGTCTGGGCCCACTGCTGCTCCAGCGCGGTATGGGCGCCGGCCCGCCCCGCACGGACGGTTTCGATCCCCACCTGAATCACCGGCGGCGGGGCGTTCGGATTCTGCGCGGCGAGGTGGGCCGACGCGCACAGCGACAGCAGGGGGACCGCGGCCAGCGGCCGCATCCAGCTCATTCCAGGGTGCATCGGAACCTCCAGGGGATGTGGGGAGAAGAAGCGCCCTGAGTGCGACTCCAGGAGCTTGCCCGAAGCCACTCTCGGCGCGGCCGCCAGAGGGATAGTGCTCGCGCGGCACGCCGTGGCAGCGCCCCGCAGGACGCAGCACTTCGCAAAGGTGCACAATCCCGAGCCGCGCGCAAGTGCCGCCGCTTGAACCGCACGGTGCGGCGACCGAAGTTCACGCCATCCGCCTCGCCGGATTCCTCGCCACGGGCTGACCATGTCCCACCACTCAATTCGCGACGTTGCGCTGCGCGGTGTCCGGATCCTGTACGCCCGACTCCTGCCGCGTCGAGCAGGGTACGCGTCGCGCGCCACGGTGGTCCTGCTCGCGACCGCGGCGCTGTTCGGCGCTGTGCGTCGGGGTCGCCGATCGACGGACGCGGTGGGCGGTGCCCACGCCGCGTCCGGCGTCGGCCTCGGCGCTGGTCCATCCGCCGGGGTGCGACGCGGTGCGCTTGTGCGAAATGCGGTCGCGCACGATCTCTCGGCGCGCCTCGGTCCGATCGGGACAGCGGGCGGTTTCGACGGCGAACGACAGGGCGCGACTGCGCCGCCGCCGCCGGCCATCACCGTACCGGCGGGATCGCGAGACATCGAACAGACGTCCCAGGGCACGCGCCCCGCGGCGGAGTTCGTGGCGCGGTTCGATGGCCTCGGCGCCGGGTTCGCCGGGCCACAGGGCACCGTCACCGCGCGCAATCCATCCGACAACAGTCTGGCCGTGGGTCCGGACCACATCGTCCAGATCGTGAACTCGCGGATGGCGATCTTCAGCAAGGCGGGGCACCGATACGATTCCACCGGCCAGGTGCTGTACGGGCCGGTGCCTACCAACAACGTCTTCCGGGGCTTCGGCGGGTCGTGCGAGGCACGGAACAACGGGGACGCCGTGGTCCGCTACGACCAGCTGGCGGGGCGGTGGCTGATCGTGATGCCGATCTTCTCGCGCGGAGACGTTAGGCAGGACGACCAGCCGCCCGGCCGCTCGGGTGAGCCGGCCCGGCGCAGCCGGCCCGGCCAACCCGGGCAGCCGGGAGCGTCGGTCCGCCTCTTCGAACCGCCGCCGCCGGACCCCGCCGACTCGGGACGTGGCGGGCGCCCGGGGCGGGGTGGGGGTCGCCAGACCGGCCGCGGCTCGCCAGGTCCCCAGGGGCAGTACGCGATGTGCTACGCCGTGAGCGTGGGCGACGACCCTTTCGGACCGTACTACCGCTACGAGTTCGTACGGCCGCTCTTCCCCGACTATCCGCGGCCCGCCATCTGGCCCGACGGCTACTACGTGCCGACCAGCACCGGCGATGACGTCATCCAGAAGCACGCCTGCGTGGCCGACCGCGTGCGGATGCTGAATGGGCTGGATGCCACCGAGCAGTGCGTGGTGATCGACCGCGTCAACTTCCTCAACAACGCGGACCTCGACGGCATGGCCCTTCCGCCGCGCGGCGCGCCGAACATCATGATGGCCACCGGCGGCACGCAGTTGAAGAAGGAGTTCGAGGGAGCCGCGATCTACGTCTGGACCTTTCACGTGGACTGGGCGGATCCGGCCGGAACGCGCGTCGCGGGGCCGACCCGGATTCCGGTGGCGCCGTATCACTATCTGTGCGACGGGCAGCTCACGAGCTGCGTGCCGCAGCCCGGCACCGATCGGCGGCTCGACGCCCAGGGCGACAAGCTGATGGCGCGGCTGGTCTACCGTCGGGTGGGGAACCGCGAGTGGATCGTGGCCGTGCATTCGGTGAATACTGCGGCCGGCGGGGGCGGCGTGCGCTGGTACCAGTTCACGTTAGGCAGGGGACGCCGGGTGGCGCTCACCCAGCAGGGCACCTACGCCCCCGACAGCTTCTTCCGATGGATGGGCAGTCCGGCCATCGACCGCCGCGGCAACATCGCCATCGGCTACTCGTTCGGCGGGACGCCCAATTTCGCCGGGCAGCGGTTCGCGGGACGCCTGGCTGACGATCCGAAGGGCCTCCTCACCCTCCGTGAGGCAGTGCTCGCGGAGGGTGAGGAGGTCCAGACGAACACCCTGCGCTGGGAAGATTACGCCCAGACCGCTGTCGACCCGAGCGACGACTGCACGATCTGGTACGTCGGTGACTATATAATGAAAGGCGCCGCAGGCTATTCCACCCGCATCGGCGCCTTCCGGATGCCCGGATGCGGTTCCGCGCGAGACGCACGACGCTGATCCGGCCGCAGGAGCGGGCCGCGGCTGGCGCGTCGGAACCTCGTGATACACCACGCGTAGGGAGGATCATGATGGAGCGGCTCTCGTGACTCCGTGGGTTCTCAGGCTGCTGTTCGCCAACGTCGCGGTCTTCTTTCTGCAGATGACCATGCCGTCGCTGGCGAACAGCCTGGTGTTCGTCCCGGCACTGGTGCTCGTGCGCCCGTGGACCGTGGTCACGTACATGTTCCTGCACGGGAACTTCATGCACATCGCCTTCAACATGCTGGCCCTGTACTTCTTCGGGCCGCAGGTGGAGGCGCGGCTTGGATCGCAGCGCTTCGTGACGTTGTATTTCGTGAGCGGTATCTCGGGCGCCCTGCTGTCGATGGTGCTCGCGTTCAACGCGCCGATCATCGGTGCGTCGGCGGGCGTGTTCGGCGTGATGCTTGCCTTTGCGTACTTCTGGCCACACGCCCCGATCTACATCTGGGGCATTCTGCCGATTCCGGCACGCATCCTCGTGATCATCACGACGATCTTCTCGCTATGGAGCGGGCTGGGAGGTTCACGCGGCGGGATCGCCGACTTCGCTCATCTGGGCGGATACGCTGGTGCGTATCTCTACCTGCGGTGGCTGCAGCGCGCGGCCGGCGCGCCGCGCCGGCGCGCCGAGCAGGTCGCAAAGGCCGCCGCCCCATCGGTGGCCAACTGGCGCTCGATCGACACCAGGCGGGTGCACGAGATCAACCGCGACGAAGTGAACCGGATCCTCGACAAGATCAATGCTTCGGGGATCGATTCGCTCACCGCGGCGGAACGGACATTCCTCTCGAACTTCGTGCCGCATGAATAGGGAGAGGAGGCCGGAAGTCACAGGCCACAGTACGTTGTGAGCCATGACCGGTTAGCCGTGAGCTTGTGGTTCCGCCCTTCACGCCCCGCTGTGCTGTAGCTCCGACGCCCGCCGCAGCAGCTCCACCACCTCTCCGTCGCTGGTCTCCGAAAAGTCGTCGTACCACATTCCGACGCCGTAGAACGGCTCGGGCGTCGCGGCGCAAATGCAGCGATCCGCGACCTGCCACAGCATCTCGCACGCCTGAGTGGACGCCACCGGTGTTGCCGCGACGACCTCGCGCGGGGTCCTGGTGCGCACCGCGTGCACGGCGGCGAGCATCGATGAGCCGGTGGCCAGTCCGTCGTCGACGAGAATCACGGTGAGCCCGGTGAGGTCCGGGAACGGCCGGGCCCGCCGATAGAGCTGCTCGCGGCGCGCCAGCTCGCGCGATTCCATCTCGACGATGCGCTCGATCTCTGCCTGCTCCACGCCGATTCGTGTGACGGTGTCGCGATCGAGGTAGACCAGGCCTCCGCTGGCGATGGCGCCGAGGGCGAACTCCTCGTTCCACGGAGCGCCGATCTTGCGGACCATGAAGACATCGAGCGGCGCATGAATCGCGGTCGCCACCTCGAAGGCGACAGGCACGCCGCCGCGAGGCAGCCCGAGCACGATCACGTCCGGGCGACCCCGGTATTCCACGAGGTGCTGCGCGAGTACCCGCCCAGCCTGTCGCCGGTCGCCGAATAGTTTCATCATGCGCCGTCTCCGCGAGTGTGCCGCCGCGGCCCGCTGGTTGATCTCCTGGCACGTACACCAACGTCAATGTGCACACCGGTTCCGGTCGCTTCAATCGTGCGGGCCGATGCGGCGACACACAATCAGGGAAGGGCAGGCGTCTGTGGGGGAAAAGCACAGCGGAAGAATCCTCACGCAGCGGCGACACTCCCCGGATAGACCATCGGCGCCGGGGCCGGCAGCTTCATCACACGATGCAGAACCGCCTGCCACTCACGCGGGTAGGACCAACGTTGTGCCGCGAGCCAGATCCGGATGGAGGAAACGCCCATGATCACCAGGGACACGATTCAGGAATTGCCGGTGCGAATTGGCATCGCCGGCAAATCTCTCGACGGCGATCTGTCGATGGTGCCGGATGCGGACGGACTCATCATCTTTGCGCATGGGAGCGGCAGCAGCCGCTTCAGTCCACGCAATCGCGCCGTGGCGAGCGCGCTGTGGAATGCCGGCTTCGATACGCTACTCCTCGACCTGCTGACGAGAGAAGAGGAGAGCATCGACGTGTTCACGGGAAGACTCCGCTTCGACATCGGATTGCTTGCCGATCGGGTTGTGGCCGCCGTGGACTACGCCCGCCTCGAGCCGCGGACGCGGGAGCGCCCCATCGGGCTCTTCGGTGCCAGTACCGGCGCCGCGGCCGCGCTGGTTGCCGCAGCGCATGTGCCGGACTATGTGGGCGCTGTCGTTTCACGCGGAGGGCGTCCCGATCTCGCGGATGGCTCGCTGGCCAGAGTGCGTGCACCAACGTTGCTTATCGTGGGTGGTGACGACACCGAGGTGATCACGATGAATCGGGAGGCGCTTGGCCACCTGCGATGCGAGAAGCAGCTCACGGTGGTGCCGGGGGCCACGCATCTCTTCGAGGAGGCCGGTGCACTCGAAACGGTGTCGACCCTCGCCGCGCAATGGTTCGAGCGTTACCTCGCGCCCAGGATCGTGCGTCCGGCGTAGCCACAAAAAAGGCGAGGAGCGGGCGCTCCGCCTCTAGGGAAGCTCTGCACAGGGTGCTGCGTGGACGGCATGCATGAGTGATCGACTGGTTAGGCGGATAACAGGGTTGGGGCGACGCCCGGTTCGGATCGGTCCCGACCATCGGTTGGCGTGCGGCGGCTCCGTCGCGAGTGCGCGGGAGGTCTTACGTCAGGCATGGGCGGAATCCTCGGGGGAGCAAGCGGCGCCGCATCCGATAGAGATTGGCCAACCCGAACATGGTGTACGCACGCGCCGCATTCTTCGCGAGACCGCGGTACCGCACTTTCATGAAGCCCCAGAGGTATTTCACCACCTGAAAGGGATGCTCCCCGAGGGCCCGGCACTGGGACCGCGTCCGGTTGACTGCCTTCTGGTGCGGGGTCAGCGGGTGTGTCGTCGTGCCGCGCCGGTTCACCCGATAGGTCCCACCTGAGAGCTGCCACTGCTGGCGATGATCTTCCTTCCAATAGGCTTGATCCCCGTAGACCACCCGCTCCGTCCCGAGCAGCAAGGCCGGCAGTTGGGTGATATCCGCCACCGCGGCATCCGTCGCGATCACGTGGTGCACCACCCCGTGCGTGTCGGTCCCCACGTGGAGTTTCATCCCGAAGTGCCACGACTTGCCCTTCCGGGTCTGGCGCATCTCGGGATCCCGCGCCTTGTCGGCGTTCTTCGTCGACCCCGGCGCCGCGATGATCGTCGCATCCACGATCGTCCCCGCCTTCAAGAGCAACCGTTTCTCCGCCAACAGCGCGCGGATCTCGGCGAAGATCGCTTCCGTGAGCTGATGCCGCTCCAAGAGGTGCCGGAACCGCAGGATGGTGGTCTCGTCCGGGATCACGTCCTCGCCCAACTCCACCCCGGCGAAGCGCCGCATCGACTCACTATCATAGATGGTGTCCTCGGCCTGCGGATCGGACAAGTTGAACCACTGCTGCAGAAAGTAGACGCGCAACATCCGCTCCAGCCCGATCGGCTGCCGGCCGTTGCCGGCCTTCGGGTAATGCGGGGCAATCACCGCGAGCAGCCGCTGCCAGGGGATGACGGCGTCCATCTCCGCAAGAAAGCGTTCGCGCCGCGTCACCCGTCCCTTCATACTCCACGCCATCGACGCCAAGGTCCGCTGCTGTCCCATGGGAAGGCCTCCGATACGGGAACCAACCGGTCAGGAGATCACGCCTCGCCTAACGAGACAGCAATATAGCATCATTCCTTCACTTGTGCAGAGTTTCCCTAGGAGTGGCCAGCTACCTCACTCGGCATGCACGCCTTCCCGCCTTCGGCGCGCTGCCCCCGGCTGGCACGGCTTGGGGGCTGCATTCGCGGAGCGCCCGCTCCTCGAATCAAGCGAATCTCGCAGCACGGCGGGGATCGCGAAGTCCTCCAGGCCCCCCGGTTTCTGTCAGGGAGTCGCCGCATTGGTTAGCTTCCGGTTCTCGCCTGGCCCGCGTTTCGGCCCTGGAAGACGCATCCTTCAGCCCCTTTGGGAGCGCCTGACCTGCTGAGGGTAGTTTGCCTACAGACGCACTGCACGGCCGCCGGTAGGCTGCGTTTGTCAAGGCGAGACGTCGTCTACGGAGAGGAGGTCATATGATCAGAATCCGCGACATCATGACCAGGGAAGTGGTCAGCGTCAGTCCCGACCTTTGCATTCGGGACGCCATGGACCTGCTCTCCTCACGGCATCTGAGTGGCGTCCCTGTGCTGGAGGGGCGTGAGGTGGCAGGTGTGGTGACCGGCACCGATCTGATGGCCTTCGCCGCGGGACTTCCCGGCACGCCGGTGGAAAGGGAGGTGTTCGAGGAGGCGGAGGAGGAAGAGGACGCCTCGAGCGAGATGGACGAAGACGACGTGGAATCCAGTGGCTCGTATTTCACGGAGATGTGGTCTGATGCCGGGGCTGACGTGGACGTCCGGTTCGCCAACGTGTCGGGACCAGAGTGGAATGCTCTGGATGAGCACACGGTCTCTGAGGCGATGACCCGCTCGCCGATCATCAAGCTGCCGCCCGATACGCCGGTTGAGGCCGCCGCCGCGTTCATGAAGGAGCACGGCGTGCACCGGGTGCTGGTCACCGACGGGCCGACGTTGCTCGGCGTCGTGACGGTAACGGACGTGTCGAACGCGGTGGCCGAGCACAAGCTCACCAGTCGCACGTACGTGTTCGGCAAGGACCGCCGGTTCGACAACCGGGGATGGTGACGCTCACGACACTGGGTGCTGGTGGCTCGCCGCAGAAACAGCCGGGTCCCCGTGACGTCGTCTGCGCCGGTGAACCGGTCGCGGCCCGACGACAACGCGAGGCCGCAGGCGCTCGATGACGTCTGCCTCCCGCAGCATGCCCAGCAGCTCCCCCTCACGGGTGACGACGGGAATCCGCCGTACGTCGGCCGCTTCCATCTTCCGCCACGCGTCGCCGATGCTGTCGTCAGGACTCACCGTATGCAGAGGTGCCGGCGTCATGTGGTCGCGCGTCAGGCATCCCGGTAGATGCCGTCTCGCGACGCAGCGTGCGGCGATGTCGCGCGCCGTGATGATGCCGACCAGCACCGGATGCTCCCGATCGAGCACTACCGGCACGCAGGCGTCGGTGTCGTAGTGCATGACCTCCGCCGCGCTCGCCACCAGGTCGTCTGGGGTCACAACGAACGGGTACCGCTTCATGATATCGCGGGCTTTCATGACCCACCTCCCGCACGGACAACGGTCCGCACCCTGACATGATGCAGCCCCTGGCGCTGCCCAGCAATCGGGGAATGTACGGAGCGTTGCTGACGAACCGCTGATGCAGCGGAACGATCGCGATCTCCTTCCGTGAACGCGTGCGTTCTCCCTGACGCGTCGGGGTGCTTGGTCCGACAGACAAAGGACACTGGCGCGTTGCACCTTGACTCCGCATGAAGGGGGCCGGGCCCCACCGTCGCGCCGCGGCGGTGACCTAACGCCCGGCCCGGAGCCGAGCCTGGACTGGCCAGGAGGAACGATGAAAACCGATTCGCAACTCAGACAGGATGTCGTCGATGAGCTCCGGTGGGAGCCCAGCATCAACGAGAAGGCGATTGGCGTGGCCGCGAAGGACGGGATAGTCACGCTCGCCGGGTTTGTCGACAATTACGCTCAGAAATTCGCGGCCGAGCGGGCCACCGAGCGGGTCAGTGGCGTACGAGCGCTGGCCGATGACCTCACGGTGAAGATTCCGAACGCACTGCAGCGCTCTGATACCGATATCGCCGCGGCCGCCATCAAGGCGCTCGACTGGGATATCGAAGTGCCCGACAAGAACGTGAAGGTGCGAGTGGAGAATGGCTGGGTGTGGCTGGACGGGAACGTGGAGTGGCAATTCGAGAAGACGGCGGCGGAACGGGCAGTCCGCTACCTCATGGGGGTGAAGGGCGTTACCAACATGATCCGTCTGATGCCCAAGGCGGCTTCCCCGGTCGAGGTGAGCACCAAGATCAAGGACGCGCTGCGTCGCACCGCCGAGTTCGATGCCGGCCGGATCGAGGTCGAGGCGCTGAACGGCAAGGTGACGCTGCGCGGCGCCGTGCGATCGTTCGCGGAGCGGGAGGATGCGGAGAGGGCTGCGTGGGCGGCGCCGGGAGTGACTGCGGTCGAGGACAAGCTGATGGTGGGTGTGTAGCGACGGTCTGTCGCCTCACGTGAGGCGCTGCCGATTGGCTGCAAACGCGGGTCGGCGGGGGAGAGGCGGAACGCCATCGGAGGAAGGCTCCGACGCTGGAGCCGGGGGGGGTGCGCTCATCGTGCGCACCCCCCTCGCGCGTCAGGTGTTGCGACCGGGCGAGGCGTGTGTATGGACGACGGTGGGTCCGAGGGGCACGGACAGACGACGGCCTGCCCGACCTGTGCGTTGCTCCACGAATCGACGAGACAGGCGGCGAAGACGGGCCTGACCGACTCACTTACTCGCGCTAATCGTCGCGCAGCACCGTGACCGGATCCACGCGCGCTGCGCGCAACGCCCAGCGCCAGTCGGATGGCAATCTCGCGTCGGCGTCGCAGGGCCCGGATGAGCAGGAGGTTCGCAACGTTCGCGCAGGTGATCAGCAGCAGCGCGAGAGCAACGCCCGCCAGCCTGAGCGCGATGGACAAGTCCTGCGGCACCGTCCCAGGCCCACGATTGGCGATGACGGAACCCAGGCGGAGTGGCCGAACGGAATCGGCTGGCGACTCCCGGTAGTAGCCGGCCCGATATGCCGCCGCGATGCGTGGAGCGAGGTGCGCGTCCGTCACGCCGTCATTCGCCCGAATGAGTATCGGGAGGTGGATGTCCTGCGTGCGGTACCAGGGGACTCCGTCGTGTCCGTGAACACTCGCCGCACTCAAGGGCATCCAGAGGTCGACTGCCGGCGCATCGAGTCCGACAAACCCGCGTGGTGCGACTCCGATCACCGTGTACGGGGCATTCGCAACCCGGATGCTCCGCCCCACGACACCAGGATCCCCGCCGAACGCGCGCTTCCAGAACGCGAAGCTCAATACGGCAACCGGACTCGGGGCCGCGACGTCGTCCTCGTCTGGTGTGAAGAAGCGGCCAATGGCCGGACGTTCAACCAGCAACGGGAGATACCCGGCGGTGACGAACTGTCTGTAGACGGGCACGTCACCGCCGGTGTGCGCCACGGCTGTCGACTCGGGATACAGTTGCGTGGCCACGCGGGCCGCTCCGCGCACGCCGTCGCGGATGCCCACGAAGTCCGGATAGCTGAAGATCGCGTTGAAGGTCGTGCCACCGGACCACTGTCGGGGATAGGCCACCCACAATCGATGGACCTGTTCCGGGGCGACGACACCCTCGGGCGGCAGGAGCAGCAGGCGAGCGACGACGCTGTAGATCGCCGCGTTGGCGCCGATGCCGAGTGCGAAGGTCGCGACGACTATCGCCGCAAGACCCGGCGCGCGACGCACTCCTCGCCACGCGAAGGTCAGGTCCTGCCGCAGGCGGTCGCTGATGGCGAATCCCGCTGCCTGCCGCGTCTGCTCCTGATATGCGGACTGGTTGCCGAACCTGCGACGCGCGGCGAACACCGCCTCGTCAGGGGCGGCGCCGGCGTGCGCCTGTTGCATTGCCTCGAGCGCGCGATGGAACCGTTGCTCCTCGGCCATCTCCCGCGCGTACATGTCGCCGCGCATGAGTACGAGGAGCCGATGACGCAGGCCATGGAGAAGCGACACGGAGCGACGCCTCACATGGACAGAGTATTCGTAATATGAAGTCCATCTACCTATATGGGGGCCGCGTCCCGGGGTCAAGACCGCGGCCTCTGGCCGGGTGGCGGCAGCTACGTTCTCGGCCCAAAGAGCCACGCGCGTCGATCCGCTGGTCCCCTTCCGGGAGGGGTGAGGTCAGGTATCCGTCCGCAGCACGGTCATCGGGCTCACCCGGGTCGCCTTCCACGACGGCAACGCCGCCGCGCCGATGGTGACGGCGAGGAGCATCGCGGCCGCGATCGCCGCGCTGGCCGGCTCGCGCGCGGGAATCTGGAACAGCACGGCCTGGGCGAGCGGGGCCGCCGCTTCCGCGATCACCAGCCCGATCAGCACCCCCGCCCCCGCCATGCGCAAGGCGTCGCCCACCACCAGTCGCGCCACCGCGCGGCTCCCGCTGCCTAACGCGATACGCACGCCGATCTCAGGGGTGCGCTGCCTGACGAGATACGACACCGCGGCAAACAGGCCGACGGCCGCGATCCCGAGCGCCAGCACCCCGAACACCGAGAACAGCGTCGCCCCCAGACGCCACGACCGGAGTTGCGGATCGATCAGGTCCTGGTACGGACGCACCCGCGCGTACAGCGGCACGCGACCGGTGCTCTGGACGATCCGCTGCACGGGCAGCGTCAGCCGGTCGGGCAGGCCGCGGGTCTCGACCAGCAGAGCGTGCACCATCGACGGATCGGGACCGGGCGATGACGGAAGCTGCTCGAAGGGGACATAGTACTGCATCAACCTGTCCTCGCCACCGCCGGCCCGTAGCGATCGCGCCCGCGAATCGCGCACCACGCCGACGACCTGCCGGCAGGGAAGTGATGCCGCCGCCGCCATCGGGTCGCCCTCGAACGAGGCCCCGTACCCCGCGCGCACACAGCGCCCGATCGGGCTCTCTCCGGGCCACGCCGTGCGTGCCATCGTCTCGTTGACCAGGACCACCGGTGGTGCGCCGCGTCCGTCGGCATCGGTAATGAGCCGTCCCTCGATCAACCGGACCCCCATCATCGCGAGGTACTTCGCGGTGGCGCCGTACATGATCGGGAGTTGCTGTACGTTCGGTGGCGGCAGCACGTACCCGGGAATGTTGATGGGCGGAATGTGGTGCGATGAGAACGGCATCCCCTGCACGACGGTCGCCGCGGCCACGCCGGGCACCGCCTCGATCCGCCCGACCGCGTCTTGGTACGCCGCATCGCTCTCGACGCCGTGGAGCTGCCCGCGGAAATCCAGCGTGACGTACAACAGATGCGCCGTGGAAAAACCAAGGTCCTGCGATCGCACCCGCTGCAGACTCCGCACGAACAGCGCCGCTCCCACGAGCAGGACCATGCTCAGCGCCAGCTGCACCACGATCAGCAGGCGCTGGAGCACGAATCGGCCCGACGATCCGTGCCCTCCGCCGGCGCGCAGATCGGCCAGCACGTCGTGCCGGCCGATCTGCGCAAGCGGGCCCACACCCGCGAGGATCCCCGCGCCGCAGGCCGTGAGAATCGACACCCCCAGCATCCCCCGGCTCGCCATCGACGCAGACAGCGCCAAATTGGGCAGCAACGTGACCCGGACCACCTGGTCGAACCAGCGGCCCAGTACCAGACCCGCGACCGCACCGGCCACCGCCAGCAGCACGCTCTCGACCAGCGCCTGCCTGACGAGATGCCCGCGGCCGGCGGCGAGTGCGAGGCGCACCGCCTGATCGCGCCGCTTGCGCGCCGCACGAAGCTGGAGCAGCGTGCCGACGTTGGCGGTGGCGATGAGCAACACGACCAGCGACACCCCGGAGAGCCAGAGGGCAATCTGTCCCTGGGCAGACTGCCGCGCTTCCCGGCCCGGGACGACGGATTCCAGCGGCACCGCTGAGAGATTGTCGTTCACCAGGCCCGTGGCATCGGCGCGCAGCGTTGAGGCGACCATCGCCCCGGCGGCAGGCGCGGTGACGCCCTGACGCAGACGCCCCACGACCGACACCACGTGCATGCCCGGGTTGCTCCACCAGAACGCATCGTGCGAGCGAGATGCGGTGGTCAAGGGGACGAACAGGTCGACCGGAGCGAGGTCGGTACCGGTGAAGCCGCGCGGGGTCACGCCCACGACCGTCAGCGTCTGCCCGTCCACAACGAGATGAGTCCCGATCGCCGCGACGTCGCCCCCGAACCGGCGCTGCCAGTACGCATAACTGACCACGACGACGTCGTTGCCGCTGGGGAACTCGTCGTCCGAGGGACCGAGCAGACGTCCGGCCGCGGGACTGACGCCAAGCATGGCGAAATAGCGTCCCGACGTCTCTACCACGGCAACCTCGGCAAGGTCGGCGCCGACGCCAACCGTCAGTGTGTCCGCGCGCACCGCCGCCACGGCGTCGAACGCCGCGGCGGTGGTGACCGCCTGAAAGAGCGGATACGATGTGGTGGAAAGCGTGTACGGCGGTCCGTCTTCAGCTTTGAACGTGAGCGAGAGACGCACCACGCGCTCGGGGTCGCGGATGCCGGGCGGCGATGCAAACATCAGTTGATCGACCAGCCCGAACATGGACGTATTCGCGCCGATGGCGAGCGCGAACGTGAGCACGGTTCCGGCCACGAAAGCCGGTTCGCGCCGGAACGCGCGCAGGGCGAATCGCAAGTCGCGCAGCATGACGCCCGCCAGGCGCGGACCCGTCAGCGCGAAGCGGCGGGACGACGCACCAGCCCGAAGGTGCCGGACGGATCCTTCGCAGGCTTCCACGGTGCGCCGCGAAGGACAACGGTCCCGGCAATGCTGTCGCGCCCCACGAGTTTCGCGGAGTACACCCACTTCCCGCCGCCGCTGTTCGCCTGCTCCCAGACCAGCTTCGATTGGGCGAGCGCGGCGTCGCGAAATGGAGCCCGTCCGCCATCAGGGAAAAGCAGCGCACCCGAGTACGTCTGCCTGGCGGTATCGGCCACGCTGAACATCAGGCCAATCGGCTCGGGCGCGTCCGACCCGGGGCCGTCGTTCATGACGCGGGAGCCGGACCAGACGCCGGCAAAGGGAAAGCGACGCAGCATCGGTGCGCCGGCCGGCATTGCACCGCCGCTGGCCGGCGGCGTCGTGCTGCGCGGTAGCTGGGCGCGTACGCGTGGCGCGAGCGTAACGCCCGCGGCGACGACCAGCATGGTGGCAACGGAAACGTGTCGGATGCCCATGATGCCCTCCGGGAATTTCGTGGGCCGGATTCTCGCGGCGTGTGATCGATACGCTGGTCCAGCCCATTCGCCCAGAGGGGAGGGGACCAACACACGGAACGTGGGGACAGACGCGCTGGACTTGGGGGGCGCCGCCGGGTATCCGTTCCTCCGCAACGCTATGGCCGATACGCTCCGACCCCATGGTCTTGCCGACTCGATGGCATCTCTTCCCGTTCCGCCGCGTCTGTCGCGCGCCGCTCCGATCACGATCGGAGTCGTCGCCATCGCCATCGTGACGTTCGGCGTACTGGTCGGCCCGGCGGCCGCGCCCCTCGTGTCGCGAGGCGCGCGGGCCTTCCCCCGTGTGCCCGGCCCGCCCGCCGACGCACGCGGTCTCCTCCGGGCGTTAGGCGTAGGCTCGGTCGCCTGGTACGCCTGCGCGGCCGCGCTGCCCGCGTGCTGGTGGCTGGCGCGGCGCCTGCCGCTCACCCTGCAGCGCGTCTGGCGCTCGCTCGTCCTGCAACTCGGTGCGGTGCTGGCGCTCATCGCCGTCACGTCATTGGTGCACTACGCCGTGACGTATCACGGTGCGCCGTCGGCTCCGTCGTTCGGCTCGTTCGTACAGGTGGCGCTGGTGGCCAACGCCCTCCCGCTGCTCGCGGTCGCGGCGCTGGCGAACGTGTTCGAGGCCCGCCGGCGTGCGGTGCACGACGCGCTGGACGCCCAGCGGCTGCGGGCCGAGCTGGCAGAGTCCCGGCTGATCGCGGTCACGTCGCAGCTGCAGCCGCATTTCCTGTTCAACACGCTCCAGAGCATCTCGACGCTCATTCATCGCGATCCGGTGGCGGCAGATGCGATGCTGGCCAGGCTGTCCGACCTGCTGCGCGATGTATTGCGGCGCTCCCACCGTGCGCTGGTACCATTCAGCGACGAGCTGCGGATGACGAAGACCTATCTCGAGCTGGCGCAGGTGCGGTTCGGGGATCGATTGCAGGTAACCATCGATGCGCCGGACGACGCACAACACGCGATGGTGCCGATCCTGCTGCTGCAGCCGCTGGTGGAGAACGCGCTCAAGCACGGCGTGGGACGCCGGGCGGCAGGTGGATGCGTGGCGATTGTGGCGCGGAAGGCCGGGGACCGGTTGATCGTCACCGTGCGTGACGACGGCGCGGGCACCGACGAGATCGGGGGCGACGGCGAGGGCATCGGACTCGCCAATACCCGCGAACGGCTGCGACATGCCTTTGGTGACGACCAGTCGCTCGTGGTGCGCGAGCGCGCGGGCGGCGTGGAGGTCACGATCGACGTACCGATGCGCGTCGACACGCCCCCGGGCTGATGCGGCCGGTACGCGTGCTGGTGGTCGAGGATGAGGCGCTCGCGCGCGAACGGGTGGTCGCGCTGGTCGGGGCCACGCCGGAGCTGGAGCTGGTTGGCGAAGCGACCCACGGGCTCGAGGCGCTCGACCGTATCACCACACTGCTCCCCGATCTCGTCCTTCTCGACATCGAGATGCCGGAACTGAGTGGATTCGAGATCGTCGCCGCGCTCGACGAGTCGTCGATGCCGGGAATCGTCTTCATTACCGCGTTCGAGGACTACGCGCTCAAGGCGTTCGAGGTGGACGCGATCGACTATCTGCAGAAGCCGGTGACCCCGGAGCGCTTCGCCGCCGCGGTACAGCGGGCAATCGGGCGGCTGGCGCAGGCACGTGTCTCGCGCGAGAGCATCGCGCGGGCGCTGACGACGCGGCGTCGCGAGGGTGGAGGATGCCGCACGCGTTTCGTCGTCCGCACCGGGTCCACTCATGCGTTCGTGCCTGTACGCGAGGTGGTCTGGATCGACGCCGCGGACAATTATCTGCAACTCCACGCCGGGGGTCGTGCGCGCCTGGTGCGCGGAACCATCAAGGACGCCGAGGCGGAGCTCGATCCCGCCGCGTTTCTCCGCATCCATCGCTCGGCGATCGTGAGCATCGGGCACGTTGTCGCGATCGAGGCGCAGGCTGCCGGCGGCTACGTGCTGCGCATGACGGACGGAACCCGGCTGCGCACGAGCCGGCAGTATGCCGCCGGGGTGCGGGCGCTGGTGGAGCCCCGACGGCGCTGAGGGGCGCGTGCGGCGGTGAACTCCGGACCCGATCGGTGGTCGCCTGCGGCAGCGTGACTGGCGATCTCAGGGGTACACCATCCACGACGGCCGATGGCACGTCGTCCCGCCGATTGCGGCGAAGATGCCTGACTTGTATGCTGCGTACGCACATCACTGCAGTGGACGATTGATCATCCTCGCGCGACTCGCCCCCGCGCGTGTCGCGACCCCGCACGCCCAACGACGTGAATCGCCGCCGCGCCGTATCCTTGATCGCCGGACTGGTCGCCCTGGCGGCGGCGGCAACCGGCTTTCCGATCGCCCGACGCACGCGTTCGCGTCTGTTGCACCTCAGGCATCGCAAGGGCCCGCCGGACCCGTCCCCGCTCGATCGCGCGATCGCCGACAACACCGCGCTCCTGGCCGGCGCCCTGTTCGGCCACTCCCTGCGCGACCAGGAACTCAGCGACGTGCGCAATAACGTGGAGTTCATCGCGCAGGTTGACGGCGGCTGGCGTTCCGATTTTGCCATGATCGCCGCCTACGTCGACGACCTCGCCCACTCGTACGGCGCGGTGTCATTCGGCGGTGCCTCGGACGACGTCCGGGAACGCATCGTCGACGACATCATGCGCCCCCCGATCGATTCGCAGCGCTCGGAACTCTCCGCTCTCATCTCCGCGCGGGAGCGCACTCGGCGGTTCCTCCGCTCCGACGCCATCCCGCTTCTCGCACACGCCTATACCTCATCGGGCGCAGCATGGCGCCGGCGCGGTTACACGCGCTGGCCCGGCATCCCCGGCGATCCGCGCGAGTACACGCGACCTGGACCAGCCTATAGATGCTGATCGGCCATGAAGCGGACCTCTGTGTTATCGGATCGGGGGTCGCGGGCGCGCTGATCGCCCACCAATGCGCCTCTCGCGGGATGAAGGTGCTGGTCCTCGAAGCAGGCCCGCGGCTGGCGCGCTCTGAACGCCTGGCTCAGGAGCGACGGTTTCTCGTGATGGGGGAAGATCCCTGGCCCACCGACCCGGCGCGCGACGCATACGTGAATTCGTCCGACTTCCCGTATCCACTCAATGCAATGCGGCTTCGCGCGGTGGGCGGATCGACGCTGCACTGGACGGCGGCTTCGTTCCGCCTTCGCGAATCGGATTTTCGCGCGAGATCGCGTTTTGGTCTCGGCACGGACTGGCCCATCGCCTACGACGATCTCGAGCCCTACTACACTCGGGCGGAGCTTGAACTCGGTGTCGCTGGGGAAGCATCGGCGAATGGTCCACGTCGCAGCGCTCCGTTCCCGATGCCGGCGTTTCCCGATTCCCACGGCGATGCCTTGTGGCGCCGGATGGCGGCGACGCTCCGTGTGGAACTCGAACCCACGCCGTACGCACGAAACAACCTGCAGGAATACGACGGGCGCCCGGCATGCCAGACGTTTGCGACCTGTCAGATCTGTCCCATCGGTGCGCAGTACAGCGCCGACTGGCATGTGCTGAAGGCCGAAGCGACAGGACGGTGCCAGGTGCTCGCCGATACCGCCGCTCGGCGCATCGACCTGGATGCCGATGGGGGCGTCCGGCTGGTGCACGCCACCGGTCGGGACGGAAGCTCGCACGAGGTTTCGGCGAAGGCCGTGGTCGTGGCGGCGCACGCGGTCGAGACCGCGCGACTCCTCCTGCTGTCAGGTGTCGGCAACCAGTCGCACGTGGGTCGCAATTTCATGGAGCATTGGGAACTCGTGGGCTTCGGCAGGTGCGATCAGCCCAGCTGGCCGCGCCGGATCGGGTTTCCAATCCTGACGTCGTTCCACCAGTACGAAGGCGCCGATCGCGATCGTCGCGGCGCGATCAAGATCGAGTTGCGTGACTCGACTCGTCCCCTCCAGGCGTTCGGCAAGTTGCCCGGCATGTGGGGTCGTGAGATGGCCCGCCGCGATTGCGAGCGCTTTGGCCGGCACCGGATCATCGAGGTCATGACGGAGCATCAACCGAATCCCGAAAGCCGGGTGACGCTCGATGCACAGGTGCGTGACGTCTTTGGCGACCCGGCGCCCAACCTGCGCTTCGTGCTGACCGACGTCGACCGGAACACCCACTCTGTAGCCCGCAGTGCTCTGCGAGTCATGCTCCAGGCCGCGGAGCTCTCCGACATCGTTGTTCCCCAGGATTTTTCGGGCGCGGCGCACCACATGGGGACGTGTCGGATGAGTGACCGGGAAGAGGACGGGGTCGTCGATCGCGACTGCCGCACGCACGGGACGAAGAACCTGTATGTAGCCGGAAGCGCGGTCTTTCCGACCGGAGGCGGAGTGAATCCGACGCTGACGATCGCCGCTCTGTCGCTGCGGCTCGCCGACCACCTGGGTGAGTCTACAGGTCACGACCCCGATCGCTCGTCCGCCGCCGATCGGCGGGTTCCGCGACAGTAGACTGGGTCCCCGTCGCAGGAGCCCGTGCGGCGTGCGAGGCCGCGTCACGGCGGCCCGGCAGCTCTTCCCTACCGGTTGCGCTCCAGCAGTGCGTGCAGCGCCTGCAGGATCGAGTCCTGACTGGCGTCGCCCGCCAGATTGGTCCGCTCGAGCGAGTCCGTAGAGATCCGGTAGAGCTCCGGCTCCCCGTGCTGGTGCTCGATATAGTGCCAACCGCCGAACACGATCGCGCGCATGTCGCCCTGGTAGACGGGATCGCGCGGGTCGTACTCGCTCGTCTGCTGGACTTCGGTGATGACCGGGGACCGCGAGGAGCGGGCCGCGGAATCGCCTGGTTGTTGCCACAATGGGGCGAGCGAAGTGCCGGGAAGCCCCGCCGCTCGCGCGTGCGCCACGTCGAGAATCGTGGCGGCGAGGTCGCGGAGCGATACCGGATCACGCACGGTGACGCCGCGCACCGCTCGCCCCGGAAGCAGCACCAGGAGCGGCACGTGGGTCTGCGGGAGATACAGAGTGCTGCCGTGCCCGAGCGGCCCATGTTCACCGAACGCCTCGCCGTGGTCGGCAGTGACGATCACCAGGGTGTTGTCCAGCACCCCACGACGTCCGAGTTCTCCGAGCAGTCGATCGATCTCGCTGTCCGCATAGCGAATGGCACCATTGTAGGCGAGGTGCAGATCGCCGACCGTGTCAGGATCCGACAGGTATTCGGACGTGACCCGTCGCAGCCTCGGCTCACGTCCCAGGAACAGCGTGTCAAACGGTGCCGGGGGCTGATACGGATCGTGCGCGTCGAAGTAGTTCAGGAAGGCGAAGAACGGACGGCGTCCCAGCGTCGCCTGCCATGCCAGGAATTCGTCGGTGACCAGCCCCCCGTTCCGGTGCTGCGTATCGCGCAGGTGGCCGGTCCTCCTGTTCCAGCGGGTCTGCAGCCAGCGTCCGAGGGTCGTGGCGGTCACCGCCTGTGCGACATCGATCGGATAATCGCGGTAGCGCATGAACCCGCGGTTGAGGCCGTACAGATGGCTCGTGTAGATCAGGTTTCCCACGAAGCCGCCGGTCGCGTAGCCGCTGGCGCTCATTCGCTCCGCCAGCGTGCGGTGCTGATCATCGAGCGGCGAATACCAGCCGGTTGAAAGGTCGTGAGGATAACGGCCCGTGAAGATCGAGGCATGGCTGGGAAGCGTCCACGGCGCGGTCGAGACGGCATGCTCGAAGAGAATTCCCTCCGCGGCCAGGCGTTCGAGCGTCGGCGTCGTCCGCAGGTGGTATCCGTACAGGCTGAGGTCCCACGCGCGCACCGTGTCCAGCACCAGCAGCAGCACACTCGGCGCGTTGGATGAGATATCCGGGAGCTGCGCGATGTGCTGCCGCTCGAGCAGCCTGTCGCGCACGTTCCAGGCCAGACCGCCCACAATCGATACTGCGGACAGCGTGATCGCGGTGCCGCGCACCAGCCGCGGGAGCGAGCGGCCGAGTCGCATCGCAAGCCAGGAGAGCTGGACGCCGAGCCCCAGGGCAAGCACCAGAAGCGCGAGCTCTGCCACGCGACGGGTAATCAGGGCAACTTCCAGAGCATCCAACGCCACGACGGCCGCAATCGCCCAACGCGTGCGCGCTGGCTCGCGTCGCACGCAGACGGACACCACACCGACCGCCACGAGAAAGATCGGGAGGTTGGCGAGCGGTGCCATCCAGATGGCCTGGGGATCGAGATAGAACGTGCGATCGATCGCCGCGGAGACGCGACGCAGCGTGATCCGCGCCAGCAACTCGCCGAGTCCGCCAGCCGTGGCTCCCAGCAACGCGAGCCACCACAGAGTCAGTCTCTCCCTCGCGACCGGAGATCGCGGCGACTTGTCAGTGTGTGTCATGATGGGAACGACCCCGGACGAACCACGTCGCCGCGCTCTGTGGTGCATGGGTCAACCGACACCGGGTGTCAGAAGGACGAGTTTGGCGCGGCAGAAGTACTCCATGGCGGAGTCTGGCAGGCAAAAGGTCCGTAAACGCGCGTGCCGGGGCAAGCGAAACGGCTGGCCTGTGAGGCCTGAGGCGCCCCTTGCGGCCGTGGAATCCGCGGTGTGATCGCCGTCACCACCTGTGCCACCGACGCGCAGGGACCGGTGTACGTCATGGCGTCCGAGGCCGCGCGGTGTCTGCTTGAAGGGGCATCCTCCGCCCGGTAGCATTCTAAAGAGGGGGCAATGGGGGAGCAGCGTTCGATGAAGACATTTCGAACAGGAGTGAACGGCGGGGTTGCGGCGCTTGCCTGCCTCGCGATGGCGCTGGCCGGATGCCAGGACGCCACCGGAGACGCCGCGAAGGGAGTGGCGCGCGTGGAAGTGGCTCCTGCCGCCGTCTCGCTCGATGTCGGTGAGACCAGACAGCTGGAGGCCACCGCCTACGACGCCTCTGGCCAGCGGCTGGACGGGCGGCAGTTCACGTGGAGCACCACCGACGCATCGGTCGTGACGACCACGCCGGGCGGCCTTGTCAGCGCGGTGTCCCCAGGGACGGTGACCGTCACCGCGTCGACGGGGGGACGTAACGGGCAGGGGAGCGTGGTAGTGATGCCGACGGCGCCGGTGGGTCCGGTCATCGATGTGTGGCCGGCCGTCACGTATCAGACCATGACCGGCTGGGAGGCGAATGCCTATATCGGGCAGGGGGTCTGCAGCGCCCTGCCGTACTATCGTGACGAGGTGATCGATCGCGCGGTGAACGAGCTGGGGTTGAACCGCGTGCGGCTGGAAGTCCCCAGCGGCGTGGAGAACCCGGACGACTGGTGGGCGCCGGTTGTCGACGGAACGAACACCCTCGATCTCGACCAGATACCGCGCTTCCAGATCGTCAACGACAACAATGATCCGTTCACCATCAATCCCGCCGGGTTTCATTTCACGTTCGTGGACTTCAAGGTCGACAACGTGGTGAACCCGATGCGCCAGAAGCTGGCGGCTCGCGGCGAACATCTGTTCGTGAATCTCACCTATGCCGGTGGCAAGACCGCATTCGTGCACTCCTCGAATCCGGAGGAGTATGCCGAGCTGCTGGTGTACACCTTTCAGCATCTGCAGACGAAATACGGGTGGGTGCCGGATGCCGTCGAAATGGTCCTGGAGCCCGACAACTCGACCAACTGGACTCCGGACGCCATCGGCCGTGCGATGGTCGCAACCGGCGACCGACTCGCGGCGGCCGGCTTTCATCCGGCATTCATCGCTCCCTCCAACGTGGACGCATCCGCGGCTTTGACCTATTTCGACGGCATCCGCCTGGTCCCCCGCGCGTCCGAGTACCTGACGGATCTGTCGTATCACCGGTACCGCGGGGTCTCTGCGGGCACGATTCAGGCGATTGCCGATCGGGCCGTCTCGGCCGGCGTGCGCTCCGAGATGCTCGAACACATCGGCAGTGGCTACCAGGATCTCCATCAGGATCTCGAGCTCGGCAGAAACTCCGCGTGGGAGCAGTACTCGATCGCGGGGTGCGCCACCACCGATCTCGGGGGACTGTACTACGTGATCGACAAAACGGACGTGACGCACCCGGTGGTGCACATCGGCTCGCGGAGCAAGTACCTGCGCCAGTACTTCCTGTTCATCCGGTATGGGGCGATCCGCCTGGGCGCGGTCAGCGGCGACGCCAGGTTCGATCCGCTCGCCTTCAGGAACACCGATGGCGGGTTCGTCGTGGTGGTGAAGGCGAGTGCCGGCGGGTCGTTCCAGGTGCACCAGCTCCCGGCCGGCAGGTACGGATTGAAATACACCACCGACGCCCAGTACGGGGTCGATCTGCCGGATGTCACGATCGCCGCCGGCGCACCGCTCGCGGCCTCGATTCCGACGGCCGGGGTCATCACGATCTATCATCGCTGATCCCTCGTCAGGCGCGGTGCGGGACAGGTGAGGCAGAAAAGAACAGGGCTCCGGTTTCCCGGAGCCCTGTCGTCGTGCACCAGCGTGGTCGTTCAGATCACTCCCCCCCGCAGTGCGGGAAACCCGTCAGCGTCCCTTCGTTAAAGTTGTCCAGCGACGTGATCAGGCCGCTCACGCCACCATTGCTCAGGTTGGTCGTGATCGCGGTGCCGCCGGCGATGAAGATGTGCGCGTTGGCGCTGTTGATGGCGGTTTGCACGGACGCTGGCCCCGATGTGCCGCCGTTCAGGATCGCGCTGATCAGCTGCTGCACGAGATTGAGCAGGTTGTTGCTGGAGAACGTGATGTTCCCCGGCTTGCCGGGCGTGGCGTTCAGGATCGCCTGCGCCTGCGCGCCAGTCAGGTTCGCGTTGCCGACGTGGATCGTGGTCGGGATGAGCGACGCCGTGTATGCCTGATGATTCCGATAGTAGCCCTTCGTGAACGTGCAGCCGGTTGACGGGGGCGTGTACGTGTTTGTGAATGTCACCGTCGATCCGCCGTCGTTCCCGAACTTGCCGTCCGCCGGGTTCGCGTTGATGGTGCCCTGATTGCCGAGATACGTAACGCTCGTCAACGCCCAACCCGGCTGGGTGGTCTCGGTGATCGTGCCGGTGTATTTGTCGGTGCCGCTGGTGGGCGTTGTTGCGGCGAGCCGGCACGTGCCGACGTCGATGTTCAGGGAGGTCAGCGCTCCAGCAGGCACAGCAGGCCCGCCTCCTGGCCCGCGGTGCACGTAGGAAACGTCGAAGTGGAACGTCCCTGCGGCGTTCCCGCTCTTGCATATCCACAGCTCGCCTTCGACCGCCGCCTTGTTGGCGATGTCGATCACGTCGCCGACTACAGAGGCCATTGGCTGGATGCTGCCGCGCAGGTTCACGGCGGGAGCGCTGGGTGAATCGGCGCAGGCAGCGAATGCTGCGAGAGCGCCGAGCGCCAGAGACGCGCGCATAACGCGATTACACAACATGGTCCTTCCTCCGGAATGGGTAGCACTCGTACGCGACCTGGCTGGTCGATGCCCTTCTTCGGCAGCGGGACGATCTCGCCCGGAGACTCCGCGCTTTGCGCGCCGGCCTGGTGGCCGGGTAGCCATTTCGGAAGGTGCTGAATGAGCTGGCACTCGTAAGAGCAACTGACATGCCGTTCGAGCTGGTAGCGGTGCCTATCCCAGTGATGCGGAACGGCGTTGGTCGGCCGCTCATCCCAATCCGCGCAGGGCGCTTCGCGTGTCCCTTGTCGCCTGTTCGCCGCGGCGGTTGCAGCCACGGCGGGCGGTCGCCGTGCGGACATGGCCCAGCCTCAACGGTGATGGCGGTCAAATTACTTCGGAACCGGGCGAGTCATGACGGCTGTGCCCGGATGAGCGCAGGGAAAGAACAGGGGCCCGGTTTCCCGGGCCCCTGTTCCTTCCCTGCGGTGCCGCCGCGCGGACGATCAGTCGTCGCCGCAGTGCGGAAAGCCCGCGAATTTCCCGGAGTTGAAGTTGTCCAAGGCAGTGATCAGGCTGCTGATGCCGGTCTGGGTCAGGTTCGTCGTGATCGCCTTGCCGCCGCTGATGAAAATGTGTGCGTTGGCGGAGTTGATGGCAGTTTGCACGGACGCCGGCCCCGATGTGCCGCCGTTCAGGATCGCGCTGATCAACTGCTGCACGAGGTTGAGCAGGTCATTGCTGCTGAACGTGATGCCACCGGGCTTGCCGGGTGTGGCGTTCAGGATCGCCTGTGCCTGCGCAGCAGTGAGGCTCGCGTTGCCGACGAGAATCGTGGTCGGGATGAGCGCGGCGGTAGCCGTAGCATGATTCCGGTAATAGCCCTTCGTGAAGGTGCAGCTGCTAGCCGGTGGGGTGTAGGTATTGGTGAACGTCACGATGCTGCCGCCATCGTTACCGAATCGAACAGCCGAAGCGGTTGCCGCGTTTTTGTCGACCGTTCCCGGTTCGCTAGTGCTTGTGGCGACGACGATATCCGTCAGCCCCCAACCCTGTGGAGGCGTCTGCTCAGTGATCGTGGCGTGGAAGACGTCGCTCCCATTGACATCGGTACTGGCCACCAGATTGCACTCGCCGCTGTTCACATGCACAGTCGTCGGGCCGGAGACCACTCCGTTCTCGTCTGTGATGGTGAGGCTGAAGTCGAACTGCACACCGTTCGCCCCGTTGACCGCAACTTTGCACACGGTTAGTTCACCGTCTTTAGGGGCGGTGGCGGACAATCCGCCAGACCTGAGGGAGGCGGCCGTACTGCGCGCGGCAGTGGGTGGTTCGGCGCAGGCAGCGAGTGCCACCACTGCGCCGAATGCGAGAAACGTGTGTAGCCCGCTCTTGGTCAACATGTGCGTCTTCCTCCGATGTATGTGGGCACTCGCCACCCAACCAGCCTGGTCGGGCCCCTCTTCGGCAGCGGGACGGTCTCACCCGGAGATTCCACGCTTTGCGCACCGACCTCGCGGCCGGCTGGCCTTTCTCGGAAGGGAAGAATCGATTCGCTATTGCGACAACAGCACGCATGCGCTCGCTATGAGCGCGGCGGAAGTTAGCGTACACTAATCTGAATTGCAATCTGCAAGTCCAAGCACCCCAAATACTTCGGAACCGCGACGACTGACCAGGCTGCTTCGATGGGGCGCGTCTGGCGGCTTGTCCTGCGGTCTCACCGCTCGCAGTGAGGTGGTTTGTCGCGGCGATTGCCGCGGCCACGCAACGCCGATCAGGGCCTCTCAGTCAGTCGCGAGATCGCAGGGATCCCCTCCGTGAGATCGCGACCGCGGTGCCGTCAGGCGGGCTGGTCCGGCGCGCCGTTAGGCCGGTCGGTCACGGCGCCGTCAGGCCGGTCTGTCCGCCGCGCCACCGGGTCGGGTCGCCCGGCTCCCTCGGCGGTGGTCAGCGCCTCTGGAAGGGGCCAGTTTCGCGCGGCAGTATTCCACCATCCGCGCGATGATGCCGATGGCGCTCTTGTGGCCGGATTCCCGCCGCGGCTGCCCGCTGCGCTATCGGGCCGGTCGCTCGCGGAACACGAATCGGCTCAAGAAGGCCTGGGCGAAGGGCGACGTTTCAATCGCCGCAGTGTCCAGCGGGTTGTTCCACCACACGCCCTCGCCATTGGCGAGCAGAATGAGGGTGACGTGCCGATCGGGCACCTTGAGGAACATCGCCGAGAAGCCGGCCTCCTCATCCCAGGCTGAGTGCCAGAGGAGCCGCTGGCCGCGATACTGCTGGACGAACCAGCCGAATGCGTAGGGGAGCGGGGACCCGTCCGGCGCCGTCGCCGGGGTGAAGAGCTTGCGCATGACGGCCGGCGTGCCGAGTCGGCCGTCGTCGAGGGCGATGTCGAAGCGGGCCAGGTCTTCGACGGTGGAGACGACGCCCGCCCCGCCCTTGAGGGAGCGCTCGGGGCGCACGCGAGCGACGAACGCGTCGTGCTCCACGCCATATCCCTGCGCCATGTCGAAGAAGACGTCCATCTTCTCGCGTTGCCACTGGCTCGACATGGTGCGCCGCATGCCCGCCGGCGTGAGGATGTGCGTCTCGACGAGCTGTGCCATCGTGTTCTGGCGTCCCTCCACGTCGCGCACCGAGTGTCCGAACACGTGCTCCAGGTAGCGCGACAGGCGCGAATACATCAGCGGGTTGTAGCGAAACCGGGTTCCGGGCTCGCCGTTCACCGTATGGTGCAGGATGTCGCGGATCGTGATGGGCCGATCGCACCGGAGATCGCGGCCGAAGATGCTGCTCGAAGCCGCCAGGTCGACGCAGAAGGCCCGCTCGTCAGGCACGTCCTGGATGCGATCGTCGAGGTCGACTTTCCCTTCCGCCTCGAGTTGCAGAAAGAGCAATCCGATGAACGTCTTCGTCAGCGACGCAATCCAGAATGGCGTGTCGGGCGTAACGGGGACCTGGTCACCGACGTCGGCAAATCCGTAGCCTCTTGCCCAGGCCAGTCGGCCGTCACGAACCACCGCGGCGGCCAGGCCCGGCAGGTGGTGCGTCGCGCGGAGCGAGTCCAGGTCCCGGTCGAACGCGGCGAACTCGGCGTCAGGCGCGGCGGTCTGGGCGGGCAGCGCGGAGGCTGACGCGGAGCACAGGACGGCCGGGACCAGCAGGACCATGGCAAGGCGCATCGGAACCTCGGTCGCCGGTGAGATCAGGGGGCGCCTTCGCAAGTTGGACCGGGCGGTCCGATGGCGTCAACCGGCGCCTCCCCATTCCTCGATGATCCTTCCCAGATCGACGCCGGGCGCGATCAGGCACACGTGTCCATGCCCTTCGAGAATCCGCAGTGACGCGCCCGGCACCCGGCCCGCCATGAACCTGGCCTGGCCCACCGACGGCACGAGATGGTCGCGGTCGGCGGCGAGAAAGAGCGCCGGGACGCGAATGTCCGCCAGCCGATCACGCAGGTCGTACTCGGTCAGCATCCGCAGACGGTCCAGGTATCCTCGACGCGTCGTTAGGCGCGTTTCGGCCAGGAAGCGCCGGATCTCGAGGCGGTGCGTGTGCGGCGAGTGCATGCGGAAGGCCGTGAGCCGGCGCACCAGCGCCATCGCCCCCCACGGCATCATCCGGATTCCCGCGCGCGCCAGGTGCAGCCGCGCCTGCGGCAGAAACCGCGCGAAGGAATTGAGCACCACGATGCCCCGCAGGCGCCGGGGATGGGCCAGCGCGTAGCTCAGGGTCAGCGTGCCGCCGAACGATTCGCCCACGAGTACGGCGCGTTGGTCGTCGGCCGTCACCGCGCGCACGACGCGGTCCAGGTCCCCGACCAGCGCCTCCATGTGCGGCGCATCGTCGCGCAGCGCGTAGGTTACCACGCGAAAGCGGGGCGCGAGCAGTGGGACCTGGCGATAGAACAGGCGTCCGGTGCCGTCCATGCCCGGCACGTACACCAGCGGCGGACCGGTGCCCGCGATCTGCATCCCGGCGGGCGATGCCTGACTGGCGCCGCGGCTCGTGGAGGGCAATTCTTGCATCACCATGAAAGATATCGGCCGGACAATTCGGGTTGCCTGGGCGGTGGCGTCGTTCTTCGTGGTGCAGAGCGTGGTGTTCGGTCTGGCGGTCCTGCCCGGAGCCCTGTTCTGGCAGTGGCACCTGCAGTGGAGGCTGCCGTTTCTGTGGATGCGCATCGTCGTGCTGGCGATGGCGGTCATCCCCGCGTACCTGGTGTTCGCCCTGACCTTGATGGCGCTGTCGGCGTTGTCGATGCGCCTGTTCGGCTGGCGCACCCCGCTCGACGCCGAGATGCGCATCGACGCTCTCGACTGGGCCCTGCTCGACTGGGCGCGCTATATGGTCGCCACCCAGATCGTCCGGGTGCTCGTCGGATCCCCATTCCGGGCCAGTCCGCTCTGGACCCTGTATCTCCGGCTCAATGGAGCGCGAATCGGACGGGGGGTGTATGTCAACACGGTGTCGATCGCCGATCACAATCTGATCAAGATCGGCGATCACACCGTGGTCGGGGCGGGGGTCCACATGTCCGGGCACACCGTGGAAGGTGGTGTGGTGAAGACCGCCCGCCTAACGATCGGGCGCGACGTGACCCTGGGAGTGGACGCGGTGGTCGGACTCGGCGTGGCGATCGGCGACCGCTGCCAGGTCGGCGCCATCACGTTCATCCCGAAATTCGCGCGGCTGCCGGCCGGAAAGACTTACGTCGGCATTCCCGCGCATCCGGTGGAAACGTCGGACCACGAGCCGGCCGCCTTGCAGTCGGGCGCGCAGGGGAGCGGCCCCCACTCAGGCGACCGGTCGGGCGTTGCCTGACACGGCGGTACCGGCTCACGGACAGACCTGACAATCGACGGCTCGTAGACATGTGAGCGACAGGGCGGATGACCGCCCGGGAAGGAGGCGACCATGACTACCGCACTCGACACCGCGCCCAGCCCAACGCACGCGGATCCACAGCCGACCACGCACGAATTCGGGAATCCGGCGCTTCGGGGCCCGATCGTGCTCGCGATCCACGGCGGCGAGATCTCACATGCCCCGATCATTGCCGCACGGCTCGTCGCGCAACGGCTGAAACGCGCGGTGCATGCAGTCACCGTGATCGAACCGGTGACCGTCTACGGTGGCGTGATGGACATCGTGCCGGCCACCGAGTTGATGTCGCCCTACTTCGCGGACGTGCAGGAGGAAGGCGTGAAGCGCCATCTGCGCGAGATCTTCGGCGGCGACGACGGCTGGACGCTCGAGACGCGATTCGGACTCGCGGCCCGCGAGATCACGCAGGCGGCACGCGACGCCGACGCCACCATGGTGATCGTGGATGCGGCTCCCCGGCGGGCGCTGCGACACTCGGTGTCCGGAATTCGAGCCCTCCAGGTAGTTCGCGGACTACCCTGTCCGGTCGTATCGGTGACGTCCGATTTCGCCGCGCTGCCGCGCCAGATCGTCGCGGCGGTCGACTTCAGCCCGGCGAGCATTCGCGCCGTACAGACTGCGATGCTGTTCGCCGGCCAGCACGCCACGATTTCGCTCGTGCACGACCCGTTCCCGATCCACCTCAGGAACAAGCTCACTGATCGCACCGGTGCGGTGATCGGCGGGGAGGTGGAGGAACTGTTCCACCGTCTGCTCGCCGAGCTGCGCGGCTATGCTCCACCGACGGTCCGCCTGACGACGGAGGTCCTCGAGGGGCGCGTCGCGCCGGAGGTTCTGCGTGTGGCAGACGCGGTGGGCGCCGACCTGATCGTCGCCGGAACCCACGGTCCCAATCCCGCCGAGCGACTGTTCGTGGGCAGCGTTGCCGCGGGGCTGCTCCATCTTGCTCACTGTACGGTGCTCGTTTCGCCGACCCCTCCGGCGGGCGAATTCATCCGCCTGGAAGCGCGCATGAGCGACACGGCGGTGACGGTGAATCGCGCCGAATGGAAGGACGTACTCGAAGAGCGTGAGCCGACGGAATGCCGGTCGTCGCGTCTCCATCGAGGTGGATGATCCGGCCTTCGGGGCCCAGGTGGAGGCGCAGGGATACGTGCTGCACGGGGTGGACTACGACCCGAAGGACGAGCGCGTGGATATCATGCTCGGTGCCCCCGGTCGCCCCGGTGCGCACCTGACCCGGACCATTGCTCAGGCGGAAACGCTCGCCGTCAATACCACGCCGGAGGGCGCGGACCGAGCGATCGCAATCGGACACAATCACGGTCACACGCTGGTTCTGTTCGAATGGAGGCCATGAGGAGCAGGCGATAGGCCAAGGGCCAGAGGCCAAAGGCCAGAGGTCAAAGGCCAGAGGTCAAAGGCCAGAGGTCAAAGGCCAGAGGTCAAAGGCCAGAGGCCAAAGGCCAAAGGTCAAAGGTCAAAGGCCAAAGGCCAAAGATCGAAGGCCTGAGGAAACCCGAGGTCGGGGGTCAGCGTCCGCGCATCACCTTCCACAGCTGACCCAGCGCTGCCGGCACGGCGCTGAGCCCGACGATCAGGATCCAGTCGGCGACGTCGAGACGTGCGACGCCAAGCAGGCGCGCCAGCCACGGCAGCCCGGCCGCCGCGACCTGCAGCCCGATCCCGATCGCGAGCGCACCTAACGCGAATGGATTGGACGTGGCCCGCCGTCGCGACAGCACCGCGCCACGCCCGCGCGCATTCCCGAGGTGGAAGAGCTGCGACAGGGCCAGCGTCATGAAACACAGGGTGGACGCGTAGCGCGCGTCGTCCGGACGCGCGTACCGGCCCCACGCGAGCGCCGCCAGCGCGGTGCCGCCGATCAACACCGCATAGGACAATGTGAGCCACACCAGTGGCCGCGACATGATCTGGCCGCGGGGGTCTCTCGGAGCTCGGCGCATCACGTCGCCTTCGGCCGGCTCGAACGCCAGCGCCAGCGCCGGAAACGTATCGGTCACCAGGTTGAGCCAGAGCAGCTGCAGAGGAAGCAGCGGGAGGGGGAGACCAGCCATCCCGGCGGTGAACAGCACCAGCAGTTCCCCCGCGTTGCAGCTGAACAGGTAGAAGACGAAGCGCCGGATGTTCTCGAAGATCACGCGCCCCTCTTCGACCGCGGCCGCGACGGTCTCGAACCGGTCGTCGGCGAGCACCAGGTCGGCGGCCTCCCGCGCAAAGTCGGTGCCGCGCCGACCCAGCGCGACGCCGATGTCGGCTTTCCGCAGGGCCGGCGCATCGTTCACGCCGTCGCCCAGCATGGCCACGATCTCGCCGCGTCGGCGCAGCGCGTCGACCACGCGGAGTTTCGTTTCGGGAGTCACGCGGCTCGCCACCGCCAGATGTGCCACGCGGCCAATGAGGTCCGCCACCGACAGGCGGTCCAGCTGGGCTCCCGCGATCAACTCGCCGCCGTCGCTTGCGAGCGACAGCTCGCGTGCCACCGCGGCGGCCGTGGGGAGCTGATCGCCGGTAAGCATGATGATGCGGATTCCGGCGTCGCGCAGGCGCCCCACGGTCTGCTTGACACCCGGCGCAGGGGGATCCATCAGCCCCACGAATCCCACGAACGAGAGACCCTGGAGGCCCGACTCGTCAGGCGACGTTACTTCCCCGGTCGCCAGCGCGAGCACGCGCAGGCCGTTTCCCGCGAGGCGTTCATTCTCCTCCTCGAGCTGCCGCCGGGCCGCCGCGTCGAGCGGCACGTCGCCGTCCGCCGTGACCACCCGGTCGCACAGATCGATCACGCGTGACGCTGCGCCCTTGACGAATACCGCGTTGGTGCCGTCCGGCCGTCGCCGGAAAGCCGCCGAGAGCATCCGCGCGCTGCTGAACGGAAGCAGGCTCACTTGCGGCTCCTGGTGCTCGAGCGCCACCGGGTCGATCCCAATCCGACGCGTCGCGGCGAGCACCGCCTGCTCCTCCGGGTCGATGCGGGAGTCGGCGCCCTTCGACGCACCGGCGATTGTGCAGGAGAGCGCGGCAACGCGGAGGGCGGCCACCAGCGGATCGCTCGGCTGCGGTGGTGGCGGAACGGCCTCCGGGTCGTCGGCCCGCGGTTCCTCTCCTCGCGGCAGTGTCCATTCGCCCTCGAGGCTCCAGACCGTCGTCACCGCCATCTCTCCCGCTGTGAGCGTCCCGGTCTTGTCGGTGCAGATCACCGTCGTGGAGCCCAGCGTCTCCACCGAGGGCAGATGCCTGACGAGTGCCTGGCGGCGCGCCATGCGACGGACGCCGATGGCCATGGCAACGGTCACGACGACGGGAAGTCCTTCCGGCACCGCGGCCACGGCCACCGCGATGGACGTCTCGAGGAGGAGCGCGAGCGACGCACCCGAGCGCAGATCGACAACCGCCAGCAGCGCGGCGAGCCCGAGCGCTACCACGGCGAGCCGGCGGCCGAGGGTGTCGAGCCGCCGTTCGAGCGGCGTGCGCTCGTCTCCGGTCTCGCTGACCAGGCGCTGGATGCGCCCCAGCTCGGTCAACATGCCGGTCGCCACCACCACCCCTCGCGCATGTCCGCCGGTGATCGTTGTCCCCTGAAAGACCATGTTCACCCGGTCGGGCAGGGCGACGCGCTCGTCGAGAATCACCGTCGCCGTCTTCGCGACCGGGAGTGATTCGCCGGTTAGGGCGGCTTCCATCGCCTCGCCCTCAGTGGCCGTCACCAGCCGCGCGTCGGCGGGAACGCGAGCACCAGCCGACAGCACGATGATGTCACCGGGGACCAGCAATGCCGCGTCGACGACTCGCACGGCGCCGTCGCGCACCACCTGCGCTCCCGGTACCACAAGCGAGCGCAGCGCCTCCATCGCCCTCCGCCCGCGCAGTTCCACCACGAAGCCGAGCGCCACATTGATCGCGAGCACGGCGATGATGGCGATCGCGTCAGCATCGGCGTCGGTGCCGGCGGCGATCGCCGCGGCGGCCACCAGCAGGAGGACGATGACGCTCCGGAACTGGGCGACGAAGATGCGCCACGCCGGGGTCGGCGGCAGGCGGCGCAGTTCGTTGGCGCCGTATCGAGCGAGGCGGCTCCGGGACTCCTCGCTCGTAAGCCCGTCGGCGCTGGAGGCAAGACGAGCGAGCACGTCGTCCGCGGGCAGCGCGTGCCAGGGAGGGGCTGGTGCGGCGGTCCGCATGAATGATCAGATCTCCACGATCATCGGCGTGATGCAGCCGGCCCCGCAGTATCCGTTCAACGGTGGAGCGGGTGCGGTCAGCGATCAGCGGTCGGCCGTCGTGGCAGCCAGCGCCCCACACGACGACAGTATGAGTCATACTCCGGCCCGAACGTCCGTCTGAGGACCGGCTCCTCGTACGTCAGAACGAAGGTGTGACTGATCAGGAGGAATACCAGCACGTAGCCGAGGAGCGGCAGCGATTGATAGTACGTCGCTGCTCCGGCAAGCGCGGTTGCCGCGCCCACATACATCGGATTGCGGACCCACCGATAGGGACCGCGCACCACCAGAGTTCGAGGCGGGTCGAATGGTGCGGGAGTGCCCTTGCCGATCAGGGCGAACGCGAGGACGCAGCTCAGCGCCAGCGTGAGGCCCGCCCCCGATACCAGGAGCCCGACGACCTGGAGCACGCCGGTATGCGACGGAGGACGCACGCCGGACGATGACAGGAGCCGGGAGGGCAGGAAGACCAGCACGAACGCGATGAAGAGCGTCGCGTACGTCACTGCGCGTGCGAGAACGAACATGGGAGTGCACCCCTCGCGTGTTGGACGACGACGAGCCGGCGGCACGTCGAGTCGACCATCTCATCAGATCTGAATAGTGCCCGACACCGCGGCTGGCAACGCGAGCAGGGCCGTATGCCTTGACACTTCCGGCCCCCGGCTCTAGAGGAGAAGAAGACCCTATCCTGGGAGGCACCGCCATGATGGATCGCTGCCCACGCGCGCTGGCCCTTGCCTTCGTCTTCGCGCTGGCCGGCTGTGGAGGCACCGGTGAGACGTCCAGCGCCGACCACGGGCGCAACGTCTTTGACGTGTCGGTCCGGGACCGGCTGGCCTTCGACGCGCCCGATTCGGTTTCCGCGGGATGGGTGACGTTCCGCCTGCATAACGAGTCGGGGATGACGCACTTTGCGCTGATCGAGCGGCAGCCGGAGGGAATCGGCATCCGGGAGCAGCAAACGCAGGTGGCGCCGGTATTTCAGGCCGGCATGGATCTGCTGAGCGCGGGCAAGGTGCAGCAAGCGATGGCCAAGTTCGGCGAGCTGCCGGCCTGGACGAAACAGACCGTCTTTCTGGGTGGTCCAGGTCTGACCGGGCCGCAACACACCTCCGAGACCACGGTCAACCTGCAGCCGGGCAGGTACATGCTGGAGTGCTACGTCAAGACGAATGGCGTATTCCATTCCTACAGCCCGGACTCCACGCAGTACGGCATGGTGCATCAGTTCGTGGTCACGGCGCCACCGTCGCCGGCGCCCGCCCCGCAGCCGACGCTGCGTCTGACGCTCTCGAGCACACGGGGGATCGAAGTCTCCGGAGACCCACAGGTGGGCGAGCAGATCGTGGCCGTGCGATTCGAGGATCAGAAGGCGCACGAAAACTTCGTGGGCCACGACGTGCATCTCGTGCGGCTCGCCGACAGCGTGGACACGAAAGCGCTGGTCGCGTGGATGGACTGGACCCGGAAGGGCGGACTGCAGACGCCGGCGCCGGCGGAGTTTCTTGGCGGGGTGAACGAAATGCCGGCCGGCTCGACCGGCTACCTCACGGTGACGCTCGAGCCAGGTCGCTACGCCTGGATCGCCGAGGTGCCGAAGGCGGACGAGCAAGGGATGCTGCGGGAGTTCACGATTCCGGGCGACGTACCGAGCGGAGGGTGAGGCGGACCGCGACCCGCGCGAGCCGGAGCGCTGGTACGCTCCACGCTGGGTTCCCTCCACGACGAGTGCGTCGCACTGGCGGACCAGCGGCACCGCGCTCCTAATTGTGCTGTTGCAGCTCCAGCCCGAGAGGTGCTGGGACGGCCCCGGAGCGCGAAGCCCGAGCGGAGCGAGATGGCGCGATGAAGGACGCGGGAACTCGTCTGCAGGACCTTCTGGGCGAAGCCTACCAGATCCAGCGCCAGCTGGGCGAGGGGGGCATGGCGCTCGTCTTCCTCGCCCATGACAACAAGCACGACCGGGCCGTGGCCATCAAGGTGCTGCGGCCGGAGCTCGCCGCCTCGCTGGGCGGCGACCGCTTCCTGCGGGAGATCCAGATCGCTGCCAGGCTGAGCCACCCCCACATCCTGCCGCTCTACGACTCGGGCGGCGACGAGACCCTGCTCTACTACGTGATGCCGTATGTGGAGGGCGAATCGCTGCGCGACCGCCTGACGCGGGAGCGGCAGCTCCCGGTGGAGGAGGCGATCGGGCTCACCCGGCAGGTGGCGTCGGCGCTGGCATACGCGCATGCGCAGGGTGTGGTGCACCGCGACATCAAGCCCGAAAACATCCTGCTCCACGGCGGCGAAGCCGTGGTCAGCGACTTTGGTATCGCGCGGGCGATCGCGGTGGCCGGGAGTGGAGACATCACGCAGACAGGCATCGCCGTCGGCACGCCGGCTTACATGTCGCCGGAGCAGGCAGCGGGCGACGACGCGCTCGACGGTCGGAGCGACATCTACAGCCTGGGTTGCGTGCTGTACGAGATGCTGGCCGGGCACGCGCCGTTTCTGGGCCGGAGTCCGGCCGAGATCCTCGCGCGCCACAGTGCGGATCCGGTGCCCTCGGTGCGCAGCGCGCGCAGCACCATCCCTCCGGCACTGGAGCGGACGATCGAGCGCGCCCTGGCCAAGGTACCGGCCGACCGTTTTCACAACGCCACGCAATTCGCCGAGCAGCTCGAGACCGGTGCGTTTGCGGCGGTGCCCAGGAGCAGACCACGACGGTGGCCGTGGTTGGCGGGGGTCGCCGCGCTCGCGGTCGCCGTGGTGGGCGCCTTCGCGCTGCGATCGGTGTTCCGGGGCGGCGGCGCCAGTCAGGCTGCGTCGCCCAACAGCGTGGCGGTGCTGTACTTCGACAGTCAGTCGCCCGACACCGCCGATGCGTACCTCGCCGACGGCGTGACCGAGGAGATCATGCAGCGGCTGGGCGACGTCCCCCGCCTGTCGGTGAAGTCGCGTTATGCGGTGCGCCGCTATCGTGGCACGGGGATGGATCCGGCTACGATCGGGCGGACGCTGGGGGTCGCCAACCTGGTGACCGGCAGTCTGCAGCACATCGGGAACGAGTTGCGCGTGCGCGCCGAGCTGGTGCGGGCGACGACCGGTGTGCGGGTGTGGGGTGACACCTACGACCGCGCCGACATGGACCTGCTCAACCTGGAGACCGACGTCGCCACCGCCATCGCCACCGCGATTGCCGGACGACTGCGACCCACGGAACAGGCGACCCTGGCGAAGCGGCCGACCGCGAGTCCCCAGGCCTACGATCACTCGCTGCGGGGCGATTACTTCCTCGCCCAGCGCACCCCGGCGGCGACCGCCCTCGCGATCGCCCAGTACGAGGCGGCGTTAGGCATGGACTCCACGTTCTCGCGGGCGTGGGCGCGTGACGCGGTCTGTTACGCGCTGTATCTGGCGTGGGAGTGGCCCTATCAGCTGTCGCCCGACAGCATACTGGCGCTCGGCGTGCGCGCCGCCGACCACGCACTGGCCGGCGACTCCACGTCGTCCGACGCCTGGATGGCGTACGGCATGTTCCAGTGGTTCCTGCACCCGTCCACGTGGGACGGCGGCCTGGAGGCGCATCGGCGTGCCGTGGCGCTGGACTCGACGAACGCCGAGGCGCACAACATGCTCGGTATCACGCTGTTCTACCGGGGCCAGGACGCGGCCGCCGCGGAAGAGTTTCGCCACGCGCTGGCGATCGACCCGCTGCGCCCCATTTCGCTGGCCCGGCTTGGCGAGGTGGAGTGGTTCGCGGGTCGCAGCGACGAGGCAGCACGATACATAGACAGCGCACTCGCGGTGGCGCCGGCGTTCGTCCTGGCCTACTTCGATCGTGCGAAAGTCCGGCTGGGCCGGCACGATCCGGCGGGGGCAAAGGCGGACATCGAGACGGTCTTCCGGATTGAGCCCGGGGAGAAGTCAGACCCCGATCCGGTGGCGTTCGGCATCCTGGCGGCGGCGGATGCCCAGGTTGGCGACACCGCGGCGGCGCGCGACGTTGTGCAGACGCTGCGCAAGGGGCTGGGCACGTTCGACGGCCTTTCCGTGCACCGGGCTGCGTACGCGGCGCTCGCGCTGCTGTCGATCGGCGACCGCAATGGCGCACTGCGGGTGCTCGAGCGCGCAAAGCCCCGGAATCGCACCATGTGGTGGGACCTGCGGTGGCAGGAATTCGACCCATTGCGAGGCGAGCCGCGGTTCCAGCAGGTGCTCGCCGGATTCGCGTTGAGCGGCGCGCCTTCGCGTTAGGCAGTCAGCCGGCCGGCAGCGGCCTCACCCGTCGACCGGCGCCGCCGCCCCGGACTTCTCGGCGGCATGCTCCAGCCGCAGCACCCCCAGCGCACCTAACGAGATGAGCGCTCCGGCGGCGAAGGGCCACTTGAGGCTGCCGGCCCGGACCACCGCGCTGGCCAGGAACGGCCCCACCACCCGCCCGCTGGCGCTCGCGCTCTGAAACACGCCGAGCACCGCACCGCGCTCGGTGGGGCCCGCGGTCGCGGCCACCAGCGTGCTGATGCTGGGGACGAAGATCGCCCCGCCCACCGCGAACACCCCGAGCGGCAGGTAGGTCCCGGGGAGGGTGGAAGCAAAGAGGAGAAGAAACATCGACAGGGCACACAGCACGGCCCCGCCGCGGGTGAGGCCCCCCGCACCGAAGCGCCTGGTGAGCGGACCGATCCCGCCCCCCTGAATCGACACCGACACGATGCCGGTGACACCAAGGATCACGCCCAGCACCCTCGGTGTGACCCCGAGCGCCTCGGCGCTCCACACGACGAACGTGCTCTGGAACATCGCCACCCCGGCCACCACCAGCAGCGTTGCCGCCAGCAGCTCGCGCAGGACCGGCCGGTTCATGATCTGCCAGCGGCTCGGCCGCTTCTGCAGCCGGGCCTGGGCGCGGTGCTCGGCGCCGTGGCTCTCGCGCAGAAGAAACAGCGTGGCCGTGAACGCCAGGGCCGACATGATGGCGGCGGCGTGGGCCGTCCGGGCCAGGCTCCCACCGCTCTCGCCGGCGCCGGCCAGGATCCCACCTAACGCCGGACCGATGATGAAGCCGAGCCCGAATGCGGCGCCGAGCAGCCCGAGGGCGCGGGGCCGGGTGGCGTCGGTGGTGATGTCGGTGACGTAGGCGTAGGCGGTGGAGATGTTGCCGGCGGCGAGCCCGGCCGCCAGCCGCGCCGCCCCCAGCTCCCACCCGTTGACGGCCAGGGCCAGCGCCAGATTGGCCAGCGCGTTGCCGGCGAGCGTGACCAGCAGCACCGGCCGCCGGCCGATCCGGTCGCTCAGCATCCCCCAGAGCGGAGAGCCGAACAGCTGGCCTAACGAGTAGAGGCCGAACAGGAAGACCACCAGCGACTCGGGGACGCCGAGCCGGGTGGCGAAGAACGGCAGCACCGGGATGATCATCCCGAAGCCGACCAGGTCGAGGAAGACGATGAAGAAGATGGTGGTCATCGGGACCCAATCTGGCGCGCGGGGCGGCGCGTGTCAGGACGCACCGTCGACCGACACCCGGGCGCCCCGGCCCCGCACCTGCGGCGGCGGAACCGGAGCCGTCACATCGCGACCTTCCTGGCCGGGATGAAAACCGCCGGCACGTTGAGCTCCCCCAGCAACCGGTTGAAGGCCGCGAGATCCGTATCCTCGAGCTGCTGCAGCGCCCGCAGCTGGTCGGACACCTTCCCCGAAAGCTCGGTGAAGACCTCGCCGTGCTGCTTCGTGGGGGCGTAGTCGCCCGTCTGCACCTGGGCGTTGAGGGTGATGAGCATGTTGTAGAGCTTCACTGGCTGGTCCAGCGTGCACTGGTCCACGTGGCACCCCACCTCGTACAACTCGGCGCGGATGGCCTCGAACTTCCGGCGAAGCGGCGTGGCGGCGTCGGACACCCGTTTGGCATACGGCTGATCCTTCGTCCTGGCCGTGCGGTCGTCGATCTGGGACTGGAAATCCTCGATACGTTGCGCGGCGTCCACGACATCGGTGATCCGGTCGCGTGCCTTGATGGCGGCGTCGAACTGCGCCACGAGGTCGGCGCGCGGCGTCTTGACGCGCGGATCGGCGATGACGGTGAAGGTCCGGGACATCGTGTCGGCGCCGACGATCAGTCGCGCCGTGTAACTGCCGGGCGGCGCAACCGGACCGTCGAGCGTCCCCTCGTCGACGACCGTGTTCTTGAGCCGCTTCGCACCCGGGTACTGGAGGTTCCAGACGAACCGGTTGGTTCCCGCGCGTACCGACATCACCGAGTCGGCCGGGTCATAGGCGAGGCTGTCCTTGCGGGCCTCGCGTGCTTTCTGCGCCAGCGAGTCCGTCGCGGTGCTGACCGTGTCGGAATCAGCGTGTTCGCTGGTGTACGACCGGATCACCTTTCCCGCGCCGTCGAGAAACTGCAGCGTGAGCGGGTCCTTGGGTTCGGTCCTGAGCCAGTAGTCGATGTACGCGCCCCCGCGCGGGTTCTGGCCCGCGGTGAGGCTGCGGCCGCCACCCGAGAACCAGCGCACGGCGGTATCAGGGTGGAACAGGAACGCGGTGCGCGACGTGACCGAATCCGCCATCTGGCGCAGGATCGAGATGTCGTCGATCACCCAGAACGCCCGGCCGTGGGTGGCCGCGATCAGGTCGTCGTTATGCACGGCGAGGTCACGGACGCTCGACCGCGGGAGGTTGAGCTGGAGCGTCTCCCAGTGCGCGCCGTCGTCGAACGAGACATAGACGCCGGTCTCGGTGCCGGCGTAGAGCAGACCGCGCCGCACCGGGTCCTCGCGAATGGTGCGGGTGTACGCGCCCACGGGGATGGCGGTATTGATTGCCGTCCAGGTCTTTCCGTAGTCGGTGGTCTTCCAGAGGTACGGGGCGAAGTCGTCCTGCTGGTAGCGGTTGGCGGCCACGTACGCGGTGGCGGCGTCGAAGTGCGACGGCTCGATACCGGCCGTGCGGGTGAACCTGCCGTACGCCTTCGGGGTGACGTTGTCCCAGTGGGCGCCGCCGTCGCGCGACACGTGAATGAGGCCGTCGTCGCTCCCTGCCCAGAGCACGCCTTTGGTCACCGGGGACTCGTTGAAGGCGTAGACCGTGGCGTACCACTCGGTGCCGGTCATGTCGGCGTGGATCGGTCCGCCGGAGCGCCCGAGCGTGGCGGGGTCGTGTACCGTGAGATCGGGCGAGATCTTCTCCCAGCTCGCCCCTTCATTAATGGAGCGGTGCACGTATTGCGACGCGGCGTAGAGCGTGGACGGGTCGTGCGGCGAGAGGAGGACGGGGAAGGTCCACTGGAACCGGTACGGCACGTCGGCTACCGCCCAGCCGTCGTAGTTGCTGAGCCAGATCGAGACGTCGCGGTCCTGGCGGGTGCGGCGGTCGGTGCGGGTGAGGATGCCGGTGTAGCAGCCGCCGTAGGTGATGTCCGGATCACGCGGGTCGACGGCGATGGTGGCGTTCTCGCAGCCCGCGACGGAGTAGTAGTCGCGCTCGCCGATGGCGCCGTCGTCGGACCGGCTGGCGATCGAGACCGTGCTGTTGTCCTGCTGCGCGCCGTAGATGCGATACGGCCACTGGTTGTCGGTCGTGACGTGGTAGAACTGGGCGGTGGGCTGGTTGTAGATGCTCGACCAGGTGTCGCCGTTGTCGAAGCTGATCGTGGCGCCGCCATCGTTGCCGTTGATCATGCGCTTCGAGTCGTGCGGGTCGATCCAGAGGATATGGGTGTCGCCGTGGGGCACTCGAACTCGCGAGAATGTCTTTCCGCCATCGATCGATCGCCAGACGCCGAGGTTCATGACGTAGACCGTGTTCTCGTCGTTCGGGTCGGCGGTGACGGCGGAGTAGTAGAAGGGGCGGACCGCCCACTTCTGGTCGTCGCTGGTGCGCTGCCAGCGTGTCGCCGCCGTCGTCGGAGCGGAAGATGCCGCCTGACGAGTCGGGGGCCTCGATGCTGGCGTAGACGCGTTGCGGATTGGCGGGAGAGACGGCGACGCCGATCTTGCCGAGCGGGGTGTTCGGGATGCCGGGGTTGAAGGAGAGCTCCTTCCAGGTGTCCCCGCCGTCGGTCGACTTCCAGAGCCCGCTGCGGCCGCCGCCGGCGTTCATCCCCCACGGGGTGCGCTGGAACTTCCACATCGCGGCGAACAGGACGCGCGGGTTGGTGGGGTCGAGCGAGAGATCAATGGCGCCGGTCGAGTCATTGAGGAAGAGGATCTTGCGCCACGTCCTGCCGCCGTCGGTGGTGCGGAAGACGCCGCGTTCGGCGTTAGGCCCGAAGGCGTGACCCATGGCGGCGACGTAGACACGGTCCGGGTCTCTTCGGGTCGATGACCACGTCGGCGATCTGCTGGGTGTCGCCGAGTCCGAGCGAGGTCCAGGTCTCGCCGGCGTCGGTGGAGCGGTAGACGCCGGTGCCGTAGGTGAGGTCCTCGCGGAGCTGGGCTTCGCCGGTGCCGACGTAGATCACGTTCGGATCGGAGGGGGCGACGGCCACCGAGCCGACCGAGGAGATGTCGGTCTTGCCGTCGGTGATGTTGCGCCAGGTCTGTCCGCCGTTGGTCGGTCTTCCAGACGCCGCCGTTGACGGAGCCGAAGTAGAAGACGAGAGGGTGGGCAGGGTCACCGGCGACGGCGACGGCGCGTCCGCCGCGGAACGGGCCGACCAGTCGCCAGCGGAGGGCCTTGAACGCGCGTGGCGTGGCGGTGGGGGAGGAGTAGAGGGTGGGGGTGTAGGCGGGGGTGCCCGCCGGCCCTGACGGGGTCCCAGGGCGACGCTGGGGAGCGCGCGGTTGTTGCGCCCCGACAGGTCCGTGCGATAACAGGAAAAGGAGGACGGCGCCGGTCAGGCAGCGAGCCGTTGGGCACCTGCCCGTGCCACTGCGACGAGGCAGTTTGTCATCAGCGCGGAGAGTGACGAGTGGGACTCACGTACATGCGCCTCAACAGATTGACGGTGGAAACTAACGACAACTAAACGACCGGAGTTTGTCGTGGTAAGGCACTCGCGAACCAGAGGCTCGGCCGAAGCAGTCCTGCGACGAGAGTTTCACGACGGTCTGGCCACAGAACTTGCGCTGGCTGCGGCGCTCGATCGAGAGGCTCAGCATCTGGCCGGAATGGTGGGTGCGCACGACGAAAGGAACCGCACGCCAGGACCTTCCCTTCGGGAGAACGGCAAGGACGTCATGTATACCCTGTTGTGTTGCGGCAAACATCTGAATCCTGTCCTTCAGAAACGATTCGATGTGGACGAGGCGCCAACTTCCTTCCTGGTCGGGACTCATCCAGGCGTAGCATCGCACGCGCTGTTCGCGAGTCGCCTAGCCCTTTGGCTCGCAGCACGTGGGGGCTTCGTGGTACTGCTGTCCCTGAGCACCGCCGACGTAGTCGACAACGACCGAGTTAGTCGATGGTCGGCGCTCCAGCGGAGGTTCGTTCGGATAAACGAGTCCATGGAAAGGCGGCTCGCGTTTGTATGATCGAATGCCTGGCCCGGATCCATCTCGATCCGGGTCGGGTCGCTCCGGCGGGAGCTCCGTTCCGGGTGACGCCGACGGCGCCCCTTGGGTGTTGCGCCTTCCGCGATAAAGCACAGAGGCGCACACGGTATTCTGTTTTACGATCGGGCCCTATCCTAAAATAACGCGTACCGCTATTTTAGGATCCGCCATCGATGAAACGAAAGCCCCAGGGCCGATACATCCAAATCGCGACCGCCGGCGAAGTGGTGCGGGCGTTCGCGCCGGCGCCGCTGCCGCCCAAGCCGCCCATCCAATGGACCCCGCGGCTCCGCGCTCGCTTCGACGCCGCGCTCCTCGCCCTCGGCCGCCTCGACGCCGTCACCGACCTCCTCCCTAACGCCGCGCTCGTCCTTTACAGCTTCGTCCGCAAGGAAGCGGTGCTGTCGTCGATGATCGAGGGCACGCAGTCCTCGCTCGCGGACCTGATGCTGCTCGAGGTCGACGAGGAGCCCGGCACCCCGATCGAAGACGCGCGCGAGGTGAGCCGCTACGTGGCGGCCCTCGAGCACGGCCTCAAACGCCTCCGTGGAGGTTCCCCCTCACGCTGCGACTCCTGCGGGAGGTCCATCGAGTACTGCTCGGCACCAGCCGAGGCGGGACGGCGACGCCCGGCGAATTCCGGCGCAGCCAGGCGTGGATCGGCGGGACGCGCCCGGGCAATGCGTGTTCGTGCCGCCGCCGCCGAACGAGATTGCGGACTGTCTGACTCCACTCGAGCGCTTTCTCCACGACGAGCCCCATGTCACCCCGCCTCTCGTAAAGGCCGCGCTGGCGCACGTGCAGTTCGAGACCATCCATCCGTTCCTCGATGGCAACGGACGCGTGGGACGACTGCTCATCGCGTTGCAGTTCGCCCATGACGGTCTGCTCCGTCAACCGCTCCTGTACATCAGCCTGCACTTCAAGGAACACCGCAAGACCTATTATGACCTTCTTAATCGCGTACGAGAGGTCGGCGACTGGGAGGCCTGGCTCGAGTTCTTCGCCGAGGCCGTCGAGTTCAGCGCCCGGCAGGCCGGGGACTCCGCCAGACGACTGCTCGCCCTCGCCGCCGCTGACGCGCAACGCATCGAGAAGCTGGGCCGCCCCTCCACATCAGCCCTCGTGATCCATCGCGCGCTCCAGCGCCAACCGATCGTCAACGCGGCGGCGCTGGTGGCGGCGACCGGACTCACGCCGGCCACGGTCAACAAGTCGCTGGCCCATCTGGAGCGTATCCGTGTGGTCAGGGAACTCACCAGCAAGCAGCGAGGCCGCGTCTTCAGCTACGCGCGCTACACCGCCATTCTCAACGAAGGCATGGCGCTGCCCAAAGAGAGCGAACAGCGGTGAGCCAACTCGGATTCCTCCAGCACGAATGGACGTCGGTCCATGACTCGGCCGAGCGCGCCGAGCGTGCCAGCTGCAGCAGCTGAAGACGGTGCTGTCGAGGACGGAATCCATTCTTACCAGCATGTCCGGGAAGGCAGCCATGAAGGCTGACCGGCATTGCACCTCACTTCTCATCCTTGCGAACGGAACTTCGTTTCCTGCGCTCGACCTCTCAAGGCGACGAGCCGCGGATTTGGGCGCAGACTCGGCGTGGGGCGGGAGTTCCCCATCGGCCATTCCATCCACTCAATGCATTGAGTAAAATTACTCAACGCGATGAGTGAATATCCCAAGTTGTTCACCCGTGAATACGCCCGGCGGCTCGAAGCGCGACTCACGAGCCCGCCGCTTCCTCCAGGTCGTGTCCGGCGCCCGCCAGGTCGGCAAGACCACCCTCGTCGAGCAGGTCCTCGCGGCTGGGACACGAGCCACCGTGTACGCCTCTGCCGACGAACCGACGCTCCGTGACCCGCCGTGGCTGGCCGCACAATGGGACCGCGGCCGATTGGCGGCTGGGGAATCGGGCAGAACTGGCGCCGTGCTCGCGCTGGACGAAGTGCAGAAGGTCAGCGGATGGTCGGAAACCGTAAAGCGCCTGTGGGACGAGGACACGCGCGCACGGCGCCGACTCCGGGTGGTGCTCCTCGGCTCGTCACCCCTCCTGATGCAGCAGGGACTCACCGAGAGTCTCGCCGGACGCTTCGAGGTCCTGCACCTGCCGCATTGGTCCTATGGGGAGATGCGCGCGGCCTTTGGCTTCACGCTCGATCAGTACCTGTACTTTGGCGGGTATCCGGGCGCCGCTCCCTCATCGGCAATGCGGAGCGGTGGCGACGCTACCTGCTGGACTCGTTGATCGAAACAACCATCGCACGCGACGTGCTGTTGATGACGCGCGTCGACAAACCGGCACTCCTCCGGCGACTCTTCGAGCTGGGGTGCCGCTACTCGGGGCAGGTGCTCTCGTACACGAAGATGCTCGGGCAGCTCCACGACGCCGGCAATACCACCACGCTCGCGCACTACCTGGATCTGCTGAGCGCTGCGGGCATGCTGACCGGGCTCCCCAAATACGCCGGCAAGGCGCTGCGTCAGCGCGGCTCGAGTCCGAAGCTCCAGGTATTGAACACGGCGCTCATGACGTCGCAGTCCGGACTGACGCCCGGGGAAGTGCGGGCCGATCCTGAGTTCCGCGGGCGACTCGTCGAGTCGGCGGTCGGCGCCCATCTCGCCAACGCGGCTGCCAGCGGGGTCTCCGAGTTGTTCTACTGGCGAGAGCGTAACCGTGAGGTGGATTTCGTTCTCAAAAAGGGCAAGACTCTCGTCGCGATTGAGGTCAAGAGCGGTCGCGCGCCCGATATCTTCCCTGGCATCGAGGCGTTCGCCGCGGAGTTCAATCCCAAGCGGACTGTGCTGGTGGGTGACGATGGCACTCCCCTGGAAGAATTCCTTATCCGGCCCGTGGAAGACTGGCTGCGGTCATGAGAACAGGCGATGCCTTCCGACCGCTCCCTTCGCGTGCCTCTGCATTCGGCATGTCCTCCCGGCGCACGTGAATGGGCGAAACCCGCGTTGACCTCCTCCACCTCCTCGAGGACCTCGCCGACGCCTATCCGGGCGACCTCGAAGAGACGATCCTCACCGAGATCGTCGCCAATTCGCTCGATTCCGGTGCTGCCACCATCGCCATCGCCGCCGACCCGGCGCAGGCCGCGCTCACGGTCCTCGACGATGGCCGCGGCATGCGGCGCGCGGAGCTGCGCCGCTTCCACGATATCGCGTCGAGCGCCAAGGAGCGCGGCGAGGGCATCGGCTTCGCCGGGGTCGGCATCAAGCTCGGTCTCCTGGTGAGCGATGAAGTGATCACCGAGACGCGGCGCGGCAAGGATCACGTCTGCACCACCTGGGCGCTCACCGGCCGCAAGCGCGCCCCCTGGCACTGGGTCGAGCCGCCCGGCCTGGTGAGCGAACGCGGAACCGCGGTACGGCTCCGCCTCCAGAATGCGCTTTCCCCGCTCCTCGATGCCGCGCTGATCGAGGGTGCGCTGCGGCGTCACTTTGAGCCGCTGTTCGACCCGTCCTTCGACGCCATCCTCCGCGCGCACTATCCGGACGGGGTCCGGTTTGTCGTCAACGACCGGAGCATGGAGCGCGCCCCCACCGCGTCCGGCGACGAGGCGCCGGTGGCGGTGCGACTGGGCCGCAAGCGCAAGCCCGCGGCGTCGGGCTTCCTCGTGCATCAGGCGGCGCCCCTCGGTGAAGAGCGCCGCGGCATCGCCATCAGCACGTTCGGCAAGGTCATCAAACGGGGGTGGGACTGGCTCGGCGTGACGCCTAACGCGCCGGACATGGTGAGCGGCCTGATCGAGGCGCCCGGCCTCGCCGCCAGCCTGACGCTCAACAAGGCCGACTTCCTGCGGAGCGGCCCGCGCGGCGCCGTCTGGCTGTCGTACCGCAAGGCGCTGCAGGAGGCGGTAACACAGCAGCTCGCGGCGTGGGGCGATGCGCGCGACGGGCGAGGAGCACACCCGGCGTCGGGCGGCGCGTCCGGTGGAGCGCGACGTGGAGACGGTGCTGCTGGACCTCGCCGAGAGCTTTCCGATGCTGGCAATGCTCGTGGAGCGGCGGAGCGGCGGGCAGCGAAAGCTGGCCATGGGGCGCGCCGACGGCGCTGGTGGCGCACAGCCGCTGCTGCTGCCACCCGAGACTGGCCAGGGCGAGCCCGTCGTGATGCCGCCCGAGGCTCCTGATGCGGCGCCGCCGGCCGAGGTGCCTGACGAGACTCCGTCGCCCGCTGGTGACGAGGGAGCTGCACCGCGGCGCGTCGCCGAGGCGCCACCTGACGAGGAACAACCCGAGCAGGGGGCGTCGCACCCGGCGCCGATCGAGCTGCCGGCGCACCGGGGCCGGCGTCGGCCTACACGGCTTGGCCTGAGGATCCAGTTCGAATCGCGTCCCGGCGATCCGGAGCTGGGGCGGCTGGTGGAGACGACGGTCTGGGTGAACGACGCGCATCCGGCGTACCTGCGGGCGGCGGCGGCACGGTCCGAGTCGTATCACCTCGCGCTCGCGGTGGCGATGGCGCTGGCGAGAGTGGCCGTGGAGCCGTCGCAGGAGCACGGCTTCGTCTCCGCGTTTCTCGGACGATGGGGCGAGGCCGCGGGGCATGGGAAGGGAAGTGGGAGACCACGGCGGCGGGGGAAGTAGAGGCGCGACTGGAGCCTGTTTGCACGGTCCGGACCGATTCCTCCAGCCAGACACCTGTCGAATTTCGGCTCGTTCTTCGACTCGTGCTCCGGACTTGTCGATCCGGTGACAGGTCGCCCCGACCCGCCGCTTTGGCCCCTGAACGTATGACCTCCCCACGCACCGCCTTCATCCCGTCGGGCATTTCCCTCTCGACTCACCCGCCCGATGATGCTATTGATGGCGCCACCGCATCGACGTGCCCGGGCCGAAGCGACGATGCCTCAGGCGGCGCGCCCGGTCTCAGAGGGGAACTGGTGAAGAGAACCCTGCCCGCATGTGCGCTTCTGACGCTCTCGGCGTCTCTTGCTCTCGCGCAGGGCCACGAGACCACATGGTCCGCCGGCGTCGCGTTTCCCGCCCGCGATCTCATCGTCACGCCGCTTGGTCAGGGACGACTGCAACCCCTCGTGAGGATAGCCCTCGGCTGGGAGCACGTGTTCTCAGGAGACAGACGGCTCGGATTGAGCCTCGAAGGTCTGGTTGGGGACGGGCTGCGGATTCGCTATCTGGATGAGCGGCACGTCGAGCGCACGACCTTTGCCGAAGGTCCGGATCTCCTGCGGGTCATCCTGTCCTCGGCACCCATAGGAGCCTCTGGCATCATTACGCCCCGCGTGGGCGCGGGTCTGGCCGTCTACAGGTTCGGTCCAGCGAAAGCATCTGGCAACCAGTACGGATCGATAAAGGACGGCGTGCTGGATGACATTGAGCTTCGATACTATGGGAACCATCCCTCTGCGGTCTTCACGTGGGGCGCGCGGATCCGCGCCTCGCAGCGATCGCGCCTGGCCGTCGACCTGACGCAGGCCTGGGCGCGAGGCCCCGAGGGCGCGCAGGCCGATTGGCAGGTATCGCTGGTGCTCCTGCCGAGGCGATCAGCCCCGTGACCCCGCCCCAGTCGGCCGCTGACAAGCAGCGACCTCGCGCCGAACGTCGTCTATTCACCGCACCTAACGCTCCAGTAGCCCCTGCTTGGCGTTTCGCAAAGACTGATCGCGTGTTCCACCAGGCAGGGGGTAAGCCGTTGCGCGACGCCGAGCGCTACTGCCAGGGCGCCGGCTGCTGACCGGTGTACTTCAGCACCGCCGCCTGCGCGAGGCGCTCATAATCCTCGCTCAGCACGAGACACTCGCGCTTCACCTCCACCCACGCCGCCCACGAGCCGATGCCGTCGGCGTGGTAGTCGATCCACATGAAGCCGTTTTCGCCCCACCGCGTCCCCCATGAATTCTGATCCGCCACGCCCCGCGCTGATCGCTCCAGCCCGTGATCACGACTGCGTGATTGAGCGAGCCCGCCAAAGGCTCCTTGAACACGTCCGCACCACCGGTGTAGGCTGCAAAGGCCGGCGTGGCGCGCACCGCAGTCGCCAGCGGCCCGTGGTTCTGGAGCGCCAGCTTGATCTCACGAATTGTGGGCGAACCTGGGGTGGCGCCGACGTACCCCCAGTTGAGAATGCGCAGGGGCGTCGGTGACGGATTGGGGCAGGTCGAGTTCGCACCGAGATACGGCATCACGCCCTCACCAACCGTACCCGCGTTGAGGTATTGCTGGAATGACAGGTGAAAGAAGCCACCGCCACAGTTGCCCGCCGGCACGTTGCAGGTGCTCACCTGATGCTGCTCGGACAGATCCACGGATCGATTGTTCACGATCAGGTCGTTCGCCTCGACGCCGCGGCGGCAGCGAACGCCCAGCAGCTCCGGCACGAGCGTTGTTGCGCACCGGCGGCACCTTGCCGTAGCGGGCCCAGTCGAAACTCGCGAGTCCGGCAATGCCATTCGGCACCGGCAGCGCCGGACAGTTCGAGCTCACGACGAATCGCTTCTTGCGATCGGCCAGATCGGCCGAGAGTGAGCACCACGTTGGACGGAAACAGGGGGTAGCCGTCGATCGGCTCGGCGAGGTCACCCTGCACCGGGAGGAAGTCCTGCACGCCGACGTCGATCGGGCCGGCAGGAGACATCAGGAGCCAGCCGATCTGAATGCGCCCGGCGATGATCAGCGTGGCGAGGTTGCCCGCCTGACGACGGGCCGCGTCGCCCCGTAGCGCACACGGTGCCAGCGTTCTGGTGACTCCCGGGGCGAGCGTGGCATCGAACCAGACCGGCGCCGCCGCCGATCCCGGCGTGATCGAATCACGGCCGACGTGCAGCACCATCCCGGCCGGCGCGGCCGCGTCCGGAACGACGTGCACCGACTCGTCAGGCAGTCCGTGTACTACGGTCGCGAACAGGATCACCCGAACGGACCCAGCGGCGCGATTCGTCAGGCTGCCGGGCGGCCGGAGGAGCGCGATGAGCGTGTCGTTCATCGCGCTCCCACCGGCCAGGCCGCGCAGCGCCTGGTCGAAGGAACACGCGCCAGCACGGCGTAGGGCACCGACTGTCGCACCAGGACCGAGGCGTTCGCCTTGAGATCGATAGGCACCTGCGCTCGAAGCGACTCACCCGCCAGCACAGCACCGGCGAGCCAGGCGATGCGGGCAACACCCCACCCGCGCGACCGGTAGTCGGCGCGCGCACGCTGGGGAACCGTCACGACAGCCTCCGGAAGCGGAGAGGCAGGAGAGATAGCATCCTGAACGCGTGTCCGCCCGGTTGTCCGCCAACACCCCGGGGCATGATGCCCCGCCTCGGGCTGAGTCGTCTCGATCCGCCCCCCTACGAGCCGCTGCCAACCGGCTTGCCGCAGCGACCCCTCAGCCCAAATGGCCGGAATGACCAGATCCTACTCGCGGTTCCTGCTGATCGCGTTCGTGGGAAGTTGTCTCATTCCCACCGTGACCGAGGCCGCATCGGGGCTGTACACCACGCTGGGGGCGTTCCTCGACCGGATCGGCCTCGTGCTGGCGGTGAGCCTGGCGGCGATGCTCGTCTTCCCGCGGCTGCTCCGGCGGCTGGCCCCGATCATCGACGCGAACGCCTGCGAGCAGGCGTCATTCCTCGACGCGATGCCGCTGCGCCACGTGGACCTCGCCATCGCCGCCGCCGCCGGAGTGAGCCTGCTGCTCGAGCTGGCGGTGATCCGGTGGCAAAGCTCGGTCTTTCCGTTCTTCGCCTTCTACACGAACTTCGGCCTCCTTGCCTGCTTCGCCGGCCTCGGGCTCGGCTACGCGCTGGCCTCGCGCGACCGGATTCCGCTGGCGCTCGTCATCCCGCTCCTCGGCTGGCAGTTCGCGCTGCTGATCGGCCTCCGATCCAGCCTCCTCCCCGGGCAGTCGCTGCTCCTCCGCTCGATTCCGGTCGTGGAGCAGCGCAACATGGGCACCCACATCGTACACAGCGTGGAGCAGGGATTCGCCCACTACTTCTTCCTCGGCATCGTGTTTCTGTCCACGGCGCTCACGTTCATTCCAATGGGGCCAGGTGTGCGGCCGCCTGATGTCGCGGCGTGCACACCTGCGAGCCTACGGACTGAACTTGTTAGGCAGCCTGGCCGGGGTGGTCGCGATGTTCCTGGCCAGCACGTTCTGGACGCCGCCGCCCGTGTGGTACGCCGCCGGCTTCACGGTCATTCTGCTGCTCTCGGTGTGGCGGCCGCCCACGCTGGTCATGGGACGGTGGCGGCCATGGTGGCGATGACGATCCTCGTCTGGCCGGTGCGCGACTCCTGGCAACGCATCTATCGCCGTACCAAATGCTGGAGGTGGGCTACAGCCCGAAAGGCACGATGCTGATCCGCGCCGCGGGGCAATACTACCAGCGGGTGCACGACTTCTCGGTGCCGCGCTCGGTCGATGATCCGGAGCTGCGCAAGGTCCGCGATTACTACGACCTGCCGTATCGCCTCGTCGGCACCACACCAGCCGATGTCGCGGTGGTCGGCGCGGGCGCCGGCAACGACGTGGCGGCGGCCCTGCGCGCCGGCGCAGCGCGCGTCGACGCGGTCGAGATCGATCCCGCGATTCTCCAGATCGGCGGCGCCAACCATCCCGAGCATCCCTACGCCGATCGGCGGGTGCACGCAGTGCTCGCCGATGCGCGCTCGTTCCTGCGGACGACCGACCATCGCTACGATCTCATCGTCTACGGACTGCTCGACTCGCACACGCTGCTGAGTCAGGCGTCGAGCGTGCGGCTCGATTCCTTCGTCTACACGGTGCAGGGGTTCCGCGAAGCCCGCGCGCGACTGAAACCGGGCGGCCGCATCGTCCTGTCGTTCTCGATCCTGAACGACGAGCTCGGACGGAAGATGCAGGAGATGCTGCGCCAGGCGTTCGACGGTGCCGAACCGGTCGCGATCTCGGCCGGCTACGATGGAGCGGTCACGTTCATGCAGGCGAAGGAAGGGAACCTGACCCTCACCCCGCCGGCGATCGCGGGAACGGGGTTCGAGGTCACCACGCGCTTTACCGAAAGCGCCGGCGTCGATCCGTCCACCGACGACTGGCCGTTCTTCTACATGCCCCACCGCGTGTATCCCGTCTCATACCTCGTCATGCTCGGCATGGTGTTGCTCGTCACGCTGGCGCTCAGCGCGGGCTTCATCGGCGAGCGGCCCCGCGTCAGCGAGGCGAGCTTCGCGCTCCTCGGCGCCGGATTCATGCTGGTCGAAACGAAGGCGATTACCGAACTGGGGCTGATGTTCGGCAACACGTGGCGCGTCATCGGTATCGTGATCGCCGGCATTCTGGTGATGGCATTCCTCGCCAACGCGGCGGTGCAGTGGCTCCGCGTGCGCCGGCCGCAGGCGGCGTTCGTGATGCTGCTGGTCACGCTCGCGGCGGGCTGGTTCGTGATGGGAACCGGCGGTCTGCCGTCGACCACGGCCGGCCGGGTGGCCACGGTGGCGATGCTGACGTGCCCGATGCTCTTCTCGGGCATCGTCTTCTCGACGCTCCTGGCGGCGCGCCCGCGTGATGCGATTGCGCGTGTGATGGCGGCCAACCTCGTGGGCGCGATGTGCGGAGGGCTGCTGGAGTACAACTCCATGTACTTCGGGTTCCGATTCCTGTACCTGCTCGCGATGGCGTTCTACGCCGCCGGCTTTGTGCTCTGGCTGGCGTCCGAGCGGACGGTGCCTGTGGACGCCGGGGTGCACCGAGAAGCGAGCGAGGTGACGGCAAGAGTGGCCTGAGACCGGGGCGCGACGGGTCGATCGTGCGGCGACGGCTCCGCCCGACCCAGGGCGCCCTCCCCTAAATTCCGGCATGCCTCCTGGCGCTCCCCCCGCGCTGCTCGTCGGCCTTTCGGAATCCCACCTCTGTTCTCCCGGTGACGCCGCGCGCCTCGGCGCACCGGTCCACCGCGACGTGGTCGTCCCGTTCCGTGCCCTCCAGGATGACGCCCGGAACGCGGGGTTCGACCTCGCCATTCTGAGCGGCTTCCGCAGCTTCGAACAGCAGCTCTCGATCTGGAATCGCAAGGCCGCGGGCCAGCGTGCGGTGCTCGATTCTGACGCCCGCCCGCTCGACATCGCGACCCTGCGCGAGCGCGACGTCGTCTTCGCGATCCTCCGCTGGTCGGCCCTCCCCGGCGGGTCGCGACACCACTGGGGGACCGACATCGACGTCTACGATCGCGCCGCCACGCCCGCCGGCTACGAGGTGGAGCTGGTCCCGCGCGAGGTGGATGCCGGGGGCATGTACGGTCCCTTGCACGAGTGGCTGGACCAGCGCATCGACGACGGCGGGTCGTACGGCTTCTTCCGCCCCTACGACCGCGATCGCCAGGGGGTCGCGCCCGAGCGCTGGCACCTGAGTTACGGCCCGATCGCCTCGGGGTGCGTGCGCCGGTTGACGACCGAGGTGTTACGCAAGACCATCCAGCCGCGATCGATGTTGCTGAAGGAGGAGGTCCTCCACGACCTCGACGAGATCTTCGAGCGATTCGTCATCAACACGAACCCGTGGGTCGTGTGAACCTTCGCGCGCGATCACAGTGGGGAACGATTCCCTGGGAGCCCGATCCGTATGGGCGCTCAGTGCGGGGCGTCCCGCTCGAGGTCTGGCGTCCGCGAGCGCGGTGCCGGCTGCTCCTCTTCGCCGGCATTCATGGCGAAGAGCCGGAGACGACCTATGCGCTGTCCCGGGCGCTCCGCCAGCGCGCCGAGCCGCCGCAACACTGCGCCATCGTGCTGGCGGCCAATCCCGACGGACTCCTGCGCGGCACGCGCGGCAACGCCCGCGGCGTCGATCTCAACCGCAATTTCCCGGCACGCAGCTGGCGCCCCGATCCGGTGACCCACCGCTCGACGCTTCCGGATCCGAGCGACATCGTCCTGAGTCCCGGCGCACACGCCGGCTCCGAGCCGGAGACCCGGGCCCTGCTCGGGTTGATCGCCGAGTTGAAGCCGGATACGGTTGTCGCGCTGCACGCGCCGCTGGCGTGCATCGACGACGCCAACGTCAGTCCATTCGGGCCTGGCTGTCGCAGCGGACCGGAATGCCCCTGGTGCGCGACGTGGGATATCCCACGCCCGGATCGCTTGGCTCGTGGGGCACCGACAACGGAGTCGCCGTGATCACGTATGAGTTTCCGTTGGCCGCCACCGAGGTCCTGATGCGCGACCACGTGCCGGTCCTCGCGGATCTGATCGCCCGCACCGACGCCTGACGAGGACTCCATGGCCCTCAACTACATCTTCGTCTCGTTCTTTCTGATCGGACTGGTGGTGGGGCTGGTGCGCCTCGTCTTCTTCGGCGACACCGGGATCTTCACCAGCATGGTCAACAGCACGTTCGACACGGCGAAGAGCGGGTTCGAGATCGCGCTGGGGCTTACCGGCGCGCTGACACTGTGGCTGGGCGTGATGAAGGTGGGCGAGCGGGGCGGGGCGATCGGCGCGCTGGCGAGGGTGGCGCGCCCTTCTTCCGCCGGCTCTTCCCGGAGGTGCCGGCGGACCACGCGGCGCACGGCTCCATCATCATGAACTTCGCCGCCAACATGCTGGGCCTCGACAACGCGGCCACGCCACTCGGACTGAAGGCGATGCAGGAGCTGCAGGACCTGAATCCCGAGAAGGAGACGGCCTCCAACGCGCAGATCATGTTCCTGGTGCTCAACACCTCCGGACTCACGATCATTCCGGTGAGCATCATGGTGTATCGCGCGCAGGCGGGCGCCGCCAACCCCGCGGACGTCTTCCTCCCCATTCTGCTCGCGACGTTCTTCTCCACGATGGCCGGGCTCATCGCCGTCTCGGTCGTGCAGCGCATCAACCTGCTGGATCGCGTCGTCCTGACGTATCTCCTCGGCCTCACGGCGCTGGTCATCGCGACGATCTGGTACTTCTCGAACCTGCCGCAGGCGCAGGTGCAGTCGATCTCGAACCTGATCGCCAACCTGACGCTCTACGGCATCATCTCGGGGTTCATCGCGCTGGCGTTGATCCGGCGGGTGAACGTCTACGAGGCCTTCATCGAGGGCGCCAAGGAGGGGTTCGGCGTTGCGATCCGGATCATCCCGTACCTGGTGGCCATTCTGGTGGGCATCGGCGTCTTTCGCGCTTCCGGCGCCCTCGACTATCTGGTCACGGGAATCGGCCACATGGTCGCCGCGATGGGTCTCGACACCAGCTTCATTCCCGCGCTGCCGACCGCCCTTATGAAGCCGTTGAGCGGGAGCGGGGCGCGTGGGCTGATGGTGGACGCGATGCACACCTACGGCGCGGATTCGTTCGTCGGCAGGCTCGCGAGCACTCTCCAGGGGGCCACCGACACCACCTTCTATATAGTTGCGCTGTACTTCGGGTCAGTGGGAGTGAAGCGGACGCGCTACGCCGTGACCTGCGGGCTGATCGCGGATGTCGCCGGGATTATCGCGGCGATTCTGGTGTCGTACATCTTCTTCAGATAGTCATCATCAGGTATCGGCCGTCGACCGCGACCTGCTCGCGGCGTCCGTGACAGGCATCCAGATCGCCATTGGTGAGCACCGATCCGCTCGCGGCCTCCATGCCGAGGATCGGGAATCCGTCCAGCGCCCATCCGACGGAGCTCGGAGGAAATCGCACGGCTCCGTGTTCTCTGCGCTCTTTGCGGTAAGAACCTTCAAACCACAGAGGACACGAAGGACGCAGAGATGCAACGGCCGAACGCAGACGGACCCGCGAACTTCCGGCCACACACACCCGTCGGTGCTCTCCGCGTGGTCTCGCAACCCCTGAAGGCCAACCCTGGCTCCGAACGGGCTGTCATAACAGGTGCACGCGGTGCAGATCTCAGGCCGGAAGCCGCCACCAACCGCTCCGCCATGACCCTCCTCCGCCAGAACATCACGTTCGCGCTCCGCGGTCTGCGCCGCCGGCCCGGTTTCGCCGGCATCGCGATCACCACCATCGCACTGGGCATCGGGGCCGCCACCGCCATCTACAGCGTCGTCGATGGCGTCGTGTTCCGGCCGCTCGCGTTCAACGATCCCGGGCGACTCGTCGCGGTGTGGCAAACCTACCCGCAGTGGCGGCAGGAGCCGATTCTCGCCAGCATGTGGGACCGCATCCCCCTCTCCATCCCGGAGTATCGCGACTGGCGTGCGACGCAGACGGTGTTCAGTGGTGTCGCCATCTGGGCCGAGCGTCGCCGCATGACGCTGGGCGGGGTTGATCGGCCGGAGATGGTCGCGGTGACGCGGGCCAGCGCATCGCTCCTGTCAGTGCTCGACGTGTCGCCGGCGATGGGCCGGTACTTCACCGCGCAGGAGGATGTGCTCGGCGGTCCGCCGGTCGCGATGGTCACCTACGAGGGCTGGCTCAACCGCTATCAGCGCGACCCCAGCATCCTGGGACGCAGCGTCCGGCTCAACGACCACCCGTACACGATCGTGGGCGTCCTGCCCGAAGGGCTGACGCTCTCGCGCACGGTCTCCGCCAGCGGTGTGGCCGACTTCTGGACGCCGGTCGGGCAGGAAGCGGACGACGCCAATCAGCGGGGGAACCACAGCTACCTCGGCCTCGCGCGCCTGAAGCCCGGAGTCACGCTGCAACACGCCGCGCAGGAGACGGACCGGATCCTCCGTGGTGACGCATCACCGGACAAACGCGGCGTCCGACTCGAGGAATGGCAGAGCGATCAGACGCGCACCGTGCGCAAGCCGCTGTTCGTGCTGCTGGCCGCGGTGGGTCTGCTGCTCGTCATCGCCTGCATCAACGTCGCCGTCCTCCTCCTCGGCGAGGCCTCGGCGCGTGAGCAGGAGATTGCCGCACGGATCGCCCTCGGCGCCGGGCGAACGCGCATCATCGCTCAGCTGCTCACCGAGAGCGTGGCGCTTGCAGTGGTAGGCGCCGTGGCCGGCACGGCTCTCGCCTGGGCCGGCACCCGCGCGCTGGTGGCACTGGCCCCGCCGCGCATACCTGGGCTTGCCGACGTGGGGATGGACGTGCGCGTGCTGGGCTTCACGCTCGCTGCCGCGTTGGGAACGGGGATCCTCTTCGGGCTGGCTCCGGCGCTCGTGCTGGCCCACGCGTCGCCAAGTCAGGTGTTCCGCGGCCTGACCGGGCAGAGCGCGGGGGACGCGGCCGCCTCCAGCGCGTCCTGGTGGCAGCGGAGCTGGCGCTCTCGCTGACGCTCCTGGTCGGAGCCGCGCTGCTGTCGCGCAGCCTGAATCGGCTCACGGCGGTCGATCCGGGCTTTCGCACGGATCACCTGCTGGCCGTCCGGGTCACGCTCCCGACCACGCGGTTCGCGGATTCCACCGCGGTACGCGCGTTCTACCATCGCGCATCCGAACGCCTGAGCAGCCTCCCGGGCGTCGAAGCGGTGACGGCCATCTCGAACGTTCCCTTCAGCGGCGGGAGCAGCAGCTCTTCGATTGAGATCGAGGGACGACCGATCAGCGCTGACGAGAAACACCCGGAGGCGCAGCAGCGGACCATTCAGCCCAACTATTTCCAGGTGCTGGGCATTCCGCTGCTGGCAGGACGGTCCTTCGACGAAATGGATCGCGCGGGTGCTCCGCTGGTTGTCATCGTCAGCCGGTCGCTGGCACGGCGTGATTTTCCCAACGAGGCGCCACTCGGCAAGCGCGTGAAGTTCCAGGGCAGCTGGCGGCAGATCGTGGGCGTGGTAGCGGATACCAAGTACAGCAGCCTGTCGCAGGACGACCAGGCGACCCTCTACGCTCCGGTGGAGCAGCGTGCGTGGTCGTTCATGTCCTTTCTGGTACGCACGACGGTAGAGCCAACCACGCTCACATCGGCCATCCGCGCCGCGCTCCATGAGGTGGAACCGGGCGCTCCGTTCGACGGAGCGGATCAAATGACCGACCTGCTCGCAAGATCCTTGGCCGAGGAGCGGTTCCGCGCCATGCTCATCGCGCTGTTCGGCGTGGTGGCCGGCGTGCTGGCGGCCGTCGGGATGTACGGCGTGACGTCGCGCGCGGTGAGCCGCCGAAGGCACGAGATGGGCATTCGGGTCGCCCTGGGCGCCACCGCCGGCAACGTGACCGGCCTGATGGTGCGCTACACCCTCAACGGCGTGGCCATCGGCATTGCCCTCGGCCTGGCAGGGGCTGTGCTCGCTTCACGCGCGCTGGCGCCGTTCCTGTTCGGGATCACCGCCACCGATGGCGCCTCGTACCTGACGAGTATCGTCGTGCTGGGAGCGGTGAGCGTGGTCGCGACCTGGCTCCCCGCACGCCAGGCGGCGCACGTCGAGCCGGCGGCGATTCTCCGCGGCGAGTAAGGCTCGCGGTCGCACGGGGCCCTGAGTTCAGGAGGGCCCTGGTTCTCCCCAGGCGGCGCGACCTGTCCGCCACTCCCATGCCGTCATCCCATCTCCGCGCCCTGGCTGGTGCACCGTCGAGCCCGCCTCCGCGTCGATGGTGACGATGTGAATCCGTGATCATTGCGGATCTTCCACCCTAACGTGTGCGCTCCGCCCTTGCGCGGCCGTGCATAACGGGTCCAAGGTGCGGCCCCGCACGACTCGGTCACCACGGGACGGCCAGGGCACCGAGAGCACCATGAGCAAATTGCGGTTCCAGATCACGATGTCCCTGGACGGCTACGTCGCGGGGCCCAATCAGGGCGTGGCAAACCCGCTTGGTGAAGGGGGCCTCCGGCTGCACGACTGGGTCTTCGCGCTGGAGAGCTGGCGCCGAGATGCACCGGGACAGTGACCGCGGCGAGACCGGGCCGAGCGACCAGGTGTTGCGCGAGTCGTTCGAGAACATCGGCGCCACGATCATGGGCCGGAACATGTTCGGCGGTGGCCCGGGCCCCTGGGCGAAGGATGCCCCGTGGCGCGGCTGGTGGGGAGAGAATCCCCCGTACCATACGCCGGTCTTCGTGCTCACCCGCTACACCCGCGAACCACTCGTTATGCAGGGTGGCACGACCTTCTTCTTCGTGACCGACGGCATCCGGTCGGCGCTCGATCAGGCGACCAGGGCGGCCGGCGGCAGGGACGTGGCGCTGGCCGGCGGAGCCAACGTGGCGCAACAGTATCTCGCCGCCGGGCTGATCGACGAGATGGAAATTCATCTCGTCCCGCTGCTCCTCGGCGCCGGCGAACGGCTCTTCGACAATCTCGCCGCCGCCGACGTGAAGCTCGAGCCGGTGCGGGCGGTGCACGCACCCGGTGTCACGCACCTCAGGTATCGGGTAGTCAGATGAGGGAATGCCCATGACCGGTGCCGTACGCAGACGCAGCCCCGCTCCCCTCGCTCCGATATCCAGTGTGCCGGGCGCGGAGCCTGGCACAGAGGGAGGTGTCGCTTCGCTGACGGTGCGTGTCACCGAGCCGCTGGTTGCGGCCGCAGCGTCTGCGCTTGCGGACGCCGGTTTCGAGCACAGTGTCGCGGCCGCGATCTCAGCCCTTCACCAGCAGCTCCCTGACCTGCTGCTTCGTGGCGTCATCGATCACCGGCGAGTGCAGCAGCGCCCGCACGCGCGCCACCTTCGCCGCCACCTGCATCGGCTCATTGTAGCGTTGATAGATGATGCCAGCCTGGAACCAAGCGCGCAGCTCGGTGTGCGGATCCCCGAACTCGGCCGCGGCTTGTGCCAGCTCGTCGAGCGTGGACGCCGCGCGCAATTCCTCGTCGTGATAGTAGTAGCTGTTGGCGAGGTGCCAGAGCGCTTCTCTGGGATACTGTCCCGCCGCGCGTTGTTCGCCGATGATCTTCCGGAATTGCCACCGCGCGGCGCGAATGTGGCCGGCCGCCTCGAGGAAATCCCTCTCGCCAGTACGGCGCGGACGTGGTCCGCGTCCGGCTCGTCAGGCCGGCGCGGCGCGATCACGCCGGTTGCAAGCGCGCTGGCGGCTGGCGCGGACCCGCCGGACGCCATGGTGAATGAAGCGAGAACAGCCGGCAGGTGCTCGGCATGGGAACCTCCTTCGAGTCGTTACCGAATATCGTTTCGGGTTTCCACCCTGACCATTCGGACATCCGCGGCATAGCGATCGACGCCCGCGCGGGACCGGGTGGCGGCAGGTGATGGCGGAGTGTGCCGAACGCGCGTCACGGCGCGATCGACGCGACGAAGCGCTCCGGTAACGGGACAAGCGGTACCGAACCGACGCGGTCACATCCGCTGCGCTGGCGTCTGGATTCCCCGGTCCGTGTGACCGAACGCGCGTGAGACCGGCGTTGCCGCCGGACCGGACGGAGCGGGGCTCAGTTCCCCCGACTGGCGACCCGGGGCATATGCTTCCCGGCGTCCGGGGCGATGCGGGCCATCAGCGACCGGAAATGCGCCAGCCGGTCGGCGTGCGCCGCCGACAGGTCCGTCTGCTCCAGCGGGTCGCTCGCAAAGTCGAACAACTCTTCCTGCCCGCGATCGGACACGATGTACTGACTGGTTCCGTCCACGATGGAGCGATATTCCCGCGCCCGAGCGGCCCTGTCGCGCTGATCCACGCGCAGGAAGGAATACACCGGCGCCGCCGCCGAATCGTCCCCGGTCCAGGTTCCCGCGAAGGACGGGCCGGGGAAGGGCGCTCCCGCTGACAGGCCAAGCAGGTCCACCGTGGTGGCGGCGAGATTCCCGGTCGACACCGGCGTGCCGACCTGGTCACCGGCGTGGCTCTCGTCAGGCAGCCGGACGATCAGCGGAACACGGATCGACGGAAGGTAGAGGCTGTGACCGTGCCAGTGGAATCCGTGCCCGCCGAACTCCTCGCCGTGGTCGCCGGCGATGACGACCATCGTGTTGCGGAGGAATCCCTCGCGCTCCAACGCATCGAGCAGGTGACCCACCTGTTCGTCCAGATACAGAATCGCCGCGTCGTAGCGATCCTTCGCGTCGGCTGTGGCGGCGCGCTGTGCCGGTTCCACGTCGACCGTGCTGTCTCCGTCCCATCGCTTCACCGGCGCCGGGCGTGGTCGCGGCATCGCTTCGATCCGCCGGATGTCCTCGTCGGGCGGCGCATACGGGTCGTGCGCGTCGTAGAAGTTCACGAATGCGAAGAACGGATGGCGGCGGTCCCGGCGCAGCCACCCCATCAGGTCGCGAATCACATCCGGCGCTACACGCCGGCCGTTCAGGACATGCGTCCAGAACCGCGTGTCCAGTGACGAGTGCTTTGCCGCCAGTGCCACCGCCAGACCGGGCGACGTGCTCGCGAGCGCATGGCCGAGGCTCAGTTCGTAGTCCTGGTAGTGCACGAAACCCCGCGCCAGCCCCCACTCGGAATTGCAGTAATAGAAGTTCCCGGCGATCCCTCCGGTGCGGTATCCGTGCGCGCTCAGGTATTCCGCCAGCGTGGGGAACCGCGCATCGAGCGGCTTCTCCCAGTCCGCGCTGAGCTCGTCGGGCGAGCGTCCGGTGAACATCGCGGCGTGTGACGGCAGCGTCCACGACGTGGCCGTGATCGCGTGGTCGAAGGTGATGCCGGTGCGCGCGAAGCGCTCCAGGTTCGGGGTCGTGGTTCGTGGATAGTCACCGAGACTGGTGCTGTGCCACCGCATGGTGTCGAGGATGATCCACAACACGTTAGGCGCGCCAGAGGGAGCGGCCGGGAGGGCCGCCACTGCCCGCGCCTCGCGAATCCGCCCGCCGATGTTGACCACCACGGTGCTGGCGATCACGGCTCCCACCAGCCACGGCGTGGTGCGACGCATGAGGCTGAACACCAGCGACGGCCGGCGCTGCGCGAGCGCCGCCATCTGTACCGCGATGCCCAGCGACAGCACGATCACCGACAGGTCGTGCAGCGCCTTCCCCCAGGTGAGCAACCCGCACGCGCTGCCGGCAACGGCCAGCACGAACACGATCATCCGGAGGGTCACCCGACGCGGAAAGCGCCGCGCCAGCACGGCCAGCAGCGCGCCCGCCGGAGGCCAAGCAGCACATACGTCACCGGCGACATCCAGACCACCTGTGGCGTGACGAGCGTCACCTGCCGAAGCGCGAACTTCTTGATGGCGTCGAGCCCGACGGCGCCGGTTCCGGTGACCAGACCGAACCAGGCGGCCATCCAGATGATGCGCCGCGCCGACAGCGGCGGGCTGGCGCGGACGCCGGCTCCTTTTCCGCTGAGTGCCTGGGCGATCGCAGCGACGCGAATCGTGGCCTCCTTTGACCTCGTATCGTCCTGCCGGAATCACGTCCGCGGAGCCGATGGCGCAACGCCGGTCCTCGGGGTGGGTTCCCCTCCGGCGACGTCCCTCCGTGGCCTGAGTAGGCGTAGCCGCGGCGGGTGGGCAAGCGGCCCTACGGACGGCCGCACCCCGGATGTCGTCAGACCTTGAGCAGTGCGTCGGCGATCGTCGCTATCTCGTCCGCCTCGCGCCACGCCTCCTCGAGGTCCTCCAGCTCGCCCTCCAGCGCACGACGCTCGCTCTCCTCGTGGGCGGCCATCTCCAGCGCCAGACGATCGACCAGCGGAACGTCGAGCAGGGCCGTCGCCGGCTCGCTCCCGATCCCACCGTTGCCCCAGAAGGTGCGGCCCGTCAGGCGGAAGGCCAGCCGCTCGACGTCGGTCGAGGCCACCTCGAGCGCGGTGACCGAGCTCGGCTCCGGGAGCGGCACGACGGCGAACCGGCTCCCCTTGTCGGCGCGCCCCCACGACGACCGCAAGGCGATCGCGAGCACCCGATTGAAGTAGCTGTCCGCGAAGGCGCTCTCATCCACCTTGTTCACCGCGGACTCCAGCACGTCGTGCGAGAAGCCGCCGCCGCGCTCGGTGCCGTTGATGACCGCGAGCGCGCGTGCCGCGGCGCGCACGCCGTCGTCGCCTTCGATGGTGAGCACGCCGTCGTCGTGGGGGATGTGGAGCAACCACGGGCGCCCGGGCTCCGGGCGGACCAGCGCGGCCGAAGCGAGGTGACGGAAGCGCACCACCGCCACCGGAGAATCGGGAGTGACCCCGGCCGTATCCGGCATGTGCATGAGGTCGAGCACGCGGTTGCCGTAGACCCTGAGGAGCAACTGCGCCATGGTCACCCCGGGCATCGCGATGCGCCGACCGCCGTGTCTGCTGGCGCAGCGAGCGAAGCGCGGCCACGAAGGTGGCCGCGGCGCGTTCCACCGCGCGCGCGCCGATCGGCGGCGCCGCGTGAGCACGCGGCCGTAGCGCCAGGCGGCCACCTCCGGTCGCAGCGCCGGCCCCACGCGGACCAGTTCCAGATCGCCGCGCAGCCAGGCGAGCCCGATGTTCCCCGAAGTGTACCGGAGCGAGGTGGCGCGGAACCGGCGCTCGCATTCCTCGACCGCTTCCAGCGTTCCTCGAGCGGTGCGAGGTTCCACCGCGTGCAGTGCGGGCAGATGGCCCACAGGCAGCCCTTCTTCGGATCGAACGCCACCCGACGCGCGACGCTGAACGTCTCGAGGACGTCGTTCCGGCCTAGCGCGGAGTAGCAGAAGGTGCAGGTGGCGTACATAAATGGGGTCAGACTCGATTTTCCTGTGACCCACGGAAGGGCGCACAATGAGAATTCTACAGTGTGGCGTTGTGGTCCGCCTCTCGCCAGACGCCCTGGACCTCCGCGACGGTGGGCAGGGACTCGGCTCGTGGGCCCCCGCCCGAGCCGCGGTCAATGCACGGTTCAGCGATGAGGCGGACCCTCGGGAGTCGCCATGCTAGTTTTCCTCTCGTGAACGTATCCGACGCCGTCCGTGCACGACGCTCGATCAAGCGATTCGAAGATTGTCCCGTATCGCGCGAGGAGATCGAAACCCTCCTGGCCGCGGCTGCGCTCGCGCCGAACCACCGCCTCACCCAGCCCTGGCGGTTCTACGTCCTCGGCCCCGAAGCCCGATACGCCTGGGGGGGCTCGCGCTCGGTGCGCGCAAGGCCAAGAAGCTCGAGGACCTGGAACGCGCCCGCACGCTCCGTGACACCGTGGCGCAGGAGCATCGCGCCCTCCCGGCCGCGATCGCGGTCGCCATCGTGCATAACGACGATCCGGAGATTCGCGACGAAGACTACGCCGCCGCCATGATGGGCGTGCAGAACATGGCGCTCACCGCCGTGGAACTGGGACTTGGCACGCACATCAAGACCGGCGCGGTGATGAACGACCCGGCAGCGCGTGCCGCGGTGGGCGTGGGCGACGACGAGCGGATCGTGGCGCTGGTGCACCTTGGCCTTGCGGCCAAGTCGCCGCCGCCGAAGAATCGGGAGGCGGCTTCGACCCTGACGACGTGGATTCCCTGAACATGTTCATCGGTCACTACGCGCTGGCTTTGGGAGCGAAACGAGTCGCTCCCCGCACTTCGCTCGGCACGCTCTTCGCGGCCACGTCGCTGGCGGACCTGCTCTGGCCGCTGCTCCTGCTCACCGGGTGGGAACGTGTCACTGTTGTCGGCGGGAACGATCCCTTCCTGGGACTCTCCTTCGACTGTATCCCATCTCGCACAGCCTGCTCGCGCTGATCGGGTGGGGTCTGCTCCTTGGCCTGCTCTACCGAAGCCGCACCGGATACGCGCGCGGCGCCCTGGTGGTGGGTCTTGTCGTGGTGTGCAACTGGCTGCTCGATCTCATCGTCCACGTACCTGACCTGCCGCTTTATCCGGGTGGCGCGAAAGTGGGCTTTGGATTGTGGCGTTCGCCGGCGGCAACCGTCGCGGTCGAAGGCCTGATGTTCATCGTCGGCACCTGGATGTACCTGCGCGGCAGTCGAGCGCGCGACCGGGTCGGACGATACGGATCATGGTCGCTGCTGGTGGTGCTGATTCTCTCGTATGTCGCATCGCTGTTCTCCCGGCCCACCGCCATCCGTGACCGCGCTCGCGATTGGCGGGACCGTCTTTGGCTGGTTGTTCGTGGCGTGGGCGGCGTGGGCGGACCGTCATCGGGAGGCGATCGCCTGAGTTGTGCGGGTCGCCACCTCGTCCCCACGCTTTCGAATCAGATGCGGCACGGTGCGGATGGCGTCGCGGCACCAACAAGTGGGCGCGCCGAATCGCGGCAGCGGTGACGAGACGATATCTTTGCCACCTGACTCATCCGGAGCGCCATCGTGGATTCCCCGTCTGCGGTATGCCGTCGGTCGTGCCTCGCGGCATTGTGGGAATTCTTCTGTGGGGGACACCGGCTGTCGCGCAGTCGCCGTTCTCGTTCCTCCAGTGGCGTTCGATCGGTCCCGTGAACACCAGCGGGCGCGTGGACGATATCGCCGTGGCTCGTGTACGCGGCCAGGCGGACGCGATCTACGTCGCCACCGCGTCGGGAGGGCTGTTCAAGAGCGCGAACAACGGCATTTCGTGGAAGCCGGTCTTCGACAGCGTGGACGCGATGATGTCCATCGGCGCGGTGGCGGTGGCCCCGTCGTCGCCGCAGACGGTGTGGGTGGGAACCGGCGAAGCGAACACGCGTCAGAGCTCGAGCTGGGGCGACGGCGTCTACCGCAGCACCGACGGGGGCGCCACCTGGACCACTGCCGGTCTCCGGGACACGCGACAGATCGGACGGATCGTCATCGATCCCACCGACCCGAACATCGTCTACGTCGCCGCCCAGGGGCACCTCTGGGGGCCTAACGAGGAACGCGGCGTCTTCCGGACAACGGACGCCGGGCGCACCTGGAAGAAGGTGCTGTACGTGGACGAGAACACCGGGGCCAACGATCTGGTCATCGATCCGACCGATCCCGAGACCCTCTACGCCAGTACCTACCAGCGGCAGCGTCGCACCTGGGGCTTCAACGGAGGCGGTCCCGGAAGTGCGATCTACAAGACCACCGACCGCGGCGCCACCTGGAACAAGCTCACCACCGGGCTGCCCTCCGGCGACAAGGGGCGGATCGGACTCGCCATCTATATGAGTGACCCGCGCGTCGTGTACGCCACGATCGAGGCCGCTCCGGCTGCTTCGGGTTCCACGGACGGACCCGGGATCTATCGCACCCTCGATGGCGGAACGTCGTGGGAGAAGATCTCGAACCTGAACGTGCGGCCCAACTACTACTCCGAGATCCGCATCGACCCGCGGGACCGGGACCACGTCTACACCCTCGGCTCCAATCGCGGCTTCTACTTCTCGGATGACGGCGGGAAGACGTTCACGGAACTCTTCAGCAACGTCCACTCCGAGGACCACGCGTTGTGGGTCGATCCCGACGCACCCAATCACATGATCGTGGGCGGCGACGGCGGGATCTCCATCTCCTGGGATCGCGGGCGCACCTGGGATTTCCGGCGCAACATGCCGATCGGCCAGTTCTACGAGGTCGACGTGGACAACAAGGTGCCGTTCACGATCTGCGGCGGGTTGCAGGACAACGGCGTGTGGTGCGTGCCGAGCGGCGTCCGGAACCGGAACGGCATCGCCGATCGCGACGCCTGGAACATCGGCGGCGGCGACGGCTTTCATGCGCACTTCGACCCCACCAATCCGTCGCTGGTCATTCAGGAGTCGCAGAACGGCAACGTGGCCTGGGTGAACATCGGGACGCTGGAGCGACAGGGGGTCCGGCCCGGGAGTGGCGAGCCGCCTCCACCTCCGGCGCCCGGCGGCGGCCGCGGCGGAAGGGGAGCGGCGTCAGGCGGTCGCGGTGGAGGGGGAGGGGGAGGGGGCCGCGGCAGCGGATACCGCTGGAACTGGGACACGCCCATCGTCAACTCACCGCATGATCCGGCAACCTGGTACATGGGAGCGCAGGTGCTCTTCCGGAGCAGGGATCGTGGCTCGAGCTGGACGAAAATCAGCCCCGACCTCACGCTCGACATCGATCGCGACACGCTGAAAATGATGGGCGCGGTGGTCGGTCCCACTGCGCTCTCCCGCAACGACGGGCAGTCCAACTACGGGTCGATCACGTCGATTGGTGAATCGCCGGTGGACGCGCAGGTGATCTGGACCGGCAGCGACGATGGCCAGGTGCAGGTCACCAGAGACGGCGGCAGCACCTGGACCAACGTGACGTCACGCATCCCCGGAGTGCCGCCGCAGACCTACGTGAGCACGGTCCTGCCGTCGCGGTTCAAGGGGGGACGGATCTACGTCACGTTCGACGGGCACTACATGGACGACTACAAACCCTATGTCTTCGTGAGCGACGACTTCGGCGCCACCTGGCGGTCGCTGGCGGCCGGACTTCCCGAGACGTCCATCAATCGGATCCGCGAGCATCCGCGCAACCCCCGCGTACTGGTGCTCGCCCACGAGCGCGGCGCGCACTTCTCCAACGACGGCGGCGCGACCTGGATTCCGCTCACCACCAACCTGCCGACGGTTCCGGTGGACGACGCGGTATTCCAGGAGCGCGAGAACGCTCTCGTGCTCGGCACCCACGGCCGTGGCATCTGGGTGCTGGACGACGCCGGCCCGCTCGAGTCGCTGACGGCGGACGCGATGCGACGCGACGCCGTGTTGTTGCCGATTCCGCGCGCGTATCTGATGAGCACGTTTTCGCCGCAGGCGTGGTACGGCTACGGGGAGTACTTCTCGCCCAATCCCGAGTGGGACGCGGTGATTTCGTACTACGCGGGCCACGGCGCGAGCGGCGTGGCGACGATCGTGGTGAAGGACGCGTCAGGAGCGACGATCCGGACGCTGGAGGGTCCGGTCGCGAAGGGCGTGAACCGCGTCGTCTGGGACCTTCGCCATGCACCGCCGGTCGACTCGGCCAACGTGCCGGCCGCCGGGGGACGGGGCGGGGGCGGAGGCGGGCGCGGCGCGCCATCGGGCGTGACCGTGGTTGGATTCTCGGGCGGTGGAGGAGGCGGTCGCGGTAACGCGCCGCTCGGCCCACTCGTTCTTCCCGGGCGCTATGCCGTCAGCGTCCGGGTTCCGGGAGTCACGGCGCCGCTCACCGGGAGCGTAAGCGTCGAAGCCGATCCGTTGACGCACATGTCGAACGCGGACCGACTGGCGCGGCAGGCCGTCCTCATGCGCATTTACTCGTGGACGAAAGCGTTAGGCGAGGCGCGTGTCGCGGCGAGAGCGCTGATGGGTCAGCGCGACTCGATCCGGGCGGACTTCCTGGGAGGCGGCACCGCCGATGCCGGCGCCCAAGCCGATTCGCTGAACGCGCGTATTACGCGGCTGGCGGCGGACGTGGACCGCGCACTCAACGCCGTCAACGGACACCGCGCGCCGATCGAGGGGTGGAGCGGGATGCCGACGGCCGATCAGCAGAAGGCGTTGGGGTACGCGGTCGCGGATGCGCGGAAGGCTCTGACCGAGTTGCAATCGCTGACCGGAAGCGATCTCCCGAATGCCTATCGACAGGTGACCGGAAGAGCCTGGGCTCGCGCGGTGAAAGCGCCCCCGCCGCCGCCCGGGGGAGGAGGCGATTGACACGCGGGACGCGCTTCGGCGAACTCATCGGCTCGGCTGCCGCCCCGTCCACGGACCGCCGCTCCTGCGACGTCGCAGCCCCCGCAACTCAGTGGGAAGATGACTTGTCGCGCGCGACGCGGCGTGCCAAGATCCCCGGGTGCGGCGATGCGCATCGGCCCCCATTCTGACAGGACGGACCTTATGAAGACCACCCCCGCAGGTATTCTGTGCCTCCTCTTCGTATTCGCGACGAGAAGTGCCGGCGCGCAAAGAGATGTCAAAGTCTGCTCCCTGCTCACCGCGAGCGAAATCGAAACGGGCGTGGGGAGCACGCCAGGCGCGCCACATCCCTCGAGCCACGTGATCGACGATGGACCCGCGAAGGGAGAGACGATGGACAACTGCACCTGGCCCGCGGGAGCTCCCCTCTCGATGTTCGCGATCAACGTGATCCCGGTGCCGGCGGGAGTGTCTCGCGAGCAGGGCATCGCGCTGATCAAGAAGTCATACACGGATCTGCTGGGCGAGGGGTGGACGGAGGAGAAAAAGGACTTCGGCGATGCCTATTGCACGCTTGTCTCGCCGCCAGCCGCCCAGGTCGGTCACGACCCCATCGTGAGCGCGTGCATCGGCGAATCGAAGGGACTCGGGCTCAGCGTCATGTACATGAGCCCCACGAAAAAGCTCACCCTGGACAATGTGAAGGGGTTGTACGATCACGCCGTCGGCCGCCTCAAGTAGCGTCGTTCGTGATTGTGCATCGCGCCGGCCGCGCCTCAACCGGCCGGCGCCGACGTCCGTCACAGTGCCATTCCTGCGCCGAGTTCAGGCCGATCTGAACTGACGCAGCGGGGGCGGGAGTCGCCGTCTCGGCGGACTCACTCCTCGCGCAGCACGCGCGCCGGCTGCACCCGGCGCGCGGCCAGCGCCGGCACCAGCGATGCCGCCGCCGACACCGCCAGCAACGCCACGGCCGTCAGAACGGGGCGCGCTATTCCGCGGGACCCTTGCGCATCGGCATCGCGCTCTCCACCCAGTCGCGCAACCGCTCGAACGATTGCGCGCCAAGGCGCCGGTCGATCAACACGCCGTCACGGAAGAGCAGCGTGGTCGGCATCTGATTGCGCCCTTCGGTCAGCAGCAGCCCCTGTCGGGAGAGCGGTACGCGGGGCACCGTGACGTGAAACTCAGCGAGCTGACTCGCGATGTCCCGTTCCAGACTCCCAGGATCCGCCGCCTCCACGATCGACAGCTCCGGCAGACGTGTCGCAAAGTACTCGCGCGCCTTTTCGAGATCGTCGAACGCGTCCCGGCTGTGGACGCTCCACGGCGCCCAGATCAACACCAGCCGGGCGCCGCGGGCCGGCGCCGGCGTTCCCGGGAAGATGTCCCCCCAGGTCCGCTGGTCCGGCAACTTGTCAGGTACGGCGGGAAGCGGCTCGGCCGGGATGTCCAGCACGCCGCTCGCCAGCATGAAGCCACGGTAATCGGGTCCGTCATAGCGGAAGCACAGCCTGCCGTCCTGGGTCCAACTGGGGAACAGCGCCGATCCCCCGAGACCGGGCAATGTGCGAACGGTGTGCTGCTGCACGTCGACGATGCGAATCTCGTACCCGGCGCCGTCCTCCTTGAGCGCGTGAAACGCGATGTAGCGTCCGTCCCACGAGAAATCGGCCTTCGCGCCCTGAATGCCTGTGTCGAAGACGTCGTCGCAGTTGTCGAGGCCGCGCACCACGACGTTACCCCGCACGAACGTCGTGATACGCGTGCCGTCCTTGGAAATCAGCGGCCGGTCGCCGGTGCCGATCTTGTCGCAGGATTTCACTTTCGAGGATGGCAGGACCGCCTTGTTGCCGTCGAGATAGTAGTAGTTGCTCTCGATTGTGAGGATCAGGTCCCTACCGCCGCGGACCGCCCAGCTGTAGTAGTCGCCCAGCCCGTTTGCGCTGGAGCTCACCACCGCATCACCGCTCTCCATGTTCCGGACCGTGACCCCCTCGTCACCGGAGTAGATCAATTGCGTGCCGTCGACCGACCAGTACGCGTCGATGCCGGGTGTACTGAACAGCACGCGCTTCATCGCGAGGTCAACCACCGTTTCGGTCCACTGCTGCGAGCCGCTGGCGACCCGGGCCGACATCTGCGACGCGTACACGAGGCGCCGGCCGTCGGGAGAGATCCGCGCGTAGGCGAACACGCCTTCCCGGGGATTGAGAGGATACGCCGGAGCGTAGTGGGGTCCCTGCGGCCGGCCGTGTGTACCGCCAAACGCGAGTATGGGGAGTGCGACAAGAACCGGTGTGATGCGCATGGATTACCAGCGGGATGAGAGGGATCGACTTCGTGGACGTGCTATCGGTTGTCGGGATTTCGTTTCGGCGCGAGATCCAGGGTGAAGACCGATGGCTGCAGCGACTCCCAGCCGAGCGACAGCACTGTTCGGTCGACGGGCGATACCGCGAGCTCGGGAGGCGGACCGTTCCGCACCTGATACGAGAACAGCTTCCGCACCGATTGCGTCGCGGCCGTCACCAGGAACACGCCGGGATCGCCATCCGGGCGGCGGTTCTCGGCGACGACCAGCTCCCGTCCTCCGCCCACGATCTGCATAAAGGGCCCCGGCGCGGCGAAGAACGGCAGGTGAATCGTCGTGCGGCTCGAGCCGTCGGTGTGCAGCAGGTCGATGACATCCATCTGTGCATTGGTTGCCGCGCGTGGATTGCGCCGCACGGCGAACCACGATCCGTCGGATGAGAGCACGGGGCCGGATGCAAACCCCGCCTGCTCGGGCAGAATCGTCGTTTCGGTGCTGTCGCCGGTCAACGTCAGCAGCCGATACTCGTGCGGCCGGCTACGGACGAGGAGCGCACGATGCTCGTCGATCGCCACACCGACGCTCGGCAACTCGCCGAGCGCGACTTCGCGGAGTACGCTTGCCTTGCCATCCAATGTGAGCAGCCGGAAGATCACGCGTCGATCCGCGTCGGGTCCGCGGTACATCTCCGATACCACCACGCCGCGGGAGTCCATCAGCCACCGTATGACGGCCGTTTCCTCCTCCGCGAGGGTGTGCAACTGCACCACCTTGCCGGTCGCGAGTTCGACCGCCGAGATGTGCGGTGGGGCGTCGGCGAGAAAGCCCGTGTAGGCAATCCAGCGTCGATCAGGCGACCAGGCTATTCCGTCCGCGGCGGGCTCGGGCAGCGGAACCGACTGTTGCGGGGAGCCGTCTGCGCTGAGTATGCGGAGCTCGCCCTTTCCTGCGACACGCGCGACGAGCGCTATCGCCTTGCCGTCAGGCGACCACAACGGCCCGAACATGGGGTCGGTCGTCTCAAGCAGCACGCGCGATTGCTGGCCGGAGAGCGTCATCGAGCGCAAGCGGCGCACCCGACCGCCTGACGCGACCAGGACCGTCGAGCCGCGAAGCCATCCCAGGGCCGCTTGATTTGGCGGGAGCGTGAACGCGTCGCGGCGCCGGCCGTCGGCGTCCGCGACCACCCATCGCCGCACCCGGCCAGTATCGATGTACGCGAGCGTCCTGCCGTCGGGGGACAATCCCGGCCAGAGTCCTTTCGCCGTCGCGACCACTGCAACCGGTCCACCGGAAACTGCAACGCGCCGAATCGTCCCCGCAGGCTGGCGATAGGGCGCCGCCAGCGGGAGACAACTCCACTGGGGGACGCACTCGACCGGCGGATTGACCCCGAAGTACAGCGTCGATCCGTCCGGGGTCCATCGGATGTTCGCCACGCTCGACGGCAACGCCGCGACGACCACGCGCTCCATACCGCCGGTGATCGGGATGACGACGATACTCTGTCCAACACCGGTCGAGTCGTCGCGGGCGAATGCGACCGACCGGCCGTCCGGTGAAATCGACGGAACGTCGGCTCCGTTCGAACTGAGGCGCCGTTCGGGTCCCGCGGCGAGTCCGGTCTGCGGATTGAGCGGGAGCACCCAGACCTCGTGGTCCTTCGGCCGCTCTCCCGCTTTCGTGTACGCCAGCGCGTCCCGGGTTGGAGACAGATTCAGGTCCCAGGTACTTGCGGCGGCCAGGCGCGTCGGCGTCTTGCGCGCGCGATCGTACATCCAGATTTCGCCGGTCGCGTTCCGGAAGTAGGTGCGCGCGCTGTCCTCGGTCATCGCGACCAGTTCCATCGTTGCGTCGGGCGGAAACGCGTCGCGAAGTTCGCGGACCGGAGCCGGCGATTGCGCCGGGAGTCGCGTCGCGCCGTAAAGGAGGACCAGACCGGCTGCTGCCCAGCGATGCATGGGGCTCCGTCGCGGAAGGATGCGCATGAGAATGGCACCGCGGGGCGTGGGTGGGCAATGGTGTTGATCGTACGCCGAACCCGCTGCCGGCACTCATCGCACCCCGTGTCGCCCTGCGGCTACGAGTGCAGCGTAGATGCCGCACCCAAGTCGGCTCAGGCAAGAATGGCGCGCCTCGCGCGAATCCGAGCTCAATATGCTCAGCACGGCTCCGCGAATTGCTGACGTGAACCGTCTGCGGGACGAACGGCACAACCTCCCGAACGGTGCCGCCGCGCGATGCGGTCACTCCGGCGGCCTTCGTTTCTGCACTCTTCGATTGCGCAGATGACGTTGCGACCGTGCTGCGCTCCTGCTTTGCGGGCACCGACATGTCGGCAGCAATCAGCTTCAATGCAGCTACGAGCGCATTGGCAAGTTCCTCTGACGGGTCTTCGCGCTCGAGCGCAGTCTGCGGATGCGAGACATTTCGCGATCTCCGCAGCAAGATCGCAAGCTGGCCGTGCTCCTCAGTTATCCATCCCCGACTGCTTGCGAACTTCCCCAAGTCGTAAGCGCGCTGCCGCCGCCAATTGTCGCCCCATTTCGCTTGGCACTCTGCTTCGTGACGCTGACACACATCAAGCACGACGGTCTCCAGACATGAGCCCGCAAGTATCACTGTAGACTTGAACGCACCATGGCTGTGTACCAGGGACAACTCCGCCAACTCGCTTTGCAGCAGCGCATCGAGTCGTGGATCAGCCAATCGATATTGGCCCAGGGCCAGTGACTCGTTACCACCGCTTGGATTTCCTGGCGCATAGTTGGGCTGCACCGGCAAGAACGGCAAGGTGGCTCTCTCGTCGCGCTCGATTTGTCGAGTCACCTGCCGGAATCGTTTGAACGAATCGATGCCACGGTAGAAGAAGGCCTTCTCCGACGGCTTGAGAGAGAACGTGCTGTTGTCAGAGGGCCAGGAGCCGCCGGTCCAGATTCGACTCGCTTGCTGCAGAAGGGCGCCGACGCGAGCGCGCTCGACACCGGATATTCCGAGGGCGTGACCGATTTCGGCTGCGTCCACTATCGCGCCCGGCTGCTTCTCGTAGTGCGCTGCGACGAACGCCGCGGCCTGCGCAAGTCGTGCAAGATCATCAGCGGCCGCTGGCATCGCCGCCAGTGCCTCGAGGCGGATCTCGCACCGGCCGTCGTCGCCCTCTTGGCACAGGATCTTGGCGGTCCCCAGCTTGGCTGCCACGACGCGTACGTTCATTCGCGGCCCGTAAGCGATTTGGAGGTCGCGCACTCGTGGCCAGTAGCCGTGCTCACGAAAGTATTCGTAGCAATCTCCGAGAAGACGCGAGGATTTCACGACGTTATGGATGGAGCGGCGCAGTCCGGAGGTCGTTGCTGACACACCAAGCTAGCTTCCATGCCAGCGGGCAGGAGAGGGCCAACACTCTAAAGAGGGTCTTCTCCCGATCGACTGGGAATAATTGTGAGGTTTTTGGTTGAGACGGGGTGAGGCAGACTGAGCACGAGCCTTGCGTGACACGGCAGTGAGCGCAGGATGGGCGCATGCCAAGACGCCATCGAAAGCGCCGCCTCTGGGACGTGTACCGCTTCCCCGGGTTTTCGCCCAGCGCCACGATCACGGGGATCTTCGGTGATCCGCAGGCGCGGGTCATCACCCTCACGCGGCGCGCAAAAAACACGCTGCGGCACCTGTGGCCTGGTGCATCACACGTGGTACGATCGGCAGACGCGCCGCGTCCGCGATCTCTCGTGTGGCGATCGGCGAATCTATCTCGACCTCGAGCTCCGGCGCGTGGCGTGCCGGCGCTGCGGCACGGTGAAGCAGGAGCGGTTGGACTTCCTCGCCGACTCGCCGTTTTACACCAAACGTTTCGCCTTCTTCGTCGGTCGCCGATGTCGCGCGGCGACGATTCAGGATGTCGCCCGGGAGACGCACCTGAATTGGAAGACTATCAAGGCGCTCGAAATGCAGTAGATGCGCGAGCAACTCCGCCGTACGGGCACGCCGGGGCCGCGGATCATCGGCCTCGACGAGGTCTCGATCCGCAAAGGGCAGAGCTATCGCATCGTCGTGAGCGACTTGGTGCGCCGGCGGCCGATCTGGTTCGGCGGCACCGATCGCTCGGAAGCCAGCTTGGATCGGTTCTTCACTTGGCGCGGGCCGCGCAAGAGCGCGCGCATTCAGTTGGCGGTGATGGACATGTGGAAGGCGTTTACCAAATCGACGCGCACGAACGCGCCGCACGCCAAGATTCTCTTCGACAAGTTTCATGTGCTCCGGCACCTCAGCGACGCGTTGGACACGGTCCGCAAGCACGAGTACGCGCGACTGAAGGGCAAAGATCGTCGCTTCATCAAGGGCCAGAAATACACGCTGCTCTCGCACCGCGAGAACCTCACGCTCGAAGGACGGCAGGCTCTCCAGACGCTGCTCCGCGCGAACAAGCGTCTCCACACGGCGTATCTCCTCAAGGAGTCCTTCGGGCAGCTGTGGGACTACCAGCGCGAGGGGTGGGCGCGCCGCTTCTTCGAGCACTGGCGGGCGGCGTTGAAGTGGCAGCGCCTGAAACCCTATGAAGCATTCGCCATGATGATCGAGCGGCACTGGGACGGCATCGCCGCTTACTGCGAACCGGAGAACAAAGTGTCGCTCGGCTTCGTGGAAGGGTTGAACAACAAGATTCGCGTGCTGCAGCGACGGGCCTACGGCCTCCCTGATCCCGAGTTATCTCCGCCTCAAAGTCCTGACGTGCATGCTTCCGGAAATCTGAAAAACATCACAAAATCATCCACTCGTTTGGGAGAAGACTCTCTAAAGAGAGGTCCGGTCAGGAACCCTCAACTGACTCCGGAGCAGGCGCTTCGCCGCGAGCGAGGCCCAAACGCCGATGGATGAACCGACGGCAATCAACCGCGCCGCTACAGCCCCGCGCCTTCCGCGTGCCGGGTAGAGGACTGGCGGCGGACCTCGGGGCCACGCGCCACGGTCAATTCCAAGTGGGCGAGCCCACGAGACGTCAATCGATGCGTCGACGGGCACTCAGGGTGGTTCTGGGTTTGCTGAACTGGAACGCGCTCGATGTTCGATCGTCCAGGGCGAGCGAACTGCTGGATTGGTCGATGAGGAACAGTCGAAGGTGGTATGTGCCACCGGTCCCGCTATACGGCCACTCACCTGGGGAATGAGAGGAGTTCACCTCCCCAATGCGCAGAGTATCCTCGACGAGCGTGCCCTGCGGAATGGACGTGAACCGATTCGGCAGGTCCAGACAGCCCGCGATCCACTGCCGCTCCAAGGTGCCGTCGGTCTCCCGCAGCAATTCCGCACCACAACGGTCGCGGTAGATCACGCCCGGGCCAAGGTTGTCGATGCTGAAGCGTATGTGAATATCCGCAGCGTCTCCCAGTACTGTCGCGTGTGCCGACACGATCTGGATTCGCGCGAGACCGGGGCGCAGTCCGGACGGGGAGCGACAGTCCACCAGAAGGAGGATCGCCGCCAGAAACGTGACACGGCCTAAGAACAAGCCGGCGCGCCCACCGCCATCACATTCAGCGTCTGTGTCGTGAAGCATTGGCCGAGCGCGGCGCAGTCGTGATGAGCTTCGTAGCAATTGGATCAGGCGATGCCGCTGGTACCGCAGACTGGCACGGGAAGAACCAACAATCGCAGCCTCCCGGCAACGGACAGAGCGCCAGGTTCAAATGCGCGGTGATGTTGCCCCATCGGCTGTACCAGTACAAGCAGCCGGAAGTGCATGTCTGGCCGTTGACAATGGTCCCGGCATAGTATACGCCAAGAATGAAGTAGGGCGCATTCTGACTGTTCGAGGCCGGCGATGTGAAGACCGGAGCTCCGCTGTCTCCGCCCCCAGTGCGACTGCCTGTTACTCGGTCCGAACATAAGATCACTGAGCCGTCGATGACCTCGTTGACGCAGGTCCCGTTCACGGTACCTCGTGTCCATCCAGTGGTTCGGCCCACCTTGTCCACGCTGGAGTTCATCACGGCATCGGTCGCGCCCATCGGATTAACAAACCAGAAATCAGCTTCGAGGGACGGAGTGCCGTAGTTCGTGGCAACATACGTGGTCTTTACGACGCGCTTGACGCCGGTGTCCCCGGGAGTATTGGCGTACTTCACGAACATTGCATCCGCAAGGGCGCACAGACTAACGCCCATACAGTCCGCATCGGCCCGCGTCCATGCCGGGTTGGTGTGGACATAGCCCAAACGATTCTGCGTGTACGGGAAGCTTCCTCTGGTGGGCTGGTGAATGTAATCGTTGACTCCGCCTGAGCCGACCGTTGCCGCGTCGCAATGCGATGCAGTCAGAAAGCCTTCACCCACGCCCGTGCCGTGGACGTTCCAAGCCAGGGTGCAGACCTCGTAGCTGTCATTCTGGATCGAGTAGCCGGCTGATGTTGGCCGGATGCGTGCGGAAAGCGAATGCTGCAAGCTCCCGGGTACGCCCGGCTCGATACTCAGCGCATCCTGCGGAATCTGAAACTCCTCAGCAAGGGTACGCACGTCAGCTTGTGCGGATGCGGTGGCGATGCGGACTACGACGCGATTACGCTCCTCGTCAGCGTCAATTCCCAGGAATGAGGGAACTGATGCTATCCTTGGCATGAGAAGCTTTTCCCAAGCCAAGAGGGATGAAAAGGAGTAGTCCGCCTTGTAAATGGAGATGCCTGGTCCCGATATCACCTCACTCGCAAGACCAACCCCACCTCTGCTCTCGCGGCCATGCCGCGTAGTTCCACGGTGGCCTCGTCTCCGCGGGCTAGGTCTGTGACCGAGACGACCACCCCGCCCCCATACCTGTCCAGGAAGATCCCTCCTACCTGCGGAACGTGGCTTTCGAGGCGGAGAATATCATCTTCGACGCCTCGGTACTTTCGACCGGCTGCTGCAGCGGCCAGTTCCTGGCGCGCGATGTTCGATCCAGCCGTGTAAGCCGTGCGAACGGGATTTGGCCGGAGAGGTTCATCCGCACACGCAGCTGCACCGACCACCAAGCACCCTGCAGCGAGGCCAAAGGTAAGAAACCTCGACTCCTGCCGATTTGAACTCTCGCATGGTGACCAATCCTTCTGGCTCAGGTCAAGAGCCGTCGTACAACTCTACGACTATTCGGTGCTGGAGGCAAGCAAGTGTCGCACGAGGTGATCCATCGGGGGTGAAGCGACGACGCGGATAGGGTGGTGAAACTCTGCCATCCAAGGTCGGCAGCCCATTCCATGACCCCGTAGTGCCTCATCGCTGCTGCATCGCTGTACCGAAATGGACCGGTCACAGTGGAGAGTCATGCGGCCATGATTGCGCCCCGACTCACGGTTGGCTGCTACTCGCCCCTGAGCGCCTCCGCCGGATCCGCTTTCGTGGCGCGACGTGCGGGGACCATGGTCGCCGCGAGCGCGACCGCCGCCAGCACCGCCACCGCGAGGCCCAGCGACAGCGGATCGGTGGCCGCCACGTCCACCAGCTGACTCCGGAGGACTCGCGTCGCAGCGAGCGAGGCCAGCACGCCGACCGATGCCCCGACGACAACCACCCGCGCCGCCCCTCCGAGCACGAACAGCAGGAGTCCCCAGGCGCCGGCTCCGAGTGCCGCGCGCACCGCCAGTTCACGATGCCGCTGCGCCACCGCATACGCGAGCATGCCATAGACGCCAAACGCCGAGAGAAGCACGGCCAGGCCGCCGAACAGCGAGAGCAGATCGAGCGTCATCCGGCGCGGAGCCAGCTCGTTACTGAACGAACGGGCGAGCGTGCTCGTCTCCACGGGCACGGTGCGATCGACGGCGCGCGCGACGCGCTGAACCGCCTGGACGGACTGTTCAGCACGACCGGTCGTACGGACCACGGCGGTCATTCCGAACACCCAGTAGGGAACCTGTCGCCAGGAGACGTACATCTCGGCTTTCATGTCCGACTCGACACCGTAGTGCCTGACGTTGCTCACCTCACCGATGATCCGGATCCACGCCGCGGGCGCGCCGGTGAACCCTCCTGCTTCCATGCTCGTCGCGCGCACGAAGTGTCCGAGCGGGCTCTGCCCCGGCCAGTACTTCTCGGTCATCGCCCGATTCACCAGCGCCACGCGCTCACCCCGGGCCACGTCGGTGGGGGCGATCCATCGTCCCGCCAGGAGGCGCACACCGAGCGCGGCGAGATAGTCCTCGCTGACCACGCGGTAGCCGGCGCCGGCGTTCGGCGTCTCCTTCATGTCGAGGTCGATGAAGCCCGTGCCGCCGCCATTGAGCGGTACCGCGTTGGCCACTCCCACCCGCGTCACACCGGGGATCGCGCGCAATCGCGCGAGGAGTTGTTCCCAGTAGGCGTACGCCAGCGTCGTATCGCGCCGGAATCGGGGCGCCGACGGCGTGGCCGTGACCGTCACCACATTGGTGGTGAATCCGAGGTCGCGGCCCAGCAGCGCGCGAAAGCTGCGTACGAGCAGCGTGGTGGAGGACAGCAGGAGCACGGCGACGGCGATCTGCCCCGCCACCAACGGGGCCGCCGGCACGCCGTGCCCGCCGCGCGCCGCGCCGCGATCGCCTGACGCCAGAACGCCGCGCAGCGCGCCGCGGGCGCCCAGCACCGCCGGCGCCAGGCCGGTGAGGATGCCGGCAACCAACGACACCGCGAGCGCGAACGCGAGGACCGGGAGATCCGCCGTCACCTGGTCCGCGCGCGGGATCCGAGATCCCCAGAGCAGAAGGACCACCCGCAGCGAGCCAAAGGCGATCAGCGTTCCCAGCGCACCGGCCACCAGTGCGAGGGCCACGTGCTCCACCAGGAGCTGCCTGACGAGTCGGGCCCGATCGGCACCGAGGGCGGCGCGCACCGCCAGCTCGCGCAACCGCGTGACCCCGCGACCGAGATTGGCCGCCGACACGTTGGCGCAGGCAATGAGCAGCAGGAGCACCACCGCGCCCATGAGCAGCGTGAAGTAGCTCCGGCTTTCCGCAACCATCGTCTCGCGCAATCCTCCCACATGCACGCCGTACGAGTAGAGGGCGCTCGGATCCCCGGCGCGCGCATTCGATGCGATCCGGGACAGTTCGCGTTGCGCAGCCGCGATCGAAATGCCCGGCGCGAGCCGGCCGATTGCCTCGTAGTTGACGTTGTTGCGCGACGGATTTGAACGGCGGTCGAACGGGACGGGAATCCAGAGATCCGTTCCTGGAGGGTACTCGTCTCCCGAGGCGATCACCCCGACCACCGCGAGCTCGCGATTGGCCCCGTGCACGCGAGTGGCAAGCGTAGAATCGCCTCCCAGCATGTTCTGCCAGAACGCCTCGCTCACCACCGCCACGGCCGCGCCCGACTCGGCCTCGTCGGCGGCAAACGGGCGCCCGAGGGTGAATCGCGGGCGCAGGACGCGGAGAAAATCCGACGACACGACGGCGCCGGGGACATACATCGCTCCGTCGCTGCCGACAATGTTGAACTGCAGCTGTTGGAGGATCGCCGACGCGTCGAGCACCGCCGCATCGTGCCAGTCGAGCCAACCGGCCGAGGAAACCCGGGGGAAATGTCCACCGGTCGAGTCCGTCGATTCCAGCTCCACCAGCCGCCCGGACTGGGGAAACGACAGCGGCTGCAGCAGCACGTGGTCGACCAGCGTGAACGTGGTCGTCGCGAGACCGATGGCCACCCCGAGCGTCACGATGCCGAGGGCGGTCAGGGCCGGCGCCCGCCGACTTTGCCGGAATGCGAAGCGCAGGTCGTCGCGGAGAGCGCCGACCAGATCGCGTCGCGTCAGGGCCGCATCACGCTTGCGCGCCCCACTCCGCAGTCCGGAGCGCGCGCGTGGAAAATCGCCGAACCGAGCCATCGCCTCGGCGCGCGCCTGGTCGGGAGAGCGGCCGCGCCGCACCAGGTCGTCGATGCACAGCTGGAGGTGCGTCTCGAGCTCCTCGTCCAGCTCGGCCGCGAGCCGGGCGCGGCGTCCGAGTCCGGGGCGGAGCAGGCGGCGATAGCGACGCGGTTCGGCCATGGTCAGGCGCTTCGCGACGTGAGGGCGAGGATGCCCGACACCGATGCCGCGTACCGGCGCCAGGTCTCGGCGTCGGCGCGGAGGCGGGTGCGCCCGGCCGTGGTCAGGCGGTAGTAGCGCGCGCGGCGGTTGTTCTCGCTCACGCCCCATTCGGCGGTCACCAGGTCGCGCGCCTCGAGGCGCTGGAGAGCCTGGTACAGCGCGCTGTCGTCCACGCCTAACGCGCCGTCGGAGCGCTGCTCGAGGAACGAGGCGATGCCGTAGCCGTGCATCGCGCCCCACGAGAGGGTCTTCAGGATCAGGAGGTCGAGCGTCCCCTTGAGCAGCGGCAGGTTCGCAGCGTCGTCCTTCGGCACAGCACTCTCCCCGTATGTGCTAAGGGGGAATGGTAGCACCGCCGTGTCGCGACCCGCAAGCGAGGAACCGTCAGCGGCCGACTGCGCCCGGTGCCGTCAGCGAGGGCCCAACGGTGACGACTGCGTTCCGACACGCGGCGCCACACGCGCGGCCATTGGGGAACCGGTCTTCGTACACCGGCTGAAGCTCCTGTGTCGTCGTGTCACCACGCGTGATGACGCGGATTCTAACCCAGGCGGGGGTGAAGTCCGGGAACAGGGCGGACGCATCTCCGCAGCCCGCAGAAAGTGGGCAGGTCCAACGGTACACGGGACCCGAATCGTCCTCCTCTGCCTCGATGGCGACGACGTTGGCAACGCCGGACGCTTGAACGATCAGCCCGTTCGGGCATCCAATCAGCGTGCAAACGAGGGGGTCCGTGGCGCACGCCACGACGCCGTAGGCGAGTACCAGCACCCATGTTGTTCGGGGAGCGGTGGGACGCACGGCTATTCACTGGAAGGGGACGAGATCGACAGCAAGCGCCGGGCAAGTCGGGAGGAATCACCGCGCCAGCGCCGAATTCAGATTACGCTACCCGAGCGTCGATTGCAAGCGCCGCGCCTCTTGCCCCCCTCATGCGTCCGCTCGGCCGAGCTCTCAGCGTTTCGCGTTGCCAGTTCGCGACGATCGGATCACCGAGACCCTGAAGTCAGCGTCCCGCACGCTCGAGGTAGCTCGGTATGGATTCGCTGGGGTTCGCTCGACGGCCGTGCGCTCGTTCCGCAATTCCCTTGGCCATCTGTATCGCCGCCGACGCGACATGCACGAAGGGGCTTTGCGTACGGCGTCCAACCGCTCGCGCCAACCGCAACGACTGTCGGAATTCGTCGGCGGTGTGGAACTCCGGCAGTTCCGTCCAGGCCGCGCCGATCTCGCGGGGGAAATGGCTGTCGCTGCCCGCAGCAGCCGGGAGCTGCCGCGACTCCGCGGCACGCAACGCACGGCCATTCCAGAGCCCGAGGAACGCGCGGGAGTTGAACACTTCCACCAAGTCCGCCACCCCGATCGCCTCCTCGGCATGCCGCGCCGGCTCGGTGAGGTAGGCATACGGATGCGGGGCATACACCACGCCGCCCTGGGCCCGGATGCGCTCCGCGGTCTCACGTACCGGGAGTCCTGGTGGAATCCGCTCGTGAAGGAAGAGCCCGATGAGATGCGTTCGCTCCCGGGTATCGATCTCCTCACCGATGATGATCAGCGACGGATCGATCGCGCTCGCGGCGCGGGCTCCATCTATGGTGTTATGGTCCGTCACGGCGATGCGGTGCAGTCCGACCGCGCGCGCGCGGGCAACCAGCTGTGCCGGTGCCATCACCGAATCGCGCGAGTACCGCGTGTGCGAATGTAGATCGACCTTCACGACTGCTGTCTCTCCCGTGGCCGTGGCGAGTTGCATACCGCCGGGACCAGGAGATGTGCCACCCGTCAGGCCCCGTCCCGGTCTCCGCCTACGGAGACGACCAGCATTCGGACTGCGAAACGGGCCTGTGGCCTTCCGTTCACACCCTGCACCATCACCAACGTCGCGCTACGTCGCCATCATGAAGTCGACCGCGGTCGCCGCGATATCGGGCGGCACCATGTGATCGCCATCGAACTCATGGTAATCCACCACGAATCCTTCATTCTCCAGCGTCGGAACGATGAGGCGGCTCGCCTGGTCAATCGGCAGAATCGTGTCCTGGCGGCCGTGGGAGATGAAGATCCGGGGTTTGGTCGGCTGGATCTGCGTGGTGGTGACGAACCCGGGCGAGAACGCGACCAGGCGTGTGAACAGCGCCGAGTTCAGGATGCCCACGCCCAGGGCATAGGATGCGCCATCGGAGAACCCTTCCAGGCAAATGCGCGTGGGATCGACCGCGCAGCGGTCGAACGTCAGTTGGAGTCCGGCGTCGATGGTCACGATGTCCGGGCCGTAGTCGCCCCGGATGGCGTCCCAGGTGAACGAGAGCGAGTCGGGTACCAGGAGGAGAAAGCCGGCGGATTGGGCGTAGGGTCCGAGGAACGCGAGTGGTCCGTCAGCCGTGATGCCGGCGCCGTGCAATGACACCATCAAGGGCAGCGGCGTGGTCGAGACGTAGCCGTCGGGCACGATCAGCGTGCAGCTCGGCGAATCGTTCCAGAGACGGTACTGCCCGCGCGTGGTGGTCTGCGACGGCGTCCCCGGGCGTGACGAGAGCCGTGCCCGCGTCGGGTCGAAGGCAGGGACGTCGGTGTTGCCGAGCCGGCAGGCGAGACCGGCGGCGGTCGCACCCACAGCGGCGCAGAACTGGCGTCGGCTGAGGGGTCGAGATGAGAGCGCGGGCACGGAAGAGAGATTGTGATGCGGGTTGTGGCCTATGGCCTATGCCCACTGGCCCATGGCGTATGGCCCATGGCCTATGGCCTATGACCTTTGGTCTCTTCCCCTAATTCCGCCCGTTCTCGGGCCTTCGGCAGACTGTGTGTGACCAGGTGTACTCCCCGCGTGACGACCGGCGCGCCATGGCGGATGAAGATGGCCGGCACCTCCTGGAGCGAACCCGGCGGCTCTCGAAGGGCCCACTCGAGAGCCGGTGAAACCACGCTGACGACGGGGGGTCGCCCGGCCGTGGGGAAACGGTTGGAGGAAGGACGCGCGATCGGCGCCCGTCTTCGCGGCCGGCCGGTCATGCCTGGGAATTCTGCCCGGCCTGCGCGCGCGACGGTTTCGCCGCACACTCGGCGGCCCTGACGAGCAACAGATCGCGCTCGCGGCCGTTCCTGGTCAGCGTCGCGGCGTGCTCGAATTCCGCGCGCGCCTCGTCGAATCGATCGAGCCTGAACAGCAAGTCGCCGCGCACGCTCGGCAGCAGGTGATAGCTCCGGAGTGCGGGATCAGATGCCAGCTCGTCCACCAGTTCCAGCGCCGCGGCCGGTCCGAATGCCATCATCACCGCCACCGCGCGATTGAGCTCCACGATCGGCGACGGCATCACCCGGGCGAGCGCGTCGTACAGCGTCACGATGCGAGCCCACTCTGTCTCCGATCCGGTGCGTGCCCGCGCGTGACACGCCGCGATCGCCGCCTGCAGTCCATACGGACCTAACGAATCGCCGAGTTGCGCGGCGCGCGCGAGCGCGGCCAGGCCGCGCCGGATCAGCAGCTGGTCCCAACGTCCGCGATCCTGATCCAGCAGCAGCACGGGCTCTCCCGAGGGGCCGATTCGCGCCCGTGCACGCGACGCCTGGAACTCCATCAGCGCCACCAGCGCATGCACCTCGGAATCCTGCGGCATGAGCCCCGCGAGAATGCGACCGAGCCGCAGCGCATCCTCGCACAGCGCCGGGCGCATCCAGTCGTCGCCCGCGGTGGCCGTGTAGCCCTCATTGAAGATGAGGTAGATCACCTCGAGCACGGACGAGAGCCGCGCGGCCCGTTCCTCGCCACGCGGGACCTGGTACGGAACCCGGCGCTCGGCGAGCGTGCGCTTGGCCCGGACGATGCGCTGGGCGATGGTCGGTTCGGGAACCAGGAACGCGCGGGCGATCTCGTCGGTCGTGAGGCCGCCCAGCAGGCGGAGCGTCAGCGCGACCCGCGCCTCGGTGGAGAGCACCGGATGGCAGGCGGTGAAGATGAGGCGCAGCAGGTCGTCGCCCACGTCGTCGTCGATGGCGGCGGCGAGCTCGGGTTCCGGATTGACCTGCCGACCCTCGAGATCGCGGCCGAGCTCCTCGTGCTTGCGCTCGAGCATCTGTCCCCGTCGCATGAGATCGATCGCGCGGTGCTTGGCAGTCCCCATGAGCCAGGCGCCGGGGTTGTCCGGAACGCCGGATGTGGGCCACTGCTCGAGTGCGGCGACCAGCGCATCCTGCGCGAGGTCTTCGGCCACGCCGACGTCGCGCACCATGCGCGCGAGCCCGGCGATGAGTCTCGGCGCCTCGATCCGCCAGACCGCGTCGATAGCGCTATGGGGGTCGGAAGTTGTCACGGCTGGCAATCACGCCAGAGTCGTGCAAAGGGGCAAGAGTACATAAAGAGCCGTTCGTCGCAGGGCAGGGCCGCGTCGAGAGCCGGCGCTCAGGCGTCCGGGATGGCAGAGCGCCAGCACTGACGCCGGGCGGCCATGGCGGTACACTTAGGGAGCGATCAGGAGGCGCATCCGATGACGGCCGGCATGCTCGAGAAGCAGGAGACCGGGCTGGCGCGAGCGGCGGAGGATCACGCGGCCGCGGTGCAGGAGTTCGTCGAACTGGCGCGGGCCCTTCCCGCAGAGCGGTGGGAACGCCCACGGGCGCCCGGCAAGTGGACCCCTGCCCAGGAAACGAAGCACCTGTCCCTCGGTTATGCCGCGTTCCTCCGCGATCTCAACGGCGAAGCCGTCATGCGCCTGCGCGGCCGGTGGTGGCAGCGACTGATCTGGCGATGGCGCATTCTGCCTCGCATTCTCTCGGAACAGCGACTTCCGGTGGCGGTCCGGGCATCCCGTGTATCGCGGCCGGATGATCATCCTGGCGACCGTCCCACGCTCTTGGGCGAACTGGAGGAGGCGGCCGCGACGTTTCAGACGCGCGTGCTGGAAACGCATCAGCGAACGCCGAGGCGACGCGTGACGCATCCATTCTTCAATAGACTTTCACTCGAGCAGCTGCTTCGACTTTCCGCTGTGCACACCAGACATCACGGAGCGTTTCTCCGCGCGTCGCTTCCCGAATAACACGTCCTGCACCCGTTTCCAGGGTTCGTAGCCATGCATTCCTCCCGACGCGACTTCCTGCAGCGCTCGGCGGCCGCCGCGGCCGCGGTGACGCTTGGTCCGCTGACGCCGCGAGCCGGTGACCCCGGCGCGGCACTAATCGCCAGCGCCCTCACCACGACCGAGGATCCGAAGGTCCGCGCGTTCGAGGAGAAGATGCTCCGCTCGCGGCCGGTCCCTCTGGCCAATGTGCGCCTCCTGGGTGGTCCACTGCAACGCGCGCAGGAACTCACGGCAAAGTACCTGCTCGAGCCTCGAGCCCGATCGCATGATGGCGTACTACCGCGTTCGCGCCGGCCTTCCGCAGAAGGCCGAACCATATAGTGGATGGGACGGTGGGGGACGGAACCTCACCGGGCACATCGCGGGGCACCACCTGTCGGCGGTGAGCTACATGTACCTCGCCACCGGCGACGCCCGCTTCAAGGCGCGTGCCGATTATCTGGTGAAGGAGATGAAGGAGGTACAGGACAAGAACGGCGATGGATTCCTGAGCGCGCTCGAAGGACTGCGCGAAGCGTTCGCCGCCGTGTCCAGGGGCGAGATCCGATCCGGAGGATTCGACCTGAATGGGTTGTGGTCGCCGTGGTACACACTGCACAAGACGTTCGCCGGATTGCGCGACGCATATCGTCACACCGGCAATCGGACCGCGCTGGACGTGGAGATCCGGTTCGCGACGTGGGCCGAGCACGTGCTCGCGCCGCTCAGCGAAGCGCAGGTGCAGCACATGCTGAATACCGAGCACGGAGGAATGAATGAAGTGCTCGCCGACCTCTACGCCGACACCGGCGACAAGCGGTGGCTCGATCTCTCGTATCGCTTCGAGCACCACGCGTTCACCGATCCGCTGAAGCGCGGCCAGGACAACCTGTCCGGCAAGCACGGCAACTGTCAGATTCCGAAGCTGATCGGCTCGGCGGCGCGGTACGGATACACGGCCGACACCGGCGACATTCTGGCCGCGTCATTCTTCTGGGAGCGGGTGGCTCAGCACCACAGCTACGCGACTGGCGGCCACGGCCTGGCCGAGTACTTCGGACCGCCGGACCAGCTGAGCCCGCGTGTGGACGGGCGCACGTGCGAGAGCTGCAACGTGTACAACATGCTCAAGCTCACGCGGCGCCTGTTCTCCCTCCGTCCAGATCCGCTGTACGCCGATTTCCACGAGCGCGCCCTGTTCAATCACGTGCTCGCGTCGGTCGACTTCGAGACGTATCACACGTCGTACATGGTGCCGGTGGGGCGCGGCGTGCAGCAGGAGTACCAGAACATGCTCCAGAGCTTCACGTGTTGCGTGGGCACGGGCATGGAGAACCATGGGCTGCACGGCTACGGCATCTATTACGAGTCGGCCGACGCGTCGAAGCCCACCCTGTGGGTGAATCTGTTCGCCCCGTCCACCGCGCGCTTTCCCCTGGCGGGAGTCGACCTGAGAATGGACACCGGTTTTCCCGATGGCGATGACGCGACCATGACCCTCACGGTTCCGCAGCCGAAGGAGTTCACCCTGGCAGTGAGGCGTCCGGTATGGGCTGGCGACGGATTCGCGGTGCGTGTGAATGGCGAGCTGATGGAGCGGCCTCCGCTGGAAAGTTTGCACGACGCTGCCGCGGGCGGGCGGGGCGGGGCGCCGGGGAACGAGGCGGCGACACCGTCCAGCACCTATGTGGAGCTTACCCGGACCTGGAAGACCGGTGACCGGGTGGAGCTCGCGCTGCCCAAGTCCGTGCACCTGGAGCCGACCCCCGACAACACGTCGGTTGCGGCGATCATGTGGGGTCCGCTGGTACTGGCGGGCGATCTGGGTGCGCGGCGGGAAGGGCGGGGGGCAGTCGAGCCGCCGATTCCGGTGCTGGTTGCCGCCGGCCGGCCGGTGACCGAATGGGTTCTGCCTGACGGGGCGAAGGCCGGCGACTTCCGCGTGCAGCAAGTGGCCCGGGTGATCGCCGAGCCCGGTGTACCGGGAGACGTGACGTTGGCGCCGTTCCACCGCACCGACGAGCGCACCTACAGCGTCTACTTCGATGTCGTCACGCCGCAGGAATTCGACGCGCGGGTGGGGGCGCTGGCCGCCTCCCGCGAGCATGCGCGCCGGCTGGAGGCCGCCACGGTGGGATTCGTGCAGCCCGGTTCGCCGGCCTCGGAGCAGACGGCGAACTACCGGAGCGACCCCGAGAATCGCCCGCCGCAGCGCGCCGCCGGCCGCACCGGCCGCGGAGGACCGGGGTGGTTCTCCTATGATCTGGCCGTCGACGTCACCACCGGGATGGCGCTGGTGGTCACGTATCTGAACGAGCGCGGGTTGCCGCCGGCGACCGGAACATTCGAGATCCTGGTGGACGGCACGTCGATCGCACCGTTCATGCCTAACGAGACGGCCACCGGATTCTACGACGCGCAGTACACGGTGCCGGCGAACCTCGTCGAGGGGAAGTCGAAAGTGACAGTGCGCTTCCAGGCCGCTCCCAACGCGCGGATCGCGCCGGTGTTCGGCGTGCGGATGGTTCGCGCGAAGGACCTGTGAGCCCGCGCACCGGGTGAACACCGACGAGTACAGACCGATCGCCGAGCTGTACGATCATGTGCCGCTCTATCGTGATCGAAGCGATGTCGCGTTCTACGTCCACATGGCCACGGCAGCAGGTGGGCCGGTGCTGGAGCTCGGATGCGGTACCGGTCGCGTGCTCATCCCCACCGCGCGCGCCGGAGTCGAGGTCGTCGGGCTGGATGCGTCGCCGCACATGCTCGCGGCGTGTCGCGCGCACCTCGCCCGTGAGCCGGACGAGCTGCGAGCCCGGGTTGCGCTGGTGGCCGGCGACATGCGCGACTTCGATCTCGGACGCACCTTTGCGCTGGTGACGATTCCGTTCCGGCCGTTTCAGCATCTGACCGGGGTCGCCGATCAACTGGCATGCCTGGCGACCGTGCGCCGCCACCTGGTGGACGGCGGCACGCTCGTGTTCGACGTATTCAATCCGTCGCTCGATGCTCTCGCGGCGGAGAAGCCGGGGGTGGAAGTGGGGGACGAAGCCCCGTTCACGACGCCGGACGGCCGTCGCGTGGTCCGTCGCTTCCGCATCGTTTCGTACGATCGGTTCAATCAGGTCAATCAGACGGAACTGATCTACTACGTCACCCATCCCGACGGTCGTGAAGAGCGGCTCGTGCATGCCTTCGCGATGCGATACCTCTTCCGCTACGAGGTCGAGCACTTGCTGGCGCGCGCCGGGTTCCAGCTGCAGCAGGTGTTTTCCGGATGCGATCGGGCGCCCTACGGATCAACCTATCCGGGCGACCTGGTGCTGGTCGCGCGCAAGGAAGGCGCGCCCGGGAGATGAAGTGCTGGCCGATGTCGGCGTAGCGAGTAGCCGAGGGCGGGCGTACCGTCATCTCGACTGGACGGAGAATGCCGCCGATTCCCGGGTCGACTCAACCCGCGCGACCGTCAGGCCCTTCAGCTCATCGGCAAGCCGGATACGAGGGATCCGCTCCCGAGATGGCCGGTCGGTCCCTGCGGTTGGCGACGGCCAGCATGACGTCGTGAATGAAGCGCCCCAGGCGAGCCGCGTGGTCGTATTCGATGTACTGCGGTTCGTCGGTCGGCTGGTGATAGTCCTCGGCGTAGCCGGTGGAGAAATAGGTTACAGGTACGTCGTGGTGCACATAGTTCACCTGGTCGCTGCGGCAGAAGCGATTCATGGGATTGGCCGGTACGTCCCACGACCGGTCGATGGCCATGACCTCCGTGCGGTTCGCGTTCACGGAGTCGATGATGTCGCCGAACTCCCGCGAGAGGCGTCGCGAGCCGAGGGTCTGGACCGAGCTGGGGCCGCCGAATTTGACCTGATCCACCCGGCCCTTGCCGACCATGTCCATGTTGTGGGCGGCGGCAATCGACGCGAGCGGGATGGTTGGATGGTCGGTGAACCACCGTGAGCCAAGCAGGCCTGCCTCCTCGCCTTCGTGGGAGACGAAGATGATGGACCGCGCCGGCTTCTCGCTGGCGAACTGCTCCGCGATTTCGAGCAGCACCACCGTGCCGGAGCCGTCGTCGTCGGCGCCGTTCATGATCGAATCGCGTCGCGGCGGGCGAATGCCGCGAGCGCGTGCGATCAGCGAGTCGATCTCGTGCTGTTGAGATGCCGTGGGGCGGCACACCGGATCGTTCGCGCCCTGGCGCCTGGTCACCAGGTTCACGGCGCGCAGCGAATCGTGATCGACCGCCGTCGTCGCCGTCCCCACGTGATCGTTGTGCGCCCCGACCAGCACGTATTCGCCGGCCCGCGCCGGGTCTGATCCGGGGAGGATGGCGATCACATTACGGGCCGGATACTTCGACATGTGCCAGGCGTAGGTCCAGCTCGCGGTCACCGGCTTCCCCGCCGCACCGATCGCGAGCTGGCCGACCGGCGTGCCGAAGAGGCTCGACGCTGCCGCGGCAGTTATCGTCGCACCCGGCAGGCCGGTTGAATCGTCAGGCGCGGCCGGCTGCATTCCCATGCGTCCGCCGAACGCCGCCGCCACCGCGGCCGGGGCGATCTGATCAGGGTCCACGAACAGCGCCGCCACCGCACCGGCCCGCTCGGCCCGCGTGTCGCGCGCACCGGCACCGCCGCGGCCCCCGCGTCCGCCCCGACCACCACGTCCGCCCGACGCCGCATCGGCCTGCGCTGCGGCGAAGGCGCCGAAGCGATCCGGCAGCGAGTCGCACGGGGCCACGCGAGCCGGCCCGCGTCCCCCGCCGCCCGCGCCCGGTCCTCCCGTGAAGACCGCTACTTTGCCCCGGAACACGGCCGGATCGAGCGCGACTGTATCACCCCACCGTCCGGCGAAGACGACCGGAACGTTCGTGAGGTCCGCATGTCCACCCAGCCCGTTCGCGGCCGCCGGCGCGACGGGAACCCAATCCGATCCCGCGGCGAGCGGCTTGCCGGCCGCGATCAGGCGCGATGCACCGCTGTCGAATCCCAGAGGCCCATACGGCATCACCTGGAAGTAGGTCCCGTTGTCGCCGCCCGGCTTGAGGCCGAGTCGCTTGAATTCGCGTGCGATGTACTCGGTCCCCTTGTAGTTGCCCAGTTCGCCGATGCGGCGCCCCATCATGGAGTCGTCGGCGAACTGGTAGAGGCGTGTGCGCAGATCGTTGGCCGTGATCGCCGTGGTTGTGGGACGCGGCGCCCAGGTCCGTGGCCCTTCGTCGGGCCAGACGGTCTTCGACGGTGCGGGCTTTACAGCGACGCCCCCGGGTCTGTTCTGTGCGCCGACGGGTGCGGCGAGAGACACGGCGAGCGCGGAGAGCGCGGCAGTGCGGGCGAGGAAGTGAGGTCTGGACACGGTGACTCTGTGACGGTGGATGGGAAGAACCGGGCTGGGAAATCAGGGTCAGACTCGAACTGGAGGAAATCCGGGTCAGACGCGAATCAGCGATGCGAGTCTGACCCTGATTTCTGTTCCGATTCGAGTCTGACCCTTATTCCCATGCGAGCGGGCGATGTCTCGAAGCTACGCCTGCTCCCGGTGTGTGGCGAGTAGTGGCGATCCAGCGCGCGCGTTCCTCCGAATCGGTGTCGGGGAACGGCCGACACTTGACGTGGTGGCCGGCCATCCCTATGCTCCACTCACAACGTGAGTGGAGAGACCATGGATCGCGCGCCGGCCGACATGCTGCGGGGCACCGTCGATCTGCTCGTCCTCAAGACGCTGAGCTGGGGTGAGATGCACGGCTACGCGATCTCCGAATGGCTGCGCGAGCGGAGCGACGGCGCGCTGCGGGTCGAGGATGCCGCGCTCTACCAGGCCCTCCACCGTCTGGAGCGTCAGGGTGTGATCGCCTCGGAGTGGGGCGCGTCGGAGAACAACCGGCGGGCGCGCTACTATCGTCTCACGGCACGCGGCCGGGCGCGGCTCCGCGCCGACGGGACCGCGTTCCGCGATTTCGCGCGGGCGGTGCTGGTGGTGCTCGACGCGCGTGTCCAGGGAGCGTGAGACCGATGTCGCCTGACGAGGCGGGGCGCCGGGCACGTTTCCATCTCCCCGGCCGGACTGATTCGCAGATCCGCCGCGAGATCGGCGAAGAGCTGGAGTTCCACATCGCGGCGCGCGCGGCGGCACTCGTCAGGCAGGGAATCGATCCCCAGCAGGCCCGGGCCGGCGCCGAGCGCGAATTCGGCGACATCGAGCGCACGCGGGCGTACTGCGCCGCGCAGGACAGCGCGGTCGAGCGGGCGCGTCGGCGCGCGGCCTGGCACCGGGATCTGTCAAGCGACCTGCGCGTAGCGGTCCGCTCGGCCGGCCGCCGTCCGCTGCACGCGGCGGTGGCGATCGCTACGCTCGCACTGGGCCTGGCATCGGTGCTCGCCATGAGCACGGTAGTGCGGCGGCTGGTGCTGTCGCCGAACCCGTATCCCGGGGGTGACCGGCTGGTCACGATCTGGCAGCAGCCGCCCGGGGGCGGCGACGTGCTGCTGCTTCCCTTCAGCGACGCTGCCGACGCGTGGCGCGTGCGCGCCACCACGCTCGAAGGGGTGGAGGACAACCGGCCGCGGGGCCCGGATGCTGCTCGACGACGGCGGGGACGCGGCTCTGGTGAGCGTGGCCGCGTGCGACGAGCGGCTGTTGTCGTTCCTGGGAATGACCGTGGCGCGCGGCCGCGGATTCACGGCCGACGACCGGCGTGCGGGAGCGCCGGCGGTGGCGCTCATCAGCCACGCGCTCTGGCGGCGCCGCTTTGCCAGCGCGCCGGACATCGTGGGCCGGCACATCCGACTCGACGACGCTCAGGTCGAGATCGCGGGCGTGGCGCCGCCGGACTTGCGCGGCGTGCCGGGCCTGGGAATCCAAATCGATGTCTGGCTTCCGGCGGCGACGAGCGTGGCGCAACGGACGCCATGGTTCGTCGTCGCCCGACTGCGTCCTGGCGTGTCGGCCGCCACCGCGGGAAAGGAAGCGACCGATATCCTGCAATCCCTGGTCGGCGGCCCGCCGCTCGCCCGCGGCACCGCCACGGTGCAGACGGCGCGTGATCTGCTTGGCGCTCGGCGCGTCGCGGTGGCGCATCGCGCGATTGAGTCTCGCCGAAGCGCTGGTGATGGGAGCGGCAGCCTTTGTGCTCCACCTGCCGCTTTCGGTCGCACTGATGCGCGCAGCGGCGCTGTCGCGACCGGAAGCCCTCTGGATGCTCGATCGCGTTTCGCCTGATGGTCGCGTGCTGCTCGCCGGTGCGTTAGGCACGATGCTGCTGACGGCTGGCTGCGCGCTGGCGGCGATGTGGAGCGGCGTCCCTCGCGATTTCACGCCGCTGCGCAGCGGCGAGGCGTCGGCCACGCCGGGCACGCATCGCCTGCGCCGAGTGCTCATCACCGCCGAAGTCGCGCTGGCCTGCGTGCTGGTGGTGGGGGCGGTGCTCCTCGGGCGTTCGTTCGTCGCGCTGGTGCGGCGCGACCCGGGGTTCCGTCCCGACGGCGCGCTGATCCTCACCCTCAGACCGCCGCCAGCCTCCGGAGCAAGGCCCGCCATCCGGGGAGACGATCCACGCTGGGAAACACTGGTGCGGGCGATCGAGGCGCAGCCGGGCATTGTTGGCGCCACGCGCGGTGTCTCGATGCCGCCGGAGAGCGGCATCGAGTTCGGGCAGCTCGAGATCGAGGGACGCGAGACGACCGGCGACCAGGGGGCCGCGACCGCCTCGGCGAGTTACGTGTCGGCAGGATTCTTCCGGCTGGCTGGCATCCGGCTGATCGAGGGTGCCGACTTCCCCACGGGACTGACGACATCGGAGCAGCCGGTGATCATCAACCGATCGATGGCGCGGCGATTCTGGCCGACCGGCGGTGCGGTGGGAGCCCGGATCCGGTTCACGGTTCGCGGAAGCCGACAACAGGCGCCGCCGTGGCACCGCGTGGTTGGCGTGGCTGACGACGTTCTGGCGCAGGGACTCCACTCCGACGAACGCGCCATTCACGTCTACCACACTATGACCGAGTTCGGCGGCACGCCCGAGTACTTCGTGCGCTTCCGCGGCGCGCGCGACGCCGCGGCGCGACAGGTGCGTGCCATCGTTCACGAGGTGACGCCAGACGTTGCGGTCGAGAAGGTGTCGTTCGCGGACGACCTGCTCCTGGAGAGTGCGCGCGCCGATCGCTTCTATCTGATCGTCCTCGGAGTCATCGCGGTGCTGGCCGGGTCGCTGGCAATCGTCGGTGTGTTCGGCGTGGTGGCCAGCATCACCCTGCAGCGCACCCGCGAGATTGCCGTCCGCATCGCGCTCGGCTCCACGCCGGCGCGCATCTACACGACGGTGATCGGCGACGGGATGCGGGCGGTGTTGCTTGGTCTGGCGATTGGTATCGCCGGTGCGGGGGCGCTCGGACACGCGTTGCGAGCGCTGCTGTACGGCGTGAACGCGGACGATCCCATCGCGTTCGCAATCGCGGTGGTGCTGATCGCTGCTGCCGCAACGGGTGCCTGCGTTTTTCCCGCGCGACGCGCGGCGCGGTTGGAACCGGCGGCCGTATTGCGGTCGGAGTAGGTTGGCCGACGCTAGGTTTCGCGAGGACGGCGCAGCAAACGATCCAGCGACAGCTCGCCCGCGCCAAGAGCGGCGATGGTCAGGCAGGCTCCAAGCAGCGTGAGCTCGAACTCGTAGCCATATGGCGTGAAAAACCCGCCCTTGAACCGCGCCACCGGAATCGCGACCGACATCTCGATCGCCAGCAGCAAACCCACCCACCGGGCCTGGAACCCCAACAGGATCGCCAGCCCGCCGAACGGCTCGAGCACGAGGAGAATCAGCGCAAAAAACGTCGGGATGGGGAACCCGAGTTTGGCGAGCATGTCTGTCACTCCGGAGAGGCCGAAGTAGAAGAGCTTTTGCCCACCGTGCATGAGAAAGACCAGTGCCACCACAAGCCGAAGTGGCACCAGTCCCCACCGCTCGAGACTACCGCCAGCCGTCTTCGTCATGCTGACCTTCCGTGCCGCAATCGAGTGAGCATGCAGGCCTAGAATGCGAACCAGATGTACAGGTACAGCGCGTCATTATCGCGCGCGTTCCGGCCGGCGGCGGACACATCGTAGGAAGTCGCCGACCCGTTGAACCGCTGGTACAGTACGTACTGTAGTCCCAGACGCGTGTTGAGCCACGGATTCACGGCGAACTCGACGATCTCACCGCTCGTCCGTGGACTCCCCGACCGGCTTCCGCTCACCGGTGCGGCGGTGTACTGCAAAACATCTCGCGATCCAGTCGTGGCGAAATACGCCAACGAGGTGGAATAGGTGGTCCCGAAGCCGTAGAGCGCGCTCAGGCGCAGGGAATTCAGCGAGTTGGATCCATTCGCGGATGCCGGCGGCGAGAGCGCGCGGGATCCGGCCGGCGATTGCCGTTCGTGCGTGAAGCTTGCTCGACCAACTATCAGACGATTGTTCCTCTCGTGTTCGATTTGCGCGTCCACCCCGACATCGGTGTAGCCGTTCGCCGGCGTCGATGACCCTGCAGGGTAGACGTGCGCCCAGAGACCGAACGTCCCGACCATCAGGTAGAAGGGTCCGGTGCGATTCTGCAATGCCACACGCCAGTACGGCGCGATGCCTCGCGTCGTATTGGCTTCTGTGGAATCGACCAGCGTACGTGGTCCCTGCGGGGCCGAGGCGTACCCAGTCACCTCGGCGTACAGCATGTTGCCGATCAAGGCGTAGCCACCCAGGCCGAGAACCGATTGCGCGAGCGCACCGTCCACGACGGGGGCGGCGCTCGGGTGCGGTGCGAGCCCCGGCGACGTGAATGGATAGCTCCACGCCGGCGCAGTGTTCCACACGTCCTGCACGGTCGGATTGTTGTGCAGGGTCAGGCCGTACAGCACATCCTGTTGCCCCACCCTCGTGTGCGACGCGAAGCGCAGGTCCGAATTGTCGATCCCGATCTTTCCACTGATGTCCTCGTAGGTCACCTGGATCAACGTCCCCAGCTTTGGGCTGATCTCTCCGCCCAGAAACAGGCTCAATTCCTGCGGATACTCGCTGCGCGCAGCCGGTGTCCCCGGCAGAGCCTTCCGCACTCGCGTCGCCGAGACGACCGCCATGAGCGACAGGCCAGGTATTGGCGAGAGCTCGAGTGACCTCCGCGACGCGCTGTCCAGCTGTTCGACGATCTGCGGAAGGCCGGACAGCGTATACCCGTTGAGTTTGAAGAGCCGCCCGAAACGCGTGAGTTGCGGGAATCCTCCCAGGTGGCAAACGGCGCAACTGAGCTTCATCTGCCGCGCGAAGGAGGGAGTGCGTGCGGCCACGCGGCGAGCGAGCGCCGCGACGGGCACTGGATGGCTGCCCTCGCGAGCGGCTTCGTGGTGCGCTCGCGGTATGCTTGCGACGACCGAAAGCGCTGCGGACAGGGTCAGCACGCCCTTCATGGCTTCACCTTGCCCTGGCCGACCGACCACACGTAGGACGCCACACTGAGGGCGTCGGAGCGCGAGATGCCGCCGGGAAAGGCGACCATGAGCGTCGAAGGGACGCCATGGGTAACCACGAAGAAGATGTTCTTGAATTCACCGTTCTTGGCGTCTCGCCACTTGTGCGCCTTGAGTGTCGGCGCGACCTGCGTGCCCTCGAGGTGCGGGCCGTGACAGGCGAAACACGTCCCCTTGCCGTGAAAGATCGCGCGGCCCGCGTCGACCATCACCGGAGTGATGGCACTGGTGTCAGGTTCGGCCGGCACGGCTTGCTGCCCCCCTTGCCAGAGAATAGCCAGCAGCGCGCACGCGGACGCCAGTCGACCCTGAGGCCGCCACATCGTGAGGTCGATCGCTGGAGGGCTAGTACGCGAACCAGAGGTAGAGATACAGCGTGTTGTTGTCGTGCGCGCTGCGACCGTTCGGCGTCACGTCATACGCCGAAGACGATCCGTTGAACTTCTGATAAATGACGTACTGGGCGCCAAGTCGCACATTCAGCCAGGGGTTCACCGTAAGCTCGACAGTTTCTCCGGAACTCGCCGGACTTCCAGTGCGGCTTCCGGTCACCGGCGCCGTGTCGTAGAGCACATGATCGGTCGAACCGGACACACCGAAGTACCCAACTGTGAGCGTCTTCTGCTGGTCAGGGAGGAACGACAGGTTGAACTTGTAGGAGTTCAACTTGTTCGAGTTGTGTTCGGCCTCGTCCGCCGGGAATGACGCTGACAGCGTCTGGCTCTCGTGGATGTAGCTTGCGCGACCGATGAGCATGCCGTTCCCGACCTTGTGCTCGAGCTGGCCATCGACGCCGACGTCCGTGAAGTGATTGGTGGGCCCGATGATGCCGGTGGGGTAGATCTGCGCGGAGAGTCCGAACGCCCCGAGCATGAGGTACGACGATCCGAAGTCGTGCTGCACAGCAAGGCGCCAGTAGGGAGAGACGGTCCGGGTCGTATTCTCGGCGCTGTCGTCCAGCGGCAGCGTCGTCCCCTGTGGCGCGGCCACATATCCCGTGAGTTCGGCGTAAACCGTGTTGTCGATGAGCGAGTACGCTCCCAACCCGAGCACCGACTGCGCCAGCGCATCTTCGATGACGGTCGCCGCCGCGGGTGTCGGAGCCACGCTCGCCGAGGTGAAGGGGTAACTCCACGCCGGCGTCGAGTTCCACACGTCCTGCACCGTGGGGTTGTTGTGCAGCGTCACACCGTAGAGGAGATCGCGGTCGTGTATCATGGTGTGACTGGCGAAGCGAATGTCGATATTGTCGATCCCGATCGTCCCCGCCTGATCCTCGTAGGTGAATTGGCTGAAGATGCCCATCTTGGGCGCGATGGCCGATGCGGCGAACAGACTGATCTCCTGGGGAAACTGCGCCGTCAGGGTCTGGCTGTTTGGAGTCGCCGTGGCGATGTGCGTCTCGTCGATGATCGCCATCAGGGAAATCGGCGCGATTGGCAAGAGCTGGAGCTGCGTCGCCGACGCGCTGTCCTTCTGGGCGACAATAGACTCCAGTCCGTTCAGCGTGTATCCGTTGAGCTTGAAGAGGCGGCCAAATGGCGTGAGTTGCGGAAACCCGTTGTGGCACGCGGTGCAGGCAAGCTTCGTCTGCCGCGAAAAGCTCGGAACCCGCAAGCGGGCGACCACCGCAGCAAACGCCGCGTGGCTCCCGATCTCCGGTGCAGTCGAACTGGGCCGGACCGCGCCCGTACGAGGGGCCGTTCCCAGGTGCAGCGTGGTGACAATGGCGGCGAACATCAGCATGGGGAGCTCCGTGGCTGAAACTTCAGCAGGATGAAGCCAGCATCGACGCCTGCGAGAATCTCCGAGGCCGCGTCGGCGCGTCAAGTCCCGCGGGTGCGAATCACAATTCGGGACAGTTGCCCGCATCGGGGTCTTCCGTTGCCCAGCGCGATGGGGACCTACGTCACCTGGGCGAAGGTGACCGACAACAGACTGAAGGATAGTGGGAAATGCCAGACACCGTGTCGGGGATCTCCCGACAAGGCGAGACACGCTGGATTGACGCATCGCGCCGCCGCCCCGCTGCAGAGTTCCGCCAGGCGCCGGGCGCCTCGCTTCGTGCGAAGAAAGGCAGCAGGCTCGTGCCTAACGAATTGGAATCATGCGTCTCGCGGACATTTCACGGCGCTATGCCGCAGTACTTGATCGCTGGCGTTCTTATTGCGCGCCACACCCTGCACGGGCGCTGACCGCACAGGACGCTGCGTCACGAGCGCAATTCGTCAGGTACGCACGAGCTTGACACAATTCGAAAGCACCGGTACCGTGTGCGCTCCCTGCACCGCACGTTGGCGCTGAACCGCGGTAGGCTGCGATGGCTGACCTGGATATCACGTCCAGCTCCACGAACACGGTCGATGTCGTCGGTCTGAATGACATCAAGGCGGATCTCAAGCTCGAGTTGCCGCAGCCGCTGAAGACCGAGTCGTCGTACGACTACGACATCAAGGCCGAGGTCGGTACGAAGTCGGATCTTGCGATCGAGCCGCTCAAGGCCGATCTCGGGACCACATCGCGGCTGGCAATCGATCCCCTCAAGACCGACAGCAGCGTCACCCTCGACCTGAAGCCGGCGGTGGTGGACCTCTGCCTCACGCTGAACATCGGCAAGGTGCCGAGCGTGTGCATCCGCCAGCCCTACTACCATCACTTCGGATTCACGCTCTTCGGCACCGAGGTCTGGGGGTTCACCGTATCGGGCGAGCAGGAGACGGTGGTGCAGGAGCTGGACCGCCATCCGCACGTTGCGGTCGGCAGCGCGACTCCGCGCTGGCCGTCGCCGCATGCGTCGTCCCCAGCGGGCCAGCCGCCGACTCGTCACGCCGGCGGACTCCGGATCCGCATCGGGCCCTAACGAGACAGCATGTGCCCGAGTCGCCTCCCGCTCCCCTCCGCATCGTCGGAGTCTCCGAGGCCGAGCCCATTCTGCTCAGTGGGCCGCCAGGCAGGCTGAGCGGTCGCGTCCAGCTTCAGAATCCACGCGGCGTCAGTCTCGTTTTCCGCGACGCGACGCTGAGGGATCCGTCCGGCGTCCTCACCGGCCGCCCATCGCGTCACGCTTCCGGACCGATCGTGTTGCGCCCGGCGCAGGAGCGGACAGTCCCGCTCAACGTGGCCGTCGATCCAACTACTCCTCCCGGGGACTACCGGGCCGAGGTCGACTTGATGGGCCAGTCGCGTCCGGCGCTGCTGCGCGTGGCGGAGGTGTTCGATCTGACCGTGCAGCCTGACACGCTCGTCATCGACAACCGCGCCGACAGGCCACAGCAGAAACGTGTCATCGTCACCAACGACGGGAATGTCCCATTCACGGTCGGTGACATCGGCGATGTGGGACTCCGCGATGACGTCATCTGGGAAAGGGACCTGCGGCTCATCGTCCAGCCGTGGATCAGGAGAGACCCGGATGCCGACGAGCTCTGCAGCGCATTGCTCGCGCTGGCGCGCGAGCGAACCCCTCCCGTGAGCGTCGTTTCGGTGCGCAGTGCCGATGGAGCGGTGCACGTGCGCCCGGGAGAGACCGCCACCCTCGATCTCGCGATCACGCTCCGGGACGCTCTGCCGGCCGCCGGACGATTTCGCGGTCGTGCCGCTCTGTTGACCAGGGATCTCGACATTGTCGTCGTTTCGTCAGGCGGCCACGGGCACCACGAGGGTCCGCACCCACCGGCCCGACGCGCCGCCTTTACGCCGCCGTCCGCCAGAACTGAATCGACCAAGCCCACCAGGAAGCGAGGAGGTGGAACGTGAACGCCACCATGACAGGCACGACGCCCGACTGGATGAACCTGACATTTTCCGACTGGATGGAGCGGACGCTGCCCGGGTGGCAGGACCGAAGCTACGGCGATCTCCTGCGGGCCACGCCCGCTGACTGGTGGGCCATGATGTATCCGTCCACGGCGACGACCGCCACACCGCCGTCGCCGTCGAAGCCCGGCTGGCGTCGACACCCGCACCATCACCACGCCGGCTGCGGCTGCCACGAACATGGCGAGCATCGTGAATGGCGGCGTGAAGAACAGCACCATCACGATCGTCCCTGCGGCCGCTGCGCGCCTGATTCGTGCGAGTGCTTCTGCTGCATTGGAGACGTCGACCTGGCGGTCTACGCACGGCTCGGTGAGCAGCGGGTCATTCCGATCGTGGTGGAAAACGAGCGGCGTCGTGAGAAGGAGATCAGCCTCGAGCTCAGCGGCTGGACCACCCGCGGCGGAAAGCCGGCGCCAATCGACACGCTTGGGCTGGAACCCAAGACTTTTTCGCTGGCGCCGTGCGCGGAGCGGGAGGTGACGCTGGTCGTCAGGGCACGCGGCACCGAGAAGGGCGACTCCGCCACCGGGAGTGTGCTCGACGTCGCCGGCGCCGAGGTCTCGCGGACGCCTGGCGACACGACGTCGGCCAATCAGCCGCGCACGCCGCCGGACGTGGACAGCTGCCTGGTGGCGACCGCCGATCTCCGACTGGTGGGATGCGACCATCGGCCGCTTCGTATCGCGATCGCCATCCTGCCCCGCGACTGCGATCCATTCCGGGTGGGCTGTGGCTGCAATTGCTGCTGACCGCGACGGCGCCGATCGGGCAGCCGATCAGATGGCGTGGGCCGCGGAGTGGTCCACGTGGTACACGCAATACCTGAGACGCGCCGCCGAACAATCGGAACGCACGCTCGATCTGTATCAGCGGGTCATCGATTGCGTGTCACGCGGAGAGCTGGCACCCAGCGCGCACCAGGACCGTCTCAACGCGTTCTACAAGACTCGCGGCGCCACGTACGGTGCGAAGCTCTCGGATCTCACGCTGCGCTTTTTCGGCGGCGTGGTGCAGAGCTCCACCTCCTACTCCAGAGAAATGTCGGAGGTGGTCACTCCGAACGCGGCGCCGCCACCCCCCCTGCCGAGGCTGGACCCCGCCGATCCCGCAAGGTGGTTTCAGCAACTCGCGGACTACGGCCGCGACCTGAGCGCGAATGCTGCCACAGCGTATCAGGCGTTCCTGGATCGGGTGGCCGCTGGCGAAGTGGCGCCGCGCGAGGTGCAGCTGGCTGCGGCCAGTTTCTTCGAGCGGCGCGTCCCGGAATTCCTGCATGACCTGGGCGGCCGGTATTTCGAGCTGCTGAACGGCCTCAACGATATTCGGAGCGCCGGCGAGCAGGAGTTCCTGGCCGACCTGCTCGCCACCGCCGGTCGCGACGGGCGGGAGCCCACCCTGGCGCTGACCCTGGTCGGGCCGCTGGGAACATCCTGTACGGCGACGATCTCGCTCGCCAATACCCGGGACGAGCCCGCCCTCATTCGCTGCAGCGTGACCGACGTGCGGCGCATCGATGGCGTGGGCCCCGCGTTCATTCCACGCATCGATATCACCCCAGACCGTCTGGATCTGGCGCCCGGAGAGGAAGCCAGCCTGTCGGTCGTCGTCAGGCTCGACGAGGACGACTACGACCCGGACGTGCCGTATGTCGGCGCCGTCTACATCACCGGTCACGGCGAGCCCCGTCTCGAGGTGCCGCTCCGGATCACCGCCACGCAGCCCGTCCAGACCGCGACGTCGGCGGACGAGCACGCGATGTAGGAGCTGGGATGAGCCGGGGGAACGGCGCCCACGCGCCACCAGCGTTCGAACCGATCGCCATCATCGGCATGCGCGGCCGCTTTCCGGGCGCCGGCGATCTCGATCAGTACTGGGTCAACCTGGCGAACGGCGTCGAGTCCATCACCGTCCTCACCCACGAAGACATGCGCGCCGCCGGCGTGCCCGACGATATCATCGGTCTGCCCGGCTACGTCAACGCGTCGCCGATGCTCGACGCGGTCGATGAGTTCGATGCCGAGTTTTTCGGCTTCTCGGCCCGCGACGCCTCGCTCACCGACCCGCAGCACCGGTTGTTTCTGGAGACCACCTGGGAAGCCCTGGAAGACGCGGGATACGATCCGGCGGCCTACCCGGGGGCGATCGGCGTGTTCGGCGGCTGTGAGCTCAGCAGCTACCTGTACCAGCTCTATCTGCACCGGGAGTCGTTAGGCTATCTCGACGGCATGCAGCTGATGGTCACCAACGACAAGGACCATCTCTGCACTCAGGTATCGTACCGCCTCAATCTCCGCGGGCCCAGCGTCGACGTGCAGACCACGTGTTCGACCTCCCTGGTCGCGGTCTCCCTGGCCTGCGAGAGCCTGCAGGCCGGGCGGTGCGACATGGCGCTCGCCGGGGGCGTCACGGTCCGGGTGCCGCAGCACGGCGGATACCTGTATACGCCCGGTTCGATTCTCTCCCCCGACGGACACTGCCGGCCGTTCGACGCCGAGGCACAGGGGACGATCGTGGGCAGCGGCGTCGGTATCGTGGTCCTGAAGCGACTCGAACAGGCCTTGGCCGATCACGACAACGTCCGCGCCGTCATTCTCGGGACGGGCCTGAACAACGACGGGAGCGACAAGGCCGGGTATACGGCGCCGAGCTTCCGCGGTCAAGCGGGCGCGATCCGGACCGCCCAGGCCATGGCGCGGGTGCCGGCGGACTCGATCGGCTACGTGGAGGCCCACGGAACGGGCACCATCCTCGGCGATCCGATCGAGCTGTCCGCGCTGATCGAGGTCTTCCGCGAACAGACCGACCGGCGCGGCTTCTGCGGAATCGGTTCCGCGAAATCGAACTTCGGTCACCTCTCGTGCGCGGCCGGAGTAGCGGGGCTGATCAAGACCGTCCTGGTGCTGGAGCACGGCGCCATTCCGCCAACGGTGCACTACACGGCGCCAAATCCGGCGATCGACCTCGCCGCCAGTCCGTTCTACGTCACGACCCGGCTCCGAAAGTGGGAGCGTAATGGATCACCACGCCGCGCCGGCGTGAGCTCGTTCGGAGTGGGCGGTACGAACGCACACCTGGTCCTCGAGGAAGCACCGTCCCGCATCACGCCGGAAGCACAAAGCCGGCACCGGCTGCTCACCATTTCGGCGCGCACCAGGGACGGGCTGGATGCCGCGACGCGCAACCTCGCGTCACACGTCATCGCACATCCGGACCTCGACCTGGCGGACGCCGCCTTCACGCTGCACGTCGGTCGGCGGCCGTTCAAACATCGCCGCGTGCTGGTGGCGCGTGCCGACGACCGGCCGGGCCTCATCGCGGCGCTCGAGGATCCGTCGCGTCTGGGTGAGGGTGTGGCCGGCGCCGCACCGCCGGTGGTGTTCATGTTTCCCGGCCAGGGGTCCCAGTATCCGGGGATGGCGGCTGGATTGTATCACAGCGAGCCGGTCGTGCGTCGCGCGGTCGACTACTGTGCGCGCGTGCTCAAGCCGGAGCTGGGTGGCGATCTGAGACGCCTGCTCTTCCCGGCGCCGCGGCGCCGGAAGAGCGCGGCCGCGGAGCTCACCGACACGCGGTGGGCACAGCCGGCGCTCTTCACGGTGGAGTACGCCCTCGCACAACTGTGGAAATCGTGGGGAATCCCCCCGGCCGCGATGGTCGGGCACAGTGTGGGCGAGTATGTGGCGGCCACGCTCGCAGGAGTGATGACGCTGGAGGACGCGCTGGCGCTGATTGCGCGCCGCGGACAGCTCATCTCGTCGATGCCGCGCGGGTCCATGCTCGGCGTCATGGCTCCAGCGGCGACGCTCGAGCGTTTCGTGGACCATGATATCTCGATCGCCGCGGTCAACGCTCCGTCGTACTCCGTGCTCTCCGGGCCGCATGAGGCGATCGATCGCGTGGAGGCCGCGCTCCTCAGCGAGAACGTCGCGGCCCGGCGGCTGAAGACGTCGCACGCCTTCCACTCGGCGATGATGGAGCCGATTCTCGGCGAGTTCGAGAGCGCGGTGGCGGGGGTTCGTCTCTCCGCGCCGGCCATTCCGTTCGTTGCCACGCTGACCGGTCAATGGGCGGACGGTCCGGTGACGCAACCGGGCTACTGGAGCGGTCAGCTGCGGTCCACCGTCCGGTTCGCCGACGCGCTGCGCGCGCTCACCTCCGCCGGGAGTCCGATCGGCAAGGATCCGGTGCTGCTGGAGGTGGGTCCGGGTCGCACGCTGGTGACCTTCGCGGCGCAATCCGCCATCAGCGACGGCCGGCCGGCCACGTGCCTGACGTCGGTGCCGGGATATGACGATGACCGGCCGGACACCGAGGTGATGCTCGGCGCGCTGGGGGAACTGTGGCTGCGCGGAGCGCCGGTCGACTGGCGTGCGTTTCACGAGCATGAGCCCCGGAAACGCGTCACGTTGCCGACGTACCCGTTCGAGCGGCGCAGCTACTGGATCGGTCCCCGGCCCGAGCGGGTGGCCACCGCGGTCCAGCCCCGCGATACGTCATCCTGGTTCCACCGGCCGGTCTGGCGTGAGGCGCCACGGGACGACGCGACCCTGGCGACGCTCGATGACCGGCGCATCCTGGTGTTCGACGAGGAATCCGGCGTCGGCGCCGCGGTGATCGGGCGCCTGCGGGCGGCCGGCGCCCGACCGCTTGTCGTTAGGCGTGGGCCGGCCTTCTCGCGCACCAACGAGGGATCCTGGACGATCGATCCCGCGCAGCCCGACGACTTCCGGCGACTGGCCGCCGAGGTTTGCGCGGCCGACGATCGTCTGGCCGGTGTAGTGGATTGCTGGAGCGCCGAGCCGCCGGGGCGCACTGACCTCGACGCCGCCGGTGTGGTGACGCTGCTCGCCCCAATGCGGCTCGCGCTCGCGCTCAGCAGCCAGCCCACCGTGCGTCCGCTGCCGATGCTGCTGGTGGCGCGCGGGGCCACCCGGGTCGATCCCGACGACGTGATCGACCCGCCGAGAGCGCTGGGAATCGGACCGGCGAAAGTCGTGCCGCAGGAGCACCCCGGACTCCGACTGGCGCACCTCGACGTCGATGCCCACCCCGCGGTCGCCGATCAGATTCTCGCCGAGCTGGCAGCGGGCGCGTCCGAGCCGGCGGTGGCCCTGCGCGCGGGACGCCGCTTCGTCGAAGCGTACGATCCGGTCGTGATCGAAGAGGCTCGTGCGCCGATTGCGCTGCCGGAACGCCCCGTGGTCATGATGACCGGCGGACTTGGCCACATCGGCCTGAGTCTGGCCGAAATCATGCACGCCCGGATGGGAGCGCGCCTGGCGTTGATCGGACGATCGCCACTGCCGTCGCCTGACAGGTGGAAGGCGAAGAGCGAGGACCCTTCCACACCGTTCGCCCAGCGAGATGTACTCCGACGCCTCGCGCGGCTCCGGTCCGAACGCGATGACCTGATCGTGCTGAGCGCCGACCTGAATGACCGCCAGCAACTTGTGGCGGCGGTGGATGCGGCCGTGGCGCACTTCGGGCAGATCGATCTCGTCGTGCACGGCGCGGGCCGCATCGACGCGGCGGCCTTCGGCGCGGTCGCCGATACCGGTCCCAGCGTCATGAATGCGCAGTTCTCGCCGAAGTTGCGCGGGTTGTACCAGCTCATGGAGGCGATGCAGGGGCGCGAGCCAGGCCGGTGGATCCTGCATTCGAGTATCTCGACCGTACTCGGCGGACTCGGCCTCGCCGCGTACACCGGCGTCAATGCCGTGCTCGACGCGATCGCGATCGCGGGCGGCGATCGCTGGCTCAGCATCGACTGGGACGCGTGGGACAACGCCGCCGAGGCGCAGGTGGAAGGGATGCCCGTCGCCATCCACCCTCCCGAGGGGCGCGACGCCTTTCTGCGACTGCTCGGCGCCGAGATCGGCCCTCGCGCAATCGTGGTCGTCAACGACCTCGAAGCTCGCGTCCGCGACTGGATCCGTCACGCCGATGGCGCGGCGAAGAACACTGCCGGCGCGGTACGCCATCCACGCCCGAACCTGTCGGTTCCATTCGAGGAACCGCGTACCGAAACGGAGCGCAGGCTCGCCGAAATCTGGGGCGAGCAGCTCGGCGTGGCACCGGTGGGAGTGCACGATCGCTTCCTGGACCTCGGCGGCCATTCGCTGCTGGCGGTACAGGTCGCGTCCGAGATCCGCGACCAGTTCCAGATCGAAATGCCGGTGCTGCGGCTCTTCCAGGCGCCCACCGTGGGGCAACTGGCCACCATCATCGAGCAGCTGCAGACGTCAGGCGGTTCCAACGTAAACGCGGCGGGGACGGCCGCGGCCAGGCCCGCCGCTGCGATTCCACTGCCAGCGACGCCCGTCCTCAAGGGCGACTCCCCGGCAAGTGCGGCCAAGGCCAGCTACCGCGAGTTCTACGACGACATCACGCGTCGCCTCGAACGTGCGGGCGTGGGGGCGGCGTCGTTCTTCCTCAACTATGGATACGTCAGTCTCGGCGACGGTGACGAAGCCCGGTTCGCGGTGCCCGACGGAGTCTTCAACGCGAGCTCCGTACGGCTGGCGTTCGAGCTGATCGGCGGCATCGACCTCGAAGGGCGACGCGTTCTGGACGTGGGGTCGGGGCGAGGGGGAACCGTCGCCCTCCTCGCCGACCGGTTCGGCGCGGACGGTACCGGCGTCGATCTCTCACCGGAAGCGGTCGCCTTCTGCCGGCGTACTCACCAGCAGCCTAACGTCCGGTTCGAGGTCGGTGATGCCGAACACCTCCCCGTTGCCGATCAGTCGTTCGATGTCGTCACGAACATCGAGTCCTCGCACACCTATCCGAACCTTCGCGCGTTCTTCGTCGAAGTGCGGCGCGCGTTGGTGTCGGGGGGTTGGTTCCTCTATACGGACCTGCTTCCCGTGCAGCGCTGGGCCGAGGTCCATGTGCTGCTCACGTCGCTCGGCTTCACGCTGGCGACGGATCGGCACATCACGCCGAACGTGCTCGCCTCGTGCGATGCGGTGGCGGCTACCCGGGCACAGGCGTTCGGTGAGGAGAGCGTCCTGATGGACAACTTCCTCGCCGTCCCCGGTTCGACCATCTACGAGCAGATGCACTCCGGCGCCTGGGAGTATCGCATCCTCCGAGCCCGTCGCGCGTGATCGCCGTCTCGGCATGGCTGATTGCGGTGCGTGGAGGGGCGGGCACCGATCGGGGACTGCTCGAGCTGCTCACCATGGCCGAACGTGAAACAGTTTTGCGCCTGGGCTTCGCCGCCGATCGGGATCGTGCCGTGACGGCGCGCGCGGCGGCCCGGCTCGAACTCGGTCGGCGGCTCGGCGTGCCGCCCGCGTGTGTTCCTCTCGTGAGGCAGGCGGGGGGCAAGCCGTTCGTCGACGGCCTGGGACTCGGCGTCAGCTGGTCACACAGTGGCTCCTGGATCGCGCTGGCTCTGGCGGAAGACCGGGCGGTAGGCGTGGACATCGAGCGAATTCCCGAACGTGTGCCGATCGACGCGCTCGTCAGGTTCGGCGTGACCTCGCTGGCGGACTTCGTGGCCCGTGAGGCAGCCGGCAAGGTGACGGGCCAGGGGCTGGTCGGGGACTCGCCACCCGGAGTGCGGGCCCAGGTACTCCACGCGCCCGCTGGATACCTGGCTGCCGTCGCGGCGCCGGGCGCCGACTGGTGCGTCCATGCGGCAGCGCCGATCACCACCGGCGTTCGCGCAGCCCTGGCATAGCGACTCTCACAGTCGTCGTCGCCATCGCGGACCGCGACCACGGCGGACGCTCGAGGCCGCATCACGCGCGGGACCCCCAAAGGAGATTTTCCTCTCGCAGTGTTACGTCATGTATCGCGACTTCCCATTGCGTGTTAGTCGCGCGACGCGCAGCACGCTACGTTTGGCACGCGGCGCTCAGCGTAACACCGCTGCTGCCGTGCTCGACCGCACGGCACGGACTCGAGGGCATGATGCCCACCCGTAGGAATGCCGTCCCTTTGCTCGCGCTGCTGGCTCTCGTTGGGCTCGGCGGGAGACGGGCGGGCGTTCCGCAGGCTGGCGCCCCTGTCACCACACTCCGGGTTCAGGTCCGTCGCATCCCGCCAGTCGTCGGCAAGACGACGAAGGAGGCCATCGATTCGCTGTCGTGGACCCGTCTCGTGATCGTGCAGCGAGATACCGTCACGACGAGTGCTGTGGCCGGTCGCGTCGTGGCGCAGCGCCCGCCCGCCGGCACGCCTGTGAGCGCGGCGCGCGCCGAGACCCTGCTGGTCGCCACGCCGATGGCCTCCAGAACCGCGACCGTCACGCTCGCCAGCGCCGCCCTTGCCCGGGCGCGTGCGCTGGCGTCGGTCACGCCGCCGCCGACACGCAATCCGGATGATGTGGCGCACCCCGGCGCCAACGTCACGGTCACCGTACCAACCGACTCGCTCGCGATCACGGTCCCCGGCGTTCGGGTGCAGGATCGCACCCGGGTGCCCGATCTCCACGGCGCTACGCCCGCGATGGTGGCGGGCGCCCTCAAGGAATTTCGACTCACTTCCGGCCCGGCGGTGCGCGACTTCTCCGACGACGTTCCCGCGGGGCGAGTGTTCCAGCAGCGTCCGGCGGCGACCACGGAAGTGCCCACGTGGACCTCGGTCAGCGTCTGGTACTCGATCGGGCCGCATCCGAGTGCCGACACGCTGACCATCCCGAGGGTGGTCGGACTCACACTGTCGCGTGCGGCAGACTCGCTGCAGCGTTCGCAGCTCGACGTTGGTCTGGTGGACTCGATGCGCCAGGCGGGAGCGCGGGGGATCGTGGTGCACCAGCAGCCGGATGTGGGGTCGCCCGGGCACCGCGGCGACGCGGTGAATCTGTGGATCGCCGTCGGCGCTCCGACGGTCGCCGTTCCGGCGCTCATCGGCCTAACGAGGGCGGCCGCCGATGCCCGGCTGGACAACGCCGGTCTGGCGCTGGGGCGCATCACGCTCGTCGCCCTGGTCGATCGGAAATCCGGCGTCGTCGCGCAGTCGCCGCCGGGCGGCACGCCGGTGGATTCGGGAGCCCTCGTGGATGTGGTGGAGAACCGGCCGCCCGAGCCACGACAGGTGGCGGTCCCGGACCTCACCGGCCTCACGCCCCCGGCCGCCGAGCAGGCGCTCGAACGCGACAGTCTGTACCTGGGCCTGGTGCAGGAACCCCGCGCGTCGACACCCGGCACCGTGGTGTCGCAGACGCCGGAGGCGCGCACTCCGGTCTACCTGCACACCGCGGTCGACGTGGTGCTTGGCGCTCGCGACTCGACCATCGACCTGGTGGCGGTGCCACCGGTCGTCAACAAGACGGTCGAGTCCGCGCGCGGGCTGCTTCGCAACGCGGGCTTCACCACCATTTCCATCCGGAGCGCGGGCGACACGGTGACCTCGTCGTCGCTGATCGAATCGCAGGTTCCCGTCGGAGGGACGCTGGTGCCGCCGGGCGCGCCGGTCGCGCTGGTGGCCGGGCCGCCCGCGGCGGCGGCGCCGCCCGTACCGGATCTGCGTGGCCTCGCTCGTGCCGATGCGGCAGCGTCCGCCGGCGTCAGCCTGCTCCAGATGGCGATCGATACCACCCTGCGACGGCTGCGTCTGCACGACATCGTCGTAAGGCAGCGTCCATCGGCCGGACCTCAGCGTCCGCCCGACAACACGGTGCGGGTGGTGGTGGAGATCCCGTTCGTGCCTCCGGCACTGGCGGGGCTCGGACTCGGCCTCGCTGGCATCGGGGCCGCGATGATGCTGCGGCCCAGGCCGCCGCCTCCAAAGCCGCCGGCCGGCCACACGGACTCTGCGCCGCTCCCGGATGTCCACCTGCAGGAGCGTGTTCGGCGGGACCCGCCTGTCGTGGTCACCTCGGCGCACGGCTCGCTGGTTCGCGAGGCGCTGACCATGCGGTTCGCGCTCCAGTCCGGCCCGTGGAAAGTCGAGGCTGGAGCGACCTCTCTCGTGCGCTCGGAGACTCCTCGTCATGGCTGACGCTCCACTCACGATTTCGATGCTCGGCGGCCTCGAAACCGCGGCACAGGGGCTCCCGATCACCGCGGCAGATCGGGAAAAACTCGCCGCCAGTCTGCGCGATCGGGCGCGGGAGTTCCGGGATCTGTCCCGTCACGACCTCGGCCAGCGGCTGCTGCAGTTCGTCGGGCAGTCGCTGCGAAAGCCGGTCGTGTCGGTGCTGGAGGAAGCATGGAGCCAGCGGCGGGAACTGCGAGCGCTGGCCGACAAGGGATCCGACCGCCGCGATGTGGAGTCGGAGGTTGCGCTCTACGAGCACACGATGTCCTGCGAGCTTCACCCGTCGGTGGAACTGCAACTCGACGGCGTGACGGTGGGCACCATGACATTCGACATCGCCCTCCGCCTGGCGCTCGAGGGCGTGAAGCTGGTCATCCGGAATGCCCGCATCACCAGCATCAAAGCCGGCACACTCACGTCGACGCTTTCGCTGGAGTACGAGGGCATCGCCCTGATGCCGCCCAGGACACAGAAGGTCGAGCTCCCGGGAAGCGTGGACCTCCCCGCCGGCGGCATCAACCTCGGTGGATCGGCAGGGCGCGCGGCTTCCTGACCGGCGGTATATCCGCCGCCGCGGCGCGATCGCGGCCGGCCGGGCGAGTGGCGGCGGTGCGATGCCTAACGCCTCCCGACCAGCAGCCTTCCGATCACCGCGAACACCACCAGCAATGCCGCGGTGTACCAGGCGGCGGTGGCGAAGCCGGTTGCTGCATCCAGGCCGGTCAGCACACTGCCGCCGATGCGCGTTAGGCCGGAGGCGGAAGGAGGTCGAGGTCGCCCGGTGGGGCGGCGAGGCGCTGGGCCCGGCGGGCGAGCCGCAGCGAAGCGGCCGCGGAGACTGCTCCGAGCGCGCTGCCGACGGGCACCAGGAACAGGGCCGGGATCAACGCGGCCGGCACCGTAAGCGCGACGAGCGGAAGAGCAGCGGCCGGCAACACGGCGCCGCCGAGAGCGCCCCACCACGCGACCCGGCGCCCAGTCAGCTCGTCGACCGCCCGGGCGCGCCGCTTCTCAGCGAGCGACAACGCGATCGCGAAGGCCGCGCCACTCACGGTGCCGAGCATTCCCCAGCGCAGGGTGGTCTGGAACAGGGCATTCGCGGGAAGCACCCCCGGCGGCACGAAGCGGAGGGCGATACTCCCCAACACGAGACCAACCGTTGCCCAGCTGGTGCCCCAGGTCAGGGCAGTGCCGACCACCCCTCGGAGACGGCGCAGTAACAGCATCCGAACCTCGTTGTCTATGGCCACCTAACGCGCTGTGCCCAGCTGGGCGATCCCGTCGGCCAGCCGCAACGCCTGTCAGTGGCCTCGCGGTCGGTCCGGGACGACAAGATAGCGCACTTGTCCCGCATCGGCGCTGCGATGAGGATTCGAGATGAGCCGTCGACCGGCGACGGGCTCCGTCCACCCCCTTTTCCGGCGAGCGCGTGCGCATCGGAGTCGACCTCGGCGGGACGAAGATCGAAGCCATCGCCCTCGCGGACTCGGGCGAGATCGCAGCCCGCGAGCGCGTGTCGACGCCGCCGCACGCCTACCAGGGCACGATCGACGCGGTCGCGGGTCTCGTGCGGGACGTCGAAAGAGTGGCTGGCGCCGGCGCGTCCATCGGAGTCGGCATCCCTGGCGCGATAATACCGTCCACGGGCCTCGTGAAGAACGCCAATTCGGTTTGGCTCATCGGCAGGCCGTTGGGGCGGCATCTCGAGGACCGGCTCGGGAGGCCGGTGCGAATCGAGAACGACGCCAACTGCTTCGCGATTTCCGAGGCTGCGGACGGGGCTGGGGCCGGTGCGGACGTCGTGTTCGGCGTGATCCTCGGCACCGGCGTGGGCGGCGGCGTCGTCGTGGGCGGACGCGTTCTGATCGGTCCGAACCTCATCGCCGGCGAGTGGGGGCACAATCCGCTGCCGTGGATCACGGATGATGAGCACCCTGGCCCGTCGTGCTACTGCGGCAAGCACGGATGCATCGAGACATTTCTCTCGGGACCGGGCCTCGTGCGCGACTTCACCGTGGCGACAGGTCGCACCCTCTCGACCCGCGAGATCGTCGCCGCCGCGCAGCATGGCGACCCCGGGGCGGCCGCCGCGATGGACCGCTACTATGACCGGCTCGCGCGCGGGCTGGCGTCGGTCATCAATGTGCTCGATCCCGATGTCATCGTCCTCGGCGGCGGGATGTCGAACATCCCGCGACTCGCCGAGATCGCGACGGAGCGGCTGCCGGGATTTGTGTTCTCCGATTCGATGTTGACGCGCGTCGTGCGCAACATGCATGGCGACTCGAGCGGCGCCCGGGGTGCGGCGTGGCTCTGGCCGAGGGCGCGGAGCGAGTGACGGCGTCGGATCGGGCGAGCGCCACGGACGCATGGAAGCTCCCCATCACGGCTTGGCGACAGGTGCGGCGCAGTCGAACCGTTTGTCGCCGTGTCGCAACGCGGCGGCCCACCAGAGGAAGCGACAGCCGCGAGCCCCGGCACTCGCGCTGGCCCGCGCCGTGGGGTGCGGCGTGCTGTGCGCGAGGCCACACGCGCGATTCCCCCAGTCATACCTTGCAGCCTTGTGCCGCATCCCCCCATACTTGGTGTGGGGAGGGACTCAATGCCACGGGAATCAGCCGGACCATTGCAGGGAACCCTGGACGTGCTCGTCCTGCGCGCGCTCGCGCTCCAGCCGGCGCACGGCTACGGCGTCTCGGAATGGATTCGCGCGCGCACCAACGACGCCATCGTCATCGAGGACGCCGCGCTCTACAAGGCACTTCACCGTCTGGAGCGCGACGGTGCAATCGCGGCCGAATGGGGATTGTCGGACAACAACCGCAAGGCGCGCTACTACCGCCTGACGCCGGCCGGCCGGCGGCTGCTCAAGGCGGAGGAAGCCGCATGGCGCGCGTACGTCGCGGCGGTCGCCCGCGTGCTGGCTCCGGCATGAAGCGCCTCTTCCGCCTGCCTTGGCGCACCACACGCCGCATCGCCGAAGAGGCCGAGTCCGAGTTCCTCTTCCACATAGAGGCGAGAACCGAGCGCCTGGTGGCCCAGGGACTGAGCCTTGACGCGGCGCGCACGAAGGCGTTACGCGAGTTCGGCGACATGGACGACGCACGGCGCTACATCCAGGACATGGACCGGCAGGCGGAGGCCGCACGCAGGCGGCGCGACTTCGTGGGAGAGTTTCTCCAGGACCTCCGGTTTGCGACGCGACGGTTGTGTGCGGCGCCCCTGTTCAGCACGATCGCCGTGGTGAGCCTGGCGATCGCGCTCGGCGTCAACGTGACGGCCTTCAGCCTGCTCGACGCGCTACTCTTCAACGACCTCCCGGGTGTCGTACGGCAGCACGAGCTGTCGGCCGTGCTCAAGAGCTACGAGTACCAGTTCGGCCGGACGTCACCGTCGCACCTCTCGACGCTGGAATGGGAGATGTTCCGGGGTGCGATTCCGGGATTCTCGCGCAGCGCGGTGACCGGCGTCGCGCCGGTCGCGCTCCGCATGGACGGGGAGCCGCGCGTCGTGCGTGGCGACTTCGTGTCGGGCGACTTCTTCGCGATGCTGGGCACGCGGCCAGCCGCGGGACGGCTGCTCACGACGGACGACGACCGCGCGGGTGCGCCACCGGTCGCCGTGATCAGCCACGCGCTGTGGACGACGGAGTTCGATTCCGCGGCCGACGTCGTCGGCAAGCCGGTGTTCGTCGGCAATGCGCCGTTCACGATCGTCGGCGTGATGCCGGAGGGATTTGTAGGGCTCTATCCCGGCGAACTCGACGGGGACCTCGAGCACGGCGCGCCATGGGTGATGGTCCCGCTCTCAGCGGCGCCGCTGGTGCGCCTCGCCTCGCGAGCGACCGACGTCAAGGCGATGCTGGACGACGACTGGCTCGTGTTCTTCGGCCGCAGGAAACCGGGCGTGAGCACGCGGGCGATCACCGCCCAGGCGACCGCGGTCGCGGCGCGCGTTGGCGCCGCGTATCACGCCGAACGCCGAAACGCACGCGCCGAGGCACGCGACGTCAGCACCGGGACGGCCGCCGAGTTGCTCGCGGTCAGCCTCGCGTCCCAGGCGCTTCCCGCGCTCATCCTCCTCGTGGCGTGCGCGAATCTCGCCAACCAGCTTCTCGCGCGAGCGGTGCAGCGTGGGCGCGAAATCGCGGTACGGCTTTCACTCGGCGCCACGCGAGCCCGACTCGTGAGGCAGCTGCTCGTGGAATCGACGCTGCTTGCTGCGCTCGCGAGCGCAGCCGGCATCGCGCTGGCACGCGTGCTCATTGACTTCGTGGGCCGTTCCGTGATGGTGATGCCGTTCCGCGTGCCGATCGACGCGCGCGTGCTCGCCTTCACGGGGGGTCTGGCTGCCCTGACGTCGCTCGCGTTCGGGCTGTTGCCGGCGCTGCGCGCCACGCGAATGGATCTCTCGCAGGCGGTGAAGGACGGCGGTCGCGCGGGTGGCTACCGGCATTCGCGCCTCCGCAGCGCTCTTGTGGTCGTGCAGGTGGCGACGTCCGTGGCGTTCATGGCGCTCGCAGGCGTGTTCATGCGCGGCGCGCAGCGCGCGCGGATCTCGGACACGGGGGCGAACGCAGACCGCATCGTCACGGTCGCGCTCGACCTCAACCTCCTCGGGTTCACACCGGACGCCGGGCGCGCGTTCCTGGTCCGGGCGGCTGACCGCCTCGGTGCCCTGACCGGCGCGGAGGCCGTGGCGATCGCGCCGTTCCGTCCGGCCGAGCAGGCCACCTATTTGCGCGTCCGGGTTGCGGGCGACGCTCCGGACCGGAAGCGATGGGAGCACGTGGCCGAAGTTTCCGGGGACTGGTTCGCAGTGCAGAACAGCCGCGTGGTGGCCGGCCGGCTCTTCACGCCGGCCGAGTCGAGGAGCCGGGTTCCCGTCGCGGTGGTGGACGAGGCGGAGGCGCAGTACCTCTGGCCCGGCGCGAACGCCATTGGCCAGGCGATCACGATCGGCGAGCCGTGCGACGTGAACTCCGCCTCCGACATCTGCATCCAGACGCCCGGCGCGGCGTCGCGCGGCGTGACCGTCGCCACCGTGATCGGAGTCGTGCCGACGATCGTGAACGCCCGGGCGGAGCGCCCGTCGGGCGTGGTCATCGTGCCCGCGCCGGGGGTCTACCGGCCGCGGTCGGTGCTGTACGTGCGCGCGCGCGGGAGCGCCGCTGCGCTCAAACCGTCGGTACGCAATGCGATGCGGGAGCTGGACCCGCGGATGCCGCTGCGGTCGGTGGAGACACTCGGTGAAGCGCTCGACGCGCGTGGGGACCCGGTGGCGCAGATGGCGGCGGGCGTGGGCGCGATGGGAATCGTCTCCTTGCTGCTGTCGGCGTTAGGCATCGCGGCGGTGCTGTCGTTCGTCGTCGAACAGCGCCGGCACGAGATCGGCGTGCGCATGGCGCTGGGCGCCAGGCCGAGCGCCGTTCAGACGATGATCCTGCGGCAGTCGCTCACAACGGTCGCGGCGGGGGTTGCGATCGGCGCGCTTCTGGCAGCCGCCGGCGCGACGACGGTGCGCGGAATTCTGTTCGGGCTACCGCCGATCGACCCGATCGCGTTCACGGCGTCGACGGCGATCATCGTCGCGGTCGCACTGGCGTCCAGCGCGGGGCCAGCCCGGCGCGCGGCACGGGTGGAGCCGCTGGTGGCACTTCGCGGCGACTGACCTCGTGCCGAGTGGCGCCGCGGTGCCCGCGTCGGCGCCGGTCCCGCCCCGGCCCGATCCGCTCAGCGTGCGTCAGGCACGGGTCGCGCGGCACCGTAGCGCTGGGTGGCGTAGCCGACGATCGTCCCCAGCACCCCGCCGGGCAGCATGATCTGCCAGTAGTAGCTCTGGCCCGCGGCCGCATTCATCCAAGCCACCAGGAAGGCCAGCACCAGACCGACCCCGGTGCCGAACACGATGCCGAGGGCGAGCGAGTGCACCCGCCGCGCGAAGTAGCCGATAATCGCTCCAGCGATGAGCCCCTTGAACGTGGACCCAATGACGATCGTCACGATCTGCGGCGCCGTTTCGGGCGCGGAAACCAGAGCCGACAGACCATCGAATACGCCGAGCACGCCTCCCAGAACGAGGCCAAGCACCGTCTTGCTCATTGGACCATCCTCGCGCGACCGGTTTCGAATGGATTTCGCGACTGCTGGTTCTATTCAACGAGCCGCGATTGGTCTTTAGCGACGGGCCAGCAGGAGGAGGAGCACCCGCATGCCCACGTACGCGAGGACGAGCGCCAGCGGCACGCGGTATTTCGACGCCAGCCGGCGCGCGCGGTCGGGCAACCGCTCCGGGAAGGCGCTCACGGGGAGGGCATTGCGAAATCGCGCCACGTCGGCGGCGAGGTGCCCGACCGTCTGATATCGCTCCGCGGGAACATGCGCCGTCGCCTTGCGACAGATCGCCTCGATGGCGCGCGGCACGGCGGGGTTGCCTGCTCGCGCCGACCCATCGGTTTCCGCAGGTGCGCCGGTCACCAGGAATCGCAGGATGGCGCCCAGCGCATGCACGTCCGATCGCTCGTCGATCGCGCCTGGTTGCCCGCTGCGTTGTTCGGGCGCCATGTAACCGGGGGTCCCGAGCACAGTCCCCGGAATCGTGTCCGGACCGTCCGGCAACACTGTCGATCGGGAGACCGGAGGCAGGTCGACCACGTCGCGCACCTTGGCCACCCCCCAGTCCATCACAAGCACTTCACCGAAAGCGCCCACCATGATGTTTCCGGGCTTCAGGTCCCGATGCACGACACCCTGTGCATGCGCGAATCGCACCGCCTCGCAGATACGCTCGAAGATCTGCAGGCATTCGGCCAGCGGCGTATTCGCCACGACGAGATGGTCGAGCCGATTGCCGCGGACGAGCTTCATCGTATAGAAGGCGCGACCGTCGCGTAGCCGGCCAACGTCGTGCACCGGGACGATGCCAGGGTGTTCCAACCGCGCGAGAACGCGGGCTTCCTGTGCCAGCCGCTCAAGTCCTTCGGCCGTGTCGGCTGCGGCAGCGAGGACCTTCAGCGCGACCTCACGCTGAAGCTCACGATCGGCGACCCGATACACCGTTCCCATCCCGCCGCGGCCCAGTGGCTCGATCAGTTCATATCTCGTCCCCGTGAGGTCCGGTTGATCGGCCACGGCGCGGAGATGATGCAGAGCGGCGTCGGACAGGTGAGTCACGGGACGCCTCGGTTCGATGCCGCCGAGCCGCCGGCGCCACTCGTCGCGTGCACGACCGTGCCATGGCGCGCCGACACGACCGGTCGCGGGTCGCGCACCGCGTTCCTGATCTCCTCCCCCGAATAACCGAGCACGTCCTCCGCCTCCGCCCTGAACTCGCGGTCCGTTGCGGTCAGCTCGCGGAGCACGTCGAGGACGTGGTGTCGCAGACGGCGACGAACGTACGCGAGATAGTTCGTGATCTGGGTCCCCGGAACGCCGAACTCGCGGGCCAGGTCGGCGTAGGTGAGCGTTTGCCTGGCATTCTGCGCCTCGATGTCGTAGCGCTCGAAGACGGCAAACTGCTCGGCCTTTCCGGTTTCGACGCACTCGACGCGCAGTCGCCCGATGGCCACCTCGAACAGCGAGCGGATCCACTCCGCGCGGAAAAGTGCATCGTCATCCTGGATTCCGGGCGCGACCGCTTCGGCGAGTTCGCCCTCGGCGCCCGGGAAATCGAGCGGCACGAAGGACGCGCCGCCGCCCCGCTTGAGCCGCGTGGCTGCCTTGCGCGCGTTCTTCACCAATCCGTCGACCAGCAGCCTGACGAAGGTGCGGAACTCCGCGCGTGACGGATCGTGCCGTTCGAGCGAGCCATGCTCGAATGCCCGCGCGAAGAACTCCTGGGTGAGGTCCTCGGCGTCTTCGGGCGACGCGTGCCAGCGCAGACGGATGTACTTGTACACGGGCTTCCAGTAGCTCGCCACGAGCACGTCGAAGGCCCGCTGACGAGTCGCGGGGTCACTGGCGCCGATTGCTTCGACGATCGACTGCCGGGTGGCCGGGAAAGGGCCGCTCACCCCCATTTAAAGCACCGTCCCATCGATGGTGAATAGGAATATGGGCCCCATGGTGCAAGGTGGATGGCGGGGCTTGAGGCCAGCGGCCACGGGTCAGAGGCCAAAGGCCAGACGCAAGAGGTAGAGGCCAAGGGCCAGAGTCGTCACCGACTGGAACCATGCTGTCCATGAGCCGCCAATGACCGACCAACATCGTCTTCGATGCCCGATCGTCACGAGACTGAACCTCCGCTGGCCCACCAGGCCTCTCACGTCTTTCGGATCTGCGGACGCGATTCCGCTCGCCCTCGCGATCGTTGCGACGCTGTGTGTCCTTCCGCGGTGCCTTCCGGCACAGGATCCGAATCCGCTCGAGGGGGTCGCGTTTCTGGCCGGCGGGACGTGGCAAGGCGAGGGACGCTGGCCCGACGGCACCGCAATGCGCGTGGACGTCCGCTACTTCTGGGGGCCGACCAGACGCGTGCTGCACTTCGAGACCTATGACCTCGAGACCGGCGAACGCCGCCTCCTCTACGAGGGATTGATTCTCTTCGATCCATCGCGCCGGAAGCTGGTGCAGTGGATGTCAAACCCGCGGCCCGACAGCGTCCCCCTGTCCCACCGCGAGATGATGCGTGGGAGGACGCAACGGGCCGGCAGAGCGGGGAAGGCTCCCCTACCCGGACCCGATCGCCTCCATTGGGCGGATCCGCGCGGCACGGCGGCCGGGCAGCCAACACGCCAACAGGGCCGTCGCGAGCAGCAAGAGTGCCACGCCGGCAATGGTGCGCGCATCGGTGGGTCGCACGCCGAACAACAACCCCTGCAGCCGGTGCGCTGCGCCTAACGTGATGACCAGGCCGATCGCGCTTCCCGCCAGCGCGTACCGCATCCCGCGCGAGATGACCAGCGCCGCGACCTTGGCGGGCCGCGCGCCCAGCGCCAGGCGCACGCCGATTTCCCGGCGTCGCTGGCGCACCACGTAGGACATCAGCCCGAACACCCCCATCGCCGCCAGGCCCAGACCGACGCCGGCGAACGCGACCAGTATCGCCGCCCACCGCCGCGGGTCGGCCAGGGCGTCGTGGAAACGGTCGGTCAACGTCGCCTCCGCCAGCGGCAATTGCGGATCCAGCGCGCCCAGTGCGCCGCGCATCGCCCGGATGACGGCCGCCGTGCCCGCGCTGCTTCGTGCCACCAGGGTCATCGCCCGCGGGTCCGCCTGGACCACCGGTCCGTACACGGCGTCCATCGAGCCCGCCGCCCCGAGATTCCTGATGTCGGACACCACGCCGATGATCGTCGTGCGCGGGCAGTTGTAGCACCCACCCTGGATCAGCCGCCGACCCACCGCCCGCTCGTCAGGCAGGTAGTGTCGCGCCCACGACCGGCTCACCACGACCACCGGGTTTGTCTCGAAGGTATCGGCCGCGGTGAAGAGCCGTCCGTCCAGCAGGCGGATACCGAGCGTGCGAAAATACCCGCTGGTCACGTAGTACCACGGCGACGTCGGCTCGGCCGACCCCGCCGGGACCGGTTGGTCCACCAGATTGAAGTTGTCGTTGTTCCCGGAATTGTCCGGCGGAATCTGCGTCGCCAGTCCCACCGCCGATGTGCCGGGGACGTCCGACATCCGTTGCTCCGCCTCGCTCCAGAAACGCTGCCGCGCCCGGATATCCGGATAGCGGACCTGCGGGAGCGCGACGCTCACGGCGGCCACGCCCCTCGGATCGAACCCCGGATCCACCCCCTGCAGCCGGACGAAACTCTCGAGCAGCAGGCCGCCTCCGGCCAGCAGGGGCAGCGCGAGTGCGAATTCCGCAATCACCAGAGCGCTGCGCAGCGCAGTGGTGCGGCGTCCGGTGCCGGTTCGGCGCGTATCGGTCTGGAGCGATCCGGATGCACGCGCCGACAAGGTGGCCAGCGGCGACAGGCTCACCAGCAACCCTGAGAAAATCGCGGCAACCACCGCGACGGTCACCGCGCGCCAGTCGAGGGTCGCGTTCTGGACCCGAGGCAGATCAGGGAGTTGTGTGACCGCGAGCTTCAGCGCGAGGACCGCCAGTGCGAGACCGGCAACCGCCGCGCTCAGCGTGAGCAGGAGATTCTCGGTGGCGAGCAGGCGCGCAATGCGTCCACGTCGCGCCCCGAGCATCAGCCGCAGCGCCACCTCGGATTCGCGCGCCGAGGCGCGAACCAGCACCAGCGTCGCGACGTTGGTAATCGCGAGGAACAGCACCAGGAGCACAGCGCCCGCGAAAAGGCCCACCTGACGGTCCGCCTTGCCGACGATCGCTTCCCGCAACGACTGCGGCGTCAGCTTCGCGGTGGTGTCGCGGAAGTCAGACCACAGCGGAAGCATCCGCGTGCTGATGCCGGCCAGATCGCGCGCCGCCGCATCGATGGTGACACCAGGCTTCAATCGTCCGATGCCTCTCAGCCAGAATGGGCCGCGGCGGGTGGGCAGCTGCACCCGGAGCGCTGGCCATGCGTCGGCGCGCAGTCCGCCCAGTTCGTCGCGACCGGGCGGCAGCACGCCGACTACCGCGTGGGCGACGCCATCGATGTCGAGCGACCGGCCGACGGCGCTGTCGGCGCCGCCGAGCAGCCGCGCCGCGAGCGCGTGCGACACGACCATCACCGGCGGCGCGTCGGGAGCTTCGTCGCCGGGCTCGATAGGCCGTCCCCGGGCGACCGGAATTCCCACCGCCACGAAGAAGCCGGAGGTGGCGCGTCCCACCACCACGTGCTCGGGGGCGCCGGCGCCGGAGAGCGCGGCCTCGCCCCGCTGCGCCGCGCCCCACGCCTCGAAGCTCCGCTGCTGGGCCGCAATGGCCGTCACGTCCGCGGTGGAGAGCGCCCACATGTTCGTGGGCGAGTTCTTCTCGACCACGCGCACCAGCCGGCCGGGTTCGGGGTAGGGCAGGTCGGCCAGAACCACCGAGTCCATGATGCTGAACACGGCCGTGGTGGCGCCGAGTCCGAGGGCCAGCACCAGGACGACACTGGCAGTGAAGCCCGGGTTGCGCCGGAGGCCGCGCAGGGCGAAGCGGACATCGGCGGCCAGTTCCTCCAGCGGTCGAATGCCTCGGGCGTCGCGCGCCTGCTCCCGGTATTGTGCCACGCCCCCGAATGCCAGCCGCGCCGCGCGTAACGCCTCGTCAGGCGGCATGCCGCCACGCATCCGTTCTTCAGCCTCGCGCTCGACATGGAACTGGAGCTCCTCGTCCAGCTCCCGGTCTTCGCGCCGCCGCGACAGCAGGGCGCGGAGCCGCTCCACGGCGTCGGTGAAGAGGGTCACGGTACCGCGCGTAGTCGGAGCACGCCGTTCAGCGCCTGCGAGGCGCGCTCCCAGGTGGCGGCTTCGACGCCGAGCTGCTTCTCGCCGGCCTTCGTGAGCAGGTAGTAGCGGGCGCGCCGGTTGTGTTCAGTGACCCGCCACTCGCTCCGGATCCAGCCCTTGCGACGCATGCGCACGAGGGCCGGGTAGAGCGATCCCTGTTGTACGCGGAACGCGCCGTTGGAGAGCTGGTCGATGCGGTGGCCGATGCCCCATCCGTGCAGCGGGGCGAGCGAAAGCGCCTTGAGCACGAGCAATTCCAGCGTGCCCTGCAGCAGGGCGGATTGGGACGCCACGGCCATTCCTCCAGATGATCTGAAGGAGTATGCGGTCACTTCTCCAGATAATCAAGAGGAGAGCTGCCCCTGCGCGGGGCCACCGGTCCAGTGACGCCGGTCTCCCCGTGCATCGCGGCCGCTGCTGTCTTGCGGGTCTGCCGGTGCACCCCGATGTTGGCTGCGCCATGCGCGTCCGCATGAGCATTTCGTTCGGAGGACTGCCAATGCGCACTCGAGTGTTGGGCGCCGTCACGGGGCTTGCGGCGGGAGCGCTTCTCGCCGCCGCGTGTTCGACCAGGAGCGGGGCGCCGGTCGCGGCCGCGCCTGCGGCAGGACTGTGGCAGGTGTACGAGCAGTCGCTGAAATCCGCGAAGTACGTCGATCTGACGCACACCATCACCCCGGACATTCCGGTGTGGAAAGGATTCGGTCCGTCGAAGTTCGGCCCGACGGTGAATCCGGCAACCGGAAAGGCGTATGACTACGCTACCGACGGCTTCGCGGCGACGGCCTACCGGCTCTCGACCGACCAGTTAGGCACCCAACTCGATCCGCCGGCGCACTGGGCGCCGGAGTTCCCGTCCATCGACGAGCTGCCGGCCACGTTCGCGGTGCGGCCGCTGGTCGTCATCTCGATCGCCGACCGGGTCGCGAGTGCGCCGGGATACCAACTGCAGGTGTCCGACATCGAGGACTGGGAGCGTCGGAACGGACGGATTCCCGGAGGCTCGGTCGTGATGGTGCGCTCCGACTGGTCGAAGGACTGGCCCAATCCGGATCTGGCGGCACGCACGGTGTTTCCCGGCGTGACGCTCGCCGCGCTCAAGTTCCTGCACGAGCAGCGGCACATCCTGTTCCATGGGCACGAGGCGCTCGACACCGATACCACGAGCACGCTCGAGGGCGAATCGTGGTTGATGCACAACGGATACACGCAGGCCGAAGGCGTAGCCAATCTCGATCAGGTTCCCGAGACGGGGTGCCTGATTTCGATCGGGTATCCGAAGTTCGAGGGCGGGGTCGGCGGCTACGCCCGCTACATCGCGATCTGTCCGCCCGACTGGAAATACGGTGTGTCGGTGGGCGAAGTCCCCGATTCGCCGCTGCCGAGGAGCGAGAAACTGCTCCACTGGGACAAGGCGAAAGGGGTGCGCGTGCGGGAGTAAGCGACCTGCTTCTAGCACCGCCCCATCGTGGGCGGCGGCGGAGGGGCGGTTGGCAATTCTCCGGCCCGCGTGACCACAAAACTCAGCAGGACCTGTACGGCTCGCTTGTACACGACGAGCTGGCGCACGGGTTGATCGCCCAACCGCGCTGGAACGTACCGCAGTTCGGGGAGCGCATCGAGAACGACGCGCTCGAGCACCGGGTTGTTGCCAGCCTTCTTCCGGACGGTTAACGGCTCGGGCAGGCCCGCGGTATCGACGACGAACTCGAGCTCCACGCGCATGCAGCCATTTGATGCCGCGCGTCCTCCGAGGAGTTCCGTGTCGAGCTTCGGATCGGACCCCCGTTGCCGGGCCTTCCTGTCCACCTCGCAGTCCCGATACACTGGCGCGGGCGCCATCCAGGCGGAGTCAGGGGGGTTACCGGTGCAATGGCCGTTCGCTTGTGCGGTCGCACAGGCCGGAAGCACCAGCAGGCAGGCAAGCACCAGGGCAGATCGCATACATGTCTCTCCAGCGGCGCGCCTCATGGAAGGAGCAGCTGGACAGAACTCCCTCGCATCAGGCAGTGCGCCGAAACAGGCGCCAGGCCCAGTAGCACAGCGCCGCGGCACACATGCCAATCGCGGTCTCCACCGCGAACCAGGGATCGGTGATCAGTCGTGGCCATTCGGCGATGGTCTGCCACAGGTGCACGAGCGCCAGCACCGCGAACAGCGAACCGGTCGTCACAAGATACGCTTTCATAATGATGGCCTCCAGTCGGATGGTGACTCAGGTCGAGCGCGGCTCATACGCCAATTCGACCCGCGTGAAGAGCTGGACCATCTCTTCGGCGGCACGCGGCGCCAGAATATCGCGCGCGAAGTCCGCTGCCTGGGGGTAGTCGGTGGTCCGAACGCGCTCCGCGGCATCCTGGAGGTCATACGACGTGCGCCGCAAGGCAACATCAGGTCCGATCAGGAGCCAATACGCCCCGGGTTCCCCGAACGGCATCCCGACACTGCCGGCGTTCACGACCCGCGTCGCCGCGACTGTTCGATCGAACTGCATGTGGGTGTGCCCGCACACCACCAAAGGTACGTGGAGTCCCGCGAAGACGGGCACGAGACGCTCCTCGGCGGTCTGCGCGCTGAAGATCTCGTTCTCATGCCGCGGTGTGCCGTGGCAGAAGAGTACTTCGCCGATTCCCGGGATGTCGAGACGCAACGTCCTGGGCCAGGCCGCCAGGACCGACCGATGCTCGGAAGACAACGTGTCCGCCGTCCATTGCATCGACCGCCGTACCGGTTCGGGCAGGCCCGGATCGGCGCCCGCCAACTGCGTGAGGATCGCCACCTCGCAGTTGCCATGGATAAACTGCACGGGCCGGTCGAGGTCCAGCAGGCGGACGAGTGCCTCACGCGCCATGGGTCCGGGAACGACATCGCCGCCCACTACCACGCGGTCGACGTCCGCGCGCCGGACGTCGTCGAGCACTGCCTCCAGGGCCGGGAGGTTCCCATGAATGTCGTACAGGGCAGCGACCCTCATGGCAGTCGTTCGTCCGCGACGACTGTCTTGCGGAAGCAGCGAATCACTCCCACGTCGCTGAACCCCACGGCGCGATGTGCCGCAGCGCTCTCCGCGTTGGCGACTCCGGTATCCGAGGCGAACTCGGAGCACCCTTGCCCCCGGGCCCATTCCTCAGCGGCGCCCACCAGGGCACGACCCACGCCGCGGCGCCTCGATTCCGGCGCCACGTACCACCCCTCGAGATAGGCCACCCGCGTGGAGCGACACCCTTCGGCGCAGGGCCGGATCGAGAGCTCAGCGAAACCCAGGTAGCCACCGTCCGACTCCTGGGCGATGAGTACTGCCAGCGGCTCAGGGGCCCGCCCCTCGAAGAACGCGACGATCTCCGCGGCGTGTTCCGCCTCGGCGCCATCGGGCCAGAACGCCTGACGCATGCGCAGCCACGGGCCGGCATCGTCAGGTGTGGCGAGTCGCACGATCATATGGCCCTCGCGGACCGCGCTTCGAGAGAAGCCAGCAGTGCCGGAATGAAACCTCCAAATGCGCCGTTGCTCATGACCAGGATGACATCGCCGGGTCGGGACTCGGAGGAAACGAGCCGCACCATCTCGTCCACGTCATCCAGCGCTGCGGAGTCAACACCACGCATCTGGATCTCGCTCACCAGTCGAGGCACGTCGAGCTGCTGGTCGGCGGGCACCTTGTCGTGCGGTTCGGGGAGGCGAATGGTCGCGCGATCGGCGTGGTCGAACGCGTGGGCATACTCCGCCTGATGGATGCTGCGACGGCTGGTGTTGGAGCGCGGCTCGAACACGGCCCAGAGCCGCCGCCCCGGATAGCGCCGCCGTACGCCTTCTATAGTAGTGCGCACGGCGGTGGGGTGGTGGGCGAAATCGTCGATCACGAGCACGCCGCCGATTTCCCCTCGCGGCTCCTGACGCCGCTTCACACCCCTGAAGCTCGCCAGCCCGACCGCGATCGCGTGGTGCGGCACGCCGAGCGAACGTGCCGCCGCGTAGACGCCGGTCGCGTTCTCCACGTTGTGGAAGCCGGACATCGGCAGGAAGATCTCGCTAGCGGCAGACCCGGGACCCCGGATGACGAAGCGCGCCCCATCCGCTTCGAGACGCGCGTTCTCCGCCCGCCAGTCCGCTTCGCGATTGGCCGCATAGGTGGTAACGGGCGCGCCCGAATGCTCGCGGGCGATCGCCACCGCCGCAGGGTATGACGCGCTCACGCCAAGCCAGCCGTCGGCGGGAAGGCTGGCGCAGAATTGAGCGAATGCTGCCTCGTACTGTGTCAGGTCCCTGAAGATGTCGGCGTGATCGAATTCCACGCTGGTGAGGAGTGCCGTGCGTGCGCGGTAGTGCAGGAACTTGGGGCCCTTGTCGAAGTACGCGGTGTCGTACTCGTCTCCTTCCACCACGACGTGCTCGCCGCCGCCGAGCCGGAAGTTGGCGCCATAGTTCGCCGCCACGCCACCGACCAGGAAGGTCGGATCGAGTCCCGCCTCTACCAGCACGTGCGCCATCAGCGCCGCGGTCGTGGTCTTCCCGTGGGTGCCGGCAATGACCACGCTGTGCCGGCCGGTCAGGATCAGCGCGCCAAGGGCGGCGGGAAAGCTCATCTGGGGGATGCGGCGCTCGCGCACCGCGGTCGCTTCCGGGTTCACCCGCCGGATGACGTTGCCGATGATGACCAGATCGGGCCGCGCACGATCGAGGTTGACCGGCGCGTATGGCGTGAAGACGTCTATGCCCCACTCGTGCAGCATGTCGCTCATGGGAGGGTAGACGTTCTCGTCGCTGCCGGTCACCCGGTATCCGGCGGCCTTGAGCATCCCCGCGAACGCGCCCATGCCGGTGCCGGCCACGCCGACGAGGTGAATGCGGTTCACCGCCTGAGGCGCAAGGTGGGTGAGGATGAGACCGTGGTCCTCGTCAGGCATTTCAGTGCCGCGCAAATGCAGGTGGCGTTCGCGAGCGCGCCCATCGGTCGCGCTCCACCCTCTCGGGGGGTCGGGCCCGCTGGGCAAATGCTGCCGCCGGAAGGGAACGGGTGGAAACTGCCGGCCCGAAGACGCGCCGTCGCCGGCGATGCTGCACCGTCGGCGTCAAACGACGCCGGAACATCGGCGTGAGGCGCTGCGAGCGCGCTGAGGCGCTGTGACGGTTGGCGGCAGCGGCCGGGGGATACGCGATTCGTGGCACGGCGGCCGGGGGATACGCGATTCGTGGCACGGGCTCAGCGCGAGTGAGGGGAGCGGGCAACGGTGACGACGCCACAGTGCGCAACCGTGACTGGCGTTACGCTGCGCTCGTCAATTGATGCTGCCCCCATTGCCCCGGGCGCACAAGTGCAGCGGCGGGCGGGAAGGCGGTGACCAATCCGGGAGGCGACACCGCGTGCCCAACCTGGCGGTGCAGGCGGCCAGTTCCCCTGAGTCCTTGCCGGCGGAGCTCCTCGAGCTCGTCGCTGGAGCTTGGCGCTCGTCATCCAGAAGCGCGCCATGTATCCGGGCGCGCATCCCATGCTCCGCGGTGCGATCGAGGCGCTGGTGGCGAAGATGGGCACCGTCGCCGAGCTCTGGGGATCGGTGACCATCGCCGTGACCGCCGACCAGGTGCTGATCGAAGGCCGGGCGGCCGACACCGGGAATCCGATTCTCCGCGAATTCGGCGCCCACTTGCGAGCGCACCAACTGGCGGCGATAAGGTTCCTCCCCGGAGCCGACGCCGCCGAAGTGGACGACCTGGTTACCACGCTCGCCACGCCCGCCCGCCGGGTGGACCGGCCGCTTGGCACGTTAGGCGACGATGCGCTGTTCCGCTGGCGCCACGTTGCCCTGTACCCGCTCACGTTCGACGCACTCGAGTTGCGCGACCGGGAGTCCACCGATCGGCACGTTCCCGGGATCAGCGGGCAGCTGAGTGAGGTCTGGGCCGACCTCACGCGCGCGGCGCTCGGCGACGTCATCGACTCCGAGGCAACGCCGGAACGGATTTCCGATGCCATCAGCCGGCGGGCCGCCAACGGCTCGTACAGCCGTGACGTGCTGGCCGCGCTGCTGCGAGCGGCCGGCGAGATCAGGGAACAGGACTCGCTTCAGGCCACATCGATGCGGCGACGGCTGTCCGACGTCATCGCGACCATGAGTCCGGAGGCCCTGTCGCGCCTGCTGGAAATGGGCGGCGATGCAAACATCCGCGCCCGCTTTCTCCAGCAGTCCATGGACGTGCTCGGTACGGACGCGCTAGTGCGACTCGTGATCGCCGGCGGCGAGGCGTCAGGCGCGTCGATCTCACAGTCCATGCTGCGGCTGCTGTCGAAACTGTCGCGCAATGCCGACGCCGGGCGCGTTCCGGGCGCAGGTACGGAACCCGAGCTGCGGCTACTGCTTCAACGGCTCACGCAGGACTGGACGCTCGACGATCCGAATCCAGGCGAATACAGCACCACGCTGCATCACCTGAGCCGACGGGGCGCGGCCGACGCCGTAACCGATCAGGCCCGCGATCAGTGCGAGCCGGATCGGGTGGTGGAACTGTCGCTCGACGCCGACCAGTCGGGCGAGGCGACGGAACGCGCGTTGAGCCGGATGGTGGTCGTGCACGGACTGGCCGCGGTGCTCGATCGGCTGGCCGGCTTTCCGCCTACCGCATTGCGCGAGAAGCTGATCGACAGCCTGGTGAGCGGGAGCATGTTGCGCGAGCAGCTGGCGGCGGAATATCCCGACCATCGCGTGCTCCAGCACGCGGTATCTCGCTTGCGCGGGGCGGCAGTCGAGCCGCTGCTGGACGCGCTCGAGGCGCGGGCGGACACCGACACCGATTTCATTGCCGACCTCCTCGTGACGATCGGGATCGATGCGGCACCGCCGCTGGCAGCCAGGCTCGCCACCAGCGCGCGCCAGGTGCAACAGAAGATCCTCGCGATTCTCGACCGGCTGGACGCGTGGCCCGATACGGCGTACCTGCGGGAACTCGGACGACACCCGGACGCGGCGCTGCGACGCGAGGCGGTTCGCCTGCTGCTCAAGCACGACGCGCTGCGCGATGACGCGATCATGTTCGCGAGCGCGGACGAGGACCTGCAGATCCTCAGTCTGGTGCTCGCGGCGGCGCTCAAGCACCCCACGGCGCGAACGGCGGAGATGCTCATGCGCCGGGTCGATGCCGATCCCCACCTGAACGCCGAGCTGCGCGGCCGGGCCGTGCGCGTCATTGCAGCGTCGGAGTCGTCCGACGGAATGCGATGGATCGCGGGCCGTATCGTGACGCGTCACTGGCTCACCCGGCGACTGCGACTCAAGCGGAAATCTCCCGAGATCGTGGCGGCGCTTGCCGGGCTGGCAGTGCATTGGAGCGACTCGACCGAGGTATTGCGGGTGCTCGAGATGGCGAAACGGAGCCGCGATTCCGAACTCCGTCGCGCGGCGTCGTTGAGACCTGTGGGGCGCTGACATGATCGAGGCGACGCGATACCTCATCTCGCTGGCGCAGGCACTCGCCAAGATGTCCCTCTATGCGGCGGGCCATCCGGCGCGTTCGCGCGCGGCCGCCGCTTCGTTCGAGCAGCTGACCGCGCTACAACTGGTCGATGCGCGACCGACCTTCTCGTTCCTGGGACGGGAAGTCGTGTTCCAGCAGCAGACCCTGCGCGACCTCGCGGACTGGGACTGGGCGGAGCGGTTCTCGGCGGTGGGTGTGCAGCGCATCGAGTTCGACGGGCACGTTGATGAAGCGGAATATCAGCTCTTCCTCGACGACGTGCTGGCCCGCCTGAATCTTCCCGACCGCGCCGTCGCTCGTCATTCCACGACCGTCGCGGGCCACGCCGATCCGTTTCGGAGCGATCGGGGTGCGCGAAGAAGCCGCGCCCACCGTCGACCCCACCAGGACCGCCAGTCCCGGGCCGCCGAGTCGTCGGGTCCCGTCGCCGTGCAGGAGGAGGTGGAAGCGGTCGAGTGGGCGCACGAAGAAGTCCGTGCCCGGCGTCGCCTTCCGGTAGCCGAGGCGGAGCTGGTGGTGAACTCGCTGCTGTTGGCGATGCGGACCGACTCGCACCTCGCGCTCCCGCTCATGACGATGAGGGATTTCGACCAGTACACGACGACCCACGCGATGAACGTGGCGGTGTTGTCGATGGGTCTGGCCGAGACGCTCGGCCTATCGGCGCGCGAGGTGCGCGCCTACGGCATCGCGGGGCTGCTGCATGACCTGGGCAAGGTGCGGGTGCCTGCCGAGCTGCTGCGCAAACCCGGTGCGCTCACCACCGAGGAGCGGAGCATCCTGCAGCGGCACACGGTCGAAGGGGCGAAGCTGATTCTCGAGGGGAGCCAGCGCCAGGAGCTGTGCGCGGTGGTGGCATTCGAACATCACATCATGATCGACGGCGGTGGTTATCCCGCGCGGCACACGCGACGCGACTGCCATCACGCCAGCGTGCTGGTGCACGTCTGCGATGTGTTCGACGCCCTCCGAACGCACCGGCCGTATCGTGTGGCGATCGCGCAGGATGCGATCGTGCGGTACATCGAAAAGCGGGCGGGCGTCGAATTCCATCCGGACATCGCGCGGGCGTTCCTGACGATGCTGCGCAACTGCCAGATCCGACGCGCCGAAGGGTTCGTCGAAGAATCGGCGCCGGTGCCGGCTCCCAGGGGGTGAGGCCGGGCGGCCGGCCGCCGACCGTCGGCTCGCGCGCGATGGTATGCGGCGCTCGCACGCTTCGCCGGTGCCCCCGCGGCTCGCGGCGGTCAGGCCCCACCGACTCCAAGGAAGCGGGGAGCCCCCACGGTCAGCACAAGTAGGAGGGCCAGCAGGAGCCCGCTCGCCTACAACCCCGCCCCCGCGAGCGAACGGGCCAGTCCAGCGCGACGTCGCCAGTACACCAGCGCCGCCGTCGCGTAGGCCGCCGACCACAGCACCCAGGGCACCACGAGGATGATGTCCTTCTCGCCGCCTCCGAAGTTCAGCAAACCGCGGTTGATGGCTGATGCCAACGCCGGTGTCAGGACGAGCGGAAGAAGCGCGGTGGTGAGTCGGACAACCGGATGATCTGACATCGATGATGCCGCTCCTCACGGCGACGTTCGCGCGGTCAAGGAGTCTACGGCCGGGATGGGACGGCGCCAGTCGGTCATCCTTCGCTCGAATCGCGCCGTCTCACCTTGACGCCCGCCCCGGGCGATTGTAGATAATCGAGGTGTAATTGTAGATAAACTAGGTACATCGGCCACCATGCGGCCTTCGGACCTCATTCAGGGCACGCTCGACGTGCTGATCCTCAAGGCGGTCGCTGCGGAGCCGCGGCACGGCTGGGCGATCGCCAAGCGCATCCAGGCCGTCTCGGGCGATGTGCTCCAGGTGAAGCAGGGCTCCCTCTATCCCGCGCTGCACCGGCTCGAGCACCAGGGCCTGATCCGCGGCGAGTGGCGCACGCATGAGACCGGCCGCGAAGCGAAGTTCTATTCGCTCACCCGAGCCGGTCGCGCCCAGCTCCAGGACGAGATCACGCAATGGGAGCGGCTCTCGGCCGCGATGCGGCTCGTCCTGCGCAACGCCTAGCGGCCGGTCACGATGCCCGCCCGCTGGCTCGACGTCGTCAGGCTGCGGCTTCGGTCGCTTGCGCGCCGGACTCGCGCGGACCACGAACTGGATCGCGAACTGCGCGATCATCTCGAGCGGCAGGCCGAGGAGAACATGTCCCGGGGCATGTCGCCTGACGAGGCGCATCGCGAGGCGGTGCGAATGTTCGGCGGCGTGCAGCGTGTGCGCGAGGAGGCTCGGGATGCGCGTGGCGTTGCCGTGATCGAGAACCTCGCCCGCGACCTGCGCTACACCCTGCGCGGCCTCCGCCGCGAGCCGCTGCTGCTGGTGGCCGCGGCAATGTCGATCGCGCTCGGCGCGGCCGCGAACATCGCCGTCTTCTCGCTGGCCCGCGCGTTTCTGCTCGCGTCGCCCGATGCGCGACGCCCCGAGCAGCTGGTGCAGATGCGCGTCAGTCACTCGAGTCACGTCACGTTTCAGCACTGGCGAGACCTGAGGGAGAGCGGTGCGCTGGCCGACGTTGCCGGCTACTCGATCGAGAAGCAGGTCAACTGGTTCCACGACGGGGCGGCGGAGTCGATCACGCCGATGCTCGTGACATCGAACTTCTTCGAGCTGACGGGCGTGCCGCTGTCTCGCGGCCGCGGCTTCACCGAAGCCGAGGCCCGCGCCGACAACGATCCGCATGTCGCCGTGGTGTCGGACGCGTTCTGGCGGCATGCGCTGGCCGGCGACCCGGGCGTGGTGGGTCGATCGCTGCTGCTCAACGGCGAGCCGTATGCGATCGTCGGCATGCTCATTCCGCGGCTGCGCAGTGTTGCCGGGCACGGCATCGCGCCGCAGGTCTACCTGCCGCTCAATCGCTCGCTCGTGCCGGAGATTCTCCAGCCCGGCGCCGGGGTCGTGCAGCTGATCGGACGACTCCGCCCCGATCAGACGATGGCACAGGGCCGCTCCGCGATGGATGCCGCCGACCGCCGCCTCGGCGCGGTGGCCGGGGACACGCTCTACGCGGGGGTGGACGAATTCGCGAAGCTGGGAGGAATCGGGAGCGCCAAGGAAGGACGCACCCTCGGCGGGTTTTTCGTGCTGCTCGGGGTGGTTTCGCTGTTCGTGCTGCTGATCGCCTGCGCGAACGTCGCCGGGCTGCTCGTGGCACGAGGGACGACGCGTCGCCGCGAGATCGCCATCCGTCTCGCGATCGGGGGCACGCGAGCGCGCCTGGTGCAACAGTTCCTGGCCGAGGGGTTCTGGCTCGCCTTGTTCGGGACCGGTGCGGGACTCGTGCTCAGCGTGTGGTTCATGCGACTCGTCAATGGCGTCACCCTTCCGCTGCCGTTCCCGATCGACCCCCACCTTGCGCTCGACCGGCCGGCGCTCGTCTGCGCTGTCGCCGTCGTCCTGGTCAGCACTCTTCTCTGCGCGCTCCTTCCCGCGGTTGGCGCGACTCGTCTCCAGCTGACCCAGGCGCTGAAGCGCGAGGAGCGCAGTTTCGGCGCGCGGCGCCTGACGAGCCGTGCGGTCCTGCTGACCGGACAGGTGGCGGTATCGACCGTCCTGGTCGTCACCGCGCTTCTCTTCGTGCAGAATCTGGCGCGTACCCAGACCACCAATCCGGGCTTCCGGATCGAGGACGCGCTGACCATCGAGGTGGGTTTCGCGGCGTCGCGACCGGATGACGATCGGACGGCGTGGCTCGCACGCGCGGTCGATCGCGCCCGCGGCCTGCCGGGCGTGGAACGCGTGTCGTTCGCGAACGCGGTGCCGCTCACCATGCACAGCGGGTCGCGGAATGGACGCTCCGCCCGGTTCGACGATCGCCGGGAGCTCCAGCACGTCGAGTACGCCGAGAGCCTGGTGGGCCCGGAGTACTTCGCCACGATGGGCATCGGCCTGACGCGCGGCCGGGAATTCCTGACCTCCGATCGCGTAGGGGCGCCTGATGTGGCGATCGTGAACCAGGAGTTCGGGCGACGTTATTTCGGTGGGGGCGATCCGGTGGGGCATCGCGTCCGTTTCGAGTCGGATCAGGAGTCGCTCGAGTTCGAGATCGTGGGCGAAGTCGCCAACAGCAAGCACGCCACCCTCGGCGAAGAACAGCGGGCCGCGGTGTACTTTCCGCTGCTGCAGCATCCCGGCGGACTCGATCTCGCGTTCCTGCTGGTGCGCGCAGCCGGCGATCCGGCGCCGCTGGTGAAGCCGCTGGCGCAGGCGATCGGTGAGCTGGATCGGTCGGTCGCCGTTGCCGTCCAGACGATGCGCTCCGCGCTCGCGTTCGCGGTGTTGCCGAGCCGCATCGGTGCGGCGCTGCTTGGCTTGCTCGGCGGTCTGGGTCTCGTGCTGGCGGCGTTCGGGCTCTATGCCATCGTTTCGTACAACGTGAGCCGTCGGCTGGGTGAGATCGCGATTCGCATGGCGCTGGGCGCCACGCGCGGCGGGATCGCGCGGCTGGTCGTGCGGGATGCGTCGGTGCTGGTGGGCGTTGGTCTGGTACTGGGGCTCGGGTTGGCGCTGCTGGTGACCCGGCCGCTCGCCCAATGGCTGGTGGAAGGGCTGAGCGCGAGCGATCCCGCGAGTTATCTCGCCACCGCCCTCGTGTTCCTGCTGGTGAGTGTGCTCGCGAGCTGGATTCCCGCTCGTCAGGCGGTGCGGGTAAGTCCGGTGATCGCGATGCGCGCGGACTGAGTTCCGGCACGGCGCAACGGCTCGCTGGGCCGCCAGGCCGCCAGGCCGCCCCGGAGCCGGATCGCAACGGGTCCGCCCCGAGTGGGCAACGCCGGACACCGGCCGCGGTCCGGCGAATGGGGCACGAGGGTCAGCAATGGTCGTTCCGGCAGCGGCTGGAACTTTCGTCTATTGCGTCGACCGATAAATGGCGTAAATTGGAACGGGTTGTCGGCATTTCAGACACATCCGCCCTTCCGAGGCACTAAGTGGACCAGCTTCAAACGAGCAAGCGGCTGGGCGAACGGATTCGAGAGGCTCGTGCGCGCCTGGACCTGACGCAGGACCAGGTTGCGGCGCACCTCGCGATTCCTCGGTCCGCCGTGTCCGACATCGAGGCTGGCAAGCGCGAGGTGTCGGCGGCCGAACTGGTCGGGCTTGCCGACCTGTTCGGGGAGTCGCTGGAGCAGCTTCTCGACGTGGCGGAGCGGCGCGCGGACGAGGATCTCATGCTTCGCGCCGCCACCGTCGCGACACCAGCGCGAGCGCAGCTCGAACACTGGATACGGCTTTGCGAGGAATACCAGTGGCTGGAGGGCGAGCTCGGGGAGGGGAAGGAGCGACAGTCCGACCTGCGGCCGACGCAGCGCACCTTCTCACGATTCGAGGACGCGCAGGCGCTGGCGGACGAGGAGCGCTCGCGCCTGGCGCTGGGACAGACTCCCGCACACGTCCTACTTGGCGTCCTCGAGGAGCGGGTGGGCATCAAGGTGCTCTTTCTGGATCTCGAAGGTGAGATCTCCGGCGCGTCCGTGTCCAGCAGCCGGTTTGGGCCGGCGATCCTCGTCAATCGAGCGCACACGCCGGGCCGCCGCGTGTTTACGCTGGCGCACGAGCTCTTTCACCTCGTGGCGCGCGGGCCGATCGTGCGATTGGGGCAGCCGCCGGCATGGCACGTGTGCGACGTGTGGCCGAACACGGAAAAGAAGAGCCGCGTGGAGCAGCTCGCTGATCGGTTCGCGGGCCGGCTGCTGGTGCCCCCGGATCATTTTCTCGAGCGACTGCGGCTGATGCTCCGCGGCGACCAGCAGCTCGATGAGGTCGATCTGATCGAGGTTGCGCGCTACTTCGGTGTGAGTGTGCAGGCGGTGTTCGTTCAGCTCGCACTGCACAAGCTGGTCCCGTGGGATCTTGCCGTGGAGGGTTACCGCGAGCGCGTGGTGCAGGAGAGAATCGTGCAGGCGGCGCCCGAAGCGGGCGCCGAGCCCGAGCGATTCCGGCGGCTCGCGATCAAGGCGTATCGATCGGAGCGGATCTCTCGCGCGCGGCTGGCCGAGCTCCTGGGCATCGCCGCAACGGAGGTGGATGAGACGCTCAGCCGTCATGGCGCTGGAGGAACGGATCGTGGCTTCAGGGTCACACTGCCTCGTTGACGCATTGGTGCTGGCGGCGGGTGTGCGGAACGGTTTCCTCGAACGCTGGTGCGGGGAACGCCGGATTGCGGTGGGGGAGCTTACGTGCAAGGCGATGCGGGAGTGGTACGCTGCGCACGGATCGCCGACAGCGATCGACGTGGGCGCGCTGGTGGCGGACGGACGAATCGCGGTGATAGGGGCGACGGCGCGAGAGCTGGCGGACGTGGTGCGGTGGGTGGGCGATCGCAGGTTGTCGCGCGCGGAGTTGGAGATGGTGGCGATCGTGCTGGCGGGGCGGGCGCGGATATGTACTATGGATGGCATGGTACGGCGGGTGATGAGGGAGTTGGGGATCGATGATCGGTGTGTGGGGGTGGAGGAGCTGGTGTCGTGAACGCGATTGGCCAACGGGCAGGGAAAACCACGGGGTGACGCATGGCTGCCGGGCGATCTGGCCGTGAGCTAAGACATCGTCGTGGTCACGGCGGACGAGATCGCGCAGCGCGCGTATCCGGGTGGCAGCGTGCTGCCGCCGACGCTGCGTGAGGGCACCGTCCTCTATGAACAAGGCTGATCTGTTCGACGCGCTACCCTGGGGACTGACGGGAGGCAGATCCGAGCGATGCACCGGGCGCCTGCGCGCAAGTCCAAGGCGTGTATGAGGGCGCGGTGGCCGACCGGCCACGCACGATGTTCAGGTGAACGAATCATAGGCACCTCATGCCACTCGCAATGACGGTTCACTCAAGATGACGGCTATTGACCTGGTGTTTCCGGTATTCGGAATCACGATCGGGCGCGATCACGGCTACGATCTGTACGGCGCGCTCTCGCGACATCTTCCAGGGCTGCACAGGGCGAAAGACGTCGGCATTTTCGCGATTAGAGGAACGCCAACTGGTGACGGAGCCCTCAACGTCGGCAGCCGATCCGGGCTTCGCATCCGCCTCCCGGCCGAGCGACTTCCGATGCTGCTGCCCATCGCCGGGAGGGTAATCGATGTGGGAGGGCATCCCCTTCGTGTTGGGGTGCCACGAGTGCAAGCGCTGGTTCCGGCACCGACGTTGGCGTCGCCACTCGTGTTGATCAAGCTGGCGCATCCGAGCGATCGAGGCGTGACACCCGATCTCTTCCTCGCCGCGGCGCGGAGACAGCTCGATGCGCTTGGTGTTGCGGGCGAACCTGTCATCCCGCTCTTGAGAAGTGGCGCTCACGCTGGTCAGCCGCGGCGACGCGTGATCCGCGTGAAGGATCAGACGCACGCTGGCTATGCCATGATCGTGGAAGGTCTGAGCGCCGATGACTCAATTCGACTTCAAGAAGCGGGGCTGGGAGGGCGCCGGTTGATGGGCTGTGGTTTGTTCGGACCTGAGCGCGAAGCTTAATGACGCCGAACCTGATGGCGAAGTCGTCGCACAAGGGCCGCCCCGGCCGCACGCTCGTGGAGCACACGTGCGATGTGGTTGCCTCATTCATCGCGCTATTTGGAACGGCGGAAAGACCGACGCGGCTGGCGTGCCGCTGGGCTGCCTTCTTTCGGCTCGACGGTCCGAATGCCTTCCTGCGAAATGGACTGGCGGCCGCATGCGCTCACGATTTGGGCAAGGCGAACGACGGCTTTCAGAGAGCCCTTGAAGGCAGCGGCAAGCAGCTTCTCCGTCATGAGCACCTCAGCGCGATGCTCCTGCACCTGCCGGCTGTGCATGATTGGTTGCGTGCGCGCGCCGATCTCGACCACGACGTAATTCTGTCGGCTGTCGTGACGCACCATCTCAAGGCTTCACTCGACAGCGTTGGACAAGTCCAAGGAGAATTCGACTCGATTATTGATGTTAGCTGCGGGCATGAGGACTTCCGCCAGTTGCTCGAGCAGACTGCAAACGATCTTCGAATCGGCCTGCCCGTCCCGAGCGGGCTTCCCGTGCTCTGGTGCTTCGAGCCACAACCGGGAGACTTCGATGCCGGCGCCCATTTGCGGAGTTTGAAAAGGCGGCTCGGCGACTTTGATGACGATTTGGTAGGCGACGAGCCACGTCGGCGACTGCTCTGGGCTGTTAGAGCGGCCCTAATCGCCGCCGACTCGGCGGGATCGGGTTTGGTGCGCGAGAACATTCCCATTGCCACATGGATCTCGGATGCATTCGACCCACAGCAACTCCTCGACGGTGATTCGATCCGCGAGAAAGTGATTTGCCCACGCGTTGAGGACCTGAAGGCAAAGCGTCGCTGGAAGGACTGGCAGGACTTCCAGCTGGCCTGCGACCACTTGGGCGACCGCGCCCTCATCCTGGCGCCCTGCGGGAGCGGCAAGACGCTGGCTGCATGGCGGTGGATTGCCGGCCGCCTGGATGCGAATCCCGCCGCCAGAGTCATCTTCCTGTACCCAACGCGCGGCACAGCGACCGAAGGCTTTAGAGATTACGTATCATGGGCTCCGGAGGCGGACGCTGCTCTTGTTCACGGCACATCGACGTACGACCTGGACGGCCTGTTCGCGGATGCAGACGACGATGACCCGAGAAGCGAAAAGTCTTTCGAATCGCGCGCCCGACTTTTCGCGCTCAAGCAGTGGCCGAAGCGCATCTTCTCCGCTACGGTCGACCAGTTCCTCGCTTTCCTCCAATATGGGTACGGCCCGATTTGCCACCTGCCGCTACTTGCGGACGCCGTGGTGGTGGTCGACGAGGTCCATAGCTTCGACCGCGGCATGTTCTCGTCCCTTCTGGATTTCCTCAAGACCTTCGACGTGCCCGTCTTATGCATGACGGCCACATTGCCAATCGATCGGCGCGCGAAATTGGAGGCATGCGGGCTGGAGGTCTACCCGCGCGAAATACCACCCGCGCTCCTGCGAAGCGCCAGCTATCCACGGTACGCTGTGCGACTTGGCGAGTCGGTTGCAGTGGCCAAGGAGTTTGTGCGCGCTGCTGTGCGCGACAGGCAGCGCGTACTCTGGGTTGTTAACACCGTCGCACGCGCTCAAGCCCTGGCGCGCGAGTTCGCCGTGGACGCGTCTTCGACCGTCCTTGAGGTGGAGCCCGGGATGCCGCTGTTCTGTTATCACAGCCGATTCAGGCTGGAGGATCGCAAGCGACAGCACCAATCGGTTATCGATGCGTTCAAGCTCACTCGTGCTGTTGGCGCGACCCATGGAGCTCTCGCTATCGCCACACAGGTGTGCGAGATGAGCCTTGACCTCGACGCGGACGTGGTGGTCACCGAGGAAGCACCGGTCACGTCGCTCATTCAGAGGATGGGACGCGGTTGTCGTGAGTCTCTTCCCAGTAATGACCGATTCGCGAAGGTGTTGATCTATCCCGCGGAAGATGAGAAGCCGTACAGGCCCGAGCAGCTTCACGGTGTATCAGCCTTTAGCGAGCGTGTCTCGACGCCTGAACGCGTGTCGCAGATGGACCTGGAAGCAGCGCTGGGCGAAGCACCGCAGCCGGCCGAGTTGCCGAAGGCTTGTCGATTCCTCGACAGCGGCCCATGGGCGGCTACAGGAGAGGACAGCTTCCGCGAGACGGACGGGTTCACCCGTCAGGCGCTGCTGCCGGAGGATGTTGAGGAGTTCGCGCGTCTCCGTCGCCGGCGTGACGAGGCCTGGAGGGCAGACGGGCTCGTTCTGCCGGTGCCTGTCTATCTGGCCAAAGGAAGGGACGATCGCCTGCCGACATATTTGCGCGTCGCAGAGGGAGGATTCTACCGATGCGCACTGGGCTATCTCGACGAACGCCCACCTGTTGCGGCGAGGATCGTCTGATATGGCCAAGACCAAGAGGGCGGCGGACAAACCGACGTTCGTGAAGGTTCGTTACGATCTGCTCGATCTGCCGACCGCGCAGCACAGGGCGGGGCTGGCCGGACTCGTGTTGCAAGTCGAGTCAATGAAGGAACGTGGGCTCGCTTCTGAATCGGTTCCACACCTCGAAATGATTGGAGCGAGCGCGGTCGCAGCAACGTTTACTAAAGCATCTCTATGCGGACTGTTTGACGATCTGTACGACGCCAAGCCGGCGTTGGTGGAATCAGCGTCAAAGTGGTCCGGTGCCACGATTGTCGACGAGCGAGTACGGCCGGACCCGAAGACGGGCAAGACAAAGAAGGTTTTCGTATACAAGGTTGTTCAACCGCAGGGTCACTTTTTTCGGCGATACACCGACGATGGAAAGGAGATCTGGCGCAAGCTCTGGCGGGACATGCTCTGGGCTATTCCACGCGGCAAGCCCACCACGCGTGGCCCATTCAACAACCGTGCGGCGGGGAAGTCATCCGGTGAAGGAGAATCCTTCTGGGTTAAGCTGCTGGCAATGGACAAGGCGCAAGGCAAAGGCCAGATCCCCACATGCGAGCTCGCCGGGGCGCTCCTTCTTGGTGCGCAAGCGGTCAACGCCGAAACCGTTCCGTTTCGCGACCGGGTAGACCATGCCCTGCTGTTGCACTTTTGGCAGCTCACGGCACGTACCTTCGTGCCCGAGCAGGTTGACTCAGACGGCAAGCGTGAGTTTGCCGGGTACGTGCTCGCTATCCCGGACGTGACGGATCTTTCGCAATTCTGCCGCCGCTACAAGCGCGCCCTAGGCGCGCTGACCGATCGCGCAAGTGGCTACCGTCCGGCCGACGCAGTGATCTCACTACCGGCCGAAGGCGCTCTCGAGTTCATGGACGGGTTGGCGCGCCTCGCTGGAGAGGCCACATCCGTCGAGCGCAGTGACGTGGCCCGCGCCCTCACGGGCGTTGAGTTCTTCCACATGATTAAGACCGGCAACAACGTCAAGACAATGACGCACGGCCGTATCTCACCTACGCCTGCCTTGCTGACGGAGTACGAGGCTATAACGCGCACGTCCCGAAATCCGATGTTCCGCACTGCTCGCCTGCTGGCGATGCTACATGGCCAACCTTGGTATTCAGAATGTGGCACACTTATGGCTGAGCGGCCGTGGCCCTTGTTTGTGCGGTCGGAAGATACGCCGCGCACTCTCCCTTCATTCGCCTGGGATGCCACGCGAAAGTTTCAAGCATCCCTTCAGAATGAGCAAACACGAAAGGTACACGCTATGAAGACCGGATCACCCGCTCCACTCACCCGTCTCGAGACGCTGGTCTACCGTCTCGTCCGCACCTACGTTCGAGCCAAGACCGAGCAGAGGAGCGGCATCAGCTACACGGACTTCAAAGACAAGAAGGTGACAGATGACAAGGGCCGGGTGCGCACCGACTACCCTCGGCCCTACACGGAAGCTCAGGAGAAAATCTGTTCGGACCTCTTCCTCGGCCTGCGCTCGCGGCGTGACGATGACTTCGTGAGCTACTTCACCGGCACCATCGGCTCCGTCGCCCAGGGGCCGAACCTCTCGGACGAAGCGGGTTTCCGAGTCATCGCCGAAGCGCTCTTAAATGATGATGACGAGAGTCCCGAGAAGAGCACGTGGCGCGACGTACAGACGTTGGCAATGCTCGCGGTGTCCGCCGCGTCGTACGCCTCGACGCGCGCGGAAGACGATGAGGACACCACTACTACGGAAGAGGTCACTCGATGAATCTGTTCGCGACAGTTCTCACCTATCCCGCACCCTCCGCCAACTATCGTGGCGAAAGTGAACTGAACAGGACGGTCATCCAAAAGGTGACCGACGGCCGTTTCGACTATCCGATCATCTCACCAGAAGCGATGCGCAACGCGCTCCGGGAGATTCTCAGCGGCTATGGGCTGAAGATGAATCGCACACGTCTACACGACGAGGAGCAACTGGCCGTGCGGTTCGAAGCCTACCCAGATCCGGCCACGTACGCCGACGATTTCCTCTTCGGCTATCTCGTTGCCGCCACCGGTGCTCAACGAAAGCAAATCCTCGAGGAGATGAAGAAGACGAACCGGAACGGATTCACTTTCAAGCGCGACAGTATTCTCCGGATGAACCTGGCCAAGGGCTTGGAACCTTATCGCCACAACGCCGTGTTCACGCAGTCGCCGCTCAGCGTCGAGAGCAGCGCGTACCAAAACGCGACGACGTCCGCGCTTCTACACCGAGAGACGGCAGTTACCGCTTTTCAGTATCCCTTCGCGCTCAACATCAACGACTGCAAGACCAAGTCCGACTGGGCAAAGAAGCTGTTGAAGGCCATCGGGGAGCTGAACGGCGTCGCGGGCAACCACGCCCGCAGCTACTTCGAGATGGCGCCCGCGAGCATCATCGTTCGGTTCACCGATCAACTTGTGGCCGGATACAACACCTATGGATTTCAGGTCGAGCGCAAAAGCGGCGTGCCGGAGGATACACACCGCTTGCCGGAAATCGTCGACGAGCTGCTCCGAGATGACTCGATCTTCCCCGGCGATGAGTTCTACATCGGCGGAATGATTGTTCGACAAATGCGCAACGATGATCAGGAAAGACTCAAATCGAAGGGTGTGACACTCGATCGCGATCCGCGCCGACTGCTCGCGACCGTAGCCGAAGCGGCCCTCGGCGGCTCATAATGCTTCAGCTCTGCGTGGAGGCTCCGTTCGCCGCCTTTCGGACGTTCACCGCCGGCTGGTACCGGCCGACGGCCTCGTTCATCACGCCGTCGGCTGCGTACGGCTTGCTTCTCAATATCGCTGGTATCGAGTCGCGCCTTTGCGAGCACGATCCTGGCCACGGTGGACGCATGCCGGCCAGCCTCACTAGGCCTGGCCTTCCCTCATGTCGGATTGCCGTCGGTCTACCGGAGGGCGCGGAGCCACCTCGCACTCAATCGCTCTTCCAGCAGCTGCACAATTATCCCGTTGGAACCCAAGCCGGGATGCCCTGGGAGATCTCCAAGGGGTCCAAGAACAACGTCACCCCGGTCCGCCGAGAGGTGCTCGTGAACCTGCGCGCAGTTCTCGCCGTCGATGCACCCCCCGACGGAGACCTCGAGAGCCGGATCATTCGCGGCCTACGGGGCGAGCTCAATGACGACCGATATGGACTGCCATTCGTCGGCGACAACAACTTTCTCATTGACCAGCTACGAGTCATCGGCGTAGCGCGCCCGGTCAGATGGTACGCGCGAATCGAGTCTACTGACCGACAGGGCCCGCGACCCGGGGTCACGCGACTCACAACGCATGTCGACCGGGCCGATATGTCTGGTACTCGCTCCGCATTGTACGCGCCCGTCGAGCAGGTCACCATCGAACCGCCTGACGCCGCATGGACGCAAGTCGGACCCGCGGCATGATCCCGAGATGAGGGCCGCCGAGCTCCGGGTGCTGATCACATCTGAGTTCTCACATGCCTGAACGGCTGCCGACGATGGAGGAGCCCATCCGGGTGATGGCGCTCCACGCACTCCTCTACTGTGAGCGTCTGTTCTATCTCGAGGAGGTCGAAGAGATTCGCGTGGCCGACGCTGCCGTATACGCAGGCCGCGAGTTGCATGAGGCACTCGAGGCGGCGGAGGGAGAGAGCGTCGAATCGCTCGAGCTCCAGCACCCAACGCTCGGCCTCTTCGGCAAGATCGACGCGCTCAAACGGCGCGACGGCAGTTATGTGCCGTACGAGCACAAGCGCGGGCGCTGTCGTCGTGACGATGACAACGTACCCTCGGCATGGCCATCCGATCTGGTTCAGGCGGCCGCGTACGGGATGATGCTGGAAGAAACGCTTGGCCGACCCGTGCCGGAAGCGCGAGTCCGGTATCATGCTGACAACGTCACCGTGCGTATCCCGCTCAACGAATATGCCCGCATGGAAGTCCGGACAGCCGTCGAGCGCGCGCGACTACTGCGGCGAACTGTCGAACGCCCGCCGATCGCCGAGAACGAGAAGCTCTGTCGACGATGCTCGCTGGCGCCGGTGTGCTTGCCTGAAGAGGTTCGGCAGGATGCAGATCCGTCTCACCTGCCGGCGCGCCTCTTCCCGCCGGATGATCAGCGAGGAACGCTGCACGTTGTTTCCGAGGGAGCGAGCGTGGGCCGCTCGGGCGATCGCCTCGTCGTGCGGCCGCGCGATGGATCGGCGTCATCCCATCCCAGCCGAGAGCTGGCCGCCGTGGTGCTGCACAGCTTCGCGCAGATCAGCACGCAGGCCATCCGCCTGTGCTGCGACAACGACATCGCGGTACACTGGCTAACGGCGAGCGGCGGACACATCGCATCGCTCACCTCATCCGTTGGCCAGGTCCAGCGTCGTATTCGGCAGTACAAGGCCCTGGCCGACCCCGCCACTTGCCTGCGACTGGCGAGAACGCTCGCCCATGCGAGGATCGAGGGTCAGCACCGCTACTTGCTGCGCGCCACGCGCGGCAGCGCGGAGGCACGCGCGACTGTCGATCCGCAGCTCGTCGCGATCGCCGCTCGTCTCGGATCGCTCAATGCTGCATCCGACATCGACTCCGTACGCGGCCACGAAGGAGAGGCCGCGGTTCACTACTTCGCCTCGCTCAACACACTCCTGTCACCCACCGTGCCCGAGGCACTTCGGTACGCCGGCCGCACGCGTCGACCGCCGCTGGATCGGTTCAGCGCCATCCTGAACTTCGGCTACGGACTGCTGCAGACAGCAGTTATGCGGGCTATCCTTGCCGTGGGGCTGGAGCCGGCGCTGGGATTCTATCACACACCTCGCTCTGCGGCGCACCCGCTGGTGCTGGACCTGATGGAGCTGTTCCGTGTCCCCCTCTGGGATTTGGTGACGATCGGATCGCTAAATCGAGGGCAATGGGATCCTGATGAAGATTTCGCTGTTACGAAGACCAAGGTCTGGCTGTCGAACGAAGGCCGAAGGAAGGCGATCGAGCTCTTCGAGCTCCGTCTTCAGGAGACTTGGAAGCACCCGGTGGTCAATTACTCACTATCCTATCTGCGGACTATCGAGCTGGAGGCGCGGCTTCTGGAAAAGGAGTGGTCCGGCGAGCCGGGACTGTTCGCCAGGCTGCGTTTACGGTAGCGGCCGAGTGCGGGGCAGGGTTTTCGGCTGCCAGCGAGCCCCGTTCCCGAGTTTCTCGGCACTGACCAGCGGTGACCGCGAATAGGAGAACGCAATGTCCGCTGACGCAAAATGGTATCTGGTGTGCTATGACGTCCGGAATCCGCGACGCTTGCGTAAGGCGGCCAAGCATCTCGAGGGCTATGGTGAGCGGATGCAATATTCGGTGTTCAGGTGCTGGCTCGGTCGCGCACAGCTGGAGCGGCTTCGATGGGAGCTGACGCAGCTCCTGGCGTCAGAGGACGACGTCTTGTTCATCCCGCTTTGCTCCCGCTGTGTGGCCGGGCTCGCGGTCACGCACACGGCGAGCAAGCGCCCGCACTGGCCGACGGCGCCGGCGTCGCACAAGCTCGTTTGAGGAATGGGACTGAGCCGCTGCCGTTCGCGACGCGATCAAGCTTCTTTGGCTGTACGCACCCCATGGGGGATACATCTGCCGCTAAACTTCGAGGAGAGTGCACCTTCCGACCGTCGGGCGCTTCCGCTGGTACGTGACTGCTGTAACTCCTCCAGTGGTCTCGTCTTCCGATGCCGAGTGGTGCGCCTTGCCACCAATTCGGGGCAGGGCCAAGGCGTGGGCGCGGGGAGCGTGACTCTGTGCGTCGCAAACGATGCTCTGGCAATGGTTTCGTCCTCGGGCAGTGATTCCTTCTTCGATGCCGTCAGGCGTTGAGCACACGTGCTCGCAGACACGGCGACTGGCACCCGCGGTCGCGGCGAGTGATTCCTTCTTCGATGCCGTCAGGCGTTGAGCACTGCCGATCGGACGCTGCTGATCATCGCGTGACACGATCCGGCCGTGTGATTCCTTCTTCGATGCCGTCAGGCGTTGAGCACATGAACGACGACCTGATTCCGCGCACGAAGCACGAAGTGATTCCTTCTTCGATGCCGTCAGGCGTTGAGCACCCGCAACTGATGCGACACGACGAGCTTCTCCAGCTCCTGTGATTCCTTCTTCGATGCCGTCAGGCGTTGAGCACGCTTCTCGTGCGCGGGCTCTATCCGCTGGTTCAGTGTGATTCCTTCTTCGATGCCGTCAGGCGTTGAGCACTCCGAGCGCAGGAACCACCCATCCGCCTGGAGCGCGAAGTGATTCCTTCTTCGATGCCGTCAGGCGTTGAGCACCAGCCACAAACGGCTCTGCTCTTGCCGGACACGAGGGCGTGATTCCTTCTTCGATGCCGTCAGGCGTTGAGCACTGAGGAGCGAATCGGGGGACGCCCGAGCGACAAGGAGTGATTCCTTCTTCGATGCCGTCAGGCGTTGAGCACATTCGGGCGGGGGCGCAGTTGCAGAGCGGGAAGAGTGATTCCTTCTTCGATGCCGTCAGGCGTTGAGCACCCGTGCGAGGCCGCGATGAACTCCTTCCCGACTTTCGTGATTCCTTCTTCGATGCCGTCAGGCGTTGAGCACGTCCAGGCGCTTACGGATCGCGGCATCGCCTGCGAGTGATTCCTTCTTCGATGCCGTCAGGCGTTGAGCACATTTCGCCGGAGCCGTCCAGCGTGAAGAAGCAGGGTGATTCCTTCTTCGATGCCGTCAGGCGTTGAGCACAGTATCCTCGCGACCGCCTCCGGCGCGTATGCCCGGTGATTCCTTCTTCGATGCCGTCAGGCGTTGAGCACTGAGCACGCCCCAGCCGCTGATCCACGAGGAGCACGGTGATTCCTTCTTCGATGCCGTCAGGCGTTGAGCACTGGCTGGCGCGTGATGGGCATTGCCGTCACCGCGGCCCGTGATTCCTTCTTCGATGCCGTCAGGCGTTGAGCACAGATTCGACGGGATCAGGGAATCGACATGCTGCGCCGGGGAGTGATTCCTTCTTCGATGCCGTCAGGCGTTGAGCACAGCACCGTGCAGTTGTCGTGATCGCCGCCAACGCGTGATTCCTTCTTCGATGCCGTCAGGCGTTGAGCACCCCGTGGATGCTGACCAGCGACTCTGGCGGGCGCGGTGATTCCTTCTTCGATGCCGTCAGGCGTTGAGCACTTGCGGCCTTGATCGCGGTGAGCGTCAGGCTGCCGTGATTCCTTCTTCGATGCCGTCAGGCGTTGAGCACATCTTCGCCTGGTCCTCTTTCGTCGCGGTCGCATATAGTGATTCCTTCTTCGATGCCGTCAGGCGTTGAGCACCGCCGCTGGAATCGGGGACCGACGTGATCTGCTGGTAGGAGTGATTCCTTCTTCGATGCCGTCAGGCGTTGAGCACGCGACGTGGAACTGGATGCTTGGAAGTGCACCTACGCGAGTGATTCCTTCTTCGATGCCGTCAGGCGTTGAGCACTCCTCGAAGGGTTGCGGATCGCGCAACCCGCCCGTGTGATTCCTTCTTCGATGCCGTCAGGCGTTGAGCACCCGCGTGCGTCATGATTGCCCCACACCGCATACTGAGTGATTCCTTCTTCGATGCCGTCAGGCGTTGAGCACTGCGCGCGGATCTCGGGGCTGCGTCGTCCCGGCTGTGATTCCTTCTTCGATGCCGTCAGGCGTTGAGCACAAAACGACTCCGAAAGACCGCCTCGCCCAGCTGTGCGTGATTCCTTCTTCGATGCCGTCAGGCGTTGAGCACTCACTAATCACACGCGCGCACACCATGACTCTCATCGTGATTCCTTCTTCGATGCCGTCAGGCGTTGAGCACTTAAAGTTCGCCAGCGATTGCAGTGTGACGCGATGAGTGTGATTCCTTCTTCGATGCCGTCAGGCGTTGAGCACTGCACTACGGCCTCACGCCGGGCATCCCGGGCGGCTAGTGATTCCTTCTTCGATGCCGTCAGGCGTTGAGCACTGCATCGTGAGCGGCACTTCGGCGGTCACGAGCGTGTGATTCCTTCTTCGATGCCGTCAGGCGTTGAGCACAGCACGATGTTGCTCGCGACCCACGCCCACGCCGCCGTGATTCCTTCTTCGATGCCGTCAGGCGTTGAGCACTACAGACCGCCCAGCTCATCCGTGGACCACTTGATGTGATTCCTTCTTCGATGCCGTCAGGCGTTGAGCACTCGGCTGTCGAGCACATGAGGCGCTCGGCCTAGCGTGATTCCTTCTTCGATGCCGTCAGGCGTTGAGCACTGTAACGGAGGGTGATCCTGTATTGCGGGGATGGGGGTGATTCCTTCTTCGATGCCGTCAGGCGTTGAGCACCGGTCGTATGGCGCCGAGTGGGATGCGGCGTTGGGGAGTGATTCCTTCTTCGATGCCGTCAGGCGTTGAGCACACGATTTGACGGTCAATATAACGCTTACGATCGTTGTGATTCCTTCTTCGATGCCGTCAGGCGTTGAGCACTGTGGGACGGCAGTAATCGCGTCGGACAGCTGGACGTGATTCCTTCTTCGATGCCGTCAGGCGTTGAGCACACGGCTCTCAAGGAGACGTGCTTGAATCATGCCCGTGATTCCTTCTTCGATGCCGTCAGGCGTTGAGCACTCCTTGCCGCGACGTTGGCCACGGCCGGGGTGCAGGTGATTCCTTCTTCGATGCCGTCAGGCGTTGAGCACACCGGTACGACCACCGCGGCATCGCGGGGTCCGCCAGGTGATTCCTTCTTCGATGCCGTCAGGCGTTGAGCACCAGACCGCGGCGGGGACGGAGACCGCGGGCGCGGGTGATTCCTTCTTCGATGCCGTCAGGCGTTGAGCACGAGGATACGGGACCAATCCCGGCGCGAGCGGTACGTGATTCCTTCTTCGATGCCGTCAGGCGTTGAGCACTCATCATTGCGGTGGCGTCCGGTCATCCTCTCCGGTGATTCCTTCTTCGATGCCGTCAGGCGTTGAGCACTCCTCGCTTACTACCACCGCGCTCGCCGCCGGCGGGTGATTCCTTCTTCGATGCCGTCAGGCGTTGAGCACGGAAGCGTTCTGTGGCTTTCATAAGCCCATCAAGTGATTCCTTCTTCGATGCCGTCAGGCGTTGAGCACACTCGGTAGGCTCATCTGGCGTTCCTCGTCTCGATGTGATTCCTTCTTCGATGCCGTCAGGCGTTGAGCACCCGAAGTGCCCTTCTTCTACGACGGGCGCTACAAGTGATTCCTTCTTCGATGCCGTCAGGCGTTGAGCACTTCATGGACGCCGACCACCCGCGATGGGGCGCGCAGTGTGATTCCTTCTTCGATGCCGTCAGGCGTTGAGCACATCCCGCCGGCCTCCGCAACCGTCACGGTCGCCGCGGCTGTCAGGTGATTCCTTCTTCGATGCCGTCAGGCGTTGAGCACTGGTTCCCGCAGATTTCCCTGAACAGGAACGACAGGTGATTCCTTCTTCGATGCCGTCAGGCGTTGAGCACTCAGCGGCGACATCATCCTCAACCTCGGGGGCCTGGTGATTCCTTCTTCGATGCCGTCAGGCGTTGAGCACGTTGACTGCCACACACTCGGCACCGTCGTACACGGTGGTGATTCCTTCTTCGATGCCGTCAGGCGTTGAGCACGTACAGACTACTGCAAAGGCTGGTAGGGGAAAGGGTGATTCCTTCTTCGATGCCGTCAGGCGTTGAGCACTTCTGCGGCAGAGAGCATCGTCAGGGACGATGCGGCGTGATTCCTTCTTCGATGCCGTCAGGCGTTGAGCACATCGTTTCCCCGTCCGTGGCGGCAGCGTAGCCGAAGAACGTGATTCCTTCTTCGATGCCGTCAGGCGTTGAGCACTTCAAGAGCCCGGAAGAATTTCGGCTGTCGGTCTGTGATTCCTTCTTCGATGCCGTCAGGCGTTGAGCACCGGTCGAACCGGAAGGACGGTTCGTCAGGGCGCCGAGTGATTCCTTCTTCGATGCCGTCAGGCGTTGAGCACCGGCGGTGAAGGCCATGGCACCGAGCGCGGCCAGGATGTGATTCCTTCTTCGATGCCGTCAGGCGTTGAGCACGTGACTGGATTGGAGCATCGGCTGGCGAGGATAGCGTGATTCCTTCTTCGATGCCGTCAGGCGTTGAGCACAAGTTCGGGAGGGGGGTTCCGCTGTCAACCTTCGGGTGATTCCTTCTTCGATGCCGTCAGGCGTTGAGCACAGGGCGGCACGCTTCACACGGACCTCCGACTCTGTGATTCCTTCTTCGATGCCGTCAGGCGTTGAGCACGAGACATCGCGCCGTTGGCCACGATTGAGCGGCTGTATGTGATTCCTTCTTCGATGCCGTCAGGCGTTGAGCACCCGTCAATGGCCGCGCAGAGCGCCTCGTCCAGCACGTGATTCCTTCTTCGATGCCGTCAGGCGTTGAGCACGTACTCGAAGTCGAGAATGAGCCCGCCCGACTTCGTGATTCCTTCTTCGATGCCGTCAGGCGTTGAGCACCCGGGGAGTATCGCCGCCACTTCCGCAATCGGCGGACGTGATTCCTTCTTCGATGCCGTCAGGCGTTGAGCACTTGGTCAGCACCGCGGTCGCGGTGGGGAGTACGCGCGTGATTCCTTCTTCGATGCCGTCAGGCGTTGAGCACTGGAGTCGGGACAAGAATCTGGTGACGGTGAAGCGTGATTCCTTCTTCGATGCCGTCAGGCGTTGAGCACTCCTCGCCGTCGATCCCCTTGTCGCTAATCCACGCGTGATTCCTTCTTCGATGCCGTCAGGCGTTGAGCACATGCCGTGGGCGCGGCGTTGGGAGCAACGGATCAAGTGATTCCTTCTTCGATGCCGTCAGGCGTTGAGCACTATCCCGACATTTTCGTCGCACCGAAGGTGGCAAGGTGATTCCTTCTTCGATGCCGTCAGGCGTTGAGCACATACTCGAGGCTGAGGGGCGCGGTAAACCGATCCAGCAGTGATTCCTTCTTCGATGCCGTCAGGCGTTGAGCACATTCGGTACGCGGTGAAGGCGGAGCAAGTCGCGCGGTGATTCCTTCTTCGATGCCGTCAGGCGTTGAGCACTCGTCCGACGTGACCTGGCCGTCAAAGGACGGATACAGTGATTCCTTCTTCGATGCCGTCAGGCGTTGAGCACACCACGGTGCTGGTTGCCGGAAGGAACTTCCGAAGTGATTCCTTCTTCGATGCCGTCAGGCGTTGAGCACTCCTCGTAGCCGAGTCAGTCATCGCTTCGGCTCCTGTGATTCCTTCTTCGATGCCGTCAGGCGTTGAGCACACGGTCTTTCTGATGGATTTCTTGCAGCGCTCGCGTGATTCCTTCTTCGATGCCGTCAGGCGTTGAGCACGACATGAAGTTCGGCGGTGTCCCCGAGAGCTCCGTGCGTGATTCCTTCTTCGATGCCTTAAGACGTTGAGCACTTGGCGCGGCCGTCGCCGCTGGTCGCGGCGCCTCGTGCGCGTCGCGTAGGGGTTCCGTGTCGCTGGAACATGTCGTAGCGTTGTGGTCCGTGAACGCTCCCCCGTCGCGCCTCGCCGAAGCCCTCGCCGACCGGTACACCATCGAACGGGAGGTGGGGGCCGGCGGCATGGCCACCGTGTTCCTTGCCGAGGACCGGAAGCACGGGCGCAAAGTCGCGCTCAAGGTGCTGCGCCCCGAGCTCGCCGCGGCCATGGGTTCCGAGCGCTTCCCGCGCGAGATCAAGATGGTGGCGCAGTTCAATCACCCGCACATCCTGTCGCTCTACGACTCGGGCGAGGTGCAGGGGTTCCTCTACTACGTGATGCCGTACGTGGAGGGCGAGTCCCTCCGCGACCGGTTGGCGCGCGAGGGGCAGCTTCCAGTCGGCGACGCCACCCGGATCCTGCGCGAGGTCGCCGACGCGCTCGCGTACTCGCACGCCCGCGGGGTGGTGCACCGGGACATCAAACCCGGCAACGTCCTCCTCTCGGGGCGCCACGCGGTGGTCACCGACTTCGGTGTCGCCAAGGCGCTCACCGCGTCAGGCGGCGACAAGGCCACCACGGTCGGGCTCGCGGTGGGGACCCCGCAATACATGTCGCCGGAGCAGGCGATGGGCGACACCAACATCGACCACCGCGCGGACATCTATGCGCTGGGACTGCTCGGGTATGAGATGCTCGCGGGGCGGCCGCCGTTCGATGCCACCACGCCGCAGGGCATTCTCGCGGCGCAGGTCATGGAGCAGCCGGCGGACATCCAGCAGGTGCGGCCGGGCACGCCTCCCATCCTCGGCGACGCCATCATGCGTTGCCTGGCAAAGAATCCCGCCGATCGCTGGCAGAGCGCCGACGAACTCATCGCCCGCCTCGAGACTATCGGCGCCACGCCGCCAAGCGGCGGCCTCACGCCGACCGATACGCGCCCGTTGAAGGCTCTGGCGCTGCGGCCGACGAGGCGACGGGGGTTGCTGATTGGCGTGGTGGCGGGCCTGGTCGCAATCGGTGGCGCCATTGCTGCGTACGAGCTCGGGAGAGGCGGAAATACCGGGAAGATCGACCGCATCGGGGTGATGCCGATCGAGGACATTTCCGGCAAGGACTCCGTGTTCGTGGCGGCCATGCACGACGCGCTCACCAGTGCGCTCACGCGCGCGAACCTCACCGGCGTCGAAGCGCATTCGACGATGATGCGCTACAAGGGGAGCGCCAAGACCATTCGCGAGATCGCGAAGGAACTCGGTCTCGGCGCGGTGGTGGAGGCGACGGTGTTCCGCGCCGGAGACGTGATGCGGATCAACGTGCAGTTCACGGACCCGGTGACCAGCCGGTCGCTCTGGTCGAACACGTTCGAGAAGAACGTGAGCGACGTGCTGGCGGCACAGAGCGACGTCGTGGTGCAGGTGGCCAGCGGAATCGACAGCGTACTTGCCGGATCCCCGAAGAACGGAGGAGGCAAATGAGATTCTCTCCCTGCGTCGGCATGGTGCTCCTGCTGGGCGCGTGCGCCCGCGGTGAGAGCGGTGGTCCACAGGTAACCGCGCTCTCCCCGGACGGCCAACGCCTGAATGCAATCAGCTATTCGCCTGATGGAACCCGGATTGCGTACTGGAGTCCGGGCGATTCGGCGGCCTGGCAGCTGTGGGTGGCCAACGCGGACCTGAGCGCGCCGATGAAGATGCCAGCGATTTCGCTGTTCTCCGGAGTCCCGCCGGTATGGTCGCCCGATGGTACCAGGATTGCCTCGTGGTCGAGCCAGTTCGGGACGGCGGATGTCGTCGTCATGCCGGCTGCGGGCGGTGCACCGCAACGTGTGACGCAGGGTCCTGGCTTTGAAATCCCGGTCGCCTGGTATCCGGACGGAGATCGCCTGACCTACCTCGCATCGGCTGAGGGAGGTACCATCAGCAGCTTCGAAGTGTCCGTCAGCGCGGGGACGAGCAAGCCTCTTGTCCCGAACGAAAGGCACCCGACATTCGGGATGCCCTCACCCGATGGTTCACACCTCGGGTACGGGGTCGTCGACGGCCAACGGAGCAGCCTGTGGGTAGCGGACAGCGACGGCAGCAATCCGCGCCAGCTGACAAGCGAGGGCTTCGAGAGCGCTAGCGGCAATACCATCCCGTGGTCGCCGGACGGGAAGGAGATCGCGTACGAATCGCGCCGCACAGGAACGTCGGACATCTGGGTCGTCCCGATCGACGGCGGCAAGCCACAGCAGCTCACGCACGACGTGCGGAACGACTACCTCCCGACGTGGTCGCCCGATGGCAAGTGGATCGCGTTTCTCTCGGACCGGGGCCGGCAGACTGATGTCTGGGTGGTTCCCGCAGCTGGTGGCGAGGAGCGCCGGGTGAGCGATACTTCGGATGACGAATTGGCGCTGACCTGGAGGCCCGGGACCACGACGTTGGCGTTCACTGCGATCACCCGGGCGGGCGGCGCTTGGGTCATGGACCTTACCGGCGGGACGGAGCGGCGCATCACGCCCGATTCCGTTCGCATCAGCTGGTTCAACGTTTCGCCTGACGGCGAGCAGATCGACTACGTGGTCGACCGCGGCGGTGGGATCGCGGACCTGGCCGTGATGGCCATCGCCGGCGGCCCGTCGCGCACGCTGGTGGCGGGTGGCGGGATCGTCAACTCGCCTTACTGGTCGCCGGATGGATCGAAGATCGTGTTCACGTCGGACCGCGGCGGGTCGATGGACGTGTGGGTGGTGGACGCGTCCGGCGGAGCGCCGCGTCAGATCACGAACTGGCCGAGTAATGAGAGCGCGGCGGTGTGGAGCGGGGACGGCAAGGTGGTGTTCTTCCGGTCTGATCGCGACAGCAAGCTGGGTGATCTCTGGAAAGTGCCTGCGTCGGGCGGAGAGCCGACACGAGTGACGAACAATGGTACCATCGGTGGTGGGTTGGTCAGCCGTGCCGGCGTCTCCGATATCTTCGCCGGCACGCTCAATCCGAGCGGAGGTCAGCTGGCATTTGCGCGAGTGCGCCCGGACGGCAGCCTGCATGCGGTGTGGGATCTGACCAATGCGTTTCCGGCCTCGATTTCTCCGTCCGGCGATTCGGTTGCGGCGCTGGTGGAGCAGCCGGACGGGAAGATGGCCAGCATGATCCTCCCAGCGGCCGGTGGTGCGGGCCGGGTCATTCTTGGAGCGAGCGATCAGGTCGGGAACTGGTCGAAGGACGGCAGGACGCTGCTCTATGAGACCGGCCCCAGCGCGTCTCGCGATCTCGGCGTCCTGAATGTCGCCGACGGCACCACGCGACGCCTGACGACGACGCCCGAGGAGGAGGGAGGCGCGGAGTTCACGCCCGACGGGAACAGCGTGGTGTTCGTGCGGAACAGAGTCGTGGAGCGGATCTACTCGGTGGACCTGTCGAAGATGCTCGGCGGCGCGAAGCCGTAGGGCGGTTGGCTGCCGCGCTGCCTGTCCCCAGCGCGCGTTAGGCGGACTCGGCGGCGATGGGTCCGACACGCGCCGGACTGCGCAGGATGAGCCATTCCGCGACCACGAGATTCGGCACTCAGCACAGCCAGGCTACGACCTGGTGCGCCTCCGCGGAGGTATCGCCAGGCAGGATGCATCCGATTCTGAGCCCTGATTCTGTTCCAGGCCGCGTATCATCGCGTTCATACCACTGAACACGGCGTTACGTATTCCGGCAGACGTCCCGAAACCCGGAGACGTGCGGTAAGCGACTGGGGCATCGGGTCATGCGACTCGCGCTTGCCCCCGTGCCAGGCGTCGGCACGTCGCGTGAAGCAGGAGAGGACGAATCGAAGCGCCGCACCGGCGCCCCGTTCTCGCCCTATCTTCGAGGTTCTCCTCATGCAACGTCTCACGTGGTACCGGGTCCTGGCCGTCGGCGCATTGGTAGCGCCGATGACCGGGCGTGCGCAGGGTCCCAGGTCGCCCGTTCCGCCGGCGAAGGTTCGCGAGCTCGCGACCATTGAAGGGGATGTTAGCGGATTTGTCCGGCTGCCGAGCGGACGCGCTCTCATCTACAGCGTCGGCGACAGCACCTTCGCGTACGACGTGGCCACGAAACACCGCACGCTGCTCGGGACCGACATGTCCCCTAATTCGGTGTCGCCACAAGGCGATCGATTTGCCTTCAGCCGATCCGCCGAGGATCACACGGGTGCATTCCTGTGGACGATGCCGATCGATCCCGGAACCGGTATCGCGACCGGTCCGGCGCACCGGGTGAGCCTCCGGCCCACCGATCGCGAGCGCGCGAGGTTCTCGCCGGACGGCACCTTGCTCGCCTTCAATGCCGGGCCTCGACCGGATGGCACGTGGGATGTCAGTCTTGTTCCCGCGACGGGTGGGGCTGAGCGCATTGTCGCGAATTGCCCCGGACCGATGAACGTCGGCTGGAGCGCCGATGGACAATCGCTGTTCATGGAAGGAGGCTCACCCCACGTCCCGATCGACCGGGTCCCGATAGCTGGCGGGGCGCGCGAATCCCTCTTCCCCTATACGCCGGTCACGGTCCGATGGGTCGTGGGCCTCTCGCCCGACGCCCGGATCGCCCTGTTCCAGCACAATCCAGACGGCTTCTATTACCGGACCGCCTCCGGCACGGAAGGAGAGATCCCCGTCGCCCTGCCACCGCTCGACGATGGATGGGGACTCGACTTCAGTCTCCAGTCGATGCGATACGCCACGATGACCGTGGATCATCACTCGGCGGTACGCATCGTGGACCTGGCCACCGGCCAGGCGCACGACCTGGTGCCGGGGAATGTGCCCACCAGCGCCCCTGCCTGGTCGCCGGACGGGCGTCGGATTGCGGCGCTGATCGGCAACCTGTCGCACTACGAGATCGCGATCATGAACGCGGACGGCTCGGGGCTGCGTCGCTATCCGCTGCCGAAGCAACTGGACGGTTGGGGAGACCCGTGGAAACAGCCGTGGTCACCCGATGGACGCTTTCTGGCATTTCGGGCCCGCGACCGTCGCAAAGTCGGGTGGCAGGACCTCGAGAGCCAGCTGGTGGTCCTCGATGTCAACACGGGTACGATTCGCGTGCTCGCGAGCGTATCCCCGGGTAGGATCGGGGGTTTCGTGTGGCGATCGGACGGAAAAGCCATCAGGGCGATCGAGTACGTGAGCGACGCACGGACGCGGCAGAATCGTCCGAGCATCGTCGAGATTGGTGTCGACGGCGCCACGCGGCGGCTGCGCGATATCGCTGCCGAATTCCCTGAGCTGCGAGGGGTGGAATTCACCTCCGATCGCGAGGTAGTTGTCGGCGTGGCGGCTGACCAGAAGATTCAGCGGTTCCTCGTGTCCGTCGACGGCGGCACGGCGCGGCCCCTGCCGGATGTCGCTACCGAGCCCGGCCTGAACAGTGGTGAGGGCGTCGGGCAGGTAATCGGAGGGCCCTGGGTCGTTCTCCCGAGACGAGATGCTCGGGGCGATTGGCCGGCCCTGACATTTCTGTCCACCAGGGGCGACTCTACCGTGACCATGCGGCTGCCGTTCGGGAGCCTCGGCGGCGCTGCGCTCCCGAATGGCACGTACCTCATCGTCGGCCATACAACGAAGGGGGACAGGCAGTGGAGGCTCTACGTCGTAGGACTCGATGGTAGCACGCCGCGTCTGATCGGAGACGCTCCCGCGGAGTGGGATACCAAGTCATTGGCTCCGTCGCCCGATGGCAAGCTGCTCGCTTACACGTCGGAGGGTCGCTACACGTCCAAGATCTTCGAGATCGACTTCGCCCCGTCGCTTCAGGCACTCATGAAGCCCTGATGACACGACGCGTCCTGATCGTCGACGACGATCCGGCCATTCGTACCTCGCTCGCAGAGGCGCTCTCGGACGACGGCATCACGGTTACCGTCGCCGAGAGCGGCGAGCGGGCGCTCGCGGTGTTCGAGCAGGCGGCACCAGACGTTGTGCTGTCCGACGTCCGCATGCCGGACCTCGACGGCTTGGCACTTCTCCACACGCTATGTGAACGCGCGCCTTCGGTCGACATCATCCTCATGACCGCGTTCGACGACATGCCCACGGTTGTCGCCGCGATGCGTGGCGGCGCCGTGGAATTCCTGGTCAAGCCGCTTAACCTCCGCCAGCTGCGCCGTGTCGTCGATCGCGCGTTCGACGACCGGCGTTCCCGGCGGACTGCCGAGCCGGCCGAAGCGATCACCGATGACCACCTCGGCGAGTTGGTCGGACGCGACCCACAGATGATCGCGGTTTACAAACTCGTCGGACAGGCAGCAGCCACCAGGGCGACGGTGCTGGTACGGGGAGAGAGCGGTACCGGCAAGGAGCTGGTCGCACGCGCCATCCACGCGAACTCGAGGGCGGCAGCAGAGCCGTTCGTGCCGGTGAACTGCGCTGCGTTGCCGAACACACTGCTCGAGTCGGAGCTGTTCGGCCACGTGCGCGGTGCGTTCACCGGCGCCCACGAAACACGTCGTGGCCGATTCGCGCTGGCCGGCAAGGGCACCATCTTCCTCGACGAGATCGGCGATACCACGATCGACTTCCAGAGTAAGCTGCTGCGGGTTATTCAGGATCGCGAGTTCCAGCCGGTCGGCGCCGAGCGGCCCGAGCGCACCGAAGCGCGCGTGATCGCAGCCACCCACCAGGATCTCGAGCAGATGCTGGCGGACCACCGCTTCCGCGAGGACCTCTACTACCGGATGCGGGTGGTGGAGATCGTCATCCCACCGCTGCGCGAGCGCCCGGACGACATTCCGCTCCTGGCACATCGCATGGTGCAGCGCGCCAGCCGCTCGCTGGAGACCGCTGACGCGATTCTCTCCGAAGAGGCACTCGACCGGTTGGTCCGGCACTCGTGGCCCGGCAACGTGCGGGAACTGGAGAACTGCGTCATGCGCTCGGTGGTGATTGCCTCGGGAAGCGTAATCCGACCCGAACACCTGTCCATCGCCAGTCCGCGCCAGGCACAGCAAGCTCCCCTTTCCTCGCTTGAGAATGTGGAGCGTGAGCACGTAGTCCGCATTCTCGAGGCAACCGATGGTCAGAAAGGCCGCGCCGCGGAGATTCTCGGCGTATCACGACCGCGGCTCAACCGCCTCCTCGAGAAGTACGGAATCGAATAGGTGGCCTCATCACCTGGGCACCCGGCGTCCATTCGAGCACACCTCCTCGGCATCATCCTGATCGGGGCGATCCTTCCGCTCGCACTGACCGGCTTCTGGTTGACGCGGAGCGGGGTTCGGTCGGGGGAGACGCTGCTCGACGATCAACTCGCCACCTCGCTGGTGAACGTCAAGCACGCGATCACCGCCCGCTGGGAGTATCGCCGCAGCGACCTGCTGCTCCTGGCCGACAACGAAGACGCCCGTCGGGCGCTTTCTTCCGGTCTTGTCACGTCCAGTGAAGCGGAATACTTCGCGCGACTCCAATCGTCCATCGCGCACGGCATCGCGCGGTTCATCTATCGCGATCGTGCCGGACGGGACCTCTACACTTCGGTGCGGCCCGCGTCGACGCGCGGTGTGACGAGTGACAGCTCCGGCGCGCGTGCCGCGCGTGACACTTCCACGGGCATGCCTCGCCAGACAGTGCACATGAATCTCCCGGTTCGGGACGGGGAGACTCTCGTCGGTACCGTGGAGGCCGAGGTGTACCTGGATACCGTCGTCCCGTCTGACTCCGCCCGGCTACTCCTGCCTGGTTCGGCGCTGGCGGTCCGTGATCATGCGACCGGAGCCGTCCTGCTTCCCCTGGTTGGAGAGGTGGGGTTTCCGGGAGCGCATCGAGTTGCCGTCAACGGCGCGTCATGGATGATGCGGGTCGACAGTCTGGCAGATCCTGCGTTCGACCTGGCGGTCGGGGCGCCGCTGGCGCCGTACGTAACCCCGTTCGAGAAGGCCGGGCGAATCGGGCTGGCCGTACTGTTCGCGGTAGCGTTCCTTGCGTTGCTGTTGAGCAGCGCTCTCACGGATCGCCTGGCCCGCTCGTCCGGTGCGCTCGTGGACGCCGCCAACGCGGTTGCCGGCGGAGATCTTACGCGCCAGGCAGAGCTGACGGGCCCCAGAGAGTTTCATCGACTGGCGGGATCGTTCAACACGATGACCGAAAGTCTTCGCCGCCTGGTGGCGGAGCTGTCGCAGCGCCGGGCCCTCGCGGCGGTGGGCGAGTTCGCTGCCTCGCTTTCGCACGAGGTCCGCAACGCGCTGACGTCGGTCCAGATCGATCTGGAGCGGGTCGATGAGCGAACCGAAGACGCGAAGAATCGCGACCTGGTCGCGAGGGCGCTCGTGCACGTGCGACGACTCGACGCGGCCGTGACCGGCTCGCTGCGCATCGCGCGGAGCGGCAACCTCACGGCGCAGAAAGTGAACCTGCGCGACGTGCTGCGTGAGGCGATCCGGATCGCGGAGCCGAGCTTCACGAGCAGCTCCACGCGCCTGACGACGAACGGGTGCGATCCGGATTTCACCGTCCGCGGGGATCCAGATGCCCTGCATCAGTTGTTCCTGAATCTGCTGCTCAACGCCCAACAGGCGCTGTCCCCCGGTGGCGAGACAACCGTATCGGCTCGGACGGCCGGCGACCGGGTCGTGGTGTCGATAGCCGACTCCGGGTCCGGCATGAACAGCGAGCAGGTCGCCCGGGCCTTTGATCCCTACTACAGCACGCGCCCCAAGGGCACAGGACTGGGCTTACCGATCGCGCTTCGGATTGCGGCCGCTCATGGTGGAGAATTGACCCTCCACAGCGCGCCGGGAATTGGAACCACGGTCGAGGTGTCCCTTCCGGCCACCTCGTAGCGCCTTATGCAGGAGGCCGAACGCGAGGAGACGCAGGCGGTGTTGCTCGAGATTAGATGCTCCGCGCCTTGGCCAGTTGCGTGATGCGGTCGGCGGCGCGGACGGCCAGCGCCTGAATGGTCATCGTTGACGCAGTGCCAGACGTAACGCGGCGGCCGCCGTCGTTACACCTCAGCTCGGGGGGTTCCTGATTCGGCTGGCGAGCTGCCGAAATTCCTCCCGGCACCTCGATGCGCGCACTGTCACAGATTGGAATCCTTGAGCGTTCCTTGGCTACCCGTCCGCCGAGGCATCCCCGATGGCAGCACCCCGACAGGTGGTCGCGACCCTCACGGGGCTGATCGTCTGTGTCACGGCCACGGCGGCTGCTGCGCAGCAGATCGGGCGCACATCTGCCGACACCGCGGGTACTGCGCGCATCGCGGGGGAGGTCGTCGACGCCACGTCTGGCGGCCCGGTATCCCAGGTGCAGGTGATTCTCCGGGGAACTCCGCTCCGGACCTACACGGATCTCAAGGGGGCCTTCCTGTTTCGGCCTGTGGCGCCTGGGCGCTACGCCGTCGAAGCACGACGTATCGGCGATGAGCCCGCAATTCGCGAAGACATTCTGGTCGCTGCGGGAGAGAGCACGACGGTCGCCCTCACCATGCGGCCGTCCGCCTTCCGGCTCGACGCGCTCACGGTCGTTCCAGGTGCGTTCTCCTTTTTCGATGCCGGACCCACGCGCAGCCAGACGATGTCGCGGGCCGACATCGAAATGGCGCCATTCGGCGAGGATCTCTTTCGCGCGCTCGATCGATTGCCCGGACTTGCCTCCGGCGACTATGGGGCGCAGTTCTCCATTCGGGGCGGCCGGCGCGACGAGACCCTCATTCTCCTCGATGGTCTCGAAATCTACGAACCCTTTCACCTGAAAGACTTTGACGAAGGCGCCCTGAGTATCATCGACGTCGAAGCGATTGACGTGGTGGAATTGCTCACAGGCGGCTTCCCCGCACGCTACGGAGACAAACGTAGCGGCGTGATGAACATCTCGTCGAGAGCGCCACGCGAAGACGGTACCCACCTCACGTTCGGGGCGAGCTTCAGCAATGCGCACGCCCTGGGGGAGGGCACCTTCGCCAACCGCAAGGGGTCCTGGCTTCTCTCAGGCCGCCGCGGCTTCGTCGACCTGCTCCTCCGCCTCATCAACAAGAAGGAAACGCAGGCGCCCTCGTAGGGGGACGTCTTCGGCACGGTGCGCTACCGGATTCATCCGAAACACGCCCTGGCGTTGAACGTGCTCCACGCCAGCGACCGGTACCGTTTCAGCGTCAACAGTACCACCGGGTTCAACGACACCATTCCTACCGCAAGGCCGGCTCGCGATTGCGGCCCATTCTCCGGAACTGGAAGGGCGGACTGAACGTCTTCCCCGAATCGGCAGAGGATCGCATTCTCGTGTATCCTGACTCGTCGACGTCGAAGGGTGTGGAGCTCTACTACGAGGGCCGCATCGGCGACAGGGTCAAGCTGCGAGCTGGATACGCGCTGTCGTTCGTGGAAGAGCACGTGACTGGTGTGGTCGCGGTGAACGACCCGCTGAAGCCACTCGTGGACTCGACACATCCAGCGCCGGAAGATCAGCGGCACGCCCTCAATCTGGACGTGATCTACCGCGCCTCAGCGAACTGGACGATCACCGGGGCCTTCACCTTTCACAGCGGCCGGCCGTTCACGGATGAATACGGGGTGCCCGTCCGGAAGCGAAATGGCATGATGGACCTCTCGGTGAGGCCTGACACGCTCTACGGAGGTCGCCTTCCGTCGTATCAACGAGTCGACCTTCGTGTGACGCGGCGCAGGCAGTCCCAGAACGGGGATTTTCGCTTCTTCTTCGAGGTGATCAACGTGGCGAATCATGCAAACGTGCTGGGCTACGATGTGTTCACAGTTCGCGACGCAAGCGGGACGATTCGCCTGCAACGAGACACCGAAACCTGGTTCTCGATTCTGCCGTCACTCGGAGTGAGCTGGAGCAGGCGATTCTAGATTCCGCCAATGCAACCCGTGGCCGAGACCCCCCGGTCAGCGGATCCAGATGGTCACGCCGGGACGGATCTGCAGCGCTGCATTGTTGTCGTAGCTGACACCGAACGAAATCCGCGCTGTGCGGCCGAAGTACCGCGCCAGCCCGAGCGATCCGACGCTCTCCGCTCCCGCTGCTTCCGGCACTGGCGCCCCGCTTCCAATCACATCACCATTCTCCCCCTCCGGTGCTGCTGCGGTGGTGGCCAGCACCTCGCCGTACAATGACACGTTTGGCGTCGCATGGAACTCCGTGGCGAGGGCGAAGCCGGTGACGTTGCGGAGGTGTACGCCGGGCGGCGATCCCAGGAGCGAGTAGCTCAGGTTTGCGTGCACGTCGAATGCACCCGCGCGTTTGCTGGCGATGAAGTACCCTGTGTAGTCGGCTCGCCCCGTGCCAATGAGGGCATCGTGAGCTGTGGGAACCTTCACTTCGGCCGCGAAGCCGAAGGCCGGAATGCCGTGGGACTCGGCACGCAGGAGCGCGGTGAGAGTGACCTCGATATCGCCGGCCCCGCGCGCTCGCCGTCCCGACTTCGGCAGGATGGCCGTGTACGGGACCGGCTCCACCAGCGCCTCTAGCCAATCGGTCAGGCCGTATTCGATGGCGAATGGCATCGCGACCTCCCGGCCCTCGCTCGACGTCTGCAGCTCGTATCCGATGTCAACCTGGTAGTGGCGGGCGCCCAACGAAGGTGCCGTTTCCGTCTCCAGCATCTGGGCTCCAGTGCCGACCGGACAGAATGCAAGCGGCAACGCAAGCAGAAGACGGTAACCTCGCATGGCGCACAACCGGTGACTGCTCGCCGAGTGCCACATGTTGTCTCCTGAGAATAGTGTCGAAGTCCGTGATGTCGCCGCGCTGTATCTCGCCGGTCCCGACGGCTGCCCGGCGCTCATTCGGGCTCGACGATGAGGCTACTCATGGCGAAGCGCCTCGATCGGATCCTGAGGAGTGATCGCATCTTGTTCGCGTGAAGCTCACGCAGTGCGACGCGCACGGTTTCACCGATCAGCATCGGGAAGTTGGCCACCGTGAGGCGACCTTCGTGGCTGCAAGGCGCGAGTCGGCGGTGTCTCGCTCGTCGGGCGCCGGATCGACGTTCGTCCTAGCGCGGTGGCTTCTTGGCCTTCGGCTTGGTGCCCTTTTCCTCGGCCGCTTTCTCCTTCGCTTCGGCCGCGGGCGACTCGTGCTCGACCTTGCCGACCGGCTTGCCCGTGATCGCATCGATGTTCACCTCGTCGATGCCGGTTCGGCCCGGCGTCTTGAAGTCGAACGAGTAAATCAACTTGCCGCCTTCCTCCTCGATTTCGGCGCTGTCCAGCTTGCCCTTCGGTACCCGGGCCTGCGCCGTGGCGATCGCGGCGTCGGAGGTCACTTTCGCCTTGGCCAGCAGCCCGGGTTTGGTCTCTTTGACCGTTACCTGCGGGGCCTGGGCCGTCAGGGGAGCAGTGAGGGTGAAGGCGAGTGAAATGAGAGTCAAGTGGAAGCGATGCATGTTTCTCCTTGCTGATGTCGTCGTGGTTGCGGAAATCTCGCGCGACGTTGCTGTCGCGACGATGACAGGTCCGCGTCGGCGGGCAACACGGCGCTTGACGGGGTGCCGTCACGATCGGGGTGTCTCGTGATCCGTGAGCACGGGCAGATACGTCACCCACGGGCCAACCGCATCCCGGTACTGCTTCGCCATCACCCGCGCCACCTGGGCGATGTGCCCCAGGTCGTGAACGACCCACGCGGCCACGAGCTGGCGGAGCGTGACCGGACCCAGTCCCGGATGCTGCCCGGGCAGGTCGAGGGTCGCGGCGGTCAGATCCCAGGACCGGAGCAGCACGAGGTTGCGCTCGCGCAGATCGGCGAACTCCGCGAGCAGCGCTTCCAGCGTGCGTCCCATGTTACGCGTCCGATGTCGGAAGCGGTCGTAGGGCTCGAATCGCGGATCGGGCCCCTTTGCCAGGATGATCCGCGCTCGCGGAATCCAGTCGGTCTCTTCACCATCGATCAGGTGACCGACCACATCGAACGCGCTGAAGGTGTCGGGTCCCTCGGTACCCCGAGCCCACGCCGCGTCGACGCCGTCGAGAAGCGCCCGCAGAGTGGCCGGCGTCCGTGCGAGGATGTCGAGGGAGAGATCGACGCTGAATTCCATGATCCTCTCGCGCTGGCCTAACGGTGAAATGCTCCGACGCCACAATCTCACCGCGGCCCCGGGCACTGATCAAGGAGCGGCAAGGTCGCGACTCGTGACGGCCGTATCCATATCAGGAATGCGATGCCGGGGTGGGATTGCCTGCTCGTGACCAACACCACCGGCGACCCCAATTACGCCAACTGGGCACCTACAACCACCGGCGACGCGCAATGGTGGCGCCGAGGCGCTTGCGCAACCGCGGCCACGGAAACACTACAGTGGTAGCGCCGTCGCCCGGCGGGGGGACGGGTCGGCCGGGGATCGACGTATCAGGAGGATCGACGCATGTCTGACGAATTCATCTGTGACACCCGCGAAGTACGCCGCTTCATCGGCACCGTGCAGGAGATCATCGCTACTATCACCTCCTATCGCGATCGCCTGTCCGCGATTCGTCCGCACTTCAGCGCGATGCTGGCGGATTCGCGGTGGCTGCCTGAAGAATTCCGCCGCACCGTGGGGGAGGGCGGCATGGGGAAAGGCATCGCCAACTGGCTTCTTTATCGCGATACCGAAGGCACCCTCTCGCTGTCGGCCCTGGTGCTGTCGCCCGGCGTCGTCACACCGGTGCACGATCATCTGGCCTGGGGACTGGTGGGGCTCTATGCCGGCACGCAGAACGAGGAGGTCTATGAACCGGCGGCCCCGATCCGCGGGGAGGTCACGCATGCCGACCTGAGACTGGCCGCTACGAATCACCTCGAGGTCGGCTCGTTCTACGAACTGGTCCCGCCGGCGGGGGACATTCACCGCGTAGTCACCACCAGCGCCGAACCGTCCATCTCGCTACACCTGCTCGGTAACGATGTGGGATGCGTGCTGCGGCACCGGTTCGAACCCGAGACCGGCGATGTAGCGCCATTCCGCTCAGGTTATTCGAACAAGGACTGCGAGGAGGAGGGGGCGGGCGCGGCCGCGCCGTGATCTCGCCGCCACGGTGTTCAGGGGCCCGCCGGATCAGAAGATCGCGATCGGCACCGAAACGCCGCTCGCGAACTTGTTGCTCTTCAGTCCCGAGAGCTTGCCGGCGTTGAAGGTGACGATGCCGTAATGCTCGTCGCTGATCCGGTTGGCGGTGATCACCGTGTGGGGGATCGGAATCACCGCGCTGAACACGCTGATGGCCGTGGGCGCGTCGTCGACCGGATTGTCGTCGTCGATTCCGTTGCCGGACAGCGTGTTGTTGGTGAGGACGTTCTGATCCACGTACTGCGCCGGCGTGTGGCTGTGGATCATCAGGCCGGCGAAGCCGTTGTTCATCGCGGTGTTGCCGGAGACCGTGTTCCCCCACGCTGCCGCGCCCGGCGGCCCGGCGAAGACGCCGATCCCGGCGGCGCCGTTGCCGTTCGAGGTATTGTGCAGAATGGTGTTGCGATACACACCCGCCACGTCGGGTGACGCGGCTGCCACCGGGTCGAACCAGTGGGACGCGAGCGTGATGCCGCAATCCAGCGTGTTGTCGAGCACCGTGTTGTCGCTGATCATGTTCCCGAAGGTCGGACCATCCTCGTCCGTCAGCAGGATGCCGCCGATGTTGTTCTGGACCAGATTGCCGCGAACGGTCGAGTGGGTGACACTCTGCAGGTGGATCGCCTCGCCGCAGTCGTCCGGCTGCGCCGCGCACAGCGGATTGAACGGACCATAGGTGTCATTGGCGACCACCGAGTTGTCCTCGATCGTGATGCGCGTCGTCTGCACGACGAAGATGCCTTCGAGCCCAGCGTTGGTGACGGTGAATCCCGTGACGATCGTGCCCGCGGCGTCGGGTCCCGAAATCACTATCCCGTTCGGAGGCGACGACTGACCGGACGCATCGATCGTCGCGTCATGACCCACGAGCCTCAGCCGTTTGCTGATGCTGACGGACTCCAGGTACGTCCCTGACGCGACCGAGACCACATCGCCCGCGCCCGCCTGACTGACGGCGTAATTGATCGTCTGGCATGGCGTCGCACTGCAGTCGCCGGCATCCGTTCCCGTGGGGGACACGGTCCGGTCGGGCGTCCCCAGCCGTTGGAGCGCTGCCACATCGGGCGCGAGTGGGGATGGCACCGAATCGGTGCATGCGGCCGCAAAGGCCACCAGAACAAGTAGAGTGGGGAAAACTGATGAGGACGGCGCACTTCGCCGTGGACCGGACATGACTTCCTCCTTGTGGGAGACTGAAAGGTCCCGGGGGAACAGCACATGTAGCGTGTGTTGATGTCCACCACAAGAGCGGTACAGCGCGGAGTGAGTGAAGGAGGCCGTGTTGCGCACGGGAATCGTCAAGCGCGTAAGCTGTCACACCGTTCGGCACGCTTTCGCGACGCAGCTTCTGGAGAACGGGCACGACATCCGGACCGTGCAGAGGAGCTGTTGGGGCACGCGGACCTGGCGCCCGCGGTCGCCGCGGCGCCGCGCGGTGCCGCGCGGTGCCGCAGGACGAGGGAGTGGCACGCCGATCGAGGCGACTGGTCGGGCGGCCTCGCCGGGGACGTGTCGCTCGTCCGGAGTACTGGTGACGGGGCCCGGACGGGAGTAACGTCTGGTGTCGGTACGCGCGCGCCGGAGGGGTTGCCGATTGGCCTTGGGCATTCGCGTTGTGTCTTCGCAGCGACTGATCGCCGAGGGCATTGCCAGTCGCGAGCTGGTTGAGGCGACGGACGCGACTTCCGCTGGGTAGTGTGGGATTGGCTCGAACGCCACTATGGGTTTGGACCGTTCCCGTCCAGCGCAATCCTGGTGGTTGTTCCCAAATTGCCAGCTCGGCCGCTCCGACTCATTCCGGTGGCGGTCGAGTGTGCGTTAGCGAGACTGGCAGGTATTGCTTTCAGGGCGGCTGCGTCATACGTTGTCATACATGAAAGATGCCGTCACGATTCGCTTGGATCGAGATCTCGCCCGCCGACTGGCCCGCGTCAGTAAACGCCTCGGCCGCACGCAAAGTGACGTGGTGCGCGACGCCCTCCGCCGGCAGCTCGCGCTCCTGCAGTTCGAGGACCTGCGTCGCCGCGTCGCGCCCTTTGCGGAAGCGGCGGGATACCTTACCGACGAGGACGTATTCCGCGACGTGTCGTGAGGGTGCTCCTCGATACCAACGTCCTTGCCAGTGCGATTGCGACCCGAGGCCTCTGCGCGGACCTCTTTCGGCTGGTTGTCGCCGAGCACGAGTTCGTTGTTGGCGAGGTGGTGCTCGATGAGCTGGGTCGCGTGTTGCGAAGGAAGTTTCGCCTGCCCACGGAGCGCATCGCGGAAGTTGAAGACTTTCTTCGGCAACATGAGGTCGCCGCGCGCCCCGACGCGCCCGATCCGGTCTCCGTGCGCGATGCAGACGACCAATGGATCCTGGCCACTGCCCGCGCCGCGCACGTGAATGCACTAATCACGGGCGATGACGATCTCCTCGCCGTTGCTGGGCCATTGCCCTTTCGGATTCTGTCGCCGCGGGCGTTTTGGGATGAGCTTCGAAGCGACGCTCGCTAACGGAGCAATGAACCTGTCAGCCGACGCTGCGGACGGCGCCGGCGCGCTGCGCGCGCTGGCGCTTTGTTGTGATTCGGCTGCAGGTTATTGCTGGCGTTGGACGCAGATTCAACCTTCCTTCGCCAATCGGACTTGGAATGACGCAAGGTGAAGCCAAGTGGGCAGACCAGTTCCATCACATCGCAGCCGCGACAGACCAAGGTATGCATGCGCTGCAGGACGTCACCAGCTGGATCTCGCGCTACGTCGTGGCAGACGATGTCCTACCGCGCGTGGATCCACCGCGGCAGATCGCACCGGCGATTGAGGCGGTCCGCACGGCCTTCGAGGAGATTCGGCGCGCCCGCTCTGATGCCTTCGAGCGATTTGTTGCAGCACCCCTTGACAGGCTCGTTCGCGGCTTCGAGCTAACAGCGGAGCAGTATTATTTGCTCAGTGCCATGGGCGCCATTCGCGGCACTGCGAAGGACCTCGGCCTTTCACCCGTTGACGATTTCGAGGCTTTCGCTCTCCTTCATTACGACGACGATGAGTGGGAAGGCTACATCAATCCTTCGCTGGAACCGCGTGATCTAGGTAGCGGCAAGGCAGGCTTTCGGTTTGGCCGATCGCCCGAAGAGGTGCCACGCGCACGACTCCGCCCGGAGCAATCGGAGTTCTTCAGGCAATACCTTCCCGAAGTCTTCAGCAGATTTCGTGAAGATTGACTCCGGGGCACTGGCGTCTAAGGATGGTTTGCAGCAGACAGCGGGACCTGCGGAGCGCGCGGCGGGGGCTGCGCTCCCGCCGCACGACTGCTATGAGATCTCCGCTGCAGCTGAAACCAGTAGCCGTACACCTTTGTCCTTTCACGAGCCCCCATAGCAAACCAGCCAACGAAATGCTTGGGGCCTCAGGGATGCAGGCGGTCATCGCTTGCTCGAAGCTGATCTCCGGGCCAGATTCCCATCATGGTCCGTCCTGCGGTCAACATCGACCAACTTACCGCCGAAGAGCGCTTCGAACTCATCGAGCGCCTCTGGGACTCGCTTCGCGTGCGGCCCGGCGGCTTTCCCCTGGCGCCCGCCGAGCGAGAGATCATCGAGGCCCGTCGAGCGGCGCACCGCCATGACCCGTCGACTGCCGTCGACTGGGAGAGCGTCCAGTCAGAGCTCGCGGTGGATCAGGACGCGGACGATCAGGCCGACCCGGGCCACGCGCGCCGACGGAGCTGACCCGCCGTGCGCGTTCGGTTTCGGCCGGAGGCGCGCACGGAGATCCGAGAGGCACGCCGGTGGTATGAGAGTCAGGTCCAGGGCCTCGGCCGCGCGTTCCTCGGGGAACTTGAGGCGACGATCACGGTGATGCGCATCTTTCCGCAGATGCACCGCGCGCTGACCGACGAGGGGAAAGTCCGGCGCGCACTTCTTCGCCGGTTTCCTTACAGCCTTGTTTACGAGATTTTCGACAACGAGATCATAGTTCTCGCGTGTCGGCACATGCACCAGGAGGATGTCGACTGGAGCATCGAGCGCCGTGACGGCTAGCGACGGAATGGAGCTGGCAGCGCTTGGTGGCGGAAGCGGCGTGCTCGCGGTGCTCGCCCGCCGCCATTATGATGACGCGCTGCAGATCATGACAACTGCTGATGATCCGTTGGCCGGTCGGTCCCGAACCAGTCACGAGCGACTGGCAGGTCGGCCCTGGGACGCATCGTACCAGGACGGGCCCCCGCCTTGGGACATCGGCGAGCCGCAGCCAGCAGTAGTGCGGTTGGCATCCAAAGGCCGATTTGCCGGGGCAGTACTCGATGCGGGCTGCGGAACTGGCGAGAACGCTCTTTACCTCGCTTCCCTGGGAGTGAATGTCCTTGGTGTTGACGTGGCTGAAACGGCCCTGGCCATCGCCCGACAGAAAGCCAGCGACCGAGGAGTCGAGATGGAGTTTCTGCCGGCTGACGCGCTACACCTGGCAGACTTGGGGCGCATGTTTGAGACGGTACTGGACTGCGGACTATTCCACACCTTCGACGCCGACGAGCGGACGCACTACGTGGCGAGCCTGGCTTCTGTGACCAAGCACGGTGGATCTCTATATCTGTTGTGCTTCAGGGACGAGGGTCCGGATGCCGGCCCGCACCCGATCAGTCGGCAGGAGTTGAGAGCTGCGTTCAACCCCAGCCATGAATGGGAGATAGCTGCCGTCGAATCGGATCGGCTTCGGACGCGCATTCACGCCGACGGGGCACCGGCTTGGCTCACCACCATCAAGCGAACGTAGACTCCGAAACGGGCAAGTTCACAGAGTGCCCCGTGCGGTCAGTGTGTGGTGCATCGGTGGCAACGGCGGCCTCGGCCGCCTAACGTTGTATGCACCAGACGGTCGGGGCTTCGGATTGGCTGCGGCTGCGCCGCCGACTTTCATTTGATCCGCCGCAGGTGATGCTTGGCGATGGGTCCGCCATAGTGGCACAAATGTATTGGCGCCGCCAGGAGCTGCCCGCGGCGGAAGTGGGGGAGATCGACGAGACGCAGCTCCCGCCGGGCGCCTACGCTGTCGCGGCGGAGCTGCGCGATGCCGACTTCGCCGCAATTGAACAAGACGGCTATGCTACCCGACTTCATCCGTCTGTGGGTACCACACCAGAGTACGGCGGACTTTACTTCTACTGGAGCTATCCGCCGCTCCATCGCGATTTGAGCGAGCATTTCCTGCAAACCAGTTTTGCCAACAAGCACACCTTCGGATTGTCTCGCCAGCCCGATGGCTCTTTTGCTCTGTCCTTCTGTGGTCGAAACCACGCGCGCCCGTACCTTGAAGGAACACTCTCGATAGCAGTCGATACGTCACTGGTGAGCGCTCAGTGGACATTCATCACTCCGCGGCCTGCTGAGAGTGCGGGGGGAGAAGTGACCTTCCTCGCTCCTGGCCAAACGCTTCTGCCGTGGTCTCTTGTGCCGCTTCGCAGCGCGTTCTGGCGCCGGATTGGAGGCTCGCGCACCTTGTACTTCCAGGAATCGTCAGTGTATCGCGAATGGCGAGTCGGCCCAGGCATTTGGCCATAGGGGATCTCCGAGCTGAACGGCCGGAGAAATCGCTGACGAAAATAGTCCAGGCACATCGCTAACACTGCCACACTAGGGCACCGAGGAGGTGCCCGATGCCAAGATGCGCGGGTGTGCTACGGTCGCGCGCGCCGGAAGAGCGCGAGGTCGACAGCCTCCGCCATCGCCCGGTATCCAGCGTCGCTCGGGTGAAGGTGGTCCCCCGAATCGAATGCAGCGAGGAAGCGGTCCGGCTGCGCGGGATCGCGAGTCGCGGCATCGAAGTCGATCACGCCGTCGAACATCCCGCTGGTGCGAATCCACTCGTTCACCGCGCGCCGCTTCAGGTCCACGGCCGCGACCGTGGGACGGTTCATGCCTCCGATGGGCGTGAGCGTCGCGCCATAGATACGGAGTCCCCGCTCGTGCGCCCTGGCGATGAGCTGCTCGTAACCGAACACAATGTCGTCGGCACTCACCGAGTCGCGGGGATCGGGGGTTCCCGTTCCGCGAAAGAGATCGTTGATGCCCTCGAGCACCACGACGTGGGTCACGCCCGGTTGCATGAGTACGTCGCGATCGAATCGGGCCAGCGCGCTGGGCCCGGTCCCGGGCGCGAGCACGCGATTGCCGCCGATGCCGGCGTTGACCACCGCCTTGGGTGGTTCGGTCGACGCCAGAAGACGACGCGCCAGCGCGTTGGGCCAGCGGCTGTTGGCATCCACGGTTGAGCCGGTCCCGTCGGTGATCGAGTTGCCGAAGGCGACGACGACTCCGGTTGCGGCGGGGTTAGTGACGTCGACACCCGCCAGCCAGAGCCACTGCCGGATGGTGGTGTCAGGCGTGAGGCTGGCCGCGGAAGTGAAATCCCCGTGTGCGGAGAGATAGTTCGTCTGGTAGGCGCCCGCATGGCGTGTGGTCGCACGGATCGTGTCCTTCAACCAGAGGCTCACCGCCAGATCGCTCACCGGGGACACGGTCAGGCGCACCGGATCGCTTGTCACGACGGCGCCCGGACCCAGCGTCACGGTAGCGCGTCCACCGAAGGTGATCGCTCTATCGGTGGCTGCGCGGATCGCTGGCCCGGAGTCGCGCACCGCGATGTGCGCCGCGCCGATGACGAGCGCACGCTCGCCGTTCTCATTGGTAAGCCGAATGCGCACGCTGTCGCCGCCGAGTGATGTGCGCACGATCTGGCGAATGGTGCGGTCGGCGTACGTCGGCACGCGATCGAGCGAGTCGCGCGGCGGTGCGGGCGGAGCGGCGAAGTACGACGGGGACCACGTTGCCAGCCAGTGCGCGGGCGGTTGCGCATGGAGCGGCGCAACGGCGAAGGCGACGAGCAGGAGTTGGCGCATGCCAAACGAGGGTGAGAGCGGTCAAGCTTGGTGTGGCCTCAGCGCGGCGTCAACCGCCTGCGCGCATCGTGGCGGCTTGACCTGCCTGCTACGTCGGCACGGCGGAGCAGGAGGTGACTACCGGAAACATCGTCCCGTGAACCGGGTGCACAAGCACGCGGACCTGGACTTTCGGCGTTGACGAGCAGCCGAACTCCGGCGAATCTTGCTGGCGACATCCACAGAAATCGGCGGTCGATAGGGATCGGCGGCCGACGGAGCCGAGCCCACAGCCAGGAGCCCGCCATGCCAAGCCGCCGCGCTCGCGCGTTCGTCACGCATTCCAGTGCCCTTCTGTTATTGAGTCTGGCCGCCGCCTGCTCGTCGAAGGATTCGTCGTCGCCGGGTGCGGATCCCTGGGTGGGAACGTGGCACGTCACCAGCTTCGTGATCACAGGCTTGGGCGATGTGATTGCCGGCGGGATGACCCTGACGGGCACCCTCAACAGCAATGGCACGTACTCGTTTGCCTACACGAATGACGTCATCGGCGCCTGCAGCAGCGGGACCAGCTGCACGCGCACCGGGAACTACAGCCATTCTGGTAACACGCTCACCATCGACTCCGGTACGGCGGATGCCGTCACGTTCAACTACGCGATCTCGGGCTCGACGATGACGTGGACGGGAACCATCGATGGGACCCCGGTGACGATCACGCTGGCCAAGGCCTGACGCGCGTTCGGCGTCAAGTCGCCGAAGTTATCGAGCATCGGCAGGCGTTTGATCCGGGACGTCAGGTGGACTCGGAAGGCACGCCGCGTCGGGGTCCTCGGTGAAGACGTCGATGGCGGGTCGCAAGCTGCCCTTTCGGAACCGGATAAACCATCCCAGGTCCTCCCAGATACTGGGATGGGTCGACCACGTCTATCCGCATAACCTGAACCCGGGAACCCACGAGCCTTCGTCAGGATTCACCAGCATTCGCACGGCTACCCGCGCCTGACGGGTCGACGAGCTGGTAGCGTCGGCGCTACGCCATTGGCGGGATGACGCCCGTGCGGCTCGCGCGCCAGGAGGGCGCGCGCCGAACCATTGACGGAGGCACGGTATGTCAGCCAGCAGCACTGCAGGTATCGACGTGACCACCCGCGGAGGGGCCCCCTCGTGGTCCGAAGGCAGAGAGAAGCAGCGTGCCGAAGCCCTAGCGGTTCGCCTCGAACAGGGGGCCCGCGCACTGGCCGCGTTCGCGAGCGGGCTCAACGACGCGGACTGGCAGACTCGCGTTCCCAAGGACGGTCGCAAGATCGGGGTTCTGGTCCACCATGTGGCCACCATGTACCCCTTGGAGATCACCCTCGCGCAGACGCTCGCCGACGGCAAGCCGATAACGGGCGTGACCTGGGACGACGTCCACGCGTTGAACGCGCAGCACGCGAAGGACTTCGACGCGGTCACGAAGGAGGTGGCCCTCGACCTGCTCGAGCGCAACAGCGCGGCCGCGGCCGCGGCGGTGAGGGCGCTGAGCGACGAGCAGCTCGATCTTGCCGCGCCGGTGTCGCTCAACTCCGGCGCACCGCTCACTTGTCAGTTCTTCGTCGAAGATCACGCACTGCGGCACAGCTATCACCACTTCGCGAGCATCCGGAGGGTGTTGAATCGGTAGGGCCGGGTGCCTGACGACAGCATGAGGCCGCGGCGCGCGCGGGCAGCGCAGCTCGGCCCATGCAGCGCTGGGACGTCTATTTCGCCGGCTGCGCGAAAACGACCAGGTGCCCACCCGCTTCGGTGACACCGACTTCCTCCATACCATAGAACGTGCGACGCCGCGGCAACGCGAGCGGGAGGCCGGCGATGCGGCGTTCGATGTCGGTGATGTCGGGCACCTCGATGAACAGGGCTGCGGACGCATCCTTCGAGCGAGCCCGCGGACCCAGGTCTTTCTCGACACTGGCCCACGTCTGGTACATCAACTCGGCGCCGTCCTTGGCGAGAATGACGAAGCCGAGCTGGTCTCCATCCGGCACTTCCACCGTCTTCGCCCAGCCCAGCCGATCGGTCCAGAGCGGCAGGCATGGCTCGATGGCCTCGACCATCAGGACCGGGGTGAGCTTCTGGCGGGGGGCTTCAGGCATTATCGTCTCCTGCTGAGGTCGTGGCATGCGGGGCTTCGCGCCGCGAGGCTGACCGAGATGTAGCACCTGCGACACCGGGAGTCTTGGAAAAATGGAACAGGCACGGGCCCGGCGCAGCGCGACGGCGATCCCATCCGGGTACGCTGAGCACGCGCCTCCGGTGGACCTTCGGCACTGCGTCGAGTGCTTCTGGACCCGGCTGAGCGACCCGGCCCGGGGGCCGGCGGCGCAGGAGCACCGGGTGCTCCCCGACGGTGCGACCGACATCCTGTTCGTGTTCGACGGCGGCGGGAGCGCCGCCACGCGCGCTACCGCCTCGGCGGTTGGCACGATGACCCGTCCCCTGGTGGTGGCCGACGCCGGTGAGTCGCTGTACGTCGGGGCACGCTTCCGTCAGGGGTATGCGCGGATGGCGTTAGGCGTGCCGGCGATCGAAGTGACCGACGACAGCGTACCGCTGGACGACCTCGCTCCCGTTGGCGCCGAGGAGATAGAGCGGGTGGCGCGCGAGCCCACGCCGGCCCGCAAGCTCGATGCGCTGGTCGCATTCGTCAGGCGCCGTATCTTGCGAGCCGAGCCTCCGCCCAGCTGCGTGCGGGCGGCGCTGCACCGCATCGCGCTGGCGAACGGCAACCTGCGGGTTGACGCGCTGACGCATGAGATCGGGGTGAGCCGGCAGCATCTGGCGCGGCAGTTCGCCGATCATGCCGGCGTGTCACCCAAGGTGATGGCGCGGGTGTCGCGGGTCCGCGCGGCGATCGCGCGCGCGACAGCGACGCCGGGCCGTGTGGATTGGGGCCGGATCTGCCACGGTCTCGGCTACTACGACCAGTCGCACTTTATCGGCGAGTTCAGGTCGATCGTGGGCATGACACCGGGGCAGTGGCTGGGCGGGGCTGAGGCAAGGAACGCATGGCCCGCGGCCTGTACAACAGCGCCAGCGTCATCCTGAATATCCCTGCTGCCTTCCCCCGGATTTCCCTGACAGACGCGCGCTGAACGGACCATAGGTGTAGACCAGCCAGGTATCACCCATCCACGCTCTGTCCTGGGAGTCACCGTCATGAGCAAGGTCGGAACCATCATCCCTCCCGACGCTGCCCGCAGCAGCCGGAGCGAGGCGCGCGCACTCAATCCGTTGAAGAACCTCTCCGGAAAGGCGTACATCACTGCCCTGATGGAACAGGTCAAGGCGCAGAACCCCGCCGAACCCGAGTTCCACCAGGCAGTGGAAGAGGTTCTCGAGTCGCTCAGCCTTGTGCTCGACCGCCATCCGGAATACAAGGCGCAGCATATCGTGGAGCGGCTCATCGAACCGGAACGCGTGGTCATGTTCCGTGTCCCGTGGGTCGATGACGCGGGCGAGGTTCAGATCAATCGCGGCTATCGGATCGAGATGAACAGCGCGATCGGGCCGTACAAGGGCGGGCTCCGCTTCCACCCCTCGGTCAACCTCGGCATCCTCAAGTTCCTCGCCTTCGAGCAGGTGCTGAAGAACTCGCTCACCACCCTCCCGATGGGCGGCGCGAAAGGCGGATCGGATTTCGATCCGAAGGGCAGGAGCGACGCCGAGGTGATGCACTTCTGCCAGAGCTTCATGACCGAACTCTGTCGCTACATCGGCCCGAACACCGACGTGCCGGCCGGCGACATCGGCGTTGGTGGCCGCGAGATCGGGTTCCTGTTCGGCCAGTACAAGCGCATCCGCAACGAGTTCACCGGAGTCCTCACCGGCAAGGGCATCAACTGGGGCGGGTCGCTCATCCGGCCGGAGGCGACGGGGTACGGCTGCGTCTACTTCGCCGCCGAGATGCTGGCCACGCGCGGGCAGTCGATCGAAGGGAAGGTCTGCCTGATCTCGGGGAGTGGCAACGTGTCGCAGTACACGGCCGAGAAGATCCTCGACCTGGGCGGAAAGGTCGTGACCCTGTCCGACTCGAACGGTTTCGTCTACGACCCCGACGGTATCGACCGCGAGAAGCTGGCCTGGGTGATGGAGCTCAAGAATGTCCGCCGCGGGCGCATCGCGGAGTACGCGACCGCGTTCAAGGGCTCGACATACACGCCGCACGACGCGCAGCTCGAGTACAACCCGCTCTGGAGCGTCAAGGCCGACTGTGCCTTTCCCAGCGCCACCCAGAACGAGATCAACGGCAACGACGCGGCCAATCTTCTGCGCAATGGCGTCACGCTGGTGGCGGAGGGCGCCAACATGCCGACCACACTCGACGGCGTCGAACAGTTTCTGGCGGCGAAGATCATGTACGGGCCGGCCAAGGCGGCAAACGCCGGCGGGGTGGCGGTCTCGGGCCTCGAGATGTCGCAGAACAGTCTGCGGTACCGTTGGCCACGCGAGGAGGTCGATGGCCGCTTGCACGAGATCATGAAGAGCATTCACACCGCGGCGAACGAGGCGGCGGCGGAGTACGGCACGCCGGGCAACCTCGTGAACGGCGCGAACATTGCCGGGTTCCTCAAGGTCGCCAACGCGATGTTGGACCAGGGCGTCGTCTGACGCGCGCGACCCCTGCGGTCGCGAGCAATGGGCGCGGGGTGGGTCGGATCCACTCCGCGCCCATATCTTCAGGAGACAGCAGAGGAGTCGGCCGAACGTGATCGAGATGCCCGGCATGGCCCATCAGGACGAGTCCGGCCCGTTCCGCGGATTCGAGGACCTGATGCCCTATCGTGTGCAGGACATCCTGCTTGTCTCGAGCCTGTACGATGCCTTCACGCTGCAGGAGGACGGCCGGCTCAACGAGCTGGTGATGACGGAGTTCATCGATCTCGACACGCACCACACGCCACGCCTCACGCACGTGTCGAGCGGTGCCGAGGCGGTGACGATGGCGCGCGAACAGCGGCGCTTCAACCTCATCATCACCGCCATCAATCCGGGCGACATGGACGCGACGCGGCTGGCGCGCGAGCTGCACGAGGCCGGGCTCGACGTACCGGTCGTGGTCCTGGCCTACGACCACCGCGAGCTGAGCGACTTCCTTGCGCGTGCCGACACCTCACGGATCGAGCGCTGTTTCCTCTGGCAGGGCGACGCGCGAATCCTGCTGGCGATCGTCAGCTACGTGGAGGACCAGCGCAACGTCGCCCACGACACGGCGAGCACCGGAGTGCGCGTGATCCTTCTGGTGGAGGACAGCATCCGCTCCTACTCCTCGCTCCTCCCCACGCTGTACACGGAAATCATCCGCCAGTCGGCCAACGCGTCTGGGCGAGGAGAGCAACCTCTCGCACAAGCTCGTGCGCCTCCGCGCACGGCCAAAGATCCTGCTCTGCACGACGTTCGAGGAGGCGTGGCTGCGATTCACGGCGTACCGCGAGTACGCGTTGGGGATCATCTCCGACGTCGAGTTCCCGCGCGGCGGTGAAGTGGCGCGCGACGCAGGCTTCGCGCTGGCGCGCGCGGTGCGCGAGCGTTCACCCGACGTGCCGATCCTCCTCCAGTCCGGCCGCGCCGAGCATGCGGCTCGCGCGATGGCGGAGGGACTTCCGTTCGTGCTCAAGCGCTCGCCGACGATGCTGCACGAGCTCCACGGGTTCGTGGTCGAGCACTTCGCCTTCGGCGATTTCGTGTTCCGTCTCCCCGACGGCCGTGAAGTGGGACGTGCGAGCGACCTGCGGAGCCTCGAGGCGAAGCTCGCGACGGTGCCGGCGGAGAGCATCGGCCACCACGGCGAGCGCAACCACTTCTCCACCTGGCTCGCGGCACGGGCGGAGTTCGCGCTCGCCCATCGGTTACGCCCCCGCCGCGTCTCCGACTTCCGGTCGCTCGAGGAGCTGCGCGCGCAGCTCATCGACTCGATCGCCGAGTACCGACGCGAGCAGTCGCAGGCGCTGGTGGGCGACTTCGACCGCGCCGCATTCGACGCGGCGGCGCCCTTCTTCGCGCGCATCGGCGGCGGGTCGATCGGCGGCAAGGCGAGAGGGCTGGCGTTCGTGCGGCGCCTGCTCGGCCTGCACCGCGTGAGCCGCCGCTTCCCCGGCGTCCGGGTAAGCGTGCCCCCAGCCGTGGTGCTCGGCACCGACGTGTTCGACCGATTCCTGGCCGACAACGAACTGCTCGACTTCGCCATTCGCGCGACCGATGACAAGGCAATCGTGCACCGGTTCCTCGACGCGCAGTTACCCGACGACGTCCTCGCTGACCTTGCGGTGTTCCTCCACCACGTGCACTGGCCGCTCGCCGTGCGTTCGTCGAGCCTGCTGGAGGACTCGCAGTACCAGCCGTTCACCGGCGTCTACGACACCTTCATGCTGCCCAACCGGCACCCCGACCCGGGAGTGCGGCTCGAACGACTCGTCGCGGCGGTGAAGCGAGTGTACGCCTCGACCTTCACACGACACGCCAAGGACTTCCTCCGCGCAACGCCGTACCGGCTCGAGGAGGAGAAGATGGCAGTCATCCTCCAGAAGGTGGTCGGGACCGAGCACGGATCGCGCTTCTATCCGGACTTCGCCGGAGTCGCCCGCTCCCACAACTTCTATCCTCCGGCGCCGCTCAAGTCCGAGGACGGGGTCGCCGCCGTCGCACTGGGGCTGGGACGGTCGGTAGTCGAGGGCGAACGGGTGCTCACCTTCTGCCCGCGAGCACCGCGCCACCCGATGCAGTTCTCGTCGGTCCCGGACATCCTCGCCAATTCGCAGCGCCGTTTCTGGGCGCTTGCCTTCGACGGCGACGGTGACGCCGGGTACGGCCTGCGTGAGACGTCCTATCAGCTCGATGCCGCCGAGGCCGACGGCACGCTGTACGCTCTGGGATCGACCTATTCGGCCGAGAACGACGCGGTGTACGACGGACTGTCGCGGCCCGGTGTGCGGCTCGTGAGCTTCGCGCCGATCCTCAAGCACAACCTCTTCCCCCTCGCGGAGGTCCTCTCGCTGCTCCTCGACATCGGCAAGGGCGGGATGAACCGGTCCACCGAGATCGAGTTCGCGGTGCGCCTCCGCACGCGCGACGAGGAACAGCACGAATTCGGCCTCCTGCAGCTCCGCCCGCTGGTGCTGTCGCGCGAGACCGAGGAGATGGAGATCGGCGACGTGGAGCCGGCGGGGCTGGTGTGCAGGAGTCCGCGGGTGCTCGGCAACGGCGTCGTGAGCAACCTGCGACACGTCGTGGTCGTCGACTTCCATCGCTTCGACCGGGCCCAGAGCCGCGACGCAGCGCGTGCCATCGCGCGCTTCAACGCCCGACTCGTCGCCCGGGGCGTGCCGTACCTGCTGATCGGAGTGGGACGGTGGGGCTCGGCCGACCCGTGGCTCGGAATTCCGGTGACCTGGGTTGAGATTTCGGGCGCGCGGGTGATCGTCGAGGCCGGCTTCCACGATTACAGCGTGGCGCCGTCACAGGGAAGCCATTTCTTCCAGAACCTCGTCTCGTTCCAGGTCGGCTACTTCACCACCAACCCGCAGCTCGGCGATGGATTCGTGGACTGGGACTGGCTCGCGGCGCAACCTGCCGTCGCCGAGGAGAGCCACGTCAGGCTTCTGGAATTCGACCGGCCGCTGGTGGTCCGGATGAACGGGCGCCGGAACGAGGGAGTGATCCACAAGCCGTGATGCGGGCCCTCACGCGAGTTGGCCTCCGGTGACTCGCTTCGTGCCGGCTATCGGCAGCCGCACGCGAAAGACCGTCCGTCCCGGCTGAGTGACGAAGTCGACGTCTCCGTTGTGGAGGTGGACGAGCCGGCGGGCCATGTCGAGGCCGAGTCCCGACCCCTTGCCAATGGGCTTGGTGGTGAAGAACGGGTCAAAGACCCGTGCCTGAATCTCTTCGGGAATCCCCGGACCATCGTCCGATACCCTGACGACCACTGCGTCGCCGCGGGACGAGGCGGTAATGGTCACGGTTCCCTCGCTGCTCGCCGCGTCGATGGCGTTGTCGATCAGCTTCTCCCATATCTGATTGAGCTCGCTGCCGAGGCCGTGGACGCGCGGCAGGTCAGCCGCGGTCTCGAGTCGGACCGCAACCGCCTTCGCGCTCGACTTGCTCTCCAGCATCGCAATCGTGTCGGCGAGGCCCTTCGCCACGTTGACCTCCTCCGGGATCCCCTCACGGTCCATGAACGTGAATCCCTTGACGGCACCAACCAGGTCGTGGATTCGTCCGGTAGCCGACTCGATCTGCCGTGCTACCGCGCGCGCGGCCGCGCCGCTCACGATCCAGCGTATCGCGGCGCCCAGCGACTCGTTTGGGAGTGCCTCGGCCAGCCGGTCCAGCGCCGCGAGGCTCACATCGGATGTCGCGAGCGCTTGCGCCGCGACCGGATCGATGGCGTGACGACCCAGCCAGTCCGCGACATCGTCCTCTCGATCGGCTGCTTCGAGCGCGCTTCGTGTCGGCGCACCTTCCGCGCATTGCGCCCGGATCGCGTCCACCGCCTCGAGCTGCGCGTCGCTCAGGCGGGCCGCTGCCAAGGCGCGCGACGACACCTCGGCGTCGTCCAGCAGGGCCGCCAGCGTCTGCGCGCCGCGTGTCGCCGCCGAGGCCGGGTTGTTCAGTTCGTGCGCCAGCCCGGACGCCAGGCGGCCGAGTGACTGCATCCGCTCGTCCTGCAGCTGGGCGGTGCGGTAGTCGCGTGCGCGGTCGAGCATCTGGTGCACGAGTGCCGTAGTGAGCTCCGGGCACTCGCGAATCAGGTCGGGGAGGTGACTGCGATGCAGGGCAAGCGCGGGCACGTCCTCCTCCACGACCAACCTCCCGGGCGCGCCCTGGTAGCGCGAGTAGGGGACGATGCCCGCCACGAACCCGGTGCCACCTTCGAAGATCTTGCGCCACCCACCTTCCTTCGGCATGTACACCGCCATGCGGCCGGCGAGCAGAACGAGCATCTCATCGACGGGATCTCCCGGCTCGCGGACGGTCGTTCCGGCGCGGTAGTCCCGCACCTCACTGCGCGCGGCCAACCACTCGAGCTCCGCGCGTGGAACCGTCGCGAAGAGCGGCAGCGCGGCGAGACGATCGACGACCTCGTCAGGATGCATGCGCGCACGGTAGCATCGGGAAGGGACCAGGCACCAGTGCCCGCCTTCGCCTGCCACGGGGGAGACCTACTCCACGCGCAACGCCCCGGCCGGCTCCGCCCCGGCCGCACGGCGCCCCGGGAGCAGGCACGCGGCCAATGCCACGGCGCACACCACGCCCACCACCGCCAGCACCGTGAGCGGGTCCCATGGCGCCACGCCGTACAGAAATCCGCGGAGCGCGCCCGACGCGAAGAACGCCGCCACCGCACCGACCGCGCAGCCGGCGACGGCCAGCAGCAGCCCTTCGCGCATCACCATGGCGAGGAGTGCTCCGGGCGCGGCGCCCAGGGCCAGGCGGATCCCCATCTCCCGCCGCCGCTGGTTCACCGTGTAGGTCAGGATGCCGTAGATGCCGACGGCTGCCAGCACGAGGGCGAGCAGCGCGAACATCCCGAGCACCAGCATGATGAAGCGCGGCGGATCCGCTTCGGTCGCGAGCACGCGGTCCATGGTCCGCACGTCGGTAACCGGAAGACCCGGGTCGAGCCGATGCACGTCGTCGCGCAACAGCCCTACGAGCTGCGCGCTCGCGCCTGGCCCGCGCAGCACGATGTGCATCTCCCGGAACGGGAACTGGTGCGCCGAGAAGTAGGCCGCGGGCTCAGCGGCGTTCCGGATGGAGTTGTTCTTCACGTCGTGCACCACGCCCACCACCTCGTGGGCGTTGCCGATGGCCATGCGATAGCCGAGCGGGCCGATGTACCGCACGTCGGTGAGGAGCCGCCGGCCGATCGCGCCGCCGTCGGGAAAGAGCTGGCGGGCGAGCGCTTCGTTCACGATGACCACCGCCATGCCTGACGAGTCGTCGTGGGCATCGAAGTCCCGCCCGCGCAGCATCGGGACGTGGAGCGTGCGGAAGTACCCTTCGTCCACCATGTGGAACTGCACCGTCGGCTCGTCGCCCGCTGGCACGGACGCTGCCCCCTCCACAACCAGCGGCAGCCGCCACGACGGCACCAGCGGCAGGAAATGCGTCGCCCCCGCCGACTGGACCTCGGCGTGCGAACGTAGCGACGAAAGGAGGGTGGCGTAGAATCGGTCCACGCGTCCCCAGTCGGCATACGCCACGTCAGGCAGCTGGATGTCGGCGCTCACGACCGATGACGGGTCCACGCCGGCGGGCGCGCGCAGCAGCCGGTCCACGCTCCGCACCAGCAGCCCCGCACCGACCAGAAGCACGACCGCGAGCGCGACCTCGCTCACCACGAGCAGACCGCGAGCTCCGCGCTCACGCGCACTCGCACCGCGGGCGCCATCGCGCAGCGCGTCGCTCAGCCGCGTCCGTGACATCATCAGCGCGGGCACCAGGCCGAAGACGACCGCCGTGATGGCGGTGAGCAGTGTGGTGAAGACCAGCACCAGTGCGTTCACGTGCACGTCGCTGGCGCGCGGAATGGCGATCGGCGACCATGCGAGGAGTCCCTTCACGCCGGCAACCGCCACGACCAGTCCGAGTAGCGAGCCGAGGAGGGCGAGGACGAGGCTCTCGGTGAGGAACTGGCGAACCAGCCGGCCACGGCTCGCGCCGATCGCGGCGCGGACCGCGACTTCGCGCCGGCGCGCGGTGGCGCGGGCCAGCAGCAGATTCGCGACGTTGAGGCAGGCGATGAACAGCAGGAAGCCCGACGCGCCGATCAGGGCCAACAGGGCAGGGCGGAACACGCCCGCGATCTCGCGGTCGAGGGCGATGGCGCGCATGCCCCAGCCGATGTTGGTGGCGCGGAACTCGCTGGCCAGCCGGCCGCCTAACGCGGCGAGCTCGCGATTGGCGCCGTCGAGCGCCACCCCCGGCCGGAGTCGCGCCACACCTTCCATGAAGTGGGCGCCGCGACTGTGCTGGGTGAGGTCCCACTGCAGGCGCTGCCAGACGTCGGTCCCGGCGGGGAAGTCGAAGTCGGGCGGCATGATGCCGGTAACGGTGTAGAGGTAGCCGTTGAGCCGGACGGCTCGGCCCACCAGGGCGGTGTCGCCGCGGAATCGCGATTCCCAGAGGCGGTGGCTGATCACGACCTCGTGCTCGTGACCGAACAGGCCCGTGTCGACCGCGAAGCCGTGGCCAATGAGCGGCCGCGTGCCGAGGAGGGAGAAGAGGTTCTGGCTCGTCTCGACAGCCGCCACGCGGATCGGATCGGCGTTGGCGTCGTCGGTGAGGTTGAGCTCGGGGCGCCACCAGGCGGCGGCGTCGGTGAAGACGCCATGCAGCGACCGGTAGTCGACGAAATTGACGGGCGAGAGGGGCTCGTGGTCGAGCGACTTGTCGCGGTTGGTCGCCCAGAGCATCACGAGCTGCTGCGGACGTGCGAACGGCAGCGGTCGCAGGACGACGCCGTCCAGCAGGCTGAAGACCGCGGCGGCCGCGCCGGTCCCCAGGCCGAGGGCGAGGATCGCGGTGACGGCGAAGCTGCGCGAGCGGAAGAGGCTGCGGAAGGCGAAGCGGATGTCGCGGGCGAGGCCATCCATCAGGCGAGTCCTCGGCTGGGCGTTGTGCGGGTCAATTTGGAGGACGTTGGTTGGACATGGGGAGCGGAAGAAGGGTTGAGGGATGGGGCGGATCGCGGTGGGGGTGGATGGTTCAAGGGCGAGTCATGCCCCGACGGTCGAGGCGTGCGGGGAATCGGCGTGAATTTCTCTCCCACCACGCTGATTCCTGGTTTCAGACCGGGCCCCGCGTCTTCGCTTTCCACGTCTCGCGGTACCCCGTCCACAGGTGCCAGACCGTGATGCCCAGCACCCCTCCGGCGAAGATGCCCATGAGCGCCGTGCCCCAGTTGGGCCACGAGTGGGTCGTGAAGTTGGCGACCTGCTTGGTGCCGACGATGCCCGGCATGAATGGGACAATTGTTACGGGCGCATGAGGGTCGAGATCGTGGCCGAAAACATACAGCTTGTACACGAAGCGCACGAAAGCAAAGAGCGTGATGTATCCGGTGATCACCGAAAGATCGATCAGCGTGCGCACGTTGCCGATCGCGGCGGCGCGCAGCGTCAGGATCACCAGCAGCCCGAACGCAAACGGGATCCAGTCCAGGTCCGCGAACTGACTGCGCTCGATGCGTCGCATGCCGATGTAGTGGTTCAGCTCGTTGATCTCCTCGATGTCGTGGCCGGCGTGGCCGGCACCGAGCTTGTACGCATAGACATCCATGTAGAGGCCTTGCGGGTACTGGGGCGCTTCCATGCTGATGCGCCAGAGGGGGCGCGTGAAGCTCAGCGCCAACGGGATCACCAGCAATGCCAGCGCGATCCGACTTCCGAACCGGATCGGCTGATTCAGGAACTCCTCAAACCGGTCCACCAGCGGGTGTGTCATCCTCGCAACCTCTCGCGGTTTGCGTGTTCGCGCCGGTCGGCAGCTCGTAACAGCCCACGCACCGCCGTCATACCAGGTCTCCGCCGCGCAAGGCGCGGCGGCCGGTCAGCCAGCCAAGCGTGCCCACGACCGCCGGCCACAGCACGCCGGCGGCGAACAGCCAGCCGCCGCCGAGCCGTGTGGCCAGGAAGAAGCCCACAGGGCCCAGCGTGCCCAGCGACGGGTCGGTGCCCGACAGCAGCGCCAGTCGGGCCATCTCCACCGGGTTCAAAGCGGCCAGCGCGAAGACCGCCACGTCGGGCAACCGCCACTCCAACATGAGGCCCACCAGACCGAAGTCCAGCAGCGCCACGCCCAGAACCCAAACCAGCAGCAGGTACATCATGGCGCGCGGTGGCTCCCGCACCAGAGTGGAGATTGCGAGGCCGAGACCGACGAAGCTCCAGAGCAGGGCCGCGCTCACAGCCAGCATCTGACCCAGAAACACCCACGGAACCGGCTGGCCGAAGACAATCCATCCGCCTAACGCCAATGCCGGCAGGAGCACCAGGAGCGGCAGGAGGAGCGCGCCGTAGCGGACTGCGGTGACGGCGGTGTAGTAGTCCGCACGCGTCACCGGGAGGCTGAACACCAGCTCGAGCGTGCCATCCTCCCGCGCCCGGTTCACCACCGTCGCCGTCCCCGTCAGTGCCAGCAGCGGAAGCAGCAGCACCAGCGCGTGCGACAGCGAAAGCAGCACACGACTCATGCCCGTGAAGCCGAGCACTGCGGACTCCCGCATTCCCACTACCAGAAACAGCCCGGCCAGCGCGGCGTACAGCCCGACGCAGAGTGCCAGCCAGCGCGACCTCCGCACGTCGCCCAGATCGAGCCGCGCCATCGCTGCGACCGTCACACGCACTCCTCCTCCCGTGTCGCGTTCCAGGGCTCCTCCGTCCCTGCGAGCGCCCCGCCGTTCAGCCGGGCTGCCACCTCCGGCGAATCCACGGCCGCGTCAAGCGCGACGCGACCGTCCTCCAGCACCACCACCCGGTTCACCAGCCGCCGAACTTCCTCCAGCCGGTGTGAGCTGAGCAGCAGCGTCGCCCCGACGGAGCGCTCACGGAACTGACGGAAGAAGGCCTGCCGCGTACGCGCGTCGAGGCTCGCGGTGGGCTCGTCCATGATCAGCAACGCGGCCGGCGCGGCCAGCGCCAGTGTGATGAGCAGCTTCTGTTTCGTGCCGCCGGACAGCGCCCGCACCGGACGTCGCGCGATCTCGTCGAGCTCCAGCGCCATCCCGCTGGCGACGCGGCGGATCTCCGCCGGCTCCAGTCCGCGAATCTCGGCGACCGCCCGCACCACCTCGCCAACGCTCGCGCCGAGTTGTGGCGCCGCCTGCGGCACATAGGCCATGCCTGACGCCAACCGCGCCCGATGCGCAAACGCGTCCTCGCCGTCCAGCAGCACCAGGCCGTCGCAGCGCAGCATGCCCATCACCGCCCGCACAAGAGTGGACTTGCCCGATCCGTTCGGCCCGACCAGCGCGACCTTTGCGCCGGATGGCACCTCCAGTGTCAGGTGATCCAACGCGGTCACGCTGCCGAAACGCTTGCTCACGTCTCTCAGTTCGATCTTCACGGCGATGCCGCCACTCGGCTCGGTTCGTAACCCAGGTGCCCGGTCATCCCGCACCGGCCGGCCGCGTCATGCGCGGGTGCGGATCCGCCATGAGGGTCTCTGGCTGCAGAACCGGCAGCACTTGAGCGGCGACGTCCACCAGCGCCAGCGCCATGGTGCCACGGAAGAACGCCAGGGCCGGATGTTCCGATACCAGCCGCTCCGACAGGCTTCGCAGCTCGTAGGCGACATCCCCGAAGCCGTCGCCGTCGAGGTCGTAACCTCGGTAGTCGTCGAAGTAGTTTCCCGCCCACGAGACCCCTCGCGCGTTGCCACGTCCCTCTACCACCACCTGACTCTGATTTCCCTGGAATGCATTGGCGGCGAATGTGTTGTGCGTCTCACTGCTGTGGAACGTCACCGCCGCGTTGCAGAGCGCGAAGGTGTTCAACCGCACCAGCATGGAGTCGCCCTCCCGAAATGGCGACGTGTCCAGATAGACGCACTGGTTGTCGCGCACGAAGCGGTTCCGCTCCACGGTGATGTTGCCCGACTCCTTCACGCCCAGCCCCATGCCATCGGCCACGGTATTGTCGGTAATCACGTTGCCCCGCAGCACGATGTCGCGGGAATACATGATGAATACTCCCACGATATTGCCGCTGTAGTGGTTGTCTTCCACCACGCAGTCGCTCGAATACATGAAGTGCGTGGCATATCGGCTGCGCACCACCGTATTCCCCGCGATGCGATTGCCCGGCGAATACCAGATGACGATGTCGCGGGAGTCCTCGAGCCGGTTGCCCAGTACGGCGGAACCGCGTACTTCCCAGAACCGGATGCCGTCGCCCCGAATGCCGACCGCCAGGTCCGGGTCGCCCACCACGTGGTTCTCCGCGAACGTAACGCCTCGCGACTGCTCGGCCACCAGGCCGAAGAGCGCGTGCTGGATCGTCAGGCCGCGAACCTCGACGCTGTCGCCCCTCACGTACACGGCCGCGTCCATCTTGTCGTAGCGCTTCCCGCTGCCATCAACGGTAAAGCCGCGGAGCACGGCGTGGCTGGCCAGCACGCGCACCGTCGTGCCCTGTCCATCGGAGCGGATCACCGCCGACCCCGGCCCCAGCAGGGTCAGCGGCGAGTGGATCACCAGAGGCCCGTCGTGATCCCCCGGCAAGAGGCACAGCACCGCGCCCGCTGGGAGCGCGTCGAGCAGTGGCTGCAGCGCAACGCCCGCCGGCGCCGTGCGCGCCGTTGCAGGACATGCCGGCACGCTGTCCGTGGATGCACCGCGTGCCGCGGGCGCCGCCGCGGGTAGTGCAGGTTGGCGCAACACCGAAGCCGTCGCGGCCCCGACGATCAGCGTCAGGCCCGCACTCAGCCCCAGCGGTCTCGGGCCGATCCGGCGCCTGGCCGCCCATCGAGCCATGTCTCGACCTCGCGTCGCGTTGGGAGCGCCTTGGGCCCGGGGCGACGTATCGACGACGCCCCGGGCTCCACGGCTACCGGCCGTCACCGCGCCGGCTTCACCAGCATGTAGCCCATCATCTCCAGATGCAACGCCGAGCAGAACTCCGTGCAGTAGTACGGGAACACGCCACTCCGGTCCACCACGATGGTGAAGTTCGCCGTCTTGCCCGGCTCGACGCTCAGATTCACGTCGTACTCTCCCAGGCCGAAACCGTGGGTCGCGTCCGGCGTCTGCTCCAGGTTCGTAATGTGGAAGTGCACGGTATCCCCTTGCTCGACTTCCACCAGGTCCGGCTTCATGTGGCTGCGCACCTCGGTCATGAAGACGCTCACGACCTTGCCATGCCGCTCGATGCGCGCGTTCGCTTCTGATGTGACGGCGTTGGGATCGGCCTGGTGCGACACGGCGTTCTCGCCCACCGGCGTGTACATCTGCACCGGCTGCAGCTTGTCCGCGCTGATGATCTGTGCATAGTGCGGCTCGCCGAGTCCAATAGGCATGTCGTACAGGAGCTGCATCTCGGGAGTAGACGTGTCGATGAGCTGCAGGTTCTGTGGCAGCAACGGGCCGACGTTGTTGAACCGGTCGATGGACCACTTGTCCAGCGCCAGCACGTAGTGCCCCTTCGGATGCTCCGTGTCACCCTCGGGGGTGGCCAGGTGACCGATGTTATAGTGCACGGAGATCTTCCCGAGCAGCTTCATGTCCTTCAGCGACCACTTGGCGATCTTCGACTCGATGAACAACGACGTGTAGCCGTTGCCCTGGTCGTCCCACTGTGTGTGCAGCGGGCCCAGGCCCACTTCGACCTGCCCGTGGAGCGCTGTCCGGAACCCGATGATCGGCACGCCGTACGGATCGTTGCCCTCAAAATTCCTGGCGTCGATGGCCTGCTTGATCTGTTCGAAGTCGTAGACGGTCTCGTGGGTGTCGAGCTTGCCCGACACCGCCAGGTACCTGCCGTCGGGGGTGACGTCCACACCATGCGGGCTTTTGGGCTCAGGAACGAAGAACAGCAGTCCCTCGGATATGGATGTGCTGAGCGGGATGACTCGCACGCCCTGGATCGTGCGTGTTCCGCCGGCCTGCTGCGCCACCTCCGCCGCACGGCGCCAGTTGATGACGTGCAGGTAGTCCATGTCGTTCTGCGACGCACCGGACTCCAGTGGCGGCCGTCCCTCCATGGTCCCACCGTGCGCCCGCTCCGTGTCGAACGAGTTGATGAAGGCCCAACCGTCGCTCACCAGCTTGCCCGCGTCCGACAGGTCCTGCATGTATGGTGGCAGCTCCATGGCGAAGGACTGCGACGGGTCGATCCTGCCCCGCGCCCGGTCGAACTTCCAGAACATGACCGCGCCCCGATAAGCGTCATTGTAGTCGGAGATCGACGCATAGCTGCCGTTCAGCGGGATGGGGTACTGGCCCCCCTCGATGATGTAGTCCGTGTTGGGGGTGACGAACGTGCCACCGTGATCCGTGCCCAGGAGAGGTGAGTGAACGATCTGCGTGGTCACGAAGTCCTTCAGGCTGATCACGGCCACGCGGGCGTTCGCCTTGTCGTTGATGAACAGGAACTGGCCGTCGTAGTCGCCGTTGGTCTCGCTCAGCGCCGGGTGGTGACTGTCGCCCCACGTCAGGGTCCTCCCCTTCGGGGAACTCGACACCATCAGCTCCTGGCTCTGCTCGTCGAATCCGTACCCCTGCCAGGGCTCCGGTGTGAAGACGCCGATGTACTTCAGGATTCGCATGGACGGCACACCGACCACCACCACCTGACCGCTGTGCCCGCCTGACGCGAACATGATGAACGGGTCCGTCCGACCCGTGGGCGTGTACGTCTTCAACGCCGCCACCACATCCGCCTCGGTCAGGTTGCGCGCTCTCATCAGCGTTTGCACCGATTCGGCGCCCGGAGCGCGTGGTCCACCACACGCCCACAGAGCCGCCACCGTTGCCAGGACCGCCGTGCGCGCCAGCCCCGGCCTCTTCGCTGATCTCGTCCTATCCATTCCTGCCTCCCGCTCTCGCCCTGGTCTATGTGGACGCCGCGCCGGGGCAATCGCCTGGTCCCCGGGCCTCCTGCGCGCTCTCCGCGGCCGCGGGCCATACCGCCGCGGCGTGCGACGGCGCTATTTCTCTTTCCCGAAATTCCGCACGATTTCTCTGAGTGCACCGATTACGGCCGGCTTGCTGCCCAGGTCCGGATTTGCCACCATGGCCGGGCTTCGACCCACGGCCGCACCCCCATACAGGATTGCCGTCTCGATCTCCTTGTCCGTCACGCTGTCCTGCCACGCGGGGTTGTGGTAGTTGCGCGGCTTCGGATCCAGCGCCACCCCGCCGGGTCCATCGCCGCGGCCCTCGGGACCATGACAGACGCTGCAGCGGGTGGCGAAGATCTGTTTGGCTTCCTGACGCGCCGCATCCGTGATCTGGACGTCACCACTTCCTGTCGATTCCGCGCCCGCCGTTGTGGCCGCGCTGTCGCCGCTCGCCGCTTCCTTCGAGCCGCCGCAGGCCGCCAGCACACCTGCCACGAACAACAGGGTGACCATCGTCAGCACCCGATCCGCTGCAGTCATCTCCGTTCCCTCCGGTCTGGGTCACTCGGCCATCAACTGCGGCGGCAGGGGCAACGTGCCTCTCGCCGGAACCATCGGCTGCAGGATTCTCCTTGAATTCAGCGAAGTATTTCATCCGGCTCTCCCTACCGGTTCATAGGGATTCTCCTGACAGCGGTGAAAACGCGTGCAGCCGCCGCGGCCTTCCCCGACGCGGCGGTGTTTCGCATCGAGGCGATGACGGATGGCGTGGCGCAGTCTGCCGCCGAACGCCGCTTTCAGTTGCTCGTGCCGGGAGCGTTCGGCGTCATCGCGCTCGTGCTCACGAGCGCCGCCACCACGGTGGCCGCGACCCGAGCGATGCGGATCAATCCGGTGGATGCGATGCGGGTGCAGGGGGCGGAGCCGGCGGGGTCAGGTTGGCGGGTCCTGGCCCGAAACTGCGTTCAATGGCGGAGAATCGACCGAGCCCGAGCCAACACAGGAGGTCCTCCATGAATCGGAAATTCTCCTCCCTGCTGGGTAGTGCGCTGATCCCCGGCTTTCTTATCAGCGTCCCGCCTGGCGCTCCGCATCGTGCCACGCCCGATATGCAGACAAGGGCTGCTGTGGATCGACCTTCGCCTGCCGCCGCGGAGGCGGTTCGGGTCACCATGACCGGCGAGGACTCGAACTTCGGCTGCAAGATCAGCGTGTCGGCCACCAACAAGGGCAGCCTGAGGGCCGCGATATCGCGCGACAGCCAGGTCAGGTCGTATGCGGGCTCGCTCGCCGGACCCTGGAAGAAGCTGGATCAATCGGTGTGGATCAATCCGGGTCAGACGGCGCATTGGGTCTATGATCTGACCTTCGGATGCAATGCTCACCGACAGTACCGGTTCGTTGTCAAGCAATTCGACGCGAACACCAACCTGACCGGTACGGTCACGTTCTACTATCCAGACAAAGATCAAGGCGGCATCGCGACGCTCGCGGAGTCCTTCAGTCTCGGTGATCTGAACCGCTTCTTCTGATCCGGAATCCACGGCGGCCGCGACTCCAGCGATGCGTCAATCCGCTCCATGCGGAGTGGAGGTGTGGAGCGGACACGCTGAGCGCCACGCTGGCGGCTCTCGCCGCGCAGCTGCGCTGTAGTGCGAGAACCGACCAAACCCGTCCCAACCGAAGAGGTCCATCATGCACCGGGCAATCCTCTTGCTGTTAGGCAGCGCGTTCATCCCGGGCGTTCTCATCAGCGCCCCGCTTGGCGCGCCGCATCCCGTGAATGCCGGCTCGCGGTCCACCGCGGGCGTGGATCGGCTTGCGCTCCCCACGGCGGAGGGGCTTCGGGTTACCATGACCACCGAGGATGCGAACCCGGGTTGCACGGTCAACGTCTCGGCCGTCAACCACGGCGACCAGCGGACCGCGATATCACGCGACAGCGAGGTCAGGTCGTATGTGGGCGTTTTCGCAGGTCCCTGGAAGAAGCTGGGTCAATCGGTGTGGATCAATCCCGGTCAGACGGCCCGCTGGCACTACGATCTGACCTTCGGATGCAATGACCCGCGAGAGTACCGTTTTGTTGTCAAGAAGTTCGACTCGAAGGATACGGTACTCGGTGAGCACACCTATCGTTACCCCGCCAATCCGCAACAGGCGACCGTGAGCGTTTCGTTCAGCCTCGGTGATCTGAACCGTTTCTTCTGATCTGGCATGCGATGGGGCCGGAATGGGGTTGTGGTACGCCCCGCCGATGAGCAACGCCGCGGGGAGATACGCCACGAGTTGGCCTCGGCGTTCGGGTCATTCACGCACTCCCGAATTGCCGGTGGGTGCCCCGGGCGGTGGCCCGATCATCTCGTACCCATACTCGGCGCCGAGGGCCCGGATTTGCTGCGGATCCGGGGGACCGAGGGCAAAGAGCGCCGATGCCCGCGCATAGAACTCCTCGAAGCCGCTCGGTGTGTTCAGAACGATGTGGCGACTTGGACCGGCACCTGTATTCCGGAAAGTGTGGGCGACTCCGCGGGGCAGGTACACCACGGTGCCGGGTGTCGTCGCGACCCAGCGCCCCTCGAGCAGAAAACTGATCTCCCCTTCGAGCACCACGAATAGTTCGTCGTCCCGCCGGTGGACGTGTGGCGGGGGACCCGCACCGGGAGGCGTCTTGGCGACGGCGAGACAGAGGCGTCCCCCAGTCTCTGCGCCTCCCAACTTGAACAGCCCCGCGCTTCCGAATGCCGCGACGGCGTGGCCACCATCGGGCGGGACGATCAGGGCGGCGGGTGCATCTGGCTCGGGTGTCATCGGCGGTACTCCGTTCAATGGGGAACGCGTACGTGGCCATCAGGACGGCCGCGGCCTAACAAGTCGTGGCCCTGAGCTGCGGGCCGAGGCAGGCGTGAGTTGGCACAGGCGGCTCACCGGCAGGCTGGCGCAACCCAGGTTCGGAACGCTCGCTCGAATGCCTCGAGTGATGCGCCGGTCAGCTCCTCGAAAGTCCGGCGGTTCTTCTCCACCGGCACCCCTTCGACGCCAGATTCCAGCCGGCGATAGACGTCTCGGCACCGAGCCGCTCGGAGACGTATGTCGCGAGGCCCTCGTCGAGCCAGGAAGGTGGACCGCTGAGGCGCGCGCATCATGATCGCGGCGTCCACCCGTACACCCGCAGCGCATTGCCGCGGAGCACCATGCGCGCAATGGCCAGTGCCCGCGCCCGCGTGATCTCGCCGTCGTTCATCATCCCGGTGAGCGCGATCGCCAGGGCCTCGCGCGCCGACGTCGTCGTTTGCCAGCCGATTTCCTCCCACTCGATCGGCGGCGTCCCCGGCGAGAGATCCGTACCGAACAGCACCTTCTCGGGATACCACTCCAGCCAGTAGCGTATCACTTTCGCCAACTCCTGCGTCGGCAGGAGCCACGTCTGCTCGGAAAAATCCGTATAGACGTTCGGCTTCATGAGCAGCGGCGCGATCGACTGCGCGAACGGGCCGGCGCCACCGTGCAGCAGTACGAAGGTCGTGCCGCGCAGCGACGCGTCGTTCAGCACCTCCTCGAGCAGCAACGGATTCGCTCCCGAAAGCTCGAAGTAGCCGCCGCACCCGTAGCCGGTATGAATGTGCACGGGGAGGCCGAGCCGGCCCGCCTCGGCCGCTACGTAATGGAAGAGGAAGTCCTGCAGCGCAGTGTACTCCTCGTCGCCCGGTGCGCCGCCGTTGACGTAGCGCGAGTAGGCCCGCTCGGCTGCGGCGCGATCGCCCCGCGTGAAGTCGAGAGGCCGCAGGTACGCCGCCTCGAACTTCACGGCTACGGCGCCACTTTGCTTCTCGCGTTCCAGCAGGGCTGTCACGACCTGCGTGAGGTAGCCGTCGAGCGTCGCCGGAAGGCGACTCAGGCCGAGCTCCTTCAGGTAACGCTGCAACAGCGCGTCCTCGCGCGCGAAGAAAATCTTCCGGTCGGGTGTGCGCGCCGCGACGCGGCTGTTGTCCAGCGGAAAGAGCAACGCATCGTCGAACGGCACCCACCGAAACCGGGGAGCATCGAGGCCCCGTCCGATCGCCACGCGGTTGGCCAGTTCGGTCTCGATCCCCAGTCGATCGAGCACCCACGCCGGGTAGTTATCCCCCTGGGCGGCCTTCACACGCGCCTTGGCCGCGAGCAACTCACGCACGTGCGTCGAATCGGTGTCGTTGTACCGGTACCCGAACATCGCCTTCCACGCGGCGAGAAATTGCGGATTCTGCGGACGACTGGTGAGCGTGGGATCGGTGGGCTCCAGGGGATCGCAGGGCAGGGCGTCGAAGTCGTCGTCCTTCTCGCCTGGCGCCGTGAGCGCCGGGGGATGCGAGTGGTTGTCGATCGCTCTGATGCCGCGGATAGCGGCGAGCAGCGCCGAATCGGGGCGCTGCCCGAGCGCGACCTGCGACACGATGAGCAGAAGCGCGGCTGCGGTTTTCATTCTCCTTGAATGCGGCGTGATGCCATCGATGTCAATGAATCCGGGTCCTGGCGCGGGATCACCGGCAGGACCACGTGCGACGGATGCGCGGCGTCGTGCACCAGCCGCTGATGCGCCACCACGAACGTACGGTCGCGCTCGTCGTTCCCTCCGGTGTTCAGGTTGCGATCGTACTTGGGGAGGAACGCCGACGACATCGTGACCCGGATCCGATGCCCCTACCGGGACTGTGCCCGCTGGACTGCGCTCGGACCGATCTCCCGTTCCTCCAATCCCCGACAGCGGGTAAGGAATCCCTATGGACACGGAGACCAGCATCGGCGATTTTGCGGCTTTGGCCGGCTAAATTGCCGCCGACGCGACGTACCGGCCAACTCACTGGCGAGGTGATCAATCAACGTGATGCGCATCGGCGAGATCGGGGGCTGATCGGTGGCGATACGCGACACGACGGAGCCGATCAGCGGGCCTCGAGCCTGGGCCCCGAGCTTCGGTGAGTACCTGCTCGGCGGCCTGCTGGTCCTCATGGCGGCGATCGCGCTGCTGGTGGTCTTTCTCTACTGGCTGCCACCGGAACAGCTCCAGCTCCCCGAGCTGCAACCGGCGTTGCGTGTCGGGTCCGTCGGCTCATTCCCGGTGGGCGCCGGACGCAGCGTGCGCTGGGGCGATCAGGTGATCCTCGTCGTGCGACCGGACACGGGCCGGTTTACCGCGCTCGAGGGCGTCGCCTCGACCGATGGGTGCCTCCTCGAGTGGTCGCCGACGGCCCTCCGCATCGAATCGCCGTGCAGCTACATCGTCTACGACCTGCACGGCAACGTCGTGCGTGGGCTCACCACCGTGCCGCTCAGACGCTACCCAACGTTCGTGCGTGACGACGTCCTCTACGTCGGGAGGCCATGACATGTCGACCTCCGCAGGTGGGCGTGGGCCTTCGTGGACGCAACGCCTGTGGGCCGACGTCGCCGCGAGCACCGATGCGAGCGTGCTCGCTGTTCTCCGCTTCCTCGGCCTCCTTTACGGCCCCATCGACACCAGGCTTCCGATTGATCAGGCCTTCCGCAAGGCATTGCACAATCGTGTCCCACGTCACGTCAGCTGGCGCCACGCCTTCGGCGGCATCACCTATCTCCTCTTCGTAATCCTCGTTGGCACAGGGGTCCTGCTCTCGCTCTACTACCGCCCGTCGGCCCAGGAAGCGTACCAGAGCGTACAGCATATCGTCTCGGGGATCTCGTTCGGCTGGCTGATGCGCGATCTCCACAGCTGGAGCGCCAACCTCGTTGTTCTCGCGGCGCTCGTGCACATGGCGCGCGTGTTCTTCAGCGGCGCCTACAAGCCGCCGCGCGAGACGAACTGGCTGGTCGGCCTGCTGCTGTTGTTCGTGATCTTCGCGTTCGGCGCCACCGGCTACCTGCTTCCCTGGGACCAGTGGGCCTACTGGACGACCACGCAGGGTCTCCTGGTCGTCGGCCATCTCCCGGTCATCGGCGGCTGGGCGACCAGCGTGCTGCGCGGCGATCCACTCGTTTCCGGAGCGACGCTGAGCCGCTTCTTCGCGCTGCACGTGATCGTGCTGCCGTGGATCGCACTCGGCCTGCTCGTGCTGCACTTCCAACTGCTTCGCAAGCACGGCGTCGCCGGGCCGCACGACGAGGACAGGCTCGTCGTGTCGCCGAGCGATTCCAGCACACGGGACGGTGTGCCGTTTTTCCCCGTCCATCTCCTCCGCTCAATCAGCGTCGCCGTGCTCGTCGTCGCGGTCGCGGTCACCGCCGCTGTACTGCATCCGCGCGATGTGGCGCCGCCGGCCGACGCGAGCCATCCGCCCGCTGAGCTGTACGCCACGTGGGTCGTCGCGGATGTCTCGCGCGCGCTCTTCTACTACCTCGGCCCGTGGGGCTTCGGCGCCTTCCTGCTCCTTGGCATCGTGCTGATGACGCTGCCGCTGTTCGATCGGGCCCCCGAACGGCGCTTGCGCCGCCGTCCGCTCGTCGCAGGACTCGGCATCGCATTCTTCCTCGGGTTCGCGGTGGCGTGGGGCGCAGGATGGCGTCTGCGGACGGCGCCGAGCTCCGGCGAGCTCGGGTCTCTGGTCCTTCCCGCGGGCCCCGTGGATTCGCTGCCCACCGCTCGCACACCGAAATGAGCCGCCCCACGACGCTCGGCCCCCTGCTGCTCGCGAGCGCCATCGCACTCGGCCTCGCGGTGCAATCGAGCGCGCTCACCGCGCAGCAGTCCCCCACGTCCGCGCCGAATCGCTGCCTCACCTGCCATGCCGCAGAGCGCGAGGCCGCGACGGTCGGCGTGCACTCCGACAACGGCGTGCAGTGCGTCGAATGCCACGGCGGCAACGCCGCGGCGTCCCAGCTTCCCGCGGCCCACGGCAACGGCTTTACGGGGCACCTCGACAAGATCGCGACGGCGCGGCTCTGCGGGTCGTGCCACTCCGATCCGAACAAGATGCGCGAGTACGGCCTGAACACCGCCGAACTCGCGGAGTATCGCACCAGCCGGCATGGGCAGCTCCTGTTCGACCGGCACGATGCGAACGCGCCGACGTGCACCGACTGCCATGGCACGCACGTCATCTATCCGCCCTACGATGCGCGCAGCAAGGTGTACCCGACGAACATCCCCGGCACTTGCGCGCACTGTCATGCCGACGCGAAGCTGATGGCGAAGTACCAGATCCGCACGGACCAGCTCGAGCAGTTCACCGCCAGCGCCCACGGCCTGGCGCTTTTCCAGAAGCGGGATTTCGCGGCGCCGACGTGCGTGTCCTGTCATGGCGCGCATTCCGCGCTCCCGCCTACGCATACCCAGGTGGCGAGCGTGTGTGGAAACTGTCATCAGCTCGTGGCGACCGCGTTCAATACGGGGCCGCATGGCGCCGCCACGCGGTCGGGACGGCTCAAGGGCTGCCTCGGCTGCCACACCAACCACGGTACGCAGCGCGTGGCCGACGACAGCATCGCGCGTACGTGCGATCGCTGCCACGCGGGCGACTCGCGACTGCACCAGACCGCGGTCGATCTCCAGCACCGGATGACCCAGGCGACGCTCGACCTGCGGTCGGCGCGCCGTGCCGTCGACCGCCTGACGGTAACCGGCCACCCTGCGACCGACGCGCGGTTCCGGTATCAATCCACGCTGACCGACTACCTGCAGATTGCGCAGATACAGCACGGGCTCGACCTCGACGGAGTGGAGCGGCTCGAGGGGCGCGTGAGCGCCGGCTCGATCGAGCTCGATCGCATGGCGACGGCGAGTGAGGAATCGCGCTGGGAACACAAGCTTATCCTCCTGCCCGTCTGGTTCCTGTCGCTCTCCGCCGTCGCGCTCGCGTGGCTTGCGCTGCGGTCGCTGCGCAGCGACACGCGGGACGCAGAGTCGTAGGACATGTCACCGACGGCCCGCCGCCGGCTCTCGCGCACCGCGAAGGTCGCGGTGCCAATCGCCATCCTCGGCATCGTTCTGCTCGTTGTCGGGACGGCGGGCTTCGTAGAAGTCTCGAGCCAGCCGTGGTTCTGCGGCAGTTGCCACATCATGCAGCCGTACCACGCGTCCTGGGAGAAGTCGACGCACCGCGACGTGCCGTGCATCAAGTGCCACATCGCACCCGGCATCAAAGCCGAGGCGATGACCAAGATCCAGGCCGCCAACATGGTGGTGAAGGACCTCACCGGGGCGGTGAACGGGCGTCCGTGGGCCAAGATCGAGGACGCGTCGTGCCTGCGTTCGGGCTGCCACTCGACACGGCTCATCCAGGGAGAGGTCGAGTACAAGGGCGTACGCTTCGACCACGCGGCGCACCTCGGCCAGGTCCGCCGCGGCATCCAGCTTCATTGCACGAGTTGTCATTCGCAGATCGTGCAGGGCTCGCACATCGCGGTCACCGAGGGCACCTGCGTGCTCTGCCACTTCAAGGGACGTCCGGTCGACAAGCCGGTGGCGACGTGCACTGGCTGTCACCCGTCGCCGCCGCGCGTGACGTCAAAAGAAGGGTTTGTCGTCGACCATCCGTCGTTCGTGAAGGACAGGATCGACTGTCTGTCGTGCCACAGCGAGGTGACGCAGGGCGCGGGCGAGGCCGACCCCGAGCGGTGCGTGAGCTGCCACAACGAGCCGCAGAAGCTGGCGCAGATGAACGATGCGTCGATGCTGCACCGCGTGCACGTGGGCCAGGAAACCATCGCGTGCGTGCAGTGCCACACCACGATGCAGCACCGCATCGTGGCGCTCACCACCACGCCGCAGCTCGATTGCAAGGCGTGTCACAGCAACGTGCACCTCGCCCAGCAGAAGCTCTACGCCGGGGTGGGCGGGTATCTGTCGCGGCTGCAAGCCGGCACGTCCACCGAGCTGGAAGCGGCGCACGCGGCGACGATACCCAGCTCCATGTTCCAGGCACGCGTCTCGTGCGTTGGGTGTCACAACGACGCGTCACGCTTGCCCGGCCACGACACCGTGCAGGTCGCCAACGGCGCATCCTGCATGTCGTGCCACGGCGTGCGCTACGCGAACGTGCTCCCGAGCTGGCAGCGAGGCATGGAGCGCAAGGTGGCGCTCGTCGATCCGGTCGTGCAGGATGCGATGGCGGCTGCCAGGTCGCTGCCGGTGGGCCGACGGGCGCGCGCCGACAGCCTGCTGGGTCAGGCCGCCGACAATGTTGCGCTCGTGCGTGCCGGCAAGGGCGTGCACAACATCATCTACGCCGATCAGCTGCTCCGCAGTGCACTCGATCTCGTGCGGCAGGCGACGAGGGACGCGCAGGTCCCGTATCGCGCGCCAGGCGTGGATCTCGGACCGCCGGTGACCGAGAACCAGTGCCTCCAGTGCCACATGGGCGTCGAGGCGCAGCAGGCCCCGTTTGCCGACCGCACGTTCAGCCACGAGCCGCACGTGGTCCGGGCTGGACTCCAGTGCGGCATGTGTCACACGTCATTCGCGAACCATGGCGGCACGCTGCTCACGTCCGCGGCGAGCTGCGACAACTGTCATCACAACCCGGTACCGTCGCCGACGCGCAACTGCGCGCAGTGCCACCCGGGCCCGGGCGGGGCGCCGACCGACACGCTGCGTCGCTCGCAAGGCGATTTTACGCACGCGCGGCACGTCGCGGCGAATGTGCAGTGTGCCGCGTGCCACGAAGCGCCGACGATGACGGCCAAGGCGCTCAATTGCGATGGATGTCACGCGCAGCACCATCAAGTGCAGGACGCGTGTCTCTCCTGTCATCGCGGGGGCGCGCTCGCGAAGCACAGTCTCTCGACGGCGCACGCAGCCTGCTCCGGGTGCCACAAGACGGTGCCGGCGATCAACCAGTGGACGCGGCAGGTGTGCACAGCGTGCCACGCGGCACAGACCACGCACAAGCCCGGCGGCGCGTGCGAAACGTGCCACCGTGTGCCGCCCATGGCCGCGGCCGCCAGACGCCCGGGCAACCTGCATTAGCGAACGCGCGAGCCGGGAGTGCAGGCGCCGGTCAGAGATCGCCGGCGGAGTTCGAGGACGAGATCCCCCGAAGAGGCCTGAACGGCCGACCCTCAGCGAATTCCGAGAATCTTCTTCTGCAGCTCGGCCGGGGTGCTCTGCATGTGGCAGGTGGAGCACTCGCGGCCGCGCATGTGATCGGCCTGCGCGGCGTGGCAGAGAACGCAGAAGCTCCGATCCGGCATGAGCAGCGACAGCGTTGCCCGCGCGTGGCAGTCCGTGCAGGTCAGATGGTTGCTGAGCAGGTGCGATCCGCGAACGTCCGGGCCATGGCAGCGGGCACAGTCGGCCGCCTGCTGGTGGTGCTGGGCGTGACAGTCGTTGCACGCCACGACACTTGCCACGTTCGTCCCGGGCGCATGACAGTCGGCGCATTGGAGCGAGCCATGCTGCGCATGCTCGAATGCCACGGCGCGCGCGGCCGGCGCGTCCGGCGGCGTTAGGCGCATGGTGAGCGTCAGGCGGATCGGTCCGGCGAGCCGGGCATCGTTGCCGTGACACGTCGCACAGCTCGCCCGCGGGGTGGCCGCGTGGTGACACGCCGAGCACGACGACGACGTCACCATGGTCCGCCCGTGCCGCGGATCGACCGTGAGCTCTCCGGCCCGGGCGGTAGGGGTCCCGCGTCCCACGCCCCGTCCCTGCCTCACGAAGTAGTCCACCGCGCCATGGCACTCGGTGCACTGCACCTCGCCCCGCACCACGTGCAGGCCGTGGGCGAACGACTGCCCGAATACGGAGTCGCGGCGGCCCTCGATGCCGTAGTGACACGTGAGACACGACACATTCGCCACACTCGGACCCAGCGCTGGCCGCGGTGGTGCCGTCACGCGCGCCGCGGTGTAGGCCGCGGTGGCGCTATCGAGGGCGGCACGCAGCAAGCCATCGGCGCCGTGGATGTTGTGCAAGCCGTTCGCCGCCGCGATCGCCGCCAGCGTCCGCTGCGCGGCACGGATCTCGCCACGTGCCACGGACGATCCCGCCAGACGCGAATCGCCTGCCGCGCCCTGCACGTAGTCGGCCACGACGCGGGAGCGCCATTCGAGGCCGGAATTCCACCGGGTCAGCATGCCGGCGAACCGGGTCCCGTGACAGGTCGTGCATACGCGATCCATCGCCGCGATCCGCCTCGAGGCCGGTGCGCTGTCGACCGCCGGAGTGTGGCACTCGGCGCACCGAACTCTCGCCGTGAACATCGGATCGGGGGAGAGCCGGAGATTCGCCGTCGTGCCGGCATAGAACGCGCCCGAGACGCTGTCGCGCGCTGCGGTCTGGCCGCGCGCCTGCCCAGTTCCGCCCTGCGCTGCCAGCGTGCTCCCCGCAACGCCGAGCAGCACGCTGCTACCGAGCAACATGAGACCGCGGGCGATCCGACGTGCGGGATCGTCGAAACGCCGACGCCCGCGCGCGTTCATCCCGTCAGTACCGCGTAGACGACCAGGCCGATAACACTCAGCCCCACCAGCAACGCCGCAAACCCGAGCCACACCGCCGTCAGATACGCCGTGCGCGACGGTGCCGGAACGTACAGCTGCTCGAGCCGGCCCTCCTTCACGTTGCGCTCGTACTCGAGTGGATGCTCCTCCTCGACGTACTCGGCGCGTGCGCGGCCCGTGAAGATCACCAGATCGATGGGAAACTTCTCCGGCCGCAGATGGACGTTGAAGAAGTGGACCGTGAAGATGAACCCGAGCGCGAGCAGTGCCTCATCGCCGTGCACAACGGTCGCGACGTTGAACATCCATCCAGGCAGGAAGCGCGAGAAGAACGTCGGGAGCCAGAGCAGCAGCCCCGAGCCGCCGATGATGGCAACGCCCCAGAACACGCCGAAGTAGTCGAACTTCTCCATGTAGCTGAAGCGGTCGAACCTGGGCCTCGGACCCACGCCGAGGAACCACTTGAACTGCGCGATGACGTCCTTGATGTCTTTCGGCTGCGGCACCATCGATTCGGGACCCCAGAAGATCGACGACTTCTTCTCGGCCCGCATGAGCTTTCTGACGAGGGTCACGAGATGCAGGCCGAAGTAGCCGAACGTGATCATTGCACAGAAGCGGTGCACCGCGCCTGCCACCTGGGCACCGCCGAGCATGCGCATGAGTGGCGCCGCCCACGGCGCCGCGGAGAAACGCAGGGGCACACCGGTGATTACCAGGACCATGAAAGACACTATCACGAGCGCATGCGTGATGCGCTGTATTGGACTGAACCGACGGATGTACGGGCCGGTCCCCCGATCTGACACCGAGAGCGGCTTGCCCTCGGGAACCGGGCCCGGAACCGGAATGGCCTCACCGGCGGAGTGAACCGATTCGTTCGTCATGACTGATCTCCATCGCCGGCGCGTGACAGTGCCCCTTCGTCGGCCGGCGAACCTGGCGTGCTGCCACCGCCACTCGGTCCGCCATCGTCGCCATGATCGCCGCGGTCCTCGCGCCCGGCTCCGCGCACGCGATCGATTGCCAGACGCACCAGCCAGAGCGCGGTGTGCAATCCGAAGAAACTGAAGATGCTGACGAGCAGCGTCGTCATGAACAGCCAGACCCAGAAGAGCCCCGGGTTCTTCGCGTGGTCCTGCGGGTCGGCGTGCGGCATGTACTGCACGAACTTCGCGTTTGCGCTGGCGTGACACCTGCCGCAGGTTTCGACGAGGTTTGCCTTGTTCACCGACGAGTGCGGGTCGCTGGGCGGCAGCATCGCGTGCGCCGTATGGCAGTCGCTGCACTTGGCGGTGATCCCGAACCCGAGGGCTGTGACCTGTCCGTGATAAGTCTCGAAATACGTCTTCGTGACTCGCTCGTGGCACGAGCCGCATTCCCAGACCACACCGCGGAACCAGGCGGAGTCCCTGGCGGACACGATCTTGTGGCCGGCATGGCAGTCGGTGCACACCGGCGCTTCGTGTCCGGTGTCCGTCTTCTTGCCGGAGATGAGCGCCATGCCGTGCGACGACGAGTCGAATGTGGTGACCACACCGGCATGACACGCGCCGCACGTCTTCGGCACGTTGGCGCGGCTGAGCCTTGATCCCGCGGAATCGGCCGGCAGGATCAGATGCGCCCCATGGCAGTCGCTGCACGTGGCGGCCACGACGAGCCCCGATTTGGTCGCCGCGAGGCCATGCACCGTCTGGTAATACTCGGCGACCGCGGTCCGCGCCTGCGCCTCCTGCGGGTTGTCCGGGTTCTTGAAGTACGTGCCGATGATCCGCTTGTCGCCGTGACACGTCGCGCACGTCTTCGCCACGTTGAGCGGATACGTCGGCGAACGGGGGTCGTCGGATCCCAGGACATGGTGCTGCGTGTGGCACGTCACGCATGTCGGCGCGTCGCCAACGGTCTGGGCGTTCCTGGCATGGATCGACGCGGCCCAGTCCGCGCCCTCCTGCTGGTGACACTTCTGGCAGGGCACGGCCACGATCGAGGTGTTGTGCGGGTAGCCCTGGTCGTAGCCGGGGTGGCAGTCGGCGCAGGCGAGCCTGGCGTGCTTCGAGTCGCGGAGCACCGAGTCGGGAACGAGGAGCGCGGAGTCGGAGTGCGTCGGCGTGCCTTTGCCAACCAGGAAATCGTGACTGGCGTGACACTTCTCGCACTGCACGACCCTCTGCGCCGCCGTGTGAGCCGGAATGGGCGGTGCGACGGCGGGAGTGGGTCGGGCCCGCCCTGGTCGCTGGGCGCCGAGTGGCGATGGCATCAGTCCGGCAACCACAATCGCGAGCCACGCGACGGCGGCGCTCGAGGCCGCGATTGCCCAGCGTGGCCGCGGAACGCATCTCATGGTAATCACCTGTCCGTCGGGTGACGAGTTCCGGCGCCCTGTCGCGGTCGCTTCTCGCGGCTCATCGACACCAGCGCCCGCGCCGCAGTGACGCACCCAGAACTGTCATGTGCGAACGAAGGAACAGCCGGTCGTAATGATATGCGGGCATGGCCGGTGTCCACGGCGAGGGCTCGTGGCAGGCCGAACCAGGACGGGCATCCGCCTGCTCCGCTGCAGCGGACATGCCGTCACGGGCTCGGGAGCCACCGCGTGGTTTGTGGTCAGCGCATCCCGCGCCGCCGCGACGCGGGCCTTGCCGAATCGGACTTCGGGCTGGCGGTCCGTCCGCCAGTTCGCAGCGAGCATGACCGGCGCGCAGAGAGGGAACGGCGGGGGACGTCGAAACAATGCCGACAATCATGACCTCGCGGTCGGAGCCGTCTGTCTAAAGCATTAACGAGTTCACTTGTGGCGACCGTCGGGACAAGGCGCCGAACACCCTGCGAGCCGTCAGCCAATCCCGCACAGCGTCAGTGGCCGAAGTCTACAGGAAAACCGGACCGGCGCCATGGAAGCGGCCCGTATGCGAGTTGCAGTCCACAGCCGCCGGCGCGCGCGGCCCCGGGATGGCCCTTGATGGGACGTCGCTCGATCGGCGTCAATGCAACCTGCGCCCTACCGCGGTACCACCGGCAGGACCACGTGCGACGGATGCGCCGCATCATGCACCAGCCGCTGATGCGCGACCACGAACGTGCTGTCGCGCTCGTTGTTCGCTCCGGTATTCAGATTGCGATCGTACTTGGGGAACAGCGCCGACGACACCGTGACGCGGATGCGATGGCCGGGCTCGAACACGCGTGACGTGAACCAGAGGTCCACGTCGTAGCGCTCGACCTGTCCGGGGGTGAGCGGCACCTCACGGCCGTACCCCTTCCGGAACCGCGCCCGCACCAGGCCGTCCTGCACCCGTTGGGCATGGCCATCGGGGAAGACGTCGAGCAGCATCAGATCCCAGTCGGTGTCCCTTGCATCGGTTGCCGCCCACAGTGTGGCGGACATCTGGCCGGTCACCTCGATTGCGTTCGTCAGCGGCTTCGACGTGAAGACCAGCTCGTCGTGTCGCGCCGCGTTCACGGTCGTGTAATCCTCATTCAGCGACGTCTCGAGCTCGCGCGAGTCGATCAGGAACGGCGTGGGATTCGCCGGATCGTAGGTGAACGTGTCCACCGCGGCGCCAGTCGGCGGAATCGTGTCCAGCACACCGTCGCCGCCGCTGCTGTTCGCGAGGCCACCGGACGCCAGATACCAGTTGGTGGGAACCGCCCGCGCCAGCGGCCAGCCGGTCTCCTTGCGCCACGCGTTGTCGCCGATGACGAAGATGTCCAGCGGCGGCTCCCGGTCCACGCCGTTGTCCCTGCCCAGCAGATAGTGATCGAACCAGCGGAGCTGGAGGCGCCGCGTGTCCACGCGAGCTTGCGGTCCGAACTCGCCGGCCACGTAGTCGATGCCCCGATGCGCTCCGGGTCCCATCACGAGCCGGATGAACGGATGCCCCGGCACCTTGTTGAGCGCGTTGGTGTAGTCGATCGGCCCGCGCGAATCGTCGTACCACCCCGAGATCTGCAGCACCGGCGCTCGCACTCTCGCGATGTTCGTCGTCACCGCATGCGCGCGCCAGTACGCGTCGAGACTGGGGTGCGCGATCCATCGATCCCACAGCTTTACGTTGCCGCATTGCAGTCGTTGCGGCAGGTCGCTCAGCGGCAGGTGTGCAAGCTCGGCGCCGATGTCGAGGTCGCTGATGTTCTGCATCGTGCGCGCGCGCATCAGGCACGCCCAGGCGACGTTGATCGGCGAGAAGACCATGTCCTCGTACGGCACGATGCGCCACGGGTCGCCGGTCGCGGCCGAGGGGGCGATCGCGGCGAGATGGGGCGGCGCGCTCACCGCGGCATACCACGCCAGCCGTCCTTCGTCGGAGTGTCCGATGAGGCCGACCTTCCCGTTCGCGTCAGGCAGGCGCGCCGCCCACTCGACGGCGTCGTAGCTGTCCTGCACGTCGGTGTCGTAGTCGCCGAAGTCGTTCCCGTCCGACACGTCGCGGCCGCGCACGTGCTGCGCCACGAAGATGTATCCGCGCGACGCCCAGTACCGGCCCGCCGGATGCAGGATACGCGTGTACGGCGTGCGCTGGAGGACCACACCGAACGGTCCCGTGCCAACGGGGCGCGCGATGTAGCTGGCCAGGCGCGCGCCGTCGCGCGTGGTCATGAACACCAGCGTGTCTTCGGTGATCGCGTATGCCGAGTCGGACACCGGTCCCGGCCACGGCGTGTAGGGCTGTTCCACGACGAACGGCGTGAGGCGCGGCTCGAGCCGGATGCGGCGGCCGGACGGCTTGCCTCCCGACAGCATCACGCCGACAAGTGTGTCGCCGCGCCAGGCGGCGGCGATGGCCTGATCGTCAGGGCCGCTCAAGGTCACCGAGTCAGCGTTCGACGCGACACGTGTGACATCGAGGATCGGTTCACCGGTACGCCGGCGAATCGCGCCCACAACACCGGAGTCGCTTTCCGCGAACTGCGCAAACCCCATACGCCGCCACCCCTCGAATCCGGCATTCGGAGTCGACCCGTTCACCAGATAGGCGTCCCAGTCGCCGGCGAGCGTCGGCGCACTGTTGGTCCGGCTGCAGGCGGCGACGTTGGCGGCAGCGAGCACGGCGCACACCTGCGGGAGGACGGAGCGCATCATTGCTGTACCTGGGGGCGCTTCTTCCACGCCACTGCGAACAGAATCACGAAGACCGCCTCACAGACAAGAGATGCGACGCCTGCCGGCTCGAGCCAGGCGTCCGGTTCAGCGGGAAGCCCCGGCAAGCCGATGGTGCGACTTGCTACATACGCCAGGAAGGCACCGCCTGCTACCAGGAGGCCCAACAGCCATCCCAGCGTGCGCTGATTGCGATGAATGCCGATCGCCGCGATGAGCGCAGCGACAGCATTGCCGACAAAGAGCAGACCCTTGTACGTAGCCTCGCCGAAGGAGTCTTGCGCTTCCAGGGCGTGGATAAGGCCCGTCCCGAGGATTGCCGCGATGGCAAGCCACTTCACGGCCGGGGCAGTCGTCGACATGTGACAGTCCTCAAGGTCCAGGTGAAGCGGAAGTGCCCTCGCGCTCTCGAGGGAGCGACCGACCTTCCGCTGCCGGTCGGCGTACGATAGCACACTTTGGGGGTCGGTGTCTCCAGGAGCCTGGCTCGGCAATCGCGATAGACCGGCCACGGGACGGAGTAGTGGCAGCCTCGGTCGCGCTGAATCCATTCTTTCGGCGCAGGGGATTCCCTTATGCCGCTCCAGGCTGAACGCGGATACCGTCCACAACCATGCGCGTCCTCCTCGTCTCACCCGAGTTCCCCGATACCTTCTGGAGTTTCCGGCACGCGCTGCCCTTCATCCGGCGCAAGGCGTCGTTTCCACCGCTCGGGCTGCTGACAGTGGCCGCGCTGCTCCCGGCCGAATGGGAGAAGCGGCTCGCGGACCTCAACGTTTCGGCGCTGTCGCAGGACGATCTGGCGTGGGCGGACTACGTCTTTGTCGGTGCCATGGTCGCGCAGCGGACGTCGGCGCGCGAGGTGATCGCGCGCAGCCGGGCCGCCGGTGTGCCAATCGTCGCCGGTGGCCCGCTCTTCACCGGTGAGCCTGAGGCGTTTCCCGACGTCGATCACCTCGTGCTCGGCGAGGCCGAGGTGACGTTGCCGCGGTTTCTCGAGGACCTGGCGCGCGGCACCCCGCAGCGCGTCTACACCTCCACAGAGTTCGCCGACCTGCAGAGCACGCCGATACCGCTCTGGGAGCTTGCGGACCTCAGACGCTACGCGTCGGTCAGTCTGCAGTTCTGCCGCGGCTGTCCCTATGACTGCGAGTTCTGCAACGTCACCGCGATGCTGGGACACCGGCCGCGCACCAAGCCGATCGCCGCGGTGATCGCGGAACTGGACCGGCTCGAATCGTTAGGCTGGCGTGGCTCGGTGTTCTTCGTCGACGACAACCTGATCGGCAACAAGCGCCTGGTGAAGGAGCGCCTCCTGCCGGCGCTGGTCGACTGGCGACGGGACAAGCAGCTGGGGCCGTTCTACAGCCAGGTCTCGCTGAACGTGGCCGACGATCCCTCGCTGCTCGCCCTGATGTCGAAGGCCGGTTTCGACTCCGTCTTTGTGGGTATCGAGACTCCCGACGAGGATGCGCTCGCGGAGTGCAACAAGAAGCAGAACCTGGGTCGGGACCTGGTCGCCGACGTCAAGCGCGTGCAACGAGCGGGGATCGAGGTCACCGCGGGATTCATCGTCGGCTTCGACAACGACACGGCGGCCACCTTTCAGCGGCAGTTCGACTTCATTCAGCGGAGCGGCATCGTCACGGCGATGATCGGCCTGCTGCAGGCGCCGGCCGGTACGCGGCTCCACGCGCGGATGGAGCGCGAGGGGCGGTTGCTCGGCGCCATGACCGGCGACAACTCGGATGGAACGACTAACATCGTGCCGGCCATGACCCTCGAGATTCTCCGGGAGCGCTACCGGGCGCTCATTCGCGGGATCTATTCGCCGCGCCAGTACTATCGCCGCGTGCGCACCTTTCTGCGCGAGTACAAGCCGCCGGTGGTGGCGCCGTCGATGGAGTGGCAGCGCGTGTTCGCGGGCGCACGATCGGCCGTTCGGCTCGGCATCGTGGGCCGGGAGCGCATGCACTACTGGGGTCTGATGCTCTGGACGCTGGTGAGGCGGCCGCGGCACCTGCCGCGTGCGATCACCCTCGCGATCTACGGCTATCATTTCCGCCGCGTGAGCGAGCTGCACATTCAGTAGAGAGCAGGTGGCTCTCGCGCTTGCTTCCTGGTGGCCGGGAATGTCGAGCCGGGGCCAGAGAATCCTGGCGGTCATCATCCGGCAGGGTGCGCCGGCGCGTAGTGGAACACGACGTACTGAGACCGCCAGAGCGCGTTTTCGCTCTGCGCAGCGCGCACCCGGCGCATGCCCGCCGCGTGCACCTCGGCGGGAAGCAGCCGCATCGCCGAAGAACATCTTGCCTCGAGGCGCGCCACGAACTGGTCCGAGAGGGGAATGTCGCCAACGGACGGCTCCTCCCCGACGAGATGGAGGCCTGCCCCACCGGCGGCGGCATGCAGCCGTTGGGGATCGGGGTAGCGCTGTTGCTCGATGCTCAGGATTTCCGGGAAGTACTTCGTGAGACTGCGGTCGCGCATCGTCTCCGGCGAATCGGTGACGATCACGACGCGACCATGTGGCGACAGCACGCGCCGCGACTCGTGAAAGAACCGCCGCAGATCGACCAGGTGGTGTACGACGTCGACGGCAAACACGAGGGCACACTGCCGGTCGTGGCAAGGGAAGGCCTGGCAGGCATTGGCCTGCACGAAGGCTACCGGCGTGGAGCGCGCGCGTGCCTGTTCCAGCATGGGCTGGGAGAGGTCGAATCCGACATACGTGAGCTCCGGTCGGAGGGCGGCAAGGGCACAGATGTAGTTGCCGGTTCCGCATCCCGCCTCGAGGATCGTCGATCCGGCGGGAGCCTGATTCACAATCCGCGCCAATGGCGCCACGACCCATGGCACGGCCCACCGCGCCCACGCGTAGGTGGGAGCGTACTGGTCGTAGTCGGTGGGGAAGTGGACAGTCATCGGTGCATCACGGCAAAGTTGACACGTCACGAATCAGCGCTGCATCTACGGTTGCGCCCGCGTCGTTACGGCGGGCGGCGCAGGGCGCGCCAGGCGAAACCGAGCCCGATCAGGGCGAACCCGGCCGCCTGAAGCGGGCGCAGGTTGCCCGTGAGCCAACCGGCCACGCCGACGATCAGCAGTGCCGACCCAACTACGGTCATCACAAGGGCGGCCGGTGCCCGACGCCCTGGAATCGGGTTGTTCATGGACTCTAACTCGCGCTGGCGGAGATAGCGGACTAGGGGATGCTGCGCCCGGAGATTGCCGACTGCAGCAACGCGACCGCGGCGTCGGGATGCTCCACTTCAATGATCAGCCGCCGGTAGTGCTCATGGTCGAGGTCGATCACGATCGTCCGCTCGGGATCATGGACATCGTAGAATGCCGCACCGTCGGAGGTGTAGAACGTTCCCGCCGTCAGGATGCCGGGAATCTGGGTACCCGGCAAGCGGAAGCCGTGCCACCACCCGCGCGCAGGCTCGGGATCCGCCCGCACGGCCCGGATGTGCGCGACGGGGATCTCCAGTTGACTCTTGAGCGCCCAGAGTTGGTCCCAGCCCTCCACGTCGAACCGGACGCGATCGCCTTCCACGGATACGCGAACCATCAAATCCTCCTGTGCACTGTCGTTGTGCGACCTCCCGCCGCAGTGCTGATCGAGAGACGCCACCACATCCGAACCTGCCTGACGCTACGACGCCTTCACCGCCGCCCGGATCGCGCGCCCTGGCCTCGCCGCTGTCACCTTGCCGCTGTCGACCACCACCTGCCCCCCAATGATCACATAGGGAATCCCGGCGGCGGGAATCGTCGCGTCTTCGTACGTCGACCGATCGATCACGGTCGCCGGGTCGAATAGCGTCAGGTCCGCATCCGCGCCGACCTTCACGCGCCCCTTCTGCGCCATGGACGGTACACGCGCCTCGAGCCGCTGCGCCGGCATCAGCGTCATCTTGCGCAGCGCGTCCATGAGCGTGAGCCCGTGCTCCTCGCGCACGTACTTGCCGAGCACCTTGGAAAACGACCCCGACGCCCGTGGATGCCCGCGGCCGTTCTCGATGAATCCATCGCTCGCGATCATGGTGAGCGGACTCAGAATTGCCTGGCGCGTCTGTTCCTCGGTGCGGGTATGCATGATCACGGTGCCGCCGTTCTTCCGCGCCTCGCCGAAAGTCTTCCGCGTCAGGCGCTGGCCGCTGGAGACGAGCTGGATCTGCGCGAACTGCGGGTCGGACCAGCTCTTCCAGTCATCGAACAGCGCCGACGTGATCTCGGTCATCGACGCCGCGTACGGATACGCTTCGGTCGTGACGTCCTGGCCCCGATCGCGGGCGGCCTGGATGTGGGCCAGGAATTCCGTGAGGGCGCTGTCGCCGCTCGAGTTTACGTGCACGATGTGGAGCCTGGCCCCGGCCGCGGCGGCCGCCGCGATCGTCGAGTCGAGGCCGGCCACGCCATTCCTCATATGGATGTGCACCGACGCGCCCCCCTCCGCCGCCACGCGAAATACGCGCTCCATCTCCTGCATCGTCGCGCCCGGCGTGTACGCGCTCCCGGCACCTACGGCCAGCGCGCCCTCGGCCAGCCCCTTGCGCAGCAGCGACTCCATTTCTGCGATCTGTTTCTCGGTAGCCGTGCCGCTACCGCCGATGCCGGCCGGGACGAGACCGGTGCCGGGATCGCCGAGCACGCGCATGCGCACCGGGATGTGTCCGATGCTCACGCCGTAGTTCACGATCTGGCCGCCGTCGCGAGCCGCGTACCACTTCGCGACATCGTCGGTGCCGACCTCGAGCTCGAAGCCGGAGGTCACGCCGTCGCGGACCATCAGGGAATACGCCAGTTCCTGCTGGCCGTGCTCGTGCAGGTCGATGAATCCGGGCGCGACCACGAGTCCCGACGCGTCGATCGTACGCACGCCCTGGAGACGCGCCTCCGAGAGCGCAACGATGCGCCCGCCCGAGATGCCGACCTGGCGCACCCCGTCGAGGCCTGACTCCGGATCCATGACGCGGCCGTTGGCGATGACGAGATCGTACGTCGTCGATGGTCCGCAGGCAGAAGCGGCCAGCAGCAGGGCAGGCAGCGCGGAGTGCGTGAGGTGTCTCAAGGTGTCTCTCGCTGATGGTGGGCCACGCCGAACGACGAGGATGGTGCCGCGTCTGCGCGGCTCAAGATACGGTGGCGGGGGCGGTCGGGAAACGACTGCGACGGGTCGCACCTCACCTGGCGGATCCCCGGGCAAGAATGCGTTCAAACTGGTGAAAGACGCCCGTACGAACCGCGGGAGTCCCGAGTTCGTCGCACCCAGAGCGGTCGCGCCGGTCGCGCCGGTCATGCCGGACGCAACCCTCCGGTCCGATCACGTCCAGCCGAGGATGACCGCGATGCTCAATCGAACCGTTTCTGGAATCCTGCCCGGCAGCGCCATGCTGGGCATCGGCGTCGTGCTGGCATCCACTATCCTCGCCGCCTCGCCACTACGCTGGGATCGATAGTTGGTCGGGCCGACGAAGAAAGACCACGCGGGGAACGAACCGGAACGCGTGTTCCAGCATCAGCCGCTTCATTTCGCCGTTGTAGCGGCCGCCCCAATACGAGCGTGCGAGAAACGTCCACCCGATCTCCACCTCGCCCTCCTCCTCGCTGTAGCCGAAGTAGCGCGACGATCCGATGATGCGGCCGTCCCGCCGATCGAGCGCGACCAAGGCACCACCGGAAGCGAGCGACTCCTGAAAGAGGGTCTGGCGCGGCTCTACGGCCGCCACGCCGGCGTCTGACCGGTCCCCGCCGCAATGCGGGTCAGCATGGATCCGTCAGGTGCCATGGTGTGCACGCCGTCACTCCCGCAACCGCTCGGCGTGCAGATCAGCGCCTCGAAAGCCAGAAGGGTCCCGTCGGGGGACCAGGCCGGAGAGCGTCCCATTCGGAGTGCCGCGATGCCGGAACCGTCGATCCTCATGGTCGTGATCGCGGTTTCGCTCGTGCCGCTGAATCGGTCGGTCGTGAACGCCAGGAGCTGCCCGTCCGGCCGCCACGTCGGATCGGCGTCCAGTCCGGGTTCGCCGGTGAGCCGCACCAGGCCCGAGCCGTCCGGATTGACGAGACACACATCGAGGTTCCCGGCGTCGATCTCGCAACTGAACGCGATCCTTGAGCCGTCAGGAGACCACGCGGCTTGCGTTGCGTCCCTCACCGGCAGCGTCAAGTCTGTCACAGAGGACCCATCCGCGTGCATCACGTGCAGCTGGCGCGCGCCCTCGGGCCCTCGGCTGAATACGATCTTCGTGCCGTCTGGACTCGATGCGGGGTCCGCATCCGTCGTGTCGGTAGTAAGCAGCCGGGCGGTCGTCAGGTCCAGCGGTTCGACCACCTGGAGGCCTGCCGGTGTGCATACATCGAGGTGGTCGCACCTGATGGATGGGTAGATGATGCGCCTACCATCGTTGGACCAGGCGGGACCGAGGCCGCCTCCGACATAGGTCGCCCCATCGACAAGCCCATCGGTGACCACCACGCTGGAGAAGCGCGTGAACGCAAGAACGAGGCGCCGGCAATCGAGCGCGAACTGCACCGCCGACAGCGCGCGTGAGACCACCGTCTGCAGGCCCGGTGACTCCGCGGATCCCGCGTTCAGCCGGCAGTTCCGATAGTGGTTGTCCAGACGTACTTCATATTGGCCGGCCGGAAGACGCGTGATCAGCGCCTCGCCGTTGGCGCCGACTTGCGACAACACCGCCGGCCCGGAAGCCAGGCATTGTGAGGGCTCGGAGCAGGTCACGGGGGTCGCGTTTACAGCGTAGCCCAACGGCGGGATGTCAAAGCCGGTACTTGCGGTCGTGATCCGCAGCCCCGTCTCGTAGCAGGTCACGTGCAACGGGACATGCGTCGAGTCGCCTACGGGGGTGGTCAGCTGGCGTTCGGTCGGACCATCCAGCAGACAGTTGTCGGCGATATCCTCGAGCGCGATCGTGTGGTCGCGCGTGGTCGGGTGGAATTTCAGGTTCCAATCCGTCGCGATGTGGTAGGTTGCGCTGTCGAGGCGAAAGACATAGCCGTTGAGGTCCAGATCGCCACCGCTCGTGCTGATGGCCACGAACAGGACGCCCGATTTCGGACCGGCGGCATCCTGACAGGCCACCAGCGACAGCAGGACAACGAGGACCGTTGCACACCTGGGCAAGACAGAGGCGTCACGACGCATAGGAACCGTCCGTGGTGCGTTGTGAACCGGCGCCTGCTGAGCCGCATTGGGAAATGCTGCACGGACACCGGGCTGGTCGGCAGGAATCCGAAGAGTATATTTGCAGCGCCAGCCGATGCCGGCAAGCGGCCTCCGCCGCACGGATCGCGTCGACGAGGCATCGCCTGCGCGAAGCGCGGCCTGAGAAAGGGGTCCGGGCGCCTCCCGCTGGTGGCGATGCAGCTGCTTCGTGCCGCGCTCCCGCTCGTCCCCCAGCCGATGCCCTCGCGACGCCACCTAACGATTCACTGTAGCGTGCGTGCTCACGGTGAGCGCGGGAACACGAACTCGCCGCTCGGATCCCGTTGCCGCATCGCCGTCACGCGTCCGCCCTCGACCGTAAAGGAGATCACGACATCGGGGAATTCCTTCACCCGGAACTGGTTCGGCCGCCACGGCTGCAGGTCCGGCCCGCCTCGAATCGCGATGCCCTTTCCCGGAGGAACGTCACCGCCACCTTGCCGCCGCTTGGCGACGTGTACGTGCCGGCGTACCGCCGAGCGTGGCGTCGGCCGTCAGCGCCGCCGGTACCTGCCGCGTGAACGTGACCGCCGCCTCGTCCAGGCTCACCTCCAGACTCTCCACGTCACCCATCGGGTTCGTCCCGAAGTTGAGCGAGAACTTCCCATCCTCCTCGTCGTCAGGCGTGTCGAACCGGTCGTAGTGAAAGTGGGTGAGCGGCATCCTGATGCCGTGGAAGTCGAAGGTGAGCCCGGTGTCGCCGCGCGCGATGGTGATCACACCGTACGCGGGATGCACAAACTCGCCCACGTAGTCTTCCAGCGGATGCGACGGCTTCGTGCCCGGCACGCGGCCGACCGCGGCCACCGTGCGGGACGTCGTGGCCGCCGCCTTGTTCTTGAGCCGGATTCCGTTGAGCCGCTCCGACCAGGGCGTGAGCGACATGCCGAGGAGCCGCTCGTAGATATCGAACGTGAGCCCGTTGTAGAACGATGCCACGTGGTCGCCGATGACCAGCACGATCACGCCGATCGAATCGTTGGGCATGATCGAGATCTGCGAGTGGAACCCCGGGAGGTCGCCGCCGTGGAGCGCCCGCAGGTGACCGCGGTACGATGACACCCAGCGTCCCATGCCATAGTACTGGTTGAGGTTCTCCCCCCAGCCGCGCGTCTCGAGCGCCGCATTTGGCATCGCGATCGACGGCGCCATCGTCCACGAAGTACCGTCGCGGGGATCACCTGCCTGCCGCCCACGCGACCGCCGTTGAGGAGGGCGGTGACCCAGCGCGACAGGTCGAGCGCGTTCGAGTTGATCGCGCCGGCCGGCGCGATCGCCACTTCCGCCGTGTAGTACGGCTGCCGGTAGAGCACCGAGCTGTCACGCCGCTCCGAGTAGGGTACGGCCGGCTCCGGCCCCTGCAGGTTGTCCGCGATCGTGAGCGGGACCGCGACATCCCGAGCGGGTCGAAGATGCGGCGCTGGACGAATTGCTCCCACGTCTGCCCGCTGAGCTCCTGGATCACCTGCCCCGCCGCCGTGAACATCAGATTGTTGTAGAGGAAGGTCGTGCGGATCGGCGCCGAAGGCTCGAGATAGCGCAGCCGGTCCCAGAGCTCGCGCCGGGTGAATGACGACTTGTACCAGATGAAGTCGTGCCTCGTGACGCCCGTACGGTGCGACAGCATGTCGCGGATGGTCACCGACCGGTCCAGATCGTCGTTGTAGAAGCGGATCGACGGCACGAACTGCTTGATCGGCTCGTCCCAGCGCAGCTTACCCTCCTCGACCAGCATCCCCACCGCGACGGCCGTGAAGAGCTTCGTGTTCGACGCGATGGGCTGCGTCGTCGTCGGCGTGTATGGAAGCTTCTTGCCGTAGTCGCGATAGCCATACCCCTTCGCGAAGACGAGCGAATCCTTCACCACGATCCCGACTCCGATCCCCGGCGCATCCCAGTCTTTCATCAGCTGTGCCATGTACTCGTCGAGCCCCTTGAGGCGCGCCTTGACGTCGGGCGCCTGTTGCGCGATGGATCAGCGAGGTGCGCACAGCACAGTGAGCGCCACGGTGAGCGCCGCACGGGCGACGCGACGGGGAAGGGGAGCCCACGTGTCCGTCATACGCACCTCGCGAAGGGGACCGTTGGAATAACCGTCCCAAAGATACGCCCGGCCGTCGCGGCGGCCACGGGGACGGTGAGGCCGCGCGTCGCTACGGTCGTGCGACGTGCTGGCGCACCTCGGCCAGTGCGGGCACCGTTACGTCGGCAGCGGACCAGTTGCCGGCCAGCTGGCGGTACGCCTGCTTGGCCTCGGCGGCGCGCCCGCGCGTCCCTTCTGTACGGGCGCTGCCCAGCAGCGCCGCCGAGCGCCCCGGTTGCAGCTGCAGCGCCTTCGCGTATTCCCCGGCCGCGGCGTTCGGGTCACCTAACGAGAGCAGCATCGCTCCCAGCAGCTCATGACCTGGCGCGACGACGGCAGGCGGTCCGAACTCCGGCGGCATGCATCCTGTCATCCATGCGTCGAAGGGGCGAGTACCCAGTCGGCTGGTCCAATCTACCGCGGAAGACAGTCGAGGACACCGGAAAAGGGAGCGGCGGACGGTGCGTGCGTGGCGCCGTGCGGCCGCAGCCGCGAGAACGGGGCGGCGACTCACACCCCACCGGCGGCGCCGCCGCCTGCCCCGCCTCCCACTCGGAGACGTCCACCCGCCCGTCGCGACGAGCAGCCAGACCATCGAATGCCATGCCCCGAGACATACGCGCCGGAGTGGGCAGCAGCAGCGGAAGGTCGAGGCATGGGCAGGAGAGGGAGGAGGGGGGGGGGGGAGGGGGGGGGGGGCGGGCCAGGACGATCAGGATGTTCTGCGCGAATGAATCCCAGGCCAGCGAGTGCGGCGAGGCACGCCCAGCACCCGAGGAAGATAGCCGGAGCGAAAGATGAGATACCCGCGGAGCACCCAGCCCAGGGCCCGTAGAACCCCAGGAAGATTCGCGGCGGGGATTCGGTTGAACACGCCTGAACGACAGGAGCGCGAGCGCGTTCAGGTTGCTCAGGCGAGAACGCCCAGGAAGTCAGCCCGCCGGATGAGCGAGGGGGCAAAGTAGAAGGCCTCGGCCACGCGCGTAGAGGGTGGTGGAAATGAGCCCGAGCGAACGCTGTGAGCAGCGCCAGCGTCCGTCCCACGGGGCGGAGCAACACGTAGAAGATGGGATCGCCAGCGTGACGTCGCACACCGCTTCCACCAGGTAGCTGGCGAACCCCAGGCGGAACAGGAAGTCAAAGGGCGGTGACATTCGCGGCGGTAGCCGCGGCATCGGTCGGCACGATGATCTTCGAGGGGATAGGCTTCCCCCACGACGCCGAACACCGTCGAGAGCAGTATCAGCACGCCGGCCGTCCGTGCATAACGCTGGACCGACGGCTGGCGCAGCCAGTGCGAAGGCCAGCGAGCGACGCTGGCAACCGGAACGGCAGTCATGATGGGTGTCCTCTGTGTTCGCCGGCTGGCTCTCCCCTCGCACATGGCCATCCGGGAATAGCACCGGGAGTGCCGGGCGGCAGTCAGCGAGGGGGCAGTCAGCCCTACGCGTCGCGTCGTGGCGAGTTACATCGCCCCGGCACCGCGTGGCAACTCCTCATCAACCCTGTGAACGGCCGATACCAGAGAACATGATGCCGCATATCCAAAGGATGATCGTACGTTGCTCGGAGGGCCGACTGGCCTGGCCCAGTAGTGCATTCAAGGCTGTTGCGCAGTTCGTCCTGCCCATGTAGTCTCACGGCTTCGTCCCCTGCAATCTTCCTTGGAGAACGCATGAAGACTCTTCCTGCCTTTATCCTGGTGCTGGCCTTGCCGGTGGGCCTTGCCGCCCAGCAGGCTTCCGCCGCCGCCGGCCAATCCGATCACTACGGCATTCCGCGGCCGTACCATGGCCCTCCACCGCAACATCGCGCAGGCATTCGATTCGATTCCCGAGTCCAAGTTCAGCTACAAGCCGACGCCCGCGCAGCTCACCATCGGCTACATCGCGCAGCACGTGGCGAGCGACAACTACTTCTTCTGCAGCACCTTTGGCGACATGAAGGCGACGCTGTCCGCGGAGGACACCGCGACGGCGGATTCCGTCAAGGCGACATGGCCAAAGGATAAACTGGTGGCCAAGCTCAAGGCGTCGTTCACGTTCTGTGAGAACGCGTTTGCGCAGCTCGATGATGCGAAGCTCGGCCGAGCAGGTGGCGCTGACATTCAATGGCAACACGCGCAACATTGCCGCGCGAACATGGTGCTCGGCCACGCGTCGACCTGGCGGATCATTACAGCCAGCTGGCGAATTACATGCGCCTGAACGGCATCCTGCCGCCAACGGCATTGCCGCGGCCGGGTCGAGGGGGGGAGTAGGAGCGCAGGCGCCGCTACGCCTGGTGTCGGGCGGGGCAGGGACCCTAACCTGTCGGGACCGCAAGCTGTCGAGTCCGCGTCATGGTACGCATCGTCGACCCTCCGGGGTGTGTTGAGAAAGTGACGCCTCGGCGTCACGCTCGCCAGAGGTCCTGCCCGCAATGGCTGAGTCCGTCCTTTTTACCGTTACGCAGGCGTGTGGACCGGTCGCGTTTCCCCGGTGTCGATTTCGGGCCCCCTCGATCGACGCCATGGTGTAACCACCACAAAAGGGAGACCGACAATGAAGTACCTCATGCTCATCAAGCACGCCGAAGACTACTGGAACCGTACTCCGCCGCCGGGCCTCTTCGAGGCGATGGGCGAATTCGTCCAGGCGTCGTTCAAGGACGGCACCCTCGTTGACACCGCCGGCCTCAAGCCGACGAAGGACGGCGCACGCGTCCGCCTCGCCGGCGGCAAGATCAAGACGATCGACGGCCCATTCACCGAAGCCAAGGAGATCATCGGCGGCTACGCGATCGTCAATGCGAAGTCGCGCGAGCACGCGCTCGAGATCGGTGAACGCTTCATGGAGCTGCACCGGGTGCACTGGCCGGAGTTCGAGGGCGAGTGCGAGATCCGGCCGTTAGAGGACATGGGCTGATCGGCGGGACCAGCGCCCGTCGGTCGCCGTTTCGATGCTTCTCAAGGAAGGCACGGAGGAGAGGGCCGTCCAGAATCGACCAACAGCTCTGATCGCGGCGTGCCGGACGCAGGCACAGGATCTCGATATCGCCGACACGTGATACAGGTCACCCGGCTCGCACCGCTTCTAGCGCGTGCGAGGGGAGATGTGCCCTGCCGCATGCCTATTTCTTCGGTGGCGTCATGAGGATCACGCCCTTCCCGCCATCGGGATCCAGGCAGTCCCCCTGGTAGCTCCGGTCCTTGCGCAGCATGAGCGTGCAGTTCACGACAGGACCCGGCGTGAACTTGAACGTGATCCGGTCTGCCAGGACTTGGATTTCGGTGAGCGGCTGCGCCCCCATCGGTCCGGCGTTCATGGTGATCTTCGTGGTGTCACCGCTGGCGGTCACGTCGAACGTCACCTGGAGCACGTCGCCGCCTGGCGGCGTCACCGTGCCGGTCCACTGGCCGGCTTCGAGCTGCTGCGCCGCGAGTGCTGCGGGCGCGAGCAGCAGGATCGCGCACGACAGCAGGAACGACTTCGATCGACGAGTCATCTCGGCCTCGGGCAAGGGGGGAAGGAGGGGAGGGGATTGTCCAGCGTACGTGCCGTATTGTCCCGGAGTTCCCGGTTGCCGGAATGACAAATGCGTCCCAAGGGCAGGTGCGGCCGTTCGATCTCAGTGCCCACGGACGTGACATCGCAAAGCGATAGGGCGAGCCCGTACCCACCGTTGTCATGGTGTGTTACGGGAACAGATCGGTGAGCGCTGCGGTCGGGAACGCGGGACTGAGCGGAATGGCGCCGTTCCAGAACTGCGCAGTAGCTGCCTGAACGCGCCGCACGTCTTCGGCCGTGAACTGCGACTTGTGACACGCCATGGAGCGCCCCGCCGCCTGCAGATCCTCCGGGGTGAACGGCACCCGGACCGACAGATACCGCGGGTCCGGCACCAGGAAGGGCGGCACACCACGCTGCGGATTCATGTCGCGAATTGCGTCGGCGGGCAAATACATGTAGAAGACGCGATCGGGAACCCCAGGCGCTCCGGCGCGCTGGAGCTGCGTCACCATGCTGCTCACCATTCGATGGTCCGGGTGCCCCATCCCTCCCTCCGGCCCCCAGGTGACGATCGCATCGGGATGCAAACGCTGGAGCTCCTCGGCGATGCGCTGCGTCAATCGGTACGCGAGCGCGCGATCGCCGACGTAGTCACCGAGCTTGCCGTCCGGAAAGGCCAGCAGAATGGGCGGTTTCACCCCGAGGGCCTGGGTGGCGCAGCGCGCCTCCTCGGTACGCGCACGCACGAGGTCCTGGCCGCGCGGCGCCGTGTCCCCGCGCGCGGCGGCGAAGCCGGTGCCCTGTCCGCCATCGGTTGCGATCAGCAGATAGACCTGGACGCCCTCGCGCGCGTACCGGGCGAGTATCGGCGCAGCCGGCCCCTCGTCATCGGCGTGCGCCAGCACGGCGACCAGTGTCCGCGGCGACGCCGTTTGCGAGAGCGACCTGCGTGGGGAGACGAACAGCAGGGTCGCGAGGATGACGGGAATCAGCGAGTACATCGTGGGCGCGGGGCCTGGCCCCGCGCCACTCCTCGGATCTGGCAACGGCATTGGTCGTTAGGTGGCGGTCACGCGCCAGGCGGCGGTCGCGATGCCGAGGCGGTGTAGACCCGAGACCGCTCAGGGAAACAGACGAGAAAGGAACACGGCACCGACAAGCCCAAGGAGAACGAGCACTCCAAGGTGGCGAGCTGGCCACGAGCGTATTCCGGGGGCTGGCGGCTGCAACCGCTCACGGATCGCCTGGTCGACCGCGGCCGGCGAGATACCGGCTTCGGTAGCGATGGCGCGCAACGCGGCGGCGTCAAGGCGCTCGCTGCGTTGGGCATCGAGCGCTGCAGCGCGCGCCATGATGTGCTTCGCGTCAGAGTCGTCGAAGCCCGGATCGGGACTGACTGGATCGGAACTCATACGAAACCTCCAGAGTATCGCGTGCGCCGCCGCCGCTCCCATCGAAGGCACAACGACCCGCGCGTGAGTAGTTCGTAAGCGGGCCTTGTTCTGCATACGGTAGCTGCTGCGATGGCAGAGCGCTACGGCGGCGGTAACTCGGCCAGGTGGGCCGGTCCCCGGTATCGACCAGTCGCGCTTTGAGCGAGCGGCGTGCGGCGCGTCGAGGCGACTTCATCGCGGTGCGGCAAAGCTCGAGATGTGGCGCGCGCGAGCACGTCTCGGAGAGCGCGCCCCGCGTGCACACGCGCGTATTTCAATGCACGCGGTGGAATAATCGGTGGGGTTTCCCGCGCGCATTGTCGTTCCCTGCTGATTGACGCGACGTAATTACTCGCCCGGCGGACTCGGAAGCACGTGCATCACCTTGTGGAGGTCGGCGTTCACGATGCGGATGTCCCCCACCGACCCGGCTGCCCCTGCGCGGGCGGGTATCCCTCGACACTGAAGCTCCCCGTGGACCGTTGCCGCTGAAGGGGAGTGTCAAGGTGAGGGTGACGCCCTCGACTCCCGGGAGCGCGGCGAGGCGCGGCACCGCAGTGTTCCAGAAGCAGAGCCGCGTGGTGTCGTTCGTGTACCTTGCGGCGGGGAGCTGCATGCTGAATGTGAGGCGGTTGCTCGCGTCGAAGCCCGGGTCCACGCTGGAGAGGCGCGCGAAGCTCTTCACGCGCAGGACGGCGCCGGTGAGCAGGGTGAGGGCGAGCGCCATTTCGGCGACGGCCAGCCCCTTGCGCAGGCGGTGCCCCGAACGATCGACAGCAGAGCTGCGCCCGCCTTACTTCAGCCTGTGCTGCAGGTTCGTGCGCGACGCTTGGATCGCGGGGATCAACCCGAAGAGAAGCCCGGTCACGAGCGAAACGAGGAGCGCGAAGCCCAAGACCGTTGCATCGATCGCGAGCTGGTCGCCGCGCGGGATGTTGGCGGGGCGGAGGGCGATGACCGCGCGCATTCCGGCCAAGCGAGGCCGATGCCGAGGACGCCACCCAGCAGGGCCAGGACGACCGACTCGACGAGGAGCTACCTGACAAGGGTGCGGCGCGACGCACCTAACGCCGACCGGATGGCAACTTCGTTCATGCGCGCCGCCACGCGGGCGAGGAGGAGATTGGCGACATTGGATGTCGGCCTGCGGGTTGAAGAGCTCTTGGAACCCCTGCGGCATGACGCCGACGACCTGATACCTCTCGTTGTTGAGGATGACGGAGCGGCCGGTGGTGGAGGCCTCGCCGCCGAACTCGCGCTGCCAGAGTCTCCAGGACACGACGACCTCGTGGTTCCTGCCGAGGGCATCGTCGTCGGGTTGCAGCGCGCGGCCGCGGGCCCCGGGGACGCCCAGCGTGGAGAAGTACGGACCGGAGATGCGGCGTCCCTGGAGGCGTCGGGCTCGCCGGTGCCCGTGAGGGCGGGGGCCCAGCCGTTCTCGAGGAAGAGGCCGTCGAAGACTTGGCCTCTTTCGGTCAGTTCGCGGTCCGGGGCGGAGAGCCGGCCTCGAGTTATTGAGGGAGGGTTAGAAGTGGTCGATCGTGACGAGCCGATCGAGGCTTCTATGAGGAAAGGGGCGCAGGAGGACGGTGTTGACGACCGAGAAGATGGCCGTATTGGCGCCGATGCCGAGGGTGAGGCGGACGACGGTGGAGAAGCCCGGGGATCTACGGAGGCGACGCAGGGCGTAACGGATGTCTTGGACGAGGGTGTCCATGGGCGGCTCGTCTCCCAGCTGGGTTGTCGTGCGGACTATCGGCCGCTCCGGGGTCAGCCCTGGTCCCGGGTGTTCTGGGGGCCAAAGACGGTTACGGAATATGGACAGTCGGGTCTCGGGGAGGTTTGATGGGTGGGTGAGATGAGTAGTGAGCGGGGTGGGGCGTGGGGTACGGGGCGTAGAAGCGGCAGGCTGGAGCGCGCAGCCTGATCCGCTTTGAGCGTCGGTGCGTGCGGGAATTGGTCGGGCCCGGGCGCGAGAGTGCGGGCGCGCGCGTGAGCGGAGCCTCGGGGGTGTTCCGGATTCAAGAGCGTCCTGCCCAAGGTGTGCTCGGGGACCGGCGGGATCGGGATTGGGTCCGGGGAGTGCCGAGTTTGGAGGCGATGTTACGTCGTGTATCGTCAGTGCCCATGGCGGGTGTGTCGGGGCGCAGTTTCGCGTGGGATATTCCGCGGTGGATCGAAAGCGGGTCGGACGAACAACGGCCGCAAGTTGGGATCATGCGGCTCGGTACAGATTTGCGACCGTTCGCTTGGATAGGAGGTTTTCGTGGGATGTCGCTGGCGCCCGTCGAAGAACGCTCAAGCCAAGAGGCGGTGCGTATCTATGGGTCGGAAGGCACGATGCCGTCGATAGCCACGTTTGGCCGCGTGTATCGGCGACTCGGGTAGGCGACGCGGCGGGAATGGGAGCTGACCGGAAAATAGACGGCCCATGTGTCGGGAGAACTGATGAGGGCGACGTGGCATTTCCGTGAATTCATGCCTGGTGACAACGTCTCGGACCCGGAATTCACGAAGGCGCTGTTTACGCGTGGTAGTGATGGCGTGCTCGCTCGTGGAGTCGTCCGGGAATCGATCCAGAACTCACTCGATGCGCGCCGACCCAGAGACGGAACGGCCCGGGTAAGGTTCTGCCTGAGACGCGGCCGCATGGCCGCTCGCTTCTCCGGCGCCGAGGTATTCCTCGAAGGCATCTGGGAGCACATGGCCGCGAAGAACGCGGGCCTCCGGAGTCCTCCGGTGAGAAGTGCACCGATTCCGTTTCTGGTGGTCGAGGATTTCGGTACAAGCGGCTTGACCGGCGATCCTGCGCAGTGGCAGCCATTCGGTTCCGAGCGGAATCCATTCTTTCTCTTCTTCCGCGCCTTGGGGAGAAGCGGGAAAGAAGGTGAGGACCGCGGGCGATGGGGTGTGGGGAAGTTCGTGTTCCCGATGGCCAGCGATGGAAGCAGCTGGTTCGGCTACACAGTACCGTCCACAGGCGGCGGCCCGGCGCTCATGGGCCGAGTCGTCCTGAAGACGCACGGCACGTCCGCGAAGTCATTCCACCCGGATGGCCACTGGGGTTTGCGAAGCGGTGACAGCTCTCTCGTAATGCCCGAGGTCGAGCGAAGCGTACTGGCCGCGTTTCGCACCTTGTTCGCATTGCAGCGTCAGGAAGAGCCGGGGCTGTCGGTCGTGGTTCCCTGGATCACCGAGGAGATCTCCGGCGAGTCCCTCCTCGAAGCTGCTATCCGCGAGTACTTCCTGCCCATTCTGCGCCGCGACCTGATAGTGGAGATCGACGACAACGGCCAGCGTACGGTGCTGGACGATGGCAGCCTGCGCGCCATGGTTGACGACATCCAGTCTGAATTGGACAGGGCGTACGTAAGCATCGGAATCGCGATTGCGGATTCTGACACAGGCCTTACGGAGCTCGGCTCGCGGATTCGCTACGACGAGATGGAGTGGCCTGAAACGCCATTTGGCGAAGGGGACGAACAGCGGCTCCTGCATCGCTTGGAAGAAGGGGAGCTGCTCAACGTGCGCGTGCCGATCGAGGTCAAGCCAAAAGACGAGAGACCGCGGCCGACTCACTTCGATGTGTACATGCAGCGCGTCGAAGGGCTCGGCCGGGCACGACCGCTGCTTGTACGCGAAGGCATAACGATTCCCGAGGACAGGACCACCGCCTTGCACGGGATTGCGTCCCTTGTCACAATCGACGACCGTCCCATCGCAGTCTTGGTCGGCGACTCCGAGTCACCTGCACACACCGAGCTCCAGTACCAGCTGATCAAGGACAAGTACACCTACGCCGGCAAAGTCTTGCAGCTTCTGCGTGCTGCGTCCGCCAGCATCGTCAAGACCTTGGAGCACTCCTCGCAGGAGGATGACCCCTTTTTGCTTGCGCAGTTCTTTCCCGTATCGACGGACGATGAAACCCGCCGTGGCGAATTGGAGACCCGGAGGAAGAAGGGAGCCAGTAGAGAGCCGCCGCCGACCGGCATTCCGCCGGGGCGTGCTCCGAGGGTGCGTCTTGCAAGGATCGACGGAGGATTCAGGATCACAGAGGCAAGTGACGCTAGCGAGGTACTCGGCGAGGTGACAGTTCGCTGCGCCTATGACGTCCGTCGCGGCAATCCGTTCAAGCGCTATCGACCGTTCGACTTCACGTTCAGTCAGGCCGATTTGGGGGTTGATGTCGAGGGCGCCGAAATCACACTGCGCGAAGACAACCGTTTCGCCTTCAGACCTAGCGGATCGAAGTTCGAGTGCAGGGTGACAGGCTTCGATCCCAATCGCAACCTTATCGTCAAGTACGAGATCGAGTAACCCCATGCCGACTCGCCGCTTCAACTATACGCATTGCAGGAGAATCCGTCGCGAACTGGTGGACGTTCGCATCGACACCAGCGCCGAACCAGCGACGATTAGCGCGGATTTCGACGTCACCCAACTTGATCTGCCGGAGGAGGCGGAAGTAGTTCTCGAAGCGTACGTCGACTGGACGATCATGCGCTTTCCTTACGGAAAAGTCGCCGAACACCGCCCACCGTCATCGACGGCCCTTAGCGAGTTTGATTCGCTCGACGGAGTGAAGTGTCGCCTCAAGGTGCTGGGAACAGGAGAGCACTCCGGTCTGATTCTTGCCAAGGCCGACGGAATCCATCCGTCTGCCCCAGGCGCACCGCAGCATGCGCGATCGTTCGTTCTGGTACGTCCGGCGGACTTGGGTTCGGTGGTCTGGCAGGTCACCTTCGATGAAACGGAGCCAATCCTTCAGGTCAACGAGCGGCTTGCAGACTGGAAGAGTTTTCTGAACGCCCCGGGCATTCGTGCTCTGCTGCTTCCCGAGGTACTCAGGCAGTTGCTCAGGGAAGCCGTCCAACGGGGCCGGGATGAGGAGGCTGAGAGCGATTGGCCGAGACAATGTGACCGGCTCGTCGCCTCGCTCGGCTACGGTGCCCTTCCGGATTCCGACGACGACGACGAAGCCGAGAGCTGGGTCGATGATGTCGTCCGGAAGTTCGCACAGCGGCATCGGCTCTGGGCGGGCGTTGCGGAGCTGTTCGATACGGGAGATTCCTGATGCAACTGCGAACACTTAATGCCGGCGGTATGCAGGAGGCATCGCGCATCCTCGATTCAATACGCGAAGGCGACGAATCGAACGTTCCGCAGGATTTTCTCAGGAACGATCGCTATTCAACTGCCGTGGGAAAGCAGGTCACGCGGCCAAAGGTGGGAGAGCTCCCCACCAGATGGCACCTCGGGCTGTGGTTGTATAGTTTGCTCGAGGTTGCGATTCCGGAGCGTGATCTCTTCGGTGACCCGGGCATTGTGGTCTTGGCTAGCGTTCTTTCTGTTTGATACCATTTGTCCGGAGCGCGACGGCGCTCGCAAGCTCGCCGAGGACGCTAAGTACATCCTGAGCAAGGGCGATTATCGCAAGGCGTACCGCCATCTTGGTGTCCGGACCCTACTACATGATCCGGGCGCACAACGAGTCTCCGGCGGACGTCCGCGCTCTGCTGAGCAACCCCCCGGAGTCGCCGGGTAACATGTACGAGCAGCTGGCATCCCGAAAGCAGATCGTGACAAGCGCCGCCGCCATGCGAATTGCGAACGAGATGTACTGGGACGCGCGAGGAGGGCGGGTTCGTCGGGGAGCAGCCGGTGCCGGGGCCGGAAGCGCGCGCAGATACGCCAATGTTCTCATGCAGTACGATGTGACGCACGACATCTATGCCATCAGTGCGGCACACCTTCGGGAGCTCCTGCCACCCGAGTTCGACCACTTGTCCGGAGTTGAGCCTTCGTGGGCTGCAGCTTGCTGCATGGACCCTGTCCAAGCGGGATTCCCAGCCGCGAGCAAAGCGGTCGGGCGATCACGCGATGGCCAGAGCGCACTGAGGTTTGCGCGAATCGGCGACGGTCCTTGGCTCGCAGGCCGTTGTGATCAACTATTGATGAGAAGACCCGGAGTCTGGGGTCGAGTGGAGTGCCCCGGTGGGGAGCGTCTCCAGCTCACCGTAAGTGGCCTTGCCGAAGGGACAAATCGGTGCCACATTGTCCCCATGTCGTCCGTCCGAATAAATACCGGCAACGGAAGCGCTGCAGCTGAAGTCCGTGGCCTGCGGGCCCTTAGCGGGCTTTCGCAGCCTGCCTTCGCGGTGCTCGTTGACAGGTCGCTTCGCACGATCAAGCGCTGGGAAAGCGGTGAATGCGAGCCGGAACCGCTTGCACTACGGGAGCTTCGACGGCGATTCGTACGTGATGTCGACTCCATTTCGGAGCAGCCCTCCTTCCGTTTCGTCGACCTGTTTGCCGGCATAGGAGGCTTGCGACTGGGCTTCGAGGCGATCGGGGGGCAGTGCGTCTTCACTTCGGAGTGGGACGCCCACGCCCAGCGCACGTATCGCGCGAACTTCGGCGATCACGACATTGCCGGCGACATCGTGGCGATCACCGCCTCTCGGATACCGGAACATGACGTGCTCCTGGCCGGGTTCCCCTGCCAGCCATTCAGCATCGCGGGTGTCTCGAAGAAGAACGCTTTGGGCAGGCCGCACGGATTTGAATGCGAGACCCAAGGAACGCTTTTCTTCGAGGTCGAGCGGATTCTTGCCGCGCATCGCCCGAAGGCGTTCCTTCTGGAGAACGTGAAGAACCTGCAGGGCCACGATGGCGGAAAGACCTTTGCCGTCATCATGCGCACTCTGCGAGAGAAGCTCGGATACAACGTATGGCATCGGGTGCTGAATGCACGCCCCTTCGTTCCCCAGCATCGCGAGCGGATCTTCATTGTCGGGTTCCGCGCGGACACCGACTTCAGCTGGGAGGACGTTGAACTTCCTCCTCGACCCGAGTGGCCAGTGCTGCGATCCGTCTTTCATCCGGAAGATGGGAGTGAGGCTGTCGAGGAGCGTTTCGTTGACGAGCATGGGCGGGTGCTGAAGAAGTATGTTCTCACAAAGCACCTCTGGACCTACCTCCAGAACTACTCGGCCAAGCACCGCGCCAAGGGGAATGGCTTCGGTTTCGGTCTGGTCGGACCCGATGACATCGCGCGCACGCTCTCAGCACGCTACTACAAGGATGGCTCCGAGATTCTGGTGCGACGGCGGCGTGGCAACCCGCGCCGCCTCACTCCGCGCGAGTGCGCTCGACTGATGGGCTTCGATCGGGGCGTCCGCCACTGGCAGATCCCGGTTTCCGATACGCAGGCGTACAGGCAGTTCGGCAACTCGGTCGTCGTGCCGCTGGTGGAAGCGGTCGCGCGCGCGATGCGTCCCCATATCGTTGATGAAGTTGACGGCCCGAAGCGGGAGCAACTGTCTCTGAGTTGGCCGCCGCGAACTGACGTGACGGACATCGTCGACCGCGCCACGCGCAGCCGGATGATGTCCGGCATCGGCGGCAAGAACACCGCCCCGGAGCGTGCGGTGCGGAGCTCCCTGCATCGCCACGGACTGCGATTCAGGCTCCACCATTCGGATCTCCCGGGCAAACCGGATATCGTCCTGCCACGGTACAGGGCAGCCGTGTACGTGCACGGTTGCTTCTGGCATCGTCATCCGAGCTGCCGTCTGGCCTATATACCTTCATCCAATCGGACTTTCTGGATGCGCAAGTTCCGCGAGAACGTCGAGCGTGATCGACGGAATCTCCGTGACATCCGGAGGCTGGGCTGGAGGCCCTTCGTCGTCTGGGAATGCAGCCTGACGCCCGGCCGGCTTAACAACTTGGCCCGGAGGATCACTTCAATCCGGCCAGCCGAGACAAGACGTGGCGGAAGACACTGAACTCACCGACTGGTTCGACCACGTAACGGGCACCGAGTGGTTCTGGTACGTCAAGTATCTCTCGGCGAACGACACGTACGCCAAGAAGAACGTGCATCAAGGCGGCCCCTACATCTCGAAGGACGCGCTCAGGCTGCTGTTTCCGCGGCTCGAAAAGAGGGCGAATCGGGTTTCGAATCCGGACCTCACGCTTCCGGCAGAAGTCGACTCCCATGGGGCGTGGGACCTGACCCTGCGCTTGGTCTGGTACAACTCGAAGCGCCTCGGCCAGAAGAACGGCCGCGACGAGGCACGACTCACGAGATGGGGCGGACTCGACGCGCCCGTGGTGTCAGCCGGGTCGACGGGCTCGCTGACCATCTTCGCCTTCCACCGTGCCGGGCAAGCCGACTCGGATGGCCTGCGCGTCTGGGTTGCCCGCGACGGGGATGATCATGATCGCATTATCGATCGCGTCGGACCGGTCGAACCCGGAGCGGGCATACTCCTCACCGCGACAGGAATTCTTCTGGCTGAAGCGCCTCGGCTCGTCGACCGGCCCTGTCACCTGACCGAGAAGACCCTGCCACCAGGATGGAGACGCACTTTCCCCCCAGGCGAGGAGCTGATCGGCCTCGTCGTAGCGAGCCTGCCGTCAGTGATAACGAAGGTCGAGGATGAGCGACTGCTTCTTCGCCGCGCGTGCGAGTACGAGATGTTCCGGTCGGTTGAGGAGTACCACGTCCTCCCCCGGCTGCAGGAGAAGTTCGCCACCGTCGACCTGTTCGTCGAATTCGCGCACATCGTCACGAATCGCCGGAAGAGCCGGTCGGGCAGATCCCTCGAGTTGCATCTTGCGAGGATCTTCGACGAGGAGAGTCTGTCCTACTCAGCGGGCAAGCACACCGAAGGACATCGCAGGCCAGACTTCGTCTTTCCGTCCATGGAGAAGTACTGGGATGGGCACTGGCCTGACGAGCGACTGCGAATGCTCGGAGCGAAGACGACGGTGAAGGACCGCTGGCGCCAGATACTCAACGAAGCGCGCCGTGTCCAGACCAAGCACCTGTTGACGCTCCAGGAGGGTGTCTCGGAGGAACAGTTCCGGGAAATGCGCGAGTCGGGCGTCGCTCTCGTCGCGCCGAAGGCCCTCCACAAATTCTATCCGCAGGAGGTGCGCTCGCGTCTCACGACGCTGGCGGCATTCGTGAAAGAGACCCGGGCTGTCTGCGGTTGATTGTGCTCTCATTTCTGAGCAGCTCGATGATCTTCGGTGATGCCGTAACCTCACGTACAGGCGGGAGGTGCGGCGGTCAGCCATTCACCGTGATCGCTGGTGTCACGACTGGCTTCATCAGCACGCAATGCAGTTGAGGTAGACTTTCGGGGGTGCCTCGTGCCGCAACTGCTGCAAGGCGTCAATCGGCGCAGAGCCGCTCGGCGCCGCCCCGGACGGGCAGCGGCAGGACGGCGCTGATCAGCCTCGCGTCATCGTCATCTCGCCACGCCGACCGCTGGCGCGTCAGGCAGCGGCCCCAGCGGCGGCGCAAAGTCGAACCCGAAGAGCTTGGGATTCGCGCCGATCACCGCGGCGGCGACCACCCGTAACACGTAGTTGTACGTCTCATCCGGGATCTGGCGCCGGTGCTTCTCGAGCAGCGCCCAGAAGTTCCGTTCCGCCGGCGAGTCCGGCATCGACCGGATCAGGTTGCGGACCCGGGTCTCGCCCATGTTGTACGAGGCCATCACGAGGAGCCCCGAGGCCTGCGCCTCGGTCGTGTACATGTCCTCGAGGTAGCGCGCTGCGGCCGCGGTGGACTTGGCCACGTCGTACCGCTCATCCGAGGGATCGTAGCTCGGCTCCCCTCGCAGGGGACCGAGCCGCAACCCGTACGATTCGGCCGTGGACGGGGTGAATTGCCACAGTCCCTTGGGGAATCCGAGACGCGTCGACGGCCCGACGGCCTTCGGATCGAACTTGCTCTCCTGCAAGGCAAGGTAGAAGAACTCGCGCGGCAGGTGGTGTTGCAGGAGGATACCGGATACCAGCGGGCCGAGCCTCTGCGTGTTGGCGCGCGCCAGGCTCGCCTCGAGATCCGCAGCCTTCCACCGGGCGATGTATTTGCGGACTTCATTCACGAAGTCGCGAGGCACGGTGGCCTCGGATTCGCCCAGCCGGTGGACGATCCGGTAGATGAGCTGGACGTCCGCGGGGGTCCGGTCGCTGTAGATGCCAAGCGTCTTGACGAGGTTCTCGTACTGCGTCTCGAGGCGCGCATGGCGCTCCTCGATCGACTTGTCGGGGCCGGATACCGCCTGCAGGCGCCGTATGTCCAGCTCGAGCGACTTCATCGTGTTGAACACGGCGCCCGCGGTCTCGCGCAATTCGCGCACGCGGCGGGCCTGCACGACCGCGACGGCCGCCGCGCCGGCGGCGACAACCAGAAGCACCCCGACTGCCACGTGAAGGTGGCGTACGCGCCGCAACCACGACCTGATCTCCATCGCGCGGCTGCGCTGGACCGCCGCGCGGATCATCGCGGTGTACGACGACATTTGCTCCGGTGCCTCGGAGGCGAGAAACCGGTCCGCGATGTCCTTGGCAGAGACCCGGCGGGTCGGGGCCCGCCTGACGAACCCGGGAATGCTCACGCGCAGCTCGGGCCCGCCGGCTCCCAGGCGCACCATGTTCTCTGGGCCGAGCGCTGCGCGACTGACGTGTACGCCGTCGACGAACATCCCGTTCGTGCTGCCGAGGTCCACGACCTCCCACGCCTCGCCACTCTTCCGCAGTTCGAGGTGCTCGGCGCTCACCCGATCATCCTGCACCACGACCCCGTTCGTGTCCGCGCGACCGACCCGAACGGTGTCCGTGAATCGAAGGACTTCAGTGTCACCGGGAACCAGAACGTGTATCTCGTTCGACATGTCATTCCCCGTCCGGGACTGGCGCGGGCGCCAGGTCGAGCACTGCGGGCACAGGTGCACGAATTGGGGTGTCCGCGCGGCCCGGCGAGCGACGCAGGCCGGCAGCCGACAGGGAGTTTGAGGACGAGGACGGCCGGAGACAACCCGAGCAGCCAGCCCCGTTGCCGGATTCGCCAGGTCAGGAGCTGCACGATAGAGCGCGTCTGCCTCCATTGGGCGGCGCACTCGCACAGGGCCGCCGTCCACGTCGCCGCCGCACCGTTGACGTTCCGGCATTGCGTGCGCCTGGGCCGCGATCGAAGTTCCGGCCGGGATGACTTTTCGTGCGACGACTACTGTCAGGGCACAGCGATCGACGATTGCTCGTCCCGGTTCGGGTCATGGACTCCGGCGAGCCGCATGCCGGCCGCCTGTTCGACGCCTCACGATCGCGGTGGTCGTGGCCCTCGCATCGGCGCATCCGGCGCGCGCACAGGGCCCCATCATAGACGGTCCTGCTGCGCCGATTGCGCCCGAGGTGATCACGCGTAGCGCCGATGGCCGGGCCACGGTCCGCGCCATCAAGCTGACGACACCACTCAAGGTCGACGGCCGGTTCGACGAGGACGTCTACACGCGCGAAAAGCCCTTCGGGGGATTGATCCAGGTTGCGCCACACTACGGGGAGCCGCAGACGGAGCGCAGCGATGTGTGGATCACCTACGACGACCACAATATCTACGTGTCGTGCCGGTGCTGGGACTCGGCGCCCCCCGACCAGTGGGTCGCGAACGAGCTCCGCCGCGACACGAACGGCTTGCGCCAGAACGACCACTTCGGCGTCATGTTCGACACCTTCTACGATCGCCGCAGCGGGTTCGCGTTCTACACCAACCCGTTAGGCGCGCGCGCCGACTACTCGGTCGTCGATGAAGGCGGCTCGAACTCCGACTGGAATCCGGTCTGGACCTCGAAGACCGGCCGGTTCGACGGGGGGTGGACCGTCGAGATGGCGATTCCCCTGAAGTCGATCCGCTATCACGCGGGCCCGAACCAGGTCTGGGGAATCCAGCTCCGACGCTCCATCAGGCGCAAGAATGAGTGGGCCTACCTGACCCCCGTGCCCCGGAGCCTCGCCGGGCCGCAGGCGTTGAACCGCATCTCGGCCGCCGGCACGCTGGTTGGCCTCGATCTCCCACCGGCCGGCAGGAACATCGAGCTCAAGCCGTATGTCGTGGGGCGGGTGACGACCGATCGGCTGCAGACCCCCGCCGTGACGAACGATGTTGGCGCCGAAGCCGGCGGCGACGCCAGATACGCCATCACCCCAAACCTCACCGCCGACTTCACCGTCAACACCGACTTCGCGCAGGTGGAGATCGATGAACAGCAGGTCAACCTCACACGCTTCAGCCTCTTCTTTCCCGAGAAGCGCGACTTCTTTCTCGAGGGCCGGGGAATCTTCGACTTCGCGCGCGGCGGCACCGGCGCGACCGCCAGCGCCAATTCCACCGACACGCCCTATCTCTTTTACACGCGGCGTATCGGTCTCGAAGGCGGGCGGGTGATCCCGATCAATGAGGGTGGTCGTCTCACCGGCAAGGTTGGCCCATACGCCATCGGGCTCATGAACATTCAGGCCGGACACGAGGCGGTGTCGCAAACCGACGCCACGAATTTCACGGTGGTGCGACTCAAGCGGGACGTGCTGCGGCGCAGTGCAATCGGCGTGATGGCGACCAATCGGTCCCCATCGGACTCGGGTTCCGGTACGAACCAGGCATATGGAATCGATGGCAGCTTCTCGTTTTTCCAGAATCTGAGCTTGGGTACCTACTGGGCGCGCACCGCGACCACGGGATTGCATGGTGACGATCAGAGCTATCAGGGGCGGCTCGACTACAACGCCGATCGCTACGGGGCACGGGCCGAGTTCCTGTCGGTCGGTCGGAATTTCAATCCGGAGATCGGCTTCACCCGCCGCACCGATTTCAGCCGATCGTATGCCCTGCTGCGCTTCAGCCCGCGGCCAGGCCGCATCAGCGGCATCCGCAAGTTCACGTGGACGGGATCGGCGGAGTACGTCGTGAACGGTGCGGGGTCCGTCGACGCGCGGGTGTGGGTTGGCCACTTCGGCACCGAGTTCGAGAGCAGCGATGAGTTGTCGTTCGACATCACGCGGGACTACGAGATGCTGCGCCAGCCGTTCACCCCCGCGGGCTCTTCCACACCCATCGCACCGGGCGGCTACACGGCCGACCACGCGTCCGCGACGTACGCCTTCGGCGCGCAGCGCCGCGTGTCCGGAACAATCTCCGTGCAGGGCGGAGAGTACTACGACGGCACGATCCGGAGCGTCACTATCGGTCCCGGTGGTGGGTTTCCGGGGCGGGTGTCGATCCTCAGGCAGTTGTCGCTCGAGCCGACGTTTTCGCTCACCCGTATCGTGCTGCCTGATGCGTCGTTCACTACGAGACTGGCGCGGGCGCGCGTTGACTACGCCTTCTCGCCGCTCATGTTCGCCAGCGCGCTGCTGCAGTACAACTCGGCCGACCACGCCTTCAGCACGAATCTGCGGTTTCGATGGGAATACGCGCCTGGCAGCGAGATCTTCCTCGTCTACACCGACGAGCGCGACATGACCAGCGACCGACTCGCCACGCCGACGACGATTCGCGGGCTCAAGAATCGGGCGTTCGTGGTGAAGGTCAATCGACTGCTGCGATTCTGAGCCGTGATGCATCCCCGCCCGTGGACGCTTCGATGACCGCGAGGTACGGCCGGGTGAGCCGACGATTGAGTCCGAATGGAACGACCTGGCGAAGCGGTCGCGATATCACTCCACCCGCAATGCCTCCGATGGCGCGATCTTCGCCGCGCGTCGCGCCGGCAGCAGCGAGGCAAGTACGGCGACGGCCAGGAACACGATGGCGCCGCCGACGAAGGTGATTGGGTCGAATGCGCTCACACCGTACAGCAGGCTGGTCATCACCCTGCCCAGTGCGAGGGCCGCCGCGAGACCGAACACCATGCCCAACGCCGCGAGCGTGACCCCCTGACGCACGACCATCCCGCGAATGGCGCCTGCGGTGGCGCCCAGTGCCTGACGGATGCCCAGTTCCGCGGTGCGCTGCGTGACGGTGTACGAGATCACGCCGTAGATCCCGACCGACCCGAGGAACAGACCGACCAGCGCGGCGAGGGCGAGCAGCAACGTGGCGAAGCTGGTGCGGTTCATCGACCGGCTCACGAGCGCGCCCATCGTCTGTACGTCCGTGATCGGCAGCAGGGGATCGAGTTCGCGAATCTCGCGACGCACACCCGCGATGAGGGACTGCGGCGATCCGGTCGTGCGTACCGCGACCGACATCGCACGCACCCCGCCGCCGACCGAGTCCATCATCGGCATGTAGATGGTTGGTTCTGTCGCCAGCTCGAGCCCCAGCTGGTGCACGTCTCCGACCACACCGACGATCCTGGCCGGGGCGGAAGACGGCGCGACTCGTCGCCCGAGCGGACTCGATTGGGGCCAGAACCGATTCTTCACGCCCTGGCTGATCACGGCCGTTCCAAGTCGCTGCTGGTGGTCGCGGTCTTCGAACGATCGACCCTCGATCAGCGGGATCCGCAACGCTTCGAAATATCCGGGTGTGACGCGACGCACGTGGAACGTCGGCGGGAACTCGTCAGGCCCGGTCGGGTGGTCCTCGATCTCCGTGGCCAGGATCGTAGCGCCACCGCCGGACAGCGGCAGCTGGGTAACCGCGCCGGCAGCCTGCACGCCGGGGAGGGCGCGCAGGCGGCTGAGCAGCTGATCGTAGAACTGCGACGTGGCCACTGGCGTGGCATAGCGACTGGGCGGTGGCGATAGCCGGAACGTCAGGAGCCCGTCGGGGGTGAATCCCGGCTTCACGGCCCGGAGCTCCTGAAAACTCCGCACCATCAAGCCGGCGCCGACGAGCAACAGCAGCGCCATCGCCACCTGCGTGACGACCAGCATCTGCCGGGCGCCGTGGCGTTCGCGACCGACCGTCGAACCGCGACCGCCATCACGCAGCGCGGTGACCATCCGGTACGAGAACGACCGGAGCGCCGGGAGCACGCCGAACAGCAGTCCCGACAACAGACTGATGGCCAGCGTGAACAGCAGCACGCTGGGCGTGATGCCTATCTCGTGCAACCGCGGAATGGCCGCGGGGCCCAGCGACACCAGAAGCCGCGTGCCGAGGTACGCGAGCAGGGTCCCGGCCGCCCCGCCGGCGAGTGCCAGGACCAGACTCTCGACGACGACGTACCGCATCACCCGGCCGCGCCCCGCGCCGAGCGCGATCCGAACTGCCGTCTCGCGGGTGCGCCCTTCGGCCCGCAGCAGGAACAGATTGGCCACGTTGCTGCACGCGATGAGCAGCACGAACCCGACGGTGCCAAGCAGAACGAGCAGCGTCTGGCGGACGTCGCCGACGAGTTCCTCCCGGTACGAGCGCACGTACGCCCGGCCTGAAAATACGTTCTTCATCCACTGCGACGTGTAGCCGGCTTCGGGGAAACGCGCGACGAGGGCCTCGGTTTCCGCGAGGGCCGACCCCAGCGTGGCGCCCTTGGCCAGCCGCGCCACCGCGGAGATGTGGTGGCCGCCGAAATTCGGACTGGCCGGGTCGAGCTGATAGGGGAGCCACACATCCACGTCGGGTGACGGAAAGTCGTATCCGTCGCGCATGATGCCGATCACCTCGCGGCGCCGGCCGTTCAGATCGATCGTCTTGCCGATGATTCCGGGTTCCGCACCAAATCGCGACTGCCAGAGCCGGTAGCTCACGAGCGCCACCAGCGGCCCGTTCGGTGCGTCCTCCTCCGCTGACGGCAGGCGCCCCCGCAGGGGGGGGACCCCCAGCGCGTCGAACGCGCTCCGCGTCATCACGCCCGCGGTCACCTCCACCGGCGTTCCCTCGTCACCGACGAGCGGAATCTTCAGCGCGGTGTAGCCGCCGAACGGCTCGAAGCGCCGGCTCTTGTTCACGAAGTGCCAGTAGCCGCGGTCGGAAAAGGGGAGTTCGGGCACACCGCCGGGTGTCGCGTCGACGCTGATCGTCACGATGTTGTCCGCGTCCGGGTACGGCAGCGGCTGAATCAGCACCCCGTCGACCACCGAAAAGATGGCCGTGGTCGCGCCGATTGCGACCGCGAGCGTGAGGACGGTGACGATCGTGAACGCCGGGTTCTTCGCGAGGACGCGGAGGGCCATTCGGATGTCGCGCAGCAGCTCGGACATGGGGCACCCGTGAGTCGGAGACGCGGACCATCCGCGCCAGGCGTGGTGGTACGG
>CAWAGQ010000008.1:0-433755 GCA_963781585.1 uncultured Gemmatimonadaceae bacterium
GTGTCACAGCAGTATGCAACGGTACGTCAGCTCTTGCGCGAGCCGTACGAATCGGCCGGCGCAGACATACCGACCCTCCGCCCAGCTCTCTCCGTCCCGAGGGGGGAGTTGGAGGACACGGGTCAGGTCGTATCGCTGGTAGACGGATACGTGGAAATCGTCGAGCACCGCTGGAAACAAGAGGGAGACGTACTTGTGTCCCCAAGCCGTATCCTCGACGTCCGGGGCTACCGCCGCCAATCGATGTTGCAGGGCGAGATAGTCCAGGTCGTCCGCGTCCGCGCGAAGAGCGCTCAACAGCTCTCACCGCGGCCAGCAGCTGCTCGCGGTGTCGCTCCGCGATGGCAATTGCCTCGTCCAGGCCAATGTCCTTCGGAGAATTGCCGCTGCCCTTCGTAGCCCACGTGCCGGTCTCCGCGCGGCGATATACACCGAACTTCAGCGCGCTTCCACCGGCGATGCTACCAAAGATGGCTGGAAATGTCGTCGTCCTTGAACTCAAGCCAGTAGACCAGACTCTCCTTGCTTCCGTGCGCATGCATCCGCTCCAGCAGCTCCCGGCCTTGCAGTGACCGGAGGATTTCCGGCCCAAATTCCTGCCGAAATGCATCGTAGTAGCGTTGGAGCTGCTGTGGCGCTCGGATTGTTCCGTCCGCTTTCAGATTCCGATAAAATAGAATTCAAGGAGCTCGTCGCGAATTATCGGGTGGATTTCTGTCATCGTGATCTCGCTGGGGCGGGCAGGTTGGCTTGTGGTCGCGAATCTGGTCCGGGCTTCGAGGTTCCCCGCCCGTCTGACGTGCCGCGGGAAGAGAATAGCTCGTACAGTCGCTGCTCGGGAGATTCTGTGTGAAATTCGACCCTCGCTCGAGGTCTGCCGGCCTTGCCCCGCTCTGACCCAGACTGCCGAGATCCAATTTGCAGGGTGACGTTGGCTCAACCGCAGGCGGACGCAACTAGCCAGTGAACCGGGCCTATCCAAGTTTGAACCGACCTCGGCCCAACTCCCGACATCCCGATAATCCGGAACTAACATGACTCTTCCGATTCCACCCGCTCCCGATTCTTCGCGCCGATAGAACGCGCGCTGGCACGCCGCGATGGAGATTTCAGTCGCCCGGTCCGGTGTGATTGGGCCCCCGCGGATACAAGCGAGATGCGACAGTGACGATTCGCCGCACAGATGCTCGGTTCTTCCAGACTGATTGGGAGAGCAAGCATCCCTCCCGGTTTTCGGCACGAATCAGGGCGGCAGCAACCGTGCTGCAGCGAACTGGGCACCGGGGCCGCTTCCGAATCAGTCACGCCGATGGCACGCTGGTGATTTCTCCGCTGATCACTCGCTCGAATGGAATAGTCTCGGCCACATCGACGAGATCACCAGTGCCCCCGTCGCTACCACCGACCCCGGGCACGTCCCGCGCTACTATATGGATGGCGCGTTCGACTGCGACTGCTGGTTCCGCGCCCTCGACCTGCGGCGCATCGTGAGCGACGACCTCCTGGGCGTCATCCAGGACTCAAGCAGCTCCAGAACGTCCATTATTTCGACAAGCCCGTCTCGCTCTACGGCGGCATGGTGAACCTGCCGCTCGTCGTCACCCGCCGCGACGGCGCGCGCTTCTTTGACGACGCCTCCTATGACGCGCTCACCGACGGCCGCCTCTGGGTCGAGGTGGATGCCTCACGTGCCGGTGACGCAGCCCCCATTGCCGCGCTCCAGCGCGATCTCCGCGATAGTTTGTTCGGCGAAGACGCGTGGATCGGCCTCGCCCCATCGCGCAGGACGTCGGGCACCTCACCCTCGGGGCGCGCTGTCACACGCTCCGGGAGGAAGCAGCCATGCGGCGGGCATTGAGCTCAGGCTGCGCGACGGCGCCTGGTTCATCAACACGTTTCCCTCGGCCATCGCGGACCTCGCCGAAGTACGCAACCGCGCTGCACTGCGACGGCGTCCGGTGGTCCTCTTCGGTGCCGGCCTCGCATGCTGCTCCGTTGTCGATCATCGCGCTGCCAGCGTCCCACTCTCTGACTAGCGTGGCGCCCTATATAGGTTGATGTAGCCCGTTACTGAGGACCCAAGACCGAACGCGGATGGGTTCCGGACAGTCAGGCTGGCTGTTTCACGCACCTCGCATTCCACCCGAATCGTCTGCGCCTCCTCTGAGTCTCCGCAGCTCGGCTCGCCGATCCAAGCGACCGCAACGCCGGACTTTCCTCCAGCTGTTGGCTTGACGCTCAAGTCCAACTCGTACTTGCCTTGCTGGAGCGTGATTGTAGTCGAGGCTCCGTCCCGCAACGCGAGAGGTTCCGATTTGAGTAGTTCAACGACCGTGACGGGAATCTCGCGCGTCGCACGCCCGGCACTGACCGTGATTCGAGCCTTACCGACCATCAGAGGCATCGGCTTCGCACCTGCCAGTGCCACCACGGATGGGTTGTTCGAGACGATCTGAAACGGCACGTCGGCGACCTCTCGCCCGGCCAAATCTGTCGCCGACAGTGAGAGCGACTGCTCTTCTCGCCCTTTGACAAGGCGTAGCGTTTCAGGACCCTCGATGGTCCCGATGACGTCACAGCGAACAGTCATTGATGCGCTTTGACCACCGCCAGCCACAACCACCGTGCCTTCGCCCACATTAGCACAGGCGATCGATCCGTCGGGGCCTGCCCGGAGGAGACTCGACGGAGTGGCGGAGTAGGAGAGTCTCGGCTCGGACAAAGGGACACCGGCACCGTTGACCAGTCGCGCGCCGAGCTGGTGCGGCAGAGTATCCAAGACTCTGAGACTTGGCGTGTCGAGCCGTATCGCAACCGGCGTGTTGTCCTTGCATGCGAGCACGATCAGCAATGCAATCGCCGCCAAAGTAACCGGCAATCGTTTCATACCAGCGTTCTCCGCCGCGAGAGCCTATCCATGTGTTGAGGTCATCCATGGAGGACGGTGCGGTGTCCGAGGCAGTAACAGCCAGTTCATCCTATTGGATAGGGTGACGCCGGGCGCGGCCAGTCGGCGACAGCAGAGCGCGCACCTACTGGCTCGTGAGTCCACAAGTGTGATTGTTATCACGAGCTCTTCCGCCGACGCACCGCCGCAGTCCTAGCGGCTTGCAGACGATCCGGGCGAAAACAGAAGCAGGCCGCTGGTCGTCTTTGCCCTGTACGCCCCTCTCTCGAGCCTGCCATGCGTCTCCCTCGCCCTTTGGTTCTCAGCCTGCTTGGCGCCTATTTGGGCGCCGGTACCGCTGCTTCTAGTCAGTCCCTGGGCTTCCAGCCCTTACCGACTGCCGATCACGGGTCAATGCTGAGCGTCGAGTTCGGACCCACTCGACCGGAGCACGAGCCATGGCGGAGATGGGTTGCTGCCACTCCTGAGTTCGCGCAACATCTCCGCTGGTTATCGGATCAAGTCGTCCTTCCGCGCGAGGTGCCCGTACTGTTCACCTCATGCGGTACTTCCAATGCGTTCTATGTGCCGCAACTGCATACCATCCGGATTTGCTACGAATACATCGAACAGCGACGCAAGCTCATACAAAGCAACGTGTCGTCGCCGACCGAGGAGATGGTCCGAGACGCTCTCATTCGCTCAACGCTCCACGTGATCAATCACGAGGTGGGTCACGCGATTGTGGACCTCCTGAGTCTCCCTGTGCTCGGTCGCGAGGAGGACGCCGCTGATGGGTTCAGTGCATTCATCCTGCTTGAGCGCGGTGGCCCGTCCGACGCCTACTCGGTCTTACAGGGGGCGCTCACCAATGGGCAGCATCCGCTCTTCGAGACGGGAAGCGCAGCCGATGTGCATTCGCTCAACGACCAGCGATTTTACAACCTGATGTGTTGGATGCTCGGAAGCGACACCGTGCGATTCGCCGGATTCGCCCAGAAGGCCAATCTGCCCGCGTTTCGCCAGCGTTCCTGCGCACATGAATGGGCGCAGTTGCGGGCGAGCTGGATCAAGGTGCTTGGGGATAACCTCCGCCCGTCCGATAGCGTCATAGCTATGGACTCGTTCACCGGGCCTGCCAGAACCGTCGAGCTCATGAACGATCAAACCCTTCAGGTCCCTGCTGGCGGGTACATTCGACAAGAATTCCACATCCCCTTTGCGCAGTGCCACGCACACCTGAACGTCCTCGGCCTTGACGGTGGGAATCGCGACGTGATCACGATGGTCTTCGACCGGTACAGCTTTCTTAGCTGGTCGAGCAACACCTTTGCTGAGCCGGTCTTTCAGAGCGGGCAGATGCGCCAACTCGTGTCCGACGTTCCGCTCCGCGGACCAGGAGACTTCGTTCTCGTGGTCAACAACAAGTTCTCGGGGTTCACACCGAAGGCTGTGAAGGCCACGGTGACTGTGTCCTGCCCCTGATTTCGACCTCCCGTTCGACGCAGCCCAGTACCATAGCGGCAAGGCCCAGCCGCACGGCGATGATCACGACGCCCCACAGGAGGGAGCGTCCGCGATCACCGCGGCGACGTGCCCTTCGACTTCACGCCGGTGGTCCTGAACCTCGCCAAGGCCATCGAGGTCCGGGCCCTGGCGCACACTCTCGCTCGGCCTGCGTGGCGCCAAGGAGGAATCGCGGCGCGCGCTGCTCAACGGGCGGACGGTCGACGTGCTCGATGTCGGGCATCTCACCCTCGGGGCGCTCTGTCACATGCTCCGGGAGTAAGCAGCACAAAGACTGTGTATTTCGGCCCATTCCGTTCCCGCATTTCGCTCGAAGCCGTTCAGCCATTTCGGTCCAAGGCGTTCAGTCGTTTCGCTCCAAGCCGTTCACCCTTTCGTGCCATGGCGATCACTGATTTCGGTGCAAGTCGATCAGGGCATACTGCGATGAGCTGAGGGCCGCGGGATCCCATCCGCTGCCGGCGATCCTTCCGGAGACTCTTTCCGGAGCGACGCTGTGACAGCTGCGAGGGTATCCATGCGGAAGGTTCTTGACGTCATGCGGCTCGCCTTCGACGCCGGCCGCAGCCAGCACGAGATCGCGCTGGCGCTCGGGCTCGCGCAGAGCACAGTCGGGGAGTATCTGCGGCGCTTTCGGGCGAGCGGGCTCGCCTGGCCACTCGCGTCCGAGATCGACGAGGCGGTGCTTGAGGCTCGGCTCTTCGCGCGCCCGGTCATCCCTCCGGCCGAGGCACGACCGCTGCCCGACTGGTCGACCGTCCATCGGGAGCTCCGGCGCAAGGGCGTGACGCTGCAGCTCCTGTGGCAGGAGTACAAGCAGCGTGCGGCGGACGGCTATCAGTACACCCAGTTCTGTCGCCACTACCACGCGTGGGCCGATCAGCTGGCGAAGAACAGCAACAGCCGACGTCTCCACAATCTCGCCCGTTGACTTGACGCGAGCGCGACCTGCGCCGGCATACAGCCCGATGTACGCGCGTTGCGGCCACCTGCCGCTCACCGCAGTCGCGAACAACTCGGCGTACTGGTTGTGGATCGCAATCTTCTCGAGCGAATGAGGCCGGATCTCGGGCAGGTAGAGTCCGTCGTCCTCCTCACACCTTCTGACCCAAGCTGCGTACGACATGATCACACCGCCACGAGCGGCGTGTTGTCAGGGTACGCGTTGTGGATCTGTCCGTCGATGAGCCGACCTCCTGCCTTCGGCGTGTAGCCGCCCCACTGTTTCCAGAAGAACGCCACCCGATGCCTGGCGCACAAATCGCGAAGACCCTTGGCCCATTCCGCCTTCGGGGGTCTGAACCCAGCGCCGCTTTCGCCGCCGCCGATCACCCAGTGAATGCCCTCCAGGTTCAGCATCTCCAGGGATCCCAACAGCGGCTCGGCGCTGATGAACCGAACCGCGGCAGGAATCTGGCGGAGCGCGTCGGCGCGCCGTATCACGCGCTCATCTTCAATCGAGGTGCCAATCCAGATGTTAGACGACCATTCCAGGTGTTCAGCGAGGCGGAGCGCGCGTTCCGGACGCTTGGTCAGCACCTGAAACTGGTGCCAGCTTGCGCGATTCATGACCTCGAAGATCTGTCGGATCATCCCTAACGAGAAATGCGCGTGGAAGACGTCAGACATCGAGTTGACGAACACCCGCCGAGGCTCGCGCCAGCGCAGCGGTTGCGCCAGACGGTCTTCCCAGAAGCGAGGCGCGAAGGGATCCCTCCGGCCCGACTCGGTGTCGCGCACCGGGAGCTGGCGCAGATACACGTCCCTCGTGCGCTTCTCCGCGACCACCGCCGCGTAGCAGTGATCGCAACCGGCCGAGATCTTCGTGCAGCCGGTCATGGGATTCCATGTGGCGTCGGTCCACTCGATGCCGGTTCTCGTGCCCATGGTCGCTCGCCCCCGACTGTATCAAATGAAGCGACTGAATGACCGAAGATAAGCCGAACGGTCACCTTGCGCCACTCGGGAGGCGCGCGGCTGCCGCCAGGCTGAATGCGCGCTCCGCGCCGCCGCACCGTTATCCTTGCATTTCTGGAATGCCGCTCCATAATTGCAAGGATGATCCCCCGCCGCATTCTGCCCGGCCTCACCGCCGCCCTGGCCGAATCCCCGGCTGTGGCGCTCCTCGGTCCACGACAGGTCGGCAAGACTACTCTCGCCCTCCAAATCGCCAGCAAGCGGCCCGCGGTCTATCTCGATCTGCAGTCCCACGCGGACCGGACCAAGCTCTCGGAACCCGAGCTCTACCTCCGACAGCACGAAGACAAGCTCGTGATCCTCGACGAGATCCAGCGCACCCCGCAGCTCTTCCGAAGCCTGCGGGGTCTGATCGACGCCGGCAGGCGCCGCGGGCGCGGCAAGGGGCGCTTTCTCGTCCTGGGCTCGGCATCGATCGACCTCCTCAAGCAATCCAGCGAATCGCTCGCCGGACGTATCCGCTACCTGGAGCTCGCGCCGCTCGATGCGGGCGAGGCCGGCGAGAAGCGCCTCCAGGCGCTCTGGCTGCGCGGCGGCTTTCCTGAAAGCCTCCTCGCCGCTTCCGATGGACAAAGCCTGCGTTGGCGCATCGACTTCATCCGCACATACCTCGAGCGCGATATCCCGCAGCTCGGGCCGCGCATCCCGGCCGAGACGCTGCGCCGCCTCTGGACCATGCTCGCGCACCAGCAGGGTGGGCTGCTCAACGCGGCCGTCCTCGCCCGTGCCCTCGCCGTGGACGGCAAGACCGTCGCCTCCTACCTCGACTTACTCGTGGACCTGCTGCTCGTGCGCCGCCTCGCTCCCTGGCACGGCAACGTACGCAAGCGCCTGGTCAAGTCGCCCAAGGTCTACGTTCGGGACAGCGGGCTCGTACACGCGCTGCTCGGAATCGCCGACCGCGAGGCGCTGCTCGCGCACCCGGTGGCTGGAGGAAGCTGGGAAGGTCTGGGCCTCGAATCGCTGATCGCCGCCGCCCCGGCCGGCACCGAGGCGTACTTCTTCCGCACTGCGGCTGGCGCCGAGATCGACCTGCTGCTGAAACTTCCCGGCCACCGCAAGCCCTGGGCAATCGAGGTGAAGCGCGGGCTCGCCCCACAGCTCGAACGAGGATTCCATCTGGCCTGCGAGACCGTGAAACCGGAACGGCGACTGGTGGTGTATGGCGGCGCCGAGCGCTTTCCCCTGGCCGATGACGTCGAGGCGCTCGCACTCACCGACCTGTGCGACGAGCTATCCACGGCATGAGTCAGGTCGCTTTCCTCGTTATGGATACTCGATGTGAAATAGAGACATGAGCGACCAGATATCGCCCCAGCGCCACCTCGTCTCCGTCTGGAACCCCTCCTACACGTCCGTGGACGCCATGGACGCCCACCTCACCGTTCTCCTCGCCCACGCTCGGCGCGCGAGGGAAGGCCAGGCCAGCGACGACGACACCTACGTCTGGTGGGGCAAGCTCCGATCGAAGAACCGCCAGCAGGACGAACTCGCCAATGAACAGGACCTCCTCGAGATCGAAGCCGAGCTCGCGGCCGAGGGCGCGACCGACCGCGAGGTCCACCTCTACCTCACCGACTATCGTTCCCTCTTTGTCGGCCACATCGACGAGATCACCCGCGACCCCGTCGCCACCACCGACCCCGGGCACGTCCCGCGCTACTATAATAGACGGCGCGTTCGACTGCGACTGCTGGTTCCGCGTCCTCGACCTACGGCGCATCGTGAGCGACGACCTCCTGGGCGTCATCCAGGAGCTCAAGCAGCTCCAGAACGTCCACTACTTCAACAAGCCGGTCTCCCTTTACGGCGGCATGGTCAACCTGCCGCCGTAAATAGCATTCAGCCGACGGCGAAACCAGCATTCAGCCGACGCCAGAACCAGCGTTCAGCCGGCCGCCGCCGTAGCCTTGGACAATGCCCGCCCGCACGGCTGCCTTTGCCGCACGGTCGACGTGGTCGAGGCGGGACATTTGACGTTAGGCACCATCGGTCGCATCCTCCAGGACGAACCGGCCATGCGCCAGGCGCTGACGCTCCGGCTCCGCGACGGAAGCTGGTTCGTGAACGGCTTCCCCACCGCCATCGCAGACCTGGCCGAAGTGCGCAACCGCGCTGCACACGCCGAGCGGATCGCCCGCGCCGAGACGATCGCCTGGCGCGACGAACTGCTGGGGGTGGGACGCGAGGGAGTGCTGGCTCGGCTGGCGAGGGTGCGGGTGGTGTGATTCCGCGTCGCGCTCCGAAGATCCGGCGTGCAATGATTTGGTACGAGTGGCGGCGGCCATCAGAGCTACGATGGCCATGTGCGCTTCACCGACTATTTTCTCGAGAACGTGCTGCCCAGGCGGCCGTACATCCAGGCTCAGTGGCTGGAGCGCGCCCTGGCCTCGCCCGCATGGATCGAGCGGCAGCCGGACGATCGGGTACGGTATTGGGTGTATATTCCCGAGCTGCAGCGGTACCTCCGCGTGGTCACGCTCGCGGATGGTGAGACGATTCACAACGCTTTTCCGGATCGCCGGTTTGTGAGGCCACCACGATGAAGCTGAGCTATGACCGCACAACGGACTCGCTCTATCTGCTCTTCGTCGATCGGCCGGGGGCTGACGCTGTAGAAGTCGCGCCTGGTGTGGTCATGGATCTCGACGAAGCGGGTGAGATCGTCGGCCTGGACATCGACCACGCCAGTCGGTTCGTCGACGAGGCGACGCTTCGACACCAGGCGATTCCCATTGAACTGGGCTCGCATCGCTGATCGGATCCAGCAGCAATGGCCTTCTGGATGCTTCGCGCACTGGCGTGGTTGACACGGCGCCCCGACGGCGTCAGCTTTTGGCAGGTGCCCGTCACCGAGGTGAACGTCGGCCTCACGCCGTGTGTTCGATTCACTCGAACCTAGCCTCGGTGACGGGCATCAAGCGTTCCAGAGTGAGCGGATTCCTCGACGTGTAGTATTCGCCGTAACGGTGACTTCGCGTGTCATCGACGTCCACAATGAGCGCATATCGCTGGCGCAGCGGTTCGAAGAAACGCTGATCCCCACGCTCCAAGAGGCGCTGCAAGGCCCAAAGCAGATAGTCCGCAGCCTGCAGTCCAGCAAACTCGTCGGGATACGCCGCGGACACCGTCGTCGGGCGGTCGATTCCTCTCTTCCACTTCTGCTCAAAACGCGCCTTGGCGAGGTCAATCTTGGCCCCGAGCGCGTGGGTGCGCCCAGACTTCCCGCGACGCGCAAACACGATGCGATTTGCATCGGCGAGATGGAGGCGGTTCGGGAGATCGGCAGTAGCAGCTGCTCGTAGATCGCCTCGACCTCCCCCTTCCGTCCCTTGCGGGCGTAGTATGTCGCCAAATCGCGCGCAACGCGGTGCTTACGCCGAAAAGCGACGAACATCTGCATGTCCTCCTGCGCGAGCAGTCTGAACACTTCCAGACGGACTTCCGGCAGATCGTTCTTCGCGTGAAACGCACGTGCGGTTTTCCGGCTTGCCGACAGCATCGAGGGGGCGGTTCGGAGAAAAGAATCCTCAAGGAGTCGCCGTCGAAGCCCCTCTATCCTCACTGCCAAGCCGTCCGGGTCTTTGTGAAAGAGCGCGCCGACGACGAACGTCTGCGAGACTCCTTCCCCTCCTATGGCGACCTGCCCTCTCTTGTCGAAGAAAGCTAGATCGCCTGCCTCGTCCACGAAGTAGTGATGGGTCCCTGGACTGGTCACTCGGGAAAAGCTACGTCGGTTCTGCGAAGCTTCCTCATCAAGATATTGCACGCCGTGTCGTAACATTGACTTTGGAGTGGGCGTCATTGCGCGCCGTGACCTGGCCCTGGGACCTACACCTCGCCCCCGATGCGATGTACGACGAGATCAAGCCGAACGACCGCCGGGTGATCGAACCACGAGGGTGACGGCCTGGCATCAGTCAATCCCTTCTCCCTGATGGCGTAGCGACCACCCGTCGCCCGGCTTTCCCCAGCACGCCCGCCAGATCCGCGGCCGTTGGTGCTCTCTCCAACGTCGCCGCTTACGGCACAGTCCGGATCGGGCGTTGACCGTGTCGCATCCGCCCTCGGAAATCGCTTTCCTCTCACGCCCGGACGTCCCATATTAGCGCGGACGATGGATCCCCGATCATCGGGATCCGGGAGGCAGCACATGATGAGACGGCGCATGCTGGGAACCAGGAGACGCGTATCCGCGCGCGCGTGGCAGAGTCTCCTGCGCCGCATCGCGGCAGTGGCCAGCGAGATCGCCGACCAACGGCGCTCGCTCGAGAGCCAGGCGGCGTTCGTGCAATCACGTATCGAAGCGCTGGAGCGCGAGGTCCTCGAAGCCCGTGTCGCGCGCGCCGCAGCCAGAGCCGAACTGGAAGCGACCCGGGAGCGTGAGGCCACCGCGCGCCGGCATCGCCCTGCCAGGGGATGCCCTCCCGCGGTGCGCGCCGCCCGCAGGGCCGAGCTCTCGGCGCTGGGGCGGGCTCGCTGGGAGCAATGGGACAAGACCCGGAACCTCGAGAGGCACGCCGAAATGGTCGAGTCCTGGGGACTTTCGCGGCAGGTGGAATTCCGCACCCTGTGTGAGCAGCTTGAGCAATTCGACCGCCAACCTCCGCCGCCGGCCCTGGTCTATCTCCTCGCCAAACGCGACGCCATGGCCGCCCGCATGAACACAGCGCAGAGCGCGCACGGGAGAGCCGGAGGCTCGGACCAGGTCTGGCGCCCGCCGGTCCTCCCTCGCGCCGAGTTGTCCGCCATCCGGACCCTCGTCAGGCGCGAGACGTGGTCGGAGAATCCCCAACCGTACGGCGCGCTGTTGCCTCCGGTCTGGGAGTGCGAGCACTGCGGCCATCCGGTACCCGTCGGATATCACCGCTTCTGCTCACAGCGCTGCCGCAATCTGCACCGCGGCACACTGCGCGTGGCGTCCACGGCGAAATGGGATGGCGAGGCAGGCGATGTGCCAGCGGTGCTGTTCGAGGGCGAATGGCCTGGGGAGGAGACGACTCGGACCCTCTTGCCGGACGTGCTCGCGGGCGGGTAGACTCGTGTGACAATCGCCGGCCCGGGATGACTTGTGGCTCGCGGGTTTTCCGGTGGAAGTCCTGAGCGACCGCAAGCCGTGAAGAAGCCATCTCGACGCAAACTCGCTGAGCTGGGCGCCGATCGCCTCGCCGAGACCCTGCTTGACCTGGCCGATCGCGACGCGGATGTGGCGCGCACGGTGGCGCGCCTGACCTCCGCTCCGGCGGAGAACGTCCACCGGTTCCGGGCATCTCTCACGCGTATCCGTGCCGCCCGCTTTGTTCCATACCACGCTGCCAGCGGGTACGCCGCGGACCTCCGAGCTCTCCTTGCCGATCTCGAGGCCGGTGTGCCCGATCCGCGGACGGGCGTCGAGCTCGTGGCAGCATTCTATCGCGCAGACGCGGACGCATTCGAGTCGTGTGACGACTCCGACGGCCTGGTAGGCGATGTCTTTCGCTTCGACGCGCGCGACGTCTTTACTCGTTATGCGCGCGGCTGCGAGGACAAGGACTGGCTCGTCGAGGTAATCGCCGATCTGGTGGCGGCCGACGACTACGGTGTACGAAGCGCTGTCCTGGACACGGCCTCCCAATACCTCCCGGAGCCTGCGCTGCGGGCATTTGCCGATCGGCTGCTGGAAGAAGCGCAGCGTGCGAAGGGCACCGGCCGACACGACGCATTCGATGCGCCCGGCATTCATTGGTATCTCCTCGTGGAAGCCGTGGCGCGCCAGCTCAACGATCCGCGCCTGTTCGAGCGCGTCCGGCGCGCCTGGTCACCCCAACTCGGCGTGGCCGCGTGCAAGGACATCTCGGAAGCATGGCTCGCCGCCGGCCAACCAGCCATTGCGCTCTCGTGGCTGGAACGCGTGGATCCCGGGGAAGGGTTCATGCAGTACGAGCGTGAGGACCTGCTCCGGACGATTCATGAACAACTCGGAAATCGCGAGGAGGTTGAGCGCATTGTCTGGAAGCGGTTTCACGACGCACGCTCGGCTGAGACGCTTGGCGATCTGCTGAAAGTGATCGGCGACGATCGCCGCGCGGCCGTCATTGCCGATGCCGCGGCGGCGATCCTTCAGAACGGTGCGTTCGCTCCCGGCGATGCCCGCTTCCTCGTGGAGTGCGACCGGGTGGCGGACGCTGCCGACTACGTCTTCACGCATCACGGCCGCGTCAACGGAGACGACTGGTGGGACCTCGTACCCCTGGCCGAGTCGTTGAACCAGGAGCCGCTGGCCGCCACGGTGGTGTATCGTGCGTTACTGGATTCCATTCTCGCCCGCGCGCAGTCGCGCGCGTACGCCCACGCCGCGCGGTATCTGCGCCGACTGGACGGGCTGGCGAGCCTCATCAAGGACTGGAGAGCACTTGCGCCACATGCGGTGTATGCGGCAGCCGTGCGAGCCCGCCATGGAAGAAAGCGCAGCTTCTGGACTCGTTATGACGAGACAGAGGATGGCAATCGAGAACGGGAGCGCTGAGCGTCCGGTCTTCAATCCGCCCCGAATCCGCCGCGTCCGTCAATTCCACGGCCGTGGAGTGCCTGGCCTGATCAGGCTGACCGTGCTCGTCCAAGGTCCGTCTGGACGGCGCACGCATGCCCGAGATCTCCCGGTTCTTCGGGATTGTCATCCGGATGTATTGGACGGATCATGGTCCACCTCACTTTCACGCGCGCTATGCCGATCACAGGTGCAGTATCGACATTGCCACCTTGAGCATTCTGAGCGGGCACTGCCTCGGCGCGATCGCGTTGACATTGGAGTGGGCAGTGCTGCACCGTGAAGCATTGATGGAGGACTGGCAGCTATGCGCCGCGAATCAGAGCCCGAAACGGATTCCGCCGCTCGACTGAGTCAACGCGTCCCATGGGTCGTCACTTCGGTGCGCGCCCTGGATGATCATCGCCTGCACGTGAGATTCAGAGACGGCACGGAGGGCGACGTCGACGTCTCCCGGCTCATCTTGTCGGCGGGGGCCGGCGTCTTTGCAGTATTGCGCGACCCGCTGCTCTTTCAGAGCGTCCGCGTCCACGACGGCGCCGTGACCTGGCCCGGGGAGCTGGACCTCGCCCCCGATGCGATGTACGACGAGATCAAGGCGAACGGCCGCTGGGTGATCGAACCACGAGGGTGACGTCACGGTGCTACCTGTACACATCGCGCCGATGACCGATGCGGATGACCGTGATCAGCACCACGCGGTCCTCGATCCGGTAGATCACCCGATAGTCTCCCACCCGGATGCGGTACAGGTCGTCGCTCCCCACCAGCTTCCGCGAGATGGGCGGACGGGGATCCCTGCCGAGAGCATCGATGCGCGCTCCGATTTTCTTCTGGAGCGGCGCCTCCAGTTCCGCGAATTGCCGCGCGGCGCGCGAAGTCAACTCGATCCGATAGGCCACTCATCGTTCCTCGACCCACCAACCGTTGCCGGCAGGCCCCCAGCCGCTACAGCCCGAGTTTCTTCTTCAGGTCCTTCCACGAAACGCGCTCCGACGACTCCTCGAGCGCGGCCCGCGCCGCCTCGATGTCGTAACGATCTTCGAGCGCTTCGAGCAAGGCCAGATCGTCGACCGAAATCAGTGCCGCGACGTCCTTGCCGTGGCGATGCAGGACCACCCGTGCACCGCGGCCCGCGACCTCATTCAGAATGTCCGCCAGCTGTTCCCGCGCCTTGCTCGCCGGTACCCGGTTCACCTCGACTCCTCTCTTACGGGACGTACAATCTGTACAAACTGTACAAATGTGTCAACCGGCCCGACTGCCGCATCCTGTGTCCAAGCGCAGGCCATCGACGTTCGCAGACCATCACCAATTCATCGCCGCTCGAGCGCGTGGAATCCTGCTTCCATCAGATATCCGTACGTCTCATCCACCTCTGCCATCGGCGGCACGAACACCACGCACGCATCGCGCCCCCGCGTGAGCAGCACCCGATAGGCGTTGACTCGCAGCTGAAACGGGTCACGCACCTTCGCCCCGGGCCGGTACCCGCGCGCCCGCGCGATCGACCACTCGCCCCGGTCACGCACCAAGTCGGTCCCCCACGCCAGCAGCGTCGCGTCGAGCTCCAGCCCCTGCGCCCCGAACTCGGTCACACACTCCTCCAGCCGCCGGCAGCTCCGACCTGAGTAGTCGTCTTCCGCGTCGCCGTACCAGGGACCGAATCGCACCCGCTTGGTCGACTGATAGTCGTTCGGCACCCCAAACTGGACGAGGGCCCGATCCTTCGACGATGCGACGAGCCCGAAACGTGCCTCCCGGTCGTCCGCATAACGATCACGGAGATACTTCTTCGCCTCGACGAACGAGCGCGTGATGCGCAGGTGGAATCCGTCCGCCGAGAGTCGATCGGCCAGCGGCGCCAGCGCGGACGCCGGCTCTCCGGCAAGGAGCCGCCCCACGAAATCGTGCACGTCCTTCGCCAGATGGAAGCGCAGCTCCTGATCCAGATTCAACTCCGGCTTCACGTCACACGGAACGGTGCTCTCTGCGAAGACCCTGGCCACCGACGGCGGCGCGTGCACAGTCCACGTCCCCGCGCCGGGCGACCGCTCCACCGCCCAACGCCACTGCACGAGACCCGCCTCCTCGCCGACGTGAATCTCCTGCCCGCTCCCGATCAGTCCCACCACCACGCACCACTCGGGAATACGCTCGGCGAATTCGATGAAGTGCTCCGGTTCCGACTTGTCCGCGTGGTTCTTGTGAGTCTCCGCGACCTTTTCGGCGTCGAACGCCCGCTGCGCCTCGTCGAACACGAGCACGTGCTCGGGAGGCACGAGTCCCGGCTTCGATGAATACCGCCTCACGTAGTCCTTCACCCGGCGTACGAACGTCTTCCCGCCACCTCCCGCCTCACGCAGCTCGTACTGCAGCACGTCCACCAGGGGCCCGTTGCCGCTCAGAAACACCGCCGGCACCGTCGGCCGCCCCTCGGCGCGAGGGACCGCGAGATCGTCGAGATAGTGCGCGTGGACCGTGCGGAGTCCGACCAGGGTCTTCCCTGCCCCGGGCACGCCGGTGAGCAGCACGAGATGCCGCGACTTCGTGAGCGCCGCCTGATGGATCACCCGCGAGATCGCATCGACCGCCGGTTCCGTCGCCGCCCGCGCCCGTTCGATCTTCCGCAGCGTGCCTGACTGAAACAGCTCGCGCGCCGCTTCCACCAGTGTGGGCAGCGGACAGTACGCGCTCTCGGCCAGGAACCGCGCGCGGTCGATGGTCGGGCCGCTATGTGCGGAAGTGAGGTTGCCGATGAGTGCGTCGAGCGCGTCCGGCCCGGTGATGTGCACGCCGTCCTGTTGGGACAGGTAGCCGTGCGCCCGCGTCGGCACCAGCACCGGGACGACGCTCCGGTCCACGCACTCGCGGTGATAACAGCGCAGATCGCGCGCGTACGCCGACGCCTGGTCGATGTCCGCCTGCGACGCATCCACTTTCCCCTTGAGTTCCACGACCATCACCCCTGCGCCCACGAGCAGCAGCACATCCGGCCGGCGCGACTCCATCGGCAGCTCGTACTCGAGAATGGCCGAGTACTGGCTCGCGAGCGCGTCGCGCACGAGCACCTCGTCCACCTCGTGCTGCAACGGCGGAATCGCGTCGGACCAGGCGCGGATCTGTTCGGGCGACGCGTCGGCCACGTACGAGACGAGCCGCTCGCGCACCTGCGCCGGCGGCGTCGATCGAAAGGTCGGGAAGTCCGACTCCCAGCCGCTGCGTGCCTGCTGGTCGGTCATGTCAGGGTGGGGTGTGCGGACCCGGCGAGGCGAACCGAGGTGCGATGCTGCGCAATGTGTTGCGGGACTCAGCAGTGACGCCAGGTTGGCGTTCTGATCACACCGAATCTGAGTCGCCATCCTATGTCCGGCTCGCCGGGGCCCGCTTCGTCACGTCGCACGAATTGCCCGCCGTCAGACGCCGCTTCTCAGATGGCCCCACAGCCAATAGTCGGGAAACGTGGTATACTTCGTGTGCAGTAGTCTGCTGTAAATGCGTACTACTACACACGGAGTGTACCTCCGAATGCCTCCGTATTCCGCGATGGACAAGAGGAAGGCCATGTCGGTCCTGGCTCGCGCCGCCCACGGAGGGATCATTGACGTGGCCAGCGCGGCGCGCGCATTGCACCTTGCCCGCAACCGGACGTCGGCGTCACTCGCTGCCCTCGCGCGCGCCGGCTGGGTGACGCGGCTGAGACGCGGTCACTACTACATTCTGCCGCTCGAAGCGGAATCGGCCAGCGCCACGACCCACGACGATCCATGGTTGGTGGCGAGTCATCTGTTCACGCCCTGCTACATCGGCGGATGGAGCGCCGCTGAACACTGGGGGCTCACCGAACAGACGTTCGCCAGGACATTCGTCGTGTCGGCCGCTTCCGTGCGATCGCGGAACGCTGAAGTCCTCGGTCTTCGATTCCTCATCAAGCGAGTGCCGGCAGAGAGAGTGACCGGTGTGTCTACCGTGTGGAGAGGAAGTGAGCGGGTGCACGTGTCATCTCGCGAACGCACGATCGCCGATGTGCTTCGTGATCCGTCGTGGTTGGGAGGGGTCCGCAACGTGGCCGATGCGTTGCTCCGCTACCTCGAGTTGCCCCACAGTTCGCTCGACAGACTCCTGCGCGAAATCAGGCGCTTTCGACCAGGCGCTCCCGCCAAGCGTCTCGGTTGGCTTCTCGAATCGCTGCGGCAGGGCGATGCTGCTGCCCTCAATGAACTGTTGTCGATCAGGACCGCCGGCAACGTCAAGCTGGATCCCGCCGTTCCATCGCGCGGCCGGCTCTCCAGGCGGTGGGGGCTGTGGATCAACGCAGACGTTACGCAGCGGTGACGACTACAGAGGACGGCGATCCTGCTGTGATTACCGCCGCGTTGGGCGAAATCGCGCGCGCGAAGGGCATGGCGACCATCGCCGCAGAAGCCGGCTTGGGACGCGAAGCCTCCACAAGGTACTCTCGTCGCACGGAAATCCGGAATTCTCCACGGTTCTCCGCGTCATTCGCGCCCTGGGGCTTGACCTCAAGCCCGTGCCAGCGCGACGATCACCGCGAAAGCCCTTTTCCTGGCGCCGCATCCCGGTGCTGACAGCGGTTCGCGCCGCCTCGGCGTCGTACTGATCCTCCAGAGCTTTCGGGGAGAATCGCCAGGTCATCATCCCTACCTTCGATCGATCCCTTTGCGGCGTGATTTGAGGGAACGGCAAACTCAACCCCCAGTCGGTCGCACGGCAGACTCTCCAGTCGGTGGGGGATGTAGATCAACGCAGACGTTACGCAGCGGTGAGATCCGGTGACCGACTTGTCGGCGTGATTTCAGCCCCAGCCCGCGACCAAACGATGACGATCCGGCAGCTCGCGCGACGCATTCTGCCGTCCGCTCCATTCGGCGGCAGTGTGTCGTGCCTGAGATCTCCCGCTTCTTCGGAATCGTTATCAGTATGTACCGCCGTGAGCACGGCGCACCACATTTTCACGCGAGGTACGGCGGATACAAGGCCAGCATTGATATCGAGTCCGAGGTCGTTCGCGGCTACCTGCCGCCCAGTGCGCGGCGTCTGGTCCTTGATTGGACCAGACTGCACCAGCAAGAATTAATGGAGAACTGGCACCGAAGCCGCGGCGAAGCGGACCTCATGCCGGTGGCCCCATTGGAGTAAGCACATGGAATACGATGTTCTGGAAGCTCGCCTCGTCCGCGACTACGTCATCTGGCTCCGTTTCCGCGACGGCACCAGCGGTGAGGTCGACCTCGAAAACGAGCTGCACGGCCGCATCTTCGGACCGCTGCGAGATCCTGACCTCTTCCGCCGGTTCGTCGTCCATCCCGAGTTCGAGACGCTGGTGTGGCCGAACGGCGCAGACATCGCGCCGGAGCATCTCTACGAACGTGTGAAAGTCGCGGCGTAGAGGTTTGGGGATTCATCCGCCCTCCTGCCCCCGCGCGTTCACGCATCCTCCCGCGCCATTCGCCTCCGCATTGCCGCCTGCTCGCGGGCGACCGCCCGCGCCGGCACCTTGCCGCCAGCAGCTCCTGGTACAGCCGGCGCTTCGTGAAGCGATCCACGCGCACGCTGGATGGGCTCAGGACTTCGACCGCCAGCAGCAGCGTCCTGATCTTCGACCAGTCCAGCGATCGCATCTCGTCCACCACGCTCGCCCGTCTGACGATTCCGATCGAATTGCGCTCGGCGTAACCGCCGGACGCAACACCACGCCACTTCCCGCACTGATCCGATGATGGTCCGCGACGGCCACTCCGCTACCCTCGGCGTATGTTCGCTTGCACCCACCGCCGAGCCGAGCGTACGCTATGGGCATGCCCGCAGAGATCACTGAGTGGACCGCCGAGCTGGCGCGCGCGCTCCCCGACGACGGGAACCGGTACGAAGTGCTCGACGGCGAGCTGCTCGTGACACCGGCGCCGAGCGCACGGCACCAGCGCGCGCTGAAGGCACTGGCCTTCCTGCTCGACCCGTACGTGCGAATGCAGGCGTTGGGGGAATTGCTCTGGTCGCCCGCCGACATCGAGTTCGCACCGCGTCGTCTCGTTCAGCCGGATCTCTTCGTCGTGCCGCCGCTACCGGTGGGGCGCAACTACTCCTGGCGCGACGTGTCGTCGTTGCTGCTTGCCGTTGAGATCATCTCCCCCACGACCGCCCGCGCCGATCGCTTCGAGAAACGCACGATCTACCAGAGTCAGGGAGTGCCGGAGTACTGGATCGTCGATCTCGACGCGCGCGTCGTCGACCGCTGGCGCCCCGGGGACGATCGCCCGGAGATCCTGGTCGAGTCCCTCACGTGGCAACCGCGTGAAGATGCGGCGCCGCTGGTGATCGATCTGCCGACGTACTTCGCGGAGGTGCTGGACTGACTCGCTGAAGGCGGAACGCTGTCTCCTCTGCGCTGAACGCTGTTCGCTGCTCGCGACCGTGCGAGCGCCCTCACGCTCAACGCCGCAATTCAGATCGGCCTGAACAGCTCCGCCAGTTCGATCACACACGGCGCGCCGGCACCGGCCGGCTCCCACACCAGCCGCTCGCGCTCGACCGCCGGGAAGCGGACCTCCGGCGTCCAGACCTCCACCTCGCGCGCATCGGCGTCCACGATCCAGTAGAGCGGGATGCCGACCTCCTGGTACAGCCGGCGTTTGGTGAAGCGATCCGCGCGCGCGCTCGACGGGCTCAGGACCTCGACCGCCAGCAACAGCGTCCTGATCTTCGACCAGTCCAGCGATCGCATCTCGTCGACTGTGACCACGTAGCGGTCGGGCTGTACGAGCGTATCGGGCGACCACGAGATGTCGCCAAGTGGCCCAAGGAGCAGTCCCACGGGCTCGCGCTCGAGATACGTCGCGAGCGCCAGGTGGAGTCGCATGAGCACGATCTCGTGCCACGGGCGCGGCGAGGGGCTCACGAGCAACTCGCCGTACACGCACTCGTACTTCTTCCCGTCGTCGGGAAGTGCGCGGACCATGTCCGCGGTCCAGTAGACCGGCGCAGCCATACCCATACGTTCGGCTCGGCGAAGGGGAAATGGCAAGAGGACACACGGGACCACGCGATCCACCCAGGGCGGTCCCATCACCGTGGCGTTGCCGCCGGCATCATACGAGCGCAACGGGCGCCGATCGCGTCAGCGACGGTGTCGTTTTCGTGGCCCGGCGACCTGGACTTCGCCCCGGCCGCGATGTCCGACGAGATCAGGGCACACGGCACCTGGGTGGTGCGGTAGCGTCCCTCGCCCGTTTTGGCTGCTTTCCTGACCGGCGGCTTGCGAGTCGGTTTGTCGACGAAGCCACGCTCGCCCGTCGGACGATTCCGATTGAATTGCGCTCGGCGTAACCGCAGGACGCCACACTACGCCACGCCCCGCACTGATTCGATGATGGTCCGCGCCGGCCACCGCACTACCCTCGGCGTATGTTCGCTTGCATTTACCGCCGAGCCGAGCGTACGCTATGGGCATGCCCGCAGAGATCACCGAGTGGACCGCCGAGCTGGCGCGCGCGCTTCCCGACGACGGGAACCGGTACGAAGTGCTCGACGGCGAGTTGTTCGTGACCCCGGCCCCGTCAGCTCCTCATCAGCGAGCCGTCGGGCGCCTGTTTGCAGGGCTCGACATGTACGTGCGGGCACATGGACTCGGCGAGGTCTTCTTCTCACCAGCAGACGTCGAGTTCAGCCCGGGTCGCCTGGTCCAGCCGGATCTGTTCGTGGTGCCAGCCGGATCATCCGGACGACTTGGCTCGTGGCGCGACATCACCTCGCTTCTTCTCAGCGTGGAGATCGTGTCGCCGGCGACCGCGCGCGCAGATCGCCTGAGGAAACGTGCGATCTACCAGAGTGAGGGGGTGCCGGAGTACTGGATCGTCGATCTCGACGCCCGCATCGTGGAACGCTGGCTCCCTGCGGACGCGCGACCGGAGGTCCTGACCGAGTCCCTCATCTGGCAGCCGCGGCGCGACGTCGAGCCGCTCGCGATCGACCTCCCGGACTTCTTCGCGGACGTGCTGGCCTGACGGTAATTGGGGTCCGACTCGATTTCCCCAAGCTGAATAGGGTCAGCTCGATTTGCATGAATCGACTCTGACCCCCGATTCCTACGCGCGCTGAAGCTGCCCCTGCCCCTGTCCCACCGGCGCCAGCCAGCCGCGATACTGCGGCGCGCGCCCGTGCACCGCCTCGAAGAACGTCTCCTGGATCCGTCGCGTGATTGGTCCGGGCTTCCCGTCGCCCACCACGTGCCCCTCGACTTCCTTGATCGGCGTCACTTCGACCGCGGTCCCGCAGAAGAACATCTCGTCCGCCGCGTCCAGGTCGGCCCGCACCATCGGCCGGATCTCCACCGGAATGCTGAGGTCGCGCGCGATCGTGAGCACGCTGTCGCGCGTGATCCCGGGAAGGATCGACGCGTCGATGTCGTTCGTGATCAGCGTCCCCTGCCTGACGAGACACAGGTTCGCCCCGGATCCTTCGGCCACGTCGCCCCTCGTATTCAATAGAACGGCTTCGTCGTAGCCCTTGCGGATCGCCTCCTGCACGGCGCGCACCGCGTTGGTGTAGTGGCCGCAGGCCTTCACGTGCGGCGGCAGTGTCGATGCATCGATGCGCCGCACACTGGAGACCATCACCCGCACCCCATGCTCCGGCCCGCCCTGCAGATACTGCCGCCCGGGCACGCCGATGATGACGACGGTCACCGGACAGTCCTTCGGCCACACGCTGAAGCTGTACGAGTCGAAGAACGCCAGCGGCCGCAGGTACATGCTCTCGAGACCGTTCGCGCGGACCACCTCGAGCGCGGCCGTCATCAGCTGCTCGACGCTGTACGGGATCCCGATCTCGTAGAAGCTCGCCGACATGAGGAGGCGCTTCATGTGGGCGTCGAGGCGGAAGATCGCCGGGCCGTCGGGCGTGTCGTACGATCGCATCCCCTCGAAGACGCCGGTGCCGTACTGCAGCGCGTGCGCCGACACGTGCACGCGGGCGTCATCCCACGGCACGAGGGCGCCGTTCATCCAGATGTGTTCGGTCTTCTTGAAGCCGGGCATGGGCGCGAGGGAAGAAGAGGTAGTGGAGGAGAGGGGAATGGCAGTATGGACGAAGGCGAGCGGCGCGGCAAGCTTGAGCCGTCAGGGGACAAATGGAAGGGCGCGCCAGCGGCGTGCGAATGCGCGCGCGGTCAGGCGGGCCGGTTCTTCGGCTGAAGGCGCCAGGTACCGGCTCAAGTCCTGTGGCTGGTGCGCGGAGATCGCACCGCTACGCCGCCAGCACCGGCGCGAGGTCCCGTCTCTTCACCGGCGCGCATCCGACCGCCTTCAGCACGCGATTCATTGCTGCAACTGTGACTTTGCCCGGCGCCGTAATCTCCACGCCGATCGCCCGGTTGCCGTGCGCAAAATCGATGACCAGCCCCGCGTCCGCGCGCTTCGATCGCACGCTCCGGTCACCCGGCCGCCGCGGCAGCAGGAGATAGCCCGCCACCGGCCGGCCATTTCGATAGGTGACCTGAAGGGAGATTGGTTTCATGCGTCCTCCTCCTCCCCGCTGACGCGATACGCGGTGATGACCAGCAGGATTCGCTCGTCGTGCAGGGGCTCGACGATCACTTCCCATGGGCGATTCCGAAAGTGCGTTCGTATCAGCCACCGCCCAGGAACGACGTCGTGGCTGAGCTCAGGATCCCGTTCGAGCATAGCGCGCAGCTCGACCTCTGTGAAGCCTCGGTCTTCCATCCGGTCAAGGATGTGATCGGTGAACGCAAGCTCCCAGTGCCACCAGAAAGGAACCATCTTGCCAGCTCTTGCCTCCCGGAGACGCATCCCCGGGAAGTTCGACGGGCGCACTGCCTTCGCTGGCATCAGCGCATTGCACGGCGAAGCACGGGAACGCAGGGTCGGCTGTGGCCTGCTTCTCGAGGCGGCCCCGGCCAGCTGACATACTTCCTTCGATCGCCGTATTCTTTTGATGCGCCCGGAGAGGGAATGGTCCGCCGGTCTTCACAGGGAGCGCCTATGATCGACGAACATGGGAATCTTCCGCACCACCATCTGCGTGGCGCATCTCGCGCGTCCCGCCGAGCAACACGAGCTCTTCGACGTGATGGTCGACACGGGAAGCGAGTACAACTGGATTCCCGCCTCCGTCCTGGATCAGCTGGGCATCGAGCCGGAACGGATCGACCGGTTCGAGACCGCCGACGGTCGCGTGCTCGAGCGACCGGTCGCGTTCGCCCTGGTCTTCGCCGGCGGGCGCTCGGCGCCCAGCGTCGTGGTGCGCGCGGAGCCGGGCGACTCGATCCTCCTCGGCGCACACGGCCTCGAAGGCCTCAACCTCCGCGTCGATCTCGCTCGCAAGGAACTGGTGCCGGCCGGGCCGGTGCCAGCGGCAGCGGCAGCGGCAGCGAGTTGATCGACATACAGCTCTCAGGTATCAGATATCAGTTATCGGCTCGGCTATCAGCTATGAGCGGTGAGCGGTGAGGTCATCCGTCCTATCCGCTCCATCCGCTCCATCCGCTCCATCCGCTCCATCCGCTCCTACCGTCTTCACCCGCCCCTATCCGCACCATCCGCTTGATCCGTATTCATCCGCAGGCATCGGCTCACCCCGGCCCCAGCACTCTCTCCACCTCCGCCTTCACCGCGTCCAGCTCCTTCCGCAGCGTCTGGTACCTCGCGATCGCGTCACGCCCGATCTTCTCGTCCGTCCCGTTGGTCATCCCGGCGAGATACGTGATGTGCGCCTGGAGCCCCGGCTTCCCGTAGCGCACCGGCTCCGTCAACAACTGCGCCGCGATCGGCGTGAGCCGCGACAGCGTGTCCGCCGCCGCGCCGGTCGCGCTCGTCAGGCGCCGCTGCGCACTCTCGACCCGCGTCACCAGCCGACCCACCTCCTGCACCATGTCGCGCATCCGGATGTTGTGCTCGAACTGCTCGCGCAGATCGGCCACCGTCACGCCCTCGGCCGCGATGCGCGGATCGATCAGCACCGTGAACGGCACGGTTTTCGTGACGCTCCCCGTGGTGAGCCGGGCCTGATACTGCCCCGGCGGCGCGGTCACCCCCGCCGAATGCCGCACGTCCCAGACGAAGCGATTCATGCCGGCGTTCTTCGTCACCCGGCTCGCCACCCCACCGCCGCGGCCGAATCGTCCTCCCGCCGGTGCGGCGCCCGCCTCCTCCTCGGCCCCACCCGCGGCGGCCGCTCCACCAGCACCGGCGCCTCGTCCGCCACCGCGCCCACCTCGTCCGCCGCGCCCGGCTAGCGCGGGGGCATCGCTGCTGTACGAGTTCACGGTCTCGCCGGCCGCATTCAGGATGTCGATCTTCACCGCGCCGTCGGGGACAGTGGGCAGGTAGTACTCGATGGTCGGGCTCAGGTACTCGGCCCCCGCGCGCGTGCGATACCCGTCGCGGGGCCTGTAGAGCTGTACGTCGGCGGCTGTCACCTGCGGTGTGATCTGATGCAGCGACGAAATGTCGTCGAGCATCCAGATCGCCCGGCCCTGGGTGGCGATAACCAGGTCGTTGTGATAGACCCGGATGTCGTTGATCGGCACGTTAGGCATGTTGAGCTGGAACGGCTGCCAGTGGGCCCCGTTGTCGAACGAGATGTACAGCCCGTATTCGGTGCCCGCGTACAGCAGCCCCTCGCGATCGGGATCCTCGCGCACCACCCGCGTGGGCGAGTCGCCCGGAATGCCGTTCGCCCCGTCGGTGAGCTTCTTCCAGCTGGCGCCGTAATCGTCTGTTCTATAGATGTACGGCTGGAAGTCGCCGAGCAGGTAGCGATAGACCGCGTAGTAGGCGGAGCCCCGGCGATGCGGTGACGCGTCGATCCAGGCCACGCGGCCGCCGGGCGGGAGGTCTTTGGGCGTGATGTTCTTCCACGTCTTCCCGTTGTCGCGCGTGAGGAAGAACGGGCCGTCGTTGGAGCCGGTCCAGATGACCCCGGTCTCGAACGGCGATTCGGTGATCGCGTACAGCGTGCTGTAGAACTCCTCGCCGGTCACGTCGCGCGTGATCGGCTCGCCGCTCGCGCCCTGGCAGCACGCCGGATGCGCGGTGAGGTCGGGCGAGATTGTCTGCCACGTCACGCCGAGGTCGCGGCTGCGGTGCAGGTACTGGGAGCCGTAGTACACGACGCTGGTGTCGTGCGGCGATGTGGCCATCGGCGACACGCGCTGGAACCGGTAGATCAGATCGCTCGCCGGGTTGCCGTACAGCGACTGGGCCCCGATCCAGTAGTTCCTCGATTGTCCCGTGCGCATGTCCATCACCTCGAACTGTCCCTTGCACGCGCCGTAGACGATGTCGGGGTCCTTCGGGTGCGGCATGATCGGTCCCGTTTCACACCCGGGGCCGCCCTGCCAGTCGTCGCGGTTGTACGGCTCGGCGACGCTCAAGATGATCACGGTCGACGCGTCCTGCTGCGCTCCGTAGATGTGATACGGGAATTCCTCGTCCATCCACACGCCGTAGATCTCCGACGTGGGCTGGTTCATCTGCGACGACCAGGTGCGTCCGCCGTCGGTGGAGACGTTGGCGCCGCCGTCGTTCGACTGGATCATCACGTTCCCGTCGTTGGGATTGATCCAGATATCATGGTTGTCGCCGTGGGGCGTGCGCAGTGTCTGCCAGGTCTGACCGCCGTCGGCCGTCTTGTAGAAGCCCTCGGCGCCGCCGTAGGCGACATCGGCGTTGGTGGGGTCGGCGCCTAACGTGGTGTAGTAGAACGGGCGCTGGATCATCCCCGCTGGCGACGGCAGCGCGTGCCACGACTGCCCGGCGTCGTCCGAGCGGTACATCCCGCCCCCCGGCTTGGCCTCGACCAGCGCGTAGATGCGGCTCGGGTTGGCCGCCGTCACCGCCAGGTTACCCTTGCCGATCAGGTCGTTGGGCAGGCCGGCGGTGATGTGGGTCCAGGTGTCGCCGCCGTCGGTGCTCCTGTAGAAGCCCCCCTCGTGCGATCCGCTGATGATCGTCCACGGCTTCCGCTCCAGGCGGTTCATCCACGCGTACACCACCATCGGGTCGCCGGGCTGGAGCTCCACGTCCATCGCACCGACGCTGTCGGCGATGTAGAGCGTCTTCTTCCAGTTCCTGCCGCCGTCAGTGGTCTTGAAGACGCCGCGTTCCTCGTTAGGCTTGAAGGCGTTGCCGTAGGCGGCCACCCACACGGTATTGGGGTCGGTGGGATGGATCCGGACCGCGCCGATCTGGCCGGCGTCGTGGAGACCCGCGAATTCCCAGGTCGTGCCACCGTCGGTGGTGCGATACACGCCCAGCCCGGTCGAGACGTTGCTCCGCACCCCGTCCGAACCGGTGCCCAGGTAGATGATGTTGGGATCCGATTCGGCCACCGCGATCGAGCCGGTGGAGCCGAGCGGCACCTTGCCGTCGGTGATCGGCATCCAGTTGGTGCCGCCGTCGGTGGTGCGGAAGACGCCGCCGCTCGCCACACCCATGTAGAAGGTCCGCGGTTGCGATGGCACGCCGGTGACCGTGGTCACCCGGCCGCCGCGCGACGGCCCGACCAGCCGGTACCGGAGTCCGCGAAAGAGCGCGCTGTCGACCGAGGCCATCATCGGCGCGCCGCCCGCCTGACGCGCCGCAGATGCGCGAGCGCTGGACTGCGATCCGGGAGGCGGGGGGGCCGGGCGCGATTGCGCGGAAGAAACAGAAGGCGTGAGCGCGCAAAGGGACAACGCTAGCAGAGCGATCGGGCGGGACATCTCCACTCCTCGGCCTGGGGCCAACACGGGGGTCGACCGCCAATATCGCAAAGGGCCGGGCCGGGAGCCAGACGCATCGGGCTGCCGGGTCGCCGTGGAGAGCTGGCCGCTGAACGCTGCCGGCTATTTGCTGCCGCTATCGCCCCGTCGAATCCACCTCGACCAGCCGGCGGCCCACCCACCCCGAAATCCCCTTTGCCCGCACGCGATACCAGCCCGCGCGCAATTCGCCGAGCTTGACGCGGGTATCGGGAGAGATCACACCAACGATGTCCGATTCGCGCGCCGGGTCGGCACGGACGTTCACCCACGTGATCGCGCTCGCGTCGATCCACTCGGCCGTCTCGCCTGACGATACCGCTTCGCTTACGAGCGTCTCGCGCACCGGTCGCTCATCGACCCGTGGAGGCGCGACGGGTGCCTGACGCGGCGCGGGCGTGAGCACGCTGTCGGGCGCGGACGCAACGCCCGACGGGCGCGCGTTCCTCTCAGACGGCGGGGCGGTGTCGGCGCCGGCGAGCGCCAGCGTCACCGGCGCGGTCCGATGCGACGTATCGGAAGATGCCATGGGCGAGGCGTTCGTCGCCGCTTCAGCAGTCTTCACGAGCTCGTCGTCCCTTGCGGCGGGCGGCGCCGGCGCGGGGGCTTTCTGCGGGGTCAGGTCGGCAACCGTCTTCGCAGGATCCGCCGTGTTGCGTTCAACGCCGGCTCTCTCCGCACTCCGGCCCCCTCCGGCCCGATACAACTGCCAGGCACCGAAGCTCACGCTCGCCACCAGCAGCGCCGCGCCGACGCCCCACACCGCCGGCGTTATGCGCCGCTTCGGTTCCGGCGGCCCGCACCAGCGGCACGCGCCGGTTTGACGCGGGTAGTGGGCACCGCAGCTCTTGCAGCGCGCCAACGGGAGGAGGTCGCCGAAAGTACTCCGGATCTCGAGATGATGGCCGCACGTGGGGCACTGTGAGGCCGCGACAATTGCCTTGGCACCACATGCCTCACAGCGAACGAACTGCATGCCGAACACCTCGAGATGAAATTCCTGAGCGTCCCTGACCCCGGCTGGGCACCCCGCCCCGCCGCCCCCCGCGAGCGGGCCGGGGGTATTCACGATGGGGCAAAAATCGCCGGCCCGAAAGGGGGTCGGGTACCCCAACTTGCGGGATGGGTCTCTCATATGGCTGAGGCAGCCCCGAACTCAGGACGTCCCGGCAGCCTTGCGAGTCACCCGGGTTCCGAGTCGACCCATGGTCTGGCCCTCGGCCCCGCCCCCCGCTACTCTGAGATTGCGGACCTCAACACGATCAAAGGGGAGGAAGGACCGATGGCACGTTATGCATTCTCAGTTCCGATCCAGGCCGGGAAACTCGATGCGTGGAAGCGCTACACCGCCGAAATGAAGGGTCCGCGCAAGGCGGAATTGGCCGCCTCACGCAAGAAAGGCGGGCTCAAGCGGGAGCACGTCTGGCTCCAGCACACGCCGATGGGGGACTTCGCGGTGGTCTACTGGGAGGCGGATGACCCCAGCAAGGTCTTCCAGTACTTCATGACGTCCAACGATGCCTTCGACAAGTGGTTCCGCGAGAAGGTTCTGGTCGAGGCCCACGGCATGTCGCCGTCGGCGCCTCCTCCTCCGCTCAACGAACCCATCCTCGACTTCTCAGCCTGACGCATCCGCGGACAGCTGACAGCGTTCAAGCAGGGCTGGCGGGAATCAGCCACTCACGGCAGCCGGAAGATCGCGACCTGCGGATGCAGCGAGGCCGCAAAAGCCGCACCGCTCGGTGCCGCGAACTGGATCGAGACCGTCGCCGCGCTCGCCGGCGTGTCGAGCCGGAAGAACGTCAACGTTCCGGGCTCCAGTATCGCGGTCGACGTGTCCGCCGTGATGTCGAACAGGAGGACCGGATCCTGGTATGGGTAGCTCGACGACCCCGGCTGGCTCGTCGCGTACAGTCGGGCCCAGAGCTGCTTGACGTTGCGGCTGATGAAACGATTTGCCGCGGGGGCCGTCGTGCGCGGCAGCCCGGGCAGGCTGTCGGTGGCCAACGCCAGACCGAAATCGGCAAACAGCTCCGGGAAGCTGCGCCCGGCCGCCGCCTCGATGCCCGCGATTCCGTTCGCGGGTCCGCGCTCGAGCGCCTTGTAGACGCCCGTGCCGTAATGATCGCCGAGCCATCTCGACAGCAACCAGGCGCCGCCACGCCAGGAAAAACCCTGCTGCGAGTCGTCGTGCAGGGTGATGCTCGCCGTATCCGGCAGCAGCGCGTACTGATAGGAATCGTACAGGAAATCGGAGATGAATCCCTGGGCCGAGTCGGGGAAGATCTGCTGGGGATCCGTGCGGCACGCCGGAGGCGGGCATTTCTGCTCGAAGTACAGCGACCCCAGCTCCTCGGCGACGATGGCCAGCCCTTCGTCCAGCCAGCTCGACCCCGGCGTACCGGTGCCCAGCACCACGTGCTGCGAGTAGTTGATGAGGTGTTCCGCCTCGTGGAGGAAGGTGGCCGGAACGCTGTTCCCGAGCGATTCCACGCTGTGTGAGCAGCTCACGGTGCCGGTGGGGTCGGGCACGAGGGAGTAGAAGATCTCCCCCTGATTGGAGTTCGGATTGGACGAGCCGTCGAAATCGTCGGCGTCGAAAAATCCCGCGATGTACCCCGAGCTGTTGCAGGTCGACGTGGGCGTGTCGGAGTTCACCACGTTCGTCATCAGCAGGATCACGTGGCCGTTCTGATCCACGTCCGACGGCGGGCCGAATGCCGTGGTGTCGATCGGTAACAGCACCTGGTCGAAGTAGGTGCCGAAGTTGTTCAGCTGAGCGGTGGTGAAGCCGTTCGCCGGGGCGAGGGTGTCCACGTAGATCAGGACGTCGCTCCCCACGTACTGAAGGCGCGCGCCCACTTTCGCCCAGGTGGCCGCGCCCGTGGCGAAGCCCGAGTACACGTGAAAGCTGCGTACGCTCCCAACGTTAGGCACGACGGCGAACGCGATGCCGGGGACCGCGGAGGCGCGCGGTATCGATCGCATCACGGCGCCGGCTCCGGCCCGCTGCGAGGCCCGCGCAAGCATCGTGCGATCGGCGCCGAGCTGCGCGAGGTTGGGCTGTATGGGCGGCAGGACACCGGCGCCGACACTACCCGCGACGATCGAGCGAGCGGCCACACGGCTGCCCGAGGCAATCGCCGCCGAGATGTCGCCCGAGTACATGCGATACGACACGTACTGATTCGGCCCCTGATCGGTCGCGAACTCCGGAACGACCAGGTAGCTCGCGGCGTTGCCCGCGAGCGTGATTGTGGTGCCACCGTTGCCACAGTCGACCCGCACCGCCTGGGCCACCGCCAGACTCACCGTACCACCTGCCCCACACGGGTTCTTCTGGATCGAGATCCCTGGACCGGTGGTCGAGTCGTGGGAGCACGCCGCGAGCAGCATGACCAGCGCCCCGGAGATCACACGGGTTGCGCCACGCCCGGAGCGCCCCACGGGAGCTACCCGGCGCTCGCTTCCGAGCAGCCGGGCCAACGATGATGCAGGAATGGGACGCCTCCGAACACGAGCGATGTGAGAATTCCAACGCGCCGACCTCTGCGCGAAGGCGGGAGGCCCGACCGGTGCGACCCGTCTTTGTGGAGACACGCGACTCCGCTCATCCCCCATATCACCCCGAGTCGGAGATTCGCCTTCGCTGGTACTCCCCGCTCGCAGGGAGTTCCGGACGCTACGGCCGGCGCCGCTCCGCGCGCTCCTCGTCCGTGAGGTCCGCCGCCAGGGGGAAGAACAGCGATCGCCGCACCCCCGGGTAGGGGGTCCCCCATCCCCGCGCATCGTGCCAGAGGATCACGTTCAGGCGGTCCGACGGCGCGTCGTCGGGGTCAGCGAAGTTCATCCGCGACGACTCCAACGCGGCCCTGCGACGTTCGGCAGCCCATGCCCCGCGGATCCCGGTCCGGCCGGGATTGGTCTCGTAGATCGACTGGGTGGGGGTCAGCGCGGTGAACGGGGTGAGGTCCGGCTTCTCGTCAGGCCCGATGAAGCTGGCCCGCATGTCGGTGGCCACCAGATCGAACAGGCTCAACGCCGGCAGCCCGAGCATCAGCTCGATGGTCTTCACCATGCTCGGCTGGCTGTAGAATGTGCTGTCGATCACACCCCGCCGCGCGTACGGACTCGCCACCAATGCCACGGTGCGGTGGCCGTCGATGTGGTCCACCCCGTTCTGGGCATCGTCCTCCACCACCAGGATCGCCATCGACCGCCAGAACGACGAGTGGGTGAGTCGATCCACCACCCGGCCCAGCGCGAGATCGTTGTCGGCCACGCAGGCCTTGGGCGTGCACCATCCGGGCGTGGTCCCCACGGTGTGATCGCTCGGCAGGATGATCATCACCAGATTCGGCATCGTCCCCCGTGCTTCCCACTCCCGGATGTGTTCGGTCACCACGTCCGCCTTCACCACGTCGGGCGTCTCCTGCGTCCATCCCGGATACTCGCGGACCAGCAGCCGGTCGAGCGACGGAATCTCGGAATGGGTGTCGTACATCTTCCGCAGCACACCGCGGAAGAACGCCGGATCGTGGGGCTGCGAATCGCGATACTGCGCCAGCAGTGTCTGCCGGACTCCCGAAATCGAGTCCGACGGCGCGGGCGCGTACTCGCCAAAGACGGTCACGCTATGTCCGCGCGCCAGCGCCGCATCCCAGAGGAATCCGCCTGACGAGTAGGCGAGCGGATCGTTCCCTTCCGAGGGATAGCTCCGGCCGTTGTACAGCGGCCACATCGGATACTCGGTCTCGTTGGCCTGGGTGAGCCACTGATGGCCGTCGGCCGAGTTGCCGCCTGACGCGAAGAAGTGATCGAGCAGGACGAACCGCTCGGCCAGCGCGTGGGTGTTGGGCGTGACGTCGCGACCGTACATCACCAGCGACGGGTCGCTGGCGCCCTTCCCCGCGTCACCCAGCACCTGGTCGTACGTCCGGTTCTCGCGGATGATGTATACGACGTGGTCGATGAGCGACGGCTCTCCGGGGCGCTCGGGTACCGCGCGCGCCGCGGCGCTCGCGCGCACCGGTGGCGGTGCGCCGCCCGAACCGGTCGCCAGCATCAGTCGGTTGTTCTGCGCGACCGACGTGCTGTAGGCCAGCAACTCGGCGTCGGTGGGCACCGGGAAGACGTTCACCGAGCCGCGCACCGCGTGGACGTAGCGTCCCCGCATCCCCGGCGCGCCCGATGTCTGGCCGGTGCCGGAGCCCACACCCAGCAGCGTCCCGACCGCGATCGTCCTGCCGTCGGCGCTGACGTCGATGCTGGTGGGATACCAGCCGGTGGGTATGAGGCCGCGGAGCCTGGCCCCGCCCATCGCGCCATTACCATCGCGGGTGCGTGCCAGCGTTGCCTCGCCGGAGGTCGAGGGCGGCGTTGCCTCGCCGGAAATGGAAGGCGCCGCTGTGATCAGCTGCGATACATCGACCACCGCCACCGCATTCGCCCCGCCGAGCGTCACGTAGAGCGTCCGGCCGTCGGGGGAGAGCGCGACCGCCGTGGGTGCCAGGCCGATCTTGCGCTCGTGGAAGGGGGCGATCGGGATCGTCGCCACCATCGAGTCCCGCCGCGTGTCGATGACGCTCACGTCGTCCGAGTTCCCGTTCGCCACGAAAATCCGCTCGTCAGGCCGGTCCCACACCAGGCCCGTCGGGTGCAGTCCGACCGGGATGATCCGCTCGACCCTGCCGGAAACCAGATTCACGCGCATCACGCTCCCGCGCTCGGCGATGCCACGGGCATCGATGCGCACCGGCTCGGCCATCGGGTCGCAGCACTCGGTGGCCGCGCGTTCCCCGGGCGCGGGCTTCGGCCCGCCCAGGTTGGTCACGTACGCCACCGCACCGGCGGGATCGACCACGGCCGCGACCGGAAGGACCCCGAGTGGAATCGCCGCCAGCAGCGACCCGCTGTCGGCATCGAGTACGGCCAGCGCGTCATTCGCCGGGAGCGGGACCACCGCCACCCGGTGGCCCGAGGCGTTGGCGTGCGCCGCGACCGCCGGCGCGCCGGCCAGATAATCGCCTAACGCCGGCGAGGTCGTCGCGACCACGGCGCTGTCCCTGCCCGCCGCATTGCGCGCCGTACGGTCGCCGGCGTAGGCGATGAGCTGCACCACCGATCGCGCGCGCGCCGGTCGCGCACCGGGAACGCGGGCCATCGCCAGATCGGACGCCAGCCGCCCGACCGACGAGATCACCGCCCGGCCGGTTGCCGGATCGATCGCGACTCCGTGCACACCGGGCCGGCCGTCGAATGCGGCGCTCGCCATCACCCGGTTGTCACGCCAGGCCAGCCGGTACGCGACGCCGGGAACCGTCACCCACAACTCACCGGGCGTTCGGCCGAACCGGACCCCTGCCACCCGCCCGTCGAACACACTCTGGAGCCCCGCGGGCGTGACCCGCTGATCGGTGGCGATCACCCCGGGGTCCGGGACAGTGCGCTGCGGAACGGGCGTCGAACCCGCCTGCAGAAGAAACAGCGCGTGGAGAATCATGCGTGAATCCTGTCTCCTGTTGCGCGCCGCGCCGCAGCGGCCAGTGTCACAATCCCGTCAACGCCAGCCGGCCGACTGACGCGTGCCCGGTCGTCGCGCCCTCCACAATCGAGCCGGCCGCGCGGGACACGGCCGGTGTGACGTCACGGCACAACACGCTGTCCCGGTCCGTTCCGGTACTTTTCGAACCAGCCCAGGATGTACGCGACCTTCGCCATCATGTTGCTCGGCTTGGCGGCAATCTCGTGCGACGCGTCGGGAATGCGTACCATTGCCGTGGGCACCTTGCGGAGCTTCAGCGCCTCGTAGAACTGCTCGGCCTCCTCGCTGGGCGTGCGATAGTCCACCTCGCCCGTCACCAGCATCGTCGGCGTGGTGACGTTCCCCACGTAGGTAATGGGTGAGCGCTTCATGTAGTGCTCGAGATTGTCCCACGGATACCCGGGGAACCAGTATCTATAGAAGAAGCCCGGTCCATCGGCCGTCAGCACGAAGCTGTACCAGTTGATGACCGGCTTGGCGACCACGGCCGCCTTGAAGCGATTGGTGTGACCGACGATCCAGGCGGTGAGGACGCCGCCGCCGCTGCCGCCGGTCACAAACAGCTGGTTCGGGTCCACGTAGCCCTTGGCGATCACGGCATCGACCCCCGACATCAGGTCGTCGTAGTCGTGGTCGGGATAGTCGTGGTGAATGAGGTTGCCGAATTCCTCGCCGTAACTCGTGGAGCCGCGGGGGTTCGTGTAGAGCACCACGTAGCCTGCCGCCGCGTAGAGCTGAATCTCCGACGAGTAGCGCACCCCGTAGTCGGCGAACGGTCCGCCGTGGATTTCGAGCACCATCGGATACTTCCTGGTGGCATCGAACCCCGGCGGCTTGACAATCCATCCCTGGATGCGCCGCTTGTCGAAGCTCGACTGGTACCAGATCTCCTCCACCGAGCCTAACGTCTTGTGGCCGAACAGGTCGTCGTTGAGCCGCGTCAGACGCTGGGCGTCGCTCCCCGCCCCGCCCACCGCCACGTCGGACGGATGGTCGGGCGCCGTCTGGGTGAACGCGAACCGGCCGTTGTCGGCGAGCGAATACGTCCCGCCCGAGTACGGCCGTCCCGGATCGAGCCCCCCGATGCCTGACGCGAGCGTGGTCAACTGGCCGGTCAGCGTCATGACGCCGATCTTCGTGTCGCCCTGGTCGTCGTACTGGAAAAAGATCCCCTTGCCGTCGCGACCCCAGTTGACGTTCTGCACATCGCGATCGAACGACCCGGAGATCATCCGCGGGTTCGAGCCGTCGCGATTCATCAGATACAGGTGGGTGACCTGGTAGCCCTGGTACTTGTCGTCGAATCCGGTGTAGGCGACGAGCTTGCCGTCGGGCGACACGGCCGGTTCCTGGTCGGGGCCCTTGCGGGTGGTGAGCTGTTTGATCGTGCCCGACGCCACTGCGACGTCGTAGATGTCGCTCTCGCCGGGGTCGTACTCGGGATTCTCGTGCCGGTTGGCGGCGAACAGGATGGCGCTGCCGTCGGGAGTCCACTGCGGCGCGCCGTCGTCATACGGGCCGCTGGTGAGCTGGCGCGGCGTGCCGCCTTCGACGGGAAGCACGAAGATGTGGCGGTAGCCGCTCCGCAGGTAGCCTGCTCCGTTGAACCGGTACTCGAGCTTGTCGATGTACTTGATCGGCGGGCCCCAGTCGGCGCCCTCCGGCTTGTCGGGGAGCTGCACGAACGGCTTCGGCTCGTCAGGCACGAACATCACGAACGCGATCCACTTGCCGTCGGGCGACCAGGCCAGCGCGCCCGGCGACTCCTCCACGTGGGTGAGCTTCGCCTCCTGGCCCGAGTCCATCCAGCGGACGAAGATGTCTGCCTTGCGCTCATCGATGCTGGAGACGAAGAGGAGGCGGGTGCCGTCGGGCGACCACCGCGGTGACGCCGCCATCCGGGCGGGATCGAGCAGCGGCCGGAGCTCGGAGCCGTCGGCGTTGACCATCCACAGGCTCGACCGCTCGCGGTCCTTCATGATGTCGTAGCCCGCGCGCTCGAACGCCACCCGGCGCCCGTCGGGCGAGATCTGCGGATCGGCCGCCCATTCGAGTTCGAAGATGTCGCGCAGGGTGAACCGGTCGCTCGGCGCGGTCTGGGCCGAGAGGGCCGGAGCGGTCAGCGCGAGGCAGACGGCGGGAACCAGGAGTGAACGCATAACGAGCTCCGGATTGCGAGGACCCGACGGCCGGGGATCCTCGAGTCACAAACGTAGGTCGGCTGACCACCCACAGCCAGTGAGGCCCGGGCGGAGCCGGTGCTATCCTTCCGCAATCTGGTACAGCGCGGCCGCGTTTCCCCCGAGAATCATCGACTTCTCGGCCGCCGGGATCGGCAGCACGCCGATGCTCTCCTTCATCTTCGCCATGCTGCTGATCAGATGGGGATAGTCGCTCCCCGCCAGCAGCTGACTCACGCCCGCGAACTCGATCGCCAGCCGCAGCGCCTTCGGGTCGAAGTTGACCGTATCGTAGAAGAACTTCTTCAGATACTCGCTGGGCAGCCGCTCGATGTTCACGCGGCATTCCGGATACGATTCGTAGCCGCGATCCAGCCGCTCGGCAATGTACGGAATCGCGCCGCCGAGGTGACCGAGCACCCAGCGGATATTCGGATACTTCTCCACCACGCCGCTGAAGACAAGCCCCGCCGCCGCGAGCGTGGTGTCGAACATGAATCCCACCAGCGGCATCAGCCAGTACTGCTCCATCGCTTCCACGCCCGCGGGATAGTTGGGGTGAATGTGGATCACGGCGCCCGCGTCGTTTACGCGCTCCCACAGCGGCCAGTAGCCCAGGTCGTGCAGCGCCACGCCGGCGACGTTGCCGTACACCATGCATCCCGCAAATCCCATCGAGATCGCCCGCTCGAACTCCTTCTCCGATGCCGTCGGATCGTTGAGCGGTAGCGTGGCCAGTGCGGTGAAGTGTTTCGCGCGCTCCGCCTTGATCTGCACCAACGCGTCGTTCACCAGACTCGCGAGGTACGCCGACCGCTGCGGCGTTTCCATGGTCGTCCCGGGCGCGGTGAGGGTGATGACCTGCATGTCCACCCCGGCATCGGCGATGACCCCCTCACGAAACGCGATGTCCCGGTGGCCACGGACGACGAAGTTGCGGTCGCCGGGTGAATCGAGGACCGGATTCCCGTCGGCGTCGTCGCTGACGGTGTACGCGCTCGGGCCTTTGCGGACGGCGTCGATGAACGAGGGCGGATAGTAATGATTGTGGACGTCGATGATCATGAAAGGGAGGCGGTTGACAGGTGTCAGTTCTCAGCGGGCAAGGAATGCGGTCAGGGGCCAGCGGCCACCGGTCAGCACTCATCGATCAACGGTCAGCGGTCAGCGGTCAGCTGATAGCTGAGCTGCAAGCCGATAGCCGATGGCTGCCGTGAAGGTAGCGCTCGCGCGCGGCAGAGCGAGGGCTCGCGTGACGAAACCGGGGCACTGCGTCCCACCCCCAATCTCGACACGTAGGCCTGTGCACAAACGGTCGCCCGTGACGTCTCCCACGTGTCGTTACCGCGCAATCACCCGCTCCCGAAACCCGGTGGTGCAGCCCGACTGGCCGACGCCGTGCGCGCCGCGCCATGCACCTGGCTCCCCCACCAGGAGGTCGTATGAGGCCACATCTTCCAGGCATCCTGCTGGCCCTGCTCCTCGCCCCCGCCCCCGCCCCCACTCCTGCGCGGACGCCCGCCCGCGTCGTGCTCACCGGGCGAGTGACCAGCGCGGCCACCAGGCAGCCGCTGGCCGCGGCCAGTGTGTACGTGCCGGCTCTGTCACGTTCCGTAGCTACGGACTCCGCCGGCACATACCGCATGGTGCTTGGCGCTGATCAGCGCGGGAAGCAGGTGACCGTGTACGCGCGCGCCGTCGGATACGCGCCGGCAAACCAGACCGTTCGCCTGACGAGCGACAGCGCGGTGGTGAACTTCGCGCTCGCCGCGGACGTGAACCGCCTCGTGGAGATGCGGGCCACCGGCGCCACGGCGGCGGAGATGCCGCAGGTCGGCGTTCGCGGTGGCCGCACGCAACGCCGCGAAGGCCGATGCCCTGGCAACCATCCGCCCCGCGCGCGCCGCCGTGGACCGTGGATTCAACACGGAGTCGTACGATCGGATCGTCGACAATGCCTTTCTGGGGGCGCGTGACAATCCGCTCAGCACCTTCTCCATCGATGTCGACCGCGCGTCATACAGTAACGTCCGCCGATTCGTCGCCTTGGGACAGCGCCCACCCAGGGACGCCGTTCGCATCGAGGAACTGGTCAACTACTTCCCGTACGACTATCCGGATCCCGACGGAGCCCGTCCGTTCTCGGTGATCACCGATGTCGCCCCCGCCCCGTGGAGCCCCGCGCACTACCTGGTGCGGGTGGGTCTCCAGGCCCGGCGCATCGCGCCGTCCGCGCTGCCGCCCAGCAATCTCGTCTTCCTCATCGACGTCTCCGGGTCGATGATGCCTGACGAGAAGCTCCCGTTGCTCAAGCAAGCCTTCCGGCTGCTGGTCGGACAGCTCCGCGAACAGGACCGGGTGGCAATTGTGGTATACGCCGGCGCGGCCGGACTGGTGCTCCCCTCGACCCCCGGCAACCGCAAGGATGAGATTCTCGCGGCCCTCGACCGGCTGCAGGCCGGCGGGTCGACCGCGGGGGGTGCGGGCATCAGGCTCGCGTACGAAGTCGCGCAACGATACCACCTGCCCAAGGGAAACAACCGCGTGATCCTCGCCACCGATGGGGATTTCAACATCGGCGCATCGAGCGACGCGGACATGGAACGCCTGATCGAGGAAAAGCGGAAGCAGGGGACGTTTCTTTCGGTACTCGGCTTCGGCATGGGGAACTACAAGGACTCGAAGATGGAGACGCTCGCCGACAAGGGGAACGGCAACTACGCGTACATCGACGACATCATCGAAGCACGCAAGGTGCTGGTCGACGAGATGGCCGGGACGCTGCTGACCGTGGCCAAGGACGTGAAGCTCCAGGTGGAATTCAATCCTCAGCGCGTGGCGTCGTACCGGCTGATCGGCTACGAGAACCGGATGCTGGCCAGGGAAGACTTCGACGACGACCGGAAGGACGCCGGCGAGATGGGCGCCGGCAACGCGGTGACCGCGTTCTACGAGGTGGTGCCGGTGGGGGTGAAAAGCCCCGCCGTGCCGAATCAGGATCCGTTACGCTATCAGGCCGCGCCGCCCTCTTCGACACGCTCGACGCGCGCGCACTCGAATGAGCTGATGTACGTCAAGCTGCGCTACAAGCTGCCTGACAAGGACGCGAGCCAGCGGTTCGATCATGTGGTGATGGCGCCGTCCGACCTGCACGCGGTCGCGACCTCGGACGATTTCCGATTCGCTGCGTCGGTGGCGGCATTCGGGATGGTGCTGCGCGATTCCGAGTACAGGGGATCGGCCACCCTCGACGACGTGCTGGTGATGGCAGGTGGTGCGCTGGGCGAGGACGTGGCTGGCTATCGGGCCGACTTCGTGCGCCTGGTGGAAGCAGCGCGCGACCGCGGGATCATGGCGGTGAAGAACGAGCGGTGAGTGTGCCACGAGCACGCTGTAGTCGGCAGCGGTTGCGGGACGGACCGTGCACGCTGGTGCCGGGGTGGCGCTGATCGTGCTCGGTGTTTGCCGGATCCGCGGAATGAACGCAGATTGTGGACCCGACCGCCCCCGGCGACAAGGAGTCCGATGCCACATCACCGAGTGCCCTGGGCCGGCGTCCTGGCGACCCTGGTCCTGGCCGCATGCCGGCATGGCGACAAACACACTCCGACCGGGCCGACGGGATCGATCGAGCTGTCCCTGTCCGCGTCCAGTGTGATTGTCGCGCGCGGATCGAGCGCCGCGGTCACGGCCACAGTCCGACGGCTTCTCGGGTACGCAGGGAATGTGGCGCTCACGTTCGAAGGCCTGCCCGTGGGTGTGACCGCCGCCGCCGACCCATCGCCGCTGGCGTCATCGGCCACGCAGTCTCAGCTCACGCTCGTGGTGGCATCGACCGTCGCCCTGACCGACTACGCCGTGACGATTCGCGCGCACGGCGACGGCGTGGAGGATGTCACGCAGGATCTTCATTTGAGCGTGATCGAGCACGAAACAGCCGTCACCTGGCAGCTTTGCAACCTGACGTCCGCCCTGTTCGCCGCGAGCCGCTCCGATGGCGAGCCCTGGATCGAGCGGCCGGTCTCGAACCACACTCTGTCCTTCTCGATACGCGGTCGCGGTCGACTGGTGCTGGTGCTCCATCTCGATCCGGCCACCACGAACACAACAGAGTACTTCGGCACGGCCGATGACTTCGCTTCGCTGGGGACCGACAAGTGCATCGGCCTCGACGCCCTGCGCACCCTGACCGGCACGGTCAGCGGCACCATCGCCAGCGACACCACGCACCTGTCCTTCGGCGCCAGTTCCGTCAACGCGAGCGGCGACGGCCCGTTCTCGCTTCCGTTCGCGGCCTTCGGCACGCGCGATTACATCGGGACGATCTTCAAGCAGGACCCGGTGACCAGCGTCGGCATGCCCATCAGGTACTGGTATGCGCGCAATATCGATCCCGGTTCGGGCGGCGTGCTTCCGCCGGTCGATTTCAATGCTGCTGGAATCACGCCCGGGAGCCACACGCTCCACATCACGGATCCCGGCACGGACTTCGTTGTGCTCAGCTATGGATACCTCTCCGGAACCGAGCCGACGTGGTACTACATCGATCGCGCTCCGCCCGGCGCCGTGAATCCCTGGTGGCCCATTCCCCGGCAGGCCGCTGGCGATCTGACGCTGGTGCAGATCTACACGACATCTGCGGCCGCGCCGCTTACCTACCGATTCGATACGGAGATGATGGCGACGCCGTCCGATGCCACGGTGACAATCGGTCCGCCGATCGGCGATGTCGCCGTGACGGCAAACGCGGCGTCGGGCCATGTCCGGCCGCGTGTGCAGTATACGATCGTCCCGGCGTACGACCAGCAATTCTTCCTGTCGGTCAGCCAGACGACCGGCCCCGCACTGCGCTTCGTTACGGTCTCGGTTGCAGCCGACTATCTGGATGGAGCCACGACGCTCGATGCCGCCTTCGACGACCTGTCGTCAGTTGCGGGATGGACCGATGACTACGCGCTCACGCCCGGCACGGTATCGTGGACATTCCAGGCCTCGGGCGGGACGGCTTTCAGCGGGCTGCGCATGCGGTACGGGCCCGGGCTGACGTATCGGGGCGCCCGCCGGGACGGCATGACCGTCTTCTGATCCAGGCTTCAGCGCTTTCCCCACGCCCAGTACACCGGTACCCCGATCAACACCACTCCCAACCCCATCGCGCTGTCCTTCGGATTCGACAGCAATGCGTTCACCACCACCGCGAACGACACGATCACGAAGAGCAGGGGCGTCATGGGATAACCCCAGATGCGGTAGCCGCGCGTGACACCCGCGCGCCGGCGCAGCACCATCAGCCCGATCGCCATCAACCCGAAGAAGATCCATTCGGTGTAGACCACCCGCGTGAACAACGCCCGGAACGTGCCGGTCGCCACCAGCAGCGAGGACCAGATCGCCTGCACCACGATCGCCCGGTGCGGCGTGCGGAAGGTGGGATGCACCTGGCCGAACCACCGGAACAGCAGTCCGTCCTGCGCCATGGCGTAGTAGACGCGCGGCCCGGCCAGGATGATCCCGGTCAGGGCGCCTAACGTGGAGATGAGCACGACCACCGACGCGATCCGGCCGCCGCCCGAGCCCAGCAGCGTATCGGCGAGGTCGGCGGCCACGCGCGTCGACGCGGCGACCCGGTCGAGGGGCATGACGTAGAGGTAGACGGCGTTCATCGCCATGTACGCGGCCGTTACCACCAGCGTCCCGATCATCAGCGCGCGCGGAATGGTCTTTGCCGGCTCCACCGTCTCCTCGGCGCTGTAGGTCACCATGTGCCAGCCGCCGTAGGCGAACAATCCGGCCACCATCGCCCGGAGGAATCCGCCGACCGATGCCCCGGTCGCCGCGCTCGCGCCCACGAAGTGCTCCGGCACGCGGCTGCCCAGGGCGACGCCCACGATCACGATCAACGCCACGGCCGCGAGCTTGACCGCGGTAAAGGCAGTCTGCACCTGGCTCCCCTGCTTCACGCCCAGGTAGTTGACCGCCGACAGCCCAACGATCATGCCGATGCCCACCACCCGACCCCCGACCGTGCCCAGGGGGATGAAATAGCCCACATACCGCGCAAACACCGTCGCGATCGCGGCGATGATCCCCGAGTGCATCGTGAGGAACATCGCCCATCCCCAGAGGAACCCGAGCGACGGATGAAGCGACTCCGAGAGATAGACGTACACTCCACCGGTGCGCGTGAACGTCGACGCCAGCTCCGCACAGACGAGTGACCCGATCAGCGTCAGCGCGCCCGACGCCAGCCAGGCCAGCAGGACCCACGGCACCGAGTGCACCTGGGTGGTGACTTCGGACGGCTGCACGAAGATCGACGCCCCGATGATCGTCCCCACCACCATCGCGGTGGCATGGGGGAGGCGGATGGCGCGATGGAGTTCGCTGGCCCTCACTTCGCGCCGCCCAGTCGCCGCCGCACGTCGGCAAACCAGTTCAGCACGATGGCCGGTTCGGGCGCCCGCGCCTCCGGGCGGACGATCACGAAGCCGCCGCCCGGGAGTACGTCATAGTTGGTGCCCGGCCGCGCCAGCAGCGAAGACGAGTCCGCAAGCACACCCGCGCGCGACGTCACCATCGCCGATGTAGTGCCCGAGAGCTGGGCCACGTACAGCGAATCGCCGCTTCGATAGTAGAGCGTTCGCAGCCCCGAGCCCGCCGGGCCCCAGACGGGTTCCGATCCGCCGGCGGTGGAGACCTGTACCCGCGGGCCTTCGCCGTGCAGGGGCCGCACGTACACCTCCGAGCGCCCCGACTCGTTGGACCCGTAGGCCACGAACCGCTCGTCAGGCGACACCCGGCCGCCGAAGATCCGACCCGGTGTCGCGCCCGCCTGACGCGGCGTGCCCGCGCCGTTGGCATTCACCACTACCACGTGCGCCGAGTCGCTGCCGTTCGGCCGAACTGGCGGACCGCCTCCCGGCGCCGTCGTCTCCTGCGTCGAAGGGGTCACCAGTGCCACCGCGACCTCGCTCCCGCTGCTCCACCACGGGGACATCCCCGGCACCGGAAACGCGCGCGCGACGCCTACCGAAAGAGGATCGGGAGGTTGGCCGCCGTCGGCGGGCATGATGTAGAGCGCCGAGCGTCCCTCGCGCTGCGAGGTGAACGCGATCCGCCGGCTGTCCGGCGACCAGGCCGGCGGTCCCTCGTCGCCCTCGCGCGTGAGTTGCGTGAGGGTGTGCGACGTTCGGTCGACGATCCAGATGTGCGCATCCCGGCGGTTGCGCGGATCTGGAATGAGGACGGCGATTCTGCGGCCGTCGGGCGAGACGCGCGGTGAAAAGAAGGTTGCGCGGTCGGATACCAGAGGCCGCGCGGTCCCGTCCCGGTCCACCTCCACCAGCACGCTCTCGTCGCTGCGCTCGCCCGGGAGGTACGCGAGCGTCCCGTTGTTCGACCACGCCAGGTGTGGCGACCCATCGATCGTGAGTCCGATCTTGTCGAGCAGCGGCGCCGCCGGTCCGGTGACCGACAGGGAGCTCAGACTGAAGGGTGCGCCGAAAACCGCGCCGTCGGCGCGCACGTACATCAGATGGCCGGTGGGCAGATACCAGGCCGCGACCGCGTCGACCCCGAGGTCCTTCGGCGGTGCCCCCTTCCCGCCGATCACGAACAGGCGGCACTGTTCGGTGCCCTGTCCGGTACATCGCCGGAACAGCACGCCGCTGCCGTCAGGCAGGGGCGTGGCCAGCGAGGGTCCGCGCGCGGGGCCGGCCGAGTCGCGGGTGGCCAGCGTGTCGGGTGGGCCGCCCGACGCCGGCACTCGTCGCAGTTGCTGGCCGCTGGCGTAGATGATGTAGCCGTCATCGCTCCAGGCGGCGCCGGGCTGGGCGCCGCTCACCACCTCGATCGGCGCTCCGCCCGAGAGGGGGACGCGCATGATGCGCCCGCCGCCGAATCCGCGCCCTCCCACGTGGAAGCCGATCCAGTTCCCGTCCGGCGAGAAGAACGGCGACGACCCGCTATCAGTTCCGGCGATCGGCGTCGGCAGGGTATCGTCGAGCGCCCGCACGTAGAGCTGGGTGAGGCCGCGGGTGGTGCGCGACGGGCCGACATACACCAGCCGCATCCCGTCCGGCGACAGCGCGAGCACGCTGGTCCGCGCACGTTCGAGCCGGAGCTCGGCGTCCGGCGGCGGGACGAACGACAGCCGGATGACCTCGCCGGCGTTGGCAGCGGGGCGGAGCCAACCCCAGACGGCGGCCGCCGACACCAGGAGCAGCGCCGAGCCTAACGAGGCGATCCAGACGCGCGCCCCGCGGACCGGGACACCGGGGCCCCGGTAGCCGGGGCGATACGCGGTCGTCTGCGGCGAGTCGAGCGCGGCCGCGAACTCCGCCGCGGTGGCCCACCGGTCGGCCGGCAGCTTCTCCAGCGCCTTGAGGACGGCGAACTCCACCGGCGGGGGGATCGTGCGCCGCTGCACCGACAGCGAGCGCGGTTCCTCCGACATCAAGCGGGTCACGATCGCCTGCATCGTGGGTCCGGTGAACGGCGGCTCACCCACCAGCATCTCGTAGGTCACGGCGCCGAGCGCGTAGATGTCGGCCCGCGCATCGATCACCCGCTCGCCGGTGGCCTGCTCGGGGGCCATGTACTGTGGCGTGCCCAGCGACATCCCGGTCCGCGTGAGGCGGTTGCTGGCCGCCGACCGCACCGCGAGCGCGATCCCGAAGTCGGCGACCAACGCCTGGCCTTCGTGGAGCAACACGTTCTCCGGCTTGATGTCGCGGTGGATGACACCCTGCCGGTGGGCGTACTCCAGCGCGCCGGCGATCTCCTTCGCGATCCGGATCGCGTCATCGAGCGGGAGCTGCTGTTCGCGGTTGAGCCGGTGGCGGAGCGATTCTCCGGCGATGTAGGGCATCACGTAGAACGGGGTCCCGCCGGCCGCCGGAGCCTGGCCTGACCTGGCCGCCTCGGCGCTCGCTTCCTGGCCCAGCAGCCCCGAGTCGAGCAGGGGCAGGATATTCGGGTGCTGCAGTCGGGCGGTGGTCCGGATCTCGGCCAGGAATCGCTCGGCGCCTAACGAGGCGGCCAGGTCGGCGTGGAGCACCTTGACGGCGACGTCGCGGTCGTGGCGCAGGTCGCGCGCCAGGTACACCGTGGCCATGCCCCCCGACCCGAGCTCGCGCTCGAGACGATATCGGCCCGCCAGGGGTTCGGAGCGTGGAAGAAGGGAATCGGGCAAGGACGGCGGTCTTCAGTGATCAATCATCAGCTGTCAGCTCAGCTATCCGCGGGCATCGGTCAGCCGAGGCGCCCCGGCTTCCGGTCGCGCTCGGTGCCTAGAATACCGCCCGGCCGTGGCAGGGGCTACCGGGGATGGACCGAATCCGGCGGCGCTCACGGTCACCGTGCTGGTGGTCCTCGCGGCGGCAAGCGCTCACCCCGAGAGCCGGCCTATGGCCGGCCCCCGGGGTGAGCGAGCTTCAGCGGTCGCGTGTTGTACGCGGCTCTCTAAGAACCGCGGCCCGCTCGGCGAGCTAGGACCCGCCGAGGGTGAAGTTCAGACCGCCGGTAATCTGGAACGAGGTGTTGTTGTTCAGCAGCGCTCGTCCTTCAATGAATGGATGTACCCACGGCGAGCGCGACTCGATGCCGAGCAGGAAGTCCGCGCCGGTGTCATTGCGACTGACGTCGGCCACGCTGCGGTGCAGCACGCCCAGCCCGCCGCCCACGTAGAGACTCGGGCCGGTCGGCTCGGGAAAGCGGACCTTCATGTCGAAGTTGAAGGCGGTACGTGCGCCGCGATCGGGGAAATAGACGTCGATCGAAGGATAGAATTCCAGACGTGGCACGAGCGGCAGAGTGGCCTGGAACGCCAACAGCGCGTCCCGGGACCCGGTGTTGTATCCCGCACCCACGCCGATGCGGGCACGCTGAGCCGCTGCCGGCACGGTGGAAACTCCGAGCATAACGAGTGCGGCCGCCAACACGCCGGTGGGAATGGATGAGTTGCGACGCAAGTGGCCTCCGGGTTAACGGGGACTCGGGCGGTGTGCCCGTTGTCTGCGCGCTACCCGGCCCGGCGGCGGCGGTTCGGTTCAGGCCGCATCGGGCTGGCCGCCTCTGGCGGAGGTGCGATAGCCGGCTCAGCGCTTGACGGCGAGTCCTCGGGTTCGCGTTGCGTTGTTCACGAGGCTCCAGCGAAGCCAGGCGCTCACGAGCGGCTCCGGGCCCTCCAGCATCACGTAGCCCGTGCGGCATCGCTTCTTTTCGGCCGTTTCCTGTTTGAAGAATTCGGCGTGCAGCTGCGACTCGGCCCTGATGAGCTGCTCATTGGCGAGCGTGTCGATCCAGCGTGCGTTGACGCGATCGGGTATCTTCACGAACTCCTCCTCACACCTTGTGGCGAAACGTGATCCGGCCGCGTCCAAGATCGTAGGGCGACACGGCGACGGTGACACGGTCACCGGCGAGGATGCGAATGCGGAACTTGCGCATCTTTCCCGCGGCCGTGGCGAGCAACTTGTGCCCGTTGGCGAGATCCACCCGGAACAGCGCGCTCGGCAGGACCTCGGACACGACGCCGTCGAGTTCGATCGCGTCTTCTTTCACGCAGCCCTCCAGGCGATTCAAGTGACAGACCACCGTGCCCTCCGCGTGGCCCGGTGCTGTGGTCATTCGTGGCGAACAGGCGAGTGTGCGGCGCGACCAATAAAAGAGGGGCCTGCTCGCAAGTCGGCAGGCCCCTGAGATTTCGGAACTTGTCTACGCGGAGGACGCGTCAAGTCGCTATGAGGAACCTAGCGGGAACCATCGCGCCACGCAACGTGCGCGCCGCGGTCCGTTCGGGGCGCTCGCGGGTTTACATCGCCAACGCACGGGTGATCTCGTTTCGCTACTTCGTCGCTCTCAGCGCGCGCCCCTTCCCCTCCCCGCGCCGCTCCCCATCCCGCAGCGACACCGCACCGTTCACGACCACCGCCGCGATCCCCACCGGATACTGGAACGGCTCCTCGTACGTCGCGCGATCCTCCACCTGCGCGGGATCGAATACCACCACATCCGCCGCGAGCCCGGGCGCCAGTCGCCCCCGATCGCGAAGGTGCACACGCGACGCGGAAAACGCCGTCATCTTATGAATCGCCTGTTTAAGCGTCAGCGCTTTCCGTTCGCGCACATAGCGGCCGAGCACGCGCGGGAAGGTGCCGAGCCCGCGCGGATGCGGGCTGCCGCGGCGCGTGGGGCCGTCCACTGCGAACGCCCCGCCGTCGCTGCACACCATCCCCTGCGGATGCGCCAGCACGCGATCGAGATTCTCCTCGCTCATGGCGAATCCCACCATCCCGATGTTGGCGCGATTACGCGCCAGCATCTCGACGGTGAGGCGGTACGGATCGGCGCCCAACGACTTCGCGTACGCGCCCAGCCGCTTCCCTTCCGCGGCCCGGTCCTCGGCGGCGCGCACACTGGTGATCATGACGTTGTCCCACCCGCCGATCAGCTCGACCTTGGCGAGCGTCTCGGTCTGGATGCGCGGCGCAGTGGCCGCAGCGGTGAGTCGGGCGAGGAAGGCGTCGGTCCCGCCGTCGCGGCTCCAGATCGGGAAGAGATTCGTAAGCCCGGTCTGATAGGCGACGTACGGGTAGCGATCGAACGCCACGTCGATGCCGGCTTGCCGCGCCGCCGCGACGCGGGCGAAGATCGCGTCCAGCTTTCCCCAGTTGCGCGGTCCCTCGGCCTTGAGGTGCGAGATCTGGAGCGGGCAGCGCGCTCCGCGCGCCACCGCGATCGACTCATCCACCGACTCCAGTACCCGGTCGTCCTCGTTGCGCATGTGTGTGGCGTACGGCAGCCCGCGCGCGGCCAGCGGCCGGCAGAGAGCAATCAGCTCGTCGAGCGACGCGAACCCGCCCGGCGTGTACTCGAGCCCCGACGACACCCCGCATGCGCCCTGAGCCAGTCCTTCCTCCACCATCGCCGTCATCCGGGCGATCTCTCCGGGCGTTGCCGGCCGATCGGCATTGCCGATCACGATCCCGCGCAGCGTCCCCGCGCCGATCATCGACGCCACGTTCACCGACGGGTGGAGGGTAGCGATCGATGTGAAGAGCATGTCGAACGAAGCCGGGGCTCCCGCCCCGCCGCCCTGCGCCGCGCGCCCTCCGCCGCTCTCCATCCCGGACGCGGACGCCGAAGGCGCCCGCGAGGAGCCGTCCTGACCCACCACGATCGTGGTCACCCCCTGCCTGACGAGCGACTCAACGCGCGGATCCTCCCACATCGAGCCGTCGCCGTGCGAGTGGATGTCGATGAATCCGGGGGCCACCGCCAGTCCCCGGGCATCGATTTCGTCGGTGCCCGTTTCGGCGACGCGCCGGGCCACGGCCGCGATGCGGTCGCCGGCAATCGCGACATCACTCTCCACGCCGGCCGCGCCGCTGCCGTCGAACACCGTGCCGTTGCGGATGACGAGGTCGTACGCCGCCCGCCGCCGCGGGAACGGGATCCGCGGCGCCACGCCTAACGCGGCGAGCGCGACGGTGCCGGAGCCGAGGAACGTGCGACGCGAGACGGTCACGGGTTCTCCCTGTTGCACGGGACGAAGACCACGAACTGTTCGGGTCAGCGAACGAGGGGGCGCGATACCCGATCGATCGCCGTCAGGCGGCGTCCGATTCGTCCGGACACCCGTCGTGAAAGCTAATGATCCCGTGGGAGCAGCTTCGGGCGGCCCTTGAGCCGGAGGCTGCCGAAGTCCCGCACGTCGAGCGTGGCGATCGCCGTTGCCTTGAGCCGCTCGGCGGTCGCGGCGACCACTGCGTCGACGAGTCCCAGCTGGAGCGCGCCGTATTGCTCGCACAACGCGTGCGCGCGCGCCAGATCGTCCGCCTCGCCCCACTCGACGCTGTACCCGCCGTCGGCCAGATCGCCCAGGAAGGCCCGCTCGGCTGGCGCCCCAACGTGATGGAGCAGTAGATAGTCCACCTCGGGCAGGATCGCCCAGGGGAGGACCCATGCCGCCGGATCGTCATCGAAGAGCGCGACCATCTGCTCGTGGTGGGCGTCGTCCGCATCCACGAGGGCGATGATCGCGCCCGTATCGGCGACGATCACCCGGCGCTTCCCTTCCCCATGCCCGCGAGCAGCTCCTCCGAGCGTTCGGAAAGGTCCGAGCGGCCGCTCCGGCCCGCGCCCAGGCTGGCAGGTCGCGCGGGAACCGAGTGCCGGCGTGCGTATTCGGCCACCGCCTCGCGAACGAGCGCGGCGGTAGTCCGTCCCTGTGCACGGGCGAGCGCCTTGAGCGTGCGGTAGTCCACGGGGTTCAAATAGATGGTGGTCTTGGTCTTGTCGTCTGACATGTGGTAACCATATCTGGTTGCCATATGTGGGTCAAGGGGCGGTACTGGCCGACTGCTACCCCTCATGGATGCAATGACGGCGTCAGCGGCGCGTCACCAGCACCACTACCCGGTCCGGCTCGCCCGCCCCACCCGCCGGCAGCGTGAGCGTCACGCCCGCGTCGGTCTCCGACACGCCGACCGGCGCGCCGCCCGCGAGCATGCTCGCCCGCGCGACCCGCGCGCCTAACGCGGGGAGGGCCAGCACCCGGTCCGGCCAGTCGAGCACGTGGACGAACACCGTGTCGCCGCGCTGGGTGGTGGCACCCCATTCACGGGGCGGCACCGGCCCCTTGCGCGTGCCGTAGATCGAGCGCCCGTACGTGCCAAGCCACTTGCCGATCTCGCGGAGCCGCTCGGCGGCCTCGGGCTGCACCGTCCCATCGGGACGCGGCCCGATGTTGAGCAGCAGGTTGGCGTCGTTCCCCGCCGCGCGCACCAGATAGCCGATCAGCTCGCGCACCGATTTGAAGCGGCGGTCGGTGATGTTGAATCCCCACGAGTTGTTCATCGTGAGCGACGTCTCGAGCGGGAGCGCACCGATCTCGCGCGTGTTGAAGCCTGCGGTGTTCGCGCCCGGGAGATCCTGCTCGAACGTCTGCACGTCCTCGCCCGGAAGCGGCGCCTGATGGTGATTGGGGACGATGAGGGCGGCGGGCTGGAGCCGGTGGATCAGCGCGTACGTCTGCTGGAGCCTCCAGTCGGCGTCGGGCTTGTCCCACATCCCGTCGAACCAGATGCCGCCGATGGGCCCATAGTGCGTGAGCAGCTCGGTGAGCTGCGCGTCGAGGAAATCGAGATAGCGATTCCAGTCGCCGCTTTCGGGACGGCCGGTGTTGTGTCCCGTGCGGCCGCGCGGCCAGTAGTCGGGGTTGTGCCAGTCGAGCTGTGAGTAATAGAAGAAGAGCTTGATCCCCTGCCGCTGGCACTCGTCGGCCAGCTCCTTCAATGGATCGCGATGAAAGGGCGTCCAGTCGACGATGTTGTACCGCGTCGCCGCGCTCCCGAACATGGAGAAGCCGTCGTGGTGCCGCGACGTGATGGTGATGTAGCGGACGCCGGCCGCTTTGGCGAGCGCGACCCATTCCTTCGCGTCGAACTTCACCGGATTGAACGTCGACGCGAGCCACTCGTATGTCGGCACCGCGATCTGCCGGTTCTCCATGACCCACTCGCCCTGGCCGAGCAGGCTGTAGACGCCCCAGTGGATGAACATCCCGAACTTCGCGGCGCGGTACCACTCTCGCGCGGCCAGGCGCTCGGCGGGGACGCTGTCGGTCGCCTGGGCGCGGGGCTGAACCGCGTCAGGCAGCGCGGTGAGCAGCACCCCGGCGACAATCAGCCGGCGCATGCGAACGGCGCTAGTGGCCGGTGCGGTGGGTCTCGTCATCGAGCTTCGGACCTGACGTGGGGTACCGGGCCGCGAGCTTGCGCAGCCCCGCCGGTTTCCCGATCACGGTGAGCCGGTCGCCGTCCTCGAGCACGATATGTCCCCGTGGCACGATCGCATGTTCTCCCCGACCGATCATCGCCACCAGTCCGCCGTTCGGAATGTCGATCGAGTTGACGGTCCGGCCCACCATGGATTCGGTCGCCGTGCCGACGCGCACGAAGAGGGTGAGGAAGCGCTCGTCACGGAGCAGCACCTCCTTGAGCTCGTGCTCATCGCGCGCGGCGAGCCAGGCATCGAGGAACGTCTCGTCCTCAACCCGGCTGGCGAGCTGCGCGAGAATGCGCAGATGCCGACCGGGATTGCCCTCGCCGCTCACGAGGAAAAACACCGCGCGCACCGGGGTCGTGTCGGCCGGCCCGGTGAGCTCGCTCGCCGCGTCGCGCCGCCGCACGCCTTTGGCGCAACGCGCGATCACGAGGGCCGATCCGTCATGATCGGCCAGTCGGGTATGAAGCAGGGCGGCGCCGTGCGAGATCGCGGCCTCGCCCATCTCGAGCGCGCGACCCAGCCCCTCTTCCAGATCGCGCGCCGACACCTGCAGCTGGCCGGCCAGCCGGGCCGCGGCCTCGCGCACGACGTCCGACAGCACCACCGGCGCCGGGTAGTCGAACACGACGCTCGCTGCCACGATCTCGTCGAACGGATCCTGCGCGCGCAGCCCCTTCTCCTTCATCAGGTCGCGCAGCTCGCGATCGAGTCCCCCGAAGCGCCGCTTGCCGAGTCGCTCGAAGACGTGGAAGATCGCGCCGTCCCGCTCGATCCGATCGCGCGCGAAGTACGTGTACCAGGCCACCGACGCACCGGTCACCCCGGCGGTGAACAGCACCGGGAGCCATCCCAACTCGGCCACCAGCACCAGCGCGCCGAAGATCCCCACCAGCTGCAACCACGGATAGAAGGGCGCGCGAAAACCCGGGTCGTACGATTCGATCCGGCTCTCACGCATCACGATGACGGCCACGTTGAGCAGCGCGAACAGCATGAGCTGGATGGCGCTGGCCAGTTTCGCCACGCCCTCCACCGGCAGCACGAGGAGGAACACCACCAGCAGGACGCACGTGAACAGCACGGCGGCCACCGGCGTTCCCCGGCGGCCGGTCTTGGCGAAGCGATCCGGGAACAACCGGTCGCGTGCCATCGCCAGCGGATAGCGCGACGCCGCCAGCACACCCGCGTTTGCCATCGAGGCGAACGCCACGATGCCCGCGCCGACCATGATCCAGCGCAGGATGTGGCCGGGAATCCAGGTGGTGAACGCGCCGGCGGCATCGGCCACCGGCGTCAGGCTCCCGCTCAGCCGATCGGCTCCGAGCACCGCCACCATCACGAACACGCCGCTCACGTAGATCGCGGTCACCGTCAGAAGACCCAGCCCCATGCCCAACGGAATGTTGCGATCCGGGTTCTTCACTTCTTCGGCCAGGCTCGCGACCTGCGTGAGACCGATGAACGACACGAAGACCAGGCCGACGGCCTCGAGCAGGCCATCCGATCCGTGGGAGAGGAAGGGGGTAAAGCGCGCGTGTCGCTCCGCCGAGGTCTCCGCCGAGAAGGCGTCGATCAGGCCGTGGACGAGGAAGAACGCCAGGATCACCAGCAGCACCACGACCAGGATCCGGATCAGCCCGCTCGACTCCTTGGCACCCAGCAGGTTGATGAGCGCGATGAACACGGTGAATCCCACCGCGGTGGCGACGTCAGGCACGTCCACGACCAGGCCGACGTACGCTCCCATGCCGATGAGCGCGAATGCGCTCTTCAGCACCATGGTGAGCCAGGTGCCGATGCCGCCAATGGTGCCGACCAGCGGTCCGAGCGTGCGGTCGAGGAAGTAGTACGCGCCGCCGGCTCGCGGCATGGCGGTTGCGAGTTCCGCCTGGCAGAGCATCGCCGGGACGATCAGTACTCCGGCGATGAGGTAGGCCACGACCACGCCAGGTCCCGCGTGCGACGCGGCGATCCCGGGCAGGAGGAAGAAGCCCGAGCTGATCATCGCGCCCACGCAGATCACGTAGACGTCGGAAAGACCGAGCGCCTTGTTCAAGCGCGTGAAGTCGAGCAGCCGCATCCGCTACACGCTAGCCCTCGGCGTGCAAGTCAGCTAGCCCGGCGGCGATTGCCGGGAAGCCGCTAGATTGTCCGGAGACGCATGGTTCCTTCGACTTCACCCGGCACTCGCATGAATCGCATCGCGGTCGCGGTCCTGCCGCTCCTGTTCTTCGGGAATTGGGGTCAGACTCGAATTGCCAGCGAAGGCGCGACAGGTGGCACGCGACCGTTCGATCACTCCCCTGGCGTTCCGGGAAATTGGGGTCAGACTCGCATTTCAACGAACGCGAGAGGTGTACCGCAGCCGGTCGATGACTCCCTTGGCATTTCCAACATCGCTTGGGCTGCCGGGCCGGCCGCTCGCGCCATCGCCGACTCGCTCGACCGCATCGAGCGCGTGCTGGTCCAGGCGGTGAACGCCCGGAGTGCGGAGGAACTGGCGCTGCTGGTACGGCTGGTGAACATCAACAGCGGCACGATGAACTTTCGCGGTGTGCGGCAAGTCGGGGATGCGCTGCGCGCCGAGTTCGACGCGCTGGGCTTCACCACTCACTGGGTGGAAGGCGCCTCGTTCCAGCGCGCGGGCCATCTGGTGGCCGAGCACAACGGCCCGGGCCCGCGCATCCTGCTGATCGGCCATCTCGATACCGTGTTCGAGCCGACCAGCCCGTTCCAGCGATTCGAGCGGCTGAGCGATACGACCGCGCGAGGCCCCGGCGTGATCGACATGAAGGGCGGCGATGTAATCGCGCTCTACGCGCTCAAGGCGTTGCGGCAGGCGGGCGTGCTGGACCGGATGAACGTGACCGTGGTGTTCACCGGTGACGAGGAAAAGTCCGGTGCACCACTCGATTCGGCGCGGTTCGCGCTTCGTCAGGCGGCGCGCGGCTCGAAGTACGCGATCGGGTTCGAGGATGGGGACGGCGATCCGCACACGGCGGTGGTGTCGCGTCGCGGGGCCGGGGGGTGGGTGCTCCGCTCCACCGGGACGCCGGCGCACTCGTCACAGATCTTCCGCGAGGACATCGGTCCGGGGGCGATTTTCGAGACGGCCCGGGTACTGCAGGCGTTCCGCGAGCGCCTGGCGTCGCAGCAGTATCTCACTTTCAACCCCGGAGTGGCGTTAGGCGGGACCGACGTCACGCTCGACAGCACGCTCACCGACGGGTCGGCGTCGGGGAAGACCAACGTGGTGGCTCAGTCGATGGCGGTGAGCGGCGACATCCGGACCATCTCGCCCGAGCAGCTCGAATCGGTGCGGGCCGCGATGCGCCAGATCGTGTCGCTGCACCTTCCGCACACCGGCTCGGAGATCGCGTTCGAGGACGGCTATCCGCCGATGGCGCCCACCGACGGGAATCGGCGGCTGCTGGCGCTCTACGATTCGGTGAGCCGCGACCTCGGTCTGGGCCCGGTGACGGCGGTGGATCCGATGCGCGCCGGCGCGGCGGACGTGTCGTTCGTGGCGCCGCTGGTGCCGAACATCATCGACGGCGTAGGGTTGGCAGGGTGGGACGATCACACCGAGAAGGAGACGGCGGATCTCCGGATGCTCGCTCCGCTGACGAGGCGGGCGGCGGTGTTGTTGTACCGGTTGTCGCGGCGCTAGCCGGAATCGGAGTCAGACTCGAATTCCCGTCGAATGGGCCAGCGTCTGACCCCAATTGTCTGCGCGGTTGCGCTGCTGGGATGCGGGTCGGGACGCGGCGCGCCGCAGGCCGCATCAGACCAGACGATGCCCCGCCGCGAGTGGCGCGATCACCCGCCGGCGCCGCGCGAGTACGTCGCGCTTCGCCGCGACGGCGCGCTGGCGGTGGACGGACGCCTCGATGACCCGGCGTGGGGACCGGCGCCCTGGTCCTCCGACTTCACCGACATCGAGGGCGACGTGCGTCCCGCGCCCCGTTTTCGCACGCGCGTGAAGATGCTCTTCGACAGCACGTACTGGTACATCGGCGCCGAGCTGGAGGAGCCCGATCTGTGGGCGACGATCCGCCAGCGCGATGCGGTCATTTTTCACGACAACGATTTCGAGCTGTTCGTGGATCCTGACGGCGACACACACCGGTACGTCGAACTCGAGATCAACGCGCTCGCGACCCCGTGGGATCTGTTTCTGCCGGTGCCCTATCGCGACGGCGGGCACGCGGTGGATTCGTTCAACATCACCGGACTTCTGGCGCGGGTCGCACTCGACGGAACGCTCAACGATCCGCGCGATCGTGACCGGGGATGGACCGTGGAGCTGGCCATTCCGTGGACGTCGCTGGCGGATTCGGGCCGCACTGCCGTGCCTCCGCGCGAAGGCGATGCATGGCGGGTGAACTTCTCGCGCGTGGAGTGGGATGTGGACACGACCGCCGGTGCGTACGCGAAGCGCACGAATCCGGCAACCGGCAAGCCGCTCCCCGAGCACAACTGGGTCTGGTCGCCGCAGGGCGCGATCAACATGCACATGCCCGAGATGTGGGGAATCGTGCACTTCGCTCATGCGGCCCCGTCCGACAGCGCCACCCGGGCGACACAGTGGACGCTCCGCCGCGTATACTATGCGCAGCGGGACTATCGGCAGCGCCACCGACGGTACGCCGAAGATCCGGTCGCGTTAGGCATGGCGTCCAACGCACGCGACCTGGTGATGGTGACCCTGGCCGATGGATGGGAAGCGTCGCTGCCGGCGACCAGCGGTGGCGGACGCTGGCATATCCGGACCGACGGGAGACTCTGGCGGGAGTAGTCGAAGGCGGTTCGGCGGCGGGGCACGTCCGCGGGCGGGCAGGACCGATCAGGAACAGGGGATTCGATGCGAAGACGGACATTCCTGGAACGGGTCGGAGGGGCGGCTGCGGGAGCGGCGATCGTCCACTTGGGGCGGGCGCGCGCCGCGATAGCTGCGGGACGCGTCACCGGGACGGCCGCGGCGGAGGGGCCCACCTCTCCTCCCCCGGACTTCGCCGCGTGGACCTGGGTCCATGGCAATGCGCGCGACGCGGCCGCGGATTGGCGCGCGCGCTTCGCACGCCTCCGGGCCGCCGGCATCACGGGCGTGCTGGTGGGCGGCGGCGACACGACCACGCTCGCTGACGCCGCGCGCGCCGAGGGACTGCGGTTCCATCGCTGGACCTGGATCATGAATCGCAGCAGCGACGACTGGGTCAAGAAGAACCATCCCGAGTGGTTCGACGTGAGCCGGAAGGGCGAGTCGAGCCTGGATCACCCGCCCTACGTCCCGTACTACCAGTGGCTCTGTCCGACGCGACCGGAGGTCCGGGAGTATCTGCGGGGCGTGGTGGACGAGGTGGCGAAGCACCCCGGCGTGGACGGCGTGCACCTGGACTACATCCGTCACCCCGATGTCATCCTGCCCAGGGGCTTGTGGTCGAAGTACCACCTGGTGCAGGACCACGAGATGCCGGAGTACGACTTCTGTTACTGCGAGGTCTGCCGCACGGCGTTCCGCGCCCAGTCGGCCACCGATCCCCTGCAGCTGCCCGATCCCTCGGCCGATCAGGCGTGGCGCGAGTTCCGGTGGAATTCGATCACCGGCGTGGTACGCGAGCTGTCGGGCACGGTGCGCGCGCGGGGGAAGCAGATCACCGCCGCGGTCTTCCCCACGCCGACCATCGCGCGCAAGCTCGTCAGGCAGGCCTGGGACCAGTGGCCGCTGGACGCGGTCTTCCCGATGCTTTACCACGGGTTCTACGAGGAGGACATTCCGTGGATCGGCACATCGGCACGGGAGGGAGTGCAGGCCGTGCCGGCTGGCGAGCCGCTCTACGCGGGCCTGTACCTCCCCGACCTCGATCCTCCCTCGTTAGGTCGGGCGATCCGCGCGGCGCGCGAGGGTGGCGCGCGCGGCGTGTCGTTCTTCGACTCGAACGGCTTGACCGACGCGCATCTGGCGGTGGTGCGGGAAGAGATAGTCCATAGCTCGTAGCTCCTGACAAACCCGCCGTTCGCCGATTGCACTCGTTGCCGGCTACTGATACCTGTCCACTGATTCCGTCTACCGATGCCTGACCACTGATGACTGTTACTATCGCACGACCCGCTTCATCAATCGCGCCAGTGGCCAGCTCGCGACCATCAGCGCCAGCGTGATGGTCGCGCTCTTCGGGTCCGCGTACACCAGCGTGCCGAGGATCGCGAGCGCGAACAGCAGTGCCAGCCCCGGCACCCACGGATATCCCCACGCGCGATATGGTCTCGGCGCGTCCGGCTCGCGGCGACGCAACACGAACAGCGACACGAACACCATCACGTAGCCCACGATGATGAACACCGTGTCGACGCCGAGCGCGGCGTTGAACGAGCCGGTGAACAGAAACGCGGCAATCGCCACAACGCTCAGCAGCATCGCCACACCGGGCGTTCCACCCGCGTTCACCTGCGCCGCCTGTCTGGGGAAGAGCCGGTCCCGGCTCATCGCGAGCAGGATACGGGGCGTTGTCATCATCTGGGCGTTCACGGTCCCGATGACCGAGACGATCATGACGGCGCGAATGATCGCATCGCCACGCGCTCCGAACAACGCGCGCGCAACTGTCCCGCCCACGAACGCATCTCCCGCCATGCTCGAAATGGGCACGATCGTCACGAACGCGGCGTTCACCAGCAGGTAGATGGCGATGATCAGCAGCAGCCCCCGGAAGATCGACTCCGGGATGGCCCGGCCCGCGTCACGGATTTCCTCGCCGCAATAGACCACCGCATAGTAGCTGTCGTAGGTGAAGACAATGCCCTGCATCGCGAGCGCCAGCGCCGCCACCAGCGCCAATCCACCCGGCATTGCCGCCGGCGCACCGGCGTCGATCGCGGTGTGCGGAAGGAAGAACGCGGCGGCGATCAGACCCACCAGCGCCAGGGTCTTGAGGACGCTGGTCACCTCCTGCATGCGCCCGCCCCACAGCACGCCCCGCAATTGCAGCAGCACGATGCCGGCGAAGACCGCGAACCCGGTGAGCGTCGCATGCCCCGCGAGCGGGACGAACAGCACGCCGAGGTACTCGCCGATCAGAAGGATCAGCGCGGCCGACGACACCGACCAGTTCATCCAGTCGACGGCACCCACGAAGAAGCCGACGCCGTCGCCCATCGCGCGCTGCGCGAAGGTGTAGATCCCCCCCGATCGCGGAATCATCGTCCCGAGCTCCGCGTAGGCCGTGGCCCCGAACAACGCGTTCACCGCGCCGAACACCCACACCGCCATGAACAGCGTGACGTCAGGCAGCTGCCGTGCCACATCGCCCGGCGTGTGGAGGATGCCGCCACCGATCGTCGCGCCGATGGCGATTGCCAGCGCGAACGCCGATCCGAGGACGCGCAGCAGCCCCCGTGGGTGTGGGCGTACCGATTCGGCGGCTGCAGTCACCACCATCTTCCCGATGGCCTCGGCAGGCGGCTGGCGCGCCGTCCGACCGTGCAGGTGCTCCCGACGTTGTCGCGCCGTTCAGCGCCCAATCCGCACCACCAGCTCCTTGCCGCGCCATTCGGCCGGGTCGACATCGCGCCCGAGCGCCGTCACCCGTCGGGTGCCCGACGGGTAGGTGACCTCGACGTCCACGTGCCCGGGGGTCGCGAGCCCGAAGTGCACCGGCATGTCGCTCTGCGCGTCGTACCCCGACCCGCTGTCCACCAGCCGCGTGCCGAGCAACTGGCGGGTTCCGCTGGCGTAGAGCCGCACCTCGGCGCCGCTCCGCGTGGCATGCCCCGAGTCGTCCAGCACCCGCACCGCGAGCGAGCGCGCCGCCGCATCCGGCGCGAGCATGTTGCGCAGGAGATAGTGCATGCCGTCGGGCCGCGATCCGGTGAGCGCCAGATCCTCGTCGCCATCACGATCGAAGTCGGCCCACTCCACACCGTGATCCGCCTGCAGCGCGACGACGTTCTGCGGCGTCACGTCCTCGAACCGCGTGCCGGTGTTGCGAAGGAGGTAATCGCGGTAGCTCACCCCGCCGGTGACCGTGCCATTCACGTAGAGGTCGAGACGGCCATCGTGATCGAAATCGGCGAAGGCGCAGGCGTCGTAGCGCGAGTCGATCGCGACGCCCCAGGCCGCCGACGCATCCTCGAAGCGCAAGCCGTTCCGCCGGAGGAACAGCCCGTTCCGTCCATAGTTGGCGGCGAACAGGTCGAGATGCCCGTCGCCGTCCACGTCGGCGGCGCAGGGCCGGACCGTCCCATTGGTTGAATCGTCAGGCAGGCGACCGCCCCAGTTCACGCCCTCGATGGCCGCCACATCGACGAATCGGCCGCCGTCGTTGCGGAACAGCCCGTTCGCATCGCCGTCCATGTTCGCCACGTACACGTCCAGGTCGCCGTCCTCGTCGTAGTCGAACCACACCGCGCCCACGCTGCGCCGTGGATCGTCGAGCCCCACCGACCGCCCGATTTCGGTGAAATGGCCGCGGTCGTTCCGGTACAGCGCGTTAGGCCGGTCGCGGAAGGCGACGAACAGATCGAGATCGCCATCGCCGTCGTAGTCGACCCAGACCGGCTGGCGCACCGTGCCCGAGTCGCGTTGCAGCTGCGCGTCGACGGTCAGGTCGGTGAAGTGGCCACGGTCGTTCCGATAGAGGCGCAGGACCGACCCGGCGGCGGGAGTGAATCCCACCAGCAGGTCCGGGTCGCCGTCGTTGTCGAAGTCGCCCCATGCCGCGGCGCGTGTGGGATGCGCGTCGGCCACGCCGGCCGCGGCGCCGACCTCCACGAAGGTCCCGCTGTCGTTGCGGTACAGCCGGTTGGGTGCGCCGTTGAATCCGACGAACAGATCGAGATCGCCGTCGCCGTCGAAATCGGCGAACGCATTGGTGAGCGCACCGCCGGCCGCGAACAGGTCGGGCTGCACGACCTCGAACGTCGGCGGGGCGCTCGGCCGCGGGGCGCCGGTTGCGGCGAGCAGTCCGAATGCCGCCGCCAGATATCCGCGGCGTCGACTGCTGCCAGGGCGCGAGCGCCAGAGGCTATGCGGGATTCCGGGGGCCTGGCTCGGGGAGATCGCGGGTGTGTTCATGGGCAGGGTCCACGTGGGCACCCCAACAATACCGCACGCCACCGCGCTCGGTCAGGCCGGACCCGACACCGTGCCCGCCGTTCCCCGATTGCCTCTGTCAGGTGTTGCGCCCACGGTTGCCGCAGCGGCGGGAGCGCCGCGGCTCCTGCCAGGAGGCATCATGAAGGTCGAGACCCGAACCATCCTCGAGCAAGGTCTGGTTGCCGGCGTCCTGGGACATATCGCCGTCGCCGTGGTCTTCGCCGTGGTGAATGTCGCCGCGGGACGCTCGGTGTTCTACACGCCGGCCCTCCTCGGCGCATCGCTGTTCTACGGCCTGACCGATCCGGCGCAGCTGCAGATTCAGGCCGGATACATCTTCGCCTACAACGGGACCCACCTCCTGGTGTTCATGACGCTCGGCATCATCGGGGCGTGGATGGCTTTCATCGCCGACAAGGGATCACAGCTCTGGTACCTGGCGATCTTCTTCTTCCTGTTCGTGGCGTTTCACATCTTCGGCTTTATCCAGCTGCTGGCCCAGCCGCTGCGTGAGTCCTTCTCCGACGTCGAGCTGTGGGCCGCGGGGTTCGTTGCCACCAGTGTGATGGTGGCGTATCTGCTCCGAGTGCACCCGCTGGTTCGGGCGGAGCTCGCGCACTGGCACGAGACGTAGCGGGCCTTGGTCGTGCCTGCGGGGTCACCCCGCGGGCTCACGGTCTCCAGTCGCCGGCACCACCCGGGATGCCTAACGCTTCGCGGGCACGATGCCGCTGGAGATGATGAACATCCGCCCGGAGTGATATCCGTTCACACCGCTCCAGGCCGACGTGACGAGCAGGTCGATCGTGCCGTCGCCGTCCACGTCGCCGATCCCGACCGCGTCGAACCCGAAGGTGTCGCCGGGAATGCGACAGGTGTACGTGCGCAGCAGCCGGCCGTCCTTCCCCGAGTAGAGATACGCTCGTCCGCCCGACACCGCCTCGCCGGCGTACTGCCACGATCCCACGATCAGATCGGCGTGCCCGTCGCCGTCCACGTCACCGGCGCCGGCCGGGCCAATCCCGAATCCCTCTCCCGCCGTCTCCCCCGTCAATGTCAGCAGGCGATGGCCGTCGGCGCCCGAGTGCACGTAGATGCGTCCGGTGGATGGCCCTTTGGCCGCGTTGGTGAAATCCGATGCGTAGACGTCAGGCACGCCGTCGCCGTCCAGATCGCCCGGCACCGACACGAACATGGCGCCTAACGCCTGGCCGGTGGAGTCCGAGTCGATCTCGAAGCGCGGTGTGGTGGTCAGGCCCGGGTAGACGAACGTGACGCCGGTGTGGTGCGCACCGGCGCCCGGGGCGCCAGCGATCAGAAACGTGTGGCCCGCGTCGCTGTAACCGCCGACCGTGCTCCCCAGCGCGTCGTTCTCGCGCCCGCCGGTGAGCGTGAGCAGCACGTGGCCGTCCTTCCCCGAAAAGACGTAGGCCCGGCCCGCCCGCTTGCCGCCGGCGGCGTTTCCGGGCGCCCCCACCATCACGTCGGCGTGCCCGTCATGATCCACGTCGCCGACGCCTGCCACGTGCTGCCCGAACTGATCATTCGCCGCCTCGGCCGCGAACGTGAGCAGGACGCGCCCGTCCTTCCCCGAGAACACGAACGCCTTCCCGGCCCCTGGTGCACCGGCCACCACGTCCGCCACTCCGTCACCATCAGTGTCGCCGGCGCGCTCCACACCGGTCCCCAGCCGCGCCCCGGGCGTGCCGTCGGCCTGCCAGAGCAGGCGACCACCGCGGCTGGAATAGACGTACACGCGGCCGGCGTTCGCGCCGTTCACGTTCTTCGTCGGCGCCGAGGTCACTACGTCCTCGGCCCCGTCGCCGTCCACGTCGCCCATGCTGCGGGCGATCCACCCGAACTGGTCGTTGATCGCCTCGCCGTCCCACTCGCGGACGATCGTGACCGGTTCCACGAATGGATTGGCGAATTCCGCTCTGGCCGGCAGCAGCGCCTCGAGTCGCGGATCGTCGCGCATGACGGCGAACGCCGTGTCGGCCTGGACCTGCGTCATGTCGAGCTTGTGCGTGGCGCGAGCCCTCGCGAGCCACTCCAGGGCGTGGTCGCGATCCGCCATGCTCGCGTAGATCGCGGCGACGTTGTAGAACGCGGGCGGAAAGTCTGGCTCGATGGTGAGCGCGCGCTGGTACGCGCCCAGGGCCGCAGGATAGCGCGCCATCTGCCGGTAGACGTAGCCGAGCGTGCGCCAGGCACGCGCATTGGTCGGCTCGCGTGTGGTCACCGCCTCGAGGATCCGGGCCGCGGCGGTCGTGTCGCCCGCCTGGAGCCGCGCCATGGCGTCCGGAATGCCCGGCACCCTGGTCGGCTGCGAGCCGGCGGCCGATGCCAGGACGAGCGTCGCGCCTAACGAGATCCGGCATACAAGCGCCGCGACGCGTCGTGAACACAGTGGTTCGGCGGTCCGCGGCAGTTCGACGCCAGTCTGCTCGCGCGGACGGCGCACCGGGGCGGCGGGAACGTACCGCGAAGCGAAGACCGGCATCAGCGTCCTCCATATGGGGGTCAGGCGCGCAGCCGCGAGCAGCCGTGAACTCCGGTCACCGATCGCTCCGCAACGCGCGAGGAGCAAGTGAGTCTTGCCGTCGGCCTCCCGAGCCGCCAGCCACATGGGACAGGCCGCGAGGTTGGCGGGGCCGGAAGCGGCGCCGCTACCCGATCGGCACGAAGCGCAACGCCGCCGAATCGATGCAGTCGCGGCGGCCGGTGGGGCGCGAGCCGTCGTCGAACGCCCGGATGCGCGTCGCACCGCTTGCACCGCACTTCGCTCTCGTCAGGCGTTCGCGGTGCCAGCTGGCCGGTCTCTCAGGTGCCGCCCCCGCTCCGTGTTCGCCCCGGCGGACGGCGCAGCACGCGGCCCGGACGTGCATCGGTGAAGACGTTCGTGTCCACCACCGGGACGCCGTTCACGATCACGTAGGGGATCCCTTCGGCATAGTGGTGGGGATCGTCGAAGGTTCCGACGTCGCGCACGGTGGCGGCATCGAAGATGGCGAGGTTCGCCGCGCAGCCCTGGTGGAGACATCCCTGATCGGCGAGCCCGAGTCGCGCCGCCGGCATGCCGGTCATCTTCCGCACCGCGGTCTCCAGCGTGAGGACGTGCACATCGCGCACGTAGTGGCCGAGTACGCGGGGGAACGTACCGTAGTTCCGGGGATGCGGGACGCCGTCTCCGGGTCTCGTCAGGCGACCGTCGCTCGCGATCATCGTCATCGGATGCGCCATGATGCGCTTCACATCGCCCTCGTCCATCACGTGGTACACCATCGACCCACCGCCCTTCAGCACGTCGTCGAGGACGATCGGCGCGGCGTTTTCGGGCGTCGGCTGCAGCCCCTGCCGCACCACCTGGTCGTAGAGTGTCCTGCCGTTGAGCGTGGCATCCCAGCCCACCCGCGCAAACTGAACCCGTTTGAGATCGCCGCCGCCGCGGTCGTTCAGCAGAAACTCCACCACGCCGCGGGTGATGCTGTCCTTGAGCACGGGATCGGCGAGCCGCTTGCGCAGTTCGCCGGTGCCGCCGGCAAGCGCCCACGGCGGTACCAGCACATCGAGCCCGGTGGAGCTCGCGGTGTAGGGATACTGATCCATCATCACGTCGGTGCCGGCTTTCCTCGCCGAGTCGACCATGTGCAGCGTGACGACGCTCTTCCCCCACATCAGCCGGCCGATGGCCTTGTGGTGGGTGAGCACGACCGGAATGCGCGCGCGGCGTCCGATCTCAAGCGCCTCGGCGACGCCTTCGAGCAGGCCCACGCCTTCCTCGCGAAGGTGAGACGTATAGATGCCGCCCGAGTCGCCGGCCACCTGCGACAGCGCGACCACTTCATCGGTCTTCGAGTAGAAGCCCGGGATGTAGCGGAGGCCGGTGCTCATGCCGAACGCGCCCTCGCCCATCGACTCGGCGACCATCTGCTTCATGCGCGCGAGCTCGGCGGGGGTTGGGTCGCGGTTCTCGGTGCCCATGACGCGGCGACGGATGGTGTTGTGTCCGGCCAGGAAGGCGACGTTCATGCCGAGCGGACGCGCGGCCACCGAATCGAGATACGCGCCGAACGGATACGGCCCGCCGCCATCCGGACCGCCTAACGCCAGAGTCACGCCCTGCCGCACCGCGCTCTGGGCGTCGGGCATCACCAGGATCGGGTCGAGGTGAGCGTGGAGGTCGATGAACCCGGGCGCGACGATCAGGCCGGACGCGTTGATGACCCGTTTGGCCGACGACGACGGGATCGGGGTGCGCGACAGCGCGACCACCCGGTCTCCGGTGATGGCGACGTCGGCGCGATATCGGGCGGCGCCGGTGCCGTCGATGACGGTACCGCCGGCGATGACGAGATCGTAGCGCGGCGCCTGGGCAGCAGTCGGTGTCGCGATCGACGAAGCGATCGACACGATTATTGCGACAGCGAAGTCTCGACGCATGGGACGCCTACCGAGTGTCGGGGTTCTTTCTTCCTCTGCCCTTTGGCCTTCGAGCCTGCTGCCTGGCCTCTGCCCTTTGGCCTCCGACCTTTGGCCCTATCCGGTAGCCAAGTTACCGCCCGCATCCCGGGCTCGCTAACGCCGAGCCGTGCGAAGCGCTAACATCGGTCGGCCGGCAGCGCAGCCCGGCGTTGATTCCTCTCACGAGGACCCGCGTGGCCTTTCCTGAATACTCCGCCTACGACGCCACCGGCCTCGCCGATCTGGTGCGCGCGGGACGCGTGTCTCCCCGCGAGCTCGTCTCTGCGGCCATCGAGCACATCGACGCGCGCAATCCCGCGCTGAATGCCGTCATCCACAAGATGTACGACCGCGCGCTCGCCGACGCCGACGGGGATCTGCCCCACGGGCCGTTCCACGGTGTCCCGATGCTGCTGAAGGACCTCACCTCGCTGTATGCCGGGGAGCCCCTCACCAGCGGGAGCCGGCTGTTTCGCAACTGGATCGCCCCGCACGACAGCGAAATCGTCAGGCGGTACAAGCGCGCGGGCCTGATCGTCGTCGGCAAGACCAACACGCCTGAATTCGGCCTGGTGCCGTTCACCGAACCGGAGCTGTTCGGGCCGACGCGAAATCCGTGGGATACCACGCGGACGGCGGGCGGGTCATCCGGCGGATCGGCCGCGGCCGTTGCGAGCGGGATGGTGCCGGTGGCGGGCGGGGGCGACGGCGGCGGATCGATCCGGATCCCCGCGTCGTGCTGCGCACTGTTCGGCCTCAAGCCGACGCGTGGCCGGAACCCCACCGGGCCGGATCAGGGCGAATTGTGGCGCGGCGCCGCGGTGGAGCACGTCCTCACCCGCACGGTGCGCGACAGCGCCGCGATGCTCGACGTGCTGGCCGGGCCGGACGCCGGCGCTCCGTACTTCGCGGCGCCCCCCGACCGCCCATTTGCGCAGGAGGTGGGTGCGCCACCCGGACGTCTTCGCATCGCGTTCACCACGCACCCGTTCCTCGGGCACAGCGTCCACGACGATTGCAAACGCGCTGTCGCCGACGCGGCGCAGGTGCTGGAGTCGTTAGGCCACGAACTGGTCGAATCGGCGCCGGTGGTGAGCCGCGAGGAGTTCAACCTGGCGTTCCTCACGCTGGTCTGCGCCGAGGTGCGCGCCGACTTCTCCGACGCACGCGTGGCGCTCGGCCATCCGGTGCATCGGACCGAGGTCGAAGCCCCCACCTGGGCGCTGGCACTCCTCGGCAAGCAGATCACCAGCGGCGACTACGCGTCAGCACTGCGCTATCTGCAGCGCACCGGCCGCCGCATCGGCGAGTTCTTCGAGCGCGTGCACGTGTTGCTCACACCGACCGTGGCCACCCCGCCATTCCGGCACGGCGCCCTGCAACCCCCGGCCAGCGAACTCGCGCTCATGCGGACGCTCGGCGCGGTGCACGCCGGCGTGGTGCTGCGCCTGATGGGGGCGCTCAAGCGCGCGGCCGACACGGTCTTCGACTGGATTCCGTGGCCTCCGCTCGCCAACATCACCGGCCAGCCCGCCATGTCGCTGCCGCTGTCATGGAATGCCGAGGGACTTCCAATCGGCGTACACTTCATGGGCCGCTACGGCGACGAGGCAACGCTGCTGCGTCTGGCGGCACAGCTCGAAGACGCGGTGCCGTGGAGGGACCGCCATCCTCCAGTGTGGTCGTAGTGCCGGGAACCCGAATCGAACGAGGTCCCCCCCATGCATCCCTTGAGTACGTCGATCGGTCTGAGCGACATCGTGCTGCGGCTTGGCGCGGCGATGCTGATTGGTGCGGTGCTCGGCATCAATCGCGAGCTGCACGAGAAGCCGGCCGGCCTCAAGACGATGACGCTGGTGTCGCTGAGCACGGCCCTGCTCACGATGGTCAGCATCTCGTTCGCCACCATGACCGGCGTGGTCGAGGGGACGGCGGTGGCGCGCGTTGTACAGGGCGTGTTGACGGGGATCGGGTTTCTCGGCGCCGGCGTGATTCTGCGTGGTGACACGGTACGTGACATCGCCGGGCTGACCACGGCGGCGCTGATCTGGCTCGCCGCCGCGCTCGGCATCGCCTGCGGCGCAGGTCAGTGGGAGCTCACCCTCTCGGCGCTCGTGGCCATGCTGATCGTGCTGCTGGCGGGCGGGCCGCTCGAGCGCGCGATTCACCGTCGCCGGCATGGCGACACGGACGGGATCAATGGCCGATGATTCTACTCCTGACGCAAGGACTGCACCGGGTCCACGCGACTGGCCCGCCGAGCGGGCCAGAGGCTGGCGGCGGTGCTCACGACCACCAGGATGGTGATCGCGGCGACCAGCGACTCCGTATCGCTTGGGGAGACGCCGGCCAGCAGTGGGGTGAGCGTGCCGGCCAGCCAGACCGCCGCCACTCCTCCCGCCACCAGTGCCGCCGCGGTGGTCCGCAGGTTGGTCCGGAGCACGTCGCCCAGAATCATCGACGGCGTGGCGCCTAACGCCATTCGCACGCCGAACTCGCGGGTGCGCTGGGCGACGGTGTAGCTCTGGAGTCCGTAGACGCCGATGATCGCCAGCACCAGCGCCAGCCCGGAAAAGATGCCGATCACCGCGGCATTGAACCGCGGCCGGATGAGCTGACGCTGCGCACGGGCGGCGAGCGTGGCGAACGACGAGACCTGCAGATCCGGATCGAGTGTTCGAAGGAATGCGCCAACCTCGCGCGCAATCGCCGGCGTGCCGCTGGTTCGGATCACCAGGTACGTCGCCCACCGCGGTCGTTGCCGGTTGGACCAGTAGATCTGCGGCTCGACGGGGGCATTCGGGTTGGCGGCGGGGACGTCCTTCACCACACCAACGATTTCGAACGTCACGCTGTCGTCGGGCAGCCGCAGCCGCCGGCCCACCGGATCGGCGTTGGGCCAGAATCGGGCCGCGAGCCGCTCGTTGATCACCGCGACCAGCGTGCCACCCGCCAGATCGGTGGCCGCGATGTCCCGGCCGTGCACGACCGGCACGCCGAGAGTGGCGAAGTAGCCGGGTCCCACATCGAACCAGCGCACCGTGCCGCGCACCTGCTCGGCCGGTTGCCCGCCGTCGGCGATCGCCAGGGCCGTTTCGGTGCCGCCGAAGAGCGGACCGGCGGAGGCTTCTCCGGCAGCCTCGACTCCGGGCAGCGTGGCGACTCCGTCACGCGCGCGCGCGAACAACTGCGCCACGTCGGCCGGTGTCGGATACTTGCTCTGCGACGCAAGCAGCCAGGTCGTGGTCACCCGGTCGAGCGGAATGCCCGGCGCCCATCCGCTGAGCGTCGCCAGGGAGCGGACCAGCAGGCCGGCCCCGGTCACCAGCACGACCGCGAGCGCGATCTCCAGCGCCACCAGCGATCGGCCGAGGGGGACGCCCCGCATCGACGACGTGCGGACCCCGTCGCCGAGCTGCGACCGCACGTCGGCGCGCCCGCTGCGGATGGCCGGTACCACGCCGACCAGCAGTCCGGTCAGCAGCGACAGCCCGATCACGAACACGGTCACGCGGGCATCGAGGTGCACGGCGTCGAGGCGGGGAATGTCGCGGGGCGCGAGCGCCACGAACAGGCGGCTGAGCCACGTGCCGGCCAGCAGTCCGAGGGCGCCGCCGACCACGGCGATCACCAGGCTCTCGACCAGCACACCACGGGCGAGCACCCACCGCGGAGCGCCGAGGGCAGCCCGGAGCGCGTATTCGCGCGCCCGGGTCGCGTTTCGCGCGAGATAGAGATTGGCCAGATTCGCGCAGCCGATGAGCAGCACGAAGGTCACGGCGCCGAGGAAGGTCAGCAGCGTGCCCCGGGCGGAACCGATGATCAGGTCCTGCACCGGGCGCACTTCGATCCGCCAGTCGGGCTTGTCGGCAAAGTGGGTGGCCCGCAGTCCGCCGCCGAGCCGCGACACGTCGCGACGCGCCTCGTCGATGGTCGCGGACGCGTTCAGCCGCGCAAACGCCCGGAATCCACGCCAAGTGCGGTTCTCCTCGCTGGCCGGAGCGAACGGAATCGGCAGCCAGACGTCGACGTCCTCCATGGTCGGAATCCGCACGTCGGGGTCGAGGACGCCGACGATGGTACGCGACTCGTCGTTGAGGATCACCGGTTGCTCGAGCGCGTCGGCACGCCCGCCGAGCTGTTCCTGCCAGAAGCGGTGGCTCACGAGTGCCACCTTCGCGCCGGCTCCGACCTCGTCCGGCGCGAACGCGCGGCCACGTTCGACCCGCACGCCGAGCAGCGTGAACAGCGACGGTGTCGCCAGTCCGCCGGTCGCGCTGACCGCCCCGTCGCGCCCGCGCATCACCACCGGCCAGTCGCGGCCAAGCCCGACCGCAGAGAGGGTCCCAGTCTCCCTTCCGAGGTCAGTCGCGTTAGGCGGTGACGTGACGCAGAACGAATCGCGTTCCCGCTCCGGAAACTCGCAGAGCGCCACCAGCTGTGACGGTCTCGGGAAGGGGAGCGGCCGCAGCAGGATGCCGTTGACGACGTTGAACACGCCGGCGTTGGCACCGATGATCAGCGCGACGGTCGCGACCGCGGCGAGCGAGAAGGCGCGGTGGCGGGCGAGGCCTCGCCAGGCGGCACGAAAGTCGGCACGGATCGAGAACACGGAAGAACCCCCGCGTTTGGGCAAGAACGGGCACCTTGTCGAATGCTTCGAGCGCATGCCGCGCCCGGTATCAGGGATTCTCCTGACACGCACTTCCGTGGATACCGATAGGTGGAGGCCGCCCTGCGTCCTCTGCGGCCTCCGTGGTTCAAATCATTCTCTGCCACAGAGGGCTCATGATGCCTGGCCCGCGGTCGCAGCGTCCTCTGCGGTGCCTGAATGCCTAACGCCTTTGCTTGACGTCGATTACCACGTTGCTGTCGGCGGTGAAGACGTGCAGCGTCCCCTTCGGCATCGCCCCTGCGTCGGTCCACATCACCACCCGCCGCCCCTCAACCTCGGCGGCCTGCGAACCGCCGATCGCCGGCCGCGGCACCAAAAGAGCGAGCGATGCCAGTGCGGCCAGCCAGGACGCGTGCACCGCAGGACTGCGAACCGGAGACCCGGATTGCTCCGGCATCGTCAGTCGCCGCACCCGAACCAGCAGCGATGAACGTGGATGCTCGAGCATCGCCGGCACTGTCATACCCACTCCCGTCACCGTCCATTCCGCGACTCGCGCCAGGCACCGCGCGAGCGTTACCGGCTGCGAGGTGAGCGCCACCGCCCACTCATCGGCCGCCAGCTCCGTGGCGTCGAGCATGCGGCGGCGCGCCAGACGATTCAGTGGCTGGAAGAAGAACGCGACCTCCACCAGCCGCGCCAGCATCAGCCAGGCACCGTCGCGGCGCTCGAGGTGCGCCAGTTCGTGCGCCAGAATGCTCTCAAGCTGCGCGAGATCGAATTCGGTCAGCGCTCTCTGCGGTACGTAGATCTCGCTCGCCCCCACCGCAACGGGACTGGGGAGGTTCCGCACTACGACCGCGTGCACGGGGCGTTCGATCCCGGCGCGACGGCGGAGATCCCGCAGAGCAGCCGACAGGATCGTGTGCTCGCCCGGCACCGGGGAGGCCAGGGCGCGCCTGAGACGTCGCCTCGCCAGCGCGAACAGCCCGAGACCAAGCGCCACGCCCCCCATCCAGCAGAGCGCGACCCACAACGGCCACCCCGGCGCGATCGCGACGCGCGCCACCATGGAGCGCGGCGCCGGAACTCCCGTCGTCGCCTCGGCGTTCACCATCAGACGAATCGCACGCCCCGCCTCGCGCATCACCGGAACCGAGCCGGAGAGCGGGGCCAGCACGCGCGCGGACTGGAGGGTCGCGGTCGCGATGCCGCCCACCAGCGCCACCCGCCACAGGGTCGCCATTCGCGCGACGCCAAGCCGGCTGCCTAACGGCGACCGGGCCACCAGCCACACCCCACCGATCAGCAGCGTGCTCTGGACCAGATAGGTCGCCAGCCAGCCCGTCACCCACGCCGAGCCGAGAAGCACCGGCGGGGCGAACCGGAGCAGCGTCTCAACGAGTGCCGGGTACATCGGCGGTGCGCTCGGCCTGCGCGATCAGCTTCTTGACCTCGTCGAGATCCCGCGTGGCGATCTCGCGGTCGGCCAGCAGATGGCTGATGAGGGCCGCCGGGCTTCCGTCGAACAGCAGCGCGGTGAGTTCCGCGACCATCGAACGCCGCACCTGCGGCTCCGTGACCCTGGCGCGATAGATGAACTGCCGTCCGTCCGGACGATGGTTCACCAGCCCGCGCTTCTCCAGGCGGCTCAGAATCGTCGCGACGGTGGTCAGCGCCAGGCGGCGCCCGGGCAGGAGCGAATCCTGCACCTCCAGCACCGTGCACTCGCCACGCTCCCAGAGGGTGCGCACCACCGCGAGTTGAAGGTCGGTGAGATGGACTTCAGTGGCCATGTGACGCTCTTCAGCCGAGGACGGGATACATCGACGCGTGTCGTTTCAATGAGACACGGCTCACCCGTCCACGGTTTACGCCCCCACGGGCCGGCTGCCGCGGCCGGGCGTCAGCGCATCGCCCCCGCGAACACCGCGTTGAACAGCAGCTTGAACGTGCCGTGCGGCTGCGCGCGCTGGAGAATCTCGGGCCCGTATAGCACCACCCGTCCCTTCCCGAGCGGTGCGTCGATCGCCACCACTCCGTTCTCGAGATACTGCTGTCCCCACGACCATCCGCTGTGGAGCGGCGCCGCGGTGTCGAACCATCCCACCCGGTTCACGCCTGACGACGACGCGTCGGGCGCGAGGTCGAACACCGGGCTGTTGTCGAAGAACACGTCGGTGTGCTCGGCCATCCCCCAGGTGAGCGGACTCGACGTGTCGAACCGCGCGGTGAGCACCGACCCGGGCGTGTAGAATTTCGTCTGCGGCAGCGGCCGGCCGTCCTCCACGAGATGATTGCTCACCGGGAGGTGGAGCTGCGCGGCGAGGTTGGCCGCCGAACTGCCGATGGCGATGATCGTCCCCCCGTTTTCCACGAACGCGCGGAGCTGTGGAATGGTCTTGCCGGCGGTCACGCTCCCCAGCTGCCCCCGGTACTCCTCCGGGATGTCCGCCGCGTCAGGCGCGCCCCCGCCCCGGCCACCTCGACCGCCGGCCGTCCCCGGGATCGCACCGCCCACGAATAGCAGGACGTCGTACCGGTCATTCAGCCTGCCGGCGTCCAGCGTCGGGGCAAACACCCGCTCGAACGGGAACTCGAACTGCTCCAGGATCCACCGTGCCCACCCCGCGTCGATCGATCCGCCATACTGATCCCACAGTCCGATCCGCGGCGCGCGCAGCTTCGTGATGTCCTTCGCCTGCGGCATGCCGGCGCCGTCGAAGCTCACCCCCAGCTCGAGCGCGTCGAGCTCCACTTCGCGGCGCGTCGATCCCCGCGACCGCGCGAAAAACGTGCCCGCCGGATACACCGTGCCCTTCACCGTCACCGGGGAGCGCAGCGCGTACACGTCGTTGCCCGCCTTGAGCAGCCGATTCACCGCGATCACCGCGTTGTTCACCTTGCGACTGACGAAGAAGCCCGCGGCGCCCTGCGCGTTCGTCACGTGTCCCGACAGCGGCTTGATGTTCCACTCGGTGATCCGCTCGCATGGACAGGTGAATCCCTCAAGGATCCGGTCGAACTGCACCCCCATCTGGAACGCCAGCGTCCAGCCGGCATTGTCGTAAGGCGGCGTCGGCGGACCGCCCGGGATGGGGAAGACGTCCGGATGCACCTGCGGTTCGAACATATCCATCACATGCGGACGAAACGCCTGCGCGGTCATCACCACGAACGAACCCGCGGGGTACCGCTTCCCGTTGACCGAGAATTCGCGCGTGGAGCGCTGCACGGCAATCCCCGTCTCGCGCAGCGCATCGATGAACGTCGTGGCGGTGGGAAAGTCCGGCTGATCGGCGGAGAGGATGTATCCCCTCGGGTCGCGCAGCTCCGGCTTGTGCAGCTCGGCCCAGAACGCCATGTCGCTTTCGGCGGATCCGCCGCCCCGTCCTCCCCCGCCACCGCCACCACCACCCCGGCCGCCCCTGGCGGCGGCCATCTCCTCGGCCACCGCGGCGTAGCGGCGCGGATTCGGCGTCCAGGTGTCGGTGCTCCCCCGTTCGATCGAGTGCTTCCCCATCGTATAGATGTTGAACAGCAGGTTCTCGCGCAGTCGCGACGCGTAGTCGAGGATCGCCCGGTCGGCGGAGATCGAGTAGTCGATCGACTGGCGGAAGTGCCACTCCTGCGGCGGCACCGGAAACACCTCGTCGGCCGTCGGCAGCTGTCGCTGCATCACCAGCGGGATCCGCATCGGCGTGGGGCTCCCCACCATCTCGGTGAGGATGGCGATGACGTTGTGGAACGCGGCGGTGTTCCGGATGCCGCCGTTCCACCAGCCGTCGTACGGACCACCCGACCGCATGGTGGCGCCGGGCTTCCCCTCCACCGCCATCCGCGTGTGCAGCCACGCGCCTAACGTCTGGAAGCCGAGAACCAGGATCGGGTCGAGATTGTAGTTGTTGGGGTCGCGGAACGGCGGCGAGTAGAAGATCGTCCCGGCCGGTCCGCTCTGATGATGGTTGTAGAGGATCTGCGGAAACCACTGGTGATACAGCACGCGATTGATGTTCTCGGTCTCGGCCTGCGTGGACATGAAGAAGTCGCGATTGTTGTCGTGGCCGATGTACTTCTGGTACAGCACCGGCAGCCCCGACATGGTACGCTGCTCGGGGACCGGGTTCCGCATGTACCAGTTGGCCACCAGATCGTTTCCGTCGGGGTTGGCGTGGACGAACAGGATGATGCAGTCGTTCAGGAAGCGGAGCGTCTCCTCGTCGGTCCGGCTCACCATCTGGTAGACCATCTCGGCCAGCTGCTGGGCGCCCAGCACCTCGGTGGCGTGCAAACCGCCGTCGATCCAGACCACCGCCTTCCCTTCCTTCGCCAGCGCGCGCGCATCGTCGTCGGTGAGACCTTCGGCAAGCGCCAGGCGGCGCGAGATCTCCTGATAGCGCGCGAGCCGCCGCTGATTCTCCGGCGCCGTGACGATCGCCATGAGTTGCGTCCGCCCCTCGGCCGTACGACCGATGTCCCGCAGCACCAGCCGGTCGGATTCGTCGTCGAGCTTGTGCCAGTAGGCGGCGATCTGCTGGTAGTTCGCCAGCCAGTAGTCGTCACCGAAGTCGTGGCCGAACTGCTCCTTCGGCGTGGTGATGTGTCCCTGCGCGCGGACGACTCCGGTCGGCGCGATGCACAGAAGGGCGAGGACGATCCCGACGGCGCTGCTCCTGGACCTCATGGCGATTCTCCCTGGTGAGCCGCGATGCGGTGAGAGATACGCCCGCGCGGCACCTGCCGGGAGGGGAGCGCGACTCCGGTCTACTCGAAGTAGTCCCTGGCGATCCGCGCCCCGGCGTACATCCCCACGCCGGTGCCTACCATGCTCACGAAAAACGCAGTCATGACACCGACGAACGCGCCGAGCCACCAGCCGACCCAGCCCAGCACGGTCGCGCCGAGGAACGCGAAGAGCTTTCTCATCGCGCGCAGTCCGTGGCTTCGTTCCGCATACCTGTCGTCATGCCACCAGTCCTCGCTCCGCGAAGTCCTTGTAGAGGGCGTTCACCCTGATTGCCAGCTCGCGTTGCCGCGTGCGCAGGCTCTGCACCAGTTCCCGTCGTGATCGCAGCAGCATGAATCGCCGCATGTCGTTCCAGGCGGCGTGCCACCGCTCGCGTATGTACTGGGCCGAGATGCCGACGGATGGGACGAGAATCAGGACCGCGAGTCCGGTCCACACGCCGCCCACGAGCCAGGCCACCGTCACAAGGACGATCGTCCAGACCAGATAGAACAGCGCCCCCACCAACAGCTTGAAGGTCGACCGGACGTCTTCGGGGACGCGCGCACGCGCCGCGAGAAACCCGGTCAGCCGGTACGGCAGCCAGAAGATGGCGACCCCCGCCAGTGCGAGGGCGAGCGCCGCCGGAATCGCCAGGTGGAGCCGGCGGACTGCCCAGAGCAGACCACGGGAAAGTCCCACATCGGCCCCAAGATCCGACGGCCGGAGTCCCAGGCGCGCGAGGCGGCGCCGGTGGGACTCGATTTCCCCGGCCAGTGCGAGCGCCTTGGCCTGCTCGCTGCGCCGCACCTCGGCCAGGATCCGCGTGGTCACGTCCAGGCGCGCCAGCCGATCCGCCGGATCGCGACCCGCCTCGAACTCCAGTTCCCAGATCCGCTCGGCGAACTCCACCAGCGGGCGATCCTCCCAGCGCTCGAGATTGAGCGTTACCTGGCGGAGCGATTCGGCGATGCGGTCGGTGAGCTCGCGCACCGCCTCGGTGTCGTCCACGCCACGAAGCGCCAGATCCTCCCAGGCCACCGGCCGCCCGGTGAAGACGAGCACTTCGGAGCGGAAGACGTCCTTCTGCCTGAGGACGAGTCCTACCGGGACGATGGGGAACGCCGCACCCGTCAGGGGATACGCGCCTAACGCGATGCGCGCGGCCCCGGTCCGCAGGGGGGCCAGTGACGGCTCGCTGTGGCTGATGCCTTCGGGGAAGATGCCGACCGCCGCGTCATCGGCGAGCGCCTGATGGACGGCGCGGAAGGTGTCCTCGTTGCGCGCCATCTGGGTGGGATCATCGACCTTGCGGTACACCGGAATCGCGCCCGCGCCCCGCACCAGCCAGCCCACGCCGCGATCGGAGAAGAGCGGGGCCTTGGCGAGGAACCGCACCGGCCGGCGCGCCGCAGCCACCACCAGCATCGGATCGAGCAGCGAGTTCGGGTGGTTCGCGACCAGCAGCACCGCACCCGCGCGCGGAACGGGCTCGCCGGCGTACCGCACTCTGTAATAGATGGTCGCCGCGATGCGGGCGACCCGCGGGAACAGCGGAAGGAGCCACATCCTGTCCGGGACTCACGGCCTCCGCATGGTGTGCGTGCAGGCATCGCTTCCCGCCGGATCGGAGGCGCCGTACGAGGCACGGATCAGTCGTGGCGACCTGCTCGCGGGAAGTTCCAGCACGAAGAGCGAGGAATACTGCTGGTCGCAAAGATCGGCGAACCGCGGACCACCGAGCGCCTCGATGATCGCGGGGATGGTATTGGAGTGACCCACGACGAGCACTGTCTCGCCTGCAGGCCGTGCGCGCACCGCAGCGGCGACGGCTTCGGCGTGGGCGTGCACGTCAGCGCCCGCTGCCACGACGATGGGCTCGCGGCCGATTGCGTGCGCCAGCGGTGCGGCTGTCGCGCGGGTCCGGAGAAACTGGGTGGTCACGATCGCGTCCACCCCGGCATCGGCGAGGGCGGCCGCCAGGTCGCGCGCCCGCTGGCTCCCCGCCGCGCTGAGCGCCGGATCGTCGGCCGGTGCGGCTGCCTTCTCGGCGTGGCGCACGAGGATGACCGTCGCCGGCTGCGGCGACGCGACGCTGGTACATATTGCCAGCGCCAGAATGCCTGACGACAGATGACGCATCACGCCTCCCGCTCCAGATCTGCCTGCCGCCGTTCACATGGGTCGCAATCGCGAAGCGGCGGATACCTGGCATCCCACCCGCGCAGCCCACCTGCCGAGCGAGCCGGGTGAAACGTACGGCGCGCTCCGTATCCCGGAAGCGCCGCAGGGCGCTACGCGGCGGGACGCCTCAGGGGCAGCGACCCGGCGGTCCCGCGTACTGCATGCCAAAACGCTTGAGATACTCGGCTAGCGGTTCGAGGCCAACCGTCGCGCGACGCTTGTCGACGCAGGCTTCGTCGAGCACCGGGTCGAGCGTGGGTGGGCCGCCGTGCTCCGGCGATCGCGTCTGCGATCCATAGCGTTGCGGTTTCCCGTCGGCCACGAGTACGCGGTCCTCGAGCAGCGCGCCGTCTCCGGCGCGCGCTTCACCCGCGCGTACCGCAGCCAGCACCAGCGGCAGGACCTCGCGCTGGTACTCAGCCGGCGCGTGCTGGGCGATCAGCCAGGCCGCGTGCGCGCCATCGTCGCCCACCACGCTGCGGACGGGCCACCCGTGGGCAATGACGATCTCCTTGAGTCGCGCGAGCGGCGGCGCGTCGGCGGTGGTCATCGCTTTCATCGCCGAGTCGCCTTCGTGCGAGTCGATCCCGAAGCGGGTGATGACCGCTTCGATGCCGGCGCGATTCTGCTGATCCTTTTCGGCCAGTGCCAGCAGCTCCGCGCGCAGCGTGGTATCGAGGGCTGCATTACGACGATGGGCGAGCTGACAGCGATCGCATGAAGCGCGGATCGGCCCGAATGCGGGCGAACGCGCTGTCGCCTTCCAGGTAGTGCAGGAAATCGGCGCGGAGGAATCCCTGCTCGATCGCGCGCCGGAGGTCGGCCAGAGCGAGACTGTCCTGGCCGGCCTTTGCGGCGCTCATCGCGGCCAATGCGAGACTCGTGGGGTCGAAGCCCGACATAGCGTAGGCGCGTTCGTACAGACGCGCGGCCTCGGCGAAGTGGCCCGCGGAGTCGGCCGCGTTGGCGCGGATGATCCACTCGTCGAATCCCTGACTTTTCGCACGCGGCGCGATCAGAAGGCTCGCGCCGAGGGCGAAGGGAGTCAGATGGCGTATGACGGGACGCATTCCGACAATATGCCGGTGGTCCGGCGCGCGCGGCTATCGTTCAGCTCGATGCGGCCGCAGGGGCACCAGGGAATGCTTCGGTGTAGCACTCCGGCGACTCACTTCCGTGGATATCCCGATGCGCTCGAACGGCGACGAAGACGAATTCGATCTCGACCGGGACTTTCCGCTCGGCGACGGCACCGCGGACATGGACGCCACCGTGGAGTGTCCGTCTTGCGGTGCGCCCGTCGAGATCGCGCTCGATCCGGGGAGCGGCGCGGTGCAGGAGTACGTCGAGGACTGTCAGGTCTGCTGCCAGCCATGGCGGGTCAGCGTGCGGTACGATCGGTCGGGGCACGCCGAGGTGCGGGTGAGCGCGCTGAACGAGTAGGACATTAGACACCCCACCACTTCTGGCGTAGTTTTCAGGTGACCGTCACCGGAAGGCAAGCATGACCGTCGAGCATCTCCCGATCCACACCGACCCCGAGATCATGGGCGGCACTCCCGTCTTTGTCGGCACGCGCGTGCCCGTTCAGACATTGCTGGATTACCTGGAGGCTGGCGATCCACTCGACGAGTTCCTTGAGGATTTCCCAAGCGTCACACGGGAACAGGCGATTGCAGTCCTCGAACTAGCGAAGGAGATGCTTCTCAAGCGGGCCAGCGCCGCCTGACTCAGGTTGCGCATTCTCCTCGACGAATGCGTGCCACGCCGGCTCGGGCGTGACCTCGTGGGCCACGACGTATCTCACGTTACATCCCAAGGGTGGGCTGGGAAGCGAAACGGGGCGCTCCTGGACGTCATGCGAACGCAGATGTTCGAGGTTCTCATCACCGTGGACCGAAATCTCGCGTTCCAGCAAGACTTGCCCAGGTTCGTGGTCGCGGTGATGGTACTTCGCGCTCGCTCGAATCGCATCACCGATCTCCGACCTCTTGTACCGGCGATCCTCGCCGCGCTACCCAGTCTCGCGCAGGGCAGATCACTTGGGTAGGCGTCTAAGAAAGGTCGGATCCATCCGCGTGGGCTTCTGTCGAACGCATAGTCTCTGCTCAACCGGCGACAATGATCGCCCTATCGTGCCAATGTCACCGCGCCCTCAGCCGCCCCTATCGGCCGTCCACTCTGCCACGGTGGCGCCACCGGGGACGCCTGTCGTAGAATCGCGGCATCCTCATTGTCGCCCGTCATCCGGAGTTGCGCATGCGCGTCCGTTCTCTTACAATCGCCGCCCTCGTTCTTGGCGGCGCCGGCGCGATCCCCGCCCGACCTGTTTACTCGCAGGGCACCGCGGCCGACTATCAGCGCGCCGAGTCGGTCGGCGACCGGTTCGAAGGTCTGGTCGTGAACGCACCCGGCGATCCCACGTGGATCGCCAACGACGCGCTTCTGGTACCGGAAGTCGGTGCGCGGTGGATTCGAGTTCGTGCGGGTGAACGTGCCGGGGCAGACCAAGGCGCCGGCGTTCGATCACGAACGTCTGGCGGCCGCGCTCTCGGCGGCGCGGAACGCGAAGTACACGGGCGTCACGCTACCGTTCAACGGGTTCACGTACGTGGATGGTGGCCGGGCCATCCAGTTCACTCTGCGCGAGTCGGGCGATGCATCAGGGGCGGGGTTCGGGCCACCGGCGCCGGGGAGCGTCTGGCGCTGCGATCTCACGAGCTACCAATGCGGGGCCTCGGCGGCGGCGCCCGCCGGGCGTGGTGGCGGCGGCTTCGGGCGTGGCGGAGGTGCAGGTGCTGGCCGCGGGTCGTTCGCCGCCGACCAGCCGCGCCGATCGCCCGACGGCAAGTGGGAGGCGCTGATCGAGAACTACAACGTCTTCGTGCGCGCCGCGGGCTCGCGCGACGCGATGCCCCTCTCGCTCGACGGATCCGAGGGGAACGCGTACGCGCTGCGATCGATCACCTGGTCGCCCGACTCGCGGCAGCTCGTCGCCTATCGAGTGAAGCCGGGCTATCGCCGGATGGTGCACTACGTCGCGTCGTCGCCCGAGGACCAGATCCAGCCCGAGTACAGCGAGCGGCTCTACCTCAAGCCGGGTGACGTACTCGACCTGGAGCAGCCGGTGCTGTTCGACGTGGCGGCGAAACGGGAGACGCCCGTCGACAACGCGCTCTTTCCCAATCCGTACGACATCTCCAATCCGGTCTGGAGGCGCGACAGCCGAGCCTTCACGTTCGAGTACAATCAGCGCGGTCATCAGGTCTATCGCGTGATCGAGGTGGACGCGACCACCGGCGCGCCGCGCGCCGTCATCTCCGAGGAGCCGAAGACGTTCTTCAACTACCGCACCATCACGCCCAACCCCGCCGATCACGGGAACAAGTTCCGGTACGACATCGACGACGGGCGCGAGGTGATCTGGATGTCGGAACGTGACGGGTGGAACCATCTCTATCTGTTCGACGGCGTGAACGGCGCGGTGAAGAGCCAGATCACGAAGGGCGAGTGGGTGGTGCGCGCGGTGGACAGCGTGGACGTGGAGCACCGGCAGATCTGGTTCCGCGCCAGCGGGATGTATCCGGGGAAGGACCCGTACTTCCTGCACTACTATAGAATCAACTTCGACGGCACCGGGCTCACGCCGTACACCGAGGCCGACGGGATGCACTCGGTGAGCTGGTCGCCCGACCATCAGTACTATGTGGACACCTGGTCGCGGGTCGATCTCCCGCCGGTGTCGCAGCTGCGGCGCACGTCGGATCGGTCGGTGGTGATGGACCTCGAGCACGGGGACGATTCCGCGTTGCACGCAGCCGGGTGGCGTCCGCCGGAGGTGTTCGTGGCCAAGGGGCGTGACGGCACGACCGACATCTGGGGGATCATCATCCGGCCCACCAGCTTCGACCCGCGGAAGAAGTATCCGGTGATCGAGAACATCTACGCCGGGCCGCAGGGGTCGTTCGTGCCCAAGACGTTCGGGCTCAATCTCGACATGCAGCGCCAGGCCGAGTTGGGGTTCATCGTGGTGCAGATCGACGGGATGGGGACCAACAACAGGTCGAAGGCGTTCCACGACGTCGCCTGGCACGACCTCGGCGACGCGGGCTTGCCCGACCGGATCCTCTGGCACAAGGCGGTGGCGGCGAGGTATCCGTCGTACGACATCACGCGGGTGGGGATCTACGGCGGCTCGGCCGGCGGGCAGAATTCGTTAGGCGCCCTGCTCTTCCATCCCGACTTCTACAAGGTGGCGGTGAGCTACGCCGGGTGTCACGACAACCGGATGGACAAGATCTGGTGGAACGAGCAGTGGATGGGGTGGCCCATCGGGCCGCAGTACTCGGCGTCGTCGAACGTGGACAACGCATACCGGCTGCAGGGGAAGGTGCTGCTGGTGGTGGGGGAGCTCGACACCAACGTCGATCCGTCGTCGACCATGCAGGTGGTGAACGCGCTGATCAAGGCGAACAAAACGTTCGATCTCCTGGTGGTGCCGGGGGAGGATCACGGGGCCGGGCGGCGCGGGATCACGGCGGCGTACGGGGAGCACAAGCGGTGGGACTATTTCGTGCACAACTTGCTGGGGCTGGAGCCGCCGGCGCGGAATGCGGTGCTGGCCGGGACGGCGGGGGGGAGGGAGCATCGACGATGAATCCTGCTGGTATCTGCCGATTCCCAACGGAGGGCCAGCAGGACGGCAGACAGCGGATTCGTCGAACTGGCGCATCACCGTGGAGCCGGCTCGTATCGGCTCCATCGAGCGGGAGCGACGCTGCGGAGGCTTCCCAACGTGGTGGCCTGTGCCGAGATGAGGAATTGGGGATCGGAGTGAGACACCGTCTGCAGTCCAATTGCGCCAATCCGCCGCACGCGCCAGCGTTCGCGTGCGGTGACGTATCCGACCTTTACTAGTCAGTTGTATATGACTATAATGGTCACATGAAGAAGGCGTCCGTCTCCGAACTCAAGGCGCGGCTCAGCGCGTACCTCGACGTCGTGCGCCGCGGAGACGAAGTGCTCGTGACCGACCGCGGCCGGCCCATCGCCCGCCTCGCTCCGGTCAGTGGCGTCTCCCACGCCACGGGCCGCCGCGAATTGCTCGTCCGGAGCGGGCAGCTCAAACCGCCCACCGCTCCCCTGCCACGCGACTTCTGGAAGCGTCCCCGCGCGAAGGACCCGAAGGGCCGATCGTTGGCGCTGCTGCTCGGTGAACGGGAAGAAGGCTGGTGAGGTTCTGGGATTCATCGGCGCTCGTACCGCTCGTGCTCGAACAGCCCCTGTCCGCGCGCGCGCGCGCCTTCCACGACGAGGATCCCGAACTGGTCGTCTGGTGGGGCTCAGTCGTCGAGTGTGCCTCGGCCATCAGCCGGCTGCACCGCGATGGCGGGTTGACCGACGGCCAGGAGGAGGCGGCGCGATCGCTTCTCGCGACGCTCCGAAGCAGCTGGTTCGAGATCCAGGCGGGAGACGCGGTGCGGGAGCAGGCCCTCCGGCTTCTTCGCCTGCATCCCCTACGCGCGGCGGATTCGTTGCAGCTGGCGGCCGGCGTGGAATGGGCCGGCTCGCCGCCAGTGGGCGACTTCGTGTCGTTCGACAATCGCCTCCGCGCCGCCGCGCAACGGGAGGGATTCCGCGCGCCGTGAGAACCGGGCCGTGTCCTCGCCGGCGCTCTTTCCCTCACTCGCCCCGCCGCCACTTTCCCGGCGTCTCCCGCATCGATCCGGCCATTGGGCGAAACGCGCGTTGACCTGTTCCACCTGCTCGAGGATCTCGCCGGTGCGTATCCCGGCGAGCTGGGAGACACCATCCTCACGGAGATCGTCGCCAACGCGCTCGACTCGGGCGCGTCGACCATCGCTGTTTCGGCCGACACCGCGAACTCCACGCTCACGGTGGTCGACAATGGAGCCGGCATGCGCCGAGCGGAGCTGCGCCGGTTCCACGACATCGCCGCGACCACGAAGGAGCGCGGCCAGGGCATAGGCTTCGCAGGCGTCGGAATCAAGCTCGGACTGCTCGTAAGCGACGAGGTGGTGACCGAAACCGGGCGCGGCAAGGATCACGCCTGTACCACGTGGGCGTTCGCCAACCGGAAGCGCGCCCTCTGGCAGTGGGTTCCCCCAAGGGACCTGGTGACCGGCACGGGTACCGCCGTGCAGTTGCGCCTCCAGAATCCGCTTTCTCCCCTGCTCGACGGAGCGCTTCTCGAGGCACGCCTTGCCCGCCACTTCGAGCCGCTGTTCGATTCGTTCTTCGACGAGGTGCTCCGCGGCCAGTATCCGAAGGGCGTCCGCTTCACGGTCAACGGCCGGACGCTCGAACGACGCACCGGGCCGGTCGGCGAGATGGCGCGGGTGGCGGTCCACCTCGCCCGGAAACGCAAGCCGGCGGCCACGGGCTATCTCGTCAGGCACGCCATGCGCCTTGCCGACGATCAGCGCGGCGTCGCGATCAGCACCTTCGGCAAGGTGATCAAGCGCGGCTGGGACTGGCTCGGCCTCAGTCCCGCGAATCCGGAATTCGTGAACGGCCTCGTCGAAGCACCGGCGCTTGCGATGAGCCTCACGCTGAACAAGGCGGACTTTCTGCGAACGGGTCCGCGCGGCGCCGTCTATCTCGCGTATCGCAAGGCCATGCAGGAGGCGCTCGCGCAGCAGCTCGCGGCGTGGGGCAACGCGCACAACGCGCACGAACGCACGCGGCGCCGCGCGGCCCGCCCGGTGGAGCGCGACGTCGAAACCGTCCTGCTCGATCTGGCCGACGCGTTTCCCATGATCGCGATGCTCGTGGAACGCCGGAGCGGAGGACAGCGAAAGCTGCTGATGGGCCGCGGCGATGGCACCGGCGCGCCGCAACCCATGCTGCTGCCGCCGGAGACAGCGGAAGGCGCGCCGATCGTCGCGCCCCCGGAAGAAGCGCCCGAAGCCGAGTCGCCCGCCGCCGGCGAGGCGGCGCCTGACGAGCGGGACGCGGAGCCGGAGCTGCCGAGCACACGGGCGGAGCCTCCGGGCAGCCCCGACCTGCCCGGCACCGCGCCGCTCCAGCTGCCGCAGCGGAAAGGCCGGCGCCGGCCGACACGACTCGGCCTAACGATTCAGTTCGAGTCCCGCCCTGACGATCCGGAGATCGGGCGCCTTGTGGAGACGACCGTGTGGGTGAATGACGCGCACCCCGCCTACGTGCGCGCCGCCGCATCGCGCGCGGAGTCGTATCACCTGGCGCTTTCGGTGGCCATGGCGCTGGCGCGGGTGGCGGTCGAGCCCGCGCAGGAACATGAATTCGTCTCCGCATTTCTCGGACGGTGGGGCGAAGCCGCCGTGGGTGCGCGCACGGCGAGGCGGCGGACACGGAAGGGATGACTCCGGACGGAGGTTGTACCGTTGACGCCCTGGCGTGCTTCCCTGGACGTCATGGCTTGAGTCCGACCGATGCCCACCCTCGACACCGACTGGCGGCTTCGCCTCGCAATGCGGAGCATCCGAACCGCGAGTTCCTCGCCGAGCGCTTCGAGCGGTTCCGGGCCGCGTAGAGTCCGGTCCGTACGTCGCTTGGGCAGGGAATCCGGCCGCACGGTGCTTGTGCGGGCAGGACTTCTTAGTTAAACTTAGGCCGTATTCTTTAATAGTGCCGCACGCTATTCAAACCGACTTGAATAAGCGCCAAGCCACCGCATGAAGCGGGCTCAGTCGGGGCGATACGAGATCACCTCGGCCGGCGGTGAGCGCGTGCGCGCGTTCGTGCCGGATCCCCTTCCTCCACGGCCGCCGCTCGCTCTCACTGGCCGGTTGCAGCAATCGCTCGAGGCCGCAGTCCTGGCCACTGGCCGTCTCGATGGGGTCTCCACGTTGCTGCCCGATAGGTCACTCTTCCTTTACACCTACGTGCGAAAGGAGGCAGTGCTCTCATCACAGATTGAAGGGACGCAGTCGTCTCTGTCCGACCTGCTGCTCTTCGAGCTTGACGAAGCTCCTGGTGTGCCCGTGGACGATGTCGCGGAAGTATCCAACTACGTGGCGGCGCTGGATCACGGGCTCGCCCGCATGCGTGGTGGATTCCCGCTGACCAATCGGCTGATCCGTGAAATCCACGGCGTGCTGTTGTCCCGTGGGCGCGGGGCCGGCAGGGCTCCCGGTGCATTTCGACGGTCGCAGAACTGGATCGGAGGCACGCGCCCCGGCAACGCCGCATTCGTGCCCCCGCCGGCGCACGCCGTGCAGGATTGCATGTCCGCGCTCGAGCGTTTTCTCCATGCCACCGACGACGGCCTGCCGCTGCTCGTACGAGCCGGACTTGCGCACGTTCAGTTCGAGACGATTCATCCGTTTCTTGACGGCAACGGACGGGTAGGCCGCTTGCTTGTCACACTGCTTCTGGTGCATGCCGGCATGCTTCACGAGCCACTGCTCTATCCCAGCCTGTACCTCAAGCAACACCGGAATGCGTATTACGATTTGCTCACGCGGGTCAGAGAGAAGGGAGACTGGGAAGCCTGGCTGTCCTTCTTTCTCGTCGGGGTCACGGAGACGGCGGAAAGCGCGGCCATGACCGCGAACCGTTTGACGCAGCTGTTCAGTGAAGACCGCGCAAGGATCGAGACGTTGCGTATTTCGCCACATCTCGTTCACCGATTTCGCTCCAAGCCGTTCACCCATTTCGGTCCAAGCCGTTCAGTCGTTTCGCTCCAAGCCGTTCGCTCATTTCGGCCCATGCCGGTCACCCGTGCCGGTCCAAGGCGATCGGGCGTGATGCGATGAGTTGAGGGCCGCGGGATCCCGTCCACTGCCAGCGATCCTTCCGGGAACTCTTTCCGGAGCGACGCCGTGGCAGCTGTGAGGGTATCCATGCGGAAGGTCCTTGACGTCGTGCGGCTCCGCTTCGAGGCGGGCCGCAGCCAGCATGAGATCGGGCTCGCCCTGGGGCTGGCGCAGAGCACCGTCGGCGAGTACCTGCGCCGCTTTCAGGCGAGCGGGCTCGCGTGGCCGCTCGCCGCGGACCTCGACGAGGCGGTGCTCGAGGCGCGGCTCTTTGCTCGTCCCGCTGCGCCGGCGGCCGAGGCGAGACCGCTCCCCGACTGGCCGACTGTTCACCGCGAGCTCCGGCGCAAGGGGGTGACGCTCCAGCTCCTGTGGCACGAGTACAAACAGGGCGAAGCGGACGGCGCGGCGTGCTATCAGTACACTCAGTTCTGCCGCCACTACCACGCGTGGGCCGCCCAGCTCGATCCGGTGCTCCGGCAGCAGCACACAGCGGGCGAGCGCACCTTCGTGGACTATGCGGGCCAGACCATCGACGTCGTCGACACGACGACGGGCGAGGTCCGCGCGGCGCAGCTCTTCCTCGGCGTGCTCGGCGCAAGCAACTACTTCTTCGCGGAGGCAACGTGGACGCAGACGCTGCCGGACTGGATCGCGTCGCATGTGCGCATGGTCGAGTATTTCGGGGGCGTCAGCGCCTTGATCGTGCCCGACAATTTGCGGAGCGGCGTGACGCACGCCTCGTTCTACGAGCCGACCGTCAACGCGACCTATCAAGACTTCGCCACCCATTACGGCACGGCGATTCTACCCACGCGGGCCGCGCGGCCCCGCGACAAGGCGAAAGCGGAGTCGGGCGTGCTGGTCGCCGAGCGCTGGCTCCTGGCCCCCCTGCGCCATCACACCTTTACGTCGCTCGCGGAGCTCAATGGCGCGATTGCGCAGTTGCGGGAGGTTGCGAACGACCGGCCGTTCCAGAAGCTCGCCGGCTCGCGCCGCTCGCTCTTCGAGACGCTCGACCAACCGGCGCTCCGCCCGCTGCCCGCCACGCGCTACGAGCTGGCGGAATGGCGCACGGCGAAGGTGAACATCGATTATCACATCGCGGTCGACGGCCACTTCTATAGTGTGCCGTATGCCCTGGTGCGCGCGGCGGTCCGTGTCCGCCTCACCGCGTCGATGATCGAGGTGCTGCATGAGGGCAAGCGGGTGGCGACCCATGCGCGGAGCGCGCAGCGCGGGTGCTTCACGACCGAGCCCGCGCATCGGCCCAAGTCGCATCAGGCGCACCTCGAGTGGACGCCCTCCCGTCTGGTCCACTGGGGCGCCAGCATTGGCCCGTCGACCGGGGCGCTCGTGACGAGGATCCTCGAGCGCTGGCCGCATCCCGAGCAGGGGTACCGCGCGTGTCTCGGCCTCTTGTCCCTGCGCAAACGCTACCCCGACGCGCGGCTGGAAGCCGCGTGTGTCCGCGCGCTCACCACCGGCGCGACGAGTTACAAGTCGGTGAAGTCGATCCTCGCCGCCGGGCTCGATCAGGTCGCCCCGGAGGAGCCACCACCCCTGCGGCTGCCGGCGACGCACGCCCACATCCGCGGCGCCGACTACTACGCCGACTCCCCGGCTCCGGAGTCCGCGCTGGAACTCCCCCGGTCGTCTTCGGCCTCCTTGTCCTCCTCCTCCTCCTCCTCCTCCTCCTCCTCTACGTCTGGAGACCGCTCATGCTGATGCAACAAACGCTCGACCTCCTGCACACGCTGCGGCTCCCCGGAATGGCCCAAGCGCTCGAAGAACAGCAGGGTGTGCCGGATCTCGCGAGTCTCGCTTTTGAAGACCGCCTCGCGCTCCTCCTTGAACGGGAGCGCCTCGGCCGCGACGATCGGCGACTCACGCGGCTGCTCCAGATCGCACGCTTTCGCGAGGCGGCCTGTCTGGAGGACGTGAACTTCCGCGTGAAGCGCGGCCTCGACCGGAACATCTTCCTCCGGCTCGGTACCGGCGACTGGATCCGGCACCATGACGTGATTCTCATGGTCGGTCCCACTGGAACGGGGAAGACCTGGCTGGCCTGTGCGCTCGGCCACAGTGCGTGCCGCCAAGGGCACGTGGTCCGCTACGTCCGTCTGCCGCGACTCCTCAGCGAGCTGGCGATTGCGCGCGGTGATGGATCGTACGGACGGCTCCTGCAACAACTCGCCAAGACCGACCTGCTCATCCTGGATGACTGGGGGCTCGCCCCGCTCGGCGATCGCGAACGCCGCGATCTCCTCGAAGTGATCGAAGATCGATCCGGTCGGCGCTCGACTCTCGTAACCAGCCAAGTGCCCGTGGACCACTGGCACGAACTCGTCGGCGACGCCACGTTTGGCGACGCCATCCTCGATCGCCTCGTCCATCACGCGCACCGCATCACGCTGACCGGAGGCTCGCTCCGGAAACTCAAACGGCCCAGGCCGTGTCCCCTACCACCGAATAACCGTGACTCCACCGATCCCGTGTCTCTCCGCTCGTCGCTGAACGCGATCGTCCGAACCCCGTGAACGCTTTGGAGCGAAACGGCTGACCGGCTTCACGCGAAACGCGTGACCGACTTGAGCGAAATACGAGACGTCAGGACGTCGTGCCGGTTCGGCGCTCAGGGTTCACGATGCGCTCAAGGCCCGCCCCATACTCTCGATGCCGGAAATCGCCAGACGGACCAGGCTGGGCTTCCCGACCGCCTCTTCGGCAATGGAGCGCCTTGTCTCGTCAGGCATAGCCCGCGAGCTCACCGGCAGGAGACGAAACCGGTTGTTTGTCTACACGCGCTACCTGGCCGTACTGAATGAAGGAACGGAGCCCATTCTTCCTTCCGGGACAAGGCGCACATGACGTCAGACGCCGCCCTTTCCACCGGGTTGGCTTCGACGGCCCAACAGGCACATTCATCGGCTGGTAAGCGCGGGAGCGCGGCTTTCCACACGGCCTCCGCACAGAGCGTCCGCCTAACCATCCGGCGCATGACGTGGCCACGACCGGGTCCCGCCGCCGCACGGCTCCGCTCTGGACGTGAGGAAAAGCTCGAATCGCCGTGACCCCGACGGTGAGCTACGCGGGGTGTCTCGACAACTGGATGGACACGATGTGGTGGAACGAGCAGTGGATGGGGTGGCCCACTGGGCCGAAGTCCTCGGTGTGGTCGAACCTTGGCCAAAGCGGACCCGGCCGCCAAGGGATGGTGCTGCCGGTAGTGGGGAGCTCGACACCAACGTCGATCCGTCGTCAACCATGCAAGCGGTGAACGCGCTGATCAAGGCGAACAAGACGTTCGATCTCCTGGTGGTGCCGGGAGAGGGCTCATGGGGCCGGGCGGCGCGGGATCACGGCGGCGTACGGGGAGCACGAGCGGTGAGACTATTTTGTGTGGGCCATGGCCACGGTTGACCGCGCCCAGTCGACGTGCTAGGTTCCATTCTGCTTCCATTATGGAACCCGCCGACCCATGGCTACCCTTACCATCAAGAGCATCCCGGACCCGCTCTATCGCCAGCTCAAGGAACGGGCCGCGGAGCATCGACGCAGTCTCAACAGCGAGGTCATCGTTTGCCTGGAGCAGGCCGTCGCCGGCAACGTTCCTGATCCTGTCACCACGCTGGCAAAGGCCGACGCCCTTCGGGCCAAGCTTCGCGTGCCGCGGTTGACCGAGGCTCGGCTCCGGACCGCCAAGTCCGCCGGACGACCGTGATCGTCGTTGACACCAACGTCATCGCGTACCTGCTCCTCCCCGGTGATCAGACGGAGGCTGCGCGGGGCGCCCTCGCGCGGGACGCGGCGTGGGCCGCGCCGATCCTCTGGCGCAGTGAGCTCCGCAATGTGCTTCGCGGCTACATGCGGCAGCGTCACCTCACCTTGGCGCGGGCGCGCGAGGTGCAGGGCACGGCGGAGGAGCTGATGGTCGGCCGCGAGTTTCAGGTGGAGAGCCCCGCGGTTCTGGACCTCGCTGCAGCGAGTGGTCTGAGCGCGTACGACTGCGAGTTCGTCGCGCTGGCGCGCGCGCTTGAAGTGCCGCTGGTTACGTCCGATCGGGATGTCCTGGCGAGCTTTCCCAGGGACACGGTCTCGCTGACGCTCTTCGGGTCCGGTGCGCCGGGCGCCTAACGTTGCTTACTCGGGGCGGTTTTCGGTCGCGCGGCGTGAGGCGTAGCTCCCATTTGAGCCAGCCCTGGCGGAAGTGCGTGCGTCAATACGCAATGGGCACCGATAAGTTGGCTGAACGAGCGAAGTGAGGCGGCCGGGCTGTTGGCAACATCGACCATGCGCCTTGGTGATATGCACGGTTGACCAACTGAACGCATGCATCGGACCCTCAAGCGCGCGATCGCCCCGCCGCCGCCCGGACACGGCACAGTCAGCAGCAGCCGTACCCCGTTGTGCAGCCTACCTTAGGAGTGATGCCGCGCCAGACAAAATGCTGACACCATTAGAGACTCTCCGACCGACAGCCCGACCTCGACTCATGGATCTCGTTCGCGACGCAGGGATCGACGTCTCGGACTGAGCGCAGTATGAGGGTGGGATCGCCCGCGCGGCTGCCAACCCGAAGTACTGCTATCAATGGGAGTTTGAGAATCCGGCAAAGATCGTAGTGCTGAGCATCTGGCACGCCCAACTTCGCCATGCCCATGGTGAGGTCACAATTGAAGACAACCTTCGTGACACGAGTAACTTCTACAAGAACGTGCCGGGGAAATCCCTTTGGAGGAAGCGTGCAGAGTCGTTTGATCGGGCCGTCGCGACAGCTGCGCAATCGGGCCTTGCGGTGCGCGCAATCATCTGCGACGGCGAAATGCGAGCTAAGTTCGACCTGAAGGCGCGAGCGTCACACGTCCATGCCAGGATGCTCGACAAGGCACCGTGGGCAGTGGTTAGGTACGAGCGGCAAAACGGTCGCTTCATCCTTCGGCGTGGGGCATCGCCGAACCGGCTAAAGGACCAGTTCTCGGTCGATCAGTTTCCGAGCGCGCCGACGGAAACTCGATCTGTTTCAGGTGAAGTATTCGTCCGCTCAGCGGCTGTCCGAAGCCAAGCGCTGAAACGAGCCAATGGGCGGTGTGAATGGTGCGGGGAATTGGGTTTCGTCACGGACGACGGATCAATCTTCCTGGAGACGCACCACGTAGTACCGCTCAGCGAACGAGGATCCGACACGCTCCTTAACGTGGTTGCCCTATGCGCAAATCATCATCGTGAGGCGCACTTGGGCTCGTCGCGGGTCAGCATCCGCAACCGCCTGCTGCAGTTTCTAAGGCCGCGGGTGCCCAAGCGGGGCACAGTTTGAGAGCCGTTGCAGCTGCCACACTGGGCGAGTGGCCGCGGAGGCCGGCGGTCTAACTTAGGACCACACAACCTTCCTCTGGAACTCCGATGCCGGACATGCCATGGCGTGACGCAATCGTTGAGGTGCTGCGCCGAGAGGGCGCAGCAATGCACTACACTGCGATCGCCGAGCATGTGGTCGCTGATGGACTCAGGAAGGCAGTCGGGGCAACCCCCGCATCAACGGTGAACGCGGTCATCACCACGTCTTTGAACGCCGAGGGGTCAAAGTCTCCATTTCAGCGAGTTGCCCGTGGCGAGTACGTCCTCGCATCTGCAACCAACATCGCGCCTCATTCTGAGGTGGAGGCCGCGGCGCGCGCCGATGCCGAAGATGAGGTAGAAGGACCAGTTCACGCCTTTGGAATGTTCTGGGACAGAGACCGCGTCCGTTGGACAAATACTCCGTCACTCCTCGGAAGACAGCAGATAGGCGCCGACGCCGTGGAGATGACTGATCAGAGGGGCATCTACTTGCTGTACGACGGGCGTGAGGTCGTGTACGTAGGAAGAAGCACGGATCGCTCCCTTGGCACTCGGCTCTACGAGCACACCTATGACCGGCTGCGCACTCGTTGGAACCGGTTTTCATGGTTTGGGCTCTGCCCGGTGGAGGAAGATGGCAGTCTGGCAAGACCTGCAGGGGGCCAGAGCGCCGAGCAGTTTATTGCGGCAATGGAGGCCTTGCTCATCGAAGCCCTTGAGCCCGCGCAGAATCGCCGCCGAGGCGATGGGTTCACCGCGGTCGAATTCATTCAGGCCGATGACCCAGAACTTCACAAAGCCCAACTCAAGGCGGCAATTGCCCAACTTCAGTCCAAGCTATAGCTCTTCCTCTCAAACGAGCAATAACTGCCGACGGCACCTCTTTCGGAAGCGGTCGGCCCGAACTTCTCCCGCGAAATCCCGAGTCGCCGACTCAGCTCGGCCGTCTTGGCTCCGGCCGCACGCTCCTGCAGGAAAGGATCCCGATGATTTGTTCTTCTGTGAAGCGGCCCGTGCGCATCGATCCTCCGTCGTGAGGATCGGCAAGAATGACCGGATCAGATTCCCGAGGGTAACGTCAGTACTGGATCCCGTTGCGGCGGATCACTAGCCCACGTACGATATCTGTTGGAGGTGGGTCAACACACCAATTGTCTCTCGTTGCGTTCTCGCAACGTGTGCTCATGACGCCATGCCTTACGCCACGCTCCATGTTTGCCTGAGTAGTCGACTGGGAGCGCTCGGAAAAGCGAGAATTACCGGTTGACTCCACCTCCTCTGCCCACGCGTGCGATTGGCGCCTGCCTTCGCGCACCCCCAGAGACGTTTCGCGACAACTTCCTTCGGTTGGGTAGTCGACGAGCACTCGCACGTCTGCTCGAGGTTCCGGGTTCCTACCTTATATGGCACCTCTACCGCTTCCCGGCTCATCGAAGGTATCGCACGTTCCAGCTTCTCAAGCGAAATGGCAAGCAGCGCACCATTTTCGCGCCCGCTTCCAAGATCCGCATTCTCCAGCAGAAGCTGTCGCAGGTTCTGTACGAGGTGTATGTCCCGAATCTCGTGGCGCACGGTTTTGTCCGCGAGCGCAATATTCGAACAAACGCCGAGTTTCACCGTAATCGCGAATGGGTTCTCCGACTCGATCTTGAGGACTTCTTTCCTGCGATAAACTTCGGAAGAGTACGGGGAATGTTCATGCGCCGGCCGTACAACCTGCCTGCGCCCGTCGCGACAGTCTTGGCGCAGCTGTGCTGCTTCGAGGGCTCGCTCCCGCAGGGGGCGCCGACATCGCCGATCATTTCCAATATGATCTGCTCAAGACTAGATAATGAACTTCGGCGACTTGCAGCAGATCATCGATGTACGGTAACGCGATACGCGGAACACCTCACTAGCTCGACGAACAGAGCATTTCCGAAGTCTATCGCCTCTCGCGACCTCACACCGAACGGCTTCATAACGTCGAACGGCCCGGGCCTGGTTCACGTAATCGATTCGAATGGGTTCAGAGTTCACCCGACTAAGTCTCGTCTCCTCTGGAGGCACCAGCGGCAGGATGTTACGGGCGTGGTCATCAACGAGAAAGCTAATGTGCCAAGACGGTTTCGAGACCAGATCAGGAGCATGCTTCATGCCTGGGAGGACTTTGGGCTGGATGCCGCAGCCGCACAGCACGATCGATATGACAAGAAGCGTCGAACTGGTACACAGAGGCCATCGTATCGACGAGTGCTGGCGGGAAAGCTTGCGCACTTGAGGATGATCAAGGGTCCCGAAGATCCGACCTACCGTCGACTATGGCAGAGATACGAGCGTCTGGCTGGCCATCCAACGGTGGACGACGCGATATGGATTCTACGAAGGACCAGAAGCTTCTGGGACAGCGTTCATGCTGAAAGGGACCGGTCTCGTCACTTGTTTCCATGTGGTTGCAGCCAAGGGCGTGGATGCGTTCCGCCCTCTGGCACCATCTGCGAGATTCCAGGTCGTCGTTAAGCACGCATTGAACGAAATCGATCTTGCGTTTGCGATCTCACCCGCGCCGAAGTGTCATTCCCTCCACCGCGACCTACAAACCCTTTGTCAGTCGGTGCGAAGGTGAGAATACTCGGGTATCCGGATTGGAATCGCGGCAATAGCATTTTTGACGCGACCGGCGAAATCGTCCTGGTCAGACGGCACTTCGGCGCGCCCTATGCCCTCGTAAGCGTGTCTACGCGCGCTGGCAACAGTGGCGGACCCGTGCTAGATGAATCGGGCAGAGTCATCGGCGTCGTCAGGACTGGAGAGCGCTGGCATGGTGACGAGGAAGGGAAAGAGCACGGCATACTGGGGATTACGGCACTGGAGATCGTTAGCGGCGCCGGAGCTGACGGGTCACGCATGCTCTGACGTGCTCTCGGGTAAGTCCAATAACTGCCGTCGGCTAACGGGTGCGTCTTCCATCTGAAGGCATCTGGCGCGTCGGACTCCGCGGTAGATACGTATTCTCTGAGTGACCGGCGCGCCGGATTCACGGTCGCTCGTCGCCGCGGGCCCGCCCCTCCATCCGCCCAGTCAACATCTCCGGCCAGACCGCCAGCGAATCCCCATTCACCCAGTTCCGCGCACGAGCCGCCGCGTTGTAGGCCCGCAGGAACGCCGCCGCGTCGCACTCCGTCGCGATGAGACGCGGCCGGCCGTACGCGCGCTCAACGGTCACGGCCATCTTCCACCCCACCGTGTACCACGGGCCCTGCACACCGAAGAAGCTCATCCCCGCGGCAGTCACTGAATCGTCAGGCACCGTGGGATCGAGCGCGCGACAGCAGAACTTCGTCAGCTCCGACACATCGGCGTTGAAGTGGCTCACGTCCCGGTCCCAGCGCGCCCGCGTGGCGCTGTCGCTCTGTGCATGCGGATGCACGTCGGGCCCGCCGGCGGCAGCAAGCATCGCGAGCCCCTCGCCCAACGCGCTCGCCCAGTTCCGGGCGCGCGCCACCGGCGCCGGCACGCCACTGGCGCCCGCCGCACCGCATGCCGCCGAGAGCCCGATGTGGTGCAGCTCGTGCGCGACGGTGTTGTCCGGTTCCGCCCGCGACTTCGCCGGATCCACGTACAGCATGATCACGCGCCGACCCGCGAAGTCGAAGACGAAGCTGTTCGTCTGCGGCTTGATCGCCAGAAACACCGTTGTCTGGAGCGGCGTGCCCGCCGGCAGATACGCCAGCGCCCGCCGCGCCGCGGCCGAGACGTCAAGCGCGCGCCAGGCGGCGAGGGTCCGGTCGAGCGCCGCCCACCGCGCAACAAGGGTGTCCGAGAGCAGAAACGCACGGAACGATGAGTCGGCGAACGCCCGGCCCATCACTGCCTGACGTTGCTGGAGCGCGCGAAAGCCGAGGCTCCCGAACAAGCGCGCCCAGTCGCCCGTGGTAGGGTCGCGCCCGTCATGACGCGCCCGCACGATCGCGAGCGCCGCGTCCGCCTCGTCGGTCACGAACACGAGGCCGCCCGCCTGCCCGGCGCGGACGACCGGGATGCCGGGCGCCCGCACGCTCACAGTGGCCGGACCGGGCACGCGCGAAGATCGGACCGCGCGCCACGGCGGTGACACGGCCCCTGACACGAGGACGCCAGACGACAGCAGAACAGGCAACACGACCCGCATCCCGACGGACACTGCGCGCTCACTCCGTAACGGCATGCCACGCGTTCGACACGCGCGCCCCACGCCGCGGTTGCGCGAGAATGCGCCCACTCCCCACTTGTCGGTTCGCCGAGGAGGCCGTCGCTCCACACGACCATCTTCCCGCGGCCCCCGCGCCCAGTGCAAATAGATGGGCCTTTCCCTCGCAAGCCCCGAATCCGGCCGGTCAGCCCCCGACGGGGGTCGCCATGTCGTGCAAGAGTGTCGCGCGGTTGCCCGCGCATTCCTCCGGCCGCATACTCTCCCCATCCGGTCGTCCCTCCACCTCGCCGCGAGCCCTCCCATGTCCGCCCACTCGGTCCGCCCGGCCGTCCCCTCCGCCCTCCGCGCCCTCGCCTGGTCGGCATTCGCTCTCGTCGCGTTCAGCACGCGCGTCCCTGCGCAGCAGACGAACGGCCGCGCCTACACCATCGACGACAACCTCAACCTGCGATCGGTGCGCATCGAGGACGTCAGCAGCGACGGCCGGTGGGTGGCCATCACGGTGCGCGTGCGACGCGACGCGCTCGGCGTGGACAACGCCCGCTTCGGCGACCCGACCTACGTCACGCCGTCGATCGCCGAGTTCCAGTTGATCGACGCGACCACCGGGCAGGCGCGCGCGATCCTCCCCGGCAAGGTGCAGGTGCGCGGCGCGACATTCACGAAGGACGGGAGCAAGCTCGCCTTCTACCTCATGAAGGGCGACGACTGGGTGCTCGAGGTGACCGACGTCGCGGCCAACCGCACCCGGGCGATCGCCGTCCGTACCACGAAGCAGATCGCATCCAGCGCGCCGCTCGAGTGGGCACCCGACGGCAACTCGATGCTGATTACGCTCCGCCCCGACGGCTGGGCAGCCGAGGCGCGCGCGGCATTCCTGCACCTGACCGAAGGACCGATCGTCGTGCAGGACGCGAAGGAACCGTTCCTCTCCTGGGACGCGGTGCGCAACCTCGGCGACCGGCAGATTCCGGCCATCGTCACCCTGGGCGACGGCGCCGTGCGCGAGATCCTGCCCGAGACGCCGATCCGCGGCGCGCAATTCTCCACGGACGGCTCGTACCTCGCCTACTCCACCGCCGAACCGAAGAAGACGTCGTACGACAACAACTCGGGAACGGCCTACGGCGTCTTCAAGCTCGCGCTCGCCGCCGGCGCACGGCCCGACACGCTGGTGAAGCCCGCCCAGCACCGGCTGATGCCGCGATGGAACGACAGCGCGACCGCGTTCGCCTGGGCCGACAAGGGCAACGTATTCGTCCGCTGGCTGGGCGCCGACAGCGCCCGAAACCTCACGGCGAAGTACCGGAAGGCGGAGCCGAAGACCGACACCGCGGGGACCGACGCCGCGAAGACCGACAGCGCGAAGACCGACACCACCAGGACACCGTACTCGCTGGTCAGCTGGCGGCCCGACGGTGGCGCACTGCTCGTGAGCGCGAAGGACGGCTACCACCTCCTCGACGCGCGCACGGATTCGATGACGCTCGTCTATCCGTTCGAGGCCGACACGGCCACCCGGCCCACACGCGGTTTCGCCGGATGGAGCCGCGACGGGCGCTACCTGTTCGTCTCCCGTTCGGCGAAGGACCGCTGGGCGCGCGGACTCGAGCGCTACGACCTCACTACTCGGCAGGCGACCGACCTCGCGATCGACACCAATCTCTACTCCAGCTGGCACGTGTCCGACGACGGATCGCGCTTCGTGTTCGAGCGGTCCGACGGCGACCGTCCGAACGAGGTGTACACAGCCGGCCGTGACCTCGCCGACGCGCACGCGATCACGAGGCTTAACCCGCAGCTCGACGGCGTGGCGCTCACGCACTCGCAGCTGGTGAGCTATCGCGACGCGGACGGGAAGAAGCTCTACGGCGTGCTGTACTATCCGTACGGCTACCAGCCCGGAACGAAGTACCCGCTCGTCGCGGAGATCTACGAGACATTCTTCGACAACGGATTCAACGAGAACATGAACCTGCTCGCCGCGCGCGGGTGGTTCGTGTTCCACCCGTCGGTGGACCTGCAGATTGGCTACCCCGGCGAGGCGTGGGTAAAGGGCGTGACCGACGCGATCAACACGCTCGAGGACCGTGGCCTGGTGGACGGCACCAGGCTTGGCGTCGAGGGGACGAGCTACGGCGGGTACGCCACCAACCTGCTCATCACGCAGACCGACCGGTTCGCCGCCGCGGTGAACATCTCCGGTAAGGTGAACATCATCTCCTTCCTCGGCGACAGCCCGAAGATCGGGACGCGCAACTACAGCGCCGCGGAGAACGGGCAGGACCGCATCGGCGCGACGCTGTGGGAGGCGCCGCTCAAGTACATCCAGCACTCGGCCGTCATGTTCGCCGACCGCATCCACACGCCGCTGCTCATGCTCACCGGCAAGCAGGACTGGAACGTGCCGGACACCAACGAGCGCGAGATGTACTACGCGCTCCGCCGGCTGGGGAAGGAAGCGGTGTGGGTGCAGTACGCCGACGCCGGGCATGGCGCGGGCCGGGCCGGGAACGAGCCGGACTTCCGGGACCACTGGACGCGGATGTTCGACTGGTTCGGGACGCACTTCGAAAAGTCTGCGGAGAAGAAGAAGGCGGCGACGTCCGGAGCGCGGTGACGCTGACGCTCGCGTGACGCGTGCGCTCGGAATTGACTCCCCATGTCCACCGCCCGGCCGTACCTTCGGCACATGTCGTCAGACGTCCTCGTCACCGCAGACGAGCTGCTGAAGCTCGACATCGCGGGTAAGCAGGCGGAACTCGTTCGGGGGCGGCTGATCATGAGCGAGCCGCGAGGCGCTCGGCATGGTGCCACGGCGCTGGAGCTGGCGTATCTGGTCGCGAGCTACCACCCACAACCAGCCAAGAATTCTCCCTGTGCACCATGACCGCCTGGGATGGTTCGCGCTGACCGCCGCCGCCGCGGCGATCACCGGCGCCGCCGCGCCGCGTGCCGCCGCGCCGGTGACGTACGACGTGTACGCCGTGCGATACGGCACGATCAAGGATTTCCCCCTCGCCTCATTGATCGCCGGCGCCGACCGCGCCCAGCGCACCGACATCGCGATGATGGTCTGGCTCGTCGAGGGATCCGATGGCCGCAGACTGCTCGTCGACGCCGGCTTTCACCGCGCCGACTTCGTGAGTCGCTGGAAACCCGTCGACTTCGTCCCGCCTGACGAGGCGGTCGCGCGCGCCGGCGTCCCCGCCGACAGCATCACGGACCTCATCATCACCCACATCCACTGGGACCACCTGGACGGCATCGACCTCTTCCCGCACGCGCACATCTGGATCCAGCGGGAAGAATACGAGCACTATATAGATGCGGACGGACACCGGCTCGCGTCCGCGATCGACACCGGCGACGCGCGGTTGCTCGCCGAGGCCAAGGCGTCGGGGCGCGTGACGCTGGTCGACGGCGACGGCCGCGAGATTTTCCCCGGAGTCACGGTCTACACCGGCGGGAAGCACACCTTTGCGTCGCAGTACGCCGGCGTGCGCACCACGTTCGGCACCGTGGTGGTGGCATCGGACAACGCGTATCTCTACGCCAACCTCGACGAGCATCGCCCCATCGCGCAGACGCTCGACAGCCTGTCGAACCTCCGCGCGCAGCAGCGCATGCGCGAGCTCGCGAGCGACCCGCAACTCATCGTCCCGGGCCACGATCCCGCCGTGTTCGACCGGTTCCCCGCCCCGGGAAATGGCGTGGCGCACATTCTCCCACCGCGCGGCGCGGGCCGCGGGGCGTCCATCGATTGAACCCGCGTCGCGGGATGACGCGGCAGACCGACCACCCTTTCGAGCGATCGCGGCAATGTCTACTATGGGGGCGGGAACGGCCGCTTCGAAGCACGCGAATTCCCTGCGGCAGCGCCCCACGAATTGCTGATCGCGACGCAGCCGATGCCGCGCGTTGGACCGGCAACAGGATCAGCCGGAGTGGTCTCGAGCACCCTCGCGGTTCCCTGGCGGTGGATCATGATGTTTCCTCCTTCCAGCCGACGGTTTTCGCCGTTCTTCCTTCTCGCCCTCGCCGCGGGGTGTGCCGGCAGCGGGGAGCGAACAGGAAGCAGCACGATCACTGATTCCGCCGGGGTTCGCATCGTCACGAGCACCGGTAGCGTCTGGGGTGCACAGGGGCTGCGTGTCGATTCCATTCCCCTGGTCCGAATCGGGTCGGAGGAAGCGGGCCCGTATCAGTTCAGCTTCATCTGGCAGGGCCTCCTGCTGGATGGCGGCGGGTTTGCCGTGGCGGAGGCAGCGACGAACGAGGTGCGCCTGTTCGACGCTGATGGTCGGCATCTCAGGAGCTTCGGCCGCCGCGGCAGAGGACCAGGCGAATTCCAGGCCATCTCGGGGCTGTTCCGATATCCGGGCGATTCTCTGGCAGCGTACGATCAGATCGAACGCCGGGCAACGATCTTCCCGTTGTCGAACGGCGAGCCGAGGCTGGTGCGCACCCAGGCGCCGGGCAACCTCAACGCCTTCGGTGCGCTTGGCAGCGGCGGCCTCCTGTTGTACAACCCCGGCTCTTCGTACCACCCGGAGAAGAGCCCCGGCCTGCAGTGGGACACGACGGACGTTGTCGTCCTCGACCCGGCCGACGGCGCGGCCCAGACCATCATGCGGCTCCCCTCACGTCAGCAGTTCGTCGAGCCGGATGGCAACACGCGACGCCTCGCGCCGGCCCACAACACGATCAAGGCAGCAACCGATAGCGGGTTTTTCTGGGCGACGTCGGATCGTTATGAGATCCGGTTCTTCGACCAGGACGGCAGGCTGCGCCGTATCCTGAAGCGCCCGGTCGAGCCGGAATCGGTCGTGCCGTCCATGATAGACGCCTGGATCGCCGCCACCCTGGAGGACGTGGCCCGGACCGAGGGCGCGGCGGCCATTCCCAGGGTTCGGCAGGCCCTCCTCGCCGAGGCGTCGTATGGGACTCAGGTGCCCCTGTTCGATCGGGCATTCGTGGATGGAGAGGGCAGGCTGTGGTTGGGCGCGTCAATCTGGCCCGACCTTCAGGGCACGACCCGCCGATGGAGCCTCTTTGCTTCAGAGGGTGCGTGGCTCGGCGACCTGGACGCACCCGCACATTTGCAGATTCTCGACTGCCGGGACAATCTCATCCTCGGGATCCGGCAGGAGGAGGGCGAGGCACCTCATGTGCAGGTGCATCGGCTCCTGAGTCCGTAGCCGAACCGCAGATCGCGTCCAGGGGCGCTCTGTGCAATCGCGAACATCGATGCATCTTTCGCGAACCCAGGGAGCGCCCACTCATTTCCACCCGCGCGGAGCCGGGGCCATGCACATGCGCAACGTCTGTCTGACATCGTCAGGTCTCGTCGCGGTCGCGGTGCTTCACTCCGCCTGCACGTCCGAGCTGCCGGAACACCCGGTCGAATACCGCTCCCCGGCCGGCGTCGATTACGTGGCCCTGTCGGACACCGGAGCCGTGGCGCACGCGGACTCCACCCTGGCGGCGGACCCGGGCAACGTCGGGAAGATCCTCCAGCTCGGCCTCGCCCAGGCCGGCATCCGCCGTTACCGCGAGGCGATCGCGACCTTCACCCGGGCCATTGCCATCGCGCCCGACAGCGGCATCCTCTACCGCTGGCGCGGCCACCGCTATCTCTCGGTGCGGCAACTGGACAGCGCGCGCGCCGACCTGGAACACGGGCTCGCCCTCGATTCCACGCTGTACGGCTGCTGGTATCACCTGGGTGTGGTGAAGTACGTGAGCGGGGACTTCGCCGGTGCCGCCGACGCCTTCGCCCACGCGCTGCCGCTCGCGCCTAACGCCGAAGAGCACGCCGGCTCGATCGACTGGGGCTGGATGTCCCTGTCACGGGCCGGGCGCTCCGCCGATGCCCAGGCCTGGCTCGACCGCAACAGCGATTCGATCCCGGCGGTGAATGCCTACACGCGGCGGCTGCAGCTCTATCGCGGCCAGATTCCGCCGGAGCAGCTGATCACGCCGGCCGACACGGACAATATCCAGGTGGCGACGCTGAAATACGGACTGGGCAACTGGTACCTGCTGCACGGCGACACGGCCCAGGCTCGTGCCGCTTTCGAGCAGTCGGTCGCGTCCGGCGGCTGGCCGGCATTCGGGTTCATTGCATCAGAGGCGGAGTTGCGGCGCCTGGGCGGCGCGAAGTAGGTCTCCGGTCCGCCGGCGCCGCTCGTCGCCGGACTGATCAGGCCATCAGAGCCTCAGCGGGCGACTCCGGCCGGCGCGAGGCGCTGGCGGATCGCGCCCAGATGATAGGTCGCGTGCGCGATCGCGCCGACCGCGGCGCCCAACGCGTCCTCGTTCCAGTCGTCGCGACTCCGCACCACCACGACCAGGCTTTCGTACTCCCGCCGCAGCTGGGCCTGCAGCGCGGCCCACGCGGCGTCGTCCACCACCGACACCGTCCAGCTCTGGCTGCGATCGCGCGAGGTCCGCTCACCGCGCACCTCCCGCGTGGCGAGCGCGAGGCTGGCCGCCACGTGATGCACGTGTCCGGCGATGCTCGTCTGACCGGGGCCGCCCTCCTGCGAGGCCTGGGCGAGGCTCAGGCGACTGATCGTCCCCAGTAATCCGGTCCCGGGGCCCGTGTCGCTGAAATAGGTCCAGGGGCCGGGAGGCCCCTCGAACGCTTCACGCAGCATTCGCAGCAGAAGACCAACCGTTACCGCGCTCGGTGTACCGCTCATCGCCCCTCGTCCTCCCCGTTAGGCAGCATCCCGTTGCTACATCGCCAGCGCCATCCCCACGAATCCTACCACACTCACGATCAGCGCGCCGGGCACCGCGAAGCGCAGCCATCGGCCGAGCGGCACGCCCGCGGCCAGCAGCATCGCCAGCAACGCGCCGTTGCTCGGTGTGATCATGTCCATCATCGTCCCGCCGGTGAGATAGGCCATCACCGCCACCTGACGCGGGATCGACAGCAGGTCGGCCACCGGCGCCATGATCGGCATGGTGAGCACAGCCTGCCCGCTGTTGGACACGACCGCCACGTGCAGCAGCGCCTGAATCGGCACCATCATCCCGGCCGCGAGCAGTCGCGGCATGTGATGGAGCGGCTGCGCGAGCCCGTGCACGATGGTGTCGATCACCCGCCCGTCGGTGAGCACCACCGAGATGGCGCGAGAGACGCCGACGAACAGCGCCGCAGCCAGCATCGTCTCCATCGATTTCAGGAATTCCACCGCCGTTCCACGCAGTCCCATGCCCGCCACCAGACCGACCGCGAACCCGGCCACGAGAAAGAGCGCCGACAGCTCGTTGAATCCCCAGTCGAGAGCGAGCACGCCGTAGACGTACGGACCGAACGGCACGATGACCAGCGCCAGCAGCACCCAGTCGCGGGCGCGCACGCCCTGGTGCGAGAGCGCCTCGATCTCCGGACGCACGTCGTCACGCTTCGTCTGGGATGCCGTCCACGCGATCCAGAGCGCGACCGCCGCCACCAGCATCGCGAACCGCAGCCCGCCCGACGTCAGCGGCGGAAGCTCCGAGTACCGCAGCGCGACCCCGGACGCGAACGGATTCGTCGGCCCGAACGATGCCCCCACCACCGCCGACCCGACGCTCATCGCGAGCGCCGTCACTGCCCCGAATCCGAGTCCGCGACTCAACACCAGCATCACCGGAACGAGCGCAATGATCTCCTCGTGCATGTTCTCGAGCGCGCCGAGTGACGCAAACAGCGAGCAGACGATCGCCATCACGACGACCGGCCGCCCCGACCGGCCCACCAGTGCGCCGACCAGGCGACCCAGGGCGCCGGTGCGGTCGAGGAGCGCGAACGCGCCGCCGACAAAGAGGATCACGCAGATCACGTCGGCGCCGTCGACGATTCCTCTCGGCACGGCAATCACCGCGGCCATCGGTCGCACGGCCGCCGGCGGCACGGCGTGATAGGTTCCCGCCTGGACGATGCGCCGTCCGGTCTGTGGATCCTCGCGGCGATCGTACTGGCCGGCCGGAAGCACCCACGTGAGCACGGCGGCGACCGCGACGCCACCGAGCAGGAGGACGAGTGGGTGGGGAAGCGACAGGCGGAACCGCGCCATCAACGCACTGCGCCGTGGCTCAACGCTTCATCGCCTCGGCCATCTGCAGATCATCGTGGGGCATGAGCCGTTATCCGGGAGCGGGGCACGCGAAGCGGGGAAGCGGAGGGACAGGGATGCCGTCGGCGCGTAGGAGGATGCACGCCGATCCGGTGAGCAGCAAGATGGCAGGCATCGCTCGCGAGCGACCAGGCAGTCGCGGTCAGCCGTGGAATCTTGCGGGCAGATAGTTCCATCGAATGAGGAACGCGACGATCAACACCGCCAGCAGCGCGGTCGCCGAGAACAGCGAGCGCCGCGCCGGATCCCACCATCGTCGTCGCCAGGAGACGATCGCACCCACGACCACGACCACCGCGAGTGCCGTCAGCGCCCACGGCACCAGCGCCAATGCGCGCCACGCCGGCGTAACGCCGAATACCAAACCCGTGGCGCGCTCGAACATCCGCACCGACCGCGCGATGAACCCGAAGGCGAAGACAGGCCAGCCCAGCGCCAGCAGGTGACCGGCCGCAATGCCGGGAAGCGGTAACCCGGTGTGACGTCGCCCTCGCGGAGGCTGTCCGCCATCCCCGATGCCGGGTTATGATTGCGGCACCCGATCCAGAGGACCGCCAGTGTCTTCCATCATACGCGTGCTCGTGGCCAGCGGCGTCCTGCTCCGCGGCGTCGCCGGCCTGGCGGCGCAGGAACCATCTCGCACCGCCCTGGTCGCACGCCTCGACTCGATCGCCGGGGCACCGGTGAAAGGCGGCGCTGTGGCCGGGATGGCGGTCGCGGTGGTCAAGGGCCGCGACACGCTCCTGTTCAAGGGCTACGGCCTGTCCGATCTGGAGAATCAGGTCCCGGTGACGCCGCAGACTGTATTCCGCATCGGCTCCATCACCAAGCAGTTCACCTCCTCGGCGGTGATGCAGCTTGTGGAGCAGGGCAGGATCGGACTGGACGACGAGATCACGAGATACCTGCCGACGTTTCCGACCCACGGGCACCGGATTCTGGTGCGACACCTGCTGAATCACACGTCGGGTATTCCGAGCTACACCGACATCGGCCCGAGCTTCGGCCGCGTCGCGCGCCTCGACCTGGCGCATGATTCGCTTCTCGCCATCGTCGCGCCGGACTCCCTGATGTTCGAGCCGGGAACGCACTTCTACTACAACAACACCGGCTACTTCATGCTCGGCATGATTCTCGAGCACGTCACCGGTCAGAAGTACGGCGACTATCTCGCGGAGCGGTTGTTCACGCCGAACGGGCTGACGCAGACGACGTACTGCGATACGCGGAAGCTCATTCCGCATCGCGCGCAGGGTTACGATCGCACCCCGGCCGGTCCCGTGAATACCGGCTTCCTGAGCATGGATCTGCCGTTTGCCGCCGGGTCACTGTGTTCGACGGTCGGAGATCTCGTGTCGTGGACGCGGCTGCTGTCGTCGGGCGCCATCGTCGGCGCTGCGTCGTACCGGCAGATGACGACGCCCGTGGCGTTACCCAGCGGCCGGCCGATGAACTACGGATTCGGCCTCACGTCCGACTCGGTCGGTGACCACCGCATGATCGCGCATGGCGGGGGAATCAATGGCTTCATCTCGCAGCTGGCGTATTTCCCGCAGGATTCGCTGACCATTGCCGTACTCGCCAACACATCGCCCGCGCCATCGGGCGCTGTCGCCGAGGCGATCGCGCGGACCGTGCTTGGCGTGCCGCCGCCCGCGCCGACGCCGCCGAAGGACCTTCCGGTCACGCCGGAGGACCGGGCGCGGTACGCGGGCGACTACGCGATGACGCGACCCGACGGATCGAAGCAGGCCGTTCGCGTCTTCGACGACAACGGCCAGCTCATGTTCCAGCCCAATGGACAACGAGCGGTGAAGTTGACCAGCCAGGGTGGCACCGTGTTCCTGGCCGTCGGCGCGGGCCGGGTGGCGTTCGACGTCGTCGACGGCCGGGCGGTCGGCTTCGTCTTCGGCGGCGGCGCGCGCGCGCTCGAGGCGACCCGGCGTTCCCCCTAGCCTAACGATACCACCGCTTTCCCCCGGGCGTGGCCTTCCTCGAGCCAGCGGATGGCGTGGGAGACCTGCATCAGCGTGTAGCGCCTGCCAATGACCGGCCTGACCTTGTTCGCCTCCATCAACTCAGCGAGGGCGACCAGGTCGTCCTTCTTCATCGACGCCGCGCCCAGGACCAGAGTCCGGCTCACGAATCGCGACAACACCAGTGTCTTGAGCGCGCCGGCCAGCGGTCCAATCCAGCGCCCGGCAGGACCTCCGATCCAGACAAAGGTCCCGCCGAGGTTCATCACGCGGCGGTAGGCCGACCACGCGCGGTTCCCCGCGGTGGTGAAGATCAGGTCGTATCGCTCACTGCTCCGCGTGAAATCTTCCCGGGTGTAGTCGATGACATGGTCCGCGCCGATCGATCGCACGTGGTCCACGTTCGCGGTGCTGCACACCCCGGTGACCTGCGCGCCGACCGACTTGGCGATCTGCACGGCGAAATGGCCGATCCCTCCCGCCGCACCGGTGATCAGGACCTTCTGTCCCGACTGAAGCCGCCCTTTGTCGCGAAGCCCCTGCAGCGCGGTCACCCCCGCGGTGGGTGCGGCCGCCGCCTGCTCGAATGTGACGTTGGCGGGCTTCATCGCCAGATGGTGCTCGCGGGCACAGACGTACTCTGCACAGGCGCCCCGGCCGGCGCCGAAGACCGCAGCACCCGGTTGAAACTGCTTGACGTTCCTGCCGACGCCTTCGACCTCGCCGGCCAGATCGACTCCGAACCGCGTCGTCTTCGGCCTGCGCAGCCCGGTCATGACGCGAATCGGATACGGTTCCCCTCGCATGAAGTGACAATCCATTTGATTGACGGAAGCCGCCCGAACCCTCACCAGGACGTCATCGTCACCGGGCGTGGGCTTGTCGATTTCCTCACAACAGAGAACATCGGGCGGGCCATACCCGTGATAGACGATGGCTTTCATTCGTCAGGCAGAGTCTCCCGCACGCCCTTGATCAGCATCCAGCCCATGAACCCGCCCTCTCCAGCAGCTGGGCGGGAACCAGGCCTCGGTGAACAGCGCGTCCTGTCTCGTGGCGTATCCGGATCCCGCGTCGTTTTTCTCGCGCGTTCAAGCGGTGGACGGGCGCAGTCCGCGCGCGGCACTACGCCCGTCCTGGCCGCTTCTAGCCCTTCGCCGCCGGCGCCGGTCCGTCGGCGTTGACCTCATATGTCACCCGCCACGCACCGTCAGAACCCTTCTTCCAGCTGTCGGCGAACGGGTTCATTCGGCTCTCGGGCTTCTTCCCCTTTACGGTCATCGTATAAGCGCCGTGGGAGAACGTGACGGCCTCGGAGTCGCTGACCACGATCAGCTTGTCGATGACCACCTGACTGTACGTGAACGACTCGAAGCTCCCGAAGAAAGCCTTCGCCCCGGCCGCGATGTTGGCGCGCCCCGTAAAGGTGCTGGCGTCCGGAAGGATCCACGTCGCGTCCTCGGTGAAGATATTGGCTATGGCGGCCGCGTCCTTGGAGGCGATGGCAGGGGCAAACTTCCCGAGCGCGTCGGTGAGCGCGGCCCGGATCGCGCTCTCATCGGGCGGCGGCGGCGGCGGTGCGGGCGTCGGGGCACATGCGGTGACCACTGCGGCGAGGACGGCCAGGCGCAGGGCGGCTGAGGCGTTCATGGGTGTCTCTGGTCGGGGTGAGCGTGAAATCGGGGGAGACTATCCTACGGCAACCCGGTGGCGGGCACAACGCGGGTGGCGACGGCCGTTCGCACCGGGTGCGACGGAAACGGTGTCAGGGTTCGCCGGATAGTGCCCGGGTGCGATGAGCCCCACGCTGTGAACGGTGGCCTGGAACTTCGTGTCTCACTTACGACCCTGATGCGATGCGCCCCGTGACTCCGCTCACCCTCCTCATCCGCGACTTCGTCCACGATATCCGCCACGCCGTGCGCACGATGCGTGTGCGCCCCGGATTCGTCGCAGTCGTCGTACTCACGCTCGCCCTGGGAATCGGCGCCACCACGTCCATCTTCTCGGTGGTCAACGGGGTCATCCTTCACCCACTCGGCTTCCCCAACGAAGGCCGCCTGTTCACGCTGTGCGAGCAGTATCCGGGCTCGCCTGCCGACTGGTGCTCGATCTCTCCGCCGAACGTCAGCGAGATTGCCGAGCGCGCGACTTCGATCGAGACCATCGGCTTCGGTCGCTCGTGGGAATCGCACATGACCACTGCCGGCGGCGAGCTCGCCGTTCGCAGCGGAATCGCGACGCCCGGCCTCTTCCGCGCGCTGGGCGTGCGGGTGGTGCGCGGGCGGATGATCGACTCCACCGACCTGCTCGGCCGCGAAAGCGACGTCGCGCTGCTCACGTACGAGATGTGGCAGGGGCGGTTCAACGCAGACCCGGCCGTCGTCGGCAGCCTCGTCACCCTCGACAAGCATTCCGTGCAAATCGTCGGCATCCTGCAGCCGGGGTTTCACCTGCCGCTCTTCGAGACGATCGAGCTCTGGCGCCCCGTTCACGTGCTGCCGCGGGACGAGCGGAACCGCGAGTGGCGCGGCTTCGTCGCCTACGGACTGCTGAAGCCGGGACGAACGATCGCACAGTTGCGGGCCGAGCTGGCGGGGATCACGTCCACGATCCGAAAGGAGCACTTCGCCGCCGTCCCGGTCTGGGGCGTCACGCCGATGCCGATGCGTGACCTCGTGATCCGCCACGTCCGCCCGATGCTCCTCCTCTTTCTCGGCGCGGTGTCGCTGGTGCTGCTCATCGCCTGTGCCAACGTGAGCAACCTCCTGCTCGCGCGCTCTGCAGAACGTGGCCGCGAGATGGCCATGCGCGCCGCGCTCGGTGCCGGGAAGGGACGGATCGTGCGCGCTCTGCTCGCCGAGAGTCTCGTGATGGCCGTCGCCGGAGCCGCGGCCGGCCTGGCGATCGCTGAGGGAGGTGTGCGTGCCTTCCGTGCGCTCGCGCCGCAGGGAATCCCGCGTGTATCGGAGGTCGGGATCGATGGCGCGGTCCTGGCGTTCGTGACCGCGCTTGCAGTGGTCACCGCGGTGCTCACCGGGTTCGTCCCCGCGCTGCGCGCAGGCCGTGTGGACCTCGCGCAGATGCTGCGCGAGGGCGGACGATCCGGCCCGGCGGCGCGCTCGCGGCTCAGCACGGCGCTGGTGGTGGCCGAGCTCGCGATGGCAGTGGTGATCATCGCCTGTGCCGGAACGCTGGCGCGGAGCTTCGCGCGATTCGTCTCCTGGGATCCCGGGTTCGATCGCGAACACGTCGTGCTGTTCTCGCTCTCGCCGCCCACGGCCACCTACGGCACGAAAGAGAAGCTCGACCTCCTCTGGGATCGCACCGAGTCGGCCGTCGGCGCGATTCCGGGCGTGCGCGCGGTGGGAACGGCCAGTGCCGGACCGCTGTTCGGAGGGCGCGAGACATGGGAGATGGAGGTCGAAGGGCGGGCGCCGGACCAGCGGGAGTCGGTGCGGTGGTACGATGCGAGTCCCGGGTTCTCTGCGGCGGTGGGCGTACCACTGGTGACCGGGCGTCCGCTCGACGGGCACGATACTCCCAACTCGCCGCTCGTCGCGCTGGCGAACCAGACCCTCGCTCGTCGCTTCTGGCCCAGCTCGAGCTCGATCGGCAAGCACCTCGTCTTCGCGATCGGTCAGGAGCGCGCGGAATTCACGATCGTGGGAGTGGTTGCCGACGTGCCGCCGGTGCAGCCGGGCACCCTGCCGGAGCCAGAACTGTACTGGTCGAACCGTCAGATTCCGCGTCCCTTCACCTGGGTCTGGGTGCGGACCACCGTGCCCCCGGCAACGGTGACCGGGGCCATCACGAGCGCGGTGCAGTCGATCGACCGTGACCTCGTTCCGAGCACCTTCCGCACGCTTCCCGAGCTCCTCGACCGCGAGCTCGCGTCGCCGCGCTTTGCGTCGTTGCTGTTCGCCAGTCTGAGCGGCGTGGCGCTGCTGCTCTCGGCAATCGGGACGTACGGACTGCTCGCGTACGTCGTGACGCGGCGGCAGCGGGAATTCGGGATCCGGCTGGCAGTCGGCGCACAGCGTGGCGACGTGATGCGCGACGTCCTGTTGCGCGGCCTCGGCATGGCCGGCGCCGGGCTGGTCATCGGGCTGATCGCGTTCGTCGCGCTCGCTTCGACGCTCGCGGCGTTTGCTCCAGGCGTGCCCCCCCGCGATCCGCGCATACTCGCGTTGGCCAGTACGGTGCTGCTCGTCGTGGTCGTACTCGCCTGCGTCCTGCCGGCTTGGCGCGCGGGACGGGTGGACCCCGCGCTCACGCTCGCCGCCGAGTAGCTGCGCTCGTCAGGCAGGCGGATTCGCCGTCCGGCCACCCCACAGGGGGAGCGCGCGCCTACTCGGCGCGCAACGCCGCCGCCGGATCGACCCGCGCCGCGCGAGCGGCCGGGAGCCAGCAAGCGGCCACCCCCACCACCGCGAGCATGAAAGCGACGCCGACCAGCGTGGTTGGATCGTGCGGCGTGACTCCGAACAGGAGGCCGCGCAACAGCCGGGCCGCGGCCAGCGCACCGGTCGCGCCGACCGCCAGCCCCGCCGCGAGCAGCACGCCTCCCTCGCCGAGTACCATGCGATGGACGCGTCCCGCGCCCGCCCCGAGACTCATCCGGATGCCGATCTCCGCGGTGCGTGAGCTCACCGAGAACGCCAGCACGCCGGCGATGCCGACCATCGCAATTACGAACGCCAGCGTGCCGAACGACGTGATGAACAGCGCATTCAGGCGGCGCGGCGCCACCGACTGGTCGCGAATCTGCTCGAGCGTCTCCACGTGCTCGATCAATTGCAGCGGATACATCTCGTGAATCGCTGCGACAATCGCCGGACCGATCAGCGCCGGATCCGACGTCGTTCTCACAACCAGCGCGCCGTTGACAATCATCTCCTGCGCGAACGGCAGGTACACCGCGGGTGTCGGATCGCTGTCGAGGCCCGCGTCGCGGGTGTCACCCACGACGCCCACCACCGTGCGCCAGTCATCGGTGAACGGAGTGAACCTCAACACCGCGCCCGTCCAGGCGATGTGACGGCCGATCGGATCCTGGTCGCCGAAGAGTTGTCTGGCGAAGGACTGGCTCAGCACAGCGACCAGCTCCGTACCGCGCCGGTCGGTCGTCCCGAATCCATGGCCTTCGACCAGCGGAATGCCGGCCGCCGTGAAGTAGTCGGGATCGACCATCTTCATGTCGGCGTGGGGTGTCGGCCGGTTCGGGGGAACGGTGCGGCCTTCGGCCTTTACGTCGAAGCCGACCATCGAATTGCGGAGCGGCACACCGGTCCCGATCGCCGCCAGACGGACACCGGGTAGTGCGGCCACGCGGTCCCGGATGCGGTCGTACTTCGCGAGGTTCTCGGGTTGCTTCAATATTTCGCGGAGCAGATCTCCCTGGAGCGGGAGATCGAGCGTCAGCACATGATTGACGCGCACGCCCGCGTCCACCGCCTGCAGCTTGTCCAGCGTGCGCATCAGGAGTCCTGCGCCGGTGAGCAGCACCATGCAGAGGGCGACTTGCGCGACGACCAGCGACCGCTGAACGCGCTGTCGCCCGCGGCCCAGCGTCGTACGGCGGCCTCCGCCCGTGGGAGTCAGAGACGCGGCGACCACGCGCTCTCCGCCAATACGGGGAACGAACGACAGCGCGACCGCCACCACCACGCTCGTGGCCAGTCCGACCGCGAGCACGACGCCGTCGACCCGAATCTCGCTGGCGCGCGGCGAGAACTGCCCGGCGAACGCCACCAGCAGCTTGAGCCCGGCGAGCGCCACCAGCACTCCCAGCGCAGCACCGATCAATGCGAGCACGAGGTTCTCGACCAGCAACAGGCGCCGCAGCCGTCCCCTCCCCGCACCGAGGGCCGCGCGCAGGTGCATCTCGCGCTCGCGGCCCACGCCGCGCATCAGTGTGAGGTTGGAGACGTTGGCGCATGCAATCAGGAGCACGAATGCCGCCGCGCCCATCAGCAGCCAGAAGGTGAGCGACGCGCGCTCGTTCTCCGCCTCCTTGAGCGGTGACAGGCTGATCTCGTAGTGCGCCGCCTTCTCGTACGCGTCCGGGTGATCGCGGAACACGTTCGACGCGAGGCGGCTGATCTCCTCACGCGCCTGCTCGACCGCCGTGTTCGGGGCGAGGCGCGCGAAGACCTCGGTCATGCGATGGCTGCGGTCGGTGACCATCGTCGCGCTGAGATGGTGCGGGCTCGTCACGGTGTTCACGAACACGTCGGTGGCCTGCGGATACTGCGGCGCCGGCTGCATCACGCCGATGATCGTGGAGATCTGATCGTTCATGCGGACCGTGCTGCCGAGGATGCCGGAGTCTCCACCGAAGTGCTCCATCCAGTACTGAAATGACAGGACGGAAACGGACGCCGCGGCCGCGCCGTCGTCACGGGGAGTCGTGAGCCGGCCCAGCACCGGCTCGAGGCCCATCACGTCGAAGTAGTTGCCGCTCACGACCGCGGCCCGCACGCGCACCGGATACCCGTCGCTGCCCACGAGGGTGAACGGCATGACGTTGGAATACTCGGCGATGGCCGAAAGCGTCTTCGAGCCCGTTCGGTAGTCGGCGATCTCGGGAATGGAGAAGAGGACGTTGTGTTCCTTCGCCCCAGGCGCCGATTGTCGCAGGTACACGAGCCGCTGGCCATCGCGATTGGGCAACGGCCGCAGGAGCGTGCCACGCAGCAGCGTGAACATCGCCGTGTTCGCCCCGATTCCGAGCGCGAGCGTCAGGACGACCGTCGTCGTGAAGCCCTTTGCGCGCCGGAGACTGCGCAAGGCGAAGGCGATGTCGCGAGCCAGTTCCTCGAGCCACCGGGTGCCGCGGGTGTCGCGCACCCGCTCCTTCTGGAGCTCGAGTCCGCCCAGGGCGCGCATCGCGGCGTACCGTGCTGCTTCAGCCGGCATGCCGCGGGCGATGTTCTCGGCGATCTGACGTTCCAGGTGGTACCGCAGCTCCTCGTCCAGCTCGCGCTCCACGGTGGCTCGCCGAAACAGCGAACGAAGACGGAGGGGCACAACGCTCAGCAACCGGTCGAGGCTCATCTCAGACCTCCTGGAGACGCAGCAGCGCGGTGATGGCGCCGGCGAGCCGGTCCCAGTTGCCCGATTCGACCTGCAGCTGCCTTCGTCCGGCACGCGTGAGGGAGTAGAACTTGGCGCGCCGGTTGTTCTCGCTTTGCCGCCACTCCGAGGTGATCCATCCTTCCTGCTCCAGCTTGTGGAGCGCCGGATAGAGCGATCCGTCGCTGACCTGCAGCACGTCCGAGGACAACCGCGTCAGCCGTTGCCCGATCGCCCATCCGTTCATCGGCTTGAGCGCCAGCATCTTGAGAACGAGCAGATCCAGCGTGCCCTGCACCAGGTCTGTCGGCTTGCTCATGGTTCCTCACTCGGTTACCGAGATGAGGATACCATCGCTCCACTCGGTAAGCAAGGGGGGACTGCTGGGGCGCAACCGGTCAGGGAGGGGCTGCCGGCCCTTCCGGCACTCAGAGGTTCGGGAGCACGTCGAGTGCGAGCGCCTTCTCCATGTCCATTTGACTGGCCTGACCCCGGACGCCATAGAGGCGAACGACGAAGGCGACGCTCCCCTTCTTCACGGACAGGGTCGTCAGGCTGCCGACCGTGGCGTAGACCGCGTCTTCCCCGATACCGCTGGCGGCCGTCTTCGTGACTCCAGGGAGTGGAGTCTGGAAATCCGTAAACGCCTGCGCGTCCCAGAGCTGGAGCGTGACCCTCGGGACCGTAGTGTTCGGCTTGGGTGCCGCAGCCCACTGGCACCCCGACGTGCCAATTGGCTCTCCTGCCCCGACGGTCATCCCGACTATGCCGCTGATCTGGGCCTGCGTGAGCATCGCACAGGGATCGGTGGCGGCCCGGGCGAACGCGGTGCGAGCGCTGGCCGCGTCGAGCACGAAGACGATACCGGTGCAGACGGTGGCGACAATCAGGATCCTGCAGTGTTTCGACCTCATCGGTCAGCCTCCTTCCATCAGCGGACGCATCCCCTACCGCGCTCCAACACCTCTGCCCGTCGCGAGGCCGGCTGCCTGTTCGCGGTGCTCAAACATGGCCCCTCACTGAACGGACGCAAGCGAGCGCAGGGCGCGGCATGAGAAGGTCCGGCCGCCGTCCGCCACTCCGGATCCTGGTCAGCAGGTTTGTCCCCGGCCGGCGGAGCGAATCTCTTCCGCGTTTGACAGCGTCATCCACATGCCGCATGATCCCCGTCAACGTGCTGCGCCTGTTGACCTTCGGAGGGCTCGCCCTCGACCGACCCGGGGGGCCGCTGCCGCCGCGGCTGCGCCCGCAGCGGCTGGCGATTCTCGCTGTGCTCGCTTCCGCCGCTGACCGTGGCATGTCGCGCGAGCGCATGGCCGGCCTCTTCTGGCCGGAAGCAGAGGAGGAGCGGGCCCGTCACTCGCTTCGCCAGGCGCTGTATGCGCTGCGTCAGGAGCTGGGCGCCGACGTGATCCGGTCCGGCGCGCTCCTGTCGCTCGACGGTTCGGCACTGAGCTCCGACGTCGGTGACTTCCGGGCGGCTCTGGCCGCGGGGGACCGCGCGCGTGCCGCGGCACTCGCGACCGGACCGTTCCTCCTGGGATTCTACCTCGCGGACAGCCCCGAATTCGAGCGCTGGGTGGAGGAAGAGCGGGCCGCCCTCGCCGTCGACGCCACCCGCGTCGTCCTCGCGCTCACGAAGGAGGCCGAGGCCGGCGGCGACCAGGACGCCGCCGCCGAGTGGTGGCGCCGGCTCACCATGCTCGACCCGCTGAGCGGCCGCTTCGCGTTAGGCTATCTGAAGGCACTGGCTGGTCGCGGCGACCGGGCCGGTGCGCTGGCCTTCGCCAGGGCGCACGAGAGCATCGTGCGCCGCGAGCTGGAGGCCGACTCCGATCCGGAGATCCGTCGACTTGAGGCGGAGTTGCGCGCCATCCCGTCGCCCGCCGTGGTCCGCGTCGCCCCGCCACGCGCGCCCGACGCCGGCGTCGCGGTCGATGGGGCGCCCGCCGCCACACCTGACGAGGCAGGGCTCGACGCGAAGCCATCCAGCGTACCGATGCCAGCCCACGGCCCGAATGCCCCACGTGACACCGGTGCGGATGCAACGCCATCGCGCGCCGACGCCATCCCGCCGGCGCGCTCACGGAAGCGACCCTGGCTCATCCCGAGCGTGGCAACCGCGGGCGTGTTGGTCGTCGTGTCCATCCTGACCGCCGACCGGTGGGGCCCGCCGCTGGGCCTCGGCGTTCATCGTAGTTCACCGACGTTTGCGGTCGGGATGATCCGCGAGGAAGGCGTCCCCGACAGCCTGCGCATCGGCGGTGTGCTCACCGACATGCTCGCGACCAATCTGGCGCGCGTGGGCGGGCTCTCGGTGCTCTCCAACGCGCGGCTCTTCGAGTTGATGCTCCCTGGTCAGGATACGCTCGCCACCGGATACCTCGAGGCGGCACGGCGGGCCGGCGCCACCGAGATCTTTCAGGGGCGTTTGCTCTCCGGCCCGCAGTGGAGCCTGGCAATGGAGATCCAGCGCGTGGATCTCGCGACCGGCCTTGTTCGGAGCGGTTATCGCGTCGCCGCCAGCGACCGCTATGCGCTGATCGACAGCATGACGGCGGCGATCGCACGCGACTTGCACGTCGGACTACCCAGCAGCTCGGTAGCCGACGCGACGACCGATTCGCCAATGGCATATCGCCTCTACGAGGAGGGACTCCGCGCCTACTATCAGTACGACGATCCTGCCGCTCGGCGCCTGATGCAGGCGGCGCTCCAGGAAGACTCGAGCTTCGCCATGGCGGCCTACTACGACGCACTGCTCGCTCCGGGTGGAGGCGCTGAGGAGGTCGACACCCGCCGACGGGCGTTGCGGCTCGCCGCCCGCGCGCCCGAACGCGAACGCCTGACGATCACGGCCGATTTGCTCACACTGAACATGGAACCGGCGGCGCTCGCCGTCGCCGACTCCTTGACCACCAGATATCCCACCAACCCGCGCGCGTTCGCGGTGGATGCAACAGCCCTGTACATTGCCGGCGAATGGCGCGACGCCGTGACGGCGATCGAGCGTGCGATCGCGCTGGACTCGGCGTCGGAGCCCGTAGAGCGACGCAATTGCAGGCTCTGCTCGGACCTCGGGCAGCTTGCCGAGGTCTACTTCTGGTGGGATTCGCTGCCCGCGGCGGAGCGCACCGCGCAGCGCTTCCTCCGGCTTCGGCCGGGCTCGCACTATCCGTGGCATCTCCTGGTCCGTTCGGCGGCCGCGCGCGGGGACCTGAGCGCCTTCCGCGAGTACCTGCGACGCTTCGACGAGGCGAATCCGTCGATCACGTCGGCGAACTACCTGCTCCACTTCGTGACGCTCGCCGAGGATTACGACGAGGTCGAACGGAGCGTGCAGAAGGCCCTGGACTCTCCGAGAGCGGACGACGCCGGCGAGGCCCGGTGGTTTCGCTCCATTTCGCTCCGGAACGAGGGACGACTGGAGGAAGCTCTCAGGCTGGCGCGCGTGCGTCCGAACCCTAACGACCTGGCCGAAGGATTGATCGCGCTCGAACGTGGGGATCCCCGTACCGCCGTCTCGATCTTTCGTGCGCGGGCTCGCGTGAGTCAGTCCATGTGGCCATCCGGGATCCGAGCACGGCATGAGGCCTGGGACAGGACGCTCCTGGGCATGGCACTGGCCTCCGCGGGGGACACGATTGCCCTCCGCGCTCTCGCCGATACCGTGGAGAACCTGGGACGCCGGAGCATCTACGGACGCGACCGGCGCGCGCATCACTACTTGCGTGGGATGCTGCTGGTGGCCGAGCACCGGGACCCGGAAGCGGTTGAGGAGCTGCGCCAGGCGATTCACTCATCGACCAACGGCTTCACGCGGGTCAACTACGAGCTGGGGAAGACGCTCATGCGGCTGGGTCGCCCTGCCGAGGCCGCACCGATCGTGCGGTCCGCCCTGCACGGCGACATCGATGGATCGAATCTGTATGTCACACGAACCGACCTCCACGAGCTCCTCGCACAGGTATTCGATCGACTGGGGAGTCGCGACAGCGCAGCCGTGCACTACCGGGCAGTAGTCAAGGCCTGGGAGCACGCCGACCCGCTCTACCAGGCGCGGCGCGAGGCGGCACGCGCGTGGCTCGCTCGGCATCCAGAGCCGCAGACCACCGGTACAGCCAAGGACCGTTAGGCTGTTGCCGCGCAGGGCGTGTTCCTCGAGGGGGCGGCCCGCCCTGGGAGCCCGGGAACACCGCACGCCCTATTGGCTCGATTCGCTCGTCTCGATCCACCGCTCCAGCAGGGCGAGATGCCGCGTCATGACGGCCTCGGCATCGAGGACGCCCTGGTCCGATGGATCACGCGGTCCCGTTCGCTGCATCGCGAGGTCCGCATCCATGAAGAACGCCGCACCGTCCGCCCTGCCCTCGGTGTCCACGCCTGGCATGTCATCGACGCCGCCCGGAGCGCGTTCGTCGAGAAGCCTGCGATACATCGCGTAGTACCGGTCAGCGGCAGCGATGTACGGCTCCACCGCCTGTGACTCGAGGTAGTCGCCCACGGTCCCGTCCGCGCCGTACACTCCTTCTGTCTCGGGGTGCGGTTCGTTCTCGACGAACGATTCGCTTCCATCGGCCTGCACGATCCGGCCGAGGGGGTAGAGGCGGCAGACGAGCGGACGGTCGGCGTGGACGCTGCAGCCATGCGGTCCGAGAAAGACGCACGCACTGTCCGGACGCGAGGCCAGTGCGACGCCGCCGTCCACGGTGAAATGTGCGATTACCTCCGTGGTCGTTGTGCCGAGATACCGCGCCAGTCGTGCGAGCTCGTATGGATTGACCTGGATGCGCTTGCCGTAGCAGCACCGGCTGCACGCGCGGCACCGATACGCGAACGCCGATGATCGCGCGTGCAGCACGGGCAGGGGCGCTGCCGCCACTCAGTCTCCCGGCGCTGACATCACGGCGCGCACCTTGTCCTGGATCATCGACGGAATGCCCATCGTGCCCAGCTCACGCGACAGCGAGTCGTACCACTTGACCTGCGTGCGGGCTCCGGCGGGTGATCCCACAAACATGCTGACCGCGTCCGTGAGGTCGAAGCCGCCCACGAGGGCACCGCCATCCCCCGGTGCCTTGTAGAACTTGATCTGCAGTCGCACGGCGCTGGGCGCCGCGGCCAGGAGTTCCGCCGGCACGCCCAGGCCCGCTCCCAGTGCCAGGGCCGCGGCCAGCCGGACGCTGTCACGTCGGGAGACGGCAGGAGCGTCGTCGCGCTTTGGTCCGATCTTCTCGTCAGGCATGACCGCCTCCATGTGCGGGTTGCTGTGAAACGCCGTCGTGCGTCCCGGCCAGACGTCCAGGTCGTGCTCGCACCGCATCGTGACGCCCGCACCTGGGGGGCTGTGGAGCCCGCAATGAACGACTTCCCGTCCGTGGCGTCATGGCTTCTTCGCGCTGTCGGGGTCGGGAGGGCGGCGGGTGCGGTAGCCGTCGGCCGCCTTCGTCAGGAAGTAGTTCACCGCATCGTAGCCGGCAGTCGACTGGAACTCGGATGCGGCGTCACCCATCACCATGACCATCTGCTGGACGCTGGCCCGCTCATACTCTTCGAGCTTGGGAACGACGTTCGTCCTGAGGTATTCTCCGTAGGCGCTCAGCCAGGTCTGGAGCCTGCCCTCCGGACCCAGATATCCCATGCAGGCCTTGTCGTACTCCGTCTTCAGCTGCGCCAGCAGCGTGTCGTACTTCTTCTGATCGGCCGCATCCGGAAAATAGAACTCGGCTTCGGCGGGCTTCGACCTGGTATCGATGAGCTGTTTTATCGCCTGCTGGACCGGTACCTGCGCCTTCTTGGTCGCCGCGCCGAACTCCTCCAGCAGTCCCTTGAATTCCTCATCCTTGTACACATCCTTCCCGCCAAAGAGTGATGTGATGTCCGCCGACGCGGTTTTCGCGGCCTGCATGGCCTTCATGGCCTCCTGCGGGTTCTTCATCATGTACGCTTGCATGTTCTGCGCCTTGGTGGCGCCATCTATTGAACCGAACCGCTCTCTGACGTCGCCGTTGATTTTCTCCTGCTTCGCTTCGTCCGCCTTGTTGGCCTCGATGGCCTTGTCCAACCGGTCGGCGATGTCGTTGGCCGGATCGCACGTCTTCGGAAGGTCCGGGACGACCCGCCACGGATCAGCCTTCGTCCCGGACTGCGCGCCGAGCGTGCCGTGCAGCAACGGCAGGGCGGCGAGCACACAGGTGGCGATGCGAGACGCGAGTCTTGTCATGGTGATCCGCTCCGGGGTTGCCGCGCCAGCGGCGTCGGTGGATTGTTTCGATACTGCGCTCATTCGCTGCGGGGACTCCGGGTCACGACCCTGAATACCGCGCCCACGGAGCGGGCCAGAGGCGGCCATCGAGCCCGACCCCGACCACCTGGTATTCGTAGATCAGGCCGGGGGTTGGAATGGCGTCGACGAAGCCGGGGGTGGGTATCGGCCGCGGCGTGAGCTGCGTCAGATCAGCGGTCGTTCCGTCTGTTCGCACCGTTCGGCGCCACACGACGTAGCCGGCTACCGCCCAGGCGGCGCACCACGTGACGCCCACCTTGCCGCCGGCGCCGGCCGCGAGGACATTCCCGGGCGTCGTGTAGGCCGGGGTGAAATACGGGACGTTAGGCGACTTGACAGTCGACATGTCCGGCATCACTGCGGTGACCGTGTACCCGTACGGTGTCCCTGGCGCGGGGAGCGCGTCGGTGAACGTCAGCGCCGCGAGCGTCCCCTGCGTGAGCATCACTGCGGGGCCCAGTCTGCCCATGGCATCGATTGGCGCCCGGGACAGTGAGTAGCCGACCGCGCCGGCGGTGGCCGTCCAGCTGAGCGTTGCCTTGTCGCCCGCGCCGACGACCGTCACCACCGGCGGGGTCGCCGCTGCCGGAGCGGAGTAGCGCACCCAAGTCGACGGGTACGTCGCACCGGAGGGATCGGCGGAGACTACCTGATACTCGTAGGTCGTGCCCAGCGCCGGGAGTGCGTCGGCAAAACTGGTTGCCGCGATCGGCGCCGGCGTGCGTTGACTGAGATCGGCCACGCTGCCGTCGGTCTTCACGGTGCGCCGCCAGACGTTGTAGCCGGTCACGCTCATCGCCGCGGCCCACGAAACGGTCGCCTGGCTGCTGGCGCCGCTGACCGCGACGTTCGTGGCGGTCGTGAACGCCGGAGTCGCATACCGAACCGGCGCACTCGACACCGTCCCCGTCCGTGCTGTCGCGTCGATGCGGTATTCATAGAGTGCGGACGGCTTCGGCAGCACATCGGAGTACGTTCCAATGGTGAGCGTGGCGACCGACGCCCAGTCGGTCAGGCTCCGCACCATCCCTCTCGGATCGACGCTGATTTCGTGCCGCATCACTGCATACCGCGTCGGACCCGCGAGCTGACTCCAGCTGAGGGTGGCCTGGTTCGCGGTGCCGTTGACCGTGACGCTGATCGTGGGGGTCTGCGCCGCGAGGGGAGCGGCAAGGAAGGCCGCCAGCAGTACAGCGTGCGTCATTGCTTCACCACCTCCACCCGGCGATTCTGCGCCCGCCCCGCCGCCGTGGCATTCGGAACGGCCGGCTTGGTGTCGCCGAATCCCTTCGTCGTGATGCGGTCCGCGTCGGCGCCGAAGTCGGACACCAACGCCGTCTTCACCGCCGCGGCACGCGCGTCACTCAGTGTGAGATTGTTCGCCGCCGAGCCCACGTTGTCGGTATGCCCTTCGATCAGGATCTTCAGGTCCGCATGCTGCTTCATGGTCGCGGCGATCTCCTTCAGCACCGGCCGCGATTCGGGCTCGAGGTCCGCCTTTCCGGTGGCGAACAGAATTCCCTGCGTCACCCACCGGCCCTTGGCCGTGAGCGCGTCGTACAGCACGTCGGTCTCGCTCTCGGCCACCCGGATGCTGGTGATGAACAGCGCCTGATCCTTCTCCTCGCTCCCGCCCAGCAGCACGCGGATGACGGTGTCGCGCTTGAACTGGAGCTCGGGATTGTTGTAGAGGCGCTTTTCGTTCGTGTACATCTTGAAGTACGCGCTGTCCATCAGGATCCGGAGGTGGGCTACCTTGCCGTAGTACTGCTCGGCCACTTCGGCCGGGGGATGCAGCTGGCTGGTGCTCATGTTCTGCCCGCCCCCGATGATGAACGCATTATGCGTATGCCAGTTGATTTCGGCCGAGTTCGGGCTCCGGTCCATCGCCACGCCGCCCTCCACGCTCACCAGCGGCGAGGTGCTCGGATAGACCGACGGGATGAGGACGTCGATCTCCAGGGTGAACCGCTGGGGGAGTGTCCGCCCGAGCGGGATCAGGAGTGTCGAGGCTCCGATCGCCCGGAGCATCTTCACGTCATCGCGCTCCACCACGTCCATGGGGCCGCCCACGTACTTCAACCCGCGGGCGAAGTTCCCGACCTTGTCCTCGGAGAAGTCGGTGTAGAAGAGCACCTTGTTCCCGGGGACGAAGTCGTAGTTCTCCCAGATCTTCGGATCGGCCTTCGCCGCGGGTTGCGACCCGCCGGGGGTTGCCGCGGTGGGGGCCTGCCCGGACGGCGGCGCCTGTCCGGATGCCGGCGCCGCTCCTCCCGCCGCGGTAGGCTTCGCGGAATCGGCGGCGGCTTTCGCCTTGGCACTGTCGTCCGCGGACTTCTTGGCCGCGTCGTCGATCTTCTTCTTCGCGGCTTCGGCCTTCTTCTTCAGCGAACCGAGTCCCTGCGCGGAACCGGCGCCGGGAGATGCGACGGCGAACGCAATCGCCGCCAGACCGATTGCAGACCACCTCATGACGTGCATCGCTTCCTCCTTGCACCAGTCCCGTCGGGTTGGAGCGATCCTGACCTGCGATTCTGAGCCGCGCTCACGGCCGTGCCCCCTCTCCCCTCAACCGCACCACCTGATTCCGCTTGAACTCCGCACCGCTTACCACCTTCGCCGTGGAGTACCGGGCCTCGACACTCTCGATCACCACCTCGCCCACCAGCTTGTCCGGTGAACCCAGGTTCCGGCCGGTCTCCGGATCGAGCAGCTCCGGCTGCGGATCGAAGATCTCGAGCGCCATGCCCGGCTGCATCCCGTAGCCCGCGCCGGCGTTCACGTACACCACGCCGTCACGGAAATCGATCACCCGGGCGCTCCACTTCATCTTCGGGACGCTGGCGATGATCCCGGCGACCGACTTCTGGATCGCCTCGCGCGAAGCCCTGCCTAACGGCGTGGACAGCGCCACCGAGCCGTCGTAGTGCTTCTCGTCCCTGGTGAGGTCGGCGGTCACGCCCTGCTGCGCTGCGCTGCCGTCCCCCTTGATCGACGCGATCACCTCGCCCGTCACCGCGTCGATCAGTCGCAGATCGATGCTCACCGACGCCGCAACGCGCTCAATGCCGGCGTCAAGTCCCTTGATCACGTTGGTGAGCTTCCCGCCGACCGCCGAGCGGTTGAAGGCGAAGCTCGTGATGTCACCGGAGATCAGCACCTGCGCGCCCATCAGCTTTCCCACTTCGGCCGCCGTCTCCTTGTTCACACGCCCCGAAGCGCCAAGGTCCTGCTCCTGCTGCACCTGCGACAGCGCCTGCCGCTCCAGCACGATGAAGCGGGAGGTCGCGACCAGCGACGTGGTGAGCGCCTCGGTCAGCGAGCGCGCGAATTCCGCTGGCGCCGGAATCGCGATCGTGGTCTGAGTGGTCTGCTGGTATCCGCCGCCCGGCGCCATCCCCGGTTGCCCCATCTGCGTCATCTGTATCCGCAGGGCGGTCCCCGACAGGTCCATGACCGCGACCCGCAGCCGCGGCGTGACCATCGGCGCCGTCGGCGTCGCTGGCACTTGCGCGTTGCCGCTAGCGGGTGGCGCCAGCATCGTCACCAGGGCGAGACCGCGCAGGACATGCCTCACGGAATCGTCCTCTCCGCATAGTTGTTTCCCGGTACCGGGTCCGGCGTGCTGCTGTACGTGAACACGCCGAAGCGCTTGCGCAGGCCATCGGCCGGGAGCGTGGTAGAGACGGCGACCTCGCGGAATCCGCCATTGGGAATGGCACCGAGGTCGCACAGTACCGTGGCGCGTAACGCGGGGACCATGGACGGACCGGCCGAGGCCGCGCACCCGGGTCCGAGGCGCTCGATGTCGACGCCCACCGGGAGCAGAAACAGGAGACGCGCATCGCGGGCGTCGTCCTTGTTCTCCGTATAGATGATCACGCGCGCGCTCATGTTCGTGCGCGTCCGTGTCACCTCGAGTGTGCGGATCTGGATGTCGGCCTGCCACAACTGCGACTGCGGCATGCCCGACGGCAGGCCGGCACCGAGGGCGACCAGCAGGAGCCCCAGGGCAGTGAAGGTGCGTGCGACTCTCATGGCGGGCGATCTTAGCCTGCGCCTGTCAGCCGCGCGTCCGGCCTGCGTCAGTGCGGCGTCAACCCCCTCGTGCTAATCGAGTTGGATAGTCGAGACCCCGCGGCGACCACTCCAGTGTCTTCGTCGATCTGATGGCGCCTGGCCTCGCCGCGTCAGTCGCAGTCGAGCGACGGATCGATCTCGCACGCGAGCGGCGACGCATCCCCGGTTGCTGCCCGACGAGGCTCGGTCGTCACATGAAGCGTCTCGTCCGCCGAGAGCAGATAGTGGCGGTAGTGCGCCATCGCCGTGATCTCGAATCGGCCAGGCGAGAGGAGCGTGTAGCTCATCGCGGTGGGAAGCGACCATGGCTGCGGGGCGCCGGCCGGCTCCTTGAGATTCACCTCCAACAGACTCCCGCCGTCTTCTGCCGGAGTGCCAGACACGCGAATCCGCAGGTCCGGACATGACCGGCGCACTTCGCTTCGCTGAGGCAGGTAGCGCCAGCCCACGTCGACCTCCTGGAGGGACGCCCCCGCCGCGAGGAGACAGGCGCGCATCCGCTTCATCGCGGGAATCGGGGTTCGGGCAACGCGTGACGGCGCCGAAGCTGAATCCCGGATGCGAAGCAGGTCCCGGCTGTCCAGTTCGAGGATCGGGCCCGCGCGATTCAGCAGCGGTTCGGGGCGCAACGTGATCAGAAACCCCGGGCCGCCCCAGCGCGACGGGACGTTCGCCGCCGACAGAGTCCATCGCCATCCCTTGTCGGCCTCGCGGTGAAAGCGCAGCGGCCACTTTGCGTCGATGTCGCGCGCGTCCCGTCTGAAGCCGCGACAGACATCCGGCTCCGTCAACTCCATCGCGCCGGGAACGCGACTGCCCGATCCTTCTGCCAACTGCGGTCCGACGCACGTCTCCTCGAACTGCTGCGCTCGAAAGATCGCGGTCTCGATGCTGAGCGGTTCATCGCGCCAGGCCGCGAGCCAGGCGCGCTCTTCCTGCGCGTGGCGGCGCGCCATGCGGAGCGGCGCGGTGACCCGCAGAAGGTAGAACTGCAACGGCTCCCACCACACCCTGGTGAAGACCCCGCGCTCCGGAAACGTCGCAAGCATCATGACACCGAAGAAGCCGATACTCACCGCGCGTGTGCGCGGAAGGAGGAGCATCACCGCCGCGACTGCCAACGTGGTCACCACGAAGCCACGCGCCGGCGGTGGGTTGGGCGGCATTCCGGGCATCAGCAGGAGCGTCAGGCCGAAGCAGGTGACCGCGCCGAGCACGAGGCCAAACGGCCTGGCGAGCAGGAACGTCCACGCCGCGCGGACGACACCTGCGAGACTCATGTCGATACGGGAGCAATCCCCCGATGCGGGTTCATCACTCGCAGTTGATCTTCGGATCGATCTCGCACGCGAGCGGCGGTGTATCCGTCGTCCGTGCCGGACGATCTTCGGTGGTGACGTGCAGGGTGCTGTCCGCCGCCAACAGATATCGCCGAAAGTGCTCGGCGCCGTGCAACTCGAAGAGTCCTGGGCCGAGGACGGTGCAGCCCATCGAAATGGGCCGGGACCAGACCTGCGCCGATCCATCCGGCTCCTTGAAGCTCACCTGGAGTTCCTGGGTGCCCTCGCGCTCCACGGTGCCTGATACGGTGATGCTCACATCACGGCACGCACGACGTGTTTCGGTGGCGTTCGGCAGGTTCGTCCAGCGTTGCAGATCGTCCGGAATCATCGCTCCGGCCGCAAGCAGGCATTCGCGCACTCGCTGCATGGCGGGAATCGGCGTGCGTGCGATGCGCCACGGCGCGGAAGACGAATCGCTGATGCGGAGCAGGTCCTGTCCGTCGAGTTCGAGGATCGGACCGGCCCGGCCGAGGAGCGGCTCGGGCCGGAAGGAGATCAGGAAACCCGGGCCGCCCCAGCGCGACGGCGTGTTCGAGGCAGACAGCGTCCAGCGCCACCCCTGGTCGCCCCGCTCGCTGAATCGATGCGGCCAGACCATGGGGATGTCGAGCGCATCGTTCCGGAAGCCGCGGTAGTCGTCGGGCTCGGTGAGCTCCATCGCCGAAGGCACGCCGGGCTGGGTCCGCTGCGCGAGTACCTTGCGTACCACGTCGGATTGCAGCTGGCGCGCCCGGAAGATCCCGGCGTCGATCGGGAGCGGGGTGTCGCGCCAGCGGGCAAGCCACGCGCGCTGTTCGCGCGAACGCCGCATGGACATCCGGATGGGGGCGGTTGCCACGCCAACGTAGTGTGCAACCGGCTCTACCCAGATGCGGGTATAGAAGCCGCGTTGGGGAATGGTGGCGATGACCAACGCCCCCAGAAAGCCGAGCGCGAACGCGCGCACGAACGGCACGACCAGCAGCGCCGCGACCACGAGCAGCATCGTGAAGATGACGCTGCGTTTGACCCCGTTGCCACCGCTGTCGAACACGTACAGCAGTGGCGTGAGCACGGCGAACACGAGACCGCCGGCCACGAGGACCGGGCTCCAGTGAAAGAGCCATACCAACGCCAGCTCGAAGACGGACTTGGGCCGCATGGGGACAGGAATGAGGTCGTTGTGAGAGACTGGTGGCGCCGTCGCTCCGCAACGCAAACCACGCGACATCGGCCACTGACGTCGGCCACGTCCGATGCTCGATCGTGCCGGTGCCGGCGCCGCCGGCGTTCGTACGTGACCCTATGGGTAGAGGCAGGCGGGCCAGGTCGTCCGTACGCCTCGCCTCAGAGAGAATGGCCCGAAGGACGTCGCGAGGGACGGCACCGTAACCGTGATCGTCATCTCGCTCGCCAGGACCGTGCCCGAGTACGTCGCGGCGTAGGACACCCGGCCCGGATAGACGCCGGTGAGTTGTGTGTAGGTGCCGGACAGCTGGAAATGGCCCGATGGGATCGGGACGGGGACGTCACCGTAGGAGCCGTAACAACCGCCACTCGCCAGGATCTGCAGGACCGCGCCGTCACCGGTGACGCTGAGGCTCGCCTGTTGCGATCCCCAGACTCCCGCAGCACTGGGCGACGTCGGGGAACAGGACGCGGAGCTCAAGAGCACAACGCACGGCCACAGTGACATCGCGATCGCACGCACGCGCCGGACGCGGAGCATCGCCCAGCCTGTCGCTATCGCTGCGCCTGGATCTGTTTCGCTACGCGCTCCGTCTCTTCCATCACCCGCAGCACGTTTCCGCCCCACAGCTTGATGATCTGGTCCTCCGTGTAGCCGCGCCTCACGAGTTCGGCGGTCACGTTGATCGCCTCGCTCGTGCAGTTGTAGCCGTCGATGCCGCCGCCCCCGTCGAAGTCAGAGCTGATTCCGACATGATCGATGCCGATGAGTTTCACCGCGTAGTCGATGTGGTTCACGAAGTCCTGCACGTTCGCGCGCACCGGCGGCGGCGGCGGATATTTCGCGTTGATGTCGTCCAGCCGCGACTGAAAACGCGCCTGGGTGGCGCTATCCATCGCCGCCAGCGGATTACCGCGGCCGCCGCCCCCGCCCCCGCGCGCTCCGCCTCGACCCGCGCGGCCACCACGCGCGCTGCCTCGGGCGCCACCTGCTGGGGACGCCGCCGCGGCGTAGCCCACACTGCACGCCGCGCTGCGAACAGGGGCAGTACCAGCGCCGCCACGCGCCGCTCCACCGCCACGACCCACGGCGGCTACCGGCACGTTGAATTCCTGCGCCAGCGCTGCCAGCGCCGCCGTGCGCTCCGCCGACGGCGGCGCCGCGCATTTCACATATCCCGAGAATGCCACCGTCTGCATCACGCCGCCGTTCTTCTTCAGCGCCAGCAGCTGCTCGTCGTCCAGATCGCGTGACGCAGTGGGGCACAGCGCGCGCACCGCCGAGTGTGACGCGATCACCGGCGCCCTGCTGTTGGCCATCACCCACATGTTCGATTCCTTCGACGGATGGGAGATGTCGAGCATGATCCCCCACTTGTTCGCCTCGGCCACCACCTGCTTGCCGAGCGGACTCACGCCGTGCCACTTCCACTCGTTGTTCGACTCGCCGGTGTTGGAGTCGGAGAGCTGGTTGTGCCCGTTGTGGGCAAGCGAGAGGTATCGCCCGCCGCGGTCGTAGAACTCCTTGACTCGCGTGATGTCCTCGCCGATGCCGTAGCCGTTCTCGACACCCATCAGCGCGATGAGCTTCCCCTTGGCGTGGATCCGCCGCACGTCGGCCGCGGTGAGCGCGAGCTCGATCTGGTCCGGCGCCAGCTTCTCCACCAGGTGGTGGACGGCATCGAACTTCGCGACATCGGTTTCGTACGCCCGCTGGTATCCCTCGGGGGTGAGATCCCCCTGCCCCACGTAGATACTGAAGAAGATCCCGTTCATCCCGCCGTTCTTCATCTTCACCAGGTCCACCTGGTGCGGATGGCCGGTGCGATAGTTCGGCGCGGTGTCGCCCATGAACGACGGCTCGATGTCGACGTGAGTGTCGATCTTGATCGCCTTATCATGGATGGCGCGGGCCCGCGCCATCAGGGCGGCATCGGGCTGCTGGGCGCAGAGCGGGAGCGCAAGGAACGCAACCAGGGGCGCGACCGCCCACTGCGCAACGCGGGGGCAGTTGAGACGTGCGCGTCATCGGGACCTCGACCGAACGGGTGTAGGAGAGGAGCGCTCGAGGGCGCCCGCGATAACGTATTCGGTCGCGACAGGTTCGGGGAGGCGGCACCGCCATTCCATTGAATTCGGCTGAGGCGCCGGTGAAATGGGACTGTTAGCGGAAGACCTCCTCGAGGTCGACCGCCAGCGATGTCGCGACGCCCTCCACCGTCCACGTGAGCCGGTCACGGGACTCCCGATCATCCCGTCCCGGGCGCACCGAGGTAATGGCGCGCTGCCCGGGATCCACGATCCAGTACTCGGCGACACCCGCATCCATATAGAGGTCTCTCTTCTGCATGCGATCGCGGCGGCGCGTGGAGTCGGAGAGGACCTCCACGATCAGGATGGGCACGTGGCCAGTCCTCCCAGTCGATGTCAGGGCCCGGTGGCGGCTGACGTACCATGAGGTCGGGCTCCACCTCGGAGCCTTCGTAGCGCACTACCGCGCGGGGATGGTAGATGAATCCAAGCCCGTGCGTGCGTACGAAGGGTTCGAAGATCCGCGTCAGGCGCGCGAGTACAGTCTCGTGACCCGTGGTTGGCGTGGGCGTCACGAACAGCTCGCCCCGCACGAGCTCGTACTTGTTGCCGTCGTCGGGGAGGCTGTGCAGTTCCTCGAGCGTCCATCTCTTGATCGTCGTGGCCATGTGCATGACGCCTGTCTCCCCGGCCGATTGCCACACGCGCGCATGCGCCGAGGGTAGCAGCGCGCCGGCAGGTCCCCGCCATCCCTCCGTCGCGCAGCGCATCACCACCCTGCACGATCGGCAAAGGTGAGTCGTGTGCCGAGCGTACGCTCGGCGGCCGTGCCGAGTCAAGACGGCCACACGTCCGGAGTTTCGGAGTGCCGCTGCCGGGAGCGCCTCCGGCCGAGACCTCCGGGCGGCTTCCGTCCGTCCGATCGCGACCCACTCGCCTGGGCCGCACGCCATCGCTGCGGCGACGCCGGACGTCCGATCACAGTGGCGGTTCGCGCCTCCTCGCCATGTGCGCCTCCGTGTGCTACCGTGAATGCCGTTGGAGCCCATCCCCCCAGGTTCACAGGAGTGCCCCATGGACGACGCAACGCGCGCCAGCGCCGGCACGAGGCGCTCGAACGGCGCCATCGCGCTGAGCATCATCGGGTCCGGCCTGGCCGGTGTGATCGCGATGCTTGCGGTGATCCCGGCCTGGTTCGCCCGCGACTGGATGGCCGTCGGCGTTCTCCTCGGAGCCGCGGGAATTTCATTCGGACTGCTCGCCAACGCGCTCCTGCGGCAGTGATGCTCGTCGCGGTACATCGGCGGAGGAGCCGGGCGGGAGGCGACACGCGGAGCGCATGGCGCCTCTCCCCTGTGCGCCCCAGACAAGCAGAAGAGTCCGATGGGGATGCGCCGCCGCCCACCCTTGATTCACATCCACCACGTCATCTCCCCCGGAGCATCACGATGAATTCGCGTCGTTCGTTGCGTGCCATGAAGTCCTCCCTTCTTGCCGCCTTCAGCTCGGCCGTGCTCGTGCTCCCCGCATTGGCGCAGGGTGCCGGCGACGATCCACGGCTCGAGAAGCTCAAGGCCGAGGCGCTGACCCGCGTTGACGCGCGCGCGAAGCTGATTCAGGAGATGGTCGACGAGGTGTTTTCATTCGGCGAGCTCGGATTTCAGGAATTCGAGACGTCGAAGTACCTCACCGGCATCCTCGAGCAGAACGGGTTCACCGTGGAGCGCGGCGTGGCCGGCATTCCCACGGCGTGGGTGGCGCGGTGGGGTTCCGGCAAGCCGGTGATCTCGCTCGGATCGGACCTCGACGACATCCCGCAAGCGAGCCAGAAACCGGCCGTCGGCTATCACGACCCGATGATCGCGGGCGCGCCGGGGCATGGCGAAGGGACACAACTCGGGCCAGGCGGTGAACATCGCGGCCGCGCTGGTGGTGAAGGAGATCATGGAGCGCGAGAAGATCCCCGGGACGCTGGTGCTGTGGCCGGGGGTGGCCGAGGAGCAGCTCGGGTCGAAGGCGTATCTCGTTCGCGCCGGGGTCTTCAAGGACGTGGACGTGACGCTCTTCTCGCACGTGGACAGCAATCTGGGCGTCTCGGCGGGGCCGTCGGGTCAGCTCGCGCTGCTGTCCGCGCTCTTCAAGTTCCGCGGTCAGACGGCGCACGCCGCGGCGGCACCGTGGCGCGGCAAGTCGGCCCTCGATGCGGTGATGCTGATGGCCCAGGCGTGGGAGTTCCACCGCGAGCACATGGAGCCGGCGCAGCGATCGCACTACGTGATTCCCGACGGCGGCGATCAGCCTAACGTGGTTCCGGCGACGGCGTCGATCTGGTTCTACTTCCGCAACGTCGACTACCAGGGCGTCGAGGAGATGTTCTCGGCCGCCAGGGACATGGCCAAGGGAGCGGCCCTGATGACCGGCGCGCAGCTCGACACCGTCATCATCCTCGGCTCCGCGTGGAACGGCTGGTTCAACCGGACGATCGCCCAGACGATGCAGAAGAACATCGAGCGCGTGGGGATGCCTTCGTGGGACGCGGCCGACGAGACGATGGCGCGCGGGCTGCAACACGAGCTGGGCGTGCGCGAGTCGGGGCTGTCCACGCAGGTCAACCAGCTGCGCGACGCCACGCCCACCGCCGGCCGAGGTGGCCGCGGCGGCGGTGGAGGCGGCGGCGGTTCCGACGACATCGGCGACGTGTCGTGGACCGTGCCGACGGTGACGCTGCGCTATCCGTCGAACATCCCCGGCGGGCCGGGGCACAACTGGGCGAACGCGATCTCGATGGCCACTCCCATCGCCCACAAGGGGGCGGTGACGGGAGCCAAGGTCCAGGCGCTGACCATGCTGGATATTCTGCTCACGCCGAAGGTCGTGGCCGACGCGTGGGACTATTTCCGCAACATCCAGACCAGGGACATCAAGTATACGCCGTTCATCGGGCCTAACGACCAGCCGGCGATCTGGCTCAACGCCGAGATCATGGCGAAGTACCGCCCGGAGATGAAGAAGTTCTACTACGACCCGGCGAAGTTCAAAACATATCTGGAGCAGCTGGGGATCAAGTATCCGACGCTGAGGTCGATTCAATAGAAACAGCTGTCAGTGGGCAGTTATCAGTGATCAGCGGTGAGCTCACAGCGGTCAGCAGTCAGCTGTCAGCTCTCGGTCGTCAGGTCTACGTCCCAGATGCCTGTCGCTCGCGGTCAGGAGTTGTTCATCCGGCTCCCATCCACGCGCCCTGATGTTCCTTGCTCACTCCCGCGTCTGGCATGTCTTTGCGAAACCGCTTGCTGTCGCGAGATCGTGTCTACGGCCTGACGATTCGTCGGAGCACAAGAGTCTCTGTTCCGTCCCCATCGACCTCGTTGAGCAGCATCTGGTCGCGGCGAATGGCCAGGGGAGTCGCGGTGATCGCCATGTTGAGGCGACCGAGTAGTGCTCCCGCCGCGTTGGTGACGAGCCAGGTTGCCGAGTCGGCGCCGGCGGGCGCGTACGCGCGGATCCAGACGTTGCCGTCTGTATCGATGCGCAACTCGGCCAACAATGGCGCTGGCAGAGATTGCCTCCTCTTCCGCATCTCCGCACCAAGCAGCGCGCGCTGCTGCGGATCGCGCATGAATTCCAGTTCCCGCGCCACTTCCGCCTCGGTGACCCGGCGCGCGGCGAGAGGCACGGTGAAGCGCCGAAGGATCTCAGCGGTTGCCGAATACGCGACGAACTGACCGGTCATGTTCTCGCCGATAATGAGCGTGTCGTTCGCCATGGCGACGTGCGCCTGCGCTCCGAACGGCAGTCGAATCGCGCGAAAGCTCCTCCCCGCCTCGTACACGAACCACTCCGCACCAGGTACACGCACCACGGTGTCACGCGCTTCCCCAGCGGGACTCAGCCTGACGATGCTGATCGTGTCGCGCACCACGCCGCGCACCGTCCGCGGGTCGTACGCTCCCGCTTGCACCACCACGATGCTCCCCTCGGCAGTGAAGCCGACGGGGAACGCGCCCACAGGGGCGCCAAACATTCGTGCGAAGCGCCCCACGGGGTCGAGCACCGTGAATCGACTCGCCAGCACGTCGAACACCAGGATCGAGTCATCGATTCGCCCCATCCAGCCGACGCTGCGGAACTCACCCGGTCCGGATCCTTCCCGCCCAACGACGGTGCGCAGACGCCCATCCTTGTCGAAGATCAGCACCTGCCGCCTCCCTGAGTTTCCGACGACGATTCCGCCGTCATCACCGAGCAGAGCCGAGTTCGCGTTGAGCAACTGGAGAGGGCTCACCGGATCGCGGGATCCTATCCGGACGGCGGCGCTGGTATCGAGTGTCCACGTCACGGCCGCGGGCGGTGGTGATCTGCTCGGTTCGCAGCTCGCAAGGAAGCCCATTGCCATCGCAGCGTGGATCGCCGCACCGCCGCCGCGGCGAACCCTTGCACGAAAGCGTGTGACAGCCCGGCTGGTTCCGAGAGGCGCGCTCGAGGTCATCGAACGGCGAAGGTAAGCTCCAACGGGTTGAGCGACTCGTCGCGTAGGTGGGGGAGGGGGAACGTTTGCCCGGCGAAACGAGTTAGCAGCATGCATCAGACAGACGGCGGCAATGCCGTTCACGGCTTGTCACCATATTGGACAATCCGAAGCAGGCGTCAATGGCGACCTCCGGAATCCCGACCGGTCGCAGGGTTCCTCGCCGTCAACTCCCCCCGTTTCCGAGCATCGCCGCATTATCGCAACGACGCGCGACGCACGCGGCCTCGCTCACTCGTGAACCAATGCCTTCTTCTCTTCGCACTTCCCTCCACCAGAATCCTCTCGACATTCCGCCTGCCGAGTTCCGGCGGCTGGGACATGCGGTCGTCGACGACCTGGCGGACTTCCTCGACGCCCTTCCGCACCGGCGCGTCACGTCCGGGGCGTCGCCCGCGACCCTCCGCACCGCGCTCGGGGGTGACGGACTTCCTGCTGAGGGCGCCGACCCGGGCGATCTGCTTCGCGAGGCCACGCGGCTGCTCGTGAAGGACTCGCTCTTCAACGGACACCCCCGGTTTCTGGGCTACATCACCTCGTCGGCATCGCCCACCGGCGCGCTCGCCGACCTGGTCGCCGCCGCGATCAATCCCAACGTGGGCGGCTTTGTCCTTTCCCCCGTTGCTACCGAGATCGAAGCCCAGGCGATACGGTGGATCGCCGAGTTGTTAGGCTGTTCGCCCTCGTGCGGCGGCCTGTTCGTGAGCGGTGGCAACATGGCGAACTTCGTCGCGTTCCTGGCCGCCAGGCGAGCGAAGGCGCCATGGGATGTCCGCGCGCTGGGGCTCCGTGGTGGCGACCGCCAGCTCGTCGCCTACGCCTCGAAGGAAACGCACACCTGGTTCCAGAAGGCGGCCGACCTCTTCGGGCTCGGACTCTCCGCCATCCGGTGGATCGAGGTGGACGCGGAGCAGCGCATGATCGTGTCGGATCTCGAGCGGCAGATCGCGGCCGATCGTCAGGCGGGCGCGTTCCCCTTTCTGGTGGTCGGCACCGCCGGCACGGTGAGTACCGGCGCCGTCGATCCGCTGCGCGAGATCGCCGCCGTCTGCCGGACGCACGACCTCTGGTTTCACGTCGACGGCGCATACGGGGCGCCGGCGGCAGCGCTGCCCGACGCGCCTGACGATCTCAAGGCGCTCGCACTGGCGGACTCGGTGGCGGTCGATCCTCACAAGTGGCTGTACGCGCCGATCGAGGCAGGGTGCATCCTGGTCCGCGACCCGCAGCATCTCATGGATGCGTTCAGCTTTCATCCCGAGTACTACCACTTCGCCGAGATGGAGGGCGAGCAGCCGCGCAACTATTACGAGTACGGGCCACAGAATTCGCGCGGATTCCGGGCGCTCAAGGTGTGGCTGGGTCTGCGCCAGGCCGGCCGCGCCGGACACGCACAGCTGATTCGTGAAGACATCGCGCTGGCGCGTCACCTTTACGACGAAGTCCGGAAGACGCCCGAACTCGAGGTGCTGACCCACAACCTCAGCATCACGACATTCCGCTACGTCCCCCCGGATCGTCAGGCGCCCGGCGACGAATCGGCGGACTATCTCAACGACCTGAACGCGGCGCTGCTCGAGCGGCTGCAGGCCGAGGGGGAGGTGTTCCTCTCGAATGCGCTCATCGACGGGGCGTTCGTGCTGCGCGCGTGCGTGGTGAACTTCCGCACCACCCGGATCGACATCGAGGCCATCCCGGGCATCGTGGTGCGCGTGGGACGCGAGGTACACGCGGGGATGGCTCCCTCGCGCTCCTCTTCGACCTGACTTCAAAGCGGCCAGGAATGATCTGTGGTACCTGGCCTCTGGCCGCTGGCCTTTGGCCCCTGACCTGGGCCGCTGACCTTTGGCCCTTGGCCTTTGGCCTCAAGCCCCATCAAACCCTTTCCGCCGAGACGGTGTCTATTATCCCGACAATGTCAGTGAAATAGCCCGCTCCTTTCGCCTTTGGCCTTTGACCCTGGACTCTCGCCCCGTGCCCCAGTCCCTCGGTGAATTCGAGCAGCTCGTCCTTCTCGCCCTCGCCCGGCTGGACGATGCAGCCTACGGCGTCACGGTGCAGCAGGAGATCACGCGACACGCGCGCCGCGAGGTCGGACTCGGCAGTGTCTACAAGACCCTGAGCCGCCTCGAGACCAAAGGGATGGTCGAGTCGTGGGCCGGCGAACCCCTTCCGATCCGCGGCGGTCGGCGGAAGAAACACTATCGCCTCCTCCCCGCCGGATCCCGCGAGCTCCAGCGGTCGCTGGCCGCGCTGCGCGGCATGACGCGCGGGCTCGCGCCACGGCTGGAGCTGCGATGACGGACCACGAAGGGCGTGCGCTGCAACCGCCGAGCCTCGCGGTGACGCTCCTGTCGCGCCGCCTCCCCGACCTCGATCGCGAGTTCATTCTCGGCGACCTCGAGGAAGCCTTTCACAATCGGGTGAGCGCAGTGGGTCGGCGATCGGCCCGACGCTGGTTCTGGCGCGAGGCCCTTCGGATGCTCCTTTCTCCCTGGCCATCACCTCGGGCGCCTCGCGTGCCTGACGCTCCACAGGAGACCGGTATGCGCTCGCTCCTCAGTGATCTGCGATTCGCCGTCCGCACCATCGCTCGCACGCCCGGTGTGAGCGCGCTCATCGTACTCACGCTGGCGCTCGGCATTGGCGCGGCGAGCGGCATCTTCAGCATCGTCTATCCGGCTCTGTTCGAGCTCCCCGGCCTGCGCGACCCCTCCCGGGTGGTGCTCCTCTGGGAGCGCGAGCGCGCGGGTACCGAGAGCAACGTCGGCTACCTCACCTTCACCGACCTCCAGCGCGAGACGAAAAGCCTCGAGTCGGCCGCTGCGATGAGCTATTGGCAGCCGATCATCCGGGGAGGCAGCGAGCCCGAGCGGCTCGACGGCCAACGCGTCACCGCCCGGTTCTTCCACGTACTCGGCGTCCAGCCGTTGTTAGGCAGGGACTTCGCGCCGGAGGAGGACCGGAACGGCGCCAACCGGGTCCTCATCCTGACCTACGGCCTCTGGCAGCGCCGGTTCGGCGGCGACAGTGCCATCATCGGCCGGACGGTCCCCCTCGGCGACACGCCCTACACCGTCGTTGGCGTGCTTCCACCGGACTTCGAGAGCGTTCTCGCTCCCGGCTCGGAGATCTTCGGGCCGCTGGGATATGACGCCTCGCTCCCCTACGCCTGCCGAAGCTGCCGCCACCTCCGGGTGGTCGCCCGTGTTCGCAATGGCTTCACGATCGCCAGCGCCGAGCGCGAGCTGAGTGCGCTGATGCCCACGATCATCGCGCAGGCGCCGCAGGACTACGACGACAATGGCGTTTCGCTCGTCCCGCTGCACGACTACATGACTCGCATGGCCAGGCCGGCGCTCCTCGCCCTGGTGGGGGCCGTCGGATTCGTCCTGCTCATCGCCTGCGCAAATGCCGCAAATCTCATCCTCGGGCGCACGATTCGTCGCGAGTCGGAGTTCGCGGTGCGGACGGCGCTCGGCGCCGGCCGACGCCGCCTGGTTCGACTGATCCTGAGTGAGAGTCTGGTGCTGGCCCTGGTCGCGGGGGCGCTAGGCGCGGTTCTCGCGGTCGTGGGAGTACGCCTCTTCCTGCGATTCCAGCCCGCAGGCATACCCCGCATCGAGCACATTCGCGTCAATGGAGTCGTGCTCGCGTTCACCTTCCTGGTGGCGATGCTGACGGGGCTGGCGGCAAGTCTGCTGCCCGCGATCGCGACGGCCCGCAGCGATCTGCACGGGTTGCTGAAGGCCGGCGCGCGCGGATTGTCGCAGGGGGTGCGTCATCGTCTCCGGGCGATGCTGGTGATCACCGAAGTCGCGCTCGCCGTCACGTTGCTCGCTGGCGCGACGCTCCTGTTCGAGAGCCTCAGCCGGCTGCTCGCGGTCAATACCGGTTTCGACGTCCACAACCGCCTGACGATGGAAGTGCAGGTTTCCGGCTCGAAGTATCGCGACAACGCGCTGGTTCAGCAGTTCTTCCACGATGCGGTGGATGCCGTCGCGGCGGTTCCCGGCGTGCTGGCGGCGGGAGCCGCGAGCGAGCTCCCGCTGGGCGGAAACATCGACATGTACGGCGTGCACAGTGATGTGAATCCGGACCCCGCTTCCGAGCGGGATCCGTCCGCCCTCCGGTACTCGATGACAGCCGATTTTCTCCAGGCGATGGGCATCTCCGTGCGCCGTGGACGCACGATCACGGCCGACGAGGTGCGTCGATCGGACCCGGTCGTGCTGATCAACCAGGTCATGGCACAGCGGCTCTACGGCGCGGCCGATCCACTCGGTCACCGCATCCATATCGGTGGTCCGGACAATCCCTGGCTGACGATCGTGGGCGTGGTGGGGAACGCGCACCATCGTGGCCTCGACTCGGGCGACGAGCTGCAGATGTATCTGCCGGTTGGCCAGCCCTACACCGACGGCGGCATGTCCCTGGTGGCCAGGACGGCGGGCGATCCTTCGTCGTTCGCCTCAGCAATCCGGCGCGCCGTCCGGTCGGTCGATCCCAACGTGGCGATCGAAAAGGTGGCGACGATGGAATCGCTGCTGGCGCAATCGACCTCCCAGCGACGACTCGCGCTCACCACGTTCGGGGTGTTCGCGCTGATCGCGCTGGCGCTGGCGGCGGCCGGCATTTTTGGCGTCCTCGCCACCTCGGTCGCCGAGCGGACCCGGGAGATCGGAGTTCGCACCGCGTTAGGCGCCCCGCAGTCGCGGATCCTCGGCATGGTGGTGCGGCAGGGACTGCGGCTCACGATGGTCGGACTGCTGTTGGGCATCGGGGGTGCGCTCGCCGCCGGCCGGCTGATCGAGCGGCTGCTGTTCGGCGTGCGCCCCCACGATCCACTGGCACTCCTGCTGGTCAGCGCAGTCCTCGGCGTGATCGCGGTGGTGGCGTGTGCCATCCCGGCCTTGCGCGCCTCCCGCGTCGATCCGGTGATCGCCCTGCGGGACAGTTAGGTCACAGGCCAGGCCGGTCGGAGTCCATCGACCGGGCCGCGGGGCGGCGGATGACCGACGCCCTCGGACCGGCGGGTCGGTTGGTGGCTTTGGCTTTGGCCTTTGGCCCTTCAGTTCCATTGACTCCCTTCACGGAGCAGGCTAGCGTCGTCCTGGTACTGGCCCCGAAGGTGTTGTCATGCGTCGACATCCCTGGACCGCCCTGGCGGGGCGCTGTGCGTTCGTCGCTGCCTCGGTACATCTGTTCGCCAGTCGCCCGCTCCCGGCGCAGGTCGTCACCGGGACGGTCACCGATGCCCTGTCGGGCGCCCCGGTTGGTGGCGCCGTGGTGACGCTCACCGGGCGCGCGGGGAACGCCGGCCTGCGACGCACCATCAGCGACCGGGACGGAACGTTCGCCCTCGGCGCTCCCGCCGCCGGCTCGTACGCGCTCGACATACGCGCCATCGGTTTCACACCGTGGATCGACAGCACCATCACGTTAGGCGCCGGTGAATCACGCGTCGAACCGGTCTCCCTCAGGCCGTTCACCGTCCGGTTGGCGACCGTCCGTGTGCAGGGGCGCAGCGCCTGTCGCCGGTCCGGCGATCTCGATGTGGTCACCACCGAGGTGTGGGACAACGTGTGGGCGGCACTGGCATCCACGGAAATCGCGCACGCCCAACAGGTCCAGGCCGATGTCTTCATGTACACCCGGGAGTACGACGCCGAGTCGGGCGTGGTGCTCCATGAGGACCACAACATTCTGCAGGTGCGGGATGAGCGTCCGTTCCGCACCGCGCCGCCGGCCGATCTTGCCCGTTACGGCTACTGGCGCCAGACCCTCGGCGGGCAGATCAACTACTACGGGCCCGACGCGCAGGTGCTGATGTCGCCGGAGTTTCTCGCCAGCCACTGCTTCTCGCTCGTCCGCGACGACAGCGCCGCAGCCCCGCGAATCGGACTCACCTTCCGGCCCACCCGCGCCAACACCAACGACGTGGAAGGGGTGCTGTGGATCGATGCGTTCAGCGGCGAACTGCGCGACCTCGAGTATGCCTACACCGGCCTTCAGCCGCTGCGCGGGCGCCGCGCCGAAGGCCGCATCTCGTTCTCGCGCCTGCCCAACGGCGTCTGGGTGGACGATCGCTGGCTGATTCGCCACCCGCTGCAGCAGGATGGATCCAGGCCGCCTCGTGACGCGCGCTCGCTGGATATTCGCGAGGGCGGCGGCTTCGTGCTGACCAGCCTGTCGAGGCAGGACCATTTCGTCACCGCGGTGGGTCACATCCGGGATGGCGTGAACCAGCCGGCTCGCGGCGCGACCGTGGAGGTCATCGGCACGGACAAGCGCGTGCTGGTGGATGATGAAGGGGCGTTCCGCATCGACACGATTCTGGCTGGCACCTACGAGATACGCGTGATGCGTGCCGGCTCGGCGGAGGCCGGCGGTTTCGTATTGCGGGGCACCCTGACCTTCGAGCCCGGTGGCGCGACGCGGGTGGACGTGAGCATTCCGGACGTCGGCCACATGGCGGCGGACCTGTGTGAGGGAAAGGCACGCGGCGATGGCGTTCCCCTGTACGGAGTGCTGCGCGACATCCACTCCGGCCGGCCGATCGCCAACTACCGCATGGAGGTCGGGTGGTCCACGCTCCTCGATTCGTCGGCCGGCACGCCGGTACGTCGCCGGGCCGGCGGAACCACCGTGACGTCGGATTGGCGCGGCGCTTTCCTCGTGTGCAACGTCACCCCGCGAAGTGACGTGCGCTTCCGCGCCGCTGGCGCGAAGGAGGAGGACTGGAGCCAGTTCCTCCCGGTGGGCTCGCAGCTGTTCGTCATCGAGATCGCGGTGGACACCGCCGCGAAGGGCTCGTCGGGCATGGGGACTTCAGCCGATCCAGACGCTCGCCGAGATCCCACCGAACAGCAGGCCGTGGAAATGCAGCGGCCCCGGCGCGCGCCGGGGCCGCTGCCTGACGAGCCGTCCCCTCCGGTCAGGGGGAACCGGGTGGCCGTCCCGGGCGACCTCCCTGCCCCGGCCCGGCGCCGAAGCCGCGACCATTCTTGACCCGGTTGGGCACCTTCGCCCACTGGTCGGCGGTGAGGATGGCCTGCACCTGCTTCAGGGCGTCCTGCTGATTTTTCTGGAGCTTGTCGAGCTGCGGCCGGAGCTTCGGCATCAGCGCCGCCATATCGGGGTTTGCCCCGGCGTTCGACACCTGTTTCTGTACGTCCTGACCAAGCACGGTGTTCTTCGCGTTCAGTGAATCCGCGATCACCTGCAGCTTCGCGACCTGATCATCGCTGAGCTTGAGGGTGTCTTTCATCTGAATGATGGAATTCACCGGGTTCACGTTCGCCAGCGCGGTGGCGAAGGCGGCCGGGCCGCCGCCTCCGGGGCCACCGCCACGGCCGCCGCGGCCACCGAACGCCGCGCCGCGAACCGCGTCGATCGCATCGCGCACGCGGTCGGGGCCGAGCGTGTAGCGCGCGTTGATGCCCACCTGGAACGGAATCTGGATGCCGTTCTGCCCCTGACGCGACGACCCGAAGCGCTCGTTGACCTGATAGATGTAGCTCTGCGACGACGGATCGAAGCCACGCACGTAGAGCAGCGTGTTGTCCTCGCCGCGGAACGAGCCCCAGCCATGCAGATTGTTCTTGCCGTGGAGGAGCTGGTCCATGCCGCCCAGGAAATTCTGGGTCACCACCGACACCATCAGGCGGCGGTTCAGTCCAAGCAGCGCCGGGCGCCAGTTGAGCTGGAACTCCAGGCTGGTTTGCCACGGTCCACGGCAGGAGTTGCGCTCGGCGATGGTTCCGAGGTTGTTGCTCAGGCACTCCCGCACCCCCGGCGACGCGCCGGCGAGCAGGCGCTCCATGCCGTTGGCGATCGCGGTATCGCCGACGCTGGATGGGTTGAACAGGAACGCGCGGTCGTTTCGTGCGCCGTCACCGTTGATGTCCGCGCTCACCATCGGTGTGAACGGAGCTCCCGACGACAGCCGTCCCACGGCGGTCACTTCCATCCCGAGGTTGATCGGATAGGTGATCGATCCGGTGATCGAGTGCCGGCGATCGAAGTTGCTCACCGCCCACTCGTGCACGTTGGGGTCGCCGGCGGTGGTGGCCGACGAGAAGCCGCCGCCGCCCGAGGAGAAGCCGCCACCGGTGTTGCGCCCGAAGCCTCCGCCGCCGAATCCGCCGCCTGACGACTGGTCACGCGAAAAGCCGAGGGCGTATCCCAGGTTGAAGATCGCGCCCCGGGTGGTGATGCCGTTCAGGGACAGCGACAGCTGCTTCGATTCCGATCCGAGATTGGAGCTCGTCAGCAGCACCTGGCTGAAGTTCGGATTGAGTCGCGAGGCGAGGAGGTTGGTGGTGCCGCTGGTGGGCACGATCGAGGCTGGATCGGCGTAGACCGGCCGCCCGTCCTCCGCCGCCAGATTGAACTGCGGTGTCTCGCGCAGATTGAGGTCGCGATAGCCCGTCTGGGCCACCCCGCGCGAGTAGCTGAGGTCGGCGCTGAACGAATAGCGCTCGAAGAACCGGCGCTGAGCACCTAACGAGGCGCGCCAGGCGCGCGGAGCCTGGAAGTTCCTGTCGAACAGCGTGACGTTGGGCACGCCGGTGGGCGAATACAGATTGCCGCCGCCTGCGCACTCGCTGGGAATGCCCGACGGGTCGAGCTCGAACGCCGACCAGTCGGGCTGCGGAACGTAGGCCCCGGTGCAAACCAGCTGTGCTTCCGCATTCGCGAGGCCGGTCGCCGCCGCTGCCGCCGAGAACAGGTTGGAGCTCACCGTGCTGCGGAATTCGCCGACTCCGCCGCGCAGGATGAGCGGATTGCTCCCGCCACCACGACCGCCGAATCCACCGCCGAATCCGCCCCCGCCACGGCCGCCGAATCCACCGCCGCCTCGACCGCCAAAGCCGCCGCCACCGCCCCCGCCACCGCGGCCGCCACCGTCCGCTCCACCAGGACCACCACCGGACGAGCCGAGCGTCATCGTGAATCCCACTCGCGGACTGACGTGCACCTCCTTCGGCAGGAAGTCGGTGCGGTGTCCAAACGCCTGCTCCACCGCCGGATTCTCCTTCGGCGCATCGCCGAAGCGTCCGCCTTCCAGCCGGCCGCCGTAAGTGACCTGCAGCGACCGCGAGACCCGCCAGACATCTCCGAGATAGAGCGCGGCATTGATCTGCGACCCCTGTCGCACGTTAGGCTGCAGCGTCCGGGTGAAGCTCGTCGCCTGGCCGGCGTCGAAATCCGCCAGCGAGTTGAACATGTAGGTCCCGAACCGGTTCGACGTCACGTCCTGCTTGAACGTCTGCTGGTTGAACAGCCCGCCCAGCTTGAACCGGTGTCCCGGCGTGAGCCAGGAGACCTCGTCGGTGGCCTCGAATCCGGTGCTGCGTCCGTTCTGCGGCAGCCCCGTGTTTCCCCCGAAGGTGAGGGTGGAAACCGCGCGCGTGGCGCCGCTGGTCAGATCGGACGCGACCTGGACGCGGCCGGCCGGCAGCGTCAGGAACGCCCCCTGGTCCCGCTGGCTGCCGGAGTAGTACGCCTTCAGTTCGTTGATGTACTTGCCGGCGAAGATCGACGTGTACGTCGCCATCACCCCGGCGCCCCAGTTCTTCGAGGTGCCGCCCGTCTGCGGCAGGGACAGCGTCCCGACCCGCGCCGGATCCTGGTCACTCCAGTTCCCGTCCCAGCGCAGCGACAGCGAATGACCGTTCGGCATCAGCCAGTCGGTGCGGACGAGGCCGGAGAGGTTGTTGGACGTCCGGTTGGGATCGAAATACGACCCCGCCTTCATGCCGTTCTGCGCCGCGATGCTGAAGAACCGCGCCACCGAATCGGAACTCACCCCGAAGCGCGACAGCGTGGTGGCATCGGCGTTGTACAGTGACGGGAGGATGTCCTGGCGCTGGCGAAGCTGGAGCGACCCGAACGCGAACAGGTTGTCCTGCACGATGGCCCGACCGAACCCGCCCGACAGCTGGTTCTGCGTATAACCCTGCGACAACGGCGACGCATCCTCGCCGCTGATCACGAGCTGATCGTCGCGGAGCTGGTAGGAGAAGTTCCCCTGCGGACGGTTCGTCCCCGACCGCGTCGTCGACGCGATGAGACCGCCCGAAAACTGCCCGCGGGTGACGTCGTAGGTGCTGGTGATCACCCGGGTGCTGCGGGTGGCCTCGGACGGAACCTCGGTGGTGCCGAAGCTCACGCCGTCCAGCGTGATGGCGTTCGCCTCGGGGCGCTGCCCCGCAACCGAGAACCCTGCCGCGGTCGTGTCGGACCCGGTGATCGCCACCACGTTAGGCGACAGGAGTGCCAGGTTCAGCAGATCGCTGGCATCCACCGGGAGCCTGGCCGCCTGGTCGGGCGTGAACGCCCGCTCGATCGACCCCGGCGTGGGGAGATCGCCGCCACGCGGGAGCGGCTGCCGCCCCGTAACGTTCACACCCTGCAGCGTGGTCGCGTTCATCGACAGCACCGCGTCGGCCACCAGCCGGTCCTCGTCGGCGATACGAGTGAGCCGCTGCGCGTTAGGCGCGAGACCGATCTGGCGGATCACCACCTGGTAGTCGCCGCCACCGTCCGGGAACAGGATCGTGTAGCGGCCCTGCGCGTTCGTGCGGGCGCGACGCGTCACGGTGGTCTCGAGCGACGTGACCTCGACGGTCGCGCCCTCGATTGGGGCGCCGTTCTCGGCCTTGACGGTCCCGGTGATGATGTCGGTGGTGACGCCGATCTGGGCGCGCGCAACGGCGGGGGCGGCGAGAAAAAGCGCGAACAGGAGAGCAATGCGGTGCCAGCGTCGGGCGCCGAGCGCCAGGGCACGGAAATGCACGGAGAAAATCCTCACAGCCGAAGTGGGCCAGCAGGTTCTTAGACGCGCAGCCGGCACAGGATGTTAAACGTGTTCCGACGGCAACTCGCTGTGTGGCTGTCCCTTGGGCCACTCGAACCGCAGCCCGACGCCCGGGACGCGGAAGCCGCCGCCCCCCCTCACAGCCCGCGCGCCGACGCCCTGCCCCCGGCACCCCCGGGTGTGCAGCGCCAGGCACCCCATGGGGTTGGAAGGAAGATTCGGATCCGCGACTGTTTGACAGGCCCCTGTCAGGTCGGCGATGCATTCTCCATGTCGCGCCCGCGAACGGAACTGGCCGGCGCCGGCGGCGCTCATACCGACCGCCAGCAGTCGGCAGGCGTGCCAGTTCGGTCCTCGGCGTGCTCACCGGTCACTGCTGGACAGATCCACGAATCGCGACAGACCACATGCTGCTTGCCGAGATCATCGCCGTTGCCCTCGCCGCACTCCGCGCGAACAAGCTCCGTTCGCTGCTCACTATGCTCGGGATCATGATCGGCGTCGGCTCGGTGATCACCATGGTCGCGCTCGGGAACGGGGCCGAGCGATCGGTGCGCGACCGGATCCAGCGCCTCGGAACGACCATCATCCAGATCGATCCGCGGCGGGTGCGCCAGGGCGGCATTAGCACCGCCGACCCCGCGCGCCTGACGACGAAGGACGTGGACATGATTCTCGAGCGCGCACCGAACGTGGTTGGGGTGAACTACACGCAGGATCGGACCCTCCACGTGGTGTGGGGCGCCCACAATGCCAGCGTCCAGGTGACCGGGAGCAACGCGAACTTCCTGACGGTGCGCGGATTCCGGCTGGCCTACGGACGGATGTTCACGGAGCTGGAAGATCATCAGAAGCGGCGGGTGGCCGTGATCGGTGCGGGTGTGCTGCCCTACCTCACCGGTGACGACGGAGCCGGCCTGGTTGGAGAACAGATCCGCATCTCGGGCCGCGCCTTCACCGTGGTCGGCGTGCTGCAGAATCGGGGCGTGACAGGCGTGGGGGATGCCGACGAGCAGATCCTCATACCCTACGAGACCGGCCGCTTCGAGGTGTTCGGCCAGAACCGCATCGACGACATCTGGGCCCGCGCGGTGTCCGAGGATTCGCTCATGCGCGCCATGGCCGAGATCCAGTCTGCGCTGCGTCGATCCCAGAGGCTGCGTCCGGGGAGTCCCGACAACTTCAACATGCGCAACCAGGCCGACTTCCTGGTCGCCCTGAGCGAGACCACCGCCGTTTTCACGCTGCTGCTGGCGGGCATCGCCGCGGTGAGCCTGCTGGTGGGTGGGATCGGCATCATGAACATCATGCTCGTCTCCGTCACGGAGCGCACGCGCGAGATCGGCGTGCGGAAGGCACTGGGCGCCACCCGCTCGAACATCCTCCTGCAGTTCCTGGCGGAGGCCGTGGTGCTCTGTCTGCTCGGCGGGGCGATCGGCATCGCGGTGGGTGTGGGTGCCTCGCAGGTGTCGCAGAGCACCATGGGGTGGAATACGGCGGTCGACCCCTGGTCGGTCGCGGTGGCGTTCGGATTCGCGAGCGCGATTGGACTCGTGTTCGGCATCTGGCCGGCGCGGCGGGCTGCGCGCCTCGATCCGGTCGAGGCACTGAGGTATGAATGAGGCAAGGGCATGGGCCATACCATAGGTCATAGGCCATAGCCAAGGCCAGAAAGGTCATGGCGCCGCCTCGGGGTTTGGCCTCTGGCCTCGGGACTGTGGCCCATGGCGGTATCCAGCCTGCCATCTCGACCAGTGCCCGGTCATGCTGACAAGCCGCGTCGTACCGAGCTTGCCACGATGACAACTCCTGAGAGGTACGGCTCGTGCCTGGTCTCACGGCGGAGTCACTGAGCCGGGCCCCGTTGTGGGTCGGCCGCCTGCTGAAGTCAATCAGACCGCAACCTTATCAGCACGTCATGGAGGAAGTCATGGTCACGATCTCCCCGATCAATGCGGTGCTCGATCGCATGGTCACGCTCAGCCGCGCGATGGGCGACATATCTGGACGAACGAATAGCGACGCCTCGAAGGGCAGCCTCGTGGAGCAGTACTGGGTCCCGGCGCTCGATGCCTGGGAGACTGAAAACGCTTTTCTCGTCAAGCTTGATCTGCCCGGCGTGTCCGCCGAGCACGTCGACATCAACTTCGACCGCAATACCCTGACCATTCAGGGGAATCGTGCTCCCGCGATGCAGGCGCCGGAGAACGGCGAGCTGCGCGTCTTCTTCGCCGAGCGGGCGTCGGGCTCATTCACGCGTTCGCTGCGGTTCCCGCAGTACGTGGTGGGCGACGGGATCACGGCCGACTTCACCAGCGGCGTCCTGACGATTACGGTGCCGAAGGCGGAGAGCGCGAAGCCGCGGAAGATTCTGGTCTCTGCGAAGTAGGGGACTCAGGATGCGCAGCTCATAGCTCATAGAGCGAGTAGCGCTGTGAGCTATGCGCTATGACCCGTAGTCCTCGCACCGTTCTACCGAGTGGAGGAGTAGACCCGCAGTCCCACCCACACCGTCCGTCCCGGCCCGGGCTCGAAGAAGCGACCGTTCGACGCGTTCGACACCACGTTCGCGGCATACGTCCTGTCGAAGATGTTGTCGATGCCGATCACGGGCTGGGCCCCCAGTCTCGTGAGCTCCAGCGCCAGTCGCGCGTTGACCACGGTGTAGGCGTTCGCGTAGTTGGCGTTCGCATCGTCGGCCGGCTGCCGCGCGGCGTGCTGCAGTTCCACGGCGACCAGGGCCCATGCCGGCCGCGCGGTGGCATAGGCGCTCAAGGTGGCCGGCGCCACGCCCGGCACGTGGTTGTCACGATAGCTGGTCCCGCTCACCACGAAATCCTGATACGTGTAGCGGAGCCATCCGCCCGACGCACCTAACGAGAAAATGCCGCGGGCCGCGGAGAGCCCGATCTCGGCGCCGCGCCGTTCGGTGTGTCCGGCGTTCCGGTAGTACCGGCGTCCGCTGCCGTCGGGGACCTCGAACGGGATCAGTTCATCCGTCGTGGTGACACGATAGAGCGCCAGGTCGTAGCTCAACTGGCCGTGCCAGATGCCCTTGGCGCCCGCCTCGATCGTGCGTCCGTGCTGCGGCTTGAGCGCGCGATTGAGCCCACCGCTCCCGTCGGGCTGATTGGCCAACTCGGTGGTCGTCGGTGTCTCGAACGACGACGATACATTCGCGTACAGTGACGCCAGCGCCGCGACCCGCCAGTTGATCCCCGCCATCGGCGTGACGTCGCTCAGCGTGCGCGACTGTTCGCCCGGCACGCCGGTGGGGCGGTGGTCCAGTACGCCAAACCGGGTCCGATCGCCCCGCACCGTCGCGGCGAGGGACAGCCGTTCGGTAGGATCCACCTCGGCGCGGGCGTAGGCTCCCAGACCCAGCACGCGCTCGCGCTGATCCACCGTGATACTCCCCTGATCGGAGGTGCCGGGACAGGTGGCGGGACGGGTGCCGGTGAGCCCGGCGCAGTTCGCGAAGTTCTGCCGGTCGTCGTCCTGACTGAGCAGGTCGATGCCGGCGGCCAGGCGCACCGGACGCCCGGCGGCTGTGAGATTGTACTGCCCGCGCGCCGATCCGCCTAACGTCATCCGGTCGAACGACACGATCGCGAAGCTCTGCGGATTGTCGAGCGACCGCAGGCCGCCGTGCAGGTTGACGTTGAGGGAGCCCCGATCGCCGTCGTGAGACGCCTGGAGCGCCAGGATCGATTGCGTGACCGTCTTGCTCGCTTTCTTTCTGACGTTGGTGGGATCGGCGGCCGTGCGGTCGGAGGCCATTTCCGCGGCGGTGAGCGATCCCGGATTCTGTGCCAGGGGTGAATCGAACCAGCTGACCTGGGCCAGGTACCGCGTGCCGCCGGCGGCCCATCGGGCGTCGGCGTTGGCGCTGGTATTCCGGAAGCGGGAATACTTGCGCGGCCCCTGGCCCTGGTTCCAACTGGACGTCGCCTGCATCCCGACCTTGCGGGCGCGCCCGCCCACGTAGGCCGACGCGCGCTTCACCCCGTCGGCGTAGAACGCGCGCACACGCGCCTCGGCGCCGGAATCGGGCGGCGCCTCGGTGCGGAAGTCCACCACGCCGCCTGACGAGTTGCCGTATAGCGCGCCGGCACTGCCCCGGATGACCTCGACCGCGGCGACCGTCTCGAGGTCCAGGTAGTCGACCGCGGTCTGGCCGTCGGCCTGGGTGAGCGGAATCCCGTCGCGGAGAATGCGCACGCCGCGGATCCCGAACGCCGAGCGGGCACCGAAGCCCCGGATCGCGAGCCGGGGATCCTGAGTCGGGTTGAACCGGTTGGCGACACTGACCCCGGGAACGAACGCCAGCATGTCGGTGAGCGACGCCCGCCTGGTGCCGGCGCGCGACGAGTCGATCGTCAGGCGCGTGAGCGCGAACGGGAGGTCGAACGTTGACCGGGCCGCATCGCGGGTGACGGTGACGCGCACCGGCGTGATTCGGACGGCGGCGGAGTCCTGGCATTCCACCGGCGGTGCGCGCAGGACCAGCAGGAGCGCGACAACGCCGCCGGCAACGCGGACTCGCGCGAATATGTCAGGCACGATGAGATATCGCCCGGGTCAGGAGTTGGCGTGCCGCCACCATCGGCATGATGGGGCGACTGTCGCTGCCCGGAACGGTGCACCGATGAATCACGTCACGGAAGATGTTCTCTGCGGCTGTGCGGGGCCTGACCGACAGCTTTCGCTCGATGCGCTATCCGGCCGTGCACCCGGACCGGATTCCAGAAGCCGGACGCAACGGGCGCGCCAGGTCCGAGGTGAACGATGGGGCTCACCATGCGGGTCGTGCTGGTGCTGGCGGCCGTTCTCGCCGTGCTCGCCCTCGATCCGACTGACCCGTCCAAGCTGGCTGTTCCAGTCGGCGTCCCGCTCAAACCCGCGGGCTCTTGTGGTTGTCCTATTATTCGAGTCACCTGCTTGATTCGAGTCGTCTACCCGGGAACCGCCACGATGCGAACACTTGCTCTTGTCAGCGCCGCCATGGTGGGCCTCGCCACCACCGCGGCCCTCACCGCGCTCGCACCGATGGCGTCGGCGCAGAACGTGGTCGGGCGCAGTCAGGACGTCTGGACCTGGTCCGACCGTGTCGCGCCCGGCGAGTGGTTTCGCTTCAATGCCAGCATGGGCGGTGTGGAAGTGACCGAGGGGTCGAGCGACCAGGTGGAGGTGCGCGCCGAGAAGGTGCTGAGACGAGGTCGCGCCACGGACATCGGCTTTATCGTCATGCACGGCAACGACGGCACCACCATCTGCGCCGTGTACGAGGATGATGACGCGTGCGACACGGACGGGATCCACGGTGGGCGCACGCGCTCATGGCGCGATCGCGCCAGCCTGCGCGTGACCATCCGGCTGCCACACGGCGTGCGTATCCGCGCCGCCTCCGGGAACGGCGACGTGAGCGTGAGCGGCGCAACCGACGAAGTGGTGGCCGCCAGCGGGAACGGACGCGTACGCGTGAACGGCTCGGGCGGCGCGGTGCACGCCTCGTCAGGCAACGGCGCCGTAACCGTGGAAGGAGCGCGTGGTTCGGTCGATGCCAACTCCGGCAACGGCGACGTGTCGATCGCGACGTCGGTCGGTCCGGTGTCGGCGAACTCCGGGAATGGGGACATCACGGTTTCCATGGACGCGCTGCGCAGCACCGAGGCGATGACCTTCACCACGGGCAACGGACGGATCACGATCACGCTGCCGTCGGACTATTCGGCCGACCTCGACGCCTCGACGGGGAATGGCAGCATCGAGAGCGATTTCCCGATCACGGTGTCGGGCCGGATCACCCAGTCCCACGTGCGCGGCACGATCGGCAAGGGCGGCCCCCGCCTGCGGCTGGTGTCGGGGAACGGCCGCATCGAGCTGCGAAAGGGACGCTGAGTCCGCGCGGACATCTCCGCGCCGGGCGAAACGTGTGTTCGCGTTCCGCCGAAGGAGGGCCGGGGTAGCGGCATCAGGGAATCGCCGCCCCCGCGAGATCCCTTCGCAGCGCGAGGAATCCCACCGCCGCCGCGACTTTCAGGATGACCCCGAACACCACGAGTGCGACAATCGAGTGATCGTAGAGGCGGCCCATGATCACGCTGCCCACGAACCAGAGCACCCCGTACACACCGTTGAAGCTGCCGAATGCCGTTCCGCGCTTGTGCATCGAGACCACGCGCGCAATCCCCGGCCTGAGGGTCGCATCGGCGGCGCCAAGGCCGATCCCCCAGCAGGTCACGGCAACCGCCACCTCGCCGGGACCACCGAGGAATCCCAGCGGCAGCGCGAATACGGAGACGAGTATTCCGGCCGACAGCACGGCTATGCCGTAGCGGTCGAACAGCCGCCCAAATAGCAGCGCCGCGGCGCCGTTCACGGCCATCGCCCCCGCGTAGAACAGCGGAATCGTCGGCGCGGAGACGAGCGCGGTCTTCTCGAGGTGATACGCGAGCAGGGCGAAGTCGACGAAGCCGCACGCCATGAGTCCGGCCACCGCGCAGTAGATCCAGAAGACGCGCGGGAGGGATTGCTGGTGGATCGCCGGGGGCGGCGGCGCGCCGCGCGACGGGTGCGTGATGCGAGCCAGCACGAGCGCGACGATGCAGGCCACCGCCGGCACGGCAAGGACGAGGAAACCCGGCGCGAAGCGCTGCGAGCGGGCAACGACGGCCGCGACCACGAGCGGACCCAGCACCGCGCCCGTCTGATCGAGCGCCGTGTGCAGCCCGAAGCCCCAGCCGTGTCCCACCTCCTGGGTGGCTTCGGACAGCAGCACATCCCTCGCCGGTCCACGCACGCTCTTGCCGAATCGCTCGGCGACCACGAGGAGCGCGGCGGCCTGCCAGCTTCCGGCGAACGCCAGCGCCGGAACGACGATCAGGTTGAGCGCGTAGCCGCCGATGGTGATTGGCCAGTACGCCCGTGTGCGATCGGCCAGCCGGCCGGTGAAGAAACGAAGGCCCGCCGCGACCATCTCGCCGAACCCCGCCACGAAGCCCACCTGCATCGCGCTGGCGCCGAACTCGCTCAGGTAGGGGCCGATGATGCTGCGCGCCCCTTCGTAGGTCATGTCGGCGAGCAGGCTGACGATGCCCAGCCAGACGATGAAGCGGGTGGCGGCTCGGCGGGCGTCGTGGGAGGGCGTGGCGGTCACCGAATGTCCCGGGGACGGCAGCCCGGCGCTCTCGCCGTATCGTGTGTGTGGGTTACCATTTCTCCGGGCGACGAGCACACCGTGAGCGACCTGTCCTCGACATTATGCGACGCACGCTCCGGCCGCTACACGATCGACCAGGAGATTGGACGCGGGGCGAAAACCGCAAGATCACCCGCACCCATATTCGTCTTGTCGGCCGGCCCTTCGGACCAGGAGAAGATCTCTCTGCTGAGCGCCGGGGCCGACGAGGATGCGGCAGGTGCTCGATTCCCACTTCCTCCGCCACGGACGGACAGAGATACTATGGGCGCCGCGGCACGCGCGTCCGGCGCGTGGCCGGAGTGGCCCATCTCCGCCTCCCGTCGTGTCAGATCTCGTCTCCGCATTGCGAGATGCCCTCGCCGGCCGATATACAATCGACCGCGAGATCGGCCGTGGAGGCATGGCGAGCGTGCTGCTGGCGCATGACGTGCGGCACGACCGTCCGGTCGCGGTCAAGGTGCTTCACCCCCAGATCGCCGCGGCGGTAGGATCCGAGCGCTTCCTTCGCGAGATCCAGGTAGCGGCTCGGCTGCGACACCCGCATATCCTGCCGCTGTTCGACTCCGGCGAGGCCGCGGGTCTGCTCTTCTACGTGATGCCGTACGTGGGCGGCGAGTCGCTGCGCGAGCGGCTGCGGCGTGTGGGCGCGCTTCCCCTGGCGGACGCGCTGCGGATCGCGCGCGAGGTGGCGGACGCGCTCGACTACGCGCATCAGCACGGAGTGGTGCATCGCGACATCAAACCGGACAACGTGCTCCTCGACGACCGGCACGCGCTGATCACGGATTTCGGCATCGCGCGCGCCGTCACGCCCGACGAGACGAGTGAGATGCTCACGTCCACGGGTCTGCTGGTGGGGACGCCGGCGTACATGAGCCCCGAGCAGGTGAGTGGCGACCGGCTGCTCGATGGCCGGAGCGACCTCTACGCACTGGGGTGCGTGCTACACGAAATGCTCACCGGCGAACCGCCGTTTTCCGGTCCGACGGCGCAGGCGATCATGGCAAAGCGCTTCGCCGGCGCCGCGCCGGCCATGCCGGCTGGCATCCCGCCGCCGGTGAGGGCGATCGTCGCTACCGCGATGCAGGTGACCCCCGAGAAGCGCTACGGCTCCGGGCGGGACATGGCAGATGCTCTCGACGCCGCGGAGAGCGCGAACCGCGGCGTCGTGGCGACGCCCGCGACGACGGCGGTGAAGCCGCCGCTGCTGCGCCGGCCCGGCGTCGTGCTGGGGGCGGGCGCCGTCCTCGTTGCGGTGACCCTGTCCGCCGTGCTGCTGAGGCAGCACGAATCCGTACCCGCACTGCCGGTGCGGGCCGCGTCGATCATCCCCTCGGTGGGCGTGCTCCCGTTCGCGAATCGCAGCGACAGCCGGGAGATGGAGTACTTCAGTGACGGCGTCACCGACGAGCTCATCACCGCTCTCTCGCGGGTGAACGGCATACAGGTGGCCGGCCGCACATCGTCGTTCTCGCTGAAGAACAAGGGGCTCACCGCCCAGCAATCGGCCGACACGCTGCACGTGAAATTGCTGATCGACGGCAGCGTGCGAAGCAGCGGCCCCAATGTGCGCGTGACCTGGGGCTTGATCGACGGGGCGACCGGGCGGAGTCTCAACACCGGCGATTTCGACGGCGAAATGCGCAACGTGATCGCGCTGCAGGATTCGCTCGCCCACACCATCGTGGCGCAGCTCCAGCCGGCGTTAGGCATCACGGTCACCGCCTCCACGCCCCGCCATACCACCGCGAACTTCGAGGCGTACAATCTCTATCTGCAGGGGCACTACTACTGGAACCAGCGAACGCCAGCCAGCATGCGGCGCGGCATCGACTACTTCAAGCAGGCGATCGCGCGGGATTCCGGCTACGCCCTGGCCTGGGCCGAGCTTTCCAGCGCCTACACGCTCGAGGCCGGGTTCGGCGACATGCGCCCGGGCGAGGTGCGGGAGGTCGCCCGGTCGGCCGCCGAGCGCGCGGTCCGTCTCGACTCCACGCTGTCGGAAGGATACACGGCGTTAGGCATCTGGCATTCGCTGGCCAACCAGGATTGGGCGACGGCGCTGCCCTACCTGGACCGGGCGGTGGCGCTCGACTCGGCCAACCCGTTCCCGCATCTCTTTCGCACCTGGGCCCTGCTGGCACTGGGACGCGGCGACGAAGCCCTGGCCGAGGTTCGGAAGGCCGTGGCCCTCGACCCGCTGGCGCCCACCCAGAACGCGCGGCTGGGCACGGTCCTCATCTGCCTGCGTCGTTACGACGAGGCGATCGCCCAGCTGCGGCACGCCCTCGAGGTCGACCCCTCGAACGTGCAGGCCCGATTCGAACTCGGACATGCGTACGCCATGAAAGGGGCAGTTCGACGAGGCATTCAAGGCATATCCCGACGCGATCGAATCGCAGGCCGGCTTCTCCACGGGATGGCTGGCCGCTTCTCTCGGACGGGCAGGGCGGCAGTCGCAGGCCCGTGCGCTCTACGACCGGTTGCTGGCGCTTTCCAAACAACGCCACGTCACCCACGAGGCGCTTGCCCTCAGCGCACTTGGCGCCGGTGACACCTCGCTCGCCCTCGACTGGCTGGAACGCGGGGTGCGCGAGCATTCGTTCTATCTCGTTTTTCTGAATGACGATCCCCTGTTCGACCCGCTGCGCAACGAGCCACGGTTCAAGGCGATGCTCCGGCAACTGCGTTTCCCCCCTGCGGGATAGGTCCGTCGGGATCAGCGCCGCGAGCAGCGCGACCAAATCCGAACGGTCCAGCGCGACCAGACCGAGCAGCCGGGTGCGACCAAGCCGGGGCGGTGCGGGCGGCCAGGTCCTCCGCCGTGGCGCGCGGCGTGGCAGATTCAGAATCCACTCCATCCGGCATCCCCACGATGACGTCCGTTCCGTCGAGCACCCGCCCACCGCTGGTCGTCTCACTCGTCTGTGCGGCGACCTTCGCGATCCCCATCCCCGCGCAATCGCCCTCCGGCGCCGAGGCGCGCGCGGCAGCCCGGACGTACCGCGAGGCCAACGAAGCCAAGCTGGTACGCGATTTCGCGACCCTGCTCGCCATGCCTAACGTGGCATCGAATCTCGCCAACGTGCGTCGGAACGCCGACTATCTGTCGGGCCTGCTGCGCGCCCGTGGCATCACGCCCCGGCTGCTGGAGGTGCCCGACGCCCCTCCAGTGGTGTACGGCGAGCTCGCCACGCCAGGCGCTACGCGAACCGTAGTCCTTTACGCACACTACGACGGCCAGCCGGTGGATCCGAAGCAATGGTCCGGGGCGCCGTGGACGCCGGCGCTTCGCGACAAGCCGCTGACCCAGGGCGGCCACGATGTCCCGTTCCCCGCCGTCGGCCAGACGGTGAACGGCGAGTGGCGGATCTACGCCCGCTCGGCCGGCGACGACAAGGCGTCGATCATGGCGATGCTGACCGCGCTCGACGCGATGCGCGCGGCGAAACTGGCGCCGTCTTTGAACGTCAAGTTCTTCTTCGAGGGCGAGGAGGAAGCCGGCTCGGGCCACCTCGAGGCCATCCTGCGCAAGTACAAGGACCTGCTGCGCGCCGACGCCTGGCTCTTCTGCGACGGCCCCGAGCACCAGACCGGGCGGCAGCAGGTGCTGTTCGGGCAGCGCGGGGTGGTGGATCTCGAGCTCACCGTCTACGGGCCCACGCGGCCATTGCACAGCGGCCACTACGGCAACTGGGCGCCCAACCCGGCGGCGCTGCTGGCCAACCTGATCGCGTCGATGCGCGACGACGACGGGCATATCCGGATCGCCGGCTACTACGACGACGTGCGTCCGATCAGCGCCGCAGAGCGGCAGGCCCTGGCCGCGTTGCCGGCGATCGACCCCATGCTGCGCGCCTCGTTAGGCCTGGCGCACACCGAGGCCGGGGACGCGCCGCTGGTGGAGCGGATCATGATGCCGGCGCTCAACGTGCGCGGGCTGCGCGCTGGCGGGGTGGAGGAGACGTCGGCCAACGTGATCTCTACCGAAGCACTGGCGTCGTTCGATTTCCGGCTGGTGCCCGATCAGACGCCCGAACACGTGAAGCAGCTTGTCGAGCGGCACATCGCCGCGCAGGGATACCACGTCGTTCGCGACGTGCCTGACTCGGCCACCCGGGTGACGTACCCGAAGATCGTGCGGATGCGGTGGGGGAGCGGGTATCCGGCGCAGCGGGCGTCGCTTGACGATGCATTCGGCCGCGCGCTCATCGCCGCGATTTCCGACGGGGCGCCGCAGGCACCGCTCGTGCTGCCCACCTCGGGCGGGAGCGGGCCGAGCTATCTGTTCGCGGAGATCCTGGGCGCGCCGGTGGTGGGGCTGCCGATCGCCAACTACGACGACAACCAGCATGCGGCGAACGAGAATCTGCGTCTGCAGAATCTGTGGGACGGGATCGAGTTATATGCAGGGCTGCTGGTGCAGCTGGGCGCCACGTGGAGGAGCGCCGGCGCGACGCCATGATCGAGGGGCACCAGCCGGGAATATTGGATACGTAGGGCTCCTGCGCCTTAGCGTGCAGTTAGGCGCGCGTTTCTCACCCACGGCGCAGCCTGTAGAGAGTCACATGCGGTTCGCCGACGCGATCCTCGTACGTACCGAGAATGTAGTCGTCGGCAATGTCGAATACTGTGAGGCCGGTCGGTATCCGGACGTCACCCAGCAAACGACCGTCGTCCGCCAACGCCAACAGCCGTGTCTCGACGTCTCTCGGCAAGTAGAGTGACACCCACAGTGTACCGGCCCGATCAGTGAATAGCGCTGTGTACGGGGGTACAGTGGCTGGCATCGGCCCTTCCAACTCGAGCTCTTTCATTCGCTGCCGAGTCTGTGCATCCTGCCCGTACATGGCGAGAGCGTCTGCGGATGCTTCGTACTGCGCTCTCGATGGTCTGCGCGGTCGTACCGGCACACGGATGGATCCGCGTCGCTGGCCATCCAGCGCGAACACTTCAATCACGGCCGAATCGGCGGTGCCTACGTAGAGGCGATCGTCGGATATGGCTATCACCGGTGCACGACCCAAGGGTCGTGGGACCGCCGCGCCTATGTGCGTGATGCTGTATTCCGGTCCCGGTACCATGCCAATCACCGCCAGGGTACTGTCAGCGCCATTCACGACTCGCAGTTTCGCCCGCTCACGCGCAGACACAACGCCTGGTTTCGGAGGCTGAGAAAAGTTCGGTCGATCGTGCAGCGCAAATTGGCCTTTGCGATTGCAGCGGATCAGATAAGGCGCGGGATCGAGCCTTCCCGCCGACGGGATGATAAGCTGACGTCCCATGCGCCCACTCTTGTCAAGCGCTGTCAGTCGCTCATGGAAGAAGTCCCAGACGAAGAGACTGTCTGCTGCGCACTGGCCGAGCCAGGAGATGAGGCGGAATTCTCCAGGTCCATCACCCGAACGCCCAACAGTGCGCAGCAGCTGCCCTCTGGTGTCAAAGAAGCTGATCCTGTCGCCTCGTCCGTCTGCGATCACAATGGTGCCGTCCTGCTGTCGAACACCCGCTACCGGCAACTCGAGCAACGGGGCCCCGGTCGGAGACACGCCGTGAATATCAACGGTGGGAACAGAGTCGACGGACCAATGCGTTTGTGCGAGTGCGCAAGTTGCTGTAGCAGCGTGCAGTAGTGCGCAGACCACCACCAGTGATGTTAGGGATCGAGAGCACGGCGATGACTCGCCCGCGATGGACGAACTATAGAAAGAACCCGCCGCCTCAAATCCGTTGTCCTGGCGCGGTAGCAGGGGATCACGGCGCCCGAGTCCACAATACAATCGTCCCGCACGCCGCCCCGGTCCCTCCAAACTGGATGGGCGTATTCGCCGGTCCCGGGTAGAGTTCGATCGCCTCGACGCCATTCGGTGCAAAGTCGTCGATATTGGGCGGCTTCACGAGCCCGCCCGGTTGAAAAATCACCGCTCCGTCCAGGTAGATCTGGAAATAGCACCGGTTCAAGCCATAGGAGCCGTCCGGAAGGGCCTCTGTCGACTGTCGATCGAGAGTCGACGCGAAAGCTGAGCGGGTGCTCTCGAGAAAGACCGTATTATCAGGCCGGCGCACGAGCTTTACCCCGGGCACCGAGCGCAGGATGTCGCTCAGGCGCGAGTGCTCGCGTGCGGCGAGTTGCGCCCGGGTGATGAAGTGTCCCCCGGCATTCATCGCGCGCCGCTCCTCGAACCCCCGCATCTTCGCCGCCACGGCTGTTCCCGTCACCACCACGCCGGGCAGTTCGGTCACGTTGGGCGTCAGCACGAACTCGCGCACCGCGTCCGCCGGCTGCGGCAGCGTCACGCGCGCCAGCACCGGCCGGTAGCCCACCGCGCGCACCACCACCGTGTATGTCCCCCAGGGCAGCATCGCGAAGGCGAAGGCGCCGTCGGGCGCCGGCCGCGCCGCACGGGACATGCCGGGCAGCAGCACCTCCGCCGCCACGGCCGGCCGCATGGTAGAGTCTTGCCTCACGACTACCCGCCCTCGCAGCGTCGTCGCCTTCGCCGCCGCCGCGCTCAACGCCAGCTCCACCTCGACCGCGCTTGTGGTGTCGTCCGCGGCCACGGTGCGGTCCCCGATTGCCCCGCCCAGTTCCGCGTGCAGCCGCACGAGGTCCACCCGCGGCGGCCGGCAGAAGGTCACGATCCCGGCCTCGTCGGACTCGGTCTCGATGGTCGAGTCGCTCACTGACGCACTCACCATCTCCGTTGCCGCCTGGACGGCGAGCCGCCGCCACGACAGCAACGTTCGCGCCCCGGGGACCGGAGCGTGCGTGAGTGAGTCGACGACGTACCCGATAATGAGCTGGGGCCGCTCCCCGCGACCGGCCTCGGCACCGCAATAGCGTGCACGTAGCGTCGCCGCACTCGACACCGTCCAGTTGGCGACCGACTCGCTCCCCCGGGAGAGCACGACCTCCTGCTGCGCTCCGTGCGTACCGAAGCGCACGAGTCGCGGGTCGTCGGTGGCAAGGATGTAGCGCCCCGCCAAGACACTCCGGAGCCGGTACCGGCCCACGCTATCGGTCACCGCCTCGGCCACTCCGCGTGCCAGGCTGAGGTGCGCGCTCGACATGGGGACTCCGCGCAGACTGTCGAACGCCACCCCGGTCAGCGCCGGCAGGTCGGCCGGCGCCTCCCGGCCAGCGGCGAGCGCGGCCCACCCGCCCTCCTCACGGTAGCCGAGCAGACTGTCGCGGGCAGGCACGGTGAGCGCGCCGACGCGTGCCGCGCCCACGCGGCCCAGCCGCGGGAGCCGGATGTACCACTGGCCCACAATCCACTGGCCGTTAGGCAGGGCTACGAACTCCAGCCGCCCGCCGGCGCGCCCCGCCTCGTTGCGCATGGGCAGGTGCGTGTACGTGTAGTCCAGCCACCGCAGTTCCGCGCTCGGCTGCTCGACCCAGAGCACCCCGCTCACGTCGCTCACCGTGCGCCCGGGAGCCGGCTCGAAAGCAAGCCCGATCAGCGCGTCGGTCCCGGCGAGCTCCTTCACGGCGAAGCAGTGGTCCTGCGTGAAGCGGTCCGACAGGAGGAGCCCCGCGTCGGGGGCGAAGAAGGTGAGCGTACCGTCCACGTCGTGGGCAAAGCCCAGGCGCGAGAGCTCCTCCGGCGAGGCGGTCGCGAACGGCATCCCTCCCGGAATTCCGTGCGAGGAGGTGGTCTCGGCGACCACGCGCAGCGCCTGGTCGAGGGTGCGCGTGTAGCGCAAGACCTGGATGGGGAGCCCCTGCGGCGCCGAGAGGACCGTGGCGTCGAGCGCCTTGCGCACTTCCGCCCACAGCCGGGCCGCCGCCGGGCCGGTCGCCGAATCAAGCCGGCAAGAACGGCGTGCGCGGACGTCCACCTTCTCGAGCGTGAGGGGGCGCGCGACGAGGGCGAGGCGCACCGCCAGGGGATCGGCCTCCACCACCAGGAGCGCGGAGCTGTCGGCCGCGTACCCAATGCGCTCGGCGCGGATCCGGACGCGGGCGCCTAACGTGGCATGCAGGGTGGCGCGCCCTTGTTCGTCGGTGAGTGCGGCAGCGGGGCGCGAGCCGTCGGCGAGCACCAGCGAGGCGATCGCGCCCACGAGCGGCGTGTCAGACGCCCGGTCCACCACCAGCACGCGAACGCTCTGCGCTAACAGGCCACAGCCCGGTAACCCAACCGTGAGGATGGAGGCGATGAGCCCACATACCGCGCGGCGCACTACTCTGACTCGCTGCCGGCGCATGGTGAATAGCCCTCCGTTCGACCGCCTAGCTGTCCTTCATCAGGGCGCCCTGCTCCCTGAAGTGTGCTTCTGACCCCGGCCACAGGCTTATGGCAATTCCTTGTAGCGCCGTGCTGGCTGGGTTCCGAACGGCGCCTTCCCCTCGAGGAACTCCGTAATCACATGCTCGAGCTCGGTCGAATCCGGAATGCTGCGGAACCACCAAGGCTGTCAACGGGAACCGCAACTGGTTGACACGGACCCTTGTTACCTCCTTGCGAATTGTGAGCCTTTCCATCAGTCGGCGCATTGCATGGGTGCACCTGGCGGTCAAGGCAGAAGGACAGGCGTATCTGAGGATGCTCCATTGTGAGTCACATCACGCTGCTGCGCCATGGATCATTGATCTACGCCGACAGCACGATCCTTCAAAGCACCGCAGCTTGTCGCTCGGTGTGGTCGGCTAGCTGCTCGGGCCGACGCGTCCACTCCACAGCGGGCATTACGGAACTGGGCGCGTAGTCCGACTACCCCCCACTCAGCGGATTGACCACCCGAAGGAACGGGAACTGATGGAAGTCGGTGTCGGCGGTGCGGACTTCGGAAAGTCCGTGCTCCAGCATCAACGCCGCGGTGTGCAGATCGTGCACGGGATTCCCCGCCAGCCGCGGATGCCGCCCCGCGAGCTCGCGCACGACGTCGGGATGACGCTCGGTTTCCGTGAGGATGCGACAGCCGGGGCTCGCCCGCACGGCTGATACCCATGACCAGGCCCGCTCGAGGGAGAGCGGCCGGTCGAACACCGTGCGATGGGTACTGAGGCGGAGGAATTCGTAGATCACGCCCCAGGTGAGGAACCACAGGTCGTTGCCGCGTCGGTAACGCGCCTGCTGCTTCCGGGCTCTGTCGCTACTCCTCCATCGTCACCGCCTGGTGCCTGACCAACACCAGCATGCTCGCGCCGGCCACGATCGTCACCGCGCCGGCCACCGTCCACACGGTGAACCGCTCGCCGAAGAGCAGCACCGCCCACGCTACCGCGAACACGATCTGCAGATATCCAGTCGTAGTTGCCCGCGCGGTGCGCTCGATCTGCAGCCCGCGCGTCATGTACATCTGGGCCAGCTGCGTCGCACACCCCGCCCCGATCAAGAGCGCCCACTCCGCCACGCCGGGCATCCGCCAGTGCAATGCCACGAACGGCAGCGCCATCGGGATCTGCACCAGCGGCAGGTAGAAGACCACCACCATGGGGTGCTCGACCTCGAGCCGGCGAATGGTGGCGTAGGCGGCGCCGCTGCAGGCCGCGCCCATGAGCGCGATCCCCGCCCAGGCCGGCGGAATGTCGCTCGAGGCGCCGCCGAACAGCAGCGCGGGCCGGGTGATGAGCAGCACCCCCACCAGAGACGCCCCCAGTGCCAGCAGCTCGCGCGTTCCGACGTGCTCGTGATACCAGAGCGACGCCAGGATGATCGCGAACACCGGATTGGTGTACTGGATCAGCGTTGCCTCGCCTAACGGGAGATGGGTGAGCGAGAAGATGAAGCAGGCCAGCGCCAGCGACCCCCAGATGCCCCGCAGGATCAGCAGCCGCCGCTGGACGCCGAAGATCGCCCGTCCCCGCACCCCCCGGCGTCGCAGCACCAGGTAGCTCAGGCCGAGCGTCACCAGACCGCGATACAGGACGATGTCCATGCTCGGCACGGTCCGGCCGGCGAGCTTCACCAGCACACTCATCACGCTGAACCAGAACGCGCCGATCGCCATGAAGCGGATCCCCGACGGGACGTCGGCCACCGCGTGGGTGATGGTGCGCGTCATCGCCTCCAGCGGCGCCACCAGCAACGTTACGCGACCCACCACCGGCCGGTCGCGGCGCGCGCCGTCAGCGTCGCCGTCGGGGATGTCCGATGCAGGGTCAGTCATTCAGGCAGGCTTGGCTTCGCGCAACCGGTCATCGGCGCGAACAAGCCGGGGCTGGCCCGGGAACCACCGACCGCGTCGCATCCGCGCGCCCTTGCCGCCCCACGCAACCTTCGTCAGGCATTCGGCCGCTGCTCGCCCGCCTCAGCCGACGCGGCCATCACGCCGTTCGCCGGGGTCGGGGCCGCGCTCCGCAGCCGCGCCGCCGCGGTCTCCAGCGACCGCGGCTCACCCACCAGCACTACCTCGTCGCGCGGCTGCAGTCGGGTATCGTCATCCACGTCGTAATGCACGACCCCGTCCCGGATGATCGCCACCGCACTCACCCCCGCCGGGCGGCGCAGCTCAAGCGCACCGAGCGATCCGCCCGCGGCCTGTGTGCCGGCGGCGACCGGCACCGTCTTCAGTTCCACGCGTGAGGCGAACGGTGACAGGAAGCCGTCCACCCTGGTGAAGTTGGTCCCCCGCTCGCGCAGCAGCTCGTAGTGATGGCGCCGGGCCTCTTCGGCCTGCTCGCGAATGCTGCTCTCGGGGATGCTGAACCGGCGCATCACGCGGGCGAAGATCTCGAGCGACGTCTCGAATTCCTCCGGCACCACCTCGTTCGCCCCAAGAGTGTACAGTTCCTCGATGTCGGCCACATACCGAGTGCGGGCCACGATGTGGACGCGCGGGTTGAGGTGCCGGGCCACCACGATCCCGCGCTTCTCGTCCTGGTGGGAGGCGATGGCGAACACCAGCACCCGTGCCCGGCGGATGCCCACCCGCTCCAGCATTTCACCCCGCGTGCCGTCGCCGAAGAAGATCGGCTCGCGGTCGAGGCGCGCCTGCCGCACCACCTGCCCGTTCGACTCGATCACCGCGTACGAGATCCCTGCGCTGCGCAGCGCTCGCGTCAGGTTCCGCCCGTTGAGCCCGTATCCGATGATCAGCACGTGGTCCTGCAGCGGACTGGCCGCCTGCACCTCCCGGGTGGCGAACTCCATGGTCGGCAGCCGCCGGAACGACAGCAGCCACTCGGCGATCGCGGGCGCGGCATCCACCAGGAACGGCGCGGCGAGCATGGTCACGACGGCGGCGCCGAGGAAGACCTGGTACTCCTCGCTCCCCATGAGGCCCAGCGTGAGGGCCACGGAGGCCAGGACGAACGAGAACTCGCCCACCTGCGCTACTCCCAGTCCGGCGATCAGCCCCACCCGCGACGACCGGCGCACGCCCCGCACGACGCCGTAGCCGGCGGCTGCCTTGAGCACCACCACGCCTGACGCCACTCCGGTCACCAGCAGTGCATGCGACGCGAAGAAGCGGACGTCGAGCAACATTCCCACCGATGTGAAGAAGATCCCGCTGAAGGTGTCGCGGAACGGAAGGACGTCGGACAGCGCCTGGAGGCCGTACTCCGACTCGGCGATGATCAGCCCCGCCAGGAACGCGCCGAGGGCGAGTGAAAGCCCGAACAGGGAGGTCAGGAACGCCGCGCCCAGTCCGATGCCGAGCACGCACAGCGTGAAGATCTCCTGATTGCGCAGCGTCGCCACGCGTTCCAGCGCCTTCGGGACCAGCACCCGGCCGGCCAGGACCATGCCGCCGGTGACGGCGATGGTCACCGCGACCGCCCGCACCACCGCGAACCAGCCCTGCTGGGTCCCGGCCAGGAGCGGGAGGAGCACCATCAGCGGCACCACACACAGATCCTGGAAAAGCAGGATCGCCACCACCACGCGGCCGTGCGTGGAGTCCAGCTCGCCGCGGTCGGCGTAGATCTTGAGGACGATCGCCGTGGACGACAGGGCGATCAACGCCCCCCAGAGCACCGCGTGATTCACCGGCTCGTGCACCGCCACCGCCACCAGCGCGACGATCAGGATGGTGGCGCCCATCTGGATCGCGCCGCCGCGCAGCACATACTTGCCCAGCCTGACGATGCGCGAGAGGGACAGCTCCAGACCGACCGCGAACAACAGCAGTACTGCTCCGACCTGCGCGAGCTCGTCTACCGTCTGGAGGTCCCGGATCAGTCCCAGCGCGTGCGGTCCGATCACGATGCCGGTGAGCAGGAAGCCCACCAGCGTCGGGACCTTCAGCCGATGCGCGACGATGACGACCGGAATCGCGACCGCGACCAGGATGACGAGGTCGCGGAGGAGGGGGATCTGCTCCATGCGGGAAAGCTATCAGCGGACAGGCCGACAGCTAACAAGTAGAGCGGGCAGCTACCAGCGACAGACCGTCAGCTGACAAATAGAGCGGTCAGCCGCCAGCGGTCAGCAGTCCGGGGTTGCCGAGTGCTGACCGCTGATCGCTGCCAAACCGTCCGCCCCGGCCCCCGTTGCGGGAACCGGGGCGGCGAAGACCCCGAACGACGACCCGAGCCGGCGACTACGACGCCAGCAGCTTCCGAATCTCCGGAACCCGGTTCCGGAAATTCCTCGAGAGCGTCAGGCGCTCGCCGTTCCGCGTGATGATCGTGAAATCGCCGGTGCGGCGCGAATGCAGCTCGCGCACCACGTCGACGTTCACGATCACCGAACGATGGATCCGCACGAAGCGGCTCGGATCGAGGCGCGCTTCGAACGACGTCAGTGTCCCCCGTACCGTGTGCACGGAATCGGCGCCGACTCCGCCGGTCACCGCCTCGCGCAGATGAAAGCGCACGTAGTTCCCGTACGCTTCCAGCCAGGCGACCTCACTGGTGTCGAGAAACAGGATCCGGTTGCGCGAGCGGACCGCGATCCGCTCGAGGGGCGCGCCTCCCCGCTCCGCGGGGGAAGGCTCGGGCATCGCCGCGAGCGCGGCACCCCGTCCATTGGGCTCGTTCACCAGCGAGAGCGGCATCCGGACGTCGTAATCGCCCGTGACTGTCGCTATCCCACCGGCCCTCAAATACGGAGCTCCAGATATCGACCGACCATTCAGGCTCATGAGTCCTCCTAACGAGTAGTGGGGTGCGACGTAGCGGAACGGGCTGTCCCATTCCGGTGGTGTACCCTCCCGGCACGGACGCGGGTCCGAGGCCGGTGAGGGCAAAGAGAGGATGTATGCGCGGTTGAAAAGTCATGGGCGAACGGTTCGACCCATTCACGATAATTCCAATCAGTCGCATGGAGAGCGCCGGGGGGGGAGGGCGCGCACCATCACAACCATCGGACGGACTCGGCTGGGGCGAAACGACGCACCCCTCCTTCGGCACCGAAACCTGCTGCCGAAGACTGTGCAATCTATCGCAAAATGTCCACCAGCTGACGCTCGGCCGCCGCCAGCGCTGCCCGCACCTGGCCCACCTGCGCCCGCTGGGTACTGGTCGGAGGATACAGGCTGCCTTGCTGCTCACCACTCCCGTTGAAGGCGTTGGCAATGCCGCCGAGCCGCCCCGCGGCGCCGCCGCGTCCACCGGCCACTTCGCGCGCGACACTCGTTAGGCGCTGGAGCATCGAGTCGGCGGCGGCCCGCTCAGCGCTCCCCTCGGCCGCCGCGTCGCGGCGCGCTGCCGCGTCGCGGGTCGCGGTCGCCACCCGCCGGCTGAACGCCTGCAGCCGCTGCTGCAGCGCGGCAACATCCATCAGGAATGTCTCCCGTTCCTTGTACTGCTGCAGCGTGAGCGGCAGCAGCGGATCGGGCCCGACCCGCACCGATGTGCGCGCCTGCGCTCCTTCGGCCGTCACCGTGACGGTGTACGTCCCCGGCGAAACGAACGGTCCGCGGGGACCGATGTCGTGCGGCAGCGCCGCGCGCTGCTCTGCTGCCAGACGTGCTGCTTCCGGATCGACCGCCCCGCGCCCGCCACCGCCCCCGCCCCCACCACCCCCACGTCCACCCCGGCCACCTCGACCACCACGTCCTCCTCCCACCTCGATATCGGCACCAGCCGCTCCACCCGTCTCTTCTGCCGCAACGAATCCACCGCTGAATCCCGCCGCAGCCGGCGGCTCATGACGCAGATCCCAGTTCACCCGGAGGAGCGTTCCCCCCACCCCCGGACCGGTCAGCGTGCGCACCGACTGGCCATTGGCGTCGCTGATTGCTACCGAAACCGACTTCGCCGGCTCCTTGAGTACGTAGGTGATCAGCGCTCCCTCGGCCGGATTCTCGGCAGCGTACTCGCCCTGCCCCCAGTTGGAGTAGTCCGCCCAGTACTGCATGAGCGTGGCGGCACGCACCGGAAACAGGTGCACCCGTTCCGCGGCGACTGACGGGGTCCACGCCGCGAGCGGACTCGCGTCATCGAGGATCCAGATGCTTCGCCCGTGCGTCCCCAGGATCAGGTCCTTGGTGCGTGGATGCACCAGGATGTCATCGTAGCGCGTGGTGGGCAGGTTGGCCGCGAGCTTCGACCACGACCGCGCCGTGTCGGTCGACAGGTACAGGCCGAACTCCGTGCCGGCGAACACCACCCGCGGCTGGCCCGGGTATTCGCGAACCGAACGTACCGACTGCGCCTCGGGCAGCCCCGCAACGACTTTCTTCCAGGTGCGCCCGAAGTCGGTGGTGCGGAAGATGTACGGTGCGAAGTCGCCCGACCGATGCCCATCGAACGACGCGTACGCCACGCCGCGACCGGCCGACGAACCCGCCACGCGGCTCAGGCTCGTCCCGTCAGGCACACCGCTCACGTTGTGCGAGACCTCGGTCCAGGTCGCTCCGCCGTCGCGCGACACCTGCACGTTGCCGTCATCGGTGCCCACCCACACGATCTGCCCATCCAGCGGAGACTCGGCGATCGTCGTGATCTCGCTGAACGACGATTCCCCGTCGTTCTTCGACAGCATCGCCTCGCGACCGGACACCCCCATGATGCTGAGCGTATCGCGATTCACGCGCCGCGTAAGGTCCTTCGTTGGCGTCCAGCTGGAACCGTGGTCGTGTGAGATGAACAACCGGTTGCCACCCGCATACACCACGCCTTTGGTGTGGCGTGAGGCGAGGATCGGCGCCGCCCAGTCGAATCGATAGGCCGAGTCTCCGATCGCCGGCGTCGGCTTGATGTCGAGACGATCGCCGGTCTCGATGTCGACGCGCTGGAGATTCTGCTCGTCGCTGTTGCTGTACACCCACCGCGGCATGAACGGATCGGGCTGCTGATAGACGCCGTCGCTGAATCCGATCTGCTTCCAATCGGTGTTCACGATGCCGAGCCAGTGCCGGGTGGCGCTGGGTCCCATCCACGAGTGGTTGTCCTGCATGCCGCCGTACACCCAGTATGGATCCCGGTCGTCGGCGCCGATCGCGTAGAACTGGCCGATCGGAATGTTGTTCAGGCGGATGAAGCTGTTGGCGGCATCCCACGACTCGAACAGTCCACCATCGCCTCCGAGATAGAGATGCTGCGGGTTCGTCGGATCGATCCACAGCGCGTGGTGATCGGTCTTGAGCCCCACGTCGTAGGTGGGCTGGGTCGGCGAATTCCGGAACGTGCGGCCGCCATCGTCGCTGATCTGGACGCCATTACCGAGGATGTAGACGCGCGCATCGTTGGTTGGGTCGATGTAGATCGCGCTGTAGTACATCGGCCGGGGATTGACCCGGCTCACGCGTGTCCAGCTCTCACCTCCGTTGTCGGTGCGATACGTGCCCGTCTCGGTGGCGTGCTCGATGGTGGCGAGGATGTAGTTGCTGTTGGTCGCCGACATCGCGAGGCCGATGCGACCCAGGGCACCCGCCGGAATCCCGTTGGTGAGACGGTGCCAGGTGGTGCCCCCGTCGGTGGTCTTGTAGATCCCGCTTCCCGGTCCGCCGCCGTTGAATCCCCACGGCGTGCGCAACCTTTGATATGTGGCAGCGACGAGCGAGTTGGGATTGTTGGGGTCCATCACCAGGTCGGTCACCCCGGTGAGCGTGTCGACGAACAGGGATTTCGTCCACGTGCGTCCGCCGTCGGTGGTCTTGAAGACACCGCGTTCCGCACTCGGCTTCCAGAGATTCCCGAGCGCCGCGACGTACGCGACGTTGGGATCGGATGGGTGGAGCCGGATCCGCCCGATCGCGCGGGTCTGTTCCAGGCCGACATGCGTCCAGGTAGCGCCGCCGTCGGTGGAGCGGTAGACGCCATCACCCCACGACGAGCTCTGTCGATTGTTCTGCTCGCCCGTTCCGACCCAGACGACGTTCGGATCGTGAGCAAAGATCGCCACGACTCCGAACGTGGCCGTTCCCTCATGATCGAAGACGGGGGTCCAGGTGGTTGCCTTGTTGGTCGACTTCCACAGTCCGCCTGACGCCGCGGCGATGTAGACGGTCGATGGGTCCCTCGGGAGCGCTTCGATGTCGTGGATGCGCCCGCCGAGCGCCGCGGGTCCAATGGATCGGAAGTGAAGGGAGTCGAAAGGCGATTGCGCGCCGACCGGGCGAGTGCCGGCCAGGCAGACACTCAGCGCGAGTGTCGAGCGGAGGCGAAAGGTGGCAGGACTCATCTGTGCGAGTGGAGAAGGAGGGGTGGGGTCCTTGACGCTCGACGACGTGTCGGGGGGAGGCGGGGGCGATAGTGCCGGAGATAGCACGAAAAGAGGCCGGAGGCCATAGGGCATGGGCCATAGGCCGAAAAGGCCAAAGGCCAAAGGCCAAAGGCCAAAGGCCAAAGGCCAAAGGCCAATCAAGGTGCGATCGTCGAAGCCGCGCGCCTCACCAGCCACCATCCGACCACGCCGGCGATGGACGAGGCCACAATGACGCCCGCCTTGGCGGCATCGAGCATCCGGCCCTCGCCAAAGGCAAGGTCGGCCACGAACAGCGACATGGTGAATCCGATGCCGCCCAGCCAGGCCGCGCCGTGCAGCATCGACCAGCTCACCCGCTCGGGCAGACGGGCCAGACCGGTGCGCAGCGCCAGCCAGCTGACGGTCAGGATGCCAAGCGGCTTGCCCACCACCAGGCCCAGTCCCGCGCCTAACGTGACCTGGCTGGTGACAAACTCGCCCGCCCCGGTCAGGGCCACACCGGCGTTAGCGACCGCGAACAGCGGCATGATTCCGTACGACACCACGCCGTGCAGCGCGTGCTCGAGGCGCAGCAGCGACCCCTGCACGCTCTCGCTGGCGATGCGCAGCGCGTGGATGGCTTCCTGTTGGCCCTTGCTGCTGAGCACCAGCAGATCTCCCGTCTCGGAGCGATCGAACCCGTCCATCAGGCGCCGCACTCGCGTCGAGAATTCCGCCGCGTTGATCTCGGTGCGGGTGGGGATGGTGAGGGCGAGCAGCACACCGGCGATCGTGGCGTGCACGCCCGAGGACAGCAGGGCCAGCCAGAGCCCGACTCCCACCAGCAGGTAGGGGCCCAGCTGGCGCACGCCGAAGACATTGAGCAGCACGAGGACGGCCAGCGCCAAGGCGGCAGCGGCGAGCGACAGCCAGTGGATGGCGGCGGTGTAGAAGATCGCGATCACCAGGACGGCGCCCATGTCGTCCACGATCGCCAGCGCGGTGAGGAAGACCTTGAGGCCCACCGGCACCCGCGCGCCGAGGATGGCCAGGACGCCGAGGGCAAAGGCGATGTCAGTGGCCATCGGGATGCCCCACCCCGCCGCGCCTGCGCCCCGCGCGTTCACCAGCGCGTACACCAGTGCCGGAACCACCATCCCGCCTAACGCGGCGGCGATCGGCAGGGCCGCCTGGCGCGGAGAAGACAGCTCGCCGACCAGGAGTTCGCGCTTGATCTCGAGCCCCATCAGCAGGAAGAAGAGGGACATCAGGCCGTCGTTGATCCAGTGTCGGAGGGTGCCGGTGAACGGGTCCCGTACCAGTCCGATCGCGAGCTCAGCATGCCAGACGCGGAAGTAGCTGTCGCGCCACGGCGAGTTCGCCCAGGCCAGGGCCAGCGCGGTACACACGAGCAGCAGGACGCCGCTGGTGGCACCGACCCGCGTGAATTCCTGGAACGGACGCAGGGCGTTCACCAGCAGACGCGCCGGGATGCGGGCCGCGGACCTTTTGCTCGGCTCGGTCATTCCGGCAACCTATCGCGCCAGCGCCCGAAATTGGCGCCCGAAATTGGGGTCAGACTCGAGTTACCGCACAATTCGAGTCTGACCCCAATTTCGGGCCAGTTTCGCCGGCTCTCGCTCTCGCCGGCTGATCGAACGTCACTGTGCCGGGTGCCGGCGCTAGTGCCTGTCCGGCGCTCCCTTGGACGACTTCGCGCTCGATGCCGCCTGACGATTGGCGGTCAGGAAGTTGAGGTCGAAGACGTCTCCCTGATACATGGCCTTCTCGCTCGAGGGGGTGCCACCGAACCACCGGATCAACGCCACCTCGAACTCCCGCGACGGATGGTCGTGGGGCAGCTTGGGCATCTCGCGCAGACCACTGCGGGAAAGGGTAGGGAGCAGCACGATGTCATCCTTGGCATCGATGCGGGCCCTCCCCACGGGCACCAGCACGTCCCACGCCACGGTCACGTCGGGGCCAACGGCTTGGGGATCGATCTTCACGTCGAGGTAGCGCAGTTCGTGCGCCGAGCAGTCCATGAACAGGCGGTCGACTTTCCCGATCTCCGTCCCGTCACTGGACCGGACCCTCCAACCACGCACGTCAGGCGCGTCGTGCAGCTGGACGTCCTTCATTTCGCGGAGGGGGGCCACATTGGATGACGAAGATGATTCGGATCCCGGGGTGTTCGGCGTTCGCGCGTTCTGGGTCATCGCGGATCTCCTTTTGGCAAGGGAATAGGCCAAAGGCCATAGGCCTTACGTGCGATGGCGCGTTCCGCGGCCAGCTGACCGACGGCAACCGTCGTCGACGCGCTACCTCGCGGATTCCACCACGCGCGCACTCAAGACAGGGTGCGCGAAGCCAAGGGGTGCTGCCGCGGACCTTCTCTGCCTTCGTCTGGAGACATCAGCGCACTGCTGCAGAGAAGCGACCGCGATTCGCGGGGAGCGCTGCGACCAGGGCTCGGACCATCGCACGAACGGGGTCTACTCGCACAGTACCGCGACGGGACATCATTGTCAACACATTCACCAACAATGAGTTAGCGTACCATTGACGCCGCCGGCACGCGAGCGGATGAGCTGGGTGTGAATATGCGGCCGCGAGTGTGCCCGCCTGGCTGGCTCGCGCCATGTTCGCGACGCAGCTCGGCGGCGACCTGGTCCAATCGCATCGATCTTGATGATCCGTGATCCCACCGATAACGTCGCCTTGCACGTTGCACCCCGGATCCCGTTGAATTCTGCCGGAGGCCTCTGCATGCGACGATCCTCTCTCGCTGCGCGGCTGCTTGCCGCGACGGTGACCTCACTCGCGCCTCCCGTCCTGCTCGCCCAGAGCATGTCGGTGGACGTCGAGAGCGGGACGTGGGCGCTCACCAACGCGCGGATCGAGACTGTCACCAAGGGCACGATTGCGAAGGGCACCATCGTCATTCGGAATGGTGTGATCGACGCGGTCGGTGACAATATCACGCCACCGCCCGATGCCCGGGTGATGGATCTCTCCGGCAAGACTGTGTATCCGGGTTTCATCGATCTCACGTCGACGATGGGGCTGACGGCGGAGACGCCGGCTGGTGGACGGGGTGGCCGAGGGGGGGGCGGGTTGAACCTCCCTCCCGGTGTGACCCCCGAGATGGTGGCGGCCTTTCTCGGTCAGGCACCAACGCAGCAGGAGGGCCCGCGGAATGTGGGACTCGAGCCAGGGCGCGAGGTGGCCACCGAGATCAATCCGTCGGCGAACGATGTGCGCGCGGCGCGTGACCAGGGAGTGACTGCGGTGCTGGTGGCGCCGGGGCGCGGACTGTTCCGCGGCCGGTCGGCACTGGTCCCGATGCGGGACGACACCGCGTCGCACTGGATCGTGAAGACCCCGGTGTCGCTGAGCGTGGGTTATCAGGGCGTACCGGGCCAGTACCCGGGGACGCTGCTGGGTGTGATCGCCTATCAACGGCAGTCTCTCTACGACGCCCGCCGGCACGCCATGGTCCTGGACCGGTACAAGGCGAACCCGCGCGGCATGCCGAGGGAGGAGTACAATCCCGATCTCGACGCGCTGGTGCCGGTGGTGCGTGGCGAGCTGCCGATGTTCATCGCGGCCAGCAACGAGAATGAGATCCGCCGCGCGCTGGCCCTGGCGAAGGAGTTCGACATCAAGGCGACGGTGGTGGGCGCCACCGAGGGATTCGAGGCGATCGATGCGCTCAAGTCGGCGCGGCCGCCGGTGGTCTCGGTGAACTTTCCCGATCCGCAGCAGGTGACCGGATGGGACTATGCTTTCGCCACGCGCCCCGGGTTTGCGATGGACAGCGCGGCGCGGGTGGCGGCGGTCCGGAAGGACGTGGAAGGAAACGCCGCGGCGCTGAACTCGGCCGGCATCAGATTCGCGCTCGCCTCGGGCGGCCTCGCGCCTAACGCATTCATGACCAATGTGAGGAAGGCGATCGCGGCGGGGCTGCCCCGCCAGACGGCGCTCGAAGCGCTCACCATCCGTCCGGCGGAGATCGCGGGGGTGGACCAGCAGCTCGGGAGCATCGAGCCCGGCAAGATCGCTGACCTGGTCATCACCGAGGGAGACGCATTGACCGACGGCGGGCACGTTCGCACCGTCTTCGTCGACGGGATCGACTACACCGTGGTACCGGCGCCGGCTGCTGGCGGTCGGGGCGGCCGCGCCGGCGGCAATTCCATACCTCCGAATCCACAGGAGAGACCATGACGCCGATGAGCATGTCTGACGGCCGGGGCGGCGTCCGTTGGGGATCGCGCCCGATATCCTGTTTCACCTCCCGCGCGGTGGCGACGGCGTTCCTGTTCGGCGCGTCGGTCGGATGGGCGCAGGATGCGCCGCAGGCGGCCGGCGGCTTCGATCCCCTGACGCTGCCGACGCCGGCGGCCGGGACCCTGGTGGCGATCACCCACGCCAACATCATGACCGCGAGCCATGGCAACATTATGAACGGCACGATCCTGATCCGGAACGGCAAGATCGCCGAGGTCGGGACCAACGTGCAGGTGCCGGCGGGCGCGAAGATCATCGACGCCACCAACAAGTGGGTCACGCCGGGTATCATCGACGAGCATTCGCACACCGGCCCGGAATCGATCAACGAGGGCACGCAATCGATCACCGCCGAAGTCCGCATCGGCGACGTGCTCAAGGAGGATGGGATTTCCTTCTACCGCCAGCTCGCCGGCGGCACCACGACCATCAACGTGCTCCACGGGTCGGCCAACACCATCGGCGGGCAGAACCAGGTGATCAAGCTGCGGTTCGGCCTCCCGGTGGACAGCATGCGGCTGGCCGGCGCACCCCCAGGCATCAAGTTCGCGTTAGGCGAAAACGTGCGGCAGACCACCCGCGCCGACAATACCCGGTACCCGCGCTCTCGCATGGGACAGGAAGACGTGCTTCGCGAAGCCTTCACCCGGGCCCGCGAATACCAGCACGAGTGGCAGGCCTACGACAAGGCCAAAGCTGATTACGACAAGACGAAGAAGGGAGCGGCACCCATCCCGCCGCACAAGGACCTGGAGCTCGACGCCCTGGTGGAGGTGCTCGAAGGGAAGCGGCTGGTCCACGCGCACTCGTACCGCGCCGACGAGATCCTGATGCTGCTGCGGGTGGCGAAGGATTTCGGGTTCCGGGTCGCGTCGCTGCAGCACGTGCTGGAGGGCTACAAGATCGCCGACGAGATCGCGGCAGCCGGGACCGGCGCCAGCACGTTCGCCGACATGTGGGGCTACAAGGCCGAGGCCTGGGACGCCATTCCCTACAACGCGGCCCTGATGGCCGAGCGCGGCGTAAACGTGACCGTCAACTCCGACAGCGATGAGCGGGCCCGCCGGCTGAATCAGGAGGCAGCCAAGGCGATGCGGTTCGGCGGCGCGTCGGAGGAAACGGCGCTCCGCATGATCACCCTCAACGCCGCGATGCAGCTCGGCATCGACAAGATGGTCGGGTCTATCGACGTGGGGAAAGACGCCGACATCGCGATCTTCAGCGCGCATCCGTTCTCGCCGATGGCGCGGGTGGACATGACGCTGATCGATGGCCGGGTCTTCTTCGACCGCAACACGGCACCGACACTCGAGTGGCTGATGCAGCAGATGAAGGCGAAGGGCAAGATCGCGTCCGATCTGGAGGGTGGGCGATGATTCCTTCAGGCCACAGTCCGCAGGCCACAGGTCAGCGCGCTTGGGGCTCGATGCTACTGGCCGGATTCGTGGTCGCTCTGGTCAGCAGGCTGGCTCTGGCGCAGGGTCCGGTCGTCATCCGCAACGCCACCGTGATCCCGGTCTCCGGTCCGCGGATGCAGAACGCATCGGTAGTGATGCAGGACGGGAAGATCGCGGCGGTCGGGGCGAACGTGCAGGTGCCGGCCGGCGCACAGGTCATCGACGCCACCGGGATGTTCGTCTATCCGGGCCTGATCAACGCCGGCACCAATCTGGGACTGGTGGAGATCGGCGGGGTGCCGGGCCCGGTCGACACGCGCGAACTGGGCGACTTCAATCCGCAGGACGTGGTCATGACGGCGGTGAACGCGCAGTCGGAGCACATCGCCATCACCCGGGCGAACGGCATCACCAGCGCGGTCACGGTGGCCGGCGGATCGGTCATGTCGGGACTCGCCGCCCTGATCAACCTGTACGGGTACACGAACCGCGACATGATCGCGAAGGAGAAGCTGGCGCTCCTCCTCTCGTGGCCTAACGCGGGCGGCGGAGGGGGGCGCGGACGGGGCGGGGGGGGAGGCCGGTTCGGGGGCCTGGGGGGCGGCGGGAGCGCGGCCGAGCGAATGGCCGCCTACCAGCGTCAGGTGCGCCAGATCTACGACTGGTTCGGTGATGCCAAAGCGTATGCCGACGTGAAGTCGCGCATGACCGCCAACGGGGCGCAGCTGCCGATCTCGTTCCACGAGAACCTGAAGTACGATGCCATGACACCGGCGATCCGTGGCCAGATGCCGGTGCTGGTGGATGCCAACACCGTCGAGCAGATGCGGGACGTGATCCGGTTCGCGGACAGCCTGAACGTAAAGGTCGTCATCCACGGCGCGCGCGAAGGGTGGAAGTATGCGGACACGCTGGCCATGAAGCACATTCCGGTGGTCGTGCCGCCGCTCACCTCCGAACCGCCGAGCGACGATCCCTACGACGAGGTGTACGCCAATCCGGGCGTGATGGCCAAGGCCGGGGTGATGCTCGCCTTCGAGACCGGCGGTGCGTCGAGCGCGCGGGACCTGCCCTACGAAGTGGGGCTCGCAGAAGCGTACGGACTCGACCCGGAAGAAGCGCTGAGGGGGATCACCATCAACCCGGCGAAGATGTTCGGTGTGGACAACGAGTACGGATCGATCGAGGTCGGGAAAGTGGCGAACGTCATCGTGACCACGGGCGATCCGATCGATATCCGCTCGCTGATCAAGGAGATCTTCATTCGAGGGGAGCGTATGAAGTTCGATGACCGGCATACGCTGGAATACGAGAAGTTCCGGGCGCGGCCGAAGCCGAAGAAGCCGTAACCGCAGAGGTGGCGCTCGAAGCGCCGAACAAGGGTTGTTTTCGCACTCGAAGGCCCACCGGTTCGCACGGCGAATCGGAGGGCCTTCGTGTGTATCCGCGGCTGACGCCCGCTCCTCGTGGATCGCAGAGAACCCTGCCAACCGCGCCACCGGACCCCCCTTCCCTGAGACGTGTCCTCCGCCAACTTCCCTGAATCCCGGAGCCGCACGAGGCTGCTGTTGCCGCAGCCCGGTCGTCTTTCGCCATCCCGAATTACCGTGGAGCACGGAATGACTCGCCTGACCGCCTCCATCCGCCAATCCGCCATCACGGTGGCATTCCTCCCTGCGGTTCTCCTCGCACAGGGCAGACCACGTCCCGCGTCGTCACCGGCCACCAGACCGGCTGCGGATTCCACGCCCGCGTACAAAGGACCGTTCACCAGCGACGTCTTCGCGGGCCTGCACGCGCGATCGATCGGGCCTGCGGTGACTTCGGGACGGATCATGTCCGTTGCCGTGCATCCCACGAATCACGCCATCATCTACGTCGGATCGGCGAGCGGCGGCGTGTGGAAGACGGTGAACGGCGGTGCGAGCTGGCAGCCGCTCTTCGACCATCAGGGCTCGTACTCCATCGGCTGGGTCACGCTCGATCCCACCAACCCGAATGTGGTCTGGGTCGGCACTGGAGAGGGCGACTCGCAGCGCTCGGTGAGCTACGGCGACGGCGTCTACAAGAGCGAAGACGGCGGGAAGACCTGGAAGAACATGGGGCTGAAAGAGAGTGAGCACATCAGCCGGATCGCCGTCAACCCGAAAGATCCGAACATCGTCTACGTCGCCGCGCAGGGACCGCTGTGGGGACCGGGGGGCGACCGCGGCCTCTACAAGACCACCGACGGCGGAAAGACGTGGGAGCAGGTGCTCAAGATCAGCGAGAACACCGGCGTCAGCGACGTCGTCCTCGACCCACGCAATCCCGACATCGTTCTCGCCACCGCCTATCAGCGACGCCGCCATCAGTGGACGATGGTAGACGGCGGCCCCGAAAGCTCGGTCCAGCGGTCCACCGACGGCGGCAAGACCTGGACCAAACTGAGTGGCTTCCCTAACGAGGAGCTGGGCCGGATCGGCCTCGCCATCTCGCCGGTGAATCCGGACGTCGTGTATGCGATTGTGGAAGCGGCCAACGACAAGGGTGGCATCTACCGTTCCGCCGACAACGGTGTCACCTGGGAGCGCCGCTCGGACTACAACCAGGGCGCCATGTACTACGGCTCCATCTTCGCCGACCCGTTCGACGTGGACCGCATCTATATAATGGATGTGGTCATCCAGATCTCCGACGACGGCGGCCGGACCCTGCACTCCATCGGCAGCCGCTACATGCACGTGGACATGCACGTCATCTGGGTCGATCCCACCAACCGCGACCACTATCTGGTTGGCAATGACGGCGGCCTCTATCAGTCGTGGGACGGCGCCGCGACCTGGACGTTCTTCGCCAATCTTCCGGTCACGCAGTTCTACGATGTGGACGTGGACAGCGACGTGCCGTTCTACCACGTCATGGGCGGCACCCAGGACAACTACTCGCTGCGCGGGCCCGCGCGCACACGTTCCGGTCACGGGATCCTCAACCAGGACTGGATGGTGACCCAGGGTGGCGACGGATTCACCTCGCACCCCGATCCGAAGGAGCCCAACATCGTCTACGCCGAATCCCAGAATGGCGGGATCGCGCGCAACGATCTGCGCACCGGTGAGCGCCTGGGCGTGCAGCCGCGCGAGGACCGGGGCGATCCGGCAGCCCGCTGGAACTGGGACGCTCCGTTCATTGTCTCGTCGCACAACAACAACCGCCTGTACATGGGATCGCAATTCCTGTATCGCAGCGACGATCGCGCGGCCAGCTGGAAGAAGATTTCTCCCGACCTGACGCGGAAGATCGACGTCAACACCCTTCCCCTCATGGGAAAGCTCTGGGGTCCCGACGCGGTGGCCAAGAACACGTCCACCGCGCTGTATTCAAACATCTCCGCGGTCGCCGAATCACCGAAGAACGAACGGCTCCTCTACGTCGGAACCGACGATGGGCTGATCGAGGTGACCGAGGACGGCGGCACCACCTGGCGCAAGGTCGAGAACTTTCCGGGCGTTACCAGCGACCGGCCGTACGTGAGCCGGATCAAGGCGAGTGTGAACGACGAACGTTCGGTCTACACCACGCTCGAGAACCACCAGAGCGCCGACTTCGCTCCCTACGTGTTCAAGAGCACCGACGCCGGCCGTACGTGGACGTCCATTGTCGGAGACCTGCCGAAGAAGGGCTCGGTGTATGCGTTCGCCGAGGACCATGTCGATCCGTCGCTGCTGTTCGTGGGAACCGAGTCCGGCGCGTACTTCACCAAAGACGGCGGTTCGCATTGGGTGAAGATCGCGGGACTGCCGACGATCGCGGTGCGTGACCTGGCCATTCAGCGGGAGGAGAACGATCTGGCGATGGCCACCTTCGGCCGGGGCTTCTACGTCCTCGATGACTACTCGCCGCTGCGCGCGACAACCGCCGCGACCGTGGCCAACGCCGCGACGCTCTATCCGGTCCGCGACGCGATGTTGTACGTCCAGACGCAGCAGTATGGAGGCGGCGGGAATGCCTTCCAGGGCGAGGCGTTGTACTCAGCGAACAATCCACCGTACGGGGCGGAAATCACCTGGTATATGAAGGATGGACTGAAGACCCTCAAGGAGAAGCGTGTCGAGGCGGAGAAGGCGGCCGAGAAGGCCGGAAAGCCTATTCAGTATCCGACGGCGGACCAGCTGCGGGCAGAGGAGGAGGAAGAAGCGCCGGCCGTGCTGGTGACGATCGCGGACGCGTCGGGCAAGGAGATCCGCACCATGACCGGACCGGTTGGCAAGGGAATGCAGCGGGTATCGTGGGATCTTCGCGGGACCGGCGCGAGCATCCCGCTAGGCGGTGGCAGCGGCGGACGGGGAGGTGGGGGAGGTGGCGGCGGGGGCGGAGGCGGAGGACGCGGTGGTGGCCCCCCGGGCCCGTACGTGGTACCGGGGACGTACAGCGCCACCCTCTCGACGCGCGTGCAAGGAGTGGAGAAGCAGATCGCCGGACCGGTGACGTTCAACGTCGTCGGTGATCCGGCAAACCCTGTCACCATCGCGGACCAGCAGTCACGGTGGGAGTTTCAGCACAAGGCAACGGTGCTGGGGCGTCAGGTCAACGCGGCGCTCGATGTGGCCACTCTGAACAGTACGAAGCTCGACCAGATGCGCCGTGCCCTCGACGCCACGCCGAACGCACCAAAGGCGCTGCGCGACCAGGTGGTGGGGTACGACAAACGGCTCTCGGCGATTCTGTTCGCGCTGCGCGGGGACGTGGTGCTGGGAGCACGGAGCGACCCCGATCCGATGTCGATCCAGCAGCGGGCCGGGGCGGCCGGCGCGTTCGGTTCCTGGTTAGGCAGGCCGACCGGGGCGATGGAGGAGCAGTACGCGATCGCAACCGAACTGTTCGGGGCGCAGCTGCCGAAACTCAAGCAACTCGTAGAGACGGACATTCCAGCGCTCGAGCGCGAGCTCGAACGGATCGGAGCGCCGTACACGAGCGGGAGGCTGCCGGGCCCGCCGTAGCCTGGTCACGAAGTCGTGGTGATAGTCGTCCGGCACGCGCGCCACTCACCCGTCCGGCGCCGCGACCTCTCCTCGCCACGGCTGGGTCCCCAGCCGGGAACGACGGCATGGGGTTCAGTTCGGTCGCCTTGCCGATCGGACCGAACCGCCCTAGCATGGATTCGCAGCGTTGCGCGTGAACCGGGGTAGCAGCTGATCACGCCGTACCCAGGTCCGACGCCGCGACAACGTCCTCTGGGACCGATATCATGTTCAACCTCTCGCGCTGGCGACCACGGCATCTGGTTCTCGCGTGGAGCGCCTACTGGGTATCGCTCGGACTGATCACGCTCGGCCCGGCCCTCGCTGCGATCCTGCGGATGACTGCGCCCGGCGGCAAGGGCAGCGTCAACGGAAGCATTACGGATGGCGTGTTCAGCCTGAGTGTTTTGCGTGACGGCGTGAATCTCTGGAACGGCTCGGCAGGTTTGCTCTCGATCGCGGCCTGGGTTGCCGGCCCACCGATCGCCCTCTTCCTCCTCTGGCTTGCCCGGCGGCCATCCCCAGGCGGGGCCTTGTTGCACGCTGACGTGGAGCAGGTCAACGCCGCCGAGCCAGGCAGCCCGGCGGCGGGACTCCTGAAAGAACCGACGCCCGGAGTCGCGGGGTTGAGGCGTCCCCGCGAGCGTGCGGCTCCGGACCAGGGCACCGGCGGGCGGCACGTCACACCGCTGTAGCGTTAGGCCGGTGACCCCGCGGACCTGTCGCGGTCAGCAGGGGCGGAGGCATCCCGCTTCTGCCGTATCACCGGCGGCCCCGACGATTGAGCGCCTGACTATTGACGAGTCCGCCCGGGCGCACGCATCATCTCGTGCCGAGCCGTTTGATCCGCGCTCCGGATCACTCCGCCGCTGCATGATCGCCGGCCCGGTGGAAGGCCGGTGCAGCCTGTCGGCGCCGTCTTCACTCACACACCGATCCTCGAAACGATGAAGCGCATCCCGATTCTTCCGCTCGCGTTAGGTCTCTGCGGCGTGCTCCTTGCGCGCGCTCCACTCGCCGCTCAGAACCCCCGGCGCACGGCCACTCCCCGGTCGGCGGCGGCGCCGGCGTTCTCGGTCGTGGAGGCGACCATCGCCGACATGCGGACGGCGCTCGCGCAGAAGCGAACCACGTCGCACGAGATCGTCGTGCAGTCGCTCACGCGCATCGCGCTGTACGAGGACCGGCTGCACGCGGTGATCACCGTGAATCCGAGGGCGCTCGCGATCGCCGACTCGCTCGACCGTCTGCGCGCTGCCGGGCGGATTGTCGGTCCTTTGCATGGCATCCCGGTCGCACTCAAGGACAACATCCAGACCACGGATATGCCCACCACTGGCGGCGCGCTGGCCTTCGACGGCCTGGTGCCGCCCTACGAAGCCACCCTGGCGAGGAACCTCGAAGCGGCAGGTGCCATCATCCTCGCCAAGACGCAGCTCACCGAGCTCGCCAACTGGGTGGCGAGCGGCATGCCGGGGAACTACAACGCGCTCAACGGCTACGGGATGAACCCCTGGGACCCGCGGCGCGACCCACGTCCCAACTCCTTCGACGGACGTCCGGTGCTCTCGACCGGGGGCTCGAGCTCGGGGGTGGGCACGAACGTGAGCTTCTGGGCGGCGAACGTCGGCACCGAGACCTCGGGCTCGATCCTCAGTCCTTCGAATCAGAACATGCTCGTGGGCATCAAGCCCACGGTGGGCCGCGTGAGTCGCTACGGCGTCATTCCCATCACCGCCGATCAGGACACGCCGGGACCGATGGCCCGCACGGTCTCCGACGCGGCGATCATGCTCGGAGCCCTCGAAGGTGCCCAGCCGGATCCTAACGATCCTGCAACCACCAGGTGCCCTCCGCCCGCCGGCCGGGACTACACGCGATTCCTCAACGCGAAGGGGCTGCAGGGCGCGCGCATCGGGATTCCCCGGGCGTTCTTCTACGAGCGCACGCCGGTGCCGGGGAGCACCAACCCGCGCGGCGGGCTGAACGACGCGCAGCGGAAGATCATGGACGATGCGATCGCCGCCCTGAAGGCGCAGGGCGCGGTCATTGTGGATCCGGCCGACATCCCGAGCGTGGTCGACACGAACGCGACCGGCAACTTCCTCAACTGGAACCCGTGCAGCGGGCTGGGAGAGGGCAAGGGGCTCGACGCCGACTGCTCGATCGCCTTCAAGTACGGAATGAAGCGCGATTTCAACGCCTGGCTCAGATCGTTAGGCGACCGGGCGCCGGTCAGCACCCTGACCGAGCTCCGGGAGTGGAATATCGCGCACCAGCGGGCCGGCGCCATCAAGTACGGTCAGGCGGAGCTCGACATCTCGGATGAGATGAACGTCCAGGCGGATCGCGAGCGGTACGAAGCCGACCGGCGCAAGGACATCCTCCTCTCGGCCACCAACGGCATCGACGCCGCGCTCAAGGCCAACCGGCTGGACGCCCTGCTCTTCCCCGGTGTGAGCAGCGCCAACATCGGCGCACGCCCGGGTTATCCCACCGTCACGGTGCCGTTCGGCTTCGTGCCCGTGGGGGCAGGCGCCGGGACCGGGCGTGGTGGTGGCGGTGCCGCGTTCCCGCCCGGTTTCGACCCCAAGCCGTCCCCGTTCAACGTGAGCTTCACCGGGACCGCGTGCAGCGAACCGAAGCTGATCGAGATCGCCTACGCGTTCGAGCAGGCGACGAAGAAGCGGATGGCGCCACCCGAGTTTCCCTGAGACCGCGAGCATGGTAACATGCGGTCCACGAGACGGCTTGCGCCGTCCAAAAAACCATGGGAGGTATCCCTCATGTCGAAGAGACGAAAGGCGAACATACCGCAGTTCGGCAGGTCGCGGACGCCCGGTGGTCCCGTCAAACCGGGACAGGCCATCGCTCCGCACCCCGCGAAACCGCCTGTTCCTCAAGTCAAGCCTCACTCCAATCCGGTGAAGTCGTCGGGTCACCGCGGCGCGTAGGACCAGCCGCGCGTCGCGCGGTGGCTCACGCCGGGGAGCGCAGACGACGGGAGCCTGGCAGGCCGTGGGCGCCCGTGCCGGTCTCCCGGTGGGGATCGCGCCCGACCAGGGACCGGAGTCCGGCAGCGAGCCTGCGGCGGGTGTGGGCGCTGGCGCTCCTGTTCGTTCCCGGCTGCGTGCACACCGTCAGGACTGACGAGCCTGGCGCCAATCCGGATCGTCTGGCACTGCTGCTCGATCCGTCCGATCCGGAGTGGCGCAGTCCCGCACCGGCGGTCTCACACCTGCGCTTCGAGACGTCAAGAGGCGTCTTCGTACTTGAGCTGATTCGCGCGTGGGGGCCGATCGGCGCCGATCGCCTCTACAACCTGGCACGCCTCGGCTACTACGACGATACACGGTTCCACCGCGTCCGGGCACACTACATCGCGCAATTCGGACTGCACGGCAATCCCGCCGTGAACGCAGCGTGGAGGGATCAATATCTCCCGGACGACCCACCGAGATCGGACAACCAACGGGGCACGTTTGCCTTCGCCTACAAGGCGGAGCCCAACACACGGAACACCCAGATCTACATCAACCTTGCCGATAATGCGCGCAACGACGCGGAGCCCTTCACCGTCCTCGGCACGGTGGTCGAAGGGATGGCGGTGGTCGACAGCCTCTACGCGGGATACGGCGAGAATTCCGGCAGCGGGATGCGCCAGGGACGTCAGGGGCCGCTTGCCGATGGCGGTAACGCCTACATGGACCGCGAGTTCCCCTTGCTCGATCGCATCCTGCGCGTCACGGTGACGGCGGTGCGGTAGCTGTTGTCACGCGCCGGAACACATCCCGCAGCCAATCCACGTGGTGCGTCAAATCGTGCCGGGCCAGAACGGCCTTGCTGTACTCGTCAGGCACCCCTGCCTTCAGCTGGCGCCCGGTGGCCACGTCGACGAGGCACCCCGCCAGCGCGCCGGCATCGCCATTGGGAAAGAGTAGCCCGGTCACACCATTCTCTACGCTCCCGGCCAACCCCCCTGTCGCACTCGCGATCACCGGCACTCCGCGTACGATCGCCTCGAGGGCATTGAGGCCGAGCGGCTCCGCCCAGCGCGACGGCGCAACGAGCGCCCAGGCGTCGGCCATCCGCCCTTCGACCTGCTCGAAGGGAACCCACCCGGTGAACTCGACCGCGTCGCCCAGAGCGAGTGCCGCCGCCGTCTGCTCCAGCGACGATCGGAGGGGGCCATCGCCCACCACGCGCAGGCGAATTCCCGGCATCTGCCCGCGCGCGAGCGACAGTGCGTGCAAGAGCGTTCCCACCCCTTTCTCCCGCGCCAGTCGTCCCGTGAACACAAACAGCGGATCCTGAGAGGGGGCGCGGCGGAAGGTCGCCGCCGGTGGCGCGATCGGCATCGGCGACCAGCTCGACGCGATGCCGGCATCGGCCAGCGCACGTTGCATCCACCCGCTGCAGGTGACGACGGCTGCCGCCCGGTGCACTGCATGGCGGATGCGCGCATAACGAGGGCGGTCGCGCAGCCAGTGCGCCAGGGGAAAACATCCGCCACGCCAGCACACGAGACCGGCCGGTGACGTGCAGAGCGAGTCGTCAGGCAGGAGCTTGAGCCCGTTCGGACAGATCGGTTTGTAGTACAGGATGCTGTGCACCATGGGCACGGCGCCGACGGCGGCCACCACCGACGGCGACAGGTGCATCTCGAACATGGTCACGTGTACCACATCGGGCCTGAAGGCGGCCACCGCGCGGCGCATCGTGCGGGCCGCTGCCGGATTCACGATCTGGAGCACGCTCTGAAACACCGGACTGCGCGATCCGGCGGCGACGTAATCGGCAACCGCCGCGCCACTCCCGACGCTGCTGGTGAGCAAGCGCACCTCCTCGCCTGCGGCTTCCAACCCTCGCATCAGGAGCGTCAGGTACGTCTCCACTCCCCCTCCCTCACCGCCCCAGTCGGTCACGAACAGAATCCGCATCAATCGACTCCGGCGGCGCGTTCACAGTTCGCAACGATCTCCAGGCTGCGGAGCCCGTCATCGAAGGTGGGCAACTCGACGTCATGCCCCCGAATGCGGCGAACGAAAGCGTGAAACGCGTACTTCCAGGAGGGCTCGGTCTGAGGACGAATGAGCGCGCGGGCACGCCAGGCCAATACCGGCATCGTGATGGTCCGGGCACGCGCGCCCCGCACCACCAGCGAACGCGCGTATCGATCGACCCGAAGGGCACCGCGGTCGCCGGTCAGTTCGATCCAATCGGCGCGGCCGGCGCGAAGCGAGAAGAATGACGACGCCACACAGCCACCATCGAAGTGAAGGCGCACCGATGCCGAGTCGTGTTCGGTGGCTTCGGAACGAATCGTCGCCTCGGTCCGGCACACTTCCTCACCCAGGAGCCAGCGCGCGAGATCGAAGTGGTGCGAACCCAGATCGAGCAACACGCCACCCCCCTGGTCGCGCCGCGCTTTCCAATCGGGTACTGGCGCGGGCTCCGAGAACTCGGACGACATGGTGTGCACCGTGCCGATCACACCATCCCGGATCAACTGGCGGGCTCGCGCAATCAGCGGTTGGAATCGCCAGTTGAATCCGATCATCGTCACGCGATTTGTGGTTCGCGCGACTGCTGCCAGGTGTTGGCCCTGCTCCAGGGTGGACGCGATCGGCTTCTCGAGGTACAGATGGCGTCGGCGCTGGAGCGCCGCCAGCGCGAGCCCGGCGTGGAGCCCGCTCGGCACTGCTACCACCACCGCATCCACGTCGTCGCGATCGAGCAGGCTCTCGGCGTCGGCGAGAGCCGCAGCCTGTGGCACCATCCGCCGCGCGCGGTCGCGTGCATCGGACTCCGGATCGGCGATTGCCGTGACCCGCACGCCCGGCATGGCGCGGAGGACACGGAGATGGACCGCAGTGACGATCGCGCCGCAGCCGATCACGCCGACACGCAGCGGCGGCGCCATCAGATATATCGCGATCGGTGGACTTCGTATTCCGCGAGCTGCAGCGCCGCTTTGCCGCCGCCGGCCAGGTACCCCGTGGCCTCGCCAGCGGCCGTCACCATCGCGCTGAGAAGAATGAGCGCCAGTGTTCCCGCGGGCGCTCGCGATTTCTGATACGCCCACTGGACCGAACGCAGGGGCTTGCCAGCGATCAGGACGGCGGCGATCGGCGTGGCGAGGAAATACAGCAGGCGGCGCGAAGCGGACCATCCTCGCGAGCGGGCCGTTCCCCAGAATCTCCCCGTCAGAAAACGCTCCGGCAGCCAGCCGCGGAACGTTGCCACATTGAGGTGCGCCAGGCGTGCCGCGGGCTCGATCAGAAAGCGCCCGCCGCGGTCACGAAGCAGCGCGTCCAACCCACTGCCATAGTCGAGCATTTCTGCCAGGCGCTCCCCGAGATCCACCAGTGCCTGACGACGGAAGCATCCGTTGTAGGTGGCGATGGTCTCGATCTCCGTGCGGACTGCCGGATCTATCCAGTGCCGGTACGTCAACATCAGCAGCGCCCAGCTCAGCGCCTTTGTCGGATTGCCGTTTTCGATCACCGGCATGACCACGGCGTAGTCGCCGCCGGCGTGCGCGGCGAGCAGCGCCTGGAGACAGTCGGGCGCCGGATAGGAGTGGGTCTCGCCGATGAAGACCAGTGGACACGAGGCCGCTCGGACACCCGCGGCGCGTGCTGGAGAGAGCGGCATGATCGCTTCAGCCTCGACCACCCGGACTGCGCCGATTCCCGCGGTCTCCCGCGGGTCGAGCTCCAACTCCGCTCCTGACCGGCAGACGATGACGAGCTCGATGGCTGGAGAGATGGACTGCGCCCGCACCGCACGCACCACGTCGCGGATCGTGGCGAAGGTATCGGTCACTACCACGAAGGAGAGCTCGAGGCTCACGCGTACCGCTCCTTGTGCAGCTCGTACTCGAGCATTCTCGCCTCGGACCGGCCCTCTCCCACCAGGTATCCTGCCGCCTCGCCGATCCCCCAGAGTACGCTTCCACCGGCCACCGCCACCAGCGTGCCCCTCGGGAGGCGGTTGTCGCTGCCGGCCAGCGCGACCGCCGGACGCGTCCTCGCGAAGCGGATCAGGGGAACCAGCGCCGAGCCGCAGAAGTAGACCACTCTCCGGGCGAGCGACCACTCCCGGCTTCGGTGCGACCCGAACAGCCGGCCGCCCCAATAGCGTTCGGCCGCCCACGCGAACCAGGGCGCAACATTCAGGTGCGCCACACGCGCGTCGGGCACGTGACAGAACCGCGCGCCGCGTGCAGCCAGCGCTGCATCCAGCGGTCCACCCGGCTCCAGCATGTGCGTGAGTCCGTCGCCCGCGCTCAGCAGCAGGTCGCGCTTCCAGGCGGCGTTGTAGGCCGGCGGCTCGGCGATCGGTCCCGCTGGACGTTCGGCGAGAAAGCGGCCGTAATCCATGACCAGTCCACTCCAGCTTCGCGCAGTACGCGGATTCCCGTTCGCCATTCCCGGCGCCACCGCATCCCACGGTCCCTCGAGCGCCTGGAGGAACTTTTCGGCCCACGCGGGCGCCGGGAATGCGTGCGTCTCGCCAAGGACGACGACCGGCGCGTGCGCGGCGCGAACGCCCGCTGCCCGCGCCACGCCCATCGGCACGAGCGGGCTTTCGACGAGTGTAACGCCGGAAAGCGCAGCAGCCACTTCCGCTGGTACCTCGCAGTTCGTCGCTGACGGGCACACCGCCACCAGCTCGATCTCACGCGCGAGCGTCTGGGCGCACAGATGGCTCGTCACGCGATGGATCGTCGCGTAGTCGTCGGTGAGGATGACGATCGAGAGCCGGGGGGCAGGCATAGGCGGGAGGAGTCCAGAGGCCAAAGGCCAAAGGCCAAGGGCCAAAGGCCAAAGGCCAAAGGCCAAAGGCCAAAGGCCAAAGGCCAAAGGCCAAAGGCCAAAGGCCAAAGGCCAAAGGCCAAAGGCCAAAGGCCAAAGGCCAAAGTACGTCGGAAGATGCGCCAAACCATGGCTTTGCCGCCACTTGGTTGGCCACGGGGCGCACCGCGAAAGGACTGCCTCACGTGCGCCACGGTCATCGCCGGCTCATTCGCAAACGCAAGGATCGTGCGCACCGCGCCTGACTCGCGGTAGCCGGGCGCACCTCTTTGCGTTGGGAACCGATTCGGGTCGCGCTCCGCACCCCCGACCACGACCTGCCGGACCTACAGCAGCAGCAGGCCGCGCCTCACACCCGCCGCAACCGCTTCGGCACGAGACGAGACCGAGAGCTTCTCGAAGAGCAGCTCCAGGTGCGTCTTCACCGTGTTGGTGGAGATGCCGAGTCGTGCCGCGATCTGCTTGTTTCCAAGTCCCTCGGCCAGGTAGCCGAGAATCTCGCGCTCCCGATTGGTGAGCACCGGTCCCACGATGGTGTCGGCGCGAGGGCGCGCCGTCACGAGCCGTTGATCATCAGGCGCGTGCGCCACGAGAACCAGGTCGGTCGTTTCGGACACCTCCTCCTCGGACGCCACGGCGCCTACGACATCAAAGGCGGCGTCGGCCCGGAGTGCGGCCGCCAGTTCCGCGCGCAGCCTCTCGGGCGAGGCCACGATGACGACCCGTGTCACGGGCAGGCCCGCGCGTCAGGCGGCGCGCCGCGACAGTGCGCGTTCCACAAAACGCCGCACCAGCCTGGCCGGAATGGCCACACCCAGGCCATTGACGACCATGCTGTTGACGCCCACCAGGCGCCCTTCGGCGTCCACCAGCGGGCCACCGGAGTTGCCCGGCGCCAGACGCACGTCCGCCACCACCCAGCGCGGTTCGTCGGTGCGTGGGTCGCGCGCGACCGCGTGCACCACGCCCATCGCCAGGGCGTCAGGGATCCCGAGCGGATGGCCATGAGCGAACACCAACTCGCCCACCCGTAACGAGCCGGTGTCCCGGACCTCGAGCAGAGGCCCGGCCACCGATGGCGCGGCGAGAAGCGCGAGATCATGATCCGGATGGTACGCGATGGCGGTGGCGTCGCGCCACGTGGTACCGACGCGTACCGCGAGACGAGTCCGGCGCGGCACACAGTGCGCATTCGTCACGACGAGTCCGGCGCCACCCCAGATGATCCCGGTGCCGCTGCCGGTATCGCCGCTGCGAACCTCCACCACCGCCTGACGCAGGAGCTCGCTCAGCCCAACGAGGCCGGAGGCCACCGCGCGCGCCGGACCTGACGATGTCGCGATCATGATCGCCCCCCGCGGTCGATCGGCACGATCGAGACCTCCTTCACGGCGCCGCCGCGCAGCACCTTGAGCGCGACTGTCGAACCATCGTTCACGCCGGCGAGGACGTCGAGCAGGTCGGTGGGATGGCGCAGGACGTGCCCATTCGCCTCGACCAGGGCATCTCCGACGAACAGCCCTCCGCGCTCGGCTGGAGACCCGTCGCCAACTGACAGGATCAGCAGAGCGGTGTCGTTCGCGAGCTGATGCTGCCTGACGAGGGCGGAGGGAAGCATCACGGGCTGGACCGCGACCCCGATGAACGGGCGCGGTACGTGACCCCGCGTGATGAGTTCGTCGATCACGCGATCGACGGCGAACGCCGGCAACGCCATGGGCATTCCGCGTCCCAGGGCGGAATTGTCGATGCCGAGCAGCGCGCCGCTGGCGTCCAGCAGCGGACCGCCGGAGAACCCGTCGTAGATCGCGAGGTCGAGTCGCAGCACCCTGTCAATCCGTGCGCCTCCACCACCACCCTGCCAGGTACGCCATCCCTCGCGAATGGCGCTGATGACACCGAAGCTCGCGGTGACGTCGCGGCCGGGCCGGCCCGCGGCGATCACCAGCGCGCCTACTCGCGTGGTTTCGGAGCCGCCCGGGGACGCCAGCAATGGCTTTGCACTTCCCGCCGCAATGCGGAGCGCGATCAGGTCCGTTGCAGCGTCCCGGCCGATGACGGTCGACGTGGTGGACGCGCCGTCGGGAAGGGTGATGCCGATGTCGTCATCCTTGCGTACGGTATGGCTCGCGCTCACGATCACGCCGTCCCGCCAGACGATTCCGCTTGATGGAATGCGCCGGCGTGCGTGAATGGCAACGATGGAGCCGGACGCAGCCTGGACCGCGTCAGCAAGCTCTGTTGAAAGCTGACTGAGCGTGCTCCCGGTCCTTCCCGTCTTCGATGGTGTCATGTCGCTCCTGCTGCGCAATGGGTTCGTCTGCAGTCAAACCCAATCGCAGCATCCGCACCATCGGACAAATGGGGGAGGCAGGACCGGCGAGGATTGGTCGCGAACCGCAGACCGCATGCTGCCTCTGTTCAGGCTTCCGGAACGCCGAAGACAACGTCGGCGGGGTCGCTCAGGCAGCGACACCGCCGACGCATCCACGCCCGATCCGCGCGTCCTCCCGGGAGCGGAGAACCGGCGCGGAATTACGGTAACGGACTACTGCTTCTTCGCCGTTGGAGGAAGCTGGCCGTTGAGCCGCAGGTAGATCGCGGCCTGGCTGTAATGGTCAGCCCAGTCTCCGGTCGTCATCGTCATCACAGCAGCACGAGACATGGTGCTGCCGAACATCGACAGCTGTTCGGAGAGCTTGGAGTCGTCCAGGCTCGCCAGCACCTTGTCGCAGAAATCGAACGTCTCCTTCAGCCGGGCAACCAGGATGGCCTTGCTGTCAGTCGGTGCGACCTTCGAGCGTGTCGGCGCTTTCGTGCTGCTGATCGCGCCGCAGAAGAGGTCGTTGCCGCCAGCCAGGTGCGTCACTACCTGGCCGAAGGTCATTTGGGCATCGGTCGGCTTGAATCCATATTTGTCGGCGGGCATCGCCTCCGCCGCCGCCACGAGGATCTTCCCCTCGTGCATGGCGTCGTCACGAAACGCCTGAGCCACGGGCGACGACTGGGCAAGGGAGAGCGAGGGGACGAGGGCCGTGGCGAGCACGGCGGTGTAGACGCGAATGTTCATGGGAGCTGCTCGGGGTTAGTGATACATCCATACTGTATTTGATCGGGCTCGGCGTCCAGACCGGCAGGAGCGGGCCCTTGGCAGGAAATTGGAGTCAGACTCGTCGGAAATTGGGCTCAGACTCGAATTTCCGAGCCTACTGCGTGACTCGCATGAACGGCAGGTCGCGCATCCGTGATGCGCCGACGTGCAGCGTTGTCACGCGTCCCGAGGCGTCGCGGGTGAACCATATCACCCGCCCGCCACCCTGCCGCGGACCGAAGTGATCGCGATACAGGGGCCGGAGCGGCAGCTTCGTATCGGGACGCTGTTCGATCTCGAGTCCCCCATCCACGACCGCGAGTGTGAACGTCGCATCGGCCTCGTCGCTATGCCAGACGCCGGCGAATTCGGCGAGCTGTGACGCCGTCGGCATCCACGGCGTTTCCGCCACGAGGTGGTCCTCGCCGTCCGGACGATAGCGTGTCGCGTGGGCCGGCTTGCCGCCGGCGGCGGGCTCGAATCGCCACCGGATCGGTCCTTGTGCGGCGAGAAACTCGCCGTCGCGGAGAGGATGCAGTACGGCACCGGCTCGGAGGGATCCGTTCTCCACCGTGATCTGTATGGGCATGTGGGTGGCAACGTCCCGCCAGAGGCCCGCCCACTTCTGGAGTTCCTGCGCCGGCAGTGACACGGTGTCGGGGGCGGCCGGGGCCGGGAGCGGACCGGCGATCTCGTCGACCAGCCGCATGGCGAGTTGGCCCGGATTCGGCGAGGGGGCGTTGCACATCACTGCGATCGACAGGGCGGGCCCCGGGAATCGGGTGAGAAACGTCGTGTATCCGGCGGTCGAGCCGCTATGTGCCACCTGACGCAGACCTTTGTAGGTCGTGACCTCCAGTCCCAGTGCGTAGGCGATCTCGCGTCCGTCGTTGAGCCGGCCCTGCCGTTCCAGCGAATCCACCAGCGCGCCGACGTTCTTCCCGCCGAGGGTGCGCGTGTCGAGCATGGCGTTCCACTTCAACCAGTCGCCCACCGTGGTGAGCAGACCACCGTTGCCGTAGACGTTCATGAACGGCATGTCCAGTTTCCAGGCCCCCTGACCGGCACGCGCGTACGCCTGGGCGCGTCCGGGGACCAGCGTGGTGTAGTCGGTGCGCCATTGCGAGTGCGTCATGCCTAACGGCTTGAAGAACCGCTCGGCGGTGAATGCCGGCAGGCTCTGCTTCGAGACGCGTTCGACGATCGTCGACAGCAGCGTATAGCCGCTGTTGGAGTACGAGTACTCGGCGCCCGGGGTGAAATCGAGGCCGTGCTGGTGCACGATCACATCAAGGGCCAGCGCCTGCGACACGACGCGATCGCCGCGTCCGTAGCCGGTGAGCCCAAGCACCGAGCCCCAATCGCGGATTCCGCTGGTGTGGTTGAGGAGATTCCGGATGGTGAGCGGGGCGCCATAGTCGGGAAGCTCGGGGATGTACTTCTTCACCGGATCGTCGAGCCGCAACTTCCCTTCGAGGGCCAGCAGCACGATCGAGGCGGCGGTGAATTGCTTGGCCACCGATCCCGACTCGAAGATCGTCTGTGGCGTATTGGCGATGCCGAATTCCAGATCGGCCATTCCGAATGCCCGTTCATAGACCGGCCGATTGTCGTGCGCGATACCCACCGCGCACCCGGGGGCGGGGGCGGTCCCCGACGCCGACGTGACCGCCGAGAGCACTTGATCGGCCCGCGCGGCGATCGTGGCGGAGTCGGGCATCTGCGCCCCGGTCCGGAGCGGAACGGCGCACGCCAACGTGAGGCCCGCGAACGCGAGGCCGAGGGATGCGAACACCCGCTCTGTTCTGGCAATCTGCATTTTCGACCACGCCTGTGGTGATGGGTTTTCGACTGTTCGTGCCTAGTGTGGACCGGCGTACCGGCCGCGTCAAGCGCCGGTGCTCGACAGGAACATCAACCTGCGCGTTCGTTAGGCGTCCAGCACCTCGCGGACGTCGGCGTACGTCTGATCGAGGTCCGCCGTGGCAGTCTCGATGGTGAGACGGCCTCCCGCGGCCATCGCATCACGGGCGTTGACCACCAGGTTCAGCAGCACCTGCTCGAGTTGTCCCGGATCGGCCTTTATCCGGGAAGCCCGGCATCCAGCGTCGTGGTCAGGATGAGCCATCCGGGCATCGATTCCACACCGATGTTCGACCGACTGCGCCGGTGCATGGAGCAGCGCACGGACGCGCGAACGCATGCCCGCGCTCGCGTGAACTTCGTGCAACCGGGCCCAGGGGAATCCGGCGTCGCTGAGGCCGCGTAATCGCAGGCGACACGGGCACCTTCGTTCACGAGGCTGGCACTAAAATCCGTTTGAAACGGCTCAGTGCAGGCCGGAGACCATCCGGGTACTAGTGCCTGCGAGACACGGTGGTCACGCCGGCAACCTGGCGGACTTGTCATTGCGGGTTCGCTTCGACCGACCGCGAAGCACCGGTCCCGCATTACGACGCAAATCACGGAGGAGCTATGTGGCGATACCGATTCAAGGGCACCTCGGCCACGCTTCTTGTTGCCGGCCTGCTGGCAGGCGCCGGCGCACAGCCGGCGGAGGCCCAGAACAACAGCCGGCCGCTCTTCGAATGGAGCGGACGGGTGGATCGCGAGATCCAGCTCACGATGCGGGGACGCAACGTGTGGACGCGGGCGTACGGTCAGGCTGATGACCGTCTCCCCGGTCCGGACATCATCTCCGCGCTCCCGCAGGACGACGGCGTCGTCCGGGTTCTGCTCGAGCGCGGATTGGGAGAGGTTCAGGTGGTCCAGCAACCCACCAGCGAGAACGACTACACAACCATTGTCCGCGTTCGTGATCGCAGCAACAGCGGTGAGCCCAACCGGATCATGGTGTCGTGGCTGCCGTATGCCTCGAGCGGCGGCGAAGTGGTTGAACGGAGCGACGCGGCGTCTCCACGAGGCCGGTATCCCGGTGAGCGTACGGTGCTGCACTGGACCGGACGGGTGGACGACGCGCTGGAGATCCGCATCCGCGGGCAGCAGATCGACTATCGCACGCTGAGCGGCGACGAGCCTGAGGACATCCACTCCAACCTGGCGCCGTATGGCCTGCCGATGGACTACGCCAGTGTCCGCCTCCATCAACTCGAGGGGCGCGGTACGGTGACCCTGGTGCAGCAGCCAAGTGCGGAGAACAACTTCATGGCCGTCCTGCGGATCTACGATCCACAGCCGCGAGCCGGCTTCTACGACTTCGACCTCACGGTCCCGAACCGGTAGCGGTGTTCGACTCGCGCAGGTCGAGAGGCCTGCGTGGTACGTGAAAGACGCGCGCCGTCGGGGAGCAATCTCCGGCGGCGCCTGTCATCCTGCTGGAGCGCGACGCATTCCGGAACCGTGCGATGCCGACCCCGCGGGACGCTACGGTGCAGGGTGACGAGCTGACGGGCCGCGGCTTGACGCGATGCCCGGGGTGAGCCATAGGTAGCAGATGGTTCCTCGACTCAATCTCTTCACCGTCATCGCGGCCGGTCTCTGCGCTGCCTGTGCTTCGGCGTCACGCACCGCGCCGCGCGTTCCAACCACCGCGTACGACGCCTCCGTCACCTCCGATCTGCAGCGCCTGCGCGCGGCCACTGACAGGTTTCACTCGCTCGACTCCGCCGTCGCCGCCGGGTATGTGCGCGATGTACCGGCGTGCCTCGTGCACGAGCGGCACGGTGCGATGGGCTACCACCACACCAATGCCGCGTACATGGACGCCAGGGTCGACGTGGAGCGTCCGGAGATTCTGCTGTACGAACGGATGCCCGACGGCGCCTATCGTCTGAACGGCGTGGAGTTCATCGTCCCCTATCGGGCCTGGTCACGCGACTCCATAGCTCCGGTCATCATGGGACAGCGCCTCAGGTACGAGGACAACCTCAAACTCTGGTATCTCCATGTGTGGGCGTGGCGGACCAATCCCGACGGGCTGTTCGCCGACTTCCACCCGGACGTGCAGTGCCCGGACAGCGCCCGCAAGGTGTTCATGCCCTACGTGCAGCCGCCGCGGTGACCTGCCGATCGCCCGGGGTACAATCGCCGAGGTCCGCAGTCGGTGGGTGACGGTCGGTGGTGTCAGGTGCATCTCGGGCGATCGCCGCAGCAGCGCCGAGCCTAACGAGGCGATCCGGACGCGGCGGTAGCGGATCGCTGCTCCCTGATCGTCAGAGCAGATTCTCGCGCACCGCCCTCGCCACCGCCCCGCTGCGATTGTTCACGTGCAGCTTCGCGTAGATGTTGCGCACGTGACCGTCGATGGTGTGCGGGCTCAGGCGCAGCTCCGCCGCGATGTCGTTCTTCGTCAGCCCATCCACCAGCCGCTGGAGGATCTGCCGCTCGCGCTCGGAGAGCCCGTAGTCAGCCTGCGGCGTCACCATCCGCGCGAACATCTCGAGCACCCGGCGCGCGATCTGCGCGTCCATCGCCGCACCGCCATCAAGCACTTTCTCGATCCCGCCCATGATCTCGTCCCGGGGCGACGACTTGAGCAGGTACCCGGACGCACCCGCGCACACGGCCTCGAAGATCTTCTCGTTGCTCTGGTGCACGGTGAGCATGACCACCGGGATCGAAGGATTGGTCTTCCGGATGGATCGCACGCAGTCGGTCCCGCTCATGCCCGGCAGGGCCAGATCCATCAGGATCAGGCGGGGCAGTTCCTTCCCGTCGCCTAACGCATCGAGCGCGGACTCGGCATCGGCGAACAGCTCGGTGCAGGTGAACCGGTCACTCTGGTCGAGCAGCTCGCCCAGGGTGCGCCGATACATCGCACTGTCCTCCACCACCCAGATGGGCGCCCGATGATTCGCAGTACGACCGACCCCGCTCATGTCGCCCAAGGTAGACCCCGGGCCCGGTGCGCGCACGACGCGTTCACGTCGTCTTCACCGTGACCCGCGCCGTCGTCCCCCCTCCCGGCTGGCTGGTCAGTTCCAGATCCCCGCCCAGTCGCGCCGCCCGCTCGCGTACGCTCTTCAGGCCGGTGCCGGAACGCGTCCCGTTCGGACTCAATCCCACGCCATTGTCCGACACCGTCAACTCGATCCCGCGCCCGCGGGGCGCCACCGCGATGTGCACTTCGGTCGCCCGGGCATGCCTGACGATGTTGTGCAGCAGCTCCTTGTACAACAGCAGGAGGTCGCGCCGATCCGCCATCCCAACGTGCTCCGGGAGCGCGCCCACCACCGGCGCGTCGAACGTCACCCGGATATCCCGCAGCAGTCCGGCAGCGACGTCCTTCATGCGAGTGACGACGTCATCGAGCCGGTCGGCATCCGGATCAATCGCCCACACGATGTCGCGCAGGTCGTCCACCATCTCACGCGCCGACTGGCCGATCCGCTGGAGCTGCAGACGCTCGGGCCCGGCCGCCGAGCCGCCGCGTTCCCGGGAATCGGACAACAGGGCGATGCTGCTCAGCCCCGCGCCGATCTCGTCATGCAGATCGCGGGAAATGCGGAGCCGGAGCCGTTCGGTCGCGACCGCCTGACGCAGACGAACCCGGTGCGCCCCCCACAACAACGCGGCGAACAGCAGGAGGATCAGGCCACGAAACCACGCCGTGCGCCAGACCGGCGGCACCACCTGAAGCCGAATCGCGCCGCCTGGCGTGCTCCACCCTCCGTCCGAACCACCCGCCACCTGTACCTGGAACGTGTACGTTCCGGGCGATGGCGTGGAGTAGGTCACAATGTGGTCGCTGGATTCGATCCACCCGTCGCTCAGTCCTTCCAGCCGGTAGCGATACCGCGGCGCCGGTCCGGCGGCGAAGGTCAGGGCGGCGAAATCGATCGTGAACGCGCGGTCGCCCGGCGCGAGTCGCAGTGGCGAGGCGGCGGCGATCGGCACGTCGGTGATCGCCTGCTGCGCGACCGTGCGCAGGCGCGTGAAGACGATCGGCGGTGCATCGGGGCCGCCGGTCGCGGCCTCCGGACGGAATCGCGTCAATCCCTCGACCCCGCCGAATACCATCTCGCCGTCCCGCAGCCGCAGCGCGGCCCGCCGATTGAACTCGCCGCTCAGCACCCCGTCCTGCCGGCGATAGCGACGCGCCTCTCCGGTCGCGGGCGAGTAGTGCACCAGTCCCTGCGACGTGCCTAACCAGAGCCGGCCGGCGCCATCGTCCTGCACCGAGAAGACGGTCGTGTTCCGAAGTTCCGGGACATCGATCGGCGTGAATCCGCGGCGCGCCGGGTCCCATCGCTGGAGCCCGTTGTGACTGGCCAGCCACAGCACGCCGTGCGCGTCGCGACGGATATCATAGATGCGCGCAGTCTCGGACGCGACCGCCTCAACGCGTTCCAGTGCGCCGATCACCCGGCCGCGCGCCACCCGCGCGCGAAACAGCGCGCCGCCGCCGATCCAGAGCAACCCCGAATCGGGATCCGCGTAGACCGAAACGAGCTTCGCCGACGCCGGCACCGGCGGTCCGGTTGCGCCGCTCGCGGGATCGAAGCTCACAACATCGGACTCGGATACGAGCCAGAACCACCCGTCCTGATCCCGCGCAATCCCGAACGCCCCATGAGCCAGAGGGAAGCACGAGAAGCGACCTCCGCGGAACATGCACAGCCCGTCGTTGGTCGCGACCCACAGGCGACCAGCACGATCCTCCTCGAGGCCCCACACCTCATCGGACAGGAGGCTTGTCGACACCCCCCTTTCATGGCGGAATGTCTCCACGCGACGTCCATCGGCACCGACGCGCGACACCCCTCCCCGCAGGGTTCCGATCCACAGGCTGCCGTCGTCCTGCTCGGCGAGCGCGGTCACGAAATCGCTCGCCAGGGCAAGCGACGGGCTCGAGCGATGTGACTGCCAGACGAAGGCCGGCGTGCGCGGATCGAGGCGGAGCGCTCCCGAAGCCAACGTCGCGAGCCAGATGCCACCTTCGCGATCGACCGCGATGTCCTGCGCCAGCAGACCGGTACCGAAAATCTCGGGAGAATCCCAGCGCTCGATGACCCGCCCGTGCTCATCAACGCGCGACAGCGCGCCATCGGTTGGCACCAGCACGCCGATGGAGTCGCCGAGCGCCAAAGTCCTGACCGTCTGGCTGCGAAACGCCTCGACGCTGCGGAATCGATCATGACCCGGTTCGAGCACCTCCACGCCGGCCTCGCCGGCTACCCAGATCGCGCCCGTCCGGTCCTCGAGCATCGCGCGTGGCGTGGCGAGCGAGGCCAGTGTATACCGCCTGATCCCGCCCGTGGAAGGATCCACGCGCACCACACGGCCCACCCGCCGTCCGGTGCCGGCCAGCCAGACCGCGCCCGCGCGGCTGGTGGCGAGTACGCCGAAAGTGGCCAACGAACTGTCCGCGGCGACCGCGCGGAGGCGCGGCGCCCCGCCACCCGACTCGATGTCTCGCAACGTGTCGCCGTCCATCAGCCACAGCCGGCCCTCCGAGTCCGGGGCCCACGCATCGCCCGGCCGGAGTGGGGTCCCGTGCGGCGCGACGAGAACGAACCGGAGCGATCCGGCATCGCGCCTGAACAGCGCTCCCGCGGCCTGCACCCAGAGCGTCCCGCGGGGATCGAGACGCAAGCCGTCAATCAGTCCGCTGAGCTCATCCGGTGCGCCGGGATCGAGCGACGAATATCGGACGAAGGAATAGCCGTCGAATCGCTGCAGACCGCGGTCGCCCCCCAGCCAGATGAAGCCCGCCGCATCCTGCACCACCGCCGTCAGCAGATTCTGCGAGAGGCCGTCGTCCACCGTGAAGTGGTCCGCGTGCAGCGGGTGCGGCTGTGCACCGAGAGTCGCTGCGGTGCCGGGCGCCGCGAGCGTGAACCACGTGAGCAGCAGCGCACGACGCTGTGTGAGGCAACGCGCGAACGGTCGCATGATGGGCCGGGCGAAGATGACCACCGCATCATCGCCCGGCAAGCGTGCGGGAAATTCTCCCGGCTGCGGCATCCGGGCAACACCCTGCGTCGGTGCGGCAGCAACGCGAACGCGTCATGCGCCACCTGCCGTACGTCCACACCTTGGCAGGCGGGCGACGAGCGGGGACCGAAGGCGCCGGTCGTCGCGGCCTCCAGTCCGACCGACGAGGAACGCGCACCATGGCAGCCTGCCGATCCCATTCCGTGGCACTCTGTTGTTTCCTGCTCGTCGTAGGGGCGACCGGCGGTTGCGGCGGCGGGGACAGCGGCGGGCCGGCGGCCCCCGCGACCGTCGCCGCGGTGATCGTGTCGCCCGGGTCGGCGACCTTGCTTCCGGACGACACGCTGCGCCTGACCGCGAGCCCCGTGGACTCCCACGGATCGGCCGTCAGCGGGAAGAATCCGACCTGGTCGTCGAACGCCACGGCGGTGGCGACGGTTTCGTCGTCAGGCACCGTGACGGCTCTCGCGCCCGGCGTGGCCTCGATCAGCGCGACCGTCGATGGCAAAAGCGGCAGTGCGACGATCACGGTGAATGACCCCGGCCCGCGGATTGTCCTGGACGCCGCCTCGGCATCGGAAACCATCGGGTCGGCGGGCGGCACCGTGAGCGTCACGTCCGCCGACGGCGTGCACTACACGCTCACTGTTCCACCGGGCGCGCTGCTCACATCGCAGCAGATCACCATGACGCCCGTTGTGAGTGTCCGGAAGCTGGGCCTCACCGGCGGCCTGGTGGGGGGCGTGGACTTTCAGCCCAGCGGACTGCACTTCGCGAAGGCGGCGCAGCTGCGCATCGAGATCCGGCAGCGTCCGCCAGCGGGACTTCGACTGATCGGGTTGACCTTCGAGGGAGACGCGAACCCACCCGATCTCTCACCCGCGGCCGATAGCGGCACGGTCGCGCTGTTGCCGATCGCCCATTTCAGCGTTGGGGTCGCCGGCTTCGGCACGACCGCTGACGTCCGGGCGATCGCCGCCGCCGGTGCTGCTTTGACATCATCGGGCAAGTTCTACACCGACTCTCTGATCGTGCTCTCGGGCGACTCGACGACCAGCCAGCAAGCGTACACCGATGTTCTTCGGGCATGGTTCACCAACGTCGTGCTCCCACTCTTCCAGAACGCGACCACCGACGCGCAGCTCGTCCTCGCGCTGAGCGAACTCCACTGGTGGGGGACCGACACCCCGCTCGCGATCGGAATCGCTTCTCCCACGCCGGCTACGTATCCCAACGAATTCGCGCAGCTCGAACCCATCGTTGCCGCGAAGATCGGAGACGCGATCGACGGGAACAACACGGTCTGTCGCGACAACCAGAGCTTCTCAGCGTTGGCCAACGTCCTCTTCTGGGCCGATCAGGCAACCGCCCTCGGCGTCGCCACTCCCGCCTTCAATCTGGACTGGGCATCGATTCGCGCGGGACTGTGTGTCGACATCGTCCTCGTGGCCGACACCCTGCCCGACCCGCTGGTGGTCGGTACGCCGTACAGCCTGGTCACCGTGTTCGGCGTGCAGTTCCTGCAGAACGGCACGCCACAGGACGCCGCGTTCGCGATGTCGCTCCCAACGACGTCCAACGTGCTCGACATCGCGAACCCCTCCGGCAACACCAACCTGCAGGGTCTCTATACGACCGTGGTCACGCCGCTTGCCGCCGGCGACGCGTCCATCGTGCCCACCGCCTGCCTCATCATGCCCGGCACCCTAACGCCGACCAGCATTTGTGGGTCCCGGGAGTTGACCCGCACGTCGGTCGACGAGCTGAAACTCCCTGGGACGTTGCCCGATGGCAAGCTCGGTGTCGCCTACTCGGCGGCGCTGTTTCCCACCGGCGGCAATGGCACCTACGCCTTCAGCCTCGCCTCAGGCCAGCTTCCGCCCGGTGTGAACATCTCGCCGTCCGGAGTGTTCTCGGGAACGCCAACGCTGCTTGGGCCCTTCTTCTTCACGGTGCGCGTGACGAGCGGCGGCCAGACTATTGAGAAGAGCTTCTCGATCACCATCGCCTCCCCACCGCCAGCTCCGCTGCACGCGGGCGCCTGGGAGAAGGACTCGCATATCTGGCTCGTGCATTGCTGCGGGGTAGTGGTCCCGCAGATGCGAGGCATCCGGCTGGAGATCTATTTCCCCGGCGACGGCACCACGCATCTCCGGGCTTTCCAGCCACCGGTGAGCCCCGGTGACACTCCAGCCTGGGACGTTGAGATCACGTCGACCAACGGCACGGATTTCACTGGAGCGAGCGCTTCCATCCCCGCGCCATTCGCCTGGGAGGGAGCGAGCCTGACGGTGCAGGGGTCGGAGCTGAGCGATGGGACGCTCTCGATATCGTGGACGCTCACGATCCCGGGTGTGGGCTTCGCCGAGGGGAGCCCGTCGCCGGACATCATTCCGCCCGGGTAGACGTCGGCCCGGACTGCAGCGGAAGGCCTGCAAGTAGAGCCAGCACGATCCGAGTGCTGTTCGCTGCGAGCGGCGGACTGCCAGCTTAACTTGTTCGCTGAGAGCTGATCGACCGTCCGTCCCGGGACGCGCCGCACCATGCTCCCCTCAGCCTCGGCGAACGCGCCGCATTGCGACTCACTGGCACCGACCTCGTCCTCTCGGCAACCGACCTCTCCAACTTCCTCGGCTGCCGCCATCGTACCGCGCTCGACCTGGCGGCGGCGATGGGAGCTCGGGACCGCCCCTACCGCCATGATCCGCTCCTCGTCCTCCTCCGGAAGCTGGGTGAGGAGCACGAGGCCGCGCATCTCCGGTCCGTCGAGCACGACGGCCTGCCGGTCGTCCGCCTCGGCGACGTCCAGGATCGCGACGAGCGGCTGGCGCGCACGCTCGACGCGATGCGCGCCGGTGCGCCGGTCATCGCCCAGGGCGCGTTAGGCGATGACCGCTGGTTCGGATACGCCGACATTCTCCGGCGGGTGGAACGTCGCAGCGACCTTGGCGAGTGGTCGTACGAGGTCGCGGACACCAAGCTGGCGCGCGACACCCGCGCCGGGACGATTCTGCAGCTCGGTCTCTACTCGGCGATGCTGGCGGCCATCCAGGGGTCCCGCCCCGAGTACTTCCACGTCATCACGCCCGACCCGGTCACGCCCGCCCACACGTTTCGCGTGGATGACTTCGCGGCCTACTTCCGCTTCGTCCGCCGCCAGATGATCGATGCTGTCGCCGATGAATACCCGGCGATGCTCGCCGCCAACTACCCCGATCCCGTCGAGCACTGCGAGGTGTGCCCGTGGGATCCGGAGTGCCGGGAGAAGCGTCGCGCCGACGATCATCTCTCGCTCGTAGCCGGGATCACGCGGCTGCAACGGCGGGAACTGGAGAGCAGGAGCGTCTCCACGCTCACGCAGCTCGCCGGCCTGCCGGTGCCGCTCCCGTTCAGGCCGCGTCGTGGATCCGTGGAGACCTACGTTCGCGTGCGCGAGCAGGCGAGGGTGCAGCTCGACTCACGCGGACGGACGCCGCCACTGCACGAGTTGCGTGAGGTCACGATCGGAGAAGGGTTGTGCCGTCTTCCCGAGCCGTCGCCGGGCGATCTGTTTCTCGACCTCGAAGGCGACCACTTCGCAATCAGCAGCGACTCCGACGCCGGGCCAGATCAACGGCGCGGACGCGAGTACCTCTTCGGTCTGGTCCGCGCCGGTGCCGATCGGAACCCTGACTACCTCAGGTGGTGGGCGTTCGACGAGCGCGAGGAGCGTGCCGCGTTCGAAGAGGTCATTGACCTGATCATAGCGGCTTTGCGCGACAACCCGTCGATGCACGTCTACCACTACGCACCGTACGAGCCGTCGGCATTCAAGCGGCTGATGGGTCGCTATGCGACGCGCGCCGAGGAACTGGATCGTTTGCTGCGCGGTGGTCGCTTTGTCGATCTCTACGCCATCGTCCGACAGGCGATGTGGGCCGGCGTGGAGAGTTACTCGATCAAGCGACTGGAGCCGCTTTACGGCTTCACCCGCGACGTCGACCTCGGCCGCGCCAACCAAAGCCTTGCGGCGATGGAGCAGGCTCTGTGGCTGGGGCAGGCGAGGGAGCTCCCTCGTGAGGCGCGCGACGTGGTGGAGGGATACAATCGCGACGACTGCGTCTCGACGCTTCGCCTTCGCGAGTGGCTGGAGCGCGTGCGGGAGGAAGCAGTCGCCGGCGGCGCGGAGGTGCCCCGCCCGGTGGCCTCGGGCGATGCGGCCGAGCGAGCGAGGTCACCGCCCGCGATGCGCGTGTGACTGGGTTGCGCGCGCGACTGCTTGCGGACGTTCCGGAGACGCCGAGCGAACGCACCGAGGAGCAGCATGCACGATACATCCTGGCGTACCTGCTCGACTGGCATCGGCGCGAGGACAAGGCAACCTGGTGGGAGTACTTTCGCCTGCGTGATCTGGCGGAAGAGGATCTGTTCGACGAGCCGCAGGCCGTGGCCGGGATGCGCTTCGTGGAGCGGGTCGAGGTGGTGCGGCGCAAGAAGGGCGGACGGCCGACCGGCTCGGTGATCGATCGCTACGAGTTTCCGTCACAGGAAATGGAGATACGGCGAGGAGCGGAACTCCACCTGCTCACCGCTGACGCTGAGAACGCGGATACCGACGAAGGGTCCCGCGGCAGGTCCCGCACCAGCGGGACCAGGTTTGGCGAGGTCGTGAAAGTCGATCGGGCCGCGCAAACGATCGACGTGAAGAAGGGCCCCACGCAGGCGGAGAATCATCCATCGGCCGTCTTCGCGCATAAACACATCTCGGCCCAGATCCTTGAGGACGCGATCTTCCGCATCGGCGAGCGCAGCGCCCAGGACGGGCGAGTGGACGCCGGATCGTCATCGGCCGCGCGCGATCTCTTGCTCGCACGCACACCGCGACTCCATGGCGCCACCTTCGCATCGCGCGACGGCGAGCCCGTCACCGACTGCGCCGTCCGACTCGCCGGCGATCTCGACCACACGGTGCTGGCCATCCAGGGGCCGCCTGGTTCCGGGAAGACGTACACGGGTGCACGGATGATCTGTGCCCTGGTGACGAAGGGGAGGAAAGTCGGCGTCACTGCGAACAGCCACAAGGTGATCCGCAATCTGCTCGATGCGGTCGCGGAGGAAGCGGCACGGCAGAGCATTAATGTTCGGCCCTCGCACAAGGTGAATGATGGCGCCGATGACGACGACGATCGCGCTGACGGCGACGACGGTCACGCGATGACCGTTCGCGAAGTGGGTGACAATGGCGAAGCGCTTCGCCAGCTGGAGTCGGGCGATGCCAACGTGCTCGGTGGCACTGCCTGGCTCTGGTCACGGTCGGAATTCGCAGGCTCGGTGGACGTGCTGTTCGTCGATGAGGCCGCGCAGATGTCGCTCGCGAACGCCGTCGCCGCCTCGCACGCCGCGAACAGCGTCGTCCTGCTGGGCGATCCCCAGCAGCTCGCGCAGCCAATCAAGGGCAGTCACCCCGACGGCGCCGGCGTCTCGGCGCTCGAACACATGCTGGGCGGGCACAAGACCATGCCGCCGGATCGCGGCCTCTTCCTGCCCGTCACCTGGCGGCTCGCGCCGAGCATCTGCGCGTTCACGTCCGAGCTGTTCTATGAATCGCGTCTCCAGTCGAAAGCCGGATTGGAGCTACAGCGGCTCGTGGGCGCGTTCGAGGGCGCGGGCCTCTGGCTGGCGGAGGTGGATCACGACGGGAACCGCAACTCCTCGCAGGAGGAAATCGACATCGTCGCTGATCTCGTGCAGCGCCTGACGTCGCCCGGCGTGCAATGGGTGAACGAGAAGGGCGAGGCCGCACAACTGAAAGGCGAGAACATCCTGGTGGTGGCGCCGTACAACGCACAGGTAAGTCGCCTCGCCGAGCAGCTCGCGGGTACCGGTGCGCGGGTCGGGACCGTGGACAGGTTCCAGGGGCAAGAGGCGCCGGTCGTCATCTATTCGATGGCCACGTCGCGACCCGAGGATGCCCCACGCGGAATGGAGTTTCTGTACAGCCTCAACCGGCTCAACGTGGCGACGTCACGGGCGCGGTGCGCGGCCATCCTCGTGGCGAGTCCCCGGTTGTTCGAGCCGGAGTGCGGGACTCCGCGCCAGATGAAGCTGGCCAATGCACTGTGCCGGTTCCGGGAGCTGGCGCGGCAGGTGCAGGAAGCCGCGACATGATCCGGCACGAACAGCTTGCGGTATTTCGACAGGTCGCCGCGAACGACTCCGGAACGAGGCTCGATGGGCCCTTCCCACCGTCCTGGTTGCGCTCATGATGCTCGCCGCAACGGCGGTGGCGCGGGGAGATGGCGGACCTGGACGCGCGCGATCGCAGGCCGGCATCAACGCGCAGCTTCTCGTCGGCCCGCTGCAGGTCCACCCGTATCGAGGTCAGCACGTTGCGCACCTCGTGGGACAGCGACGCCAGTCGCCAAGTCGATGCTGCCGACCGATGTTGGAGTGCGGGCGGCGACAACGAAGTGCTGCTTCGTGCCGCCGACCGGTCGATCCTGCCCCACGTTCCCGCCGGGAGCCCGAACTGCCCGGTCTCCCCCGCCGGACCTCGATAGCTGCTGTGGCCTAACGCGGCGTCGCCAGCTGCGGCAGAGAATAGCGTAAACTCACCGTCGTAGGCCGCCCGCCGCCCTGGCGCGGCAGGAACCGAGAAGAGCGTCTCGGGCTTCCCACCGTCGATCGGCACGCGCTGAACCACCGAGCCCGCCGCTGCCGTCGCAGGCAGATGCGTGTACAGATACCTCCCGTCCGCGGTCCAGTCCACGTACGACAGACTCAGATCGTAATGGGCGACAACGCGCTCGGGGCCCCCGCTCACGGGAACGATCGCCAGGTCATGGCTCTGCGACGTACCAAGCCCCGTTTCTCTCCCGATGGCAAGCTGATCGCCTTTGTGGTTGTCCCAGACTTCGACGCCGGGTAGCGAGGCCACCTCACGCAGCACGGGCTTCTGCGCGCCTGCGGCGAGGGGGATCATCGCGCACGCAATCATGAGGGTGCGATTCATGGCTCCGGGCTTCATGGGGCGGCCTCCGGGAGGATTGAGCGCCCGGGGTTGAGCGCGTCGCTCCCTTCTCCCAATCACGCCGCGTACCACGGTGGGGGCGCCACGTAACTTGCGGCCGGAACGCGAGTTGGAAAATGGGGACGGCTGTCCTTCGCAGCGGCGAGCGTCACGGTTCGTGCCGTCCGCTCGCGTCGCTCGTTACGCCGCCATGGCCGGCGCCTGCGCGCCTTGCGCCTACTGGATCACCCGCGTCGGCACCGTCCGGTTGGTGAACGTCCCGTCCCCCACAAACCCCTGCTCGTTGTCGCCCCAACAGTAGATCGCACCCGCCGTCGTCAGGCCGCACACTCCGAGCGCACCGGCCAGGATGCTCGCCCACGTGGCTCCCGGCGGCGCCGCCACCGGAATGGGCACGTTAGTGTTGGCACCGCCGCCGTTGCCCAGCTCTCCGTCGACGTTTCGTCCCCAGCAGTATCCCTGTCCGCCGCTGACTCCGCAGCCGACGGATATGCCGGCCGACATCATGCTCCATACCGCAACCCCAGTCACCTGGACAGGCACACTGCTTCCGCCACCCGGCGGGCTTCCATCCCCCAGCTGTCCGTACAGATCGCTCCCCCAGCAGTACGCCACCATTCCCGACGTGAGCCCGCACATGGTCGAGAACATCGACGTCAGGCTCGCGAACTGCAGCGGCGCCACCCCGGTCCCTTGCGTCTTCACGACCGCGAGTGAGCCGCTCTGCGTGCCGTCGCCCAGAATGCCGCCGGAGTTGTCGCCCCAGCAGTACACAGCACGTGTGACGTTCACGATCCCGCAGGTGGCCAGATCGGTCGCTTCGACCGCGACAAAGAGCAACGGGGCCACTCCGCTCCCCACCACTTTCGTCGGAGTGCCGCGATCGGTGGTCGTGCCGTCCCCGAGCTGGCCGAAATCGTTCCGCCCCCAGCAGTAGATCGCCTGATCGGTCGCCAGTCCGCAGGTGTGATCACCCCCGGCGCTGATCCGCGTGATCACCAGGCCGCCCGGCCCGGTGCCCGGCACCTTCGTAGGATTCGCCACGATCTGCACGCCCGGCACCCCGGTCTCGCCGTTGAAGTTCGCGCCCCAGCAGTACACCGAGCCGTCGTTCACGCGGCCGCACCCGTGGGCTTTCCCAAGATCCACCTGGATGTAGCGCTCGGTCTCATTCACCATGTATGGCGCGGTCTCCACGTTCGCCGCTGCCGATGACCCGAGCTGGCCGTTGTAGTTCGGCCCCCAGCAGTACCACGCATGCACCGAGCGACCGCACGCGAACGGGATGCCGTACGTGTTGCTGCCCCCCACGACCACCGCGTCGAACACCGCATGCGCGTCGAACGCCGCGCTCTCGGCGTTCACCGTCCCGGCGGTCGCCTTGAGCGTGTACCCCGGTCCCGGATGCCGCACCTTCACGTTGGTGAACGTGGCAACCCCGTCGGGAAGCAACGCCGTCGAGTTGATGTCGGCATCGAGCGTTCGCCCGTCGTCGAAGCTGTGTCCGATGCTGACCGTGACCGTGGCGCCGCCGGCCGGATTGTCGTACGTGTCCAGCGCCTTGACCTTCACGTCGGGCATCGGATCCAGGACCTGCACGTCCACGGGCTGCGTGACCCACGAGAGTTTCGCCACGGGTCCGGCGATGATGTCGAACGCCTGGCTGCTGGCGTCCTGAAGCCCCGATGACGTGGCCGCCAGTGTATAGCCGGTCGCCGCCTTTGTCATCGAGAGGCCCGAAAACGTCGCCACGCCACCCACTGCCTGCTGGCTCACGCCTCCTGTCAACGTTGTGCTTCCGGGATTGGCCCCGAGCGCCAGTGCCACAGTCGCCGTCGACGCCGTCACAAGCAGATTCTGTGCATCGCGTACCTCGACCTTCACCGCCGGTGCAATGCCTTGTCCGGCGGCGGTGGTCGATGGCTGTACCGAAAACACCAGATGCGTCCCGTCCTGTCGTACCGTGATCTCCGCGGACCCGCTCTTGCTGTCGACCGTGGCGGTGATCGTCGCCGTCCCGGCCGACACCGCCGTCGCCAGTCCGCCTGACGACACCGTGGCAACGCCGTTGGCCGAGGAACTCCACGAAAAAGTCTTCCCGCTCAGCACGGTGCCCTGGGAGTTCCTCGCCGAGGCGCTCAACTGCTGCGTGCCGCCGATCGTCGTGATCGTTGCCTGCGATGGCGAGACCTCCACCGTGGCCACCGCATTCTTGTCGGGACCCGAGCCACCGTCGCCGTGTGAACAGGCAGCGCCACACACCAGGACAGCCGCAGTGACGATACGGGCGGAAAACCGAATCATGGCATGATCTCCACTCGAAATACCGCGTCAAAGTTGATTGAGCCCGCGGCAATGATCAGTGTGCCCGGTCACCGCTCCGGCCCGTCCCCGCCCTCCCAATCACCACTCGTTCTTCACCTCAGGATGCCGTGTCGCCGCGATCCCGGCACCGGCTTGCTTTCCAGTATATGGTCCGCTGTCCCGTCGCAAGCCCCGACGTTGACCCGGAGCCGGCGGCGTCCCACTCTGGGGACGTGCCCGAACCGGATTTGCCATGCCACGCGTCGCCAATTCTCTGCGCTCCCTGCGTGCCGCCACGCCGTCAGCAATCGTGCGGGAGCCTGGCGGGCAGTTCTTCTCACAGGTCGCACGCTCGACGCTGCTCGCCGCTCTCGGGTGGACGGCCGCCTGTGCCCCGTCGACTTCGGCGCGAGGAACCGACAGCACGGATCGCAGCGATTCCGGCACCTTGGCGCAGGCGGCGACTCGTGTTCCCGCCGATGTGCGCGCGGTCTGCGATTCGGTCACGGCGAGCTGGCGCCTGATTCCATCCGCGAAGGTGGCGCGCACGGATTCGACTGTCTCGCCGCGACCCACCCGTCACCGTTCTGGGCGGAGTCCACCCACTGCTGGCGCCATCCCCGTCCGCTCAGCGTCAGCGACACCGCTCATCCGTTAGACACAGCGCCAACCCCTGCCGGAGCCGTCACCGGCGCAACCATCCGGTCCGAGCCACCGAAGAAACCTCCAGACTCGAGTCGCTGGTGAATGGCGTGGACCGGAGTCCCTGAGTCCACCCATGACCAGAACGGCACGAGGGCAAACGTCCCGAGGAATGTCACGGGAACGGCGCCGGCGAGAATCCCGACGACGCCGACGACAAACGCGAGGATCGTCCGGCGCGACATCCGACAATGATACGTCGCCAGCCCCCGATTCCCGCAGGTTGAGGGGGCAACCGCCGAATGACGGTCGGGCCTCGGGTCGTCCCCCGCGGCTTGTACTTGCCCGACGGCCGGTGCCATGTTGGTGTCGTCTTCCACAACCCGAAGGAGCGGAACGTGTTGAAACTCCCCCTGGCGCACCGCCCAACCGGTCGCCCGTTCGCCTGGCGTACCCTCGCCCTCCTGCCCGCATTCCCCATCCTCTTCCCGTTGGCCTCCGCGCCCGCCCAAGGCGGCGCGACCGCCGGTGGGCAGACCGCGCCGCTCACCGCCGCGAACGGCAAGAAGGTCCTGACGGTGAACGATTACGCCCGGTGGCGCAACATCGAGGGCGCAGAGATCTCCAGCGACGGCAACTGGGTGGCGTACGTCCTCCGGTTGACCAATACGCTACCTAACGATTCGAAGCCGGTCCTCCACATCCTCAACCTCGCCTCCAACCAGGATGTGGCGATCGCGAACGCCAGCGACGGGACGTTTTCTCCGGACGCCCGCTGGATCGTCTACCAGGTGGATTCCATGCCGGCACGCGCGGGACGCGGCGGACGCGGAGCCGGCGCTCCCGGCGGGAATCCGCCCGGAGACACCTCCGGCGTCACGCCGCCCACCGCTCCTCCCGCTCCCCAGCCCACTCCCGGAGCATCGTCCGCCCAGGGGCGCGCTGGCGGCGCGGCCGCACCCCAGCCGATCCACCGCATGGAGCTGCGCGAGCTCGCCACCGGCCGCACGCAGCGATGGCAGGAGATGCAGTCCGCGACCTTTTCGGCGGCGTCCACGCACCTGCTCCTGCGGCGCCGGCCCGGAGGACCGACCGGCGGCCGCGGCGGACGCGGCGGTGGACCGGGCGGTCCCGGCGGCGCCGGAGGCGGCGCGGGGAATGAGACCAACACGCCCGCCGGCACCGACGCCGTGCTGCACAACCTCACGACCGGACGCAGCCAGTTCCTGGGCAGCGTGGGCGATGCATCCTTCAATAGAAAGGGCGACCTGCTCGCCTACACCGTCGACGCGAGCGTGAGGGACGGGAACGGCGTCTTCGTGGTCGATCTCCACAGCGGCGGCACCTTTCCGCTCGACAACGACGACCGGACCTACAACCGTCTCGCCTGGAGCGACGACGGCTCGGGTCTGGCCGTGCTCAAGGGCAAGGAAACCGACAAGATGCGCGAGCGCCAGAACGTCCTGATGGTGTTCTCCGACGTTCGTGGCTCGTTAGGCGAGCCGGAACTCACCCCGGCCGTCCTCGATCCGGCAGCTGCACCCGGTTTCCCGAAGGGATTCGTGGTGAGCGATCGCGCCCCCCTCGCCTGGAGCGAAGACAACAAGCGCGTCTTCTTCGGCACCATCCCGGAGTCGCCGGCCCAGGACACCGCCCGTCGCCGCAGTACCGATTCGATCCCGGATGTGGACGTCTGGCGCACGGCTGATGAACGCATCCAGTCGGTCCAGATGATCCGCGCCAACGCCGACCGGAACTTCTCCTTCCGCGAGGCGTTCGACCTGGCGGCGGCGAAGTTCGTGCCGCTCTCCGATTCCACCATGCGCGACCTCGAGGTCGCACCCGACGGCCGCTGGGCGGTGGGCCGTGATCCGCGCGCCTACGTCTCCGACTACCAGGCGCCCGCGGCGGACATTTATCGGGTGAATACCTCCACCGGCGAGCGCACGCTGATGCTGAAGGATCAGCTCATCGGACAGCACGTCTTCGGCATCTCGCCGGACGGAAAGGAGTTCCTCTACTGGAAGGACAGCAAGTTCCAGGCGTACGATCTCGATGCCGGCACATCCAGAACGCTGGGAACCGGCGCGCCCAGCTTCGTGGACGAGGACTACGACCATCCGGGCCCCAGGCCGTCCTATGGCCTCGAAGGCTATGCCAAGGATGGCAGTGGACTCGTGGTCGCGCACAAGTATGACCTCTGGCTCCTCCCGCTCGACGGCGCCGCGCCGGCACGCAATCTCACCAACGGCGTCGGCAGCCGGGGAGAGATCCGGTTCCGCTACGTCCGCACCGAACCGATCGACTCGATGGCCCCGCGACGCGTGCGTACGGGCGACGAGATCGACCTGTCGAAACCGGTCACCCTCTCCGCCTACGGCGAGTACACCAAGAAGGCCGGCTTCTACCAGCTCGACCACGGCCAACTGAGGGAGATCGTCTACGACGACGCGGCCTTCAGCACGCCGAATCGCGCCACCCACGCCGACAAGTTCCTGTTCACCCGGCAGACGTTCGTCGAATTCCCCGACCTCCGCGTCTCGGGGCCGGACTTCAAGGATTCGAAAAAGATCACCGACGCCAATCCTCAGCAGGCCGAATACAATTGGGGCCACCGAATCCTGTTCGACTTCAGGAACAAGGACGGCCGCCGGTTGCAGGGCATTCTGGCACTGCCTGACGACTACAAGCCCGGTGAAAAGCGGCCGATGATCGTCAACTTCTACGAGAAGAACTCGCAGAACCTCCACCGCTACTCGGCGCCGTCGTTCCTCGCCAGCATGGGATCGTCGCCGATCGAGGCCGTGAGCCGTGGATACATCACGATGCTCCCCGACGTCTACTTCCACACCGGCATGTCCCACAGCGACATGCTCGATTGTGTCGAGGCGGCCACCCGGAAGGTGATCGAGATGGGGTACGTCGATCCGAAGCATATCGGCATCAACGGCCACAGCTACGGCGGCGAGGGCGTGGCGTTCATCGGGACGCGCTCGCGGCTGTTCGCCGCGGTCGGCATGGGCGCCGGTGTGACCGACCTCTTCACCGACTTCAGCCAGAGTTGGGGATGGTCGTACCAGGTCACCGGTGGGAGCGGCGCCAACGGCAACCAGTACTATCTCTATGGGCAGGGGCGGTGGGGGGTGTCACCGTGGGACAAGCCCGAGCTGTACCACTTCGAATCCGCCCTCACCCACGTCCGCGAAGTCACCGCGCCGTTCCTCATCATGCACGGCACGGCTGATCCCACCGTGTCGTTCAGCGAAGGGATGAATTTCTACAACGCCCTCCGCTACAACGGAAAGAACGCCATCCTGCTCGCCTACCCGGGCGAGGGACACGGACTCCGCGGACTCGCGAACCGGAGAGATCTCACCATTCGGTTCTTCGAGTTCTTCGACCACTACCTCAAGGGTGCGCCCGCGCCGAAGTGGATGACCGACGAAGTGCCGTTCCTCAAGAAGGACATGACCAAGGACCCCGGATAGGACACGACACCGGGGCCATGAACGCGGGGGCGGGTGGATGTCCCACTCGCCCCGCTGTCCGGGAGGCTCCATGACCGGCACACCGGCCGTCCCGCGAATCAGCTGGGTCACCCGAAGCGCCGACGCGCTGCGCCGGCGCTTCGATGCCATCCCGTTCAAGCCGGTGGTCACGGTCGGAGTGCTCGGCGCGCTCGCCGCCGGAGCTGCCTGGCTCACGCAACATCAGGCGCGCGGCTCATGCGACGCGCTCCCGTTCTCCTTCATCGACTTCGAGCTCACGTTCTCCCGCCAGTCCTTCCTCGCCCTGCTCCACGCGGCCGAGCCGTGCGGTCCTGGTGCGGTGAACAGTCTGGTTTCTTCCGATCTCCTGTTCGCCCTCACCTACTCGGTGTTCCTGAGCGCCCTGTATCTCTGGGGCGAGCGCTTCAGGCGGTGTTCACCGAATAACGAGCCACTCGCCTGTTCGCCCTCGTTCTCCTCCTCGGCGTTGGTGATTCTTCCATTCGCCGTCGCCCTGCTGGACGGGGTCGCGGAAAACATCCCGCTGTGGGTCGCCGCCCACCCGCCGGATGCGCCGGGTGCGCCGCAGTGGCTGGTGGAGCTCGGCTCGATCGGCGCCGCGCTCAAGTGGACCACGCTCGGCATCTTCATCCTGGGATTCATGGGAATTATCGCGCGCGGGCCTCGCGGTCGTGTTCTCTGGCGGCTCCGCTACAGCGTGATCGCCGTCGCCGGCGGCGCCCTGGCGCTGCTGGCCGTGTCGCAGGGGCAGGACATGCTGCAGCGGCTCGTGGAAGGCCTCCATCCCCTTCCGCGCGTCGTCTTCGCGGTCGCCAGTCTCTTCGTGACCGCCATCGTGGTCTGGTACAGCGCCCGGGTGATCACGCTCGTGCGGTTGGCGCGCGAGTCCGGCAGCGATGCCCGGTATCGCGACGCCGAAGCGCGCGCGATCGATCCCTGGGAGCGCTTCTTCGACATTCACCTGCCCCGAATGCTCGGGGTCGCCGTGCTGGTGCTGACCGGCGTCGCGTTTGCGAGAGCGGCGCTGGCGCCCGCTCGATTCGTCGGTGTGGCATTGCTCTCGTACTTCATTCCCACGGGAATCCACCTGGCGCGCCGCATCCAGTCTCTGCGCCGCCGATCACTCGACACCCCGGGGGATGGCGCCCCCGCTGCGGAGCGCACAGGCGCACCCGACCGGCCGCCCGAGACCACCCCGGCTTCTCCCCGCCGGCTGGACGCCGACCACCGGGACCGCGCGACCGAGCTCCGCAGCCGCGCCGGCATCGCTGCGGCCGGAGCAGCGTTAGGCGTGCTGGTGGTCTGGCCGAACCATCTCTGGCCCTGGAGCTGGCAGTACGAAGCACTCGATTTGATAACGCTGCGCCTCGGCGCCTGGTTCGCACTCATCGCCGCCTGGCTGCTGTATTTCCTGGTCTACTACCGGCGCGATCTCCTGGCTCGCTTCCTTCCCCGCCCGGGCAGGGACGAGACGCTGCAGCGGCAGCTGGTGAATGGATACGCCACCGACTACGTCCCCAGCTCGGTGAAGACGGTCACCGCGGTCGCGGCCGTGGTCAGCGCCATTCTGCTGGTGGCGGCCACCTCGGCGGCGGTGCCATTCGGCCGCACCCTCGGACCGTTGCCGGTGGTGGGACTTGCTGTCGCGAATGCGGTGTTCATCGGCAGCATCCTCGCCTACGCCGGACGCAGGTACCGTGTTCCGCTGGTACCGCTGTTCATCGCCCTCGCTGCGTTGTTCAGTCGGTGGAACGACAACCATGCGATGCGCAGGATCGCCGACAGTGCGCCGCCGGACACGGTGCATCGCTCCGGTCATCTCCGCGCGCGCTTTGACGCGTGGTTGAGCGCGCGCGCCGCCGAAGACCCGGCCAACGACACGATCCCCGTGATCCTCGTGGCTGCCGCCGGTGGCGGCCTTCGCGCCGCCTACTGGACGGCGCTCACGCTCGCCACGCTGCAGGACCGCGATACCACCAATCGCTTCGCGCATCATGTCTTCGCCATTTCCTCGGTCTCGGGCGGCAGCCTGGGCGGCGCGCTGTACACGGCGATGGTGCACGACATGCACGGCCGGCCGGCGAGCCTCTGCCTGGCAGGCGACAGCCTGCCCCATCGGATGATGCGGCCGCGCACTGCACCCGCGGCGCGTGTCGGACCCGCCGTACGCTGCGTGCACCGTTACATGAATGGCGACTTCCTTTCGCCGGTGCTGCTCAAGTTCGTCGCGCCCGACTTCGTTCAGGCCTTTCTCCCGGTCCCCATCGAGGCGCTCGACCGGGCGAGGGCGCTGGAGCAATCGTGGGAGCAGTCGTACGCGGATCTCACCCGGGATTCCACGTTCGCGCAGGGTTACCTCGCGCTCTATGCACAGGACAGTACCGAGACCCCGCTGTTGCTGCTCAACACGACCCATGTGCAGACCGGCCGGCGATACGTGACCGCCCCCTTTGTGGACGATGGACTCTTTCTCGATGCGCGCAGCGTGCACCAGGCGCTGGGTGCGGATCTCCCTTTGTCCACGGCAGTCCACAACAGCGCACGCTTTCCGTTCGTGAGCCCGGCCGGACGCATCGAACGGGGCGATGGCCGGAGCTATGGCGCCCTGGTGGATGGCGGATACTTCGAGAACTCCGGCCTTACCACGCTGGCTGACGTCCGGCGCGAGGTCGATTCACTGCTGCGGGAGCACAGCGCCGCGGCCGGTGACGTGCTCGCCCCGGCGGCGAAGCGCGCGCGCGTGCTGGTGCTGTACCTCTGTAACGATCCGCTCGCCTGTCGGCGCGACCTCGCGGCCGACACGTCCTTCTCCACCGGTCGAAGCGTGGCGGCCGAGTGGCTGTCCCCCTTGCTCACACTCCTCAACACGCGGGATGCCCGAGGAACGCTTGCCCGGGCACAGATGGAGCATGGACGGGGGGAAGATTTCCTCCAGATCAACGTGTGCGACAGCATTCCCCTGGCGTCCGAACCGTCGTCACCCACCGAGGCGGAGCGGCTGAAGGTCGGACGCAACCGGGTGGTGAACCCGCCGCTGGGCTGGCTCCTGTCGCGCATGGCGCGTGACTGGATGGATTCATCCCTCGCCCCGGGCGCCATGCAGGACACCGCGCGATCGCCGGTGCTGAGCTGCCGGCGACGCAACGCGAATGAACTCGCGACGGTGCTGTCCCTGCTGAAGCGGGAGTAGGGGGCGCTGACCGCTGATAGCTGCACTTCAGTAATGGCGGCCCGCCCAGTCGCGCGTTAGCGTCAAACGAAGAGGCGTGCCGCCCGCCGACCGGCCTCCACCGTTCTTGAACGATCATCCCCTGCATCCATGCGTCGCCCCCGCGGCTTCACTCTGATCGAGCTGCTGATCGTTCTCGCCGTCATGTCGATTCTGGCCGCGATCGCCTTCGGGTCGTATCGCAACGCCAAGGCGAAAGCGTACATGGCGACGATGGAGGCTGACCTCAACCGTCTGCGCACCGCGGAGGAGAGCTGGTTCATCGAGAACCACGCTTATTCGATGAGCACCACCACGCTCGGCTTCACGCCGTCGGCGGGGGTCAACATCGTCCTGGCCAGTTCCAACCCGGCCATGGGGTACGCCGCCATCGCGACGGTGCCCTCGTTCGGCGCCGGACAGTGCGGATTGTTCGTCGGCGAAGAAGCGGTGACCTCCGCGTCGGGTACGACCGTGTGCACTCAGGAGACCACCGGGTCGCAGGGCGTCGGTGCATCGGGGGCGAAGAAGTGAGACCACGCCTCTCCTCGGCGATGGCCGCCGCCCGCCGTACCGCCGCTGCGCGGCCTTGCGACGCGCGGCCTCACGCATAGCGGGAACATGGGGAGACGCCGCTCCGCCGCTGGTCCGGTTTCCCGGATGCCGAATCCGCTCGACCCCCTCGACGGCACCCCTGACAGTACGCTCGACCTCCACGGACTCGGCGCGACCGAGGCTGCCGCCGCCTTCGAGCAGTTCGTGTTGCGGGAGCTGCAGCGCCTGCCGGGCGCCCTCCTCCATGTCATAACGGGGAAGGGACGCAACTCTCCCAACGGCCCGGTGCTGCAACGCGTCATCCGGCGCACCATCCTCGCCGACCGCACTCGCCGCATCGTCGCATGGAGCCGCGACGATGACGAAGGCGGCTACCTGGTGCGCCTCAGCCGCGGCCGCTCACGGTGAGGGAGGCTGGCTGTCAGCAGATCCGTCCGCGGGTGGTCGAAATCCGGATCGGTCACTGACGTGACCACCAAGGTCCGCGGTCTCCACCGATCCGTGCACCGGGTGAGGCCGGCACGCGCGATCAGCACACTGGCGCGCCTGACGATCGTGGCCGCGGTGCTGGTGGGGAGCGCGTGCACGCAATCGCGGTCGGGGCCGGATCTCGTGCTCCATCACGCCGTGGTACGCACCATGGACGCCCGCCAGCCCCTGGCCGAGGCGGTGGCGATTGCCGACGGGCGCATCACGTTCGTCGGCTCCGACAGCGACGCCTTGAAGCTGGTGTCACGCAACACACGGGTCATCGATGCGGGGGGTCGCCTGCTGCTCCCCGGATTCATCGACACCCACGTCCATCCGGTGCAAGGGGGGCTGAGGCTGGGCGAGTGCGATCTGCACGACATCATGACGCGCGACTCGCTGGTCCGCGCGATCGTGGAATGCGCCCACCGAAATCCCACCGCCGCCTGGGTGCGGGGCGGCGGATTCGAGCTCCCGCTCTTCCTCGATGGGAATCCCTCGCGCCTGCTGCTCGACTCGCTCGTCCCCGACCGGCCGGCGTTTCTCACCTCCACCGACGAGCACAACGCCTGGGCGAACTCGCGCGCGTTGGCGCTCTCCGGCGTCACGCGTGACACGAAGGATCCGCCTAACGGGCGCATCGAGCGCGACGCCGCCGGGAATCCGTCGGGCACGCTGCGCGAGGCGGCCCAGGGTCTGGTCGCGAGCCACCTGCCCGCCTACACCGACGCCGACGACGATGCGGCGCTCGCGCAGGCCTTGGCGCTGGCCGGTCGGTTCGGCATCACCACCTGGCATGAGGCCAATGCCGACGATGCGATCCTCCGCGCCTACCATCGCGCCGACTCGTCAGGCACCCTCACCGTGCGGACGGTCGTCGCCCTCCACGTCGATCCCGAGTTCGGCACCAGGCAGATACCCGGCCTCGACTCCCTCCGGCGCCGGTACAGCACGCCGCTCGTGCAGGTGACGGCGGCCAAGATCTTCGTCGATGGCGTCATCGAGGGACACACCGCCGCGCTGCTCCAGCCGTATCTCGACCGACCCGGGTTTCGCGGTCAGCTCAAGGTGTCCCCCCCTCTGCTGGACACGCTCGTGCACGCCCTCGACTCCGCGGGATTCAAGGTGCACGTGCACGCCATCGGCGACCGGGCCATTCGCGTCACGCTCGACGCATTCGAGAAACAGCACGCCATCGACGGCGGCGCCGGACCGCGCCACATCATCGCGCATCTTCAGCTGTTCGACCCCGCCGACATTCCGCGGCTCGCTGCGCTGGGCGTGGCCGGGTCGTTTCAGCCGCTCTGGGCGTTTCGCGACACGTACATGCGTGATCTCACCGAGCCGCGTCTCGGACCACGCCGCTCGCGATGGCAGTATCCCATCGCCAGCGTCGTGCGGACCGGCGCGATCGTCGCCGCGGGGAGCGACTGGCCCGTCACGTCGATGGATCCGCTCCAGGCGATTCAGGTGGCGGTCACTCGGCAGCGCCCCACCGATTCGACCGACGCACCGTTCTTCCCCGAGGAGCGCGTGGACGTTGCCACGGCCGTCGGTATGTACACCAGCGCGGCGGCGATGGCGGTCGATCAGGACTCGCTCACCGGGACGATCACGGTGGGCAAGGCCGCTGACCTCATCGTGCTGTCGGAGAATGTCTTCACCGAGTCCGTGTATCGCATCGCGCGGACACACGTGGTCCTGACGCTGATGGGTGGGCGCGAGGTGTTTCGGGATTCGGTGCAGGTCCGCCCCTGAGTCGGAAGTGACCGGACGACGCGGGCCCCGTCGTGCGGGTGTCGCCGCTCGGGCGTGTCTGTAGCATTGACGTTCAGCGGCGATTCGCACGCGCCAGCCGAGAGGGACACATGAGAACACTTGCGTTGAGTCGAGTCGCGGCGGCACGAGGCAGCTCTATGTCACACGCGATCGTCGCTGCGGCCGTGCTGCTTGCCGCGGCGGCCAAGGCCTCGGGCGCCCAGCTCATTACCCCAAAGACGGTGCCCGTTCGTCAGGCGCAGCAGTTCGAGATCTTCCCGTCCGATCGCGCGGGCATGGCCGGCGTCTCGATCGCTCTGGACGACACGGTGCTCGATCCGTTCGTGAATCCCGCGAAGAGCGTTCGCGCCTCCGCAGGACTGATCCAGATCTCCCCGTTTGTCCATTCTGTCTCGCTCTCGGGGGGAGGGGGGCGCACCATCCCGCTCAGCGCCTTCGCATCATCTGGCGGGTGGTCGGGCGGGGGGCTGTTTTCGCTGCAGGAGCTGGACCGGCCCACGCAGAACGTCGGCGCCCCGCTGAGCGAGCAGCACGGGACCAACGAATACCTGGCCGGGACCGTGTCGCGCCGGGTTTCACGTGGACTCTCCGTCGGCCTCGGCGTCTACTGGGCCGACCTGAGCGCGGTCGACGGCGTCGACAAGCTGTACAGCGGGAGCGACAGCCTGCGCGAGGCGGGCCACCAGCTCGATCTTCGGTTCGGTCTGCTCAGACAGTGGGGCGTTGGACGTTCGTTCGAGCTGCTGGTGCTCCGAAACACCTATGACATGCGCCACGATGTGCACTACCCGGCTCTCTATCAGTACACGCCGTGCTGCCCGGGGCCGCCCCCGGAGATCTTCCCGGAGCACGAAGAGCACAACGCGGACCGTACCAATACGTGGGGCGTGCACACGGCGTACTCGCAGCCGGTGGGCGCTCATGGCTGGCGTGTGGGCTGGTTGGTCACCATGAACAAGCTCACCCATCCCCGCATCCCCAACTACACGCTGGTGAGCCTGCCCCGCGATCCGGGCTTCACCAACGCCTTCAATGCCGGCGCCGGGATCGCCCGCCTCTCCGGCGGAACCACGTTAGGCATCGATGTGGTGTTCGAGCCGATGTGGAGTCACACCTGGGCAACCGCCGCGCACGACACCATGACCGCGGTGGACGGTATCATTCACGCGGGCGAACGGACGGTCGACAATCACTTCCGCTTTTCGAATACGCTGCTGCGGGTGGGGTTCGGGCAGGACATCCCTCTTGCCCCCGATTCCGCGACCACGTTCGGTCTCCAGGCCGGGCTCGGCCTCTACTCCATCAGGTACCGTCTGAACCAGCAGAACTACGTGTCGTACGTCTCGCGAACCCAGGATGAGAACTGGATCGAGTGGACGCCCACCCTCGGCGCGCGCGTCCGCAGCCGGAATGTCGAGGTGGCGTATACGTTCAGCCTGACCTGCGGCCCCGATTGTGGCCGGAATCGCGAGTCCGTGTTCTACCTGCCGCCCGGTCCGCTCGAAGGAGATGGTGGCGGCGTCATCGCCGTGCCGAATGCACCGCTCACCTTCGACGGCGGCCGCGCCACCACGCATCGGATCACCGTCTCGTTCCGGATGCGCTGACGGGCGCAGGGGTGGCGAAGACCGGGCCGAAGCGAGCGACAATTCCTTCGCTGAAGCAAGACCTGGCCGCCTGACCAGGAGCGAGCGGATCGGTTACCTCCCCGCTTTCCCTCCAATCGTCGCCTGGGTCTCGAGCCGGATCGGCAGCCGCCGCACGCGCGTTCCCGTCAGGCGGAAGATCGCGTTGGCCACCGCGGGAGCGATCTGCGGCACCCCGGGCTCGCCGGCTCCTCCGGGCTCTTCCTCGCTATCGACAAGGAAGATGTCGTACTCCGGCGCCTCGGTGATCCGCACCATCCGGTAGTCGTTGAAGTTCGCTTGCTTCACCCGTCCGTTCTCGATCGTGATCTCACCATACAGCGCCGCGGTGAGACCGCCGATGATTGCCCCCATCAGCTGCGCTTCGACGATTCCCGGGTGCATGACGCGGCCACAGTCGGCCACGCACCACACCTTGTGTACGCGCACGCGGTTGTTCTGTACCGAGACCTCCGCGACTTCGGCGACGTACGAGCCATCCAGCTCGGCGATCGCCAGCCCGCGTGCCCGGCCGGCCGGCGCCGGGGTCTTCCATGCCGAGCGCTGCGCCGCCACCTCCAGCACGTGCTTCATCCGCGGTGCGCCCGACAGCAGTTCGAGCCGCACGTCGAGCGGGTCGCGATTGGCCGCATGGGCCAGCTCGTCCATGAAGCTCTCGATGAAGAACGCGTTCTGCGACGGACCCACCGACCGCCAGTAACCCACCGGCACCGCGATGTCTGGCTTGCTGTAATCGACGTGGAGGTTGGGAATGCCGTACGGCGTGTTCGAGATCGCGTCCACCGCGGGGCCGTCCACGCCGCCGCGTGCGCCGGAAATCGGCGGCGTGGCAACGCGTGCGCGCAGCGCCACCACCTTCCCCTGACCGTCCACTCCGCCCTGGAACTCCACGTGGGCCGCCGGCCGGTACTGGTCGTGCTGCATGTCCTCCTCGCGTGTCCACAGCACCTGCACCGGTGCACCGATCTTCTTCGACGTCTCGACCGCGTCCTCGACGAAATCGGTCCGCGAGCGACGTCCCCATCCGCATCCCAGGTACTGCACGTGCACCGTGACCTTGTCGATCGGCAGTCCGGTGATCTGCGCCGCCGCGCTCTGGCTGCCTTGCGGATTCTGTGTCGGCACCCAGATCTCGCACCGGTCGGCACGCACATCGGCCGTGCAGTTCATCGGCTCCATGGTCGCATGGGCGAGATACGGCGCGAGGTAGGTAGCTTCGACACGGTGCGCTGCGCCCGACAGCGCCGAGTCGGCATTGCCTTCACTCCGCGCCTGCGCACCGGGCTGCTGGACGAGTTGCGCGAGATTGCTGAAGATGTCGTCGCTGTTCATCGCGAAGCCGCCGCTCTGCCACTGCACGCTCAGGGCGCGGGCGCCCTTGATGGCCGCCCAGGTGTTCTCGGCCACCACCGCCACACCCTGCGAGACCTGCACGACCTGCTTCACGCCGGGCACCGCGCGCGTCTTCGTGTCGTCGAACGACCGGACGGAATCGCCGAACACCGGCGGATGCACCACGGTGGCGAACAGCATGCCGGGAACGCGCGCGTCGATTCCGTAGGCGGCACGCCCGGAGACCTTCTCCTTCGTATCGACGAGTGGGATGCGCTTCCCAATGAGCTTGAAGTTCTTCGGATCCTTGAGCTGCGGCTGTGACGGCACCGCCATGGTCGACGCGGCGTCGGCGACCTCGCCGTATCCGACCGACCGCTTCGACGCGTCATGGAAGACACGGCCGTTTTCCGTGCGACAATCGGACGCGTTCACACTCCACTTGGCGGCGGCGGCGGCGACCAGCATCGCCCGGGCGGTGGCACCCGCCTGACGAAGGCCCATCCACGCATTCCCGCGCACACTGGAGCTCCCGACCGTCATCATACGGCCGTATTTCCGTGGGTCCGCATCCGCCTGCAGGATGCGCACCCTGCTCCAGTCCGCGTCGAGCTCCTCGGCCACGATCATCGGCATCGCAGTCCGGACGCCCTGTCCCATATCGGAGCGCGCGGACCAGATCGTCACTGACCCGTCGGTATCGACCCGCACGAAGGCGTTAGGCTGAAGCGGCGCCGCGGTACGCCTACTGCGTTCCGGCCGTCGCGCCATATCGGGGAAATAGACGCCGAGGAACAGGCCGCCACCGGCGACCGCGCCCAGCCTGAGGAAATCGCGGCGGTCGAGCCTGGAGATCGTTGTCATCGCTTAGCCCTCCCGCACGGCACGGTGAATCGCGCGCCGGATCCGATCATAGGTACCGCAGCGACAGATGTTGCCCGACATGGCACGATCGATGTCGGCATCGGTCGGACTCTTGTTCGCCGCCAGCAGCGCCGCGGCCGACATGATCTGTCCCGACTGGCAGTAGCCGCACTGCGAGACCTCCTCGGCGATCCAGGCCTTCTGGACCGCGTGCGTCACGTCGGACGACAGTCCTTCTATTGTAGTGATCGCGCGATCACCGACGTCGGACACCGGCGTGCGGCAGGAATGCACCGCCTTGCCGTCGAGGTGGACCGTGCAGGCGCCGCACTGTCCGATGCCGCAGCCGTACTTGGTGCCGGTGAGGCCGGCGGCGTCGCGGAGTACCCAGAGCAATGGCGTATCGGGCTCGACATTGAGCTGCTGGGAGCGCCCGTTGATGTGCAGGGTGATCGCTGCCATGTGTCTCTCCCTTTGAGACGGGATCAGATCTCCACGCTACATCGAGAGCGGCGTGAGGTCCAGAGCTGGAGATATTCGCCCGCTTTTGGACGTACTCACCCAGCGCGTCTACGACACCGACGTACAGGACGGCTACGACGTCGGCCACCCGGCGCAGGCCGCTATGGATGCCATCGCCGACACCCTCGTCGCCGTGGTCCTGAGCGACGCGTCGCTTTTCGGCGAGACGCACTGCGGTCCCTACTCTGAGATTGTCTTCCAAGCCAGAACAGGGTACGCCGTTATGCAGGTGCCGCCGAGCGCATGTATCGCATCGCGATGAGTGGCGTGGAATACGCCGCCAGTATGGTTGGAGGCCTGGAGGATTTGCCCGACACCACGCAAGCGCTCCATTACCTGCGCCTCATTGCCACCTCGGACGCGCAGGTTGCGCACTGGGCTGTGCAGGGTCTCGGCACCGAGATGGGCCCCAGAGGCCTGAGTGTCGCCCGAGAACTGTTCGACCAGGACCTCGTGCACGAGCGGAACGCCTAGGTAGTGATGAATACCCTTGCTGAAACCCACGGGTGGAAGCGCCCGGGGCGCCCTTCGCTCCATCACACCGGATCGCGGTGAGGGTGGGCGCGCGTTCCGTGGCCAGCGGCGACGCGCGACGTCGTAGCTACGGAATGATCACCCCCTCCGCGAAGCCTAACGTGAGCAAGTGTTGCAACTCGGCACGGGACGCCACGTGCCGTGGAGAAGGGCGCGTGCCCGCCTGCACCTGGACCGGCGTTCGCTATCCACCGCGATGACCGGGGTTCCCGGTCGACGCCCGCCCGCCAGCGCGTCAGGGGCGCAGCACGAATGACCGGACATGCTTCGGACGCACAGTGCCAAAGTGCCGTCGATCGGTCGTGAGCAGTTCGCGCGCCTCCAGCCGTTCGGCAGTGGCCACGACCACGGCATCGACGAATCCGATGGGGAAATCCGCGTATTGACGCATGACGTCGGCCGCGCGAATCACATCGTCCATCTCCAGATCCTCGAGCACGAATTCGCCCTCGGCCGCGGCTCGCACGAAGGCCTCCTCCGCCATGGGACCGATGCGCGTCTCCAGGAGATAGGCGACCTCCGGCAGGACGACGACAGGTACCACAACCGAAGCCCCGTGATCCGCCCACCAATTCAGCGTCCGCTCGTGCCACGCGTCGCTCCTGTCGGCGAGCGCGTAGAGGGCGCCCGAGTCCGCGATGATGGTCACCGCCTGCTACGCGTGCGGATCCCGCCAGAGGAGTTCGTCGACGCGTGCCGATGTATCGTGCTCGCCGCTCGCGAAACGCCCGGCTATCGACGGCAGCGTGCCGGAGCCGCCGGGCCGCGCCACGTACTGGGCGAGCGCCTCGCGCACGAGGTGCGCAAAGCTCGTCCCGCGTCGTGCGGCCAGACGCTGCAGGCGGCGCCGAAGTTTGTCGTCAAGGAAGATGGTCGTGCGCTTCATGACATATATATTACATACGGTGTATGCTACGTCAACCCACCTCCATGGGCGAGGATGAGCAACACCTCGGAGCGCTTCATGACTGGCCAGGCGCTCCTGACTCACGCGCGCTCCTCGTGCTGCACACCAGAGGTCGGAGACCGATGACCAGCGGCCCGCCGCCGGCAATACCCGCGAGCGGGCGACCCGCTCAGCTGATCGGCTTCCTCTCGCCCGTCACGCTCCGCACCAGCCGGTACATGAACTCCAGGCTCTCGTAGAACGCGCGCACCGGGATCCGCTCGTTCATGCCGTGCGCGTTCGTCTCCCCATAGAACTGGCCGGCCACTCCATACGTCGCGATCCCGCCCAGCCGGAGCGATACCCCGTCCGTCGCCCCCGTGCTCATCGTCGGAATCACCGGCACACCGGGCCACATCTCGTTCGTGATCCGCTCGATCTGCGCCATCAGCTCGGGCGTGAGCGGCGACGGCGGCGAGTTGCGCGCCGACCCCCGCGCCACCACGTGCACACCGGTGTCCCCCACCACCTTCTCGAGCACACCCTTCACGTACTCCGGCGTCTCGTCAGGCAGGATGCGGCAGTTGACCGTGGCCCGCGCCCGCTGCGGCAGCGCGTTGCTCGCGTGGCCGCCTTCCAGCAGCGTCGCCACGCAGGTCGTGCGCAGCTGCGAATTGTACCGCGGATCCTCCGACAGCACCGCCGCCGCCTTGGCGTCGTTCGGATTGGCCACGATCGCTGTCATCGCCGCGGCCTGGTCCGGCGCCTCGGACTTGAGCGTGGGCGCCAGCCGGGTGAAGTACGCGCGCGTGACGTCGTTCAGGTGCACCGGAAAGATCGACGGCGTGACCCTCACCAGCGCCGCTGCCAGCTCGGTGATCGCGTTGTCGGGCCGCGGCACCGAGCTGTGCCCGCCCGGGTTGAACGACTCCAGATAGAACGTCTGCACCTTCTTCTCGCTCGCCTGCACATCGTGCGACACCTTGACCGTATCGCGCAGCCGCCCTCCCCCACCTTCGTTGAACGCGAACTCGGCGTCGATCAGATCGCGATGCTCGCGCATCAGCCACCCCGCGCCGTTCGCCCCACCACCCTCCTCGTCCGTGGTCGCCGCCATGACGATGTCACGGTCCGGCGAATACCCCTCGGCCCTGAGCCGCAAGAGAATCGTGAGATCGATCGCAGCGTCATCCTTGTTGTCCGACACACCGCGCCCGTAGAACGTCCCGTCCTTCTCGATGAACTGGAACGGCGGAAGCGTCCAGTCGGCGGGCTTTGCTTCCACCACATCGATGTGTGAGAGAAGCAGGATCGGCTTCTTCCCCGTCTTTCTGCCGTGCAGCCGCGCCACGATGTTCCCCTTGCGCGGCGCGTTCGATAACACGACCACGTCGGAATCGGGGAATCCCGCCGCCTTGAGCCGGGCCGCCATCGCCTCCGCTACCTTCAGCGTCGAGCCGTCGCTGTCCTCGGAATTGATCTCGATCAGTTCCTGAAAGACATCGCGCGCAACGGAGTCCCAGTGGGCGGTCGTGCTCACCTGAGCGCGCACGCGCACAGGAGTGGCGGCGATGCACATCGCGGTGACCACCGCGGCCAGGCGCGCGAAGAATGGCGGACAGAGCATCGAGGAACGCATCGGTGTGTTCAGCAGGGGTTTGGGTGGATGGCAGGATCGTGCGCCGCCGCCCGCACGGTGTCAACGGGCCCCGTCGCTGGTAGGGTTCTGGCCTTGACCTCTGGCCTCCGACCGCTGGCCTCTGCCTTCCTGCCTCTGGCGCGCAGCCCGGCAAGCACGTTGACTAGAGCCAGCCGAACGTCTCTACACACTCCCGACGCCGCTTCCCATGGATCCCAATTCGGGCAATTCCCTCGCCAAGGTCCTCCTCCTCGTCGCGCTGGGAGGGTTCACCCTCTACTACGTGGTGATCTTCGTCCGGGCGATCGCCAAGAAGCGGCACGAAGCGGCCGGCGAGAGCAGCACCCCGACTCCCATCGGGCTCGGAACAGGATTCATCACCAATTTCTTCGATACGCTCGGGATCGGCTCCTATGCCCCTACCACCTCCATCTTCCGCTTTCTCAAGATGGTGCCTGACGAGTGGATCCCCGGTACGCTCACCATCGGTCACACCCTTCCAACGATCGCCGAAGCCTACATCTTCACCCGGATCGTTCCCGTGGATCCCACCACGCTGGTGGCCATGATCGGTGCCTCGATTCTGGGCGCCTGGCTCGGGGCCGGCGTGGTCTCGAAATGGCCGCGGCGGATGGTCCAGCTCGGAATGGGCTTCTGCCTGCTGGCCGCCGCCGGCCTGATGGCGGCCTATGCACTTCGTGGCCAGCCCGTGGGAGGACAGGCAATCGGGGTCACCGGAGTTTTGCTTGGCGTCGCAATCGCCGGCAATTTCGTCCTCGGCGCCCTGATGACAATCGGCATCGGGCTGTACGCGCCATGCATGATCCTCATCAGTCTGGTTGGCATGAACGTGAAGGCCGCCTTCCCGATCATGATGTGCTCGTGCGCATTCCTGATGCCTGTCGCCAGCGCGCGCTTTGCCCGCACCGGCGCCTTCCACCTCAAGACCGCGCTTGGCCTGGCAATCGGTGGGGTGCCAGCGGTCCTGATCGCTGCACTCATCGTGAAGTCGCTTCCCCTCACCGCGGTGCAGTGGCTGGTTGTCGTCGTCGTGCTGTACACGGCGTGGTCGCTGCTGCGGGCGGCACAGCGCGAACGCGCCTCGGTCTCCGCCCCAGCGACCGAGACCGTCACATGATTCACTGCGTCGCGGGTCGCCGATTACCAGCCGCGGCTGCCACGCTGCTGGCGGGCACATCCGCAGTGTTGCGGTTCGGCCACACGGTTGGTGCGAAACGCCATCCGCAATGAGGTTGTTGACGAACACGCCAGCCAGAGGTAAGTAGGTATGCTCTTCGACTTGACCACCCGTACATAAGGAGCTGCACCATGCGCCTTTTCGCTCTCCTCGCTTCCGCCGCGCTGCTCGTAGCCTGCGCGAAGTCGGAGCAGCAGCCCGCCGCCGATTCCGGCATGGCCGCCGCCATGATGCCGGCATCGATTTCAGTCGCTGACGTCGCCGGTACCTGGGACGTGAAGGGACTCAATGAAGCGGGCGACAGCACGCTCGCGACCTACGTCCTGACCGCCACCGCTGACACCACGTCGTGGATGGCGAAATTCCCCGATCGTGACGCGATACCGGTGAAGATCATGTCGGTGAGCGGGGACAGCATCGTCACCCAGATGGGACCCTACGAGAGCGTGCTTCGCAAAGGCGTGATGGTCACCACGAACGCCGTGATGCGGCTGCAGGACGGGAAGCTCGTCGGCAACTTCGACGCGCACTACACGACGACCGGCCCCGACTCCGTGCTGCACGGGAAAGTCGACGCGACAAAGCAGCCCTGACGAGCCATGGTTACCGGTGCCCGCGTCGAATGCCGGGCGTGACAACGCAAACGGGGAGCGAGGCAACTCGCTCCCCGTTTGCGTTGCCCTTCAGTCCCCAGCGCCTGTGGCCTGTGGCCTTCCCCCCTATAGCTTGTCATGGGGTACCCACGCCTGTTGCACAGCCATGCCGACCATCCCGTCGACCCGTCCCCGTCCCCGCCATGGCCGCGTCATCGCGGCCATCGCCGTCTGCATCACCGCTGCCTGCGCCGGCAAGGCAAACGACCGCGCCGGAGCCGTCTCCGACTACCGCGGCGTCGTCCTGAGCGCCCCGCTCAGCAAGCCGTCCTTCACGCTCACCGACTTCGACGGCCATCCGTACGACTTCGTGCGGGCAACCCAGGGCAAGGTGGCGCTGTTGTTCTTCGGCTACACGCATTGCCCGGACGTCTGCCCGCTGCACATGGCGAACATCGCGGCCGTGATGAAGCAGATGTCATGGGAGGAACGCGGAGTCATTCAGGTGGTCTTCGTCACCACCGATCCCGATCGCGACACGCCGCAGCGGCTCAAGGAGTGGCTGGGGAACTTCGATCCGTCCTTCGTGGGGCTCACCGGCACGAAGGACGAGCTGAGAAAGGTGCAGCTGATGCTTGGCGTTGCCCCCGCCCAGCGTGAGGACGCCCCGGGCGACAGCGCAGGCTACTTCGTGGGACACGCGGCCCAGGTGTTCGCCTTCGCCCGCGATGGATACGGCTACCTCGAGTATCCCTTCGGCATCCGTCAGGAAGACTGGGCGAACGATCTCCCGAAGCTGGCGCGCGACTCGACCGGCGCGACCATTCGCCGGGAGCTGGCGGCGGTCGCGCGCGCGAACAGCGTCGCCGTGGCTCCCCCTCCAGGTGCGGCCCCTGAAGTGAAAATGGGCGGCATGATCGTGACCCTTGCGGTGATTCCCGAACCCGCGGCGCAGAGTGAAGCGGCGCTCTACCTCACGATCAGGAATGACACGCCTCAGGAAGACACGCTCGTCGCTGTGGCCACCGAGGTCGCCATGCGCGCCGAATTGCACGAGACGATGCAGACCGGTTCGATGGAGAAGATGGTGCCGCTGACCGTGATACCCGTTCCGGCCCACGCCGAAACGCGACTGGTACCCGGTGCCCGCCATGTGATGCTGATGTCGCTGCGCCAGAAGCTCGCTGCCGGTGACTCCGCCACGCTATTCCTGTCGTTCGCGCGCGCCGGGTCCGTGGAAGCACGTGCCCACGTCGTGAAGTACTCGGACCTGGAAAAGGCGCTGGCGCAGGATCGTTCCCGCTGATGCAATGGTGGTGCAGCGCGTCCAACCTGCCCTGGGCGTGGACCTGGCGGCCCTACCCCGGCGTCTGGCTGTTCATCGGGCTCGTCTTCTTCCTCGTCCGGTTGTGGAACAGGACCGCGGCAGGTCGATCCGGCCATCGCCCGCCACCAGTGCACCCTCTTTTCCTGCTCGGCCTGCTGCTTCTCTGGAGCGCGCTCGACTGGCCGCTCGGCACGTTAGGCGCCGGCTATCTTGCCAGCGCGCACATGCTGCAGTTTCTGCTCATGTGTCTGGTCGCGCCACCCCTGCTGCTGCGTGGCCCTTCTGGGGATGCACTCGCGATCCTGGACCGCGAAACCCGCTTCGCGAGGACATTCTGCCGCCTCACGGCGCCCGGTCGCGCATTGATACTGTTCAACGCGGTGGTGCTGGTGACCCACCTGCCACCGGTCGTCGACACACTGATGCGGACCCAGCTCGGCTCGCTTGCCATCGATCTCATCTGGATCGCCGCCGGGCTGCTCTTCTGGTGGCCGGTGGTGCTGTCGTCGCCGGCCCACCCGAGGTTCTCCCCGCCGCTCAAGATCGGCTACCTGGTCGTGGGCATGATGTTCAGCCCGATCATGTTCGGCCTGGTGGGCTTTCTCGTCTACAGCGACCATCCGCTCTACGGCATCTTCGAGCTCGCGCCTCCGTTCCCAGGTATCAACTCACATGATGACCACCAGCTCGCCGGCGTCATGATGAGCGTCGGCGGCGCGGTGATCGCGTTCACCGCCATCAGCGTGATCTTCTTCAGGTGGAGCAAAGCCGAGGCCTAGCGGTCAACGCTCCCGCCCCGCTCTCCACTGCTCGAGCGCCTTCACCCGCGATTCGAGCGCGGCAATCCGGTCTCCGCCGGGCTGTACCGGCGCTGCCCGTGTGGCGCCCGAAGCGGCCCTCCCCACCCCACCCGGTCGCCGGCCTACTCCGCGTGTCGACACCTGGAGGAACGCGCGGCCGATCGGCCCCAGCCACACGAGGCGGAACAGGCGCTCACCGATCGGCATGCGGAACGGACCGCGCACCAGCAGAAGGAAACTGACGCCAAGCAGGCTCAGTCCCGACGCCGACATCACGAAGCGGCCTAACGACCCCCCTTCACCCGATTGCGGATCGCCGCTCCGGGTGATGCCGGCGCCGGTTCCCAGGGAAAAACGCACGTTCAGCGATGTTCCGACGAGTACGATCGCCACCGGGAGCAGCAGCACCGCGATCAGGACCGTTCGCCGCCGGCGGCGTCTGGTGTCGGGATCGGCGCGAAGCTGCTGCCGCAGATTCTCGCGTTCGTCGACCACGGCCCGCAGCCCGCTCGACACATCGCCGGGCTGAAATCCCAGCACCGCCAGCCGACGGGCGGCGGACGACACCAGCAGCGCCCGCGTCAGCGCTATGACGATCAGGATGATCGCCGGAAGCAGCGCGTACGCCGTTCCGACTTCCTTGCGCATCGTCCGGACCGTGAGCCAGCTGGTCAGCGTCAGAAACACGAGCACCAGACCGAGCGTCCCCGCTTCCTGCGCGAACATCCGGATCGGAACCGGGATCTCGGCTCCGGCCAGCTGGGCGACATCGATTGCTTCGACCAGCGCTTCCGCCGACGCAAATCGATCCTCCGGTTTCTTCGCCACGCAGCGGTCGATCGCGTCGCCTAACGCTGCCGGGATGTCTCCCCGCAGCTCCACCGCCCGCGGCGGCATCTCGGTCAGCTGCTTGACCAGAATCTGCTGGGTGGTCTCCCCGGTGATCTGCGGCCGCCCCGTCAGCGCGTAGAGCGCCACCAGCCCGAGCGAATACAGATCGCTCCGCCCATCGACCGAATCGCCCGACGCCTGCTCGGGGCTCATGTACTCCGGCGTGCCCACCACCTCACCGACCCGCGTCATGCCCTGCGTGCCCACCGCCGCCGTGATCGGCCTCGAGATCCCGAAATCCATCAGCTGCGCACGGCCCGTGGCGCGCTCGAGCATCACGTTGTCGGGCTTGATGTCGCGATGGACGACCCCGCGTCCATGAGCGTACGCCAGGGCATACCCGATGTCCTGCAGCAGCCGAACGATGCCGCGCGCGTCGAGCGGTCCCGCGCGATGGACCCGCTGCGCCAGGCTCTCCCCCTCGACATACCCCATCGCGAACGCCAGCAACCCGTCGCGCTCCTCCACCGCGTGCACGGGAACGATGTTGGGATGCGAGAACGACGCCGCCGTCCGCGTCTCGCGCAGGAAGCGCTCGCGAAGAGTGGCATCGCCCGCGAACTCGGGCGGAAGCACTTTCAGTGCGACCGGCCGATCCAGCCGCAGATCGCGCGCGAGATATACCGCGCCCATGCCACCGCGACCGAGCTCGCGCTCGATCGCGTAGCGGTCGCCAAGTCGCCTGCGAATCTCGTCGAGGGAGGTCTGGTCGGTCACCGGGCTGGGGTCTGCTCGCGGCGAAGATGCGCCCGGCGGCGAGCTTTCGCTATGTTTCCGCGCCCCCCGGGTCAGGAAGCGTCTGTGGCTGGACGACTCTCTGGCCCGGGAGCACCTCGGCGTACTGCTCCACTGAGCGCGTACGATTCCAGGGGTTCGGGGATTCCCGCTCGTCATCGAGCGAACCCGACATGCACACGTTACCCAAGCACGGTGAGGTGCCACAATGGCACGGATTGAGCCGCTCCCCTGCAAGAGCGCGCCACCTGAAGCACGCGCGGCCTGCGACGAGCACGAGCAACGCTACGGGCGCATGACGAACATGAAGCGCACCCTGCTCCACTCACTCCCCGCGTTCCATGCGCTCATGGCGTGGTATCCGCTCCGGGACACCGTGCGACCGTTCCTCGGCGAACGGGCCACGACCATTTTCGCGTACGCCATCTCCGCCGAGGTGGATTGCCTCATCTGCTCCACCTTCTTCCGCAGAATTCTCATCGATGCCGGAGAAGACCCCGACAGGTTGACGCTCGACGATCGCGAGGAGTTGCTCGTCGCCTTCGGTCGCCAGATGGCGAAGAACGCCAAGGAAGTGTCGGACGACCTCTACGCTCGGCTGGCTTCGGTATTTTCGCCACAGGAGATCGTGGCCCTCACCGCCTTCGGGTGCATCATGCTCGCGACGAATCTGTTCAACGACGCACTGCGCGTCGATCTCGACGGTTACCTGGAGCCATACCGCCGTACTGCCTGACGCGTACCCGGAAGGGGAACGCTCACCCCGGGGAAGGGGACGCGGCCCCTGGCATGTGCTGACCGCTGGAAGCGGATGACTGCCCGCTTTACTTGACAGCTGAGCACTGACGGCTGCGATTCACGCCACGCTCTTCCGCATTGCAAGAATCGGATCTCGAGGACCACCACGATGGGAGAATTTACCGGGCGAGTGGCGTTCATCACCGGCGCGGCCCACGGACAGGGTCGCGCCACGGCGCTCGCGCTCGCCGCCGCGGGCGCGCAGATCGCCGCCTTCGATATCGCGCGGCCGCTGGCGTACCCCGGGTATCCGCTCGCCTCGCCCGACGATCTGGCCTCCCTCGCAAGTGCGTGCGCGGAGCTGGGCTCCACGTGTCTGGCCTTCCCCGGCGACGTGCGGGACGACGTCGCGATCACCGCCGCGGTCTCGGCCACCGTCGATCGCCTGGGGCGCATCGACGTGCTGTTCAACAACGCCGGAATCTGCGCCTACGGTCTCGCCCACGAGCTCACTGAAGAGGCGTGGGATAGTATGATCGATATCAATCTCAAGGGGAGCTGGCTGGTTGCGCGGCGCGTCGTTCCAGTGATGATCGCCCAGCGTACGGGCGTGATCATCAACAACGCGTCGATCGCCAGCTTCCGCGGCATGAACCGGCTGAGCCACTACGCCGCCTCGAAGTGGGGGCTCACCGGCCTCACCAAGTCGTGGGCCATCGAGCTCGCGCCGTACAATATCCGCGTCAACTCGGTGCACCCCACCGGTGTGAACACGCCGATGAACGATGGGCTCGCGATGCTCGAGGGAACCACGCCGCGCGAAGTCGCCGAACGATCGGCTGGCAACCTGTTGCCCGTACCGTGGATCGAACCGGAAGACGTGGCGCAGGCCGTGCTCTTTCTCGCATCCGACCGCGCCCGCTATGTCACCGGCGCGCAGTTCGTCATCGACGCGGGTCTCCTGACCCGTTGATCGCGCTCCTGATCACCTCCTCCGCGTAGTCGATCCCGCGCGGCGTGCGCGATCCGTGCCAGGAGAGCAGTTCACCGTCTACGATATGGAACCGCTCGCGCGGCAGGCCCGTCAGTGGGGCCAGCTCCTCACGGTTTCGCTCCGCGAAGGGAAAAGGCTCCGTGGACAGGAGCACCAGATCCGGTTCGACCGACGCGATCTCCGACGCCTCCACCGTCGGATAGCGCTCATCGCGAGACCCGAACGCGTTCACGCCGCCGGCCAGTTCGAGCAGCGCGCTGACGAAGGTGTCGGAACTCACCGACATCCAGGGCTTTCGCCAGATGAGATAGACGAATCGCACCGGTGGCCGGCTGGTCGCCGCCGCTCGCACACGTTGCGCTCGCGTCTCGATGTCACGGGCGATCACCTCGCCCGCGTCCGGGCGATCCACCGCCGCGGCGATCGATCGCACCATCGCTGCCGTCTCATCCGGCGTGCGCGGCAGGGAGGAGTGCACGCCAATTCCGGCCCGCTCCAGCACCCGCGCATCCTCGACCCGGTTTTCCTCGGCGTTCATGAACACCAGATCGGGTGCCAGCTCGATGATGCGTTCGATTTTTGGATTCTTCGTTCCGCCCACCTTCTCAACCTGAGCGACCAGATCAGCCGGATGCACGCAGAACTTCGTGCGGCCCACCAGCTGATCGCCGACGCCCAGGTCGAACAGGAGCTCAGTCAGGGAAGGACAGAGGGAGACGAGGCGCATCAGGGAGGGGGAGCAAGCGCGTGAGCAAGCGACACGAACTACTTCAACTTGAGCCGATCCAACTCCGCATTCACCACATCAGGATTGAACCGCACCCGTGGATGACGACGCTCTGCGACGCCATCCAGGTCCGCCAGTTCTCCCTGGACGGCCGGCCCGCCACCCGAACCTCCGCCGCTGCGCCACTCCTCGTACGCCCAGGGCCCTCCCACATCAACCGGCGGCGTGCTTCCCTCACCACTCACACAGAGTGGTGTGCGCGCCGCATCGTCCGGCGGAAGCACTCGCTCCACGCGCACCATCAGGTGCCACGCATGACCGTTCCCATACTCGAACTCGAGTTCGGATCCTGCGTCCGGCAGGAGCTGGCGTAGCCGTACCTCAACGCCCAGGTCGCGCCATTCTCCACGAGCCCCCTTCCCCTCATACCGCAGCGCCCCAACCGTGAACGCGTACGGGCGCCCGGCGGTCCACCCCATTGCCACGGCAAACACCCGCGCGACACGCTCGAGCGTGGCTCCCGACGACACCCGTAGACGCCGCCAAACCGTCGGCTCCACGTCGCTTAGCCTGATCGTCAGTTCGTGAATTCGCGGGGGCGATCGCTTGGATGCGCGCATGCTGACTCCGATCCGTGGAGTGTCGTGGCACACCGCCTTGCCGAGGGCCGCGCGGCCGATGCCGTCCCGGAGCAACGCCGGCTCTGAGGCATCGCGACCTGCCTGGCCATCGCACAGAACGCTCCAACACCTTTCCTGCACATTACTGATAACGTACCCTCTGCATACGATGTCTTCACGTCCGATCCGACTTGACCTCCTGGCGGTAGTGGGGATCGCGGCGGTCGCGCCTCGCGCCGCGCTCCCGGCCCAGGTGCTCGATGTCCGGCCGGTCGCGCCTCCGGCGACTGCCCCATCCCTGGGGGCCCTCCAGAATGCCCAACAGGACTTCGAGTTCTATCGACGCCAGCATCTCCCGTCGTGGCGGAGTTGGCGCTCGCCCCAGAACGCCTGTGACGTCCGGATCGGTCGATTCTGTTACTGGTACGATGAAACCGAACCGCCCCCGCCGCCCGAACCTCGCACCATCAGCGACGCACGCACGCGGTTGATTCTCCGCCTCGACTCGGCGGGACGTGCCTTCCCGAATGACCGGTGGATATCGGGGCAGCTGGTTCGCTATTTGACCGAGTCGGGGCGATTCGACGACGCCGTGGCCGCGGCCCGCGCGTGCACGCTGCGGGAATGGTGGTGCACCGCCTTGCAGGGTTTCGCATTGCATGTCGCGGGGCGCTATGCCGCCGCTGACAGCGCCTTCACGGTCGCGACGGCCCTCATGGGACCACGCGAGAGTTGCGACTTTCGCGACATGAAACTTCTGCTCGACGACGCCATGCTGCGGCAGTATGGCGATTCGTCGTGCACTTCCCGCCTCGCACTGGAGCGTCGCCTCTGGTGGCTGGCCAGACCGATGCTGTCGTCGCCGGGGAACGACGCCCGCACGGAATACTACGCGCGCGAAATGATGGCGTTCTTTGTTGCCGACGCTCCGTCGACGTACCAGTCGGACTACGCCGGCGACGAGCGGGAAATGCTCCTGCGCTACGGCTGGCCCACCGCCTGGAGCCGACGCGGTGAGTCGGGCGGCGCCTGGGGACCGATGCAGGTGTCGGTCGTCGGGCACGAACCCATGCCGGCGCATCCATACATCCCGGCGGAACGGGTGCTCGACAATCCGGCAGCGAGCGACTCTGCGGAATGGCGCAGCAAGGGCATTCCGCCGGTGCCTGCGCGCTACGCGCCGGCGTACGCCAAACGTCTTCTGCCCCTCGCACATCAGGAGGCCCTTTTCAGACGTGGGGACTCGGCGCTGGTGGTCGTGGCGTGGTCCGTTGCCGCAGACTCGGCGCTCTCCGCGGCGGCCCGGACGCCAGGTCAGTTGAGTGCCGCCCTCGTCCTGACCAAGGGCGACCCGGCCGACGCGACCATCGTGCACGCGGAGCATCCCGCCGATCGCGGCGTGCTCACCGCAACGGCCGCGTGGGGATCCATGCTGATGAGCACCGAGGTTGCCGCCCCCGCGCGAAAGACGCTGGCGCGCGCGCGCTACGGCGTGCGCGGCAGTGACCAGCCCAATTCGCGGGTGCAGATCTCCGACCTGCTCCTGTTCGATCCGTACGACGGGATGCCGAATCGTCTCGAGGACGCGCTGCCTCACATGCTCGCGTCACGTCGGATCCCCCGTGGCGGCCGCGTGGGAGTCTACTGGGAGGCCTATAACACCAGCCCCGCGGGTGAACAGATCGCCGTGTCCATCACCGTTGCGCCCCAGGACGCATCCGGAGGATGGCTCCGGCGTGGACTCATCGCCCTGCGCCTCGTCCGCGAGGCGAAGCCGGTGACCGTTGGTATTCAGGACGTGTCGGCCAGAGGGACCTCCCTGTCGCCACGATCGGTCGTCGTGGACCTCTCGACGCTGGGGCCCGGTGTCTACCTGATGGAGCTCGAGTTGGATGCGGGTGCTGGGAATGTCGTCCGGGCGGAAAAGGTGATCACGGTGGAGAGGTAAGGGACTCGGTCACCGAAGCCGATGTCCGGCGCGAGCGACTCGGATGCGCCCCGCGAGCGCACCGACCAGCAAACCGCTATGCTTTACGCGCTCGCATCTCCCTGTTCGTTGAGCTCGCGTGTTGATCCTGGTCCTCGCCCCTTCCCCATTTCTCCACCATGCCGCGCTCGCCATTGCTCCGATCCATCGCCATCGCTGCACTCGTGACCCCCACGGTCTCGCCCGTGTTCGCACAGAATGCCGTGATGCCATTCCAGTTCGACTCCACGACCATTGCCTCGTTCCGATGGCGCAACGTCGGGCCGGCGAACACGCTCGGGCGTATCTCCGACGTGACCGGGATTCCCTCTCCCTCCAAGACGTTTTTCGCCGCGGCTGCGGGAGGAGGGATCTGGAAGTCGACCAACAACGGCGTGACCTGGCGTCCGGTCTTCGATACCCAGCGCGTGGTGGCGATGGGCATGCTCGCGATCGCACCGAGTGACACCATGCAGGTGTGGGCCGGCACCGGCGAGCCGAACTCCCGGAACACGATCTCACCTGGAGGCGGTGTCTACAAGTCGATCGACGGCGGCATCACCTGGAAGCTGATGGGGCTCGAGCGGACCCAGGCCATCGGTCGCATTGTGGTCCATCCCACCAACCCGGATATCGTCTACGTCGCCGCGTTAGGCGCGCCGTGGAACGCCAGTCCCGAGCGCGGGCTCTACAAGACCACGGACGGCGGGCAGACGTGGCAGCTGGTGAAGTTCATTTCCGACAAGGCCGGAGTGGTGGATGTCGCGCTCGACCCGGCCAATCCCGATGTGGTCTGGGCCGCCAGCTGGCAACGGGTGCGTGGCCCGTACTTCCTGAATTCCGGCGGACCGGGCTCGGCACTGTGGAAGTCGGCCGATGCCGGCAGGACCTGGACCGAGGTCAAGGGCGGCGGCTTCCCCGAAACCACCAAAGGGCGCATCTCCATCGCCATTGCGCTCTCGAATCCGAAGACCATGTACACCATGGTCGAAGCCGATACGGCGCCTAACGCCAAGCCGGCACCCGGGAAGCCGCGACAGGAGTCGCCCAGTGGGCTGTACCGTTCCGACGACGGCGGCGCCACCTGGAACCGCACCAGCAACCAGAATACGCGGCCGTTCTACTACTCACAGGCGCGTGTCCACCCGAAGAACCCCGATCGTGTGTACTGGTCGTCCACTCCGGTGCTTGTCTCGAACGACGGCGGACGCACCCCGATCAATGCGACGGTCGGCATCCACGTCGATCACCACGCGATGTGGATCGATCCCATCGATCCCGACCGCATGATCGTTGGCGACGACGGAGGCGTCGCCATCTCGTTCGACCAGGGCGGAACGTATGTCTTCCCCAACGTCTTCCCCATCGGGCAGCTCTATAACATCAGCTTCGACATGCAGGTGCCGTACCGCGTCTGCGGGGGCCTCCAGGACAACGGATCGTGGTGCGGGCCCAGCCGGCGCCGGCAGGGCCCCATCACCAACAGCATGTGGTTCAACGTCGGCGGTGGAGATGGGTTCGTTACCCAGCAGGACCCCAACGACCCCAACACCATCTACAGCGAATCACAGGGGGGATCGGTGGGGCGCCTGAACTACGCGACCGGAGAACGGGTCAGCCTCGTGAAGCCGCAGTGGCGCCCTGCGTACGACGTGTGGGAGGATTCCCTCCTCGTCGACTTCCCGGATACCACCAGGCCGGCGACCAGGGCGCAGAAGAAGCAGGTGGCCGATATCCGCGCCCGTCAGCGCGCCGATTCCACCGCCCTCGACCTGCGCTGGAACTGGAATTCGCCCTATTTCATTTCCCCGCACAACCCGCAGACGCTGTACTTCGGCGCGAATCGGGTACTCAAATCCACGAAGCGGGGCGATGACATGTTTCCGATCTCGCCCGATCTCACCACCGCGGACACCATGAAGATCCGCGTCTCGATGAGAACCACCGGCGGCATCACCAACGACGCCACCGGCGCCGAGACCTATTGCACGATCGTCTCGCTCAACGAGTCGCCGATCCGGCCGGGGATCTTGTTCGCCGGCACCGACGACGGCCGCGTCTGGATCAGCCGCAACGACGGTGGCGCATGGGAAGAACTCACCGGGCGCTTCCCGGGAGTCCCGGCCGGCACCTACGTCACGCGCATCGAGCCGTCACCGCACGATTCGATGACCTTCTTCGTCACCTTCGACAACCACCGGAACGGCGACTTTACACCCTACGCATACCTGACGACGGACTTCGGCAGGACCTTCAGGTCGATCGTCGCAAACCTGCCCAGAGGGGGGCCGGATTACGTCCACGTCATCCGACAGGACCTCGTCAACAGGAACCTCCTCTTCCTCGGCACCGATGTCGGCGCATATGTCTCGGCAAACCTGGGACAGACGTGGCAGCGATTCATGACCGGACTGCCCACTGTGCCGGTACACGATCTCCGCATTCACCCGCGCGATCACGAGTTGATCGCGGCAACTCACGGTCGTGGAATCTGGATCGTCGACATCTCGGCGCTCGAGCAGGTCACCCCCCAGGTCATGACCCAGGATGTCCATCTGTTCGAAGCACTCACCTCGTACGAGTTCGGCGATGTGCCCGTGGAGGGACAGTCCACCGGGAACATGGTCTTCGAGGGAACGAGCTCGCCCTACGGCGTTGTCATCGCGTATCGACTGGCTGCGCGCCAGTCACCAGTCCGCGTGGCGATCATCGACGCCGCCGGCGACACGATGCAGGTGCTCAACGGACCGGGGGCGCCCGGAATCAACCGCGTCGCGTGGGGGTTCCAGGGCAAGCCACCAAAGCGTCCGCCGCTGTCCATAGCGCAACACCGTGACTCAGTCGCACAGATGGAGCGGATCGTGTTTGTGCTCGATTCCCTCGAGAAGGCTGGCATGAACACGATGATGCTCGGGATGATGCGGCAACTGGCGAAGACCGGCGACCTCACGCCGATGTTCGAAATGTTCGGCGGGGGCGGACGCGCAGCGGGACCGGGGGGCTTCGGACCGCCACCGCCATGGAACCCAAGGCCGGCAGAGCAGGCAGGCCGTGGGGGTGGTCGCGGCGGCGCCGCAGGCGGCGGTCGTGCGGGCGGGGCCGGTACGCCCGGCATGGATCAGAACGGTCTCCTCCAGGTGATCCAGCTCTTCCAGCTTCCTGGAAAGCCCGCTGCCAGTGGATTCGCGGCCTTCAACTTCCTCACCAATCTTGGCCTTGGACCCGTCGGCTTCGGCGGCGCAGCGGGTGGCGGGGCCGTGGCGCCCGGTGACTACGTCGTCTCCCTGACGGCTGGCGGCCAGACGATGCGGCAGAAGGTCCGGGTTGAGCGCGCGAACACCACGGGAGCTGTGACCTCGCCTTTCCAGGAGCGGCCCTGAACGCTGTGCCTGAGCGCGTGTCACCCCTCGCTCGTCGTGGCGAAACGACGCACCCAGGCGGTGCGTCGGGACGGGCGTGGGTCATGGTAGCTGGCTGGTGTGGGCTGTCTGCGGGCGGAGGGTTGCACCCTCACAGCTGATAGCGGTCCGCTGATGGTTGATCGCTGCTGTTCACAGCAGCTAGCGGGTATCTTGCTACCAATCGGCCCATGCCGGGGTATCCCGGCGGGGGCCGGACTGTCACTGGCCATGTGGGGGCCAATTTGTCACTGGCCATGTGGGGGCCGGTTTGGCAATCTTGGAAGTATCCGCGAACCCGCAGCCCGATCAGCTCGAGATGTCAGCACTTGCCTCGTATCGCCAATCGCGCACATCGCCGTTCGGACGGCGCGTGGCGTCCGCACTGCTTGCCGCGTTGTTCTTGGGCGCCACGGGCAGTCTCGGCGCGCAGGGCGGCAAGCCCCCTGCCAGGCCTCCCGCACGTCCCGCGGCACCCAAGCCAACCACAGCACCGGACAGTGCCCGGCCGCAGCCGGACAGCCTCGCTTCCCAGGCGGCGCCGCCTTCGGCCGCGCTTGCCTCGATCAGCGGCAGCGTCTACGACAGCGTGCACATGGCCCCGCTGCAGAGCGCAGTAGTGCACGTTGTGGGCACTGCCCGTATGTCGTTCACGAACGAAACGGGACACTATCGCATCGACAGCGTTCCGCCGGGAATGCGCCGGGTGGGTGTTGAACACGCGCTGCTGGATTCCATTGGCGTGACGATGGTTACGGATTCCTTTGATCTGCATGAGAGCGACAACAAGATCCTCGATCTCGCCGTACCCTCGAGCGAGACGATGGTCGCCGTGTCCTGTCCGCCCGCCCGGCGTGCGTTAGGCCCGACGGCAATAATCGGCCGGCTGCTCGATGCCGACACCGATGCTCCTGTAGCCGGCAGCCGCGTCTCGTTTGCCTGGTCGGAGATCTCCATCACCTCCGGGTTGCGCCGTGTTCCCCGCGTAATGGACGCCACCACGGGCAAGGATGGCGTCTTCCGGATCTGCGGCCTCCCGAAGGAAGTCGAGGGGACGCTGCAAGCCGAGATGAAGGGCATCACCACCGCCGAGGTGCCAATCAAGATCGAGGCGACGGCGCTGAGGATTCAGGGACTGCGCATCGGCAACGCGAAGACGGTCGCGCAGGTGGACAGCGACAGCACCTCGAAGCCAAAGACCGACGACAAGGTCACCGGCCAGCGCTTTTCGGCGCTCAACATGCAGCGGGGCAATGCCGTCCTGCAGGGACGCGTGGTGTTTGCCAACGGACAGCCTGTGGCAGGCGCGCGCGTGGACGTGCGTGGGGCGCCGAGCGCCACGCTGACCAAGGAGGACGGGCAGTTCACGCTCTCGGAACTGCCGTCGGGTACGCAGACGGTGATCGCACGCCAGATCGGATTCGCCCCGGTGGAAGTACCGGTCGACCTTTCGACGCGCGCCCCGCGGAACGTGACCATCACGATGAGCAAGCCGGCGGCGCAACCGCTTCCCACCGTGGAGGTGAAGGCCGAACAGGACAAGGGGCTTATAAACCTCGGCTTCCTGTCACGACAGCGCGTGGGCAATGGATACTTCGTTACCGGCGAGGATGTCATGAAACGCGCACCCAACGTGCTTACCGACGTGTTCCGGACCATTCCGTTGCTGCGCGTGACACCCGGCGGAGCGTACGGAAACGAGTACATTGTCGAGGAGACACGCCGGCAGGGCTTGACCAGTTGCGTGCGGTACGTGGTGGACAACGCGCCGTGGGAAGCCCTCTACCCGGGTGATCTCGACCGCCTCATGCCTCCGTGGGAAGTCGGCGCCATCGAGGTCTACTCATCGGCAAGCGTGCCGATCCAGTTCACCGGCGCCGGTCAGTCGGCCTGTACGGTCATCGTGATATGGTCGAAGTCCAGCGTCGACGCGGCGGGCAGGCGGAAGAAGTAGTGGAGAGACACGGGTCACAGATTATGGCGTCATAGGTCATGACTCGAGGCTGTAATGAGCTATGAGTTCTGAGCTATGTCCGGTCTCGTCTCTTCGTGCGGCTCCATGTGGATCAGCACGCCCTGCACCGCCGGAATCTCGCCCATGATTGCCCGCTTCACCTTGCCGCTCACGATGTGAGCGTCGTGGAGTGACATCTCCGGTGCCGCCTGCACGTGGAGGTCAACGAAGTACCCCGGTCCGGCGCGTCGCACCTTGAGCTTTTCGATGGCCTGAACGTCGTCCACGCCGCGTGATATCCGTGTGATGCGCTCGAGCAGTTCCGGCTCGGCGGTTCGGTCCATGAGTGCCTGTACGGCGGGTCGAATGAGTCGGGTCGCACTCCATCCGATCACCGCAGATGCGGCGAGAGCCGCCCAGTCGTCGGCAGACTCCCACCCGGGACCCTTCCACAGCGCGATGCTGATGCCGATGAACGCTGCCGCCGAGGTCAGCGCGTCGCTGCGATGGTGCCAGGCGTCCGCGGTGATAGCCGCACTGCCCACGTCTCTGCCGACGGCGGCCACCCGGCGATAGAGAACCTCTTTCACCACCACCACGCCTACCAGTACCACCAGCGTGAATGGCGCTGGCGCGTGCTGCGGAGTGATGATCTCGCGGACGGCTTCGATCGCGATGCCCGCGGCCGCGCCGAACATCATCAGCGAAACCGTCGCGGCTGCCAGGGATTCGGCCTTGCCGTAGCCGAAGGGATACACATCGTCCGCTTCACGCGACGCGATGCGCAGACCGCTCCACACGATCACCGACGACAGGATGTCGCCGGTGGACTCCACGCCGTCGGCGATCAGCGCATAGGAGTTCCCCACCACACCGGCGACGAGCTTGAAGACCGCGAGCGCGGCGTTGATGAGGAGCCCGAGTTGGGCGAATCGGATGCCGCGGGCGATGTCGAGGGGCATGGTGCGCGACGTGGCCGGTGTGTAATGGCCCGCGCATGGCAGCCTGGCAAGGGAGTCCCCACGGTGTGGGGGACGGTCACCTGTGTCCGAGTCTCGGTTCCAACGACGCGGTGAACCGGGTCAACCCCCGGTTCACCGCGAAACGCACAGCCTCTACTGTCCGCCCTTCATCTTGAAGGTCAGCCCGACGTTGAGCGTGGCAGCGCCGGCTCCCACGTCCCCGTAGAGCGCCATGCTCGAACTCATGAAGTAGCGCGCGCCGGCCCGGCCGATGAAGTAAATGCCGGAGGAGTACGCCCCGCAGTAATTCGCCAGCGCCCCGGAGCAGCTCACGACTTCAAAACCCAGACCCAACCCGATAAAGGGATCGAACTTGGTGTTGTTCTCGAGGTGGAAATGGTAGTTGGCCGTGGCGCCGATCGGGATGTAGCTGACACTGCAGTCATAGGGCTTGCAGCCATTCCAGTGCCACCAGTCGGCGCTCACCTCGATACCCAGGACGCCGTTGCTCAAACTCGGAAGCGTCTTGATGCCATGTTCAAATCTGCCGCCCAGCGAGATACTGGCCGAGCCGATGCCGCCCAGGCCGATCACCGGGCCAATGTCCGTGTAGCCGGGTCTGAAGCCTCCTCCGGCAGACGCGCCTTGCGCCGCCGCCGCTGTGCTCCCGCGACTTGCCTGTGCGTGGGTCGTCGAGTTGAGCACGAAAGTCAGTGCGGCTGCGACACCCAATAAACGCGTCATTCTCGGCATCTCTCGCTCCTCCTCGACATGAGTGGAAAGGTGCGAGGATCCAACCACGCACCCAGGGGGCATATGTGACGGTTTTAACGGCCCTCACAATACAGTGCGAAAGACCAGTTCGCCACTCGTCATTTTTCGGCGAATCAGTGTCGTGTCGGAGTCCTCGACCTTCCCTATGCGCAAGATGTCAGGCAATACCCTCAACCCGTGACCGCCAGGTGTTCGCGCGGACCCCTGGGGCCGGCCATGTCACCCGAGTCGGTTTGTTCGGCCCCGAGACACTTCCTGCGTGATCGCCCTGCCGCCGCGCCACGCGCGGTGAGTCATGGGCTGTGGCCTACTCCACCACTCGCTTCACGATCGTCCCGGCAGCGAAGGTCGTGCTTACCTCCACACCGTTGATGAGCGCCACGTCAGCAAGGGGAATGACCGACGGGTAGGTCTGATTGAACTCAGTCACCGTCATCGCCCTCGGCAACGTCACGAGCGTGATGCGCTGAGGCTTCACGTTCAGTGCCTGCGGATCGGTCAGTTGCTGAAATGAGGAAATGGCCTGTCGGAGCGCTGCGTCGTACTGGTTCTCCAGCGCCGTCGTGGAATAGCCGAGGATCCTGTAGGTGGTCCCGTTCAGGCTCACGAACGCCACCCATCCGCTCAGGCTCCCCTGATCCGTCTGGGCACTGAACGAGCCGAGCGACGACGGCAGACCGTTGATGCTCGATGTCCCGGTCTGCTGTCCGCTCAGTCCTTGCTGGCCCAGGAAAGTTGTCAGGGCCTCGGACGGAGGCGTGGTCCCTGCCAGCGACAGCACGAGCACCGCATCCTGCGCCGGGCTGACCCCAACCACCTGGTCGGCCTGATTCGCGGTCTTCCATCCGCCCGGAAAATCAAGGCGGAATCGCAGCGTGGGGTGGAGAAACGTCGTGCCCCGGAAGTATCCCTGACGTGGATCCTCCCCGAAAACGATTCCACTCAGGTGCTGGAGGTACTGGTCGCGGTCGATCTTCAGCCCGCTCGGCAGCGGACTCGCTGCGGCGATTCGCTGCTCCGTCTTCGCGACCCGGTTGCCGGGATCCGGATGGGTCGACAGCCAGCCCGGGGTCTTTCCACCGCTCGCGTTGCTGATGCGCTCCAGGGTCTGGAACATCTGCTCCATGGCGTGCGGGTCGTAATGCGCCTGGAGCGTGTAGCGGAATCCCAGCTCGTCGGCCTGCGTTTCCTGGTCGCGGCTGAACTTCAGGAACAGGACGCCCATCGCCTCACTGGCCAGGTTGCCGAACTGCTGGAGTTCCGGACTCACGATCATGCCGACCCCGAGGGCAAGCCCGGCGATCTGCTGCCGCGACATTTCGTGCACCTGATGCTTCGCGGTGATATGCCCTGTTTCATGTCCCAGCACCGACACCAGCTGGGCTTCCGAATTCGCGTAGGTCAGCAGGCCTCTGGTGACGAACACCGGACCGCCGGGCAGCGCAAAGGCGTTCACCGACGCATCCTCGACCACCTGGTACGACCAGGGCAGGCCCGGACGCTCCGATTTCGGGCCGAGCATCATGCCTAACGACGAAACGTAGGCCTGCAGTGTCTGATCGTCGGTGAGTCCGATGGTCTGCGCCACTTCCTGTTTCCCCTGCTGACCGAGGGTGATCTCGTCCGACTCCGAGATCAGAGACAGCTCGCGCTTCCCGGTCACCGGGTTGGTCGCGCACGCCGCCACGGCGAGGGCCAACGCGGTGCAGCGAAACGCGGGACGGACCAGCGGGCCGGAGCCCTGAGACGTGCGCATCGTGACCTCGTGCAGTTTGGGCTTGCGCGAACGCGAACGAAAGAACGGCGTGTGCGGCGCCGGGCCTGACCGGTGCCGTGTGCGGATCCGCGCGGACGAGCGCGTCGGCCGCGTTAGCCACCACTACGATACTACGATCCCGGGTCGAGTTCCGCCTCCGGGTTGACACGGCTCCATCCGGCGACCGGGAATGTACATCACACTCCGCGACGGACTCGTGCGATCTCGGTCCGCCGACGGCCAATCTTCCGCTCCGGCCTGCTGCGGCCTACGTTGGATCGACCTCGACCTTCCTCATCATGCTCCCCCCTTCCGCCGGCACAGCACTCCATCGCGTACACCGCATCTGGCTCGCCGCACTGACGTGCGCGGGCGCCGTCGCGTGCGCGCACCGCGCTACCAGCCACATTCCAGCCGCCGTGGCCGGCATCGAACCGCAATCTCCCCGATCACAGCAGGGCGCATCATGGCGCCCCCTGTTCGACGGGACGTCACTCGCGGCGTGGCGCGGTTACCAGGCGGCCGCAGTTCCTGATGGCTGGAACATCGTGGACGGCACGCTGGCCAAGGACCATACCACCGGTGACATCATGACGAAGGACCAGTTCGGCAATTTCGAACTGGAGTTCGAGTGGAAGATCGGGACCGGTGGCAACGGCGGCGTGTTCTATCGGGCCACTGAGGAATACAACCACATCTACTGGAGTGCGCCCGAGTACCAGCTGCTCGACGACGCCAATGCGCCCGACGGCCGGAGCCGCCTCACATCAGCGGGTTCGGACTACGGCCTCTATCCCGCGCCGGCAGGAATCGTGAAGCCGGCGGGCGAATGGAACAGTTCGCGCATCGTCGTGAATGGCGCTCATGTGGAGCACTGGCTCAACGGCACCAGGCTGCTTTCCTACGAGCTCTGGAGTCCGGACTGGGAGGCGAAGGTGAAGGCAAGCAAGTTCGCACCCTGGGCCAACTACGGACGCGCGAAAACGGGATACATCGGGATGCAAGGCGATCACAATGGAACGCTGGCCTTCCGCAACATCCGGATCCGCGAGCTGCAGTAGCCTCTGTGGCCTGTGGCCGTGGCCTCTGACCATTCCCCACCATGCCCACTCGGCTGAAGCTTTCCACGATGATGTTCCTCCAGTACTTCATCTGGGGAGCATGGTTCGTCACGATGGGCACGTATCTGGGCCAGACCCTGCACTTCAGCGACCCGCAGGTCGGCCTGGCGTACGGTGCGACAGCGATCGCCGCGCTCGTCTCGCCCTTCTTCATGGGAATCGTCGCCGATCGGTTCTTCGCCACCGAGAAGCTGCTGGCCGCGCTCCACATCATCGGCGGCGGCGTGATGTGGCTCGTTTCCACCCAGACCACGTTTGCGACCTTCTATCCGCTGTTGATCGTGTACGCGCTGTGCTACATGCCCACCCTGAGCCTCACCAACTCCATCTCGTTTCACCACGTTGAGGATGCCGCGCGGGACTTCCCCTTCATCCGCGTCCTCGGAACCATCGGTTGGATCGTCGCTGGAACGCTCATCGGGAAGGTGCTCCACGTAGAACCGCTCGCCACGCCGATGCGGATCGCGGCAGGGGCGTCGGTCGTACTCGGCCTCTACTCCCTGATGCTGCCGCACACGCCACCCAGGGCCGCCGGCTCCCCGTTCAGCGTGCGCGACGCCCTCGGCCTCGACGCACTGCAGCTGCTGAAGCAGCGTGACTTCTCGATCTTCGTCCTCGGCTCCTTCCTGCTTTGCATACCGCTGCAGTTCTACTACACGTTCGCCAATCCCTTCCTGAACGAGATCCACGCGCCCGAGCCGGCGTTCATCCAGACGTTCGGCCAATGGTCCGAGCTCTTCTTCATGCTGCTTCTGCCGTTCTTCTTGAAGCGCTACGGCATCAAGACGATCATGCTCGGGGGAATGCTTGCCTGGTCGCTCCGTTATTTCGCCTTCGGCGCGGGGGACGCGGGCGCCGGGATGTGGCTCATCTACGCGGGAATCGTTCTCCACGGCGCCTGCTATGACTTCTTCTTCGTGGCCGGGCAGATCTACACCGACGAGCGCGCCGGTCCACGCATCCGCGCGGCCGCTCAGGGCCTCATCAACTTCGTTACCAACGGGGTCGGGTACTTCGTGGGCGCGTTCGTGTCCGGGGCCGTGGTCAGTCGGTATGCGGTCCCGAATCCGGCGTGCAGCGATGCAGCTGCCGCAGCCAATCAGTGCCTGCAGACCCTGCATGACTGGCATGGGGTGTGGCAGGTCCCGGCCCTGGGTGCGCTCGCAGTGTTGATCCTCTTCCTCATCCTGTTCCGTCCCCGTCGCAGCGCCGGCGCTCCAGCTGCGGCGTAAGAATGGCAGGCGAGCACCCCCGACCCGGTATTGGCATCCGCACCCTCCGGCAGGTCGCGGCGATGACGGCCCGGCCTCCAATCGTCATCGCCGCCCATGGACGCCACGCGCAATGCGTCGCGTTCACCCGGACCGGGCGGATTCTGCTGTCCGGTGGCCAGGACGCGCAGATCCGCCTCTGGTCGGTGCCCGGGTTCCACGCCGTGGGCACCATCGTTGGACATCGCAACAGCGTGAACGGCATCTCCTTCTCGCCTGACGAGAAATGGCTTGCCACCAGTTCGAGCGATGGGACGGTCCGGATCTGGTCGTTTCCCGAGGGCCATGCCGATCGCATCCTCCAGAAACAGATCTGGTCCGGTTTCTCGCCATCAGGGCGTCTGCTTGCGACCATTTCAACGAAAGGCGTCGTCACGCTCTGGGACGTCGAATCAGGCAAGGAGGTGACGCGGGTGAGCGCGCTTGATCGGCGGATCCTCAACGCGGCGTTCACGCCTGACGAGCGCACGCTCCTGCTTGGGGGCACCGGCCACATCCATCGGGTTGCGATTCCGGACGGTGGCGTCGAAGGATCCTTCAGCGCACACCAGGGCGTGGTCGTGAGTCTTCGCGTCGCGCCGGATGGATCGACGCTCGCATCGAGCGGGCCGCCGGGCGAGGTCCGGTTCTGGTCCTTGCGCGACTGGGCGCTCCAGGGCGAGGTCGCGCTCGACGCAGCGGGAATGCTGTCAATGGCCTTCGCGCCCGATTCGTCGGAAGTGACCGTTGGCGTCGACTTCAACCTCCTGACCGTGCGCGTGGCTGAGCGCGCGATCACGGCGCGGCGTCGCGTCGGTGTGAAGGGCGTCTATGGAATAGCCTACTCGCCCGACGGCAAGTACCTCGCCAACGCCGCCGCCGACGGAAAGGTACGCGTCTGGGAACGCGATCGGATGTGAGCTGTCAGCCGTCCGCTGGTGTTTGGCCTTCCCGAGCCTATGGCCTGAACTTCCCCCGCGCCACTGCCGGAACGAACTTCTCGATGCCCCTCGGGGGAAATGCCAGGGTCTTTCCCTCTTCCGCGCTCTGATACGCGGTCATCAGCAGCTTCACCACCTCCACGCCGTCACCGAAGGTCAGCCGCGGTTTTTCCTTGCCGAGGAACGCACGCACGAAATGCTGATCCTCGTTGGAATAGCCGTAGGCGGCCCATTCCTCGGGCACCACCGGCATCAGCCCCACTTCCGCATTCTGCTTCTCCACCAGATCCTCACCCGCCTTGCCCTGCACCTCACGACTGAAGAAGAGCGACAGGCCGCTGTCCAGTGAATTCCACTTCATCGAGTACTCCGGACCAAGCAGCTCCGCTGACAGACGCAGGCCCGCGCCCACGAAGCTCCAGGAGGTCGTTGCCTCGCCAATCACGCGGTAGCCGTCGGTGGTGTCGAATTCCACCGTGAGGCTCGCGAAGTCCTCGGCTGGCGCCTTTCGATAGTTCACCTCGGTGCCCATCGTCTTCTTCAGGCGCTTCACGTACTCGGGCCGCGTCCACTTCAACGACGCAATGTGGCCGGTCACGCGCGCCGGGCGCACCGAGTCCAGGGACTCGCCAGGCGCCGTCAACAGATGCCTGACGACCAGTGCGGAGTGACACATCATGTCGTTCAGCACGCCGCCGCCCTGCAGCCGCCCCTGCCAGAACCAGGGCATGTGGGGCCCCGAGTGCTCCTCGGCTGCCCGGGCCAGGTAGGGACGTCCCGTCGTCGCCGCTCCGCGTGACCAGAGCAGCGCCTTCCCTGCCTCGATGTGCGGCGCGAAGAGCTGATTCTCCAGATATCCGGTCACCAACCCCGCGGACTCCGCGAGTCGCCGCACTTCCACTGCTTCCCGCACGTTGCGCGCGAGTGGCTTCTCGCAGGCAATCGCCCGCAGTCTCCCGCGGCCACGTTTGATCGTATCGACGATCTCTTCCACGTTCTCTACCCGGACGTGGTTCGGACCACATAGCCAGATCGCCTCGATCGCGGGATCCGCCACCATGCTGGCGATGCTCGCGAACGGCTTTGCGTCCCCCACATCCAGGTCGCGGGCGAGTCGGGCGGCCGCCGCCGCGCGCTTGGCGTTCGGGCTCCAGACGCCGCGGATGTCCGCGTCGCGCACGCCGCGCCATGCCTTGAAATGAAACTGCGCGTTGAAGCCCGAACCGATGAAGCCGACGCCGAGAGTCATTGGGATGGTTGGTGGTGATGGCCGCGAAGCCCGGGATACGCTCTGCCACGAACATGTCGCCCTGGAGACCCGCCGAGAAGACGCACTACCCAAGGACAGCGCCGGCTGTGCGTCGTGCGCGCTCCACATCGCGGCGAGATCGTCCTCAGCATCCACCCTCGCTCAAGTACCCAATCGCAGCGTCGCGTCGTACGCTGGAGTGGTGATTCCCTGGAACTGGTCGCCGCAGGACGGTCCGTTCAGGGAGGTGGCAGTTGCAGAACGACGACCGTTACGTTGTCCTTGCCGCCCCGTTCCAGGGCGAGGTTGAGCAGATCGCGGGCAATCACCTCTGCTTTTCCGCCGGCCTTGAACCGGGTCAGAAGCTCGTCGTCGCTGACGTGCCGCGTGAGCCCATCCGTGCAGAGCAACACACCATCGCCCCACTCGATGTCGGTGACCGCGAGCTCCGGCTCCAGCTGCGGACTCCCCAGGGCGCTCACAAGGACGTGCTTCCAATGCGTCGCCTCCGCCACTTCCTTCTTCATCACGCCCGAGTCGACCATCGCCTGAGCCATGGTCTGATCCGTGGTCAGACACTGAAGCGTCTCACGACGGAAGCGGTACGCTCGGCTGTCGCCCACATTGATGAGAAACCACCGGGGCCAGAAGCCCATCAGCATCGTGAACGTGGTGGCGTTGGACCCCGGTGCCTCCGGCTTCGTATCGCCCCGCAGTACCTCGTGCGCCTTCAGCACGAACGCGCGCATCCGTTCCGCCACTTCGGCTTCGCGAGCGGGGTCGGTCTGCATCGAGACCTCTCCCATGTCCAGGATATGCTGCGACACCTCGCGAATGGCCTGCGCACTCCCTTCCGCTGCGTCCGCCAAGGCACCCACTCCATCGGCCACGAGCATCAGGAAGCCCCGCGTATACGTTGAGAGCGACGGGAACGAGCCCGCGTCGATGCTTGACGAGACCACTTCCATCGCACGGTAGAACTTTGCCACCAGGAACTGGTCAGCGTTGCGCGGCCGGACCTTCCCGGGATGGGTCAGACCAAAGACGTCGGGCTCGTGTGGTAGCGGCTTCTGCATGGGCAGTCTGCTGCGCCTGCTCGTCTCGGCGGCGGGTGCGAAGGTCTTCATGGTCGGCGGTCTCCCGGCGGACGATCACCACCGACAGCATGGCGCGCGGAGCCGTCGCGCGCCAGAGTGGGAACGCCGTCCATGTTGCGGCCCGCGGCCGAGCCCGCCCTTGGCAGCCGGTTGTTGCGGGGCGGTGTGGAGTCATGTCGCACCACCACCAGGTGGCCCGAGAGCGGCACCTCGGCGTCCACCCACTCCGCCCGCCAACGAACGCAGACCTGCCGCGCGCCGCGCGTAGTGTACTGGTCGCATACGTCCTTCCGCTGTCGCGTCATGATCGTGGTGCGCCAGGTACTGGCGCGCGTGGGATCCCTCAGGCTGATCGTGTACACGACCCGCTGAAATCCCTTCGTCCCCTCGCAGAGATACCGCGCTGCGACCGTCGGATCCGACGCCTCCCCCTCCGAGGTCGGGCGACACGAGCCATCCGACGCCTCGAAGACAACCACCCTCCCACCGATGATGAATCGGCCATGAACTTCGCTTCGGTCCATGAATGCCACGAAATCGAATGACCCCCGTGAGCTCCCCGGGTCGCGCCCGGGCGGAGGCGAATGATGACAACCGAGGCCGGCACACAGGACGAGGGCCAGGGGCGCAACCATCGGACCAGCCGCCTGGCGGGCTGCACACTGGTCATTCTTGAGAAACACGAGTCGGTCTGGTCTGCTATCACCCGTCAGTGTTCAGCGCGGCCAGTGGTCAGCTGTCAGCGCCGCCAGCTGACGTCGCGAAGCCTGTGAGCAACGAACCATGAGCCATTCCCTCAGCGCTCATTCAGCAGCGCTTTCGGCACCATCATGTGCACACCGACGTTCCCATCCACCAGCTCCGTGATCCGGAGATCGGCCGCGATGCTCGCGAGCTGATACGCGGCCATCTGCGTCAGGTCCTTCTTTTCCATCAGGAGCTTCACCATCTGGTCGATGGCAATGCGCGTCGCCTTGGTGAGCGACGTATCAGTCCCCATTGTGATCCAGTGTGTTGGTGTCTCTGCGCGGGGCCAGTCCAGCTTCATGTCCTTGCGCACCGTCAGCTGCAGCCGCCCGCGAAGGCTGGTCTCGATCGCCGTCTGGTCCACCTCGCCGTCGCCCTGCGCGGCGTGCCCGTCTCCGACCTCGAACAGAGCGCCCTTCACGAAAATCGGGATGTAGAGCGTCGTCCCCGCCACCAGCTCCTTGTTATCGAGATTCCCCGCGTGAGTACTTGGAGGGTTGCTGCTCATCCGGCCCAGGCTCGCGGCCGGCGCCACCCCCATGCTGCCAAAGAACGGGTGCAACGGCACCTCGATACCCGGGGCGAACATCCCCACCTTTCGCTTGGCATCCAGCCGGATGATGCGGGTCGCTGTCGGATCTCCGCGCACGCACAGGTCACGCGCGAAGCCGCTGCAGCCGTTGTACCCATACGGGATCTTGAGATCGATCGAGACGATCCTGACCTCGAGCACGTCGCCCGAGTCGGCCCCCTCCACGAAGATCGGACCGGTCAGGATGTGGCCTCCGGGTCCGCGCGCGCTCCCGGTCACCTGGGTCACGATGTCTCGCAGCTCCTGCTCCACCTCGGCCGGTGGTACTCCGGCGGCTTCCAGCCGATTCGGTGAGTTCGTGAGCATGGTGGTGACATCGACCAGATCGCCTGAGGCGATGGTCAAAGCAGGCTTCGCTTCTGACCAGTAATAGCCGTAGGCCACCGTCTGCGGCGTCGCTGGAAGTTTGTGGACCTTCTGCGCGGCACCCCTGACGAACGGCAGGCCCATCATGGCCACGCACATGAAGTACCGGATCATACCGAAGCCTCTCCTGTCGCATACGGACTCGTGCTCGATCATACCGCACACCCGACGCCGGCGCCATTTGGCGCCCCCTGTTCCTCCCCACCCCCCCCGGGCTTGCCGTCGACCTTGGCACGGGGCGACCGGCACCGGCGTCCGGTCAGCCAGCGTCCGGCTTGCTGCCACGGCCCATTCCAGCAAGCCCTTCCCCGCCTCCCCCTCCCCCCTTCCCCCCTCCCCCCTCGTCGCCACCCACTGGCGGATTGCGCTCGCGCCCTAACATTTCAGGGACATCAACATCGTCCACGGCGGCTTTCGCGCCGCCTTCATTCCGGAGTGACACCGTATGCGACGTACCGCACTGTTCCTGAGCGTGGCGGCCCTCACGCTCGCGTCCACCACTGCTATTCATGCGCAGGCCGCGAATTTCGCGGGCACGTGGACCATGGTTCCTGATCCCAATGCAGCGGGTGGTGGTGGTCGAGGGGGGCGCGGCGGACTGGGTCAGGAAGTCACAATCGCGCAGGACGCAAAGACGCTTACCATCACGCGCACCACGCAGGCGGGTGAGGTCAAGAGCGTCTACAATCTCGACGGTTCCGACAGCAAGAACACCATGAGCATGGGTGGGAACTCGGTCGATCAGATGTCGCAGGCCAAGTGGGATGGCAGCAAGCTTGTCATCAACTCGAGCATGCCGATGGGCGACACGGAGAGGAAGACGTCGATGACGTTGTCGCTCGATTCCTCGGGTAGCCTCGTCGTGGAATCGACGTCACCCGGGCGTGGCGGCGGCGACCCGGTGACCAGAACGTCGACCTACAAGAAGAGCTGAGCACAAAGTCGACACGTACGAGGGCCCGGTGCCGGACGGTACCGGGCCCCCTTGGTATTTCTCGCCGCGTAGTGGCGGCACGATCCCGCTTCCGCGCGAGGACGACTCGGCGGTGTACGGTGCTGTGGCACCAGCATCCTCCAGGACCCCGCGACCCTCCGCCCCGCTAATACCGGTCCAGGTCCCTGGCCACCACCACCCGGCCGCGATACCCGCCGCGCCTCACGCCGGCAATCAGCTCGTCAGGCGTACCTCCCATCCATACAACGTGAGTGAGTACCACCAACCGCGGCCCCGCTTGTGCCGCCAGCTTCCCTACCTCCACGTCCGATGTGTGAAATGACCGCATGTAGAGCGGCCAGTCTTCCCCGCCCGGTCGCTGCTCTCCTTGTAGCCGCGATTGGGGATAGACCTCGTGGACGAGCACGTCCACTCCAGCGGCTGCCTTCGCGAGCGCCTCACTGTAGCGCGTGTCGCCCGAGATGACGATGCTTCGACCCCGGGTGTCCACGCGATACGCGAAGGCGTACGGCCAACTGCCGTGTTGAACCGCGATCGCCGTCACCCGCACGCCGGCGCTGTCGTACACCACACCGCCCCTCACCTCGTGCACCGTGACGCGATATCCTCCCGGTGCATCGTGCTCGAGTCCAGTCACACGAATGAGGGTGTCCTCGGCCCACGCCGCGATCAGAAGATCGGTCATGCGCTGCAGTCCCGGCGGACCGTATACCGCAAGGGGCATGCGCCGTCCCATCACCCACGACGTGAAGATCAGATCCGGATAGCCGAGCGTGTGATCGCTGTGGAGGTGCGTGATGAAGGCGGCCGTCACGCCATCGATGGGAAGTCCGGCCGCGGCTATCCGGCGCATCACCCCCGGCCCGGCGTCGAACAGGAACACGCGGTGTCCCACCACCACGGCTGTCGCCGGACCCGAGGCCGCCGGATCGGGGACCGGCATCCCCGTCCCCAGCATCACCACGACCGTACTGTCGCCTCCGGGCATCGGCGGGCCACCAGGGAAGACCCGCTGCGCGCTTGCTTGCCCGGTGGCCAGGGTCAGCATCCCGAGCCAGGCCAGCCGCGCCCCGCGCCGACCCCGCCTCCACAGAGTGCCCCGCCCGATTGTCATCGGAGATCCTGTCCCGTTAGGCACCCGGATAACGAACCCCCAGCTTGCGCAGGGCGGGTGCGGGACAGCCGTTCCACACGGTGGCGGTATTCCCGATGTAACCCAGGTCCTGCACGCCGATTCGGCTCGACCAGAACCCGGACGCCGTAAAATCCCGGAACCGGGAGAAGAACCGGACACCAGCCTCCATCCCGGCGGGCGCTCGCTTCGGCCAGGCAATATCGTCGAGAACCGCCTTCCGCTGCGCCGATGTGCATGCCGCAAACGACTGCCCGGATCGCTTCACGCACTCGCTGTCGAGCCAGGCCAGGCCCTCGTGCATCCACCGCTGCATCGACGAGCGGTCGCCGAGAATGAAATCCATGAACTCCGGCACACCGGCGTCGGTGGCGCTCCCGGATCGCGCATCACGCGGAATCACCAGGTTCACCAGGATGCGCACTGTCCGCCATTCGTCCGCCGAAAAGTTCTTCGGCTGATACGCCTGGCCACGTCGCGCCAGCGTCTCCAGCGTGTCGCGTGTGAGCCCCGCCGCCCGATCGATATCGAGCGCGCTCACCGCGAAGTCGGCCAGCGATGCCGCCGCCAGGAATTTCAGTACATCGCGTCTCGTGACGTCATCCATGCGGTTGAACCCTCTGGCCCTTGGCCTCCTGTCTAGACCTCTCCCGCCTTGCGAAGCTCCATGATTCGATCCGCGGTTCGCATCGCCAACGCCAGAATCGTCCAGGTGGGATTCTTGTCCGCTTGTGACACAAACGGCCCGCCGTCCGCCACGAACAGGTTCTTGCAGTCCCACGCCTGCGACCAGGAATTCACCACCGACGACTTCGGATCGCTCCCCATCCGCACCGTGCCCAACTCGTGGATGATCGAGCCCCCGGTGCTGATGCCGTATCCACGCTCCTGCGACGGCATCGGGGAGAACACTTCGCCGCCCATCTCCGACACCAGCGCGCGGAACGTCTCCTGCATGTGTTTCACCTGGTTGATCTCGTAATCGCTCCACTTCCAGTGGAAGCGCAGCACCGGGATTCCCCAGATATCCGTGCGCTCGGGATCCAGCTCGCAATAGCAGTCCTCGCTGGGAATCTGCTCCCCGCGGCCGGAGAATCCGATGGTGGAGCCGTAGTAGCGTCGATATTCGTTCTTCAGCGACGCGCCATAGCCGCCACCCGGTTCATACCGTTCGATCCCCCCCATGAAGCCGTACGACGGCACACCCAGTCCGCCCCACACTTCGATGTGATAGCCCCGCGGAAAATCGAGCTTCTTGTTGTCCACCCACCACGGCATGTAGATGTGCCCGCCACCCACGCCATCGCAGTTGTGCGGCACATGATCCATCAGCTTCGGAACGAAGCCTGAGACGTCTGTCCCTGTGGTGTCGGTCAGATATTTCCCCACTACCCCGCTCGAGTTTGCCAGCCCCTGCGGAAACGCCGACGACTTGGAGTTGAGCAGCAGGCGCGCCGATTCACACGCGCTCGCCGCGAGCACCACCACCCGCGCCCGTACCGTCCGGTCGCGCCCTGACGTCTTGTCGATGTACGACACGCCCGACGCCAGCCCGCGATCGTCAACCGTGACCTGGTGAGCCATCGCGTTCGTGATGATCTTCAGGCGTCCGGTCTGCATCGCCGGAAAAAGCAGCACGTTCGGGGACGTGAAGTTCGAGTTCGTCATGCACCCGCGATTGCACTCGCCGCAATAGTGACACGGCGCCCGGCTGCCTAACGGCTTGGTGATGATCGACAGTCGCCCGGGGATGCACCAGATCCCCAGCTTGTCGGCCGCCTGCTTCACGTACAGCTCGTAGCACCTGGGCCTCGGCGGTGGCTGGAAGATTCCGTCGGGATGATTCGGCAGGTTCTCCCGGCTGCCGAAGATGCCGATCAAACGGTCGATCCGGTCGTAGTACGGCCGGACATCTTCATACGTGATCGGCCAGTCCTCGCCCAGACCGTCGAGGCTCTTGCGCCGGAAGTCATCCGGTCCGAAACGGAGCGAGATGCGTCCCCAGTGATTGGTGCGTCCGCCCAGCATCCGGGCGCGCCACCACGAGAAGTTCGTCCCCTCGGCTCGCGTGTACGGCTCCCCCTCCACCTCCCAACCGCCGATGCACGCATCGAACTCGCCGAACGGACGCTCCGGGGTCGAGGCGCCGCGGCGCGGAGACTGGTACGGCCAGCGAAACATCGCGCTGTCCTTCGTGTTGTCCCACCAGCCACCCGCCTCCAGCACCACCACCCGCGCGCCCGCTTGCGTCAGCCGGTACGCCGCCATGCCCCCGCCGGCACCAGAACCGACGATGCAGACGTCGTACACTTCGTTCTGGATGATACCTGTCATGGTGCTCTGAAGTCGCTCGTATCCTGGGTTGGCTGCTGCCCACGGCCAAATCACCGCGAGCCGCGCGCCATGGCGCGGGGAGCCGGAGGGCTGCTCTCCAATCCTCGCTCATTGAAGCCGGGGACGCTACCCTGAACACCGCCTGTACCACGCCACTGCCCGCGCGAATGCGGGCGGCGTCTTCCGGACCGCTCCACGCGCCAAGGTGTTGCCGCCGGCCGCCGCCAGTCAGAAAACGATCGAGAGACCGAGACGGGTCGGCGTCATGATCGGCTCGATCCGGACTCCCCTGGTATCGCCGGATTCTCCCGACCGTCCGGGCTTGAGACGCGTGCGGCCGCGCGCCACCGCGGCATCCGCCACCGTGGCCCCGATGCCGATCGCCAGGGGATAGTCGCTAGCCCAGTGGACCCCGGTGTTGACCATGGCGAATGACAGGATCCCCAGCAACGTGTACCCCACCGGCCGCACGAACCGGTTCTCCGGATAGTTGCCCGCCACCACCCACACCGTCGCCACCGCGGCCGCCAGGTGACCTGACGGAAACGCGTCGAACGCCGGCGTGTTGCGCGAGTAGGCCGCGAGGCTGGGGAACGGACGCCAGCGCCCGCGCGGGACCGTGGCTTCCGACGGCGTCTGCCGCCCGAACGTGTGCTTCAATCCCTGCGTGATGATACCTAACGTGAAGAGCGACTCGGTGATCTCGCTCGCGGTCCGCAGCGCCCGGTAGTCGTTATGCCACACCCCGACCACGAAGAAATGCCCCGCCACCGCCATGCTCATCCACCCGTCGCCAAGGAAGTACATCGCCGAAGCAATCGTCGTCGGAAATGGCAGCACTTTCACCCCGGCCACCACCAGATTCGCCGACGGATGCGTCGGAGGAATGTCGAGATGCCGCGCCACGTTGCGTGTCTTGTCCAGCACCCATTCGTCGGCCGCGATCAGCCCCAGCGTACTGGTGGTGATCGCCACCCACCCCCCCACCCGATCACGACGGAAGGCGAGAGCCATCGTCCGCCCTAGCGTCCCGGGAACGTTCCGAAACGCCTGCAGGCGTCCGGGTCGCGTATACGCAAACCGGCCAAACGCCCCCAGGTCCACCTCCTGGGCCACTCGTGGCCCGCGCGACCCGTTGGGCACCGCACACGGCGCCGTGGAATCCGCGTCCGGGCAGCTGTCCTGAGCCGCCAGGACCCCCGGTACCAGGATCCAGACCACCAGTACGGGCGCGAGGCGCCGTGCGATACGCATGCTGCGCTGTCCTTCAAGGGCCACTGTCGGCAGGCTCGAACGAAAGCGCGGCGACGCCGGAAACGTCAAGCCTACCGCCGGCTGTTCGAACCGGCGGCCGGCGGAAGGCGCCGGAGCACGCTCTCCGCACTCAACACGCCTAACGCCGCACCCGAGAGTACGTCGCTCGTCCAGTGGTCGTTCTGATAGATGCGCGAAATCCCGACCAGCGTCGCCGCACCAAAGAACACCGCCCTCAGCGCCGTGCGATGACGCGGATGCGCCCCGCCCAACTGGCTGGCCAGCGCCGTCGCCGCCGCGAACGCCCCGCTCGTGTGCCCGGACGGAAACGACGTGTGGCTCCCGTCGAAGAAGCCGCGCCCCGGATTGTACATGTCCGGATCCCCAGGATGACTCTTCGGCCGCCCTCGGCCGATCAGCCCCTTCGTCAGCTCCGTCAGCACCGCGCTCAGCAATACGGCATGCGCCGTCACCCCTCCCACCTGCTGCATCACACTGTCATGACTCACCCGACCCACCAGCCACAGCGTACCACCCGTCACCAGCGGCGCCGCGCCACCGATCGAACTCACGTCCAGCGAGGCGTGCCGCAGCGTCGCCCCGCCGTGCGCGTTCAGCTCCTGCGACGCGTCCGACAGCCGAGCATCGAACAGTGACACCGTCGCCGACGCGGCCAGCGAGATCGCTCCCGCCACCATCAGGGGACGAATGCTCGCAGCCGGAGTGGGGACGCGCGTCGCGACGGTGTCAGCGCCCTGTGCCGAAACCACCCGACCGATTGCGGCTCCCATCACTATCAACGTCAACCCACAACACCTCGCAGCCATTGCCACCTCGTCGAACGAGCGCATGCCGAGCCTGCCACTCGTCTAAGACTCGGCCCCCTCGCGCCGTGTCGCAATGGCGGAACTCCGGAATCAGGGCTTCCCTCGCGGGATTCACCTCCACCGGAGAACGCTGAGGATGTCGGAATAGTCATCCGTCCACACTCGGGTCGCCGGCTCAGGCGGGAGCGGGGTCCAGTCGGGCTGTCGCAACAGCGTCGCCAGCGTCGCCGGCTTTCTCGCCAACACCACCCACCGGCTCCCGTAGTAGAGCTTGAGCCGCTCCTCCGACGTCACATCGCGGTCGCCCACCGCACCGGGAATCCGCGCATCGTCGGCCAACCCGGTCAGTACCGGGCGCAAGTCCACGTATCGATTGCTGATGTGGAATGCCACCTCTCCACCATCCCGCAGCTTCCGGAGGTAGAGCGCCAGCGCCTCGCGGGTGAGCAGATGCGCCGGGATCGCATCCGAGGTGAACGCATCCAGGATGATCAGGTCGAACTCGGAGTCCGGCGCCTGCGTCAACGAGAGCCGCGCGTCTCCCAGAACGATGTCGATCGTGGGCGGGCAGTCGCGAATGTAGGAAAACAGAGAAGAGCGGGCGATCCGCACCACCAGCGGATCGATCTCGTAGTACGTCCAGCGCTCCCCCGTCCTGCCGTAGCACGCCGTCGTCCCCGTTCCCAGTCCCACCACCGCGACCCGCCGCAGACCACCTGACGTCGCCACGTTCTCGAAGATCTGGCCCAGCGGACCGCCACGGAAATAGTACGTGATGGGCTCCAGCCGCCGATCGGGGTCCGTGCTCTCGGCACCGTGCGTCGTGGTGCCGTTTTGCAGCACCGTATACTCGAGGATCTGCCGCACCCGGTACACGCCGAAGAAGCTGCGCCGTTGGAAAATGATGTCGCTGTTGGCTGCATCAGCGAACCGGGCCCCTCCGTAGATCGCGAACGCGCCGAGCGCCAGCCGGAATGGTCGCTTCCAGAAGACGGCCACAACCAGCGCCGCCGCGCCGAGAAATATCTGCGTGCCGTACAGCCCCCACTCGTCAGGCGGTTTCGGAAGCCGGAACCCGCCCCACACCGCCGCACATACCAGCGCCGGGAACAGCAGGTCCAGCAGCAGCACACGCCGGCTGCCGAACTGCCGTGAGAAGGACGGCCGCAATCCGAACGCGATCACCAGCGCGAACGGATACTCGATCAGCGTGTCGTACAGTTGCGGCGCCAGGATGACGTTGAACACGCCCCCCAGGACCCCGCCCAGAGACATCCACAGATAAAACTCGGTCAGATGCTCGACTCTGGGCCGGCTGTCAGCCAGCTCCCGGTGACAGACCATCGCTGTGACGAAGAACGCCAGGAGATGCAGGGCCGCCTGCGTCGTAATCCGACGCCCCGGGCCGGCGCAGATGGACACCATCAGGGCGAGCCCTAACGCCAGCTGCAGGAACAGCATGAAACTCCGCCCGAGTGGAGGCCGCCGCGAGAACACCAGCACGAAGGTCAACAGGTACAGCGCGAGTGGAATGACCCAGAGGAAGGGAACCGACGCGATATCGGTGCTGAGATACGTCGTCACTCCGATGAGCAGACTCGACGGCGCGAACGCCAGCAGTACCCAGCGCAGTCGCCAGTGCCGATTCGGGACGATCGTGGGTCGGCCCACAGGCTTCATCGCGGCGTCCGGCACAAACGCGTCGGGCTGGCTGGCGTCGGGCATCGTCGTGTCTGCGGCTGCCTCGCCGCCATCGCTTGCCGCGCCGACATCGGCGGCACCGGCAATCCCTGCGCTTGCCCCCGCTTGCGGCCGTACCGTCCCCGCATCAGCACTCGCGGTACGCGGCTTCACTACTGCCGCATCCGCCGGGACCGAAACCACTGGTGCCGTTGCACGCGGCCCGCGCAGCAGGTACGTCACCACGGCGCAGAGCGCGATCAGCGCGATGAGAAAATAGTAGATCTCCAGCCACGACACGGTCTGCTCGGAAACACGCAGCCTCGGCTCGATCAGGAAGGGATACGCCAGCAGCGCGGCGAAACTTCCGAGATTGCTCGCCGCATACAGGAAGTATGGATTGTCCGCTGCCCGATGGCGCGTGGACGCAAACCAGCGCTGCAACATCGGCGCTCCCGCCGCCAGCAGAACGAACGGAAGTCCCAACGACACCGTCAGAAGCCCCAGCAGCCAGGGAATCGGCAGCACCGTGCCGTTCGGGTGCGACCAGGTCAGTGGCACGTGGATCGGCAGAAGCGCCAGGGAACCCAGCAGCAGCAGCAGGTGCACGCCGGCCTGCACCTTCGGCGACCAGATACGCGACGTTAGGTGTGCGTAGAGATACCCGGCCAGCAAGGCGGTCTGGAAGAACAACAGGCAGGTGTTCCAGATCGCCGGAGACCCGCCCAGCAGCGGGAGTACCATCTTCGTGAACATCGGCTGCACGGCGAACAGGAGCGCCGCATTGAGGAAGATGGCCGAGGCAAACGTGACCAGCAGCAGCGCCGCTCTCGTTCCCGACAGGGAGCCCACGTCCTCCCCGGTGGTGGGACCAGTGACAGTCTGCAGGGCCGCTTCGGCCACCACCGGCGTTACCTCCGACATGCCCGCGAATGTGATGCCCGGCCCGCGCCACGTCCATCAGCGGATCTAGACGCGCGCCTACCATCGCGCGTAGACGCGCCCACCATCGCGCGTAGACGCGCCCACCATCGCGCGTAGACGCGCCCACCATCGCGCGTAGACGCGCCCACCATCGCGCGTAGACGCGCCCACCATCGCAACAGCGACATCGCGCCTGTTCCATGGTTGGACGACCGTCACTGCCAGCCGTGTTTCCGCCGACCACCTTCGCCGGTTCGCGTCATGCGGCCAGATTGCGCTGGCCAGTTGCCGGACAGCCGCGAGTCATCCCACAGCCACCGCGCCTTGTCCCGCCCGACTGGCCACTGCGAACCCTCGCCTTCCTTCTTCGCTCGCATGGATCCACCCCTCGGCTGGCTGGTGGTCGGCTTCCGCTGCACCGTATACAGTCCTAGTCTCCTTTCCACTGAGATCCGTCGCCGTCTTCAATCCTCTTCCTCCGATGACTTCTCGCCGGGACTTTCTTCAGCAGAGTGGGGTCGCCGTCGGCGCCATTGCCCTTGGCGGGGCTCTTCGCGCCGCTGATGCCGCAGTTCCTGCTCCACCCGCCACCCCGCCTGGCCCCGATGCACCGGCAATGGACGCCGCGGTCAAGGAGCTTCTCATGGAGGCGCTCAACGCCGCCAGGCTGGCCGGAGCGACCTACGCGGATGCCCGAATCGCCCGTTACCTCCAGCAGTTCATCCAGACCCGCGAACAGCAGATCCAGACGGTTGCTGACACGGATTCCATCGGGTGCGGCGTCCGCGTGCTGATCGCGGGAACCTGGGGGTTCTCCGCCACCCGCGAGCTCACGAAGACGGGAGTCGCCGGCGCCGCACGCGAAGCGGCCGCCATCGCCCGCGCCGACCGCGTGGCGCGCGATCACGAGGTCGAACTGGCTCCCACCCCGCCGGTAACCGACGCTACCTGGAAGAGTGCGTTCGAGATCGATCCATGGACCATCCCGCTCGAACAGAAAGTCGACGTGCTGCTCAGGGCCAACGCCGAAGGAATGAAGGCGAAGAACGTGAAGTACGTGTTCAGCGGCATGTTCTTCCGCAAGACGCAGCGCGACTACGCCGACACGAACGGCTCGGTGATTTCCCAGACCATCGTGCAGAGTTGGGCGCCCCTCCAGTTCACCGCGGTGGCACCGGACTTTTCCGACTTCCAGAACCGCGGCAACATGACCGCGCCCATGGGGCGCGGCTATGAGTACGTCACCGCGCTGGACTTGGTTGGCAACGCCGGCAAATGGGGCGACGAAGCGAGCCAGAAGCTCTCCGCCAAGCCGGTCGAGGTCGGACGATATGACCTGGTGCTCCATCCCTCACACCTCTGGTTGACGGTGCACGAATCCATCGCGCATCCGACCGAACTGGACCGCGCGTTAGGCTACGAGGCGAATTACGCCGGCACCAGCTTCGTCGCGCCCCCCGAGAAGTTCCTCGGCACATTCCGGTACGGTCCGGAGTTCATGAACATCCGCGGCGATCGGTCACAGCCTGGCACCCTCGGTCAGATCGGCTTCGACGACGAGGGAGTAGCGCCGGATGATTTTCTTATCATCCGCAACGGAATCGTCAACGACTATCAGACCACCCGCGAGCAGGCGATGTGGCTGAAGTGGTGGTACGATGCGCAGAAACGGCCGGTGCGCTCGCATGGCTGCTCGTACGCCGACAACTGGTCCAGCGTGCAGTTCCAGCGCATGCCGAATGTCTCGCTCCTGCCCGGCGAGAAGGACCTGTCGTTCGACGACCTCGTTGCGGCCACCGACCGCGGCATCGCCATCATTGGCGACGGGTCGTTCTCCATCGACCAGCAGCGCTACAATGCGCAGTTCGGCGGACAGCTCTTCTACGAGATTCGTGGCGGCAAGATCACCGGCATGCTCAAGGACGTCGCGTATCAGATGCGCACCCCGGATTTCTGGAATTCCATGGACATGCTGGGCGGCGAATCGAGCTATCAGATCGGTGGATCGTTCTTCGACGGCAAGGGACAGCCGGGGCAGATCAATGCCGTCAGTCACGGCGCCGTCCCCGCCCGATTCCGGAGCCAGAACGTGATCAACACCGGGAGGAAGACATGAGTCCGTCTCGAGACACGCTCGGGTCCGGAGCGCCGCGTCGACTCATCGAACGCCCCGTGATCGACGTCCCGGCCGGCGCTGTGCTCTCGCGCGATGAGGCCCAGGCGCTCATCCAACGCGTCATTCGCATGTCGCACGCCGAGACGGTCAAGGTGATCATCGGCGGCGGGTACAGCACCAATATCCGCTTCGCCGACAATCAGATTTCCACCGCTGGCAGCAACACCGACTTCAATATCCAGGTCGAGAGCGCCTTCGGCCCCAGGCATGCGATCGTGGTCACCAACGACACCAGCGATCAGGCGCTGAGCCGTGCGGTCGAACAGTCCGAGCGCCTCGCCCGCCTGTCGCCGGACGACCCCGAGGCAATGCCACCACTGGCCTCCCAGACCTATCAACCGGTCGGAGCATACTTCGATTCGGCAGCCGACATGACGCCGGATGACCGGGCTGGAGTCGCGCTCACGGCGCTCGACCCGGCTCGCAAGGCCGGTGACCTCAAAGCCGCCGGCTTCCTCGTTCTCAATGCCGGGTGTACTGCGCTCGGCAACAATCACGGCTTGTTCGCCTATCACCGATCCACCAACGCGAACTACACGCTCACCGTTCGCACCACCGACGGTACCGGCTCGGGTTGGGCCGGCGCCGAGCATAACGACGCGGGCAAGGTCGCGTTCGGCGCCGTAAGCCGGCAGGCCATCGAGAAGGCCAGACTCTCCCGGCAGCCGGTCGCGATCGAGCCCGGACACTACACGGTGATCTTTGAACCGCAGGCTGTCGGCGACCTCTGCCAGCTCATCGGCTTCTACATGGATGCCCGCTCCACCGACGAGGGCCGGAGTCCGTTCGTCAGGCAGGGCGGCGGCACCAGGATCGGCGAGAAGATCATCGACCAGCGGGTCAGCATTTACGCCGACCCGTTCGACCCCATGGTGCTGGCCCAGCCGTTTGACTCCGACGGATTGCCGTTAGGCAGGCAGGATTTCATCCGCAATGGCGTGCTTCAGACGCTGTACTACTCCCGCTTCTGGGCGAAGAAGAAGGGCGTCGAACCCACCGGAGCGCCCACCTCGTTCGTCATGAGTGGCGGCGATACGACCCTCGCGGAGATGATCGCCAGTACCCCGCGCGGCATTCTGGTCACCCGCCTCTGGTATCTCCGCGAGGTGGACCCCAGGACCATCCTCTACACCGGCCTCACGCGCGACGGCACCTTCCTCATCGAGGACGGAAAGATCACCAAGGCCATCAAGAACTTCCGGTTCAACGACTCACCCCTGATCATGCTCAACAACCTCGACATGATCGGACAGCCGGTGCGCCTGGCCGGCACGGAGGCCGGCGGTGCCGTGGTCGTGCCGCCCATCAAGGTGCGCGACTTCAACTTCACCAGCCTGTCGGACGCGGTCTAGACGGCGAGACGGAACGCCCTCACCGGCGCTCCGTCTTCTCCCGCCGCAGCAGGGCGCGCCCGGCCATGACCCCGGTCACCCGGCCGTCCTCCACCGCCGGCTTGCCATTGACCCACACGTACCGCACCCCCACCGCCAGTCGCTCGGGCTCCCGATACGTGGCACGATCCGCGTACGTCAGGGTGTCCAGCACCACCACATCGGCAAAGTATCCCTCGCGGAGCAGCCCGCGCGCCGCCAGCCCCAGCTCCTCCGCCGCCAGACGGCTGCTGCGCCGAACCGCCTCCGCCAGCGACATCACTCCCTTGCCGAATACGTACTGGTGGAATTTCCGCGGAAACGTGCCGTACTTGCGCGGATGACCGTCCGATCCGTCCGACCCCGTCATCACGAAATCCTGCTTCATGAAATTCACGATGTCGGATTCCTGCATGTTGAAACTGGCAATGCCGGCACCGCCCGTCATGATGATGTCGATCGCCGCCTGGATCGGATCAACGCCTCGCGCTGTCGCAATCTCGGCCAGTGTCTTGCCCACCAGATCCGCCCGCGACTGGTCCGTGATCAGAATCGCTGCCGCGCCACCGCGACGGCGCAGATTCTCGCGCATATCCCCTTCCAGCCGGGAACGCGTCGCGCCGTCGGCCACCCGGCGCCGCAACGAGTCGCGCCCCCCGGCTTCGGCCCACCGTGGAAGCAGCGACGCGCTCACACTCGACCCGCTCGCCGTATACGGATACTGATCGGCCGTCACCCGCTCTCCCGACGCCCGGGCCGCACGTATCATCGCAATGATCGAGTCGCTCATCCCCCACACATCCGTGCCGAGCGCCTTAATGTGCGAGATGTGCACCGCCACGTGCGCCTCACGCCCGATTCGCAGCGCCTCCGCTACCGCCCCCGACAACCCGATCGTGTACGAACTCTCGTCGCGGAGGTGCGAGTCGTAGACTCCGTCCGGGGTGATCTCACGCGTCAGCGCGATCACCTCCTCCGTCGTCGCATAACTCTGCGGAGCGTAGTACAACCCCGTGCTCATCCCCAACGCGCCATCGGCCATCGCCCGCCGCACCAGTCCGCGCATCGAATCGAGCTGTGCCCGTGTCGGCGTGGCCGATGACAGGCCGAGCAGCCGTTGACGCACGCTGCCGAATCCGATGTACAGCGCGGCGTTCGTACCGATCCCTTGCCGCTCCCAGTTCGCCAGTGTACCGCCGACGTCTACCGGCCCGCCCCCATCGTTGCCGGTGATCGTGGTCGTCACACCCTGCAGCAGATACGGCGCGTTGACGCGCCGGCTCGAATCACGGCTCCCCAGGTCCCCCATCACGTGCGCGTGCGGATCGATGAATCCCGGAACCACCACTAGCCCCTCGGCATTCACGGTCCGCACCGCCGTGATCCCTGCGCGCGCCGCGTCGCCGATGAATGCGATCCGATCACCCCGGATGCCGACATCGGCGATCCGCGGCGCACTGCCGCTGCCGTCCACCACCAAGCCACCCCGCACAAGGATGTCCAACCGCCCACTGCCTTGCGCAGCCAATCGGAGGGTCACGCTCCACACAGCGAGCGCCGCGACCCCGAGTCGCATCCACCGGCATGGGCCGGCAGTCCGACTGAAAGAGAAACGAGCCTTCACCGACATGCCGGCCAAACTATGGCTTGGCATCGGGGAGAGTCAGGGGCTCCGGCCAGGATTCCCAACCGGCCACGGTTGCCCCGTCGCGCACCTCAGCGCATCGTAGCCCACTCCCTCGACGAGACCAGCTTGATGCCATCGATCCGATCCGCCCAATCACCGACCTCGCTGTCGACACGCCTGGCGCGGTCGATGCGGTCGCGGGGCGTCCGCTCCCCAGTCCACGAGCTCCGCCCGGTACCCGCACAGCACCGGCAGCGCCGCCGGTGCCTGTCCGCGCTGCTCCTGGCTGCGCTTCTCGTCGCGCTTCCATCCAACCTCCATGCACAGCGGCTCCGGGATCGTCTCTCGCAGCTGTTCATCTTCGGTCCGGGAGAGGAACCCCTGTTCCTGGCCGGAACCGCCACGGCTTCCAACCCGGACATCATCCGCATCCACGGCAATCACTTCGTCCCGTCCGCCGTGGCGGAGAACGGATCCGTCATCGGGTTCGTGACCGGCGCCCTGGCGTCGCGTGTGGCAAGTGTTCCCATCGGCGCGACCACGAGCGGCGAGACCTTCCGTTTCGAAGGCGGCGTCCCGGTCAGCACGTCCACCTCTGCCGGTCCGGTATTCGCCGAACGGGCCCAGACACTGGGACGCGGCCGCGTGCTCGCTGGCTTGAACCAGACGAATCTCACGTTCACGTCGTTGCGAGGGGTCCCACTCAGCGGCCTGCACCTCACGTTCACACATGAGAACGTGAATTTCGACGGGTGCAGCGAACAGCAAGGAGATGACTGCGCCAAGATGGGTGTGCCGGTGCTCGAAAACGATCTCATGCAGTTCGATCTCGGCCTGGACATTCACGTCGCTGTCACCTCGTTCTACGCCACCTACGGAATCAGCGACAAGGTCGATTTCGGCATCGTGCTCCCTCTCATGCGCACCACCATCACCGGTCGCAGTGACGCCCGGATTCAGCCCTTTGGAGGCACGACCGCCACGCACTTCTTCGCCGGCACGCCCGAGAATCCGGTGCTTGAAGCCAGTCGCACCATCTCGGGTTCGGCATTCGGCATCGGCGACGTCGCCGCCCGTCTCAAAATCAATGCTCGCCAGACTCCGAACAGCGGTGTTGCCTTGCTCTTCGAAGCCCGCTTCCCAACTGGCGACGACGCGGATCTGCTCGGCTCCGGTCACTTCGGCGGCCGTGCCCTCGCCATTCTGTCGTCCACCATCGGGGCGTTCTCCCCGCATTTCAATGCGGGATACCTCTACACCGCCGACCGCACACGAAACGACTTCGTGGTTGCCACCGCGGGGTTCGATCAGCTCCTCGCCAAGGGGGTGACCATGGCCGCCGACGTTGCCGGAGAGTTCCAGGTCGGCGCGAGCAAACTGATCCTGCCACGCCCGGTCGTGTACGACTCGCCGTTCCATCGCACCGTGAACCCGACATCGATCCCTGACATCCGCGATGATGTCATCAATGGCAGCTTCGGCCTGAAGTACTCGACGCCGAGTCGCGTCACACTGGTCGCCAACACCATATTCCCGCTCAACGACGGCGGTCTGCGTGCGCGCCTCACCTACACGTTAGGTATCGAATACTCCTACTGACCCGCCGCAGCGTTTCCCTAGCGCACCGACACGATGATCCAGCGGTTCGCGTCCCGACGAAAGGTGGCGCGAAACGCCACGCGTTGCTGCTGTTCCTTCCCTGCGGCGTCGGTGTAGTCGTACGTGCCGCTCACCTCGGCCGTTGCTGAGGCGGCGTTGATCGTAGGGGTACCTGCCGCCAGTCTGGCGCGCAGCGACTTCACCGTCGCAAAGAACCGCTGGAATCCGTTCTGTTGCTCTGCGCTGATTGCGGGATACACTGCCTTGATTGCCGCAAGGTCGCGCGCTTCTATCGCCCGCGCATACTCGGCCACCAGAGCCGCAATCTCCACTGCCGCCGGCGGCGCCTCGGGTACGGTACGGCTCGGAGGCGGCGCCGCCACCTTGGGTGGTGACACAACCGGGGGCGGCGCCACCCGCGAAAGTGCGCTGTCTGAAGTCGCCCGCGTACTGTCCGACTTTGCCGGTACCGCAGATGCGGACGCTGCACTCCCCATGGTTCTCTCCGCATCCGACCACGTGCTCCAGGCCTTGTTCATCCCCGCCACCGCATCCGCATAACGCTTCTGGGCAGCGAGCCGGTCCGCCACGACAAGCTGTGCATCCCCTTCCGCCAGCCTTGCCGCCGCAACCCCGCTGGCCGCTGCGCTGGCTCGCGCCCTCATGGCCGAGGCACGGACCTCCGTCACCACTGCCACCATCTCCCCATCGGTCCGCGTGGGTGCCACAACTCCTTCCGCGCGGGACGACTTCGGGGCCGGTGTCGAGCTCGGCGGTGGCACAGACACCTTCGACACCGAGTCCCCGGAGCCGGCTGGTGGGCTTGGGGTCATCACCAGAGCTGCCGTATCGCTTCTCACCGACCCGAGGGCCTCCGCTGCCGGCCGCGAACGCCAGGTGTAGATCCAGGTCGCCCCCACCAGCCCCAGCGCTCCGACCACGCTGGCCACGATTGCGCGCGCCGGAGTCCACCGCCGGGATTCAAGATCGGCCCGTGATCTCGTGCGGCGCTCGCCCGTACGCGCGGCGATCGTCGCTCCCAACGACAACGTCGACGTGGGCGCACCCGGACTCAGCGCAGCACGAATCGCCGTCAACTCGTTGGCCATCTCCTGCGCCGATTGATATCGCTCGCCAGACTCCTTGGCGAGTGCCTTACGCAGCACCGGATCAAGGGCCTTGGGAAGTTCCGGCGCGACCATCGCCAGCGGCGGGGGGTCCTCCGAAACCACCTTGAACAACACGTTGTGCAGCGACTCGGCGCCAAACGCCTTGTGATGCGTGAGCAGCTCGTACAATACGGCAGCCGCGGCGAAGATGTCGGTTGCAGGGCCGACCTTTTGACCGGTCACTTGCTCGGGTGCCATGTAGTTCGGCGTCCCGACCATGACGCCGGTCGCCGTCATCTTGGTCGACTCCAGATGCGCGACGCCGAAGTCCATGATCTTCCCACGGCCATCCTCCGTCACGCGGATATTCGCGGGCTTGATATCGCGGTGTACGATGCCGCCACGATGCGCATACGTCAGGCCGACGAGCACGTCGATCATGATCCCGAGCTTGTCGTCCAGCGACATCGGAATCCGCTGCTCGATCATCTGCTCCAGATCGATGCCATCCACGTATTCCATCGCGATATAGAGGTGCCCGTCCACCTCCCCGAAGTCGTAGATCGTGACCACGTTCGGGTGCTGCAACGAGCCGGCTGCCTGTGCCTCGCGCATGAATCGGTCGCGCAGCGAGAGATCTCGCGCGATCGCATCGCTCATCACCTTGACAGCCACCGTGCGGTTGAGCACCGGGTCGAGAGCACGATACACGTTGCCCATCGCACCCTCTCCCACCAACTCGAGGATCTGGTACTTGCCGACGAAAGTGGCCGGAGCGTTTGCCATGGGGCGGGTGAGCGTCTGGTCCCGGACTCGATTCGGGACGTCTATAGTGGGCGCACCGCTCCCCGCTCGCAACTGTGTGCATCGAGGCGGGACACCGAAGCACGGGTGGCCCGCTCCCGTGACATCGCCCCGCGCGGAACCGACCCACTCCCTCCCGACCTGCACGGCGACCGCCGCCTGGGTGCCGTGTGCGGCGCCCCAGTGGTCGCACAATGCGTTAGGCGACGACGATTCTCAGTTGGATGTGATCACCGGGTTCGATCAGCACGTCCCGGCTGGTGATCGTAACCTGCGCTCCGAATCGTCGCACCATGAAACGCATCGAAGCCCGCGCCCGCGTCAGCGATCGAGGAAGCGTGAATGTCGTCTTCTGCATCGCGTGGACCACCCCGAGCTCCGTCGGTAGGCCCCCGTACACCACGTACACCACCATGTCATCGAGACGCTCATTCCGCACCTCGAGCACGGTCTTCGTGGAGTCGACCGGATCGGGAGTGGTCGTCTCCACGAGCACGGATTGCGCCCGCGCCGTCCCACCAACGGAAGCGACTGCCACGAGCGCCAGCATCACAACAAGGGGCCGCATGGTACCTCCCCGTTTCTTTGGGATGGAACCTCGGCCGTTGTCTACCCCTGCCGGTGGTACGGGTTCGAATCGGCACCCCCTCGAGCACCGTTCATGCCCTTTGGTGTCCTGCATCACGCCCGTATGGCGATGCGGCATCGGGATTTGAGCGAAGAGCACCGGGACCTCGCCATGGCTCGAGGTATTGCCTCGGCCCCCGAGAATCCGCCAGCACCTCGCCGCAGCACCGACCCTCCGAGAGGCGCGGGCCGGAATCGAACCGGCGAATGGGAGTTTTGCAGACTCCTGCCTTACCACTTGGCTACCGCGCCCTGACCACGGCAAGGTAGAGTCGACCAGACCCTTCCTCAAGCGTCCATACGCCCTGCCCAAGCGGAACACCCGACGCGCTCAAGGACACCCCTTCCTCGGCCCGCCGTCGCCGCGAGGTGTCGTGCGGAGTGACGTCACGGCATCTTGGTGCTGCAGGCCGGGACTTGCTCATGGCTTCCGTTGTCGATCATCCGTTCGCTTCCTCTCTCGCTATCGGGACTTGCCGCCCTCAGTCACACCACCGCTGGTCCCCCTCGCCGCCATCCGCAACGCCCGCGACGCGATAGGCGCGCGACTGCATCGCACACCACTCGTCAGTTCGAGCTACCTCAGCCATGTCGTGGGTGCAGATGTCTCGCTCAAACTCGAGCTGTTTCAGAAGACGGGCTCCTTCAAGCCGCGCGGTGTACTCAATGCCCTGGCCACCCTCGATGCCGCTTCGCGCGCCCGCGGCGTCGTCTCCCTCTCCGCAGGGAATCACGCGCAGGCACTGGCATGGGGTGCTACCACGCTCGGCATCCGCAGTACCATCATCATGCCCCTGACCGCTGCACGCTCGAAGGTCGACGCTACCCGAGCGTACGGCGGCGAAGTCGTCCAGACCGAGAATGACCTGCTCGGCACAACGCTGCAGGTCCAAAGCGAGCGTCACCTGACGATGGTGCATCCGTTCGACGATCCGCGGATAATCGCCGGACAGGGCACCGTAGGCCTCGAAATCCTGGAAGATGCGCCGGACGTGGACGTCGTGATCGTGGGCTGCGGTGGAGGCGGCCTGCTCTCCGGCGTCGCTGCGGCAATCAAGCAGACGCGTCCCGCGGCATACATCGTTGGCGTCGAGCCCGCGGGCGCGGATGCCATGCGACAGAGCATTGCCCGCGGAGAACCAGTGCGGCTTGAGAAAATCGATACGATCGCCGACGGCCTGGCGGCGCCCTTCGCCGGCACCCTCACGCTTGCCCACGCCATCAGTTTCGTCGACGAGATCATCGCCCTGGAGGATCGTGAAATCCTCGACGGCATGCGCGTTCTCATGCAGCGTTGCAAGATCCTCCCCGAGCCCGCGGGGGCAGCCGCAACGGCCGCGCTCCTGACTGCACGCCTGACCATTCCCCCGGGGGCGCGCGTGGTCAGCGTCGTGAGCGGCGGAAACGTCGACCTGCACCGACTCGCGACCTACCTCCAATAACTCCGGTCTACCGTGTCCGGTGCGGCAGCCAGGGACCCTCCCACCTGGCATCCGTTCCGCGCACATCTACGTGCACGAACGGTCCGTGAGGCCCCATCGCCGCGTACGTCCCCAGCCCACCAATCAGGTCCGGGAACCGAGTCTCCAGTCGCGCGATGGCACTCGTGATGGGCCGAATGTCGCCCAGATCAGATCTTCCGTCCCGGTTGAGGTCGTCCATGCGCCCATCACCGTCCTCGTCGATCACCAGGTCTGCGGCGTCACCGTACTGGTGTCGACTCGCCCGCGCCATACCCTCTCCTTCGCCACGCTCGTTGTAGTACGGGGCCCGAAATCCGGAGAGAATCAGGGGATGATCCGCCGGATGGCCATGCGCTGACAGGTCCTCGAGAATGAGCTCGAGCTTGTCAATCAGCTTCGGTTCCAGAACCACGTACTTCGGCCAGACCGACTCCTGATCATGCGTTACGAACTCTCCCAGAAGGAAATGTCGCGACAGTCGAAGTGCTGCTGTCTCCGGCGTTACCTCGATGAAGCCATCGGGGTTGAGATAGTTTCGCGCCATGATCCAGCGTTCCGCCGGCCAGAGCCCGAGACGATACCCGTTCACGTATTCCCCGTGCTTGGAACCAAAGGGGCGGAGCGTGATGAGGGCGAACGAATCGGCTCCCGCTCGCACAAAGTGCGCAGCCGGAGTTCTTATTGCCGATTCGCCGAAACTCGTCAGGAATCCCGAGAGCCTTTCTGCAACCGAGGGCGTCAGCGTCGCAAACAGGACTACGCCGCTGTGCCCCCGCAACGAGTCCGGCAGAGCCATGGTCACAGCAGCGCTGTCGGTTGCGCTGTCGCTCCTGGTCTCGTCAGGCACTGTCAGAGTCCCCGTCGGGCTTGCTCCGTAACCGGATCCTACGAAGGCCCGAAACGCCGCGTAGGCTCGCGTCGAAAGGACCACCAGCACGATGGCGCCGACGACAAGCGCAAGGCGGCGTTTGAACGATAGCGAAGGCCGATGACTCATCCGCGACAGGCTCCGTCAGCCCAGGCGTCGGGCGCGTGTCTTGACCCGGCAGGTCTGCCAAAGGTCCCAGCACCCTGCAACCCTCGCCCTCCGCAACCAGGCCAGAGGAGGTATCCTGCCAACCGCTTCATCCATCCCGGATCCGATCAGTGCATCCTGATTCGGCCTACCATGCCACTGCATATGCCTCCCGCCGGGGATCGGCTCCCGCCAACCGCGCTCCTGATCGGTCAATCACGATCATTTGGGCGCCTCCGAACTCTGCGCTGGGCTCCTGCACCGTCACGCTCTGTCCCCTGCGCCTGAGATCACTGCGCACGTCTTCGCCAATTCCCGGTTCCACGGCGATGCGCCCCCGGTTGAACACACGCCAGCGCGGCGCCTCAACCGCCTGCTGGGGCGTCATCCCGAATCGCCAGACGTTGTTCAGGATCTGGATCAGCGTCTGTGGCTGACCATCTCCGCCCGGAGTCCCGAACACCGCCGCCAGTGACCGATCTGCATTCAGCGCCATCGCCGGACTCAGGGTGTGGAAAGGTCGCTTTCCCGGCGCGATCACGTTCGGGTGCGAGGGATCGAGGCTGAACAACGACCCCCGATTCTGAAGAATGATCCCCGTACCAGGCACCATCCTCCCGCTCCCGAATTCGGCGAACAGACTCTGAATCATCGATACCGCGTTCCCATCCTTGTCCACTACACAGAGGTAGACCGTATCGCCGGCCCCATCGAATGGCGGATTCCCCTGGTTAGGCGCGGCGACGCTGTCGATCCGAATGCGACTGCCCAGGTCCCGCGCATACGCCTTCGACAGCAGCCGGTCCAGCGGAACAGGGGAAAACGCGGGATCGGCCAGATAACGGTCACGGTCGGAATAGGCCAGCTTGGCACCCTCGGCCAGGATGTGGATGTACGCAGCCGAGTTCCACCCCGCGTGCGTCAGGTCCGTCAGCTCCGCGAGATTGAGCATCTCGAGAAACGCCATGCCCTGCGAGTTTGGAGGGAATGCCAGCACCGTCCTTCCCAGATAGAGCGTGGATATTGGCTCCTCCCAGGTCGAGCGGTGACTGGACAGGTCCGGACCCGTTAGGAGCCCTCCCTCTTTCTCCATGAATTGCACAATCCTGCCGGCAAGGGCTCCGGAATACAGCCCCTCCGAGCCCTCGCGCGCGATTGTGCGAAGCGTGCCGGCGAGGTCGTGTTCGACCAGCATGCTGCCCGGTCGCGGCGCGGCGCCATCCTGCAGGAAAACCCGCGCAAGCTCCGGATCGGCCGCAACTTTTGCTTTCTCCTCCGTGATATCGCTCCACAGCCGGCTGCTTACCGGAAAACCGCGCTCGGCATAGGAAATCGACGGCGCGAGTGCCTGGTCGAGCGTGATCGTTCCGAACCGCTTCAACGCATCCTCCCAGGCCCGCACCGCGCCCGGTACTGAAACCGAGAGAATTCCCGTCGCCGGTACCGAATTGAGATTTCGCTCGGCAAAGAAGGCGGCGTCGCTCGAGCGCCGGCTCGTCCACTGCCATTCAGTGCGTACACGCGGCCGGTCCGCGCCTCGCGAATGAGAAGGAACGCATCTCCCCCCACGCCGTTCATGTGCGGCCGCACCACCGCCAGAACACCCGCCATCGTGATCGCGGCATCAACCGCGTTCCCCCCACGCCGCAACACCGCCGCGCCCGCCGCCGACGCCAGGGCATGATCAGACACGACTGCAGCTTCTGATCCCATTACATCCGGACGCATCATTGGTCGCTGAGCTCCGAGCATGCCGGAAAGAGCAAGACCTGAAGTGAGAATCAAGCCGTTGACAGCGGGCGCTCGGTGATGGACGGTCATCAGTAGTTCCTCACTTCTGGCACAGGTGTGATGCATACCTTGGGAATTGTGGCGGCACGCGCAACCCACCTGGCACACCTTCGGCCAGACACGTGCCGATGAGACGAGGCACTGGCCAGCACATGCCTTCGCAGGCCAGGTATCGCCGGGGCGGGTGAGGGTCTGACTACGGCATCTGAGGCTGTCTGCCTTCCCAGACTCGGACTATACACTCTATGTCGCTGTCGGAGCAGCACTTGGAGCAACGATCTGATCATCCCGTACCGATGCGTGCTACGGCGACGTGAAGTTGCAGGGACTCGCTACGAAATCCTGGTAGTCCGCCAACGTTACCCTGTAAACAGGTGTTCCAGATGCGGGGCTGAACCTGTCTTGGCAGCATTTCGCGCTTTGACGGCGCACTCTATTCTTTGCACAATCGGCAGGCCACATTGCACGTTCCGCCGGAAATGCGTTAATTCATGCCCGATTGCACCATGAATGGTGCAATACTTGCACGAAAGAATGGTCACTGCATGGTCGGATCGTCTGAAAATCAGCACCGTGAGCTCCACGTTTCCGCGACGCACCCCCGTCCCATCATCTCTGAAGCCCGCTCCTCGTTCACCTCCGCTTTCGGTATCGACCTACTCCCCGGATCTCCCATGGCGACAACCGCGAACTCCACGCGCAAAGACGTCCTTCATGCCGTCTCCGCGCGTCTCGTGAAATCCACTCCTCCCTCCACCAACGGCACGGGGGTGCATCACGCCGCTCCGGTGTCCGAATACTTCGGCGTCAACACCTTTGGCGTTAGGCAGATGCGCTCGAAGCTCCCGGTGGATGCATGCGACAAGCTGGTCAGCGCCATCCGCCATGGCAAGAAACTCGACGTCGACATCGCCTCCACCGTCGCTCAGGCAATCAAGGAGTGGGCCATCGCACGCGGCGCAACCCACTTCACACATTGGTTCCAGCCGCAAACTGGCCTCACTGCTGAGAAGCACGATGCCTTCCTGACCTTCGACGAGAACCGCCAGCCGATCGAGCAGTTCTCCGCCGCCCAGTTGATCCAGAGCGAGCCAGACGCCTCGAGCTTCCCCTCCGGTGGATTGCGCGCCACCTGGGAAGCCCGCGGTTATACCGCCTGGAATCCCGCAAGTCCGGTCTTTGTCTTCGAATCGGGAGGTGTGCGCACCCTCTGCATTCCATCCGTGTTCATTGGTTATAACGGAGAAGCGCTCGACGAGATGACGCCGCTGCTGCGCAGCTCAGACGTCCTGTCGGCAAAGGCGATCGAACTTCTCGAGCTGCTCGGGGACAAGCAGGTCTACCGCGTCTTCACCACGCTCGGCCCGGAGCAGGAGTACTTCCTGATCGACCGCCAGCACTTTGCATTGCGACCGGATCTGGTCATGGCAAATCGCACGCTCGTCGGCGCCGCCCCACCAAGGGGACAGCAGCTCGAAGACCACTACTTCGCTGGCATTCCCGAACGCACCCATGCCTGCATTGCGGAGGTCGAACACGAGCTCTACAAGCTTGGAGTGCCGATCGTCACTCGACATAACGAGGTCGCACCCTCGCAGTTCGAGATGGCGCCTGTCTTCGAGGAAACCGACATCGCCGTCGACCACAACCAGCTGGTCATGGCCCTGCTTCGACGCGTCGCCCTTCGCCACGGCCTGCAGGCCATCGTTCATGAAAAACCGTTCGCGGGAATCAATGGCTCCGGGAAGCACTGCAATTGGTCCATGGCGGTTGCCGCAGACAGCGATCTCGATGGACTGAACTTGCTCAAGCCGGGACGCACACCCCACCAGAACCTCCGCTTCCTGCTCTTCCTTGCAGCCGTCCTCAAGGCGGTTCACGAACACGCCGGGCTCCTCCGGGCCGGCGTAGCCAGTTCCGGAAACGAGCATCGACTCGGTGCAAACGAAGCTCCCCCTGCAATCATCTCCGTCTTCATGGGCGACATGCTCACCCGCCTGATCGAAGGCATCATCGCCGGTCGCGCACACAGCAAGAGCGCCGAGCAGGAACTCATCCGACTCGGGGTCGCTAAGCTTCCGGAGATCGAGAAGGACAATACGGACCGCAATCGCACCTCTCCCTTCGCCTTCACCGGCGCCAAGTTCGAGTTCCGCGCCGTTGGCGGAGGCCAATCCATAGCTTGGCCCGTCACCCTGCTCAATGCCGCGGTTGCCGGTGCGATCGAGCACATCACCGACGATCTCCGCGCCGAGAAGAAGAAAACGCGCAACATCGACGATGCCGTCCTGCGCGTCGTTCGCCGCATCTTCAAGGAAACAGCGCCGGTACGCTTCGAGGGAAACAACTACGCGGAGTCGTGGGTGACCGAAGCGGCTCGCCGCGGACTTCCCAACTACCGCCGCACACCTGAGGCACTCGGCCAGCTCATTACCAGGAAGTCCCGCGCGTTGCTCGTCGGTCTCGGTGTTCTCACCGACCGCGAACTCGACTCACGCTATCACGTGCGCATGGAAAGGTACGTGAAGGATATGCTCATCGAGCTGCACATGATGCGTGAAATGGTGGACACCATGGTACTCCCGGCCGCGTTCGGATACGCCGGAAGTCTCGCGGCCGCGGCAGCTCAGGCGAAGGCGGCCGGCATTAGGGAGATCCCCCAGATCGACCGCGCCAATGAGGTCGGCAAACTCGCGAAGGAGCTCAAATCCAGGCGCGACGCGCTCGTGAAGGTCATCGAGAAAGCGGAAGCCGCGCACGACGACGCCACCAGGGCCGCATTGTTGCTTACCGGCGACGGCGCGGCAGCCATGGAGATGGTCCGCATTGCCTCCGACTCGCTCGAGCTCCTGATTGCCGACGATCAGTGGCCGCTTCCAAAGTATCGCGAAATGCTGTTTCCCGTCTGACCTCCGTTGCCCTCCATTCGCCAGGTGGACGCGCCGGCTTCTCGCAGCGAGCCGGCGCGTGCTGCACAGTCCCTCGCACTCGCCGACGAGAATCCCGCGACTCACCGCTCCAGCCGACGCCGCCGTCCCCGACGACATCTCGTCATGGCGGGCGCGGCGCCCGTCTCTTGAACCGCTCCTGATGACACGACCGGGAGACGAGTCAGTCCCCACTCGGAGAGCGTCCCACCGCCGTCGACGGGTCGAGCACCGAGCCCAGTCGTTCGGGACTCACATTGCCCCCGCATAGAATCACGACGATCCTGGCGTTTCGTAGCACTGGAGCCGTGTGGAAGAGCGCCGCGACGGCCACCCCAGCGGAGCCCTCGGCCACCACGTGCTCCCTCAGGAGGCAATGACGCATCGCGCTCGCGATCTCCTGCTCAGGTATTTCTACCCAGCGATCAACCAGCGTCCGGCATAGATCGAACGTGATGCTGTCGGGCTCGATGCCGCCCGCCGTCCCATCAGAAAGGGTCGGTCGGCTCGGCATCTCGATGACTCTCCCCGCTTCAACGCTTCGCGCCATGACAGGAGAGGCTTCGGGCACTGCACCGATAACCACCACTTCCGGGAGGAAGGCTTTCAGGTCCGCTGCCAATCCACCGACCAGGCCGCCACCACCCACCGCAACGATGATCGCGTCGAATCGCTCGGCTTGTCGGCGAAGCTCCGCCCCAATCGTTCCCTGTCCGGCCACCACCGCCAGATCGTTGTACGGCGAGATGTAGGGGCGCCCCGAGGCGGCCGCAACGCGACGCGCGTGCTGCTCCGTATCGAGACCGTCGCCGCCGGCAACCTGCACATCTGCCCGCGCTTCGCGTATTGCGCCGACCTTGGTCTCGGAGGCTCCTTCCGGCACGAACACCGTCACCGGAAGCCCCAGCACACGTCCGGCGTGTGCCACCGCCACGCCGTGGTTCCCCGACGACGCCGCTACCACGCCCTGGCGCGCTTCTTCACCAAGGCTCAGCAGACAGTTCGTTGCGCCTCGCAATTTGAACGAGCCCGTGTACTGCAGATTCTCGAGCTTCAGCAGTACCCGTTCTTTCGTCAGCGCGCGCAGCGCCGGCGATTCCAGTAGCGGCGTTTCGCGGATGAACGGCGCGATCCGGTGACAGGCAATCGCGATCTCGGCGCGCAGGGCATCCAGTGTTCGCTCAGGAGACATGTGGTCGTGACACGTCAGGGCGAGCGCTTGAAGACCGCGTCACCCTCACTGTCGTCGGCAATCAGTACTTCAGCAGGTAGTTGTCGAGCTCCCACCTGGTGACCTGCGTGATGTAGTCGCGCCACTCCTCGCGCTTGGCGTGGAGAAAGTGCTTCGCCACGTGCTCGCCCAGCGCCGCCATGATCACACCGTCCTTCTCCAGTTCGTCGCATGCCTCGCTCAGATCGTGCGGGAGATCATCGATGCGCAAGCGGCGCTTCTCGCGGTGCGACATCTCGAAGATGTTCGTATCCACCGGCTCGCGGTGATCCGCCTTGCTGTCGATGCCATCGAGTCCGGCCGCCAGCATCACGGCTAGCGCGAGGTACGGGTTCGCCGACGGATCCGGCATGCGGAGTTCCAGTCGCGTGCCGGTACTGCGCCGCTGGGGCACGCGGATCAGGGGCGAGCGGTTCCGCATCGACCATGCGACGTTAACCGGTGCTTCGTAACCGGGCACCAGTCGCTTATAGGAGTTGACCAGTGGGTTGGTGATGGCGCAGAAGCCGCGGGCATGTGCGAGCAGACCGCCCAGATAGTGGAGCGCCACGGGACTCAGTTCCCACATGCTGTCGGCATCCCAGAAGGCGTTCTTCCCATCGTGAAACAGCGACTGGTGAGTGTGCATTCCGCTCCCATTCTGCCCGAAAATCGGCTTCGGCATGAATGAGGCGATCAGCCCGAATTGCCGGGCAACGTACTTCACCACAAATCGAAAGGTCGCGATGTTGTCGGCCGTGGTCAGGGCATCAGCATATCGAAAGTCGATCTCGTGCTGCCCGTGAGCCACCTCGTGGTGCGCTGCCTCCACTTCGAAGCCCATTTGCTCAAGCGCAGCCACGATGGCCCGGCGAGCGTCTTCTCCCAGATCGGCTGGGGCCAGATCGAAGTAGCCTCCCACGTCCTGCGTTACCGTTGTCGGAAGACCGGTGGTTTCCGGTTTGAAGACGAAGAACTCCGCCTCCATTCCCGCGTTCATGGTAAAACCCATCCCCGCTGCTCGGTCCAACTGACGTTTCAGCACTCCGCGTGGATCACCCTCGAACGGCTGGCCGTCCGGTCGGTTGATGTCGCAGATCAGACGCGCTACCCGGCTCTCCGCATCGCCCCAAGGGAAGATCCGGAACGTCGACAAGTCAGGCGCGAGCAACATGTCGGACTCCTCGATCCGCACAAATCCCTCAATCGAGGAACCGTCGAACATGATGTCGCCGGCAAGGGCCTTCTCGAACTGCGAGCCGGGAATCTCGACATTCTTGTTGACGCCAAGAATGTCCGTGAATTGCAGACGCAGAAACCGCACGTTCTGGCGCGACGCCAGTTCGAGGATGTCGTGCCTGGTCGCTCCGGCCAGACTTCGCGTGTTAGTCACGTGGGGAGAGGTTGACACGATTGGCATTGCGGTTCGCCCTGCCGCCCGATCCGCTTCCGGTGCGTGGCCCGTAGCTTACGCACTCGGAGCACACGCCTCAACGCCAAGTAATGGGAACTGCACCCCTCTCTGGCGCAGGGAAGTATCTTACTCGTGCGCCCAACACCCTTCCCGATTCATGCCATGAGTGCCCCGTCGCCCCCATCCCAGATCATATGCCCCGCCTGTGGCACAGCCGGAACAGGTCGGTACTGTGCAGAGTGTGGTGCCGTCCTTCAGGGTGCCACCTGCGCGGCCTGTCGTTCGCTTCTCGCTCCCGGGGCAAAGTTCTGCCACCGATGCGGAGCGACAGTCGGCTCGGCTCTCCCCGCGGCAACTCCCCTTCCGCCTGCCCACCGGGCGCCTGGTGCCCCTTCGGTAGGCTCACTCCCCTGGCTCTTTGCGGGCCTTGCCGTCGTGGCCTTGATCGTGATCCTGCTCGCTCAACGATCCGGCAATGCTGGCGTCGCAGGCGGAGGGACACCGGGCGGTGCTCCGTTTGCGGGCACTTCAGGCATGGCGTCCGCCCCCGACATCTCGTCCATGACACCTGAAGAGCGGGCCAGCCGACTTTTCGATCGTATCATGCGGTTGGCCACCGAAGGCAAGCAGGACAGCGTGAGCCTCTTTGCCTCGATGGCCATTCCCGTCTATGAGTCGTTAGGCCCCCTCAATGCGGACCAGCACTACGACTTCGGCCGTGTTGCCGAAGTGAGCGGCAGTCTCGACATCGCCGCGGCCCAAGCGGATTCGATTCTGAGACAATCACCGACTCACCTCCTCGGACTGATACTCGCCGCGCGTGTCGCCGACATGAAGGGCAACCAGGCCGCCCGGAATGCTTTCGAAAAACGATTCCTGGCCGCCCAAGCCGCCGAACTCGCGAAGAACCTCCCCGAGTACACTCTGCACCGCACCGACATCGAGGCCGCCGCTGCTGCCGCCAACTCTGGCAAGGGCTGACCCACTCGGCTGCTCCGCCTGCGTTCTAACCGTCAACTCCGCCGATCTTCACTCGTGACCCCCCCCCGCACGATCCGAGTGTGCCACAGTCCGGACTCGGACGACGCCTTCATGTTCTTTGCCCTTGCCAAGGGACGGATCGCGACCGACGGCCTGACATATGTGCACGAACTTCAGGACATCGAAACGCTGAATCAGCGGGCCTTGCGTCGGGAGCTCGAAGTAACCGCCGTTTCCATTCACGCCTACGCTTACCTGGCGAATGACTACCTGCTTCTACCGCACGGCGCGTCGATGGGAGATCGCTACGGGCCGCGATTGGTCGCCAGGGGTCCCCTTAGTCGAACGGACATTCGCGGTCGTCGCGTGGCGATTCCGGGTCTCCTCACCAGCGCGTATCTCGCGCTCCGTCTGCTCGAGCCAGAATTCGAGGCGGTTACGACTCCGTTTGACCAGATCGAGGCCGCAGTCGCCAGCGGAAGCGTTGATCTCGGACTCCTGATTCACGAGGGACAACTCACCTACCGCGATGTCGGACTCCACCTCGTCGTCGACCTCGGAGAGTGGTGGTATCATTCCACCGGTTTGCCACTTCCATTAGGTGGGAATATCATCCGCAGAGACCTTGGTAGCGACTTGATAGCGACAATTTCAAGACATCTACGAGACAGCATCGACTACTCACTAGCACATCGTCAGGACGCCTTGGATCACGCCATGGACTTCGCTCGAGGCCTCGACCGATCGCGTGCCGACACATTCGTGGACATGTACGTCAATAACTGGACCCGCGACTACGGCTCCCGCGGGCGCGAGGCCGTTCGCACGTTCCTGCAGCGCGGCGTTGACTCCGGCATCATCCCGCATCCCATTCACGTCGAGTTCGCACCCGGCTGACACTGCTGCTGGGCGTCGCTGCAGCGCGTCATGCCGTGATCATCGGCACCGGCAAGAACCACAGCCGCGAATGCGTACAGGCCTCGCTCCAGCACTCGGGTCAAATGCACACGCGGTCACCGTCCGACTCGACCGCGCTCCCAGTGCTGGCACCGTCGCACCGCAGGGCCTAACGTTCGGGAGCGGCTCTGCTACGCCCGTACCGGCCATGCCCTGAGATAGACCGCCGTTCTGTAGCTCGGGCTTCCCCTCCCCTCCGTTGCCTGCCGAGCTCATTCTTCCGGCTTGACGCCGCGAGAACATGATTGTACTACGGTGTTCGCGCCGGGACCGTCTTGACCACGGCACGTCGCCGTGCGTATCGGCACGGTGCTACCGACGCACGGGTTGCGACTGGCAGCGGCTCGTGATCTGACTTGGCATCTGTTTGGTTGATCACATCAAGCAGGAGGCGGTCATGCCGCGCGGCGAGGAGTGGACGAGGAAGCTGAGGTTCTCCGACGAGGATGAGGTGGACGACCTCGGGTATGGCGGCTCCTCGTTCGACGATGATGAGGATGACGACGAATCGGGATGGACGTCCGCGAAACAAAGCAGCGGTCTTTGGGACGAGCCGGAGGAAGCAGTCCTCGAGGAAGAAGAGGACCTCGTCGATCTCGCTGATGAGGAACCCGCAACCACGGTTGAAGCCGAGGAGGAGGAGATCGCGGTCTTCGGGGCACCACCCCCTGTCGCACGAGTGCGGGCAGCCAGAGGTTCCACAACGCCTCGCAAGGAGACTGCAAAACCCGCTGCGGCCAAACCCCCGGCCCGGAAGCACCCCGCGGCAGCCGTGCGAAAGTCGGCCCCCAAGAAGAAGGCCGCGAAGAAAGCCCCGCCCAGGCGCTCGAAGCCCCCGGTGAAGAAGAAGGCCACCAGAAAAGGCGCCCCGAAACGCACTGTCGCTTCCAGGAGCTCCAAGCGCAGCAAACCCGCAAAGCACAAGAAGTAATCACGTCTCCGCCTCACCCGTCGTTGGCGGGCGCTGCGTCTGCAAAGGCGCAAAACACGACCATCATCGAGCCTGTCGTCTGGCGGACCAAAGCGGACCCGGGGTAATCTTCGCGTCATGGCGGAGTCCCCCCTCGCACTGCTTCGCGCTCACGCGCGTCACGCTCCCTGGAATGCGCGGGGACTCGCGGCACATGTGACTGCGCTCGTTGATGCAGCCGGCGTGCGACCGACCAACACGTCGGCGCGCGCCGCACCCACCGCGCGGGCGGTGCGATTCTACGTGTCCAATCAACTGATGGACCGCCCTGACGGACTCGGGACTGCGGCCACCTACAACTACCGTCACTTCCTTCAACTCCTTGCCATCAAGATACGACAGCGCGAGGGCATTACGCTCAGCGCGATCAAGAAGGAGATCAGGGAGACAACCGGTGATGCGCTGGAACGTCGTGTAGCGCAGGCCCTCGCCCCGGTCCTTCTCACCGGCACCCCCACTGCAGCCGGACACGACGATGAGCACGCTGCGTCATGGCGGCGCATTCCCGTCGCCGACGGTATCGAACTGCACATACGCGACGACTCTCCTGCATCACGAGATGATACCGTGGTTGCCATGCGGGAAGCCGTCAGAACCACGTTAGGCCGAACGGAGATGCGCTGAGGCGCCGATGAGCACGACCACGGACTTCCGACAATCGGTAATCGTTATCACCGGGGTCGGGCGTCGAGGACAGGTTGGAGAGATCGTCGCCCGGGCGTTCCTTCAGCGCGGTGCAACGGTGTGCGTCGTCGAACGCGATCGTATGCTCATCGACGAGCGCGTCGCAGACCTCGCAGGGGCCGACAACAGAGTCTACGGGTTCGCATGTGACCTCACCGATCCTGCGGCCGTGGCACCGGTCGTTGATCGTCTCGAGACCCTTGCCCCTGCTGGCGTCGCCGCCTTGGTGAACATGGCAGGCGGTTTTGCCATCAGCGGTCCAGTCGGCGGCTCCGATCCCGAGACGTGGCACCGGCTCTTCTCGATAAACCTCACGACCGCGTACGTAGCTACTCGCGCCCTCCTCCCTCTGCTGCGCCGCGCACATGGCTCGATCGTCTACTTCTCCTCGGCGAGCGCCTTGCCGGGAGCGAGTGTCGCCGAAATCGCCGCCTACGCCGGCGCCAAAGGTGCCGTCCTCACCCTCATGCGCGCCGTCGCCTCGGAGGAGCGCGAGGCCGGCGTTCGTGCGAACGCGCTCGCACCAAACGCGATACGAACGACGGCAAACCTCCAGGCGATGGGCGATCGCACAACCTATGTCGAGCGGGAGACAGTTGCTGACTGGGTACTCTGGCTTGCGGCCCCGGGCTCTGGACCGGTCACAGGTCAGGTGATCAAACTCGGGTAGCGGAGTCCCCGTGCTCGGTGATCCGACTCCATCCAGGACCGATGGCTATCCGAGCTCCACTGGAAGGCGCGTGCCGGGTCGCCTTGTTCTGCTCGACCGCTCTCTGGAAGGCCTCCCGCTCTTTCGGCTCAGCGACTCATCGGAAGAGTCAGCAATCGTTTTCTTGCCGGAAGCGGGCGGGAGGTGGCGTGTGATCCCGAATCCCGGAGATCGACTTCCGGGTACCTTCGACCAGGATGTCTATGTCGAGGTGTGCCGCCGCTATGTCGATTCCGGCATGCCTCCTGATGGGATCATCCGTTTCAAGTTGCACGCCTTTCTCCGGTCGATTGGTCGGCGCGCGGATGGCCGTACCTACGAACAACTCCGCAGTGCCCTCGTTCGGCTCGAACGCACATCGCTGGAATCCACCGCCAGTTACTGGAACGCCTCCGCAGGAAGCGCGCTCAATCTGCGCTTCAGCCTCTTTCAAGCGGTGGCCATTGACCGCAGAAGAACCCTCGACCGCGATCAGATACCTCTGTTCTCATCGCTCGCTGCCAACGAACCCGGTGACGCACGCGTCACCTTGGCGCCGACCATACGGACCAACATCGCCGCCGGTCATGTGTCCATGGTCTCCACCGCACAGTACTTCTCACTCTCCTCTCCTGTCGCACGCAGGCTCTACCGCCTGCTCGAGGTGGCGCGCGCGGAAGGACTGTTGGTGTGGCGCATCCCGCTTACGCAACTGGCCGATCGTGTGCCGCTCTCACAGCACTATCCCTCTCACTTGAGGCGAGTCCTCCAACCGGCCCACGAAATGCTCCTTTCCGCCGGGATAGTGCGGGACGCTCGGTTTCGACAGGTCGGCCGCCGCTGGATTGCCGACTATGTTCTTGCCACTCGGCTCAGGTGAAGTACTCACATTTGGCCCCAGGACGATGTCACGGTAGCGGGCAACCCAATGCTCTGACCACCCTTGATGCTGCTTCGCCTCCTCCCCCGCTGTCGGGATTTGTCGCCTGACCCCCATCCCGAGAACCCTCGGACCCTACCCGGCGTCGAACTGAGCAGTCGGGACTTCCGGGATCATCTTGCGCTGCGCTAGGCTTGAAGTAATTACCATCGGTTCGCACATCCGCGGTGTTCCCTCCCGGGCTGCGGCATCATCTTCGTGACCTCCAAAGCGGCGGCCACGTCATGGAAGTACTCGGGGCCGAAGGAACTTGCGGCGCCCGACCACGTATTCAGACGGTAGCAAATTCACCTCTCACCGAGTCTCTCGATGCGCCGGATCCGCAAAGTCGCACTCGCGGGCGTTGTCCTTGTTCCGCTCCTTGCGGGGGCTTTCGTCGTCCAGGAACGGTCGTCCCGCGAGGGAGGGCGCCTCTTCAGTCAGGTCCTTGATCTGGTTTCGAACAAGTTTGTCGACTCGGTGAACGATGGGGATCTCTACGAGAAGGCCGCACGCGGTCTCGTCGAGCAGCTACAGGACCCCTATTCGGAGCTGATGTCGCCTAAACAGCTCCAACAGTTCAACACCACGACCGCAGGGCGCTACGGCGGACTGGGGATGCGAATTGAGGAGCAGGCCGGCAAGGGCGTCATCGTGTCACAGGTCTTCCCCAACACGCCGGCGGAGAACGCAGGTATTCGCGAGGGCGACCAGATTGTGGCCGTGGACTCGCTATCTACACGAGGCTGGAACTCGCGCCGCATCTCTGATTCGCTGACAGGCACTCCGGGGACCAAGGTCACCGCCAGCTTCGCCCGGCCCGGTGTGCCTGAGCCTATCAAAGCGACGTTTACACGCGCCCTGATCCACGTCCCCGCGGTCCCCTACGCCATCGTCCTGGACGGCGGCGTCGGTTACGTCCCTCTGCAAGGATTCATGGAGACGGCGACCACCGAGATGGCGACGGCCGTCCGAAATCTGCAGACGCAGAACGTCAAGGGACTCATCATCGATCTTCGTGGCAACCCGGGTGGCTTTCTCGAGCAGGCACTTGCGATCAGCAATCTCTTCCTCAAGGAAGGGACGGAGATCGCAAGCGTTCGCGGACGAAACATGGACCCGCAGACCTACTTCGCACGCGAGCGGCCCCTCGCCGCGACGTTGCCGCTGGTCGTCCTGACCGACCAGTACACTGCGTCAGCGTCTGAAATAGTTGCGGGCGCTCTGCAGGATCATGATCGAGCGGTCATTGTCGGTTCGACGTCCTTCGGGAAAGGTCTTGTACAGAGCCTTTTCTCACTCGATGGCGGCTACGCACTCAAGATGACGACCGCGAAGTGGTATACGCCGAGCGGTCGCTCAATTCAGAAGGAGCGGCGCCTCAACGACGAGGGTATTTTGGTCGAGGTCCATCCTGACTCGCTGGAAACGGATTCGGCACGCAAAGCGCGTCCGGTTTTCCATTCGGACGACGGCCGTATCGTGTACGGAGGAGGGGCCATCACCCCGGACCTGGTTGTACAACCCGACACGTTCACCACCGCCGAGCAAGAGTTTCGCAAGGTCACGGCGGCAAAATGGCCGGACATCTACAGCGTGATCTACGACTACTCACTCGAACTGAAGCCGACGGTTTCGCGCGACTTTACCGTGAAGCCAGCCTGGCGTGAAGAGCTCTACCAGCGGCTCCACAAGAAGGGGATCGAGATCGACAAGAAACTCTACGATGGCGCGGCTCGGTACATCGACGACTACCTAGAACAGCGCATCACCCGGTTCGCGTTCGGGGATTCCACTGCCCGACGGCGAAGTCTCCACGACGATCCGCAGTTGCGTCGCGCCTTGGACCTTCTGCAGCATGGCCAGTCGCAGAAGGAGCTATTTACGCTCGTCGCAGCCAACAATCCGCATTAGATTCTCGAGGCATGCGAGTCTTGTTCTGCGGCGCCGCCACCACTCTCGTGGCGGCGCTCTCATCTGTGCAGGCGCAGAAGCCGGTAGCCATCACCCCCGAGCCCACGGAGCGCCACCTCACCAACGTCGTGCGGCTGACGGCCGGCGGCGAAAACGCCGAAGCGTACTTCAGCCACGACGGCCAGTGGATCACGTTCCAGACAACCCGCGACGGCTACCCGTGTGATCAGCAGTACGTGATGCGCGTCGACGGCACTGCACTGCATCGCATTTCCAACGGCCGTGGGAAGACCACGTGTGGCTGGTTCTTCCCGGGAGACCGTCGACTCTTCTTCGCGTCATCGCAGGCATACGACAGCGTCTGTCCGCCGCGACCCGACCCCTCGAAGGGATACGTCTGGGGACTGGACCGCTACGACATCTATACGGTCAACCGGGACGGTACCGATTTGCGACGCCTCACCAACTACGGCGTCTACACGGCCGAAGGCGTGCTGTCTCCGGATGGAGGCAGGATTGTCTTCACGTCGTTGAAGGATGGCGACCTTGAGATCTACACGATGAACGTCGACGGCTCCGACGTTCGCCGCCTAACGAACGCAGCTGGATACGACGGTGGGCCGTGGTGGTCGCCCGATGGCACCAAGATCGCGTATCGCGCCTACCATCCCACCGACCCCGCCGAACTCGCAGACTACCAGAGCCTGCTCCAGCAGCGGCTCGTCCGGCCGACCAAGATGGAACTCTGGGTGATGAATGCCGACGGAACCAACCAGCACCAGATCACCCACCTCGGTGGAGCGAACTTCGGACCTTCGTGGACCCCCGACGGCAAGCGCATCATCTTCTCATCAAACTACAAGAACCCGAAAAGCCGCAATTTCGATCTGTATCTAGTCAACCTCGACGGAACAAGGCTCGAGCAGATCACCACGCATCCGGAGTTCGACGGCTTTCCGATGTTCAGCCCGGACGGCAGGAAACTCATCTGGGCCTCCAATCGAGACGCCGCGAGAGAGGGGGAAACCAACCTCCTGATCGCCGACTGGAAGAACTAGCTCTAACACGACCCGGCCGCGCATCCCGCTGAACTCCCCCACGAGAGGGCAGCGACTGATCTGCCTGATCTGTCGTTGTCTGGAGGGCCGTGCCTTCCCTCCCCAAGGCAAGGGGGCTCCAACATCTCATGCGGCACGGCGCGCAGTCGGCTCACGCAGGGCAGTTGGCATTATTGTCGGAAGGTGTCGGGTGTCACGGCGCGCGGCTTAGAGTTGTGGTAGTTGGTTGCGCTCGGTGCCACAACGTTGTCGCTCGAATGCGCGTTATGAACGCGGCCGCCCTTCGGAAATACAGTTCGATCCGGATTGCCCCTCAGCTTGGGGCAAGGTGTTTGCTGCGGCCGAGTCGGAGGGAGCCGCCAATCGGCTCGCACAGCTCCATGTATCACGGCACATGGTTGAGTGCCAAACTTGGCGATGTGACCTTTGGTGGTTACTTTTCAGGTGGCCCCGGTTCCCCAGCGGGGAAACGTTGGCTGCACCATCCAAGGAGGCCTAATGCGCAAACCCCGTCCGGCGACATACAACCCCGCACAGGCTCTGCATCTCATCGCCAGCGACAGGAATGGTGCTCCGCTCAGCTGTCCGTCGTGCGCTGGCGCAATCGAACGCTCCCCGGCGCTCGTGCCACCGCCGCCGCGTTCGCACGTGACGCTGCGCTGCACGTCTTGTGGGCGGGTGGCCCGTTACATCGCCGGAGCTGCTTAGCAGTTGCCGCCACCAGCAGCTCGTGCGTCACTCAGTTCCGCCAGGTAAGGACCGCTCCCGACATTGCCATGTCGGGAGCGCGCTCGTTATGGGGCCGCAATACCGAGGGTTTGCTCGCTCCCATGATTCACATCCGCGCACTCGCCTCAGGCGTTTGCATGCGGTGCATGTACTACCGTCAGCCCCCGGCAGTGGGGAAGAGGAACAGCTGCATGACACGCATCAGCGGAACAGTGAAGTGGTTCAACGATGCCAAGGGCTTTGGCTTCATCTCCCGTGAGGGCGGGCCGGATGTTTTCGTCCATTTCAGTGCGATCCAGATGCCCGGCTTCAAGTCGCTTGCAGAGGGCGACCGGGTTGAGTTTGAAATCGTCCAGGGCCAGAAGGGACCGCAGGCCTCCGAAGTCGTGAAGGTGTAGACCGCAACCTCACGCCAGAACAACGCGCCCCCAAGAGCCGCAGGCCCTGGGGCGCTTTCGTTTGTGACAACCACATGTCGTACCCAGGGACCGAATTACGCCGAGAGCCGCGATGTTGACAGGGACGCATAACTGTCGTAGATGCTGGTAACAGTTACTATTCTGCCATTGTCGTGCTCGGTCCTCAAGATTCAACTGCAAGAAGCCCAAGACAACTCACACCCGCTGTGCCAGCACCTGCTTGCCCCGGGACTGCTTGCAAGTAAAGCACTGAGCTTTGGGCCGGGGCCCGGGCTGGGATGGGGCTCGTAACGAATCACTCGTCTAGTTCGTCACGTATTCGGTCGAAAACGGGTGTCATCCCTCGCCTTGCCCTCTCTTGCCCACTAATAGCCCCCCTGAGATGCAGGGTCGCAGAATCCTCTACCGGCGCGAGCTTCCCGGTGGAGGATTCGTCAACGTTCACGAAGCGCCGGTCGCGGCGGGAGAACCGCACAGGGCGTACATCTCCGTGGAGCGTCGATCGGACCCGGAGCGGCGCGACGGGCATGCCGCACCCGTCATCGCTACTGCCGAAGGCACGTCGACTCACACCGTGTTTCGCCAGCTTCTCGAGATCGCCTCAGATAATGTCGCCATTGCACGCGCATTACTGCGATGGCAGTCCGATGGGAAGGCGCGGTTCTAGTCAGCAGTAAACGGTTGTCTGGGGTAACTCACCCTCTACCTGCTTCCAGGTCGCGGCAGCTCACTATTCCGCCATGCCTGTGAACTGCTGTGGCGGCGGATGGTCCTACCAGTCTCGCCCGGCGCTGCTCGGAAGTGTCAGCCGGCACCGAGGTGGGACGTCGCGCGCTCGAAGGGTAGCTCCATCTGCCGCATCTCGGTGTCTTGCCCGGCTGGCGATCGTCGACGCGTAGCGGGATCGCTGCAGACCCCCAGCAGATGTGCCGTCTGGTGGTACAGATGCAGCGCAAGCAGGGGGGCGACGAACGCGCGCCGCTGACCATCGGCAATCGCGACGGCTTCGTCTCGCACGGCGCGGGGAAGGGCTCGCGAAAGCGGATGCGCCAGGAGCGCACGGATGCGCTCGCAATCACGCGCGATCAGGGCACCGCAGAGTGAGTCGAGGAAGGCGAGCACGGCGCCTCCAAGGCTTTTTATGTAATTAACACCTTGCAACTAATATAACGGGCCGCCACACAATCCAAGACGTCACTGGAATGAACCGCACGTGCCGACCACGTTCCCCATGCAGGCAGTCTGAAGAGTCATCGTCACACCGGCGTCACGCACCTGCAACGGCTGCGCCTAGATACCACCGGCCACGAATCTCGTTCCTCTCCATCGCCAGCCTTCGTCGACCTTCGACTCACCCCCACGCCTCCCTCAGAGGAGGTCAAACCGAACACCTCGCGGTCGCCGACGGCGCCGGCGCCGGCGAGCTGCGTACCGAAACAGCTGCGCGGGCCTCCCACGCCCCTCACTTCTCCATTCGTCGGTCGGTTCCACCAGCCACGCGGCGTGCAGCGCCCGTCGGAAACTCGCCTTATGCACCGGCCGCCCTAGCAGCAGTTCGTACACCTGCTGCAGATCACTCAGCGTGAATCGGGCCGGAAGGAGTCGGAACGGAATCGGCTCGTAGTCCATCCGCTGACGCAGTGCATTCAGCGCGGCACGGACCATCGCGTCTTGGCGGGCACCAAGTCCAGGCACGTCCTCGCTGTCTCTCCAACCAGCGGAACGCGCGATTTGATGACTCGTCCCGGACGGTGTCACCGATACGAAACACACCGACAGCGATGCGCCGCTCGGATGGTTCGCGGTTTCCGCAAACGCCCCCACCTGCTCCATCCACAACGCGTCCAGTCCAGCGACAGCTCTGGTGATGCGCCGCGCAACGGCATCAAGCGCCTCATGGGCCTGCGGAACCGCCCATGGAATTTCTCGGGTCCTCCCGCGTCGGTCCGGCGCCTCAACGCACAGCACCCCGAGCTTCCCCAGATAGGGCGTCACGACCACGACGTCTACCGTGTACCACGATTGGCGCCCAGGTGCACGATGCGAAAGAATAGGCCGGTCGCGCATGACGCGCGAATTAGTCACAAACTGAAACTTATGTCAAGCCCGCCATCCGCACGTTCTCCGGCCGATGGGCCGCGATTACCTCAGTCCCTCGCGCGCGGGATAGTATGGCGCACCACACCCGGCGTCAATCACGGCGACGCACCTGCGCGCCTTGACCGTGTCAGCCCCGCACCCTTCGTCAGGTAGGGTGGAATCGAAACCGGAAGATGAGCGCTGATCGGTGTGATTCCGGTGAGTGCGCGCGCCGCCGCCCGCTGTGTAGCATTCATTCCCCCCCAAACTACCAGATACGTGGAAACGGACGGCGCCTGCGCCAGCAGGTACGGCGTGCCGAAGGAGATGAGAACCACCGGCAGTGCACGCGATTGAACCCGATCGAGCAGCAGGGCAAAGCTTCCCGGCGCGCTCGACGTTGCGGTGCTCGAACTGATGTTTACGTAACTCCCGACCACAACAAGCTCCACGCTGTCCGCGATCGCCATCACGGAATCGAGATCCGGTGCGCCCTCATCGGCGTCGACGAACGCCGTTCGAACATTCGCTCCCTCTTGTCGCAGTTCGGCGTTGAAGACCACACCGGCGCCCAGATCACTGCGCCGGGCGTACGTGACCGACAGGACTCGACGAGGCCGGACCCCTCCCACGAGAGGCACCAGACCCAGCGAGTCCTTCGCCAGGACCACTGCCCGCTCGGCTATACGGTTCGCCAGTGCAACGTGCCCCGAATCACCCACCACAGTCCGCACGCTGTCCACGTCCACCAGACGCTTTCGCGGCAGCCCGAGCTTGGCCTTTATCGTCAGCAGACGACGAGCCGACTCGTCGATCCGGTTCGCGGTGTAGCGCCCCTCCTGCACGCCGGCTACAACCGCATCGATGGTGCCTCCGATATCGGAGGGCATCAGCAGCACATCAGCCCCCGCCGCAACCGCCCTTTTTGCGGCCTCGAAGGCTCCGAATTGCGCAACAACGCCGGCCATGTCCATTGCATCCGTTACCAGCAGTCCCTGAAACCCGAGTTCTTTGCGCAACAAGTCCGTCATGACGCGCGGCGAAAGCGTTGCCGGAACTCCGCTGGAATCCAGCGCCGGCAGATATCCGTGAAACGTCATGATTGCACCGACATGCGCGTCGATGGCAGCGCGGAAGGGAGTGAGCTCCACACTGTCGAGTCGCGCCCGGCTGGCGTTTACCACCGCGAGCGCGAGATGCGAATTCGTCTCCGTGTCGCCGTGGCCTGGGAAGTGCTTTCCCGTTGCGATAACGCCGTTGTCCTGCAACCCACGCACGTACGCGGAGCCGAGACGCGCCGTTACATGCGGATCTTCGGAGAAGGAGCGAGCCCCGATGACCGGGTTTGCCGGATTGTTGTTGACGTCGAGATCGGGGCCGAAGGCAATGTGGATCCCGAGCGCCCGAGCTTCCTGCGCGGTGGCGCTGGCCTCCTCGTACACCAAAGCGGTATCGCCCACTGCGCCCAGCGCCATCTGCAGGGGAAACGTCGTGGCCCCACCCAGGTCGATAGCGTTCGGCACGAAGAACCCGCCGCGAGCGCGGAATCCTGCGCCGGTCTCGAGGTCCGCGCCAACGAGCAGCGGCAGCGGACTCGCCCGCTGCAGGGCATTGAGTTTCACCGCAATGTCGAGGGGTGATCCGACCGAGATGATCACGCCGCCGACATGTTCCACTTCCATCAGTTGCGCGATACGCCGCCATTCAGTCGTACCCTGGGCAACGTAGTCTCCGAGAACCCAAGGCCACACCAGCTGCGCCACGCGGTCGCGGAGCGACAGCGTGGCGAGCACCGAATCTGCCCACACCGAGGCTGGCTCTGCCCTCTGAACGGCGCGGGGCGACTCGACACCCGCACCCGTCGCGCCCGGCCTTCTGCAGCCAATCATTGTCAATGCCGCAACCGGCACCAGGGCCCAGCGCATATGCGAACCTCCGGTGCTCGAGGAACGGGCTTCAGTCATGCCCGGCATTCACCAGCTGATGGTGCCCTTCTTGCTGGTGTCCACATCCTCCCCCGACCCACTCTTGAACAGGAAAGCCTGGAGGTTGCGTGTGAGAAAAGCCCGCGCTTGCGGATCCATGACATTGAGTCCGTAGTGATTGATCAGCATGGTCTGCTGACGCAACCAGTCTCCCCAACATTGCTGACAGATCTCGGCCACGATGCGAACCCCTATCTGACCGGGGAAAGGCGGGCGCTCGAAGCCCGCGCGCGTTTGCCCACAATGCGAGCAAGTGACTTCCGGCATGCCAGCCTCTGTTCGTCAGCGAGACAATCAGTCCTGCGACCCTGCGCAAACAGCCAGTGTCAGGTCACCGGCTGCTGACGCCTCCGGCTCGATCCGGCGTGAAGTATCTCCGCGAGGCCCAGGACAGACAGCGCCCGGAGATACACCCAGCCCACATCGAATTCGAACCATCGGGCTGCGAAGCGCGCTGACCGGGGGTCGGCGTGGTGGTTGTTGTGCAGCTCCTCACCGCCCAGCCAGATGGCAATCGGAGCTATGTTCCGGCTCTCGTCCTTGAGCTGGAAGTTGCGGTATCCCACGGCATGGCCCACTCCGTTGATCACGCCCGCAGCCCAAAAAGGAATCCAGATCATCTGAACGCCCCAGACGACGCCCCCGATCAGTATTCCGAACAGGTACACGTCGGCGGCCAACATCACGATCACCCCAAGCCAGTTGAGCCGGGTAAACACATTCCGTTCGAGCCAGTCGTTGGGCGTTCCGCGACCGTACTTCTCTAGAATCCCCGGCTGGCGCACCGTGCGTCGATAGTAGAAAGCGCCCTTCAACACGATGTTGCGCAGGCCTTCGAGCAGAGGGCTGTGCGGGTCGCCTTCACGATCCGCGAATGCATGGTGCTTTCGATGGCACGCGACCCACTCCTTGGTCACGATGGCCGTCGTAAGCCACAGCCAGACCCGCATCGGTACGGCAGCTAGCCATCGGAACCTTACTGCACGATGCGTCTGGGAACGATGCAGAAAAAGTGTAACGCACACGTTCGTGAGGTGACCCGCGATGACGATGAAGACTACTGGCTTCCACCACGAGGTCGACCAGCTGCCAAACTCTGGCATCCGTACTCCGCCGTCAGGGTCCGCTGCAATACTTCGTATCCCATTTCGCGCCTGGCAGAACGCGCCGCGGCCCGGACGGTGCAAGCCGTCCGGGCCGCAGGGTCATTAATCTACAGCCTACCCGTCTGACTGCCAACCTGGTGACCGCAACCCCGTGGACAGGAGGCCGGCTCAGCGCTGCTCCCAATCGGCGCATATGCGCCCCGGTGGTTCATGCGCGTGGTCCACATGACCCCCGAGGAGGCCGTGACGGCCTAGCAGGCGCTCACCAGTGCTCAGTCGACGCCGTGTGTTTCGCCCCCATTCACTGGGGTACGTTCAAGCTCGCCGACGATGCGCGAACCGCCGCAGCGGCTCCTTGCTGCCTGGGAAAGCGCACGGCTGTCGACGGAGTCGCTCTGGTTGCTCGCGCATGGCGAGACCCGGGCCGTCTAGACTCTGCTGGCGTTGAACTCGGCAACGAGGCCGTCGCTCGACGGCTCGCAGATACGCCTGGGTGAAGGAGGCTCACGGAATCACGCTTCTCCCATTCGGGCGCGCACGTCCCCTCGTGCCTCGCCGAATTGGCGCAACCACTTCTCACTTCGTGCGAACACCTCGTCCCTTCCATGGTCCACGGAGAGGACATGGCCACACCCCCTCAACCAGTGGAGTTCTTTGGTGGCGGCACCGAGGCGTTCGAATACGCTCTCCGCGTCCCGCTGCGAAATGCGATTGTCCTGCAGCGACTGAAGCATGAGGGTCGGCGCTCGTACGGCCGGAGCCGCATCCCACGCCAAGTGCGTAATCTGTGACAATTCCCCCAGCAATCGTGGCGGTGTGAACCCGAACCCGAGCGAGTTGGCGCGCTCAACCGGATCCCAGATCGATTCAGCACTCGCGGAGCGAACGTACGGCACGATCAACGACAGGAACCGGCTTCGCCGCGCGATGCGTGACACCTTGGGCATCATAGTGAGATAGGGCGCCAGGAGCACGAGCGAGGGTAGCTCGGGCGCGCCCGCCGCAAGGAGCACGGCCAGCGCGCCGCCCATTGACTGGCCGACGACTGTCACGACCGAGTGGGTCCGACGCAGTTCAGCATACGCCCATCGAGTCGCATTAATCCACGCCGCGGCGGTGCATGAAGCAAAGTCACGGAGAGACCGACCGTGCCCTGGAAGCAGAGGGGCGCGAACCGTCCAGCCGCGCTCATGAAGGAAGGAGCAAAGGCTCCGCACCGATTGCGGGGTGTCGCCAAACCCGTGGAGGACGAGTACCGCGAACGGACCGCCCTCAAGCGTGATCGTCGCCGCCCCGTGTACAATTCCGTCCGCCGTCACGGGCAGCCGGGGCGCCACAAGTGCTTCCACCCGACGCGATGCGGCGGAGCGGAGCGCGACCACTGCGACGCCAACTCCTCCAGCTACCGCAACCGGCATCAGCAGGGACATGGCCGGCCTACTCGCAACCTCGCTTCACTACACAACCTCCGGGCACCGCCGACGCTCCCGCAGAATCGTCTGACGAACTCGATCCGCGTTGCTCTGGACAGCCCAGCGGCCCGAAGCTTGCTTTACCGAACGGATAGCGGGCTCGACTGCACTATGGAATGTCACCATCCTCCCCTGACGATCAACCGAGCAATTTCCTCTCCGTTGCCATTGTAGGGAATGACGCACTAGTCGAAGCCCTCCCCGCACGACCAATCCAGTTCGCGCACGCCTGCCGCGCCATCGGGTTTGATGTGGTACTGCCGGGATCGTGGGGTGATGAGCTTGTGGCTGTGGCAACACTCCGGGCTCTGGACGCGTGGGAAAACGCCCCCGTGGTATTCTGTGCGTGCCCGCATGTGCGGGACCGTCTGCTGTCGGGCGGTGCCGAGCTCGGTTCGCTGCTCATCGCTCCAGTTGCACCTCCCGTTGCAGCCGCACGATACGCGCGGGCGGCCTATTCAGGTCGCTCGCTCCACGTGACATATATCGGGGACTGTCCTGCCGCGAGCGCATCGGAATTCGACGCCCGGCACGAGACCAACGAGTTTCTGGCTCTATTGGGGTCGCGCGGCATTGACCCGCTCGAACAACCGGCGGTGTTCGATGCCATCCTTCCGCCCGATCGCCGGCGGCACCTGTCCCTTCCGGGTGGGTGTCCATCGCCGGAGGCTCTCTGGCAGCGAGCGAACGAGCGCGTCTTGATCGGACTCGAAGGAGCGGACCTCATCCTGGATCTCGCTCAGCATCTCCTGACGCGGCAGCCCGTTCTCGTTGATCTCGCATCGGCTCTGGGCTGCGCCTGCAGCGGAGTAACTGGTACGACGCTTGGGCGGAGCGCGCGCGTCGCAGTCACGTCGCTCGAACCACCGGGATCCACCACTCCAGTAATTGACCCCGACCTTCTGAAACCGTCCGAGCTTCTTGTTCAGGAGGACACGCCCTCTGTTGCTGACAGTCGATACCCTGTCTCAGATCGGGATCCGACGGTGAGATCGAACTCCGAGGCTGGCGTTGGACAGACACCAGGTCAACAGGTCGGTGGCACCTGGATCCGATACAATCCGCCGCACCGCCCCATCGCAATCACTCCGGTGGAGGCGCTGAATGCCGACGTGACAGAACCCGTTTCGCAGCGCACGCATGGAAGCGGGAGTCTTGCCGAGTCCACCGCACAGGGAGTGGGGCTCCACACAGACCTCGCTGTGACAGGGAGGGGCACCGCCCCCCCACTGGTATCGGACGCCCCGCGTCCGGCAGAGGAACGGGTCTTCTCCGCGCACGTTGCGGCCCGCGACAGCGTTGTGCCATCAGCGCCGGGGCCGATCGAGTCGTCGCCGCCGGTCGACAAGCTCCTTGCGACGCCGTCGGGTGACCGAGGAGAACCCGCGGTGGTGCGATCGATCAGAGGGCGCGAAGGATCGATGCTACGGATCTCGACCACTGGTTTCCCGACAGTGCGCCCTGCTGATCCGTTCGTGAGTCGACTTCCCCGCGCCTATATGCGCCGCAGACCGGGGTCAGCCCAGCACCACGATGGACTTTCGCAGCCAGCACTTGAGACCGCACCACCGCGGGAATCACCGGCTCTGGGCGGCGACGACCGTGAGATCTCCATGGCACCGGCAGTCGAGCCTTCTGCAACGGCCGTCTCGCCTCCCCCAAGGGAACCCGCTTCGTACGGAGACCCTGAGGAAGCAAGGATCAACGGGACCGGGCACGCCACGGAGCGCCCAACGAGAGATAGGACACTGCACATGCGTGCCACGGGCCAAGTTGTCGACCCGCTTGGTGGGGCGCAGGCGCGCCTCCGGGCACGACTATCTGCGCGAGCGTCGAGGGAACCTGTGCGTGCCGGGCGTCGTGCGGTCTGGAAGACTCTCGTGATTGTCGCCGGCGCGTTGCTGCTGATACTGCTCGTCGGGACCTTGTGGGAGTTCCTCGGCTGACGATCGATCAGTTGCCGTGCCAGGTTCGGTTGGGGCGTTGAGTCGAACCAGTTCGAACATCCCCGTGTCGCCGATGCACGGGGCGCGACGCGGCATGATCGCCAGCGTTCGGCTCATGGCGTCAGAGCCATGTCGAAATATCGTCCAGCGCCTTCCGTGAGATGTCTGGGACCATCGCGCCAGCAGCAGGATAGCCCACGGCGAGAATCAGGTACGCCTTCTCGTTAGGTGGCCTTTCGAGCAGCTCGGCGAGAAAACCCATCGGATTGGGGGTATGGGTCAGAGACACCAATCCCATGTGATGCACCGCCGCAACGAAGAGTCCCACCGCGATCCCGACCGACTCCTGCGTATAGTAGTATGCCCGCTTCGAGCCATCGGCGTTCAGGCCATAAGTCTGTCGGAAGACAACCACCAGCCACGGTGCATCAGTGAGGTGCGGCTTCTGCTCATCGGTCCCGAGCGGTTCCAGTGCAGCGAGCCAGTCCTCAGGCATTCGGCCGTGGTAGTTCTTGAACTCCTCGATCTCCGCCGCTTCGCGAATCTGCTGCTTGACGTCGGCGTCCGAGATGGCGACGAATGTCCATGGCTGCTGATGCGCACCACTCGGTGCGGTACCAGCGGTATGCATGGCATAGCCGATGGCGTCCTTCGGTACTGCGGTTGTAGCGAAGTGCCGCGTGGTCCGCCGCGCATTCATTTCCGCGTAGAACTCCTGCGCCCGCTGAAGTGTCTCGTTGAGCGGGCGCTTCGTGAATTCCAGCGGTTTGAACGGATATGCAGTCATGTTCCCCCGCCATCGCCGGTAGCCGAACTTACGGCACCGGGTGCGCAATGGGAACCACGGCGGTGCCTGCCCTTTAACCTAACGCGGCTGCGAACCGACCAAGGCCCTCCGCGAGGTCACCCCTGGTCGCGACAAGCGGCGGCAGCAGGCGGATCGTATGGTTGCCGGCCGAAACCAGCAGGAGGCCCTCGTCACGCGCGCGCGCGATAATATCGGCGGCCGGCTCGTTCACGTCCACGCCCCAGATGTATCCGATGCCGCGAACAGCGCGAATCCGTCCCGAGCGATCGGAGAGGGCGCGGAGTTCGCTGCCAAGCCACTCTCCGCTGGCCCGCACCCGAGCCAGGAATGCGGGATCTGCGATCCGGCCGATGACGTGCAGCGCGATGCTCGAGACAAACGGCCCACCGCCAAATGTCGTCCCGTGATCGCCCGGCTGCATGGCAGCTGCGATCTCGTCAGTCATGAGGATCGCGCCCATTGGCAGGCCACCGGCGATCGGCTTCGCCAGTGTCAGCACGTCCGGTTCCACGTTAGGGCCCTGATACGCGAACAGCGTTCCCGTACGTCCCAGACCACACTGAATCTCGTCAAAAATGAGCGCGACCTGACGCGCGCGCGTCAACGCTCGGAGTTCACGGAGGAATCCTCGGTCGATCACCCGCACACCACCCTCTCCTTGCACCGGTTCCACAACAAGACCCGCAGTATTCTCACTGTCGACAATGGACTCAATTTCCTCCAGGTCCCGTTCGGCGACTGAAATCCCGCCCGCGAGTGGCCGGAACGGTGCGCGATACGCTGGCCGATCCGTCGCCGCAAGCGTGGCGAACAATCGCCCATGGAATGCACCGCGCAGCGCTATGATCTCATGCTTGGCGGCACCTCCTCCTTGAGTGCGGGCCCATTTGCGGACGAACTTGAAAGCCCCCTCGTTCGCCTCAGCACCTGAGTTGCAGAAGAACACCTTTGAGGCGAACGACAACTCGACCAGGCGCTCGGCCAGCCGTTCACCTGGCGCCGTGCGAAAGAGATTGGACACGTGGACCAGGTTGTCTGCAGCCGTATGCAATGCCTCCTGGAGACCATGATCAGAGTAGCCAAGCGCATTGACAGCAATGCCGCTCGTGAAGTCGATATACGACTTCCCGTCTGCGTCGTACAGCGTCACCCCCTCCCCGCCGACGATCTCCATGGGTGGACGCTTGTAGATGGGGAGCAGGGCGTCGGACGCCGGCGGTGCCGAAGTGGACTGGGATGTCATGGTTCAAACTGTCGATGGTGAATGCGTGACGACGGTGCCACGCGACCGGTCCTGCAGCGATAACACGTCTCCTATGCGAACACAGGGCACCCCACCGGCCATCGCGCGCCGCGCGGCCTGCAGTTTGGCGGCCATGCCGCCACGCGCCACACCGCCATCGAGCAATAATTCGATATCATCCGCGTCCACGCTCGTTAGCGGTATCCCAGCGGTATCGAGTACGCCAGCCACGTCCACCACGAGATGCAGCTCGTCTGCGGAAACTGACTCGGCAATCGCGGCTGCTGCATCGTCTCCGTTGATGTTCAATCCGCCACCGCCGACAACATCGCGCCCAACGGGTGAAATCACTGGAACGAATCCCTCACCAAGGAGGGTGTCCAGCAGGCGGCGATCAGCAAGCGCCGGACGGCCGACCGCTCCCAGCCGTCCCTCGTCGTAGAGCATCGCTGGCAGCAATCCACCGTCCTCTCCCGAGACCCCAACGGCGGGCACTCCTGCATTCAGCAGCTGGCTCACCAGCCGCTTGTTGACCATCCCGGACAGAACCATTCGCACAACGTCCATGTCTTCGGGACTCGTGTAGCGCCGTCCGCCGACGAAATGTGCCTCTCGACCGAGCCGTCGCTGGATATCAGTAAGCTCCTCCCCACCGCCATGAACCACACACAGGCGCCACCGAGGGTCCATGGTCAGGGATGCCAGAACACCGGCAAGAGCAGGATCCGCCTGGACTCGTCCACCAATCTTCACAACACGTATCACTGGGGTAGTCCTAGAGTCTCGGTCAGGCCGAGCGCCAGATTGGCATTCTGGAGTGCTTGGCCCGCCGCTCCCTTCATGAGATTGTCAATCGCCGTCAATACCAGAAGAGCAGGCTGCCTCAGGCCCTGGATGGTGCGAACACTGATCCGAGCTACGTTTCGGCGTACCACGTCACGGAGCGATGGCAGGTCAGACGTCACTTCCACAAAAGGCTCGCCGGCATAGTGGTCCCGCCAGATCTGCAACGGATTGGCCAGCACATCGCTCATCGGTACGGTCATGCTCGCAAGAATGCCCCGAGCCACGGGCAACAGGTGCGGCGTGAATACGAGGTCGACATCGGCTCCCAGCGACGAGAGGACCGCACGCATCTCCCGCACATGCCCATGCTCATTGCCAACGGCGTATGCACGGAAATTCTCCGCGACCTCACCAAACATCAGATCGGCACGCAGTGCGTTCCCAGCCCCGGTAACTCCGCTTGCGGCATGCACAACGATCAGGCCACCGGAACGAGTCAGCCCGCGTAGCAGCAGAGGCGCCAAGCCCAGCAGTACCGCTGTCGGGTAGCACCCTGGGTTGGCCACGACTGTCGCTCCTCGCAGGGTCTCACGGGTCAGCTCCGTCAACCCGTAGGGCACAGACTCGCTGGTATGGCCGGGGCGCAGGTCGGACGAAAGATCGATTGCGCGAACCCCCGCTCCTCGAACCCGGTGCACCCACTCCCCCGAGGCACCGTGCGGAAGAGCGCTGAACACCAGCTCCGTCTGTTGGAACGGCGCGTCGTCGGACGCAACCATCACAATCGAGCGTCCGTCAACAAGGATTTGCTCGCCGCGTCGCTCGTTCGCGGCTGCAAAGCCGAGCTTTAGCCGAGGGTGAGCGCCAATCAGAGCGCAGAGCTCTCGCCCTGCGTAGCCACTTGCGCCGAGGACGCCGACGGGAATTCTATGCACACAGAATGCATATTGTTGCATTCCCTCGCTGTCAACGGCGTCGTCACACCAGCTGCTTACGGATTCCGGAGGAGTGCCGCGGGCATCCAGCGGGTGACATTCGGGCGATCACCACGAACTCGCCGAACGGGCATCAAGCCCTCCTCGAACCAGTAGGACGACTTACGACCTCGCCTAGCGTCTGCTATCGTCGAGGCGGAAATCAGCCGAGGTGTCCGACATCGTGCAGAAGAAGCAGCGTCATCGCCTCATTCTCGAGATCGTCGAGTCCCAGCCCGTTCCGAGTCAGGAGGAGCTTCGTCGCCTGCTGCACGACCGCGGTCTTCAGGTGACGCAGTCGACCCTCTCGCGCGATCTTCGCGAACTCCGACTCGCGCGGATACCATCTCCGAGTGGGGTTCGGTATGCGTCGCCCGACGCCGCCACGGACGACGCCCGGGCCATGTTGGATGACGTGCTGCCGCAGTTCTTTGCGACGATGGACGGTGTGCGCGAGCTGCTCGTCCTCAAGACTGTTCCCGGCGGAGCACAACCGATTGCGGAGGCGCTCGACTTTGAGGGGTTCTCGGACGTCTTGGGCACGCTCGGTGGCGAAAACACCGTGCTTGTAATTTGTCGTTCGGTTGGGGCCCGCGAACGTCTTGAGCGGCGCATCCAGAGACTGACCAGAAAGGGCGGATGACTGCCTGATTCTCGGGCGTTCGATCACGACCATCGCAAGGTTCCAGGAGCGTCGTCCACCCCCTCGAAGATATCTCCCCCCTGACAAGGCGCCGCCACGGGCCACCACTACCTCCGAGCTGTGCGGTGGGTTGCGACCAAATCGTTCGAGATCGCTGTCCGGATTGACGGGCGCACACGGGCCGGTTAATTATGCACAACGGGTGAATACATATCACGTCGCACGTTTTGCGGAGTTTGCCGATGCAGACCATTGTGCTCGCATACTCGGGCGGGCTGGATACTTCGATCATTGTCCCGTGGTTGCGTGATCACCACGACGCAGAAGTCGTCTGCGTGGCAGCAGATGTAGGACAAGGCACAGACGAACTCCGAGGTATTCGCGAAAAGGCCCTCCGCTCGGGAGCATCCGAGTGCTATGTCGAAGATCTGCGTCGTGAGTTCGTCGAGTCTTTCGCTTTCCCAACGCTGCGTGCGGGAGCCGTGTACGGTCGCAAGTATCTTCTCGGCACGTCGATGGCCCGTCCGCTCATCGCACGCCGACAGGTGGAAGTGGCACGCGCGATCGGTGCCAGCGCGTTGGCACATGGGTGCACGGGAAAAGGCAACGATCAGGTGAGGTTCGAACTCACATACATGGCGTTTGCGCCGGAACTCGAGGTCATTGCCCCATGGCGCGAGTGGGACATCCGGAGCCGGGAGGATGCCCTCGCCTACGCTTCAGCAAAGGGGATTCCTGTCGCGGCATCGGCAAGGAAGATCTACTCACGAGATCGCAATCTCTGGCACATCTCGCACGAGGGTGGAGTGCTCGAAGACCCGAATCAGCCGCCCCCGGAGGATCTCTTTCTCCTGACCCTCGACCCAGCCCACGCACCAGACCAGCCGGAGTTAATCACCATCGGGTTTTCGCAGGGCACACCCGTATCGGTCAATGGAGATATCCTCGACCCGGTCGAGCTCGTGACTGCGCTCAATGCGGTAGCGGGCCGACACGGAGTGGGTCGGGCTGACATCGTCGAGGATCGCCTCGTCGGGATGAAGTCTCGCGGCGTATACGAAACTCCGGGCGGCACACTGCTCTACACCGCACTCGGCGAACTTGAAATGCTCGTGCTGGACCGCCGTTCTCTCGCAGCCAAGGACCTCATCGCACCACGATACGCTGACCTCGTCTACGAAGGCCGATGGTGGAGCACCGAGCGTGAGGCCTACGACGCGTTTGTCGCCAAGCTCCAAGAGCTGGTGAGCGGTTCCGTTACGCTAAAGTTGTTCAAGGGCAGTGTCGCGGTCGCTGGGCGCGAAAGCGAGAACGCTCTGTACGACGATCGGTTCGTCACGTTCGGTGAGGACGACGTGTACCAGCAGAGCGATGCGGCCGGTTTTATCCGCCTCTACGGATTGCCAAGCCGCGTTCGTGCCCTGAAGGAACTGGAGAGAGGCGGGACCCATCAGGGTTCCGCGGCGACTCCTCCTGCGCTCGCGCTCACGTGACCCCGGCACAGGTACTCGACGACAACTCGCCGGCACAGTCCCCGTCTGGCCACAGACTTTGGGGAGGACGATTCGCCCGGGGAACATCTGAGGTCATGGACGCGATCAATCGCTCCATTGGTCAGGATTTGCGGCTGTGGCCTTTCGACATCAAACTCTCCAAGGCTTGGGCGGTCGCACTCTGGAGTGCCGGCGTCCTGTCGCTGCAGGAAAGCCGCGAGATCGAGCGCGGCCTGGACCTGGTAGGCGACCGGCTGGCCGCAGGAGAGAATCCAGTGCCGACCGACGAGGACGTGCACACGATGATCGACCGGATGCTGCACGAAGCGATCGGCGACGTCGCATCCAAGCTTCACACGGGTCGAAGCCGCAACGACCAGGTCGCGACCGCAACCCGCATGTGGATGATCGACGCATGCTCGCGTCTCGATGATGTCATCAAGGCGCTGCAACGCGTCATGTTGCGTCAGGCGGAGACCCTCGAACAGGCTATTGTTCCTTCGTACACACACCTGCAACGCGCACAACCCGTCAGCGGAGCACACTGGATGCTGTCTCATTTCTGGCCGCTCCAGCGCGACCGCTCTCGCCTGGCTGCCGCAGCCCGTGCCGCTTCCGTGCTTCCACTCGGCAGCGGGGCCGTTGCCGGTTGTGCATTCCCGGTGTCACGGGTCCTGCTTCAGGGAAGCCTTGGCTTTGCCGCCATCTCGAGCAACAGCATCGATGCCGTAGCGGACCGAGACTTCGTCGCAGAGGGAGTCTTCGCCCTGTCGCTGCTGGCGGTTCACGTGTCCCGACTTGCCGAGGACCTGATCATTTTCGGCTCTGCGGAATTCGGGTTCGTGCGCTTTGGCGACGCCTTCACAACGGGGTCGAGCATGATGCCTCAGAAGAGGAACCCCGATGCGCTGGAGATCTCGCGCGGCTCCGCGTCGCGCCTCCTGGGAGACCTCACTTCTCTGCTCGCCACACTGAAAGGACTGCCCAGCGGGTACAACAAGGACCTTCAGGATGACAAGCGAGTGCTCTTCGACGCTGTGGATGCCATGTCGCTTGTCCTGCCGGCTGTTTCCGGCACGCTCAGCGAGCTCCGGTTCGACGTCGACAGGATGCGGAAAGCCGTATCCAGCACGATGATGTCGACGGACTTGGCCGACTATCTGGTGGCCAAAGGGGTGAGCTTTCGGGAAGCGCATGCTTCAGTCGGGCAGCTTATCCGGCAGAGCGAGGACAACGGTGTCGACCTTGCGGATCTGCCAAGAGCGTCCTACGCGCACGCGAACGCCCGATTCGGCCCAGATGTACTCGATGCCCTCTCACCACTTGCGTCGTTGTTACGTCGTGATATCGACGGTGGGACAGGTCCAAATGCGGTTCACACACAGTTGGAGCGAGCGGGTGCCAGCATCGAGCAACCCGCAGAGCCGCCCGGAAATCGATTCCCGCAGGCTACGAGCCACCGATAGGGACGGCCGCTCTGGATAAGCTCGCCAATCTTTCCGCACTCCAACGCGTGACGAAACGGCCCTCGTTGGATCGGTGGCAGTGCTGGCTGGCCCACCACTATTTAGTCTCGCGAGCAACGCTTGAGGTGACGGGCCGCGTACGCAAATCTTCTGTTGCCACATTGTTATCGCAGGTTGGACGGGGAGTAACCTTGGCCATGTCCACCACGAAGTGGCGGGAGTACCATATATTATCCTCATCACGGAGGATAATATAGCGTGCCGGCATTCAACACGCGTGCGGCGGCAATGTCATTAGGAATGTCGGCGAAATCCCTCGAGAACCTATTCTCGCACCTGCTCAATCCGGCAGCACCGCACGGCGTACAGGGCCGCGATAGGCGGATCCCTTTGGACATCATTCTGCGTATCGCGGTTGCGCGAGATATACGGGATACGTTCGGGTGCTCATGGAGTCGAGCGCTAGACATTGCTGAGCGCCTTGATGCGTCTGGGGAAGTCGTGTCTGCCGGCGCCTTGCTGTCCCTCCGGGCAGATATCGCCTCGTACCGAGCGCAACTGCGGGAACGGTTGACCGAGGCTACGGAGTCGGTGCTTACTCGGCGCAGAGGGCGGCCGAGTTCGCGAACTTGACTAGGTAGCTTTGGACTGGTGGGCCAGCGGAGGTTCAGTCTCGTGACGATCGGGCATCGAAGACGAACGGCAACCGTCAACGTCGGCGGCGTGTTGGTGGGCTCTGACCATCCGATCGTCGTGCAGTCGATGACGAATACGGATACAGCCGATGCCGAGGGGACAGCACACCAGATCATTGCGCTGGTCCATGCTGGCTCCGAACTGGTGCGAGTGACCGTAAACAACGATGCCGCCGCTGTCGCTGTTCCAGAGATCAATGCCCGCCTCAGGGACCGGGGGGTACACGTTCCCATCATTGGGGACTTCCACTATAACGGACACCTGCTCCTCACCCGCTATCCTGCGTGCGCAGAGGTGCTGGCGAAGTACCGGATCAACCCAGGGAACGTCGGCAGCCGTCGGCGCGACGAGAACTTTCGTACCATCGTCCGATGTGCTGTCGACCATCAGAAGCCCGTTCGCATCGGTGTGAACTGGGGTTCGCTCGATCAGGATCTCCTCACAGCGATGATGGACGAGAACGCGAGGCTCGCAAGCCCGAGCGACGCCCGAGATGTGTACATCGAGGCCATGGTTGAGAGCGGCCTGCGTTCGGCGTCGCTGGCCGAGGAAACCGGACTGTCCCACGATCGCATCATCATTTCCGCGAAGGTCTCCCAAGTACCTGACCTGGTTGATGTCTATCGGCGTTTGGGCACGCGCTGCGACTTTCCTCTACACCTCGGCCTTACCGAAGCAGGTTTAGGCACGAAGGGCGTCATTGCCAGCACTGCTGGTCTGGCCATCGTCATGGCGGAGGGTATCGGTGACACCATCCGCGTATCACTGACCCCGCGCCCCGGAGGTGATCGCACCGAAGAAGTTCGCGTGGCGCAGCAGATCCTCCAGTCGCTGGGGCTTCGCCAGTTCGCCCCACAGGTAACGGCCTGCCCAGGATGCGGCAGGACCACATCCACGTTCTTTCAGCAAATGGCGGAAGACATCCAGTCTTACATTCGAGATCAGATGCCAGTGTGGCGACGCAGCCACGTGGGAATGGAAGACCTGCGCATCGCGGTCATGGGATGTGTCGTGAACGGACCAGGCGAATCAAAGCACGCCCATGTCGGGATATCACTTCCGGGAACCTCCGAAGAACCCAGAGCGCCTGTATATGTCGATGGACGACTGAGCACGACGCTGCGAGGGGATGATATCGTGCCGCAGTTTCTCCGAATTGTCGATGAGTACGTCAGCGCACACTATGCCGCGCGATGAGTCGCCCCGTCAGACCGTTGGTGCTCTGGCGCCGTGTCGCTGGTCCCGGCTCAATCACGCCACGATTCGAGCGCGCTCACAATCTCCGCCAACTCGTCCCTGATCGGCGCGTAGAAGCCGACATCTCGCAGGCGATCATGGATACGACGATACCAGTGCACCGTTTCGGTCCGTCCTCCTGGCAACTGACTCCACACAGATGTCGGGTCTACGGTACGTCGCAGGTTTGAGAGAGCAGTTGCCGCGCTATGCAGTGCGATCGCGGCAAGGACCCAACGTGCCGGCTCCGACATCGCGCTCAGACGGTCGAGAATATCCTCCCGCCGCTCATCGTATGAGAGCTCGACTCCGTCGTCGCCCGTGCGCCGCTGCGAGACCGCGAGCAAAGTCTCCAGTACCTCGTCGCCGAACTTATCGAGAATTCGCTGCCTGAGCGTCACGGCCGCATAGCCGTTGCCAAGGGTGTCCTCCGCCACCGAGTGCAGAATCCCTGCGATCACCGTTGTGTCATCACGCTCGTAGCGAGCCAGAACGAGGCCCACGTTCGCAGGTTGCGTGAAATATGGCGGCTTCATACCACGCCTGACCTGTTGATCGTGCTGCTTGGCAGCAAACGCCAGCGCGTGGTCGATTCTGTCCGAATAGCCCCGCATGGTCACTCCGATGTGCCGCGTTCTCGTACCGTCAGATAGGGAGAGAGACGCTGCATCCGCAGCACGGGGCGAAGCCGGACCCGACTAGCTGGCGTCATCAGTCGACGTGAACCACGTCACCAGTCGTTCCAGTCCCAGTGTGTCGTCACTATCGAAGGTGTCGGGCCTCTCGCTATCGATGTCGAGGACTGCTGACAGTTGCTCGTGCCTGTCGAAGACTGGCACAACGATTTCGGAACGTGCCCGGGCATCACACACGATGTGACCGGGGAACTGGCTCACATCGGGTACGATGATGGTTCGGCGCTGCGCGGCGGCGGTACCGCACACCCCTGATCCCAGCGGTATTTCCAAACAGCCCAGCGAACCTTGATACGGTCCAACGCGCAGAACGGAGCCAGACGACACCGCTCGGTAGAAGCCGACCCACAGATGGCCAAACCCCTCTCGAAGGAGGCAGCTGATGGTGGCCATCCCTGCGACCGGATCGTGAATTCCGGACAACACCGCACGACAATGCGCGTCCAGCTGCCGATACGCTTCCCCCTTGGGAAGACCCCGTAAATCGAGCATCGTCGCAGTCATCGCCAACCGAACCCCGGGGTGGCCCCCCAGTCTCCGCTCATGGGATAACGGTGATTTCTCCCTTCATCCCCATGGCCAGGTGTGGTGTGCAGTGAAAGGGATACTTCCCCAGCGGCAGATTACCCAGGGAGAGCAGCAGGGTGTCATTCTCCGCAATGAGCATGTCGGAAGTCCCATCTGTGCTGTTCGGCATGTTGGCAAACAGCTGTTCCTTGGAGCCAGCGGGAATAGTAGCAGGGTCAAATGCGATGTTGTGAGGTGGTAGCGACATGACTACAAACCGGATGCCGTCTCCCACCCTGGCGGTGATGTTCGCCGGTTCAAACCGATAGCCTTGGGCGTCGCCGATCAGCTTGACTTCGTGAATCTGTCCCGTGATGGGCGCCGCTGCCACTGAACGGCCCGGCGACGCGGGCATGGGAGCTGGCATCGCCACGGTATCAAGATTCGAAGTGGTATCAACATGGCTCGGCTCGCCGCCACTACAAGCCCCGAGCATGAGCATGCCCGACGCCAGAACGAGCCTGAAATACCTCATCACCAATGACCTCTATCGGCTAAGCAAGGTGGGTGAGCAGAGCGCTGGCTGTCGCCCAGGAGGCCGGGCGTTGGAGTTGTGAACTTATTCACAAGCGGCTCGAACGCAACGGTTTGAGAGCCGGGTCAGTCACTCGAGATTCGCTTCGCACCGGAGAGCCTGAAGCGACAATCCTGGGGGGCTGCTACGTTGATGTCGTCCTCCTCACTGCGCTCGCGATCCGTGGCGAACGGCCACCAGTAGTCCCGGAGCCACAGCCTTGCCGCGGCTGCTCTTCTCCTTCTCTCCTCCCTTTCTCACTGATATGGACAGATCTTCTCCAACGGCCCATGAACGAACACCATGACTGACGCACCCGCATCCGTCGCCCGCCCCGTCATTGAGCGTGTGCCCAACGCGCCCGTCGCGATTCCTCAGTGATCGCGATTCCAGCCATCAACCTGCGGGCCGGAATGTGCGCGCTGCCCGCCGAGGGATCGCTGCGCACCGATCATTTCCAAGCAGTCGAGCCTCTGTCGCTCGTGCGCTCGTACGTTCGAGACGGGTTCTGTCAGATCCACCTTGCGGACATGGATGCGACATCGGCGCATGCTGCCAACCGTGGGGTCATACGGGACCTGCTGTGGGATGGCGCCGCTGAGTTCTTGGTGCGCAGCGGAGTCTCCGCGACAGACGATGTGCGCCAACTGGTGAACTCCGGTGCCCGCTTTGCCGTCGTCGGAAGCTCCGTCGTGCCGGATCCCTGGTGGCTTGCTGACGCAACAGAGCTCTTCGAGAACTCGATCATCCTGTCGGTCGAAGTGCAGCATCGACGCGTCGCGGCCTGTGGTTGGAGTCCGGCGCGGCCAGTCCCCGTTGGCGAGGTACTTGACGAGGTCCAGGACGTCGGCCTTGCCGGAATCCTCGTTGAGCCCATCGACCATCGGCAATCCATCGCCAACGATCTCCGTCTCGTGGAAGACATCATCGACGCGTGCATCTGTCCCGTATACGTTGCCGGCGGGATTGCGTCGATGGGCGAGCTGCGTGCCCTTGAGGAGCGATTGGTCACTGGAGCCGTCGTGGGACGCGCTTTGCAGACCGGCGCCTTGCACTCGCGCGTCGTCGCTGAGGAGTTTACGGCATGATCACTGGACCGCCGCATTTGACCGAGCTGCTCGCGGGGTGACGGCTCCGTCGAATCAATCACTCCTGGAAGTTGTCACCGACATCGTGCAGGTGGCGGGCGACGCTGCGTTGCGTCACTTTCGGAAGAACCTCACGGTGGAACGCAAGAGCGATGGATCGGAAGTGACCATCGCCGACCGGGCGGCCGAACACGCCGTTCGTGATTGGATCGAAGCGCGCTTCCCGACCGACAGCGTTCTGGGTGAGGAGTTGCCACCAACTGAGCGGTCTCCCGCGCGGCGCTGGTACATCGATCCGATCGACGGCACGAAGAGTTTCATTCGCGGCGTACCGCTTTGGGGTTCGATGGTGGCGCTGGAAGTCTCGGGCGAGATCGTCGCGGGGGGGATCCGGTGCCCGGCTACCGACGACACCGTCGTCGCCGTGCGCGGAAGCGGATGCTGGCACAACGGAACGCGCACCCATGTGTCGACAACGGCGTCCATAGCGGACGCCACGATAGTGGCCACCGACGTGCGGTTCCCGTCGCATCTCCGGGGCGCGGAACGCTGGAGCGCGCTCACGCGTCGCGTAGCGATCGCCCGTTCATGGGGTGACTGCTACGGGTACGTGCTGGTAGCGACCGGGCGGGCGGAGTTGATGGCGGATGACCGGCTGCACCCCTGGGACGTCGCCCCTCTTCTTCCCATCATCGAGGAGGCCGGTGGGGTGCTCTCCGACTGGAGTGGGCGCCCCGACTGCTTGGGGCCGGATGGCATCGCGTCGAACGCCGTACTGGCTACAGCGTTGCGCAGTGCGCTGGGAGTGCCTTCGCAGGTCCGGCGACTCAGAAGCGTTCCATAATCCGGGTGGGCACGCGGTTGGTGTCACCCACAAAGACGAACTTCACATCCCTCATGTATCGCTGGGCAACGCGGCGAATGTCCTCCCCGGTAATGGCGCGAAGGTCGTTGCCGAAGCGGTCCGCCGCACGGTAGTCACCCTGATAGAGCTGCGCACGCGCGAGAAAGTCCGCTTGGTCAGCTGCCGACTCGTTGTCAATGAAGTACTGCGTGACAAATTGTTGCACCAGGCGTTCGAGCGCGCTCCGGTCGACGAATCCACCCTTCAGCGCGTCCAGCTCCTGCCGCATTACACCCAGCGTGACGTCAGGGGAGACTGTTGTTACGTACAGGCCGCCAGCGGCCACTGCGCGTTCGACAAACGGGGCTTCCACGGCGTACGTCAGGTTTCGCCGGGATCGGATCTCGCTGAACAACTGACCCGAGAGCACCGCAGTGGCAATCCGTAGCGCTTGATAGTCGCGGGAATCCGCCGCGGGGCCGGCGAATTCGCCCAGGATGTAGTTGGTGGGCAGGGATCGCGACACCGCGAGCACCGCGGCCTGCGAATGTGGAAGCGTATCGGGCAAGATCCATCGATATGACCCGGCCGGCAGATGCCCCAGCGTTCGTGAGATCGCGCGCTCCACCTTTGACCGCGTAACATTGCCGACGACGACCAGAAGCATCCGGGATTTCACAAAGCTTCCGGCGTGATAGCGGCGCAGATCGCCCACCGAAATGCGGGAAAGGGAGTACTCCGTTCCTGCCGGAGGGCGGGCGTACGGGTGTCCCGCAAAGGCAAACGAGTCAGCAAGGAAGTCAACCAGCGCATCTGGCGAGTCGCGACGTTGCCGTACAGCAGCCAGCAATTGACCGCGCACGAGTTCCACGTCAACTGAGTCGAGGAGCGGTTCCATCACACGGCTTGCGAACACGTCCCACGTGGAATCAAAGGTCGTGCGCGTGGCCCGCATGCCGATCGACGACCAGTCCGCCCGCGCACCGGTGACGATGGAAGTGCCCAGTCGAGCCATCAGCTGACGCAGACGGTCGAGCGAACGCGATTTCGTGCCGCGCTCGCTCGCCTCGAGCAGGAGGAGTTCTATTCCGGCGTTGTCATCCGAGACATTCCGTACGCCGCCAAGCAGGTACAGGTTGGCCACGACGATATCGCTCGTCGTCGCAAATCGCTGTATCACGTGGAGGCCCGATACGTCATACGCGACCGTCCCCGTATCAGCCGCTTGCGCTCCTGTCGGTCGGGCGCCAGACGCCGTCGGCAACCGACTCGCCATGACGGCAAGCACCGCCGCCACCGGAACCCGCGCACGGCGAAGGCCGATTCCCCTTCCCCATCCGGCGCGCTTCACGGTGTTCCGCGCGGCAGTACGTCCGTGGTCGCGAGCCCGATTCGCGAACGCGTACCAGGGGGCAAGAGGAGTCCCACGACTCGATCACGCTCCACGATGTACTTCCGCGCGTACCGTCGCAGGTCCTCGAGCGACTGCGCCGCCATGTTGTCCACGTAGCCCATGTAATACTCGAGGCCCGCCACGCTCCACCAGAATCCAAGGGTGTGAGCGAAGTCCGATGGACGGTCGAAGCCGAACGCGGTGCTCACCGCCCGCTGTGCCTTGGTGGCATCGAGTTCAGTCTGCGTGATATACCCGGAGTCCGCGAGCTGCCGGATCTCGCCATTCAGGGCGCGAATTGCCTCCTTCAACCGCTCCGGGGTGGTCTGTCCCAATATGGTGATGGGCCCGACGTGATCGAGGGTGTAGTAGTTGACGAGGACAGACTGGAATAAGCCCGAGTCAACCAGACGGCGTTGCAGCGTCGACCCCGGCTGGTTCAGGGCATCGGAAAAGACGTCTGCGGCGTAGGTTGCCGCCGGATCACTGCGCACGCTGGGTCCCTGCCATCGCATCTCTACCGTCACTGCGCCGACAGGTTGCTCCACGAATACGGCTGCGCTGCTGTCGAGGGGAGGAATCGGAGGAATCGGTGCCACTTCGAACGGATCCGGGCGGCGCCTCCAGTCGGCCAGAGTGCGCTCAGCCAAGCCGAAGACCTGTGCCGGATCGACGTCTCCGGTCACGATCAACGCGGAATTGTTGGGCACATAGTATCGGCCCTGAATCTCCCGCATCTTGTCGGGTGTGACCGTCGACAGGACGTCGCGGTCCCCAATGATGTTCTTCCGGCTCCATTGGCCAGGATAGAGTAGCTGATCCATGGCCTTTTCAAGTTCGAAGAACGGACTCGATTCGTTGCGGTCATATTCGCCGAGAACAACCTGTCTTTCGCGCTCAAGCTCCGTGCGCAGAAACAGAGGCTGTCGCAGGGCGGCGACAATCAACTCTAGCCCGCCCTCCAGACTGTCTGCGGGCAGCGTCACATAGTAGTTGACACGCTCTTCCTGCGTAGTGCCGTTGAACACGGCCCCCAGCTCCGACGCGCGTTCGATGAAGTCGTCCGGGTTGGGCAACCGGGCATTGGCCTTGAAGAACATATGCTCATACATGTGCGCCAGCCCTTCGTAGCCGTGAGGCTGCGTGAAGGACCCGTTCTTGACGTCGAACTCCACCGTGGCCAGCGGTACACCGTGATTCTCCGCGACAATCACCTCGAGCCCGTTCGACAGCACTCGCTGGTGAATGAACCGCTCCAACTCGGTCCGCTGCGCATGTGCCGCACTCGCCACCAACAGCGCGAGTACGGGAAAGAAGCCTCTTTTCACCATCTTCAACTGAGCGGCACGACGTGGTACATCACGGTGGCGTCCCCTTGAACATTGCGCACGCTGGCGGTGATGAAGGACTAATGGTTTCTTTGAGCGCCCGATGAACGCGTCCCCTCATTATTCGTCCTTCGTCGCTGCGGCCCGCACGGTACTTGACCTCGCGCGGCTGAAACAGCACGAGCCGCTCGCTCCTTACACCACGTTTCGCATCGGCGGTCCCGCCGATCTTCTGTACGATGCCATCGATGCCGACGATCTGGCAAACGCGGTCCTGACCGCTCGCCGAACCGCCACCCCTCATTTCGTCCTCGGGCTGGGGGCCAACGTTCTGTTCGGGGACCGTGGTTTCCGCGGCATCGTCATTCGGAATTGTGCACGCGCATTCTCGTTTCGCGGACGGCATCTCCGGGCGGAAAGTGGTGCGATCGTCCGCGACCTGATCTTCGCCGCTGTGCGTCGCGGCCTCTCAGGCCTCGAACATTATATCGGCATCCCCAGTACGGTTGGCGGGGCGGTCTGGCAGAACCTCCATTTTCTCTCTCCAGCTCCCGAGCGGGCACGCACTATGTTCCTCGAGGAGATCGTCGAATCTTGCGAACTCCTGAGCGAAGAAGGTGATCGGCGCACCGTGAATGGCGAGTACATGGAGTTTGGTTATGACACGAGCGTGTTGCACCGCCGCCAAGACGTGGCCCTCGGCGTCACCTTTCAGCTGGGTGTCGATGACGTCCAGCGCATGCAACGTGTAATGCAGGAAAACCTGAGCTGGCGTGGAGCGCGTCATCCCTGGTTGGAGCTGTACCCCAGTGTGGGTTCGATCTTCAAGAAGATCGAAGCGGTGGGTGCCGGTCGCCTCATCGATCAATGCGGTCTCAAGGGTTACCGCGTTGGCGACGCGCAGATCTCATACGTACATGCCAACATCATCGTGAATCTCGGCTCCGCCACCGCTGCGCATGTCCGCGCTGTGATATCGCACGCTCAGGCGACTGTCCGTACCCGCCTCGGCCAGGAGCTGCACTCTGAGATCGGCTTTGTCGGGGAATTCTGATTCCGCATGTCGCCGCCGCTGCTTTCCACTCGCCCGGGGTCTTGGAAGCCAGTCGATCACGGGTTGCCCGCACGCGTTCAAGGGTCGGCGCCGTTCCGCTCACCTGGACGCAACGATAGCGCCCGCGAGGATCAGCACCACACCCCACCCGGGACAGACCCGTTGGCGCCAGCGATAGGGGCCGGTCCCGGCTTGAGGTGCGGATCTGATCTCGCTCACCAGCGCCTCGACTTGTTACCTCTTTCAGCCATCAGCAAGTCAGCTCTCTCCGGTCCTTTTGGGGGCGGGAAGCGAGTAGGGTAGCCCATGATGACCGCGTTCAAGCCGGCTTGGTGGCTTCCCGAAGCACACTCTATGACGTTGTGGCCAAAGCTATTTCGCTCCGCAGCACTCGGCCCTACCACCGCTGAGAGCTGGCCAACTCCGGACGGAGACAAGCTAACCGTCGTACGCATTAACGCCGGATATGCGACCCCACGTATCATTCTCTTGCATGGCTTGGAGGGTTCTCAGCTGTCGCACTACGTGCGCGGTCTGGCGGTCGAGGTGCGAACGCGGAAGTGGGGACTGGACCTCCTGCTGTTCAGAACCTGCGACGGGAAGGTGAATGCCACCCCGCGATCATACCACTCCGGTGAGACAAGCGACCTGGACCTCGTTGTTCGCCGAGTGGCGGAAGAGCATCCGGAGGCACCGTGCGCCATAGTTGGCGTCTCGCTGGGCGCAAATGTCGCGCTGAAATGGCTGGGTGAGCGTGGTGACAGGTTGCCGCCCCGTCTCTTCGCAGCGGCCGCAGTCTCCACCCCATTTGACCTCAGTCAGTCCTGTCAGCACGTCCATCGGGGATTCTCACGCATTTACGAGCGCCACTTCCTCAGGACTCTTCGTCGGAAGGCGTTAGCGAAGCTCGATCGATTTCCGACTGCCGCTTCGAGAGCTTCCGTCGCGTCGGCCCGAAGCCTATGGGAATTCGATGAAGCGTTCACGTCGGTTGTCCACGGGTTTCGGAATGCGGATGACTACTACAGCCGCTCGAGTTCCCTGGCGTTCCTAAAGTCGATTCGCGTCCCAACATTGCTGCTTAGTGCCAGAGATGACCCATTTCATCCGCCGCAGGTGCTCGACCTTGTGGCTGACATTGCCGCTATGAACCCCTGCCTCACTCCGGAATTTCATGAGCGTGGCGGCCACGCGGGCTTCGTTGCTGGCGCTTTCCCGGGCAAGGCATCGTATTATGCCGAACGAAGGATTGTCGAGTTCTGTTCGCACGAGCTCGTCAGGGCACCCCCAACGGCCGGTGTGGAGCGGAGGAGGGCGTGCAGTTAGGATGGTGGGGATCGTCCCCAGCTTGACTGGCGAGCCTACCTTCTTTGCAGCGTGACGTGAAGCGAGGGGCTTGGCTGACTCGGGGGGATTGAAGTGACCGCAATCCGGATCGCCACTGATGAGACTGTCCTTTGCCATTTCCTTTCTACTCGGCGTCGCGGCCGCGGTCTATTTTCTCGCTCGAGGAGTTGAACGTCTTCCGAAGGGTACGGAGTCCCTCTCTGTCGATCAGTTTGGCAGGCTCTCGAAGGCGGGCAGGTTAGCCCTCGGAGCTCCGATTCTGGCTGCATTTCTCGTGGTCTTTGGACTGGCTGGATACATCGCTGGACAGGCGGGCATCCAAGGTAGCGGCACGCTGGTGCTTACTGCAGGCGTCGCCGGCTCGATGGCGAGTTGGCTCGCCGTCCGGGCGGTGGCACGCTGGGCGAGATATGCGGCGACTCACGATGCTCCAGACGAGCGCTACGAGCTGCAGGGACACGTGGCAACAGTCGTCCGCGCGGCCGAAGGTACTCGCGATGCAGAAGTGGAGTATTACGCAAATGGACGGCGTGTCGTGGTACCTGCCCGGGGCGAAGGCCCGGCCCCGCTGGCGGTGGGCGCGGAGGTTGTAATCGAGCGACTCGAGATGGGGGTCGCCTTCGTTGAGTCATGGACGCAGGTCGAGGAACGGATCTGAATCGAGCCCCGATCTCTCTTGCTGGAGCGTCGTGATGACCGAGGCTGCAGTGTTCGTCCTGGTCTTCGGCGGCCTCTTCGTGCTGCGTATCGTCGCGGCGACCATCGTTTTCGGTGTTCTGCTGCCCAGGGGAGATCGATGTCCGAACTGCGACGCGATCACCCTTCGCGTGCGATCGCCGTTCTCGGATCGCTTCCTTCCGTGGTTTCGCAAACGCTGGTGTCTCGCTTGTGGGTGGCATGGCATGCTGCGCCGCGGCTCGCTCAGCCCGGAAACGGCGGACGTATCCGACCCCTTGGTCGACCCACCGCACAAGCAACCGCAACGCGACGTCCACCGATGGTCTTGAATCTCGTTAGGGCCGCTCGTGCATCAGGCTGCAGGATGCGCAGCGCGGCCGCCGACGCTCCTCCCGCTAGCCGATTAGGCACAGAATGACAATATATTGCGCTCAGGCACTAGGTTGCCGGGATGGAAACGTAGCATGCCCAGGGTGTTCCCTGATCGAGTCCGCCTTCCCACCATCGGGATCGACACGTACCCAATCCCTTCCCAATGTCGCGCTCTGACTCCGCGCGTTCATTCGAGGCCGCGTTCGACGTCATCGTAATCGGTGGCGGGCATGCCGGGACCGAGGCAGCCGTCGCGGCGACCCGTGCCGGAGCGCGGGTTGGCCTCATCACCAGCGCGGTTGAGACCATTGGCCAGATGTCGTGCAATCCTGCAATCGGCGGAATCGCCAAGGGAACTGTCGTGCGCGAGGTGGATGCACTCGGCGGACTCATGGGAAGGGCAACCGACATGGCGATGATTCAGTTCCGAATGCTGAATCGGAGCAAGGGGGCAGCCGTTTGGGCGCCAAGGGCTCAATGCGACCGGGGGCTGTACCGCCGCGCCGTGAGGACCCTTCTCGATCAGCATCCCTGTCTCTACATCGTCCAGGGAACAGTCTCTGCCTTGCTGCTCGACGGAGCCGAGCAAGGGGTGCGGGGAGTGGAGACACTTGAGGGAAGGCAGTTCGGTGCGACAGCAGTGGTGTTAACAGCCGGCACATTTCTTCGAGGACGCATCCACATCGGAACAACGACACGATTCGGGGGCGGGCGGGCAGGCGAAGCACCGGCCACGCATCTGGCCGAACAACTGGAACGTGCCGGCTTCGAAATCGCGCGCTTCAAGACGGGCACGCCGCCAAGGATTGACGGGCGCTCCGTAGATCTGTCGTCGTTGGAGCGACAGGATAGTGAGATCGCGCTCTACGACTATTCGTGGTCGCACTTCTGGGGGACCGCCCGTGTGCAGGAAGACGTCAGTCGACATCCACCCCAGCTGCCCTGCTGGATTACCTACCTCGAGTCTCCTGGCAAACAGCTCATCGGCGATCACCTTGCGCAGTCGGCCATGTACGGAGGCGTGATCAGCGCCCGTGGTCCGCGCTACTGCCCTTCGGTCGAAGACAAAGTGGTCCGGTTCACCGATGCGGAGCGTCATCAGCTTTTTCTCGAACCTGAAGGCCATGACACATCCGAATTGTACGTGAACGGTCTTTCGACCTCGCTGCCGGCAGACGTTCAGCTCGCCGTACTGCGGACTATTCGCGGCTTGGGGGCAGCGCGGATGACGCGCGCCGGATACGCGATCGAGTACGACTATTTCCCTCCCACGCAGCTCAAGGCCTCGTTGGAGTCGCGATCTCTGCGGGGCCTCTTCCTTGCAGGCCAGGTCAATGGTACCACGGGATACGAGGAGGCAGCGGGACAGGGGTGCATTGCCGGAATCAACGCGGCGCTCAGCGTGCGTGGAGCTTCGCCCATGGTGCTCGGTCGGGAATCCTCGTACATCGGAGTGCTCGTCGACGACCTCGTCTCCAGAGGTGTCGACGAGCCCTATCGGCTCTTCACCTCTCGCTCCGAATTTCGGCTGACCGTTCGTCAGGATAACGCGCTCTCCCGACTCGCCCCCATTGCGACCGAGCTGGAGCTGTACTCTGACGGCGAACTGGCACTCGTACGCCGGCGACGCCATGACGAGGTCAATGCCTTGCGCCTTGCCCGGGAAACGACCGTTCGACCGGAGGCGGTCGACGCGATGCTCCACGAAGCGAAAACGGCGGGCATCACTGCACCGGCCAGAATCGCTGAACTCGCGCGCAGGCCGGCTGTCGGGCTGCAGCACCTATTCGCAGCGGCCGGTGTCGGCGAGAACATCTGCAGTGACGCTATCACCACTGTTGAGCTGGAGCTGAAGTACGCCGGATACTTCGCGAGGGAACGCGCACAGGCAGAGAAACTGCGTCAAATGGGAGCGTTTGCTCTACCCCTTGAGCTGCCATACGAGACCTTCCGATCGCTTTCCTCCGAAGCCCGCCAGAAACTGGCCTCCCGTAGGCCTGCCACCCTGGCGCAGGCGGGGAGTATTCCCGGCGTGAGCCCGAGCGATCTGCAGAACCTGGTCATCGAAGTTGCGCGCCTCCGTCGCGTTGCTGATCAAGTCGTGAACGCGTCTTGACGTTGCGCTGGTCCCAGTGAAAGGAACTGGGACACCTGCCAACTCATGTCTACTTTCGATTCTGACGCGCGGGTCGCCGGACCGCGCGGACTACTGCTCGCGCGACTCTGGGCTGTCGCGCTGCTGGTGCTCGGAATCCTGCCCATCGCCAACTGGATTCCCGGCGGGCATGATGCACCCTGGTATCGGGTCTCACTGGACGAGTGGCTCTACGGCACACTCATCGCCGTTGGCGTAACCGCGATCATCGCAATTTTTTCCCGACGCCTTCCGTCCGGCCTCAGCGACGTCACTGAGAGCCTGGCGGCGCGTGCCGGCCGTGGACACCGGACTGCCACTGTCGCGCTGACGATGCTGGCCTTTTGTCTCTATGCGGCAATCGCGCGCTGGGTCTTCTCGGCGAAGCCACTCTTGATTGACGAGATCGTGCAGGTGATGCAGGCCCGAATATTCGCTGCAGGACGACTGGTGCGGACTGCGCTTTCGGCTCCGGAGTTCTTCAGCGCTCTCAACGTCGTTGATTTCAACGGACGGACATTCTCCCAGTTTCCCCCGGGGGGCCCGTTGATGCTGACGCCAGGAGTTCTTCTGGGAGTTGCGTGGCTGACTGGTCCAGTTTTTGGCGCGCTTTCTGTGGCCGTGTACTGGCAGATTGTGCGCAACGCGGAGTCCCGCCAGACGGTGGCGCTCGGCGCGGCGATACTGTTCGCGCTCGCGCCGTTCATGGTCTTCATGGCCGGCTCCCATATGAACCATGTGCCGACGCTGTTCTGGCTTTGCCTCGCGATGTGGGCTCTGCAGCGACTCGTGCAAGGCAGCGGACCATCGCCATACCTCGCGGCGTTGTGCGGAACGTCATTCGGCGTGATGGCGACGATCCGGCCCGTCGATGCTTTGGCATTCGCCCTTCCTGCCGGCGTGTGGCTGCTGACGCGCGCGAGCCGTGAGCGAGACGGCTGGCGTGATCTGGTTGTCGCTGGAGCAGGGGTTGCTGTACCGCTGCTCATGCTGCTGGCATTCAATGCGGATAGCACAGGCAAGCCGTTCCTCTTCGGCTACGAGTTGCTCTGGGGGAAAAGCCATGCCCTTGGCTTTCACCGGGCGCCGTGGGGCGTCTCGCATACGCCGGAACGCGGCCTGGAGTTGGTCAATCTCTACTTCCTCCGGCTGCAGAACTACCTGTTTGAAACTCCCGTCCCGTCGTTGGTCCCGTGTGCAATTGCACTTGCGTTGACGCCGGCCGTTCGGGCCTTCGACCGGTATCTTCTCTGGGGAAGCGCCTTGCTCGTCACAAGCTATTTCGCGTACTGGCATGACGGGTTCTTTCTTGGGCCGCGTTTCTTCTACCTGCTGCTTCCCGCGCTCGTCCTGTGGACTGCCCGTTTCCCATCGCTGGTTCGAGCTCGCCTGCCACGATTCCCGAGCGCGCGTCGCATCATTCTGATTGGTTATGCGGCGAACGCGTGTGTGGCGCTCGTGGTGTCTGTGCCGGTACGGGTCAAGCAATACGCTGGCGGATTGACGTCAATGCGCCAAGACTTCGGCAATGCGGCATCTGTTTCGGGCGTGCATGACGCGCTCATTCTTATCCGGGAAAGCTGGGGAGCACAGATCATCGCGCGATTGTGGGGCCTCGGTGTCCCGCGAAGTGACGCGGAGCGGATCTACTGGGGCGTGGACACCTGCGAGCTGGAGCGGGCTGTGTCGAACCTCGAGCGTTCAGGCATGCGAGGTGAGTTGGCGGTGAATGCGCTGCGGCCGTTGCTCCGTGATTCGGTTCGTCTTGTGCGGAGTGATCTATCGCCTGATTCAACGGAGCGTGTTCTGCCGGGTTCGAACTACGGGTCCGTCTGTGCTGAGCGAATCACCGAGGACCGTGCGGGATATACCTTTCTTGCGCCGACGCTCGCGATGGACCCGGGAACGAATGTGTACGCGCGGGATCTGCATCAGCGCGACACCCTTCTGTTCCATGAGTTTCCCGGGCGGCCAGTGTTCCTCTTGCGACCTCGTACCGGCGCGCTGGGTGCGCCGCTGGACCTGATGTCGGTTTCGCTCGATTCCGCTCGCGCCGACTGGCGCCTCGCACCCGAGCACTGAGGGAAGCGCGCCCGGATCATCGTCAGCTCCGCACAAGACCTTCGCGCTCTCCGACTTCCTATGCCCGGGCGGCAACAGATGTGAGCCACGCCTCGAGGTTACCGTGACCCAATACGCAAATTAGTCGCTAGTGGTGTTTAAATACTAATACAGGCCGAATCAGCAGAGTGATCATTTGAACTCATCGCAGATGAAAACGCGGGATTCCAAGCGCGTCCTTCGTCGCTGGCAGCTGCCAAGACGGTCGCAATGTGGCTGCCAGATGCCAAGACCATCGCAAGCCGAAAGCGACGTAGTATCCGACGGCGGGACCAGGACGATCGAGTCGGAGAAACGGCCTGCCCCGTCAACCAGGTCCTCTGCGGACATCCTGGCAAGAAGCTCCGTTCTCAAATGACGAAGACCCAGCTCCGCCGCGGCGATGACGCCCTGATCGGCGGCTGCACATCTCCGCTGGGTGGTGCACCTGTCCCCTCATCGGCTTGGATTAATCCGACAAGCACAGATGCCGTAGTGTTTCACGTGAAACGCCACACCCTTCCGCTGGCTCCTGCCGTCGGTTAGCGCTATGTTCGTCGCAATTCTCCGCCGCCATTCATGCTTTCAGCGCTGTGACGCACATTATAGCGATCGCGAACCAAAAGGGGGGTGTTGGTAAGACCACTACCGCGGTCAACCTTGCCGCTTCCCTTGCCGCAGCCAACCATACGGTGCTCTTGGTGGACGGGGATCCTCAGGCGAACGCATCCAGCGCGGTGGGGCTGAGGAGCGGGAGTTTGCATGGCACACTCTACGACGTACTCATTGGCCGGAGGGCAGTTGAGGAGACAATCTCTCGCGAAGTACAGTTCCAAGGCTTGGACGTTCTCCCATCGACGCCAGATTTGGCAGGGGCGGAAGTTGAACTCGTCAGCGTACCAAGACGTGAGTTCGCGATGTCAGACGTCATTCGCTCCCTAAACCGCTCTTACGACTTCATCCTGATCGACTGCCCGCCATCGCTTGGGCTTCTGACAGTCAACATGCTGGCCGCAGCGGACGGAGTGCTTATCCCCCTTCAGTGCGAGTACTTCGCCCTTGAGGGCCTCACGCAGCTTCTTGAGACGATCCGTCTTGTCCAGGGAGCAGTAAACTCCGGCCTCGTGATCTACGGAGTTCTTCTAACCATGTATGACGCCAGGTTGAACCTCTCGAGGCAGGTCGCCACCGACGCGCGTCAATACTTCGGGCAGCTGGTCTTTCGGACTGTCATTCAGAGAAACATCCGTTTAGCAGAAGCTCCCAGTTTTGGACAGTCAATCCTGCGATATGACATCGGCTCTGTTGGAGCTCAGGCGTATCTCCAATTGGCAGTGGAACTTGTTTCACGGCTGACAACGGATGTTCCCTTAGAGATTTCCTCCGCAACGGCACCATTTCCGACCGGTGATCAATGACAGATCCAGTACCACAGGACAAGGCTCAACGGCTGGGGCGGGGACTTGGGGCGCTCATTGCGCCAGTCAAAGCTCCCGTTGGCGCCGCACAAGGGGAACGGTTGCGGGACATTCAACTGACGTCGATCGTCCCGAATCCGCATCAGCCGCGACGGCAATTCCGGACCGATGATCTCACGGAACTTGAGAACAGCCTGCGTACCAACGGACTGCTCCAACCAATCACAGTTAGGGTTACAGGCGGTGCCTACGAGCTCATTGCCGGCGAGCGCCGTGTTCGTGCTGCGCGTGCATTGGGCTGGACTTCCATTCCTGCCATAGTTCGCGAAAGCAGCGCCTCTCAATCGTTGAGCTTGGCACTCGTTGAGAACCTGCAGCGCCAAGACTTGAACCCTATCGAAGAGGCTGAGGGCTACAGCCGGCTCATGCACGATTTCGGCCTCACCCAGCTCGAAGTAAGCGAGGCGGTAGGAAGAGATCGCTCCACGGTGGCAAACTTGCTTCGCCTTCTCAATCTTCCCGCTGAAGTGCAGCAGTTCGTTCGAGACAGTCTCCTCACGGAGGGGCACGCACGTGCCCTGCTCGCGCTCCCAGACGCTGGCTCAGTACTCGCCGTTGCCCGCCAAGCAATCAAACGAAAGTTGACCGTTCGCGATGTTGAGCGTCTTGCACAAGAAGGAAGAGCGAAGCCGCGCAAGCAGCAGGATCAATCAAGCGATCTGGAGACTGGCGCTCCAGAAGTACGTCGTATGCGCGATCGGCTACGGCGCTATTTGCAGACCGACGTCGAGATCGTCGCGAAAGACAACACGCAGGGGGAACTCCGAATCCGGTTTTACTCCCCTGATGACCTGGAGCGACTCCTGGAGCTGATCACCGGCAAGATGGAGCATGGCCCATGACTGAGCCGCTCGATGCAGATGTGCTGAACTCACGGAGACCACATGGCGCTCTTCAACAAACCACCTAACGAGCTGATGCCACAGCGACCAGAACCGTCCCCAGTTCCCGAAGGCACCCCCTCGGTCATTGCGCCGGGAATGAAGATCGTCGGCGATGTCGAAACCAGCGGCGTCGTGAAAGTAGACGGTGCCATCGAAGGCTCCATCCGCGGCGCGCGCCAAGTGCTGCTGGGACGGAGCGGCAGTATTCAAGGCGACGTGCACGCCGAAGAGGCGATACTTGCCGGCAAGGTCGTCGGCACCGTGGCCGCTAGCGAGCGTGTCGAAGTCCAGAGCAGTTGTCGAATCGATGGCGATATCTCGACACGCAGCATTGTGGTACTTGAAGGGGGCGTCATCAACGGCAATGTCAGAATGGATGAGTCCGTCAGCAGGCAAGCTAGCATTCCCGTTGCTGTCTCCACACCGACACGCCAGATTTCCCTCAGCCAATAGTTTTCCACGAGTGGAAAACATATGTTTTCCACTCGTCGCCTATCTTCCGTTCATCGAGACGGATGCGGCGTACTGTTTGGCCTTCACGCAAACACGTTACGGGGCGTTTCCCTCCCGCTTCTCGACAGCTCCCCGATGGCTGCGCGGACTGGTGAAACCTATCCAGTCACGATGGCGCCCACCCCCACGACCCGTGTTGCGAAGGTCTTTGGGGTGAGCCGATCGCCTTACGAGTCGATGCTGCTGGCTTGTTCCGAACGGCGAGTCTTCCGACGGACTTGGCTCCGGTGTTCGCCCTATTCAAAGGGGGGATCTCAGACACTGGTTGCCCTTCGACTGTACCGGACACTATCGAGCACAAGCGGAATGGTGGACGATCTGATTCCCGCTCCTGCCGCGCTTCACTTACTCGTGCGCCATTGACGGGCGTTGACCCATTGGTGGACTCCGCTGCGCACATTCCATCCAAGTGCGTCGCATGTGACCGCGCATCCACGATCTTCCCTATGGGCAATCGGCCATGACGGTATCCGTTCGCGACATCACCACGTATCTCGACTCGCTTCTCAATACATTCTCTATTCCTGATTATCCTTTCGCGCTGAATGGGCTTCAGTGTGATCATCGTGGTCCAGTGCACCGCATCGCCGCGGCCGTGGACTTTTCTATTCGGACGGTGGAAGAGACGGCGCGTTGCGGTGCGAACCTGCTTCTTGTTCATCATGGCATGTTCTGGGGTGGCCTTGAGCCGCTGAGGGATTCGGCCCTCGAGCGGCTTCGGCTGCTGCTTGCCCACGACGTCGCCGTTTACGCGTCTCACCTTCCCCTGGACGCGCACCACCAGCTGGGCAACAGTCTGCTGCTCGCGCATGCCCTCGGCCTCGTGCCTTCGAAGCCCTTCGCTCACTACCAGGGAGTTCCCATCGGCGTCGCCGGCCAAGCCGAGGTGATGACCGAGGAACTGGTTGGGCGCGCGGACCGGTTTGCCCACGAATGGGGGGGCAGTGCTCGCGCATCGTCGTGTGCAGCCGGCCGGCACACACGACTTTGGGGCATCTGCACCGGGGCCGGGGCGACGCCGGAGACGCTTCGGGAGGCCCGCGCGCTCGGTATGGACACACTTATCGTCGGGGAGGGTCCGCATCACACAGCGGTAGTAGCACCGGAGTGTGGTCTTGTGATCATCTATGCGGGCCACTATGCCACGGAAACCCTGGGCATTCGTGCGCTCGCCGAACGACTGTCGGCCCAATTCAACCTGCCATCGGAGTTCATTCTCGCTCCGACCGGGCTGTGAGCACTTCGCCGACATGACCGGGAACGAGAAGTGGCAACCCCGAGCGAATCGGAGCGCTGGTGCCACTGACGTCTCGACGCCGTACCATGCCGTGACTGGGAGGGCTCGCGTTAGCGATCCTTCTTCCATTCATGCACGCCGCTGACGCTTTGAGGCGTCGAACGTCGGTTGGAGACGCCGAGATTGCCAGGTCGCGTGCGCGCGCACAGTTAGGGGTTCTCTCGCTCGCGATGGTCTTGGGTATGGCGCCTTGGTTTGCAGCTACGGTCGTGGCGTCGGCGATGTCGCACGAGTTTTCTCTTTCGGAGGGCCTCCAAGCCTGGCTGACCCTCGCCGTCCAGCTGGGTTTCGTAGTGGGCTCGATCGTGAGCGCCGGATTGCTCCTGAGCGATCGGTTCAGCCCCCGTCGCTTAGCGGTGGTCTGCGCGACCCTGGCCAGCGCGGCGACTGTCCTGTTGACGTTACCCGATCTGGGCGGTTCCGCCGCGATCGTCCTTCGCATGATGACCGGAGCTGCTCTCGCTGGCGTCTATCCACCTGGAATCAAGATGGCGGCAGGATGGACGCAGTCGCGCCGGGGCACTGCAATCGGGGTCCTCGTTGGCGCACTCACGTTAGGCACGGCCGCCCCACATCTCCTCCGCCTGGTGGCGAACCTCGACCGCTGGCGACCAGTCCTGTACTGGGCCAGCATCAGTGCCCTCTTGAGCGCCTTCGTTTTCGCCGTTCTGGTGCGAGAGGGACCATTCCAGTCGCCCTCGGCGCCGTTTGATCCCCGTGCGCTAAGACGCGTGTTACGCGATCGTGGGGTTGCGCTTGCCACTGGCGGATACCTCGGTCACATGTGGGAGCTGTACGCCATGTGGAGCACCCTGGGCGTTTTTCTGGCTGAGATGGTCCGTGTCCACGCCCGTCCCCCGCGATTCGCCCCACTGCTCGCGTTTGCGGTGATCGGACTCGGTGGTGCTACGGGAAGCGTTGCCGCGGGACTTTGCGCCGACCGTGTTGGCAAGTCGCGGGTCGCGATCGTCGCCATGGCGGTGAGCGGTATTTGCGCGCTCACAGTCGGCCCTCTTGCCTTGGCTTCCTTCCGCGCGGGAGTGACGGTCGCCTTCATCTGGGGAGTAGCCATTGTGGCCGACTCGGCACAGTTCTCAGCGTGTGTCGCGGAGCTTGCGCCAAAGGAATACGTCGGAACCGCCGTGACCACGCAGACGGCGTTGGGGTTTCTGCTGACGATGTTGACGATTCACCTCGTTCCTGAATGGGCTGCCTCCTGGGGGTGGGGGTGGGCTTATGCGCCGCTCGCAATCGGGCCCGCCCTCGGCATCATGGCGATGCGGCAACTATGGGTGGATACGCGTGTCTAGCCACCTGCACCACTCATGTCCGCCCCCAAAGGAACGCGGTTAGTCTTCTATTCGCGCGCCCCGGGTTCGGCACTGACGTTTGCCGCAAGCGAAACTCGCCCAGGACCGAGGACGAAGCTGTGATTCGTCTTTACTGACCGCGCGCGAACAATGCTCAGTCGAGGCTCGATCGTTCAACAAACCACGTCTCAACACCCGGCATACGCACTGCGCCAGCGTCGGAGCCAATGCAAGGGTGCTTCCCGCTCAAGCAGCTCGAGTCGGAATCCATCCCCGATCTCCCGACGAAGGAGCAGCGCCATCACTCCATTGTGAAAACGCACTACGCCCAACAGCTCTAGGGACTCCAGCTTTTCCTCGTATCCCACGGAACGTTCCGCATAGCTGACCGTCAAGGCGTGCTTCGGGTCATCCGGCCTGCTCTCGAGGACGAGTACCAGCTGCTCCTGAAGCGGGTTGGCCTCCTGGTTGACGACCCGTGCGACCTCGGCGAGCACACCGGTCTCGCCGTCAGCCATCCTGAACTGATTCGCCTGTCGCACGATGTACGACCGCCCGCGAAATACGCTCGCTGTATCTACGTCCGCAATAGACGCGGCACGTGCCAAGGCGATCGTGAGATCCAACGAGTCCGCGCCGGAAAGCGCGGGCAGAGAGTCGAACGGCAGGGCGGTCGCGCGGCCGTGCGGAAAGGCGATACTCCAAGGATGTACTAATGGCTGGGTGTCGCTGCGGCGCAATTCGGCGATCGGCCACGTGGCACAACCTGCCATCGTATCTGCGTGCACGGCAACGATGCGTGCGCCCCGGACGGAATCTCCGCGCAACAGCAGATCGAGTTCGGCGTCTATGATCTCTCCCGGTTCGAAGTGCAGGGTATCGAGGTGCGCTGGGGAGGAATAGACGGGGTTGACGAGGTATGCCATTGCCGGGTTGTCGCCCGCGATAGCGAAGAAAGGACCGCCGATCGTGTCCCAGACGGCCGCCAGCGTGACGCTTGGTATGGACATCCCGCGAGAAGGCGGCGTTCCCAATGCAGCCGTGGCTTTGCTGCTGGGGGGCTTCTCTCCAGAGCACGCGGCCAGCGTCATTCCGACGACGGTCAATCCGGCAAGAGCACGGCAGACGTGTCTGGACATCGACATTGAATTTGCCCGGTTGGCGCAGTCCGTCAATCGACGGTTGCCGGACTCGCTAGGCACCTCTCCGACCCCCTAACACCAGTCGGGTTCGCGCGAGAGTTCGCGCGGTCGCTCCACCCAGAGACCTCGTTCGGTGCGACTCCCGGGCGGGCGCACCGGCTGGTCCCTTACCCGTCGTCGGGAAAGTAGGACTCGGCGCGCACCCGTTGTATCAGCACTGCATCCAGCGCCGCGCCAGCCAGGTCCCAATGCCAAGCGGGGCGCTTGCATGCAGTTCGCGGATCTTTCAGAGGCTTGTACTGCAACCGGTCCGAAGGCAGGCCGTGCTGCATTCCGAACGCGAGGAGGCGCGCCCGGTCGGTCGACACGAGGTGCGCCATCGCCCGGCCATGCCAGACGTGACAATGCAGCCAGAGCCCGCCGTCCATTGCGTGGATCATACCGTCGCGGCGTCGCGCAAACTCGCCGATGACGGGCGTGCCATTCTCGATAGCGTCAGCCATGGCCGCGAAATATGCGCGACCGGACTACTGACAGACCATTAGTCCTTCGGAAGTCGCCGGTGCCAGAGGCGCGATGCTCCCGATAAACATGGCACACTCAATTGGGTACGCGAGCGGATGCGTAACCTTGGCGGACCAGCCGGCGGCGGAAGCGAGTCCGAATGTGACCGTTACACCGCTGCTCAGGTTGAAGTTGAGAGACGAAAGGTTGCTGGTATAGGAGCTCGTCTCATAGAAGTACGCCTCCTCCGCCGTGGCAAGGTTGCGCAGGTCGGAACGCAGAGACGCCGTATAGGCCTTTCCCTTGGTGTTCTGGAACTTGGGAATGGCGATCGCCGCTAGGAGGCCAATAATGACCACGACGATCAGCAGCTCTATGAGGGTGAATCCACGGCGAGAACGAGACATTTGGTGATCGCGAGATCTAGAAAGGGCACGTTTCGTGACCTACCGACGCCTGATGAAAGGCGTGAGTCACTGCGCAATGCTAGGTGGCAACGCCGGGGCCGCCACGTCGAGAAATCACCAACTCCATGTGTCATCACGACTTCCGACGGGAACTGTCCGCTTCGTGGATCGCCTCAGGTCACTCGTTTCGCGGGTGGTGCGGCACCTTGCAAGACCGTACCGCCTCGGATGTTACGCCTTTGCATCAAGCCAGTTCTTCCCATGCCCGATGTCCACAACCAGGGGAACTGAGAGTTCCGCTGCATGCTGCATCTCGTTCCGCACGATGGCTCGGAGGCTCTCACGCTCCCCGGGGGCGACATCGAACACAAGTTCATCGTGGACCTGCAGGATCATTCGGCTCAGCGTCCCCTGCTCATGAAGCACCCGGTGTATCCGAATCATGGCGACCTTGATGAGATCAGCTGCGGAACCTTGAATCGGTGCGTTGGTGGCGACACGCTCCCCAAATGCGCGCATGTTGAAATTGCGCTCCCGCAGCTCGGGCACGTATCGGCGGCGTTTGAGGATGGTCTCGACGAACCCGTGTTCCCGCGCGAAAGTGACTTGCGCATCCAGGTAGGCGCGGACCCCGCGGAAGCGCTCGAAGTAGGTGGTAATGAACGCCTTGGCTTCTGAGGATGGGATCCGAAGCTGGCGCGCCAGTGCGACGGCCCCTTGTCCGTATATCGTGGCGAAGTTGATCGTCTTCGCGCGAGCGCGCATCTCTGTGGTGACGTCCGCAGCCGGCACTCCGAAAATGATCGCGGCTGTCTGTTTATGAATGTCCCCTCCCGACCAGAAGGCGTCGACGAAAGCCGGGTCATGGGAGAGGTGCGCGAGCAGGCGAAGCTCGATCTGCGAATAGTCGGCGACCAACAGTTCCCAGCCGTCTCGCGCGACGAACCCGCGGCGGATGTCGCGCCCCAGTTCCCGTCGGATCGGAATGTTCTGGAGGTTGGGATCGCTCGAGGACAGTCGTCCCGTTGCGGCCACGGTCTGATTGTATGAGGTGTGGAGTCGTTGATCGTCGGGATGGACCAGCGCCGGAAGGGTGTCGAGGTAAGTGGATTCGAGCTTTGCGAGCTCGCGGTACTCCATCAGCAGCGACGGTAACACATGTCCCTCGTCCGCGAGCTCCCGGAGTACGCTGGCATCCGTTGACGGACCGCTGGCGGTCCGTTTGCGGGCGGGCAAACCCAGCTTTTCAAAGAGTACGGTGCGCAGCTGCGGATTGGAGTTGATATTGAACTCTTCGCCTGCTGCGGCGTAGATCTCCCGCTCCACAACCTGACGCTCCCGTTGGAAGCGCTCTTTCAACGACCGAAACCACCGGAGGTCAATGGAGACGCCCGTCTCCTCCATGTCGGCCAACACGGAGATGAGAGGTATCTCGATGTCCGCGAACAGGGTGGTGAGACCATGCAATTCCAGCTGGGCTGAAAAGATGTCGCGCAGGCGAAGTGTGACATCCACACTTTCGCACGCGTAATCGCGCGCGGCTTCCACCGGTACGACGTCGAACGGGATTGCTTCCCGACCGCGACCGCAGAGGTCTTCGAACGACATCATCCGGTAGCTGAGAAACTCCTCCGCCAAAAGGTCGAGGCTATGCGAACGCCGACCCGGATCCAGCACGTAGCTGGCGAGCATCGTGTCGAAGGTCAGCCCCTGTACGGGCACGCCTGCTCGACGCAGGATCAAGACATCATGCTTCGCGTTCTGCGCGCACTTTTCGACGCGAGGGTCCGCAAGCAGTTCGCGCAGCGGGCGCATAGCATCGCTCGTCAGTGCTGGCAGGTTCCGGGGAGCATACGCTTGTTCGGCCAGCATCCGAGCCGCTATTCCAGCTCCTTCGCGGCGGATCGGCTGGCGGCTGGATGGTCCGCGCAGACTCCGGCTCCTGACCTTGGCGGAAAAACCGACTCCCTCACCCTCACGCGTCACCACACCGGAAGGCGTTGCGTCCGGTTTTGCCAAGAGGTCACCCTGTTCAGCGTGCTGCTCGCGGTGAGCGAGCGGCAGGTAGTACGCTTCACCTGGAGACAGCGCGATGGATATGCCAACAAGGCGCGCCCGAAACGGATCTGTGGTTGTCGGACTCCCGGGGTCCGAAACCGATTCGGTGTCAAACGTCAGGCGTCCAATCTGACGTGCCCTTGCCACGAGCTCCAAGACTGCCATGACGTTGTCAGCCACGTCATAGCGCGCCGTCGAGCGGGCCTGGGGAAGCTCCGCCCGACGGTCGAGGTCGCGCAGAAGGGTGGTGAACTCAAGTTCCAGAAACAGCCGACGGAGTTGGTCGGTGTCCGGTAGGCTAGCCTTGAATGAATCGAGATCTAGCGCGATGGGTACGTCCCGGCGAATCGTGACCAGTTCCTTCGAGAGCCGCGCCCGATCCGGATAGGTGGCGAGTGCCTCCCGCGGTCTCTTCCCGGACAGTCCGGGCGCGGCATTCAGTATTGCCTCGAGTCCACCGTATTGTCGGACGAGTTCGCGAGCGGTCTTCTGGCCGATTCCCGGTACCCCTGGCACGTTGTCCGATGCGTCCCCGACGAGCGCCAAGTAGTCCGTGACATGCTCCGGAGGCACGCCCAACCGATCGGACGCGTTCTGCTCCCCCACCCACTGCTCGTCGACGCCGGCCGGTCCGCCTCGCCCGGGATTGAGCAGCCAGACGCCTGCCGCGAGCAGCTGTTGGAAGTCCTTATCACCCGACACGATGACCGCGTGCAAGTGTCGCTGCTTCGCTTGGGCGGCTAGCGTGCCAATCACGTCGTCTGCCTCGTAACCGGGCACGGTTACCAGGGGCACTCGGAATGCGGACAGTAGCTGCTCAATCCGGGCGACGCCCCGATCAAAGTCAGACTGGAGTTCCTCGCTGAGCTTCTGTCGCGTCGCCTTGTAGTCCGGAAACACCTCGTGACGAAACGAGAGACCGGAGTCGTTTATCCACGCGATGTAGTCGGGCTGATAGCGCTCCAGCACCCGTTGCAGAAAGTTGGCCACGCCCCACGCTGCAGACGTATTCTCGCCTTTGGCGGTCGTCAGCGGGCGTGAGAGCAGCGCGAAGAAGGCGCGGTAGATGAGCGCATACCCATCGATGAGAAAGAACGTTGGATGTTCGGGCGGCGCGACCGCGGGTGCTTCGTCTGAGGACACAGGCCAGAGTTTATCAGAAGTGAACACGTAGATGATGCAGGGAAACTAGGGTTGCGGCAGCGGTGTTGGGGTCCCAATCTCCGCGCTCACCACCGCGTGTGGACCAACCGGCGCCGCGTCCCCAAAAAAACCCGCCTGCCAGCTGGCAGGCGGGTTCCTTGTATGGCCGAGGAGACGCCTCGCGCCAAAACGAGGCCTAGGTGGCTCTAGTTACGTTCGTGGCGTGCAACCCCTTGGCACCTGTCTGGATTTCGAACTCTACCAGCTGGCCTTCGGCGAGAGTCTTGAAGCCATCCATCTGGATCGCGGAGAAATGAACGAAGACGTCCTCTCCGCCCTCCTGCTCGATGAAGCCGTACCCCTTGGCGTCATTGAACCACTTTACCTTCCCTCTGGCCATGCAAGCTGCCTCCTGCAGGGTGGAGCGCTCCCGCACAAACCTGTTGCGGGGCAAACCGCGTTGGTTTGCGGCCCCTTATATAGGCGTGCCCGGAGGGACTGTCAAGAGAAGGTGTTACGGCACAACACGATACCTCGCTGTCGCGCGGGTGACAGGCGTCCGGTTCCTATACGTGGGAATCCTGGCGATCGATGCTACCGGGCGTGATCCAGGGCACAGACTGCTACGGCACGAGAAGGCGACGGGCTACGCTCTCGAAATCCGCTTCGGACGACATAGTCATACGCCACCGACCGAAGCCGGTCTGATCAACGAAGACGATCTGGAGACGGTACTGTCGATAATCCCAGATCAGCGTGCTCCCACGCTGACCAGCGGTGCTTGCGCTCGGCTCATAGGTCTGGTCCGGGTTGCCTAACGCCACGTACGCGCGCCCACGATCCGTTAGCCAGCCTGCGCCACCCTCCTCTCGGAAACGCGAGTTGGCCTGCGCGATGCGAGCGAAGTAGTCACGCAAGCCTTCATGTTGCGGCGTCTGGGGAAAGGGGTCGGTGTCCCTCAGGAAGGCAGCCCACAGAGCCGCCCTTGTTTCGGCGGTTGCGTCGCGAAGGGCCTGGAGCCGTGCCGGTGTCGCATAGTATCTCAGGTAGTTCAGCATCTCCGAAAACGTGGCGACGGGAAGATCTTCCCCGAATCCTACGAAAAGCGGCGTGCGCACAGTGTCCCGGCCTCCCGCACGACTCACTCCCACCGTCATCACGCCGACGCCGATCTTGGCAACCGGAACTGCGAAAGTACCACTGAAGAGGTCGGTTCGGCGCGGAAGGTCAATCGAATCGGCCCAAAGCAGTGCGTTTCCCTCATCGCTCCGCACCGTGACGCGAAGCGGAAATGTCTGACTCTGGTCGTACCCCTCGACGTAGATCGGGAGGATCGAGTCTCGTCCGAAAACCGCGGTGGCGCGTGGTGTTGCCAGAATGTTTGGGATCGTGTCGCGCCGGCCGCGGGCGCCGGCTTCGTAGAAGGGGACGGGAGAGGAAACGGAACCGTCTGCGAACCGAGGCACGCCGACTGTTGCTTCGACCGCACTGCCGTGCGTGACCCCTTCGTCCCTCACGGTCAGACGCATCTCATACGTTCCGGGCTCGAGGCTCAAGAACTGCCGAAACAGGACGCTTTCATCGGTCCTTGTGGTCTCGCGAAAGACGAGGACTCGGACAGTCTCCTGACCCTTGAGGTCCCGAACGAGTTGCGTGCCCCGCCGGACCTCCAGTTCGACCGTGTAGCCAGCGCGAAACCGGTCTCCCTCGCGACCGAAATGCAGTACCCTATTGGCTAGCGCTACAGTGAGTACGACGAGAGTAGAGTCGCTTGCGCCGGCGAAGAAAGAGAGGGTCCCGACAAATGGTGTTTCTCCCTCCTCCGCCAGAAGGCCCATCTTGCGGTACAGGGCTACTTCGTCGCTTTGCGTGGAGCTACGACGGGGAGGGGTGGTGCCAGTAGCCGTTTCGGGGCTCGGGGGCCCTGGTGGACTCCGACGCGGCCCTGAGGCGCACGCTCCGGGGATGAGACCGAGGGCCAGCATCGCCCCTTGAAGAAGCCTCTGTCGCCAGCGTCGCATTCCGCCTCCGAGGGCCGCACTGGACGGCCATCTTCAGGTTTGGGAAACCAACCATACCAGGCTTGCTTGCCGCGGTTCCACTGTGGCATTAGGTTCGCGGCCGTGCCTAAGGAAAACCTGATCGGTCAGACCGTCGCTGGCTACTCCATTCTGGAACTGGTTGGCGAGGGTGGGACCTCGGTCGTCTATCGAGCGCACCATCCCCAGCACGGGACGGTGGCCTTCAAGGTCCTGCGCGACAAGCTCCGGCAGGACAAAACCGCTCTGGCGCGGTTTACGCGCGAGGCCAATTTCGGAAAGCGGGTGGAGCATCCCAATGTGATTAGGACCATAGAAACGGGAGAGGCGGAGTCGCTTCCGTATCTCGTTATCGAATGGGCTCCTGGAGATCTTCTCGAGCAATACGCAAAGCGCAAGGCGCCACTTCCGCGCGAAGAGGTCGCGTCAATCATTCTACAGATTGCCGACGCGGTGGGAGCGGCGCACCTGTCCGGCATCGTGCATCGCGATCTGAAGCCCGACAACGCGATGTACGACCCCGAAAGCGGTCGCGTCAAACTGCTCGATTTCGGCATCGCCGCCGCAACCGACACATCACAGGATGAGCGGCTAACCCGCGCGGGGTATTTCGTGGGCACACTGATGTACGTCGCCCCTGAAGCATTGTCGGGCGCCTTAGTGACACCGGCAGCGGATCAATACAGCCTGGCGACGATCGCATATCTCCTCCTCACCGGGAATCTGCCGTATCTGGCGAAGTCGCCTCGCGAGATGTTCACGCAACTCCTCTCGCAGCCCCCGGTCTCGCTCAACAAAGCGCGCCCCAATCTCGACTTTGGCCCCCGCGTGGAGGCAGTTGTCATGCGGGGACTCTCCCGTGAACCTGCGGAGCGCTATCCTGACGTGCTGGTGTTTGCCCGTGAGCTGCACGGCGTGCTGACGGCCGGTCCGACCGGAAATGCCGGCCCCCACGATTCGAGCCCCGCACAGGACGAAGGACTCTTCTCGCGCGTGAAGGGACTTTTCCGTCGATAGGGTTCTCCCACGGCTCAGTCCTAGAAACGCCAGCGGAGATGTCCCCCGGGCCAGCGAACCCGTTTGCAGCCTACTCCCCTTACCGCCGCGCGATGACCGACCGCGATAGCCTAGTTCGCCTTCTTGCTCAACGCTCGATCCGTCGCGGCGAGTTCACACTGGCCTCGGGACGCACTTCCTCATACTACGTGGACGCCCGCCTAACGACTATGGCGCCGGAGGGAATGTCGCTCCTTGGGCCACTCGGCTTGCGGGCCATCCGCGAGCACGGGTGGCGCGCCGATGCGGTGGGTGGCCTGACGCTCGCTGCCGATCCCATCGCATTCGCGATCGCGTTTGCCAGCAGCCAGCGGCCTCCGCCGGTGCGGGCCTTCACGGTTCGGAAGGAACCGAAGCAGCACGGGACCGGGCGCCTTGTGGAGGGTCCCCTTGTTCCTGGTGACCAGGTCGTCATCGTCGAAGACGTCATTACAACCGGTGCCTCAGCGCTCAGGGCGGCAACCGGTGCGGCAGCTGCCGGTGCGGCAGTCCAGGGAGTTCTCGCCCTGGTCGATCGCGAAGAGGGTGGACAAGCAGCAATCGCAGCAGCCGGCTATGATGTGATCACTTTGGTCACAATCTCCGAACTGTTGCGATAGGTGCGTGTAGTCGCGGCGCCACCGGGCGCGACGATGCATCCGGCAGATCAGGAGCCGGCACCGAGCGGATCAAAGTTGCGCAGGACGGGGAGAAACGGCAGCACCAGTTCATCCCGGAAGTGCTGCAGCATGCCTTCGCCGTCGTACCGATCCCGAAACTCTGTGGCCGTCAATTTCATGAGCGCGCGGACATGGCGGCCAAACGCTTGCGGAGAAGAGTAGTCGAGTTCATTTGCCACCAAGGCTATCGAGAGCCCGGGGTTCTCGAACATGCGGGCTGCACACACCAGTCGCGCCACCGCGAGGTACTGTTTGGGGGCCGGGAGTCGTGCACGGAAGAACCGACTCATGAACGTAGACGGCACTACGCCGAGCCGGTGTGCCAGAATTCGCACGGTACGCACCTGAGGTGCCGACGCGAACAATTCCTCGAAGAAGCGTCGACATCCGTCCGGGGCAAGGCTTAGATCCGCGTCGATCCCGGCAAGAGCAATGCGGTACATCTCCGATGCGTGGTCATGCAGCAGCATGGTGCGGAGTCGCTGCCAACCCACCGGCTCGCGCACGTCAACGAGGGTCCGGACGCCACATCGTCCCAGCACCAGCACGGTCTGCGCAGCTTGCGGCGACAGATTGGACAGGAGGGCGACTGCCGGGACCCGCGGGAACTCACGGACCATGCGCGCGACCTTCGGCGCCTCATCGGCCGGACACCGCGCGGTGGAGACAATCATGGCAGCAGCCCGGCGATCGCGCAGATCGCGGAAGGCGTCTTCCAGCGTCTCGCGGTGCCAAGCCCGATAGATTCCATGCCCAGCCGCATCGACACGCATGCGCTCGTCGGGTGTAAGAACTGTCGTTACGCCGGGAACCAGAGGGATCTCAGCGATGGGGCCGGGGAGCATGGACAACCTCCTCGTTAGGCATCACAGCGTCCGGAAGGGGGCGGCGCCGTGGTCCTGCGATGATGGCGGGGCTCCGTCACACCGCCGTCACCCAAGCACGTCCGGCCGCAGATTGGCCCACGGGAGGGAACATAGGTAACCCCTTCTGCTGCTCGACTGGTGGACCCATGATGCGTCCACCCAACGTCCCCCGGGAGGACGGGGGGAACACCGCATTCAGCGGCAGGTGGGCTCTGCCACTCCGCAGTGGCATCCGAGCTGCCCTATATTTCCTGCGGTGCGGCGGCTGCGCAGTCGCGGTTGATTCACAACCCGTGAATCAACGAGGAAAGTCCGGGCTCCATGGGCAACGCGCCAGGTAATACCTGGGCACGGTCGTACGACCGTGACGGAGAGTGCCACAGAAAACAAACCGCCCCGGGGGGCATCAACAACCGGGGTAAGGGTGAAAAGGCGGGGTAAGAGCCCACCGCGTCAGTGGTAACACTTGGCGGCACGGAAAACCCCGCGGGAGCAAGGCCAAATAGGCGGCGAGGAGAGGCCCACTCCGAAGAAGACGCCGCGGGTAGGCTGCTAGAGGATGAGGGTGACCCCATTCCTAGAGGAATGACTGCACCGGCAGAAGCCTGCCGGAACAGAACCCGGCTTACAGGCCGCATGCACTGAGCCCCTGGCTCTCCACACGAGAACCAGGGGCTCTCTCCCATCCACTCTCGGGCCAACCCATTCAGTCCACAAGTCGCAGCGGCATGACAAGACAAAGGTAGCTTCCCGGCCCGCCCCAGTCATGCGGCGTAATCGTCGCCGCTCGCTCCGCCGTCTTGAAAGTAAAGTCCACTTCATCGGTCGGCATGTACCTGAGGATCTCCAGCAGGTAGCTGCTGTTGAACCCGATATCTAGCGGATCACCAGCATACTGCACCGGAATCTCATCCTGGCCCTCGCCAACATCAGGCGTCTGCACCGTGAAGCGCAACAAGGCAGTGTTGAACGACAGTTTCACCCGGTGCGTCTGATCCGAGGCCACTACGGCCATTCGCCGTAGCGCGCCTATGAGCGACACGCGGTCCACGACCGCAACGCGGTCGTTGTCGCGGGGGATAACCTGATCGTAGTTCGGATACGGGCCTTCAATGAGGCGGGTTGAGACACTCGCGAGGGGACTCCGGAACGCCAAGTGGCTTTCCCCTTGACCGATTTCCACTTCCTCATCGGGCGGGAATACACGCCGTACCTGCTCCAGCGCCTTCGGTGGGAGGATGAAGTCGCCCGTGGCCTCCATGCCCAGTTCTCCCGGAACATCCGTCATGGCGAGCCGGTGTCCATTCGTCGCCACCATTCGGAGCTGCTCCGGTCGGATCTCCCACAACACACCGTTCAGAATGGGCCGACTCTCTTCGGTAGAGACCGCAAACGCCGCTCGCGAAATCAGATCCTGCAGCACGCTGCCTTTCAGCCGCCACCCAGAATTGAAATGGACCGCGGGGAATGCAGGAAACTCGTCCCTGGGCAACCCTAGCAGCTTGAACCTGGCTCTCCCACACTCCAGGGTCGCTCGCTGCTCACCCATTGCCGCAATCTTCACCGGGCCAGGGGGAAGCTCACGAGCAATCTCACCGAGCCGCTTCGCTGGCAGGGTCAGTGCGCCTGCTGCATCGACTTCAGCAGGTACCTCAACCGAAACCAACACATCCAGATCCGTACCAGAAAAGCGTACACTCCGTTCACCCGCCTCCACGAGCAGATTCGACAAGACGGGCAACGTGGTTTTGCTGGGAACGGCCGCTGCAACACTCGTGAGTGCCTCCTGGAGCTTCTCCCGCGCTATCGTGAAGCGCATGTCGGGACCTCGAGTGGAGAATTGATCTTCTGCATCTGTTATGAAAGAGAATACAGTAGTAACAGAGGTGTGGAGATGTTGGGGAATTTGGGGATCATGAGCGAACCTGGGGGAGCTCCAGGAGAGCGGTATTGAGGCGATTCGCAAAGCTCGGGTCGCTCTTTCGTAACTGACGGGCGCGGTCGAGACTGTGGATAACAGTGGAGTGGTCGCGACCGCCGAAGGCGAGTCCGATCTCGGTAAGGTGCGCATTCAACAATTCGCGGGCGAGCAACATGGCTGCTTGACGTGGAATGGTTACCTGACGCGTCCGGCTCTTGGATGCGAGAGCGGTGCTCGTAACACCCCATGCATGCGCAACGGCAGCTTGGATCGCGATAATGGAAAGTCGAGCATGGTGTGGGGTGGTATCGAGAGCTACGCTCCCCGCGGGATCCGGCAAACGGTCGCGGAGTGCCTCAAGTGCCAGATCGATGCTGACGGGTTGCTGCCGTAGCGACGCATAGGCGAGGAGCTTGATAATGCATCCTTCGAGCTCCCGAACGCTCGACCGTATGTGCTCGGCGATCAGCTGAAGAACTTCTTCAGGGATGGCGTGCTGCAGGTGGTCTACCAGAGCCTTCTTCTGCAAGATGGCGATCCGGTGCTCAAAATCGGGCAGTTCGATGTCCGCGACCATTCCCCACTGAAAGCGCGTCACGAGTCGGGTTTCCATTCCAGCAATATCTGCCGGGGGGCGATCGCTCGTGAGCACAATCTGACGCCCAGCCTCGTATAGGGCGTTGAAAGTATGGAAGAACTCTTCCTGAGTTGCTTCCTTTCCCTTCAGGAAATGGACGTCGTCGATGAGGAGGAGGTCGAGTTCACGATAGCGGCGACGGAAATCGTGTGTGGTGCGGCCCTGAATAGACGCGACGTACTCGTTGGTAAACTGCTCGGCGCCCACGAAAACAGCCCTCGTTGCAGGCAGACGCCCAAGAATGGCGTGTGCGACGGCCTGCATGAGGTGGGTCTTGCCGATGCCTGAGACTCCGTAGATGAAGAGCGGGTTGTACAGGCGCCCAGGCGATTCCGCTACAGCGAGCGCTGCGGCGCCAGCCAACTCGTTGGACTTGCCGATTACGAAGTTCTCAAAGGTGTATTGCGACCGTAACGCAGGACGCACGGCAGCGGGACCGGTTCTGGGATTCGTCTCGGATTTGGCAGGGGTCAATGGGACAAAGAGATCCATCTGTAACCGTTTCTGCGAGTGGGCGTCGACGATGAACTCCACCGCACACGGCTCCCCGAGGGCGACCGGCGCAAGACTCGAGAGTAAAGAAGCATGTTTGGATTCGTTCCAAGATGCTGCGAATTGATCTGGCGAAGCGACGATCAGGGTGCTGCCGCGCACCTCAACGGGCCGAGTCGGCTCGAGCCAAGTACGAAAGGCCTGCTCCGGTACCTCACGCCGCGCGCATTCAAGGAGACGCTGCCAAACTTCGTCGAGCGCGAGGTCCATTGCTCCTGTGGAAACTTGAGGGGCGCCGAAGGTATCGGCACTCTGTTGAAAAGTCAAACGTGCATCACCGATCGGCCCTAAGATGTTGACACGATTCATGTAAGCGGGTACGTTTACGTCCCTCAGTTTCGTGATCTTCTCTGCGGCAGTTTGGAAGCATTATGGGAAAGCCTACATATCGGCCTCGCAACAAGAGGCGCATTCGCAAACACGGTTTTCGAACGCGAATGTCCACTCGTTGGGGACGCGAGGTCCTGAGCCGCCGCAGGAAGAAGGGTCGCAAGCGGCTGACCGTGAAGCTCCCATCCAAGTACGCCAGCGTCTAAGAGGCCCTTCGGATTCCCGCGAGCATATCGGCTTCGCGGCAGCGCCGAACTCCGACGGGTCCTAGTCGAGGGGAAGCTGCTCCGGACGAAGGTTCTTTCGCTCCGGGTGTGCGCTTCCCCTTTTTTGCATGGGCGGGTCGGCCTCGTCGTTCCGCGATTCAGTCATTCGGCGGTAGAGCGCAACCGAATGAAGCGAAGACTCCGCGAGGCCGTGCGCCTGGAGCTGTTGCCAGAGGTCGGGGCGCTGGACTTGTCTATTCGCCCCTCGCCGGCGGCGTACCGACTGTCATTCAACGAGTTGCGCGCGGAAGTGGTCGGTGTTCGCAACATGCTCAAAAGTTGGTGAGCGCTGAGCGGGCATGCGCCGGGTTCTGATCTGGATCGTACGTAGCTACCAGATGCTTATTGGTCCTCTGCTTCCGGCGAGCTGTCGTTACTATCCGTCGTGCTCGAATTACGCGATCGAAGCGATCGGCAAATACGGCGCACTGCGGGGGGTGATGCTTGCCGCGAGGCGGATTGCCCGCTGTCATCCATTTCGTCCCGGGGGCTACGACCCGGTTCCCTAACACCTCAGAGAGTCTGAACAATGGACCGACGCACCATTCTGGCGTTGGTACTAGTTGTCCTCGTTATTCTCCTCACACCGCGCCTCTTCCCAGGACGCCGGCGACCAGGCGGAATCGCGGGTGATACAGTCGGTGACACGGTCCGCGATACGGTCGCGGGACCGCAGGCTCGCAAGACGCCGGCGCAGTCGGAGCGGTCCGCTCGCGATACACAGATCGCAACTCCGGTAGCGACCGTGACGCCGTCCGAGAGGGGGAGCGAACCTGTGAGTGAGCGAGTCGATACGATCGTCGTGGCGGGAGGCGCGGCGGCGTATCGGTTTACCTCACTTGGCGGCACATTGCTGGATGTGAGGCTTGGCTCGTTCAAATCACTCGGGCCCAGCGATGGTCCTCTATTCCTGCGATCGCCGGAATCTCCGCTCCTCAGATTCCGTGTCATTGCGGCGCAAGACACCGTGCGATTTGACCAGAGCAGCTTCACGTATGTTGCCCCAGACAGCGGATCCAAATCCCGAGATGTCGCGTTTGTGGGTGCGGTTGGCGGCGACAGCCTTGCACTGCACTATGCCGTAGTACCGGACAGCTTTCTTGTCCATGTGATCGGTCGCTTGTCGGCGCGGCTCGCCAATGCAGCCTCAGGCCTGGTGGTGGTCGATCTGCCGGCGACGCTGGAGTCGTTTGAAGCAGACTCGGTGGATGACCAACGGCACCTTGCCTTTGCATTCAAGCCGAGTCAGCGCGATGCGGAGGGCATTCCGTTTGGGAAACTGGATCCGGGGGAACGGCGAATCGGAGCCGGTCCTCTGGACTGGATCGCGTTGAAGGACAAGTACTTCATCATCGGCTTGCTTACTGCGCGAGGCGACTCCTCGCTGGTGGAGTTTTCGGCAACAGGTATGGCGAGGGCGACTCGAACCGCATCACACGCCCAGGGGACTGCGGTCCTGCGGACCAGTGACGGTGCCTTCACGTTCGATGTCTACAGCGGGCCGCAGCAATGGAAGCGACTACAGTCCTTGGGAAGGGGCTTTGAGGATTCGAACCCGTACGGAGGCTTCCTACGGCCTGTCGTTCAGCCGTTCGCGACAATAGTGCTCCGAATCCTCCTCTGGATGCACGAGACCCTGCGAATGAGCTACGGATGGGTCTTGGTTGTATTCGGGATTGTGGTTCGACTGGTCCTGTGGCCGTTGAACCAGAGTGCGATGCGGTCTAGCCTCAAGATGCAGCGCATCCAGCCTGAGCTGAACGAACTACAGAAGCGCTACAAGAGTGATCCGCAGAAGCTGCAGAGTGAGATGATGCGCGTGTACCGGGACCACGGGATGAGCCCCTTCAGCATGTTCTCAGGGTGTCTGCCGATGCTTCTGCCGATGCCCGTGCTGTTCGCCCTGTTTTTCGTCTTCCAGAATACGATCGAGTTCCGAGCGGTGTCGTTCATGTGGCTCCACGACATCTCACAAAAGGATCCGTACTATGTCCTGCCGATCCTCATGGGAATCTCGATGTACGTCCTCACCTGGATCGGGAGCCGGAACACCCCGCCCAATCCCCAGACGAAGATGATGGGGTATGTCTTCCCGGTGATGATGACGTTCCTGCTGGCTAACCTGGCCGCGGGACTCAACCTGTACTACGCCATACAGAACGTAGCTGCCCTTCCCCAACAGTGGTTCATCGCGAGCGAACGGGCGAGGGCAGCAGCGAAGAAGAAATAGGCTCGATTTGCCGATTGGTCCGATGGCAAGATTTGATGACGACACCATCGTGGCGATTGCGACGCCACCAGGGCGGGGCGCGCTAGCCGTCGTGCGGGTGAGTGGAACGCGCGCGCACGGAGTGTGCAAGGAAGTGCTGGATCCGTGGCCGGCCCAGCCGAGACGCGCTACACTCTGTGCCGTCCGGGACCCGGCCAATGGTGTGATCGACCAAGTAGTAGCCGTGGTCTACACGGCGCCGCGCTCGTTCACGGGCGAAGACGCAGTAGAGCTGACCGGGCACGGGGGCGCTCTCTCACCCGTCGCCGTTGCAGGCCTCCTGTTGCGACGTGGTGCGCGCCAGGCTCGACCCGGAGAATTCACGCAGCGCGCCGTACTGAACGGAAAGATGGATCTCCTGCAGGCGGAAAGTATTGCCGATCTCGTGGATGCACAGACCGAGGCGATGCGCCGGGCCGCTCTGTTTCACCTCGATGGAGGCCTGTCTGCGCGGATTGCCGCACTGCGCGCCAATCTCCTGGAACTCGAGGCGCTACTCGCCTACGAGATCGATTTCCCCGAAGAAGATGATGGTCCGGTAGCACCGGAGCGGATACAGGGCGCGATTGACTCCGTGCAACGGGAGATCAGTCGGTTACTGGCGACGGCCGGGATTGGCGAGGTGGTGCGGACCGGGGCGCTTGTAGCCATTGCCGGCCGCCCCAACGTCGGCAAGTCCTCCCTTTTCAACGCTCTCATCGGCCACCAGCGGGCCATCGTCACGGATATTCCTGGAACAACGAGGGACGCGCTGGAGGCCGTGATCGAGAGCAACGGATGGCCGCTTCGGCTGGTTGACACCGCTGGACTCCGGGATACCCGTGATATCGTGGAGCGGGAGGGAGTGCAGGTGAGTCGGCGGTACCTGAATACGGCGCACGTTGCGCTAGTCTGTGACGACGACGCTGACCAACTGCCGTCAAGCGTCGCCACCGTGCGAAAGATGACGTCGGCGCCGATCATAGCAGTGCACACAAAGGTCGATCTCGCCGGACGCTTGCAGTCGGCTGGTACCACCGCTCAGAGCTCGGATTCGTCACTGTCGGTGAGCGTGGTAACGCGCGAGGGACTGCCGGAATTGCTCGTCGCCGTCGCACGGGTGCTTGGTGACCGCATTGGCGGCTTGCCCTTGGATGCGCCGGTCCTTACCCGGGCGCGTCATCGTGCCGGACTTGAATGTGCGGGCCTGGAGCTCGACGCGTTCCGGGAAGTCTGGCGCACCGGAGCGGTTCCGCTGGCAGTGGGCGCCGTGCATGTCCGCACCGCCACCGCCGCCGTCGATGAGCTTATTGGCGGAGTGAGCGTTGAGGATGTGTTGGAGCGTGTCTTCGCGGCCTTCTGTATCGGAAAGTGAGCTCGCGGCAGAGACGCCCGGAGCGCGGCAGGCACCGCCCCGGTCAGGCGGAAGCCGCTGCCGACTCGGAAATGTCCAGCAGTTCCTGCGCACTGGCTCTAACGGCCCAGGCAGCGCCGCGCGCGTCGATGGCGTCGGCCACCATTCGTGCCCCAATGAAGTAACCGGCGCGTTCGGGAATAACCACGCGTTCGACCGTGCGCGCTTCATCACTCATGCCGCCAGACAGATAGCGTAGGCGCAAGCCGAGGGCAGCGTGATTGAGATCTGCCGCAATGGCGCGCGTCACCATGGGCTCCAGCTCCCGGACTCTGGCGTAGAGGCGGCGGCCGTAGCCAAAATACTCCCAGACGGCGTGGCCAGGGCGTGCCAATCTGGAGATCTCCACTGCCAGGCCCTCGTTCACCAGATGCTCGCGCAGTGTTACGCGGCGTCCGGTCTCCCAGTACGAGTAATACCCATCAGCATCGTCGATTGCCGCACGGAGTTCACTCCGGCTTGACGGCGAGGTATAGCGCACGGCGTGCGCGATCTCATGGGCGAGCCAGAGCGGGACGAGCTCAGGGTCGAGACCCAAGCCCTGAGTTTCGGGATTGGCAACCCCGGTGAAATGTTCAAGACAGACGAAGGCCATGCCGCGCCCGGCAACGACGAGTTCTCCGGCGTTGGCCGCGCCAACCCCAACCATCAGCAGGACATCGACATCGACATCGACATCGAGCAGGTGAGTGCATCGTTCCTCGGCCTCGCGGGCGAGGGACACAACGTCCGTGCGCTCGAGCATCGCGAGCAGGTCCGAACGATCCGCGAGCGCAGCCATTCGAACGACGTCGTTGAAGTGGGCGCTATCGGGATCGAGGACGTAATTGTGCCAATACGCCGCCAGGCGATGCCGATGAGTTTCGAAGTAGCGATGATACGCGGCGACTCGATCAGAGCTGTTGAGGACTGCGAGGAAGTCCGGCAGCAGGTTGACGAGCATCAACGATCCGGGCGCGAGTGAGCGGCGCAGTGTGTCGCGAATCGCGCGGCAAGATAGTCTCGCTCAGTTGCTCCTACAAGAGAGAATTCTGCGACATGCGTTCCGGTGTTCACCGCGTGCCGAACAAACGATCACCAGCATCGCCCAAACCCGGCAGAATGTAACCGTGCGAGTTGAGCTCACGGTCGAGCGCGGCCGTGAGCACGTGGACATCCGGGTGATCCTGACGCATGCGTGCGACACCCTCGGGGGCGGCGACGAGACAAAGGAAGCGAATGCGAAACCCACCGGCCCGTTTCAAGGAAGTCACGGCTGCTGCCGCGCTGCCTCCCGTGGCCAACATCGGGTCGAGTACGAGGAAGTCTCGTTCTGCAGCATCGCCAGGGACCTTGAAGTAGTAGTCTACGGGCTGCAGCGTGTCGTGATCGCGGTACAGGCCGATGTGACCTACTCGTGCCGAGGGCACGAGCCGCAACACTCCCTCGACCATCCCCAATCCCGCGCGGAGAATCGGTACCAGCGTCAGCTTCTTGCCACTGACGCGCCATCCCCGGGTTGTTTCGAGTGGCGTCTCGACCGAGACCGGCTCGAGCGGGAGTCCGCTCGTGGCCTCGTAGGCCAGGAGCATTGCGAGCTCCTCGACAAGCTCCTTGAAGATCTTCGTGGGTGTGGTGCGGTCGCGAAGGAGCGTGAGTTTGTGCTGAACGAGTGGGTGCGCGACGATAGTCAGGTTGGAGAATGCAGGGGTGGTGGCCATGAGCGGCAAGGTACTATCTTCGCGCCCATGAAAGAATATCAGGCCGTGATCCAGCGGATCACACGCCGCGCGCGAGAGGACGAGGATGCGCTAACGGACCTGCTAAACGAACGTATTCGAAGCGGTTGGGAGCCCGTGATGATGGCGCAGGACGACCAGCGACTCACCATCATCTTTCAGCGCGAGACTGAATCGGACTACTAGGTGGAGCTAATCTTCTCGGGTGCGGATCGCGAGGTGACGGGTTCGTGTCACCTCGTTCGCGTCAGCGGAGTCACGGTGGCGCTCGACTGCGGTCTCTTTCAGGGGAAGCGCGGCGAGGCAGATGCGAAGAACAGGGTGCTCCCCCTTCCCATGGGAGAACTTGATGCCATCGTCCTGTCCCACGCCCACATCGACCATTCAGGTCGGCTACCGTTCCTCGCGCACGAGGGGTACAGCAACAGCAGCTGGGCGACGGCGGCCACGCGGGATCTATGCGCCTACATGCTAATGGACTCGGCCCATATCCAAGAGAAGGACGCCGAGTATCTGGAGCGCAAGAACAGGCCTTTTGCAGCTCCACTGTACACCACTGCGGACGTGCCGGTTGTCCTGAAGCACATGATCGGCGTGCCATATCACCACACGTTCGATGTCGTGCCTGGTATTAGGGCAACGTTTATCGACGCAGGGCACATTCTCGGCTCGGCGTCGGTCGTGCTTGACTGCTCGGAGAACGGCAACTCTCGCCGATTGGCGTTCTCGGGCGACATCGGCCGAGCAGGGCTCCCGATTATCCGAAACCCGGAATTGCCGGAAGATGTCGACGTTGTGGTCATGGAGTCGACATACGGCAATCGGGACCATGAACCCGTACAAGACGCTCGGCAGCGACTTGGCGAGATCGTAAGCACGACCGCGGCACGAGGTGGGCGTGTCCTGATACCCGCGTTCGCCGTCGGACGTACCCAAGAGATACTGTACGACCTCCACGCTCTCGTCCGCGCGGGCCAGGTTCCGTCGCTTCCGATCTACGTCGACAGCCCGCTGGCAATCGATGCGACATCCGTGTTCGAGCTCCACCCGGATGCCTTCGACAGGGGTGAAGCCTTGGTGCAACAGGTGCAACAGCTGTTTCGCTTCGAACTCGTTAGCTATACACGTGATGCAGAGGAGTCGAAGGCGTTGAACCACCTGCGCGGGCCGATGGTAATCATCGCTGCGTCCGGTATGGCGGAGTCAGGGCGCATTCTGCATCACCTGTTCCACGGTGCATCCGATCCCCGAAACACGGTACTGATCGTTGGTTTTCAGGCTGAACATACGCTCGGTCGCCGCATCGTTGAGCGGAGACCTACCATCAAGGTCTTCGGAGAGGAAATCCCTTTACGCGCACAAGTAGAAGTGCTGAACGGCTATAGCGCACACGCGGATCGGCGCGAACTCGTAGCTTGGGCTGAAGGAGTACGCAAGACTTCTCCACGGCTCCACCATGTGCATCTCGTTCACGGTGAACCGGCGGCGCAGGAAGGTTTGAGCGACCTCCTCCGCGCACGCGGATTCGCCGTAAATGCTCCAGCCCGAGGTGAGCGGGCGACGTTCTGATGCGCCCCTCCGGAGCTGCTACGCGGAAGACAATTACTGGTTTGTCTTCCAATGCTCGCGGACGCCATGCGGGCCAGCGGGCGTGCCATGACCACCGCCCGTGCGACAGGTCGATGTCCTCAGTTCGATGTCATTGAAGCCATTGGGAGAGGCTCAGCCGACACGTGGCCGCACCAAGCTTCTGTCGGTGCTAGGGGCCGGTGGGGCAGCCGCGTGGCTGCTTAGCCTTGGGGCCGTGGTGGTGTGGGGGTCGCGCGATGGAGCCGTTCCTGCGGATGCGATCGTCGTCATGGGAGCGGCGCAATATGCCGGTCGCCCCTCTCCGGTTCTGAAGGCGCGGCTCGATCATGCCGTTGCGCTCTGGAAGCGTGGTCTCGCGCACTGGCTGATTCTCACTGGCGGAACCGGCCTCGGGGACACCACCAGCGAGGCAGCGGTCAGCCGCCGCTACGCCATGCGGCAGGGCATACCGGATAGCGTTCTGCTCCTCGAAAGCCATGGACGAACCACAGATGCATCCCTTGCTGCCGTCGCCGACATCATGCGCAGCCACCACCTGGTTCGAGCGATCCTCGTGAGCGACCCGTTCCACATGCTTCGGCTTCAGATCCTTTCCCGACGATGGGGATTCGACTGCGTGACGTCGCCTACCCGCACGAGCCCGATCTCCGCCAGTTGGACCAGAGCGCTGGGCTACGTGATGAGCGAGTCCATCAAGGTGCCGGTCGCAGCTATTCTCGGAGTGCTGCAGGGTCATGTCTGAGCCCGCGGCCGATTCACGTTGTCCAGCGACGCCGGTGGGGTGTCCATCGTGACCGACTTCGCTCGCCGGCACGTGCGCGAGGCACCGTCCGCCCGGACCGTACTGAGTGTGGCCGTACTGGGCGTACTCTCCCTTGTTGCCGTCAGCTCAGTCAGTTCAGCGCAAAGTACGCCGGGGCCGATCTTCCGTCTCGAGCCAGGGCTGATGACTGGAGATTTCGTCTCCGCACCGTCGGGGGTCGCGTCTACAACGGGCTTCAACGTCCGGTTCGAGACGCGGCTGCCGACGACACATCGCTGGCTGACACCGGTTGTCGGCGCCTCGATCACGCCATATGGAACGAGTGGGATCACGAATCGAAGGCGGAATGCACCGTTGTTGTTCGTGGGCAATGTACTTCCGCTCATTCCAGCAAAGCGGACAGCGGGATGGGCGACGGTCGAAGTCCCACTCCTCTTGTACTATTCGTACGGTGGGGGCGGCGCCCACAATAGTCGCCTCTACGGGCGTGATCTGTTCCTGCAGATCGCGGCACACGTTCATGTGGGTCAGAAGATGCTCGATGACCTGGGGGCATTCTGGTCTAAGGTCGACGCGTACGCGTTCCTCGAGCAGACCATGACGCCCAACCGCGACAGCGTGACGAGACGTCTCGATCGCTTCAACCCCGTTGCGCTCATTGGTTTGTCCATGCCATTCGGCGCGACGAGCTCTGCCCGATGACCATCCACGCGTTCCACATCCCGCTCGATGCAGTGCGTCTTGGGAACGGTCTCCGCGTCGTCTTTTCCCAGGATCGTACCGTCCCGGTCGTCGCTGTGAATCTGTGGTATCATGTTGGATCAGCTAACGAAGGTCCAGGTCGGACGGGCTTCGCCCATTTGTTTGAGCACATGCTGTTTCAGGGCTCGGCGCACGTCGCCGCAAACGAGCATTTCGAGCTGGTGCAGCGAGCTGGCGGCACGCTGAACGGATCTACCTGGCTAGATCGGACCAACTATTTCGAGACGGTTCCAGCGAATCATCTGGAGTTGGCGCTCTGGCTCGAAGCGGACAGGATGGGCGCACTTCTGCCAGCGATGACGCAGGCCAAGCTGGATACCCAGCGCGAGGTGGTGAAGAACGAACGGCGCTGGACCGTGGACAATCAGCCTTATGGCACATGGTGGGAGAAGCTGCCGGCTCTCTGCTTCCCAATTGAACACCCGTTCCATCACTCGCTTATCGGGTCAATGGAAGATCTGTCGGCAGCGAGTCTCGAAGATGTCGCCGCCTTTTTCCGACTGTACTACACACCCGACAACGCCGTCCTGACCCTGGCCGGAGACTTCGACCGGGGAGAAGCGGAAGCCCTCGTCCGCAAGCACTTTGGGCCGATTCCTTACGGAACAGGTAAGCCGCCAATGCCGCCCATGCACCTGCCCGAAGTCTTTGGCGACTGGCGAAGGGAGATCGTGCCAGACAGCGTCGTCGTCCCCCGCCTGTTCATGGCGTTCCGATCATCAGTATTCGGCAGCCGGTCGTACCATGCCGCGAGCCTGTGTGCCGCCGTACTCGGTGGTCAGCGAGGAAGTCGCCTATATCGCATGCTCGTGCGCGAGAAGCAGGTGGCTTCGTCCGCGACCGCGTTCACTTTTGATCTCGCGGTAGCGCGCGACCTGCTGATTGTCGACGTGACGGCCCGTCCCGGAGTGAGCGCCGTGGAGCTCGAGGCGGCCGTGGCTGAAGTCGTGGACGAACTCCGACGGGAGGGCCCTACGCCGGCAGAACTGGAACGCGCGCGATCTCTTCTCGGGACCGAATTTGCCAATGCGCTGCAAAGCGCTGGAGAGCGTGCCGATCGTTTGTCTCAGTTCACGACCTATCTTGGGGATCCTGGGATAATCAACGACCACATCGCGCGCTACCACGAGGTACGGGTGGAGGACGTCAGCCTCTTTGCCGCGACGCGCCTTGGCCCGAACAATCGGGCCAGCCTCCTGTACGTTCCTCGCCCAGGCGAGGACTGATTTTGGGAACGCAGGACGGCAGCTCTGCAGGCGATTCGGTCTCTCCACGACCAACGGCGGCTCCGCCTCGTCCGTACCAGTTCCCACAGTTCACGCGACATGTGCTGCCGAACGGAATCGTGCTGCTGGTCGCACCTCTCGCTCGCTTGCCGTTGGTCACCGTCCGTCTTCTCATCGATGCTGGCGCGAGCGCTGAATCCCCGCAGGCTGCTGGAACCGCTGTGCTCACGGTACGCGCGTTAGCCGAGGGGACACTGCGGCTCGCTGGCGCCGCACTGGCAGAGGAGTTTGAGCGACTCGGCGGCGCTCTTGACGTGTCGGCAAGCTGGGATGGAGCGCATCTGTCCACAACAGTTCTCCGGCAGCGCTTCGAGCAAGTACTGGCATTGCTCGGCGAAGTGCTGCTGACCCCGTCATTCTTGGCGCGCGAAGTCGAGCGCCTGCGAGCGGAACGACTCGCCGAGTTGATCGAACTGGAGGCCGAACCCCGCGGTCTTGCGGATCAGCTCTTTTCATCATTCGTCTATTCCGCCGCAAGCCGCTTTTGCGTGCCCGAAGGAGGCTCGCCGGAGACCGTGCGGGCCGTGACCGATGCTATGATGCACTCGTTCTACGAAACACACTTCCGCCCTGATGTCACGACAGTGGTTGTTGTGGGTGATGTGTCGGCGGGCGAGGCGTTGCGTGGCGTGGAATCCGTGTTTGGTGCCTGGGGCGGACATCCTGCGCCGCGGCCAGCGATTGTGGTCGCGCCAGCCTACCAGCAGAGGGCCGTCCATGTGATCGCCCGATCCGGGGCGCCACAATCAGAGCTCCGCGTGGGTCACATTGGAATCCCCCGGCGCCATCCAGACTATTTCAGCGTGGTGGTGTTGAACGCAATCCTAGGGGGCGTTTTCAATTCGCGTGTTAACATGAATCTGCGGGAACGCCACGGATTTACCTACGGTGCCTTCTCATCGTTTGAGTGGCGTCGTGCAGCCGGGCCGTTCACCATCTCCACGGCTGTCGCTACTGATGTAACCGCGCGCGCCGTGGTCGAAATAATTCGCGAAGTCGACATCATCCAAGGCGAGCCACCATCGCCCGAGGAGCTGTCCCATGTCCAATCATTCCTGGAAGGCGTCTTTCCGATTCGATTCGAGACTACGGAAGCAATAGCAGCCGCGCTCTCGGTCCTGCGCGCATTTGACCTTCCGGATGACTACTACGATTCCTACCGGGCCCGGATTGATGCTGTGACTGCCACCGACGTCGAGCAAGCCGCGCGAAGACATCTTCACCAGGATCTACTGCAGATTGTTGCAGTCGGTGATCCCTCGCGCATTGGTCCGGACCTCGAAGGCCTCGATCTAGGCCCCGTAACGTACTGCGACCCGGACGGGACCCCGGCACACCAAATCCTCTAGGGTATTGGGCCGGAGCCGCTGCAGTCTTCTGGATCCGCGCGCCCGCCGCAGACCGCCAACTCTACATCAGGAGCAACGAGTGCCAGAGAGCCCTCGCGTCGCCACTCGCCGCATGTACACCGGTAGAGTGATCAACCTCGAGATAGACACGGTGCGCTATCCGGACGGGTCAGTTGGCGAGCTGGAGATGATTCGGCATCCTGGCGCGAGCGCGATCGTACCGTTCATCACCGACCCGCAAGAAGCCGATCCAGAAATCCTGCTCCTGCGCCAGTATCGGTACGCCGCTGAGCAGTTCCTGTACGAGATTCCGGCTGGCCGACTTCAAAATGAAGAAACTCCACTGATTTGTGCGCGCAGAGAGCTCGCTGAAGAGACCGGCTGTTCCGCCGAGCGGTTCGATCACCTCATATCGTTCTTTAGCACCCCCGGCTTTACTGACGAGCGAATACACGCGTTCATGGCAACCGGCCTTACCCTCGGAACTGTCCAACACGAGCCAGACGAGTTCATCGAAGTACTGTCGCGGCCGATGTCGGCGGTGCTGACGATGATCGGACGAGGAGAAATCACGGATGCCAAGACGGTTCTTTCGTTGCTGTACGTAGCCACCTTTCGCCCGCGGAAGTAGGGCTGTGCAAGGGGCGGTTCCGAAAGCGTCTTGGCTGGCAGGGGGCGGTTCACCGGTTGTCCGGTTTTGGTGTCTGCCGGTGTGTCACCAGACGGTGACAGGCCCAGAGAATCGGAACTTATTCCGGGGAAGTGTGGTTTAGTCCAATCCATTGTGGCGATAGAGCTTAGGTCAGTATTCTGAAGCTGAGTTCCGCTGGGCACAGTGAGTGCCGTTACAGCTTTGCGCAGCGTACAGGGGGTACACTGTTCGAACACACCCAGTCAGCGCTCATTCAATGTTGTGGTCGCTAGGGGGATCAAACTATGTCTGACGTCGCACTGAGAACGACGATTTCCTCGTCGGGCGCGGCAGTCAGGGAACAGCTGCGAAGCCTGGAGGATGGCGCCGTCGTGAGTGCCTTTCTTGCGGGCGAACAGCGCGCGTTCGAGGAACTTGTCGACCGATATCAAACCCGCTTGCTGAATTTCATTTATCGTACCACCGGTGATCGGGAGCGAGCCGAGGACCTTGTGCAGGAGGTCTTCATCAGGGTCTATCGGCACCTCCACCGGTTCGATCGTTCGAAGAAGTTTTCGACCTGGATCTACACCATTGCGTCGAACCTTGCCAAGAACGAGCTGCGAAACCGTTCGCGGAATCCACTGGTTCTTTTTCAGACGATCAAGAGGAACTGGCAAGACGAGGACCGTCCACTCCAGTTTGAAGATCCGGCATCTCGTCCGGACGACCTGTTCAGGAAGCGGTACCTTCGCGAGCTCGTCGAGGGCTCCGTACAGAAGCTGCCCCCTCACCATCGGCAGGTCTTCGTCCTTCGAGAACTGGAAGGCAAATCGTACGAGGAGATTGCGGAGATCACGGCGTGCAACCTTGGCACCGTGAAATCCAGGCTGAATCGGGCGCGAAATGCGTTCGCGTCCATCATCGCCCCGCACTTGGAGTAGGAAGCCAGCGGGAAGGCTAAATCGACGGGCCGCGTCGGCAGCATGCTTGACGCGGCCCGTCTGATTTCACGCACCTCAACTTCCGAGGGCTGCGGCGGGTGATGACGAAGGGACTGGACCGCTCGGGGAACCGAAGACAGGATTACCCGGAACCCGCCTGTGCAGAGCGGGTACCCCCGAACGACGTCCCACCCCCCGAGCGCCGATGGACTGCCGATCGTTCAAAAGGAAGCATCTCTCGTTTGTCGATGATACCTTGTCGGGCGTCGAAACGGACGCCATGCGAGAGCACCTTGGCCTTTGCTCTGGCTGTGCCCGCCAGGATGCCGCGGTCCGTCGCGCCCTGCTGGTGCTCCGGAACCTGCCTCCAGTTGATGTATCTCCAGATTTCTCCGGACGACTGAAGCAGCGTATCGCAGTCGAGGCAGGGAGACAGCGCTCTGAACATCTGTTTCACGGGCCCAGCGTCGCCGCTTTTTTCGCCTTGGCCGGCGCCGTGGTAGCAGTGGGGATCCTGGGTATCGGTTTGGCCGACCGCGCAACACCGAATCCTCCGAGTCTGGCCGCCGTGGTCGTCGCCCCCCGAGAGATCACGCCGCGTGTCGTCGATAGCGACATCGCCGCCCCTGCTTTCGTAGCTTCGATGTCCACCGGAATTCCCGTGTGGCCGGCGCTGCTCCTGGCTGAGCAGGGCTCTTTGCGCTTCGCCACCACGGAGTTGACGCCGACTTCATACCAGTCCACCCCGCCACGGTAAGGGGAGGCCGCTTGGCTCCCGGAGCCCGGGGGCGCCAGCGACGTCAGACCGGAGCAGTCGACGTCAGACCGGAGCAGTCGACGTCAGACCGGAGCAGTCGACGAGTCGGGGGACCTGATTCTCCATCGGCTTATATTGGACCCATGTCGACGGCTACCGAGCGCGCATTGCAGAAGGCCATAAACGAGAAGACCTTCGACCGTGCGTACTACTTCCATGGCGAGGACGACTATCGGAAGGAACAGGCGACTCGCTCTCTGGTTACCGCAGCACTGGAGGCGTCGATTCGCGACTTCAACTGCGACGTCCTGCACGGTCCAAGCGTATCACCGCAGGAACTAGAAGGGACGCTGGCCACCCCTCCAATGCTGGCGAAACAGCGGGTCATCACGTTGCGTGACGTGCACTTGCTTGCGAGGAATGCTCGTGCGGTCTTGAACGCGTACCTTGATCATCCGGCTGCGGATGTGCTGCTGGTGCTGGTCAGTCCGGCAGGTGAGAAGAGCGACTCTGCGCTAGTCGAAGCCGCAGTCGCCATCGAGTTCGCGTCGCTCTCCGCCGCGGAGGCGTTGCGATGGATTGTGCGCCACGCATCAACCGAGCTGGGTGCGGACGTGACGGTTGGTGCCGCCTCGTTGCTTCGAGACGCCGTCGGTGCTGATCTAGCGCTTTTGGCAACGGAGCTCGACAAGTTGGCGAGCTACACTTCTGGTGCCGTGATAACAGAGGAGACCATCACCGCCGTCGTTGGCGTGCGACGCGGTGAGTCACTGGCGGACTTGCTCGACGCCGTAGCCGACAGAGACGCGGCGCGGGCGGTGTCCCTGGTCGAGCCGGTACTGATGCAGCCGAAGATGTCCGCGGTGACCGTAGTAATGGCGCTGGCAACACAGACGCTCGCCATCGGATGTGGTTGCGCGCGCAATGACGAGGGCGGACCGCGATTCTCGGAGCGCGACTATTTCTCTCTCCTGCGCGACAGTCGCGTCTACGCGAGCCGGAGCTGGGGCGACGCGGTCGCCGCCTGGGCACGCGGCATGCGCGTATGGAGCACAGCAGCCAGCGAGGAGGGGATGGAGCTTCTTCTTGCAGCCGACCATGCGGCCAAGGAAACCCGACTCTCGTCAGACGCTCAGCTGCTGACCTCTCTGGTACTCCAACTGTGTACCACGGGCGACCGTGCCGTAGCATGAGGGCCCAGGCCACCCGCCGCTGGCTTTGGCGTCCGGTTAAGTGCGGGGTGCTCTTGGCGGCAGCATTGGCGAGACCTGCCCTGGTGTATGGTCAGGAGAGTGACAGTGCCCTTGCGCGGATCGAGCATCTGGTGACGGCAGGCGATCGCGCAGGGGCTCGTGCGATAGCTGAGTCGCTCCTAGCTATTGTGCCATCCCGAGCGTCCCAGTACCCCGATGTACTCTATTGGCGCGCTTTTACCGCAGCCAATGCGGCGGAAGCGGAGCGGGATTATCTGCGACTGAGCATAGAATACCCGCTCTCGCGGCACGCCGCGGACGCTTTGTTGAATCTTGCCCTTCTTGAGTATGCGCGCGGGGATCGCCGAGCGGCGCAGCGACACTTTGATCGGTTGCTCCTCGAGCATCCCACTGGCCCACTGGTGGCCAAGGCGACCTACTGGAGTGGTCGGTTGTCGCTGGAAGGAGGCGACAGCGGCCGTGGCTGCTCCCTTCTGTCGTCGGCGAGGAAGGCTGTGTCGCGCGATGACATCGAGCTGCTGAACCAGATCGACTACTACGAGTCCCGATGCGCGACCGCAACGGACTCTGCGACCCTGGCTGGAGGGGACACCAGCACACGAGCCACGAGGGGGGACAGCGTAGTCGGGGCGGGAGCAAGTTCGACCCGGGCGTTCAGTATTCAGGTCGGAGCTTTCACGACAAAGAGCGAGGCAACGAGAATCGCCTCTCGGATGAAGCAGCGGGGATTCAGTGCGCGAGTGGCTGGTGATCGAGCCCCCTATCGCGTGCGGATCGGCCGATTCGTGACCCGACAAGAGGCGGCGGCGGAGCTGGCGCGCGTGCGCAGAACGAGTCCGAAGGCGATTGTTGTCGAGGCAGAGCCACAATGACACGGGACGCCACGCCGCTGATGCAGCAGTATCAGGAAATAAAGGCGCGTCATGAGAACGCGATCCTGATGTTCCGGATGGGCGATTTCTACGAGATGTTCTACGATGACGCCGAGGTCGCCGCACGGGTCCTTGGATTGACACTCACCTCGCGAAATAACGGCGGTGCTTCAGAGGTCCCGCTAGCCGGGGTGCCGGTGAAGGCGGTGAGCGAATACCTGCGCCGTCTGGTGCAGCAGGGCTACCGCGTGGCGATTTGCGAACAGGTGGAAGATCCGAAGTACGCGAAGGGGATTGTGCGGCGTGCGGTCGTCGAGACCGTGACACCAGGCGCTGCGTTTTCCGATGACCTGCTCCGGTCAGACCACAACAATTTCCTATGCGCGTTGCAAGTCGAGGGGGATACGCTCGGAATTGCTGCCGCGGATGTCTCGACCGGCACGTTTCAGCTGGCTGTGGCGGGGCGCCGTGACTGGAGTGCCTCACTGGCGAGGTTCGCACCGCGCGAGGTGCTGCTCGCGCGTGGATCGAAGGTGCTGGACACCGACATGCAAATGGGCAGCGCGCTGGTCACCGAGCGCGAGGCTTGGGAGTTCGACTCTGCTCTGGCCAAGGACGAGCTGGGACGCCAGTTCGCTATGCATGCCATCGATGGCCTCGGGCTCGAGGGGGAGGCCGAATCGGCGCTCGGCGCTGCGGGGGCGCTCGTCCGATATCTTCGGGAGCTCCAACCAGGTGGGGTGCCGCATCTCATGCGGCCGGTTTTCGAGCGCGATGGTCAGATGATGCCGCTCGACGAGATGACACGTCGCAACCTGGAACTTGTCGATTCGCTTCGGACGTCAGGAGATGCACCGGAAAGCCGGGCGGAAGCGGAGCAATCCGGGACGCTCCTCGGCGTTCTCGATCGCACGCTGACAGGGATGGGCGCGCGACTCTTGCGTCAATGGATGCTGGCGCCGCTGCTGACGAAGACGTCGGTCGATGCCCGACTCGACGGAGTTGCTGCCTTGGTCAGTTCGCCGATTGCGCGGGCCGCACTGCGGAGCGAGCTGGACCAGGTCCGCGACATCGAGCGGCTGGCGAGCAAAGCAGCTGCGGGCCGCTCCACTCCCCGCGAGTTGCGCGCGCTCGGCGACTCCCTCGCTCACCTGCCTGCGGTGGCCGCCCGGGCGCGTGATGCCGGCGAGGCCGGCGCGTTGGGTCCGGTGCTCGTGGCGTGGGACGACTGCGCTGACGTGGCGGAGGATGTCCACGCAACACTAGTGGATCGGCCGGGAAGCGCGGTGGGTGATGGCGATGTGGTGCGACGCGGCGTCGATGAGATGCTGGATGAGTTGCGCGCGCTGCGCGACGGCGGCAAGGAGTCCATCGCGCGGATCCAGACAGCCGAGCGCGCGCGGACCGGCATTCCGTCGCTGAAGGTCGGGTACAACAAGGTCTTCGGATATTTCATCGAAGTGACCAACGCCAACCGCCATCTCATTCCGGACGATTATCAGCGTCGTCAGACGCTAAGCGGGGCCGAGCGGTACGTGACGCCCGCCCTGAAGGAGTTCGAGGAGAAGGTTCTGACCGCGACCGAGCAGATAGAGGCGCGCGAAGCAGAACTGTTCGAGAACCTCCGGCGTCGGGTGGGCGCGCACGTCAGGCGGTTGCAGCCGGCGGCGGGACGGGTGGCGGTGCTCGACGTCCTGGCCAGCCTGGCAGAGGTCGCAGCCAGCGAAGGGTATACGCGTCCGGAAATCGAGGATGGGTTCGATCTCGAGATCGTGGGAGGGCGTCACCCGGTGGTGGAGCGGATGATGGCACGGGAGCGCTTCATACCGAACGACGTGCATCTGCCCAACGATGCGCGCATGATGATTCTGACGGGGCCGAACATGTCGGGAAAATCAACGATCCTCCGTCAGGTGGGCCTGATCGTGTTGATGGCGCAGATGGGAAGCTTTGTACCGGCGAGTCGGGCGCGAATCGGACTGGTGGATCGGGTCTTCACGCGCGTTGGGGCAAGCGACAATCTGGTGCGGGGGCAGTCGACGTTCATGGTCGAGATGTCGGAAACCAGCGCGATTCTCCACGCAGCGACGGCTCGCAGTCTCGTCCTGCTGGATGAGATCGGCCGCGGCACCTCGACCTACGACGGCGTTTCGATCGCCTGGGCCGTCAGCGAGTATCTGCACGACCGGATCGGCGCGAAGACGATCTTCGCGACGCACTATCACGAACTGACACAACTGGCTGACGAATTAGTATCACTGCGTAACTATAATGTGACCGTTCGTGAAGTGGGCGACGCGGTGGTCTTCCTGCACCGGCTGCAACCTGGGGGCGCCGACCGTTCCTACGGGATCGAGGTGGGGAGATTGGCCGGTTTGCCGGCGCCGGTCCTCGATCGTGCGCGCGAGGTCCTGCGGCTTCTCGAAGGCGAGCAATTGGCGGCCCGTCTGCAGGAGAGCACAGGTGCGACCCGGTCGGACGCGGACGGGCCGGCGGGATCCGGGGCGGACCGAGCGGCACAGCTGCCCCTCTTTGCGGCGCGCGAGCACCCGGTTGTCGAGCGCCTTCGCGGTCTGCGCCCCGAACGGACCACTCCTCTCGATGCCCTGCAGGTGCTGGATGAACTGGTACGGATGGTACAATGACCGATCGTACGCGCGGCCGGGTTGGAGGAGGGACGGGGGGAGCGCCAAGGGTGGCCGGATGGCCGGCGAGGCGATTGGCACGTGGTCTAGCTGGCAGCCTGGTGCTCATGCTGGGGCTTGCGTGCGCTGATGCGCGGCGTACGTGGGATCGCTTCCGCGGCGGTGACGAGGCGGTACAGCTTCCGGCACTGCTGAACGAGGATTTGCCGTTTCGCTATCCACCGGACCTATACATGCTGCAGGTACAAGACAACGTGACGTTGCGGCTGCATATCGATTCGCTTGGCATGGTGGTGCCGGAATCCACGGTGATCGCAGAGCACGCGGCCAGCGCGGCCTTCGATGCGGCGGCACTTGCGGGTGCCGCGCATTTGATTTTCCGGCCGGCGCGGCGGGGCGAGCGCCGGATCGGCTACACGGTGCTCTTCCCGATCAAGTTTCGCGTGCCCGGTGCACGTCCCCTACCGGGTGATTCAGCGGCCACCAGACAATGACGCTGCCCCATCCGGTTCTCGCACCCGGAGCCGTTCAATGACTTCTTCGACTTTGACTCCGCCATCTGTGACGCGGAACCGCACGCCGTATGAATCGGTGCTGGAGACGATCGGCTGGACGCCGCTGATCCGTCTTACGAGAGTCACGCGTGGCATGCACACCCCGGTGTACGGCAAGGCGGAGTTCTTCAATCCGGGCGGATCCCTCAAGGATCGCATCGGCCTGCCCATCATCGAGCAGGCCGAGCGCGAGGGACGACTCAAGCCGGGTGGGGTGATTGTCGAAGGGACCAGCGGCAACACAGGTGTTGGTCTGGCGATCGCAGCGGCGATCAAGGGGTATCGTTGCGTATTCACGCTGCCGGACAAGATGTCCCAGGAGAAGGTCCGGTTGCTGAAGGCGTTCGGGGCCGAGGTGATCATTACACCGACTGCGGTCCCCCCGGACCATCCCGACAACTACGTGATGGTCGCGAAGCGTATCGCGGCGGAGACGCCGAATGCGGTTCTCGCGAATCAATTCTACAACCAGGCCAATCCAGCTACGCACTACGCGACGACCGGGCCGGAGCTGTGGGAACAGTCGGAAGGGCGAATCACGCACTTCGTTTCGGCGGCTGGCACCGGGGGTAACCTGACCGGTGTGGGCCGCTATCTGAAGGAGCGGAATCCCCGGGTTCAGATAATCGCCGGTGACCCACAGGGCTCGATACTGGCGGAGCAGTGGCGCAGCCAGGGGCAGTCGAGTGTCGAGGGAGCACCCTACAAGGTGGAGGGCGTGGGCCAGGACAAGCTTCCCGGAACGCTCGATATGAGCGTGATCGACGAGTTTCAGACGGTGAGCGACAAGGATGCGTTCGCGATGGCTCGGCGCCTGACACGCGAGGAGGGATTGTTCGTGGGCGGGTCCAGCGGACTCATCACCTGCGTGGCGCTGAGCGTCGCGCGGCGCGTGAACGATCCCAAGGCGTTTGTGGTGACACTGCTGTGCGACACAGGGGAGCGTTACTTGTCGAAGCTCTACAACGATGAATGGATGCGTGAGAACCAGTTGCTGAATGTCGAGCGCGTCACGCTGGAACACGTCCTCCTGGGGAAGCTGGACGGGATGACGGCCGTGGTGAGTGCGACGCCGGGAGCGACGGTACGGCAGGCGCTACGGTTGATGACGTTGCACGACGTGTCGCAGTTGCCGGTGATGGATGGTACAACCTGCGTAGGGTCGGTGAGCGAGGCATCGCTAACGGCACGGGCGCTGGAACGACCCGACCTGCTGGATGCCGTCGTGAGCGACGCGATGGACGCTCCCTTTCCCATCGTTGATGCAGCGATGCCAGCGGACGCGGTGGCCAAGGTGCTCTCGAAGAGCAACCCGGCGGTGCTCGTGCAGACCCAGGGCGCAGTGGAGGGAATCGTGACGCGCTCGGATCTGCTGCATTTCATGATGTCACGCTGAATCGCGGCGTCATGGGTTTGATTCGCGTCTTCTGGTACCGCGTGACGCGGGTCGACACGGTCCGGCGGGTGGGGCGATCCCACTTGTCTGTTCGTGGTCGCGTCGCACGCAACGAAACCGTACGCTGCGTCGCGACGTGAAGATCACGGTGCTCATGGGCGGAACATCCGCCGAACGAGACGTCTCCATAGCTTCGGGGCTGCGTATCGCGCAGGCGTTGCGCGGCCGCGGTCACGAGGTGACGTCGCTTGATACTGTGCTTGGCGTGATCGATGTGACGGAGGAGCGGGCGCTGCTCCATTCAGGTGTGGGAACGGCTCCCCCGTCGCTCGACACCCTGGCTTCGATGTCCCGGTCGGCGATCTGGCCAGCGTTGGGGTCGCTGCCCGTGATCCGGGAAGTGGACGTCGTCTTTCTCGCGCTTCACGGAGGGGACGGTGAGGATGGCACGCTCCAGGCGTTCTTTGACCTGTGCGGGGTCCGATATACCGCCAGCGGACCCCTCGGTAGCGCGCTGGCAATGGACAAGGAGCTGTCCAAGAAGTTGTTTCGCGCGGACGGCATACGGACGCCGGATTGGCTGATGGCGCCGACGGCGCGAGGAGCGGACCACGGCTGGGATTCGACCGCCTTTCTCGACACGGTCGACCAGCACTTGCGGTACCCGGTGATCGTGAAGCCGTCGAAACAGGGATCAACGGTGGGCCTAACGCTGGTGAAGAAGCGACCGGACCTTGTCGCGGCGATGGACGAGGCGTTTCGCTACGACGATGAGGTCATGCTGGAGGAGTACATTCCCGGACGTGAACTGACGGTGACGATTCTTGGCGACTCGGCATTGCCGGTGGGGGAGATCATTCCGGAGCACGAGATCTATGATTATGAGTGCAAGTACACGAAGGGCATGGCGGTAGAGGAATTCCCTGCCCGGCTTCCGCCGGAGCAGGCCCGTGTGGTTCAGGAAGAGGCGAAGCGCGCATTTGCATCGCTGAAGCTCCGGGGGTACGGGCGGATCGACTTCCGCCTGAGCCCGCAAGGTGGTTTTTTCTGTCTGGAGGCGAACACCCTTCCGGGGATGACGGAACTGAGTCTGGTGCCACAAGCAGCGGCCGCAGCGGGGATGTCATTTCCGGAGCTCTGCGAGCGCATCGTACAGCTTGCATTCAACGACAGGGGCGATCGGTAACATGGGAGCCACACCGGTACTCGCTGCGGCCCTGGCCGGCATTCCGGCGGGCATACAGAGACAGGGCATCTGCGCTGGGCGGCGACAGCTATTCGTGCGGTTCGCCGGGCCGGCAGAGACCGCGCAGATGTACACGGCAGACGCATTGGCCCGTGAGCTGAATCGCGCCCTGTCGCGGACGGTATTCCATTCCGTGTGCGTCACGGGGCGGGACGCGCTGGGCAATCCGGAATTCCTAGCCGCCGCGTTTCGACAACTCCCGCCAGGATGCGAAATCGTGGTCGATACGGACGGGCAGCGTCCGGAGTCACTGGCCGCGTTGCAGCCATTTGTGAAGCTCCTGCAGCTGACGGTGGAGCCGCCAGTTTCGGCCGCCGTACTCGAGCGCGGGATGGAGACCATTCGCACGGCAGCCCGCGCCGGTTGCGCCCATGCTGTGACGATCGCCGGTACCGACGAGGCCAGTGACGCGGATTATCTACAGATCGTCGAGTTGACGCATGACGCCAGTGCGGCGGCGGCGATCGTGATTCACCCCGGCCCAGGCGCGGAACGGGGAGCCCTGGACAAGCGTTGGAGCGTGCTCATGGAGCATGCCTCGTCCCGGCATCGCGACGTCAGGCTGGTGTCGCGGTTGACCGGGCCGTCGACCATGCGGTAGCCGGCATTGGGTTGCAAACCGCGTCGTGAGGGTGGAGGAACAGATGTCCGACGGACGTGATAGAAGGATGGAAGTCTTCAGTCATTCCCGTGCCGCATGACCGCCCTGTCTGTCGAAGATCTCGAAAGTTCGCGCCCTCCGCGCGCGGTGCAGTGGCTGATCGCGTTGAACGTCGCGGTCTTCTACCTGCAATGGAATCTCGTGGGCTCCGGCAACATGGAGCACGCGCTCGGCTTCACATCGCGGAACCTGTCCGACGCGCCGTGGACGGTGGTTTCGCTCGTGACGTACATGTTTGTGCATGCTGGCGTGTGGCAGCTGGTGCTGAACATGTACATGCTGTGGCTGTTTGGTCCCCGGCTCGAGCGTGTCTGGAGCGCCGGTGAATTCTCGCGCTACTACATCCTATGCGGCCTCGGGGGCTGGCTGTTCCATCTCCTGTTTGCGCGTGACAGTCTTCTGGTGGGGTCGTCGGCGGCGGTCCTGGGGGTGATGCTGGCGTATTCGGCGCGGTGGCCGGACGACGAGGTATACCTGTTCGGCATGGTGCCGATACGGGCTCGGTGGCTCGCGCCGCTCATGGGCGGCGTGCTGGTGGGCGCCGGCATGATTGCTGGTGGGGACGCTGCTGGGACCGCGTATCTGGCGCACGTGGGCGGGCTTGCGGCCGGATGGCTGTATCTCCGGTCGTCGATGTCGACCAGCATCGACCGACTGCGGCAGCGGGTCTCACAGCTCCCCGATGTCCCGGAGGAATTGCCGCGCGCCATTCCCCGTTCGATGCCACGTGTGCGTGAGCGCGGTGGGGTGATAGACGACGTTGTCGCGCGGAGCAACGCTGCGCTCGGCCAACGGTCGGCCAAGGCGTCCCCGTCGCCTGGTCGGGAGGGGCGTCGGCTGACCGATCTCAACATGGTCCTGGACAAGATCTCGCAGCAGGGGATCGACAGCCTAACGAGCGACGAGCGCAAGCTGCTGGAGGAAATGTCGCAAGAATTGCGGCGGAAGGAATAAGGGGGACCACCGCAAACTCGTCCTGGCGGTCGTGTTCCGCCACTGGCCGCAGACGTCGATCAGCCGGAGCACCCAAGAAAGAGCCCCCCGGACATGCCGGGGGGCGGGTGCCGCCACGCCGTTCTCGCGGCGGCGTCTGCTGGCGCATACGCGCCAGCTTCCGGAAGGTACGGATGGGTGCCCGGGCTGTCCATCCCGCGTGGCGCGATTTCCGGAGGTGTGTGCGGCGGCCCGCAGCTGGCGTGACGAATACCGAGGATAGATTGTAGCGTCATGCCCCAACCGGATCTCCTGGAGACCTTTCCCAATCCCCACCCGGGCAGACCATACGAGGTTCATCTCGTCTGCACGGAGTTCACCTCGCTCTGTCCGATGGGAGGAGTGGAGAGCGACGCCGCCGAGCTGTCGCTGCTCAATGGAGGGGCGCCGGATTTCGGGGTCATCGACATCACGTACATTCCCGCCGAGCGATGCGTGGAGCTGAAGAGTCTAAAGCTGTATCTGTGGAGCTATCGAAACGACGGGGTTTTCTACGAGCGCGCCGTGAACCAGATCCTGGATGATCTCCAGGAGCGGCTGGTGCCGCAATGGATTCGCGTGACGGGAGATTTCAACGTGCGCGGGGGAATCAAGTCGATCATCAGCGCAACGGCGGGAGCCCCACCAGTCGAGAACGAGCGTCGTTAGGCCGAGACGGGACCCGGCCTGGCCGGTCGTTCGGCTGCGGTGCGGGGTGGGCGAGCGCCAAGCCAAACCGGGTGCGCGCGATCGCCGGGACGACTTGGCGAGGTGCGTGGGGGCTGGTTACGTTTCTCGCCTCCGGCTAGGTAGCTCAGTTGGTAGAGCAGCGGACTGAAAATCCGTGTGTCGGCAGTTCGATTCTGCCCCTAGCCACTCCTCGAGCAGCCCGTCGGACGGTCCGATGGAGCCGTGCGCCCGCGGTCATGGTGGTGCCAACTGACTGAGGGCCGCGCGTCCTGGGCCGCGATCCGCGGACGAGGTGTGGCGCGCACATGCCCGGTGGTGGAACTGGAAGGACATCCGCGGCCGGTGCCAATCGAGAGAGACATCGCTGCGAGAGCGCCGGCGCGGGGGAAAAGCCTCGCGCAATACCTAACGTGGGTCGAGCAGGGAGCGCCTCGCAGCATGGGGTTCTGGCCGTTCCGCCCCGGATCGTCGGCATCACGTCCGCGTGTCTCGCGACATCGAGGGAACGCGGTGGAGGCCCGGGTCAGATGGGGAAGGCGGTGAAACGGTTTGTGGGGCAGCTGGGGCAACCGTGACTGAACTGACTGGCCCGCACGTCGATCGGGCTGGTCCCGATCGAGCCTCCGTGCCGCTCGCTCACGCTGCGGGAAGCGCCGCCAATCCGGTGTCCGGCGGCACGCCGGGCCGGGTTCGAGGCGCCCGATCCGTCCACCCGCCAACGTGGTAACCGATTGTGCGCGAGGCCGCTGGTTGCACATGATTATCGCAGAGTGAGAATATTGCACGGCCGATGGCTCACACCCTGCACATGAAGTTGCCACCGTTGCGGTCAAGTTCCTCGCCGGTGGAGGTCCGTGATCCCAGAGTCCACGCCTTTCACCGGGCGCTGGCGTCGTTTCCCGCGGCGTTGTTCCAGTTCGACCCGCGGATGCGCGACGGGTGGTACACCGACCGGTATTTCGTACGGACGGCGGAAACGATTGCCCTGAACGGGGGTGATCCGGTGGTGACGATGCAGGTGTTCGCCAAGCAGTACGGCGTGATCGCCGGTCTCTACGAGGCGATTCGCATGGTGCAGACCCAGCTGGCTCCGCATCCCGTGAGCGGCCAAGTGCATGCACCCGAGGATTTCACGATTGACGCGCTCATGGATGGCGACGCGGTCGCCCCGTTCGAGACAGCGCTGGTCATCAGCGGACCGTACCTGGCCTACGCGCACCTGGAGACTGATTATCTCGGTGTTCTCGCCCGCCGGTCGCTGGTGGCGTCGAATGTGCGACGTGTCATCGATGCGGCGAACGGAAAGCCAGTGATCTTCATGGGTGCGAGGCACGATGACTGGCGGGTGCAGACTCCCGACGGGTACGCTGCGCGGGTGGGTGGTGCCGGCAGCGTGTCGAGTGATGCGGGTGGAGCGTGGTGGGGCGCCTCGGGCGTCGGCACCATGCCGCACGCGATGATCGCGGCTTTTCGTGGCGACACGGTGGCGGCGACCCTGGCATTCGCTCACTATTGCCGGCAAGTGGAACCGGATGTGCGGGTCGTGAGTCTCGTCGACTATGCGAATGATGTGGTGGGTGATGCCCTGGCTGTAGCGCGGGCGATGCGCGACACCTTCAAGGCTGGGTCGCTCGCCGCAGTCCGGGTAGACACGAGCGAGAGTCTGGTGGACGTGTCCCTCGCTGAAGAAGCATCGCGGCGAGGTCCCGAGGGACTACTCGGGGTGAATCCGAAACTCGTCAGGCAGCTGCGTTCGGCGCTCGACGGCGCGGGCTTTCCGGATGTGGGGATCATCGTCTCGGGCGGGTTCACCCCGGCGAAGATTCGCCGCTTCGAGAAGGAAGGTGTTCCGGTTACCGGATATGGTATCGGGTCCAGCCTTCTCGGCCACAACGACGGCGTGGTGGACGGATTACTGAACGATTTCGACTTCACTGCGGATGTGGTTGCGGTCGACGGCCAACCGGAGAGCAAGGCGGGGCGGGGACGATCGCCCAATCCACGCCTGATCCGATTGGATCCCGGCCTGCTCAACGAGATCGAGCGCCAAGGCGTGGCATGAAGTCAGAGGCGCGATCAGGGGGACCTGCGCCGGGTTGGCTGGGTGGTGGATGTGCAGAATAACTTCATGCAGCCGTCGGGACGGCTCTATGTGCACCACCTGTCGGATGCGCGTGATCCCGGTGCGACACTTGTTGTGGCCGCGATCGAGCGAGCAATGACCTGGATGCGAGCTCATTGCGCGGTGACGGTATTCACCGGCGACTGGCACAGCCACGGGGATCGCGAGATCGATCCGGGCATCCTGATGGGACCCGTGGCACGAGTATGCGTGAAGTCAGCCGTGGAGGGGCTGCTGGATCGGCGGTTTCGAGTGCGGGTAGTGCCTGACGCCACATGGGGCTGGGGCTGCCGGGTTGGGACGAGACATTCGGGCTCCGGGAGCAGCCTGGCGCCGCGCTCACGCCCGTGGCGCAACTGGAGCCTAACGATTGAGTCAGCTCCACCAACGGCCTGGTGCTCGGGCGGACACGGCCCCACCGGCTCCCCGATGTGCGACGCCTGACTCTGATTCCCGGAAGCTCAGAAGGTGATCGCGATACGCAGGCCGTTGCGTGGTCCGGGAAGGAGCGACACTCGTCGCGGCAGCGGAACACCGACCCACTGTTCCGCGCGAAATCGCGAGCCGATAAATCCACCAATGACGGCTCCAGCCAGCGCACCCAGTCCGGCTGTCAATGGCCGGCTGTACTTTCGCGAGGTGTCAGAGGGCGTGAAGGACGCCGCAAAGAGCAGCCCGCCCGCGGCACCGCCGGCAGCGCCAATGACGGCGCCGCGTCGAATCAACGGGCCGTACGAGCGCCGCTGTCCGATGCTGGTCTCGATACGCTGTACCTGGTCGAGCGTGACGGACCAAAGGCCTCGACCGGCGCCTTCTTCGACCAGCACCAGGGTATCGGCGCGCATCTCGACGTAGTTGGCAACAAGGGGCGTGACAAAAACGGTGGCATGCACCCGTACACGCGCCCCGGGAACGAGCGGTGTGCCGCCTGGGGCGACAGGGTCCCCCTGCTGCGCAAGTGCACGGTGGACAGGCACCGCGAGGCACACGGCCGCCATCACTAAGGCTTGCAGACGCAAAAGGTTAGTCCTCGGCAGCGATCGACTCGGAGACACACACGCGGGGCCTACCGCGAATAGTAAACCGTGTACATGTCAAATCGTGGTGGCCAGCAATCCGTACTAGGACGGTCCAACTCCCTGGAGCGTAATTGCGGCTGCCTCATCGCGCCCGGGCCACGACAGTGGTGCGGACCAATCCGGCCGCCGGGACATCCGTCTCGTATCCCACGGTACTAGCAGCATGCCGCGAACTCGAGAACCGCCACCGACGGCGCCAACCATGACGGGGCTGGAATGGAGCTGGACCGACGCCCCTGGATATTGAAACGTAAACCTGCCAGCCGGCGAGTGCCGGACAAGTGACCGGTGCGCAGTTCACGATGGTGTGCCCGAACACAGGTGCCCGCGCACACATGCTCGCGCACACATGCTCGCGCACACATGCTCGCGCGAACCGGCCTGGTGAGAATCCGCCGAAGTGCGGGACGTACGAGCGGATGAAGTCCACTGTCCAGCCTTAAGTGGACGGCTGATTCCACGCTCCTCACCGGATGGCATCGCAGTGTGCAGCGCGAACTCGCCTCATGATTGGTGTGCGGGCCGTGATCGCTCTAACTTGGGTTGACCAGAATCGCTCTCAGCCCCCGGATCCAGAAGACATGGCCTCGCTCCACGCGCTTACCGACGTTCGGACGATTGTCGAACAACAGCCTGCCAGCCCCGGCGACGTGGCACCGGTTGCCGGGTCCCTGGAAGGGTCGGAGATCCTGAGAATTGCGGCCGACGTCCGTGCTCGCATCGCGGCAGGCGAGCGGGTCTGCAACCTCACCGTCGGCGACTTCGATCCGCGCCAGTTCCGGATTCCGAAGGTACTCGAAGACGAGACGATCGAGGCACTTCAGCAGGGACAAACCAACTACCCACCCTCGCCGGGAATGCCGGTGTTGAGAGAGGCCGTAGCCACCTTCTACGAGCGTGAGCTCGGACTCCGATATCCGGTGGACTCGATTCTGATCACCGCGGGGTCGCGCCCGGGTGTGTACGGCACCTATCGGACGGTGGTTGGAGAGGGTGACCGGGTGGTCTACGGAGTCCCATCCTGGAACAACAACTACTACTGCCATATGGCGTGTGCCGCCGAGGTCCCGGTCCCATGCGAGCCAGCGGCCGCATTCCTGCCGTCACGGGAACGACTCGAGCCAGCTTTGCGTGGGGCCAGAATGCTGGCGCTCAATTCGCCGTTGAACCCCTGTGGCACCGCATACGACGCGGAAACGTTAGGCGACATCTGTGACCTGGTTCTGGAGGAAAACGTCCGGCGCGCTCCGGGCGAGAGGCCTCTGTATGTGCTGTACGATCAGGTGTACTGGCAGCTCACGTTCGGTACCACGCGGCATGTCGATCCAGTGTCGCTACGCCCCGAGATGGCGCGGTACACGGTGTACGTTGACGGGATCTCCAAAGCGTTTGCCGCCACCGGCATGCGGGTGGGCTGGGTGATCGGGCCGAAGCACGTCATCGGCGTGATGAACAACGTGCTGGGACACATCGGCACATGGGCGCCGCGTGCCGAGCAGATAGCCACAGCGCGATTGCTGGGGTCGCCCGAGGCAATCGCAGAGTTCCGCGCACAGCTCGTAGCTGGCGTGCAGGCCCGCCTGGACCGGCTCTTCCGGGGCATTCGCGAGCTTTGCCGGGCGGGACACCCGGTTGACGCCATCGAGCCGATGGGTGCGATCTACCTCAGCGCGAAAATCGACCTGATCGGCAGGACTACGCGTGAGGGTGTGCCCCTCCGGTCCAGCGACGATATCCAGGGGTGGCTGCTCCGGGAGGCCGGACTGGCCGTGGTTCCATTCAGTGCGTTCGGTGCGCGTGACAAGAAGGCCTGGTTCCGGCTGTCTGTAGGATCGGTTTCGCCAGCCGAAATCGAGGCCGCGCTTAGGCGACTTCATGCTGGTCTCGAATCCCTTCGCTAACGCCCCCCCGAACCTGGTCCGTTCGCAAGCGCGGCGGCTCTCATGGCGAGTTCACAAAGGAGAAATGTCAATGTCCAGACGGTCTTTAGCTGCGGCCTGCGTGGGGGCGCTCGCGCTGACGGGCGCGCCGATCGCCGCTCAGAGTGCGCGCATTCCGCCGCGCGACGAACAGATCGCGGCCGCGGTTCTGCCGTTGCCCCCCCAACTTCGGGCGCCGGCGACAGTGCTGGGATACAGTTCCAATGGAAAGTTGATCGTGCTACGGAAGGGCACGGGAGACATGACCTGCCTCGCCCACAATCCGAACGAGAAGAGCTTCCACGTCGCGTGCTATCACAATTCACTCGAGCCGTTCATGGCGCGCGGCCGAGCACTGCGAGACCAAGGTGTGAAGGACCCCCAAGTTGACACCGTGCGATTTGCCGAGGCGAAGTCGGGGAAGCTGAAGCTCCCTTCAGGGCCGGCGAGCCTGTACCAGCTTTTCGGTGGCACCTTTGATCCGAAAACGGGCACTGTGACGGGGGCTCAGGCCTTGTACGTGGTCTACATCCCTTATGCCACCGGTGCCACCACCGGCTTATCGGAGCGGCCTATCGAGGGCGGACCGTGGCTCATGTATCCAGGCACTCCCAAGGCTCACATCATGTACACGCCGAAGATGTGAGTTTGGTTGACATTACTGTTGAAACACTTTACGTGATAGTGAGTTAGACGATACTCCCGCCGAGTTTGTGCAAACAGCGTCGCTCAGTCCGTGGCTGGGTGACGCTGTCGCTTATTCAGATGATGCTGTCGCGATAGCGTCGGATTGCGTTCCTGGGCACACGATTCTAGCGTTATATCCGGATATAGCGATAGAATGTCAGCACGACCTCTCGTACACGACCACCTCAGCACACTGGCCGAGCCGACTCGGGGGCGGGTTCTGCTTACGCTCGAGAGCCAGGAACTCACCGTCAGCGAGCTCTGCTCGGTTCTGCGACTTCCACAGTCGACGGTGAGTCGACACCTCCGCGTGCTCGGCGATGAGGAATGGATCGTCTCACGCCAAGAGGGCACGAGCAGGTACTACGCACTAAGTCCCGGCCTCGACGGCGGTGCCAGGCGGCTGTGGGAAGTGGTGCGCGACGATCTACGAGACAGCCGGGCGGCGGTGCAGGATCGGCAACGGCTGGAGCGGGTGCGTGACGGACGAAGTGCAAAGTCTCGTGCGTTCTTCGCCAAATCGGCGTCACGCTGGGATTCCATGCGGGCCGAGCTCTATGGTGATCGAGCCGATCTCATCGCCCTGTTCGGATTGCTGAATGACCAGTGGGTGGTAGGCGACCTTGGCTGCGGAACCGGGAGATTGAGCGAAGTGCTGGCTCCCTATGTGTCGCGTGTCGTGGCGGTTGACGCCTCGCCGGAAATGCTGTCGGGAGCCCGCCTCCGACTCGCGCCATACCAGAATGTGGATTTGCGTGGCGGCGAGTTGGAGGCGCTGCCGATCGATTCAGCGTCGCTGGACGCGGCGGTACTTTCGCTCGTGCTTCACCATACGGTGGATCCGGTACGCGTGCTCGCCGAGGCTCAGCGTGTGGTGCGTGCCGGGGGCCGGCTGCTGATTGTGGACATGCTTCCGCACGATCATGAGGAGTATCGGCAGCAGATGGGGCACGTGTGGCTCGGGTTCGCGGAGGGCCAGGTTCAAGAGTGGCTGCACGATACTGGATTCACGAGCGCGATCATACGACGTCTGACGGCCGATTCAGCCGCAAAGGGCCCCGCGCTATTTGCCGCGTCGGCACGCCGAACGTGAGCCCTGTGGTTCGACAGGGTGCTTCATCCTGCATGATCAATACTGGGGCGGGCGAGACCAGATACGCCGCGCGCCCCGGATGAGGCGCAAATCAGAAGACAGTGCAGTACGAGGCACCGCCGGAGAACCTGGAGTGAAAAACGCGAGTGTCGAACCGACCAAGTGGAGACGGGAAAGTCGGTCCATAAGACCTGCCGAGGAAGAGCAATGACCACGACACTTCAAGCGAATGTGAATGCCGCGGACGCGGTGGATCGGCCTCCCTTCAAGGTCAGGGACCTGGCCCTGGCGGAGTGGGGGCGGAAGGAGATTCGGCTTGCCGAGCACGAGATGCCGGGTCTGATGGCGATTCGATCGGAGTACCGCGATCGCAGGCCGCTCGCAGGCGCGCGGATCATGGGTTCCCTGCATATGACGGTTCAGACCGCGGTGTTGATTGAGACGCTGGTCGAGCTGGGTGCGGAGGTTCGCTGGGTTTCGTGCAACATCTTCTCGACGCAGGATCACGCGGCGGCGGCAGCTGCTGTTGGACCGGAGGGCACACCGGACAGTCCGCGCGGTGTTGCGGTATTTGCGTGGAAGGGGGAGACGCTCGAGGAATACTGGTGGTGCACGGAACAGGCGTTGATGTGGCCGGACGGGGGTGGTCCGAACCTGCTACTGGACGATGGGGGTGACGCCACACTGCTGGTTCACAAGGGGGCGGAGTTCGAGCGAGCAGGCCGGGTGCCGAGCTTCAATGCCGCGGTGGAACCTGAAGAGTGGGGCGTGATTCTGGATCTGCTGAGCAAGGAACAGCGATTGCGTCCCGGCCGCTGGACAGAGGTCGTGGCGGGGATTCGCGGAGTCTCGGAAGAGACGACAACTGGCGTTCACCGGCTGTACGAAATGATGCGTGCGGGAACGCTGCTTTTTCCCGCGATCAACGTGAATGACTCCGTGACGAAGTCCAAGTTCGACAACATCTACGGCTGCCGGCACTCGGTGGTAGATGGACTGAACCGAGCGACCGATGTGATGATGAGCGGCAAGGTGGTGGTGGTTTGTGGGTATGGCGAAGTGGGGAAGGGATGCGCGCAGGCGCTGCGCGGGCAGGGCGCCCGGGTGGTGGTGACGGAGATCGACCCGATCTGCGCGTTACAGGCCGCGATGGAAGGATTCGAAGTAACGACCGTGGATGACGTTGTGGATCGCGCCGACATCTTCATTACCGCGACGGGCAACAAGAACGTACTCACCGTCGGACACATGCACCGAATGAAGGACAAGGCGATCGTCGGGAACATCGGTCACTTCGACAACGAGATCGACATGGCCGGGCTCAAGCGGGTCCCGGGTATTCGGCGGATCAACATCAAGCCGCAGTACGACGAGTGGGAGTTCCCGGATGGCCACGCGGTGCTGATTCTTGCCGAGGGGCGGCTGCTCAATCTCGGATGCGCGACGGGGCATCCGAGCTTCGTGATGTCGGCGTCATTTTCGAACCAGGTATTGGCGCAGATGGAGCTGCATCAGCATGCAGACCGGTACAAGCGTGAGGTCTACACGCTCCCGAAGCATCTGGACGAACAGGTGGCACGCCTGCACCTGCCGAAAATCGGTGCCAAGCTCACGCGTCTGACCGAAGAGCAAGCAGCGTATCTGGGGATTGCCCAGGACGGACCCTTCAAGGCGGATCACTACCGCTACTAGACCTAGCGGGGCGTGAGAACGGGGAGGCGGCTTGTAATGGCGGCGAGCGCGTTTGCAAGGCGGGCGGATCCGAGTCCCTGCACTGCGGCTACGGGGGCAGCCAGTCGCTCCAGCGTTTTCACGAATCCGGCATGGAGTTCCGCGCGCGAGAAGGGGCGATCGCGCACGTCGTCGGCCTCCCAATCGATGTCGGTGTCCAGGAGGAGATAGAGATCACCGAGACGCGCGCGTGCAGTGGACATGAGCCATGGCGGAGCCTCAGCGAAGTAGTGCTCGGCGTAGACGATTGTACTCACGAGATCAGTATCGTGTACGGCCAGGCCGGACGCAGCTGCGATCACGGTGTCCTCCAGTGCGATCTGGCCGCGCGCGATCGGTTCGATGTCGGCGGCAGTGAGCGTCCTCCCGACTGACGCCGCGAACTGGCGTGAGTACTCTGGCGACCAGGGTGCGCGGAAGTGATCAGCGAGGAGCCTCGCCAAGGTCGTCTTCCCGGTGCACTCGGACCCGGTGACCACGATACGGAGGGGCCGGGCGTTCATTGGGCGCGCGGGTTGTTCACCGTTTGCCCCGTGCGCGGCGAGATCAGGCAAGAGCGGGAGCGCTCTCTTCCTGCGGCTCCACGGTTCGCGCCGTGCGGTACGATCGCAGCCACTGCAGGTGACCCATCGCAGCAAGGGCGAGGAAGGCCGTGTACTGGATGGACGTGAGGTAGAGGTGCTTCAGCAAGATGAACATCCCGACGTACACGACGTCGAGGAGAATCCAGAGCCCCCAGTTTTCGAGAATCTTCCGCGTCATCATCCACTGGGCCACGAGGGAGAAGACAGAAAGGAACGCGTCGAGATACGGAAGCGCCGCGTCGGTGGACCTGCGCAGAAACGTGCCGAGGGCGGCCGACGCGAGGAATCCAATTGCGGTGAGGACGGCCGCCTGGCGCAGCGCCAGGCGTGAGACATGGAGCTCGCTGCGGTTCTCCCCGCCGTACAGCCACTGGTACCAGCCATAGAAGGAAAGGACGAGATACACGACCTGGAGTCCCATGTCGGCATACAGCTTCTCGCGGTGGAAGATCAGCGTGTACAGGCCAACGTTGACTATCGCGGTGGGCCAGCTCCAGATATTCTCGCGCGTGCCGAGAAAGACGCTGACCAGGCCGAATGCAACGGCGCATATCTCGAGCGGGGACATTGTTGCTGGCAGGATTGTCAGGCGGGCGCGATGCGAAAGTCGTGGAAAGGCGGGGAGGGTGCTGATGTGGGGTCAGCGGGGTCCGGTCAGCAGCTGCCGCAGAATGGTTCCGGCGTGCTGCGCTGAATCCGCGAAGTGAACAGCGGCAGTTGCGTCGAGCCGCCGGAAGAACGAGCGGGTGCCGGCATCGGCAGCCACGAAGACGATCGGACGCCGAGCTCGCAGGGCGTGGGCGGCCTCGACGGCAGTGCCGGGACTCATTCCGCAGACCGCGAGGGCGTCGCTGGAAAGGACAATAACGTTGTTGCGAGCCTGACCCATCGCGGTGACGATGGCCACCGACAGAAAGGGGCTGGCGGCGGCATCGTTTGCATCGGGGAGAATGCCGATCACGGTGCCGCCAGCGGAGCGGGCTCCCCGACTGGCGGCGTCCATCACGCCGCTGGCTACACCACCGTTCACGACAATCCATCCTTCGCCAGCGGCCAGGGCGCCTAACGTGGCCGCATTTCGCAGGTCGTCGGGACTGGCGCTCTGGCCCGGCCCAACGATGGCCAGCACCGGCGCCCGACCGCGGTCACCCGCGGAACCCGAGGTGGACGCCTCAGGACTTGGGCGGGGGAGTCGGGGGCGCGGGCGCCTTGCGCTTCTTGTGGCGTCTGGTCTTTCCATAGCTGCCACGGTTGATCTTTCCACGGCGTGAGCGTTGGTCTCCCTTTCCCATCGACGAGTCTCCAAGCGGGGGGGGGGTGGGCGAAATTGGCAGCCGCCTATCGAGTGACTGAGGAACGAGTTGACAAGGTATGGAGTTGAGCGGAAGGCTGGCAGTGGCGATGTCCCGCGCGCGTCTGTTCCATGTTGCGAAACGCGCGGGAGAAATGTCCTCATTAAAGCGGGCCGCCCGGCTCTCATCGTAAGCGTATGTCATCCAACAAGAAAGACCATGCGGGCCCAGTCGCGGGGTACTACGCCAGCGGCTGGGACCGTTTTCATGCGGGTGGAATCCCGCCCACGGATCGAACGTGACCGACCCCAGGGTTTCATCAGATCGTGCGCGTCGAACGCCGCCGATGAATCGGCGGCTCGAGGAGCGCCGCACGCCGGTTGGTGTGCCATCGGCGCCGGTGGGCCACCGGAAGCGAGTGTGCGTGGTGATCGGAACGCGTCCGGAGGCGATCAAGATGGCCCCGGTGATTACGGAGCTCGAGCGTCACGCCGAGGAATTCGAGACCGTGATCGTCGCCACGGCACAGCATCGAGAGATGCTCGCGCAGGCGATGTCGGCGTTTCAGCTGCGGCCGCACATCGATCTGGGCCTGATGGCGACCCGTCAGGCGCTGTCGGACTTCACGTCGCGTGCCCTGCTGGCGCTGTCGAGCTGCTTCACCGAATTGCGGCCGGACCTCGTGCTGGTGCAGGGGGACACGACCACGGTCCTCGCGGCGGCTCTGGCAGCGCGGTATCTGGGCATTCCGGTGGGGCATGTCGAAGCGGGGCTACGCTCCGGGAGTCTGCACAATCCATTTCCCGAGGAATTGAATCGTCGGCTGGCGAGCGTGATCGCGGAGCTGCATTTCGCGCCGACCGAAACGGCGCGCGCCAATCTACTGCGCGAGGGCATTCCGAACGATCGCATTCTGGTGACCGGCAATACCATCGTGGATGCGCTGGCGCGGATTCCGCGTCGGGCAGGATTTGACGAGCCGCGGCTGAACCTGTTGCCGTGGGTGTCGCAGCGGATGGTGTTGGTCACGGTGCATCGACGGGAGAGCATCGGAGATCCGCTGCGCGGCATGTGTCGGGCGTTAGGCGCGCTGGCGGATCGATATCGCGACCTGCTGATTCTCTTTCCGGTGCACCTGAATCCGCGGGTGCGAGAGATCGTGCTCGAGGAGCTGGCGGGGCGGGCGGGTGTCGAGCTGCTGGACCCCCTGAGCTATCCCGACCTGCTCGAAGTCGCACGTCGCAGTCTGTTTGTGATGACCGACTCGGGCGGGATCCAGGAGGAGTGCCCGTCGCTGCGCAAGCCGGTACTGGTACTCCGCGAAACCACGGAGCGCCCGGAGGTGATTCAGGCCGGATACGGGCGTCTGGTGGGGACCGATCCCACGGCGATCGTCTCGGCGGCGTCGCAGCTTCTGGACGATCCTCTGGCACTGGCAGCGATGATTGATGGGGACAACCCATTTGGCGATGGGCTTGCGGCGGTTCGCATCGTACAGGCGCTGCACCGGTGGGCGCGCGAGGGTGTGACGGCGGGGGCAATTCCACGGGTGGTGCCGGGCGTAGGAACCCTGAGTCCGCTGGAGCAGGATCCTGCGGGAGCGGTCCGCAAGGCGACGGCCTTATGAGAGGGAGGGGACTGGCTGTCGCTGCCCGACTGGCGATGGTCTCGGCGACGTGTGGCGCGCTCGCCGGGCAGCTGCTTGCCCAGTCGCCCGACAGTTCGTCGGGCCGCAATCGTCGGATCGACCTTTCCGTGGACCAGCATCAGGTGAGCCATGGACTGGGAGATTGGCACAGCGCCGAACTGCGTCTGGTAATTCCACAAGCAGCGGGGCGCACCGTGTGGTATGGGGACGCGTTGTGGCGGCAGGCGTTCCATGACGAGGGTGTGTATGCGTCGGTGGCCGTTCAGCAGGTATTGTCGCGGGACTGGTTCGTCTTCGTGAGTCTGGGCGGCGGCAGCGGCGATTTCCTCTTTCCGGATCTCCGCGCGGACGCCTCCTTGTCGTACAAGTGGCTCGCCAGCCAGCGACTGGTGACGACGGTGGGAGGGACGATGGTTGACGCGAAGCGCGGCTATCGTGAAGAGAGCGTCTTTGCGGCGTTCGATGCATATCCAGTGGCGGGGATGGTCCTCGAAGCCGGAGTCCGTGGGAGCCGGACCTCGCCGGGGGGCGTGGATTCCCAGCGGACGTTTGGCGCACTCACGTTAGGCAGCGAAGGAACCCGCTATGTCACGTTTCGGGGCTCCACTGGCACCGAGGGATACCAACTACTGGGTCCGAGCACGGTGATAGCCAAGTTCACCAGCCACGAGGGCGCGGTGGGGTGGCGTGAGTGGCTGGGACGGACATGGGGAGCGCTGGCCCAGGGCGAGTACTACACGAACCCCAGCTATCGGCGGACGGGGGTGACGATCGGTGTCTTCGCGCACTGGTAGGACGCCGCCGTATGTGATGATGGCGAAGGGTCGCGAGCGCCTGCTCGCGGAGCTTCGCCGGCGCGGAGCGCGTGGCGGCATCATCGGGCCGCACCGCGCCCTGGTAAAGGGGCGTCTCACGCCCTGGCGTCTTACGAGCATGGTCCTCATTCCGGTGCTGCTCGCGAGCGGGACGGGATTGCTCCTGGCGCCGCTGAGCGACTGGTGGACGTGGGTGCTGACACTGCTGCAACGGCCACTGGGTCTGCCCGGCACGGTAGCGCGCGACGCGGTCACGATCGCCGGCCGCTTTTCCTTGGCGGTGCCGTACTTCACGACAGACGCGCCGCTTCCGGGCCCATCGCACTACTGGCTGGTTGGAGGGATCTGCGCCGTGGCGCTGGGTGCCTCGTTCATCCTGTCGCGCCGCTTCACACCGCTCATCTATTTCCTGCGCTTCGCGGTGCTGATCCAGCTCACCGCCGTTCTCAATTTCGTGCTCAGGGGAGGCTCCTTTCCCTACGACCTCCCCCGATATCTGGTCAGCCTGTTCCACATCGGCGCCGCGGTCCTGATTCTCATGCCACTGGTGCTGGGCTTCACGTACTTCCCGTTCAACATCGCGACCTGGCGCAAGGTTCTGGTGACGGCACTCTGCGTGGGCCATATCGCGGTCCTGCTTCCCCTGCAGGTCACGGTGCACGCCTACCTCATCCATCACCTGTCACTGCTGGTGATGCCGACCCTGTTCTTCCTCTGGGGGATCCTGCTGCACCTGTTCGTGTTCGTGGCCCTCTACGCTTGGGCGATGAGCTGGCCGGACGTGACGCCTCGAGTTTCGGCGCGCGGTATGGCCACATCCACGGGCCGGGTCTGACGATGGTCATCACCGTCCTGCTCGTCCTGCTCTACGTTGTGGTCGCGGTGCTGGTGGCATATACCATCCGCCACTACGTGTTCACGCTCAATCGACTGTTCGGTCGGCAGCGCCAGCCGTACGTGGACGTCACGGAGGCCGATTGGCCGCAAACGGTGGTGTTCATCCCGTGCCACAACGAGGAGAAGGTCATTGCCGGATCGCTGGATGCGCTTCTGGCGAACGACTATCCGCATGACCGCCTGACGATCATCCCGATCGACGACCGGTCGACGGACAGCACCGGTGAGATTCTCCGCGACTTCGCGGAGCGGCACCCGAATCTGGTCAAGCCGGTCTTCCGCAACGAAGGCCAGGCAGGAAAGGCGGCGGCGCTCGCGGAGACCGGTGCGCGGATTGGTGGCGATGTACATCTGGTGTTCGATGCCGACTACATCCCCGGGCCGCGACTGCTCAAGCAACTCGTAGCGCCGTTCTTCGATCCCGAGGTGGGGGCTGTGATGGGGCGTGTCGTCCCACATAACGTGGGTGACGGACTCCTGGTGCGGCTGCTCGATCTCGAACGGGCCGGCGGATACCAGGTGGATCAGCAAGCCCGCATGAATCTCGGTCTCATTCCGCAGTACGGTGGGACGGTGGGAGGCGTGAGGCGGGAGGCGCTGGCGAGCGTGGGTGGCTGGCGGACCGATACCCTGGCCGAGGATACGGACATCACCTACCGGCTCTATCTGCGCGGATGGGAGGTCGCCTACCAGAACCGCTCCGAATGCTATGAGGAGGTGCCGGAGACCTGGAATACGCGCATCCGGCAGATCCGGCGGTGGGCACACGGGCACAATCAGGCGCTGGGACGCTACCTGGGTGCGCTGTTGCGGAAGCCTCGTCATTTTCCGCTGTCGAGGGCCGCCGATGGCATCCTGCTGCTGGGGGTGTTTGCCGTGGCACCGGTGCTCCTGTTCGGGTGGGCCGTTGCGATTGCGCTCTACTACCTGGGATACCAGCTGCCTACCGGTGTCCTGGCTGTCCTGATCGTCTCGGCGTTCAGCACGCTCGGTAATTTCGCGGCGTTCTTCGAGGTGGCGACGGCGACGCGTCTGGACGGCTCGCGGCACCGGGTGCGTCTGCTGCCGTTCCTGTTCTTCGGATTCCTGGTGAGTCTGATCTCGGTGTCCCAGGAGTCCCTGCGCCAGTTGTTCCGCTGGCCGGGAAAGCGCGCCGTCGTCTGGCACAAGACCGAGCGCTACCGCGCCAATAACCACGTTGTCTCCGGGAATGGCATGACGAACGGTGCCGTACGGGCGAACGGCGATGCCTTGAAGCGCCGCCCGGACGACGAGGAGAAAGCGTGAGCGCGCTGGTCTTCGCCGTTCTGCTGCTGGGCACCGCGGCGTGGTTCCTTCTGCCACTGACACCGGCGCTCAAGGAACTCCTCCGGCCGAGCGATGCCGAACCGCTGACGATGGTCGGGCAGGACTCCGGCGATCTGATGATCTTTGCGGAGGGGTTTCGGAACTATCTGCGGAGCCAGGTTCCGGAAGCAGTCTCGCCGGGCATGATGATGTCCGGCGCGGCGGATCACCTGCCTGACGGAACGCCGTTCGTCCACGTGAACGGGCGACCCGAAGTGCTTCAGGAGGCAGCAGACGCACAGCGGCTCATCTCGCAGCTGGTTCTGGCGAGCGGACCGGTACAACTGCCGGGCGGGGAGACGTTTCTCCTGGAGCTGTACGCCCGCGACACGTTCATGGGTGGGCCGGGAGCGGTGTACCGCGCGATTCTCGGTGAGAGCGACGTGAGAATCGGCGAAGGATCCACGGTGCTGCGCTGGGTCCACGCCGAGCACGATCTCACGATCGGCGACGGGTCGCACCTCTCAAGCCGTGCCAGCGCCGTGGGCGAGATGCGGCTCGGTGAAGGCGTTCGCTTCTCGCGGGTGCGCGCCACACGTATCGTCGTGGGCGGTGAGAATCCTCTGCCTCCAGAGATCCCGGCGCCGCTTCTGGCAGGCACCATGAAGATGCCGCGGAGCGCGCGACAGGAGCGGGGATTCATTCGGGTCGTTGGTGATCTTTCGATTCCTCCTGGTGCATCGGTTCTCGGGACGCTCGTCGTGCGTGGATCGCTGCGGCTCGGCGCGAACGCGCGAATCTGCGGCAGCGTGAAAGTCCACGGCGCGTGTCATCTGGAGACCGGCGCGATCGTGGACGGGAGTCTTGTCTGTCGTGGTGACATTGATCTCGCGAAGGGTTGCCGTGTGGTGGGTCCAGTGATTGCCGATGGCGACGTGTGGCTCGGCGAAGGATGTTCGGTCGGCGCACCAGGTCATCCGGCGTCTGTCGTTGGTGCCGACGTGGTGTGCGGAACGGGGTCGCAGATCTACGGCGCGGTCACGGCACGGGCGGACGGACAGACCGCCACTGCGCGACCCACCGCGCGCGCTCGCTGAAACAACGAACAGCGCGCAGAGCACTGCTCGGCCAGCTCCATCCATGCCCCGCCCGTCGAGTCGTGGACAGGCGGGGGCCACGTCATGGACGCGGATTTGGCGCGCGGTCACGCGCGACGCACTGGCGCATCCGTCGTGGCATCAGCACCGCAGGAGTTGCGTTGCGTGCGTGCCACACAACGGCGATCACGTTCGCACGCGGTGAGTTCTGACGCGCAGTCGGGGACTCCATCCGGTGGCGGATTGGTGGTTGCGCATGGCCGCCGGATCATTTGATTTGTCCAATGCCTGGGCACAGGGATTGCGAGCCAGGTCACCGGGTTCGTGTGCGCTTTCGCGTCGAACTCGAGTTGTGTGAGGCGGCGAGGGCGTAAGGCGCGAACAGTCGCCCTGATCGTGCAATCGGCACGACCGTGATGCGGCACTTGAGGTCTTGTTCCATGCTGACCAAGCGATGTTACCGGGTTGCGCTGTGTGCGACGCTGGTTGCGCCCATCGTCGCGAGCGCGCAGCGAGTCGTAACGAACGGCGGCCCGTGGGTACCTGACTCACGCGGCTCGTCGGTCTTCGGGCTCATTACCGGCGCGAATCCCCGCTACGGAAATGGGTCGCTCCAGCTGAGCCTGACCGGCCAACTGACGGACTGGTCGTGGTTCAACCTGTTTTCGGGGGATCCGTATCTCACTCAGGGGTGGGGGCTGCTATCCGACGTCAGCGCCGTGGGCTTTGACTGGTACCGGGTAGGGATGCCGCCGGCTGGTGACGTTCCGTGGCAAGAGCAGACGCCGGCACTCAGGCTCTACATCCGGAGTGGCGATCCGAGCTCCCCGGAATTCTCCGAGCTCGTCTGGGAGCGCTATTACAACGTGGCGAGTCCGACTCCGACCGATCAATGGGTCGTTGAGAACCTGCTGGCGGACGAGGTTTTCTGGCGATTCGTGACGGGGGAAGGGTACACGATCGCGGACTGCAGCAACCCGTCGACGATCACTCCGGGGATACCGTTGAAGACGGAGACGCCCGCTGATTGGGGCAACGGGTCGAACTGTTTTCCCTCCAACGCGGTCGTCTACGGGATCGGTGTCGGTCTTGGGAGCAACTGGCCGTACCCATATGAGGCATTTGTGGACAACGTCCGGCTCGGCTTCGGGGACCAGAATCTGACGGTGTGGGACAACTTCGAGCTGGCGGATGCGAACTCGACGCCCGAGCCCGCGTCGCTGGTGCTATTGGCCAGCGCGCTGGTGGGCGTTGGTGGTGGGGCCATGGCCCGGCGTCGGCGTCTCCGGGCGAACGCGCGAGCGTAGGCCCTTCCGTTCTCATCTCCGCGGCTGGCTCCCGGGCCAGGCTCCGCGCCAGGCTGTCGCGTGCTGCGGAGCGAGCGCTACCGCGCCTAACGATTCCAGAGACCGAGACGGGCTGCGGCGCCAGGATCCCCGGAGATCCTGGCGCCGCAGCCCGTGAACGGCGACAACCCAGTCGCCAGCGTACAACGTAAGACGAACCACGCATTTGCGCGAGTCCGTGGTGCGGAATCGCGCCGGCATCTCTGCCGTACGGCTGCCACTCTGATGCCGTCCTCCGGTGCGGTGCCCGACCAGCCGCCGTCGCGATCGCACCGCTACCATGACCAAGGACCTCGGCTGGTGGCGATTTGGTCACCGGTTCACGAGGTGCTCACGACGGTACGCCCCGGCGGCTGGTCCCGGATGCCCTCCCCGAAGGCAGTGCCTAACGAGGCTGCCGCCAGGCGGGGAGGCGTCGCGTCTACTGCAACAAGCTCACCTTGACCGCAAAGGCAACCGAATTGACGCCTTGAGCAACCATCGTGGCCGAGATGAAATAGTCGCCTGCAGGGAGACGCTGCGCAGATCCCGGGGGGTAAAAGGCGGAGCCACCTTTCCAGACAAAGATCTGCTCCACCGTGCCGTTGCTGGGGAGCACCATCTGCGACGGTATCGGAACGCAGTCATATCTGCCGCCCGGTGGCACCACGGTCTGCGAGGTCGTGTTGCGAATGAACACCTCGATCTGGCACGATGTGGGGAAGAGAATGCGAACCTGATCAGCCGTGGGATTCATGGCGCTCACGGTGATTGTGTCTGTTGCTCCCGGCGCGAGCTGGCTCGAACTCACACGGATCTGCAGCCCGAATGTCTGTTCCGGCGCTTTCGGAACCGTGCTTTGCTGGACGCAGGCTGCCGAGACGATAATCAGAGCTGGGACGAACGGACGTCGCGCCATGCTTCCATACTACGGTGGATGGGAACGACGCGACACCCATGCGGGGGCCGCACGCACTCAGGCGCCCCTTGCAACTGCGGGCCCTCGGGGAAAGTTCCGCCAGCAGGACAGGAGGAAGATCCAATTGCTCCCCTCGATGCCTGACACGAGCGCCGAAGGCCGGCGCGGTAACGCAGGACAGGTGTGAACACGGATCGAGCAGGGTCCAACCGTGGCGCGCCGTCAGGTCAGCCGGAGATCCGGCGTCTCTCGCACGACAGCACCAACCGCAGAATGTTCGAGTTGGCACGTCCCTTCCTTGTCGCAGGGGCGCGGGTTCTCGACCTCGGTGCGGGTGAGGGCTACTTCTCACGGCTGGTTGGCGACCATCTCCGTCATGGCATCGGCGTGGATCCGTCGGCGGTGCTCTCGGCGTGTGACGCGGTTCCCGGGCAGTTCCGGTACGCCGACGTGGCGTGTGACGGGATCGGCGATGCCGGCGATCTGCCCTACGCCGACCAGAAGTTCGATCTGGTCTGCAGCCTGGAGGTGATCGAACATGTGGAAGATCAGTTCGCGTTCCTTCGAGAGGCGCACCGGGTGCTCAAGCCTGGCGGTATGCTGGTCGTGAGCACTCCAAACGTGCTCAACATGAATTCGCGGTGGCGGTATCTGCACTCGGGGTTCGCGCAGCTGTTCGATCCGCTTCCGCTGGACGAGCGAGACATCGTGCATACGTCCGGTCACATTCATCCGGTGTCGTACTACTATCTGGCGTACGCGCTGCGAGCCGCCGGATTCCGTGGAGTCGGCGTGACCTACGATCACTACAAGCGATCGGCTGTTGCGCAGCTGGTGCTGCTGGCGCCGCTGATCGGGCTTGGACGCCTCGGGTTCCGGCTGCGCATGCGCCGCAAGCGTCGCCGCGAGATGGAGCAGAACCGCGACTTCGTGAAAGCCATGGATTCGTTCGCGATGCTGACGTCGCGGAGCATCATCGTTTCGGCACGTCGGGCCTGAAAGCGCACTCGCGCGCAGATCGATTCATGCCCGAGCTGCCCGACATCACCGTCTATCTGGAAGCGCTTTCGGCGCGGATTCTGGGCGCGCGGCTGAACGGGATCCGGGTGGTTCGCCCATTCGTGCTGCGATCCGTGGATCCGCCGCTCGCCCGGGTGGCAGGATGCCGCGTGGAGGGCCTGCGCCGAATCGGGAAGCGCATCGTGCTGGCGTTCGAGGGCGACATCTTTCTGGTAATCCACCTGATGATCGCGGGCCGGCTGCGCTGGCGCCCGCCGGGCAAGGCGATCCCGCCGTCTCTGGTGCTCGCCTCCTTCGATTTTCCGGACGGCACTCTGGTCCTGACGGAAGCGGGGAAGAAACGTCGTGCATCGCTGCACGTGGTGAGCGGGGAGGAATCGCTTCGCCAATTCGATCGCGGCGGCCTCGAGGTCTTCGACGCCTCAATGGCGGCGTTCGGGGCGCGCCTGCGGAGCGAGAACCACACGGTGAAGCGGTCCCTGACGGATCCGCGTCTTTTCAGCGGCATCGGGAACGCGTACTCGGATGAGATCCTGCATCGAGCCCGCCTCTCGCCGCTCGTGCTCACGTCTCGACTCACGGATGACGAGATCGCGCGCCTGCAGGCAGCCACAAAGCAGGTACTGGAAGAGTGGACGGCACTGCTGCGTGAAGAAACAGGCGGCGGTTTTCCGGAGCAGGTGACCGCCTTTCGTGAAGGAATGGCGGTGCATGGTCGTTTCGGGAAACCGTGTCCGGTATGCGGCGCGCCCGTGCAGCGGATTCGCTACGCCGACAATGAGACGAACTACTGCGCACGTTGCCAGACTGGCGGACGCCTCCTGGCCGACCGCGGACTTTCGCGGTTGCTGCGAGCGGACTGGCCGAGGTCGATAGACGATCTGTAGGTGCGCCGGCGCGCTGCCGCGACCACGGCGTTCACTCCCTGTTCAACATCGAATCACGTTTTGCCTTGAACTCCGTTCCGGGCTTCCACTCGGGCCAGGTGGTGCCTTGCGCGACCCGATACCCCACTTCGAACAGCAATCGCGCGTCGTCAACCGCACCGCTCAGGTCCCAGTCCGGTTTCACCTCGTCGCCTGGCTTGTGGTAGTCGTTGGCCGTGTATTCATCGCGCTTCGTCCTGCCATAGTCGGCCGGCTTCCCGATGTAGTCGATTCCGGCGTCGGTGTAGAGCGCGGGAACACCCTGCTTCGCGAACTCGAAGTGATCCGATCGATAGAAGTAGCCCTTTTCGGGCTCGGGATCGGCAGACAGGGTGCGTTGCTGGGCCTCAGCGGCGGCGCGGAGGTCGTCGTCGAGGGAAGAGTTCCCGAGTCCGATCACCACGATGTCTGAAGTACGACCCCATTGGTTGATGCCGTCCATGTTGATGTCCGCGAGGGTGCGATTGAGCGGATAGAGTGGATGCTGTGCGTAATACTTCGAGCCCAGCAGTCCCTTTTCCTCACCGGTCACGGCGAGGAACAGAATGGAGCGTTTCGGAGCCGTGGGGAGGGCCCGGTAGGCCTTGGCGATCTGAAGCAGGGTGGCGACGCCCGACGCGTTGTCGATGGCGCCGTTGTAGATCTGATCGCCCTTGAGCGAACTGTCCCTGCCGAGATGATCCCAGTGCGCGGTGTAGATCACGTACTGGTCCTTCAGCGCCGGATCGGAGCCGTCGAGCTTCGCAATCACGTTCCTGGACTGGATCCGGCGGACCCTGTTCCGGAGATGGAAGGTCGCTGTGCCAAAGAGCGAGAGCGGAACGAAGCTCTTGTCGCGTGCGGCCAGTTTCACAGCACCGAAATCCCGACCGGCTGCGGTGAAGAGCTCCCTGGCCTTGTCGGCGGTGATCCAGGCTTCAACGAGGACGCGACTGCTGGCGCCATCGTCGACAATGTCGAAGTTCTCCCGTGACCAGCTTCCCTTGACGACCTCGTACGGATATCCGGCGGGACCGGTCTCGTGCACGATGATGGCGGCTGCGGCACCATGGCGGCTCGCCTCCTCGTACTTGTACGTCCAGCGTCCGTAGTAGGTCATCGCCCGGCCCTTGAACATGGTGGAGTCGAGCGACGACGAATCGTCAGGATCGGGGATGGGCGGGTCGTTGACCAGGATCACGACCGTTTTCCCCTTGACGTCCGCGTCCTTGTAGTCGTCCCACCCGTACTCGGGCGCGACGACGCCGTAACCGACGAACACGAGATCGGAGTTGACGACATCCACCTGGGGCTGGTCGCGCCGCGAGACCGCGACGAAGTCGTCGGGAAAAGACGCGCCGACCTTATAGCCGCGGAAGTTGAACGCCACCGTCGGCGTGCCGGCAAAGCCGATCATCCCCACGTTCTGAATGAACGTGCCGTCGGGATTCCCGGGCTGGAGGCCGAGGGCCTGGAACTGCCTGGTGAGGTAGGCAACGCTGCTGTCTTCGCCGACGGTGCCCGGGGCGCGTCCTTCGTAGCTGTCAGAGGCGAGCACCCTGATATGGCCAAGCAGACCGTTTGTGGAAATGCTGTCGAACCCGGGCTGCAAGGCGTCGCGACTCACTGCGGCTCGCTCGCATGCCGAGAGTGCACTGACCAGCACGGCGAAGGCGAAGAAGAGGGATGGAGTACGCATGGCTGACATCTGGAACGGGAGGGGTGATGGGTTCAGGTGGCCCGGGAATCGCACGGCGCATTGTCCCCGGGCCAGCGGGGATGGCGCGAGGACGCAGGTGCACCATGACGCGCTGCGCCGGATTGGCCACTCGACGCGTACCCATACTGGTATTGCAATTCCGGCGCGGAGACAACCCGGAGCGGTCTCCAGCAGGCCGCAGCGGCTACATTTCGAGCGGCCGCGGGTTTCCGATACGCCACCATGAGCGGGACAATCACCCATGTACCTTGTCGTCCTCGGGCTGCATAACCTGATGCGCTGGGTGGTGATCATTACCGGCGGCTGGGCGGTGGCGCTCGCCTGGCGAGGATGGCTGCGGCGCTCGATGTGGTCCGCCAGGGAATCGCGAGCAGCACGGGTGTTCGTGAGTGCGCTGGATCTGCAGCTGCTCCTGGGGCTGCTCCTGTACGCGGTGCTGAGTCCGTTGACGCGGCGCGGCTTCGCCGATATGGGCGCGGCGATGCGAGACCCCTCTGTTCGGTACTTCCTGGCGGAGCACGTCGCCATCATGCTGCTTGCCATCATCGTGGCCCACATGGGCGTGGCGAGAGTGAAGCGGGCCGAGGGTGACGCCGCGAAGTTCCAGACGGCGGCCATCTGGCTCGGCATCGCGCTCGCCGCGATCGTGGGGTTCGTGCCCTGGGCTCGGCCACTCTTGCCGAGCTTCGGAGGGGTTCCGGGGTAGCCGAGGTGCACCGGGCCCGGCCCGGGGGAAAGGACGTCCGACAGCAGGCCGGCCAGGGTGGGGTATCTTACGGACATGCGAGGATTGTTCGTGGTGGGCCGGCTTTTTCCGTTCGTGATCTCGTTTCTGCGAGACCGACGCCGGTGGCTCATTGCGGGGAGCCCGATGGCTCGACCGGCGGCGTTTCACGAAGCACGCGCGGAGCGCCTGGTTGCTACGATCGCCGAGCTTGGACCTTCGTTCGTGAAGCTCGCGCAGGTCTTTTCCGCCCGTGCGGACCTGATCCCCGAACCCTACGTCAGTGTGCTCTCGTCGCTGACGGATCAGGTGCCACCGGTCCCCACTCCACTCATCCGGCACGAGGTGGAACGCGCCTACGGCCGCCCGATCGAGGAGGTGTTCGAGCGCTTCGACAACGAACCGCTCGCGGCGGCGTCACTGGGTCAGGTCCATCGCGCGCGCTATCGCGGCGAGGAAGTGGTGGTCAAGGTGTTGCGCCCCGGTGTGGAGGCGCTGGTCAGGAAGGATCTCGCAGCGGCGCGGCCGCTCATGCGGTGGCTCGAGCGCTGGTTCCCGAACGCGCACGTGCGAAACGCGCGGGCGGTGATCGAAGAATTCGCGGTTCGAATCTGGGAGGAGATGGACTTCGTGCACGAGGCCGCCAATGCCGAAGAGATCCGGCAGAATTTTCGAGGGAATCGGCGGGTGCTTGTGCCTCGGGTGGTGCACGAACTCGTGCGTCCGCGTGTGCTCGTGCTCGAGTATCTGGAGGGCACGCGTGTGGACCGTCTGACGCCACCTCCTGGGAATGGGGCGCATGATCCGTACGGTGTGGTAAGCGGGGTGATGGAGCTGTACCTCGAGATGATGCTGGTGCACGGCTTTTTTCACGCGGATCCGCACCCGGGGAATCTGCAGGTGTCGGCGGACGGAAGGCGGGTGGTCCTGCTCGATTTCGGCATGGTGGTGCGCGTGCCCCGGGAGATGCGCTGGCATCTGGTAGCAACGGTCTTCGCGGCCATACGACGAGATGTCGACGGAGTCGTGGCCGGATTCAGGGCGCTAGGCGTAATCGAGCCCGGAGCGGATCCGGAGCAGATTCGCGAGCTGGCCGTGCGACTCATGGCCATCGCCTACGATCCGTCGTCGATGCAGGAACGGATTCAACTGCTGGCGGATGAGGTGATGGCAACTCTCTACGACTGGCCGGTGCGGCTGCCGAGCGAACTGGTATACTTTGCCCGAACCACGACGCTGATCGAAGGGCTTGGGGTGCGCTACGATACCCATTTCAACCCGATCACCTTCGCCGGGCCGATCGCGCTCCGGCTCCGTGGTCGGATCCTCCACTCGTTGGGCCAGGGCGACCCGCCACCGATCGACATGGCAACGGTGGTAGGTGAAGTCCTGGGCCGAGTGGCCGGGTATATGGTGCGCGCCGGAAGGGACCTGGCTTCGCGGCTATCACGGGAAATCCGTTCAGTGGGAGAGCAGGCCCTTGCTGGATCGCCGCCAGGTCAAAACGGCGACGGCCGCGGCGCGGACGACATGCCCAAGCTGTTAGCCGGCGACTAGTGGATGCAGCAGCCCCCGTCGACACCCTCCATGACCAGCCTGGCGGCTCCGCGAACACTCTGGCGACGTGCATCGCGACCACTTCTCGCGGCCGCGATCTGTGTCCTGACGGCCGCGCTCCGCGACGCGCCAGTCGGCCCCACGCCGAGGGAGGGAGCGACGCACGCGCGGGTTCGACTCGGGATCGAGGTGCTGCTGACGGACTCGCTGGATCTGGTGCGGGGGAAACGGGTAGGCCTCATCACGAATCAGACCAGCGTCACGCCCGATGGCCGGAGTACGATCGACCTGCTGTTTCATGCACCGGGTGTGCGCCTGACCGCGCTGTTCGCCCCGGAGCATGGCCTGCGTGGCCAGGGGGCCGCGGGCGAGCGAATCGAATCGGGTACGGATTCAGCTACCGGCGTGCCGGTGTATTCGTTGTACGGCGAGACTCGCGTTCCCACGCCGGAGATGCTCCGGAACGTGGATGTCCTGGTCTACGACATCCAGGATGTGGGCGCGCGCGTGTACACGTTCGAGTGGACGATGGCGCTCGCGGCCCAGGCCGGAAAGCGGAAGTTCATCGTACTCGACCGTCCGAATCCGATACGTGGCGATCGAGTGGAAGGCGGCGTGCTGGATACCGCGTTTCGCTCGTTCGTGGGCCAGTATCCAGTGGCGATGCGTTACGGTCTGACGCCGGGGGAGTTGCTTCGGTATCTGGTCGGTACCGGGCAGGTGGACGCCGATGTCACAGTCGTGCCGATGCAGGGATGGCATCGCGCGATGTGGTGGGAGGAGACGGGCCTTCCCTGGCACAACCCCTCTCCCAATATCCGTTCGGTGGATGCAGCCCTGGTGTACAGCGGCACGGTCTTCTTCGAAGGCACCAACCTGAGCGAGGGTCGCGGAACGGCGTTTCCGTTCCAACTCGTCGGAGCCGGGTGGCTTGGCGATGCCGGCGCGATTGCCCGTGAACTGAACGGCAAGCGCATTCCGGGCGTGGTGTTCGACTCGAGCGTGGTCACGGTTGAGGAAGGGCAGAAGTGGGGTGGACAGCGGATTCCCATGCTTGTCGTATCGGTGGCAGACCGCACGGCCCTCAGGCCGCATCAAGTCGGCTTGGAAATGCTTCGCGCGATCTATCGGCGGCACCCCCGGGAATTTCAATGGAATCGAGCGGCGATCGACCGGCTCGCGGGCTCCGATCGAGTGAGGAAGGCTGTCGAGACGGATGGCGGGATCGAGGCGTTGATACCGCTGCTCGATGCCGAGTCTCGTGAATTTGCGGACAGCGTGCGGCCCTATCTGCTGTACCCGTAGCAACCCTCGTCCGGCCTGGCGTTGTGCTGGCCGCACGGGGAGGTGTCGCGTCAGCTCGCCCGGGGCAGTTCCCGCGCCCTCGCATACGGCATGGCGTTGCGATCGACGACGGGCGGTCGGACGAAGTTGACGTCTGACATGGGTCGAGGGTGAGCAGCGTTTCGGTCCTTGGTATCGGCTCGTCGTTTTGATGACTGGACTTCCGCGGACCGGACACCGAAGATGGGGTGCTTGGGGTTGGCGTTACGCCGTGGTCCGTGTTAGCAGCCGCCAATATTGCCGGGCCAACGCGCTTGGAGGCCCGGTGTTCTCATTTCCCAGCGTGCGACCCGGTCGCCATTCGTGAAACTGAGCTTCGTGAGCTTGGCCCCGTGGATCGCGCTGGTGGTCGTCCTCGGCATCACGGGGATGCTGGCGATCGTGCGGCGCCCGAAGCGCGGGTCGGCTCAGCGCCCCTCGGAGCCGACTGTTGCGGCGACCGAGACAGACGACCGCATGGTCCAGCGTTCATATGCACTGGATGCATTGGGAGAGGGTGTCCTGATCCTGGATCGTGATGGGCGGGTGAAAGACTGCAACAGCTCGGCGTTGACGCTGTTCGACAGGCATCGGGCGGGCATGGAGGGGCAGTTCGCGGTCACGCTGCGCCGCTTCGAGGGTCTGGACCAGAGTGATCCGCACCGGGTGGCGTCGGAGCATGCAGTGTGGGCGGGAGAGGCGTGGGCGCGCCAGCCCGATGGAGGTGTGAAGCTCTGTCTGTCCCGTGTGATCGCGGTGCGCGATGGCCGGGCCCGGGTGACCGGGTACGTTGAGTCATTTCGCGATGTGACGGCGGAGCGCGCAGTGAGCGAGGAGTTCCGGGATCTGTTGTATGGGGTACGGGCTTTCGATTCCATTTCGTCAACGCCGCAGGAGTCGGTACGGGCAGTTCAGGATGAGCTTCGGGTGCTGAGCGAGGCATTTCGCGATCTCGACCTCGTCGTCCGGCAGTATGAGCGGTTGCTGCCGGCCCTGCGCGCCGATGATCCGCTCACCGAGTCGATCGCGGGGCTGGCTCATGAGGCCCGTGCGGTAGTTGCATCGGTGGGGGTTCCGGCGCTGCTCGAGGAAATCCCTCGCGCGCTCGCCCGCCTGCGCAGCCACATGCAGCGGGTGGCGCTGGACGCCACGACGCCTGATGCGGAGCCGACCCAGCTGGATGGAGGGGTTCGGGAAGAAGACTGACCGGGAGGTGGCTGCCGATTCACCGGAACGGCGCCTAGGTTCCCGGTCTTGCCGCGTCGGCACCTACTTTCCGGCCCGTGCTCGCGTCCCTTCCCGAATCTCCGCAAGCGATTGCCGCGGCCTCCTGGCCCGACCTGGCGCCCTACTACGACGGGCTCGCCACCGTTGGTCTGGGGCCTAACGATGCCGAGTCGTGGCTCCGGAGCTGGTCGTGCCTGGAGGAGGTGATCGACGAGGCCGGTACGTTGGCGATGATCGCGTACACGTGTGACACGACCGACCTGGAGAAGGAGGCTGCGAATCTCCGCTGGTCCGCCGAGATCTTTCCCAAGGTCGGAGAGCAGCAGGTACGGCTGGCGAAGCGGCTGATCGCGCTCGGCTACACGCGGCCGGATCTGGAGACCGTGATCCGCGGTTTTCGCACGGACATCGAGATCTTCCGCGAGGAGAACGTGCCGCTGTTCTCGCAGATCGAGGAATTGGTGGCCGCGTACCAGAAGATCACCGGAGGGCTGGAGGTGGAGTGGGACGGCCAGAAGAAGACCGTTCCGCAGCTGCAGCCGTATCTCAAGGAGCGAGATCGCGGGATCCGGGAGCGGGCGTTTCGGGTGGGGACGGAGGCCTACGCAAGCCGGCGGCAGGAGATGGCCTCGTTGTTCGACCGGATGTACGAGCTGCGGCAGCAGGTTGCGCGCAACGCGGGGTTCCCGGACTACCAGGCGTATGTGTTCAGGGCCAAGCACCGGTTCGACTATTCGCCCGCGGATTGTGCGACGTTTCACCAGGCGGTCGAGGAGACGGTCGTCCCTGCAGTGGAGCGGCTGATGGACTACCGTCGGCAGCGACTCGGAGTGGACGCGTTGCGGCCATGGGATACGCAGGTTGAACTGGAGTCGTCACGGCCGGTGAAGCCTTTCGACTCGATCGGGGGATTCATCGGACCGGCGATCCGGATGTTCCGTGCGCTCGACGGTGAGCTCGGGGCGGCGTTCCAACGCATGGCCGACGAGGGTCTGCTCGACCTCGAGAGTCGGTCAGGCAAGGCACCTGGCGGATACTGCACAAAACTCGCCTGGCGCGGCGTGCCGTTCATCTTCATGAACGCGGTGGGGGTTCCGGATGATGTGAACACCCTGGTGCACGAGGCGGGTCATTGCTTCCACGACTTTGCCGCCCACGGCCAACCGTTCATCTGGCAGCGCAGTGTGGGACATGAAGCCGCCGAGCTGGCCTCGATGAGCATGGAGCTGCTGGCGGCCGCCCATCTGGCAGAGCCAACGGGATATTACACGTCGGATGAGGCGCGGTCGGTTCAGATCGAGCATCTCGAGGACGTGCTGGTGAGCCTGGCCCACATCGCGAGCGTGGATGCCTACCAGCGGTGGATCTACACCAGCGGACAGGGAGGCGATGCTGCGGCACGTGACGCGGCATGGCTGGCGATCCGGGCCCGCTTCGAACACGGCGTGGACTGGCGTGGCCTGGAGCGTGAGCGCGTGGCACGGTGGTATCGGCAGCTGCACATCTTCGAGTATCCGTTCTACTACATCGAGTACGGGATCGCCCAGCTGGGCGCGTTGCAGCTGTGGCGCGCGAGCCTCGGCGACCCCGGGGGGGTGGTGGAGCGGTACAAGCAGGCACTCGCGTTAGGCGGTACCCGCTCCCTGCCGGAGATCTACCGGACCGCGGGGGCGCGGCTCATTTTTGACGCCGCCGGCATGGGGGAGCTGGTGGCGCTGGTGGAGCGGCGGATCGCAGAGCTTCGGGCCGCCGGGTAGGCACGCGATGGTCGTGCCCGAGCGCACGGCGATGGTCCTGTGGCTGGAAGAGATGCTTGCCGCAACCGCGGCCGCGTGACAGGCTATCGTGGTGATTGTTCGCTGTGCCGGCCGGTGACGGACCGACACAGCACGTTGCCGGCGGACCCGACCCGTCGCCGGAGTCTCAACCTGAGCGCGCATCGTCCATGCTCACCACCACAGTCGCCGGAATGCTGACCCGCGAGCTCCGCACGTTTCAGCGTGAGTTGGAGGCATACCCGGACGAAGCCCAGATCTGGCAGATGCACCCGGCACTTCCCAATACCACGGGGACACTCGCGCTGCATGCGGCCGGGAACCTGCTCCACTTTGTCGGAGCGGTGCTGGGGAACACCGGGTACGTCCGGAACCGCGATGGCGAATTTCATCGCCGCGACGTGGCTCGTGCGGAACTGATCCGCGAACTGGAGCGGGCGGTCGAGGTGGTGCAGCAGTCGCTCGCGTCGGTGACCGATGCAAAGCTCGAGGACTGGTATCCACTTCCCGTGGCAGGATGCCGGGTACGGACCGGTGAGTTCCTGGTGCATCTGGCGGTGCATCTCGGATATCACCTTGGCCAGGCCGATTTTCATCGCCGCATCATTACGGGCGAAGCTCGAGGAACCGGCGCTGTCTCCCCGACTGAGCTTCCGGGCGCGGTTCCGGTTGATGCATGACCATGCCACATGCCACCCCAACATCGCTCCGGGGTATGTGGCGGGCTCAGGTTGCACGCGTTTTCTCACCACGACAGGATTGGCGGTCATGCGCATGCTGCGGAAAGTCCTGATGCCGGCGCTGGTGCTGGCCGGCACATCGTGCCTCAACCTCGACAGCCCGCCGGAAGACAACGTCGTGCTGAGTATCGGCGTCTCCAATCAGACGCCTCAGGTGGGAGAGCAGATCGACATCACCATCACCGCCACCAACGATGCGAAAGAGGGGGTGACGTTGCAGGGGGCGAGCGACTGCCTTCTGTTCTTCCAGGTACGTGACTCCCGGAACGGAGTGCTGATGTACGCGTCGACCGACGGGTGCACGGGCGCCACGACCTCGGAGGCCCTTCCTGCCGGCGGCCACCGATCGGGGACATTGCAATGGGATGGGCGGACGGGTGCTGGCTCGTTCGTTCCTCCCGGATCGTATATCATCGTTCCCGGCGCCTCGCTCTCGACTGGCGCGATTCTCGGTCTGCCGATCACGGTGCAGCTGGTGGACTAGCGCCCTGTCGGCGGCGTGCAGCTGTCGGGGTGAGGAGGAAGCACGGTTCCGTGCCGGTGGGCCCGCGGCGCGGTGGATGGGGCCGGCGTCGCCGGCGACGGGCGGATTGCAGCCGGGCTGCGCCCATTTCGGGTCGGCATACCTAACGAGGACAGGAGACGATGCGAGCATCCATGGTGACAATGTCGATGTCGCTGGACGGGTACGTGGTGGAGGAGACGCTTGGCGTGGTGCGCGGCATCGTGGTGCGTTCCCGCTCGGTGTTCGGGACGGTGGGGGCGAAGCTCCAGACGTTGCTGGGCGGGAACATCACGCTGCTGACCGAGCTCTGCGAGCGAACGCGCGCCGACGCCTTCGCCCAGATGATCAGCCACGCCGAGTTGTTAGGCGCGAACGCGGTGCTCTGTGTGCGGTACGACGCCACGGAGATCATGCAGGGCGTGACCGAGGTGCTGTGCTACGGCACGGCCGTTCGGGCGGCCCCGGCCCCGGTGCGGTAGCGGGGACGGCGGGGGGCGGGGCGGTTCGGGAGCGGCGGTTCCCCGGGCCGGGGGACCTAACGGTGGCGTGCCTCACGAGAGGCGGCGGCCGGGTTCGCGCGCCAGCCGGGGATGGTGTATACTTGTGCCACACGGATCGGGTCCCGGAGTTGCGGGCCGACAGGCGGTACTCACCTTCACTCGCCGCTCTGCCGTCGTAAGGCGGAAGCGGCACTTCCGGAGCACTGTCATGGCGAAGCGCAAGGCGAAGGCCGCGAAGCGCGGCACCGGGGCGGCGAAGCGGACGACACGCAGGGCCAGGACCGCGTCGATTGCCGGCATCAGCCGGATCGATCAGGTGTCGACTCGCACGCACGGCTACTTCGTCCGCGTCGGCTATCATCGCACCCGGGACGGCGCCTGGCGGCCCCGCCATCGGGCGTTCTTCGGGGACGCGAGCCACGGCGGCAAGATGAAGGCACTCAAGGCGGCGACCAAGTGGCTCAAGAGCGTCTCGAAGAAGTAGCGTGATGACCCGCGCGCCCGCCGGATCGCGCGCGGGCGATCGGGATTTTGCGACACCGCCTGATCACGAGTTCTGCCCGGGCCGCTTCCCCGGCGGCCCGGGGACGTGATGCCATGAGCCTGGAAGGTGGCAGGCCGGTGGACGAGTCGCCCGAACGCCTGCTGGGACGCTGGCGGCTGCTGCGCGCCGACGCCTCGCTCTCCTTCGCGCCGGACGTGCGGATGGAGTTCCGCAGTGGCGGCCGGTTGCTCTACGAATTCGCGGCGGGGGCGCGACGCCAGGTGGTGCGGCTGCTCTATCGCGTCGATGGCGAGACGCTGCGCACCGATAACCCCAGCGCCCAGCACGAGCTCAGCACGCACTTCCACTTCGGCGCAGGCGGGGTTCTGGTATTCGATTTCGCCGGCGCATGCGCCTGGTTCGTACGGGAACTGTAACGACGCGCCAGTCCCTGGCCGCGAGGGGTGATATGCCGTCTCGCATCGGCGATCCGGGGTCCGGGCTGCGGACAGGATCGGCCGCGGGGGGTCTGCTGGTGCCAACGGGCTCCGGGTAAATTGTGTCGGAGGGCTCCGTGAAGTGGATGCACGCCGCGGTCTCCCTCCCGCCGTGCCAGCTGGTCCGGGTGACAGTGCGGATCTCCAACAGCCGCCTTCCGCGGTCCATCCATGGCCATCTTCCGTAAATCGATCTTCAAGACCGAATGCGATGAATGCGGGAAGCCCTTCCCGATCAACAGCGGAGGGGTGTGCGAGCGATGTCGCCGCATTCTCTGCAACCAGCACCTGCACGGGTCGGTGGCAAGGCGCGCCGCGATCGCCTTCGGCGCGCCGTACGTCTGCGTTCAGTGCCGGATGGGGGGCGCAGGGGGGCCGGAGCAGGGTCGATGACCGAGCGGCTGTACTACGGGGATGCGTACCTCGCCGATTTCACCGCAAGCGTGGTGGATCGCGCGGTCGACGGCCGGCGGATCTATCTCGACCGGACCGCGTTCTACCCGACCTCCGGCGGCCAGCAGCACGACCTGGGCACGCTGTCGGGCGTCGAGGTCATCGATGTTGTCGATGAAGGCGACCGCATCGCACATCTCGTGGCGGGGCCCGTGATCGACGCCCTGGCGCATGGCCTGATCGACTGGCCGCGCCGCTTCGATCACATGCAGCAGCACACGGGCCAGCACCTGCTCTCGGCGATCTTCTCCGATGCGTTCGGGCACGCGACGGTGAGCGTGCACTTCGGGGAAGAGACGTCCACGCTCGACCTCGACTGTGAGCATGTCGCGGAGGGGACTCTCCGGGACGTCGAACGGCGCGCCAACGAGATCGTGATCGGAAACCGGGTGGTCCGCGTATCGTTCATCGATGAGGGAGCCGCCACCGGGCTACGCAAGGCGACCGAGCGGACCGGGACGCTCCGGGTCGTGGAGATAGACGGCATGGATCGAAGCGCGTGCGGTGGTACGCACGTCCGTTCCACGGCCGAAGTCGGTGTGGTGCTGCTTCGCCGGCAGGAACGGGTTCGGAAGACCGCTCGTGTGGAGTTCGTGTGCGGGCATCGCGCGGTCAGACGGGCCAGGCGGGATCTCGAGGCCCTGGCACAGGTGGCGCACGATCTCTCCTCGTCGCTCGACGGCGTGCCGGATCTGGTGAGAACGCAGGCGGAACAGCTGCGCGACGCGGAGGGCCGTATCCGGCGACTCGAGAGCGCCCTGTCGGAGTATCGCGCGCGCGAGCGCTTCCAGACGACGGACCCTGATGAACGCGGCCTGCGTCGCAGCGTCGAGCGGCAGGCAACGGGTTCGCCTGACGAGTGGCGGGCTCTCGCGACCGCGTACTGTGCGTTACCGAAGACCGCCTTTATCGGTGTATCGGAGGACCCGCCAGCGATCCTGCTCGCGGTCTCGGACGATAGCGGCATCGATGCCGGGAAGACGCTGCGTGCCGCGCTGCAGGAGGTCGGGGGGCGTGGTGGCGGCTCACCCCGACTTGCCCAGGGGTCGGTCCCGTCGCCCGAAGCCCTCGAGCGGGTGCTGCGTTCCCTGGGGGAAGTGGTCTGATCCCGGAGAATGAGCACGGCGCGGCCCGGCCACCCTTCCCGGCGACGGCATGGAGGTACTCGCGCGACGCGCCAATTCGCGCTACACTGAGCCGCATCCCGTGCGCTCCCGCTTCGCAGTATTCCGGGATCGATACCGCTGCAGGAACAGAACTGGCATCAGGAGGTTCGCCATGGCAGCCGTAGTCGTCGAATGGCTGGATCGTATCGGGAAGACTGCCTTCACCTACTCGGCGTGGAGCTTTGTCCTCCTCAACGGATTCGGCATCGCGATGGTCGCGCTGAAACGCGACCGTGCGATGGTGAATCGATGGACGTCGCGGTTTCTGGCGGTGAATGGACTGTTGCTGGGTACCGGGCTTGGCGTTCCCATCGTCACCATGGCGATGCGGAGCGCGATCGTCGCGATTGCACCTGCGCTGCACGTCCGGTCGAGTGCTGCCGAGGCGCGGGACAGCAATGGGCCGAACGCTGGCGTGGACCAGGGGGCCGTGCCACTCCGGCCATGAGCACGGTCCCGACCCCGGTCCGCGTCGCCTGGGCGACCGGGTTCCGGCTACGCTGACTCTCACGTCGCCGGCGTTTCGGCACGGGGAGGCCATTTCCCCGCAATTCACCTGCGATGGGGAAGACCGCAGCCCTCCCCTGGCGTGGCGCGATACGCCGGAGGGAACACAGACGTTTGTCCTGATCATGGACGACCCGGACGCTCCCAATCCCGCTGCGCCCAGGCGCGTGTATGTGCACTGGGTCCTGTACGACATTCCGGCAGTCACGACGCATCTGGAGCCCGGGTCTGGAAACGGCGCCGCGCAAGCGGGAAGCCGGGACGGGAAGAACGACGGCGGGCGCACCGGATACACCGGCCCCTGCCCGCCGATCGGGCGTCACCGCTATTTCTTTCACCTGTACGCGCTGGATGCTGCGTTAGGCGATCGACGGGAGCCGACGAAGGCCGAGGTTCTGAAGGCGATGGACGGCCACATTCTGGCGCAGGCGGAGCTGGTCGGCACCTATGCGCGGGGCGGGAAACAGTCGCCGCTCGCCTTGCCGTAGGCCGCGAAATCCTGCATCGTCTGTCGCCGCCGGCGGGCGGCCGGGCGCTCCGCATTCCCGCGTCGCGCCGGCACGGTGGGCGTGGGGTCCTGCCAATTCGGGAGTTGATGGAGAGCGTATGTCGATACGGTTGATACGGCTGCTGTTCCTCGGTGTGGCGCTGGCAGCCTGCAACAGGGCGCCGACCACGCGCGCCGGCGAGCCGGACACGGGGATTGCCCTAGCGCGTTCGTCGCGCGCCAAGGACTCGCTCATCCGCGTGAAGGACAGCGTGATCGCCGAAAAGTCCCGGCAGCTCAGCGAGCAGAGCCAGCTCATTGGCGACGCGGCCACCAGTGCGCGGCTCGTCTCCGAGATCGACCGTGACCTTTCGGCGGTGCGCGGGCTACGCGTGAGCGGCGATTCGATGAAGAGCGAGGGAGCGGTCCCGAACGCGTCGGAGCAACTGGCCCGGGTCCAGAAGAAGGTGACGGCGCTGCTGACCCGGCTGACCGCGAGTGAAGCGCGGGTGCGCCGTATGCGCGCCGACAGCACCACACACGCGTCGCAGGACTCGACGGTCGCGGCGCAGCTGCGCGACTACGAGCGCCTGATTGCCGATTTGCGTGCCACTGGTGATCGCCAGCGACAGGAGATCGCGGTTCTGACGCAGCAGGTGGACAGCGTGGCCAAGGTGGCTGCTGAGCTGACGGCACGGAACGAGGCGATCACGGCGCAAAACGAGGCGATGGCGGCGCACGAGGATTCGGTGTTCGTGGTGATCGGCAGCGAGAAGGAGTTGATTCAACGCGGTGTCGCCCGGAAGGAGGGCGGCAACAAGCTGCTGCTCGGCATGGGCAAGACCCTGGTGCCGGCACGGGCGCTCGATCCGGCGGCATTCCGCGCGATTTCGAAGTCGCACGATCTCGAGATCACACTCCCCAGGACTGACAAGAACTACGCGCTGGTTTCGCGTCAGAGCCTCGCCTACGTGGATCCGCCCAATCCGAAGGGCGGCGTGGTGCGCGGGACGCTGCGGATCGCGGATGCCGATGCATTCTGGCGGGCCTCGAAGTTCCTGATTCTGGTGGAGCGGTGACGCCGGGGGCCGGCAGCGGGCTGCCTGACGAGTCCGGTCGGGGGGGCGCCTCCGATCGGGAGACGCGCCTGCGCGAGCTGGCGCGGGCGCGGTGGAGGGTCGCCGTCACGCTCACGGTGTGCATGGTGGCGGTGTACTTCGGCTTCATCCTGCTGATCGCCTACGACAAGGCATTGCTGGCGACCCTGATCACGCCGGGGCTCACCTTGGGGATCCTGCTGGGCGCGCTGGTGATCGTGGTCGCCTGGCTGCTGACGTGGGTGTACGTGCGGTGGGCGAACGCCCATTACGATCGGGCGCTCCAGGATCTCGGACAATAGCCGCCCGCTGGTGATCGTACTGCTGCAGTCCATCGTGCCCCAGCCGGCAACCCGGATCGGCGAGCCGAATCGGGTGGCGATGATCTTCTTCTTCGTGTTCATCGCCATCACCCTGCTGATCACCTACTGGGCGGCGCGGCGCACACGGACCACCGAGGAGTTCTACGCCGCCGGTCGCACCATCAGTGCCGGACAGAACGGGTTTGCCCTGGCCGGCGACTACATGAGCGCGGCGTCGTTCCTCGGGATCGCGGGGCTGGTATCGACGAAGGGATTCGACGGGCTGATCTACTCGACCGGATGGTTGGTGGGATGGCCGGTGGTGCTGTTCCTCATCGCCGAGCCGCTGCGCAACCTGGGCCGATATACGTTCGCGGACGTGGTGGCGGCCCGCCTGCGTCAGGGCCCGGTGCGAATCGCTGCGGCGCTCGGCACGCTGGCCACCGTGTCGCTGTATCTGATCGCGCAGATGGTTGGGGCGGGCGGACTGATCAAGCTCATGTTCGGTCTGTCGTACGAGAGTGCGATCGTGATCGTGGGGCTGGCGATGATGGCCTACGTGCTGTTTGGTGGGATGATCGCGACGACGTGGGTGCAGATCGTCAAGGCGGCGCTGTTGCTGTGCGGCGCGGTGCTGCTGGCGCTGCTGGTGCTGGACCGATTCGGCATGAACCCGATTGCGCTGTTCCGGGCGGCGGCGGCCTCGTATGGCGATGGCGTGCTGGCGCCCGGCGGGCTGGTGTCGAAACCACTCGATGCGGTGTCGTTAGGCATGGCGCTGATGTTCGGCACCGCGGGCCTGCCCCACATTCTGATGCGGTTCTACACGGTTCCCGACGCGCGGGCGGCGCGGAAGTCGGTGTTCTACGCCACCGGGCTGATCGGGTTCTTCTATCTGATGACGTTCGTTCTCGGATTCGGCGCCATGGTCCTGGTCGGGCCGTCGGCGATCACGGCGGTGGACAAGGGTGGCAACATGGCGGCGCCGCTTCTGGCGGAGGCGCTGGGGGGGACGCCGTTCCTGGGCTTCATCGCGGCGGTGGCGTTCGCGACCATTCTGGCCGTGGTGGCCGGACTGACCCTTTCCGGGGCCGCGGCCCTGTCGCACGATCTGTGGGTGAGCGTGGTGCGTGGCGGGCGAGCCACGCCGCACGAGCAGCTGCGGGTGGCGCGCATCGCGACGGTTCTGCTCGGGGGGCTGGCGATCCTGCTGGGGATCACCTTCAAGGGGCAGAACGTGGCATACATGGTGTCGCTGGCGTTTGCCATTGCCGCCAGCGGCAACTTCCCGGCGCTGGTGCTGTCCATCTTCTGGCGCCGATGCACGACCAGCGGCGTGGTGTCGAGCATGGTCGTGGGCACGGTTGCCTCGCTCGTCCTGATCTATCTCTCGCCGACGATTCAGGTGGACATCCTCAAACGCGCGGGTGCCGCCTTTCCACTCCGAAATCCAGCGCTGGTGACGATTCCCTTGTCTTTCCTGACGGCGATTGTCGTGTCGCTCCTCACCGGCAACCGGGCCACCCGCGATGCCTATTCGCGGGTGGAACGGCAAATGCACGTCGGCGTGAAAGCGGAGGCGTGAGCTTCGCTTCTGCCCGGCGCACCGCGACCTGCGGCGCGCGCCGAACCGGCACCAGGATGATGGCGGACATGTCGCGCGCGTGCTCTCAGCACGTGACGGGCGTCGCCGTCCTGTCGCGCCTCCATCGTTAACTTCCCCGCCATGGCCGTTGATCGGACAAGGATTCCATACCTCCCGGAGCGCATCGAAGGCCTCGCCATCGTCGCCACGAACATCGCGTGGAGCTGGAACAGGGACGTCCGGCGTCTCTTCCAACTCATCGACGACCCGCTGTGGCATCTCACTCGCCACAATCCGATCGCCATTCTCCGCCGGATCGACCCGCAGCGGCTGAACGACTGTGCGCGGGACCCGGTGTTCCTCGAGCTCTACGACCGCGCGATGGCGGAGCTGGATCTCATCCGCACAACGCACGGCACGTGGATGGAGCGTGAATACCCGGACATCGATCCGGCCAATCCGGTGGCGTACTTCTGTGCCGAGTTCGGGCTGCACAACTCGGTGCCCATCTATTCCGGAGGGCTGGGTGTCCTGGCCGGCGATCACTGCAAGAGCGCCTCCGATCTGGGTGTCCCGCTGACCGGCGTGGGACTGTTTTACACCAAGGGGTACTTCGATCAGCAATTACGACTGGACGGCTGGCAGGAAGACTCGGACGAGCAGTTCGACGTGACGAACGCGCCTCTCGAACGGGTATACGGCGCCGGACGCGAGGCGCACCTCACGAGTGTGCTCACCAGCGGCCGTGAAGTCTTCATCGGCGCCTGGCGGATGCTGGTGGGGCGCGTGCCGGTGTACCTGCTCGATACCGATCTCGAGCAGAATCACCCTGACGATCGTGAACTCACGTCGAAGCTGTATGCCGGCGGCCCTGAAGTGCGGCTCAAGCAGGAGTGGATTCTGGGTGTGGGCGGTGTGCGCGTGCTGCGCGCGATGGGCGTCGCGCCGGCGGCCTGGCATGCCAACGAGGGGCATGCGGCGTTCATGATGGTGGAGCGCGCGCGCGAACTCGTGGCCTTGGGCGAGACCTTCGAGGGGGCGATGGGGCAGGTGCGGGCACGCTCGATCTTCACCACGCACACACCGGTTCCGGCGGGACATGACACGTTTTCGGTGGAACAGGTGGAGCAATGCACGGGGGCGGTATGGGAGACGCTGGGCGTGGGTCGCGAGACGTTCTTCGCGATCGGCCGGCACCCGGAGCAGGCGCAGGATCAGTTTCACATGACGGTGGCGGCCATCCGGATGTCGAAGTTCGTGAATGGCGTGTCACGGCGGCACGGTGAGGTCTCACGCCAACTGTGGGCGCCACTCTGGCCGGGCCGTTCGGTGGAAGAGGTCCCCATCGGGTGCATCACCAACGGCGTGCACCTGGCCACCTGGATGACGCGGGACATGATGGGCCTGCTTGATGTCCAGTTCGGGGCCGACTGGGGACAGCAGGTTGACGACGCGCAGTTCTGGGAACGGATGCTGGAGCTGGACGACGGGCGGCTATGGTCGTTGCGCACAGCGTTGAAGTCGGCGCTCCTGAACTTTGTGCGCGAGGAAGCACGACGTCGCTGGGCACGACACTGGAAGGAGGCCACCCACGTCGTCGGTGCGGGGACGCTCCTGAATCCGCATGCGCTCACGATCGGGTTTGCGCGACGATTCGCGACGTACAAGCGCGCGGACCTCATTTTCCGGGACATCGAACGTCTGCGCGCACTGCTTGTGAACCCCGCGCGCCCGGTGCAGATCATCCTTGCCGGGAAAGCGCACCCGGCCGATACGCCGGGGAAAGAGGTATTGCGCACCGTATACGGGTTCACGCGCGACCCGCGGTTGGAAGGACGGGTGGCTTTTCTCGAGGACTACGAGCTGCATCTGGCGCATCGCCTGGTGGAGGGTGTGGACCTGTGGCTCAACCTGCCACGGGTGCCATTCGAAGCGAGTGGGACGAGCGGCATGAAGGCGGGACTCAACGGGGTGCCGCAGGTCTCCACACTCGATGGCTGGTGGCACGAGGGGTACGAAGGACTCAACGGGTGGGCGATCCCGCCGGCGACGTCGCGGTCAACGCCTGACGAGTGGGACGCCGATCACCTGTATCGGCTGCTGGAAGAACAGGTGATTCCGCTCTACTATACGCGAGACGAGCGGGATGTCCCGGTGGGGTGGGTGGAGAAGATGAAGCACGCCATCCGCGTCTCGGGCCAGCGATTCACGGCCCGTCGCATGCTCCGGGAGTACGTGACGCGGTGTTATGGGCCGGCCATGCGCGGCAATAACATCCCCGATGATCCGCCCGGAGGCTGACCGGCAGGCGCGATGACCGAGGGTGAGGGGGAGACGGGCGATGCCAGGCAAGCGGAAGACTCCGGGGAACACACCGGGAGCGCCGGAGCAGCCGCGGCGACAGCGGCGGCCTCGGGAAGTCGTGCCGGTGGCGCCGGTGCCGCGTCCCGCACTTCCTGACGACCCGCCGCTGGTGGCACCATCCGGCAAGCCGGTTACGATCGTCCACCTTGCGGCCGAGCTCGCCCCCTTCGCGCGGACGGGCGGTCTCGGCGAGGCGGTGTCGAGTCTTGCGCACTATCAGGCCCTGACCGGACTCACCTCCGTCATCGTGATGCCCCTGTACCGGCAGGTTCGGGAGGTGGCGACCGATCTGGTTCCCGTGGGCGAGCCATTCCCGGTGACTGTGGGGCCGAGGACCGAGCTGGCCCGGCTGCACGAGTCGCGCGCGCTGCAGTCGAACCCGGCAGAGGGCAAACCGCGCATCCTGTTCATCGAGAACGCGGAGTACTTCGACCGGGACCACATCTACGGAACGGCGCAGGGGGACTATCCGGACAACCATCGGCGGTTTGCCTTCTTCTGCTTCGCCGCCCTGAATGCGCTACCCTCGATCGCCAGCATGCCGGTCATTCTCCACGCGCACGACTGGCATGCGGCCCTCGCGCCGGTGTACCTGCGCGTCTTCGACGGTGGCCCGGGACGCGAGTTCTATCGTAACACGTCTTCGGTGCTGACCGTTCACAACGCGGGCTTTCAGGGACAATTCGCGCCCGACGTGCTCTCGGATCTCGGGCTGCCGTGGGATCTGTACAATTTTGCGCAGCTGGAGTGGTACGGACGGGTGAACATCCTGAAAGGTGGCCTGGCGTTCGCTGATGCGGTGTCGACGGTGAGCCCCACGCATGCGCACGAGTTGCGCACGCCAGCCGGCGGGTTCGGCCTGCACGACGCTTTCATCAGTCTGCGCGAGCGCTTCGTGGGCATCGTCAACGGCATCGATCAGCGCGAATGGAACCCCGAGACCGATCCCGTCATTACCGCGCGCTACAGCCGGGACGACCTGTCGGGCAAGAAGCGATGCAAGAGTGCGCTACAGCGGATCTTCGGGCTGCCGCAGCGGTCGCGCGTGCCGATCTTCGGTATGAGCGCCCGGATGGTGTATCAAAAGGGCCTCGACCTGATCCTGGGCAGCCCCCGGTTTCTGTCGCTCGACGCACAGTTCCTGTTCCTGGGGCAGGGCGAGAAGCGGTACGTGGATACGCTTACCGAGCTGGCGCGCATGGCCCCGGGACGGATCGGCGTGCAGACGGATTTCACCAGCGTGCAGGAACATCGATTGATGGCCGGTGCCGATGTGATCATCATGCCTTCCCAGTACGAGCCGTGCGGCCTCACCCAGATGCGGGCGCAGCGCTATGGCGCGCTGCCGGTGGCGCGGCACGTTGGCGGGCTTGCCGACACCATCGAGGACGGAATCACCGGATTCCTGTTCGATGCCTTCAGCACCAGCGACTTTCTCACGGCATGCGTGCGCGCGATTGACCATTACCAGGATCCCACCCCCTGGCATCACATGCAGCGGGAAGCGATGTCGCGCGACTTCGGATGGGAGCGATCCGAGCAGAAGTATCTCGAGCTGTACCGCAAAGTGCTGGCTTCGCCGCGTTTTCGCCGGTGAATGGGCAATGCATCGGTTTCAGGCCTTTGTTGACCGGTGGCTGACCGCGATTGCCGTCAGCCAAGGTCTCGACGGCGGCGACTGCAGTGCAGGTCCCGCCGTCGGATCCGATGACTTCCTTGAACGCGGGACGCCCCCATGAAATGGTCGTGGCGAATCGGCCGCGTGGCGGGGATCGTGATCGAAATCCACGTCACGTTTCTCTTCCTTCTGCTGTGGATCGCACTCGTCGAGCAGCAGCGCGGTGGGACGGCGGCGTCGATCGCCGGGGCCCTCCTGTTCACGGTGGCGGTGTTCGCGTCCGTCGTGCTGCACGAGTACGGTCACTCGCTCACCGCCCGCCGTTTCGGCGTCCGGACCCGCAGCATTACGATCCTTCCCATCGGTGGTGTGTCGTCGCTCGAGCGCATTCCGTCCGAGCCGCGCCAGGAACTCGCCATTGCCCTCGCGGGACCTGCGGTAACCGTGGGAATCGTGGTGGTGTTGTACCTGCTTCTCGTGATCACCGGACAGCCGGTCGCTGTGAAGGATCTGAGCTTCGGCGGTGGCCAGTTCCTGGCCCGGCTCATGTGGGTGAACATCGTGCTGGCGGTGTTCAACGTCCTCCCGGCATTCCCGATGGACGGTGGGCGGGTGCTACGTGCCGCACTGGCGCTGCGGATGGAGTACGCCCGCGCCACCAGAGTGGCCGCCACGATTGGACGCGCATTCGCGGTCCTGTTCGCCATCGCAGGGTTGTTCAGCAATCCGTTTCTCGTCTTCATTGCGATCTTTGTCTGGATGGGCGCAACTGGTGAGAACTGGAGCGCTCAGCTGCAGTCGGCGTTGCGCGGCCTTCCCGTGGAGCGCGTGATGATCAGCGACCTTCGCACGCTCGCACCGAACGACACGCTGGGACGTGCGGTGGAGCATCTCCTGGCCGGTTTCCAACAGGACTTCCCGGTGCTGGATGGAGAACACCTGGTGGGCGTCTTGCCGCGCACCGACCTGATCAAGGCGTTGGCGCAGCGCGGCCCTGATGCGATGGTTCACACGGCGATGCGCTCGGATTTCCCGATCGCGCACCCCGGGGAGCCACTGGACGAGGCATTCAGGCGCCTGCAGCAGGCGAAGTGCCACACGATGCCCGTGGTGAAGGGCGACGTGCTGCAGGGGGTGCTGACGCTGGACAACGTGGGTGAGTTCTTCATGGTGCAGGGAGCCGCCGGGAATCAGCACGCGCATTCAGAGGGTCGGACGGCAGCGGCCGACCGCCCGCATCCGGCTGTCAGTCACCGGTAGGCAGTGATCGGCTGGTTACCGATCAGTGGGCGATCCTTGATCTTTCGCTCCTGATCACTACGGCCGCTGGTTCTGTGGTTACGGTTCCCGACCTCCGACCTCCGACCTCCGACCTCCGACCTCCGACCTCCGACCTCCGACCTCCGACCCATTGGCATCTCTCGTCATTCACGGCCACTTCTATCAGCCGCCGCGCGAGAATCCGTTTCTCGACGAGGTCGAGGCGGAGCCGTCGGCCGCACCGTATCACGACTGGAACCAGCGGATCGAGCGTGAATGCTATCGGGCAGTCGTTGCCGCTCGCGTAACGGGGAACAACGGCCGGATCGCGCGCATCGTCAATACGCTCGAATGGATCTCCTTCGACTTCGGCCCGACTCTGCTCGAATGGATGGAACGTGAGGCGAACGACACATACCGCTCGATCCTGGCTGCTGATCACGCGAGCCGAAGTCGGCTCGGGGGTCACGGCAACGCCATAGCCCAGCCATATCATCACACGATCCTTCCACTGGCCTCACGGCGCGACAAGCAGACCGAGGTGCGGTGGGGCATAGCAGACTTTCGCCGGCGCTACGGTCGCGACCCCGAGGGCATGTGGCTCCCCGAGACCGCGGTCGACGATGAAACGCTGGACGTCCTCGCCGCCGAAGGAGTCCGCTTCACCATTCTCGCGCCACACCAGCTGGTGCCAGTGCCACCACTGGGTCGCCCGGGCCGGTACCGTACGTCGGGAGGCCGCAGTATCGCCCTCTTCACCTACGATGGGTCCCTCTCCCACGGGATCGCCTTCGGGGGACTCCTCCACGACGCCGATGCATGGGTGAGCCGGATGGCCATGGCCGGGGCGCACCTGGCCATGGAAGGCGGAATGGCAGCAGCCACGGCTGAGGCGTTCGAGAGCCGGCAGGGACTCGGCCCGGAAGAAGGCCCGCAGGACGCGGCCCCGGCCCCGGAGCTGCTGCTCGCCATGGCAACGGATGGCGAAACGTATGGACATCATCACCGATTCGGCGAAATGGCGTTGGCGCATGCACTGGAGAAGATGGGTGCCGAGCAGTGGCGGGCCGAGAACTTCGCGTTCTTCCTCGCGCGCTCCCCCGCCACCTATGACGTGGCGATCGTCGCACCAAGCGCCTGGAGCTGTGTGCACGGTGTGGAGCGGTGGCGATCGAACTGTGGCTGCCGGCTCGACGGCGGGCGCAATCCGAGTCAGGCGTGGCGCACACCGCTGCGACAGGGTCTGGAGAAGGTCGCCGCCGAAGTGCACGCTGTTTTCGATCAGCAGGGGCGGGCGCTGTTCGGGGATCCGTGGCGAGTGCGTGACGCGTACGGTGCGGTCGTGGCGGGAGGGACAGACGAGCTTGAACGATTCGCGAAAGAGACCATCCCGCATCCGACTTCCGCGGAGCAGCTCGTGCGGGCGCGGGAACTGCTCGAAATGGAGCGCGATGCGCTGCGCATGTTCACTTCGTGTGCCTGGTTCTTCGACGACATCGGAGGATTGGAAGCACGGCAAGTTCTCCGGTACGCGGCGCGCGCGATCGACCTGGCGGGAGGGGACCGCGGCCGGCTCGAGGCAATGCTCCTGGACGAGCTCTCGATCGCACGCAGCAATGACGTTGCGATCGGAACCGGCAGCGACGTGTACCGCACGGCTCTGCTGCCGGCTGTGCCCGCTCCGGTCCGGATTGCCGCCGCGGCGGTGGCCGGATTGCATGCCGGTGCGCAAGCCCTGGTACGCACCGGGAACGCCGAAGTGGAAATCGCCGGGGACACCGTTCGTGTGACGGAGTCCCGCACGGGTCGCGGGCACCAGGTCCGCGCGTGGGTCGTGCGGTCCGCACATACCGAGGTCGTGACCGAGGTGGTCGACGAGAGGGGCGCCCGGTACCGACTATCGCTGGCTGACCTGCCGGAGCGCCCGCGCCACGCCATTCGATCCCGGTTGAGGCGGTCCATTCTGCCCGGCTGCCTGACGCCGGGCGAAATCGAACTGCTGCTGGCGGGTGACGTGACGCTGGGCGGATTGGTGCGCGTGGCCCTGGTTCGGACGGTCAGGCGGCTGGAGCACGATCACGATGGGGACGCGCTGCACCTGGTCAACGCGCTCCTCGATCTGATCGAACAGTCCGAGGGCAAGTTTCCCTTCGACGCGCAGACGGCCTTCTGGCGTATCTGGCAGGGCGCCAACCGGCAGCGACGCGCGGATCTGCACGAGCTCTTCCTGCGTATTGGGTTCGTGGACAGCGACGCAGCCGGCGACTGAAAGGCGCGAGCGGATGACAGCGATCCGGTTCTGCTTCGGGCTGCACCTGCACCAGCCGGTGGGCAACTTCGACCACGTGATCGCGCAGCACGTGCGCGATGTGTACCGGCCTTTCCTCGAGCGAATACGTGTGCATGGGTTCGTGCCGGTGGCGCTGCACATCTCGGGACCACTGCTGGACTGGTTGGAGAGACGCGATCACCGGTTTCTGGACCTCCTGGGTGATCTGACGGCGGATGGGAAGCTCGAGTGGCTTCTGGCCGGCTACGAGGAGCCGGTGCTGGCATCGCTGCCGCGCGAAGACCGCGTGGAGCAGATCGCGTGGATGCGCGAGGCGCTTCGTACACGCTTCGGAGCCGCGGCCACCGGACTGTGGCTCACCGAGCGGGTGTGGGAGCCGGACCTGGCCGCCGACCTGCACGACGCCGGTGTGCGCTTTGCGCTGGTCGACGACCGTCACTTCGTGGTCACCGGTTTCCGGCGCGACCAGCTGCACGCACCGTACTGGACGGAGCACGGAGGCAAGCGGCTGGCGCTCTTTCCGATCGATGAGCGACTGCGCTATCTGATCCCTTTCGAAGCGGTGGAGGAAACGGGGAACTACCTGCGCGGGCTGCGAGAGGCTGGTCATCGGTTGGCGGTTCTGGCGGATGACGGGGAAAAATTCGGGGGATGGCCTGGAACGAAAGAATGGGTCTACGATCGCGGATGGCTGGATCGGTTCCTCGCGGCGATGCGCGAGCAGGTCTCGAATGGCGACGTGGTTCTGTCGACCTTCGCCGAGGCGCTCGCGGCGGTGCCGAGCGGCGGCATCGCGTATCTGCCGACCGCGAGTTATCGCGAGATGGAGACGTGGTCGCTGCCGACGACGCAAGCGCAACGCCTCACGGCGCTCGAGCAGCAGCTCGGCGCAGAGCGCATGGCCGGGCCGGATGGAGCGCTGGTGCGGGGCGCGCACTGGAAGAACTTTTTCGTCAAGTATCCGGAAGCGAACCGGATGCACAAGAAGATGCTTGCGCTTTCGGCGCTGTGCCGCGAACGGGGCAATCCTGCCACTGCCCGGCGCGCGATTGGTCGTGCGCAGTGCAATGATGCGTACTGGCACGGAGTCTTTGGCGGCCTCTACCTGCCCTTTCTCCGGGCGGCCGTGTGGCGGAATCTGGCTGAAGCGGAGCGCCTCCTGCGGGTCGACGAACAGCTGCGGGCGGAGGAGACCGACATCGACGGCGATGGTCACGTGGAGGTGTGGATCCACTCGGCGCATTTTTCGGCGATCGTGAGTCCGTATCGTGGCGGGGCGATCGAGGAGCTGACCCGGTTCTCGGTGGAGCCGGAGGTCGTCATGAGTGCGACGCAACGGACCCGGGAGGTTGCAGCATCCACCGGCAGTGACGGGCGCGACGACGCGCCCGGAGCGGCAGACGGCTCACCGGCAGGCGCGAATCATGCCGATGTACTCACGCGGCGGCGGGAAGCGTATCACGTGCTGAGCGAGCACGGGCACGAGGCACCGATGAACACCGAGCCATCCGTGGTGGGGGGTGCAACCGCACCCGACGAATCTCTGGTGGCGGCGGGTACGCCCAGCATCCACGAGCTGGAGCACGGCTTTCGCCTGCGCGCGTTGCCGGCCGCGGACCTGGACGATCGGGCGATCTTCGTCGAACGCGTGATCCCGGGCTCGGTGACGCGGGATCAGTTCGCTGGTGCGCAATATCAACCGGTGGCGTCGGCGGCGAGGATCGCGATGACCTGCCGCCTGCGTCAGTCGGAATCCCGTGTGGAGGTGGCGCTGGAAGCCCCGGACGGCCGGCTGCGCAAGACCCTCACCTTTCTGCCGGACGGTCGGGTGCGCGCGGAATTCGAGTGGGACGGGCGGGTGTTTGCGGAGAGCGATTGCTTCACGGTCGAGCTGTCCCTGGACCGTGCGCTCCCCGTGGCGTGCACGCCGGGCGCCGAGCTGTGGGAGTATCCGATCGAGACGGTATCCAAATCGGAGAAGGGACTGGATCGGGTGCGGCAGGGTGTCGCGCTGGTGGTGCGGTGGCCGGTGGCGCAGGGGCGGGGCAGCGTAGACCTGGGGTGAGACAGAATCTGCAATACCTCCGGAAGTGGATTGCACGCCGGCGCGTGCCCCCTGGGGCACTGGACGTGATTCCCGATGTGGAGAGCCGGGAACTCGGGAACCGGCGCGATGTCCTGGTCTATCGTCCGAGTTCGTATGATCGAACGGATGGAGCCTATCCGGTCATCTACATGCAGGATGGCCAGAACCTGTTCGATCCGGCCACCAGTTTCGCGGGCGAATGGGGAGTGGACGTCGCCCTCGACAAGACACCGCGCAAAGGTCGGCGGGCACTCATTGTCGGGATTCCCAACACCGGAATCGACCGCGTTCGCGAGTACTCGCCGTTCGTGGACCCGCGACACGGCGGCGGGCTGGGCGACGCCTATCTCGACTTCGTGGTGGGGACCGTCAAACCGCTGGTCGACGCCCGGTATCGCACGCTCACGGATGCGTACGGAACCGGGATCGCCGGGTCGTCACTGGGTGGTCTGATCAGTCTCCACGGTTTCTTCCGGCAGCCGTCGCGCTTCGGATTCGCGGGGGTGCTGAGCCCGGCCCTCTGGTTCGCGGATGGAGCCATCTTCCACGCGGTCGAGGCGGCGCCGTATGTTCCCGGGCGCATCTACCTCGACGTGGGCGCCCGGGAGGGCGCCACCTCGGTGCACGATGCGCGCCGGATGCGCGACCTGCTGATCACGAAGGGATACCGTCCGGGGAGGACACTGCTCTGGCGCGAGGATCGGACCGGGCTGCATAACGAGGCGGCGTGGGGCCGTCGGTTTCGCAGCGCGCTGCCGTTCCTGCTCAGCGGCGACATCACCTGACATGGGAACACGGCTCCATGGGCAGCATCATGCCTGGTACAGTCCGGTGGTCGGGCGCACGATGCAGGTGCGTTGGTTCGGGCACGCGGGCGCCCGGGTGATCGCCTTCCCCACGACCCTGGGGAACCACAACGAGTGGCCGGATCGATCGATGCCCGACGTGCTGGGCGAGCAGATCGAAAAGGGGTGGATTCAGCTCTGGTGCGTGGACCACAATCACGATGCCAGCTGGTATGACAGGACGGCCCATCCGGGACACCGCGCCTGGCTTCACCTGCAGTACGATCGCTATCTGTACGAAGAGCTGCTGCCGTTTACCGCGTACATCAACGCAACCCCATTCGTGATCGCCACCGGTGCCAGTTTCGGCGCGTACCACGCCATGACATTCGGCTTGCGCCATCCGCACCTGGTACACCGCGTCATCGGGATGAGCGGCTTCTACGACATCAAGGAGATGACAGAGGGATACTCCGACGAGAATGTGTATGCCTGCAATCCTTTCGACTTCATGCAGCACGAACACGATCCGGAACGGCTTGACGCCTTCCGGCGGCAGGACATCATCATCGCAACCGGGCGGGGAGATCCGCACTACGCGGAGAACGCCGACTTCTCGGCGGTGCTTTGGAACCAGGGGGTTGGCAACGCCCTCCGCGTGTGGGACGGCTGGTGCCACGACTGGCCGTACTGGGAGCGGATGATCGTGACATACATCGCGGGTGTTCGGCCGTAGGTCGTGGCGAGAGGCGAGAGTTCAAAGCCCAGAGGCCAAGGGCCACAGTCCAGAGACCACAGATTTTTCACTTCCAACGCACGGTTCACGGAGCCTGACGCCACATGTCCAAACGCATCGGCCTCTTCGTGGGCAGAGAGTGGTCCTGGCCGCCCGCCTTCATCGAGGAAGTGGAGAAGCGCGACCAGGGGGTGACCGCCGAATACGCGAAGATCGGCGGCGAGCATCACGACACGCCGGCGCCGTACGACGTGCTCATCGACCGGATCTCTCACGAGGTGCCGATGTATCGCTCGTACCTGAAGAAGGCGGTGCTCGACGGTCGGATGGTGGTGAACAACCCCTTCATGTGGACGGCCGACGACAAGTTCTTCGGCGCGGCGCTGATCCGCCGCCTCGGCGTGGTGTCGCCGAAGACCGTGCTCCTGCCGAACAAGGATTACGTCGAGGGTATCGTTCCGCACGAGAGTCTGCGAAACCTCCGATATCCGCTCGACTGGAAGGAAATCGTCGCCTGGGTGGGGCTGCCGTGCGTGCTGAAGGATGCCCACGGCGGGGGGTGGAAGGAGGTGCACGTCTGCCGCTCGCTCGATGAGTTGATCAACCGGTACGATCAGTCCGGCCGTCTGACGATGATCGTGCAGGAATTCATCGAATGGGATCAGTTCGTTCGCTGCCTGTGCATCGGCCGGCAGGGGGTACTGCCCATGAAGTACGACCCCGGTTCGCGGAAGTACCTGGTCGAGCACGAGCACCTCACGCCGGAGCTGGGTGCCCGGGTCGTGAACGATTCGCTGACCATCGTCCGGGCGTTAGGCTACGACATGAACTCGATCGAATGGGCCATTCGCGATGGGATTCCCTACGCGATCGATTTCATGAACCCGGCGCCGGACATGGACGTGTATTCGCTGACGCCGATGTACTTCGAGTGGGCGGTGGAGAAGATGGCGACGATGGCGATTCGCCTGGCGAAGACCCCCCATCCGCAGGTTGCCGAGCTGCACTGGAGCCGGATGTTCAGCCAGGACGCACGTCACGGCGCGGTGCACTCGCCGGGCGCGCCATGATCGGGCGTGGACGAGCCGCGCCGATGCGCGGCCGGCGTGCGGACGTGCCGGCGTGCGGAGCGAATCGGGTCGGAGTGTGGATCGCCCCGCCCCTCTCCTGGTGCCCGCCGTGCTGCACGACGCCGTAGCGCGGTACCACGACCTGCTGACGCCGGAACTGGCGGAAGCATCGGCCGAGCACCTCGACCATGCGCTCCGGAGGCATGGGCTGGTGTTCGGCGACCGGGCGTTGTGCACCGTGCTTCGGCCGCGCCTGCTGACCGGCGATGCCTATCGGCGCCTCCAGGGGCGCATCGTGCCGCTGCTGCGGGCGTTTCGCGCCGCCCATGAGCGCGCGATGGCCGACCGCGAGTTCCGGGCGCAATTCCGGCTTGGCGAATGGGAGGAGTCACTCCTCGCCGCGGACCCCAGGTTCGATGCGCCAAGCCCGACGTCGCGGCTGGATTTCTTCTACGCGCCCGATACGGATGTCCTGGGGCTGACGGAATACAATGCCGAGACGCCGGCTGGTGCGGCCTATAGCGACGCGCTCGCCGAGGTGTTCCTCGATCTGCCGGCGATGCGCGCTTTCGCCGCCGAATACGAGATCCTGCCAGTGCCCTGTCGGCAGGGTGTGGTCGGCGCATTGCTGGACGCCTACTATCAGTTCGCCGGCTCGCGCGACCGTCCGCGGATCGCGATCCTCGATTGGCCCGACGTGCCCACGGTGACGGAGTTCGAGTTGTACGCCGAGCACTTCCTGGCCCTTGGAATCGAGTGCCTGATCGGCGACCCGCGCCAGGCGGATTATCGACAAGGACAATTGTGGATCGGTGGGACCGCGGTCACCCTGATCTACAAGCGCGTGCTGATCAGCGAGCTGGTGACCCGGTGCGGGCTCGACTCGCCAGTGGTGCGGGCGGTCCGGGACGGCGCGGTGTGCATGGTGGACGGGTTCCGGTGCAAGATCCTGCACAAGAAAGCAAGCCTGGCGGTGCTGAGCGACGAACGAAACGCGCGTCTGTTCGGAGGCGCCGAGCGGCGGGCGATTGCGGACTGCATTCCCTGGACCCGGGTGGTCGAGGAGCGCCACACGACGTACCGGGATGAGTCGGTGGACCTGGTGCCGTTCATCATTCGTGAGCGGGAACGCTTCGTGCTCAAGCCTAACGATGACTACGGCGGGCGGGGAATCACCCTGGGCTGGCGCGTGGACGGGAGCCAATGGGAGGCCGCGGTGCGGAATGCGCTGGCCGAACCGTTCATCGTGCAGGAGCAGGTGGCCGTACCATCGGAACCGTATCCGGCGTGGGTCGACGGCCGGCTGCAGATTCTGGAACGCCAGTACGACACCGCGCCGTTCATCACCAACGGCGCGTACATGGAGGGCATGCTGGCACGGCTGTCGACCGACCCGTTGCTCAACGTGACCGCCGGTGGCGGAAGCACGGTACCCATGTTTCTGGTGGAGAAGCGATGAGGGCATCCGCATGAAACGCCCAAGCCTGACGATCGGGGTCGAAGAGGAATATCAGATCATCGATCCCCGCACCCGGGAGCTGCAGTCGTACATCACGCAGATTCTCGAGGCCGATCACCTGATCATGGGACAGGTGAAGCCCGAGCTGCATCAGTCGATCGTGGAAGTGGGAACCAAGGTCTGTCACACGCCGGGCGACGTGCGCGACCAGCTGGTCGCGCTGCGGCGCGGTGTCATGGAACTGGCGGCCAGGAACGGGCTCAAGATCGCAGCTGCCGGAACGCACCCGTTCTCCCACTGGGCCGAGCAGGAGATCACGCCGCTGGAACGGTACATCGGGACGCGTGAGGCGATGGCCCAGCTCGCCCAGCAACTGCTGATCTTCGGCACCCACGTCCACATCGGCATCGAGGATCGCGATTTCCTCATCGACTGCGCGAACGTCTCACGCTACGTGCTCCCTCATATCCTCTGCCTGTCCACCAGCTCGCCCTTCTGGATCGGACGCAACACCGGCCTCAAGTCGTACCGGAGCGCCATCTTCCGCGCGTTCCCGCGCACCGGCATCCCGCGATTCCTCGCGTCGTGGAACGACTACCAGTCATACGTGCGTACGCTCGTCGCCACCGGTTGCGTCCCCGACGGGTCGAAGATCTGGTGGGACGTGCGCCCGCATCACCAGTTCCCCACCCTCGAATTCCGGGTCTGCGACGTCTGCACCCGCGTCGAGGAAGCAGTTTGCATCGCCGCCATCCTGCAGGCCCTGGTCTTCAAGCTGTGGAAGATGCGCCGGGACAACGTCACCTTCCGCATCTATCCCGCCGAGCTGATCGAAGAGAACAAGTGGCGCGCCGTGCGCTACGGTCTCGATGGCAAGCTGATCGACTTCGGCCGGGAAACGGAACTGCCGGCGCCGGCGCTGATTCGCGAGTTCCTCGACTGGTTTCTGGGCGACGTGGTCGATGAGCTGGGGAGCCGGCGGGAGGTGGAATACGCCCAGCACATCCTGGACCACGGCTCCAGCGCTGATCGCCAACTGGCTACCTTCCGTGAGACGGGGAGTCTGCAGGCGGTCGTGGACCGGCTCATGACCGAGACGGAGGAAGGAGTGCACCCTCCGGACAAGCCGGCGGGCGCCGTGAAGGACACACACTATCGCGCGGTTTCACAGTCCAGACCGGAAGCGCTGGCCCCGGAGATCGGGCCGCCGCCGAGCTGACGCACACTCAGTTCATGCGACCGATTATCGGAGTCACCACCCAGACCCTCCACGCGATCGACGGCATTCCACCCGGGCTGCCGGCGTCGGTGGTGATGAATCAGCGATACTATGACGCGGTAGCCGACGCCGGCGGAGCGCCCATCCTCATTCCACTGCTCGACGATGCCACTGAGGCGTTGCGCGGTGTGTACGACGTGTGCGACGGGATTGTCATCCCCGGGGGTGTGGACATGCACCCGGCCTGCTTCGGGGAAGCGCCGCACGAGCACCTCGGTCGCACGGACGAAGTCAGGGATCGCGTGGAGCTGCAGCTCACGCGGTGGGCCATCGACGACGGGAAACCGCTGCTGGGACTGTGTCGGGGACTGCAGGTGATCAATGTGGCGCTCGGAGGCACGCTCTATCAGGATCTGGGAACAGAGCGCCCAGGCTCCATTCGCCACGACTACTTCCCGACCCACGGCTACGCGCGCGACTACCTGGCGCATGAGGTCGCGCTGCACGCGGGGACGCGGCTGTTCGATGCGATGGGTGGTGATCGAATCGCGGTGAACAGCATGCACCACCAGGGCATCAAGGACCTTTCTCCCACGCTCGTCACGGCGGCCACGGCGCCCGACGGACTGGTGGAGGGGGTGGAGGGCCCGGGCGATCAGTACCTGGTGGGCGTGCAGTGGCACCCCGAGGTGTTCGAGTCCGCCGACGTACACACACGGCGCCTGTTCGAGAGCTTCCTGGCAGCGGCCCGCAACTTTCGCGATCGGAGCGTCGCACGAACCGCGTAGGGAGCGCGGTGCTGGTCGGGACGTTCGTGTTGACGCTGCCAGCGTCCCGCTCCCCGGCCTGGTCGAGGATACGGCGACGCAATCGCACGGTGATGATGGAGGCTGGGCCGGTGTCTACCTCGGCCGTCGCGTCCGGAGGGTCCGTGCCGAGATCTCGCCCTCCCCGAGCGTGATCTGCGTGATGTGCACCGTGCGATCGTTGGCACGCACCGTCTCCACCTCGATCGGGATTTTGGTGGGGACGTTGCAGAACACCACGATGCCCTTGGCGTCGGTGCGTGATTGCTGCCCGGGGAACCTCACACTCGCGGGCTCCGACGCGGCCACGTCGGGAACCGTCCAGTGAACCCAGACCCCCATCGTATCGAGCGGCGCATTCCGGTCGGCGTCGATCAGCGTCAGATGCAGCGTGCCGTGTCCCCGGGCCGGTGTCCTGCCGTCACACAACCGTGCCGCAATTTCGGATGTAGTCGCCGCGTGGAGCGTGATACGCTGCGTTTCCCCCTCGTCGAGCGAGATCGTCTCGTCCGCCGCCGGCATGCCGAGCGCCGCGTAGGCCGGGTGTTCGGCGATGATCGTGTGACTCCCCGCGGGCAGGCTGTCCAGGCGGAAACGCCCCCCACTGTCCACCGCGGTGGTAAATGGCGTCCCCGCCAGGCGCACGGTGGCGCCGGTCATCGGCGCTCCGGTGCTGTCGACCACCACACCGGCGATGGTCGCCGGCTTCTCGAAGATCCGGATGCCCTCGGCGTAGACGTCGCCGCCTTCCTCGATGAGACGGTAGATACCGGGGCGGATCAGGACGGTGGGCATGCGAGGATCGACTCCCACCGGCGCGTCGCTGTAGTGGGCGAACTGTGGCATGCGAATGAACCACCGCCGCACGATCCAGGCACCGCTCTTGAGGCGGGCGAAATGCACCTCGCCTCCCACATGCGACGTGTCGCCTGACGTCTGGAGGCGCGTGTAGTGGAACTCCACCAGTCGCAGTTCGAAGGTCTTGGCATCGAGCCAGATGGTGCCGCGCACATCCGGGAGCTGGCGGGTCTTCACCGGTTCGAACGTGATGCCGACCATTCCACGCCGATCCCGGCCGCCGTTGACCGATGTATAGCAGTGATCGTGCAGGAAGGCGTCCGACCTGAGCACGTCGGCGTCTGGCGCATTGAAGATGGTGGAACCGTCCGGCATTTCGCGCCAGTAGCCCACCTTGGAGAGCGAGTCGCCGCTGATCCCCGAGAATCCCTTGTCCAGGATGCCCTTCATGTCGGAGCGGCTTTCGCTGAGCACACGGAGATTGTGTGGATCCAGTTCGCGCACATAGCGCGAGATGCGGCCGTTGAAGAGCCGGTCGCGCAGCGAGATCTGGGTCGCGGTGAGCGCGGTATGGGCTTCGTCCCAGAGTGACGCGACGCGCTCGGCCTGGTTCGAGCGCGTGAGGCAGAGCGAGCTGGCCGCCGAAACGACGACTTCGGGCAGCGTGTACAGCACCGCATCGAGTTCGACGTCGATCCGTTGCGTCTCGCCGGAACTGAGGGTGAGGACTGGTGAGACGAAGCGGCGGACCCCGATGCGTTTCGCCGTCACGACGTACTGTCCGGGCCCGGGGGCTTTCACCGAATACTCACCTCGTTCGTTGGTGAGCACGGATGCCAGAAGGACCGGTGGTGCCTTGGAACCGGCAATCGGCGGGCGTTCCAGCGACACCAGCACTCCCGAGAGCGCCAGGGTGGAGGTGCGCTCGGTTACCGTGCCGCGCACGAGCTGGGCCGAAGCCGGTGCGGCCGGCGCGCAGAGCGCGAGGATGACGAGGAGTCTCGGCAACCGCTGGTTCATGAAATCCCGTCGGCCGGCGATGAGGGTCACGACTTTCAGCGGCGGCGCGACGGCGCCGCACAGATCGGCCCATCGCCGCGTCCACATGGCTCCGCCGCGCACGCCAGCCAATGGGTCACACTGTCCCAAATGGCGGCGGACCGCAAGCAGCAAATCACTTCTTCATCGAGAATTCATCTTCGTGTAATCCGTTGCTCATGGCCCTCACCTGCCGGGTGAACCATGACGGAAGCGCCGCGGACGCTTGTCTCTGCTCACCCCGGCTTCGGAGGGTACCATGCAGCTCCAGTGCGGCCCCGGCTCCTCCGGACGTGGTGCCCATCCAGCTCCCGGTCATCCCGGCGGTACATTGGGGTGAAATCCCTCAGCCATCGTGCCCATGTTCACGCTCTCGCTTCGCGAATTCGAGGAAACGCGTGCGCGCATCGCGCCGCACATCTACCGGACACCGCTGCTCGGGTCGCGCCAGCTGAGTGAACTCTCGGGGTACGAGGTGCGTCTCAAGGCGGAGCTGTTCCAGCGTGTGGGGTCGTACAAGATCCGCGGCCCGCTCAACAAGTTCGCCCTCATGCCTGACGAGCAGAAGCGGCGGGGTGTGGTATGCTCGTCGGCGGGGAACCACGCGCAGGGGGTGGCGCTGGCGGCGCGGATCCACGGCATTCGGGCCGTGGTCTGCATGGCGGAGAACGCCACGCCCTCGAAGATCGCGGCAACCCGTGGCTACGGCGCCGAGGTCGTGCTCCACGGCACCATCTGGGACGAGGCCAACGAGAAGGCCAGGGAACTGGTGCGCACCGAGGGTCTGACCTACGTCCACCCGTTCGACGACGAACAACTCATTGCCGGGCAGGGCACGCTGGGACTGGAGATCGTGCAGGACTGGCCGGAGGTAGACGTGGTGGTGGTGCCGATCGGCGGCGGTGGTCTCATCTCCGGCGTCTCGATGGCCGTGAAAGCCCGCAATCCCGGCGCGCGAGTGATCGGCGTGGAGTCGTCGGATGGACCAGCCATGAGGGAGAGCATCCGCGCGGGGAAACTCGTGACCATCGACTGCAACACGATCATCGACGGCCTGCGGGTGAAACGGGTGGGAGAGCTCAACTTCTCGGTGGTGCAGCGCTTCGTCGACGACATCGTCGCGCTTCCCGATCGCGACATCTTCGACGCGATGATCTGGGTGATGGAACGGTGCAAGCTGGTGGTCGAGGGCGCTGCCGCCGCACCCGTCGCGGCGCTGTTGCACGGTCTGATCAAGTCGCCGCCCGGATCACGGGTTGCGGTCGTGCTCTCCGGGGGAAACCTGAACCTCGACCAGTTGCGCGGACTGAAGTGGAACTGACGAGGATGACCGGTGGGGGTGGCCGGACCGCGCGCACCACGTTGGTCTGAACCGGGATGCTCGCGAATCCGATCCGGTGCAGCACGCAAGTCGCTGAGTCGGCCTATCCCGCCGCGGCCGCCGCCTCTGCTGCCTGGCGCTGCACCTCCGCGGCGACCGTGGCGGCCAGGTTCGACGACGACATTCCGGCCTCGCCCGCCAGCGATGTCAGGCCCAGGCCAAGCCCTTTCAGCGGATTCTTCCAGATGAGCGTCCCCGTGCGCGGATCGAGGCAGTAGGCCTCGCCCCCGCAGGTCGCGAACAGGAGATCGGCGTCTCGAAACACACACACGAACGCCGTTGAACGCGCCATGGAGCCCCGCAGTGCGGTGCGCCAGATCTCACTGCCGTCACGACGGTCGAGCGCGACGATGGTTCCCTTGATGCCGATGTACACGAGGCCGGGAGTGCTTCGCGTCATGGGCGAGTCTCCTTGGTGGGCCGCCAGCAAGTGACGGCAGTGGCATTCGGAATACGTCGCGTGGTGCGACGGGCGAAGTCGATCGACAGCCGGCGCGCGTCGCCCTCGCGCGAGCGCTGGCCGCGCTCTATCGTATCGTCAGATCCAGGGCTTTCTCCAGAGGGCGGTCATGCATGTTCCTTCCGCAGCACCTGTGCCGGAGGCGCTCTCGCGCCGCCAGTTGCTCAAAGGTGCGCTCGCCGTGTCGGCTGCCGCGGTCCTGCCAGCCGTGGCGAGGGTCGCGGGCGTCTCCCTGGGCGCTGACGGGATCGGAGCTCCGTGGTTCGAACCTGGTCGACACGGCGCTCCGGGCAGAACACTGGATCGCGCGGTTCGCACAGCGGAGCGAAGGCGGAACAGCGTGGCCGTGGAATCCGGCAGACGCCGCCGGCATCCAGACGAATCTCTACACCGGCATGCCGGGCGTCGTGCTGTTCTATCTTGAGCTGCACCATGCCACCGGCGACAACCAGGCGCTGGCTCAGGCGGTTGCGGGCGCGAAATGGCTCGCCGCCACGCTGCCCGAAAACGCCAAACTCGGTGACGGCGGGTTGTACACGGGGATGGCCGGCATGGCCTACACGCTCGAGATGGTCCATCGCGCCAGTGGTGAGGCACGGCATCGCGAAGCATCGATGCGTGCGCTGACCCTGCTGAAGCAGGCGGCGCGGCCGGTTGGCGACGGCGTGGAGTGGTCCGAGAGTACGGACATCATCTCCGGCAGCGCGGGAATCGGGCTGTTCCTGCTGTGGGCGGAGGCCCGGATGGGCGACGCAGAGTCGCACGATCTCGCCCTGAGAGCGGGGAGACGTCTCATCGAGCGGGGCGTGCCCGAGCAAGGTGGCATGAAATGGCTCGTCTCACCGCAGATTCCGCGAAATTATCCCAACTTCTCGCATGGCACGGCCGGCGTGTCGTATTTCCTGGCGACGCTCCATCACGCCACCGGTGACCGGTCGTTTCTCGATGCCGCCGCGGCCGGCGCCCGCTACCTCGACGCCATCTCGGTGCCGACGCCTAACGATGGCCGGATGGTCTTCCACAGCGAGCCGGGAAACGAGCAGCTGTTCTACCTCAGCTGGTGCCATGGCCCGGCCGGCACCGCGCGGCTCTATCGCCGCCTGGCGCAGGCGACCGCCGATCCGGCCTACGAGGCCCGAGTGGGTCAGCTCGCCCAGGCGATCGTCGACATGCACGTTCCCGAGCGCTCGCCTGGATTCTGGAACAACATCAGCCAGTGCTGCGGGAACTGCGGCGTGGTGGAATTCTTCATCGACCTCCACCGGCACGGCGGCGAACAACGCCACCGGGAATTCGCCGAACGCGTGACCGCCGATACCCTCCTCCGCGGCTCGAAGGACGACGACGGAACGAAGTGGACGCAAGCAGAAAACCGCGTCCAGCCCGACGTGCTCATCGCACAGACCGGGCTGATGCAGGGGGCGGCCGGGGTCGGGATCGCCATGCTGCATCTGGATGGCGTGGGGGCCAACCGCGAGCCATTCGTGGTGCTCCCGGATAACCCGTTTTGAGCCTGACGAACGACCGGCTGCAGCTCTCCCCCAGCGTGATGCAGGCGCTGGGGTATCGCGTCGTCGATATCATCGTCGAGCACCTCACGTCGCTCCCGCAGACCCGGGTTGCCGTGCAACGTACGCGGGCCGACCTGGAACACGCCCTCGGCAGCGGGTTTCCCGATGATCCCACTCCGCCAGGCGACGTGCTGTCTCTGGTCGAACGCGAAGTCCTGACCGCGATGATGCACGTGGATCATCCACGCTTCTACGCGTTCGTGCCCGGTCCCGGGAATTTCGTGGGTGCCATGGCCGATGCGCTGGCGTCGGGATTCAATGTCTTCGCCGGACACTGGCTGGCGGCCTCGGGGGCCGGCGCCGTGGAAGTGCAGGCGATCGAGTTCCTGCGACAGGAATGCGGCCTGCCCGAGGGTGCAGGGGGCCTGTTCGTGAGCGGCGGCTCAATGGCGAATCTGAGCGCCATTGCCACCGCACGGCGCGTACTGCTCGGCGACCCCGATCCTCGGGCGGTCGTGTACTACAGCGACCAGACGCACAACTCTCTCGCCAAGGCGCTCCGCGTGCTGGGCTTCACCGATTCGCAGCAGTGCATGCTGCCGGCCGATGAATCGCAGCGGCTCGATCCGCGTGTGCTGGGCGAGGCGGTCGCTGCGGACTGGTCGGCCGGCCGGAGGCCGTTCTGCGTGGTCGCGAACGCGGGTACCACGAACACCGGCGCGGTGGACCCGCTGGGCGCTATCGCCGACCTGTGTGCCACGGAGAAGCTCTGGCTCCATGTGGACGGCGCCTACGGCGCGGCCGCCATGCTCAGCGCCCGTGGCCGGCGCGCCCTGACCGGGATCGAACGCGCCGATTCAATCACGCTCGACCCGCACAAATGGCTGTTCCAGCCGTTCGAGATCGGGTGCCTGCTGGTGCGCGACGCGCGGCATCTCCGCGCCACGTTTGCAGTCCATCCCGAGGATCAGGCTTCGTACCTGGGCGACGTGGAGCGGATCGCCGAGCGGGAGGTCGTCTTCTACGAGAGCGGGGTGCAGCTCACGCGGTCGTTTCGCGCCCTCAAGCTGTGGATGTCGCTACGTGTATTCGGAGTGCGGGCATTTCGCGAGGCAGTCGAGCGTGGGATCGCACTGGCCGAGGAAGCGGAGCGACTGCTCCGAGACGACCCGCGATGGGAGGTCGTGACCCCCGCCCAGCTGGCGGTGGTGACGTTTGCCCCGCGCCTCGAAGGGTTCACGCGGGATGAGCAGCTTGCGGTCATTCAGCGCGTCGTCGAGCGACTCGTCGCGGACGGGTACGCGATGGTGACGTCCACCCTGGCTCGCGGGCGCACCGTGCTGCGTTTCTGCCTGATCAATCCTGCGGCCAACATCGAGGACGTGCGAAGCACGCTCGAGCGTCTGGCGGGTTTCGTGGCCCTCGAAGCCGCGCCCCGCCGGTCAGCTGGCTGACCCGCCGATCAGGGCGGCCCTGGGATCGACGAGCAATTCGTCGAGCACGACGGGATCGACCGGCTTGGTGAGGTGGAGATCGAAGCCGGCTTCGCGCGACCGCCGCTTGTCATCCAGCTGACCCCACCCGGTCATCGCGACCAGGAGGATGTCCTTACCCCACGACTCCTCCCGAATCCGACGAGCCACGTCGTATCCGCTGAGCTTCGGCAGGCCGATGTCGAGGAGCACGACTTCGGGGTGATCCACGGCCGCTGCGGCGAGCGCCTCGAACCCGTCGCTGGCCGCGCGAACGTCATGCGACGTCAGGCGCAGGAGCGTGACCAGGCTCGCGGCCGCATCCTCGTTGTCCTCGACCACGAGAATCCGGCGCGGCGGGGCGTGGGCAACGGGCTTCGCCGGCTTGATGCGGGGCGCCGCGCGGTCGGCGGTCTCCGCCTCGTAGACGGGAAGATGCACAACGAACTCGCTCCCGGCCTCGGGTCCCTTGCTCCGCGCCTCGATCCGGCCACCGTGCATCTCGACCAGCAGTTTTGCAATCGTCAGGCCGATGCCGAGGCCGTCCGGCGTCCGCTGCGGCAGGGATTCGCCCTGGGTGAACATCTCGAAAATCCGCGGCAGCAATTCGCGCGAAATCCCGACGCCGGTGTCGCGGACCGTGACCACGATGCCGTCCGGCTCCCGTTCCGCCACCAGCGAAATGGTCCCGCCGGCCGGCGTGAACTTGGCCGCGTTGTTCAGGAGGTTGGCGAACACCTGCGCCAGACGGGTCGGGTCGGCGTAGACATACAGCGGCTCTGGCGGTGACGATACGTCGAGCGAGTGCTGCGATGCGTCGATCAGAGGGCGACTGACTTCGACCGCGTCCTGCAGGACAGTCGCCAGTTCCACGCGCTCGCGTCGCAAGGTGAGCCGGCCACTGGTGATCCGGCTCATGTCCAGCAGATCGTCGATCAGGTGCACCATCTTCTGCACCTGCCGCTCGATGATGTGGAACGCCTCCTCCCGCAGGGGGTCGCTGTCGGTGCGCTGGATGATCTCGAGCGCATTGCACACCGGCGCGAGGGGGTTGCGGAGTTCGTGGGCCAGCGTCGCGAGGAACTCGTCCTTTCGCCGATCGGCCCGGCGGAGCTGCTCCTGCAACTTCTTCTGTTCGTCGATGTCGGTGGTCGCCCCCACCCACGAGACCACGTGGCCGGTTTCATCCTTGAGCGGCAGGGCGCGGGTCACGAACCATCGGTAGACTCCATCGTGGCGGCGATACCGCACCTCGATCTCGTACTCCTTTCCCTCCTGCAGGGCGTGTGACCACTGCGCCGTGGCGCGTGGCAGATCGTCCGGATGCGGAACCAGCTCGGGCCAGTGAGGCAGCTTTACGCCCGGGGTCAGCCCACAGAACTTGAGCCACTGGTCGTTTACGTAGGTGAGCACGCCATCCGGCGCGGCCGTCCAGATGATCGAGGGCACCGTGTCGGCCATGACGCGAAAGCGCCGTTCGCTCGCCTGGACCGCCGCGTTCGCTTCGCGCTCGGCGGTCACGTCCGATGCAGCGCCGTACACCCGCATCAAACGGCCGCGGTCGCTGACCGGTCGCATGCGATACCGGACGCACACCACGCGTGCATCCCTGGCCAGAAAGTGCGACTCCGCCTCCACCGTTTCGCCGGCCGCCAGACGCGCAGCGATCTTCGCCACCCGGGGGCGATCGTCGGGATGCAGAATACTCTGGCTGGGGAGCAGCGCGTTCAATTCTGCGAGCGTGTAACCGAACAGCTTCGTAAAGCCATCGCTGATCGCTTCCACGACTACGGCGCCGCTCTCTTCCACCCGACTCTTGAAGACGAAATCGCTGCTCAACTCGGCAACGATCTCGTTGAACGCTTCACTTTCGCGGATCTTGGCTTGTTCCTGCTCCAGCAGGCGACGGGCCGCGTGAAGCTCTTCGCTCAGCGCGCTCGTCAGGACACCAATCACCAGGAAGACGAGGACGGTCACGGCGTGGACTACGTTGCCGCTCGCCGAGGCCCCGGTCGACGGAAGGAGGTAGTACGCGGTGAACACGCCACCCAGCACCGTGGCCATCAGGCCGGGCCAGAACCCACCGAACCACGACGCGAAGATGATGGCGATGATGAACGGCAGGTACGTCGCGAACTCGCCCAGCACCGCGCTCAACTGGTGATGCAGTGCGAACATCAGCGTGGTCATGGCAATGGCCATGACATAGCCGGCCCCGGCGGTGGGGGGTTCGCGAATTCGCATCCCGTTCATCAGCACGCGGGTGCCTTTACGCCGAGCGTCTCTCAACTGTGTTGTCCTGGGGTCCGCGACCGCCACGATCATGTCGGGGCTGCTGGGTGTCAACAGCATAGGCCGCAAGCCAAAGGCCATAGATCAAAGGTGATAGGCCATCGTCAAAGGTCATAGGCCAGGGGTCACACGCCCGCCCACTGTCCCGTCCGAGACGACGGACTCAGCAATTGTCCGGGACTATTCGCGGCTAATGGCTCACGAGCTTCCGCGCGACCTCTACCACATGGTCGGCTGTGAGCCCGAGCTCCTTGTAGATCCGCTCATATGGAGCCGATGCCCCGAACCGCTCCAGTCCGATTACGGCGCCGTCGTCGCCCACAAAGCGCTGCCACGACATCGGATGCGCTGCTTCGATCGCGATTCGTCGCGCGCTCGTCGGAATCACGGCGCGGCGATACTCCGCCGGCTGCGCCAGAAAGAGCTCATGACAGGGCATGCTGACCACACGAGTCGGCAGGTTCTCCGCCTCCAGCCGCTGCTGAGCCTCGAGCGCGATCTGCACTTCGGAGCCTGACGACATCAACACCACGGTCGGCCTGCCGCCCCTGGCCTCGGCCAGGACGTAGCCCCCACGGGCCAGCTCGCTTGCCGCGCCGCGACCGGCGCGATCGATGAAGGGGAGCTTCTGCCGGGTGAGCACGAGCGCCACGGGCCCGTCGCGGTGCAGCAGCGCCACACGCCATGCCTCGGCCACCTCCGACGCATCGGCCGGGCGAATGACCGTGAGATGAGGAATGGCGCGGAGCGATGAGAGCTGCTCGATGGGTTGATGCGTCGGGCCGTCTTCTCCCAGTCCCACCGAGTCGTGTGTGTAGACATAGATGACGTGCCGGCGCATGAGCGCGGCCAGCCGCACGGCCGGTCGCATGTAGTCGGAGAAGATGAGAAAGGTGCCGCCGTACGGAATGATGCCGCCGTGCAGCGACATGCCATTCATCATCGCGGCCATGGCGTGCTCCCGGACTCCGAACGGGATGTTTCGCCCGGCGTAGTTCTCGGCGGAAAAGCGCGGCGCGTCCTTGATGGTGGTGAGATTCGATGTACTGAGGTCCGCGGAACCGCCGATCAGCTCGGGAACCCGCGACGCCACGGCGTTGAGCACGGTGCCTGACGAGGCACGGGTGGCACCGCTGCCGCTTTCGCGCGTGAACGCGGGGATCGCGCTCTGCCACCCGCCGGGGAGGTCGCCACGCAGGCGGCGTCCGAGCTCCTTCGCTTCGCGCCGGGAAGGCCTTCGAGTACGCGATGAGTGCGCGGCGCCACGCGTCGTGCACCTCGGCGCCGGTGTCGCGGGTGCGCCGCCAGTGCGTCAGCACTTCCTCCGGCACCGTGAACGGCTCGCTCGTACGTCCAGCCGAGGTTCTGCTTGGTGAGCGCCACCTCCTCCACGCCTAACGCTTCGCCATGCGCCTTGGCGGTGTCCTGGCGGTGCGGCGACCCGTACCCGATGTGCGTTCGCAGGATCACCAGTGACGGTCGCGCTTCCTCGGCCCGCGCCGCGGCAATGGCCTCGTCCAGTGCATCGAGGTCGTTCACGTCCGGCACGCGCTGAACATGCCAGTGGTACGCCTCGAACCGCCTGGCCACGTCGTCGCTGAACGTCAGGTCGGTGCTGCCGTCGATGGTGATGTGGTTGTCGTCGTAGAAGCCGACCAGCTTGCCGAGCTTGAAGTGTCCGGCGAAGCTCGCCGCTTCGTGCGAGATGCCTTCCATCAGGTCGCCGTCGCTGCAGATGAACCACGTGCGGTGGTCGATGAGGGGGTGTCCGTCGCGATTGAAGACGGCGGCCAGATGCGCCTCCGCTGCCGCCATCCCCACCGCATTCGCGAACCCCTGTCCCAGGGGACCGGTGGTGGTCTCCACGCCGGGAGTGAGGTCGTGCTCGGGGTGTCCCGGCGTGCGGCTCCCCCACTGCCGGAACTGCTTGATGTCGTCGAGCGAGAGGTCGTACCCGCTCAGGTACAGCGATGCGTACAGCAGCATCGACGCATGACCATTGGACAGCACGAACCGGTCCCGGTCAGGCCATGTCGGATCCGAGGGATCGTGCCGCAGGTGGCGCGTGAAGAGCACGTACGCCAGCGGAGCGAGCCCCATCGGGGCGCCCGGATGGCCGCTATCCGCCTTTTGCACGGCGTCCATCGCCAACGTGCGCACCGTGTTGATGGAGAGCAGGTCGAGGGAGCTGGACGTCTCGGAGGCGTGAACCACGGGTCGTTGGATGGAAGGTCGGGGAGGGTCGAAGTCTGGTCCGGCCCGAGTGAGGGAGGAAAGCGGGGCCGCGAATCGGAAAGTTATCGCGAGACCGGCGGGTGCGCTCCATACTTCATGTGCAGGCGCACCGCCCGGCGTCGGCCGGGCGGCTCCGCTGCACCACTCCAACCGGAGACTCCAATCGCCATCGAACACATCAGCGACACCGCTCGCTGGGTCGCGGTCTATCGAGCCATGGAGACCGACCGGCCGGACGCGATTTTCCGGGACCCGTATGCGCGGCGCCTCGCCGGCGAGCGCGGTGAGGCCATCGTCGACCATCTGAAACGGGGCCGGGCTATGGCCTGGCCCATGATCGTCCGCACCGCCGTGTTCGATGAGCTCATCCTGGCATGCGTGCGTGAGCGCGGCGCCGACATGGTCATCAACCTCGCCGCCGGACTCGACGCCCGGCCCTGGCGCATGCCGCTTCCGCGCGAGCTGCGCTGGGTCGACGTGGATCTGCCGGAGATCCTCCAGTACAAGACCGACATGCTGCGCGATGATGCGCTGGTCTGCCGATACGAGGCGGTCTTCACCGATCTGACCGATGCCGACGCAAGACGATCGCTGTTCGAGCGACTGGGGGCGGAGTCGAAGCGGACGCTGATTCTCACCGAAGGCCTGCTGGTGTATCTCACTCCGGAACAGGTGAGCGCGCTGGCGACGGATCTGCACGCGCAACGTGAATTCCAATGGTGGGTGATCGATCTGGCCAGTCCGCTGCTCCGCAAATTCATCGAGAGGTCGTGGGGATCGGCGCTGGAGAAGGGAAACGCTCCCATGCGCTTCTTTCCGGTGGAGGGAACCGACTTCTTCCGTCCACTCGGCTGGCGCGAGGTGGCATTCCGTTCAACCGGAGAAGAGTCGCGCCGTTTGCACCGCGAGATGAAGGGTGCGTGGCTGTGGCGGATTCTGGGGCTGATGATGTCGAAGGAGCGGCGCGCGGCATATCAGCGCATGTCCGGGCAGGTGCTGCTCGAGCGCGTCGAGGTTGAGAAGGTGATCAGTGATCGGTTGTCGGTGGTGAGCGCGTACAGCGCCCGGTGCGGGCCGAGCCCGTAGTCGGCGCGCAGCGATGCCCACAGGTCCCCGCGCCGTGGGACGCCAGTAGCGATGTTCATCCATCAGCGCCTATTCGCGACCCCTTGCGACCGGCCTCGCAGGCCGCGATGGCCGGCTGCTGCGCGAGTGGGACGTCGCGCTCAACCGTCCTGTGACGAGGGATCCCGGGGGCGGCCTGGCGCTGGGCCCGGCGCAACCTCGCTCGCAATGGGCGCCCGCCCGGGACAGGACGTGCACGTGCACTGCCGGCATGAGACACGCGGCGCACACATATCCTCCCTCCCTAGCCGGGCGCAATCTCAACGTACGAGTCGATTTGTGCGGGCTGGGAGCGGTCTGTCCTCGCAAAGGCCATCCAGGCGAAAAAGGTCGTGCCTTGGATCTATCGACCCTAGCCACAAATAAACGCCTGTTGTAAACCCTTTACAACATGCCTAAGCTGTTGTAAAGTTCTTACAACGGCAAGGGAGGCCCTTGTCGTTAGCGGGCAGGGCTCGCGGCTGCCGGGGGGTCCCCGGCATGGAGGTTAGAACCGATGAGACGTATTAAGGCAGTTCCGAAAGCTCGAATAGAGAGCTTCGGGGGATTCTTCGCGAACCAGCGTCGAACCCGCACGAAAATGAGCCTTCGCCAGTTCTGTCAGAAACACGGTTTCGACGCAGGAAACCTAAGCAAGCTCGAACGTGGCAGGATGGCCGTGCCGCAATCTCGCGATGTATTGGAGCGCTATGCGGAAGCGCTGGGACTCAAGGAAGGTTCGGATGACTGGTATGAGTTCTTCGACCGAGCAGCTGCAGAAAATGGACGGATCCCTTCTGATCTGCTCGAGGATGCTGCGCTGGCACCCAAACTGCCTGTTCTTTTTCGCGCGCTCCGAGACGACGATGCTAGCGATGAAGAGAAGCTTAAGGAGCTCATGGAGATTATTCGGCGAGCTTGACGTTCTGGTCTGTTACCCACGATCAGCCACTCGCTGTGAGCGCGTTGTCATGACGGATTCCTCGAGGCGCGTCCTTTGACGGCCGAGCGTCGTTACCCTCCGCCTCAATGGCTGTCGGACAACGCGATGCAGGAAGAGGTTGACGCATTCCTTGAGGAGTTCTGGCCAGAACGTACCTGGCCAATTGACATCGAAGCGATAGTCGATTCACGGGCTGGGCTGGATATTGTCAACGCGCAGGGAATCGTGAGCGCGTATGACATCGATGGCTTTCTGTCGAACGATATGAGTACGATCTACGTGGATGAGTATTGGCGAGGGGTCCCACACTCCACCGATACCGTTTCACCTTGGCTCACGAAATCGGTCACTGGTATCTCCATGAGGAACTCTACGCTGCGGCACAGTACAGTGATCCTTCGGAGCTCCTCCGGTTTCGCGCCGAATTACCGGCGGGCGATTTGGCTTCGTACGAGTGGCAAGCCAGCCAGTTCGCAGGACTGATCTTAGTCCCGCCCCACGCATTGCAAGCGACGCTTAAGCAGGCGATGACTTTGGCGCGCAGGAAGGGTCTGGACCCGGTGGACCTCTCGAACGACGCTCATCGGGAATACATTGCCGAATGGATCGGCCGGCGACTTGAAGTCTCCCGCGATGTCGTGCGTAGACGCGGTGCCCATGATGGACTCTGGGAACGTTGACCTACTTAGACCTCTCCGGCACCCTGAGCTCCCGTCTCATCGGCACCGGTACCGGCTCATCGAGCTTCCACCGGACCGTGATTGGCTTGTCACCTTCCCAGCTCACGAACCTGAGCGGTCCCGCATAGACGAACCCCAGCGTCTTGCCCGCCTGCTTCGCAGTGGCCCGAACGAAGAGATGCACTCCAATGTTCAACTGCTCGTGCCCCGCTAACCGCTTCCCCGCATCGCTCTCCCGCGCCGTTCGGTTCTGACTCTGCCACTGAAACGTGGAAGGGTCCAGAAACTCATCGGTGTATTTGTGTTCCTCAGGCTTGCCACTCTTGTCCAGGGTGACGAATAGCAGCACGAGCCCAGGTCGCTCGACCACGCCGGATTGCGATTCGAACGCCTTGAACTCAAACCCAAACAGCTTCGGCACGTCCGCGCGCGTGTAGCGCTGCCAATAGCGTGGCTGCGAATCGGCTTCTCCCCGGTCCGGCGATAGTACGTACTCGTCGTTCGAACGCTCAAACATGACGCGATGAGCTGGTGCCTGGTTGGCCCGCCCCTTCGCCGAACCATTTTCGCAGCACATCGCCGAGCACGTTGGCCTCGGCGCCTTTGCTTGTGCATGACGTTGACAGCGACCTTGACGAAGTTCGCGAGGTACGGCTCTCCATCGGCGGTGACGTCAACCCAGCCTTCGGGAATCCCCGCCACCCTGTCGCGCGAGGGGAGAAACAGGATTGGCTGACTGCCGGCATGAGACACTCGGCAGACAATACGCGGCGCACCGTCCACAATTCCGGTCCGCCTGATGTACTGCGCGAGTCGCCACTCGGTGATCTCGCGAACCAACGCGGCAGTCGCATCACGGAGCGCATCGGGAACCTCGAGGCGCGCAGCGAACTGCTTGCTCTCGTAGCTGAAGTACTTCTCGCCGGCTGTGCCCTTGCCGCCGACCCACGCGGGAATGGGATGTTCCTCCAGAAGCGCGATTAGCGCAGCATCGTCGGCCAGTGCATCCGCGAATTCAGTCCGAAGCGCAGCACTTCGCTGAACGATGACTCGCACGCGGGCAACAAGACGCTCGATCGGGATGGAGCCGGGGAGGGCCTCTTCGGCGAGCATCGCGAGGAGCACGACCATCTTGAAGCTGCGCGTGAGCGGAGTCACCTCGAGCGATTGCAGAAACGCTCGCAGCCGCGACTCGGCGGCGTCCGCGTTGGCGTCCAAGTCTCCCATGGTGCGCACGAACTGGAACCAGGAGCCGTAACCCTGCCGAGTGGCCCGCGGATCGTAGCCGTCGTGGAATGCTTCGGTCGCAGTTGGGCGGACACCGTTTCGGTCGCGGAAGTCGGTGTAGTACGACATGAGAGCCTGAGGCCGGTCCATATCGCGTTGCAGAAGCGTCCGCAGTATTTCGATGGCCTCGAGATCGTAGGTGACCGAGCAACCGGGAGGCAGGAGTTCACCAGCGCGGCCTCCGTCGACCAGCCGGAGCGCGTATGCCGTGCTCGCGGCGCTTCCATCCCAGGCTACTCGTGGACTCAACTCCTGGTGCCGCTTGTTACCACTGTGAGCCTTCTCACGAGCTAGCGCGTGTGGATGTGCGATCAAATGATGACGCGCCGTTCAGCCGTAACGCGTATGATGGAGAATACCGAGATACGAAGCCCCGCCGTTTGCGAACGAAGGTGAATTCGAGGTCACCCACAATGCAGTCAGACACCGTCCGTGTTTTGATTTGGGGTAAAACCTACCCTGAATTGAGCGCCAAGTATGTGGAGACCGTGTGCACCGGCGGTGTGCGCGAGGACGGCTCTCCCATTCGCCTCTATCCGGTTCCGCTGCGCTATCTCGACACGGGGAATCAGTATCAGCTCTACGACTGGGTCGAAGCACCGATCCAGAGAAATCTGAAGGACCCTCGTCCAGAAAGCTTCAAAGTATCTGCGGACAGAATCGCCCTCGTCGGGCACATCAATCCGGATACGGCCGGCTGGCGCGAGCGCGCTAACCTCATATTTCGCGACCCTTCGTGGCAGTTCGCAAACATCGGCCAACTCAAGGAAGCCCAACGGCGTGACAGGCAGTCGATCGGGATCGTTACACCCGGCGAGATCGTTGACGTTCGCGCCGTCGCGAAGACTGCGAAGGAGCGTACCGAGTGGGACGAGAAGATGCTCCAAGTCCAGAGTCAGGGCGACTTATTCCGCCCGGAGTACAAGGAGCTCGAATTCCCGTCGCACGACATCCGGCTCAGATGGCGGTGCCGTGAGCCGTGCGACGAATGCAGCAGGCACCCTCATGACATGAAGGCCCTCGATTGGGGCCTGCTCAAGCTAGCGCGCCGTGAGGGGTTTGAGAAAGCGCGCGCGAGACTGGAGGTGATCAGCGACCTCCGCACCCATGACTTCAGGCTGTTCATGGGCAACTTCTTTCTGCATCAGCACATTTTTGGAATCATCGGCATGTGGTACCCGAAGATCCCTGCCCAGCCGTCTCTTCTCTAAATGGCGAGCAAGCGTGGCGCACCATCGGTCGCGAGATGTTCGACCTTTCGACGGCCGCGCTGCCGCCATGAGTCAGCGAGAATGCTGCGGTGGCAATCATCGGGGTGTCGCTCGAAGCATGTAAGGCAGACCCGTTTGCCGTGCGCATGCAGCTCTGCGATGAGAGTATCGAACTGGTCCACCAGCACTTCTTCCTGTGCAAGGAAGCTGCGGTAGAGCGCCATGCACTCCGCGTGCGTCTGGGCTTTAGCGCGTAAACGCTTGGGGTTACCGGCGAATTTCGCGTGAACGTAATCGATTCCGGCAGCTGCGAGCGCGTCGGAGAGCGCACCCTTTGAGAACCCGGGCTTGTGGCTCCACGGCGTTTCCCGCACGTCGACCAGGACGTTGATCGACGCGGCGCGCAGGAGCTCAATGAACTCCTTCAGGTCGCGCTTCTGGTAGCCGAGCGTAAAGAGCGTCCTAGCCATATGCACCGGAAACGATCTCCAGAGACGCGAGCAACATCAAGTGCTCTATTGCTACGCACGTTATGCCGCTGCGCGATGATGCTGACCTTGCGAGTCCCGAGGTGCTACCGGCGCTAGTCGGGCGCTCGCTTCGACAAGCAGGAGGAGTCTCCGGTAGCTGGGCGACTCCGATGAGACGTTTGCCGAGGTGAGGGCAAACTGGGCAGCCAGCAGGTGTGAACTGACCACGGCCAGCTCGATGGGCTCGTTGAGTCGGTTGGCGGCGCGAACCATATCCTCAGCTGCGTTCATTTCTGCAGTTGCCGCGGCTACGTACCGAGACTGCGCGAGGAGCTCCTCAGCAAGCTGGCGCGCTCGGATCCGTGCAGCCCGCGCCTGAAGATCACCGGCGTAAACGTGGTGCCGCGATGGCTCCGACGGGCGGCCGGCTGCTCGCAGAGGCGGACAGGACAGCGACTGGCCGAAGGAGTACCGGCAGCGTTGCCGCAAATCACGGAAGGTGCTCCAGCCAGCGGGAAGCCTGCTAAGGTAGATCGGCCAAAGCTGCGCGGCCGCGATGGCATCGGAAGCGGCGCAGTGCGGCATGTCAAGGGTGATGTCGTGGTGCGCACATGCGACGTGAAACTGGCAGCAGCCGCCAAGTCGAAGCAGCTGCTGCAGGTGCATGAGGCAAACAAATGGCGGTGAGAACTCCATCCCCAACCGACCGAACTCGCGCCGGAGGAAGCGGACATCGAATTGGGCGTTGTAGGCGGCGAGGGCACATCCAGCGAGGATGGCAGTGATATCGGCCGCGATCTCCGGAAAGGACGGTGCAAGAGCGAGGTCATCATCGAGGATACCATGAATGTTGGAAGCGGCGACCGGGCGATCCGGGCGCACCAAGGTATGCATGGCCAACCAAGGGAGAGAGCCCGGATCGAGTCGCGCGATCGCGATTTCGACGATCCGATCGTTCGGAAGGACTCCGGTCGTCTCGATATCAACGATGGCCAGGGGTACAGAATCGAGCCGCTGGTCGAGGACGCCCTCTGTAGTGGGGACGGGAACGGAACTTGGTTTTGCAAGCCGCACGGTCGGCATGGCGAGAGTCTCCAGAGTTTTCAGGGTTTTCGCGGATTATTTCCAGTTTTGGCAGAAAAAAAGGCCCCTCATTTCTGAGGAGCCGGATTCAGAAACGCGGCGATTTGTGAGGAATTCTTCGCCGTTTTTCTGGATTGTTTTTTCTGCTTTCGTCCTTCACGCGACGGTCCCGTTGCCGCGCTTCGATACGAGCAAGGCGGGTGCCGTCGCCGACGCAGCCTCATGGTACAACCGACCTTCGTCCATGGCAAGGGAGCTGGCCCGAGGGGCGCGGTGACGTCGCGACGCTTGAAGGAACCGCGAGGTTGGGCGTCGGCATAACGAAGCTCGGTTGAAGCCTACAGAAGTGGCTCCGCTTTTCTGTACAGCTTCACGGGGTGAGCCAACTGGATCGGCGAGCGGGGTTAGCCTGCCGCGGGAAGCGACAGCGGGAGGAAGTAGGCCGCAGCACCCGGTTCACGCATTCCGCACCGAACACTCGGTGTCCGTCCGGGTGAATGACCTCCTCGGATTCGGCGGGGTATGCTCTGCTTCACGTCTCGAACGGAGGAAGTAGCCTCATGCGACTGCTCACCCCCTTGTTGCTCGTGCTTGCGGCGCCCCTCGCCGGGGCACAGGTCCCGACAGCGGGAGACAGCGCGCCGGTGACTATTGCGGTCACTGGACAGGGCCAGCACTCCGTGCCTGCCGATGAATTGATCGTGCAGCTGGCGGTCGACACACGCGCCCGGACCGCGAGTCGCGCCGGTGCGGACAACGCCGATCGGATGACCGCCGTGCAGAAGGCGCTCCGCGAGATCGGCCTCACGGCGGACGAAATCTCGACGGCGTTCTATACCATTCGCTTCGAGTATGGTCCCCAGATGCGCGACACGCAGTACGTCGCGACCAACTCGGTGCGCGTGGACACGCGGCGACTGGAGCTCGTGAGTCGGATCATCGATACGGCCTTGCAATCGGGCGCCACTACGGTTGCCGGCGTGCAGTACACTCTTCACGACGACCGGGATGCGACGCGGCAGGCGCTCACCGACGCCGTGGCCGACGCAAGGCTCCAGGCCGAGGCGGTGGCTGCCGCGGCGGGCGGACGGTTGGGAGACCTCCTGGGGCTCGAGGCGCAGCCCAATCGTCCCGGACCGATCCCGTATGGTCAGTTCGCGATGGCATCCGCTGGAATGGCTCGCGCGGAGACCCCGATTTCACCGCGTGACATCACCGTAACGGCGATAGTCACGGCGCGCTGGCGGTTCGTCGCGTCCAGATAGAGAATCGATCCGGAGGCGGCCGCCGAAGGAGGGTCGCCGAAGAACCGTGGAGGTCAGGGTTTCCCTCGCGGCGGACGCCGGCCCGACCGCGCAGCCCGCGCCGGCGCGGCCTTGCATCCGCGGCGGGTCGGGGGCACTATCGCGCGCAGATGACATCCTCCAGTGATGAACCCAGGCGGTATCGCAGTCTCGACGACCCGGAGACGCTGCGGCTGCTGGCGCGCACCCTGGGTGAGGGGATCTACGTCACCGACCGGGAGGGGCGCATCCTGGACTGCAATCCCGCGTTCCTCGACATCTTCGGCGTGTCGTCGCTCAAGGGCCTGGAGCAGTTCCACGCGTCCGACCTGCTTGCCGACCCGGAGCGGCGCCGGATCGAGCTGAAAGAGCTCGAGCGGGAAGGCAGCGTGCGGGACTTCGAGCTCGAAATCGTGCGGCCGGACGGGCAGCGACGGACGGTGCTCGACACGACCTATCAGGTGCGGGATCCGGGATCCGGTGAGGTGTTCTATCACGGCGTGCTGATCGACATCACGGCGCGCAAGGAGCTGGAGCGCCAGCTGCGCGAGCAGCTGATACGTGACGCCCTCACCGGCTGCTACAACCGGCGATTTCTCCTCGACCTCGAGGACGACCTGGTGCGTCAGGCCGAGACGCGCTGGGGGTGCATCTACATCGATATCGATCACTTCAAGGTCTACAACGACCGCCATGGTCATCAGAACGGCGATCAGGTACTGCGGCGGATGGCGCGCTTTCTGATGCGCGAGGTTCGCGCCGACGAACCGGTGGTTCGCATGGGCGGAGACGAGTTTGTGATTGCACTCAGCGGCGAGAACGCCGAGCGCACCGAGACGGTGGCGACGCGGCTGCACCACACCGCGGCGCGCAGCGCGCCGGTGGCATTTTCGTTGGGTTGGGCGAAGCGGGCGGAAGGGGAGACGTTCGAGGAGACGATGGCCCGCGCCGACAAGAAGCTGATCGGGGTGCGCGTGCTCTCGCGTTCGGGCGAGTGGTCGTCGCTTCCGCCCGAAATGGAACGCCGGCGGCGGCGCTAGCCTCGCCCATGCCGCTGCGGCTTCCGGCTCCGTGGCGCGGGCTGCTCGTCGCGGCCGCGCTCATCCTCTCGGGCACCGCCATGTTGCAGGCCACGGCCTACCCGGATCTCACACGGACCCTCCGGGCGGCAGGACTGGACCGGGCAGCCACGTCAACGCTCGAAGGGCTGTGGCTGATGTTCCCGGTTCATCTGCTGTTCATCGCGGCCTTCCTCGTCCTGGCCGCTGTCCGCGTGCGCATCGCCGCCGACTCGGGACTGCTGGTGTGCGCGCTCATCCTCGCGGCCGACACGGCGCTGCTCGGCGGATTCATGGGAATGTTCACCGGCACCGTGCTGGTCGGGGTCTCGACGGGGCTCGTGATCATCGCCCGCCTCATCCGGCAGGCGATGCTCGCCGGTACC
>CAWAGQ010000009.1:0-155565 GCA_963781585.1 uncultured Gemmatimonadaceae bacterium
ATCCAGCGCCTGCGTCCGCGCATGCTGCGTCCTGAGACCAGGGCGACGATGTCCGGGACGACTCCGGGAAGTACCGTGGCGGCGAACCCGATGGGCGCCGGGCCCACGCTCTTGACGCCGGAAGTGTACATGAACGAGCGGCCGTACTCGACTGAGATCGCCGCCCTGCGCGACCTCCTGATCAGTAACATCTCGGAGATCCGGTTCCTGACGCCGTCGGAGGCACAGATGCGATGGGGATCCGGCCATCTCGGAGGAGTGATTCAGATAGTCACCGCCGACCGGCCGAAGTAGCGGCCCCACTCATGCAAGGGTCTCGCGTCGGGTCGGCCCACCGACGACGCTTGCGGCATCATCAGACGGGCGGTACGGTCCATGGGGCTGGCAACGAGACGACTTTGCGCACCAGGGAGCGCGCCGAGTCGTCCGCCGAACATCGGAGCAGGACATGGAGCAGATCGTGAAACGCGAGAGTTGTCGGGCGCGGATGCTGTACGGCGCCGCCGGAACCGTCATGCTCGCGCTCACCATGGCGTGCGCGAGCGGTGGCAACAGCTCGCGGGCCGCAGTCGGACCCCGGAAGGAACAGAATCTCATCGGCCGGTCGGAACTGGCCGAGACGGCGGCAACCAACGCGTATGACGCGATCAACACGCTCCGTCCGCAGTGGTTTCGCAACGTGGGACGCGTGACCCTCACCATGCCAGCGGGGTCGGGAAACTCACCGGGCGCCCAGACGCGCACACCGGTGGTGTACTTCGATCAGCGCCCGTATGGGCCGGACCTGACGATCCTGCGATCCGTGGCAATCAACTCGATTCTGGAGCTGCGTTTTCTCTCCCCCTCGGAGGCGCAGATGAAATGGGGCGAGGGTCTCCTCGGGGGAGTGATCCAGGTCGTCACGATGACGGGCACCCCCTGATTCCGCCGGCCGTATCCGGCAGCGCATCGCGGGGAGGGAGTTCACCTCTCCGCGAACTTTTTTTGCCGGTTCGGTCACTTAGCTTGCGGTCCGCGATGCAGCCCCGTCCTGTTCGCGCGACGACACGAGCCGGAGTCAGTTTCCCAATGAGCGTTGGATTGCGATGCCTGTCGTCAGGTCGTGCCCGGTTGCCGCTGGCGGCAATCACCCTGGTGATCACGGCACTGGCGTGCCGCGACACCCTGGACAGCGTCGACTCCCACGGCGACGTCGCTTCGCTGGAGGTAGTCCCGGCCACGGCGTGGCTTGCTCCCGGATCCACGCTCGCCCTCGGCGCCCGCGTGCTCAATGTGCAGGGGGACCTCTTGCAATCCGTACCGGTTCTGTGGTCATCCTCCGACGCCGGCGTCGTTTCGATTTCATCGTCGGGCGAGGTCCGTGCCATTGCTCCCGGCACGGCACATGTCACGGCCCGTGCAGCCGGATTCCAGAGCGATGTCCTGATTACGGTCGCAAATGCTGCCGCACCTCTCGTGAGCTGGAGCGTTGAGGACGAGGGCATCACGGACGCCTCGCTGCTCGGGGCCTGGGCCGACGGACAGACGGGAGACGCCTTCGGTGTTGGACAGGCGGGCGTCGTGATGCACTCCTCAGTCGGCGTGTGGAGCCTCATGCCGACCGGATCGGAGGAGACTTTCGTTGGCGTGTGGGGCTCGAGCGCGCACAACGTGTTCGCCGCAGGTACCAGCGGAGTGCTCTTCCGCTACGACGGCACCACCTGGCGCGAGATGGCGAGCCCGACGAGCGCCACACTTCTCGGATGCTGGGGACTGGACGAGAACAACGTGTATGCCGTTGGCGTGGACGGAACGGTGGTTCACTGGAACGGATCGGTGTGGCAGGTGCAGTCGACCGGGACAGGCTGGGAGCTGTGGGAAATCTGGGGATCAGGACCGAACAACCTGTGGGCCGTCGGGCAGAACGGGATCATCGTGCACTACGATGGCGCGAATTGGGCGCCGGTCGAATCACCTACGGGACTGGCCCTGTTCGGCATCTGGGGCAGCGCACCCGACGACATCTGGGCGGTCGGGATCTTCGGATTGGTGTTGCACTTCGATGGTAGCGCGTGGAGCAGGGTGCCCGCGCCAACCGAGCGAAACCTGTTCGCCGTGTGGGGTCGCGCGGCGAACGACGTGTATGCGGTAGGGAACACCGGCGCCATTCTCCACTTCGACGGGTCGGCGTGGAACGTCGTGACGGAGCCGGGAACCGGGGAGAACCTGCGCGCACTCTGGGGCGACAATGCCGGACGGGTTTTCGCGGCCGGCTGGGATGGCACCATCGTGCGCGGAACGGCCCAGAGCTGGATAACAGAGACGACATCTCCGGTGCTGACGTCGGTGTGGGGCGCCGATGCGAACACGGTCTGGGCCGCGGGCGCCGGCGGGACGCTGCTGAGGCGGCAGGGGGGACACTGGGGCCTCGAGGACGTCCCGCCGGCGCATCCCCTCTACGGATTGTTCGGAACGAGCGGGAGCAACGTCTACGCGGTCGGCGACACGGGAACGATCCTCCACTACGATGGCGCGCACTGGAACGCCGAGACGAGTCCAACGCGGGTGTTGTTGCGTTCGGTGTGGGCGGCCGGCCCCGAGCTGGTGTTCATCGTCGGCGAAGACGGGGTGATTCTCCTGTCCACACCTGGGGGATGGGCCCAGGTGCCGAGTCCCACGCAGGGATTCCTCAGACATGTGTGGGGGCTGGCGCCGGACAATGTCTACGCGGTGGGCGACTCGGGGGCCGTAGTACACTTCGACGGATCGCGGTGGTCGCTCCAGTCGACACCCACCCAGGAGCTGCTCCGTGGCGTGTGGGGCAGCGGGCCCAACGACATCTTCGCCGTCGGCGAAGCCGGGACGATCCTTCGCTACGACGGCGTGCGCTGGTACACGATGTCGAGTCCCACCACGAAGGCTTTGCGGACCGTGTGGGGGACCGGCCCGATGGATGTGTATGCTGCCGGCGAGGATGGGACACTCGTCCGATTCGACGGCGCCGGGTGGACCACCGTCGCATCGCCGACGGACCGCTTGCTGATACAGATGTGGGGTCCGCCGGGTGGCGCGAGCGTGTACGCTGTCGGACTTGTAACAACGATCGTTCGAGGGATCCGGCCGTAACGGTGGAGAGCCGTGCGCGGTACTAGACCTCCACGACCTCCTCCTTCTTCTCCTTGGCCGATTCTTCGACGACCTTATGGGATGCCTCCGGTGGCATCTGCTCGTATCCGTGGAAGCGCCGGATGAAGGTCCCACGACCATGGGTCATGGAGTTCAGGTCGGTGCCGTAGAGGTGCAGCTCGGCCTGCGGCACATAGCCGCGCACCTTGGTACCGCCTCCATCTGCGGCCTCGGTGCCCAGAATCTGGCCGCGCCGGGATGACAGGTTGCCCATCACGTCACCGAGATACTCATCGGGAGTAGTGATCTCGATATGGTCGATGGGCTCCAACAGCACCGGCCGGCATTTTGGCGCGACTGTCCGGAAGGCGAGAATCCCGGCCATCTTGAACGACATCTCGTTTGAGTCGACCGAATGGTACGAGCCGTCGAACAGCTCGACTTCGAAATCCACCATGGGATATCCCGCGAGGACGCCGCGGGCCGACGACTCCTGAATTCCCTTGTCCACGGCCGGGATGAATTTTGAGGGGATCACGCCCCCGACGATCTTGTCCACGAACGAGAAGCCCGCGCCCCGTTGCTGCGGCTTCATCCGGATCCAGCAGTCGCCGAACTGCCCGCGGCCGCCGGTCTGCTTCTTGTGCCGCCCCTGGCCCTCGGCCCGCGCCGTGATGGTCTCGCGATAGGCGATCTTGGGGCGCGTGAGTTCCGCCGAAACGCCATATTTGCGCTTGAGGCGCGCGAGCGAGACCTCGAGATGGCGTTCGCCCAGGCCGGAGATAATGGTCTCGTGGGTCTCGCTGTTGTAGTGCGTCTCGAACGTGGGATCCTCGTCGTGGAGCCGGTGCAGGCCAAGCTGGAGCTTCTCCTCGTCGTGGCGCGCCGAGGCGTGGATCGCGAACTGCACCAGTTCTTCCGGGAAGGCCATCTGGGGCAACCGCGTCGGGTGTTCGCGCGTGGACAGCGTGTCGTTGGTGTGCGTGTTGCGCAGCTTGGCCACGCAGCCGATGTCGCCGGCGTGGAGGATGGGGACCTCGATACGGTCCTTTCCCTGCGTAACGCACAAATGACCCATTTTCTCGACGCCGTCACGCGTGGCGTTGTACACCTCCTGGCCGTTGCTCACCGTGCCCTGGTAGATGCGGAAGAACGAGACATCGCCGACGTGGGGCTCGGAGTGCGTCTTGAACACGAGCGCGCTGAACGGCAGGGCGTCGTCGGCATGGATCTCGATGGTGCTTTCGCCCTCGGCGCCCTTGAACGCGTGCAATTCCTCCATTTCGTAGGCTGACGGCATGAGTTGCACGATCTCGGTCAGCAACGCATGGATGCCGATCATGTGGTCGGCGGAGACGCAGAAGAGCGGATACAGGTCTCCGCGCTTCATGGCCTCCTTCATCCCGTGAATGGCCTCGTCTCGTCCGATCTCAGCCCCTTCCAGATAGCGCTCGAGCAGTTCGTCATCGGTCGCGGAGATCGCTTCGATTAGCTCCTGGTAGTACTTGTCGAAATGTGCGCGCTCTCCTGCCGGCACGTCGGCCTCTTCATACTCCCCGGCCTTGGAAGAGGTCTTGTAGAGATAGGCCTTTCTGGCGAACAGGTTGATCACGCCGTGAAAGCCGGCGCCCTCGCCGAGGGGGATCTCGACCGGGATGACTTTCGCCGTGAGCCGGTCCTTGATCTGCTGATAGACGCGCTCGAAGTCGGCGTGCTCCTTGTCCATCATGCTGACCACGAAGAGCACTGGATCGCCCCGCGACGTGGCCTGGGAGAACATTTTTTCCGTACCAACCTCGACGCCGGACGACGCGGCTACCACGCACAGGGCGCCGTCGGCAGCCGCCAGCCCGGCCACGGCATCTCCGTGAAAATCCAGGTATCCCGGCGTGTCGATGAGGTTCACCTTCGCGTCACTCCATTCGCTGTACGCCACCCCGACGTTGATGGAGTACCCGCGCTCGATTTCCTCCGGCGTGTTGTCCGTGAGCGTCGTTCCGTCCTTGATCGAACCGTGTCGTTTACTTGAGCCGGACACGAAGGCGAGGGCGTCGACGAGAGTCGTCTTGCCGCTCGCACCGTGTCCGACAACCGCCACATTTCTGATGTCTGCTGCCCGATATTCCCGCATTCCGTGTGTCCTCTCCGCGCTGGTGATTGTATGGGTAGAGCGTGTCGCGTGGATGAGGGCGCGTCAAGGGAGCGCGGGAGACGGCAGCCGACGCGCTCGGAGCGGCGCGGGCAGGCTGAGCCGGAGCGCAATTGCTCGCGCGTTCCGTGCGGTCTGGCAGCCCGGCACCAAGAAGAACGGGCCGCGGACGGTGTCCGCGGCCCGTTTCAGATCAGACGTGAGAATCTCGCTCGCTCAGTCTCCTTCGTTATCGAACGTGAACCCGTCGCTCTGGCGATACAGTTCCAGCAGCGCGTCGACGCGCGCCCCAGCCCCGACGGGAAGAATCGCATACGGCGTCAGCGAGAAGCTGATCGCGCGGCGGGCCCCTTCCGGCCAATCCGGCATCGACAGCCCGGCCACCAGTCGGCGAATGGCCAGACCGCATTCGTCCAGCAACCGATTCGCTGTGTCACGGATAACGTCGTAGGGAATCGTGAGATCGCGGGTAACGAGTTCGCCGGTGCTCTCGTCCCGCCACGCCGCGTCTCCGATCGCCCCGCGTTCGGGCCACAACCCGAGGTGGCGAATCGTGTCCGACCGCTCCGTGGGCTCACGCCGGGACTCCATCGCCGCCGCCAGGGCCATGGCAAGCGATTCGGGCGTGGCTTCCCCGTACAGTGTCACCACGTCTCGTGCCCGCCGATCCGAGTTGAGCGGCGACGGCACGGAGTTCACGTGCGCAAGCACGGTGGAGTGTTCGGACGTTTCCTCGAGCATCACGAGGACATCCATTGTGCTTGTCTCCTCCCTGCTGCCAGGAAAAAACGCTCCGAGGACGATCGCGAGCCGGTGTGCGCGCAGAGTCATCAGCGGAGCGGGGACCCTACATTGCGTAAGACCCCGCGTGCCAGCGATCCGACACACCGCATTTGCAAAGGTTCCGTGACGAACGCGTCGCGGCGCGCATGATCGGAACTCACCGCATCCGCATGATGAACGGACGCGGTCACGGCCGTCGGGCTGCCATCTGCTATGCTCGCGCAATTCGCATACCCAGCAACAGCGATGTTGCGAAGAGCAGGAGGAGCAGCAACGTCTGAGGCAGCGACCGGGCTGCCATGACGCCGGCGCCGAGGGCGCCGGGTGCCACCGTCCGCGTCAGCAAGCCGACCACTGAGGTGAACACCAGGGCAGCGACGATCGACGGCACCCGGCGAAGAGGTGTGGCAACGACGCTGAAGCAGATCCCCCACAGGAGCATCCAGGCGGTGTGCAGGACGATCCCGAACACGGTGGCGAAGCCGGCCGACGCTACCAGCCCGGTCGTCGCCGCGATGGTCGCTCGTCCGGCGACCAGGAACGGCGCGAGCGCCGAGTCTTCCCGGAGTCCGTATCCGACGATAACACCGGCCGTCGTGGCGGACGCCAGGAGCCCGGTTCGTACGCCGGCGGCAAGGCGGGAGGAGGACACGCGGGAAAGGAATCGACGCCACCAGCATCGCTCAAGGGGCGAGGTTGTCTAGGAAGCTGGCGAGCCCGATAATAGAATGTGACGATGCAGACATCCGAGACCAGACACGTGGCCGCGAGCATCCTGGTAGTCGAGGACGCCCGCGAGGTGCTCTCCGTCCTGGAGCGCACCCTCGCGGATTCGGGGTTTACGGTCTTCACGGCGGTAGACGGGGAGGCAGGGCTGCAACTGGCTCTCGATCGCCGCCCGGACCTGGTCATCCTCGACATCGGACTGCCCAAACTCGACGGCTACGACGTGGCGCGTGAACTGCGCGCGCGCGGCTTCACCAATCCGGTGCTGATGCTCACGGCCCGGGGAACCATCTCCGACAAGGTCGAGGGCTTCGACGCTGGCGCCGACGACTACCTCGCCAAGCCGTTCAGCTACGACGAACTACTCGCTCGCGTCAAGGCGCTGCTGCGCCGATCGGCCCTCCGTACCGACCTCGCGATGATCCGCGTCGGCGATCTCACCATCGACCCGTTCTCGCGTGACGTCAGGCGGGGAGCGCGCGAGATCACCCTGACGCAGAAGGAGTACTCCCTGCTCGAGTACCTGGCGCGGCACGCGGGTATGGCCATGACCCGCGAGTCGATTTCACAAGCCGTGTGGAAGCAGGAATTCGACCCGACCACAAATATCGTGGACGTCTACATCAATTATCTGCGCAAGAAGGTCGACCACGAGGGAGATTCCCAGCTCCTCCATACCGTCCGAGGCGTCGGTTACGTACTGAAGCCCGAGGGCTGACGAAGCACCGTGCGCCCTGGCCGAAGTTGCCGGCCACCCCACGATGGGATCTCCCTTCACACCTCGGGGTCTGGTGCGTCTATACGTGTCAGACTCGAAAGTCCGGAGCCCAGCGATGCGCCGATTCGCCTCCTTTTCCGTCTTCGCCGCGGTGGTCACGGTCGTCGGCACTGCCGCCGTCCGGGCCAACGGACCGATCGCTCGTGCGAACGCCGCCCCCCGGGAGCTGACGCCGCGTGAGCAGGCGGTGCAGGCCCTGAACCGCCTCGCTTTCGGTCCGCGGCCGGGAGAGGTCGATCAGGTGCTGCGTATGGGCGTGGACAAGTGGATCGAGGCACAGCTCCACCCGGAGCGGATCGACGACCGCAAGACCGCGGCTGTGCTGGCCGCCTACCCGAATCTCGGGCGCTCGGCGACCGATCTCATGCGCAGTTATCCGCCCGCGGCGGCGATTCAGGCGCGCGCGCGGCTCTCGGGGACGTCCATGACGCCGCAGGACAGCACGCAGCTGCGACGCATGCTGCAGGCGAATCGGGCGTTCGCGGGCGAGATCCTGTCGGCCAAGGTGGCACGGGCGGTGGTGAGCGATCGCGAGCTCGAAGAAGTGATGACCGATTTCTGGGAGAATCACTTCACTGTCTTCATCGGCAAGGGCCAGCAGATCCGGTACTACATTCCTGACTTCGATCGAGAGACGATCCGGCCCCACGCGCTGGGCAAGTTCCGCGATCTGCTGGGTGCCGTGGCCAAGAGCCCGGCGATGCTGTTCTATCTCGACAATGCACAAAGCGTGGCCGACAGCGGCCGACCGACGCTGGCGGCGAGTCGCGGACGGCAGGGTGGACGTGGGGTGGTGGTACCGCGACGTCCGAATCCTGCGCGCCGCCCCGGTCTGGGCGGACGGCCCGTCGGGGGCCGTGGCCAGCTGCCGCCGGACATTCGTGATCGAATCGCGCGACGCGACACGGCCGGTCTTCCCGATCGCGCCCAGGCGGTGATCCGGCAGCTGCAGCAGCGCCGGCCGCGGGGCATCAACGAGAACTACGCGCGCGAGTTGCTGGAACTGCACACGTTGGGAGTGGACGGTGGGTATACGCAGCAGGACGTGATCCAGGTCGCCAGAGCGCTGACCGGATGGAGCATCGAGCCGCCGCGTTCGGGTCGCTCCGGATTCCTGTTCCGACCCGAAGTGCACGACGCCGGCGAGAAGGTAGTTCTGGGGCGCCGCCTGAAGGCAGGGCGAGGAATCGAGGACGGCGAAGAGGTGCTCGACATTCTGGCCCGAAGCCCATCCACGGCGCGCTTCATCGCGCGGAAGCTTTGTGTGCGGCTCGTCAGCGATACGCCCCCGGCCTCGCTGGTCGATCGCGCCACTGCCGCATTCTCCCGAACCGACGGCGATATCCGCGAAGTGGTGAAGACCATCGTCACGTCACCCGAATTCTTTTCGCGCGCCGCCTTCCACACGAAAGTAAAGTCACCCTTCGAGGTCACGGTGAGCGCGTTGCGCGCGATCGGCGCCGCGGCGGACACCACGCCCCGGACGGCCGCGATCGTGGCGTTTCTCGGCCAGCCCATCTTCGGCCACCAGGCGCCTAACGGCTGGCCCGAAACCGGCGAGGCCTGGATGAACACCGGGGCGATCCTGAATCGCATCAACTTTGGACTGGCGGTTGCGGCGGGGCGGCTGCCGGGAGCGGCGCTGAGCGCGTGGCCACTCTACGACAGCCTGTCGCGGAGCAGCCGCGAGACGCAGGTGAACGGCGTTATCGACGCCCTGCTGGGGGGTGAGGCGTCTCCGGAAACGCGGGAGATCCTCAGCTCGGGAACCAACCCGCTGCTGGCCGGAGGGACGCCGGCTTCCACGGTCATGCCCGACAGCGGCGGAATGACGGGTAACGACATGACAGGCGGTGCGCGCGGACGGGGACGACCCGCACCGGGTGGGCTGCCAGGACCCGGACGCGGGGGGCGCGGTGGACTCGGTCGCATCCCCGCACTGAACGGGCTGGCGCAAGTGGTGGGACTGGCACTCGGAAGCCCGGAGTTTCAGCGAAGATAAGACGACTCCGGGGCGTCGCGCTCACACAGGCTGCGCGCTGCAGGTGTGCGTCCCGGCGAGACAGGTTCGACACGGAGATCGACATGCAACGGCGAGTTTTTGTGCGGAACGGCGCGATGGCGCTGGTGACCATGGGGTTGAGCCCGAGCTTTCTGCGGCGGGCAGCGTTCGCCGCACAACTCCCGGCGGCACGCCGTGGCAAGATCCTCATCTGCCTCTTCCAGCGTGGAGCCGCGGACGGCCTGAGCATGGTGGTCCCGCACGGCGAGCGCGCGTACTACGGCGCGCGGCCGAACATCGCCGTTCCGGCACCAGGAACCGGCGTAGCCGACGCTGCGATCGATCTCGACGGCTTCTTCGGACTCCATCCGGCGCTGCGTCCGTTTGAGTCGCTCTACAAGCAGGGATTACTGGCACCCATTCATGCCGTCGGAAGTCCGAGCGCCACGCGTTCGCATTTCGACGCGCAGGATTACATGGAATCGGGAACGCCGGACCGGAAGGCTACGCCCGATGGCTGGCTGAACCGCTATCTGGCGGTGCAGGGGACGTGTGAGGAGTGCGCCGCAGCCGCGGCCTCGCCGTTCCGTGCGGTGTCGCTGACGCCTCAGACGCCGCGGATCCTCGAGGGCCCGGCGCCGGCTGTCGCGATGAATTCGCTGGGCGAATTCACTGTGCGTGCCGCCGGATCCTCGGCCGACCGTCTGGAGGCGCTGTATCGCACCGGCGAAGCCGATCTGGTGCACGGTGCCGGGCGCGAAATGTTCGAGGCGGTGAAGATGCTGCAGTCCGCAAACCCTCAGCAGTATGCGCCGGACAACGATGCCGACTACCCGAGGTCCCAGTTCGGCCAGCGGCTGAAGGAGATCGCGCAATTGATCAAGTCGGGGGTAGGCCTCGAGATCGCGTTCGCCGACGTGGGTGGCTGGGACACGCACGTCAATCAGGGCAGCGGGACGGGTCAGCTGGCCAACCGTCTCTCCGATTTTTCGCAATCGGTGGCGGCCCTCACGACCGACCTGGGTGACCGCATGCAGGATGTGGTGATCCTGTCGATGTCGGAGTTCGGGCGGATGGTTCGCCAGAACGGCAATGGCGGAACCGATCATGGCCACGCTGGAGCGATGTTCGTCATCGGTGGTGGCGTACATGGAGCCAGGGTGCACGGCCGGTGGCCGGGGCTCGAACCGGAACAGCTGTACGAGGGGCGGGACCTCGCGCTCACCACCGATTTCCGCGCGGTCTTCGCGGAGATTCTGGTGAAGCACCTGGGTGCCGACCGGCTGGATTCGATATTCCCGGGCTACGACGCGAAACCGCAGGATTGGGTCGGACTGCTCTAACCCCGATCTTCGCGAGGGATCAGAGGAAGTCGCTGGAGACATTGCTTCCGCACAGGACCGTGGCCACCACACCCCTGGACCAGCGCCCGCGGTGCTGGAGCAGTGCGGCCACACCCGCTGCGCCCGCCGGCTCCGACAGCACGCCAACGGTCGCGGACACCAGCCGGCAGGCGTCCCCGAGCGCCTCCTCACTCACCAGAGCGATGTCATCGACTACACCGTGCAGCGTCTCGAGCGCCTGCGGCACCGGAACGCGCACCGCGATGCCGTCAGCGATCGTGTCGGCATCTGTCGTCTCGATTGCCAGTCCGGCCCGCCACGAGCGCTCCATTGCAGGCGCACGGGCTGCGCAGACTCCGATCATCCGGGTCTCAGGTGCCATCGCCCTGATCCACGTCGCCACTCCTCCCAGCAGGGCCCCATTCCCGAGCGGCACGATAACGGCATCGAAGCGCTCGGGCCACGCGGTCAGTTCGACGGCAATGGTGCCGGCGCCCTCGGCGATCGTGGGTTCGCGCCCGTCCTCGACAAAACGGGCGCCGACGCGTTCGGCGTGAGCGCGTGCCTCGGCCTTGGCTGCATCGAAGTCGTGACCAGCGAGTTGCACACGAGCGCCGAGGGCCCGCATCCGTTCGACCTTGAGCTGATTCGCGGATGTGGCGGCGAACACTTCGCACGTCAGGCCGTGCTTGCGCGCCGCCCAGGCGAGCCCCTGACCGAAGTTGCCGGCGGAGGCGCAGACGAGCGGCTGGGCGGGATCGGTGACGTGTTGCGCGAAGTAGTCCGCCCCGCGCCCCTTGAACGAGCGGATCGGGTTGAGGCTCTCGACCTTGACGACCACGCGGACGCCCAGCGCGTCGCCAAGGGCGTCCGCCTGGAATTGGGGCGAATGGAGGAAGACGGGATCGATTTCGCGCGCAGCGCGGTCGATGGACTGGACAGACAGCGGCACGAGCGGGAGCCGGCGCCGACGGGCGCTACCGGGGGATCACTCGCCTCAACAGAGCTGACAGCCGTCGGGCGATCCGCGCGTTGAGGTCGGACATCCAGTCGTCGAATGACGGGCCATCGTGCGCGTCGCAGTACTCGGTGGGTTCAGTGCCCACCTTGAACCACGAATGCGCGGTCAGGGGGCACCATTCTCCGGCGAGCAGTCCGGTGTCGAGATCGATGTCCCGCTCGACGAGTCCCTCCGGGACGGGCCAGTCCCGCCCCTTCTCTCGCCATCCGCGGAGGTAGAAGTCGGCCCAGGCGGGAGCAGCCAGGCGACCGCCGCTCGCGGCGTCGCCCAGCGAGCGCGGCGTGTCATACCCGAACCAGAATCCGGCCACCAGAGTGGGCGTGAAACCCACGAACCACACGTCGGTGGCATCGTTGGTGGTTCCGGTCTTGCCCGCCACCGGGCCCGCCACGCCGTACTGCCGCAGGGCGTTGCCGGTACCTCCGTCCACCACGCCGCGGAGCATGGTCATCAGCTGGAAGGCATCGCGCGGGTCCATCACCTGCGTCCGCCGCACGGAGTCCTGCCAGACCAGGCTGCCGTCGAGTCGTTCGATGCGGCGCACCAGCCGCGGCGTGACGCGGAAGCCGCCGTTGGCGAACGGCGCGTAGGCGGTGACGAGCTCGAACGGCGTTACATCCACCGCGCCTAACGCGACGGCGGGCACCACGGGTATCGGCGACGTGATCCCGTTGCGCTGGGCCACGGCGACCACGTTGCGTTCCCCCACCGCGCGACTCAGCCGCACCGTGGCGGCATTGGCAGAGCGCATGAGGGCCCGGCTCAAGGTCACCGGTCCAAGGTACTCGTCGCCGTAGTTGGCCGGACGCCAGACACCCCGACTGCCCTGATCCACCTCCACCGGTACGTCTTCAACCAGCGATGCGGGGGTGAACCCGGCCTGCAACGCCGCGGCATACACGAATGGCTTGAACGCCGATCCGGGCTGTCGACGGGCGTTCAGTGCGCGGTTGAACGACCCCCTCGCGTAGCTTCGGCCGCCGACCAGCGCCCGCACGTCTCCCGAGCGCGGATCGAGGGCCACCATGGCGCCCTGCACCCCGCTGTCCTCGTCGTTCCCGACCTGGCGCCAGCGTCCGGCTTCCCGCTCGATGGATCCGGCGCGCCGGCGCACGGCGAGCTCGGCGGCGTGTTGGGCCGACGGATCGAGCGTCGTGTACACCACGACGTCCATGCCGGCTTCGCCGGCCGCGCGCAGCACCGAATCCACCAGCGATCGCACCGCGTCCAGAGCATATGACTCGTTAGGCTGCGGCGGTCGCCACTCCTGAGCAGCGAGCCGGATCGGAGCGCGGCGCGCGGCCGCCTCCCGCGCCGGGTCGAGATATCCCTCACGCCGCATCAGCGCCAGGATGAGGTTGCGGCGCTGGAGCGCACGCGCCGGATCGTGACGTGGCGTGTATGCCGACGGCCCCTTCGGCAGGGCGGCCAGCACGGCTCCCTCGGAAACCGTCAGGTCTCCCACGTGCTTGCCGAACAGGTCCCGACTGGCCGCCTCCACCCCGTAGACGCCGTTGCCGAGGTAGATGGCGTTGAGATAGAGCTGCAGGATGCTGTCCTTGGACAGGGCATGCTCGAGCAGGCGCGCCAGACGCAACTCCAGGAGTTTGCGGCCGAGCGAGCGACCCAGCGGCATTGAGCCCGCAAGAAACGTGTTCCGCGCGACCTGCATGGTGATGGTACTGAAGCCTTCACGGGCGCTGAGGCTCGTGAGGTCCCGCGCGCCGGCACGGGCCACGCCGCGCCAGTCGAGGCCCCCGTGGGAATAGAAGCGTCGATCCTCGGCGGCAACGAAGGCCTCGCGCACGTGCCGCGGCACTGCCGCGAGCAAGACGTTCACGCGCGGCACCGCGTTCACGCGTCCGAAGAAACGGCCGTTCCGGTCGAGAACGCGTCCTCCCTCTGGCGGGCGGTAGGCCCGAATCGCGCGCGGTGAGGGACAGGTGCCGAATCCGCAGGTGAAGAGCCAGCCGTCGACAGCGATCCCGCTCAGCACCACCACACCCAGAACCACCGCAAGCTCCCAATGGCGACGCAGCCAGCGCCGCGGGGGGTCGTCGGGACGTGACCGCGCTGCCTCGCGCAGGATCCGCCAATGGTCCGCAATGGTTGCGAAAGCGGTCACGAGTCGCCCGCGAAGAATGAAGGTGTCCACGCTCGAATATGCAGGGCAGGTCGACACGGACGGCGGCCGCTCGAATCCCCTTCCGCGGCGAACCGGAGCGCGGCTTCCGTCGGGCTCGTGTGATCGCGCGGCCGCTCCGATTCCCTGCTCTGGTTAGATACGTGGTATACGCTTCAGAGTTTCCCCGACTCCGGCACTTCCTGGCGCAAGCCGTCCAGCTCGTCCCATCGCGCCACGGCGCGCCGCAGGTGAGGAACGCAGATGGAGCCGCCGACCACGAGCCCGATGGACAGCGCCTCGAAGATCTCATCGCGCCTGACCTGTTCCTCTGCGCAGCGAGTGAGGTGATACGTCACGCAGTCGTCGCAGCGCAGCACCAGTGACGCCACAAGGCCCAGGAGCTCCTTGGTCTTGACGCCGAGCGCGCCGGCCTCATACGCACGGCTGTCGAGGGCAAAGAACCGGTTGATCACCAGATTGCCCTCCCCGAGAATCTCCGCGTTGAGTCGCTCGCGGAACTCGCGGAAGTGAGCCAGCGACCCGGCTTCAGACTCGTGCTCGTGTCTCACAGGCGCCACCCACGCAGCGAGCGAAGCGCGGCGGCGACGGCATCGCGCTGCGCGGCCTCGGCGCTCCGATCGAGGAGTCGCTCGTACGTACTGATGGCCAGATCGAGCATTCCATGGTCGCGCTCGGCACCGGCAACGGAGGCGGCGTTGTCGGCGAGCGCCGCGAGGGCAAGGCTGTCCTCGGGGAAGCGCGAAGCCACCTGCTCCCACCGCTGCGTCCGCAGACGAGGGTCGGATTCGGCGAGCGCCCAGAGATGCCACGCTCCTCGATTCGCCGGATCCGCTGCGATTGCCCGGTTCGCCAGCGCACCCACAAGCTCGGGCCCACGTCCCTGCAACCAGTAGGCGTTGGCAAGTATCACCATGGCACGCGCATTCTGCGGTTCGGCCGCCACCACGCGCTCGTAGAGCGGCGCCATCACTTCGGGTTCGTCACGATAGGGCTCTGCCAGGGCAGCGATGGACCCGGCCGGCACACTGGCGGCCAGCGACTCGATCCGCTCGCGCAGCCACCCGACGTCGGGGCGTCGCGCGTATTCCGAGAGCAGGTTCGCCAATTCCGTTGCGTGGTCTGCGTCCTCGGAGATCATCGGTCAAAAGTATCGATCCGGCGTGACCTGCGCACACGGCTCGTGCGTACCCCGTCAGGGCAATGGGTGTGTTGCCAGAGCGGGCAGACGCCCGTCCACCATATGTCGCGGCACAAGGTCCGAACGCCGCGGCCGGCAAGCGGTTCGCCCCCACGCGGGGAATGCTTGCGCGAAACCTGACGCTGTGCGATACTCGTAGTACCGGCTGGCGATGTCGTAGTCGCACCCCGGTTGCGCCGCTCGGGTGACGACACTCCAACTTTCCGGAGTGAACACGCGAGACGTTCGCAAAGCAGAGATAGACGTCGCCGGTTTCGCGTGAGGGATCCGCGCCACCTGGCGACTTCGAATTCCGTGCGATTGACGCACGACTGTTCCCGTCTCAGCCACATTCTCGAAGACTCGCGCACGCGTTACGTGCGCATGGTCTTGCGTACGCGTTTGGTACAGTGCGTGCCAGCAACCAACAGCTTCCGGCAGTGCGATCTCGCCACAGGCGTGGGGGTGCTGGATGTGAAGCACCGCCTGGAGGACAGAAAAGCGACCTCCCGAGCGGGAGCGGTCGTGATGGGAGTAGCACACGAAACATGATTTCCGCGGTACGAGACCGCGTTTCTCACCTTCAACAGACAAGAGTTGTATGACCGAACGTCGACGTCCTCCGCGCCGGGGCCGCCGCCCATTCAATCGAAAGCGGCCGTCAGACCCGAACGGGGAGCAGAGCCCATACCGAGACACTTCCGGCGAGTCGGAAGCAGAGATGGGCGCCGCGGGAGAAATGCCCATGCCGGAGTCCGACCCCGGACACGGGGGGAGTGACAATCCGGGCGCCGACGAGGCGCCAATGAGTGCGCCTCCGCCCACAACCGAGGCCGCCGAGACGGGTGGAGAGGCCACATCGCCCAGGAGCGGCGAGGCCGATACCTCCCCGGCACCGCGACGCGACTTTCCGTCGCGACACGACGCGGACTTTCACCACCATCAGAGAAACGGCAGGCGGCATCGGCGGCATCGCGGACGCGGCCGACACCCCGGCGAGCAGCACTTTCCGCCCACACCGGTCACGCCGGACAGCGAATCGATCGGCTGGTTCGAGCCGTCGCGCGACGGCGGCTTCATCCGGGGAGCAGCAAACAGCTACCTGGCCGAACCCGGCGATGCCTGGGTGCCACCAAACGTTGTTAGGCAGTTCGCCCTGCGCCAGGGCGATGCGCTGCACGCGGTGACCGGACACGACCACCGCGGTCGTGTGGTGGTGTGCGAGATCAAGACGATCAACAGCATCGATCCGGCCAGCATCGGCCGCCGGCCCGACTTCCAGTCGCTGACGGCCACCTATCCGGAGCGACGTCTGACGATGGAAACCGGACGCCCGGCCAAGGGCGGACCCGAGCTCACGCGTCGCTGCATCGACCTGATGGCCCCGATCGGATATGGACAGCGGGCGCTGATCGTCGCCCCTGCCCGGGCGGGGAAGACGATGCTGCTCCACGCCCTCACCGAGGGCATCGCGCTGAATCACCCGAACGTGACGCTGCTCATCCTGCTGGTCGACGAGCGACCGGAAGAGGTGAGCGAGGCGATCTCGTGGGGAGTGGGAGAGGTCATCGCATCAAGCTTCGACCAGCCCGCCGACCGCCACGTGCAGGTGTGCGAAATGGTACTCGAGCACGCACGCCGCCTGGTCGAAATGGGACAGGACGTGGTGATCGTGCTCGATTCCCTGACGCGGATGGCCCGCGCGCACAATACCGCAGAACGCGGCAGCGGTCGCACCCTTTCCGGCGGCCTCGACTCCACGGCAATGGCGAAGCCGAAGGCGTTCTTCGGATCGGCCCGGTGCGTTCACCCGAAGGACGGTGGTGGCAGCCTCTCGATCATTTCCACGGCGCTCGTCGAAACCGGCTCGCGCATGGACGACGTGATCTTCGAGGAGTTCAAGGGAACCGGGAATTGCGAGATCAAGCTCGACCGCAGTCTCGCCGAGAAGCGCATCTTCCCCGCCTTCGACATCGCGACATCGGGGACCAGGCGTGAAGAAAAGCTGTACAAGCCCGATCAGATCGACGCGATCTATACGCTGCGACGCGGATTGCAGCAGATGCCGCCGCAGGCCGCGATGGAATGGATGATCAAGCGGATCGCGTCGACGGCAAACAACGATGCGTTGTTGGCGGGTCTGTAAGGGTCAGCGGCCGCAGGCTCCGGCGACCACAGCCAACGCATTCCCCACCGGGCGCTCACCGGTGCTGTCCGAGGGCTGGTTCACGACGGCATAGCGGAAGGACGCCCCGTTCCTCGTGGCGATCACCAGGGTTGTAGAGCCCCCGCCATCGAGGTTCATCGCGTCGGTGGCCCCCAGATCGCGCACCAGCTGCGCCGCTTCCCGCAGCGTCATGCCGGCACTGTGCCCCGACTGACGCCCATCGACGGTGACGAGCATGAGGCGCCGGCCGCGGGCTCCGAGAGCGACGATGGTTCGAGGGTGCCGCACCGGTGCAAACGTGGCCGCACCCGCGCTGTCGAGTCCCGCTGCCTCGGCGCTGTCCCGCACCAGGATCGGGAAGCCTCCGACTGCATCCCGCGGGAAGAATGGCGTGAGGTGAACGGCCACTGTGAAGTGGGCGCGGGTCCTCGCCAAGAGGAGCATGCGGGAGCGCACATCAGACGCGGCACCGGGCCCGACCTCGAGAAGGCTCCCATCACGAACCAGGGGCGTCGCTCTGCCGCTCGTATCGACCGCGACCACGTTCCCCCCATCCGGACCGTCGAGCACCACGCGAATGCTGCTGCGCACACTGTCCACGCTGCTTCCGAACCGCGAATCGAAGAAGGCGACGCCGTCGCGCGAATGGCGATTCCATGCCGTGACCGGAATCGACTCCGGACCCGATGATGCCGTTCCCTGTGCCCGCAGGACGCCGAGCCAGGGACGACCGGCGCTGTCCACCGCGAACACGGGCCGTTCGCTGGGACCTGCCACCAGACGCCCGTCCTCGATGTGGGCGCCCTCCGTCAAACCCGGGGGCTGGAACAGGAAGAAGTCGGCGTTGACGGCGCCGATGATCGAGGCGCCGGGGCTCCCCGGTGCCGCCTCGCTGCGGGCCTGCGCGGTGATCACCGACGTCTTCTCGCGCCCCACAGCGCCGCCGCCGCCCCCCTTCAACACCACGGGCCGCCAGCAGGCCGCTCGATCGACGTCGAGCACGTGGATGGCCCACGGCGCGCTGTTGATGACGAACGCGCGATGGAGGACACCGCGGGCGACGGTGTCCACCGTGGCCACGTCGGCGCGCAGGGACGGCGCCGGCAGGTCGGGACTCCACCGGGGTTCCGGGACACGGCGTGCGAGGGGCGCGCAGGCCGCAACCAGCGCGGCGCCCGTCAGGTGCACCAGCAGACGGGGGCCGGGAGGCCTGGGGCGACGAACGCGTCGCAAGCGCATGCGAAAGGTCGTGGCGCTACTTCGCGTGGCCGGGATCGAGATCGAGCGACGCGCTGTTGATGCAGTATCGCAATCCGGTGGGGGCCGGTCCGTCATCGAAGAGGTGGCCCAGGTGGGCCCCACATTTCTCACACTGGACTTCGGTGCGTCGCATGAAGAAGCTGCGATCCTCCTCGGTGCGTACGGCGCCCGGCTCGGCCGGCTGGTAGAAGCTGGGCCATCCGGTGCCGGAGTCGAACTTGGTCCCGCTCGAAAACAGCGCGTTGCCGCAACATACGCAGCGATACGTTCCGTCGTCGTGACAGTCCCAGTACTTGCCCGTAAAGGCGCGCTCGGTGCCCTTCTCTCTCGTGACGTGATACTGCTCGGGGCTGAGCTTCGCGCGCCACTCCCTGTCCTTCGTGCTGTCGGCCATCGGATCCTCGATCGTTAGGCATGCCGTTGCGGGCGAGCCACGCCGTGCCGGCAATGCATCCCGTCAGGTGCCGGTCAGGGCAGCGCGCCGGCCGCGCCTGACCGCCGCGGATCGGCGCCGGCCGTCACCTTGCCGGGGCCAAACGCCACTGCCGATCCGTAGCCCATGCGCAGCTCGCCCATCATGGAAATCACGTTGAAGTGGTAGCCGATCTGACGCAGGTGGTCGAGCACGTCGGGAGAAAACCCATCCTCGATCTGCACCACGAATTCGCGTCCGCCCCCGCCTCCGCCGCGACCGCCGAATCCACCGCGTTGAGACGGCAGAAACCGCGGAAGTTCCAGAGCTCGCTGCGGGGAGAGCCCGAAATCCACCACGCCGACCAGGGTTTCGTAGACCGCGCTGGTGATCCAGGCGTTGCCCGCGGCGCCCACCGCAAGAACCGGCTTGCGCTCCGATCCGTTCCCGCGAAACACCAGGGTCGGCGCGAGTGTGCTGCCGTGGCGCGCGTACGGCAGGCGCGCCCCGTAGGAGTTTGGATCCGTCCCGTATGAGGTGAGCTTGTCGTTGTACAGAAAGCCGAGTCCGGGCGAAACGTAGAAGTTGCCGCCCCAGGTGCCGAGTGTCTGGGTCGCCGCCACGACGTTGCCGTCGGCGTCCGCCACCACGAACGCGGTAGTCCCGGAGGCGCGACAGACCGCGCCGTCGGCGTGCTGCTGACCGGCACACTCGTCGGCGGGCGGCGGTGGCGCGGAATCGGCACCGGACGCCGGGCGTCCGGCGCCACACACGAGCGAATCGCCGCGGAAGATGCGCGGCGTGAGGGCATGGTCGGGATCGAAGCACTTCCAGCGTGCGCGGGCCGTGTCCTTGCTGGTAAATGGCCGGACATCGACCGGCCACAAGCCCGGATCGGCAATGCGCCCGCGTGCGGACGGAACCAGCTGCCAGGCGGCGATCATCGCGTGCAGCGTGGCCGCATCGTCGGTGTACGCTTTCGGGGCGGCGACCTGCTCCAGCAGATTCAGCTGGGCCGCAAGCGTGGCGCCTCCGCTCACCGGCGGTGCGCTGGAGAAGACGGTCAGTCCGCGATACGTGGTGCTGACCGGTTCCCGATCGGCGGCGAAGTAGCGGCCCAGGTCGGACAGAGTGATCGCGTTTCCCTTCTCGCGCAGGTCGTTGACCAGCCGCCGCGCAACCTCGCCGCGATAGAACCCGTCGGCGCCATTCTTCGCGATCTGCTCGAGCGTCCAGGCCAGGTCGGCGTTCCGGATGCTGTCGCCCGCGACGACCGGCGCGCCGTTCCGGAAGAAGAGCGTGCGGCTGCCCTCGTATCTGGCGAAGCCCTCGCGTTCGGTGGCGAGGGTGGTGGCCAGGCCATCGCTCACGACGTAGCCGTCCCGTGCGGCACGGATCGCCGGCCCGAGCAGGTCGGCCCAGGGGATCTTCCCGCTGCCAAATTGCTTCCAGGCCGAGTACATCCCGGCCACTGTCCCGGGCACCATCGCCAGCACCGGACCGTCGGACGGGTAGCGCCCTCCCTGCAGCAGGCTGCCGTTGGAGAGACCGGCCTGCTCGGGAACGCGCGCCATGAACTCGATGAGCGCCGGGCGTTCCATGCCCTTGAGGCTGACCAGCATCTGGCCATAGCCGCCGGGGCCGCTGGCATCGGGCTCCACGACGCCTAACGCGAAGGAGACGGCAACGGCGGCGTCGACCACGTTGCCGCCGCGGCGCAGCATGTCGAGTCCGGCGGCGGTGGAGACCGGATTGGCGCTCGCGACCGCGGCCCGGCCGCTCGCCTCGTTGCGGAGCGTGGGCCGCGCCTGCAGCATGGCGTAGAGTACGCGCTCCAACGCGGCGTCGTCGCGGGCGGCCCCGGCCCGCGCTCGCCAGCTGTCGCGCATCGCAACCCACTTCGCGCGCCGATCCGCGGCGTCGGGAGTGCGGTAGTAGACGCGATCCATGCGTTCCCACACCCGGTCAAACGCCTCGACGTTGCGAGCCGCCTGGTCGAGTGGGGCATTGGCGACGACCGTGTCGGGCGACTCGTCGGGCGGTACGGGCGCCTGCAGGTTCACCATGGCCTGCCCTGGGGCGAAGGTCTCCGCGGCATCGCGATCGCCCACCCGATCCGGATCGCCGTTGTATCCGACCGGGTCGGGGGCACGCGCGGCCACCAGGATGGTACGGCCGTCGGGCGCCCAGCACGGCGCACCAGCCTCAGAGCTCACCTCGTTCACGTAGTGCCCGTCGACGGGTGCGACGTAAATACCGGGGCGCGGCGACGAGGAGTAGAAGGCGAGGCGCCGGCCGTCGGGTGACCACGAAGGGTTCTGCGGCGCGCGGTCGGCGACGACGACGCTGTCGCGACCCCCGGCAAGCGGTCTCACGAGCAGCCGCCGTCCGCCATCGCTCACCTGCACGTAGGCCACCCGTTTGCCATCCGGGGCGACCACCGGCCAGCGCTCGCCGAGTTCTGTCTTCGTCAGGCGCTGCTCGGTGCCGTCGGGCGCGCGGAGCCACAGGCGCGCGGATGCGCCGCGCCCGCGTACGAACACGATCGATCCGTCTGCCGCTACGCTCGGCTCCACGTCGGATGCCCGATCGGTGGTCAGCTGCGACGGGGCGTCGGCCGCACCGGTGGCACTGATGGAGATTCGCCAGAGGTCGTCGTTCCCACCGCGATCCGACACGAACACCACCGATCGGCCATCGGGCGTCCACGCGGGCTGCCGGTCCCAGGGCTCGCCACTCGTCAGGCGGCTCCAGGACCTACCGGCGGCGTCCCGCAGCCACAAGTCCCCTTCGATGGACACGACCAGGCGGCCGTCGGTGGCAAATGCGGGATCGCGGGGTGCGGGCGCGCCCTGCGACTGAAGCAGGGCGAGGAACGCCAACAGGATCGGCATGAGGGTCGCCTCGGCGCCGGAGGCGCCATCGGGGGAACGAACGGTCGCTGCCGGTACGATTCGCACCCGGGGCCGGCCTCGTCAACCGGGGGTGCAGGTCGCACATTCCCCGGGCACCTCATCGGACCAGCGACTCTCGCGGCGTCACGGCACACATGACGTAGCACCGACGCATTCCCTTCCCGAGCCTCCGCCGGTGACCGAACCGTCGTACGATCTGCAGGCGATCCGGACGCGCATCCCCATTCTGGGACACGCGATTCCCATGAACAACTGCTCGCAGGCGCCGCTGAGCGACGCCACGCGGGCGGCGGCCGACGAGTTCGTCAGCTCCTGGAATTCGCGCGGGATGGATTGGGAGCGTTGGATGCACGAGGTCGATCTCGCGAAAGCCGAGTTCGCGCGTCTCATCAACGCCGATGCGGACGAGGTCGCGGCCGTGACGTCGGTGTCTCACGCCACCAGCGTGATCGCGAGCTCGCTCCTGTACGACGCCGGACGGGACGGCGTGGTGACCAGCGCCGCCGAGTTTCCAACGGTCGGCCATGTGTGGCTCGCGCACGAGCGCGTTGGAGCGTCAGTGCGCTGGGTTCCGATACGCGACGGCGCCCTGGAAGTAGAGGACTACGCGCGGGTGGTGGACGACCACACGGCTGTGATATCCGCGACACTGGCGTACTTCCTCAACGGCTTCAGGCAGGACGTGACCGCGTTGGCGACGGTGGCGCACGAACGCGGCGCCCTGCTGTACGTCGACGCGTACCAGGCGCTGGGCGCGGCGCCGTTCGATGTGAAGACCAGCGGAGTCGATTTCCTGGCCTCGGGAACCCTCAAGTTCCTCATGGGGACGCCGGGCATCGCGTTTCTGTATGCGCGTCGCGATCTGCTCCATCGGCTCCATCCCACTTATACGGGGTGGTTTGGCCGCGTGAACCCGTACGCCTTCGACACGACGCGCCTCGACTGGTCGCCTACGGCCAGCCGGTTCGAAGCCGGCACACCGTCGATCTTCAGCGCGTACGTGAGCCGGGCCGGCATGGCGCTTGTGAACGAGGTCGGCGCGGCAGCGATCGGGGAGTGGAATGGCGAGTTGTCCCGCCGACTGGTCGAGGGGGGCATCGCCCGCGGTCTCCAGGTGTTAGGCCCGGGGCTCTCGCGGCCAAAGACGCCGACGACCGCTTTCCGGTGTTCGATCGACTCGCACGTCGTGGAGGAGCGGCTGCGCGGCCGGGGCGTGATCGCGTCGGCGCGCGGGCCGGTGATCCGGCTGGCTCCGCACTTCTACTCGACGCTCGACGACGTGGACCGGGCCCTCGACGCGCTGGTGGCGGTGACGCAGGGGTGAGCGCGGCCCGCGAGACATTCGGCTCGCGCTTCGGCGTGTTGATGACCATGGTGGGCGTCGCAGTGGGATTGGGCAACGTGTGGCGCTTCCCGTATATGGTGGGGCGTTACGGCGGGGCCGCGTTCGTGATGGTCTACGTCGTGCTCGCGCTGGGGATCGGCGTGCCGGCGCTGATGGGGGAATGGGCGGTGGGGCGCCATGCGCGGCGGGGAACCGTGGGCGCGTTCGCGGCCGCTGGGCTCCCGGGCGGGTCGGCGCTGGGGTGGGTGCTGTTCGCGGTGGTCATCGCCGCCACTGCCTACTACACGAACGTGGTGGGGTGGGTGCTCTACTACGCCGTGGGCGAAATAGGCGTGGCGGTGGGCGCGACGTGGTCGAGCAGCGCCGTGCTCCCGCCCCAGGAGGGGTTCTCGCGGACGGCGTTCGCCCTCCAGGTGCTGTGCACCGTGGCGGTCATCGGCAGCTGTGGGGTGATTCTCGCGCGTGGACTCCGGTCGGGCATCGAGCGGGCGAGCCGGGTGATCATGCCGGCGCTGTTTGTGATCCTGCTGCTGCTCATTGTCCGCAGCGTCACGCTCCCGGGCGCCGGCACCGGGCTGCGGTGGTACCTCGGCAAGTTCGCGTGGTCGGACCTGACGCCGACGGTGATGGTGGCCGCGATGGGACACGCGGTATTCTCCATGTCGTTAGGCGGCACGTTCATGGTGACCTACGGATCGTACCTCGAGGGCCGCCAGGATCTGGGCCGCAATGCGATCGGCACCGCGCTCGGAGACACCTTGGCGGGGCTGCTCGCCGGACTGGTGATCTTCCCCGCCGTCTTCGCGTTCGGCCTGACGCCGGGAAGCGGCCCGGGCCTGGTGTTCGACACCATCCCGCGCGTGTTCGCGCAGATGCCCTTTGGCGCGCTCTTCGGTCTCCTGTTCTTCGCCGGGCTGTTCGGTGCCGCCTACCTGTCCGACGTCGCCGCGTTCGAAGTGCTCGTGGCCGGCCTGACCGACAATACCTCGCTTTCCCGGAAGCGAGCCATCTGGCTCATGGCTGGAGCGGTATTCGTGGTCTCGCTGGTACCCATGATCAACCTGCGCGTTTTCCTCCATTGGGATCTGACCTTCGGCTCCGGTATGCAGACCTTCGGCGCGCTCTGCGCCGCCCTCACCGCAGGCTGGGCGCTCAAGCGCGGCGAACTGCTGCGGCAGCTGGGGCCGGGGGCCCTGACGGGGTGGAGGCGCTGGATACCGTTCTGGCTCAGGTACGTTGTGCCGGGGGCGATTCTCGCGGTGGGTATCTGGTGGGTACTCACCGACGTGCTGGGGGTCCTGGGAGGGGCGTAGCGGTTCTGGCGGGTAAGGACGGCGGGCGGTAAGGTTGAGGCTGCCGAGTTTGGGAGCAGGAGCTACAGGTCGTTTTCCGAACCGCGCCGCCCAGGTCGCAGTCCGAACGTCAGGCGCCGGATATGGGCGCAAAGCGCGCGCGCCGCGAACCACGTTGAGCCGGAGGTTCTCATGGATCTCGGTCGCATCATCAAGACAACGCTGGTCGCCGGAATTGTCGCCAACGCCATCGACTACGTGTCGTTCACGTTCCTGTTCACGAGCTACATGCAGCTCCCCTTCATGAATCCGATGCCGCCGATCGCCTGGCTCGTGATCGGAGACTTCGTGGCCGCGCTGATTTTCGTCGTCGTCTTCGCCCGGGTGCGTGGGAGCTTCGGGCCGGGCGCGATGGGCGGGATGACGTACGGCCTCTACGCGGGCATTCTGATGAACTTCCCGGTCTGGATTCTCATGCACCTGATCGTGAAGGACTGGCCGTACGGGTACTCCTGGTTCTCCACCATCTACGGCATCGTGTGGGCCGTGATCGTCGGGGCGGCGGCGGGCGCCGTGTTCGGGGCGCCCCGCAGCGCGCAGACTGCGGCGCCGTAATCGCGGAGTCGGGGGTGATCGGTCGCGGCGGGTCGGGATCGCTCCCGGCCCGCCGCGCGTCTGCGCGGGGTCCTACGTCCGTGACGCGGCTGCCCTCCCGCAGAAATGGTCGAACGGTTCGCGGGCGTCCTGGATAGTGTCGGGCAGCCGCGTCCCCTGGGCCGGCAGGAGGTCGGCGGCCTGCTCGCTCTGCCTACGCGGGGGAATCGCCAGCCGCCGCGATGCGAAACTGGCGCCCGCGGATCGCCACCAGGAGGGTCGGCACCACGTACAGCGTGATGGGCGTGGAGAGGGCCAGCCCGCCGATGACGGCGAGGGCGAGGGGGCGTTGCAACTCGCTCCCGGCGCCGATGCCCATGGCCAATGGCAGCAGGCCGAACAGCGTGCACAGCGTGGTCATCAGGATCGGCCGCAGTCGGACGCGCGCCGCTTCCCGGATCGCATCCTCCAGGGGGAGCGCATCGGCAAGCATCAGGCGCCGTGTGAAGTCGAGCAGGATGATCCCGTTCTTCACGATGAGGCCAACCAGCAGAATCAGGCCCATGAACGACGACACGTTCAACGCCGTGCCGGTGATCAGCAGCAGCACCAGCGCGCCGCCGAACGACAGAGGCGCGGCGAGGAGCACCACCAGGGGCTCCACGAACGACTGGAACTGTACGACCATGACGGCCACCACGCTGGCGGCGGCGAGGGCCAGCACCAGGAGCAGCGCGTCGAACGCTTCCCGCTGGGGACGATCCAGACCGCCCAGTTCGACGCGGATTCCGGCCGGTGCGGGATTGCCCGCGAGGATCTTTCTCACGTCGACCATGATATCGCCTAACGCGCGTCCACTGACGTCGGCGGTCAGGGTGATCATCTGCTGCTGGTTCTCGCGCAGCAGCTCGGCGCGACTCTCCACAGGCTCGAACCAGGCCAGCGCGCCCAGAGGCACGGTCTCGCGGGTAAGGGGCGAGAGCACCGGCAGCGCGCCAAGCAGCGCCGGCGTGAACCGCACCGAGTCAGGCGCGCGGACGCGGACGTTGATGGAGCGGTCGTCCAGCCGCACTTCGCCGGCGCCGACGCCGAGCAAGGCACCGCTCACCCCGGCCCCCACGTCTTCCGGGGTCAGCCCGACCCGGTTCGCTTCCGGCGTGCGGACGTGCATCAGGAGTTCCGCGCTCGGTTCGCTCACTCCGTCATACAGGTCCTCCAGGCCGTCCACTTTCTCCAGGTTCCCGGCCAAGGCCTTGCCGTAGGACTCCAGCGCAACCAGGTCCGGGCCAAAGAGCTTGATCTCCACCGGCCGGGAAACGCCGGAGGCATCGTTGAGCACGTCGGTGATGATCTGCACGAACTCGATGCGCAGGCGTGGCAGTCCGGTCTCGATCCGGGTTCGGACGTCGTCGATGACGTCGAACACCGACCGGTCCCGAGCGCCGCGCGGCACCAGTCGGACGACCAGGTCACCTCGATTCTGCAGCGTGGCGAAGAGTCCGAGTTCCGCGCCGGTGCGTCGGGAGGTTCCCGAGATTTCCGGTGTCCCGCCAAGAATCCGCTCTACCAGGCGGAGTTGCCGGTCGGTCTCATCCAGCGCCGTTCCGCCCGGCGTCCAGTAGTCCAGCACAAATGCGCCCTCGTCCATGTCGGGCAGAAACCCGGTGCTTGCCGCGCGTTGGGCGATCACCCCACCCAGCACCAGCGCACCGGCGCCGGCAAAGATCCATCCCCGGTGCCGCAAGGCGCTGCCGAGGGTGCGCGCATAGCGGGTCGCGAGCGCATCCACCGCCCGCCCGAATCGCTCCAGCACCGTGGGGGTCGCCCCCGAGGCAGTCGCGTCGGCCGCGGTTTCCGCGTCCCGCGGGACCAGAAACTGATCGCTGAGCAGTGGGATGATGGTCAGCGCAAGCACCAGCGAGACGAGCACCGCGATGGTGAGGGTAATGGACAGCGCGGCGAAGAATTGCCCGGCAACGCCGGTGAGCAGCCGCAGCGGCAGGAATACCACCACGGTAGTCAGCGTTGACGTGGTCACCGGCCAGATGATTTCCTGCACCGCTTCCCGGATCGCGCGCGTGCGATCCGGGGTGAGATGGATGTGTCGGACGATGTTTTCGGTGATGACCACCGCGTCGTCGATCACCAGGCCTGTGGCTATGGCCATCGCCCCCAGTGTCATCAGGTTGAACGTCTGGCCGACGTACGACATCACCAGCACCGTGATCGCCATGGTCAACGGGATCGCGGAAGCGCTGATGGCGGTGATACGCGCGTGCTGGAGGAAGACCATCAGCACGACGATGGCCAGGAAGGCGCCGATCAGCATCGCGTCGCGCACCGAGCGCACCGCGTCGCGCACCAGGATCGCCTGGTCGTAGACCGGCTTGAGACGCACGCCCGGTGGCAGCGTCGGGGTGAGGGCGCGAACCACCCCGGCCACGCTGTCGGCGACCGCTACCGAATTCCCCCCGATCTGCCTGGTGATGTTCACTTGCGCGACGAGCTGACCGTCTCCACTGATAATCCGGACGCGGTCCTCGCGACCAAGTTCCACGCTCGCGAGATCGCGCACCCGCAGCCCGTGGGCGACGACGATGTTCGCGATGTCGTCCACCGAGTGCGCCTCGTGCGCGGTGACGACAAGGTATTGTCTGTAGTCCCGGGGCATCCGGCCTACCGCCCCCACCACGGTCGACTGCCGGATGGTCGCAGCGAGGTCGTCGTAGGTGAGTCCCTGCTGGGCCAGTCGTGCCGGATCGGCCACCACTTCGACTTCGCGGACGTCGGTCCCTTCGACATCGACCCGACCGACCCCGGGGACGCGGGAGATCACCGGCTTGATCTGGTACCGCGCGATGTCGTACAGCGTTGCCGGGTCGCCGCCCTCCAGATTGTAGGAGAGAATCGGGAACAGTGACGGCGTGAGGCGATCGACGACGATCTCGAGATCCGCCGGCAGATCGCCTCGCACCTCGTTCACGCGCTCCTGCACCAGCTGCAGCGCGTAGCGCATGTCTGTCCCGGACGTAAACGTGACGTTGATCTCGGCAGCGCCGCGGATGGAGCGGGAGTCGACGCGTATCACGCCGGGGACGATGCTGATGGATTCTTCGATGGGGCGTGTGATGCTGAAGACCACCTGCCTGGCCCCCAGCGACGAGCCCTGGGCGACGATGGTGACGCGGGGAAACGTCAGCTCGGGATAAATCGCCGACGGCAGTCGGAGCGCGGCCCAGACACCCCCCGCGCTCAACAGCGCGACTGCGAGGTAGATGAATCGGCGCTGGCCGGCGAGTACGTCGAAAAGTCCCCGATGCGACGTCACGGCTTTGCCTGAAGCACCTTCGCGCCATCGTCGATGCCGTAGGCGCCGTACGTCACCACGCGCTCACCGGCCGCGAGTCCGTTCAGAATCTGCGCAACGTCGCCGTGTCGCGCGCCGACGGTCACGGCACGGGCATGCGCGATATCCGCGGAATCCACCACGAAGACCTTGAACCCTTCACCTTCCGGCACGAGCGCATCGCCGGGCACGGTGATCGCGTTCGCGTGCGTGACGATGGTGACGATTCCGGTGACGGTCTCGCCGATGCGCAGCACCGACCGTGTGACGCCGGGCCGCACCCGCACGGCGACGCTTCGGGTTGTCGTATCCACCACTCCGCCGACGTCCGAGACCGTTCCCCGCCCGAGCGTATCTCCGGTGGTGCTCTGCCCACCGCGCAGCACAACCGCCGCGCCCGATCGCACCCGTCCCGCATCGGCCGGGGTCATCTCCAGCACCACATCCGCGGCCGTCGGGTCCGCCACTTCGACCAGCACCTGATTCTCGTCCACCGATGCCCCCAACAGGGCGCTCATTCGCGTTACCACGCCGCTGAACGGAGAACGCAGCACGGAGAGGTCGACCGCGCGGTTGGCCGCAACCACGTTCGCGCGCGCCAGGGCGAGATCGGCGCCCGCCTGGTCGAGTTCCTTCCGCGGTGCAATGCCGGCCGCAACCAGCCGCTGGGCGCGTTGATACGCACTGTCGGCCGCGTTCATCGCGGCCGTCGCGCTCCGCAGGCTCGCCTCGAACACCGACTGGTCGAGGTGGACAAGCTCCGTTCCGGCCTGCACGTGCTGTCCGGTGGCGACCAGGACCTGAAGCACGCGCGTGGGAGCCGGCGCGCTGAGCGCTGCCACGTGCCCGGGTCGCGGCACCACGTTTCCGATGGCGCTGATGGTCTCGGTGAAAGGACCGGCCGTCACGAGCACGGTCCGCACGCTCACCTCGACGGGCGACGATTCCTGTCCGCTGTCTCCCTCGGATTTGCCGCATGCCGTGGCAGCGGTCAGCGCGAGAAGGCCGAGCGCGACACGGGCGAAAGACCGGCGACGCGAGTGGCGACGCATCATGGGCGTGACGTGGGCGTGAGCGTGAAGAGTCGGACAGCGGACGTTTCGATCCACGCCGTCGTGACATCGTCGATGTACTGCAGCATCACCTCGCGGGCCGAGCGCTGCGCCTCGAGCACGCTGGTCAGCGGCGCCTGCCCTTCCTGATACGCCTGAATCGACATGGCAACCACGCGATTGGCGCTCTCCAGCAGGAGCTGGTCGCGCTCGACCTTCGCCGAGGCGACCTGCCGCGCGCGCTGCGCCTGCGCAATCTGCGCCTGGCTTTCGAGCCGCGCGAGCGCCAATTCTGCACCCGCCCGCTCCCGCTCCGCATCGGCGGAGAGGATGGGCCCGCGGTTGCGACTCAGCAGGGGAAGCGGGATGGACAAGCCCACGGTCGGGAGCAATCCGCGCTCGTCCCCTCCCGGCACCCGCGTCTCAAAACCGGCCTCGAGAATGGGCCACGGCCAGATGCCGCGGCGCTGGTATCGGACTCCGTATTCGGCTGCGCTCATTGCGGCTTCCGCGGCGGCAATGCGCAGGGGGGCCCCCGCGGAGGCCGTGGGTGCAGCAGCCGGCGGAACCGTGAGGGAGTCGCTCAGCGAGATCGCGACGCCATCGGCGGACATGCCGACCACGGTCTGCAAGTCGAGAAGCGTCGAGACCAGGGCCAGCGAATCCGCGATCGCGATGTTCGCCTGTTGCCCGGCGTTGATGGTGGCCAGCTGCACTTCGAGCTCGCTCGCGTCACCGGCGTCGCGTCGCAGCGCGGCGATGCGTCGAAGGCTGTCGGCGTCAGCCGCATTGCGACGCGAGAGTCGCGCGCGTGCCAGCGCCGCCAGCGCGATGCTATACGTCGTGTCGGCATCGTGCGCGATGGACGCGCGCTCGTACTCGAACCGGAGCGCCGCCGCCTGCCGCGACAGCTCGGCAGCGCTGATTCGCGCCCCCCGCAGTCCGCCGAGGTCGAGAGGGATGTCGACCACGACGTGGTACTGCGGAGCGTCCTTCGTGTAGGTGGTAGTCAGCGAGGGATTCGGGAGGGCACGCGCGGTGATGAGTTGAGCCAGCGCCTGGAGCGTGTCGGCGCGAACGACGGCGAGTCGCGGACCGGTCGCCAGGGCGCCGTCGACGACCTGGGCACGGGTCATGGCCTGTTGCGCACCGCTGAGCTGCGAAGTCGCACTGAGCGCGATGGTGCACGAGAGCATCGCGACGGTCGCGGTGCCGGCCAGGTGAGCGGCGAGTGGGCCGCGGTGGCAGAGGCGAAGCGGCATGGCGCGCGGTTGGCGGCCCGCTAGCGCTCGACGGAGGACAGCGTGCAAGAGACCGGGATCATCGGACAGGGTTGTTGCCCGCCATTCGCTCTGCGTAGGGTCGAAGACGCGGCGGCGGTGGCGAACTGTCGGCGCATAACCCTGTCAAACTGAACGCCCTGCAGCAAGACGGAGTGGCGAGCCTCCCGGATTCATCCCTTCCCGGGTGCGCGCTTTGCCGCCGCAGGTTTCTGGTCTTCCTTCTCGCGTTCACCGGCCTCCTCGGTCGCGCTCTCATGCGATCTGCCCAGAAACGCGCCGTCGGTCGCGCCGATGTGAATCTCCTCGATGCCCTCCTTGCCGGCGACCGCAATATCGAAGGAGTAGAGGAGCTTTCCATCCTCGTTCTCCAGCTCGGCGCTCTTCACGGTGCCTCCGGGCACCTGGGCAAGGGCCAGAATCGTCGCTGAGTCCTTCGTGATCTTCGCCGCCGCCAGATTCGCCGAGTCGCCGCCCGAGCCACTTCCGACTTCGACCCCGGCGGCTTCTTCCGCCTCTTCGCCCCTTTCGGATTTCTCCGTCATCCGGCTGACGCTCCAGCCGATGGCCACTCCAATACCGAGGACAGCGACCATCGCCAGACTGCGGTTCATTCCCATGGAACAGGCTCCGTTCGTGAGGATCTGGCTGCGTCAATCGACGGACCAGTACGCTTGTTGCGCCCACCTTGACCCACCAGAGGCACGGCGCGCAACACTACCGGCAATAGCTGTTACCAGGATTACAGGATTCGCGTCGCTGCGGCGGCGTCCGTCAGGCTCCGCTTAGCGGCGGAGGCCGGTCCTCCCCCTTTCACGGAGGCCGGGAATTCCACCGTTACCCGCGTGCCTACATCAGGCGTCGAGTCAATGTGAATCGAGGCGCCGTGCGCGCTCGCGATCCATTTGGCGATCGCGAGACCCAGTCCAGCGCCGCCGCGATCCAAGGACACGGGACGGTCCTGTGGCGCAGGATCGCGCACCCTGAAGAACCGGTCGAACACGTGGGGCAGGTGCTCGGGTGCTATGCCAATCCCGGTGTCCTCGACGCTCAGTGTCGGGCGATGCTGCAGTCCGCTCACCCGCACCGTGACCTTGCCGCCCGGCGGCGTGAACTTGATGGCGTTGTCGAGAATGTTCATCGTGAGCCGGCGCAGCAACGCCGCGTCTCCGTCCACGACCGCTTCTTCGTACTCGACAACGGATACGGTGACGTGCGCCATCTGGGCGACAACAGCTGCCGACTGCGCCGTCTCGAGCACGATGTCGTCGAGGTAGAGGCCGGCCGTAACCTGGGGCCGCTCCCCGGCCTCGGCGCGCGCGAGCACGAAGAGGCTGTCGACCACATGAGCCAGATGCCGCGCCTCGGCGGCGACGCCCTGCAGGGCGGTCACGTAGTCGTCGGTGCTCCGCTCCCGCTGGAGTGCGACCTCGGCTCGCGTTCGGACAATCGTGACCGGGGTGCGAAGCTCGTGTGCCGCGTCGGCCATGAATCGGCGCATGTGCTCAATGGTCTGGCCGACCGGAGCGCTCGCCTTCCGCACGAGGATCCAGCCGCCGCCCCCGACGAGAACAATCGCGGCGACAGCCGCGGCACCGAATGCCGCGATCAGTTCCGCGTATCGGTCCTCGAGCTCCACACTGCGGTCCACCACCGCAGCAACGAGGGTCGTGCCGTCGGACAGCACGAACCGCTCGGCACGGAGGCGGAGCGTCGTTTCGCTGCCACCATCCCGCTCATCCCGCGCTGTCCCATCGCGCGCCGCGCGCACGGCGGCCTCGCGCACCCAGGGGTCGGCCGCCGTCGGGGAAACCGGATGTCCATCAGCGGTCAGGAGGTACGTGGTCCGCTCGCTCCGTCGCGCCGGATGGTCTGCCGGCGCAGCCCAGGAGCGTTCGACAAGGGCCCGACTCCCCAGTGCCTGCGCGTTCCGGATCGCGTCCGTGGTCGTGACCCGGAGCGAGCGGCGCATTTCGCGCGAGTACTGCTCCCGGATCGCGAAGAACAGCCCGCCGCCCAGGAGCACCAGGATGACGGTCAGCGTGGCGGCGTACCAGGCGGTGAGCCGGACGCGGAGTCTCGACAGCGGTTCAAGCACGACCCGGCCTGGCGCAGGTGGAGATGTGTCTGATCATGCTCCGAACCGATATCCTGAGCCTCGGAGGGTATGAATCAGCTTCGGTTCGAACGCATCGTCGATTTTTCTTCGAAGCCGCCTCACGAGCACCTCGAGCACGTTGGTGAAGGGATCGTGGTTCTCGTCCCATACGTGCGCCGTGATGGACGCGCGGTCCACCACGCGACCCGCGTGTCGCAGGAAGAGCTCCAGCAAGGCGAATTCCTTCGCGGTGAGGGAGATGTCGACGTCGCCGCGACGGACCGAGTGGGTGGCCAGATTCACCTCGAGGTCGGCCACCCGCACCACCTCGTGCAGCAGCGAGGCCGGACGGCGCGCGAGCGCCGCCAGTCGAGCCAGCAGTTCGCGAAACGCGAACGGTTTCACGAGATAATCGTCCGCACCGACTTCGAGCCCGGTTACGCGGTCGTCGACTGCGTCGCGAGCCGTGAGCATCAGGACCCGTGATGCCACTGCCTGCGCCCGCAGGGTCCGGCACAACTCGAATCCGGAGCCATCGGGGAGCATCACATCGAGCACGATGACGTCGAACTCTTCGTGCAGGGCCCGCAGGGCCCCGTCGCGAAATCCGGTGGCCGTTTCCACATGCCATCCTTTCTCCCGGAGCCCCGCCTGGAGCACCGAGCGCAGCTCGTTATCGTCTTCGACGACCAGCACTCGCATCGAACTGCGGACCCCCGATGTCGCCAATTTTGGTGCGCGGACCGAGACGTTCAATCCCGGGCGTTGCGCCGCGGCGTTCCGCCCGTCACGATCCTTGCGAAATCTGTGCTGCCATCATGTCGTTGGCGAATCCTATGCCCGGTCACCTGTCATCTCCATGACCTCTGCGACAGGTCGTGACGTTCCCCCTTGCCTGATTCATGACGGTTGATCCGGGCGATTCCCTGAGCGCCCTCGCGCCGCTGGAGCGGTTCCATGTCCGCGTGGCAACGCGAATGAACCGCGAGCCGTGGAAGGCTTTCTGGACGGCGTGCGGGCGACAGATCAACGCCAGGTGGATCTGGGCCATCGCGCGACGGCAAACCCGGGTTCACGGATTCGAGCATGTGGAAGGAACCTCGCCGCTTCGGCCGGTGCTGCTGGTGGCGAATCATCGCTCGTTCTTCGACATGCACGTGGTGACCTGCCTGCTGTTCCGGCGCCTTCGGCGCCGCATGCGCATCTATTTCCCCGTCCGCGGCCGATACTACTACGAGACTGTGGGTGGCATGGCGCTGAATTGTTTCGGAGCCTTCTGGGCCATGTACCCCCCACTTTTCACGCACGCCACGCACCAGGCCTTCGATCGGTACTCGCTCGAGGTTCTCATCAATCTCTGCCGCGTGGGTGAGGGCCACTTCATCGGGATTCATCCGGAGGGCGGACGCAATCGTGATGCGGATCCGTACTCCTTCCGCCGCATCCAGCCTGGGACGGGGCGGATCATCCACGCCGCGGCGCCCCAAGTGATTCCAGTCTTCATCGCGGGACTCGGCAACAGCCTGCGCCGACATATCGCGGCGAACTGGCGCGGCGGAGAACCGATTCGCGTGCACTTCGGCCCGCCGGTCGAGATCACACCATTTCTGTCCCTGCCGCCGAAGGGAAGCACCTACAAGACCATCACCGAGCATGTGATGTCCTGCGTGCGGGACCTGGCCGAGCAGGATCGCGTGCTATACGCGTCAGACGCTCCGTCTCGGCCGGGGTGGCCCGATCCAGCGGGATCCTAGTCCTTGCGTCGCCCGGTAGAGGCTGCCGGCTGGGTGCGAGACTGTCCCTTGCCCATGCGCTGCGCCGCCCTGGTCTGGTACGCGGCGTCGGGCGGCGGGTTGCCGTTCGGCCAGTCGAGCTCCTTCCCCGGCAGATCGGGGCGTGGCCGCGACGTGATGAGCGTAGCCAGATCGTAGGCCTGCTGCAGCGTCAACGTCCCAGGCGCGTTCTGCGGCATGACATGTTTGATCCATGCCGTCGCCTGATAGAGTCGCGCCATCCCGGCGCCGATGTTGAATGAGCGCGGCCCCCACAGCGGCGGTGCAAGATCGGTTCCGAGTCCGTTGGGTCCGTGGCAGGCGACACACTTCTCCGCGAAGACCTGCTTCGCGCGCAGCGTGTCGCCGGGCGGCGGATTCAGCGGCAGGGAATCGATGTGCGGCAACCCCTGCCCCTCCACCCGCGACCCCACGGGATACCCGTTGGAGAGGAAGGCCATGTACGCCACCATGTCGCGCATGTCGCGACCGGCAATCGGGAGCGGCTTGCCGTTCAGACTGCGCAGGAAGCAGTCGTTGATGCGATCCTCGATCGTTTGCGGATACGCCGAGCGACTCCGGTACTGCGGGTACCGCGCATATGCGCCAATCCAGGGCATGGCGTTGCGGAGCGTGCCGTCGTTTGGGTGGCAGCTGATGCACTGCAGTGCGTTCCCTACGTGGCGGGTCAGGGAATCCCGGGTGTCCCGCAACAACGCCCGTCCGCGGCGAATCGATTGCAGGAGCGCCGGGTTGTCGATCTCGCTCTCGCTGGGAATGCGGAATACCACGCGCGAGACGGGGACGGGGGCCACCGTCACGCCGGTGTCGAGGGTCGCGTCGGCCGCCGTCTCACCGGGCGATGTATGCACGACCTTGCAGCCGCACACGCATGCTACGGCGGCGAAACCAACGAGCTCCCGCACGCCAGCAGGCTTTCTTCTCAGACCCATCATCAAGTCCTCTCTGGAACTCCACCCCGTCCCGGCGGCGCCGTTGCGGTTCGAGGTGTTGTGCAGAATCAACAATCCCGCCGACCGGCACCGCGTTCCGGCGCTGACGACGGCCTCTCGATGCAGATTACGGCGCGCCCAACGTGCACGATAGAGCGATGGCAGACGCGACGCAGGCGTCCCCGGGCCGGCGCGGGCCTTGCGCGCACGAGTGTGAGCGGTGCTTCATGCACGCACGGGCGCGCATCCCGACTGCACTGCGGCGGTGCGGCGAGCGCCCGCAGCGGTTCACCCGGCCTGAGCGACATGACACGCACCGTACGCCTGATCGGCGCCGGAATCTCCGTCTGCACCGCGCTGCTGGTCGCCGCGCGGCCGGGTGGCGCGCAAGCATCCGGCTCGATCCTGGTCTCCACGCAATGGCTCGAACAGCACCTCCGCGATGCCGACCTCGTGGTGATCCACACCTCGGGCCAGAAGTCCGACTACGATGCCGGTCATGTGCCGGGTGCCCGGTTTCTGCCGTTGCAGGCCTATACGACGCAACGCGACGGGCTGTCGAGCGAGCTGCCGGATCCAGCCCTCCTCGATTCGGCGCTCGAGGCTATAGGCGTCTCCGACCATTCGCGCATCGTCGTGACCGGGGGGCCGATCACGAACACGGCGCGTCTCTTCTTCACGCTGGACTACTTCGGCCTCGGCGCGCGCCTTTCGTTGCTCGATGGAGGCATCGATGCCTGGCGTGAGGAGGGGCACCCGCTCGAACGTGCCGCTCCACCGACGCCCCGCGGCACCGTGACGCTGCGCCCCCAGCCGGACAAGCGGGTCGACGCGCACTGGATCATGGCGAAGGCCGGCTTGCAGGGCGGTCATGTGGCCGTGCTCGATGCGCGGGTCCCGGAGTATTTCGAAGGGCTGCTGGCCAACAACACGCCACGGGCCGGCCACCTTCCGACCGCGAAGAACGTTCCGTATAGCTGGCTGACGGGTGAACTCACCCGGTTTCGCGACCGCGACAAGCTGGCGCGGCTCTTCGCACGTGCGGGGGTCACGCCGGGTGACACGGTGGTCACGTACTGTCACATCGGCATGCAGGCCAGCGTGCTGTACGTGGCGGCGCGCGTACTCGGCTATCCCGCGGCGGTGTACGACGGCTCCTTCGAGGACTGGAGCCGGCGCAGTGAACTTCCGGTCACCGGCGCGGTCCCCGCGCGACCCCCGCATCACTAGGGCCCATTGCGCCACGGGCCGCCCCAATCGGGGCGGCCCGTGGCAGGCTGGAGTGAAAAACAGGCGTCAGAATCCGAGATTGAGGCCCACGCCGAACATCCAGTTGTGCGCGGTGTTTCCGGTCAGGTTCAGACCGGTCGCCTCCTTGAAATCGAACTTACCGACGTAGTCCTTCGCCATGGCGCGCAGCCCGAGGGCGCGAGTGACCTGGACATCCACGCCTCCACCGAAGTTGGCGGCGAAGTTGGTGGCACGGGTGGTGAGCGATGCAGCGGTCACTTCGTAGCGTATCGCGCCCGCACCCGCCTCCACGTAGGGCACCAGTCCGGTGCCCGACGCGCTGAGGACCGGAAGCCGGAACTGGAGACCGCCGTCGTACAGCAGTGCCTTCGTGTCGGCGATCTTGAGACCGCCGATCAGGGGTAGTCCCACCTCGAGGTTGGAGTCGGTGTACCCGACATTCCCCACAAGGGCGACGTTGGGAACGAGCGAGATACCCAGCTGGGCCCCATAGATGACCGATCCCTGATTCGAGAGGTACGTGCCGATCGGACCGGTCGCAATGTTGCCGAAGGTGATGTAGCCGACATATGGCGTGAGGCGCGCCACCGAGGAGCCAGTGCTTCGCTGGGCCTGAGCGACTCCGGGAAGCCCGGCCAGGACGAGCGAGATCAAGGTGCGAACAAAGCGTGCGTTCATTGGGGTCCCCCTGGAAAGGTCGAATTCTCCGAGCGCCCACCAGTAAGGCATGCCCAATGCCGTATCGTCGCGTCGCCTCAAGTGGCCGGACCGGCGGGACTTGCGAGCGCGCGGCCGATTGGCCGGAATCCCGATGTCCACCACCAGGGACGCCCGCATGTCACCGCGCGGTCCCCAGCTCCTCCCATAGCATGGCGACCGCCTTCATCCCTGTCCGGAAGTTCTCGTCGCTCATCCACTCGTTGGGCGCATGGGCGTTCTCTCCTGGGAGTCCAAAGCCCAACAGCAGAACGGGGCTTCCCAGGATCCGACGGAAGTCATCAACCACGGGAATCGAGCCGCCCTCACCGGCCAGCACAGGTGCCTTTCCGAACGCGCGCTGCAGCGCGCGCCGCCCCGCTTCGAAGAGCGGCCCTTCGAGCGAGGCACGCCACGGCCGGCCACCGTGAAGCGGTGTCACCCTGACCGTCACCCCAGGTGGTGCCACTCGTTGCACGTGCGCCCGCAACAGCCCGGTGATCGTGTCAGGATCCTGATCGGGGACCAGGCGACAGCTGACCTTCGCCATCGCCTTCGAGGGCAACACAGTTTTGGCTCCCTCTCCCGTATAGCCACTCAGGAGCCCGTTCACCTCGAGGGTTGGACGCGACCAGATCCGCTCGAGCGTAGAGTATCCCGTTTCGCCACCGAGGGCGGGCCCTCCCGTTTGGCGCCGGAATGTGTCGTCATCAAACGGCAGGGTTCGGATCTGCTCGCGAACCTCGGGTTCCCACTCGCGCACGAGATCGTAGAACCCTGGAATGGCAATCCGACCCTGGCTGTCATGAAAACTGGCGATGATCCGGGCCAGCGCGGCGGCGGGATTCACGACCGCCCCGCCGTAGCTGCCGGAGTGCAGGTCGGTGGACGGCCCCTGCACATCGATCTGCACGTAGGTCATTCCGCGGAGCGAGAAGAGGAGCGACGGGAGACCCGGCGCGAACATCGACGAGTCGGAGATCACCACTCCGTCGCACGCAAGCCGCGCGGCGTTGGCTTCGATGAAACCGGGCAGGTGTTCGCTGCCCACTTCTTCCTCGCCTTCCGCCACCACAATCACGTTTACGGGAAGGTGCCCAGTGGTGGCGAGGTGCGCTTCGATGGCCTTTACGTGCAGGTAGAGCTGCCCCTTGTCGTCGACCGACCCACGCGCGTAGATGCGCCCGTTCCGCACGACCGGATCGAAGGGCGGTGATTCCCACAGGTCCAGGGGCTCGGCCGGCTGCACGTCGTAGTGGCCGTAGACCAGGATGGTCTTCGCGGCCGGTCCTGCTCCGCGCCACTCGCCGAGGACTATGGGGTGGCCGGCGGTGGGATGGACCTCGGCGGTAAGACCGGCCGCGCGCATGCGTTGGGCGAGCCACTCGGCCGCGCGGCCTGTATCGGCCTGATGCTCGGAGCGAGCGCTGACGCTCGGAATGCGCAGGAAGTCGAACAGTTCCTCGTGGAAGCGGGCATCGTTGGCGTCGAGGAACGACAGGATCTGGCTCATGCTCGGGGCTGGAAGGGGTGGTGGCGACAGTCGGTGACGGCTGGTGATCGAACCTGCTGCATGGTGCGCGTTGGCACAATGCGTCCGGCGGGCCAACCGAGCCGGCGTTAGGCAGCCGGGCGCCGGAGGAACTGACACGCTTGCCGCCGGGTGCGACCGGGAGTCGGGACCTCAGCGGCTACCGTGCATCTAACTGGCAACATGCATATTGCCGGTCCAAGAACGAGAGTCCGCAATTATATCTGGCATTAATACATTTGTCGGTTAGATTGCCGTCCGTGGCCAGGACCAATGGCTCAATGGGCGGCTCGACATACCGTCGCAATAAACCGGAACTCCCAGTGTCCCATCAGGTTGCGGCAGACGACGCCTCGCCCCGGTCCAGCGGCACCGAGCCTGGCTCGCGGAGGGCGCTCTGCATCGCGTTCGCAAATTCGGCTCGATGGACGGAGAACCGGCCGCATATGGACAGCCTGTCCAGCGTGGATGGTGTCGCTCAGTGGCTCATGCAATCGGCGCTCATGGCTCGAACTGACGCAGATGCCGTCATCGAGAGAGCGCGTGTCGACCCCGCATCGGCCGAGCGCGTCGTCTCCATCGTGGCCCATCATCGCAAGGTCGTGCGAACGCTACTCATCAAGGCGGCAGCCGGGCCCGGTATCAGCGACTCCGATCTCGGGCCGGTGAACGAGCTCCTTGAAGACGCAATGTCCAGGTTCCGCCTCTGTGCGACTCATTCGGGGATCCGATGGCAGGCGGCCGCCGGGGCCGCCCCGTCGCGCGCGTTGGCAACGATCGCGTGGTCCGCGGTAGACGTGCTCACGACGCCGGCCCTGGCGGTCCGGCTGCGCTGTTGCGCGGAACCAGGATGTGGAACGCTGTTTCTCGACCAGAGTCGAAACGCCTCACGCCGATGGTGTGACATGCGCGGGTGCGGGAATCGCGCGAAGGCACGTCGTCATTACGCGCGCCGTCGTGGCGCGCGAGGCCCCGGGGAGTTGCGCCGTGTGCCGGTGGAGCCGCGGGGCGCGCAGGCGGACGGGGTGCGTTAGCGGCCCCGCGCTCTTACCTTGAGGCGGCGCTCCCGCGCTCGGCGATGGAGTTCGCCGCGTGTGCCAGCGATCGGCTGGATGATGACTCCTGCGCACTTTACGCCACGAGTTGCCTTTCACCGGGACACCGGCCGATGACGAGCGACATCCTCAACGAGCATCAACGACGTCACTATCACGTCCTGCTCTCGATGCTCGCCCAGAGCGCCTCACGAGTGGAGGCGTTGTCGACCCCCCGATCGTCCGACGACTCGGCGCTGATCGAGTACCGCAACGATCTGCCGAACGAGTTTGCGGCTCGCATCGCACCGCATCTGCGATCGCTTCGAGACATGCTCGCGCGGCTGGCGACGGAACTGGACATCGCGCCGAAGCAGATCTCCCGTCGCAACTCGGTTCGGGCCATTCTCGTCTCCGAGATCGTCCGGATCGAAGACAGCATGGCCGGCGGCCTTCGCGGCTACGGCGAGGTGGACAGCCGGGTCCGGGAGCGCCTCGATCCCATGCTGGACCAGATGGTGGGGCAACTGCGCGCGATACGGCGGGTGCTCGAAGGCCACGATGGCGCACCGGCCGATCCCGTCGCGGCGGCGTGAGGAGGGGGGGGCACATGATCTTCTGGTTCATCGCGATTGGCAGCGCGTTAGGCGGCGTGAGCCGCTACGCGCTCAGCGTCGCCATACAGAATCGGTCAGGCGCGGTGTTCCCCGCCGGCACGTTGATCGTAAATGTGACCGGGTCTGTCGTCGCCGCCTTCCTGCTCCGCTACGCGCTCGAATCGCCGGCGATCACTCCGCAAACGCGTGCCCTGCTGGTGACGGGGTTCTGCGGAGCGTATACGACCTTCTCCACCTTCAGCTACGAAACGGTGAAGCTGGTGCAGGACGGCGATTATCGCCGGGCGGCACTCAACGTCGTCCTGAACGTGGGGCTGGCGCTGGTGGCCGCGTTCATCGGATTCGCCGCCGCGCACGAAGCGCTGCAGCTGCGTCGCCATTTCTGATCGAACTGCTCAACGCGGGAGTGTCCGACCATGCACGGCTTCAAGGGAGAGCGCGTTCTCATGCGAATTCATCTCGGCGAACGCGATCGGCACCAGGGCAAGCCGCTGTATCAGGCGATCGTGGAGCTGCTCCGGCAGCGCCATTTTGCGGGGGCGACTGTCTTCCGCGGCATCATGGGATTCGGCGCCAGCGCCAAGCTCCACACCGATCGGCTCGACGTGCTCTCGCTCGACCTCCCGATCGTGGTGGAGTGCGTGGAAACGGACGAGCGAATCGCGGAGATCCTGCCCGAGCTCGACAACATGATCGGCGGGGGACTCATCACGCTCGAAGGCGCCCGCGTGATCATGTATCGTCCGGAGCTGCCTCCCGATCGCCGGACGCCCAGCCACGGGATCGACAAGCCGGACGGATAGCGCAGCGCCCGCTCAACCCCTGTCATGCCCAACCATCTCGCCGGCGAAACCAGTCCGTATCTGCTGCAGCATGCCGGGAATCCGGTCGACTGGTATCCGTGGGGACCGGAGGCACTGGCCCGTGCCCGTCAGGAAGACAAGCCGATCCTGCTGAGCATCGGCTACGCGGCGTGCCATTGGTGCCACGTGATGGCCCACGAGTCGTTCGAGGACGCGGAGACGGCGCGCCGGATGAACGACCTGTTCGTGAACATCAAGGTGGATCGCGAGGAGCGTCCGGATCTCGACTCGATCTACATGCAGGCGGTCCAGGCGCTCACCGGACATGGCGGGTGGCCGATGACGGTCTTCCTCACGCCGGCCGGGGAGCCGTTCTACGGCGGGACCTACTTTCCGCCTGACGATCGACACGGACTGCCGTCCTTCCCACGCGTGCTGGGCGCGGTGGCGGATGCCTGGAAGAGCAAGCGCGAGTCGGTGCAGGAGACGGCGCAACATCTGCGTGAGGCATTTCGCACGACGGCATCCGCCCCCACAGCGGCCGGCGACGTGGACGCGCGAGTGCTCGACGAGGCGTATCGCGGTCTGGCAGGCGATTTCGATCCGCGCTACGCGGGGTTCGGCGGAGCGCCGAAGTTCCCGCCCACCATGTCCCTCGACTTCCTGCTCCGATATTCGACGCGCACGAACACGCGCCGGGCGCTCGAGATGGCGCTCCAAACGTATCGCGCGATGGTGCGGGGCGGGATCTTCGATCAGATCGGGGGCGGGCTGCACAGGTACAGCGTGGACGAGCACTGGCTCGTGCCGCACTTCGAGAAGATGCTCTACGACAACGCGCTGTTCGTCCGTCTGGGCGTGCATCTGTGGCAGGCGACGAAAGATCCCGAACTCCGACGCGCCGTGGAAGCCACCCTCGAGTGGGCGTATCGCGAAATGCGATCGCCCGAAGGCGGATTCTTTTCTTCTCTCGACGCCGACAGCGAGAGGGAGGAGGGGCGCTTCTATGTGTGGGAGTGCGCCGAGCTCGACGCGGTGCTGGGAGCTGACGCGGAGGTGGCCCGGACGTACTGGGGGATGACGCGGGAGGGCAACTTCGAGGGCCGGAACATTCCCTTCGTTCCGGATGAGGTGTCGGCGGCCGCCGTGCGCTGCGGCATCGATCCGGACCGGCTTCCGGTCATTATCGAGCGATCCCGAACGGCGCTGCTCGACGCGCGTGGCACCCGCACCCGTCCCGGGCGCGACGACAAGATCATCGGCGCATGGAATGGCCTCATGGTGCGTGCGATCGCCGAGTCGGCGCGGGTAATGGAACGACCGGTGGACAGGACCGCCGCACTCACTGGAGGAGAGTTCCTCTGGAGCCATCTGGTGCGCGATGGGCGTGTGGCGCGCTCCTTCAACCGTGGCATCGTGAAGGGACCGGGTTTCCTCGACGACCAGGCCGCGGTTGGCCTGGCGTTCGCCGACCTGTACGCGCTGACCTTCGATCGCCAATGGTTCGCGCGCGCGACCCTCGTCGCCGACCAGCTCGTGGCGTGCTTCCTGGACGAGGAATCCGGGCTGCTGTTCGACACGGCGAGCGATCACGAAGCCCTTCTCGTGCGCCCACGCGATGTCGCGGACAACGCGACGCCCTCGGGAACGTCGCTGGCGGCGGAATTCCTCTGGCGGATGGCGGAATTGAGCGGCAGAGCGCCCCTCGCTGCCATCGCGACCGACGCGGTGCGTCGCTCAGCCGCGCTCCTCGGCCGCTATCCGAACGCGTTCGGCCATCTCCTCGGCGTGGCCGACGGGCTGGTGTTCGGCGCGGTGCAGGTGGCGGTGGTGGGAGCGCCGGGAGACACCGATGTCGCCGAGCTCGTCAGATGCGTTGGAAGCCGATACGTGCCCTCGCTGGTGCTGGCAGGTGGCGAGCCGGCGGACTCGCAGGAGCCCATTGCCCTGTTAAGGGGTCGAAGGCCGGCCGGCCCCGCGACGGCCTACGTTTGTCGAGGTTACGCGTGCGATGCCCCCACCACACTACCGGCAGAGCTGGCGGATCAGCTCGCTCGTGCCACGACGGGGGAGCCCGGGTAGCGGCGGCGGAATCAGGTCGGCGGGACGCCCGGGCCGGTGGTGAAGGCCGGGCGGGTTCCGCGGGCCCAAACACTCGCGCCCGCGGCTCCAGCGTGAGACCTCGGGGGACGGGGGCCCGAGCCCTGAACGTGTCATACGAGTGATGCAATCGGGCACGTCGCTTGCCCCCTCGGTTCGCAGTTATCGTCCGTTCGGGTCGGTCGTCCCTACCCGGGGCACATGGTGACGTGGGCTCTGGCATGGAGGCGTGCCAGGGTGTTGTTATCTTGCCACAGAGTCTCTCGGCCTGCGCCTGCAGCGGATCGTCCTGGATGGCAGCTGCCCGCCGTGTGAGAGCAGGGGGTCACACGCCAGATGCGTCGTGGCGGTGTGGCCGAGCTATCGGATTCTCACGGAGTTGAGTCGACAGCGTATGCAAAGAGCGCGGATCTCGTTGCGGGGACATTGGCCGGCACCAAGGGCAGCGTGGTACCTCGGGCTCTCGTTTGCCCTTGGCCTGCTGGGCTCTGGGTGCACAACGCCTACCAGCACGGTCTCGGTGGCGCAGATCAACCTGACGCCGGGATCCGATTCAATTGAAGCCGGGCAGGTCTATCCGGGTTTCAAGGTCTCGATGGTGGACAAGAACGGCCAGGTGTTGACCGGCCGGAAGCTGCAATGGACCACAACCGACCCCGCGACGGCTACGGTTGACGAGTCGGGGCACGTGACGGGAGTCGGCGTCGGCCAAACCGATGTCACGGCGAGCGTCGATGGCCGCAGGGCGACGTCCACCATCCGCGTGATCACCCCCGTTGCGCAGATCCTGCTTTCTCCCGACACCGCTGACGTGGCGCTGACCACGACGCGAACGCTTTCGGTGCAGCTCATCGGGCCGCATGGCGAAGCGGTGGTGGGGCGTGTGATCTCCTGGGCCAGCTCGAATCCAGGGGTGGCCACCGCCGCCCCCAGCGGTCCCCTCGGGGCCGTGGTCACTGCTGTGTCGATAGGCTCCGCGACCATCACGGCGTCGGCCGGCACGAAGACCGCCACCGCCGCCATCACGATCATCGAAGAGCCGGTGCTGAGTGTCTTGATCTCTCCGGGTGTGCCGGTTCAGGTGGTGCGCCTGACTCAGAGCTTCCAACTGGCGGCCACGTGCTACGGCGCGACCGGCGTCCTCCCCGGACGCACTGTTGCCTGGACGTCCAGCAATCCATCGGCAGTGCCCGTTGGTCCCACCGGGCTTGTCGCCGGCAATGCGATCGGATCGGCGACGATCACGGCCAACTGCGGTGGAAAGATTGCGCAGATTACCATCCAGGTGACGCCGGTGCCGGTCAGCCAGGTCACGGTGACACCGCCGTCCCTGACGTTATCGGTTGGTCAGCTGCAGCAGCTGGCTGCCACCGCGAAGGACAGCGCCGGCAACGTACTGTCCCTCCTCACACGGCAGGTCATCTGGACTACCGACAATCTGCTGATCGCGTCGGTCTCGGGCGCGGGGGTGGTCGCGGGCAGCCAGGCCGGCACCGCGAATATCCAAGTGATCGTTGACGGCGTGGCGAGCAACGTGGTGCCGGTGCTGGTCGAGAACGTGCCGGTGGCCTCGGTGCAGGTCACCAGTCCGACCCCCTCGCCGAAGGTCGGGACGCAGACTCAGCTCAACGTCATTCTCCGCGATGCCAACGGCAGCCAGCTCTCCCCCAATGGTCGGCAGATTACGTGGTCGAGCTCGAATAACGCCGTGGCCACGGTGTCGATTAACGGACTCGTCACGGCGCTCGCGGTGGGGCCGGTCACCATCAGTGCGATGTGCGAAGGACAGACCGGCTTCGTGAACCTGACAGTCATTCCCTGACGGATTCACAGATCGGCACAGGTCTGCAGGATCGTCCTGCAGTTACGACAGACGATCTTGCACCGGATCTCCATCAGGTCACGTGAACCGCAGATATCACACCGTGCTGGAACCGTCGACGCGGACGGATTCACGGGGCCCGCCGCAGGGTTCGCCGCATGGCCGCCGGCCGACGATGTGTCGCCGGAGCCGGTCCCATGACCGTTTGGCAGTGGTGTCCTGAGCATCTCGGGGCCGGCGTGGCCGCGCCCAGTGCGCCTCGGCGCTACTCGAAGTCCACGGCGAGGTTCATCGCCGGCGCCGAATGGGTGAGCGCACCAATGGAGATGACGTCGACCCCGGTCTCGGCGATCGCGCGGACGTTGTCGAGATTGACTCCTCCTGAGGCTTCGAGCTGTACGCGCCCAAGCGCAATGCGCACGCACTCGCGCATGAGAGTCACGGGCATGTTGTCGAGGAGGACGATGTCGGCGCCGGCGGACGCGGCCGCTTCGACCTGATCCGCGGTGAGACATTCCACTTCGATCCGGGCACCCGCCGGCGCCAGGTCACGCGCCCGGCGCACAGCGAGCGCCACGTTGCCGTCGACCGCGGCGAGGTGGTTATCCTTGATGAGAATCGACGTAGCCAGGTCCATCCGATGGTTGGTACCGCCGCCGGCGCGGACCGCGTACTTCTCGAGACTGCGCCAGCCCGGGGTGGTCTTCCGCGTATCGTAGATCTTCGCGTGGGTGCCCCGGACGGCATCGACGAACTTCGCGGTGAGCGTCGCGACTCCCGAGAGACGCTGCATGAAATTGAGCGCGACGCGCTCAGCCGACAGAATCCCGCGGGCGTGTCCGGTGAGGAACAGGATGGTGTCGCCCTTCACGGCGCGCCGGCCGTCTTCCAGGTCCACGCGCATGGAGATCTTGGGATCGAGCAGGCGAAAGGTCTCGAGCGCGAAGGGGATTCCGGCGATGGTGCCGCTCTGTCGGGCCACCAGCGCGGCACGCGCGTGGCGCTCCGAGAGCACGGTGGCAATGGTTGTTACGTCGTTGAAGGCCCCGTCTTCCTCGAGCGCGTCGCGCACCCGCGTCATCAGCTGCTCGCGCGTGAGCGGAAACCGGAGGCGATCGGAGGCGTTGACCGCCGGCACCTGGAGCGGTGTGACGCGTCGCGGGGGCATGGCGCCGGGCTCTGGCGTGGTCATGCGATTCTCCTTACCGGTGCGGAGCGCTACTCGCCTGGATCCAGGGCGGGAGCGGCAGTGGAGGACGGTTGCCTGGATCCCCCCACGGCGACCATCCGTTCCAGGGCGCGTCTTGCGCGATCAGCGATCTCGGGAGCCACTACAATACGATGCTCCATACGTTCCAGCGAGCGGAGCAGCTTGGGGAGCGTCGTCATCTTCATGTACTGACATTCTGCTCGTTCACTGGCCGGCAGAAACGTCTTGTCGGGATTTGCACGCCGCAGCCGGTAGAGGATCCCGGTCTCGGTCGCGACGATGAATTCACGCGCCGGCGAGCGCGCGGGTCGCTGGATCATTCCTTCCGTGGACAGAATCTGCACGCTGTCCGACGGGATGGCGCCCGCGGAAACAGCCTCCAATACGTTGGTGGAGCACCCGCATTCCGGATGCACCAGCACTTCCGCACCCGGGTGCTCGGCGCGCTGCCGGGCAAGAGTCTGGGGCGTGATACCGGCGTGGACATGACACTCGCCCATCCAGATGTGCATGTTCTGGCGGCCGGTAACGCGGCGTACGTGAGCGCCGAGGAACAGGTCGGGAAGAAACAGCACGTCGGTTGCGAGGGGAATCGACCGGACGATCTCGACGGCATTGCCCGAGGTGCAGCAGTAGTCGCTCTCCGCTTTCACTTCGGCGGTGGTGTTCACGTAGGAGACAACGACGGCCCCGGGATGTTCGGCCTTCCAGGCCCGCAGCTGTTCGGCGTCGATGGTCTCTGCAAGCGAGCAGCCGGCTGCCAGGTCCGGGAGAAGAACGGTCCTGGAGGGCGAGAGGATGGCCGCCGTTTCCGCCATGAAATGGACGCCGCAGAAGACGATCACGTCGGCGCTGGTCCGGGCTGCCTCGCGGCTGAGTCCGAGTGAGTCACCGACGAAGTCCGCGCAGTCCTGGACTTCGGGGCGTTCATAGTTGTGGGCGAGTATGACGGCATTCCGGTCGCGGGCCATGGCGCGGATTTCGTTTCGCAGTCCAGTGGGCACGGCCGGTTCAGTGGTGAGTGTGCTCATGGGCGAAATGTAGAGGCCTGATGGCGCGCGGGGGCATGACGCGGCGGTGACGATGGGGAGCGACCCTGTTCGTGGGGCGGGACTGGCGGCTGCCATACCGCCGTGACGGCGGCGCGCAATCCTGTTCGCGGTGGCCTCCCCAGCGGCGCGCCGGGCGACCGTCAGGACCGGGTCACCACTCGAAGTGCCTGTGCCCCCATCCGCGGCGTTTCCTGGGAAAGTCGCTGCGGTAGTGTCCTCCCCGGGATTCCTTTCGCGCCAGCGCTGCTTTCGCCACCAGGGACGCCGTCTCGCACATGTTGCGCTCCTCGGTGGCACCGGCAGGGAGTCGCTCGCGAATCTCGGCCAGCGTCCGGAGACACGCGCGAAGCCCGCGCGCGTTGCGGTCGATCGCCGCGTGTTCCCACATGACGGCACGGACGGCGTCGGACGCCACCTGGGCGGCACCCCGGTCAGGGAGCGGCGGCACGCTCCAGCGTCCTGCGCGACGGGGGGCGGCAGCGCGGGGCACGGACTCGAGATCGCGGGCCACGCGTTCCGCGAAGACGAGCCCTTCCAGGAGCGAGTTGGAGGCCAGGCGGTTGGCCCCGTGCACGCCGGTGCACGACACTTCACCGCAGGCATAGAGATGCGGCGTCCCGGACCGGCCCCGCAGGTCGGTGACGATGCCGCCCATCATGTAGTGCGCAGCCGGCGTGACCGGAATCAGGTCGTGCCGCGGGTCGATACCCCGGGCGAGACAAATGGCGAAGATGCCCGGGAAGCGCTCCGGGAAGTGATCGCCTAACGAACGGGCGTCGAGCCAGACCCGCCCGGTGCGTTGGCGCTCCCTGAAGATCTCGCGCGCCACGACGTCGCGTGGCGCGAGCTCGGCCGCCCGATGCCGTCGCGGCATGAACCGTTTCAGATCCCCGTTCAGGAGCACCGCTCCCTCTCCCCTCACCGCTTCGGAGATGAGCGACAGCGGGTTTTCCCGCGCATCGAGGGCGGTGGGATGGAACTGAACGAACTCCATGTCGGCCAGGCGCACGCCGGCGCGGTGGGCGACGGCGTAGCCGTCACCGGTGGCCACGATGGGATTGGTCGTATAGCGATAGATCTGACCGCAGCCGCCGGTGGCGAGCACGGTGGCGTCGGCTCTGATCTCCACCGGCTGCCCTCGCACGCTCGCCCGAACGCCGGCGCATCGACCGGACTCGACGATCAGCTCCAGCACCCGGGCCTTCTCCAGCGCGCGTGTTCGGGCGCTTTCGCGCACCCGCTCCACGAGGGTGCGCGCAACTTCGGCGCCGGTGCGGTCGCCGTGCGAATGGACGATGCGCCGCCGCGAATGCGCGGCTTCCCGCCCGAGCGCGAGGGTCCCGGCCGGCGTGAGGTCGAACTCGACACCCGCAAGCTGGAGCTCGCGAACGCGAGCCGGACCTTCCTCCACCAGCACCTTCACGGCGCGCTCGTCACAGAGCGCGGCCCCGGCGGCCAGCGTGTCCCGGCGGTGCAGCGCCGGAGAGTCACCTGCGCCGAGGGCGGCGGCGATGCCACCCTGGGCGTAGGCGGTCGCGCTGTCAAAGAGAGATCGCTTGGTCAGCACGACCACGTCGCCGTGCTGCGCCGCCCGCCACGCCGTGTGAAGCCCCGCGACGCCACTCCCGACCACCAGGAATCGCGTTCGCATCAGAGATGGCATGCGGCGAATTCAATGCGCGCGGAGGGGCGCCGTAAAGCCGGCAGCCGGCGTGCCACGGCCAGCCGCACCTGCGTCGACGCCATACCTCCCGGAGCGCGTCGAAGCAGACCACCCCGTCGTACCGCCCCCTTTGAGCTGAAGGCTGGCAGGTGAAGGCGGAACACCGAACGCTGCAGGTTCGAGCCTCGGTCCGGTCCACCGAGTCTGTTGCACGGGGCCGAAACGGACCGGAAATTCCCTGGACCGGGGCCGTCCCCGCGGACGCGGAATCCGTGGTTGGCCGAATGCTCGAACGCGTTGTCGGTCGCCGGACCTCGGGTTCCCGATCACTCCGCGATGACCGCCACTTGCTGCCACGCCAGATCTCACTCCCGATCACGATGATTCGCACACGGCAACGTCGATCTCGGCAAGCGCGGGCTCGCGGTCTGGCGATTGCGGCCGGGTTGGCGCTCCTCGGGACCGCCACGGCGGGGGCGCAGTGGCAGCCGCTCGTCACAGGAACCACCGCGTCGCTTCGCGGTCTGAGCGTCGTGAGCGATGACGTCGTATGGGCCAGCGGTACCCGCGGTACCGTGCTGCATACGCTCGACGGCGGCAGCACATGGTTGGTGGACTCCATTCCCGGCGCAGCGCGGTTCGACGTGCGGGCGATCCATGCACAGAACGCACTGGTGGCGCATGCCGCGGCTACGTCGGGACGCATCTGGCGCACCACGGACGGCGGCCGCACCTGGGCGCTCACGTACGAGGCGGCGGACACGTCGGTCTTTCTGGACGCGATAGCGTTTTTTGACGACCAGCACGGGCTCGCGCTCGGTGACCCGATCGCTGGTCGATTTCTGCTGCTGGTGACCGATGACGGCGGGACGACCTGGCGCGAACCCGCGGAGGCATCGCGGCCGACCGCGAGGCCGGGCGAGGCGGCGTTCGCCGCCAGCGGGACGTCTGTGGCAACCTGGGGTGGGCGCCTGGCCCTGATCGGCAGCGGGGGGAGTGTGGCGCGAGTTTTCCGAACCACGGACGCCGGACAGCACTGGACGGACGTATCGACTTCCCTGGCAAGCGGGTCGCCATCGCAGGGGATCTTCTCGGTCGCGCTCGCCGATTCCCTGTGGGGCGTGGCCGTGGGTGGCGACTATCAGCACCCCGACTCGGTGCAGGGCAACGCGGCCGTTACGCAGGACGGTGGTCGGAGCTGGCGGCCCGCGGACAGCCCTCCACACGGTTATCGTTCCGGCGTGGCCGCAATTCGGCGTGGCGGCGCCGTGGTCGCGGTCGCGGTTGGCACCACCGGGGCGGACCTCTCGCTCGACGGCGGACGGACGTGGCGGTCCCTGGGGTCCACCGCGTTCAATGCGGTCCGGTTCACCCCGGGGGGCGCGGCGATTGCGGTAGGGCCGCGTGGGACGGCGGCGCGATGGCCCCCGTTCCGCGGCGTCCTCCCGGGCGCGGGCGCATCGATCGCCATCGTCGTCCGGTAGTCGACGCGCCGGCCCGGCAAACCTTCACACCTAACGAGCACATCATGACATCGCGTTTGCGCACCCTGATCCCTGCGGTGGCCGTTCTGGCCGCCTGTCGCGGCGAATCCGCACCCAGGACGGCCGCGGACTCGACGGCCATGCCGCAACCGACTGCAGCGAACGCGCCGGCGCCGGCGGTATTTCAGGTGCGATTCGAAACGAGCCGGGGCCCATTCGTGGTGGAGGCGCATCGCGACTGGGCGCCGCACGGCGCGGACCGGTTCTACCGGCTCGTGAACAGCGGGTTCTTCGACAAGGCACGTTTCTTCCGCGTCCTGCCGGGCTTCATCGCGCAATTCGGAATGCACGCCGATCCTGCCGTGACGGCTGCCTGGGACTCCCTGCACATTCCGGACGACCCGGCGATTCAGAGCAACAAGCGGGGCTTCGTCACGTTCGCCATGGCAATCGGCACGCCGAACTCCCGCGGCACCCAGCTTTTCATCAACTTCGTCGACAACACGAATCTGGACGCCATGGGGTTCGCGCCGATTGGCCAGGTGGTGGAGGGGATGCCGGCGGTGGACAGCCTGTACGGCGGATACGGCGAGGCGGCGCCCGACGGTCAGGGGCCCACGCAGGAGCGCATCGCGCGTGAAGGAAACGCGTATCTCGAGAAGGACTTTCCGAAACTCGACTTCATCCGCACCGCGCGCGTGTTGTCGCCGATGACAGCCGATTCCGCGGCGATGCACGATTCGGCGAAGAAGTAGCGGCTCGCATCCACAGCGCCGCGCCTTGCAGCGCGCGGCCCCGGCGTCAGATTCTCCGAGCCTATGCGGAAGCTGGTTCTGCTGCTCGCCGGTCTGTTCGCCGTGCACATCGCGTTTCTGTTTGTGCACCCCTCGGGTGCGGCGGAGCTCGCGGCGGGCGATGGCGTCGACGTGGGCATCGTCTTCGACGTGGGCGGACGCGGCGACAAATCCTTCAACGACGGCGCCTACGTGGGCGCGACGCGCGCCCAGCGCGAACTCGGCGCCCGCGTGCGATTCATCGAGCCGGGAGAAGGGTCGGACCGCGAAGCCGGACTGCGCCTGCTTGCGGCTGAGGGGATGGACCTGGTGATCGGAGTGGGGTTCATCTTCAGCGACGATCTCACGCAGCTTGCCGCCGAGTATCCGGGAACGCGGTTTGCCGGGATCGACTACTCGGTGGCAACCGATGCCGCCGGCAATCCGGTGGCACCACCGCCAAATCTGGCCGGACTGAAGTTCCGGGAGGAGCAGGGATCGTTCCTGGTGGGCGCTCTCGCGGCCTTGGTGGGCGGATCGAAGAAGCTCGGCTTCGTGGGGGGGATGGACTTTCCGCTCATCCACAAGTTCGAGGCAGGATATCGGGCGGGGGTCCACGCGGTCTGCCCTGACTGCGAGGTAATCGCGCAGTATGCCGGCGTGACGCCCGAGGCGTTTCGCAATCCGGGGCGCGGGCAGGAGCTGGCGCTCAGCCAATACCAGGCTGGCGTCAACGTGATCTTCCACGCCTCTGGTTCCACGGGACTGGGAGTATTCGAGGCGGCGCGTCGGCGGGGCAAGCTCGCGATCGGCGTGGATGCCGACCAGTACAGTGAGGCGCCGGGGTTCATTCTCACGTCGATGGTGAAGCGCGTCGATCAGGCGGTGTTCGACGCGGTGCGTGCGGTGAAAGACGGGACGTTCAGGGGTGGGATCTATCAGCTCGGGCTTGCCGAGCATGGCGTGGACTACGTCTACGACGACCACAACCGGGCGCTGATTCCGGATTCGGCGCGCGCCCGCGTCGAAGAGCTGCGGCGCGAGATCATCGAGGGTCGCATCGCGGTGCCGGTCACACGATGAGATCCGGCGAAGGCCCGTGACCGCGGCCCTGGAGGCCCGGGGAATCCGGAAGTCGTTCGGTGCGGTGGTGGCCAACCGCGGCGCGTCGCTTCAGGTCGCGCGTGGCGGGATTCACGCGGTGGTAGGCGAGAACGGCGCCGGAAAGTCGACGCTGATGCGCATTCTGGCCGGACTCATTCGGCCGGATGACGGTACGGTCCTGGTGAGCGGCCGCGATGTGACCGGCTGGACGACTCGCGAGGCGATCGCCGCCGGGGTCGGCATGGTGCACCAGCACTTCATGCTCGTCCCGACCCTCACTGTCGGCGAGAACCTGGTGCTGGGGCGTGAGATGACGCAGGGCCCCTGGCTGGATCGCGCCGCGGCCGATCGCGCGGTTGTCTCGTTAGGTGTGGAGACCGGTCTGGTGGTCGCCCCCGATCGCCTGGTGGCCGGGTTGACGGTGGGCGAGGCCCAGCGGGTGGAGATCCTCAAGGTGCTGTGGCGCGGGGCGCGGATCCTGATCCTCGACGAACCAACGGCGGTTCTGTCGCCGCCCGAAGTGCGGGAACTCTGGGCCGTGCTGCGTCGCCTGCGTGACGCCGACGCCGCCGTCGTCCTGATCACGCACAAGCTGGACGAGGTCATCGAGATTTCCGATACGGTCACGGTCATGCGCGCCGGCGAGACGGTGGAGCGTCTTGCCACTCGGGAGGCCACACCCTCGGCGCTTGCGAGAATGATGGTGGGCCGCGATGTAGAGCTGGTATCGGTCGGAGCGGCGATGACGGACCATGACCCCGGCGCTCCGACGCGGGGAACGGATCGCGCAGCCGGTGTGCCGCCAGAGGCCGACCAACCGCCGGCGCTGGTGGTCCGGGAACTCAGCGTGACCACGCCGCTTCGACCTCGCGCGGTGGACCGCGTCACGTTCGCGGTCGCTCCCGGCGAGATTCTCGGGATCGCCGGGGTGGAGGGGAACGGGCAGACCGAACTGGTGGAGGCGGTGGCGGGGCTGCGGGAGGTCTCGTCGGGGAGCGTGCGGCTGGGCGACCGCGACATCACGCATGCGTCGGTTCGTGGGCGCAGCGATTGCGGGCTGTCGCATATTCCGGAGGACCGCCAGCACCGTGGTCTGATTCTCGATTTCCCGGTGGCGGACAACCTCATCCTGGGACAGCAGCATCGGTTTTCCAGGCGCGGAGCGATCGAGCGCGACGAGGTCGCGGCCAATGCGCGGCACCAGATCGCGGCGTTCGACATCCGGCCGCCCGAACCGTTGCTCGCGGCGCGCGCGTTGTCCGGCGGCAATCAGCAGAAGGTGGTTGTGGCCCGCGAGATGGGGCGCGACTTCACGGTGCTGGTGGCAGCCCAGCCCACGCGTGGCGTGGATGTGGGTGCGATCGAGTTCATCCACGCACAGCTGCGCGCGGCGCGCGACGCGGGAAAGGCGGTGATCCTCGTCTCGGCGGACCTGGCCGAGGTGCTCTCGCTCTCCGATCGGGTCGCGGTCATGTTCGGCGGCCGGTTCGTCGCCGTGCTTTCACGCGCAGCGGCCACGGTGGAGGTGGTGGGGCGGTACATGACGGGGCTGTCGGGCACGGGGGCCGCGGCGTGACCTCCGGATCGCGGATGGCGACGGTGGTGCTGCCGGCGCTGCTGGCGCTCCTGATCGCGGCGGTGGTGGGCGACGTGCTGATCGTGTCGTTCGGGCAGCCGCCCGGGAGCGTGTTCCGCCTGTTGCTGGAGGGGACGTGGGGGAACGCGTACGGCCTGGGCCAGGTGCTGTACAAGGCGACGACGCTCTCGTTCACCGGCCTGTCCGTCGCGTTAGGCATCCGGGCGGGGTTGTTCAACGTCGGGGCGGAGAGTCAACTGGCGGTGGGCGGCTTCTGCGCCGCGCTGGCCGGCCTGGCACTTCCCGCCGGCGCCCCGGCCCCGGTGGCGGTGGGGCTCTGCCTGGCGGCCGCGGCGTTAGGCGGGGGGCTGGCCGGTGCCGTGCCGGGCGTCCTCAAGGCACGCTTCGGCGCCAGCGAAGTCATTGTCACCATCATGCTCAACTTCGTCATCCTGGCGCTCCTGAACTGGATCGTGTCATCCCGGCTGCACGTGGCCGAGTCGCTGCACACAGGGACGATTCACGCCGGGGCGGTGCCGCGCCTGTCGGCCGCGGCCTCCATGTTCCACGGGTCGGCGGCGAACTTCACGATGCTGTTCGCGGCCAGCGCCGCGGTGCTGACCGGATGGTACCTCTTCCGCACCCGGGCCGGATACGATCTGCGCGCGGTGGGACTGCAGCCCGGGGCGGCGCAGTATGGCGGCGTGCGGGTGGGAAATGTCTACCTCTGGACACTCATCCTCTCGGGCGCGCTCGCCGGCCTGGGAGGAACCAACTACGTGCTGGGTTACAAGCGGTACTACGAGGACGGATTCGCGGGCGGCGCCGGCTTTCTGGGAATCGCGGTTGCGCTGGTGGGGCGCAATCATCCCGCCGGGGTCGTCGTCGCCGCGCTGCTGTTCGCGACGATCTCCCAGGGCGGTCTGGCCGTGAACGCCCTCGTGCCGAAGCAGATGGTCGAGGTGCTGACGGCGGTGGTGATCATCGCCGTCGCAGCCACTGTCCCCGAGGTACAGCGGATGCTGCGGGCCGCTCGCCGGGCGCCGTCATGAGCCTGCTCGCCTTCCTGGTGCAGACGCTCCGGATCGCGACGCCGTATCTCCTCGCGGCATCCGGAGGCGTCCTCTCGGAACGAGCCGGGATCATCGCGCTCACTCTCGAGGGGTGGATGCTGACCGGCGCGTTCTGTGCCGCCATTGGCAGCTACTTCGCCCACTCACCCTGGGTGGGCGTGGCCTGTGGGCTGGGCGGTGGCGTGCTCGCGGGACTACTGCACGCGCTGGTGAGCATCCGTTATCGTGCGAATCAGGTGGTGACCGGCATCGCCGCCAATCTGCTGGCGGTGGGCCTGACCCGGTTCTTTCTGCGGCTGGCGTTCGACAGCTCCTCGAATTCGCCTCGGGTGCCCGGATTCGACTGGTTCGCCGCCACCGGCGGCGGGTCGACCGCGTCGGCGGGGGGCGCGGGAGTCATCCTCTCGTCCGTCGCGAACCCGCTGGTGGTGTTCGGTATTCTTTCTCTGCTCCTTGTGTCGACGCTGCTGTCGCGGACACCGTTCGGGTTGCGGGTGCGGGCCGTGGGGGAGAAGCCCGAGGCGGCGGAGTCGGTCGGCGTGCCGGTGGCGCGCATCCAGTGGTTCGCGGTCGGCCTGGCAGGGGGACTGACCGCCCTCGGCGGTACGTACCTCGCGCTCGATCAACATCAGTTCACGGACAGCATGACCGCCGGACGCGGGTTCATTGCCCTGGCGGCGGTGATTTTCGGTAACTGGCGGCCGGCGCGGGTGGCGGCGGGATGTTTCCTGTTCGCCGCCGCCGAGGCGCTGCAAATCCAGCTGCAGGGACTCCAGGTGATTCCGTCCCAGTTCGTCGAGATGATTCCCTACGTGTTGACCATCGTCGCACTCGCCGGGGTGGTGGGCAGGGCCACGCCGCCGGCCGCACTCGGACGCGCGGCGAGCTGACGACGGATGCCACTCGAGGTGGGCAGCGGCTTCGAATCGCCGCTCGTGCGTGCCGGGCTGGCCGTCATTGGGGCCGCGCTGCTGTACGTGCTGGCCCGCGAGGTTCGGAAGATCCCGCCCAAGCTCTTCGTGCTGATGGCCACGGCGTTCATCGACATGCTGGGGCTGCTGATGATCATCCCGCTGCTGCCCTTCTACGTGAAGCAGCTCGGTGGCAACGGGTTCCAGCTGTTCGGGACCCGGGTGGGGATCGGGATGATCACCGGATTCATCGTGTCGGCGTTCACGGTGGCACAGTTGCTCAGTTCACCGATGTGGGGGCGCTTCTCGGACCGCTTCGGGCGCCGACCGGCGTTGCTCATCGCACTGGGCGCCGAGGGCATCGCTTTCCTGATATTCGGATTTGCGAACTCGCTGTGGCTGCTGTTCCTGTCGCGGATCGTCCAGGGCGCCGGCGGCGGGACGGTCGGGGTGATCCAGGCCTATGTGGCCGACGCCACCGAACCGGAGAACCGGGCCCGCAGCCTGGGCTGGCTGTCGGCGGCCACCAACCTGGGCGTGGCGCTGGGCCCGGTACTGGGAACATTCGCTGTCTCGTTAGGCGAGCAGGATCTGCTGCCGGGTGCGGGCACGCTGCACATGGGGCGGGCCGCCCCCGGAATCGCCGCCGCCTGCCTCTGCTTCCTCAACATCCTGTTCGCGCGCCGGTACCTCACCGAGACGCGCCATTCGGCCCTGCACCGGCACCAGCCGCAACGACGCTCGCGCGAGGCGGTGCGGCGGGTCATTACGCACTCCGCCGAGCCGGCGTCGCGCCTGATCTGGATCTACGCGATCGCCATGGGCGCGTTCAACGGCGCCACGGCTGTGCTGGCGCTCTTCCTCAACGCCCGGTTCCAGGTCACCGAGAAGACCATCGGGTACTTCTTCATGTACATCGGCGCCATCTCGGTCTTCACCCGCGTGCTGCTGCTGGGCAAGGCGGTGGACCGGCTGGGCGAGGCCCGCCTGTCGCGGGTCGGCGTGGTGTTACTGTCACTCGGCCTGGCGCTGATGCCGCTGTCGCGCCACCTCGGGATGCTCGCATTCGCTGTGGCCCTCATTCCGTTGGGCACCGCGTTCACCTTCCCCTGCGTCACCTCGCTCCTGTCGCGGGTAATCTCGCCCGACGAGCGCGGCCTGTTCATGGGCCTGCAGCAGACCTTCGGGGGCGTGGCCCGCGTCATCGCCCCGCTCTGGGCCGGATTCGCCTTCGACCATCTCGGGATCGGGGTGCCGTTCTACAGCGCGGCGGTGTTCGTCCTCGCCACTATCTCGCTCGGACTCGGCCTCGACCAGTACGCGAAGCACAGCGTGCCGGCCGCGGGAGTGAGCTCGCAATCCGCGGCGGCCATGGCAGCGGTCCCGGAATCGCCGGGTGACGGGAAGATGGCGCATCTCGCCCCCGCTGCCGGGGCGGCGATCGCCGACGCGCATCGCACCGCCGCCCCCGTCCCCGGTCCGGTACCGCACGCTTCCCCACCCCGATCCGACTGACGCGCCACAGCGCGGAGGCGCGTGCCCGCGAACGCTCCGCCACCGTCAGCGCGGAGCGCCCTCGAGATCCCGAATCCAGATGTTGCGATACCGGACCCTGTGTCCGTGATCCTGGAGGCTGATGGGCAGACGATCGGCGTGCGCCTGATACGGGGGACGCTGCTGATGCGCCGTGGGACCGGTGAGTTCGACGTGATCCTGCACCAGAACGCCGTTGTGAAAGACCGTCATGATGGCGGGACTGGTGACGTGGCCGTCGGCGCCGAAGCGCGGGCGGCGGAAGACGATATCGTAGCTCTGCCAGACGCCGGGCGCGCGCGAGGCGTTCACCAGCGGCGGATACTGGCCGTAGATCGCGGCGGCCTGGCCATCGGCATAGGTGCGGTTGCCGTACGAGTCGAGGACCTGCACTTCGTACAACCCCATGAGGTACACGCCGCTGTTTCCGCGATCCTGACCCTCACCGGAGGCCGGCGCAGGGCTCGCCCACTCCACGTGGAGTTGTGCGTCGCCGAATCCCTGTTGCGTCTGGATGCTGCCGGTGCCAGGGGCAACCTCGAAGTACCCGTCGTGCACCGTCCACTTCGCGGGCCCCCCAGTCGCGGAGGTCCAGTTTTCGAGACCGTGGCCGTCGAACAGCACCACGGCGTCGTGGGGCGGAGGCACGGGCAGTGCGCCGGGCCCTGGATCCACGACTGGAGGAACGGGACGTTCCATGGAGTGCTGCGGCCAGTCGCCCGGCTTCTGCGCGGAGGCTTGGGAGGGCTGCATTGCCTGCATAACGAGCGCGGTGAGGGAGAGACTCAGGGTGCTGCGGAGAGGGTGTCTGGAGTTCATGGCTCAAGGCTCATGGATCAATGCTCATAGCTCATGCCTCATACTTCACAGCTATAGCTCAACGCTCGCACCCAGCGCACTTCGCTGACAGCTGACCGCTGACGGCGGACAACTGACGACCGCCCTCATCCCGTCCCTTCCCTTCTCGACCAGAGAATGAGTCGCACGCCCCGCTGCCAGGTGAAGAACGCGTACGCCCACTGGAGCAGCACGCTGAGTCGGTTTCGGAAACCCGCCAGGTACAGAATATGGACGAAGAGCCAGAGCAGCCATGCCGGGAGTCCGGTAACTCCGATCGGACCGAACTGGGCAAGGGCGCGGTAGCGGCCTATCACGGCCAGGTCGCCCTTGTTCACGTAGTGGAACGGGCGCCTCGGCTGCCTCCTGATGTCGCGGATGATGTTGGCGGCGGCGGCGCGGCCCATCTGCATCGCGGCCGGCGCTACCGCCGGGACCGGCTTCCCGGACGGCTCCGTGACCATGGCCTGGTCGCCGACCACGAACACCTCGGCGTGTCCCGGCGCGCTGAGATCCGGTGCCACCCGCACGTGACCAGACCGGTCGAGCGGTACTCCCAGGAGCGTGGATAGCGGCGAGGCTCGATTTCCAGCGGCCCAGAACACCGTACGGGCCGGAATCCGTTCATCACCCACGTGAACGAAGTCGCAGTCGAGGCCCGTCACCGCCGCATTCAGCCGAACATCCACGCCGAGCGCGGTGAGGTCCGCTACCGCCTGACGCGACAGCCGCTCCGAAAGCGCGGGTACGAGGCGCTTGCCAGCCTCGAGCAGGATGACGCGTGTGCTCGCAGTGTCGATGTGACGGAAATCGCGACGCAAGGCGCGTCGCACGATGCTCATGAGGATGCCGGCGAGTTCGACGCCGGTGGGCCCGCCGCCGACGATCACCAACGTCTGGAGGGCGGCGCGTTCGTCGTCGCTGGCGGCGCACTCGGCGCGTTCGAACGCCAGGAGGAAACGATTCCGGATCAGCAGGGCGTCCTCGACTGTCTTGAGGCCCGGTGCGCAGCGTTCCCAGTCGTCGTGCCCGAAGTACGCGTGGCGCGCGCCGGCCGCGAGGACGAGATAGTCGTACGAGAGCTCGTGCCCATCGTCGAGCGTAGCCGTGCGGCGATCGAGCGCCAGGCCGGCTACCGAGCCGAGTATGACCTGAGTGTTGCTCTGCTTGCGCAGCAGCCAGCGGATCGGGACGGCAATGTCGCTCGGTGCGAGGGCGGCGGTGGCCACCTGATAGAGCAGTGGCTGAAAGACGTGGTGATTGGAGCTGTCCACGAGGGTGATATCGGCCGGCGCGCGGCGCAGCGACCGGGCGGCGCAGATGCCGGCGAAGCCGCCGCCGATGATCAGGACGCGCGGACGCCGAGGGGCGCCGGATGGCGAGCCCGGGCCCGCGGTCATGGTGTGCCCGACGTCGCGAGCCGACGATCCCTCCCCAGCGGGCTCACCGCGAGCCCGACGATCAGCACGGTCACCGCACCCACGACGTTATGCCACAGGAACGACACAGCCGGCGCCCCGAATGCGACGGTCGCGACGGTCGCCATTCCCGCCAGCAGGCCCACGAAGGCCCCCAGCGCCCGGGCCCTCGGGATCATCGCCAGCAGGAAGACGCCGAGGATCGATCCGTAGAAGAAGGATCCGAAGCGATTCACCACTTCGATCAGCGAGCCTAACGTGGCGGCGTAGGTGGCCACCACGCAGGCGAACAGGCCCCAGAACGCCGTCGCCATTCTGGAGACCCGCAGAAAATGCGCGTCCGATGCCACCGGCCGCACCCAGCGGCGATAGAAGTCCACGACCGTTGCCGTGCTCAGCGAATTCAGCTCGGCAGCGATGCTCGACATCGCTGCCGCCATCACGGCGGCGATGAACAGCCCGGCGAGACCAATGGGTAGCTCGGAGAGCACGAACCGGGGCATGATATAGTTCGCGTCGCTCGAGTGATCGCCGGTGACCCGGCCGGCCAGAGCCAGGGCGTCGGAGCGCACGGCGCGCACGGCGCTGTCGCCCCGGGCGAAGTCGGCGCGGGCCGCGACGACCCCGTCGCGGTCGGAGCGCGCGGTGATGGCGAGCTCGCGGGCGGCGCGTTCGCGCGCGGTGAAGGCGGACTGATAGCGCGTCTCCAGCTGCTGGTAGGCCGGCGCATCCGCGTCCCGCACGCTCCGCTCGTGCGCGGGATTGAAGAACAAGGGCGGCGTCTGAAACAGGAAGTACACGAACACCAGCACGCCGACCAGGAGCACCAGCGCCTGGAGCGGGATCTTCCAGTACGCGCTCATCAGGAGGGAGCTGCGCGCCTCATCCACCGACTTCGCCGTGAGGTAGCGTTGCACCTGGCTCTGATCCGTGCCGAAATACGAGAGCATGAGGAAGGTGCCGCCAATGACCCCCGACCAGACCGTGTACTGATTCGTGAGGTCGAACGAAAAATCAAATACGCGCAGACGGCCCGCCGAGCCCGCAAGGTGCAACGCGGCATCGGGACTGACTGGCAGCTTGATCAGCAACACCACGACGATCGCGATCAGCGAACCCACGATGATCACCATCTGTTTCACGTCCGCCCAGGTCACCGCCTGGACGCCGCCGATCATGGTGTAGAGCACGGTTGGAACGCCCATCAGGGCCACCGACCAGCCGATGCTCCATCCGAATATCGCCGAGAATACCACGGCCGGCGCGGCAATGATCCCGCCGCACGACATCGCGCGCGAGACAAGGAAGAGGAAGGCCGTCAGCGAGCGGGTCGGTGCATCGAATCGTCGTTCGAGATACTCGTAGGCGGTGAAAACCCGGGCCCGGTGCAGCAGGGGCACCAGCGTCACCCCGAGGATGACCATGGCCAGCGGCAGTCCGAAGTAGAACTGCACGAAACGCATGCCGTCGGTGGCCCCCTGGCCGGTCGTGCCGATCATGGTGACGGCGGACAGCTGCGTTGCCATGACCGACAGCCCCACCGCCCACCACGGCAGGCTGCGGTTGGCGAGGAAGTACCCTTCCAGCTCCTTCGTCCCCTTCGCCCGCCGGATGCCGTCGGTGACGACATAGACGAGGTAGCCGACGACGATCAGCCAGTTGAGCCAGTGCATGTGCGCGGCGTCAGCCGGAGTAGCGTGTCTGGAGCAGCCAGAGTGCGCACAGGGTGACGATCTGCACGCTCAGCACGGCCAGCAGGGTCCGGCGGAATCGCCGGCGCCCCGACTCGACGGGCTCGTCAGTCATCGCCGCGTCCCTACTGCACCACCCGGTCCGCCTTCGCCGCCAGCAGATTCACGAACAGGCGCGCCGCGCCCGGCACGCCGTTAGGCAGCTGGCGGAAGAACGCGAGCGTGGTGTACACGAAGGTCCCCTTGCCGTAGGGAGCGACCAGGATCGCGCCCTTGTTGGGCGGTTCGCCGGGATCATTGACCTCGAGCATCGCGGCGTACTTGGGGTCGAACGTGCGCGGCATGTAGAGTGTCAGGTCCTGCTGCCAGCCCGTGAAGTCGGCGGTGGTGATCCGGTTGGGCGTGGTGAGCACCGGCGACGCGGGATCGACGATCCGCACCGGTGCGTCCTCGACGGTCACGCGATCGGCGGGGCGTGCGAGCGTGATGGGATACGGCAGGAGCGACGGCATCTCGTACTGGCCGTACTGCACCACCGCCGTCCCCCCACCCTTCACGTAGTCGAGGAGGATCGGGTTGCCGGCCACGAGCGACGCATTGGCCTCGTAGGCCCGCGTACCGACGACAATCGCGCTGAACTTCGACAGATCGGTGCGCGAAAGCTGCGCCGGATCGAGCAGCGTGACGTTGATGCCGAGCTGTTCCAGCGTCGGCGCGACGTTGTCACCCACGCCGGCGATGTAGGCAATATGGAGATTGGCCGGCAACGCGAGATCCACTGCCTCCAGTTCCAGCGTCGACGGCCGGTAGAGCCGCTGCGTCCGAATGTGGTCGTACTCGATGGCGGTGTAGCCATCGGTGAACGTCTCGCCATTGCTGGTGGCGACCGCCTGGAGGTGGTGTCGTCCCACCGGCAGCCGTCCGTGCACGACGAAGGCGACCGTGCGCTCCGAGCCCGGTGTGGGAAGGGTCAGGTGGCGCACCACCGTGTCGGCCTGGAGTCCGTTCGGGAGTCGCAAGGTCACGTCGACGTCGCGCGACGCTGACGCCGCGGACGTCAGATGCACGCGGATGGTGCGCTGGAAGTTCGTGTTGGCCGGCGCGTACTCCACTTCATGATCGAGGAGCAGGGTGATCGCGGGGGCGCCCGCCACCGGCCTGTCCATCTCGCCCCTGACCGGATCGGCGTGCCGGTAGACGACCGGCACCCAGAGCGTGAGCGGCGCGCTGTCAACCGCCAACTCCACCCGCACGCCGGCTGCGGCGGGGCGGCTGCTTTCCTCGACCCCGCGTACTTCGGGTGTGAACATCGAGCCCTGACGCGGCTGGACCAGCCACCAGGGCTGCGAGGTATCGCTCATGGCGTCGGTGGTGAGCCGGCGCGTCCACGTGCTGTCGGGGCCGAGCGTCGTCCAGGTCGGATGCTCAGCCGCGAGCGCGTGCCGCCCGATCGTGGCCCCGACGTCGCCGATCTGAACCGGCAGCTGGCCGCGGTCGTAGATCTCCACCGAGACCGGTACCTGTTCACCCACCCCCCAGACTTCGCGTGACGCCGTCGCTTCCACCGCCACTCCGGCGGCGATGGACAATGCCTGGCTGAGACGCGCGCGCGCGACGGCCACGCTGGTTGCGAGATCGGAATCGATCGTCACCCGGGTTCCCGGCATGGCGGCGGGATCCTGGCACAGCGCGGCGGACGCGCCGGCCGGAGCGCCACACACCGCGTCCAGAAGGCGGCTGATTCTCGCCATCGCGGGGAGCAGCTTCTCCGGGGCGAAGGCATCGAATCGCTCGCGTGCAGCGGCGAAAGCGGCCGGGAGCGAGTCGAGCGCGGCGCGTCCGGATGAGGTGCGCACCGTTGTGCGGAAGCGCGCCCAGGTGGTATCCACGCCGTCGAAAATCGAGCGCTCGATGAGGCCGTTGGCCGGCATTCCCGACCGCGCCTCCTCGAGCCGCAGCCCGTCGGTTCGCGCTCCCTTGCGCTGCAGCGAGCCGGTGGCCTGCGACTTGTGCTGGGAGTGCGCGTCGTCGGCGATCTCTCCATACGAGCGCCCGAGCAGCGGATCGTACTCTCCCACATCGATGGAGAGGGTCGGCGGCTCTCCGCGCGCACGACGATAGAATTTCTGCACCGTCCACGGACCGAGACCGGCGGTGGCGGCTCTGGGGAAGCGTACCGTGTCCCCGGCCAGGTCATACGCTTCTCTCGCGACGATACCCGAGACCTGGTGCTGACCGTGGCCGTCGCGCGGGGTGCCGGTGAAGATTGCCACGATCACGTGGGGGCGGAACGCGCGGACCACGGTAACCACGTCTTGCAGCACGGAATCATGCGGCCACTGTGCGAACGACTCGGCGGCCGACTTGGAGAAGCCGAAATCGTAGGCCCGGCTGAAGAACTGCCTGCCACCGTCGATGCGACGGGCGGCCAGCAACTCCTCGGTGCGAATGGCGCCTAACGACTGGCCGAGTTCGTTGCCGATCAGGTTCTGACCGCCGTCTCCACGGGTGAGCGACAGGTACGCCGTTTCGACATGGCGGCCGGTGGCCAGCCACGCGATCAGCTGGTTGTCCTCGTCGTCGGGATGGGCGGCGATGACGAGCACGCGTCCGGACACCGAGAGACCGGACACCAGCTCACCGAGGGCGGCGGCGCCACGCTCCTGGGCCTTACCGGCGCGGCCGAAAACGAGGGAGCAGGCGATGGCAATGCAGATGCGTCTGTGCATGGTGTCGAGTGAGCGTGCGTGAGCGACCGGCTGCGGGTCGAGTGAGCGTGCGTGAGCGACCGGCTGCGGGCGGTGACGTCCAAGGCATGGGGCCATGGGCGATCCAACCGGACCCCCATGGACCGCGAGCCCCCAGCCGCGACCGGTTGTTGTGCGACCTCCGGTGAAACGGGTTCAGCGTCCGGCGCCGACCCGCGGAGGCCTGAATCCCGGAATATTCGGCGCGGCCAGCACATCCGCCACAATGCGTGCCTGTTCGGCCTGGTGCACCGTCACCGACCCTTCCGCCGGGCTGGCCCGCTCGGGGCGGCCGACGTAGCGGATGATCAGGGCGTTCCCCGCCGAGGCCCGCAGTCGCGGAGCAACGTAGCTCCAGGAACCCATGTTCTTGGGTTCCTCCTGCGCCCACACGATCTCCACCACGTTCGGATACGCGTCCACGACCCGCGACACCTCGTCATGCGGCCAGGGGTACAGCTCCTCCACACGCGCGACCGCGAGGTGCCTGGGCTTCTCTCCGGCGACCAACTCGTAGTAGAGTTTGCCGGTGCAGAAGACCAGCCGCGTGATGTCGTCGCGCGCCGGCACTGCGGGGTCGTCGATCACCTGCTGGAATCTCCCCTGCGTGAGGTCCTGGAGGCGTGAGGCCGCCGCCGAGAGCCGAAGCATCGACTTCGGCTGCATCAGAACCAACGGCCGGCGCACGGGCTCCCAGGCCTGGCGGCGCAGAATGTGAAAGTACTGCGCGGGCGACGTGGGATATGCAACGCGGATATTCCCTTCGGCGCACAGCTGGAGGAATCGCTCCAGCCGCGCACTCGAATGCTCGGGGCCCTGCCCTTCGTAACCGTGCGGGAGGAGCAGCACCACCGAGGAGTCCTGTCCCCACTTCACGGTGTCGGCGGCGATGAACTGGTCGATGACCGGTTGCGCCATGTTGGCGAAGTCCCCGAACTGCGCTTCCCACAGCACCAGGGCGCCGGGGGTCGCAGTGCTGAAGCCATACTCGAAAGCCAGCACCGCCATTTCGGTGAGCGGACTGTTCCAGACCTCGAACCGGCCACTCGCATCAGGCAGGTGCTGGAGCGGCGTGTACGCAGCGCCGCTGTCGACGTCGTGGAGCACGGCGTGGCGGTGCGAGAAGGTGCCCCGTTCGGTGTCCTGACCGGTGAGTCGGACGTCGACCCCCTCGGCCAGCAGAGCTGCAAACGCGAGTGCTTCGGCATGTCCCCAGTCGATATCGGCGTCACCGTGCATGGCCGTGCGGCGCCGCTCGAGCTGGCGGGCCAGTCGCTCGTGGACGTGGAGATCGGACGGCCAGGTGAGCAGGCGCTCGTTGAGCGAGATCAGCAGCTCGGCGCGCACCGCGGTTTCATGGGGGGGCGCCGCGTCGCCGGAACGCGCGCCGTCCGACTCGGGCTCCGGCTCGGGGTGCCGCGCGGCGTGGGCGGCTTCGAGTCGCGCCATCACCGTGCGTTCCTCCTCCTCGACGTCCTCCTGGGTGATGACGTTCTCGCGCACCAGCCGTTCGGCCCAGATCTGGCGTGCCGGCGGGTGCGCGCGAATGGCGGCGTACAGCTTCGGCTGCGTGTAAGCGGGCTCGTCGCCCTCGTTATGCCCCCAGCGTCGGTATCCGACCAGGTCCACCAGGAAGTCCTTGCCGAACTGCTGCCGGTAGGCGATCCCCAGCCGGACCGCAGTGACGCACGCCTCCGGATCGTCCGCGTTCACGTGCACGATGGGTACTTCGAAGCCTTTCGCCAGATCGCTGGCGTAGTACGTGGAACGGCCGTCCGCCGGATTGGTTGTGAACCCGATCTGGTTGTTGCAGATGATGTGGAGGGTGCCGCCGACCCGGTAGGCGCGCAACCGCGACAGATTGAGCGTCTCGGCTACCACGCCCTCTCCGGGGAACGAGGCGTCGCCGTGGACCAGGACGGGAAGGACCGCATTTTCGTCGCGTTCGGCGCCGGCGGCCGCGTAGTGCTGCTGCCGGGCGCGGGCCAGTCCGGTGAGGACCGGATTCACCACCTCGAGGTGGCTCGGATTCGGGAGCAGCGTAAGGCGCACGACGTGTCCGTCGCCCGGGGTGCGCTCGGCCTCGTAGCCGAGGTGGTACTTCACGTCGCCGGTTTCGCTCTCGTCCAGGTCGGCGTGCTTCCCCTCGAACTCGTCGAAAATGATGCCTAACGGCTTGCCGAGGATGTGCGCCAGCACGTTGATGCGTCCGCGATGGGCCATCCCGATCACCACTTCGCGGGTGCCGCCGAGGGCGGCATCGTGTATGGCCACGTCGAGCATCGGCACCAGCGCGTCCGTCCCTTCGATCGAGAAGCGCTTCACGTTCACGTAGGTGCGGTGAATGAAACGCTCCAGTCCGTCCACTTCGGTGAGCCGGCGCAGCAGCGCGCGCTTCTCGTCCGGCGTGAGGAATCGGCGCAACTCCTCGCCCTCGATGATGCGGCGGAACCAGTCGCGCTCGTCCTCGCTTTCCAGGTGCTCGAACTCGTATCCGAGGCGGGAGGTGTACAGGCGGCGCAGGCGGGCGGCGACATCGGCCGCGGTGCCCATGGCGAAGCCGAGGGCGGGCGCCGGCACCACGGCGAGGTCCTCTTCGGCGATGCCGTAAAACGCCGGCGCCAGCTCCGCCGCGCCGGTCGGGGCAGATCCCAGCGGGTCGAGCGGCACCTGAAAGTGTCCGTAGATGCGGATCGCCTCGATGAGCGCCGCCGCGCCGGCGACCCGGCGCAGGTAGGAGACATCGGCCGCGACCGTCGTGACCGGGGTCGCGCCGCCGGTCAGCATCTCGGCGAAGCGGAAATACTGGCGCCAGCTCTCGTCGACCGACGTCGGATCGCGCCGATACCGGTCGTACAGATCGGCGATGAATCCGTCGTTGTAGACGCCGGTCACAGGCGGTATGGACATGAATGGAATCTAAGCGGGAATGGACACCGGGAGATGGCCCACCAGGAAGTGCACGCGGATTCCGCCGTTCGAGGTGCGGAATCGCTCGAGCAGGGGCACGCGCAGTTGGGCATCGAGCCGCCGATCGGTGGAGAGGATGCCGATGTGCCAGCCGGCGAAGTTCCCGCGCAGCGAGGCACCGAAGTGCGCATAGAGCGCGCGCAACTCATCGCGTCGGCCCAGCCGAACGCCGTACGGCGGATTGGACACCAGCCAGCCCGGGGTCGCCGCCGGCGGCACGATGGCGTTGGCGTCGTGGCGGCCGAAGACCACATCGTCTTCGACGTCCGCGCGCGCGGCATTGCCGTTGGCGGCACGCAGGGCCCATCCGCTCCGGTCAGTGCCGACAATCGGTGCCGAGGTGGAGGTCCGTTCTGCCTCACGCGCCCTGGCCCAGACGCCAGCCCAGAGGGCTTTGTCGAAGTCGGGCCAGTCCATGAATCGGAACCGGCGGTCGCGGCCCGGCGCGATCCGTCGCGCGAAGCGTGCCGCCTCGATCGGGATCGTCCCCGATCCACAGAACGGATCCAGGAGCGGCGTCGAACCGTCCCATCCGCTCGCCAGAAGCATCGCGCCGGCAAGGGTTTCCCGCAGTGGGGCCTGCGTCACGGCGAGCCGGTATCCGCGGCGGTGGAGCGCCGCCCCGGAGGTATCCACGCTGATCGCACACTCATCGCGCTCGAGACGCACCACGAACAGCTGCGCTTCGTCTCCATCGTCATCGGGGGCGCTGCCGGCATCGCGTGTCTTCCTCGTGGGTGAGGCGCCGGTAGCGGCGCCGATGGCGTCGTAGATCCGCTCGGCGACCGCGTCGGAGTGGTACAGCCGTGACTTGTGGCAGGTCACGCGCAGGTGCACGCGGCCTTTTGAGGGAATGATCGACGCCCAGGGAAGGCGGCGGGCGCGGCGCTCGAGCTCCGCGAACGAGTCGGCATGGAAGCTCGCCAGTCGTACCAGGACGCGACTGGCGGAACGAAGGTGGAGATTGGCGGTGTACAGCACCTCACGACCGGCCCGGAATTCCACGCCTCCGGTGATCGAATGCACGCGCGAGGCGCGGAGCAGGCGGAGCTCGGCGGCGACGATGGCCTCGAGGCCCGGCGCCGCGACCGCGAAGGCGTCGTAGATGCTTGGGGAGTGCACCGGCGAAGTGTAACGTCAGCGCAGGGGGAGTTCCCATGGCACAACGTGGACGAACTGACGCGGCTCAGAGGGAGGGCAGTTCCCTTGCGACGCTGTCATCTCACTGGTTGCCGCGACGCTCCTGGCGCTCACGGTGGGTTCGCACCGCCGGGCGAGCTGCGACCGCGGCGGCATTGGTGGCCGGCACAGCAGGCTGCGGCGCGATCACCACCGCTGAGGAAGTAGCCGCGGATACCGTGTCGGCGCCGGGGATCGACGTCGTTGCCGACGGTGGGATCGCGGCGCTCCACACCATGGCACACATCGACAGTGCCACCGGCGCCGCGTACTGGGTGTTCCGGGCCATCTGCGCACCGGCAGTCAATTGCACCCCCAACGACTCCCTCAACGGCAAGGTGACGGGCAGCCTGGTCGAGAACCTGTATGAGCGCGCCGCGACACCGGAATTCCGCGCTCTGCGACGCGACTATGGCGTCACCGTGGGCAGCGCCGACATGCGCGCCTATACGCTGATCATCCGCGCGAACGGGACGTCCCGGACGCTGCGGGCCGACGATGGAACCATGCCCACTCTGATGGCGCAGTTCGTGAACGATGTGACGCTCGCGGTCAACGACGTGGTGAGGCGTTAGGTACCGGCGGAAATCGGGGTCAGCGTCGAACTGCCGGCAACGCCACCGGTAGTTCGACTCTGACCCCGATTCCGTACAATCGACTCTGACCCGTTTTTTCTCCCTCCGAGGCCGCTGCGCGGCGCGCGTGCTATAGTTGAATCGGGCCGGTCGGCCTTTGCCGCCCGGCCCGCGATTCGCCTCCTCCACCCATCCACGGGTTCGTCTCCATGCCTGTTGCCGACACCTCCGAGCCCGGTCATCGCCCGTCGTACGGAGCGGCCGCGATCGCGGCCCTGCTCGTGTTCATCCTGTACGTCATCACGCTGGGGCCTTCCACGGCCATGTGGGACACGAGCGAGTACATCGTGGCGGCGTACGTGCTGGGGTTGCCGCACCCACCCGGCAATCCGCTGTTCGTGCTGCTGGGCCACGTGTTCACCCTGCTTCCGTTCGGTGGCAGTCCGGCGGTCCGGGTCAATCTGCTGGCGGCCCTGTGCAGTGCCGTCTCAGCGGGTCTCTGGTTCCTGGTGGCGGAGCACGTGCTCGCACGCTGGCTCACCCATCGATGGCAGCGGATGGCCGGCGGCGGCCTGGCCGCGCTGCTGGGCGCCACGGCGTTCACCGTCTGGAGTCAGTCGGTGGTGAACGAGAAGGTGTACACGGTCGCGTTGCTGGGCGTCGCCCTGGTCTCCTGGCTCACAATTCGCTGGATGGACCAGCCCGATGGACGGCGCGGCGACCGCCTGCTTGTGCTCGTCGCGTACCTGCTGGGACTCGGTTACGCGAACCACATGGCGGGCTTCATCCCGGGACCCGCCGTTGCCACCGCGGTGCTCATTCGGCGTCCGGCCACCTTGCGGCGCTGGCGTCTGCTCCTGGCGTGCGTCGGTGCACTGGTGCTCGGTCTCACCCCGTTCGCCACGCAGCCGATCCGGGCGGCGCACTTCCCCGCCGAGAACGAGGGGGAGCCTACCGGGTGTCGAACCGAATTCCACTGGAACTGCACGTTCAGCGCGCGAACGTGGGATGCATTCAAGTACAACTTCAATCGCGAACAATTCGGGAAGCCGTCGCTCCTGCAACGACAGGCGCCGATCACGGCGCAGGTCGGCATGTGGTGGACGTACTTCCGCTGGCAGTGGTTCCGCGACGCGTACGATCGTATGCCCGCAGTGCAGGCCGCGATGGCGGGATTTTTCCTGGTGCTCGGGCTCGTGGGCGCGTGGATACACTGGCAGCGCGACCGGCGCAGCTTCTGGTATTTCGGGCCGCTGATGGGGACCCTCACGCTGCTGCTGATCGTCTATCTGAACTTCAGGTACGGATACTCGCAGTCGCTCCAACTGGGGAGCGCGGTGCCGCGTGAAGTGCGCGATCGTGACTACTTCTACCTCTGGAGCTTCTCGGCCTGGAGTGTGTGGGCGGCGCTCGGACTGATGTTCGTCTGGGAGTCGATCGCCGAACTCGTCACCGGCCTGACTTCGCGGGTCAGCGGTGCGGCGCGGCCGCGGTGGCGCGGATGGGCCGTCGCGGCACCGGTGATCGCAGTTGCCTTCTTTCCACTCTTCGGCAACTGGTCCGTGGCCACCCGGCACCGCGATACGACCACCCGCGACTTCGCGCACGACATGCTCGATTCGGTGGAGCCGTACGGCATCCTGGTGGTGGCCGGTGACAACGACACGTTTCCGCTCTGGTACGCGCAGGAAGTGGAAGGCATTCGCCGCGACGTGGTAGTGGCCAACACCGAACTCCTGAACACCGACTGGTACGTGCGGCAGCTGATCAGGATGCCCGTCCGCGAGTACGATGAAGCGAAGGGTCCCGCGATCTACCGCGGGAAGGTCTGGTCGAGGCCATCGGGGCCGGTCCTGCACATGACGCTCGATGAGGCGGACACGATGCCGCTGATGTACCAGGTACAGGACACGTCGGTGTTCGTCGGACCGGGAGACATTCGGGCGACGATCACGCCGCGCGTGCTGACGAAGGCGGACGTCGCGGTGTTCCACCTGATCCAGGACAACCCCGATCGGCCGATTTACTTCGGGGTCACGACGGCCGACTACCCGCAGCAGCTGGGACTGGGCCCGTGGCTGGTGACCCAGGGTCTCGCCCGAAAGCTGGCGCAGCACCGTCCGGTCGCGACGCGCGACACGGTGCTCGTCGCGGGACAGGGCTTCGTGGACGTCGCGCGCAGCCGCGATCTCTGGCTGGAGGATTCACTGGGACCGCGATCGTTCGACCGGAAGGGCGGATGGCCCGACCGCGCTTCGCTCAACGTGCCGGTGAGCTATCTCGTCACGGGGCTGCTGCTCACCCAGGTGCTGCATTGGGTGGGGCAGGATTCGGCGGCCACGGCGGTCCTCGCGCAGTCGAAACGGATCGCCGAGGTCACGCGACTGGCCGATCAGATTGACTTCAAGTCGTACGAGACCCCGTCCCGAGCGCCCGTTCCGCCTGGCCTCGACTCCGACACCAGGCCAAGGGATTCGGTGCCGGTCGGGCGCGGTAGCCCGCGACAGCGCTGACGGCGCGTCACCCCTCCACAATCGTGCGGATGTCGTCATCGAGGTCGCGGGCGGCACGGCGCCGCGTCACGAACGACACCGCGACGAATACCAGCAGTGACGCCACCAGCGCCAGTGCGGTCGCGGTGACGCCGGCCGGAAACGTGAACACGCCGAAATGGGCCAGGCTCTCGAAGACGAGAGTCACGACGAGGCCGGTCGACATCGATGCGATTGCGCCGGACCGGGTACCGCCCGTCCAGTTCATGCCCACGGCCAGCGCCGGCACCAGCGTCGAGGCAAAGAGGCCCCAGCCGAAGATGCCGAGGAACGCAACCAGGGTGCGCGAGAGTGTGGCCACGAGGGCGGCGACGGCGGCAATGGCAATGGTTGCGACACGCCCCCACAGGAGCTCGTCGCGCACCCGGCGCCCGAGCGCAACGGCGAGGTCGTGCGTCACCGCCGCGGCGCCGACGTTGAGAAACGAGTTCACGGTGCTCATGATCGCGGCCGCGACGCCGGCGAACACGATCGCCGCGAGGGCGAGCGGCGTGTAACCGATCAGGAAGAGCGGCGCGGCATCATCGGGGCGCGCCAGCGCCGGCAGTCCGCCGCGGGCAACCAGCGCCCGGACCACGATGCCGACGCCGATGAACAGGAGCTGCGCGACGACGATGGCGACCCCGCTGAGGAGGGGATACCACCTGAGCCGACGGGGATCGCGGATCATGTAGAACTTGTGCAGGACATGGGGTTGCCCGACCGCACCGACGCCGAAGACGAAGTAGAGAGACAGTGCGGCGAGGGGGGTCATTCTGCCCCACGGCGACAGGAAGGCCGGATCGACCGGGACGATGGCTCCGGCCGCCCCGCCCAGGCTCGCGCCCACCCGTAACACGTAGGCGAATACCAGCAGCGACGCGACCGCCATGACCGTCCCCTGAAAGAGATCGGTGTAGACGCCGGCCTTGATGCCGCCCGATGCCGAGTAGGCCAGCGTCACCAGGGTGCCGATCCAGAGGCCTGGCGCGAGTCCGGTGCCGAAGACGCCGTCGATCACCACGCCTAACGCGAGGACATTGGTGGCCATGTAGCCGACCACCGCCACCAGAATCGCAACCGCCGCCAGTCCCTGCGCGGCGCGGGACCGATAGCGCGCACCGATCGCATCGGGAATGGTGAACACTCCGCGCGCGTCGGCGAGCAGGCGAAGCCGGGTCCCCAGCGTCCACCCCACCAGCGACGACGTGACGGCCACCGGCAGCACGATGAAGGCGGCGCCGAGTCCCTCCGCATAGACGAGCCCCGGACCGCCGATGAACGAGAAGCCCGAGATGGTGGCCGCCATGGCGGCGATCGACATCGTCCAGATGCCGAGCTGCTTTCCCGCCAGGAAGAAGTCGCCGGCAGTGCGGGTACGCCGAGTGGCCCAGACCGCAATCGCGGCCACCACCGCAAAGTAGCCAAGCGAGACGCCCGCGATGACCGGTCGCGAAAGCGCCGGCAGCGTCGTCGCCTGGACGGCCAGAAGCCCGGTCAGCACCGGCTCGGCGTATCCGCGCCGACGACCCGATCGCGGTCGGTCGGCAACGCGCTACCCGTCCGATCGCTGGTCATTCACGCGGACGCGCTGGTTCCTTCGGGGTGTCGCCCGCGGCATCCGTGGGAATCGACCGCGCATCAGGCACGTGGCGCATGACACGGTCCGGATCGAGGGGCGATGCGTCGAAGGTCCACGCGTACCCGAGCGACACGAGCACCAGCAGCAGCGCCCCCGCGCCGTACATGACAATTGCGGACGGAAGCGGGAGACCGAGGGCTACGCGGGTTTCCGTCCGACCACCGGAGGACCACAGCAGGCCGGCCGCGAAGGACGCCAGCAGCGCAAGGAATGTCCCGATGAACAGGCCCGTCATCGCACGCGACCGGCGCCCCGGGCGCAGCGCTCCCAGCGCCATCATGGACGTCACGAGACCGGCCACACCGACGGCCATCAACCAGGCGCCGACGCGCTCGCCGGCATCGCCGGCGAACGCGGACAGACAGGCGGCGGCCACCAGCACTGTGGACAGCACCACCAGGCGGAACGGGTAGTGCGGTTCCGGCGTGAACGGAGGCCTCATGGGTGCGGGAACGCCGCTACACGGCCGCCGTCGATTGCGCGATGGTCCGTTCGCGCGCCATCCGCTTGCGCCGTGTGGCCGTCGCGGCCGACACCCGGTATCCCAGCAGCGCCGTGAAGATGACGGCGAAGATGAGGGGGTCGGTGATGTCGCGTTTCACGGACATCCAGAAGTGGATCGTGCCCAGGACAGCGGAGGCGTAGACCGTGCGGTGGAGGGCATTCCAGCGCTTGCTCCCGAGCCACCGGATCGACGCCTTGGTGGACGTGAGTGCGAGCGGCACCAGCAGGAGGAAGCCGATCATCCCGAGCGTGATGTACTTCCGCTTCATGACGTCTGCTACGAGGTCGGCCCAACGCAGCTCCACATCGAGCACGAAGTAGATGGTGAGGTGTGAGACGATGTAGAGGAACGCGAAGAGCCCGAAGATGCGGCGGTAGGGGATGAGCCATCCTTGCCGGGTGAGGCGGATGGCGGGGGTCACAGCGAGGCAGGCGGCGAGGAATCGCAGATTCCAGTCGCCGGTGAAGTGCTCCATCGCCTTGATGGGGTTGGCGCCGAAGTGGCGCGTGCCGGCGTAGTAGTCGGAGAGGAAGCCGAAGACGAGCCAGGCGAAGGGCAGGAAGCCGGCGGCGATGACGAGCGGTTTGAGCCAGCGCGGGGGTTTGATGGCGCGCGCGTTGGAACGGTGACGCGCTGTTGCGGCATCGGCACCATATTCTGTTTTGGGGGGGGCCCCCCGCGCTTCCATCGTCCGCGGCGCCGTCATCAGTAATAGCGGCGCAAATCCATTCCGGCGTAGAGCCTCGCCACCTGGTCCGCGTAGCCGTTGAACATCAGTGTCGGCTTCGACCGGAAACTGCCGATGATGCGCTCCCGGGCCTGGCTCCACCGGGGATGGTCCACCTCGGGATTCACGTTCGCGTAGAACCCGTACTCGTTAGGCGCGGCCACGTTCCATGCCGTCCTCGGCTCCTTGTCGGTGAGCCGGATCTTCACAATCGACTTGCATCCCTTGAACCCGTACTTCCACGGCACCACGTGGCGCAGCGGCGCACCGTTCTGGCCCGGCAGCATCTTCCCGTACACTCCCACCACGAACAACGCCAGCGGATGCATCGCCTCATCCATCCGCAGCCCTTCCACGTAGGGCCACTCCAGCACCGGAATCCGTTGACCGGGCATCTGCTTCGGATCGTAGAGCGTCGTCAGCTCGACATACTTTGCCGAGGGCTGCGGCTGCGCCGCCTTGAGCAGATCGGCCATCGGGAAGCCCATCCACGGAATGACCATCGACCACGCCTCCACACAACGGTGCCGGTAGATCCGCTCCTCCAGCTTGTACGGCTTGATGAAGTCCTCGAGATGGTAGTCCGCCGGCTTCGCCACCATCCCTTCCACCCGCACCGTCCACGGCGTGGTGCGGAAGTTCTTCGCGTTGGCCGCGGGATCTTCCTTGTCCGTCCCGAACTCATAGAAGTTGTTGTAGCCGGTCACGTCGTCCAGTGACGTCAGTTCCTTCCTCAGCTCGGCGCCGAACTCCGGGGTGCCCTGGCCGCCCGGTGTGGGCTCCGCGTCACCCGGGACGCTGCCCCCGACGCCGCGCACCGCGTCGAGGGCGCGAGCCAGAGCCGGTGCGGCCACGCTGGCGGCGGCGATTCCGAGCAGGCCGGCCTTCCGCAGGAAATCGCGGCGCCCATGATATGTCGCCTCGTCAGTGATCTCCGACGAGCGGACCGGATGCGGCGGAGTGACACGAATCAGCATGAAACACGCTCCTCACGGTGCAGGTCCTTCCCACAAGGCCAGGGCGCGACGGCGCCACAGGCTACTTATCGCCAAATCGTCGCCTGAGGTTCCCGTATCGTCAAACGGCCGGCGGCTGCATGCCCCACCGGGCCCACGACTGCTTCGACGGTCCCACCACATCGGGCACCTCGCATCCCGCCTGACGCATGAGCACGGTCATCTGGCCGCGGTGATGCGCTTCGTGCACGATCATGGCGAGGAGCGTGTATCCCCTCGTCCAGGGCTCTCCGTACATGTCGTCCACCACGCGCAGCGTTTCGTCGTTCCATTTCCCCGTGACTTGTGATAGAGTCGAAAGGCTCGCCGTGGCGTAGGCGTCCGCAACCTCCTTCGCCGTGGCCGGGACCGGTGCCCGCACCGGCGGACCCGCGATCTCGAGCCCGGTGCGCCGCATGGTGTCACCGACGCTGGTTGTAAGGTGCCAGGCGATCCGGCCGAGCGTGCGATAGCCTTCGGCCACGACTTGAGCGAGCGAGGCGTCGGTGAGGGCGTTCATGAGGCGTTGCGTGGCAGTAATCTGGTTTTCGTACGCCCCGCGAAAGGAGGCGATCGTCTCGAACATGGTCTTCCTCGTGGAGTGATCCCCACGGAACAAGGCATCCCGGCACCGAATCGTGCAACGGCAGCGCAGCGGCATACGCGCCGTTCATCCCTGTTGACCTGAACTCTTCGCGACTCGTGGTCACAACGTTCCTGGGAAATTCCCTCATCGACTGGATCAGAGCGGGCGTGGTCTTCACGCTCGTTCTGGTGGGGCTGCTCACCGCGCGCCGCGTCATCGTAGGCCGCCTCGAAGCCATCGCGAAAAAGACGACGACCGACGTCGACGACTTCTTCGTCAGCCTGCTCCGGAGCATCCGGCCGTATCTGATCGTCGCGCTGGCGCTCGCCACCGCGGCGCGTGTCCTGGTCTTCCCCAGCGGTGTCACCGCGTCGGTGGACAAATGGATCCACGTGATCACGCAGCTGGCGATTCTCCTCCAGGTGGGCCTGTGGGGGAACGCGCTCATCGCGTACTGGATCCGGCACTGGGCAGAACGGCGCGTCGGCGAGAGCGTCAGCATCACGACGCTGGCTGCCTTCGGCGCGCTGGCGCGCGTCGCCGTATGGCTGCTCCTCGCCCTGTTCGCGCTGCGGAACACCTTCGGACAGGAGATCACACCGCTCATCACCGGTCTGGGCATCGGCGGCGTGGCCGTGGCCCTGGCGGTGCAGAATATCCTCGGCGACATCTTCGCCGCGCTCGCGATCGTGGTGGACAAGCCCTTTCTGGTCGGTGAGGCGATGACGGTAGGCGACCTGACAGGCATCGTGGAGCACATCGGCCTCAAGACCACGCGTCTGCGCAGCGTGAACGGCGAACAGCTGGTGTTCTCCAACAGCGACCTGCTCCAGTCGCGAATGCGCAACTGGTCGCGAATGCGGGAACGGCGCGTCGTCTTTTCGATCGGCGTGACCTATGACACGAGCCCGGCGCTGGCGCGCCACATACCCGATCTGGTGCGCGACATCGTCAGCGCCACCGACAAGGCCCGGTTCGACCGGTGCCATTTCGTCGCGTACGGCGATTCCTCGCTCAATTACGAGATCGTGTACTGGGTCACGACGCCAGACTACCTGGACTACCGCAACACGCTGCACGCGGTCAACGTGGGAATCCTCGCCAGGTTCGCGGAGGTCGGCATCGAGTTCGCGTTCCCGACGCGAACCCTGCAGATCCAGTCACCGGAGCGTGCAATTGCCGCCGACGGCGCCCCGCAGGCCCCGTCGTCAGCGCCCCGCGCCTAGCGCCCAGCCATGCACCGGTCCAGGGCGGCACCGCCAGGAGGCGACGGGAAGGCCGTGCGCGCCTCGCCGGCTCGCTCACCGGCCAGAGCGCGCCAGAGAATGGCATCTCGCAGATCCCGCAGCATCGCCTCGGTGAGCTCAGGGTTCCACGGCGGTCCGTCGAACACCCGCAGCGGCCCGCTACCCGCCGGGGCGTAGTGGCTGGCAAACGCCCGCCACCTCCGCACCACGCCGCGCGCACGCGCCTCGGCCGCCAGGCCGATCATGGTCCGCGCCGCGCGACCATCCGTGCTGCGGTCGGCGTAGGCATCCACCAGGCACTCCCACGCCCCGGACGACCCCGCCTCGCTCCGGAATAGCGCCGTCGCCGCATCCGTGGCGGAGAAGGCGAAGGTCGACGGGTGATGCAGATCGATGGCCGAGATCGGCGCCTCGAGCACGTCACGCACCAGCTCCTGCACCGAGTACCGTCGATCGGCCCCGTACCGGTCCGAATACCATTCCCGCAATTCCGCCGGGACAATCGTCATTCCCTCGAGCGCGCTGAGCGTGGCACTCCCACCGTCGTGCGCCAGTTCAGGCGACATGGCCGATCCGTATCCTGTGAGCATCGCGTCCTGCACGGCACTCAGATAGCCGTTCATGCGTCCGTCGCGTGACAGGGAGGCACTGACGAACCAGTCCACGCTCCGCGCAAAAACTTCGGTCGGACGCGTCCGCGGGTCGGTACGCCCGTACAGCGTGTCGGGCCTGAGAGCACTCGCCATCTGTCGAAGCGCACCAGCCAGCAGATCGGTAGACTGCCGCACCGCACGGTCGGTGCGATACCCCACGGTGCTGCCGTAGTAATGCCGAGCCGCGAGCCAATCGAGGTCGTGCGCGAGCTCGTGCGCCATCACGCCCGCGCTGCTCGCCACCGGGAAGTAGATCGTGCGGCTCACGGGATCGTGAAGCGCGAGCGCGCGCTCGTGCAGCGGGCTGTCGCCGAAGTGCACGTGCAACCCGTGGGGATCGTACGCCGGGAAGACGCGGCGGAAGTCGTCCAGCGCATTGGCCAGATTCCGCCGGAGGTATGCCCGCCAATCGGTCGGAACGTCGCGATCGAAGGACAACGACACTCCATAGCGCAATTGCAGGTCACGCGCACCCGGTGCCTCGTCGTCGGGCAACCACGCCCTTTCCTGCGCGTATGGCCGAAGCGAGACGCTTGCGGTCAACACGGCCGCCGCAGCAACCGGAGTTGGCCGGTCCAGTCGGCTCCTCAACAGGGCGAATTCCGCCGCCAGCGTCTCCTCGCTCCGTGCCATGGCGACGAACCGCTGCATCACGCCGCGCTCAACCATTGACGTCAGTGTGCGAGCCGCCAAAGGACCATACCCGGTGACTGTGACCGTCACCGGGGCCTCGGGCGGACTGCCTCTGCTCTGCGCAATGGCGGCCATTCGCCGCGCGACTCCTTCGCCCGGGCGGGCGAGTGCCGGCGCATGTTCCGAGCTGGCGGTCGAGGCCGCGGCTCGGCGCTCATCGTTGTCATCCACGAACGACGTATCCAGACCTGCCAGTGCGTCGATCCTCGCTACGATTCCCGCAACGTCGTCGACGGCCGCGCGCTCGGCACGCGGTGGCAACGGGTCGATGAGCGGACGCTCCACCGCGAAATGCCGCGAGTCGCGCCAGACCCGGAGCAGCACGAACGGGTCAGCGTTCGCGTCCTCGGCGGCTTCGATCAGGCGCTGAGCGTCGCGCATCGCAAGTACGCGATCCCGAATCTGCGCCGCGGCGCATGAGGCCAGCTCGATTGCCCGGGGGGCCGCACCCTCGGTTGCAACGGCGAGCTGATAGGCCAACCGCACCGCCAGCTCGCCCGTGCGCGGATCGTGCTCCCGGCGCACGGCCGCTTCGATGAGGGAGAGATGCTGGGCGCCCGCGCCCCCTTCCCGTGCCTCGGCATCCGGGCTGGCCATGTCCAGCGCGCCGGGATCGATCTGATAGCCCTGTCCGGACAGCGTACGCGCCAGCAGGGAAAAAGCCAGCTGCCGGCGCCGCGACGTCTCCACCGAGGAGTCGCGCAGCACCTGGTCGATCAGTCGGAAGGGACTCCCCACCCCAAGTCGCTGCCGCTCCAGATAGAGCGCCATCAGCGCGTCCGATGCCGGGATGGCGTTCGCCGGTTGGACCGACAGCGCCAGCTCCAGCGAGTCAGCGAAGCGTTCGCCCTGAAGAAGCTGGGGGCGGTATGAGACACGATCGGACCGGGACGCCGAACGCACGGCGAGCACGCCCAAGGCGGCCGCGGCTACCGCCGCGCATCCGATTGCCAGAAGCCACTTCGACTGTCTCACTGCAACACCATCAGAATGTCCCGCTCATCCGTGGGTTCGAACCCAAATGGTCGTTCTGTCCCCTTGTCCGCCTGCTGGCCAGCCGGAACCGGGTGACCGACGTCCGCATGCAGATTCGACAGATGAACCCCGGAATTGGTCACCCGCCAATCATACATCGGTTCCCGGCACTGCTGACCGCGGCGATTACCTTTACCTCACATTGCGCCCTGCTTCCGCCCTCCTCGGACCAGCCATCCTTCCTGGCCTTCCTCTGTTTTCACGCCCTCGCATCCTCTCCCTTGCGCTCGCCCCGATTCTGGGGTTCGCGGGCAGGCGACTCCCGGCACAGGCTCCGCCGACGTCACACATCGGACTCGAGGCGATCGGCGCGTTGGGGATTCACATTGGCCGAGCCTCCGTCGTGCACTCCGCGAGCGGGTTCGACGCCGGTGGCGTGATCGACATCGGCTGGATCCGGTCACCGCGATTCCGGATGCAGGGAGAATTGGACTGGCTTCGGGCGACGCTCGACGAATTCGTCGCGGCCGACGACAAGAACTATCACGGACACTTCTACGACCTCAGTGGATCAGTGTCGGGGGTTCTGCTGGGCGGCGGGACGCGCAGTCGCCTGGTGCCCTACGTGGAAGCCGGGGTGGGCGTTCACGCGCTGTCCAGCAGCTTCGGGACGCTCACCTTGGACGAGCGGTACAATGCGAATCCGTTTGGAGCGCATGTGGGCGCCGGAATGAGGGTCTGGTTGTCGTCCACGGGAAGGCAGGGTGCGTCGCTGGACATTCGGCGCGTGATTGCGCAGAACGTGAATCGAACCAGCGTGCGCATTGGCGCGCTGTTCCTGTTTGGGGACCTGGTGCGGCCGCGCTGAAAGGCAGTGGAGAGCACTTCAGCTTGACACTCATACGCTTGCCGGTAATGATACATACGTATGAATCAGACCAAGCCGGTCTCCGAACGCCTCGTCACCGCTGCCCGCGAACTGTTCACCCGCAAGGGATTCGAGGAAACGTCGGTCCGTGAGATCACGACCCACGCCGAGGCCAACCTCGGAGCCATCACCTACCACTTCGGTTCCAAGGAAGCTCTCTTCCACGCGGCGATAGAGAGCGTGGTGGAACCCCTGGTCACCGCGGTGGCGTCCGCCGCCGAGGGTGACGGAAGCGCTCTCGACCGGATCGAGCAGATCGTCCGAGCCTTTCTCGCCCACGTCGAGCGGAATCCGTGGGCACCAGCGCTTCTGCTCCGCGAGCTGTCGAGCGACCGTCCCATCCCTCCCCCCATCCGTCACGGCATGCAGCGGAACCTCGGCCTGCTCGTACGGACCATCACCGCCGGACAGGAAGAAGGCTCCATTCGCGCCGGCGATCCGCTGCTTCTCGCCCTGAGCGTCGTTGCCCAGCCGTTCTTCTTCACCGTGGCAGCGCGCCTGCTGCGCGAAGCTCTCGGGTTGGACCGCTCCGATCGCACGGCCTACACTCGAGCCACCGAACACATCGCGATGGGTGTCCGGCGCTTCCTCGCCGCCCATGTGGAACGTGAACCATGATAGCCACCCTGTTTCTCGTCGCGGCCGCCTTCGCGCAGGACACCTCGCACCTGACGCTCTCGCAGGTGGTGGATCGCGCTCTTGCCACACATCCATCCGTTGCCGCGGCGCGGGCGCGGCGTGACCACGCCGCGGCCGAGGTGGGTGAGGCCCGCTCGACCACCAGACCCCGGCTCCTTCTCGACGCATCGGTGAACCAGTTCCAGGAGCCGATGGTCATCGCTCCGCTCCATCGATTCGATCCCCGGAATCCGCCCTTGTTCGATCGCACACTGGTGCAGTCGGCGCTCTCTCTGAACTGGACGGTCTTCGACTTCGGGAGCCGCGCTGCCGGTGTCCGTGCGCAGCGGGCGCTCGAAGACGCAGCCGACGACGCGGTCACCAGCGCTACATCGGATCTCATCGCGCAGACGGCCAACGCCTACCTGGAAGCGCTGACGGCGCGCGAGGTGCTGGCCGCGCAGGATCAGCGACTGACAGCGCTGTCGGCGGAAGCGGACCGCGTGGGCCAGCGACTCGCGCAGGGGAAGGCGGCCCAGGTCGAGCAGCTGCGTGTGACCGCCGCGTTGAAGCGCGCGGAGGCCGATCGGATTGCGGGAGCGTCGCGACTCGACGTCGCCGAGCGTCAGGTGGCACAGCTGACCGATCTGCCGTACACCGACGTGCACCGTTCGACGTTAGGCGGACTGCGGCTGGCCGACACGGCGTTCGCTGCGGACACCACGGCCCGGCTCCGTGCGTCGCTGGTGGATGCGGCGGATCGGGCCAGCCCGCAGGTGCGGGAGCTGCAGGATCGGGTACGCGCCGCCGGTGCCGGACTCACCGCAGTCCGAGCCACCGCGCTCCCCGAGCTCCGGCTCGGCAGCGCGTACGTGGATCGCGGCCGGTGGTGGGCCGATTACCGGGCGGAATGGCAGGTCGGCCTGTCGGTCTCGTATTCGCTCTACGGGGGCGGCTCGCAGTCCAGCGCGATCCGGAAGGCCGCCGCTGACGATCGCGCCGCCGGCGAGCAGCTCCGATTGGCCCGGATGCGCGTGGACCAGGGCGTGGATCAGGCGCTGGCGGCGCTCCACGAGGCGCACGCGCGGGTCGCCGCGCTGCGCAGCGCGGTCGAGCAGTCGGCCGAGGTCGCGCGCATCGAACGCCTGGCGCTGGACGTGGGGTCGGGAACCCAGACGGACTATCTGGCGGGGGAAGCAGACCTGCTGGCGGCCAGAGCGAGTCTCGCCGAAGCGAACCAGGCGCAGATCTCGGCGCGGATCGAACTGGCGCGCGTCGGTGGCGAGCTCTCGCGGGACTGGCTCACTCGGGTACTGGAGGTGGCGCCATGAAGCGCGCACGCGTGGTGCCGGTGGTGCTTGCCGTCGTGGTGCTGGCGGTGGCGGCGTACGTCGTGTTCCTGCGGCCCCACCCGGACGCGAACGAACTGATGGCATCCGGCACGGTCGAAGCCACGGAGGCGGGGCTCGGGACGCAAGCGCCTGGACGAATCGACAGCATTTTGGTTCGGGAGGGAGATCGGGTGCGCACCGGCCAGGAGTTGGTGGTGATGGACCGCGTGGAGCTGCGCGCGCGGGTCGCGCAGGGGCAGGCGCAGGAGGCCGCAGCGCGCGCGTTGCTGGCGGAGCTCGAGCGCGGATCGCGCCCGGAGGAAGTCGCGCAAGCACGTGAGGCAGCGCGTGCCACCGAGCAGCGCCTGGCCGATGCGCAACGCGACTTCGATCGGACCCAGCGACTGCTGCAGGGAGGCGCGGTGTCGCAGGAGACGCTGGACAAGGCGAAGCTGGCGCTCGACGTGGCGCAGAGCCAGCGCGAACAGACCGCGCAGCAGTTGCAACTGGTGGAGACGGGACCGAGGCCCGAGCGGGTGGCGGCGCAGCGCGCGGCGGTGGCGCAGGCCGGGGCGATGGTGCAGCAGGCGGAGGCGGCGTTGTCGCACGCGGTAGTCCGCGCGCCGTTCGACGGCGTGGTGACGGTGCGCGACCGCGAGCCGGGCGAAACCGTGGGTGCCGGAGCACCGGTGGTCACGGTCATGAACGTCGACGATCGCTGGGTGCGGATCTACGTCCGCGAGGACCGGCTGGGAGCCGTGCAGCTCGGGCAGACGGCGACGATTACGTCGGACACGTATCCGGGCAAGCAGTACACGGGAACGGTCTCGTATCTGTCGAGCGAGGCGGAGTTCACGCCCCGCAACGTGCAGACCACCGAGGAGCGCGTGAAGCTGGTGTACGCGGTCAAGGTGCGGATCACCGGCGACCCGGGGCACGAACTGAAGTCGGGGATGCCGGCGGACGTGCATCTGGACCTCCGCGGCGCGCAGTGAGCGGCCGCGCGGAGACCAGAGGTCGGAGGTCGGAGACCGGACGGGAGCCGCTGTCTGGTGACGAGAAAGTGCGATGACGAATGAGCCGTCGAAGGGCGCCGCGGACCCGCCGCGCCTGACGCGTGTGGCTGCACCGTCGGCAGTTGTGCGGTCGACGGAGCCGTCGGTCTCGCTGCGCGGCCTCACGAGGCGCTTTGGCGAGCGGACGGCGGTGGATGGCCTCACGTTCGACGTGGCGGGAGGCGAGCTGTTCGGTCTGGTGGGGCCGGACGGCGCGGGGAAGACGACGACGCTCCGGATGCTGTCCGGCGTGCTGCGACCGAGCGCCGGCGACGCGTTGGTGGGCGGCGTGAGCGTGGCGCAGGATCCAGAGGGGGTGAAGCATCGCATCGCCTACATGTCTCAGCGCTTCGGTCTCTACACGGATCTGACGGTCGGCGAGAACATCGAGTTCTACGCCGACCTCTATCTCGTGCCGCGGGCCGACCGGCCGGCGCGGCTGGAGCGGCTCTATCAGTTCTCCAGCCTGGGGCCGTTCGCGGGACGGCTGGCGGGGCAGCTCTCGGGCGGGATGAAGCAGAAGCTCTCGTTATGCTGCGCCCTCATTCACCAGCCGGAGATCCTGCTGCTCGACGAGCCCACGTTCGGCGTGGATCCGATCTCCCGTCGCGACCTGTGGCTGATCGTGCACGAGATGGTGGCCCAGGGGGTGACGGTGCTGGTGTCGACCTCGTACCTGGACGAGGCGGAGCGCTGCGACCATGTGGCGATGCTCGACCGGGGGCGGGTTGTGGCGCTGGACCGCCCGGATGCCCTTCAGCGCAGCCTGCCGGGGGAGATGCTGTCGTTGCAGTCGGCCGATGCCCGGCGGGCGGTGGAGGTACTGCGGTCGGCGCCCGGAATCCGCCGGGCGTCGCTGTTCGGCGACACGGTCCATGTATCGCTAGGCTCGGAGGTGCGGGACTGGCCGGCCGCGGCCCGGCGCCTGGCCGAGGCAAGGGTGCCGGTGAGCGACGTGCACCGCATCGAACCGTCGCTCGAAGACGTCTTCATCGCGCGCGCGGAACGCGAGGGGTCGGGTCCAAACCGGGCGTCCGACGCCAGTGGTGCCGATGGCGCCTGACGACGCTGGCACCCGTGCATCCGGCGGTACGGCCGGCGCGTCAAACGCGCCGCAGGCACCAGATCGCGACCGCCCGGTGGTCGTCTCGGTCCACGACCTGACGCGCACGTTCGGCGACTTCGTGGCGGTCGATCACGTCTCGTTCGACGTGCACCGCGGAGAGATCTTCGGATTCCTGGGGCCCAACGGCGCCGGCAAGACGACCACCATCAAAATGCTCACCGGTCTGCTCGCGGCGACGTCCGGCTCGGGGACGGTCGCGGGGTTCGACATCCGGACCGAGCCGGAGTCGATCAAGGCGCGCATTGGCTACATGTCGCAGCTCTTTTCGCTCTATGGCGACCTCACGGTCGACGAGAATATTGCGTTCTTCGCCGGGCTGTATGAGGTCACGGGCGAGCGCTTCGCGCGCCGGCGCGACTGGGTGCTGCAGATGGCCGGGCTGGAGGGCGAGCGCGACCGGATGACGGCCGAGCTGGCGCTGGGATGGAAGCAACGGCTGGCGTTGGGGTGCGCCGTGCTGCACGAGCCGCCGGTCCTGTTCCTCGACGAGCCCACCTCGGGCGTGGATCCCATCTCGCGGCGCCGATTCTGGGACCTGATCTACTCGTTCGCCGACCGCGGAACCACGGTGTTCGTGAGCACCCACTATATGGAAGAGGCCGAATACTGCCACCGGCTGGCGCTGATGAACCGGGGACGGCTGATCGCGCTCGACCGCCCGGGCGCGCTGCGCGAGCGTGTGGGTGAGCCGATTCTCGAGCTGCGCGTGGACAACGGACCGGCCGCGGTGCAGGTGCTGCAGCACGCGCCCGGCGTCCTCGAGGCCACGCTGTTCGGGCGGGCGGTCCACGTCGTGGTGGACGACGAAGAGGCGGCGGAACGCGCGCTGCCCGGGCTGCTGCAGCAGCGCGGACTGACCAGCCACGCGGTCACGCCGGTGCGCCCTTCGCTCGAGGACGTGTTCGTGTCGCTGGTGCGCCGCGAAGGCGGCGCCGCCGCCGGGTGACGCCATGAATCTGAGTACCACGCGCCTGCTCGCGATCGCGCGGAAGGAGGTCGTGCAGTTGCGCCGCGATCCCCGCAGCCTGGCGATGGCGTTCGTGGTGCCGGCCGCGATGATCGTGTTCTTCGGCTACGTCATCAGTTTCGACGTCAACGACATCCGGATGGCGGTACTGGATCAGGATCACACGCCACAGAGCCGGGAGCTCGTCGCAGCGTTCGAGGCGGCCGGGCGGTTCCATGTCAGGTCGCGCCTGACGTCGTACGGCGAGATCGAACCGCTGATGGTGCGGGCCGGCGCGCGGCTCGTGCTGGTCATTCCCCCCGGCTTCCAGCGCGAGCTCTCCACCGGCGGCCCGGCGCCGATCCAGGCGATCGTCGACGGTGCCGACGCCAACACGGCGGCGATCGCACTCAACTACGCCGACGTCATCGCGGCCTCCTTTTCGGCATCCCGGTCCAGCGGCGCGGCGCGGCGGCCTGCCCCGATCGTGGTGGGCGATCGCGTCTGGTACAACGAGACGCTCGCCAGCAGCAACATGATCGTCCCCGGACTGGTGGCGATGATCATGATGATCATCGCCGCGATGCTGACCGCGCTCACCGTGGCCCGGGAATGGGAGCGCGGCACCATGGAGCAGCTCGCGGCCACGCCGGTCCACCGCGTGGAGGTCATCATCGGCAAGCTGCTGCCGTATCTCGGCATCGGCCTGTTCGACGTCACCGCCGCGGTGCTGATCGGCATGTACGTGTTCGACGTCCCGTTCCGGGGGAGCCCGCTCCTCCTGTTCGCGATGGCGATCCTGTTCCTGCTCGGCTCGTTAGGCCTGGGGATCTGGATCAGCGCGGCCGTGAAGTCGCAGCTGCTGGCCACCCAGACCTCAATGCTGGTCACCTTCCTGCCGTCACTGATCCTGTCGGGCCTGCTGTTCGACATCGCCAGCATGCCGATCGCGCTGCGCGCCATCTCGACGGTGGTGCCGGCGCGGTATTTCATCGTCGTGCTGCGGGGCATCTTCCTCAAGGGCGTGGGGCTCGACGTTCTCTGGACCCAGGGCGTTGCGATGGTGCTGTTCGCGACCCTCGGCCTCGGGCTTGCCGTGCACGCATTCCGCAAGGAAATCGCATGATGCGGCCGTGGCTCAGCATCGGCCGCCTCCGCCAGATGGTGCGCAAGGAGCTGCGCCAGGCGCTGCGGGATCCTCGTTCGCAGCGGATCCTCTTCGTGGCACCGGTGGTGCAACTCCTGATCTTCGGGTACGCCGTGACCACCGACGTGCGCAACACCGGAACGTTCGTTGTCGACCACGATCGCTCGGCGGAATCGCGCGGGCTGGTGAGCGCGCTGGCGGCCGGCGGCTACTTTCGCATCGTCGGCCGGAGCGAGCGGTCTGTGGATCTCTCGGCGGCCCTCGACCACGGCGACGCCCTGGTCGGTCTGGAGATCCCGCGCGGCTTCGCCGCGGATCTGGCGAGCGGGCGCCAGGCCTCGGTTCAGTTGCTCGTCGATGGCAGCACCGCGAACACGGCCAACGTGGCTCATGGCTATGCGATGCGGATCATCGCACGGTTTGCGGCCGAGCAGGGTGGCGCGGTCGCGGCACGCGCCGGGAGCGAGGTCCCGCCGGCTACGAGCGGCGTGGATTTCCGCGCGCGCGCCTGGTTCAACCCCGACCTCGCCAGCCGGGTGTACAACGTGCCGGGCGTGATCGGCACCGTGACGATGTTGATGACCCTGCTCCTGACTTCGCTGGCGGTGGTGCGCGAACGCGAGATCGGGACTCTCGAGCAGCTGATGGTGAGCCCGCTCCGTCCGTCGGAATTGATTCTCGGGAAGACGGTGCCGGTGGTCCTGATTGCCCTCGTGGATCTGGCGCTGATCACGACGATTGCGCTCTTCTGGTTCCACGTGCCGTTTCGCGGAAGCTTCCTGCTGCTGCTGGTCGCGAGTCTGGCCTACATCCTTACTGGCCTCGGCATCGGGCTCTTCATCTCGACCGTCTCGAGCACGCAACAGGAAGCGTTCATGTCGATGTTCTTCTTCCTGCTGCCGGCGATTCTGCTGTCGGGGTTCATGTTTCCGATCGAGAGCATGCCGGTCGTACTCCAGTACCTCACGCTGCTCGATCCGCTACGCCATTTTCTGGTGGTGGTGCGAGGGATCTTCCTGCGGGGCGCCGGATGGCAGGTGCTGCATCGCGAGATCCTGGTGCTGATGGCGATGGGCGTGACGGTGTTGTGGATCGCCACGACGCGGTTCCGGAAGACGAGCGGGTGAGCCAGTTGTCAGTTTTCAGCAGCCGGTTTCAGCTGTCCGTTCTTCAGTCGTCCGGTCGCACGGTGTCGCCAATCAGTGTGAACCCTGCCGGGTTACTTCCCGGAACACCTTGAGCATGCTGAGAACCGAGAGCCAGGGACCGACAGCTGATGACTGACCGTGACTGACAACTGATCACTGATAATCACCGACTACTGACGTTTCCCGTCAATCGATGCCCCTTCCCCCATCCATCGAAACCGTCCTGCAGCGATTTCAGGTCCTCGGGCGCGAGGAGAAGATGCAGGCGCTGGTGTCGTACGCGAAGAAGCTCGAGCCGGTGCCTGAGCGATTCATGGCGCTCGACGACGACGCCTTCGCGGTGCCGGAGTGCCAGACGCCGGTGCGCATCTTTCCCGAGCGGCGCGACGGCCTCCTGCACTTCTACGCCGACGTGGACGTGCGCCGCTCACCGACCGTTGCGGCATTCCTCAGCATTCTCCTCGGCGCCGTGAACGACCAACCGCCGAGCGCCACGCTCGCCGTTCCCGACGACTTCGTGCGGATCGTCATGCAGAGCGTCGGGCTCGGAGCACGCGAAGTGGGACTCGAAGCACTGGTGGCGCGACTCAAGCGCTTCGCGCGGGAGGCGTAGCCGGCGCGGCGACGTTCCCGGGGGGAAGGGTTCCGACACCATCGCCGGGCCTCGTCGCGAGTCGGGCGCGACCGGTTCGCGAGGAGCGCTCGGGTGGCGCGACCGCCGCTCGCCACGCCTTCCCTTTGGCGACGGTCTCTCTGCACTATTCGAGCACGGCGCGTGCCACGCGGTGCCCGCCCCAACGCGGAGCGGTTGTCATGGGGGTCCTGCAGATCAGGGTCAAGCGTCATGGTCCGTATACGATCGCGCTGGAGGACGCGGGCGCGGTGTGCATCGTCGACCACGACGGAAACCAGCTCATCCCCGAGCCGGGACGCCCGATTGTGCTGTGCCGCTGCGGGGGGTCGGGCACCAAGCCGTTCTGCGATGGAACGCACAAGCGGAATGGATTCCTGCGACCGACGGGTTGGAGACCAGAGGGCGGAGAACAGCGCGTTGGAGGAGGGGGCGCGGCGGCGCGAGAAGCGGAGGGACGAGGTCAGGGTACCGAGGGACGCAACGAGTTGCCCGTCGAAGGAAGCGCGGAGACGAAAGTCGACGCGCGGAGAGGGAGATGACGCGCGGCACCACCGCGCACGCGGCGATGTTTGCGCCGCAATCGGAAGACGAGCTCGAAGATCTGCTTTCCCGGCCCACCGCCGGCGTGATCGACGCGCTGCGCGCATGCCCTGGCGACGTGATCGTCCTGGGAGCGGGCGGCAAGATGGGACCGACGCTGGCCCGCATGGTGCGGCGGGCCGCGACCACGCTGGGCGACGGCCGTCGGGTCTTCGCGGCGTCGCGATTCTCGTCCGATCGCGCCCACGCGCAACTCGAGGCGTGGCGCGTCGAGTCCCTGCGCGTCGACCTCACCGACCAGGCGGCGCTGCGCGCCCTGCCCGACGTGCCTAACGTGATTTGCATGGCCGGGCAGAAGTTCGGCACCCGCGAGCTCCCTTCCCTCACCTGGGTCACCAACACGGTCGTCCCGGCGCTGGTGGCCGAGCGGTATCGCGAGGCGCGGATCGTGACGTTCTCCACCGGCAACGTCTATCCGCTGACTCCGGCGTCAGGCAGCGGGTCGCGCGAAACGGACGCACTCGGCCCGCTGGGCGAGTACGCCTGGTCGTGCGTGGGGCGCGAGCGGGTGCTGGAGCAGGCGTCGCGCGCGCGCGGGACCGCGATGGCGATCGTGCGGTTGAACTACGCGGTCGATCTGCGCTATGGGGTGCTGGTGGATCTCGCCCGCCGCGTCGCGGCCGGGGAACCGGTCGATCTCCGGATGGGCGCAGTGAACGTGATCTGGCAGGGGGACGCGACCGCGCAGGCGATTCAGTGTCTGCCGCACGCGGCGGTGCCCCCGTTCGTGGTAAACGTCACGGGTCCGGAGCGTCTGTCGGTGCGCGCACTGGCGCTCGAGCTGGGGCGTCACGTCGGTCGGGAGCCGGTGTTCTCCGGGAGCGAGGAAGCCGATGCACTGCTGAGCGACACCCGGCTCGCGCAATCGCTGTTCGGCCGGCCGGCGGTCTCGGCGGAGACGCTGGTGGCGTGGACCGCGGAGTGGCTGCGGGCGGGGCATCCCACGTCAGGCAGGGCCACGCATTTCGAGGAACGCGAGGGCACCTTCTGAACGTCCGTCGCCACCTGCTCACCGGCACGGTCATCCCGGCGCACCCGCTGGCCCTCACGCCGCGCCGGACGCTCGACGAGCGCCGGCAGCAGGCCCTCACGCGGTACTACCTGGACGCCGGCGCCGGCGGCCTCGCGGTCGCCGTGCACACCACCCAGTTCGCCATTCGGGGACCGCGCGTCGGGCTGCTGCGACCGGTTCTGTCGCTGGCGGCCGACACGGCGCGGAGCTGGCGCGATCCCGCGCGTCCGGTTGCCCTGGTGGCCGGCATCTGCGGCGACACGAAACAGGCGGTGATGGAGGCCTCGCTGGCCGCGTCGCTCGGCTACCACGCGGGGCTGGTGAGCCTCGCGGCACTGGGTGACGCCAGCGACGACCGGCTGCTCCGGCACTGCCGCGCCGTGGCCGACGTCCTGCCGCTGTTCGGCTTCTACCTGCAGCCGGCCGTGGGCGGACGGGCGTTAGGCTACCGCTTCTGGCGGGAGCTGGCCGAACTCGCCGGATTGATCGCCGTGAAAATCGCGCCGTTCAGCCGCTACGCCACGCTCGACGTGGTGCGCGCCATGGCCGATGCCGGCCGGGACGACGTGGCGCTCTACACCGGCAACGACGACTCGATCATCCTCGACCTGCTCACGTCCTTTCCGTTCGGCGCCGGCGGCCGCGTTGGCGAGCGGCGGATCGTAGGCGGACTGCTCGGACAGTGGGCAGTGTGGACGCACCGGGCCGTGGAACTCCTTGCCGAAACGCGACGCGCGTCGTCAAGGGCGCAGATGGGCCGGCGCTGGCTGGCGCGCGCCGCCGCGCTGACTGATGCCAACGGTGCGATCTTCGATGCGTCGAACGGCTTCGCCGGCTCCATCCCCGGCATCCACGAGGTCCTGCGCCGACAGGGACTGCTGCGCGGCACGTGGTGCCTCGATCCCCGGGAACGGATGTCGCCGGGTCAGTCTCGCGAGATCGACCGGGTGCTGCGGAGCTATCCGGAGCTCACGGACGACGAATTCGTGGCCGGGAATCTGGATCGGTGGATGGCGTAGGTATCCGGTGAGTCCAGGGTCCAGAGGGCTGCATGCCCGAACCCGGGAATTCCGGCAGCTCGATCTCGGTGCAATCGATTGACTCGGCGCGCATTCGAATGGTACTTCAGATGGACGCTTCCGGAGCTATGATGACGGACGAAATGGGAATCCTCCGCGTGGATGTGACAATCGAGAACCAGCTGCGACCGGGCGAGAGCCGGGTTCTCCGCGGAGTCATGGTCGATACCGGGGCGGAACTATCCTGGGCTCCAGCCGATGTCCTGGAGGCGCTTGGCATCGCTCGCGTGAAACGCATCGCATTCCAGCAGGCGGACGGGACCGTCCTCGACCGGTGGGTTGGCTTCGCCGTGCTGCACGCCGAGGGGGCCGTCACCGTTGACGAGATCGTCTTTGGCGCGCCTGACGACCTGGTGCTGCTCGGCGCACGCACGTTGGAAGGGATGAACCTGAAGATCGACCTCACCGCAAAGCGGTTGGTGGCCGGCGGACCCATGATGGCCGCCTAACGCCGCGGCGCCACCCAGTGCTTCGCGGTCGTCCAGGTCGCTGGTGAGAAGAGCCCCGTATCGATCGCCACATCGACCTTCCAGTCCGCATACTGCTCCGCCTGACGACGCACGCCGTTGACGGACATCGCGATCTGCGTCGCCAGCCATCCCTTCCCAACGGCCACGTATCCGTCGAGGTGAATGTCCATCGGCGGGGTGGTGGGAGACGGCTGGAGGATCATCCGTACTACGACGTCGCGTTGCGCGTCGATCCAGATCTGTGGCGAGGTCGTGTCCGTCGCGGTCGCGACACCGATGATCCATACGCGGCGGCCCCGCCACGTTCCCGGCGTCACCCGGCTCATGTCTACTCCAGTAGGTGTCAGCTCGCGCACCGTCTCGTCCACCGGCTGCAGATACACGCCCTCGATGAGCGGGAGGAACTCGTTGCCGCCCGCGCGCGACGTGGCCAGCTTCCCGTCGCGCACCCGATAGGTCGAATCAGCGCTGAAGAGCACGCCATTGCCGAGTGACGGCTCGCCGATGTCGATCCGGAGCCAGGTGCCATGGTCGGGCGTGTGGCGGAGGGTCTCGTACCAAGTCTCGACAGTGTCAGTGCCATTTGGCTGGCGCAGCGTGGTCGTCTGCCGGAAGATGAGTGTGCGGTACCACTGCCCCTGATAGGCATCGTGCATGCGCTGCAGCACCTCGGCGCCGGAACGCGGTACATCCGCCTGGGCGTCGAGGCGTGCGGCCACGATGGAGAGGCCGGCAACCCAGATCGCGGCGATACGTCGAGACGGGAGATGCATGGTCGATAGTCCGTCGGTGGGAGAAACGAGTCGCGTGTCAGGGACGAACACCGCGGCACGAGGTCGGCCCGGAGACGGGAGAAGAGTCGTTGCGCGGACGGAGCGCGCGCCAGACCCAGGCACATCACCGATGCTCTGGTCGGCTGCTGTGGGAGATCCGGCCGCCGGCCTTCCGCACCACGGCGACGGAGAGTAGTTCCTCCAGGCCGTATTCGCCACCATGTGGCCCGGCGGTCCCGACGGGCTTGGCTGACGTCGTGGCAGACGCGTCGGGCATTGGCGCAACGCCCGATCGCGACCCGACTACGCATCATCCCCGGCCAGTCGCAAGTCGTACCACATTGAACGATTCGACCCCCGCAATTGTCCACATAGTACGAACATTTCGCTTCCCGTTTCCCGTCGCCCCGCACTCCTCCCGTCCCCTCGCGCCATCATGGACACGCTCCTGAAGGACCTGCGCTACGGGCTGCGCCGGGTGCGCAAGAGCCCTGGTTTCTCCACCATCGTCGTGCTCACGCTGGCGCTCGGCATCGGCGCCAACACGGCGATCTTCACCGTGGTCAACACGGTGCTGCTCCGTCCGTTTCCCTACCGGAACCCGGAGAGGCTCGTCACCATCGATCACTTCTATCCGTCGCTGAACAATCTCGAGGCGGGGGCATCGGCCCCCGGATTCCGCGACCTGCGCGACAAGGGAGAGATTTTCGACGGCGTGTTCGTGGAGTCGGGATGGGGGCCGGCGCTGACCGGGATGGGGGAGGCGCGCCGCCTGACCGGTGTCCGCGTCTCGGCGCAGTACTTCAGCACGCTGGGGGTGAGTCCGGCGCGGGGTCGAGCGCTTCTCCCCGAAGAGGACCAGCCCGGTCACAACAAGTTCGTGGTGATCTCGAACGGGCTCTGGCAGCGCGAGTTCGGCGGGGATGCGAGCACCGTAGGCCGCTCGATACTCCTCGACAACGAACAGTACCAGATCGTGGGCGTGATGCCGCCGGGGTTTCAGGATTTCTTCCGTCCCAACAGCGAGATCTGGTCGCCCATCGCACTGCCACCGGCGGCGTTCTCGGACGACCGCCGCACCAACGAGAACATGTCGCTGATCGCGCGGCTCAAACCGGGCGTGAGTATCGAGCAGGCACACGCGCGCATGACGGCGTTCGCCGACCAGCTCAAGCAGCAATACCCGAACAATTACGGGCGCACCTGGACCCTCAAGGTGGCCACGCTCACCGAGAAGAAGAGTGGGCGCATCAAGCCGGCGCTGCTGGTGCTGCTCGGAGCGGTTGGCTTTGTGCTCCTCATTGCCTGCGCCAACGTCGCCAATCTGCTGCTGGCGCGGGCGGCCGCGCGTCTCAAGGAGGTCGCGATCCGGTCGGCGTTAGGCGCGAGCCGCCGCGTCCTGGTACGCCAGTTGCTGGTGGAGAGCCTGCTGCTGGCCCTGATCGGCGGAACGTTGGGCGTGGGGCTGGCGTGGGCCGGAGTGAAGGGTGTGGTGGCGCTTCAGCCGGCCAACGTGCCGCGCGTCGACCAGCTCGGCCTGGACGGCACGGTGCTCGGCTTCGCGCTCCTGGTCACGCTGGTGACAGGCCTGCTCTTCGGGATGGTCCCGGCGTTGCAGACGTCGCGCGGGAACCTGCAGGAGACGCTCAAGGAAGGCGGACGGACGTCGTCGGCCGACCGGAGCGGCCATCGGCTGCGGCAGGCACTGGTGGTGGCCGAGATGGCGCTGGCGCTGACGCTGCTGGCGGGAGCTGGACTGCTGGTGAAGAGCTTTGCACGCCTGGCCGGCGTGAATCCCGGATTCGATCCCGATCGCCTGCTGACCTTCAACGTGGGGCTGGCCGCGGCGAAGTACCCGAGCGACACAGCGCAGCGGGGATTCTGGAATGCCGCTCTGCCGCGGATCGCCGCGGTGCCCGGGGTGCAGGGCGTCGCGGTCACGTCGACGCTCCCGTTCAGCGGGAACTGGTCCACCGGTAGCTTCTCGGTGGAAGGGTATCAGCCGGCCAAGGGCCAGCCGGGTCCGTGGGGCGACTTGCGCGTCGTCAATGCCGATTTCTTCAAGGCGATGCGAGTTCCCCTGCTCAAGGGCCGCGCGTTCGACCCCGGCGACGACGAGCGTGCACCGGTGCGGGCGATCGTCGACGAGGAAGCGGTCCGGCGGTTCTGGCCCGACGTCGATCCGATCGGCAAGCGGATCACCTTCGGCAACGCCGAGGATACCAGCGCCCATTGGATCACGGTGGTGGGGGTGGTGGGTCATACCAAGCACGAGGGACTCGACGCCGAGAACCGGTTGCAGGTCTACTTCCCGATGGCGCAGGCCGCGTCGCTCGGGGCCGGCACGCGCTTCATGTCGTTGGCCGTGCGCACCACCGGCGATCCGCTGCGCGCGCTTCCTGCCGTGTCGGCCGCGATTCACGAGATCGACCGGGATGTGCCGGTATCGAACACGTCGTCGATGGACGACCTGATCGCGAATTCGATGGGTCAGCGGCGGTTTGCGATGCTCCTGCTGGTGCTTTTTTCGGCGCTCGCGCTCACGCTGGCCTCGATCGGGATCTACGGCGTGATGTCGTTCTCGGTCACCCAGCGCGCGCACGAGCTCGGCGTTCGCATGACCCTGGGGGCCACCCGCCGCGACGTGCTCGCGCTCGTTATGCGGAACGGGATGATCCTGGCCCTGCTGGGGGTGGCGATCGGCATCGCCGGGGCGATCGCGATGCGGCGGGTGATCGCCAACCAGTTGTTCGCGGTGCGGCCGGACGATCCGGCCACGCTGGTGGTGGTGGCGGTCACGCTGATGGTGGTGGCCGCGGCCGCGATCTTCATCCCCGCGTTACGGGCAACGCGGGTGGATCCGGTGGTGGCGTTGCGGGAGGAATAGCGGGCGGGCGATCGCACGCCGGGGGCACCTTGACGTAGTCTCATATGAGACACATATTGTATCCATATGAAACGCTCCCCCGTATCGGTCAGACCGGACCAGGTGGCCCGCATCCTGGGAGGCGAACGCGTCCTCGGCCGACGCATCCGCACCCTCGAACAACTGCGGCGCGCTGTGGAAGCGGGACTCCCGGTCGCCGCGTTGTCTCGCGTGGCTGAGCACGTCGCCAGCTACGACGTCGATGCTGCAACCGTCAAGTACCGCATCGTGCCCAAGGCGACGCTGCACCGCCGGGACACCCGGCTGACCCTCGAAGAGAGCGAACGACTGGAGCGGCTGGCACGAATCACCGCGTTCGCGGAGTCGGCGTGGGAGGACGCCGCGCTGGCCCACGAGTTCCTCACCAACCCGCAGCCGCAGCTGGAGGGCATGCGGCCGATCGACCTGACGCGATCCGATCTGGGCGCCCGCCAGGTTGAACAGCTCCTGCTGAAGATCGAGTACGCCCTGCCGGTGTAGCGCGCCACGATGCTCGCATGGCGGGCGTGCAAGACGAAGTACCATCCGTACGATGGCTCCGGCGCCGAGGCCGCGGGCGGGCGGTGGAACTCCGCGGGACGAGCGGTGATCTACGGCGCCGACTCGTTCGCCGGCGCACTCCTCGAGATCCTCGCGCACAGCATCCGTCCCCGCACGCTCCCCGGACCCCATCATGCGGTCCGTCTCGACATTCCCGACGACCTCATCGAGCGACTCGACGAGGGTCAGCTTCGGCGATGGAGTGAACGGGGTTCACCCGAAGCCCGTGAATACGGCGACGACTGGCTCTACGCGTCACGTTCGGCGGTGCTGGTCGTCCCGGCGCTCCCGTCCCGGCCCATCGGGCGCGGTGTGCTGGTGAATCCGCAGCATCCCAACGCGGCACGAATCACAGTCGGCGCGCCGTTTCGCGTGCCGTGGGATGAGCGGCTCTTCTGACACGAGACACCGACTGCGGAGTGCGGCCAGTGGTTGCCTGAAGCCGGGGCTGCATGCTGGAATCGGGCCCCCAACAAGGTTGAGCGTCAGGCATTCTCGAAGTGCGTGCCTGCCTCCCTTGCTGCGCTGTCACGACTGCTCTCGACTACTGAATGTTGCAGGGTCAGAGCCGCACCTCCAGCGCCCGTCCCCGGAACTCTATCCGCGTGGCCGTCGCTGAACCTGCCATTCGCACATCGATCACCCGGGTGGCCGGCGGGAGAATTTGTGAGCCGGGCGCCAAGCCCAGCGTCAGCCGGCGCTCGGCGTCGTGCCAGTCCAACTGCATCTTCATCCAGCCGCCGCGGCGGTAGGCGAACGATTCCCCGTCGTCCTCGTAGAGAGCGGTCGTGCCGTCCGCACCCGGATACACGACGAGTGTGAGCGGGGCCTCCACCGTCTCGTCCGTGTACTGCTTCACCGGGCCGAGTGGCACGATCGCCCCCGCGCGGACGTAGAGCGGCATCGTCGCCAGATCCACCGCCCGTTCGATCTCCCGTCCGCCATCGACCTGTTCCTCGGTCCAGTAGTCGAACCAGGTGCCGCGCGGCAGGTACAGACGACGGCTGTTCGCGCTCTTCTCCACCACCGGCGCCACGAGCAGGTCCCTCCCCCACAGGTACTGATCGCCGCGCGCCGCCGCCGCAGGGTCGTCCGGATAGTGCAGCCACAGCGCGCGCACGATCGGCATGCCTGACTCGTGCCCCTCGCGTACGACGGAGTAGGTGTACGGCAGCAACCGATAGCGCAACTCGAGGTACTTCCGGCAGATCGGCTCCACCTGCTCGTTATGCAGCTCGGCGGGATCGGGCTGGAAGCCCTGGGTCTCGGGGGGACCGCCGTCGCCCCCGTTCCAGCCCCACGGCAGATGCAGGTGCCAGTTGCGCCCGTGCGACCGGAACAGCGGACAGAACGCCGCGAACTGGAACCAGCGCACGAACAGCTCCCCGGTGAATTCCGGAGTCCCGTAGAATCCGCCGATGTCGGTCCCCCAGTACGGCATCCCCGAGAGGCCGCAGTTGATGGTGACCGGGACGTGATTGCGCAACGTCTCCCAGAGCGAGAAGACGTCACCCGACCAGAGAAACGCCGCATAACGAGCCATCCCGGCGTAGCCATTGCGATGCAGAGCGAACGGCCGTTCATCGGGCCGCCACTTTCGCGAACCCTCCCAGTACATGCGGATCCGCGTCAGGCGCGAGGGGGCGTCGTAGCCGTCGCCCTGGTCCGGCCACCAGCCGTCGATCCCGACGTCGAACAGCGGTTTGTGGACGGTCCAGTAGCACCCGACGTGACGCTCTGGCGGCCACCGGTTGTCGGGCGTCCGCCCACTCGGCTCCGGCGCGGGGCAGGGATCATTCACCGTCCCCGTCATTCGCGACCCTTCAGTGACCACGTGGAGCACCACGCGATAGTGCAGCGCGTGCAGCTCGTCGATCTGCCGCCTGGGATCGGGAAAGTTCGCGGCATTGAAGGTGAACTCGCCGTTGTGCGTGTTCCAGCCAGACGGCGTGAAGTCGGTGCCCAGATAGATCAGCGCGTCGCACGGGAGTCGCTTGGCGCGCATCGTCTCGGCGACGGAGCGGATCTCGTCCGGGCCGGCCAGGGTGCGATGCGATTGGAGATAGCCGAGCGACCAGAGGGGCGGCATCTCCGGATAGCCCGTGATGTCGGCGAAGGCACGCATGATGCCCGCGGGGTCCGAGACCACGACGAAAATGTCGAGCGGGAGCGGCGCATCCGCCGGCGGCGTGAAGCGTCCGGCGGATGCGCCGGTAAGGTCGAAGGCGCCAAGCGGATGGTGGATGTAGATGGCCGTCCCGCCACGGATGAGCCATTGAATCGGGACCCGTCCGCCGTTGGTGCGCACCGCGTAGCCGCTCTCGCGGTCGGTGATCTGGCCGCTGCGCATCCGGTCGGTGCCGCCCGCGCGGTCGAACTGACGTCCGCCTTCGCCGAATCCCAGCAAGGGACCATCACCCGCGAGCGAAAAGGTCAGCCCGCCGGTGTCGCGATCGATCGAGAGCGACTGTTGCGCTCCGGCAGCCGACCCGGGAGCTGCGAGCGGGCCGTAGATATGGATGGAGAGCGGATCCTCGTCGAGGTGCACGCGCAGATCGCCCGCGCGGATACCGGACGCCCGGGTCGCTGCCTGCACGCGCTGCGGGCGTCCCCAAACCGCCTGCACGAGCGCGCCGTCGTTCAGGCCGGCCTCCGTGGTAGCTGCGCGCGCTCGAATCGTCAGGCGCGTGGTCGTCGGATTCACCGACGAGACGACCAGCTCGACCGGTTGTCCGGCGACGATCAGGTCATCGCGTCGACCACGGATGATCGTGTCGCCGAGCGCGACGCTCGCACCGGCTGCGCCGAGGCGCTTGAGGGCCTCACGACGAGAGAGCGGCGATGCCATGCCTGAACGATCGCGCCCAGGCGAGCGCCCCGGAAGGTTGCGGCCATCGACGAAACGGTTCGGCGGCGTACGTTGTCGAACCCACAGCGCTCACCCGGAGCCCTCGCGATGCCGCTGTCCGTTCCATCCCGCTTCGCCGCCTGGCGCGACCTCATCGTCCAGGACACCCGCTACGCACTGCGCGGGTTTCGCCTGCGCCCGGGGTTCACCGCGATGGTCGTGCTCACGCTGTCGCTCGGGATCGGCGCCAACGCGACGATGTTCGGCATTCTCGACCGGCTCCTCCTGCGCGCTCCCGCGTACATCGTTAATCCCGACCGCGTGGTCCAGATCCATTCCCACTGGATGGGCAGCACGGGGATGGAGAGCTCGCAGCCGTACGTGGTCTACAAGGACATGCGCGCTGGCGTCTCTGATTTCCAGGATGTCGCCGTCTCCACACCGACGACGCTCATCGACCGTGCGTACTATCCGCTGGGACGCGGCACGAACGCGGGTCGCGTCGCCGGCGCGCAGGTCACCCCGAGCTACTTTCCGCTGCTGGGGGTGCGCCCGTGGCGCGGTCGATTCTTCCAGGAAGACGAAGCGGGCGAGCAGAACCCGCAGAAGCTCGTCGTCCTTGGTTACGGATTCTGGCAACGGCAGTTCGGCGGACGTGACGACGCCATCGGCCGGAGCATCGAGCTCGGCGCCGACCAGTACACGATCGTTGGCGTCGCCCCGAAGGGGTTTACCGGGACGCAGCTGAGCGACGTGGACGTGTGGATTCCGATCGCGGCTGCCGATGGCCTGCGGTTCGCCAAAGGACAGGACTGGAACACCACACGCAACTCGCAGTGGCTGTACATCTTCGCGCGCCTCAAGCCCGGCGTGACGCTCGAGCACGCCCGTGCGGAGGCCACCGCCGCGTTCCGTCACGGCGAGGAGATCCGGGTCGCGGAATTGAAGGGCCGGAGCACCTGGAGTCCCGATTCCGAAGAGGTCTTCCTCGGCTCGATCATTCCCGGGCGGGGCCTCAACGGGTTCGGAATTTCGGGCACGTCGAGCGAGTTGCGGGTCTCGAAACTGCTGGGGGGCGTGGCGATCCTGGTGCTCCTGATCGCCTGCGCCAATGTCGCCAATCTGCTGCTGGTGCGCGGGCTCACCCGGCGCCGCGAGATCGCGGTCCGCCTCGCGCTCGGCATCACCCAGCGCCGGCTGATCGGCCAGCTGGTCCTCGAGGGGATCCTGCTGTCGATCTTCGGCGCGTCAGGCGCGCTGGCCTGCGCCCAGGCGAGCGCGGGATTCATCCGGGTGCTGCTGCTTGGCGACGCGTCGTGGTCGGGGAGCGCGATCGACGGGCGGGTACTGGCGTTCACCGCGGCGGTCGCGCTGGTCACCGGGCTGCTCACGTCGCTGCTCCCGGCGTGGCAGTCGAGCCGCCCCGCGCTCACCTCCGCGCTCAAGGCGGGGGTGCGTGAGGGAGGCATGTCGCGGTCGCGGACGCGCACCGGATTGCTGGTGGGACAGGCGGCGCTGGCGATCGTGCTCCTCGCCGGCGCGGGACTGTTCGTGCGCAGTCTGCGGAAGGTCGCCGATCTGCCGCTGGGGATCGACATCGACCGGGTTCTGGTTGCCCACATCGAGCACGCCAGCGTGGGAATGAGCAACGCTGAGGCGCGCGAGGTCTATCGACACTTCACCGAGCGTGCGCACCAGGTGCCCGGAGTCTCGGCGGCGGCTACGTCGATCGGTCTGTCGTTCGGGCTCGGGTGGAGTACACGCCTCTCGGTGCCCGGCCGCCCGAAGCCCGAGGTGACGAACAACCCCAGCCAGTACGCGGTCACGCCCGAGTACTTCCAGGTGATGGGGATCCGCCTGCGCACCGGTCGGCTGTTCACCGAGGCCGACCGCGCCGGCGCTCAGCCGGTCGCGATCATCAACGAGACCACGGCGAAGACCTTCTGGGGCTCGGCGGATCCCGTTGGCAATTGCCTGAAGGTGGGAGCGGACACTATGCCCTGCACCACGGTGGTGGGGGTCGTGTCGGACGCCCGGCGCCAGCAACTGATCGAGAAACCGGTGTCGCAGCTCTACCGGCCGCTCGATCAGCTTCCGGCATCGGTGACCAACTCCACCGTCTCGTTCTTCGGGTACACGATGATCGCGCGTACCACGCGCGACCCGGCGACGCTGCGCGAGCCGTTGCGCCGCGCGCTCCAGAGCACGGCCGCCGACATCCCGTATGTGGAGGTGGCCCCGTTACGCGATCACCTGGGGCGCCAGACCCGCACCTGGACGCTGGGGGCCACGATGTTCAGCGCGTTCGGCGGGCTGGCGCTGGTGCTGTCGATGATCGGACTGTACAGCGTGGTGGCGTTCACGCTCGCGCAGCGGCTGCATGAATTCGGCGTGCGGTTGGCGTTAGGCGCCACCGGCGCAGACCTGCTGCGCCTGACGCTGGTCCGCGGAGTGATGCCGGCAGTGGCCGGGATCCTGGTCGGCGTGGCGCTGGCGCTGCTGGGGAGCGGGCTGGTGGCGGGCTTGCTGTTCGAACTCTCGCCGCGGGACCCGGCCGTGTTCGCGGCAGTCAGCATCCTGCTGCTGGCGGCCGCGGTGGTGGCGAGCCTGGTGCCGGCGCTGCGGGCCCGGAAGGTGGATCCGATGATCGCGCTGCGCGCGGACTGATACTCAGGGCCGTGTCGACGGAACCGTCACGCGCGAGGTGTCGTTGAACGCGCGCGGCGCTTTCGGGCACGTGGGCGCCCACCCCATCTCATCCAGGTTGCCGCCACGACCACCACCGCCACCACGCGCGCCCGCCGGATAGAGCTCGCCCTGCAGCTGGGCGCGCCCGCCGGCGGCGCCACGCCCGCCGCGTCCCCCGCCGCCCCCGCCTCGGCCGCCGCGCCCCGTCGTGAGATCGGCGCGATCGCGCTTGATGAAATCCGGATCGTCCGACGCGAGATAGGCGAGCATCGCCACGATCGTCGCGTTCCCCTTGAGATCATCGAACACGATCTTGTCGAAGCTGTCGCGGTTGGTGTGGTGCGTATATGTGCCGTAGTCCCAGTTGAGCGAGCTGAGGCCGAAGCCCGGCACGCCGTAGCAGTCGAACGACGCGTTGTCGGTACCGCCGGTGGCCGGTCCACCCACCCCCGAATACCGTATCTGGTCCTGGAAGACCTGCGGCAGCTTCGACAGCCAGCGCTCCATGTGCGCCCCCGCGTCAGGCAGCCCCACGCCCGAGGTGCTCTGGATCCGCCCCGTGCCGTTGTCCTGATTGAACAGCGCCTGAAGCTTCCGCAGGATCTCCGGGTGATCGTACGTCCACGCACGCGAGCCGATCAGTCCCTGCTCTTCTCCCGGCCAGTGCCCCACCATGATCGTGCGCTTGGGATTGGGATACGCGGTCTTGAGCAGCCGCATCGCCTCCATCATCGTGATGGTTCCGGTGCCGTTGTCGGTGGCGCCCTGCGAGCCGTCCCACGAATCGAAGTGCGCGGACAGCATGACGTACTCGTCAGGCGTCGTTGTGCCCTTGATTGTTCCAATGGTGTTGAACACCGGCACGTCGCCGAGGGCCTGGGCGTCGGCGTTGACCCGCAGCTGCGGGCCCTGCCGCCGTTCGGTCAGCCGATAGAGCAGGCCGTAGTCCTCGCAGCTCATGGCGATGCCCAGCCCGCGCGTATTCCTGGTGTCGTAGACGGTGAACGTGCCCCAGGCTTCGCCCAGAGCGTTGGCGAAGTTCGAGATGATCACCCCCGCCGCGCCGGCGTTGTCGAGCTGCACGCCGAGGGCACCGGTGGGATTGCCGGCGGAGACGGGGAATCCGGTGGCTCGGATCCGCGCGTTCCAGTCGTTCACCAGCCGCACGACCGCGGTGTCCATCCGCGCCTTCGATTCCGGCGTCGCCATCGCCTGCCATTCCTCCTCGGGCCGGCAGGTGGGATACGCCGGCGAGATGAGGACGAACCTGCCCCTGGCGTTAGGGAGCCAGCGCGCGAACTCGGCGCTGTCCTTCACCGGCGGGAGGATGACGGTGGCGCCGGTGACGTCCCTGCCGCCGGTGCCCGGGCTGTCGCCGAGGATGGTGGCCTCGAGCGTGCGGACGCGCGGCGCGACCAGGTCGATGTGGCTGTAGCCGCGCCGCCAGCCGCGCCAGGTGCCGTACTGCTCGGTGTGGGCCTCGATGCCCCAGCTCCGGTACATCTTCATGACCCAGTCGCTGGCCGCCTTCACGTTAGGCGTTCCGGACAGGCGCGGGCCGATCGAATCGAACAGCGTCTGCGACAGGTCCCAGGTGCGCGAGCTGTCCATCCCCAGCGTCCAGATGCGGTTGAGTACCGGATCGCTGGTGGGCCGGGACTGGGCGCGGAGCGCGAGCGGCAGCGCCGCGAGGAAGGCCGCGGCGCCGGTGAGGGTCCGGATGCAACGGGTCATGATGATCTCCCCTGCGAAACGGAGATCCTGAAGCCGTCGGGATCGGTGAGGCTGAACGCCATCGGCCCCCACGGCAGCGGCGCGGGCTCGCTGTCGAGGGCAATGCCGGCGGCTTTGGCGCGATCGGCGATCGCCCGAAGATCCTGTTTGGTCTCGATCCAGAACCGCAATCCTGCTCCCTTCACGCGATCGCGCCCCTTTGCACCGTCGTCCAGCCCGAGGCCGAGGCGCGCGCCGCCCGCCTTCAGCTCGCAAAAGGTCACCTTGCCGTTCTCCTCGTGGCGGCTTGCGACCTCGAATCCAAGGCCCTCGGTATAGAAGCGGAGGCTCTTCTCCACGTCGTTGACGGTGAGGGAGGCGAACATGCTCGACGCCGCGAGCGGCTCTCTGGTCATCCGGATCTCCTGAGCGGTTCTGGAAACAACCGCAAGGTCAAGGTGCCTCATGTCACTACGATCTGTCGGGCATCCGATCGGCCACTCCTCGATTCTGCGCGGCGGACGGGCGAGAGGCAACCGCCCGGGGCGCCCGCTAGGTTGGCGAGGACTGGGCCGCGAGCTCCCGGTGCCAGGAGTTCCGGAGCGGCTTTTCGAACGAGGAGCGGTACCCGGCGGCGGTGACGACCGACGTGTCGAAGACGGGGGTGTCACCACTCACCCGTCCGGGCGCCGCCAGATCGCGGAACCCCGCGCGATCGGTGCACCGGACCGCGCCACCACTGTCGCGCCAGAAGACCCGCCCGCCCCCGACCAGCGCGGTACCTAACGACGACTGGAGACCCTGGAGAATGCGGAACATCGCGTCGATCGAGCACCCGGAGGCGCCAGCCGTGGACTGGTCGACGCCGATCGCGAGGAAATGGTCGTCGCGCCAGTCGCGGCCGCAGGTGAGTGGTTCGCCGTGCGCGTGCCACTGCCGCAGGTACTCATCCACCGCGGCCAGCATCGGCGCGGCGCGGTCGGCGTCCAGCGGATCCGTCGCGGCGAAGATCCAGACGCGGGCGTCGGACGGAAGGGAATCGAACGAGACGAGGGGCATGGAAGGAATCCAGTTTTCAGTTCTCAGGTGGCAGTTCTCAGTTATCAGCAATCAGCAGTCGCCGCTTCATTGCTACTGCGCCGCGCCGGGCGCGGCGATCGCGCTCGTCACCTCGCCAGGCACCCCCGTGCCCACTACTTCCGGAGGTTCCAGCGTGGGCAGGAACGCGCTCTCGAGGGCACGGCGGCCAGCGTCCGATACCAGAAACGCCGCGAAGCGCTTTGCCAGTTCCGGATGCGGCGCGCGGCCGGGCACCGAAAACGCATAACGAATCGGCGCGCCGCGCAAGACGAGCGTATCATCCGGCGTCGAACCGCGCACCCGCACCACCGCCTCACGATATGACGCGCTGTCGGACTCGCTGCTCAGGTCGACCGCCTTCGGCAACTGAAGGTACGGGAGACTGCTGGCGCGGGCCATCGACTCGTAGAACCACGCGTAGTCCAGTTCCCCCGCCTCCAGGAGCGCCACCAGCTCGACTTCCTTGGGCCGCATGTTGCGCGCCGGCGCCGCGCGCTTCAGCGCCGCCGCGAGCCCGGGCTGGTGGTAGTACCGCTCGGCGAGCTGGAAGACCATCAGGGTGCGATAGCCGGCCGGGTCGAGATCGGGATCGCTCCGCCCGACCTGCACGTCCGGCTGCTGGAGTGCCTTCCACCATCCGTCAGCCGTAATCTGATCGGCGTGGCGCGACTTCCTCGTGTACGCGAGCACGAGACGGTTCTCCGCGAAACGCACGTACCACGTCGTCTGGCCGGGCATCAGGAGATCGGGAAAGACCTCCTGGTCCGCCAGCGCGACAACGTCCGGGATCTTCCCGAGCTCGGTCAGCTTTCGCGCCGTCTCGAGACTCCCGGCGTTCTCCAGCTGGTACGAGACGTGTTCGCGTACCACGAACTCGTCCAGCGCGGCGCGCATGGGACGGGCCAGACTGCCGGCGGTGTAGACGACGAGGGGCCCACCCCCGGACTGATTGGGCGCCTCGCGGGCGCGCCCACACGCGGCGAGCCCGATGGCCGTCCACGCGATGACCGCGTAGCGCACATCCGGCAGTCGGAACGCTGGCATGGTCGAACGATGCCCTGCTGGCGCGCAAAGGCCAAGTGCTTCGCGCCGGACACGTCGTCCGTGTCGGACGGAGCACCTCTGTCCGCGGCACCTCCCTTGTTGATGCTGTTGCCCCCAGGCCCGGGTCTGCACGTGCTTCGCCAGACGCAAACGCGAGTCCGACCCTAATTACGCCGGGGAGAGATGAATTCGAGTTCGACACCAATGAGGGAATTCGAGTCTGACCCTAATTACGCCTGATTACGCTAATTACGCGGACGCCGATTGCGCGCGCCGTGCTGGTCGGAGCGTGCCCCAGGCGATAGAATCTGCGCGAGCCGAGCACGGCGCGAACCACATTGCCCGATCCCACGGGGCACGGAGACCACGATGGGCATGATCGCCGAGTGGAAGAACCTCGACCGCCGTCAGCGCAACGCCTTCGCCGCCAGCTTCCTCGGCTGGACGCTCGACGCCTTCGATTTCTTCCTGATGATCTTCATCCTCCGTGCGGTGGCGGCGGAGTTCGGGACCAGCGTGAAAGCGGTGTCGGTGGCGGTCACGCTCACGCTGGCGATGCGTCCGCTCGGAGCCCTGGTCTTCGGGATGCTGGCCGACCGCTTCGGGCGCCGCCCGATCCTGATGCTCGACGTGATGCTCTTCTCGATCCTCGAGCTTGCGTCGGCCTTCGCGCCCACACTCGCGACGCTGCTCATCCTGCGGGCGGCGTTCGGGTTCGCGATGGGTGGTGAGTGGGGGATCGGGGCATCGCTCACCATGGAGACGATCCCGGCGCGCGCCCGCGGCATCGCGTCGGGCATTCTGCAGGAGGGGTACGCGTTCGGCTATCTCCTGGCGGCCATCGTGTACGGTCTCCTGTTCGACCGCATCGGCTGGCGCGGGATGTTCATGGTCGGCGTGCTGCCGGCCCTGCTGGTGCTCTACATCCGACGCAACGTGGAGGAATCGCCGGCGTGGCACCGCATGCAGCAGCGGCCGCGGCGGCCGCTCGCCGAGGTGTTGCGCGGACATGGCTTGCTGTTCGCCTACGTGGTAGTGCTGATGACGGCGTTCAATTTCTTCAGCCACGGCACTCAGGACCTGTATCCGACGTTCCTGCAGGCGCAGCGCGGGCTCCCCACGCACACCGTGAGTCTGATCGCGATCATTGCGAACGTGGGGGCGATCATCGGCGGGATCGTGTTCGGGACGCTGTCGCAGCGAATCGGGCGGCGGCGTGCGATCATCTTCGCGACGCTGCTCGCGCTGCCGATCATTCCACTCTGGGGGTTCAGCACCAGCGTGGCGCTGCTCGCCTTGGGGGCGGTGCTGATGCAGATCTCGGTGCAGGGGGCGTGGGGGGTGATCCCGGCGCACCTGAACGAGCTGTCGCCTGACGAGGTGCGCGGGACGTTCCCCGGCTTTGCCTATCAGCTCGGCAATCTGCTGGCGTCCGCGAACGCGACGCTCCAGGCCGGGTTCGCGGCCAGTCACGGCGGGAATTACGCGCTGGCGCTCGCGGTGGTGGCTGGGGCGTCAGCGGTGGTGATCGCGCTGCTTACGGCGGTGGGGCGGGAGGCGCACGGAGTGGAGTTCGGCGTGGAGACGGCGGTTCCGGCCGAGTAGGTACGCGCTTGCTGACTGGAGACACGGCTTGCGCGGCGCCAGGGCACGCACCCAGCGATCCAGATTCGGATCACACCGTGGTCTTCCGACGCGCGATCGACCAGCCGCCAACGCAGCGAAGTAGTCTTGGGTCACTTCGTCCAGATCAGGATGACGCCACATCCGCCGTTCAGCATCTGGTACTGCGGCGGCGCTTCGAGTGGACGGGCATAGACCTCCATGCCCGCCACGTGCGTCGGAATGATGAAATCATCCAGGTCTCTGGCGTAGCTCTCGGAGGGTTTGACACGATTCAGGTGATTCATGCGCTGCCCGTCGAGGTAGACTGCCATCGGGCAGCGGTTCGTGCCCGCCGGGGCCAGGCAGACATTGAGCGGGCACATGTCATTCGGCAGCGGCAGGACTCGCAGAACGCTGACGTTCGGTATGTCCTCCAGCATCTGGGTGAGCCTTCGCGGATTCCTGCGCTCGATGTCCTCGGCGGTGATGAAATGTCCGGAATTGATCCCCTTCTCACGGTCCGCCATCCGCTCGTAGAAGCCATGGAGAGCGAGCGCGAACGAGCGCGGCGTGGTCACTTCCTGGCCCTGAAGCTTCTGGGCCACCGGGATCAGGCTCATCGTAACCGTGGTGTCTGCGTGCAGCTCTAGCGTCAGCTGGCCCGGGCGGTAGCCCAGCCGTCGGAAGTCGAGCACCGCGCGACCGGCGGGCAGCTCCAGCTGGAAGTGCCCGGCGTCATCGGCGACCGTCCGACGGTTCCCGCCCACGAGCACATTGACGTATGGCACGGGGTGCTGTGCGGTATCAGTGACGGTGCCGGTGAAGTGGACCGGGCCGCCCTGGGCAGCGACGGGCGCCACCGTCGTTAGGCAGGCGAGGCCAAGCGCGACCATGCGTGGCGGACCACCGCCGGCGAAGGGTCGCACTTTCATCAGTCGCATCGATCGTCTCCCCGTTACTTCGTCCAGATCAGAATCACCCCACAGGTACCATTCAGCAGCTGGTACTGGGGCGGCACCTCACCAGGATGAGCGTAAACCTCCATGCCGGCTACGTGCGTGGGGATGATGAAGTCATCGAGGTCCGTGACGTAATCGGCCGATGGATTCGCACTCGTCAGGCGATTCAGGCGCTGGCCGTCGAGGTACACGCCCATGGGACAGTGGTTCGTTCCAGTCGGTGCCAGGCAGAAGCCGAGAGGGCACATGTCGCCTGGTTTGGCCGCAACCCGAAGGATGAGGACACTCGGTATGTCCTCCAACACTTGCGTGAGCTTTCGCGGATTCCTGCGCTCGATGTCCTCACCGGTGATGAAGTGACCCGCACTGATGCCCTTCTCGCGGTCCGCCATTCGCTCGTAGAATCCGTGGAGCGCGAGCGCGAAGGAACGCGGCGTGGTCACTTCCTGCCCTTGGAGCTTCTGCGCCACCGGGATCAGGTTCACCGCAATTATCGTGTCCGCGTGTAGCTCCAGCGTGAGCTGCTCCGGGCGGTAGCCCAGCCGTCGGAAGTCGAGCACGGCGCGACCGGCGGGCAGCTCGAGCTGGAAGTGCCCGGCGTCATCGGCGACGGTGCGGCGGCTCCCGCCCACGAGCACATTGACATACGGCACGGGATGGTGGGCGGTGTCGGTAACGGTCCCGCCTACGTGTACCGGGGCATCCTGCGCAGCGACGGGCGTCGCCGTCGTTAGGCAGGCGGTGACAAGCGCGATGACGCCCGGCAATGTGCCGCGGGTCATCGATCCGGCCTCGTCAGTCGCATTAAACCGCCTCCACGCGGGCGATCACCCGTTTGCGCCATTCACCTGGCGTCGAACCTTGGGCGATGCGCCCTCGTGCCTCCACGTTACACGGTCCGGGGGGGGGGGGAGACAATAGGCGGAAGATTACGATTCGATTAGGGTTGCAGTTCCCCTGTTGCCACGCTGGCCGCATCGGCAGAGCCCGGCCGTGTCCGGACGTCGTCGATGACGTCGAACACCGAACGGCGATCCCTAGCGCGTCAGCCCTCGCCCATGGTCAGGCGCCGCACGCCGCAGGCGCCGGCCCGGCATCGATGAGCACCCGTCGCACGGGATCGGGCCTCACATTGAGCCCCTCGAGCGACCGCGCGCCGAGCAGGACGAGATCACCGGGTTCGCCGAACACCACTTCGTCGATCGTCCACCGTCCGCCAACGTGAATCCGCGCCTCGCCCGCCCACCGGGAAAGCGCCGACCCGTCCGCCTGACGAAAGTGCCACTCCTTGCGCCGCTCGATGCCGAGAGATTCGAGCACCGTGGCCGGAAACCATGACAACTCTGCCCCGGTATCCACCAGCGCCGACGAGACGACGCGTCGCGTACGTGGCTCGAGAGGATTCTCGACTTCGACATCGATTCGGAATGATCCCATGTCGTCGCGTACCATACGTCCTCCGCACTCGCCGAGAGGTACGAATCCATTGCGTATCGTGTCAATTCCTTGCGGCGACCTGCCGGAGTCGTCGGCGTCGGTCCGCCCGGGTCCCTTAACCCTCGCCCAGCTCGTGCCGCAGCGCGCCCTTCAGATCCGGATGCGAGAACCGGAATCCGGACGCCAGCAACCGGCGCGGCAGAACCCGCTGTCCGCCCAAGACCGTCTCCTCGCCCATCCGGCCGTAGAGCAGCTTCACCGCGAACGCCGGCACGGGCGCAATCGCCGGCCGGTGCAGCACCCGCGCGAGCACCCGAACGAACTCGGCGTTAGGCACCGGCGCCGGCGCGGTCACGTTCACCGCACCGCCTGACGACTCGTCGCGCACGAGGGCCTCGAGCGCCCGCACCGCGTCGGTCCGGCTGATCCAGCTGATCCACTGCCGGCCGCTGCCGATGACGCCGCCCACCCCGAACTGGAAAATGGGAATGAGGCGCGCCAGGATGCTCCCCCCGGGATGGAGGATGACCCCGGAGCGCGCGCAGACCACCCGGATGCCCGCGTCGGACGCCGGACGCGTCGCCGCCTCCCAGCCATCCACCACCCCCGCGAGGAACCCCTTCCCCGCGCTGCTCGATTCGTCCAGGTCCTCGTCGCCGCGGTCGCCGTAGAACCCCACCGCCGACATGTTCACCAGCACCCGCGGACGCGGGGAGAGCGACGCCATGGTCCGCGCCAGAAGGTCGGTCGGCTGCACGCGGCTCTCGACGATCCGCCGCCGCGCGTCGGCGCTCCACCGCTGGTCGATCCGCTCTCCGGCCAGGTTAATCGCCGCGTCGATCCCTTCAAGCTCCGCGCGATCGATCTCCCCGCTCCGGGGATCCCATTCCACGTCCACCGGCTGGGCGGGCCCGTGTCGGCCGATGGTGACGACCTCGTGGCCATGCGCTTCGAGGAGCAGCACGAGGGCCGAGCCCACGAACCCGCGGGCGCCGGCCACGGCGATGCGGATGCCCGTCGCCATGCGGCTGCCTCGTCAGGCGCGCCGGGCGCGCGGACGCGGGGTGAAATCGACCTCGAGGACGCGATACATGTACCACGACGCCACGGTGCGATACGGCGCCCACGGCGCGCCGATCTTCTCGACCCGTGCCGGTGACGGCAGTTTCCGCAGCCCGTACGCCTTCTTCACGCCCTTCTGGATCCCGAGGTCGCCGTCGGGGAGGATGTCGGGCCGCCCGAGCCGGAACATCAGGAACATCTGCGCCGTCCACTTCCCGATCCCCTTCACCTGCACGAGTTGCGTCATCACGTCCTCGTCAGGCAGTTGGTGCAGCGCACCGACCTGCAGGGCGCCGCTCACCGCGCGCTGGGCGAGATCCCGCAGGTAGCCGATCTTCTGGCGCGACAGCCCCGCCGTGCGCAGCGGCTCGTCAGGCGTGTCCAGAAACGGGAGCGGATCGATCATGGGGCCGCCGAGCAGGTCACGCACCCGGCCCAAGATGGTGGCCGCCGCCTTCCCCGAGAGCTGCTGGTACACGATCGCCCGCACAAGGTAGTTGAAGTGCGTGCCGTCGGCGTGGGGCCGGAGTGTGCACGCACCCACTGTCGCGATGACGCGTGCCAGGACAGGGTCGACGCGCTTCAGATGCTTGAGTGCCCGCTGATGCATGCGGGAACTCTAGCGTGGCGTCCGGAAAATTGCAGGTAATGCAGAGCGCGTGGGGGAAGGTGGTGCCCGCCCAGCGCGGGTGGAAGGTAGTGGTGCCCGCCCGAGCTCGAGTGGCCGGACCTTGATCCCCACCCCGCGGACGATCGCGCACGAGTGATCATCGGCGTCGCCGGCGCTCCGAGGCGCCGCGCCGAGACGGCTACCGCCCGCTGCCGGCTTCCTGCTGCTCCGCGTTCGCCGCTTCTTCGCGCCGACGCACGGCCGACAGCGATGGGAGCCGCAGCTCGTACTCGACCACGTCACCCGACGGATCGCGCCTGATGTCGCCCTCGGCCGACCCATCCGCATGGGCCAGCGCGGCGCGGACCGCGTGCAGCAGACTCCCTTCGCCGGAGAAGAGCAGCTGTCCTTTCGGACAGACGCCCCGCATGCTCAGGCAGACATCGTCACCGCGCATCTGGTACTCGAGCACAATGGGCTCCGCCCGCTCCGAGCGCCGCACGTTGCCGGCCACGCTCGCCAGCAGCACCAGCACGCATCGCAGCAGCGCCGACTGCCTGACGACGATGGGCTCGGTGTCGGGGTCGCCGGTCACCTGGCACGCGACGTGGCGGAGGTCGCTGTGGTGCTCGTGCAGGCGCACCGCCTGCGGCAGGAGATCCTGCAACCGCACCGCCTCGGGCACCGCGAGCGACTCGGCGGTGAGCGCGCGATAGAGATCCATCAGCTCGTGGAGGCGCGCCACTTCGCTTGCCATGCCGCTGGTGAAGCTCTCGTCCATCGATTGCTCATCGGCCAGCAGGATCATCGCCGCCTGGAGGCTCGAGACGCGATTGGTGAGCTGGTGGTTGAGCCCCTTGAGGACCTTCTCGGCGACGCGCAGCCACTGGTCACCCCAGTAGCGCGCGGGCGTGGGGCCTTCGATGAACAGGTCGCTGGCGATGAGTCGTTCGAATTCCATGATCTTCCGGACTGAGAGGGGCGTTCGTGGTCCGCGCGAGGTCAAAGGCCATCGGCCAGAACCGAAGGTCATAGGCCAAAGGTCATGGGCCAGATGCCCACCCCCGCTGCCCCGCGTGTCCCCCCTACCTTGGTGCACCCTTGCACGGGGTGCCCCCGAGATTGGACGATCCACTTGTGCGCGGGGACACAAGGGAGAGGCCAAAGGGAACTGGTCATGGGCCATGGGCCATCTGCGACCGCGACGCTACCATTCGGGTCCACACCGCCGCTGTGCATCTGTCTCGCTGACATGCGCGAAATTCGAGTCCGACCCCAACTACCACTGATTACCGAACTTCTCATTCCCGCGAGATTCGAGTCTGACCCTCGTTTTCCGCCTCATTCTCCGAGCGTGAACTGCCGTTCCCGATCGATCGCCGCCCTCGCAGCCATCCTGCTCCCGGCCGTCAGCCTGGCCCAGAACGGATCGACCTCCAGCGGCGTGGACGCGGTCACAGCGGCGCTGATCCGGCACCACATCGAGGTCATCGCCGACGACTCGATGCTCGGCCGCGACACTCCGAGTCGCGGACTCGATCTGACCGCGCGGTACGTTGCCGCCAACTTCCGGCGACTCGGCCTGAAGCCGGGCGGGGACAGCGGGACGTATCTCCAGCGCTACCGCATCTCGCCGCACAAGATCGACGTCACGCATTCCGCCGCGGTGTTTCGCGCGGGAGACGTGACCGCCACGGCGTCCTTCGCGCGCAACGCGCGGTATCTCGCCGGTCCTCGCCATGGACACCCGATCACCGGTCCGGCGGTTCTGCTGGCCGGTGCGCTCGACTCCGCGTTCATTGCCTCGACGGACCTCACGGGACGCGTCGTCCTCTTTGTGGCCGAGGTCGGCGTGCGAGCGTCGAAGACGAACGCCCTCTACGCGGCGATCGTCGCGCGGCGCCCGCGGGCCGTTGCCGTTGTCACCGATCGCAGCCCCGCGGCGTTCGCGTCGCTCGTCGCCAGCCAGGCCGGCGGCAACCCCGACGTCGATCTCGACGGGGACGACGCCCCCGTGGGCTTCGAGGCGCACCAGCGCGCGCTCGCCGGGGTCTTCGCCGCGCTGGGTTTGGACCCCGACGCGCTCCGCGCGTCCGAACGGCCGGTGCACCAGCCGCTCACCGATCTCACTGTGACGGTGACCCTCTCGGACGTGCCCGGCAGCGACGCCTTCGCGCCTAACGCGGTCGGCATCATTCCCGGCACCGATCCGGCGCTGCGCAACGAGTACCTCGTCTTCTCGGCGCACATGGATCACCTGGGGACGCATCCGTCGTCCACCAGGGACAGCGTCTTCAACGGCGCCGACGACGACGCCTCGGGGACGAGCGCGGTGATGGCGCTGGCCGAGGCATTCGCGCGAATGCCCACCAGGCGATCGATCATCTTCCTCACCGTGAGCGGCGAGGAGAAAGGGCTCTGGGGAAGCCAGTGGTTCACCGCCCACCCGCCGGTGCCCATCGACCGGATCGTCGCCGACCTCAACCTCGACATGATCGGCCGCAACTGGAAGGACACGATCGCGGTGATCGGCCGCGAGCAGTCCGACCTCGGGGCGACGCTCGCGAGGGTGAACGCGGCGCATCCGGAGCTTGACATGCACGCGATCGACGACATCTGGCCGCAGGAGAACTTCTACTACCGGTCGGATCACTACAATTTCGCGCGGCGGGGTGTGCCGATTCTGTTCTTCTTCAACGGCACACACGCCGACTATCACCAGCCGAGCGACTCACCGGACAAGATCGACGCGGAGAAGGAGTCGCGTATCGTGAAGCTCGTGTACTACCTGGGGCAGGCGGTGGGGAACGCGGACGACCGGCCGAAGTGGGATGAAAGGGCGTACCGGCTGATCGTGAAGTAGGCCAGGGGCAAACCGGGACGAAGCTCCCGCCTGTGAACTGTCTATCGCATTGACGCCGGCAGCCGCCGAAGCAGCGCCCCGACCGCTTCGATCTCGTCGCCGTTCACGGTGTGGCCCATTCCAGGATAGATCCTCGTGTCGACCACGGCGCCCAGCCGCGTCAGCACCTCATCCGTCTCATGCAGGCGGTCGAGCGGGATGTGCGAGTCCACGTCGCTGCACCCGAGGAAGACCGGCGTGCCGTCGAGCGATCCCGGATAATCGCGCGGCGTGCCGTCGGGGCCGATGAGACCTCCGCTCAGTCCGATGATGGCCCCGTAGCGCCGCGCGTGTCGCGCCGCGTATTCCAGCGTGAGGCATGCGCCCTGGGAGAAACCGAGCAGGGCGGCGCGCTCGAGTGGAATGCCGGCCCCCGTGATGACCTCCAGCGCGTCGTGAATCGCCTGGATGCCTGACGAGATCCCGGGCTCGTTGGACTCGATAGGCGCCATGAAGCGATTCGGGTACCACTGATTGCCGCCGGCCTGCGGCGCCAGATAGGCGATGCCGGGGACGTCGAAGACGCGCGTGAGCTCGAGGATCTTCTCCGCCGTGTCGCCGCGGCCGTGGACGAGGATGAGCGCGGCCCGCGCCCGATCGGGGGGCGGACCGGCGTACGCGAGCGGCTGGTTCTGGTGGGGTGGATGCAAAGGTCAGAGGCTATAGGCCAGAGGCCATGGGGCATAGGCTACTGCTTGACACTGGATTGGGAAGGCTTCCGCCCGCGTCTGGCTGCCGCGTGCTGCGCGGGTTATCGTCGGGAACCGATAACGCGCACCTTCACCTGTTCCGGAGTTCCGCTCATGGCGACGCAACAGGGCGTCACGTTCTATCGCTGGAAGGAGGTCCCGCTGGAAACGGTGACGCCGATGCTGGATCGCAAGCTCATCACCGGCGATCGGATGATGATCGCGCAGGTCTTCCTCAAGAAGGGCTGCATCGTGCCGAAGCATTCGCACGAGAACGAGCAGCTCACCTACATCATCGACGGCGCGCTGCGGTTCTGGATCGGCGACGACGGGAGCGAGGTGATGGACGTGCATGCGGGGGAGGTCCTGCACATCCCGTCACACGTGCCGCACAAAGCCGAGGCGCTGGTGGATACGCTCGACGTGGACGTGTTCAGTCCGCCGCGTGCGGACTGGCTGAACAAGACCGACGACTATCTGCGGGGAGGGGCGAAGAAGTAGGGCCTTTGGCCTATGATCTTTCTCTAAGCCGGTGTCTCGCTGCCGCGGTCACCCCCACCAGCACTCCCATCACGATGAACCAGATCGCCATTCGCGTCTGCGCCACGTGGAGGTCCGTTCGAGATACGTAAGTGACTCCGTTCGGCGTGTGGTACGTCCCGCTGGCCAGCGCGCTCAGTGCGTGCCGCGCGAAGAAGAACAGGACCACCCCGAACGCGACGAGGATGAGGGCGGCGGCATCCCAGAAGCGGTCCGACGCGCGCACTCGGCGCGTTCCGGTGCGCGGCTCGATGGCGTTGAATGGGGAGGGCTCGGTCATCCGGTGAGGGTTGCTGGTCTTTCGAGGACGGCCGGCCAAGCCGTCGCGTTTCGATCCGGCACGCTGAGCGGGTCGGCCCGTCCCCCCTCAGGCCGGTGGTAGCGCCGCGGACAAGGTCGCGAGACGCCGATGTGACATCGCCGCACGAAATTGGACGCGTTGTGCCGCGCCTCACATCCCGCCGGCGACGTGCGCCCCGCAGGGTTGCCGCCGGCGCCGCCGGATCGTCTTTATCCGGATGTTTCCCGCCCTCTTCCGCCGCCCGCAAGTGGCCCGCGCGCTTGCATTTGTCGCCCTTCCCCTGGGTGCGATTCCGCTCGTCGGCATAGCCGTCGCGGGGCCGCTCCGCGCGGCGTTCGGCACGCCCGCGCATATCGAGGCGCCACACGCCGTGCTCGTGAACGTACCGGGCCACGGCACCGCCTCGGCGAACCTCTCCCTCGACTCGCTCGCCGGTCGGAGCGGCAATGTCCGCGTCCGGCTGCTCACGCGCGACGAGGTGGACTTCTATCCCGGGCTGACCGACCGCCTCGGCGAAGCGGTGCGCACGCCGGGGATCCGCACGGTCCCCTTCCGCACCGACGGGAGTCAGTTCGCGTTCATCACGCTCACGCCGTGGCATGACAAGCGGGGCACTTTCATCAATACGTACCACGTGGGGTGGTGGCCGGGCGAACGGCAGCTGATGCCCGCCAACTACGACAACCCCGCCGGATTCATCGAGGTCCGGCCTAACGACGTGGACCTGCGGATCTCCACCCACTTCACGCTCCGCGACTTCATCACTCACGACCAGGACAACGTCTGGCCGAAGTACGTGGTGCTCCGCGAAGACCTGCTCGACAAGCTCGAGCTGGTGCTGGCCACGCTGGAAGCGCAAGGCGTCCAGACGCGGCACGTGGTCGTGCTCTCGGGATTCCGGTCGCCGCAGTACAACGCGCGCGCGGTGATCGAGGGGGCGGCCTACGCGAGCCGGCACCAGTACGGCGATGCCGCCGACGTGATCATCGACGCCGACGGCGACGGCCGGATGGACGACCTCAATCACGACGGCATCGTGAACTTCCGCGATACCGACGTGATCAATCGCGCGGTCGAGCGCGTGGAGCGCGCCTATCCGGACCTGGTGGGCGGGCTCGGCCTCTATCAGGCGACGGGCCCGCGCGGTCCATTCGCCCACATCGACGTGCGCGGCACCCGCGCCCGGTGGACGAACAGCGCGGCGGTAGCGCGCGCGCCGAGCGACCAGTGGAACTTCAACTCGGGCTACAATGCCCAGAGCCCGGCCGTAGGCAAGTGCAAGGCCGAGGGCGCGTTCGCCGCGCTCTGTTCGTCGAATCGTTAGGCACCCACACAAAACCCAGGCCTCACCGCCCCCGGGGTGACCTCCCCGGCGCGAGCTTTCGCCCGAGAGACGCGGGCGCGGGCATGCAGCGGAGCCAGCGGTCGCAGCCGGTCGCCATCGCCTCGCATCCGAAGGCGGCCGGGCCGTCCGTCGTCCGGCCGCGGCCGTCTTGTGACTCCGCGCGGGCGCGGTACATTGGCGGCACACGCTGCCTGTACGAGGCCCCATGTCGCAGCTGTCACGGCGGTCGTTCGTGGGATGGCTCGGCGGCCTCGCCGCCGCATTCGGGCTCCGCGCCCGGTCGCCCGGCGGGGTCCTGACCGACAATGCGCTCGGCGTCCATCGTGACGACAGCGATGAGCCTCGCGAGCAGGGAGCCGGGCTCGACATAGCCACGCTCACCCGGATCGGCGAGGTCGTCCTCCCTTCCGAGCTCGGCGCGGCCGGCGTCGCTCGCGTGTGCCGCGCATTCTCGTCGTGGATCGCCCAGTACCGTCCCGGAGCGGAGCTGGTACATCCATATGGTAGTGCCGAGCTGCGGTTCGCCGGCCCGTCACCACTCCCGAGGTGGCGCGAGCAGATGGCGGCGCTCGATGCCGCTGGGCGAGAGGCTCACGGTCGCGCCTTCACGGCGCTCGCGAGAGACGAACGCGAAGCGCTGCTGCGGACGGCACTCGCGAACGAACGGATCGATCGCATGCCCTCGCCGCTGGGCGCCAACCACGTGGCGCTTGCGCTGGTGTCGTATTACTTCGACTCGGCGGAGGCAACCGACCTCTGCTATCGCGCCCAGATCGGACAGAACCAGTGCCGGCCCCTGGCGTTCTCCCCGCGCGAGCCGCTCCCTCTCGCCAACGGCGGCCGGGCGCCGGGCTTCAGTCGGGCCGGTGGAATCGATGAGGGCGCCGGATCGTGACCGCTCGCGTGATCGAGACTGACGTCTGCATCGTCGGCTCCGGAATCACTGCTGCCATGGTGGCCGAGAAACTCGCCGACGAGCGGAATGCCCATATTCTGGTCGTCGAGGCCGGGTGACGAGATGCCGCCGCTGGCGGAGTGGTACAAGCTGCGCGAGCGGTCACTCGAGTACGGCGAGAGCCCGTGGCCGCACGATCACATCGACGACATGCAGGCCGAGGGGCCCCTGCAGTCGCGATCGATGTGCGTGGGCGGCCTGGCCATGCACTGGGGCGGCGTGACCCCGCGGTTCAGTCCCGAGGATTTCAAGACCCAGTCGTTATGCGGCGTTGGCGCCGACTGGCCGATCAGCTACGACGACCTCGAGCCCCACTATCACGAGGCCGAAGTGCGTCTGGGCGTGGCCGGTGAGGCGGGTCCCGCGGACATCGATCCGCGACGCGATCCGTTCCCGATGCCGATGCTGCCGCTCACGTACAACCTCGAGAAGCTCAAGGGGTGGGCGGCGTCGGCGGGCATTCCGATGTGGAGCCAGCCGTCGGCGAAGAACTCGGTGCCCTATCGGGGACGGAGCCCCTGTTGCCGGAACGACACCTGCACGCCGATCTGTCCGGTGGGGGCGAAGTATTCGCCGGACGCCACGTGGCGAGCCCTCCGGTCGTCGGGGCGTGTGACGCTCATGACGCGCACACTCGTGAGGCGCCTGACGCCGGCCGTCCGGCAGCGACCGGATCGAATCGGCGCAGGCCGTGCAGCGCGACCGGCCGGCCGAGCCGCTGGAGATCAGGGCGAAGACGTTTGTGGTGGCCGGCGGATATGTCTGGAGCTCCCACTTGCTGCTGCTGTCGACCAGCTCCCGGTTCCCCGATGGCCTCGCCAATCGCTCGGGGCTGGTCGGGAAGTATCTCACCGGCCACCGCAACGTGCAGGGGTACATCGCGCTCCCGATGAAGCTGTATCCGGGGATCAACGGGCAGCACTCGCTGGTGACCAGGCATTTCATGCGGAAACCGCGATACGACCGATATCTCCGGCACGACCTGCGGGTGTGGGAGTCGTCATCGGGGCGCGAGGCGCGTCTTCGCGACGACACCGGCGCGCTGATGCTCGGCGACGCGATCCTCACCGATTGGCGCGAACGGACGCGCACGGGCGTGGCGCGCGTGCGCTGCTACTACGACGTGATCCCGGCGCGCGAGAGCGAGCTCACGCTGGATGCCGGGAAGAAGAATGCATGGGGCGATCCGCTTCCGAAGCTCTCGTGGCAGGATTCGGAGACGTCGCGCGACCTCAGGGCCTGGAGCGAGGAGCAGGTCCGGGCGCTCTTCGCGACGATGGCGCGCGCCGGAAACGGGCAGGTGCTGCGGACGGCGAGCGACCGGTTCCAGGATCATCCGGCGGGCGGGTGCCGGATGGGGGACGACGCGGCAACCAGTGTGGTGGATTCACACGGCCGGAGCCACGATCATGAGAATCTGTTCGTGGTAGGGGCGCCGACGTCGGTGAGCGGAAGCTGCGCGAACGCGACGTTGACGTTCTGCGCGCTGTCGCTCCGCGCGGCGGGCGAGGTGGGGCGGGGGTACGGGGCCAAGGGATAGGCATAGGAAAGGCCAAAGGCCATAGGCCAAAGGCCAAAGGCCAAAGGCCAAAGGCCAAAGGCCAAAGGCCAAAGGCCAAAGGCCAAAGGCCAAAGGCCAAAGTCAGATGAATCACCGTTAACCATTGTCAACTGCCAACCGGCTCCTCACCATGTTCATTCTCCCTGTCTGTCGCGCCGCTGCGGTGATGCTTGGCGCCGTCCTGATCGCGGCACCGACCGCGGCCCAATCGCCCACCATTGCCCTCACTGCCGCCCGGGTCGTCGATGGGGCCGGACACGTCATCCCGAACGGCGTGGTGCTCGTCACGGGCGACCGCATAACGAGCGTGGGGCCGCGTGCCAGGCAGAGCGGCACGGTGTACGACCTCGGCGACGCCACGATCATGCCCGGCCTGATCGACACCCACGACCACATCGTCTGGTACTTCAATGCCAAGGGGCGGTACCACACCGGCGATGACGGCGAGACTCCTGTTCAGGGAATGCTCGCCGCCGCGGGCAATGCGTGGGTCACGCTCATGGGCGGCGTCACCACGCTCCAGAGCCCCGGCGCCGCGCAGGACAAGGATCTTCGCGACGCGATCGCACGTGGCGAGATCCCCGGTCCCCGCATCCTCACGTCGCTCGGCTCGCTCAGCGAGCGGAGCGGGACGCCGGACCAGCTCCGCGAACGCATCCGCCAGTTCAAGGAGCGCGGGGCGGACTTCATCAAGCTGTTCGCGTCCAAGAGCATCCGGGACGGCGGCGACCAGACGATGACCGACGAACAGCTCCAGGCCGCCTGCGGCGAGGCCAAGTCGTTAGGACTGCGGACGCTCGTTCACGCCCACGCGGCGGCGGCGGTGAAGGCGGCGGTGCTTGCCGGGTGCACGTCGATCGAGCACGGCGTGTTCGTCACCCCCGAGGTGCTCCAGCTCATGGCGCAGCGCGGCACGTACTTCGACCCGCAGTGCGGGCTCGTCTTCCGGAACTACCTCGACAACCGCGCCAAGTACGAGGGCATCGGCAACTATAATGAAGAGGGCTTCGCGTACATGGAGAAGGCGATCCCCCTCGCCACCGAGGCGATCAGGAAGGCGCTCGCCATACCAGGCCTCAAGGTCATCTTCGGGACCGATGCCGTGGCCGGAGCGCATGGACGTAACGTGGAGGACCTCATCTGCCGCGTGAACGAGGCCGGACAGAAGCCGCTCGACGCGATCACGTCCGCCACCGGGCTCGCCGCCCAGTCGATGCAGCTCTCCGATTCACTCGGCACGCTGGCACCCAACAAGATTGCCGACATCATCGCGGTGGCTGGGAATCCGCTGGCCGATTTCACGGCGATGCGCCACGTGATGTTCGTGATGAAGGGCGGGATCATCTACAAGAACGTGAAGGCCGCGGACGCGATGGGCGGGCGATGAGCATCTGGAGCGCGGTCGCGCCGCCGCTCGCGCTCGCCTGGCTCGCGGCGTGCGTCTTCGGCGCGCCGCTCCCCGCGCAGAGCACATCGCCGCTGGTGGAGTGGCCCACCTATGGCGGCGACGCGGGCGGGATGAAGTACTCCCCGCTCACCGACGTCAATCGCGGTAACGTCGCGCGCCTGGCGCCGGCGTGGTCGTGGGCCACCGGCGAGAACGCCATCCGCGAGACCGACTCCACGCGCGCGGCGCGGCCGGGGAATTTCCAGGCCACGCCGCTCATGATCGACGACACGCTCTACCTGAGCACGCCGTTCAACCGCGTGGTCGCATTGGATGCCAATACCGGTCGCGAGATCTGGAGCTACGATCCGGGGGCGTACCGCGCGGGCCAGCCGTCCAATGGGACGGGGCTGGTGCATCGCGGCGTCGCCGCGTGGACCGACGGACGTGAGCGCCGGATCTTCATGAACAGCCGGTGGCGGCTCATCGCGCTCGACGCATCAACCGGAAGACCGATCGCCTCGTTCGGCACCAACGGCGAGATCGACCTCACCGCCAGGCTGCCGCGCCCGGTCAACAAGCTCCATTACACCAACACGTCGCCGCCGGTGATCTGGGGCGATCTCGTGATCGTCGGCAACGGCGTGGGCGACCGCCTGACCTACCGCGACGATCCGCCGGGCGACGTCCAGGCGTTCGACGTCCACACGGGCCGGCAAGCCTGGATCTTCCACACGGTGCCGAGGCCGGGCGAGTTCGGGAATGAGACGTGGGCGGATTCATCGTGGAATTTCACCGGGCACACCAACGTCTGGGCGCCGTTCACGGTGGACAGCGCGCGGGGGCTGGTCTTTCTGCCGGTGAGCACGCCCAGCAACGACTGGTACGGAGGCCGTCGGCTGGGGGCCGGGCTGTTCGGGGAGTCGCTGGTCTGCCTCGACGCGCGGACGGGAAAGCGCGTCTGGCATTTCCAGGTGACCCATCACGGGCTCTGGGACTACGACCTGCCAGCGCCGCCTAACGTCATAACGATCCGGCGCGGCGCCGAGCGGGTGGACGCGGTGGTCGCGCCCACCAAGCAGGGGTTCATCTTCGTCTTCGATCGGCTCACCGGGAAGCCGCTCTGGCCGGTGGAGGAGCGCGCGGTTCCGCGGAGCGACGTGCCGGGTGAGCAGGCGTGGCCCACGCAGCCGTTTCCCACCAGGCCGCCGCCGGTGGCGCCGCAGGGGTTCACCGACGCCGACGTGGTCGATTTCACTCCGGCCATCCGCGACTCGGCGCTGGCCCTCGTCCACCTGTATCGCATGGGACCGGTTTTCACGCCGCCGTCGCTCGAAGGGACGATCGTCGTCCCGGGGGTGATCGGCGGTGTGGGCTGGGGCGGTGCGGCCTACGACCCTGAGACCAGCACCCTATACGTGAAGGCGTCGAATTCGCCAGCGTTCATGCGGCTGGTCAAGCGCGACGCGCCGTCGGATACGGTCGACGCTGATTACATGCTCGACCTCGCGAACTCGTCGTTGAGCCTGCGTTTTCCCGCACCGCCGGGGGAACCATCGGGAGGACGAGTGCCGCCGCTTCCGATCATCAAGCCGCCGTATGGCACGCTGACCGCGATCGATCTTGCCACCGGCACGTTCCGCTGGCAGGTGCCGGTGGGCGATACGCCGCAGCTGCGAGATCATCCCGCCCTGCGCGGGGTGACCCTTCCCAAGGCGTTAGGCGTGTCGGGGTCACCCGGAGCGATGGTCACACGCGGCGGACTCGTCTTCGTGTCCGGCGGAGGAAACGTACTCTACGCCATCGACGCGCAGAACGGGCATAACTTGTGGGAGTACGACTTGGGACAACGGGCCTACGCCAATCCGATGACGTACCGGACGCGCGCCGGCCGGCAGTTCGTGGTCATCGCCAGCGGCGCCGGGTCGAACGCGACCCTGCGCGCGTTCGCGCTGGCGCCGTAGCGCAAGCATCACGTGATCGGGACGGACCCCGAGCGAAAGGGAGCGACCAGAACAGGCGAAGGGCGTCGGGTGGGCTGCCGCGTTGACTCCAAACCGTGGCATCGCCCGTACGGATGGCGTCGGCACCTCGAACAGGAGAATCCATGGGACTCATCTGGATGTGCATCATCGGACTCGTCGTCGGTGCGATTGCGAAGTGGATCATGCCCGGCAAGGACCCGGGCGGGATATTCGTGACCATTCTGCTCGGCATCGGTGGTTCCTTCGTCGCGGGCTTCCTCGGTCGCCTCGTGGGGTGGTACAGCGCGGGCAGTGGCGCCGGGTTGATCGCGTCCGTGCTCGGCGCCATTCTCATCCTCTGGATCTATCGGAAGATGCAGGCGTCGAAGACGTCCTAGCGCCGGTCGCGCATGGGACGTCCCCATTCGAACGGAGGATATCCCATGCGCATTCCGGCCTCGCCGCGCGGGTCGCTCGCTGCCGCTCTGGCCGGGGCAGCGATTGTGGCCGTTTTCGTCGGGACGCCATTGCTCGGCGCGCAAGCGCCCGCGCGGCAGACGCAGGCGGATGACTACACGCGCTACGAGCTGCTCGCGCCGGGGTCGGCCAGGTTCCGGATTCTGTATGAGGTAACGGCGACGACGCCGGGGGCCACGGCGTTCTTCAACGCCATTCGTCGTGGCAGCGTGGCGAGCGACGAGGCCGTGTACGATCGGATGACCGCCGCCAGGCTGCGGTTCGAGGTGGTGAACGGGACCGTGGCGCGCGCCGGTGGCGTGCGCGGCGCGGATTCCACGGGCGAGTACATCATGGTGCATCTCGCCCGACCGGTCCCCGACAGCGGCGAGGCGCGGCTCCTGATCGAGAAGACGTACGAGGACGCAACCAGTTACCTGGTCCGGGGCGACACGATCGTTTTCACCCGCCCGTTAGGCATCAAGCGGAATGCGGTGGTGCTCCCGGCGGGGTACGAGCTCCTGAGCGTGAACTATCCGTCGCAGGTCCGCACCGAGCCGGACGGAAGGCTGGCGGTGAGCTTCATCAACACCAGCCCGGCGCAGGTGCCGTACACCGTTCGCGCGCGCTGTGCGAGGAGGGTGCCGGCGGGAGCGCCCTGTCCTGCGCCGGCGGCGCCTTCGGCCGGTCGCGGTGCCGGAGCCGCGGCGAGCGGCGCGTCGCCGCCAACCACCCCGGCGGCTCAACCGGGGAACGCGGCCGCGGCCACCCCGGAAACGCGGTCACGCGCATCCCGGCTTTCCGAGCGCGCGCATCAGGACCGGGAAATCGTCTACTTCCTGCAGCAGCCCGAGACCCACGCATTCGATCTCTATCACGACTACACCGAGTCGCGTCCGGGGGTGGACAAGTACATCAACGTGGTGCGGGCGGGGAGCGCGGTTTCGCGCCCGTCGGCGCGGATCCTCGATACCGGCGAGTCGCTGCCTCACGAGATCCTGCGCGGGGCGCAGATCACGGCCGCGAAGGTCGACATCGGTGAGCCGGTGACGCCGGGCAGCGAGGTGGTGGTGATCCGCTTCCCGGCGGTGAAGGCGGGTCAGTCGATCCGGCTGCGGATCAGCGAGACATATTCGGACGCGGCGCGCTACCGGCTCGAGGGCGACGAGCTGGTGTGGGACCGGTCGTTCGGCCGTCCGGCGAACGCGATGGTGTTGCCGGCGGGGTGGTCGCTCACCAACTGCTCGATTCCGGCGACGGTGTCGATGACCGAGGATGGGCGGGTGCGGCTCGACTTCATCAATCCGCGGAACGATGAGATTGCGGTGCTGGTGACGGCGCGGCGGCGGTGAGGGCCGCGGCTCACGCTCCCGATGCGAACACCACAACACGCCATCGCTGGCGGTTGGGCGCAGGCGCGCGATGCTCCCGAACTCACTGAGAGGGAAGCAGAAACCGTTCGAGATGCTCCAGATCATCTGCGTCACGGCGCGCGACATAGACGTGGCCGGTGCCGAATCCAACGACCCGCGTGTTCGCAGGGAAGGTCACGCGCTGCACCAGTTGGCCCGAGTCGCCAATGACATCGTAGAGCGGACGCTTACCAGGCACGACGGTTCGTTTGACCCATAGTCTACCGTCCTCCGCGAACATGGCGGCCTTGTCGAGAAAGGGCGGAAGGAATGGCGGCCAGGACCGCGGCTCCCGGTACGGTGGCGTCTGGAGGGTCGCGGAAGAGCCACCATCCCGCTGGACACTCAGTGTTGGGCCGCGCTCGTTGCGCGCATCACGCCATTCCTGCTTCACTCGTTCGTCGACCTTTATCGGTAGAAACTGCATCGGACTCCCGTCATGACGCGCGCCGGTTGTCCCCACGATGTCCACCCGGTACGGTTCCGGTCGCACGATGGCTACACGACCATCGCGGCGAACGGCCCACAGCGTGGTCGCCGCAAATGGGGGCACCACATAACCGGGAGCGGCCGCGACAATTCCTGAACCAATTACTCGACTTCCCGGTCCGAATCGGTTAGGAATGAACGCCACGGTATCGGCCTGGCAGGTCGAGGTCCAACGCTCGATGGCCGCAGAATCGGTCGCCAGTAGGCCCTCACGCTCACTCCTGGCAGTGGGCGCCGCCTCAGAATAAAGCCGACCCTTCGCGTCCGCTGCGACAAACACCGATGACCAGGTCGTCACTGCTCCGGGACAGTCGCGACCGCTGCGGTCCGGCAAGAATCCGCCCGCCGATCCCGTTAACTCACCCCGTTAGGCTGTACAGAAAAGCGGAGCCACTTCTCGAAGACACTTCCGTCTCCGAGTGCGCGGACTTGCGTGATGCGGGTGAACGATCCTTGGAACTCGGCTTCGACATGATCGACCTCGGCCGTCGGAGTCGACTGCGCCGCGACATCCTTCGTCAGCATCACCTCAAGAACGCCCAGGATCAGGGACGTGAGCATAATCCGCATCCGTTCTCTTTTTCACGTTCCTCCCTCCCCTGCTACGCGGCCACCGAACGGTGACTTGTCGGCAATAAGAGCCGTGATGACGCGAAGAACTTCGTCGCGTGATGGTGACGCACCGAACAGCCATCCATTGACAACGACCGTGGGCGTTGCATTGAGGCCCAGGCTGTCTGCCAGCGCAAGTCCTGCGTCAATTCGCGGCATTCGCGGCGGGTGATGCACGCAGTCGTTGAATGCTATGGTGTCCTTCATCCCGGCTTCTCGCGCAAACGAAGCCCATGATTTGAGACCGAGCGAATCCTGCTTCTCAAAGACAATACCAATGAACGCGGCCAGCATCGATTGCTTGTCAGCACACTCAGCAGCCGTAGCAGCAGGCCGAGCGAACCGGTGAATCTTCAACGGAAAATGAACGAGGACGAGAGAGACATTCTGACCGAAGCCGCTCAGCACCTGGTGGGATGACCGTCTCATGGTAGTAGCGACATGGTGGGCACTCGAGATCCGTGAACTCCGCGACCTTCACCTTGGCTGCTCATTACGTACTTGAAGTCCGCTATTCACTATTGACATCCACAGTCGCGCCGGGAGTAGGCGCGGAGGAGGAATGCGAACTGTGGTGGTTTGCCCTGCGACCCTCGATCGCGACGCCGAAAGATAGGGCAAACTCACCACCGTGCCGGTCCAGGACTGACGGGACACATGGATCCGCCCATTGTCGGGAAATGACATCGAGACTCGCCTCCGGCGTCCTGAACACGGTCTGCGAAAAGTCGACCAGGGAAAACCTGCGCGGCGGCGAGCGCCCCGAAGGCGCAACGACGGCCAGCCGGCCGAGGTAGCTGCTCGCCACGACGATGAGCTCCTGCTGCCGGGGGCAGGCGATTCTCGCGCTTACAAAGGGTTGCGCCAGAGCCAGGTTCTAATCGACGCCTGGATCGGGGACGAGGTTCACAACGCGAGCAAATCGCTTCAGCAACTCAGCGAACGACGCGTGCCAACTGACCATCCACTCGCCATGCCCGCATCATAAGGCCTGCTATCAATACTTGATCGTTGTGTTGCCAGAATCTCCTTCACGACGTCACGTGCGCACTTCCAGACGAGGCCATGACCGGCATCTCTAATGATGAGCACGACGGCACGTGACAGCTCCCCCGCACTGCTAACCAGTTCGGCAGGCGTTATTGGATCCAGCTCACCGACCATAGCGATGATCGGAATGACCTTTTTCAAGGGGTGCCGAGGAGTGAAACCAACGCGAGGCCATGCACTACATGCTGCCAGCAAGTCAAGCACGAAGGCGCGACTCCAAGACGCCGAGAGGTCTACGAGGCTCGTCTCCTTAGGCGTCGCGCGAATGTTCTCGCACAAAGTCGAAAGCACGGCGATACCGTTTTGCCTCGCCAGTTCTTCCCTTAAGTCATCGACCGCGATTTCTAGGGCTACTCTCGATCCTCCCTGCCTTGTCGATTCCAGCAGTCGCACAAATCGTGCTCGTGCCTGCGGATCGGCGAGCTGCTCCTGCAACAGCAGCGCAAGACCCCGAGCCGTGATCGTGACTACTGTGTCGCCACTCCGGCTACTCGTCCGCACATGGACGACCATTGGTGACACCTGCAGGCGATCGAGCGCCATCTCGATTCCCTTGGAAAGAGTTTCATCGCCCAAGGTGCACGAACGGTCGACGGAACAGAGTTCTTGCATACGCATGACAGTGCGGCGCGTAGCGAAAGGCACCTGAGCAAGCCAGGGCGCAAGTGTTAGAGGCGAGTGAAGTACAAGTCCGCTGAGATGCTCCGGATATGCGGCACCATAAAGAAGCGCGGCACGCGCACCCGACGACAGGCCGTAGATAATGACGTGAGACAGACCGAGCCGCGTTCTCACGAGTTCCAGATCATCGGCCAGCGCTTGGCTTCCGTATTTCGATGCCTCGCTCGACGGACCGAGACTGTCACGACACGCTGCGACGCTTCGTGGGGCAAACCGCCGCGTTCCATCGAAATAGAGTTGACATCTCGCCCCACTCGAACGACCGGTGCCATACGAGTCGAACAGTACGAGATCGTGTCTGGCAAGGAGGTCTCCTAGCGCGGCCTCGGCAAACTCAAGTTCCTGGGTGCCGGCGAGCCCGGGGCCGCCTGGAAGAAAGACAATCGTCGGAGCATCGGGGTGTTCCTCGTCTGCTCTCCTGCGCATAACGAAAAACGAGTCAACCGCCTCCGGCCGACGTTTGGTCTCGTCGATACCATGGACGAAGAAACACTGGATGGCCGCGGCACGACCTGCCAACGATGCAGGGCACTCTCCTGACCGCCCATCGCCGACAGGCGCGTCTAAACCCCGCATTCCTACGCTTGGGGCCAAGCTGAACAGTAGCCGAGCGATTCGGCTGACGGCCGGACCAGACATCATGCGGCCGGAACGAGTCCGTCGCCTGGATGGCTAGAGGTCAGCATGAGGCAGATGTCCGCCACGCGTCGGTTGCAGCCTTGGGGCCCGTGGGCTTACTGGTCGGCCGCTCGGCAGTTTTCATTCGTCACACACTCATTGATGCGCTCGAGACAGCAATCCACGCAGCAGTAACGTACACCTTCCACGGATATCTTGCAGCACTTGCCCCAGTTATCGTCTGCTTGTGCCACGTTGACTGAAACCAACCCGAGAATCGTAGCGGCCGCGACGTTGGCGGCAAGGACCAGAGTTCTCTGCCTCGTCATCTGACTGCCTCCTTAGGTATGTCGAGTTGAGAGCGATGCTATTGCTCTTCGAGATTGCAGAATTCCGAAGAGGAACATCTCGTGCCACCAGTAGAGCAGCACTGGTCGCAACAAAACTTCACGCTATCCACCGAGGTCTTGCAGCAGTCATACTTCTTCGGGCCGGTCTGCGCGTCGGCACCACTTGGCGCTTCCAGTCCAAGCATGAGGATCGTTGCGAAGGCAGCGTTGAGCATCAACAGAGCGGTACGCGTTCGTGACATGAGTAGCCTCCTCTCTAATGACCGGGAATGCGGACAACTGTGCAATTCTCTTGACTAGGGAACTGCGCTGCTACGTGTAACAAAAGCGGGCCATCGTGCGCCATCCTCGCTTTGCATGATGCCGATCAGCTCTGTCTCGGTGATCTCGATCGGCCTGAAGCCGCGTGGAATTCGGAGGTCTCGCTCCACGCTGTGTATGTCCAGAAGGGTCCACGTGCGGCCGAAGCCGAGCGCATCGTCGCGAAGGCTGAAGTGCTCGAGCCACAAATCACCACGCCGACTGCATAACAACCTTACAAACCGTGGTTTCTCCAGGGGAAAATCACCTCGTTGTCGACCTAATATCTCCCGCCCTCGCTTGCGGGCTCCGACGGTGTCTCCTCTCGAGTCGCGCGCCTCATTCACAAGGAGCTCGCCGAGAAAGATTTCCAGCTCGTCGTCACTGAACAAGCCAGGGAGTGAATCGACACGCGGTATGGCTATCCGGTCGATCGTGTCTCCGCTCAGTCGCAGCTTGTACAGCATCGTGCCTAGTCCATCATAGACAGCCACTGAAGAGTCGGGGCAGACGTCCCAGAGAGGTAACGGCACTAGAGACGTGGCATCCTGGAGTACCCGTTGCCGGCCGCTGATGTCCCGAAAGCTTACTATCGTATCGCGCCAACCGGACGAGATATCGGCGACCATCAGTATGGGCCGAAGCAGATCGGCATTCGTGCCCACGTTGCCGGGATGTTCTGCGAAGACCACCACCGACCCAATGAGCTTGGCGAGAAATGGATCGCCGAAACCTGTAGATTCCACGTCGGATCGCACATATCCCCTGACAACCGAGAGGGCGGCAACCGTTCTCGCTGTGCCAAAGGTGTCCACCGCGAGAACTTGCTTTCGCGCAACATCCCAGACGAAGGGCGGGCCGTCTCCGAGGGCACCACCAAGAAATCGCCAAGGTTTGAAGAAGTCGGTCGGCCCACGTCCATGCCGGCCGTTCTGGAACAACAAGTGCCCTGTGGAGTCGTATCGCTTGAGGTACGGCTCTGCATCGGCCAGTACCCACCATCCTCCGTCCGCGGAACGACGAATGTCGCGAGTGTCGAATGCACTTGAATCAACTATGATGGCCCGAGCCGGCCCTAGCTCCTGAACTGTCAGGGCCAGCTCCTTCTGTCCAGTGCATGCAAGGAAGCATGACAACGTTAGGAGCATACGAGGATCGGCACGGTTCTCCCGCATGGGCCCAGTACCGGTGTGAGGGCGCTTCATCGCGCTGCCCGCAAGGTGCTGTCAACTGCTTCCAATCGCGATCCGTGATCCATCAGCACGAGTTGTCCGCTGGGATTCACGAGATAGAGCCACGGCGTTCTCCCCGTCAGTGCGCGTTCCGCTGACTTCGGCGCGAAGTGCTGCACGGATAGCAAGTCGGTTCGCCAGCCATGGGTGTCCCTAAACACCGATGCTTGCGCAGGAGCGTCTCGTGTCATTGCAATCGTCTGCAGACCTTCCTTGGGCGTCTGCAGCCACTGACTCCACTTCGGTGCCACTGCTTCGCAGTGTGCGCACGTCGACGAAAAGGCCAAGACGAGCGTCCACTTCGGAGAGTCCTGTAGACGCACCGTATCGGGCCGCCCAATGCTGTCTTGGCCAACCAACGTCGCAATGGTGTCACCGATGATGAATGACCTAGGGCGCTCCACACCGGGATCCCGCCTCACATGATTTGAATAGACCGTCACGATTGCGATCATCTGGAGCGCGAGAAGGCCCCACAGGAGGCAGTTTGCTCTCCGCACCGGCAGGCTCCTTGGGCTTGACCCGGGTATCTCAAGTGATCCCTGCATCACGCTTCGCGATTCATCTTTCTTCTAATCGCCTAGTCTGGGGTGTCCAATGGGCCAGGGATCAGACCTGACAGCGCTGATGCAGCGTAGCCCGTCCCACGTCATTGATCGATGTCAGTGATGCCGTATGTCATTTCACGTGGACTATTCGCCTGTGGGTCAGACCTGCAACCTGTAGGATCAGATCAACTGGCGTGGTGATGTCCTTCGTTGGTCCCTATCAGGAATTCCCTGAATTACCAAGGACTACTCTTCCGGTTTGTCTGGCCTGGTGTGGACGCGCCGATGGTAGGCTTCCCTCGATGCGCTGTCAATGAAATGTCCCACCGCGTGACAACGGAGTCCGTCCGAACGCCGTGGGATCGCCGCGACGGGTGCGGCATCCGCACGAGGCGCAGGAGCAGCCCGTGAGGGAAGTCAGCCAGTCGGCAGTTCGCTCATGCTACACGCCACGCCTGTGGCGCTCATCACTCGCGCCGCACCCACCACTCGATCGCCCTCCGGAGGCCGGCGTCGCCGCGCAACTCGCCGAACGAGACCCCGGCATGGCGATGCACGAAGTTCTGCAGCGCCGGTTCGCTCGAGAAAGCCGAGATCCCGGGCCACCTCGACCGCCGTGACCGAGCTGCGGGCACACGCGGCCCCGACATGAAGAAACCGCCCAGCATCGATCACCTGGTGCGCATCCCGCCACCCGCGGCGCTGCACCTCCCGCAGCACCGTCCGGCGATTGACCGCAAACTGACCGGCCAGGCTTGCGGACCAAGGTTGTTGCGTGCGGGGCGGGCTCACGGCGAGCGGACGGTAGGCATTCCGTGCGCACCACGATTCCTCCGCACAGCCACGCGACCAGTGCGCGTATCGCAGCAGACCGGCGAGACTGGCGGGCAGGACGTGCCGGAGCCGCTGCATGACCTGATTGCGCAACTCAGCCTCTCCCGTCGCGGCCAGCCACAAGTCATCGATGGACGCGCCCGCGAGTTCGGTGATGCGGCCCGTGGACAGATCCTCACGCCCAATGCACAGGACCACGTGCGCGAGCGGGTACCGGTACCGGAAGGCGATCAGGTCGTCGCCGGACAGTCGGCCCCCGTCCGTGTGTGTCCCGACCAGCACCACCATACGTTCACCCACGAGCGTCGGGAACCCGGGCACTTCGTCCAGCCCGTGCACAACGGCCACGGCCGCGGGCACACCGCGCAACGCTCGGCACACCTGTTGTCGGAGCAGCGGATCGCCGACGGCCACGCAGACGCGGGCAGGACGCGGATCGTGCCACACGCGCGCCTCACGAGCACCGTGGCTCTGTCGTGCCCCCCCCCACCCCACGCCGCGTCCCTCTCTGCTCCGAATCGTGCGCGAACGAACTGGTGTCCAACATGCCTGCCTCCCACTGCGTCGCGCCCGGAGCTGGCGTGCGGCTCACTCGGCTGCGCTGGTTCCAAGATGTGGGTTCGGGCCCGCCGCGCAAGCCACCGCGTCGTCACATCCCTCACCGACCTGGACGGTGAAAGCCGCTGCGTCTGACCCGGCGTTCGCACCGTGCCCGGCCGCCGCAGTCTGCACATCCGGCGATCGCCGAGTCACCGAGGTCGGGATCGAACGTCACCGCGGTTGCGATCGAACGTCACGATGACCCCGCGATTGCCCGAAGCTTGTTCCCCGCCGACTGCGGCAGGTGACCAGCGACGGAGTTGGAGCGCTGTCCGTTAGGCTTCGTCGTCGCGCCGTGCAACAGCAAGTTTTCCACGCTTTTTCAGCAGCCTGCTAGACGGCTCCGCATTCAGCCCCCTGGTGTCCCGCCGGCTACCGTCTGCACTGCCGCCCACACATCCCGGCGAGATGCTGCTCGAGGAATTTCTCAACCCTCTCGGCGTGTCGCAGTCAGCGTTCGCCATCCGACTCGGCGTTTCTTTCCCGCGACTCAACGAAGTCATCCGGGGCAAACGCAGCGTCACGCCCGACACGGCACTGCGCCTGGCCCGCGTGACGGGGATGAGTGCCGACTTCTGGCTTGGTCTGCAGCAGGACTGGGATCTCTGGCATGCGCTTCGCTCCAAGCGGGCGGCCGCCATCGCGCGACTCGAGCCCCTGCCACGCTCGGGCTGACCACGATTGCACCGCGGCCCCAGGCAGGGCACCGTCATTTCGCAAGGCCGGAAGTCAGCCAGAAGGACCAGATGAGATTCTGATGGCGCTCCCACGTATCCGCGAAGACGCCGCCGCAGACTCACAGGCGGGACTTGCCGGGAGAATCGTGAGGCGCCCACACCGGGCCCCACGCACTACAGCGGTTTTCGCGGGACGAGCACGCTTGCCGAGCTATCGGCGGGATGGCTCCCCCGCTGCCAGTCCCAGTCCAGGCCGGGTTTGAGCACGACGTACACCGCGTTGTTCGTCCCCAGGCCGGGCATCGACGTGTCCCAGCAGTTCACATACCGGATCTCCGCGATATCCCCGGCCCGGATCGACGCGAGAACGGAATCCACCAGATCGGGCTCCGGCGTGGGCTTCCGCGCGCGGCGGACGACGTGGACCGGGCCCCCCTGGGCCGCGCCAGCGAACTTGGCCATCCAAAGCACCCGCCGACCGTTGACCCAGACATTGTCGACCGCCTGCCCGGGACACCGTCCCTTGTCGCCGAGCATGTCGGGTCGGAGCTTGCGAAGCGCGTCGCGCAGGAACAGAGCAGCGGCGTTGCCGCGTCGAGTACCCCGGCGCCGCGTTGACTGACGGTCATGACCGGACCTGCCCGACCCTCTACCGGCTCAGCGCCCACTGCCCACCGTGTCCCGCCTGACGTCCTGCATCCAATCGGCGCGGACGGGCGACTTCGTCGAGTCGCGACGAAAGCGGATGGCGATGGCCCATGGACCTGGGGTGATGAACCGCATGTTCGCGTAGTAGCTGCCCAGCTCGGCGCCGGGCACGAGGGTGTCGGAATACGACGCCAGATCGAGACCGGTCGCGAACAGCGCGCCGCTACCACCTTCGATCGGCTCACCCGTCCTGGCGTCGCGGACAATGACCTTGTACCGCACCACATCCCGCACGTGCGGCGGCAGCGGCTCGGCCAGTACCCGAATCGAGAGATCGTCGGCGAACAGGATCGTGGAGTAGTCCGGTGACTCGGGAGCGCAGCACAGGGCGACCACTGCCAGAGGGAACACCAGCTGCGCGGCCAGGGAATTTGCCGGGGAGCGCCTGCGAGGGAGCCGCTTCATGGTGTCCACTTCCAGGCGTAGACCACCAGCTCCAGCCCTATTCCGCTTCTCGTCGCAACCAGAAGCGAGGCATGACGTGCGGCTGCGCGGACTTCGATCGATGACCCGGGTTGCGTCATGCTCATGAACCGCCCGAGAGTGTCGTATACCACCAGCAGCCGGCGCTCCGATGCGGGATCCACAAGGGTCTGCGCCACGGCCCGGTCGAGAGCGACCGCGGGAAGTGCGTCCCAGGACCGAAACGTCTCGGCATACGCCTGGGTGCCGAAGGACAGCGCTCCCGTGGCGTGAGCGCGGCGGGCTCCGGCGCTGTCCAATCGCATCCAGCCAAAGGGCCACTGTGCGGAACTGAGAAGGATGCCACCGCGTCCGCGCGCGAGGACCAGGTGTGAAACGTTGTACGCCCTGTCGAAAAGGGCATCGAACGTCACCGCGAGCACTGGACGGCCGCCAAAGCGAAGCCGTTCAAGCTGCACGGGCTGGTCTCGAGAGGCGAGGAGGATCGTCCAGGAACCATCCGATTGGGCAGCACCGGCAATGCGGCGTCCTTCGTGCCGCATGTGCTGCGCGACACAAGATCCGTCGTCTCGGATGTGGAAGAGTGCCTGACGAGTGCTGTCCACGATCTCGACCAGGGAGGTACCGGGAACGAACGAGGCGGCGGCAACGCCCTCCAGGCGGCCCTGGCAGAGTGCGCGGCCTGGATGCGTCCCTGCGCGCACGAGGTAGACTGCGGAGAGCGTCCAGTAGAGCAGCCCGGTATCCTCCGAAACGTCAGCGCCGGCGATCACCCGGTGCTCAATGGGCACCGTGAGGAGCTCGTTGAGCTCCAGCTCCTGATGCCGCGGGACAACAGGCCGATAGGTGGGACCTTCACACCCTGTAATGACAGCGGCTGCCAAGGAGAGCACGATCGCCACTCGATAAGACTGACTGGGCGTCACCTTCGCAGTGCGCGACCACCGCGTGGGGCGGTGTTGCTCCTGGCCTGATAAGGGAGTACTGCTGCACAGATCATGGTTGGGGTCCTGCCTCTGCGCCTGGCAGTGAATCACCGGTTCTCCATTCGGGACCAGACTACCCATGCCAAGCACGCAGCCGGGACGCAATTGAGGAATCGATCCGATCCACATCACGTGTCCCAGCCTCCGGCAAATTGAGGGGCGAACGAGTCTGCTCGACCTTGGCTCGAGGAGAACACGAGCGCATCCGTCGAAAGGGCGTCTCCGGTAGGCGGGACCCCTATGCTATGACCTGCCGACACGTGGGTAGACGCGAAACATCGCGATATGGTGTCGTCGGCGAACGTCTCTGTACGAGACAAGGACAAAATGATCGCTGACCTGTAGCAGCCTGACTCCCGCACCCAAGAAGGTGACATCGCCAAGCACCGTGCCAGCACTATCAACCAGGCGATAGACGGCCTTCTCCGCGAAGAAGGGCGAGACCCACAGCCACAGGGTCCCGCTGGGTGTGGACTTGAGCGCATTGTACGGCGGCATGAACTTCGGTTTCGGAAAGCTCTCTAGGTAGTCCCTCTGCCGCGTCTTCCCCTTGACGCTGCCGAGCAGCAGGTTGATCGCGTCTGCGTACGCTTTGTCGCTAACTGGCCGCCCGGGGATGCCGGCCGGGATAGCGCCCTTCTTTTGGCCGTTCAAGGAATACACGTCCACAAAGGCAGACTCGCCGGTTCCCACGTAGAGCCCTTGGTCAAATACACCGAAAGTCGTTACCGTCCCGAGAGCACGGCGCTCGCCGAGCAGAAGACTGTCGAGCGATGCGATCCTGTCGCCGTTCCAGTCGAGGAGCATCAAAGTTGCGTATGTGCGGGCTTCGAGGCCGCCAAGTTGGAGAGACGGATTGTCCAGCCGACCTCTGATTACGGCCAAGAATCCTCTCGGGGAGCACGCCACGCCAATCGACCTCGCTGGGACACGGAACTCGCGGACGGCGAGTCCAGCGGAGTCAAAAACCGTGATCCGGGATAGACCCGGGTCCCATGCGAATAAGGAATCCGCATGACAAACTCCAACCCAGGTAAGTCGACGAAACTCACCGAGTTCACTTCCCCCCTTCCCCACATGGTGAACCACGTTGCCCAAGGAGTCGTAGAAACTAAGGGACAGGGTCCGACTATCTGCAAAGACCAGCGCATTGCCGACGCGAGTGGCGTGACCTGCATCGACCGGCCCAATGTCCACTACAGCCAGCGAATCAATCGAGGGTCCTTTCGCCTCTAGCTTGAGACGCTCGGGGACTTCTCCGGAGCAGCTCGCCGAAACGATGAGAGGCCCCAACCAAAGCCACTGACGCAGAATCATTCACGGCTCCGCAGTCTGTTGGCACGAGCGGAATCCACTTTGCGTGCCACGATCTCTGCCAGGTCCGGCGGAAGTCCCGGATAAAGGTCACCATTTATCAGGATCGTGGGCGCTGAAGATGTTCCAAGCGCCTCTGCAGCAGCGACATCAGCCCGGAGCTCTCGGCTCGTTTCCTCATCTCCGAGGCACTCCGCAAAAGCGTTGGTGTCCGACACGCCGGCTGCCTGCGCCATGGTGGACCACGACACTCTGCCCAGATCAGCTGAGTGACCAAACAGAGCGCGACGCACCGCTTCAAACTTACCTGCGCGCCGTCCGCAAATCGCAGCCATCGCCGCGCCCACTGCGCCCGGCTTTAGAGGCAGATTACGCCTGACGACGACTAAATCCTTCCCGTACTTCGCAATCAAAGAATCGAGGCGCCCGTCCAGCAGCGCGCAAGCACCGCAGAGGTAATCAGAAAACACAACAATCGTAACCGATGCGCTCGACGCCCCGTCGCGGACGCCTTCACTTGCGTACGCACTCCAGTCGGCAACACGGCGCCAAGGTTCGATGCTAGTGCGCCCATCCTTGGTGCGACTCTGCCACACAGAGCGCGCACTCCAACCGACAGCTGCGGCGACCACTGCTGCAGTAACGGCGTTACCGAGGCGATGATGCATCACACACCACTCTCCGAACGATGCCGCCGACTCTGTGACGACAGGTGCACCGCGGGGGCTTTCAGCTATCGCTGAGGGGCAAGGCAGGTACCGTCCAGGTCCGCGCCACCGATCACGCACCATGGATTAGGGTAGCATTCGCAATTGCCACCTGTACACGAGACGTCCTCACTACACGAACAAACCTCCATGCTGCAGCTGTATACCTTGGCTGGCGGTGGTTTGTAGGCAGCGAAGCCGGCAGTTGCCCCGATTACCAACGGCGCGACCGCCCACAGTATCTTCGTTCCTGCCGCAGTTCGCACGTTTCTCCCTCCGAGAGTCATGAAGAATCACCGCCCTCAATGGGACATCACTGGAGTAACCGATACAGAACGACGGTCTCGACATCGTTTTCATCCTTTCGGACGCCGGCTGCATAGTCGTTCCCGATCTCAAACAGCCGCACGTGGGCAGGGCAAGCGAGCCGCGAGAGGACGTGGCCACGCTCGTCCATTCGAGCGTATGTCGAGGGATCTTCGGGGTCGAGACGATACTGTTCGACCCAGACCGTCCCGGCGAATCCAGGAAGCACACGCGAGAACGCCGGTGCCAACTCGCTCCGTCTTGACGCGTTGTAGATCCTCGCGGTCCGTGTACTGTCGGCTGCCGTTCGCGCCTTCGTCATGGCGAGGTCCCTCGCTCTGCCAAGCTCGGATTCAGACAACGAGAGTCGGCGGAACGGCGTGCTGACCCGCCGGACGAAGGAACCGCTGGCGTCGTAGACGAGAAGCTCGTCGCTGTCAGGATTCCCAACCCAGATGCGACCGGCAGCTGCCAGCAACGCGCCCAGCGATCGCACGCGGTCAAGCGAAGGGCTGGAACGTCCGCCACTGTTCGCTACGCCGGTCGCAAAGTACGGGAAGTACGGAAATCGACCAATGACCTGAACGTCGCCGTCCTGGGCTCGCCAAATGCCGGCGCTGGTGCTGTCCCAGAACGGCCCCACTCCTGCGTGAGCGGCCGGGCGTCCCACCGTCGCTACCAACCATGCGTCGCCTGTGATGTGCCCGATGACGATCATCCCTGGCGGACCGGCCCGAGGAGCAAAGGGCATTGTCGATACCTGCTTCCCAGGGACGTCGTATATTGTTATACGGGCAAGCTGCACATCATACAGCAGCAGCGAATCTCCTGAGCGCCCGTACCACCCGGGGGTCGAAAGTTCGCCGGGTCCACTGCCGGGCCTGCCGATCAGGCGTTCGAAGCGGCCCGCGGGAGAATACAGACGGATTTCCGGTGGGGCCCCATTCACGACTGCAAGCTGCCCGCTGCCGAGTCGCGTGACGCCCCCGATAGCGTTGAGCTGCGCCATCGTATCGCTAATAGAGCCGATTGTCAGAAGTGGCTGCAACACAGCCTGTTGCCCCCTCGCTACGGACGACAAAGGCATACTAGAGAGAAGCAACACTAGGGCCACGCGTCGAGAAAACATCGCGATCTCAGCCTCGATGAAGGTGCATGCGTGCTAGCCGTCGCTCATTGGCCACCACAAGACGCCGCAATAACTAGCCCGTTCCACCCAGCACACACCGCCTTCGCCGTGCGTTGCGGGATCCCGTCATGGTCACAACGTTGATGGGCGATGCCCCTATGGGGACATTCCCAGCTCGTCCGCCCTTTGCAACGCTACCTCGAGCGAAAAGTGCTTGGGACCCGCTGACTGTTCCTCACTGCACAGGAGCGCAGTTCCCGGCAAGATCATGAGTCAGATAGCACCATGGATTGGGCATACAAGCGCAGCTGCCGCCGCTGCACTGGTTGTTTTCATCGCAGATGCACCCGACATCACAGCTGAACAATGCGGCGCGTGCCGGACTGAAGATCGCGTACGCTGCATTGAGCGCAACTATCGTCAGGGCTACACCCAAGATTCGGGTTCGACGGCTTTTCATTGGGACCTCCATCTCAACAAGCCAAAGGAATTGCTGCCTCTCTCGTTCTGTCGTGCTGCTCTCCCTTCCCCTATTAACAGAATGCGTGCGTTACTTCATCGCCCCGCTCCGCAGCTGCCGCCAACGCAACCTCCCTATCCCGTTGCGATGAGCCGCGGAGCGTCTGACTCGCGCGGTCCGCACTCTTCCGTCCACGGAGGATCTCGGCGACGCTCGCCTCCCGGAAAGGCTGTACCGACACCTGTACTTGGTCACTCACGTGCTGCTTCAGTGTCGTCCGTGCCGGACTCCTTCAGCAGCTGTGCGACGATGGTATGCGCCCCCGGATGAACTGTCAATGAAATGTCCCACCGCGTGACAACATCGTCTGTCCGAAGGACGTCGGATCCCCGAGAGATGGGTGCGGCACGTGGACGAGTCGCAGGACCAGCTGGGGGGAGAAAGTCGGTAGCTGGCGTATGCTGGGCCGTGGCGGCGCTGCTCATCACCGGCGCCGCACCCACCGCGCGATTGCCTTCCGGAGACCGGCTTCGCCGTGCAGCTCGCCGAAGGTGACGCCAGCGTGGCGATGCACGAAGTTCTGCAGCGCCGGTTCGCTCGGAAAGCCAAGATCCCGGGCCACCGCCACGGCGGTGACGATGCCGCGGGCACACGCGGCCCCGACATGCAGCAGCCGTCCGGCATCGATCAGGTGCTGCGCGTCGAGCCACCCGCGGCGCCGCACCTCTCGCAGCACGGTCCGGCGATCCACGGTGAACTGGCCAGCCAGGCTTGGGGCAGCAGGGTGTCCGCTGCGGGGCGGGCTCACTGCCAGCGGCGCCGGTAGGCATTCCGTGCGCACCACGATTCCTCCGCACAGCCACGCGACCAGTGCGCGTATCGCAGCAGACCGGCGAGACTGGCGGGCAGGACGTGCTCGAGCCGCCGCAGCACCTGCTCGCGGAGATCCTCCTCGCCCGTCCCGGCCAGCCACAAGTCATCAATCGACGCGGTCGCGAATTCGGCGGCACGGCCCCTGGACAGAGGTTCACGCCCGATACACAGCACCACGTGCGCGAGCGGATGCCGGTGCCGGAAGGCGATCAGCTCGTCGCCGGTCAGCCGGCCACGGTCCGTGTGTGTCCCGACCAGCACCACCAGACGTTCACTATCGAGCGTCGCGAGCCCGGGCACTTCGTCCAGCCCGTGCACGACGACCACGACCGCGGGCACACCGCGCAACGCTCGGCACACCTGTTGCCGGAGCAGCGGATCGCCCACCGCGATGCAGACACGGGCAGGACGCGGATCGGACCACACGGGCGCTTCACGAGCACCGTGGCTCTGTCGTCCTCCCCCCCCCCACCTTACGCCGCGTCCTCCCCTGCTCCGAATCGCGCGTGAACGAACCCTCATCCAGCATGGTGCCTCCCACTGCTTCGCGCCGGGAGCTGGCGTGCGGCACACTCGGCTGCGCTGGTTCCAAGATGTGGGTTCGAGCCCCGCGCGCAAGCCACCGCGTCGTCACATCCCTCACCGACCTGGACGGTGAAAGCCGCTGCGTCTGACCCGGCGTTCGCACCGTGCCCGGCCGCCGCAGTCTGCACATCCGGCGATCGCCGAGTCACCAAAGTCGGGATCGAACGTCACCGCGGTTGCGATCGAACGTCACGATGACCCCGCGATTGCCCGAAGCTTGTTCCCCGCCGACTGCGGCAGGTGACCAGCGACGGAGTTGGAGCGCTGCCCGTTATCCGTTATAATACGCGTCGTGATACGGTCGTTCGCGGATGCAGCGACGGAAGACCTGTTCAATGGCCTGGACACTCCGCGCGCGCGACGCGCCTGTCCTGCAGTTCTGTGGAGCGTGGTGAGACGCAAGCTGACGCAACTCAACCGGGTGCGGGACCTGGGAGAACTCGCGGCGCCTCCGGGAAATCGACTGCAACGGTTGCGAGGCGATCGCGCGGGTCAACACAGCATTCGCATCAATGATCAGTGCCGGGTGTGCTTCCGGTGGGAGGGGCAATATGCCCACGAAGTTGAGGTCACGGACTACCACTAGACGACTCCGCATGCAACCCCTGGTGTCTCGCCGGCTGCCGTCTGCACTGCCGCCCACGCATCCCGGCGAGATGCTGCTCGAGGAATTTCTCTACCCTCTCGGCGTGTCGCAGTCAGCGTTCGCCATCCGACTCGGCGTTTCTTTCCCGCGACTCAACGAAATCATTCGGGGCAAACGCAGCGTCACGCCCGACACGGCACTGCGCCTGGCCCGCGTGACGGGGATGAGCGCCGACTTCTGGCTTGGTCTGCAGCAGGACTGGGATCTCTGGCATGCGCTTCGCTCCAAGCGGGCGGCCGCCATCGCGCGACTCGAGCCCCTGCCACGCTCGGGCTGAAGCCGAGGGTGCCGTGCGCTGTAATTTCTCACGAGCGACGGGTCGCTAGCGCTGGCGGGCTTTCCATAGAAGGTGAGGACGAGATTCTGGCAACGCTCCCACGTGTCCATACAGACGCCGCAGCGTACTCACGGCGGGACCTGCCGGGAGAAACCTGAGGCGCCCGCACCGGGCGCGACCGCATTACAGCGGCTTTCGCGGAACGAGCACGCTTGCCGAGCTGTCGGCGGGATGGCTCCCCAGCCCCCAGTCCCAGTCCAGGCCGGGTTTGAGCACGATGTACACGGCGTTATTGGTCCCCAGGCCGGGCATCGACCTGTCCCAGCAGTTCACATACCGGATCTCCGCGATATCCTCGGCCCGGACCGACGCGAGAACGGAATCCACCAGATCGGGCTCCGGCGTGGCTTTCCGCGCGCGGCGGACGACGTGGACCGGGCCCCCCTGGGCCGCGCCAGTGAACCTCGCCATCGAGAGCACGCGGCGACCGTTGACCCAGACGTTGTCGACCGGCTCGCTCGGACACCTCCCCTTGTCGCCGAGCATGTCGGGTCGAAGCTTCCGAAGCGCGTCGTAGGCATCGCGAATCGTGCGCCCCCTGGTGCTCGCGATCTCTGCCGAGTCCAGGAAGTAGTTCTTTCCGCGTGCCGAGGCCTCGACCCGGACTGATGGCAGCTCGTTCGGGGACGCAGGCGTGAGAATCAGATTGATGTTCACCGTGTCGCGCCCATCGCCGAAAAGGCTTGTCTCGACCGGCGCAAACCCGATCTTGCGCGCGAGAAGCGAGTACCTTCCCGAGTCGTGTGGGACCAGGAACGTGTAATGACCTTTGGCGTCGGTACTGCCGGTGAGCATGGCGCCAACGCCCTGCTTGACGATGAGCAGCGTTGTGGCGTCGAGGGGCGCCCCGTCACTGCCGGCGACGGTCACGTGAACCTGCCTCGGCACAGCCCCCTGCCCGACGATCGACCCGGGCAGCGCCGCGGCGAACACGGCTTGCAACGAGAACATCGCCGCTCGCCGGGCGAACCTGAAGGTCTGCGCGCGTCGTGTTCGATGCGAGTCTCGCACTATCGCGAACTGGCTGGCCATGCGTCCGGAATTGCGGGGAGCTCGGTAATGGCGAGTATGCGGTGCGCTCGCACTCACGGCGCCCGCGTCCACAATGCAATGGTGCCACACGCCGCACCCACGCCGCCGAAGCGCATCGGCGTGCTGGCCGGTCCCGCGTAGATCTCGATCGCCTCGATCCCGTTGGGCGCAAAGTCGTCGATGTTCGGCGGATCCTGGCCCTTCCCCGGCTGGAAAATCACCGTGCCGTCAAGGTACACCTGGTAGTAACAGTGGCCCGAGCGATTGGCGGAACGCGTGCTCTCCAGAAAGACCGACCCGTCCGCCCGACGCGCCAATCGTACTCCGGGAACCGAACGGATAACACTGCTCAGGGGCCACTCCTCGTGCCTTGCCAGGTCGGCACGGGTCAGGAACCTGCCGCCCGCATTGGTCGCGCGCCGCTCCTCGAACCCGCGCATCTTGGAGGCTACCGGCGTGGTCGTCACCGCCACGCCCGGCAGCTCCGTGACAGCCAGCGTCAGGACGAACTCGCGGACAGAGTCGTTAGGCGCGGGGAGCGTGATGCGCTCGACAACCGGCCGGTAGCCCACCTCGCGCACCACCACGGTGTACGTGCCGCGCGGCAGCATCGCAACAGCGAAGGTCCCGTCCACACTCGTCCGCACCGAACGCGACTGTCCCAGAAGGAGCACCTCCGCCGAGGCGGCAGGACGCGCCATCGAGTCCCGTTTGAGGAGCACTCGGCCGCGGAGCGTAGTCGATCCGGTATGGGCCGAATTCAGGGCCAGCGTCACCTCGACCACGCTCGCAGTGTCGTCGTCCGCCAGGCTCTCCTCCACCCTCGTATCGCCGAGCGCCGCCCGCAGCCGCACCATGTCCTGCCGCGGCGGGCGGCAGAACGTCACGATTCCTGCCTCGTCCGATTCGGTCTCCATGGTGGAGTCCCCGACGGCTGCGCTCACGAGGTTCCCCGACGCTTGCATGGCAATCCGTCGCCACGACATCACGGCGCGCGCCCCACGCACAGGCGCCCTCGTGAGCGAGTCGACGAGATACCCGATGATGAGCTGCTGCCGATCACGCCGCGCGGTTTCGTTCCCGCAGAAGCGCGCGCGCAGCGTCCCCGCGCTCGCCACCGCCCAGTCGGCCACGGTCGCCTGGCCTCGCGACAGCACGACCTCACGTTGCGCACCCTCGACGCTGAAGTGCGCGAGCCGCGGGTCGTCCGTGGTGAGGAGGTACCGCCCCGCCAGCGGCGTTTGCAGCCGATACCGGCCCGCGCTGTCGGTCGCCGCGCTGGCTGCACCACCGGCCAGCAGCAGCCGGGCGTTGGCGAGGGGTGTGCCGTGCAGGCTGTCGAACACCACTCCGGTCAGCGCCGGCGTGTCGGCCAGCGTCTCCCCAGCGCTCGGCAGGGCAGCCCAGCCCCCCTCCTCGCGGTAGCCGAGGAGACTGTCACGCGCCTGCACCGTGAATCTCCCGACCCGCTCGGCGCCTACCCGCACCATCCGTGGCAGTCGGATGTACCATTGCCCCACAATCCACTGGCCGTTCGGCAGCGCCACGAACTCCAGGCGCCCGCCCGGCTGTCCGCCGTCCGCGCCTGCCGGGGTCCGCGTGTACGCGTAGTCCAGCAACCGCAGTTCGCTCGTCTGCCGATCGACCCAGAGCACGCCGGTGACGTCACTGACCTTCCGGCCCGGGGCCGGCTCGAACGATAACCCGATCAGCGTCTGCGCCCCCGCGACCTCTTTCATCCCGAAGCAGTGGTCTTGCGTGAAGCGCTCCGAGAGCAGGAGCGCCGCGTCCGGCGCGAAGTATGTGAGTTCGCCGTCCACTGGGTGGATGAAGCCGAGGCGTGAGAGTTCCTCCGCCGGCGCGGTCAGGAACGGCGATCCACCCTGGACTGATCTGGATCCAGTGGTTTCGGCCACCACGCGCAGCGCCTGGTCGAGCGTGCGGGTGTAGCGCCACACTCTGATCGGAAGCGCCTGGGGCGCGGTCAGCACCGTCGCATCCAACGCCTTGCGCACTTCCGCCCAGAGCCGGGCTGCCAGGGTGCCGGCACTGGGGTCCAACTTGCAGGTGCGCCGCGCCCGGACGGCGACCCTCTCGAGCGTAAGCGGCCGCGGGACGAGCGCGATGCGCACCGTCTGGGGTTCCCCACGGAGCACCAGCACCGCCGAGCTGTCGGTGGCGTAGCCGATCCGTTCGGCGCGCACGCGGACTCGTGCGCCTAACGTGCCATGCAGGGTGGCACTCCCCTGTTCATTCGTGAGCGCGCCGGTGTGCCGCGACCCGTCGGCGAGTGTCAGCGAGACGATCGCGCCTACCAAGGGCGCGTCGGAGTCGTGGTCGACCACTTCGACACGGACGGCCTGGGCGCACAGTGGCTGCGCCTTAATCGCCACCATGAACGTGACGAGGAAAAGCCTGCGACAACCGTGGTTCATCGAGTTTGGGCACACGCTCCTACCCAACGGCAGTTGTCTTCATTCGCCCCGAGCGTCTTCCCGGTTCCGAATGGTGCACGAACCAACGGGCGTCCGACATGGCGCCTCCCGCTGCTGCTGCGCGCCTGGAGCTGGCGTGCGGGTTACTCGGCTGCGGTCACTCCAAGATGTGGGTTCCATCGGCGTGCGCAAGCCAGCACGTTGTCCACCTGCGCCCAGCCGAACGTCGCCGCGTGCGGTCGGCAAGACCGCTGGCGCAGATCGACGCGCGCGGTCTATCACCGTTGGCGGTTCTCGCTACATCGCTCAGCCGCCACATCCGAGAGAGCACCGAATCGACATTACACTGGCCTGATCCACTGCGAGAGTGTGGCAAGTGCGGCGGAAGGCGCCGCGTTGGTGGCTCACTGCCTGCGCACGCGATAGAGCGCGACAGTCTCGGGACCATCCTGGGGCGCGATGCGCAACAGAAGATTCAGATTATCCGCGTGCAGCACACGGGAGTCAGCAGGCAGATTGATTCGACTGAGAACCTTGCCACTCATGTCGAGAACGAGCCAGGCCGCCGTGTTTGTCGAGCTTCTTTCAAAGGTCTCTATCCAGACGCGATCGAGTTCGTCAACCACCAGGCGGCGCAGATAACGAACGCCGCTCGGCACTGGAGCTGACGCGTACACACGGGTGAGCAGTTGGCGAACCCGCGCGGTGGGCTCGTCCGCAACTCGCGCGACTAGGGCGGCTGCGAACTCGGCCGACGTGACCCGATGAGGCGGGAGGGGAACGTTGACACGGCTCGAGTCGCGGGACATCAGCTGATAGATGGTGATCCAGGACGAGTCATTCCGCGCGACGACTGCGATGTGGGGACCGGCTGCGGCCAGCGTTGTCAGGCCGAGTGGAAGGTCACCATACCCACCGACCTCCCGTGAGACGTAGCGTTCCGTTCCCGGAAACACGCCGATGGTATCCGATCGCAGGAAGTCCTGATCGATGGATATCAGCAGACCCGGAGTTCGGAATAGTCCTGACTCTTTGGGCAACGCCCCCGGCGAATCGAAGAAGGCGATGATCCCCCCGTCCGTGCGGCAGGAGAGGGGCCGCAAGACCACAAAAGGCGTCGGCGCCTTGCGAACCAGTGCCACTTGTCCGGTGGAGTCGAAACGAGTCAGTCGCAACGCAGGCCCGTCGAACGCCGCAAACGCTTTCGGGCCACAGTCACCCACCCAACTCAGCTCGCGAAATTCCCCCGGTCCGCTTCCGTTTCGGCCCACGACCCGAGTTATTCGCCCCGGCGAGCGGAAGAACCGAATGCTTCCTGTCGTCGCGTCTCCGACCGCAATCGTGCCATCGGCAGTGACGAAACCTCCCGTGACAACTCCAAACTGCTGGCTGGTGTCTTGCGACAAGCGGCCCAGAACCTGGATCGGGGGTTCGACCAGTGTCCATTGCGAGACCTGGCGGTCTTGATGGGCAGGTCGGAGGGCCACGCACAGCAGCCCGGCTGCAAGCTTTCTCCTTGCCCTTACGAGCATGAGCAGCGTTGCCTGCTTTCGTTGGAGAGCAGAGTACACGAGAAGTTCCTGCCGCATAGAGCGTGCCTCCCAGTGCGGCAGGTCTATCGCGATCCGAGCCGAGCGGCCACACTACTCACCGTAGCAAATGTACTTGTAGTTGGCGGCGGTACACGTCGCGGCGTACAGCTCAGGGACACACTCGCATATGAGGGCTCCCATCCGGACCTGGTTGGGACAGAGTGACCCCGAAAGAGGCGGGAGCGCCTCCGCCTGCGGTACTCGCACGGCGGCGATGGCCTCCAGCGTGACCACTGCCGCCACCGCCAGCAAATTCGTTGGCATCACCACCCATTACCCCTGGCGCTGCGTGGACTGGCGTGGCAGCGGTGATGATAGTGCGTATCGGTGAGCCGTCAATGAAATGTCCCACCGCGTCACATGAGGCACGGCGTACCGAAGGAGTCCCATGGCTCCGAGGAGCACGGCGAAGGGCGAGCGGCCGGCAATGCAGTGTCACACCCGACACGGCACTGCGGCTGGCCCGTGTGAGGGGGATGAGCGCCGAGATCCGGCTTGGTCTGGCGCAGTTGCGGATCGCCGCCCACTGCGAGCGGTGGTCCTGCCGATGACCCTGAATCTGCCGTACCTCGCGCTCCGGAAACTCCGGTGAAAACCGTTGGCGTCTGTTCGTCATGACTCCAACGTTTCAAGAGTTGGAGCCTCCAAGTTCCCCGGCGTGGTTCAGTTTTGGGCTTCATCGAGATCGATGCGGAACTGACCAAAGTCGTAGTACAGCGCTGGCACGTGTCCTGGTCAGGGGCGCTCAGCACTTCATGGGGCCCGCGTCCACAACACGATCGTCCCGCAGGCCGCACCGATGCCGCCGAAGCGCATGGGCGTGCTGGCTGGCCCCGCGTAGATCTCGATCGCCTCGATCCCGTTCGGCGCAAAGTCGTCGATATTCGGCGGATTCGGCGCCCTGTTCGGTTGATAGACCAGAGTTCCGTCGAGGTACACCTGGTAGTAGCAGGCGGTGCGCCTCTGTTCTTGGAAGCCTGCTACGCCCTCGGAGCGCGTGCTTTCCAGAAAGACCGTGTTGTCCGGTTGCCGCGCCAAGCGCGCGCCCGGCACCGAACGCAGCACGTCACTCAGGGGCCACTCCTCGTGCTTCGCCAGCTCGGCGCGCGTGATGAACCGGCCGCCGGCATTGGTCAGCCGCCGCTCCTCGAAGCCCCGCATCTTGGACGACACCGCGGTCGCCGTGACCGCCACGCCCGGCAGCTCCAGGGCAATCGGCGTCAACACGAACTCGCGCACGGAGTCCGCCGGCAGTGGGACCGTCACCCGCGCCAGCACCGGCCGGTAGCCGACGTCGCGCACCAGCACGGTGTACGTGCCGCGCGAAAGCGCGGCGAAGGCGAACGCACCGTCTGGCGTGGTGCGGGCCGACTTCAAGAGCCGGGGCAGCAGGACCTCCGCCGCCGCCGCTGGACGCGTCGCCGAATCGGTCTTGATGAGCACCCGCCCGCGCAACGTGGTCGATCCGGCCGCCGCGGTGCTCAGGGCCAGCCGCACCTCCACCACGCTCGCGGTGTCGTCGGCTGGGACGCTCCGCTCCACACGCGCCCCGCCGAGTTCCGCCCGCAGCCGCACCACGTCCTGCCGCGGCGGCCGGCAAAACGTGACGATCCCCGCCTCGTCGGATTCCGTCTCCACGGTGGAGTCGCCGACCGCCGCGCTCACCAACCGCTCCGACGCCTGCACCGCCAGGCGCCGCCACGCCATCACCGCCCGCGCGCCGCTGACGGGCGCGCCCGAGGCCGAGTCGACAAGATGCCCGATGATGAGTTGCGGCCGGTCGCCCCGCCCCGTCTCCTTTCCGCAGAACCGCGCGCGCAACGTCGCCGCGCTGGCCACGGCCCAGTTGGCCACGGTCACCTCGCCGCGCGACAACACCACCTCGCGCTCGGCCCCCTCGGTGCTGAAGCGCGCGAGCCGCGGGTCGTCCGTCGTTAGGCGGTACCGCCCCGCCAGGACGCTGCGCAGCCGGTACCGGCCGGTGCTGTCGCTCACCGCGTCGGACACGCCACCGGCCAGGCTGAGGTGCGCGTTCGCGAGCGGCCCGCCGTGGAGGCTGTCGAACACGAGCCCGGTCAGCGTCGGCTGGTCGGCCGCCGCGGCTCCCCTCCTGGACTCCGTCGCAGCCCAGCCCCCTTCTTCGCGGTAGCCCAGGAGGCTGTCCCGGGCCGGCACGCTGAAGGCGCCGACGCGCGCGGCGCCCACCCGCGCCATCCGCGGCAGCCGGATGTACCAGCGTTCGACGATCCACTGCCCGTCAGGCAGCGCGGCGAACTCGAGGCGCCCGCCCGCCTGGCCGGGCTCCGCGCCCGCCGGCGGGCGGGTGTACGAATAGTCCATCCACCGCAGCTCGCCGGTCTGCCGATCGACCCACAGCACGCCGGTGACATCGCTGACTCGCCGACCGGGCGCCGGATCGAACGCCAGCCCGATCAGCGTCTGCGATCCCGGCACGTCCTTCACCCCAAAGCAGTGGTCCTGCGCGAATTGATCCGAGAGCAGGAGCGCCGCATCTGGCGCGAAATATGTGAGGTCGCCATCCACCGGGTGCGCGAAACCGAGACGAGACAGTTCTTCGGCCGGTGCCGTCGTGAACGGCGCCCCAGCGGGGACGGATCGCGTCGCGGTCGTCTCGGCCACAACCCGCAGCAACCGGTCGAGGATCCGCGTGTAGCGCCAGACGTCGATCGGGAGGCGTTGCGGGGCGGAGAGGACGGTGGCATCCAGCGCCTTGTGCACTTCGCCCCAGAGCCGCGCCACCACCGTACCAGTATTGGGGTCCATCCTGCACGTGCGTGTGGCGCGGACGGCGACTTTCTCCAGCAGCAGCGGCTGGGGCACCAGCGCGATCCGCACCGACTGCGGCTCCGCCGTGAGCTCGCGGGCCGCCGCGCTGTCAGTGGCGTAGCCGATCCGTTCGGCCCGCACCCGGATCCGTGCGCCTAACGTGCCATGCAGGGTGGCACTCCCCTGCTCGTTGGTCAGCGCGCCGGTGTGCCGCGACCCGTCCTCGAGGACGAGCGACACGATCGCGCCCACCAGCGGCGCGCCCGACGCCCGATCGACCACCAGAACCCGGACGTCCTGCGCCAAAAGCGGCTGGCTCGCCATCACAACCATAAACGCAACGACGGAAAGCTCGCCGCGAGCGAAATTCATCGCGCGTGGGCACATGCTCCGATCAATAACGGCGGGCTTGACTCGACCGGAGGAGCGACCTTGCCGCAATTCCTGTACGCATTTATGGGCCAGACTTGCGACCGGTAATCTCGGAGCGCCAAAAGCGAGCCGAGTCCGTTTACGGAGTGGAGCCACCCGAGTCATTCGGGGAGGCAGTCCACTCTCACCTCGACGGGTGAGCCACAACTCGGGTCGTTATACGGACAATCTTGAGCACGACTGTACCCCTGGCAGAAAGCCTGGCAGTCATCGTCATACTCGTAATGATCGAGGCACATGATTGGGGGCGGAACGCATATAAAGCATTCGTAGGACCTGGCGGACAAGGGCGGTGCCCCTGCCAAGTCAATGCTCCCCAGCATCACGACTGCCGCCGCAGATGAAAGCAGTCTTGTCTTCCACATAGATGCCTCGCTTAGCAAGGAGTTGACTGCCGATGTTGACGAATTCGTAACCGCGGTGTGATACCTCCATGGGTTCCTCGATCTGGCCGGCCAGGCCACTCTTTTCCTGCGGCGCTTTGATCGGAGTGACTTCGCGATGAGTCGCCTACTTGATCGCTTTGGCTGAGACGCACAACGCTTTCTCCCAAAAACCTTGAACTCGTGTCCGGCTCTCCCACGCAAGTGCGAGCACGCCAGCTATGGCGCCCGCGATGCGCCGCTCACTAGCGCCGCCGAACCCATGACCGGTTCGGAGATCAGGCTGCGTGGCAGAATCCACCGGCAGTCAGTGGATTACCAAGTCGTGTTGGACTGCGTAAAGTTCCGTAACGGCGACCATGATCGCGCCTTTCCGGTGGGCTGTCAATGAAATGTCCCACCGCGTCACTCGACGTATTCTCTCCGGAAGGACGTTCCATCGCCGCCCGGAGTGCCCGCTGGTCGAGACGCCAGACTAACCCGTGAGGGAATCAGCTCAGGCAATACCACATCGGCCGTTCCAACCGCCGATTCCGCAGCCGGAAGAACATCGCGCCCCGCACTTCGCAGGGCAGGCACCGTCTCGAGTGGAATGTTTTCGTCCGCCAAGAGCCGCATTATGCCGCCACTGGGCAAGCGAGGAGAACGACCTGTTCGTGGAGTCCTCTGCGGCGTAGGCGAAGACCGCCCGCAACGCCTCATCCGTAATCTGCGGATAGCCCGCCCGCAGTTGCTCACAGGGGACACCCTTCGGCGAGCAACTCTAACATGAGATCGACGCCAGCCGCGTCCCGCGGAGCACCGGCTTGCCGCCCTGGACTCCTGGCTCGGCGTGGACATGTTCGGTCCAACTCATCGTCGCAGGTGAGGGCGAAGGCGCACGTCCGAAGGAGTGCCGTTGGACAAGGCCGTGGGCGCCCACACCGGGCACTGCCGCACTACAGCGGCTTTCGCGGAACGAGCACGCTTGCCGAGCTGTCGGCTGGGTGGCTTCCCCGCTTCCAGTCCCAATCCAGACCGGGTTTCAGCACGATGTACACCGCATTGTTGGTCCCCAACCCGGGCATCGACGTGTCCCAGCAGTTCACATACCGGATCTCAGCGATATCCCCGGCCCGGATCGAGACGAGAACGGAATCCACCAGATCCGGCTCCGGTGTTGCCTTCCGCGCGCCGCGGACGACGTGCACCCGGCCACTTCCCATGACGCCCCGCTGGGCCGCGCTCGCGAACGCCGCCATCCACAGCACCCGCCGACCGTTGACCCAGACGTTGTCGACCGGCTCGCTCGGACACCTCCCCTTGTCGCCAAGCATGTCGGGTCGAAGCTTCCGAAGCGCGTCGTAGGCATCGCGAATCGTGCGCCCCTTGGTGCTCGCGATCTCTGCCGAGTCCAGGAAGTAGTTCTTTCCGCGTGCCGAGGCCTCGACCCGGACTGATGGTAGCTCGTTCGGGGACGCAGCCCTGAGAATCAGATTGATGTTCACCGTGTCGCGCCCATCGACGAAAAGGCTTGTCTCGACCGGCGCAAACCCGATCTTGCGCGCGAGAATCGAGTACCTTGCCGAGTCGTGTGGGACCAGGAAGGTGAAATGACCTTTCGCGTCGGTATTGCCGGTGAGCATCGCGCCAACGCCCTGCTTGACGATGAACAGCGTTGTGGCGTCGAGGGGCGCCCCGTCACTGCCGGCGACGTTCACACGAACCTGCCTCGGCACAGCTCCCTGCGCGACGATCAACCCGGGCAGCGCCGCGGCGAACGCAGCTTGCAACGAGAACATCGCCGCTCGCCGGGCGAACCTGAAGGGCTGCACGCGTCGCACTCGATACGAGTCTCGCACTATCGCGAACTGGCTGGCCATGCGTCCGGAATTGCGGGGAGTTCGGTAACGGCGAGTATGCGGTGCGATCGACACCTCAACGGCCTGAAACGGCGATCCATCGACCTTGTTCAACGTTGAAGCGCGCGTGGATCGACTCGTCCGGCCGGAAGAGGCGCGCTTCGATCGCCTGTCCGGGTGCTGTTCGGAGGAGCAGTTCCAGAATCCTCGAGGCGTCGACGACGATCACCGCGCCTGGCGCTCGGCCCTCAGTGCGGCGCTGGGACGTTGGGGAACGCGTAATTGCTCCAGCAGCGCCAGCCGCTCGCGCAACTCCGCGGGCGTGAGCCGCTCGGCACTCAGCTCGAGCTCGCGCCGGAGATACTCCGACAGGGACATGCCCGCCATGGCAGCGCGGGCCCGCAGCCTCCGGTGGAGAGCGTCAGGGACGTGGCGAATCTGGATCATCTTGGACATGTGGTGATCCTGACTGCATGTGGGCCACAAATCAATGCATCAGGACCTCTTCCGGCTACTTCGGCAGCGACGTCCACGCACACCGCGCAGGGTCGATCCGGAATCGATGCCTGTCCGCGGCCGATTCGCCTTGACGCGCAACTCTCTGCACCTGCACACCAGCATGTCGCCCGCTATCGCCGTACGCGGCAGAGGATCCGGATACCACTCCCGTCGGCTCCGCGCCGCTTCACTCGCCCGCCGGAAACCTCGCCTCCACAGCACGCCGGAACGCGGGCGAATCAATCGCCGGGAATCGATACAGGTACGGTTCGATCCGCCGGAAGTATTCCCGCACGCGTACCGGATCGATCAATCCGCGAGCGACCATCGCCGAGACGTCGCCAGCGTCCTGCTGGTGTCCGCGCTCGATCTTCGCCAGAGCCTGCGCATAGAAATCGAAGTGGAAGAACGATACGGGCCCATGCTGCGCCACGAAGACCCCGCGATCTTCCCAGCCGGGTGGCACCGGGAGAAAGTCCGCCGGCGAGGCAAGCTCCACATTCACCTGGAGCCGCTCCTTCAGTTCCGGAATGGCTCGGAGCATTGCATCCGAATCCGGGACCAACTTGATGTCGACGTCGATCGTACTCGCACGCCATCCCAGGAGCACCGCGCTGGCGCCTCCCGTGAAGTAGATCCGACCCCGCATCACGGGCCGCTTCACCGAGCGCGACCATCAGCGAGTGGATGCACCCCGCGTCAGCTAACCCGCGCATTCGGCGGCGCGCTCGAAGCTCACCAGACGCCGAATGAGCGCGTTGTAGCGCGAGTGCGCTCCCTCGGGTTCCTCGGCGGAGAGCCGTTCGTACAGTCGATGCTCGGCATCGGGAATCGGCGCGCTGACCGGTATGCCGATGCGCACCAGTCGCGGGGCCCCGATCGACACCAGGAGCGCAGCGACGCTGTCACGACCCGCCGCAAGGTCCGCAAGGCCGCGCTCGATCAGCTCTGCGCCGGGAAGCCCGGCGATGTCGCCAAGGTGCAGCCACGCCATGCCGGGAATATACCGCGCAACATCGACTATTCATGCCGTGCCGGCCGGGGTGGCGACCCGGGTCGTGCCAATCGCCATCGGACCACGGTGGGCACGCCATCCGCATCGGTCCTCAGGCCCCAGACACCACGGTCAATCGTCACCAGTCGCACGTTGCCTGGCACCAGCACTCGCGCCACCGCAACCCCCTGCACGCTCACGATGAGCCACGTGAACCCCGCGTCCCTCCTCGCCGCGCGGAGCCACACCGTGCCGTCCGATCCGACGAGCACCTCGGCGATCGGCGAGCGATAGCGCGGAACAAGGAGGCCCCTGCGGACGTCCTGTTCGGCCAGATGGAGCTGACGCGCGCGGACCGTGACCGTGCTGTCGACGACGTGCGATGTAACGGCTTCGTGGGCAAACGCGACCATGCGCCGATAGACCACGCGCTTGTCCGAGCGACGCAGGACGATGCGCACGGAGTCGCCCCCCACCTCGTCGGATCCCACGTCGACGACCGCGATGAACCTGCCGTCGGGAGAGATGCCGTAGAGCGCATCCTGGGTGAACGGTTGGGTGGTGTAGTACTCCGCCAGTCTCCATTCCGTGGATGTTGTCAGAATGTCGACGATGGTGTCGGGATCGGAGCCATCCCAGCGCACACGCAGAATCGCGTGCTCGGAGGTGGTAGCCGTGCGTCGGGTAAAGGTCGGCAGGATCGCCGTGCCGTCGCGGAAGAGTGCCGCCGGCATGTTGAAGGCCGCTCCCCCCGGAGGCTGAACGCGCCACGCATGAACAAAACGCCCGGCGGCGTCGAAGAGGCTGACTTGGGACGTCATGGCGTCGACGCCGTAGACGGAGTCGCCCACCGCACCGATCCTGCCGAGGAACTGAAACTCGCCCGGGCCATGTCCCTGGCCGCCCATGGTGCGGAGGTGCGAGCCGTTGGGAGAGAAAAACGAGGATGCGGGAGGGTTGGCTGGTGGCGACGCAGACGTCTCCGCTCTCGGTGAGTCGAATGCGGATTCAGCTCAGCGCGGAACAGCGCCGTCAGCTCAAGCGCTGGGCACACTACCGCGGGATTTCGCGCGCCGAGGCGGTCCGGCGCTGCGTGGCCGAGCGGCTGGCGGCCGACTTTGGGCTACATCGCCTGGCCTGAGAACACAGCCGCCCGCCTTGACCAGATGGACTAGTCAGAGTAGTCTTCCGCGCATGGCATCCAAACACCCGGTGTGGCAGCTCCATGAAGCCAAGGCCCGCTTCAGTGACCTGTTCCGGCGCGTGCGGACCGAGGGGCCGCAACGCGTGGTGAAGCAGGGCGGCGAGGCCGTCGTCGTCGTACCCGCCGAAGACTTCGACCGGACCGATGCACAGGCTGGCCAGCCCCGATCGCTCGCCGAATTCTTCCGCGCGGCGCCGACGGGCGGCCGCCGGCTCGACCTCACGCGCCGCCGTGACACGACGCGAACGATCACGTGGTAGCCCCCGCCACCGGGTTTCTGCTCGACACCAACGTCATCTCGGAGCTGATGAAGCGCAGGGCACACCGCGGCGTCGTGGCGTGGATCGACGACACGGCCGAGCCGTTGCTCCACCTGAGCGTCATCACCATCGGCGAAATCCGGAAAGGCATTGATCTGCTGGACGAGGCGGACCCGCGGCGGGCGGCGCTGCAGGCGTGGTTGGACCGCGATGTGCGCCTGCGCTTTGCCCGGCGCCTCCTTCCGTTCGATGATGCGGTGGCCGAGCGCTGGGGACAGCTCGAGGCGCTGATGAAACGCCGGCGGGTGACCATTCCCACGATCGACTTGCAGCTCGCGGCGACGGCGCTGCAGCACGGGCTGACCCTGGTGACGCGCAACACGAGCGATATCGCGCCGACGGGGGTGCCCCTGTTCGATCCCTGGAGCAGGCGCGGCTGACGGGGCGGCGTGGCGAGAGAAGTCGGGGCGGTGACCAATGGCCTCGCGCTGCCCGGGATGGGTCATCGCATGCCGCACCCCGCTCGGACGCGAACAACCGGTCAGGCTTTACCGCGCCGGACTGCAGTCTCCCGCCCCTATCTATCCCGCCCGGGGTCGCCAGATTTCATGCTACCTAACAACTTCAACGGAGTCTCTTCGATGCGTGGTTTCACCTCTGTATGCGTTGCGGCCGCGACCGTAGCGTTGATGGCCTGTGCCAAAGCCGAGAATACCCCAGCGGACACGGCCGCCGCCGCGGCGCCGCCGCCACCGGCAGCGGTCACCGTTGCCGACTTCGCCGGCACCTGGGCGATGAAAGCGACCAACGAGGCCGGAGACAGCGTCCTCG
>CAWAGQ010000010.1:0-336603 GCA_963781585.1 uncultured Gemmatimonadaceae bacterium
GGTCATCGTCAGGTGTGTGACTGGCAGGACGACGGGGAGCGGGAGCCATGGTCGGGCACGGGGCCGCGTCCAACTCGGTCGAGCGCGTCGATCTTCGCGACCCGGGCCTGGTGCCGGCCGCCGCCGAAGGCCGTGTCGAGAAAGGCGCGGACCACCTCCAGCGCGAGGCGCGCCCCGATCAGACCTCCGCCGAGTGTCAGCAGGTTGGCGTTGTTGTGCTCGCGGGCATTGCGCGCGGTCGTCACGTCGTGGCACATGGCGGCCCGCACGCCCGCGACCTTGTTGGCGACCATGCAGCTGCCGATGCCGGCCCCGTCGACCATGATACCGAACTCGGCGGCGCCAGCCGACACCGACCGCGCCACGGCCAGGGCGAAGTCGGGATAGTCCACCGCGGCGCTGCCAGTGGTGCCGTGATCGACCACCGCATGACCCAGTTCGCGGAGGTGTGCGGCGATGGCGTCCTTCAACGCCACGCCGCCATGGTCGGCGCCCACCGCGATGCGCAGCGTGACTGCCGCCGAGGGAACGCCGGAGGCCGCGTTTGCGGCGCCGTCTCCCGCCCTCTCGTTCACGCTGTTGCCTCCGGCGGCGCCGACCGGCACCGGCTTCCCGCCGGTCCGCACCTTCCCTCGTTCACCGGCCAGTCCGGGCAACGCGATTCCCTTGGCATGCGCCAGGTCGATAGCGCTGGGCGTCACCGCAGCATCCCGGACGTCCAGCGCCGCAATGCCGTCGGCAATCGCCTTCCGCACCTCGCGCTCCGTTACGACTCGTCGCCGGGCCATTAATCAGTCACATCCGTCATCAGTCGACAGTCGTCAGAAATCGGCGGTCCGTCAATCTGCGACAACGTTGACCGGCGGTCGAGCGTGCGCCGGATACCCTCCCGTCGATCGCCCAGCCGCCGTGTACCCGGGCGGCACGGTGAGTGACGGGCTGGAGGTTCTAGCGTTTCGGGCAGCCGCCGCGTACAGTCTGTACGTATGCCTAGCGAGACAGGCGACCCGCGCGGCCGCCAGAACGTGTACGCGCGGATCGTCGCCATCGTATTGCTCCTCGTCCAGGCGGTAGTCGTCTCAACGCCCCTGGCGGAAGGACGCAGTGGTCCCGGTGCGCGACAGCACGTCGAGGCGCGTAATGAGCAGCGCCACTACGCGCACGCGGAGGCCAACTGCGCGTTCTGCGCCGTGCGGTCGATCCATGCGCCGGCCGCCACTGCACCCGCGCGGTCGCCCCGGAGCGTGGTGGTGCATCGCGGCGTCCGTGCCGTCCTCCTCCTCCCCCCTCCACCGACTTCCCGCTCCCGCACCTCTCGCGCGCGCCCCCCGCGCTGAGCTGAGCACGGCCACCGGCCGTTGCGACCCGTCCCACCGACGGGTTTGCGCTCGACTCGCGTCTTCTGGGGGATTGCATGCGCATTTGGAAGATCGTGTGCGCGCTGGCCACAACGGCCGGCGTCACATGGGCCCAACAGACCGGATCGCCAACGGCCACCCGGCCGGCGTCGCGCGCGAGCGCCGCCTACCCGGATACCCTCCGCCTCACGCGCAGCGAGGCTGTGGCCGCGGCGCTGGCAAACAACCCGCAGCTCGAGGTCGCCCGCGAGCAGACGTCGCAGGCCCGGGCGCGTCGCGTGCAGGCGGTGGCCATTCCCGATCCGACGCTCGTCGCCTCGCTCGACCAGCAGCCGGGATTCCTCAGGCTGGGCAGGCCGGCGAGAAGAACGTCGAGATGGACCTCTCGGTGCCGTTCCCGGACAAGTTCCGGCTGCACAACCGGATCGCGACCGCCGACGTGGAGTCGTCCGACTACCAGTTCACGCTGCTGCGCCAGCAGGTGGCCGCCGATGTGGCGCGTGCCTACGACGACCTGCTGCTCACGCGACGTCATCGGCGCGACCTGCTCGACGGCCGCGCGCTGGCCGACTCGTTCCTCACCAGGGCGCAGGCGCGGTTCAACGCCGGCACCGTGGCCAGGCTCGACGTCATCAAGGCGCGGGTCGACGTGGCCCAGGCCGACAACGACCTGATCGCCAACGAGCGCGACATCGCCAACGCCGAAGCCGCCCTCAACCGGCTGCTCGGACGCTCGTTAGGTGCCTCGTCATCGAGCTCGACTCGCTCGACGTCCCGCGCGGATTGCCCGATCTGGGCGTGCTCGAGAGCACGGCGATGGCCGCGCGCCCCGAGCTGGGCGACCTCAAGTCGCAGCGGAACGGTGCCCGCGCCAACACCGCGCTGGCCCGCGAGTTCTGGCTGCCGGACCTCTTCGTCGGGGCCACGCGGGACTACAACGCCCCGGGCAGCCAGGCCTACTCGGCCGGCATCGGACTCGCCTTCCCGCTCTTCTTCTGGCAGCACACGCGCGGCGAGATCGCCGAGTCGCAGCATCGCGAGCGCGAACTCGCCGCCGCCTATCAGGACCTCCGCGCCGAGGTTGGACAGGACGTGCGGCAGGCGTACGCCAGCGCCGAGACGGCGCTCCGACAGGCGCTCTACATCCGCGACGAGCTGCTTCCGGCCGCCCAGGAGGCCTTTCGCGTGGCGTCGGTGAGCTACGGACTCGGTGGTTCTTCGGCCCTCGAGGTGCTCGACGCGCGCCGCACACTCCTCGATGCCGAGAGCCAGTATGCCGAGGCCCTCGCCAATGCGAACTCCGCGCGCTCCGACCTGGAACGCGCGGTGGGCCGCCCCCTCGACTCGTTCCCAACCGGAGATGCCCGTGAATAGCCGCCACCTGTCCCGAGAGCGCTTCCCGTCGTCGTCCTGGCCGCGTCGACCTGGTGGATCGCCGGCTGCTCGTCAGGCGACGCCGATGCGAACGGCGCCGGCGCCGCCAATGCACATCCCGACTCGCTCGCGGCGCAAGGGTACACACTGAGCGACTCGCAACGCGCGCGCATCACCGTCCGGAGCGTCGCCGAGACCACGTTCATGCCCGTTCTCGAGGTGACCGGCAACGTCGCGTTCAACGGCGATCACTCCACGCCGGTGCTGTCGCAGATCTCGGGGCCGGTGACGCGGATCCTGGCGCAGCCGGGCACGATGGTGCACGCCGGCGACGTGCTGGCTGTGGTATCGTCGCCCGACTTCGCGTCGGCGGTGGCCGACTATCGAAAGGCCGACGCCGGATGGCGCAACGCCAAGCGCATCGCCGATCGCGACGAGGAGCTGTTCAAGAACGACGCGCTCGCGCGAAGCGATCTCGATCAGGCGCGGACCGATCTGGCTGCCGCCGCGGCCGACCTCGAGGCGGCGACACAGCAGCTCCGCGCGCTAGGCGTCGATGACCAGACTGTCGCCGCGATCCGGGACGGGACCGGGACCGTACCCGTCGAGGGGATCATTCGGGCGCCGATCGCCGGCACCGTGGTCGAGAAGCTCATCTCGCCGGGCCAGGTGCTGGAGGGAGGCGGCACGGTCGCATTCACCGTGGCCGACCTGTCCACGATGTGGGTCTTCGCCAACGTCTTCGAGACCGATCTGGCGGTGGTGCACGAGGGCGAGGACGCTGACGTCGTGACTGGCGCGTCGACGACTCCGGTGCCCGGGCGCATCGACTACATCGCGGCCCTCGTCGACCCGGCGACGAAGGCGACCCAGGTGCGGATCGTGGCGCAGAATCCGCGGCACGTCCTCAGGCGCGACATGCTCGTGACGGTGCGCATCCACGCCGACCGTCCGCGCAAGGGGATCCTGCTGCCGGCGTCGGCGGTGATGCGCGATGACGACAACCTGCCGTTCGTGTTCATCGCCCGTCCCGACTGCAGCTTCGTGCGTCGCCGCGTCGATCTGGGGTCCCACCTTGGCGACCGATACGAGATCCTGTCAGGAGTGAACAGCGGGGACCGCGTCGTCGTCGACGGGGCGCTGTTCATCCAGTTCGCGGAGTCCCAGTGAGCCATTCGTCCCTGCCGACGTCGGCGGACCAGGCACCCAGCGGCCCGTCGCTGATCCACCGCATCGTCACCGCGGCGCTGGGACAGCCGCTGCTGGTGCTCATCTTCTCGCTGGTCGTGGTCGGAGCGGGCGTCTGGTCGTTCACGCGGCTGCCGGTGGACGCCTACCCCGACATCTCCCCGCCGATCGTCGACATCATCACGCAGTGGCCCGGCCATGCCGCCGAGGAGGTGGAGCGCCTGATCACGGTGCCGTTGGAGAACGAGATGAACGGTGTGGAACGGCTGCGGGTGGAGCGGTCGATCTCGCTGTTCGGGTTGTCCGACGTGTCGCTGACGTTCGTTGATCGAACAGACCCCTACTTCGCGCGCCAGCGCGTGTTCGAGCGGATCGCCGACGCCGAGTTGCCGGACGGCGTCTCGCCGTCGGTGGAGCCGCTGATGGCGCCCTCGGGGCTCATCTACCGCTACGTGCTGGACAGCCCCGACCGCTCGGCGATGGACCTCAAGGTCATCAACGACTGGGTGCTCGCCAAGGCCTACAAGGGCGTGCCGGGTGTGGCCGAGATGTCGGGCATTGGCGGGGAGACGATGGAGTACCAGGTGGTCGTCGATCCGATCAAGCTGGCCGGCGCGGGTCTGGGCATCGGCGACGTCGTCTCGACGTTAGGCGCCAATAACAGCAACGCGGGCGGCGGCTTCTACGCCGAAGGGGGGCAGTTCTTCTATGTCCGCGGCCTGGGTCGCGTCGAGACGCTCGACGACATCGGCAAGGTGGTCCTCAAGGTCGACAACGGGAAGCCGGTCACGGTAAAGGACATCGGCCAGGTGGAGATCGGCCATGCCCCCCGGCTGGGTCAGTTCGGGTTCAATGAGCGCGATGATGCTGTGGAGGGCATCGTGCTGATGCGCTCCGGCGAGCAGGCCCAGACGGTCCTGAAACGGGTCGAGGCGAAGACCGCCGAGCTCAATCGCTCGGTCCTGCCGCCGGACGTGAAGATCCGGCCGTACTACGACCGCAGCGACCTGATCGCGCTCACGACGCGCACCGTGGAGGACAACCTGTTGCGCGGAATCGTGCTGGTGATCGTCGTCCTGATCTTCTTCCTGTACAACGTGCGTACCGGGTTGATTGTGGCGGCCACCATTCCGCTCTCGCTCCTGTTCGCCTTCATCATCCTCGACCTGCGAAACATTCCGGCGAACCTGTTGTCAATCGGTGCCATCGATTTCGGCATCCTGGTGGATGGCGGAGTGGTGATGGTGGAGAACATCTACCGTCAGCTGGCGCGGCGACACGGCACGACGTACTCGATTCGCGAAGTCATCGCCACCGCCGCCGCCGAAGTGGACCGCCCGATCGTGTACGCGGTGGCGGTGATCGTCGCCGGATTCCTGCCCATTTACGTGCTCTCGGGACCGTCGGGACGGCTCTTCACGCCCATGGCCGACACGATGATCTACGCGTTGATCGGGTCGCTGGTGCTCACCCTCACGCTGCTGCCCGTGCTGTGCATGCGGTTGCTCCGACGCGGCGTGCGCGAACGGAGGAATCCGGTCTTCGAGCGCGTGCGGTCGTGGTACGAGCGCGGACTCGACTGGAGCCTGGTTCACCGGCGCATCGTCATCGGGGGATCGGTGCTCCTCGCTGGGCTTGCCCTCGTGCTGGTGACCACGGTCGGGGCCGAGTTCATGCCCCATCTGGACGAAGGCGCGCTCTGGGTGCGCGCCACGATGCCGTACACCATTTCGCTCGAAGAATCGCAGAAGATCGTCCCGCAGATCCGCGCCATCCTCCGTTCGTTCCCGGAAGTCACCGTGGTGGGGTCCGAGCACGGACGGCCGGATGACGGCACCGATGCCACCGGCTTCTTCAACGCGGAGTTCTTCGTCGGGCTCAAGCCGTATTCGGAATGGAAAGGGCCGTATCACCGCAAACCGGATCTGATCGAGGCCGTTGACAAGAAGCTTTCCGCCTTCCCGGGAATCACGTTCAACTACACACAGCCCGCTGAAGACAACGTCAACGAGGTGGAGACCGGCTTGAAGAGTTCTCTCGACGTCAAGCTCTTCGGCTCCGACCTGAAGGTGCTCCAGACCAAGGGATTGCAGATCAAGCACGTCCTGGACGGTGTGCGTGGCATCACGCACGTCACGCTGGTGCAGGAGCTCGGGCAGCCCAGTCTCACCGTGACCGCGGACCGCGAGAAACTCGCCCGGTACGGGCTCAATGTGGAGGATGTGAACGGCCTGATCGAAGCAGCGGTAGGTGGTGCGGCGGCGACGCAGGTGGTCCAGGGAGAGCGGCTGTTCGATCTGGTGGTGCGCCTGTCGCCGCAATACCGGGAAACGCCGGAGGCGATCGGGAATATTCTGCTCCCGACGCCGGTCGGCGATCAGGTTCCGCTGCGGACCGTGGCCCGCCTGGAGTTGAGCAACGGCGCGTCGTTCATCTACCGGCAGAACAACGCGCGATTCATCGGCATTCAGTACTCGGTGGAAGGACGCGATCTGGCAGGCGCGGTCCGCGACGCGCAGGCACAGGTGGCGCGAACCGTCTCGTTGCCGCAGGGATACCGCACGGTCTGGGGGGGCGAGTTCGAGGAGTACACGGCGTCGCGTTCCCAGCTCCAACTGGTGCTCCCGATTACGCTGGGTCTCATCTTCCTGCTCCTGTTCGCCCTCTATCACAACTTCAAGTTTCCGTTGATCACGGTGGTGGGAGTGCTGCTGTCGGCGCCGATCGGGGGCATCATCGTCCTGGCGCTGACCGGCACGCCCTTCTCGGTGTCGTCGGGGATCGGCTTTCTGGCACTCTTCGGCGTGTCGGTCCAGACGGCCGTGGTCTACATCTCGTACGCCAACGAATTGCGGCTTGCGGGACGGGGCATCCATGACGCCACGCGCGAGGCAGCCATTCTCCGGCTGCGACCCATCATGATGACGGCCTTGGTTGCCGCGTTAGGCCTGCTCCCGGCCGCGCTATCTACCGGTGTGGGGTCGGACTCGCAGAAGCCGTTCGCGATGGTCATCGTGGGCGGCCTGTTCTCGCGCCTTCTGATCAGCGTCTTCCTCATGCCGGTGCTGTATCTGGTGGCGGCCAGGGAACACGATCACCTCGAGGTGTAGCCGAACCGGATGAGTGCGACATCGACGAACCGACCGACCGCCGAAGTGAAGGCGCGCGGGCGCGCGAGCAGCGCGGTCGACCGGCCCGTCTCGTGCGTGGTCCGCGAACGATCCTGGTTGCGGATCGGCCTGGCCGTGCTGGCCATGCTGCAGGCGCTGGCGCCGGGCATCGCATCGGTCGCCGACGCCCGTCCGGAAGCCGCGGCCCTCGCACAGCACATCGCGCCCCACGTCGAAGAGTTCGGCGCGAAGCACCCATGGCGTTCACACCTCGACAACTGCGTCCTCTGCCAGATCGCCGCGCGACACTTCACACCCACGCATCGCGCGCCGATCATCCCGGCCGCAAACGCCCGCGCCCTCCCCGCCGCGGACGTCCTCGCGTGCGCGGTGACCGCCGGACGCTGGGCCGCGCCCAATTCCCGCGCGCCGCCCGCCGTCTGAACCCCGCGCCGCGTGACGCGGCGCCCCACACCCGCTGAGCACCGCACCCCGACCCCTCGTGCGCGAGGGGACATCGCGCGTGCGGCCACCCACAATTGCGGAGTTCAGACCATGCGAGTCTCCACGTTCACGCGCGGCGTTCTCGTTGCCGCCGCCTCATACCTGCATCCACCCGAGCGGATCCCGGTTCCTGCCGCGAGATTCCCGGGCAGCATTCCAGTGGTCGCCCCCGCCGTCACCGGCACCGTCCGCGACAGCTCCGGCGTCCCGCTCCCCGATGTGCGAGTCATCATAGCGGCCCTCAACCGCTCGACCACGAGCGACGCCGAGGGACATTTCATCTTCCGCGGTCTTCCTCAGGGCCATCATCATCTCGACGCCATCCTGATCGGGTTCGCCAAGGCGGAAGCGCAGGTCGACGTGCCCGCCAGCGGACCGGATGTCACAGTGGAAATCGTGATGCATCCATCGGCTGTGCGGCTCTCGGGCGTCGTGGTTTCGGCGTCGCCCACCGGAGGGGATGCCCTGGGCATCACCCAGTCAACCGTCGATCTCTCGGGCAAGGACCTCAGCGCCACGCTCGCGGCCAGCATTGCCCAGACGCTGGAGAAGGAACCGGGCATGGCGACGCGCTACAATGGTCCCGCGGCCACGCTCCCGGTGATCCGCGGCCTCACCGGCGAGCGCATTCTGGTCCTGCAGGACGGACAGCGCAGCGGGGACCTGTCGTCCGCGGCGCCCGACCACGGCCTGACCATCGATCCGCTGTCGGCCGATCGCATCGAAGTGGTCCGCGGCCCCGCGTCGCTTCTCTATGGAACGGCGGCGCTCGGCGGCGTGGTCAACGTCATCTCCAACGACATTCCCACGGTCGTGCCCACGCATTTCTCCGGCTTTCTGGCCGGACAGACCGAGACCGTGCATCCCGGTGGCGCCGCTACCGCCACCGCGACCATCCCGCTCGGCACGGCGCTGGCCCTCACCGGCGGCGGCGGACTGCGCAACGACCAGAGTGTCTACATGGGCGGCCGCGAGCGCCTGCAGAACTCCGATGCGCGCGACAACCATGAACACGTGGGACTCGGCTACGTGGGCGACAAGGGTTCACTCGGCGTCTCGTACCGCCGCTACAAGTTCACCTACGGACTGCCTGGTGAGGAGGGCGACCCCGAGCTCGGCGGGAAGATCGACGGGCTCCGCAACGACGGGTCTCTGCGCGCGGACCTGGGAGGCAGCAACGGCGCTTTCCGCGGGCTCAACCTCACCGGCACGGTGCAGACGTACAAGCACGACGAGCTCGAAAACACCGGCGCTGTGGGAACGTCGTTCAACCTCAGGACGCAAACGGCGAACGCGACCGCGAAGACGCAATTCGGTGGCGTGTCAGGGGCGATCGGTGTGAGCGGGCTGTTCAAGCAGTACGCGTCGACCGGTGAGGAGGCCCTCACGCCCGCGGCGGACAGCAAGAACTTCGGCACGTTCCTGTTCGAGGAGATCCCCCTGCGGAGCTCCGGGGACAACGCGCCGAAGTTGCAGCTCGGTGCACGCCTCGACACCTACGGCATCGACTCGAAGGCCGGCGATCCCAAGTTCGGGCCTGCGCGCAGCCGGACCTTCACCGCCTTCTCGGGATCGGCGGGGGTGACCATTCCGACCGGTCCCAGCGCCTCGTTCGCGGTAAACGTCGCGCGCTCGTTCCGGGCGCCGACGGTCGAGGAACTCTTCTCCAACGCCTTCCACGCCGCCGAGGGCGCGTTCGACGTGGGCAATCCCGACCTCAGTCCGGAGACCAACAACGGCGCCGAAGTCGTCTACCGGATCGCGTCGTCGTCGGTGAATGGCCAGTTTTCCGCGTACTACAACAGGATCAGCAACTTCATCCTGCCTGATGTGCGTGGCGACACCGTGATCGACGGTGAGACGGTACCGCTGAATCACTTCTCGCAGTCCGACGCCTCGTTGCGCGGCGTGGAAGCGCAGATTGAGGGCGAGGTGTTGCCGCACGTCGTGCTGGGTGGCCAGGGCGACTTCGTGCGGGGCACGCTGACCGGAGGCGACAACGTCCCGTTCATGCCGCCGGCGCGCATCGGCGGACACCTCCGATGGGACAACGGGCGGTTCAGTCTTGGCGGCGACGTCCGACACGGGCTGAAGCAGGACAAGGTGTCGGGAGGCGCCATCGACGTGCCGACCGAGGCCTATACGGTAGTGAATTTCACGGCAGGCTGGAGCATGATCAGGGGCGGTCTGGTGCACCAGTTCACGCTGCGGGTCGACAACCTGACCGACACCAGGTACCGGGATGCGACCAGCTGGATCAAGAGTTTCGCGTACAACCCCGGCCGCAACGTGGCCCTGGTGTACAAGGTGCTCTTCTAGGGGTCGCACGGTGCGGCGCCGGCCGGGTGTCCGCGATGTTGCGGGCACATCCGGCTTCGGCGCGTCCCTCGGCCGCCTGGTGCGGCGGCGCCGGTCCGGGTGGGCGGGATGCGCTACCCGGCGGCGGCGTACCTCCGGAGCCGCCGCAGCATTCTCCGGTCGGTGGTGGCGGCGTCGTCCAGCTTGGGGGTCTCGATGACCTTGGGCACGCGCTCCAGCCGCGGGTCGGTCATGACGCGGCGAAACGGCGCCGGGCCGAGGGCGCCCTCGCCGATCAGTTCATGCCGGTCGCGCCGGGCGCCTAACGGGGCCCGGGAATCGTTGAGGTGCAGCAGACCCAGACGGTCGAGTCCGACCAGGTCGGCGAATCGGGCCCACACGCCGTCGTAGTCCCGTTTCAGATCGTATCCGGCGGCGAATACGTGGGCGGTGTCGACGCACACGCCAACGCGCCCGCGCTGCGGATCCGGGATCGCGGCGATCAGACCGGCCATCTCCTCGAACGAACTGCCTAACGCCGTACCGCTGCCGGCGGTCATCTCGAGCAGAAGGCGGGTCCGGCCGGGCACGACCTCGAGCGCGATGCCGATCGCGTCGGCATTGCGCGCCAGGCCGCTCTCCCGGTCGTCGATGAAGTTGCCGGGATGGGACACCAGCGCCTGCAACCCAAGTCCCTCGCACCGGCGGAGCTCGCAAATGAAGGAGACCAGCGATCGCGCCCGGAGCGCCGGCACCGGCGAGGCGAGATTGATCAGGTAGCTGTCGTGTGCGTTGGTGGCCCGGAGCGCGGAATCGCTGACCGCGCGTCGGAAGCGCGCCCGCTCAGCGTCGTCGATCGCCGGCTCGGTCCACTGGCTCGCTTGCTTGGTGAAGATCTGCATCGCGCCGGCGCGGATGGCCAGCGCGCGGGGCAGGGCCGCCGACACGCCGCCGGCGGTGGAGACGTGGGCTCCAAGAAGGTCACAGGCCACCCGGCTCCCTCAGTCGCGCTTTCCCTTCAGCCAGGACAGGGGATCCGTCGCCCGACCCTTGGGACGAATCTCCAGGTGCAGGTGTGGCACCATCTCCGGATCCGCTCGTCCCACCGCCCCGATCACCTGGCCCCGTTGTACCGCCGCGCCCTTCTGCACGTCCGCGCGGCTGAGCGAGCCGTACACCGAATAGTCGCCTGCGCCATGCTGGACGATCACCGTGAGTCCGTACGTCCCGAGCGGTTCGGCCATGATCACCTCGCCCGCCGCGATGGCGTGCACCGGCGTATTCATCGGCGCCGCAATGCCGATGCCGTTCCAGCGGATCGCCGTGTTGTTCGGATTCACCGCACGCCCGAACTGATACAGGATGGCGCCGTCCACCGGCCAGTCGAGGTTGCCGAAGTCGCTCGTCTTGAGCGTGCTGGTCGACAGCTCTGCATCCTCCGGTCGCGCCGCCGCGGCGCGCCGCCTCGCGTCCTCGGCCGCGGCGAGTAATTGCGACAGCCGCGACTCGTCGTGCTGGATCCGCGTCAGGCGGTCCTGGATCTGCTGCGTGGACTGCTTCGCCTGGGTCAGACTCCGCTGCCGCAGCGTCTCGAGGTCGCGCAGCCGCTGTTCCTCCGTCGCCTTTTCCTGCCGATTCCGTGCGAATTCGTCCTGCAACCGGATCAGCAGTTGCCGTTGCGAGTCGATCTGGTCGTGCAGGTCCACCACCCGGCGCACCACTGCGCGATCGTACAGCGCCAACTCGTGCAGATACTTGTAGCGCGCCACCAGCTCGCCAAACGATCGCGCCGACAGCAGCGCCTCGGTGGCAAACAGCGGCCCGCGCTTGTAGATGTCGGCCACCCGCTTCTTCAGGGTGCCGCGACGCGCCTGCACCTCGGTCTCGGCCTGCGCCACGCGGTCGGTGGCGGCCTTGACCTCGTCGTCGAGGCTCACCAGCTGCTGGTCGAGCGATTTCACCAGACGCGACGTCGCGTCTGCCTGACGACGGAGGTTGGTGACTTCATCGGACAGGTCATGCACCCGTCCCTGCATCTCCGTCATCCGGGTGCGCAGCGAGTCCCGCTCGCGCCGGATCCGATCGAGCTCCTCCCGCTGCTGGCGCAACCGGTCGTCTGCCGACTGGCCTCGCGCAGCCACCGGCACCAGCAGCACGAGCGCCAGCGCCACAACGATCCCGTGTCTCACTGCACCCGGCGCAGATGGCGTCCCACCGACAGGGCGCTCCCCAGTCCCCCGATGAGGGCACCACCGAGAATGCCGAGCACCGACAGCGACGCGGGGAAGAAGTCGGTCTGGATGAAGGCGCGCGAAATGAGGGAGTTGGCGCCCCAGGTCAACAGCAGGGCGAGCACGCCTCCCAGTACGCCCTTGGCGAACCCCTCCAGCAGGAACGGCCGACGCACGAAGCCGTCGGTGGCGCCCACCAGACGCATGATGGAGATCTCCCGTGTCCGCGCCAGCACGGTCATGCGAATCGTGGATCCGATGATGATGATTGCGACCGCCGCGAAGGCCGCGCCGAGGACGACTCCCGCCGCCGCCGCGATGTTGCGGATGCGATAGAGCTTGGTGATCCAGTCTTCGCCGTAGCGCACATCATCCACCAGCCCCAGGTCGCGCACGCGATTGGCCACGTCGCGCACGGTCGGCGGATCCCGAAACGCCTCCCGCATCCGGATGTCGATCGATGCCGGAAGGAATCCGGCCTCGAACACGTCGCTGAACTCCCCCATCTCCTGCTTCGCCCGTTCCAGCGCCTGCTCCGGCGAGATGTACTCCACGCGCTCCACTTCCCGGAACGCGCCGATGGTCTCCATTGTCCTGGCCACGCTGTCGACCGAAGCGCCGTCGGTGAGGAACGCCCGGATCTCCACCCGCGCCGCCACGTTCCGCAGCGTGTTCCGGATGTTGAGCGCCACCAGGGAGAAGAGGCCGAAGGCGAACAGCGAGAACGCGATGGTGGTGATGCTCAGCACGCTGAGCAGGGGTGCACGACGGAAGCCGATCAGCGCTTCACGAACTGCCAGCCTCACGGTGTGAGTTCCTCGATCCGCTTGGTCTCGTCGGCGGAATCGAACACCAGCTGCCCGCGGTTCACTTCCAGCACGCGGTATTCGTTCTTCCGGACGAGCTCGAGGTTGTGGGTGGCCATGATCACCGCAGTGCCCGACGCATTGATGTCCTTGAGCAGCTGCAGGACGCCGCGCGCCGCGCGATCGTCCAGGTTTCCCGTGGGCTCGTCCGCGATCAGCACGAACGGGTCGTTCACCAGCGCCCGGGCGATGGCCACGCGCTGCTGCTCGCCGCCGCTCAGCTCGCGCGGAAAATTGGTCGCCTTGGATGCCAGTCCCACGCGCGTCAGTACGCGCGCCACCCGGGGCGAAATCTTGATGCGCGGCGTGTCGACCACTTCCAGCGCAAACGCCACGTTTGCTTCGACCGTTCGGTCCTCGAGCAACCGGAAGTCCTGGAAGACGATCCCGAGCTTCCGCCGAAGCCGGGAGACCTCCTTGCGCTTCACGCCGGGCGACCTCGTACCACTTACCCAGACCGCGCCGCGCGAAGGGAACTCATCCATATATACCAGCTTCAGCAGCGTTGTCTTACCGGATCCGCTCGGTCCCGTCAGGAACGCGAACTCGCCTTTGGCGATCTGGAAAGAGACGTCGCTGAGGGCGAGCCCCGAACGTGGGTACTCCTTGAATACGTTGGCGAAGCGGATCATGGTGGCGGCCGTCATCTCGCCAAGTTAGACGACTGGCTCGGCGCAATGGTAGCACGGGCTCAGCGCACTCTACACACGCCGGGCGAAATCCTTCGCCTCTTTGGCCTCTGACCTTTGGCCTTTGCCCTTGGCCTGCTCCCCTACTTCACCCCCTGTTCGATATCCGCGATGAGGTCATCGGCGTCCTCGATCCCGATGCTGAGGCGCAGGAACCCGTCGGGGATGCCGATCGCGGCGCGCTGGTCCGCGGTGAGGTGGGCGTGGGAGGTGAAGCGCGGTTCCGAGACCAGCGTCTCGACGCCACCCAGGCTGGGCGCGTGTTTGATGAGCTTCAACCGCTTCAGGAAACGGGATGCGTGCTTGGCGCCGCCCGTGAGTTCGAGAGCCATCATCCCGCCGAATCCCGACAGGATCGCCTTCGCCACCTTGTGATCGGGGTGCGATTCGAGACCAGGGTAGTGCACCCGCGCGATCTCCTTGCGCTCCTCACACCAGCGCGCGATGCGCAGTGCGTTGGCGTTCTGACGCTGCACGCGCACGTCGAGGGTCTTGAGTCCGCGCTCCAGCAGCCAGCACGCGAATGGGTCCGGGGCCTGGCCCCATATCATCATCTTCTGCCGCACCTCTTCCACGTATGACGCTGTGCCCAGGACCACTCCGCCGAGCACATCGTTGTGTCCGTTGAGGTACTTCGTCGCGCTGTGAATCACCACGTCGGCGCCGACCTCGAGCGCCCGAAGGTTCACCGGACTGGCGAACGTGGCGTCGACCACCAGGGCGAGCCCCAGTTCCTGGGTCAGGTGGCTGAGCGGGCGCAGATCGGCAACGCGGCAGGTCGGGTTCGCCGGCACCTCCACGAAGATGCCCCGGGTTTCCCTGCGGAGTCGGCGCCGCCAGTCCCGGGTCTCGGTGGGGTCGACCAGCGTCGCCGTAATCCCGAAGTTCGGGAATTCCTCCTCGAGCAGGCGGCGCACGCCGCCATAGAGCCACTTGCTGGCGATCAGGTGGTCGCCAGGGCGGAGCAGCGCCAGCAGCGCGCACACCGTCGCGCCCATCCCGCTGGCGGTGACCACCGCGGCCTCCGCCCCTTCCAGCACCGACAATCGCCGCTGGAGACTCTCCGCGTTAGGCACGTTGCCGTACCGCGGATACCGCAGGCCCTCTTCGGTACCGATCGCCTGGATGAAGTTGACCGACTGGACGAGCGGCGTGACGACCGGGGCGTCGGTCGCCTGGGCTCCGCTCCCGGCGTGCACCACCTGCGTGGCCAGAGTGGTCCCGTCCCGGGGCGTCGTGCCGGTCATGCGAGCGGTCCGGTCGCCCGATCGAGATCGGGCTTGACGAGTCGGACGATCTCGCTCACCCCCACGCCCGCTACGTCGCGGAGGAGCACGCCGCCCTTGGGCACCGCATCGTCGACCACCACCGTGGCCAGCTCCTGGCGTCGGGGACCCTGTACCCACGCCAGCTCACCGTCGATCAGCATGCGCAGCGCCGCTTCGTCCGCGCGTACCCGCGCCTGTGGCCCCCGGTCGGGCTCACCGCGACGGGTGCCCACGAATCCCACCACCTGCAGCGGCGGATTGTACAGTTTGCTCACGAAGGGCTCTCGATGGACACGTATCCTGCGGCATCCCGCATAACGAGCCGGCGCTCCCACAGCGACTCCAGTACCCGCTCCAATGCGTCGATCGGTTGCTCCAGCTCGTCGGCCAGATCCGCCGGAACGGCGCGCCCCTTTCGTCGCACTGCATGCCACGCCTGCCGCAGGGGATCGTCGAGCACGCCGAGCACTTCCATCGAGCCGTCCCCGGACTCGACGATCACCGCCAGTTCGTACCGGGCGATCGCCGACTCGATCGCCTCCAGATGATCGTTTCGCGCCCCGCGCACGATGAAGTATGCCTCGGTAGCCTCGGTGCCCTCGCCAGACGACGATGAGTGACGCATGCCGTCCAGGAGCTTGCCGATGACCTCGTCGGCGCACGAGAAGTCGAGCAACCCCACCCGGGAGAAATCGATCACGATCAGCGACGGCGTCGCGCGCTCCGCCAGCAGGTGTTCGATCTCCTGACGCACGGCCGCGCCCGTGGGTCGCGTCACCAGGTTCGAGTACAGATCGCACACCGTCTGTCTCAGCACGGAGTGCACGTCGATGTGATGTCTCACCGCTGCGGTGTCCGCTCCGGAATGGTGATCTGGACCTGCGCGCCCGGAAATGGCGGCAGCCCCTCGGCCAGTGGAACCATGTCATCCCAGCTCGGAACGATCGCGATGCGCGCCGTTCCGCTTCGAATCGAGAGTCTCCCGTCCCATTTGCCGACATAGCGGCGCACTCCCGCCAGACCCTGTCCACGTCCCGGGTCCCGAAACCGGCTCACCCCTCTGATCAGCGCGTCTTCCAGCGCCATCGCGTCGTCCCACCGGTCACTCAGCCGCCGGTTGGGTGCGCTCTCCAGCGACCTGCGAAACCCGATCCCTGCGTCGCACACCGCGATTACCACCACCCGGCGCCCGAGGCGCTTGCGATAGTTATAGGTCTGCACGGCCACCCACCCTCCGCGTCCCGCGTGCTCCACGATGTTCTGGCACACCTCGGACAGCGTCATCGCGAAGCGCATCGTGGCCTGCGGATCGAGGTTCAACTCATGCACCAGGATGGTCTGCGCCCTGGCCTGAATGCCCTCGACCACCGAGTGCACGTCGTCGCTCTTCGATACCGGCGTGATTTCGAGCAGCACGTTCGATTCAGCGGTTCCGTTCCGCGGGCGCGGCACGTGGCCGTGCATCTCGAACACCTCTTCGGCGTGGCGGTAGAATCCCGCCCGCTGCCAGTAGCTGGCGGTGTCCTCCGCCTCAGGACCGGCGAAACCGGCGCGCTCGCCGCGCGTCTGCGCCAGGGCGAGCAGCGCGGTCAGCCCGTACGGCGACGACCATCGCGTGTGCCGGGCGTCGACGAGGATCTTCTGTTCCGGAGACAGCGGCGCCACCTGTTCGATCACCTGTTCGAACGTCTCGTCATCCAGCGAGGGCGGAACGGCGATGACCGTCGTCACGTCGAGAGGAGCTCTCTCCGGAGAAAGTGTGCGAGGCCGGTTGCCCCGTGGTGTTCGACGTTGCGCGCCGCCGCGCGAACGGCCACGCGCAAGGCGTCAGCAAACTTATCACCGGCGAGCAGTCGGGAGAAATATGTCGCGCCGAGAACGTCTCCGCATCCGGTTGGATCGCCCGGCACCGACTCGGCGCGCTCGGCCGGAACCAGCGCCGTCCGCACCGCGCTCACGCCCTTCTGCGGGGCCGCGCGGCGAACGCCCGGCGATGTCACGTCGGCCAGGCTCTCGAACCCCGGCGCCGCGAAATACACCGCGCCGCGCTGCCCCAGCGTCACCAGCAGCGATCGCACGCCGGCGCTCATCGCGGTGGCGGCCAGGGCCATCGGGTCGGGCGCCATCATCGACATCTCCACCTCGTTGACCTGGAGCAGGTCGAAGCATTCGCACCACGCGGGGGCGTTCTGAAGCGGCTCCGGCGTCCGCAATCCTCCCGGCTGGATGGCGAGGAGCAACGAGTGCAGGTCACAGTAGATCGGGACGCGCAGGTGCTGGCGGAGGAGTTGGACCGTCTCGAGGTCCAGTTCGAAGCCGCTGATGAGGTTGATGTACAGCGCGTCGAGATCGCGGAGCAGAGGCTTGAGGCCGAGCCACGTCCATGGAGGAACGCCGCCATGCAACACCTCGGACCGGAGTTCGTCATCCTGGTAGCGCAGCTCGACGCGGTTATTGGGGTACGGCACCTCGATCGGAGCCGCGTCGGGGGCCAGCCGCCGGAGGGACCCGAGAAAGTCGTAGGCGCGGGGGAGCGCGTCGCGGCCGATCTTGACCAGCGGCACAACCTGCCAGTCGTTAGGTAGCGCCGCGTCGAACGCGCCCAGCGCGTACGTGATCCCCCCCCACTCCTCCACCGTGCGACGGTGCGGGTCCCTCCCGTGGATCACGTCCCACACGAAGCTGCCGATCACGCCGACGCGATTCATGAGTCGCGGAGTGTGGAGATCGCCTCACTCCGCCTGTTGCTTGAACGACGCCACCGCACCCACCACCCCGGCCGATCCCGGAAGCGCCCCCGGGACGATCCGGCACGCCTCCACCGCCGGCCGGAACGCCCGCCTCCGCGTCTCCTTGCGCATCGGCTCGAACAACGTGTCACCGGCCTGCGTCACGCCGCCCGCCAGCACCACGACGTCGGGATTGAAGATGTTCAGCAGGTTGGCAATCCCCGCGCCCAGAAAGCGCGCCGTTTCGCGCACCACGTCCACGGCAACCTCGTCGCCCAGCTTCGCGGCTTCGTACACCGTCGCGGCGGTGAGCCGCTCCATTTCGCCCCCGACCATCCGCCGCAGCAGCGAATCGTCGTCACCCGCCACCGCCTCGCGCGCCCTCTCCGCTATCGACGGCCCCGATGCGTACGCCTCCAGACACCCGTAGTTGCCGCACTTGCACAGCCGTCCGGTGACGTCGATGGTGGTATGGCCGATCTCACCGGCGACGTCCGACGAACCGTGGTACAGCTTGCCGTCGATGATCAGCCCTCCGCCGATACCCGTCCCGATCGTCATGCCCACCACGTTCCGCGCTCCCCTGGCCGCCCCCAGCCACCACTCGCCGAGGGTGGCACAATTCGCGTCGTTGTCGATCCTCGTTTCGATCCCGGTGCGTCCGGCGATCACATCGCGCAGCGGAAAGTTCGTCCACCCCAGGTTGGGCGTCGTCACCACCAGGCCACGCACCCGATCGAGCGGCCCGGGCGAACCCACGCCGATTCCCGTGAACATCCCCCGCTTGGCGCCGGTTTGCGCCGTCGTCTCGGCGATGACCGTGTCGATGATGCGGACGATCCGGTCCACCACGGCCTCGGCGCCCTGGTCGGCGCGCGTGGGCTCCGATCGGAGCGCAAAGACGTCGCTGCCGTCCTCGGACAGCGCGCCGGCCACGATGTTCGTCCCGCCGAGATCGACGCCTACGATGTAGTTCGAGCGCTTCTTCTGGGGCATGGGTGCGTCCTGATTCGACGTGTGATCGGACATCGGAACGGTTACCGGTGCGACAGCAGCCTGGACACAATCAAATAGGGTCCGAGAACCAGGATCAATGCGGCAAATGCCTGTTTGATCCGCTTCTGCGATATCCGGCGGTTGAAGCGCGTCCCGATCACGGCGCCGACCGCGCCCACCCCCGTAAACGAGAGGACCAGTGGCCAGTCGATGGGCATGCCCTCGATCACGTAGCCGATGAATCCGCTCATCGCGTTCAGGGTGATGATGAGGAGAGAGCTTCCGACGGCCACCCGCACCGGGAGTCGGGCCAGCAGCACGAGCACCGGGACGATCACGAATCCGCCGCCGGCGCCGATGATCGCCGTGAGCACCCCTACTCCCATTGCTTCCAGCGCGACCATCGGCGTGATGCTCGGCTGTATCGCCGGGACGGATTCCGCTTCAACCGCGGGCGTGCGGACCGCATCGCGCAGCATGAAGAACGCCGCGGTGAAGGCGAAGACCGCGAACAGGGGCAGGTGAACCCCTTCCGGGATGAACCTTGTAAACAGCGCCGTGAGAAAAGACGTGGCCGAGGCCAGCAATCCGAATGGCACGGCGATCCGGAGAAAGACGTTCCGCTGATGCCAGTGGGTGAGGAACCCAACGAAGGCGCTCATGCTGACGACGGCCAGACTCATGGCGACGGCCGGTTTCGGCGCCTGGTGAAAGACGTACACGAAAATCGGCAGAGCGAGGATGGACCCGCCTCCACCGAGCAGGCCGAGCACGAACCCGACCGCCAGACCCAGCAGGAGTCCAAGAGGAGAGGGGATCATCGGTGTGTCGTCAGACAGTCGTTGGTTCGAGCATCGCCATCGCAACCTCGTGAATCTGCGCGGCGTCCAGCTCGCGCATACAACGCCAGTGTCCGAGCGGGCACGCCGCCGGGCCGTGCGCGTGACACGGACGGCAGGACAGGCCGGAGTGACCCACCACGCGCGACGCCGGAGCGAGCGGGCCGAACCCGAACTCCGGAACGGTCGGTCCGAAGATGGACAACGTGGGGGTTCCGGCTGCCGACGCCAGGTGCTGCGGCGCCGAATCGTTCGTGACGAGCAGTGCGCAGCGCTCCAACAGAGCGGTCGAAGCAAGGAGCGACAGTTTTCCCGCGGCGTCGATGGCCGTGCCTGCCGTTGCGTCCTGAATGGCCCGTGCCAGTTCCGCGTCCTCCGGGGCGCCGATCACCGCCACCCGCGCCATTCCCACGAAGCGTCGAGCGAGCTCGGCGTAGTACGGCCACCGCTTCGTCGCCCAGACGCTTCCCGGGGCGAGTGCCACGAGTGGTTCGCCACGGTGGCCTGCGGCGCCGAGGAGATCGTCGACCGCCTTCAGGTCCGACGCACCGGGATAGAGTCGCGGACGCAACGCCTCGGGCGCAACCGCCGCATCGTCACCCACGGCGAGTCGCAGCAAGCGCTCGGCGTGATGGCGGTCCGCTCGAAAAGGGACACGCCGTGTGTACCACCACCGGCCTGCCGACGTGTCGAATCCGACGCGCGAGCGATATCCGGATGCCAGCGCCAGCAAGGCGGTGCGCACCGAGCCCTGGGCGCAGTAAGCGACGTTGGTTTTCCCGTCCGTCGCGGCGGCGCGTACGGCGGTCAGGAGTCCTCCGAGCCCCCGGTCGGCACCGCGCTTGTCGTAGGCGATCCGGCGCCGGATGTGCGGATTGTTGGCCAGGAGCGCCGCTCCGCGCGGTGTGGCCACGACGTCCACCGCCCCCTGTTGCGCAAGGTGCGCGATAAGCGGTGTGGTGAGCACCACGTCGCCGAGGAATGAAGTCTGGAGAACGAGGGAGGGCATGGGTGGGAGGCCAAAGGCCATAGGTCACAGGTCATGGGCCATGCAGATAGGTAAGGGGCCAAAGGTCATGGGCCCTAGGCCCGACAGAGAGGTCAGAGCTCAGAGTCCCATAGGCCATAGTCTCTACGGCGTCCTGTCAATCGCGGTCCAGGGGAACTGTGTCCGACTCGGCGGGGAGTCCGTCGGGCCGTCGCGATGGAAAGATGCGTACGGCGGGCAGACGCTTCGGCTGCCGCGACGCCCGACTCCTATGATTGGGTCTTCGCGGAGTGCCCAATGCGGATTGCGTCCCATAGGGAGCTGGTGGTGTGGCAAAAGGCAATGCGGCTGGCAACCATGTCGTACGCAATTGCGCGCGCGCTTCCTGAGCAGGAACGATTCGAGTTGGGCCAGCAGATTCGGCGGGCAGCAGCATCGATTCCGGCGAACGTGGCTGAAGGCAAGGGGAGACGCACGCGAACGGAGTTCGCGCGGTACCTCGCAATCGCTCGCGGCTCAGCGCAGGAGCTCGATACGCTGATTGCTGTGGCCCACGCATGTGGCTTCGTCCGCGAACACGACGCCGCGGAAGCGGGATTGCTGCTGGTGGAAGTGACGAACATGCTCACGGCAATGTTGCGCCGTCTGGCTCCGTTGTAGATCCTCGAGTTTGGCCTTTGGCCTTTGGCCTTTGGCCTTTGGCCTTTGGCCTTTGGCCTTTGGCCTTTGGCCTTTGGCCTAATCCACCTGAAGTACCGCGAGAAACGCTTCCTGCGGAATCTCCACCGATCCCACCTGCTTCATCCGCTTCTTCCCTTCCTTCTGCTTCTCCAGGAGCTTGCGCTTGCGGGTAATGTCGCCGCCGTAGCACTTGGCCAGGACGTCCTTGCGGAGGGCCTTGACGGTGGACCGTGCGATGACCTTGTTGCCGATGGCCGCCTGGATCACCACCTCGAAGAGTTGCCGCGGAATCAGTTCCTTCAGCTTGTCGGCGATCTTCCTGCCCCACTCGTAGGCCTTGTCGCGGTGGATGATCACCGAGAACGCGTCGACCGGATCACCGTTTATCAGCATGTCGAGGCGCACCAGGTCGCTTGCCCGATAGTCGGCCGGCTCGTAGTCGAGACCGGCGTAGCCGCGACTGATCGTCTTCAGCCGGTCGTAGAAATCGAGAATGATCTCACCGAGCGGGAAGTCCCAGTCGAACTCGACGCGGGTGGGATCGAGGTACTTCATGCCGCGGTACGCGCCCCGCCGCTCGTTGCCTAACGTCATGATCGGTCCGATGTACTCCACCGGTGCCACGATCCGCGCCTTCACGAACGGCTCCTCGATTCGGTCGAGCGATGCCGGTGGCGGCATCTTCGACGGGTTCTCGATCAGCTCGCGCGTCCCGTCGGTGCGGAAGGCATGATACTCCACGTTGGGCACCGTGGTCACGAGGCTCAGGTCGAACTCGCGCTCCAGCCGCTCCTGGACGATCTCCATGTGCAGCAGGCCGAGAAACCCGCACCGGAACCCGAAGCCTAACGCGGTGGACGTCTCGGGCTCGTACCGCAGCGACGCGTCGTTGAGCTGGAGCTTGGACAACGCGTCCCGCAACTGCTCGTACTGCTGCGTGTCGGTCGGGTAGATCCCGGCAAAGACCATCGAGTGGACGTCCTTGTAGCCGGGTAGCGGCACGGTGGCGGGCCGCGCCGCGTCGAAGATCGTGTCACCGGCGCGCGTCTCCTTGACCGATCGCACGTTGGCAACGACGTACCCGACCTCTCCCGCCGTGAGACGCTCGCCGCGCACCTGACGCAGCTGCAGGTAGCCGACCTCGGCCACTTCGTACCGTGCGTCGTTCGACCCGAAGCAGATCTCCATGCCCGGATGCAGCTCGCCGTCCACCACCCGCACGCTCGGAATGGCCCCTCGATAGCGGTCGTAGTACGAATCGAAGATCAGTGCGCGCAGCGGCGCCGATGGATCGCCGCGGGGAGGCGGCACGCGCTGCACGATGGCCTCGAGCAGCTCGGGGATCCCCGTCCCCTCCTTGGCGCTCACCATCAGAATCTCGTCCGGGTTCGCCCCGATCAGGTCGTGGATCTCCTGCTTGCGCCGCTCGGGCTCCGCGCCGGGAAGGTCGATCTTGTTGAGGACCGGCAGAATCTCCAGGCCGGCGTCGAGCGCCAGAAACATGTTCGACACGGTCTGGGCCTGCACCCCCTGTGAGGCATCGACCACCAGAATGGCTCCCTCACAAGCCGCCAGTGAACGCGACACCTCGTAGGTGAAGTCCACATGTCCCGGCGTGTCGATCAGATTCAGCTCGTAGGTCTCGCCGTCGCGGGCGACGTGCTGCATGCGAACCGCGTTCAGCTTGATCGTGATGCCCCGCTCCCGCTCCAGATCGAGCGTGTCCAGCACCTGCTCCTTCATCTCGCGCTTGCCGAGCGTGCCGGTGCTCTCGATGAGCCGGTCGGCCAGGGTCGACTTGCCGTGGTCGATATGCGCGACGATGCAGAAGTTGCGGATCTGCTCGAGCTTCAAGGCAGGGGTCTGGAGCGGGAATCGGCGGCGCCCGGTCGCGCGAAGGCGCGTCGCATGCCACCCGGGGCTGGAAACATAGCCGTGCACCGGAGTCGGACCAACGCGGGCGGACCCGCAAATGCGAAGCCCCGGACGTCTGCCCGGGGCTTCGCAGGAAGGACGCCGCGCCCGCAGCGCTCAGTCGCGCGGCGGTTTCTTTGGCGAGCTGCTGCTGGATCCGGTCGCTGGAGGAGCACGGGGAGGCGGTGGAGGCGGTTCGCGCACGGCCGGCGGCGGCGACGGCCGCTCGCGGTGGACAACAGGAGCACTCTCCCGCGGGGGCCGCGGCGTCGCGCTCTGCGTCCGGGGCGACTCTGGTGCGGCGCGCCGGGGCTCCCGCACCGGTGCGGCGCGCGGGGGCTCCCGCACCGGTGCGGCGACGCGTTCCGGTGGACGAGGTGTGTACGACGGCTGCTTCTCTCTGGCCGGCCGCGACTCCACGCGCGGTGGCGCCGGCGTGGGCACGTGCCGCGCGGGCGCACCCGCGCTGCGAGGCGGGGACGACGTCTGCGAAGGAGTCATGCCGTCCCGTGAGGGAGTCGTGCGCCCGTTCCGCGCGGGATCATTCGTCCAAGCGGGTCGGGTCGCGCCTGTCGCGTCGCTGTTCGAGGGACGTGCCGGGGCGGTCGCACGAGGCGCCGGCTCAGACGTGCCGCGCGGGAAGGCGAAGATGCGGCTCCACGTACTGTCCGCGCCCTGTGCTACTCGACGTCCACCCGCATCCCGCACGGGCTCAGGCGGCTTGAGCCGGCTGTCGTCGTCTCCAATGCGTCCAACGGTATCGGGATGCCAGAGGCCTCCCGTCAGCACCTTGGTATTCACGCCCCCGGGGCCACCCGTGATCGGCGGCAGCGTTCGCGGCGGGTTGCCGCCGATTGGACCACGCACGACGAATGGGCCGCGGATGTCGAGGCAGGGTCCGTAGAGGCTGTACAGGGAGAAGCCGAAGCAGGAGAAGTTGCCGTAGTAGAAGCCGCCACAGCGATATCCATACGGATGGAATCCGAAGCCATTGAACCCCGACCCAAGCAGGTACCGGTCGCCGTCGTCGTACCAGAATCCGCTGTTGGAGTAGCATTGCGAATACGCGCCCGCGCCGGCGATGAACGGGGCGACTTCCACCGCGTAGTAGTCGATGTCGTAGTCGTACGGCGTGTTGCCGTCGAACAGCACCCAGTTGGCGAACCGCTCGACGTAGTCCGACGGATCGTAGGCGTAGCGGCGGCTCACTTCCGAAAGCTGACTGGGGAGGCCGATGCGCTCGAAATCCTGGGTCCGGAAGGCGGACAGATCGAACGGAGCGTAGGATGCGAGCGCGAATACGAATCCCGTACGGCCCACGTCGGTGGCGTAGAATGCCCCGAACGAGCCGGCGTGCGCGCCGCGAACCCGAACCAGCGTGTTGCCGGGTGCGAACGAACTCGCCAGCCGGCTGCGGGGAAAGAGTATCGTTAGGCGGCCGTTGCTGTCCACCCGGCCCACCAGCACGTAGGCATCGTCGGATACCTGGAAGTGAACCGGGACCGGTTCGCCATAGTAGAATCCCCGGTACCCGTCTACGAACAGGTTTATCCGGGGGGCATCGTCGGCCGGTCTCGACCCGCCGCGATCGTTCCAGCGCTGCTCCTGCGCCCGTCCCAACGCGCCCGACAGGGCAACCAGCGCGATTCCGGCAAACAGGGGATTGGCACGCATCGCAACCTCCGACAGGAGGACCTTCGACGGCGCCTCGCACGCGAGGGCGGTTGGGCGCCTGTTGGCAAGCTAACGGGTTCCCGGGCTGCTGGCAGAAGATTCTTATCTCCGCTGGTGGACGGTGTTTGACCCGTCCCCACCGCCTCTCTACCTTCCGCCCATATGGAGACCGCCCGGCGAACACGAGCCGACCTCATCGACCCCGCTTCCCTCGCCTCGCTCGGCCGAATTGAAATCGTCGCGCGGTGGATCGTCGAAGGATTCCTGACCGGGCTACACCGTTCACCTCGCAAAGGTTTCTCCGTGGAGTTCGCGGAGTTCCGGCCCTACCAGCCCGGCGACGATCTGCGCTACATCGACTGGAAGATCGTGGCGCGTGCCGACCGCTGGATGGTCAAGCAGTTCGAGGAGGAAACCAACACCCGCGCCGCCATCGTCCTCGACGTCAGCCGATCGATGGACTGGTCCGGTTCGCCCGCGCGACTCACCAAGCTGCGCTACGCCGAGCAGATCGTGGCAGCCATCGCGCTCCTGTTGATCCGGCAGCGCGACGCCGTGGGTCTGGTGCGATACGATGATCGCCTGCGCACGGTGCTTCCGGCCCGGGCCCGGTCGGTTCAATGGCGCAGGATCGTGCGGTCCCTGCTGGACGATGCGGCGGGGAAGGATTCGCAGATGGGAGAGGCAGTGCGGCAGGCGGCGCGGCTCATTCGTAGGCCCGGCATGGTGATCGTCGTCTCCGATCTGCTGGTCGACGCGTCGGCGATGGAGGAGGCGTTACGCGTGGCGCGCGCGGTGGGCCATCAGGTGACCGTTCTGCACATCATGGATCCCTCCGAGCGCGACCTCGACACGCCCGGAGAGGCCATCTTCGTCGACCCCGAGACCGATCTCGAGGTGGCGGCCAACGTCGCCGACGTGCGCACTGCGTATCGCACCACGGTCGAAGAGGCCATCACGCAGTGGCGCCTGCGCCTGGCCGCGATCGGCGCCGCCTATGAAGTGGTGATGACCGACACGCCGTTCGGCGTGCCCCTTCGTCGCGCCTTCGCTGCCCGACAGCGCATCCTGTGAGCTTTCTCGCGCCAATCTGGCTGGTGTTGTCGGCGGCGATCGCCATTCCGCTGCTGCTGCACCTCATGCGGCGCCACATCGAGACGCGCGTGGAGTTCCCGGCTGCCCGCTACCTGGCCCGCGCCGAGAAGGAGAACATCCGTCGCCTCAAGCTGCGGAATCTGCTGCTGATGTTGCTGCGTGCTCTCGCGGTGCTGTTTGTCGCGCTCGCCGCAGCCCGTCCCATCGGCTGGCTGATCGGGGCTGGCCACGTGCCCACCGCCGCCGCGATCGTCCTCGACAACTCGCTCAGTACCGGCGTGATCATCGACGGCGCGCCCCTGCTCGCCCGGCTCAAGGACGCCGCGCGCTCGGTCGTCGACGAGGCCGGCCCGAGCGACCGCCTCTGGCTCGTGACGGTAGACGGCACCGTGACCGGCGGGACGAACGGCGTCGTGCGAAGCGCGATCGACCGGGCCGACGCGTTCGGCGGACGAGGCGATCTCACGTCGGCGCTGTCGCGCGCCGCCGGGCTGGTTCGGGCCTCCGGCCTTCCGTCCGGCGCGGTGCTGGTCGTGTCTGACGGGCAGGCCACCGAGTGGCGTGAAACGGCCTCCTTGGGCGACGTCCGTGTGGTGGCGCTGGTCCCGGCCACAACCCCTCCCGCCAACCGGGCGATGGCGGCCGCCGAGCCGCGCCCGCCACGCTGGACTCCGCGGGGTACGCTGATCGCCCGGGCGTCGGGTGCCGATTCGGTGACGTATCGCGTGTCGTTAGGCGACCGGACGCTGGCACGGGGATCGCTGCGGGGCAACGACGAAGCGACTGTTCGGGCCGAACCGCCCGAGCGGGGATGGGTGGCCGGCAGCGCGGAGCTGGCGCCGGACGAGTTGCGGGGTGACGACATCCGGTATTTCGCGGTCTGGATCGGACCACCGCCGTCCGTGCACGTGGACCCCACGGCCGGGGTCTTCGCCCGCAGCGCGGTCGAGGCCCTCGCTCAGACAGACCGCGCGACCATAGGGCAGGGCATCGACCTCGCTCCGGCTGAAGCCGCCGGCGCGCTGCCCGCGCTCCTGCTGGCTCCCTCCGATCCGGTGCGCCTCGGTGCCGCCAACCGGGCCCTGGAGCGCCTGGGAGTTCCCTGGCGGTTCGGCGACGCTCGTCGGGACGAGACAGTGGCGCGGGGCGAGGGCGTCGACGGGACAGTGGTATCCCTGCGTTACGCGCTCCGTGCACTGCCGGGTAGCGCCGGCGACACGCTCGCCACAGTGTCCGGAGAACCATGGATTGTGGCCGGCGACTCGTACGTCCTGATCGCCTCACCGCTCGATCCCGCGGCGACGTCGCTCCCCATCCACGCCCAGTTTCTCCCATGGCTGGCCGACGTCATCGCACAACGCCTCACGTCCGGTGTGTCGGCGACGATCTACGCGACCCCCGGCGCCCATCTCACGCTGCCCGCCGAAATCACCGGAATGGAGCGGGACGACGGACAGGTGGCGTCGGCGAGCCCTGCGGCCACCGCTCCGTCGCGCGCCGGTGTCTACTTCCTGCGGCGCGGTGCCGATCGGGTGGGTGCCGTGATCGTAAATCCGGAATCCGAGGAGTCGGATCTCCGCCGATTGCAGGCGCGGGAGCTGACAGGCCGTATCCGATCCGCCGAGCTCCAGGTGACCGCTGACGCGGCGCTCTTCCGCCGCGCGGCCTTCAGCGGCGCGGCGCGCCGCCCGCTCCAGACGACGCTGCTGGCGCTGGCCCTGGTCTGCCTTTTCGCCGAGATGCTGATCGTCAGGCACCGCGTGACCGAGGGACGACGCCGAGCCGCCTGATGGCATTTCGTGGCATTGTCGAGGCGTTCGAGGCGTTGCCCGCATTCCACCGGGTGGCGGACTTGCTGCCACCCGCTCACCGGCGCCTCACGGTCGCGGGCCTCGCGGGCTCGAGCGACGCCGTGCTGGTCGCCGGACTCTCGCGCCGTCTCTCCCACCAGCTCATCGTGGTCGTCACCGATACGGTTGCCGACGCCGAGCGGTGGCTCGCGGATCTGCAGGTTCTCACCGACAGCGCGGCACTGGCGCTCTACCCCCCGCGCGAGGGGTTCGGGGAGGCCGAGCCGCACGCCGAGGTGGCCGGTGAGCGCGTAGAAACCATCGAGCGACTCACGCGCGGCGCGGTTCGCGTGCTGCTCACCACGGGGCGCGCGGTCCAGGAGCGCACGCACCTGCCCGTTGCTCTGCTGCAGTCGCGTCTGGAACTGCGCCGCGGAGACGTGCGCCGTCCGGGCGATCTGGTGGAGCACCTGGAACGCGTGGGCTTCGAGCGCGCGGAAATGGTCGAGGACGTCTCCCAGTTCTCGGTGCGAGGGGGCATCCTGGACATCTATGGATTCGGCATGGCCGAGCCGGTCCGCCTGGAGTTCTGGGGTGACGAGATCGTTGCCCTTCGACACTTCGACCTGGTCTCGCAGCGCACCACGCGCGATGCGGAGATGGCGCTCGTCCTTCCGGTCGATACCCTCCCGGCCGACGACGGCGGTGTGGAGCGACGAACGGTGAGCGAACTCTGGCCGCCGGACACCCTGGTCGTCCTGCCTGACGAGTCGCACCTGGAGCCCGAACTGCGCCGGACCTGGGACGAGGCACTGCATCACCTGGACGTGGCCCGACGGCGCGGAGAAGAGGTTCCGTCGCGCGACGCGCTCTTCTGTCCGCCTGACGACATCCTCGGATCACTGCGCGCCTTCGGGACGATAGCCGTCGCCGACCCGGCAACCGCCCCCGAGGCCGTGGTCTTCCCCACGCGTCCGCCCGAACCGATCGGACGCGACATCCGCCTGTTGCGGCGACTGGTACGCGACGGGATGCCGACCATCATTCTGTGCGACAATGCCGGTCAGGTGGAGCGTCTCGATGAGCTGCTGAACGAGAATGCCTTCGATCCCAGTCCGGCGGTGCTGGCGATCGGGGTGTTGAACGGCGGCTTTGTGCTCCCGCCGGTGGCGGGAACGGATCCCGACCGACGCAGCGAGGGCGCGATCGCGGGGCCCACCGCTGCACCCGATCTGTCCGCGGGCCTGCGCCTGCTCACCGATCACGAGATCTTCCGGCGCGAGCGCCGGCTGAGGCGCGCGCGGCGCTACGGGACGGGGGCGGCGCTGGAGACGGTCACCGCGCTCAAACCGGGCGACTACGTGGTCCACCTCGAGCACGGCGTGGGCATCTATCGCGGCATCGAACGTCTGTTCGTGCGCGAGAGCACGATCGAAGTGGCCGTGATCGAGTACGAGGGCGGCGATCGGTTGAACGTCCCGCTCTATCGTATCGACCAGATCGAGCGATATCGCGCGGCGATCGATATGGGAGAGGATGCCGCACCGCCGCGGCTCCACAAGCTCGGCGGACGGCGCTGGAAGCAACAGCGCGATCGCACGGCCGCCGCCATCCGCGAAATGGCGACCGAGCTGCTCACGCTCTACGCGCGCCGACAGCTTGCTTCGCGCCCGCCGCACGTTCCCGATACGGACTGGCAGCGCCAACTCGAAGTCATCGTTCCTGTTCGAGGATACCCCCGATCAGCGGAAGGCCACCGAGGACGTGAAGCGCGACATGGAGCAGCCGCAACCCATGGACCGGCTGCTGGTGGGCGATGTGGGATACGGAAAGACCGAGGTCGCGATCCGGGCGGCCTTCAAGGCGGTGCAGTCGGGGCGCCAGGTGGCGGTCCTCGTGCCGACGACGATTCTGGCCGAGCAGCACGCGCGCACGTTCGCCGAGCGCCTGGCCGATTTTCCGGTGCGGGTCGTGACCCTGAGCCGCTTTCTCTCTGGGGCGGAGCAGGCACAGGTCGCCGCCGCGCTGGCCGCCGGCAAGGCCGACGTGGTCATCGGCACCCACCGGCTGCTGAGCGAGGACGTCGGCTTCAACGCGTTAGGCCTGATCGTGGTCGACGAAGAGCACCGTTTCGGAGTGAAGCACAAGGAGCGGCTGAAGCAGCTCAAGCTGGAAACCGACGTGCTCACGCTCACCGCCACTCCGATCCCGCGCACGCTGCACCTCGCGCTCGCCGGCCTGCGCGACATGACGTCGATGCAAACCCCCCCGCGCGACCGGTCGCCCGTGCTGACCTTCGTGGAGCCCTGGGACGATGGCCTGATCGAGGAGGGGATCGCGCGCGAGCTCGACCGCGGGGGCCAGGTCTTCTTCGTGCACAATCGCATCGAGACGATCGAGGCAGTGGCCGACCACGTGCGGCGCCTCGCACCCCGCGCGCGGATCGCCGTGGGCCACGGGCGGATGCGCGAGCGCCAGCTCGAGGACGTGATGCGGAGGTTTGTGAGTGCCGAGGTCGACGTGCTGGTGTCCACGATGATCGTCGAGTCGGGCCTCGATGTCGCCAACGCGAACACGATGTTCGTGAACCGGGCGGACCAGCTGGGCCTCGCGCAGCTCTACCAGCTGCGGGGCCGCGTGGGCCGCTCACATCGGCGCGCGTACTGCTACCTCCTGGTGCCGGACACCGTGGACGACGACGCGGAAATGCGGCTCCAGGTGCTGGAGCATCATACCGAACTCGGGTCGGGGTATCGCGTGGCGCTCAAGGACCTGGAACTGCGCGGGGCGGGGAACCTGCTTGGTCCGGAGCAGTCCGGCTTCGTGCACGCGGTGGGATTCGACATGTATCTCAAGATGCTCGAGGACGCGGTGCGTCGGCTGCAACTCGGCGACGATGCTCCGCGCGCCATTCCGTCCGACGTCTCGCTGGATCTCCCCGCCTACCTGCCCGACGAGTACGTGGCTTCGCAGGAGGCCAAGCTCGACATCTATCGCCGCCTGACGGCGCTCACCGATCCGTCCGGGATCGAGGACCTGCGGCACGAGCTGCGGGACCGTTTCGGTACGCTCCCTCCCCCGGTGTCCCACCTGTTCGCCTCGGCGCTCCTGCGCGTGATCGGCGGCGAACTCGCCATCGAAGGCATACTCGTGCATGGCGACGAAGCCCGTATTACCTTTCGTGGCAATGCCGCCCCGCGCATGAAGGGGCTGCAGGCGGCCTTCCACGAGGTGCAGTTCCGCGCCGAGGTGCGGCGGCCGCACCCGCTTTCCCTCAAACTCACGCGTCTTGGTGGTTCGGGCATTCTGGAGGGGCTCGTTCGCGCGCTCCAAATGCTTCGATCGGTGCCCGACCGTCGGTCCGCGTGAGTTCGCGTTTACTGGATACCTGAATTCAACCATGAACAAGCTTCGTGCAGCGGCCCTCGCGGTTCTCGTCATCCTGCCGGCCTGCGAGGGTTTCAAGGAAGCCATGTCAGCGCACGTCGATGTCGCGGCGCGCGCCGGGTCGCAGGAACTCACCGTGCAGCGATTGGCCGAGATGATGGGGCGGATGCCCCAGGTGCCGGTCACGATGGACTTCGCGCGGTCCATCGCCGACGTGTGGGTCGACTACCAGCTGCTGGGCAAGGCGGCCGCGCATAACGATTCGCTCTCCGACACGGCGCTGGTGGACGAATCCATGTGGCCCGTGCTGACCCGCAGCCGCATCGAGAAGTGGGTCGGCACGCTGCGCCAGACCTGGCACGTCGACACCGCCAATCTTGATCAGAAGTTCGCGCAGGGAGATCTGCTCGCCGCGAGCCACATTCTCTTCCAGGTCCCGCAGGGCCAGGCCGCAACCGGCAGTGACTCCGTACGGCGCAAGGCCGAACAGGTGCTGAAGCAGACGACCGCGGGCAACTTTGCGGCGATGGCGAAGAAATACGGCTCCGACGCCACCAAGGATCGGGGTGGCGACCTCGGCGTGTGGGTCTTCGGGCGCGGCCAGATGATTCCCGAGTTCGAGCAGGCGGTCCATGGGCTAAAGCCGGGTGAGATCGGGCCGCTGGTAAAGACCCAGTACGGCTATCACATCGTCAGACGGAAGACGTACGAGGAAGCGAAGGAGGCATTCCGGCAGGCGTACGATTCGCTGGAGATGTACAAGCTCGACAGTGCCTACGTGACCGGCACCGAGAACGCGGGGAAGATCCAGGTCAAACCCAACGCGGCGAAGCTGGTGAAGGATGTGGCCGGGGATCCCACGGCCCATCGCGGCGACAAGAGCACCATCGCCACATCGGTCATCGGGAACTACACGGCGGGCGAGGTCGCACGCTGGATTGCCGGGTCGCCGCAGCCGCAGCAGACGCGCATGCAGATCCAGCAGGCGAATGACTCGATGCTTCCGGATTTCGTGAAGTTCCTGGTCCGGAACGATCTCTTCCTGCACCAGGCGGACAGCGCCCACGTGCAGCTGGATTCCACCGAGTTGGCGTCCATTCGCCAGGCCTTCCGCATCATGCTGATCAATTCCTGGCGGGGACTGCGGGTGGAGCCGGCGCTCCTGCGCGACAGCGCGAAGACGGTTCCGGAGCGGGAACGTCTGGCGGCGGCCAAGGTCGATGCCTTCATGGACCGGCTCATGCAGCAGCAGGAGCAGTACGTGGATGTTCAGACGCCGCTGTCGAACGCGCTCAATGAGAAGTACGACGCGAAGGTCAACACCGTGGGTCTGGAACGGGCCGTCGCCACAGCCCAGAAGATCCGTGCGGCCGCGGATTCGGCGCAGACCAAGGGACAACCCAAGTCTGCGGTCCCGATGCCCCCCACGCCGCGCGATACCGGCGGCAAGAAGAATTGACCGGCTGCGCGCGCCGCCTGCGTGAGCGTCGCAGGCGGCGCGCGCCGCGGCGCGAACCTTCGACGTTCGTCACGGGTAGTCCTCAGCGATGAAACACGCCGAATTACTTCTGGCCGCGATGTTCTGCGCGGCGTCGCTGCCGGCGCAGCAGCCCCAGCCGGCCGGCGGCGAGAAGTCGCTGGACCGGATCGTGGCGGTGGTCGGCGGCACGCCGATCCTGTGGAGCGATGTTCAGGAAGTGATCCTGCAGCGGCAAGCGTCGGGTGCCTCCTTCCCCGATGATTCCGCCGGCCAGCTCGCGGTCATCAAGCAGATCGTCTCCGATCTGGTGGACGAAGAGCTGCTGGTCGAGCGGGCGTCATCCGACACCAGCATCACCGTCGCCGATTCGGATCTGGCGAACACCGTCGAACAACAGGTGAAGCAGATCCGATCGCAGATGTCGAGCGATCAGGAGTTCCTGAACGCGCTGCGCGGAAGCGGTTTCGGGAGCGAGGAAGAATACCGGCGCTGGCTGACCGAACAGGCGCGCCGACGCGAGCTGCAGCAGCGGTACGTCGCCAGGCTCCAGCGTGACGGGAAGATGATCAACGTAGCCGTGAGCGATGCCGACGTGACCGACGCGTACCAGTCGATGAAGGCCAAGGGCACGCTCCCCAAGCGCCCGCCCTCGGTCACGTTCAAGCAAATCGTCATTCCCACCACTGCGTCGCCCGCGGCCCGGGCGGTCGCGCGCGCCAGGGCGGAGTCGCTGCTCGTACTGATCCGCCACGGCGCGGATTTCGAGCAGCTGGCCAAACGTGAGTCCATGGATTCGGTGACCCGGGAGCAGGGCGGCGATCTTGGCTGGAACCGTCGTGAAGCCATGGTCCCCGCTTTTGCGAACGTCATGTTCTCGCTGCCCCCGGGGCAGGTGGGGCCGGTGACCGAGACCCAGTATGGTTTTCACATCATCAAGGTCGACCGGGCCAAGCCTACCGAGGTCAAGGCGCGCCACATTCTCATCCGCCCCACGATCGATTCCAGCGACATCGCGCGCGCCGGCGCCCTGGCCGACAGCGTGCTCGCGCTCTGGAAGGCAGGTGTGCCGTACGATACCCTGTTCCGGAAATTCCACGACCATGACGAGACGGAAGGGAGTCTCGATCCCTTTCCGATCGACAAGCTGCCGGAATCATATCGGACCGCGTTCGACGGGATTCACAACGGCGACTTCGTGCGGCCCTTCGCCATCAACGACCCGCAGCGCGGCGTTCCCAAATTCGTGATCGCCCAGCTGATCGATGTCAGCCAGGCCGGGGACTACACACTTCCCGATCTGCGGGACCAGATCCGCCAGCAACTGCAGAACGAGCGCTCATACCGCCGGTTGATCGACACGCTGAAGCAGGAGACGTTCGTCTCGATCAACATCGAGGGAGCGGCGGGAATCAAGGCGCCGCCCGCCAAGGGCCGCCCGCCCCGCTGATCGCCGCCGGGGCGCTCACCGCCGCGTGCCAAGCCCGTCCCCCCGCCCCCGCCTCGCCGTTACGTTAGGCGACCCCCGCGGCATCGGACCCGAGGTGGTGGCCCGGGCGCTCGCGGACCCTCGCGTGGCGGGGGCCTGCGACCATGTGGTGATCGGGCCCGAGGGAACGGAAACGCCGGTGGGCCTGGCGGTGGGCACCTGGACCCGCTCCGCGCATCGCGCGGAGGCCGGACGGCTGGCGGGGCAGGCCATCGAACGCGCCGTTGCGCTCGCCGTCACTGGTGAGGTGGACGGCATCGTCACCGGTCCGATCGACAAGGCCGCCCTCCTCGAGGGGGGCTACGACTATCCGGGTCACACGGAGATGCTCGCCGCCCTGACCGGCGCCGAAGTGGCGATGATGCTCGCCTCCAACCGGCTCCGCGTCGTCCTGGCCACCACCCACGTCGCACTGCGCGACGTCCCCGCGCTGGTCACTGTCCCATGCCTGGTGCGCACCGCCGCCCTCACCCGGGAATACCTCGAGCGGTGGTTCGACATTCCGCGTCCGCGCATCGCACTCTGCGCGCTCAATCCCCACGCCGGTGACGCCGGCCGATTCGGACGCGAGGACGACGAAATCCTCGCGCCGGCCGCCCGGGCGGCCCGGATCGCGGGACCGTTCCCGGCCGACACCGTCTTCGTGCGGGCGCTGCGCGGTGAGTTCGATGCCGTCATCGCGCCCTACCATGATGTGGGCATGACGGCCATCAAGGTGGCGTCGTTCGGGCAGGCGGTGAATGTCACGCTCGGCCTTCCGTTTCCCCGCACGTCGCCGGACCATGGCACCGCGCTCGACATCGCCGGACAGGGAATCGCCGACGCCGCGAGCATGGTTGAGGCCGTGCTGCTGTGCGCGGCGATCGCGTCGCGCGTAAGGGAGTCGGCACCGGGCCGCGTATAGTCCGCAGGTTGGCGGATCGACTCACGGGCGCCGCGAGCCGCCGTCCGGCGTTGCCGCCCCGGGCGCGGCGACGTTCGGCTCGCGGCGCAGGGCCACGGTCTCGATCCGCCGGCCGTCCATCTCCCGGACCGTGAACGTGGTCCCGTTCACACTCACATGGTCTCCCACCGCCGGCAGCCTGCCTAACGCTCCGAAAACATACCCGCCGATGGTCGTATAGTCGTCGTCGGGCACCGACAGCCCATACTGCTCGTTGACGTCGGTGATGTGCGTGGCCCCGGGAATCAGTGCCTCGCCGGCCGCCGAGGAGGCAGCACGCGCTTCGGGCTCGTCGTATTCATCGAGGATCTCGCCCACGATTTCCTCGAGCAGGTCTTCCATGGTCACCACGCCGGCCGTTCCCCCGAACTCATCGAGCACCACCGCCATGTGCTCCTTGAGTCGCTTGAAGTCGGCGAGAACGTCCTCTACTTCGCGCGATCCCGGCACCACGTGGACACGCCGCATGATCGACGCCACCGTGAATCCCCGCGGGTCGCGCCGCAACACCCGCAGCAGGTCCTTCGCCAGAACCAGACCCACCACGTTGTCGATGCTCCCGTCGTAGACCGGATAACGCGAGAAGTTGCTCTCCTCGACGATCGCGAGCGCGTCATCGAGCGACGCGTCGAGCGGAATGCCGACCACCTCGGTCCGGGGGGTCATCACCTCCCGCGCGTTCTTCTCCGAGAACTCGAACACGCCCTCGATGAGCTGGGCATCCTGCCGCTCGATCGCTCCGCCGACCTCGCTCTGTTCCACCAGCATCCGCAATTCCTCCGGCGAGTGAACCGCCTCGGGCGCGACATCGACGCGCTGATGCGCCGCCCGGAGCACGGCCGCCGCCGCGTGGTTCAGCACCCAGGTGAACGGACGGGTGAGCCAGGCGAACGCCAGCAGCGGCGGCGCGAGCCACTTCGCGAATTCTTCCGGATGATTGAGCGCCATGGCGCGCGGCGCGAGCTCGCCGAACACAACGTGCAGAAAGGTGGCCAGCGCCAGCGCCAGCACGGCGGCCACCGTCAGCCGCACCGCCTCCTCGAGTCCCAGCGGGAGGGCGGTCAGCCACCCGGCGAATGTGTCCCCGAGTGCGCTTTCCGCCACCCAACCCAGCGCCAGGCTGGCCAGCGTGATCCCCAGTTGGCTTGCCGAGAGAACGCGCACGAGATTATTGGTGGCGTAGCGAGCCACCTGGGCCAGCCGGTCGCCGGCACGAACCATCGACTCCAGCCGGATCCGGCGCGACCGGACGAGCGCAAACTCGGCGGCGACGAAGAACCCGTTCAACAGGAGCAGGATGATGATGGCGGCGAGCCGGCCCATTTCGCCCGGAACATACCGAACGCGGTAACGCCTCGTAAATGGCGCACCAATCCTCCACGTCCCAGGGCTCGACGCACACCGGACCCCACCGGCACCACCGCCACACGCCCGGACGGGCGCGTCGGGCGCCGCCGGACGAGCCGAGGCAGCAGTCACGCCTGCGCCTGGCGCTGGTGCTCACGGCCCTGTTCCTGGTGGCCGAGGTGGTGGGCGGGTTTCTGTCGAACTCGCTGGCGCTGCTCGCCGATGCGGGTCACATGCTCACCGACGTGGGCGCGCTGTCGCTTTCCCTGTTCGTCTTCTGGTTCAGCCGGCAGCCGGCATCGCCCGGGAAGACCTACGGCTATCTGCGCTGGGAGATCCTGGCGGCCTTTCTGAACGGGGCGTTGCTGCTGGTCGTCTCGGCAGCCATCGTCTGGCAGGCACTGTTGCGCCTGCGCGCCCCGACGCCCATCGGCGGCAACCTGATGCTCGGTGTGGCGCTGGGCGGTCTGCTGGTGAACGCGGTCTCGGCGTGGGTGCTGCACCCGGTGCACGGACACAGCCTCAACACGCGCGGCGCCTACGTCCACGTGCTCGGCGATCTGCTGGGATCGATCGGCACGGTGGTGGCGGCGATGATCATCCGCACCACCGGCTGGCTGGCGGCCGACCCGATCGCGTCGCTTCTGGTGACGTTGCTGGTGGTACGGTCGGCCTGGACGCTGGTACGCGAATCGGTCGACGTGCTGCTCGAGTCCACTCCATCGCACATCTCGTTAGGCGCCGTACGCACGCGCCTCGAGGCCATCGCCGGCGTGGAGTCGGTGCACGATCTGCACGTCTGGACGGTCACGTCGGGCATGATCGCGATGAGCGCCCATGCGATCGTTCGCGAGCCCCGGGAAAACCAGCAGGTGCTGGAGGCCGCCGTGCGCGAGATGGAGGGCATGGGCATCCGCCACGTCACCATGCAACTGGAGCGGCAGGAGATGTGCGCGGAACCGCACCCCTGAGACCGGGCGGGCCGCGTGTGGCGGGCTTCACCCGCGTCGTGTGGCCGGGAGGTGAGCGCGACCGCCACGTCGCCCGAGACGAGGCGCGCGCCGGCGCCCAACCAGGGGAATGCCATGGGGTTGCCGCCTCCAGTGCGTCGAGGAGGCTAGCGGCTTGCCGGGACCAGCTACCGCCTCGTCCACGGTGACCGGCGCCTCCGGTCGGGCGTCCTTCGATTAGCCGAAATCCGCCCCCCGCCAATGGATATGCAAACACACGCAAACGAGTTCTACATAGAGAAGATTCGCATGCCGGTCGCGCTGACGCTGACCGGGGGCGAATCGCTCAGGGGCGAGCTGTTCATTCAGGCGAGCGCGCGCAATCTCTCCGCGCTCGAAGACGCGCCGGAGTTCATGAACTCCTCCGAACCGTTCTTTCCGCTGCGCCTGCCGGATGGCGAGACGCTTCTCATCTCCAAGAGCCACGTCCTGACAGTCCACGTGGAACGCGAGTTCGCGGCCAGCGTGGAATGGGCGTTCGGCGACAGGGTGTCCGTCGAGGTCGCCATGCAGGGCGGAGCCACCCACCACGGCCACCTGCAGGTGGAACACTACGTCGGCCATGCGCGCGTGCTCGACTACCTCAACCGGGGGAGCGAGCCGTTCATTCTGCTGCTGCGCGAAACCGAAGTGCTGCTGCTGAACCGCCGCCACATCGCCTTCGTCCGGCCGGTCGACGATGCCACAACTTGACCGGCTGCTGTCGGTTCTCTCGCAGAATCGGGGCGACAGCCTGCGCATCTCACAGGACGATCACGCGCGCATGATCAAGGGCACCGCCGAGCATCCGGTAACCCGGCAGCCTCTGAGCGGGGTCCAGTTGCTCGCGCTTCTGCGCGAAGTCGCGCCGGCCGAGGTTGCGCAGCGACTGCAGAGCGGTGGCGACGCGCAGTTCGAATACGCGTTCGGAAACGAGACCTTCGTCGCGAACATCAGTTTTGCCGGCGGTCGGCTGACCGCTGCCGTGCGGCCCAAGCCGCCGTACGCGCGGGAAAACGGGAACGGTGCAACGACGGTCGGCCACGAGGCATCGGGCGCGACACAGGAGGCCGACCCAGTGGCGGACGCCGAGGCGCGGAGCGCCCTGGACGCGCTGCTGCGTCACCAGATGGAGCGCGGGGCGTCGGACCTGCACCTTCGAAGCGGCGAGCGCGCGCTGCTGCGCGTGGACGGCGACATCGCCGTCGTCGAGGGCGGCGAGCCGCTGGAGAACGACCGACTGGAGCGGATGCTCTTCGCCATGATGCCGGACCGCAATCGACGCGAGTACCAGGAGTTGAACGACACCGACCTCGCGTACGATCTGGCTGGCGCGGGTCGATTCCGCGTCAACGTCTTCCGCGACCGGCGCGGCATCGGCGCGGTGATGCGCGCGATTCCCTCGCGGGTCGTCACCGCCGATGAACTTGGCCTGAGCGCCGAACTGCAGGCCTTGTGCTCGCTGTCCAAGGGACTGGTGCTCGTCACCGGACCAACCGGCAGCGGAAAGTCCACCACGCTGTGCGGGCTCATCGATCTGGTGAATCGCACGCGCCGTGACCACATCGTGACCATCGAGGATCCAATCGAATTCGTGCACCAGAGCAAGGGTTGCCTGTTGACGCAGCGACAGGTCGGGGTGCACACCTCGTCGTTCAAACACGCCTTGCGTGCGACACTGCGCGAAGACCCCGATGTGGTCCTGGTCGGCGAACTGCGCGACCTGGAGACGGTCTCGATCGCGATCGAGACGGCCGAGACCGGCCACCTGGTGTTCGGCACGCTGCACACGTCGACAGCCGCCGGCACCGTCGATCGCGTCATCGGTCAATTCCCCACCGACCGTCAGGAGCAGATCAGGGTGATGCTGGCCGAGTCGCTGAAGGGAGTCCTCTCGCAGACCCTGTGTCGCAAGATCGGCGGTGGGCGCGTGGCCGCGATGGAGATCCTGCTGGCCACTCCCGCGGTGTCGAACCTCATCCGCGAGGGGAAGACGTTCCAGATCCCGTCTGTGATGCAAACATCGCGACGGATGGGAATGGTCACCATGCACGATGCGTTGCTGGAACTGGTGGAATCGGGCACGATCGAGGCCCACGAGGCGTTGGCGAAGGCCACGGACAAGTCGGCCATGGCGCAGGCGCTGAAGACCCGCGGCCTCGATGTCCCCGCTGGTGAGGGAGAGACTCCGCCCGAGAAGACGGGAAGCGGCGTACGCTACGACTCGGGCATCAACGCCCGAACCCCGATGCCCAGGCCCGGGATGAAGCGGTAAGCCGGTCGCCGGCTGGAAGACGGCGAGCGGTCGGCCGGTCGCGGGCAGGAAAACGGCGCCCGATGGTGGGCGCCGCGGTGACGTGCAGGGAACACGTGCGGGTGCTAGCTGCTTTTCCGGTCCGGGGGGTCCTCGTCGGGCGACGACCGGTCGTCCAGTTCGCCGCGCGTCTTGGAGTATTCGTCGCGTTGGCTATACCCGTATCCGTCGAATACCTCGCCTCCTCGCATGTAGTCGTGGCCGTACCCGCGGCCGTGAGGATAGCTGCCTTTCGAGGACTCCGGATGCTGGTGCATGGGACACCTCCTGCGGTAACGAGTCCAACCGCACGGTGCGCATTCCGCGCGGCGCCGGCAAGTGCTTGTATCGGTTCACGTGCCCGGTCATACTTCAAGGCTATGCAGATCCGAAACATCGCCATCATCGCGCACGTCGATCACGGCAAGACCACCCTCGTCGACAAGATGTTACGTCAAGCGGGGGCATTTCGCGAGAATCAGATCGTAGAAGAGCGGGTCATGGACTCGAACCCGCTCGAGCGGGAACGCGGTATCACGATTCTCGCCAAGAACACGGCCGTGCGTTGGCATGGCACGAAGATCAACATCGTCGATACGCCGGGGCACTCGGATTTCGGCGGAGAGGTGGAGCGGATCATGCGTATGGTGGACGGTGTGCTGCTGGTGGTCGACGCCTTCGACGGTCCCATGCCGCAGACGCGGTTCGTGCTGAGGAAGGCGCTTGAGCTTGGCCGTACGCCGATCGTGGTGATCAACAAGATCGATCGGTCGGGGGCTGATCCGCTCCGTGTCCACGACGAAGTGCTGGACCTCTTCATCGACCTCGAAGCCGATGCCGCTCAGCTCGACGCGCCGGTCCTCTACGCGTCGGCGCGGGAGGGGGTCGCGACCACGGACCTGGCGCAGCCGCCGACGAATCTCGAGCCGCTGTTCGAGGCGATCGTCCGGCACGTGCCGGCGCCGCCGAGCGATGCCGAGGGGCCGTTCCAGTTGCTGGTATCGACGCTCGACCATTCGCCGTACCTCGGGCGGCTGGCGATCGGCCGCATCGAGCGCGGAACCGTTCGGGTGGGTGAAGTGGTGGCCCTGCTGCCGCTGGACCCCGCGCGGGTGGCGGAAACCGCGAAGGTGACGAGGCTCTACACCCACGAGGGCCTCGAGCGCCTCGATGTCGAGTCCGCATCGGCGGGCGACATCGTCGCGCTGGCGGGACTGGAGGGGGTGGAGATCGGTCTCACCGTGACGCACGTCGAACACCAGGAGCGGCTGGCCGGAATCGCTGTTGAGGAGCCGACCATCTCGGTGGACTTCGTGGTGAACAACTCGCCGTTCGCGGGTCGCGAGGGGCGGTTCATCACGTCGCGGCAGCTTCGCGAGCGGCTGTATCGCGAGCTCGAGCGCAACGTCGCGCTGCGCGTGGAGGACACCGACGCGACCGATACCTGGACCGTGTCCGGACGCGGCGAGCTGCACCTGTCGATCCTGATGGAGACGATGCGGCGCGAGGGATACGAGTTCCAGGTGTCGCGTCCGCGGGTGATCACGCGCGAGGGGCCTAACGGCGAGCGGCTGGAGCCGTACGAGGAACTGACGGTCGACGTGCCCGAGACCTACCTCGGCGCGGTGATCGAACGCCTGGGTGGCCGACGCGCCGAGCTGCTCGACATGCGCAATCCGGGGCAGGGGAACGTGCGCCTGCGTTACGCCATTCCGGCGCGCGGGCTGTTCGGCTATCGGAGCGAGTTTCTCACCGACACCCGCGGCACCGGCGTCATCCACCACCGCTTCTATCACTATGGACCGTGGGCCGGACCGATTCCGGGACGGACGCGCGGCGCGCTGGTGTCGATGGAGAACGGGATCGCGGTGGGGTTTGCGCTGTTCAATCTGCAGGAACGCTCGACCCTGTTCGTGGCGCCCGGGACGGCGGTCTATGAAGGGATGATCGTGGGAGAGAACTCGCGTCCCGGCGACATGGACGTCAATCCTACCAAGGAAAAAAAGCTGACGAACATGCGGACGAAGGCGAGTGACGAGAACATTCAGCTGGAGCCACCGCGGGAGTTGACGCTGGAAGGAGCGCTGGAGTATATCGAGGACGACGAGCTGATCGAAGTGACGCCGCACTCGATCCGTCTCCGCAAGCGGTTGCTGAGCCTGAACGACAGAAAGAAGCTCTCGCGTGAACAGAAGCGCGAGCGCGCGCTGGTCTAACCTTCCACGGAGACCCTGGTATGCGGGACGAGTTCGAATCGTCGGAGCAATCCGGCGAGGTGCGGCGTGTGGACTGCGCGGCGCGGTTCACGCCGCCTCGCGAGGGCGATGAGGACTTCGACGACGACACGGATACGGACGACGATCTCGACGACGACGACGGTGAATTCGACGATTCCGAGAATCTCGAATTCGACGACGATCTCGACGCCGATGACGAGAACGATGACGACTCGGAGGGGGACGACGCGGAGGATGATGACGACGACGACGAATTCGACAGCGACTTCGACGAAGATCTCATCGACCTCGACGACGAGTACGATGACTTCGATGAGGAGGACCGGCACAAGCCGGGCCACCATCGGGACGAGGATTAGGGGAAAGGGCCATCCGTCATGGGCCACCGGCCACGTCCCCCGAGCGCTTCCGCCCGCTTGATTCGCCGCCCGGTCCCCTTAGTTTTGACGTCCCGCTGACGCAGGTCGGCGGGACGTGGTGTTCGGTGGATCACCGGTTGTTTGACAATCGAGCGTGTGCGTGTGGGGTTCTCGCCGATCCGCTGCGATCGTGCGCAGCGGGGAGAGTCGAGACACGATGGATTCGGGGCGCGGTCCACGATCGCGCCCGCATGAGCTACATCGAACTTTCTTGGAGAGTTTGATCCTGGCTCAGGACGAACGCTGGCGGCGTGCTTAACACATGCAAGTCGAGGGCGTGGGGCAACCCACGACCGGCGAACGGGTGCGTAACACGTGAGCGACCTGCCCGCTTGCGGGGGATAGCCGGCCCAACGGCCGGGTAAGCCCGCATACGCTTCTCTGTCTGCATGGACGGGGGAGGAAAGGAGCGATCTACAGGCGGAGGGGCTCGCGGCCTATCAGGTAGTTGGCGGGGTAACGGCCCACCAAGCCGATGACGGGTAGCTGGTCTGAGAGGATGGCCAGCCACATTGGGACTGAGAGACGGCCCAGACTCCTACGGGAGGCAGCAGTGGGGAATCTTGCGCAATGGCCGGAAGGCTGACGCAGCGACGCCGCGTGCGGGAGGACGCCCTTCGGGGTGTAAACCGCTGTTCTCCGGGACGAATGCCGGGTTGAGACCTGGGTGACGGTACCGGGGGAGGAAGCACCGGCTAACTCTGTGCCAGCAGCCGCGGTAATACAGAGGGTGCGAGCGTTGTCCGGAATCACTGGGCGTAAAGGGCGCGTAGGCGGCTTCTCGCGCGTGCGGTGAAAGCCCGGGGCTCAACTCCGGGTCGGCCGTGCGGACGGGGGAGCTGGAGGCCGGTAGAGGCCGATGGAATTCCGGGTGTAGCGGTGGAATGCGTAGAGATCCGGAAGAACACCGGTGGCGAAGGCGGTCGGCTGGGCCGGGCCTGACGCTGAGGCGCGACAGCGTGGGGAGCAAACAGGATTAGATACCCTGGTAGTCCACGCCGTAAACGATGGGCACTAGATCCTTGGGGGAGCGACCCCTTAGGGGTCGGCGCTAACGCATGAAGTGCCCCGCCTGGGGAGTACGGCCGCAAGGCTGAAACTCAAAGGAATTGACGGGGGCCCGCACAAGCGGTGGAGCATGTGGTTTAATTCGACGCAACGCGAAGAACCTTACCTGGGCTTGACATGCACGGGGCGCGCTTCGGAAACGGGGCGTTCTCTTCGGAGCTCGTGCACAGGTGCTGCATGGCTGTCGTCAGCTCGTGTCGTGAGATGTTGGGTTAAGTCCCGCAACGAGCGCAACCCTTGGGACTAGTTGCCAGCGGAGAGGGCGCAAGCCAGCCGGGGACTCTAGTCCGACTGCCGGTGCCAAACCGGAGGAAGGTGGGGACGACGTCAAGTCATCATGGTCCTTACGTCCAGGGCTACACACGTGCTACAATGGGCGGGACAGAGGGCGGCCAGAGCTCAAGCTGGCGCCAATCCCAGAAACCCGTCCTCAGTTCGGATTGTCGTCTGCAACTCGACGGCATGAAGCTGGAATCGCTAGTAATCGCGGATCAGCGATGCCGCGGTGAATACGTTCCCGGGCCTTGTACACACCGCCCGTCACGCCATGGAAGCTGTGAGTGCCCGAAGTCGGTGCCGCAACCCGCAAGGGAGCAAGCCGCCGAAGGCAAGCGCAGTGACTGGGGCGAAGTCGTAACAAGGTAGCCGTAGGGGAACCTGCGGCTGGATCACCTCCTTAACGGAGCAGGCGAGTAGGACTCGGCGCCTAACGAACATGGTTCGGGGCGCCGGCCGAAAGCGGCTCACCAGTCGCACCCCGCCCGCACACGCTCGATGCTACTTTACGGATCCCCGACCCCGCTCGGCAGGGCCGGGGATTCGCTACTTCACCATCACCGACGCGCTGCCGCTCCTCGCCCCGCAGGTCGCCGACACCGTCGCCCCACCCTTCGATATCCCCGTCACGGTGAGAGCGATCTCTCCGCTGCCGTCGGTCAGGCCCTGCACGGGCGTGACGATGACCCGCAGGAGATTGCTCGATGCCATCGTGCACGGGCGCCCCGATAGCGGAGCCCCGCCGCCATCCGTCACCTGCACGGTCAGCGATCCCTTCTTCCCCACGCCCACGTTCAGCGTTGCGGGGACGATGGTCACGCGGCCGACCCCAGGCACCACCCGCATCACCACCGCGTCACTGATGCCTCCGCTCGTGGCCGTGATGCTCACCGGGCCGGCGGACACGCCGGTCACCGTCACCGCCAGCTCGCCCGAGGAGTTCGAGGTGCCCGAATCCGGCGCGACCGACGCCAGCGAAGGATCGCTGCTGACCACCCCCACGTGCTGGCCCGGAACCGGCTGGCCCCCGCCGTCGAGCAGCCTTATGGTGCCCCCGACCGTCCCCGGGATGATCACGGAATCGGCCGCCAGCGACAACGCCACGCTCGTCACCGTTGGTCCCACCGTCACCATCGACGTCCCATGCGAGGTGTCCACCTGCGCCGTAATCGTCGCCAGGCCGTTCCCCACCGCCGAGACCAGTCCGGCCGCGGACACGGTGGCAACCGTTCCATCCGAACTGGACCAGCTCGTGGCCCGGCCGCCTAACGCCGAACCGCTCACTGCCAGCCCGCCCGAATCGCGCGGCGTCGCCGCCAGCGGCGCCGTCGCGGGCGCGACCAGGACGACCGTCGTCGGCATCACATCCACCGACACGATCGCCACCAGGTCCACCGTCACCGACGACTTCCCCGATATGCCCTCGCTGGTGGCGGTAATGGTCGCTGAGCCCGGCGCCACACCGGTGACCACACCGCTGCCCGCGTCCACCGCGGCCACCAACGGTGCCGACGAGGTCCAGACGATTGCCCGTCCGGTGATCACGCTGCCCGACGCATCCCGCGTCTCAGCGGCAAACCGTCGCGCATACGTCGAGCCGACGTGCACCGTCGCTGCCGACGGATGCACCAGTACCGACGCCACCGGCGCGGACGTGACGTTCAGAGCGCTCGATCCACTCGGCGTCGTGCCGCCGATGCCCCCGCCCGGAGACGACGCGCTGATCGTCGCCTGACCAGCCGAGATGCCGGTCACCAGGCCGCTCTGCGAGACCGACGCCACCGAGCCGGCGTTCGACGCCCAGACAATGGTCCGACCCGTGAGCACGCTGCCCCGCGCGTCACGTGCGGTCGCGGTGAGCTGAACGGTTCGCTTCTCCTCCACCGTGGCCGGGGACGGAGTGACCTCCAGCGTTGCGATCGGCGCGAGCGCCACCGTGACCACAGTCGTGCCGATGACCATGCCATCGGTGGCCGTCACCGTGACGGTGCCGACGGCAACCGCGGAAAGCACTCCGGCTCCGCTGACCGTGGCAACGTTCACGTCGCCGGTGGCCCACGAGATCGAATCGCCCGTGATCACGTTCCCCTGTGCGTCGCGCACGGTCGCCAACATCGGCAGAGTCTCTCCGACCGTGAGCGCGGGCGACGCCGGCGTGACCTGCAGCGTGACGGCCACTCCAGGGGTGACTGTCACTTCGGACGTGCCGCTCACGCCGCCCGACGTGGCGGTGATCGTCGCGCTTCCCGGGCTCACGCTCTGTACACGTCCGCTGCTCGAGACCACGGCGACACTCTGGTCGCTCGAGCTCCACACCACCAGGCGCCCGGCAAGCGGATTGCCGTCGCGGTCGCTGATGATCGTGGCGAGCTGCACGAAGCCGCCGGAGGGGAGCCTTGCGGTCGGAGGCGTCACCACCACCGACGATACCGGAACCAGAACGACAGTCACGAGCGCAGTCCCGATCACGCCGCCCGCCGCCGCGCGGATGAGCGTCGCGCCCGGGGCGACGCCCGTCACAACGCCGGACGCGCTCACCGTCGCTATCGCGGGATCAGCAGAAGTCCAGTCGATGACGATGCCAGCGAGCGGGTTACCGTCGGCGTCACGGGCCTCCGCACCGAACGGAACGGTCCTGCCCACTTCCACGTCTGATTGCGGCGGTGCGACCGCGACGTGAGCCACCGGGCGGGGGGTGACGGTGACGACGGCGATTCCCGACGTCCCCCTGAGTGAGGCAGCGATCTGCGTCGTCCCCGGCGCCAGCCCCGTCACCACCCCCGACCGGCTGATGCTCGCGATGGTGGTGTTTTCCACGGACCAGAACGCGCTCCGCGCTTCCACGTCGTTCCCGTCCTGGTTGAACGTGAAGGCCGACAGCGTCGCGGTCCCTCCGATCGTGACCGTCACCCGGTCCGGGCGCACTTCAAGCAGCCCAGTCACGTTGGCAGCGGTAGGGGACGCCGCCTCCTGGCAGGAGAACGCCGATCCCACGATCGTTGCGACCGCGAGCAGGCGCCACGGCCCATTCCGGGGGACGCCCTTACGCGCCTGTCGTCGCGCGCCCATCACCATGCCTGAAGATCCGCACGCTGCGAAATCCTGCTGTGCCGGACCGGTGTGCGGTCCCCCGGTCGCGGCTGGACCTTGGAATATCCGCGCTCCACATCGTGGCGCAATGTCTGCGCCTGCCCGCTGCCGGCCGCCGTGAGCGGCGACACATGCTCGCCGTCGGGAGGGCGAGCTCACCTCCGGCCCGCCGCAGGCGGTCTCATGCGACCCGACTCACTCGTACCGGCGTGGCGGAAACCTGCCTCCGTGCTCGACTTCGCCTCCGGTTGGTCCGCTCACGCTCCGAACGCGATCGCGAGTCCATCACGGGCGATCCGCAGACGCACCGAACGACACCAAGAGCCCCAGTCCCACCCGCCGACCTGGCACAACGAGCACGATGGGTACCGGCCCGCCATCGCTGCGCGGCAGCGCCAGTGCCACCTGTGCGGCGCTCCCGCTCCGCGACGGCTGACCCGGCGAGGTGTCGATGATCGCCTCTGCGCGCGCGCGCGTCCCTCTCGCGTAGGCCATGGCTTCGATGGACGCTCCCAGCCAGAGCGCGCCCGCGCCGGCGGCGCCGACCACGAAGTGCGGTCGCTCCGTCCGGGGAATCGAGTCGGAGTACGGGTTCCCGAACGGATCCGTGAATTGCTGGACTCGAATCGTCTCCTGGGAGAGAAAACCGTAGTAGACCGCGCCGGCCACGGCACCGAGCACCGCCAGTCCGAGCAGCGGACGGCCGGTGTTCATCTGCCCCAACCCGGGCACGATCCCCGAGAGGAGCGCGCGACCGGGACTGTAGACGCGATCCTGGAGACGCGCCGAAGCCGTCCGGATCGCAGCGCGGTCGGTGGCCGCGGGGGCGAGGTCGAGGTACTTCTCGAAGTCCCCGATGGCGGCCGCGCGCTCTCCTCGGGCGGCGCGGGCGAGGCCGCGGTTGTAGTACGCCTCGCCCGCAGTGGGGAGCTGGGTGGCGACGGCCCCGAAAACGGCTTCGGCGGCGGCGAACTGGCGCCGCTCGAGCAGGGCCACGCCGGAACGGAAGTTCGCCCGGGCTTCGTCCACCCGTGCCAGCTCCGAGGCCGGCACCAGCCGCACGACCCGGCCCCGGACCTCGTCTCCGTCCGGCGCGTTAGGCGAGAGCGTCAGGTAGCGGCAGTATTCGCGCACCGCGGCAGTGGCCGAATCGAGCGCCTCGTATTCGCGCCCGAGGTAGTACGCGACCCGCGCGTTCGACGGCGCCCGTAGCGCCGCCTTGAAGAATGCGTCGCGTGCCGCGGCGTGCTCCCCCTGCAGCGCCGCTTCCTGGCCGTCGGCGATGAGCTGACGTGCCTCCGCGTCGTCCCCGGACCCCGTACCGATCGGTGCCCCCGGGGTCGTGGGCAAGTACCTGGTGCATCCGGAGGCTCCGCTGGACGCGAGCGTCGGCTTCGGGGCAAGGCGCTGGGCGTCGGCGCGACCCGCGACCGCGGCCAGTGGCATCGCTATCGCGGCCAGGACCAGTGCGCGTCGAAGAATGAATCCCGCCACCGGATGCACGTGGTCGCTCCTAGTTCACGGTGATGGACGAGGTCGCCACCTTCCCCTCGCACGTCACGGTAATGGTCGCTGTTCCGGTGGCCACCGGTGTAACGGTCAGTACGATCTGACCAAGGGGATCCGTGTTGCCGGATGTCGGCGCCACCGTCGCTACGTTGGTGTCGCTGGACATGACCGTGCAAGCCCGCCCAGCCAGCGCCGCGTGTGAAGCGTCTTCGACGTTCGCCGTCAGCGAGGCAGCCGTGGGTACCGTCAAGGGGGGAACCGGGTCCGGCGTGATGAAGACGGTGTCGACTGCAGCCAGCACGCGCACCACGACCACTCCCACCTGTCCCTCGCTGGTGGCCGAAATCGTGCTGTTCCCGGCCGAGACGCCCGTGATCAGCCCGGTGGACGGGTCCACCGTCGCCACCGATGGATCGCTCGACGCCCAGATGATCGGGCGTCCGGTGAGGGTGTTGTTGGCGGCATCTTTGAGCGTCGCCGTGGCCTGCAGCGAGGTGGTGCCGAGAATTGAATCGCCCGGAGTCGTGACCGTTACCGTACTGACGTGAGCCAGCACCCGAACGTCGTAGGCGCCGATCTTCGTTTCGCTCGTCGCCGTGATTGTCACCGTGCCGCTCGACACGCCGGTGATCAATCCGGTCAACGGATCGACCGTTGCCAGAGATGGATCCCCTGAAGCCCAGGTGACCGGCCTGCCGGTCAGTGTGTTGTTGCTCGCGTCCTTGAGCGTTGCGGTGGCCTGCAGCGTCCCCGTGCCGAGGATCGAGTCTCCCGCGGCAGTCACGGTCACCGTGTTCACCGGCGCCAGCATGTGCACGGGCAAGCTCCCCACGATGCCCGCGCTGGTGGCGGTGATGTTCACGTTCCCCGGCGCAACGCCGGTGATGGTGATGGCGACCTGACCTGAGCCGTTCGAGGTCGCGCTCCCCGGAGCGACCGTGGCCACGGACGGGTTGCTCGAGGCGATGGTGACGGTGCGTCCCGGGATTGGGGTGCTCGTGGCATCGCGCACGGTCGCTGTCGCCGATAGCGTCCCGGTGCCGACGATCAAGGTGTCGACTGGCGCGGTCACCGGCACCGAGCCCACCGCGGCGAGCACGTGGACCACCAGGTTGTCGCTCTTCCCTTCAACGGTCGCCGTGATCGTGGCAGTCCCGGGTGACACGCCGGTGATGAGCCCCGACGCCGAATTGACCGTGGCGACGGGAGTCGCATTGCTGGACCATGTGATCGGGCGCCCGGTAAGGAGGTTGTTGCCCGCGTCGCGAAGCGTCGCCGCAGCCTGCAGCGTCGCCGTGCCGATGATCGAATCCGCCGGTGCGGTCACCGAAACGGAATTCACCGACGCCAGCATCCGGACCGGGAGCGTGCCGCTCACGCCGCTGCTGGTGGCGGTGATGGTGGCCGTCCCGGGCGACACGCTCGTTACGCTGATCGGCACGTTGCCCCCAGCGCCGGACGTGGCGTTTGAAGGACTCACGGTGGCTACCCCGATGTTGTTCGAGGAGATCGTGACCGTGCGTCCGGGAAGTGGGTTGTTGTTGGTGTCGCGCACCCTGGCGTTGGCCGACAGCGACCCGGCGCCAATCAGCGAGTCGGGGTTGGCCGTCACCTGCACCGAGCCCACGCCCGTGACCACGCGAATGCTCTTCGTTCCCTGTTTCGACTCGCTGGTGGCGGTGATGGTCGTGGTACCGTCCGCGACACCGGTGATAAGCCCGGTGGACGCGTTCACCGTTGCCACCGATGGACTGCTGCTGGTCCACGCGATCGGGCGTCCGGTAAGAATGACGCTGCCGGCGTCCCTGAGCGTCGCCGTCGCCTGCAGCGTGGAGGTGCCGACGATGGAATCACTGGGCGCCGTCACGGTCACCGTGCTCACCGGATTCAGCATCCGCAGCGCAGTCGACCCGCTGTGTCCGCCGCTGCTCGCGTTGATGGTCGCCGAGCCCGCAGCGACACCCGTGACGGTGATGGCGACGGTCCCCGTCGCACTGGTTGTCGCCGAGAGGGGCGCCACGGTTGCGACCGCGGGATTCGACGAGGAGATGGCCACCGAACGGCCAGGGAGCGGGTTCGAGCCCGCGTCGCGGACGGTGATGGTGCCCGACACGGTGCCGGGGAGGATCAACGAGTCAGGCGCCACGGCAACGACCACCGATCCCGTACCGGCCAGCACCGTGATGTCCGACGTGGCACTCTTGCCGGCGACCGTCGCGGTGATGGTGGCCGATCCCAGCGCAACCGCGGTCACCAGTCCGGTCTGACTGATGGTGGCGGCGGCCGCATTGCTGGTGTTCCAGGACGTGGATCGGCCGCCTAACGCCACTCCGGCGATCGCGCCGCCGGAGGAATCGCGCGCCGTGACGATCAGCTGCTGGGTCCCCGGCGGGACCAGCGTCGCCGTCGGCGGCGACAGATCGACGCGCTCGATCGGCACCAGGTCGATCGTCGCGCTCGCGGTGCCCAGGATTCCCTCACTCAGCGCCCGAATCTGGGTCACCCCCGGCGCCACGCCGGTGACCACGCCGGCCAACGCGTCGACGCTGGCGGCCGCAGGATTCGAGGACGACCACAACACGGTCCGCCCGGTGAGTTCGTGACCGAGCGCGTCCTTCATGGTGGCGGTGAATCGCACCCCATACGTCGCACCGACGTGCACCGTCGCCGGATCGGGCGTCACCACCACTGATGCCACGGGCGCGTTGGACACCGACAGGCTCGCCGTGCCCTCGACGCTCCCGGGAGGGGGCGCACCGGGTGTGGTCACTGTGGCCGTGATGATGGCGCTGCCCACCGCCACGCCGGTCGCGACGCCGCTCGCGCCGTCGATCGTGGCCACCGTAGGATCGCTGCTCGACCACACTACCGTGCGGCCGCTCACCGTGAGCGGCACACCACCGGCATCGAACAGGTTGACGCCGAAGTTGGTCGTCTCGTTCACCCGGATCGACGCGGTCGAGGGCACGACATTCATGGTGGCGACCGGCACGAGGCCCACCGTCACAGTGGCCGTGCCCTTGGGTGTCGATCCTCCCGGGCCGCTCTCCGGTGACGACGCGGTGACGGTGGCGGTGCCCGGACTGACCCCGGTCACTACCCCCTGCTGCGAGACTGCCGCGATCGCGTCATTGCTCGACGACCAGACGATCGTACGTCCGGTGAGCGCATTGCCGTCGGCGTCCGCAGCGGTGGCGGTGAGCGGTTGCGTGCGCCCCACCTGGACGCTGACGCTGGGTGGCGCGATCATGATGGTGGCCACGGGGACTGGTACGACGGTCACGATGGCGGTCCCCTGGACCGCGTCGACTGTGGCGTGGATGGTGGCCGCTCCGGGCGCGACGCCGCTCACGATCCCGTTTTCGTTCACCGTGGCGACGGACGGATCGCTCGACGACCAGACCGCCGTCCGCCCGCTGATCTGGCCGCCACCCGCGTCCAGAACCTCCAGAACCAGCTCCTTGCTGCTCCCGACTTCGACGCTGGTGGCCGACGGAGTCAAACGTACGATCGCCACCGGCGGATTCGTGACCGTGACCGCCACGAACGCCGGCACGCCCCGACTCGATGCGGCGATCTGGGTCGCGCCGGGTGACACCGCCGTCACCACGCCCGCCTGGCTCACGGTTGCGATGGCGCGATTCTGCGACGACCAGAATACACGGGCCACGATCTCCTGACCGGCATCATCGAACACGTGCGCCGCCACCGGCGCGTTCGCGCCGGCCGCGAGGTTCAGCACCTGCGGGTCGACGCCCACCCGACTCACCTTTTCCTCGCGCGGCGACAGCGGATTGTCGCACGAGATCAGGAGCGCGGCGTAGGCCAGCGCGAGTGGCAGGCGTCGCGCGCGTCCCGTTCGACTGGTTTCCGACACGCCCGACTGCACCGACCGCACCGACCGCGCCGGACCTAACGTGGCGCTACGACGCGTGTGGGGAGCGCCGCGTTCTCGCGATCACCGCCACCCAACTGACCGTCGACGTTGTAGCCCCAGCAGTACGCTTCGTTCAGCGTCGTGATGGCGCAGGTGTGCGCGCCGCTCGCGTGCAGCGCGGCCAGACGGGACAATCCGGTCACCGCCACCGGACGGGAGTGATCGGTGGTGGTGCCGTCACCAAGCTGGCCGTACGCGTTGCGTCCCCAGCACAGCGCCCGCCCGTCGATCGTACGGGCGCAGGAGTGTCCGCTTCCCGCCACCACCGTCAGAAACGTCGCGGACGCATCCACCACGCGGGGGAACAGCGCCGGTACGCCCGGCGTGCCGGTGCCGAGTTGCCCGTAGTTGTTCTGACCCCAGCAATACGCCATGCCGGACGGTGCGACCCCGCACGAGTGCGCGCTCCCGGCGGCAATGCTGATGAACCGCGCGTCGGTTGCCACCGCAACGGGCGTGGTGCGGTCGGTGGTGCTTCCATCACCGAGCTGTCCGTTCCGATTCTCGCCCCAGCAATAGCCAATTCCGTCGAGTGTGAGCGCGCACGTGTGGTTCCAGCCGACCGCCAGGACCGCAACCGTGGCGGGAAGGGGAACAGGGACAGGCGCCGTTCTGGAGGAACGAGTGCCGTCTCCGAGCTGACCGTACGCATTCGCGCCCCAGCAGAAGACAATCCCGGCCCGCGACAGCGCGCAGGTATGAGCGGCGCCGGTGCGCACCAACTGGAAGGTCGTGGCGCTGTTCACGTGAACCGGTGCCGCGCGCACCGACGTCGTGCCATCGCCGAGCTGTCCGGAATCGTTCTTTCCCCAGCAGTAGAGTTCACCGCCTGCTGTAACGCCGCAGGTGTGCCAGGCACCGGCCGCGATCTGGGTGAAGCCGAAGTCGCCCACCACCGGTTCCGGCGAGGTGCGTCCCTGGAACGATCCGTCGCCCAGTTGACCGCTCTCGTTGTTTCCCCAGCACGCCGCGCGCCCGTTGTCACCGATCAGACAGGAGTGTCGACTGCCGGCCGTAATGGTGCCGCGAACCACAGGGAAGATGAGCGCACGTACGGGCGTCGCCGGCGGGACCGGAGTCGTGTTCACCGTCGAGGACTGGCGTGTGAGCGTGGAGCCCGCTGCCCCGCCAGCAACCGGTGGCGGAGTGCCGGAGACCGTCGGGGCTATCCGCGCGACGGAATCGCGTGAACCCGGGGACGTTCGCGTTCGCGCGGTGGCGGAGTTCGGGACCGGCTCTCCGGCACTCTTCGCGGCGGTCACGCCGCTCTTCCTGGCGGCAGCCTCGTCGCGCGGTGGGGTGAGGGGTCCTGGCGAGGAGCTGACGTGCGCGTCGGGTACGGTGCGACCCGCGAGCGTGTCGGGCGGGGCCGCTGCCGCGAGGTCAAAGGTGGAATCCGATTGCTTGCGCACCGAGTCGGCGCTGGCAACGGGCACTTCCACGGCGGCCCGATCGTTCATGAGGGCGACTGAGCCCCCTGCCGCAGCGCCGACGTCCCGCGCTGGCAACCCGAGCCCGAACCAGAGCGCGCCCGCGCTGGCGATCAGCACCATACCGCCGGCGGCGAGCCAGAGTCCGAAACGCGACTCCCGACGAACCTCCTTCTGTACCTCAAAACCCCGGAGCACGGGCTCGATCGCGTCCACTTGCTCGAACGACAGCTCCTTCAGCGCTCCATCGGGGTCCGTGGTCGCCGGCGCGTCCGCGGGCGAGCCAACACGCACCGCCTGACGATCGAACTTGACCGTCTGGAGCACCGCCTCGCTCGCGGGACCGCCCTCGCCGCGCGCCTGGCGCGTCGTCGCTGAGCGTCGTCGCCGGCGCCTTGCCGACTGCCATTCCCGGAATCCCGGCGGCATCGGCTCGCTGCTCAACAGCGCGAGAAACCGCCCGGCGCTGCTCCAGCGGCGGTCGGGGTTCTTCTGCATCAGCCCCTCCAGCAGGTACTGGAGGGTGGGGGACACGTCCTTGCGGAATTCGTCCAGGGGTGCCAGGAAATCGTGCTTCTGCCGGTAGATCACGTTGTACAGCGTCTCGCCGGACCACGGGCGGGCACCAGTCAGCATCTCCCAACCGACCATGCCCAGGCTGTACAGATCGCTGCGTCCGTCGATGTGAAATCCGTCGATCTGCTCGGGCGCCATGTAGGTCGGCGTGCCGATGGTGGTGCCGGTGGCGGTGAGCTCGGTGGGGGCGTCCAGCACGCGCGCCACGCCGAAGTCCGACAGCATTGCGCGTCCCGAGACTTCGTCGAGGAAGATGTTCTCCGGCTTCACATCCCGATGCACCACCCCCGCCTTGTGGGCGTAGGCCAGCGCGCGGGCCACGTCGCGCAGCACGTGCTCGGCGCGCGTGACGTCGAATGGTCCGGCCTCGAGCGCCGCCTTCAGCGTGCGTCCCGGCACCAGCTGCATTACGAGCGCCAGGCTGCCGTCGGAGAGGTGTCGTATCGCGTAGACGCCGACGATGTTCGGATGCTGCAGCTGGGCCACCGTCCGCGCCTCGCGGGCCAGCCGCGACACGGCTTCTGCGTCGGGAGAAAGGCGAGGCTGTACCACCTTGATCGCCACGTCACGCTGCAGGGCGCGGTCGCGTGCGCGGAACACCACCGCCATCCCCCCGCGCCCCAGCTCACCCAGCAGCTCGTAATCGGGATCGAGCTCACTCGGCCAGAGCGCGGGTCCTCCCCCCGGGTCCCGGCCGCCCTCTCCGAAGGCTGGCTCCGTCACCGGTGCCTCACGCGGCGGCAGTTCGCCCGGTACGTGTTCGCCGTCGCTCCGCATCGCGATCCCGGGTCAATGCTCATGGTAGACGAACACCACCGCACCCATCTCCAGTCGGTCTCCCTCCTGGAGGGTGAGCGCGCGGCCGGTTGGCGGGAGCGCCACACCGTTCAACGTCACCGGATTCGTCTGCGAGAGGTTGGCGAGGTGCCAGCGACCGGCGGAATACGAGAGTCGTGCGTGCTGGCGGCTCACGGTTGGATCGATCAATTGCACGTGCCGCAGCGGCGGACCCTCGCTCCGGCCGAACGTGACCGTGGTGCTCTCCTCCCCGACGCGACGCATGAAATGGATCTCCTGACCGACGTCGGTTCCGCCAACCACCTCCAGTCGACCCGGCAGGAACTCCAGAGTGCCTTCTTCCGCGCGATAATAGCGGACCTGACTCCCGGCGACCAAGTGCCCGCCATCCGGGATCTCCTGCGTTATCGCCTCCATCGGCTGCGTGGGCCGCTCGATGATCGGCTCGTCGGCCACGAGGATCACATCGTCTTCCTCCGCCTCCGTGACTGATCTCGCGGTAGGGGGCACCTGGCGAATGGAGGGGGGTGAGCGGTGCGGGGAGGGCTGGACCTCGCGCAGGGCAGGCGGTCTGGTCAAGGGAACGTCGGTTGCCATCAGAGGCATGATCAGCGCGGGCGCAGTGTGGCGACGCAGCGCCAGGTCGCGCCGCCAGCGGACGATTCGTAGTCCCGCCAGCACGAGTGCCAGGGCAACGACCATGGCGCCCGCAATGATGAGAAGGTTGACAGTGCTGACTCCCATTCCGGCTTGACGGCTCCGTGACAGAGTGCGCAGGCGACTCCCCTGACCAACTCGCCTCCGGTACCGGTGCTGGTGCCCGGCTGTCCGAAACGCCCTCCTTGGCGACACGGGCCCCGGGACGCGGCACGGCCCCCAGTCCTAAGCTAGACGCGCCTCACGGGCGCGCCAGTGACCAACGCTACCGAGCGCCTGGCGGCGTACCGGATGGCTATTTGGCCCTGAATCGGAACACCACCTCCCCCATCTCGATTCGATCGCCCTCGTTCAGCAACACCGAGCCGTCGTCCCCTTCGAGCGGAGTGTCGTTGACGATCACCGGGTTGGTGGCCGACATGTTGCCCAGGCGCCATCGACGTCCTTCCAGGGTGAGTTTCGCGTGCAAGCGGCTCACGGTGTGCTCATGGAGCTGCACGTGGCGATACTGGGGTCCGTCGCTCCGGCCAAAGGTGACCACCGTGTCCTTCTCGCCCGGATGTCGCACGAAGCGGATTTCCTGTCCCACGTCGCGGCCCTCAATCACCTCGAGCCTGCCCGGAAGGAACTGGAGCGTGCCGTCGGGCGTTCGCTGCGGACGCCGTGGCGGGGTACGCGGCTCTGCTCGCGACGTCGTTGATTCGGTCGCAAAGGTCTCGAGCCGGAGGTGAGGCGCTGAGGGTTCGGTGGACGCACCCGCACCCGCGTCCGCGACCGCCGGTCCATCCGTACCGGTGGCGGATGCCACGGTGACGTTCGGCTCTGCTGACGGGCGCGCCGGATACTGTGGAGGGCTCGCGACGCGCCCCGGCTGCGCCGCGGGTTGGGCCGCGGGTTGCGGCGTCGGGCTCGATCGGATGGGGCGGGGAGGAACGATGTCGCGCGGTACGTTCAGTACTGCGACCGCGATGGGGCGGTGCATTTTGCGGCGACGGTTCATCCGGGGGAGCATCACGCCGAACAGCACCGCGAGAGCGATCGCGGCGACCGGAAGCAGCACGATAACGACGATGTCGTTACTCCTCACAGGGCGGGTACGTCGCTGCAGAGAAGGTCAATGACCAGAGGGTGAAGTTGGGAGGTCGGTGTCAGAGATCGGACCGTGGAACCGCCCGGCGCGCGCAGGACGCCGGATAAAGGGTATTAGGCCCCTCATTATAGATAGTACGACGAAGCAGGTTCGAGCGTGTGACGGAGAGCACTCAGTCAGGTAGCGAGGGTGAATCCAACCGTTCGGAATCCGGAGGCTCGCGTCGATTTCCCGATCGCTTCTCGACCCCTGTGCCTGGGAGGCTCCCTGACGCAAAAGAGCTATGCAGTCATTGAAGTTGGATGGAGGAACGGGGCGCGTTAAAATAGTTGTGTCGGCGGAATTGGCGCGACGAGGTGACGCAGCTTAGGTTGTCAGCCCTTGTAAGGGCCTGTAGCTCAGGTGGTTAGAGCGCACGCCTGATAAGCGTGAGGTCGGTAGTTCAACTCTACCCAGGCCCATTTCTTCACGGTGTTTGCCCGTCGGAGCCCAGGGGCTCTGCGCGGGCTTTTCGCGTGCAGCATGGCGCTTCGAGCTTTCAGGATTGAGCCGCTGGCCCTCCATTCGGGCGCTCCATTCGCCTCGCCGTTCCGGGACGCAGATGGGTTGCCGGGTTGAGGCGGCGGCTCCGCGAAAGACGCCACCCGAGGTCGTCGGTAGAGAGGCTCAGAAGTGGCCACTCTGGACACACTGTATGACCGGTTGGAAGTTGCGGTCATGAAGAAGATCACTGCGGAAAAGTTCGAGGAGCAGTGTCTCGCTATTCTCGAGGGACTGGGTCCCGAAGGCGTCGTGGTCACGAAGCACGGCCGGCCCGTGGCCCGCGTACTCCCGATGCGAGAATCGTCGGCGGAGCTGATTGGGGCGCTGAGGGGGCAGGTCACGATCAAGGGCGACTTGCTCAGCACTGGCGTATCGTGGGAGGCCGATCGTTAGGCTCGACACGCATGTGCTCGTGTTCGCCCTGGCCGGCAAGCTCACGAGGACCAAGCGGCGAGTCGTCACGGCCGAAACGTGGAGGTCCCGGCCATCGTGCTCTGGGAGCTGGCAAAGCGCGTGCAGCCAGGCCGTCTGGAGCTCGATCTCGATGACGCCGAGAAGGTGCAGCTCCCGAGCCGGAGGAGGACAAATCCGGAATCAGGCTGAGAAATGTGCTCTCCATCCATATCCCGATCATGAGGATCGTGAACGATCCCGGAATTGGCTCGAGTCGACCGGAGGGAGCGGAGGAACACAGAGCTATTGAACGGCCGGGACGAGACACATCTTTGAGGGCACACCCATGCCGGATCATTCCATGCGCCGTTTCCTCGTGCTCTTCGCTCTCGCTGCGTGCGCGTCCCCGAAAACGTCCGGCACAGACGAGATTACGCCACGACAGGCAACGGTGCTCACCGATGACCGCGTCATCAAGGCGGACGCCCCGCGCGCGGTGAGCCTCGAGATCGCCGCACCGCCAACGTCGGTCTGGACGATCGTCAAGCGAGTCTACCAGTCTCTCGAGGTTCCCGTCACGGTCGAGAACACGAAAACCCGGCAGATCGGCAACAACGACTTCTTCAAGTCACGCTCGATGGCGGGGCTCCCCATGTCGCACTTCGTCGACTGCGGCACCGGCATGACGGGCTCGAAGGCAGACTCCTACCGGATCCACATGTCCGCTCTCACGATCGTCGCACCAAACGGGCAGGGCGGAACCCGCCTCGAGACGACTTTCGTGCCGATCGGCCAGGATGTCAGCGGCGGGAGCGCCGATCGCATTTCCTGCGGCACGACCGGGAACTTCGAGGCGTTGATCAACGAGAACGTGCGCGACAACGTGAAACGATAGGAGCCCTCCGCCCGCGCGTGTTGTCCGGCGCGCTCGCAGGCTCCGCCGACCGGGCGGCGTGGCGCGACCGGATGCAGCCATCGGGCTGGCATACTCAGCCGGCAGGCTCCATCTTGCTCCCGGTCATGAGTCTGCAAGAGCGCCTCGAGCAAAGCCTCGCCGGACGGTACGCTGTTGAGCGAGAGCTCGGCGAGGGCGGGATGGCAATCGTGTTTCTCGCCCGGGACCTCCGCCACGACCGCAGCGTCGCACTCAAGGTGCTGAGGCCGGAGGTGTCCGCGGAAATCGGCGCCGAGCGCTTCCTCGGCGAGATCAAGATGGCCGCGCGACTCACTCACCCGCACATCCTCCCGGTTCACGACTCGGGCGACGCCGACGGCCTCCTGTTCTACGTGATGCCGAACATGCAGGGGCGCTCGCTGCGAGAGCTGCTCAATCGCGAGAAGCAGCTGCCGCTTGAGGATGCCCTCCGCATCACGCGCGAGATCGCGTCCGCGCTCGACTACGCACACCGCCAACAGGTGATCCACCGCGACGTGAAGCCCGAGAACATTCTGCTGCACGAGGGCGCGGCGATGATGGCGGATTTCGGTATCGGCAAGGCCCTGAGCGGCGGAAAGTCGGTGACCAGGACGGGGATGACGCTGGGCACTCCGGCGTACATGAGTCCCGAACAGGCGGGCGGCGAGAGCGACGTCGATGGCCGCAGCGATCTCTACAGCCTCGGCTGCGTGCTCTACGAAATGCTCACCGGTGAAGTGCCGTTCGGCGGCCCGACGGCAGCGGCGATGATCGCCAAGCGATTCGTATCGCCGGTACCGCGCGTTCGCGTGACCCGCGATGTTCCGGAGGCGGTGGAGGCGGCGGTAACTCGCGCGCTTGCGCGGACGCCGGTGGACCGGTTTCGGACCGGTGCGGAGTTCGCCGATGCGCTACGAATGGTTCTCGGCGACGGTCACGCGGGGCCGACACGTACCCCGCCCGAGATCAGGAGCACTTCCGCCGGAAAGTCCATTGCCGTCCTGCCGCTCACGAATCGGAGCGCCGATCCGGAAAACGAGTACTTCAGCGACGGGATGACCGAGGAGATCATCAACGTGCTGGGCAAGGTCGCCGGCATTCAGGTGGCGTCCTGCACATCGAGCTTCGCGTTCAAAGGAAAGGACGTCGACATCCGCCAGATCGGCGAAAAGCTCGGCGTGGGTACGGTACTCGAGGGCGGCGTGCGCAAGGTGGGCAACCGGATCCGCGTGACGGCCCAGCTCACCGACGTTCACACCGGGTATACGCTCTGGACCGAGACCTACGATCGACAGCTGGAGGACGTCTTTGCCATCCAGGACGAAATCTCCCGCGCCATCGTGGACGCGCTGAAGCTCAAGCTCGTCGGGGCCGACTCGCTGGTGGCCCCAGCGACCACGAATCTCGAAGCCTACACCCTGTATCTGCAGGGGCGATTCGTGTTCAACAAGTTCACCGAGCCGGATCTCCGAAAGGCCATCGAAGTGTTCGAGCAGGCGCTGGCGATCGACCCGGGCTACGCGAAGGCCCATGCCGGCATCGCCGATAGCTGGTCCCGCCTTGCGGACGATTGGGTGGCTCCCGCCGAATCCTACCCCCAGGCGGAGGCGGCAGCCCGACGGGCACTCGCCCTGGACGCCAACCTGCCCGACGCGCTGACCGCGCTCGGGAGAGTGCACTGCTGGTACCGCTGGGACTTCGGCCTGGCCGAGCGCGAACTCCGCGCGTCGATTGCGATCAGCCCCAACACGGCCGAGACACATTTCGTGCTGGGTACCACGCTACCGGCGCTCGGGAGATTGTCGGAGTCGATCGGCGAGATGCGCCAGGCGCTGGTGTTCGACCCGCTTTCTCCCGTCTATGGGCGGTACCTCGGCCGGTTTCTGGTCTACGCGGGTGAGTACGACGCGGCAATCCGCCAGGGCCACATGACCCTCGAGCTTCATGCCGGCTACACACCCGCGTACGTGAACATCGGAGCAGCCTACCTGGGACAGGGCAAGGCGACGGAAGCCCTCGATTGGTTCCAGCGCGGGCAGTCGCTCGATTCGGCTGTGCGATCGTACGATGCGTATATCGTTCGTGCCCTCGCGGCGCTCGGCGAGCGGGAGGAGGCTGAGGCAATCCTCCGCCGGCTGGAGGGGCAGGGTGCCAGGCAGTACATCCGCGCCGAGAGCCTGGCCATGGGCTATGCAGCAACCGGCGACCGCGACCGCGCGTTCCTCTACCTCGAGCGGGCGTTCCGAGAGCGGTCGGCCGGTCTGATTTTCCTTCACGTCGATACGGGATACCATCCACTTCGCACCGATCCGCGGTACGCCGAACTTGTCGGCCGCATCGGACTGCGGCCGGAGACATGAGCGCTCGTTGGTGGCGCGTGATCCCGGCGTCAGGCGGCTCCGGCACCTTCTCCTCCAGCGCCTTGGGGGCGGCGGGTTCCCGCTCGCGTAGTCTGTCGGCCTCGCGCCCTACTCCGCCCGCATGGCGATCGACGGGTCGACGCCCGTCGCGCGGCGACTCGGCACCGCGCACGCCACGATCGCCGTAGCCAGCAGCACAATACCTGCGGCGCCAAAGGACGACGGGTCGGTGCGCGACAGGCCGTACAGCATCTTTTCCACGGCTTTGGTGGCCCACCAGGCCCCCACCAGTCCGAACGCGAGCCCGAACGTCGCCAACAAGAGCCCGTTCCGCACCACACCCCCGGCGATGGTGCGCCGCGTCGCGCCCAGCGCCATGCGAATTCCAATCTCCCGTGTTCGCTGCGCCACGCTGTACGCCATGACGCCATACAAGCCGATTGCCGCGAGCACGACTGCGATAATAGTGAACGCGGCCAGCAGCACCATCGTGAACCGCGGGCCCTCCACACTGCGCTCCATCGCGGCGTCGATGTCCACCAGTTCCGGCGGCGGCAGGTGGGGATCGAGTTCTGCAACCAGAGCCCGCAGTCCCGGCATCGCCTGAAAACCAGGCTTCATGCGGACGATGACGGCGAGCGCGTAGTAGCCGGGAGAGGGGAGGTACAGCGTCGGATCGCTGCGCTGATCGGTCAGGCCGCCGGTTGCGGCGTCGGCGACGACACCGACGATGGTGCGCCACCGGCCGCCACCGTCGATCTGTACGAGACGGACACGGGTCCCCAGCACCGAGCGTCCGTGCCCCATCTTCCTGGCGAATCCTTCGTTCACGATGATCTGGCCGCCCGCGCGCGACGAATCGGTGAACGTGGTCCCCTCCACGATGCGCATGCCCATGACGCGGAAATACGCCGGCTCGACCGCGTTGTACCGGATGAACGACGAAGTCCCTTTCGGCGGAGGGGGATCGTTCTCGCCCTGGAGGGCACCGATCAGGAACCGGTAGCCCGGCGGTGCGCCGTCGGCAAGCGTCGCGGCCTCCACACCCGGCATCGCGCGCAGCCGCCGGACCAGCTCCTCGTCGAATGCGCGCCTGGCCGTGTCGTTAGGGTAACGGCGCTCCGGCAGGTCCGGGGTCACCGCGTACAGTCCGCGCGGTGCGAATCCCGGGTCGGTCGACTGGAGCCTGATCACGCTGCGCACGAGCAGGGTGGCACCGACGAGCAGCGTGGTCGAGAGCGCCATCTCGCTCACCACCAGCACCGATCGCAACCGGTTGTGGCGGCGGGCATGGGATGTCGTGAGGGCACCGGCTTTGAGGGATTCATGCGTCGAGTACCGGGCCGACTGGAGCGAACCGATCAGTCCCACGCCCAGGCCGGCAGCCAGCGAGAGCGCGATCGTCACCAGCAGCGCCGTGCCGTTGAGCGTCGCGGCGCTCAATTCGATCACGCTTGCGGGCCGGAGCGCGATCGCCGCGCGCAAGCCGGCGTAGCCAATGGCCAGACCGCCAACGCATCCCGCGGTGGCGAGCACCAGACTCTCGGTCAGGAGCTGCCGGACCACGCGGAGCTTGTTCGCGCCCAGCGCGGCGCGCACCGCCAGCTCACGCTGCCGCGTCGCTGCGCGCGCCAGCAGCAGGTGCGCCACGTTGGCGCAGGCGATGAGCAGCACGAGCGCCACCGCACCGCTCAGCAGCAGGAGTGATTCGTGGAAACCGACCATCTCGCCGGGAGACGTCAGCTTCGTGCGAAAACGCATCTCATCACCACTGATGCCCTGGGTGCGCGCGGTGAGCGAATCGAGCTCCTGGGCAGCGTTCGCGAATGACACTCCCGGGCGCAGGCGCCCGACCAGCGCGACTCCCATCGTGCTGTCGGTCAACTCCAGCGGAAGCCACAGGTCCGTCGTTGTCTGCCGAATCCGCGGGAGTCGCATGGCTTCCGGCATCACGCCGACGATCGTATAGGACTTGTCATCGACCGCGATCGCTCGGTCGATGACCTGGGAGTCCGCCCCGAACCGGGAGCGCCACATGCCTTCGCCGATCATGACGACGGGTGCGCGTTCGGCGACGTCGGACGACGTGAACGCCCGCCCCAGCAGGGGAAGTTGTCCGGCAAGAGCAGGGAAGCCCGGTGTGATCCGCGCGGCGTGCGCCGTGGACGGTGTGCCGCCTGGCGGCTCGAGGGTGACGTCGGTATTGGTGTACGCTTGCAGCGACTCGAAGGACCGGTTGCCTTCGATCCAGGCGCGCGCCAGCGTGTAATCGGGGTTGATCGTTATCCGGATGCCGGTCTCGTTGCCGGAAGTCGGCTCCTGAAAGACGAGCATGACGCGGTCGGCATCGGGATAGGGCAGCGGATGCAGAATGAGGCTGTTCACCACGCTGAACACCGCAGTGTTGGCGCCGATGCCGAGCGCCAGGGTGAGAACGGCGGCCGCGGTCCATCCCTTCTGGCGTCCGAGAGTGCGCAGCGCGAACCGCACGTCCTGCAGAAATGCATCCACGATCTGGGCTCGAGCGGCGCGCCGTTCTCTCCGGGCGGTAATGGTGACGCATTCCGCGCGTACGCCCGCCAGGTCGCCAAGTCGCCGCATGACGGCGGCCCTGGCGTCGGCCTCGGACATGCCGCGCGCGACGTAGTCGCGCACCCGCATCTCGAAGTGAAAGCGCAACTCGTCGTCCACGTCGGCGTCGGCGCGCGGGCCGAAAAACCGCAGGTAGCGGCGCCAGGTGCGGGCGACGCGCGCGCCCGGAGCCGGCGTCTGGGTCGGATCCTGCATCACGCGACTCAGGCCGCGCGCGGCGCCGTCTCGAGCACCTTCGAGACCGCCTTGGCAAACCGGGACCAGTACTGATGCGACGCGCCGAGTTGTTTCTTTCCCGCCGCGGTCAGCCGGTAGAACTTGGCGCGCCGGTTGTGATCGGAGATGCCCCACTCTGCGGTGATGAGTCCGCGCTCCTCGAGTTTATGGAGGGCGGGATAGAGCGAGCCTTCTTCGACCTGGAGCACGTCATCGGTGCATTGCTCGATCCACCGCGCGATGCCGTAGCCGTGTGACGGCGCCCACGACAGCGTCTTCAGGATCATGAGGTCGAGGGTGCCTTTCAGGAATTCGATGGACGGGTCGGCCATGGCGCATCTCCCATAGGTCTCCGAGGTATATACCTAGTAAACCTACTGGAGCGCAAGGCCGTGACGCGCACGCCGTACTCTCGATCCCCGGACTCCTGCGTCGGCTTCTACTCGTACAGATCGCTGGGGTCCGCCGCCGCGAGCTCCACCAGGAACCCCGCGATCTTCTCCGAGACGAGCCGCGCATACGCGGCGCCCTTGTCCGCGGTCGCCTCACGCGGATCGCCAACGCCCGTATCATCCGTCACCTGACTCCACTCGCGAGGCGCCCACACCCACCTCTCCCGCAGTCCCTTCAGCTTGAATCCACGCGCCGCGCCCGGGCCGGCGTCGGTCAGCGGACGCACCAGCGCCGGAGCGCAGTGCAACATCACGCTCGTCTCCATCTCGCCCGCGTGATCGCCGGGACGGAAGTGCTTGTTCGGATCGACCGCCTGGTACCAGTTCACCGCGCAGAGGAACACGTCCGGATACTTCGGCTGCAGCTCTCGCACCATCTGCCGGAAGTCGTTCCCTCCGTGGCCGTTGAAGATCAGCAGCTTGGGGATTCGCTGATGCGCCAGCGACGCCACCACATCCTCCAGCACCGCGGCCTGCGTGCCCGGATTCATGTTGATCGTGAGCGGGATGTCGAGCTGGCCGGTGTTCACGCCAAACGGAATGCACGGCAGCACGATGACCCTGGCGCCGCTCTCCCACGCGATGCGCGCCGATTCGGTCGCGATGTAGTCGGTGAGCACCATATCCGTGGCGTACGGAAGGTGATAGTTGTGGGCCTCGACGGCGCCCCACGGCAATACCGCGACCTGGAAAGCGGTTTCCCTGACGGCTTTCCAGGCGGCTTCGGCGAGAACGTAGGGGCGCGGCTGGTTGCTCATGGGCCGACCTGGGACTCTGTCGCGCGGCGGCGGTAGGCACGCCACTCGCGCCAGGTTGGAGTGGTGAAGTAGCGGCCATCGTTCTGTGGCTGCCGCGGAATCGCGTCGAATCCCTGCTCTCGAACCCGGTCGATGAATTCACCCAGCACCGGCACCGCGTCGCGGAGCAGCCTGGCGCGCAACTCGCCGGCACTCCTGACCGTGACCGGGACCGCATGCCGCAGCACGATGTCGCCATCGTCCAGCCGCGGCGTCATGTAGTGGAGCGTCCACCCCGCCTTGGCGACGTCGTTGCCGGCAAGCGTCCAGAACTCCGACTTCACACCGCGATAGTCGGGGAGCCAGCCGGTGTGCAGGTTGAGGAAGCCATGCTTCATGTCGTTCAGCGTGCGGGCGGTGACGATCGACGTGCCGAATCCGATAACGAGATCCTGGCCGCCGAAGGCGAATCCATTGATGCTCGCTACCGTCTCGTGCGGTGGGAAGGGCAGGGCCGGCAAATGCTGTCGTCCCTCGCGCCGGAACCAGCCGTTGAGCCACACCTGAAAGGCGGCGTTGACGGGTCCGAGGCGCCGGAGCTTGCGCCAGTAGAACCGCCACCCCGGTCTGCCGGTCTCGATGATCAGCCGATCGACCTTGCCCGCGGCGTGCAGACTCGCGGCAAGATATCGGCCGAACACCGAATCATGCGTGACCAGGACGACGCGGATCGCGTGAGCCGGAGCGGCGTTCATCGAGAGGCGTCAGTGGATACCCGGCGAAGAGGACGTCCGCCAGTTCCCGGATGTTCACGAAGGTGATGCGGTAGTCGTTCCGTTCCGCCATGGTCTGCAGGTGGCGGAGATTCGCGCGCAGATTCCGGAACCTGTACAGCCGGTCGCGCCAGTCGCCGAGCGCGGGGACGAGCTCGTCGGCGTGAAAATAGGAGACGAAGAAGTCCGAACCGCTGCGAAAGAAATCCGCCAGCAGCGAGCGGTAGAGGACCGGCGCGGTGGTGGTGGTGAGCATGACGCGCTCGGTTCGGAAGCGGCGCGCGAGGAGCCGGTGCCGAAACGTGTAGACCGGTATCATGCGCACGTCGTGCCAGACCATTGGGCGATAGGCGAACTGCGACCAGTCATAGGCATCCACCTGGCCGTTGCCCGGGAAACGCATCCTCGGCGCCGGGCTGTAGTCGATTCGGACTCCGGCCTCGTGCAGGTGCGTGATCGAGAACTCGTTCTGGAAGGTCCATCCCATGTGGATCACCTCCGGGCGCCCGAGTGCTTCGGATCCGAGCCGGATGTTCTCCAGGATGTTGTCCTCGGAGATATCCTGCCGGCCCTGACGATCGAAGTAGTGGAGATGCCATGCGATGGCCGACCCGTGCTGGCGGGCGGCACTCCAGATCTCCCGATAGTGATCGTAGCAGTATCCGGCCGACCCGCAGTAGTCCCGAACCTGGGTGTCGGCCCGCACGTTGAGGGTCCACTTCACGTCGGGCAGGTCCAGCAGGCGGGGAAGGGCCTCGATCCCGCGCCAGGTCAGTCGTTGCGGATAGCTGTCCCGATCGGGGTCGCAGTCGATGCCGATGGCGACGTAGAGGTCCTTCACCGGGCGCAACTTAGAGGCCGGTGCCGGAATCGCAATTATTGGTGTGGGTAAACAGGGTTAGACTCGGATTTCACGGAAACTCGCGTCCGGGCCCATTTCCCCGGCGATGTAACCGTTTGGTTCGCTTCGTCCCTCCCTCCTCATTTTCGCGCGGTTTCGGCGCTACTTTCGAGGCCCTCACGAGAGCGGAGAAACGTATGGCTGAGACGTCACCTCGCGGTCGATTCGAGTGGCATGAGCTGCTCACCTCGGACACCGATGCCGCCGCGAAATTCTATCCGGCTGTGACCGGATGGGGGATCATGCCGTTCGCGGACGATCCTTCCTACCGTATGTGGACGGCTGCCGGAGCGTCGATCGGCGGGCTGATGGCCCTGCCTGACGAGGCGAAGGCGATGGGCGAGCCGCCGAACTGGCTTCCCTACGTTGCCGTGCCCGACGTCGACATCACCGTTAGGCAGGCGATGGCCATGAGCGCCAGGACGTACGTGGAGCCCCGCGACATCCCGAATGTCGGCCGGTTCGCGGTGCTCGCCGATCCCCAGGGCGCCACCTTTGCTGTCTACAGCGCCGCGGGACGCTGGCCCGGGCACGAGGGACCGGCCAACATGGGGGAGTTCTCGTGGCACGAGCTGATGACCAGCGACTGGCGGAGCGCGCTGGTGTTCTACCAGGCACTCTTCGGCTGGGACGCCACGTCGTCCATGGACATGGGGCCTGGTGGGATCTATCAGATGTTCGGTCGCAACGGGATTCCGCTGGGCGGCATTTACAACAAGCCGCCTAACGTCGAGGGAGGAGCGCGCTGGCTCGGCTACGTGCGCGTCCCCGACGCCGACAAACTGGTGCAGGTGGTGGTGAAGCGCGGCGGCGCGGTCGTGAGCGGCCCGATGGAAGTGCCTGGAGGTGATCGCATCGTGACCTGCCGCGATCCCCAGGGTGCCCAGTTCGCGGTCCATACCCTCGCCGCGGACATCCAGTCCCGCGCCGGGGGCGCAGCGTCGGCCCCGTCGGCGAAGGCCCCGGCGGCGAAGGCCCCGGCGGCGTCGGCCCCGTCGGCGAAGGCTCCCGCTGCGAAGGCCCCGGCGGCGAAGGCCCCCGCTGCGAAGCGCGCGGCGGCCCGGGTGACGAAGAAGGCGCGTCGAGGGGCGAAGCCCCGTGCGACTGCACGATCGCGGGCTCGGACCAAGAGCAAGGCAAAAGCCGCGTCAGCCAGAGGCACACGGAGGAAGAGTGCGGGACGCGGTGCCGCCGCCAGGAAGCGCGCGACAAGGGTCGCTGCACGTCGGACCGCCAAGGCAACGCGCCCGAAGAGAGGCACGCGCCGTGCGTCATCCCGTGGCCCGGCAGCACGCAAGCGCGGTTCGGCGTCGCGTGGCCCGGCAGCACGCAAGCGCGGTTCGGCGTCGCGTGGCCCGGCAGCACGCAAGCGCGGTTCGGCGTCGCGTGGCCCGGCAGGACGCAAGCGCCGCTCGGCGTCCCGTCGCACGACAGGACGCAAGCGACGTCGCTGAGCACGCGCCGGCCCGCGCTGCTCCGCGATCGATGACGCTCATCGGGCGCGCCGCGAATTCGCGGCGCGCCCGATCCGCACTCGATCTCGAGGCCTCGCCCGGAATCGAAGCGTCCTCGCACACGCAGATTGACTTCTCCCCACCCGGCCTGGGGGACGGCGCGCGGTTCACGCTGATGCGAAGCCGGTAGCCGAGTGGCGCGAGCGGGTCCAGATTGTCCCACGATCAAGGAGGATCCCCGTGACCCGCTGGACTCTGGCGTTACTCGCCGCCTGCGCGCCCGCCATCCTGTGCGCTCAGGCATCGGTTCCTGAAATCCCGTTCGACGGCGACGTCGATTTTCTCAAACTGCCCGCCGACATGTACCTCGGCGAGGTCGCCGGCGTGGCGGTGAACTCGAAGGGGCACCTCTTCATCTTCAGCCGCACCGGTGAGCGGACCACGGTTCACGGGGCGACCGCCTCACAGCTCTTCGAGTTCGGGCCCGACGGCAAGTACATCCGCGAGATCGGCAGGAACCTCTACGGGTTCGCGTTCGCGCACACGGTCCGCATCGATTCGGACGACAACATCTGGGCGACGGACGAAGGCACGAACATGATCATCAAGTTCAATCCGGAGGGCCGCGTACTGATGGTACTCGGACGACGCGAGGAGGCCGCCGAGCCCGCGCCGCCTCGTCCCGCCGGATCGCCGCCGCCCCGCGCCGGCTGGGGCTCGTTCAACCGCCCCACCGACGTGGCGTGGGACACCCACGGCAACATCTTCATCGCCGACGGCTACGGCAACTCGCGGGTGGTGAAGGTCGATCGCAGCGGCCGATGGGTTAAGACATGGGGCGAACGCGGTACCGACGCAGGACAATTCAACACGCCCCACACGATCGCCAACGATGCGCGTGGAAACATCTACGTCGGCGACCGTGGCAACCGCCGCGTGCAGGTCTTCGATCCGGACGGCAACTTCGAACGACAGTTCACCATCGATGTCCCGTTTACGAAGGAACCGAACATCCTGCTCGGCGCCGCGCCGGGCGGAGGCGGCAACCCACTGTCGCAGTCGGGCGCGCCGTGGGCGATGTGCATTACGCCGGCGCCGAACGAGTTCCTGTACGTTGCCGATGCGGTGCCGGGCCGGATCTACAAGCTCACCCTGGACGGCAAGGTGGTGGGGGTGCTCGGCGAAGCGGGCAAGCAACCGAAGCAGTTCGGATGGATCCACGAGATCGCATGTCCATCAGAGAACACGTTGTACGTGGGCGAGCTCCTGAACTGGCGGATGCAGCGGCTCATGCTGCGGCCCAGAACGGTGCAGTAGGAGCGATCAGGCGCGATCGGCCGGCGCATCGCTCCCGCGGGGACGCGCCGCGGACGGGAGCGGTGCGCCGGCCTCCGCGCCCGATTCGGGGCCGCGGTCGAAGTGCACGTCGAGCTGCGGGAACGCGATCGTGATGCTCGCGCTCTTCAGTGCGTGCCAGATCGCGAAGTTGAGATCAGACCGCGCGACGCGCGCTCCCCACGGATCGCGGGTCCAGATGGAGACCTCGAAGTCCACCGAGGAGTTGCCGAACTCGGAGAGCAGTACGCGAGGTTCCATCGACGGAACCCGACCGGGAACGCCGCGCGCGGCGATGGTCAGAACACGGTAGGTGAGGTCGAGGTCGGAGGCGTAGGCCACGCCCACACTGGTCCGCACGCGGAAGATATTGTCCCGCAGCGTGATGCTCTTGACGGTGTTCTGCACCAGCGTGGCGTTCGGTACGATCAGGTCCTCCTCATCGCGTGTACGCACGATGCTCGCACGCAGTCCCACCCGCGTTACGCGCACCACGGTCCCATCCACCTCGAGCACGTCCCCCGGCCTGATCGTGCGCTCGAACAGGAGGACGAGGCCGGCGACGAAGTTCGCCGTGACATTCTGCAGGGCGAAGCCGAGGGCGGCGGCGAAGAAGGCGCCGGCAGTGACCAGCGCCACGAGATTCACCCCGACCGACTGCAGGGTGATGACGAGTGCCAGCGTGACCAGGACGTACTGACCGAGCTGGGTCAGCACCGAGATCGATCCCGACTTGTCGACGCCGCGCCGGTCCAGGGCACGGTGGAGCGCGCCCCGCATGAGCCCGGTGACCACGATCGCGGCCACGGTCACCAGGAGCACCGTGATCAGGATCGAGACCGAGCTCGGGAGTCCGAGTAGCGTGAAGCGGGGCACGGGGGCGAGGGTTGCGAAGGAGCGACCGGAACGGGAGGGAGAACCTGCACCGAGTTCGGGCGCGGAGCAATCGACGCCAGGCCGGCAACCAATTCCCCACCCTAAGTGTCTACCCTAAGACACTTGGGGTGAGTACCATTCTGTATGGCACTGCTCAAAGGGACGCTCGACGTGCTGGTGCTGAAGACCCTCTCCTGGGGTCCGATGCACGCCTTCGAGATCGCGACCTGGCTGGAAGACCGATCGAGCGGGCGGCTCCGGATCCAGGACGCGGCTCTCCTCCAGGCGCTGCACCGTCTGGAAGAGCGCAGGCTGCTGATCGCCGAATGGGGCACCACGAGGAACGACCGGCGGGCGCGTTACTATCGACTCAGCGCGGCGGGCCGGGCCCACCTGCGCTCGGAGAGCGAGCGCCTCGTGGACCACGTGGGCGCGCTGACGACGATCCTTACCGCCCAGCGCAGCTGATCATGGTGCGCGTCCCGTGACCTGGGGAGAGATCCGCGTCGGCGTGCGACGGCTCTTTCGCCTGCCGCTGCGCTCCGCGGAACGTATTCGCGCCGACGCGGAGGAGGAGCTCCGCGCGATGTTCGCGGCACGCGTAGAGCACCACATCGCGCGCGGCATGGCGCCCGAGGCCGCACGTGCCGAAGCCCTCCGCCGGCTTGGCGTCGACGAGCACGATGCGCCAGTGACCATCCACCACTCGGCCGAACTCCGGGAGCGACGAATGCGCATGCGAGGCTATCTGGACGACATATGGCAGGACGTGCGCTATGCGGTCCGTGGTGTCCGACTGCACCCTGGCTTCGCGCTCGCCGTAGCAACCATTCTCGGTCTCGGCATCGGGGCGAACACGGCGATGTTCCAGATCGTCGACCAGCTCCTGCTGCGACCGCCGGCGTACCTCCGACATCCCTCGCTCACGCACCGCGTGTATCTGAACCGGATGGTGCAGGGCGAGAACTTTGCGCAACAGAACATTCAGTATCGTCGATTCCAGGATCTCGCGCGCACCACCTCGTCGTTCCGCCGGCTGGCCGGGGTGTTCTACCCGCGGGTGGCGATCGGTGTGGGCCAGGATGCGCGCGAGATGCGCGTCGGTGCGGTGAGCGCGAGTACGTTCGGGTTCTTCGACGCCAGGCCGGTAGTGGGGCGCTTCTTCTCGCCGACCGAGGATGCGACGCCGTCGGGATCGGAGGTGGCGGTCCTGAGCTACGCATACTGGAGCAGCCACTTCGGCGCCGATCCGGCGGTGGTCGGGCAGTCGCTGCAGATCGGCCCTCGCGCGTTCACCATCATCGGCGTCGCTCCCGAGCGCTTCCGGGCAACGTCTACTTTGTCGCCGGTCGCGTTCATTCCGATCACCTCGTTCGCGTACCTGATGCTCGGTCGCCCCGGCTGGACCGGCTATTACGAGGGCTACACCAACTCGTGGATGGAGATGCTTGTCGAACGGAAGCCGGAGGTGACGGTGGCGGCGGCAACCGCCGATCTCACGCACGCGTTCCTCGACAGTTATCGATCACAGCTCGAGCTTCATCAGACCTCGGTGCCGATCGCCGTCGCGCGGCCGCATGCGTCGCTGGGCCCGGTGCTGGCCGAGCGCGGGCCCAACCAGGGCAGCCTCTCGAAGGTGGCGATCTGGCTGGTTGGCGTTGCGGTGATCGTGCTGCTGATCGCCTGCGCCAATGTCGCAAACCTGTTGCTCGCCCGCACGCTCCGGCGCCGGCGCGAGATCGCGCTGCGTCTCGCGCTCGGGGTGCGGCGGGGCCGGCTCCTGCGCCAACTCGTCATCGAGAGCCTGGCACTCGCGATACTGGGCACCACGCTCGGACTGGTGCTGGCGCAGTGGGGAGGTGCCGTGCTGCGCGCACAATTCCTCGCCGGCGGCGAAGCGACGTCGCCGTTGCGGGACGCCCGAGTGCTGCTCTTCGCGTTAGGCGCAACTGTCCTGGTGGGCATGCTGACGGGCCTCGCACCGGCCGCCTACAGCCTGCGCAGCGATGTCGCCAGCACCCTCAAGGCAGGCATGCATGAGGGGACGTATCGGCGAAGCGTCGTGCGCACCGGACTGCTGGTGCTGCAGGGCGCCCTGTCGGTCGTGCTCCTGGTGGGCGCTGGGCTGTTTGTCCGCAGCGTGCGGCGGCTCGACGGCCTTCGGTTGGGTTACGACGTGAGCAACGTGGCGGAGGTGTGGCCCGAGATGCGCGGCGTGGCGCTCGACAGCGCGCGCGGGGCCGCGCTGCGCAACGCCCTCCTCGACCGGGCTCGCGCGTTGCCCCAAGTGGTCGCGGCCACGCGCGCCTCCACCATTCCCTTCTACCAGGAGTGGGACGAGGAGATTTTCGTGGCTGGTGTCGATACCGCGCGGCTCCATCAGCTGGGACCATTCACGATTCAGACGGCGTCACCGGACTACTTCAGGACCTTGGGCACGCGCCTGGTGCGCGGTCGTCCGTTCACACCCGGAGACGGCGCCGGCGCTCCACCGGTGATGATCGTCAGCGATGCCATGGCGGCGGCGCTCTGGCGGGGCGCGGACGCGCTCGGAAAGTGCATTCGCGTTGGCGCAGACACGTCGCCCTGTCGCGAGGTGGTCGGCATCGCGGAAACCGCGCGAACGCAGAATTTCCGCCACGATTCCGGATTCGCCTACTACCTTCCCATCGATCAGGCGGACGCGACCGGCGGCGGGCTCTTCGTGCGCGTGAAAGGGGAGGCGACTGACGAGGCCGACGGTATTCGGCGCGCCCTGCAGCCGTTGATGCCCGATGTCTCGTACCTGACCGTGACGCCGCTGGCGGAGCGACTCGCGCCGGCCATGCGATCCTGGCGGCTGGGCGCCATGATGTTCAGTCTCTTTGGCGCGCTGGCGCTCCTGCTCGCCGCGTTCGGCCTGTACAGCGTGGTGGCCTACAGCGTAACGCAGCGACGTCACGAACTCGGTGTGCGAATGGCGCTCGGTGCCCGAAGGGAGGTCGTACTTCGGCTGGTTCTGCTTGATGCCGTTCGCGTCGGCGCGGCGGGAATCCTGCTGGGTGGCGCGGTCGCACTCTGGGCAACGCGATGGGTCGCGCCGCTGCTGTACCAGGTGTCGCCGCGCGATCCTGCCGTGTATGGCACGGTGGCCGCGGTCCTGCTGGTGGTGACGGTGGCGGCGGGTCTGGCGCCGGCCCTGCGTGCCACGCGGGTCGATCCGGCCTCGGCGTTGCGGGCGGAGTAGGCGGGGACCAACCTTTGGCGGAACGCTCGGTGTCCAAACCCGTACCGCCGGGCCATCGTCCCGACCAAGCACCGAGAGGACCAGCATGCCAGCCATTCTCCGCGGGTTTCGTCCCATCCTTCGATCGCTCGGACGCAGCCGGGCCTTCACAGCCGCCGCCATCCTGACACTCGGGTTGGGGATGGGGGCCAGCGCGGCGATCTACACGCTGCTGCAGCGCGTCGTGCTCGATCCACTCCCCTATCCCGATCCCGACCGGCTGGTGCGAGTGAGAAATCCCGTGCCGGGTGTGGGTGCGGACGAGGAGTGGAATATCTCTTCGGCGCAGTATTTCTACTACACGCAACACGTCCACCTGTTGGCGCAGATCGGCGTCTACTCGCAGGATGGGTCCAACTTCACGTCGACGCAGGCGCCGCAGCGCGTCCGCGTGGCAAGTGTGTCCGCGCCGGTGCTGGGCCTCATCGGGGCGCACCCCGCGCGGGGGCGACTCCTGGGTGCGGATGACGATCGCCCGGGCGCCGCGCCGGTGGTGATGCTGTCGTACAATTTCTGGCAGCGTCAGTTCGGCGGGGACGCCTCGGTCGTCGGGAGCACCATTCGCCTGGACGACCAGCCGTGCCAGGTGATCGGCGTGATGGCGCGTGGCGTGGAGCTCCCGCCCGATCGGGGAGAGACGATGCGCACGGCGAGCGATGTCTGGGTCACCAAGCAGCTCGATCCGGCGGGTCCGTTCTACAACAATCACGTGCTCCCGGCGATCGCGCGGCTGGCGCCCGGTGCGACACCGACGGCAGCGGAGCGGGAGCTGGCACAGTTGCGGTCGCAGTTGCCGGAGGCGTTTCCGCGTGCGTACTCGCAGGAGTTCTTTGACCGGTACGGCTTTCACGCTCGCCTCTACGACCTCAAGCAGTTCGTGGTGGGAGACGCGGCGCGCAACCTGTGGATCCTGTTTGCGGCGGTGGGTCTGGTGCTGCTCATTGCCTGTGCCAACGTGGCCAATCTGCTGCTCGTGCGACTGGAGGGACGGCGCCGCGACACCGCCATTCGTACGGCGTTAGGCGCGGGGTGGCGCGAACTATCTGGTGACGCCTTGCGCGAGGGCGCAGTGCTGGCCACCGCCGGAGGCGCGCTGGCGCTGCTGCTCGGGTACCTGAGCACGCGGTGGCTGGTGTCGCTGGCGCCGTCGGGGTTGCCGAGGCTGGAGGAGATCCGGCTCGACCTGCACAGCCTCGCGTTCGCGCTCGGCATGGCGGTCGCCGTTGCCCTCGCACTGGCGCTGGTGCCCGCGCTGCAGTTCCGGTCTCCGGCACACGTCGGCTCGCTCAGCGAAGGTGGACGGGGCGGGACGGCCGGTGTGGACCGCCATCGCCTGCGGGGCGCCCTGGTGATTTCCCAGGTGGCGCTGGCGCTCATCCTGGTGGTGAGCGCGGGGTTGCTGCTGCGCAGCTTCACGCGGCTCCGGTCGGTGAACCCGGGAGTGAATCCCGGCGGCGTGCTCACTGTGCAGCTGTACCTCCCGTATCAGCGCTATGACAGCGTGTCGAAAGTGTGGCGCTTCTACTCGGCGATGGTCGAGCGGTTGCGCGCGACGCCCGGCGTGAGCGCTGCGGGCGTGTCCGAAGGACTGCCGTTCCAGGACAGTTACGGTTGCACGGTGCAGGGTTTCGAGGACAAGGCCGTGTATCAGCGCGTGAAGGACGCCAACATGACCACGTGCGCCGGCCAGGAAGCCACATCGCCGGGCTTCCTCGAGACTCTCGGCATTCCGTTGATTGCCGGCCGGATGTTCACGGCCGGCGACAACGAGGAGCCGAAGGCCGGCGCCGTGGTCGTGAGCAAGGCGTTCGCGGATCGCTTCTGGCCCGGTGAGAATCCGATCGGGAAGGGGGTGAATCCGAACGGTCGCGACGGTCCCACGTTCTACCATGTGGTTGGTGTCGTGGGCGACGTGCATGGGTCGTCGGTGGTCGATGCCCCGGCAATCGCGATCTACTATCCGGTGGTGCCGATGCCGACCGTGCGTTTCAACGCACCGCGCGGTGTGTATCTCGTGGTACGGACGTCGAAGAGTGATCCCCTGTCGTATCTGGCGGCCGTACGGAACGCCGTCGCGGCAATCGATCCCGCGATTCCGCTCGCGAACGCGGCGTCAATGGACACGATCGTCGCGCAATCGATGAGCCGGCTCACCTTCATGATGACGCTGCTCGCCATCGCCGGCGTGGTTGCGCTGCTGCTGGCGGCGATCGGCCTCTACGGTCTCATTTCCTATGTGGTGGGGCGTCGCACGAACGAAATCGGTGTGCGGCTGGCGCTCGGCGCACAGCCGGGGCAGGTGCAGGGCCTGATCGTGCGCGGCGCCGTCGGTCTCACCCTGGTGGGCCTGGTGTGTGGCATCGCGGGCGCGGCGGTGTTCACGCGCGTGCTCCGCGGCCTCCTGTACGGCGTTGCCGCATCGGATCCGTGGTCCTATCTGCTCGCGTGCGTAGTGTTGGCGACGGTGGCCGCGGTCGCGGCGTGGGTGCCGGCGCGGCGCGCCGCTCGCGTCGATCCCACGGTGGCGCTCCGGTTCGACTGACGCGCTTCGATCAGGCGAACAGCTGCCCGTGCGCTGGACCGGCCGAGGCCGGCGTCAGCCGCCCCCGGCGGCGGGCGGATGCAATCCGGCCTCCAGCACACCGGCCATCACGCCGTATCCGCCGGTGATGCGATGCCCGCCATCGCGCTCGACGCGGCTGACGACGGTCGTGTCCACGTCGCGGCACAGCGAATCGCGATCATCCCGCCCGTACACGCAGAGGACGCGAAGTCCGCGCAGGCGCTCCACCTCCGGAGCCACGGGAACGTCGTCCGGCCGGGAAACGTCGCGCACGAGATCGCTCAGGTGGAACTGGAAGTTCGCCTGCCGGCCTGGACTCACCAGCGCTACCATGTTAACCCGCTCGCGAAGGTCGGCCGGTAGCCGGGCGGCGATGAACGGAGCAACGTCGGCGCCGCGCGAATAACCGAGGAGCAGGAGGCGGTCGCGATTCCAGCGGGAGAGATAGCTGCGCGACAGGCATTCCACGTCCCAGGCGGCTTCGTCGGGATCCCGCTTCTGGCGCAGATACGCGCGCATATTGAGGCCGACGATATCGGCGCCATGGACGAGCAGGCCCTGCGCGACCCGCTCGTCGGCGCGCGCCCAGCCGCCATCGCCGGTAAGCAGCACGACAAGGGTCGGGTTCGAGTCCGGCGACGCGCGTCGCTCGATGGCCGGAAGCCGCGCGGTGCGGAGGGAGTCACACGGCGCGCGCTGCACCCACGCGTGGGCGGTGGAGGGCGTGGCCAGGAACAGGGCCACCACCGGGAGGCACCGGTTCAGGGGAAACCGCGACCCCGACTTCGACTCCGATCCCATCTTCCTGTTCACCTCGCGTCAGGCGTCGGGCTCACGGCCAACGAGCCGCCGATCGAGCACCGAGTGTACACCGCAGCCGGTTCGCGGAAGCCACGGCAATCGAGCGCACCCGCGGTGCCGCCGGCTCTACCATCCCGGGACAGGGCGCCGTAATCTCTCGTTTAGAATCGGTTCGTTAAGAGTTAAGGTCCGCGCCAGACCTCCAGGACCAGCACCGCCGATTCGTTCGGACGAATCACTTCGGTCTCTCTCGAGCCGTATGTCTCTGCTCTCGCTCGACAGCGTAACGAAGCGCTTCGACAGCATCGTGGCCGTGAACGACGTGTCGTTCACCGTCAGCCGCGGCGAAGTAGTCGGCTTTCTCGGCCCCAATGGTGCCGGGAAGTCGACCACCATGCGCATGATCACGCAGGTGTTCGACCCCGACGCCGGCGTGATTCGGCTGGACGGCGTCCCGCTGGACGACGCCGGGCGCGACGCGAAGCGGCGCATCGGCTTCCTGCCCGAGAACAATCCGCTGTACACCGAGATGCTCGTCTCCGAGTATCTCGACTTCGTGGCCAGCCTCCGCGAGCTCGAAGGCGACGTGAGGCGCAGGGCGGTCGACGAAGCCGTGTCTGCGACGGCGATCGGCGATGTGTACTACCGACCGATCGGCGAGCTGTCGAAGGGATTCAGGCAGCGGGTCGGACTGGCGGCCGCGATTCTCCATCGTCCCGATCTGCTGGTTCTCGACGAGCCGACCGAAGGCCTCGACCCGAATCAGCGGGTGGAGATCCGGCGCCTCATCGCGGCGCTCGGACGCGAGCGCACCGTCATGCTGTCGACCCATGTGCTTCCCGAGGTGCAGCACACCTGTTCGCGGGTGATCATCATCAATCGCGGAGCCATCGTGGCCGACGGTACGGTGGACGTTCTCGCCGCGCGCGCGGCGGAAGGAGCGCGGGTAAGCGTTGAGGCGACGGGAGACGACATCGAAGCGCAGGTGGCGCGCCTGGACGGTGTACAGGTGACCGAACGCCGGGAGTCCGGCGACCGCCGGGTGCGACTCTCGCTGTCGATCACGGGGGAACGCGACGTGCGACCGGAAATCTTCGAGCTGGCAAAGTCGCGCGGATGGACGCTGTTCGAGCTCCATCAGGAAGCCGCCAGCCTCGAGGATCTCTTCCGCGAGTTGACCGCCGTGGAGGCCGCGCCATGACGCGCGTCTGGACGATTGCGCGGCGCGAGTGGCGGGCGCTGTTCGACCATCCCACGGGATACGTCCTGCTGGTGGTCTTCGCCGCCGTCAATTCCTTCCTGTTCTTTCGTCAGGCGTATCTGTCCAACGTCGCCAGCCTGCGCCCGATGCTCGACCTGCTGCCGTGGGTCTTCCTGTTCTTCGTGCCCGCGGTTGCCATGCGGACGCTGGCCGAGGACAATCGCAGCGGGATGCTCGAGGTGGTGCTGACGCAATCCCTGACTGAAGGCGAACTGGTGGCCGGGAAATACCTGGGGGCGGTGCTGTTCCTGTGGTGCGCGCTGTCGGTCACGTTTGCCATTCCGCTGGGGCTGTCGCTGGGCGCCCACCTGCATTGGGGGACGATCGTCGCGCAGTATGTTGGCGCGGCGCTCCTGGCGGCGGGGATGTGCGGTGTCGGCGTCTGGGCATCGACCCTTACCCGCAGCCAGATCATGGCGTTCATCCTGGCGGTATCGGTGATGTTCGTGCTGATCCTGCTTGGCCTGAATCCGCTCATCGTCGGGCTGCCGCCGTCGCTGGGCAGTGTGGCCGCGCGCATCGGTGTCCTTTCGCACTTCGAGAATATCGGGCGTGGCGTGATCGACCTGCGGGACGCCATCTACTTCCTGTCGCTGGCGGGCCTGTTTCTCGTCTTCTCCTACGGTGCGCTGTTGCGACGCAAGCTGGCGCCCGGCGGCGCCCCCGCGCGCCGCATGCGGATGGGCATGGTGCTCGTCACCGGCATCCTGGTAGTGGTGAACCTGCTGGGTGGGTACATCGGAGGGCGGCTGGACCTCACTCCCGGCCATGCGTACACCCTCTCCGGCACCACCAGGCAGCTTGTCGGGAGTCTCGGCGACATCCTCACGGTCAAGGTCTTCGCTTCCGACGCGCTGCCGACCGAGATTTCGCTGATCAAACGCGACGTGGATGATCTTCTGGCCGACATTCGCTCGTCGGGGAAGGGGAAGGTGCGCGTGGTGACGCGCAATCCGACGGACGACGAATCCGCGCGCCGCGATGCCGGCAGTCTGGGCATCAGGCCGGTGCAGTTCAACGTGGTGGGGCAGAGCGAGCTCCAGGTAAAGGAAGGGTATCTCGGGCTCGCCCTCCAGTACGGCGGACAGACCGAGATCATCCCGTTCATCGATCACACCGACGACCTGGAGTACCGGATCGCGTCGGACGTGCGAGCGCTCACGCGCACCGGCAAGTCGGCGGTGGCGATCGCCAGCAGCGTCAGCACGCCTAACGGCGGTGTCGAGGACCTGCGGACGCAACTGGCCAAGTCGTACGAGGTGCGCGATCTGTCGCTGAGCGACGCGGCCCAGCCGGCGGCCGACGTGGCCGCGGTGGTGCTGGCCGGGGTCCCCGATTCCCTGCCGGCAGGCGCCGCCGACCGTCTGACGGCGTACCTCCGGCGTGGCGGCAGCGTGCTGGTACTGGCAAACGGCATGCAGCTCTCGCCCCAGATGCCGATCGCGATGCCCCGCCCGGTCACGTGGAACGACGTGCTGAAGCCCCTGGGCGTGTCGGTGCGCAGCGACATGGTGTATGACCTGCTCACGGCCGAATCGGTGCCGGGGCGATCGACGTTCATGGGCATGCGCGTGATGCAGCGGTATCCCTTCTTCTTTCACGCCAACAGCACGGGGAAGTCCGTCGTCAATCGACAGGTGAGCGATGTCCTGCTGACCTGGCCCAGCAGCATCGACACGACCGGCGCCAGGCCGGGGACTATCACGCCCCTCCTCGTGTCGAGCCGCGGTTCGGGGGTCGCCACCGGCGAGACGACGATCGATCCCGGACGTGATTTTCCGCAGACTGACCTCGCTCCGCGCCTGCTGGCCGTCCAGGTGGCGGCGGGTGCCGCGAACGACACGACCGCGCCCCGCGGGCGCGCCATCGTGATTGGTGACGCGACCTTCGCCAGCGACCCATTCGCCGAACAGGCACCGGAGAACCTCGACTTCGTGCTCAACGCGGTGGACTGGCTCGCGCAGGACGAGGCCCTGATCGCCATCCGTTCGAAGGACCGGCGTCCGCCCAGCCTCGCCTTTGCCGGCACCGCGTCGCGCAACGTCGCCAAGTACGGCAACATGATCGGCATCCCGGCACTGCTCGCCCTGGCCGGCGTGGTCCGCCTGACGCGTCGCCGTCGCCGCACCCACCGCAGGTACCGGCCCTTGACCTCTGAGCGGGCGGGTGCGTCATGAGTCGCTCCCTGCTGCAACGCCTGCTCCTGGTTCTCGTCGGCGTGCTGGTGCTGTGGGGCGTCGCCGCGATCACCCGTCGCTCCCGGCAGGATCGCCCGATCGCATTCGCGATTCCTCATATCGATACCGCGGCGGTGGACACCGTGTCGATCTCGAGTCCTCGCGACACCATCCTGCTCGGTCGCGGACCAGGCGGAACGTGGCGCGTGAACGACCAGGCGGCCGCCGCGACCGAAATGAGCGACCTCCTTCGTGCTCTGGTGGATACCGACGCGTGGGGAGAATTGGTCGCGCAGAGCGCGGAGTCGCAGGCGCGACTCGGCGTGGCTGCCGACAGCGCGAAGCGTTTCCGGGTGGCGAGTCACGGCCGGACGGTGTTGAACCTGCTGACCGGCAAGCAGACCAGCGACTACGGTGGCGTCTACGTCCGCCGTGACGGCGAGGACGCCGTGTATGCGTGGCACGGCGGTTTTGCGTCCGCGCTCGTTCGTGCGCCTGACGAGTGGCGCGACAAGCGGATCGCGAGCGTGGCGGCCGACAGTGTGGCGGCCATCGAGATTCAGCGCGGGCCGAGCCGGTACTCGCTGCGGCGATCGGGGAAGTCATGGAAGGTGGGAGCGAACGCCGATGCCGATTCGGGGGTGGTGGCGCGCGTCCTGGAGGCGTACGGCGACCTGCGCGCGTCGGGTTTCGCGACACCGGCGCAGGCCGACTCGGCGGATTTCCGCCATCCCGATCGTCACACGCGACTCGTCTCGAGGGCCGGAGCGACTCTGGTGAGCCTGGTGTTCGATTCCACGGGCAGCGGCGTGTGGACGCGCGCCGACACCGGCGGCACGGTGTTCAAGCTCGACGCGTGGATGCTGGAGCAGTTGACGCCGGCGGAGAGCAGCGTCCGAAAGAAGAGGCCATAGCCGCCGGAACGAAGGGCAGGGGGGAGGGGCCGCGGACCAGAGGTCATGGTCAAGAGCCGGGGCCATCGGGTCCGGACGAGGGCTGCGCTGGCTCCCGATAGCACCCGCGGGTAGGTTCAGCCGGCCTCCAATCTCCGAGTGTCGGGATCATGCCGGTGTCGCTGCGGTCCGCCCTTCTCGTCCTGCCTTCGTGCGCCGTGGTGGCGGCAGGCTGTTCGTCGCACCCGGCGCCAGCCGATCTCGTCCTCATGCACGGCCGCGTCTACACGCTGCGCTGGGCCGAGCCGTCCCTCGACGGCACGCCATCAGCGGCCGCTCCCCACGATACCAATGGCTGGCATCCCGACGCGCAGGCGATCGCGATCCGCGGCGGTACGATTCTGTACGTGGGCGATGATGCCGGTATCGAGCCGTATCGGGGGCCGGCGACGCAGGTGGTGGATCTGGCGGGCGCCACCGCCGTGCCGGGCCTGATCGACGCCCACGTCCACCTGGCCACGCTCGGTGAGAAGCTTTCGCTGCTCGATCTGACGGGGGTGCCTGACGAGAGCGAGGCGGTGGCGCGCGTGGTGGCACGGGCTCGTGACGCAGCGCCGGGAGAGTGGATCCTCGGGACCGGATGGGACGAAGGAGCCTGGGCCAACCGATATCCCACCATGGAGCGTCTGAGCCGCAGCGTGCCGGATCATCCCGTCTACCTGCGCGGGTTGCACGGTTTCGCGGCCTGGGGGAACCGACTGGCCTTCGAGCGCGCCGGCATCGGCCGCAACACACCCAACCCGCCGGGCGGGCAGATCCTGCGGGATCCGCGCGGCAATCCCACCGGCATCGTCCTCAACAGCGCCGTCGGCCTGCTGGCCAAGGCCGTTCCACCACGCACCGCCGAGCAGATGCAGCGCGACATCCGTGCCGCACTCATCGCGATGGCGCGGGCCGGCTACGTCTCGGTGCACGAGGCCGGTGCCGACAGCGCCGAGCTGGCGGCGTTTCAGGCGCTGGCGCAGCGGAACGAGCTCACCATCCGGGTCTACGTGATGCTGCTCGCGACCGATACCGCCCTGTTGCGACGGTGGCTGGAGCGGGGGCCGGATACCAGCTCCGGGCGACTGATCGTGCGAGCCGTCAAGGCGTTCGCCGACGGCGCGTTAGGCTCTCGGGGCGCGCGGTTGCTCGAGGACTATGCCGACGCGCCGGGCGCGCGCGGCATTACGGGCGGCGCCTACGGCTACGACTCCGCGCTGGTGGGCGCCATGATGCGGCGCGGCTTCCAGATCGCCGTCCATGCCATCGGCGATGCCGCGAATCGCGAGACGCTCGACTTCCTGTCCGCGGCCCACGCCGACGCCCCGCGCGCGGTCGGCACCCGCAACCGAATCGAGCACGCGCAGGTGCTGAGTCCCGCCGACCTCCCCCGGTTCGCGAGCACGGGCACCATTGCCTCGATGCAGCCCTCGCACGCGGTGGAAGACATGGGCTGGGCGGAGGCGCGGCTGGGTTCGTGGCGGATCCGCAATGCCTATGCGTGGAGGTCCCTGCGCCGCAGCGGCGCCCGTCTGGTGTTCAGTTCCGACCTGCCGGCCACCGACTACAACATCTTCTACGGCCTTCACTCAGCCATCACGCGCCAGGGGAGAGACGGACTTCCGCCGGACGGGTGGTACGTTGATCAGCGGATGACTCCCGAGGAAGCGTTGCGCGGGTTCACCACCTGGGCCGCATACGCCGAGTTTGCCGAGGATCGCACGGGCGTGCTGGCGCCAGGACGAACCGCCGACCTGACGGTCATGAGTCTCGATCCGCTGGTGACCGGCACCTCCGATCCCCAGGCCCTGCTGCGAGGGAACATCGTGCTGACCGTGGCTGGCGGACGGGTGGTGTACGCGGCAGGCGTCACGCAGTAGTGCGCACCAGGCGGCCGGTCGCATGCGACCGGCCGCCTGGTGCCTCCTCCTCCTCCTCACCGATGCCGGCTATTCCTCTGCCGCGCCGGCCTTTCCCTTCAGGGCGTCCGCGATGCGATGGCGCAGGTCGGCGACGTGCGCCCGCGTCATCTTGTCGCCCTTGTTCTCCGCGGCCTTGAGGTCGGCGTCGAGCTCACGCAGCTCATTCCGCACCGCGGCGTTGATGTCGGTGAGTTTGACATCGAGCTGCGGCGGGCCGCCGGCGCGGCCACCCCCGCCTCCACGTCCACCCGCCGCGGCTGCGGGCGCCGCCGGCGGATTGAGCTTCGTGTTCAGATTCTCCACGTAGGCTCGCTGCAACGCCCGTCGATAGACGTCGATGTTCTGGCCCTTCCCCAGCTCGGTGAAAATGCCGTGGCGAACGTCGCTCAGCAATTCGGGGATGCTGTATCCTTCCCCCGGTTCCGCCAGCGCCTCGTACTCGCTCAGTCGAATCAGTCGGTTGTTCTGCAGCACCGAATTGAGCAGCGAGGACTGCGCGCTGACCACACGCGCCACTTCGCCGAAGGGCTCGATGCGCTTGGTGATGTTCTCGTCCAGGAAGAAGGTCGGCGTCTGGAACGCGTTTTCGTTGAGGAAGTGGACGGCGGCCTGCTGGCGTGCCTTGCTGAGGGGCACGAAGCGGACTCCGGTCTGGCTTCCGTACTTCTCCTGCGATTCCGCGCCTCCCACGACATTCGCGACGTGGCCCAGTTCGGTGCGCCACTGTCCGATCATCCGGCCGTACAGGTCGCCCAGATCGTCGTACCCCTCGGTCGGCTTGACCGTCGCGGGAATGAGATACGCCATCTCTCGCTTGAGATTCCTGATGCCGAGGCCTGTGGCCTTCACCGGATCCTGGTCGCCCACCGCCTCGGTCTCATCTCCCGGGTCGCTTCCCGCCTGCCCCGACGTGGAGAAGCGCAACCACGGCTTGGTGTCCTGCTCACGCGCCCAGGTGTCGAGCGTCACGCGCTCCTGATCGGCCGAGTGCGCCGTCGGAATCGGCTTGTAGCCCCACATGGTTGCCCAGATGTCGTACGGTCCAATGCCCGGCACGAGCAGGTCGACCGGCACGTGGTCTTCCGGCTGTATCAGGTAGTTGAACCGCGAGTAGTCCATGATGGTGGGCGTGTGCTGGTATTTCCGGAGGAACGACACACTGCGAAGCGAGTCGGTCGGATACTCGGAGCTGGCCTTCATGTTGTGCTGGAAGCCCAGCGTGTGCCCCACCTCGTGGGCGAGCACGAATTCCAGCAGCCGGCCCATCAGGGAATCCGGATACGGGAAGGTGCGAGCCCGGGGATCGTTGGCCGATGCCTGCGTGAAGTACCAGCCCAGCTGAAGCCGCTGCACGTTCTGGTAGAACTGGATGTGCGCGTTGAGAATCTCCCCCGAGCGCGGGTCGTGGACGTTGGGACCCGACGCGTTCTCGGTCGTCGACGGGAGCCAGCGCACCACCGAGTACCGCGCGTCTTCCGGCGACCAGTCCGGATCGTTAGGCGCGTCGCGAGCCACGATCGCGTGGCTGAATCCCGCCGCCTCGAACGCCGGCTGCCAGTCTTCGATCGCCTTCTTGAACCACGGCACCCACTTCCTGGGCGTGGCCGGATCGATGTAGTACACGATCGGCTTCACCGGATCTGAGACGGCGGCCGTGGGATCCTTCTTCTCCAGGCGGTAGCGGGTGATGAAGCACTTCTCGTTCACGCGATCGTTCGTGTCGGTATAGTCGGTCGCCCGCACCGAGAAGTAGCCCACCCGATTGTCGCAATAGCGGGGCATCATCGGCACGTCGGGAAGCCGATGGAAGCTCCAGCTCATCACGATCGTATTGGATGGGTTGGTGTTGGTGGCGCCGCCACGACCACCTGGCGGTGCGCCTCCCCCCGCGCCGCCCCGCCCACCGGCGTTCTGCTGGGCGAAGGTGAGCGTGGAATAGACGTTCACGTTGTCGGGAAATGGTGTCGCGCTTTCGATCCACGACCGCGCGGCATCGACGTTGCCGGGGATGCGGCTGCCGGGTCCCAGCTCGGTGGGCGGCTGGGTGAACAGCCGTGAGACGTCGATGACCATCGAGCTGTCGGGCCCGAACGCCTCCACGTTGAACGACGCGACGATCGGATGGACATTCGCATCCCGCACCGCCCGATACTCGGGAACCGCCGTGTCCACGAGGGCCTCGTACGACACGCTGCGAAGGTAGACCCGGTTGTCCCGCCGCTCCCACCGGTACACGCGGTTGCTTACCGCCTGCCCGCCGTAGCCGCTCCCCAGCACGGTCCGCGCGATCTCCGTGACCAGCAGCTCGTCCTTGTCGAGCTGCGACGCGGGAATCTCGAACAACACGCGCGATCCGATGTGGTGCACGGTGAACATGCCGCTGCGTGACTTCGCTTCAGCCGTCACCACGCGACGATACGGCTGCGGATTCGGCTCGGCAGTCGCGCCCTGCGCGCCGCCCTGGGCGCCACGCCCGCCGCGCCCTCCGCCTCCCCCGCCAGCTGGCTCCGGCGCTCCGGTGTCGGTGCGAGGAGTGGGAACCGTGTTCCCGCGTCCGCTCGGTTGCGGGGCGGGCGCCGGAGCCGGTGCCGGCTTCGAGCAGGCGCCGAGAAGGAGCACGGCGATGGCGTGACGCAGATGGAGTCGTCGCATGGTCGGAAGCGAAAGGGTCGAGGGCAACGAACGCAGCCGTACAATCGTGTCGCCAGAATGCCGCTTCGTCAATTCATCCCTGTCCCGCGCGGTGGGCCGCGCCGATGGTCCGGGGGGCTCATTAGATTCGCAAAATGCCACCCCTGAACCGACTCGCCCGGGATAAGCTGGGCCTGCTGCTCAGCTCGGCGGTCCTCCTTGTGCCGGTCCTGGCGGCCCGGGCCCAGGACCGGGCGTGGCGCACCACCGTCGAGGCGGGCGCGAACCTGCTGTTCGGTTCGGCGCAGGGACGTGTTGTCTCCGGAACCGTCGGGACCTCGCATGCCGACAGCACGCTCGAGCTGCGCTGGGACGTGAGCCTCACCTATGCGGACTCGCGCGACAACGATGGCCGCCGCCGCGTGACGGCGCGTTCGTGGCGTACGACGGCGGGAGCGGACTACCTCCCGCAAGGGCGGTGGAGCCCGTTCTGGTTCGGGAGTGCCGAAGCCAACTATCAACAGAGGATCGCCCGGCGCTACGGCAACGGCGTGGGCGGCAAGCTGACCCTTCGGCGCTGGGGCGAACATGACGACCTCAGCGTGAGTCTCGCGACGTTGTGGGAGCACACGAACGTTCTGCATCCCGACCCTGCGACGGCGCCGGTTTCCACCCGGGTGCGCTGGTCGCTGCGGTTCCGGTTCCGGAAGCAGCTGGGCCCCAGCGTGCACGTTTCGCAGGTGACGTTCTACCAGCCGGCGGTGGATGCGTTAGGCACGTATACCGCCGACTTCAACACCGTGCTGGCGGTCAACGTCACGACGGCAGTGGCGCTGACGGTGACCCTCCGGGACCGGTACGACAGCGAGGCGCGCAGTCGAGGGGCGTCAAGCAACAACGACGGCCAGTTCCTGTTCGGGGTGAAGGCGGGGTTCTGACGAACGGGGCAGCTGGCAGCACTCAGCCACCACCTTTCAGCGAACGGCTCCTCAGCCAACCGCCACCAGCTTCCCTGGTGGCTGATCGCCGAACGCTGTTCCTGATCATTCGGGCGCCGGGGACCCCGGGGCCCGCTCGGCGTCGCGAAACCGCGGGTTACCGTGCCGGAAATCCTCCGGCCGCGCCACCTTGCGATTGATCCATTCGATCACGGCGGCGAACCCCAGGCTCTCGGGGTCGTGCCGCAGGTAGCCCGGCACCACGTCGAGCACGCGAAACCCGCGGTGGAGCTGAAAGGTCAGCGTGGGATCGGTCAGTTCTCCGCGGATTACGTGCTCGACATAGTCGGCGGCGCTCATCGCCGCGGCCTGGCGGTGATAGCCACGCAGACGCGATCCCGCACGGATCCGCAGCAGGCCGAGACGCTGGATCAGGCGACGTCGTGATTCGTAGAGCAGGCTGCCCACGCCGTGCCCCTGCATCGAGGGATCGACCATGACTTCGGCGCCGTACAGGGTGCGCCCCTGCACCGGATCATGATTGGTGAACATCCCATGGTCGGTGAAGTCCCGCCAGCTGGTGGCGACCTCGTAGTCGTCCCAGAGCACGATCAGGCTGGCGGCCATCCCGGCCACGCGGCCCGACTTCGCCTCCACGGCAACGAACTGCCCGTCCGGGAACACCGCCAGGTGGGAGGCGAGCTGCGCTTCACTCCAGGGCGGCGACGTCGGGTAGACGTGGGCGGTGACCGCCACGATGCCGGCGAAATCGGCCGGAGTCGTTAGGCGCACGAAATACTCTCCGCGCCGGCCGGCCACCGGGGCACCGCTCACCGGCAGGCCACCGCGTCTGTCACCAGGCACTCATCGAACGGGAGATTCTCCATGCGCGCGCTCGCGAATCGTGGATGGTCGGTGAATTGCCCGGTCCCATTACCGTCCCGCACTTCGCGGCGTGACGCGGCCCGTCCCTCAGCGGCCGCCCGCCCCAGGACGCTGGTCCGTCCCCCGTACGGAGGCCCCTGGCATACGCCGTTTTCGAACCGAATTCATCCCGCCCGGTGGCGGCGGTGTCCTGCCGTGGAGCGCCGGGCGCCGACCCACCAGGCCGCGCACCGGTATCTTCCCCCGGGGAGAAGATCGTGGCGCGACGCAGACCCCCACCCCGGTTGAACGCCCGCGATGCCTAACGTTCGAGATCCAGCCGCCCGATGCGCTGAATCCCGCTCTCGGCGAGCCAGATCCGATGATTCTTCGGATCGGAATACACGTTGCGAACCACCGAACCCCGGGTGGGAATCTTGACCGTCACCATCTGCTCCGTCTTCGGATCGAATCCCACCATGTTACCGGGACCGGACTCGTTGTACCAGATGCGCCCGTCGCTGCCGATCGCGATCCCGTACGGCGCCGACCGGGCCCCCGACGGAGAGGCCCACTCCCGTACCTGGCCGGTCTTCGGATCGAGTCGGCCGAGAAAGCCGCGCGCGTAATCGGAATACCAGACCATGCCGTCGCTCGTAACCTCAAGCCGGCGTGGTCGCGCGCTGCTCTCGGGCAACACGAACTCCCGGATTGCGCCGCTTACCGGATCAACCCGACCGAGCTTGTTGGTCCCGAACAACGCGATCCAGAGCATGCCGTCGGGCGCACGCCGAAGGCCGTACGGCAGCGAGCGTGGCGTGGGACAGTCGAACGTGCGCACATTCCCGGTGGCCGGATCGAGCTCGCCGTACGCATTGTTGGTCTGCGCCGTGAACCAGATCTTGTTCCCCACCGCCAGTGGCGTATGCGGAGCGTTGACCGCGGCGGGGAGCTTGAACTCGGTGATCTTCATCGTCCGCGGATCGAGCCGGCCGATGACGCCCGCACGCTGGCCGGTGTACCAGACCATTCCGTTCGCGTCTGGGACAATGCCGTGTGGTCCGGAGGCCGGCGTCGGTGTCGCGACATCCGTGAAAGCACCCGTCGCCGGATCCAACCGACCGATGAAGCTGTTGTTCTGGTCGGTATACCAAACCACCCCGTCCGGGGTCATCGCCGGATCGTGCGGGAACGCCCCCGCGCGCGGGATCTCGAACTCGACAATCGAGGGCGCGACGCTCGGGACGGAGCGTGGCGCGTGCGCCGCGCCAGGCAACGACACGGTCGCGATCGACGCCGCACACGTGGCGGCAAGGAGTCGACGAAACATGGATCCACCTCCTGGAGAGCGACTGCCTCTGATGGTTCCTGTGGATGATACTAGACCGGCGCTCCCTCGTCTGCCCGTCTCCGCCGCCGCACTGATTGGGCTTAGTCCACTGCCGCCGACCGGTGAGTCGCCGGATCTGACGTCGCCAGCGCTGCCATGAAGCGCCGCGCGCGTTCGGCGCCGGGGCCCGGAGAACGCGGACCAGGCGCGTTGGGCACCGGAGCCACATCGAGCACGGCGAAGGTCGGACCGGGTGCGTCCAGGATCGCACGCACGTCGCGTTTCCAGGCCGCCAGGTCGTCAACGCGAAGCGTCGAGCGAAACCGGCAAGCCTGTGCGATCGCGACAAAATCGATGTCTCGTCCATCCTGTCTGCCGGACGCCGCCCCTGGGGTTGGCTGCGATCCCGTGATTTCGTAGACACCGTTGTCGAACACGAGTACCACAAGGTTGCCGGGTGCCGCGGCCGGAATGGACACCAGTGAGCCGAGGTTCATGAGCATCGACCCGTCGCCGTTGCAAACGATGACCTTGCGGTCCGGACGCGCGAGGGCCAGCCCCAGACCCAGTGAGGTCGCGTGCCCCATGCTCGAGGGCACGTAGACGAGATCCAGCGGACCCGCACCCAGCCCTATCCACTCCCGGGCGACCCCCATTGCCGTTACCACGATCTCGTCGTGGTATCGCGCAGTGTGCAGAAGGCGTACCACCTCGGACAGGGGCATGCGCGACCGTGTCCGGCGCGACTCGGGCGAGTTGCGTCCGGGTGTGGCTCGACTGCCGGCGGATCCGGTCATGCCTTGCCCTCGGCGATGAGCGCTGCGCCGGGAATGACGGCGGCGCGGCAATGCCGAACGTGCTGCACGATCGCGGGGAGTTGATCGGGCGACGTGATGAGCCGATAGTCGATTTCCCAGGCCCGAAGGATCGGCTCGGTGAACACCAGGCACGTGTCGCCAGGCAGCGTTTCCTGATTGAGATAGCTCCGGTATCCGATGAGGCTGAACAGCGGCAGTTTCCAGTCGTGCAGAATGTTCCGGAGCGCGTCACCGGACTCGAAGAGCCCGGTGCACTGAATCATCACGAGCGGCATCGCGCCGCCCAGATACAGCCCTGCCGCCACGCCCCACGCCTCGCCTTCGCGGCAGACGCGGACCAGCCGGGTGGTCCCGGTCCCTTCGATCGCCTGTTCCCACCGTCCGATCGTGCTGTCCGGCACCGTCACCACGTGCGTGACGCCTAACGACGTTACCAGCGAAGCGATTTGGGGGCCGGAGAACATGGTGGTGGAAGGCCGGCGGTCGGTGACGGGCTGTCCTCGAGGATCCGGATATTAGGCAGGAGTGGTGTACGCGGCCAAACCGGACGCGCTCGCGAGCGCCGAACCTGCAATTCCCTCGATGGCCACCTCAGGGAATGCCTGACACGACCATCAGAAATGTGAGATGTGGGCACGAGCGGAGAAGCCGGCGAGGCGTGACCGGGAGCCGACCTCTGCAGTCAATATGGGCCGGGACTCTAAATCCACCGCACGAGGGAAGATACCCGCACATGCGCAGCATCCTACCGGCCTGGCAATCCGCATTTGACACAGCGACGGCGGCGGTGCTCGACGCGCAGTACGCCGCGGCGGAACGCATCATCAACGGCGTTCGTATCGCCGTCATCGGCCTGCTCGGCATCGTCGCGGGTCTGTGGGCGCCGTACCTGACCCACGACCTGAACTGGGTCAACATCGTGGTTTGCGCCCCGATGCTGCTCTGGGCGATCGGTCAGCACCTGATACTGCACAAGCCGGGGCGGCGCTGGACGCACTTGTCGGCCCTCAATACCTACCTCGACATCACCGCGGTCTCGCTGCTGCTGCTCGGGTACGGGCTGTTCGGCATGCCCGATCTGGCGGTCAAGTCGCCGATGTGGACCGCGTATCTGGTGATCCTGGCGGCGCGCCCCTTCACCGGGTCGCCGTCTCGCGCCGCCAAGGCCACGGCTACCGCGGCCCTGCAGTACGCGGCGATCGCTCTCTTCTTCCTCGTCACTACGCGGCTTCCGCTGCTCAGCAGCCCGCTCGATTCGGTGCGGGCCAGCGGCACCACCCCGCTCGACGAGGGCGCGAAGGTGCTGCTCATCGTGGTCGGAGGCATCGTCCTGACGTACGCCACCGCCTGGAACGAGAGGACACTGCGTCGATCCGTCGACGGCATGCGCGCGTCTGAGGAACGATTCCGCGCGGTGTTCGAGCACTCGGCGGTGGGCATCATCGTCCTCGACGGCGACGCGCGTGTCCTGCACGCCAATTCGGCATTCGAGCGGTTTCTCGACCTGTCGCTTCGCGACATGAGCGGACGCCACCTGTCGGACTTCGCCCCGGCCGAGGACGCCGATGCGACGGCGATCCTGGCGCGCGAGGTGGCGGAGGGAATGCGGGAGAACGCCACCTCGGAGGTGCGATTCGTGGGACGCCACGGGCACGTGGCGTGGGGTACACTGACCGTGTCGCGGGCGCAGGAGAAGGACGCTCTGCATCTGATTGCGATGGTGCAGGACATTTCGGAGCGCAAAGCGCTGGAGGCCCAGCTCCTGCACCAGGCGTTCCACGACCCCCTGACCGCACTCGCCAATCGTGCCCTGTTCCGCGACCGGCTCGAGCACGCGCTCGCGCGAACCGAGCGCGAATCGGGACGGATCGCGGTCATGCTGCTCGACCTCGACAACTTCAAGTCAGTGAATGACACGCAGGGCCACGCGGCCGGCGATCGGATGCTCGAGGTGGTGGCCGCGCGTCTTCGGAGCGCGACCCGAGGGTGCGATACGGTGGCCCGACTGGGCGGCGACGAATTCGCGGTCCTGCTCGAGCAGATGCACGCCTCGAAGGGTGCGGAGGTGGTGGCGTCGCGAATCGTCGAAGCTCTGCGCCTCCCGGTTGAGATTTCGCTCGGCCGCGTGATGACCGTGGGCGCCAGCGTGGGCATCGCGGTGCTCGGCGGCGAGGAAGGCGCCGAGGAGCTGCTGCGGAACGCCGACGTCGCGATGTACGAGGCGAAACACCGGGCACGCGGCCGCTGGGTGATCTACGACCCCGAGATGCACGCGGCGCTGGTGGATCGCGTGTCGCTGGAGGTCGACTTGCGACGTGCCATCGAGCGCGAGGAACTGACGGTGGCCTATCAGCCGATCGTCGACCTGCGATCCAGCGAGGTCACCGGCGTGGAGGCTCTGCTCCGATGGTCGCATCCCAAGCGCGGCGAAGTGGCGCCCAAGACCTTCATCCCGGTGGCCGAGGAGAGCGGGCTGATTCTCTCGTTAGGAAGCTGGGTGCTGCACCAGGCGTGCAACCAGGCGGCGGACTGGAACCATCGACGATCTGCGCTGCCGCTGACCGTCACGGTCAATCTGTCGGGCAAGCAGTTGCTTCACGATGCCCTGGTGGACGACGTGCGTTCGGCGCTGGTCGAGGCCGGCCTGTCGCCAACCAACCTGATCCTCGAGATCACCGAAACCGTGCTGATGCACGAAACCGAAACGACGCTCCGTCGCCTCCGCGAGCTGAAGGAGCTCGGGGTGCGGCTGGCGATCGACGACTTCGGCACCGGCTACTCGTCGCTGTCGTATCTCCAGCAGTTTCCGGTCGACGTGCTCAAGATCGATCAGTCGTTCGTCGATGGTCTGCTGCGCGGAACGAACGACGCAGCGCTGGTGCGCACCATCGTCTCCCTGGCCGGCACCCTGACGCTGCGGACCATCGCCGAAGGAGTGGAGGATGTGCGGCAGGAGGAGCAGTTGCGCGCGCTTGGATGCAACGCCGCACAGGGGTTCCTGTTCAGCCGCCCCATGGCGGCGGCCCAGATCGACGCCCTGCTGGGAGCAAAGGCGGCGTCCGGCGCCGCGGCATAGCACGCCGGGCGCGTATCGCCACCCTACGTCCTGGTGAACCGCGTCGTTACCGCGGCTTCACGGCGCCACCATCGGTGGCGGACTTCTTCGACGGATCTTCGTAGGGCCGGAGCCACCACTCCAGAAAGACCCACGAGCGGTTCCATGAGTCGATCTGCTCCGGCGTGTCTTCCCGCTCCAGGGTAACCGGATTCACGCGACGGCTGAACGTGTGTCCGCCGCCGGCGGGCCCCACCGGCGGATCCACGTAGACCTTTGTCTCCGCGAGGTCCGGCTTCAGCGCGCGGAGCTTCCAGACGAGCTGCTGATCCTCGACGTAGTTCACGTCGGTGTCGTTGGTCGCGACGTGGACGAGGATCGGGATGTGCAGGTCCTCCACGTGGTAGAGCGGCGAACGCTTGATGTACTCGTCCGGCTTTTCGAACGGGAGCCCGCCGATGCCCGGCTCGGCCGCATAATCCCGCTGGTATCCCGGTCCCTTCATCGAGAGACGAAAGACCAGATTCGACACCGGAACGATCGCCGCCGCCGCTTTGAACGGCGTGTCCTTGCGCATCGCGAGATGCGCGGTGATGAAGCCACCATGGCTCCACCCCATGATTCCGATGCGCTCCGGATCCACGTACGACAGCGATTTCAGATAGTCGACGGCGGTGGCCACGTCATCGAGTTCCTTGCCGCCGTAGTCGATGGCCATGTAGTGCGCCTCGCCGTAGCCGGTGCTGCCCCGATACTCGGGACAGATGATTACGTAGCCCCGTTGCACGGCTTCCTTCACGAACGGGAACATGCTCGTCCCCCAGTCACCGTGCACGCCGCCGTGCACCCACACCATCGCTGCGTGTCCGTGCGTGCCGCGCCGCTCCAGAGGCTCGAACAGGTACGCGGGGATCACCATCCCGTCGGCGCTGCTCTTGTAGCTCACCTTCCGATAGCTCATGCCGCCGGCGCTGCGCGCCGCGTAGATGCTGTCGGTACGCGTCTTGGCAACGATCTGCCGTTCGAAATCGGCCTTGGGCAGGTCCTCCGGCCGGTTGCTCACATAGAGACGCGCTGCGCGCGCACTGTCCATGGCCACCGGCGCGCGTCGGAACCGGCGTGCGGTGTCGGGGCGCGTTTGCTGCGCGACCACGGCACCCGGCACCACGACGAGCGTGAATGCGGCGGCGAACAGGATGCGACGTGAAGACCGGGGAAAACGGGCGGAAAGACCGGGCATGGAATCCTCGCGGGGGGGTCGATGGCTCCGACTCTGTATACGGAGGAGTCCACGGCGAGGTTGAACCAGGCATCGGTCCGACCCTTTCGACCACCCGGCCCACAAAGTGCGACCCCATGGGGCCGCTGATCGGACCAATGGGGTCACACGCCGCCGTCCCGGAAGCACCTCCGGGTGCCGGACCGTCCGGCACCCGCACGCCGTGCCTCAGCGCGTCGCGACCAGGATGCCGATGCGGTCGCCGGGCGATACGCGCACGTCGCCGGTGTTCGCGTCGAAGCCTGATTCCGGATGCACAAAGAAATCGATGTGAGGCCGGTCGAACACCAGCCATCGCGGAACCTCCACGACCGCCGAACCGTGAGCCGCCACACGGCCGATCCGGACTTCCTGATTGTCCCGCTGTGCGTACAGCACAACAGACATCGCACGGTTGTTCTGGATCTCGACAGTGACCGGGGCCTGCGGCGCAGGGGTTCGCGTACTGCGCGCCGCCGGCGTGGACGCAAACGCGCTCGACGCGGAAGCGGTCACGGCTGCAACGGTCAGGTACAGTGATCTCATGAGACCTCCCGGAGCCCGGCTCCGGCTGATGACGGAAGAGTGAGAGCGGACGGCGCCACGCCGGCGGTCGGTGACTTGCTGTGCGCCGGAGGGGTGAGGCCGCGCGCGCCGTACTACGGTGGGGCGGGGGGATCTCCCGGCACGGTCGCTGCATGGAATCTGACGACCGCATCCTAACGACAGCGTTACGATCGTCTGTCGGGAGACGTGCAGTCGTTCCGCGAGGTGGGCTTGCGACCAGTCGCGCTCGGCCCGCAGCACCGTCATCCGCCTCTTCATCCGTACCGTCTCCTGGCGAGTGCGAGGCCGGGGAAGCCGAGCGCGGGGAGCATCACCCATACCTGGTCGTAGCTCCAGTCCTCGAACTTGAAGGTGATGGCTCGCTGCAGCAGGCCGAGCGTCAACGGCACGTGAAGCCCGGGAACTGTTCAGGAACAGGATCGTGAGCAGGAACGCGGAGGCGAGGGCTTCGACCGGCGATTCCCCGCCGGAGCGGGTTCGAGGCCGCACGTTTCGTCCGTATGGCTGAGCTCACCGTCCCTCCAGTGAGGTGTTCGCGACAAGCCGTAAAGCTACCTCGGCCGGCCACTTGGCCGGCCGCGTGCAGCGATCCCTCGGTCACTGGCACACAGTCCGTGGGTCCGTCGGCATCGGACTCCGTTCAACGTGCCTCCTGTCCATGCGCTGGCGACCGCCGTGCTGTGAGCGCCGGCGCGCGGTTGCGCGTATCCCTTGAGCGCATCACACTGAGCACGCGCCGGAGAGCCCGGCGCCGCAATCCACAAGTCGGAGGAAACGACATGTCTCTTCGGTCGCGTTCGACGCGCCGATTCGCGTGGCTGCTACTGGTAGCCGCGTGGTCGCTGATCCGGGTTCCCGCGGCGGTGGCCCAGCAGAAAGTCGACGAGGAGTACACGAAGCAGATCAAGCAATTTCTGCGCGATCCGCGCATCTCGACCGAGCTGGTGGATCATCTGCCGGCGTCCAGCACGGTGCCGACGCCCCTGGCCCACTTTGGCCACATCATCGGCGCGTGGGGCATTCTCGACAACAGCGAGCAGATGAACGCGTACCTCGAGAAGGTCGCCAAAGCGGCCCCGGCGCGCGCGAAGTACTGGACGATCGGCAAGTCCGAGGAAGGACGGGACATGTCCGTGCTGGTGATCGCGAACGAGGAGACGATCCGCAATCTCGATCGGTACAAGGGATACCTGGCCGCGCTCACCGATCCGCGAAAGACCACGCAGGCGCAGGCCGAGCAGATGATCAAGGTCGCGAAACCGATCTACTGGATCACCAGCGGCATGCATTCGCCGGAGACCGGCGGTCCGGAGATGCTGATGGAGCTGGCGTATCGCCTGGTGGTGGAAGAGACGCCGCTCATCCAGAACATCCGGAACAACGTGATCACGATGATCACGCCGGTGGTGGAGACGGACGGTCGCGACAAGGTGGTGGACGCGTACAATTACGGCAAAGCGCATGCTGGCGTGTCGCGGAACAACCTGATGATGTACTGGGGGAAGTACGTGCAGCACGACAACAACCGCGACGGGATGGGGCAGTTCCTCGCACTGACGCGGAACATCGAGAAGTTCGGGCTCGAGTGGCACCCGACGATTCTGCACGATCTCCATGAGGCGCAGACCTTGCTGTACGCCTCGACCGGAACGGGCCCGTACAATGAGCAGGTCGATGCGATCACGATTGACGAATGGTGGCTGCTCGCCGAGAACGACATCATCGAGATGACGAAGCGCGGCGTACCCGGCGTGTGGACGTACGGATTCTACGACGGCTGGGTCCCGAACTACATGTTCTTCGTTGCCCATGCGCACAACGCGATCGGACGGTTCTACGAGGTCCAGGGTTACGGTCCGGATACCAGCACCGTTCGGGTCAATCAGAGCCGGGAGTGGTTCCGTCCGAACCCCACGCCGTCCACGGTGCCATGGGGCCCGCGCAACAACACGAACATCCAGGAGTCCGCGATTCTCTTCGCGCTGAACCGGGTGGGGAAGGACCGCGAGCTGTTCCTCGACAACTACTGGGTCAAGAACAAGCGGGCCGTGGAGAAAGGGAAGGACGGCCCCACCTATGCGTGGGTCATCCCGGCCACCCAGCGGCGCAAGGCCGATGCCGCCGACGCCGTGAACGAGCTGATCGACCAGGGGGTCGAGTTCCACACCGCGTCGTCCGCGTTCAAGGCGGGGAGCGTGGATGTGAAACCTGGCGACTACATCATTCGCGGCGACCAGCCGTATCGCACGGTGGCCGACATGTACTTCTCGGTGCAGCGCTACGCCACGGGGAATCCGTCACCGTACGACGACACGGGATGGACCTTCCAGTACCTGCGCGACGTGGTGATCGACCCGGTCGACGACAAGGCAGTTCTGCAGCAACCGATGAAGATGGTGTCCGGCCACGTCACGGCTCCGGGAGGCATCGCCGGCGCAGGCAACGTGATCGTGGTGGAGCACAGCGGTGACAACAACATCGTCACATTCCGCTACAAGCTCGCCAATGTGAAGATGGAGGCCGCCGAAGATGATTTCGATGCCAGCGGCCATCACTTCCGGGCCGGCGCCATCATCATCCCCAACGCCAACGCGGCGCAGGTGGGCCCGGTCCTCAAGAACCTGGGGCTCTCGGCGTGGGCGATGGCGTCGGCGCCTGCCGTGAAGACCCACGACCTCGACATCCCGCGCATTCTGTATCTGCACAGCTGGAGCCGGACGCAGGACGAGGGCTGGGTGCGCGCGGCGCTGGAGACCTACGGCATTCCGTTCACGTACACGGGTGACAAGGAACTGGCGAACATGCCGGATCTGCGCTCGAAATACGACGTCGTCATCTACCCCCACACGGGTGGGAGCGCGCAGTCGGTGGTAGCCGGGGTGCCCATGGCGGGAAGCGCGCCGGTCCCGTATCGCAAGACGGCGGAGACACCGAGCTTCGGGACGCCCGATTCCACCGACGATATCCGCGGCGGCATGGGGATCGACGGCCTGATGAACCTCTACCGGTTCGTCGAAGCCGGCGGCACGCTCATCACCGAAGGGTCGACGTCCACGCTCTTCCCGGAATACAATCTCACGCCGGGTGTCTCGGTCGAAAGCCCGGACGGCCTTTTTGCGCGCGGCACGATCCTGCGCGGTATGGTGAGTGACGCGAAGAGCCCCCTCGCCTACGGCCTCGCCGACGCGCAGATCCCGGTCTACTTCAGCCAGGGCCCGGTGTTGAATGCAGGTGGCGGTGGAGGTGCGTTTGCCTTCGGCCGCGGAGGACGTGGAGGCAATGATTACAGTCAGAACACGCAGCCGATGGCCAACCCACCAGCGGTTTCGACGTTTCCCTCGTTAGGTGGTGCCGGAGAACCGGAGGCGGAGACCGGTGGCGGCCGCGGCGGCAGGGGAGGAGGGCGTGGATTCGGTGGTGGTGGCCGCGGATTCGGCGGGTTCGGCGGCGGCGGTGCCACCGAGGCCCCGCGCGTGGTGCTGCGCTTCCCGACCGACACCACCCAGATGCTGCTCTCCGGCGTGCTGGCGGGCGGCAGCGCGCTCTCGGGACGCGCCCAGCTGGTGGATGCGCCGGTGGGGAAGGGGCATGTGGTCAGCTTTGCCATTCGCCCCTACTGGCGTTGGCAGACGCAGGGAACCTACATCTTCGGCTTCAACGCCATCCTGAACTGGAACGACCTCGACGCCGGGCGGCCGGCGCCGCGCCAGCCGGCCAGCGAAGGGCGGCGGTAGCAGTATCCGAGCGCGGAAGGACTCGAGCGGGCTCCGATTCCGGAGCCCGCTCGTTAGGTGTTGCGGCCGTTGTGGGAGGTCGGCGCGTCGAGCGCTTCGCGTACCTTCTGCGCCAGCCCGGCAATCGTAAACGGCTTCTGCAGCAGCATGATGTCGTGCTCCAGCAGGCGGTGTTGGAGAATCACGTCATCGGTGTACCCTGACACGAACAGCACGCGCAGCTCGGGTCGCAGGTGCCGGACCCGCTCCGCGAGTTCGCGTCCTCCCATTCGTGGGAGCACCACGTCCGTCAGCAGCAGATGGATGGGGTCCCGGTGCTCCTGAAGCAACCGGAGGGCGCTCTCACCGTCCGCGGCCTGAAGCACCGTGTGCCCGCGACTCGTGAGAGCACGCGACGCGATGGCGCGCAGAGGGGCCTCGTCTTCCACCAGGAGTATGGTCTCGGTGCCGTGCGCGTCGACCTGGGCGGCGCCGAAGGGCGCGCGTTCGCTCGTCTTCTCCATACGCGGCAAGTAGACCTTGATGGTGGTGCCGACGTCCACCTCGCTGTATACGCCGATATGACCGCCGAACTGCCTGACGATGGCGTAGCAGGTCGCGAGCCCAAGGCCCGTCCCCTTGCCGTGCTCCTTGGTGGTGAAGAATGGCTCGAACAAGTGTGACTGCACGTCGGCCGTCATGCCGCTGCCGGTGTCGCTCACCGAAAACATCAGGTATTCGCCCGGCGCGCAGTCGGCGTGGAGCCGCGTGTACTCCGCGTCGAGGGCGACGGCCGCCGTTTCGATTACCAGCAGTCCGCCGGTCGGCATGGCGTCGCGGGCATTCACCACCAGGTTGACCACGACCTGCTCGATCTGCCCGCGATCCGCGCGGATTGCGCCGAGGGCATCGGCGAGCCGGGTCCGAAGCTCCACATCCTCGCCGATCAGACGTCGCAACATCGTCGTCAGCCCTGCCACCACGTCGCTGAGGTCGAGATCTGCCGGGGCAACGAGCTGTCGGCGTGAGAACGACAGAAGCTGACGGGTCAGCAGCGTCGCGCGTTCCGCCGCCTTCTTGATCTCTTCCATGGATGTCCGCCAATCGTACTGCCCAGCCGGTCCGCTCATCGACATGTCGCACTCGGCGAGAATGACCGTGAGCAGGTTGTTGAAATCGTGGGCAACACCTCCGGCCAGGCGGCCAACGGCCTCGAGTTTCTGCGCCTGGCGGAACTGATCCTCGAGCTGATGCTGCTCGGTGACGTCGAGCAGCGCGCCCACCACCTGCGCCGGCCTGCCCTGCGGGTCGGCCAGAACGCGTTGCTCATCACGAATCCAGTGCCAGGACGCATCCTTGTGGCGGAACCGATATGCCTGAGTGGCGTCGCGCGCGAAGCGAGAAGGATCGTCGAGGAGCCGAGTCCGGTCTTCCGCGTGCAGATGCTCGGTCCACCATCCCGGCGCGAGCGCCTCGTCTGTCGAGTAGCCGAGGATCCGCGTAACGTTCTCGCTGATCCACTCGAGGCGGGCTTCTCCCGACTGCATGCGCATCTGATAGATCACGGCGCTGCTGGCGGCAATGACCTTCTGCAGGCGCTCCCGCGCGGCGCGCAGTTCGCGTTCCGCGCGTCGGCTCTCCGTCACGTCGGTGGCGAGGACCAGCCGCGCCCGGCGACCGTCGAACGTCAGTTCATGCGACGTGACCTCCACTTCGATGAGCGCGCCGTCCTTCTTCCGGTGCCGCCACACTCCCGCATTCTCGAACTCGGGCGGCAACTGCGAGATGACGCGAAGCAGGGCCGCCACGTCCTCTTCCGGCCGGATGTCGCGGATAGACATCCCGAGCAGTTCGCCGCGGGAATATCCGTAGTGCTGGACCATCGCCTTGTTCACGTCCAGGAACGCGAGCGTGGCAACGTCAAAGACATACATCGGATTCGGGTTGTGCTCGAACAGATCCCGGTACCGCGCTTCCGAGGCCGCCAGCGCCACCACCTGATCCTGGAGCTGGCGCCGCGAGTCCGATACGCTAGTGGCCATGCCATTGAACGCGGCGCCCAGGGCGCCCACCTCATCACGCCTGACGATGCGTACCCGGCGAGAGTAGTCCCCGGCGCTGACCGCCGCCGCAGCCTCGGCAACCTCCAGAAGCGGCCGCGCGAAGCGGCCACTGACTGTCCACGCGATGGCCGCCGCCGCGGCCAGCAAAGCCAGTCCCACGATGACCTGCCACAGAAGAATCTCGTGTGCTCGCTGCAGGACGAGCGCGCTCGGCAGCTCCGCAACCACCGACCATGGCGTGTTCGCGACCGGCGCCACCGATGCAAGCCATACGCTCCCATCGGGTCGCGCGATACGGAACACGCTGTCCGGTGTGGCGACAGTGAGCGGGGGCGCGTGAACCACACTCGCGAGGTCGGTCCAGACGTCGCCGGCGGAGTTGCCCAGCAGCAGGCGTGCCTCCGACCCCGCGAGTTCGTTCAGTTGGTCCTTCACCTGCGGGCTGAGTCCGAGGCGTCGGACTTCGATCACCCACCCGACAGGGCGCCCGGCAGGCCGCACGCGCGCCAGGACGGCGTAGAAGACGCCCGTGTCCACGGCGAACAGCGGACCCACCACCGCCGCATCATCAGCATCGCCGCGCGCGGCAATGAGTGCGCGCGCCACGCTGTCCCGCACCGCGCCTCCAGTCGACGTGGCGAGGACAACTTTACCTCCGGGGTCGCGCAACTCGATCGCGATGAGGTTCGGGCTTCGCCGCGCCACTGCCCGGAGCGTATCGAGCAGACGTCCCGATCCCGTGGTGTGGGCGGAGCCGAGTCGCGCCGCGACCGACGGGAGCGACACGATCGCCCTGGCGTGCGCCAGGAGAGTCGCCCCGGAATTGCCCAGAACGTCGCTCATGCGCCGGGTGGCACTCTGCACGCTCTGCACCGCGCGCAACTGTTCGGCGCGCCGTTCCTCACGATACCCGGCACCGCCATAAATAACGACCACACCGAGCACGATACCGCAGATCAGCAGAGGGAGCCGGTATCGAATCGAGAGAGCGCGACTAGCTCCCATGTCCATCGCTCCGTCCAGCGTCTGGCCGCCGAATGTGAATGGCTGAGCCGGTCTGCGAGCCGCCGGCCGATATCAGCATGGGTGTGCGAGCGAAAAACTGCAACATGAACGCAGGATTATCCGGACCCGCAAGAATAGTTAGAATCCCTCAATGTGTGCCAGGTCTCACTTGGAGCGTGCCCTTCGCAGCGGACGCGCGCGCGCGGGCATCCGTCACGCCTGACCCAATTTGTGGACGACGAACAGGAAGCGCGTGGCTTGTCCGGCGCGGGGCCGACTGTCGCCGAGATCCCGGCCTTGATGCGTGCCCCTGAGAAGAACGCCGGCCCAACGGGCCGGCGTTCGGTCGAGCGGGTGACGAGTGAGGACGGGATCAGCTGGCGCGCAAATAGATGCACCCCGCCTCCTGAGCGCGAATGGCGGCAAAGACGCCGGAAGGCTGGAGGACGACACCAGGTACCAGGTATGCCAGCGCGCGCTTCCGGGCTTCATCGTCGCTCACTCCGTCCTTCGACTTCACCGTCTGCACGCAGTCGTCGAAGGCGATGTTGCACGCCAGTGCCACGCCCCCCCGGGCGATGAACTTGTCCAGCTGCACCGGATCGTAGTCAGCCGGTATTTCGCCGCGCGCCGATGACAGGAGCACCGGGTTGCGATCGGTCGGTTCCTGTGTGACCGGGTGCAGGACGTGCTTGGCCTTGCCGATGTCATACTTGTCCCAGTAGGACTGCTGCATGGCGAGGGCGATTCCCTCGTGGCGCATCACAACGACGGCCGAGAGGTCGCGCGCCGGGATCCCGAGAACCTGGTTGTACTGACTGGTCCACAGCGTCGCCCGCCACACACCGTACCCGCTCTCGATGCCCGGGACGTCGAACACCGCCTTGTGCGCCCCGGTCAGGCGGTCCACCCATGAGAGATCCCATTTCTCCTGGGAATGCGGCGATGCCGCGAGCGTTCGCGTGACGGCGTCGATGGACAGCGGGGCGGCGCTCAACAGCGCCGCTCCGGCGCCGATGCGCTCGATGAACTCACGTCGCGTGGTCTCCACGGCAGCCTCCTGAAAGGGGGTGTTTCCGCAAGCGGCAGTAGTATCGTTAGGCAGTCGGACCGGCATGGACCGAAACGCCGATGGTATTGTCTGCAACGCGATGCCCCGCTCGCCCGGCACGCGGGGAGGCGCGCCCTCGCCAGCCGCCTCCGATCCCGGCCGGGTGACCGCGGGACGGTACACGCCAACCGGTCAAATCTCGCCACGGAGAAACGGCTCCGTCCAGCCGGTGGTCCCGGCACAACTTCTTGGACAGCTCCTTGTCCATTGCCAGCGCGCGGTCACAGCAGGAGGGAGAATACGCCGGTCCAAGGTCGTGCCGGCGCTCATTACGCGGCCGCGCAGGTCAGACCGGGAGACGGCACCATTGACACGTGGTGAAGCCGCAAACACTCTGGTCGCTTCCATTCCGGGGTGATCAGGCAGCCAGCCAGGAGCATACGCCATGCGCTATAGCAAGCCGACGGTGACGCGTCGAGGCCTCCTCGCCGGCGCGGCAGGCGCTCTGGGAAGCGCGGTTCTCGCAGGCCTTCCGGCGGCGGCACGGTCGTCAGGGGAGGGAGTCGCGGGAAACGGGCAGGTCGCCGCGGGCGCCGACCACGGCCCCGGCGTGGCGGATCCAACCTCTGCGCCCGGCGTGCCCACCAGCGCAATCGGGTCGCGCTCGCCGTTCGCCGAACCGACTCCTCGAGCGCCGATTGGTCAGATCGTCGGCAGCTCCTTCACGCCGCTCCAAAGTCTGAGCGGCACCATCACACCCTCCGATCTCCATTTCGAACGGCATCACGCCGGGGTACCACGGATCGATCCGCAACACCATCGTCTGCTCATCCACGGACTGGTGCAGCGGCCGTTGATGCTGACCGTGGATGAGGTGAAGCGCTTCCCCTCGGTCACGCGCCTTCATTTCGTGGAGTGTTCGGGAAACGGGCGCAGCGCGTGGGTGGCTCCGAAACCGGAGATGTCGCCGCAGCAGGTGGACGGACTCACCAGCAACTCCGAATGGACGGGTGTGCCACTCGCGGTCCTCCTCGAGGAAGCCGGGGCGGCGCCGGACGCCACGTGGTTTCTCGCCGAGGGCGGCGACGCGTGCAAGCTCGCCCGGAGCATCCCGATCGAGAAGGCGCGCGACGACGCGTTGGTGGTCTGGGGCCAGAACGGCGAGCCGCTTCGGCCGGAGCAGGGCTTCCCGTTGCGCCTCCTGCTGCCCGGCTACGAGGGAAACACCAACGTCAAATGGCTGCGCCGGATCGAACTTGGAAGGCAACCGTGGATGACCCGGTGGGAGACGTCGACGTACACCGATCCGCTGCCTGACGGGACCGCCCGGCAGTTCAGTTTCGCGATGGACGCGAAGTCGGTCATCACATCGCCAGCGTACCCCGGCAGGCTGCCGGCGCCGGGATGGTATCCGGTCTCCGGGGTGGCGTGGTCGGGCCGCGGGCGCATCACGCGTGTGGAAGTTAGCACCGACGCCGGCCGTACCTGGTCGGATGCCGTGCTGGACGGTCCAGCGCCGGCGCGCGCGCACACGCGCTTCTCGCTCATGTGGGAATGGCGTGCGGAAGAAACGACTTTGCTGAGCCGGGCTACCGACGATACCGGCTACGTGCAGCCCACCCGGCAGGCGCTGCTGGCAGTGCGGGGCATCGGCACGAGCTACCATTTCAACTGCATCCGCGGGTGGCGGGTGCAGCGCGACGGCCGCGTGTTCTTTCACGGGGAGACCTGATGCGGATCGGGCGCGTCGTCGCTGCCGTCGCGGCGTGGGGAGCCTTGTCGTCGTGTGGAGCGCGGGAGCAACACGCCGGAGGCGATTCCGGGCAGACGCAGGCACCGGCTCCGGCGGCGCCGCGCTACGGCCTGGGGACGGTCGCGACGCCCGCCGAAATCTCGGCGCTCGACATCGACGTGTCGCCGTCGGGCGAAGGCCTGCCACCGGGGCGTGGCGACGTGGCGTCCGGCGAGCGGCTCTATCGCGCCCAATGCGCGGTGTGTCACGGTGCCAGTGGCGAAGGGATCGCGCCCAACCCGCCGCTCATCGGACGCGATCCGCGCTCCGGGTTTCCGTTCGCGACCAATGCCGCGCTGAAGCACACCATCGGTAACTACTGGCCGTACGCCACATCGCTTTTCGACTACGTCCGGCGGACCATGCCGCTGCTGACGCCGGGGACGCTGTCGAACGACGAGACTTACAGCCTCACCGCATTTCTGCTTGCGGCCAATGGCATCCTCGCTGCCGGCACCACGCTCGACTCGGCCTCCCTGGTCGCGGTGCGGATGCCGGCGCACGACCGCTTCGTCCCAGACAACCGGCGCGGCGGCCGCGAGATTCGTTAGGCGAGATGCGGTTTCTCAACGTAGCACGCGACCGCGCCGGCTTCCTCATCCTGGTACTGGCGGCCGGCATCCTCTACCTCGTGGCGCCGTTCATCATGGGGCTGCTGGGTGCGGGCGTCCTGTACGCAGTGTGCGTCGGACCGTACCGCGTCATGCGCCGGCACCTGCATCCGGACCTGGCGGCTTCCCTCACGCTGATCGGCGCGGTCATCGGCATTGCGCTGCCGCTGGCCTGGCTGGTCAGCCTGGTCGTGGCCCAGGCGCCCGATATCCTGCGCGGCGCGCAGCAGAGCGATTTTCTGTCGCGGGTGTCGGCGCTGCGCGTCGGGGGACTGCACATCGGCGATCAGATCGCTCGTGCCAGCGGCACCGCGGCCGGATGGGTGTCACGCCAGGCATTCAGCGTGTTGGGCAGTGCGACGCAGGCCGTCATCAATCTCTTCATCGCCTTTTTCGGGTTGTACTACCTCCTCCGCTCAGGCGATGAGCTGTGGACGTCGGTCCGTTCCTACATTCCTTTCTCCGCCGCGACGGCCGATGCGCTGCGGGTGCACTTCTTCAGCATCACCAGAGCCACTCTGCTCGGGACGGCCGTCACGGCGCTGCTCCAGGGCAGCATCGTCGGCGCGGGATTCTGGATCGTCGGCCTGCCGCATCCCCTGTTCTGGGGAACGATGACCGGCTTCGCCTCGGTCCTGCCCGTGCTGGGCAGCGGACTCATCTGGCTCCCTGGAGTGCTGGTGCTTCTCGCAGACGCGCGCTTTGGCCGTGCCATCGTGCTGCTCGCCATCGGGGGCGTGCTCGCCAGCAACATCGACAACTTCATCCGTCCGCTCGTCTACAAGCGCGTGTCAGGCATTCATCCGATGATCACGCTGCTCGGCGCGTTCGCCGGCGTGAAGTACTTCGGCCTGCCCGGTGTGTTGCTCGGGCCGCTGGCGATCACGTATCTGTTCGAGCTGATCGAGTTCTACCGCAAGGAGTACGGGGCCGCGACCGAAGCGGACGCTTGACGCACGACGGCCAGGCGGTGTGCCGGCAGTCGTCAGTCGCGACGCAGAAGCTGGAGAAAGTTCTCGGCCGAAACTGGCTCGGAGAACAGCGTGCCCTGTCCGTACTCGCACTTGAACCGGAGCAGCTCGGCAAGCTGATCCTCGCGTTCGATACCCTCAGCGACAGTGCGCAGCTGTTTCAGCCTGCCGAGCGCGATGATGGCGCGGGTCGCCGCGTGGTCCTCGGGCCGGCGCGTCACCTGGCTGATGAACGTGCGGTCGATCTTGAGGATGTCCACTGGAATGTCCGTCGGATCGCCGATGGTGGCGCTGCGCGAACCGTAGTCGTCGATCGCGAATCGGACGCCCATGGCGCGTACCTCGCGCAACCGTGCCAGCGCGTCGGTGACCGAGCGCGCCAGAGCGCTTTCGGTGATTTCCAGGACCAGACGATGCGCAGCGATCCCGGACTCGCGGACCGCGGTGGCCACGTCGGTGCTGAAGTCGGCGTGGAGCAGCTGGCGCGCCGTGATGTTGACGGTCACTGTGAGACTCCGCTCGGTCCCGATGACCTCCTGCCAGCTCCGCAGCTGCCGACAGGCCTCGGTCAGGATCCACCGTCCCAGGGGGATGATCAGGCCCGTCTCTTCCGCCACCGGGATGAATGCCGCAGCCGGGATGAGACCGCGCTCGCGGTGATGCCAGCGTACCAGAGCCTCAACGCCGGCGATCCGTCGGCTGCGGAGCACGACGATCGGTTGATAGACCAGCGAGAAGTCACCCTGCTCGATGGCCCGTCGCAACTCATCCTCCAGGTGCCGGTGGCCAAGAGCCGCCGGGTGTACCTGCGGGTCGTAGAGTTCGCACGCGCCGCGTCCCCGGCGTTTGGCCGATCGCAGGGCGACATCGGCATTGCGCAGCAGGTCTTCGGGTCCCTCTTCAGGAATGGCGCTGGCAATGCCCATCGACGCGCTGGGCGTGAAGTCCTTTCCCCGCACGGAGAGCGGTGCGGCAAAGAGCGACACGAGGCGCTGCGCGACCTGGACGAAGTTCCGTTCGTCCGACATGTCCTCGAGGAGAACCGCGAAGCGGGTGCCCTCGAGCCGCGCGGCGGAATCGGACGCTCGCAGGAATGTGCGCAACCGCGCGGCGGCGGCGGCGATCAGTTCCTCGAGTTCCTCATAGGTGGCGCGCAGGCCCCCCGATCGAAAGTCATCGAACTCCAGGAGTACCACCGCCAATGGCAGCTGATGCCGATGCGCGCGGGTGAGCGCGTGTTGCACCCGGTCGCTGAGCAGGGCGCGAGTACCGAGCCCGGTGAGCGCGTCGCGCAAGTCGGCCTCGTTCGGGATCTCGGCCAGGGACGGTCGCGTGAGCACCTCGCAGAGCGCGACGGCCATCCCCTGGATGCCCGGCTCATCGAGCAGGTTCGTGGCGTGGGCATCCACGGTCTTCCACCGGCCGTCGGCACAGCGCACGCGCCATCTCGGCCATGGGTGGGTCTCGCCACCGGCGGCGAGGTCAGTCAGGAACTCCTTCGCGCCCGCTATGTCGTCTTCGTGCAGAAGGGCCGTCAGGTATCTCCCCGTGAGCCGGGACGGCGCATGCCCCAGCACCCGCTCGGTCGAAGCGCTGGCCCGCGTGACCAGGCCGCCCTCATCCAGCAGCAGGACAGGATCCGAGAGCCGCTCGAACAGCGGCACTTCCATCGGCGGTGGGGTGGCCGGAGGTGGCGCAGGGGCCATTGGGACTGCGTCGAGCATCAGCGCTCGAGCGGAAATATCGGCCAGGGGCGGCACCGAGTGCGCCTCGGAAACAGTCTTGCGTGCCAGGATGACTGCGATCAGTGCTCCGGACAGCAGCAGTACGCCCGTGACAGCCAGCCGCGGGCGACCCAGGAACGCCGCCGACACAGCCAGGACGGCGCCGAGCATAAGGAGCACGGCGCCCGCGAGCGAGAACGGCCTGCGTTCGTTCGCTGGATTCAAGAGCGAGAGGAGGCTGGGCGCAGCACCTGGCGCCGCGCGGATGCGATCACGGGCGATCGAGACTATCATCTAGACGCGCCAAGTGCCTGAGGGTTGCGGATTTCCGCTTCTCCGACCGGCGAGGCAGCCGCTCTCTCCGCCGTGGTGAGGCGACTGGCCAGCGCCGGGCTCCTGGGGAGGCAAGTTGTGGTATAAGGCCCGGATCAAGCAGTACGGACGGAAGCGGCTCGCCAATGGCGTGCGCCAGGCTGGCCAGCTTGCCGAGCGTGGTCCTTGTGGCGACCAGCGTCATACGGCATGAGCATTATTCGTTTCGAATTTCAGAATCCGTGGGTGCTGTTCCTCCTGGCCGCCGTTCCCGCCTGGTGGTGGTGGCGTCGGCGAGGGCGAGGGGGGGCGCACGCGATCGTCTTTTCGCGCGTTCCGGTTCTTGCCCGTGGCCCGCGGGCCGGTCGCGCTCTGGCGCGCCTGCTGGTGGCACTGCGGACGGTAGTGGTTGCCGGCTTCGTGATCGCGCTGGCGCGGCCGCGGGCGGCGGGTCGCATGGAGCAGACCAACAGCGAAGGGATCAACATCGTCATCGCATTCGATATCTCGAGCTCGATGCTGGCGGAGGATTTTCAGCCGCAGAACAGGCTCGAGGTGGCGCGGGAACGCGTCAAGCAGTTCATCACGATGCGGAGCAGCGATCGTATCGGCGTTGTGGCATTCTCCGGAGAAGCGCTCACCCAGGTTCCGCTGACCACCGACTATCCCGTGCTGCTCGCGGCGGTGGACAATCTGCAGCCCGGACAGCTTCAGGACGGTACGGCGATCGGCACGGCGATCGCGACGGCGGCGAATCGTCTGCGGGACGCTCCCGGCCGTTCTCGGGTCATGGTCCTCCTGACCGACGGCGTGAACAATCGCGGGTCGATCGATCCGCGCACCGCTGCGCAGGCGGCGGCGGCATTCGGCATCAAGATCTACACGATTGGCGTGGGCACCGAGGGGATGGCGCCGGTCCCGGTTTCAAGCGGGCCGTTCGGGTTGCGCTACGAGAATCGCCCGGTGGAGATCGACGATGCGTTGCTGACTGAGATCGCGCAGAAGACAGGCGGGCGGTATTTCCGGGCGCGGGATGCAGAAGCGCTGACGCGGATAACCGAGGAGATCGACCGGCTGGAGCGGACGCCGGTTCGGACGCGCGTTTATACCCGCTACGCGGAGCTGTACCGGTGGCCGCTGGCGGTAGGGCTGCTGGCCCTGCTGGCCGAACTGGGATTGGCGGCGTGGCGCGGGCCGCTCCCGTGACGATCCGCGATCCCCGCGCCCTACAGCATCCCCCCCCGTCGCAGAAACCAGAGCAGCCCGATGCCTAACGCGAGCTGCACCACCAGCATGATCTCGAATCCGATCGGGTTCTGGGACAGCGGAATGCGGGTGAAGTTCATCCCCCACATGCCGCTCACGACCACGAACGGGACCGACAGCGTTGCCACCACGGTCAGTCCCTTGGTCACCAGCCCCAGCCGGTTCGACACCTGGGACAGATAGCTCTCGAGCGTGCTGCTGAGGAGTTCGCGAAAGGTGTCGAGCGAGTCGTTGATCCTCAGCACATGATCGTAGATGTCGCGAAAATAGAGCTGGACGTCCTGGGTGAGGTACTGTGACGGCCGATTGGCGAGCACGTTGAAAATCTCTCGCTCCGGCGCAAGGTACCGGCGCAACGACAACACCATGCGCTTCACCGAGAAGATATCGCGGAGCGCCGCCTCGTCGAAGCTCCGGAACACGCGATCCTCCAGGCTGTCGGTGAACTCATCGAGCCGGTCCAGAATCGGGAAGTACGCGTCCACCGCGTCGTCCATGACCTGATGGGCGAGCCGGGCGTGGCCGCGCGCCAGCACGTCCGGATTGCGCGTTGCCAGGTCCACCACCGTCTCGACATGGGGGCTGCGGCCGCTGTGCACGGTGACCAGGTAGTTGGCACCAAGGAAGAAGTAGAGGTTGCGCGTCTCGAGGTCGTAGGGATCGTCGGTCGTCGTGTCGAGACTCAATACGCGCAGGATGATGAACAGGTAGCCATCGTACTCCTCCACCTTGGCGCGGCTGTTCGGGTGCAGCACGTCCTCGATGGCCAGCGGATGGAACCCGAACACCTTTTCGAGCAACGCGCCCTGTTGTCGTACCGAACTGTCGATGTCCACCCAGAGCTTGCCCGCGCCGCCTCGCACGCACTCCATCAGGTCCTTGAGCGAGAGATCGCGGGCCAGCGTGCCCTCGCCGCCGGCGGGGATGAAGAACGAGCGCGGCAGCTTAATCGCTGCCGCGGGCGGCGAGGCGCCCGGTTCCGGAGGAGTCGGCGTGGTCACGAATCAGCGCATTGGAGTGCGTCCGCCATCTGCCCATTCTCCTCCTGTCGGATGCTTGACGTCGACGTCGCGGCTCGCGGACCCGCCGCCGCCGAGTGCGACGAACCCGATCCAGACTAGAATCGAAACGCCACCTTCACGCTCCGCTCCGACCCCTTGGCGCGCGCCGTCTTCGAGCGCGCGCCGGTGGTCGGCGAGCGGGAAGGTGTGCGTGACCAGCGACCCGACCGGGGCACGGCCACTCGCGATGAGATCCGCCGCTTCGACGAAGGCATGTCCGGCCGCACCACCGTGTCCCTGTACACCATAGGCGAGCGTACCGCGAATCGTCAGTTCCTTCAACCACAACGGCGTCCAGTCGAGCCCCCGGAGCGTGCTGGCGTTTCCGATCAGTACGATCGTGCCGCCGGCGCGCGTGCAGCGCAATGCATCCTCCATCGCGCGCACGCTGCTGACGCACACATACGTGGCATCGAATCCGCCCACCCCGGCGGGCCGTCCGATGATTGCCGGGAGGAGGCGCGTACCGGCCAGCTCGGCCAGCGCGCCCAGGTAGTCCCCGCGTGCGACGAACGTACGATGCGCGCCGAGGCGCGAGGCCAGTTCGGCCTGGAAGGGATGGCGAGCCACCACCGTCACCTCGGCGCGAGCGAGCTGCGCCAGAGCGTACGTGAGCAGGAGGCCCATCGAGCCAGCCCCGATCACCGCTACGCGGGACGGGTCGTCGGTGCCGGCGGCCCGCATCGCGTGGATACAGCAGGCCAGCGGTTCGACCAGGACCGCTTCTTCATCGCTGATGCTGTCGGGCACCGGTACCAGCTGCGACACGTGCGCCACGAACTCCTCGCCCCAGCTTCCGCCAAGCGACCGCGTCGTACCGATGAACAGTCCCGGCGGCAGCACACCGTCCGTGAAGTGGATGCACCGCGAGTGCATTCCGGCAGCGCAGGCATCGCAGACGGGGCGGATGGCGCGCGGCTCGCAGCAGAGCAGGGGGTTTACGACGACCCGTTGGCCCTCGGCGGTCCCGCGGACGGCGCGACCGGTTTCCACGATCGTTCCGACGTTCTCGTGCCCCAGTACGAAGGGGAACGACGAGAACGGTGACGACGACGGGCTGGCCTCGAGCGCGACGATGCCCAGGTCGCTCCCGCAGATGCCGCCAAGCCGGGTTCGAATTCGCACCCAGTCGTCCCCGGGCAGTGCCGGCGATTCCATCTCGGCATATCGGGTGCAGGCGTGCGGCCCGACCGTCAGGGCTGGCGAGAGACGCCCGGCAGCCAGGGTAACCAGGTAGGTGGGAATCGGCGCTGCAAAGCGGATCGCCTTCACGGCCCGGCAACCGGCGACTTGCCCTGCACCGGGCCGGCGCCGTTCCCTTCGGGCACTACCACCCGGAGCGCCTGACGGAGACACCCCAGCAGCAACTCGGCTGATTGGGCGCGCCGATACTCGCCGTCGGTCTCGTAGGCCGGCGGCGCGGCGAACCGGAGCGAGAAGGTGCGGGATCGTTCGATGGAGACCTCGGGGTATCCGGCGTGCGTGCCGCGTGTCGCGGCCACGAATAACCTCAGGCGCTGCAGCGGGCGCGCGTCGAGAAACGAGACGGCGTCGAGCGCGCCGTCGGTGATCGACGCGTCCGGGGCGATCCGGAATGAACCGCCGAAGTTGCGTGCGTTGGCCACCACCAGCATCAGGTGGGGCTTCGGACCGCGCCACGCCGGTGATCCGATATCGATGTCGGTGGCGCGATAGCGCGCGATCTGGCGGAGCGCGGAGTAGATGTAGAGCGCGTCCCCGCGCAGCCAGCCGATGCGGGTGACGTCTTCCAGGACCGCGACGTCGAGGCCGAAGCCAGCGATGTTGAGAAAGTAGCGATCCTCGATGGTGCCGACGTCCACCCGCCGGTCGGGGCCCTCGACGGCGAGGCGGGCGCTGCGGGCGACGTCGTGGGCCGGCGCCCCAGCGGTCTTCGCGAAGTCGTTCCCGGTCCCGCTGGCGATGAGCGCCAGTCGGCAGTCGGCGCCAGCGCGGAGCACCGCGTTGGCGACATTGCTCCAAGTGCCGTCGCCGCCGACCGCCACCAGCGTCGTGCAGCCCTCGCCGATCGCCCGGCGCGCCACGGCTTCTTCCCGGAGCGCCGGCGTGGTGACCCGCAGATCATCGACGCCTAAAGCGGCGAAAGCCTCGCGCACCCGTGGCAACGCCCGCGCCCCGCTGCCCCGGCCCGACGCCGGGTTCACGATGACGCAGATCCGCTCCGGCATCAGGCCGAGGCCGGGACCAGCGTCTCGAGGGGGTAAAACGTCTGCAGCCCGTCGCGCATCCAGAGTTCACGAAACGGTGTGGTGTTGAGGCCGTCGGGTTCGATGGCCGCGGTGAACCGGTGCCCGTGCAGCTCGATCGCGCCCCGCTCCTCCTCATTCTCGCTGAACGGCGCCGCCATGATGATGGTCGCCATGTACGCGCCGGAATCATCCCGCATGAACGACTGGTATCGGTGCTCGACGTTCTCCCAGCTGTAGTCGGTGATCCGCATGTCGAGGATCGGCGACCCCTCGTGCGATGCCGAGATGCCGATCTGATGGTCGCCGCGGTCGAGGGCGAGATCGATGTCGTTCATGAAATGCGGGAGGTGCCACCGTTCGATCGCGTGTTCCCGCGAGGCGCTGGTAGTGGTGCCCAGGAGAAACGGGTAGAACGCCGCGCGGGGGAGGGGCGAGCCGCGCCCGACGCGGGGCGCCACGTGCACCGAGAGAATCAACTCGCCGTATTCTCCCACCGGCGAGTCGTGAAAGTCGAACGCCATCACCGAGAGCACGCTCTGTCCATGATGTGGTTCCACCGGATACAGAAACCGGGGGAGAATCTGCACGGCATTGGCGGTGGGGAACTCGAAAAAGCCGCCGATGGCGTGGCGGAAGTGGTACTGCACCACGCCGTTGTCCGTCCTGGTGCTCACAGGACGCCCTCGGCGCGCAGGACCTCGACCAGGATGGCGGCCCCTTCCTCGAGATCAGCCTCCGAGTGAGTGGCGGAGATCGAGATACGGAAGCGCGACTTGTGCTTCGCCACTGCCGGGTAGATGATCGGCTGCAGGTACAGGCCGGCGCGCTGCAGCGCCTGCGCGATGCAGAAGATCTTCCGGTCGTTGCGAATCATCACCGGGATAATCTGGGACGTGGACTCGCCCACGTCGACGCCGGCACTGGCGAGCAGGCGCCGCATGTACGACACGTTCGACCACAGCCGCTCGCGCAACGCGGGCTCGCGCTGCGCAATCCGCAGGGCCTCGAGTACACCGGCCGTGACCGCCGGCGACAGGGCGCACGAAAAGACGCGCGAGCGCGCGAAACCCATCAGGTAGTTGTACAGACTGCGGGATCCGGCGATGCATCCCCCCATGCCGCCGAGCGCCTTGGAGAACGTGCCGATGTGGATGTCGATCTCATCCTCGAGGCCGAAGTGCTCCACGACCCCGCGCCCGTTGGCGCCGTAGACAAACGCCGAGTGCGCCTCGTCGATCATGACCCGTGCGCCGTGACGCCGGGCCACTTCGACGATCTCGGGCAGGCGCGCCACATCGCCGTCCATGGAGTAGACCCCCTCCACGATGACCAGCCGCTTACCGCTGGTTCCCTTGAGCTTCCGGTTGAGCTCCTCGGGCTGGTTGTGCCGGAAGAACCGCGCATTCGCCTTGGACAGAATCGCGCCATCCACGATGCTGGCGTGTACGTTCTGATCCATGATGATGTGGTCTCCGGGACGCATCAGCGCCGCGATCAGCCCGACGTTGGTGCTGTAGCCGGTGGGGAAGATCATCACCGCTTCCTTGCGCTTGAACCGGGCGAGTTCCTGCTCGAGCGCCAGGTGAATGTCCATGGTCCCGCTCAGGATCGGCGACCCGGCCGCTCCCAGGCCATACTGGTCCAGGGCACCCTTCGCGGCCGCAATCACTTCCGGACGGTAGGACAGGCCGAGGTAGTTGTAGGACGCGAGATTCAGCAGGCGGAGGCGCTGGTGGCGCAGTTGCTCCTCCAGCTGGATGCTCGGCGCCGGCGGCGTTGACATCGGCTGGGAGAACAGATAGTAGCCGTTGCCTCGCGCGTGACCGTACCACCACTCATCGTATGGATCGAAGATCGCGAAAAGATCTTCGCTGGATGAGTAGTAGAAATTGCTGTAGTCGTAGTCGGCAAGGGCGCCGTTCGACTTCGTGGTCGCATATCGTTCCGCCTCGTCTGTTTTCAGCGGCCCGACTCGTGTGGCCATGAGGAGTCTCCCTGTGAATTCTCGCTACTCGACTGGCATCGGCTCGACCGCAGCCCCCCCGACTCCGGGGTGGCTCAGTGCGTTCCGTGCCGTTCGCGGCGCGGTATTCCTGCTCGTCTTCTTCCTGTATCTGCTGGTCGGACTTGGACTGCCGCAGCGTGTGATCGTGTTCCCATTCCTCTGGATTTTTCCGAAACGCCGGGACCGGGTACTGGGACCCTGGATTCGGGCCCATGCGCGCATTACCCGCGCCCTGGCGCGATTCCCGGGCGGCGTACGTCTGGACATCCGGGGTACGTTGCCGCCCGAGTGCGGGATCGCGGTCATGAACCACCAGTCGGTGCTGGACGCCATGATCGCGCTGTGCGTGGCACGCGGTCCGCTTCCGTTGATCCCGGTGCGGACGCGATATCGGTGGGGAATGCCCGGCATTTCGCCTTTCCTGCGGGCGGCGCGATTCCCGTTCATCAGGCAGCAGCGCGCCACCGCCGACGCGGACCTGGCGGCCATCGAGGCCGAAGCCGAACGCGCCGCGCGTGGAGAGGCGATGATCTTCATTTTTCCGGAGGGCCACCGCACCCGGACCGGCGACATCGGGCCGTTCATGCCACGCGGGCTCCGGAGCTCGCTGAGGCGCGTCCACCGCCCCGTGTACTGCGTGGTCGGCGACGGAATGTGGCGCGTGCGGACGCTGGCCGATGTGTTCACGAAGCTCGCCGGAACGCGCGTCACGGTCCGGATCATCGGACCGTTCACCGCGCCGCAGGATGAGCAGGACATTCCCGGTTTCATCGCGTCGCTCCGGGACCGGATGGTGGCGACGCTGCGGGAATCGCGCGACAGGCCCACTTCGTCGACGCAAACAGATGCGGACTGGCAGCAGGCCGCCGGCTGACGGGGCTGTGCGTGCGGCGCTGGCGCTGGGCCTCGATCGCCCCCCGGGAGCCGAGGCATGCGCGCTGGCTGCGCAGCTGGCGTCGGCCTTCGGAGACGCGACCATGGCAGTGGTACACTACGGGTCGCGGGCCCAAGGGCGGCCCACGCGCACCGAGAGTGCCTATGACTTCTTCGTCATCGTGCGCGAGTACGATTCGGCCTACCGGACGCTCCACCGCACCGCCGGCACCCACTACCGTCCTGGAGTCGCCGCTGCCCTGGCACGCGTGCTCCCGCCAAACGTGATCTCGGTCGCCGACCGAAGCGGCGCCGGGCGGCGCGCCAAGTGCGCCGTGTTGTCCGAGCAGGACTTCCGCCGAGCCAGCTCCGAGCGTGCACGTGACCATTTCGTGCGCGGCCGTCTCATGCAATACCTGACGCTGGCCTGGAGCCGCGATCCCGGAACCGCGCGCCTGGTGGCCGACGCCGTCGTCGCGGCGCGCGCCGGCACGTACGAATGGGTGCGTGCCTTTCTCCCCGAGCGCTTCGACGTCGATGAGTACTGTCGCACGCTCCTCGACGTTTCGTTCGCGCGCGAAATCCGCCCCGAGCCCCGGTCTCACGTCGTCGCGCTGTACGAGGCGCAGCGTGAGCTGATGCTCGCCATCTACGGACCGTGGCTCGAGCACCTCGCCCAGGGCGATCTCCTCGTCCGTGAAGGCGAGACGTATCGACACCGTGCGCCGCCTGACGCGCTCGACAGGGCGCGCATCCGTTTCTACTTTCGAAGCAGCAAAGCGCGCGCGACGCTTCGCCTCCTCAAGCATGTGGTGTTGTACGAGGGATGGCTCGACTACATCCTCCATAAGGTTTCGCGCAGCACCGGGGAGCGAATCGAAGTGACCGAACGCGAGCGCCGCTGGCCGCTGATCTTCATGTGGCCGAAAATCCTTCGCTATCTGCGCTCCCGGCCGCAACGCCGCGACTGAGATGAGTCCCGTCGAAATCGCCGCCCTCGCGCTGGGCATCGCCGCGCTGGCCACAATGCCCGTCTTCGCGCTGCGCTCACGCGTGCGCTCGGTGGACGCCGACGTCGCGCGACGACCGACGACCATCTTCCTGGGCTTGTGGATACGCGACTGGTTCATGTGGATCCTGTCACCGATTGAGCGTCGTCTGGTGCACGCGCGCGTGTCGCCAGACGTCTTCAACTACCTCGGAGTCCTCTTCGGCGCCGCCGCCGGAATCGCCTTCGCGGTCCGGGAGCCATCTCTGGCCGCATGGATGATAGTGCTTGGCGGCGTTTCCGACATCCTCGACGGCAGAATTGCCAGAGCCCTCGGCGTGGCCTCCGAGTACGGCGCCTTCGTGGACTCGACGTTCGACAGATTCGCCGAGACCTTCACGTTTCTCGGCGTGGCCTGGTTCCTGGCCCGCGTGCCATGGGGCGCGGTGGCCACCGCCTTCGCCCTCGGCGGCTCGCTGCTGGTCAGTTTTGCGCGCGCCCGCGGCGAAGCGCACGGAGTGAAGTTCACAGGCGGAATCATGCAGCGCGCCGAACGACTCGTCCTGCTCGCTCTTGCCGCATTCCTCGATCCCATGGTTACCTCCCGCGCCGGGTGGCGGAGCGGCAGCGTGCTCGCCGCCACCGTAGGCCTGATCGGCCTCGGGGCGCTGGCAACCGCCGTGTACCGAACAGCGCGTACTGCCCGCGAACTCTACCGTCAAGACTCACGGGTTCGGTAGGTTCGGAGCCGCGCCAACGCACGCTGGCACGCCCCGTCCGCAGGGCAGCCGGCAGAATCGTCGCCTCATCCCGTCCCGCACGCAAGACCGGGAGCCTTCCGACCGCCACGTTCCCTCAGGTAATCTCTGACAGCCTTGGGGGCGTCATCCCGACTTTACGAGTCGGCATTCGTCCCGATAGGTTCGCGCCCAACGCCCCACCAGACCGCGAGTTGACCCCGCCCTCCGCATCGGAAGTCCAGGAAGCCGTTCGCCTCCACCGCATCGCCCGCCGGTTCGGCACACGATGGGCGCTGCGAGGCATTTCGATGAGCGTGGCTCCCGGCGAGGTGGTGGGGGTGATGGGGCACAACGGCAGTGGCAAGAGCACCCTGCTACGGGTGGTCTCAACGGTGCTGAAACCGAACGCAGGCGAGGGGTGGATCTACGGCCATCACCTGGTGCGGGAAGCCATGCAGGTCCGCCACCTCATCGGCTTTCTGGCGCACTCGCCGGGCCTCTACGACGATCTCAGCGCGCGGGAGAACCTGAGCTTCGCTGCCGCGATGCTGGATGTGGACGCGGGACCGATCGACGCGACGCTGGAGCGGGTCGGCCTGTCGCGTGAGCGCGACGAGCGTGTGCGCGGGTATTCGGCCGGAATGCAGCGGCGGCTCGCGCTGGCGCGAGTCCTGCTCGGTCAGCCACGCCTGCTGCTGCTCGATGAACCATACAACAACTTCGACGCGCAGGGCATCGCGCTGGTGAACGAGGTGATACTCGAGACGCGTGATCGTGGGGGCGCGGCGCTGGTGGTGCTGCACGACCGTCGCCAGGGCGAAGTGGTGCTGGATCGGGTGATCGAGCTGACCAGGGGTGTGGTGTCCGGAGGCGAGGACCGGGAGGCGCCCGCTGTGCCGCGTCCCGCCGTCGTCGCGCAGGGAGCTCGTTAGGTGGCGGTCCCGGCTGATCTGCGCCGCGTGCGCGCAATCATCTGGAAGGACCTCACCTCCGAGCGCCGGTCGAAGGCCGGCTTCAACGCCGTCACGTTTCTCGGGGTCCTGATCCTGCTCCTGTTCGGCTTCGCGCTGGGTCCCGACGCCGAGGCGCTGCGGGAGGCGGCGGCCGGCGCGCTCTGGCTCGCCATCCTGTTCGCCGGCGTCCTGGCGTTCAATCGCTCCTATCAGCTCGAGCTGGATGGAGGCGCACTGGAGCCGTTGCTCCTCTACCCGGCGCCACGATGGACCATCTTCGTCGGCAAGGTCGTCGCCAATCTCCTGTTCGTGCTACTCGTGGAGCTCATCGTGGTGCCCGTGGCCGCGATTCTCTTTCACGTCAGCGTATCGGGAGCGTGGCTCGCCCAAGCCGGGGTGTTGCTGCTCGGAAGCGTCGGGTTCGTGTCGCTCGGAACGTTCTACGCCGCAATGGCCAGCCGAAGCCGCGCCCGCGAAGTGCTCCTGCCGTTGCTGTTGTTCCCGATGCTGGTGCCCGTATTGCTGGCGGCGGCGGAGGCCTCGAAGGCCATGCTCTCGGGCGATCCCATGAACGAGGCCGGGGCCTGGATACGACTTCTGGCGGCATTTGACGTAATCTTCGTGGTGGCATCGGTCTTTGCCTTCGATTCCGTGATCGAGGTCTGACATGCGTGATGCGGTTCTTCTCCAGCCCGTGATTCCGGCGACCACCTCGTCGCCGCGGCGCGGGACCTACGAGTGGCTCGGCGCCCTCGCGCTGGTGTCGTTGGTCGGCGCCCAACTCCTCGGCATCCTGACCAGTCCGCCGGACCGGGACATGGGCGACCTGCAGAAGATCATGTACGTCCACGTCCCGGCGGCGTGGAACGCCTTCATCGCCTACTTCGTCGTGGCGATCTCCAGCCTCCTCTATTTATGGAAGGGGCAAGAGCGACACGACCTGCTCGCTGCGTCAGCCGCCGAGGTCGGAGCGGTCCTGACGGGGCTCACGCTCGTGCTCGGTTCCATCTGGGGCCGCCCCACCTGGGGCATCTGGTGGACCTGGGACGCGCGCCTGACGTCGACCGCCGTGCTGCTCCTGATCTTCGTGGGGTATCTGGCGCTGCGATCGTTCGTGGATGACGCCGATCGCCGCGCTCAATGGAGCGCGGCGGTGGGCCTGCTTGGTGCGCTCAACGTCCCCATTGTGTACATGTCGGTACGCTGGTGGCGGACCATTCACCAGATTCAGTCGTCGCCGAACACGGTCGATCCCCGGTACGTGCGGGGTCTGCGGGCGAACGCGATCGCGTTCCTGCTGGTGCTCGTTTACTTCATATTGAAGCGGTATCGCGCCGCACAGCTCGAGCGGGCGGCGGAGCATCTGGCCGAGCGCGCGGCGCTTGGCCCGGAGGGGGCAGCATGATTGACAACAGTCGGTTCATCATCGCCGCGTACACCGTGACCTGGGTCTGCTTCGTCGCGTACGCGGTGCGGCTCCACGTGGTCGCTCGCCGGGCTCGCGCGCAGTACGATGAAGCGGCGCGCGCGAGCGGTGAAACCGGGAGGGGAGAATGAGCAACACGCGCGGACGACGCCGTGCCGCCATCGCGGTGGCGGTGGTGCTGGTGCTGGGGACGTTCGGCTTTCTGATCTGGGGCGGCATCGACCAGAACGTGGTGTTCTTCCTCACGCCGAAGGAGTTGGTGGCGCGCGGCAACGCAGCCTATGATGTGCCGGTGCGTCTGGGGGGCCAGGTCGAACCCGGGTCGGTGAAGTGGGACGCGCAGCGGCTCGATCTCCGGTTCGTGCTCACCGACGGCACGGATACGGTAGGCGTGCATTCCACCGGCGCGCCGCCGCAGATGTTCCGCGACGGCATGGGGGTCGTGGTGGAAGGCAAATACCGCCGTGACGGCGTGTTCGAGTCGACCAACCTGATGGTGAAGCACTCGAACGAATACCACCCTCCCAAGCCGGGTCAGATGCCAGAGGAGATGTACAAGTCTCTCATCCGGGAGAACAAGTCGTGACGCGCCTGCTCGGATACGACGCGCTGGTGGTGGCGCTGGGGACCGTGGTCGTGGGCGCCATCGCCCTGCTGCTGGGCGCCTGGCGCCGCCGCGACCAGTGGATGCAGGTGGGATACACCGCCGTCTTCGTCGCCTTCGGGCTGATCACCGTGTCAGTCCTCGCGATGGTTTACGCGCTGGTCTCGCACGACTTCAGCGTGAGCTACGTGGCGCAGGTCGGCAGTCGTGAGACGCCCCTCTTCTACACGGTCATTTCGTTGTGGGGAGCTCTCGAGGGATCGATCCTGCTCTGGGTGTGGGTGCTGTCGATGTACGCGGCGCTGGTGATCTATCAGCTGCGGGGCCGGCCAGGCCGGCTGGTGCCGTTTGCCGGCGGGACGCTGATGGTGATCGCGACCTTCTTCCTGGTGCTGCTGGTCGGTCCGGCCAATCCCTTCGGTCTGGTGACGCCGGTGCTGGCGAACGGTCCGGGGCCGAATCCGCTGCTGCAGAATCACATCCTGATGGCGGTGCACCCTCCGCTGCTGTACCTCGGCTACGTCGGGATGTCGGTGCCGTTTTCATTCGCCATGGGGGCGATGCTGTCCGGCGAGGTCGCGGACGACGGTTGGATTCGCCTGACGCGACGGTGGACGCTGGTGGCGTGGAGCTTTCTCTCGGCAGCGATCATCGCCGGGATGTGGTGGTCGTACGAGGTTCTGGGCTGGGGTGGGTACTGGGCGTGGGATCCGGTGGAAAACGCCTCGTTCATCCCCTGGCTGACGGCCACCGCCTACCTGCACTCGGTGATGGTGCAGGAGCGCCGGGGACTGCTCAAGTTATGGAACCTGAACCTGATCGTTGCCACGTTCGTGCTCACAATCCTCGGCACGTTCCTCACGCGCAGTGGCATTCTCTCATCGGTCCACGCGTTCACCCAGGGCACGATCGGTTACTACTTCCTCGGCTTCATCGCGCTGGCGCTGCTGACCTCGTTCGCGCTGGTGGCTGGCAACTCCGACCGGCTGCAGGGCACTGGTTCACTCGACGCGGCGGTATCGCGCGAATCGGTGTTCCTGCTGAACAACCTGTTCCTCACCGCGTTCACCGTGACGGTGCTGGTGGGAACGCTCTACCCGCTGGTGGCGGAGGCGGCGCGAGGCGTGAAGGTCAGTGTCGGGGAGCCGTTCTTCAACAAGATGACACTGCCGATCTGCGCCGCGCTTCTCTTTCTGATGGGAGTGGGTCCGGCGCTGCCTTGGCGCCGTGCCTCGCGCGATGTGATCCGGCGGCAGCTCACGCCTCCCGCGATCGCGGCCGTCGCCGGGGCCCTGGTCGCCTTCGCGGTCGGTGCCCGGTCGGCGTACGCGCTCGCCGCCTACGGCTTCGCGGCGTTCGCGCTGACCGCCAACGTGCGCGAGTTCGTCTCGGGGACCATGGCGCGGCGCCGGGCGCATGGCGAGGCGCCATGGACGGCGCTGTTGCGTCTGGTCGGCGGGAATCGGCGGCGCCACGGCGGATACATCGCCCATCTTGGCATCATCTGTGTCACGTTAGGCATCGCGACATCGGCGACGTTCCGCAGCGATCGGGAAGCGACGCTCACGAAGGGACAGTCACTGACGCTGCGCGGCTACACGATCCGGCTCAACGACGTCTACGGGCGGGAGGAGCCCCAGCGCCAGGTGATCGCGGCCGGAGTGTCCGTGCTGCGCGGCAGCCAGGAGGTCGGACGCCTCGAACCGCGCATGAACTTCTATCCCACCTCGGAGCAACCGGTGCCCTCGCCGGCGGTGCGCAGCCGACCGTCGGGCGACGTCTACGTGAACCTCATGGCGTTTGCGCAGGACGGCAGCAACGCCACGCTGCGCGTGATCGTGGAGCCTCTGGTTCCGTGGATCTGGTCGGGAGGGCTGATCATCGTGCTCGGCGCACTGGTGTCGATGGGCGGGGCGAAGGAGCGCGTGCCCGCGCCGGTCGGAAGGCTGGCGTGGCGCCAGGTCCCGCCGGCCGTCGCCGAGCCGTTCGGGGGCGCGCCGTGAACTGGCGGCGCGCCTTCGCCGCGGTGGCCGTCGCGCTTCCCCTGGTCGCGCTGCTCGGGTACGGGCTGACGCAGGATCCGCACGAGATCCCGTCGCCGCTGCCGGGCAAGCCTGCACCGACGTTCGCGCTGTCGGTCTTCTCGCCGGGACAGGGAGCGACCGCCATGCCCGTGGGCGACACCGTGCGTCTTTCGGCATACCGGGGACAGGTCGTGGTGCTGAACTTCTTTGCTTCGTGGTGTCTGGAATGCCGCGTCGAACATCAACTCCTCTCGGCAGTGGCGTCGTCGTATGCGGGTCGAGGCGCCCACTTCTTCGGCGTGCTGTACGACGACGTGCCCACCAACGGACTGCAGTGGATCGCCGACATGGGCGGCCAGCAGTATCCGGCGCTGGTCGACCCACACGAACGAACCGCGATCGACTACGGTCTGTATGGCGTGCCGGAAACGTTCTTCATCACGCGCGACGGTCGGGTCGCGTACAAGCAGATCGGACCGATTCCCGAGAGCGTGCTGTTGCAGAAGCTCGACTCGCTGCTCCAGGCGCCGGCACTGCCGGAATGACGAAGGGCCTCGCGACTCGAGTCCTGGCGACGGCGGTGTTCGTTCTGGTGGCCGCTCCGGTCTGGGCACAGGGAGCGCCCTCCGACTCCGCCGTCGACGCGATGACGCGGACGCTGGCGAGCGAACTGCGGTGCCCCGTGTGTCAGGGGCTGTCGATTCAGGACTCGCCTTCGGAGCTCGCGCAGGGCATGCGCGGAGTGATTCGCGACCAGCTCAAGAGCGGTCGCACGCCCGACGAAGTGCGACAGTACTTCGTGGCGAAGTACGGCGAGTGGATTCTGCTCGAACCGAAACCGGTGGGGGTGAATCTGCTGGTGTACCTGCTTCCCATCCTGGCGGTCCTTGGAGGGTTCGCGATCATCTGGCGCTCGGTGAAGCGCTGGGTGGCTGTGGGCCCCGGCCCCGACGGAGTCGACGCACCGCAGCGCGACGTGAGGCGCCCTTAGTCCCGGCGCCGGGGGGCGGCATGACTCCAGGCGGGTCGCGTGCCCAAACGGATATTGGGATGCCGCTCTCTGTCGAGACCGCGTACGGCCCAACTCAGCGTATTGCAGCGAGTTCCGCGTTCGTCACAGGTCGACTGTGATGAGTCCAGGGGGACTGCAAACAGAGGACATTCCGCGTTGCTGATCCCGTCCAATACGTAGGGGATTGCCTGATGGATGCGCATAGTACGGAGGCCGAGCTTCATCTCCAAGGATCATGCGGGGTTGGGGCGGGTCGCAGACGGCGTTTTTCCGGCCGTCGCGTCGTTCGCCCGCCCCGAGTCACCTGCGAGGACGAGGGAGGGATTGATCTATGAGACGCCAACAGCTGCGGTGGATGGTGTACGCCGGATCGTCCATCGCGTTGGTGTTCACGTTAGGCTCCTGTGTCGACGAGAAGATCGTCTACCGCAACGGTCCGAACTTTGTCGCACCACCCGCGGCCGCTGCCAGCTTCCTCGGCTACGCGGACCAGCCGACGAAGCAGACGGTGTGCGGAAGCTGCCACTCGACGCAGCAGGGCAGGTGGGTCAGCACCAAGCACGCCGACGCGTTCGCAACGCTCGAGAACAGCGGCCATATGTCGGGCACCTGTCAGGCATGCCACACCGTCAACGACCAGGGGAACGCGGTCACCGACACGTCGGCCGGGTGGAAGACGACGCACGACACCCGGTACCACGATGTACAGTGCGAGAGCTGCCATGGACCGGGACAGCAGCACGTCAGCTCGCCGACACGCGGTCAGATGCTTGCATCGATCCTCGCCGACACGGGGAGCGCAGTCACCAACGGGTGCGCGGAGTGCCACACTGGAACGCACCATCCGTTCGTGGAAGAGTGGAGAAAGTCGGGACATGGAGCGCAGGCCAGTCCGACCATCCCGTCGCCGACCAACGCCCGCGCCGAATGTCAATCCTGTCACAATACGCTGGGCGTTCTGTCCGCCTGGGGCGTCAACACCAATTACATCGAGAAGAACTCCTCGACCTACGTGCAGGCCGGCGTGACCTGCGTGGTCTGTCACGATCCGCACGGCTCATCGAACGAGCACCAGCTCCGTTTCCCGATCGATGCACGGAGCCCCGACGAAAACCTCTGCATGAAGTGCCATCAGCGGCGCGCGGTGCCCGATCCGGCGTCGAATTCCGGGCCGCACTCCGAGCAGGGGCCGTTGCTGCTGGGCGATGCCGGCTGGTGGCCGCCCAATCTCGACCTCGGGACGGGGATCCAGGCCACCCACGGCAGCGAGAGCAATCCGCGACTCTGCGCGACCTGCCACGTGCTGGGCTACACGGTCAACGACAAGGCGACGGGTGCCTTCTCGTTCCAGGTCACCGGGCACCGCTTCCTGGCGATTCCCTGCGTGGATGCCAACGGGGCGCCGACCGACGATCAGAACTGCCAGATCACCTCGCGGTCGTTCAAGGCGTGCACGGATGCTCCGTGTCACGTTCACGGGTCGGAGACGGCCGCGCGATCGGCCTACACGACGGCCCAGGGGCGCATCGCCTCGATCAACGTCGAGCTTCGCCGGTTGCTGGCGCTCGTACCGGCCAGCGCGTTCACGATCGGGCCCATCTACACCACGGCGCGCGGGGCGAAATTCAACGCCGACCTCGCCGATCAACCCGGATCGTTCGTGCACAACCCGTTCCTGGTTGAGCAACTGCTCCGGGCCAGCATCTCCCAGGTGGCGAAGGACTACAATCTGACGCCGTCGCCGGGCTATTCCCTCTCGCCGCGGTACACCAGGAAGGCGGCGAACTAGGACGCTGCGTCGTGTGATGGCACCGCACGGAGCGGGTGAGACCGGAAGGTCTCGCTCGCTCCGTTTTGGTTCTCCCCGGCGTTATCTTCGGCCGGTCAATTGATTCGCCGGACCCGCGCGGATGATGCCTCTCCCCGGACCAGATGTGTTGATCGCGCTCCAGGACCCCGAGCAGACGAGCCACCACAGATTGGCTCCAGCTTTCTCAGCGAGGAGCGAGGGACGCACCGGACGCGAGTGCGCGACCTGCCATCTGACCACCTGGCAACCGGTCAACGCGGGCGGAGCGCCGTGAACGCGGGCGCCTTCTTTCGCGCCGGCCGCGACGTGTTGGACGGATCCGCTCGTGACGCGCCTCGACCGTTGCAGCAGGTGAGCGGGGCTGGCGGGTTTCGGCGTCGACGCCTTGTGCCGCTGCTGGCGCTTCTTGTGGCTGGTGGTGGCCGCGTGGCGACGGCGCAGTCGGTGCGGGTGACCGGTACGACTTCGGTGCAGACGGTGGACCTGCGGCCGCTTGTGGACGACAGCGTGCTTGCCACCGAAGCCGAGGGGACAGGTCCGTATCGGCAGCTCGCCGACGGCCGGCTGGTGCGATGCGTCGATCCTGAGCCCTATTGCCGGTTCCGTCGCTCGGGTGACCGGGTGACCGCAATGCCGCTCGTGCAGGACCTGCAGGGGACGGCGTGGGGATTCGGTGAGGGCATCAGCCTGCATGCGCACGTCCGCGCGCGCGCATCGCTTTCCGGCAACGAGTTCCTGTGGCCGCGTGCGGACGATCACTTCGATGCGCTGGAGGCGTATCTGCAGGTCGACCGGGAGCACTGGCGAGCGAAACTGGGGCGGCAGTGGGCAGCCAACGGGCTCGGTCTCTATAACTTCGACGGCGGCGCGGTCCAGGTGCGTCGTGGGCGTGCGTCGCTGGAGGCATTCGGTGGGCTGAGTCTGGTGCAGGGACTCAACGAAGCACCCACGGGGGGCACGCTCGGCGACATCAACGATCTTCCGCCGGACCAGCGCGGCTACCTCCTTGGCGTCCGTGGCGCTGCGAAGCTGGGCTATGGCTCCCTCGCCGGCGTGTACCAGCGGGTGATTCGCGCCGATCGCGGAGGATTGTACTCGGAGCGATTCTCGCTCGACGGGTCACTGCGGGCCCTGGGCACCGCGTTCGATGGGTCGTTTGTGTACGACATGGTCGCCGCCCGCGTCAACGAGGCGCGAGTGCGGGCCACGCGGCAGCTGCCCCAGGCGATATCGGCGTCCGTCGACGTCTGGCGGCATCGGCCGTTCTTCGAGACCTGGACGATCTGGGGTGCGTTCTCACCGGTTGGGTTCGACGAGGCTCGGGCCACCCTCGGCTGGCACAGCGCGACCGGCCGCCTGCTGGTTGACGCCAGCGGCGCGTGGCGGCGATACGAGGATCCCTCCACCGGACTCGAGTCCGTGCCGTTGAAGAACGACGGCTGGCGCACCGGGGTGGCCGGGCAGTGGACGCCGAGGCGGACCTGGACGGTGCATGCCGACTACGACATCGACATCGGATTCGGCGCCTCCATCAGCGATGCCTCGGCCGGCGTGCGCTGGACGCCTAACGAGCGCGTATTCGTCGGCGGCGTGCTCAGCGCCCTCCAGAACATCTACGAGTTCCGCGTGGGTACCGGGCGCATCCTGGGAATCGGCGCCGAGGCCGGTGCGACGGTGGGGCGCGACACGCGGATTCTCGCCGATGCGGCCTTCTACGGGCAGCGCGGCACCAACGGCGCGCCCTTCACCGACTGGGGCCAGCGACGGGTGTCGGTCCGCCTTGAGTGGACGCTTGGCCGGGATGCCGGCGAGGATGCGTTGCCTCCATCCAGCGCGCCGAACGGCGCGCGGAAGGGAACAGCACCATGACCCGCTGGCGCCTGCCGACGCTGGTACTGGTCGCATGGACGGTGCTGGTTCCCGCCGCTCTGGGGGCCCAGCGTGGCGCGGCGTTTCCGCACCGGCAGCATAGAAGTCTCTTTCCGACCTGCACCGGATGCCATGCCGGGATTGCGACCGGCAATACCGCGACGTCGTTCCCCACGCCGGATCAGTGTCGCCAATGCCACAACGGCACCGATGTGCGCGCCGTGACCTGGTCCCCGCCAACGCCGTCCGCCGGGATGCTCAAGTTCTCGCATCCGGTGCACGCGCGCAGCGCCGATTCGGCTGCGCGCGCGTGCGCAACCTGCCATTCTCCAGGCGACACGGCGTGGATGAACGTCTCGAGGCCGGTCCCCGCGACCTGTCTCTCCTGTCACACGCACGCCGCGAGCGGACATCTCGCCGACGACAACGCCTGCGCCACCTGTCACATCCCCCTGACCCAGGCGCGCGCGCTGACCCGGGAACGAATCGCTGCCTTCCCCCAACCCCCGTCGCACGAGCAACCGGACTTCGTGAGTCATCACGCCCCCGCCGCGGGCGACGTGTCGCACTGCGCCATCTGCCACGCCCGCGAGTCGTGCGCGCGCTGCCATGTGAACGCCTCCACACTGCCGGCCATCGCCGCACTGGATCGGGATGCGCGTGTCGCGGCGCTGGTTGCCGGGAAGGCGCCGGTCTACCCCACGCCGGTCGACCACCGGAGCAGCGAGTTCGCCTGGAGCCACGGGACCGTCGCGCGCACCGCGCGCGATCGCTGCGCGACCTGTCATGCGCGGGCGAGCTGCGAGGCGTGCCACACGCGTGAGACCGCCAATCCGGTCGTGCGCGGGATGCCCCGTGCCGCGGGCGGTGCGGCGGGCGTACAACTCGTGCATCCACCGATGCCCATCCGTGCCCCGGCTGCCGCCAGCATGCCATCGCTGGTCGCCGTCGCCGAGACCATTCCCTCCGGCAGCGCGCCCGCGCCGCGGATGGTTCGCGTGCACGATCCCGGATTCCGCACTGCGCACGGAGGTGAGGCAGCGTCGGGCGCGCTGACCTGCACCGGCTGTCACGCGCAGCGATTCTGCGCCGACTGCCATGGCGGCGAGGGGAAGCGGCGCTTTCACCCCGCCGACTACGTGTCGCGACACGCGGCCAATGCCTGGGGCAGGGAGACCGAATGCAGCTCCTGCCACAACGCCGAGGCGTTCTGCAAGGGGTGTCACCAACAGGCGGGACTCGCCTCGAAAGGCCGGCTCGACGTGGCCTATCACTCGGCGCAGCCGCAGTGGCTGCTCCAGCACGGTCGCGCGGCCCGCCAGGGCCTGGCCAACTGCACGACCTGTCACACGCAGCGCGACTGCCTAACGTGTCACTCGACCGTGGGGTGGGGCATCAATCCCCACGGCCCCGGATTCGACGCGGCGCGGATGGCGAAGGTCGCCGCGCCCATGTGTCTCGCCTGTCACCTGCAGGTGCCGGGTCGTTCACCGTAGCCGTGGATTGACGGCGCCTTCGGGGTGGTGCCCGCTGGTCGCAGCGGGCATTTCCCTTACGTCGTGCCGGATTCTTGCGGACTGACCGAGGACAAGTCGACAACCAGACTGGGGCGCATGTCCCGGACCCGTCCGCAAACGGAGGCGCCCATGATTCGAGTGCGCGACATCATGACCCCGCACGTCGTCACGCTCGCGGCTGATGCCACACTGCGTGACGCGGTCGACACGCTGGTGACGTGCCGCATAGGCGGAGCGCCGGTACTGGAACGCGGGAAGGTCGTGGGCGTGCTCTCGGCGCCTGACGTGCTGGAGTTCGAGTCCGTGAATCCGATCGAGGAAATGCGTGACGAGGAGGAGGACGACAGCAGTTTCAGTCCAGCGTCGGAATGGGACGAGGGGGCCGAGGCTCCGTCCGCATTCTTCACCGATCTGTGGACCGACGATGGGTCTCCGGTCTCCGAGCGGTTCCAGTCCACCCGTGGCCCTGAATGGGACTTCCTGGCGGACCATAGCGTCGGCGAAGCGATGACGCGCTCCGTCTGCACGGTCCCGGGCGCCCTCGAAGTGTCCCTGGCGGCTCAGCGGATGCTTGCCGCTGGCGTGCAGCGGGCCCTCGTTACCTCCCACGGCAAGCTCGTCGGCATCCTGACCACAACCGACATCTTGCGCGCGGTCGCCGAGCGCCGCCTGAGCGAGGGCGCTCCAGTCGGCTGAGTGGACGGCGGCTGGTTGACGTACAGGACCGCCGATCCCCGGGACCACGCATCGAGCCGATCTACGGAGACGCGACGATCCTGGTGCGTGTCGCCCACCACGTTCCCTTCTGCGGTGGGGTGTGGTGCTCGCTGTGCCGGATGACAAAGTCGCCTTCGATGCGGTCTCCAAGCAGGTCGCCGCGAAAGGTCGTGAGCAGCTCGCAGCCACAATCGGGCGATTTGTACGGTCTGATGGTGCCGAAGATCGTCGTGCCACTCACCCGCACAAAAGAGATGGTCAGTACCTGCGGATGCTGCCGCACCGGCGGCGTCGGCATTGCGGTCTCCGGTGCCGACGGCATCTGCTCTCGGGGAATCATGACCACGTCTCCGTAGGCGGTGTCCCGTCCAGTGGAGAGCTTGAAGGTGATCGAGCCGGTGCGCCCCGTCTCGTTGCTGCGGTATTCGCCGTTCCATTCACCTGCCAGTTCACGCAGATCGCCCGCGGCCCCGATGACCGGCACGGGATTCGGATGAATCGCGCATCCTGCGCCCAGAATCGCGATCGCCAACGCGGAGCAGATTCGCATCGGTCCCTCCCAGTCGTTGATCCTGCTTCCCCCGGTCCGTCACTCCTGTACTCCCACGATGATCCTCCTTCGAGCGCCGGGGAGTCGGGAAGACCTGAACAGCGGGTAAGAGTATCTTGCCCATACGAATGGCGTTGAAGGGTCCGGAGCGGAGGCCCGGCACGGGCGTCTTCCCTGACGCGTCGAAGGAGTTCCGCCGACATTACGGGGCGGGGTCTCCAGTGGAACGTTCACCAGAGGTGCCTACGCCAGATCACGCTTCGCAGCGCGCCCTGCGCGCGGCGGTCATACCAGCCGCGGCCGTCGTGTTCGCGATGGCCGGTGCCGCGCTGCGCCTCACGAGCGCGAACCCGCGCTGGGGCGATGCCACCTGGATGGCGGGTCTTGTCATTGCCGGCGCGCCCGTCGTATGGCGCACGATCGGGCGCATTGCCATCGGGCACTTCGCGACCGACATCGTCGCGATGCTGGCGATCGTTACCGCGGTGGCCCTGCGCCAGCCGCTGGCGGGCCTGATCGTCGTCCTGATGCAGACGGGCGGTGAGGCACTGGAACGATTTGCCGAGGGCCGGGCGTCGCAGGCCGTTCGGCGGCTCGAGGAAGACGCACCGCGCGTAGCGCACCGGATGACAACTCGCGGCACGGAGGATTGCGCCGTAGACGAGATCGCGGTGGGCGACAGTCTGCTGGTGCGCCCCGGCGAGATGGTGCCCTGTGATGGCCAGGTGCGCGAGGGAAAATCGCATGTGGACACCTCCCGCCTCACGGGAGAGCCCCTCCCGCTCACGGCGTCGGCGGGAACGAAGCTCCTGAGCGGAATGCTCAATGGAGAAGGTCCGCTCGTGATGCGCGCCACCGCCCTGTCGCGGGAAAGCCAGTACGCGCGCATCGTCGAGCTGGTGCGGTCCGCGGAGGCGAGCAAGTCGCCGCTGCAGCGCCTGGCGGATCGGTACGCGATCTGGTTCACCCCCATCACGCTGGTGGTGTGCGGCGCGAGCTGGCTGTTGTCCGGCGATGCGACCCGGGCGCTGGCGGTGCTGGTGGTCGCCACGCCGTGCCCGCTCATCCTGGCCACGCCGATCGCCATCATTGGCGGCATCAACCGGGCGGCAGCGCGACAGATCATCATGCGAACTGGCGGAGCGATGGAGCGCCTCGACCGCGTGCGCGTCGCGATCTTCGACAAGACCGGGACCATCACCATCGGCCGACCGGACGTCTCACGCGTGCGTGTTGTCCCGCCACATGACGAGCGCGAGGTGCTGCGCCTCGCCGGCGCGCTGGAGCAGCAGTCCGGACATCTGCTGGCGCGCAGCGTCGTGGAAGCCGCCGAACGACTCGGCGGGATTCTGCCCTCGGCGACGGATGCGCGGGAGTCTGCGGGGCGCGGGATCACCGGCACCGTCGAGGGCCGGCGGGTCAGCGTGGGCGCGCTGGGCTTCATCCGGGAGTCCCTCGATGGCGGGTCCGTCCCCGAAGCGCTGGACGTCGACGGGACCGGACTGCGGGCCTACGTCGCCATCGACGGCGCCGTGGTCGGCGCGCTCGACTACGCGGATCGCATCCGCCCGGGAGCCAGCGAATTGCTGGTCCGTCTCAAGGGCCTTGGGGTTCGACGCACGCTACTGCTCTCGGGAGACAGCGAGACGAACGCGCGCGCCGTCGCCCGGTCGGTGGGCATTCATGAAGTCCGGGGCGATCTCCTGCCCGCCGACAAGGTGGCGCAGGTGGCGGAACTCGCGGCGCGCGAGGGACACGTCCTGATGGTGGGCGACGGAACCAACGACGCGCCGGCGTTGAGCCGGGCGGACGTGGGCATGGCGCTCGCCGGCCACGGGGGTGGGATCACCGCGGAAGCAGCGGACGTGGTCATCCTCATAGACGATCTGGCGCGGGTCGGCGACGCCATTGCCATCAGTCGGCGAACGATGCGGATTGCGCGACAGAGCATCTGGGTTGGCCTCGCCCTGAGCGGCACGGCGATGATCTTCGCTGCCGTCGGTACGATCGCACCGGTGCAGGGGGCCTTGCTGCAGGAGGTCATCGATGTGGCGGTGATCGTGAACGCACTGCGCGCCAGCTTCGGGGCGCGGCCGGTGGGCGGACGCACGCTGCCGGAAACGCGATAGGGCTGGCAGCCTTGTCAGCGCGCGGTAGCCGCGCCGTCAGAGTGCTGTCAGCGGGCCCGATTCTGCTGAAGGCTCGTCCTTACGAGGGTCCCTCGGTCTTTCGTCGGCCCGTCTGACACCGTAGCGTGGACCATGCGCCCGGACGGATCGACCTCATCGATCTCACGCGTCACGCTGCTGGCGGGACTGCTTGGCGCAACGGTGTTTCTTGCCGGCATGCTCGCCTACGAGGCGCACGACGCCGCGCGTTCGGAGCGTACGACGGCCGAGCACGCGCTGCAGGACTACGCGTCGGTGGCGGCCTGGGAGCTGCAGACGGCCGCCCGCAAACGGCTGGACGCGGCGGCGACGCGAGCCCTGGGGCCGCTCGCCGGCCGGGTGGCGGTCACTCCATATGAGGTACTGCCGTCGCTTGCGGCCGTGCGCGCTGCGGCGTCGCAGGAGCTTCCCTGCGATGACGCGGGCGCCGATGCCGGGCGCCTGTACTTTCGCCTCGACCTGCGGAATGCCGGGTTGGCCACCGCACCCCTGGACGCCGCGCCACGAGGGGAGCGGGAGGTGCGCCCGCTCGCCCTGCACTTCGTCCGCGACATCGCCAAACCCGAGCAGCCCCTCGGCGTAGTGACGGCGGCGCCACCTGATTCCACGGATCTGGTTGTGTTAGGCGCTCGGTATACGCTGCTCCGCGCTCCGGTTGCGGTCTATGGCTTCACGATCTGCCGTTCCGCTCTCGGCGCGTCGTTCTTCCGAAACGTCCTTCGCGACCATCCGCTTCTCCCTTCGACTGCCGGATCGAGAGTGCCGAACGATTCCCTGTTCGTCGTGGCGGTGGTGCGCACCGATGGCGACACCGTGTTCTCCAGCGGTGGGCCCGACCCGACACCTTTTGCTGCGGAGGCGGCCCTCGGATGGGGCGGACTGCGTACACAGGTGGCGATCCGGCGCGTTGCGATCGTGCAACTCCTCGTCCGCCCGCCGGTCCGTTCCCGCCTTGCGGTGCTGCTGGGTCTCCTGGTATTGACGGCGTCGCTGGCCGCCGTGGCCGTGCTGCAGATCCGGCGCGAGCACGAGCTTGCGAGACTGCGCGCCGACTTCATATCGAGCGTGTCGCACGAGCTGCGTACACCGCTTGCACAGATCCTCCTGTTCGGGGAGACGTTGAGCCTGGGGCGTGCGCGGAGCGAACCGGAGCGGCGCCTGGCCGCCCGCACCATCGTCCAGGAGGCGAGGCGCCTGATTCACATGGTGGAGAACATCCTGTCCTTCTCGCGACAGCGGAGCGGTGATCAAGCGCTCACGGTGCGCCCGGTTGCCATTGGCCCGCTGATCGACACGATTGTCGCACAGTTCGCGCCGCTGGCCGCGGCCGCGGGCGTGACGTTGGAGGCGCGTGCCGACCCCGGCGTCTTCGTCATGGCCGACGCGGGCGCCGTGCGGCAGATCATCCTGAATCTGCTGGATAATGCGGTGAAGTACGGGCCCGCGGGGCAGACCGTTCGGGTCTCGGGGGCCTGCCACGGGGACGGGGTGCGCGTGGCGGTGGAGGATCAGGGGCGCGGTGTGGAGCCGTCGGACCGCGAGCGTATCTGGAGCCCGTATGTGCGACTTCGGCGCGTTGCGTCGGATGGGATTGGTGGTAGCGGCCTCGGTCTGTCGGTGGTGCGTGAGCTGGTGGAGGCACTGGGCGGGCGGGTGACGATCGAGGACGGCGTCGCAGGCGGGGCGCGATTCGTGGTGGATCTGATGCGGGCGGACGGCTGGGCGCCGGGCCCCCCCCCCGAATCAAATATATCCGCGCTGGCCCGATCACACCGTCATCAATCGGTTGCCGCGCGAAGCACGCCGCCGCGATCGCCACAGCAGGGTGACACGCTGTGACCGGCATCCTCATCGTGGAAGACAACGAGACCCTCGCACTGGGCCTCCGTGGAAACCTCGCGTTCGAGGGATACGACGTCCTCGTGGCGCACGACGCGACCGCCGGGCTGCGCCAAGTCCGCGAGCACCGCCCCGATCTCATCATCCTCGACCTGATGCTCCCCGACCGGGACGGCTATCGGGTGCTCCGCGAGTTGCGGGAGGCCGGTGATGCGACCCCCATTCTGGTCCTCACTGCGTTAGGCAGCGAGGCCGACAAGGTGCGCGCGTTCCGGTTTGGGGCGGACGATTACGTGACGAAGCCGTTTGGCATCATGGAGCTGCTCGCACGCGTCGACGCGCTGCTGCGCCGAGCGACAAACGGACGCGGGTCCCGCGCATCGGCGTCTCCCGCCATCGCGTTCGGCGACGTGCGCATTGACCCGGCCACGCGCACGGCGACGCGCGGGGGCGCGGACGTGGCGCTGCGACCGCGGGAGTTCGACCTGCTGCTCGCCCTCGCACGGCGACAAGGACGCGTGGCCGGACGCGCCGAACTGCTGCGCGAAGTCTGGGGATACGACGATTCGGTCCTGAGCCGGACAGTGGACACCCACATCTCGGAGCTCCGGCGGAAGCTCGAGCGTGATCCGGCCGATCCCCGGCACATTCTCACCGTGCTCAAATCCGGATACCGCCTGCGGCTCGATCCATGATGCTGCTGTCGAAGCGCTGACAGAGCCCGGACCTGGCCCGGACCGACGAAACGGCCCGCCGGTGCGAATATGGTATCGGTCGCCGCGTGATCAGCACGCGGCATTCAGCTCTCAGCAGTCCGCTGGCGGCGGCTGACCTGTGACGCTTGCCCCCGTGACCTTGGCCCGGGCCTCATGACCCTGTTCACGAAACGATCGGTCGCCGAGCTGCAGGTGGAAGCGGACCGTGGCATCCTCCGCCGGTCGCTTGGCCCGATGCACCTCACGGCCCTCGGCATCGGGTCCATCATCGGCACGGGCATCTTCGTGCTCACCGGAACCGCCGCGTCGCAGAACGCAGGTCCGGCCCTCGTGATATCGATGGTCATCGCCGCCATCGGCTGTGCGTTCGCAGGCCTCTGCTACGCCGAGCTCGCGTCGATGATCCCGGTCGCGGGCAGCGCCTACACCTATGCCTACGCGACGATCGGTGAGCTGTTCGCGTGGATCATCGGATGGGACCTCATCCTTGAATACGCCCTCAGCGGCTCCACGGTGGCGGTGGGCTGGTCTGGTTACCTCGTGAGCTTTCTCCACGGCCTGGGCGTCGACATGCCCGCCGCGTTGACCGCGGCGCCCGGCAGTCCGGTCGTCACGTCCGCCGGCACGGTGACCGCGGTCTTCAATCTCCCGGCAGCCGTCATCATCGTGCTCGTGTCGTCCCTGCTCACGATCGGGATTCGCGAGTCGGCCGGCACCAACACGGTTCTGGTGGTGATCAAGAGCAGCGTGCTGGTGCTGTTCGTGGCGGTGGGCGCGGCGTTCGTGCGACGCGAGAATCTCACGCCGTTCGTGCCGCCCAACACCGGGACGTTCGGCGAGTTCGGTCCGAGCGGCATCCTCCGCGGCGCGGCGGTCATGTTCTTCGCCTACATCGGATTCGACGCCGTTTCCACCGCGGCGCAGGAGGCGCGCGATCCGCAGCGCGACATGCCCATCGGCATCCTCGCGTCCCTGGCCATCTGCACGGTCCTCTACATCGCCGTGGCAATCGTCGTCATCGGCATCGTGCCATATCGGGAACTGAACGTGCCCGATCCGCTCGCCGTCGGCATCGACCGCACCGGACTCCTCTGGTTGAGCCCCATCATCAAGGTCAGCGCGCTGTTCGGGTTGTTCAGCACCATCCTGGTCGTGCTGCTCGGACAATCGCGCATCTTCTATTCCATGAGTCGGGATGGGTTCCTGCCCGACCTGTTCGCCCGCGTCCATCCCCGCTTCCGCACCCCCCATCTCAGCACCATGGTCACCGGTACGGTCGTCGCGTTAGGCGCGGGACTGCTGCCGCTCAAGCTGCTGAGCCAGCTGGTGAGCATGGGCACGCTGCTGGCGTTCGTTCTGGTGTGCATCGGCATCGTGGTCCTCCGGAGAACGGCGCCCGCCCTGCCTCGTCCCTTCCGGACGCCAGCCGTCCCATGGATCCCCGCGCTCGGCGCCCTGATCTGCTTCGTACAGATGCTGGGGCTGCCCTGGGCCACCTGGGAGCGGCTCATCGTCTGGCTGATCGCCGGCCTCGTGCTCTACACGACCTACGGACGCCGCCGCGTTGCCGCCCGCCGCACCCCGCGGGAATCGGTCGGCGTCCAGTCTGCCTGACGAGGCGTCCGACAAATCCTCACACCGGAACGTCCCGAGTCCCCACAGCCGCTCAGTGGGGAGCGGACAGACCACCCGCACTGCGGCGGGCATCTTGCCGCGGGAACAACGGCGCGCCAGCCGGTGTCCGGACTGGGCAAACGCGGAGGAGACCATGTCGAGCGCGGCTGTCATGAAGAAGGAGGACCTGGACCGGTCCTACGACCCCGTGACGGCGGTCGGACCGATCCTCGTGGCAACGGACGGAACCGAATCGAGTGAGGCGGCGCTCAAGGCCACGGCGCAGCTCGCCTCACGAGCGGACTCCAGCGTCACCGTGGTCACCGTGCTCGAGTTGCTGCCCCTGGTGGCAGCCGACTACGGCCTCCTGCTGCCCCCCCGGGATGTGAGCCTGACGCGTCGCAACGCGCTGCTCGACCGGGTGCGCGGTCAGGTCGCCGGGATCGTGGGGAAGCGCACCGACTGGCGGGTCGAGCTGCGGGAGGGTGATCCGGCCACGGCCATCGCCCACGCCGCGCGAGAGATGGGCGCACGACTTATCGTGGCCGGGATAGGGCACCACGACCTGCTGGACCGGCTGTTCGGCGGAGAAACCGCGCTACACACGTTGCGGCTCGCCAGAACGCCGGTACTCGCAGTTTCGCCCAAGTACGATCATCTCCCGCGACGAGCGGTCGTCGCGACCGACTTCAGCGTGGCCAGCGTCCGAGCGGCCCGCACCGGACTTGCGCTCTTCGACTCCCTCTCGATGGTCTATATCGCGCACGTGGCGCCGCGGCTCGAGCTGCAACCCGAGGCCTTCGCCGCCTGGATGTCCCTGTATGGGGAAGGCGTGGGTCCGGCATTCGAGCGGGTGAAGGCCGAACTGGGCATACCGTCCGACATCACGGTCGAGACGATCACCCTGCAGGGAAAGGCATCGCGGGAACTGCTGGAGTTCGCGCGATCGGCCAATGTCGATCTCGTCATCACGGGGAGCCGGGGCGCCGGTCTCATCGACCGGATCCTGGTGGGAAGTACGGCTACCGGACTGATTCGAGGGGCACAGTGCTCGGTTCTGGCCGTGCCCACACCCAGTCTGGCCGAGCGGCGATTCGAGATCCCCGAGGGCGATAAGGTCACGATCCCAAGGGAGCAGTGGGCGCGGGAGCTGGAGGCGTTCACGAGGCGCAATGCAGGCCGCCGCGCAGCGCTCGAGGTGGACGATCCCGAATTCGGCGCGCAGGCGCAGGAGCACGACTACCCCTTCCAGGGTATCGCCTACGATCACAACGATGCCCGTGTCGAGATCATGCTCGGTGACTTCGTGGGCACGCTGCGGCACCTGGCGCGCGGCATCGCCAACGTGCACGAGATCGACCTGCTGCGCGACGAGCGGGGCCGTGACTGGATCGTGCGTCTGGCGCACGGAGATGGTCAGACGATCCTGACACTCGCGCGGTAGTGCGCTCACCGGACAACGGGGTCCCGTGTGGTTCGCGGGACCCGTCGTCCGGCTCACCAGAAGACTGTCAGCGACACCGCTGCAACCGCCAACTGAATCGCCAGCCCTACGCCGGCCAGACGCTTGAATGGCGACCTGCCGAGAACCTGCGTGAGGACGAGCTTCAGCACGGAGTTAGCGATCACGCCGATGGCAATAGCGCGCGCAGCCAGCGGAACGAGGTCGGCTGACGATCCCAGTCGGTTCATCGAAAGCGTCAGGGCGTCCATGTCGGTGAGTCCGAGCACTGCCGCCGACGCCAGCACTCCCGCGGCGCCCAGGCGCTGGCGCACCGCGCTGAGCACCATCAGGGAGACCTGAAAAGCAACCGCCATCTTGATGGCCGACCACAGGCGGAGCGGACTCGACGCATGGTGCTCGGGGGCATCGCGTTTCGTCGGCTCCCATTGGCGCAGGAACGCGTACGCAACCATGGCCACTCCGGCGATCAGGGGCGCCAGGAAGAACGGAAGGAGCGCGAGGGCGACCCGGTACGACAGGACGCCGCTCAGGACGAGCACGCGCGGGAGCAACACGGTGCAGGCGCCGACCACCCCCACCGCCAGACCTTCCGGGGACTGCTCCGCATCATGGCTGGCGCGCGAAAACTGGAAGGCGACCGCGGTCGACGAGATGAGTCCGCCCAGCATGCCCGCCACTCCGTACCCTCGTTCCTCCCCCACCGCCTTCCGAGCGAGATAGCCGGCAAAGTTCAGCCCCGAGAACAGCAGGACCACCATCCACAGGGCGCGCAATTGCACGCCGCCGAACGGGCCGTAGGTGGTGTCGGGGAGGAGCGGCAGCACCACCAGCGCGAGCACGGCGAACTGTGCCGTGGCGCGCATCTCGTGTTCGCCGATGCGCGTCGCCGCTGCGCGCACGCGCGCCTTCTCGCTCAGGGCCAGTACCATAACCGCCGTGGCGCCGCCGGCAATCTCGAGGTAGCCGAGCCCGGCCGCCGCGCCTAACGCGATGACCAGGACCGCGGCCACTTCGGTGGTGGCCTCCACCGCGACGCCGCCGGGTCGTGCGGCGGCCAGGTACGCCGCGACCACCAGCGTCAGCTCGCCGGCGATGAGCGTGACCCCCAACGCACCCGAACCGGCGGCGACGAGCCACCCGGCCACGCCGGCCGTCCCGCCGAGGAGGAGGAAGGTACGGATCCCGGCGAACCGACGATGTGGTCCCGTCGCGTGGCCCGATCGCTCGCGCTCGAGGCCGACCGCGAGTCCGCTCAGCGCGGCGACGGATAGGCGCACCACGACCGGATCGATCACCGTGGTGTTGCCGGCGGTGAAGCGGCGACGGTCAGCCAGCGCTGGCCGGCTGACCCTTCAGCTCTTGCGGGTGCCCAGTTCCTGGAAGGCGCCGAGGGAGATCCCGGCCAGGTCGAACTCGAGACGCGCCACGATCTGTGGCTCGCCGGGCGCGGCGAGGATTCCTCGAATGGCATCGCGAAGAGGGGATTGCTCCAGCGGCGCGGGGAAGAAGGTCGTGGCAAGCCCCTGAACGGACGCATGGAGCAGGAACCGCTGCAAGGCCTGCCCGGCCACCAGCCAATCCAGCGGCAAATCACCTGATGTTCCAACGATCGCCAGAACGGGCGCGGTGGCCAGAGGATCCCGGAGCGCGTCGGGCCGCTGCCGACAGTCCGCGACGTCGGTGCGAACCGTGGCGCCAAGGCCTCCGAGGAGGTCGCCCAGCGACAACCCGTGAACGCGCGCGGCGCGTTGGGTGTCGGCGCCCGGGGGACCGTGCTGCCCGTCGCCGTTCGCGCCGTTCAGGAGACTGCAGAGCGCCTCTCGGCGGGCGTCGTCAACCACGCACTCCACCCACGCCCCTTCAGAGCGCACAGCGTGACGGAGAAGGGCGAGCAGTGCAGGCGAGACGACCCCGCGCCCTCGTCCAAGGCCGCGGAGAAGAAGGCGACCGCGCAGGATCGCGAAGAGCGCCTCGTCTTCTGCCGACCGGGTCGATGTCCGACCGGGCCGCACGGCTGCGACAAGCGTCCCGTCTTCCGGATCGGGCAGGAGCTGAATCGCCGCGCGCAATCCGTAATGACTGAGTGCCAGTCGAACGTTCTGGAGCGCCGCTCCGCATGCGACGAGCACCTCCGAGTCTGCGCGCCCCACCCGATCAACCGGCTCCTGAAGCCGGAGAGCCAGCCCGGATCGCTCGACCTCGAATCGCCACGGCTGTCGCCAGCACGCGGGAAGTGATCCAAAGGCCACGACACTGCCCAGCGATGGCTGGCTGCCTGCTCCACCTCCGACGGAGGTTCCGGGACCGAACGGCGTTCGCACAGAGTCGATCATGCCTGTCCTCACTTCAGCCGGTTGGGGACCGTTACTGAGCGAAATTCGCTCGCCGTATCGACTCCGTCTGTAGGGCACCCGGTGTTGCGGTGTGGTGGTGAAGGGGGGTCACCCGGTTCGAATCCCGGACAGAGGCCTGTCGGGAAAACCCCTACACTCGGGGTGGGAATCCCTCTGGCTTCGGCACTGAGGCATGAGGGATAGGCTTACGGCGGACAGTTCCCGTGACCAACCGCGACCGGCTATCCGTCGGTTCGATCGTTTGGACCGCATGGGACATCGAGAGACGTGACCGCAACGACGACGCTGGCCGTGGAAGAATCTGGCAGTCCTGCCATGAGCGGACCTGAACCTACGTCCGACGGTCGCTTCACCACAGCGAACCGTGCGGGGAACGATGGGAAGATGGGGATTCAACGCCCCGGTCCGCCGCGGTGGGTTCAGGCGTTTTTGAGGGTCCCTCTGGTCGGGAAGATCGCCGGGGCCAATGTCGTCATCGTAGTCGGCGCACTCGTGGCGGCGATGGCCAGCGAGCGCGGGACCCAGGCGGATACCCAGCTCCTGGTGATCCTGGCGTCGGCGCTCGGCGGCACGCTGATCGTCAATGTGATCCTGGTGCTCATCGCGCTGCGGCCTTTGCAGGATTTGCACGACACGGCGTACCGGATCTGGCGAGGGGACCTGGACGCGCGGGTCCCTCGTTCGGTGCTGGCGGATTCGGAAATGCAGCGTGTGGGCAGCGCGTTGAATGCGCTGCTCGACAGCCTCTCGCAGGAACGCACGCGAATTCGGGCACTGGCGTCGCAGGTGATCCATGCCGGCGATCGCGAGCGCGCGCATATCGCGCGCGAGCTGCACGATTCCACTGCGCAGACGCTCGCTGCGCTGCTGCTCGAACTCAGCGTGCTGGCAGGGGAGAACCGGGACCCCCTGCTGGGAGCGCGACTGGAGCGGGTGCGGAGCATCGCCAGCAACGTGCTGGACGAGGTGAAGCTGCTGGCGCACACCGTGCATCCACGGGTCCTGGACGATCTCGGACTGGTTGCAGCGCTTCAGCTACTGGCGCGCGAGGCGCAGGACCGGGGCCCGGCGTCGGTGCAGGTCGAGTCGGACGGTGCAGTGGATGACATTCCGGTGGCCGTCACATCGGTGATGTACCGGGTGGCGCAGGAAGCGATGAACAACGCGATGCGGCACGGCAGGCCGACGCAGATCGTGCTGCGCATGCACCGGCGGGACGGAACGGCGCTGCTCGAGGTCGAGGACAACGGCGCGGGATTCAATGTGGCTGACGCCGAGCGACGGCGGCCCGGGATGGGGTTGTTCACGATGCGCGAGCGCGCGGCGCTGGTCGGGGGGGCGGTGGAAGTCACGAGCCAGAGTGGGCACGGAACCCGGGTCGCGGCCACCATTCCGTTGCCGCCGGCTCCGGCCACGGACGCCCGCGGTTGAACTGCATGCCTAACGAATTCGTACCATCGAGGAGACCATGGCTGGCGATCTGATTCGCGTCGTGCTGGCGGACGACCACACGGTGGTGCGTGCCGGACTCAAGGCGGTCCTGGGCACGGCCAAGGACATCGACGTGGTAGGGGAGGCGAAGAACGGCGAGGAGGCTGTCGCGCTGGTGGATCGCTTTCACCCGGATGTCGTCGTCATGGATCTGTCCATGAACGGCATGGACGGGGTCGCGGCGACCAAGGCCATCGTGGCGAAGGGAGGAGAGACCCGGGTGCTGGTCCTCACGATGCACCCGGAGGAGGACTATCTCGTTCCGCTGCTCGAAGCCGGCGCCGCCGGATATCTGGTGAAGAGCGCGGCCGACCGCGAACTGGTGGATGCGGTGCGCGCGGTAGCCAAGGGCGACGTCTACGTGCGGCCGACCGCGGCGCGTGTGCTGGCCAAGGGTCTCACCCGGAAAGATCCGCAGCAGGCCGACCGGGAGCGCTTCGAGAAGCTGACCGAACGGGAGCGGGACGTGCTTCGACTCACGGCGCAGGGATACTCGGCCCCGGAGATTGGCGAGCGTCTGTTCATCAGTCCCAAGACCGTGGACACCTACAAGCAGCGAATCAACGAGAAGCTCGGGCTCTCGCATCGCGCGGACTACGTACAGTTCGCCCTCCGGCTGGGCTTGTTGACGCAGGAGTAGCCGCGCCGCGTGCCGCGGCGCATCATCCCCGGCATGTTCGCGTACGACGCCGTCGCCTCACTCGGTCGGTGGGGCCGGGAGCGGGTCGAAGGGCTGGGCCGCACGGGTCGGTTTGTCGGCATGACGTTGCGTGCCGGCGGCAACCCGGGCACGTGGCTGCCGCGGGTCACGCTGCACGCCACGACGCTCGGCGTCCAGTCGCTGCCGATCGCGCTGTACATCGCGGTCTTCACCGGTATCGTGCTGTCGCTGCTGGCCAGCTACTCGTTCACCGGCGCGGTGCCGCTGTACTTCGTCGGCACGCTGGTGGAGAAAACGGTGACACTGGAGCTCGCCCCCGTGCTCACCGGCCTCGCGCTGGCCGGGCGGGTGGGCGCGAACATCGCGGCCGAGCTGGGGACCATGCGCGTGACCGAGCAGATCGACGCCCTGGAGACTCTCGCGTATGATCCCTTCGCGTATCTTGTAGTGCCGCGCGTCATCGCGGGGACGGTCATGTTCCCGGTGATCGTCGGCCTGGCGATGGTGGTCGGTGTTGCGGCGGGGTGGATCACCTCGACCCTGTTGCTCGACCTGACGTCGGCCGATTTCGTCAAGGGACTGCGGCTCTTCTTCTCGGAGTTCGACGTGCGCTATGGGCTCGTCAAGTCGGCCAGTTTCGGCACCGTCGTCACGTGGGTCGGGAGCATGCAGGGAATGCAGGCCCGGGGAGGGGCGGAGGGCGTCGGGCGCGCGGCGACCACGGCGGTCGTGTATTCGGCGGTCCTGATCCTGGTGCTCGACGCGTTCTGGGCCGTGGTCTGGCTGCTCGGACGGCACCAATGAGCCGGCGCAACGACTTCACGGTCGGGCTGACCATTCTCGGCGGAATCGTGATCGTGGTGGCCGCGATTCTCTGGGTGAAGGAAGTGAACCTCGGCCCCCGACCGACGCAGGTCACGGCCCGGTTCCGGGACGTCGGCAACGTTCGCATCGGGACGCCGGTGGTGGTGAGAGGTGTGCGCGCCGGCAAGGTTGAGGCGATGGAGCTGGCGCCGACCGGATTCGTGCTGGTGCGTCTTTCGGTCGGTCCCGGGGTGGTCCTCCCGCGGAACCCGGTGGTGCTGCTGAACGAGTCGAGTCTGTTCGGGGAGTGGCAGGCCACGATTACCAGCCGTGATGCGGTCGGGAATGACGAGGATGTGAATCAGCAGCTTGCCGAAGCCTCGCGCGGCGACAATGTCCTGCCCGGTGCCACCCTGCCGGATATCGCGAAGCTGACGGCCGTGGCCGGACGGATTGCGGGCGACGTCGCATCGGTGGCCGAGCGGGTGCGGGTCGCGTTCGACGAGCAGGCGGCGCGCGAACTCCGCGCGTCGATACGGAATTTTTCCGACATGTCCACACAGCTGGCGAAGACGGTTCGGGAGCAGTCCGCCAATCTGACGACGATGTCGGCCGATGTGCGCGGCGGTGTGGCGTCATTGACGAAGTCGGCGCAACTGCTGCAGGCGGTGTCGGAACGCGTCGACTCGTCCACCTCCAAGGGCGAGGTGCGGCAGATCGTGGACGATGCCGCCGAGGCGGCGCGGCAGATGCGGGACGCGAGTCGGCGGCTGCTCACCATCTCCGATCAGCTCCGGAGCTCGCAGGGTCGCCTCGAGTCGTTCCTGTCGCGAAGCGACTCGGTGGCCGAGAAGATCAACAGCGGCCACGGATCGTTAGGCATGATGGTGAACGATCCTTCCTTGTACCATCACGCCGACTCGCTGATGATCCAGTTGCAGGCGCTGCTCGAGGATATCCGGAAGAATCCGCGGCGGTACGTGAACGTGCGGATCTTCTGACCGTGTCCGGGGACCCCGAGGCGATGCCCGTGCCGACGCCCGATCGCCGCGACTTCTCGTCCCGTCGCAGTCTGCTGGTGGCGCTGGTCATCCTGGGGGCCGGCTGTGTGCTGTCGATCGTCGCCGTCACGTCGCACAAGGCGGCGGGCGCGCCGACGCTGCTGGAGCTGGCCGCTGTGGGCCTGAGTGGAGCCGGCCTGGTGGCGGCCGTCCTCGGCTTCCGCGCGGTGGGACGGGAAGCCCGAACCCGGGCCGCGATCGACCAGGAGCGCGACGCGTCCGAGCAGAAGTACGCCGGCATTCTCTCGATCGCGGCCGATGCCATCATTACGATCGACGAGGCGCAACGGGTGGTCCACTTCAATCGTGGCGCCGAGGAGATCTTCGGCTGGCGAGAATCGGAGATGCTGGGCCAGCCGCTCGACCGGCTGATTCCCGCCAGATTCCGGTCCAGGCACCGCGGCCACATCGGATCGTTCCGCGACGCCCGGGAAGTCGCCAGACGGATGGGGGAGCGGCAGGAGATCTTCGGCGTCCGGCGCTCGGGCGAGGAGTTTCCCGCCGAAGCGTCCATCTCGCGCCTCGAGCTTGGGGGCCGGTGTCTGTTCACCGTGGTGTTGCGCGACATCACCGAACGGAAGCGACAGCAGGACGACCAGCACTTTCTCGTCGGCGCCGGCGCCACACTCAGTGCGTCGCTGGACTACGAGTCGACCCTGCGCAGCGTGGTCCACCTCGCCATACCGTACCTCGCCGACTGCTGTATCCTCGACGTGGGCGACGCGGCGCGGGGCCTGCGACGCGTGGCCAGCGTGCATGATGATCCGGCGATTACCAGGCATCTGCGCGCGCTCGAGACCCGCCGGGTCGCCGACCCGGCCTGGCCGCTGCCCGTGGCGACGGCTCTCGAGACGGGTGAGCCGGTCGTCCGCGACCCCCTTCCCGCGGACTGGTGGCGCACCGACCGCGCCGACCTGGCGGCGCAAGAGGAGATTGGGTCGTTAGGCATCACCGGGATCATGACGGTGCCTTTGGTGGCGCGTAATCGAACACTCGGGACGCTCACCCTGCTGGCGACCGGCACCGGGGGGCGCTACGGCCCGGACCAGCGCGCGCTGGTGGAGGCGCTGGTGAGACTCGGGGCGCTGGCGATCGACAATGCCTTTCTGTATCAGTCGGCGCAACGCGCCGCGGCCGCGCGCGACGAAATCCTCGCGGTGGTCTCCCACGATCTGCGCAATCCGCTGAGCGCGATCGCCATGTGCGCACGGGTACTGGTCAACGCGCCGCCCGGCGAGGCCGCCGATCAGCGGGAGCTGGTCACCGCGATCCTCGAGTCGACCGACCTGATGCATCGCCTGATCCAGGACCTGCTGGACGTCTCGATGATCGAATCGGGTCATCTCGCGATCCAGCGCCAGCCCGAGGCGCTCCCGGAACTGGTGGAGCGTGTCCTGGCCATGATGCGGGACGCGGCGCGGGAGCGGAATGTCGTGCTGCGTACCGCCCTGGCATCGGCGCTCCCGCGCGTGAACGTGGATGCCGGACGGGTGGTGCAGGTGCTGGCGAACCTGGTTGCCAACGCGGTGAAGTTCACCGAGAGCGGCGGCGTGATCACCGTGTCGGCCGCCGTCGGAACACTGGAGGTCGTGGTGGACGTCCGCGACACCGGTATCGGGATCCCGCCCGAGGATCTCCCGCACATCTTCGACCGGTACTGGCACGCGCGACGGTCCGCGCGGACTGCGGGGACCGGGCTGGGTCTTGCGATCTCGCGCGGGATCGTGGAAGCGCACGGCGGCCGCCTGTGGGTGGAGAGCACGGAGGGGCAGGGAAGTACATTTCATTTCAGCGTACCGGTCGTCCCGATCTCGCCGTCACGCGCGATGACGCTCGAGCCGGCACGCGACGCCACCCCATTGTAGCCGAGGAGCCTCGCCCGCATGTCCTCCGTCGCAATTGCCTTTCGCGACCTCGAGTTCAACGAGATCGAAGCGATGCTGCAGGCCCATCAGTTCGGCCGCCTCGCGTTCACCTTCCGTGACCGGGTCGACATCGAGCCGATCAGCTACGTGTACGAGGATCACTGGCTGTACGGCCGCACCGAGCCCGGCACGAAACTGACGGTGCTGGCGCACCATCCGTGGGTGGCGTTCGAGATCGACGATGTCCGCGGACCGTTCGACTGGCGGAGCGTGGTGCTGAAGGGGACGGTGTATTTCGTGGAGCGTGACGGCTCGGACGGATTGGACGAGATCTTCGAGCGCACGGTACGCGCGCTGCGCCGGCTCACGCCAGCGGCCCTGACCGACCAGGACCCGACGCCGGGGCGGTTGGTGCTGTTCCGGATGCACATCGACGAGATGCACGGCCGCGCCGCGATGACCGCGCACGGCTGAGCCTCGCCTCCCGCGCGCCGCGGGCTACTCGCGCGTCGCGAGATGCATCACGATTCCGCCGCCGAGCCACCGCCGCTCCTCAACGACCCGGAACGCCGCCTCGGCCAGCCCCTCCGCAAACACGGTCCCGGTGACGTGATGCGCGATGGAGCGCGCAATGTACCCGTAGGCCACCGGCTCGCGATGCCAGAGCCACCCATATACCCAGCCGGCGGCCGCCAGGTAGCGCAGAAAGAGAAACCGCCAGATCGGCGGTTCCGGGCGGTAGAAGTCGAGGGTGAACAGCAGTCCGCCGGGCCGGGCCACGCGCGCCAGCTCACCTAACGACGTCCGCCAGGACGGCGTGTTCCGCAGGGCATACCCGGCGGTGATCGCGTCCGCGGACGCGGCAGGGGCGCCGAGCCGGGCCAGGTCGCCGGCGACAAACGTCACGTTAGGCAGTGCCGCCCGTGCGCGTCGCCCCTCGGCCAGTTCCAGCATCCGCGCCGACGCATCGATGCCGGTCACCGATACGTCGGGCCGCGCGCGCGCCAGGGCAAGCGCCAGGTCCCCGGTTCCGCACCCGACGTCGAGGCAGCGGCCACCGTCCGGAATCTCCCGCGCCGCGCGTGACACCAGCGCCCGCTTCCACCCCGCATCCATTCCGAAGGAGAACCGCCGCGTGAAGTCGTCGTAGCGCGGTGCGATCAGATCGAACATCGGCGTCACGAACGCCTGCTTGATGACCGGATCGCGCAGGTGCGCTTCGACATCCAGGTGGCGCAATCGCGAACCGGCGTGACTCGCACCCGGCTCGGAACGGCGAGGGACCATGGGTGGTGCTGAGAGGAGTAGTACCGCGCGCCCGGCCCGCGACCCGGTCACGTACTGGCGAGGGAGACCGCCGGTGGGTGTAGTTTACTGTCGTTCCCGACGGACATCGTTCCCCCTTCGCTTCCGGTTCGCCGCCATGGTTCGCCACCGCACTGTTCGGGCGCACCCGACCGTCGCGTGACCGCTCCGGGATTCTCCTCCGGCGCGAGTGCCCTCGACGCACTGCCGCGCGCGCAGGGCGAGCGGCCCGACCAGCGGGCCGCCGACGCCGCCCTCTGGGCGGTGGTCCTGGCCGGCGGCATCGGCTCCCGCTTCTGGCCGCTCTCTTCGCAGCATCGTCCCAAACAGCTGCTCGCCCTCGTCAGCGATCGCCCGCTCATTGCCGAAACGGTCGCACGGCTGCATCCCCTCGTGCCACCCGAGCGGGTCCTGGTGCTCACCAGTGCCGACATCGCCGACGCGATCCGCGCCGCCATTCCCGAGGTCCCGCCAACGAACATGCTGGTGGAGCCGCGCCCGGCCGGGACCGCCGCCGCATTGGCCTGGGCCGCGCGGGAACTGACCCGGCGCGCCGGGCCGCAGACGATCTTCTGCACGCTGCACGCCGACCTCGCCATTGCGTTTCCCGATGCGTTCCGCGATGTGTTGCGCGAGGCCTCACGCGCGGCCGCGCTGGACGACGTGCTCGTCACCGTTGGCGTCCCGGCGTCCCGTCCCGAGACGGGATTTGGCTACATCGTTCCGGGCGAGCCCCTGTCGAGCGACGCTCCGATCGAACGAGGAGGTGCCTGCGCGGTACGCGCCTACGTGGAGAAGCCGGGGCGGGCGCGCGCCGAAGAGCTGTTGCGCATGGGCGCCCTCTGGAACAGCGGAATCTTTGCGTGGCGCGCCCGCGTGGTCCTTGAGGCGCTGGAGCGCCACGCCCACGAGCTCGGACGCGGCCTGTCGATGCTCGACGCGCCCGAGGAGGTGCGATACCGGGAGCCGCTGCGAACCGTGTCGATCGAGCGCGGACTGCTGGAGCGCAGCGACCGCGTCGTGGTCGTGCCCGGCGACTTCGGATGGGACGACGTCGGCACCTGGGCCTCGCTCCGACGGGCGCGGGAGCTGGACGACACGGGAAACGGCGCGTACGGACTGGTTCACTTCGCCGACGCATCGGGAAACGTCGTGCACTCGGAAAGTGGCAAGGTGGTGCTGTATGGCGTGAACGGGCTGCTGGTGGTATCGCTGCCCGGACTCACCTTCGTCACCACGCTCGATCGCGCCGCGGATCTGCGGCCGCTCCTGGATTCCCTTCCGCCGTCGATGCGCGCGGGGCGCACGCCCCCGGCTGGACCGTGATCGCGTCGCGCGCTCCCGCCCGGGATCGCGTGGCGATCCTGAAACGGGGGGGCGCGTGCGCCGTATTGATCGCAACATGGCGAACGTCCCCATGAAGGAAGTGCGCGCGACCTACTGGCATGTGAGTCGGGCGCCGCGGTACAGCCTTTCCCTCGCGCTCCCGCTTCTCGCGCTCTACGAGTTGATGGCGGCGCTGGTGAATCGCGGCGAGAGCGGGGTCCGCAACGGGGCGGACGTGCTGCTCAAGAGCCTGTTCATCCGGGTGGCCGGACCACGAGGTCCGGTACTGTTCGCGATATTGCTGACCGGGACGATGGTGGCGCTCATCGTGCGGGATCTGCGCCGCAACCCGGGACGATTGCGGGCCACCATCTTCGCGCGGATGCTGCTCGAATCTGCGGCGCTGGCCGTGGTGTTCGGTGTGGTGGTGGGCCTGATCACCACCCAACTGATCGGTGCCATGCACCGATTGGCGATCGGGCCGCTCGATTCCATGGGCTGGCCCACGGCGCTGATGGTCTCGTTAGGTGCCGGCCTCTACGAGGAACTGCTGTTCCGCGTGGTTCTCGTCTCGCTCCTTCTGCTCGCCGCCCGACACGTCTTCGGCCTCGGGCCAGCCGGTGCCGGTACCTTTGCCGTGCTCGGCGGCGCGATCACGTTTTCGGCGTTCCACTACGTGGGTCCGTACGCCGACCAATTGACCGTCGGCTCCTTCGTCTTTCGCGCGGTGGCCGGCCTTGCCTTCAGCGGGCTGTACGTCACGCGCGGATTCGGAATCACGGCCTGGACGCACGCGCTGTACGACATATTTCTCCTGATTGCGCGAGGATGATCGCCCTGCGTTTGATGCCGACGCGACCGATCCTCGATCAACGCCGGCCTGATCGTGCACGGAATCGGCCCGGATGCCGGACGTCGCCCCGGAACCGGGCGATGCCTCCGGTCGATGGCCGGACGGCACGTCCCGCGCCGGCGAGGGAGCAGGCGGCATGAAGCATTCCAGCCCTGAGGACGGTACTCGCATGACTTGCACGCAGACCTTGCGCGGGTGGGCGAAGGCGGCGCCTCCGGCGCCGAGGGCGAACCCGGCGCGGTGGGCGACCCTGGCGCTGGTGCTGACCACCGGCATCGCGGCCGCGTGCGCGCATCCGCGCACGGCGCCGGTCGCTCCGGCTGCGGCGACCGCGTCGCGGACGCGGGCGCTTCTGTCGGCGCTCGCCGACGATTCCATGGAAGGGCGCGGGACCGGCACGCCCGGCTCGATGCGCGCCGCACGCTTCATCGCGGCGACGATGCGGCAGGCGGGACTCGAGCCGGCAGGCGACAGTGGCTACTTCCAGCGCGTTCCCATGGCCCTGGTGACCAACGCGAGGACCGGCCGAACCCGGCCGATCATGTTTCCTTCGTTCGACGCGCTCGATACCGTTCCCGCCAGCCGGCGTCTGACGGGAGGCAACGTGGTTGGGGTCCTCCGGGGCAGCGATCCGACGCTGTCAGGTGAGGTGATCCTCGTCGATGCACACTACGATCATCTCGGTATCGGACAGCCGGTGAACGGCGATTCGATCTACAACGGCGCCGACGACGATGCCTCCGGGACGGTGACCGTGCTGGAAGTCGCGCGGCTCATGGCAGGGGGCCCACGGCCGAGGCGCACGATCGTCTTTCTGACCACGACCGGCGAAGAGGTCGGTCTGCTCGGCACCAACTGGTTCGCCTCACATCCCGTCGGGTCCCTCGATCAGTACGTGGCCAACCTCGAGATCGAGATGATCGGACGCCCGGATTCCCTGGCTGGCGGCCCCGGCCGCGGCTGGCTGACGGGCTACGAGCGATCCACCATGGGCGACGAATTCGCGGCGGCGGGCCTTCCCATCGAGCCGGACAAGCGACCGAATGAACGCTTCTTCTCGCGCAGCGACAACATCGGCTTCGCGCGACGGGGGATCGTCGCGCAAACGCTCTCATCATTCAACCTGCACCGCGAATATCACACCCCAGCAGACGAAGTCGGATTGGTGGATTTCGATCACGTGGCGGCGCTGATCAACGTCGCGGCGCGTGCGGTGCGCATTCTGGCCGACGGCCCGCGGGTGGAGTGGAAGGAGGGGGGAAAGCCGTAGGCGCCCGATAGCGGGCCGCCGATCGCCCACAACTGACAACCGTCCCACACCCATGCATCTCGAGACCCTCGCCGTTCACGCCGGACAGGCGCCCGATGCGGTCACCGGCGCCATCGCGCCATCGATTCAGCTCTCGACGACGTTCGAGCGCGATCCGGATGGCGAGTTCCGTCGCGGCTTCACCTACACGCGTGACGCCAACCCGACTCGGCTCGCGCTCGAGCACGCGCTGGCAGCGATCGAAGGCGGCGCCGCGGCGCTCGCATTCTCGTCCGGACAGGCCGCGACCCACGCGATCTTCCATTCGCTGAAGCCCGGCGACCACGTCGTGCTGCCGGACTTCGTATACCACGGTACGCCGAAGATGGTGCGTGAGATCTTCGTGCCGTGGGGCCTCAGGCTCACGCAGGTGGACATGGGTGATCTGGAGGCTGTTGAACGAGCCCTCGCCCAGCCGACCGCCGTGGTCTGGGTGGAGACGCCGTCGAATCCTCTGCTCACCATCACCGATATCTCGGCGGTGTGCGAGCGCGCGCACGCCGCTGGGGCGCGGGTGGTGGTCGACAGCACGTGGGCGACACCGGTCTCCCAGCGACCCCTTGAGTTGGGCGCGGACATCGTGATGCACGCCACCACCAAGTACCTCGGTGGTCATTCCGACGTGCTGGGTGGTGCGCTGATCGCGCGGCAGGCGGACGATTCGTTGTTCGAGCGCGCGAGGATTATACAGCGCACGGGTGGAGCGGTGTCGTCACCGTTCGACGCCTGGCTCATTCTGCGCGGGCTCAAGACGCTGGCCTGGCGCGTGCGCGCACACACCCAGAACGCGGAAGCCGTCACGAGATATCTGGCTGCGCATCCAAGGGTGGAGGCGGTGCACTATCCCGGCCTGGCAACGCACCCGGGGCGTGATGTCGCCGCACGGCAGATGCGGCTGGCCGGAGGGATGGCATCGTTCCAGGTGCGTGGAGCGCGCGCCGAGGCCATGGTGGTGGCGGCAAAGGTCAGGGTGTTCGCCCGTGCCACCAGTCTTGGAGGCCCGGAGAGCCTGATCGAGCACCGGGCGTCGATCGAAGGGCCAGCGACACGGTCTCCGGAGAACCTGCTGCGCATCTCCGTTGGTCTCGAGCATCCCGACGACCTGATCGAGGACCTGGAACAGGCCATCGGCTGAGGCGCATCGGACGGGCTCCGCCGCGGCGTCGAGCGCGCCAGGCGTTTGCGCCGGAGCGTCGCATCGTCACACCGTGCGCGCGGGAACAGGCGCGATCAAGCGCGGGGTGCCATCTCCGTAGCACTGCGGACTGGTTGCGCGACCATGCCGGCGCCTAACTTGTGCCGTCTTCAGACCGGCGGAGCGCATGAAGCACACGTTGTCGAGTGTGGGGGCATTGATGGTGCTTGCCGCAGCGTCGCAGGCGCAGTGCAGGGTGGGGAAGGAAACGAATGAGGCGAAGCTGCTCGCCTACTATGCGGTACCCCTCGCATTCTCGCCGGCGGGGCGCCTCGAGCGAATGCGGCCCGGGAGTGTGCGAGCGGCGTTCGAGCTCACGTACATCCCGAAACCCGCCGACGAACTCCGCCACACGAGCATCTGCTTCAAGCCCAAGCGGGAGAATTCGCAGCTCTCCCCAGTGGTGCCGCGCCCGCGGCTCGCGGTCGGACTGCCTGGCGGGTTCTTCGTGGAGGGCACGTACCTGCCGCCGATCACGGTCGCCGATGCCACGCCCAACATGGCGAGCCTCGCGGTGGGCGTCGTTAGGCGTCTGGGGAGCGCGATCGGGCTGGCACTGCGCGCGCACACCACCGTTGGCAACGTGAAGGGACCGATCACCTGCCCGAAGCACGCGCTGCAGCTGTCCGATCCCGACGGAGCCTGCTACGGCACCGCACACTCCCGCGACACCTATCGACCCAACATCCTGGGGGTAGAGGCGGCCCTGACCTGGATCACGGAAGGGCGCTTCGCGGGCTACGCCGGGGCCGGATACGCGCGCCTGCAGCCGCGTTTCCAGGTCGGCTTCCAGCCGTCCAACGCGCCGTTCGACTCGACCCGGGTGATCGTCAATCTCACCCGGGTATCAGCCATGCTCGGCGGGCGCCTCAGTCTTTCGCGTGCGTTGGATATCACGGGGGAGGTCTACTCCGTGCCCAAGGATCTGACCACCGTCCGGCTGGGCGCCGCGCTGCGAATTCGGTGAACCGCCAGGGGCGTTGAGGCCCGGGCTGCCGCCGGCCCCCGCACGGCCTCGGAGCTGGACGTCGCGCGCGGTCTCCTCGTCCAGCTCCGGAACGCACCCGGACCGGTCGCGCCGACGTCGTTGGCCGGAGGAACGTCGGGTAGGAGTTGGTGTCGGGTGTCGGTGATTCGGTGTGGCGCGACTAGATTCTACCTGCGCGCGTCCCTCGCTCGATTCACCCGTTCACAGCAGGATTCCGCCGCGTGAAGAAGTCCCTCCTCCTCGCCACGCTGGTCGTGGTCGCGTGCGACCGGACGCCGACCGGAACCGCGCCGCCGGAAGCCAAGAGCCTGATCGTGATCACACCGCAGTCGGTGCTGGTCGTGAACGGGTCAGTGCAGCTCGCCGCTCGGGTCTTCGATCAGGACGCGAAGGCGATTCCGGGTGTGGCGGTCACCTGGGAGAGCCTGCAGCCGTCGGTGGCTACCGTCACCACATCCGGTCTGGCGACCGGTGTGTCGGTCGGGATGGTGACGGTCCGGGCGACAACGGCAGGGGGCATTTCCGGACAGGCAACCCTGACCGTGGATCCGGATCCCTGTACTACGCCGCTCGACCTCCAGGTGGGGGAGGTACGGCAACTCAGCGGTCCGGCAGCTGTCGCGTGCATCACCCTGGCCCCCACCACTGCCTCGACCGACTTCCTGTTCGTGACGGCCAACGCGGATCAGGGGATGGATCAACTGGCATTCTACTCGGTGAATCTGGCACAGCAGGCCGGGGCCGTCGCGTCAGCGGGATCGGCATCACTGGATGCATCCGATCCCCAGGCGATTCTCCAGTCACCGGGCTCGGACTACCCACGCATCATGGACGGACGCATCCGTGCGCAGGAGCGCGCGGCCTTTCCACGTCTGCGCGGGATCCGCACCGAGGTCGCGCCTTCCTATGGCGCGAACGCGGACCTGCTCGTTGCGCCGCCGTCGGCAGGCGACACGCTCATGTACCGCGTCCCCGACATCCACGCTGCCGATCTCTGCGCCACCTACACGACCGTTCGCGGCGTCGTGAAGTACGTGAGCCAGCACGGGGTCTTCGTGCAGGACGCAAACGCGCCCACTGGCGGCTTTGCCGCCCAGGACTACACGGACATCGCGACGGAATGGGAGAGCCTCATCTTCCCGACTGACACGATGTACTTCGGTGCTCCCACCGACCGGAATCAGGACGGGCACATCACGATTCTCTATACGCCGGTGGTGAACAAGGCCACACCGCAGGGAAAGCCAGGCGGCTACATCGCCGGCTTCTTCTGGGGCGGAGACCTGGTAAAGAAGACCGAGTATCAGCAGATCAACCAGTCGTGTCCGCAGACGAACGAGCAGGAGATCTTCTACATGCTCGTTCCTGATCCGAGCGGCACGGTGAACAGCAACGTGTTCACCGTGGAGACCGTGAAGCAGAACACGCGCGGGACGGTGGCGCACGAGTTCCAGCACATGATCAACCAGGGGCTCCGTCTGCTCAATCCGGCGGTCGACAGCAGCGAGACGATCTGGCTCAACGAGGGGCTCTCGCACTTCGCCGAGGAAATCGTGGGCCGCGCCTTCCGCGGGTTCGGTGACTTCCAGAACCTCTCCTTCCATGACGTGAATCCCAACCCGAGTTCGCAGAACGACTACCTGGCCTTCTTCCGCGAGAACCTCCTCCGGCTCCGTCCCTGGATGGCGCGCCCCGACACCTCATCTCCGATATCGGTCAAAGCGCGCGATCAGCTCGCGCCGCGGGGCGCGGCCTGGATGCTCCTGCGATACCTCACCGATCACGTCAGCAATGGCAACGCGAAGGCCTTCCTTCGGCACATCGTAGCGGGTCCGGACATCGGAGTGCGGAATCTGGTGCAGTGGTCGAACGGTGCGCAGTTCGACGACATGCTGCGGGGCTTCCTCGTCAGCATGTACACCGACGAGACGGGCGTGCCCGGTCTGTCGGCGCAGTACGCGGTGCCCAGCTGGAACATCCGCGACGTCATGCAGTCGGTGAACAGCGGCATTTTCCCGTTGCTGGTGACCTCACTGCCCAGCGCCATCAGCACCCAGTCGCTTTCAGGGTCCGGGAACTACTTTCGTCTCACGCGGCAGAGCGCGTCGCCCCAGGCGACGTTTCGCATGACCGCCGCTGGCGGCGCGCCCGTGACGTTCGCCGGAGCGCGGGTGTATGTCGTGCGCCTGAACTGACGGTGGTTGGTGACCCGGCCGATGGCCTTTGACCTTTGGTCTTTGGGCCCATGCCCTTTGGCGTCTGACCCTTGGCCTTTGGCCTGACTCTTCTAGACCTCCCTCAACGCCGCCATCGGCGTTTCGCGGAACACGTCACGCCCCGCCAGCAGCCCGATCGTGACCGTCAGCGTCAGGAGGGCCCCGGCGATCACCAGCGCCGGGAGCGTTGCCGGGTGGAACGGGCGCTCGAAGACGTAGCGCATCAGCAGCCACGCGCCGCCAAATGACAGCAGCATGCCGGCCAGGCTGCCGAGAATGCCGAGCAGCGCGTACTCACTGAAGAGAATGCGCGAGATCTGCCGCCGCGTCGCGCCAAGCGTCTTGAGCAGAACTCCCTCGCGGACGCGCTCGCGTCGCGTGGCCGATACGGCGCTGAACAGCACCGGAACCGCCATCGCCAGGCTGAAGATGGCGAGAAAGCGAATGGCGAGTGTGGCCCGACCGGAGATCTGCGAAATGGTCCGCCGCACGAGCGACAGATCGACGCTCGCCACGTTCGGGTAGCGCCGGACGATATCGCGCTGCAGCACGCCAACGGTGGTATCGTTCACCGTGCGCACGAGCACCGCGAACATCTTGGGCGCCTGCTCCAGCGCGGCCGGCTCGAATACCGCGAAGAAGTTGGGCTCGAAGCGCTGCCAGTTCACCTCGCGCAGACTGGTCACGACGGTGGGCACCATCACGCCCTGCACGTTCCAGGTGACGGTGTCCCCGGGGGCCACGTGGAGTGAAGTCGCGACGTCGCGATCGAGGGAAACCTCGTACGGCGGCTGCCGCCTGCCCGCCGCAGGGGCCGGGAACCACCTCCCCGCGACCAGAGTCTCGGTTGACGTGAGGTTGTCGCGATAGGTCGAGCGGTACTCGCGGCGATACGCCCACGAGTCGCGCCGACGCCCCGAGTCGCCGATGATATCGGCGGTCATGCGTCCGTTGATCGACGCGATGCGCATGGTGACGATCGGTACGCGTTCGATTTCATCACTTGCGGTGCCGGCGATGATCGAATCGACCCCCGCTACCTGATCGTCCTGCACGTCGAAGAAGACCAGATTGCCACGCGCCTCGAACTCCAGCTGCCGGAACTGCGACAGCAGATTTCCCTGGACGAGGAACAGCGTGGTGACGAGAAAGGCGCCGAACCCCAGCGAGAGCACGACGCTCCGGGTCTGGTTCCCGGGCCGATAGAGATTGGCGACGCCCTGCCGGACTACATAGGGCCAGCCGCCGCGCAGCGCCCTCCGGGCCACGAGGGCAAGCACATAGGCGCTCACCGCCAACAGCATCAGGGCGCCGGCAATAGCCGCGCTGAAGCCGAGGGTCTCCAGCGCCGAACGTGATCGGGTGGCGGCAAGCCCGAATACCGACGCGGCGATGATGAGATTCACCGCCAGCCGGGGTGAATCGCGCCAGGCCTGACGAAACGGGGCCGGATCCTCGTTGCGCCGCAGCGCCTGCAGCGGCGAAACGCGTCGCAGTGCAATCAGCGGGCGCAGCGCGAACGCGAGCGCGATCCAGACACCCAACAGCACACCCATCCCGATGGCCCGGGGTTCCGGCCGCACCACCACGTCGACCGGGAGCAGACCGCGGACCAGCCCGGGTAGCAGAAACTGCACCCCCACTCCCAGGGCCGCGCCCATCGCCGCGCCGAAGAGGCCCATCACGGCGGCCTGCGAGATGTAGATGATCATGCACCTGGCGGGTGGTCGCGCCCAGGCAGCGGAATACCGCCACCGTGTCGATCTTGCGCATGACCCAGGCGTGCACGCCGCTCGCCACGCCCACCCCGCCGAGCAGGAGCGCCACGATGCCCACCAGCCCGAGGAAATTTGACAGCAGCTCGATCCCGGACGTCAGGTTCGATTCCATCCGCGACAGCGTACTCGCCCGGATGCGCTCGCGTTCGAGCATTGGCCGCAGCGATTGCACGAGTTTCGTCGGGTCGCCGGACGACACACGGGCGTACATCTCGAAGTCGGCGCGGCTTCCCGTGACCAGGAGGCGGGTGTCCGCGAGATAGCGCTCGGGGATATAGATGGTGGGGCCGAGCACGGTGGTAAATCCCTGGCGCACGGGCGCATTCTCCACGGCGGCAAGGAGCTCGAACTTCACGTAGCCGATGGCGACCGAGTCGCCCGGCACGGCATCGAGGGCGGTGAACAATGCCGGTTCGGCGATGGCATGGCGCCCCTGCTGGAGCTGGGCCCAGCGTCCGGGCGGCGCGGTGGTGATGTCGCCGTAGAGCGGATACCCCTCGCCGACGGCGCGGACCTGCGCCAGACGGGTGCGGCCCGTGCGCGACGCGAGGGCCATCGACACGAATGTCGTGGCGCGGGTGACGGTCACGCCCTGCGCCGTGAGCGTCCGGCGCAGGGTGTCGGTGACCGGGCTCCAGCCCTGCCGGGCATCGAAGACGATGTCGCCGCCGAACAGCGAGCGCGACTGCTCGCGGACCGAGCGGATGATGTTGGCGGCGAACGAGTCGATCGCGACCAGCGCCGCGACGCCTAACGAGATCGACGACATGTACAGCAGCAGCCGGCGCCGCGCGGTGCGCGATTCGCGCCAGGCCAGCGACAGCAGCGGCGGACGCCGCCCGGATTGTGCGGGCGCGGTCACCGACCGCGATCCCCACCGGACGTCGCGGTGAGGGTCTCGTCCGCCGGCGAGCCGGCCGCCAGCGCACCGTTCGCCCGGTCCTCCACCACCGCGCCATCGGCCAGCCGCAGCAGGCGCGTCGCCCGCTCGGCCAGCATCAGATCATGGGTCACCAGCACCACCGTGGATCCCGACTCGCGATTCAGATCGACGAGCAGTGCGACGATGCGGGCGCCGGTCGCCCCATCGAGGTTGCCGGTCGGCTCGTCGGCGAACAGGATCTTCGGCCGGTTGGCGAACGCGCGGGCGATCGCCACCCGCTGCTGCTCCCCGCCGGACAACTGGGCCGGGAAGTGATGGAGGCGGTCCTGCAATCCCACCCGTTCGAGTACCTCGCGGGCACGGGCCGGCGCGCCCGCCTCTCCGCGCAGCTCCAGGGGCACCTGCACATTCTCCAGGCCCGTGAGCGTTGGGATAAGTTGAAAGGTCTGAAAGACAAACCCGACCTTCTCCCCGCGCAGGCGGGCACGGTCGTCCTCGCTCAGGACCGTGAGGTCGGCACCGTCGAGCATCACGCGGCCGCGCGTGGGAGAATCGAGTCCTGCCAGGAGCCCGAGAAGTGTGGTCTTGCCGCTGCCAGACGGTCCGACGATCGCCACGAATTCCCCCTGCGGAACTGCGAAGCTCACGCTGCGTACGACGGTCAGGCGGTTCGATCCGCTGTCGAATTCCTTGGTCAGATTCTCTGCAACCAACATGAGTCGTCGCGTAGCCGTGGCTGTGGCCGTGGTGGTCGTCCCGCTCCTTGTCGCTTGTGCCGGACGTGGGTCCAACAAAGATACCTCGAAGAGCGGGTCAGAGGCCGGAGGCCAGAGTCCGGAAGGCCAGGGAGCAGGAGGCCAAACGCCGCAGGGGCAGTCCTCCGCAGTGGGAGATTCGGCACGCGTGGCGCGCCTCACGCCGCATCCGACGCCCGTCCCCCGCATGCCCGACTCGCTCGACGCGGCCGTCGGTGCCGCCGCCGATACGTCGCGACCCGTCGCGCTCATCGTCGGTACCTCGCTCACCGCGGGGCTGGGGCTCGATCCCGATCAGGCCTATCCGGAAATGCTGCAACGCAAGGCGGATTCGTCAGGTTTCAACGTGCGTATCGTGAACGCCGGATTGAGCGGAGAGACGTCGGCGGGCGCCCTGCGCCGCATCGACTGGTTGCTTCAGCAGCGCGCCGACCTCGTGATGATCGAGACCGGAGCCAACGACGGTCTGCGAGGCGTCAACGTCGATTCGAGCCGCGCGAACCTGCTCGCGATCGTGCGCAAGGTGCACGCGGCGAAGCCGTCGGCACTCGTCTTCGTGGCGCAGATGGAGGCGCCACCGAACCTCGGTGCGGACTACACGTCGCGGTTCCATGAGACGTTTCCGACCGTGGCGCGCGAGGGTGGGGCCGCACTGGTGCCGTTCCTGCTCGACGGCGTAGCCGGCGTGCCGAGCCTCAACCAGGGTGACGGCATTCACCCGAATCTCGAGGGCGAACGCATCGTGGCAGACAACGTCTGGCGGGCCCTCGCCCCGGCGCTCGCCCGCCTGGGTCGGTAGCGCGGGCTGCTGGCCACCGATGCCTGGTGCGCCGTGACGACTCGTCGCGTGCGTTGGGTTCTGAGAGTCTTGGCCAGCCGGAGGACTTGAATTCGAATTGCAAAGCACGTAAGCTTAACGGCTGTTTCGACTTAGGCCGCTTTTCAACCACAATCAGGATTTTGCAGGATGGCAATTCCAGCTACCCAGATTCGTCGTGGGATGGTGCTCGTCTTCGACGGAGATCCATGCCGCATCGTCGAGTTTCGTCACCACACGCCCGGCAACCTGCGCGCGATGGTGCAGGCCAAGCTCAAGAACCTCCGGACCGGATCCAATTTCGAGCATCGGTTTCGCGCTGACGACTCCGTCGAAAAGGCGTCCATGGAGACGCACGAGCTGGAATTCCTGTACCAGTCGGGCGAGCTGTACCACTTCATGAACACGGAGAACTACGACCAGCTCGAGATGGACACGGAGACGCTGGGAGACTACGCCCAGTGGATGGTGCCGAACATGCGGATCATGGCCGAGTTCTATGACGGGCGACCGATCGGCATCACGCTTCCGGGCGCGCTCACCTTCGAGATCGTGGATACGTCGCCGGTGATGAAGACGGCCACGAAGACGGCATCGTTCAAGCCGGCGACGCTGGAGAACGGTGTCACGATCAACGTGCCGGAGTTCGTGCCCGCCGGCGTGCGGGTGCGGGTCAACCCGAATACCGGGGAGTACCTCGATCGCGCGAAGGACTGACGAGCTCGCGCGCCTGGCGAACGCTCGGCGCGCGACCGGGGAGTGGCTGGACACGCTGGTTGATAACGGGATTTTGCACGTATAGGTTGCGTGGCTTCGCGCGCGGAGGGATGCGCCACGGTGCGCGCGGACAACGACCTGGATGGCGGCGCCGGGTACGCCAGGCCGTGGTTGTTCATGGTGACTGTAGCTCAATCGGTTAGAGCACCGGACTGTGGCTCCGGGGGTTGCGGGTTCGATTCCCGTCAGTCACCCTGGGGAGTCGAGGGGTAGCGGTGGTGGGAGCAGGAATGCGCGATGGCGTCTGCGCGCCTGGGTGTCATTCCGCGCATCCGGAGCGACGATAGGTCGGTAGCTCAACTGGTAGAGCACTGGTCTCCAAAACCAGCGGTTGGGGGTTCGAGTCCCTCCCGGCCTGCTACGCAATCATGAGGTCAGCGATCAGCGGTCAGTCATCCGTTCTTGGAGATCGGCGGTCGCATGGGAGCAATCCAGTGCCACGGGTTGGGCGGTATCGTCTAGAGGCCCAGGACACAGCCCTCTCAAGGCTGGAACACGGGTTCGAATCCCGTTACCGCTATGTAGCGAGATGGACCACGTCGGGAGGCGCATCGGGCGCGCACGTCGGCGCGTGGGCGGCGCGTTCACCGAGGGCCCCATCGTCTATCGGTTAGGACGGCACTCTTTCAAGGTGCAGAGACGGGTTCGACTCCCGTTGGGGCCATGACGGGACGCGGTGTCGTCAGGTGCAGGTCGAGGAAGTTGGGGCTGTAGCTCAGCTGGTTAGAGTGCCGGTCTGTCACACCGGAGGTCGCGGGTTCGAGCCCCGTCAGCCCCGTCGGAGCAGCATTCAGTGTTCAGCGAGCAGCATTCAGATTCAGCTATCAGCGAGCAGCATTCAGATTCAGCTATCAGCGAGCAGCACTCAGCATTCCGCGTTGTGCGAGGAGCATTCCGCTTGGCACGGTGCGATCTGATCGCTGACCGCTGTCACTGTGATTCGCCCTGGTGGTGAAATTGGTAGACACGCCATCTTGAGGGGGTGGTGCCGAAAGGCGTGGCGGTTCGAGTCCGCCCCAGGGCATAACGGGAGTGACCTCCGACCTGCAGTGACGCCAGCGTAGCTCAGTGGTAGAGCACCCGATTCGTAATCGGGCGGTCGTCGGTTCAATCCCGACCGCTGGCTCTGACTCACCGTGCGTCGCCGCGTACCGCGTCGCGCGGCCGGACCGCGGCGAACAACAGCAGGGGGAGCGCCGCCACGAACCACGCGAACGCGCTGAACGACGCACCGGCATGCGTCACTGGCCGGACCACCTGACCCGCCAGCCAGGCGTGAACCCAGGTCGCGAGTGGCATCCCTGTGGCCCGCTCGAAGGCGGCGGCTGGCGCGTCTTCCGATGTCCAGAAGACGCGGAAGCGGTCCGGGTCGAGCTGACGAACCATGTCGGCCAGCAGGCGGCGCTTCAGCACCGACGCAGTCGGAGTCCAGATGGAATCATGAGTCTCGAACGGGCCAAGGATGCCGGCGACGGACACGGACGAGCCCACCCCGGCTTCCGCCGTCGCGACCGGATCGAGACCGATCATCGTCAGGCACGCAGATCCACCTCGTGCCGCGCATCTCGCGTCGTCTCCGGGGAGGGCGTACCACGACCCGCCATCGCGTCCCGCGCTGGTGACCGAGGCGGAGGTCCAGTCGGCCCAGCGTGCCGCGTCGTATTGCGTGCGCTCCAGCCAGTCCCGGATGCCGTGTCCGGGCATGCCGAAGGCCGCGAAGAACGCGCACGGACCATACACCTCGCCTGGGCTCAGCGGAGCATCCGTACGCCGCATGCGCGTCGCCGCAGCGCACACGCCGTCCGGCGACGCGGGAAGCAGGTACGTCACCTCGGCCCGATAGGGGCGCCGGTCCGCGCCCTTCTGCAGTGTCACGACGGTGGTGTCCAGGAACACCACCGCCGAAGCGCCAATGGGTCCGCGGGCCAGCGGTTCGCCTGCCCGTTGCAAGGTCGTCTCCAGCCTCCGCCGCTCCGCGGGCGGGAGAGAGGCGTCGACAACGGCGGTGCGGACGCCATGCGCCGTCACAGTGCGCCAGCGCTCTGCGCCAAGCATCCCGCGATACCGGGCAAGGGCGCGGTCCAGGGCCGCTGACGACGAGCGAAGCCGCGCGCGTTCGATCTCCAGCCGTCTCGCGTCAGGCGTGGCCGGCAGCCGGATACCGCCCAGCGGGATGGTCGCTGTGGCAATCGCGACCGCGGTGCACAGCCCGACCACGAGCGCCACCCATCTGGCGAACCTCATATCCATGATCCCCTCCGGACCACCGCAAACGCCAGGAAGACGCCGCACCAGGCGAGTGTGAAGAACGCCGTCGACGCGGAGACTCGCGCTGCTTCCGGTCGGGCCGCCGCAACGTGGTCGCGCCACTGCCCGACCACGCGCTCCAACGGCAGCCCGGCCGCGGCCGTCAGGCGCTCCTCGATTGAGCCGCGCGCCGTCATGAGGCGCGCGTAGGCGTCGGAGCCGCCCGCGCGCAGCACGTCGTCGAGAAAGAGCCGGCGCGCCAGCGCGGATGCAGGAAGCGGAACCGAGGTTTGAGAAATGGCCCGGGCGGCAGTCACGCACGCATCGGCGTCCCCGGTGCGGCGGCAGCGCGCCGCGGCCGCAACCCCCGCAGAGTCGTCCGAGTGTACGCTCACCAGGCTGAAGAGGGCTCGATAGTCGGATGCATCGTACCACGCGGTGAGGCGATTCTCGGTGGATTGGAGGCCGAGGGCGCTCAGACACGCCCCCGCGTCTCCCGTGCGGCACCGCCGCATAACCGCGCTTCGCACGGTGGCGATCTCGGTGTACGCCCGTGTCCAGTCGGCGCGGGCCGGCTCCTGCAGTGGAACGGTCTGCACCATGAGCCACGCCCCGAGCGTGGAGTCGGCCCCCTCAAGCGCGACCCGCTCTGCGAAGTTGACAAGATGGTCGGCGATCTGCGACGCCGAGGCACTCCCGGTCGCCACCGCTCGACGGTCCCATGCGACCCGGCCAGTGTCCGCCGCGAACCAGACGACCCGTTCGGTGCCGAGTCGGATGGCCAGACTATCCGTGCCGATCACCGGTTGTCGCCGGCCGAGCCGGTCGCCTAGCGCGTGGCCGCCCCTGGCGCCGACGGCTTCGGTGGCGAGTACCGCCGCGGCTCGCACGCGATCGCGCAGCGCGGCCGTGGTCCGCAGATGGAACAGGCCGACATTCACCTCCACCCATTCGACCCGATTCATCAGTGCGTGGGCGAGAGAATCGTACGCAGACCGGCGGACCATCCGCAGCGAATCGAGCCGCGCGATCTCGCGCGCCGCGCTGTCGAGCGACGCGTCGTGCTGGCTGATGCGCAGAGACGGGCCGCGACGTCCGCCCCCGGGCATGGTGCGAAGGCCACCAGCTGCAGCCGGATACCCGTTAGGCAGCGCACCTGCCAGGCTGGTCGTGAGGCACCACGGCAGGATCGCCGCGGCCAGCCAGCGGCGTGGCTCAGACATCGAACAGCGTCCAGCGTCCGAAGAAGACGCCGAACGGCCCCGGGTGCGAGACCAGAAAGTCCGCGGTGGACGACACGATGCGGCCCGCTCCTGGCGCGATCAGCCGGCCCACCAGGAACACGCCGACGCTGCCCACCAGCAGGAGCAGCAGAACGCCCTTGGCCCGCCTGCCCGCACCATAGCGCAGGGCGAACGTGCACGAGTGGGCGAGCCACGCCGCCAGGATCGTCCGCAGCGCGAGGGAGCCCGCGTACGCCCGGATCGTTGGTGGCACCTGCACCTGCCCGGCCGCCAGCAGTCCGCCTAACCAGAGAGCCAGACCGGGCAGCACCAGGAGCAGGAAGGCGGTCAGCGATCTCCCCACCAGAAAGCGGGCCCGGGTCACCGGCAAGGCAAGGGCGTACACGTGCCCCACCCGGTCGTCCACGCTGTACCCCTGGGCGGCAATGGTCACGCCGCTCAACACCGCGAGCACCGCGCCGCCGCCGCCGATGAAGCGCCCCAGTTCGAGGAGCTCGGTGGGGGCCGGCTGCCCGATCATCGGCAAGGCGATCCAGAGGAAGACCAGCGGAATCGCGAACCCAAGCACGATGAAGAATGCAAGCAGGTCGCGACCCCATTTCCATTGGGCGAAGAGTTGCTGGGCGAACATCAGGCAGCCCTCCCGCCGGCGGCGCGCGCCGCCCGCAGCGTTTCCACGAACGTCTCCTCCAGGTCGAGGTCCACCACTTCGCGGAGCGTCAGGTCGTGCCGGCAGAACCACTGCGCCATCTCCTCGCGCCAATCGCGCACCACCCATTCCTCCTCCCGCCCGGCGCTTCCCCGGCGGGTGATGACGCGGAACGGCGGCGTAGCGGTGACTGGCGGCGCACCGGCGATGCGCAGCACCTTGAGCTCCCGCTTGAACTCGTGCATCGGCATCTCTGCCACCAGCCGTCCGCCGTCGAGCACACCAATCCAGTCGCACACGCGCTCCTGCTCGTGCACCAGATGGCTCGAGATCAGCACCGAGGCGTCGTGGGCCGCGACGTACTCCAGTACCGCCGTGAGCACGTCGCGCCTGACGACGGGATCGAGCCCGTCGGTCGGTTCATCGAGCACCAGCAGCTCGGGGCGCGTGGCCAGCGCGAGCAGAATCATCAGCTTCCCGGCTTCACCCTTCGACAGGCGCCCGACCAGGTCTTCACCGCGGAGTCCGAAGCTCCGACGGAGCTCCTCGGCTGCCGACGGGTCCCACGACGGATAGAAGGCGGCGTGATAACGCATGCTCTCGTCCACGCTCAGCATGGGATAGAGATGCAGGCGCTCCGGCACGTACCCGATCCGCGCCAGCGCCGACGGCGCGCCACCTGGCATGTCGTGCCCCAGGACGGTGATCGTACCTCCCTCGGGCCGTAGCATGCCCAGCAGCAACCGGATCGTAGTCGTCTTGCCCGACCCGTTAGGCCCCAGGAATCCGTAGACCGCGCCGCGCGGCACCGTCAGGCAGAGGTCGCGAATGGCGAAATGGCGTCCCGCGCGGTACGCGAGGCCGTCGATACGAATGGCGTCGTTCATGCCTTGGCTCCCAGCTCGGCGTCGATCACCCTGCGAAGATCGGCCGGGCAGATGGCGAGGCGCGCGGCCTGCTCGAGCAGGTTTCGGACGAGCCGGCGCGCCTCCTGTTCGCGGGTGCGAGCGCGTCGCTCGGTTGAGAGCGCGGCGACGAAGGTACCGGCACCCTGCTTCATGTCCACGACCCCTTCGTGCTCCAGTTCGCGATAGGCCTGAACCACCGTGGCCGGATTCACGCGCAACTGCGAGGCGAGGACGCGCACCGAGGGCAGGGAATCACCGGCCGCCAGCTCGCCCGCGGCCACCGCCACACGCACGCGCGCGGCGATCTGGGCATACATCGGGGTGGGACTGCGAGGATCGATTTGATTGAACACGGGTCCACTGTGTCGGTGTTGTCATACACTACGACTCAGGGCCCGGGAGGTAACGGTGGGGTGGGAGGCCACGGGAGATCAGGAGGTCGGAGGTGAGGAGGCGGCGGCGGAAGTCAGAAAGCGGAGGCCGGCAGCCAGCCCACAACCCGCGCGCACGCCCTGTCCCCGCCCGCTGGCCGACACGCGAAGGGGGACCTACGTTCACAAGGCTGTGACGCCGGCGTCAGCGCCCGCGGTCGGCCTGCGACGGTGGGTGCTTCTCCCCGTGGCGAATGCCGCGCCCGACTCCTTTCTCCATGATCGCAACCAACGCCATCCGCGCGTCGATTACGCTGCTTCCAGCGACGCTCCTTCTCGTCTTCTCCGGTGCGTGCACCGCATCGAGGGTTGCGCCGCACGGACCGCCTATCGACCGCGCCGACCTGGACACGACCTGCGCGCCCTGCTCGGACTTCTATCAGTTCGCCAACGGCGGCTGGCTTGCGCGCGACTCGATTCCGTCGGCGATGCCGTCGTGGGGCACCTTCGAAGTGCTGCAGGATCACAATCAGATGGTCCTGCACGAGATCCTCGAGCGGGATGCCGCGGCTGCGGGGAAGGGCGCCCTCACCGACGGGAGCGCGGGGTGGAAGGTCGGGATGTACTACGCCTCATGCATGGACACGGTCACCATCGACAAGCTCGGCGCAGCGCCACTCAAGCCGGTGCTGGACGTGATTGCGGCGGTGCGGACACGACAGGATCTGCAGAACGCCCTGGGAGAGTTGGAGCACATGGCCGGCCTCGCGCCTTGGGGCGATGGCTCGACGCCGGACGCGAAGGACGCGACTTCCGTCATCGGCGCACTCTCGCAAGGCGGGCTCTCCCTGCCCAACACGGACTACTACTCGAAGACGGACTCGGCGACCCAGAAGATCCGCGATGCGTTCGTCGCGCACGCCGCGAAAATGTTCGAGTTGCTGGGCGATGCGAGCGACACGGCGGCCGCCGAAGCGAGGACGGTGCTCGCAATGGAGACACGGTTGGCGAACGTCTCGAAAGCACCCGTCGAGCTGCGCGACCCGAATGCCAATTACCACAAGATGACGGTGGCGCAACTGAGCAGGTTGACGCCCCATTTCGAGTGGGCGGCGTTCTTCAACGCGCAGCGCGCACCGGTGATTCCGGCGATCGACGTGGGACAACCGGAGTTCTTCAAGGGACTCGACGCGATGCTCACGTCCGCCCCGCTGGCAGACTGGAGGACACTCCTCCGTTGGCGGGCCGTGCACTCGGCGGCACCGTATCTCAGCTCGCCCTTTGTCGCCGAAAACTTCAGCTTCCGGCAGCTGTTCAGCGGTGCCAGGGAGAACCTCCCGCGGTGGAAACGGTGCGTGAACTCGACCGACACCCGGCTTGGCGAGCTGCTCGGACAGGAGTACGTCAAGGAGACGTTCACGCCCGAGGCAAAGGCGCGCGCGGTGACTATCGTGGGCAACCTGGTCGACGCGCTCCGGGCCGACCTGCAGCGGCTGGACTGGATGGGCGACTCGACCAGGACCCGGGCGCTCGGCAAACTGGACGCGTTCACGCGGAAGATCGGATATCCGGACAAGTGGCGCGACTACTCGAGCCTGACGATTGCCCCAGGCCAGTATCTCACCAACGTCAGGGCCGGCGATCAGTTCGAGGCGGCGCGGGACTGGGCCAAGATCGGCAAGCCGGTCGACCGCACCGAGTGGGGCATGACGCCGCCCACCGTAGACGCATACTACAACCCGCTGCTGAACGAGATCGTCTTCCCTGCCGGCATCCTCCAGCCGCCGTTCTACGATCCGGACGCGGACGACGCCGTGAATTACGGCGCGATGGGGGCGGTGATTGGTCACGAGATGACGCACGGCTTCGACGACGAGGGGCGACAGTTCGACAAGGACGGTAACCTGAAGGACTGGTGGAGCGCTGCCGACGCGGCCAAGTACAGCGCCCAGGCCGAGGCGGTGGTGCGGCAGTTCAATGCCTACACCGTGCTTGACTCTGCCACGCACGTGAACGGCAGTCTTACGCTCGGTGAGAACATCGCCGACTTCGGCGGCCTCACCGTCTCGTACGCGGCGATGGAGAAGGCATTGGGCGATGCACCGCGCACGAAGATCGACGGGTTCACTCCGGAGCAGCGGTTCTTTCTCGCATGGGCGAAGGCCTGGCGCACGCTGGAGCGGCCGGAATACGCGCGCATGCGCGTGAGCGCCGATCCGCACGCACCGCACAAGTGGCGGGTGAACGGACCACTCAGCAACATGCCCGAGTTTCGCCAGGCCTGGGGATGTGCGGCGAGCGATTCGATGGTGCGCGCCGACAGCCTGCGGCCCCGGATCTGGTAACGGCGCGGTCGATGGTCCACTGCGTCGCCTGCCACGATGGTGATATTCGTTGACGCCGGTCGCGGAGCCCGGCGAGCCTGACATGATCCTTCGACTGCCACTCCTCCCTGCGCAATGAAGAACAGAGCGTTCTGGTTCGTCCTGACGGCCTGCATCGGTGCGGACGCGCACGCCCAGGGGTCGGCCCCGCAGCCCGCCCAGCACGGCGCCAGTCCGACCGTCTCGCCCGATGGACGTCGCATCGCCTTCATGTCGGACCGCGCGAGTTCCGGGGACGTGTACGTGGCGAACGCGGACGGCTCGGACGTTCGTCGCATCACCAGCGATGGCGGTCATCATGGTCGCGCATACTGGAGCCCGGATGGGCAGCACCTCTGGATTGCAATTTCGGCGCACGACACCGCGCGGGTCCTTTCCGTGCCGGTGAACGGTGGGGCGGCGGTTGAGCTCGGCCGATTCGAAGCGCGAGGTGGCGCGCGTCCGATCGCCGACGAATCACACTTCCTGCTGGGCGTTGGCGGATGGACCGACATGCAGCTCGTCACGTCGCGTGCGGACGGGTCGGGGCGCGTGCAACTCACCTCGGATCACGCTGCCTACTGGTGTCCGGGCGTGTCGGCCCGCGGCGACCTGGTGGCCGCCACCCGGAGCGACGCCGCCGGAATGCAGATCTGGGTGGTGGGCAGGGACGGATCGGGTGGCCACGCCGTCTCGCAGTTCACGAAGGCTCAGGGTGGGCCCCAGTGTGCTTCCTTCTCCGCCGATGGCCGCCACATCGCGGTGCAGGCCGAGGTTGCCTTTCCGCAGGACACGACGCGTACCGTCGGCCACATCTGGGTGGTCGAGTTGGCGACGGGGCACGCCACACGCCTGGGCGAGCACACCGCCCCCTACCACGATGAGCTCCCGTCGTGGTTTCCTGATGGGAAACGGCTTGCGTTTCAGAGCGATCGCACCGGACGCTGGGAGGTGTGGGTGATGAATGCGGACGGAACGGAGGCGCACCAGGTCACGCGTTAGGCGGGGATGCTCACGCCGTGCCTCAGCCGTCGTCCACTCCTGGCGAGGCAGACGAACCGAAGCTGGCGGCATGCCGAGCACGTCGCGTGGAGTTCAAGCGGCTCGGCGAGTGGGCGGCGTTCCTGTCGCTCATGCTGGAGCCGAGGCGCAGCGGGAACGCGCGGCGCCTGCCGCGGCCCCTGGCGGATCGAGGTAATGGAGCAGCTTTTCCTGTTCGGTCCGAGGGCACGCGACATCCTCGCATCCCCGTGCGCACAGGTTACTATCAGGAACCCCCCACGAAGTCCATGGCATCATCCTGGAATGCATCACCCACAGCGAAGGCCAAGAACGCCGTACAGCGAGCGGTGACGTCCTTGTTGGACGAACTCGCTCCGGAGCGGGTGCTGAAGCGCGTCGAGCAGATTCCGGGCCCCATCGAGCAGCACCGCACGCCGACCGGCTGCGTGCTCCAGGCCGAGAACGCCGCGGTCAGTGTGAGCTGGTTCGCCGAGGCCGGGAATGACGCTGCCTTTGGTGAGCTTCAGGTCATCGTCTGGCGCGGCACCGTGACGCGGCGAGGTGCGCCACGCGCCGGAAGGGCCGCCACGACCGTGGCGGAGTTCGTCTTGCGCCCGGTCGAGCCGCCGGCGGATCCATGCATGTGGGAAGCGGCCGACGGGACGCGATACGATACGGCGGCGCTCGCGGCACGGTGCCTGGCACTTCTGGCCGAGCAGCTCTCCTGAGCGCTGACCGTCACCATGAGGCGCAGGTGCTGGACAGGGGAGCGGCCGGGTCTATTGCGGTTTCGCGAGAGTGAATAGGTTTCGGCGCGAGAGGCCCCTGCGGGCGTAATTCAGTTGGTAGAATGCCAGCTTCCCAAGCTGGACGTCGCCGGTTCGAGTCCGGTCGCCCGCTCTCCCCAAGTGCTCGATCTCGACCCACCGCCGATCGCCGGAATCCGAACGGGTCCCGGCGATTTCTTCTTCGGACCCGTTCCCGGACCCGTTGGGGCGTTGATTTTGGCCGCCAAGAGCGCCTGCTGCTCGGGCGAAAGCCCTGCCATGACGGCGTCCAGATCGACGGAAGCCGCTGCGCCATTCGACTGCACGCTCACACCCAGGCGCAGTTCGCGGCGCACCTTGGCCGCCTCCGCACGAAGCTCGTCGGTCTGGCGATCCTGATAGATCTGCTTGCGGGTCTCAGAGTCCTGCCAACCGCCGAGTCGGTCCTTCACGCGATCATCGGTCGTCGCCGATTCGGCCAAGTCGGCGGCGATCCGTCGGAGGCCGTACCAACCGCGGCCCTCAACGTGCTCGACCTTCGCAATCGCCTCAAGCTCCTTGAACGCAATGCGAGCCCCGTCGCGCGACAGCGGCTTCACGTCGGTGCGGAGTTTACGGGTCCACCGTCGACCGTTCGTGTCGAGCATCTGCATTCTCGACCCCGGGAAGAGGTAGTAGTCGGTGATCTGGCCCGTGCGCCACGCAGCCTCGTAGTTCGCGAGGTAGCCCGACAGCGTGTCATCCACGGCGCGTCGTTGCTCCGGTGTCAGCACCACGACCTCACCGTGCTTCTTCCCAGCGCCCTGAATCTCGATTTGACCGAGAGATCCCGCGGGTAAGCCTTCGTACCGACCGGGCGATACATCAGGCACCACGAGCATCGTCCGCGTGCAACGAAGCACCTGGCCCGTTCTGCATTCGGCAGCAAGCTCGATTGCCAGGCGAATGCGCGGATCGACGCGAGGATCGCAAGCGGCCGCGAAAATGCGCCGATATTCGTCCGCCGTGTGGCGCGGTCGGTTCGGTCGCGAACTCCGCCGTCCAGTGCGCTGCGCCCACTCCTCCTTGAGCGTCTTGCGCCAGTGCGCCGGCGGACGCGCGGCCTCCGGCGGTATCCGCTGTTCTTCTCGCAGCCATGCGGCGACACTGTAGATCGCGTCGACGACGCCCTCTGCAGCTCGCACGCCGAATACCTCACCTGCGCTCGATACATGCCGGTCTGCCATTCTCCGCCAGAGCACCCGTGCCTCCGCGGGCACGAACGCGCGCCACGCGAGTTGCCAGTCGAGCAGGGGCACGGCGTTGCGTGGCCCGCCGAACAGGCGCTCTCGGTACTTGAGCATCTGATCGTAGCGGCGTGTCCTGTGTGATCCGTACTTCCCGCGCTCCGGATCGAGGGCGAGATCGAAGCCGGCTCGGATGGTGAGTTCTGGCGGGGATTGGGAAGCGGACGGGTCCGCCGCCCGTGCTCCGTTGAGCTCGCGATCGACTTTCGAAGGTTGGGGCGTCTGGCCGATCAACAGCCTCGCGTGGAACTGCCGAACAGCGAGTTCCGCTGTTCGCATGAGCTTCGAATCCAGGCGGCCTGTGCTTGCGTCGCGCACGACGAGCCCGAGACTCTTGCGGTCCCGTTTTTCGAGGCCCGGCTTCGCGGGATTGTTCCAGCGGACGAAGACCTGCCCGCCGCTGTCGCGACGCTCCATGGCGAAGACGACATTCGGTCGCGTGCCGCAGCTGAACTTCCAGACTCCGACATCCCTCTGAAGACCGCGGCTCACGCTACCTCCACCAGTTCACCGATGCGTTGCTGGCCGTCGGACGGTTCCGTCGCCACTTCGCGATCCGACGTTGCAATATACTGCTCGAACTTCGCGCGCTCGATATACCAAACGCCTTCGTGCTTCTGCGCGCCGATCGAATCGGGCTTGTGTTTGCAGAGCCACCGCAACGTGCTCACGGGCATGCCACAAATCGCGTGCACATCCGCGATCGTCAGGTGAAGCCGGGTATCCCTGGCAGTGTTGATGGCTTCCGTGAGTTCACGAACACAATTGGCAAGTGTCATGACGGCGTCCGAGCCGGGCGATCGTCGGCGAAGCACGACAAGTTCCGCGTCCCACTGGCGGAGTAGCGATATGGCAGGGCCCGCGACGATGAGGGTTGGCGCGCCAAGCCCCACGAACTCACGAGTCGTCTCATTGGTGCCACGCGCAGTATCGACCATGTGGATGGCTGATCCTTGAGGCTCAACTGTCGCGTTCTAGGTGGTCGAGAAGCAGGCGAGGCGAGTCTACGCCCCACTAATCGGTACCACGAAATGGAGCCGATAGTTCTGGAAGTCTGGAGTCGAACGGTGCCCTCGGTCGCGAAGTACTGACAAGTGGAGCGCAAATGGCCACTTCAGTGCTACCCCAATCAGCTATCGCAAAGGGCGACGAGATATCTCCGGCGGTTAGCGTGAGCGGTGGAACGCTCGCGCGACAGGCGACTCGGCGCAGTTGTACCAAGCTGATCCGATTCACAGCAGAGGAACTCAACGTGGTCATGGCGCGAGCGGCGGCCACTGGACGCCCAGCTGCGTGCTTCATCCGTGAGAGTGCGATGGGTCAGAAGCCGAAGGCCAGGATCGGCACGCTCGGCGACGCAGTGGTTCATCAACTGGGACGGGTTGCCATGCGCTTGGAGGAACTCTCTGTCGCTGCCAAAACCGCCGGGCTCACGAACGCAGCGGAGTTTGACGCAGTCGTTCGCGATTTGCTCGACACCATCCGAAGCATCGACTGACGCCGACGCGGGCCGAGGCCAGAACGATGATCGCCGTTTCGAGCAAGAGCCGTAGCTTCGAGTCCCTCGGCAAGTATCTCGTCAATGCGAAAGATGGCGACGAGCAGGATCGCGTCGCGTGGAGCGCCTCTCGCAACCTGCCGACGGACGATCCGGAACTCGCGGCCAGGATCATGCGGGCAACAGCGGCGCAGAACGTTCGAGTCGACCAACCCGTCTATCACCTCACAATCAGCTTCGATCCCGGCGACCCTGTCGGGTCGCACACGATCAGGTCCCAACGGCAGTCGGGAACCGCGAGCTTGACCTGCACATCTTCGTCACGGGACAGCTTGTCGAGACGTGCGATCACGAGGTTGTTTTCGAGGAACCAGTTTCCCGTCCGCGCGGCTTCCAGCTTGTCGTTCGTCAGAATCTCAAACGGGAGGTGGAAGCGGCGGAATAGCTCGTCCTGCCACTGCTCCGCGAGACTACCTGGACAGACGATGAGACAGCGTTGCAAATCACCACGCGCGAGGAGTTCCTTGATGAACAGGCCCGCCATGATCGTCTTGCCGGCACCGGGATCGTCGGCGAGAAGGAATCGGAGCGGCTGGCGCGGCAACATTGCTTCGTATACCGCTGTGATCTGGTGGGGAAGCGGGTCAACGAGTGAGGTATGGACGGCGAGTACCGGGTCGAACAGGTGCGCCAGCCGAATTCGGTGGGCCTCAGACACGAGCCGAAAGAGCTCGCCGTCGCCGTCAAAGCTCCACGCGCGTCCCTGCTCGACTACTTCGAGCCGTGGCTCGTCGTGCCGATACAGAAGCTGATTCGCTACGCGACCGGCCGGGTCCTTGTACGTGAGTTCGAGCGCCTCGGATCCGAACCACTGGACGTTCACGACCGTGACGATGCAGTCCGGGAGGACGCCGCGGACGGAGGCGCTTGGCTGCAGGTCCTGAAGCTTGCTCATCGGCGAGCGTCGCGAGCCGCGACCATCGTGATGAAAGCGTAGACGTACGGGCCGCGCCGTGCCGCGTGGACACGGATTGGGAGCGCCGGCAGCGCGCCCGTCGACGAGTCTTCCCACCAACTTTGATCTTCCTGAGCGGTGAGGTCGGTTTCCGTCGCCGACTCGAACGCCTTGTAGAGAACAGAACGCTGCGGCACGCGCATGTTCGGCCTGATCGCGAATCCGGCGTCGTCGGCGAACTCGTTTGGCACCACCTTCACCGCGCGGAGCTTCGCCGTCGGTCCGGGGGCGAAGGCGAAGCTCTGCTGCCCCGAACGGCGGAAACGATCTTCGGCCCTCTTGAAGGCCATCTCTGCTTCAACGAGCAACATCGGCCGATCCTGCAAGTGCAGGCACGCCATCCCTGACGCGAAGATGCTCGGCGTGGGATCGATCGTTGCCCGCGCGGCCTCAAGAGCGCGAAAGGTCACGCCATGCTCACCGATGGCTGCATCCAGCATGGGCCGGAACAAGGGCTCGTAGAAAGCTAGATGTCCGGCGACGTGATCGACTACGGTCTCGATCGGATCCTTCTTCACTTCCGTGAAGGTGGGAGTCCGTCGGAATCCTGTGAATGCGAGCTGAGCGGGATGGAGCACGAGATGTGTGATCTCGTGCCACGCCGTGAAGTAAGCCCGTGCGGCGCGGGTTCCCCGAGCGTCCACAATCGCGAGATAGCGGGGCCGGTGGAGGTCTTCGGTCTCTCGTTCGAGCGTTATGCCTTCCGTCGTGTCCTTCACGAATTCCTGTTCCAGCTGCCGACTGAGGGCCGAATGGAATTCAGCGAACTTCGACGCGATAGTCCTCACATCCTCGTCAGATCGGATGTAATCGACTCGCACCCGGTACTTGTGGGAGAGTACGCCGAGGAGCGCACCGAGTGACTCGACCGGTATTGGCGCGTTCTCGACGATGCTCCGGACCTGGTCCAACGCGAAGCGTCGGATGGCGGCGAGGCAATCGCCGCGCGTGCTTAACCCGAGCTCTTTGGCTAGAGTCACAACGCGTGGGTGGCGTGCGATCGGGGGCATCGTGCTAGCGGAAGTGGCCGCTGCCGCTAACGCGGCGACTGCCTGAGCCATTCGTGTAGACGCCTCCACTGCTCCTTCGAGTAGGGGCGAGCATTGTCATCACCTCCGGGCGACCCACTGCGGCGTGCGACCACCATTCCGCGTGCGCTAAGGAGCTGGCGCGCCTCCTGAAGGGACAAGTTCTCCTCTTCGGCGTACGTGGCCAACTCGGACGGAATCACTACTGGCTCTCGCTTCGGCCCGCGTGGAAGCTCTCCCTTGACGAGGTAATCCAGTGTCGTCTCTAGTGCGTCCGCCAAGCGCATAAGAGCATCGGCGCCCGGCTTTCGATGGCCGTTCTCCACCTCGCTAATGAAGGTGACGCTTATCTCTGCGTTCTTGGCCAGCTCTTGTTGCTTCAGCCCACGCTTTTCGCGGAGGTCTGCAACCCGGGCGCCGAGCGTTGCGGGAACGGAGGGTTTGCTGATGTTTGACATTTACAGTATGCGCTAGTAGCTTACCGTATGATGTAAGTCACCGAAGGCGATCGTATCAAAGATGCACGAAGGCCGACCGGGTGGCAAGGAACTTCAACGTGGGTTGCGCCGTTCGGCGCGGAGGATTCGAAAATGGGTGAACAGGCGAGTGCAGGGGGAGCAGGGGCTGGAGTCGCGCCGCACGGCAACAGTGGCCAGGGCGACGGTCACCGGCAGGATGTTGTCGAGATCACGATCAACAACAAGCCGTACCAGATCCATCGCGGTCGGCAGACGGTCCTCGCCATCAAGACGCTGGGCGGCGTTCCGCAAGCCGATGAACTTGCGCAGGTGGTCGAGGGAAACACGCCTCCGTTGACGCCACTCAAGGATGACGGCAGCGTGACCATCAAGGGCGGCGAGATCTTCGTCTCCTACCCGAGGGACAGCGGGTCCTCCAACTGACGATGTCGTTTCCAGGCGAACAGGTGGCGGAGCTGAGCGCGCTATACCCCGGACTCCAGCAGGCGACGGAGGCCGGGGTGCTCTACTTCTTGATCCCCAGCCTCGCGCTCCCGGCCGGATGTTCCGCGGCAAGCGTGGACGCGCTCCTATGTCCGACTCAAAGGGAAGGGTACGAATCCCGGCTGTTTCTCTCGAAACAGATTACCTGTGCGGCCACTCGGAATTGGAACGCATCGAACATTCGCGTTCTGGAGCGTAACTGGTTCGCGGTATCGTGGAAGACGCGTTCGGGGTTGCGACTCGCGCAGATGGTAAGCGCGCACATCGAGGCGTTTCGCTGATGACGATGAGACGAGGTAGAATAGCGAGGCACGTCGCGCGCGACGCGCACACATACAGCGAGCCCCCCGTCGGCGCCGCGATTCTGCGGATCCCGAACACGATCGCCGACCGAGTTCGGGACGACCTGCGGCGGCCCCATCGATTCGCGGCGGAGCGCATCGGATTTCTGAGCGCGGCGGTCGGGCCCACTGAGGCCGGCCTCGTGATAGTCGCGGCGGAGTATTACACCGTCGCCGACGAGCACTACGTTCCCGGGCGTGGAGCCGGTGGTCGCATTGGTGTCCAGGCGATCCGAGAGGCAATGACGCGCGCGATCGCGTCTGGCCTCGGCATCTTCCATGTGCATCTCCATGAGCACAGCGGGGTCCCGTCGTTCAGCCCCACCGACCGCGCCGAGCAGACGCGCCTCGTGCAGAGCCTGAACGCTGCCTCTCCAAACCGGCCGCACGGCATGATCGTGCTTAGCGCCGACGGTGCGAATGCTTGGATATGGATGCCTGGCGAGACGGTACCGTCCGTTCCTGCGCGCCTGGCGTTGGTCGGCTACCCGATGCACTTGGTTGGCGGCGCCACTCGGCGTCGGAACCGCCGAGCGGGCGATCGGTACTCTCGACAGTCGTTCCTCGGGCCCGAGAGTGAAGAGCAGCTTGGTACCGTTCGGATCGGATTGCTGGGATTCGGCGGCGGCGGGTCACACGTGGGTCAGCAGCTTGCTCACCTCGGCGCGGAGAGCGTACGCGTTGCAGATGGTGACCGAATCGACGATTCGAACCTGAATCGGCTCGTCGGTGCGACCGCGGGCGACGTCCGCGCCAAGCGCCTCAAAGTCGATATCGCAAGGCGCATCGTCTCTGCGGTGAACCAGCAAGCGGACGTCATTACACATGACGGGCCCTGGCAGGAGCGTGCCGACCTGTTCCGCTCCTGTGACATCCTCGTTGGGTGTGTCGACTCGTTCAAGCAGCGGCAAGAAGCCGAGGTGCTCGCTCGGCGCTTCGCGATTCCATACATCGACATTGGCATGGACGTTCATCAGGTCGACGACGATCCGCCGCGCATCGGCGGTCAGCTAATACTGTCGATGCCGGGCGGCCCCTGCATGACCTGTTTCGGATTCCTCACGCCAGAAAAACTCGCGAGCGAGGCGGCGCGGTACGGCGATGCGGGCGGTCGGCCGCAGGTCGTCTGGCCGAACGGAGTCCTCGCGTCCTCAGCCGTCGGCGTTATCGTTGATCTCGTGACGGGCTGGACGCGGATGCGAGATCGGATCGTGTACCTCTCGTACGACGGGAATCTTGGGACGCTCACGGATCACGTTCGCCTGCGCCACCTTCGATGGAGTTCGTGCCCGCACTTTCCGGAGGGCGCGGTCGGGATGCCGCGATTCACGCCAGCGCGAGCGTAGCGTAGCGCATTGGTCCGACGAATCCACTCGCGCTCGACGTACTGACACGCATTTCGTAGCCAACCAGTTTCGAGAGGACAGGCCTGGATGTGGTCCGATAACGAAGCCGAAATCGACCTCCTCAATGTTGAACACCTTGTTGGTGCGGTTCTCCGCGTCGTCAGGGATGATCGCCTCGACCCAGTCACGGTCGGTGTATACGGCGACTGGGGAAGCGGGAAGTCCAGCGTTATCCAGCTACTTCGTCAGCGCATCGCGACGGAGCCGGATCTACTCGCCGTGTACTTCAATGGATGGCGTTTCGAGGGCTACGAGGACGCTAAGGCGGCGTTGGCCTCGACCATACTGGAGCAGATCCAAGAGGAAGCGGCGAAGCCGAACGGCGGGAAGTTTGCTCGGGCGAAAGACGCAGTCGTTGCTGCAGTGAGCGGCCTCTGGGATCGCGTGGACAAATTGCGGTTGAGCAAGCAGGCGCTGACAGTCGGTGCAAACGCCGGGCTCGCCGCTGGAGCGCTGGCAATCGGCGCTACGGCAGCTGTGCCAGTTACTGCGGCCGCGATCTTCGGCGTCGTGGTCAAGTCATTGCTCCACTCCGGTAAGGAGATCGACGGCGAGAAGCTCGCCGAACTGATCAAGGAGCGTGAAAAGGCCGAATCGAAGGACCAGCGCGACATGCACGTCTCGGTGCGGGACTTCCACAAGGAGTTCGCCAAGCTCGTTGCGCAGCTCGGCGTCAAGCGGCTTGTCGTGATAGTTGACGATCTCGACCGGTGCCTTCCGCACAACGTTATCGAGACTCTCGAGGCGATCCGGCTCTTTCTGGCTGCGCCGAAGACTGCCTTCGTCATCGCGGCCGACGAAGCGCTGATTCGGGAGGCCGTCGGGTATCGGTTTGCTGAACCGACGCCGGTGCTTGGAGCCGAGGGACGCCCGCGAGCGTCGATCGGAGCGCGTTATCTGGAGAAATTGATCCAGGTGCCAATCCGGGTTCCTCCCTTGTCACGGAGCGACCTACACGGGTACCTGAACCTCCTCTTCGCGGAGGAACGGTCCGCGAATGCGGCCAGCTTCGCGCAGCTCGCCGGGCGCGTGCGCAGCGCGTCATCCTACGACGTCATCTCGTTCCATCCGGGCAACGCTGAGAATCTCTTGGGAGGGCCGATCAGCGATGACCTCAAGGCGGATTTCGTCTTGGCCGAACAGATAGCTCCGGTGCTGGCACTCACGGCGGAAGGAAACCCGCGCCAGACGAAGCGGTTTCTCAATGCACTCGTCTTACGGTTGGAGATGGCCCATGCTCGCGGCATGACGCTTGATCGCCAGGTAGCAGCGAAACTTCTACTTCTCGAATACTTCTTGCCCGAGCTGTTTCGCTCGCTCGCCCTTGAGGTTGCGGCCAACGAGGGGCAGTCCCCATCACTGGCAGCTCTTGAGGCAGACGCGCGAACGATTGGTACGACTGCGGGCGGCGGTGTGCGAGACGGCGTCGGGACCGGAAGCACCTTCGCGACGCAGGCGGCGGCAATGCGGGCAAGCGACCGGTTCCTCACTTGGGTGCGTACGGACCCTGAACTCGGAAATCTGGATTTGCGGCCGTACGTGTATTTCGCAAGCGAGCGCTACGCGCTGCCCGTCGGTGTGGCGCAGCGATTGAGCCCATCCGGAGCCCGGGCGCTTCAGGACCTGCGCTCAGATAGCGAGGCGCTGCACCAGAAGGCTGCCGAGGCCGCAACAGGTCTCCCGCTTCCTGAGCTAACCGCAATCATCGGCGAGTTGACTGCCTACGCTCGAACGGGTCGAGTTAACCTCGATGAGCGTACGTCACCACTCTCGGCGATGGTCGAAGTCGCCAAGCGCCGCCCTGACGTCGCTCCTGACGTTCTTGCGTCGATTCTCGGCCTGCCATCCGACATGGTGCCGGTTGCGGCTCCGGTGCTCGTAAATGCTCTCGGCAGCGTCGCTGGTATGCGGGACGCCGCGACGAGCGCTCTTGAGACGCTTGCTTCCTCACCGAACAAGGCGGTCAAGGCTGCGGCCGAGGGTCGCCTTCGGGCCGTGCGTGACGGGTCAGCCGCGAATCGGGGGCGGTAGCTGTGGGCACCTCGACATCCAATCCAGGACCAATGGGACGCCCGTCGCTGCTACCGCCTTGGGCACCAGCCGCCGACGTCGGGGATGCTGGCGAAGGCGACCACGATCAAGGCGGCCAGCCGGACGATGGCAGCGCGAACGACGATGGACAGGGTGGAGCCAGTTCCGGTGATGTCGGCGCCGATTCGACCGGCACGGGGAGTGAGGCGGCTGGGCCTCCGTCGTGGATGTCGGTTCGTCGGCTCGTCGGAGCTGCGGGCTCAGGTCGCGCAGGGGGTCACCGAGGACGCGACAACCTGCATCGGGCGGTGCGGCGCTCAGTCGGTGCCATGGGCGGGCGCCGCGCAGCGGCGCACAGTGCGGTGGCTGGCCGCCAGACGGCCGGCCGGTTCGCGAGCTTTCTCGCTGGCGTCGCGGCCGGCGGCGTCGAGGCGGCGGCGGGGGCGCTGGGGATCGCCGAGCACCTCGGCGGAAGCGCGGATGTGTTCCTTCTTCACCTCGCCGACGCGCTTGCGCCGGCCGGCGCGCTGACGGAGGAAGCGATTGCACGAGACGCAATGGACGCCACGCTGATGGATCTGTATCAGCAGCTCAACATCGATGCCGACGGCGTCGTCGCCCTCGAGCGATTGTCCGCCGCGATGATGGCAGGGGCACTCGTCCAGTACGTGATCAATTACATCCATGCACGCGTGATCAATGCGCTTGCGGCGCACCTCCATGCTTCTTCTTCAACGGTTAGCCGAATCGGAGACGCCGAGCGAACGGCCCGACGGTATATCGAGAGTGTGGTGCGGCAAGACATTGACACAAGCGCCTTCTTCGGCTCGAACGGTCAGTTACTCGCAGACCGATGGGACGCGGCTGCAGGCCAACGGATCATAAACCGCCTCTTTGAGGAAGCCTATCGAGTGGTTGAAGCTGGTCTGGCTCAATCACCGAGGGGGAGCGCGTGACGGCGCGTACGGCGTCTGCCATCCCGACCTATCGCGTGCTCCTCCGCGCCGGCGCCTCCGACGCAGCCAGCGTCGTCCCGAAGACGGGCGATATTCTGGTGGGACTCCGCATGGATGGTGCTCCCGGTGACGATGCCTCGCGGGTCGACGAATCGGTTTGGGATACCCTCTGGGCATTTGGATTGCGTCCGTCACAGCACGCCACCGACTTCTTCCGCGTGGCGACAGCGGCCTACTGCGCCGACCTTCTGATCCCGCACGAGACCGCATTCGATCGCTGGTCGCGCGCGATCAGCCTGCACGTACCTGTCAGCGATCCGGCGCGTTGGCGCTCGGTCGAGGCGCCGCTTCGCGAAATGCTGGGCTTCCTCACCGGAGACCATTGGACGTTTGACTTCCGCGCGGTAGCTGTAGCACCACCTACGGGTCATGCGCACTTGCGGGGCCGATATGGCCCCGTCCGCGCAAGTCGGGTGAGCCTGCTGTCTGGCGGCCTCGATTCCGCCATTGGGGCCGCCGACCTGATCGACGCCGGAGAACAGGTGGCATTCGTTAGCCACAACGCCAAGAGTGGGGGCGCGGTCTTTTCGAGCCCCTCGCAGCGCGCTGTGCTCGACGTGCTTCGGCCGAGCGGGGTCGTGGGCCAAGTACATCACTTGCGTTTTCGGGTCAACCCGCCTGCCCCCATCCAAGGGATCACCGCTGCCGTCACGACGACCCGCAGTCGGTCGATCATGTTCTTCGCACTCGGTTTACTCGTGGCAAGCGCGTTGGACGCTGTTCAGCGCGACGGCCCGATCCCGCTCGTGATCCCGGAGAACGGATTGATTTCACTCAACGTGCCGCTCACGAAGGCACGGCTGGGAAGCTGGAGCACTCGTACGACTCACCCTCACACACTAGCGACGCTTCGGCTCGTGCTGGCTGGTCTCGGCCTCACGACGCCGCTCGTAACGCCGTATGCTACTGCGACGAAAGGCGAGGTCCTGGCATCGCTCGTCGCGCGAGGCCGCGAACGGGCAGAATTGCTAACCGCGGTGACTGTCTCGTGTGCCCACCCAAACCAGAGCAGATTCTTGGAGCCTGGACGCCGCCAACCCCACTGTGGAACCTGCGTTCCGTGCATCATTCGACGTTCCGCCACGCAGCACGCGGGAATCGATGACGCCAGATACAGCTTCAACCTGCCATCTGAGCTCACTGTCCTGCGGCGTGGTCGCGCCGAAGACCCGTCTGCATTCGCATATGCGCTGGCGACTCGTCGTCGACCGGCCCGGCCGCTCGACATCAACCTGGCCGGCCCTCTGCACGTCGATACTGATAATGACTTGCGCGCCCTTCTGCGGGTATTCGACGCCGGCATGGATGAGGTTGCGCGGTTTCTGGGCGTCGAAATCCGCTAGCTGCCGATGCCCCCCGCGCCAACCCGGTCGGCCCGCCTCGTCGACACGCATTGCCATGTCGACCTCTTCTCCGATCCGGCCGGTGTGGTGCGTGAGACTGAAAAGCACCAGGTCTACACCATCGCGGTAACCAACACACCGTCGGTATTCTCACATCTGTGCGGAATCATCGGGAACTCCCGATTTGTGCGACCAGCCTTGGGGCTGCACCCGGAGCTCGCACCGCAGCGCCATCGTGAACTGTCGCTCTTCACCGAGTTACTTCCACAGACCCGCTACATCGGCGAGGTCGGGCTCGATTATCAGACCACCGCCGAATCCGAGCGTGTCGTGCAGCGACGGGTCCTAACCACCATCGTCGAGCAGTGCGACGCAGTCGGCGGAAAGATCGTTACGGCGCACAGTCGGCGCGCAGCCGAGGACGTAGTGTCTGCGTTCGGTGAAGGGTTCCGAGGCGCGTACATCTTGCACTGGTATTCGGGAGCAGTGCGAACTCTCAAGCGCGCGGTTGCCAACGGCGCGTACTTCTCGGTCAACCCTGCAATGATGCGCTCCGATCGCGGACGAACGTTGGTGTCTCAGGTGCCGCGAGAGCGCGTACTCACCGAGACGGACGGGCCATTCGTATCCGTCGACGATGCACCAGCGTTGCCATATCAAGTCCACCTTGTGGTAGACGAGTTGGCGCGACTCTGGGGTGTTTCGCCCGATGAGGCGCGCAGTACCGTGCGCCAGAATCTGTCAGCCGTGCTGCGCGGTCGCGACGGCCGTTCCGACGGAGGTATCAATGAGCGGGGCGAGCTGTGAATCGGTCTAACCCACGGCAGCAGCCGACGGTTCGCGCTCGGTGCCGCGGCGCGTTCGCTCTTGTCTAGCACCCGGGACCCGTTCCGGGACCCGTTCGAGGCCGAACTCGGCGCGATAGGCTCAGCGCCCAGAGCACCGCACGTGACGTCTTCAGAGGGAAGTTGGCGTATACTGCACTCAGCCCTTGTGTTTCGTCCTCCTTCCCAAGCTGGACGTCGCCGGTTCGAGTCCGGTCGCCCGCTCTCCCCAAGTGCTCGATCTCGACCCACCGCCGATCGCCGGAATCCCAACGGATCCCGGCGATCTCTGCGTGAGGGCTCATCGGCCGCGAATGAGGAACAGCAACCCCGCCACGATCATCGTCGCTTCGATCAGCACCACGAACACCCGCTCGGAGAGTCGATCGACAATGCGCTTGCCCGTCCAGGAGCCCAGCACCATGACGGGACCCATCGCGAGGCCTACGAGAACCGAACTGCCGGAAAGCACCGCCGCATTCCGATACGCGACGAGCTTCGTCAGATGCATCACGACCGTCGACAGCGCCTCAGTGCCGATGTAGGCGCCCCGCACGAGTCCGAACGCGAGAAAAAACGGCGCCATCAGTGGCCCAACGCTCCCAAGAAGCGCCGAGACGAAACTGGCCGCGGCCCCGATGAGGGCGAAGCCGCGGAGCGGCGGACGCGGGAAGCCGCGTGGGCGCAGATGACGCCAGGCCACCACGAACAGCAGGAAAGCGCCGAGTAGCCGGGTCAGGGCGGCCAGCGGCGCGCGGGCGAAGAGCAATCCCCCGAGAAAGCCGAGCGGCACAGATCCGACTGCGAACCATCCCACCACCCGGTAGTTCAACTCACGGCGGTTGAACCACACCCGGCTGCCGTTGCCGATGAGCTGTGCCACGGTGAGGATCGGCACCGCATCGCGTACCCCGACGGCGACCACCAAAACAGGCAGGAGCACCGCCGCTCCGCCAAATCCGGTGATGGCCGCGAGTGTGGACGCCACAAGGGCAGCGGCGCCGACAAGGAGCGAAGATCCGGCGGAGAGGTGTGGCATGTGGATGCGTGCAAGGTATCGAACCGGTCTCGGGGTTGGTGAGCACGCGGTCGCGCCTTATCGAAATCCGCCTCGTCACGGGCATCACTCCACACCCAGGCCCGCGACAGAACGACGCTGTTGACGATCGGAGCGGAGACGCGTAGGTTCCACTAACCTGGTTAGTGGAACGACCACATGCCCGACGCCAACGACCTCCTCCACGGCACGCTCGACGTCCTCGTCCTCAAGACCCTCACCTGGGGACCGATGCACGGCTACGCCATCTCGCAATCGATCGGCGCGCGCACGCGGGGCGAGCTCGAGATTGTCGATGCTGCACTCTACAAGTCGCTGCATCGGCTCGAGGCCGGCGGGGCGGTGACGGCGGAGTGGGGCGTCTCCGACAACAATCGGCGCGCCAGGTACTACTCGCTCACGGCAAAGGGGAGGCAGCAGCTGAGAGCCGCCGCCACCACCTGGCACCGGTACGCAGCCGCGGTGGTGCGGGTACTCGGTTCCGCCTGAGCCGCGCCATGTCGCTTCACGACCATCCGAACATTCCCACCGGGGTGCGGCGCCTTCCCGCGCTCCCGGCCAGCCGATCGCGCCGCGAGCGCGAGCTGGACGACGAGGTCCGTTTTCATCTCGAGATGTGCATTGCCGATCTCGTCGCCCGCGGCATGAGCGAGGAGGACGCTCGGGCCGAAGCACAGCGGCGCTTCGGCGATACCGAGGAGCTCAGAGCCTACTGCCAGGGCGTCGAGGTGCCACACCTGCGTCGCATGACATTGCGCGAATGGTTCAGCGATGGGTCCCTCGCCCCCGCTCGAATGCGCCAGGCGGTTCGTCGCCTGATGCGCGCCCCGGTGTTCACCACCTCCGCGGTGCTCACACTCATGCTCGGTATCGGCGCGACCTCGGCGGTGCTCGCGGTCGTCGATCGCGTCCTGCTCCGTCCGCTGCCGTATCCGCGTGCCGGGCAACTCGTCGATCTGTCGCACACGCTCACGATTTCCGGTCTGGCGTACGTCGATCAGTCGGATGCGACGTACCTGCTGTACCGGCGCGACAATCACGTGTTCAGCGACGTCGGCGCGTATCGGTCGCTCGCGGTGAATCTGGCTTCGAACGCCGCTGCCGGATCGGGGGATGGCGCCTCGACGGAGCGACTGCCGGCGGCGCTGGCGACGGCCAGTGTCTTCCGCGTGCTGGGCGCCGCCGCGCAGCTCGGGCGTGGCCTTCGTGAGGACGACGGCGGTCCCGGCGCGCCCCCGGTGGTGGTGCTGAGTCACGGGCTCTGGCAGCGCGCGTTCGGGGGCAGTGCGTCGGTGATCGGGACGCGCGTATCCGTCGATGGCGTGCAACGCGACGTGGTGGGGGTGATGCCGGCCGGGTTCGAATTTCCGGAGTCGGGGACGTCGCTGTGGATTCCGCTCCCCCTCGATCCGGCACGCACCCGGTCGGCGGCATTCGACTATCGCGGCATCGCGCGCCTGAAACCCGGTGTCACGCTGGAAGCGGCCCGCGCCGATCTGCAGCGACTGCTCCCGCGCGTGCCCGAAGTGTTTCCGGGTCGGCTCACCGCCGGGGCGATCACGTTGACGCGGATGCAGACGGTGGTGCGTCCGCTTCGCGATCTTCTGGTCGGCGACGTGCGACGCACGCTCTGGATCGTGCTGGGCGCGGTGGGGACGCTGCTGCTGCTCGCCTGCGCCAACGTCGCCAACCTCTTTCTCGCACGGGCCGAAGGGCGCCACCGCGAACTCACGGTGCGGCGCGCCCTCGGGGCCGGCCGCGCCGCGCTCCTCACCGAGTTCCTGTCGGAATCGCTGCTCGTCTCCGCGGCCGGTGCCGCGTTAGGCATCGCGCTCGCCTCGGCCGGGGTGCGGCTGCTCCGGACCATGGAGTGGGGGGTCCGGATTCCGCGGCTGGCCGAGGTCCGGCTGGACGCCGCGTCGGTCGGGGTGACGGTGTGCCTGTCACTCCTCGCGGCGTTGGGGGTGGCGGTTGTTCCCTTTCTGCGCGTCCGCAAGACATCGCCGGCGGCGGCGCTCGTTGCCAGCGCGCCGTCCGCATCCGGTGGACGCACCCGGTCCCGTGCCCGACGGGCCCTCGTGGTCGTGCAGGTTGCGCTGGCCCTGGTGCTGCTCACCGCGGCCGGCCTGTTTGCACGGAGTTTCGCCCGGCTTCGCTCGGTCGATCCCGGATTCCGCGCGGATCACGTGCTGACGTTCCGGGTGGCGCTGCCCGAGGCGCTCTATCCGGACGCGGGCGATGCCGCGGCGCTCATCCTTGGCGCGCTGGACAGTATCGGTGCGCTCCCCGGTGTGGAGGCGGCCGGTGTCATCACGACGCTTCCGCTCGATCAGGAGACCCGACAGGACAGCGCGGTGTGGGTGGAGGATCATCCCGATCCAACGAGCCGCACCCTGCGCATTCATCAGATGCTGTTCGTGACCTCCGGGTATTTCCACGCGATGCGGATTCCCCTGGTGGCGGGTCGACTGTTCGCACGGCCGGAGCCGGCACTCGATGTCGGTCAGATCCCCCGCGAAGTCATCGTGAGCAAGGCATTCGCCGAGCGGTACTGGCCCGGGGGAAGCGCCATCGGAAAGCGGGTTCGCATGAATCCGGTCGATCCGTGGTCCACGATCGTCGGCGTGGTCGGTAACGTGCGCGACGATGGCCTGGACCGCCCGCCCACGGAATCGGTCTACAATCCGCTGGTGGTGGCGAGTGTGACGGGCGCGGCGTGGTCCCCGCGGAACGTCGCGTTCGCGGCGCGGGCGCGCGGTGAGGAATCGTCGATTGCGGCGCCGATCGAGCGGGTGGTGCAGCGCCTGGCCCCGTCGCTGCCGGTGTACCGGATGATGCTGGCTGGCGCGCTGGTGTCGCGTGCGGTGTCGCGCACCACGTTCACGCTCCTGCTCCTCGGCCTGGCGGCGGTGATGGCGGTGACGATCGGAGCGGTCGGGATCTACGGCGTGATTGCCTATCTGGTGAGCTTGCGCGCGCGCGAGATGGGCGTGCGACTCGCGCTCGGGGCGCGCCCGCTGGACGTCCGCCGGCTGGTGACGCGTCAGGCGCTGGGCGACGCCGCGCTCGGCATCGGCGCCGGACTGGTCGCGGCGGCGGCGACCACGCGCGTGCTGGTCACCCTGCTGTTCGGAGTGCGTCCCCTGGATCCGATCGCGTTAGGCAGCGCGGCGGCGTTGCTGCTGATCGCCGCGCTGGCGGCGAGCTGGCTGCCCGCCCGCCGGGCGGCGCGGCTGGATCCCGCGAGCGTGCTGCGCCTGGAATAGCACCTCGGCCGCGCGAGGCGGATTCCGGGAGACATCGACGCGGCCGCTATGGCCAGCGCACGGGCGCCGGACTGGCGCGCGGGGTGGTGGTTCCGTCGCCAAGCTCGCCGCTGCCGTTGTTGCCCCAGCAGTAGACCGCGCTGGCGCTGGTAATCCCGCAGCTGAAGGCGGTCCCGGGCGATATGCTCTGGAATGTCAGGCCACCAGTGACCGCGACCGGGAGGGATCGGTTGTCGAGCGTGCCGTCACCCACCTCGCCCGCGTTGTATCCCCAGCAGTAGCCCGCGCCAGCATCGGTGACGCCGCACATGGTCTCGTATCCGGCGGCAAGGCCCTGGAACGTCAGCCCGCCGCCGACCGCGACCGGAACGAGGCTTCGCGTGATCCCGCCCTCGGTGCCGCTGGTGCCGTTGCCCAGCGTTCCGACGGAATTATTTCCCCAGCAGTACGCCTTGCCGGCAGTGGTCAGGCCGCAAACGGCCAGCCCTCCTGCAGCGAGACTCCGGAAGGTCAGGCCGCCGGAGACGGGCACGGGCGCGGTGCTGCTGGTGCCAAGGCCGTTTCCCAACTGACCGAACACGCCCAGCCCCCAGCAAAAAGCGTCGCCGGCCGGCGTCAGGGCGCACGCGTAGTCGCTGCCCGCGACGATGCTCGCGAAGGCCATCCCCGCCGCCGCCACCGACGGGGTCAGGTGGGTCCCGGTGGTTCCGTCGCCGAAGGCGCCGTTGGGTGAGAATCCCCAGCAGTACGCGGTGCCGTTGATCGCCACGCCGCACACGACGGCATTGCCCACGGCAAGACTCCTGAACGTCAGCCCGCCAGCTACCGGAGTCGGGGCCAATCGTTGCGCGGTGGTACCATCTCCCAGCTGACCGCTCCGGTTCTCGCCCCAGCAGTAGGCGGCGCCACCGCCGGTGAGCCCGCAGCTGACTCCTTCGACCTTGGAGACGGAAACCGTGTTGAACGCGAGCCCGCCGGCGACCGCGATTGGTGTCGGGTTGACCGCCGACGTCTCGTTGTTCCCCAGTTGTCCGCTCTCGTTGAACCCCCAGCAATACGCGGCGCCGGCACTCGTTACCGCGCAAACATGAGCGCCCGCCGCCACGAAGCTGACCGCGGGGCCGCCACCGGACGTGCCGCTGACCGTTACGACCTCGGTCGCCTGCTGCGCCTCAGCGCCGGGCGCACTGGCGTGCACGACGACCTGATACGACGCCTGGGCGAGTGTCGCGGTGGCCGTGACCGTGAGGGTCGCGCTATCCGGGTCACTTGTGCCCACGAGGCTGACGACAAGCCCGGGTGGTGCGCCCGCGGCCGTGTAGGTGATGCCGCTCGCAAGTCCGCCGGTACGAGTGACCCGCAGGTAGGTGCTGGCCGACCCACCGGACCTCACCGACAGATTCGAGGTGCCAAGGGTCAACGTGAACGCCGGGGGCGGAGGATACCCGGTGCTGTCCGTAATAGCTGAGTCGCATGCCAGGATCGCGGCGCCAGCGGCGAGAATCGCGAGTACAGCACGCGTCGGCCCGAGAAGGGAGTGACGCAACATGAGGGAGGTGGGGTGAATTGGGTCGGAGGCGCATTTTAGTTCTCAAACCTGACGGACACGACGTTGATGCGGCGTGTCAGCGCCTCGCCATGAATCGCATATCACTCCGGTTCGTTCCACTCGTTGAGGCCGAATGCGGCACGTGATGGGGGACGCCATGGTTTGACTCACCCGCACCGCTGCAATACCCGCCGCGCGTCTGGCGCGCCTGGAAACAGGGCGAGGGCACGGCGGGCGTATCCGCGCGCTACCGCGCACTGGCCGCGAGCGGCGTAGAGTTGAGCCACGCGAAGATTGATCCGGTAGCTGCCCGGATCCCATGACGCGGCGGCAATCCACCCGGCGCGCGATCCACCCGTCCCGACTCTGGTGATGGCGACAGTCTGCATCTCGCTCCGGAGAACGGCGGCGCCGACGGTGACGAGGAGCGCAGCCTTGGTGATGAACCGCGGCCCGCGCGCGATCGTCACCGCGCGTCCGCGGCGGCCGCCGCCGCTCGCTGCGCCCAGCACCGACCACGCGACAAACGCCGGCGCGGCGAGGAGCAGCACCGCGTCAAAGAGGCTGACCACGAGGGTAGTGGTGATGGTCGCGAGCAGCGTGAGCTTCCCCAGCACGGCGTCGCTATCGCCGGCCTCCGGCCATCGCCGCCAGGCGCTCAGGTACAACGACCCGAATACGCCGAGCAACGCGAGCACCGCCACTATGCCTCGCTCCGACAGCAGGGCGATCCAGTCGCTGCTCGGCCACGGGTTCGCGGTCATGCCATCGTCGGCAATCGAGGGGTCACCGCGCGGGGCGAATTCAACGTAATGCACCGGCCAATTGCCCGGACCGACACCAAGAATCGGATTCGCGACTGCCATCCTGACCGAGTTTCGGTACTGCGCGACGCGACCCCGGCCGCTGCCGCTGCTGTAGTCCACCAGCCCGAGCGCCGAATCGAGGTACGGAGAGTCGCTGGTCCAGTTGAGATGGTTCGGCAGGAGGACGGCCAGGCCGGCGCCTGCTGCGCCGCTCAACGCCAGACGCCGGAACCGATCGCGCACGCGTTTCGCCGTCCAGTGACGCCGCGAGGCGAGCAGCGGAATGACAACACTCGCGACGCAGGCGATGACGGCGAGCCAGGCAGCGCGCGTTCGCGACAGGATCAGCACTGCCGCGACGACCGCGACGCCGACCGACCCCAGGACGGCGCCGAGCGAGCGCCGAGCAGTCACCGCGCAATAGACGAGGGTCGGCAATCCGATCGCCGCCAGGTGCGCCACGAAGTTGCGATTGCCGAACGTGCCGCCGGGGACGCGGTTGAGGCTGAAGTATGCGCTCGTCAAGCCGTACGCCTGCGCCAGCGCCGTGGCGGCGCCGCACACCGTGGCCAGGGCCGCGGCGGCAAGGATTGGTCGATGCCATCCTGCCGCAGCGAGCCGTCTGGTCATCCAGAAAATCACCGCACTGGACGCGCTCACCCCCAAGGCGCGCTGTGCCAGCCAGTGGTTGGTGGCGAACAGCGAGGAAGCTGCGCTGCAGACGAGGAAGAGCACCAGCAGAGCGTCGGCGGCATCGAGCGTCACCGTGTGCGCCCGCGCGAGCAGCATGACCGCGGTGACGAAGGCGACGAGATGCAGCGCGAGCTCCTTCGGCACAAAGTACCGATCGAGCTCGAAGGACTTGTGCGGAAGCGCCGCCAACGTAACGGCGATGAGCCCCGCAGACAGGAGCCCGACTGCCGCGGCGCTCCACCACCCCGTGGGGGGCGCACGTTCCTCCGTCATGGGATTCCGACTGGCGTTACCGGATCCCGTGTGCTGGCTCGCCGACCACGAGCATCGCCGAGTTCGGTCACCGCCGGGGCGGCGGCCGTGGCGGGTCCACCAGCGTCGCGTGCGAGCTGCGGTAGGGCTCGAAGCCGCGTCCCCAGTCCACCCCCACCACCTGCACGTCAACCGCGGTTCCGTTCACCGTCACGACCAGATAGTGAAAGGGATTGGCTCCGGGGTCTGACGATGGGCGAACGAGATGCTCGAGCGAGACGTGCTCGCTCGCGGCGCCGCGAAGATAGTCGCCCAGCGCAGGCTCGCCGCGATACGCGTAGAGTGGCGCACCCCCTCCTCCGCTCACGATCTCATCGATGCGATGGGTCCCCGTGCTGTCCTGGTAGCGCTCGACCCAGTGCTCGAACAGGTGCTCGTGTCCCGTCAGCAGCAGTCGCACGTGATATTGCCGGAACAACGGCATGTAGAGTGTTCTGAGGACGGCCGCCTGCCGTTCCACGGTCGCCCCGCCGTGTGGTCCCGAAGAGAAGGGTGGGTGATGGAAGAAAGCCACCACGTTCACGTACCGGCGCCGGTCGAGCCCGGCGAGCTGTCCCTTCACCCAGTTGAACTGGATCGTGTCTCCCGCAATGTCGGAGTCGAACGCGATGAAGAACGAGTTGCCGTATCCAAACGCGTACGCCGGATAACCCGGCAGCCGCCGGGGGGAGCCGTCGGGCGGAATGAGCTTCGCGTTCGCGGCCAGATAGTTGCGCAACCCGGCAATGCGATCGGGCGCATTGATGTCCGGTGAGCTGGTCACGTCATGATTGCCGGGGGCAAGGAAGTACCAGACCCCGCCCACACTCGTCAGGCGCTCGATCAACGGGATGTAGCTGATGTTCCACTGGGCGCAGAAGACGCCGGACTGGACGGCGTCGCCACTCTGCAGCACGAAGCGGACAGGTGCAGGTCCATTTGCCATCGACCTGATCGTGCCGAGGATCGACTCGATGACCAGCGTGTGTTCCGCCTGAAGCGCCGTACCATCATGGCGCCCACGGGTGTCGCCATAGGCGATGAAGGAGAACCTGGTGATTCCGGCCGACGCCGCCTCGGATGGGAGGGGCTGGCTGGGCGGCGCGATCGCGCGCACCGAATCCCCGGCGCATGGGCTGGCCGCGTTCGGCGACGGTACCCCCTGCGCCGCCGAGTGCGCCGGCAGGGCGACCACCAGAATTGCAATCACGATTCCTGCAGGGGGGAGGAGCAGCCGCCGCCTGAGTGAAACAGCCACGGACATTTGGGTCTCCGTAAACAAGAAGTTCCTGACACGGGGCGGAAAACGTTCGCCGCGGACGGAGCAGCTGGTTCCGGTACAAGCGAGCAGGTTGGGAACAGACACCATGGGCTGCTGCGTCGGGCCGCTGGTGAGGAATGGGTAACGATCGGTTCACCATCCAGCGAGTGGCGGTCGTGCCGTTTCAGTCTCCGCACCCGAACATCTTCAAGCAGCCAAAGAAGCCCACCTGACGCGGCCCCCCCGGACGCCAAGGCATCGGCGCATCGCGACGCCGCACGGGAGAACTCTGCTGCGGAGGCCCTTGACCACGGCGGAGCGGCGTCGACATCCATAGATGCCAGTGGACGCCCACGCCCGCTCCCCCCTTCGTGTCGCCATCGATCCGTCAGCGCGCCAATCTCTCCCCGAGGTGGCGTATGTGATTCGCACGCTCCTCCGGACCGCCGGTTATCCCTGGCGGATCGAATGGGCTGATGGATCGGACGAGCCAGTGGACATCGCTTATGGGACGGCGGCGTGGAGCCGCGCCCGCGTTCGCATTCCGGCCGTGTCGTGGCCCCTGGCGGATGTTCTCGAGCGTCCGCCGGACGCGGCGACCTCGTGGCAGGGCATTCCGCTGCCTCGATTCCCGGGAGAGCAATGGGCTGAGGGAGAGGCCTCTCCCGGGCATCTCGAGTTCCCCTCCGACGTCCTCCTGGCGTGCTACTGGTGGCTCACCGGAGCATATGAGAAGCGCTGCACGCGTGACCGTCGCGACAATCTCTCGCTCAATCCCTGGCCGTTCATTGTGCAGGCCGGGCTGCTCCGGAAGCCGACGGTCTCGCTGAGCGCGGCGCTGTTGCGCCGCCGTTTCGAGGAGTGGGGACGCCCGGCCGCCCGCCCGCTCTGGCTATCGGATTCGACGCATGCCGCGTTTGCATTCACGCACGACGTCGACTATCCCGAGATCATCCGGTGGGTCGAGATCCCGCGCCTCCTCGCCAGGCGCGGCACCGGCGGGTTGCGGCTCGCCACAGCCGTCGCCACGGGGAAGAGCCACTTCTGGAAGTTCGCGGACTGGGTCGATCTCGCCGAGGCCTTCGGGACGCGGCCCGCGTTCTACTTCATGGCCAGACGGGGTTCGCTCGTGCGGTACGCGCTGGGCACGCCGGACGCATTCTATGACGTGGGCGCGCCGAGATTCCGCAGGCTCTTCGACGCGCTGCGGCGCCGCGATTGCGAAATCGGCCTTCACGCGTCCTACTGGGCCTGCCGCGACGCCGACATGCTGCGCGCGGAAAGGGAGCGCATCGAACGAATGGCCGGGGTGGGAGCCATCGGCAATCGGCATCACTACTGGCATCTCGATCCCGACGACCCGAACGAAACCTTGCACCGCCACGAACGCGCGGGCCTGTCGTACGACTCGTCGCTGGGCCTCGAGTTCTATCCGGGTTTCCGGCGCGGCATCTGCCATCCGTTTCGTGTCTTCCACCCCGGTCTGCGCCGCGAACTGAGTGTGGTGCAGGTCCCGCCGGCGTGGATGGACGATCACTTCGATCGACGGCTGACGGTCAATGGCATTGCCGATCCGGAGGCGAGCGCGCGGGCACTTGTGGACGCCGCCCGTGAGACACGCGGCGTGGTCCTTGTGGACTACCATGTGCGGGGCATGAACGGGGAGTTTTTTCCTCGATACGGTCCCTGGCTGCGACGTTTTGCCGAAGCACATCTCGACTCGTCGCTGCGCTTTCTCACGCCGGCTGAAATCCGGGACGCCTACCTGATGCACGAGCGCAACCTCGCCGACCGCTCCTCGGATCGCACGCAGGCGGAGTGGACTCCGGCCGTCCTGTCTGCGCGAGGTGGCGGGCCCGGCGAGCAGGGCCCGCCATGAACGTCGGTCTGCTGGAACCGGGGGAGGAGACGAAATGGGAGACGTTTGTCTCCTCGCGTCCCCAGGCTACCGTCTATCATTCGCTCGCGTGGCGCAACGTCACGGTCGAAGGCCTTGGCCACACGCCGAAGTATCTGCGCGCAATGAACCCGGCCGGCGAGATCACCGGCGTGCTCCCGCTCTTCGTGGTGCGCGGCGTGTGGGGACGCCGGTTGGTTTCGGTGCCGATGCGCGATCGCGCTGGAGTGCTGGCGGACGACGATCTCAGTACCGGCGCGCTCGTAAGCCGGGCTGTGGCGTTGCGCACCGAGTTACGATGCGACTATCTGGAGCTGAAGCAGTTCGGCTCGCTGCCGGCCGAAGTCGTTGCGGCTCAGCGACTGCAGCGCGTCGAGCACTGGGTCACGACCCGGATCGACCTGACCGTGGGGCGCGATCGCCTGTGGTCGGCGCTCGACCGCGATGCCGTACGATGGGCGATCAACAAGGCGCGTCGCTCCGGTGTGCGCGTGGTCGAAGATGCCAGCCCCGAGGGGATGGAGCGCTTCTACGAGCTCTTCTCCCGCACGCGTACGCGAATGGGTATCCCACCGTTTCCGCCCGGACTGTTCCGCGCGATTCACCGCCATATCATCATGGCCGGGAAGGGAAACCTCGTGCTGGCCACCGTGGGTGACGAGGCCGTGAACGCCATGATCAGTTTCTTCTCCGGAAACAGCTTTCTCCCGGCGTACGCCGCTCCGCAGCGGTCAGTCGACAAGCGATTCTATCCGAGCGAGAGCGTCTTCTGGCACACGATCGAATGGGCGGTCGCCAACGGTTTCGTCACCTACGACTTCGGCGCGGACTCGCCGCGTCAGGAAGGCCTGCTCCGCTTCAAGCGCAAGTGGGGGGGCGTGGCGACGCCCATTGCGAGCTATTTCCAGGTTCGGGAAGGGAAGCGCATCCCGGAATTCGACAGCAGCAAGGCCAGCTTCGATGCTGCGCGGCGCGTGTGGGCGCGCCTGCCGCTGGGTCTCTCGAAGCGACTGGGCGCGGTCGTGACGCGGCAGCTGAGTTGACGGGTGGCGCGACGTGCGAGCGTGACTGACACCGCTCCCCTTCGACGCGCCGCGCGATCAGATGCCGGCGCAATCTCCCGGATCTACACCGCCGTGTTTGGTGACCAGGGCATATCGCGCCTGGGTGCGGCATTCGCCGAAGAGTATTTCGTGATGCTGCTTTCCGCAGACAATGCCCTCGGCGTCGTGGCCGACGACGTCTCCGGCGGGATTGCCGGTTTCGCGATCGGCTTCATGGGCGCGTCAGGCACGCGCTGGACGCACCTGGCTCCACACGCGCTCGGGCTCGCGCGCCGAGCTGTGATCGCCGTGGCGCGCCATCCCTCCATCCTTCGCCACGTCGTGCGGGGCGTTGCCTCGCACACTGCTCCGATCGGCACCGATACCGACGCATTCCTCGCCGCCATTGCCGTCTCGCCGGCGGCTCGTGGCCGGGGGATCGGTTCGGCGATGCTCGCGCGATTCATTGCGGTCTCGCGCGACGCAGGTGCGTTGCGCGTCCTGCTGGAAGCGTCACACCACAGCGATGCCGCGGTCACGATGTATGAGCGAGCGGGGTTCCAGTGGGTTGACCTGGCCGGGCGATCCACCACCAGGGACGAGAGGGGCACGATGTCGCTGAACCTGCAGCCCGGCGCGGCGCGATGACCCTGCTCCCTACATCCCGCGCGGCAACGTATCACCAGATGGCGCTCGATGCCGTCCCCCGGCTGCTGGGTACGCTCGACCGCGATCCGTGGTCGCCGACAACGGGCAGCTTCGACCGCGACCACTGGTCATGGAAGTTCCGCGACTTTCCGTTGACCATGCTGCAGACGGGCATGCTGCCGCTCGCGCACATGTGGGCCTCTGAGCGGCCGGACAATCCGTACCGGCGGTCTCCCAGGCTGCTGCAGTGGCTGGTGGACGCCATGCGCGAGACGCTGCGTCGCCAGCACCGCAGCGGCGCGTTCGATTCGGTTGCCCCGAACACGATGGATCACGGGGTCACGCTGGCCATGGTGTACACGCTGGCCAGCGTTGCGCGATACCTCGATGCGGCGCTGCCGCCCGATCTCGTCAGGCGGCTCGGGCCGGCCGTGCGCCGGGCCTGCCGGTTTGCGGTGCACTCCGAGGAGGACTACGCCTTCATCAGCAACCACCACGCGCTCTTCGCGCTGGCGTGGCTGCGGGCCGCCGATCTGCTTGGCGAGCCCGAACTGCTCCAACGCGCCGATGGCGAGATCGCCCAGATCATTGCCCATCAGTCGGCCGACGGATGGTACGCGGAATACGGCGGGCCCGATCCGGGATACGAATCGCTAGGCATCTCCTACCTCGCGCAGTACGACGCCGAGAGGCCGGGAGAGCAGCTCCGTTCGTCGCTGCGTCGCGCCGTGGCCTTTCTCTCCCATTGCGTGCATCCGGATGGGAGTGTCGGCGGACTGTACGGAAGCCGCGGAACGTCGCTCTGGTATCCCGCGGGCATGGAGCGCCTCGGACAACACGACCCAGTCGCCAGGGCGGTCGCCTGTCACGTGGCGCGTTTCCTCGATCAGTCTCAGGTGGTGACACCAGCGACGAGCGATCCCGAAAACCTGGCCCTGCTCGTCCTTTCCCATATGGTTGCGGCAGACCTGGTCGAGAGCGCGGGTGCGATGGCGGGCCCCGATGCCGCCGCGCACACCCTGCCGTGCGCGAACTTCCACGGCGTGCGTATCTTCGAGGGTAGTGGAATCACTGTTGCAGGGACGCAACAGTACTACGCCGTCCTGAATGGGAATCGAGCTGGCACGGGCGTGGTCCACGCGCGAGCGACGGCCCGTCTCGTGCATCAGGACAGTGGATACTTCCTCGAGGCCAATGACGGTGTCTGGACCTCTGCCATGCACGTCGGTACTGTGCGCCCCAAGGACAACGGTGGCCGGACGGTCACGTTCACAGCCCGCTTCGCCCGCGCGAACCGCGCGCAACTGACGCCCGCGCGATTCATTGTACTGCGTCTGCTCAACCTCACGCTGTTCCGTGTGGGTGCGTTGGGGCGTCTGGTGCGCCGGGCCGTGATCGGGCGTCTTGTGACGAGATGCACGCCGGGACCGTATTCATTGGAGCGGGAAGTGCGGTTTGGAGAGGACCGCATCACGTTCGTGGACCGGCTCCGGAACGAGCGGCGGCAGGTGGTTACGCGGCTCTCGCGAACTGATCGGTCTCTCGCCTTGCATATGGGCTCGGGAAACTACTTTCACATGCGTGACCTCCTGGACACCTCCGGTATGGACCTGCCGGCAACGGCGCGAGATCTCTCGCGCCGGGGCGAGGTCGCGCACGTGCTGGACCTGACGTTGGCGGCGGACGGCCGGGTGACGCGCGTGGAGCGGGATGAGGCGGATGCGGTTCCCCCCGCCTCGACGGGCAGCGACGCATGATCTTCGTCATTCTGCCGGCATACAACGAAGAGGCGGCCCTCCTCCCGCTCGCCGAGAAGGTCGACGTGGTGATGCGGTCGCTTGGTACGCCCTATCGTATCGTCGTGGTGAACGATGGGAGTCGTGATCGCACGGGCGAGATTCTCGCGGAACTCCGCAAGCAGTATCCCATCGACGTGATCACGCACAAGCTGAATCGGGGACTGGGCGAGACCGCGCGCGACGGATTCGAGTACGTCGCCGAAGTCGGCTCGCCCGACGACATCATCGTTCGGATGGACTGCGACGACACGCACGATCCGAAATACATTCCGGCAATGGTACAGAAGATCAGGGACGGCTATGAGGTCGTCACGACGTCACGATACGCACCCGGCGGGGGGCAGGTCGGAGTCGACTGGTACCGCCGCACCATCAGCCGGGTGGCCAACTTGTTGTTCAAGGTCTGCTTCCCGATTTCGGGAGTGTGGGAGTACACGTGTGGCTTCCGCGCCTATCGAGTGGCGGTGGTCCAGGATGCATTGCAGATCTTCGGCAACAAGTTCATCGATCTCAAGGGTCTCGGATTTACCGGGACGCTGGAGAAGATGGTCAAGTTTCGCATGATGGGCGCTCGGATTGCGGAAGTTCCGTTCGTGCTGCGGTACGACCAGAAGCTCAGCTCGAGCAAAGTGGTTACGAGCGTGACGACGTTGGGCTGCCTGATTCTGATCGTGAAATACGGTCGCACCTGGGGCGCTGAGCAGGAGCGCTGGCAGCGGGAGATCGAGGCCCGGAAGGCACGGGTCTACAAGGATGGGCGCCTTCCCTCGGGGGTCGTCCAGCCCGCCCCGACCGAGTGACCGAGGTACGTGCGACGCGGGCCGCGCATCATCGCGCGGTGCCACGGGCAAAGTCTGCCTGATCCACAGGACGAGATACTTCATGTGCGGCATTGCCGGTATCATCGCGCGCGACCCATCCGCCACCCCCGACTTGGCGCGGCTGGGCCTGATGCTCGAGTCGCTGGCCCATCGCGGTCCGGACGGGGAAGGGGTGCACGCCGACGGTCCGGCGGCCCTCGGGCACAAGCGGCTGGCCATCATCGATCTGGAAACCGGTCAGCAGCCGATGTGCAACGAAGACGGGTCGCTGTGGATCGTGCTGAACGGCGAGATCTACAACTACGTCGAGCTGCGACAGGGCCTCGAGCGCCACCACGAGTTCAGGACCAGGAGCGACACCGAAGTCATCCTCCATCTGTACGAGGAACTGGGTGAGCGCTGCCTCGATCGCCTCAATGGCATGTTCGCGTTCGCGATCTGGGACGGTCGGCAGCAGCGTCTGTTCGCCGCGCGCGACCGCCTGGGGATCAAGCCGTTGTACTGGACGCTCTCGCCGGAGACGCTTGCATTCGCGAGCGAGCCCAAGGCGCTCCTGGCGGCCGGTCTGGCGCAGCCCGAACCCGATCCTCTGGCGCTCGAGGAATACCTCACGTTCCAGTTCTGCCTGGGTGAGCGCACGCTGTTCCGGCAGATTCGCAAGCTGGAGCCGGGCCACTACCTCACATTCCGCCCGGGCCGCGATCACGACCCGGCCATCGTGCGTTACTGGGCGTTCAACTACGAGCTCGATGTCCATCACACACCGGAGTACTTCCGCGAGACGCTGCGGGATCTGATCGACGATTCCGTGCGCATTCAGCTGCGGAGCGACGTCCCGGTGGGCGCGCATTGTTCGGGTGGCATCGATTCGTCCACGGTCGTCATGCTGGCGGCGCGGCACTACGGCGGACGACTGGCGACGTTCACGGGCGGATTCCGCGAAGGACCGCAGTACGACGAGACGGCCTATGCGCGCGCGGTCGCGGAGGCGGCCGGTTCCGAACACTTCGAGGTCTGGCCAACGGCGCGCGAATTCACCGATTCGCTGCCGGAGCTCATCTATATGATGGATGAGCCGGCGGCCGGGCCCGGGGTCTTCCCGCAGTATCAGGTCTCGCGGCTGGCGGCTCAGCACGTCAAGGTCGCCCTTGGCGGACAGGGGGGGGACGAGTTGTTCGGCGGCTACGCGCGCTACCTCGCGGCCTATCTCGAACAGGCGCTGAAGGGCGCGATCGACGGCACCGACGCCGACGCACGATACGTCGTGACCTGGGAGAGCATCGCGCCGAGCCTGCCTCAACTCCAGCGATACCGTCCCCTCCTTCAGCGGTTCTGGCGTGACGGCCTGTTCGACGAAATGGACCGGCGCTACTTCCGCCTCGTCAGCCGGTTGGAGGACGCCGAGGCGCTGATGTCGGAGGACGTCTGGGGACCGCGCAGCGGAGAGCGCATCTTCGAGGGCTACTCGCGGATTTTCAACGACCCATCCACCAAGAGCTACTTCAACAAGATGACGAACTTCGACCTGCGGACGCTGCTGCCGGCGCTGCTGCACGTCGAGGATCGCACCAGCATGAGCGCGTCACTCGAATCGCGCGTGCCTCTGCTCGATCATCGTATCGTCGAACTGGTCACACGCATTCCGCCGGCGCTGCGATTTCCCGGAGGCGATTCCAAGCGCATGCTCCGGGAGGCGGTCCAGCAGATCATCCCGGAAGTGGTCTTCCGGCGTCGCGACAAGATGGGCTTCCCGGTGCCGCTCACCGAGTGGCTGCGCGGTCCGGCGCGCGACTTCGTGCGCGACACGCTGCTGGGCTCACGAGCCCGGACCCGGGGCATCTATCGCATGGACGGCGTGGAGAAGCTCCTGGCCGCGAACGCGCCGTTCGACCGCCAGCTCTGGGGCGTATTGTGTCTCGAGCTCTGGTTCCAGGCGTTCGTCGACCGCGATCGACTGCTGCCGCGGCCACGGCTCACGCCACCGCTGGTGAAGGCAGCGGCGCCGGGCGACTGACCACGATGGAATCGCGGGCCGTCGCGCGCGATGCGTCCGCCGGGCGTCCGCGGGTGGACGTCCCACCGTCGCCGTGCCTGACGAGCACCAGCCGGGACGGCGAGCGAACGCCTCGCCCGACCATCACGATGTCCTCGTGAGAGTCGTCTCGATCGTCGGCGCGCGGCCGCAGTTCATAAAGGCCTGGCCGGTGAGCCGCGCGCTCTCCGCGGCGGGGATCGAGGAGTGGCTCGTGCACTCCGGCCAGCACTACGACCCGAACATGTCGGATGTGTTCTTCGAAGACCTCGGACTTGCGCCGCCGGCGCGTCACCTCGGCGTTGGATCCGGAACCCACGCGCAACAGACCAGCCGCATGCTGATCGAGGTGGAGCGGACGTTGCTCGATCTCGCGCCCGACTGCGTTCTCGTCTACGGCGATACCAATACTACGCTCGCGGGCGCTCTGGCCGCCTGCAAGCTCAACATCAGCGTGGCGCACGTGGAGGCGGGGCTGCGATCCTTCCGACGGGAGATGCCAGAGGAAGTGAATCGATTGGTGGCGGATCACTGCGCGTCGCTGCTGCTCTGTCCGACCGCCGTGTCAGTGGCGAACCTCGCGCGGGAGGGAGTGGTGTCGGGGGTCCACCTGGTGGGCGACGTGATGTACGATGCCTGGCTGCATTTCGCGGAACGAGCGCGGTCGCGATCGACGATTCTGGAGCGACTTGGAGTCCGGGAAAAGGAGTTCTATCTGGCTACGATTCATCGCGCCCACAGCACGGACGAGCCCGCAACGCTGCGTGCTCTGCTCGCGGCCCTCGGGAGGCTCGATCTGCCCGTGATCCTTCCCCTGCATCCGCGAACCCGCGCACGCATGGCGCTCGACCCGGAGTCGCCGGTCCATTCGGGTCAGGTCAGGTTCATCGAACCGGTGGGGTACCTCGACATGCTGCGACTCGAAGAGGCGGCGCGGGTCATACTCACTGACTCCGGGGGCGTGCAGAAGGAGGCGTATTTCGCGCGCGTACCGTGCGTGACACTGCGCCACGAGACCGAGTGGATCGAGACGGTTGAGATGGGTTGGAACACCCTCGCGGGGGCTGACCCCGATACGATCGTGAGCGCGGTCCACCGGGCGGCTGCTCCCGGGCGGGAGGGACCATCGCCATTTGGGGCGGGGGATGCCGCCATCCAGATCGCGCGCGTTCTGGCGAGCGCCTGACCCCGGGAGCGGCTCCGGCCGACCGCGTCAGGGCCTTCCGCCTCCTGCTGATGTGGGAATCCGGTCAGTCGCCCGGCCTCCGGGGAAGCGCTTTGCCGCCACGGAGTGTCCAATTGGGAACGAACCAGCCCGACGGGAAACACGGGGTGTGCATCGCTCCGTAGTTCAAGGGACACGTTTCGTCCCAGACTGGATGTCCGGAACGCGACCACCGGGTTGATTGCCGCGAGGACCGAAGGTCAGTGATCCCGACGTGCGAACGCCTGTCCCGTCAAGCTACTCCCTCTCCAGCGTGAGCGCCGATCTCTCTCCGGATCGGCGCCGGTTGGCGCTGCCCGCCCGAGGAGTGCTCGCGGTCCTGGGGTCCTGGACGGTGTACGGCCTCGTCCACGCCGCATTCTGGCTGGCAACGGGTCGGTCGCGTGTTGGCGGAGTGGGGGGAATGTCGCTCCACGACTGGCCCCGCGTGGTTGCTGCGGCGCTCGTGCTCGCCTGGTCCTGGGCGCTACTGACCCCCGGCATTTTCCGACTCACCAGGGCTATCTCGCCCGCCAGGGTCGGCTGGCTCTCGTCGGTCGTCGGGCATGCGACGGTCGTGGCGGTCCTCACGCTGTCGATGACCGCGCTGCGATTGTGGCTCGTGCGCGTGCTGATCGGAGCCCAACCAGGTCCGTTTCTCCAGATGGTGATCTTCTGGGTCGACGTGAACCTGTTCACGTACCTCGCGGTGGTGCTCACCGGCAGCGCCCTGCAGTCGCACCGGCGCTTTGTCGATCGCGCGCTTCGGGCGCACGTGTTGGAGGCACAGCTCGCGCGGGCACAACTTCACTACCTGGAACTGCAGCTGCAGCCGCACTTCCTGTTCAATTCCCTGAACGCGATCCAGGAGCTGGCGCACGAGGCGCCCGATGCGGCCGAGCAGATGCTTCGGCGCCTGCACGTCCTCCTGGCGCTGTCGCTGGAGCGGAGCGGGCGTGACGAGGTGTCGCTGCGCGACGAGCTGGCGGCGCTCGAGCCGTACCTGGACATTCAGCGCGCGCGGTTCGACTGGCTTACCGTAGCGGTCCAGACCGATCCGGACTCGCGCGGAGCGCTGGTGCCCCATCTCATTCTCCAGCCGCTCATCGAGAATGCCATCCGACACGGCCTGGCGGTGCGCCGCGGCCCCGGTCGCATCTGGATCAAGGCGGGTCGGCACGGAGACCGCCTCCGGCTGGAGGTGCGGGACGACGGGGTCGGATTGCCACTGGCCACGGCCCGGCTGCGTTCGGGGATCGGGCTGCGGAATGCCGGCGAGCGGCTCCGGCAGCTTTACGGCTCGGAACACCGGTTCGTGCTGCGCAACGCGCCGGAGGGCGGAGTATCGGTGGAGATCGACGTGCCGTTCCGGCCCGCCCCTGCGTCGGTCACCCCGGCTTCGTGGGACGCTCTCGGCCGGTCGCGCGAGACCATCCCCGAAGTGGCGGTCGATGAGGTGGCTTCCTGGCGCACAGGCGAGTTCGTCGCGTCGATCGCGGCGCGTAACGATCGATTGTCGTCGCTCGCCGCGTTTCCGCTGGTCGAAAGGGCCGGCGCGCGAGTCCCGCCGGACGGTGGTCGGTCGCCCGGTGAGCAACCGGCCGGCGATCGACGCGCCGACTTCGCCGCGGGCGCCGGCGCGCATCCAGCCGATTCCGGCCGGGACGATGCGGCAGGCGACGACGTGCGCGTGGATGGCGCGTCGACGGTCTCGCTGCGCACGTGGTTCGCGCTGGTCGGACTGTGGCTTGGGGCGGCCGCGCTCTGGATCGCGCAGTTGCACATCTACTGGTGGCTCGAGGCGCCGGCGGTGGCGCGATTCGACTTGAACATCGTGAAGCTCGAGATCGCGGGAGCGATGTACTGGATGGCGGTGTCGGTGGGTGTGCTGTACCTGGCGCGCCGCTTCCGACTGACCGGGCGACGGCCGGTGGTGCATCTGGCGATCCATCTGACGGCGGCTGTGGGGTCGTCGATTGCCTTTCTCATGGTGCTCGGCGCGCTGCATCTGAGCACGGCCCCGATACTCAATCCCTTCAACATCAACCCGCTGTCCGGCAACTTCTTCGTCTACTTCGGGCTCCTGGCGTGGTCGCATTCGCGTGACTTCGTGGCGCGGTACCGGGCGCGCGAGCTCGCGGCGGCGGAGTTGACCTCGGAGATCGCGCGATCGCGTTTCCAGGCACTGTGCGTTCAGGTGCGGCCACAGTTCCTGCTCGGCACGCTGGATCTGCTGGCGCGGCTGGTGCACGTGGACGTCCCCCGTGCCGATCGACTCATCGCCCGGCTGGCCGATGTCCTGCGGCTCACGCTCGACATGGCGCGGGAGTCGATGACGACGCTGCAGGAGGAACTGCAGTTGCTGACTGTCACCGTCGAAGCGCACCACCTCGGCGTGCGGCCGGCGGTGACGCTGGAGACGACGATCGACCCCGCGGCGCTCACCACGGCCATGCCGAGCCGTCTTCTCTGCACCATGGCCGACGACCTGCTGGCCGCCGAGCCGGAGGGCGCGGCGGTACCGCTGGTGGTGCGGGTGCGCGCGGAGCGAACGGCCGATGCGACCCGCGTGCGCCTGCAGGGCGATGCGGCGTGGCGCACCGATAGCGCCGGCCTGCATACCTGGTGGAAGACGAAGAGCGCGGCCGAGGCGGCGGTGGCCGGTGCCGGTCCGCTGGTGACGGTAGCGCTTCCGGACCGCGCCACCGCGGTGCTCATCATTGCCGACCCGCTGTCGGCGACAGCGGCCGAACCGGCCGCTGCCTAACGAATGACAGGAGGGCGTCCCGATGCGCGTATTGATCGTTGACGACGAACCGATTGCCCGCCGGCGCATCCGCCGGCTGCTGAAGCTGGAGGAAGGCGTGGACCTGGTGGACGAGGCAGGAAGCGGCAGCGACGCCGTTTCGGCCATCCGCGACATGCGTCCCGATCTGGTGTTTCTCGACGTCCAGATGCCCGACATGGACGGATTCGCGGTGGTGTCGAAGCTGAATGACGAGCTGATGCCGGCCATCGTATTCGTCACAGCCTATAACGAGTACGCGGTGCGCGCATTTGACGTGAACGCCATCGACTATATCCTCAAGCCATTCGACCCGGATCGCTTCCGCTCGGCGTTCGGACGGGCGCGCTCGCAGCTGGAGCAGAAGAGCTCGGCCGAAGCCGGGCGGCGGATCAAGGCGCTGCTGGCCGAGGTGCTGGGTGAGGAGCGGGCGGAGGCGGTGACGACCGCGACGGACAACGGCGCCGGCGTCCGCGAGAGCGTGGTTGCGGCGGCAACGCGGTCGCGCCTGCTCGACCGGTTGATGGTCAAGCACGATGGCCGGGTCTACTTCGTGAAGGTGGCGGACATCGACTGGTTCGAGGCATCCGGCAACTATGTGCGCCTGCACGTCGGCCGGGTGTCGCATCTGATCCGGGAAACGATGCACGGCATCGAGGCGCAGCTCGATCCGAACGTGTTCGCGCGCATCCACCGTGCGGTGATCGTGAATCTCGACCGGATCCGCGAGCTGCAGCCGTGGTTCGCCGGCGACTACATCGTGATTCTGCGCGATGGGCGCCAACTCAAGCTCAGCCGCACCTACCGCGAAGCGCTTCAGGCACGGATGCACCGGATCAACTGAAGGGCCGTCGGGCGGGCTCGTATCAGGTCAGTGGGGTCAGCGGCGCCGACGCAGCTCGCATCGCGCGTGAGTCCCGGCGCCGCTCAGAGGGAGACGTGACGGAAGAAGACGCGCTTGGTGGCTTCCGATCCGGCCACGTAGAGCGCGACGATGCCGGTGATGAGGAGTCCCAGTCGGAGCGGGAGCGGGGTGAATCCAAGCGGCCCCGCCAGCGGCGAATACGGCAGCAACAGCGTGAACACCGCCACCCCCACGCTGCCGAAGAGAAGGGCCGTACCCGGCCGGCTGCGCAGGAACGAGCGCCGGGTGCGGATCACCAGCAGGATGAACAGCTCGGATAACACCGATTCCAGGAACCACGCCGTGCGAAACGTTGTCGCCTGAACGCCTAACGCCAGGAGCGTGCCGAAGGTGAGGTAGTCGAACAGCGAGCTCACCAGCCCGAACGTGAGCATGAACCGGCGAATGCTCCTGGTGTCCCACCGGCGCGGCCGCTGCACCTGCTCGGCATCGAGCCGGTCGGTGGCGATGGCCATCGCCGGCAGGTCGGTGAGCACATTGATCAGCAGTATCTGCTCGGGCAGCAGGGGCAGGAACGCCGCGAACAGCGACGCCCCGGCCATGCTGAACATGTTGCCGAAGTTGGCGCTGGTGGTGATGAAGACGTACTTGAGCGTGTTGCCGAACGCCTGGCGCCCCTCGCGCACCCCGTGCCCCAATACCGCCAGATCCTTCTCCAGCAGCACGATGTCGGCGGCCTGCCGGGTGACGTCGGATGCCGAATCCACACTGATGCCCACGTCCGCGGCGTGCAGCGCCGACGCGTCGTTGATCCCGTCCCCCAGGAACCCCACCGCGTGCCCCGCGCGCTTCAGCGCCAGGATGATCCGCTCCTTCTGGTTGGGCTCCACTTCGGCGAACACCGTCGTGCGCGACGCCGCGCCAAGGAGCGCGGCGTCGGTCATGTCCCGCAGATCGCTGCCGGTCAGGACCTCGCCCACCGGCAGCCCCGCCTCGCCCGCGGCCCGGGCGGCCACCAGACGATGATCCCCGGTGATCAGCTTGACCGTGATGCCTAACGCCGACAGCTCGTCCAGCGCGGCGCGGGCGTCGCTCTTGATCGGATCGCTCAGCACCAGCAGCCCGACCAGGGTGAGTCCCCGCTCGTCGTCGCGGCCCACCGGCGCGATGCCCTCGACCGTGCGGCAGGCGACGCCCAGGCACCGGTGGCCCTCGGCGCAGAGACGCGCGAATCGCGCGTCGATGGCTGCTCGCACCGTGGACAGGGGAAACGTGCGCCCGGCGGCGTCCTCGGCGCGCTCGCAGACATCGAGCACATTCGGCAGCGCCCCCTTGGTGATCAGCAGCCGTTCGCCACGCCCTTCGACCGCGACGCTCAATCGCTTCCGCACGAAATCGTAGGGCACCTCGTCGACCTTCGTGTAGTCCGCCGCACCGTCGGCCACGGTGGCCCGCAGGGCGTCGTCCACTGGATTCCGGAACCCCGTTTCCAGCGCCGCGTTCAGATACGCCAGCAGCCGGGCACGCTCGCTGGGCGCGCCAGCGAAATCCTCCACCCCGCGAACCGCCACCACGCCCTCGGTGATCGTCCCGGTCTTGTCGGTGCAGAGGATCGACATGCCGCCGAGGTCCTCGATCGATGCCAGGCGCCGCACGATCACGCGGTGTCGCGACATCCGATGCGCGCCCTGGGCCAGCGTCACGCTCACAATGGCGGGGAGAAGCTGGGGCGTGAGACCGACGGCCAGCGCCAGCGTGAACAGCAGGGCGTCGAGCACCGGACGATGGAGCGCCACGTTGATCGCGAAGATGGTCACCACCAGGACCGTCGCCACATCGAGCAGCAGGTATCCGAACCGCCTGATGCCCCGCTCGAATTCCGTCTCAGCGGGCCGACGCGCCAACCGCGCTGCGATCGCCCCGAACTCCGTGGAGCGGCCGGTCCGCACCACCAGCACCGTGGCGGTTCCGCTCACCACGTGGGTGCCCTGGAACAGGGAGTTGGTGCGATCGGCGAGCGCCGCGGCAGCGGGCGCGTCACCAGTCATCTTCTCCGCGGGGAAGGATTCCCCGGTGAGCGCCGCCTGGTCGGCGAACAGGTCCCTGGCGGTCACGATCCGGGCGTCGCCCGGCACACTCGAACCGGCGGTCAGGAGGACGAGGTCGCCGGGGACCACCTGGTCCACCGGGATTTCCCGCTCCGCACCCCCGCGCACTACCGTGGTCGTGGTGCGGATCAGAGCCAGGAGTTTTTCCACCGCGTCACCGGCGCGGCGTTCCTGCCAGAACCCGAGCAATCCGCTCACCACGATGATCGCAACGATCGTCAGGCCATCGGTGGTTTCGCCCACGGCGATCGAGAGCAGGGCGGCGGCAAGCAGGAGCAGGGTTATCGGGCTCGCGAACTGGCCGGCGAGAAGCCTGACGAGGCCGCGATGGCGGACCGGCGCCGCCACATTCGGCCCGTGCAGGTCGAGGCGCCGCGCGGCCTCGTCGACGTCGAGTCCTGACGGAGAGGAGCCCAGGCGCTGGAACAGGCCGGGAAGTGGCTCGCTCCAGAACGGCGACCGGCTGTCGTCAGGCGGCGTGGCGGCGGAATCGGTCACCAGGAAAGAATTCCGCCGGGGAAGTCCAAACGCCAGAGCGGGAACTGTGCAGGCGCGTCATGGGGCCCGCCGGCGAAACGCAACGCCCCGGGACGCCGTATTGTGCCTGTGACAGATGACCTTCCGATGGAGACTCACGCGATGTCACTCATTCGCTTCCTGCTCTTCTCGTTCCTCGCATTGTTCGTACTGCTTCCGCTCGCGGGCATCCTCGCGATTGTTGGACTGCCCCTGATCATCGTGCTGGCGGTGGTCGGCCTGCCGGTGCTCGGACTGCTGCTGCTGGTCGGGCTGCCGATCGTGGCGGTGCTGATTCTGGTCGCGGTCGCGGTCGGGCTGGCGTTCGGGCTCCTTGGGGTGGTGGTGGGGCTGGGCATCGCCGCTCTGAAGATCGCGCTGTTCATCGCGCTGCCCATCTACTTCATCGCCTGGCTGGTCGGCCGCGCGAGGACCGGCGGCCGACGCGCGGAACGCATCGGCTGACAATCGCCGCGAGCCCGCGTTCGCGAGCCCGGGGAGCCGCGTGAGGCATCTCCCGTCTCGCCTGTAGGCAGGTTCCCCGTGAAGCACCGAGGACTCCCCGACTTCACCGGGGACGCCGCCGGCCGACCTTCAGATCACTGATTGGGCATACAGTGATCCGGGACGGACGCCGGCGGCCACGACCGCTGCCCGCTGACAGCCGATAGCTGCTGTGTCATGGCTGCAAGCTGACCGCCCGCGCCTTCCCGGTTCCAATTGTGGGAACCTCTTCACCTGAGCGGGAAACCCATGGCGCAGCAGAATGAGCACCTGCCGATTGTCGTCACTCATGAGGGTGGCGTGAAGTTCGCGGCCAAAGTGCGGTCGCATGTGGTGGTGGTGGATCAGCCGGTCTACGGCGGCGGCGAAGATGCGGGGCCGATGCCGATCGAGCTGCTCGGCGTGTCGTTAGGCACATGTGTCGCGCTGTACGTGCAGCAGTTCTGCCATACCCGGGGACTGCCCACCGATGGAATGCGGGTGGAGGTGGGCCAGCTGGGAGCACGAAATCCGAACCGGGTCGGCGTCTTCGCGGTGAAGGTCGTGCTGCCGGTCGCGGTCCCGCCGCAATACGCGGAGATGCTGGAGCGTGCGGCACGCAGCTGTCCCGCCCACAATACACTCGAACACCCGGCCCGCGTGGACCTGACCATCGAGACGGCGGACAGCGACGCCGGGGCCGCGGTCATGGCGTCCGGCTAGACGCCGCGAAGCCGCAGCCTCCTCGAGACGGGCCTTCCGATGAAGACGACGTTGACACCCGAGCTGGTGACACTGGTGGCGGAGCGCCTGAGGACGCTCGGCGAACCGGCGCGTCTGCAGATCCTCAACGCGCTGCGGCCCGGTCACCGGACGGTTCGTGCCCTGCAGGACGCCACCGGACTCGGTCAGCCGAACGTGTCAAAACATCTCCGCCTGCTGCACTCCGCCGGGTTCGTCTCGCGCCGCAAGGCCGGCCTGTTCACCTACTATTCACTTGCCGACGAGCAGGTCTTCCAGATCTGCGATCTGGTGTGTGACCGATTGGAAGCCGAACTGGCGGCTCGGAGCAGAGTGCTCGAACGAGGATGAATCCGATCCGCTGGCCGCGCCGGCGAGGGGCCCGGTAGCACCGAGCGAGAATCCGCGAGCCCGGCGCTCGCCAGGCTCCGGGAGCGATCGACCATCACATGGCGAAGCAGCAACTAGGGGGCGACGCGATAGAGAACGAGGTGAGACGTGCCGTCTCCCTGCCGGAGAGCTACCAGCAGACCCGGTGCCACGCGCGCCTCCAGCAGATAGCCCGCATCGGGCGGCACGCTGATGTCGACCATCCGGCGGCGTTCGACGTCCACGGCCGTCACCACGTCTCGCCGCGCGACGGTGAGCGTCGGGCCGGGACCCACGCTCACCTGGGCAAGCTCCGATCCGGGGACGCGTGAGAACGGTCGCGCTTCGCCGTTGGCCTGGATGGTCCAGACACGACCGCGGCTGTGCTGCCTCACGAAGCAGATCGCCTGTCGTCGGTCGGGAGACCCACACTGCAGATAGCCGTCCATCTCGCTCGCCATGCGGAGTCCATCCCGCGTCACCTCCCAGACCGCGACCCGCGGTGTGGCCATCTGCAGCATCGTGAGTGACGTCGACACGCGGCCGCGCAGGAGCAAGGCCGGGATGATCACCCGCGTCCCTCCCTCGAACACGAGCTCGTCCATGCCGCTCACGGAATCGAGAGGGGCGAATCGGTGCACCACGCCGCCCGGCACGGCCGCCCCGGCAAGCACATACAGCGAGTCGCTGCGCCCTTCCTCCCCCACGACCGACCAGGTGCCGTCGTGGGGAGATGCAGCCAGCCTGGGCGCGAGCAGCGTTGGAAGAGTGGTGGTCCACAGCACCAGGTCGGAGTCGGCGCGTTCGAGGTGCAACTCGGCTCCCTGCGTGCCGGCACGCAGTACCAGCACCCGATCGTCGTCCATGAAGGCGATCTGCATGGCGTCGATCTCGCGCCGGGCGCCCGAGAAATCCCCGACCTCGTAGCGGATCGCGTACTGCCCCGGTGCGCCAGTCATTGTCGGCTCGCCCGGACGCTGCACCACGTAGCGCGCGCCGCCGGGCGAGAGCTGGAGGCCGCTTACCGGCGTGTCGAACTCGACTCGCTGGAGCACCTCGGCGCGCGCGGTCGTTCGCGCCAGCGGTTCGCCCGTGCCGCGAATGTCCGATACCGACAGGACGAGTGCGCCGCAGACGAGGCCCGCGGATCCCGCCGCCAGGCCCGACCACCGGCCGGCGCGCTTCCCGGCTGCAACCAGGGCTGCGGCGAGTCCGAGCAACGATACGGCCAGCGTGGGGAGCAGCGGCAATCGGGCGAGCTGATCCAACGGCAGCGCCGGCGCCGCCATCACGAGCGGAATCAGCACCAGCACCGTGGTGGCGGTCAGGACGATCAGGGCGAGGCGCGCCCCGTCGTCCCTGGCCTGGCTCCGTGCGCGACGCCAGGCCGTGCTCAGCGCGAGCGCGCCGACCAGCGCGAGTGCCGCCGCGCCGAGCTCGGGACGGTCCGCGAACCACGACGCGTCGCCAAGGAGCAGGGCGAATGCGGCGCGCGCCACCGCCATCGCGCCTAACGCGGCGATCACGGCGGTGCCGGGTCGAACCAGCGCCAGCGTTGCCGGAACCAGCACGATGCCCACCTCTCCGGCGACCAGCGCGGCCAGCAGTGCCAGGACGGCCACCGGCCGCACACCGGCGAACGGGGGCCGTCCCAGATCGCGGTGGAGCCGCACGTCGACCCGGTCGAGCGCCTTCTGCACGGCGGCCACTTGGGCCGGCTCGAGCGGAACGGACCACGACTCGCCGCGCCGGTGCGACGCGCGGAGGGCGCGCCCGTCTCCGCTGGCGGTCACCCGCAACTCGATCAGCTCCGACCAGACCACCGAGCGCATGCTCGAGGCGTGTGCGCGCAAGGCGTCGAGGGATCGCGGCGTGTCTGGCGGTGCACCGTCGAACCACCAGGCGCGCGTATCGTCGAAGACAACCACGCTGCCGGGCCGCGCGGTGGGCAGCACGATCGGTTCGCCGATTGCACCGGCCGCCTGGGCGCCGCCGCCGCGCAACGCCTGGATGCGTCGCGCCAGGCTTGGATGCGACGCACTACGCTCGAAGTTGACCGGCCAGCGTCGCGGGATGAAGGCGTGCACATAGACCTTGATGAGTCCCCGCGCGACGGCATCCGGATCGCCCGACAGCGCGGCCGCGCGCAGGTCGCTCTCGGTCTCCTCCCGTTGGCGCCTGCGTGCACGCATCACCAGCGATGCTACGACCGCCAGCGGCCAGAGCAGCGGTACCCAGGATGCGCCTTCCGGGGAAAGCCGCTGGAGGAGGAGCGGGAGCCCCGCCGCGAGCACGATCAGTACCTGGTTCAGCGATTCGAGCCGGCGCATCCGTCGCGGACTGAACTGCTCGATGTGCGCCAGCTCGTGCGCGTAGATCGCCGCCGCTTCGTCGGGCTCCAGCAGCTCCAGCAGCCGGTTTCCGAGCCCGATGGCGGGACCATGAAGGGATGGCAGGGCCAGCGCGTTGGCGTATCGGGCGTCGGGGCCGCCGATGCGGTACAGAGCTGGCGGTGCGATGCCGGCGCGCTCCACGATCGCTCTGATGCGCGGGGCCAGCGACTGATCCTCCAGCGGCGTGGCCTCGTGCAGCCGCAACCAGATCCGCACATACCAGCGCTCCCAGACCAGCAACCCCACCAGCAGGCCAACGGCGAGCGCCGCGCGGTAGCGCGCGTCGGTGCCAAGGACGAGTTCCGGTGTCCAGGCGAGGATGATCCAGAAGCCAAACCCGGCGACGATCGACTTCGCGCTCCGCCACAGGTAGCGCGGCAGGTTCGAAGTCTCGAACTGCAGGAACCGGCGCAGCGGGTAGCGCCCCACCAGGAGCGCGAGCGCCATCAGCGGGATGCCCCACATCGCGCCGTTGCCGCCAAATACCAGCGTGACGGCGAGCGCGGTGGCCACGATCAGCGTCAGGCGCTGCTGGCGTGCGAACAGCAGCTCCGGCAGGGCCGGGTCGTCGGTGAATCGTGTCAGGCGGCGACCGGTCCACCAGGCGGCGATCCCGGGGGTCACCGAAACGAGAGCAACGATGACCGACGAAGCGGTCAGCACGTCAGGGGCGCATTCGTGTTCTTGCGACCGGGTATCGGGGAATCGCGCGCGCTGGTTGTTCCCTGCAGCGTCGCCTCGTTACCGGAGCGCGTCCGGCTACGGCTTGCGGAGCGGCGCCCGGTCCGATCGCGCAGGATACGGCACGAGGGTCGTCACGGTGGCACCGTTGGCCCACACGATCGTGAGGCCGGTGTATGCGATTCGGGCCTCGACGCCGCGTACCCGGAAGTCCGCGGTCCTCGACGCCATGTCCACCTGCTGCGTGAGAAGCGGCTGTTGGAGGGAATCGGCGAGGAAGAACTGCGCCTCGCGTATCGGTCGCAGGTTCCCCACCCAGGTGAGGCGAAGCGTATCGCCCCCGGGATGCTCCATACGCATCACCCCGCCGCCGCCGTCCGCGCCGCCGCCAATGATCAGCGTCTTCGACTTCGTCGGGTCGGATGGGGCGGGGGCGGGCGTGCTTGCCGGGGCCGCAACGCGTCGGCCTCCGTAGTACACCGGCGCTGGGTAGTAAACGACGTTAGGCGCCGGGGCTGCGGCCTGGTATTCCACCACGGTGGGACCGTAGAGGAATCCTCGCGGAAACCCGATCGACGGATTCCGGAAAGGCCGTGGACCATCGAAGTGGCCCACGCCCCCCAGACCCGGATTCACGGGGCCATGGCGCCCGTCGAACGAACTGCCGCGCGCGCCGCCCCGTCCATCGCGTGCCCCGCCGAGCGTTCCGAATCCGGTGAGCGGATGCGACCCCGGCTGCGGCGTGGCGACTACGCCCGGCAGCGGCCTGGCGCGGCCGCCGCCGCGCTGTGCGGCAGCCTGTCCCGGGCCGACCGTGACGAGCACGGTGGCAATGACGATTGCGCGGGATCCTGGTGACATGACTGCTCCCCGGGGAACCGAATGCACTCCGCCGATGTGGCCGCGTCGCGGACCTTGCACCGCGTCGCGAACCGGGAGCATCGGCTCTTGGCTCCCTCTTCCGTACGCTAAGGACCTGGGGGCATGCCGCCAAGGGAGAGGGACAGAACGACCGAACGGCGATCGCTCGGTCGGGACCTCCTCAGTCGCCGCGCAAGGCCACGTTGGGGTCCACTCGCGCCGCGCGAAGTGCGGGAATTGCCGTCGCGGCAAGCGCGACCACCACCAACACCGCGACCACCACGCCGAATACCGCTGGATCGCGCGGTGATTGCCGGAACATCAGCCCTTCGATCCAGTGGGCGGTCCACAGCGCGATCACGCTGCCGATGACGATCCCGATGATGATCAGTCGTGTCCCTGCGCGCGACCACGAGTTGCATCACTTGTCGGAGCGACGCGCCGAGCGCGAGTCGCACCCCGATCTCCTGCGTCCGCTGCGCCACGTCGTACGCGATCATGGCGTAGAGTCCGATCGCCGCCAGGCAGAGGGCGAGCACACCGAACGCCACGAACATGGTCGCGCCGAACTGCCAGGCACGGAAGTTCGGGTCCACCAGCTTGCTCAGCGGCACGACGTTCACGTAGGCGGCGCCGGGCATCTCGCGTTGCAGGCGGCGACGGAGACCCTCGGCCTGGTCGGCGGCGTGGCCGGCGAACCGCACGAACATCTGCGGATAGGGCGCGTCGTCGTACTGCGTGATCGGGACGTAGTAGGTGTACTCCCTTGGCGCTGCCAACTGCCGAATGTGCGCGTCCTCGGCCACACCGACCACGGTGCTGCACGGTACCGTGTCGCTGCCGATGCGGAAGCACTGACCGATGGCATCGCGACCCGGCCACAGCACGCGCGCCATGCCTTCGCTCACGACGGCCACGCGCAGCGTGTTTGCCCGGTCCGAGTCCTCGAATCCGCGCCCGCGCAGGATCCGGGTTCCCAGTGTGGCGAAGTAGTCCGGGGATCCGGCCTGCAGAATGAACGTGCCGAGCTTGCGCACCGAATCGACCCCCGGAACCCAGAGGCCACGCCCCTCGTTGCTCCAGAACGGCACGGAAGCCGCCAGCGTAGCGCGGGTCACTCCGGGCATGGATTGGGCCGCCGTCAGCATGCGCTGCAGGAGCGCCGGCAGTTCGGCCTCGCTCAGCCGCGTGCCGCGGGGATTGGCGGCCGCGAACAGCACCGGCTCCACATCGTACCCCAGGCGGTAACCGCGCACGTGCTGCAGGCTGCGCACGAAAAGCCCCGCCCCCACCAGCAGCACGACCGACAATGCCGACTGGAACACCACCAGCGACGTTTGCAGACGGCCACGACGGTATGTGCCTTCGCGCGCACCCGTCCGGAGCGCGGTCGTCAGATCGCCGCGTCCCGACAAGAACGCGGGGGCCAGTCCGGTGAGGAGCGCGGCGCCCATTGTCGCCGCTGCCGCGAACAGCAGGGTGCGTCCGTCCGTGAGAACGCCGGCCCGCGCTTCGCCGGGCAGAAACAGCGTGCCCAACACTGATGCACCCCACTGCGCGATCGCCAGGCCGGCGGCACCAGCGGCCAGTGCCAGAAGCAGGCTCTCCGTAAAAAGTTGCCGGACGAGACGCAGCCGGCTCACGCCGAGGGCGATGCGCATCGACACCTCGCGCTGGCGACTCACCGCTCGCGCGAGCAGCAGATTCGCGACATTGGCACACGCGACGAGCAGCACGATCAGCGCCACGCCATCGATCCAGAGGGCGACCTTGGCGTCGCGACTTGCGTCCGGCCCACGGGCGAGCTGTACCGGCGCCAGCTCGCCGTGCGGACGAACCGCATCAAAGGTCCCGCCTTCCTCGCCGCGAGCGCTGGCGGCACGCCAGCTCTGTTGCAACGCGGCGGTCAGATCGGTCTCGGCGGCGGTCACGCTCACGCCGGGCTTCCGCCTGGCGATCATCTCCAGCCAGCTCCAACCGTAGCCGGCGGTGTATCTGCTGCCGCGGAACGCGTACGCATACGCGGTGATCGGCATGTACGCGGCCGGAACTCCCTGATCACTCATTCCGACGAAATGTTCCGGCGCGACGCCGACGATCGTGGCGAGCGTGCGATCCACCCGGAGAGGCTTGCCGATCACGTCCGGGCTTCCGCCAAAGTGCGTCTGCCAGAACGTGTAGCCGAGCACCACCACCGGAGCGCCGGCGGGAACGCTGTCCTCTTCGGCCGTAAAAAAGCGACCGACGGCCGGCCGCGCGTCGAAGAAACCGAAATAACTCGCGCTCGCGACGGTGACGGGCACCTCATGCGCGTCCTCGCCGTCACCCACTGCGAGCCTGCGCGTCTGAAAGGCCGCGATCTCGGAGAAGGCATGGGTCTGCCGCTTCAGGTCGAGGAATACCGGGAACGAGAGGTTACGGATCTGTTGCACCTCGTTGTCGTAGGTCCCGACGTAGTAAACGCGGTGCACCGTGTCGGGGTCGTGCAGGGCGAATGGCGCCCGGAAGATCAGCCGATCGACGATGGCGAACATGCTGGCGTTCGCGCCGATACCGAGGGCGAGGGTGAGTATCACCCCGAGCGTGAATGCCGGGCGGGCGCGCAGCCCGCGCAGGGCGTATCGGAGGTCCTGCCAGGTCGTCTCCAGCAGCACCAGTCCGCGGGCGTCGCGTGTGTCATCCTTGATGCGATCGATGCCGCCGAAGGCGAGCCGTGCGCGGCGCACGGCCTCGGTGCGTGAGACCCCGTCTCGTACGTACTTCGCCGCTTCGTGTTCGATGTGGAAGCGCAGCTCGTCGTCCAGCTCGCGCTCGACGGCTCGGCGCCGAAACAGCGCGCGCGTTCGATAGCGAATCTCGCTCAGCAGTTGGGCCAGCATCGCATCGCTCCGGGCAGCGTCAGTGCATGTCGAGCACGAGCGCGACCGCCGCGGTCAGCTTCGCCCAAGCGTCCGCCTCGTCGGTGAGCTGCCTGCGACCCGTCCGGGTGAGCTCGTAGAACTTCGCCTTCCGATTGTTCTCCGATGCTCCCCATTGCGCCCGGATCCACCCCTGCCGTTCGAGCCGGTGGAGCGCCGGATACAGCGATCCCTGCGGAACGCGCAGCGTGGTGCGCGACACCTGATGCAGGCGCTCCGAGATCGCCCATCCGTGCATGGGTTCGAGCGAGAGCGCCTTGAGGATGAGGAGGTCGAGTGTGCCTTGAGGGAGGTCGAGGTGATCGGTCACTGGCGGGGAGGCAGGTGGTCAGGGCTCTTTGGTGATGGCTGATGGCCCACCACATGGGTGATAACCTGGGCAGCGGCGTGGGGCGAGCGCGCAGCGTGGGGCACTCGGCGGCGTTTCGTCATCACCACGGACGCGACGCCGCAATCATCAGGACTCACCAGCACACGACCCCGGCCGTACCCTTTGCACTTCTACAGGAGATGTTACTGCGCGACCTGTAGAAGCGCAAGAGGTGGGGGTCGGCTGGTCGCAACTGGGCTCCCGCGACGCCCCGTCTCATGCGGGCTGCCGGAGACTTGCCGCGGGAAGCAAGGCGGGAGGCATCCTGTCCTCTGGCCGGCGCGCGTGCGCGCGGACCGGGCGAGACGCTCGCCAAACGATTCGAGGCGACCTATCTTCGCCAAGCTCCGGGAGCGATCGACCATCACTTGGCGAAACAGCACCGCATCGCCGCACTACCATAATGGAAGGAGCCGCCATGAGCATCCGCGAAGAGCTCGAGCTGCTGGATCAGATTCAGGCCGACGCCGAGCAGGTTGCCGAGGAGATGGAGGAGCTGTCCGGCGGCGGCATCGCGCGCCGCGAGTTTGTCTTCCTGTCCCTCGTGACGGCTGCAGCGAGCACCTTCGGGTTCGGCGCGCGCGCGCTGGCACAGGGTGGGGCCGGAGGTGGACAGGGTGGGCCGCAGACGCCGCCGCCGCCCCTGGGGAACGGAGAACCCGTTTCGTGGACCTTCCAGCCCTATCCGGGGGGAACCGGTGCGCTGATGGAGAAGCTCATCGCGGAACGCGGCGCCGCGGCGTTCAAGCGCGCGACCTTCACGGTGGAGAAGTGGAGCGGGTCTGTCCCGACGTCTCCCGAGGACATCGCCTTCCTCCCGGCGCATCGGCTGTCGGCGCTGCTCAAGGAACGACGGATTACCTCCACCCAGCTTACCCGCATCTACCTCGATCGCATCAAGCGGCTCGACCCCACGCTGCTGTGCGCCGTCACCATCATGGAAGACCAGGCAGTGGCGGAAGCGGCGCGGGCCGATGCCGAGATCAAGGCGGGAAAGTATCGCGGGCCCCTTCACGGCATTCCGTACGGCGTGAAGGATCTCTTCGCCACCAAAGGCGTGCGCACCACGTGGGGATCGAAGGACTTCGAGACACGCGTCATCGACGAAGACGCCGAGGTCGTCGTGAGGCTGCGCGATGCGGGCGCGGTACTGATGGCGAAGCTGGCCACCGGACTCTTTGCGCAGGGTGATCAGTGGTACCGGGGACGTACGAACAATCCCTGGGACATCCGGCGCGGATCGAGCGGCTCGTCGGCTGGCCCGTCCTCGGCGACCGCCGCCGGGTGCGTGGGGTTCGGTATCGGCACCGAGACGTCAGGGTCGATCGTGTCGCCGGCGCGCGAATGCGGGCTCAGCGCGCTCCGGCCCACCTTCGGGCGGGTGAGCCGCTACGGCGGGATGGTTCTCGCCTGGTCGCAGGATCGCGTGGGCCCGATCTGCCGGACCACTGAAGACTGCGCGATGGTCTTCAACACGATCCATGGCGTGGACCCGAAGGATCCCGGAACTGTGACGACGCCGTTCCAGTTCGACCGCAATATCAAGCTCTCCTCGGTGCGCATCGGCGTGGACTCGAATGCGCCGCAGGAGTTCGTGGACAAGCTGCGCGAGCTGGGGATGTCACCCAGCCCCCTCGGTCCGCGTCCGCAGATGCCCGGCGGGGGCGGCGGACTGGGGGTGGAGTCGTCAGCGGCCTTCGATGAATACGTGCAGTGGAAGGCGAAGGAGCTCGGCATCGATCTGGCATCGATTCCCGAACCGGTGCGTGGCGGTGGAGCGGGGCGCGGTGGTCGTGGAGCCGACACGACGGCTGGGCGTGGCGCGGCGGGCCGCGGCGGTGGTGCTGGCGGCGGCGGAGGTCGTGGCGATCCCGGGAATCCGACCGGCATGTCAGCGCTCACCCGGTGGACCAACGGTCGCTTCGCGCGCGCGTTCGATTTCGTGAACGCGCAGCGCCGTCGTTACATCCTGATCAGCCAGATGGCGGAGTTGCTCAAGGACCTCGACATGTACGTGCCGGGCGCCAACGGTTACGACGTGGGGCTGCACGCGCAGACCGGTCATCCGTGTACGGTGGTGCCGTACAAGTTCGATTCACCGCCCGCGGGGCGCGGCGGTCGCGGTGCGGACACGACGGCGCCGCCCCCTGTGTACAACAAGCAGCCCATCTGTGCCGTGCTGGCCGGGAATCTGTACAACGACGACCTGATTCTGTCGGTGGCGAATCAGTACCAGATTCACACTGACTGGCACAAACGGCACCCGGCACTATAGCCCGCGCCGGATTAGTGCGGAAACGAGCTCGTCAGGCGCCGGCGAGCACGAGCTCGATGGCGCGGGAAAAGTGTTTCCATTCCGACTGCTCCTCGACCAGCTGCTTTTTCCCGGGGGTCGTCAGACGATAGAACTTGGCGCGACGGCCTTCCGGTGAAACGCCCCACTCGGCCGACACCCACCCGCGCTCCTCCAGCCGGTACAGAGCGGGGTAGAGCGAGCCCTGGTTCACCTGGAGCATGTCCTTCGAGAGCTCCCTGATCCGCTTGGAGATGGCCCAGCCGTGCAGGGCGCCGGTGCGGAGCGTGTTGAGGATCAGGAGGTCGAGCGTGCCCTGGAGGAGGTCGGCTCTGTCGCGCATGGGGTCGTGGCGGGCAGGGGGCTGATACCTTGACGTTCGACAACATTGCGGGGCTGTTGTCGATTGTCAAGGTATCGGCCGATCGGTCGGTTCGACTGCTGACGGCGACAGGTGCTGTGCCGATCAGCGCCACCGTACCCCGTCGACTAGATTGCTGGTCAGCTGGTGAGTCGCCGCGTCCGGCGCTCTCTTTGGCCTTCGCGCTGTCGCTGTGCAGCCGAGCCCCGAGCCGCCCCGGTCAGCCTGCTCCAGCCCTCAAGGACGCCAACATGGATAGGACAGGCAATGGCGAACTCGCGGAGCCGACGGCCGCGGAGATCGCAGACGCGAAGGACCTCCGATCGGTCATCGCCGCCGCCCTGGCGACATCGCCGGTCAACGAGACGGCGCTGCGCCGCGGCGTCTGGACGTACGTGGGCGCCGAGCGCCACGCGGGAACGTCGCCCGGGCACGTTATCATCGCGCTCACCGAGTTGGTCGAGGCCGCCCGGATCGAACCGATGTCGGCTCGTCAGGCGCTGATGCGGCGGGTCATCCTCTGGTGCGTCGAGGCCTACTTCGGTCACTTGGGGGGCGACGTCGTGGGACGGACCGGCGACGCCCTCTCCGACGCGCCAGCGCCCAAGCCGACGCCATAGGGGCGGAGCGGTCCATTGGGAGCGCACAAAACGGTGCGGCGTGGCGGCTCTACCGGGTGCTCCGAAACGAAGGGCGCCGCGCAGTCGATCCGTCTCCGGCTCGAGTGCGCGGCGCCCGCCCGCCTCCCTCGCGGGAGTCGGGGTGCGGCTTCAGCGACCGATCTTCGTCACGTTCTCCGCGGCGGGGCCCTTCTGGCCCTGCACGATGTCGAACTCCACACGCTCTCCCTCGGCGAGCGACTTGAAGCCGCTGCCCTGGATCGCCGAGTGATGGACGAAACAATCCTTCTGACCGTCCTCCGGCGTGATGAAGCCGAAGCCCTTCGCATCGTTGAACCACTTGACCGTACCGGTGGTACGCATCGTTCTACTCCCTCTGATGATTTGTTGGGCCGTGTTCGGAGTGCATGATGCCGTACCGACCGACACAACGTGCTCGTGATCGTTGCCCTCACGACGGGCTCGCCCACGGAATGTGGACACATCTCATACAAAAAGACCTGCTCGCAATTCGGGCAGGCCCATTGCGCTCGGAATCCGCGCCCGCGCCACTCGCGCGTCGCGCTGCCAGAATATAGTGCATTGTTCGCCAGCGCGCCTGCCAGGGGGGAGGGGGAGGGGGGAGGGGGGAGGGGCCAGCGGGTCGATCCGGGGCGTGCAACCGGGAAGAGGAGACGGGGGTGGGGTGATTCAGCCGCTGGCGCGCCTTGAATCCGTCCCGCCTGGCAACCGCGAGTCGACCGCCTCGCGGCGAAGTGTGAGCGGGGGGGCGCACCCCGGCCACTCGTACCTTTTGCGCCACCAGGGATCACTCGTCATTTTCGGAATCATGAGCGCGCCGTCGTTATTGCTCCCAGGGCCCATAGCCGGCTTATGCCTGGCCGTTGCGGCGACCGCAGGTAGGGCGCAGAGCCTCCGGGGGTCGCACGAGTCGGTCGACCTGCAGCATCGTGTCGCCGTGCGGCAGGAGTACTCGTTCCTCCAGAACAGTGCGGACGTAAAACGGTTCGTACGGCTGGGACTCCTTGTCCCCGTGCCCGGTGGCATGCACTACGACCTGGCAGGGGTGTCGTTTCCCTACGCCCGGCCTGCGATCCGGACCTTCGTCGAGCGACTGTCGGCCCAGTACCAGGCGGCTTGCGACGAGCGGCTCGTCGTCACGAGTCTCACGCGCCCAATCGTGCGCCAGCCGGCCAACGCGTCGGACGAGTCGGTGCACCCTACCGGGATGGCGGTTGACCTGCGTGTGAGCCCGGTGCGGAAGTGTCGTATCTGGCTGGAGCGGACACTGCTGTCGCTGGAGGGCTCGGGGGTCGTGGAGGCGACCCGGGAACATATGCCGCCGCACTATCACGTCGCGGTGTTCCCCGGGCAGTATGCCGTGTATGTCACGGCGGTGGAGCGCGTGCACGAGAGCCAGGTGGCGGCGGCAGCCTCGTCGAGCAGGCGCGCCGCGTCGGGCGCGAACGGCACGGCTGCATCGAGCAACGGCGCGGGCCCGTCGGATGATGTGTCGGCGGCGGATCAGCCGGGATCCGGCTCGCCGTATCGGGTTCATCGTGGCGACTCGCTGTGGTCGATCGCGCGTGAGCACGATACCAGCGTCGAAGAGTTGAAGCAGCTCAACGGTCTCGCGTCCGACCGGATCGACGCCGGACAGGTGCTGCTGGTTCCGGGTTCGCAGTCGCGCTGAAATTCGTGGAAGCAGGGAGATGCGCGACGACGTGTCCCTGCCTCGCTCCGAGGTAATGCAGGTCCCCAGGCCTCGCTTCCGATCCGGTGGCGGTTACATTTTGGGGTCGGAGTTGACGGGACGTAGCGCAGTCCGGTAGCGCACCTGAATGGGGTGGCGTTCGCTGCCGCCCGAGGCGGCATCGACCGCGAGTGCGCCGTCGCTGCGCTCCGGCTTCACACAGGGGGTCGCGGGTCCGCGACCCCACTGGCTTCGGTGGTAGTTTGAGGTCGACGGGACGTAGCGCAGTCCGGTAGCGCACCTGAATGGGGTGGCGTTCGCTGCCGCCCGAGGCGGCATCGACCGCGAGTGCGCCGTCGTTGCGCTCCGGCTTCACACAGGGGGTCGCTGGTCCGCGACCCCACCGGCTTCGGTGGTAGTTTGAGGGTGACGGGACGTAGCGCAGTCCGGTAGCGCACCTGAATGGGGTTCAGGGGGTCGCGGGTTCAAATCCCGCCGTCCCGATATTGAAGCGAAGACGCCGCGGGTATTTATGCCTGCGGCGTCTTCGCGCTTTGCGCCGGATTTTCCACATCGGCGCCGATCTGATGCCAGATATGGCATCCGTTGGGCGAAGATCGCGCCCAACACCCGCCCCAGAGGCCCCCTTCGCAGGGTCCATTGCCCACCCAAGCCAGTCGAGCCCATGGCGCACTCATATCCTATATCGATATCGCACTTGCCGCAAATCGATACGTAGCGTATTGTTAATCGATATGAAGAGGGAAGTCATTCCTGCATTTGTGAAGGAGGAGGTCTCGTGTCCCAAGCGTACCCTCACACCCTGGCGCTGTCGCGGAGAGTCCTCCGTGTGCTGATCAAGCTCAATCTGCTCGCGGGCCTCCTCATCCTGGCTTTGCTGATTGCCAGCCTGATCGCCGAAGCCCCGGTCATGCGAGCCCTCGGTGCAACACCCGCGTCCGGCGATTCCATGCTCTTCGCGGGCATGCGCGTGATCATGGTGATCGGCATTGTCGCCGTGCCAGTTGTGCACTTCGTCCTCTCGCGGCTCCTGACCATCGTCGAAACCGTCAGCGTCGGGAATCCCTTCGTGGCGGCGAACGCGGCGCGCCTGCAGGCAATCGCCTGGGCGATCCTGATACTCGAGCTGATGCACTTCGCCGTGGGCGCCGTTGCAGCCGGCGTATCCTCGGCCGCGGCACCGCTCAACATCGGCTGGAGTTTCTCCCTGTCGCGATGGCTCGCGGTGCTGCTCCTCTTCGTGTTGGCGCGCGTCTTCGAAACTGGCGCACGCATGCGCGAAGATCTCGAAGGGACGGTCTGACCATGGCGATCATGGTCAAGCTGGACGACATGCTCTATGCGCGCCGGATGACGCTGACGGAGCTGTCCGAGAGAATCGGAATCACACTCGCCAACCTGTCGATCCTGAAGACCGGCAAGGCACGGGCGGTCCGCTTCTCCACACTCGATGCCATCTGCAAGGTACTGCAGTGCCAGCCGGGTGACCTGCTCGAATTCGCCCCGCCTGCGAATGAATCGCTGAAGCCGAGGCAGCGGACTCGCACGGCCACGTGACTGAACCTGATTCGGACACTACGGAATAACGCCGATCACACCATGACCAGGAACTCAGTGCCACGCGCCCATGATCGACCTGATTCGCATCCGCGTTTGAGTGGAATGCATTCGCCTCAGGGGGAACGAGTATGAACGGCACTGCGTCAATGGGGCGGCTGACGGACATGTCGCCGCGGTTGAAGGCCAGACTTGCCGGCGCGTTCTACCTGGTCACCATGGTGGCGGGAGTATTCGCCCAGAACTTCGTGAGCGGCAGGCTCGTCACACCCGGCGACGCCGCAGCGACTGCGACCAACATCCTGGCGCACGAGTCGCTGTTTCGGTTTGGATTCGCAGTGTACCTCATCGAAATGGCGTGCCAGATCACGATGACGGCGCTCTTCTACGACTTGCTCAAGCCGGTGAGCCGGAGCGTGTCCCTGCTGGCGGCAATCTTCAGCCTCGTCGGTTGCACCATCAAGACGCTGAGCCGCCTCTTCTTTTTCGTCCCATTGCTCGTCCTGGGAGGCGGGCACTACCTGAGCACATTCAGCCCCGGGCAGTTGCAGTCGTTGTCGCTCCTCTTTCTCCGCGTGAATTACCAGGCCGAGACAATCGCCATGGTGTTCTTTGGGTTGTATGCACTCGTGAAAGGCTACCTCGTGTTCAGGTCCACCTTTCTTCCCCGACTTCTTGGTGTGCTGTCGGCCGTTGGAGGTTTGGGTTGGCTGACCTATCTGTACGAGCCGTTCGCAGCGCGTATCCTCCCGTTCATACTGGCCGCCGCTTTCGTCGGAGCACTATCGAACGCCATCTGGCTCCTCGTGTACGGCGTGAACGAACAACGATGGAAGGAGCAGGCCAGCGCAGCAGCAGCTTCCATCTGGCGATGAAAGCCGTTGCCTCTGGGGGCGTGCCGACCATCGGTCCAATCATCCAGCTGAGCCGCTCCTGCGGATTCATCGGATAGCGGAACGACGGCCAGCGTCGCAGCGAACAACGGTGTCCGAGGGCACAACCCCCGTATCAGCGCCCCGCCGGCTGCGCCATCTGCTTGAAGAACTCCACGGCCCGCGCATTCATCTCTCCCGGAGTGAGATCTTCCTTCCGCGTCGCGATCCACCAGGTGTAGCCCGCCGGATCCGATACGGCGCCCGCACGGTCGCCCCAGAACTGGTCAGCCATGGGCATCTGGACCGTCGCGCCCTCGCGGACGGCACGACCGAACAGCGCGTCGCTGTTTTCGACGAACACCCACAAGGACGCGGGCGATCCACCGAACGCCTTCGGGCCTTTCCCGCCCATCATCACGTCGTTCATCATGAAGCGCGAATCTCCGATCCTGAGCTCCGCGTGCATGATCTTGCCGTCAGGCCCAACGCTGCGACTCACCTCCTCCGCGCCGAGAGCCTTCTTGTACCAGTCGATCGTCCGGGCCGCGTCGTCCAGGGTGAGTTGCGGCGAGATCGTGTGATAGCCCGCCGGGACCGGCTTCGCTGCTTTCGCCATCTGAACCTCCGTTGTTGCCATCGATCAGCGTCATCATCGAGGAAACGCAGCACCATAGTCAGTGCCCGTGGCCCGACGCAAGCTGGACCCTTCGCGACGCCGCACAGATCAACCCGCTGCCGCGGCGCTCGCGCGCTCGTGCAGGACTGTCCATAGCGTTCCGAACCGGTCGCGCAACTGGCCGAATCGCGTCGCAAAGAACGTCTCCTGCAGTTTCATCCCCACCTCACCGCCGTCCGCGAGCGCCGCGTAGATCCGCTCTGCTTCTTCCGCCGAGTCCAGGGAGAGGTACAGGTACGAACTCCGCACCGGCTGGAAGTGCTTCGGGGGAACGTCGTTGCCGATCAGCTCACCGCCCGCAATGTCCATGCGAATGTGGATCACGGCATCGGCTGAGCCCGGAGGGGGTGGCACCTCGGGCGGGAGGTCCTTCACCCGCATTATCATCGTGATGTGTCCGCCGAGGTGCTTCTCGTAGTAGCGGAACGCTTCTTCGCAGTTGCCACCGAAGTTCAGGTGTGTGTGGAGCTTCATCGTCGGTCTCCGGATTCAGGGAATCAGCGTTACTCATATTCTGCATGATCTCCTGCGCTACCGTCATACTCGCGAGCTGGGCCGTCTTCGTTCTCGTTCATGTCTCACGCGTAGAGGAGGGCTGTCATGAAAATTGTCGTTATCGGCGGCACGGGCCGGATCGGCTCGAAGGTCGTCGCGATGCTCGGCGAACGCGGCCACGACGCGGTGCCCGCGGCTCCTCATACCGGCGTCAACACGATGACCGGCGAAGGGCTGGCTCAGGCCGTCACTGGCGCGGACGTGGTCATCGACGTGTCGAATTCGCCGAGCTCAGACGGTGACGCGGCGATGAAGTTCTTCCAGACGTCGACGCGCAATGTTCTGGCGGCCGAACGGCCAGCCGGGGTGCGTCATCACGTCGTACTTTCCATCGTCGGCATTGCCCAGCGCGCCGACGACGGCTACTTCGGTGGCAAGCTGGCGCAGGAAGAGTTGACCCGGAATTCGTCGATTCCGTACTCGATCGTTCGCGCGACGCAGTTCTTCGAGTTCATCAAGGGCATTGCGGACGCCGCCACGCAGGGAAACACCGTTCGTCTGCCGCCGGTGATGTTCCAGCCAATGGCGGCGGAGGACGTGGCGCGTACGGTGTGCACTGTCGCACTGGGGAAGCCGGTTAACGGGATCGTGGAAACCGCCGGACCGCAACCGTTCCGACTGGACGAGCTCGTACGGATCCAGCTCGAGGCCCTGAAGGATCAGCGCAGGGTGCTCACGGATCCCAAGGCGCCCTATTTCGGCTCGGTACTGGACGAGCGTACGCTGATGCCCGGCGACGACGCGCGACTCGGGGAAGTGACGTTCCAGGTGTGGCAACAGCAGCAGCAGGCCGCCACGCGCGCCCGTCCGGCGCGGCAGATCGAAGCGCGTTAGGGCGCATGGGCCATGTTCTGGCACGTCGCGCGATCAGGGCTATCTTGACTGCCACAAGGTTCGCTCCCGCCGGAGGTCGATCGATGCCCGTTCGTCATCGCGCCGCTTTCGTCGGCGCCGTCGCCGCGCTCGCCGTCGCCGCATGCCCCTCGTCACTTCGTGCGCAGCCATCCCGGCGGCCCAACATCGTCCTGATGTTCCCCGACAACCTCGGCTGGGGCGAGATCGGAGCATACGGCGGCGTGCGCGGAGTACCCACACCTAACGTGGACAGCATCGCTGCCCAGGGGATGCGTCTCGACAACTTCAACGTCGAGTATTCGTGCACGGTCTCCCGGGCGGCCCTGCTGACGGGTCGCTACGCCATTCGAAGCGGCGCCACCCAGCCCACGGGGATCACGCTCTGGGAGATCACCATCGCGGAAGGACTCAAGTCGGTGGGGTACGCGACCGCGCTCTTCGGCAAGTGGCACCTCGGCGGGACCAACTGGATCCAGAATCGCACGCCCATCGACCAGGGCTTCGATGAATGGTACGGCATCCCGAACACGAGCAACGAGGCGCAGGTAACCACAACGCCCGGTTTCGATCCGGCCACCATGGAGACGCCCTACATCTGGGAGCAGAAAGCGGGCGGTCCAGCGACCAGGGTGAAAGTGTTCGACCTGGACTCGCGCCGGACCATCGATCGTGAGGCGGCGCTCAAGGGCGTCGATTTCATGGAGCGCAACGTGCGCGCCGGCAAGCCGTTCTTCCTGTTTTATCCGATCACGCAGATCCACTTTCCCACGCTGGCGCATCCCGATTTCGCCGGAAAGACCGGCGCGGGCGACATCGGCGACGCCATGGCCGACGTGGACTACAACACGGGCCTCATCCTCGCCGCGCTCAAGCGACTCGGCGTGGACAGCAACACGTTCGTGCTCTGGTGCACGGACAACGGCGCGGAAGGCCGACGGCCGTGGCGCGGGACGTCGGGGCCGTGGCGCGGTTTCTACAATACCGTGATGGAGGGCGGCATTCGCACTCCATGCGTGATGCGTTGGCCGGGCCACATTCCACGCGGCCAGGTTTCGAACGAGATCGTTTCCGAGATGGATCTGTTTCCCACGATCGCGGCCGTTGCTGCCGCCGACATCGTGCCGAAGGACCGCGCCATCGACGGCATCAACATTCTTCCGTTCCTCGAAGGAAAACGCGCGAGCTCGGGCCGCGAGAGCCTCCTGTACTTCACCGGCAACCAGGTGCGGGCGGTGAAGTGGAAGGACTGGAAGTTCCACTACGCGTTCATGCCCGAGCCGCGCGTGACGGAGCCGCCCCTGATGCGGCTGTTCAACCTGCGCTCCGATCCCCGGGAGGAGTCGGACATCAAGGACGCCAATCCGTGGGCGATCGGCCTGTTCGACGGACTCGTCGCCGAGTTCAACGCCAGCACGGAGCGGTATCCCAACGTCCCCTCGGACGCAAAGGATCCGTACACGCCCCCGCGGCGGCCCTGACGAATCAGCCTAACGCTTGCGGTATGCCGTCCGCGTCACTGACGGCGGGCCGCCGCGCACGCCGGCGCGCGTGGTCTCGACGATCAGACGCTGCGAGCTGGCAAGCGTAAGGGCCTGCCGGACCTCGGTGGTTGTTTTCCCGTCGCCGAGGTCTGGAGTCGGATAGACCGTGGTGATTACGAGCGTGCTGTCGCGCCACGCCGCTCGGGAGCGCAAGTGCGATTCCGAGTGTCCGATCGTGACCGCGTTGCGCGACTCCGAGCCGTCCAGTGCGTACACGAACCGCAGCGGCGGCTCGAGATCGTAGGCGGAAAAGAATGGGTAGGAGACGACGAGCCGGCTTGCGTCCTGGGCAATGGTAAGGGGGGAACCCCAGCCATTTCCCATGGTGCCCGTGCGCGCCGCCGAGTTGCCCCGTGCGCCGGCCGCGTCCCCGCCGCTCGGCTCCTCGAGCGCCCATTCACCGGAGAGGTCGGGTCGCTGCTGCGCGGCGGTGATCGCTGGCCCGCTTGCGAGCAGCGCCAGCATCAAGGGAACGATATGACGATTCAGGTCGGGACTCCTGTGAGCATGCTGGCGAGTCTACGTGATCTCGCGCCGCGGTCAAGTCCACATCAGGACGAGGCGGGCTGGACTCGCGTCGTACGCCCGGTCGGACAGCGGCATTTGACAGGCTGTTGACGAACTTCTGACGTTTCAATGTCAGCCGGTTGACGCGCTCCGGGCATCTTCGGCGCGCACTCGAAGCGCCTGCCGACGAATCCAACCGGGAGACCAACCATGTCAGACCGTCTTAAAGACGTCCCTCGCCGCCAATTCCTGCAGACATCCGCGGCGGCCCTGGGGGTCGTGGCAACAGGCAAGTGGGCTATGCTCCGCGACGCGATCGCGCGCGCCCGCGAGACCCAGAAGCCGGTGCTGTCCGAGGCCGCGATGAGCGCGTACCTCCAGAAGGTCCGCAGCGGCGGCACCGCGGCGCAGCTGGCGTTCCTGACCGCGGTCAAATCGGACGTCCGGGCGTTTCTGCGCAACAACTTCACCTTGACCACGGCGCAGGACAAAGGCGTGACGGCGTTCACCTCCACCGACATTTCGACGATCGCCAACGCGGCCACACGCGGGTTCACGGCGCGGAACGAGTTCAACGTCCGCTTTGCGACGACGTCGACGACCAACGTGGCGGCGCCGAACTGCGCGATCACGGCGAAGAAGGATACCCGGCTGCAGGACGGCGTTACCTCCGAGGTCTGGACGGTGTCGTCCGTTCAGTACTGCCCGTACGGGGCGTGCTGAGGTCCGTACCTCGTTCATCGCCGCGCCGGGCGAGCCGACGAACGCTCCTGGCGCTAATCTGGCTCACACTCGGCGCGGCGTGCGTGGCGAGGATAGGTCGCCTGGCGGCGTTCATGCTCGATCCCACCCGGGACCAGGACTCGGTGCGGCCGGAAAGCGCCTTCTACGTGCCGCACTCCTGTCTCACGGCGCACTTCCGGGCGGCGACGCTGGAGCGCGCGGGTGCGGCCAACATCTATGACGCGTCGCGCTATGTATCAAGCGACGAGAGGCCGGTCGCGATCGAGGGGTTCGATTGCGACGTCTACCTGTATCCTCCCACAGCCTTGCTGTTGCCTCGCCTGGCGCTGGCGATGTCTCCGCGCTTCCGCACCTGGCGAACCGTCTGGTTCTTCGTCGACCTCGTATTCGTCAGCGTCGCGCTCCTCGTGGTATCGCGCCACGTCTTCTGCGGACGGGGCGCTCCAGACAGAATGGCCGCACATCCGGATGGCGAGGCTTCGCGCGACACGTGGAGGCCCGCCCTGGTGCTCCCCCTGGTGCTCCCCCTGGTGCTGGTGGCCCCGACCACACTCCTCGCCCTGCAGATCGGGAACGCGCATCTGGTGGTTGTCGCCGCCGCCGTGCTGGGCATGGTTGCTTTCGACCGGGATGCGCATGCTCTGGGTGGCGCGCTGTTAGGCTGGGCGACGATGACGAAGCTCTTTCCGGGAATCCTGCTCCTGGTCCTGCTCCTGCAACGTCGCTGGCGTAGCTCTCTCTGGACACTCGGCGTCATGATCGCCATCACGGTCACGAGCCTGCTCGTGTCAGGCGCGGACCCGTTTCGCGCGTACGCGTTCTATCAGATGCCACGGCTGGCGAGCGGGGAAGCGCTGGCATCAGTATTCGCATACGCCCAGAGTGCACTCGTGAATGACGGCGTCCTCGGGATCTCGGGAAAGCTGATGCTGTTGACGGCACCCGACATTGGCCGGCCCTTGCAGGCGCTCTACGCCGCGCTGCTGGTGTTCCTGGTGTTCCTCGCCACGCGCGTCAGGCAGGAGCCACGCTGGCGTGTGCTCGTCTGGATCGCGCTCGTGCAGCTCGCATCGCTCCAGTCACCGTTCGTGCCGGACGTGTACGCCCACTTCGGCTGGCTCTGGATGCTCGCCCTCATGCTGGTGACGGAATCTCCCTGGCGCTGGCGCGTTCCAGCGTTGGTGATCGCTATCCTCGTGGCTGCACGTCAGGACGTGGACCTGCGCGTGGCGAGCGAGACGTGGCGCGCGACGCTCTCCCTGGTGCAGCAGCTTGGCCTGCTCGCGGTCACGATGGTGGTGATGTGGCGCGGGTGCACAGTGCGTTCCCTGGGCCGTCAATCGCGCGACCGTCACCTCTCGCTGAACCAGGTCTTCGACGCGTCGGTGAACAGCAGCGCCACCGCCAGAACACCATGAGAACCTCTCGACGGTTGCGGTGCCCAGTGGGAAGATCGACCAGTTCCTGGTCGAGCCGCCTGGCTGAGGACGCCTCGCTCGTCGGCGTGGTCGCCGACTGGACGCAGAAGACAACCTTGCCGGCAGGCCCGGTCGGCGTGGCTTGATGGGTCGGAGCCAATGGCTCCGCTGTACGTCCATCACGGTCCAAGAACGATCTTGCGCGCGAAAAACGCCTCCGCCACTCCCTGACTCGCGCGGCATTCATTCCCCCGGATGTGGGCGAGGCCACGAAAGGTCTCGGCCGTGAACCACGGCTTTTCCCGCTGGGTGGGAAACGCTGCCATCAGGTTCGCGATCTTGGCCTCCAGATCCCTCCGGAAAAGGGGCACAAAGACGTTAGGCGAGCCGAGATCGGCGTCGAACTTGGGGATCTCGTACTCGAGGATGACGTGGTCCCGGAAGTGATTCCAGGTCAGCTCGCTGACGATGCGATGGTCCTGGTGCCGATCCTGCCCCGCGTGGGTGAAGACGATATCCGGCCTGACGCGTCTCGCCAGATCGGCAAACCAGGTCTTGATCGCAGCCCACTCGGCCGGGAAGAAGCCGTCCGGAAAGTCGCATAGCTCGACATCGTGGGGCCCACCACCCACGAACAACGTCGCCCCCCGCCGTGCCTCAACGGCGCGACAGTCGAATGCACTCAGCACGGCCCAATGCACCCGCAGCTCGGGGTACTGCGCGCGCAGCGTCAGCAGCGTACCGCCGCACCCGATTTCGATGTCGTCGGCGTGGGCGCCCAGGCACAGCACGCTGGCGGGGGGCTTGGGCCCCAGAGAGAACGAACGCATCGCGGCGCGGCTCGGGGTCAGGCCGCCTGAAGCGCGCGTTCGGCGGCGCGCTCACCGCTGATGAAGCTCTCGTCGGTCCACATGTACCCCCAGTCGCCATAGCGCCCGCAATAGGAGATGCCGACGTCATCGAGAAACCCGTGGACCGTCTCGACGGCGCAGGCACGCTCGAGATCGAAAATGACGTTTGCGTATGGGATGACCATCGCGTCCTGATGGACGATCGTGTCGTCGTCGCGCAGGACGCCACATTTGCGGAGATCGCGGATGACCGGATCGATCAGGGTCTCGGGCGCGACGGTGAGCGGCTTGTACTTGCGCGAGAAGTACACCTCGGCCTGGATGCTTCCGGTGCCGGGGGGGGCGTTGTTCGGCGAGAACATGTGCGGGAAACTCGCCCGCGCAAAACAGATGTCCTCGTCATAGAAGTACGTCATGTGTGCCGGGGAAACGTCGCTCCGGGCGACGCCGAGGTTGACCAGCACACAGGTGGAACAGGCAAGCCGCTCGGCCGCATCCACCACGTCCCGAGGCGCTCCCGCGATCATCGGGATCAGCTCCGGCAGCGGGATCGAGGACACAACGTTCTCGTACCGCACACGCACGCCGTTGCCGAACGTCAGCTCCCGGGTCTTCGGCTCGATCGCGACCAGCTCGTGCCGCAGTCTCAGTTCCGCCCGCGGGACGAAGTTGCGCAGGTAGGCCGAGAATCCCCCGACGGTCGGATACCGGAAGTTCGTGATGTAGTGGACGTGCGGCGCCGCCGGCGAGAGACTCCCGCGCAGCACCTCCTCCAGGCTGGGACGGTAGATCCGCGGTCCGAGCCAGTCGGTGCTCATGTTCTCGGCGGTCGTGAGATGGTACTTCCGCGTGTACTGCATCGGGAACGTTTCCGCGAACGTGCGGCCGAAGCTCGCCACGAGCCAGTCGGCGTAGTTCCGGATGGGACGCTCGCCGTCGCGCTCGGCTGCGACGAAGTCGGTAATGATCCTCGCCACCAGGTCAGCCGGCAAGCCGTGGAGGTGGAGCTGCACCGGATGGAGCGGCCAGAAACCTCGCCAATAGTTGTTAAGGCATATCTCGATCGACTCGAACCGGTGATCGACGCTCTCGGCGAACAGATCCTGAATCCGCGGATCCTTGGTGAAGGAAATGTGCGGACCGATGTCGAAGACGAATCCGTCCTCGTGGCGGAACGAGTGAGTGTGCCCACCGTAGTACGGGTTCCTGTCGAACAGCAGGGGACGCTCGCCTGCACCGTGCAGCCGGTATGCAGCGCCCAGCGCCCCCATCCCCGACCCCAGCACCACGATGTTTGCCATCCGCGAATCTCCTTGGTGCGCGAACAAGGCCTGGCTCGTACAGACCCGGGCTCGGTAGGCGGTACCATCGCATGGCCCGCCAGGTCGGCCCCCTGGGGCGCCTAACGGCGCCACACCTCCCACGGCGGATTGCCGTGGGCGTACAGCTCGTCCAACTCCTGCTTGTCCTTGAAGGTGTCCATCGCCTTCCAGAAGCCGTTGTACTCGTAGGCGAACAGCTGGCGGTCGGCAATGAGACGTTGAAAGGGCCCGTCCACGAGATCTTCGCCCGCGCGGAGGTAATCGAAGATCTCCCGGCGAAACACGAAGAACCCTCCGTTCACGCGCAGCGGCGTGCACCGCACGTCCGCGAGCCGCGTGACCAGCCCGTCGGGGGCTGCTTCCACGTAGTGAAAGCTCAGATTGGGCGCGACCGACGCGAAGCCCGCAATCCGGTTGCTCGCACGGAAACGCTCGAGGAATGCGTTGATATTGATATCGGAGACGCAGTCGGTGTAATTCGCCAGAAACATCTCCTCGCCTTCGAGATACGGGCGCGCCAACCGCAGTCGCTCCCCAAGGGGTGATGAGGCGCCGGTGTCGGCGAAGGTGATCCGCCAGTCATGGATGTCCCTGTTCAGAAGCTCGACCCGGCGCCCGCCATCCTCAAAAACGAAGTCGTTCGAAAGACACTCGTCGTAGGTCAGGAAGTATTTCTTGATGACGTCCGCCTTGTAGCCCAGGCAGAGGACGAAATCGTGGTGACCGTAATGGGCGTACAGCTTCATCAGGTGCCAGAGGATCGGCCGGTATCCGATCGTCACCATCGGCTTCGGGATCGTGTCGTCGAAGTCGCGCAGTCGTGTCCCGAACCCACCGGAGAAGAGCACCACTTTCATTGGGTCCATCCCTCGCCTGTGCTGCGAACCGTGGCATCCGCCGCCGGCCAGCAGGTCTCTTGCTCGCGCCAGAGGCGGTCGCTCAGGCGCTCCGGCGGCATCGTGACATCGCCCCAGGTGAGCACCTCGTCCCGCGCCATGCTCCGTCGGAGCACCGCACCCTCGCACAAGCCCATCGGCAGAGCCTCGGCGCGGCGCGCCGCGCCGCGATTCTCGATCAACCCATACACGCAATAGCCGCCGATCCCGTCGATGCGATCTCCGGCGCTGAGATCGCGCTTGGCGAGTGTCACGACCTCACAGCGCGGGCCGCCGAGCGAGGCCACCGTCGGATCCCGGAACACCACCGCCCGCCCGATCGTCGACGCGATTTGCAGGTGAGGCAGATGAAATGGCGTGAAGAAGACGTGGAAGGGTCCGGCGCCCATCTTGTAGTAGGCCAGCTGCGTGCGCTTGAGGGCGTTCTCCTCGTGAATCACCACGAAGGCCCCGGTGTGCGGCGCGGCGCCCAGGGCGTAGTCCACGATGCCCCCGCCAAGGAGATCGGCCGCCGGGAGGAGTTCGGCCATCTCGCGAACGTGCGCGCATCGAGGTCCGTACATTCCCCGCCGTCCCACGCCGAATCCGGTCGCATTGGCCAGGACCGTCGTCTCCATCGAGAGCTTGGTCGCGTCCGCAAATGACGTCACCTTGCGCACGTCCTGATCGTGCTGCTTCGCGAACGCCGCCTGTGTGTCCGGGTTGCGGTAGTGATCCACCATCCCCTTGATGTTCCCCGCCGCGACCGGACGAAGGCCCAGGGTACGCAGGTAACGAAACAGCGTCATCGCCACGCCGGGCTCGTCGCCGTCGGTGTTGGTCAGCACGACGCCGGCGCGGTCGGCGTGGGCCTTGAGCAACGGGCCGAGCGTGGAGTCCAGCTCGGCGTTCACGATCACCGTGTGCTTCCCGTGGGCGATGGCGTCGAGCACGACCTCCGCAGCGAAGTCCACGGTGCCCGTGGCCTCCACCACCAGATCCACCTCGGGGCACCGCACCACGGCAGTGGGATCGTCGGTCAGCACGGGAATCCCCCGGTGGATGCTGTCGGCAATCGCCGCCGGCGAATCTGGTGACTCCCAGGCGAGGATTCCGGCGTCCCGGAAGGCGCGTTCGGCGTGCGACGGCGTGCGGTTGGCGATCGCCGCGAGACGCATTCCCGGCACCGGCGTCCCCAATTGAAGGGCGATCGCGCGACCGGTCGCTCCCGCGCCGATCATGCCGACCCGAATCGGCCGACCCTCGGCTTCCCGCAGTCTCAGTGCGATGTCCAGGTTCACGATTCGATACTCTGCAGATCACTTGCCAGCGGCCACCCGCGGTCCTGCTCGGAGACGGCGGACACCGGCATGGGCCAGCGTACGCCGAACGCCGGATCATCGAACCGGACCCCGCGCACCGCGTCGGGCGCGTAGAAAGCGGACGTGTGGTACATGATCTCCGTGGACGCCTCGAGGGTCTGGTATCCGTGCGCGCAATGTTCCGGGACGAGGAGCATCCGGCCATTTTCTGCGCTGAGCATGGCTCCAAACCAACGCCTGAACGTCGGTGACCGGGGCCGGAGGTCAACGACGACGTCAAACACCGAGCCGCGTGTGCACCGCACCAGCTTCGCTTCCACCGCCGGCGTCGCCTGATAGTGGAGACCTCGCACGGTGCCCTGCAGCGCCGTGTATCCCATGTTCGCCTGCACCGGCGTGAATGCGATCCCATGATCCGCGAACTCCCGTGCGCACCAGGCCCGCATGAATCGCCCACGTGTGTCCAGATGCGGTGTCGGATCGATCACCCAGGCACCGGCGATAGGGGTTTCAGAGAAGTTCACGTCGCGCGTCGAGCCTCCGGGCGATCCTGCGAGCGCCCCGGCGCATCGTCCATCCCGACGCCAGCTCGGTGAACAGCTCGTCGCGATTCCAACGCATCAGGCGCAGAACGTACCGGTAAAGGCGGAGCCGGTCAGCTCCGCCGAGTGGGGCGCGCCGGATCGCGGAAAAGAAAGCCGCGTAGCGTCTCCAGAGATGGAGGACGATCTGCAGTTTTCTCTGCGGGTCGGTGAACTCCAGCTGATGCGCGACGGCTTCGCGGCTCGGTCCCTTCTTCCAGCTCGACGCCTCCGGATGGAATCTTCGGAAGAAGAGACGCTCGGGATACTCGTAGTACTTCCCGTAGAGGGTCAGCTCGGCCAGGAGGTTCAGATCGCAGGAAATGTGGTCGCCCAGCAACGCCGTGCGCGCCAGCGCGTCCCGACGGATGAGGCCCAGGTGTTGGTGGCACAGCCCGATGCGCTCAAGCAGCGCGACGAACCGATCCGCAGGATTCTCCTGCATCAGGTGGAGACGGTCCTCGTAGGGCTCGACCTCGTTGCCGCGGGCATCCACGATCATCGTCTTGGGATAACACAGCACGATGCCCGGATCGTCCTCCATCACCGCAAAGGTCTTCTCCAGCATCGTCGGCGCCCAGACGTCGTCGGACGTACTCCACTTCAGATACTTGCCGCGAGAAAGCTCAAAGACCCGGTTGAAGTTGCGGTTGGCGCCCAAGTTCTCGGGGTTGCGAAAGTACCGGATGCGTGGATCTCGCGCCGCGTACTCACGGCAGATCGCATCCGTGTCGTCTGTCGACGCGTTGTCACAGATTACGAGTTCGAAGTCGCCGAACGACTGCGCGAGCAGCGAATCGAGCGAATGCCGGATGTACTTCGCACGGTTGTAAACGGGAAGGCCGACGGTGATCGGGACTTCGGCCGACATGGGGACTCCAGGGGGCAATCACAGTTGTAGCGTCGGTCCCTGTATCGAGGCGGACGCGATGAGAACGTCGACGATGCAGGATCAGAGTCCGGGTTGCGTGACCGAACGCGCTCCGGGGGCGCCCGCCATCCTGCCCGCATTGCGGCATCCAGATGAACGAGCAAGACCCGCGCCACCGGCGCTGGAACGGTGCGAAATACAAGGGATGTGGGGCGATACGGCCCCGGGCTATCCCAGGGGAGCTCCCGCGTCGGCGGGAACTACGGCCTCCGGCGGGCCCTCGTGGCCCGAGCTGCCATGTCGCAGCTGGCGAAGGAGTTCCACGATTCGATCGACCCGCTTGCGATGCAGGAGCGCCAGCGCCGCCGTGTAGGTAACGGCACCTGTGGCTACCAATAGCGCGACCGTGCCCAAGCCGGGCGACGATGCCACGATAGTTCGTCTCACGAACCACACGACAGCGGCCATGATGAGAGAAGCGCTTGTCGCCGGCCAGAGTGACCGCAAGTACTCCCCGGCTGACAGGTCGATCTGCCGCAGCGCCCGCCAGAGTATCACGGCGACGTAGAACGGATGTACGATCATCCACGCGAGGGCGACACCGACGAGTCCCCAGCGGGTGGCAATCAGGAACGCGAGGGGAAGAACCACCGCCGTCACGACCCCGACGTACATCGAGAATCGCGTCGCGCGGGTGACCACCAGCACTTGCGACGGGAGCGGACTGATGGACCGAACGGCAGCATAGACGGCCAGCAATTGAAGCGGGGCCACCGCCGCCCCCCACTTGGCGCCTAACGCCACCGGAACGAGGACGGGCGCGACAAGCGCCAGCCCGAGCGTGGACGGGAAGGTGACGAGCGCGAGCCCCTCGGTCAGTCGCAGGAGGTAGGTCCGCAGGCCGCGCGGGTCATCCTGCGTGGCCGACAGGAAGGCAGGTGTCACCGATCCGACCAGGCTCGCGATCTTTTCTCCCGGGATGTTGGCGAGGGTCCACGCAACCTGATAGACACCGAGTGTCGCCTGGCCAAGGACCCGGCCAACCACCGTGAAGTCGGCGTTCGAGTACGCGAACCACGAGAGCCGCCCCACCACCAGTTGCTTGCTGAACGTGATGACGTGTCCCAGGCCGCGGCGCGGCAGGCGAACCGGCGTCGGTCGGCGCATGACGACCAGCGATGTGGAGATGAGGCTGCCGAGCAGCCCCGTGAACACAAGCGCCCAGTATCGAAAGCCCGCGAGCGCGAGGAGAACGGATGCGACAGCCGAGGCGATGGCCTGCGTCCCGTCGATCAGCGCGAGCAGACGAAAACGGAATTCCTTTTGAAGCCGGGCGTACGGTACCGTCTTGAATGCGGTAATACCGAAGCCCGCGCTGAGTACGATGATGACCAGGGGCAATTCCCGGGATCCGAAAAAATGGCCGAGTGGCACCGCAAGCAGCACCGAGATGGCAATGGCGGTGAATCCCAGGATCACCGCCATCCCGTTCAGCTGGGCGATCTGGTCGTCCGTCAGCTCCCGTAGCGCGACGACGGAGGACCCTATGCCGAACTCGCTGAGCAAGGTGATCAGACCGAGCAGAATCGCCGCCATTCCGACGACTCCGTAGTCGGAGGGGGACAGGATCCGCGCCACGACCAGCGTCGCGACCCAGGTGGTCGCCTGGGTGACCCATTTTACTCCGCCGACCCATGCGATCCCGTGCACCAGCCGACCTGCCTCGATGCGTCGAAGGTCGCGCTGTTCGTCGGGAGGGCGACGTCCAGCAGACGACGGCATGTCCCTCACGTTCCCCCGTTCATAGGCGGCGAGGTCCTCTCCGGAACCCTCATCCGCGGCGCCACACGCAACACCCGGCACGCCTTCGGCGGCGCCCCGGGCGGCAATCTCCGGCGCCGCTTCAGGGTCTTATAGCAAGGGTCACGCCAGCCTGCTTCAGCACCGCGTTGAACGCCGGCGTTTCGTGCTCGACGACCTGCTTGAACTCCGCCTGAATCTCGGCGAGCTGCTGCTTGAACTCGGCGTTCACGCCTACCTGCTGAGCCGTAGGGCCGAGGTCCCCGCCGCCGCTGCCGCTCCCGGGCGTGCCGACCATCGGCCCGATCATCCAGCTGAGCCGCTCGTACAGCTGAACCGGATTACGGAACGCGTCTTCGCTCGGCCCGGTGTTGTGGACGTCGATCAGCCTCCCCTCGATGCCGCTGAGTCGGATGTCGAAGTCCCTGGAGGCCTTGATCGCCGTCGCGTTCTTTTGTGAGTCCGCGGCGAGCGACGCTTCCAGGTCCTCGACCTGCCGGCGGATCAGCTCCAGATGGTTGATCATGTCCGCGGCCTCATTGGCTTCGGCCTGCGCGTCGCGCGCAAACGCTACCTGGGCGCGGATGCTCTGTTCGGTTCCGGGCGAATGGGGATCGGCCAGCACCGTCAGCGGCGCCGTCTCTTCGTGCGTTCCGGCTTTGACCCGCACCGTGTAGCTCCCCGGCGGCACGATCGGTCCCGCAGGGGGAATGCGCGTGCCGTACGCAGCGTAGTTACGATGCGGCTCCGCCCACGGTGCATCGAGCGGCGGAGTCTGCATCTGGATCGACAGACCCGGCTCATATCGCAAATCCCACCAGATCCGATTCAGTCCGGCTTGTCCGTTCACTCTCACGGTGCGGATGGTACCGTCGGCGCCACTGAACGTGAGCTCTACGTCGCTCGCGGGGGCCTTGAGCCAGAAGTTGATGTCCGCACCGTACGGCGGATTCTCTCCGCTCACGTGCCCGCCGACATCGGACTCGCGGGCATTGGCCGTCTGCCGGAAGCGGTACGCAGGCCGCGGCTTGAAGAGATGAAAATCCTGCGCCTGCGCCGCGTCCCATTCGCGGAGCGGCGTGACGTCGTCCATGATGTACACACCGCGCCCGTGCGTGCCGATCACGAGATCGTTGAACGTCGGCTGCACCTGCATCCAATAGATGGGCGCCGGCGGGAGGTCGTTGCGCAGGCGTGTCCAATTGGCGCCGTCGTCCAGCGTGAAGTACAGCGCGTTGTCGGTGCCGAGGTACAGCATGCCCTTGCGCACCGGATCCTCGACGATGATGTGCGCGCTCGAGTTCACGCTCTTCGGTACGCCTGCCGAGATGAACTTCCAGCTCGTCCCGAAATCGGTCGTCTTGTACACGAGCGCGTCGTAGTCCGCCTGATGCTGCAGATTGACGGCAACGTAGGCGGTGGCGGCATCGAAGCGCGACGGCGCGACGCTCCACACGGTGCCCCACGGCGGGAGGTCGGGAATGTTCTTCGTGACGTTGGTCCAGTGCACGCCACCGTCCCGCGTGACGCTCACCTGTCCGTCGTCGCTCCCCGTCCAGATGACCCCGGCCTTCGCCGGTGACTCGGCGATCGCGTACAGCGTGGCGCCGTCGTAGGTGGTGAGATTGTCGGACGTGATGCCGCCGGAATTCTGCTGATGCTCCTTGTTGTTCGCCGTGAGGTCGGGACTTATCACGGTCCATGATTGGCCGCCGTTGACGGTCATGAAGACGACCTGCGCCCCGACGTATACGCGATTGTGATCCTGCGGGGAAATGGCGATGGGCGTGATCCAGTCCCAGCGATATTTCATGTTCGCCGGCGCCCAGCCGTAACTCGTTATGGGCCACGCGGACACGTCGCGCGCCATCTGCGTCCGGTAGTCCATGCGATACACGCGACCGTTGTCACATCCCGACCAGACAATGTTGGCGTCGACCGGATCGGGCACTCCGAACGCGTCCTCGCATCCACCCATGCCCTCCCAATAACTCAGCGACATGCCGCCGCGCCCGCCGGCGAGATTGCGGCTCGGTCCATGGAACGACGACTTGTCCTGGATGTTGCCCATGACGTTGTAAGGAATCTCGTTGTCCGCGAAGACGTGATAGACCTGGGAAATGGGCAGCATGAACCGCTGATAGGACGCGCCGCGGTTGTTGCTGATGCTCACGCCCGCGTCGTTCGCCACGAGCACGCGATTCGCGTTGGTCGGATCGATCCACACGTCGTGATTGTCGCCGCCTGCTGACTGGAGGCCGGCTCCAGGTGACGGCGCGCCCCCCCGGCCCCCGGCGCGCCCGCCAGCCGCGCCTCCCCGGCCGCGGCCGCCACCGCGTCCGGGTTGAAAGACCGTGGTGCCGCCGTCGCTCGACATGCTGAACGACACCGACGGGAAGTAGAGCAGGTCCGGATCGTCGGGCGAGATGGTGAACCGCGTGTAGTACGGTGAGCGCTCGGCCGTCACGTGCGACTGATTGACCAGCTGCCAGTTCGCGCCGCGGTCATCGGAACGATAGAGGCCGGGTCGCTCGTCCTGCACGAGCGCGTACACTCTGTTCGGATTGCTCGGTGCGATGCCCACGGCGGTCTTGCCGAGCGGGTAGTCCGCGGCCGGCAAGCCATGTCCTGAGATCTTGCTCCAGGTGGCGCCAGCGTCGCGGCTCACATATACGCCACTGCCCGGACCGCCGCTATTCAGATTCCAGCGATGCACCTCCACCTGCCACATGCCGGCGAAGAGCGTTCTGGAATCGCTCGGGTCCAGCGCCAGGTCGGAGCAGCCTGTGTCGTCGTTGACGTAGAGCGCCTGCTGCCAGGTGGCGCCACCGTCGCTGGTGCGAAAGACGCCGCGCTCGCGCTGGGAGCGAAACGTTTCACCGATGGCACAGACGTACACGATATCGGCGTTGCGCGGGTCGACGACGATGCGCGAGATCTTTCCCGTCTTGTCGAGACCCATGTGCCGCCAGGTGCGGCCGGCATCGGTCGACTTGTAGACGCCGTCACCCATGGTGTAGTACGGACGGATCATCCAGGGCTCTCCCGTTCCCGCCCAGATCACGTCGTGCGCCGAAGGCGCGATCGCGAGCGCTCCCACCGCGGAAACGTCTTCGCCGTCGAAGATTGGAGCCCAGTTCGTTCCGCCGTCGGCCGTCTTCCAGATGCCTCCGTTCGCGGCGCCGATGTAGACGACGGCGGGATTGCCGGGTTCGCCGACGATCGAAGCGACGCGGTTGCCCTCGGGGCCGAGCGCGCGAAAGTGCAGCGCCGCGAGCGGGCCAGCGGCCCCAGCGTTGCCGCGTCCGCCCCCACCACGCTGCGCCGAGACAGCGAACGGCGCGAGAGAAAGGAGCGAGGCGGCCGTGGCAAGCGCGGCGACGTTGGCGGCGCGGGCGGGGTTCATCAGGTACTCCTCCGACAGAGCGATGCACCATCGCGGTTCTGGAACTTCATCGGCGAATCGGTCATGACGATTCCGGCGCGCGCGGTGCGCGCGTCCGGTTGTCGCAGATCATGTCGCCCGTCGCGCCGCCATGCAAGCGCGCGCGAAGCCGCTATCGTTTTGCGCTCGCTCGCCCCGCGGCCGGTGCGAGCCGCTTCGCCAGCCGCCCTTCGACCGCGCACCCCTGCGCCGGGTCGCCTTCGCGCACGAGCTCCGCACGAAAGGGGTAGCGTGCGCCGGACATGCTGTCGGTGCAGCGCACCTCGGTGAGGTGCAGGACCAGGAACTCCTCCCGCCCGTTCTCGGTCCGCGAGCCCTCGTAGGCCCAGTCGCCAGACGAGAGGTGCCTCCAGGCGCCGTGCGTGAAGAGATATCCGCCCAGTGCCAGCGGCACCCGCATGCGGGCCGAATCCCCGAGCACCTCCAGCGTCCAGAAGGGCTCGTTGCCATGTGCTTCGAGGACGAACGGTCGCGGCAGGCCAGCACACCCCGGACCCTCCGGCGCCGCATAACGAATATCAACGAGGCGCCCGCCGTCCAACCGCACCATCGCCTGGACGCCGGTCGAGCCGTCGTGCAATTCGGTCACCACGGCGGCGCCGTCACCGTCAGGCGTGTCCACGAGTGGAACGCGCTGGTCGGGCGCGTCACACGGGATGAACGTCAGTGCTCCGTCCGCCAGTAGCAGGTGGCCTGCCGCCGAGGACGGCACCTCGAGCGTGGTGCGGGGCAGTGCGCTGTCGGCGACGGCTTCGGGCTTCCCCGCGGTATCCTGGCCGTCGGCCGCCGCTCGTGGCTCGCCCGCGGAACATCCGAGCAACGCGACGATGATTGCCAGCGCGCCTGCGCATCTGCCGTGACCGTACGACGTCACCAAACCTCCGGCGTTCAGCTGGTCGGTATCAGCCGTCCCGCACGAGTTGTAGTGGCATCCGCACCCTCGATTGTCTAACAGGAAACGGACCCCTCGCCAATACCCATGCGCCTCACCCGCTTGTCCCTGCTGACGGCACTGTTCGTGATGGCCTGCCGCGACAGCAACGCACCAGGTTCCCTGGGCACGGTCTACGTGCTTCAGTCGATAGCCGGCCAACCGCTCCCCGCGGCGTACGCCGAAAACCTGCAGCTCCCCGATCGCATGTTCGCCGACACCCTCGTGCTGCGCGATGACGGAACCGGGGAGTCGCGCACCGTAATCGAGGAGTCCCTCGGTGGTTCGAAGGACCACCAGATCCAGCAACTAACCTACAGCGGCACGAACCACATCGAGATCACGTTCACGTGCCCGCCCGCCGCACTCTGCATCGCGGGGCCGCACCTGGCCGGGGACGTCGGTGCCGGCGGGATCGTTTTCTCGGTCTCGAAGGTCACTCGGGCGCCGCTTGTGTTCGAGCGCGCCGCGCCCTGAGTTGCGAGAAATGCGGCGGCCTGCCACTCAGTCCTGCAACACGAACGTGACCTTCAGCAGGACCCGGTACTCGGTGATCCGGCCCTTTTCGATCACCACCTGCTGGCTCTTGATCCACGCGCCGCTGACGTTCCGGAGCGTCTTCTCGGCGCGCGTGATGCCCTGCTGAATCGCGTCCTCGAAGCTCTTGGCGGAACCGGCCTGGATCTCAGTCATCTTGGCAACTGCCATGTGTCGCTCCGTGATGAGGTGAGTCCCTGCAAGATACCGGGCGACGAGCGCGGGCGAGAAGGGATGGCAACACGCGCCTTCCTGATCGGCTCGGTGTCTCTCGGGTGCATATGCGGACGAGCGTTGACCGAATTACTGCTTCTCGTACGCCCGCCTCAGTCCGGCGACATCGATCTTGTCCATCTGCAGCATTGCCTGCATGACCCGGCCGGCCCTGGCCGGGTCCTTGTCGCCCATCAATTCGCCTAACGCGCGCGGGATGATCTGCCACGACAACCCGAACTTGTCCTCGAGCCATCCGCAGCGTCCAGGTTTGCCGCCCGCCGAGAGCTTCGCCCAGAGGTCGTCGACCTCCTCCTGCGTCTCACAGCTCACGTACAGCGAGACGGCCGGCGTGAACTTGTAGACCGGACCGCCGTTCAGCGCCATGAACTCCTGGCCCTCGAGCGTGAAGGTGGCGACCATCACCGAGCCCTTCGGCCCCGGCCCGGCGTCTCCGTAGCGACTCACCCGGCCCACCTGCGAGTTCCTGAAGATGGACGTGTAGAAGTTCATGGCGTCTTCCGCCTGATTGTCGAACCACAGGAACGTCGTGATCTTCTGCATGGCGGTCTCCTCGATCAGTGTGCAACAGGCTGCGCGGGCACCACGGTCACCAGGTATTCGGCCAGCCTGTCGTACGACTCGGCGGCGCCATGCTCCATGCCGGACTTGATCACCGCGTCACGCACCTCCTGCGACGGGTAGAGCACGGTGACAGTGACCGTCGTCCTGCCGGCCTGCTCGACGAATCGCGTGGTGACCTGTGATTCGCCCGGATAGTCGTCGAAGGACTCCATGTACACGATGCGGTCCGGGCGCACGAGCTCACGGCAGGCGCCCCGCATGCCCATCTCGCTGCCGTCGGGCCCGCGCAGCACGAAACGCCACGACCCACCGCTCCTGAATTCGCCCTCGCAGACCGCGAGGGACCAACCTCGCGGCCCGAACCAGCGTTTGAGCAGATCACATCTGGTGAACGCGTCGAAGACCATCGCACGCGGCGCGTCGAAGACGCGCGTCATCATCACTTCCCGATCCGAAGGGGTCGTTACCGTCAGGGTGCCCGTGTTCTTCATCGTCGTCTCCTCCCTCACCTGGTTCGTTTGCGTGCGGTGGTGCGTCTCCTTCCGCCTGCTCGTGGCGGCGCCTTCATCTCGTCAAGCAGTGCGTCGAGCCGCTGGAAGCTGCCCTCCCAGAACCGCCGGTAGTCCACCAGCCAGGCGGTCGCCGCGGCGAGGGGCTTTGCCTCGAGGCGAACGGGACGGCGCTGGGCATCGCGACCGCGCGAGACCAGTCCGGCGCGCTCCAGCACCTTGAGGTGCTTGGAGATCGCGGGCTGAGTGATCGCGAACGGCCGGGCGAGCTCGGTGACGGATACGGCGCCCGATGCCAGGCGGGCGAGGATCGCGCGCCGCGTGGGATCGGCGAGTGCGGCAAAGGTGGTGTCGAGGACGGCCGACGTCATGTGTGGATAACCCCTTGGTTCGATAACCGTGCGGTTATATATAAAGCGCCGCCCGCCTGCGTCAAGGGCATCTTCGCCCGGACGCCTGGCGGACTGCGCCGCGCGGTGGGCGCGCCGGACCCCCGGCCTGGTGGGGGGCGATCGCGTGGGTGACGGCGCCGAAGAGTCCGTCTGCGCCGCCACCGGTGCGAGCCGGTGATGCGGAGGGTCGGCGTCACCGCCTGTGGTGCCGGCGATGTCGGTTGCCCGGCACAGCCGTTAGGCACTAGTGTGACGGAGCGCCATGCGCGGCCCAACACCGTGTCGGCGTGGCCACATGGAGGACCCGATGCGACGGACTTTTCTGATGATGCTGGGGTGGGCTCTGCCGATCGCGGCCGCCGCCCAGAAGATCGTCGTCGTGCCGCTCAAGCCGGCCGACGCGATGCTCGACGAGGAGTTCACGTTGATCGGCTCGGTGCGCGAACTGCGCGACGGGCGCGTGCTGGTCACCGACCCCCGCGAGAATCGGGTCGTGGTCGTCGACTTGCGAACCAATCAGGTAGCACAGGTTGGACGGCAGGGCCACGGTCCGGAGGAATACGGTTCGGCGGCGCCGTTGTATCCGCTGGCAGGCGACTCCAGCATCATGTTCGATATGCTGAACCGCCGCTGGCTGCTGTTCGACGGGGCCAGGATCGCAGGCACGCTGCCCCCCGATGCCCCTGCCATTCAGGCGACCCGTGGATTCGGGACGGGGGCGGACGCTCGCGGATTCGTCACCAGTCTTGCCAGTCAGCCGCCATTTGCCGGCTCGAGGGACATCGGAAAGAACGACTCGTCCACCATCATCCGAGTCGCCCGGTCGAATGGCACGGTGGACACGATCGCGCGGCTGCGCAGCGCCCCTGCCCACGCCGAGTCACAGGTCGACGCCAAGGGGAACGTGACCAGCATGGAAATCAGGCGAAGCGCGTTCTCGAGGGGAGAGGAATCGCTTCTGTTTCGCGACGGCTGGCTCGCGGTGGCCCGATTGGAGCCCTATCGCGTCGACTGGCGCGCCCCCGATGGCCATTGGACGCTCGGCAAGCCGCTGCCGCTGCCCGCCATCAAGATGACCGGGCGTGAGAAGAGTGCGTTCATGGAACGGATTGCCAAATCGAGCGGGAGGCCGGTCAGGTCCCCCGACACCGTGAAGGACTGGCCTGACGAGCTTCCTCCGTACGCGATGCGTCCCCTTGTGGCCGCGCCCGATGGTTGGCTTCTCGTTCTCAAGGAGCGTTCCGCGGAGCATCCCGAGACGATATACGACGTGGTCGATCGGCGCGGCGTGCTCCACGGCCAGATCACGATGCCGGTCACCGAACGCATCATCGGTGCGGGAGCACGGTCGGTGTACGTGGCCGTGAAGGACGAGAACGACATCGAGCGGCTACGCCGCCACCCGTGGCCCATGGACCGGCCGATCGCGCCGTAACATCTGCCCATGGACCGGCCGATCGCGCCGTACATCGTCGCAAACGGCGCGCCGGCCCAGCTCACGAGCGCGCTCCGGCGGCCTGTTGGTAACTCCAGGGCGGCCGCAACCGTCAATGGAAAGCCACGCCCGGCCGCCACGGCCGGAACAGTGGCTCACCGATCCGCTACCCCATGAGCGACATCACCCTCACCTGTCCTGGTTGCGGCGCCCCGGCCGAACCGGGGGCGCCGTGCGCTTATTGTGGGCGGGCGCTGGTCACCATGATCTGCCCGAAGTGCTCGGCGGCCGCGTTCGAGGGGATGGAGTACTGCCCAAAGTGCGGTGCACCGATTGCGCACCAGGCCATTGCCACCGACCAGACGGCGAAGTGTCCGCGTTGCCGGGTGGACATGGATGCCGTGCAGCTGGGTACTGCGGTCGCGAGGGAGTGCCCGGACTGCACCGGCTTGTGGATCGATGCCGAGGCATTCGACCGCATCTGCGGAGACCGCGAGCAGCACTTGAGTATTCTCGGCACCGCTGGCGCCGCAGCGCCGCCTCACGCGAACGGCCTGCGGCCGCAGGACGTCCGCTACCTGCATTGCCCGGCGTGCAACACGCTGATGAACCGGGTGAATTTCGCGAAGATCTCCGGCGTGGTGATCGACCTCTGCAAGCACGACGGCGTGTGGCTGGACGCCGGCGAACTGCAGCGCGTCATCGGTTTCATCGACCGAGGCGGTCTCGAGACGTCACGGGCCAGGGAGCGGGAGCGTCTGGTCGAGGAGCAGCACCGGCTGGAGGCGCTGCGCGGGATCTCGCCGCCGCGCGAGGCGTCGTGGCAATCGACCATGACCATCGCCCGCGGGGATTCCCGCGACTCGGCGGTGGACGTGGTGCACCTCCTCAGCAGCGTCATCAACTTCACGAAGCGTTAGGCGTCGGCCCTCCGCCCACGACAACGACCATCGGCACAGGAGCCCACAATGACAATCCGGGATTTCATTCACGGGGAGCTGATCGATATCGTGGAGTGGCTGGAGGACTCCCCGGAGGCGATGGCGTGGCGGTTCGTCCGGCCCGACAACGAAATCAAGAATGGCGCGCGGCTGGTGGTTCGTCCGGCGCAGGTCGCCGTGTTCGTCGATCAGGGCGAGGTGGCTGACGTCTTCCAGCCGGGCACCCACGAGCTGGCCACACGCAACCTCCCCGTGCTCTCCCGGCTGCGCGGCTGGAAGTACGGATTCGAGAGCCCGTTCAAGGCCGAAGTGGTCTTCGTCAGCACGCGCCAGTTCGCCAACAGGAAGTGGGGCACCAGGAATCCGGTCATCACCCGTGATGCTGAGGTGGGGCCCGTGCGGCTCCGGGCATACGGGACGTTCTCGGTCCGGGTCGGGGACGCGGCGCGCTTCATCCGGGAGCTGGTGGGGGCCAACGCCGGATTCGTGTTCGACGACATCGGCGACCAGCTGCGGAATCTGGTCGTCTCGCGCTTCGGCGACCTGGTGGGCGAAGACCGGATACCGGTGCTGCAGCTTTCCTCGCTGTTCGTCGAGGTGGGTGACAAGCTCACCACGCGTGTGCGATCCGACTTCGCCAACTACGGGCTCGACGTGACACAGGTGGTCGTGGAGAACATCTCGCTTCCCCCCGAGGTGGAGCAGACGCTGGATCAGAAGACGCGGCTCGGAATCATCGGCGACATGGGCGAGTACCAGGCGCTGGTGTCGGCCGATGCGCTGCGCGACGCGGCGCGCAATCCGGGTGGCGGGGCGGCGGGGGGCGTTGCCGTGGGTGTCGGCTTCGGGATGGCCCAGCAGATGGCGGCGAAGAGCGGTCGGGCGACACCGGCCGCAACGCCGGTGCTCGAACCACCGCCGATTCCGGGTGCGGTCGCGTTCTACTACGCCGTGGGAAATGAGCGACACGGCCCGACGGACCTGGCGACGCTTGCGGAGCAGGCGCGCCTGGGCAGGATCGGACCGGACACGCTCCTGTGGCGCTCGGGAATGGCTGGTTGGACGAGGGCCGGGGACGTGGCGGAAGTCGCATCCCTCTGGAAGGCCACCTCCTGATCGCGGCCAGTTGTCGGCAGGAATTCAGCCGCCGGACTTTTCAGCAGGACGCAGACGAAGAGGCGTCTGCCGCAGTCGCTGGCCTGTTGCGGCGAACACGGCATTGGCGACCGCGGCGAACGCACGCCGCGCTGCAGGCCCCGCTCGCGGCGCCCCGGTCAGCGCCCTACGAAATGCAGCAGGATCGTCGCATCAGCCGAGATTCGGGCGTGCGTGCTGTCCCCGGTGGCGTTGAGGCTGGCGACGACGATCCGGATGCGCAGTCCGTTCCCTTCGGCATCCAGGACCAGCGGTTGTTGGGTCGCCTGCCGGGAAGATCCGCGGCTCGCGGAGTCCGACGACGGTCCCGAGACCCCTCGTGCCGGCGCCGCTGCGGGCGTCACGCGCAGGCGGTCCGGACTCTGGATGGCGCGCGCCTGCTCGACCAGAGGCCAGAGCGGGATTTCCAGCAGGCGCTCCTTCCCCCGACTGATGATCGTCCGCTGGGGCAGCGAGTCCGGCGCGAACGTCAGCGTGTCGGTGCCTAACGTGATCGTGAAAGTCGAGGCAAGGTTGCCGCGGGTCACCCATTCGTAGCCCTCGACGGCGATGCCGAGGGGCGACTGGGCGTTGAAGTTCGTCACGCGGGCCGTCTCGCGACTCTCCCACTGCGCCACGTACGACACGCCCAATCGCTGCAGCACCCCCCGCGCGGCCGCATCGTCCGTCCCCGTCGCGCCGGGCTCACCCTGGGCGCCAGGCGGATGGGCCGCCAGTGCCGAGAGGGTGTCCGAGATCGACCGCAGCGACGTGGGACCGTGCATCTGCACGAGATAGCGCACCACGCTGCTCATCTCGCGGCGCTGGTCGAACGGAATGGGGCCCGATGCTGCCTCCAGGCGCGGGCTCACCTGAATCGCGTTGGCGGCGAGCATCTGACGAAAGCGTCCAAGCTGGCTGCGGAGCGAAACGGCGTAGGCCGACCACGGTCCGGCGAAGGTGACCAGCGCCAGCGCGCCTAACGTTGTCGGAATGAGGCGGATGTTGCGCGACGCGGTGATCGCGTAGTAGAGGGCGATGGCGCCGAGCCAGAGCGCCAGCACCGCGAGGAAGTAGCGGCGCTCGGTCACGCCGTACTGGTCGATGCGCAACCAGATCGCCATCAGCAGCATGCCGACGGCGGGGAGGAGCGCGACCCAGAACCACCGGCTGTACCCGTCCACCCAGCGACTGTCCGCCCGTTCACGGACCGGGTGGATGAGCAGCAGCGCCAGGGTGCCGGCGACCGCCACGCTCGAGACGAGATATCCGATCCATCCACTGGGCCAGGTGCGCGTGACAACGACCCGCAGCAGGTACGCGGTCAGGATCAGCAGGTAGACCGTGACGACCGGGATCAGGATGAACTGGGCGAAGACCTTGAGCCCCGCCGGATAGTCGTCCCGCGCCTCCAGCGCGTTCAGTTCGCGCGGAACGCCGCCGAGAAAGAACCAGGGGTGGAACACGAGGGCAATGACGATCCAGAGCCGGCCGTACCATTCGCCATCGATCTTCACGCCGAACAGCTGATGAATCGCCGCGAGTGCGATGGCGAGGCCGGCAAACAGCACAGCCGCAAACAGCCCCGCCACGAGGTACCGCACGAAGAGCAGGCGGTTGTACTGCCAGAACGCGCGATCCAGCGTGCTGCCCATGAAGGGCAGGACAGCCACCGTGAGGTGCGCCAACACGACGAGATGCGCGAAGCGCGTGAACCGCATCTGGTCGGTCCATGTTCCGCAGACGAACCACAGCGCGAGCAGGAGGAGGACCGCCGCTGCCTGCACTGCCGCGCGCGCTCCGCGGCTCCATACTGCCCGTTCCCCCCTCGTGACCACGGCGGTGAAGAGCGGCAGCCCGAGCAGCGCCGCGAGCAGCACGCGGACGGCGCCCCGGTCGTCCGAATGATCGACCAAATAGAGGGCCGCCGCCGCCGCGGTAATCGCGGACAGCAGGACCAGCGGGAAGCGTCCCGCCGTCTCCTTGGCCTGGCCGGCCAAATGCCGCAGTGAGACGAAACGCAACGGAGTGCCGGATGAAGAAGTGAGGGAGGTGACGACCAGGCGAATACGTGCGTCGTACGCGCCGGTACGTAACACCCGACGGCTGCGCTGCGGAAGGCTCCGAGCCCCCATCGCGACGATGCGCCCCTGGAGCCAATTGTCCAAACCCCTTCCCGCGTGAATCTTCCAAGCATCTGATCCGCTGTTTCCCCCGTGTGGCCGAGGGACGCTGCCGCACTCGGTTTCCCGTCGTCAGGAGTATCCGCATGAGTGCTTCTACACGAAACCGTTCCTTCGTCCACGGGCGCCGTCTTTTCGCGCTGGCGCTTCTGATCGCGACGCGACCGCCCGGCGTCGCGGCCCAATCGGTTCAGCAGGATGCGCGCACCGCCTCGGCCTCCGCTCGACTCCCCGACCGACTCACGGATGCCGAATTCTGGTCGCTCGTCTCCGACATCTCCGAACCCGGAGGTTACTTCCGCAACAGCGACAACTTCACGTCGAACGAGCGGGAAATCGGCCAGCTCTTCACCATGCTGCGGGTCCACCAGGTCCATGGCGGAGTGTACCTGGGCGTCGGGCCGGAGCAGAACTTCACCTATATCGCGGCGATCCGTCCCGCGATGGCGTTCATCGTCGATATCCGTCGTCAGGCGGTGATGCAGCACCTGATGTTCAAGGCGATCTTCGAGCTCGCGGACGACCGCGCGGATTTCATCTCCCTGCTCTTCGCCAAACCGCGACCGGCCGGACTCGAGCCCAACACACCGGTTCAGAAGATCTGGGATGCGTACTGGAACGTGAGCTCGGACAGCGCGGCGGCATCGCGCAATTACGCCCGTATCGTGGAGCACCTGACGCGCACCCACGGCTTCACGATCACCAGCGAGGAATCGGCACAGCTCAAGTGGGTGTTCGACGCCTTCTACGGATACGGGCCGGCCATTTCCACGCGTGGCGCCCCGGGTGGTTTCGGTGGCGGCAACGGTACGACCTTCGCGGATCTCACCGGCTATTCGCTCGATGAAACCGGGCAGCCCCAGAGCTTCCTGTCGAGCGCCGAGAACTACACCTACGTGAAAGGCCTCCACGAGAAGAACCTGATCGTTCCCGTCTCGGGTGATTTCGGGGGGCCGAGGGCGATTCGCGCGATCGGGGCATGGCTGCACCAGCGGGGAGGCACGGTCAGCGCGTTCTACGTCTCGAACGTGGAGCAATACCTCTTTGGCGATGCCAAGCAGTCCGCGTTCTACGCGAACGTGGCGACCTTGCCACTCACGCCGACCAGCATCTTCATCCGACCGTATTCAGTGCGGCGTGTGGGCCCGGTCCAGGCCCTGTGTGCGATCGCACCGTTCCTGGCCGCCGTCCACGCCGGCCACGTCTACAGCTACAACGAGGCGCTTGCCTGCGTGAAGTAGCGGGTCGGTCGCCTCACTCGGCGCGCAGCACTTCGACGGGGTTGACGCGCAGGGCGCGCCGCACCGGCAGCCAGCTCGCGAGCGCAAGAACGCCGAGCAGGACGAGCAGCGCCGCGACGAAGACGCGCAGATCGAGCGGGCTCGTGTCGTACAGCAGCGAGCGCAGCACGCGGGTGGCGGCGAACGCGCCGAGGATCCCCGCCAGCAGGCCCGCGGCACCGAGCCGGATGGTCTGGGATGCGGACGCACGCATCACCTGCGCCTCGCTGGCGCCGAGGGCCACCCGCACACCCAGTTCGCGGGCGCGACTGGCGACGAAGTGTGCGGTCACGGCGTAGATCCCTGTTGCCGCCAGCAGGAGCGCGACGACCGCGAAGACGCCGAGCAGCATCGACTGGAAGCTCTGCTTCGCGAACGCGCCGCCCACGAGGTCGGTCATCGGCTGCACGTCGAGGAGTGCGAGATCGGGGTCGGCGCGTCGCACCGCCGCGGCCACCGCGGGGACCGCCGCCATCGGATCGCCGGCGGTGCGCACCAGAACCGTGCGGCTCGCGTAGGTGAACTGCGCGTACGGGGTGAAGAAGCTCGGGAGCACCGGGGACTCGTCAGGCGCGTAGTAGGCCATGTCGGACACCACGCCCACGACCTCGGCGGCCGAGTCGACGCCGGCGTATGTGGCTGCAGCATCCCACCAGATGCGTTTTCCGATCGGATCCTCGCCCGGCCAGAATCGGCGCGCGGCGGTCTGGTTGATCACCACCACGTGCGGCCGTCCCGCCCGATCCTGCGCGGTGAGCGTGCGCCCCTGCAACAGCCGAAGCCCCAATGTGCGGAAGTGGTCAGGTCCCACGTAATGACGGAGCACTTCCGGCGCCTCGGCGGTCGGGGGATTCGGGCGCCCGACGAGGAAGGCCTGGGCGCTGGCGCATCGTCCCGCGAGAGGCGCGCACCCGTCCACGGATGCGGCGACCACGCCGGGCACGCGCTCGATCTCGTGGAGCACGCGGTCGATGAGTCCGGCCGCCGCCGCTCCATTGTACTTCACCTCCGAAGGACGGATGGCGAAGGTCAGCAGGTGATCGGGCTCGAAGCCGAGGGTGGTGTCGCGCAGACGGGAGTAGCTGGCGAGCAGGAGTCCGCCGCCCACCAGCAGCACCACGGCGAGCGCCACCTGAAGCGAGACGACCATCTCGCGCAGCCCCAGGCGCCGTCCGAACGGACCGGACCACTGCGGCCGTCCGGACTTCAGGTCGGTGACGAGATCGACGCGCGTAGCGCGCAGGGCCGGAACGAGCGCGAAGAGGAGCACGGTCGCCATTCCGAGCCCGACCACGAACAGCAGCAGCCGGGCGTCGAGCCCGGGCGTGGAGAATTCGCCGATCGCGCCATAGAAGTTGCGTGGCCGTGCCATGGCGGCCGGCACGCGCACCAGTTCCATCGACCAGGTGCTGACGAGGATCGCCGCGATCGCCGAGAACCCGCCCAGAATGGCGCCCTCGCCGAGCAGCTGCCGGATCAGGCGTCCCCGCGTCGCTCCCACCGCCAGCCGGATCGCGATCTCGCGCCGGCGGCCGGTGGCGCGGCCCAGCAGCAGGCTGGCAACGTTGGCGCAGGCGATCAGCAGCAGGACGCTGACGGCGCCGAGCAGCAGGCCGAGGGCGCGACGCATCACCGGATTCACCCGCGCGTCGTTGAGGTACGAGGCGGTCGCCGAGTATTCGTCGTTAGGCGTCTCCAGCTCGCTGGGCGCCGCCTGCTGGATGCGGGAGCCGAGCACGGCGAGCTCGCGGCGCGCCTGGTCCAGGGCGACCCCGTCGCGCAACCGGCCAATCACGCTGATGAAGTTCTGATTGGTGGTGAAGTACTCGGCGTACGACGCGCGCGGTGCGGTGGAGGCGGAGGCCCAGATCTGCGCGTGGCCCGATATGCCGGAGAAGTCGCGGGACGCGATGCCCACGACGGTCACCGGAACGCCGTTGAGGTGGATCGCGTGACCGATCACCCCGGCGTCGCCCCCAAACCGGCGCTGCCAGAGTCCGTACCCGAGCACCACGGAAGGCGGCTGCGCGATCTCCGATTCCGTGGCCACGCCGGACGGCGGTCGGTCCGGCTCCGGCAAGCTCGACGCGGTGCGTGTAAATCCCGCTCCGGCTGCCAGTCCGACACGAAGCACATCGAAGTAGTCACCAGACACGAGCTCCGTCTGCAGGGGCTCCGGATCCTGAACGTCGGTGAGCGTCAGCACCGCCACGCTGAACGACGCGATCGATGCGAACGACCGCTGAGCCTGGCGCAGGAGCTCGAATCTCGGCCACGACCAGCGCTCCGGACGGGGCGTCGTGGTCGGCGTGCTGCGGACGATCGTCAGAATCGCCAGTCGATTCGCCTGAGGAAACGGTGGCTGCCGCAGGAGGGCGCCATCGATCAGGCCGAAGACCGTGGTGGTCGCCGCGATCCCGAGGGTCAGCGAGAGGATCGCGGCGCCCGTCAGGAGCGGAGCGCGGAGCAGGCTGCGGACCGCCTGGCGAATCTGCTGGGGAAGGGCCGACATTGGGACGTGAGAGTAATGAAGGGGTGATGACGTCACGAGACGGCGTGCCCTGCTGCTGTGCTATTGGCGTGCCGGTCCCGTTGAGCGCCGGAACTGTTGGACGGTGAGGGAGTTACCAGTGTCGGACTTCGGGCGCCCCTGCCTGGGGGCGTTCGCGGCCGGGACTATGTGTTCGGAAGCGGACATGTGATCATCCGAGGGGGTCATGACCGCGAGGGACGGAGCGGAGGATGAGGGCACGCCGTACGGTCCGGAAACGTCGCTCAACGCGCGTCCGGTCCCCGCGACCGGCGAGATGCTCCCGGTGATGGGACTCGGCACCTGGAAAGTCTTCGATGTTTCAGGGTCCCGGGCGTCGCGGGCGCCGCTCGAGGAGGTGCTGCGCGATTTCGCGGCGTTAGGCGGGCGCCTGGTGGACACCTCTCCCATGTACGGCCGGTCGGAAGAGGTGATCGGGGACATCGCCGCGACCCTGCAGCTTCGCGATCGCCTCTTCCTTGCCACCAAGGTGTGGACCACCGGCACGAACGCCGGCGTGGCGCAGATGCGCGAATCGTTCCGGAAGCTGCGCGCCAGCCAGATCGATCTGATGCAGGTCCACAACCTGGTGGACGTGCACCGTCATCTGGAGACGCTGCGGGCGTGGAAGCAGGAGGGGTTGGTGCGGTACGTCGGCATCACACACTACACGGCGTCAGCTCACGACGAGATGGCGCGTCTCGTGGCGTCGCACGCGCTCGACTTCATACAGATCAACTACTCGGCGGTCGAGCGTGAGGCCGAGGGCCGGCTTCTGCCACTGGCCCGCGACCGGGGCGTGGCGGTGATCGCGAACCGGCCCCTGGCCAGCGGAGCGCTCCTGCGTCGCCTGCGGGAGCGGGCCCTGCCAGAATGGGCGGCGGAGATCGCGTGCCGCACCTGGGGGCAACTTCTGCTCAAGTTCGTCGTCGCCCACCCCGCCGTCACGTGCGCGATTCCCGCGACGTCGAATCCCGAGCACCTGCGCGAGAACATGGGTGCGGCCGTCGGCCTGCTTCCCGACGAACCGCTGCGGGAACGGATCATTGCGGCGGTCACGCGATAGGTCCGATGCAGGCGTGGGCGCGTTTCCGCCGCGCGTGCTGCTGGTGATGCCGGATCAGTGGCGCCGGGCGCTGCTCCGTGCCGCGTTGCGAGAGTTCGGATTCGACGCGGTTGGAGCGCGGAGCGTCGTTACGGCGCTGCGCGTCAGCGCGGTCGAGGCCGGCCGTGGCCTCGTGGCCCTCGTCGTCGTGGATCAGGCCGCCGTGGAGGCTGCCGCGACGGGCCAGCTGCGGGCCCTGGTGCACAAGTTCGAATCCCCTCCCGTGGTGCTCCTGGCGCGCACGACGGTGGCGCCGCCGGAAGGGACGTGGGCGCGGGTCCTCAGGCGGCCCGTCAGCATCGCCGAGATCGTCTCCGCAGTACAGACCCTCCTCCCCCTGAAGCCCGGCGCCCGCCGTCCGGTCGACTGAATTCCGACGGCGTGTCGATTCCGGGAAGCATCACTCGACGTGTCTGCAGGAGCCGGGAAGAAGCCGACCACGATGGTCCGGTGACCCGCTCGACACTGCAACCCGAGAGGAGACACGACAATGTCAGTCACCAGAAAGTCCAGCGCACTGCTGTGGTCCGTTCAGGGTCTGCTGGCCCTGGTGTTTCTCTTCGCCGGCGGGATGAAGCTCGTGCTTCCGCCAGAGATGCTGAAGGGCCCGATTGCACTGCCGGGGCTGTTTCTGCGATTCATCGGTGTCTGTGAGACGCTGGGCGCTGCTGGGCTCATCCTGCCAGGCGCGTTGCGGATCCATCGAGCCCTGACGCCGGTCGCGGCGGTCGGCCTCGTGACGATCATGGTTGGTGCAACCGTGCTCACGGCGGCGGGTATGGGTTTCGTTCCGGCGCTGATTCCCCTGGTGGTGGGACTCCTCGCGGCCTCGGTCGCTTACGGCCGCCGCGAATGGCTGCGGCTTGGGGTGTCGATCCCGCGCGTCGTCATTCGTCGCGTCAGCAGAGCCTGAGTATCCCTACCCAGGTGGCACCGGGCGTCCGGAGCGCTGAGGCCGACCGGCCATCACTTCCAACCTTCAGACAGTGAGACGAACATGCGGTTCATGGCGATCGTGAAGGCGACCAGGGATTCCGAGTCGGGCACGCTGCCTGACGAGAAGCTCCTTGCCGAGATGGGGAAGTTCAACGAAGAGATGGCGAAGGCGGGTGTGCTACTCGCCGCCGAGGGCCTTCAGCCGAGTTCCAAGGGGGTTCGGGTGAGGTTCGCGGGATCGAAGCGGACCGTGATCGACGGGCCGTTCAGCGAGACCAAGGAACTGATCGCGGGTTTCTGGATCATCCAGACGAAGTCGAAGCAGGAGGCGATCGACTGGATCAAGCGCTGCCCGAACCCGTTCCCCGGTCAGGAGTCTGACATCGAGATCCGCCAGGTCTTCGAAGCGGAGGACTTCGGCGCCGAGTTCACTCCGGAGCTGCGCGAGCAGGAAGAGCGCGTCGGCAGGAAGATGGCGGCGAACGCAACGGAGGGCGTCGGTACTCACTCCTGACGCAGTGATGCCATGGGACTCGCGCCACCGCGGCCAGCGGTCCCTGCCCGCGGCCCTGTGTCAGGCGGTGGTGGATGAACTCCACCATGGCATCACCGAACTCCTCGCGAACGTCGGCGGGATAGAGGAGCAGCAGGGCTCTCGGTTTCCCGGCGAAACAACGGCGCGCCCGGGTTCCGGCCGCGGCTCAACGGCGCACCAGCACAGTGCCGACCTCGAGGACGGTGGGCAGCCCGAGTCGGCGTCACCCCCGGGGTCGAGCCCGCGTGGGAGGATTTCAATTGCTTGCCACACGGTGCCGAAGGCGACGAGTATTGTCTCACCCCAACAGGAGTGCGCAATGAGACGGATCCTGATAGCGAGCGTTGCCCTGGCGGCGATGGCGTGCAGCAGCGACAAGTCGACAGGGACGGGGGACAACATTGCGGGGACGTATACCCTGACCAAGGCGGCGGGGAAGGCCCTGCCGTCGACGGTCTTCGACGACGGGACCACGCAGCTCATCGTGCTGTCGGGAACCATCACGCTCACGGAGGCCAAGGGCTGGTCGGCGAACCTCAATGTGCGAACCGTGGAGTCAGGAGACCCACTCGACGAATCGCTGCCGGCGACCGGTACATGGGTGCGGAGCGGGAGCACGATCACGTTCACCGACGCCTCGGACAATTCGACCTTTACCGCGACGGTGAGCGGAAAGACGATCACGGCCAACGTGGACGCCGGCCTGCCATCGGGACTGCTCGCGCTGCAGTTCACGAAGTAGCCGGAGCCGATGCGCGGGACCGGTGGCAGCCGGTCCCGCGCGTGCAGCCCCGAAACGTCGACACCGCGTCAATGCGCGAGGGGCTTGCCCAGAACGTCCCGTAGCGCTGTGCGGAGCGGGCCACTGCCTGCAGCAGGCGATAGAGGGTTAACGATGCAGGCTCAGGACCGAGGAACCGTTCCTTGGTCTCACGGCGCTCACCTGACGATGCGATACACGACCACGGTCTCGACGTCGTCGGCGTTCCGTCGCACGCCCACCGCGTAGTCGTCGTCGATGTCGAAGAGCCGGACGCCGGGCGGGCTCTGCAGCCGCCTGACGATTCGTCCGGTGGCGTCGAGGGCGGCGTACGGCACGCCTCCGAGATTGGCATCCTCGCGATACTGCTCCACCCACACGAGACCGGAGCGGCCCGGAAGCAGTCGCGAGAGTGCGGGAGCCATGTCCTTCCGCTTCGAGACATCGTAGATCAGCCGCAGGCGGTCGCTGCCGGCGGCGGTTCGCGCGGAGGCCAGGATGCGATCCCGTGCACGCCGCGCGTCGTCCGGCGCGAACGGCCGGTGTGGAAACGGGACGGGAATCCGTGTCGCCAGGGAGCCATTCGCATCGTAGACGAGGATCTCCTCGCTCTCCGGGATGCCGACCCAGATCCGACTCCCGATCGCCAGAAACGCGGTCCACGGGCGCAATCGATCCAGGGTGCTCTGCATACGGGCACTGCCCGGATCGCGGATCGCGAGGTAGGGGACATTCGGGAACCGTCCGATCGTGCGGATCGTCGTTGAGTCGTCTCGCCAAATCCCAACGGTCGTGGTGTCGCGAAAGAGGGGCTCCTCGCCGGGCTGAGGGAACGGCTGCACCGTGTACGCCAGCCAGCTATGGCCGGAGAGGTGTCCGATGATGGCCATGCGACCGGGCGCGCCCGTCGGCGCAAACGGAGCGGTGGTCACGTGATCGGCACGCATGTCGAAGACGGTGATGCGGGTGAGCCCGAAGTCGTACGCGAAGAGGGAGTCGCCCGACTGGCCGAACCAGTAGGGGAACGAGAGCTCTCCGGGACCGCTGCCGCGCCGCGCCACCAGTCGTTCGAATTCTCCCCCGGCCGAGAAAAGGCGAATCTCGGGAGGCATTACGTTGACCACTGCAATCTCGCCACTCGACAGTCGCGTCACGCCGACCACGTCATTGAACTGGGAGGACGGATCCGCGCCCTCGCCGATGGTGACGACCGGGTCGGCGCCGAGGGTCAGCGTCTGCGCACCGGACGTGGTCATGGCTACGAGGAGACTTCCCACTATCACACTCAAAAGACCAGTCTTCATGGACGAATCCTCGCTGTGCGGCCTGATCTCCTGCGGATGGAACGGACAAGACGAATGACGCGTATCGAGCGGTAAAGGGATAAAGCGGATAAAGCGGATAAAGCGGATAAAGCGGCTAAAGGGAAAAGCGGATAAAGCGGATAAAGCGGATGCGGCGGATAGAGCTGATCGCTCAGAGCTGACAACTGATATGACTACTAACCGAGGTTCCTTCGAATGATCATCGGGATGCATGTCCTGGTGTACTCGCGCAAGGCCGACGAGGCGCGCGCCTTCTTCCGTGACATACTGGACCTGCCGTGCGTGGACGCGGGCGAGGGATGGCTCATCTTCAAGGCGCCACCGGCGGAGCTCGCTGTCCATCCTGCCGGTGCAGACGAGGCGACGGAGTCATCCGACGACATCGGGTGCGACCTGTATCTGATGTGCGATGACATTCGCGCCACGATCGACCAGCTCCGGAAGAAGGGAGTGGAGATCACGCGCGAAGTCACGGACCAGGGGTACGGGCTGTTCACCGCGCTGCGATTCCCCGGGGGCGGCAATCTCGGCTTGTACGAACCGCGTCACCCGACGGCGTTGCGTCTTGCGGCGGCTCCGACGCTCAGGAAACGGGCCTCGGCGCGGCGTTCCGTCACGGCGAAGCGCGGGGCACGTAAGGTCCCGAGGAAGTCGGCGAAGAAACGAAGGCGATAAACGGCTCGATTGCCTGTGCGCCGCCCCCCTGAGAGCTTTCGGAGGAGCCGACCATGTACGCGACCTGTCTCTTCTGCAACGGCGCGCTCGGAGCGAACGAGGCCCTCGAGACCTTCCCCGTGGGTCAGCGCCTGGCGTTCGACACCGCGAGAGGACGCCTCTGGGTGGTGTGTCCGCGGTGCGAGCGCTGGAACCTCACGCCCCTCGAGGAGCGATGGGAGGCGATCGAGCAGGCGGAGAAGCTCTATCGCGACACACGCCGCCGCGTCGCGACCGACAATATCGGCTTGGCCAAGCTCCGTGACGGAACGACGCTGGTGCGCATCGGGGAACCACTCCGTCCAGAGTTTGCCGCGTGGCGGTACGGTGACCAGTTCGGGCGGCGACGGCGGCGACAGGCACTGATCGTCGCGGGTGGGATCGCCGGCCTGGGCGCGCTTGTGGTAGGTGGCGCCGTGGCCGGAGCGGGCATTGGTGGGTTCGGATGGATCATCGCGCAATCCGGATCGCGGATTGTCTCCGGTAGTCCCGAGCGCGTGGTGGCGAGGATCAGGACGGAAGATGGGCGGGTGCTGTCGGTGCGGCGACGGCACCTCGGGGAGACTGTTCTATCCCGTGCAGACGACGGTTCACTGGCGCTCGATCTGCGCTTCAAGAACGGCAAGGCACGGTTCGAGGGGAAGGAGGCACAGCGCATCGCGTCGATCGTGGTGCCCAAGGTCAATCGCTTCGGTGGGAACAAGCGTGCGGTCGCGGATGCGGTGCAGGAAATCGAGGCCATGGGCAGCGCTGAGGGATTCCTCGACCGGCTGACACAAACGTCGCACATCTACACTCGAGCCCTGGTGCCGCCGCGGAGGTCGTGGTTCCGCGACAACTCCAGCAACTTCACGAAGCACGGTCTGTACGGCCTGCCCGGACCCCAGCGCCTGGCGCTCGAGATGGCGCTGCACGAGGAGGCCGAGCGGCGGGCCATGCAGGGCGAGCTCATGGAACTCGAGACCGCGTGGCGCGACGCCGAGGAGATCGCGGCGATCTCGGATGATCTTCTGTTGCCCGCCGGCATAGACGCGGCGATTCGCAGGATGAAGGAGACGGGGACGGGCTGAACCTGGTGCGGTGGACCCGGTGAAGGGCGCCGATGCCTTCTAACTGGCCTGCTGTTTCCGGCGGTACATCCAGCTCACGAGAAAGAGCGCGCCGATGAGGAACAACGGACCCGAGATTACCGGAATCCATCTCGGATGGTCGAGACTCGACAGCAGATAGGCCAGACCCAGTCCACCGAACAGGATAATCCCGGTCCACTCCCAGCGCCACGCGACCACCAGGGCCACCAGCGCGACGGCGGCGGGGATGAGATGCATGGCGAGTGCGGTCAACGTTTCCCCGAGCCCGGAGTATTCGCCGAACACATCCAGCGAAAAGACTGCAAGGAACGTGACGAACAGCAGTCCCAGTGTCCGCGGCAGCCAGAGCAGAGAACGATTCACGACCGCACCTCGATCGACGATTGTCGAAGTTTTGATGAGGACTGCGCCGTCCCCGTTCCGCACGGGTGTCCAGCCAGTCAGATTGCCGTTTACATCCTTGAGATACGGAGCTTCCATGCGCGGTGTTTCGGTTCTGGTGGGTCTGGGCGCGATACTCCTCATTGGCAGCGGCGCGGGATCGCAGCCGCCCAGCGGTGGCCGCCAGGGCGGGCGGGGCGGACGGGGCACGGCGATCCAGCCCGGAGAATCCTGCCCGGCTGGCATGACCGAGATCCGGCCTCGCCGGTGCATGGCCCCGGAGTTCCCGGTGCCCAGCATCGTGGACTATCGTCCGCGCTCGACGCTCGTGACGCCGGTGCACATGGTGAAGACCGCGAAGTATCCGGCGATCGACTTTCACGGGCACCCGCAGGGCCTGCTCAGTTCGACCGACGGCCTGGCGACGCTCGGCGCGGCCCTCGACAGCCTGAACGTTCGGCTCATGGTCTCGGCCGACAACCTGTCGGGCGAGCGGCTGCAGCGCGCGCTGGACGCGATCAAGACATCGCCAGAGAAGGATCGCGTCCGCGTACTGGCGGGCATCGACTTCCGCAACGTGGGGTCGGGATGGGCGGAAAAGGCGGTCGCCCAGCTGGACGCGGATATCGCTGCCGGCGCCGTGGGCGTTGGGGAGATTTCGAAGAGCCTGGGGCTGTCGATCCGCAAGCCCGACGGCTCCCGCCTTCGCATCGACGACCCCGAGCTCGATCCGATCTGGGACGAGTGCGCGCGACTCGGCATCCCCGTCTTCATTCACACCGCCGACCCGGAGCAGTTCTTCGAGCCGATCGACTACAGCAACGAGCGCTGGCTCGAGCTGTCACTGTTCTCCGACCGTCGTTATCCGCCCGACAAATATCCGCGGTTCGACGAGCTGATGACGGAGCGCGACAACCTGTTCCGCAAGCATCCGAAGACGACGTTCGTGGCCGCGCACATGGGCTGGTACGCCAACGACCTGGCGCGCCTGGGGAAGCTGCTGACGGAGATGCCTAACGTGTACACCGAGGTCGGGGCGGTGCTGTACGACATCGGGCGGCAGCCGCGCGCCGCCCACGACTTCTTCGTCAGGTTCCAGGATCGGATCCTGTTCGGGAAGGACTCGTTCCAGCCCGAGGAGTATCCGTACTACTGGCGTGTGTTCGAGACGGCCGACGAGTACTTCGACTACTACCGGGACTATCACGCGTTCTGGAAGCTGTACGGCATCGATCTGCCCGACAGCGTGCTGAAGAAAGTCTACTATCAGAACGCGCTCAAGATCACGCGGAGGCTGCCCCAGGCAGGGTGGCCGAAGTAGGCCAAAGGCCAAGCAGGGTCAAAGACCAAGGTCAAAGGCCAGGGTCAAAGGCCAAAGGTCAAACTCGTCGGGGATTCCTTTACGCGGCCCAGCAGAAACCACCTGGCAAACTTCCTCGCATCCCCGACGTGAGAAGCATCGGCGCCGATGCATCATGCCTTCCGAGAATGGTCCCTTCGCAACTCGGAGGTCACGATGGTCTCCCGCAGGATTCTGCTTGTTGCCCTCGGCGCGGCGGCGCTTGGCGCGGGCGCGGTGGCGCTGGTGGCGGCGCAACACAGCGATCGCGTCGACGTCATCAACTTTGACAGCAGCGTTCGCGCCACAGTGCCGGCATACGATGCGCGCGTACAACCGGTCGGCCGCGCAAACGTTCACGAGTTTCGCATCCCGATCAAGGACGCCACGCTCGAGATAGCCAGCGGCGCCACTTATCAGGGATGGACCTTCGGTGGTACGGTACCGGGACCGGTGCTCCGCGTGCGCGAGGGCGATCGCGTGAAAGTGAAGGTCGTGAACGAGTCGCCAATGGTTCACTCGATCGACTTTCACGCGGCGCAGATCCCGTGGAACGTTGCCTATCGCTCCATCAATCCGCGGGATTCGCTGAGCTTCGAGTTCACGCCGCGCTACGCGGGCGTGTTCATGGTCCACTGCGGCACGCCTCCCGTCACCATGCACATCATGCAGGGGATGTACATGGCCATCATCGTCGATCCGAAGAACGGATGGCCCACGAAGGCCGACAAGGAATTCGTGATCGTCCAGAGCGAGTTCTACGCGCAGCCGGGCGACACGACCAGCGTGAGCGGGACGGTGACGCCGCCGATGCAACCCGATTGGCGTGCGGCCATGGCGAAGAACGCCACCTACGTCGTGTTCAATGGGCGCGCGCTGCAGTACAAGGACCATCCGCTCCGGGTCGACGTCGGCGACCGCGTGCGGTTCTTCGTGGTGAACGCCGGCCCCAGTCTGAACAGTGACTTTCACATCGTCGGGGCGATTTTCGATCGCGTCTATCCCGATGGTGACGCCGGACGACCCCTGGAGGGAGTGCAGACGTACATGGTGCCGGCCGGCGGTGGTGCCGTGTTCGAGGCGGTCTTCGACCGGGACGGGAGTGGTGAAGGTCTGTATCCATTCGTGACCCACAGTTTTGCCGATGCCGAGAAGGGTGCGATGGGCTTCATCCAGGTGGGAGGGCCCAAGCTGATCGCCGGCGCATCGCGGTAGCCCGTGGTGACGCGGGGAGGGTCATATCATGCGTCGTGATCCCGGAGTCGGGGCCGCCGTGCCGCGAGCGATCATGGGCTTTCATCAGGATGAGGAGAGCCAGTGGGTGGCTGACCTCGAGTGTGGCCACACCCAGCACGTGCGGCATGATCCTCCCTGGCAGAGCCGGTCATGGGTGACCACGGCCGGTGGACGCGCCACGCGCATCGGAACCTCGCTCGAATGCGTTACCTGCGTGACGGAATCGGCCGACGCGGCGAGCCGGGTGATGGACGCGCTGCGCCGGATCGTTCGCGCGCTCCGCGCATCGAGCAGCGCGAGTGAACAGCGTCTTGGGGTGTCGTCCGCGCAGCTGTTCGTGCTGCGACAGATCGTAACGAATCCCGGGACCTCGGTCGGCGAGCTGGCCGCACGCACCCTGACGTCGCAGAGCTCCGTCTCCGAGGTGGTCGCGCGGCTTGTCGCTCGCGGTCTGGTGGATCGGCGCGCCTCACCCGACGATCGCCGCCGCACGGAATTGCTCGCCAACCCGCAGGCGAAAGTGGTTCTTCACGACGCGGCTGACACGGCGCAGGAGCGGTTGATCGCCGGCCTCGCCACGCTTCCGTCGGAGGACCGTGCGGCACTTGTTCGTACAATGGAGGCGTGGCTCGCCGCGTCCGATTTGCACGCCGTGCCGCCCACGATGTTCTTCGAACCCGAAGACGGAACGTGATTCTGTCCGCTCGGTCGACAATGGCCAGTACATGCGGGAGACTTGATTCCCACCACGTCCGGGTCAGGGCGGGAGCGGCACCGCCAACAGAACCGGTGCCATGAGTCGCGCGCCAGGCTTGAGTACGCCGTCGTCGCGGTACTTCTCCCAGTGGCTGTTCGCGACGTATACGAATTCGCCGTTGACCACCGCACCGATGGTGGGTTCGTCGGCCACTGCCAGGTTGCGATCGAGGACGTCGGAACGGGTGATGCGCGTACCAGCCGGGTCGAGCACGAATCGCACGATCCGCGGCGGAATGACGCCGTTCTGGACCGCGATGATCGTGCCCCGGTCCCAGGCAATCCCGTCGCAACCGAGAGAAGTGGAATGCGGCGCGTCGTCGAGCCGGATCACGTCGCCCGATCGGAGATCCACGCGCAGCAACCCGTGTGAGTAGTCGGCCAGATAGAGGAAGCGGCCGTCTGGTGTGGGCGCCAGTCCCTGCAGAGAGCGAAAGAGCGGACTGCGGATGGCCTCGAGCGTGTCGGCGTCCGGGCGCAGGCGGTACAGCACCGGGTCGTCGGAGTCGGTCGTGAACACATCGCCATTCGGGCCCAGCGCCAGGTCGCCAAGGACATGGTGTGCCCCGGCGGGCAAGTCGAATCGCTGCTCGATGCGACCGGTTGACGGATCTACGCGCACCAGGGCGGCGATCGTCGAGTCGGCCGGCAGATAGCCGTCCATCTGTGGAATGCCCGCGAGGGTGGCCCACAGCGCGTCCCGCAGGGTGTCCACGCGTACGCCGAGGACCGCCCCGATGCCTGCGCGATTGCGCGGCCAGAGTTCGCGCGCCGGGCCTTCCGGCATCACCACGGCGATCGTGCGATGTCGCACGCTGGCCACGAAGAAGCGTCCGCTGCGCGGGTCCGCGTCCATTCCTTCCGGCCAGAACGTCGGGTCTGCGAGGCGTGCGCGAATCCGGCTCCGCACGATGGGCTCGCGATTGGCGTCGAGTTGGGCCACCACTGGTGCGAATTCCGGACGGCCCAGGTAGGCAGTCAGGGCGGCGTCGGCGTGCGCATCGCGTCCGAGGCCTAACGCCGCATACGCGGAGAGCGCCTCGAGCACCGCGGCCGTGTCCCCGCCGAGCGCCGCGGCGTCGGCGCGACCCCAGACGTACGCCTGCTGCGTCGGCCAGGCCGCCGCGGCGCGGTCGAGTTCCCGTCGCGCGGAGGCCACGTCACGCGCCTGCAGGTCCTTGCGGCTCCGCGCCCATGCGGCACGGGCGACCGCCGCCGATTCCGCAGGGGCGGCCACATCCGGTTGCTGCGCCTTCAGCGGTGCGCCGAGCCATGCCAGGACGGCGAGACTCGCGCCCCGGGCATAACGCGATCCCGGGAACACGTCAGCGTATCGGAAACTGGGCATTCGTGTCGTGGGCCGCGTTTTGCAGCAGTCGCACGGTCGCCTCCGGAACGCCAAGCGTGTGCCCGGCGACCACCGCCTGACCCGGGAGATCGCGCGCGTCGTGACCCGTGATGCGCTCGTACATCACCAGCGCGACGAGATAGGTGGCGAGCGGCGTAGGGTGAAAGCCGTCAGCTGAATAGAAGGCCAGCGTAGGGTCCTTCGCCCACGCGGTCAGCCACGCCTGGCCTGCCGGGATGAACAGCCCATCCACCGAATCCGCCGCCTGCTGATACGAGATGCGCACATCGTCGAAGAAGGCGAGGCGGTCCACCGATGGCCACACCATGTAGAGCGCGGGAACTGCGCCAACCTGCCGGATGAACGGATCAAAGGCCTCGGTCCAGAGAATGAGGGAATCGCGATTCACCTGCAGCGACGACGGCCCCTGCTGGAGGATGACGTACTCCCAGCCGCCCTGACCGATCGCTGCGAGCGCATCGCCGCTCATCAGGTGGTCGAGGAGCGCGTAGTCCGGCTCCGCCACCTCTGCGGCAACCACCGTATCGCCGGCTGATGCAGCCAATCGAGCCAGCGTGCCGGGCAGATCGTTCACGTAGGTGAGCGAGTTCCCGATGAACAGCACGTGATGCCCGCCCTTCGGGAGGGCACCGACCGGATCCTTGCCACCGAGGCAACCGGCCGTGAGGACCAGGGCCGCGCACAACGCGAGCGCTCCCGCGAAGAAGCGCGGGGGGCCCGCGGTGGGTCGCGACAACGAGTCGACGGACGACATGCTCAACGCTGTCGGAAGGCTTCCGCGGCGACCAAGCAGGGAGGGTCGACGTGCGGTTGCGCCGGGACGATCCGCATGTTTGTGTCGCGGCCGGGCGAGACGCGCAGGTCGCGATCGCAACCGGACCGATCGCGTGTTTGCCGCTCCTATTCGGAACCGCTTCCTTTGGCCCCCAGCAGTCGCGCGTGCAAGCGGGCGCGATACGATCGTGCCAGACGGAGTTTCGGCCCACCATGCAGGAGCACGATGCTGTCTCCGGCGAACCACGGTTGCACCTCATGGATGCGGTCGAGGTTCACGATGTAACGCCGGTGAATACGCACGAACTGCCGGGGATCGAGACGGGATTCAAGCCCGCTGATCGTGCCGCGGATCAGGTGGCTGCCGGCGGCCGTGGTCGCGCGCACATAGTTGCCTTCGGCTTCCCAGTACCACACGTCGGCCGTCCGCAGAATACGGATCGCGCCGTCCACCTTCACCGCCACCCGGTCCAAGACGTTCGGCTCGACGATGTCAGAAGGGCCGCGACCGAGGTAACTGCGCAGCAATTCCCGGAATCGCTCCTCCTCACCGGAACGGTCCCGTTCCCGAAGACGTTGTTTCGCGCGCTCGAACGCATCGTGAAAGCGCTCCGCATCGTACGGCTTGAGCAGATAGTCCACGGCGTGCACCTCAAACGCCTTCACCGCGTGCTGGTCGAACGCGGTAATGAACACGGTGGCCGGCATGCTCTCGGGGCCCAGCGCTTCCAGCACGGCGAAGCCATCCACGTCAGGCATCTGGATGTCGAGGAATACCAAATCGGGACGGAGACGCTCGATGGCCTCGATGGCTTCGCGCCCTCCCACGCATTCCGCGACCACGTCCGCCTCACCCGTCTCTTCGACAAGCCGCGACACGCGCTGCCGTGCCACCTTCTCATCGTCCACCACCACGACCTTGAGTGTCACGAAAACCTCCCGACATGCTCCGGCACGGGGCCCGCCGCTTCGCGCTCGACCGCCAATCGGGCGTGGGAGAGCGCGGCATCGCCCGCGACGGTGCGGTGGCCGTCCATGCCCGCGTCGAGAGAGAGGCGCAGGTAGTCGCCCAGCCGCGCGATCAACCGCTCGGCGCGGCTCGAGTCCGCAACGACCAGGTCGGAGAGGCGGGTCAGCGTGCCGAGGAGGAGCTCGGGGTTCGCCCGGATCGCCACGGTGCGAAGGCGAGTCTCGGCGAGTTGCGCCTGCACTGCCGCATCGGAGGCTTCCCGCTCCCGGAGCCACGTGAGGAGTTGCGTCCGGTGTCCGATCGCCACGACGGCCCAGAAGATCAGCAGGTTCAGTCCTGTCATGAGGGCGAGCGCGGTGACCCACGACAGTTCCGGATGAAACAGCGCACGCGCGAGAACCGCCTGCGCAAGCGACACCATCACGCCGGAGACGAGATACCCGAGCGCGCGTCCCCGCCGCAGGGGCATGGTGAGCGGATACCGTCGCATGAGGGCGAATGCGCCGAGGGTGAACGCGGCCCAGAGCAGAGCGCTGCCCATGTCGTCGCCGAGAATGTCCAGAAGCTGACCGCGGACGAGGCGGTGGCGCAGCGCGAGATACGCCACGCTCTGCTGGGACCAGATGATTCCCCACACGGACCAGGCGATCGCGATCCCGACCACCGAATTGCGCGGACGGGCGGATATGGTCGCTCCGTCATGAACCGGGAGCGCGTCGATCGAATGGTCCAGGGAGGTCGCAGTCGGCTCTTCTGCGGAGAAGGCGGTGCCGGCTGCGGCGGCACGCGGGAACGCCTCGCTGTACCGCAACGGTAGAGAAAGGCGCGCGACGGTACCCGGATGATCGTCACTCAGCAGTTGGAGCGCCGCATCGTCGTCGTACATGGAGCGAAGCCGTTCGCGCACGTTCACGAGTCCGACGCCGTGACCCGCGGCCGCGCGGGACGACATCCCCACGCCGTTGTCGCGAACTTCCACGATCAGCCGGTTTCGCTCGGTGCGGGTCGCAATGACCAGTCGGCCGGGCGCGGTGCGGCCCGCCAGCCCGTGCCGGATCGCGTTCTCGACCAGGGGCTGCAGCACGAGACGCGGCACCAGGGCGCCGCGGGTGCAAGGGTCGACGTGCTGCTCGATTTCGAGCCAGTCGGCAAAGCGGAGGCGCTGAATGTCCAGGTAGGGCTCGAGGGCTGCCAGTTCACGCCCGAGCGGCACCTCGCCGGCCGCACCGGCCAGCGCGAATTCGAGTACGCTCCGGAGTTGGCGAATCACCCGCGCCGCCGATGCCGGCGCACGATGGGCGAGCTCCGAAACAAGGCCGAGAGAATTGAACAGGAAGTGCGGGTGCAGTTGCGCCTCGAGGAACTCGAGGCGGGCCTGCGACAATTGCGCCGCCAGCCGATCGGTGGTGTGCTTCTGCGCCACGAGCATGCGCTGCGCGCGCAGGACCTCGCCAACGAGGATGACCGCCAGGTATGCGACCATGACGACGTCGGCGTAGTAGGTGACCGTCACGATGAAGGCCACCTGCGGATTGTCGCCGAGCGCGCGAACGGCGAAGCGCCGCGCTGCGGCATCGCCCATCATGGTGAGAATCAGCAGGGGCGCGTGGGCAGCCACAACCGCCATGGTGCGCGAGAGGCGCGCACGCAGGCGTCGGTGCGCGCCGCTGATGAGCAGACTGGCCGCGGTCCAGTATGCCGCGAGCAGGGCATGGTAGCCGAGGTACCAGGAGAACGGCATTTGCGCGCGGTCGAGCGCGAATTCCGCCGCGCCCTGCACCATTCCGAACGCGATCCACGCGGCGAAAATCAGGGCGGCACCACGCATGCTGGACAGTAGCTGCCTGCCGGTTCGAGAACCACGGCGGCGGGGGCCGATCGTTCGCCGCGCGTGACGGATTGTCGTCGCGGTCGGCCGACGACGCCGTTCGACACGCCGACACGCCGACACGCCGACACGCCGACACGCCGACACGCCGACCCGGCGCGCGGCACCGCCAGTCGCGAGCCGCGTGCACGAAACCTTCGCACGCGCTGCAGTTGTCCCAGTGGGAAGACCAGGGTTGCGCGCCGGCCGCACCGGCTGCCTGGAGGACGTGAACCAATCGGCGCTCGGGGATTACATGAAGATCATCGCGCAGGACCTTCGTCACGCTGCACGTTCGCTCCGGCGGGCTCCGACCATCACGGTCGCCGCCGTGTTGTGTCTGGCGCTTGGCATCGGCGCCACCACTGCGGTCTCCAGCGCGATCAGCCGCGCGCTGCTGCAGCCGCCGCCGTTCCGGGATCCCGACCGTCTGGTTGCGGTGCATCGCATTACGCCGCAATCCGGCCCGCAGGGCACCTGGCCGCAATCGGCGCCTAACTACGTGGATCTCGCACGCGAGACACGACAGGTGCAGGGACTCGCCGCCCTCGCTGAGGGGTCATCGCTCGTCCAGCTGCGAGACGAGGCCGTACAGACCAGCGCTCAGGGGGTGACGGGCAATCTGTTTGCCACCCTCGGCGTGCGGGCCGAGCATGGTCGCCTGATCACGCCGGATGACGATCGGCTCGATGCGCCGCTGGTCGCGGTGCTCAGCCACGAGTTCTGGACCACGCATCTCGGCGGGGACTCGGGCGCGGTGGGACGGACACTCACGATCGATGGACAGCCTGCCACCATCATCGGGATTGCCTGGCCGGATTTCCGCATTCCGCACGGTACCAACGTCCTGCGCGCCGACATCTGGATGCCGATGCGGTTCACGCCGAACCAGCTGACCCAGCGCCGCAGCAACTACCTGCGTCTTCTGGGGCGGCTGGCACCCGGCGCAACGCCGCAATCGGCGCAAGCCGAACTGCGTACGTTGTTCGACGGTCTGGTCCGCACGTACCCGCAGCTGCGAGGCGAAGACCTCCGCGTGGCGCCGCTGCAGGGGGAAAACGTGCGATCGGTGCGTACTCCCCTGTTGCTGCTGTTCGGAGCGGTGTGCATGGTGCTCCTGATTGCGGCGACAAATGTCGCGGCGATGCTTTTGGCACGCGGAGTGCAGCGACGCCGCGAGCTGGCCGTTCGCTCGGCTCTGGGTGCTACTCGATGGGCGGCCTTGCGGCCCGCGCTGGCCGAGAGCCTCGTCATTACGGGACTGGGCGTGGCGCTGGGCATCGCGCTGGCCGTTGGCGGCGTTCGCACGATCGGTGCGCTGGCCGCAGCGCGCCTGCCGCAGCTCGAGGGCCTGCACGTCGACGGCGGTGTGATTGCATTTGCGATCGCGCTGGCCGTCGTCACCGCGGTGGCGTGCGGAGCGGCGCCGGCATGGCGCGGCGCAACGGTCGACCCGCAGGATGCGCTCCGCGGCGGCCGCGGTGGAGGAGCAGGCCGTGACCACCAGCGGGCCCTTCGGGGTCTCGTGGTATTCGAGATCTCCCTGTCGCTGGTACTCCTCATCGGTGCCGGACTCGTGCTCAAGGGCTTCGCGCGGCTGCTGGCGAACGACCCCGGGTTCGACCCATCGCGGATTCTGACCTTGCGCGTGACCACGTCCGCCGCGCGATACCCCAATCAGACCTCGGTGCAGGCGTTCCTGGAGCCCGCGCTCGCAGCGATCCGCGTGATTCCGGGTGTGGAGGCCGCAGGGGCCATCAATGTGGTACCGTACGCCAACTGGGGATGGAACTCGAACGTCCGCTACGAAGGAGTTCCGCCCGACGATCCGACGCGACTCCCCCTCGTCGAAATGCGGACCGTGGTACCGGAATTCTTCGATGTCACCCGGCAGCGTCTCATTGCCGGGCGCCGACTGCTGGCGTCGGACCAGGGCGGCCAGAACGCCCGCTTGATGACCGTCGTGAACCAGGCGCTCGTGGAGCGTGACTTCAAGGGGCACGATGCCGTCGGGCAGCGGTTCAACCTCGACCGGTTTCCGGGAGACACCGCGATGGGAACGATCGTTGGTGTGGTCGGGAATGTCCGAAATGCGGGGCCGGTCGCCGAACCTCAACCCGGCATGTACTGGACGTACGCCCAGAGTAGTCCAGGCGCCTCGCAGTTTCCGCTCATGATTCGCGTGCGGAGCGGTGATCCAGCCGCCGTTTACGGGGCGGTGCGCGCCGCCATAAGCGGCATCGATCCGACGGCGGCGATCGGCGACACGCGGACGATGGCCGAGGTCGTTGCGTCGAGTCTCGGTCGCCCGCGATTCTACTTCAGTCTGTTGGGTACTTTCGCCGCGGTCGCGGTACTGCTCGCTGTGGCGGGGCTCTACGGGGTGCTGGCGTATGCCGTGGCCCAGCGCACGCGCGAAATCGGGATCCGGGTGGCGTTGGGCAGCTCACGTCGCGCGCTGGTTCAGCTTGTGACGCTCGAGGGGCTGCAGTTGGTTGCCGTGGGACTCGCACTGGGTTTGGCTGGCGGCGCGGCCCTTACCCGGCTGATGACCTTCATGCTGTACGGGGTGAGCCCGCTCGACCGGGTCACCTGGCTCGCGGCCGCGGCGCTCCTGTTCGCGGCCTCGATGGCGGCCGCGATCGTTCCGGCGCTGCGGGCGTCACGCGTCAATCCGATGATTGCGATGCAGGCCGAGTGACGGCGTCAACGTTGCGCCGCGACTCGGGCCCGTGCGAGAATACGGTCCACACTGAGCGGCATCGAATCGCGCGTTGACAGACTTCCTCGGTAATCTGCAGGCCCATCTCGGCGACGAGTTCACCCTGGAACGGGAACTCGGCGGCGGAGGGATGTCGCGCGTGGTCCTGGCGCGCGACACTCGCCTGGAGCGGCGCGTGGTCATCAAGGTGCTGCCGCCCAGTGTCACCGCCACCATCTCGGCCGACCGGTTCAAGCGCGAGATCATGCTGTCGGCCGCCCTTCAGCACCCCAACATCGTGCCGGTACTGCGGGCCGGAGAATACGACGGCCTGCCGTATTTCGTGATGCCGTACATCGAAGGCGAGTCGCTCCGGACGAGGATGATGCGGGGTCCGCTCTCGGTGCGGGAGACCGTGAGCATCCTGAAGGACGTCACGCGGGCGCTCATCTTCGCGCACGGCCGCGGCATCATCCATCGGGACATCAAGCCCGACAACGTGCTGCTGTCGTCGGGCACCGCCGTGGTGACCGACTTCGGCGTGGCGAAGGCGCTGTCGGCGTCGCGACAGACGGGGGTCCGGGCCGCGTCGTCGACGATCACCGGGGTGGGGATGTCACCGGGGACGCCGGCGTACATGGCGCCGGAGCAGGCGGCGGCCGATCCCCGGACCGATCACCGCGCCGACCTCTATTCGTTAGGCATTCTGGCCTACGAAATGCTGGCGGGGACTCCGCCATTCTACGGCAGGACGCCGCAGGCGCTGCTGGCGGCGCAGCTCAGCGAGGTCCCCCCGCCGCTTTCGCTCCGGCGCTATGACGTCCCGCCGGAACTCGACAATCTCATCAGCAAGTGCCTGGAGAAGGACCCCCTGCGACGTCCCGAGTCGGCGACGGCCGTGCTCCGCGCACTCGAAGATCCGTCGATGGTCAGCGGGATCTTCAACGCGCCGGTGAGTCCGCGCCGCCGCCCGGGCTGGACCCTCGTCCTGGCAGGACTGGTGGCGCTCCTGGTGGTCGCGGCCACGGTGCGGGTCTGGGTGCGTCAACGAACCGCAGCCACGCCCGCGGCCGCGGCGCCCGTGCCGACGGCCCCGGCCCTGGAGCGGTCCATCGCCGTGCTCCCGCTCGACGGTGTGGGATCCGACTCGCGCGCTCGCAACGTGGCCGACGGGATCACCTCCGAGCTGACGAACGCCATGGCCGGTATCGCCGGCATGCGGGTTTCGTCGGCGGCATCGGCCCTGGCGATCCGCGATCGGATCCGCTCGCGCCGCGACAGCACTGTCGCGCCGGATGTGGCCCTTCTTGTCGAGGGCACCGTGCAGCGGGAGCGAAACGCGTTGCGGGTGGTCATGCGGTTGGTGGACGTCGCCAGGGACTCCACCATGTGGGCGCAGACCTTCAACGGCGTCGCGGACAGTACGCTCCAGCTGCAGAGCACGGTGGCACAGGCGGTGACCGCCGGAGTGATCGCCCGACTGAGCCCTGACGGGCGCTGAAACGCTGCCGCGGCCGCCCGATGAAAATCTGTACGGCGGTTAAGGTAGCCCTGGTCGAGCCCGCAGCATGTGACGCCGTGTATCGGAACCTCCCGTGACGTGTTGGCAGAACCGGGGCGCGCGGTGCCATCGTACCGGTGACAACATCGAGCCGGGGTCCAGATGTTCTCATCTCTCCGCTTCATCGCGCTGGCTGCCATCGCGGGATCGTCCGCCGCCCCGATGCGCGCCCAGCAGGTGGTCATCGAGAATGTCGTCCGCCTTCGTGCGACGGCCACGAAGAACACGGGCACCCTTCGCCTGCTCGAGCCCGAGGACACCGTCGCCCTGGTTCGTCCGGACACGCTCCGCAACGACTACCTGCACGTCGCGACGACATCGGGTGACACGGGTTGGGTGTCGATTTCCTTTGCGCACCGGGTGCGGCCGCCGCGGGCGACCCCAGGCGCGGACTCCGTGCAGTCGATCGGCGCAGCGGAGATTGCGACGTCGTGCGGAGTCAAGTGCGGCGTGGAGCGCTGGGCCGTGAAGACGCTGACCGATGCCGACGCGGACGAGGTTGATCTCACTCCCGTCGTGCGCACGCCGTTCCAGCTGCGCAAACTCGAGGAGCCGGAGGAGAAGCCGGACAACGGCCGACTGGGCGACGTGGAACGCGCGGTCTACGAGGTCCACGGTGTGATCCTTGGCTGGATTCGCGAAGCCGACAAGGACATCCACATCGTCATCGCCTCGGAATCGAATCACGCCACGACCATCATCGCCGAAGTCCCCAGTTCCGATTGCCGGCGTGTTTGTCTGAGCGACAGCCGGACCGCGTTCGACGATGTCCGCCAGGCGCTCGCCACCCGTCTCGGGACACCGCCCACCAGGTACAAGGAGTTGTCGTCTCCAGTGCGGGTCCGCATCACCGGGGTGGGATTCTTCGACCAGCGGCATTCGACGCCGCAGCATGGTGTCGCGCCGAACAATTTCGAGCTCCATCCGGTGATTGCGGTCGTGTTTCCATAGCCCGCGGCCCGAGTCCGCGATGGAAGCGGCCGCCCCGCTGTGCGGCACCGCACGCGTTCGCTGGCAGGCGGATTGACCACGCCCACGCGGCCTCTATACTTGGAGCCGCTCCCGGATTCTCCCGTCCACCCGCTCGCTCGGCATCGGTGGTCCACATTCGGTTCGCCCGCTCAGCCTTGCAGATTCTGTCCGTGGTGGCGATCGCCGTGTCGACCGTGGCCGCGCAGTCCGGGCCACCATCCGCGCCGGCGATGGGGCGCGATGAAATCGCTGCGTTCGCCAGGATCCAGGCCGCGATCGCGGAAGCGCGTGATTCACTCCAGGCGCAATTCGCGAAAGCGGGGAATGCCAAGGAGGAAGCTCAACAGCAACTACGGGAGCAGCTGCACACCCAGATTACGGAGATCCTCCAGAAGAACGGCATGACGGAGGAGGAATATCGGCACAAGACGTATGTGGTGAGCACCGACTCGGTCGCCCGGCAGATGTTCGACAGCGCATTGGTGGCCGTGACGGGTCAGCCCATTCCCGGGCAGTATCACGCGCCGCCGCCGCGGAGCGCGCCGGGCGGCGCGGCCGCGAAGGTGCCGGTTCCGCCTGGACCGGCGGGTGTGCACATCGGTCACGTCGTAAACGGATTCGGCGACACGCCGGACGGACAAGGGTTGCTCCCCACCGCGATGGCTGAGGCGCGCATCGCCGCGCAGCACGCACAGCTGGCGGCGCGCGATCCCGCCAATCTGGACGCCATGAAGCTCCACGCCGGTCACGTGATTCATGCCATCGATCCGACGGTGATAGCGAGCGGCCCCGGCCTCGGATACGGAGTGAAGAAGGCGGCCACGGGCGTCGCCACGCACATCGAACTGGCAGCCAAATCACCCGGGGCCTCGCAGAACATCATGACCCACGCGGTGCACATCGCGACATCGGCGCGCAATACCGTCAAGCGCGCCGATCAGCTTCTGGCACTGGCGCAACAGGTGCGGGCGGCCACGTCGGCGTCCGACGCCGCGGCACTGGTCAGCCAGATGGTATCGCTTTCGGCGCAGCTCATCTCCGGTTCTGATGCCAACGGAGACGGTCGGGTGAGCTGGGAAGAAGGGGAGGGCGGACTACAGCAGTGCCAGGAACACGTGGATCTGATGCTGGCGGCGGAGAGGCCATAGGCCGAAAGTTATCGGCCATGGCGGGGACTCAACTCACGACGATCAGGCCTGGCGCACCTGCGTTGGCGCTATGGCACCTCGTACCTCCTGGATACCTCCACCTGGTGGGAGACGTCGAGGTCTATGTAGTACCTGTAGTCTGGTGCCGTGAGGAGTGCACCATACGGGTCCGCCCAGTAGGCCGCGTACCTTCCGCATGGCAGTTGGAGCCCGTCAATTGCCTGGGCGCCTATTGCGGAGGAGTCCTTCGCCGGTAGTCGCACGGGTATCGCGATTGACTCCATCTCCCGGTCTTTGACTCGAAGCGTGATTGCGAACCGCTGGCCATGGAGGCAACCGTCGAAACCGCCAATGTTAAACGGTATCAAGACGCCCGGCCTTGATCGGTCGTAGACCGGTGCGTCGATCGACGTGAAGCTGGGAACACCACGATCGGCTTCTTGAGCCAGTGCGTGGGCCTGCACGCTGACCAGCAGACCCACCGCGGAAGGGATGCTGAAGCGATTCATGGCCGCTCCTGCAAAGGTTCAAGTGGAGGGGAGTCGCGAAACGAGACTCAGGTGTCAGTGAGCTTCGCCGCAACGGGGGCTCAGTACTTTCGACAACATTACGTCTATTTCCGTTTAGGCAATAGGAAGCATTGGACCTGACCCGGTTTGCAGCGACGTGGGCCTGGCCGCGCCGCGTCCGCGGACTTCGCTGCGCGGCCGGTGTCGCCCGCGCGTGTGGAGCAGGCGGTGCCGGTGAGGGCAATAGCGGCGCCGGCGGCGATGCACCGGCCAACGAAGGTGCGGCGGTCGACGAGTGTCGGAGCCGAATGCGGAGCGCTGTCGACTGACGGCCGTGGGCTCTCGGCCGGAGAAAGCAGGGGATGGCGCGAAGCGTCAGACACTGTGTCCTGGGCGAAGGTGATGGTGCGGGGGACAGTCTTGGGCACGCCGTCAGGCATGAAGGTGGGGACGATCACCGATCAGCGTTCAGCGAATCAGCGAGCGGCCATCGGTAGCCCGTAATCGCTGGTCGGCGGAGGTGCCCGGCGACGGCGGCGATAGCGTGACGACACCAACCGTCGGTCGGGTTGGGTGAGTTTGCCAGCCGTGGCGCCATCAGTTCGGGAGCGCCCCATGACGGCGTCCTTCAGGGAGTTTGCACGGGCACCACGTCGCCCCGTCCCGCTCGAGCGGACACATGTTACGACATATATCACAACTGCACATGGGTGTCGGTCGTGGCCTGCGCCGTCCACCAGAATGGCGTGGCGATTCGCCTCAGGTCCGGCGATCGCTCAAGACGCCGCTCTGGTCTTGCGTGGTGAGGTGGTTCACCGGGCTCTGCAGTCGCAACATGGAATCCCGGCGCAGCACAGGTGCAGTTCGTCGACAGCGCAAGCGGTGGGCCGACGCTGGCCGTCTTCTGTGATTCTCCGGAGGCGGAGCGCAGCGTGCGTGCGTCGCTGGGGAGCGCGTGTTCGATGCGGCGTTGCGAGCAGTGGACCAACGTGGAGCAGTTGGCGCCCGCCGTCGACTGCGTGGTGGTCGTGGTGCCCTCGCTCAAGGACGATGCCGCAAGAGACCACCTCGAGGCGATCAGGACTCATGCGCCGGAGACGCCGATCGTGGTGGTGGCGACGCGGGACGTGGAGAGTGCCGGCAATACCTCGACCGGTCCCGCGGACGCAGTGGTCTGGGTGACGGCGGTTCCCGGAGCAGCTATTCCCGGCGGTGGTCCGGGTCCTCAAGTACTCATACCTGGAGGCCGTTGCCCGCAACGTGCTGCGCGCGGGTTCGCTCCCGCGGGACGTGCGGCTCGCGATCGCTGCGGCGTGCCGGAGTCGTGCTCCGGTGAACTCCGTGGAGCGGCTGGCGAAGGAGTGCGGATTGCCGGTACGGACGCTGTCCGATGTGCGGACGAGATCGGTATCAGGGAGGGTCACGCCGAAGGAGGTGCTGCGATGGATTCGACTCTTGCGAGCCGCGGCGCGAAAAACGCCGTGGCGAAGTTGGGAGTCCATCGCGGTGGAGTGCGAGGTGGACGTGGACACGTTGCGGCGTGATGTGACGCAGGTGGCCGGCGTTTCACTCCGTGACCTGAGCCTGGGAACGATCGAGGTGCTGCGCGAACGATTCCAGGATACGGTGCTTCGCCTCTTGGGAATTGGGTTCCCTCCGGGAAAAATGCGGTAAACTCGCCGTCTTTGCGGTTGCGGAAGGATCGGGAAGCTACGATCGTGGTTCGCGCTTTGACGAGCGGGTGAGATGACGTCAGGTAATGCACGCCGGCGTTGAACCGTTGGTGGCGGACATTCAGCGGCGGGAGGCAGGGACGAGCAACGATGGAATGATGTGTAACGCTGCCAGCATGTGGATTGTGCACCCGCTGCACGCAACGCTCGACGGCACAACATCAAAAGGAGATAGGGACGATGAGAGGCGTTCTTAGACAAGCCTTGGCAATCTCCACCGTAGTGGGGGCCATTCCGCTTGCAGTTGCAAGAGCCGACGATCTCTGCTCTCAACATTGTGATCCAAACTTCGTCGCCTGCTGCTACGATAACAACACTCAGGTCTTCTGCTGCACCTATAGCGAAGCCCAGTGCTGCTTCGCTGATCTCCTTGGCTGTTGGACGGCTGCTTGCTAGGACGCCGCGCATTTGCCTTTGCCTCATCAGCGCTGGATGCAAGATGTGCGATCCATCGGGGGGGTGACAATAATGAAAGCACATTTGCGGGCCATGCTGGCAATTGCCACGATCATGGGTGCCTTGCCGCTCACGGCAGCTGGAGCGGACGACGACACGTGCTCGCAGCACTGCGACCCAGGTTATGTGGCATGCTGCCATTCAGGCGAAACCATCTGGTGCTGCTCGTATGCTGAAGCACAGTGTTGCTACGCGGACCCCGGGAGCTGTCATACGGCCGCCTGCTAGATCCTACTCGTACCCGAAAAACGGGTCTAACGAGTGGATGCGCGCAAACGACACGTAGCATCGGGAAGGTCGCTCGACGGGCGATGTGTTGAATGAGAGCAAGGAGAGCCGATTGGTGGAGGGTCGGGAGTGCAATTTTCGCGACTAGGCGAGAAAGTCGTTACCAGCATTCTGGTCGTGTGCTGTGTAAACGTGACGCTCCTCTCCATACGGCAGCAGTTCTTCCGCTCACCGCCGCCGCCGCCGGGGCGACCGTCCCAGCCCGCAAGTGGCCGGCCACTCCCCCCAGGGCTGTCGCTTCGGGCCGGCGGACTTCGCCTCGGGCGCGTCGACGCGCCACTCCAGGTTGTCGAATTTGCCGACTTCGAATGTCCGTTTTGCGCTGTGGCCGCTGGGGAACTGGAGGAAGTTTGGCGAAAGTACCCTTCGCGCATTTCGGTTGTATTTCGTCACATGCCAATCGAGGCGCACCCGCATGCGCGTGACGCGGCACTCGCCGCTGAATGCGCCGGTGATCAAGGAGCCTTTGAGAAGTACTACTTCGCGCTATTCGCCAATTATGCGAAACTGAATCGGCGCTCGTGGCGAGACTACGCGAAGCAATCGTCGGTGCCTGATCTCAATCGCTTCGATAGATGCTTGCGCGCGGGTCAATTCCGCGAGCGTATCGATGCTGACGTTGAGTTGGCCCGCAAGGTGGGCGTCGTGGGGACTCCAACGTGGATCGTGGGCGATTCGGTCTATGGAGGCGTCCCGTCGGTCGAACAAATAGAGGGCTGGCTCTTCAGCGTCGGTCGGGCCAGCGAGAGGCCGCGGACGGCAGCGGGGGCCGCAGCCTCGAGGTGAGGCACGTCAATCGACTCACTACTTCAGGAGGATCTCCATGAATCGAAGCGTACTCCGGCTTGCACTGGCGTTCGCCACTGTTGTCGGTGCCGCGCCCTTGGCGTCTGCGAGGGCCGACGATGACCTTTGCTCTCAACACTGCGATCCAGGATTCGTGGCGTGCTGCAACAACGGCTTCCAGTGGTGTTGCTCTTACACTCCAGCTCAGTGCTGCTATGCCGACGGGATGGGTTGTCACACAGCAGCGTGTTGACTCCTCGTCGAGGCGCAGCCCGCGAGGCCTGCCGTCCCAAGCGGCCTTTGCGGTCAGTAATTATGGGTCTTCGGGGAAATGAGTGGGTGAATTTGATGGCATTTCGTCTTTGAGATGCGGCTCTTCACAGGGGAAATCACGCGTTGCGAAGTGTGGGGAGGGGTCTCAAGTTCGTGAGCAGTTTTCGACGGCCGCTCCAGTCTTGGGTGCGAAAGCTGACACCGTTCCGGCCTCGGGCCGAGGTGCGCCGGTTCCGCGGGGCATCCGTGACCGGTGGCGCACCGCTCGCCGCGCTTTCCCAAGGGGAGAAATGGCAGCCCGCCGTCACACAACTCGTCCTATATTTCACGCGGTCGAGGACCGTAGGGTCTCTTCGCGGAGCCAGTCTCTTCCCCATCGGCCCTCCGATTCTTGGCAGCGCAAGGCTGCGATCGCGCATGATGATTGCTCCATTCGCGCTCAGCATGTTGCACCTTTTCAGCTCGGTTGCGCTGGCACAGGCGAGCGCCATCCTCAAGCTCGGAGCGTTGGAGGGTCGACTGGACGCCGAGTTCAGTGGGATCACCTCGATCAGGGAGCTCAAGGGCGGCCGAATCCTGATCACCGATGGGCGAGATGGGCGCGTCATGGTGGGCGACTTTGGCAGCGGGGGTGTTAGCCCCGTAGGGCGCATCGGCCGTGGTCCCGAGGAGTACGACGGCACGACCCTGCTGTTCGCGGTACGCGACGATTCAACGGTGATGTTCGATCTGTCGCGCCGATGGATCGTATTTCATGACGAGCGCATCGTGGGTGCGGTTCGCCCTGACGATCCAATCGTTCGAGAGACGCGCGGCTTCATCCATGGCGCAGATTCGCTTGGTCACGTTCTTGTCAGTCGCAGCCTTGGTGATGCAACAGGGCAGCCCACCGGCTCGACCGACTCCGTGTATGCCATCCTGCTCGAGCGAAGCTCCGCGCGAGCGGAGACGGTCGCGGTGTTGCGCGCTGTCCCATCCGAGACTCGGACGGTGTCGCAAAACGGTGCTTCGATTACCACAAGAATGTTCAAACCATTCGCAACGGGCGAAGCCGTCCACCTTTTTCCCGACGGCTGGATCGCAATCGCGCGACTCGACCCGTACCGTGTGGACTGGCGTTCGCTCGACGGTCGCGTCATACGTGGGGCGCCGCTTCCCAACGGGCAGCGCGAGCTCGCAGAGGTGGATCGGCGGGCCTTTCGAGAGGCCAACCCTACAAGACCGGGGCGTCCGCCGCTTTTTGATGTGGCGGATTTTCCGAAGCAGCTTCCGCCCTTCGAGTACCGGGCACCCGGGGATCCGGCCCTGTTCGCAGCGCCTGGTGGACGAGTGGTCGTACGACGGACGGTGGCCGGCTCAATACCGACGAATAACTACGACGTCGTTGATCGAGTGCGGGGACTCATCGGCACCTTGGAGCTTCGCAAGCGGGAGCGGGTTGCGGGGTTCGGAGAAAACTGCATCTACGTCATATCGCGTGACGACAATGATGTCGAACGCATTCGGCGACATCACTGGCCATGATGGCGCCGCTGATTCGAGGGCGCCAACTTCACACCTCACTGCCTCCGTAATCCTGCGTTGGCTCTGCGAGGGTGAGTCCCAGAGCTAGCTTAGCTAAGCTAACAGTGGGAGACCCCCCGGCTCTGCCAGGCAGGGGAAGCGTTCGGCTTGGTCAAGTGCAGCGTATCGCGCCGCTTCATCCGGGCGAGTGCGCGCGCGCTCCGACAGCTCCAGGAGCGGCGGCACGATGATCGCGAATGGCTGGTGCTCGTCCTCGACGGAAAGACCTCCGCCCAGGACCAGCTGGTCGTCGCCTTGGGCGTCACCGCCACGGGGGAGAAGTGCATCCTGGCGCTCGTGCAGACGGCGACGGAGAACAAGCGGGTGTGTGCGGGCTTCCTGCGGGAGCTGGTCGAGCGGGGCGTGGCCCCAACGGGGTCGGCTCCTGGTGGTGGTCGACGGCGGGAAGGGCCTCTGCGCCGGCGTGGAGGAGGTGTACGTGGATCGCGCCGACGTGCAGCGTTGTCAGTGGCACAAGCGGGAGAACGTCGTGAGCTATCTGGCGAAGGGCGCGCAGGCGACGGTGGCGGGGGAAGCTGCAGGCCGGTCCACGCGCACTCTGGGCCATAGGCCACAAGCGTGGCGACGTGCAGCCCACAGGACGGAATCGGACACGCGAAGCTGGGACATCGCAGCCGAAGCGGCTACTGGCCTATGGCCTATGGCCTCCCTATGAACTCTGGCCCACGGCCCATAGCCTGGGACCAATGGCCTATGGCCGGAGTTAGCACGACACACATCGGTGGTGATTCGTCGCCCCGAGCTTTTCGAGTAGCGCGATCGTCTCGGGGAACGGCCGCACGCGTTGCACGGGTCCGTTGGCCATGTCGACCGTAGTCCTCCCGTTTCTCGCCACCACCTTCGGGTCCGCTCCCTTCGACACGAGATACAGGATCATCTCGTTGTCGCCCCGCGCGGCGGCGTGGTGCAGCGGCGTGTAGCCGGTCGGGTCGCGCTCGTTCACGTTCGCGTGGAGCTCCTCGACCAGGTACTTCATCGCCGGCATCCAGCCGTCGGGTGCGTGACGGTGCGAGTTGCCGGCGAAACCATTGCCGTACCCCACACCCGCTGCGGCGTGAATGGGATACACGCCGATCCCGACCGGGGCATTGAGCGCGGCGGAGTCGAGCGGTATCGCGTTGGGATCCGGTCCCCGTCCACCACGACCACGTCCGCCACCGCGGCCGCCGCCGGCGGCCCCCGGCGTGCGCTGGGACGGGATGTTCGGATCGGCGCCATACGACACCAGCAGCCGCATCGCGTCCACATCCACCGCGTACGCGGCGCGCCAGAACGGAGTCGTCCCCTCGAGATTCTCCAGGCCGCAATTGGAGTTGCCGCAGTTGTTGTACGCGAAATACCACGGGTGGTGTCTGACGCGCACGTTCGGTTGTGCGCCCGCCTTGAGCAGCGCCGTCATGATGTCCAGGTATGACGTCTTCTGATTCTGGACGGCTTCCGGCTGCGGATAGCGGGACTTTGGCGCCCACTGGGTGTTGATGGCGGCGTAGAGCGGGGTGACGTTGGCAGTGCTGGCGATGTTCGGATTCGCCCCACGCTCTATGAGGCGCATCGCCACATCGAACTGGCCGTTGATGGCGGCGAGGAGCAACGGCGTGGTGCTGTCCGCGCCACTCACCTCGTTGATGTCGGCGCCGCCGTCGAGTAACGCCAGCACGGCATCGAGGCTGCCCTGCCTGACGGCGTGGTGGAGCGCCGAAAGCCCTCCCATGTCGCCGACGGTGGAGGCATAGCCGGCGACCTGGCCGTCGGTGGTGTCTTCTTCCGCTGCCTTCTCACCCGGTTTGGGCGGCGCGAGGAGCACCTTGCGTCCTTCGACGATAGCGTCCTGCACCTGTGCGGACGTGAATGGCCCCTTGGGTGGAGGCGGGCCGGCCGCTCCGCCGCGCCGTCCGCCCTGATTCGCGACACCGCCGTTGGGGACGCCGGCGGTCGGTGGCTCGGGGGTGGGTGGCGGTCCCGACGACGCAACGGCGCTCGACGTGGACGCCGTCGACATAGATGCCGCAGTCGCCGCCACCGTGGAGTCCGTCTTTGGCTGCGGTTCGAACGAGCGGAGGACGTCGTTCCGCCGTCTGGTGGCGGCCGCGTCCTCAACGGCCTGTTCGGGGAGGCTGATGGTCGTGGTGAGCAACGACGGGTCCGCGCCCCGTTTGAGGAGGACGCCGATAACGCCGGCGCGATCGGCTTCGGCGGCGAAGATCAATGGGGTCTGTCCCCATTCGCGCTCGCGCGCGTTCGGGTCGGCGTGCCGGTCCAGCAGCGCGTTGACGGCGTCCACGCTCCCGGACGCCGCGGCGAAGTGCAGCGCCGTGGCGCCGCTCGCGGTCGTGGCGGTCGGATTGCTCCCCGCCTTGAGCAGCGCCCGGACCACCGGTCCGCTTCCAGACTTGCTGGCGATGTGCAGCGGCGTGTAGTTGCCGATGCGGGTCACCGCGCTCGGACGGGCGCCGGCCCGGATCAATTCGGCTGTCATCGCCGAATCGCCGTGTTCGGCGGCCCAGTGCAGGGCGGTCATGCCGTCGCCCTCGGCGAGGTTGACGTCCGCACCCTGCGCGATGAGTCGTTTCACCTGGGAGAGGTCGCGCCACATCGCGGCGTCGGCGACGACCGACGGCGCACGGCTGGTGCGGACGTCGCGTCGGGCGGCCGCATCCCCGGTGCCGGCGCTCTGCGCGGCGAGGAGGCTCGGCGCCGCGATCATCATCGACACCCGGACGGCGGCGCCAAATGGAAGGTGTCGGACTGGTCGCCGGCTCGCGCTCATGCGTTGGTCCTCATGACGTGGGGCTTCACCGGTTCAATAGCGGCGCGGTGTATGCCGGCGCCGAGGTTCTGTCGTCCGCACCACCCGCTGCATGCCGAGTGAAATCCGCGCCGCCTCACGACAGCGAGAAGTCATCGGTGCTGTCGCCGAAGCCCTTGAGATCGTCGAGACCGAGCTTGTGCATCAGCGCCAGCATCACGTTGGCCATCGGGGTTCCGTCGGGCGCCCTGAGGTGGAGGTTCCCGGACAACCGGCCGTTCGCATGGCCCAGCACCAGCAGCGGGCAGCGACGGTGGTTGTGCAGGTTCCCGTCCGCCATCGGTGAGCCGTAGACGATCATCGTCTTGTCGAGCAGGCTCGCGTCGCCTTCCATCGTGTTCTTCAACTTGTCCAGGAAGTACGGCAGCATGCTCACGTGATAGCGGTTGATCTTGTTGAAGTCGAGGATGTTCGCCTCGCGCCCGCCGTGGTGCGACGCAGGATGGAACCCCTTGTCGGTGCCGCTTTCCGGATACGCCCGGCTTGACGCGTCGCGCCCGGTCTTGAACGAGAAGACGCGGGTCATATCGGACTCGAAGGCGAGCACCTGCACGTCGAACATCAGCTTCATGTGTTCTTCGAAGGAATCCGGCACGCCCGGAGGCGCCTCGGGCAATTCGCGCGCCTCGCCGCTCGTGTTGCGCGCTTCGACGCGTTGAATACGCGTCTCGAGCTCCCGGATGTTCTGCAGGTAGCGATCCAGGCGCTGGCGATCGGCCGGGCCCAGTTCGCGCTTGAGGCCGGACACCTCGCCGGTGATCCAGTCGAGGATACTTTCGTTCGCCTTGCGCCGCTCGGCGCGGTCGGCGTTGGTGGTTCCCGCGCCGAACAGGAGGTCGAACGCCACGCGCGGATTCCGGATCATCGGCAGAGGCTCGCTGGGACTCGACCAGCTGATGGTGTCGGTATAGGCGCAGGCGTAGTTGTAGTAGCATCCGCCGGCCTGGTCGAGATTCTCGATACAGAGCTGCATGGACGGGATGGCCGTCTGGTGGCCGATCCGTTGCGCCACGAGCTGGTCCAGTGAGGTCCCGACGTAGAGGTCGGAGCCCTGGGTCTGTTTCGGGTGCGACTGGGTGAGGAAGACCGCGCTCGACCGGAAGTGATCGCCGCCGATTTCCGGCGCGTCGAACGCTTCCGCCATGCGAACATCGGTGTTGCTCACGATGGTCAGGTATTCGCGCCACGGCTCGAGCGAGACCAGCGCTCCGTCGGGATTCAGCGCGAAACTGCGTCCCACCTCCGCCGGCGCCCAGAGGTTCCTGGTCGCGCCCCAGGCATTGCAACCGGCCGCCCCGTGCACGAGTTCGATCGCCACCAGGCGCGTCTTGTCGTCGACCGGGCTGTGGCGGCTGAACAGCCGTGCCGCGGGCACCATGGCGTCGAGATACGGGAGGGCGATGGTCGCCCCCATGCCCCGGAGAAACGTCCGGCGTGGAATGCTCTTCCCGCTGAGGATGTGCATGTGTATGGGTCTCCCCGAAGTGGATCGCTACCGACCGCCGTGTCCGCTGTTGCCGTCCGCCGCCGCGTCTGCGCGCTTGGCGCGGAACGCGTTGCTGTTCACGATACCGGTGATGATCGACGAGATCCGGTATCCATCTGCTGCCGCGTCGCGCACCAGCGCGCGCACGGTGGGTTGATCGTAGTCCTCGATGCGCCGCCCGATGGCGTAGGCCATCAGGTTCTCGGTGAACGCCCGCACCAGCGGAATCGGGCGCTTGAGCAGCGCGTTGGTCAGGTCGGCCGGCGACGCGATTTCGCTGCCGTCGTACATGCGTCCCCGCGTATCGAGGGGCTCGCCGTTCTCGCGATATCGCCACCGTCCTGTGACGTCGAAATTGTCGAGGGCGAGGCCGATCGGATCCATGTACTGGTGACAGGCATTGCACACCAGGTTGTGGCGATGGATCTCCATCCGTTCGCGGGTGGTGAGCATCCGGCCGTTCCTGGCGTCCTCGGTCTCGTCGAGCGTCGGCACGTTAGGCGGCGGCGGAGGCGGGGGCATCCCGATCAGCACTTGCATGACCCACTTGCCGCGCAGCACCGGGGAGGTCCGGTTCGCCAGCGACGTCTGCACCAGGATGCTCCCCTGGCCAAGCAGGCCGCGGCGCGTGTCGTCCGGATACTGCACACGCTGAAAGTCCGGTCCTCGCACGCCGGGGATCCCGTAGTGCCGGGCGAGGCGCTCGTTGACGAAGGTGTAGTCGGCGGTGAACAGATCGAGCACGCTCCGGTCGCCGCGCACGATGTCGTAGAAGAACAGCTCCGTCTCGCGCCGCATCGCGTCGGCCAGCTGCTGGTCGAAGTCGGGGAACCAGAACGCGTCGGGGCGCACCTTGTCGAGATCCTGGAGACGCAGCCATTGCGCGGCGAACCGGGTCGCGAGTGCCTCGGACCGCGGGTCGTCCAGCATCCGACGCACCTGCTTGTCCAGGACCTCCTCATTCGACAGCTGGTGCTGCTGCGCCAGCGCGAGGAGTGTCTGATCGGGGAGGGATCCCCAGAGAAAGAACGAGAGCCGCGACGCCAGGTCGTAGTCGCCGAGCTGGTAGTCTTCTCCCGCCTGGACGTTCGGCGGCGCCGTCTCGATCCGGAAGACGAAGTACGGGCTGGCGAGCATTGCCTGCAGTGCCAGGCGCACTCCTTCCTCGAATCCTCCCTGCTTCACGCCCTTGTCGTAGAAGGACAGCAGACCCTGCAGGTCGTGCGCATCGAGCGGTCGACGGTACGCCCTGGTGCCGATTCGCGTCAGGATCTGGCGTGCGCAGGTTCGCGCCGCCGCCGCGGCGCTCGGGTGGCACGAAAAGATCAACCGCCGGCTGGGAGAGTCGGACACGCCGGTGATCTTCGTCGGGCCGATGATCGCCAGCTCCACCATGTGCGGGGGCTCGGTGGTGCCGACGCTCGCGGTGCCGTTCGAAGCCTGCGACCAGTCGTGTGGCTTGATCAGGTCCTCGTATGGCCCATCCGTCGTGCGCACGAACGCGGCGGCCACCCGTTGCTGGCCGGCTCGCACGAACAGGGGCTCGGTTCGCACGTAGTCGGCCCCCTCCGGCGCGTCGGCCGACGCGAACGTGCGCTCGATGCCTTTCTCGTAATGCAGGAGGGCGACGCGCTCCCCGTTGATCGAGACGTCGACGTCCTCGAGGCGCATGCCCACGCCGGCAGCCACGTTCATCCGGAACGTGTACATGCCGTCGGCCGGGAAGACGTAGTCCGCGACGATGCCGCCGCGCGTCCCGTACGGCGCGCCGTCGGCGTGATTCCAGGGGTGCTGCGATACGAACGGCGACGACCGGAACGCCGCGATCGTTGACGGCGCGTGTCGATCGCCGATCGCCATGCGACTCACCGCCGCGGCCGCGTTGAGATACGACTCGAGCAGGGTGGGGGAGAGGGCCTGCACGTCGGCGATGTTGTCGAAGTTCGCACTCTTCGTGTCGAGCGGGAGAAAGTCACCGGCGTCGATCTCGACCCCGAGCAGGTCCTTGACCGCGCGTTCGTACTCGGCCTGGTTCATCCGCTGAAACGGGCGCGACCCAGGGTTGGGCCGGGCCGCGCTGTCGATCACGCGCTCCAAGGTCTCGACCAGCCCTACCAGCGTGTCGCCCCCCGGCCTGCGTGCACCCGGTGGCGGCATCATGTCGGCCCGCAACTTCCGGATCATCTTCTCCGACTGCGCCAGCCGGCTGTACGCCGTTTCGACCGCGTACCCGTCGACCGACATGTTGCCCTTCAGCGTCTTGTCGTTATGACACGTGCCGCAGTACCGCTGCACAACGGGGTCGAATGCGCTGGCGGGCATGCCGCGCGCGGTGGTCGGATCGGGCAGGCTTCCGCCGACGGCGGTCCCACGCGCGAACACGACCGTGGCTGCCGTGCCCGCAACCAGAGCGGCGAGTATCCTCATGCTGGACAGTCTCTCCCGTACGTCCCAGGCGCCGTAAGTGGCCAGCGGCTCAGCACTTCAATCCCGCATCGGGACGTCGGAAAAGCAAGAGGTGAGCGAAAACTCGCGGACGCGCGGCAGACCCTGCCGGGGGTACGTGCCGCCTGCCGGCGGGGGTACGTGCCGCCTGCCGCCAGCGGTACGCGCTGCCTCGTCGGCTGGCGACTATCCGCTAGGCACCCTCGCGCCCGGGCCCGGTCGCGTCGGGGGTCGCCGTCGCGCGCAATTCCGGATGCCGCTCGAGGTACGCCTTCACGAACGGACAGCGCACGACGACCCGCTGGCCCGCTGAGCGAGCCGACTCGAGTGCGAATCGCGCCAGCCTGGCTGCGAGCCCACGGCCGCGCAGCGACGGCGGCACCTCGGTGTGGACCAGAACCACCACCCCCGGGCGGCGGCGGTATTCGAGAAACGCCGTCTGCCCGCCGACCGCGATCTCGTAGCGATGGGCGTCGGCGTTGTCGCGCACGGCCGCACTGTCGAGCGGTCCGGACGGCTCCGGGTCGGTCATCGGACGGTGCCGGGACGCCGCCTAACGAGGCAGCTGCACCCGCTGGACGTACCGGAGGTCGTCCTCGTCCGTGCGCACCGTGTAGACCGCGCCCTGGCCCACCGCGGCCAGCGTCACCTTCTTCGGCAGGCGCCAGCGCGCGACCAGCTTGCCGCTCTGATCGATCACGTCCCACTGCTCGCGGCCGATGCGAACTGGCGTGGAGCGCTTCACCCACAGCCGGCCGTCCGGCGCCGCCAGCGCGCCTAACGGTGCGACCGGAGGATACTCGCTCGGCCACGTGTCCGGCGGCAGGATGTCGAACGTCATGGTCACGTTGGCCGGCATCATCTTCTGGACCGCGCGCGACTGCTCGGCGGTCTGGCGCTTGACCTCGTCCATCTCGGCCTTCTTGTCCGCGTCCGTCACGGCGATGTGATCGTATGGCACCTTCACTGGCGCCGAGTGCTTCCCGTCGGGACTGATGAACTCCACGGTGTAGCTGCCGCCGCGCAGCACGGCCACGCGTCCGTCAGGAAACACCGTCCAGGGGTCCGACGCGACGAGCCCCGGGAATGCCAGGGTGTATTTGAACGCCGTGGTCCCCGTCTGCTTCATCTCCGGCTTGCCGCTGGTGGGGAACCGCACTTTCGCCAGCTCCTCGCGGCCTGTCTTGGTGCGTGGATCGAAGCGGACCACCGATACCGAATCGGGCATCTGCATGGAGACGCCGTTGGCGCCGCGGCCCAATTGCAGTGTCATCGAACTGGCGTACAGGTGCCCGCGGCGGTCGCTGAAGAACGGGGCAGTGAAAGCGGTGCTCGTCTGCTGATCGAACGTCAGGAACGTGAAGGGCGTTCCCGGAGTCAGGTCGGGATTGAACGCGACGATGCGTTGCGCTGTCGCGTCCAGGACCCAGAGCGTATCACCCTGAATGTGGAAGATGCCCGCCGGCGTGCGGTACTCGCCGGGGCCACCGCCCGACCGTCCGAGCGCCGTCTTGGAGCCGGAATTGAAATCCACGACCGACAGTTGCGCCTCGAGACCATCGACCACGACGACCTGGCCGGGTTTGAGCTCGGTGACACCCGATATCATGGAGAACGGATCGTCGAGCTCGCGGGACGGCGCGGGGAGGTCACGTACCGGCGGTTGTGCGCGCCCGATAGCTGCCAGACTCAACAGCGCCGGGATCGTGGTCGCCAGGACAGTGCGAACGAGAGAGCTGGGGAAACGGAGATGCACGGCGGGATTCTCGCAGCTGAGTTGGGGGTGGCACGGGCTCTACGCAATCATGCCGCGTTGGTTTCGCCCGCGGGATCGGGAGTTCGCCGGACAGCGGTCCCTGTCTTCATTCTAGTCTGCGTGCCAGCTTCGAACCAAAACCGACACCAGCTTTGGATTCCGACGCCAGTCTGCTCTTTTCTTCCCTTCACCGTACCGTGCGACACGTTCGCCGCCGTCTGCTTGTGGGCCCAAGGGCACCGAGCATACCCTACGCCTCGCCGACGGTCGCGGCGGTCGACCCGGTAGCCCCGGGAGGCGATGGACCAGTTCGCGATGTCGACCGTCGCCCCGGGAACCGGGTTCGACCCGAATCCCAATGGCGCAAATCAACCAGCACTGCCCGAACCGGAGGGGTTGAACACGCAATGCGAATATCGATGTTGTGCCTTCTTGTGGCCGCCGCCGCCTGCGGCGGGGACAGCGGATCAGGGCCCAATGGGTCGTCGTGCGTGCCGAGTGCCACGCAGATCTGCATGCAGAGTTCGTCGTTCCACCAGGCGACGCTCACGGTGAGCGCAGGAGCGACGGTCGTCTGGCAGAATAGCGATGGCACCACCCACACGACGACCTCGAGCGCCGTGCCGGCGACGGCCACGTCCTGGGACCGGACCGTGAACGCGGGTGGCAGTACGACCGTGACGCTCACGGTCCCGGGGACGTACGAGTACTACTGTCGCTTCCACGGAAGCCCTGGAGCGGGCATGCACGGGACCATCATCGTGCAGTGAGTTGTTCGGGGCCGGGCGTCACGCGTCCGACCCCGCGCATCCGGCCACGGCGCGTCGGGCTCCGGTGCCGATCGGGCCGCTACTGTTTCGGCTCGTGGCGGATGATCCGCACCCGGGCGCGGCGGGGCAGCTCCACGCTGGTCGTGCCGCTGTCGCCTTTCAGATACTGGTCGAAGAACCGCACGGTGAGGGCGGTCACCGCGGCGTGCACGTCGCCCGGGTCATCGCTCCCTGCGATCCCGAACCGCCGCGCCAGCACCGGACTCCAGAGGGGGAGGTCGGTGAAGCTGGTGTGCACGGTGCCGTCCATGCGCACCTCGGTGCCGCCGAACCGGAGCAGCGACGCGATGCCCGCATCGCGGCGGGCGAACCAGGCGCGGACAGAATCGCGGTTGCCCCCATAGAACGCGAGCTGGTCGTCGGCGAGGGAATCAGCTGCCGTTCCGGGCGAGGTGAACACGAGAAAGGGGCTGTGGAGTCCGGCCGCTGCGGCGGTACTTCCCGGCACGCCGTCCATGTCCACGCCCGCCTTGACCCGTGCGTCGCGCGCCATCAGCTCGGCGGCCGCCCCTCCACCTAACGAGTGACCGAACACGCCGACGCGGTCGACCTGCAGGTGGCGGGCGATGGTGTCGGAGAGGTCGCCCACCGGCAGGGCCTGGAGCCGGTCGAGCACGAACTGGGCGTCCCGCGTCCACACATCGATCAACCGGGTCTGCCCGGCGGCGGTGTGAAGCAGATCCTGCACCCGGTACGTCGCATGGGATCCGTCGGGGAGCACGGTCCCGACCGCCGCGTAGGTGTGCTCGATGCTGACGACCACGTAGCCGCGGCTCGCCAGTGTCTCGAACTCGAACGTGTTCTGCACGCGCGTACCGGGGACTCCGTGCAGGAAGATCAGGAGCGGCGAACGTCCCTCGCGGATGTTGAAGCGCGGTGCGCTCTCGCTGTTGGTGCGCGCTGCGGTGAGGTTCCAGAAGGCGAAGCCGGGAAGCGGGAGGCCCGCGGCGAGGTCGGATGCCAGTACCCGGGGGGCCGGGTGATAGCGCAGCGGCTTGCCGGGAGTCTCCTCAGCCGGATACCAGAAGGTGACCCAGACACCGCGACGGTCACCCGCCTCGGGGGTGAACGTTTCCTCCCGGCTCGAGTCGGTCCAGAATACCTCCAGACGTCCCACCGCGTAGTAGCCCGCTGGTTCGGGAAAGGTGACGCGCGGGAGGAGGTACCCGGGAAGGAGCACCGCTGCCGCGGCGGTGATTACGAGCGCCACGCCCAGCCAGGCGCGCCGGGCGCGAGACGGCACTGCCTTCCATTTGGCGCTGGCGCCGGCCTTCGCTTCGCTCATGCGAGCGAGGTCGGCGCGGAACACCAGGATCGCGACGACCACCAGGCCGTAGGCCGGGACCATCTGCCAGCGGAGGCCGTCGATGATGATGTGCAGCACCACGAAGATGCCGAGCATCGCGACCAGTGACGCCGTGGTCTGGCGGGTGCGCGGCCGCATCAGCCGGGCGGCCAGCGCGGCCAGCACGACTGCGATGAGGATACTCTCAAGCGGGCGCATAACGAGAGCCGGTCAGCGTCCGCGGAGCAGGGCCGCGAGCCCGAATCCGTCCTTCTCCAGCGGAACCCGGAACAGCCGCGCCGCGTTTGCGCACATGATCAGCTGGCGCTCCCGGACCGGCACCTTGAGGTCCTCCATGAATTCCACATACGACTCCATGGATGAGATGGGCCAATCCGTACCGAACAGCACATTGGAGGGATCGAGGCCCCAGAGGAGCATCTCGTACAGCTGGTTCCGCATGTAGCGCTCGAACCGGTCGGTGAAGTCCCCAAGCACCAGACCCGAGATATCGGCGTAGACATTGCTGTTCTTGTACACGACCTCCATGCAGTCCTGGAACCAGGGATTGCCCAGGTGGCAGATGACGATGTCGACATCCGGATGATCGACCGCGACCTCGTCCACATGCAACGGGTGCGCGTACTTCACCTTGCCCTTGGGATCGTAGGTGTCGCCACAATGGATCATGACCGGGACGTGGAATTCGGCGGCCAGGCGAAAGACCGGATGGAGCTTGGGGTCCGAGGGATAGAACGGCTCGTAGCCGGGATACAGCTTGAGACCGCGAATGGCTCCCTCGGCCAGGAGCGGACGAAGGTCCTCGAGGATCTGGTCGCTCAAGGTGTTGTAGGATACGCCGGCGACGACGTACAAGTTCTTCATGTCGCGCGTAGCGGCGACGACCTCTCGCGTGGATGGGCGCCCGGGTACTGCCTTGTAGGACGTGAGCACCCCGGCGACGTCGACCCCGTTACGCCGCATCGTCGATTGCAGCTTCTGCAAGGCGTCGGGGAGCGCGTCGACGTTCTCGTCGTGATAGTTGTTCAGGTGCACATGACAGTCGATGATCACGGTATCCTCTCGGGACTCCACAGCCGGTCGAGCACGCGCGACGCCCAGTGACGCCCGCCGAGTCCGAACGCGAGGGCCAGCGCCAGACAGAGCGCGCCGAACGCGATGCGGAAGCCCGACAGCAGTATCTCGCTGTTGAGCGCCAGTTGCTCGGCGGCGAGGGCGACCACGAACAGCAGCATCGCGTAGCGTGCCAGCGCCGCAAGCGAGACTGCGGCGGTACTGCCGATGTTGTTCAGGTAAGTATACGCGACGGTGCCAACCAGCCGGGCAAGCAGCGCGCCGAACAGCAGGATCACGATGGCCAGAACGACGTGCGGAATGAACAGGACCACCTGGTCGAGCAGCTGCGTGGCCGACGGCAGCCCAACGATATTGAGAAAGGCGACAAGCGTGACGAACAGGATTCCCCAGTAGAGAATCGTCGCGAGAATGGTCACCGTCGTATACTGCACGCCACCCTGCACGAGGAAGCCGTCCAGGCCGGCACGTTCAGCGAGGTCATCGACCCGCAACCATCGGAAGACCCGCACCGCCGCGCGCCGTACCACTTTGGCCACGAGCCACCCTAGTACGAGCAGCGCCAGAGCGACGGTAAGGCGTGGCACGACGGCGACGATCTGTTCCCACGTGTTGCGCAGCGATGTGAGGAGATCGGTGGACGCATTCATGGACGGGTTCCTCCGGATCGGGGTGGTGATGGCACGCGTCCGCGCGTTCGTTCCGAAACTTGCGCACACGTCCCCTCTGGCGCACGGTGCCCAGCCGGGACATTTGCAGGCCACCGCGCGCGCGAGTTCCGGAATCCGGCCGGTGCACACGCGCGCTCCGATATGGACAGGGCCTCCGAACTGCGGCAAGGCGGCATCCGTCCGACGCGGCTTGACCACGCGGGTGCGCCGCACGAGAATGGCATTCCTCTCTCCATTGCGTCGAATCACGGGAAGCCGCCATGTCCACTGCGCCGTCGCTCCGAGGCGGGGCCCTTGTTGCCCTCGCCGCGATCGTCTTGCCGCTGACCTCCGCCTCCGCCCAGCGCGGCGCCGGGGCGGGGCGAGGAAGCGGCGCCCAGTCGCAGGAGGCGCAACCAGCCGACAGCGCATCGTCCAGTCGCCGGGGGAGCAGCGGTGGGGGTGCGTCGGGACGCGACATCGCCGCGCTGGCCGAAGCCCCGCCGATCACGACGCATCACACCGTGAACGTGCGCGGTCAGTCCATCGCATATACCGCGGCTGCCGGCATGCTCCCGATTCGGAACACGCAGACAGAGGCCGTCGAGGGCGGCATGTACTTTGTGGCCTACACCAGGGACGGCGCGAATCCCGCAACACGGCCCGTGACCTTCGCCTTCAACGGCGGACCCGGGTCGGCCACGGTGTGGCTCCACCTCGGCGCCTTCGGGCCCAAGCACGTGAAGCTGGAGCCTGACGGGAGCGCGCCTCCGCCTCCCTACACGTTCGAGGACAACCCGAACACGCTGCTCGACCAGACGGACCTCGTGTTCATCGATCCCATCGGCACGGGCTACAGTCGCGCGGCCCGGCCTGACCTCGGCCAGAAGTTCTGGGGACTGGACGAGGATATTGCTTCGGTTGGCGAGTTCATTCGCCTGTACCTCACGCGTTACGACCGGATGGGATCGCCCAAGTTCCTGGCTGGCGAGAGCTACGGCACAACGCGCGCGGCCGGACTGTCCGGGTGGCTCGCGGATCAGGGGATCGCGCTCAATGGTGTCATCCTGCTCTCGACCGTGCTGGACTTCGAGGCCATCTCGCAGTCACGCAGCAACGACCTTGCCTTCGTGAACTTCCTGCCGACGTACACGGCGGTGGCCTGGTATCACAAGAAGCTCCCCGCCGACCTCCAGCAGATGACACTCGAGGCTGCGACCGCGGCCGCTGAAAAGTGGGCCCTGAACGACTACGCGAACGCCTTGTTGAAGGGATCGCGCCTCACGGCCGCCGAGCGCACGGCCGCGGAGGATCAACTGGTCCGGTTCACGGGCCTGCCGCGTGACGTGGTGGTGCAGAATGATCTGCGCGTGTCGCTCGGCACGTTCAATTCGGAGCTGCTGCGCGACGAGCGGAAGTCGGTTGGCCGGCTGGACGGCCGGTTCACCGCGTTCGCGGCGCTCGCGAGCGGTCGCGGGGGCGGCGTCGGCGATCCGAGCGAGGCAGCAATTCGCAACACCTTCACTCCGGTGCTCACGGACTACAACCGCCGCGAGCTGAACTACAAGAACGACGACATCTACTATATCCTGGGCGGCGGAATCGGCCGCTGGAATTTTCCCCAGAATCAATTCGCGACGGTGGTCCCCAACCTCGAACGCGCCTTCGCCAAGAATGCGTACATGAGGTTGTTCGTGGCCGAGGGTTACTACGACGCAGCCACTCCGTATTTCAGCGTGGAGTACACGCTCGCCCACCTGTCGATCGATCCGGCCGTGCGGCAGCACAACATCACGACCGAGCGATATGCCGCCGGCCACATGATGTACATCGACGAGCCCTCGATGAAGAAACTGCGGTCGGATCTGAACCGATTCATCAGCGCGGCGGTGTCGCAGGCGGCGATTCCCTAGACAGCGGCCGCCGTCCCAGGGCCAAGGTCAAAGGTCAGAGGCCAAAGTTCAAAGGCCCAGGGCCAAAGGCTGCAGGCGCGCGGCAGTCCATCATTTTCGCGTGCTCACGCGTAGCACCACGAGCGTCGCCGCGTCGCGCTCGCGCGTTCAGTGTCACCTCCATCCCAATACCCGATGCGCTCCCCTCGCGTTCTGACTTGCCTGCTCACGGTGTCATTCTGTGCGCTTTCCGCGTCCCGGGTGGAGGCCCAGGCTCCGGATGCCGCGACCATCGGATCGTTCACCTGGCGTTCGATCGGACCCGTGAACATGGCGGGCCGGATCACGGACGTCGAAGGCGACCCGCACAACCCCAAGGTCTTCTACGTCGCCGGTGCCACGGGCGGCATCTGGAAGACCGTGAACGCGGGGACGACGTTCGCGCCGCTGTGGAACGATGAGCCGATCGCCTCGATGGGCGATATCGCGATCGCGCCCAGCAACCCGAGGATCATCTGGGCGGGGACGGGTGAGTCGAACTCGCGCAATTCCGCGGCCCCGGGCTTCGGGGTCTACAAGTCCGTGGACGGCGGCGTGACGTGGCAGTCGATGGGACTCGAAAAAGCGCAGCACATCGGCCGCATCGTCATCAACCCCACGAACCCGGACATCGTCTACGTCGCAGCGCTGGGCGCGTTGTGGTCGTCCAACCCCGAGCGCGGTCTCTACAAGACCACCGACGGCGGGCGCACGTGGAAGAACCAGAAATTCATCAGTGACAAGGCGGGATTCGTGGACATCGCGATGGACCCGCGCAATCCGAACGTGCTGTTCGCCGCCAGCTGGGAGCGCGTGCGCGGGCCCTACTTCCTGAAGAGCGGAGGGCCGGGCTCCGGTCTCTGGAAGACCACCGATGGCGGGAACACCTGGACGGAAGTGAAGGGCGGCGGATTCCCGGGGACACCGAAGGGGCGCATCAACGTCGTGCTTGCGCCGAGCAATCCGGACATCGTCTACGCCATGGTGGAGGCCGATAGCGTCCGCGGGCAGAAGCCGCAGCGACTGCTCTCGGGTGTGTATCGCTCGACCGATGGCGGGCGCACCTGGAAGTGGATGAGCACTACCGACAATCGGCCGTTCTACTTCTCGCAGATCCGCGTGGATCCGAAGAACCCGAATCGCATTTATCGGTTGGCGGTGGACTTCCAGTTCTCCGACGACGGTGGGTACTCGTGGCGGGCCGGCATGCTCGGGAATCACGAGGACTACCACGCGCTGTGGATCGACCCGAACGACCCCGAGCACTACATCATCGGCGGCGACGCCGGAATCTTCCAGACCTGGGACAAGGGCGGTACCTACGACGCCGTCAACAACATGCCGATGGGACAGTTCTACGGCGTGAGCTACGATTTCCAGGTCCCGTATCGCGTCTGCGGCGGGCTTCAGGACAACGGGAGCTCGTGCGGCATCAGCCGGCGGCGCAACGGACAACTCCAGATGACTGACTGGTTCGCGACCAACGCAGCCGACGGACTGCAGACGGCGCAGGACCCGCTCGATCCGAACATCGTCTACTACGAAGCGCAGGGGGGCAACCTGATTCGCCGCAACCTGGCAACCGGTCAGGTGGCGAACCTGCGGCCACGCACGGTCACGATGAACAGCTTCGTGGGCCAGATGGCGCAGATCCGCGGCGACGGCAGCAAGCCACTCACCGCCGACCAGGAGCGACAGATCGCCGATATTCGCACACGCATGCAGCGCGAACTGTCGGACCCGAACGTCGCGACCCGGTGGAACTGGAACACGCCCTTCATCCTCTCGGAGCACGATCCGAACGTGTTCTACAGCGGCGCCGACAAACTCTTCAAGTCGGTGAAGAAGGGCGAGGATCCGGTGGCCATCTCGCCGGACCTCACGGCCCATGACCCGACCTGGTTGCGCGTTGCCGAAGGGTTCAACCCGGACGGTACCCCTGCGGCCGACGCCTCAGGCGGCATCACGCGTGATGCCACCGGGGCCGAGGAGAACGCCACGATCGTGAACATCGAAGAGTCGCCGATCCGCGCCGGACTGCTCTACGTCGGCACCGACGACGGCAAGCTCTGGCTCACGCGGAACGACGGCGGCGCCTGGGAGGATCTGAGCGGCCGGTGCCCGGGGGTCCCGGCGATGACCTACGTGAGCAAGATCGATGCATCGGCGGCGGACTCGGCCACCGTCTACGTGGCGTTCGACAACCATCGCGTGAACGACTTCAAGCCCTACCTTTGCGCGTCCAACGATTTCGGGAAGACATTCCACTCGATCGCCTCGAACCTGCCCACGGACGGCCCCAATTCCGTCTACGCGGTTCGCGAAGATCCGGTCAATCCGAACCTGCTGTACGCCGGGACCGAGATCGGCGTGTTCGCGTCGCTCAACAAGGGCGGGAGCTGGTTCCGGATCAACAACAATCTCCCCACCGTGCCGGTGTACGACCTCAAGATTCATCCACGCGACCGTGAGCTGATCGCGGGGACGCACGGCCGGGCGATCTGGATCCTGGACGTCAATCCCCTCCAGCAACTGACCAGCGACGTGCTGGCGAAGTCGGCGTACCTGTTCGAGCCGACAGTCGCCTTCGACTACGCGCAGATGCTCCCCGGCTCCGAGCCGCGGGCCCAGCGCCCGTGGCGCGTGGACGGCGGGCCGGACGGCGCCGACATCGCTTATCGGCTGACAGCGCCGGCGGCAACCCCGCCCCGCGTGCTGATCGTGAACGCCGCCGGCGACACCGTGGCGCGCCTAACGAGCGAAGGCAAAGCGGGCGTGCATCACGTCAGCTGGAATTTCTTCATGACCACCAGCGACCAGCCGATCGCGTTCGGCAGAGGTGGCGGTGGCGGTCGCGGCGGCCGGTTCGGAGGACAGGGAAGCGACACCGTGAGCGTTCCCGGGTTCCCCAGGGGATTCAATCCCAGGCCGGCGGAGTCGAGCGCCTCACCGGATTCGTCCGCCAGCCCGACCGCGCAGGCACGCGAGTTGGCGGCCGGAGGCGCTGGACGCGGTGGGCGCGGTGGACGTGGCGGTGGTGGGAGGGGATTTGGCCGGGGCAGTATTCAGACGGCGTCTACCGGCGACTACCGCGTGGTCCTCGACGTGGGAGGCCAGAAGCTGACGCAGGTCCTGCGCGTGGTGCAGGTGCGACCGGGCGAAGTGAGCGTAATGGCGCCCGGAGGCGGCAGGTAGAGACGGGGCGACCTGCGGGATGAACGAAGAGGCCCCGACGCGAAGTCGGGGCCTCTTTTGCGAACGGCTTGCCGGCCTAGCCTCCGGTCGACGCCAGATCGTAGACGCGTCGGTTGTTGATCGTGCGCCGCATAGGCTTGCTCTCGAACCGTACGTCGACCAACAGGATCTTCGGGTCCTTCTTGTCCAGGTGGTACGTCTCCTTGATCGTGGTGCCGGTGGCTACAAGACGCTCGATGGTGAGCTCGTCCTTCTTCCATGACGCCTTCACCGACTTCACGACCTGTCCGTCCAGGGTACTGTCGGCGATCACCCGACCATCGGTGTAGACCATCAGTGAAGCGCCCCGTCCGCCGACCGTCACGGTCGAGTCGGTCTGCTGTATCTCCAGGGAGCGCGGTTGCTGCGTGGCCTCGCGCATGGCACGCATGGCCTCTCGGTCGGCACCGCCGCCGCCACCCCCGCCGAACCCGCCGCCCGCGTCTGCGCCCCCACCGCTCGACGATCCGCCTCCCCGTGAGCCGCCGCCTCGACTCCCCATCCCCGTCTTGGTGGTGGCGCCCGTTGCGTCCGGCCGGCTCAGGTCGCGGTCACGCTGCGGATCGTACTTCTCGCTCTTGTTCTCATTGAGCTGCCACTTGCCGGCGATGGCCGGGTGCGCCTCCTGGACGCGAACGACATCGGTTCTGGGGGTCCAGGCGATGGCGCCGGCGGCTGCGATCGCCACCAATGCTGCGCGAAGTGCGGGTCTCATATTCGTGTTGCCTCCCGATCGAGGCCGAAGCAATGTAGTGAATCCTATGCGCGCCGTGAGGCGACGCGGTGAACAGAAGTGCCGAAGCCGGCAGCGTGCCGTCCTGGTACCGCGTGGCCAGCGCAGCCGTTCCAGGCACCCGACAAAGAACGCACGATGCTCCGCGGATGCTGAAAGGGCGACCGGCGGGAGGACCCGGAAAGCCGCCTCCGGGCTTGAGGCCGAGGACGCGATACATGTACCGCGACGCCGCCCGGCGGCCCAGGCGGGGAACGCCTCGGCTCGCCTCCTTCATCCCAACCAGTCATCGAAGTCGAGGGTCGTCATGATTCGCAAGCTGGCTTCTGGAAAGTACCGCCTGTATTCCCGGAAGAAGAATCCACGCACGGGGAAGCGCAGAAACCTCGGCACCTTCTCCACGAGGGCAGCCGCCGCGCGTCACGAGCGCCAGGTGCAGTTCTTCAAGCGCCGCGGCTGATCCCTCTCTCGCGCGAGCAGCGGACCGTCGTCGCCGCCTTCGATCGGTCACCCGCGTTAGGCATCGGGGACGTGGCGGCGGCAGGTGGTCAGGCGCTGGGTTGCTTCGCGCCAGGGCGCTTTTCGACCACGGATGGCACCCCAGCCGCGGTCGACGCGCTCGCGCCGCCATCGCCCACTGGACATCGGTGACGACGTTCCGAACTATTATTGGAGTCTGTCCGTCGCGTCCGTGTCGCATTGAACCGCTCATCCCTATCCGGGACCGATCACCATGTCACGCAAGAAGGTCACTCGCCGGGACTTCGTCGCCGATTCGGCCAAGCTGGCTCTGGGCGCCGCGATCGCCCCGAAGGGCTTCCCGACCATCGTTCCCCGTCATGTGCTCGGCGGCCCCGGCTACCGGGCGCCGAGCGACACGCTCCACTTCGCCTCGGTGGGGATCGGCGGGATGGGAATGAACAACCTGGAGCAGCTCCTGGACTCCGGCGAGCAATGTGTCGCCATCTGCGACGTCGACTTCGGGTATGTCGAACGCTCGCTGAACGGCAAGTTGCGACCCGGGCGTGACGGCAAGGTGTCGGAGAGCGCCGTGCGGCTCAAGGATGCATACCTGAAGGCCACGAAGTACGCCGACTTCCGGGAGATGCTCGAGAAGCAGCCGGACATCGACGCGATCGTGGTCGCCACACCCGATAACCTCCATGCCGTCATCGCCAACACGGCCATGCAGGCGGGGAAGCACGTCTACGTGCAGAAGCCGCTGACATATTCAGTGCATGAGGCGCGAACGCTGGCGCAAACGGCGAAGGAGAAGGGCGTCGTAACGCAGATGGGCAACCAGGGACACTCGCGCGAAGGGACTCGGCGCATCAACGAGTGGATCGCGGCCGGCGTCATCGGGCCGGTGCGCGAAGTGCACGTGTGGACGGATCGACCCCAGCGCTACTGGGCCCAGGGCATCCCCGGCCCGAGCCAGATCCCGCAGCCGAACCAGCAGGCTCCGCGCCCGCAGGCTTCGTCCCAGCAGCCGGTCGATTTCTTCAAGACGCCCCCCGCGCCTCCGGGGTGGAACCAGCGCACGGTGGACCGCGCGATCCTGAAGCAGATGGCGGCCGACCCGATGACGCCACCGAACGGGCTGCACTGGGATCTCTTCCTGGGCGGTGCCAAGGAGCTGGCGTATCACCCGGCATACCACCCGTTCAGCTGGCGAGGCTGGGTCCCCTTTGGCGTGAGCGCCATTGGCGACATGGGGGCCCACCTGCTGGATCAGCCCTATTGGGCCCTGGGTCTCACCTTTCCCACGAGCGTGATCTCCACGTCCACCCCGTGGGGAGGCCCGGCGAGCGACCCCGTGTCGTATCCGCTTGCCATGACCACGCGATACGAGTTCCCCGAGCGCAACGGCCAGCCGCCCGTAACGATGCAATGGTACGATGGTGGTCTCATTCCGATGCTCGAACGCGAGTTCGAGTTGCCGGGGGGCGACGGCGGCGGTGGGGTGTTCGTGGGCGAGAAGGGGCTGCTGACCTACGAGACCTACGGCGACAATCCGAAGATCTTCCCCGCGTCGCTCGCGGCTGAGGCTGAGCAGGTGCCGAAGACGTTCCCGCGTGTCACGACGTCGCACGAGGTCAATTGGGCGCAGGCGTGCAAGGGCGAAACCACCGCCAGCTCGCCATTCGAGTACGCCGCGCGTCTCACGGAGGTGATGCTGCTTGGCGTCTTGGCGCTGCGCGCCGGCCGCGGCAAGCAGATCCTGTACGATGGCGACGCGATGAAGGTCACCAACATCGCCGACGCGAATCAGTATCTCACCCGCAACTATCGCACGGGGTGGGAAGTGTAGGGATCAGCTATCGGTGGGCAGCGATCAGCTTTCAGCGAACAGCGATCGGCTGTCGGCTGTCAGTTGTGGGCGGTGAGCCGACGGCTCTCCGCGGGGAGTTGGCGTCTGCGCACCAGTTGGACACAACGCATGGTCGATTCCGGCATCGACAACGGCGCGGTGGAGGGCCTGGGGGAATTCCTCAAGCACCGTGCGCGACGCGCGTCTGACCGCCGCCTGGCCGCTGACACCGCGGTGGGAGTGATTGTCGCTGCCGGCGCATTGATCTGGCGGCCAGCGGGGTGGGCGCAGCTGGTGCTGGCAGCCGTGTGCATCGGCGCGTTCGGAACCTGGGGGATCGTCGATCGCGAGCTGCTTGAGCGGGCGGTCACGTCAGGCACCTCGTCTCGCTCGCTGCGATTCGGGCGAGGCGCCGCCGCTGCCGTCGGCGGGACCGCGGCCCTGATGTTGCTACTGAGCCTGTTCGCACTTGCCGTGGGCACCTGGAAGAGCTGAGTCGGCGAGCGCGCCGCGCTGGCGCTCCGGGCTGCTCTGCCGTAGATAGATCCGCCCCCCAGTCCGCCGCACTACGGAGGATCCCGATGCACGGCAGAACGGTCTCAGCGCGTCTCGCTCTCGTTATTGCTACTGCGTTCGCCTCGCTCATCGGCCGGGCGCCTCTGCGCGCACAGGACGTCGACGCGAAGCCGGCGCCGAACCGGGCCGAAGGGGAGGGGCCGTTCGACCGGCTCATTATCCGCGGCGCGACACTGATCGACGGCACCGGCGGACCACCACGCGGTCCGGTGGATATCGTCGTCGAGAAGAACCGCATCGTCCAGATCGCGAGCGTCGGCTTCCCGAACGAGCCGATCGATCCCGCCCGCCGTCCCAAGGGAGCGACGCGAGAGATCGACGCGACCGGGATGTATGTGCTGCCGGGATTCGTCGACATGCACGTGCATACGTGCGGCGTTCCCAAGGCGCCCGAAGCGGAGTACTGCTACAAGCTCTGGATGGCGCACGGGGTCACGACCGTGCGCGGCGTTCCGTTCGGCGGATTCGAATGGTCGCTGAACGAGGCTAGACGCGCGAACGCGAACGAGATCACCGCGCCGCGCATGTGGAATTACCAGCGAATCGGGACCGGGAAGGGGTGGACGGGAGGACCGATCGTGACGCCGGAGCAGGCGCGCGGCTGGGTGCGGTGGGCGAAGGAGCAGGGGATCGATGGCCTGAAGCTCGACTCGCATCCACCAGACATCATGGCGGCGGTGCTCGACGAGGCGAAGAAACTCAACCTGGGATCGGTGGCGCATCTGTCGCAGACCGGCGTGGCGCAGATGAACGCGATCGACGCCGCGCGGCTCGGCCTGCAGACGGTGACGCATTACTACGGCGTGTTCGAATCGATCTACGACAGCGCCGACGTGCAGCCGTACCCGGCCGAATACAACTACAACGACGAGGAATGGCGATTCGGACAGGTGGCGCGCCAATGGAATCTCGTCACGCCGCACAGCGAGAAGTGGGAAGCGTTTCTCAAGGAGATGAAGGCGCTCGATGTGACGATGGACCCGACGATGGCGATCTACATGGCCGGTCGCGACCTGATGCGGATGCGCAACGCGGACTGGGTGGAGAAGTACACGCTGCCGTCGCTGTGGGACTTCTACACGCCGAACCGGGGAAACCACGGCGCCTACTTCTACAACTGGACCACCTGGGACGAAGTGGCCTGGCGCAACTTCTACAAGGTCTGGATGCAGCTCATCAAGGAGTACAAGGACATGGGCGGGCGGGTGACGGTGGGCACCGACGCCGGCTTCATCTATGAAACCTATGGGTTCACGTACGTGCAGGAGCTGGAGAACCTCCAGGAGGCCGGCCTGCATCCGCTCGAAGTGATCCGCTCGGCCACCATGTACGGTGCGCAGACGCTCTACAAGCCGTCCGGCAGACCGCCGGAGATCGGGGTGGTACGTGCGGGGATGCTGGCCGACCTGGTCGTGGTGCCCGAGAATCCGATTGCCAATCTGAAGACGCTGTACGGCACCGGCTTCGTGCGGCTGAACGAGAAGACGGGGAAAGTGGAACGGGTCGGTGGGGTGAAGTACACCATCAAGGACGGGATCGTCTACGACGCGAAGAAGTTGCTCGACGACGTGGCGAAGATGGTGGAAAAGCAGAAGAGGGAGCGGGGGATCACGAAGCTTCCGATCGCGAGCTTCCAGCCCGACGAAAGACCATGAGCCGAGGGCATGGACCTTCGGTCAGTGGAATGACTGCGGCGTCTCGGTACGCCAGAGGTCCCGCGCCGGTGCTCGGGACACCGAACGCGAACGCCTCGCCGGCCTAACGCGCCTCCCGTTGCAGCGCACCCCGGAAGTCCGGGTGCGCGATCGAAGTCAGCGCCTCGGCGCGTTCGCGGATCGAGAGGCCGTGCAGGTTCACCGCGCCGTACTCGGTGACGACCCAACGGACGTGCCCGCGCGTCGTTACCACCCCGGCGCCCGGGGTGAGTTCGTGAACGATTCGGGAGACCGTCCCGCCCTGCGCGGTGGCGGGCATGGCGATGATCGGTTTGCCGCCCCGCGACCGGGCGGCGCCGCGGATGAAATCCATCTGTCCGCCAATCCCGGAGTAGATGCGGTGCCCGATGGAATCGGCACAGACCTGGCCGGTGAGATCGATCTGGATCGCCGAGTTGATCGCGGTCACGCGCGGATTCATGCCGATCAGGTGGGTGTCGTTGGTGCGGTCGCAGCCGTGGAACTCGACCATCGGATTGTCGTGGACGAAATCGTAGAGGCGCCGCGATCCCAGCACGAAGCTGGTGACCGTTCGACCGGGATGGACCTGCTTGAAGCGATTGGTGACCGCGCCCGAAGCGATGAGATCGACCATCCGGTCGGAAAACATCTCGGTGTGGATACCGAGGTCCCTCCGGTCGTGGAGCCGCGCCAGGACCGCCTCCGGGATGGCGCCGATGCCCAGCTGCAAGGTGGCCCGATCCTCCACCAGCCCGGCGACGAGCTCGCCGATGCGGGCCTCCACCGGGCCCTCGCCGGCCGGCTGATGTTCGATCAGCGGGCGGTCGGTGTGGATGAAGGCGTCGAGACGGCCGAACGGTACGGCCGTGTTGCCGTGGGTGCGCGGCATCTGCTCGTTGATCTCGGCCACGATGAAGCGGGCGCGGTCGACAGCGGCCCGGGTGCAGTCGACCGACGTGCCTAACGAGCAGTAGCCGTGCCGGTCCGGCGGAGAGAGCTGGACCAGGGCTACGTCCAGCGGCACCACCCCCGACGTGAAGAGCGCCGGCGTGTCGGACAGGAAGATGGGGACGAAGTCGGCCCGGCCGTCGTTCACCGGCCCGCGCATCTCGGGTCCATTGAACAGCGAGACCGACCGGAAGCGTCCCGCGCACGCGGGATCGGTCCACGGCGCCGGGCCGTCGGTGTGGAGATGGTACAGACGCACGTTCTCGACGTCGGTGCGGCGGGCCAGCGCATCGAGGAGCGGCGCCGGCGTGGCCGCCGCGCCGTGGACGAAGACCCGCATATCGCTCGCGATGAGCGACACGGCATCGTCAGCCGCGACGGCGCGGGAGAGGAGGTCGGCGGTCACGCTCCGGGAAGCCTGGTGGTGGTGAATAGTCCATCGCGGACGCCGACCCGTCAAACACCCCCGGCGGCCCGCTCGACATGAGATTTTCCCGGCGTCAGATTGCCGGTGCACTTTCCGCGTGCGCCGCGCCAAGGCGGTACTCGATCGTCCGGGCCGGTGCCATGATCACTCATCGCTCACGGATTTCCCATGCTCTCACGCCGACGGTTCATTGGCGCTTCCGGCCTCGCCCTGGCAGGTACCGCCTGCGGCGTGGGAGGCGAGCGGGACGGTGTGGCCGAGGCGGCCGGCCAGACCACAGGCTCCACGAAGCTACCTCCGTCCATCGCGGCGCTCACCTCCATGAAAGAGCAGGCGACGCCGATCTCGGCCGACGAGCGCCGCGCCCGACTCGAGCGCGCCCGCGCGCTGATGAGCGAGAACAAGCTCGACGCGATTCTGGTCGCCGGAGGAACCTCGCTCCTGTACTTCACCGGCATGCGCTGGGGCAACAGCGAGCGCCTGACCGCGGTGGTGATTCCCGCCTCGGGGAACGCCTTCATCGTCACGCCCAAGTTCGAGGAGGAGCGTACGCTCGAGCAGGCGCGGTCGGGGCCGCTGGGAGCCGGGACGCAGGTGTTGACCTGGGAGGAGGACGAGAGCCCCTATCAGCGGGTGCGCGAGGGTCTCGCCGGCCTGCGCCTGACGACGGCGCGGCTCGGTGTGGAGGAAACGGTGAAGTTCGTGTTCGCCGACGGGATTGCGCGCGCCGCGCCGGCGGTCCACGTGGCCAGCGCCACCCCCGTCACCGCGGGGTGCCGGATGATCAAGGACGAGCACGAACTCGCGCTCATGCGGCTGGCGAACCAGATCACGCTCAAGGTCTATGAAGCCGCGTATCATGCCACCAAACCCGGAATGACGCAGGACGAGCTGGCGGGGCTGATCGCGACCGCGTACCAGCGGATGGGATTCCCGGGCTATGCCAGCGTGCAGGTGGGAGAGTATACGGCGCTGCCACACGGATCGGCCACGCCGCAGACGATTCGCGAGGGGACGATCATCATGATCGACGACGGGTGCACTGTCGAGGGATACCAGTCGGACATCACCCGCACCTTCGTGATCGGCAAGGCGACCGACAAGATGAAACAGGTGTTCGACATCGAGCATGCGGCGCAGACGGCGGCACTGAAGGCCGCGCGTCCCGGTGTGGAGGCGCAGTCGGTGGATGCGGCGGCGCGCCAGGTGATCGTTGACGCGGGGTACGGGCCAGGCTACAAGTTCTTCTCGCACCGCGTGGGGCACGGGATCGGCATGGACGGGCACGAGTGGCCGTACCTCGTGAAGGGCAACACCCTCGCCCTCAAGCCGAACATGACGTTCAGCGACGAGCCCGGGATCTACATTCCCGGCGAGTTCGGCATCCGGCTCGAGGACGACATGCACATCACCGAGAACGGCGCCGAACTGTTCACTCCCCAGAGCCCGAGCCTGGAGGATCCGTTCGGGACGGCGTCGTAGCCGCCGGTGCCCGGCCGCGTTCCGTCCCCCCGTCCGGAGCGTCGTCGTTCAGCATCCGCAGCGCGGGCGTATCGAGATCGTCGTACTGCCCTCGCTTCGCCGCCCAGACGAACGCCATGACCGCGCCGGCCACTATCACCAGCGCAATCGGCAGCACGATGTAGATCACGCTCATGCGCCGACCGCTTCGAACGTCCGGCTGCGCCAGGCGATCAGCAGCACCGTGAGCGAGCTCGCCGGCATCAGCAGCGCCGCCAGCAAGGGGTTGATCGTTCCGGTCATGGCCAGCGTGGCCCCAACGACGTTGTAGCCGAGGGAGAAGACCAGCGCGCGTCGAATCATGGCCATCGTCCGGCGGGCCCCGCGCGTGAGGCGCACCAGCGCATCCAGCCCTGGCTGGGAAAGATAGACGTCCGCCGTCGCCAGGCATGCTTCAGCGCCGCCGTGCACGCCTATCCCCACCGACGCCGCAGCGATGGCGCCCGCGTCGTTCACGCCATCTCCCACCACGACCACCCGGCCCGTCTTCCGCGCGCGCTCGACGTACCGCTGCTTGGTTTCGGGATCCGCCCGCCCCACGCACTCGTCAGGCGCGATCCCGAGGCGCCGCCCCACGTCCACCACCACCACGGCGGCGTCGCCGCTCAGCAGCGAGACGCGCCAGCCGTCGCGCCGCAGTGTCCTGATGGTCGCCGCCGCGTCGGGCCGCAGGGGATCCCCCAATCCGGCTCGACCGACCAGCTCACCATCGACCGCCACCCACACGGGCGTGAGCGTCGGCGCCGTCCCCGCGGCGACGCGCGCGCGGGGACCCGCTGACACCATCGCGCCGGCGCGAGTGCAGCCCTGCAGGGGAAGCCGCGACGACAGGGATGAGTCCGGAGCCGCTCCGTGCTCCGTGACAGCCACCGGCACGCGAATCGCCAGCGCGTCGATCTCCGACTGCACGAATGCCGGCGAGCCGACAACTACGCTACGACCCGCGACCATGCCACGAACCCCGCTCCCGACGACGTGCTCTACGGCGCTCACGCCGGCATCGCTCTCCAAACCGTCAGCCATCGGTTCCCACGCGCGCCGGAATCCCGACGCGACCGGATGGGTCGATCCCCGTTCGATGGACAGCACCAGCGGCTGCACCCACTCCGGGCCATCCCACTCCACCAGCGACGTCACCGCCTGCGTGACCGTCCCCGTCTTGTCGAGCACCAGCCGCGCTGGTCGCGCCAACTCCTGCAGGGCCTCCCCGCTCTTGACGAGAATGCCCGCCCTGGCCGCCTGTCCGATGGCCGCGGCAACGGCGAGCGGCGTGGCAAGCGCGAGCGCGCACGGGCAGGTGACCAGCAACAGCGCGATGGCAGTGTCCATCGCGCGGGCGGCGTCGTGCTGCAGCCAGTACACATAGGTGAGCGCCGCCAGAACCAGTACCGCGCCGACAAACCACCCGGCCAGCCGGTTGGCCAGTAACACCACCGGAGCCCGGTGCGTCGCGCTCTCATCGACCTGACGGAGGATGCCCGCGATGCGGCTGGTCTCGCCCGCTGCGGTGACGCGCACCCGGAGCGGCGCGCTCACGTTGAGCGTCCCGGCGAAGACACGGTCGCCTGGCCCGACGGACGTGGGGCGCGACTCCCCGGTCAGCAGCGCGGCGTCCACCGCCGAGCGGCCGGAAGCGACCATCCCGTCGGCCGCCAGCGTCTCTCCGGCCTTCACGTCGAGGATCTGATCCGGCAGGACCGCCTCGGCCGGCACTTCGCGGAAGCGTCCCCAACCGTCCATGATGCGCGCGGTGGCGGGGGTGAGCGAGTGCAGCAACTCCGTTGCCTGGCTCGCGGCGCGCTGCCCGCGCTGCTGCAGCAATCGCCCGCACAGCAGCAGGAAGATCAGCAGCGTAATGCCGTCGAAGTAGATCGGCCCCTGGTCGGTCACGGTGTTGATCGCCCCCCGCACGACCCCGGCGCCTAACGCGAGGGCGATCGGCAGATCCATGTGCAGCGTACGGGTCCGGAGCGCCGCCAGCGCGCCGGTGAAGAACACGCGCCCTGGATACAGCACCGCCGGCACCGTGAGCGCCAGGCCGATCCACCGGAACAGGCGGATGTACGATGCGTCCATGCCCGACCACACCCCGCTGTAGAGCGCGAGCGTGGGGAGCATGACGTTGATGGCGATGGCGCCGGCCACCCCGATGCGCACCAGCGCGGCCCGGTCCTCCCGCCGCTGCATTGCTTCCCGCCGAACCCCCCGGAAGGGATGCGGCGTGTATCCCAGCGCGTCGAGCGCGCGCGCGATCTCCGACAGCGGAACAGCGCTCGCGTCCCACTCCACCGCAGCCAGCGAGCGGCGCACGTTCAACTCCGCGCGCATCACGCCGGGCACCACGAGCGGGATGCGCTCCACCAGCCAGACGCACGAGGCGCAGTGCACCCCCTCGAGGTAGAGCTCCACGCGCGCGAGTCCGCCATTCTCGCGTGTGACGTACAGATCGCGAAAAGCCGCGTGGTCGAACTCCTCGAAGCCGCGTCCGGTCGCCTGGACGGGACGATCGCGGTGCTGGGGCAGGGCGTAGTACTGGGCGAGTCCATGCGAGTGGAGGATCGCGAACGCGGCGCGGCATCCCTCGCAGCAGAACTGGTCAGTGGCCGCTGGATCGTGGCGTCCTGACGGGACGTCGAGCCCGCAATGCGCGCAGCCTGCCGGTGCCGCGCCCCGGGCGGCCAGCGCCAGACGACCGTCCTCGGGCGCGGCCGCTATCCGTCGAGCGACCTGGGGACGGCGGTCAGCGCGGCGCGGCATGGGCGGCGTGCTCCGCGATCACGGGTGCGGCGTCGCCGAACATGTGCAGGCGCCCGGCGATGGTGAACAGGCCGAGCACGACCACGAACGCGGCCGACACCAGTGGGAGCCGGGACCGGATCGGGGTGGCCACGCGCTGCAATGCGGCGCCGAGACTGAGCATCACCGGCAGTGTTCCGGTCCAGAAGAACAGCATCAGCGCGGCGCCCCGGAGTGGCGATCCCGTGCCGCCCGCCGCGGCCACGAAGACGTACAGCCAGCCGCAGGGCAGCAGAGCAGTCGCCAGGCCGGTGACCGCCGCACGGGCCGTCGACCGCTGCTCCCGGACACGACGGAGCATCCCCGCCACCGTGCCGTGCAGGCGTGACGAAGCCCGCGGCATCCCCAGCCGCACGCCTCGCACCGCGAGCCACGTGGAGACACCCCACGCGACCATCACGACGCCGGCCACCACCCCGGCCAGTCGCCCGATTCCGGTCGCCACGCCGGCGCCGTCCAGCCCCGCGCCTAACGCACCGGCGATCGCGCCCAGCAGCAGGTAGGCGGCGAGCCGTCCGCCGCTGTATGCCAGATGCGCCACCGCGCGCGGGCTCCCCGACCTGGCTGTCGCGCCGGAGTAAAAGGCCACGAATGGTCCGCACATCGCGGCGCAGTGCGGACTCCCCACCAGGCTGGCAATCAGGATCGCGAATGCGCCCATCATGTTCCGGTCGGCGTCGACGCGTCGGTGTCGACCCGCAGGTCGGCGGTGAAGTGCGCAGGACCGCGGTGCACATCGAACCGCAGCTCCCACATCCCACGCCGCCCGTCGGGAAAATCGGCGCGATACGCGCCACGACCCTCGTCGCGCAGGAGCAGGGTGATGGGGCGGCTCGCCCGCGTGTTGTGAATGGCCACGACAGCTGATGCGCGCGCCGGACAGCGGCGTTCCGCCGTGGTCTTCGAGGGTCACATCCAGCGTACCGGCGGCATCGGTACTCGTGTCGTGGAGCGCCGGCGTAAGCCTCCATCCGAGCGAATCGTTGCGCGCACGCTGCGCCAGCTCGTCGTCCCAGTGCAGGGCCTTCTGATAGTAGTCAGGCTCGACGGCGACGGACGGATCCCGGTTGGCCACCCGCACGATCCAGACGTTGGCCGCGATCGTCAGGCCGAGTATCGTCGCCACCGCAATCGGCCACCCCGTGCCGCGCTTCACCGCTCGTCCCTCCTGTCTCCCCGCTTCGGTCGCGCGTCGTCAGGATGCTCCGGTGCCTCCTCGGCATGACTCCGCTCTTCGCTCGGTCCGAGCAGCTTCCATGGGAATTGCGCCGTGTACGAGGCGCCGTCCGAGAGCCGCAGAACCACCCGGTGCTCGCCGTCGTCGAATGCGTCGCGCGGGAGAAGCACGAACAGGCTGGTGGTTTCCGTGTGCCCGCCGGCGACCGGAAACGGATTGACCGGCACGATCACATTCCCCTGTGGAGCACCGTCGACGTCGATCCGGTAGCTCCGATCGTGGCGGCCACGGTTGGAGATCTTCACGCGCACCTGATTCGCCACACGCCCATCCGGCTCCATGTTGAACGGTGCGCCGGCACCACGCAGGAGAACGACATCAGTTGACGCCTTCGTGCCCAGCTGGTAGACGAAGGTGCCGAGGAAGATCGCGAGCGCCGCGGGATAGAGGACGGTGCGCGGTCGCAGCACATGGGCCGGACCTCCCTCCAGCACCTCCCGGGAGGAATAGCGAATCAGCCCGCGCGGCTTCCCCACCTTGTCCATGACGGCGTCGCACGCGTCCATGCACTGGGTGCAGTGGATGCACTCCATCTGAAGGCCCTCGCGGATGTCGATCCCCGTAGGGCAGGTCTGCACGCACATCCCGCAGTCGATGCAATCGCCGGCGGAGAGGTCGCGCTGCTTCGTGCCGCGCGCTCGTGGCTCGCCGCGCCGTGTGTCGTAGGCCACGATGCGGGAGTTCCGGTCCAGCAGCACCGACTGCCAGCGGCCGTACGGGCACGCGATGGTGCACGTCTGCTCGCGGAAGAACGCGAAGTCGCCGAAGACGAGGAGCGTCGTCACCGCCATGACGGCAAAGGAACTGGGGTGGTTCACCGGCGACTGGGTCACCCAGATCTTCAACTGATCGACGCCGACGAAGTAGGCCAGGAAGGTGTTGCCGAGGATCGCCGCGACGACCACGTAGACAGCGAACTTGAGCACGCGGCGCGGCTGCAGCCGGTGACCCGCGCGGTCCATCGCCAGCGATGCATGCGGGCCGCCCTCGATCAGCCGCTCGAGCGGGCGAAAGAGGAACTCCATCCACACCGTCTGTGGGCATCCCCATCCGCACCAGACGCGCCCGAACAGCGCGGTGGCCAGAAACACGGCCACGATCACCGTCCCCAGAAACAGCATCAACAGCAGCGTGTCGGTGGGCAGGAACGTGTAGCCGAACAGCGTGAACTGGCGTCGTGGTGCGTCGAGCAGGATGAGCGGCAGGCCGTTCAAGCGGACGTGGGGGATGCCCAGGTACACGACCATCAGCGCCCAGGCCACCCAGCGTCGCATCTTCCAGTAGTGGCCGTATGATGGGCGTGGCCGAAGCCAGCGACGTGTGCCGTCCTCGTTCAGGGTGGGAAGGACCCGCCCGCTGGCTTGCGGGGCGACGCTCGTCATGGCGCGACTCTGGTCCCTTCCGGAGGCTTGGGGTTGGGTGGATTCGAGCCACGCAGCGTACTGACGTACGCGGCCAGCGCGTTGATCTGGTCGGGCTTGAACACCTTCCCCCATTGGGGCATGCCCTTTGCCAGCACGCCGTCATTGATCGTCTTCCGGATCTCGGCCAGCGTGCCGCCGTGGAGCCAGTAGTCATCGGTGAGGTTCGGCCCGATCAGTCCTCCGGCGTCGGGGCGGTGACAGGGCGTGCAGTTCTGCGCGAACATCTGCTTGCCCGTCGACACCACTCTCGGGTCTGCGGCGAGCGCCGCCAGTCGCTCCGGCGTCGGACCACCGGCTGGCTCCAGCTTCTCGCGCAACGCGGCGGCGCGGCTCACGTCGGCGTTGTAGTCCGCGATGCGCCCCGCTCCCACGCCGATGCCCGGCACGTTGAGCGCGTACAGGATGGCAAAAATGATCGTCAGCCAGAAAATCGTGACCCACCACCGCGGCATCGGATTGTCGTACTCCTGAATGCCGTCGTAGCTGTGGTCCATCAGCCGGTCCCGCTCCTGTTCGGCCATATGCGATCACTCCTCGCGGTGGCGTGATGGTGGGGTGGGTTGGTCGTTCAGCGGCAGCCGGGCGTCGCGCTCCCACTTCGCCTTTCTGGACGGGAGGTAGATGCGCCAGATGATGATGACGAACGCGATGAGGAAGAGCACCAGGCCGACCTCGGCGTAGCGCGAGAGGCCGGCGCCGCTCATGATCTCGGTGAGACTCATCTGCCTCCTCCTGCCGGGGCGGCTGTCGCGTTCCCGGCCACCGACGGCGCGCTCTGGATGTCCCGGCCCAGGCGCTGGATGTACGCGATGAGCGCGACGAGTTCCTTCTGTTCCAGCCCCCGCGGGCCGCCCGCCTGGGCGATCGAGGCCGCGACCTGTGCCGCCTGCGCCCGCGCCATGTCGGCGGCGCGATTCACGGCGTCGCCATACGGCACGCCGAGCATCGCCATCACATCCACCCGCTTCTGTATCTGCGGGAAGTCGAGATCATTGCGCGCCAATTGTGCGTACGGCGGCATGATCGACGCCGGCGAGAGCTCCCGCGGATTGGCGAAGTGGCGGACGTGCCAGAGGTCGGGGTATTTCCCGCCTTCCCGCGCCAGGTCCGGCCCGATGCGCCGGGATCCCCACAGGAAGGGATGGTCGTAGACCGACTCCCCCGGCTTGGAGTACTCGCCGTAGCGCTCGGTCTCATACCGAAGCGGACGGATCATCTGCGAATGACAGTTGAAGCACCCTTCGCGAATGTAGATGTCACGCCCCGCCAGCTCGAGCGGCGTGTACGGTTTGACGGACGCGATGGTGGGGACGTTCGACTTGATGAGGAACGTCGGAATCGCCTCGAACAGCGTAGCGACCAGGACGGCAACCGTGGTGAGGACCGTGAATGTGATGGGGAGGGCCTCCCACTTCCGGTGCCATCGCAGAGAAAGGAATCGTGCCAGTGCCCCGACGGGCTCCGGCGCGCCATGGCGCGGTGCCGGCTCGGCCGGGGCGGTGCGCGCGAGGGGCGCCGCCCGCACCACCGGTTCCTCGTACGTCGCCGGGCGCGCACGCCACGTCTTGAAGATGTTGTACGCGAACAGCGCAGCGCCGATGATGTACAGCGATCCTCCCACGGCGCGCACCCAGTACATCGGAATGAGCCGAGCCACGGTCTCCACGAAGTCCGGGTACTGGAGGCGGCCCGTCTCGTCGAATGCGCGCCACATCAATCCCTGTGTCACGCCGGCGCTGTAGATCGCCACCACGTACAGGATGATGCCGAACGAAGCGATCCAGAAATGTGCCTCCGCGAGTTTCCGGCTGTACAGCTTTGCCTGGAACAGCCGCGGGGCGAGCCAGTAGATCATCCCGAACGTGAGGAACCCGTTCCAGCTGAGGGCGCCCGTGTGCACATGGGCGATGACCCAGTCGGTGTAATGGGCGAGGGCGTTCACGCTCTTCACCGACAACATCGGCCCTTCGAAGGTCGCCATCCCGTATCCGGTGATGGCGACCACCATGAACTTGAGCACCGGGTCGTCGATCACCTTGTGCCACGCCCCGCGCAGCGTGAGCAGGCCGTTGATCATTCCGCCCCACGACGGCGCCCAGAGCATCACCGAGAAGATCATGCCTAACGTGGACGCCCACTCGGGAAGGGCCGTGTAGTGCAGGTGGTGGGGCCCGGCCCAGATGTACATGAACACCAGCGTCCAGAAATGCACGATCGACAGCCGGTATGAATAGACCGGTCCCTCGGCCGCCTTGGGCATGAAGTAGTACATCAGCCCCAGGAACGGCGTGGTGAGGAAGAACGCCACCGCGTTGTGTCCGTACCACCACTGCATGAAGGCGTCCTGCACGCCCGCGTAGATCGAGTAGCTCTTCAGCGGGCCCGCGGGAATCGAGAGGTTGTTGAAGATGTGGAGGAGGGCGACCGTCACGATGCTGGCGATGTAGAACCAGATCGCCACGTAGATGTGCCGCTCGCGACGCCGGACCATCGTCCCGATCACGTTCACCGCGAAGATCACCCACACCACGGCGATCAGGATGTCGATCGGCCACTCCAGTTCCGCGTACTCCTTGGCCTGGGTGAATCCCAGAGGCAAAGTGATCGCTGCCGCAACGATGATCGTCTGCCACCCCCAGAAATTGAGGCGGCTCAGCGTATCGCTGTACATCCGCGCCTTGAGCAGGCGCTGGGTGGAGTAGTAGACGCCGGTGAAGATGGCGTTACCGGCGAACGCAAAGATCACTGCATTCGTGTGCAGCGGCCGCAGACGGCCGAAGGCGAACCACGGCGCCAGGTTGAACGCGGGCCAGGCCAGCTGCACCGCGATGACGAGACCCATGAGGAACCCCACCAGACCCCAGATGACCGTCGCCCAGAGGAACTTGCGGACGATCGCGTCATCGTAGGTGAAGCTGTCCAGTCCCGCGGGAACGGGGCCGCTCGCGGCGTGTGCGTCGTCGGGAGCCGACATGGAGTCCTCGGTGGGGCCGGAACGGCGTGGACGGGGGCGCGCTCAACGCGAAAAACGCGCTTCCCGGCGGAGTGACGCGTGGACCGCCGGCGCGCGCTGACGGGAGCGAATATCGGCGCCGATGTTCTGGGGCGGTCGTCAGGCGAGTTGCGGCGCGATGAGGGGGAATCCCCTACAACCGCAGGGCGCCCGGCCTGCGAAGACCGGACGCCCTGTAGTCACTGATTTCGGAGTCGGAACACGCGAGAGTTCCGGGGCCGAGCCCTCTACTGCACGACCTTCTCCGGGAGCAGCACGAACCGGATCAGGCGCGCCGAATCGAGGTACTTGATCGCTGCCTGACGGATCTGATCGCCGGTGAGGTTCCTGATGAAGTTCTCGTAGGTCACGAGCCCTCGGGGGTCCTCGCCATTCTGGATCCGGCCGGAAATGTTCGATGCCCACCAGCTGTTCTGCCTGAGCGAGACTTCCTGAGTGCGCTGCTCCTGCTCGCGCACCTTCTGCACGTCGGCGTCGGACACCCCGTTCCGCTTCACGCTGTCGATGATCGCCATCGCGCTCTTGTACAGCGTGTCCACCTTGTCGGGGGCCGAGCCGAAGCTCACGGCCACTTGATAGTCCTGCACCGGATATTTGCTCCCCGACGGGCTCACGCTCACGGAATAGGTACCACCCAGCGCCTCGCGCATCGTCTCCAGCATCTTCATCTCGAGCAGCTCGCACAGCGACCGGAGCGCATACCGGGATTCGGGCGTGTAGGGCGCCTCCCCGGTGAAGAACATCGCCGTGCTGGCCTTGGGCTCGCTCCCCTTGCGGACGATCTTCTCCATGGCGGTCGAGGGCGTGCGAATCCCGACATCGCGCCACTGCTCATGCCGCCCGGTGCTGGGCAGGGATCCCAGCCACTGCTCGACCAGCGGGCGCAGGGAGTCGGGCGTGATGCTGCCCACGAACGTGACGGTGAGATCGGAGACGTCGGCGAAGCGGTCGCGGTAGATGTCGTACGCGCGATTCAGCCGCACCGTCGCGAGCAGGCTGGTGTCCAGCGGCCGCGCCCTGGGATGATGCTGCGACATCGTGACGTCGATCGTGTCCTGGAAGGCCACCTCCGGCTGATTCTCGCGGTTGGCGAGGATGGTATTGAACTGCGCCCGGAGGGCGTCGAACGCCGAGGAGTCACGGCGTGGCGCGGTGGCGCGGAGGTAGAGGAGCTGGAGCATCGTCTCCAGATCCTTCGGCGAGGCGCTGCCGGTGAATCCTTCGGAGAGATCGCTGATGTACGACCCCACGCGGAAGCTCTTCCCGGCGAGCTTCTTTCGAAGCTCGATGGCATCGAAATCGGCCACCCCCCCGTTCTCGACGATCAGGCTGGCGAGTGCGCCCGAGACGAACTCACTGTCGGGAACGAGGCTCAGTCCGCCCGGGCTCCATGCCTGCATCACCACCTCGTCGTCCTTGTAGTCCGTGGGCTTGACCAATACCCGGATGCCGTTCGAGAGTCGCCACTCGGTGACGCCGAGCTCGGGGATGCTGTTCTCGGCGACCACCCGCCCCGGCGTCGGCAGCGAGGCCACCAGCGGAGCCTCGGACACCGTCTCGGTATAGGCGGCCACCGTCTCGGCGTCGGCGCGATGGAACGCCGCCAGCAGGTCGCTCTCGGCGGGCACCTTCGCCTCCGGCTTGTCGGGCGCCGCGACCGCCACCACCCGGTTGGTGTCGGTAATCCACTGCCTGCCTAACGCGTTGACGTCGTCGAGCGTCACGGCCGGCAGGACCGCCTTGGCGGTCTCGAACTCCCACGCGATACCCGGCGACGGTTCGCCATCGAGAAAGAAGCGGATGTACTCCTCGGCGAACGATCCCGATTCGCTCTTGTCGCGCTCGGCGTACGCCGTCTCGAGCCCGCGAAGCATCGACGCCTTGGCGCGCGCCAGCTCGCTCGCCAGAAACCCGTGCTCGTCCACGCGCTTCGCCTCACGCAACAGCGCCTCGAGTCCCGGCACGATCCCTCCGTCCGGCACCACCGCCGCGAGGAAGTACACGTCGCTGGACCGCACGAACGGCCCGTAGCTCGACGACGCGAAGGAGAACGGCGCGTTGGGCCGCTTGGTGATTTCGCTCAGGCGGCTGTTGAACATGCTGTTGTAGAGATCGCGCACGAGCATGGTGCGGTAGTCGGCCACCGATCGGAGCGGAGTCGGGACGTGCTTGTACAAGACCTCCACGGTCGAGACGTCCTGCTCGTGGTCGGTCGCGATCGTCACCAGGGTGGAGTCGTTTCCCGGGACCGGGACCACCGGCCGCGGGCGCTCGTTGGACGGCCCCCGCAGCGCCGAGAACCGCGACTTCACCAGCGCTTCGATGCTGTCCGGATCCACGTCGCCCACCGCAATCACCGCCATCAGATCGGGCCGGTACCAGTCATGATAGAACCGCCGCACTGGCGCCGGCGTGGCGCCACGGATGACGTCGGGGAGGCCGATGGGCAGTCGGTCCGCGTACCGGGATCCACGGAACAGCACCGGAAACTGCTTGTCCCGGATCCGCGAGTCGGCGCCCAGTCCCAGCCGCCACTCCTCGAGGACCACGCCGCGCTCATTCACCGTTTCGGTGGAGTCGAACAGCGCCCCGCTCGCCCAGTCCTGCAGCACATCGAAACCACGGCCCACCAGCCCCGGCTTGTCCGTGGGGATCGGCAGGATGTAGACCGTCTCATCGAATCCGGTGTAGGCGTTGAGGTCCGCCCCGAAGCGCACCCCGATCGACTCCAGATACGAGACGATGTCGTTCTTCTTGAACCGGCGCGTCCCGTTGAACTCCATGTGCTCCACGAAGTGCGCCAGCCCGCGCTGATCGTCGTCCTCCAGCACCGAACCCGCATTCACCACCAGCCGGAGTTCCAGGCGGTGTTCGGGTCGTCCATTGTGCCGGATGTAATAGTGGAGCCCGTTGGGCAGCGTGCCGGCGCGAACGGCGGGGTCGAGTGGAATCGGCGCGGTGGGAGCGAGGGCCGGCGCGGACCGCCCGGTGACTCCTCCGCCCTGGGCGGGCGCAGTGGTCGCGAGCGCGACGAGGGCGCCGGCTCCGGTGAGGATGATGCCGATTCGGGACGAGAGAAGGGTCATCGTTACCTGGCGTGCAAGAGGGTCCTGCGCAAGATAGGGGGAATCGCGGGCGAGCGCGTGACGAGACGCGGGTTTCCGTCAGAAGACCATGGCAACGCGACCGGGCCGCGATGCCGGGCGGGCGCCCGGGGGCGCCCCTGGTCGATGGGCGCCACACCCCGCGCGGGTTTTGTCGGAAACAGAACGGCGGCCCGGGAAGACCAACCGGGCCGCCGTCACACGCGCTGTGCCGTTGCGCCTACTGTTCCAGCGTCGCGCGAATCACCGGTTTGAAGAGCAGCCCGTTCTGCATGATCGTATTGCCGCGCAGGACGAAGCTGTTGCTCACGTCGAAATCGACCAGAACGGTGGTGGTTCCGCCGTCATCGATGGTAATGGGTGAATCGAGCAGGATCTTGATACCGGACTTCCCGGCGGACGGAAACTTGATCGATGGATCGGACGTGCCGGTCAACGTGGTCCCGTCCTTCAGGGTGACGCTGGACTGCGCTACGTCCACGATCAGCCGCAGGCTCTGATAGCTTCCGGCGGCCAGCATCGCCGAGCCGATCGTGGCCACGTTGCCACCGCTCAGGGCCAGCAAATCGATGACCTCGTTAGGCTCGGCGACGGTCGACCAGCCGTCGGCGGCCGATGTCGCCGCCTCCAGTTCTTCTTCCGCATCCGCATCGGTGGTGCTCGCGGTCTTCGCATCGACCCGGACGATGAAGATGTCGACGCTGCTCACCTCGTCGGTCGGGAACGGCGCATCCATCAGCCGCACCACCAGCTGGCCTCGACCAGACGGCGGACCGGTTGACGAATCGCTCGCACAGGCCCAGCCCAGCAGGGCCGTCAGGACGAGCGACGTTCTTCCAGGGAATTGCATGTGACGCTCCTGGCTTTCGGAATCTCGAAACCGACACGCAACACGTCAGGCAGCAACGGGTCGGGCCGGCGGCAGCCGGACGCGCGGTTGCGCGCCACGACAACCGGTCGCGCAATCGCGCGCCCCTATTGAGTGTCATGATGCAGACGCGCGCAAGCGGTGGCGCGCATCACGCGGGCAGCGTGCTCGGCAGGACCTGCCGGTCGCGAGCGTGGGCTCCGCGGCTCAACGCGCCTCGCCCCCGTCTCCGGCACCGGAGGGTGCCGGAGACGGGGGCGGCGCAGTTGACTCGTTTCGAGCGTCCGCGCTACTGCCTGGGACGGCACCCCGACGACACGCCCTGGTCACCCACTGACCAGATCTCGACGCGTCGATTCACCCGATGTTCCGCCTTCGACTTCTGCGGATGCTGGTGGTCATCGTCGAGCAGCAGGCACTGCTCGCCGAATCCCTTGGAGGCGATGCGCCCGGAGGATACGCCGCCCCGGGTGAGGTAGCTCACCACCGTGCCGGCTCGCCGCTCCGACAGGCGCTGATTGTACTCGTCGCTCCCGTACGGATCGGTGTGTCCTTCGACTGCCACGTTGACGTTGGTGCGGCTCTGCAACGTCTGGATGATCCTGTCGAGCGTGTCACGCCCCGCCGCGGTCAGCGCGGATTTGTCGAAATCGAAGTACACCCAGTTCAGCCGCACCAGGAGCTCCTGTACCGCTATCGTCGCGGTGGCCGTGCCGGTAAGGCCCTGGTTGTCGGTGCAGGTGAGCGTGATCGTGTGCGATGACGGTGAGAGCGGACGCGTGAACGAACCGCCGCTCCCGATATTCCCGTCGCGGCTGGATGTCCACCGCCCACCGGAGGTGATGTCTCCCTGCTCGGGGTCGCGACAGGCTCCGGTGAATGTGATCGGTCCGGCGAACGAACCGCCGTTGGCGGGCGAGGTAATGGTCGCGACCGGCGGCTGGTTAGGCGGCGGTGGTGGAGGAGGCGGGGGAGCCGGAGCCGGCGCCGGCGCCGGCGCTGGTGGTGCTGGTGGTGGCGGAGGCGGTGGAGGTGGAGCCGCCTGATAGCATCTCCCACGAATTGCGTAGCTCAGCCCCGCGCGGAACCCCACGTTGGTGGACTTGCCGTCGAGCGTGATCGTGCTGCCGTTGAAATTGGGCGACGGGTTGTAGTCCACCGGCACGTCGAACCGGAGGCTCGTCCGTTCGTTGACGCACACCTTCAGTCCGAGGAGCCCCGTGAACGCGTCTTCGTACTCATTGCCCGCAACGTAGCCGGGGCCGCGCCGGACCCGATTCGCGTACACATTGTTCTGGTAGCCGGCTCCGATGATGATGCGGACCTTCTCTGTCACCGGAAGGCCGTACGTCAATCGGAACGCATAGGGGCGATAGGTGACCGACTTCGTGCCCTGCAAATCGTGCCAGTTGGTCTTCCCGTACTGAATGTCGCCCTCGACTCCGAAATTGTTGAAGAAGTACAGGGCGCCACGCACACCGCCCGACAGCACGTTGTCGAGCTGGAGCTCCTTGTCGATCTTGGTCCACTGACCAAAAACGCCGAGCTCGGTCGTAACGGCCTTCTGTGCTACCGCCGGGCGCACGCCCCACACCGTGGCGAGCGCCGTGACCGCGAAGAATCGATATCGCATGAAGACCTCTGGTGGAGGAGGCGAAGATCCCACCAACGTCCTTCGGGACTCTGTCTGCACCCGGTCACGCCGGGGTGGTCCCGGTACTCTGCAGCGCCACCATAATAATCAGATTCGGTAGCTTCTCCAATCCGAGCTGACTCGACTCCCGCCGAGAGGCGTCGGCGGCCGTTCGCATCGGCATTCGGCTCGCGTCCCGTTAGGGACCTACCACGTCGTCCAGCGCGGCTTCGACCGCGGCCAGCGTCGGGTCGACCTCCACCGGGGCGTTGCGCTGGGGAGGTGCCGGAGACGCCCGCTGGTGATACCAGACGATCAGGTCTGGATCCTTGAGCATGTTGCCGGTCAGGACGCAGGCCACACTCTGCTCCCGGGTGATGAGTCCGCTCTCGACCCCGGCGCGCACGCCGGCCAGGCTCGCCGCGCTGGCGGGCTCACACCCGACCCCCGACGCGTCGATCCGCGCCTTGGCCTCCAGGATCTCCGAGTCGGGCACCGCCAGCACGACGCCGTTGGTAGCGCGAATCGAGAGTACGGCGCGATCAAATGAGGCGGGGTTCCCGATTCGGATGGCGGTGGCAACCGTCTCGGCCGTTACGCGAGTTCGCTGGGTGAAGTTCGTGACATAGCTGTGGTGAAAGGGCGCAGCTCCCGCCGCCTGCACGGCGAGAAGCCGGGGCATCCGGTCGATCAGGCCGCAGTCACGAGCCTCGCGGAGCGCCTTGCCGAAGGCGGCCGTGTTCCCGAGGTTGCCGGCAGGCAGGGCAATCCAGTCCGGCGGCTCCCAGTGGAGCTGGTGCAACATCTCCAGCACGATGGACTTCTGCCCTTCCACGCGAAATGGATTGACCGAATTCAGAAGATAGACACCCAGCTCCGCCGAGGCCTGCCGTGCCAGCGTGAGGCAGTCATCGAAATCACCACGCACCAGCAGCGTGCGCGCTCCGTAGGCCAGCGTCTGCGCCATTTTCCCCAGCGCGATTTTTCCCGCAGGCACGAGCACAATCGCAGGGAGACCGCCCAGCGCGGCGTACGCGGCCAGCGACGCCGACGTGTTGCCCGTGGACGCACAGGCTACCGCCGTTGCGCCGATTCGTCGCGCCTGCGTCACCCCGACCGTCATGCCGCGGTCCTTGAACGAGCCCGTCGGGTTCATGCCCTCATGTTTGAGGAACAGCTGCCGGCATCCGGCCCACCGCGTGAGGTTGTCCCGCTCGACGAGTGGCGTGTTGCCTTCCGGATACGTCACGATCTCGTTGTCGCGCGCGTCGAGGATCAGCTCGCGGTACCGCCACACCCCCGATCCCGCCGGGCCGCCGTTTACCAGAATCCCCGCGGCGCGCTCAGCGAAGCGCTGTCGCAGCCGGTCGGGAGAAAGGGCCGGCGGGTCGCGCTCGAGGTCGAGCAGTCCTCCGCACCGCGGACACGCGACCGCGGCGTCGAGTTCGCCGAGCCGGTGCCCGCAGGCCAGGCAGCGTTGCCACGCCGCGCCACCGGGCGTCACCGGCGGCCCGCTACCGAGCGCGCCACGGTGGTCTGCACTCTGGCGCCGAGCCGATCGACCCGCGACACGCAGGCCACGCAGGCGAGCCCCGTGTTCTGGTAGGCCGCGCACATGGCCGGGGCCACCTCGGCGGCGACGCCGTCGCTGGCGCAGACGGCGAACGACGTGGGTCCCGCTCCCGAGATGGAGACGCCCAGGGCGCCGGCGCCGAGCGCCGCGCGCTTCGCTTCGAAAAACCCCGGAAGGAGGGGAGCACGCACCGGCTCGGCAATGCGGTCGTCGATCGCCCGTCCGAGCTGCGCCAGATCGCCGGAATAGCAGGCCGCCACGATGGCACCGACTTGCGCCGCCTGGTGCAGCGCATCCGCACGCGCAATGTCGCGCGGTAGCGCGGCGCGCGCGTCTGCCGTGCGCAGCTGCTGCGCGGGGACCGCGAGGACCAGCCGCAGGTCGCGCGGAACCGGCAGCGCGATGACGTCGATCGGGTCGAGCGAACGAATCAGGACCAGGCCGCCGAGCAGCGAGGGAGCCACGTTATCGAGGTGCCGTCCGGCGACCACGGCTTCGGCGGCCAGAGCAGCGGCCAGGAGCTCGGTGCTGGTAAGCGGCGCACCGAGAAGGGCATTGACCGCTACCGCGCCGGCCACCGCCGAGGCCGCGCTTCCTCCCTGTCCGGCCGACAGCGGCAGTCCCTTCTGAACGCGGAGCCCGACACCGCGCGACAGGCTCGTCCCGCCTAACGCGGTGACGCGGCGCATGACGTCCAGCGCGGCAATGCCTGATGCATGACGCTGCGCGTCTTTCGGGAGTGTCGCATTCCCGGGATCCAGAATCGATACGCCTGGCTCATCGCACCAGGTCGCCTCGACCGTGTCCCCTCCCACATCGACGGCACATCCGAGAATGTCGAGTCCCGGGCCGAAATTCCCGATACTGCCCGGGGCGAAAACGGTAGCGCGCGTGGGAAAGGACACGGGGGAGAGTTCGGGTGAGAGGTCCAGGGCCAAAGGCCGAAGGAAAGCTCGAAGCTCGCGACGCGGAGGTCAAATCGTGGAGAATCAGCTCTCAGCAATCTGTCGGCCGGTAGCGAGCCATGAGCCATGAGCTATGGCCTTCCTCATGGCCCCGGCCTCTGGCCCGGGGCCTCTGACCTCCCTCTTGCAGCACTGCCCCGCATCGACGCGTAACAGTTGCGTACACATCACCCGGCGCACGCGCTATCCTGGCCGCGCCGTTCGGTTGCGTTGGTGCCGCGCCCGCGTGCTCCCGTCCCTCTCCACTCGCATTGACCCGCTTCAGGCATTGAGGATCTCCACATGCTCGTGACCCGATCGACGACGCCCGTACGGTTTCGTCGCCCGCTGACCGTCGCCATTGCGCTCGCCGTCAGCGCTTCCACGCTTCTGGCCCAGGGACATATCACGACGCCGAAGGAATTCTTCGGCCACAACGTGGGGGACGACTACTTCCTGGCCAACTACACCCAGTTCATGGGCTACTGGCACAAGATCGATTCGGAATCCAATCGCATGGTGGTGCAGGAGATTGGCAAGACGGCCGAGGGTCGGCCGCAGCTGATGGCCATCATCACCGCGCCGGAGAACTTCGCGAAGCTCGCCCACTACAAGGACATCGCGAAGCGCCTGGCGCTCGCCGAGGGCGTGACCGACGCGCAGGCCCACGCACTCGCCAAGGAAGGCAAGGCGGTGGTCTGGATCGATGGCGGACTGCACGCCACCGAAGTGGTCGGAACGCAGCAGTTGATCGAGACGTCGTACCAGCTCGTGAGCCGTAACGACGAGGAAACGCAGCGGGTGCTGCGTGACGACATCATCCTGCTCGTCCACGTGAACCCGGACGGGATGGAGCTCGTCTCCAACTGGTACATGAAGGATGCGGATACGCTGAAGCGCAGCATGAACATCCCGCGCCTCTACCAGAAGTACATTGGTCACGACGACAATCGTGACTTCTACATGCTGAACCAGCCGGAAACGGTAAACGACGCGCGCATCGCCTATCACGAGTGGTTCCCGCAGATCATCTACAACCATCATCAGGCCGGTCCCGCGGGCACCGTCATCTTCACGCCGCCCTTCCGCGACCCGTTCAACTACAACTTCGATCCGATGATTCCGATCGGCATCGACCTGGTCGCCGCTGCCATGCACGACCGCTTCCTGCGCGAAGGGAAGCCGGGGTTCACGATGCGATCCGGCTCGAGCTATTCCACGTGGTGGAACGGCGGCCTGCGTACCGTGGCCTACTTCCACAACATGATCGGCCTGCTCACGGAGATCATCGGCAATCCCACGCCCGGCGAGATCCCGTTCGTCCCGAACTTCCAGCTGCCGCGGGGCGACATCCCGGCGCCCATCGCACCGCAGAAGTGGCACTTCCGCCAGTCGATCGATTACGACGTGTCGGCGAACTACGCGGTCATGAACATCGCCGCGCAGCGAAAGGAAGACTTCCTGTTCAACATCTGGCGCATGGGGATGAACTCCATCGAGCGCGGTAGCCGCGACAACTGGACGGTCACGCCCACCGAAATGGACTCCCTGGAGGCGCTCATCGCACGTGATCGCGCGGCCGCGGGAGGTGGAGCCGGCGGGCGTGGTGGAAGGGGCGGGGGAGGCGGGGGTGGTGGAGGCCGTGGCGGCGCCGATCTGACGCACTATTACACGGATTTTCTCCACGATCCCGCGAAGCGCGATCCGCGCGGCTTCATCATTCCGTCCGATCAGGCCGACTTCCTCACGGCCACCAAGTTCGTGAACGCGCTGCGCAAAGTGAACGTCGCAGTCGACCGCGCCACCAGGTCGTTCACCGTGGCCGGCAAGTCGTATCCTGCGGGCTCCTATGTGGTGAAGGCCGCGCAGGCATTCCGGCCTCATGTGATGGACATGTTCGAGCCGCAGGATCACCCGAACGATTTCGCGTACCCGGGTGGCCCGCCTCGCCCGCCCTACGACAACGCAGGGTGGACGCTCGCGTTCATGATGGGCGTGCAGTTCGACCGCATTCTGGATGGATTCGACTGTCCCTGTGAACGCATCGAGGGCATGGCGGTGGCCCCGCCGGGCACGGTGGCGGGTACCGGCAACGCCCGCGGACTGCTGCTCGGTCACGATCAGAACGACGCGTTCATCGCGGTGAATCGTGCGCTGAAAGCGGGCGCCAGTGTCTACTGGCTCAAAGCGCCCATGACCGCGAACGGGCACACGTATGGTGCGGGGTCCTTCTATATCGACGCCGCCGGACCGGCTCGCGACGTGGCCACCAAGGCGGCCAGGGATCTCGGCCTGTCGTTCGATGGCACGCCATCCGGGCCGAGCGCGGATGCCATGCCACTGAAGACCCGGCGCGTGGCGCTCTGGGATCAGTATGGCGGATCGATGCCGTCGGGCCAGACGCGCTGGCTGCTCGAACAGTTCGAGTTCCCCTTCGACGTGGTGTATCCGCAGACGCTGGATGCAGGAAATCTCCACGACAAGTACGACGTGATCATCTTCGTCACCGGCGCCATTCCGGCACCGCCGTCCGCCGGAGGACGCGGTGCCTTCGGCGGCCGGGGCGGGGGCGGGGGGGGACGCGGCAGCGCCAACCCGGCCGACATCCCCGCCGAGTATCGCGCGATGCTGGGCCGCATCACACCCGAACAGACGATCCCGCAGCTGAAGAAATTCCTCGACGATGGCGGCACGATCATCACGATCGGGTCCTCGACCGATCTGGCCGAGTACCTCCATCTTCCGGTGCGCGACTATCTGGTGGAGCGGTCGCCGACCGGTCAGGAGACGTCCCTTCCGCGGGAGAAGTTCTACATCCCGGGGTCGGTGATGCAGGTGAGCGTCGACAACGGGCTCCCCGTTGCCATGGGGCTGGGGAAGCAGGTGGACGTATTTTTCGAGAATTCGCCGGTGTTCCGCCTCGAGCCCGATGCCGCCCTGAAAGGGGTGAAACCGATCGCGTGGTTCGACTCGCCGCATTCGCTCCGAAGCGGATGGGCGTGGGGCCAGAACTATCTGGAAGGCGGCGCGGCGATGGTGGAGGCTGACGTAGGCAAGGGAAAGCTCTATCTGTTCGGCCCGGAGATCCTGTTCCGGGCGCAGCCCGCCGGCACCTTCAAGTTCCTGTTCAACGGGATCTATGCGGGTTCGCTGACGACCGCGGCACAGCGGGTGGTGCAATAACCGCTCGTCACATGGAGTGTCCCGCTCCCTGATGGGAGGCGAGATTCGTGAGGCGGCGGTACCGTTCCGGTGCCGCCGCCTCGATCGTGGACCCGACGCAGGGGACGGATGACTGCTCCACCAAACAGAAAACGCACGGGCGGCACCGCGGCGCGCACCGCGGCGGTCGTGGCGCTCATCGCGGTGGCGTTACTCGCCCTCCTCTTCATCGCCCGCAACGACGAGCACGGGGAGCTGGACGACGCCGCGCGCGCGGGCGTTCCGGGCATGTTCGCGAGACTCAGCGACGGCATGGTGCACTACGACCTCGCCGGCGCCGACACCGCGCCCGTCGTGGTGCTGGTCCATGGCTTCTCCGTCCCGTACTACATCTGGGATACGACATTCGCCACGCTGCGCGCACAGGGCTACCGCGTGCTGCGCTACGACATGTTCGGGCGCGGCTACTCGGATCGGCCGCGCCTGACGTACGACTCCGCGTTGTACGTGCGCCAGCTCGACGAGCTGCTGGACACCCTTCGCCTGAAGGGACCCGTGGATCTGGTGGGCCTCTCGATGGGCGGCCGCGTGGTCACGCAGTACGCCCTGGCGCACCGCCCGCGAGTCCGGAGCGTCGTCCTCATGGATCCGGCCTACTCCCGGGCCGGGGGAGGCGGCTTCGTGTTAGGCGTGCCGCTGCTCGCCGAGTACTATTTCGCGGTGTTCGCGGCCCCGCGTCTCGCGGAAGGACAGCTGTCTGACTTCCTTCACCCCGAGCGCCACCCTGACTGGCCGGCCCGGTATCGTCCCCAGATGCGCTACCGTGGATTCCGGCGCGCGCTCCTCGGCACGCTGCGCAGTAATGCGGGGCGCGATGACGGTGACATGTATGCCCGCTTTGGCGCGCTGGACATTCCCACCCTGCTGATCTGGGGGCGCGAGGACCACACGGTGCCGTTCGCGATGAGCGACTCGCTGCGGAAGCGCGTACCCTCTGTCACGTTCTTCGCGGTCGACAGCGCGGGGCATCTGCCCGCCATCGAGCAGCCCGACACCACCCACGCGATACTCCTCACGTTCCTGCGGGCGCAGCAGCCGAGGCGACTGCCGGAGGTTCCGGCAAGAGAGCCTAACGGAGCACCGCCGCCGCGATCCCCGCCGCCTTCGCGATTGCCGCCACCGCGATCGGGAACAGGGTGAGACCGACGGAAAACACGAACCCGTACCGGAACAGTGCCGGCCCGACCGGATCCAGACTCTCGTTCCCGCGGCGTCGGATAAACAATTCGGTCATCCATCCGCCCGTGTAACAGACATTGGCCAGCAGGCCGTATACGCCGGCCACCACCAGGCTGCCGACGAGAGGAACTGGCGCTGGGTGCGGGGGAAGCAGCGCGATGAGGTTCACCGCGCCAAGGGTGACGAGTCCGGTGGCGCCCACAGCCAGGTTGAACGGCAGTCGCCGGGACTCCCACCATCCGATGATCTGCGACGGCGTGCGGCAGGTGTAGGGAAGCCGGAAGAAGAACCTGGTGAGTGCGGGCACGATGTCCTCGGACGCGGGCAGGGGCCGTGCGCAGACCGGCGGCGGCCACATGGCATGGGCGCACGATACAAAGAGCACTTTGCGTTGTAAAGGGCGCCTCAACCCCGGCCGGCAATCACTGTAGATTCTGCCTCTTCGACAAACACCGGAATGCTCAACCTGTTTGACTACGAGCACGCCGCGCGGGAACGCCTTCCCGAGGCTGCCTGGGGCTACTTCGCTGGAGGCGCGAACGACGAAGTGACCCTCCACGAAAACCGCGCCGCGTTCGACGCGCTGGCGTTGCGGTTTCGCACCATGGTCGACGTAAGCACGCGCGCGCTCGACACCCGCGTGCTCGGCACCCGCATTCCGTTTCCCGTGTTGCTGGCGCCGACGGCGATGCAGCGGCTCGCGCACCCTGATGGGGAGTGCGCCACCGCTCGGGCGGCGGCGCGCGCCGGGACCGTGATGGTCGTGAGCACCACGGCCACGACCAGCCTGGAGGAGGTGCGCGCGGCGGCGCCGGGCCCGATGTGGTTTCAGCTCTACGTCTATCGGGACCGGGAGATCACTCGCGCCCTGATCGAGCGCGCGCGCGAGGTGGGATACCAGGCGATCATGCTGACGGTAGACGCGCCGCTGCTCGGCCGCCGGGAACGCGACATCCGCAGTGGGTTTACCCTGCCCGACGATCTGCGCATTGCCAACGCCGAGACCGCCGGCATGGGCCAGGTTCCCGACGCGAGTACGGACGCGTCGGGCCTGATGCTGCATTTCCGGGATCTCCACGATCCGGCGCTGACGCCCCGGGACATCGAGTGGGTCGCTTCGGTGAGCGGACTCCCGGTGGTGGTGAAGGGAATCGTTCGAGGCGACGACGCACAACGCGCGGTGGATCACGGTGCGGCGGCGGTGGTGGTTTCGAATCACGGGGGTCGGCAGCTCGATACGGCCATCCCCGCGATCCGAGCGCTTCCCGAGGTGGCCGACGCGGTGGGAGGACGGGCCGAAGTCCTGATGGACGGCGGAGTGCGACGCGGCACCGACGTGCTGAAGGCCATCGCGTTAGGCGCCGAGGCCGTCCTGGTGGGGCGGCCGGTGCTCTGGGGACTCGCCGTGGGCGGCGAGGACGGCGTGCTGGCGGTCCTCCTCACCCTGCGCGACGAGTTCGACCTGGCCATGGCGCTGGCGGGAGCGCGAAATCTCGCCGACATCACCCGGGACCTCATCGCATGAGCGCCGCGGGCGACGGAGTCCTCTGGCGTCCGTCGCCCGGGCGGTTGGCGGGGACGCATATGCGCGCCTTTGCCGAGGCTGCGACCCGGGCCGGCGAGGCGGACGCGGCGAGGGGCGATGGCACGGTGGACTACGAGGCGCTCTGGCGCTGGTCGATCGATCGTCCGGAGCGCTTCTGGCCAATGGTGTGGCGCTACGGGAGCGTCGTCGCGCAGTCGCGGACGACCGAGGCGCCCTGGGATCGAGTGCTCGTCGGCGGCGATCGGATGGCACCGCCCGATCCGGTGCTCGGACCGCGCTGGTTCCCCGGCGCGCAACTGAACTTCGTCGAGAACCTGCTTCGGTTCGGTGGCGACCGGGAGGCTGTTGTATCGTGGAATGAGGGCGGCCGCCATGCCGCGCTGACCTGGGCGCAGCTGCGCGCCGGCGTCGCGGGCGCGGCCGGCGCGCTTCGCGCCCAGGGCATCCGGCCAGGAGACCGTGTCGCCGGCTTCATGCCGAATATTCCCGAGACAATCGTAGCAATGCTCGGCGCGGCGAGCCTGGGCGCGATCTGGTCGTCCTGTTCTCCCGACTTCGGCGTGAAGGGCGTACTGGATCGGTTTGGCCAGATCGCGCCGCGCGTGCTGGTGGTCGCCGACGGCTATCTGTACGGCGGGAAGGAGATCGATTCGCTGCCCCGGGTGCGCGAGATCGCCCGCGCGATCGGCGAAATCGAGCGGGTGGTGGTGGTGCCGTACCGCAACCCGTCGCCGTCGCTGGATGGGATCCGCGGCGCGGTGCTCTGGTCCGACTGGTTGGGTGGCGATGCCGAACGCGTCGAGGCGAGTGGCTACCCGCGTTTTCCGTTCGATCACCCCCTCTACATCATGTACTCGTCAGGCACCACCGGGCTGCCGAAGTGCATGGTGCACGGAGCCGGTGGGACCCTGCTGCAGCATCTGAAGGAGCACCTGCTGCACACGGATGTGCATCGTGACGATCGGGTGTTCTACTTCACCACCTGCGGGTGGATGATGTGGAACTGGCTGGTGAGCGTGCTGGCGACGGGAGCCACGGTGGTGCTGTACGACGGTTCGCCGCTCGCGCCGCGCCGGTCGATTCTCTGGAGAATGGCCGAGGCGGAGCGCGTCAGCATCTTCGGCACCAGCGCCAAGTACCTCGCGCTGGCGGAGAAGGAAGGCCTGGAACCGGGCCGCACGCACGACCTTTCCGCCCTGCGTACGATTCTCTCCACCGGGAGCCCGCTCGCCCCCCCCAGCTTCGACTGGGTCTACGCCCACGTGAAGGCGGACGTCTGTCTCAGCAGCATCAGCGGCGGCACCGACATCATTTCCTGCTTCGCGGGCGGCAATCCGGCCGGCCCGGTGTATCGCGGTGAGATTCAGGTTCGCGCGCTGGGCATGGCGGTTGACGTCTACGACGAGACTGGTCGGCCTGTGCGCGGCGAGCCGGGGGAACTGGTGTGCACCAGACCATTTCCGAGCATGCCGGTGGCGTTCTGGAACGACCCGGACGGGGAGAAATACCAGCATGCCTACTTCGACCACTTCCCCGGCGTCTGGCGTCACGGAGACTGGGCCGAGATCTCCCCGCACGGCGGCATGGTAATCACCGGACGGAGCGACGCCACGCTCAATCCGGGCGGTGTGCGGATCGGGACCGCGGAAATCTACCGGCAGGTGGAGCAGCTCCCCGAGATCATCGAGAGCCTGGTGATCGGCCAGGAGATCGGCGGCGAGCGGGAGCGCGATGTGCGCATCGTGCTGTTCGTGAGGTTGCGCGAGGGCGAGGTGTTGACCGCGACCCTGCGGGATCGCATCAGGCAGCAGGTCCGGGACAACGCCAGTCCGCATCACGTTCCGAAAGTGATCGTCCAGGTATCCGACCTGCCGCGCACCATCAGCGGCAAGATCACCGAGCTCGCGGTGCGGGACGTGGTGCACGGGCGTCCAGTGAACAATGCCGACGCACTCGCGAATCCGGAGGCGCTCGAGCTGTTTCGGGATCTGCCGGAGTTGCGCGCGCGGCCGCGCTGACGGTGGAAAGGGCTGCGGGTCAGGCTGTCACGCGACCTGCTATCGCAACAGCTTCTGCTCCCGCCGCCCTCCGGATCCGACGGTGCGTCGGGCCACGGATTCCTGCGCGTGTTCGGCCATCCGACGCACCAGTTGCTCGAGCACTTCGCGGTGGGAACGACTGACGCGTCCGAAGATGGTGCGTGCGATCCCGTACATCACGCTGACGTTGGCGAGGACGATCGGCGCTATCAGCCAGGGCGCATGGAGGGCGCCCATGGTGAAGGCAATGGATGGTCCGATGGTGCCGCCGCCTCCTCCGCCCATGATGCCGCCGAACAGGCCGCCCGCGATGTCGCGCAGTTGCTCGCCGGCGTGAATGGCGGTCCGCCCGTCGCGGACCATGACGGAGACCTGTACCCTCCGGCGGCGCTCGGTGGACGACCACGTGAGGGTGCGACCGATGCTGCTCACGATGCCGGGCTCGTTGAGCGCCCGGCGGATGTCGTCCACCAGCACCTCGAAGTCGCGCTCGAGCATCTCGCCGGGCACGATGGCTTCGAGCGCGATGCTGGTCGGTGAGCCCAGAAAGGCGTTCTTGCGCGGGCCGATGCCGGGGCGCACCTCCACGGTTCCCGGGTCCCTCGCGCCGATCCCGTGCTCGGCGAGTGCGCGCCGCATGAACTGCTCGCCGATGCCGGCTTCCTTTGCGGCCTCCCTCACCTGATCGAGCTGGTATCCGGCGCTGAGGGGCTCGGCGCGGCGTCGGGCGAGCTGATCCGGAGCCGGACGCTGGAGGGGCGCGAGCGGCCGGGTCATGTCCTGGAGTTCCGCCGCGCGGTGCCACAGTTCCTGTGCCTCGGTGGATGAGATGGCCACCGGGTCGCCCGGCGGCGGCGCCGGGACGTCGTCCGCCGGCAGCATCGCGTCCACCCGATCGAGCGTCTCCACCAGCTCACCACATGACTGAAAGCGATCGGCCGGGTCCTTGGCCAGGCACCGATCGACCACGGCCGCCAGCGATCCGGGGACGGTCGGCGCCAGCGCCGCCAGCGACGGCGCGGCCCGCGTGACGTGCGCCACGAGCACCGCCGAGGCGGTGGGGCTTTCGAACGGAAATCGGCCCGAGAGCGCGAAGAACGCCACCACTCCTAACGAGTAGATGTCGCTGCGCGGATCGACGCCCTCGCCCGCGACCTGCTCGGGGCTCATGTAATGGACGGTCCCGAGGACCGTCCCGGTGGCGGTGAGCGGGGCCGCCTCGGCCACCCGGGCAATACCGAAATCGGTCACCAGCGCACGTCCGGATGCCTGGTCGATGAGAATGTTCTCCGCCTTCACATCGCGATGCACGACGCCCATCGTGTGCGCGTAGTCGAGGGCCTCCGCGACGTCACGGAGAATCGAGACGGCGGTACGGGGCCGCAACGGTCCTCCCTCGCGGATCATCTGCGACAACGGCGGTCCCGCCACGTATCCCATGACGAAGAAGACATGGCCATCGATCTCGTCGGCCCGGTGAATCGGCACGATGTTGGGATGGGACAAGGCCGCTGCCGTGCGGGCCTCGCGAAGAAAGCGTTCGCGAATCACCGGGTCGCTGGCGAGCTGCGGTGGGAGGGTCTTGATCGCCACGTCACGATCGAGTTTCAGATCGTGCGCCAGATACACGACCCCCATGCCGCCGCGACCCACCTCGCGCTGGATTGCGTACTGGCCGGAGAGGGCGCGGACGAAGGGATCGATGGGGAGCGGGCTTCCCGTCACTGGAGGTCGGGGAGGCGCAACCGGCCGTGGTGCAGCGGGGCGCCTCCGGTATGGTCGCGATGCCGTACGAGGGAGGATCGGGTGAAGTTGCGCGCGCGCGCGCCGGGCGGCCAGTCGACCGGCACGGACATCGGCCGCCGGGACGAGAGCGGCGTGGAGACGTTCCTCATCGCATGAGCATCGGACCTTCGGACCGTGCGGAGGGTGCGGCGCGGTCGCCGGCCGCCTGGATCCGCTGCGCCGCCGTTTCCGCGAGGTCGCGCAACTGCGTGCGCCGATCGTCGGCGATGCTGCTGAACCACGACCGCGCCGCTGCGTACGATGAGAGCAGCACGGCCGGCCAGAGCATCAGGGCGAGGACTCCGTTCTCGAGGAGTCCGAGACATACGACCGACGCCACACCGCCGAGCAGCCAGCCGCCACCGCCGACCACACGGCGGTACAGTGATCGCGACACGGCGCTCAGATCCTCCTCGATGTGGATCGCGGTTTGCCCGTTGCGCGCCGTGATGGCCACCTGGACCCTGCGGTCGCCACTGCAGCTCCACCCGAGGGTCCGCCCCACCGTGGTCACCTGACCCACCGCTCCGATACGCCGCCGCACGAGCTCGAGCAGCACGTCCCAGTCCTCCTGAGGCATCTCCGCGGCAACGGTGGCATCGAAGACGATCCGGGTCGGAGAGCGAAACAGCGGATCGGCGAGGCGTCGCCGTTCCTGCACGATCGATTCAGCGGTGTCGGTGGAGGGGACGCTCGGCGGTGCATGGCGAATCGGCCGTCGGGGGTCGGAGCCTGCGGCCGGCACCGGGAGTACCGCTGGACGAACGTCGCGCGGGGACGCTGCTCCGGCGCCCGTGGAAAACGCGAGCCCGTGCTCCGCCAGCGCGCGCTCCACGAACTCCGTCTCGATCCCGGCCTCGAGCGCGGCATCGCGGACGTCTCCCAGGCGGTAGCCGGACGACGCCGACACGGCCTCGGAGCGACTGCGCACGCGCGGTGCGCGCACCGCCTGTCGGGCACCGGTAAGGGCCTGGAGCTCGGCGGCGCGCTGCCAGAGGCGCTGCGCCTCGACCTCGGAGACGACCGCGGGGACTTCCCGGACGGCGACCAGGCCGGCGTCGGCGCCGAGACCGGCCTGGACGTACTCGATGGTGGCGGCGAGTTCCGCGGCAGACTGGAAGCGGGCGTCGGGGTTCTTCGTTAGGCAGCGGTCGACGATGGCGGCAACGGGGGCGGGCGCGAGGGGCGCGACATCGCGAAATCGGGGTGGGGGTGTGTTGACGTGGGCGACCAGGATGGCCGAAGGCGTTCCGCTGTCGAACGGGAACGCGCCGGTCATGGCGAAATAGGCGGTGACCCCGAGCGAGTAGAGGTCGCTGCGTCCGTCGAGGGTCGCGCCGGACACCTGCTCCGGGCTCATGTAGTGGACGCTGCCCAGCACCTGGCCGGTGGCGGTGAGCGGAGCGGCTTCGGTGAAGCGCGCGATACCGAAATCCGTCATCAGCGCGCGGCGCGTGCTGGCGTCGAGCAGAATGTTCTCCGCCTTCACGTCGCGATGCACCACGCCGTGGTCGTGCGCGTACGCCAGGGCGTGCGAGACGTCGCGCATGACGCCGAGCGCCTCGCCGACGGGGAGCGGGCCGCGCCCTCGCACCCGCTCGGCCAGCGACTCCCCATCCACGAAACCCATCGCGAAGAACACGTGGCCGTCCAGCTCGTCGGCGCGAAAGATCGGGACGATGTTGGGATGCGAGAGCGAAGCGGCGGTCCGTGCTTCGTGCAGGAATCGCGCACGGATGCCGGGGTCGCCGGCGAGCTGGGACGGGAGGGTCTTGATGGCGACGTGCCGGTCGAGCATGAGCTCGTGGGCCAGAAACACCACTCCCATCCCGCCACGTCCCAGTTCGCGGATGATCTCGTACTGTCCCGCCAGGGCGCGCGCGAAGGTGTCCGACCACTCGGCTGGGTTGTTCATGAGAGGCATGTCCGAGGCCGCGCCCACCCTGCCGGGCGTGCCGACATTTTCACACGATCGGCGCCGTGGGGCAGCCGAAAGAGGGAGCGGCCGGGAATCCGCTGGGGCCGCGCGACTCCGATCCGGCGCATTAGATTCGAAGAGACGACCGCCCGGGGCGCGTTGCCCGCGCGGATCTCCCCGCTCACCGTCCACTGCCTGACGCCCATGGCTACGCTCTCCGCTCCGGCCCCGTCCGCGGCCCACGACACCTTCCCGATCAACGGGACCGACTACATCGAATTCTACGTCGGGAACGCGAAACAGGCCGCCCATTTCTATCGCGGGGCCTTCGGATTCCGGCTGGTGGCGTATCGCGGACCCGAAACCGGGGTCCGTGACTCGGCCAGCTATCTGCTCGAGCAGAACAAGCTCCGGTTCGTGTTCACGTCGTCGTTAGGACCGGACGGCGAGATCGCGCGGCACGTGCAGACGCACGGCGACGGCGTGCGCGATATCGCGTTCTGGGTGGACGACGCCCAGGACGCCTTCCGCAAGGCCGTCGAGCGTGGGGCCACGGCGGCCCGCCAGCCGGCGGTGCTCCATGACGACGCGGGCGACGTCGTGATCGCCGCCATCCGGACCTACGGCGACACGATCCATTCGATCGTCGAGCGACGGAACTACGCCGGACGCTTCATGCCGGGGTTCGTCGACGTCACCTCGCCGTACGTCCCCCAGGGTACCGGCCTGCAGTACGTCGATCACTGCGTGGGCAACGTGGAACTGGGGAAGATGAACGAGTGGGTGGGGTTCTACGAGCGGGTGCTGGGTTTCTACAACCTCCTCTCGTTCGACGACAAGGACATCTCCACCGAGTACTCCGCCCTGATGTCGAAGGTCATGTCGAACGGGAACGGGCGGATCAAGTTCCCCATCAACGAGCCGGCCCACGGCAAGAAGAAATCGCAGATCGACGAGTATCTCGACTTCTATCGGGGGCCGGGTGTGCAGCACATTGCGCTCGCCACGAATGACATCGTCGATACCGTTACCGCGCTCCGCAATCGCGGGGTCGAATTCCTGAAGGTGCCGTCGTCGTACTACGACACCGTCCTGAATCGGGTGGGGAAGATCGACGAGGACCTGGGCCCGCTCAGCGACCTGGGTGTCCTGGTGGACCGGGACGACGAGGGATACCTGCTTCAGATCTTCTCCAAGCCGGTGCAGGACCGGCCCACGCTCTTCTACGAGATCATCCAGCGGAAGGGCGCCAAGAGCTTCGGGAAGGGAAACTTCAGGGCGCTGTTCGAAGCCATCGAGCGCGAGCAGGCCCGGCGCGGCAACCTGTGACGCGGCCGCACCGCGGGTGCTCCGGTCTCCCGACTCCGGTCTCCGACTTCCACCAGTCATGCCCATCTATCACACGTTAGGCACGGTTCCTCCCAAACGCCACACGGTGTTCCGAAAGCCCGACGGCGGCCTGTACGCCGAGGAGCTGATGGGGCACGAGGGGTTCGTCGGCACCTCGTCACTCCTCTACCACACGTATCCGCCCACGACGGTCAAGTCCGCCAGGCGCATCCGCGAGATTGCGTGGGAAGCTGACGATGATACCTCGCTCCGGCACCGCCACTTTCTCACCGCACGCGTGCACAAGGGCGGCAGCCCCACCCTCGATCGCGTTCCGATCCTGTTCAACGCCGATGTCGCCATGCTCTACGCCGTGCCCGACCAGGTCGACACCCATTTCTACCGGAACTCGCAGGCCGACGAAGTCGTGTATGTGGTGGAGGGGCAGGGGGTCCTGGAGAGTGCGTATGGCGACCTGTCCTACCAGCCCGGCGACTATGTCATCGTGCATCGCAACATCACCCACCGCTGGCGTCTGGACCTGACCACCGGCCCCACCAGGTTCCTGATCTTCGAGAGCCGCGGGCACGTCCGCTGGCCCAAGCGCTACCACAACGAGTTCGGCCAACTGCTCGAAGGCGCCCCCTATTCCGAGCGCGACATCCGGCGCCCAACCCAACTGCGAACCCACGACGAGCGGGGCGACTTCCGCATTCTGGTCAAGCAGTACAACGCCTTCAACGAGCTGATCCTCGACCACCATCCGTTCGACGTGGTTGGGTGGGACGGATATTTCTATCCGTGGATCTTCAACATCCACGACTTCGAGCCGATCGTGGGCCGCGTGCACCAGCCTCCACCGGTGCATCAGACCTTCCAGGGCGACGGTTTCGTGATCTGCTCGTTCTGCCCGCGCCCGTTCGACTTCGACCCGAACGCCGTGCCGGCGCCGTACAACCACAGCAACGTCGACTCGGACGAGGTCCTCTTCTACGCCTCCAGCGAGTTCATGAGCCGGAAGGGAATCGAGTACGGGTCCATCACGCATCACCCGGACGGGTTGCCGCACGGACCGCACCCCGGGCGCTATGAAGCCAGTGTGGGGCAGCGGGAGACGAAGGAACTGGCGGTGATGATGGACTCGTTCCGGCCGCTCCACGTGGCGAAGACGGCCATGCCCATCGAGGATCCGAACTACCACAAGAGCTGGATCGAGACGCAGCACGAGCAGTTCAACCCGC
>CAWAGQ010000011.1:0-444479 GCA_963781585.1 uncultured Gemmatimonadaceae bacterium
GGGACTGCAGGAGTTGAAGCCCAGTACGGAGGAAGTGCCGCAGAAGAGGCCTAACGTTGCCATGTAAGGCCAGAGGCCAAGAGGCCATGGGCCAAAGGCCATAGGGACGGAGGCGAGCAACAACGGCTCGGCTGTTGGCGCCGCGGTCCGGGGGGCGCTCGAGCGACTCGCGCGCGAGGCCGGCGCAACCGCGCGCGCGGGGACACCCGCGGAAGCCGCGCGCGACGCGGACGCACTCCTGCTCGCCGTGCACTGGTCCCGCGTCGACGACGTGGTGAAGCAGGCTGGCGATCTCTCAGGCCGGATCATCCTCACGTGTTCGCTGCCCATGAATGCGGACGACACCGCGCTCGTCGTCGGCCACGGCAAAGCAACCGCACGTCGCGTGCGCGACCTTCCTGGGGGCGTGGTCTCGCCTGTCCCGGATGCGGCTTCGTGCGTTCCCATCACCCTCGCCCGGAGTCTGCGCCGCCGGCGTCGGGGCGCCGCGCAACCGGGTCCGTGGTTCGATCCACTGCCCGTGACAACCCCTCCGCCGCCACGTTCCGCACCCCCAACGACGTGGAGCCGAGGAACGATGGCCCCTCGCCCGTCGTGCCATCGCGCGGCCCCACCTTGCCGCCGCGCCGCAGCCACAGCTCGCGCGAATGCGTGAGGTCATCCAGAAACATCGCCTCCGCATCCGCGCCTAACGCGGCATCCTCGATCACCGCGTCCAGCTCGAAGTTGATCGTCATCCCCAGCGGGTTGAAGTCGGTCGACCCCACCCGCACCCAGCGGCCATCCACCACGCTGGTCTTGGCGTGCATCATCTCCCCACGCCACTCCCAGATCCGCACGCCGTTCGCAGCAGCCGTGTGATACGAGCGCACCATGATGTTGCGCACCCAGAAGTGATCCTACCGGCTCGGCACCAGCACCCGCACGTCCACGCCGTCGCGCGCCGCCCCCGCCAGCGCCTCGATCTCAGTACTCTGACGGCGCGAAGTAGGCGCTCGCGATCCAGATCGACCGCTCGGCCGCCACCGCCTGCATCTGGAGCGCCCGCGACACCCGCAGCTTCCCCGGCTCGCCCTCGATGATCCCCACCAGCGACGGCGGATCGAACCGCGTGTTCAGGTACGAGGACTGCGGCGGCCGCACGAGCCGGCGATGGCCCCGCGGCGTCCGGCCCCACGCCCGCGCCCACATGTGCTCGAACGCGTCGTGCATGTCCCGCACGGCGTCGCCCTCGATCAGCACACAGCGTGTCCCGCCACGGCGCGCGCCGTTTGCGCAGGATCGCCCTTCTTCCACTCCACCCCGATCCCGATGCCGCCGGTCACGCCCCACTGCGCCCGTCCACTACCAGCATCTTCCGGTGATCGCGCGGCAGAAGGCCGAGCCAGCGCCGGAATCCGGGCGGGTTGAACATCCGGAACTCCACGCCCGCCTGCTGGATCCGGCGGAAGAACGAGCGCGGCGTGGCCAGCCGCCCGAACCAGTCGATCAGCATGCGCACCCGCACGCCGCGCCGGGCCGCCTCGGTGAGCGCACTCCGCGAACGCTGGCCGACCTCGTCGTCGTGGTAGATGTAGCTGCTCGAAGTCCAGCGTGTCTGCGCCCCGTCGATGAGCGCCGAGCATCGCCTCGAACGTCGCCGTCCCGTTGCTCAGCAGCGTCACCCGGTTCCCGCCGAGACGTTCGCCGAGGCGATCCGCCACAGCGCCCGGGAGAACGAGGGCCGCGGCGTCTGCTGCTGAGCGGCGGCAAGCGGAGCGCCCGTGGCGGCGGGGCCGGTGCTGGCGCGGGCTGCTGCGGCGGCGGGATCGGTGCTGGCGCCTGCTGCGGCGGCGGGATCGGTGCTGGTGACGGCAGTGCGGTTGGACACGATGGAAGTCTAACTTGGGTGGACGCCGTGCTCTGGCGTCGCGGCCTCCTGGCCTCTCGCCTCTGGCCTCTGGCCTTTGGCCGCTTCACTCCGGACTTTTACTGCATGCTCTCCATCGATCTCACCGGCAAACGCGCCCTCGTCGCCGGCGTCGCCGACGACGGCGGCTTCGGCTTCGCCATCGCCAAAGCGCTGGCCGAAGCCGGCGCCACCGTCTGCGTCGGCACCTGGCCGCCCGCCCTCAACATCTTCCTCAACCTCATCGAACGCGGCAAGCTGGACGAGTCGCGGCGGCTCTCCAGCGGCGACCTCCTCGCGTTCGAGCGGATCTACCCGCTCGACGCCGCCTTCGATACGTCTGGCCGACGCCCCCGACGACCTGCGCGCCAGCAAGCGGTACAGGGACGTCGGCGATTTCTCCATCGAGGGGCTCGCCGGCCGCCTAACGTCGGACTTCGGCACCCCGGCCCTCGACATCATCGTCCACTCGCTCGCCAACGCCCCCGAGGTGAAGAAACCGCTCCTCGAAACCTCACGGGCGGGATACCTCGCCGCCGTGAGCGTGAGCGCATACTCCTTGACCGCCCTGCTGCAACGGCTGGGCCCGCTCATGCGCCCTGGCGGGTCTGTCGTCTCCCTCACCTACATGGCGAGCGAGCGCGCCATTCCCGGCTACGGCGGCGGGATGTCCTCCGCGAAAGCGGCGCTGGAGAGCGACACCCGGATGCTGGCCTTCGAAGCCGGACGCACCTGGGGAATCCGCGTGAACACGATCTCGGCCGGCCCGTATGCATCGCGCGCCGCCAGCGCCATCGGCATCATCGAGCGAATGGTGGACTACTGCCGTGCGAACTCGCCCCTTCCGGAGGCGCTGACGACCGCCGAGGTGGGATATGCCGCGGCATTCCTCTGCAGCCCGCTGGGCTCGGGCATGACCGGCACAACACTCTACGTCGACAAGGGCTACCATGCGATGGGCATGGCGGTCGCCACGGGGACCTCCACCGCCTGACGATTCGATCGGCGGGGTGGGGGTGTGGGGTCGGTCAGGGCTTCCGCTTCACCGTGTCCGGCACGAACCTGAACTCGTGCTGGACCACCTGCGCCACCGGATACCCCTGCTTGACGGCAGGGACGTAGGTCGCGTCGCGTAAGGCTGTCTGGACCGCGTCCGTGAACTCCGGATGCGTGGCGTAGACCACGCTGAAGGTGTCCATTCGGATCTGTCCGCTCACGTCGACCACGAACTCGGCCATCACGGCACCGCCAACCCCGGCGTCGTAGAGCGCGTCCGGATACTCGGGATGGATCACGCTGAGAGGGTCCTCGTGAGCGGGAGCGTCCACCTCGCTGGCGATGAAGACCCTCTTGGCATCGACGAGTCTGGCCACCTCAGCCGCGGCCGCCCCGGGATTCCGCTTCTTCAGCCGCGGGGGCGCTTCCCGGGACCAGATGACGATCACTCCGCACGACAGGATGCCGTTCGTGCTCATGAACTGCGCCGGCACGGTCGCCGGGCCCGAATAGACTTCCATGGCCTCGATGGAGCGCGGGCTCAGGTTATCGAGTTCGAACTCGCCTGCATTGAGCGGCGAGCCATCGAGCCAGGTGAGCGGCGCGCAGTTCGATCGGGCGTTTCGGAAGCGGATGACGTGCGACAGTCCTCCCATACCGAGACTCACCACCCGCGCTCCCGGAATCAAACGGAACATGTCGGTGAGAAAGGACGGGTTCCGCCTCTCGATATCGTCGCGCGTTATGAAATGTCCGTTGCCGTGTTCCTTCCGCTGATAGAAGCCGGCTCGCCAGCCCGTCAGCGCGGAGTGCCCGTAGACCATCACGGGCTGGAGCCTCAGCGCGAGGCGGTTCACCCGGACCTCGAGCGGGATTGTCTTGCCTGCCAGCACCATCAGATCGATGGTGTCGGGCTGGTATCCCAGGCGCCGGAAGCGAAGCGACATGGGCCCCGCGGGGATGCGCGCCAACAGGAATTCGCCGTGTTCATCGGTCTGGGCCCGAAGCGCGCTGCCGGGCAGGGTGATCTCCACACCAACGATGCCCTGGCCGGCCGAATCGTGCACCACGCCCCTGATACCGCCGGTTCCTACGGAGCCCTCCTGAGCGAGCCCGGCGCCGCCCGTCAGACACAGCGCCAAACCACTCCACGCCAGCGCGGCGCGAGCTCCACGGGTTCCTGTCTTGGTCACGGCTGCCTCCCGGCCAGCGCCCGCCTGTCCGCGGCGAGTCGATGGGAATCGCTGATGACGCTCTGTTCCAGCAGATACCTGCCCGTCCGTGGCAGTAGTCTGGGGGTACGGGGGGCTGGCCTACCCCAACATTACGGTTAAAGGGGCCCCACGCGAAAGGGTCATGGTCGCCCTGACCGGGTTGCCTTCGGGGACGATGCGGGGCATTCAGCGCACCCCCAAGCTCGCCGGGACGGTTCGTTCGACTGCCGGGGCGCGTCGATGCTGCCGAGGGGTGGCGACTGCGCCAGGCGTGACTGGACGCCTCGCGCGACCCCGCCCATTGTTCCGCCCAGGGGCGCCGCCGGGCACGATCGCCGAATCGGACGCATGGCGCAGGGGCGGGAGGGCCGGGACGCCGACACAGGTCAATCACCAAGTGCCACGAGGGCCGCGGGGGCCGCGATGAACACGTTTCTTGGCCGGATTCTCCTTTCCGTCGTGGCGATTCCGCTCGTTCCGACCGCCGCCACCCAGTCCGCCGCCCTGCGCGGTTTCACCGCCCAGTCGACCGCGGCCGAGCGCGACTGGGAGGGGAAGTTCCGCGCCATCCCTGACACCGCGCGCCTCCGGGCCGCTCTCCAGAAGCTCTCCTCGCACCCGCACCACCTGGGCTCGCCTAACGACAAGGCCAACGCCGAGTGGCTGCGCGACCAGTTCACGTCGTTTGGCTGGGACGCCCGCATCGACGAGTACCGGGTGCTCTTCCCCACGCCGAAGGAGCGCGTTCTCGAGCTGGTCGCGCCCACGAAATTCGTCGCCCGCCTGGAGGAGCCGACGCTGAAGGAGGATCCGACCAGCGGTCAGAAGGCGGAGCAGCTTCCCACCTACAATGCCTACTCGGCGGACGGAGACGTCACGGCGCCGCTCGTGTACGTGAATTATGGCGTACCCGCGGACTACGACGAGCTGGATCGCCTCGGCATCACGGTGCGTGGTGCGATCGTGATCGCGCGCTACGGCGGTTCGTGGCGCGGCATCAAGCCCAAGGTGGCGGCCGAACACGGCGCGGTGGGGTGCATCATCTACTCCGACCCGCGCGACGACGGATACTTCCAGGGAGAGACGTATCCGGCCGGACCATGGCGGCCGAAGGACGGCGTGCAGCGCGGGAGCGTGCTCGACATGCCGGTGGCGCCGGGCGATCCCCTCACCGTGGGTGTGGGCGCCACGGCCGACGCGCCGCGGGTCGATCGCAGGGATGCGCCCACCATCATGAAGATCCCCGTCCTGCCGATCTCGTATGGTGACGCCCAGCCGCTGCTGGCCGCGATCGGCGGGCAGGTTGCCCCGGATTCATGGCGCGGGGCGCTGCCCATTACCTATCACCTGGGCCCGGGGCCGGCACGCGTGCACCTGAAGCTGGCCTTCAACTGGGACCTCGTGCCCCTGTACGACGTGATCGCGACGCTCCCGGGCAGCGACTTTCCCGACGAGTGGGTGATCCGCGGCAACCACCACGACGGCTGGGTGAATGGGGCGCAGGACCCGCTCTCGGGACTGACGGCCGAGCTCGAGGAAGCACGCGCATTCGGCGAGCTGGTGAAGCAGGGCTGGCATCCCCGCCGGACGATCGTCTACGCCGCGTGGGACGGCGAGGAGCCGGCGCTGCTGGGATCCACCGAATGGGTGGAGGCGCACGCCGAGGAGCTGAGCCAGAAGGCGGTGATGTACCTCAACAGCGACACGAACGATCGAGGCTATCTGGGGGTTGGAGGATCGCACTCGCTCGAGCGGCTGGTGAACCAGGTGGCGCGGGACATCGTCGACCCGGAGACGAAGGCGTCGGTGTGGCGGCGGATGCAGGCGGCCCGGATCCGGACCGGCGATGCCGCGCAGCGCCGGGAGGTGCGGGACGGGGGCGATCTCTCCATCTCGGCGTTAGGGTCGGGGTCGGATTACACGCCGTTCCTGCAGCACCTGGGCATCGCCACGCTGAACATCGGATACGGCGGCGAGGACGGCGGCGGCATCTATCATTCGATCTACGATTCGTTCAACTGGTACACCCGGTTCGGGGACACGGCGTTCGTCTACGGGCGGGCGCTGTCGCAGACCGCCGGGACGTTCGTGATGCGGATGGCCGACGCCGATCTGCTGCCGCACGACTTCAATTCGCTGGCCGGGACGGTGCACGACTACCTGGGGCAGCTGAAGGCGCTGCGCGACGACATGGCGGCGCGGGCGGCGGAGACGAACCGGGAGCTGGACAACGGCGTGTTCGCCGCAACCGCCGATCCGCGGTTCCCGGAGAAGCCGCCGGCGCACGAGGCCGTGCCGCCGTTCCTGAACTTCGCACCGATGGACAACGCGGTGGACTCCCTCACCCGCGCCGCCTCCCGGTTCGAACGGGCCTACACCGCCGCGTTAGGCAGCGGGCACCTGGACCGGCCGGGAGAGGCGGCGATCAATGCGCTGTTGCGTTCCACCGAGCGCACACTGACCTCGCCGCAGGGGCTTCCGTTGCGGCCGTGGTACGAGCATCTCCTCTACGCGCCGGGCTACTACACCGGCTACGGCGTCAAGACGGTGCCGTCGGTTCGCGAGGCGATCGAGCAGAAGGAGTGGCCGGCTGCCGATCGCGAGATCGTCCGGGTCGCGGACGCGCTGAACCGGGCCGCGGAGCAGATCGCGCGAACGGCGGACCGGCTGGACGCCCTGGCGGAGTCTGGAGGTCATGGACTCGTCATGAGCTATCAGATGAGCCAACGGGTATCGGCCATGGACTCCCTAGAGAGAAGTAATGCGCTCGCTCCGCAGGTGCCGGCCCGCCCTTGGCGCCGGCGTGGTCGCGCTCGCGGTCGCGAGGTGTGGACCGTCACCCGCACCGGCCGGTGACGGCTACGACCTCGTGATCACCAATGGCCGCATCGTCGACGGGACCGGGAACCCGTACTTCTATGGAGACGTGGGCGTGCGCGGCGACCACATCGTCGCGGTGACGGCGCGGGGAGCACTGGCGAGCACGAATGCAAAGGAACGGGTTGATGCCGCGGGTCTCGTGGTCGCACCCGGGTTCATCGACATCCAGGCGCAATCCTATCCGGAACTGCTGTTCGCCGACGGGCGGGAGATCAGCAAGGTCTCGCAAGGCGTGACCTCCGAGATCCTGGGCGAGGGAAACACGCCGGCGCCATCCAACGCCGGACTCGATTCGGTCTATATGAACGGCGATCAGGACGATGCCCTGATGCTGCCGCACATGACGGCCTTCCGTGGCGAGCACGGTTTCGGCACCTGGCTGGACTCCATGGAGCGACACGGCAACTCGGTGAACGTGGGGAGCTACCTCGGCGCCGCCACGGTCCGGGCTTACGCCATGGGCCGCCGCGAAGGGCAGCCCGACGCGGCGCAGCTCGACACGATGCGCGCGGTGGTGAAGAACGCCATGCGCGACGGCGCGTTCGGCGTCGCGAGCGCGCTCATCTACCCGCCGGGGAGCTACGCCGGCACGGCGGAGCTGACCGAGATGGCGAAGGCGATGGCTCCGCTGCATGGGTCGTACATCACCCACATCCGCTCGGAGGAAAGCGCGCTCCTCCCGGCGATGGATGAGGCGCTCCGGATCGGACGCGATGGAGGCGTCCCCGTCACCATCTACCACTTCAAGGCCTCCGGGCGCGTGAACTGGCCGCTGGCCGGGCCCGCCATCGCGAAAGTCGATTCGGCCCGGCGCGCCGGTCAGGATGTAACAGCCACGATGTACTCGTACCCGGCGTCGTCGAACAATCTGGCATCCTGCATCCCCGACTGGGTGCACGCCGATGGCAAGCTGCTGGAACGGCTCCAGGACCCGACCCTGCGCGCGCGCATCCGCCACGACATGACCGACCTGTCGCCTGACGCGGTCATCTGGTGCCAGCAGAATCCGCCCGATGCCTACATGATCTTCGGCTTCAAGCGCGACGACTGGAAGCGCTTCCAGGGGAAACGGCTCAACGAGATCGCGGCCGCGCTGAAGGAGGACTGGGTCGACGCCATCATCGACCTGACGGTGGGCGAGAAGAACGGGCTGAACAAGATCACGTTTGCCATGTCGGACGCGAACGTGGCGCGGATGCTGGCCCAGCCATGGGTGGTGATCGGCAGCGACGCCGGCGCATACGATCCCGACACCACCACCCAGATCACGCACCCGCGCGCCTACGGCACGTTCGCCCGCATCCTCGGCAAGTACGTGCGGCAGGACTCGGTGCTGCGGCTGGAGGACGCGATCCGCAAGATGACGTCGGCCACCGCGCAGATTCTGGGGCTGCGCGACCGTGGATTGATCCGGGAAGGGATGTTCGCCGACATCGTGGTGTTCGACCCGGCGACGATCATCGACCGGGCGACGTTCGAGAAGCCGCACCAGCTGTCGCTGGGTGTGCGCGATGTGTACGTGAACGGCGTGGCGGTGTGGCGCGATGGCCGACACACCGGCGCCACGCCGGGACGCGCGCTGCGTGGCGGCGGTTGGACCGGATCGTCGGCGGGTCGGCGCGCGCCGTGAAGCGGATCGCGTCAGGCATTCTGGCGCTGTTGCTGGTGGTCGTGGCCATCTGCGGGGTGCGGATGGCGCGGCTGACCGCGTACGCCGTCGCCGCGCCCGCGGCCGATCCGGCGCTTGCCGGTACGTCGGCAGGCACGGACCATCTTGCCGGCGCGATTCGCTTTGCCACTGTTTCCACCCAGGATTCCGCCGGTTTCGACCCCCGGCCGTTCCTCGCGCTCCACGACTATCTCCGCACCGCGTTTCCACGGGTGCACGCCACGCTCACGCGCGAGGTGGTGAACGGCTACAGCCTGCTCTATACCTGGACGGGGAGTGACTCCTCGCTCGACCCGGTGCTGTTGATGGCCCACCTCGACGTGGTGCCGGTGGAGGACGGGACCGAATCGCTGTGGAAGCACCCGCCGTTCGGCGGCGAAGTGGCGGACGGTTTCGTCTGGGGCCGCGGGGCGATGGACGACAAGGGATCGGCGATCGCGATTCTCGAAGCCGTCGAGTCGCTGCTGGCGCGCGGCTTTCAGCCACGGCGCACGATCTACCTCGCCTTCGGCCACGATGAAGAGGTGGGCGGTGCGAACGGCGCCGCGCACCTGGCGCGGGTTCTGGAACAGCGAACGAGGCATCTGGCGTTTCTGCTGGACGAGGGCGGCGTGGTGAGCGACGGCGTCATCCCCGGAGTTTCACGCCAGGTGGCCCTGGTAGGGGTGGTCGAGAAGGCGAGCTTCAACGTGGAGCTCACCGTGCAGGCCGCGGGCGGGCATTCCTCCATTCCACCGCGGCACACCGCGGTGGGGACATTGAGCCACGCCATCGCCCGCCTCGAGGACCAGCAGATGCCGGCGCACCTAACGCCGGTGACCGAGCGGATGATGACGCTCCTGGCGCCGTACATGGCCCCGGCGCGGCGGTTCTTCCTGGCCAATCTCTGGCTGTTTCGCCCCGTCATCGTGGCCGGCATGGTGGCTGATGAACGCTCGGCGGCGGTGGTCCGGACCACGACCGCAGCGACCATGGTGAGCGGCAGCCCCAAGTCCAACGTCCTCCCCATCCGCGCCCGTGCCGTCGTTAATTTTCGCGTCCTCCCCGGCGAGACAGGTGCTGACGTCCTGGCGCACGTTCGGCGCGTGGTGGACGACACCTCCGTCCGGATCGCCGCCGCCGGATCGGGAACCCCCTCACCCGTGGCGGATTACCATTCGCCGGAATACGCGTTGATCGAGAAGACCATCGTCCAACTCTTCCCCAAAGCGGTTCCGGTACCATTCTTGATGGTTGGTGGCACGGACACCCGCCACTACGAGTCCCTGACCCGTAACGTCTTTCGTTTCAACCCCTTCGTGGCGACCCCGGATCTGATCGGGGGCGCGCACGGGACCAACGAACGGCTGCGAGCGGAAGACTTTGCCCGGGGGGCGCGCTTCTTCGCGCAACTCATCGAGAACGCGCAGTAACGCCGTAGTAGTCGGGGGGAGGGGGGAGGGGGGAGGAGGGAGGCGAAGAGGGGGATTGTCGAATTCCAGCCGGGGAGTGATCGCTTGCCGGAGACACGCCAGCCGTGAGTGGCACCAGGGTCTGTCCGCAGTGCGGCACGAAGTACGACGGTGAACAGCGTTTCTGTCCCCTCGACGGGGCGACGCTGGTGGCCGAGCACAGGGCGGACAGCCTTGCCGGAAGCGTGCTGGCGGATCGCTACCTGATTCGCGAGAAGCTGGGCGAAGGCGGTATGGGCGAAGTGTATCTCGCCGAACACGTGCGGATGAAGCGGAAGGTCGCGGTGAAGGTGATGCGGAAGTGGCTGACCAGCGATCCGGCTTCGATCGGCCGGTTCCACCGTGAAGCCGAGAACGCGAGCCAGATTTCGCACCCCAACGTGGCGGCGGTCTACGATTTCGGCGAGACATCGGATGGACTGGTCTACCTGGCGATGGAGTTCGTCCCGGGCGAATCGCTGACGCAGGTGCTCGAGCGCGAGGGGGCGATCAACCAGATTCGCGCGTCCGACATCATCAGCCAGATCGCCGAGGCGCTGGCGGCCGCCCATTCGTTAGGCATCCTGCACCGCGACCTCAAGCCCGACAACGTGATGGTCGGGAAGACGCGGGTGGGCACCGACCAGGTGAAGCTGCTCGATTTCGGGATCGCGCGGGTGATGGGACGCGAGACGCAGCACTTCACGTCGACCGGGCTGATCGTCGGAACGCCGGACTGGATGAGCCCTGAGCAGATCTCGGGGGATCAGCTCGATGCCAGGGCCGATATCTACGCACTCGGCCTGATTGCGTTCCGCATGCTCACCGGTGAGGGGGCGTTCGGCAACGGCACGTCGCAGGAAACGCTGCTGGCGAAGATGACGAAACCGCCGCGGCGGCTCCCGGACGTACGGCCCGACGTCGCCTGGCCCGACGCCGTGCAGGCCACGCTCGACCGGGCGATGGCCGGCTCGCCCGTAGACCGATATGGCGATGCCCTGGAGTTCGCGAAGGATTTCTTCTACGCGATTTCCCAGATGGCCATGACGGCGTCGGCGGAGACCTACTTGGCGGCGCTCTCGCAGCGGACGGTGACGCCGGTGACCGGCATTGGGAGCGTGGAGACGCCGGCGCGCGGCGTGGGCACGATCGAGGCCACCCCGGTGCGGGGCATGGCAGGGCTGACCGGGACCGGCTTGCCGACGCCGGCGGGAGCCACGCCGGCGTTCGGCATGCCGGTCCCGGTTGCCACGCGCACCGATACACCGGCCGCCCGGGCGTCGTCCGAGGAGGTGACGGTTCCGATACCGGTCGCGGCGCTGGCCGGGTCCGCTGGGCAGGGCGCGGCGGCGGCGGCTGATGCCCAGGCCGCGCTCAGCGAGGCCCCCACGCTCGAGGTGGAGCCTGGCGGGATGGCCGGGCCGGAGGCGCCGGGCGAACCGGTCCTCCCCGGGCCGCGCGGGCGTCGGCGGCTCGTGGCGGGAAGCGCGCTGGCAGGGGCGCTGTTGCTGGCGGCGATTGCGGTGTGGGGCCTGACTCGCGGTACCACGCCGGAGGTGATGGGACCTCCCCTCTCGGCCTTCGATAGTACCGCGTCCGCCACGGCGGTGAGCCCGGCCGATTCCACCACGGCTGACAGCGCCGCTGCGGCCGCCTCGCACACCGGGTCGCTCGATGCCGCGGTCGGGCAGAGTATGGCGGGCGTCTTCGGCATCGGGACCGACGGGCGCGGCGCCGGTTTCCTCGCCGACAGCAGCGGCATCGTGCTCACGTCGGCGTCGCTGGTCGAATCGCAGGATACGGTCCCGGTGCTGATCGATGGCGCACACCTGCTGCTGGCGCCGGTGCTGGTGCATGACAAGCCGCGCGACGTCGCGGCGCTCCTCATTTCGATGAAGGAGTGCGGCTCGTGCAGTCCGCTGGCCCTGGCCGACGACAGCTCGGCGGCGGCCGTGAGCGACTCGGTGGTCGCGATTGGAGCGCCGAGCCTCGTGAGCACCCGGCGCGATGGCCGCGGGACCGTGTCGCGCGTGACCGCCACCCGATTGACCGCCGCGCTGCGCGCCACCGACGGGTCGATGGGCGGGCCATTGGTGCTTCCCAGCGGGCTGGTGGCGGGGCTCACGCGCTCGGCGTCGAGGACCGTGGCCACGGCGATCCCGGCCGCCACGGTACGCGCGGTGCTGGCCCGGGCGCAGGATGCCCGCCGGCGGGTGTCGCCCGTGGAGCGGGAGGTGGCGTCGTGGTCGCCGACCCCGGTGCCTAACGCACTTCTGGCGGGTGGCCGGAAGCGCTCGCGGAAGACGATCGAGGACGGGTTCCTCACCATCAAGGACGACTTCGCCGTGCTGGTGATGACGCCGCAGGTGACGGCGTGGCGTCTGGAGACCGGCGACTCCCTGAAGAAGAACTACAATCCGATGTCGTTGTCCAGCGAGTGGAACTGCTTCGAGAGCGACAAGGGCCGCTGCGACCCGATTGCCGACTGGCCGGCGTGGAATGAGTACGCCAGCGAACGCCGGGGGGTGGTGATCATCCAGGTGGCGCCGAAGGATGCGGCGCCACCGGAATACGGCCACCCGACGCAACTGCTGAACCTGCGGAAGGGAAGCGCCGGATCGTTCGTCATCACGCGCGACCAGACGCTCCTGCATCCGATCGACAGCGCGCGGGTGCATGCGGTGGTGAACTGGGAAGCCTATCCCCGCGATCAACAGGACGCCTACTCGAGGGTGTTCGTCTTTCCGTTGAGCGATTTCGCGTCGGCGGGCAAGGTCAACATCACGGTCACCGACGTGAAGAACGGCGGCAGGCGGACCGACATCGAGTTGCCGGGGAAGCTCATGGATGCCGTGAGGGCCGATATCCGGGCGATCGACAGCAAGCGCTGATCGAGACGTCCCGCTAATTGGGGTCAGAGTCGAATTTCGGAGGTTTTTCCGATCTTCCTATCTCTGGCCAGGTCCCCCACTTCGGATCGTGGCGAGGGCCGCCAGGCGGCGTCGTTCCGCCCACCAGGCGGCGTCATTCGCCCACCCGTCAGGCTTTGCCGCGGATCTTGGCCATCCACCAGCGTACGCCCACGAAAAGAAAGCGCCAGTCGTGGAAGAACTCGGGGGGCTTTCCCTCGAAGGCGTGCCCGACGAACTGAAACAGCCAGCCAACTACGAACAGACCGCCGGCGAGCCACCAGAGCCCGGACACGAACAGCGCGACGACGGCAACGGCCACCGACAGCACGATCAGCGGGATCCCGACGGTGTGACAGAATCGGTTGATCGGATGCTGATGGCTCTGGGCGTATTGCACGATCAGCTCACTCGACGATCGGCTGCCGGGCATGATGGGCCTCACGGGATTCAGGTAGTCAGCAATCAGCAGTGGGTGTTATCGGCGTTCGGCCGTGAGCTCATGGCCCGCCACCCGCGCGCACTCGGACAACACGGCGGCTCCGACGAAGATGCTCTCCTCTGCGGCGACGAAGCGTGACGAATGGGCCGGTATGACCTCGCCACCCTCCTCGCGTGCGCCGATGCGCAGAAAACACCCGGGCATCCGCTCGAGGTACACGGCGAAGTCTTCACCCCCCATGTTGGTGAGGCCGAACGGCACCAGGGAACCCGGGCCCAGCACGCGCTCGGCGGCACGGCGGGCCCAAGCGGTTTCGCGGGGCGTGTTCACCACCGGCGGGGTACCGTCGCCGAACGCGATCTCCGCCGACAGGCCGTACGCGGCAGCGACGGTGGTAGCGAGATGGCCGACGTGCTCGCGCAACGCGGCACGCACGTCCGGAACCATCGCCCGTAGCGTTCCACCGAGCACCACCTGCTGCGGTATCACGTTAGGCGCCGATCCGCCATGCATCATCCCGATGGTGACGACGGCCGTGACCCCCGGGTCGAGCCGCCGGGCGACGATCGTCTGCAGCGCGGTGACGATCGCGGCCGCGCCCACGATCGGATCTGCACCCTCGTGCGGGCGGGCTCCGTGCGCGCCGTGTCCGGTGATCGTGACGGTGAACGTGTCCGACGACGCGGCCACCGCGCCGGGATCGGCGACCACCTGGCCGAGCGGGAACCGGCGGTCCACGTGGCCGCCGAAGATGGCGACGGCGTCCTCGAGGGCTCGCGAGTCGAGGATGACCCTCGCTCCCGCACCCACCTCTTCGGCCGGCTGGAGGACGATGAGAACGTCACCCGGCGCCGGGTTTCGTTTCAGCAGCAACGCGGCCCCGACCGCCCAGGTGGCGTGCACGTCGTGACCGCAGGCGTGCATCACGCCGGGTGATTCGGACGCGAAGGGGAGACCAGTCTCCTCCTGAATGGGGAGTGCATCGATGTCGCCACGAATGGCGAGGGTGGGTGCGCCCCCATGGCCGGGAAGGCGTGCCACGACGCCGGTATCCGCTATCCGGCGCACATCGCTCACCCCGGCCTTGCGCAGAAAGGCCTCGAGGCGCCCCGCCGTCGCCTCTTCCTTCCACGAGAGTTCCGGGTGGCGGTGGAGGTTGCGGCGCAGGTCGCGGAGCGACTCGATCTCCTCCGGCGTGAACTGCGTCCCGGGACCCTCCGCGACGCCGCCGGCCGGCCGTCCCGTATTGCTGACCGGCGCGGCTCCGGCCGCGGGTGACCGAGGGGTGCCATCCCGCTGAGTCTTCACCGGCGGATCGTCGCGCATCACGTAAGCGTCAGGGTTCGCCCACCGTCTCTTCGCGGACCGTGAGGTCCTCGATGCGGTCGCGGTCGATGCCGACACCAAGTCCCGGGCGATCGATGGGCACGTGGATGGTGCCGTGCTCGGTCATCATCCACTCGGGCGTGACGATATCGCACGCCCAATAGCGCGCGCTGGGGGAGATGTCTCCCGGCTTGACGAAATTGGACAGCGAGGCGAGCGCCACGTTGTACGCGCGTCCGATGCCGGTCTCCAGCATCCCGCCACACCAGACCGGAATGCCGTTGGACTCGCAATAGTCGTGGATGGCGACCGACGCGGTGATGCCGCCCACCCGGCCCGGCTTGATGTTGATGATGCGTCCGCTGCCCAGGCGGAGCATGTCCTGGGCGCGGTCGAGCGACGTGATCGACTCGTCGAGGCAGATGGGCGTCTGGAGACGCGCCTGGAGCTCGGCATGGCGGACCAGATCGTCGAAGGCGAGCGGCTGCTCGATCATCATCAGGCCCAGACGGTCGAGTTCCAGCAGCGGCTCGATGGTGTCGAGGGTGTAGGCGTTGTTGGCGTCGACCATCAGGGGGGCGTCGGGCCCGAGCGCGTCGCGGGCGGCACGCGCGTATTCCACGTCGGCCCCAGGTCTGATCTTGATCTTGACCTTGCGGTAGCCCTCGTCGAGAGCGCGGCGCGCCGTCTCCACCAACGCTTCCGGGGTGGGCTGGATGCCTAACGAGATCCCGACTTCGATCTCGTCACGGGCACCGCCAATCAGTCGCGCCAGCGGCATGCCGAGGCGTTCGGCCTCCAGCCCCCAGATCCCCATCTCCACGGCCGCCTTCGCCATGTAATTGCCGCGGCAGTCCTGTTCCAGTATCGCGTGTACCTCGCCGGGGGCGGCGAGCGATCGAAACAGGACGCGTGGGGCCAAGTGGCGGATGATGGTGACCCACGCGCTGTCGATGGTCTCGGCCGAGTAGTTGGGATATTCCCCGGCGACACTTTCGCTCCAGGCGGTGGCGCCGCTGCCGTCGCGCAGCTCGAGCAGGGCAATGCGCCGCTCCGACACCACGCCCGAGGAGATCCGGAACGGTTCCCTGAGCGGCAGCCGGATTTCCCGCAGCGTGATGGCGACGACTTCGATCATGCGATGGATTACTCGTCAGGCCGGGTGAGCACGTAATATGGAAGGGCGGTCGGGGTGCCGCGCACGAATCGCGTGACCCGAAGCCCACGCCGCAGTGCGGGAACGATGGCCGCGCGGACGGCCAGTCGCCAGCGCATCGCGCGCTCCCCGCCCGCCACCTGCTCCGCCTGGAGATCAACCGGGATCTGGACGCGTACCCCGGACGCGTCCGAGGGTCCGTCGCCGGGTACCTCCGGCAGGCCGGACGCGTCGACCGGGTTCAGCAGTGGCAGCCGACTGTCGTCAGGAACGGCGGTGGTCGTGCGGCCCCCAGCCGGTGTGCCGGAGTCGGGTTGGCGGGTCAGATCCCACGAGATGACGAATCTGTCGGTGGGCAGCGTGCCATGGAGCGCGCTCCCGGTGTCGGCGCCGTACAAGTCGACCACGTATTCAACGGGGAAGGCGCCAAGCCGGTCGATGTTGAGGTGCGCGTTGCGGGCGACGAGGGGGTCGTAGGTCCACAGCATCTCTTCGACGCCGAGCTGGCGGACCTTGTCACGCTGGTAGTGTTTGAGGCGTTCACCGAGGTGCCGGCCACGGTGCGATTCGCGGACGGCGAGCATGTCGGACCAGTGTACGAGCCGTCCGCCGCGCACGCCGGTGAGTCCGAAGACGAATCCCACCATGCGGCCAGTTGGCTCGAAGGCGCCCGCGCTGACGCCGCTGATGCGCTGGCCCACCTTGAGGATTGCCGCGGGGACGCGTTCGGAGAATCCACGGCCCCAGGTCTCCTCCTGGAGATCGACGCAGGCGCGGAAGTCGTCGAGCGTGACGAGGTCGCGGATGACGATGTCCGGTGCGGAATGGCTCATATGCACCCGAGATGGGATTCCTCAACGGATGAAAACATGTGTCCGGATCACCGGCGCGCTATCTTCCTCCCGGATGAGCGCGGATCTCGAGGGGCTGCGTGACGCCCTGTCCGGAGTGTACGCGATCGACGACGAACTCGGTCGCGGTGGGATGGCAACGGTGTATCGCGCCCGCGACCTCCGGCACGACCGCCTTGTCGCCCTCAAGGTACTGCACCGCGACACCGGCGTCGGATCCGAACGGTTTCTCCGGGAGATCAGAACCGCCGCGGCGCTCTCTCATCCGAATATCCTGCCGGTATTCGACTCCGGGTCGGCATCCGGGTTCCTCTACTACACGATGCCGCTCCTGGAGGGCGAATCGCTCCGCAGTCGCCTCCAGCGCGAGACGCAGCTTCCGCTGGCAGACGCACTGCAGATCACCCGCGAGGTGGCCGACGCGCTGGGCTACGCGCACGCCCATAACGTCATTCATCGCGACATCAAGCCGGAGAACATCCTCCTCCACGACGGGCACGCGAGCGTTGCCGATTTCGGCATTGCCGGGGCGATCGTACCGGCCGAGGACGAGCGACTGACGTCCACCGGCATCGTGGTGGGGACACCGAACTACATGAGTCCGGAGCAGGCCAGCGGAGAGCGGCGCCTGGACGGACGCACAGACGTTTACTCGCTCGCGTGTGTCGTGTACGAGATGCTGAGCGGCGAGCCTCCACATAGCGGACCCACTCCGCAGGCGGTCCTGGCGCGACAGCTCAAGGGCGAGGTCCGGTCACTGACGCCGCTCCGTTCGAGTGTCAGCAGCGATCTGGACGCCGCGGTGCGGCGTGGTCTGGCGCCGGCGCCGGCGGATCGCTACCGCTCCGCGCCCGAATTCGTGGCCGCGCTGGACGCTGCCACGCACGGTGACGCGGTGCCGTCAGGAGGCGCTCGCCTCGGCCGACATCGGGTGGTGCGCCTAACGGTACTGGGAGCGGCCGTGGCCCTGCTCGCCCTGGTCGGACGGCGCATGCTGCGCGGCGGCGGCCACAGTCGGAATGCTGCGGTCGCGATCTTTCCCTTCCGCACCAGCGGAGCCCAGGTGGACGAGTGGACGGAGTACCTTCCCGACCTGCTGGCGACGTCCCTCGACGGCACGCCGGGCCTCCCGGTGGCGGACCCGTGGTCGCTGTGGCACGCGCTGCGGCCGGCTCGTGCGGAACGGGCTCGCAGTCCCGATCCGGATGAAGCGGCGCAACTGGCGAAGCGCGCCGGGGCCGCGACCTTCCTGCTCGGCGCCGTGGTCCAGACCGGCGAGCGGGTTGTCGTCACCGCCCGGCTCTACGCCACCGAGCGGGCCGATCTGTTGCACACGTTTTCCGACGCGACAGCCGCCGACAGCCTGCCCGCGCTGGTCGAGCGCCTGGCCGTCGGCATCGTTGGCCAGCTGACCGGGGAGCGCGGACCTCACGTGGAGACATACGCCACGGACTCGCTCGACGCACTCAAGGCCTACCTTGCCGCGCGCGAAGCGATGCGACGCGGCCTGGTCGACTCGGCAGACATCGCGATTGACCGGGCGATTGCGCTGGACTCGAATTTCGCGCTCGCCCTGGTGACCGCGGTCAGCATCAAGTCCTGGAGGCAGTTCAATGCCGGGCAGCCCTACACCGGACTGCTACCGCTGGCCGAGCGCGCGGTACAGGCCAGTGATTCGTTAGGCGAGCGCGAACGCATGCGCGCCCGCGCCGTCCTGGCTTCGATCCGAACCGACGGCGCCGGGGTCGCCGAGGCCACCGCACGCATTCTCGAGCGAGACAGCACCGATCTCCAGGCACTCGATCTGCTGAGTTACAGCCACCTGAGCTACGGATGGCAGTACGGAGCGGGGGAACAGGACGCCCGCGCGGTGGCGGAACAGATGCTGCGTATCGACTCGCTCGACGTCCCGGCGCTGGTGCGCCGGGCCTTCCTGGCCGCGGCAACCGAAGATTCCGCCGACGTACACCACCAGATCGAGCGGCTGATGCGCGCGGACACCGCAAATGCGTTGATTCGCGGTGCCTTGCTGAGCCTGCGCGCGCTGCAGGCCGGTCCGGCGCAGTTCCGGTCTCTCGCCGAGTCGATCAGCACTGCCCCGGTGCCCGAGTGGCTGGCGGCGTTCCGGACCCTGCGCTCGTATGCGCCGGAGCGGGCCGATCGCCTGATAACACTAGTGCTCGCCGCCGTCGGCCCTGGAATTCCGATGCGAACCGCCTTCGGTGCGAGCCTGCAGCTGGCGGTTGCAGAGGGCCGATATCGGGAGGTCGACTCGATCGCGCGATCAGGCGCCGTGCGCGCATTCCCGGGCCTCGCTCCGCAGGTGAATCTGCTCCTCGTCGCATCAGCCATCGCCGGGGTTGGAGACAGTGCGATAACGCAACGCGCTCTACGCGAACTCACGGCGTTCGTCCCGATCGACTCGGCCAGCGCGTACTTCGAGACCAGACCGGTGTGGTGGACGGGGTGGGCGATAGCGGCGCACCATGCCATGTTCGGCGATTCCTCGGTGACGCGACGATGGCGTGCGGCGATCGGTTCACTTCCAGCCGGCGGGACCTCGGATGACTATCGCGGAGCGCTACAGAGCGACCTGGACTCACGCCTCGCAGCCAGACGGGGCGATCTCCAGACCGCGCTCGGATTGAGCGAGCGGGCATACGGCCTGTGGACGATTCACACCAGCAATACTCTGGAATCACAGCCCGAGCCGGCGATTCGGTTCCACATGGCAACGCTCCTGCGTGCGATCGGGCGGACTGACAGCGCGGCGGCCCTACTGCGCTCGCTTGTTCCTCCCACGACCTGGATGGGATTCTACTCGGCGCGAGCGTCGCTCGAGTTGGGAGAGATCGCTGAGGCTGCGGGTGATCGTGCAGCGGCGGCCCGCCACTACGGAATGGCTGCTTCCCTGTGGCGACGTGGTGGATCCGAGGTCGCGACATGGCGCGATCGCGCGGTGCAGGGCCTGCGACGAGCAACCAGTGAACCGTCGAGCCGGGCTCGCAGCACGCAGCCCCGGCCTTGATACCGGACCTGGCGAGCTCCGGGTTCATGCGACGAGGGGCGGTCGAGGCGGCACCGCCACCTGTATCGCTGTACCACGGTGGCGGCCGGCCTACGCCTCCCGCAGTGCGCTGCCTGGGTGGACGCGTGTAGCCCGTCGCGCGGGTACGTAGGTCGCGACCACGGAGGTCACGAGGATGATGAGCGACACCAGCAGGTACGTCGGCAAATCCGTCGGCGTGACGCCGAACAGGAGGTCGCGCATGATGCGCGTCAGGGCGAGTGCACCGAGCAGGCCCGCCACGACACCCACGCCGACGATGGCAACGACCTCCCGGCCGAGCAGCCGCAGGATGCGGGCGTCGTCGGCGCCGAGCGCCATGCGGATGCCGATCTCCCGGCGGCGCTGATTCACCCAGTATGCGATGACACCGTACACGCCGACCGCCGAGAGAATCAGGGCGAAGGCGGCGAACGTCGCCAGCACGAGCATCGAGAGTCTGCGGCGCGCGAGGGAGTCCTGCAGCCGTTGCTCCATCGTACTCACGTCGTACGCCGGGAGATCGGGATCGAGCTGCGCCACCTGGCGCAGCACCGCGCTCAGCGCGGCGCGATGGTCGAGGCCAGGGCGTGTGCGAACCACAACGAACCGGCTGGCGATTCGATATTGCTCCACAGGGAAGTAGACCGTAATGGGTGGCTGGGCGCTGAGCTCATACTCGCGCGCATTGTCAACCACGCCGACCACCGTGCGCCACGGCCCGTCGCTCCCCTGACGCAGCCGCTTGCCGAGCGGACTGTCATGCGGCCAGAAACGGGCCGCGAGATGGTCGTCCACGATCGCGACCGGCGGCGCGCTCCGGTTGTCCGTGTCGGTGAATGCCCGGCCCTGCAGCAGCGGGATGCCCATCGTGCGCAGGTAGTCGGCACTGATGTACGCGCTGCTGCTGATGATCCGCTCCTCACTCGGCGCGCGGGGCACGTACCCCTCGATGGAGATCGGCTCCCACGCCAGCGCGACGGAACTGAGCGGAAGCTGATAGTTGGTGCCGATGCTCACCACGCCGGGCAAGCCGCGCACGTCGTGCTCGAGGCGGTCGAAGAAGAGCGAAACCGATTCTGGAGTGTTGTATCGCGCGGCCGGTAGCGTGAGGCGAAACGAGAGGACGTTCCCAGGATCGAATCCGGGGTTCGCCCGCGTGATACGCTGGTAGCTGCGAATCAACAGGCCGGCGCCGAGCAGCACGATCACGGATAACGCAACTTCGGTGACGATGAGGAGGCGCCGGCCATCGGTGTGACGGCCTCCGGGATGATCGGACGCTCCCCGTCCGCCCCCGCGGAGTACGGTGTTGGGGTCGGTACGCGCGCCGCGGAGGGCGGGTCCGAGTCCGAAGAGGAGCGGCGTCACCAGCGACACGACGCCCGTGAACGCGAGCACGGGCCCGTCGAGGCGAATGTCGGCGGCGCGCGGGACGTCCGCCGGCTCGAAGAACCGAAGGGTCGCGATGCCCAGCAGGCCAATCGCGAGTCCTACCAGGGCGCCCGCCAGCGAGAGCACCAGCGACTCCGTAACCAGCTGCCGCACGAGGCGTCCGCGCCGCGCGCCGACCGCCGCGCGAATTGCCAGCTCCCGCTCTCGCACGGTCGCGCGGGCCAGGAGAAGGTTCGCCACGTTGCCGCACGCGATGAGCAGGACGAGAGCGACGGCGCCGAGGAGCACGTACAACGTCATCCGCAGATCGCCAACCACCTGATCCAGCAGCGGCACGATGGAGATCGTGAGACCGCCGGTTTCAGGGTACATCGCCGGATACTGCAGCCGCATGCGTGCCGCAATGGCGTCCATTTCGGATTGCGCGTGCGCGACCGTTACGCCGGGCTTGAGCCTGGCGAACACGTTGAAGTCTTCGCCGTTGCGATTGGCGCGAGCCGATGCCGCGAGCGGCAAGGGGAGGATCAGATCGGTGCGCTGAATGCCGTTGACCGCCGGCATGACCTCCTTGCCGAAGATGAACGCGCGAGACGTAACGCCGACGATGGTAAAGGGAAGGTCGTTGAGGACGATCCGCCTGCCGATGATGGCGGGGTCGCTTCCGAAGCGACGCACCCAGAACCCGTGGGTGAGGACCACGGCGCGCTCACCGCCCGGCGTGTCGTCGTCAGCCGAGAACACGCGTCCGAGCCCAGGCTGCGCGCCGAAGAGTGGAAAGAACGACGATGACACGCGGACGCCGTCGACCCGTTCCGGGGGGCCGTCGCCGGTCATGTTGAAGCTGGCGCCGATCGCCGCGGCCGTGCGCTCGAAGACCGTGTTCTCGAGGGCGATGTCGAGATACTGCCCCGTGGAAAGCCAGTCCTGCTGCACGTTCAGGCCGGGAGACCGCTGCCAGAGAATGGCGAGACGATCGGGCTCGGGGTACGGCAGGGGCCGGAGGATGATCGCGTTGGCCACACTGAAGACGGCGGTGTTCGCGCCCAACGCGATGGCGAGCGACAGCACCGCCGCGGCGGTAAACGTCGGCGAACCCCCGAGCTGCCGGAGGGCCTGCCTCAGATCCTGGCGCCAGGCATCCACGGTTGTTATCCGGGTTGAGCGCCGAGGCGGGTCCCCACGGTGGGACCGCGATTGTACGGCATCCGGCTGAACAGGGTCGTCCGCGATGTCACTTGTAAGGCGGGCGGCGCGGCATCGGCCACCAGCGCGGCGCGGCGTCCGAACGGCGCGGTCAACGCATGCCCCGGACGTCGAAGATGTGCGACACATACTCCGCCCCGAGATACGCGTACACACGCGGGTCATCCGCGATCGTGAGGCTCTGAATCTGGATCAACCCGGACCGCGCGGCGGGCAGAATCGACAGCACCGCCGTCCGTTGACCGGTTGCCAGGTCCAGCCGGTCCACGCGCAAAGGAATGTCGTTCGAACCCGTGATCCAGAGCCCTCGTCCGTCCGGGGTCCAGCGGACGACCACGTCTGTGGACTTGAGCTGGGGCACCGGTTGTGGTGGGGAACCGCTCACCGGGTAGATGCTGAATCCGTCGGCCGAGCCCGAAAGAACCGATCGGCCATCCGGCGAGATGAAGCCGCGAGTGGTGCCTTCCGGCGTGAGCGCGCGGAGCGGTCCGTCGCCCAACGCTCGGACGTAGCAGCGCGTGGCGTGTCGGTTCTCGTTGCCGCAGACGAGCAGGGAATCGCCGTCGGGGAAGAATCTCGCATCGGTATAGGACTCAAGCTCGCCGTGATCGAGCCGGCGCGGCTGGCCCGGTCCGGTGGGATAGAGCATCAACTGCTGGGGGGTCGTCGGCACGCTGGCCAGGACCCAGCGCTTATCCGCCGACAACGCCGCGACGGCTCCCTCGCCCAGGCGCACCGCAGGCGACCCGTCCGTCTTTCGGACCATCACGGCATAGTTCGCGCCGGCGTCGGCGGCTTCGTCTCCGAATGCCAGGAACTCGCCGTCGGGTGAGAGGTTCGGGCGCTGCGAATTGTCCAGCCAGGACAGATCGCGCTCGGCGTGTGCGCCTGGGGCCTTCACCATGAGCCGGAAGAACCCGTCGTCTCGTGTGAGCAGCCAGCGACCGGCGGCCGACACGTCCTGCACCGTCACCGTGCCCGCGCTTGGCAGCACGAGGTGGGCCCGCCCGTCCAGCGTCACCGCATGAACCTGATAGAACCCGCCCTCGAGCGCGGCACCGAAAATGATGCGCCGGTCGTCGGGCGTCCACGCCAGTCCTTCCAGACCCCAGTAGCCTTCGGTGAGAATCCGGTGGGCGCCGTGCAGATCGATCACCGCTACGCCGCCGCGATCGTCATACCGCAACGGGTGCTCGAGGAAAGCGATCTGGTCTCCCGCGCGTGAGAACCGCAGATCGGAGAGATACCCGGCCGATTCGTATTTCACCGTCCCGATCGGGTATTCGAGCCGATCCTTCCCGTTGACTTCGTGGATGATTGCCAGGTCGGATCCGTCGGGCGACCAGTCCGCCTCGCGAACATCGGCAAGGATTTCGCGCGGCGCGCCGCCGCCCATCGGCATGCGTGCCAGGGTTCCAGTGAAGAGGCGGTGCCCCAGGTAGGCGGCGTGGACCAGCACGGCCATCTCATCGTGGGAAGACACGGACAAGAGATGCGTTGCGGAGTCGCCGACGGGCCGGGGCTCGGGATAGTCCGACCGGATGATGAAGAGTCTGGGAACGCTCCCTTCGGCCGCCGCGCTGTAGACGATCGTCTCTCCGTCGTGGGAGAACCGGGCCGTGAACACTGCCTCGGTACCGAAGGTCCGCTGGGTGAACGAGACCCGATCCAGCGTATTGTCGGCGTTGGAGCCACCAATGAGAAATCCTGTGAGAAATCCTGGCAGCCCGGCGCGTGCGCCGACTGCGGCCAGGGCGACACCCGCTACCAGTCCCCCAACGAGGGCCCACTTCCAGCGCGACGGGCGCACGACGGCGGCCCGCCCCGGCATCGCCGCGGCGCCGAACGCCGGGTTGGCCAGCGCTTCGGCGAATGCCTTCGCGCTCTCGAACCGGTCAGCGGGGACCTTCTCCAGCGCCTTCGCGACCGCCGCCGCCACGTTAGGCGGCACCGCCTTCCGCAACACCGTCACCGGTTGCACCGGCTCGGCGATGATCTTCATGATGATCTGCTGTGCCGAACCGCCGCTGTGCGGCGGCTCCCCCGCGAGCATCTCGTAGAGCACGCTCGCCAGCGAGTAGACGTCCGACCGTGCGGTGATCTCCTTCTCGGCCGTGGCCTGCTCGGGGCTCATGTAGTGCGGCGTCCCTAACGAGAGCCCGGTTTCCGTCATCCGGCCGCCCGCCGCCGCGCTCACCGCGAGCGCGATCCCGAAATCGGCGACCATCGGCCGGCCGTCGTGCAACAGGATATTCTCCGGCTTGATGTCCCGGTGGATCACGCCGTGGCGGTGGGCGTAGTCCAGCGCGTCGGCCACCTCGGTGGTGATACTCACCGCCTGGTCGATGCCGAGTTGCGTTTCGCGCGTGAGCTTGCTCCGCAGTGTCTCGCCTTCGATGTACGGCATCACGTAGAACAGGAAGCCGTCGGCCGTGCCGGAATCGAACAGCGGCAGGATGTGCGGGTGCTGGAGCGACGCCGTCGTCCTGATCTCGGCCACGAACCGCTCGGCGCCCAGCACGGCGGCGAGTTCGGGCTTCAGGACCTTGAGGGCGACCTTGCGGTCGTGCTTGAGATCGTGGGCGAGATAGACCGTCGCCATGCCGCCGGCACCAAGCTCCCGCTCGATGCGGTAACGGTCAGCGAGCGCACCATTGAGTCGTTCTGTCGGGGAGGTCACGGCATCCAAGATGCTGCCTGCCGGCCTCGTCCGCGAGGCCGCCCGCGACCCGCGTGCTACCTTGCGAGAGGTGAAGGCGGCACGCATGTCTCCGACGCCGACACGGCAGGCAGGTCTCCGACGCCGACACGGTCGTTGTCGCTGACTCCACGGGGATCAGCCCGTGTCTGGCTGGTTCAGATCCGCGCCGTCAATGCACGCTGGTGGGCACTCCACGGGTTCGGTTCCCCTGCCGGCCCTCAACCCGCGAGTCACAGGCGAGGAATTCATCATGGCGATACGAAAGCAGGTCACGACCAGCATCACGGCCAACGAGGTGCTCTTTCCGGATTCGAAGATCGCGATCACGTCGCGCGCGTCGCTCGATCCACAGTCCGCGCAGAGTGGCATCGTTGTCCACGGCGTGAGGGGAGGGGTCAAGCTCTCCCGTGCCGGACGAGTCGCGAGATGGTCACCGGAAAAGTCCCTCCCCCCCGGCCATCACATCCTGCTGATCGGCGGGCTCCTGACGGCGAAGCACCGCGGCGTCCCCGACGAGCTGGCCATTCCGTTCTACGTCACCGACTCGGTGGCGCAGGTGCCGCGCAGCGTGCGCGTCGAGAGCATCACGCGCCTTCGCGTGAAGGAGCTGCAGACCGAGCGTGTCCATTCCGACCGGCGGCCGCCAGGGAAGTACATCGAACTCATGAAGGGGTCGAACAGGAAGACGGGCGATCCCGTGGAGCTGGCGTTCGACCAAGCGGGACGTCCGATCGACGCGAACCGCGTCTTCCGGCGGATGCAGCGCGCGCGCCTGCGCAAGTTCGGGAAGCTGCATGATGCGCTGCATGCCCGACTGCAGAAGGCCGGGCCCAGAACGCGCATCCCGGTGGCCCTGTGGCTGCGATCCGAAGAGGCCCTGATGCTGAGCGCGAAGAAGGACAATCGGGAAACAAGGCGTCCGAGCCCGGAAGTGCGTGCACGAGGCAAGGCGATCGCCGGCTTGGCGCGCGCGTTCGCGTCCCGACACGAGGAGCTCTATCCGGCGCGCCGGTTTCAGCCCGATCCACACGCGCCTGCGGTGTACGCCGAGCTCACGCCATCGGAGATCGAGGCGATCGTGAAGCGGCGCGAGGTGGTGGGGGCATTCCTGCACGAGCGAGAGGGCATCGAGGACCTCGTCAACTCCATCGGCATCGCGAATTCCGACGATGCGCATGCACTGGGTTTCGACGGGACGGGGGTGAAGGTTGCCGTCTGGGAAGATAGCCCCGACGACACCTCCAACCTCTCGATCGCGGCGAGGTACAAGGGCTCGGGATTCGCCACGTCGCAGCACGCGCGGCATACCCACGGCATCGTGAAGAACATCGAGAGCAGGAAGCCGCACGGCCACGCCCCGGCGTGCGCCCTGCATTCGGCCAACAGCAAGGATCTCGACGCGCTGCGTTGGGCCGCGCGGGACAAGGGGTGCACGGTCATCAGCCAGAGCTTTCACCGATCGAGCGAGCCGGGCTCGGCCACCATGTCCTTCGACGACATCTATAAGGACTGGCTCGCGCTGCAGTGGCCCTATCCAACGATCTGCCAGGCGGCGGGGAACTACTGGCAGGGCGACGCCGACAACATTCAGCCGCCGAGCAGCGAGTACGTGAACCACAAGGGGTACAATGGACTCACGGTCGGCAACCACGACGATACCGCTGCGGCGATGTCGGGCGACTCGGTGTTCAGGAATCCCTCGAGCACGCACGGCGATCGCGAACTGCCGGAAATCGCCGCGAACGGGACTTCGGTCACGACCGTCGGGTTGACGATGAGCGGAACGAGCATGGCCTCACCTGCGGCTGCCGGATGCGCCGCGGTGATTCAGGATGTCGCGTCGACGCTGAAGTCGTGGCCTGAAGGATGTCGCGCGATCCTGCTCGCCGGGGCGAAGCGCAACATTGCGGGAAGCACGTGGTGGCAGGATGTGACCGCCGGCGTCGATGCATCCGACGGAACGGGGGCGGTGGACGCGCTGGAAGGGGTCGAGATCGCCAGGCAGCGCCGGTGGCGTAACGCCGCCGGCACCGCCCGAGGATGGGACGTCGGAACGCTTCGCTCGGCGAACATCGGCAGCAACAAACGAACGACATTCTCATACTTCGTGACGCTGGGGCGCAGCATCTTCGCCCCGCGTCACGTGAAGGTGGCGCTCGCGTGGGACAGCCGGGTTACGACGTGGTCGTTCCTCGGGATCGATCTGCCCCTGTCCTCGAGGCTGACGGTCGATCTCGACCTGCAGATCTTCGACAGTCGCGGGGTGCAGGTGGGATACAGCGGCTCCTGGGACAACAGTTACGAGATCGCGGAGTTCACCGGCACGCCGGGGGAGACCTACACGATCAAGATCCGGCGCTGGTCGGGGAGCGACGACGTCTGGTATGGCGTAGCGTGGACGGTGACGGGCGGGCTGTTCTGGGTGGACGTCACGCGGGCAACCGCCGTCGAGCGGCTGCTGGCGAGTCGGCTGCGCTAGGAACTGCCAGGCGATCCCTGTCCTGCACACCGTGAACTCCCGCGACCCGCTCCGTCCTGTGCGCCTGGTCGTGCTCGTCTGCGCAGCTGCCGTGGCCTGGCACGCCACGGCAGCTGCGCAACCAGCGCACTCGGGGAATCCGATCCTCCCGGGCTGGTACGCCGACCCCGAAGCCCACGTGTTCGACGGGCAGTACTGGATCTACCCCACCTACTCCGCACCGTACGAACAGCAGACGTTCATGGACGCGTTCTCGTCAAGGGATCTCATCATGTGGGCGAAGCACGCACACGTGCTCGACGTGAAGAACGTGTCGTGGGCCCGCCGCGCGATCTGGGCGCCGTCGATCGTGCAGAAAGACGGCTGGTACTATCTGTTCTTCGGCGCGAACGACATCCAGAACGATCAGCAGGCGGGCGGGATCGGCGTTGCGCGCGCGCGCGGGCCCGAGGGGCCTTTCATCGATTATCTCGGCAAACCACTGATCGACAAGTTCCACAACGGCGCCCAGCCGATCGATCAGATGGTCTTCGAGGATCGTGACGGCACGTACTATATGGTCTATGGCGGGTGGCGTCACTGCAACATTGCGAAACTGAACCACGACTTCACAGGGTTCGTTCCGTTCCCGGACGGCACCACCTTCAGGGAGATCACGCCGACCGGATACGTGGAAGGCGCGTTCATGTTGCTCCGCGGCGACAAGTACTACTTCATGTGGTCGGAGGGAGGCTGGACGGGTCCGAACTACGCGGTGGCGTACGCGATCGGGTCGTCACCCTCGGGACCGTTCGAGCGGATCGGCCGGATCCTCCAGCAGGATTCCACCGTGGCCACCGGAGCGGGGCATCACTCGGTGCTGCACTCACCGGCATCGGACAAGTGGTACATCGTCTACCATCGCCGGCCGCTCGGAGAAACCGATCGCAATCACCGCGCCGTGAGCATCGACGAGCTGCACTTCGACGATCGCGGGTTCATCCTGCCCGTGAAGATCACCAACGCGGGCGTGGCGGCGGATCCGCTCTCCAGGGGTGGGCCCCCCGGGTCGTCGCCAGCGCGCACGACCGCAATCCCGGATTCCGCTTCCAGTCCCTTCATGGGAAGGGCGGGTCCGGGTGGGCGGCGGCGGTGACGGATTGCATGTGGCCGGCGACGCGCGTTCTTTAGAGCCTCACCCCAATCGGCCGGACCATGGACTCGACGATTCTCGACGCGGCGCGCGCCGCGTTTCCCCCCTCGGATGAGACCATCACGTTAGGCGCGGTCGTCCACGAGGGCGAATGCCACCCGGAACCGCTGGTACGGATCCCGCTGGCGATGATGAATCGCCACGGCGTGATTGCCGGGGCCACCGGGACCGGCAAGACCAAGTCGCTGCAACTGATCGCCGAGCAGCTCTCGGCGGCCGGCGTGCCGGTCTTTCTTGCGGACCTCAAGGGCGACCTGTCGGGAATCGGCGTGCCCGGCGACGCCAATGACAAGATCGCCGCCCGGGCCAGGGACACCGGCCATGACTGGCGCCCCAATGCCTTTCCCGTGGAATTCCTCAGTCTCACCGGAGCCAAAGGCGCGCAACTGCGGGCGACCGTGTCATCGTTCGGGCCCCTCCTTCTGGCCAGAGTGCTCGATCTCAACGAGACGCAGGCCAGTGTGCTGAGTCTGGTCGTCAAGTACTGCGACGATCAGGGGCTCCTGCTGCTCGATCTGAGCGACCTGCGCGCCGTGCTGCAGTACCTGTCGGGCGATGGCGCCGCCGAGCTCAAGGACTATGGCGGGATGTCCAGGGCGACCGTTGGCGTGCTGCTCCGCGAGATGGTGGAGCTCGAACAACAGGGCGCCGGCGGGTTCTTCGGCGAGCCCGCATTCGACCTGAACGATCTGGTGCAGAGCGAGCGCGATGGGCGCGGGGTGGTGAGCGTGCTCGAGCTCACCGATGTCCAGGATCGCCCCGTGCTGTTCAGCACCTTCATGCTGTGGATGCTGGCGTCGCTGTACAACGAGCTCCCCGAGGTGGGCGATCTCCCCAAACCCAGGCTGGTCTTCTTCTTCGACGAGGCGCACCTGCTGTTCGAGCACGCCGGCAAGGCGCTGCTCGACGAGATCGAGCATGTGGTCCGGCTCATCCGGTCGAAGGGTGTCGGCGTCTTCTTCGTCACGCAGAGCCCCAGGGACATCCCCGAGACGGTGCTCGGTCAGCTCGGGAATCGCGTGCAGCACGCACTCCGCGCCTTCACTCCCGACGACGAGAAGAACCTGAACGCGGCGGCGCGTACCTTTCCTCGCACCGGGTTCTACGACATTCCGGCGACGCTGACGTCGTTAGGCATCGGCGAAGCGCTGGTGGTCACGCTCACCGAACGCGGTACCCCGACGCCGCCCTTCGCCACCCGCATGATACCGCCGCAGTCGCGGATGGGCCCCCTCACCGACGCCGAGCTCGCGCAGCGACTGCAGACGCCGCAGGTGCACAAGTACGGGCAGGCGGTGGATCGCGAGAGTGCGCGGGAGATGCTGGCCGCTCGGCATGCCGCGGTCGCCGACGCCCTGCCGCCCGGGTCGGCCCCACGGACGGCGCGGAGCCAGTCATCGGCCGGTGCGCTCGATCAGATCCTGGGTTCCTCCATTACCCGGAGCGTCGTGCGCACCGCAGCGGTGGCGGTAACGGGTACGCTCGTTCGCGGAGTCCTTGGCGCGTTGCTGGGTGGGAGCCGGCGGCGGCGATAGGACATCAGACCACTCGTATGCCTCACCGCGAATGACACCGCACCGAACACGTTGGCGGGCACGCTCTCTATGGCTGGCGAGTATCTCTCGATGAGCTCACAGGCCGATAGCGAACAACCCGATCGCGCGCGCGAAAAACGCGAACTGGCGACCTCGCCGGACACAGAACGCACGGAGCTGGCTGGGATCTATGTCGACCGCGGACTGACGCCGGAGCTGGCCAATCAGGTCGCGGACCAGCTGATGGCGTACGATGCGCTGGGCGCCCACCTGCGCGATGAACTGGGCATGCAGGAGGCGACGCGCGCCCGGCCCGTCCAGGCAGCGCTCGCGTCGGCGTCGGCGTTTGCCCTGGGCGCCGGAGCGCCGCACTCTGGGGCGCGGTGGCGATGGCCTGTACGGCTGTGATCGGACGGCTGTTTGGTGCGGCCGTCTAGGGTGCTCCGGATGGACCCAACGCTCGAGTGGCTCCTCGACGGGGACCCTGCCATTCGCTGGCAGACGCTGCGCGATCTGGTCGGAGCGCCTCGCGCTACCGTCGATCGCGAGCGCAGAAGGGTCGCTCGCGATGGCTGGGGAGCACGGCTGCTCGCCAGGCAGGATCCCGGAGGCACGTGGGCGGGCGGGCAATCAGCCGATGGCGGGCTGTATTCTCCCAAGTGGACGTCGACGACCTATACGATGCTCCTGCTCCGGGACTTCGGTCTGTCCACCAGCCTCCGGACGCGGAGGGCCTGCAAGGCGCTTCTCGAGCATGGGCTTCAGCGCGACGGCGGGATCAACTATGGCGTCCGGGCGAAGTGGACCGGCCGTGGCGAGACATGCATCACCGGAATGGTCCTCTCCATCCTCTCGCACTTCGAGCACGACGACCCCCGCCTCGAGACCGTCGCCGATCATCTGCTGGAGCAGCAGATGCCTGACGGGGGGTGGAATTGTCGGCGCCATCAGGGTGCCACACACTCTTCGGTCAACACGACCATCAGCGTGCTCGAAGGCCTGCGACTGTACGAGGTTCATCGTGGACGCCGCGTGCGCGCCGTGCGGGCCGCGCAGCGGCGAGGTCGCGAGTTCCTCCTGGTGCATCGGCTCTTTCGATCTCATCGAACGGGCACAATCATCAAGACCGAATTCACCCGTCTCGTGTACCCGCCTCGCTGGCACTATGACATCCTGCGTGCGCTGGATCACTTCCAGGCGGTGGGCGCGCCGCGTGACCAGCGGCTCAGCGAGGCGGTCGGGATCGTGCGGAACGCGCAACGCGCGGACGGTCGCTGGCTGCTGGAATACGCATACAAGGGGAAGACGTATTTCACGCTCGAACGCCCGAGGGCGCCCAGCCGGTGGAACACGCTGCGCGCGCTGCGCGTGCTGAGATGGTGGGGGAGAAGGCCATAGGTCAAAGGCCATGGGTCAAGGGCCACGGATCGAAGGCCAGCTCTCTGAATCCCTGGGTCGGAGTTATCGCACATGATGCCGCATCGTAGGTTTCACCGCGCGGGCGTTGTCGCGCTCCTGGCCGCGGCACTCGTGGCAGCGGCACAGGCGCAGGCCCCAGAGAGCCACACCCGAGTCGTCATGCTCGGCACCGGTAATCCGGCTCCTGATCCGGAACGATTCGGCCCGGCCACTGCGATACCCGTCGATAGCACGGCGTATCTCGTCGACGCCGGAGTCGGCGTGATGCGCCGGTGGAACGCCGCGAGGGCGCGGCAGCTCGTCGACGGCGCTTCGTGGAAACGCGTCGTTTTCGTCACGCACCTCCACTCCGACCACACACTCGGGTTGCCGGAGTTGATCTTCACGCTGTGGATGCAGCGACCGCGTGAGGAGATCAACCTGTATGGCCCAAGCGGCCTGCGGGCGATGACCACGCAAATCCTCGAGGCCTGGACCCAGGACGTCCGGATCCGGACCACCGCCCCCGGCGACATGGCGGGGCAACCGGCCCCGCACGTGACCGTGCATGAGATCGCACCGGGGGAGGTGTATCGCGACTCGCTGGTGACGGTCACCGCTTTCCTGGTGCACCATGGCTCATGGCGCCAGGCGTTCGGCTACCGCTTCAACACACCCGACAAGGTGGTGGTCCTCTCAGGAGATGCCGGGCCGCCGTCCGCCATCCCGGGCCAGTGTCGGAAGTGTGACATCCTGATCCACGAAGGCGGTCTGCCTGCGGCAGCCGCCACGCCGTACTACATGGACTTCCACACGACCGCCGAAGAACTGGGTTCGATCGCCAACCAATCACGCCCGGTGTTGCTCGTGCTCACGCACCAGCGCGCGGGCATCAACGAACGCGGCCTCGCGATCATCCGTTCGCAGTACGACGGGAAGGTGGTGATCGCCAGCGATCTCGATGTCTACCCGCAATAGTCATCCGAGTTGGTACGCGTGTGGCCGTGCCCGCCTGACTGCCAGCGGATCTTCTCATTGATGCGGCGTGCCGAAAGCTCGAGTGTGTGCCTGACTGCCGGTGCCGAGTATCTCAGTGTATTCCCCGCTACGCGCGGTCGCAGCCGCGCAGGCGCTTCTCCAGGAACCGGCGCTCCGTCGGATTCCGCGCGAGGACCAGGGCTGCCCGGAAACGCTCGCGCGCGCCGTCGCGATCCCCGAGGAGAAGCTCCATCTCACCCATCGCGGCGGGATAGAATGGATAACGCGCCAGCAGATTCTCGTCGCGGATCGCGTGAAGCTCCTGCAGGCCCCGCTCGGCGCCCTCGCACTGGGCGATGGCAATCGCGCGATTGAGCGAGACGACCGGCGAAGGCGCCGCGGTCATCAACCGATCGTACAACGAGACGATGAACGGCCAGTCCGTATCCTCGAGGCTCCGGGCTCCCGCGTGCGCGGCCGCGATCGCCGCCTCGATGTGATACGGCGTCACCTCCGAGCCGGTGGCCGAGTGCTCGAGCAGATCGAGCCCGTCGGCGATCAACTGCGCATCCCATGCCGATCGGTCCTGGTCCACGAGCGCGCTCAGATCGCCCGCCGCGTCGGTTCGCGCCCGCAGTCGCGCCGCGTGGAGACACATGAGCGCAGCGAGCGCGTTGGTGGCCGGTGTCGCCGCCGGAGTGTGCTCGCGCAGCAGAGCAGTGAGCCGCATGGCCTCGTCGCACAGCTCCACCCGCACCGCGCGCTCACCGGATGCGCCGTGATAACCCTCGTTGAACAGGAGGTACAGCGCGCGCCGCACAGCTGACAGGCGCGACGCGAAATCGTCATCGGTGAGATCGAACAGGCTGGGGGAGGTTGCCAGCACCTTCTTGCCGCGTGAAATCCGCTTCTCGACCGCGGCCCGGCCGGTCAGAAACGCGCTCGCAATCTCGCCCGCGCTGAAGCCGCACAGGATGTTCAGGATGAGCGCCACCTGCGCTTCCTCCGGCAGCCGTGGGTGACAGCAGGAAAACATCATCCGGAGTTGTTCGTCCCGGATCGTGTGTGCGGCGAACGCCTCGTCGACGAACGACGTCGTCGATTCGTCCTCCAGCAACCGCCCCACCTCGGGTGCGAAGGTCCGCGCGGTGCGTTCGCGTCGGAGGACGTCCAGCGCGCGGTTCTTCGCCGTCGCCATGAGCCACGCGGACGGATCCTCCGGTACGCCGCGCGTCTTCCATACCTCGAGCGCGCGGCAGAAGGCGTCCTGTACGACGTCTTCCGCGAGACTCAGGTTGCGCACGCCGAAGAGTCGCGTGAGGGCAGCGACCAGGCGCGCCGACTCACGCCGGAAGAGATGCTCGTTCAGGTCCGGAACCGTCGCCACGATTCAGCTATCAGCGCTATCAGCCTATCAGCGCTATCAGCCTATCCGCGGGCGGGCGCATAGCGGAGCATCACGTTGCCCGACTTGTACGGCCGGGCGTCGAGGAGCTCCAGTTTCACGCTCTTCGCGAGGTCCTGCAGCAGCAGCCGGCCCGCGCCAAGGAAGATGGGGCTCACGACGAACTGAAATTCATCGATGAGTCCATGCCGAGTCAGCGCGGAGACGATCGTCCCGCTTCCGAAGATGATCATGCCCTTGCCAGGTTGCTGCTTCATCGCCGCGATCTCGCGTGGATCGAACTCGTGCACCAGGCGCGAATTCTTCCACGTGACCTCCTTGAGCGTTCGGGAGAACACGACCTTGGTGGACTCGTTGAGCATGGTGGCCATGGCGCGCATCTCGGAAGATCGGCGTCCTGCGTGGTGGGGGTCAGGAGATGTGGGTGAATCGTCCAGTGCGTGCGGCCAGAATCCCGCGAACATCTCGTAGGTGCGCCGGCCGAACAGGATGGTATCGTTCCCCGGCATGTTGGTCACGGCCTGCTTCTCCAGCTCCTCTTCCTGCACCGCCCAGTTCAGATTTCCGTCCGGCGCCGCGAAGTAACCGTCCGCTGTTATGCGGTTGAACATCATGATTCGTCGCATGTCGACTCCCGCAGAGATCAAGGGCCTGCGCGGCCCGGGTACGTCCCGGAACCGTCGTATAGCTTCAGAATGCCAGCGGTTCCACGGCGCGGACCTCGACGGATCCGTCGCCATCGAGCATCGGGCAGCCCGTCGAGAGCTCCACGGCCTGCGCCAGATCTCGCGCCTGGACGATGATGAAGCCCAGGACCATGTCCTTGGCTTCGACATACGGACCATCGGTCACGAGCTTGTTCTTTCCGCGGACGACCTTGCCCCCCGGCTCGAGCGGCTGGCCCCGGTTTTTCAAATGACCGCCTGCTTCGAGTTCGTGGATCCACGCCAGCCACGCCTGCAGGCTCCGCTGTGCGCGCTCGGGCGTGCCCATGGCCTCTCGCCGTCCCGCCTCGCTGGCCCGAAAGAGGAATACGAAATCGCTCATCGCTATGGTCCTCTTCTTGATGTTGTGTGCGGCGCCGACATCCGGCGCTTCAATCCCCTGACGTTTGAGCGTGCCGTCGCCGGACATCTTTCTCGCGCGGGACCGGTGACGCACCGCGTGCGGGCTCGATGACCGCCGCTCCTGGCCCTTCCGGAGTGATGCCCGTTGGGAACGCTGGCGTCGGGACATCGTGGTGGGAGGAACCGGACCGTATCATACGTAGCAGCGCGATCGGTCGGGGGTGAGCATGGCGGACGGAACGTATGTGACGCTTGACGTCGCGGATGGAACGCAGATGCGTGCGTTCGTCGGGCGTGGCGAGGGAGCCGGGCGACTGCCCGGGATACTCGTGTTCCAGGAAGCGTTCGGGGTGGACGTACATATTCGGGATGTTGCCGGTCGATTCGCGGCGGCGGGCTTTGTCGCCATTGCTCCCGAGCTCTTCCATCGGACGGCGCCGCCGGGTTTCGAGGGTCGCTACGACGACTTTCCCGCCGCGATGACGCACATTCAGGCGCTCACGGTCGAGGGCATGACGGCGGACATCAGAGCGGCGTACGCCTTCCTCGCGGGCGACTCAGCTGTCGACGAGGGCCGGATCGCGGCCGTGGGCTATTGCATGGGAGGACGGGCCGCGTACCTGGCCAACGCCGCGGTTCCGCTGGCCGCATCCATCTCCTACTACGGCGGCGGGATTGCCGAGGGACTGCTCGACCGCGCACCGCATCTCAGCGGACCGCAACTCTTTTTCTGGGGCGGACGGGACAAACGCATCACGCCGGATCACCACCGCGCGATCACCGACGCGCTGCGCGCTGCCGGAAAGACGTTCGTCAATGTCGAGTTCTCGGATGCGGAGCACGGATTCTTCAACGACCGGCGTGCGCCACATCATCCAGCGGCGGCACGCGAGTCGTGGGCCCTCGTGCTGGCGTTCCTTCGGGAGTACCTGGCTATTGCGTGACGGCCAGCGAGCGTTCGAGCCGGACACGTATTCCTGCAGCGCGGTACCGGTACCGGGCGATCGTTTGAGGCCGGTCGAGTCTACGCGAGTCGCCGCTGGTGTCGTAATGCACCGAGGACGAACAGGAGTACGACCGCGCCGACGAACGCCACCAGGATGGTGCCCGGCAGTCCGTCGAGCGGTACCCGAATCCCCAGTGCGGCGAAGAGCCACCCGCCGAGAACGGCGCCGACCATGCCGACGACCATGTCGCCGAGCAGGCCGTAGCCGATACCCCCGACGACGGCGCTCGCGAGCAATCCGGCGACGAGACCAACCAAGAGCCACGTGATGAGAACCATGACAACCCCCGCGAAGGACAACAGATGAAACCGACAGTACTGACGCTAACGTGCAGGTATTCGTCCCCGACTCATTTCATCGACACCGTGAGGGGTCCAGTGAGCGTGATCACCACCGGTGTCCCCGAGCTCACCACCACATCACGGCTCGCGGTCTGGATTGCCACCGCCGCGCCACCCACCGCACCCACCGCGCCTCCGATGACCGTGCTCTTCGTATTCTTGCCGATCACCTGGCCAGCCGCCGCTCCGACCGCGGTGCCGACGCCCACCTTCACCGCTTCCGCGGTCCCGACGCCTCGTCCCTTCAGCGAATGCACGACCGAGGTGACGTCGCCAGCAAGCGTGTACACGTGGCCGCGGATCGTTGCCGAGGTCACGCTGAGCGCCAGCGTGCCATCCGCCTGATTCCGGTTGGTGGCCGGCGCGAGCTTCGCAATGAGCAGTTCGACTGTCGAGCCGGCAGGAATCACCACGCGGCCGTTGCTGTCCTTGACGTCCTCGCCAACGCTGATGGTCACTGCCTCCCCGGCCTTGTTGGAGCGCGAACTGATTGCCGAACCCCAGGTGGCGTCGATCCGGGAACCCGTTCCGAGTGTGCGTGTGGCGGGGCTCGTGCTCGGCGGCCGATCGTTGAGGCTGCCGCCGCCGCCGGCCGGCACGAGCGCGAGGTCGCGCGCAGCGCTGTCGCCTAACGCGACGTCCCGGTTTCCGCGCCCGCAGGCCGTCAATCCGGCCAGCGCGAGCGCTGCCAGCATGGTGCGTCTCATGATGTGCTCCATTCGTTCGATGTCCGCCGGCGGAGCGGTGCCTCGCTCCGGCGCCACGACGAAACGTGAACCTGCATCTTCGGATCGGTCGTCCTCATCCCGGACCAGCCAGCCGTCGCAGCGTCGTGAGGGGCTTGTGCTCGGGTAAAGAGCCTCGTCCAGAGGGCCGGCAACCAGGTGGGCTGGCTCCCCTCCGGCCATCAGGAGCCAATCTGAACGTTAGGCAACGTCGCAGGCAGGCACCATCGCTCGAACGAGTGAGCGAGGGACTACAGTCGGAACGACTCCAAGGTCGCTCGACGACTGCAGCTTCGCGGCGCCGCGCGTCCGCACGCCTCCAGGCCAGTCTGCTGCGGCGCCCGCTGGACGACGTGAACGACATTCGGCTCTGTCCTCGGCGACGGAGCGGGGCGTCGCCGTCTGTGCACCTATCCCATCCCACCCTCGCTCGCCAGCGTCGCTTCGAGGCTACGGCCACGGGCTGGTTCGTGATCGCCAGGCGCGGGTCCGCGACCGATGACGCGGTCCAGGAGGTCGCGCAGCAGGGTCCATCGGTTCTGTGGATCCCAGGAGCGCATCGTCATGCCGTTGCGGATGGCGAAGACATCCACATTCCGGCTCACGAACGGGCCCAGCCGGGCGCCCGGGGCAAACACCAGGAGCCGATCGGCATTCCCTGGAACCTCCGCAAACACGGGCTGCGAGCCGGTACGCCGAAGGACCGCCTGCTCCACCAGCTCCCGCTCGGCCGCCGGAATCTGTGCCCAAACCGGCGCCCGCCAGTCCCATGGATCACACACACGGTCGAAGTCATGCTGCAGCTCTTTCTGTGTGAATCGCATCCCTCGCGGCAGTGGAGTGAGCGACTGAGGCGCATAGCCCGCAAAACCGGAGGTCCGTTCGCCACCAGACATCTTTGCTGTGCCGTTGACTCTCGCCGGCTCGCTCATGTACCGCCTCCAGGCATGACGGTCCGTTGCGCCACGGTGGACCACGCGTGCGGTTAAGGACCTGGGGATGGCGCCGCGGGTCGACCTGGTCCTGGCTGCCTTCAGGCTCCACCGGCTGGCGACTCAGCAGCGGGATGTTAGGCGACTGGGGGAAGCAGGGCCATCGATACTTCGGATGGATCAGGCACTAGATCGGAAGGACTACTCCCCGGTCTGCGCGCGTGCCTGGCGGTGAGTGCTCCGGCCCTCGGTCCGCGTAAAGGCGGCGACCTCGAGACGCGTATGCAGGGCAAGCTTCTCCAGCACGTTATGCACATGGCTCTTCACCGTGTGAATCGCGATGTGCATCTGCGCGGCGATCTCCTTGTTGCTGCGCCCTTCGCTAATCAGATCAACCACTTGTCGCTCCCGCTGCGTCAATCGCACAGCCTCCAGCACCGGGCTCTTGCCGCCCGTCAAGGCGCGCTCGACGATCTGGCTGAACAACGAGCCGGTCAACTGGGTCGGGAGCACCCTCGTGCCGCTCGCCACCAGCCGGATGGTCTCCAGAAACTCGTCGAACGACGCGTCCTTCATGACGAAGCCCGCCGCGCCCGCCCGCACGAAGTCGGCGATGTCCTCGTGCAGGGGAAGCAGCCCCATGACGATGATTCTCGTCTCGGGCACCTCCCTGTGCAGTGTCGCGGTGAGGCGCAGGCTGTCATGAGTCTGCAACCCGAAGTCCACGAGGACCACCCGGGGCCTGGCTTCCCGGATCTGTTTGAGCGCTTCGATTATGTTGGCTGACGCCGAGAGGACCTTGAAGCCCTGCTGCTCCCTGATCAGGTTGGCCAGACCCTCACGCAGCATCCGATTGTCCTCGATGAGTACGAGGGAGATGGGATCGCTCATGGCGTGAATCGTCGGGGTAGCGGACGCCGCCGCGGCGCGGCAGACGAACGCGAACGGCCGTCCCATCGGTCATCGACGATGTGACGGCAATCGGGCCGCGGTGCGCGATGGCGATCTGCTGCGCGATAGGGCATCCCGCTCGTTCGTTCCAGGAGATCAACAATCTAGGGGTTCATGAGTGGCCGCGTGAGGGGCCCGCCCGACCCGGGAATCCGGTGGTTGCCCGTTGCGCGACAGTGAGCGCCCTGGCCGTGGTGAAGTCGACGAGCGCCTAACGCCCTGGTCACGCGAATCCGCGCTCTACCGAGGGAGCGGCGTACAGGCCCCGGCCTGCGACGCTGCCGTTGCCGAAGCGGAGTGCCGAGGGTGCCTGCCGCCTCGATGATCCCCGGTCAGAAGGTCGCGTGTGGAGGGGAGGCGATGGGTCGCCCCGCTCCAAGGATTGATAGCGCCGGCGCCGCGCGAGTCGTAGCCTTTCTGCAGAAGCGCGATGCTGGAGACTCGTCACGGGGAGGTCTGTTCCTTGCGTTCGTTCATCTCGAAGGTCCGCGCGGTGCGCCAGGAGATCCCGGCGTGCCTGGCAGCATTCCTGCTCGCAGCCTGCGCCATTTCACAGCAGCAGGAAGTTCAGCTCGGCGCCCAGTCGGCCGCGCAGGTCGACACGGCGTTGCCCCTGCTCCGTGATGCCGCTGTCGTGAACTACATCAACACCCTCGGCAACCAGCTCGCGAAGGTGACCGATACCCGCAATCTCGCGTGGCACTTTACCGTCGTCGACAGCAAGGAAGTCAATGCGTTCGCGTTGCCGGGCGGCTGGATCTACGTGAATCGCGGCCTGATCGAGCGCGCGACTGATATGAGCGAGCTGGCCGGCGTCATCGGCCATGAGATCGGCCACGTCACGCGGCGTCATTCCGTGCAGCAACTGCAGCAGGCGCAAGGTGCCGACGTCGGGGTGACGCTCCTGTGCACGCTCACGAAGGTGTGTGAAAGCGGTGCAAGCCAGGCAGCCATCAATATTGGCGGGAGCGCGCTGTTCGCGAAGTTCAGCCGCACCGATGAGGCCGAGGCGGACGCGGAAGCCGTGGCGACGACCATCAAGGCGGGCATCTCGCCGTACGGTATTCCAGCGATGTTCCGTATTCTCCTGAGCGAGCGCCAGTCGAACCCCGGCGCCTTGGATGCGTTCTTCGCGAGTCACCCGTTGGAGGAGAGTCGCATCACGGCGACCGAAGCGCAGATCGCCACGTATCCGGCAAGCCAGCTCCAGCGGTTGACGAAGGATACGCCGGCGTTTCAGACCTTTCGTCGCCGGCTGCTCGCCTTGCCGCCTTCACCGAAGCCAAAGCAGCCCTGAGGCGCAGAGCCGCTTCATCGGCAGGGACTATCTCGACAGACGCCGCACACCAGCGCGCGGTTCACCGTCGCGCTGGTGCGACGCGCCGTCATGGATTGCGCGCACTCGCATTAGCGAAGATCGCGATTTCCACCCGCCGGTTCAACTGCCGGCCACCCTCGGTGTCATTGGTTGCGAGAGGCTCGGTCTCCCCCCGTCCTACCGCCTGCAGCCGCGCCGCATTCACGCCCTGCGCCGCGAGGTAATTCGCCGCCGCCGTGGCACGCCGCTGGGACAGCGCCTGATTGTAGTCGCTGGTCCCTACCGCGTCCGTGTGTCCAACGATGAGCAGATCTGTGTTCGGGTACTTGCCGAGACTCGCCGCGAGGCTCCGCAGGTTCTGCGCCGCCTCGGGGCGCACAACATCGGAATCGAAATCGTAGAGAAGCCCTGACGCGAACGTCACGGCGATCCCTTCGCCCACGCGAGCGACGGTGGCTCCGGGGATGTTCTGTTGGAGTTCCTTGGCCTGCTGGTCCATCTGATGGCCAATGACGGCGCCAACCGTGCCGCCCACCACAGCGCCGATGATAGCGCCCCTGGTCGTCGAGCCGGTCTGATTGCCGATCACGCCTCCCGCGACGCCGCCTGCCGTCGCGCCGATGATCGCCCCTTTCTCCTTTCGATTGAGCGCGCATGCGGTGACGCCCAGGGCAAGCAGCACAGCGATCGCGATGCGTACGTCACGAAACCTGGTTGATCCATATGTTGCGTACATGAATACCTCCTCAGGCCACCGTCGATCGGGCCTGTACGTTTAGCCGCAGATTATGACTTTCCGGACTACATCCGCAGGTGCGGGGTGCGCCGGGTTCCTAGACGACTTTTCGTCCCTGAATCACTCGCACCAGAAAGATTATCACGGCGATGACGAGGAGGATGTGGAGGATCCCGCCCATGGTATACGAGGTGACCATACCGAGTAGCCAGAGCGCGACGAGGATGATTGCAAGGGTCATGAGCATGACTGTTTCTCCGTTGTCTGGCGGCGACTCTCGCGAGTCCCGCACTTCCCGGTGCACGCGCCGAAACCCGTGGTGTCGCCCACGAGCGCGCGTTGGTGGTTTCCGAGCCTTGTATCGCACACCATGATGGCTGTCGGCCGGGCGGTACGGCGTCGGGAGGATTCCGTGTGTCCTGCCGCAAAAGCCCGCACAGCGGCCGTTTCCGCGAGCTGGTCTCCCTGACGCGACGCCCCCTCATCGCCTGATGAGCCGGCGTCAGCCCCGCGCCCGACGCCAGGAGACGACCAGTGCCGACTTGGCTTCCCATGCGCCTCGAATGGGAACGCGGGGTGTTCTGTCTTCCGACAGGACACCCCGATCCGGGCGAGGCCCTTCCCTGACTCCTGTGCCGACAGCCCGGTGCCGATACACCTTATGACGTCAGCCAACAGCCTCGGCACTCAACATGACCGAGTGAGTCGAAGCGCATGGCGCGTAGCGTATGTATCATGCCGATCGACCTGATCGGTCGATATCCCGCTTTGGAGCGCTCTTGGAACTAGTCCGCTCGATCGAGGTGCGCGGACGCGCCAGGACGGTATCACCGGGCTGAGATCGCGGTTGCGAGCAAGTGTGTCATCGACGCTCGCCGATGGTCTGGTCAGCGTCATTCGAGCTGTGTCGCTTTCAGGGTCAGGTCGCCGGCAATGCGCTCACCCCCGCCCCTGATCGCCGGTCGCTCAGGACCGAGCAGCGGTGGGGACCAGATTCGCGGCGGCCACTCGTCCGCACTACTGCCGGCGCCTCTTGGGGTTGAAGCGCTCGAAGCACGCCCGCTCGCGCGATTCGTCCTCGTTCACGCACCGCACATAGTCCCCGTAGTTGCTGTTGGGGAGCGGAAACGCGAGCTGGTCGAAGGTTTCGAGCCCGACGAAGCCGGCCGCGAGGTTTCCCGGACGGCGCAACCGCAACGACGGCGAGGGGTGCGGTGTGCACAGCAGGATCCTGCGCCAGCACGCCTGATGGGCGACCGGCACTTGGAGCACCAGACCGCTCCGGGTCACGAAGGGCTGTGTCTCCGGGTCCGGGAGCGGCTGCAATCCATGGTCTGGCCCGGGCTCGACGAGCAGCACCCGTTGGAGTCCCTGGTAGATCGCACTAACGCTGGGAACAGGCCTCGGCGGGTCGCTCCAGACCGCATGGAGGAGAACCGGAGCAAGGGCGCTGAAGCCCACCAGGAAAATCAACAGCGTGCGCGACAACGCGGGCCTCCACGCCCACACCATCCGCAGGAGTACCGCGCCGAGGACAGCGGCCAGCGACCACTCGAGCGCAAATCCGAAGCGGTAGGATGGGGCCGTGAAGAACCAGAAGAGGAGTCCCGTGGCGAGCGGGGCACCGAGCCACATCCACAAGGCGCCCCGGGCACCGCGCCGGACGCCCACCAGGATGATGAGCACCGCCAGCAGCAGGGACAGGACAAGAGGTTCCAGCGTGAGGCCCCACAGATAGTAGCGCTCGGTCACCCGGTCCCAGAGGTACGGCAGCCACGACCAGCCAAGTCCGTACGCCGTGTCATCGGCGTATCGCGATCCCTGCGTGATCCACCCGGCTTCGGCGACGGCCAGCAGGCGGGGCGCGGTCCAGGGCAGCGGCAGACCGGTCGCCGCGACGGGGTACACGAGATAGCCGCTCAACACCACGCCATGGAGCATCCATGCCGCAAGGAAGGCCGTCGGGAAAATCAGCGCGCCTGTCCACGAGCGCCATTCAGAGCGGGCTTTCACCCAGGCAAAGACCAGCAGCAGCACTCCGGCGCCGGCGACGAAACCGGCCGCGCTCGGTTTGCTTAGCAGCGTCAGGGCCAGGAGCAACGCCGTCAGCCGGAACTGCGTCGATCTCGACCCGCTCCACTGCTGGCCGTCGTCGCGCAGAAAGTCCAGCAGGGCGACGATCGCCGCCATGAGAAAGATGGCCGTGGCGACGTCCGGCGCGGGGCTGGCGTTGTTCCTGTCGATCAACAGCTCCACGAAAGCCGGCAGCAGGAAGACGGCGAACAGTGACGATGCGCGTGGCAGCGCGCGCTCCCGGAGCACTCGACCGACCGAGCTGAAAGCGGTGAGTGCCATGGTCACGATCAGGACGCTGTTGCAGAAATGACTCGCCCGTCCCTCCAGCCATCCCGAATCGAACAGTGCGCCCCACAGCGACGCCACCGAATTGAACGCCATGCGCCCATGCAGGTTGGCGAGGCCCGGAACGGCGGGGTACTGCACGTACCATGCAATGACAGGAATGTGGTACACGGCGGAGTCGTAACGCGTGACCGGGGCCGTCGACCGGTGGGCCGCCCACAGGCAGAAGAGCGCGAACAACGCGCCAACAACTGGTCCCAGGGATCTCGTTTTCTGCTGGACAAGGTGCCACACGTCGACGCGATGCCTGACGAGACCGACCAGGCCGATGACGAGCACCGTTGCCTGTACGGCGGGACCAATGCGGATCGCGAGGTGCGCGGCCAGGAGCACGAACAGGAGCAAGGCCAGCCCGGTCCAGAACAGCCGCGTCACCTCGCTGGGTCGCGTGGTCCGACTGATCACGAACGGCCAGGCGAGGGCGCCCCATCCGATGACCGCGCCCACCGACACCAGCCAGACCGCAACGACGAAAGAGATCCCGGTGAGGAACTGGATCATGGCACGGCGGGCCAGGGCCACGCGCGTGCATCCCGACGGCCAACGGATCGCCACTGCAGTCCCTCCGCGCGTACCGCGGAGTCCAGCTCGTTTGCCCAGGCCACCGTGTCGGCCCCGGGGACGACCAGGTTCTGATCCTCGAACACGTCGGTGCGATACCGGAACACCGACAGCCGCCCGTCACCGTCCCGAATGATGTGCAGCGAGTCGGTCACGACGCTTTTCATCGGGCCGTGGCTGTGCAGCAATCCCGTCGTCACGCCGATCTCCTGATCGAGTTCTGCCAGTACCGTACCGCCTGCCCGCGCCGACGGGTTGCGCCAGAGGGGCACCAGCGACGCGCCGGGGAAGGAGTCGGCGCCGGAAACGTCGGCCAGGGTAAGCAACGTACGCGGCAGGCTCCGGAGGGATACCTGCCGCTGCACTCGAGCAGGCGGTTCATCAGGGACAAAGATGACCAGGGGGACGTGCAGCACCTGCTCGTACAGACTGTTCCCGTGGAACATGCGCTGATGTTCGCCGAATTGTTCGCCATGATCCGATGTGATGACGACGATCGTATGTGCCAGCGCTCCGGAGCGATCCAGTGCCTGAAACAGGCGTTCGAGCTCGGTGTCGAGTCGTCGAATCGCGCCCTCGTACTGCGACCGGGTATTCGGCCGAGCGTCGCTCAGCGCGCCCTTGCTTGCGGGGCCGAGATAGGGAGTGTGGGCATCGAACAGGTTGAGAAACGCGAACCAGGGCCGTCCGGCCTCGAGGCGACCCTGCCAGCGCAGGAACTCGTCGATCGTTGTGTGTGCGGTAACCCGATGGTGAGTGATCTCGTTGGCGACCGGCTGAAAGTCATTTGCCCAGAGGTGACGCGCGATCTGGCGAAGAGACCGCCGGCGGGCCATGTCCTGCGCGATGCGGAGGACGAGGTCGGCCTGCGTAACGGTCGTGTGACGCACGATCTCGGCGAGCGAGCGGCGCATGGCGCGATAGGTGATGAATCCCTGTTCGAGGCCACTGCCGGCGCCGGTGACGATCACGTTGCCGGTGAAACCGCCGGTGGCCCACCCGTGGGCCCGAAAGACTTCAGCGAGGGTCACCGCGTCAGGTGAGAGCGGCGTGAGGAAGTTGACCCCGGTTTCGGTGGCGTTCCGTCCGGTGAAGATCGACGCGTGCGACGGCATCGTCCACGGCGCTGTGGAGTAGGCCTGCTCGAAGACTACGGCACCGGTGGCGCGCCGGGCGATCGCCGGCATCGTCAGCGGAGCGCCGCCCCCAAGGCCGGTGCTCGACTCCCGGACCGTGTCGAGTATGATGAGCAACACATTGGACACGCCTGGAGGAGCGGCGGCGAGCGCCTGGAGCGCCGCCGCCTCGCGTTGAGGCGGCACGACCGTCCGCCAGAGCCACGCGGCGAGTGCAGCGGCGCCGAGCCCGACGACGGTTACCGTGGCCCCGCGCCGCAGCAGCGCGTCGCGTCGCGCCAGTCGCGGGGCGAGAAATGCTCCAACGCCGGCCGCCAGAACCATCGACGCGTAGCCGTGCATCTGCGTGACGAGCAGCAGAATCGCAAACGTGCCGACCGCGATCCAGACCCCGGTTACTGTTTGGAGGCGGATGCCGTCGCGACGGACTGCGGCGATCAGCGCCATCAGTGCCGCGAGCGGAAGGAACACCAGCACATACCCGGCGGGAAGCATCCACAACTCGTCAGGCGACGCCCACGGATAGCGGAAGACGCTGTACCCGATGGGACGCAGGTGGATGAGCGCGAGATGGATCGCAGCCGTCAGGAGCGCGGACGCCGCTCCGAGAAGCAGTTGCGTTCGAGCACGCCGAAGGCCGGTCGACGTCTGCCCGTCGATGACGATGTGCTCCGTGAGCGGCGCGGAACGCGCGATCGACCGCCGCGCGTTATCGTTATGCATGCCGAAAATGTACCGGGTGGCGGAGCGACGCCAGAGAACGCCCGAGCACGGGTGCCCGCTCTGGTCGAGCCCGCCACGACATGGTGCCGGCCATGCCGCGGCGGTGAAGGGATACGGTCCACCCGCCAGTCGTCTGCTCGACCTCCGGCGCGTGGGGCGCGCATGACCGGCGGTGGGTGGCTCCTGGTCACCGCTCTCGCCGCCGTCGCCCTCGCCTACGTCGTGTATCGCCTTCTCGAGACGCGCGCACGGCTACGGTTCGAGGAATGGAAGGCGGCCCACAGCCAGGCAATCAGTCGTGGCGCCATCAGGGGGAGTCAGGCCGCGGTTGCCGGGAGGGTCTTCGAGCGGGTCGCGCCCTACCTGCCGGACTTCGGCTACAATCCGCGAGACGTTCGCTTCATCGGGGACCCCGTTGATTTCGTGGTATTCGATGGACTGAGCGAAGGCAACGTGAGGAATGTGGTGTTCATCGAGGTGAAGACCGGTGCGGGTGATCTCAACGGCAACGAGCGCAGGGTGAAGCGCGCGATCCTCGAGCACCGGGTCGAGTGGTCGCTGTTTCGCATTCCGGACGGGCAACGCGGAGAGACATGACTATGCTACGTCTCGCTGTTCAGATGTTCGCCGTCGCCATCCTTCTTTCGTGCGAGGCGACCGCGCAGGGGTCACCCCTCACGCTGCTGGACTATCACACCAGCGCGCCCGCCAACTGGGTCGCTCGCCCGCCGGCGTCCTCGTCGCGCCTCGCCCAATTCGTCGTTCCGGGACCGACGCTGGCCGACAGTTCCGAGGTCGTCGTCTTCTATTTCGGAGCCGCGCAGGGCGGGAACATCGATGTGAATCTGGAACGCTGGAGGAGTCAGTTTTCGACACCGGACGGTTCACCGGTCCCGGAGCAGGTGACACGCGACTCGACCGGCGCGTTCCCGATCACGATCGCCGAGTTCCGCGGGTCGTATCGACGGGGGATCGGCGCGGGGTCCGCCGACTCGGTGCGCACGGGGCAGACGCTGGTGGCGACGATCGTGGAGACGCCACGCGGCACGCTCTTCATTCAACTCTTCGGGCCGTCGGACCCGGTGGCGCGTGAACGCGAGCCGTTCCTGCGATTTGTCAGGGAGTTGAAGTAGCGTCGCGGCCGCGCCGACCATGGGCGGGCGCCACACTCGGGCTGCGGTGCGATATTCTTCCCGGGAGACATGGTGGCTCCGGCGTCGGCGCGCCCGCCGGCCGGGCCACTTAACCGAGAGGAACGTTCCATGCACCGCGAGAATGATTCAGGCTCACGGCGCGATTTCGTGACGGGCGTTGGACGGCTCGCATCGGTCATGGCGCTTGGTGGCTATGCGATGCCGGAGCCGGCTGCAGCGGGCGGTGAGCGCGCGATTCCACGATGGGTGATGGCCGAGGATTGGGATCTGTCGTGGATCGATCGCCTCGCTACCGCGACCGACCGCGCCATCTTCGATTGGCCGAGCGTCGGCAATCCGTCGGACCCCATCGTGCTGGAGATCGCCGCGCGCTATCTCGACAACTGCGCGGCCGCGTACGGCTCCCGCCGATACGAAGCGCGTGCGGTACTGAACATCCGTACGACGGCCATCCCGGCCGCGCTGAACGACGAGGCATGGCATCGTCACGCGCTGGGTGTCGAGTACAAGGTCTCCGATCCGTTCACGCAGCAGCCCGCCGTTCGGAATCCGTTCTGGCATCGCGCGCCCGCTCCCTCGCCCACGGTGACGCTCCCCAGCCTCGAGGATCTGATGCAGCGCGGGTCCATCGTGCTGGTCTGCGATTTCGCGCTGGGTCATCTTGCCGCGCGGCTGGCCGGCAAGACCGGCCAATCCGCCGATGAGGTGCATCAGGATCTGCGGGGCTCGTTCGTCCCCGGCGCGTTCGCGGTGCCATCCGGCATCTTCGGCCTCGCGCGGTCGCAGAACGCCGGCTGCGCGTTCGTGCGCATGTGACCGACTTCCACCCGAGCGAGACGATGAGCGGCTCAATAGGTCTTACGGTCGAACTTCCCGTTGGGTTTGCGGCGGCCGTCACCCGCACTCGTGAGGCGCTCAAGGCCGAGGGCTTTGGGATACTCACCGAGATCGATCTGGCTGCGGCGTTCCGCGAGAAGCTGGGTCGCGAGTTTCGCCCGTATGTCATTCTCGGGGCGTGCAATCCGCCGCTCGCCTATGCGGCCATCAACGCGGATCCTGCCGTGGGACTTCTGCTGCCGTGCAACGTCACGGTGGAGGCCAGCGGGGCGGATCGCGCCACGGTCCGACTGACCGATCCCACGGCGTTGCTGGCTGGGATCACCGCAGGGCCGGAGCTGGAGCGGGTGGCGCAGGACGCGCGGACGCGGCTGCTCCGGGTGCGCGACGATCTGGTGCGGCACGCCGGCTGACTCCGCTACGAAAGCCGCGACGTCGGGGGTCACGCGGTTACCTTCGGAGAAACACTCCGCTCCGGCCATGCCTCAGCCCCTCACGCGAAGCCTCCTCGATCGGATGAACGCCTACTGGCGTGCCGCGAACTATCTGTCGGTGGGCCAGATCTACCTGTTCGACAACCCGCTGCTCCGCACGCCGCTCAGGCCCGCGCACATCAAGCCGCGGCTGCTGGGCCACTGGGGCACCACGCCCGGGCTCAACTTCATCTACGTCCATCTCAACCGCGTCATCACTCGTCACGACGCGGACATGCTGCTGGTGGTGGGCCCCGGTCATGGCGGTCCCGGCATCGTGGCCAATACCTACCTCGAGGGAACCTACAGCGAGCTCTATCCGAACGTGTCGCCCGACGAGCACGGGATGAAACGGCTCTTCACCCAGTTCTCGTTTCCCGGTGGCATTCCCAGTCACTGCGCGCCGGAAACGCCGGGGTCGATCAACGAAGGCGGGGAGCTGGGCTACAGCCTGGCACACGCGTACGGCGCGGCGTTCGACAATCCCAACCTCCTGGTCGCGTGCATCATCGGCGACGGCGAAGCGGAGACCGGCGCCCTCGCCACCTCGTGGCACTCCAACAAGTTCCTCAACCCCGAGCGCGACGGCGCGGTGTTACCGATCCTGCATCTCAACGGCTACAAGATCGCGAATCCAACGGTGCTGGCCCGCATCGACCGGGAGGAGCTGGGGCGGCTGCTGCGCGGCTGCGGGTACGAGCCGATCTTCATTGAAGGGCACGAGCCGGCGAAGATGCACCAGTCGATGGCGGGGGCCCTCGACAGGGCAGTGAAGCGGATCAGGACGATTCAGTCGGACGCGCGGGCCACGGGATTCCGGCACCGTCCCGTCTGGCCGGTGATCGTCCTCGCGACGCCCAAGGGGTGGACCGGTCCAAGGGTCGTCGACGGCGTGCGCGTGGAAGGGACCTTTCGCGCGCATCAGGTGCCGCTGGCCGAAGTCCGAACCAACCCGCGTCACCTCCGACTGCTCGAGCGGTGGATGAAGAGCTACCGGCCGCGCGAATTGTTCGACACGAACGGAGCGTTCCGGTCGGAGCTGGCCGCGCTCGCGCCGAAAGGCGACCGCCGACTGGGCGCCAACCCGCACGCCAACGGCGGCCGGCTGCTCCGCGATCTGCGGATGCCCGACTTTCGTGAGTACGCGGTCGCCGTCTCCGGACCTGGCGTGGTTCGCGCCGAAGCGACGCGCATCACCGGGGCGTTCCTGCGCGACGTAATGAAGGCGAACTGGGACGACCGCAACTTCCGTGTCTTCGGCGCCGACGAGACCGCGTCCAATCGCCTCACCCATCTGTTCGACATCACCGATCGCGAATCGACCGCCGAGATCCTGAAAAGCGACGACCACGTGTCACCGGATGGCCGCGTGATGGAAGTGCTGAGCGAGCATCTGTGCCAGGGTTGGCTCGAGGGATATCTCCTGACCGGACGCCACGGCTTCTTCTCGTGCTACGAGGCCTTCATCCACATCGTCGATTCGATGTTCAACCAGCACGCGAAGTGGCTCAAGGTCACGCGGACCATTCCGTGGCGGCACCCCATCGCGTCGCTGAACTACCTGCTCACGTCGCACGTCTGGCGACAGGACCACAACGGCTTCAGCCATCAGGATCCCGGGTTCATCGACCACGTGGTCAACAAGAAAGCCGATGTAATCCGGGTCTACCTGCCGCCCGACGCCAACAGTCTGCTCTCGGTGGTGGACCATTGCCTGCGCAGCCGGCACTACGTCAACGTGATCGTTGCCGGGAAACAACCGGAGCTGCAATGGCTCGACATGGACCAGGCGGTCCGGCACTGCACCGCCGGGATCGGCATCTTCGAGTGGGCAAGTACCGATCGGGATGGCGAACCCGACGTGGTGATGGCGTGCGCGGGCGATGTCCCCACCCTCGAGACGCTGGCGGCGGTGGAGCTCCTGCGACTCCACTTCCCGACGCTCAAGGTGCGGGTAGTGAATGTGGTGGATCTGATGACGCTCCAGCCGCAGAGCGAGCATCCGCACGGACTGAGCGACCGGGATTTCGACACGCTCTTTACCAGCAGCAAGCCGATCATCTTTGCCTTTCACGGCTACCCGTGGCTCATCCATCGTCTGACCTATCGCCGAACGAATCACGCCAACCTGCACGTTCGCGGCTACAAGGAAGAGGGGACGACCACGACGCCGTTCGACATGGTGGTGATGAACGATCTGGACCGGTTTCACCTCGTGGGCGACGTAATCGACCGGGTCCCTCAACTGGGGCCGCGTGCCGCCTACGTGAAGCAGTTCATCCGCGACAAGCTGCTGGACCACAAGCGCTACGTGCGGACGTACGGTCAGGACATGCCGGAGATCCGCGACTGGCACTGGAATACCGGCGTCCGCGCCCCTGTGCCTCCAGCACGTCGCCGCCGGACCACCGCGAGCCGGGCGCGCTGACGTGGATGGCGATCTGGTGTTCCTGCTCGACGTGGACAACACGCTGCTCGACAACGATGTCATCGAGCAGGACCTGCGGCGTCATCTCGATGCGGCGTTCGGCGCAGCCTGCGAAGCCGAGTACTGGCGGATCTTCGAGCAGCTGCGGACGGAACTCGGCTACGCGGACTACCTCGGCGCGCTGCAGCGGTACCGGCTGGAGCACGTCCAGGATCCGCAGATCCTGACCATCTCGCTGTTCCTGCTGGATTACCCGTTCGCGGACCGGCTGTACGCTGGAGCGATCGACGTGATCGACCGCCTTCGCCAGCACGGCACGGTGGTCATCGTGTCCGACGGCGACGTCGTCTTCCAGCCGCGCAAGATCGAGCGATCGGGGCTCTGGAGCGCGGTGACGGGGAACGTCCTGATCTACATCCACAAGGAACAGAGGCTCGACGACATCGCGCAGCGATACCCGGCCCGCCACTACGTGATGGTCGATGACAAGCTGCGCATCCACTCGGCGATCAAGCAGAGGTGGGGCGAGCGGGTGACGACCGTCTTTGTGCGGCAGGGTCACTACGCGCTGAATCCAGCGATCATGGCACAGTACCCGGCGGCGGACCGGACGGTGGAGCGGATCGCCGATCTGTCGTGGGACGCTACGTCGATCCCGGGTCGCCGCTGAACACCAGCCGGCGGGTGTGCCTGGCGAGGACGAGATCCTCGTTCGTTTGCATCACCCTGACGGCGACCGGGCTCGTGTCGGACGAGATGACGGCGCCGTGTGTGGCGTTTCGACTGGCGTCGATGGAGATCCCGAATCCACCCAGACCGTCGGTGATCCGGTCGCGAATGACGGGGCGGTGTTCACCGATCCCTCCGGTGAACACCAGCGTGTCAAGACCGCCGAGCGTGACGAGCAGAGAACCAAGCGCCTTCTTCGCCAGATAGCAGAACAGGGCGACGGCCGCGGCGGCGCGCGGATCGGTCGCCTCGTGCGCCAGCAGGTCGTGCATGTCGGCGGTCGTGCCCGAGACGCCCAGCAAACCCGCTTCGGCGTTCACCAGGCGATTCAGTGCCGATGCGCTTATCCGCTTCCGGCGGAGCGCGTAGAGCAGGACACCAGGGTCCAGATCACCGGTGCGCGTTCCCATCATCAGCCCGCCGGCCGGGGAGAAGCCCATCGTTGTCTCCACGCTCCGGCCGCGATGCACCGCCGTCATGCTGGCGCCGTTGCCGAGATGCGCGATGACCAGGCGGCTGTCGGCCGCGTGTGGATCGATCGCGCGCAGCGCCGACACGATGTACTCGCACGACAGGCCATGGAATCCGTAGCGCCGCACGCCGGCCTCCTGGAAGCGCGACGGCAGGGGGTACATCCGCGCGACCGACGGCAGCGTGCGATGGAACGCCGTGTCGAAGCACGCCACCTGCGCGACCTGCCGATAACTGCGGCCGATGGTGCGGATGGCGAGGAGGGTCTGCGGCAGGTGGTCGGGATCGACCGCGACGAGCCGGCGCAGCTCGCGCACGACATCGGACGTGATGCGCTGTGGTTCGGTGTAGTCGCCACCGTGCACCACGCGATGGGCGACCGCGTGCACGGGGTGCAGATCGGGCTCCTGGCGCACCCAGTCGAGCACGGCCTGGAGGGCCGCGGCGTGATCGACGCTGGCGAGGTCGCGATCGTTGCCGAGGGCTCCGGATCCGTCTGTGGTGCGGAGCCGGGCATTCGGTGTGCCGATGCGATCGACCTGAGCGGCCGCGAGCGGTTCGTCCGCACCGCGGGCAGCGAAGACCGCCGCCTTGAGGCTGGAGGACCCCGCGTTGAGGGTAAGAATGCGCTGCGCGCGACTCGTCGCCGACGTGGCCATTCCCACACATAATCAGGACCGGAAGAGCTACGCCAGAGCCAACGGGCGCGGCGTATGCAGCGGCGGCGGCGGCCGCGCTACGTCCCGTGCAACAGGGCCTGCTGCTCGCGGAGGGTCAACTCAGACAAACGAGGTCCCGGCCTCGAAGCTCGTGCGCACCGAGGCCAACGCGACACCGGTGGCCAGCTGATAGTGCGGCAGGTCGACGAACGACTTCCAATCACCGCCCCACTCGATGCCCGGCACCTTCCCGACGGCCGCTGCCTGTGCGTACAACGGAGAGTTGCCCAGGTATTTCCCGATGTCGAAGATGCCGATGTCCCAGGCGATGCCGAAGTTGTGGTTGCTGAACCCGCCGCGGGCGTTGGTCACGATGGGGGCGGTGTTGCCGAATCGCCCTTTCCGGTACAGGGCATTCTGCTCGGCGTAGGTCCGCGTTCCGGACAGAATGCGGGCGGGGATGCCCGCCGCCAGCACCCGCCTCATGAAGGCGCGTGCCTGGCGCTGCGCCGAAGGCTGAAGGGTGCGGAGATGTCGCTCTGTCGTGCTGTCGAATTCCCCGAGCTGCGCGGCGATGGCGGCCGACACCGCCTCGAACTGGTTGACAGCGGCATCGGTCTTGGCTTCCCAGATGCCGTCGATGCGTCCGTCGTAGAAGCCCGAGCACTTCAGGAAGCGCTGCAGGAAGGTCACGTCTTCCGCGAACAGCTGCACACTCATGAGCCACCTCCACTGCCTAACGGTTTGTCGAGCAGCTTTCCGACGATCGCGCGGGTCTGCCGGGCGGCTCCCACCACCTGATCGGCCTTCAGTACCCGCAGCAGGTCCACGGTGAGCAGGAGCGATTTCCGGCGCACGCCGGCGGCGTCGCGCCGCCAGAGCAGGCCGGCGGTCCCGAGCGTCGTGACCCGCACCAGCGGCCCGCGGCCGATGCGGCCATCAGCGTCGTACGCCAGCACCCACGACGCACCGAGGTGGTGCTTCCAGCCGCTGAACCACACGGTGAAGCCGCCCGTCTCGATCGACAGCGACTGCTTCTCCCCGATCCGGTTGTCCCGGCGGGCCACCTCGACGCCGGCGAACGGATGCAGGACCACCAGATCGACTCGCGACGGATGGAATCGAGCCTCGCCCGTCCGCGCGGTCCAGCCGCGGAGGAGGCGGTTCAGGACCAGCTCGTGCATCAGCTGCCCGGGACCGTTTGCCCGATAGCGTTCCCATTCCCGCGCCAGCTCGCTGATCTCCGCCAGCGCCCCTGGCACCGTCTCGAAATTGACACCGCCTAACAAGCGACTCACCGAGCGGCCGGCCCAGCAGAGGCCTTCGGCCTCGTCCCGCTCGAGCGAGTCCGACACGACCAGCCCCAGCGGTCGGGTCGTCGCATCGACCTGGAGAATGCGCCAGGCGCCGTTCATGTCCTGAAAGGGCTCGAACTGCAGATACTCGTGCTGGTGCAGCGCCGTGGCGCGGGCCGCGAGACTCACCTGCAGCACGCCGGGCAACCGATCGAGCACCTGGCCGAGTGCATCCTGGAACGTGTGGTCGAGCGCCGTGAACTGCGGTGTCGGTCGGCGGCGTTCGAGACTGTCGAAGGTCGTGGCGATATCGCGCTGGAGCGAGCGGAGCACGTCCATCCACTGCCTGGCCGCAATGGTCTCGCCATAGCGGGCCTCGACCCGTGCGGGATGCAGCAGGACCGCCGACGAGGCAGCGCGTGGCGGTCCGGTGTTGCACGCCACATCCACCTGCGCAAATGCGCTGCTCGATGCGCCGAGGAACAGCAGGACACCCGCACCGGCACGTCGCGCCGCCCGGGCCATCATCGGCCGAAGCACGCGGTGCGTGCCTTCTCGAACGCCTTGAACACGTCAACCATCGCCACCGCAAACTCCACCGGGCCGATGGCATCGCCGCGCCCGTCCCACGCGTCCCTCAGCCGGTCTGCGTCCTTGCGCAACGCCACCAGCGCCTCTGGACACGGGTCCCCCTTCGCCCTGGCGAAATCCCGCAACGCCTTCTTCTCCGTCGCCGTGTCGATGGTGATCCCGCACGCGGCGCGCAGAATGGGAATGTGAACCTGCGGGTGCTTCAGATACGGAACCAGGCCGTGCACGTCGACGAACTTGAGCTGCTCGAGCTCGACGTCGCGGTAGAACGCCATCGCCGGGTCCCACGATGGACGGAACATGCCGATGTGCGCCACCGGGTCGGCCACGTGATGCGCGTTCAGGAACTGCCGCACGAACGCCGGTACGCGCGCGTCTCCGGGCGCGCCGATGGGACGCACCGCCGACCCATGCGGGTTCGCGACACTCTGCAGCACCTTGCTGACGTTCGAGATCGACGCGTACAGCTGAATGTCCATGTTCGCGAAGCCACCGAACTGCTCGGGAGCCGTGAGCAGCTCGGCAAGCGTGTCGTGCAGGACGGAGGTACCCAGCGAATGGCAGATGAAGCTGCATGGCGGCAACGAACCCGCGCCGTCCGACACCAGCGCCTGCGCAATCTGCTCGCGCAGGTGAGCGCGGATGTCCCGGTCGAAGAACAGGCGATAGAACAGCACATCCACCGGGCCGTTCCAGAAGAAGGGCGCATCGGTCTTCGAGATGCCGGCGAGCTGGCTGACCCGGCCCGGACCGAGCTGGGGGAATCGCTTGTCAAACGCTGCGGCCACATTCTTCGATCCGAACTCATCCCACGCGATGAGCTCACGGATGATGATCTCGCAGTAGGACAGGGGCACGATCCGAACGCCATCGGGCCCGGGTTTGAGCGAGACATCCGCATTCGGGTCGTACTGCCGAGCCAGCGTGCTCAGCAGATCGACCACCGCTTTGGACCACGCGGCCGCCGCGGCGGCGGGCTTGTCCGTCGCGTCGTCCGGGGCCCGCTGTCCCACTCCGTGGAGCAGGAAGAGAATACGTCGCGCCATGAATACCGTCGTTCAGGTGGGCCGCATACGCTAGCGCGGCCGCGTCGGCGGCGCCAACATCGTATGAGAGTTTCCGATACATGCGGTAACCCGTCGGCTCTCGAAGTGGCCACTCGCGAGCCGGTGAAACCACGCTGACAACCAGGTCGTAGAGCGCTCAGGCACAACCCCGGGGCGCTCCATGCAGGTGCTTCAGCCGCTTCGCCACGCCTGGAGATCGCTCCAGCGCACGCCGGCATTCACGCTCACCGCCACCACCACGCTCCTGATCGGCATCGGGGCGGCCGTCGCGACGTTCGCCGTGGTGAACGGGGTGCTGCTTCGGCCGCTTCCGTACGGCCATCCGGATCGCCTGGTGGGTGCGTGGCACGATCTCGCGCCCCTTGGGCTGAAGCACGTCCAGCAGACGTCCGCCACCTACTTCACTTACCAGAAGCTCGCCCGCACCATCGAGGGCATCGGCGTCTACCAGGAGGGCGCGGTGAACGTGGCGCCTCCCGGCGACGCGTCGCAGCCTCAACGGCTCAGAGCCTCCTGGGTCTCGGCGACGGTGATGTCGGTTCTCGAGGCGCCGCCTGCCAGGGGGCGCGGATTCACGGCGGCGGAGGACCTTCCGAACGGGCCCGACGTCGTGATCATCAGCGACGCGCTGTGGCACAACGCGTTCGGCGGCGCTCCGCACATTGTGGGCCGCACCATGGACGTGAACGGGACCACGCGGGAAATCGTGGGCGTGATGCCGCCGACGTTCCGTTTTCCTGCCGCCGAGACGCAGCTGTGGCTTCCGCTGGGTCTTGATCCGGCCAGTCCGTTCCCCGGCGGGTTCAACTACAACGGCATTGCGCGCCTGAAGCCCGGTGTCACGGTGGCCGCGGCGCAGCGTGATTTCACCGCCGTGCTCCCGCGGATCGTCGAGCTGTCGCCGAACCTGGCGCCCGGTGTCTCGACCCAGATGCTGCTCGATCAGGCCAAGCCGACTCCGCTGCTGGTGCCGTTTCGACAGGACATCGTGGGCGAGTTCTCGGGGACCCTCTGGACGGTGGCGGCGGCGGCCGGGCTGGTGCTCCTGGTCGCCTGCTTCAATGTCGCGAATCTCATTCTGGTTCGTGCCGACAGTCGCCAGCGCGAGCTCGCGGTTCGTGAGGCGTTAGGCGCCGGGCGGCTGCGCGTGCTGGCGCACTTCCTGGCCGAGTCGGTCGTGCTGGCGACGGTGGCCGGTGCTGACGGGCCTGGCGGTGGCCTGGGTGGCGGTGCGGCTGCTGGTAGCGCGCGGCGCGGACGCAGGGCAGGGGGTGTCGATCCCCCGACTCGCGGAGCTGGGGATTGACGCCAGGGCGGTGCTGTTCACGCTGGCGCTGGTGGTGCTGGTGGCTGCGGTATGCAGCGTGATCCCGGCGCTCCGCATCGACCGGGGGCAGCTGGCGACCGCGTTGCGCGAGGGGGGACGCACCGGCACCGCGAGTCGTCTGCAGCACCGCATCCGCGGCGGGCTGGTGGCCGGACAGATCGCGCTGGCCCTGGTGGTGCTGTCGGGATCGGGTCTTCTCCTGCGGACGTTCCAGCGCCTGCACGACGTGCATCTGGGGTTCGACCCGGAGCACGTTGCCACGTTCTGGCTGTCGCTGCCGCGGGCGCGCTACGCGTCCGACACGGCGATCGTCCATTTCTTCTCGGAACTCCGTGCGCGCGTCACGTCATTGCCGGGAGTCCGCGCAGCGGGACTGTCGTCGCGGCTTCCGCTGCAGGGAAACGGGATGAACCAGAATCCCTTCTACGCTGAGGGCGACGTCTCGGCGGCGTCGAAGATTCCGCCGTTGCAGATCTACACCACGGTGGATGACGCGTACTTCCACGCGATGGGGATTCCCTTGCTGGCGGGCCGCGGGTTCGACCGCGCCGATCTCCAGCGCCCGGACGAAGCGATCGTCAGCCAGCGCACCGCCGAGCAGTTCTGGAAGGACCCCACCGGCCGCGCCGCGTTAGGCAGGCGGTTCCGCGAGCTGCCGGGCGGGCACTGGCATACGGTGATCGGCGTGGTCGCCAATGCGCGCGACACGGCCATCGCTGCGCTCCCGTCACAGGTCGTGTACTTTCCGGAAGTCATCGATCCGGACACCACGTTCAGCCAGACGTACCGCGCGATGGCCCTGGTGGTGCGCACCACGGGCGATCCGATGGCGGTCACCGGGCCGGTACAGCGGCTGGTGCGGGAGCTCGATCCCACCCTGCCCACGTTCGACATCCGGCCCATGACCGCGGTGGTGAGTGCCTCGGTAGCCCGCCTGTCGTTCATCATGCTCATTCTGGGCGCCGCCGCGGGGGTGACCCTGCTGCTGGGCGCCGTGGGGCTGTATGGGGTGATGGCGTACCTGGTCACGCTCCGCACCCGCGAACTGGGCGTGCGGATCGCGCTGGGTGCGCAGCCGGATGCGGTGGCGACGATGCTCACGCGACAGGGGATGTGGCTGTCGGCGATCGGCATCGGCGGCGGCCTGGCGCTGTTCGTGGGCGTCGCCCGATTCCTGCGGTCGTTCCTCTACGGGGTGACGCCAACGGACCCGGTCACGCTCGGCGCGGCGTCGCTGATGCTGATGGCGATCGCGGCCCTGGCCAGCTGGATTCCGGCGCGGCGCGCATCGCGGGTGGACCCCGCGCACACGCTTCGGACGGAGTAAGGCTCGCAGTTCTGACGCGGACCCAGCCCGACTTCACGCGTCGATTGTCCGCGGGCGCGGGGAGAGGCCCGGCGTGCAGCCAGCCCCGCGGCCGCCGCCGTCGTACGCGGAGCGGGCCTTCCGTCGCTGGACAATCGTGACGCCCGCCGCGTGATTGCGCCCATGACTTCCTCAGCCGCCGCTCGCCCCGTCATCGAGGTCAGCGGCTGCCGCAAGACCTACGGCACGCTGGTCGCGGTCGACGACGTGTCCTTCACGGTGCACGACGGGGAGATCTTCGGCCTGATCGGGCCGAACGGCGCCGGCAAGACGACGACCATGGAATGCGTCGAAGGGCTCCGCGCCCCCGACCGCGGCGCCATCTCGGTGCTGGGCCTCGATCCGTTCCGCGACGCCTAGCGCGCTGCAGGAGCGGATCGGCGTGCAACTCCAGCAGGCGCAGCTGCAGAAGCGCATCACGGTGCGCGAGGCCGTGCACCTCTGGGCCGCGCTCTACCGGCGCAAGCCGGCCGACGGCGAGCGGCTGCTCGAGCAGCTCGGCCTCGCGGAGAAGCGGCACGCCTGGTTCATGACGCTCTCCGGCGGCCAGAAGCAGCGGCTGTTCATCGCGCTCGCGCTGATCAACGACCCGGAGGTCGTGTTCCTCGACGAACTCACCACCGGGCTCGACCCGCAGGCGCGCCGCGCGATCTGGGAGCTGGTGCGCGGGATCCGCGCCCGCGGCAAGACGGTCTTCCTGACGACCCACCTGATGGAAGAGGCCGAGCGGCTGTGCGACCGGGTGGCCATCATCGAGCGCGGGCGCATCATCGACATCGACACGCCGGCGCGGCTGGTGCGCCGCCACTGCCCGGAGCGCAGCGTGGTGCTCGCGACCGGCGACGCCCGGGCCGCCGAGCGCTTCGCGCCGATCGCCGGCGTGACCGGGGTGGTGCGGCGACGGCGAGCCGCCATCACCATCCGCGGCCGCGGCGACGACCTGGTGACCGAGGTGATCCAGTGCCTCTCCGAGCACCGGATCCGCGTCACCGACTTCCGCACCGTGCATCCCGACGCTCGAGGACGTCTTCCTCCGGCTGACCGGGCCACTCCATCCGCGACTAGGCCGGCCGCATGCTGCGGGGACTCTGGCGACTCACCTGGCTCGAGATCCGGATCTTCGTCCGCGAGCCGCTGGGCGTCATCGGTACGGTGGGGGTGCCGGTCGTCGTCTTCCTGCTGCTGGGCCGGGTGGCCGGCCGCGACCTGACGCGAGCCGGCGAGCCGGACGTGCGCGGCTTCGTGCAGGTGGGACTCCCGGTCCTGGCGGCGGTGCTCATCACCATCAGCGCCGTACTGTCGCTGGTGACGATCATCTCGATCTACCGCGAGGGCGGGATCCTCAAGCGGCTGCGCGCCACGCCGCTGCCGCCCGCAGACGATCCTCACCGCCCACGTGCTGGTGAAGCTGCTGTTCACGGCGATCACCCTGGCCGTCATGGTGCTGGCCGGGAGACGCTACTATCCGGTGGGCGTCGCACGCGCCGCGTGCTCGCCTTCACCATGGCGCTGCTGATCAGCACGGTGAGCATCATGTCGCTCGGCTTCCTCATCGCCAGCGTGGTGCCCACCGCGCGATTCGCGCAGCCGATCGGGGCGGCCATCCTCTATCCGATGGTCGGGCTGTCGGGCCTGTTCGTTCCTGTTGACGCAGCTGCCGCGGGCGCTGCAGGGCGTGGCGCGCGTCGCTGCCGCTCACCTACGCCGTGTCGCTGCTGGAGGGGATCTGGCGCGGGGGAACCTGGTCCGCGCATCTGGGCGACGTCGGCGGCGCTGGTGGCGACGTTCATCGTCTTCACCGCGATTTCGGCGCGGGTGTTCCGGTGGGAATGAGCGTGCGTCCGGTCAATCTTCCTTCCATGGATTGGTGGCGAACACGGCGAGTTCCGGCCAGAGTGCCCGCCGGGGCATCTCGAGGGCCGCCATGATCGTCGCGGCGATATCGTCCGCGAACAGCTTGTTCGGATTGTTCCGGCCGGTGCGGCCGCCGAACTCGGTCTGGACCTCGGACGGACAGACGCACACGACGCGAATGCTGTGCGGGCGCAGCTCTGCCTGCCAGCACTGACTGATCCCGCGCACCGCCCACTTGCTGCCACCGTACGCGGTCGCGCCGGGACCGCCCTTCATGCCGGACGTGGACGCGATGTTGATGATGTCGCCCTCCCCCTGCGCCTTCATCATCGGTACGACGCGGTTGGTGATGTCGGTGAGGCCGAAGACATTGACGGCGAACATCGCGCGCATCGCGTCGAGGTCGAGCGCCCCGATCTCCCCGCGGTACGCGTACGCGGCGTTGTTCACGAGCACGTCGACGCCGCCCATGCGTTCGCGGCACGTGTCCACCGTTCGCGCGTTGTCCTCGCCGCTCGCGACGTCGGCCGTGAGGCCGTGTGCACCGGTCGCGGCCGCGACGCGCCCGATGCGCTGTACGTCGCGTCCGGTGAACACCACCTGGTGTCCGGCCGCGCGTGCGCGTTGAACCACGGCCGCGCCGATGCCCTGGCTGCCGCCGGTGACGAGAAAGCGACGGGTCTGCATGATCGAAGGGGTTGTGGTGTCGGTCGCGAGGAGGCGAGCGTGGAGACATACCTTACTCCGCACGCCGCGCGGACGCGAGCGCGCGCATCCTGACGACCTCTGGACGCACGACTGACGGCGATTCACTCTCTCTCATGCCCACGCGCCGCGAATTCGTCGCACAGGCCGCGCTGTCGGCCGTCGGGTTGACGCTGCCGGCGCCCCTCGTGATGCAGCCGGTGGTCCGGCACACCAGGGTCGCGTCGCCGCCTGGCAGCTTTCTCAATCTGATCCGTTCCCCCGACGCGGTCATGGTACAGACCGGGACCGACTACCTGCCGCTGGCACGCGAAGGCGATGGCCAGTGGTCGAAGAGCGGGATCGGCGTGACGACGACCGGGCAAAGTGGCGCACTCCAGGTCGTGCTGCGCGCGCCTCACGAGTCGATCAAGCGACTGCATCTGCGGTGGCGCGGGGCGCTGGACGGGGTGCGTCTTCTGCTCGGCGACGCCTGGGAGCGAGGCTACGGTGATCTCGAATGGCGGGGCTGGGTGCCCGACCGTGTGATGCCGTGGTACGTGGCGACGTACGATGGATCGCTCACGCATGGGTACGGGGTTCGCACCGGCGCGCGGGCGTTGTGCTACTGGCAGGTCGACCAGCAGGGGATCAGCCTCTGGACGGACGTGCGGAGCGGCGGCGTCGGCGTCGATCTCGGCGAGCGCGGGCTCGCGGTCTGCGACGTGGTCTGCCGTGCGGGGCGCGAAGGAGAATCCGCGTTCGCCGCCGTTCACGCATTCTGCGCTCAGATGTGCGCCAGTCCCCGGCTGCCGGCGCACCCTGTCTATGGAAGCAATGACTGGTACTGGGCCTACGGGAAGAACAGCGCCGAGTCGGTCATGACCGATGCGCGCCTTATCGTGGAACTGTCGCCGGCGGGCGAGAACCGGCCGTTCGTCGTGATCGACGATGGCTGGCAACCGGTACGCGGCGCGGACAAGGCGGATCAGGGACGGTGGGATCGCGGCAACGAGAAGTTCCCGGACATGCCCGGGCTGGCTGCCGGGATTCGTCGTGCCGGCGCGCGCCCCGGCATCTGGATCCGTCCGCTTCAGGCGGCCTCCGACGCGCCCGATTCGTGGCGTCTGCCGCGTGACCGTGGGGTCCTCGATCCCACCGTGGCCGGGGTGCGGCAGAAGGTCGCCGATGACATCGCACGGCTCCGGGAGTGGGGGTTCGAGCTGATCAAGCACGACTACACGACGTTCGACATCTTCGGCCGGTGGGGTTTTCAGATGGGCGCGGCGCTCACGCGCGACGGGTGGAGGGTTCGCGTCAGGCAGCGATCGCACCACCGCCGAGGTGATCGACGAGCTGTACGGCTCCATTCGCGGGTCGGCGGGGGAGAGTCTGGTCATCGGCTGCAACACGGTGAGTCATCTCTCGGCGGGGCATTTCGAGATCTGCCGCGTGGGCGACGACACCAGCGGCACCGATTGGGCGCGGACGCGCAAGATGGGGGTCAACTCGCTTGCGTTCCGCGGACCGCAGCACGGCGCCTTCTACGTGGCCGATGCCGACTGCGTGGGCGTCACCAGTGCACTGCCGTGGTCGCTCAATCGGCAGTGGCTCGATCTGCTGGCGCGGAGCGGGACCATGCTGTTCGTGTCGCTCGCTCCCGATGCGTTAGGCACGGAGCAGCGGCGTGACCTGAAGGACGCGCTGGCGCTGGCGGCGATGCCGCACCCGCTCGGCGAGCCGCTCGGCTGGCTGGGGTCGGTGTACCCGTCGCGGTGGCGGGTGGTGGGCGGCGAGCGGAGGTACGACTGGGTGGGGGCGGATGGGGCGGGGCCGCCGTGAGCGAGTGGATATGTCCGTCCACGCACTGACGCCGGCGCAAGCCCCTCATCGGCTCTGGAGAACCGGCTAGCAGTTGCCGCGGTTCCTGGCTGGCGATGCGATGAGACTGCGTGCCGGCACGGTTGAGGTGAGTTTCCTGCGCTGCTGTGGCGGCGCGCCGCCGAATTTGATGCGTTGGAGTAGAGGCCCGCGCGTGATATGTTGGAGCGGGCAAACTCTGTACGCCGTGCCCGCAACTCGCCAGGGACAGGCGACATGACGTGCTCGTGACGCGCGAGACGTAGTTACCATCGTTTCAACGATTCTCGCTCTCCGGCGTACGCACGTCCGATCCCACAGTAACTCCCATGGGCCAGCAGTCACGCATCGAGTGGACCAACGCAACGTGGAATCCCGTCACTGGGTGCACGCAGGTAAGCGCCGGATGCGACCACTGCTACGCCTTGTCGCTCGCACATCGGCGGCTCCGCAGCCTCTACCTTCGACGTAGACCGGTCCACGCTTCGCCCGAAGCAATTGAGGACCCGTTCGCGGTGCGCCTGTGGCCGGAACGAACTGATGAACCCACGCACTGGCGAACACCGCGAATGGTCTTCGTCAACTCCATGAGCGACTTCTTCCACGTCGACATCCCTGAGGGATTTACCCGACGCCTCTTCGAGGTGATGCTGCTCGCCGACCAGCACATCTATCAGATCCTGACCAAGCGACCCGCGCGCGCCGCACGGTTCTTCCGTCGTAACTCTGACCTGTTCGGTCGCGGTGTGGTGCCGGACCACATCTGGATCGGCACGTCTGTCGAGCTGCAGAGTGTCTCCCACCGTGTCGAGCAGCTGCGTCTGGTTCCGTGCGAGATTCGCTTCCTCTCCTGTGAGCCGCTTCTCGGTCCGCTCAGTCTCGATCTGAGCGACATTCACTGGGTGATCGCGGGGGGCGAAAGCGGCCGAGATTATCGGCGTCTGGAGCTCGACTGGGCGAGATCGATTCGGGATCAGTGCCTCCGTGGGAAGGTTCCGTTCTTCTTCAAGCAGGTAGGGGGATACACCCCTAAGGCGGGAGGCCGACACTTTGACGGTGTCCAGTGGAACCAGTTTCCGGCCATCGCCCGCCGCATGTGGCTCGCGTGACGAAACCGCGAAGAGAATATCTCATCGAGGCTCCGGACGATGGGTTGCCGGTGCCCGAGGTGGGCCGCTGGGCCGAAGAGAAATACCGAAGACTTGGCATGTATGCCGAAATCTTCTCGACCGGCATGAAGAACGTGTGGCCCACGCGAGTCTACATCGATCTGTTCGCCGGCCGCGGACATGCGCTGATCACGGAAACGCATCGGCGTGTGTTGACATCCCCTTTGATCGCTTTGAGCCTACCCGACCGCTTCTCCCACTACATATTCTGCGAGAAGAAGCACTCGTTGCTTGAGGCACTCAAGAGCCGAGCAAGGGTGATGGCGAGCGAGGCGACGGTGGTATGCATCGAGGGGGATGCGAACGAGCGTATTCGCGAGATTGCAGCGATCATCCCGCAGCATACTGCCGCCAAGCGCGTCCTGGGCTTCTGCTTCATCGACCCGTTCAATCTCGGCATCCACTTCGATACGGTGCGTGCGCTCGGCAGGGGTCGACCTATGGACTTTCTCATTCTTCTCGCCTTCGGAATGGATGCCGGACGTAACTGGGCGACCTATCTCAAACCGGGAGACAAGAAAGTCGAGAGGTTTCTCGGAGCGCCTGACTGGAGGGAGCGATGGCGAACGACAGAGCGTGAAGGCATTGGTGAGACACGCTTTCTCGCCACAGAGTATGCGAGAGCGATGGAGAGCCTCGGCTACCGCACCACGTCAACCGAGCAAATGATCCCGGTGCGATCGACGGACAAGAATCTGCCGCTGTACTACCTGGCCTTCTTCAGCAGGAACGAGCAGGGGTACAAGTTCTGGCACGAGGTACAGAAGTACTCGGAAGACCAGCTGAACTTGTCTCTCGAATAGTGAGTGGCGGGCCCCTTGAAGCCGTGCTGCTCGGCGGAACCGAGACAGCTCGAGGAGGCAGCAATCACGGGTCAAACCCGTCTTGCAACCATCACTGTGTGCCGTGGTGACCAAGTGCAAGTCAGTCCAAGGGCATCGAGATGGGCTACAGGGAACTCGCGAGGAAGTGACATGAGGCGCCTCCATGTCGTTGCCGCAGCGCTGGCCGTCTCGGCATCGGCGGTACACGCCCAGCGATCCATCGATCTCACCGGCAAACCGGAGGCCGTGATCGCCGAACCCTTCACCATGGTCACCGGCGTGCGCGAACTGCCAGGCAATCTGGCGATCGTCACCGATCAGTTCGAACACCGGGTGTTCCTCGCGAACTTCGCCACGCGCTCCGCGGAGCAAATCGGCCGGCAGGGCGACGGGCCCGGTGAGTACCGCTTCCCCATGGCGCCTCTGCTTGCGCCGGGGAACGCAACGTGGATCCATGATGCAACGCTCCGGCGGATCGACGTCGTTTCGCCCGATGGCAGGTTCACCTCCGCTTTCAGTGCGCCGACCACCGGTATCCCCGGAGGCATTCGGGCCGCCCGCGGCACCGATCGCTCGGGCCACATCTATTTCGAGGGGAATAGTTTCGACCCGGAGACAGGGCGTTTCATCGACTCGGTCACCATCGCTCGTTGGAATCCGCAGGACAACCGGACGGACCTGCTCGGAAGGGTGTGGAGTGGCGGTCGCGTGATCGTCAACGGACCGAGTGGCAAGATGAGCATCGCGCGTGAGGCGACGCCGTTTCCGACTCTGGATGCCTGGGCCGTGCTCCCCGATGGGCGCATCGCGGTCATCGAGCACGCCCCATTCCGGATTGGATTGCTCGCACCAGGCGGCGTGATCCAGCGCGGCCCGGCGATTTCGTACGTCACCCTTCCCGTCACCCGGGCCGAGCGCGACGCATATCGCGCACGGCATGCCGCCGTGCGCTTGTCGGCGGCGATGAAGAACGGAGGCGGCGGCGCGGCAATGCGAGCCACGCCAGTGAGCGACGCCGAGTTTCCCAATGTGATGCCGCGGTTCATCGCGAGCGCCGTCCTGACGACGCCCGAAGGCGAGATCTGGATCGGCCGGAGTCACGCAGCGGCAGACCGCACGTGGCGCTACGACATCTTCGACGCCGGCAGCAAGCTGCTCGGCGCCGCGACACTTGGCGCGAATTCAGTGGTCGTTGGCTTCGGTGCCGGAACGGTGTACGTCGCACGCACCGACCCGGCCGATGACCTGGTCTACCTGGAGCGCTATCGGCGATAGTGGAGCAGGGAACGACCGTCCCGGTGCCTCCTCTTCTGCAAGCGCCGGCGACTCCGTCGTGCGAGCTAGACCGCGTACGTTCCAAGGAGCGATGGTAGCCCAAGGGCGCTTCGGCTAACGTCATTCATGACAATTCGACCGAACCGAAGCTACGCCTCCCGGAGACGCCAATGCGCATAGGCGTCATTGCAGGCATTGCGCTGCTCGTCGCCGGTGTCTTTGTGTTTTTTCGTGGCGGAAGCTTCACATCGCACCGTGACATGATGGACTTTGCCGGTATGCGTGTGTCCGTTGAGGAACAGCATCCTGTCCGTCCATGGGTTGCAGGCCTCGTCGCGCTTGCCGGAATCGCGCTTGTCGCGACGGCAGTGCGGCAAAAGGCGTAGCCTTCGGCACGGCCTTTTAGGCGATCTGCGCCGACTCACCCGGCATCCAGGTCAGCGCTTTCCAGGAAGTACCTGAAGCGGTGAGCATCTCGCGCAATCCCAATCGCGCCCGAAATCGAACGGCTGTGGCACTCTACCTGGGAGCACGAATGATCGGGACAATCAGGTACCTCTTCTCCGGCGCCACGGTGGTGGTGGGGATGATGATGACGACCGGCTGTGCCACCAATCCGGTAACCGGCCGGAGGGAGCTGGCGCTGGTGTCGGAGTCACAGGAGATCGAGATGGGGCGTCAAGGCGCCGCTGATGTGGCGGCGACGATCGGCCTGTATCCGGATATCGGCCTCCAGGCGTACGTGAATCGCGTCGGCCAGACGCTGGCGGCGAGGACCGAGCGTCCGAAGCTCCCGTGGGAATACCACGTGGTCGACGACGCCGCGGTGAATGCGTTTGCGCTGCCGGGAGGATTCATCTTTGTCACGCGCGGGCTGTTGACGCATATCACGAACGAGGCCGAGCTCGCATCGGTGCTGGGCCACGAAAGCGGACATGTGGCCGCACGGCACAGCGTGCAGCAGATCAGTCGCCAGGAGGTTGCGTCAATTGGCCTCGGGGTCGGGTCCGTGCTCTCTCCGGTCATCGCGAAGTATGGTCAGGTGGCGAGCGCGGGGCTCGGACTGCTCTTTCTCAAGAACAGCCGGGACGACGAGACACAGGCCGATCAGCTCGGCTTTCGGTATGCGCTCGCGGATGGCTATGACACGCGCCAGATGATCAACCTGTTCGAAATGCTCCAGCGCGACGAACAGCTGAGCGGCGGGGGTCGGCTCCCTGAATGGCAAGCCACACATCCGGATCCCGGGAACCGGATCAAGGATGTGCAAAGCCTGGTGGCCGCCTCGGCGCAGAACTTCAGCGCGAAGCAGATAGGTGGCGACGCGTTCCTGCAGCGCCTCGACGGCATGGTGTACGGTGAGGATCCCCGGGCGGGGTACTTCCAGGGCTCGCTCTTCCTGCACCCCGCGCTCGAGTTCCTCCTTCAGTTTCCTGACGGATGGACGACGCAGAACGCGCCCGACGCCGTGGCCGGCATGAGCAAGGCGCAGGACGCCCTTATCGAGCTGCGCGCCGCGCCAGGAAGCGCCGCAGACGCATCGACGAATTTCTTCGGTCAGCAGGGCCTGCAGTCTGGCAACACGACGCAAGGCACGATCCACGGCAATCGCTCGGTCAGCGGAGAGTTCACCGCGCAGAGCGACCAGGGGGCCTCCGTCCACGGCATCGCCACCTTCATCGAATATGGCGGGCGTACCTGGCAGATTCTGGCGTATTCGCCCGCCGACCGGTTCGCCGCCTACAGCGGAATCTTCCAGCAGTCGATCAACAGCTTTGATCGCCTCACGGATCCTGTCGCGCTGGCGGTGCAGCCGCTGCATGTTCGCCTCGAGAAGGCGCCGCGCGCGATGTCGCTCCTGCAGTTCAACGCGCAGCTGCCGTCGAGCATTTCACTTGCCGAGCTGGCACTGATCAATGGCATGGATGAGAGTACGCCGCTCCGTGCCGGGCAGTTGGTGAAACGCGTGATCGGCACGCCGGTCGGACATATCCGCAGCACGCCCTAGAGGGGCGTGCTGGGGGTAGGTGTAACCCGCGCGGAAGGAGAGACGGGCTACGGGACCACGACGGTCGTGCGCATCCACGGGTGAATGCAGCACTGGAAGTAGAGCGTACCGTGCTGCGTCACGATCTCCGTGTCGGTGCCGCCAGGCGGGAGGTACTCGCTTTGCGGTGCCGCGAGGCACTCGGGTGCAGGAGTTGGTGTGTTGTCGAGCTGGTTCAGTAGCGGCACAACCCCTCCACCAAAGGCCGCCACCTCCGTGAACGTGTGGACCTCACCGCCGCGGTTGATGGCGACAATCGAGCCGCCGAAGGGCAGTGTGAAGTTCTGAGGGGCGTTACGCCACGCCGGCGCCTTTTGGTGTTTCAGGAGCTGGTTGACGAAGGCGTCGAACTTGAGCCCGGGATGCGCTGACAAGCACGTTCCCGGTCCCACGGCAGCGTTGAAACTGAAAGGATCGCATTTATCGAGGAGCTGCACCGAATGTGACACGACAGCTGGCGCGTTTGCTGAGCCGGGCGAGGCAGGCGAGGCGTTGGCGGCGACGAGCGGATCCGCCGAGTCGGGCGCCGTGACGCGTGCGGAATCGGTGCAGCCCCAGAGGAGGAATGGACCAGCGGCCAGCAGGGTGGCGAGCGTGTGACGCATGGGGCCTCCCGCGCGATGCGCCGTGCGCTTTGAGCGCCAATTCATCGCGCTGGTGTCGAAGGTGAAGGACGAGTTCGGGACATCGACTGCTGGTTCACCCTCGCTGGGCGCGCGCCTGGGGTCGCGGTCGAACGAGACAGAGAGAAGATAGGGCTGGTGATGAGAGACAGAAGGGGTGCCCACCCCGGTGGCAGGCTCAGGCGCGACCCCGGTCATACAGATGAGTGAAATCACGGCAGGCCGCGGCGACGACCGCCAGTGGATCGGCGCTCTCGGGGTGACGCATCTCAACCGACACCCAACCATTATAGCCGCTCGCGTGCAGTGCCGCGGCCAGGCCCGCGTGATCGGTACCGCCCCGGCCGAACGGAGCGAGAAAAGGTTCGCTGGCATGGACGTGCCCGAGCCAGTCCGCGCAGGTCCGTACCGCGGCAGCCGGAGATTCGCCGTTGAGCGCCAATGCGCCGCCGTCGATCTGCACCCCGAGGCCGCGGCGACCCACGGCCGACACGAGCTTCACGGCATCACCGGTCGTCAGCACGAAGTCGCAGCCGTACTGCGCAGGATTGGGTTCCAGGCACAACGTCACGCCGTGCGACTCCGCGAGCGCCGCGGCGCGCGCGAAGAAGTCCCGCGCTTCCTCCTGAGCTTGCGCCTCGGACAGCCTTCCACGCAGGCGGTTCTTCGGTGATCCGAACACCAGCGCCGAGGCGCCCAGTCGCGCACCCAGGACACACATGCCCTCGAGGTGCGCGAGCGTGGCCGACTGCACCGGCGCGGGACCGAATACGGTGAGCTCGGGATGTCCGTAGAGGAGCGCCTGCATCGCCACCACCTGCAACCCGTCGTCGCTCCACTGCCGGCGATAGGCATCGACCTCCGACGATGGGACGGCGAGCGGTTCCTTCCACACCGCGGTCGGAGCGATCTCGACGCCACCGATGCCGGCTGCGCGCAGAATGCGCGCAGCCTCGCGGTCCGCGGGGGCGCCCCCCCACGCGATGTTGGAGAAAGCCAGCCGCTTCATCGCATTCCGCGCTGCGACACCACGAAATCCCGCAGCGCGGCCAGCACGCCCTCGCGGGTGAGCAGGTAGTGGCCGCGTGCGCCGAAGAGCGCCGCGTAGCGGGTGCGAAGATCGTACTCCACCGCCCGGAGTTCCGGCCTGTCGGGGAGCTCGCGACCGAACGCCTCACGAGCTACCTCTCCCACCGACGTGCCCTCGACGGTCAGATGCACCAGCGGCAGCCCGGCGCCTGACGCGACCTCCAGGTCGCCCCAGAGCCGGTCCAGCGGGTAGAACTGGAAGACGCTCCGCGGGCAGATCGCGTCGACCATGTTGTCGTGCAGCAGGTCGTACACGACGTTCTTGCGCAGGCCCTCGCCGAACAGCGCCGGCAACCGCACGATGGTGGCGTCGAATGCGCCGCGCACCCGCTCTTCCAGCTCGAACCGGTGGCGACCGTAGGGCGTCGCCAACGATGGGTCGACCCAGGTGTCCTCGTCCACCCCGCGTGGATCGCCGAATACGTCGACCGTCGAGATCACGATCACACGCCGCGCGCGCGCTTCGCGCAGCGCGCCCCACAGCCGTTCGAGCCGCGCGACGTCCTGCTCCGGCTCGCGATTGGCCCGCCACTTCTCGGCCGGCATGCCGGCACAGACGATCAGGTCGTACTGGCGCCCGCGGATGGCGTCGATGTCGGTGGACCGGAACCGGTCGTCGAACGGCCGCTGCCGGAGCAGGGTGCCGCCCACGACGCCCGACCAGCCGATCAGCGCGTCAGGCATCGGACGACGCCGCCGGAGACCGTGGCGGCGGCGGATCGAACCGGTGTCGGCTCGCGGCAACAAGCGTCCGCAGCACCAGCAGGTTTCCCCTGAGGGGACTGATCTTGGTGGGCGTCTTCCCGGTTGCCGGATACGTCCGCGTCACCGGAATCTCCTCGTGCCGGAATCCGAGCCGCGCGGCGCGGACGGCGAGGTAGTAGTGCAGCTCGTAGTACTGGAATACCGCGCGGAACGGCGCGACCCGATCGTCGAGCAGGAAGCGACGCGAGTACGCCCGGAAGCCGTTGGTCGTGTCGGTGAAGCGGGTTCCGGCGGCAAGCGAGAGCAGCGGCGCGTGGAGAATCCTGATCCCGATGAGCCGCGCCAGCGGCGTCCGCACCGCGTGTCCGCCCGGTACGAATCTCGATCCCTGCACGTGATCCACACCGCGCTCCAGCGCGTCGACGAATCGCGGAATCGCGGATGGATCGTCCTTGTCGTTCCCATCCATCGTGATGATGCCCTGGTAGCCCTGATCCAGGGCCCAGGAGAAGGCCATGCGCATCTGCGCGCTCAGCCCTCCCCGGTCGCGCTTCACCAGCAGCGCGCGCACGCCGGCTGCACGAAGAAGTTCCGGATCGGTGGAGCCGTCGGTGCTGCCGCCATCGGCCACCACCAGGTCCACGGCGGCGGCGAAGGGCCGCATCTTCGCCAGTTGGGCGTGCAGTCGTCCGTTCTCGTTGAGAACGAAGATGGCGCAGCAGATGGAGGACCGCCCGGGTGCGAGCTCCGTCGCGTCGAAGCCCGGGATCTCGCGTGCCGCCATCAGGGGGCGATGGACTCGGAGACCACGTTGCGCTCCCGGGCCTCCCCGAGCGATGGCGTCCCCCCCAGCTCCTCGCGCACGAAGTAGAGCGGGCGTCCGCGCGTCTCGTTCAGCAGGCGACCCAGATAGGCGCACAGAGTGCCGAGGACGAGTGCGATCACGCCGCTGACGGTGGCGAACAGGAGTTGAGCGAACGACACCGAACCCGGTGAGGCCACCGCACGCAGGACGAGCACCCCGAGCCACGCGAAGCACACGAGCATGGCGATCCCGGCCAGCGCGGCGGCGAGAATGAGTGGCGCCAGCGAGTTGGAGATGATGATGCCGAGCGCGAGTCGTATCGCCGCGATCACCCCCATCTGCCGGGGCGGCGTGCGTCGCGCGATGGGCGTGTAGACAACGACGTCGTCTTCATACCCGACATATGCGCCCAGCGTCCGCAGATACCGGAGCTGGTCGCGGATCTGGAGTACCGCGTTCACCACTGGCCGGCTCATGGCGCGGAAGTGGGTGGAATGCGGCGGAATGTGCAGCCGCAGGACGTCGTTGCAAAGCCAGTAGAAGAGCCGCGCGCCGGTTCGCTGGATCCACGTCTGACCCTGACGGGTGGCGCGCACGCCGAACACCAGCCCGGCACCGCTCCGACCGCGCGCCACGAGGTCGGGAATCCGCGCCGGTGGATCGGTTTCGGGGAGGGCGACCACCACCACGTCGCCGATGGTGGTCTCCAGCCCGGCCGAGATCGCGATCTCGGTTCCGAAGCCGCGCGACAGGCGCATGAGCCGTACTCCCTCGGAGCGCGGAAGCCACGCGGCCACCTTGCGCACGGTGTCGTCGGTCGAGCCATCGTCCACCAGGACCAGCTCGAAGCGCGCGTAGTTGGCGCCGAGCACCGCCAGCGTCTCCGCGATGAAGCCGTCGACGATGTCGGCGTCGTTGCGCAACGGCGCCACCACCGAGACCAGCAGGTCGCGGTCGGGCGCGGTCATGGCGTCGCCTGCTCGTGATGCTGCAGCACGATGTCGAGCATGTCGTAGACGTTGTCGATCTTGGAGCCCATCACGCAGTGGAGGCCTGGAAGCTCGGCGACCTCATGCACCAGAATGGGACGACTGTCGTCCCCCTCGCTTCGCGGCAGCACCGTCTTCACTTCCCAGAGCGACTCAACGTAGCTCGCGCGGGCCAGCAGCGGAACATAACGAGCGGCATCCCGGCGCATCTCGTCGAACCGGGTGCGCCGCGCCGCGGACTCCCGGATCTGCGCCGAGTCGAGGTAGGGACTCCCATCGGCGTCGCGCCATTCCCGGTGCGGCGTGTAACGCACGTGGCTCAGCGAGTGGAGCCCGCGCGGCGGGAAGGGCATGCACGAAAAGAACGGTCCGCACATGACGGTGATGCCGATTGCCGCGAGTTCCTCCGGCGGACGCACCAGCGCCAGCTCGGTGAGTTCGTGGGTCAGCGGGAGCGGCGCCGCGCCCGACTGGATCAGCAGCCGGTTGAGACGGGAGTACGTGCAGTTGTAGACGACGTCCGCGTTCAGCGCACCGCCATGCTCTCCTTCGAGCGAAACCTGCAGGCCGCCGCCGACAAGCGGCGACACGCGCTCGGCCGTCGTGTTGCAGAGAACACTGACGCCCGCACTCGCCAGGCGCTCCTCCATGCGCGCGCGGAGCCGGCCGGCGTCGAACGCCGGCTCATCCACCTCGAACACCGCCTCGATCGCCGATTGATCCACCAGCGCACAGGCGTCCGGCGCCGCGGGCCGGATCGGGGCGCCGATGGCGTCGGCGAACCGGCGGAACTGCGCCGCGCTCACGCTGGAGCGCCGTCGCGCGATCGCATAGAGCTTGGTGAATCCCGCATCGATGCAGTCCGCGAATTCGCGGATGAACCGCGGTGCGTTGGCCCGCGAACGACGCGCGGTCAGTACGCTGCGCGGGTAATGATAGCCGCCGTGCACACGGGCCTGGTTGTTGTACGAGGCGTGCGAGAGCAGCTCCGGCGAGGCCTCCACCAGCACCACCTGGCCGCGTATCCGGGCGCTGAGTTCCGCCGCCAGCATCGCGCCGTAGAATCCGCCGCCGATGACCAACACATCCGCGTCCTTCGCCTTCGGCATTGCGCTCGAGGTTGGGTCGTGGAGGAAAAGTACAGGCCCCGAACTCGCGGGAGGTAGGGAGAAGCGCCGATCCAGCGCGGCGCCCACCGCCGATCCACGGCGGCGCCCACCGCCGATCCAGCGCGGCGCCCACCGCCGATCCAGCGCGGCGCCCACCGCCGATCCTTAGATTCCCCGGCGGAGCGAAACGCCCATCGCAGGGACTTTCAAGCCGGGCCGGCTGTCACGGGATCCGGCAATGGAGCAGAACAGCCACCGTGGCGATTCCGGATTCGCGAACGTCGTTCCCTTCCGAATACCGGTTCCGGGTCACCGAATGGATGCTGGTGTCGGTGGCCCTTCTTGCGCTCGGTGTGACGCTCCCGGTCGTACCGCGACATTTCCCCACCGATCCGTCGGTGCTGAGCGTGGCCACGGTCGAGGGATTCAGCACGCCGGTCGCGTATCGACTCGCGCTGGTGTGGTGCCTGGCACTGATTGCCGCCGGCTGGCTGGTGGCGCGCCGCCGTCAGACGCTGGAGCGACAACATGGGATGTCGGCTGGGACGTCACCGGGCGTGACGACATCGGATCCGCGCCGGCGTCGCGGCCGAGGGGAGTGGGTCGAGCTCGCGGTCGTCGCCCTGTTGACGCTGGTGGCGTTCTGGCCGCCGTTTCTCGCCATCTCCGCGCCGTACGTGGAAGACAACAACTTCCTGGTGGCGCTGCAGCGGATGCACGCGGGCATGGTGCCGTATCGCGACTTCGAGTACCTGTACGGCCCGCTGATGCTCGTTCCCGCGTCCTGGTGGATGCACCTGGCGGGCTTCGCGGGCCGCCACTACTACGAATGGCTGGCCGCGCTCGAGGTGCTGGTCGCGGTGACGGTCGTCCTGCTGGCGCAGCGCTACATCCGCGACCGGGGCACGCGCCTGGTCGCCATCGCCATCCTGCTGGCGTTGCTCGCCAATCCGCTGCTCGGACTCAACTACAACGGCATCCGCCGGCTGCTTCCCATCGGCGCGCTGCTGCTCCTGAGTCATGGCTTCGATGACACGCGGCGCCGGCTGGGGGCAGCCGCGCTGATCGGTCTCTCCATCGCATGGTCGCATGAGCAGGGGCTGGCCGCGCTCGTGGCCGCGGGGGCCATCTTCGCCCTCGCGCTGCGCGATCGCGTCGGGCCGGATCGCGGCCGAGTAATCGCCCACGGCCTCGTCTTCCTCGCTGTCGCGCTCGGCGTGTGGCTGGTGAGCGCGCTGGCCACCCTTGGGCCCGCATTCGGCGCTTACGTGGGCGAGGTGCGCACCCTGATGGCACGCTTCTCGGCCGGCGAGGCCGGCTTTCCGTTCCGATGGACGCTCAACGCCGCGGCGGTGTTCGCCCTGGTCGCGCTGGGCGCGGTATGCGTGGGGCGCGGCCTTGCGTGGCGCGCCGAACCCTCGGCCGGCGACCGGTTCGCGTTAGGCGCTCTGGTGGTGGCGATCGTGTCGCTCAAGAGCGGGCTCACCCGCGCCGACATGTTCCATCTCGACGCGGGATTGCTCGGACTGGCGATGGTCTTCCTCCTCCCCATGCGCGCCCCGCGACTGGGACCTCCTCCGCTTGTACGCCGCGTGGGGCGGGCGGCGGTGGCGGTGGCCGCCGCGACCTATGCCTTCGGGATGCTTCCCACGGTCAAGGCCGTGGCCGATGGATGGATCGCCGGCGCGCGCGCCACGCTCTCCGGCACACCCCTACTTCATCTCGCTTTCGTCCCGACAGCGCCCGCGCTGATGCGCGAGCGCGTCGCCCAGGATTCGGCCACCATGGCCGTCGCCACCTGGCTCGCCGACCCGATCCGCCGCAATCGCCCCGTCCTGTTCGCCGGTCGCCTCTGGAGCGTGGGGCTCACGGTGGGGGTGTACAAGCGTGATTTCCTCAACGACAAGTTCATCTACGGCGACGAACGCGCGGCGCGGGAGCGAAAATTTCTGGAAGCCAACCACGACGTCCTGGTGGTCATCGAACGTGACCTGTACGATCGCATCCGCGCCGATCGCCCCGACACGGCGTTCGCCACCTGGGATGACGAACGGTCGAACACCCTCGTGAAACGACTGGCGCAGCGGCTGTCGTCGGTGCATTTCGACGACGTGCTCGTCGAGGACCACATATTCGACCTGAAATGGCAGCGTGCGCTGGGTGACGACCTGCGCGCGCAATTCGACTCGGTGTGGGGCGTCGATCCGGTGGTCGTACTGCAGCGCCGCTCTCTCCCCACCGGTTCAGCTGCTACGGTTCCATGAACGCCCGGCGCGCAGGGATGGCCGCGAGCGCACCCCGCGAGAATGCGCGGGGGTGGTACCGCTAGGACGTCGTCGCGCCGGAGCGTGTCCGCGCGTCGGCCAGCACGTCGTCGATGATCTGCTGCAGCGACGTGCGCGGCCGGAAGCCGATCAGTTTCTCCAGCTTGCTCACATCAGGTTTCCGCCGCGGCATGTCCTCGAACCCCTCCGCATACGCCTCGTCGTAGGGAACGTGCACAATCGGCGAGGTGCTCCCGGCCGCGGTGCGCACCCGTTCCGCCAGATCGTTGATGCTCACCTCTTCGTCGGCGCCGATATTGAACACCTGACCGGCCGCCTTCGGCTCGGCGATGAGTCGGACCACCGCCTCCACCGCGTCGCGCACGTGGCCAAAGCAGCGGGTCTGCTCGCCCGAGCCGAACACGGTGATCGGTTCGTTCGCCACCGCCTGCGCCGCGAAGCGCGGCAGTACCATGCCGTAGCGGCCGGTCTGGCGAGGGCCCACCGTGTTGAAGAATCGGGCGATCACGACAGGCAGGTGCTTCTCGCGCGCGTACGCCAGCGCCAGCCACTCGTCGAGTGCCTTCGAGCACGCGTAGGCCCAGCGGGAGTGATGGGTCGGACCCAGCACCAGGTCGGCGGTCTCACGGAACGGCGTGTCGGTGCTCTTGCCATAGACTTCCGACGTGGATGCGATAAGGACCGTCTTGCCCTTGCGCGCCACCGCATTCAGGACCACCTCGGTCCCATGCACGTTGGTCTCGATCGTGTGTACCGGCTGCTCCACGATCAGCCGCACGCCCACCGCGGCCGCCAGGTGCACCGTCACGTCGCAGCGGTCCACCAGCTCGCTCACCAGCGGCCCGTCCATCACCGAGCCGATGCGATACTCGAATCCCGGATTCCCGATGAGGTGCTCGATGTTGGACATCGACCCCGTCGACAGGTCATCGAGCACCAGCACACGCGCCGAGCCGCTCAGCAGCCGTTCGGCCAGATGCGAACCGATGAAGCCGGCGCCGCCCGTAATCAGCACCTTCATGCGGCACCCTCCATGGTCAAGGCCTCCACGACTCGCGTGTGTCCGCTGCGCTCCGCCGCACTCCGCATGACCTCCAGGTAGCGTGGCACCACGGCATCCTCCGTCCAGTATTGCTCGAACCCCTGTCGTGCCTTCTGGCTCAGCGTCGAACGCAGCGCCGCATCGCCCTGCAACCGGGCTATCGCGGCCAGCAATTCGTCCGGTCCACTGAACAGCAGACCCGCTCCCGCCGTGTTGACGATCTCCGGAAACGGTCCGATACGTCGGGCGATCACTGGCGTTCCCTCCCGGAAGGCCTCGATCAGGATAATGCCGAACGTCTCGTACCCGCTGGACGGGACGATCAATGCGACCGCCTGCTCGTAGAGGACCTTCTGAGCTCCGCCCACGGAACGCGACCGAGAAAATGGATGTTGGGTGCGCCGTCCGCGAGCCGGCGAAGGGCTTCACCATGCTCGCCATCTCCCGCGATGACCAGATCCGCCTCGGGATATCGACGGAATACCGGGATCACATCGTCGAGTCCCTTGATCCGTTCCAGCCTGCCGACGAAGAGGAAGTAGGGACGCTCACGCCTTCCCGCGCCGCCACCGCCGTCGAGAGTCGGCCCGGTCGCTGCCTCGGCTTCGCGAGGCAGGAAGTAGGGGACGACTTCCATCTCACGCGTGAATCCGAACTCGCGATGCTTCTCGCGACTGAATTCGCTCTTCGCGATGAAGGCATGCACGTGCGCGAGATTCCGCTGGAGCAGTCCCGTGTATCGCCAGAGCTGCGGCGGGCGCCGGAAGTGCAGCGCGCAGCGCACGCATTCGCGTCCCGTGCAGGGCTCGCGGTTGTGTCTCCACAGCACGTGCATCGGGCAGACCAGCCAATGCTCGTGCGCTTCGTACAGACACACTCCCCGCCCATACGCCAGCAGCGCCGGCCCGCCCACCAGCGAGATGTTGTGGAAGAACGTGACGTCGAACCGGCCTTCGTCGACGATGCTGTCGAATGCGTCGCTGATTCAGGAGGGGCCGACCGAGCTGCTGGGTGGCGAGCGGTGAGAGCACGCCGAGTCCACTGCGGAGTCGGAAGACGCGCACGTTGTCGGACTCCGGCGTTTCCGCCGGTTGCGGGCCATGGTGCAGCGCGTTGTACGCATCCATGTCGTGAACGACCGTGACTGGTGTCCACGCCGTCCGAGCGCATGCGCCAGTCGCTGGATCGCAATGCCGTCGCCGCCGAAGTTGTTCGGCGGATAGAACGTGGTGAACATGCAGATACGCAGTGCGCTCATGAGGCTCGTTGGAGGCCCGGGGGCCGCCGATCCGCGGAACCATAGCAATGCGGGTGCAATCATCGGACCGGTGGCGGCATCAGGCAATGCGAATGAACCTGTGCGACCGCGCTCCGGTCGCAAGGGCTCTCGCATGCCTGGCATCTGAGGTGTCCCAGAGGGTTAGGCTGCCGCATCAGCCCGGCGGCGACCGGCCCCGTCCTCCTCAGACGCCGAAATGGCGCGCCCGTTTCGCCGCGGAGGGCGCCCGGGGGCCGCAATTCTTGCCAACACCCGGAATGAAGGTCAGACTCGAATTTCGCGAACGGGCCAGACGAATTTTGGGGGCTGGTCCCGCCCGCGAACGATCCTCAGCCGGAAATGACACGACTTGCACGGAGTACTTCAATGCGCCGCATGCTGCTTCTGCTCTCGACCTGCTTTGCCTCGACAGCGTTCGCCCAATCGTCGGCGACCTATCACGTCGCGCGCACCTTCCCGGTTGGCGGTGACGGCAGCTGGGATTACGTGATTCCCGATGCGCCTAACCATCGTGTGTTCATCGGACGCCAGAATCGCGTGATAGTGGTGGACGAGAACGATGGCAAGCTCCTGGGCGAGGTCACCGGGATCAACGGCGCGCACGGGGTGGCGATCGCGGCCGGGAGCGGCCACGGATTCGCAACGTCGGGGAACGACAGCGCGGTGGTGATGTTCGACCTCAGGACCTTCAAGGCGCTCGGCCGCATCCCGGCGGCCGAGGATGCCGACGCCATCATCTTCGATCCCGTATCGAACCGCGTGTTCACGTTCAACGGTGACGCACACTCGTCTACGGTGATCGATCCTGTCGCTGGCAAGTTGATCACCAACATTCCACTAGGCGGCAAGCCGGAGTACGGACAACCGGCCGGCGACGGCATGGTGTACGCGAATCTCACCGACACGAGCGAAGTGGTGGAGATCGACGCGAAGAATCTGCGGGTGACGCGCCGCTGGTCCACGGCGCCCTGCCGCCAGCCGGTGTCGATGGGCATCGATGTGAAGAACCATCGCTTGTTCAGCGGATGCCGGAGTGGCGTGATGGCCATCTCCGACTACCAGGCGGGCAAGGTGATCACGACGCTGCCCATCGGCGCCGGCGTCGATGGTGCGGCCTACGATCCGGCGACCGGCGATGCGTTCGCGTCGAATGCCGACGGCACGCTGACCGTGGTTCACCAGGACTCGCCTGACGCGTATCACGTGGTCGAGACGGTCCAGACGGCGCAGGGATCACGGAACCTGGGGCTCGATCCGGCCACGCACCGGCTGTACCTGCCTGGCGCGAAGTTCGGCCCAGCTCCGGCTCAGGCCACGGCTGGGAATCCGCGGCGCCGCGCGCCGATGGTGCCGGGGTCGTTCGTGCTGATGGTGGTGGAGCGGTCGCGCTGAGCCGGAGGGTGGAATAAGGGGATACCTCTTCTCGGGCCCCCAGCCCTGGTCGTCGTGTGAACTCTTCGACGGATGTGCTTGCTCGTTGCCTGCGCGGCGGTCAATACTCGCCGGAGCGGAGGCATCACCCATGTCCGCGATCAGCCACGCATCAACGGCGCAGGTACTCCACCGTCGCTCCGGGAGCGCATCCCGATGATGGTCATCGCCCGCAGTCCCCTGACCCCTGCGGGGCGGGCGGTGGCTGTGTTCCTCGGCGTGGTCTGCGTTGCCGCAGGAGGCTTCGGTCTCGGGCTCGGTGTGGCGCGCCACAGCCTGCTGCTCGCGGTGCCCGGTGTCGGCGTACTGGCGATCGGCGTGCTCTACGCGGGTGCGGCATGGCGCGGGCGTCCCTGGCGCTGAGGCGGGGCGTGGTGGGGAGACCACGGTGCTCCCGTCTCGACATGAACCCGGGCCAGGACCGGACTGGCGCGTCCGTCCGTCCGGTGCGAAGCTCACAGGATGCCACACCGGCTCGAGCCCGTGCGCTCGCACCCCGGGCACGTTAGGCAGCTCATCACCAAAGCTGGGACCGCCTGCGCGCGCGCCGGATTGATCCTCCTTCTCCTGGCAACCGCCCACCACGCGGATGCCCAGGGACAACCGCGCAACGCGCCGCCAATGCTTCGCCCCATCGACAGCGTGCGCATCGCCGAGAACGATACCCTGTTGCTGGCGCGCCCCAACCGGATCGTCGTCGGCCCGCAGGGCCACTACTTCATCTCCGACGGCGGCGAGGCGCGGGTGCTCGAGATCGCACCGTCGGGCGCCATCGTGCGAACCTTCGGGCGCCGCGGACACGGCCCAGGCGAATTCGAGGTACCGGGGTTTCTCGCCCTCGGCGGCGACTCGTTGCTGGCGGTGATGGAAGTCGGGCCAGCGACGCGTGATCGAATTCGACCTGCGCACCGGGACATACAAGGGGAGCTACTCGCTGATCGGCTGGAGCCCCAGCTTTCGCGTGCGCGGACCCAGGATGCTCGCCGGGGTGCTCGAGCCGGACTCGGGGACAGCGCTGGTCGTGCTGTCGGCGACCGGCGATCGCGTGGGCGCCGAGGGCGTCATCCCCGCGATCGTGCGGACGCATCCCATGCTGCTGGGGGGCTTCGGCGCCGTCACGTTCACCGAGACGGACCAGGACGTGTATGCGGTCTTCGAGGTGTCGCAGTCGCTGTACCACTGGAAGCGCGGTGCACGAGACGGCGAAGAGATCCCGATCCCCGCGGTACGGCGAAAGGGCGTGCGCCAATCGCTCTTCGAGGAGCTGCTGCGCGACCCATCCAGGGCGCCGTCACTGGCCTTCGACCGATCGCTTCCGGTGCTGCTCTCCGTGATGGCGCCGCACGTGCTCGTCCTGGGCACGATGGACGGCGAGTTCGACGGGAAGACCTTCGTCGGCACCTATTCGGTGACGGTGATCGATCTCGAGCACCGGCGGGTGTGTCCCGATCTGGAAGTGCCGGCGCCGCGCGATCCGCTCCCGCGCATCGCCGTCCAGGGCGACACGGTCGCGGTGGTGCAGCAGGGAGTAGATTCATCGGGCCAGCAGGTTGCAGCCATCCGGCGGTTCCGGATCCGCACCGACGGGTGCGACTGGAAGCCGCTTCCGCCGGCGCAGCCCGTCAGGGCGGACTTCACCACCGTTGCCGGAGACGAGAGAACGCTTTCGGCCTGGGTTCGGGCTACCCGGTAGACACGAGGCAGCGATCGAACCCTCCGTGCGCACCATACCCAGCGATCGCACGCGCACGATGCGCGCGCTGCTCGCCGCCTTCGTCACCGGTGCGGCGGTCTATCTGCTGGTCGCCCGTGCCGCGCTCCCGTACGTGTCCACGCACCTGACGGGGGACCAGATCCAGTGGCTGCGCGACGCGCTCACCCACCACCCCGTTCTGGTGATGGTCACCGTGGTGCTGATCAGCATGGTGCTGGCGTTCCCGGTGCTCGCGGTGTTCATGTGGATCTACGGCCCGCTGCGCCGGACCGATGGTGCAGACGCCGGAGACTGATGCTGAGTCATCCGCCAGCCGGCGGCGGCCAGATGGAAACCGCCCCGGTCGGTCCCGCCGTCAGATCGCCCCGACGCGCCAGAGGACATACACCATCGCCATCGCCGTCACGCCGTTCACCAGCGTCACTCCGCCGTACGAGAAGAGCGCCGACCGCAAGGGCATCCGCGACAGCGACGTGCACACCCAGAAGTAGCTCGAGTTCACGTATTTCACGATGATCGACCCGGCGGCGCCGGCCAGCATCGTCGCCTCGGGACTCAGACCTAACGTGGGCATCATCGGTGCCGCGATCGACGCGGCGGTGATCACCCCCACGGTCGTCGAGCCGGTGATCATGTTCCCCACCACGCCCAGCACGAACGGCAGGAAGATCGCCGGCAGACCGGTGGACGCCATACCGCGCGCGATTGCGTCCACCGCGGGGGTTTCCCGCAGAATCTGACTCAGTGAGCCGCCCAGCCCGGTGACCATGATGATCATCGCCGAGGTGCGCAGCGCGTTCTCCACCCACTCGCCGGTGCGGAGCTCCGCCTGCGCGCGATGCGTATTGCGGTACGCGAGCAGCACGCCGATCGACAGCGCCACCACCGGCCAGCCGAGGTAAAGCATCGCGCGGTTCACGAGGTGGCCGGGCGGCAGCGCGAAGGCCGCCACGCTCTGGCCCGCGATGAGCGCGAGCGGAATCAGAATGGGGGCATAGGCCCGCCAGGTCGTCGGCAGGTCGGCCTCGCGCCCGCGTTCCACGAACGACTGGCCGACGAACTCCGGCGACGGTGGCGAGGGCAGTCGCGGTCCAACGACAAGCGCGTACGCCCAACCCGCCAGCGCTGACACGAACGTGATCAGGGAGCCATACAGAATCACCCGTCCGATGTCCGCGTGCACGAGCGCGACGGCGGCGAGCGGACCCGGTGTGGGCGGCACCATCGCGTGCGTGAGCTGCATGGCGCCCACGAGACCGGTGGCCATGACGCTCATGTTCACACCCGTGCCGATCGCCGCCGAGTGCACCAGCGGATTCAGGATCACGTATCCGACGTCGGAGAAAATTGCGATGCCGATCACGTAGCCCGACAGCGTCAGCGCGAGCGGCATGTGCCTGGGCCCCACCAGCTGGATCATCGACCGCGTTATGCGTTCGATTCCTCCCGTGTGCTTGAGCGCCTCGGCCAGCACCGAGCCCAGGACGATCACCACCGCGATGCTCTGCACGGTCTTGCCGAAACCGGTTTCGAAGGCATCGATGAACGTCCGGCGGTCGATGCCGGGAATGAGGGCGAAGAGCAGGATGGGCGCGAGCAGCCCGAGGAAGACGTGCCAGCGCCACCGCGTGATCGCGAGAAAGAGGAACGCGATGATGCCGATCAGGCCGGCGACGGCCACCAGCGTGCTGTCGGTGATCTGCGGAGCCATGATCAGCGGCGCCGGGTGGGTCACATTCCCTTGAAGCGCGGGGCGCGTTTCTCCAGGAACGCGGCGACCCCCTCGGCGAAGTCGCTGCTCCCGTATGCCGCGCGAATCAGGTCGGCGTCGTCGGTGGCGCCAGGGGCCGATACCACGCGACGCACCGCTTCCTTCATGACGCGGAGAGTGATCGGAGCCAGGTGCGTGAGGCGCTCGACCAGTTCTTCCACGCGCGCGTCGAGATCCGCGACCCCGACGATCTCGTGCACGAATCCAGCCGCCCGCGCTTCCCCGGCCCCCAGCGTGCCGGCCAGCATCAGCAGACCCTTGACCCGGGAGGGGCCGAAATGCGTCACCAGGCGCGCGTGACTCGCCGTGGAGAGCGTGTTGCCCACCGTCCGCGCAATCGGCGCGCCGAATCGCGCGTCCGGGGTGCACACGCGCACGTCACAGACTGCCGCGAGCACCAACCCCGCTCCCATCGCATCGCCTTCGACCACCGCCAGGGTGGGAAGGGGCAGGCGTTCCAGGCGCGCGACCACCGCTTCGAGGCGACGCTCGTAGGCCAGGCCGTCGTCGCCTGACGAGATGTCCCGGAGCTGCGCGATGTCGGTGCCGGCGATGAACGTGCCGCCGGCTCCACGCAACACCGCCAGTCGAAGGTCGGCCAGGCTTTCCACGCGTTCGAGCGCGGCCGCGAGCTGGTCGTACATCGCCCAGGTCATCGCGTTGCGGGCGGCCGGGCGGTCGACCGTTATGAACGCGGTCGGCCCGCGCAGATCGAGTCGCACGTCGCCCGGCGCGCTCACCGCGGCGCCTTCCCGGCGACGCCCATGCCTAACGGCCCCAGAACCTCATCGGTATGCTCGCCGAGCAATGGCGGCGGGCGACGGACGGTGGGCGGCGTGTCGCTCAGCTTGATCGGGAAGCCGAGCGTGCGAATCGTGCCTTCCACCGGATGCTCGATCGTCTCGGTCATGTGCCGCGCCGCCGTGTGCGGATCCGCGAAGACCTGCGCATAGTCGTTGATCGGGCCGGCGGGGACCGCGGCCGCGAGCAGCCGCGTCACCCAGGCCGCCACGTCGCCATCCGCCAGCGCCGACTCGATCTCCCCGGCCAGCGCGCTCACGTTCGCCAGGCGCGCCTCGTTGGTCGCGAACCGAGGGTCGCTCGTCAGGCGTTCGCGCCCGATCACCTGGCAGAGCGAGCGCCACTGTGCCGTGGTGAGGGCCGCGATGGTCAGGTGACCGTCGCGCGCGCGGAAGGCCTGATAGGGCGCGCTCAATCGATGCGCGGAACCGAGCGCACGGGGCGCCTGGTCCGTAGCCCAGTACTCCGTGGTCTCCCACGCCGAGAGCGCCAGCGCCGACTCGAACAGCGACGTTTCGACGTGCTGTCCCGTTCCGGTGCGTTCGCGCGCGATGAGCGCAGCCATGATGCCGTTGGCCGCATAGAGTCCGGCGGCGAGATCGGCGATCGGCACGCCGCACTTCACCGGCGGTCCGCCCGGCTCGCCCGTGACGCTCATGACGCCCGACATCCCCTGCGCGATGAGATCGAAGCCCGGGCGGTCGGCGTAGGGTCCCGTCTGTCCAAATCCGGAGATGCTGGCATAGACGAGTCGCGGATTGAGCGCCGACAGCGCCGCGTGGTCGGCGCCGAGTCGCGCCATCACACCCGGACGGAAGTTCTCCACCAGCACATCCGCATCGCGCACGAGCCGGCGCAGCGCATCGAGACCGTCGGGCGACTTGAGGTCGAGCGTCACGCTGCGCTTGTTGCGGTTGAGCGCGAGAAACGGAGCGTTGTCGCCGCCGCGCAAGCGGAGCGCGGTCCCGCCGAGGGAGCGCGACAGGTCGCCGCGCCCGGGTGGTTCGATCTTGATGACGTCAGCGCCCAGGTCGCCCAGGAGCATGGTGCAGAACGGGCCGGCCATGACCTGAGTGAGGTCGATGACGCGTACGCCATCGAGGGGCGCTGTCACGGGGCGACCGGGCGTCTGGGTGCGTGGCACATGGGCGCTGGAGTATGCCGCCCTGTCACTGCAGCCGACACCCCCTGAGCCAGTCATCAGCGACTGCGACACTTCTTCATGTAGTTGCAGTTGCCCCTGCCATCCGCCAGCCTGTCGTGTTTCCAGCTCCGAGATCGTGTGTTTCCCGGTCTGCGATACCTCTCGTTAGGCGTGCGGCTCGTGAGTCGACCTGGCCGATCGGCCTCCGGCGCGTACCCGCATCGCGCAACCTCAATCTCCGCGATACCTTGAGCCTCTTGCACCGGCGCAGCACTCCAGCCGCGGCCCCTCGAAAGATGACCCATAGCCTGATCCGCGCCCGCCGCATCGTCCTCGCGCTCGCCGCCCTGATCCTGCTTGCGGCCGCCTGGTGCGGTCTGAACGGCGGGCTGCGGCAGTTTCCGCAATCCAGCACAGCCGGTCAGATGGCGCAGAGCGTCTCGCAATTCGGATTCGGCATCTTCGCCGTGCTCAGTGTCGTCACCGCCCTCGACCGCCGAGCCTGGGTGCGCTGGGTCAACTGGTGCTGGGTCGTCTCGGTCGCCGTCGCTGGCGGTCTTGCGCCGGTCGTCTGGGGCGGTGCCACGCCCTCCGAGGGCGTCATTGCGGGCGGCGCTTCGCTCCTTATCGGCCTCGGCCTCGTCTGGATGCTGCGATGGGGAGGCCGGGCACCCGCCGCACATTTTCGCTCCCGACCGCAACCCGAAGATGATGGCTGACCGATCCGACGACGCCATGCTGGTCCATGGCCGATTGCTCCTCGTACGCCGAAGGCGGTATGCTATGGTCATGCCAGCGGGACGCGCGGAATGGACGGTGGAGATGCTCGACGCCCTGCCGGACGACGGCCAGCGCTACGAGCTCATCGACGGCGAACTCTTCGTGACGCCGGCTCACTCAGACGTTCACCAACTTGTGGTGGTCGCGCTCGCGGCAGAGCTCCGCGACTATCTGCGGGCTTCGGCTATCGGCCGCGTGCTCGTGTCACCGGCTGACGTCCGGCGCGGGGACCCCGATCGCAACCGCGTGCAACCCGATGTCTTCGTCGTCCGTCTGGCGGAGAGCCGCCGCCCGCCCTATCCGTTCGCGCTCAGCGATCTGCTGCTCGCGGTCGAGGTGGAATCGCCCGGCAGTCCGTTCCACGACCATCAGACCAAGCGCCAACTCTACCTCGGCAGTGGCGTTCCCGAGTACTGGATTATCAATCCTGCGGCTCGAACGATCGTCCGCTGGCGCGCGCTCGTTGATGCCGGCGAAACTCTGACCACGCGACTCGAGTGGCGCCCCGCCGGCATGGCGAAGTCGTTCGTCCTCGACTTGCCGGAATTCCTTGACGAAGCGCTCGGCTGAGCATTCCCTCCGAACACGCCACGAATTCGGCGTTCCACTCCATTCCAGGAGCAGAGATGGTCGCCGCACTTGCCGGTCGTGAAACCGTCTTCAGCGTACTGGCCACGAGTGCCCGCGCTCGCGCCGGGCGATCGCTTGCGTTGCAGCTCGCGGTCTGTGTCGCCGGCGCGGGTCTCGTCCTGCTCACGGCTCCCGCATGGTGGTCGGTGGCCGCGCTGATGCTTGCCGGCGGGACACACGCCGCCTGGGGGCTGCTGGTGCGCCGGCTTTCGACGAAACCCTCGCGTACGGCCGGTGAGGCGCTCGTCGCCGTGGCCGCGCTCGGCACGGTGCTGGCCGTGAGCGGAATGGTCGGACTCGCCGCAGCGCTGTTCACGGGCAGTGGCCGGAGTCCGTACGATGCCTGCGGGGTGAACGCCAACTCTGCGTTCTGCAAGGCGATGCGCGCACCCGCACCGGCCACCGCGATTCCCTGACCCTCAACGCGACGAGGTAGCCATCGCGTCCTCCCTGCTCGCGATCTGGCGCCGCTCCCCCGTCCTGATTCGTGCCGTCGTGTCGGGCGTCCTGCTGGCGATCCTGGTGACAGGCACCCTGTTCGGGTTTGCGCATTTCACGAAGCCCCTGGTGTGGCAATCGGGCGCGGACCGCGCGCCTGCGGCGCACCACCGGTCACGACACGTTAGGCAGGAGGTACCCCGACCCGATGCGCAAGATCATCGTCCTCATCGCGACCAGCGCCGACGGCTACATCGCCCGGCCCGACGGGGGTGTCGAGTGGCTGGAACGTCCTCGACTGCGGGGCGACTACGGGATGGGTGTATTCTACCGGTCCATCGATACGATCCTGTGGGGACGCAAGACCTATGACGTGGCGCTCGACTTCCAGCGGAAGGGCATCCCCGGCTCGAGCTTCGATCGGCGGAAGGCGCATTTCGCCTTCTCGCGCACGCCGCCCGCGGACCCGGCGCCTGGTGTCGTCTTCGTCTCGGAGCCGCTCGGCCCCTGGGTGCGACGGCTCCGTGCCCGCCGCGGAAAGAACATCTGGATGATGGGCGGTGCGGAACTGATCGCGTCGTTTCTCGACGAAGGACTCATCGACGAGTTCATCATCCACGTGATCCCCACCTTCATCGGCGAAGGCATCCCGCTGCTGGCGCCCCGCCATCGGCTCGTTCCGCTGAAGCTGCGCTCCACCCGTCCGTATGCGGACGGCGTGGTGCGGTTGCACTATGAAGTGATCCGTGGGCGGACGCGGTCGGCCGCGCGCGGAACCGGCAAGCGGGGAGGAAGGGCGCCGGCCGCGGAACCGGCAAGCGCGCGAGGAAGCGCGCCGGCCGCGGCTGATCCTGTCGGATCGGCGGGGCCGGGTGGTATCATCTGTCGAAAGCTGATGGCCTGCCCCCCGGGATGACATGCCATGCGCGCCTACCTGAAGTCGCCGTTCGTCGCCGTCGGTCTCATTCTGCTCATCGTTGGCTCCGGGCCGCTGATCGGCTTCAACATCTACGCCGACCTCGGATTCTACGACGATCCCAATCCCAACCCGGTAGGCCTCGGCATCCTCGCCTGGCTGACCTTCTGGCCCAGCATCGGCCTCATTCTGCTGGGGATCTGGCGTGTGTACCGGCGGCGCCACGCCGGCTAGCCCGGGTTCGGGCGTCTCACCTCATCGGTGGAGAATTAACCTCTTTCTCGACGTTCGGTGCGCAGCACCAGTTCAGCGGGCGCGTGGTGGTCGAGGGTGGCGAGATCAAGTCGTTCAAGCGCATCGATGTCGACCAGGAACGCAAGGTCATCGCACCGGGTCGCGCCCCGTCGGTGGTGCGGGGACCGCGGGGCCGGGTGCGCGCGGTCCGGCCCGGGCGCGGGGCGGTGGTCGCCGAGCGCACCGAGGACAAGATCGAGCAGGAAGACGAGCACACGGTGCAGTGGCTCACGAAGACCGACGATGACCTGGATGGCGTCGATGTGAAGGTGACCGACGAGGCCGTGGGACTCCGACTCGTCCTGCTGATCGACGGCAAGCCCCGCCCCGAGGAGGTGGAGGTGGGGAAGGGCAACTTCAAACCGGGCACCGATCCGGTTCGGGTGCGGATCAGGTAGCGCCCGGCCGCGAGACCACGCGGGGAGATGCTGGAGTGTGATCATCGCGGCGGTGACGCTGCCCGCCGGCCTCGCGTTCATGCAGGGACCGGCGCACCTGAATCCGGTCGTGGAACTGCTGACGCAGCGCCGGCCGGTCTTCGGCCTTTACGCACCTCGCAACCCGGGTGCAGGCGGACGCGGCGGCCTAACGTGGACACCGGAGCCCGCGCACCGGGCGCCGGCGCGCGAGGCAGCGCGACGCCTGACGCGGCTCCGCCGAAGACACCGGCGCAGCTGGCCCGCGAGGCGCTGTCGCACGATCCATCCGATTACATCTTCGACGGCTGCATGGAAGGCGATTTCGACCGCGCGTTCCCGACGTTCACCGAATTTGTCCGGGGCGCGATCGACAGCGGAACTGTCGAGCAGCGTCGCCGGCATCCGTTCGATCGTGAAGACGCACCGCATCGCCCCCGATCCTGCGCTGGCAGCCGCAGCGCATCGGCCGACAGCTCAACCTGGGCGTGAGCGGGATCGTGTTCGTGGGGGTCGAGAGCGCGCGAGGAGGTGCGAGACAGGCCTGGCGGCGATGCGTTTCAGGTCGCAGGGGGGCACGCGCCGGACGACGTCGGCGATGCGCCGGCGTACTGGGGCGATGAGCGAAGCGGAGTACCGCGGCGAAGGCGGACGTGTGGCCGCTCGACCCCAACGGCGAGCTGGTGAACTGGACGATCGTGGAGAGCAGGGAAGGGCTGGCGCACGTGCGCGAGATCGCGGCGGTGCCGGGAATCGGCGTGCTGCTTCCCGGGCGCGGGCACGTTGCGCGGCGTCTTCACGACGACCGATGTCGACCGGCCAGCGCGTGTTCGACGAGCAGGGCTGGGAAGGCGCGATCCAGCAGGTGCTGGCGGCGTGCAAGGAGTTGCAGGTGCCGTGCGGCTACCGGCCACGGAGAACGACATCGAGAAGCGCATGAAGCAGGGCTTCAGCGTGTTCGTGATCAACTGGGGCGAGCGCCGGGTTCCGCGCGGTGGACATCGGCCGTCGCGCGGCCGACCGGAGCGGCGGCTCCCGGGAGTAGCGTTAGGCGCGTGCCCGGCCGGTCGCCGCGGCATCCCGCGCGATGTCGGCGGCCGGCGACGCAAGCCACCGGACCGCCGGTCCCCTTGCTTCCGATCGCTGCCTTGCGCTACTGATCGGGCATGTCGTCCAGGCGAAGGTCGCGTCGGAAGACAGCCGTGGTGGCTGTGGTGGCGATTGCGGTCGCCTTCCTGGTCGTGCTGAAGCGGATGGTTGGCGTGAACGGCGCGATGCTTCGCCGCGCACCGCCGGCCGGCCTGACCCAGGCGAATGGCGCGACCTTCACCGGTTCGGCGGCCTGCGAACGATGCCACCCCGCCGAATACGCATCCTGGAAGTCTTCGCAGCATGCGATGGCGATGCAGGAGGCGCGCCCGGAAACCGTGCTCGGCGCCTTCGACAGCGCCACATTCTCCTATCCGGCCGTCAGTGCCACGTTTTTCCGCCGCGGTCCGCGGTACTTCGTCAACACCGAAGGGCCTGACGGCCAGCCGCACGACTTCGAGATCCGCTATACGTTCGGCGTCCTCCCGCTCCAGCAGTATCTGGTGGCCTTCCCGGGCGGTCGCCTGCAGCCGCTGCCCGTGGCCTGGGACGCGCGACCGGCGCGGGACACCGGGCAGCGCTGGTTCCCGCTGAACCCGGCCCCGCGCGTGGAGCCGCCTGACGAGTTCCACTGGACGGGACGCGATCAGAACTGGAACTACATGTGCGCGGATTGCCACTCGACCGCGGTGCGAAAGGGCTACGACGCGCAGGCCGACACCTTTCACACCACCTGGGCGGAGATCGATGTCGCCTGTGAAGCCTGCCACGGTCCCGGTTCGCGGCACGTGCGGTGGGCTGGATACCCGGGCTGGCTGCGCCGGATCATCTGGCGCGACGACGGGGTGCAGAACCGGCTCGCGGAACGCCAGGGCATCAGCTGGTCGAACGACCCGGCCACCGGCATCCCGATCCGCAGCACGCCGCGATCCACCGAGCGGGAGATCGAGACCTGCGCGCAATGCCACGCGCGCCGCCAGCACATCGCCGACGGCTACACCGCGGGCCGGCCGCTGCTCGACTACTACGTCCCGCTGCTGATGACCGGCGATCTCTACTATCCCGACGGCCAGCAGCGCGACGAAGTGTACACCTACGGCTCGTTCCTGCAGAGCAGGATGAACTCCGCGGGCGTGACCTGCGCCGACTGCCACGATCCCCACACCCAGAAGCTGCGGCGTCCCGGGAACGCGGTCTGCACGCAGTGCCATCTGGCGGCAAAATACGATACCTCGGCGCACCACTTTCACCCGCCGGGCAGCCCCGGCGCGCAGTGCGTCTCGTGCCATCTGCCGCCCACGAACTACATGCAGGTCGATCCGCGCCACGACCACAGCATCCGGATTCCGCGCCCCGGCTTCTCCATCAGCCTGGGCGTGCCTAACGCCTGCAACCGCTGCCACGCGGACCGCGACCCACGCTGGGCCGCCGCCCAGCTGCGCGCGCGGTACCCGAATCCGCTGCCCGTCTTCCAGCGCTTCACCCTCGCGTTCGCGGCCGACGACCGTGGCGATCCCGGAGCCGCCGACTCGCTCGGCGCCATCGCCGCCGATGTCACCGAGCCGTGGTTCGTGCGCGCCTCGGCGCTGGCACGCCTGGGTGCACACCCGGGCGCGGTCGCGGTGGACGCCGCGCGCGCGGCGGCGACCTCGCCTGACGCGATGGTCAGGCACGCGGCGCTCCAGGCGCTGGAGACCGCCCCGGCACGCGAACGTCTGGCACTCGCGCCGCCGCTGCTGGCCGATGAAACGCGCGGCGTGAGGCAGGAGGCAGCCTGGGTGCTGGCCCCGGTGCGCGATTCGCTCTCGATGCCGGCCGAGCGTCAGGTGTTCGCGTCGGCGGCCGCCGAGCTGGAGGCCAGCTACCGGTACAACGCCGACCGGGCCGACGCGCGTCTGACCCTGGGTGCGTTCGAGACGCAGCTCGGCGAGTTGGACAGCGCGGTGGCCGAGTTCGAGGCCGCCGTGCGTTTCGCCCCCCACTCCGCGACCGGGTATCTCGCGCTCGCCGAGATCCTGCGGGCACAGGGGAAGAGCGGCGACGCCGTGCGCACGCTGCTGGATGCCCTGACCGCGCTGCCGCACGATCACGACGTGCTGGTGCGACTGGTGACGCTCTATCGCGACGCGGGGGCGCCGAACATGGCGCTGCGCTATGCGCGTGAGCTGGTGCGGGAGTATCCCCGCGACCCGCAGGCGACGGCGCTACTGCAGTCGATCCGGCGTGGGGGCTGAGGGCTCCCGCTGGTTCGCCTCTTCGGCCCGCGCTTCCGCCTCCTCGAAGTCGGCCCATGCGGCGTCGTCCCACTCCTGGTCTTCCTTGAGGGCGAGCGGCGGAAGAGTGACATCGTCATAGATCGCCTCGAGGTCCAACTGGAGGTCGAGGAACGGGATGGCAATCGCGCCGCTGGCGGTGTACTCCTCGCGTACCCACTCGTCGCGGGTATCGCGGGCGCAGGCGACCACGTACCGGCGACGCTGATCAACGATCAAATAGGTTCGCAGCGAATCGATCCGGAGGTACGCGTCGAGCTTCTCGCGTCTGTCGGTGGCGCGCGTTCCAGGGGAGGTGACCTCCGCCACGAGTGACGGCTGTTCGACAACAAGGTCAACGTCCGCCGCCTTTCCACAGGCGATCACGATGTCCGGATAGTAGATCCGATCGACGGCCGCCCGCACCTTGACGTCCGAGGCGAACACGCGGCAGCCTCGACGTCGCGCGGGATCCCGCAGGTGGTGCACCATGTTCAGCGTGATCAGGTTGTGTCGGGTCGTGCCGCCGGACATGGCATGCACCCAACCCGACACGTACTCGTGCCGGACGGGATTCCCCTCCTCGAATCGGAGGTAGTCCGTGAGCGACATGCGACGCCCTGCGCGACGCGTGTTTTCCATGTGCCGAGCGTATGCTCGGCGAGGCCGAAAAAGCAAGGGGGGGAGCGCGGTTGCTGGCGGGAGATCCCGGCACCGGGCATTCCGATTCCGGTGATCCCACGGAGTGAAGCACATCGAGGGGCGCCGGCCACACACTGTTCGATTGGCAGGGCTGCGCCGAGGCGCAGTATACTCCGGGACCATGATGTTCCGGCCGCGACACCGTGAGTACGCCCTGAGTGCGCTACTGGGCACACTGCTCCTCACGCAGGCATCCCTCGCCCAGAACCCGCCCCCGCCCCCGCGGGCGCCCGGCGCTCCGCCGGCCGTCACACAACAGGTGTTCGACAGCGCGGCCACCACGATCCCGTGGTTCCCGTTAGGCATCTCACCGCTGGCGCTGAGCGGACCGGCCCGCCCGGGCGTCTACCTCTCGGCGGTCGGACGGCGCGCCATCGCCATGGGCACCGAGGACGGCAGGCTCGAGCTCTGGTCCTGGCCCATCAAGTGGCTGCACGACCTGGAGCTGTCGTTCCGCGTCCCGAAGTACACTGAGCCCATTCCCGGGCACGCGGTCGCGCGTTCGGTGGTCGAACGCCCCGAAGGCGTGACGATCGAGTACGCGTACGAGCAGTTCACCGTCCGCGAGCACGTCTTCGTGCCGCTGGACCTGCCGGCAGTGGTGATCCTGCTCGAGGTGGATGCCATCCGACCGATGGACATCATCGCGCGGTTCACCCCCGACATCCACTACGCGTGGCCGGCGGGACTTGGCGGGCAATACCTGATCTGGGAACAGAACGCGCGGGCTTTTCTCTTCTCGGAAGGGAAGCGATCGATCAACGCGTTTCTCGGGTCGCCCGCGGTCACCGAAGCGAGCGACGTGCCGGCGCACATGCTGGCCGCCGCACCGCCGCAGCTCGTCCTCGCGGTCGGGAGCGGTCAGGAGCGCTACACGGCGCCCCGGCTGGGTGAACCGCCCGGCCACAACGTCGATCTCCACGAGGCGTACATCCCGATCGTGCTCGCGGGCGGGGAGATGCCGCGCGACTCGGCGCTCGCGCTCTACCGCCGGCTGGTCGCGCCCGGCGCCGCCGAGCGCGAGTGGAAGCGGCGCGTGGCCCACGAGGACTCGCTGCGGCATACGATGTTCGCGCTGCACTCGCCCGATTCGCTGCTCGACCTGGCGGTGGAGTACGCCAAGGTGAATCTGGACGAGTCGTACGTCTGCAATCCGGATCTGGGGTGCGGGCTGGTGGCGGGATATGGATTGTCGGGAGCGGCGAGCGACCGGCCGGGGTTCGGCTGGTTCTTCGGCGGCGATGCCTCGATCAATTCGTTCGCCATGACCGGCGCCGGGCTCGGCCCGCTGGTGCGCGACGGCGTGTTCCGTTTCTTCGCGAAGTACCAGCGCGCGGACGGCAAGATCACCCACGAGATCTCGCAGGGCGCGGGGCACGTGGACTGGTTCAGCTATCCCTATCCCTTCTATCACGGCGACACCACGCCGTTCTGGATCCTCGCGTTCGGCGAATACTGGCGGCAGACGGGCGACACGGCGCTGCTGCGTGAGTTCTGGCCGAACCTGAAGCGCGCCTGGGAGTGGTCGCGCCGCACCGACACCGACGGCGACGGCCTGATGGAGAACCCCGCCGCCGGCGCGGGCGCGCTCGAGGTGGGCGACCTGCAGATCGGCATTCTGTCGGACGTGTATCTCGGCGGCGTGTGGGTGGCGTCGCTCGACCGGTTTGCGCGGATGGCCGACGCGTCAGGCGATGGCGCGCTCGCCGACAGCGCCCGCCGGATTCGCGCGACGGCCGTCCGGACGCTGGAGTCGAAGCTCTGGATGCCGGCACTCGGACAGTACGCGTTCGCGCTGCTGCAGAACGGGACGGTCAACGGGAATCTCACGGCCTGGCCCGCGACCGCGATGTCGTTCGACCTGTTCGACGGCACGCGCGGAGCGGCGATGGCGGCGCGCCTGGCATCGAGCGGCATCATGACCGACTGGGGGGCGCGGCCGCTGAGCGCCACCAGTGCGCTGTTCGATCCGCTGCACTACAACAACGGTGCGGTGTGGCCGTTCGTGACCGGTTTCGTGGCGCTGGCCGGGTACCGCTACCACAACGCGCCGGCGGCGTGGTTCGCGCTCCAGGCCATCGCGCGCACGGGCTTCGATGAGGCGCTGGGGCGGAATCCCGAAGTGATCTCCGGGCGGCTGTACAAGCCGCTCGACACCGCGGTGCCGCAGCAGTTCTTCGCCACCTCGATGGTGCTGACGCCGCTGCTGCGCGGCCTGCTTGGGATCGACGTGGACGTGCCCGCGCGCCGGGTCACCCTGTCGCCGCACCTGCCGCCCGACTGGGATTCGGTGGCGGTGGAACACGTGCCGGTTGGCAATAGTCGCTTGTCGTTACTTATTCACCGCGACCCGGGGCGGATGACCGCGACGATCCGCCGCGAAAGCCCCGGGGCTCCGGTGGAGATCGTCTTCGATCCGGCGCTGCCATTGGGCGCTCAGGTCGCGGGCGGGGCGACCGCCCGGATCACGCCCGGCGATGTGCACGCGTCGGTGCGCGGCACGCTCACCGACTCGATCACGCTCCGTGTGGCGTTCAGCGGCGGGTGGAGCATCATCCCGCCGCCGATGCAGCCGGCGATCGGGGACCGGTCACAGGCGCCGCGGGTGGTGAGCGAGCGGCTGGCGACCGCGCCACGCGGCGGCGCGGCAGCGATGCGCCCCAGCGGATATGAAGTGGCGTTGGAGGGCATCGCGGGCCGCACCTACACCTTCCGGGTTCGCGCGCCGAGCGACGCGGCAGCCCGCAGTCTCATTGCGGTGGCAGGCGCCGGCGGGCGCGCGACCCTGACACCCGGCATGACGCGGGGCGCCGAGCGCGTGGTGGAGATCTCGTTCCCGACCGGCGGCGCGAACGCCGACGGCTACACGGCCACGACGGTGACGTTCAGCGTCGCACGTTGACGCGCTGCGGCTACTCGTTGCTCCGGCGGCGGATACCCAACAGGAGCACGAACCCGGCTACGGACATCGCCACCGTCACGGCGCTCGCGGCCGCGAGCGTGAGTCGACGGGTGTTTCCCCTCGGCCGGCGCAGTCCGGGGATGGTGAACGTATGCATCTGGCCGGAGACCTGCTTGAACGGCGTGAGGATGTCGGTGAAACTGACCGCGGCCCACGGCGTGACGTAGGCCACTGTGCGACGGCGATCGCCGAATTGGACCCGCCAGGCAGGGAGCGCCCCGCGGTACGAACCCTCGTGCTCGCTCACCCGTACGACGCTCAGGATGGGGGGCGAGCTGCCGAGGGCCTCGCGAGCGACTTCGGGCGCCGTCGCGCTGTCGACCCGGTACGGCGTGCCCGTGCGGGCGTCGACCAGGTGCGCGTGACCGCTCGGCGGCACGATCTGGTAGAGCAGATGGCCTCCCATCATGCGCAGCGAGATGGCGCGCAGACCAGCGTCGGGGGGCAGGTCGATCGCCTGCAACGCCGCAGCCGGCGGCAGAACGTCCGGCCCGATGGCGGGCAGAGCCGGGGCGTCGCCCGCTCCTCCGGGCTGCACCGAGGGGGTGATCATCACCACGCCGGTGCAGGTCCACATCAGCACGAAGATCCCGACCGACCACGCCCCCCAGCGATGCCACTGGCGCGAGAGCCGGATCCATGCGATCGCGTTCATCTCCACGAGGACGGCCGGGTCAGTGGTGGGGCAACGGGGGCCAGGTCTCTCCGATCGCGTGCGCTACCTGCTTCCGCAGCCGATCGATGACCGCCGCCGATGCCGGCGCCGCAGCCAGGTTCACCGCCTCCGCACTGTCGGTGCGCCAGGCGAACAGCTCTTCGACGCCGTCGCCATATCGGATGTACTGCCACGTGGAATCCATCGCGCTCTTGATCGGGCCGCGCGAGGTCGGGTTGTCCGGCGGGACGTTGATGCCGGCGGCGACTTCGGCCACGATCGGACTCGGATCGGCGCCGGTCCCTTCGGTCCAGGTGGGAACGAGCGATGTCCCCGCGAGGTGGTGCGCACGCACGCCGGCGAGAGCGGCGATTGTCGCGGCCAGGTCGCGCAGCGTGACGAGGGAGGTCACGTGCCGCCCGGGTGGAAGGTGTCCCGGTGCGTACACGATGAGCGGGACGTGCAGGAGCGGGAGGTAGAGGGAGTTGGCGTGGCCATCGAGGCCGTGCTCTCCCCACTGCTCGCCGTGGTCGGACGTGATGATGAGGATCGTCGGTCGACCGCTGCCATCGGCGGTGAGGCGCCGCGCGAGCTGCCCGATGATGCTGTCCTCGTACGCGATCGCGCCGTCGTAGCGGTCGCGGAAGTCCTTGCCCTCGCTGAACCGGTCGTGGAATTCGGTGGGCGAATCGTACGGCGAGTGCGCGTCGAAGAAGTTGAGCAGCGCGAACCAGGGGCCGCCGCCCACCCGCGATCGCCAGTGCAGGAAGTTGTCGACGATCGTGGCCGCGGGCTGCTTCTGGTCCTCCTGCACCCGAAGCACCCTGAGGTCGAGGCGGCGGACGGCATTCCACAGCATGTACTTGTGGCGGGTGACGATGCCGGTGAGGAAGAGCCGCCCCGAATTGGTCTGCATCAACGTCGTGCTCCACAACGCCTGCTGCCAGGAGATGGGGAAGTCCTCGAAGTGACTGAAATCGCGGGAGATTCCCATCTGGTATCCGGCGTAGCCGGCATTGGCGACAAAGCCGCCCGTGGCGTATCCATCGGCGCCGAGGGTCGCGGCGAGGGTCGGCGCGTCCCGCGTCATCGGCGAGAGGTAATCCGCCCTGGTCTGACTCGCCCAGAGTCCGGTCATCATGCTGGCGTGCGACGGGCCGGTCCACGGCGCCGTGGAGATCGCCCGCTCGAACAACACGCCGTCCGCCGCCAGGCGTTCCAGCTCCGGTGAGGTGGGTCGCGCGAAGCCGTAGGCGCTGAGTTCCGACGCGCGGACGGTGTCCATGATCAGCAGGACCACGTTCGGCGCGTCGGCCGCCGCCTGGGGAAGTCGCGCCAGGGTCCACTGCTCGCGTACGCGGCGCGCCGCTCCGGTGATGACGCCGGCCGTCGCCAGCAGCACGGCGAAAGCGATGGTGGTCATGCGCACGCGGGGCATCCACACCGCCCGGTTGGCGCCAATCACCACGCCGAGTCGTGTCGCAAGGCCGATGGCGAGCGCCAGTTCCGCCAGCGGATGCAGGTGGGGGTAGAGCAGGAACACGGAGAAGATGGCAAGCGTCGCAAAGATGGTGGTGGCCACCCCGAGCGTGACCAGGCGCGGAAAGACCTTCGCGACGACAAGCAGCACGCCGGCGAGCGGCAGGAAGAGCATCAGATGGCCGATCGGTGACAGCCAGGCGAACTCCCGGCTGGTCCAGGTGATCATGTGCAGCACGCGATAGCGATACTCGGCCCAGGCGACGAGGCCTGTGGCGGCAACCATCGCTGCGGCGCAGGCGAGGAGGACGAGGTCACGCGCCTGGAGCGGCGTGACGGGCGGCCGGTGTTCGGACCCTTTCATGGCGTGGGCGCGTACCAGGCCGCCGCCTCGCGTCCACGGCGGATCATCGCGTCGAGGGCCGCGCGGTCGAACAGGCGCCCGCGTGCCACGACCATCGCGATGCGGCGGGTATTGGCGATGTCGGCGGTCGGGTCGCCATCCAGCACGACCAGGTCGGCCACCGCGCCCGGCCGCACCGTGCCTAACGTGTCGGCGGCGCCGAGGAAACGCGCCGGGTTGATGGTCGCCGTGCGGAGCGCCTCGAGCGGCGTGAGCCCCGCGCGCACCAGCAGCGCCAGTTCGTCGTGCAGACTCTCGCCCGGAAGCGCGTGCTGGTTCGGCGTGTCGGAGCCCGCCAGCAGGCCCACCCCCGCGTGCTCCATCGTGCCCACCGTCCACAGCATGCGATCGTAGAGCTGCACCAGGGGATGCGAGGCCGGGCGCGGCTCGGCCGCCCACCCGTGCCAGGGTGTCCTGGGCGCCAGCAGGGCTGGAAGGTCGGGCGAGCTGCGCAGCAGGGAGTCGGGGGCGCGGAAGAGGACACCGTACATCCGCAGCGTGGGAATCTGCCAGGTGTGCGCGGTCGCCAGTTGCGCGAACAGTGCCTCGGCGCGCGCGTCGTTCCAGTAGGCCAGCGGCAGCGTGACCGGATACTCGGCGTGCTCCACCAGATGCAGCTTCCACAGGACGCGCGCGTACCATGGGCGCGTGGTGTGCCAGGTGGTAAGGCGGCGCACGAACCACTCGCGTCGTGTGCAGGCGAGCAGCACGCGCGACAGGTGGTCGTCGGCGTGCTGCCCCAGGGCGGAAGTCTCCCAGAGGGAGCGGTTACCGGGGACCAGCCCTTCGAAGGGAAGCCCTGCTTGTCGCGCCGTCACCGCCAGCGTGTCGAGAAGCGTCCCGTCGAAGCTGCCGCTCAGGTACAGTGCATCCACCCCCTCACGCCGCAACGCACCCACCGCATGAGCGACGTCGGCGGCGCTGCGAAGCGGCTCGGTGGTCGCATTGTCGGTGTCCTGTGTCGCGAGTTTGGGGCCGGTGTAGACGATCCGTGGGCCGATGCGCCGCCCCTGCGCGATGGCGTCGCGCCATTGCGCGAGCGTCGTGGTCGCACCGGCGATATCGCGTACCCCGGTCACGCCCCAGGCCACGAAGAGGGGGTGGAAGAAGGCGGCGTTGGAGTCGACCGGGAGCCGCTTCGACATCGAAAGCGCTTCCTCGACGTGCATGTCCCAGAGGCCGGGAATCACGTAGCGGCCCGCCGCGTCGACAATACGCGCGCCGCGGGGCGGAGCGCCGGCGCTATCTACCCCCGTGATGTGCTCACCCGTGAGGACGACGGTCGCGTTGCGATGCTGTGCCCCCGTCGCCACGTCGATCACGGTCGCGTGCACCAGAGCCACTGGATGCTCCACGCCGGCCAGCCGCTGGGCGCCGACAGACGCCGGCACGGCCAGCAGCGCCGCCAACCGCCGCGCACCTTGCATGAGCGGGGCATGGGGCCGCATCCACGACACGATCGACATCGACTGCTCCAGGTTCGTCCAGATTGTCAGGTCCACGAAATATCCCGCGCGGTGTCGGCAATTCCAACCAGCGGGTGGGTCAACTCAACCTCGTGCGTCACCGTATCTTGTGGCGTGGAGTTGTCGCAACAGGGGGCTGCAGGTAGCATGCCTGAAAGGGGCGAGCCCGGCGCCCCCGACATGTCTCGGACGGCAGCCTGGTCGCCGGCATGCCGTGGCCCGAAAGCCGGGCACCGCCCTTGCTCCCGGAAGGAGCGGTGAACGCCGATGGCATCCACGCGCGATCCCGTGTCCCGGCGGCGGACGTGAGCGTCTACGAATCACGGATGAGTGAACCCACCAAAACAGCCACGCGCGATTCGGTGAGCCGGCTTCCACGCATCGCGGTGCTGGGAGGCGGGCCCGCTGGTTGCGGCGCGGCGTACCAGCTGCGGCGCACCGGCAAGGCGACCGTTACCCTGCTCGAACGCCAGGACGTCGTGGGCGGCAATGCCGGGAGTTTCTTCTGGGGCGGCCAGTGGCTCGACTTCGGCTCGCACCGGCTCCACCACACCGTGGACCCCAGAATCCTGGCCGACATCAGGCAGATGCTGGGCGCGGATTTCAACGACTTCCAGCGCCACGGCCGGATCCGCCTGCGTGGCCAGTGGCTCCACTTCCCCATCCAGACGATCGACCTCCTGCGCCGCCTCGACAAGGGCTTCGCGTTGGGAATGGCGCGCGACATGGTGATGCGAAAGCTCGCGAAGCCTGACGAGGGCGACACGTTCGCCTCGGTCCTGCTGGCGAACCTGGGGCCGACGATGTGCCACCACTTCTACTTTCCGTATGCACGGAAGTTGTGGGGGCACGAACCGGAAGTGCTGTCGGGGACCCAGGCGCGAAAGCGCGTCACGGCGGGGAGCTTCGGAAAGCTCATCAAGCGGATGCTGCGCCCCGTCGGGGGCGGCAACTACTACTATATGCGTCGCGGCTACGGCCAGATCAGCGCCACCTACGCGGAGCAGGCTCGGCTCGCGGGGGCGGAGATGCTCCTGGGCTGGGCGGCGTCGCGAATTGAGCGCATACCGGACGGCGGCGGCGCCTGGCGGATCACGGCCGAGCGCAACGGCGAGCGGCGCACGATCGACGCGGACTTCATCTGGTCGACGATCCCGATCACCCTGCTGGCGCGCATGGTGCAGCCGGCGGCGCCGCCGCAGGTGCTCGAGGCGGCGAGCGCAATCGGGTACCGCGCGATGGTGCTCGTGTACGTCCAGCTACCGGTGTCGCAGTTCACCACCACCGACGCGCACTACTTCCCCGAGGAGAACGTGCGCGTCACGCGCCTGTCGGAGCCCAAGAACTACTTCCGGCTGCAGGAGCCGGTCGGGACGACGGTCCTGTGCGGCGAGTATCCGTGCCGCGTGGACGACGAGATCTGGTCGGCCAGCGACGATCAGCTGGCGGAACGCCTGGCGAAGGACGCGGCCACGGCGGGGATCCCGTTCCCGGCGCGCCCGACCGACGTGAAGGTGCGCCGGCTGCGTCAGGCGTATCCCGTGTACCTGCGGGGATACGAGAAGCCGTTGCAGGCACTGGACGACTGGGTGGCGAGCCTTCCCGACGTCCTTGTGTACGGGCGCCAGGGGTTGTTCGCCCACGACAATACGCACCACGCGTTGTACATGGCATACTCCGCCGTGGACTGCCTCAACGGGATGATCTTCGATCAGGCGCGGTGGAAGGACTACCGCAGGATCTTCGCGACGCATGTTGTCGAGGACTGAGCCGCTCGGAGAGGGAACGGCGAGGGGAGACGCGTGGAGTGATGCCGGGGCGCCTGCGACGCCTGACGCGGCGACGCCGTGGCGGTTGCTGCTCGCCATCACGGTGCTGGCGACGGTGGCGCGCGCGATCGGACTCAACGACGGCCTGTGGATCGATGAGATCTACTCCCTGGTGCGGTCGTTCCGCACACCACTGGGACAGATCCTCACCGAATTCTGGGGCGACAACCACCACCCGCTGTACGCCGTGCTCGCGCACGCAAGCCGCGGGGTGTTCGGTGAGTCGGCGTGGAGCATCCGGCTGCCAGCGCTTCTCTTCGGGGTGGCGGCGGTACCGGCACTGTTCGCACTCGGGCGATTGGTGGTCTCGCGCCGAGAGGCGCTCCTGGCCGCGACGCTGCTGGCCGTCTCCTATCACCACGTCTGGTTCTCGCAGAATGCCCGCGGATACAGCGCGATTGCATTCTTCGCGATCGTGCTCATGTGGGCGCTGCTGCGCGGGATGGCAACCGGACGGCTCGCGTATTTCGCGTGGTATGGCGTGGCGGCAGGGCTGGGCGCGTATACCCATCTCACGGTGGTGTTGATCGTGGCCGGGCATGCGATCGCCGGACTGCTGGTGCTGCCGCGGGTTCCGGCGGCCGAGCGCGGGAGTCGGTTCCGGGGCCTCCTGCTGGCGATGGGCCTGGGCGCGGCTCTGACGGTCGTCCTCTACGCCCCCATGCTCGGGTCGGTGATCCACTACTTCCTGCACTCGCCCTCGGGCCTGCAGGGTGTCTCCACACCGCGGTGGGCTTTGCTCGAGGGGATCCGGGTGCTCGTGCTCGGGCTCAGTGGAGGAGTTCGTGTGGTGGGGGCCGTGGTGGTTGTGGCCGGAGTGCTGGTGGGGGTCGCGGGGGTGGTTTCCATCTGGCGACGATCCCCCCTCTTCATCCTGCTTCTGGTGGTGCCCGCCCTGGTGACGAGCGCCGGGGCGGCGGCGGCGCGGGGTACGCTCTATCCGCGATTCTTCTTCTTCGCTATCGGGCCGGCAATCGTGGTCGCGGTGCGCGGCACGTTCGCCGCCGGAGCGTGGCTGTCGACCGGGCTTGGCCGAGCGCCCCTCACCGGTGTGCGGCTCGCGACCGCCGCTGTGGGTGGCGTGATCGCACTCTCGGCGGCGTCGTTGATGCTGGACTACCGATACCCCAAGCAGGACTACGCCGGCGCGATGCACTACGTGCTGGCGCAGCGCGTCGCGGGGGACAGCGTGGTTTCCATCGGAGTCCCGGCCGACCCATACCGCACCCTCTACGGGCAGGTCTGGCCGAACGTGAAGACCGCCGAACAGCTGGACTCGATCCGGGCGTCCACGAAACGGACGTGGGTGCTCTATACCTTTCCGCGCTACGTCGAGGGCCAGGACCCGGCCATGTGGGCCACCCTGCGGGACGAGTGTGCATCCCCGCGCGTCTTCCGGGGGACGGTGGGTGGAGGGGATGTTGTGGCGTGCCTGCTCAGCGAGAAATGACCAAACTCATCATCCAGATCCCCTGCTTCAACGAGGCCGCGACGCTGCCACCGACGCTGCGCGACCTGCCGCGGACGCTGCCCGGGGTGGACGTGATCGAGTATCTGGTGATCGACGACGGCAGCCGCGACGACACGGCGGCGGTGGCCCGCGCCAACGGTGTGCATCACGTGGTGCAGTTCGAGCGCAATCGCGGGCTCGCGGCAGCCTTCATGGCCGGCCTCGACGAGTCACTGCGGCGGGGGGCCGACATCATCGTCAACACCGACGCCGACAATCAGTACCAGTCGGCAGACATCGGACAGCTGATCGCCCCGATCCTCGCTCACCGCGCCGAACTGGTAGTGGGAGATCGCGGGGTGGCGAAGCTGCCGAACTTCTCGTCGATCAAGCGCCGGCTGCAGGTCTTCGGCAGCTGGGTGATTGGCCGGGCCGCGGGGCTGGAGACGCCGGACGCCACCAGCGGTTTCCGCGCCCTTTCGCGTGAGGCTGCGCTGCGGATGCTCGTGCTCAGCAATTACTCGTACACGCTCGAGTCACTCATCCATGCCGGTTCGCGCCGGGCGGCGGTGGAGTTCGTGCCGATCGGGATCAATCCGCAGACGCGTCCGTCGCGCCTGATGAAGTCCATCCCGCACTACATCAGGAACTCGGGCCTGACGATCGTTCGCGCCTACGCCATGTACCGGCCCCTGCGCGTGTTCTCCGTCCTCGGGCTCTTTCTGATCGCGCTTGGCATCATTCCGGGACTGCGGTTCGTGGGGTTCTACCTCTCGGGTCAGCGCACGGGACACATCCAGTCGCTCATCCTGGCGGCGATCCTCATCATCGTGGGCGTCCAGGCCCTGCTCATGGGTCTGCTGGCCGACCTCATTGCGGCGAACCGCAAGCTGCTGGAGGAGGCGCTCTACCGGGTCAGGCGCCTGGAGCTCGGCGACCGTGCGGGAGGGGAGGGCCGTTGACCACCGCGCCGGCGCGGCGGTCGCTGTTCCGTCACCCCCTGGTACGCGTGGCTGGAAGCGCGACGATCCTCGGGCTCCTCTTCATCGCGCTTCCGTTCCACGACATCACGACCGCGGTGCGGAGCGTGCCGTTAGGCGTCTGGCCGGGCGCGCTCGCGATGTACATGACGTTGCACCTGGTGGGCGTCACCAAGTGGCGGTTGCTGGTGAACACGGCCGGCGCCGGACTCCCGTTCCGGACCGCGGCGCGGGCGTACTACATGGGGCTGTTCGGGAACACCTTCCTTCCGTCGATCGTCGGTGGGGACGTGGTGCGGGCCGGGGTCGCGCTGCGCGCCGCGCGCTCGAAGAGCGGGTTGGTGCTTGGCAGCCTGGTGGACCGACTGCTCGACGTGGTGGGCCTGGCCGGCGTGGCTGGTATCGGGGCGGTGCTGTCGCCTCGCGCCCTCGACGACCGCAGCCGGCGCATTTTCCTCACGCTTGGCGTCCTGCTCGCTGTGGCGGGACTCGGCGCGCTCGTGGCGATCACGCTGACCCCGGTGCGTCGCTTCCCCTGGAAGGTGCGTCGCACGCTGGTGCAGGTACGGCGCGCCTTGCGCGCCACGCTGCGTCGTCCCCAGGCGATCGTGGGCGCCTTCCTGCTCGGCATGCTCCTGCAGTCGCTGCTCACCATCCTCAACTGGTGGCTCGGGCGGTTGATGGGCATCGACATTCCGGTCTACGTCTGGCTCTTCGTCTGGCCTTTGGCCAAGATCGCTGCGCTCCTGCCTGTCACGCAGAACGGCATTGGCGTCCGCGAGGCGGCGCAGGCGGCCCTCTTCGCGCCGTTCGGCGTCTCGGCCGCTCGTGCGGTCGCCACCGGACTCGTGTTCGAGGTGGTGCTGATCAGCGGTGGACTTCTGGGCGGCGCGCTGGCCTTCCTGTTGAGCGGGAGTCGGGCCGAGCGGCACGCGCTCCGCGCGTCAGCGTCGGTGTCGCCGGGCGCTGGTTAGGCGAGAGAATCGGCGATCAGCGATCAGAAATCAGCGGGCAGAAGACAGCGATCAGCGATCAGCGGTCAGCGGTCAGCAGTCAGCGGTCAGCGGTCGGCGATCCGTGGTCAGCGATCAGCGGTGCGCGTCGACGCGGTCACGGGCTGCGCACTCGCGGTCCTTCCTCGTCGCCGGTCAGCTTCGGAATCTGCTCCGAGCTTACGATGTCGGGGGCTGTCGATCCAGGCGGCAGCGGTCCGGCGATGATGCGATAGCCGGACCCGGTGAGCGTGGGACCATCGAGGATGTAGACCGGCCGGTCGGGATAGGCAGCCACGACCGCGGCCCGGATCGCCGGCGACCGATCCCAGGCGAAGATGGTGGTGTCCGCGCGGAGGTCGAGCGGATTGGCCAGTGCCGCCTCGTGATAGTCGGGGCTGCGGAGCCCGCGGACCAGGACCAGCGACCGACCCAGGGGATGCTCGTGCACGAAGGCGCGCATCTCGCCCCCCATGTATCGGTAGCCGTCGTATTTCTCTACCGCGCGCCAGGGAACCCAGACGGTGAGCGCCGCAGCGGTGAGCGCCGCCATGGCGAGGAGGGCGCGCCGCGAGCCGGGCGTGTCGTCGCCGAAGAGGGCGTCAGGCGCCCGCGCCGTGAGGACCACCGCGGGGACGATCAGCAGGAACCAGTATCGCGCGCCGAAGTCGGGACCTCCGCTGAACCAATACAAGGCATGCAATCCGGTCACCAGTACGATCACGCCGAGCATCGAGAAATCCAGCGCGCGCAGTCGCCGGCTGCAGACCACCGCCACCAGGAGCACCAACGACCCGGTGGCCCACGCGAAGAGCTCGAGGTTGAGCGCCGAGCCATTGAGGAGCGAGTTGACGACCACGTCGCGAAGTCCGTGACCCGGGAAAGGATCGAGCCCGGGCCATCCCATCCCACGGTTCGGACCGAATCCGAGGTCGTTCGCGCCCGGGTGATAGTACTTGTCGACGTACATCATGATCGGGAAGCGCGACGGCGATCCCGTGAGCCGTGCGTTGTAGGGAAGTACGAGGAGCGCGGTGAGGGCGGTGAACGCGGTCAGCGCGGCGCTCGGCAGGAGACGGTGCCAGCGGCTGCGTGCACTGAGCGACCAGAGGCCGAGGGTGACGGCGACGATCAGGCCCTCGAGCGGACGAATCAGCGAGACGGCTCCGGCGGCAACGCCCGCCAGCGCCGCCGGCCACGCGGCTTTTCGTTCGCGCGCCACCGCCACTCCCAGCGCGGCGGCGATGGCGCAGGTGAGCGACGCGGTGTGCGTCATGAAGCTCATGCCGAGGAACAGGAACCACGGCGAGGTGGCGAGGAGGAAGGTCGCCACGCGCGCCTGGCGCACCGGCATCAGCCGGCGCGCCAGGCCGTGCAGGAGCAGGACGGCAACGCCGCTCAGCAGCGGGTTCACCAGCCACGGCACTCCGGCCCGGACGCCTAACGAGAGAATGGCGGGCCAGCCGGGCGGGACCGGGGAGAACCAGCGCTGCGCGTCGTAGTACATCAGGTCGACGTCGAAACCCGCCGGAACCGGCGGCAGGGCGAGCTGGAATCTGCCGGCCGCGAAGTAGCGCGCGTGCAGAAGGTAGACCACCTCGTCCGGGAGGTGCGGTATGTGCTCCCAGACAGTGACCGCGAGCACCGCGCAGACAAGGGCGGCAAAGACGGCGGCCGCCACCGCCGGCCGCTCGAGGAAGCGCCCCGTCTCGCGGCGGTCGGACGGCCCCAGCACCGCAGCCAGCCATCCGCCGTCGGCGACGCGCGCGAGCGCGACGACGTTCATGAGGGCGACGAGCTGGATTGCCGCGCCGAACAGCAACTCGGCGGCGTAACGCGAGATGTCGCGTGACGGTGCGGCCGCCACCGCTACCAGCGTAATCACCGCCAGAGCGAGTGCGACGGGACCAAAGCGAGCGCGCAGCCACGTTCGCGCGGTGCTCCAGGTCCCTCGCCAGCCCCACACGACGACTACGGCCTGCACGGCCAGAACCGCGGCAGCCAGCGCCCCCCTCCAGTGCAGGAACCGCTCGAAGCGATAGTGCTGCCAGGTGATGCCCTTCCCGGAACCGACCAGGGCGACCGCCGCGCACTGACCGAGGATCAGGAGCGCCAGCCACAAGCCGGTCGTCCCGCGGCCGCGCTCGGGCGCGGATTCCGGGCTCACCGCGAGAAGATGGTCAGCACGCCCCGTCCAGGCATCCGCGCCAGGAGGATCCCGCCGACATCGATGGTGGTATCGCCAAGTGCGGCCGCGTCCAACTGGTCGGTGGTCGCCGTGACAGCGTAGCGTCCGGCCGGCAACCCGCTCACACGGAGCGTGCCATCCCGCTCGCTGCGCACCACCACCGTCGTGCCGCCGCCTCGATTCACGAACGCGGTCACCTTCTGTCGCCGGTTCGAGCTGGTGGCCTCCACGCGATGCGCCCCGAGCGCGACGTGACGGAAGTACTGGCGCAGGTAGCGCGCGGTCGGCGCGAGACGCGCGACAGGATGCGTGGAGTCCGACTGGTCCACGAGCACGTATACGCCGTCGCTCACCGAATCGGGTTGTGGACAGGTGACCATCCCGAACTTCTGCCATGCCGAGACGTTCGCCTCGACGAGATCCTCGTGCAGCTCGTCCGGACCGGCGCGCAGGTCCTCCAGCATCGCGGTGCGCAGGCGACGCGCGCGCGCCATGGCGCCGATGCGACGGAGTGCGAGAATTCCGCCGGAATATCGGTGATAGGCGAACTCGTCCAGCGCCTCCACGGCGTGCGGGACAGCGGCCATCCGCTCGAAGTAGTCGAGCGACCCGTCAATCGAGCTCACCGATGGTCCCACGAAGTCGGGCCGGAAGCCCGCGGCCGCAAGGCGCTGCTTCGCGGCGAGCAGATTCTTCGCCGTCTCTTCTGCCGACCAGTTGCCGAGGTTCGGCTCGCTCACGACCTCGAAGGAGTTCGGCACGATACCGTACTTCTGACGAAGGTGCTCGAACGTGGCCACCACCAGCTCGGCATACTCCGCCGGATTGTCGCGGTGCAACTCGGCGTGCTTGGCGCCGATGTAGGTCAGGTTGATCCACAGGTCGTCGCCTCGCGACACAAGCCGCTGCTTGAGGGGCAACACGAGGTCGTCCACCGTGTGGTCGAGGAAGGCCCACTGGAATCCCGCGGGGTCGGCTACCATTGGGTCGTCGTTGTCGTTCTCCGGACGGAACGTGGCCCGCTCCCAGTCCAGGTACTTCGCTTCGCCCCGCATCAGCGCGGGGAAGAGATCGCGATGCGACTCGTATCCGCTCCGCAGGGGAAGGCGGATCCGGTTCATGCCCAGCTCGTTCGTCGCCAGGTCCAGCACCTTGTCGTGCACGAGCGCCCAGGCGGTGTGGTTGCACGATACCTGTCCGCCAATGAGCCCCTCCCATCCGGTCATGATCTGGAGCTGGGCGGAGGGGTGCACGCTGATCCGGGCATCGCCGGGTGCACACGCCAACGTGGCGAGTGCCGCTATCACGAGCAGCCAGGGACAGCGTCCAGCTGCCCGCAGCCAAAGGCGGACTCCCCGGAGTACTGTCATCATCGCACGGGTCACTCGTCTCAGGAGGGTGGTGTGTGGAAAATATGCGCTTCACCCGCGGTGCGGCGCTGATTCGGTGGGAATCCGCGGTGCGGCGCTGATTCGGTGGGAATCCGCGGTGCGGCGCTGATCCGGTGGGAATCCGGTGCCGCGTGCGCGGCGCGAATCCGGTGCGCTCCTTGCAGTCCGCATTCCCGATGCCACATCGTCGACTACCATTCTTCATTCCAGCGGTGATCTTCAACCGGCGCGACAAGATCGGCTTACCGGTCCCCTCACCGAATGGCGGCGCGACTCCATCCCCGACGTCGTTGGCGATTCCCAGCCCAGGGCGCGGCATGATGCGCCTGCCTGGACGCCTCGGACGCACGCGCCTCGCCGTCTTCTTCGTGGCATTCCTGTTCTATGCCCCGGGATTCTGGTGGGGTGCGCCGGTGGCCTCGGCAGCCGATCGCACCGACGCCTGGGGTGTCGATGACGAACCGCCCCTCGGCCCCCTCGCGCAGGCCGATGACATCGTCCATCCCAAGGCCGAGCTGAATCCGAATCTCGGGTATCCCATGATGCACCCGTTCATGGTGCTCACGGCGTTCACGCCATATGTCGGATACCTGTTCGCCACCGGTGGTCTTCGCCATCCCACGGTCGCGTATCCGCACGGGTTCACCGACCCGGTTGTGGCGCTGCGGGTTCTCTCCTGGATTGCGCACCTGCTGTCGGTGCTGCTCGCGGCCGGGATCGTGGTCTGCGCGTGGGAGATTGGCCGCGTGCTCTGGGACCAGCGCAGCGGCTACGCCACGGCCGCCGGCGCCCTGCTGTTCTACCCGATGTTCTATTACGCGCGGGTCTCCAACGTGGACGTGCCGGTGCTGTTCTTCATCGCCGCCGCGCTGGTTGCGTTCGCGCACGTCGTCGCCCGCGGGCTCACGTTCCGGCGCGCCGCCACGTTCGGCACGCTGGTCGGGTTCGCGGTGGCCACCAAGGAACCGGCGTTTGCATCGTTGTTGTTCGCTCCGCTGGTCCTCCTGCTGCTTCGCGACCCCGGTCAGTCGCTGGCCCCATGGCGTCGGGGGACCTTCTGGCTGATGGCCCTCACGATCTCGGGCTGCGCCCTGGGCGCGTACGCCGTGGGGAGCGGGATGCTCGTCGATCCCCATCGCTGGGTGGCCCACATGCGATTCGCGAGCGGGCGAATCCAGGCCGACCAGTCCGGCGGCGTTCCCTGGCTCCGAAACTATCCACCGACGCTCGCCGGCAACCTCGCGTATGCCTGGGCGCTCCTGGGCATCTGCGCACGGGCGCTCACGTGGCCCGGAATTCTCCTTGGCCTGGCGGGTGTGGTGGTCGCGGCGCGGCGCACGCCGCGGGCCGCTCTGCTCGCGCTCTCGGCAGTCGGGTACCTCGTGATCCTTTTCCTGTCGGCGCGCGTGGTGCAGCTGCGCTACGTGATGCCGGCAGTCTTCGTGCTTGCGATCTTCGCGGGCCGTGCCGGCGCGGTCGCTTGGTCCAGCCGTCGGCTGGTGGTGCGCGTCCCCGGGATCGCCCTGGCCGCCGCTGCCGCCCTCACGCTCGCGGCGTGGAACGCCGACCTCACGTGGGCGATGCTGCACGATTCGCGTTATGCGGCCGGTGCCTGGCTCGCCCGCGCGGCGCGGCCCGGCGATGCGCTGGAGTACTTCGGATCGCCATACAAGCATGTCCCCATGCCCGCATCGCTTTCGTCACGATGGGCGATTCCGTACCGCGGCAGCATGTTTCGTGCGGATACCAGCGCTATCGCCGTGGGCACGATCGTCGAGGGCTGGGCCGCGCGCCGCCCCAGGTTCATCGAGTTGGTGCCGGACTACACCAGTTCTCCGGGTGCGCCGTACGCGTCGTCCTGCCCGCCGGCGATTTTCCGCGGCCTGGAGGACGGCTCGCTCGGCTACCGCTTCGTGGCCGGGTTCCATCATCCGGCGTTGCTCCCGTGGGCCAATCGACCGCCGATCGACTATCCGGTGGTCAATCCGCCGATCCGGTTCTATGAGCGGATCCCGTCGCTCACCGCACCGGCGCGAGCGCGGTCGTGAACTCGGGCTCGACGTTCTCGAAGAACAGCCCGCGAAATCGACCCGACGCTGCGGCGGGCAGCTCCAGCCCGAACTGGTACTGGCGATCGGCGTCGAGCAGCGAGAGATCGGCGTAGAAGCCGACGAAAGTGCGGGCGGCACGGCGGACCGCGGTATACGCCTTGTGCAGCTCCACCGGCCGGCCGTCAATCGTCAGGCGCGCCTCCCACGCGTCGTCAGGCTCGGCGAACTGGACGAAGAGCAACAGCCGCTCCGGGACGAGCCAGGTGGTGCGGTAATCGTCGGCGGTCCACGGAATGGGCCAGGCGCGCCGCCGTGCCGCGAGCTGGTCGAAGATGCGGCGGGGAATCGTGAATGTACCGTTGAGACGTCCACCCGCGAACGCCGGGTCGGGTACCAGAGCCGGCTGGAGCCGGTGGAACTCCGTTCCATCGAACCGCACATCGAGTTGCATCGTGTCGCCGGCTCGTGAGCCAACCGGCACCGCGCGCCCGTTCACCCGCGCGCGCGACACCGTGGCCGACTGCGGAAGCAACACCAGCAGGCGCACGGTCGTGCCTGGCTCGCCCTCCACATCACGCAGGTCGAGCAGGCCGTGATCGAGTGAGACTGTCCCCGGGGCGTTGAACAACAGCGGCTCACGCACGATCGCTGCCGCGGGCGTGATTTCGAGCACCAATGCCGACCCTCCGTCCAGCGACACCTCAGCGCTGTCGCCATGGCGCCAGATCCCGGCGAGCGGTTTGCCGATCAGCCGCCCTTCCAGCGGATAGAGCTCGCGCAGCACGTATCGTTCGCCGTCAGCGAGTCCGATCGCGACGTCGAGGGTGAACCGGGCGTCGTGGCGGCGGGCGTCCGGATTGAACAGGAACACGAAGCCGTGCTCGCCAACGATCGCCGACGTGCCATCGACCTTGCCGAACGCCGGCTGGCCGAGGATGGTGCGCGTGTGTCGAAGGTACTCCCTGTTCGCAACGGTCCAGTCGAGCCAGCGGCGGAGCCACGCGCGGTCCGCTTCCGCAACGTTGGCGCGTTCGGCCGAATCGCGGGCGGGAATCATGTTGAGCACGTTGTTCCATCCCGCTACGGCAATCGACGAGAGCACCGAATACCGCCAGCCGAGGTAGTCCCAGTCGCGGGTCCGGAACGAGGTGAGCACCGTGCCGCGGTCGGCGGTTGGCACCGACGGCATGTCACCGCTGTCGTCGGACCGCGATGTCTGATGGGTCATGAATCCCGGCACGATCTCGCTCGGTGCGAACTCGTAGTTGCGATAGCGATAGGCGGTGTAGCGCTCGCGGTCGGCGGAAACGCGATCGAAGTGCAGATCGGGGTAGGGGACGAAGCTCTCGGGCTGCTCGTCGTTGAACGTGGGGTGGGGATAGCTCCCCGCGAGCCAGCTCCAGGGTCCGTAGAGGTGGTATTGCTGTCGGCCGTCGATGACGATGTCGGGAATGCGGCGGCGCAGTTCCTCCATGACCCGCCGCCATCCCCACCATTGCGCATAACGACTTGTTCCCTGGAAGGTGAGAAACGTGTGATCGAAGGAGTATCCGGCGATGCCGGTCCGGTCGTGGAACGCCACCAGCTCGTGGATCAGCCAGTCCTGGAGTGCCCGGTTGCCGAGGCTGGCCATCCGGCGTGTCGAGCCGCTGCCTGCCGGCACCAGCCACTCGGGGTTCCGGGTGAATGGCATCACCGGGTACACGTAGGCGAGAAGCCGCAGCCCTTTTCCCCGCGCGTAGTCGAGCATCTCCTGTATGCTCGGCGGGGTCGCCCCCGATTCGGGATCCCATTCGCCCTGGCGGATCTGCTGGCCGAGTCCCAGCCAGAGCACGTGCTCCCAGCTCCAGTCGTCCACGCTCTGTTCCCGCCGGGAGAGCGCCGAGTTGGACGGCGCGTACAGGACATACTGCGCGCCTAACGACGCGGCCTGGTCGAACAGATGCTTGTATTCGGCGCGCCCGGCCGGGGTGCCGACGTCGATCTGGTAGTCGTTGGCGCACCAGCCCACCAGGACGTTGATCGGTTGGGTCGGATGGTAGAGCAGGAAGGCGTGCACCATCCCGGTGAAGGCCGCCACCTCGGCTTCATCCAGGCCGGCTGCGTCGGCGGTGGTGGCCGTTCGCCATTCCGGAATCATCGATGCGGGGAGCCGTCGTCCAGTGAGCCGAACCGGGGCGATCAGGGCGCGGTCGGAGGCGAACGGGCCATAGGCCTTCTGCCAGTCCATCTCCGCGGGATAGCGCAGGGCGAATGTGGCGGCGTCGTGGGTGAACTGGAGGAACGGATTCTGCACGACCGTGAGAAGGCTGTGGCGCTGGTCGAACCGCAGAGCCGCGCCGTAGACCCCGGTCTCCAGACTCGGGCGCGCGCTCGGCGGGAGGTACACGCTCGCCGGCGTCTCGACCAGGGTTCCACGAATCGGTGTGAGATCCCGTATGTGGAACGCTGTCAGGTGTGTCGCGCTCACGACGAGCTGCTTGCTCAGGAAGTGCCAACCGGTTCGCAACTCGTATTCCACCTGCAGCGTGACGTCAGCGGCGGTGTAGCGATAACTGACGCGTCCGGGCTCCCGGGTTCGACTGGGCGGTGCGAGCGCTCGGCTGTCGATCGTCTGGTCGCCGATGGTGATACTGAACCCATCCTGCTGGAAGCGATAGCGGTACCCATCGGAGTCGGTGAGGGCGATCAGCCCACGCGGGCCGAAGTCGGCGCGAAGGATGCCGTTGGTCAGCGACTGTGGGTGGAGCGGCGTGCCGAAGAGGAACGCGGCGACGAAGCGGACGCGCGTTGAGATACGGATGCGGCGTTTTCGTGCGGGCGACCACAGAGCGCGCATCTTCATGTCCACAATCTGTAGTCGCCGAGGCGGGTCACGTCCATACGGCCGCTGCGAGTTGGAGGCAGCGGCTGGATCGCTCGGCGGCCCGGGTGCTCTGTGTCCTCCGCGCCCTCCGTGGTCAAGACAGATCTGCTGTTGGAATCGCAGAGAGCGCAGAGTAGCTGTGTTGAAAGTCAAGGGAGAATTGCGACGGGCGGACGCCACGCCGCGTGGGTTTTCACCATGGCATTGAGGGTCGTGAGGAGCCGACGCATACACGCCGTCAGGGCGACCTTCACCGGCTTGCCCGCCGCGCGGAGCTGGCGATACCACGGCCGCAGCACGGGATTGCAGCGACTGGCCGTGAGCGCAGCCATGTACAGCACCGCCCGCACGTGGCGTCGGCCGCCCCAGCAGCGGCGCCGGCCGCGCTGCGGGCTCCCGGAGGCCCCGGTAGCTGTGCGGGCTTCGAGCGATCGCTGCGGCGGCGCTCCTACTCTGCGACGGGCTCTCGACACCCCGGACACTAGGATCGAGCTGCCGCCGTCCCGAACCAACACTCCTTAATGAAGACATACAAGGTCACGGAGAGGGCGCCGCCGGTAGATCACGCGGCTGCCAGGTTTTCGAAGGTGCTTGTTGTCGCTGCTTCTCCGTGGTTGAACAAGGTCCCCTTGTTCACATCACGAGGACCTGCGACCTAGAACCCGGGCAGCGACAGCTCCTCGGTCCGTGCCTCGAGATCGAGCAGCTTCTTCTTCCGCCACAGGCCACCGCCGTAGCCCGTGAGCGACCCGTCGGCTCCGATCACCCGATGGCAGGGAATCAGGATCGCGATCCGGTTGTCGCCGTTCGCGCGCGCCACCGCCCGCACCGCGGCCGGGTGCCCAATCGAGGTCGCGAGACGGCCGTAGCTCGTCGTTGAGCCGAAGGGAATGCGCTGCAGCGCCTCCCACACGAGCAGCTGGAATGGCGACCCGGGTACGTGCATGGGTACGTCGAACACGCGCCGCTCGTCCCGGAAGTACTCGTCCAGCTGACCGCGCACCCGGGCAACGATTGACGTCTCGCCGTCCGCGAACTCGCAGTCCAACGCACCGCGGACGCGCCGGAGCTGGGTCTCGAGCATACGGCGATTCGCGAACTCCAGGAGCACCAGATGGCTCGCGGTCGACGCCGCGACCATCTCGCCGAGTGGCGTATTGAACTCAGCGACGTACACCGTCTGCGTCAGGCGGCCATCGACGTGAACTGCCGACGCCTCCGCGGCAGGCGTCGCAGGTGCCGTCGCCATTACGGCGTCATCCCCAGGAACCCGCGAATCTCGTGTACCGCGTAGTCGACTCGCTTGTCGAACAGCGCCTTGCCGATGGCCACGCTCGAACGCCGTGCGTCCCCGGTAATGCCGTTGTTGATTCGCGGCGCGCTCGGATCGCGCCGCTCCCCCGGCGCCGGCACGGGATCGCCGACCGCGGTCTTGAGCAGATCCTTCCGCACGCACGCGTCGCCGCACACGTACATCATCTCCGACGTGTCGAAGATCCCGGCGTGGCTGCTGCGCGGATAGCCCTTCGCTTCGAGCTCGTTCTCGTAGTCGTTCTGCGCCGGCGCATAGACCGAGTCGCAGTAGAACACATGAACGCCCTGCGGCGCGTATTTCGCATCGAGCTGCTGCGCGACCGTGCGGTAGACGTCGGGTTGCCCGCCTCCGTGGTCGCCCATGAGAACGACGTTCCGGAAGCCGCTGACGATCGCCTGTTCGCTCACCCGCTCGAGGATCGCGGCGAGAATGTCGTTGGTCAGGCCGATCGTGCCCGGCAGCGCCGCGCTGGCGTTGTTCGGTGTGTACGGGAGCACCGGCATCGCGATCGCGTTCCCCAGCTTCAGGGCGATCGCCTTCACCGTCGCCCGCGCCATGAAAGTGTGACCCCCGTTGGCGTTCTGCGGGCCACGCTGTTCCGTGCCGCCCGTGTAGAACAGCGCAGTCGTCCTGCCGTCGGCAAGCGCCTGCTTCACTTCGGCCCAGGTCATGTTCTCGAACTCCACCAGCGGATCCTTCACCGCCCCGCGATCCGTCAGCCCGACCGGACTCGCCGATGGAGCAGGTGCCGGCTCGGAGGCAGGATGCTCCGCGACGAAGGCGCGCTGCACGGGTGCGGGCCCCTGGGCGAACAGGCGCGCGGGGACGTCCGCGGCCACGGCGCCTAACGCGACTATCGCGATGATGGACGCTGATCGGTGCATGAGGGGTTCCTCCAGCGCTCCGGACTTCAGCCGGACAGTGGTGAGTGGCGCACCTGCGATCCGTGAAAATGAATGTGCGTCCGGCGGGCCGGCAACAGGTCAACCCTGCGCCAGCGCCGCGAGCTTCCGCACCGTGTTCCAGTTCCGCGCCGTGCCCGACGTGCCGAGCTTCTTCTCGATGACGGCGGTGGTCAGGCGCGATCGGCCGACGCCGTCCGGGTAGACCAGGTAGGCCTGGCGACCTCGTGCGCGGACCACCTCCCGCCCCACGATCGCTGCCTGCAGGGCCTTCACCTGTGCCGGCGTCGGCGCGCCCTTGAGGGCCATCAGCAGCAGATGGGCAGGGTCGTGCTCGGCCTCGTCAGCAAAAGGATTCTGCGCGATGGCCTGCTGCCACTCGGCCGCGCTGCGCACGAAGAACGCGGTCGCGAGCCCGAGCCGCTTCTCCGCCTCTTTCTCCAGCAGGCGTTCCAGTTCCTCCGCGGTCCGTCGGTCACTGCGAAACACGACGTTTCCGCTCTGGAGAAGCGACTGCGCGTCTTCGAACCCCAGCTTCGTGAAGAGCGCGCGCAGGTCGGCCATCGCGATGGCGTTGTGACCCGGCAGATTGACCGCCCGGAGCAGTGCAATGAAGCTGGTCATGGCCTCTCACAACACCTGTTCACTGCTCGCACGCGTGCTGACGTCCCGGCGGGTCGTCGACCGCCTTCCTTCGCATCACCGCCCGCCCGCAACACGCGCAGGGTCGTCAGCTGCCGGATCCAGCGCGCTTGATGTGACTCGCCGGGCACGATGATGCGCTTGTCAGAGCTATTGCTCGACATCGGGGATCGTGTACTCGATGTCGTAGAAGTGATTCCCGTCAGTGATCGTGATCTGCATCCCCCCCGCGAGGCCCACCAGCTGATCCGTGCCGGAATCGGGCACGATCGTGATGACGAGATGGGGCGTACCGCGCGTCATGGTTCCGCCATGCTGCAGGACGAAGGTACCGGTGCGGCCGTGGAGCGTGCCGCTGACCTGTTCCATGGCCACGTACCCCGCCGAACCTTGGACGCCGGTCTGGACAGCGAGCATCCGTCCGATCGCTGTGCCGTCGAGATCACCGTGATAGCGCTTCTCCAGCGACATCGTGCCGACTGACCCTGGGCTCGCGCTGGCGGCGGCGGGCAGCGGCGTGATCGTCACGTCGAACTCGCCGCGTGCATGAGTCGGCATGTGCGTCTCAATCCTCGTGGCTGGCTTCGTATCGGCGCTGCTCGTTCACGCGCTCGGTGGCCTGGGCCTTGTCCCGCTGCTTCGCCGCCTTGGCGGCGCGCTCCCTGGTGATCTCCGACTTCACGTACGGCCGCGACAGGCGCCGTTCCAGCTCGTGCCCCTCGCACGCCGGGCACACCGGCGTCTTCCGGCCGAGCACCAGCGCCTCGAACTCATGACCGCAGCTCTTGCAGACGTATTCGTAGATCGGCATCGCGTCACTCCCGATTAGACCTGCCTGGCACGCGCGTTTCCATTGCCGCGCACGCCGCCTTACGCAAACACCCCCACCTGGCCGCCGGTGTGCCAGAAGAGCACCGCCTGGCTGTCCTCGAAGGCGCCCCGTCGCGCGAAAGCGATCAGCCCCGCCAGCGCCTTCGCCGAGTACCAGTGGTCGGTGATCAGCGCCTCGTTGCGCGCCGCGAGCTGCTGCGCTTCGCGCGACGCGTCCGACGGCACGCCATACCCGTCGCCGGCGAACCCATCATCCGCCTCGAACCGGTCCCCGGCACCTAACGAGCCGCTGCTCAGACCGAGGCGCTCTTCCATGCCGCCCACGATCTCCAGGACGCGGTTCCGGATGCTGGCGACCGGATCATCGGCACTGATGCCGATCACCCTGGTGCGGAGTCCGTACAGCGCACAGCCCGCGAGCAGACCGGCCTGCGTTCCACCGGACGAGGTGGCCGACACGATGACGTCGGGCACGATTCCCTGTGTCACCAGTTCACCCACGCCGCGCGCCAGCCCCATGGCGCCAAGCGGTGTCGAGGCGCCCAGGGGAATCACGTACGGATGCCCCCCCTTCGATCGCACGCGCTCGGCGACCAGCGCCATCGCCGGCGTGCGGTCCCCCCGCTCGGCCACATATGTCACCTCGGCGCCGAACATGGTATCGAGCAGGAGGTTGCCCGTGGGATGCTCCGGCGGTTCGCCGTTGACCACGAGATGACAGTGCATCCCGAGCTTGGCGGCGGTGGCCGCAGTGGCGCGGCAGTGATTTGACTGCACACCGCCGCAGGTGATGAGCGTATCCGCGTGGTGCGCCCTGGCGTCGGCGGCGACCACGGTCAGCTTGCGCACCTTGTTCCCGCCGAATCCGAACGGGAGCACGTCATCGCGCTTGGCGAGCACACGCGCCCCCATGCCGATGGCGTCGCGGAGGCGCGGCAGCTCGTCGATCGGCGTGGGGAGATGACCCAGCCGCAGGGCCGGGAGGGCCTCGAGACGGTCGCGTGCGGAGGAGAGGGACGACATCGGCGCAAATGCGGGTGAACTGCAGAAGCCGAGCTTGTGCCCGTGCCGCTGAATACTATGCGTCGCGACCTCCTCGCCGCGAGCGCTGGTGGCCCTCCGGGAGCGGCCGAGGACCACCGGTGTGTGGTCGTCCGCCCACAGGCGCCGCGTCCATTGCGCTCATTCCCCGGGAGTGGTATTAGGAGCAGCACCAGCGATCGGCCCTCAGTGACAGGCGACCGCCAACCTCCGACCTCCGACTTCTGATCTCCGAACTGCCGTCCTCCCCGGAGTCGCGTTCCGGTCTCGAGCCGTGGGCCGTCGCCGAATTGCCGGCGCCGCCCACACCACGGGGGCTGCAGTGGTTCTCCACCGTCGGACCCGGCGTGATCGTCCTCGGCGCCTCGATCGGGAGCGGCGAATACCTCCTCGGCCCGGCCGCGTTCGTGCGCTACGGCCTAACGCTGCTGTGGGTCACCACCGTGGCCAGCGTCCTGCAGACGGTGTTCAATCTGGAGCTGATGCGGTACACCATGGCGACTGGCGAGCCAGCCTGCACGGGGTTCATGCGCACGCGGCCGAACTCGACGTTCTGGGCATGGATCTACACGGCGCTGTACTTCCTGCAGGTGGGGTGGCCGGCGTGGGCGGGGGCGGCGGCCGGGGCCTTCTTCTTCCTCGGCACCAAGCGGGTTGCCGGGGCCGGCGACGCGTCGATGGTCTACTGGATCGGCATCGGCACGTTTCTGCTGTGTGTCGCGATCCTCCTCGTGGGGCGTCGGATCGAGCGCACGCTCGAAGTCCTCAACTGGCTCCTGATCGCGGCGATTATCGGCGGGTTCGCGGTCCTGGCGGTGCTGTTCGTCGCGCCATCGACGTGGATCGCCGAGCTGGCGGGGTTCGTGGGCTTCGACCCGGCCACGAAGATGTTCTCCTTTCTGCCGCGCGGGGCGGACTTCTTCCTGCTCGGCGCCTTCGCCGCCTTCAGCGGCGCGGGCGGCGTCATCAACGTCACGTTGTCCAACTGGGCGCGCGACAAGGGCTACGGCATGGGCGGCGTGGCGGGATACATTCCGGCCGCAGTCGGCGGGACGAAAGTGAACCTGGCCCACGTCGGCTCGACGTTCGTGCCTGACGAGGACGGAATGCGGCGGTGGAGGGGCTGGTGGCGGATCGTGCGCGTGGACCAGTGGGGGATTTTCTTCATCGGCGCGATGATCGGCATGGGACTGCCCGCGCTGCTGTACATGACCTTCCTGCAGCCGGGACAGGACATCCGCGGCTACGGAATTGCCGCCACGCTGGCCAACGCCATGGAAGCCCGGATTCCCCTGATGGGCGGGGTGGTGGCGTTCATGGGCGCGTGGATCCTGTTCAAGACGCAGCTCGACGTACTCGACGGCATGACGCGCGCCACCACCGACATCCTGTGGACCGGGAGCCGGCGGATCCGCGCCTGGCGCGGCGGCGACGTGCGGCTCGTCTACTACGGCGTGCTCGCGGTGGTCGTGGCCTGGGGCGCGATTGCGCTCCGGCTCGCGGCCCCGATTCGGCTGCTGCAGGTGGCGGCGAACATCGGCGGGTTGATCTTCGTCATCGCCGGATTGCACCTGCTGTACGTCAACACGCGGCTGCTGCCCCGGGCGCTGCGCCCGGGACTGTGGCCGCGGCTGGGACTGATCGCTCTCGCGGTGTTCTACGGGTTCTTCTCCTGGATGTCATTCCGGGCGCTGGTGTCGTGACCCCGCCGTGAGCACGCGTCTCAGTGCGCATGTCCATCCGTACGACGAGCGGCACGGTGCTTCTGGCGTGTTCATTCTGGTGGAGCTGCGCGGCCCGACGGCCGAGCGGATTCACGCGATACAGAAGCGATTCGATCCCAGGCTGGCGGCCTTCGCGCCGCCGCATCTCACGCTGGTGGGGTCGTCAGGCATGGGCCCGATCGCGACTGACACGCCGCCTGCGCGGCTTCGCGAAGTCCTGGAGCCAATCGTACACACCACGCCCGAACTCATGCTGAAGCTGGAACCGCCTACGCGCTTCATGCAGACGGACACGGTGGTTCTGCCGATCAACCCCCACGGTCCCCTGCGAACGCTGCACGAGCGCATCAAGATGAGCGGGTTGAGTTATGTCCGCAGCCGGCACGCGTTCACCCCGCACGTCACGCTGAGCCTGTACCGGACGCTCACGAAGGAGCAGGTGCGCGAGTTGCTCAAGGTGCGCATCACCGAGCCGGTGACGGTCGATCACCTGCTCGTCTCTCTCACGCGTGAGCCGCGGCCGCCGCAGCCGCTGTTCGAGCTGGTGCTGGGGCAAGAATAGCGTCAGGCGGGTGTGTAGAATCCATTAAACAACCACAAGCGGAGGAATCATGCACGCACAGTTAAATCACGTATCAACTAAAGGATATCTCCCAAGCGGAATATCTTAAGCAAATGGTAGAACCCGATGCAAGAAGTGGTCCCGGTTTTCTGAACACGTGAGTTAGGTGGACAGGCGGGCTCCCCGGGCGAGATTTCGCCCTGTACTCAGGAGCTCACCATGCCGAAGAGATCCCGCCGGACCCATGCCCCCGCCTTCAAGGCGAAGGTCGCCTTGGCCGCCGTCCGCAACGAAGGCACGCTCGCCGAATTGGCCAAGCGCTTTGATGTGCACCCCGCGCAGGTTACCGCGTGGAAGGACCAGCTCCTCGCCGGTGCTGCGGAGCTCTTCGGCGAGCGCGGGAGATCGGCGGATCCGCCGATCGACGTGAAGACGCTGCACGCGAAGATCGGCGAACTCGCCCTCGAGAATGATTTTTTAGAACGCGCGCTCGGCAAGGCCGGCCTGCTGAGCGCCAAGCGATGATCGACCGGACGCACGCCTTGCCGATCACGAAGCAGGCGGCGGCGCTGGGGATCAGCCGGGGCGCAGTGTACTACACGCCCCGGCCGACCTCGGTCTTCGATCTCGCCCTGATGCGCCGGATTGATGCCGTCCACCTCGAGATGCCCTGGTTCGGAGCGCGCGGCCTGCGTCGCGTGCTGAAGACGGAATTCCCTGGCGTGGGGCGTCGACACATCGGCACCCTGATGCGCACGATGGGCATCAGCGCGATCGCGCCCCAGCCGGGCACCAGTCGCCGGCATCGCGCGCATCCGGTCTATCCGTACCTGCTGCGGCAGCGCGTGATCACGCGGCCGAACGAGGTCTGGGCCATGGACATCACCTACATCCCGATGGCGCGCGGCTTCATCTATCTCGCCGCGGTGATGGACTGGGCGAGTCGCCGGGTGCTCAGCTGGGGCCTCTCGATCACGCTGGACAGCGCCTTCTGCATCGCCACCGTGGAGGAGGCGATCGCGCGCTACGGCCGGCCGGAGATCTTCAACACCGACCAGGGCGCGCAGTTCACCAGTGCGGCGTTCACCGGCCTGCTGCTTGATCACGGGATCCAGATCAGCATGGATGGCCTGGGCTGCTGGCGGGACAACATCTTCGTCGAGCGCCTCTGGCGCACCCTCAAGTACGAGGAGGTCTATCTGCACGCCTACGACTCGGTGTCGTCCGCGAAAGCCGGCATCGAGCGCTACCTCACCCTCTACAACACTCGTCGTCCCCATTCCAGCCTCGCCGACCAGACCCCCGATGAGGCATACTTCCTCCCACTGTCGCTCCCCGCGGCAGCTTAACCCGCCCGCCGATCCAGTTAACTCACCCTATCAGGCTGTACAGAGAAGCGGAGCCACTTCTGCACCCGTCTTAGCGAAAGTACCAGGTCTTATTTCCAAAGTGTGGTTGACAGACGAAGAGAAAAACACTTTTGGCGGTTTCTACTTGTGGGACAGCAAGCCTGCAATGGAAGACTTCATGCATTCTGACCTTGTAAAGGCAGTTGTAAGCCGACCGTTCGTACAAAATGTCGCGTCGGTTGACTTTGAAGTAAATCAACAGGCTTCACGCATTACCAGGGGACTAACATAGGAAGTAGGGTGACAAACGTGAGCTTGACAGACACGGGCCGACGCCGCATCGGCGCTATTCGCGCAACTCGACCGAGCGTTGCCGTCGTCTCACGCGGCAGGTCGCCGCCTAACCCGCTTGGAGCCGACGAGGGCGTGGGCGCGTCAGCAGGCGCACGGTATACTGGACTGCGAGGCGGTGCGGCGGCCGCCGCACGCCGTCGCAGCTCAAGCGCAGGGCGTTAGGTGCATCGCTCGCACAGATATGAAACTATCGGTGATCATTCCTGCCTACGACGAGGCAGCGGCCTTGCCGGAGACGCTCGCCCGCATTCGCCTCTCGTTGAACGCGGCCCGCGCGGATGCCGAGGTACTCGTGGTCGATAACGCCAGCGAGGACGCCACTGCTCGCGTGGCATCCGACGCCGGAGTGAGGGTGGTCTATGAGCCCACGCACAACATTGCGGCGGTTCGAAACGCTGGCGCAAAGGAAGCAACCGGCGATGTTCTCGTCTTTATCGACGCCGATACCAAGGTGCCAGCAAGCCTCTTACTCTCCATAACGCGCGCCTTGGAGGACGAGCATTGCTTCGGTGGCGCAGTGGCTGTGGAGTACGATCATCTCGAACGCAAGTGGATGAAATGGTACCTCGCCGGCTGGAAGTTCTGGGCAGCGGTCTTCAACTTCGCCCAGGGTGCCGCCCAGTTCTCCAGACGCCAAGTCTTTTCGGCCGTTGGCGGGTATGACGAAAGCATTTTCATGGGCGAAGACATCGACTTCTACTGGCGGCTCCGCAGGCACGCACGCCGCCACGGCGGCTATGTCACGGTGCTAAATGATTGCAGGGTTGTAACGTCAGCGAGACGATTCAACAAGTTGACGCTGTGGCGAGTTCTTCTCCTCACGCATCCCGGATTCATTCGACTAATGTGGCGGAAACGACGCTGGTGGAGTGATTGGTACGATCGTGCAGTCCGGTAGGAGTCGCGTCGGCAACGGTGAGCACCTAACGAGCGCGTGAAGCTGCCGCGCGCCGCATCGATCGCCGGGAGACGAAGGTCAGGGCGGCGCTCGCAGCTTACGCGCATCGCGTTGATATCACTGGGCTGGTGTCAAGGGCAGCAGAAGCTTGGTCGGCGTCGGGTAAAGGGGGTACTCCCCATCCTTTGGCAGAGCCGGTTCGGGGTTCCTGCGCGATTTTAGAACGACGTTTTTCTCGTCGCACCCTCGGAAACCGCTTGCGAAACGGGTTGGAGTGTTTTGGGACAAGAGCGGGCGACGTGGGTGGGAGGCTCTGTCGACGGTAATCCTGCTGATATACGCCGATTACCAGGTCGCCCTGGCAGCGCGGCAAGAATTGGATTCGTCGTGAGCTGGCTCATTCTAGACGCGGGGATCCGCATGAAGACTGCTGCCCCCGTTCCCAGCCCTGCCGTGCTGCGCACCGCGCTGGATCGCTATCTGCGCTACTACAGTCGCACGCGCATGCACTCCGCGCTCGGGTACCACTCACCCATTGCGTTCGAGAGCCATGCACCGTAAAACCAGCCCTGTCTACCAAACTGAGGCAAGATCCCAAGGCCGCTTTGGAAGCGCGCTCCGCGCGCACTTGTTGAAAGCCTTGCGGCTGAATACGGGCGGTTAGCATGCAACACACATCGCGACGACAGAACTGCTTTCGTTTCAGCGATCAAATCGCCGCGGCTGGATGGGCAGTTACTGCTCCGCCGTAGATCTTGGCGCCATCGTGGAGTTGCGCCTTCGCGTCATCCCGTTCGCTCATGCTGGTCGTGGTGGCACGCGCGCGACGACGAATACCGGGTCGAGCGCAACGGCGCTGTCAGCGTACATCGCTGCCCGATCGGGTTGACCAACCCACCTGTAGTGACCCGACAGAAAGGACAGCGCCTGCACGTTCGTTGGATCGACCGCGACGGCCCGCAGCCAGTCACGTTCGGCGAGCGAATCCTCGAGCAATTCCGAATGGGCGAGCCCGAGCTCGAACCATGCTTCGGATGATTCGACCGAGCTGGAGTCGAGCGCGAGCGCGTGGCGCGCCGCGGTGATCACGCCCGAGCGCCCATTTGGGTCGACCATCTGCGCGACGTGCGCGGTCGCAATCCAGCTCTCGGGATCGTCGGGGTCCAGCTCCACCGCGCGGCGGCTTGCCTGGACGGCCCGTGCGACCAACGAATCGCCCGGCAAGCCGCTGATCGCGAACCCGCGGACTTGGGACAATTGCTCGTCACGCGCCAGACCGGCCCATGCGCGCGCGAAGCTGGAATCGCGCGCGATCGCTCGGCTGAACAAGTCGAACGCGCGCTGATAATCCGCGAAGGTGCGGCGTGTGATCAGCGTCCGGCCTTGGCGATAGAGCTCGTTCGCGAGCGAGTCCGAGCTGAGGTGGGACCGATGGGAGCCACCGAATACACGTCTCGCTGCCGGCAGCGTCCAGACCGTGGCGGCGGCCACGCCGGCAAGGAGGAATGCACCAATCACGATCGGCCGCGCGCGCGGCGGCAGCCGCAGCGTCGCTCGCACACGTCGCGCCCCCTCGCGCCCGGCGAGCGCGGCCCCGAACTGCTCTGCGTCGTGAAATCGTTCGTCCGGCAATCGCGCGAGCGCCCGCTGCACAGCGTCGCTTACGCGGTGCGGCACGTCAGGCCGCTGCTTGCGGAGCGACGGCGCGTCGTGGGTGAGCGAACGCGTGAGCACCTGCCGTTGGTCGCGTCCAAAGGGCGGATCTCCAGTGACCATCTCGAACAGCATACACCCCAACGCCCACACGTCGGCGCGCGCATCGGTCTCTTCGCCGAGCGCCTGCTCCGGCGCCATGTATGCTGGTGTGCCGAGCGAAACGCCGGTGGCGGTCAGCCGATCTTCACGCGCCAACTGCGCCGCCCGCGCGATGCCGAAGTCGGCCACCAATGCGTGCGCCGTGTCGGCGAGCAGGATGTTCTCGGGCTTGATGTCGCGGTGAACGATTCCTCGCGTGTGCGCGTAGCCAAGGGCGTCGGTGATCTCGTGCGCGATGCGAAGCGCATCGTCGACACTCAGGCGCTTCTCGCGCTCGAGCCGACGGCGCAGTGTCTCGCCCTCGACGAACGGCATCACGTAGTACACGAGGCCGTTCGTTTCGCCGGAGTCGTGCACGGCGACGATGTTCGGATGCTGGAGTCCGGCGGCAACGCGGATCTCGCGCAGGAAGCGTTCGCGCCCGAGCGCGAGTTCCGGGTGCATGATCTTGATAGCGACCAGCCGGTCGTGGCGCAGGTCGCGAGCACGGAAGACGGTGGCCATCCCGCCGCGCCCGATCTGGTGCTCGAGTTCGTATTTGCCCTCCAGCGACTCGATCAGAAGGTACGGAAGTTCCGTCACCGCCGTGCTCCAGTGTGGTCCGGGTAGTCCGAAGAGCGAGGTGTCGAACATGGCGTTCGCTTCGTGCGCGCGCAACGACGCTCATCCGGTCGCGCGACGCGGCCGGAGCCGCATGTACATTCACTTCGTGACCGTCACGAGGCCTCCAGGACTGCGTCCACAACCACATCCCGCCGCAGTCGCCTGAGAGCTGCGCTGGGGAAGCGATGGAATGGTGGCAGCGTTGATGCGGTGAGGTAGCAGTGCGCTCGTTTTCCTCTCAACTCCTGCTGAGAGGATATGATGACAGCACTTCGCCAACGCCTCATCGACGATCTGACCCGCCGCGGCTACGCGCAGCGGACCATTCAGGCGTACGTCGCGAAACTCGGGTCGCGCTTTCGTAATTGACGGACGCGGTCGAGACGCGGCGGTGGCTCGACTGAGTCACTGCGTTCACGTCGCCCCGGATGAGCTGACGGAAGAGCAGGTGTCGCGCGTGCACCTGCTGGCCACGGCGACACACGGGGGAGCGCATCGCGGGCGTGCGTACTGTGGCCGCTCCAGCGCAGCACCGCCATACAGCAGGCAACGGCGCTGGCCAAACGGTCCGTGCTCTTGCTGCCCTCGCCGGGCACCGGCATCTTCGGTCTACGGTCCACCCAGCCTGCGACCTCTCCGGCACAACTGAAACCCCAAGCAACCTGCTGCCCGCGCCCGACCGGATTGAGTCCAACAGCAGATTCTTGACACGGCTTACGCGTATCAAGAATCTGTACGGCGTTAGGCGTCACCAACTCTCACTAACATGCCCCAACAAGTGCCGCCATCGTCCAGAGCACCATCGCAGCATCTTGCCTTGATCATGGTCGTGTTCCTGTTCGGCACGGCATCGGGGGCGTTAGCCCAAAGTAATGGAGTCTCAAGACGACGAACCTGTTGGAGAGCGTGATGGCGCGCGTGCAAGAGAAAACCGCGCGCGTCGATCACTGGCGCACGAGCGATCAGAAGCTTCGCTGGTACGCTGCCGCACTCCTCGCCGTCTGGGACTCCACGCTGGCGCAGGTGCGGCCGCGCTACTGGGACGTGCTCAGCTACCATCAGTATCCGCAGATCCGCGCCTCCGAGGCGGACCTCATCGCCGCTTTGAACGAGGTGCTGGCGAGCGAGACGGACGGCCGCGTGCGCGACTACGTCCGGCCGCTGTTCGGCAGCATGCCCATCATCATCACTGAGGCCGATCCGGGCAGCGGCTCGGCGCGGCCTGAAACCAGCATGGTCGGGACGCTATATGGCGGGATCTGGGCGGCGGAGTACGCGGCGCGGCTGTCCACGCTGCCGCAGGTCTGGCACGTGGGCATGCATCAGCTCATAGGGCCGGCCGGGATCGACCTGGCCGACGATCACCGGATGGATGAGGCTACCGGCGCGGGGGCGGCCAGGGGGAGCATCGCGGGACTGGCGGGCGAGCTCTACCTGAGCGCGCAGGCCAGTGCGTACTCTCTCGCCGCCGAGGCGATCAATGCCGCCACGGCGAGTTATCGGACGCGCGTGACCGGCGGAGGGACTGCAGCGGCGCGCGCTCCCGGCCGCACGATTCCGGCGGTCTTCGCCCAGGCCTACCGGACTGCGGCGGGCACAACCCTCCTCGTCACGAACAAGGGAAGCCGTGCCTACCAGCTCGCGATCGTGCTCAATGGCAAACCGGTGGGATCTACCTTGCATGCGGAGCTAGTCACAGGTCCCGGGCCTGACGCGTGGAATAGTCCCATCCGGACCAGCGTCGTGCGACGGGATACGACCGTGGTCGGAACGGTGTCAATCCCCGCCTGGTCGGTGAGCCGCGTGACCTGGCCGTGAACCGATCGCGAGTGAGAAACCTCGACCGTCGTTGAGGTATCTGGATCCGGCGCACCTGCTGATTATCCACCGGCGCTATCGGATCGGAACTCGAGCACCACGGCACCCCCGGCCGGGAGGTTCAGCCGGATGGGAGTGGGCGAGAGGCCGAAGGCCCCAAACGGCCGCACACCATCTTCGTCGACGCGGACGATCCGGCCGCCCCGAACGAGGCCATAGGCGGCCGGGTCCACCGTGAATGCAATGCTCGAACGCTCGTCGAGGATGCTCGCCACCGCGATCGCGACACTTCCGTCCGCGGCCCGCCACGCACCCGCCAGGGCCGCCGGAGAGCGGCCGTCCGAAACCGTGGGGCCGCTGCGCTGCGCGGCGTAGATAGAGACACGCGAAAGCCGCACGTCGACGTCCGGCACGTTCAGCGCGGGGGGACGCAGGAACGTCCCATACAGCAGGTAGTCCAGCGCGCGGGCACGGATGCGCGCCAGGCGCATCATGTAGGCCGTCTCCTCGGGCCGCTCCACCAAGTCCGTCACCTGGAAATTGGCGATGGTCGGCTGGAGCCCCCAGACGAAGGACCGCGCCTGTTCCAGGTAGAATTGCCGCTGGAACGTCCGGTCCATGAGTGCAAGGGGCTCGCTGGGAGCGTACTGGGCGGGCCAGAGGTCGTCGTACGGCGGCATGTGGAGACTCGAGTAGCTGCCGTAGGTGATGCCGAAGGCGTGGTAGACCGCCTGGAACATGGGAATCGGCTCCCAGCCCGTCGCCGGGTCCGAGTACCGCTCCTGACTCACCTGGAGGGTGAGCATCAGATCGAGGGAGGGTAGCCATGCCTCGCCGGCACCTTCCCCGGCGAGGACGAGATCCCGTCCCGCTCTCACCCGCCCGCGGATGTCCGACTCCAGCGCTTCGAAGCCACCCATCCAGTAGTTGCCACCGCCCACGGGGTGGCCGTGCGTCGAGTCGTAGCACACCAGCGACTGCACGGCCTGGTCCATGTAGATCCCGTCCACGCCGTACTGGTTGATCACCGTATCGGCGATCCCGGCGTACTTGGCGCGCCAGAAGGGCGTGGTCACGTCCATCGCCACACAGGGTTGCGGGTCGAAGACGTTGTAGACCTCCTCGTGAACCTTGCCGTCCTTCCCCTTCACCGCCCATCGCGCGGCGCCTTCCGCCTGATAGCTTGGCGTGTGGATGCACCACAGGCGCTGGTTCATGTACACGATGGCGTGCACCCGACCGGCGTGGGCGTCCTGCAGCGCGCGCTCGAAGGGCGCCACGCCCTCGCGCGGGGGGAGGTAGTCGGGGAAGCTCGTGTCGTACGCGCCGTGGTGCCACCAGTGCCAGTAGATGCTCACGGGCAGCCCGAGGGCGTCGCCTAACGCGAGAGCCGGCGGCACCACTCCCGGCGAGCGCCCTCGGTTCCATACCCACATGCCCGTCTCGCGGAGCCACGACGGCACGACGCCGCGGTTCAGCCGGCTCTGGCGCGCCCAGCGCTGTCGCGTGCCCCATTCCCGATAGATCTCTGCCGCCGTGAGCCAGTCGCCTTCGAACGTCCCTACCAGCGCGGAATACCCGGGTGACCAGCGCTGCCTGGGCCGATTCGGATCGGGGAGTTGTTGTGTGATCTCGTACGACAGGCTTCCCGCGCTGTCCCCCCACAGGGCAAAGCTCTTGCGAAATGCCAACGTGTCGTCGGCGGCGAGGTACAGACCCGCCGCGCCGGGACGATACAGGGCAAGCGCCTGCATGGAGAGCGTGCCGGGGTAGGGCCATTCCTGGCGCCGGCCGGCGCCGTTGCGATCCACGAACTGTTTCGCCGGGTCGCGGGAGAGTTGCCCCATCCATCGGGGGACCGCCAACGCCTCGCCGCTTCCGAGAGGCAGGATTCCTGTCACCCGGGGGAAGCGCACCTCGTCGATGCCAAGGGCACCCAGTCCCTCGACCACGATGTTCCACGCGCTGAACGGCGTATTCCCGCGCGCGCTGACGGTGACCGTCACGTGCAACCCGGGAGCCGCGACCAACCCGAAGTCCCCCCACTCCAGGCGCAGGGCCGCCTCGCTGCCCTCCGGACGGCTCCAGGTGAATCGCTTCGCGTCGTCGGGTGCAACCACCGCCGCGCCGCCAACCTGAGACAGGTTCAAGAGCCAGGGCTCACCCCTGGACGACGGCCCCCCCACGAAGGAATGCCCCGTCCGGATGTCCACCAGCTCAGTCAGCCTCCCATCCGCCGCGTCGAAGCCGACGCGGATGCGACCGTTCTGTACTCGGATGGTGTCGGCCGCGGCGTACGCCATCGCAGACGCGACCGGGACCGCGGACGCCGGAATGGAGAAGGAGGAGAAGAAAAAGACGGCGGCCAGGAACGTTCCGGCCGAGGCGCGGCGAGTCCCGTTCACATACGTGTTTCCGCGAGACGGCCGGGGGATCGCGGGCTCGTGCGCTGTCGGCGCACGAACCTCGATCCCCCGGCCGGTGATTCCCGCCAGCTCACTTGGAGTAGAACGGATTCGTTGCCTTCTCGCTCAACGGCACGATGAAGCATTCGGCGCCGCTGTAGACCTCGTTGGTGACTGGGTACTTCCCGGTGGGGAAGAGATCGATCCCGAGCGTGGCCTTGTACCGCCTCAGGTCGCCCAGGCGCTGACCGGTGAGGTAGAAATCCAGGCTCCTCTGGGTCCGCAACTCGGTCATCAGGTCGTCCCCCGTTAGGCTCACGGGTGCTTCCCCGCCCACGGCACGTCGATCGTTGACGAACGCCAGTGTAGCGGCCGTGGGCCCCTGGGCCTCCGCCACCACGTACTGCGCCTCCAGTCCCGTGGCGAATGCGATGTTCGTGGTGGTCAGGATCTTGTTGTTCACCGTGGTCGCCGACCAGCCGGTGTACATGTAGGGAGTCTGCGGTGGCACGATGGGGTTGGAGTTGAGCCCTCGCAGGGTCGTCAGCGTCGTCATCGGAGCGCGCGGATCGGCCAGGGCGAGGAAGTGGGGGCCCATGCTCAGCCAGGCGCCGGACACGCCTGCCGGCACATTCATGATGTTGTTCTCGCGTACCGAGTTGGCCGAGTAGTAGATCAACTGCTGGTAGGCCGCGGGAACCTGCGACGCGTACGTCAGCGCGGCTGTCTTGTCACCTCTCTTGAGCGAAGCCCGGGCGGCCCCCACTCGCGCCATGTTGATGATGTCGGTTGCCCCAGCGCTCGAACCCGAAGCGGTGGCGGTGGAGATAGCCTGGTCGAACATCGAGACAGCCTTCTGGAGCAGCTCGTCGGACGAAATCGGGGCGCTCAGATCGACCGGCGACTCGCAGAAGCCTTCGCCAAGAAGGGTGTAGGCGTATCCGCCGTAGGCGAGCACCGTTGCCATGTTGAGACTCGATGAGCTGGAGTCGCCCAGCATCGCCTTGAGCCGCACCACCGCGTCCTCCGCGGACTGGCGCGCCCGGTGGAGGTTCGCGTACACAGATGCGTCGACGTCGTTGCTCTCGAGGATGTTGTGCAGCGACAGCTCGCGGACGCCGACGTTCGTGTGGTCCGTGAAGGTCTCGTCGGAGAGTATGCCCGAATAGAGAGCGTAGTAGCCGTAGGCGTACTGGAACTCCCCGATGACGCCGTTGACGACGAGCTGCTTGAGGGCGGGGTCGGTGAGTTGGCCCTCGCTGATGAAACGGGGATTGGTCACGTCCAGCAGGCTGCCGCACCCTGCCAGGGCCATCCCCATGAGGAGCGCAAGTGCCGTCGCCGGAAGGCGCAGGCGGCGCGAAGTGGTCACGTTCATGGTCGCCTCTCTGTAAGCCAGCCGGGTAGCCATCAGAAGGACACCGTCATCGAGGCGGAGAACCGCCGGGACTGCGGCACCGTCCACGAATCGTTGCGGTTGAATGTCGATTCACCGTGGAAGTTCACTTCGGGGTCGGCTCCTCCGTACTTCGTCCAGATCTTCAGGTTATGGCCGGAGAGTGTGAGCGTGGAGCGGGCCACACCGATCCGGCGTGTGACGGAGGCCGGAAGGTCGTAGCTCACGGACAGGTCGCGCAGCTTGATGAAGTCCGCTTTCTGGATGTGCAGGAACGTCTGCGATGCGAACTGGCGCACCAGCACCTCGTCGGGGTCGGCCGCCGGGTTCACCGTCGCCCACGACACGCCCGACCGGTCGCGCCGCCAGTCCTTCACGTTGAACTGATAGTGTCCGCCCTTGTAGTCGAGCAGCCCGTACAGCCGGATCTTGTCGAAGAAAGTGAACGTGTTCGAGAGCGCGATTTCCCGGGTCGGGATCGACGGTCCCATATAGAGGGACGAGTCCTCGAGAATGGGGCGACCCTGCGCGTTCTTGATGAGCTTCCCGCTGGCGTCGTACTGGACCTTCTGCGCCCAGAACCCGGCCAGTGGATACCCCACCTGGTACCGCTCGACGGGAGCGTACGCGCCGAACACGATGGGGGCGCGATTATCCCCGAACGAGAGCAGCTCGTTGTGGTTGGTGGCGAGGCTGAGCGTGGTCGCGATGGTGAGGAAGGAGCTTCGGAGCGGAGTGCCGTTGACCAGCAGCTCGATGCCACTGTTCGCGATGGTCCCCAGGTTCTGGAGCTGAGTGCCGGTAAAGCCGGTGGAGGGAGCCACGTCTACGGGAAGCAGCGCGTCCCTCGTGCGGCTGTTGTAGTAGCTGGCGTCCAGTCCCAGGCGACCTTTGAAGAGACCGGCTTCGAATCCGACCTCGATCTCCGAGGCGCGCTCGGGTTTCAGGTCGGTGTTGCCCACCGAGTTGTACCGCAGGGCCGAAGCCGTGGAGCTTGGCCCCGTCTCCACGGACGTCGTGTAGCTGCGAACGGCGTCGAAGGGGCCGGGTGAGTTGCCTGCCTGACCCCACGCGGCGCGCAGTCGGAGCTGGTCCACGCTCGGGATGTGGAAGTAGCTCTCGTCCGAGATGACCCACGAGGCCGAAACCTTGGGGTAGAACACCCGGTTCAGCTTGGAGCCGAACGCGGAGTTGTTGTCCATGCGGAGCGCAGTCGTCACGAACAGCCGGTCGTGCCAACCCAGCTGTTCCTGGGCGTAGAGGCCCAGCGACTTCTGCTCCGAAAAGCTCTCGTTGCCCCAGGTGACGGCGGCCGAGGCGATGGAGCGGATGCCGGCGGCGCCAAGGTCCTGCCCAAACGCCTGCGTGTTCTGGTTGCTGTTCTTCAAGAACTGCATGCCCACCGAGGTGTTGGACACCAGGTTGGTGTTGATCTGGCGCGTCGCCTTGCCGGTCCAGTCTACCGTCAGATTCTTGTTGAACGGGCGTCCCTCGGCGATCAGCCCCTTGGTGTTGTCGACGTCGAAGCTGGCCCGGGCGGTGAACGGGTTGGTGCCCGCCGGTGCCGGAGGGAAGTAGACCTCGGCCTGACCGGCGTCGAGGTCGTATCCCACGACGAGCTTGCTGCTCAGCCAGTCCGTGAACTTGTACTCGGTTGTCCCGCCAAGGATGTATCGGTCCGAGCGCGTGATGTTCTCGTACGTGTTGAACACCGAGGGCTCGATGGTGAAGTAGTTGAGCCCTGCGGGGAACGGGTACTTGCGCCCCGGGGTCGCGAGGTACGAGCTGATGATCAGCCCGGTGGCGATGTTGTCGCTCAGGGGGAGCCGCACCGTGTTGATGCTGTAGCCGACGTCGGTCGAGAATGTGAGCTTCGGCGTGGGACGGAACTGGAAGTTGCCGCGCAGCGACGTCCGGTTCGAGTAGTTGTTGAAGTAGCTTCCATCCTCTGCGTCCCGACCGCCGGAGACATAGAACGAATGGTTCTCCGCGCCCCCGCGAGCGCTCAGGTAGTACTTGGTGAGTTGGCCGGTGCGGAGGGCATCCGACTCGTTCATGACCCGGTGCGAGATGATGTCGCCCTCTTTGAGGCCCTGGTAACCGGGATAGTTCGTCGGGTCCGCGATGCGGGCGGCGGTAGCCACCCCGTAGTTGATGGGTCGGAGGTTGTCCGGCCAGTCATTGCCGCCGAACTCCCCGCTGGCGTCCCATTGCACCGCGCCGGCGCGGCCTTTCTTGGTGATGATCTGAATTACGCCTGACGCGGCCTCGGCGCCGTACAGCGTGGCCGCCGCCGGGCCCTTGATAACCTCGATGGACTCGATGTCGGCCGGGTTGATGGCGTCCAGGGCGGAGGTGTTCTGTCCGAACACGTTGAAGTTGCCCGAGCTGTCGGAGTAGATCCGCACGCCGTCGACGTAGATCGTGGGCTTCGTGTTGGCGTACACCGACGACGCGCCGCGGAGACGGAAGTCGGCCCCGGTGCCAGCCTCACCGGAGCCCGGCATGATGGTGAGCCCTGGCGTCTTCGCCTGCAGTACCTCGGTGATGTTGGCGGCCGGAGCCTGCTCGAGCACCTGGGGTGCGCTCAACGACGTGACCGCGTTGCCAATGACCTTCCTTCTGGTATCTCCGGTCGCCCCGGTGACCACGACGGCGTCCAGTGAAATGGCGCTGGGGTTCATTCTCAGCTCGACGCTGGCCCGCGCGCCGGCCTGCACAGACACCGTAGCACTGGCCGTCTGGTACCCGATGCGAATGGCCCGAACCACGTGGGTGCCCACGGACACGCTCGCGATGGTAAAACGTCCGTCGGCATCTACGACCACTGCCAGGGACGTTCCCACGATGACGACCTGCGCCGCGGCGACCGGAATGCCCTTCTGCGCGTCGAGGACACGCCCGGTCACAGTGCCCGTCTGGGCTGCGACGGGCTGCGCTGCTGCGAGTCCCAGTGCAACAGCAAGGCTGAGCAGCAGACGGCGCCTCATCCGCGGACCTGCTCCATCCGACCCTGAATTCAACATATCGCGCCTTCCTGCGAAGAATGTGAAATCGACGAGGCCAAACGCCACGTAGATACGTTCCGCGAATCGAAGTTGCAACGGTCGACGATCGGCCGCGACACAAGCCTGGCGCCGAAAAGATGTGGCAGCGAGACAGACACATGCCAGCTGGACGCGACGACCCGGGTCCGCCGCCGCCGACCGCGCTATCTTCCCGTCGCGAATGAGGAGCCGACCACCTGGGGAGGGCGCGTCCATGGATATGATGGTTCTCCTGGTCACGGCAGGAATCGCCTTCACGGGACCGCATGGTGACGCGCGTGGTTCCCGATGGTGGGGCGTTCGCGGCCACGAGATGGCCGCCCGGGCCGCACTCGCGGCGCTTCCCGTCGAGATGCCGTCGTTCTTCAGAAATGCGGCCGACCAACTCGTCTATCTCGACCCCGAGCCCGACCGTTGGCGAGTTCGCGAGCTCGCGGCCATGGATGGAGCGTTCGCCCTCGATCACTTCATATGGATGGAGAACGTCCCGCCGGGAGCCCTGGACGCCCCCGACCGATTCGCGTTCATACAGGCCCTGTACGGTGCCGGCATTGCCGACGGCCCGAACAACGTGGGCCTTCTCCCGTACCGGATGCTCGAGCTCTACCAGCGGTTGGTCGCGGAATGGCGGCTGTGGCGTCAGGAGCCCGACGCCCGCCGGCGGGAGTGGATCGAGCAGCGCATTGTGAACGACGCCGGGATCCTGGGCCACTACGTCACCGACGCGTCCAACCCCCACCACGCGTCCGCCAACCACGCTGGCTGGGCTGCTACCATCCCCAATCCCGGAGGCTACACCACCGACCCGGGCTTTCACAGCCGCTTCGAGCGCGACTTCGTGGACTCGTTCGTTAGGCAGGTGGACGTGACGTCGCGGGTGCGCGGTGAGCCGCGCTCGGTGGCGGGGAAGGCCTGGCAGGCGATCCTCGACGAAATCCGGGAATCGCACGCCCAGGTGGAGACGCTGTTCCGCCTCGACCGCGACGTCGGCTTCGACCCCCACGGGCCCCTCCACGCCGCCACGCGAGACTTCGCCGCCGAGCGACTCGCCGCCGGCGCCGACGCGCTCCGGGTGCTGTGGTGGTCGGCCTGGCTGGAGAGCGTGAAATCCCAGGCCCCGCTCAGGATCCCGGGGCGATCTCCAGGTCTGCTACCAGCGGCCGGTGATCCGACGCTTGCGTCGCCACGACGCGAGCCGACCGGACGCGGATCCCGCCCGTGAAGAGCACGTAGTCGATGCGCTCCGCCGGTGCCGACGCCGGGTACGTAAAGCCCGGGCCGGAGCCCGCCGTCCACGCATCAGTCAGGGTCTGGAAGAGTGGCGCGAGTTCGCCGGCCTCGGGCGATGCGTTCATGTCGCCGACCAGGATCGCGGGGCCTCCGACCTTGCCGATGATCCCTAACATCTCGGCGACCTGCGTTTGGCGAACGGCCGGGTCGCGACGGTAGTCGAGGTGCGTGTCGAAGACGTCGACGTGGCTACCGCCCACGTCGAGGGTGACCTGGAGGAAGCCCGGCATGATCTGGGGCGGCAGGTCGGCCTGGGTCGACAGCCGCGTGATCTCGTGATTCTCGGAACGGACGATGGGTCTCCGGCTCAGAATGGCCACCCCGAACTCGCGAGCGGGCGCGCCGGGCGACAGCGCCGGCAGCTCGTAAATGGGCCCGAAGCGCACCTGCATGCCGCACGCTCGCGCAAGCGAGTCGGCCTCGTCCACGAAGCTGCTCCGGTCGGCCCAGTGCACGTCGACTTCCTGGAGGCCTACGATGTCGGGCGCTGCCTCCCGGATGGTAGCGGCCACGTTGGTCAGCCCCTCCTGACCACCGTGGATGTTGAAGGTCATCACGCGCAGGGGCACACCGGCCTGCGCACCGAGCTGCGGCTGGCACACCGCGAGCGCGGCGATGGCCTGAAGAGCGATGCGGGCGACGGAAGACCGGAGGGTCTTCAAGGGATTGGCCCTCACGGATACAACAGGTACGGAGCGCGAAGCTCGCGGAAGCGCTGCGCGTCCCGGTCCCACTCGGCCAGAAGAGCGGGCAGCGTGCCGTTTTCGATGGCATGGCGCAGCCGGTCAGTTCCGGCGAGCCGGTCCAGGGAGTAAGTCGTCTGGCCGTCCTGACCCGTGCTGCTCGTCCAGGCGAAGTCGTTCGGATGGAGGCGTCGCACCATGTCGATGAGGAGCATCGTGGTCGCGATGGGCCGGTAGCTTGAGCGGTCCGTGGCAACGAGACGGACACCATGGACCCGCTGACCTCCGTATTTCCGGGCGTCGGGCCGGATGTCGTAGTCCACTGCATCGAAGCGGACGCCGGCGAGCCTCAGCGCGTTCATCGAGTCCGCCACCTCTTCTGCCCGCAGCCAGGGGGCTCCCACCTGCTCGAAGGGCTTCTCGGTTCCGCGTCCCTCCGACAGGTTCGTGCCCTCGATGAAAACCGTTCCCGGATAGTGCAGGGTGCCTTCGAAGTTGGGCAAGTTCGGAGACGGCCCCTTCCAGGGGAGGTCGGTGCCGTCCATCCACAGGTCCCGTCTCCAACCGGTCATCCTCACCACCGTCAGCTCCGCGTGGATGCCGAAATGGTCGTTGTAGAATCCGGCCAGTTCCCCGGCGGTCATGCCGTGTCTGGACGCGATCGGGTAGAGTCCAACGAACGATGAGAAGGCCGGGTCGAGGATGTTGCCCTCGACGAGCGTTCCGGTGATCGGGTCGGGACGGTCGAGGACGACGAACGGGATCCCCTTCTCGGCCGCGGCCTGCATGGCCAGCGCCATGGTCGACAGGAACGTGTACTGGCGGACTCCGACGTCCTGGATGTCGAAGACCAGCGCGTCGACGCCCCGTAGCTGCTCTGGTGTGGGCTTGCGCGTCTGCCCGAACAGCGAGTGCACCGGCAGTCCCGTCTCCTGATCGACCTCGTCGCCCACGCGGCCGGTCGCGACGCCCCGGATCCCGTGCTCGGGGGCGTAGAGGGCCACGAGCGTGAGATCGGATCGTTTCGCGAGGATGTCGATCGTGCTGGTGCCGTGGCGGTCGCGGCCGGTGTGGTTGGTGATCAGGCCCACGCGCTTGCCCACGAGGACAGCGGGCATCGAGTCGGCGAGCCTGTCCACACCCAGGAGGACGTGCGCCTGTGCCTGAGCCGGCGCCGCGGCTGAGGCGAGCGCCACCGAAGCCGTGAGGAGACCATGCAGGAGCCACGAGGTCCTTCCCCGGATCGTCGCATGCGAGAACATGACGACATGCCCTCTCGAGTCAGGCGGCCTGCACACGGAGCGGAGCAGACGCACCGCGAGTCCGACGGCAGGCCGGTCGGTTTGAATCAGCGTCGACCCAATATGGGCGTTCAGGCAGGAGACCGGACAGTGTACGCGCGATCGACGCGCGTTTCATCGGGGCAGCATTCCAGACAGTGTACGCGCGATCGACGCGCGTTTCATCGGGGCAGCATTCCAGCGGCCGGTACGCCGGGTCCGTCAGGCCCTCACAGGCATCTGAACACCTGCCCGGACGCATCGCGTCTCAGGTCGAACGTCCCCACGACCTCGTTGGTCTCGGTCAGTGTCACGGTGAGTGACAGCCGGTCGCCGGAAACGAAACCGTCGTAGCGCGCCGGGAGCTTCGGCGGAACCTCGCCCTCCATGACAGGTCCACCATGCCCGGGCGAATGCGTGCCCAGAGCGCTCACGTGCCCGCCCTCGTCGGGTACCAACGGCGCGTCGATGGTCCCGCTGGCGCAGTCGTACTCGAGTGTCCCTCCGGACTCGTTCAGCTGCGCCAGCAGGTGGACGCCGCCCCACGTGCCAGTGAGCGGGACGCCAGGCGCGGTGACGAACGTGCCGCAGGCCGCCGCGATGCCCAACGCCACGATGGCGCACCCCCGGCGCAGGGCCGCCGCGAGGAGACCCGGGTGTCCGGTCGATGAGCCTAACGCGATGACGGATACAACGCATCGGTGACCGCCCGGTGCCAGCGCGCGCGCCCTCGGCTCAGAGCGCCTTCCGGACCGCCGCGTCGATGTCCTGGTCGGCGCCCACGCCGGTATACACCACCTTGCCAGCGGCGTCGATGACGACGATGTACGAAGTGGCCGGTGCCTCATAGTTGCCTGCCGCGTTGCCGTCCCGGTCCCAGACGATGTCCTGCTTCATCCCGTGCGCGTCCCTGTAGGCTTTGACACGCTCGACCGTCTGGTTCACTGACACAGCCACCGCCACGAATTTCACCTTTCCGGCATACTTCCCGATGGCGGCCTTCATCCGCGGCTCCAGCGCCCGGCAGTTGGGGCACCACGTCGCCCAGAACTCCAGCAGCACCGGTCCCTTCCCGATGTACTGGGACAAGTCGGCGGGCTGACCGTCGAGCGTCTCGACCGCGGCGGCCGGCGCCACGGAACCCACCGCAATCCCCGACTCCTGACTCCACGCCGTGGCCGGGATGCCGGCCGCGAGCGCGATCAACGCCACCTTCACCAGGCTCGATGTCATAGCAGGACCTGTCCCATCTTCACCAGATAATACTCGGCCGCCCCCAGCATCACGAATCCGAAGACGCGCTTCACGCGAAGCATCCAGACACCGGCCCGCGGCAGCCGGGCCAGGGCGCCCGAGGATACCCCGACCAGGAAAAGAAGTGCGCACATGCCGAGCGAGAAGACAAACAGATAGCTGAATCCGAGCACGGCGCTATGGGTGTGCGTCACCCAGGTGAGTACCGCGGCCATCACGGGCGCGGAGCATGGCGCCGCCACCAGCCCCGACACCGCACCCATCGCGAACGCACCGGCGCCGTGTCCGCCACGTCCCACCCGATTCGCCCACTCCATGGTGGACTGCGGCATCCGCAGCGTGAACACGTCCAGCATGAACAGCCCCGCCAGCAGCAGCGCGTTTGCCTGCACGAAGTAGAGCCACGGATTCGAGCTCACGGTGCCGAAGATCGTGCCCGAGAGCCCCGCGAAGAGACCGAGCGACGCGTAGACGAGTGACAGTCCGAGTACGTACGCCAGCGTCAGCATCACCGGCTTTCTCGCAGGCGTCCCCACGCCGACCGACTCGCCCCCGACCAGCGCGAGCGTGATCGGGATCATCGGGTAGATGCATGGTGTGAGGCTGGTGAGCACGCCGCCCAGAAACAGCAGCGGGAGCGCGGTCAGGGGGCTGGCTGTCAGACGATCAGCGATTCCGGTGAAGTCGATCATTTTGAAAGGCCAAAGGCCAAAGGCCATAGGCCATAGGTCAACTGCGGAACTGGTAGGCTAACTTCACGAAGAATCCGTCCTGGGCGCGGCGCAACCGGTCGAGCCCGGGGGTCTCGGGGCGCTCGAGCGTACTCCCGTAGCCGAAGAACGCCACGGTGCCGGGCGTGGGCTCGAACGAAATCAGCCAGTCGGTGCGCAGGTTCCTGGTGTGCGTGGCCACCGAGGGCGCGCCGTTGACGTACAGGGGGCTCAGGGTCGTCCCGGCGGCCAGCAGCGCGGCCGTGCGCTCGTCGCGCAGCTCGCTCACCACCCGGAAGAAGAGCGAACGGGACGGTTGATACTCCAGCTTGAGCCGCGGAATGAACGTGCGGGCGTACTCGGAGCCGTCGCGCACCCGCGAGATATGCGAGAACGCCGCCAGCGCCTGCACCCTGATGCTCGGCGTGGGCCGGAAGCCTAACGAGACATTGTAGCGGGTGGTGGTCCCTTCCGATCCCTCGGCGAAGATCGGGACGTGCGCCCAGACCAGCGCCAGCGAGGCGTCCACCGTGCGCAGGACCGGCGTGCTGACCGCCATCGAATCGGACCAGAGGTTGCGCAGTTTGCGTGGCGGCAGGTAGGGCACCAGCTCGCCGCCGGCCGTGGCCACCGACAGATTGCGGAAATTCGCCGGGTCCATGCCGAAGAAACTGCGGGCGGCAATCCCGTTCACCCGCCATCCCCCGCGCAGATTCACCATCATCCGCACGTTCTCCTGCCCCTCGAGCGCGGCGTGGTGGAGAAAATCGTCGTAGTGCCAGATACGGTTCGGACCCCCGAAGAACCACGCGCTCTGGATCAGCGAACGATCGGTCCTGCCCCAGAAGGCGACGCGGTTGAAAAAGCCCAGGTTGACGTTGTCGGAGCGTGGCACGAACCCCGCAGCGCTCTCGAAGTCCGGGCCGAATCCCACCAGCGAATAGTGGAAGCCCCAGGTGTGTCCGGTGCGATCCCAGACCGCGCTGTACAGGGGCGACGAGCGTGTCCCGTCGCCGTGTCGTGTCCAGGACTGCCCGAACTGGGTCTCCAGGTAGTAGTACCTGGCGAAGACCAGCCGGGAATCGGCGGCCAGGACGGTGTTGGTCGTGTCGCCGGCGCGCCGGTCGGTGAACGTGATCCCGCCAATCGAGTTGCCGCCGAAGTCCGTCCGCAGTCGCGACACGTTGAAGAGCGCGTTAGGCCCGGGCCGGTCGTCGACCGCGGTGAGATGCGCCAGGCCGAACCGCCCGAACTTTCCCGTGATCTTGGCGCCGGCCGCGGGAGTCACGATCTGGCGCGTGTAAACGAGCTGGTTGGGCGTACTGAAGAGCTCGATCCCTTCCAGGAAGAAGGGGCGCTTCTCGGGAATGAACAACGCGAAGCGCTCGTTGGCGGTGACCAGGCCGACATCGGTTTCCACCTGGCTGAAGTCGGGATTGATGGTCCCGTCGAGCGAGATGGCGGGGAAGCCGAGCCGCAGATTGACCCCGGCGTCCGCCTTCGCATTCTCGCGCTTGAATCCGCCGGTCACCGCGTCGCGCGCGCCGTTCATGGTGCCGGTCACGAACGGTTGCCATTCGCCGACGATCCCGCGCTCCACGTTGGCGATGCCGCTCATGGTGCCCGATTGCACCAGGAAACTGGCCGAGGCGCGCTTGGTGTCGACCCAGGTGTCCTCGGTGTTGGCGCTCGGCGTGTAGCGGGCGATGTTGAGGCCCCAGGTCTGTGACCCCGACGACGCGAAGCGGAGGCTCTTGAACGGAATCCGCACTTCCACCACGTAGGCGCTGTCGGTAATGCGCCCCGCCGACTGGTACTGAAAGTCCGGGTTGAGATCCTCGCCGAACCCGAACATCTGTCCGGCCGCTCCGGATCCTTCGCTCAGCACCCCGTCGAGCTGCACGCCGAGGGGGTTGACGCCGAACATGAACGCCCGGCGGTGGTCGTTGAAGGTGTCGAGGTAGATGACCACGCGATCGTCGCTGGTGATGTTGTCGCGCTTGGAAAGCGTGGCGCTCACCTGAACGCCCGGTCTCACGTGGGCGACGATCCCGAAGTACAGCGCCTTGGCCGTGTAGAGCACGAGCACGTCGGTCGGCTGGTCGGCCGGCCGGCCGTCGACCGGCTGGTATTGTGAGAACCCCGTTAGGCGGGCGGCGCCGGACCAGGCGGAATCGCCGAGCACGCCGTCGACGACGGGCTCGCTGGATGCGCGCGGCACCGTGAACTGGGGGGCCCCGGTGCCGGGAATGGCCTGCGTGGTCCGGATCTGGAAGAACGCGAGAAGCGCGACGGCGATCATCCGGGCGAATTTACAGGGTGCGCGACCGCCGCGAAGGCTGTCACGCGTCGGCCGCGATCGTCCCGACCATCGCCACCGGCTCGCCCGTGCTCATGGCCGGCGACGCCACCACGTACAGCACCACGCCATCCAGCGGTGCGCGCACCTCGCCGATCTGCTCCCCGAAATAGTCCGTCAGGCGGCCGAGCAGATCGCCCTTCCGCACCTGCTGATCGGGTGTCACCGCCGGATGCCAGGTGCCCGATCCGGGACTCGTCAGCACTTCCGACGGATCGATCCACCGCGGCTTCCCCGCCGCCTCAGGCGGTCCCGGGAGCATGCCGAGGTACCGCATGACGCCGAACGCACCGCGGACATTGAGGGCGACCATCTCCCCGGTCGGGACCCCGACCTCGCCTGCCTCGGTGGTCACGGCCGGCTTGCCGCGCACGTGCGCGGTGTTGGAGCAGAACACGGTGGCGCCGCGATCCCGGGGCCGTCCGCGATCGATGACGATGTAATCGAGCCCGAAGGCCACCGCCATCTCGCGCGCCGTCGCATCCACCCGCGCATCGAGGCCGAGGTTGTTCCAGTACGAGTACGGCCGCAGCGACTCGTTCCCGTCGCCCGAGTGCATGTCGACCAGGTACTCGCACTGATCGATCACCTGCGTGGTGATGGCGTGGGCGATGCGTTCGGACGCCGTCCCATCCGGCTGACCCGGAAACACGCGATTCAGGTTCTTCTGATCCCACGGGCCGCGGTAGATGGTGCGATGCACGAACGAGGGGACGTTGGCGATGTGGACGAGGATCACGGTCCCCGAGAGGTGCGCCGGATCGAGCTCGGCGCGCACCCGCTGGAGCGCGAGAATCGGTGACGGCTCCGACCCGTGGGTCCCGGCGATCAGCGCCAGGACCGGCCCATCCTTGGCGCCGGAGACGATGCTGACGGGAATGCGCGTGCCGGGATCACGGCCTTCAGGCACGTCGATGAATCCCGAGACCTTCTCGCTGGGTCGCGACGTCGCGGATCCGATGGTCGGCATGGCTCAGCGACCGCCCCAGCCGCTGCCCGGGAAGAGGGCGCGCCCGGGCAATCCGATGCTGATTCGCATGACGACCTCTCCGTCGGGGAAAGCGCGCCAATCGGACGTGGTGGAACCGGCGGCGCCCTGATGAAAATGGCCGGGATGAGGCCGGCCGCCAATGGCACGGCTGGTCTCGTGACGCGCCGGGGGTGCGGCCGCCGGCAATCGGCGGGAGGCCATTGGCTAGATTATCTGCCCCGGGTCGCCCGCGTGTCCGGCCCCGGCGTGTGTGCTCACCGAGTCGAAGCAGCGATGCCGCCGCAATTCATCTACGTCATGAAGGCCCTGACGAAGGTCGTACCTCCGTCGCGGGTCATCCTGAACGACATCTGGCTCTCGTTCTATCCGGGGGCCAAGATCGGCGTGCTGGGCGCCAACGGGGCCGGGAAGAGCTCGCTCCTGCGCATCATGGCCGGCATCGATCAGGATTACAACGGTGAAGCCTGGGCCGCGCAGGGTACCAGGATCGGCTTCCTCCCGCAGGAGCCGTCGCTCGATACCGCGCTCGACGTGCGCGGCAACGTCGAGCTGGCGGTGAAGGCACAGCGCGCACTGCTCGACCGCTTCAACGAAATCGCGATGGCGTTCGCGGAGCCCATGGACGACGGCGCGATGCAGAAGCTGCTCGACGAGCAGTCGCGGGTCCAGGACCGCATCGACGCCATGGACCTGTGGAACCTCGACAATACGATCGAGGTGGCGATGGATGCGCTGCGCCTTCCCCCGCCCGACGCCGACGTCTCCAGGCTCTCGGGCGGGGAAAAGCGTCGCGTCGCGCTCTGCCGGATCCTGCTCGAGCAGCCCGATCTGTTGCTGCTCGACGAGCCGACCAACCATCTCGACGCCGAGAGTGTGGCGTGGCTGGAGAAACACCTCGAGACCTTTCCCGGCACCGTGGTGGCGATCACCCACGACCGGTACTTCCTGGACAACGTGGCGAAGTGGATTCTCGAGCTCGACCGCGGCCGGGGGTATCCGTACGAGGGGAACTACTCGCAGTGGCTGGAGCAGAAGCGGGTGCGTCTGGCGCAGGAGGAGAAGGCGGCCAGCGCCCGCCAGCGAACGCTGGAACGCGAGCTGGAGTGGGTGCGCCTGGCGCCGCGCGCTCGTCAGGCAAAGAACAAGGCCCGGATCCAGAAGTACGAGGATCTGGTGAGCGATCAGCAGCTGGAGCGGGTGGCCCAGAACGAAATCGTGATCCCGCCACCGCCCCGACTCGGCAACGACGTGGTCATCGCCGACAAACTGAAGAAGGGATACGGCGACAACCTGCTGTTCGACGGGATGTCATTCGCGCTGCCGCGCGGGGGGCTGGTGGGGATCATCGGACCGAACGGGGCAGGGAAGACGACCCTGTTCCGGCTGATCAACGGGGGCGAGACGCCTGACGCCGGCTCGCTCCGGATCGGGGAGACGGTGGTGATCGCGTACGCCGACCAGACCCGGACGCTCGACGGCGCGCGCACCGTGTGGGACGAGATCTCCGGCGGCCGCGACACCATTCCGGTCGGGAAGCGCGAGATGAACTCGCGCGCCTACGTGGCGGGATTCGGGTTCCGCGGGGCCGACCAGCAGAAGCTCGTGGCCAATCTCTCGGGGGGCGAGCGCAACCGGCTGCACCTCGCGAAGACGCTGATGTCGGGCGGCAACCTGCTGCTGCTCGACGAGCCGACCAACGATCTGGATGTCGATACGCTGCGCGCGCTGGAGGAGGCGCTGCTCGACTTCGCCGGGTGCGCGGTGATCATCACTCACGATCGCTGGTTTCTCGACCGGATCGCGACCCACATTCTGGCGTTCGAGGGCGAGAGCGAGACCGTCTGGTTCGAGGGCAATTACCAGGCGTACATCGACGATCTGCGGAAGCGCAAAGGCCCGGACGCGGACCAGCCGCACCGGATCAAATACCGCAAGCTCGTGCGGGCATGAGTCGACAGTCCAGAGGCCGAAACCGGCACCGGCATCCAGCACCGGCAGAGAGCATCCTGTTCAAGCGTGCAGTGTCCAGCATTCAGCTCTGGAACGAGGAATCGGTTCAGGCATTCAGTAACCGGCAGTCACCGGTAGTCCGCGCCCGTAGCTCAATTGGATAGAGCTTCTGACTTCGGATCAGAGGGTTGGGGGTTCGAGTCCCTCCGGGCGCATCCGCCATCGTGCCGTCGACTCCCGGCGCGCCAATGAAACGTCGTCGATCCGCGCCGCGCGTGAAGAGAGTGCCCGGTCGCCGGTCAGACGTGCGCCAACGCGCCTCGGCAATGCAGCGCCCGGTCAGGGCTGCGGGCGCAACTCCCGCAGCAAATCCGTGTTGGTGAACACGCGCCCCAGGGGTGTCCGGGACTTCAACCAGTGCCGTGACTCGAAACGGAGCCGATAGAGCGCTCGCAGCAACCCGTCCGCCGCACTGGTCCGCAACGCCTCGCGAGGCGATTCAAGCGAATAGCCGAGTTCCTCGAGAAACGCGCCGATCAGCGACTCGAGCCGCGCCAACTCCCGTTCCGAGTAGCCCTTCCTCCATCGGCCCACGGGATTGAACCGCGCGCCCGGCTCCTTCTCCGGAAAGGAGGTGTTCGGCCGGCTCACCGAACCGATACCTGTCTCCAGGATGCGGTCGTAGTCCAGATCATGTTCCAGAAATGGCTCCAGCGCCGCCAGTGCTTCGCGCGGCTTCGTGGTGAGCGTTTCGAAGGACACCTCGGCGTACACATCCGGATACCGTCGCCCGTTGGTTCTTCCCCTTCCCACAATCCATTCCCAGAACAGGGCCGACGCGAGCACGGCCTGCAGAGGACTCTTCAGGAACGGACGGATCCACCCCTGCTGCGCGAGCGAAAGGGCGACATCCCGGCCGTCGCGGATGATGTGCACGAACAACGCGTCGGGGATCGTGCGCCTGATCTCATCGATGTACAGCAGGTTGTCCGGCGAGCAGTCCGCCCAGCGACGCACCCCCTGTTTCTCGGCGATGCTCTCCATGAAGATGCGCAGGAAATCCCCGGCGTTGTGACATCCGGCACTGATCCGGTTCCGGAATTCCGCGGGATCCAGTCCGGATCGAGTGAAGTAGGCGCTCGGCAGCCACTCGGCGAAAAGCGCGTCGCGGTTGCGTGCCTGCCCCGGGTTGCCGAACCGCGGCTCGAGCAGGCTGAAGACGAGGGCTTCAGACCGATACACGGCGAAGTCGCCGGCCGAGAGCAGCATGTGGTACAGCAGCGTCGTCCCGGAGCGGGGAGAGCCAATCACAAAGACCGGCGCGCGATTCCTTGCGCGCGCAGATCGTCCGACCGGCGTTGGGTCTTCCATTGCTCCTCGTGCGGGTGATGCCGTTCCTGTTTGCCGATGGGTATGTGAAATTCACCCTGCGCCGGTCGCGCGGCAACTCCATTCTGGATGATCGCAGTCCCCGCGAGGGCGGGAGCGTGACGTGACGAAATCAGCGGCAGCGAATGGGGCATCCGGAACGACCGGCATGGTCGTGCACTGGGCTGCTCGCTACGACCTCCTGCTCCGGCTGTTGACGCTCGGCAGGGAGCGGGTCTTTCGTGAGAGGCTCCTGGACCTGGCGCAGCTGCAGACCGGCGAGTCCGTGCTCGACGTCGGCTGCGGAACAGGAACGCTCGCGATCGCGGCCCGGCGGCGCGTGGGGTCTGCGGGCACGGTGCACGGGATCGACCCATCGCCCGAGATGATTGCCAGGGCGACGGGGAAGGCAGCCAGGGCCGCCGTCGATGTCGTGTTCGGAACCGGGGTCGCCGAGTCGCTGCCGTTTGCGGATGCCCGATTCGATGTCGTCCTGAGCACGGTGATGCTTCATCATCTTCGCGGGAACGCACGCCTGCAGGGTGTGCGCGAAATGCGGCGCGTGCTGCGGCCCGGAGGCCGACTGCTGGCGGTCGACTTCGCCGGAGTCGGGAGGGGGAGGGGCCTGCTCGCGCATCTGCATCGTCATGGTCGGATCGATGCTCGCGACCTCGTGGCGCTGGTGCGCGAGGCGGGCCTGCAAGTCGTCGAGAGCGGCGCGGTGGGAACGATGGCCCTGCAGTTCGTGCTCGCCGCGGCTCCGCGCGAGTGAACGCGAGCGTCCCGGCGATCCAACGGTGTCAGGTCCCGGGCTCGTCGCTGTCGATTCGCTCTGCTGGCTCACAGGTCTCGCACCACGCGACCATCCGCGACGGCGAGCTCCCAACCAACGGCTCCGTCCGGCACCCCCGCGCAACATAGAACAACAACGCCTCGCGGTTGCGCGCCTCCACCACCGCTCGGCACTCCCGCACGCCCTGCGCGCGGAACCAGGCGAGGGCGCCATCGAACAACTCGACCGAGATGCGCCGTCCGGTCTCGCGCACAAACCGGGTACTGCGGAAATCCGGCTCGACACCGAACGAGAGGAGCTCCCCGGCGTTCGGATCGAGCGGGGCTCCGGTCTGTCCGCGCATGAACGCCATGGTCCACAGGATCACGCCCAGCCGGCGCGGACTCGCCAGCACCTGCCCGGCGACCAGGGCGCCTAACGCGAGCCAGTGGCGCCGCAGTCCCTCCGACATGAAACGCGCCGGCTGGCTCGTGTACGCGATGAATCCTACCGGCGCGCCGTCATGGTACGCCAGATCGCAGCCGATCAGACCGTCCGCGACCAGGGTTGCGTAGTAGAAACGGCTCATGAACCGGAACCCGAGCCGCGCGATCGGACTGTCCGGGAGCAGTGACGCGTGGAGCCGCGCGGCGTGTTCCGCTCCCTCGCGGTCGCCGGGGGCCAGTCGCTCCACCCCCTGCTTCATAGCCGGCGGATCTTCTTGAATCGCGCGCTGTGCAGCGCGTCACCCACCACTTCGATCTTCACCGGAACCTTGAACGGCGCCAGTCGCTCGCGACAATACCCGCGCACACGCTTGCGCAGCTGCTGGATGTCCTCCGGCTCCTTGAGCGTGAGCCGCGTGGCCACGATCTGCCCGGTGATCGGATTCGACTCCGCATACACGGTCGCGTCGCTCACGTTGTCCAGCTGCAGCAGCACGCTCTCCACCTCCGCCGGATACACCTTGCTGCCGCCGACGTTGATGATCTGCGACTTGCGCCCGAGGAACCGGACGTACTCGCCGTTGACCTCCACCTGATCCTCGGTATTCAGCCAGCCGTCGGTGTCGATGGGATTCGGCGCGTTGAGATAGCCGAGCATCGCCGAGGGAGCTCGGATCCAGAGCGTGCCGTCCACCACCTTCGTCTCGATGCCTTCACCCCCGACCTTCACCCACAGCGAGCCGGAGTCCTGCGACTTTGTGCGGAGGATCCCGAGTTCGGTGAGTCCGTACGTCTGTTGCAGGCGCGCGTTGGGGAAGGCCTCGTGCACGCGCCGCAGAGTGGTCTCCGGCATCACCTCCGTGCCGTACGTGATCAGGCGGAGCGATGAGAGGTCGTGTGCGTGATGGGCCTCGGACAGCAGCAGAAGATTCAGAAAGGTCGGTGTGGTGGGCAGCAGCTCCACACGGTACCGCTCGATCAGCTCGCAGATCTCCTCGGGCGAATGACTCTGGGTGGTGACCGCGGTACCGCCGTTCGACAGGGTGTAGAGCAGCGTGTTCACCCCGCCGATGTGGTCGAACAACAGGAACGTCAGTGTCGTGAGGCGCTGCCGCGAAACCTTGAACTTCTCCAGCAACCGGCCGAAGTCGTTCAGCACCCCCTTGTTCTCGCCGGTGGATCCGGATGAGAACAGCACCAGGCCCGGCGAGTCCTGATCGCGCAGCCGGCGAATCAGCGGATGACCGCCCGGCTCGTCGCGGGATTCCACGCGCCACCCGCCCTCGTCATCGAACTGGAAGATCTTCTGGACCTCGGCGATGCGCAGGAAACTCTCCCAGTGCGCCCGCACCGATGAAGTCAGGGGGACGACGATCGCGCGCCGCTGGATGAGAGCCAGCATGAGCGCACAGGTGTCGGGCGAGAAGTCACCCTGGATCGCCACCACCTGTCCCGGTGCGATCCGCTGCTCGTCGAGGCGCGCGGTCCAGGCCGCGATCGCGTCGACCAGCGCGCCGTATCGCACCGATTGGCCGCGCCAGACGACGGCCACGTGGTCGCGCCACTGCTCCATGCGCTCCAGGAGCCAGTCCAGCACCTCAGGCGCCTCCGAGATAGATGATCTGTCCGGTGATGAAATCACTCGCCGGATCCACGAAGAAGTCCACCACGTGCGCCACATCCTCGTACCGGCCTGTCCGGCGCACCGGCAGTTGCGCCATGATGCGCTGGATCTTCTCGGACGGCACGCCGCGGATCAGATCGGTGTCGATCGGTGTCGGCGCCACCACGTTGCAGGTGATGCCCCAATCGGCGAGCTCGCGCGCGAGCACTTCGGTGAATGTCACCACCGCGCTCTTGGACGCCGCATACACCGCTTCGCCCGCCAGCCGCATCGGCGAGGCAATCGAGCCGAGGTTGACGATCCGGCCCCGCTTGCGCGGGCGCATCAGCTTGGCGGCCTCCCGGCAGATGAGAAACGTGCCGAGAAAGTTGGTGGCCATGATCTGTTCGGCCGACGAGAGCGGCGTGAGAAGCACGTGATTCATCGACGCGATGCCGGCGTTGTTGATCACCACGTCGAGCCGCCGGTGGCGCGACCCAATGGATACCATCATCGCCCGGACATCCTCCTCGTTGGTGACGTCCACGAGGTGATGCGTGTAACGGTCGCCGGTCAGATCCGACGCCTGGCGGCTGCATCCCTCGACGATCGCCCCCTTCCCGAGGAAGTGCTCCGCGAGGTGACGCCCGATCCCCTTCCGCGCGCCGGTGATCAGAACGACGTCAGCGACCGCCATGCGCGCCCGCCTCGTCGATCAGGGTCGCGACGTAGTCGGAGAAGGTGCCCACGGTGCGAAACGGGCTCTTCGCCTGCGACATTGCGCGTTCGTCCGCCAGAGTGACGTGTACCTCGTGCGCCTCGGCCAGCCGCTGTTCCACTTCCAGGATGAGACGTACCAGTCCCAGCGAGTCGAGTACCGCGGCCCGCCCGAGCAGGCGGGTTTCATCGGTAAGGGGATCGGCCGGCAGCGCGTCCTGTTCCTCCAGCACGTCGTGCAGACATGCTGCCACCAGATCCCTGATTCCCGTTCTGTCCATGGCTCCTCTCAGATCGTCGGTACTCCCGCAGACGCCAGTTCCTGCAGCAACGATGCCGTGGTGGTGAGTCGGAAGTGCTGCCGGGTGAGGTCGAGCATCTCCTGGCACCTCCGCCGTTTCGCCTCCCCCGGCGTCCCCGAGAGCGTGAACAGTCGCATCTTCCACCCGGGCAGACGATCGGCGGGGAGGGGGTCGGCGAGGTCGATGAGGTGAAACAGCAGAACCAGCGGGCGGCCACGCCGGGCGGCGCGGCCCAGTCCCCAGCGAAAATACGGCATTCCCAGAAGGAGGCCGTACGACGGGTTGAACGGCACCGGCGACGGGCGGTGGTCCGGCAACGGAAGCTCGACCAGGGTGCTGCCCGCCACCGGCCGGTGCGGCCTGGCCAGCAGGTCCACCGGCACGCCGATCCGTCGGGAGAACGCGCGCGTCGGGAAGACCGACGAATCGTACTCGTAGCCGCACTCCGCCAGCAGCTCCAGCGATTCGCGATCGATCCGATACCCCGGCGCTCGAAAGCCGCGCACCCGCACGCCTAACGCGTTCTCGATCTGGTCGCGACTGGCCGCGATCTCCATTCGCTTGTCTTCGCGTCCCAGCCCGGTAAGGTAGGAGTGGGTCCGGGTGTGAGACGCGATCTCATGGCCGGCCCGGACCGCCGACGCCAGCAGTTCCCGGTGTACCGGCCTCTCCACCGACGACGTGATCGCGAACAGCGTGGCCCGAATGCGGTTGCGGTCCAGGAATTCCAGGAGGTGTCGCATCCCGCTTTCGAAGATCGGATCGCTGCCTCCGTCGAACGGATTGGGCACGCCATGGCCGCGGAAGATCTCCGCGGCGCCGTCGAGATCGACGTGGACCACCGCCGGAACCTCACTGCCGGGCCGTCCCGGCACCCCGGAATGATCCACTCGAGGCCGGGATGCCGACACCGCATCCGTCACCGGACGGCCGCGAACCCGGTGAGCGAATCGAGCAGCGCGTGCAGCCTGGCGGCTACCACCCGGCCGCTGTCGGTGGCCGCGAGGTTGTGTTGCTCGAGGGAATCGTGCTCGAAGTCGAACAGCTCGGCGTCTCCGTCGCGGCGGAAAACATACCGCCAGGGACCTTCGATGATGGCGTGAATGGGACCCGAGCTCACCGGATACCACGCCTGCACATTCGCCGCGAAGTTCAGCTCGCTCAAGACCGGGCTGCCTGGCGAGGGTCGCGGTCGTTCCCCGCCGGGTGTCGCGGCGCCTGACGTCGCGACCGTTCCGGCGGAATCGCCGCCTTCGCGCCAGAGTCCGGCCAGCGAGCGTCCGGGGAAGGTCGTGTCGGCGCTGGCGCCGATCAGGTCGAGCACCGTACGCCCGATCGCGCGAGTCGACACCGGGGTGGTGATCCGCCGATCCGAGGGAACCCGCGGACCGACGATAACGAGCGGCACCATCACGCTCGGTCGATACAGGCTGTTGCCGTGGCCGATGACGCCGTGCTCCCCGAACTCCTCGCCGTGGTCGGCGGTCACTACGACGATGGTGTTGGCAAGCGCCCCACGGCGATCCAGATCGTCGAACAGATGGCCGAGCTCCGCATCGATGTACGCAATCGCTGCGTCGTAGGCATCGCGGCTCCCCCGCATTTCGGATGCGGTCCATGGCTGCCCCGGCTGGTGCCGGGGCTGCAGGTCGGAGAGAAATGGAATGCCGGGAGTGGAGAATCGCGCCTGGAACTGCGCCGGGCTCGTATACGGACGATGCGCGTCATAGAAGTTCAGGAAGGCGAAGAAGGGTCGCTGCGCCGCCTGCGCATCGCGGCCGTCGAGCCACGACACGAACAACTCGCGAATACTCTCCGCGTCACGTTCCTTCTCTTCCGTATCGAGCGACTGTCCCTGGAGGAGCCACTTGCCCAGTTGCCGCACGTGTCCGAGGAGCCCGGTCCGCAGGATGCGAGCCACCGAAACGTCGTAGCCCACGTAGTGCGCAAAGCCGCGCGCCAGTCCCGTCTCGGGCGAACAGTAGCGCACGTTGCCGACGAATCCGCCCGTGACGTAGCCACGAGCGCTCAGCGCTTCGGCCAGAGTGGGGAATTCGTCGTCGAGCGGGCGCTTCCAGTCTGCCGACAGCTCGTGAGGCCACCGACCGGTGAACATGCTTGCGTGCGACGGGAGCGTCCACGGCGCCGGCGATACGGCGCGCTCGAAGAGCACTCCACGCTGCGCCAGTCGCGACAGGGCCGGCGAGGTCGGACGCGGATACCCGTACAGGCCGAGGTCCCAGGCTCGAACCGTGTCGAGAATGATCAGCAGCACGTTTGGCGCGCCGGCCGCGCTCCCGCCCAGGCGTTCGATGTCGCGGCGCTCGCGCCAGCGCCGGCTGCCGGGCACCAGCACGACCGCGAGGATCGCCATCGCAATGGCCGGGATCAGCGTGATGCGGAGCAGGCGCATGAACGTCTGCTGATGTGCCTGGGCCCAGCGCGCGCCCTGGATCCCCGCGCCGGTCGCCAGCACGATCGATGCCGCCCAGTGAAGACGGGGCAACAACAGCAGCGGGTTGAGAATGCACAGCGCGAACTCGATTCCCAGCAGCACCGGCCAGTAGAATCGAGAGGGGCGCACGCGGCTGGCGATGGCGAACACCACCGCCGGCACCAGGAGTGCGAGCACCGCCGCGGCCGGCTCGATCCAGACCGCATCGATGGGCGTGAAGACCAGCCCCAGACGTTCCTTCCGCACAGCGAAGATGAGCAGTCTGGCGGCGGCTGCGATGAGACCGCACCACAGCGCGAGAGCGAGATACCAGCCTGGCCGGTCGCGTTGCGTGCCGCGCGCGAACGGCTGCACGCCTGCGCTCTCGGACGAATTCATCGATTGCTGGTGGAGCCGTGTCGCACCACGGCGGGCCTCTCGGGAGTACAGGAACGCTCAGTACGGTAAGCAATCGCTGGCGCGTTGGATACTGCCGGACTACCCAGCGCGCTTCCCGGATGGTGGCGGCTGCAGCCGGGTGAGCACGTCCAGCATCCCCGGAGACAGATCGGTGTGGTGATGGGTCATCTTCCACCCTCCGGCTTCCCGCTTGTACACATTCGTCACGCGATGCTCGATGGAGAGCCGATGCCCGGCGAGCGTGAACTGTGCGGCCTCGACGCCGATTTCGTACGCCATGTCGCCGGTGACATCGATGAGCTGATCCTTCAGCTGGATCTTTCCGTCCGACGCCAGTTGAGCGACCTGGTCGAACGATGCCTTGCCGGCTCGATCGCCGCTCTGGGGACTGGCTGCTCCAGGAGGCGGCGCTACCAATCCACCACAGTTCGTCAGGGATCGACGGACACGTAAATGGACCGCCCCTGCACCACGCGTCACCGGGCGAAACGGCGGCGGGTTGCCGACCGTTGTAGATACGCAGACCACCGAGGCCCGAATCCCGTTTCCCACCCGGGCTCCGACAACGTGCTGACGGGAGAACGCATGCCCGACTTGCGCTTCAGCATCCGAATGGCCGTGCGTGCCCTGCGTGCCGCACCGCTGGTTTCACTGCTCGCCATCTTCTGCATCGGACTGGGCATCGGCGCGGTCACCACGGTCTACAGCACCGCGTCCGCGTTCACGTTTCATCCGTTGCCACAGCTCGCCGACCCGGACCGACTGCTCATCGTGGGCGACGCTCCGGCCAAGTCGCCCACCGCCAACTCGACGATCGCCGCAGGCACGTTCACGGACCTGGCGTCGCTCGGGGAATTCACCGTCGTCGCCGCGCTGACCGACTTCACCGCCAACATCGCCGGTGACGATCTTCCTGAGCGCGCCAGCGGAGTGCGGGTCAGCGCCGGCTTCTTCCGACTGACCGGTCGCTTGCCGATGCTCGGACGCGCCTTCCTCCCGGAAGAGAACGAGCCGGGGGCCGATCGCGTCGTGATCCTCTCGCACGGCCTCTGGCAGCGCCGCTTCGGGGGCGACCCCGCCATCGTGGATCGCACCGTCCGCATCAACGGCGAAGCCTGGAAGGTCGTCGGAGTGATGCCCGAAGACTTCGTCTTCCCAGCCGGCACGCAGCTCTGGGTCCCGCTCGCGCTCTCGCCGGTGGAGGCGGCCGATCGCGGAGACCGGAACCTCTTCACGATGGGTCGGCTCGCTGCCGGTGTGAGCGAAGAGGGCGCCGCGCTGGCAGTCCGCTCCCTCGGCTCGCGTCTGGCCGCGACCTGGCCCGACGCGTACAAGGACCGCGTCCTCTCCGCGCAACGCGCCGAAGCGATCTTCGGTGAAGGACCGCGTCCGTTCATGATGGTGCTGATCGGTGCGGTGGTGTTCCAGTTGCTGATCGCGTGCGCCAACGTCGCGAACCTGCTGCTGGCGCGCGCTACGGGCCGGCGGCGCGAAACGGGTGTGCGGATCGCCCTCGGCGCGTCTCGCGGCCGACTGGTGGGACAACACCTCACCGAGAGCCTGCTGCTCGCACTGGCCGGCGGCGCCCTCGGAGTGCTGCTGGCCTGGTGGGGCGTCAGGGCCACCGCGGCGACGGTGCCCGTCGAAGTGCAGCAGTACATCCCGGGATTCGGTGCGATCCACCTGGATGCGCGCGCCCTGGTGGTGGCGGCCACGGTGTCCATGTTGTCCGGCGTTCTGTTCGGGATCGTCCCGGCGCTGGCCGGCTCCAACGTCGACGTGGTCGCGTCCCTCAAGGATGGGGGACGCGGTGAGTCGCGCCGCTCCGCGCTGCGGCGGCTCCGGTCGAGCCTGGTGGTGGGAGAGATCGCGATGGCGCTGATCCTGGTCGCCGGCGCCGCCCTCATGGTATCCACGTTTCGCCGGTTGTCGGTGGCCTACCCGGGTTTCCGCACCGAGCATGTTCTCACCGCCGCGGTGACGCTTCCACAACGCGACTATCCTGACGACAGCGCAGTCGTGCGGTTCTGGGATCGCCTGCGTGTTGCGACCGCATCGCTCCCCGGTGTGGAAGCGGCCGAACTGACTACCGTCCTGCCGATGTCCTGGAATGACCAGCGGGCGCAGTTCTACGTCGAGCACGAGCGCCCCCAGCGGTTGGAGGACGTTCCGTCATCCGGCATCCGGCGCGTGTCGGCGGGCTTCCTCCGGGCTCTCGACGTAACCCTGGTTCACGGCCGACTGTTCGAGTCCACTGATGCGCAGGATGCCCCGGGTGTCGCGATTCTCTCGGAGCGGGCGGCGAGACGCTACTTTCCCGGCGGCGACGCCGTGGGCCGGCGGCTGGTGTGGCGCGAGCGGCCGTTGGAAGTGGTTGGCATCGTGCACGACGTGCGCGCCAACCCGCTCATGTCCAAGGAGCCGCTCGACGTCGTGTACGTGCCGCTGGCGCAGTGGGTATCCCGCACCGCGTCCCTTGTCATTCGTTCCCGGCAGGAGCCTGCTTCGCTCGCCCCTGCGCTTCAGGCGGCCATCGGTCGGCTCGATCCACGGCTCGCGGCCGGCGATGTCGCTCCCATGGAGCGCGTGATCGCCTCGGCAACGTCCCCGCAGTCCGCAACGGCGCGGATGCTGATGACGTCGGCGCTCATTGCCCTCGTCATGGCGGCGGTCGGAACCTACGGCGTGATGTCGTACGTCGTGGGACGCCGCGCTCACGAAATGGGAATCCGGGTGGCCCTCGGCGCCACGCACGGCAGCGTGGTCCGTCTGGTTGTCGGCAGCGTCGCGCGCCTTACCGGGGTTGGGGTGGTGTTCGGCCTGCTGGGGTCGCTGGCGCTCGGTCGCGGGATGCAGGCCATTCTGTTCGATACCAGCCCGTCAGACCCACTGGTGCTCAGCGGCGCCGCGCTGCTGCTCGGGATGATCGCGGTTTCCGCGGGGTACTTTCCCGCCCGTCGCGCCGCCACGGTCAACCCGCTGGTCGCGCTGCGCGGCGATTGAGTGATCGGCTCGGCTCGGCTCATGCTCTCGCTTCGCGGTGGCCGTCCCTCGATTTGGTGAGCGCCACGACGGAGCTGGTCCGCGAAGGAAAGGTCCGCTTCCGGCGAGGCGATGATGGCGATGCTGGACCGGTAGCCCGCGCTGCAGGCGCGGTGATGCCCGCAGATGCCTAACGCCTATTTTGTGGTTTTTTTTGTGGCGGCGGCTTCGCGGTCACTCCTTGTTCGGCGGCGTCATGAGGATGACGCCCTTCCCGCCATCAGGATCCAGGCAGTCCCCCTGGTAGCTCCGGTCCTGGCGCAGCATGAGCGTGCAGTTCACGACCGGACCCGGCGTGAACTTGAAAGTGATCCGATCCGCCAGGATTCTGATATCGCTCAGCAGCTGCGAGCCCATCGGTCCGGCGTTCATCGTGATCTTCGTCGAGTCGCCGCTGGCCGCCACGTCGAACGTGACCTGGAGCACCGCGCCGTTCGGCGGCGTCACCGTACCGGTCCACTGGCCGGTCTCGAGCTTCTGCGCCGCGACCGCTGCAGGCGCGAGCAGCAGGATCACGCACGGCAGCAGGAACGACTTCGATCGACGGGGCATGTCGGTCTCCTGGAGGGGGGTGTCCAGCGTAAGCGATGGCTCAACGACCCGGGCAATCGGGTCTTCGGCAGCCCGGAGGGTGTGGTCATGTCGGCATTTGTGTTGCGACGATCTCCATCGTCCGGAGTTTCCGGCCGGCGGAATGACAAAGCGTCAGGAGGGCAGCTTCGGCCGGTCGAGACGGACGACGCGAATGTGGCTGGACCAGCAGTCTGTCTCACATCGGATGCCGTGACAGGAAACCGGCAATCGCCCGAGCTGTCGCCGCGGGGGCCTCGATAGGGAACATGTGTGTCTGCCCGGGGAATTCAACGAATTCCATCTCCGGCCACCATGCGGTGGCCGAGTCGACGGTTGCGGCGCGTTCCTGCGAGATGTAGAGGATCGGCGCGGTGATGCGCCGCGCCCGCGCTGCGTCGAGCTTCCACGCTCCCAATGCGATCCACTCGACCGTGTTGAATCGACGTTCGTCAGTTCTGGCCTGCTGAAGGGCGCCGGGCAGCTGTGCGTCCAATAGTCCTCTCAGACCCGGGGCGCCCTTGTTCAGCAGGAATGCCTCCACGCTGTCGGCTCCGCCGGTCCGTGGCCGGAGTGACCGCGCTTGCGCGAAGCCGAGCGGCGGGTCGAGCAGGACAAGCGTCTGGACCATATCCGGAAACGCAGCGGCCATCTCAATGGCCACGATTCCGCCGGACGAGTGGCTAATGACGTGGGCGCGGGCAATTCCAAGGTGCCGGAGGAGCGCGGCCGCATCGGCCGCGTCCTGCGCCACGCTGAACGAGTCACCGGCGGCCGAGCTGCCAGCGTACCCTCGCCTGTGCACGCGGATCAGGCGGTAACCAGACAAGGCCGGTTCGTCGCTGAGCGGACGCAACAAGTCCGCGATGAGCGCCCCATGAATGAGAAGCACGGCTTCACCATGACCTCGTACTTCGTACTCGAGTCGACCGCCTGGCACGGGGGCGTATTGAAGGCCTGTGGCAGGCTGTTGTCCGACGGCCGAACCGACCGACATGAGTCCGATGGCGACCATCGCCAGGCAGACATCGCGGATAGCAAGGCGATTCCAGCTCATCGCTTGGTGCCTCCTGATTCAGGTCGCCTAACGTCGTGCGCTTCTGCTGCGGCGACCTATTGGAGCAAAGGCTATTCTATTGCTGTACGACCGCCCGCAGCAAGCGCACGCCGCTCACGTTTGAGCCCGTTGCCGGTCCTGACGACCACCTGACTCCGGCGGGCCAACGAATCGGGTTGTGCTGCGGGCCGCCACCTGGCCGCCTGGTTGAGCCGATAGTCGCTGGCGACGTCTCACTCCACGGTACTTCACTACGCCGTATTCCGTGATCACCAACTCTACTTGCCCATCGGGCAAGCGGCGGAATGCGGCCCGCCAGTCGCGGTAGAACGGAGGCACGCAGGATCCGTCTGTTTGCTTCAACATGCGCGCGCCGAACATGAATGGCTGGCCGGCCTTCTCCGAAACAATGGCGACACGTTGCCGTGTGTCCGGATCGACATCCCCGCCGAGCAATGGCAGCCACTCATCACGAGAGACCGGGTCTGCTCAATGCCTGGGACAAGGTCAGCCGCGCGTCATCCGCCGCTGCACGTGCTTCAACCGCAGATGCTCCTCCCGCTCCCGTTCCTCCAGCGTCTGCTTGAGGTTCAGAATCTGCGCGTTGAGCTGCGGCGCCACGCGCTGCTCCAGCGTCCGCACCCGCCGCGAGCACGACGCCACCGCTTCGCCGATCCGGCGGATGCGCTGCTCCGCCGCCGCCGCGTCGAGCAACAACTCCGCCAGCGACTCGAACCGCGACGCGGTCCGCGAGGTCGTGGGTCCGGTGGTTCCGGGCGCCACCCCCCGCGCGTCGAGCGTTCGTTTCAGCGGAGGACGCTCGGCGATGTCGGAGACGCTGATCCCCCACACCTGCTCCGGCACCACGCGCAGCGCGATCGTGCGCGGCGGCCACGCCAGCGCGCGCAGCTCCGCGCGTCCATGTGCCGCGAACGCACCCAGCAGCCCGGCGTACGCCTCCGAAAAACCGTCGGCGATTCGCGCGCGCATGTCCACCGCCGGGCGCGCGAGATGGAACAGCTCCCGCACCAGCGCCTCGCGCTGCCGCCGCAGCAGCACCGTCCCCTTGTCCACCTGCGCGAGCTGACGCCGCACGCGCAGCAGATTCACGCGGGTCGCGGCAAGACGCACGGCGTTCATGCGTGGCTCCTCTCACCGACGGCCGGACCCGAGCGCGCCTGCCACGTGGCATCGCTGATCCGGATCAGATCCTCCCGCGGCAGCTGCTCCAGTAGCGTCCAACCGAGCTGCAACGTGTCCTGCATGGACCGTCGGTGCGTTCCCTGCGCCACGAACTCGCGCTCGAATCGCTCGGCGAACGCGAGCGCGCGCCGGTCTTCCGGCGGCAGCCCGCCCTCGCCGAGTATCGCGGCCATCGTTCGCGCCTCGCGGCCGCGCGCGTACGTGGCGTAGAGCTGGTCCGACCACTCGCGGTGATCGGCACTGGTCTTGTCCCGTCCGATGCCGGCGTTCATGAGTCGCGAGAGTGACGGAAGCACGTCGACCGGTGGATACAATCCGCGTCGATGCATCTCGCGATCGAGCACGATCTGTCCTTCGGTGATGTATCCGGTGAGATCGGGAATCGGGTGCGTGATGTCATCGTCAGGCATGGTGACGATGGGGATCTGCGTGATGGAGCCGGACCGGCCGCTCAGCACGCCGGCCCGCTCGTAGAGACTGGCCAGGTCGGTGTACATGTAGCCCGGATAGCCCCGCCGGCCCGGGATCTCCTCGCGCGCGGTCGCGATCTCGCGGAGCGCCTCGCAGTAGTGCGTGAGATCGGCGATCACCACCAGCACGTGCATCCCCATGTCGAACGCCAGGAATTCCGCGGCCGTGAGACCGAACCGCGGCGCGAGCAGACGCTCGACCGCCGGATGACTGGCTTCGTTGAGAAACAGCGTGGTCCGCTCCAGCGCGCCGCTGCCGCGGAAGCGGTCGAGAAACTCGTCGGTTTCGCGCGCGGTGATGCCGACCGCCACGAACACCACCGCGAACGGCTCGCCGTGCGGCGCGCGTGCGCCCTCGACGATCTGGGCCGCCAGCTGCAATCCGGGAAGCCCCGGTCCGGCGAAGATCGGAAGCTTCTGCCCCCGCACCAGGGTATTGAGTCCGTCGATCGCCGAGATGCCGGTCTCGATGAAGTCGTTAGGCCTGGCGCGGCGCGCGGGGTTCATCGGCGCCCCTTCCACGGAGCGGATCGCCTCGCCCACCGGCGGCGGCAGCCCGTCCACCGGAACGCCCGCCCCGCTGAACGCGCGCCCCAGCAGCTCGCGTCCCACGACCGAGGTCGCCACATCGCCCGTCAGCGTGATGTCCGCGATCATGGGGGCGAGACCGACCGTGTCGTCGAGCACCTGCACTACCGTGAACCGCTCACCCGCCTCGATCACCTGCCCCCGCCGGTCGACCTGACCGGGCGCCCGAACGGTGACCCATTCTCCCAGCGCGGCGCGATGCGTGCCGCCCAGAAACAGGAGTGGCCCCGCCGCCGACCGCGCGCCGCGATAGGTGCGTGGAATCCGGCTCACGGTGTCCCTCCGTCACGCGCGTCATCGGACGTCGCGGGGCCTTCGCCGCTGACCTCCGACCTCTGGTCTGTGGCTTGTTGCTGGCCTGTGGCCTGTGGCCTCTGAGCTTTGGCCTGGATCCAGCAACTCTCCGCGGCGCGCTCCGCCGCCAGCGCCCGCCCCTCCACCTCCTCCGGCCCCGCATCGCGCAACAGCAGCAACGCCCGACGCACCGGCTCCAGTCGAAGCTGCGCCATCGTCGCGCCGCCGTCGAGCGCCGCCTGCGACGAGCGCTGCAACGCCCACACGGCCTTCGCCAGCTCGTACGTCTTCCGCACCGACGACGATCCGTCGTGCCGGTGATAGGCGTTCTGCCGCAGCATCACTTCACGCACGATCGCCGTGATCTCGATCGTGAGCCGGTCCCGCGGCTCCAGCGCGTCGGCCCCCACCAGCGACGCGATGTCCCGCAGCTCGCGCTCTCGCTGCAGCAGCGCCATCAGTTCGTTCCGCAACTCCGGCCAGTCGGGCCCTACCTCCGCCACGAACCACTGCGCGCAGGCGTCGGCGTAGAGCGAGTAGCTGGTGTCCCAGTTCACCGCCGGGAAATGTCGCTGATGCGCCAGCGACGGGTCGAGCGCCCACAGCGCACCGGTCACCCGCAGCGCGGCCTGCGTGACCGGCTCCGAAAAGTCGCCGCCCGGTGGCGAAATGGCGCTCACGATCGTCACGGCGCCGTCGCGCTCCGGCGCGCCTGACGCGCGCACCCGGCCGGCGCGCTCGAAGAACTGGCCGAGCCGGGTTGCCAGGTAGGGCGGAAATCCCTCTTCCCCGGGCATCTCCTGCAGCCGGGCCGAGATCTCGCGCAACGCCTCCGCCCACCGCGACACACTGTCCACCATCATCGCCACCCGATACCCCATGTCGCGGAAATACTCCGCCACCGTGGCCCCGAGATAGATCGATGCCTCGCGCGCGGCCACCGGCATGTTCGACGTGTTCACCACCAGCACCGCGCGGTCCATGATCGAGCGACCGGTCCGCGGATCCACCAGCTTCGGGAACTCCTCGAGCACCTCGGTCATCTCGTTGCCGCGCTCACCGCATCCCACGAACACGACCACATCGGCATCCGAGAACTTCGCCAGCGAATGCTCGATGACCGTCTTGCCGGTCCCGAAGCCGCCGGGCGCTGCGGCACTCGCCCCCTCCGCTACCGGGAAGAAGAAATCGAACACCCGCTGTCCGGTGATGAACGGCCGGTCGCCCGGAAGCCGGCGCGCGATGGGCCGGGGAATGCGCACCGGCCACCGGTGCGCGAGCCGCAACGATGTCCCGTCCTGAAGCGCACCGATCTCCTCGTCCACCGAGAACTCGCCAGCGCGGAGTTCGACAATCGTCCCCGACACGTCCGGCGGCACGAGCACCCGATGCAGAAGTCCGGGGCGCTCGTCCACCGCCCCGAGCACGCACCCGCCGGTCACCTTGTCGCCGGCGGCCAGCGCCGGCTCGAAACGCCAGCGCTGCGCCCGGTCGAGCGTGTCCGCGCGCGCGCCGGGCGCGAGATAGTCGCCGGCAATCGCGGCCAGACGGTCAAGCGGCCGCCCCGTTCCGTCGAGAATGGACCCGATCAGTCCCGGGCCGAGCTGCGCGGTGAGCGTGCTCCGCGTCAGGCTCACCGGTTCGCCCAGCGCCAGCCCGCGTGTATCCTCGTAGACCTGGAGCGTCGCCGTGTCGCCGTCGAGGCGAATCACCTCACCCAGCAGCTTGCGTTCGCCCACCAGCGCCATCTCGTACAGAAACGCCTCACGCGCTGGCCGTGCCTCCACCAGCACCCCGGATATCCGTACCACGTGCGCCGTGCCCGACGCGGCCTTCACCGGGGCGCCGCCTGACGAGGGAACCGCCGGCGCGCTCACTGCAGCCTCACCCGGTAGCCGATGGCCCGGCGCAGCAACTCGAGCACGTAGGACTCCGCTCCCTCCGCCCGTTCCTCCCAGGCAGGAGCCGGGAAGGGCACGATCACCGGCATCGGCCGCGCCAGCAGTTCCTGCCGCTCGGCGTCCGGCATGGCGTCGAGCAGTCCCTGCTCCACGAGCAGCACCCCGACGTCGGAGCGGTCGGCGAACGCCTGGAGGAGCGCCGCTCCGTGGACGGCGTCGCTTGCCTCCGTGGTCGGGAGCCCCGCGAGCGAGAACCCCGTGCAGGCGGCCGGGCCGCCGATCACGCGCAGACCCGTCATATGGTAGTGAGCAGATCGCCTGGTCCGGCCGCTGGCGCACCAAGCGCCACTCGCCAGATGATGAGGCGCAGGTCGCGCAGTTCGGCGCGAAGTCGCAGCAAAAAGGCGACGAGCGGCGCCACCCCGAGCGGACTGCGACGCGCCGCGGCGATGGATTCGCGGAGCTGCGCGGACAGCGCCGCCGCCTCCCACGAACTGCGACGCGCGGCGCTCAGCACGCCGGAGAGGGCACCCCCGCGGAAGAAACGCTCCAGCACCGCCTCGGCGGCTGGAACGTCAGGCGAGCGCGCGGCGGCGATAAACGACGCCTGATCAAGGCCCCGCCCGCCGGGGATGAAGAACGACGCGGGATCGACACTCGTCGGTTCGGCTGCGAGCTGCACGACGGTCCATGTGTTCTCCACGTCGATGCCGCGGCGCACGAATGCCTCCAGGTCGCGCCGCGCGCCATCGGCCCGTGGAGCCCGGTGCACTGCGCGAAGGGCTGTCGCCGCGTAGCAACGGTTCACCGTCAGTTCGAGACGCAGCAGGTCGGGATGTGGCGCCCGCGATTCCGGGAGCAGCGGCTGCCCGAACGGATGTCCCCATACCGAGAGCAATGCGGCCACCTGGCCCACCGATGCCTGACGAGCGAGTTCCTGGAGCGCGCGTTCCGGCAGCGCCGGCGTGGCCACCAGCCCCGCCATGCGTTCCCCCTCGGGCCTGCCGGCCGCGGCGCCCCGCAGCATGGCACGCACGCTGCGCCGGTCCTCGTCGAGAAAGATCGGCGCCAGCAACGGCGCGCGGTCGCCGCTCCAGCGGGCGATGATGTGGAGATACCCGGCGGCGGTGCGACGCTCCGCCAGCTCGAGGCGCTCGGGTCCGGGCGCGACTTCCTCGAGGAGCACCTCACTCCGGGCTTCAGCGAAGGCCCTGGCGAGCTGCGGGAGATCACGAGCGTGCGCAAACGCGGCGAGTCTGGCGTGCCCCAGCAGATGCGTCGTCAGGCCACGCACCCGCGCCGCGATATCCTCCCAGCCACGTCTCACGGCGTCACGCCGGCGCGCGCCAGCAGCGCGATCGACAGTGCCGGGCGGAGGCGGCGCACACGCTGCACGAGAGTGTTGTCCACTCGCATCGATCCGTCTCCCGCCTCGAGCACGACCCCCGCGGCGACCGACTCATCGATCTCGACATGCGCCGAGCGCGATCCGCCAAGTGCCGCGCGAACAGCGGGAACGAGTACAGCCGGACACCGCGCCACGAGCCCCGCATCCGGGAAGAATCCGGCGGCCTCGCGAACCAATGCGTCGACAACAGCCGTTCCCTCCGGTTCGGTGACCGCCCTAGCGAGTCGTGCCTCCACTCCGTCGAAGACGCGGTCGAGGAATCGCTGTCGAGCCTCCAGTACGCGCACGCGTGCCTCGTGCACGGCATGCGCACGCTCCGCGTCCGCCTGCCGGGCGAGCTCCGAATCACGCGCCGCGACTGCCGCCTCGCATCGTTGCTCCACCAGCGCCGCCGCGTCGCCACCGATGCGCCCGGCTTCGGCGCGCGCAGCCTCCAGAATTGCGCGCACCTCATTGTCCGCGTCGCGCGCCAGCGACTCCAGCAGGGTGTCGAGCGCCATCCGCCCGGTCTCAGCCGCCGCGCAGGATCATCATCATCGCGACCACGAATCCCAGAATGGTCATCGTCTCGGGAATGGCCACCAGGATGACGATCGTGTTGGTGAGCTCCGGCTTCTCCGCCAGCGTCGCCGCGCCGGCCGCACCGATGCGCGACTGCGCCCAGGCGGTGGCGATGGCCGAAATGGCCATGACCAGCGCCGCGGCCAGGGGAATCCACATCGTAGTCATGCACGCTCCAGCGCAAAGGTCATTTCGAACTCACCGACGGCGTGGGCCGCCAGTGCGCCAACGGCTGATACGGTCGTCCACCCGGACTGTAGAACTTCCCGAAGAACTCCACGTAATGCAGTCGCAACGCATGGATCGTCGGACTGAAGATCCCGATCGCGAAATTCACGAGGTGAAAGAGCAGGGCGAACAGAAACCCCACCACCGTACTGCCGACGGCGCCGGCCATGCGATTGGCGACCACCGCCAGCATCACACTCGCCACGCCGAGTGCCATCACGCGCGCGTAGGACAGGATGTTTCCGAGCGTCGAGAGAAACTCCACCGGCGCGATGATGCCTTCAACCGCCACCAGCAGCGGGAACGCGACCAGCAGAGCCACCACGCTCGGCGTGAGGAAGGCGCGCGGCAGGACTTCCAGCGCGGCGAGCAACGACAGGACGATCAGGACGACCATCACCGCCGATACGCCGTTGCCGATGGCGTGTCGGCGTTCGTGACGCCAACGCGTCAGCGCGCCGAGTACCAGGCCGAGTACGATGTGCACCACCCCCAGGCCGACCGCCACCAGCAGAAACGCGAACAGCGCCTCCTCGCGATCGAACAGGATCGCACGCATGCCGAACGCATGTCGACCGAAGTCGCCGAAGAATTCGCCGAACAGCACGCCGCACACGATCGCGACTGCCGCGCACGGACCCATGATCTCCGCCGCTGTGCGCGCAAACGAGCCCGGCTTGGCACGGGCGTGCAGTACCAGTCCGAGTGCGACGAGAATCAGCCCGTATCCCACGTCTCCGAGAATCAGCCCGAAGAACACCGGGAAGAAGACGCCGACGAACGGCGTCGGATCGATCGATCCATAACGAGGCAGCGGCATCATCCGCACCAGGGACTCGAACGGACGGAACAGGCGCGGATTGGTGAGAACCACCGGCGCGTCCTGTCCAACCCAGTCCTCGGTGGCCAGTTCTTCCACCGCGACCAGAGGGCCGAGGGTCTTCGACAGCAGCTCCAGCAGCCGCGCTTTGTGAATCTCCGGCACCCATCCGTCGATGGCGAACAGCCGCGCGGTGGTGCCGCAGTGTGCGAACGCGTCGAGCGTCGTGAGCGCGTCGTGGGCCGCTACCCGCGCGCGCTCCAGCTCGGGGCCATCCTCGCGCGCAATAGCGCGTAATGCGCGAGCCGCTTCCCCTTCCTCGCGCGGGATGGCGCCGAGCCGCGCCATCATCATCGGCACTGCCTCGGTCAGCGACCGCGCGCGGAACTCGGAAGGAAGCGGCACCTCGGGAAGTCGAGCCTCGGTGAGCATTCGCTCGATCTTCTCGGCCGACCGCGCCGGCATCACGATCAGCACGACGATGTCTCCGCTGCGCAGCGGCTGCATGGTCACCGCCAGATCGCCGTTCCCGCGGGCCCGCATGGCGGCGATCACCTCCTCGGCCGCCGATCGCTCCGCGGCCGGGATCACCACCGCGTGCGTAACCACCCGTGGCATCCGCGCGAGCTTCTTCAGTTGCGGTCCCAGCGCGTCCAGGAGCTCCCGATACCGCTGGATGAGGGCCCGCTCCTCCCGAAGCCGCACCTGCGAGGCGAGCAGCTCGGCGACGCGCCCGCGGACCCGGAGGGCACGCCGCGCCCATCGCGCCAGGTCCGACACCTCCGCCGGCGCGGCCGCGGGTGCCATCTCCTGATGAAACCCGAGGGCTTCCAGCGAGAACTGGATGTCATCCACCAGTCGAACGAGCTGACGACGCCGTCGCAGATCGCGCGGCGAAAGAGCCATTGGTGCCAGAGGCTCGTGCGGCGTACTCTCCGCCAGGTGCAGCAGACCAAAGTCCTGCAGCACGCGCAGCGTTTCGGCCAGGCGTTCGCGCGCCCCGACCACGCGGATCTTCGCCATGCGCACGATCACGTGGTTGGCTCCGGGCCCTCGATCCGCAGCACTCGCTCCACCACGAAGTCCACCAGCCCGGCTATCCCGGCCTCATCCCACGCGGCGAAATCGGCTGCCCGGCGATCGGCATCGCCCACGATTTCAGCCAGCGCTGCGCGAAGGCTCTCTCCACGCCGCGACTCCAGCAGCCGGATGCGCTCTTCTATGGTTGAGGCACAGGCGTGGTCGGCCAGTCCCGCCGCGTCCCGCGCGCGGCGCACGATCTCCCCGGCTTCATCACGTGCCGCATCGAGGCGCGCCGCGAGGCGATCCTCTGCCTCCAGCAGCGTCGCGAGCATGTCGTCGGGCGTATCCGTCGTGCTGCCCTTCTGCTTCTCGTGCCGCATGCTCCTCCCGAACGCGGGGGCGGGGGCGGGGCGGACGCGACCGACGACGCAGCCACACCGCATGCTGACGGTGAGCCCGCCGCAGCACCTTCGAGCGGACGCTACTCCGCCCCGGGAGCACTGAATAGGCGGGGAAAGGCTCCGACGTGTCGGGTAAAGCCGGACAGGTTCAGAACTTCGCGCGGACGCCGAGGCTGAGCGTGCGACCCGGGACGACAGTCACGTTGTCGGGTTCGCCGCGCTGCTGGCCCAGCAGATTGTCCCCTGTGAGGACGAGAGAGAAGCCACGCAACAAGTCGCGGGAGAGGCTCGCTCTCAACCGCGTCACTCCGCTGTAGTCGATCCAGTAGGAGCGCAGAAGCGCTCCCGTGAACTGGCCGGCGCCGCCCTGGGCCGTGGCGAGGTTCTGCGCCAGCGAAAGCCGATCATAGTTGATCCAGTTGGCGGCCCTGGTCACGCTCCAGGATGTCAGCCAATGCGTGCCGCGCCAACTGGCGGACAGACTGGTTGTGCGCGCGGGCACTTCGAGCATCCGGTCGCCCGGCCGAAGGTCTCCAGTGTAGCCGGCGGCGATGCGCTGGACCCGGCTGTCCACCAGCGACAGCGCCCCTGAAAGGGAAAGCCGGCCCAGATCGGCCGTGCTCTGAAACTCCCAACCGCGGTTGGCGACCTGCCCCATGTTCTGCAACTGATACCACACGTGCTGACCCTGCGTGGGCGTTCCCGACTGCGGGTCCGCGGTGACGGCAACGGACTGAATGAGCCCGGAGGCGTGCTGGTCGAAGCGCGTCACCTTGAGGGAGAGTGTCCTTCCGATCAGGATGTCGGTCCCGACCTCGATACCGGATTGCGTTTCCGGCTCCAGTTCGGGATCCCCGTTGTCGTCGCCGCTTCCCCTCCAGAGCATCCGGTGAAGTGGTGTCTGCGGCGGGCGAATGCCCTTGCCGTAGGCGGCCCGCAGCTTCACCGTCACCGGCCCGCGATCCTTCACGTACGCAATCCCGAGCACGGGGAGTGTCGCCCACTGTGCCTCGTCGGTGTAGCCGCTGTTCCGCTCGAGCCGCAACCCGCTGGTCAGGAACCAGGTGTTGTGAATCGCGAGGCTGGTCTGCGCCACGAGTCCGGTCGTGTTACGCCACGACACGGCGCGAGCCGGCGCGGCGGAGAACATCGGACCCAGGTCGGCAACGGTCGCTTCACGGAGGGTCGACTGTTCGGCAGTCAGCGTCACCCTGGCCGATGTCCTCTCGGGTGCGCCAAACCGTGCCACGCTGCTCAGACGCACGGTGCCCCGGTCGGCGCCCCCCCGCGCCGCCCGCAGCGCCGAGTCGGTGGCCGAGGGGATCGGTCCGTTGTCGAAGGCGACGTTCGTGAGACGATAGCCGTCGATTCCGAGCACCACGATGTGCGTCCAGCGGCTGCCGGCGAGCAGGGTCCCGGTGGTGCCTAACGTGTATTCCCGCACCGCCTGCGGCCCGGCGGGGTTGGGCGTGCCTGACGACTCCATCGAGTCCCCGGGCGGTCGCTCCAGATCATCGTACGTCCGGCGGGTGGACTGGGAATGCGACGCAAACCATGCCGCCAGCACCGGACTCGGCGCCGTACCGGCGCGCTCGTCGAAAAACCGGGCCGACCCCGTCAGACTGCCGTGCGCGCCGATCAGTCGAGTCGTGCCGTTCAGGCTGAGGTACCGGCTGTTTCCGTCGGCCACGAAGTTCCCCATGCTGCCGACCGTCATGTCCAGATCGGCCGACCGCAGGCTGTTCCCTGCCCGGAGCGACAGCGCGTGATCCTGCACCAGCACACCAAGCGGCGAGAAGGCGCTGCGCGACACCCCCGCGCTGGTACGCAGCGTGGCACGCGGCTCGTCCGGCGACACGCCGTCGTGACGGGTCACGACGTTGATGACGCCGCTGACCGCGTCCGCCCCGTACAGCGCGGCGCCCTGCGGGCCACGAATCACCTCCACACGCTCCAGCGCTTCGGGATTGAACTGGGTCAGGAGAAGCGGATTGGCCACCTCGATGCCGTCGATGTACACCTTTGGATAGTTCACGCCAAACGAGCTGGCGCCGCGGATACTCGCGTATCGTGACACCAGGCTCGCCGGGGACTGCTCCCAGACCCAGACGCCGGGAACGACGCCGTCGAGGGCATGCGAAAAATTGTCGGCGTCGCGCTGCTGCATCTCGCGCGAAGACACCACGTCCAGCAACATGGTGCGCGCGCGCTCGGTCGTGCCGGTCGTGCTTCCGGTGACCACTACGCGGTCGAGCGCCTCAGCCGATCGTGGCGGTGCCGCGGTCGCCCCGCTGTCGGGACGCGCGCGTCGCGGCGCGAGCACGACCTGGTCCGGACCAACGGCAACCGGCGTCACCGCCGCCCCGTCCAGGAAGCGCTGGAGTACGTCGCCCACCTGCGCCTTGACGAAATCGCCGCACACGCGTCGATCGAGCTCCAGCAACTCCGAGGAGTACGAGAAGCGGATGTGCGACGTGGCGCTCAGATGGTCGAGCGCGCTGCGCAGCGAGGTCGCGCCCACGTGCAGGGAAACGAGCCGGTCGAGCGGCGGAAGCCACTGGCGCGATTCCGCAGCCGAATGCTGCCCGCAGGGTTGGAGGGCGCGCGCCGTTCCCGGCGCCGCGGCCGCACCGACCGCGACGACGCAGGCAATGAACAGGCGAGGTCGGCCGGGATGGCCGACCCGCCTCACTGCGGACCTCCTTTGGCGTGGATGATCGCCGTGTCGCCGCGATGCTCCACCCGGGCTCCGAGCGCGAGCGCGACGTTCTGCAGCACTCGCTCCAGTGGTTCGCCGGTGAAGGTCATGGTCAGGTGACGCGATTCGAGGCTGGTGTCGGCAACCCGTACATCTACGCCGTACCATCGCCGCAGTTCCGAGCGCACCTCCGCCATCGTTGCCTCCCGGAACACCAGCCGCCCGGCGGTCCACGCGAAATCGTCGCTCGATGCCGCGCCCCTCTGCGCCACCACCCCCCCGTCGCGCGCGAGCACGCCGACGTCCGAATCGTGCAGAACCACTCCGCGGTCCGCTGGTGCTCCGGCAGGTGAGAAAAGAACGGCTCCGGATCGCATTGCCACCCGGATTTCCGCGCCATCCTCCGATCGTACGCTGAAGCTGGTGCCCACGTCGCGAATGATCGCCCTCCCCACGTGCACCGTGAAGCCATGGGCGTCGTCATGCCGCACGTCGAAGAAGGCCTCGCCGGCAAGCGTCACCTCCCGCGCCGGGTCGCCGAAACGCTGCGCCACCTCGAGCCGGCTGCGTGGCCCGAGCACCACCAGGCTGCCGTCGGCCAGGTGCACGGAATCGCGCTCGCCTATGGCCGTCTCGTAGCTTCGTGTCAGCGCCGCGCGCAACGGGCCGCCGTCCGCCTGGCCGCGTCGCCGACCCACGCTGTTCCAGAGCAGGGTACTCCCGGCGATGACGCCCACGAGCGCGGCCGCACGCAACGCGCCGTGCCGCCACCACGGCACGGGAGCGCGGAGCGGCACGTGCGTCCGCGGACGCACCGAATCGTTCCGGTGCACGGCGACCCGGTGCAAAGCTGTCTCGACATCTCCCTCCCCGGCGACATCCCGGCGCAGCGCCACGCGGTGGAGCGCACCCTCGATGTCGATCTCCTCGGTGGCCACATTACCCACCCGATCGAGGATCCCATCGAGCGCGCCCACCAGCTCGGCATCAGCCGGATGAGCATCGAGCCAGGCGCGGACCCGAGCTGTCTCGTCCGGCGGGCTCTCCTCAGCCAGAAACCGGGCAAGCATCTCCCAATCCGGAGTGCCGAGCGGCGACATCCTGGGGGGCGGTCCTTCAGGAGGGGGGGAGGCGGTCATGCTATACCTATATACAGCCAGCCGCGGTCGTACCCTACGTTTCGCATTCTGCTCCGCCGCCCGGCGCCTGTAGTCGGAAGAGGGGAGGGGAGGGGTTGGTCCTTCGGCCTCTGGCCTTTGACTTCTGGCCTTTGACCTCTGGCCTTTGACCTCTGGCCTTTGACCTCTGGCCTTTTGGCCTCTGGCCTCTGGCCTCTGGCCTACAACCTTTGGCCTCCTACAGGAGTATCAGATCGCGCCTTTCGTTCAGCCAGTCGTTCTCCTTTGCCCGCCGCCGACCGCGAATGACCGACGAGGAGCAGTTCCAGCGCTTGCGTGACGGCGATTCGGCGGCTTTCGAGGAGATCTTTCGCACGTCATACGCGGCGCTTGTGGGAAGCGCGGAACGAATCGTACGCAGTCGCGCGCAAGCCGAGGAGATCGTGCAGGACGTGATGCTCGAATTGTGGCGCCGCCGTGAAACGCTCGCTCCGCATGGATCGCCACAGGCATATCTCTTCCAATCGGTTCGCAACCGGGCGCTGAACGAGGTCCGTCACCAGCGGGTGGAGCGCCGCAACGAGCCGCACCTGTCACTCGAGCTCGCGCGACACGCCGGTGCCGACTCTGGCGCGATTGAAGAGGAGATCGAAGCGGCACTGCACGACGCGATCGTATCGTTGCCCCCGAAATGCCGCCAGGTATTCGAGATGAGTCGCGTACGCGGTTTGCGATACGCCGAGATCGCCCAGATCCTGGGGGTCTCGGTAAAGGCAGTGGAAGCGCACATGGGGCGTGCCCTGCGCACCATGCGCGAGCGTCTCGCGCCATGGCTGCCGGACGGGGAGGCGTTGTGAGTGGGAGAGGGTGCGCCGCCACATGACCAGGCAATCACGAATGTGCGCCGGCAGTGGGGCTGATACGACGTGCAGCCGATCGCGATGACGGTGGCACGCCGCGCGCGAATCTCATTCGTCGCATTGCTGGCGTGGGTCGTGCCCGCGCTGGCGGGCGCGCAGAACGTGGTGGGCGACACTGCAACGCATCGCGCTCCGGTCATTCGCGCCGTCGAGATCGCGCGACAGACTGTGTTCGACTCACTCGAAGCCGAGTTCTGGCTCTATCATCTCGTCAACTCGCTTCACGTTCGTACCCGCCCCTATGTGATCCAGCGCGAGTTGCTCTTCGTCCCGGGTGAACCCTACGATTCGGCGCGCGTCAACGAGTCCGAGCGCAACCTGCGCGCCCTCGGCATCTTCCAGGATGTGTCGATCGACACCGCGATGACCGATTCCGGCGTCGTGGTACGCGTTCGAACCATCGACGCCTGGACGACCACCGCCGGACTGGGACTGAGCACATCGGGGTCGCAGTACATTCTCGATCTGTCGCTCCAGGAGCTCAATTTCCTGGGCACGCATACCATTGCCGCGATCGGGTATGTGAACGATCCGGATCGCAGCAGCATCTCCGTCGGCGTCAGCACACCCCGCGTCATCAACAACCGGATCGGCGTTGGCGCGTCGTACCTCGACCGGTCCGACGGGCATGCCGGGGCGCTGTCGCTCACCTATCCATTCGTGAGCCTCTCGTCACGCCACGGCGGCTCGCTTCGTACGACATTCGTCAACGGCCGGGTGCTGCGGTTCTTTCGGGGCAATCCGGTTCCTTCTCAGGAGCTGCGTCGGCTGTATTCCATGGTTCGGGGTGACGCGGCCGTGGCGCTGATGGGCAGCCCGCGCGGCTACGTCCGGCTGGGTCTTGCCGCCCAGGTGCGACGCGAGGACTTCGGACCGGACGACGGCTCGATCGCGATTCCACGGACCATCACCGCGGCCGCGGGGCCCACGCTCGGCGTCAGGCGGCCGCACTATATCCGGATGCACAACTACCAGACCATGGGCCGCGTTGAGGACGTCGATCTCGGCGCCTGGATGCAGAGCGAGATTCTGGCTGCGCCCCGCGCCTGGGGCTATGACCGGGATGGCGTCGGCGCCGCGGTCACGGCCGGGATCGGGCATCGCATTCCTTCGGGATTCGTCCAGATCGTCGGAGGCGCCAACGCGCTCGTCACCAGCCAGGGAACGGACTCGGCGTCGGCCGGCGCGTCGGCCGTACTCGTTATGCAGGCCGGTCCGCGGCACCTGCTGGTGGCGCATGCCGGCGCGGGACTCCTCAGGAACCAGTTCCCGGGCGGCGAGTTCGACTACGGGCTGGGCAACGCCCTGCGCGCGTTTCCCGCGCACGCCTTCACCGGCAACCGTGAATACCAGCTCCACGCCGAGTATCGATTGATCATCTGGCCGCGCATCCTCGGCCTGGTGGGGGTCGGGGTCGCCGCGTTTGTCGATCACGCCGGTGCCTGGTACGACGGCCAGCCCTCGCGGACGGGGACGGATCTGGGCGTGGGGCTGCGGCTGGCCTCGCTGCGCGAGCCGGGGAGCGCTTGGCGCTTCGATCTGTCGCGCCGCCCGACAACCGACGTGCTGAGAGCGGCGTGGGTGATCTCGGTGGGGCGCGGGTTCGTCTTCCCGACGTTCTGAGTCACGAGTGCTTGGGTCCGGCGGCGAGGTAATGTCTGCGAGTTGTATCAGCCGTCGCGGCACTCTTGACGCCTCGCGACCGGCATCCTATCATCACCGCACAATCGAACGTCCGTGGTGATTTGCCGCCTATTGCCGCCACGTAAAACAATGAGCTAAAAAGCGACGCGCCCGGCGGCAGTGTCAGCCCGGGCGTTTTCGTTTTGGTGCCTTTCACCGGCCAGTCCATGATCGCGTATCGCGCGCAGTCATCGCAGGTCTGCATGTGTACACCCTGGCGGCCTCCCTCGGGAGAGCGGTCCGGGGTTGCCGTGCATGGCGCACGCGACCCGAGCTAGAGCGAGAAGTCGCTCCAGCGCCCGGCCCGGCCCTCCTCGAGGGCCGGGCCTCTTTTTTCTTGCACGCAGGAGAAATGATATGACTGCCATTCAGACCTGGAGCCGGCCGCTCGCTGTGCTCCACGAACATCCCGACTGGTTCCGCCCGCTGTTCGCCGAGCTCGATCACCGGGGCCACGAGTATCGCCGGCTCGACGCGGCCTCGCACACCTACGATCCCGGTGAACGCGACGTGCCGTATTCGATCGTCTTCAATCGCGCCAGTCCGTCGGCGTATCTGCGCGGCCACGGCGCCTCCACCTTCTTCACGCTCCACTGGCTGCGTCACCTGGAGCGCCACGGCGTTCCGGTGGTCAACGGCAGCGCCGTCTATGCGCTGGAGCTCTCCAAGGCGTCGCAGCTCGATCTCCTCGATCAGCTCGGGTTGCCGTATCCGCGCGCGGTGATCATCAACGATCCCGCGCACGCCCTCGCGGCCGCCCGCCTGCTGCGCTACCCGATCCTGGTCAAGGCGAATATCGGCGGCAGCGGCGCCGGCATCGTGCGCTACGACTCGCCGGCCGCCCTCGCCGACGCGGTGGCGGCGGGGGCGGTGGCCCTGAGCGTGGACGGCACGGCGCTGGTGCAGGAATGCGCGCCGCTGCGCGGGGGGCACATCACCCGCGTCGAAACGTTAGGCGGCCGCTATCTGTACGCGATCGATGTCTTTCCCGCGGCCGGCTCGTTCGACCTCTGCCCGGCCGATGCCTGCCAGACCACCAGCGGGGTGGAACTGGTGCGCGGCGCCTGCGCGGCCGACGCGCCCCGCGGCGGCCTCCGCGTCGAGGCCGCCCACCCGCCGGCCGCCGTCATCGCGCAGGTCGAGCGAATCGCCCGCGCCACGCAGCTCGATGTCGGCGGCATCGAGTATCTGATCGATGATCGCGACGGCCAGGTCCGCTTCTATGATATCAACGCCCTCTCCAATTTCGTCGCCGATGCGCCGAACGTGATCGGCTTCGACCCGTTCGTGAACCTCGTCGACTACCTGGAATGGCGGGCACTCGGCGACCAATGCGACGCGTCATCCGCGGCGTTCGCGCCTCCCCGCCTCTCGCTCTCCACCGCTCACCACGTCACGCCATGAGATACGGATACTGGCTTCCCGTCTTCGGCGGCTGGCTGCGCAACGTCGAGGATGAAGGCATGCAGCCCACCTGGGACTACGTGCGCCGCCTCGCCCAGCGCAGCGAACGCATCGGCTACGACCTCACGCTCATCGCCGAGCTGTTTCTCAACGACATCAAGGGCATAGACGCGCCGTCGCTCGACGCCTGGTCCACCGCGGCCGCGCTCGCTGCCGTGACCGACCGCCTCGAGCTCATGGTGGCGGTGCGACCCACGTTTCACAACCCGGCGATCCTGGCCAAGCAGGCCGCCAACGTCGACCGGATCTCCAACGGCCGGCTCGCGCTCAATGTCGTGTCGTCGTGGTGGAAGGACGAAGCCCGGCGCTACGGCGTGCGTTTCGACGAGCACGACGAACGCTACGCGCGCACGGCCGAATGGCTCGCGGTCGTCGACGGCGTGTGGCGGGAGCCGACCTTCACCTTCGACGGGCGGTTCTATCGTGTGGAGGAGACCGTGGCGCAGCCCAAGCCGGTCCGCTCTCCGCGCCCCACGATCTACGCCGGGGGCGAATCGGACGCCGCGAAGGACCTCATCGCCCGTACCTGCGACGCCTATGTCATGCACGGCGATCCGCCGGAACGGATCGCCACGCGGATCGACGACCTCCGCCGCCGGCGGGACGCGCTCGGCCTTCCCCCAATGCAGTTCGGTGTGGCGGCATACGCCGTGGTCCGCGCCGACGAACGTCGCGCGCGCGCCGAAGTCGAGCGGATCACGAATGTGGCGCCGGGATCGCCCGGGTACCGCAATTACCAGGACTGGATCGCCAACACGAGGCTCGAGCAGCGACTCAGCCTGGAGGACTACTCGGTCTCCAACCGCGGGCTGCGCGCCGGCCTCGTCGGCACGCCGGGTCAGGTGGCGGAGCGGGTGCGCGAATTCTCGGCGGTCGGAGTGGACCTGCTGCTCCTCCAGTGCAGTCCGCAGGCGGAGGAGATGGATCGGTTCGCCGCGGAGGTCATGCCGTTGGTAGGAGGGAGCGATCGGGCAGCCGCGTGAGAAACCGCGGGTACCGCGCTACCGCGGAGGCCGCAGAGGACACAGAGGTCCGGCAGGCGGCGACAGCACGCCGGTGCAGCTCTCTGCGGCCTTGTATGTCTTCATTGAAGAGTGTTGGTTCGGGACGGCGGCAGCTCGATCATCGTGGCCGGGGCGTACAGAGCCCGTCGCAGAGTAGGAGCGCCGCCCCACCGATCGCTCGAAGCCCGAACAGCTACCTGGGTCGACGAGAACCCGCATCTTGCAAGGCAGGGCGCGCGCGATCCCAACGCGGAGTGCCACAGATGTCCTACGTGGGGATTGATGTCAGTAAGGCGACCCTCGACGTCGCCGTGCATGCGGGGGCGACGCAGCAAGTGCCCAATGACCCCGCCGGCTGGGCGCGCCTCATCACGCACCTCCGGACCGTGGAGGCCGCGCTGGTCGTGCTCGAAGCCACCAGTGTCTACCATCGGGGCGTGACCACGGCGCTCGTGACGGCGGGGATCCCGGTCGCGGTGGTGAACCCGCGCCAGGTGCGCGAGTTCGCGCGCAGCACGGGGCAGCTCGCCAAGACGGATCGCCTGGATGCCGCCGTGCTCGCCCGCTTCGCCGCCATGGTGCGCCCCACGCCCCGACCGATTCCAGACGACGCCACGCAGGCGCTGGCGGCGCTCCTGGAGCGCCGCCGCCAGCTCCTCGAGATGCTCGGCGCGGAACAGAACCGGCTCGCCGTGGCGCGGCCCGAGGTGCGCGCCAGTGTCCGGCAGGTCCTGCGCACGCTGGAGAAGGCGTTGGCGGCGACGGACGCTGACGTCGATCGCTGGATCCGGGAGAGTCCCGTGTGGCGGGCGGAGGAGGCGCTCTTGCGCAGTGTGCCGGGCGTGGGGCCGCAGACGGCGCGGTTGCTCATCGCCGCCCTCCCCGAGCTGGGGCGCCTAACGCGTCGCGAGATTGCGGCCTTGGTGGGCGTGGCCCCGCTCGCCTGCGATTCCGGCACGCTGCGCGGGCGCCGCCGCTGTTGGGGCGGACGCCGGCACGTGCGGGCCGTGCTGTACATGGCTGCGCTCACGGCCAGTCGCTGCAATCCCGTGCTGCGGCCGTGGTATCGCCAGCTCCGCGCGGCGGGCAAGCCGGTGAAGGTCGCCCTGACGGCGTGTATGCGTCGGCTCCTCACGACCCTCAATGCCATGGTGAAAACGCAAGCGGCGTGGCGTCCGCCCGTCGCAATTGTTCCTTGACTTTTAACACAGCTACTCTGCGGTGAAAAAGATTGCGGTGAAGAAATTAGCGCCCGGGCGACGCGGTCGGCGGCGTCCAGAATCCCGGCGCCCCGTGGGCCTGCGCCGCGACGTCGTGCGAGAAGAACGCCGCGTTGAATACTGCCCGGAACGACCCCTGTGGTTGGCCCCGCCACTCCGGCTGGAACGCGAACAGCACCACATGGCCATCCCCATGTCGCGCGTCGATGGCAGCCGCATATCCCTCCATGTACTTCTCGCCTTTCAGAAAGCCCGATCGAAGGGGCGAAACATCGCTCGCGTACTTCGCCAACACCGCACCCTCGAATCCGTCGAGTGTGGTGAACACCGGGCTGCCACTCACGAAGACATCGGCCTGCTCCGGCATCCCCGCCATCACCGGATGGGTCGGATCGGTTGTCACGCGCATGATCGAACCGCCGGTGAAGTACTCCTGGCGCGAGACACCCGCGACGACGTTCCGCACCGGCAACTGGAATGTGCCGATCGCCGACGAGGTCCCCTGGTTCCAGAAGACGACCGTCCCGCCGCCCCGCACGAATTCGTCGACTGCGCGCACACGCGTGCTGTCGTCCATCGCGCGCATCCGCGCACTGTCCTGCGCCGCCTGACTGGGTGGTGCCCCTCGGCCACCCCCACGCCCTCCGCGGCCGCCACCACCACCGCCGCGGCCGAAGCCCCGCCCGCCAGCCGACAGCGCCTGCGACCCGAACAGGATCGCATCGAAACGCGAGGAGAGGTTCCCCCCCTTCAGATCGTCCGGCCCGATGAGCGAATAGCGGTAGCCGTGCGTGTCGAGCAGCCATTCGCTCCATCCCTCGTCCATGTTCCCCGGCGACGCCTTGTAGAGCGCAATCCGCGTCGCCACCGGAATCGACGATCCGGCGGCTGACGACATGCGCTCACCGCGCACCCACAGTTCGCTCGCCCACGCGCCAAGCTTCGTCGCGTCGACCCCCGAGACCAGATACCGCGCCGCCTTCCCGCCGGCCGCCGGTTCGTAACGCACCGATCCGCCGGCGCCGAGTGCACGGTTGATGAGACGGAAGGCGTTGGTCTGCGCCGGGTCGAGTGAAACGACGTCGCCGGAACCGGTGAGCCCACCGGGCGGTGGAACGATCCCGGCCGCCTCGGCGTTCGTCGTGAACGGATAGTCCGGCGCCGCTCCCCACGCGTCCGCCTTGCCCGATACCGGCGCGAGCGCGGACCGGAATGCGGCCGGCAGCGGCACCGAGCCCTCCACTACTTGCACATTCATTTGATAGGGGAGCGTCCACCCGGCCGCATCGTACGGCAGGTCTTCGCCCAGATCCGGGTACTGCTGTGGCTCGAACAACTCGCGTACCAGCTGCGCGAATTCCTGGTCCATGGGAATGACCCAGGTGCCGCGCGGATACGTCGTGCCGTTGTACGACGCCTCGCGACTCAGCTGCTGTATGCGCACCCCGAGGAACGCCATGCGGCGCAGCAGCTCAACCGGCGCCACCGGATCCCACTGGTCTTGCGGGATGAGATACGCATATGGCGCCGAAGTCCGGAACTGGTGAATGGTGCGCGTCCCCGCCTGATACCGGTTGTACAACACCTCCTCCTTGAACTTCGAGGCGTACCGGAGCGTCGCGATCGACGCCGTCACCATGTAGTCGACCGCATCCCGGAGCCCCCATTTCCCTTCTGCCCACGGACTCACGTACAACGGGAGCGGGCGGAGGTCTCGGTACGCCTGCGGCAGACTGTCCACCGTGGTCGTGCGCGGCGTGGCGCAGTTTCCGCCCTGCGTCTCCGTCCACCACGACGGGATGTTCTGGTACATCGGCATGTAGTCGATGTAGCCGGGATACCAGGCATCGTACGTCTCCAGCATGTGCACCGCGCCCGGCTTCCCTTGAGCGTCGAGCTCCTCGGCAATCCGCGTGCCGATCGCGTTGACCTCGCGCGCCATGATCGGCGGCACGCGCAGCCCCACCGGATCGGCGAACGGCGGAATCCAGATTCGGGTGGGGAACGGCGACGACTGGTGGTGCACGTAGATGATGTCCGGTTCCCACGCCCGCCACGTGTGGGCGATCACCCGCGACTCGATCTGGTTCAGCATGTAGCTGTCGCGGTTGTTGTCGTGCCCGACGTATTTCTGGTAGAGCTCCATCGGTCCCGGGTTCTTTCCCTCGTCGCGCGCCCGGCACCAGTTCACCACGATGTCCTGACCGTCCGGATTGATCGAGGGCCAGAGGAAGAGAATCACGTTGTTGAAGATCGCCTGCATCTCGGGGTCGTCGGCGTGCGAGAGCAGTTCGTAGGCGAGTTGCGGCGTGTGCTGCGAGCCCGCGATCTCGGAAGCGTGCAGCCCGCCGCTGATGTCGACGATCGCGCGCCCCTCCCGCGCCAGCCGGTGCGCCTCGGCGTCCGTCAGCCCCTCCGGATGCGCCAGCTGCATGTTGATCTGCCGGAAATGATCGATGGCCGCGAGGTTCGCCGGCGACGAGATGAGCGCGACCGTCCACGGGTGGCCGAACGATGTCTTGCCCACCTCCATGAGGCGGATGCGAGGGCTTGCCGCCGCCAGCTTGCGGAAATAGGCGATCGACTGGTCATAGCCGAACAGCTTGTAATCGGCGCCGACCGGAAACCCGAACACCGACTCGGGTGTGGGGATGGCCGGTCGCTGCCCCGGTGCCTGTGCCTCCGCTGGCTGGGCGACCGCGACGGCGAGGGCGAGGGTGGTGGCGAAGGATCGAAGGGCGCGGTGGCCCCTGGAAACAAGGCGCGGCATCGAAATCTCCTGCGTGGTATTCGCGCGAAACTGCCGGAATCAATCGAACGAGTGCGTCTGCCTAACTGTACCAGGTCGCGAACGGCTCACTCCCCCACCCACGCTCGCGAAGATGCGTGCGCTCTCCCGGTCCCACCAGTCCTGCATCACCCATCGACATCAGCGTTCACGGGTCCAGAGGAGCAGGACCCCGCAATCGGAATTCATCGGGCTGTATCCGGCCGGGAGCGTCGCTCCGCCGGGGTGATACTCCACGCCGGCAAAGTCGCGGACGCTCAGCCGGCTGAAGTCGGGTCGTGTCGCGGCCGGCTGGGTGTAGTCCCAGATGCGCGCGCCGTCCATATACACGGTCACGAAGCACGTAATCATCCGGTCGGCGTTCAGGAACACCGGACCCGGTGCCTGCTTCCGACCGGACGCCAGATAGATCGACCCGTTCACGCGCACCAGATACACCCCCGGGATCTGCGAGAGGATCACGCTGTTCAGCATCTTGTCGTCGTTCTTGCGGAGCGTCTCCTCGGAAATGAAGTGTCCGAATCCGCGCGCCCGCCGCTCCTCGAACGCGCGCAGGGCCGGCGAGATGTAGGTGTGGGTCGTCGTGGTGTGCACCGTGTCCAGCACCGTGACCTGCCGCGTGAGTGCATAGTCGCGGTGCAGCGTCTGGTCCGCGGCCAGCGTGACGGTGTCTCGTCGGGGCAGAAAGCCGATGCGCCGCACTTCGACCGCCAGAGCGCCCGCGGGCAGCCCCGCGAGCCGGAACCGGCCATCGGCCGAGGTCACGACCCGCTGATGCAGCAGGGGAATGGACACCTCCGCGTCGGGGAGTCCCATCCCCGTCGAATCATCCGTCACCGTCCCCACCAGAGCCGCTGCCTGGGTCGGTTGCTGCGCCGGGATCGCGCGCACGCCCGCGGCGAGCAGCAGCCCCGCGGGGATGAGCTGTCGCGTCCAGCGACGCATCGGCGGTCCCGGGGCGCGACAGAGCGCCGGCTACAGCGCGCCGACCGCGACGGTGCGGAGCGTAGAGCTGCGCAGGATGCTTTCGACGACCATGCGCTCGGTGGCGTGAATCTCCTCCTCGACGAGTCGCCTCGCCTCGGGTGCCTGCTTGCGACGGAGAGCGGCAAGCAGGGCCTCGTGGCTATGGACGGCTTCCTGACTCTGTGGGTGCAGGAGCATTCCGAACTGGATGATGCGCTGACTCTCCACCAGCAGCTGGTCGACCAGCGCGGCCAGCTTCCGGTTGCCGCAGGCGTCGGCGATGGTCGCGTGGAAGAGGCGGTTCGCGTGCAGGAATGCGCGGACAGACTCCGGTTTCGTCACGTCGTATCCAACGTGACAGAGCTCGTCCAGGGCGTTCGCATGTGCTCGATCCAGCCGGCCGGTGGCCAGGGTGATCGCGGCCGGTTCGACGATGAGCCGCAATCCACACAGGTCTTCCACGTCCCGGAGGCTGATCGGAGCGACGGCATATCCCTGCCTGGGACGCACCACCACCAGCCCCTCATGCACCAAACGGCGCAGGGCTTCCCGCACGGGCGTCTTGCCGGCCCGCATCTGGTTGGCGACTTCGCTCTCCGTCAGGCGCTCTCCGGGCGGCCGCTCGCAGGCGATGATCGATTGGCGGAGTTGAACGTACGCGATTTCGCTGGCGGAGCCCGCGGCGAGCGATCGCGTCGGGCCACCCCGTCGTCCAGGCCGCGCCGCCGTGGGTTGGTCCGCGAGGCGACGCGGAATGCCTTTCAGGATCTTTCTCATGCCGTCCCCGGGGTCGGACTGCTCTCGTCCCATGTGCATTGACACGACATACCAGGAGCCGTACAGTAATATATCACGACCCGGGCTTCGGGCCGAGAGTTTTTTCGCAGCGACTGTCGTCTCCAGCGGCGCACGCGCCGGTGTCGAGCGATCGTCGGTGCGGGCGTTGGTCGGAGTCACCAGAATGCCCGGCCCACCGGCGGCCCGTTCGCCGGCAGGCCTGAGTGGTTTGCGTCAGCCGCCTAACGAACGATGCGCACGTCGCGACCTGCGGCAGGCGCCCGCCGTTGCGACGGCAGACGAGTCGGCAGGTCGTTCGCATTCATCAGCAGGAGGACTCCGATTATGAACCTGTTTCATTGCAGACGTCTGGCGGTCACGGGCGCGGTGCTCGCCCTTCTCGGACCGCCCCTCCACTCCCTCGCGGCGCAGGGCACGCTCACCGGCAAGGTCACGGCCCAGGCCAACGATCAGCCCCTCGCCGACGCCACCATCCTCGTCCTGGGGACCAACTCGTCGGCGCTGACCGGACCGGACGGCAGCTACACCATCAAGAACGTCCGCGCCGGCACGTTCGACGTGCAGGCCCTCCACGTCGGGTTCCGGCCAATCAAGAAATCGGTCACCGTCAGCAACGGCTCGACCACCAAGGCCGATTTCGTCCTCGAGATCTCGATCGTGCAGCTCCAGGAGGTCGTCACCACCGCCACCGGACAGCAACGACGCATCGAGCTCGGTAACGCGGTCTCCACCCTCGGCAACGTCTCCAAGGTCGTGGAGCAGTCGGCGGTGCGATCAGTCTCCGACCTGCTGCTCGCCAAGTCGCCAGGCGTGGTGGTCCTTCCCAACACCACGCTGGGGGGCGCCCCGACGGTCCGAATCCGCGGGACGTCGTCGATCAGCTTGAGCAACGCGCCCATCTACTATGTGGACGGCGTGCGCTTTTCCTCGAATGATCTGACGTCGGGCACCGACACCCGGTTCTCGCTGCTGAACACGCTCAATCCCGATGAGATCGAGGATGTCGAGATCGTGAAAGGGCCTTCGGCCGCCACCCTCTACGGCACCAACGCGGCCAACGGCGTCGTCCTCATCACCACCAAGAAAGGGAGATCGGGGCAGACCCACTGGAACTGGACCGCCGAAGGCGGACAGGTCAAGGACGAGGTCCCCTATCCCACGATGTACGCCAACTGGGGACACTCCCCCACCGATCCGAGCAAGATCATCCGCTGCCGGCTGGCGACGATGGGACCGACCACCTGCATCTCCGACAGCCTGACGAGTTACAACTACCTGCGCGACCCCAGCCGCACCTTCCTGAATACCGGCAACCGGAGCCTGTACGGCGTGAGCGTGCAGGGTGGGAACGACGTCGTGCGCTTCTTCGCCAACGGAGACCTCGAAAACGAGATCGGGCCGATGCAGATGCCCGGCTACGAGATCCAGCGCTTCGACTCGCTGCACGTCAAGGTGCTGGATCAGTGGAAGAACCCGCTGGCGATGAACCGGAAGTCGTTCCGCGGTAACCTGTCTGCTACGCTGAGCCCGAAAATCGACCTGAGCATCAGTTCGGGATTCACGAACCTCTACAACCGGATCCCGCCCGAAAGTGATCTGATCATCTCGTTGCTCTACGTCGGGATGCAGAACTACGGATTCAAGGGCCCTGGACTCGACAAGATCACCAATCAGGTGAATGGCACGCCGCTCAACGACGCCTTCCAGTGGGCGCCGGGCGACATCATGCAGAACATCAACGAATCGACCGTCCAGCGGACCACGATGAGCACCAACGGCAACTGGCGGCCGTTCTCGTGGATGCAGAACGACGCGACGATCGGCATGGACCTGTCCAACGCCGGATACTACCAGATCTGTCGCCTCGAAGAGTGCCCGCCGCAGAACGCCACCGCGCGACTCGGGCGTGTAACCGACAACAAGCACAATTACCTGAATCTCAGCGCCCGCTTCTCGAGCAACTCCTCGTGGAACGTGAGGCCGTGGGCCAACCTCCAGACCTCGATCGGGGGTGACTACACGAACGTCGAAGACGACTTCGTGAATTCGGGTGGGACCATCCTGCCTCCGGGCGCGTCGACGGTAAGTGCGGCATCCACCCGGTCGGCATCGCAGCAGCAGCCGACGGCGGTGAAGACGCTCGGTCTGTACGTGCAGGAGCAGGCGTCGCTCCGCGATCGCCTCTTCCTCACCGCCGCGATCCGCACCGACCAGAACAGTGCCTTCGGGACCAACTTCCAGAAGGTCTACTATCCGAAGGCGAGCATCTCGTGGCTCGTGTCGGATGAATCATTCTTCCCGCGCCTGTCGTGGGTAAACAGCTTCCGACTGCGCAGCGCCTACGGCGCGAGCGGCGTGCAGCCGGGCGCCACGGCGTCGTTGGTGACGTTCAACCCCGGTAGCGTGAGTATCCCGGCACGCGGATCCACCACGGGGTCCGACACCCCGGGGCTCACCGCCAATCAGCCGGGGAATGCCAATCTCAAGCCGGAGAAGTCCACCGAACTCGAAGCCGGCTTCGAGTCCCAGCTGCTCGGCAACCGCCTGCGCCTCGACTTCACCTACTATCGGAAGCAGACCAAGGATGCCCTGGTCTCGGTGAGCCTCGCGCCGTCGTCCGCGTCGTCGCAGCTCAGCCCCCTCCAGAACATCGGCTCCACCCGCAACTGGGGCCAGGAAGCGACCATCAACGCCCAGCTGCTCGACATCAGGCCCGTCACCTGGGACGTCACCATCAACGCGTCGCACAACAGCAGCAAGGTCGTCAACCTGGGCCTCGATCCCAACACCGGCGAGCCGCGCATTCTCCGCAGCGGCAGCCAGGGCGGCGAGGTGCGCCAGATACCAGGCCTGCCGATCAACTCGATGTTCTACCGCCCGTACACCTATAACGACGACAACGGCGACGGCATCCTGCAGGTTGACGAGGTACACGTCGACTCGGCATTCAAGTACTTCGGCTATCGCACGCCGCGCGACCTGGTCTCCATTCAGACCGGGGTCGAAGTGCTCAATCACCGCCTCCGCATCAACGCCACCTTCGATCACAAGGGTGGGGGCGGCACGCAGGACGGCGCGAACAACTTCCAGTGCTCCACAGGACCGTTCGCGTGCCAGGAGGTCGAGGATCCCAGGGCTCCTCTCGCGCTGCAGGCCCGCGCCGTCGCCAAGACCTATGGGACCCTGCTCGGCGGCACGACCTATAAATCCGGTGCCGGCTACTGGATGTCGAACAACTTCTGGAAGTGGCGTGAGATCTCCGCGGTGCTCACGTTGCCCGACCGTGTGGTGGGCTACATCAGGGCCCAGACCGGATCGAACATCGTCTTCGCGGCGCGCAACCTGCGCGTCTGGACGAATTTCACCGGCTACGACCCCGAGGCGAACTACGGCCTCAATCAGTCGGACGCGCAGAACGAGTTCCAGACTGCCGGCGCGCCGACGTACTACACGATCCGCGTCAACCTGAAGTACTGACCCCCTTCCGAGGACGATACTCATGACCAGATCTGCATATCGCGCTCGTTGGGTGGCCAGTGCAATGGCCGCTTCCGTCGCTTTCGCGGCGGCCGCGTGCAACGTGAAAGACACCCTGCTCGAGCCACAGAACCCGGGGTTGATCGACGAGACGGCGGTGGGATCGCCGTCGGCGGCCCTGGCGCTGAAAGTCGGCGCCATTGGCCGACTCAAGCAGCTCGTAAACTGCGGGGGCGAGTGCATGTGGGAGGAAGGCGGGCATCTCGCCGACGAGTTCAAGAACTCCGATTTCCAGCCGGCCCGCCAGGACGTCGATCAGCGCACGATGACGACCAGCAACAACCTCCCGAGCTACGCCACTATCACCACCATCCGGGGATATATCAGTACCGCCATCGAAAAGATGCAGCAGTACCTGCCCGACGACCATGCCAACATCGCCGAGCTGTACATGGCGCTGGGATTCGTCGAGATGTCGATGGCCGAGACGTACTGCAACGGTATTCCGCTCGGCAAGACGGTGGCCGGCGTGGTCGACTACTCCGACCCCGCGTTCACGCCGCTGACCAACGCCGAGGTGTACGCGATCGCCGCGACACATCTCGACAGCGCACTGACCTTGGTCGGGTCGGCGTCCGATGCGGCCAGCACCGACGTGCGCCGGGTCTCGCTGATCGTCAAGGCGAGGATCCTGGTCGACCTGAAGCAGTTCAGCGCGGCGGCGGCTCTCGTGTCAACCAGTGCGGTGCCGTCCACCTACCAGTACATGTGGACCAGCTCCACGGCCAGCAATGGCGACGATCTGGGAATCTGGAGCCTCAACAACTCCGTGGCCCGTATCACCGTGAGCGACAGCTTCGACATCATCAACGGAGAAGTCAACCTCATTCACAACGCGATCCCGTTCGTCTCGGCGAATGATCCGCGCGTACCGGTGATCCCCGGGAGCCAGGTCAACGTGGTGGCCGAAGACGGCGTCACGCCGCTCTTCATCCAGCGCATCTGGCCCAATCGCGACGATCCGATTCCGATGGCGTCGGGAATCGATGCGCGGCTGATCGAGGCCGAGGCGAAGTTGAACGGCAACGATATCGCGGGGATGATGACCATTCTGAACCAGCTGCGCGCCGATCGTCCCAAGATCGGCAACTACCAGCCGGGGACGATGGCTCCCCTCCCCACGCCTTCCTCCCAGGACGCGGCCGTTTCGCTGTTCTTCCGCGAAAAGGCGTTCTGGACGTTCGGTCGCGGACAGCGGCTGGGCGACCTGCGCCGCCTGATCCGGCAGTACGGCCGGCCGCAGGACCAGGTGTTCCCCACCGGGAACTACCTCAAGGGTGGCGTCTACGGCAGCGACGTGAATTTCCCGGTGCCCGACGGCGAGCTGGTCAACCCGAATTTCCACGGGTGTCTCGACCGGAACGCCTGACGCATCGTGTCGTGCAACGCGCAGCCCGCGCCGGACCATCGGTGCGGGCTGCGTCATTTTCCGGATGCAGGAAGGGTCGCGCAGCTGCGCGCCCCATGAGTTCATCGTTTACGCTCAGGAGTGGTCCAATGTCCCGCGTTCTCCGGTGCCTCACGCTCACCGCCTCCCTGATCGCGGTGCCGGTCGCCGCCCAGCAGGGTGGCCCGCACGTCACTCCCGGGGTTTCGGCCCTGCCGCGCGTCCCCGAGAAGGACTATTCCCGGTGGGAAACGTTAGGCAGCGGCGCGCTCTCGCCCGACGGCCGCTGGGTGGCGTATGACTTCCGCCGGGTGGGCGGAGGGGGCGAGCTCCACTACCGGGCCGTAGCCTCGGGCAGCCAGCAGGCCGGAACCGAACGGATCGTGCACAACGGATCCGGCCCCGCCTTCACCAGCAACAACCGCTGGCTGCTGTATACCGTGAACGGCGATACGACCGGCGGGGGCCGGGGAGGCGGCGGGGGTCGGGGTGGGCGGGGCGGTGGCGCCGCGGGCGGCCGTGCCGGGAACCGCAACAAGGTCGGTATCGTGGATCTCGGCTCGGGAACCACGACGATGCTCGAGGAAGTGCAGTCGTTCGACCTGAGCAATGACGGCGTACACGTGGCGCTCCGCCGCTATCCGCCGCAGGGAGGCGGCCGCGGTGCCGACCTCGTCGTCCGCGACCTCGAACACGCCACCGACGTCACGTTCGGAAACGTGGCCGATTTCGCGTGGAGCGATGACGGCGCGCTGCTCGCCATGATCATCGACGTACAGGGCAAGACCGGGAACGGCGTCCAGGTGCTCGACGCGTCGACCGGCACGCTGCGCGCGCTGGACGCCGGTGACATGCTGTACGCCGGCCTGCAGTGGCGGGACAAGAGCGACGATTTGGTCGCGTTGCGGAGCCGCGCCGACAGCGCCTTCGCCGACACCAGCTATGTCGTCATCGCCTGGCGCGGAGTACACTCGGCAAACCCCGAGAAGCGCCTGTACGACTTCGCGAGCGACAATGCGTTTCCGGAGGGGATGCGGGTGGCGGCGTATCGGGATCCCCAGTGGTCCGATGACGGCGCCACCCTGTTCTTCGGCATCGCACCGCGCGAGGTGAAGGTGCCGCCGCCGCCGCGCCGCGGCGGTGGGCCGATGCCCGCCCGCGTCGAGGTCTGGCACTGGAAGGATCTGCGCGAATACCACCAGCAGGATCGCCAGTCCGCCCAGGACCGGACGCGGACGCACCTGGTGGCGTGGCACCTGGCGTCGAACAAACTCGTCCGCCTGGCCGATGACTCGCTGGAGAACGTGCAGTTGTCCGCGCACCGCAATGCCGCGATGGCGTCCGACGAGGATCCGTACTTCATGGACGTGATTTCGGGTCGCGCCTACCGCGACGTCTATACGGTGAACGTCGCCACCGGCGAACGACACAAGGTCGTGACCAGGACGGCGTTCAACGCCGACCTCAGTCCCAGCGGCCGCTACCTGCTCTACGTGCAAGGCGGCCAGTGGTGGTCGCTCGACCTCACCTCGCAGGCCCGCACCAACCTCACCGGCAATATCCGGAGTGTCTTCGTCGACATGGAGGACGATCACCCGGTGCACGAACGCCGGCCGTACGGCCTCGCCGGATGGACGCCTGACGAGAAGGCGGCGCTGCTCTACGATCGCTTCGATGTCTGGCAGGTGAACGTCGACGGGACGCACCCGGTGCGGCTCACGCGCGGGAGCGAAGACTCCACCGTCTACCGGGTGGTGTCGCTGGACGAGGACCGGCCGGTCTTCGGCGGCCGAGGCGGAGGCGGCGGGGCGACGACCGTCGATCCCGCGAAGCCGATCATCCTGTCCGCCACCGGCGAGTGGAGCAAGAATAGCGGCTACGCCCGCCTCACGCCCGGTCAGCCGGTCGAACGGCTGATCTGGCTCGACAAGAGCGTCACCCGCCTCACGAAGGCGAAAGACGCGGACGAGTACCTGTTCCTCGAGCAGACGTACGAAGACTCGCCCGACTTCTTCACGAGCGCGGCGACGATGCACGACCCCCAGCAGATCTCCCACACCAACGCCTTCCAGAGCGACTATGCGTGGGGGAAGCAGGTGCTGATGAACTACCGCAATGGACACGGCGACCGGCTGCAGATGATGCTGACGTATCCGGCCGACTACCAACCCGGGAAGAAGTACCCGATGGTGGTCTACTACTATGAGAAGCTGTCGCAGGGCTTCCATCAGTACGTGGTTCCCACCGATCGGGCCACCTACAACACTACGGTGTTCAGCCAGGAAGGGTATTTCGTATTGCGCCCCGACATCCGCTTCCGTCCGCGCGACGCCGGATTCTCGGGCCTCGACTGCGTGACCTCGGCGGTCAGGGCGGCCATTGCCGCCGTCCCGGACATCGACGCGAAACACGTGGGCAACATGGGCCACTCGTGGGGCGGGTATCAGTCGGCGTTCTACGCCGTGCACAACAAGGGCGTCTTTGCCGCCACCATCGCCGGCGCCCCGCTCACCGACTTCATCAGCATGTACGGCTATACCTCGTTCAACACTGGCGCGCCCGAGACCGGCCACTTCGAGACCGGACAGGAACGGATGCAGGTCTCGCTATGGCAGGATCCGATGGCCTACGTCCGCAACTCCACGGTGTTCGCCATCGACTCGCTCAAGACGCCGCTCCTGCTGGAGGAGGGTGACGCCGACGGCAACGTGAACTACTGGCAGTCGATGGAGCTGTACAACTTCGGACGGCGGCTCGGGAAGCAGGTGGTCTTCCTCATCTATAATGATGAGAACCACAGCCCTGCCCGTCCCGAGAGCCAGATGGACTACCACCGCCGCCAGATCGAGTGGTTCGCCCACTTCCTCAAGGGCGAACCTGCCTCGGACTGGATCACGAATGGCGAGAGCTACCTCGCCCGGCAGAAGTTGTTGCGCGCCGCCGGAGCCAACGGCTCGGCGACCGCTGATGCGGCCGCTCCGGCGGGAGGGGGACGTGGGCGCGGCGGCGGGCCGCCGAATCCGTAGCCCGACGCTGGCGACGGGATCGGGACCGGCGCACCGCCGTTTCCCCGGAAACACGACGGGCCGAGCATCTTGCTCGGCCCGTCGTGTTCATCCGGGGCACCGCAAACCTGGCCATTTGCTTCGGACCGTGTTCCCGTCTGCTGTGCAGACGACCCACATCCGTCCGATCCGTAGCCAGAGTTCTACAGGTTCAGCTACTTCTCCTGTATGCAGCCGGCGTGATCGTAGCCCGACTTACTGTTGTAGGCCGCGTTCGACCAGTTGCCCTGAATCTTCCACTTGCTGCCATTCGCGAACGTTACCGATAAGGAGCCGAACGTCCACGCGCACTTGTCGGCGTTCTCCGCCCCGCTCCGGTCGTACCAGGCGTTGAGGTGCGGATCGGTAAGCGCTTCCGACAACTCGTGTCCCGCGACATTCGCGAGTGCCGAAAGACCCTGGCTGTGATTGAGCGTAGCGCTTGCTCCGGGGTCGCATCCCGGATCGCCGTCCAGGAGGAAGAAGAACGCGAACTGCACTGTCTTTCCACCGCAGGTGCCGGCGCTGTGCCAGGCGCAGTAGCCGTTGCTGCCTCGCGGCAGATCCACGTACACCGGATAGTATCCATCCGCCCGTGGACTCGAGATCAGGCTGCACACTTTGGCCAGCACAGTGCTGGTGCTCGGCGCCTTCTTGGGGCCTGCGGAATTGTCGATGATGGGCGTCGAGGTCGAGATGTCAGTGGTCACCTGCCCGCTGCCGTCCGTGTATTCAGTTGTCGTGTTGGCGTACTTCGATCCGCCGATCCCCGCGTAGAACAAGCTCATGCCCGAGATCTTGTCACCGGCAAAGCTGCTGTTGGTCCATGAACTGCCCCAGAAAATCGGAGTCACCGCGGCGCCGTGCATGACCGGGCCGCCATGATAGACCATGTTGGCGGACGCCCGACCGTGCGATGCTTTCGCCGCCCGGGTCAGTCCGCGAATCAGGTGCAGGTGCGCCTCTGGTTCGCCCGGCCGTCCCTCGTCAGGCAGCGTCACACTCAGCGAGGGCTCCACCACCGTCCCGATGTTCGGCGCTGTCGGCGCAGCATCGGGATTGGTACAGGCGGCGACCACCAGCATCGTCGTCGCCGACATCCAGACCGCTCTCTTCATAAAACGGCTCCTCCAGGCGAAAAATGTGCTGCACGTAAACTCGTCCCGACCCTGAACCCGGCCCAAATGCATCACCGCGTGCCGGTCCCGCTCAGCACGCGATCGATGATCCGCTGAAATGCTTCCACCGGCTGCACTCCCTCGAGCGGCACACCGTTCACCACGAAGCCCGGCGTTCCCGAGAATCCGAACCGCCTGGCCTCCTCCCGGTCCGCGTCGATCACCGCGCGCACCGCCGCGCTCCCCGCATCCCGCTTGGCGCGCGATAGATCGGCACCCACCTTCTGCGCCGCCGCGTCGACGAACGCCGCACCCTGCGTCGCCAGCTGATCCTGGTGCTCGTACATCTCGTCGTAGAATCGCAGCGCTATGTCCGGATTCTGGCGCACAATCGCCTCGAACATCAGCGCCGCCGGCATGGCATGCGGATGAAACTCCATCGGCATCTGCTTCACCACCAGCCGCACGTCGTCGCCGTACTGACGCATGACGTCCACGAGCACAGGCCGTGCCTCGCGACAGTAGGGACACTCGAAGTCCGTGTACTCGACGATCGTGACCCGGGCACGTTCACTGCCAAAGCCAATCCGGTGATCGAGAACCGGATGCAGGGGATGCTGGAACGCCGCCTCGACGCGCCGGGTCTCTTCGTCCGCCATCCGCGACTGACGCGTGGACTGTGTCGCGCGCGCCACACTGTCCAGCAGCACAACGAACTGCTCGGGGTGCGCCCGAATGGCATCGAGAACCACCTCGGGGTGTCGCACCAGCGTGTCGCGGATCTGGTCCGGTGACGGTGAGGCACAGGCCGCGGCGGTCAGGAAGGCTGCGATGGCGCCGCCCCGCAGGCGGGCGCCTAACATGTCTCTTCGTCCACGCGCTGGAGTCTCCTGCCGCTGGTGCACCACGACCACCGGATGCCCCTCGTGTCCGTGCCGAAGCGATCGGGACACTCTAGGGCCCTCCGGCCAATCGCGCAATTGTCGCGCGCGCGCATGGGGGGATGTCACCGCGCCCGGGCCACCTGGCGCACATCGCCGTGGTGTGCTCTCGACCTCCGACCCTCAGCCAAGAGCGATCCCGCGACCCGATGCCCGCAGCGCGATCCCGCGACCCGATGCCCGCAGCGCGATCCCGCGACCCGATGCCCGCACGGTCGCGACCGGTTCCCCCGCTGCCCGGTTCGCCCGCGCCCGCGACCGATCTCGTGAGCGTGGGGCCCGACCCGAAGGGGCACGCGCCGCCGCAGTGTCCGGCTCGTCGTGCCTCGCCAGACTCCGCGGCGCGAGCTCGTGACGGGAACGGGGCCGTCACCTGCACCGCTGATGTAACGCGCCTCCGGGCTCACTTGCCCCGGACAGACTCCCCACTACGTTTAGTTCGATCTAAACGTACGTAACTCTCCATTCCTAACCGGCCCACCTGTGTCTCCCCCCGCCGAGCGATTCACCGAGCAGATCGGCGTCATCCTCGAGAAGGAAGGACTCCCCCGCTGTGCAGGACGCCTCTTCGGCTGCCTCCTGATTGCCGAACGGGAAACGTCGCTCGACGACCTCGCCAGTTGCCTGGCCGTGAGCAAGGCCAGCGTGAGCATCAACGCCCGGCTCCTCGAACAGCACGGCGTGCTCGAGAAGGTCAGTCGCCCCGGCGACCGCCGCGACTACTATCGGATCGCCGAAGACCTCTTCGAACGCATGATGGAACAACGCCTCGGCAAATGGACGCGTCTTCACGAAGCCGTCTCGGCCGCCCGGCGCACGCTGCCCGCCAGGAGTGAACTCGTGAGGCATCGGCTCGACGAGTTCGCCCACGGCTCCGAGCAGCTGATCCGCCTCATCCGCAAATCGATCGCCGCCTGGCGCAGGCAATCACGCCGCCAGCGCCCCCTCCGCGCCGTGACACGCTGATGCGCATCTGCCTCGTCATCCGCGCTGCCGCGGTCGCGGGCGTGTTCATCGCCCGTCCTGGTGTCGGTCAGAGCCCCGGTCCCCGCGCCCTCTCGCTCGGCGATGCCGCCCGCCTCGCTGTCCGGCAAAGTGTCGATGCGGTCACCGCGCGGCTTCGCGTCGACGAAGATGCAGCCAGGGCCCGGCAGGAACGCGCCGACCTGCTACCCGACCTCAGCGGAGCGTTCGGCGACGGCCAGCGGACCTACAACACCGCCTCGTTCGGGATTCCCTTCCCCGGCTTCGACCCCAACGGGCAGATCATCGGCCCGGTGCGGACAGTCGACGTGCGAGCCCGCGTCGTCATGAGCCTGTTCGATCCGGTCGCCCGCGGCGAGTACCGCCACGCCAACGCAACCACCAGTCAGGCCGAAGCGGAGGCCGCTTCGGCCGGTGAGCGCGTCGCCGCCATCGCCGCCGCGGCCTACATCCGGGTTCTCCACGCCCAGGCGCGGATGTTCGGCGCCACCATGGATTCTGCGACCGCCGACGAACTGCTCGCGATCGCGAAAGACCAACTCGCCGCCGGCATTGGCGTGGCACTCGATGTCACCCGCGCCCAGACCCAGGCCGCCGAGTTTCGCCTGCGCCTCATCTCCGTGCGCAACGAGCGCGATCGCGCCCGGCTGGACCTGCTCCGCGCGGTCGGGCTCCCGCTCGACGCCGACGTCGCCCTGACCGATTCGTTAGGCGCGCCGCTGCCCGGAGAGAGCGCGCCGGGTGACTCGACGGCGGTCGCAAGGGCGCTGGAGCGCCGCCCGGTCATACGCGCCGCCGCGGCGGCCGTTGAAGCGGCACGCCGCGACCGCGCCACCGACCGGGCGTACCGGCTCCCCTCGATTGCCGCCTTCGCCGACAAGGGAGTCACCAGCAATGCCTACGGCAATCTGCTCGGCACCTACAACTACGGCGTCCAGCTCTCGGTGCCGGTCTTCGACGGATTCAAGACCCGCGCACGGGTCCAGGAAGCGGATGCCGTCCTGGAGGCCGCCGAAGCGCGGGAACGCGACGTGCGCCAGCAGGTAACGCTGGAGGTGCGACGCGCCCTCGTGGACCAGGAGGCGGCGCGGCAACAGGTGAGCGCGGCACAGGAACACCTCCAGCTCGCGCAGCAGGAACTCGATCAGGCCCGCGAGCGTTTCCGCGTCGGCATTGCCGGGAACGCCGACGTGATCAGCGCGCAGCTCGCTCTCGGGTCGTCACGCGGCGCGCTGGCCGACGCCCTGGCCGCACACCTGAATGCCCGCGTCGCCCTCGCGGCGGCTGAGGGCGAACTCACCACGCTACCGTAACGCACGCCATTCCCGGTGCGCGGCGCACCAAACCGGAAGCCCGTCCAGCACCCGTCCCCGCCATCCATGGCCACGACTGTCGAGAACCAACCAGCTACTGCTGCACATCCACCGAGCCCCGTGTCACCGCGTGACCCGCGAGCGCGAATTCGACGGGCCGTCATCGTCATCGCCGTCCTGATCGCGGCGGTGGTGGCCGGCACGTGGGGGTATCGAGCCTGGCGCTACTCCCGGAGCCACGAGTCCACGGAGAACGCGCAGGTCGATGGACACATCGTTCCGGTGCTCGCCAAGGTGGGGGGCTTCGTCAGCGAGGTCCGGGTCGCCGAAAACGATACCGTCCGGTCCGGGGACACACTCGTTATGCTCGGCGACGAGGAGTACCGCGTGAAGCTGGCGCAGGCTGACGCCGACCTGGCTGCCGCTGCCGCCATGGCTGGTGCTGGCGCCGGTGCGGCGACCGGACAGGCCCAGGCGCAGGTGGGCACCGCCACGGGACAACAGTCGGCCATCGACGCGCAGATCGTGGCCGAGCGCGCCGTCGCGGCGAGGGCGAAATCCGACCTCGCGCGTTATGAAACACTGGCGACCCGCCAGATTGTCTCGCAGGCCCAGCTCGACCAGGCGCGGTCCGCGGCGCAGGAGGCGGACGCGCGGGTGCAGGCGCTGGAACAACAGGCGGCCGCCGCCGGAGCCACGGTGACGAGTGCCGAAGCCGGCGTCAGGCTGGCTCATGCCCGACTGTTGGCCGCCCGGGCGGCGCGCGCGAATGCGGCCCTGCAGCTCGAGTACACGCGGGTGCTCGCCCCCGAGGGGGGCGTGATCGCCCGCAAGCAGGTCGAGAAGGGGCAGCTCGTGCAGGCGGGTCAGCCGCTCATGGCCATCGTGGCCGACACCGGCGTCTGGATCACCGCGAACTTCAAGGAGACCCAGCTCGCCACGGTGCACGTGGGCCAGCTGGTGGAGATCGATGTCGACGCGTACCAGGGATGTACGGTCGAGGGCCGGGTACAGAGCATCAGCTCCGCGACCGGCGCGCGCTTCGCTCTGCTGCCGCCCGACAACGCCACCGGCAACTTCACGAAGGTGGTGCAGCACGTTCCGGTCCGCATCGACGTCACGCGCGGCTGCGGACCCGACCGGCCGCTCCGCCCCGGCATGTCCGCGGTGGCCCATGTGCGCGTCCGATAGATCGCAGGAAACGCGATCGACGACCTCCCCTGCGCGTTCCGGGTCGATCCGCGCGGGTCGGCCGGAGCCGCTCACCCCGGTGCCTGACGAGTGACATCGGTTCCGGGAGCGCTCACGGGGAGGCACGGTCCAGCCGGCGTGGCCGCGCGGCCGGTCCCTCGCGATCGCGGCGAGCCGCACAAGTACCTCATCGCGCTCGCGGTCGTGCTCGCGTCGCTGATGCAGGTGATCGACACTTCGATCGTCAACGTGGCCATCCCGCACATGATGGGCGAACTCGGCGCCAGCATCGACGAGATCGCCTGGGTGTCCACCGGCTACATCCTCGCCAGCGTCATCGTCATCCCCATGACCGGCTGGCTGGCGGCGTTCTTCGGTCGCAAGCGGTACTTCACCACCTCGATCATCATCTTCACGATCGCGTCGTTCTTCTGCGGCGCGTCGGGTTCACTCGGCACCCTGATCTTCTGGCGGATCGTGCAGGGCATCGGCGGAGGCGCCCTCCTCGCCACATCCCAGGCGGTGCTGTACGAGGCGTTCCCAAGGGACGAAATCGGCACCGCGATGGCACTGTTCGGGGTGGGCGTGATGATTGGCCCAACGATCGGTCCCACGTTAGGCGGGTGGCTCACCGACAACTACAGCTGGCCGTGGATCTTCTTCATCAACGTGCCGATCGGGATCGCGGCCGCGTCGATGGTGGTCGCCTACGTCCACGACACGGCATACCAGATCAAGGCGAAGACGGTCGACTACCTCGGGATCGTCCTGCTCGCGGTCTCGGTCTCGTCGCTCCAGTATCTGCTGGAGCATGGCCAGCGGGAAGGCTGGTTCGAATCATCGCTCATCCTGGCGCTGGCCGTGGTCGGGATTGTGGCCGGCTGCGCGCTGGTGTGGCGTGAACTCACGGTCGACGAGCCGGTGGTGGACTTCCGCATCCTCCGACACCGCGACGTCACCATCGGCATCGTGATCGGGGTGGTCTTCGGGGTCGGACTCTTCGGCTCGGTGTTCGTCCTCCCGATCTTTCTCCAGGGCATGCTGCACATGTCCGCCTGGCAGACCGGGTGGGTGATCTTCCCCGGCGCGGTGGCGACCGCCATCTCCATGGCAATCGTCGGCCGCATCACCAACTACGTCGATGCCCGACTGTTACTGACGGTGGGAACGTCGCTCTTCTTCTATTCGATGTGGGGGCTCGCCCACATGACCGCGACGGCGGGTGCCCAGGACTTCTTCCTGCCGCTCGTCTGGCGCGGCCTCGGGTTGGGGATGATGTTCGTTCCCCTCACCAACATCACGCTCGCCGACCTCAGCCTGCGCGAGCTGGCGCAGGGGACGGCCTTGTCGAACTTCCTGCGCCAATTGGGTGGCTCGTTCGGCATCGCCACCATGGCCTCGCTGCTCACCCGGTTCACCAGCCAGGCGAAGAATGTTCTGGTTGAACACGTGTCGGCGTACGACCCGGCCACGCTGGAGCGACTCTCGATGTTCACGCGCGGGTTCATGGCACGCGGCATGGATCCCGAGACGGCGCGCCGGATGGCCCTGACCGCCATCGACAACCAGGTGCTGGGGCAGGCCAACGTGATCGCCTTCGGCAAGGTGTATTTCCTCAGCGGTCTGCTCCTGCTTTCGACACTGCCGCTGCTGCTCTTCGTCAAGAAGACGTTGCCCACCGACGAAGGCCCGCGCGCGCACGCCGAGTAGCCCGGCTGCGCCGAGCGCACGGGCTCTGTTCGCGGATTGCCTCTGGCCAACGCGAACGGCGTCCGCCATATCATATGAAGGAGCAGCGGTCAGCCATCAGCCATCGTCAGCGATCGGAGGCATCCCCATGCCGCTACAGAAGCTGAGGGAGTTCCTCGATCGGCACAGCGCGAAGTATGTGACCGTATCGCACTCACTGGCCTACACGGCCCAGGAGATCGCGGCGTCGGCGCACGTGTCGGGCAGGGAAATGGCGAAGACGCTCATGGTGAAGCTGGACGGCCGGCTCGTGATGGTCGTGCTGCCGGCGTCCGAGAAGCTCGACTTCGATCTGCTGAGAGACGCCACCGGCGCGCGCACCGCGGAGCTCGCGACCGAGAACGAGTTCGCCGGACTGTTCGTGGGTTGTGAGCTGGGTGCGATGCCGCCGTTCGGCAATCTCTATGGTGTGGACGTGTACGTGTCCAGCGGACTCGCCCGGGACGAAGAGATCGCGTTCAACGCCGGATCGCATACGGAGCTGGTTCGGATGTCGTACGCCGACTTCGAGCGCCTCGTGAAACCGACGAAGATCGTCTCGATCGCCCAGCGCCCGCGGTAGTAACGTAGAGAAAGGCTCTCCCGTGGGCTGATCCAGGACGCGGATCTCGCCGGCGACCAGGCTCAATTCCGGAGCTGTGGGCTCTGCGACCTCTGTGCTCTCCGTGGTTCAGACGACTCGTTCCTGTTCACAGCGAGCATCACAAACGCAGAAGGCGGCGCTGGCGCATGTGGCGACCCACGAGCCTCTTCACGCTGCGGCTCGAGCGATTGGCTGCGGAAAGAGCTGCCCGTGAATCCTCCGCGTGCTCCGCGGTGTTCAGCTTTCGCGCAGTACCCGCATCGGCTCCACCCGCGCCGCGCGCCGTGCCGGCACGTAGCTGGCCACCAGCGCCACCCCCATCAGCAGCAGCGCCACGCCAACGAACGAAAGCGGATCCGTGGCGGCGACCCCGAACAGGAAACGCGTCAGCAGGCCGGTGAGCGCAAAGGCGATTGCCGCGCCCACCACCACCCCGATTCCCGCCAGGAGCCCGCCCTCGCCCAGCACCATCCGCACTACATCGCCGGTCCGAGCGCCTAACGCCACGCGCACGCCGATCTCCCGTGTGCGCTGGGTCACCAGGAACGCGATCACGCTGTACACCCCCAGCGTTGCCAGCACCAGGGCCGCGCCGCCGAACACGCCCACCAGCACGAGCAGAAACCGCCGGTCGGCCAGCGAGCTCGCCACGATGGTCTCGATCGTCCGGAATCGCGGCGGCACGTCGGGACGCAGCGTGCGCACGATGCGCTGCACCGGCCCAATGACGGTAGCCGGCGCCGTTGATCGAATAACGACGTTGATCGAGCTCACCGCGTTCGGTCGCTGGCGGTAGAACGCGTAAAACGTCGGGCGGGGATCAGCCGCCAGACTGGCCTCGTGCACGTCTCCAACCACGCCCACGATCGTGAAGGGCGTGATGTCGCCATCCATGTTGCCGAACTCGATGACCTTGCCGATCGGATCCACACCGGGCCAGCGCGTCTTCGCCAGCGATTCGCTGATCAGCGCAACATGGGGCGCGTCGGGCGCGTCGCGATCCTCGAACAGCCGGCCGCGCAGCAGCGGGATCCCCATCGTCGGGAAATAGCCCGCGCTGGCCACCCGGAACTCCGCGTACCCGGTCCGCGTGGAGTCGTGCATCAGTGCTTCCATGTTCGACCGATCCAGAGGCTCGTTCACGCTGCGCATGATGAGAAACGTGCCATTGCCGGCGCTCGACTCCGTGAGCGGGAATGCGCTCACTCCCCCGACTCCGGTCACGCCGGGCAGCTGTCCGATCTGCGACAGCAGGTCGTCGTAGAACCGAACCAGCTCCCGCCTCGCCCCTTCATTGCCCGGGTACGGGAGCGCCACGTCGAGCACCGTCGCCCGGGTCGTGCGAAACCCGGGGTTCACGTCAACCAGGTGGAGAAAGCTCCGGCCCAGTAGCCCCGCGCCAACCAGCAACACGAGCGTCAACGCAATCTGCGACACCACCAGCGTCGAGCGGATCCGGACGCCCGACCCCACGCCCGACTGCGTGCGCTGCGATTCGGCCAGCGCTTCGCGCAGCTCGCCGCGCGTCCCCCGCCAGGCGGTCAGCAGCCCCAGCGCCACCGCCGCCAGCACCGAGACGCCTAACGCGAATCCGAGCACCGGCAGATCCACCCGCACTTCGCCCACCCGCGGCAACTTCCCGGGATCGAGAACGAGCAGCGCTTTCACCCCCTCCCACGCCAGAAGAACACCAAGGAGTCCACCCATCAGGCTCAACACCAGGGATTCGGCGAGGAACTGCCGCGCCAGACGCCCGCGTCCCGCTCCCAGCGCCAGCCGCAACGCCACCTCGCCGCGCCGCGCCGACAAGCGCGCCACCAGGAGGTTCACCACGTTGGCGCACGCGATCGCCAGCAGCAGGATCGCGGCACCGAGCAGTACCAGCAGCGCGGGCCGCACGTCGCCCGTCATCTGCTCGCGCAGTGGAACGACGGCGGCGTCGGTGAGATTGACGAAGTCGCCGTATTGCGACTTGAGCCGTCGCGAGATGGCGGTCATCTCGCGACGGGCCGTCTCCAGGGAGACACCGTCCCGAAGCCGCCCCAGCACCCGCCAGTTGTGCGCCGTGCGGCTCGGATACCGCTGACTGAGCTCGCGCGGCATCCACAGATCGACCCCCACGGGGAAATCGACCTGCGGCGGCATCACGCCCACCACCGTGTAGGTCGCCCCCTCCATGGCGAGCGTCGCCGAGCCGACGGCCGACGGATTGGCGCCGAGGTAGCTCCGCCAGAATGCGTCGCTCACGACAACGGTCCCCGGCCCACCAAACGTCTGCTCGTCGCGAGAGAAGAGACGACCCCGCGAGGGATGCACCCCGAGCGCCGGAAAGAAGTCGGCCGAGACACTCGCCGCGCGGACGCGCGCCGGCTCCGATCCGCCGGACACCGACACCACGCTTCCGCCGGTGAACTCCGCGAGGGCGGCAAAGCTATGGCTCTGCGATCTCCAATCCTCGAAATTCGGATCCGCCGCATTCATCTGATGGCCGCTCGCACCCACCTCCCAGACCTGCACGATCCGGTCGGCGCCGGGATACGGAAGTGGGCGCAGCAGCACGCCGTTGATGACCGAGAAGATGGCGGTCGTGGCACCGACGCCAAGTCCGAGCGTCAGAACCGTGACGCCGAAGAAACCGGGTGTGCGCAACAACGCGCGGGTCACATAGCGAATGTCGCGGAGGAAGGAATCCATGGTGTCCCCTGTGGATCGAGGGCGGCGACGTACGGTTGTCGGCTGCCTGCTAACTCGAAGGAATCGCGCGAGGTCGATCCGGGTCGACTACGGAACGCACCCCTGTCCGGATTCGACAGTGCAAGGCGCCGAACAGGTTTCGGTCGCGCGCCGGGTCCATCACGCCCCGTTCGGCCACGGCAGGCACATAGAGTACGTTGCCGGCGACTGACTGAGAAGCCCCGGGAATCCGCTCGCTGGTAGCCGCTCCAGTCACGGCGCCCTACATTTGCGCGGTCGTTCAGCTCAGGACGCGTGACCACAGACATCAGGACGCAACTTCAGGCGACACTCGGCGCTGCCTACACCCTCGAGCGTGAACTCGGGGGCGGCGGCATGTCGCGTGTGTTCGTGGCCAACGAGACCGCGCTCAACCGCAAGGTGGTCGTGAAGGTCCTGCCCCCCGACCTCGCGGCTTCGGTCAGCGTCGACCGCTTCAAGCGCGAGATCCAGGTCGCCGCAGCCCTCCAGCACCCCCACATCGTTCCCGTGCTGGCCAGCGGCGAAGTGGAAGGCCTGCCCTTCTACACCATGCCGTTCGTCGATGGAGCGAGCCTGCGCGCGCGACTCGCGGGCGGCCCCCTTCCCATCCCCGAGATCACGGCCATCCTGCGCGACGTGGCCAAGGCATTGGCGTTCGCGCACGATCGCGGCGTCATTCACAGGGACGTGAAGCCGGACAATGTGCTGCTCACAGGCGGCAGCGCGACGGTCACCGACTTCGGCATCGCCAAAGCGCTGAGCGCATCACGCCTCGAAGGGGTCGCGGCAGCCACGCTTACCCAACTCGGCACGTCGCTCGGCACACCGGCGTACATGGCGCCCGAACAGGCGGCGGGCGACCCGTCGGCCGATCATCGTGCCGACATCTATTCATTTGGCGCCATGGCGTACGAGCTGCTGACCGGCCAGCCGCCGTTTCACGGACTGTCGCCGCAGAAGCTCCTCGCGGCGCAAATGGGAGAGCGCCCCGTACCGGTGTCCGACCTTCGTCCCGACACGCCGCCGGTGCTGGCCGAGCTGGTGATGCGCTGCCTCGAAAAAGAGGCGCAAGCACGGCCACAGCGCGCCGCCGATATCCTGGCCGCGCTCGACTCCTCAACCAGCGCCGGGTCGCAAGCCGCGATGCCCGCCGTGCTGCTGGGAGGGCGTGGGGCGCTGAGGAAGGCGCTTGCCATCTACGCCGGCGCCTTCATCGTCGTGGCCGTGCTGACCAGGGCGGCGATCGTCGGCATCGGGCTTCCCGATTGGGTCTTTCCCGGCGCGCTGATCGTCATGGCGCTCGGACTCCCGATTATCCTCTTTACGGCCTACGTGCATCGCGCCACGCAGCGGGCGCTCACCGCCACCCCGACGCTGACCCCCGGCGGTTCGGCGGCGCCGGCCTCGACCATGGCCACCCTCGCCATCAAGGCCGCGCCGATGATGAGCTGGCGTCGCACCACGATGGGCGGCGTGTATGCGGTGGGCGGCTTCATTGTCCTGGTCGGTGCCTGGATGCTGATGCGCGCGTTAGGCATCGGACCGGCCGCGTCGCTCATGGCGGCCGGCAAGCTCGACGCGCGGGAACGCGTCATCCTCGCGGATTTCAAGGGTCAGTCCGAGGATTCCACGCTGCGCCTGACGGTTACCGAGGCGTTCCGCGCAGACCTCGCGCAATCCAACGCACTCACGGTGATGTCCGCCAACTCCGTTCGCGAGACGCTCCGTCGGATGCAGCGCCCGATCACCACCCCGGTGGACTATCCCGTGGCCCGGGAGATCGCCACCCGCGAAGGCATCAAGGCCGTCATCGAAGGCGAGGTCCTGAGCCTCGGCGGTCGCTACGTGCTGTCGGCGCGCCTGGTGGCCGCCCAGACGGGCGACGAGCTCGCGAGCTTCAGCGAGAATGCCAGCGACGCCAACGACATCATTCCCGCCATCAGCCGGCTGTCGAAGAAGCTGCGCGCCAGGACCGGCGAATCGCTCCGGAATATCCAGAACGCACGGACGCTGGAGAAAGTGACAACCCCGTCCCTCGACGCACTGGAGAAGTACATGTCGGCCATCCGGGCGATGGAGATCGACGGGGATTTCGCACGGGGCCGCGAGCTCCTCGAGCAGGCGATCGCCATTGACACCGGATTCGCCATGGCCTACCGCAAGCTCGCGGTCGAATTGAACAACCGCGGGCTGGAGCCGGCGCGCGTCTCCGAAGCCATCCAGCAGGCGTACGATCACCGCGAGCGGCTCAGCGAATCGGAGCGATACCTGACGGAGGCGATCTACTACTCGTACGGACCCCATCCGGACGCATCCAAGGTGACATCCGCGTACGAGACACTCCTGCAGCGCGATCCGGAAAACACCACCGCCCTGAACAACCTCGCCATCGTGTACATGTTCCGGCGCCAGTTCGCGCGCGCGGAAACGCTGCTGGTACGCGGGGTCGGGCTCCAGAACGCCGCGGCCGTATATCACGTGAACCTGATCGAAGCGCAGCTGGAGCAGGGGAAGCTCGCCGAGGCCGAGGCGACTGTGACACGGGCGGTGACCAGCCTGCCTCGGAATCCCGGCATCGCCATGTACGTGCGGGGCCAGTACGAGCTCGCGCGCGGGAAGTTCGACGACGTCGCGCGGTTTGTCGACAGCATTCGCGCCGACCGCGGTGGAGATCTGTCCACGCAGCGGGACGCGGACCTCATGCTGGCCACGCTGTCTGCCGTCCGGGGCAAGTTACAGGACGCCGTCCGCTGGAGGCGCACGTCGCGGGACGCCGCGCTGCAGATCGGGGCGCCGCAGGCGAAGCTCCGAACCACGCTCGATGAAGCGGTCGTCGACATGTGGTATCGCGACCGGAAGGACGAAGCTGTCAGGGGTGTTGACACAGCACTTCGTCAGGGCGCCCTGGATTCCTTGCGGGCGGACCTGCGCCCCTACGAAAACCTGACATGGTTCTACGCTCGAGCGGGTCAGGTGGCACGAGCCAGAGCCATGCTGGCTGGTTATGACAGCACCCGGTCCGCACAGGAACCCGAGCAATTCGCCGCGGCCCAGCATCGCATGCAGGGGGACATCGCGCTCGCCGAAAGCCGATGGGATGACGCAGCACGCGAACTGCGCGCCGGACAAACCGGCGAGTGCACCACCTGCACCCTTCCCGACCTCGCCCGTGCCTACGACCTCGCCGGCAATGCCGACTCCGCCATCGCCGTCCTGTCGCGCTACCAGAGCGCCGGATATCGAGATTTGGCCACCGATGCTGTAAACCTCGCCGGCTCGCACAAGCGGCTCGCCGAACTGTACGACGCCAGGAACGATCGCCAGAACGCGATGTCCCAGTACGCGCAGTTCATCGAACTCTGGAAGAACGCCGATCCGGAGCTGCAACCCCTGGTGAAGCAGGCGCGCGACCGCCTCGCGACGCTCCAGCGCGCCGAGCGCAAGTGAGCCCCGACCTCGCCGCGCGCACCTCGCTGCTCGCCGGCGAGGGTGCGCTGGATGTCTTCGCGCGCGCGCGGGCCCTCGAGCGCGAGGGCAGGGAAGTCATCCATCTGGAGCTGGGCGCCCCCGATGTGAGTGCCCCACCGCATGCGACCGAGGCGGCGATCCGGGCGCTCCGCGAGGGCGACGCGCGCTACGTCGCCCCGGAGGGGATTCCGGAACTCCGGGCAGCGATCGCCGCGGATGCCCGCTCCCGCGGCATCGACGCCTCCGCCGAGAACGTGCTCGTCACCCCGAGTGCCAAGACCGCGGTGTTCTATTGCCTGCTGGCCACGGTGGAGGCGGGATGCGAGGTCCTGGTTCCCGACCCGGGCTTCCCGATCTACCCCTCGGTCGCCCGGTTCGCCGGCGCGACTCCAGTGGGCTATTCGGTGGATGCCCGGAACGCTCCGGACGTGGATGACATCGTGGCGCGCCTCACGCCCCGCACTCGGGTCCTGTGCCTCAACTCACCCAACAACCCCACGGGTGGCGCGCTGTGCGCAAGCGCCCTGGAGCGGCTGGCCGGCCTGGTTGAGCGGCATGACCTCATTGTTGTGGCCGATGACATCTACTCGCGGCTGGTCTTCGAGGGTGCCCGGGCGCCCTGCATCGCGGCCTTCTCCCAGGCGGCCTCGCGCTCCCTCATAGTGGACGGATTCTCGAAGACATACGCCATGACCGGATACCGGTTGGGATACGTGGTCGCACCGCGCCGGTGGATCCCGGCCCTGACCACGCTCGCGGTGAACGGACACACCTGCGTGGCGCCGTTCATCCAGCGAGCCGGCGTCGCTGCCTTGACCGGACCACAGGACGCGGTCAAGTCGCAGGTGGTGGCCTATCGCTCCAGGCGCGACCAGCTCGTTCGCGCCCTGAACGAGATCCCCGGAATCGACTGCCCGCTTCCGTCCGGGGCCTTCTACGCCTTCCCGAGCCTCAGCCGGATACTGGCGCGACATGGGCTGTCATCGCGTCAGTTTGCCGACATCCTCCTCGAGGACCATGGCGTTGCGACGATCGACGGCGCCGCATTCGGCAGCCGAGGTGAGGGGTGTCTTCGACTCTCGTTCGCGTCGGCTCAGGTCGATCTAGACACCGCCGCATGCCGCATCCGGGACGCCGTCTCGGGGATCGAGAAGTAGAGTATTCGGCTGTCCAACACAGCGAATGCGCCAGTGGCCCCACACATCATGCAACGAGTGATGTGAGTCTGCTAATATAATGTAAATCCTGCTGTTATATGCATCGCTGACTCATCCGTTCCATCGCGCTGATTATCTAGTGCGATTGTACTGTCGCCTCGCTGTCGAATTCCACGGTTCGCTGCTAGTTGAGCGCAATCTGCGCGGATCTGTCTTCCTAAGGCTGGAAAGGAAGAACGCCGCTCTGCTGGCTTGCAATTCAGGAGCTGTGCTGTATTATTCATCCATGAATCAAATCCCTGATTCGGTTGACGTACCGCCGGCCGGTGAATCGAGCGTAGCAAGCGACATCGTCCTTTCGCTCCTCATGGCAGCACACAGTCTCGAGGATCGGATCGAAAAAGAACTCGACGCCATGGGGCTCTCGCTCGCAAAGCTGAACGTTCTGAATCGGATGGCAGAAGCGGGGGAGCCACTGGCTCTCAGCGAGATCGCCGCACGGTTGAACTGCGTTCGCTCCAACGTCACGCAGCTCATCGATCGACTTGAAGGGGACGGATTGGTTCGCCGCGAGGCCGACGCCGGCGACCGCCGGAGCATCCGAGCGGTACTGACCGTCGAAGGCAGGACCCGCCAGAGTGCTGGCGCGACGACACTGGCGAAGATGAAAACCGAACTCACGGCGTCCCTGCCGGCGGCTGATCGCTCGGCGCTCGAGCGCGCGCTCGGGCTACTGACTCCGTAGACCGACAACTACCAGGAGACAACCAGGGCCATTCAAAGCGATCCTGTGATTCATAGATGAAGTATACAGCAGCGAATTGTGCATTACTGAGCAAACACCAGAAGCCAACAGCATCCGAAAGGAGCAAGGAATCACGATGACCACAGCTACCGTTCCCAACCCGACCGACGCGATGTCGCTCGCCGGCACTCGCTGGGCGATCGATCCCGTCCACACAACCGTCGAATTCGCGGTGAGGCACATGATGATCACCACCGTCCGTGGCCGCTTCGACAAGTTCACGGGCAGTGCGTACGTCGATCCGAACCATCCCGACACGCCGCAGGTCGAAGTGACCATCGATGCCGCGAGCATCGACACGCGTGAAACCCGCCGGGACGAACACCTCCGTTCACCTGACTTCCTGAACGCGGCCGAGCATCCCACCATCACGTTCAGGGGTCGCCGTGTGGAAGGCGACATCGCGAGTGCGTTCCGGCTTGTCGGGGACCTGACCATTCGCGGCGTCACCCATGAGGTCGCCCTGAAGGCGAAGTTCGAGGGGCGCACGAAGGACCCCTGGGGCGGCGATCGCGCGGGCTTCAGCGCTACCGCGAAGCTCAACCGTCACGACTTCGACCTCCGTTGGAACGTGGCCCTGGAGACCGGAGGCGTGCTGGTCGGAGACGAAGTGAAGCTCTCGATCGACGCGCAGTTGGTGATGCAGGCGGAAGCGAAGGCGGCGTAACGGACTGCCGGGCTGACGCTGGAGGCGAGGACGGGGAGAGGATCACTTCTCCCCGCCTTGTGCTTCTCCGGTCGGTCCATGGTGTCGCCACATTGACCGACGGTTCCTGCGCCAGGGGATCGCTTCGCACTTACCGCGCGATCGCCACGGCCGTCACCAGTCTGACGAGCGCATCCAGATCGCGGAGGTCCAGCACTTCGGCCGGACCATGTGAATAGCGCCCCGGCCACGACAGCCCGATGTTCGGCGGGCCCCACTGCTGAATCGACGAGCCGTCGGTGCCGCCGAACGTGGTGCCGATCTGCAGCGGAATCGTATTGGCCCGGGCGATGCGGACGATGCGGTCGCGCTCCGGACGCGGCACCAGGCTGGCGTTGTCGAGGGCCCGGAGCACCGGTCCGGCGCCTAACGGAGCGTACGCGAAATGCGGGGACTCGAGGGGCGTATCGCTCGTGACGAAGGTGTCGATGCTGTACACCCGCCGGAGCGAGGTTCCGTGTCGCTCACCGAAATAGCGGGCGCCATTGAGCCCGCCCTCCTCCTGTACCGACCATACGAAGATGACCTTGTGCGAAAGCGAGTCGGGCTTGAGACGCCGAATGGCGAACAGGAGCGCGGTATCACCCGAGCGGTCGTCGCTCGCGCGGCCAGTCATTCGCGTCCCGGCCAGCGGCTGCGCCCGCTTGTACGCCGTCACGCTCAGCCCGGGGTGCACGCCGCGCGCGACCAGCTGCCCCGAGTCGAGCCCGAACCATGCGGTGAGCGCGCCGGGCGACTTCACTCTCGCCGCATCACGTGGAACGAACACGCCGCGCAGGGATTCCGGGGCGGCACCGCCTGGGTCCGCGTCGAAATGGAGGTACGCCGGCACGCCTTCCCACGACGTGATCACGGCGCCCCCGCGCGTACGCAGGGTAGCGCGTCCGTCGGGCAGGATGCCCGTTACCTCGAACCCGACCTCGTCGGTGTGCGCGAGGAACGCCACCGAATCGCGGTCGGGACCCATCGCGACGATGATGTTTCCCATCGAGTCCACCACCGCGATGCGCCGCGCCCAGTCGGGCAGCGCCGCCAGCACCGCCGCCCGCACGCGCCATTCATGCCCGGACACGCCGGGCAGATCGGCAAGCGCCATCCACTGGCGCGCGAGATCGGCGTATCGGTCGGCGTGAGGCGCCGCGCGCGAGCTGTTGAGTGGCGGAGCGACCCACGCGTCGCCCGTGAGCCGGACGTTCGCCGCATCCGCCACAGCTCCCTTCAGTCTGCGCGCATCGTCGGCGGAGATGGACTCCACAAGCGACCCTCCCCATCTCACGCGCGGCCCGATCACGCGCACGGAGTCGATGTCGATCACGCGTGACGCTGCGCGAAACTCCTGACCCAGCCGACTCCGTGTCGAGACGGCGTCGTAGGCCGTGTTGCGTCCCTCGCTGACGATGGTGAGCGCATCGTAACTGCCCAGGTGCGCGAGAAGGGCGCCCAGCCCCACCCATCCCAGCGGCGCCTGTGTCGAGAGCACGAAGATGGTCTCTCCCGATTGCACCTGGCCGCTCGATGCGGTCGCGACGGCAGCGCATCCGGCGCGCTGTCCCGCGCCCGGGCCGGCGGTAAATCCCTCGTAGGTCCACGGCGGCCGGTCCACCGTGACCGGATCCAGGAGCGCGATGCCGAGCGCGCGCACGTCCGCAGCAGTGGCGGCGCCGACGTCGATCCAGAGGTCGTCCACGCCAACCACGGTTGTGTCGCCGCGATGCTGTGCGGCAAAGTGCCCGTTCGCCACGGCCACGACGCCGGGCACCGGGCCGCGCGCCGAGAAGACCTTGATCTGCTGCGCCTCGTGGAACTGATCCCACAGCGGATGCGGCGGCTGGCCACCCACCCGGCGCAGACGCAGATATGCCTGGTCGGTGATCTGGCTGACCACGTAGCCGGAATAATCCAGCGCGCACGCCACCACGCGGCGCGGCGAGCCGCTGCCGGAATGCCTGACGAGATTTCCCCAGACGTCGGCCGTCCATCCGGGGAGTGTCGCCGCGAGGCGCGTGGTGGCCACCACCGGATCGCCGGGCGGTGCGTCGAGCGCGGTCCAGGCCGCGACGGCGTCGACCACCTGCCGGTTCGGATCAGGGGCCTGCGCTCCGAGGCAGGCGGGGACGGCCGTCAGGATCGCAGCGGCCCGAAGAGACTTGGCGAGGTCCGGCATGACGGGAGGGCGAGAGGGAAGGGGAGTCTGCGGTCGCGCGCGGTCTCCGGCAACCGCCGCTGCGGCGTTGGCTTGCCGTCAGCGTCTTGTGCTAATATGCATTTGTTTTAGATTCGGTTCATGTCCACTCGCCGTCTCCCCGATGCGGTCGACGATATCGCCGTGCTCGCCGATCCGGTGCGGCGCCGGCTCTACTCTCACGTCTGCAACCGGCCGGACGCGGTCAGCCGGGACGACGCAGCCCGCGCGGTGGGAATCTCCCGGGCTCTGGCGGCGTTTCATCTCGACAAGCTCGTCGCCGCGGGACTCCTCGTCCACGAGTACCGTCGCCTGACGCGGCGACGCGGCCCGGGTGCGGGCCGTCCGTCCAAGCTCTACCGGCGGGCGATGCGGGACATCAGCGTCAGCCTGCCGCCCCGCGATTACCAGTTGGCGGCCCATGTACTGGCGCAGGCGGCCAGCGCTGGGAATACCGCGCGGGCGCGCAGAACGGCGGCCGGCGCGGTGGAAGAAGCAGCACGACGACACGGTATCGCGATGGGACAGGAGACCGGGAGACAATCGCCGTCCGGCCGCGGAGGCCGCGCCGCGGTCGAAGGCGCGCTCCGGAACGGCGGATACGAGCCGACTCGCGTGTCGTCAGGCGACATCCGCTTGCGCAACTGTCCATTCGATGCCCTGGCTGGAGACTACCGCGAGCTCGTCTGCCGGATGAACCTCGCGCTCCTGCGGGGGATGCTGGACGGGCTGGGCGCTACGACGCTGCAGGCGGCGCTCGATCCGCAGCCCGGGGTGTGTTGCGTCGTTCTGCGATCGTCGGCCAGGCCTGACGCCGGACCGTCGAAGAGAGAGGGTGGAGATGAGTGAGCACGACGCGGACCTCACCGGACCGGACCTGTCTCGCGGCGTATCCCTCCGCGACGTTCCCGAAGGGGGGATGCTGGTGGGGCACGCAAAGGGGAAGCCCGTCCTGCTGGCCAGAACAGGTGGCGAGTTCCACGCCGTGGGTGCCACGTGCACGCATTACGGCGCGTCGCTCGGCGACGGACTGCTGGTGGGCGACACCGTGCGCTGTCCCTGGCATCACGCGTGCTTCAATCTGCGCACCGGTGAAGCGGTTCGTGCGCCGGCCCTCGACCCGCTCCCGCAGTGGACGATTTTGCGGAAAGGCGACCGCATCGTGGTCACCGACGAGATCGTCGTGCCGGACGGAGCGACAGCTGCGCAGGGTCGGGAGCCTATCGCGTCTCCACCGTCGTCGGTGGTGATCGTCGGGGCAGGTGCTGCCGGCAACGCCGCCGCCGAAACGTTTCGTCGGGAGGGATTCGAAGGTCCGGTGATCTTGATCGGCGCCGATCACGATCCGCCATACGATCGTCCCAATCTCTCGAAGGACTATCTCGCCGGCACCGCACCCGAAGAGTGGATTCCGCTTCGGCCGCCGGAGTTCTACGGCGAGCACGGGATCGATCTCCTGCGCGCACGCCGCGTCGCGTCGATACGCGTGGCGGCGAAGGAACTGCGGCTCGACGACGGCCGCCAGATCACGTTCGATCGACTCCTGCTGGCGACCGGAGCGGATCCGATTCGCCTGCCGATTCCCGGCGCCGACCTCCCCCACGTGCACTACCTCAGGACGCTCGCCGACAGCCGCGCGATCGTCGCGCGCGCGACGGACTCGGGAAGGGCGGTGGTCATCGGAGCGAGCTTCATCGGGCTCGAGGTGGCGGCATCGCTGCGGCACCGCGGCCTGGAGGTGCACGTAGTTGCGCCGGAGTCGGTGCCCCTGGAACGCGTGATGGGGCGCGAGCTCGGGATGTTCATCAGGGGCCTCCACGAGGCGCACGAGGTCGTCTTTCATCTCGACGACGTGGCGGTCGGGATCGACGCCGGCCGGGTTACGCTGCGCAGTGGTGTCACGCTTGCGGCCGACCTGGTGGTCATCGGCGCGGGCGTGCGTCCTGCCATCGAGCTCGCACAGGGCGCGGGTCTGACCACCGATCGCGGCATCGAAGTGGATGGGTATCTGGAGACGAGCGCCAAGGGGATCTTCGCCGCTGGGGACATCGCGCGCTGGCCCGATGTGCACACTGGTGAGCGCATTCGCGTGGAGCACTGGGTGGTAGCCGAGCGGCAGGGCCAGACCGCGGCGCGCAACATCCTTGGGCGGCGGGAACGCTTCGACGCGGCTCCGTTCTTCTGGAGTGCGCACTACGAGACGACCATTCGCTACGTGGGGCACGCCGAACGATGGGACGAGGCGATTGTGGAGGGAGCGCTGTCGGAAGGCTCCGCGGCGGTCCGTTTTCGTCGCGACGGCCGAACACTCGCGGTGGCGACCCTCGGGCGGGACATCGACAGTCTGCGCGCCGAGGTCACGATGGAAGGAGGAAACTGATGCACGAGAATGGGCGAGGAGGAACGGGCGGGGCCATCGCGGGCGGCTCATTGATGGCGCTCGAGGGCGCGCCGGGTGAGGAAGAACTCGAGGCGCTGGTTGCCCGCCAGCTCGAGCTGCTGGGCGAGGATCCCGAGCGTGCCGGTCTGGCCCGCACACCGTACCGGGTGGCGCGCTCGCTGCGCTGGCTCACGCGTGGCTACGAGATGACCGTCGAGGACGCGATAGCCGGCGCGCTGTTCGCGGAAGATCACGAGAACATGGTGATGGTGCGGGACATCGAGCTGTACTCGTTATGCGAGCACCACCTGCTGCCGTTCTTCGGCAAGGCGCACGTGGCCTACATTCCGGACGGTCGGATCGTGGGCTTGAGCAAGTTGCCGCGTATCGTGGACGTCTTCGCGCGCCGGCTGCAGGTGCAGGAGCGCCTGACGGAGCAGATTGCGCAGGCCATCGACGACGTGCTCGCGCCGAAGGGCGTCGGCGTGGTCATCGAAGCGGCACACCTGTGCATGATGATGCGCGGCGTGGAAAAGCAGAATTCGCGGACGATCACCAGCGCGCTGCGCGGCAAATTCCGCGACTGTCCGATGACGCGGCAAGAGTTCCTGCGCCTCGCCCACGGCGCGCCGATCGCGCTGTAGTCACTGGCCCATGTCCCCTATGGCCTCTTGTCATCCAGACTCACCACCGGCGTGCCGTACGGCCGGAACCCGGCCCCGTCGCCAACGCCAATCACTTCCAGGGACAGCTCATCCCCGTCCACGTGCACCACGACGAAGTGATACGGGTTCTCGATCAGCGTTTTCGATGGAGTCACCACGCGAACCACCTTGACGGAATCCGCCGCGCCGTCCCGAAGGTATCTGGATACGTCGGGATCACCCCGGTACGCGTACGGGGGGGCGCCTCCGCCGGCGGTCACGATCTGGTCGATGCGATGTTCGCCTGTCTCGTCGTGATAGTGCTCCACCCAGTGTTCGTACAGATGGTCGTGGCCCGCAAACAGCAGTCGCACATGTTCACGACGGAACAGCGGCATCCATTTGGTGCGGAGCGCGGCGGTGGGCGGCTCCACGCGGGCGGACCCATGGGGCCCCGATGAAAACACCGGATGGTGAAAGAAGACGACCACATTCGTGTACCGCCGGCGATCGAGCCCCTCCAGCTGCTTTTTCACCCATTCGAACTGCCCGCGGTCGTCCGCAATGTCCGTGTCGAAGGTGATGACGAACGTGTTGCCATAGCCGAAGGCATACGCCGGGGCGTGGGCGAGCCGCCGAGGATCACCATCCGGGGGGATCAGATGCGCCATCGCCGCGTAGTAGTTGGCCACCCCGGCGCGTCGCTGAGGCCCGTTGAAGCCGTAGGGGCCGGGCACATCGTGGTTCCCGAGCGTCAGGAAGTAGGGCACGTTCGCGTCCTGCGTCAGGAGATCGATCAGCGGCACGAACGACACGTTCCACTGCCGCGCATCAGTGCCGTCGCTCACGGCATCGCCGCTCTGGAGCACGAAGCGGATCGGATCCGGGCTGCTCCGGCGGCTGACGATGGAGTCGATCATCACGTGCAGGACGACGGAATGCTCGAACTGCAGGTCGACACCGTCGTTGCCGCTTCGGGTGTCGCCGTACACGACGAACGAGAAGTGCGTGCTGTCCGCGGTCTGGGCCTCCGGGGGAATCCGTACGGCTGGCGGGGTGATGGCTTCAACGCCGCCGCGTGGAGTCTGGGCCGCTGCTGGAGCCATCGCGCCGACCAGGAAGCCGATACTGATGACGACTGGTGCGACCGTGCGAGCAAGAGTCATGGAATCGGTCGGTGGAATGCGCATCCGGACAACTCGGCGACCTGCAAGGATCCACGGTGCAGCCGGGAACGCTTGAGCGGAAGGGTGCGCTGGGGGCGAACCCCGCATCAGACGATAATTGGGGTCAGACTCGAATTTCGTTCGAAATTCGAGTCTGACCCCATTTTCTCCAATCTCCATTCTGTCTGAGCTCCAGGGGCCCGTTCGCCGGGCGGCCGGGACCTTTCCCACGGATCCTGGATTCGTCAGATGAACGCCATACGGAAGGAAGAGTGACTGCGCAACTCGAACAGGCTACGCTGGGCGGCGGGTGCTTCTGGTGCCTCGAAGCCGTCTACCAGGAACTCGACGGAGTGACGAGCGTGGTGTCCGGCTACGCCGGGGGCGGCACCGACAGCCCCACCTATGAAGAAGTGTGCTCCGGAACCACCGGCCACGCGGAAGTGGTGCAGGTGACCTTTGACCCGAGTCGAGTGACGTATCGTGAGATCCTCGAGGTTCTTTTCGCGATCCACGATCCCACCACCAGGGACCGGCAGGGAAACGATCACGGGCCGCAGTATCGCTCCATCATCCTCTGGCACGACGAGAATCAGAAGCGAACGGCCGAGGAACTGATCGCCGAGCTCACGGCGGAACGTGTGTACTCGTCGATGATCGTCACCGAGATCGCACCGCTGGACCTGTTCCACTCGGCCGAGGCGTACCATCAGAACTACTATCGACAGCACCGCATGCAGCCGTACTGCGCCTTCGTGATTTCCCCCAAGCTGGGCAAGTTCCGGAAGAAGTTCGCCGAGCGCACGAAGGCAGCCGTGGCGAATCGCGCCTCCGGGTAGCGCTGGCAGAGACGACGGGCATATTGCGGGGCCGCGGGCACATGCTCGCGGCCCCCGCGGCGCTTCCGGGCAACGTCCGTTTCATTCCATGCGTTGTCCGAGCATTGTGTCCACGAGCCGGTGCGTAGCGTGCACCGGGCCGATCGGCGCCTTCATCCCTCTACCGTCGTCTCGCATGCACACTGCCTTCTGGCGCAGGTGGCACAGATGGATCGGGGTCCCAGCCGTGTTGTTTCTCTGCTTCGCCGCAGTGACGGGCGTGATGGTGGCGGTTACGGAATTCTTCGGCGCCGATGAGGCGCTGCGCGAGGCCACCCGCGATCTGATCAGCCCCGTGACCGTGGCGTCGCCTGCGGCAGCCTGGTCCGAGCCGATCCAGAAGGCATTCGCCGACGCGCACACGCGCTTCCCGAATGCACCGGTGGACAAGGTGGAGCTGCAGTTCAAGGGCGAGCACCCCACGGTGACCATTTTCACGGGAAAGCCGACCGGTGGCGAGGACCGCAAGCTCGTGTTCGAGGCAAAGACGGGAGATCTGGTGGCGAACGAAACCTACGCCGACAAGCCGTTCCTGTATCGGCTGCACAGCGGTGAAGCATTTGGCGATGGCGGACTGGTGGTGGCGATGTTCTGGGGAACCGCGTTGGCGCTGATGGGAGTCAGTGGAGGACTCATCTATTGGCACATGTATACCAGGATGAGGATTCGCCACGAGTCGGGGATCCGGCGCATCTTCTGGTAGGAGCGGCGGCAGGCGCCGCGGTTGCTGGCGAGAGAGTGGCGGGGGCCGTAGGCTTCGAAGCGTAGAACACTCACGTCTATTGCGGAGGGATGATGCGTTGTGCAATGCGGCGTAGTTGGGGGGCAGCGCGCGTCCTGCCATTCGTGCTCGGGATTCTCGTCACGCCGGGCGCCCGCGGTCTGGCGCAAGGATCGGGGAACGCGCCGTGGGATGCCGTTGGTCGGATCCTCAAGTCTCCGCCCGCGCCCGCGGCAGGATACGTCCGGTTCAACTTCCCCCGCCGCGACATCACGCTGAGGATCGGCGACGTCACGGTGGCGACCGCGATGGCGTCAGGCACCTGGGCGGGATTCAGCGGCGATCCTGCCAACGCCACGATGATGGGCGACCTGGTGCTGCTCGCCGGGGAGCTCAAGCCGGTGCTCGCGGAGCTGGCCAATCAGCACATCGCAGTCATGGCTATCCACAATCATCTGGCGGGCGAGTCTCCGCCGCTCCTGTACGTCCACTATCACGCGGATGGACGCGCCGCCGACCTGGCCCAGCGACTGGATCGTGTGCTCGTCCATACCGCAACGCCACGCCCGGTCACGGTTGCCGCCCCGGCGCCGGCCACGATCGACACCGCCCTGATCTTCGCCACGTTAGGCCTTCACGGGCGCGCCCAGGGAAACGTGGCCCAGGCGTCGGCGATGCTGGTGAGCGGTCAGGTGACAATGGATGGCCAGGTGGTCAACCCCGCCATGGGCTACGGCACGCCGATCAACATCCAGATGGTGAGCGCCACCCGTGCGGTGGCCACCGGTGACTTCTCGGTGCTCGCCCCGAAGGCGGCGGATGTGGTGCGCGCATTGTCCATGAACGGCGTGACCGCCACCGCGATGCACACCCATCTGGTGGGAGAGCAGCCGCAGATCCGCTATATCCACTTCTGGGCCGATGGGCCGCTGGCCGACGTGCTGCGCGGGCTCAGGGCCGCGCTGGACGCGGCGCGCCCCTGATCGCCGGCCAACCACCCGCCGCGGCCGTGTCGCACGGCCTGCCGGATGCCGGCCCGGCCGGGCGAATCGGCCGGGCTCTGGTCGCCTGATGCCTAACGACTCGCGGCTTCGATCACCTTGCGGAACAGGTCGAACGGAATGGCGCCGGGAATGACCTGACCATTCACGAAGAACGTGGGCGTGCCGCGGATGTTGAGCGTGGTGGCCAGCAGCGTGTTGTGCTCGATGTGCCGGGCGGCGGTGATTCCCCGGGCGCAGGTCGAGAATCGCGACGCGTCGAGCTTGAGATCCCGGACGTAGCGCGCTATCACGACCTGCACATCCGATGCCCCCATCCATTCCGTCCGGTGCGAATACAGCAGATCGTGCATCTTCCAGAACGCGTCCTGTTCGGCGGCGCACTCGGCGGCCACGGAAACCTCCCGTGAATGCCTGAAGTTTCCCGTCACGAACGGAACGAACTTCCACTTCACGATGCCGGTCCGGATGTAGGCGGAATCGATCTGCGGGTACGTCTCGGCGACGAACTTCGCACAGTAGCCGCAGCCGAAGTCACCGAACTCGATGACATAGACGCGCGCGTGGTCGCCGCCGCGGTCGTGCCCGACGCCGGCGAGGTCAATGCCGGCCCCCCCCTGCGCACGAGCGAATCCCGGCACCGCGAGTGCGATGAGGGTACTCGCCAGGAGAGCCGCAAACCGCGCGGCCCGCATAGGCCTTGAGACTGGCAGGGTGGGTGGCATGCGCATCCTATATGTATGTAATGAGGGCCAAAGGCCAAGGCCAAAGGCCATTGGGAGGGCCAAAGGTCCATGGTCATAGGCCAAAGGTCATGGGCCTATGGCCGTACACCCCCAACTCTTTTCGCCGAGCCCGTGTCGAAGGGTGTGGAGAAGATGACGCACGCCGCGATCGTGAACGATGCCTCAGCCGGCGAAAGCGAGGATCTCCTGATCGCCCGTGCTACGCGCGGAGATCGGGAAGCCGCGCGCGCGCTCTACGACGCGCACGCGCGCCGTGTCCACCGGCTCGCCTATCGGCTGTGCGGCGACGAGGAGATGGCACAGGACTTCACGCAGGACACGTTCGTGCGGGTGTTTCAGAAGCTCGAGACGTTTCGCGGCGACGCAGCGTTCGGGACCTGGGTGCATCGCATCGCCGTCACGGTCACGCTCAACGGACTTCGCAAGGAGCGCCGGCTGGCCCGGCGGTCGGACAATCTGGATGCGGTCGCCGACATGGCCTCGGCTCCAGCGAGCGCCATCGAACCCGATCTCCGGGCGAAACTGGCGGCGGCGATCGAGGCGCTCCCCGAGAGCTGCCGCACGTCGGTGGTGCTGCACGATCTGGAAGGCTACACGCACGGGGAGATTGCGGCGATGCTCGGGATCGCCGAGGGCACGAGCAAGGCGCGGTTGTTCGACGCGCGAAACAGGTTGCGCAAGACTCTCTCGCAGTTCTCGCAGGAGCGGTAACACCATGACGGACGAACGACTTCAGGAACTTCTCGACGACGCGGCGCGCACCTGGCGCGTCCTGCCGGAGCCCGACGTCGCAGGAATATGGTCGCGCGTGGAGCATGCGGTGTTCGACGGAGCAGGCAAGCGTCGCCGCTGGATGAAGGCGCCCGGATGGCGCGTGCTGGGGCTGGCGATGGCGGCTTCCCTCGTGATCGGGGTGGCGCTCGGGCGGATCGTATCGCGTCCGGCCTCCACCACGCCGCTGGCGACGACGCCGGACACGGCGCGCAGGGTTGCGTCGGCGTACGACCAGGCGGCGACGGATCTCCTCGGCCGCTCGGCGGTGCTGCTGACCGCGCTCCCGGCGGAGGTGCGCCGCGGGGGGGCGAACGAGCGCTTCACGTCGCAGGCGAGCGAGCTGCTCACCACCACCCGCCTCCTCCTCGACTCGCCGGCGGCGTCCGATCGCCGGTTCAAGGAACTGCTCGAGGACCTGGAGCTGGTGCTGGCGCAGGTGGCCCGGATGAAGCCGGCGCGGGGACACGAAGAGATGGATCTGATCACCGATGCACTTGAAGAGCGCGACGTGGTACCGCGGATCCGTTCCGAGGTGGCGCGTCTGTCGTTAGGCGACGGATAAGGGAGACGACGAGAATGAGAACGACATGGATGGCGCTCGTGGCGCTGGCCGCGGCGGGCGCAGTGGGAGCCCAGCAGCGCCCGGTGACGCCGCCCCGTCCCGACACGGGGCGCGTGGCGCCCCGGACCGGGGCGGGGACTGGTGCGCCGCGCCCATTTGACCGAGGCCAGCGCGGGATGGAACTCCTCCCTCCGATTGGCTGGGTAGGGTCTGACTTCGGCGGTCTGGGCGATCTGGCGGCTCCCGGACACGACTTTGGCCTCGCAGCGTGGGGATTACAGGGGGGTCAGGGTGTTCAGGGAGGTGGCTGGGCCCAAGGCACCTCGGATGCGCTGCAGGCTCTCCGCAACCGGTTGGAGGACATGCGACTGCAGCAGTTCGACCTGCAGCAGGGTCTGCAGCAGGATCTGCAGCTCGACGCCCTCAATCAACGACTGCAGAATCTCGACCTGGAGCAGGGACTGCGGCTCGACGCGCTCAATCAACGAGTGCAGAGTCTCGATCTGCAGCACAACCTGGCGTGGGGACTCTCCAGCAGCGGCACGGTGCTGAGCGAACGCATGCCGGCACCGTACGCCCAGGGCGACGTCGCCGACTCCGTGTACCGGAGCGCGCGCGAGATGGTGAATCGGGGCGACTGGCGCATGGCGGCGCAGACCCTGCGTGCCCTGCCGCAACGGTATCCCAATTCGGCCTATGTGGCCGACGCCCTCTACTGGCAGGCATTCTCGCTCTATCGCATCGGCACCACGACCGACCTCCGGCAGGCGCTGACCGCCCTCGATGCGCTGCGTGACAAGTATCCCAACGCCCGTACCCAGGCCGATGCGTCGACGCTCTCGATGCGCATCATGGGCGCGCTGGCGGACCGGGGCGATGCGCAGGCGCGGGCCGACCTGGCGCGCGCCGCCGCCCAGAATCCGCAAGGGTGCGACAAGGATCAGCAGGCCGTGCAGATCGAGGCGATGAACGCCCTCAGCCACACCGATCCGGAGAACATGAGCGCGCCTGCTGGACAAGGTGCTCGCGCGAACGGATGCGTGCTCGGTGCCGCTTCGCCGCGGTGCGGTCTTCCTGATCGGGAACAAGCGCGACGCCGGCTCGGTCGCGCTGCTGGCGCGTGTCGCGAAGAACGATCCCAGCGCCGACGTGCGCGTGGCGGCCATCGACTGGCTGGGGCGCATCCCGTCCGAGGATGGGCTGAACACGCTCGAAGAGCTCACGCGCTCGAGCGACAGCGAGAACGTGCAGCGGGCCGCGATACGCGCGCTCGTCGCACATCCCAGCGCGCGCGCACGCCAGCTGGTCCGTTCGATCGTCGAGCGCGAAGACGTGCCGGAGCGACTTGCGCGCGGAAGCGCTGTCCGCGTTCGACCGCGATGGAACGTCCACCGATGACGTCGCGTGGCTGCGCAGCGTCTACGCGAAACTCACCAACTCGCGGCTCAAGCAGCGGGCGCTCTCGGCCATCACGCGCGTCGGCGGAAGCGACGTGGATCAGTGGCTGGCCGGGATCGTGCGCAACGAAGACGAATCGAGCGAGCTGCGAGCGATCGCGCTGCGGCGGATCGGCAAGTCGATGTCGGTGGCCGACCTCGGGAAACTCTACGACGATGCGTCGGCGCGGATCGTCCGCGAGCAGCTCATCAGCATCTTCGGCGACCGCAAGGAACCGGAAGCGACCGACAAGCTGATCGACATCGTGAAGAAGGGGACCGATCCCAATCTGCAGAGGCGGGCCATCAGTGCCCTTTCCTCCAAGAACGATCCCAGGACTACGGCCCTGCTGCTGGAGATCATCAACAAATGACGACGACGATGCGCGCCGCAGGCTGGGCGGGGGCGATGGCGATCCTGGTGGTCGCCGCGCTGCCGGCCTGCGCGCAGACGGTGGAGCGCCGGGTGAACGGCGCCCCGACGGGCAACGTGACGTTCCACTTCGCGGCGCGTGCCAACGTGTGCGGCGATGGCCAGAACTATCTCAGGTCGGACTACGGTAGCTGGTACGGGAGCAACTACGATATGTCCCGAACGCTGTCGTGCGACGCGGGTCCGGTGCGCGTGCTGCTGGTGCGTGACGGGCGCGATCTCCTGCGGATTCAGGCCTTCGCAGGTCCGCTGGCGACGGAGCCGAACGCGACGGATCTCGGTGCGGTCCCGGCCGCTGAGGCGGCGTCGTATCTGCTGGGTCTCGCGAAGACCGTGGATGGGCGTCCCGGGCGCGACGCGCTCCTGCCGGCGATGCTGGCCGACAGCACGCTGGTGACGCGCGACCTGCTGGCGCTGGCCAAGGACGGCCAGCGCAGTCGCGAAGTTCGACGGAGCGCGCTCTCATACCTGGTGCGGCGGCGTGGCGATCGCGGGGAACTCTCGGCCGACGAAGTGAGCCGAGCGTTGACCACGATTGCGCGCGACGAGTCCGAGACGCGGACGGTGCGTGATCAGGCGATGGGCTCGCTGGCGCGCGTCGAGAGCGGGGAAGGGCTGACGGCGATGGTCGCGATGACCGAGGATGCGTCTGATTCGTGGATGGCGCGGCGCGCGGTGGAGCTGCTGGCCAGCTCCGGCGATCCTCGCGCGCGTCCGTATCTGCGGACCGCCGCCGAGCGGACGGAGCTGACCGAGGAGGCGCGGGTGGCGGCGATCAACGGGATCGCCGGTGACTACGCCACCTCGAAGGACGGGGAGTTCCTGCGGGGGCTTTACGGCCGGCTCAACTCCGACCGGCTGCGCGAGGCTGCGCTGAGCGGCGTCGCCAACATCGGAGGCGCCGACAGCCGCCAGTGGATCATGGGCATCGCGCGCGATTCGAGTCAGGACATCCGCCAGCGGAGGCGGGCGGTGGAGCTGTCGGACCGGATCGGCGTCACGGCGTCGGACCTGAGCCGGATGTACGACGCGGTGGGCAACGACGAGGTGCGGTCGTCGATCATCAGCGAGCTGGCGCAGCTGGGAACGCGGGCGGCGTCGGACAAGCTGATCGCGATCGCGAAGAGCGACACGTCGGTGAGCAACCGCCGCCGCGCGATTCAGGCGTTAGGCAGGTTCGACGATCCGAAGGTCCGGGAGGCGTTGCGGGAGATAGTGGGGAGGTAGTCCATAGGCTATAGGTCATGGGCCATCGGTCATGGGCCATCGGTCATGGGTCCCATGAGCTATGACCTATGGCCTCTGGCCTCTGGCCTGCTCCAAGTCTAGCCCCCCTCCTCTCCGCCGGTAGATTCTCCGCACACCCGGAATCGTGCGGAGCGCATTGGCCGACATCCGAGAGCAACTCCAGTCATCGCTGGGCGAGATGTACACCATCGAGCGCGAGCTCGGTGGCGGGGGGATGTCGCGCACCTACGTCGCTATGGAGCGGGCGCTCTCGCGCCGGGTGGTGGTGAAGATCCTGTCGCCCGAACTGGCGGCCGGGGTGTCGGTGGAGCGGTTCAAGCGCGAGATCCTGCTGGCCGCCCAGATGCAGCACCCGCACGTGGTCCCGGTTCTCTCGTCGGGCGACGCGGGCGGCCTCCCCTGGTTCACCATGCCCTACGTGGAGGGCGAGTCGTTGCGCGTGCGGCTGGCGCGGGGGCCGCTGGCGATCGGGGAAGCAGTCAGCGTCCTGCGCGACGTCGCGCGGGCGCTGGCGTTCGCGCACTCGCACGGCGTGGTGCATCGCGACATCAAGCCCGACAACGTGCTCCTCTCGCAGGGAAGCGCGACGGTCACCGACTTCGGTATCGCCAAGGCCATCAGCGCGGCCCGCGCCGCGGCCCCGGGCGCGACCCTCACCATGGCCGGCACGTCGATCGGGACGCCGGCGTACATGGCGCCGGAGCAGGCGGCGGGCGATCCGAACATCGACCACCGCTCCGACATCTATGCGTTCGGCGCGATGGCGTACGAGGTGCTGGCCGGGCGGCCTCCGTTCGAGGGCTCGTCACCCGCCAAACTGCTCGGCGCCCATCTGGCCGAGAAGCCGAGGGACGTGCGGGAGTTGCGCGGGGACATACCCGAGCCACTGGCCGCGCTCGTCATGCAGTGCCTGGAGAAGGATCCGGCGGCGCGGCCTCAGGAGGCGAGGGACCTCGCCAGAGTGCTCGACAGCGTGACGTCCAGCGGCGCGGCAACCGCCGCTCCAGGGGTGCTCGCGGGCCGGATCAGGGTGGGTCGCGCGCTCGCAGTCTGGGCCGGCGCGACCGCGCTGGTGGCGCTCACCGCCTGGGCAGCCACGGTGGTGATCGGGCTCCCCGACTGGGTGCTTCCCGGATCGCTGGGCGTGATGCTCGCCGGATTGCCGGCTATCGGATTCACGGCGTGGGTGCAGCGCGCCACCCGCCGCGCCTACACGGCCACGCCGACGTTCACGCCCGGCGGTACGCTGTCGGCGGCGCAGGGGACGCTGGCCACGCTCGCCATCAAGGCCAGTCCCCACGTGTCGTGGCGGCGGACGTGGATGGGTGGGATGGTGGCGGTCGGGGCATTCGTGGCGCTGGTGGTCGGGTTCATGGTCCTCCGTGCGTTAGGCATCGGGCCGGCGGGATCGCTGATCGGTTCCGGGAAGCTCGGCGCCAACGACCAGATCATCATCACCGACTTCAGGAGCCCCGCCAGCGACTCCACGCTCGGCGTGACCGTGACCGAGGCGTTGCGAGCGGACCTCGCCCAGTCGGCGACGCTGCGGGTCATGCCGCGGCTGGCGATCGTCGACATCCTGCGGCTCATGCAGCGGCCCGCCGACTCGCGCGTCGACTTCGACCTCGCGCGGTCCATTGCCAGCCGTGAAGGGGTGAAGGCGGTGCTCGATGGCGACATCGTGTCGCTGGGCGGCCGGTACGTGCTCTCCACCCGGCTCATCTCGGCCCAGGACGGTGGACAGCTGGCCGCGTTCAAGGAGGAGGCCGAGACCCAGAACGATCTGATCCCGGCGATCGGGCGGCTGGCGAAGCAACTGCGCTCGAAGGTGGGGGAGTCGCTCAAGCTGGTACGCGAGGCGTCGGCGTTGGATCGCGTCACGACCGGTTCGCTCGAGGCGCTCCGCAAGTATGTCGCCGCCAACGTGCGGCAGAGCGAAACGAGCGACTACTCGCAGGTGAATCCGCTGCTGGAAGAGGCCGTCGCCACCGATTCGACATTCGCGATGGCGTGGCGCCGGCTGGCGATGAACTACAACAACAACGGGCAGCCGGAGAAGGCGCAGGCCGCGGTGGTCCAGGCGTACAAGTTCCGGGACCGGTTGAGCGAGGTGGAACGACAGCTCACCGTTGGCACCTACTATGAACTCGGCCCGGAGATCGACGACGAGAAGGCGCTCGCCGCCTACCAGGCCGCGCTGAGTCGCGACTCGCTCAACTACATCGCGCTCAACGACGCCGCGAACATTCTTCGCGCGCAGCGTGAGAACGAGAAGGCACTCAGCTACTACCTCCGAGCCGTCGCGCAGTCGTCAACAAGGACGCCGATCACCTGGAACAATGCCATCTCCGCGGCGACTCTCCTGGGTCGCTGGGATCTGGCCGATAGCCTCGGGTCGGAGTTCGCCAAGCGGATGCCGGGGAATCCCCAGGCGCTCGCGTTGCCAGGACTCCGTGCTGCCGTCCGGGGAGACTTTGACGAGGCCGAGCGCGTCCTCGAGTTGGTTCGGCCGCGGATCTCAGGGAGCCGGACTTCGACGGCAACCCTTCTCGGGCAACTCGCGAATGTCATCCAGACTCGAGGACGTCTGCGCGAGGCCCTCCAGCTCCGGAGCCAGCAGCATGAGCCGCAGATTGAGCAGGGAAGTCACGCGGCGCTGCTGGCCGCGGGGCTCGATTCGGTAGCGGTGGCCGCGGTCGCGCTGGACGATCCTGTGCGGGCGCGGGCTCTGCTGGCGCGGGCGCTGAAGCGGTCGCCGGTGGACTCGATTCCGCCGCTCCAGCGCGACTACGATACCTACCTCGTGGTGGCCATGCTGAGCGGGGACACCGCACGCGCGCGGGAGTGGCATGCGGAGGCGCGGAAGGCGTGGGAGGAACTTGGCAAGGCTATCGTGCGCCCGGCATGGGAGTCGGTCGATGACGCGGCGCTCGCGGTGTCGGAAGGACGGCTGAGCGACGCGCTGGCGAAGATCGACGAAGCCGACCGACGACTGCTCCCGCGCACCGACGTCATCGCATCGATGCGCTTCACCATTCTGGACCGCATGCAGCGCGTGGACTCGGCGATCGCCACGGGCGAGGCGTACCTGTCGAACACCAACCCCAGCCGCCTGGGCTCGGATCCGTTTTTCCGGCCGGACATCGAGCAACGGCTGGGCGAGATGTACGAGGCGAAGGGGGATCTGCAGAAAGCGCTGGATCACTACCAGGCCTTCGTGGATCTCTGGAAGGACGCCGATGCGGAACTGCAGCCGCGGGTGCGTGATGTGCGGGCGCGGGTTGCGCGGCTGCAGGCGCGGCTGGGGAAGAAGGGGTGAGGGGGGCCTCTGGCCCTTTCACCCTGGATACGCTCAAAACAGCGCGACGAATTTCTCCATGCACCCCGTCCATCCTTCCAGATGCCGCTGGCGCGAGTCCTCGTCAGGCAGGCGTTCGTGGCGGAGGATCACCTCGGTCGACTGGCCGCGGGCCGCGAACTCCACGGTGACGATCGAGTTGCGCGCCATGCCGTTCTCCCAGTTCCAGGTGTAGACCAGTCTCGCTGGCGGAGTGACTTCGCGATACTCGCCGGTGGCGATGTGGCGCGCGCCGTCGGGCGCGACCATCTCGATACGGTACTGGCCGCCCACGCGGAGGTCGACTTCCGCGACAGGCACGGTCATCGGGCCGGGTGCGGCCCACTTCTTCACTTCTTCCGGTCGCGTCCATGCCTGGAAGACGCGCTCGCGCGGCGCCGCGATCGTGCGGCGGATTTCGAGCGACGTGCCGGTCTGTGCCTGCGCGGTCTGTGCCATGCGGAGTTCTCCTCTGCGGTCGGGCGTTCGAGGTATCGGGCGAGCAAGTCGAGCTGGTGCTCCCAGAAGCGCCGGTAGTGGTCGATCCACTTGGCGGCGTCGCGCATCGGTTCGGCGATCAGAGTGGCGCGGCGCACGCGGCCGTCGCGGCGGATGGTGGTGAGGCCGGCACGCTGGAGGACGCGGATGTGCTTCGATACGGCGGGGAGCGACATGTCGAAGCGGGACGCCAGTTCGCCGATGGTGGCTTCGCCGTCGGTGAGCCGGGTGAGGATGGTGCGGCGGGTAGGGTCGGCGAGGGCGCCGAAGGTCGAGTCGAGCGCTTCTGAAAGGTAAACCATACGGTTTAGTATAGGAGCCGGGAGGCCGCTGTCAAGTCAGGCCAGCCCGGTACAGCGTCTCCCTGAAGCATGACTTTCTATACATGTTTATAATTCGACTCTAGCCAGGGGGTGCGTTGCGCTATCTCCAAATCTCCCGCAGGCTATCCGAGAGGCGAGGGCCTCGAACGGAGCCCCTATATCTCACCATCAGTTCCCGCCCCCCCAAGTCGATGCGCGGGCCCGGGGATCGACACCGGTGGCCGCGCGACAAAGACCGCTGTGAACCTCTCCCCCCCTCAAACCCCTGACAGACACGGGTTTCCCCCGCACGAAAAAGTCGGCGCTCTCCCCCACCCCCTAGGTATCAACCGTCTACAAAGCGGGGGGAGAGGGGGCGCCACGGCCGAGCACAAAAGAAAGAGAGAGAGGGAGTGGCCTCGTCCGCTTGGCGCTGGCCCGCCCCGGTGTATGCTGCGGCGCGGGTGCATGATGCCGAGCTTTGGACGCAGGACGCCGACTTCGAGGGCAAGCCGCACGTGAAGTATCGCGCGAAGCGGGCGGCGCGGTGAAGAGTGGCCGCCTGGAGTTGCCTGCAGAGAGGCGTTTCGGGCAGATTGCGGGAGCCGGTCTTCGTGCGCGGTGCGAGGGCCGCTTTGTATTTGGGGCGTAGCTTAGCTGGCAGAGCGCCTGACTGTTAATCAGGAGGTCGGTGGTTCGAATCCACCCGCCCCAGTTCATGGGTAAAAGCGCATAGAGTATTACAGGATCTGCGCGCGCTCGATGTCCCGGAACATCGCACAGCTGAATGTCGCGTCGCAGTCGCCGGCGTTGTTGCACGAGTGTTGGGTCGGAGAGAGAGACGTTATTCTCACCGTCGCACTTGGTCGGCCGGGAACGTCTGATGCGTCACTGCGGTATTCGGTATTGCTCGGCTGAAGGGAGCTTCCCGATGACACACGTCGCGAAGGCGGGATCACATGGACGACCGCCGACACTTAGGGGTGGTGTCCCCCGTGGTCTCATCGTCGCAACTCTCCTGGCCGCCGCACGGCTCCCCGCACAACAGATCACTCCGGGTACAGTGGCGGGCATGGTTCGCGACCAGTCTGGCCGCCCGATCACGGCTGCGTTGGTCGTACTGGACCCGGGTGGGGCCCGTGTCATCGTGCGCACCGACTCGACTGGGAAGGTCGCCGTCGAGCATGTTCGGGAAGGCACGTACGAGCTGTCCACAATGGCGATCGCCTACCGCACGGACATCCGCAGCATTCTGGTGCCGCCGGCTGGACTGGACGTTGACATCGAGCTGCGCATCAATTCGTCGATCCTCGACACGATGCACATTCTCGCGCGCCGCACGGGGGTGCACGGCGTGGTGATTACAAAGGATCTCCATCCGCTGGCTGGGGCCAAAGTGCAGATGATCGGACCACGCGGTGTCACCTCGAAAACCGACCCTCAGGGTCGCTTTGACATGCCCGAGGTGTCGCACGGTGCGTACGTGGCGTACGTCACGCACGCGGGCCATGTCTCACGGCTGCTCTCGATCGTCGTCCCGAGAGATAGCGCGCTGGACTTGGCGATCGCGCTCGATGCCGGGACCAGTGGATCGGGAAAGCTCCTGGCCATGCCTCTGAGCGAGTTCGATCGGCGAACGCGGTGGATGGTGGGCGGCAACCGGCGCTCATACCCCGTCAGGAACTGGCCGCGCATCAAGGCCAGGTCCTCTGGGATGCTCTGCGATACTCGATGACTATCTGATCAAGAACCTGCGGCTGGACGAGGGCGCGTGCATGTACCTGAATGGCATCTTTCAGCCCGGGATGACGGCGAAGGACTATTTCGTGGCGGACATCGAAGCGGTCGAAGTCTACGGCTCCGGGGCCGACTGGACGGGTACGGTGACGAGCCAGGGCGGCCATCGGCCCACGCGATTACCGCCTCACGCCGAGTGCGGTTCGAGCGTTGCCTCGCAGTCGTTGTCCACCGCGACACCGTTTGACCAGCGGGTCACGAATCCTGGCTTGCTGAAGAACGCCGTGCATACTGCCCGGGTGGAGGCAATCGTCATTTGGTTGAAGCAGTAGAGGATCGGATCGCTGGACTCGGTTGCGCTACGGAACAGCGGTCACTATTTGCTCCGCATTGGTGCGACGCCTTGGGACACTCGAATTCGCCTCAATAGGACGTCTCGCAACGGAGGCTGGTCTCGCTAACGATTCTCCAGGGTGACACGATCCTGATCTTCGATGGTCCAACGCGGCGCGTGTCTGTCTTGTCGCCGGTGTTGCAGTTCGTGAATTCCGAACCATTGGCAGCGAACGTGGAGCGTGCTACGCTCTTTCCGATGGCACGATTGGCGTGGTTGCGAAGATCGGCGCTGGGGATGCCATCGGGTTCCCGGTGCATCGCTTGGGTCGCGATGGAAAACGGCTGAACTCCTTTGGAGTGGATTCACCCTTTGTGATGCCGGGTCGGTATCCGGCGGGTCCGCAACTGGCAGCGGCTCGAAACGGCAATGACACACGGGTCAGCCGCCAAATCCCGGACGACCGTCACGAGCATGGTGAACTCGACCTGACGAGTCACTTTCACTCGGCGCTCTGAGTGTCGGGAAACATTGGTGGGGTTCGGTTGCTTCGTCGGCCACCCCTGTCGACCCTGTGTCGTGAGGCGACGGGCGCAGCCCGGTCGTCACCTTTGCGGTCGCGCGGGACGCTGCGGACGACGAATCTACCACGGCGAGCCTTCCACTGCTTGTCGCGCGGGCCACATTCGACAATACTGGTCATGGTCGCGGTCGAGGCGATACGGGTTTCCGTTCGCAGACTGGAAACTCGCGGCAGCGCGAGCGCCGACGTACGCTGCACGGGCCGATCCGCGCGCGACGTAATTCACTGCAGATATGCGAAATAGTTACCAAACGGGTTGCGCTCTTGCGCTCGCAGCTGCCACGGTGTTGGCCAGTCCCCTCGCCGGCCAGAATCCGCTCACCCGCCCGGCGGATGCCATCGAGGCGCGGTTCTCCATGTCGCAGCCGGTGGTCAACTATGCACTGACCATCACCGCAAACGACACGACCGGCTTCGACGTGACAATCCGAGTGCGCAACGCACCGGATACCTTCCGACTGGCGATGCCGCGGCATCCGGAGTACGACGAGCGCTACTGGCGGTACGTCGCGAATATTGGGGTCGACTCGCCTCGCGGCACGGCGAACGTGACACGCGCCGACAGCGCTCTCTGGCGCGTGACCGCCCCGGGCGGCGAAGCGGTGATTCACTACCGAATCGACGTGCCGCTGCCGCCGTCACAGTATCGCGGCGCGTGGCGACCGTTCCTCTCGTCCGAGGGCGCGCTGGTCGGCGGACCGTACGGCGTCATGTACGTCGTCGGCGCGGAACTCGCGCCGTCGCACATCCGGATCGACGTGCCGGACGGCTGGACGATCGCGACCGGTCTCGAGCCGACCTCCGATCCGAGCTTCTACTTCGCGCCGAGCGTCATGATCCTCAACGACTCACCGCTTCTGGTGGGCCCGCTGCGCAACTGGCGCTTCGACGTCGACGGCGTGCCGCATCGGCTCGCGTACCTGCCGATTGCGTCAGCAACGCCGTTCGACACCACCGGGTTCGTCGATCGCCTTCGTCGCATGGTATCGCAGGCCGTGGCGCTCTTCGGCCGCGCGCCCTACCGAGAATTCACGTTTCTGGTGCAGGACGGTGCATACGGCGCCCTCGAGCATCTCAATTCGGTCACGTTAGGCATACCGAGCGCCGACCTGGCCCGGAACGTCGACGAGCCGTTGGAAGAGATCGCCCACGAGTACTTCCACGCGTGGAATATCATGCGGATCCGGCCGGCGGAATACCCGGCGGTGACGTGGGACGCGTTCCCGGCGGCCTCCGGGCTCTGGTGGAGCGAGGGGCTGACGATGTTCTACGCCGATCTGCTGCTCCGGCGGGCAGGAATCCCGGTCGCGCACGAAACGCGTACCGCACACCTCGAGTCGCTGATCGCGCGGTATCTCTCGGAGCCGGGAGATTCGCATCTCTCGCCCGAGCGCGTGAGTCGTGGCGCCTACGGCGCACCCGACGCCCTCGGCGACTATCAGGCCTCGACCCACCTGCAAGGCGAGTTGCTGGGCGCGATGCTCGATCTCATGGTGCGAAGTGCCACGCGCGGCACGCGGACCATCGACGACGTGATGCGTCTGATGATGCGCCGATACGGCGGCGCGGTGGGATTCCACAGTGGGGACATCGCTGGCGTGGTGGCGGCGGTCTGCGGGTGCGAGATGAAGACTTTCTTCGACACCTACGTGCGCGGCGCCGCGCCGATCGACTTCAACCGGTTCCTCGCCCTGGTCGGACTGCGGGTCGACATCACCAGGAGACCGGCGGTGGACGAGCGTGGGCAGCCGGTGCCGAACCGGCGGATCTATGTGTTCAATCCGGCGACGGACGCGTCGACGCGTCTGCTGCTGAGCGATCCGGAGAGCGAGTGGGGGAGAGCCGGATTGCACAGCGGCGACGTCATCATATCGATGAACGGGGCGAGTGTGCCGAGCTTCGCGGCGTTTCGCCAGATGGTGGCAGGCTGGCGCGTGGGCGACAGCGTGCGCGTCGTGGTGTCACGGCCCACCGGTCGATATTCGGCGACCGTGGTCATCGGGCAGGCGCAGCAGGTCACCGCGCGGATCAGCGAGATCGACGGGGCGAGTGCGGCGGAGCGCAAGCTGAGGGTGGAGTGGGAGGCGGGGCGGTGACGCCGATGCCGCTCGGCCTACCTCTGCGTGCCAAGCGCCTGGCGGTCGGACTACTCCGCGCGAATCGCCGCGATCGGATCGATGCGGGCCGCCCGTATCGCCGGCAGCAGCGCGGCGATTACCCCGACCCCCAGCAGCAGCCCGGCCCCGGTCGCCAGCGTCCCAGGATCGTGCGGCGAGAGGCCGTACACGAGACTCCGCGTCAGCCGCAGCAGCGGGAACCAGAGGACGAAGCCCGCCACGAGTCCCCCGGCAATTGTCCGCAGTGAATCCCGCAACACCACCCACGACACCGCCGCCGGCGAGGCGCCTAACGCCAGCCGCACGCCCATCTCATTCGTCCGCCGGGCTACCGAGTAGCTGATCACCCCGTACAACCCGATCGCCGCGAGCAGCAGCGCCAGCACGCCGAAGCTCCCGGCCAGCCGCGCCACCAGCCGCTCGGTCGTCAATCCGCGCTCGAGCAGTTGCTCGATCACCATCACGTCGCGCACGGGAAGGTTGGGATCCACCGACGCGAGTGCTGTCCGGATTCCGGCGATCGCGGCCTGCGGCGCGCCGGTGGTGCGTGCCTCGACGCTGGTGATGTACTCCTGCGGCCGTTGCGCCAGCGGGAAGAACACGAGCGGCGCCGGGGCTTCGCGCAGGGCGTTGACGCGGACATCGCGCACCACGCCCACCACCTGGAGCTCCGGCGGGTAACCGGGGTCCAGGCGCCGGCCGATCACCGAGTCGGTACCGAAGAAGCGCTTCGCCGCGGCCTGGCTGATGACCACGACTCCGGGAGCGTCCCGGGTGTCGCGATCCGTGAAGGCTCGTCCCTCGAGCAGGGGGATTCCGACGGTCTGGAAATAGTCGGGCGTGACGACGTCCTCCTGACTGACGTTGGTCCCCGGCGCCAGCTGGCGGCCGGGCACCGAGTATCCTCTGAGTCGCCGCGACCGAACTCTACGACATCTTCGCGCGTCTTTGTTCCCGTATCAACTTACGTGGTTTCCTCCGGCCCTTCGCTCCTCGTGGTTGACGAGATCGGCTATCTCCCCGACTCGCGGACCGGCGCGATGCTCTTCTTCCAACTCATGGCGAAACGGTACGAGCGGGCGAGCACCGTGCTCACCTCGAATAAGAGCTTCGCCGAATGGGGTGACGTCTTCGGCGATGAAGTCATGGCGGCGGCGCTCCTCGATCGGCTCGTGCATCACTGCCACGTCGTCAACATCCGCGGGAACAGCTATCGGATGCGTCATCACGCGGAACTCCGATCCGCCCTCACGCCTCACACCGGTGAGCGCGCCCCGCACCCCGCTCCAACAGCGATCCGGTCAATCAAGTCGCAGGAAGGCTCCGGCGTCCTGAGGTTCGCCCCCCAAGTGTGCAATTCTAACCCGCCGATGGAGTGCAATTTCAACCGCCGTTGACAATACCTTACCGAAGATGGGGAACACTCCCTACGGCATTGCAGGATTCATGAGCATTCTTCAGCCAGGAGTCAACCATGCGTTGTCGCGGCTACCCTGCCGAAACCAGAATTACAGCGGGACGCCAAGACAGAACCCTGCGACGTTTGCGCCTTTGCATCGGCATTGCACCGTTCTTTCTTCTGCTGAGCGCATGCCGTGGCTGGCTGTCACCGTGCGATCTGGTCGGACATGATTCGGTGCGCGTGACAGTATCGGATTCCGTGACGGGAGGTCGGCCAGCAGCCGAGCTTCTGCTAATCCTCTCGGACGGCGTAGTAGCTGATACCGTGAAGTACCCACCGGGAAGTGGGCCCGCGGTAAGCATCGGCGTCGGGTTGGATCGGAAGGGAACATTTACGCTGACGGTGTGGGCGGACGGCTACCTCCCGTGGATAAGGCATAACGTCGTGGTTCCCTACGATCCCCGATGTGACCATGACCAAGCTAAAACGCAGACATTGCGGGTGCTGTTAGTACCTGAGTAGACGTCTCGCGAAAGCGATGCAGAAGTGTTGGACGCCCGGCGGATCCTCGTGAGTTCGTCGAAGCGCCCCGAACCCACGGGGCGGGATCGGTGCCCGGCGCGTTGGCTCGGCTGGCCCCGGCCATCGAATCAGTGGGACTGCTGTTCGCCGCGCTGGCTCGCAGGGGACATCGTCGGGGATAATAGGAGTCCTGGCGACGATAGGCACTTACTCGTTGCCCTTTGAGGGGATAGCTCAAGATATAGGCCACGGAGAAGAACGATGCGTGGGGAATCACTTGCTTGCCGCCGTCGGTTCATGCGAACCCGCTGGAGCGTGCCAATACTGACCTTTGCTCTTCTGGGGTGCGTCGACCCGCCGGTGGAGCCCACACCTCATGGCGGCCCAGGCGATGTTATCTCACTCGACGTTGGTGTCCCGGCGTCCGTGCGTCCTGGAGAAGAGTCGTTCGCGGCTCTGGCAACAACCTCACCGAGCAGTGCTGGCTTCTACTTCGATCCCCAAGGTGTCTTGGTTGTCCGCGTCCGGGACCAGAATGATGACGAGTTGGCGGTCACGGCCGCAAGAACCCTTGGACGCAATGGCCATGCGCCGTCACGCGACGGAAGGACGGAGGCGGTGTCAGCACGAGTTCAGCGCGCCCAATACACGTTTAGGCAGTTGGCTGAGTGGCGCGACTTGGCTCTTGCGAAGGTCTAGCAGGATGATGAAAAACGGCAGGGAAGTGACGATTTCTGTTGTGGCTGCGCGTGCGATGCGGCCGTCGGCAGTTCAGGGAGCGTCCCTTTGCGCGATCGCGGCGGCGATTCCGCGCGCTGGTCGACGTTAGGGGCATACGCGGGCCCGGATCAGGGTGCGGATCCGCACCAGATTGTAGGTGGCATTGGTGAACGTGAAGATCCAGCCGACCTTCTCGCGACCGCGATGCCGGAGTTTGCGCAGCAAGCCCACGGTTTTGTCCCAGCCAAAGCCTTGCTCCACCAGTTTCCGTTTGCGCTGACTGATCTCGTAGCCCGAGTGGCGGGTCGTCCGCGCGTCAATGGCGCTGCGAAGCCGGCGGGGGTGAATGTTCTGACTGACATGGGGCGTCACCCCCGCGTCCCGCGCCCGGTGACGAACGATTCGGTATCGTAGCCCTTGTCGGCCCCGAGGGTCCGGTGCGGCCGGTGGCTTTCCAGCGTGGTCAGCATCTCGAGCCCGGCCTCCTCCTCCGCATGCCCGCCCGGCGCGCGCACATCGGTCGCCACCACCAAGCCGTGGCGATTATCGATGATCACACTCGCCAGGTAGCCGAGAATCGCGGCGGTGTTTCGGCTCTTCCGGGCCAGCCGCGCGTCGGGATCCGTCCTCGACCGATGCGTCGCATTCGACCGCTTCTCCCCCGGAAATTCACCGTCGGATTCTTCGGCCGACTCGCGGCATCCGCCTCCGCCGGTGGGGTGGGCCCCTGGGGTCCGTCGCCCCCCTCGGTGATCGGGCGAAAGCTCTTCTGGCTCGCCCAAGCTTCGAGGAGCGTGCCATCCACCGTGAAGTGCTCGTGCGAGAGCAACTGCCGCACCTCGGCCTGCCGCTGGACCGCCGCGAAGAACGCGTGCGCGATGTCCCCCTCCAGGAGCCGCTCCCGGTTCTTCGTGAACACGGTCGGCACCCACACGGGCTCGTCGGGATTCAGTCCCACGAACCAGCGATAGAGGAGATTGTAGTCGAGTTCCTCCATGAGGCGCCGTTCGCTCCGGAGCGTGTACAGCACCTGGAGGAGGAGCGCCCGCAGCAAGTGCTCCGGCGGAATCGACGGCCGCCCGATCTTGGCGTACAGCACGTCAAATTGGGGGGACAGCTCGCGCAGCACGGGTTCCACGAGCTGGCGGATCACGCGCAAGGGGTGGTCGACCGGGATCCGGTCCTCGACCGAGCGATAGCTGAACAGAATCGTCTGCTGGGGGCTCTCGCCGCGCATACCGGGGACTCTCCATTGGGGTCGCGCCACGTTAGGCATCGCTCTCCCGTTCTGCAACAGCAAGTTTTCCACCCTTTTTCAGACCTGCTAGGTTCGGTGTCAGGTGTAGTCTCATTGGACCTAGACGAAGTGCGGAATCGTGTCGCTCTAGGCCTGTTACCATCGCAATTTACAGCAGCCCGGGACGCTGCGCATCGGATCTTGGCCGCGCAGGGGGTGGACACGGCAGCGCTCGTGTATGACTCGACCGGCGCTCCCAAAATGGATTCCGCTCCACCAACACTGACCAGCGAGACAACCGATCCCCTGGCTGGGGGATTGTGGATGATAACCTACGACGGTGATTCGTTCTATGGCAACTGTACGCTCGGATTTGTAGCGCGGCGGAACGATACGTTAGGCTTCGTTTCCGATTCTCACTGCACGACGAGCTTTTTTGGAATCGGGCAGAGCTTAGGCGATTGGGTGCATCAGCTGGCGACGCGTGTTGTCGCCCGGGAAGCCGTCGATCCCGACGGCTACATCTGCGGCATTCTCTTGTTTGAATGCAGAGCCAGTGATGCCGCCTTCTTCTCGCAGTATCAGACTCAGCCGATGACGGTCGGGTTGATATTAAGAACGCAGGCACCTACCGCTGATGGGTGGTCAGCAGGGCAAGGTTCAATTGCGGTGAACAGCACCCACCCCTACTTCTTCGTCACTCGGGAAGAGAACGAGGACGTCTACACCGGCCAGGAGGTTCACAAGATAGGCGCGTATGGCGGCTGGACTAGCGGGGAAATAACTGGCACGTGTGTCGACTACACGCCGGCGTACCCCCAGGAGATTCGTTGCATGTACAAGGCCACCTATTGGTCCACGGGAGGTGACAGCGGGGGCCCGGGGTAAGCTTCCCCGTCAAGGAGACCATTCGTACTCAGACGCTGCGGGGGCAGTGGGCCTCGGGAGAAAGGTGAGCGGCGGCACCCGCCCGAGGCTGTCGTGGGGCCGCTGCGTGTTGTAGGTCGTGAGCCACTGCGCGGTGAGGTCGCGCACTTCCGCGATGGACGTGAAGACGTAGGCATCCAGCACTTCGGTGCGATAGGTCCGGTTGAAGCGTTCGATATACGCGTTCTGCTGCGGCTTCCCCGGCTGGATGTAGAGCAGCGCGATGCCGCGCTGGGCGCACCACCGGGTGATCGCGATTGAGGTCAGCTCCGGGCCGTTGTCGAGACGCAGGCCACTGGGCTGGCCGTGGACCGCGACGAGATCATCGAGCACCCCGATGACCCGAATGCTCGGGAGCGAGCGCGCCACCTCGATGGCGAGGCCTTCCCGATTCCCCTCATCCAGGATGTTGCACGTCCGAAAGCTGCGGCCGTCGTAGAGGGCATCCGTCATGAAGTCGAGCGCCCAGATGTGATTGAGCTGGGCTGGGGCCGCCAAGGGATGCGGCACCCGCTTCGGACGCCGACGCCGCGTGCGCCGCGGCAGATTGAGGCGGAGCGCGCAGTACACGCGGTGGACGCGCTTGTGATTCCAGGCGTGGCCGGTGTTCCGCAACCGATCAAAGCACTTCCAGAATCCCCAGCGGCTATTCACGGCGACCACCGCCTGCAACGCGTCGATCACCGGCGCGTCGTGGAGCACGCGCTCTGTGGGCGGGCGGTAGTAGGCCGCCCGCGCCAGTCGGACCAGCCGGCAGGCACCCCGCACGGAGAGGCCGTGCGTGCCGGCGAGGATCTCGACTGCCTCCCGCTTCGCGGACGGCGTCACAACTTTCGGCTCAGGACGTCTTTGATCGCCGCATTCTCCAGCGCGAGCTCGGCGTACATGCGTTTGAGCTTCGCGTTCTCCTGCTCCAGTTCCTTGAGGCGAGCCAGATCCTTCACGCTGGCCCCACCGTACTTCGACTTCCACAGAAAGTAGGTCGGTCGGCTGATGCCGTGCTTCCGCACAATCTCCGGCACCGGAACGCCGGCCTCGCCTTCCTTCAGAATCGCGACGATCTGCGACTCCGTGAATCGGGACTTCCGCATGGATGATGCCTCCTGTAGGCACCCCGGAAAGTCCAACTACGAACGGTCTGCGCGGAAGGGGAGCTTACCCCGGTATTCATGTATGACTACGGTGGGTGCGCAATCGACAGCGTCATGGAATGCGTCGAGCTGCTGGGGCTACACGAAGCGCACTACAACAACGAGTCGATGTTCAGCAAGCTATCCCGCATCAAATCAGACTTGGGCGGAACGTGGTCCATAGTTTTTACGCCCGGCCTCGACACTCCCAACGTTAGCGGCACGGACGTCAATGGACATCCATCTCTCAGTTGGAGCGGTGTTTCGGGAGCGTCATCATACGAAATCAGTGTCGGGTCCGGAAATCGTTGGCACTATCTTACCACAACAACCGCTACGTCTGCGAACTTTCCTGACGTGGACGTGGCTGAAGTCGGTGGCGCTGGGCCGTGGGTCACATACCACGTTGTTGCGCGGGGAGTGAGCAACTACTCTCAGGCCAGCAGCACGATCTATTTCACGCTCGAATCCGGAGGATCTCCGCTGTCAGTAAGCATGGATGGTCCGAGTTCCATCGATCCCAATGCCCAATGTACATGGACTTCGTATGCGAGCGGCGGAGTGGGCAGCTATTCGTATCAGTGGTACCTGAATAGCCAGCCGATTCAGGGAGAATCGGGCGAGTCTCTCTCCTATAGCGGATCGAATGCGCCCTATACGATTTCGGTGCGCGTTATTGACGAAGCCTCACACACGCAGACGGCGGACTTGTATGTGGCGTCACAGGTCGATGCGTGGTGCAACTAGAAGTGGCCCCGGTCTTTTGAACAGGTGAGATAGCTGGACCGGCTGGCTCCACGAGCGAGATTTCGCTCATCCTCAGGCGACCGCACAAATGGCCCGACGTCCTCGCCGCAATCATGCTCCGGCCTTCAAGGCCAAGGTCGCCCTCGCCGCGCCCTCGGCAAGGCCGGCCTGCTCAGCGCCAAGCGATGATCGACCGGACGCATGCCTTGCCGATCACGCGTCAGGCGGCGGCGCTGGGAATCAGTCGCGGGGCGGTCTACTACACCCCCAGTTCGAACTCGGTCTTCGAACTCGCCCTGATGCGGTTGGAGCATGTTCGCGGCACTCTGATCGCTGGATTCCACCCAGATAGCACGAATGAAGCCGAGCAGTGGCGGGGCGTATCGTTGATCCAATTCCCGCCACGCCGGTCAAGTGCAGAGGTGTGTGTAGAAACGGATCTTCTGGGTTGAGGGTCGTTAGGCAGTCTTCTGCATGAGCGACTGGGGATCAGGAATGCGTTGGAGTTCTGCAGGATCGAGGTAACGTCGTTCCATCCACTGTTCGTTGCGTTCGATCGCGAGCGCCGTGCCGAGGCGCAGGAGGCTCGCATCGTTGGGGAAGATCCGCACCACCTTCGTGCGCCGTTGCATCTCCCCGTGTTCATGCTCGATCGAATTCGTCGTGCGGAGCTTCCGGCGGAGATCGCCGTCCGGCAAGAGATACACCGCCAACGTTTCGTGCGCGGTCGCCTCGAGCCACTCGGCCAGGGCGGGGAGCGGCTTCCGAAGACTCGTGATCAGGCGCGTCAGGCGCTCCTCGGCCATCTCGCGGGTGGGCGCCGCCCAGACATCGCGCAGCGCGGCGACGAGTTGCTGCTGCCGGCGCTCACCACTGACTTTCGCGAGAGCGTTCCGGAGGTAGTGCACCTGACAGCGTTGATGGACCGCGTTCGGGAAATACCGGTGCAGCGTGGTCGAGGCCCTGGTGTTCATCCGACACCACGTACTGGACGCCCGTGATCCCACGCTGCGTGAGCTGGGCGAAGACCTGGCCCCAGCTCTCGGCACTCTCGCTCACGCCAAGCCAGCAGCCGAGGTGTTCCCGATGGCCATCGGCCGTGATCCCAATGACCCAGAGCCTGGCCGTCGAGCGCACGTGCCCATCCCGCCGCACCTGCTCGTGGTGCGCATCGATAATGAGGATCGGGTACGTCGTCGCATCCAGCGCCCGACTGCGCCAGGCGGCGAGCTCCACGTCGAGCTTCTTCGCCAGGGCGCTCACCTCGGAGGCGGAGATCGTCGTGCCGCAGAGCTGCTCGACGATGGCACTCACCTTCCGGGTCGAAACCGCCTGCACGTACATCTCTTGGAGCGCAAGGACCAACGCCTTCTCACTCCGCTGGTAGCGCTGGAAGAGCGAGGGCTGGAAGCGGCCACTGCGATCGCGGGGAATCTGGAGCGTGAGCGGGCCGACCCGCGTCACCCACCGCCGCGTGCGATACCCGTTCCGCCAGCCCGTGCGCTGCGGCGTGCGCTCGAAGGCTTCCGCCCCGAGGAACGCGGTAAACTCGCGGTCGATCACGTCGTGGACAATGGTCGTCAGCATCTGGCGGAGCGCGTCGTCGGGGGCGGGCTCTTGTTCTCCCACCACGGTAAGACTACTCTTTCGATCGAAGGCCATCGTTGATCTGCTGGGTGTTGCGGGCGCGAACCCGCGGTGAAGGACTCTTCACCCCAGAAGATGAGCGGTGGTCTTTCTCTTTCAAGGCCCTTCGACTGCCTAACGGCAATCAAAGGCTCGACGCACCGCCGATTCTACACAAACTTATGCACGCTCCCGCCACGCCTCGACCCAGGTGCAGGACGGTGCATACGGCGCCCTCGAGCATCTCAATTCGGTCACGTTAGGCATACCGAGCGCCGACCTGGCCCGGAACGTCGACGAGCCGCTGGAAGAGATCGCCCACGAGTACTTCCACGCGTGGAATATCATGCGGATCCGGCCGGCGGAATACCCGGCGGTGACGTGGGACGCGTTCCCGGCGGCCTCCGGGCTCTGGTGGAGCGAGGGGCTGACGATGTTCTACGCCGATCTGCTGCTCCGGCGGGCAGGAATCCCGGTCGCACACCCCTCGCGTACCGCACACCTCGAGTCGCTGATCGCGCGGTATCTCTCGGAGCCGGGAGATTCGCATCTCTCGCCCGAGCGCGTGAGTCGTGGCGCCTACGGCGCACCCGACGCCCTCGGCGACTATCAGGCCTCGACCCACCTGCAAGGCGAGTTGCTGGGCGCGATGCTCGATCTCATGGTGCGAAGTGCCACGCGCGGCACGCGGACCATCGACGACGTGATGCGTCTGATGATGCGCCGATACGGCGGCGCGGTGGGATTCCACAGTGGGGACATCGCTGGCGTGGTGGCGGCGGTCTGCGGGTGCGAGATGAAGACTTTCTTCGACACCTACGTGCGCGGCGCCGCGCCGATCGACTTCAACCGGTTCCTCGCCCTGGTCGGACTGCGGGTCGACATCACCAGGAGACCGGCGGTGGACGAGCGTGGGCAGCCGGTGCCGAACCGGCGGATCTATGTGTTCAATCCGGCGACGGACGCGTCGACGCGTCTGCTGCTGAGCGATCCCGAGAGCGAGTGGGGGAGAGCCGGATTGCACAGCGGCGACGTCATCATATCGATGAACGGGGCGAGTGTGCCGAGCTTCGCGGCGTTTCGCCAGATGGTGGCAGGCTGGCGCGTGGGCGACAGCGTGCGCGTCGTGGTGTCACGGCCCACCGGTCGATATTCGGCGACCGTGGTCATCGGGCAGGCGCAGCAGGTCACCGCGCGGATCAGCGAGATCGACGGGGCCAGCGCGGCGGCGCGCAAGCTGAGGGTGGAGTGGGAGGCGGGGCGGTGAGGCGGCTGGCGCGGCGCTGACCGGCAGTCATATAGTAGTGCTGGGCGGGCGTTAGCAGCCAAGCCCAATCAAGGGCCGTGACAACAGGGATGGCTGAAGACTGATGATCACGACACGCCCGGCAATTCCACACGCGGCGTTCTCGGCGTTGTTGCTGTTGTCGGCGCCTGGAGGGAGCGCGGCACAGCCGAGTCGCGTCATCCGGATTCCTGACGAGCCGTCGTGCGCACGGTGCACCATCACAAGCCGCACCGTCGTCACGATGGGAGCAGACGCCGGCCCGGGCGCGTTGAACTTCGGTCCCGCGCTGGTTCGCGTGGATGGACGCGGCCGGTATTGGGTCAGAGTCGGTACGGACCCGCCTCGCCTGTTCGACAGCGCGGGACGATTTCTTCGCATGGCGGGGCGATCCGGCCAGGGGCCGGGCGAGTTCTTTCACCCATACTTCTTTCTCGCCCTCCCCGGTGACTCGATGCTGGTGGTGGACGAGGGATTCGCGACCGTCTTCGACGCCGACTTGCTGGATGATCGCCGCATCACGACGCGCGCGACGCTCTATCCGACGATCATACTGTCCTGGCCTGGCGACATCATCGCGGTCGGCAACCGCCCCGGGCCGACGTGGGGAGTGAATCGCGTGCATCGCGTGTCCCTCGCCGGCCGGGACCTGCAGTTCCTCGAATCACTTCCACGCGACTCCTCTCCTCCGCTGCGCCAGCCGTACCCACCCAACCTGCTCCAGGTTCTTGCGGTGAGCGGACCGAATTCATTCTGGACGGCCGACCGCACTCTCTACGACGTACTCAGATGGACGAGGGACAGCGGCTTCGTTCAGGTCTTGCAGCGTCGCCCGCGCTGGTTTGCCGATCGCTCGAAGTTCGGAATTGGGAATCCCAGGGAAGCACCGCAGCCGCACCTGGTCGCCTTGCATCAGGACGAAGCCGGACGCCTGTGGGTCTACTCGAAGATTGCCGCCGACAGCTGGCGATCAGCCTGGGATCGAGTCCCGCCGGGGGCCGTTGAAGTACCCGCGACGCAGATCGACCAGGAGAAACTGTTCACGCCCGTTGTCGAGGTGATTGACCCTGTCTCGGCGACCGTGATTGCCCGGCAGTTTCTGGGCAGGGATCTGTCCGATGTTCTGCCTTCCGGCCGGGTCGCGTCCTACGAGGTGGATGCGAATGGTGTTGGACGCCTGACGATCATGGAGCTCATCATTTCGGGGACTGGAAAGTAGTCACACTCCGGCGAGGGTTGGCCGAGACGCCGACGAATGAGCATGCAAGGGGAACACTGGCATCCCCAGCGGGTGACCTGGCCCCGTTTCTTCATGAACGGAGGGGAAGCGGAGGTCGCGCGCCAGACGATGGCCGACTACTCGGCGCGGATCGCTGCGATCGGATCGGTGCGGGCCGCCCGGATCGCCGGCAGCAACGCGGCGATGACTCCAACCCCGAACAGGAGCGCGATCCCCGTTCCCAGGGCCATCGGATCGTGCGGCGAGAGGCCGTACACGAGACTCCGCGTCAGCCGCAGCAGCGGGAACCAGAGGACGAAGCCCGCCACGAGTCCCCCGGCGATTGTCCGCAGTGAATCGCGCAACACGACCCACGACACCGCCGCCGGCGAGGCGCCTAACGCAAGCCGCACGCCCATCTCGTTCGTCCGCCGGGTCACCGAGTAGCTGATCACCCCGTACAACCCGATCGCCGCGAGCAGCAGCGCCAGCACACCGAAGCTCCCCGCCAACCGCGCCACCATCCGCTCGGTCGTCAATCCCCGCTCGAGCAGTTGCTCGACCACCATCACGTCGCGCACGGGAAGGTTGGGATCCACCGACGCGAGCGCCGTCCGGATTCCGGAGATCGCGGCCTGCGGCGCACCGGTCGTACGCGCCTCGACGCTGGTGATGTATTCCTGCGGGCGCTGCGCCAGCGGGTGGAACACCAGGGACGCCGGCGCCTCGCGCAGGCTGTTGACGCGGACATCGCGCACCACGCCCACCACCTCGAGCTCCGGCGGCGTGTCATATCCGAAGTGCTTCCCGACCACCGTGTCCGTGCCGAAGAATCGTCGCGCTGCGGTCTGGCTGATCACCACAACCTGAGGGGCGTCCCTGGTGTCGCGATCGGTGAAGGCTCGGCCGCGGACCAGGGGGACGCCGACCGTCTGGAAATAGTCCGGCGTCACGAAATCCTCCTGCCCGGGTTTGGTCCCGGTCGCTTGTTCGCGGCCGGGCACGGTGAATCCGCTGGTTCGCCGCGATCCGGTCCCGAGCGCGTGGTCCGACAGACTCGCCGACCGCACGCCGGGCACCGCCCGCACCGACGCCAGCAACCGGTCGTACAGCGCCGGCAGTTGCTCGAAGGTGTAGCCGGCGGCGCGCAGGTCGAGCTGCGCGGTCACCAGCCGCTCGCGCTCGAACCCGGGGTCGATGCTCAGCAGGTTCCGGAATGTGCGCACGAACACGCCTGCCGAGGTCACGAGCACCAGCGAGAGCGCGATCTGCGCCATGACGAGCAGACGTCCGAGCGGCAGCCGATGCGATTGGGGTGCGGAAACCACTCGCGTTCCGCCCTTGAAGCTGTCGTGCAGATCGGTACGGGCCACGCGCAGCGCGGGCGCCAGGCCGAAGAGCAAACCGGCGACGATCGTCACGCCGAACGCGAACGCGAGGACGCGTCCGTCGAGCGACGCGTCGAGCGGAATGGCCCGGGAGCCCGTGGATGCCAGACGCAGCAGCGCCCGCGTCGCCCACTGGGCGACGCCGAGCCCGAGCAGTCCGCCGATGATCGCGAGCGTGAGGCTCTCGGTCAGCGTCTGGCGGACGAGTCGTCCGGGCCTGGCGCCGAGGGACACGCGCACCGCCATCTCGTGCGAGCGTGCGGCTCCCCGCGCGAGCAGCAGCCCGGCGAGATTCGCGCAGGCGATGAGCAGGATGAGACCCACGCTCGCCATCAGGGCACGCAACGGATCACCGAATTCCTCGCGCAGCGGCGAGAATCCACGGCTGATCGGTTGCAGCAAGACGTGCGCACGCGACCAATGCGCCCGGGTCGCCGAGTCGCTATTGGCCAGCTCGGCGTCGAGGTTCGCGCGGAACGGCAGGTCGAGACGTGCCGCGATGGCGCGTGCCTGCGCCGGATCGACCCGCGCGACCAGGGTCAGCCAGCTCATGCCGCTCTGCGGAAGCCACGGTTGACCGGGGTCCGCGTTCGACGCGCCGAAGTTCGAGATCCAGTGCAGGTTGTGCTGCATAACGAGCGGCACGAACAGGTCCATCGTCTGACCAACCGTGAGTCCACGGAACCCGACCTGGGCGACGCCGATGATCGTGAGCGGTACGCCGTTGACGCGCATCGTGCGGCCTATGACCGACGGATCGCGTCCGAAGCGCCGGTCCCAGAAGCTCTCCGTGATCACGGCCACCGGCCCGCCGCCTAACGTGCGGTCGTCGTCGGGACCGATGAGGCGGCCGGCCAGGGCGCGAACGCCGAGCATGGAGAAGAATCTCCCGGAGACCAGCTGCGCGGCGACCGCCTCCGGCCGGTCGCCGATCGTGGCGTAGAGCCGCGACACCGAGGTCATGGCGCCGATGCGGAGGGTATCCGGCAGCGCCTGCTGGTACCGGAGCATCAACGGGTGCGACACCAGGTCATTGTCGTCGTCGATGCCCGTTCTCGTGATCGTGTGCAGCTGTTCGGGACGCGCAACGGGCAGGGCCCGGCGCATCAGCGCGTCGAGGATGCTCCAGACCGACGTGTTGGCGCCGACGCCGATGGCGAGTGTCAGCGCGGCGGCGACGCTGAAGCCGGGCGACCGCGCCATGGCGCGCAGTGCATAACGCGTGTCGTGCCACCAGTCCTCGATCCACCGCGTACCGCGCGCATCGCGGGTGCTCTCCTTCACCTGCTCCAGGCCGCCCAGGTCGACGCGGGCCCGCCGGCGCGCTTCGGCGCGCGAGACTCCGAGGCGCTCGAGGTCATCGGCGGCGGTGTCGAGGTGGAACTGGAGCTCCTTCTCCAGCTCACGCTCCAGTGCCCGGCGCCGGACGAGACGGGTGATCCACGACATGGGAGCGGATCAGGAGATGCCGAGGACGAGCGCGATCGCTCTGGACAGCTCGATCCACTCGGCGACTTCGATGTCGAGCCGGCGTTTGCCCTTCGCGCTCAGGCGATAGAACTTCGCTTCGCGTCCGGTGGCGGTGGCGCGCCACTCCGCCTTGAGCAGGCCCTGGTTCTCGAGTCGATGGAGGGCCGGATAGAGGGAGCCCTGCGGGACGGTGAGGCGGCCGCCGGAGATGAGCTTGAGGCGGTGGACCAGCGCGTAGCCGTGGAGCGGCTCGTCGGCGACGGCGCGCAGGACGAGCATGTCGAGGGTGCCCTGGAGGAGGTCGGCTCTGGCGGTCGCCATATCGAGACATTCTAGGCATCAACGCCGAGGATGTCTAGGTGTGTGGTGCCAGGCCGTCGCCCCATCCCGTCACGGGGGATTCGAGCAGGAGGCCGAACCGGACAGTGACTGCCTGCGCCGAGGAACTCGCGTCTTCACGATGCGCGGCATATCGAGTATGATCCGATATGTCGAAGACCCCATCGTTCGCCCGGATCGCCATCACGTTGCCCCGGCAAGTCCTCGCCGCCGCCGACCGGGCGGCCAGCGCGCTCGACCGATCCCGGAGCTGGGTGATCGCGGAGGCGGTGCGCCGCTTCACCGTCGAGCCCCCCACACCGCCGTCCTCGTCGACGCCAGGCGTCGGTTCATCGCGACGGGCGCAGCTCGCGGCCGACCTCCGCCTGTCACCGGAGGAACGCGTGCGTGAGGCTGAGGAGACCATGCGGACGTCCCGGCTCGCCCACGGTGCCGGGCGCCACGGCATCGTGGCATTCGACCGGTACGAAGACTACCTCGAGTGGAAGCGCGTGCAGGACGTCGCCCTGTGAGACGGGCTGTGAAACCGGAGCGCACGCGTCTGGCGCGCGTGTGTGGCGCGCTCGAGGCGGAAGGCGCGCGTTACGTGCTGGTCGGCGCGAGCGCGATGCAGCTCTGGGGAACGACCCGGGCGACGCGGGACGTCGACATCCTCATCGAGGCGACCGTGGCCAACGCGCGACGTGTGCTCCGCGCGCTTTCGTCACTGGGATTCGGATTCGCGAAGGAGCTGCTCGCGGAGGAGGTGGCGAAACGGGCGGTCACCATCGTCGGCGACATGCCAGGCGTGGACATTCTCACAATCGCGTGGACGGTGCGCTACGCGGACGCTCGGCGCGATGCGACGGTGTTCGAGCTGGAAGGGGTGAAGATCCCGACGGCGTCGATCGAACACCTGATCGCATCGAAGCGCACGGGGCGATTGCAGGATGCCGCGGACATCGAGATCCTCCAGGAGATCCGACGGCTGCGAGGCTCCTGAGATCGCCCTGACCGCGCCCTGCGCTCTGGCGTCCCCACCGCGCCCGTGCATATTCGTTTCGGGAGGGCTGCAGGAAGAACGAGCGGGCGATTCCACCATGCCTAATGCAAGGAGGGCCATCATGAAGCGGACACTGATCCTGTTGTGTGCCGCAGCGGCCGTCGGCGCGTGCGCGCCGGTTGGTGGCGGCGGTGCGATGCCCAGAGTGAATGATCCGGCCGACCTCGCGGCGGTCGGGCAGGTGCGCTCCGACTTCCAGGCGGCGTTCAACGCCGGGGACAGCGCAAAGATCGCGTCGCTGTACACCGACGACGCGCGGTCGATGGGCAACGGATTGTCCACGGGCGTGGGTGGTGCGGCGGCGGCTGCCGCCAACATGATGGGGCGCGAGAACGCGCAGTCGATGAGCGTCGAGATCGCCCCGGCGCGGACGGAGGTGGTGGGTGACATGGCGTACGACCAGGGGACGTTCAAGGTGTCGATCACACCGAAGACGGGCGCCGCGATGACCCAGGAGGGGCGGTATCTCGTCGTGTTGCGTCGTCAGGCAGACAGCTCGTGGAAGCTGGTGGCGGATATGGGAAACACGGCGACGCCGCCGGCGCCGCCTCCGGGGAAGAAGTAGGATTGCGTGCGGAATCATGGAGACGGGCGCCGCGGACTGCGGCGCCCGTTTTTGCATGGGCGAGACCACGGGGGGTCGCGGCCAAGGGGAAGCCTATCGCAAGCGACGGCCCACGGTCGTGCTCCAGCACGGCGTACTGGCTCTGAAAGTCGTAGTGGGCGTTGATCAGCGCGGAGCTCTCGTGCTCGAACTGCTCGCGCGACGTGGTGACGTCGAAGATCGAAACCGATCCCAGACGATATCGCTCGGCGTCCAGGCCAAGGAGGGGAAGCGGGAAGTCGGAGGTCGCGTGAAGTCAGGGGACGGTGTAGCGTAAGGGGAACCGCCCCACGGTCAGCCGCGTACGGTGGCGCAAGGTCGACGGAGAAGGAGCATGTGGCTCGATCTGAAGTGTGTGGCCCGACGCCTTGGTCGACGTCGACTCTATTCTGCGATCTGTGTGGTCTGCATCGGCGTTGCGGTGGCGGCCTCCTGCGTGGCCTATTCGCTCCTTGACGCGACGCTTCTGGCCCCTCCAGCGGACGTGCGAGTGCCCGCGGAGCTGTTCCGCGCGACGGTCTCGGTAACCATCGGCACTACGCGCGCCGTGCCGCTTCCAGCCGTCTCTTTTCCGCAGTACGAAGCAATGCGTGCGAGCCTCCGCGGGCGTGCTTCCCTCGGTGCGTACATCACGCAGCCGGTGACCCTGGGCGATCCAGCGTCGGCCATCGTGGGCGGGGCATTCCTCACCTCGCACGAGATGCTCGAAATACTGGACCTGCGACCCACCTTCGGGCGCTCCCTCACTGCCCAGGACGATGCGCCCGCTGGCGAGCCGGTGGCCATGATCGGAGTCTCCTTCTGGAATCGCGAGTTCGGCAGGCGACCGGACATCGTGGGTCAAACGGTGCGGGTGAACGGGCATCCATTCACGATCGTCGGGGTTCTTCCGCCGCTCTTCGATGGACTGAACCGGCGCCGCATCGATGTGGCGCTACCGCTGCGGGCCGTTGCGGCGGAGATGCTTGCAGATCCTCGTGCCCTCACCGACCGCCGGTATTTCTCATATTCGGTGGTCGGTCGTTCCAGTCACCTACCCGACGACCTGACCTGGTTGGCCTCGCAACTCACCGCCGCCTTCCGGCGTAACGCGGTCGACGGTCCGGAGCTCGACCCGCACGCGCTGCTACGCGTGACTCCCGTGATGCGGGAGGCCATTCCCCGTCTCGAACGCGTTTCGCAACTCAGCGTATGGGTAACAGCCCTGACCGCTGCGATGCTGCTGCTTGGCTGTTTCAACGTCGCCGGTCTGGTGGCCGCGGATACGATGGCTCGCCGGCAGGAGGTGTACATCCGTCGCGCGCTCGGGGCATCATCCCGGGCAATTCTTCGACTGCTTGTACTGGAAGCGTCCGTGCTCGGGATCATCGGCCTTGGTGCCGCGTTATTGCTGACCGCAGTGGCGCAACGGGCGATCTATCGGAGCGCGCTCGCGCATCTGCAGATGGACCCGCTGAGAGTCTCAGCAGGTCTCATCCTCTTCGCTCAACTCGTCGCCGGCGGTGTGATCGTCGTGGTGTCGACCCTGGCCGCCATCACGGTGACACGGGCGTTGCGTGGCGAGACGAACCTGGCGATCGAGTTGCATCGGTTTCGGAGATTCCGGTTCGCGGAACGGCTGATTCCATCGATTCAGGTCGGGCTGGCGGTGCTCCTCCTGATTGCAGCGAACCAGTTCATCGCGGTCATGGTTCGGGCCCGTCGCGCTGACCTCGGTCTCGACGTGGAGCATCTCGTGAGTGTTGATATTCCGGGAAGCACACCGGGGCTCGCCGACCGGTTGCGGGAGGAACTGGCCGGCGAAGCCGGCGTTCGCGGAACGGCGGTGCTCTCCGCGGTTCCGTTCGGGCGGCGGATGATCGATGTGGTCCAGGTCGATCCGCCCGGACGCGCCCCCGCGTCGATCGAGTCCGCGGCGAGTGTGGTAGGCGTCACGGCGGGATTCGAGCAGGTTCTGGGACTGTCGGTTGTGCGTGGACGTCCCCTGCTGAGCAGTGATGGTAGCGAGTCCCCCAACGTGGCGGTGGTGAGCAGAAGGATGGCAGAGATCTACTGGCCCGGGACGGACCCGATTGGCGAGTGCCTTCGCCTGGGCGGCCCGACCCAGCCGTGCGTCCGCGTGGTCGGGATCGTCTCCGACTATCGGACTGACCTCTTCGAGCCGGCGGCGCCACAGTTCTATATCCCGCTCGATCAGACGAATCGAGCATCGGGAAGGGCAGTTCTCGTACGGACGGTGGCGGGCGGCCGATCGATGAAGGGGATGGTCGCGCAGGCGTTTTCACGCATTGCCCCGTCCAGTGGCTCGCCCCGAGTCGAGGCGATTGGTGAGTCCTTTGACCGGGTGTTGGCACCGTGGGGTGTCGCATCGTGGACGCTTGTCGCGTTGGCAGGGGTTGCATTGTTGATCGCCCTGCTGGGGGAGTTGGCGTCGACGAGATTGGAACTTCAGAGAGAACGTACCAACATCGCGGTTCGTGCGGCTCTTGGCGGCTCGTCGCGGCAGGTGATGCGAGAGTTGATGACGAACCAGTTGGTTCCATTCCTACTCGGCACGACCGCGGGCGTGGTGACCTTCATCCTCGTCCGGAATCTGTTGGCGAAACTGACTACGCTGCGCGTTCCCGTCGCCCCGCTTGGCATCGTGCTCGCCGTTCTGGTTTTCGTGCTGGGATCGTCAGCGGGGAGAATCGTGCCGATTCGTCGTGAGCTTCGCCGTCCCCTGCGCGAACTACTGGAGGCGAGCTGATGCGGCTTCGATTGCTACTCTTCGTCAGCTGGCTCTCGTCGTCATGGACGGTGCCGGTTCCGGGTCAAGCGTCAGGGGGCATAGGTGCGGTGATTCACGCAGACATCGTGGTCACCGCAGAGGCGGACAGTGACTCCGGAGCCAGGCGATGCGGCTCACTCCAGAGTCTCTATCGGTGACGGAAGGCCAATGATACGCGGCCATTTTTCAGCGGACGAAGATGCTACGCGACGACACAATTCTGCTCCGGGACGGACGGACGCTGGCGTACTCCGCGTGGGGTGATCCACGCGGGCAACCCGTTCTACGGATGCATGGAACGCCGGGATCGCGATTTGGCAGGAATCCGGATGCCGGACTCTATGCGCGTGTCCCCGTGCACGTGGTGACATTCGATCGCCCGGGCTACGGCGGGTCATCGACACATCGCGACCGCACGATCGTGTCCGTTGCCGAGGACGCGCTGGAACTCGTTGACGCGCTCGGGTGGGCGAAGTTCAGCGTGTTGGGCGGCAGCGGCGGAGTCCCTCACGCGCTCGCGCTGGCCCGGCGCGCTCCCGAGCGGATTATCAGCCTTGGTCTGGTTGGCGGCACGGCGCCCAAGGAGTTCATCGATGACGCGGATCTGATGGAATTGAATCGGGAGGGATGGCGGCGGGCGCGACAAGGTCGGATGAGTCTCGAAGCATTCATGGCGGAGCCGGCGAAACAAATCATGGCGGACCCGGTCGGAATGATCGCGGCGTCGATGAGGGACGCCTCGGCCATTGATCGCCGCATGCTCGAGCGACCCGAGGTCCAGGCCGCGCTGGTCGAGCAGCTTCGCGAGGGATTCCGGCAGGGACCAACAGGATGGTTCGACGACGCATGGGTGCTCATGCAGCCGTGGGGATTCGACCTCGACGAGGTACGCGTACCGGTCTGGATGTGGCACGGCGAGCTGGACCGCAATTGTTCAGTGTCATCCGGTCGCAGGATGGCGGAGCACCTTCGCGTTCAGTCGTTCACGGTATTTCCCGGGCAGGGCCATCTCTGCATGATCACTGAGGAGGAAACCATGCTGAGAACGTTGGTCGCGTAGCCGATCGTGACTGGGTCAGGGGAGATTCAGGGGGCACGGACGAATCGTGCCTTCTTCTTCTCACGGTAGGTTCAGTGTGCAGCACGACAGAGCGCATCGGCGCGGTACGGCGCGCCTGACGGCACCGAGCAAGCTTCTTCGAGCGGGAGTGACGGCCGGCTGTTGCGCAGCGTCGTTGGTGTTGTCGTCGCCGCTTACGCTCGCCGCCCAGGAGACTCGGCCTCATGCCCGCCCGGACTCCACCGCTCCGGCCGACTCGATCTGGCGTGGCCGCCTGATCGGGATCCCGCGTCCCTCCGTCAGGGAGCAGTCGTCCTCGCCGACCGGACACGCACGCGCGTCCGCTCCACCGTCACGAGCGCGCCCGCCTCCAACTCAGCGCCGTACTGTGCCAGCGCGCTCACACAAATGGCACCCTGCTCCTGGGCCCGGAAACCGACAATCCGCACGATTCCGGTATGGGGGATACCGCGGACGATCGTCAGTTCGCCGAAATCCTTGTCGAGGGTCAGGACGACTGCCGACTCACGCACGGCGTGTGCAAGAACCTCTTCGTCGCCCGGGTCAGCCGGCCAGTCTCCCACGCAGTCGACTTCGTGACCAGCGCCAACGAGTACTTCCCGCGCACCGGACCACATGCAACTGTCGAGCAGGAGCCTCACGCCGCGGAATCGATGAGCGGCGGTTCCACCCGTTCGTGGGCGACCAGGCGGTGCGCGTAGCTCAGGCAGGCACGGATGTCATCCTGCTCCAGCCAGGCATAGCCGGCAAGAATCGTCTCCGGTGTGTCACCCGCTGCCAGCATGCCGAGGACGTGCTCAACAGCCAAGCGGCGGCCCCGAATGATCGGCTTGCCACCAAAGATCCTCGGATTGACGGTGATCCGGAGAAGAAGCCCGTCTTCGTCTTGATCGGTCACTGCTGTCCTCCCTGGCGCGTGATCCAGCCGCCCCTCTCGGGAAAGGTCGATGGTCGGGCGATTGGTTGCAAGCCCGGACGCGCGCCGCCGATAACCGCACCGACGGCCGTGTCGCTCAGGGCGCCCTCACGGCTTCAGCGGCGGCGCCGGCGGCACATCGTCCCAGTTGATGATCGCGTTGAACACCATGTTGAACTCTCCATGGTTCTGCCACCGGTAAATCGGATGGTTCGCGAACAGCAGCACGCGCCCCTTCCCGTTATGCGCCTGCGGCACGTCGACCACAAACGCCCGCCCCTTGATGTTGTCGGGTTCGCCTTTCCTGCCGGCGTATCCGACGTACTTGCCGTGTTCGTCGTAATGCCGGACTGTCAGCGAGCCGTCATTCGCCACCGCCAGTCGCCCGTCAGTGAGCCGTACGACGCCGTTTACCCGCAGCAACTCATAGAGCGAGTCGCCGACCAGGCCAGGATCCAGCGCACTACCGATTTGCAGGATTGGCGTTGGCGACAGTCGCCAGGCGCGAGCACCGCTCATGGCCGGCTGCGCATTCTCGACAACGCGAACCCCAGCGCTGTCTCGCGAGGTTTGCGCCAGGGTCCCGGGCGAGACGATCAAGAATCCGCCCAGTATCAGGGCACAGAGTCTGACGCCGTGCATCTCAACGACCCGTTTGTCATGGTGGCTTGCGACCTCCGAGCACTACCGCGTCCAGACCAGCGTCGCGCCACACAACCGGCCCCGACGCGTTGGATTGTATTGAGCGGGAACCTCCGAGACCCGGTACATCTCTACCGCTAGGACCTCCCTGGGAAGGAAGAGCACGTCCAGTCCGTTCCGATACGGCTGCGACACCTCCGCGCGCTTCTGCGACTGTCCCGGAAAGGGCGCCAGGAGGTCCGGGACATCGACCTTGATGCCGTTGATGTACAGATTGGTGGTGCACACTTCCCGGCCGGTGAGCGTAATCAGGTCCTTCAACAGAGAGAGCTTCTCGATCCTCTCGCTCGTCACGAATGCGCGCGCCGGCGCACCGGTCGTCATCTGCCGTTCATAAAAACCGTTCAGCTGCAGCGCACGAATGGTATCGCCCGGGTGTCGAGGTGTGGTTGCACGCGTGAGAACCGTGGGTAGCGTCTGGGTCTGGCGCTTGAGCAGTATGGTGATTGGAACGGTGTCCCGACTGGAATTGGCCGCGTAGAACATCTGGGGGGCGTACCCGATCTTCCGGACCTGGATCAGCGAACCGAGCGTATCCACGAACGACAAGGCGATCAGCCCGGCCCTGTTGGTTGTCGCCGATCTCCTGGTACGCATGTCGGTCACCTGCGCCTCATCGACGGGTTCACCGCTCTCGAAGTCGAAGACGCCGATGACGCGACCGAGACGTGGTTGCTGCGGCGGCACCGCGAGGAGACTGCTCTGCGCGAAAGCGGGAAATGGAGCGAGGGCGTGTGCCAGACCGCACGCGACAAGAAGCACTACAGGCACCACCGAGCGAACGGTTCGCATCGATCCCGGAGGCGTCAGTTCTTCAGCCATACCACGACGGAGCCGATCATGAGTCGCGGATTGACCTCCCGGATCGGCGGGGCGATGTTGTGCGCCGTCTGCGCCTGCGCGTCACGACGGGGTTGCGGCAGCTCGTCGGTGGGCGACGCGTTCGCCCGGAACTGTCCGCAGGGCGGCTGGCCCGAGACTGGGCGAACGTCGCCCCGTCTGTTCTTCAGGCTGCGATCCTGCGGCGTGTTCAAGCCATAGATCTCGATTACCACCATATCATCCACGCTGATCGCGTCGAGCGACCACCCGTGCGGCATCTCGTGTCCATTTACCCAGATGCAGGGATACGCCTTATCCATGGGGTTGCTGAGCGCCGCCGGATGGAACCGCAGGTCCTTGATGATCAGGGAGCGCGCGTGAAGCATCGTCGTCAGGATGCTGGCCCTTGGATTCGACCCCAGTTCACTCGGTGGCACCAGGACGCTGGCGTAGCCGTCGGCGTGCACTCGCGAATCGAAGTCCTCCCACAATTTGTCCTGACGATGCGACTGGTGCGCTGAGCGCTCGAGCCGAGTGCGCAGATATTGCGGGAGCTTCTCGTACTGGTCGCTCCGAAGCAACGACACTACCGCCGGCAATGCTCGCGCCACCGCTGCCTCCGTGACCAGCATTCGCCGCGGCTACCTCACCCACCGTCCCGCGACGGTTTCATGACCTCAGGCCTGGAATCAGAGAAGTTGGGCGCTTCGTGAATACGCGTCAACGCGCCATCGCGGAACCGTTGGTGGCCTTCCTCACCCCCGGGGTAGACGACGGTCCCGGGCGAAAGGCGTTGGCGGGGTGCAGGCGCCTTCCACCCAGGCCTTGCCCGTTAATGCCATAGATAGCATATTCCCTCTATGGCATGGGAGGTGGAATACACGAACGAGTTCGGGTTGTGGTGGACCATCCTTACGGCCGACGAACAAGAATCGGTCAGCGCGGCAGTTGGACTGATCGAGTCGCTCGGCCCCCATATCCCGTTCCCATACGGCTCGGGGGTGGAAGGGTCTCGCCATGGACGAATGCGGGAGTTGCGAGTGCAGGATGAGGGGCGGCCCTACCGTGTGTTCCATGCATTTGATCCACGCCGCATGGCGATTCTGCTGATCGGTGGTGACAAGACCGGTGACAAACTGTTCCATGAACGTATGGTGCCGATGGCTGACCGGCTGTACGACGAACACCTGGAGACTCTGCGAGGAGAGGGACCACTCTAATGGCAAACAAGTTCGGCGACTTGCGGAAGAAGATGGCGCCTGACCATCAGGCGCGCGCCGGGGCACGGACCAAAGCCATGCTGGACGGGATGGCATTGGCTGAACTCCGCCGCGCCCGTGAGCAGTCGCAGGAATCGCTGGCTGCGGCGATGAAGGTATCGCAGCCCGAAATCTCGAAGCTCGAGAAACGTGCAGACACCTACATCAGCACGCTGCGCAAGTACATCGAAGCGTTAGGCGGATCGCTGGAGATTGTGGCGCATTTCCGGGAGGGCGACGTGCGGATTACGCAGTTTGGTGAGCTCGAGGACGCGCACGCCTGACGGAACGGACGGCATCCATGGCAGAGTTTTTCAGCAGGCTGCTGCTCGTGCCACTCCAGACTGACTCCCCACAGTTTCATTCACGGCTTCATCGGCGGCGCCGGCGGCACATCGTCCCAGTTGATGATCGCGTTGAACACCATGTTGAACTCCCCATGGTTCTGCCACCGGTAAATCGGATTGTTCGCGAACAGCAGCACGCGCCCCTTCCCGTTGTGCGCCTGCGGCACGTCGACCGCGAACGCCCGCCCCTTGATGTTGTCGGCGCCCACCATCAGCCCGCTCAGCACCGACGCATCGCCGCCCACGTACTCGGCCAGCACGTTGGCCTGATCGGCCACCCCCACCCGGAAGACCTGCGACCCCTGCCCGTACTTGATCGGGAAGATCTTGCTGGCATATCCATAGAACACCGGGTGCTCGGGACGCGTGATCTCCGCCTGGATGAGCGGCTTCTGCGCGTTCACCCCCTGCGGTGACTCGAGATCGATCGACCGGGCGAGGCCGAAGTCGATGGGATAGCGCACCGCCTGCAGCGTGGTGATGAGCGTGCCGCCGGCGTCGAGGAACTTGCTCGATCGCCTTCACCCCGGCCTCACCGAACCCGCCGCTCATGTCGTCGGTGGATCCGTACATGCCGAGGAACTGGTACTTGTCGCTGTGCTGATAGGGCTGCGGCCGCGCGGCCGGCGACGCGAGCACCGCGGCGCGGTTGATGTTCTGCGCCGCCATCACGATCACGTCGTAGTCCTTCTCCAGATTCCCCTGGGCGACGCGTTCCTTGAAGATCAGATCGTACGGGATGCCGAACTTGTCGAACGTGAACCGGTACCACCCCAGCTCCTGCGTCCCGCTCCACTGCGAGTAGATCGCCACCCTCGGCACGTCGGCATTGTGCGAGGGCACCGCCGGCACGGTCGACAGCGCCGCCGCGGTCAGGCCTAACGACTCGGCCGCCGAGCGCGCCGTCTGGAGATCGGCCGCGGAGCCGGTCACGATGAACGACCCGGCGCGGAAACGTGTCGTTCGCGGCCACGAACTGCTGCTCCGCAACCTGCATCGGGACGTTCTTCAGCCGGTAGCGGAACGTGATCATGTTGTTCGACCCGTAGTGCGCCACCGCGAGACCGGCCGTACCGGATCCCGCCACCGTCCCGTGCACGACCACCGTGTCCACCGGCGTCACCTTCGCGTCGAGCACCGCCTTGTCGTCGATCTGCTTGACGTCGACGTTGAACGCGTACCCCATCGACCAGCCGCTGTCGTCGTACGTGGAGAGGTTGGGGTCGGGATAGTCCTGGCGCTCGAGGAAGTTCTTCGCGAGCCGGCCATACGGCTGGTTCAGCTTGATGACATACGACCCCGCCGGATAGGCGACGCTGTCGAGCGTGACCGGCCCGGTGAGTCGCCCGATCTCGATCCCCTGCGCGCGCAGGATGTTGAGCAGCGTCGCGACCCTGGTCATGTCGCGCTGCACGGGGAAGACGTAGCCGTAGGGCGCCCTGGTCTTGCCGTCGTTGATCGAGTTGCGGGTCTTCACGTAGAAGTTCTCGACCACCAGGTTCGGGAACATCGACGTGAGCTGGAGCGCCGAGAGCACTCCGGTCTCCATGTAGTTGGTATTGTTGCGGCGCGAGAAGGTCTGCACCGCGTTAGGCGGAATCGGGATGCCGCGATACCACTCGCGCGGCTGGCCGCCGCCGCGCCCCGTGGGGGCGCCGCCCCTTCCGCCGAACCCGCCACGCCCTCCGCCAGCGCCTCCACGTCCGAATGGCGTCTCGGCGGTCCCGCCCGCGGTGGAATCCGCGACGGCACCCCGGCCGCCGCGTCCGCCCCCGCCCCCGCCCCCGGCCCCGCCCCCGCCGGCTCTGCCTCCACGACCACCACGACCGCCACCAGCCCGGCCGCCACCGCCCGCCGCTGTCGTGTCAGTCGCGCCGCGGCCACCCCGGCCACCCCGGCCACCCCCCGCACCGCGACCGCCGCTCGCGACCGTGGTGCCGCCCTCGGGCGCGTCAACGCCCGACTGCGTCTCGTACATCTTCATCATGCCGTTATGATTGTATGCCACCGAGCCGAGGTAGCCGGGCGACCAGCCGTCCATGAACGCGTGGGTGTACACGCCCGGCATCCCCCACTTGGTCATCTGCGCCAGCTCCCAGTTGGAAAAGAACGGTAGCTCGGCGAAGAGCAGCGGATCGAGATTGGGATTCTGCGGAGGCCCGCCGCTGTACGTGTACATCAGGGCCTGCGCCTCGTGCAGGTCGTGCATGATCGGCGGATGCGCCGTGAAGTACCAGTCGGTGATCGCGCGCATCGACATCTGCGAGAGGTTGATGTCGCGATTGTTGTCGTGATAGACGTACTTGCCCCAGTAGGGAAGTCCGCCGATCAGCCCGCCGCGACCACCGCCTCGTCCGCCTGCGCCAGCTCCACCGGCCCCGCGGCCACCACGTCCCGCGGCGGTGGTGTCGCGTCCCGCGGCCGCGGTATCGCGTCCCGCGGCGGTGGTGTCGCGTCCCGCGGCAGTGGTGTCGCGTCCCGCGGCGCTGTCGCGCGCCACCTGTGCCGCGACCTCGAGGCCGCGATAGAACCAGTCCACATTACGGTCGCGCCCGTCAGGCTCGGCGGCCGGCGTGACCGAGACGTAGACGTTGTCGCGGATCTGGGTGATGAGGGGTGACGTCTCCGTCGCGAGCCGGTAGACCAGCTCCATCAGCATCTCCGACGGCCCCGTCTCGCCGCTGTGCAATCCACCGATGAGGTGATAGTGCGGCTTGGTGGTGGCGATCAGCTCGCGAATCTGCGCGTCGGAAAGCCCGCGCGGGTCGGCGATCTTCGCGAGGTTGGCGCGATTGTGGGCGAGATTCCGGATGTTCTCTTCCGACGAGACCCAGACGACGACGAGCTCGCGTCCCTCATCGGAGCGGCCAATGGTCTCGACCTTGACGCGCGGCGTCGCCTTCTCGAGGGCGCGGTAGTACTTCAGGATGTCGGCGTAGTAGGTGAGCTTGCGCGGCGCGCCGATGTAGTAGCCGAGGATGTCCTTCGGCGTGGGGATGCCGGCGACCTTCGGGAGATGGTCCACCAGCGGGCTGCCGTATCGCGGCTCGGTGGTCCACGCGGCGTAGTCCTTTGCGAACTGCGCGTCCTGCGTCTGCTTCGGATCGCGCGTCTCGGTCACCATCTGCTGCGCGGGGAGCGCAGAGGCGGCGGCGAGGAAGAAGAGCGAGGCGCCGTGTACGAGCTTCACCGAGCGGCGTGGGATCATTCGTCCGACATTCATTGAATGTGACTCCTTCGATGTGTCGCGCAGGGGGCGGAGAATGGGCGCGCGGAGCGCAGACGGAACTCACTCCCCCGGTCGGTGAAGCCCGGCGTTGCGGGGCTTCGACCGACGGACTGGTCCGTCCGCCGCTCGTTAGCTTACTCGGCGGTGCAGCGAGCGGCCAGACGGAATGGGCTATGGGGATTTCCGTCGGGATTGCGCCGGCACATGACGACAGAACTCAGGCTCGCCGGGTAGCCTCGACGGGACCAAAAGCCCACGCGCCGCATCCGCGTGTGGGCCAGGATCGAGTATTTTCGGCGCGCTACTCGGATCTGATCGCGATGACCGGATCAATCGCCGCGGCGCGCCGCGCGGGGATCCAGCTGGCCGCGAGCGCCGCGGCCGCAAGGAGCCCGGCGGCGGCGCCGAACGCCACGATGTCGGTCGCCGGAATGCCGTAGAGCAGACTGGCCAGCAAACGCGTGATGGCGATCGCGCCAGCCGCTCCAACGGCAACACCGATGCCCGCGAGCACGGCGCCCTGACGAAGGACGAGGCCCAGCACCTGGCCGCGCTGGGCACCGAGGGCGACGCGCACGCCGATCTCGCGTGTGCGTTGCGCCACGCTGAACGCCACGACGCCATAGATCCCGAGCAGCGCGAGCAGCAGTGCGACCGAGCCGAGTGTGGCGGCGACCCAGAGTGCGATGCGCTGCGGGAAGAGCGACGTCGCGATCTGGTCCTCCATGGTGCGCTGATCGAGGATCGGGAGCGCGGGATCGAGCTCGCCCACCAGGCGCTTGATCGCTCCGGCGATCGGTACGCTGCCGGCGGTGCGCACGACGAGGTTGAGACGCGGCATGTAGCGCTGCGCGAGCGGGACGTAGACGAAATTCCGGGGCGGCTCTGCCAGCGTGCGATATTTCCCGTCGCGCGCGATGCCGATCACCGTGACGGTCCGGTCCTCGTTCCTGAACGTGCGACCCACGGGGTCGTCACTACCATATAGATGGCGCGCGAAGGTCTCGTTGAGAATGGCGACGTCGGTGGCGCCCTGCCGGTCGGCGTCGCTGAAATCGCGGCCGCGCAGCAGCGGGATCCGCATGGTCGCGAAGTAGCCGGGGGTGATGATGTCCCAGTCGGGGTTCCAGCCGCGCCGTTCGTCAGGCGGCTGGCGTCCTTCCACGTCCACTCCGCCGAGTCCCATTCCGCCCCCGCCGAGTGGGAGCATGGCCGTCCAGGCGGCCGCGGTCACCTGGGGCAGCTGGCGGGTGCGTGCGAGAATCTCGCCAGACCTGAGGAGACCCCAGGTCGGGTCGTAATTCGCGAGCTGGAGGTTGAGCGAGGCGACGTCGACGCCGCGCGGATCGAAGCCGGGATCGATGCTGCGCGCGTGGGTGAGGGCGCGCGCGAAGAGTCCGGCCACGATGAGGAGCAGCATGGAGAAGGCGATCTGCGCCACGAGCAATCCGCCGCGCAGTCGCTGGCGTCTGGTGGTGCCCGCGTCGAGCTTGAGTGCCGGCACGAGGTCCGGCCTGGTGCTCTGGAGCGCCGGCACCGCGCCCACGATCAGGCCGGTGACGAGCGAGGCGCCGAGCGCGAAGAGGAAGACGCGCCAATCGAGGCGCGGGTCGAAGTAGAGCTGTACCGGAAGGCGCGGCACCAGGGTCATGAGCGCGCTGATGAGCCAGCGCGCGAGGACGATGCCGATTGCGCCGGCGGCCACGAAGAGCACGAGGCTCTCGGTCACCAGTTGGCGCACCAGTCGCCGGCGCGTGGCGCCAATGGCGAGTCGGACCGCGATCTCGCGCTGCCGCCCCGCGGCGCGTGCCAGGAGCATCCCGGCGACGTTGGTGCTGGCGATGAGCAGCACCAGCCCGGCGACGGCGAACAGGACGGCGAGGAATCCCCCCACCGCGCCGCGCATGTCGCCGGGGAAGAGGCTGGCCGGCATGACGCGCACGCCCTGTCCGGCATTCACCTGGGGATAGTCCTGCAGCAGGCGCGCGGCGATGGTGGAGAGGTCGGCCTGCGCGGCACCGAGCGAAACGTCAGGCGCCAGTCGGCCGACGGCCATGAGCCAGACGTTCTGACGACCGGTGAAGCGCGACTCGTCGACGTGGAAGAGGAGGGTGACGGAGTGCAGCGGCACCCACAGGTCGGGCGCGATCACGAACGGCCCCTGGAACCGCTCGGCGGCAACTCCGACGACCGTGAACGGGCTTCCGTTGAGGACGATGGCACTTCCCACGATTGAGGAATCGCTGCCGAATCGCTGGCGCCAGAATCGGTGGCTGAGCACGGCGACCGTATTGGTCGCGGACGGGCCGTCTTCGGAGGGGAGAAAGAAGCGGCCGTAGGCCGATCGTGCCTCGAGGACCTGGAAGAAGCTGCCCGAGACCAGGCCGGCCTGGACCGCTTCGCCGCCGGAGGGTCCGGCGAGGCTCAGCGGCTGCGGTTGGATCTGGATCGCGGCGAGGCCGGACAGGGTCTTCGTATTGGCGGCGTAGTCGGCGTAGTTGGGATACGAGAAGTTGTCGAAGCCCGAGCCGTCCTGGGTGCGGCCAACGGTCACGACGCGATCGGCGTGGCCGATACCGGGAGGCGCCTGAAGCAGCATCGTGTTCGCGAGGGTGACGATGGCTGTGGTGGCGCCGACGCCTATTCCTATGGAAAGGACGACGATCGCAGTGAAGACGGGGCTGCGGTGGACGGCACGCAGGGCGGTTCGCACGTCGTGACGGGTGTCGTCAAGCATGGGGGCGCCGATCGGGAGAAAGGTTCTGGGCACAACGCGCGAGCGGGGGGCCGGGTTTCAGGATGGAGTTCAGGTGCAGCCTTGCCCGAGCCCCGAGTCAGTGGATACATCGTCTTGCGGTTGTGGACGTTGCGACGGTGATTTCAATTGGTTTCCGTTATACGACACAAAGGCGTCTGTGGCCAGGTGGAGCTGACTCCACAACTTCCTCGCGTGTACTCTCGTTCGCGGTCTCTCTCGGAGGCACCGATGCTTCGTTACTTGACCGTCGTCGGCGTTGCTTGGCTCTTCGTCGGATTCCCCACGGCGTCAAGCGGTCGACTGACTACTCCAGGCAGTTTCCAGCAATCCGACACGCTCACGCTGGCCTCGGGGGACACGTTGGCCTCCACCCTCCGCATCGTCTTCCCCGGCTATCGTGATCTCATGGGTCGAATCGAGCTACGAACCGAGTGGCTGAGCGTGCATCCGGATACACTGGAACTCCCTTCGCCGGCGGTGCTGGTGTTGAAGCCCGGGCCGATCGACTTTCAGCTCCGTGCGCCGGCCGGGGATCCCGCTCTTCGGATCGCATTCCACTACGCTGTGGCAGGGGCAACCACGCAGACGTACTGCGTTGCGGAAGGTTCGACATTGCGAGTGCTTCGCGACGTGGGTATGGACCGCCCGAAAGTCCTTCCTGACCGTGCACTCGAGTGCCACATGCGTTAGGACTTCGGGATCCAGCACCGTCGCTTCTCTGCGGCCTGTTCCGCCCACCAGCAGACGTGCCGAGGACGGAGACCGGCCTGGGTTGACAGCATCTCCGCCGCCTCCAGGTCCTCTCGAGCAAAGCGAAGCCATCGGCGCACCTCGTCGCGGACATCAGGGCTGTTCATAAAGGACCCTGCCTTCGCGCAAGGCCGGCCTCAGTACGCTGCCGACCATGTTGCCCCGTCGCGCTATCTCGTCAGGCGTCGTCACTATGATGTCCTTGCTGACCAGCATATCGCGAAGGGCGCGGCGAATCTCCACGGCCATCCTCCGCTTGTCGGGTGCGTCGCGGAGCACGACGAGCAGGTCAATATCGCTCTCGTCGGTGGCCGTGCCACGGGCATGGGACCCAAAGAGGATGATCCGGAGCGGATGGAACTGCCGCACGATGCGCTCGACGGTGTCCTGAATGGTCCGCTCCGCAGTCATGTGGCTCCGCTAGGTGAAGAGGCGGGGTGGCTTCGTCGGAAGCCCTGTCGTCGCCGCCACACTATGGCGGTTCCGTTTCTGAAGGATCCCATGCGCGTCGCACATGCCTGACTGTCAGGATGACAATTCTGTCCGGTTCGCGCCGGTAGACGACTCGGTACGGGTGCACGATCAGTTCTCGAATCTCCCGGCGTCCGGCTTCGGGGGTCATTCGACCCAGATCGGGGTGACGTATGAGCTGTTCCACCCGGTCGAGAACGCGATTGAGCCATCGTACGGCTGCTGCACGGCGACGGGCTGCAATGTAATCGAAGGCCTCTGTGACGCGCGCTTCGGCAAGCGGCGCCCAGACGACTTTCACTTGAGCAGTCTGGCGCGAAGCCGTTTCGCGACTGTCTTGTGCGGGCTGGCCTTTGCTCTCGCCACTTGCCCTTCGGCGGTCCTGATGTCGCGCAAGAGGGCCAGCTCATCGAGCAGTTCCTCATAGACACCGACGTCGAGCAGCACTGCGGCGCTCCGTCCGTGTTGCGTGAGAATGACGGGACGCCGAGTGCTCTGTACCTGGTCAATCACGGTGGAGGCGTTCGCCCGGAATTCGGTTACGGGGCGGACGTCTTCGGAAGGGCGCCAGCTGGACATGACATTACTCCATCGATGGGTGCGCTATTACGTACATAATACCGTACTGGTTGACGACTGTCGAGCCCGGAGTGGTCGCGAAGTCCTGGCCGACCGGGTTCAGGGTGTGGCATCCTGTGTTGGATGGCCCGCGCGCACCGTGACCAGCCCCGACCAGCATCCGCCGCCTGGCACCCGAGCCTTCCGGAAGATGGAAGCTGAATGCCGGCTCGTCTGCGACACCCGCGTCCAGACAACGCTGCCGCCCCCACACAGTTGTAACTGAGAGGCTTGGTGGGCCATTCTCCTTCGGGTGGGAGCGCGCCAGGGGGAAGGCAGCTCGACAGCAGCACCAGGGCCATCGCGATGCACGCGAGAGGAGGTGTCCGATGCGTGACCACAGGAATCCCGGGCCGAAGGCGAGCGCCGATTGGCGATTCGCGAGCGAGAGATGCTTCGAGTGGTCGCGTCTCGTCAGCCTGTTGACCGCAACGTGCGTGAGTCATGCTCTTCTCGCGCAGGATGTACCGGTTGTGGAGGTGCCTGACGCCCCGAGCTGCCCGCGGTGCACCATATCGATCGACACTCTGGCGGTCCTCGGCACGCCGGACGGACCGGGATCGCTGAGTGGGATTCCCTCAATGGTGCGCGTCGACAGCAAGGGGCGCTACTGGGTGTTCGATCCCCAAACGCAGATTCGCGTGTTCGCCGCGGATGGCGTCTTTCTGCAAGGCGTCGGCGGTCACGGGCGTGGCCCTGGCGAGTTCGTCTACCCCGGGGATGCATTTCCGGTGAGCGGTGATTCGATGGTGGTGCTCGACGGCATCATGCGTGCGACCGTTGTCGGGCCGGATCTGGTGCCAGGACGGATGATTCAGCTGTTCCATATTCTGTCTCCCGCCGTGGCGCTCCATTGGCCCGACGTCGTGGTGGTGCACGGAGAGGTCAATACGCCGGGTGGAGCAGGATGGCCGTTGCATGGCGCGTCGTTCGCGGGGGCGGACCTGGAGCTGGGCGCGTCATTCGGGCCCGAGCGCGGCGAGCGGCGGCCCGGCAGATTCGAGCACGTGAAGCAGCTGGTTGCGCCTGCGCGGGGTGCCGGATTCTGGACCGCGGATCAGGTGCGGTATCGGATTCACCGATGGAGCATGTCGCTCGTGAGGCAGCAGACGCTCGAGCGTCGTCCACCCTGGTTCGCTGAAGAATCCATCTACTGGGTCGGGAACAAGACCACGCATCCGCCGCCTCTGGTGAAGGGCATCAGCGAGGATAGCGCGGGGATGGTCTGGTGTCTTGTCGGCATTCCCTCCGCGAACTGGAAGAGCGCGTGGCCAGACTACCCGGAAGGCACGAAGGAGCTGTCGGCGAGGAGCGTCTCGATCGAGAAGCTCTATGACACGGCGATCGAGGTTATCGATCCGGGAGCCGGTCGAGTCGTCGCCCGTCGTGTGCTGCAGAGCTTCCCGATGGGAGCATTGCCCGATGGGCGCGCGGCACTGTACGGACTCGATGCCAATGACACTCCGCGTGTGGCGATCATCCGGCTGCGCGTTGTTGGCCGATAGGTCGGCGATAGAAGCTCATATCACCCGGCCGGCGCTTCGACCGACAACGCTCTTCAGTTCTTCAGCCATATGTACACGAACGACACCAACCCCGGGCGTGCGCGAACCTTGTATCTCACAGAGTACTTGCTGTCGGAAATGATCGCCATGTGCGCCCAGACTCCACACGGGGGTCTCCGAACTGCACCCGCAGGCCGGGCTGGCTGGCGAGTTCGCTGTCCTGGTCACCGCTCCCGTAGACTTCCACCATCGCCACGTCCTCGGCCAGGAAGTCCTTGAGGCGCATTTGCGGTGCCGGTATGCCGTTCAGGAAAACGCATTCGTCGTTCACGATGGTCAGGCCCTTCATCAGGAACGACGGCGAGTACCGCAGCGCGACATCCAGCGTCTTCCCACCGCGCGGTGCGAGCTCCGGCCGAGGCACGATGACGGAATTCGGCACCGATCGCCGGTCCAGCCGCATCTTCATGTCAATGAACAATTGCTCGGCGTTTCTGTTGGCCTTGGTGGCGGGACGGTCGAGCGCCAACGAGAGCTCGACGGCGTCCCTTTCCGGGACGACGACCGAGAGGAAGAGCGTCTTGAATCCCGCGTGGATCGCCCGCACCACGTAGGCGCCGGGACGGATGTTCGGAAAGGAGAACCTGCCATCGGCGCCCGTCGGCGTTCTGGTGCGCGTTTCCAGTACCTGGACGTCGACGCCACTGAGGGTACTCAGGTCGGTCCCAACAACAGTGGCGCCGAACATGCCCGTGCGATGGGCGACCACCGCCAGCGTGTCCAGCTGAAACGCCAGTTGTGCCAGGACGATCGTGACCTCGAGGCCGGCCTCCGGCACGTCGACGGAGCGCTCGTCAGGCTGGTGCCCGACCCACACCGTGCGAAGTTCGTGCGGACCGGGGGCAACGTTCGCGAAGCGGAAGCGACCCTGCGTGTCAGCGCCCGTGACGCGGCTGCGGATACGACCGCGGCAGCGCAACGCATGGCGGGTTCCCTCAATGCGTGGGGTTGGACGGACCCGGTGGCATCGACGTCTGAGCAGTCACATATACTGTTCGGCTTGGCGCAGGTTCCGGCCCGGCCCGCACGCTGGAAACGACCGGCTTCGCACGCTGCAGGGGAGTCCAGTCATTCTCGAAGGACGGGCGCGACCACGCCAACGTTGTGTTGGAGGGCACGAGGCTCGATGCGCACGCGAACAAGTTCGCTCAGGTTCGGGAGGCTTTGGACAGCACGCATGCGACGGACTCTCCGTGCATGCGCCTGCGTCATCACCGTCGTCGTGGGCGCCCCGCCTCAGCGCGCGATCGGGCAACAAGAGTGGTCCCTGATCGAAGACCTGCGAATCGGCTCGGAATCGGACACCGCGACGGAGTTCTCCGACATTCGGGGCATTGCGGTGGGTGCCGACGGCCGGATCTTCGTGCTGGACTTCCAGACGCAGACCATTCGCATGTTCGACGCGAATGGCCGGCTCCTGAAACGCATTGCGCGACGGGGCGGGGGTCCCGGTGAGATTCGCGCGGCGAATGGCATGGCGGTGGCGCGAAATGGCGACCTGTGGGTAGACGATCCGGGCAACGGCCGCTTCAGCGTCTTTTCCGCTGAGGGCGAATTCCTCACGCAGCACCCGATGGTTGCCAGAAGCGTGTCGTGGACATGGGATGCGGCCCTCACGTCGTCAGGCGACCTCTACGAGTTCACCGTAGTCGGTACGGCTGCGGGAAGACAGGCGGCGCTTCTGCGGTTTGCATCCGATGGCTCGGTGAGAGACACGCTCGCGGTCCCGCCGTGTGCTTCGAAGGAGTTGAAGGCCTCCGAAGCCGAATTCGAAGGACATGGCCCGGGCGGACGGCGAATCCTGCTGGGTATTCCCTACCTGGTGCGTCCGGTTACCGTGCTGGATGCTCAGGGGACTCTCTGGTGTTCGTCTCGGGATAGGTACGAGGTGTTGCGGTTGGGCCTTCCCGGCCTCGACACTCTGGCTCGGATTGAGCGCGACGACCGCCCGCTTCCCATCGCCCGCGCGGAGCGTGACGCCGCCGTAGTGGCGATACGCGAAATCTTTCGACGCTCCGGCGCACCGGAACCCGACTACACCCGGATTCCACGGGTTCGACCGGCCATCGAGCAGCTCGACGTGGATGACCAGGGGCGTGTCTGGGTCCGTCGCGCTTCCAGCGACACCGCGCCGACGCACTTCGACGTGTGGGACTCGGCCGGCCGGCTGGTGGCCGTCGCAACGCTACCGGTTGCGGTTTCGGGGTTTCCGGAGCACGTGATCATTCGAGCGGACCGGATGTACGCGGTAGTCGTCGACCAGAACGACGTCCCGCGTGTGATTCGAGCTCGCATTCGCCGTTGAAGGCCGGCTCACGGCCATGGATATCGCCGGAGTTGCTCCACGCCGTCGTCATCGGTGAGGGCAGTGAAGATCCAGCGCGCACCGGAACCGACAACGCGGCCCGCCTTCGCCAGTTCGAGGCGACCGGTGAGTCGACCTTCCGATCGACGAGGTCGTAGCGCTGCACGTTGTCATCCGTCAGCGCAACGCGATGGATGAGCACTTTGCCGTCCGGCGCCGCAAAGAGGGCGGCTCTCTGAAATGGCGGCACATACTCAGGCCAATCGGGAAGAATACTGGTCGGTGCGTCCCTGAACGGGGCGAGATCGCGCGCGAGCACCATGCGCTTGATCCGTTCGTCGACGCGGACCGCCGCGGTATCCAGATTCGCACCGCGGATCATCCGGCCATCTGCTGCCCGCCAGTCGATTCGGTAGGGATTCAGACGAGCCAAGGCGATCCATCCGTCAGGGAACAGCAGCGCCTGCTCGTCGACAAGTAGCGGGTTGGCCACGAACGCTAACGCCCCACCGCGCGACGGCGCGACACGATTCAAGCGGATGTTGGCGCTCCGGAGGCGCGCCACGGTGTCCACCCGAAAGACCGCCAATGTGCCCCGAACAAGCACCACGGAATCGGGACGGCTATGAGAAACCCGAATGGGAGGACCACGCACGGCCAGGAGGTGTCCGGCGCGATCACCTCCGGCGAGGTGCAGTCCGAAGGTAGCGACGCGAGCGTCGGTGGAAGACACAGTCGCGACGATGCGATCGTGGGCCAGCACCAACCATCGGCTGAGATCGGAATCGGGGGCAAGCGTGGAATCGACTCCGAGCGAAACGAGATCGCCAAGCGCTTCGTACTCTCCAGGTCCGCGACCGATGCGGCTGATTTCTGCAATGCGCCTCGGCGGCCATTGCAAGTGGACGAGACGTCTATCATGCACGTCCGTCACAAGCAACGTCCCATCCTGCAACTCGCGAACGGCGCCGACTCGCGAGAACTCCTCCTGGAAGGTCTCGCCGCCGCTCAGACGGATTGGCGCGTACCCCTGGGCGAGCGCAAGCCACAGCGGCCAGCACGTGAACAGCCAAACCCAACTCGAGCCGATTAGTCGCGTCAAGCGGACCAGGTTCCTTCACCGGGTATGGGACGCACCATGGCATCTCCCGCGATCGGGAGAGAGAACTTGCAAGGATCCGTGATCCAGCTAGCACCGGAACCGGACGATGGCCCTAGCCGGGCTTCAACGCCATCGCGGCGCCGCCTTTCTGCTACGGGCTTCCCGGACCGTTCGTTCCTCGCCCGGTCGGAGCGAAGGTCCATCGAGCCGCCCGGAGAATCAGGAAGCCGCCGGCCTGGCCGACTGGCGAACCTTGCGGTGGTCCGGTGTAGCATCAACTTCGAGTCCTGAGCGCCAGGTCATCCGCGCCGATTCTTTCTGGCATGAGCATCCGTCTGATTCTTCCAGCCATCGTGCTGAGCCTCGCGGCGGGGGCCGTACCGCTCGCTGCGCAACGCGACGTCGTCGTGGCCGGCACTGTGCGCGACGAAGCGGGAAATCCGATCGAGGACGCCCTCGTGGTCCTGGATGCGAGCTCGGATCGGCGACTCACCAGAAGCGACTCGACGGGCCGCTTCCGCTTCGACCGCGTGCCGGTGGGCCCGCACGAACTTGCCACGGCCTACCTGCGCTTCGTGACCGACCTCCGGACGATCGATGTGGGCGCCGATGGCCTCGAGGTCGACATCACTCTGCGACGGAACACGGCGCTCCTGGACACCGTGCACGTGGTGACCCAACGGACGGGCGTGCACGGCCTGCTGATCGCGCACGAGGACATCACACCACTGGCCGGTGGTGAGGTGCAGTTGCTCGGCGCGAACCTGCACGCAAAGACCGGAGCGGATGGACGCTTCGATTTCCCCAGGGTCAGGCCCGGCGGGTACGTGGTGTACGTGAAGCGCGACGGCTACCAGTCGCGGATGCTGTCGATCGTGGTTCCGCGCGACAGTGCGGTGGACCTCGCCCTGAACGTGGACCGCTCCACGTCGCAGTCCGACAAGCGGCTGGAGATGGTCCTGCACGAGTTCGACCGTCGCAAGACGTGGGCGGTCCACGGGAACGCTGCCCTGATTCCGCGGCAGGAACTGTCGGCGCACTCCGGACAACAGTTGGGGAGCGCGCTGCGCTATTCGATGACGTTCCTGATCAAGGGGCTGGTGGTCGATGACAGCACGTGCGTGTACATCAACGGCATCTTCCAGCCCTCGTTGTCCGTCGACGACATCCCGGTCCAGGGGATCGAGGCGGTGGAAGTGTACGGCACGAATTCCGACTTCACCGGCACGGTCACGTACCGGCACGGTGAGCGACCCTCGCGCCTGCCGCCAAGGGCGATCTGCGGCTCGGGGTCGCCGCGCAGCGAAGCGGCGATCGGGCTGGAGGACCTGGCGAAGCAGGTGCAGACCATGGGCCCAGGAGGCAAGAACAAATTGCCCGGCGCACGCGGAAATCCGGCCCGCGCGGAGGCGATCGTCATCTGGGTCAGGCCGTAGCCTGACCAGACGCCCCGCTACTCACTCCGCAGCGCCGTCACCGGATCCACCCGCGCCGCCCGCAGCGCCGGCACCAGTGCCGCGGCCACCGCCACCACCAGCAGCACTGCGACCACGATCGCGATCGTCGCGGGGTCGTGCGGCGTGATGCCGTACAACAGCGACGCCACGAAGCGACCGGCAAGAATGGCGAGCGCCACACCCACCGCGACGCCGATCACCACGGTGCGCAGGCCGTCGGTGAGCACGTGCTTCACCACGTCGCCCAGACGCGCCCCCAGCGCGACCCGCACACCGAATTCGTGGGTTCGCTGGTTCACGTTGTACGATACCGTGCTGTACACGCCCACCGCCGCCACCACCGCGGCGAGGATCCCGAACAGCGTGAAGAGCGTCGCCCCCAGCCGCCACGGCCGGTACTGCGGCGCCATGACGTCAGACATCCGCTCGATCACCGGCTCCCCGTCGGGGAACGCCTGCTTGAGTGTCGCGCGCACTTCGCCGACGACGGCCGGAACATTCTGCTCGCTGGCGCGGATCGCGAGCTGGCGAGAGTTGTATGCGACGAACGGCATGTTCCCGAGCGGCAGATAGAACTGCGGCGTGGCGTCTTCGATCACTGCACCCCAACGCGCTGTCTCCACCACGCCGATCACGGCGTTGCAGCGTCCGTCGGGTTCCGCAAACCGCACGCAGCGGCCGAGCGGGTCCTGGCCCGGCCACAGCGCCTTCGCCATTGCGCTGTTGACGATGACGGCCGGCGCCGAGCCGGGGCCCTCGTCAGGCGGGAAGTCGCTGCCCGAGACGATGCGCGTCCCGGTGGTCGCGAAGTATCCCGGTGACACCGCCCAGAACATGCCCATGGGCTTGGGGTGCGCGATGGTGTCGGTCTCCGGGAAGTACGTCTCCGTACTGAAGCCCCACATGGGGCGCATCCCCGCGAGCGCCGCGCCCTGGATTCCCGGCATGCCGCGCAGACGATCCACGACCTCGGCCAGTCTCGGCGACAACGTCGAGTCGCGATGCGGATCCTTCGACTCGAAGACCATGTGCGCGTACAGCAACCCTCTGACGTCGAAGCCCAGATCGAGCGCGCGAACGTTCGCGAGGCTGCGCACGAACAAGGCGGCGCCCACGAGCAGCATCACCGAGAGCGCGGCCTGCGTGACCACGAGTGCCGAGCGGGCGCGGGAGCGTCGCACGTAGCCCTCGCGCGCGCCGGCCTTGAGCACCTCGGTGAGCTCGGTCGATCCGGACTGCAGGGCCGGAATCGCGCCCGCGACCATCCCCGCGGCAAGGGTCGCGAGCGCCGCGCCGCCAAGCACACGCCAGTCGACCGGCGAATGCGCCCAGTGCACGTCAGGCAGGAGGAGGGCCCGCAGCGCGAGACCGCCCCACTGCGCCGCGAGAATCGCACCCACGCCGGCGAGCAACGCCAGCAGGACGCTCTCCGACAGCACCAGGCGCGTGAGCCGGGCCCGCGAAATGCCGAGCGCCAGGCGCATCGCGATCTCCCGCCGCCGGCGGACGGCGCGCGCGAGCAACAGATTCACCACGTTGGCGCAAGCGATGATCAGCACGATGAGCGCGACGCCGCCGAGGCGCACCGCGATCTCCACCTCCTGCTGCTTCTTCCCCGGTCCACGCGCGGCAATGATCGAGCCGGTGCGCGCGACCGATGTCGAATCGAGCAGCGCAGTGGGTCGCGACTGCCCGGACTGGCCCTCATTGTTGCGCGAAGCGATCACGTCATCGGGACGCCGCAGCACCGCGGTCGTCTGCGCATCGATCGCGTCGTCGCTGGCGCCGGCGGCCTCACGAATGAGAACCTTGAAACCATTGACATTGCTGTCCAACCACCACGGCGTGTTGCCGCGTGACTTCATGCTGGCGAACGGCACCCACACGTCGACCGCGTCCAGATCAACGCCGGTGAATTGCGGGTCGCAGACGCCGACGATCGCGTACGACTCATCGTTCAGCAGGATCGATTGGCCGAGCACGCCCGGGTCGCCGCCCAGGCTGTGCCGAAAGAAGCGATCGCTCACCACTGCCACTTTGAGCCCGGCACCCAGGCGGTCTTCCTCGGCGGAGAAGAACCGCCCCTGAGCGGGCCGCACGCCGAGGAGGCGAAAGTAGTCGTCCGAGGTGGAGACCATCTTGGCCTGTGGCGCAGCGAACCCTCGGCCAACCTTCACCTGCTCCGGCCCGCGATAGATCGCGGTCGTGCCTAGGCCGGCCAGCCCCTCGCGGATGAGTTCGTATCGCTGGTAGTCGTAGCCGGGCCAGAACTGTCGCCCGCTACGGAAGTCCCGTTGCGTCCAGAGCCGCCGCACCTGCTCCGGATGCACGACCCCGGTGGGCGGCCGCAGGTAGACGGCGTTGAGCAGGGTGAACATCGCGGCGTTGACGCCGAGTCCGAGTGCGAGCGTGAGGATGATGGTGGCGGTGACGGCCGGGGTGCGGCGCAGCGAGCGCGCGGCGTAGGCGATGTCCTGTCGCCACGCGTCGAGCCGTTCGCCACGCTTCTCGCGGCGCGCCATGCGCTCGTCGATGTCGCGCAGTCCGCGGCGCACGGTGGTCACGTCGCCGAACTCCTCGAGCGCCACGGTGCGCGCCGCCTCGGGCGTCATCCCCTGCGCCACCAGCTCGTCGATGCGCGCCTCAAGGTGGAAGTGCAGCTCGTCGTCGATGTCGCCCTGCACGTTGCGGCGCAGGAAGCGGAGGTATCGGCGCCAGCGTGGCGTGCCGCTCAGAAACTCCATTGGTCTTGCGGGCCGGGTGTCGGAGGGTCGTCAGGCAGGCGCGGGCGTGGCGCGCATCACGCGTGCGACGGCGGCGACGTAGTCGTTCCAGGACGCCGTCTCGCTGCGCAGGGCGCGCCGTCCCGCCGTGGTGAGGCGATAGAACCTGGCGCGCTTGCCTTTCTCGGAGGTGCCCCATTCCGACTCCACCCAGCCGCGCTCTTCCATGCGGTGCAGGGAGGTGTAGAGCGCGCCGTCGAGCACCTTGAACGATCCGTCGGAGCCGCTGCGGATGAAGCGTGCGACGGCGTAGCCGTGCATCGGACCCCAGGAGAGGGCGCGGAGGACGAGCACGTCGAGGGTGCCCTGGAGGAGGTCAAGCTCGGGCGGTGACTGGGGTAGGGGCGGGGGCGGGGGCGGGTTCATGCCGCGATGATAGCGTCGCGCGCTGATTCCATCAAGTGTTGAGTGAATAACAACGGGCGTGGTTGAGGAGGTGTGGCGGGGAAGCGAGCCGGGCTGGCGTTCCTTCTGCCGGCGGCGATAATCACGACCAGGCCCCGATGCCAGGAGCGTCTGACGTGCAGTGCCGGGAACCCATGCGCCTGCATTCGTGCACCGCCGGACTCACGTCCGGGCTTCCGTCCATGCACGGATTCACCGCGCCATGACCACCGAGGCCTTCGGCACCAGAGTCCTCTCCTTCTATAGAAGTCTCCGGACACCGCGCGCGCTGCCCCGCGGGGTCGGAGTGCTGTCTCCATATCGCGAGCCCGTCGTGCGCGAATGCATGGAGCGCTTCTACACGGCGTTCTTCTCCGACGCGCGCGAACGGGTGTTCGTGCTCGGCATCAATCCCGGCCGGTTTGGCGCCGGTGTCACCGGCATCACCTTCACCGATCCGGTGGCGCTCGAGGAGTACTGTGGCATCCCGAACCCGTTGCCGAAGCGACGCGAGCTCTCGTCACGCTTCCTCTACGACTTCATCGAGCACTGCGGTGGCGCGACCGCGTTCTACCGGGCGTTCTTCCTCACGGCAGTCTGTCCGGTGGGATTCACGCGCGGTGGACTCAACCTGAACTACTACGATGAGGCAGCGCTCATGGCCGCCGTGCGGCCGTACATCGTTCGCACGCTCAATCGCCAGCTCGCGCTGGGCGCGCGGCGCGGCACCGCGATCGTGCTGGGGGCGGGGCGCAACCACGCGCTGCTGGCTGCTCTCAACGAGGAGCACGGGTTCTTCCGCACGATCATCCCCATCGAACATCCGCGCTTCATCATGCAGTACCGGCGGAAGCGGGTGGGCGAGTACCTGAAGCGATACCACGAGGCGTTTCGGCGAGCGTTGGACGGAGCGTGAGAGAGCCGCTGCGATTGAGGGTCGCTCCGCGTGGCGCCGGAGCAGCTCGTCGGCGATATCCCGACACACCGGGCCGTCCTCGTTGTCACTGGGTAACGGGGATGCGCGATCCCTTCGATGCCGCGTCCAGCGTCGTATCGTCCACCTGTCACACTCGACAGGCAGAATCTTCTCTGGCGCATTGGGCCCAATGCCGCACATTGCGTGGAGGAGGTGAACGATTCGGCGTTGCGAGGCCAAGCTCGCACCGCGCCGGTCCATCGATCTACGGGGAAGCGGGGCGTCAGATGGCTCGACGATACCTCGGACTATTGCTGTTCTGGTGCGTGACCGCGGGTTCGCGAGCGGCAGCACAGCATCCGCTGCGCGTACTCGAGTTCCGGCCCGGAGCGAGCGCCGCGCCCGGCGACGTCTTCACCATCACGTTCGATCGGCCGGTGGCGGGGATGATCGAGCAGACATTCGATCCGGCACGCGTCGTGACGATCGTGCCGGACATCCCCCTGCGGGTCGAATGGCGGGATCCAGCCACGATTCGCGTCGCGCCGTTGACGTTGCTCAGCGCGGGACGCGAGTACGTTCTCCAGGTCGACACGACGTTTGCCGCGGTGGACGGCGCGCGACTCGACGCGCCGGCGCAGTTCCGCATCCGGGTGCACGGTCCGCGGCTCATGGCGTCCATTCCCCGGTTCGTTGCAGCGCGAGACGCACCAACGCTCACTCCTGACGGCCAGCTCCGCTTCGCCTACAGCGCGCCGATCGACAGTGCCGCGTTCGGGCGCGTGGTGCGCGTGGAGATCACCCGTGACGGCGACTGCTCCGCGGCCGCAATTCCGTTTCGGGTGATCTCGCAGCGCCTCCCGACCGATGCGGATTACTGGGTCCCGCGTTCCTATCCGCGCGACTCGGTGCGGGATCGCTTTCTGCGCGTGGTCGAGATGCGACCGGAGGTCCCGCTGCCCGATGGCTGCACCGGTGAGATCTCGCTCCCGTCGCTGGATTCGCTCGACGCCCGCGTAGTCCGCTATCCGATTCATACGGCAGCCCCGTTCCAGCTCGCTCCGATCGCATGTCTGGGATTCGACTGCGTTTCGGGCGCCGGCATCGCGCTCCGCTTCTCGGCCCTGGTTCGCGTCGACGAGCTGCGCGCGCACGTGCACTTCGAGCCCTCGGACGCATTCACGCCGTCGTGGCCGGACGGAGTGGCGGGAGGGCGGTCCACGCCGAGCGTGCAGTATCTGACCGTGGTCACGCGGTTCGAGCCGCGGCAGTCCTATCGCGTGCTGATCGACTCGACGCTGCGGGATGTCTACGACCGGCCGTTTGCCGGTGCGCGGGTGGTTCCCATCGCGTCGGGGGATCGAGCGGCCGGGGCAGGTCACTTTGCGGGCATGGTGACGCTGCCGCGCGACGTCGCACCCGTCCTTCGCGTGCGACACGTGAACGTGGACACGGTCGAACTGATCCTGACTCCGGTACCCGACGGCAAGCGGGCGGAGAGGTTGTTAGGCAGAGCGGACGGCCGCACGGCGCGCGCGCCGACGATCCGGCGCACGGTGGTGCTGCACGCCCCCTTCAATGAAGTGCGGGTGACCGACGTTTCGCTGCCCGAGCTCGCGGATCGATACCATGACGGCCTCCTGGGCGTCCAGGTGCGCGTGCGGCATCTGATGACGCTTGGCGGGCGGCTGGCTCAGGCGGCGGCGGCGGGGATCGTGAAGGGCCAGGACACGGTGCCGACACCGATGGCGCTGTTCCAGCGCTCGAATCTTGCGGTGCACGCGGTGGTGGGCGAATCGGAGGGCGCCGTGTTCGTCACCGACGTGCGGACGGGGAGGCCCGTCCAGGACGCCGAGGCGCGATTGATGGACCGAACGGGAGCTATTCAGGCGAGTGGCACCAGCGACGCCAGGGGTGTGGCAGTGCTTCGGCCGCTTCGCGCCGGCCCGGTGCGGACTCCCGATGATCCCGACGGCAACCCCTGGGCCTGGCAGCGTCGGATGGAGGCGAGCCGCGTGGTCGAGGTGGCGGCGCGCGGGGATCGGGTGATCACGTCGGTGGGAGGCGACGACGACCTCGGGGTCGCGGCCGCATGGTCGAGCTACGGCTCGTGGGTCATGAGTCCCTCACCGAGTCACGCAGCAGTATTCACCGATCGGGGGATCTATCGCCCGGGTGAGCCGGTGTTCGCCGCGGCCGTGTTGCGCGATGGGCCGCTCGCGAATCTGCGTGCGCCGGAGCGCGGCACGCGGGTGCGGTGGCGGGTGATCGGGTTCACCCCCGAGAAGGGGTGGAGCACCGTGCGCGAAACCGTCCGCACGCTCGGGGCGTTCGGAACTGCGACGGATTCCTTTCAGGTGATGCCTGACGCGGCGCTTGGCGGCTATCAGCTGCAGGCGGCGGTCCGCGTCGGTGGGGGGTGGGAGACGCTCGGCTCGGCGAGTTACCGCGTGGCGGAATATCGCGCCCCCGAGTTCCTGGCGAAGCTCGTCCCGGACAGCGGCGTCCGGTTCCTTGGCGACACAGCGCGCGCAGCGCTTTCGGCGCGGTTTCTGTTCGATGCCCCGATGCCCTACGCGCGGGTCAGGTGGCGGGGGACGTTCACGCCGCTGACGGCCGCCGACGTGACCATCCCCAACGTTCCGCGAGGGTTCTCGATCGGGGATCAGAGACCGTGGTGGGACCCGTCGGCACAGCAATCCGCGCGCTCCGTATCCGGCGTCGATTCGCTCGATATTGGCGGCCACCTGTCGTTGCGCATCCCAACGGCCAACATCGACATGCGCACCGGGGCGCGGCTCCGATACGAGGTCGCGGTGGAGGACGTGAACCGACAGACGGTCACCGCCAGCGCGACGCAGCTCCTGCACGCGGCCTCGTTCTATCTGGCGCTCCGGGATGCCGGCCGGACGTACTGGTGGAACACCGGCGTACCCCGCCGGGTTGAGGTCCTTGCCGTGCGGCCAGACGGCCGGCGGGTCGCCGGTGTGCCGGTGCGGGTCGCACTCGTGAGGCATCGGTACGAGGAAGATCAGCCCGGTGGGCGACCCACCGGTCGCTGGCGGTGGATCCAGGACACGGTTCGAATCGACTCGGTGGTGACGGCGGATACCGCCGTGGGGCTCGACGTCCGGGCGCCGAACGGGGGCTATCACACCATCGTGGTCACCGCGCGTGACGACGCCAGGCGGCCGGTACGCGCCAGCCTCGCCCGGTACGTACTCGGCGGCGGCGGGGTGCGGTGGGGCGACTCGCCAACGAGGCTCGATCTGGTGGTGTCAACCGAAGAACAACGCGTTGGGGACACCGCGACGGTTGCGTTCGTGTCGCCGTTCGATTCGGCGGAAGCCTGGGTGACGGTGGAGCGGGAGACCGTGCTCTGGCAGCGGCGGATGACGGTGGCCGCGGGGCCGGCCACGGTGGCGATACCGATCACCGAGCCCTTCGTGCCTAACGTCTTCGTGTCGGTGCTGCTGGTGAATCATGGGAATGCGGCACGCCTGGACTCGCTCCAGCAGCGGATGCGGCGCGGAAGCGCCGCGATCCGCGTCGACCCCGCGCCGAAGCGCCTGGACGTGCGGGTTCAGCCGGAGCGCGCTGAGTACGGCCCAGGCGACAGCGCGGCCGTGGTCGTACGGGTGGGCGATCACGCCGGACGAGCTGTGCCGGGTGCGGTTGCGGTGTGGGCCGTGGACGAAGGCGTCCTCGCCCTGACCGGGTATGAGCGGCCCGATCCGGTGGCCGTAATCTTCCATCCCGTCGCCCCGGGCCTGCGTCACGCGACGACCCTCACGATGCTGCCCACCGGCGACCCGACGTTCCTGCGGCGGATGATCGGTTACGACGTGAACGGAAAGCCGGTGGTGAACCTTCTGAGTGAAGTCGTGACGACGGGCGCGGCGGTTGCCAGCGAGGCAAGGCGGTTGGTCGACGCGACGTCGCCTGATGCCGCCATCGAGGCACTCCGGTCGGACTTCCGAACCACCGCGTTCTTCCGGGCGTTCGTGCGCACCGGCGCCGATGGCTCGGCGCGGGTCGCCTTCAGGCTGCCCGACAACGTCACGACGTTCCGGGTGATTGCGGTGGCGGCGTCGCAGGGCGACCGGTTCGGCAGCGGCGAGTCGCCGCTGGTATCGACCAAAGCGCTGGTGATCCGCGCCGCGCTGCCACGCTTCGTACGGCCGGGCGACGAGTTCGTTGCCGGCGGCGTGGTGAACGCGCGCGACGGGCGCATCAGCGACATCGACGTGAGCGCGAGCGCGGCCGGCATGGCGCTGGTCGGTGACAGCACGCACCACCTTGCTCTGGCCGCGTCGGGAAGCGAGGCGCGTTTTCACTGGCGCGTACCGGAAGGCGACTCGGTCCGGGTCCGGCTTGCGGTTCGCGCCGCGGCGTCGCGCGACGCGGTGAGCGTGCGGCTGGCGATTCGGCCGGACTACACGCCCCGCGCACACACGCTGGCCGGCGTGGTCCGCGACAGCGCACGGGTGCAGTTCGTGCTGCCGGCTGGAATCGATGCTGGGCGCTCGCGCCTGACGATACGCGTGGGTTCCTCGCCGATGCCCACCATCGAGATGGCGGGGCAGTATCTCACGTCGTACCCATATCTCTGCACCGAGCAGCTGATGAGTGCCGGCAACTATCTCGTCTCGCAGCTCGAGCTGGATGCCGCGGGCGCCGCCAAGGCGCGGGACGCCAAGGGGATGCGCCGACAACTGCAGGAGGTCGTCGACCAGCTGGCCAAGCGGCAGACCGCGGCCGGCGGATTCGGATACTGGTCGCGCGACGGGTGGACGACCACCTGGCTCAGCGCGAACACCGGATTGTTCCTGACCGCTGCCAGGGATCGCGGCGCGCACGTCGGCGTCGACGTGTTCGCGCGATTGACAAAGTACCTGATCGACTCGCTGGCCCTGATGCCGGTGATGCCCGACACCACCTACGGCACCCGCACCGAGCGGTGGCTGACGACGTCGGCGCAATTGAGCGACCGACTGGCCACGGCACAGTATCTTGCGCGTGTGCACGATGCCCGCGGAGCACGGGCGGCGCTCGAGCTCGTGCCCGTCGCGCATCGCCTCTGGTGGGAGGACCGTATCTGGCTGGCGCAGCTGCTGTACGGTGTCGGGCACGAGCGGGAGGCACGCACGCTGCTGGACAGCGCGTGGACGAGGGTAACCATGGCAGGGGCGCGCGTGGACATTCCCGACTCGCTGGTCAACACGGGACTGTTTCCGTCACGAATCCGTCCGGCCGCGCGGCTGCTCTCGGCGACGCTCGCGATCGACCCCGGGAACGAGCGGACAGGCGCGCTGGTGGAGCGCATCGTGCAGCGTGCGCGCAGCCAATCGGTGTGGTGGTGGAACACGCAGGACTACGCCGCGGCCGCGCACGCGCTGTCGGAATTCACGATGCGGCTGCCCGCGCGATCGGTGGAGGTGACGGTGCGTTCCGGTCTGGGGGAAGTGCGATCGAACGTGCTTGCGACCGTCGCGGCGTCGCGGAGAGACGCCCGCGACACGACCGTGGCGCTCAGCGGGCTGGTCGAGGCACGCGGCGATTCGGTGTGGGTGCCGCTGACGCTCACGGCCGCCAATGGGCCTGTGTACTACGCGCTGACCGTCGAGGAGGTCCCGCTCGAGCGGCCGACCACGCCCGATGTGCGGGGCATCTCGGTGGAGCGCTGGTACGAGCGCTTCGATGACGGTCGCCCGGTCACCGAATTGCGTGAGGGCGAGCTGGTACGCGTACGGCTGCGGGTCACGGTGCCCGGTGATCGCGAGTTCGTGGCGCTCGAGGACCCGCTGCCGGCCGGACTGGAAGCGGTGGATCTCTCGCTGCGCACGTCGGGCACGTTAGGCCCGTTCACCACGCCGGCCAGCGACAGCGCGCGGCGCGCGCGCGACCGGCAGGCGATGGGGCCGTCGCTGTTCGGCGCCTGGGACAACGGCTGGTGGACGCCGTGGGAGCACACGGAAATGCGGGACGATCGCGTGGTGTACTTCGCGCGGTTTCTGTGGCGCGGGACGTACACGGCCACGTATGTGGCCCGCGCGACGACCAGCGGCCGCTTCGTGCGCGTGCCGGCGCACGCCGAGGAGATGTACAATCCCGCGCTCAGCGGGCGGAGCGAAGGGGGATGGTTCCGGGTGGTGGAGCGGCGCTGAGGTGACGCTACGCCTTGTCGTCGAGAACGCCGCAAAACAATGGCGGCAGGTCGATCAGGAGTGGCTCCGGCGCGCCGGCGGGTTGCCACGTCAGGCGCTCGTCGAGCACCTCGGGGCGATCGTCCTGCGGACGCCACCGTTCGAGCAGCTGCGCATCCTGATCGACGAGCAGTACTCCACTACTGCTCGCGTAATGCCTCGACCGGATCCACCCGTGCGGCGCGCCAGGCCGGGATCAGGCCGGCGCCAAGCGCTACGCCGCCGAGCACCAGGACGGCCATGGCGTACACCCCGGGATCCGCAGGCTGCATTCCATATAGAAGGGTGGTCACCAGTCTGGTCGATGCCAGCGCGCCCGCCGTGCCGATGAGCACACCGAGCACGATGAGTACGGCGACCTCGCTCAGGACCATCCGCACCACGCGCGCGTGCAGCGCGCCGAGTGCGATGCGAACGCCGATCTCGCCGCGCCGCCGCGCCACGGCGTACGACATCACGCCGTAGAGGCCAAGGATCGCCAGCGTCAGCGCCAGCACTCCGAACAGCCCGGAGAGCAGCGCGAGCATACGCTCGCGCTGCAGGGAGTCGGACAGCTGGTGCGCCATCGTTCGAATGTCGCCACGGGGAGCGGGCGCAGCACGAGGGCGTCGAGCAGTGTGAAAATGGTCGTATTCGCGCCGATGCCGAGGGCAAGCGATCCGACGGCGACGAGCGTGAAGGCGGGGGAATGCCGGAGCGCGCGGAACGCGTATCGGAGGTCGGCGGCGACCGACTGGATCCAGGCGGGGATGTCGGCGTCGCGCGTGCGCTCGTGGAGTGCCGTCCGGTTCCCGAACTGACGGCGCGCGAGCGCCTGGGCTTCAGGCGCGGAAAGCCCGCCCGCGCGCAGATCTTCCGCGCGTTCGCTCAAGTGGAATGCCATCTCGCGCTCGATGTCGCGCGAGACCCGATTCGACCGCAGGAAGTTGAAGAGGCGATGGTACCAGGCCATGGCGACGTTACCCGATGCCGTTCCCGGTGCGCGTCACAGAGTGGAATGCGCGCCAAGTATAGCTAGCTATGTATTGTAAATAGAACAGCGGCTTCCCGGCGTCAACCGGGGTCGCGACGGCTGCCCACGTACCGCCGCCACTGCAGGCGTGACCAGCACGACCGTGGAGGAAACGTGAGGGACGCCGAGGAAGGGCGACGACTCGCGGAATGCGGCGTGTTGCCGGAATCGCTCAGGGCCGTGGCCGTTTGCGCGGCCCGTCGCGGAGAAGTGCGTCGATCCGCCGCCGTAGCTGTCAGCCAGATGACAGCACGTTGCGCGCCTTACGCCGGATGCGTTGATTGCGCGCATCGACTCCGTCTGGGGTTGATCCCGACGCCATGACCCCGAATGCCTGACGAGACCCGGCGCCCCTGGCTGTGGATTGCGGTGCTCGGCATCGTGATCGTCGCCCTGTTCTGGCCCGCCTCCGGAACGAGCGCGGCCGCCCGCTTCTACGCGTCGCTCCGGATCGAAAAGCCGAAACCGGTGACCGCCGGCATCGCCGCGCCGCCGGGGACGAATCCGAATCGCGCGCTGCAGACGCTGGTCGGGGCGATGCTCGCCGAGAGCGTAACCGTGACGCTCGACGAGCTTGACGAGTCGGTGCCGGACACGGGGGCCGCGAACCGGCGCGCTGGCTTCGCGGCGGCGCTTCCGTCCGGGCGAACGGACGGGCCGGTCCTGACGGTGGTGGGCGCGCATGCGATCCGGATGAAAGTGAACCGCGCCCAATTGCGGACGACGCTGGTGCAGGCGGGGATGGGCCGGACCGCGCTGGCACCCACGATCGATGGCGCGACCGCCACGTTCAGCAATCCCCGCGCGATTCGCGCCCAGTTCGGCCATTGTCCCGAGCCGGTCGCGAACACGCTGACCGCACAGCTGCAGGGGCCGCCGCCGACCTCCACCGACTATGGCACCTGTGTCGTACTCATCGAGAGCGCGCCCACCACGGCCGAGATCCCGACCGGACTCGACGTGGGTCAACTGGTCGAGGTCGCGCTCGAGCTTTCGGGGATGAGTCCCATCCAGGTGCAGGCGTTCCAGGCGCGCTTCGGCTGGCAGTCGGCACTGAGCCTCGTCCTGCCGCGATTCATGCGGTCGTACGACACCGTTCAGGTCGCGGGGGCGCGCGGCATGCTGCTCAACACCGCGGGAAGACGTGGCCCCACGTACACGCTGCTGTGGGAGAGCGATGGCCGCGTGTACACGCTGACGGGCTACGGCAGCGCCGCCGACGCGGTGCCACTCGCCAGCTCATTACGCTGACCGGGTGACGGCGTGAGCGGATCCTCCGACTACGCGATACAGACCGAGTCGCTGCGCAAGGTGTTCGGCGCGCAGGTGGCGGTTCGCGACCTGTCGCTCACGGTGCCGCGCGGGGAGATCTTCGGGTTTCTCGGTCCCAACGGTGCGGGGAAGAGCACGTCGATCAAGATGCTCCTGGGGCTGGTGCATCCCACCAGCGGGCGCGCACAGGTCCTCGGCCGGCCGGCGACCGATGTTGCGGTGCGCCGCGCGATCGGCTTTCTCCCCGAAGACTTCCGCTTCTACGACTGGCTCACCGCGGCCGAGTTGCTGCGCTTTCATGCGCGCCTGTGCGGCATGCCTGACGCGCGGAGCCGGGTGCGCGTGCCGGCGATGCTCGATCTGGTGGGGCTCACGGCGCACGCCGATCGGCGGCTGCGTGGATTCTCCAAGGGGATGCTGCAACGCCTGGGGCTCGCGCAGGCGCTGGTGCACGAGCCGGAGCTCGTCTTTCTCGACGAGCCGACGTCCGGGCTCGACCCGATGGGGCGGCGACTGGTGCGCGACATTCTGCGGGCCGAGCGGGAGCGGGGCGCCACGGTGTTCCTCAACTCGCACCTGCTGAGCGAGATCGAGATTACGTGCGACCGCGTGGCCTTCATCAAGGACGGCGCGGTGGTGGGCGGCCATGACCTGCACGGATCGACCGACGACGAGTTGCGCGTTACGGTGGAGGCGCGCAACGTCACCACGGCCGCGCTGGCGGGACTGGCGGCCTGGTCAAGCGACGCGCGGCTGGTCGAGGAGCGGCTCGCGTTCACCGTGCTCTCCCGGGATGCGCTGCCGCAGATCGTGCGACATCTGGCCTCGTCAGGCGCCGACATCTACCGGGTGGTGCCGGAGCGCACGTCACTGGAGGAGCTGTTCGTCCGGATCGTGGGGGAGGACCAGGGCCGGTGAGAGCCATCTGGACGATGGCCGCGATCACGCTCCGCGAGGCGGCGCGGCGACGGATTCTGTGGACGGCGGTGATCGCGGGCGTGCTGCTGCTCGCGATTTTCGGGGTCGCGCTGCGGTTGCAGGTGATGGAGTTCGGCTCGCGGCCGATGTCCCCGTTCCTCCGGTACCAGGTCGAGAGCGGGATGTTGATGATCGGCCTCTACACCTGCGACCTGCTGGCGGTGGTGCTGACGATTCTGACGTCGATCGACACACTGGCGGGGGAGATCAGCTCGGCCACGATCCACGCTATTGCCACGAAACCCGTCGCGCGCTGGCAGATCGTCGCCGGGAAGTTCCTCGGCTTCACCGGCATGGTCACGGCGTTTGTGGTGCTCACGTTTGCGGGCACGGTCGCGGTGGCCTATGCGACGACCGGAGTGCTTCCGGAGCATCCGCTGCGGGGTCTGCTGCTGATCATCTTCGAGTGCGAGCTGATGCTGGCGGTGACGTTCGCGCTCGGGACCTGGTTTTCGACGCTGACGGCGGGGGTGCTGGCGCTGGGTATGCAGGGGGTGGCGTTCATGGGCGGGTGGCTGGAGCAGGTGAGCGGGTTCTCGCAGAGCGCGCACATCGTCACGTTAGGCGTGGTGTCGAGCCTGTTGATTCCGAGCGAGTCGCTGTGGCGGCGCGCGGCCTACGTGATGCAGACGCCGCTGGCCGGCTCACTGTCGTTCTCGCCGTTCGCGAACGTGTCGATTCCGAGTGTCACGGCGGTGTGGTACGCCGGCCTCTATCTCTGTGTGGCGCTGGCGGTGGCGATCCGGCACTTCCAGGCGCGCGATCTGTAGGCCCTCGCCGGCGCATTCGAGGCACATCTGTCTCACCACCAACCCGTCCTGGATGCGGTGGCACAGCCGCAGTGACGGTCGAGCGGCCGGCGCGAGTCGCGGCTGGCGCTATCGCAGATAAAGCTGCAGTCCCACCAGCGAGCGGAGCGACACGCTATTGGTCGTCGATTTCGCCGTTGTGCCGAGTGTTTCGGCCTTCTGTGTGGCGTGGCGGTACTCGGCGCCCACCTCACCGAATGTCGCCAACCGGCGGCCAAGGAAGAACTGCAGACCGAAGCCCATCGAGGCGGCGAGCGAGTTGGAGCTCTCGATGGAAGAACCGGAATTCCAGGTGTACGAGACGCGGGGAACGACGTACGGGTGCAGACTGTCGACACCGTTGCCGAAGAAGAGCGCACTCAGTCCGGCGACGACGCTCGAGGAATTGGTGGACGACGTCAGCTCGTTGGAGGAAGGTCCCGAGAGAGTCGAGCGCGTCGTGGAGTGTGAGTACGCCAGGTCAGGGCGGAGCGCGAAGTGCGCGCCCGTGTGCCACAGGACGGCGAGGCTGGGTGAGCTGCTCAGGGCAAGCGCGAGATGGCGGGGCGCCTGTGCTCCGAGCCGGATGCTACCGAGGACCATCACGACTGCGAGGATGACCGAACACCGGTTACGCATCGACGAACTCCCGGGAGTGTGATGACACAGCGTACCCCCGTCCGGCCAACCGTGGCAATCAGGGCTTCGCCGAGTAGACAGAGGGAAGGGGCGGGACGAGCATTGGGGGTGACGCGCGGAACCTCCCGGATTCGGGCGGGTTCCACACGAGCGATCCCCTGGAACGGCCATGACCCCCCTTGGCTGTCTTTCGCTGGTCCGGACGCGCTGGTGGCGGTTTTTTGCTGCTGCGGCCGTCGCATCGTTCATCGCGTTAGGCGTCCAGGACGTTGCGGCCCAGGCACGCCCCGGTACGATTTCGGGCATCGTGCGCGACTCGGCGGGCCGGCCGCTCGAAAACGCGGTGATCGGGCTCGACCCGAGCGGCAAGTCACGCGCAACGCGCGCCGATGCCCGCGGGCGCTTCCGGTTCGACAGGGTTTCCGCGGGAAAGCACGAGCTGCGCACCACCTGGCTGGGCTATCAGCCGGATGACCGGACCGTGGACGTGCCTGACGAAGGGCTGGACGTGACGATCGTCCTCACCGCGATCCCGTTCCCCCTCGACACGCTGGTTGTCGTGGCGAAGCGGACCGGCGCCTTCGGCACGGTGGTGGTGCACAACGACCTCCGGCCGCTCGGCGCGGTGCAAGTGGCGGTCGCAGGCACGCGATTCCGCAAGCAAACCGGATCGGACGGGCGCTTCTCGTTCCCCGACCTGAAGGAAGGCGGCTACCTGGTGGAGGCCCGGCGCGACGGGTTCAAGACGATGTTGCTGCCTTCGCGGTGCCGCGCGAGGACGCGGTCGAGGTGGTGCTGACGATGGACAGTGTCACGACGAAGGGCGACAAGCTGATGGAGAACCGTTTCCGCGACATGGAGACCCGATGGCACTGGCGGTCGGTGGCGAATTCCGCCCTGGTCCCACGGCAGGAACTCGCGCCTCAGCACGGCATGAGACTCGATCTCGCCCTGCGCTATGCCCCCTCGTTCGTCCACAAGACGCTGATCTTCAACGGCGAGGAGTGTGTGTGGGTGGACGGAAAGCCGTCCCCCGGGATGCGGGCGCGTGACTACGCGGCGGACGACGTCGCGTTCGTGGAGGTCTACGCCACCGCCGGCGGCGGCGCGTCCCTCAAGGACCTGCAGGAATTCGAACTTCTGTCAGGACAGAGCAGCTGCGGTGCCTGGACGGGTACGAGCGAAATGGATACCCCCGACGGTCCGCTGCACTATGTCTCGACGAGGCCGCGCCCCGGCACGGTGACGTTCGTCTACATCTGGCTCAAGCACTAGGCACCGCCGCGCGCCGCCGCCGAGCCGCGCTCACCGCACCGGCAGACTCCAGGCCATCGCCACCTGCCCGTGCCCCTGCGGCACCACCATGCCGTGGAGCATGATGCGATCGAGCAGGTTGTTCGGGTGGTCGTGCACGTACTGGATCACCTTGATCCCGCTGAACGTCCCGATCGCGGCGCCGAGTACCACGTCGCTTGCCCAGTGATCGTTGTGATACATCCGCGAGATACCAACGACCGTGGCGCCGCCGTAGAGCGCGGGCCCGATGAGCCACTCCGACCACCACCTGCCGGGCCACGTGGCCCGTGATTCGGATGTCACCGCCGCCGCAAGGGCGAACGCTGTGGACGTATGGCCGGACGGAAACGAGGTGCGCTCGGCGCTGCTGAATCCGCCACCCAGCTTGAAGTCATGCGCGTTGGTGTCAGCCGACACGAATGGACGGGATCGCCCCACGAGATCCTTCAGAACCGTGGTGATTCCGCCGGCGACCAGCAGCGCTTCGGTGCCGTGCCAGCCGACCTGCGCGGCACGCGTGTGGTGCCCGAGCCTGCCAATGAGATAGAGCCCGCCCTCGATGACGTAGCCGCCGGGCGACGCGAGCGCCTCCGACGGCTTCGAGACACCCTTCAGGAATTGATTGGCCTGCGTCACCTTGCTCTGCGATCCCAGCGCGACGTGCTTGTCGAGCTGAAAGAGACCCACCGTGGCCACGCCGAACCCGGCTGCCAGCGCCGCGTCTTTCCAGCCGAACAGCGGCACCAGTTCGTTGGAATCGCTCTGCGCCTTCATCGCCGCGAGCACCTTGGTCACGGTGTCGGGGCGACCAACACGCACGGTGTCGGGTTGCTGCGCGTCGAGGGTGGCCGTGACCGGCGCCGGCAGGGCGACCAGGAGGGTCACCACCACGACATAGCGCGCGATCGACGCGGGGAATTTGGATGGCGGAAGTCGCTGCATGTCACGTCCTGTTGGAAGAGGCGGCTCACGCGCCCCGGAGTGCGCGGCCGATTCGAAACCCTATACACACGAGAACAGCGGTGGGTCGGTCCGCGCTCCTTGACGACTCAGCCGTTTCGCTCCACTCATTGAGGAGAGCGCCAGCGACCCGGCGGATGCACGCGCCGATCGTGAGCGTTTCTCGCCGCCGATCAGGCCGTGCTTCATTTCGCAGGGGCGGCGGGCACCGCCACTGCCGAGGCCCCCATGCTCGCCGCCGGATGTACGGTGTCCCTCCGGCCTCCACACTCCTCGGAACGGGCGAGACCATGAATCCCCGGCGAGCCGTCGTCGCAGCGAGCGCGTCGATCGTCGTGCTCGCCGCCTGCGCGCGCGAGAGCCGGAACACGGCACGGTCCGCCAGTGCCGCCGGGGTCGCTGGAACTGTGACCGACAGCACCGGCGTTGCGATCGTTTCCTTCGACAGCACGGCGTCAGGTGAGGCGCGCGTCCTGCGCGGGCCCGCGATCACGATCGGCGCCACACCGGAAAGCGAGCTGGCCTTTGTCAGCGGCGCCATCCGTCGTCGCGACGGCGCGATCGTGGTGGCGGATGGGCAACGGCTGCAGCTCCTGCTGTTCGACTCCGTCGGAACACTCCGCCGCGTTCTGGGGCGCGACGGTTCGGGTCCCGGCGAGTTTCGATCCATCATGTGGATGGGCCGCCTCGGCCGTGACTCGATTGCGGTATTCGACATGCGCCAACTGCGGATGTCGGTGTTCGCGGACACCGGCTTCGCGCGCTCGTATGCCGTGCGACGCAACGACCAGATTCTGGCAGCCGCGATGACCCCCGCGGGGTTTTTCCCCGGCGGCCGACCCGTCATCCACTCGGGCGGATCCTTCCTCCTCGCCGACCCGGGTCCCGCGCGGATCGAGCGCAACCAGTGGTCGGCGGCGGTCTACGATGCGGCCGGGAATCCCGGGGCCCTGATCGGTCGATTTCCCGGCAACGAGGTGGCCGTGTCGCCAATCACCTCGGGGCCCATTGCAGGACGGTTCTCCCGCTCAGGACTCCTGTTCGGACGGAGCGGTGCGCTCGCGGTGGCCGGCGACAGACTCGTCGCGCTCGACAATGGCGAATTCCGGATCGACGAATACGATGACACCGGCAGGCTGCGTCGCAGCATTCGTAGAGCGCAGACTCCCGAAGCCGTTACCGATGCTGACGTGGAGGCCCTCATCGAGGAGCGCGCGGCGACGATGGCGCGACCCGAGGCGCAGGCGCGCATGCGCGAAGCGTACAAGGGCGGCCCCCGCGCACAGACCTTCCCGATCCTGGAACCGACCCTGGTCGTCGACGCCGACGACCACATCTGGGTTGGAGAATACCGGCGACCGGGAATGCGCGATCGACGCTGGTGGGTTTTCTCCCTGGACGGGGTCTTGTTGCGCGAGGTCATGGTGCCCGGGGCGCTTCAGGTCACCGATGCGGATTCGTCCCACCTGGTAGGAGTCTGGCGCGACCAGGACGGTGTGCAGACCGTGCGCGTATACGACCTCGTCCCGCGAGATTCCACAACGCGCTGATCGGCCGACCGCGTCCAGGGCGGTCCGCGCCTTGCCCGATGAGGGGACTGGCTGCAGACTCCGCAGGGGTTCTTCCGTGATCCGGAGTCGCCGTGCGCTCGCTATCCGTGGTCGTGTCCGCCGTACTCGGCGCAGCGAGTCTGCACACCTTGCCTGCGCAGGCTTGGCGCGTCGATCCCGCACCCCTGCTCGACATTGCTGGTACGAGCGCAGATGGGAACGTGGTACTGGAGCTGGCTGTGGGCGGCGCGCGCTTCTCGTCAGGCACATGGATCATCGCAGACGGCGGCGCGTCGCAACTGCGGCTGTTCGACGCCACAGGGCATCCGGTCGCTACCATCGGGCGCAAGGGAAAGGGGCCGAACGAATTCGCGTCGATCTCCTGGCTCGGCCGGTGCGCCCGGGATTCGGTGTTCGCGTGGGATTTCGCGCAACAACGGATGTCGGTGGTATCCGCCGGCGGGGAGATCGTGAGCCAGGCGCGATTGCCGGCCGACCCGTCGATTGGCGTGCGGCCATTTACCCTGGCATGCTCGCGGAGCGGTGTCGTCGCCGTGCAGGGCTGGGGCAAGTCGTCCCAGCCAGATGCGTCGGGTGTGCTGCGAAGCCCCGGTCCGATGGTGCTTCTGGACGCGGCTGGGCGGCTCAAGGCCCGAATCGGCGACATTCCCGGTGACGAGATGGCGATGACTGGAATGGGGGTCGGCCCGCGGCCACTTGGCAGGACCACGAGATTCGCCTTGTCGGACGATCGGCTGTTTGTGGGCACCGGGGATTCGGCCAGCATCGTGAGCTTCGACCTGACGGGGAAGCCACGCGACGTGATCTCGCTCGCCCTCGCGCCGAAACGCCCAACGCAGCAGAACCGGGAGCAGGCGGTCGCGTCGCTCGTCGCGTTCGCGCCCCGGGGAGGCGTGCGCGATGCGATGCGGCAGGCGCTCATGCAGATCGCGATGCCCCGGGAGCTGCCACCGTACACCGCGCTGTTCACCGACCCGTCGGGGAGGTTGTGGATCCAGACGTCGTTTCCCGGCGATGACCGGACGCGGCTCCAATCCGTGTCGACCACCGGGCGCGTGCAGGGCAGCCTCGAACTGCCGCGCGACATCATCGTGTTCGAGATCGGCACCGAGTATGTGCTGGGCAAGTACGCGGAGGCGGGCGGCGAGGAGCACGTCGTGGCCTACGCGATTCACGGTCCCTAGTTCGCCGTACCAAGGCCCGAGCCCAAAGGGCCAGGACAAAGGCCAAACCCTGACGTGACTGCGGGTGTCCCATTTCGGCGCCACCACAATCCCCACCATGAACACCGTGCCGCGCGATCGTTTGTCCCTGCCCTGGCTCGACCACGTCCGCCAGGACGTGCGCTACGCACTCCGTGGGCTCCGCCGATCGCCCGGTTTCACCGCGGCCGTCGTACTCACCCTCGGCCTGGGCATCGGTGCCAACGCGGCGATGTTCAACGTCATCGACCAGATGATGTTCCGGCCGTATCCGTACCTGCGTGATCCGGCCCGTGTGCACCGCGTCTACCTCCGCATGCCGGGGCAGAATCGCCAGAATCGCCAGGAGTCGTTCCCGTACACGCGATACCTGGACCTTACGAAGTGGACGAATTCCTTCTCCCAGACCGCGGCGTTTTTCCCGGTCACCGTCGCGGTGGGCACCGGTGAGGCGGCGCACGATCGTCCGATCGCCGCGGTGAGCGCGAGTTTCTTCGGGTTCTTCGACGCCCGACCGGTGGTCGGGCGATTTTTTGTAGCCGCCGAGGACACCGTGCCCGTCGGCGCGCGAGTGGCGGTCCTGAGCTACGCCTTCTGGAAGGCGCAGTTCGGCGGAGGCGATGTGATCGGCCGGCCGATCCAGGTGCACAACGTGTTGTGCACGATCATCGGCGTTGCTCCCGAGGGATTCATCGGTGTGGCCGACGAGCAGGCCGGATCGGGCACGGGCTGGAGCCCCGATCTGAACCCGGGGCCGCCAGTGCTGTTCATGCCGATCACCACGTTCGGCGGCAACCAGGGCGGCGGCTCGTCGGTGGACTACTGGCTGCGCTACAACTGGGACTGGACCGAGATGATGGTGCGGCGCAGGCCGGGCGTCTCGATCGAGCAGGCGAGCGCCGACCTCACATTGGCGTACATCCGGAGCCGCGACGCGGCCCGTGCGATCCACTCGTGGATGCCGCGCACCGATCCGGTGCGCCCCCTTGCGCTGGCCGGCGCGCTGAAGACCGCGGCCGGGCCCTATCCCGGCCTGGAAGCGCGCACCCTGGTCTGGGTGACCGGAGTGGCGATCATCGTTCTGCTCATCGCGTGCGCGAACGTCGCGAACCTGATGCTCGCGCGCGCGCTGCGCCGGCGGAAGGAGGTCGCGCTGCGTCTCGCGCTCGGCGTCAGGCAGTCGCGGCTGGCGGGCCAGTTCCTCATCGAGGGACTGGCGCTCTCGCTCTGCGGGGGCGTGACGGGGCTCGCGATCGCGCAGTGGGGCGGGGCGGTGCTGCGCCGCCTGTTTCTGCCACCGGGAGGCGCGGCCGGGGTGGCCACCGACTGGCGAACGTTAGGCGTGGTGACGGCAGCGGTGGTGGTGGTGGGCGTGGTCACCGCGCTGGGGCCGATGCTGCTGACCGGCCGCGACGACCTCACGAGCGCGCTCAAGGCCGGGGTGCGTGAAGGCACCCATCAGCGCTCGGGACTACGTGGGGCGCTGGTGGTTTCGCAGGGCGCGCTGTCGGTCGCGCTGCTGGTGGGCGCGGGCCTGTTCGTTCGCAGTCTGGCGCACCTCGAGGACATGCGGCTGGGCTACGACGTGAATCCGGTGCTCCTGGTCAATTGGCAGCGCCGGGGCGAGCGGATGGACGCGAGCGATCTGGCCAATGTCCGGCGCCGGCTGCTCGATGCCGCGGGCACCATCCCGGGCGTTGAGCGCGCAGGATGGGCGAGCAACGTGCCCCTCCTGGGTTCATCGACGATGCCGCTGTTCGTGCCGGGGATCGACTCGGTCTCGCCGCGGCTCGGTCGATTCGACTACCAGATGGCGAGCGTGGACTACTTCAGTGCGATGGGCACGCGCATCCTGCGCGGCCGGTCGTTCACCAGCGCCGATGGTGCGGGCGCACCGCGCGTAGTGGTGGTGAGCCAGCAGATGGCCCGCGTGCTCTGGCCGGGGGAGGATGCCCTGGGCAGGTGCATCCGCGTTGGCGCGGACACGATGCCCTGCACCACGGTGATTGGTGTCGCCGAGGATGCGGTGCACGATCCGGTGAAGGACGAGCCGATCCGGTACTATCTGCCGTTCGATCAGTTTCCGCAGGAGACCGGCGCGATGATGGTGCTGCGAATGCACGGGAATCCCGCGGCAGCCGTCGAGCCGGTGCGGCGCACCCTGCAGGCGGTGATGCCCGGCCAGCAATATGTCACGGTCGACCCGATGGCGAAGATGCTGGCGGCGCAGCGCCGCTCGTGGCGCGTGGGCGCGACCATGTTCGTGGCATTTGGCGCACTAGCGCTGCTGGTGGCGGCGGTCGGTCTCTACGCCGTGATTGCGTACAACGTCGCGCAACGGATGCACGAACTCGGTGTCCGGATCGCGTTAGGCGCCCGCGACAACGATGTGCTGCGGCTGGTGGTTGGCCAGGGTGCGCGGCTCGCCGCCGCCGGGGTGGCGGCCGGGAGCGCACTCGCGCTCGCGGCGGGTCGGTGGGTCCAGCCCCTGCTGTTTCACCAGTCCGCAAAGGACCCCGTGGTGTTCGTTCTGGTGGGGATGATCCTGATCGCGGTGGCGCTGGCCGCGAGCGCGGTGCCCGCGGCCAGGGCGATGCGTGCCGATCCGAACACGGTGTTGCGCACGGAGTAGGACACCTGGGTCGCACCCGTACCGCAGCGTCGCCAACCCGGCGCGCGCGTGGGGAGGTCGAGATAGAAACTCCAGAAGCGGAGCACGCCGTTCGCCGTGAAGAACGCGAAGCCGAGCGCCCGGGCTCTCCATCCCGAAAGCCACGACACCTGCGGCCGTCGATCGATCATCGCGATGTGAGTTACCCGCCCTGTGGGGGAAGCGCAAATGCCACGATTGCGTCGCCCTCTCCAAAAAGGTCGCCGCCGCCCGCTGCGATCACCACGTACTGGCGCCCTCCCGCCTGGTAGGTCATGGGAGTCGCCCGCGCCCCGGCTGGCAGGCTCGCGTGCCAGAGCTCGCGCCCGGACGCGGTCTCGAACGCGCGAATCTGACGGTCCAGCGTGGCGCCGATGAACGTGAGTCCGGTGGCCGTGACGATCGGCCCGCCCAGTCCGGGCGATCCGGTGGGGTGCTGCACCGCGGCACCGTCCGGCGTGGGGAGATCCCCCAATGGGACGCGCCAGCGGATCTGTCCCGTGGAGAGGTCCACTCCCACCAGCAGACCGAAGGGTGGCGGGGAGCAGGGCAGTCCCGACGGCCCCTTGACCAGACGCCGGCGCATGACATAGGGGGTGCCGCGCATCCGGGTGTACTCGTAGCCCGGCTCGCGCCGGAACCCGGGCGCATCCACCTTCTCGTCAGGCATGAGTTGCACCTCGGCGATGAGGGTGTTCACCGGAATCACCGCCATGGCGCGCGCGCTGTCGGCGGCAGCGCCACCCCACGCCGCGCCGCCGATATTGGACGGACGTACGAGCGTGCCGTGCGTGCTGGGCGGCGTGAAGATCGATCCCATGCGCAGACTGCCCACCATCCGGCGACACGCTGCGCGGTCGGCGGGCGTCGGGCCCCAGATGCTGTCGGTGGTGAAGCCGTGGGGACTGAGCGGTGGCGTGACTGTCGGAAACGGCTGGGTGGGCCACGCCTGCTCGCCCGGGACGTCGCTCGCGCGTACCGGGCGCTCTTCGACCGGAAAGACAGGCGCACCGGTCTCGCGGTCCAGCACGTACAGCATCCCCGTCTTGGTCGCCTGAAGCACCGCCGGGATGGCGCGGCCGTCCTTGATGATCGTGACCAGGGTGGGCGGTGATGCATTGTCGTAGTCCCAGAGGTCATGGTGCACCGTCTGGAAGCTCCACACCACGCGGCCGGTCGAGGCGCGAAGCGCGGTGATGGAATTGGCGTAGCGATTGGCGCCCAGGCGTTCACCGCCGTAGTAGTCGGGAGCGGCGCTGCCGGTGGGCACGAACACGAGATCGCGCGCCGGATCGGCGACGATGATCGACCAGGCGTTGGCCGCCCCGGTGCGCGCCGCGGAGCCGTTCAGCCAGGTGGACACGGCCGAGTCGCCCGGGTCCTGCGGGATGGGGTCCCACGTCCAGCGGAGCGCGCCGGTTCGTGCGTCGAACCCGCGGACTTCGCCGCTTGCCGGCGCGAGCCGGCCGTTGTCGGCGATGGCCGAGCCGACGACGACCAGTCCGTTGATCACCGCGGGCGGGGATGTTTCCTCGTACGCCGGCGGCTCGAACGGGGCGACGCGCAGGCCCGTGCGCAGATCGATCGCGCCGTGATCGCCGAAGGCGTCGCACGGCGTGCCGGTGGCGCCGTCGATGGCGATGAGCCGGGCGTCGATGGTGGCGATGTAGATGGAGCGACGGCACGCGGCGCCGGCGCGTGCCGATGGATCGAGCCAGGTTGCAGCGCCGCGGTTGGTGAAGTCGCCGTAGCCCCCTTCGGGGTTCACGTGGCTGTCGTAGCGCCAGCGTTCCGCCCCGGTGGCGGGATCGAGCGCGATGACGCGACCGAGTGCGGTGGTGAGGTACATGGTGCCATCGACCACCAGGGGAGTCGTCTCCAGGGCCGGTGCGCGTCCCCGATCGGGGTGAATGCCCATCTCACCCGTGTGGAAGGTCCAGGCCACGTCAAGCCGGGCCACGTTGTCCGGGGTGATCTGGGTGAGTGGCGAGAAGCGGGCGCCGCCGGGATCGCCGCCGTAGACCGGCCAGTCACCTGGCCGATTCGGGTTCGCTGGTGCGGAGGGTGCGCACGCGCTGAGGAGCGCAATCGCGATTCCCGGTGCGAGGATGCTCGTTAGGTGGCGCATGCGGGCTCCGAAGCGAGGGACGCGGAGGAGAATGGCGGTCGCGGCACGGCGACGCAAACGGGATGGGAGAAACGGGACCAGCATGGGACGACCGGGACACGGCGGGGACGACGTGGGAGGCAGTGGACGCAGTGGAGGCAGTGGAGGCAGTGGAGGCAGTGGACCCTGGGGGACGGGCGGGACGAGGTGATACACGTGGTGCTGCAGCAATACCTTGACATCCGACAACAGGCGCATCATCCTGCAGGTTCGCGTTGTCGAATGTCTAGGTAAGGGGCACGCGGCTCCGGGCCGACGGGCCGGGTTCACGGAGGGCAGGGCGCATGACCATTTTCAGACAGTTGCGCCGAAGGCTGTTCGGCCTGGTACGCCGGTCGCGCTTCGAGCGCGACATGTCGGACGAGATGTTGCATCACGTGTCGCTCGAGGCGGCGGATCGGATTGCGGCGGGCCTGACGGAAGGGGAGGCGCGGCGCCTGGCGCTGCGCGACTTCGGGGGTGTGGAGCGGTGGAAGGAGGAGGCGAGGGACGCCCGGGGTTTCGGTGGCTGGGACGCGTTCTGGCAGGACGCGCGTTATGCGCTGCGCGCCCTGAGGCGAGCGCCCGGGTTCGCCACGATCTCGGTGACCACGCTCGCGGTCGGCATCGGGGCAACGACAGCGGTCTTCGGCGTCATGAACGGGCTCCTGTTGCGGCCGCTCGAATACCGCGAGCCGGACCGCATTGTGCAACTTCTGTCGTACGATGCGGACGGAAGCGGCCGCGGCACCATCTCGGCCCCCGACTACTACGACTGGATGCGGCAGTCCAGCGTGTTCGAGGCAGGCGCGCTCTACGACGAGTACAGTCCCACGCTGCTGATGGATGGCAGTGTGCGAAAGCTGGACGCGGCGTCGGTGGGGGCTGGGTTCTTCGACGTCCTGGGCCTGCGGCCGGCGGTGGGGCGGTTCTTCCTGCCTGACGAGGATGCCGGCGGCGCCAACCGCGTGGTCCTGAGCTGGGGTCTGTGGCGCGACGCCTTCGGCGGCGATGCGGGCGTCGCAGGCCGGGTCATCAATCTGAGCGGCTTTCCGTACACCGTCGTGGGCGTGGCGCCCCGCATGGAGGAGCCCGGACTCTCGGGTGCGGGGTTCGGCGCGCCGCAACTCTGGCGGTCGACTCCGCAGTACTTCCGGAGGAGCGAGCGAGGGAGTCACTCGTTCACCGCGATTGCGCGGCTCAGAACGGGCGTCTCGCGCGAGGCGGCCGAGGCGTCGCTGGCGGCGATCGAGTCTCGTCTGGCGGAGACATTTCCGAGGGAAGACACCGGCCGCCGTGTCCGCGCGGCGTTGCTGACCGAGCAGATCGTGGGCGGTGTGCGGGGCGTGCTGTGGATGTTGCTGGCGGCGGTCGGCCTGGTGCTGCTCGCGTCATGTGCCAACGTGACCAATCTCCTCCTGTTCCGTGCCGCCGCACGCCGCCGCGAGATTGCCATGCGAACGGCGCTCGGCGCGTCCAGGTGTCGGGTGGTGCGTCAGCTCATGGTGGAGAGCCTCCTGTTGGCGCTGCTGGGCGCGGCGGGTGGTCTTGCGATCGCCGCTCTGTCCACGCGGTGGCTCGTATCGCTCGCTGCGGGCGAACTGCCTCGTGCCCAGTCGGTCGGCATGGACTACCGGGTGCTCACGTTTGCGCTGGTGGTCGCCTGCGGATCGGCGTTCGTGTTCGGCCTCCTCCCCGCGTGGCATACCGCGCGCGTGGACCTGCGCGCTGCGCTGGGCGGGGGACACGACACCGCGTCGCGTGGTCAGGGACGAGTGCGTCGGGCGGTTGTGGCGGCGCAGGTCGCCATGGCCGTGGTCGTCATGCTGGGGGCGGGTGTGCTGGGCCGCTCGTTGCTTCGGCTCGCGGCGGTCGATCCCGGCATCGTGGTGAGGCAGGTGCTCGCACTGCGCATCGATCCACCAGCGGATCCGTATGATCCGTCAACCGCCGCCGGCGAGACGGCGACGCTGGGACTGTACGACCGACTCACGGAGCGGCTGGGCGCCCTGCCCGGTGTGCAGGCAGTGGGCATGACGGACCTCCTTCCGATGTCGGGAAGCTTCGACGGGAACGGCTTCACCGTCGTCGGGCGTCCTGCGCCCGCGCCGGGTCATACGCCCTCGGAGGAGACGCGCGCCGTGAGTCCGGGGTACTTCCGCGCCATGGGGATCCGCCTGATCTCCGGTCGCCTGCTGGAGCCGTCGGACAATGGCGCCGATACATCCGAGAACGTGGTGGTGGTCAACGAGGCCTTCGTGCGCCGGTACTTCCCGGGGGGCGGCGCGGTGGACGCGCACCTGCAGATCTTCGACGCGGATCCGCCACCGCGCATCGTGGGTGTGGTAGGTGACGTGGCGCAGTTCGCGCTGGATCAGGCGACCGAACCCGTGATCTATGTGCCCCAGTCACAAGCGCCGGTCTGGAAGCAGGACGAACCGTGGATCGTGCTGCGCACCACGACCGATCCGGCGTCGCTCGCGGCGGCCGTGCGGGCGGTGATTCATGAGGTCGAACCACGGACGCCGGTCTATGCCACCCAGACGATGAAAGCGGTGGTTGATGCCACGCTCGCGCGGCCCCGATTTCGCACCCTGCTCCTCCTCTCGTTTGCCGGGGTGGCCTTTCTGCTCGCGGCGATCGGCGTCTACGGCATGCTGGCCTACGCGGTGTCCGCGCAGATGCGCGAACTCGGTGTGCGGATGGCGATGGGCGCCGATGGCCGCCGCATTTTCGCGCACGTGATTGGCGAGGGCCTCAAGCCCGTCCTGCTCGGTGTCGCGATCGGGTTGATCGCCGGCTTCGGCGTCGTGCGTCTGCTGCGCGGTTTTCTATTCGGCGTGGGAGCGGCAGATCCCGTGACGTTTCTCGGGGTGCCGCTCGCACTCGCGACGGTCGCGCTGATCGCCGCGACGGGCCCTGCGTTGCGCGCGGTGCGCCTGTCGCCGACGACCGTGCTGCGGGGGGAATAGAAACGGCAGGTATCCGCGATCAGGTATCCGTCATCAGCTATCAGCTGTCAGCATTCGGCCACCGCTGCGGCATGCCGCATTCAGAGGTCACGGTGTGCTACGTGCCATGAACGCCAGGATCCGCTACGACCTTCGGCTCATGAGCTCGTGACCTGCAGTCAGTTGAACCCATGCGACCTGCGCAGGCGTCGGTACTCGAGCCAGGTGATACCGATGACGAACAGGTCGAGTGCGGAGAGCGCGAGCAGCCCGAGCGACTTGGTGTGGGTGTAGCGGTATAGTTGGTATAGAAGGAAGAGCAGGAAGGCGACGATGGCCCACCGATAGGCCCGGGCCTTCCGTCGTAACAGGGCGGCGACCAGTGCGACTTTGATTACGCCGTGGACGACCAGGTACACGGCGCCGAACAGTTGGGTACTGGCGGACAGGTGCGCCGACGCCTGGAGGAGGATCCGTGCCAGAGCGTCTCGCGGGTCTTCGCTGAGCTCGTGCTGCGTCAACGTCGCTACGATGCCGGTGATCTGCGACCGGGTGAGGGCAACCAGGAGTACGCCGCCGGCGATCTCCAGTGCGCCGTCGATGCCTTTGACGACGACACCGATGTCGAACAGGACGTGGACGAGTTCTCCGCGCCGGCGAATGGTCACGGGGCTCCGATGTCGCGCATTGGGATACGTCAGGTATCAGCTATCAGAGATCAACATGCAACTGTCGGCTCTCGCTCCAGGTCTTCACGCTGACTACTGACCGCCAACCGCAACCGGACTATCTTTCGCCTCGCCATGTCTCCACCACCCAGACGGCGGCGCCCCAGGCGAAAGGCGAAGCCCAGGCGCCGCGTTCCCGAACATTCGTCGGTTCCGACTGGCCGGGCGGCGTATGCCGATACGCGCGCCTGGCTTCTCGCTGAGCACGGCCCGGTCTGCGCCTACTGCGGGCACACGTACACCCCGCGCTCGCTGACCCTCGACCATGTCGCCCCGCGCAAGGGACAGTCTGCGTACGACCGACGCGACAACCTCGTCCTCGCCTGCAAGCGCTGCAACACGGCGAAGGCCGACAAGCCGTTTCTCGTCTTCCTGCTGGCGCAGCGGACGCGCGCCGAGCGGCTGCTCCGCTATGGCCAGCACCTGAGCAAGGGGATTCTGGACATCCTGCGCCACATGGCGCCTGACGTGATCGTCGAACCGAAGGCAAATGCGCAGGCGCAGCACGCGGGTCACCGGCCCGCCAAACGACACAAGTACGGTGACAGCGACGATTCTCCGTACCGGGACGACTCGCCGTACAGGACATAGAGCGTCAGCAGGCCAAAGACCACACCTCACCGACTGCCCCAGGTCTACACCGGGCTGATCTGCAAAGTCCCCGAGCGCACCGCCGCAGCCGTATATATCATCACTGTCATCGCGGCTTCGACTGGTGCCGAGGCCGCTGCGACTGGGAATGGCGACGCAGGCAGTCTGTTCCCGACATCGGCGTTAGGCGGGCCCGACCACATGATCACTCATCATACCAACCGGCGATGGAACGCCTGGTGCGGGGAGCGTCCGGCGTTGCACCGACCATGTACCAACCGGCGATGGAACGCTTGGTGCGGGGAGCGTCCGGCGTTGCGCCGACCATCTCCGCATTTCGCACACCGCGGACTGCTCCTGCTCTGCCTGACGAGTGGAGTCGCGGGATGCAGCGGCGGCAGCACCGAAGCACCTGCCGTCGCCAGCGTCACGCTGACGCTCGCCAGCGAAACGCTGCTGCCGGGGCAGACCACCCAGGCGACGGCGGTCGCGCTCGACGCGACCGGTCATACGCTGAGCGGCCGCGCCACCTCGTTTTCCTCGAGCAACACCAGCGTGGCGACGGTGGCCAGCGGCGGCACGGTCACCGCAGTCGCCGCCGGTACCACGGCGATTTCTGCCACCGTCGGTGGCCACTCCGGAGCCGCGCCGCTCATGGTGTGCCAGGCGGGACTCGAGGCGCCGGTTGGCGTGTCGCCGACCCTCTTCGTCTCGGCGACGATCGGCAACGACGCGACCGCAAACGGCACCTGTGCGGCGCCCTTCAGGACCATCACGCGCGGCGTCGCCCTCGCGCAGTCGGGTGACGTGGTGTGGGTGGCGCCCGGCAACTACGACGCGGGCCTCGGCGAGGTCTTCCCCATCGCGGTTGCGGCCGGCGTCAGCCTGATCGGTGATGAGGCGAACAAGGGACAGGGGACCACGGCCACGAATGTGGTGGGCGGCGCAAACGTGTCGGTGGGAGGTGATTGTGGCACATACGGCGCGACGATCCTACCGGGCGCGAACACGGTCATCGCCGGGTTGCAGCTGGCGAATACCATACATGCCTTCGATGCGATGACGCTTCTGATTCGCGCGAGCAGCGTGACAGTGCGCAGGAACAGCATCGTCAACAACGGGGGCGCCACCGCGGTCTACATCTGCAACAACTCCACCAACCACGTGATCACGGACAACGTGATCCGCGACAACGGCGGCACCGGACTCGGGTTCATTGGCGGCGGTGTGGGGAGCCGCGTGGAGCACAACGTGATCACCGCCAACCACTACGGTGTGGAATACGACTCGCCAGGCGGCGACCTCGGCGGCGGATCCACCGGCAGCGTGGGCGGCAACCTGATCTTCTGCAACACGATCAATGATCTCTGGACGAACACGCCGATCACCATCAACGCCGCGCTCAACCTCTGGGATCACGTGCCGTTGTCGGGCAACGATGTGTTCAACATCGCCGGCGCCACGATCATTACAACGGGGGCGGCGACCGCGCCGGGGAACTGCCCGTAGCGCGCGGGGACGTTCATTCGGTCGCCGGGCGTCGTCGGCCGCGCGCGGCTCTGCGTCGACCTCGAACATACCGAGCCGCCCGGCCGGGCCGGCCGCCGCCGACATGCCGTCGAGTGGTTGCGCAGGTCACGGGACGTACTCGACCACCGGCCGAGGGCGCGTACTCAACTGCGGTCCCGGCTGCGTCGGAGATGGTGCTGGGCACCGACCGCCCAGGCCTCCCGCAGCCAACCTTCCACCACTGCGTCGACCTCCGATGCCGCGAACAGGCGAAAGTGATGGACGTGGTTTCGCGCTGAAATCGTGTCGATGCGGCGGAACCGAGGGTCCGGGCAGCGCCTCGCGAGCACGATGTGACCGTCCACCCAGGCCCGGCGGGGCGTGACCTGGGCGAACGACATGCGCACCTGGAACGCGATCCGGGTCTTTTCCGGGAGGACGATCACCGGGCCGCACCGGCGCGCGGCGGCCCGGACGGCATCGAAGATGTCGCGGATCTGACGCGGCTTGCCGCGAAAATGGGAGGCCAGCGTGTAGCGGCCGCAGGCGTGCGACTGTCGCTTGCTGGCGAATCGGCGCCCGCAATCGGGACAGCGCCAGAGGGGGCGACCGGCGGGCGATGACATCCGGAAGCCTAACGAGAATCGTTGTCCGTGGCCGACAACGTGTGCCCGGCCCGGCCGGCATCTCCGGCGCGCGATGCGGCAGCACGCCAGTCCCGGCGCAGCAGCGCATACCGCGCCACGTCTTCGAACCGCCCGTTCTTCAGGAGGTATTCGCGGTGCACGCCCTCGAGCGCCAGGCCCGACTTCTGCATGACCCGGCCTGACGCGGGGTTGCGCGTCAAATACATGGCCTGAATGCGGTTCAGGTCGAGTCGCTCGAACCCCAGGGCGATGACGGCATGTGTCGCTTCGGTCGCGAGACCGCGTCCCCAGAACGGAACGCCGATCCAGTACCCGAGCTCGGCCCGCCGATGCGCCGCCGTCAGCGTGAGGCTGATGGCTCCCACCAGCGCCCCGTCCATCGTGACGGCGTAGCTGGCCAGCTCGCCCACCTCCCAGCCCGGAGCGTGGGTGGCGATCCAGAGCGGGGCCGCACCTCGGGGATACGGATGGGGAATGGTCAGGGTGGTATCGGCCACCTCGAAGGCGCCGGCCATCCGCTCCACGGCGGGAGCATCGGCGGGCGCGAACGGGCGCAGCGTCAGGCGGTCGGTGGTGAGAATGGGCTGCGGAAACATGTTTGTCAGCGGTGAGCGACGACTTGCGATGGAGATGGCGTTGAGGGCGCGCGGCTATTCGACGCGATCGATCACCGGCTGTGGCCGTTCGCCCAGGAACTCGATCCACGCCTTCTTCGCGCACGGATAGTGCTTGGCCGCCTCCACGAGATCCATGAACGCCACGATCGTCTGCTCGAACCGCGCCCTGAGCGGGGCGTGCGCGATTCCGCTCTCGGCGCCGAACGCCTGGTGCGCCTGGGCCAGCGAAAACATGTCGGGGAAGACACGCGCGCCGAGATGCTCGAGCGGGATCCGCAACGCCCACAGCCCGCGGTTACCGCCCACCATGCTCGGGGATGCCGACAACAGAAGCCCGTGCCGTTCGTTGAAGGGTTGGGGGCTGTGGCGAGACACCCAGTCGATCGCGTTCTTGAGCACCCCGGGCAGCGACGAATTGTATTCGGGTGACGCGATGACGAAGGCGTCGTTGGCTTCGAGGCGACGGCGGAACTCCTGCGCTCCGGGCGCCAGACCGTCTCGCGTCTGGACGTCCTGGTCGTACGACGGACAGTCGAAGTCGCCCATCGCGGCCATATCCACCGTACCCCCGTGCGCCTCGATCACCCGTCCCGCCAGACGCGCCAGGAGGGAATTGTACGAGTCGGCGCGAAGAGACCCGGAGAACACGAGAAACCGGACGTCGCGCCCGACAACGGGCATCTCGGATGAAGAAATCATGACGTTCCCTCCGGATTGGCTGGTTCGCGTCGTCCCCGCATCCGGACAACGTAATTGCGTTTCGTGCCGGGCGACGATTCCCGCAAGGCTTCCAGCATCCTATATAGAAGGCGGCTCCAGGTCGCCATTCACGTCGACGCTCAGGTCATCCGCGTCCGACTCGACCCACACCGAGGTACGGCGCCTCATGCGTGTGTTTCGCCTTTTCGTGCTCGCACTCTGCGCCATCGGTCTGCCGGGAGCCCCGGCTGCCCACGCGCAGCAACGGCTCGATCCGTCACTGATTACGGTGGAGCGGATCTACAACTCCCCGGACTTCTTCCCCGAATCCTTCGGCCCCACACGCTGGCTGGATGACAGCAGCTATACGGCCGTCGAGCCGGCCGCCAACGGGAACGGTTCGAATCTAGTCCGCTTCGACGCGGCCACGGGTCGGGCCACGGTTCTGGTGACGGCGGCCCGGCTGGTTCCGGCCGGCGCCCGTGAGCCGCTCGACCTCGACGACTACTTCTGGTCCGCCGATCATTCCCGCCTCCTCATCTTCACCAATTCCCAGCGCGTATGGCGCGCCAACACCCGTGGTGACTTCTGGGTGCTGGATCTCTCCTCCGGGCGCCTGAAGAAACTGGGCGGCCCCGACGCGAAGCCGTCCACGCTGCAATTCGCGAAATTCTCGCCCGACGGCAAGCGCGTGGCCTACCTGCGCGAGCACAATCTCTACGTGGAGTCGGTCGATGACGGCGCGATCGTTCCGCTCACCACCGACGGATCGACGACGATCATCAACGGGACGTTCGACTGGGTCTACGAGGAAGAACTCAGCCAGCGCGATGGGTTCCGGTGGAGCCCGGATGGGACGCAGATCGCCTACTGGCAGCTCGACGCGAGCGGCGTGCGCGACTTCCTGCTGATCGACAACACCGATTCCCTCTACTCGTTCGTGAAGCCCGTGCAGTATCCCAAGGCGGGAACGACCAACTCGGCGGCGCGGATCGGCGTGGTGCGCGCCGGCGGCGGGCCGACCCGGTGGCTCGACATCCCCGGCGATCCGCGGCAGAACTATCTGGCGCGAATGGAATGGGCCGGCGGGTCGGACGAAGTCGCGATCGAACAGCTCAACCGGCGGCAGACGGTCAACACGCTCTGGTTCGCCGATGCGAAGACCGGACACGCCCGCAGCGTGCTGGTGGACCAGGACAGCGCGTGGATCGACATCTACGACGACTATGTGGACTGGGGCCCCGGGCCCGCGCTGCACTGGTTCGACGACGGCAAGGCGTTCATGTGGCTCAGCGAGCGCGACGGATGGCGCCACGCCTACCTGGTGAATCGCGACGGCACGATGCATCTGGTCACCAAAGGTCCGTACGACGTGATGAAAGTGGCGCACGTGGACAGGCAGGGCGGGTGGCTCTACTACTACGCGTCGCCTGACGACGCGACCCGCATGTTTCTCTGGCGCATCCGTCTCGACGGCTCCGGCGCGCCCCAGCGCCTAACGCCTGACTCGGCGCGGGGGAATCACGAGTATGACATCTCCCCGGGTGGGAGCTGGGCGATCCACTCCTGGTCGTCATGGGGCACGCCCGGGATTACCGACCTGGTCAAGCTGCCCGACCATACCGTCACGCGCACCCTCGTGTCGAATGCCGCGCTCGTCACCCGGCTCTCCGCGCTGAAACAGGGGCCAGTGGAGTTCTTCAAGGTCGACATCGGCGACGGTATCGCGCTCGATGGCTGGATGATGAAGCCGCCGGATTTCGACCCCGCGAAGAAGTACCCGGTCCTGTTCTACGTGTACGGGGAACCGGCCGATCAGACTGTGCGCGACGAGTACGACGGCCCCACATGGCTCTGGCACCTGATGCTGACGCAGCAGGGGTACATCGTGGCCAGCGTGGACAACCGGGGTACCCCGGCCCCCAAGGGACGCGCCTGGCGCAAGGCGCCGCACAACCAGATGGGCGCGCTGCGGGTGCGGGAACAATCGGCGGCTGCGCGCATCATCGGCCGCCGCCCGTACGTCGACTCCACACGCTTCGGCGTGTGGGGGTGGAGCGGAGGCGGCTCGTCGACCCTGCTCCTCATGTTCCGCGCGCCTGATGTGTACAAGGTGGGCATGGCCGTGGCGCCGGTGGCCGATGTCCACAACTACGACACGATCTACCAGGAACGATACGTGGGTCTTCCGCAGACGGACTCCGCCGCCTATCGCGACGCCTCGGCCCTCTACTTTGCCGGCGGATTGCGCGGCGACCTGCTGGTGGTCCACGGGTCAGGGGACGACAACGTGCACTATCAGGGGACCGAACAACTCATCAACGCCCTGGTGGCGCGCAACAAGCCGTTCACCATGATGGAGTATCCAAACCGGACGCATGGTATCTTCGAAGGGCGCAATACGCGGACCCATCTCTTCAACCTCCTGACGAGATTCCTGCACGAGCATCTTCCCGCGGGGCCGCGCTGAGTTCGCGCGCCGCCCCGGACGCCGCGCAGCAGGCGTCGGATCCATCAAGCGCGGTTAATCTCCGCGTAAGGCGGCGGGCCGATGTTATCAGGTTCCGCACCGGTGCCTGCCGCGCCACCCCGTGAATCCCCACGTCGAATCGACGCTCTACTACACGATGAGCACGGTGGCCCAGACGCTGGCCGGGGCGATCGGGCTGCTCGGCGCCATCGTGCTGTTTGCCTTGCAGGCGACCGGCCGAAGCGTCGAGCGCGCGGCAAAGCGGCTGGCCGAAGTGCCGAACGAAGCCGCCAGCGCGCTGTACATCCGTCACCTGTACTCACGCCGCAGCTATCGCGCCCTCGCGCGGACCTACGATCCGCTGCTCAAGCCGAGCTTCGAGATGAACTCCAACATGCTGGTGTACCACGCGACCCTGGTCTGGGAGCTCCAGCACGAAGAGGCGATACGGCGATCGTTCTGGAAGGCCCTGCTGGCAAGCGCGGTGGCGATCGGGTTCGCAATCAGCTGTCTGGCCGTGTCACCGGAACTGGCAGCGAACAGCGGTGTCTGGGGGCGGCTCGCCCTTGCCATCGCGGTGATCGGTGCGATCGGTTGCCTGATCCTGTACGGTGTGCTCCTGCGGGTGGTGCTGCGCAGCGCGCCGGAGGAGGATGCGACCGGGCTGTCGCCGGCGCCCGAGCGCGAGCGGCGCGTCAGCCTGCGCGAGCGATTGGGAGGCCGAGCGGCGCGCCGCTGAGCGCCGGTCCGGGGTGCGCGATGTGTGCGTGCCGCCCAGGTCTCTGCACAAGGGAAGACGGCGCGACCCCCTGAGGTCGCGCGGTCGTGTAACACCGTCGTGACTGCGCCCAGCCGTGCTGCCTGACTAGCGTGGTTGATCGGACGGTGGGCGCCGTCGAGGCGGAGGGGGCGGGGGAACTGAGTCGCCGGGTACCCTGGGCCGAGCCGCCGAATCGGGCGGTTGTGGACGGACCATCCGACGATTCATCCGCGGCATCGGACCAACGCCTGCGCCCGGAGGGCCCATGCGTCCATCAGGTCCCGGTGCCTGGCCGCGAAACGGGCGCATGCCCCCGCCCGGTGCCTGGCCGCGAAACGGCCGCATGCCCCCGCCCGGCGCCATTCCACCGTTCTGTCCCGGGCCCATCCCCGGCATCATGCCCGGCGCCATTCCACCGTTCTGTCCGGGCGTCATGCGCTGACGCATTCCGCGCCCCGGTCCGGGTCCCATCCAATTCATTGGAGGCCCCATCTCGAACGGGCGCCGCGGCATCATCCGGCCCCGTATTCCCGGCGCGCCCATTCGCCCGCCGCCTCCGAAACGGCCCTGGCGACCCCGCATCATTGCGCCCCGGCGCTGAGCCATGGGTCCGCCGCCCCCGCGTCGTCCCATCGCGCGGCCCATGGCGAACCCACGCTGGGCGGCCTGCATCTCGCTTACGCGTGCGCGCTGCGAGTCGGTCAGGACGCGGAACGCGGCGGCGCCGGCCGTGGAGTCGTTGCGCTGGATCTGTGCGCGAAGTGGAGCGAGAGAATCGAGGCGCGCCCGGAGCGCCGTGCGCTCGTCAGGCGTGAGGCCGCGGCGCTCACGATTTGGCACGAGGGAGTCGCGACGGCTCTGCAGTCGCTGAAGGACCGCGCCGTTCCGCTGCGCCAGGCTGCGCTCGATGGAGTCGAGCGCCGCCACCTGCCGGGGTGTGAGGTCGAGCTGACGCCGCATGTCGATGAGCGACGAGACTGGATTCGGCCCTGGAGGGGGTCCCATGCCGGGTCCGCGTCCACCCTGGGCCGTAGCGAAGGCCGGAAGCGCGATCATGGCAACGGCGAATGCTGCTCCGGCCAGCGGTTTACGGGCTGAGATCATCGTCTTGCATCCTGCGAAAGGGGAAACGGATGGTGCAGGAGGTAAGACGGTGAGGTGGGGGAGTTGGTTAAGGCCGTTGGAGCGGTCACAGCGATCGAGCCGCACCATCCTCTCTTCCAGCACGTGTGGGCCGGGGCGGCGTCAGTATCTCGCCGCCAGCGATCAGCGAACGAGCAGGGCTCGCGGCTGCCGGCAAGCGGCGGCCAGCACGCAGATCAAGCGGGAAGAACGCGCTCCGAAAGCTCGTTGCGGACAGCCGAGAAGCGCGAGCCCGGCGGGAATACCGTGAGCCGTCAGTTCGCTGCCCTCCTACGCCGCCGCCCCCGCCGCCGACCCCGGGTCCATGGCCTCGCGGATCTTGACGAGAAGACCATCGGACGTGAACGGCTTCTCGATGAATGATGCACCCGAGTCCAGCAGGGCTTCGCGCTGCGCGGTCTCCGCCGTGTATCCGGACATGAACAGCACCCGCGTCTTCGGCCATCGCTCCTTCACCCGCCGCGAGAATTCAAGGCCACCCATTTCCGGCATGACCAGATCGCTCAGGATGAGGTCGACCCCGCCTCCCAGGTGCTCGAGCATCTCGAATGCCTGACGACCATTCTCCGCGTCGTGCACGGTGCTGCCGTGCCTGGTGAGCACCCGGTGCACGACGTGTCGCACGGCGGAATCGTCCTCCACCAGCAGAATGATCAGCGGCGGCAGGCTGGCGTCCGACGGGGCCGCCGCCGCGGGAACCACCGGCTCGACCACGTGCTGGCTGCGCGGGAAATAGATCTTGAACGTCGTCCCGCGACCACGTTCGCTGTAGAGGAAGATGTCGCCGCGCGACTGCTTGACGATCCCGTAGACGGTGGAGAGACCGAGGCCGGTGCCTTTGCCAACAGGTTTGGTGGTGAAGAACGGTTCGAACACGTGGGCCTGCGTGCCGGCATCCATGCCGATCCCGTTATCGGAGACGGCCAGCATCACGAACGGACCGGGCGTCACTTCGCTGTGCGTCGCCGCGAAGGCGCGATCCAGATCGACATTCGAACTCTCGATCACCAACCGTCCGCCATTCGGCATCGCGTCCCGCGCATTGACTGCCAGGTTGAGGATCACCTGCTCGAGCTGCCCGGGATCGACGTCGACCGGCCACAGGTCCGACGTCAGGCGCAGGTCGAGCTTCACGTCTTCGCCCAACAGCCGCTGCATGAGTCCTTCCAGGCTGGCGATGAGGCGATTGAGATCGAGCGCCCGGGGGTGCAGGAACTGCTGCCGACTGAACGCGAGCAACCGCCGCGTGAGCGCGGTGCCACGCTCGGTGGCCAGCAGGATCTGGCCGAGGTCATCGCGCGACGCGTGCTCGTCGCCCAATTCTTCCGAGGCGAACTGCGCGAACGCCGAGATTGCGGTGAGAAGGTTGTTGAAGTCGTGGGCGATGGATCCCGCGAGACGGCCCACCGCCTCCATTTTCTGGGCGTGGAGCAGCTGGCGTTCGAGGTTCTTCCGTTCGGTGGCATCGACGAGGATCGCGCCCACACCCCGGACACTGCCGTCCTGGGAGCGCACCGGATACGCGCTCAGCGTCCAGTGACGCCGTTTCCCCGCTTCGGTGGCCGACTCGCCGTCGAATTCCACGCCCAGCACCGGCCGCTCAGTCTCGAGTGCCTCGACCAGTGCCGGCTCGATGACCGAAGCCAGCGTGGGGACGACATCGCGGAAGTGGCGACCGACATGCTCTTCGGGAGAGAGGCCACCGAGCCGCGCCAGAGCGCTGTTGGCACGCTCGAAGCGAAGTTCACGATCCAGCAAGGCCACCCCAAAAGGCGCCGCGCTCAGTACCAGCGCCAGCGTGTAATCCGTCTCGTCGCGTTCGCGGAGCGCGGAGGCGGTCTCCTCACGCGAACGCGTCAGTGCCTCCACCGAGTCGCGCAGCTCGCGGTTCGTCGTTCTCAGATACTCGGCGAGCGAGCGACTGCGGGTGGCTTCGTGCTCGAAGGCCGTTGCCCGCGTTTCAAGTTCCAGCGACTGCTGCTCCAGGGTCTGCTGTTGTTCGCTGATGCGCCCCGCCAGAACGAGCGTCCGCCGGCGCGAGGCGACCAGCACCACCGCCAGCACGAGCAGCTCACCGAACACCGCGATCAGGCCGATTATCGAAACCAGACGCTCGCGTCGCAGCCCGCTGCTGACCGCCGTTTCCTCGGCGACGATAACGGCGCGGATGGCAACGCGGAATCGGTCGAAGAGCGTCTGCTCGCTCAACGGCGCCACCACCACAGGGCGTCCCGCCTGCACGCTGTCGAGGATCGGGCGGGCATAACGCCGGTCCCACTCCACGTAGGCGTCGCGCGTGGAGGCCACGAGGCCTGACGCGACGGAGTCTCCCTGGCTGGCTGCCAGGAGGGAATCGATGCGCGGTCCGATGCGCGGGCGGCCCGCCACTGCCGGCGCGATGGCGCTCAGGTCACGGGTGCGCAGATAGCTGCGGATGCCCGCCTCACCATCGCTCGCCAGCGCGCCCACGTCTCTCGCGGTACGCACCAGTTCCATGTGTCGCAGAATCCTGCCGTGGAGGCGCTCCATCGAGACGAGCGTAGCAAGGGTGGTCAGCGCAACGGCTGTGAGAGCGAGCACGCCGACCCAGATGGCGCGATCGAGCCGGGGAAGGAAAGCCGCGATCCCCGAGCCAGCCGAACCGGCCTGGCGAGCGGCAATCGCCGCGTCAGCAGCGGAATTCGCGGTGCGCACGGAATCCACGAGCCAATGGCTGGGTGTCGCTACCGACCGGAGACAACGGAACAGAACCTCGCAGTCGCGAGGCTTCGAAAGCGATGCCGTGCTGCTTCAGGTGCACGGCATGAACGGTCTGTTGGTCTCAATTACGGTAAGGACCTGGCGCGAAAAAGGGCTGAGGTGGAGGACTCGGGGTCAAGGACCGGTGCGGTCCAGGATTGGGAGCGTCCAACTATTCTCGCTCCCTGCATTTTTCGGTACCGACACGCTATGCGCAATAGTGATACATGAGGTAACATGGGCCGAATGCCAATGGCCAAAGGTCATGGGCCAAAGGTCATGGGCCAAAGGTCATGGGCCAAAGGTCATGGGCCAAAGGTCATGGGCCAAAGGTCATGGGCCAAAGGTCATGGGCCAAAGGTCATGGGCCAAAGGTCATAGGCCAAAGGCCATAGGTCACGGGAGGCAGGGAGCTTCTGCGCAGGCGGTGGTCCGACGGAGGCGGCAAACGCCCGCGCTGTGGCGCATCCGCTACTTCTCCGCCCGCTGCAGCTTTGACATGCGGTCGCGCACCTGTTTCACCAGCGGCTGCAGTTCCGGATCGGCGTTCTTCCAGAGCTCGACGAACTCAGCGTAGTGCGAGAGCGCCTTCTCGCGATCGCCCTTCGCTTCGTACAGCTCGCCGAGACGCTTGTGCGCACCCGCCAGGGTGTACGCGTCACCGAAAATCCGGGTGGGGTCCGAGGGCGAGTCGGTGTAGCGGCTGAACACCGCGAGGGCCGAGTCGGCGTTGCCGGCCAGATCGTAGGCACGGGCGAGATCGGGAAGGGCACAGACGGTGCATTCCCCCACGTCGGAAGCCCGGTACTCGCGAATGGCATCATCGAACCGGCGCTCCGCGAGCGCGATATCGCCGAGCATCTTGTGGCGCGTGTCGTCATCGCTGAGGTACGAGGATTCCTGTCGTCGGCGATCGAATCCCGCCAGCATGGTCTTGGCCCGGTCGGGCTGGCCGGCGAGGGCGTACAGCAGGACAAGCCGATCGTAGGGGCGCTCGAGCGGGGGAATGGAATCCAGCGGGTGCGCGGCCAGTCCGCGTTCGATGGTTCGGAGCGCGCGGGTGGTGTCGGCGCGGAACCAGGCATCGGTGGTGGCCGAGTCGAGGTAGACCTGGAGCGGCGCGTCGTGCAGGCCGAGGGTGACGCCGGCCGTGTTGGACGATTGAAAGGCGTGGAGACCGTCGGCCAACCGGCCGCGGGTGAAGTCGAGGGTTCCGATCCAGAATCCCGACCCGTTCTGGATGGTGGCATCGCTCGCGCGCGCTCGGCTTATGCTGTCGACCAGCGACGTGGCGCTGTCCCGCTCGCCCCGATATGCCAGCAGGTAGGCGCCGAGGAAGGCCGCCTGGGGATTGCGGGGGATGTTCCGCTGCGCGAGTTCGAGCGTCTGTTGCGCTTGCGCCAGCTTGTTCTGCGCGATCTGGCTCCAGGCGAGGTTGTTGTAGAACACCCCGGCGGTGGTCTGCACCTTGATGGCGCGCGCCGCGAGGTCCTCCGCCTTCGCGAATTCGCGGCGGTAGCGGTACTGGACCGCGAGGTTGTTGAGCGCGGTGACGTTCTCCGGATCGACGTCGAGGAGCGATTCGTACGCCGAGATGATTTTCGCCCGATCGGGGTGCGGTCCGAACTGATAGTACGCGGCGACGGTGAGGTATCGCTCGGCGTCGCTCAGCCGGTCCCGATGGTCGTAGGCCTTCTGGATCAGGTCGTTGACGAGCGCGCGCGGCAGGAAGCGGTTGTTCATCTCGACCGCGAGCTTGCGGTAGGCCATGGCGAACCCGGAGTCGAGCGCAATCGCTTCCTGGAGGAGTGCCTCGCCCTTGGGCCAGTCGCCGTCCACTTCGAGCGCGCGGTTGGCGGCGACGTACTTCTGGAGCGCCTCCAGCGACGGGGTGGTGACTTTGTCGAGGGTCCTGGCCTGCTGCACCGAACGCAGCGACTCGCCGATCCTGGAGCGGAGGCTCTTGGTGAGGCGGCTGATGGCGGGGATGATGTCCTTTGCTTCGCTGGCGGTCTCGCGGAACGAGGCCAGCTCGTCGCCGGTCTGGGCGGCGACGAGGCGCGCCGACAGGACGTAGCTGCCGCCTAACGCGACGACCTCTCCGTCGATCACGGCCTTGATGCCCTCGCGGGCGGCGATCTGGCGGGCGACGTTGTAATCGACGCGGGTGGTGGGCGCCTGCTGCATGCGGCGCAGCGCCTCGCGCACGTCGGTGGCCGGCATGACCGAGAGGTTGGCTGATTGCGCGAGGTCGGTGCGGAACGCCTCGGTCACGGTGGGCCCGAGCAGGGAATCGTCAGGCGGGCCCTTGAAGTCGGTGAGGAGGACCTTCTCGCGGTCGGAGAACTTGCCGGCGGCCATCAGCGATCCGGCCGGGCCGATGCCGAGCGCCCGGAGGAGCATGTAGCCGGCGATGAGGGCGATGAAGGCACCGCCGGCATAGACGCCGCCGATCGCGGTTCGGCGCCAGCTCACGTGCGGGGCGGCGCGGACGGCGATGGTGGCAAGCGTGCCCTGCGACGCCGGGGTGCCGCCGGGGGTGAGGGTAGGCGTCGTCGTGTAGGCGCGGCGGGTGGCGCGCTGCACGAACGCGGTGAGGAGAATGACCGGCAGGCCGAGCCCCATCACGATCAGCGCGCCCGGGAAGACCCAGTTCGGGAGTCCGATACCGACGATTGCCGCCCGGGTGAGCACGACCACGACCACGAACGCCGCGGCGTAGATGCCGAGCGCGCGTTTCAGCGTCCCGCGGCCGGCGAGCAGGACCTCGGGCAGGGACTGTTGCGTGCTGCCGCCGCTGGTCACGGTTTCCAGTACGCGAGCCAGATCGGATGCGCTCTGAGGACGGTGATCGGGCTCCTTTTCCAGGCACTGCATTACGAGTGCGGCCAGCGCCGGCGGCGAATCGGGGCGCAATTCGGTGATCGGTTGCGGCCGTTCCCCCATGTGCGCCGCCATCAGCTTGTGGGGGGTGAGCCCGTGGAACGGCGGGTGGCCAGCGAGCATCTCGTAGGCCATGCACCCGAAGGCATAGATGTCGGCCCGGTGGTTCGTGGAGGGATCGCCGGCCGCCTGTTCGGGCGCCATGTACGCCGGGGTGCCTAACGAGGTACCCATGGCGGTCAGGGTCGGCGCGGCGGCCCCCTCCAGGCGCGACGCGCTGATGGCCTTGGCGATGCCGAAATCGGTGACCACGGCGCTGCCGCCGGTGACCAGCACGTTGTCCGGTTTGATGTCCCGGTGCGCCACGCCGTGTTCGTGCGCGTAGGCGAGTGCGCGGGCCACCTCGCGCAGCACGCCGACCGCCTCGGTGATGGAGAGCGGCCCGCGGGCGAGCCGGGCCCGCAGGCTCGACCCTTCGACGAACGGCATCGTATAGAACGGCAACCCGTCGATCTCGCCCGCCGAGAGCACCGGCACGATGTGCGGGTGCTGCAGTCGCGCGGCCACCTGGATCTCCCGCTTGAAGCGGTCGACACTGACGCCGGCCGCGAGCTCCGGCGGCAACACCTTCACCACGACCTTGCGACCCAGGGCCACTTCGTCGGCGACGAACACGCGCGACATCCCCCCGCCACCCAATTCGTGCTCGAGGGTGTAGGCGGTGCCTAGCGAGGACTGCAGGCGTTGCCGGAGGTCGGAAGGCAGGAAGGACCGCGCCGAGTGGCAGGTTGCAGGTGAATGTAGAGAGCGACCAGAGGCGCGGCCAGCAAACCGCGCGCGACGGCTCAGCGACCGGGTTCCCTGGAGCGCGGGCGGGGCAGCGTGGGCGCCTTGTTGATCTGGAGCTTCAGTTCCGCGTCGGCGAGCGCGCGCAGGCGGATGTCACCGATCGTCGCCCGAACCGCGGTGCCTTCGGCGCGAAAGATCCGGGCGCTCAGATCGACCCCCGGCGTCAGCGTCCGGTTCATTCCGCGCTCGGCCAGCACGCTGAGCTTTCCGAGCAACGCCGAGTCGGGAAGGCGAGCGCGCTGCCGGAGGAAATCGCGCATCTCATCGCCCTGCAGCCACTCGAACCCGCGTACCAGCAGGTCGGCGCTGCCCACGTCGTAGTCGAGGTCAGGCACGAAGACCTGGTGGCTGGCGCGATCGAGGCTCGGCGTTCCCGTCAGAAAGAGCCGGCCACGCACCGAACCGCCGAGGGTGACGCCTAACGCCACCCGACCGCCCCCGATCCCACTGAGCGTCACGTCGCGGATCCGGACACGCCGGCCCGACTCCGAGATCCACCTGCCCACCAGCGCCTTTCGCAGCAGCCCGGTCGCCACCGGATACGTGAACGACGCGTCGATCAGCACGATGGCTCCGGTCCCGACGCTGTCCACGCGCTCCAGCCGTGGAAGGGGCCGCATCCGCTCCCCTTCGTCCGGCCGGGGCCCGGTCAGCACGCGCGGCGACGCGATCAGCCGAAGGTTGCCCACGATCACGTTCCCGTCGGACGTCACGTCTCCGAGCTGGGCGGCGAACGGATTGATCACCATGTAGATGCTGTCGGCGAACCGGATGGGGCGCTCGAGCTGCAGCCAGACGTGCTCGAACCAGGACTTGGCATCCCAGCGCGACACCGATCGATCGAACCGCGCCAGGTTCCGCTCGAGCATCCGCTGGGTGGCCTCGATCACCCGACCGGTGACGTCGATGTGGAAGATCGTGACCCGGCAGTGGTCCCGCGCATCGGTGCTGTAGGGCTCGAGTCGCTTCACCCGCGTCCGCGTCACAACTTGCCAGTCCGGGGTGATCCGTGCCGACGAGACCAGCGTGGCGCGCACGCGCGGCCGCGGTACACCTCCGGTGCCACAGGCAGCACTCAACTCGGGACCGATGATCGGCCGATACCATCCGCGGGCTTCGTATTCAACGTCCGTGGAGATCGTGACGGTCAGCCCGTCCGACCGCACCCGGAACGGCGATCGCGACACGGCGAACGCAAAGTGCGCGCGCTTGTTGTTCCCTGCCTGGAGCCGTTCCTCGATGTCGCCGTAGTCGCGCGGCACAGCGGCCTCGAGGGAATCCACGGCAGCGGAAAGGTCGTAGCTGATGGGCGCTTCGACGATGGAGGCGCGAGGCGCGGCCAGCGAGTCAGGTGAATCGGCGACGACCTCGGGAGGCGGGGCATCCAGCAGCAGGGGCCCGGACAGTATCTGGCGCAAGTACAGCGCGCCGCCGCCCCCGGCGACAGCGACCGCGAGGAGAGTCCACCGAATGCGCCTCTTCATTCTCTTCGTCGCGCGGAATGGTGGGCCCGGGTTCGCCAGGACCCAGAGGCGAGTACAGGGAGATGCCGGGAGCGTGACACCCCTTAGGGTAGCATCACCCGGCCGTTTCGCTACGGGCCGAGGGTGGGGGTGGGCGTATGGCCTCCGGCCCATGCCCTCTAGCCCATGCCCCCTGGGCTATGGCCTCTGGCCCATGGCGTTTGGCCTTTGGCTTGTGGCCCTTGTGGCTTGTGGCGTTTGGCCTGTGGCGTTTGACCTTTGGCCTCCGCCCCGGATGTATGTAACACTCGCGCTCGGCTTCCTGTCCCTTCCGCGGAGACGCGATACATTCTCTCCCCCCGCGGCCGTCCAACGGCCGGGCCAGGAGGATTGTCTGCTCATGAAGTTGCTCGTCATTCGTCACGCCATCGCCGAAGACCGTGAAGAATTCGCCAAGGGCGGAGACCCGGATAGCGAGCGTCCGCTGACCGATTTCGGCCGGCGCCGTATGCGCCGGAACGTCAAGGGACTCTTGCGCGCAACGGAGCGGCCGGATGTACTGGCCACCAGCCCGTTTGCCCGCGCCGCGGAAACGGCGCGAATCGTTGCCGACGCCCTGGGGCTCACCTCGATCGAGGTGCTGGATGCGCTGACGCCTGAACACCATCCCCGCGATCTCGAGGTGTGGCTGGGAAGGCAGGAGGCGGAAGCGACGATCGCGGTGGTAGGGCACGAGCCGCATCTCGGGAAGCTGATCACGTGGTTTGTGAGTGGGGGAGAGGATCCTCGGGTCGAGCTGAAGAAAGGCGGCGTGGCGCTCCTCGAGTTCGATCACCGTCCGGGGGCTGGCAAGGCGATGCTCAGATGGCTTCTGACGCCCGCGCACCTTCGAGCCATCGGTGACTAGCCGCGGTTCATTCGACGAGGAATTCGACGCCACGTTGCTGGACGAGCCCGCGCCGCGAGGCGCCCGGCTGGTGGCGTTGGCGTTGCTTGCCCGACTGGTGGCCGATCGCGAGCGGCTGACCGCGCGTCGTGACAAGGAGGCATTGCACGATTTCCGGGTCGCTCTGCGGCGGTTGCGGAGCTGGCTCCGCGCGCTCGAACCCGCGCTCACGGGGAGTTCGGCGCGCGGCTCGCAGCGCCGGCTGCGGCGAGTCGCCAAGGCATCGAACGCGGGCCGGGACGCCGAGGTGTTCCTGGGTTGGCTCCGCTCCGCACGCAAGCGGATTCCGGAGCGCAACCGCACCGCGGCGCGCTGGTTGATCACGCGGTTCGATCGCCAGCGACGCGAGGCCGAAGGGTCGCTCGGCGGTCTGCTCGAACGCGATTTCGCGAGGGCCACCGAACGGTTGCAGGTCCGGCTGGAATCGTATCGGGTGGTGGCCCACGTCCATGACGGCGTGCGGGACGCGCCGCTGGCAACGCTGCTGGCGCAGCTGGTGCGCGGGCAGGCGCGTGAGTTGCGGGGGCGTCTGGCGCTGGTGCGGTCGCCGGACGACGACGGTCCCGCACACCGGGCCCGGATCGCCGGGAAGCGCCTGCGGTACCTGCTGGAGCCGGTGGCGGCGTTTCTCGAAGGCGGCACCTCGCTGGTGCAGCGGCTCAAGCGCCTGCAGGACGCGTTAGGCGACCTGCACGATGCGCACGTCTGGCTGGCGATGCTGGGGGACATGGCGTCGGTGGCGGCGATGCAGGAGGGGCGCCGGATGGCGCGGACGCCGGTGAGCGATGCGACCGGGAGTGGCGCGGAGGGCGATCGGGAGAGTGATCGCTACCCATCCCTCGCGGGCTTCGCGATTCTGGCGCGCCTGGCGCAGGAACTGGCGCTCGACGCCTTCCGGCGGCTGACCCGTGAGTGGGGGAAACGGGGCAGCGATCGCTTCCTCGCCGATCTGGAGAGGGCCTGCGTGGCCATGGAGCAGCGGGAGCGGCAGGGGATGGAAATCGAGCGCAAGTACCTGCTTTCGGCGGTCCCGGACGAGATGCCACGCGCGCAGGCTTCACACATCGAACAGGGGTACGTACCGGGCAGCGTGCTGGTGGAGCGGCTGCGCATGGAGGAGCCGGAGGACGGGCGACGCGGTGCCAAACGTGGGGCCGCCGGGCTGCGGGGGCGGGGGCGGGGGCGGGGCATCCACTTCTATCGCACGGTGAAGTCCGGGAGGGGGATCGCGCGCATCGAGATGGAGGAGGAGACCTCGCGCGCGGTGTTCGACACCATGTGGCCGCTGACCGAGGGGAAGCGTGTGACGAAGACGCGGTACCGCGTTCCGGACGGAGCGCTCACGTGGGAAGTGGACGAGTTTACCAACCTGGGACTGGTGGTGGCCGAGATCGAGCTGCCGACAACCACGACGAAGGTGGAGTTCCCGCCCTGGCTGGCGCCGTACGTGGAGCGTGAAGTGACCGGCGAGCCGGAGTACCTCAATGTGAACCTGGCGCGATAGCGCGGCGTCAGCTGGCAGCCGTTTCCCGTCACCTGATAACTGTTTGAATATCTTCGTCGTTACCAACGACTTTCCGCCGCGCGTTGGCGGCATCAACTACTACGTCGACCAGATGATGCGGTGGTTTCCGGCCGGCGCGGTCACGGTCTTCTCGTCGCGGTCGGCGGGATGGGAGGCGTTCGACGCGGCGTATCCGCACGAAGTGATCCGGCTGGACACGGAGATGATGCTTCCGTCTCCCGGAGTTCGGCGGGAACTGCACGCGCTGCTGCGGAGTCGGCGACCGGAGGTGGTGGTGTTCGGGGCCACCTGGCCGCTGGGTCACATGGGGCCGGCGATCCGCCGGAAGCTCGGAATCCCATATGCCGGTTTCACGCACGGGCTCGAGATCACCGGAGCCCGGGTGCCGGGACTGCTCGCGCGCATCGGACGGCATGCGTCGCTGTTGACGGCAGTATCGGCGTGGGCACGCGACCGCCTCGAGGGGGCGTTCGGGTGGCGGGGGCGGATGCAGCTCCTGCCATCCGGGATCGACCCGCTGCGTTTTCATCCGGGCGTCTCGGACGCGGCGGTGCGTGCGCGCCATTCGTTAGGCGGCGTGCCGGTGGTGTGCTGTGTGTCGCGCCTGGTCCCCCGCAAGGGGCAGGATCTGCTGATCCGCGCCCTCCCGGCGGTGGCCGCGGCCTGTCCGGCGGTGCGGCTGCTGATCGTGGGGAGCGGGCCCTACGACCGCGCGCTGCACGCGCTGGCGCGCCGCACGGGTGTCGCCGATCGGGTGATCTTCACGGGTGCCGTTAGGTACGAGGAACTCCCGGCCCACTTCCGCGCGGGTGACGTGTTCGCCATGCCGTGCCGCGCGCGGTGGTTCAATCTGGATGTGGAGGCATTGGGAGCGGTGTTCCTGCAGGGCGCTGCGGTGAGCCGGCCCGTGGTCGCGGGAGCGTCGGCGGGCGCTCCGGAAGCGGTGCGAGACGGAGAGACCGGCTACGTGGTCGATCCCACGCGGCCCGAACCACTGGCCCAGGCGATCGTGTCGTTGCTGCGGGACCCGGCTCGCGCGGCGGCAATGGGCCGCGCCGGCGCCGAGTGGGTCCATCGCGACTGGACGTGGGAGGCGATGGCGGGGCGGTTGGCGAAGCAGCTCACCGCCGTCAGATGACAGCTTTCATTGGAAGGAGCCAGCAGTCGACATTGGCCAGCAGCGGTGGGCTGCGGTCGGCTGCGGTCGATGTCACCGGCCGCGGTCGATGCCTGCTGACGGCCGCCCGGTTGACTTGATCGCTGACCGTCGTTCGCTGATGGCTCCCGTTCTACACGCCCGCCAGCACCCTCGACGCCGCGTGCTCGCGCATCGGCATGCGCGTCAGTTCCTCGTAGATCTCCTCGAGCTGATCGACGATCGTCTCCCAGTCGAAGTGCCGGGCGCGCAGCAGGCCATGCCGGCCTAACGCACGGGCCAGCGCGGGATACTCGAGGAGGTGCCTCACCGCCTCCGCCAGCTCGTCCGACTCGCCGGGGGTCACCAGCAGCCCTTCGCGCCCCCGCCGCAGCACCTCGCGATACCCCGGAATGTCGCTGGCCACCACCGGCAGCCCCGACGCCATGGCCTCGATGAGCACGATCCCGAAACTCTCCTTTCCGATCGACGGCGCGAGGAAGATGTTCGACGCGCGGTAGAAGGTCGGGAGGGCCTGCTCCGACACACGGCCAAGCATGTCCACCCGCGCCCGCGCGGCATCGGGCAAGTCATCGATCGCGTCCCGGTCGGCGCCGTCGCCGACCACCACCAGCCGCAGGTCGGGATACTCCGTGGCCAGACGCCCGAACGCCCGCACCGCCACCGGAAATCCCTTTCGCCGCTCCAGCCGCCCCACGAACAGCAGCCGTCGGCCCGGCGGCAACGAGGCCGGTTGGGCGTTCGCGAAAACCTGGACATTGGCGCCGTTCGGAAGAACGCGCACTCCGCCGTCACCCATGCGCGAGCACACGCTGTAGCGCGCGGCCTCCGAAACCGCGATCCGCCTGTCGATGCGCTCCCAGACCGGACGCATCATCCGCATCATGGCGCGGTACGCCTTCGACTGCAGGTTCCCGCGCGGCACGTACGAGTGAAAGGTGGCCACCACCGGTGCGTTGGCCTGCAGCACGCCGTGCATGGCGGTGCTGGGATTCAGGGGCTCGTGGACGTGAATCACATCGGGGTGGAATTCGCGCAGGGCGCGCCGCACCACCCGCGATGACCACGGACTGAGGCAGATGGGCGCCACCGATCCGTTCGCGCGGAATGGCACGGCGCGGCCGACGATGCGCACGTCGCTGCGCAGGTGCGGCGCCTCGCCCGGTGCGAGAATCAGGACTTCATGACCCCGACTGCCGAGATGGAGCGCCAGCTGACGAACGTGAACCTGCACGCCGCCGGGTGCATCCCAGCTGAATGGAGAGACCTGTACGATCCTCATTCCGTCGTGGTTGGGGTGAGCGCGCTGACCGCGTGCGTCAGCCCGCGACTGTGAGCCGTCGCCGGTCAGCCATGCGAGCGTCGAAGAACGACAACCTCTCCCGCCATGGCGGCTGCACAAATCAACACGCCAAGAATCAAAAGGGCCAGACGATGCGGGGAATGAGCTCCCAGGTAGCCCAGCACCGAGATGCCCCCTCCCACCAGGAGCGCCGAGACCATAAACGACGCCCCCAGCACCAGTTCCCGCGTGGAAAAGATGAGCGCGCGCGCCTCGGCCGGGGCGGATTCGTGCACCAGAGTGTCCTGCGAGACCATGATCGGCGCCAACGCCGTTCCCCCGACCAATGCGATGGGCATGAACACGCCGAATGAGAAGAAGGCACTTCCGACGATCATGAGCGCTCCTACGAGGAGGCACCCTACGAGAATGATGTGCCGCTTGTTCCAGCGTGACCCGACGGTGCCGACGACCAGCGATCCCACGATCATTCCCGCCGCCGCCACCCCGCCGAGGAATCCTACCCCGCGGGGGCCCTGCTGCATCACGTTCTGCACGGCTGAGGTCATCACGACATAGATGGAAGCGGCAAGCACGCCCAGGAGCACGATGGTGGCGAAGACGAAGCGGAGCTCCGGATTAGCCCGCACAAATGTCAGGGTCTGCCGCATGTCGCCGGTCAGGTGCGCAAACTCCCGACGGACGAGTGCGGCGGCCTCGGTCCCGGTCCAGTGCCCGAGAGCGGCGCGACGCGCGTGAGCGGCGCTGATGATCGTGATGAGCACCAGCGAGAGGACCGAAACCACGTACGATGCGGAGTCCATGTAGAACCCGGCCTCGTAGCCGGCCAAGCCGAACCGGCGCCAGATGCTCCAGCCGATCATGAGTCCCCCACCAACGATCCCGGTGACGGTCGCAATGCGTCCGATCAGCGTGAGCGCCGCGTTCGCGGGGAGTAGCGTATCGTGGCTTACCAGGTCGGGAATGAGCGCCATCTTGGCGGAATTGAAGAACACGCCGAGCAGGAAGACGAAGAAGGCGACAACGTAGACCGGCCAGAGATGTCCGCTGAAGCGGTAGAGGAGCGGGATCAGGGCCACGATGACCGCCCGGATCACATCGCACACGATCATCGTGACGCGCTTGTTCCACCGGTCGACCAGCGCGCCGGCGAGCGGTCCGAAGAGCATGGGGAGGGTGAAGACCACCGCCAGCTGCGAGAACGCGAATCCACTGGTCCGGGCCTCGGCTTCGGCGCCGACCAGCGCGATGAGCGCCATGTGATGCAGCTTGTCACCGAGCTGCGACACGGTCTGGCCGACGACGAGCAGCGAGAACTGAGGGCGGCGCAGCACGCGCGCCAGGCCGCCGGCTCGCGATGCTTCGGGGGGACGGACCGCCGGCGGGGCCTCAGGACTTGCGTTGGTCACCCGATACCCATTGCGGTTGGAACACGTACCACTGGTCGGGATGGGCCTGAACCGCGGCCGAGAGCCGTTCCGTGATCTGTCGTGTCAGGCGCAAGCGTTCCTCGTCGCCGCGTCCGGCCGGCAGGAGGGGGGGATCGATCGTCGCAAGATAGCGCGGCGCGCGGGCGGGATTCTCGATCACGTGTCCGACGAGTATCGGGGCGCCGGTCGCGATGGAGCAGGCGGCGGGTCCGGTGGGTATCGGTCGGGATCCATCGCAGAAGGGCAAGGTGATGGCGGTTCGGCCGTCGCCGATGACGCGGTCCGCCACCAGCACCACGATCCGGCCCTCGCCTAACAGGCGATAGGCCTCGCGAATGCCCTGGCGCATGGGAATGAGCTGCATGCCCGACGCCCGCCGGTACGTGGCCAGGGCGTCGGCGACGGCCGGCGCCAGGTCCTCCACCATCGCGTGCACGGGGTAGCCCACCGCGGCGAGCCAGGCTCCGCCCAGTTCGTACGGCCCGAGGTGCGCGGTGACGATGATGACGCCTTTCCCCGCGGCGAGGGCGGCATCGAGGTGTTCGCGTCCCCGCAACTCCATCAACGCGCGCACCTGTTCGAGCGGGATCGAAGGGAGGCGAAAGAGGTCGGCGGCGGCCGCGGCGAGGTTGCGGAACGTGCGACGGGCGAGCCGCCGGCGAGTGGCGGGCGACTCGTCAGGCACGATGTGCGCGAGGTTGTCGAGGATGATGCGGCGGCGGCGAGCCGCGACCAGGTAGGCCGCGGCACCGGCGGCGCGGGCCACGCCGCGCAGCACCGGCGCGGGCACCACGCGCGCCAGGAGGAAGGCGACGCGCAGGAACGTGGAGGAGGGAATCATGCCTCAAAAGGCCAGAGGTCAGATGCCAAGGGCCATGGTCGGAGGCCAGAGGTCGAAGGCCAAAGTCCAGAGGCGAAAGGCCAGGCCAACCTCAACGCGCCCTTCGGCCAGCCGTCGGATTTCGTCGAGCTGCGGTGTGGACGCCGCGACGCGCACGAACCCGTGCGGGCAGGGAGATCCGGACGGCGCGGGGTTATCCACGCCCGGGAAGGTGCCCGGTCAATCACCGCCCGACAAGTCGGGGCCGGTGCGGCTCCGACGCGGGCAGCGGAGCCGCGCCTACCTCCTGGCGGCGCGCGCGCGCTTGCGCCGGGCCGCGCGTCGGCCGGCGCCCGTGCCTAACGTTGGTATTCCGGTCGCTCCGCGGCAGAGGAAGTGAAACCAGGCCGCCCGATACCGGTCGGAGCGCGGTCCGGCGGGTCGCGTACCACGACGGCGGGGCTTCACGGAACGACGCCTCCGCCCAGCGTGCCCGCCCCTGTCGTCGGGGGACCGCAGATGATCGCCCCGCTCGGCACGTTCACCGCGTCCGTACCGGAGTACGTGGCGCATTGCTGTCCCGGCATCAGCACGTGGGTGGCAATACCGGTGTAGCCGCCGATGATATCGGTACTGCTCAACGCCAGCCGCACCGTGGATGTGATGCGCATGCCGAGCGTGGCGGTGTCGGTGACGTACTGCTGATGCTCGGCGAAGTACTCCTCTTCGGCGATTCGCAGGTCGCCCAGATCCGAGCGCATCGACGCGAAATAGGCACGCTCCTTGAACATCCGGTAATGGGGAAGGGCAATCGCCGAGAGCACGCCGAGCAGGATCATGCCGGCCAGCAGCTCGACGAAGGTGAAACCACGGGGTCGGTGATTCGACATGTGGGCGAGAATGAGGACATGGCTGGTGCGCCGCGTGCAGCAATGCGGCGTGGAATGCCGGGTGCCGGGTCGTGCCATCCTCGCCTCTCAGGGGGCACGTCGAGTGCCAAGACGAGATCATTTCTATGTCCATGGCCGGGAACCACTTCGAACGTCAGCCGGGTCAGGCTCCGATGGGGAACGAGGCGCCATCGCCACATGGCGGCCGCGCGATTTGCAGAGCCTCTGCGTCGGGCGTAGCTTGGCGCGGTGACCATGCCACGCTGCCGATCCCGGATCGTCTGACTCGATGACGTCCGGAACGGGCGAGTCCAGGTGGCGGCTGCCGCCCGTGCGCGGGCTGATCACGCTCGTCGCCGGCGAGGGTATCTCGCGCGTCCTCTCGTTCCTGGCGATCGCGATCCTGACACGCCGTATGAATCCGGCGGCGTGGGGTCCGGTGGCGGTCGCCCTGACCACACTGCAATTCGGGTCGCTGATCGTAGAGCTGGGCATGCGACTCTTCGGTGCGCGCGAGGTCGCGCGCCGCCCGGGCGATGCGCGCCGGCTGATGGGTCCTATTCTCGCCACCCAGGTCGTGGTGGCCGCGCTGCTGGTGGTGCTCGCAACACTGGTTGCCAGGCTTCACGTCGTCGAGGCCGATCTCGGACGCCTGCTCCCGGGTTACTCGGTGAGTCTGCTCGCGTTTCCGTTCGTGCTCGCCTGGATCTACCAGGGGCTGGGCGCGATGCAGTGGGTGGCGATTCCGCAAGTCACGCGGTACGCCACCTTTCTTCTGCTCACCGTGCTGCTGGTGCGTTCGGCGGCGGACATTCCACGGCTTCCCTGGCTGGAGGTGGCCGCGTTGAGCAGCGCAGCGGTGGTCTCGGTCACGGCGCTTCGCCGCTTCGGCCTCCGCCTGTCGGTAGCGCCGCGCAAGGCATTCGACCGGACTATCCTGCGCGAAGCGCTCCCGATTTCCGCGTCGGAATTGATCTGGGTCGTTCGCATGTACCTCCCCACCCTGGCGCTCTGGTACGTGGTGTCGCCGGCGTCGGTGGGACGCTTCGACGTGTCCCATCGCGTGCTGATGGTCCTGCACGGGCTGCTGACGATGTATCTGATCAATCTGTATACGCCGCTTTCCCAGGCAGCGCATGGGCCGCAGCGGCGCTTCGTGGGACTGCTTGCCGGGTCGGCGGCCTTCGCCACGACGGCTGCGACGCTGGGCGCGATTGTGATCGCGGTGCGTCCGGCCATGCTCCTGAATGCCCTGTTTGGCGCGCAGTTCAGCACGCCGGAAGGCGCGGCGACGCTCGTCATCCTCGCGTCTCTCATTCCGGTGCTGACCCTGCGCGGTCACGCGATGTACGCGCTGGTGGCGCTGGGCCGGCAGCGACGCGAGCTGGCGTGCTCGATCGCGGGAAGCGTGGTGCTGGCCGTGTTGCTGTGGATGTGGGTCCCGGCCTGGGGCGTTCGTGGCGCGGGGTTCGCCATGCTCGGATCGGAGTCGTTCGCGCTCCTGCTGACCGTGGTCGCGCTCGTCGACGCGCTCCGACGGCCCACCCGGATCACCACCGACTCCGAGGTCGTGGCGATCTCCTGAATGGTCGGCCGGCCCGCGGTCGGCACCGGTGGTGTCGCCCGTGCTGCCGCTGTGGCCGGTGCGACGCGGGCCATTGGTCCCTTCCTGACGCGGCGGGCGGATTGCAGGTTATCCATTCTGGCGATGCGCCGCGCGTCGTGCCGCGACGCCGCGATGTGACCGCAGCCTGCGAGCCCGCTCGCTGCGCAGGGCACGACCTGGACCCGACGGGATCGCCGACTTCCACAGACGGACGAACAATGCCCAACCTCGAGAATCAGATGCCGGAGTCGCGATCGGATGACCTCGATCGAGTGGCCACCGAGATCACGGATCGCCTGCGCGCGCGCGGCATCGCGATCCTGTCGCACGATACGACCGATGATCTGGCCGCGCTGCTCGACGAAGTGGAGGCCTTCGAACTCGCGGTCGAGGAGGAGGGGGGAGATCTGATGATCGCGGAGCCGCGCGAAGGGAAGACGGCCGAGCCGGGCGACGAACAGTTCGCCCTCCCGGTGCGCGGCCCCCTCGAATCGGCGGGTGGCTACGTGGCGCGTCTGGCCGCCGCGACGCGCCGTGTGAGGCGCCACCCGGGTCGCTGAAGCGGCGGTCGCCGTTACGCGACTGTATGCAAGTGCCTACTTGCGGCCCTTCCGGGTGCCCGCTAGCCTTCGGCGCCTATGATCAGCCGCGAGAAGCTGCTCGAAGCCGCGATGCGCGTCTTTGCGGAATCCGGATTCCGCGGAGCCACCACGCGCCGGATCGCTGAAGAGGCCGGCGTCAATGAAGTCACGCTGTTTCGTCTCTTCAAGTCGAAAACGGCGCTGATCCGCGAAGCGACACAGTTCCGCGCGCAGGCGCGCTCCGAGTCGTCCCTGCCCGCCGTGCCGCGGCATCCACAGCGGGAACTGACGCAGTGGTGCACCGTACAGCTGGCCTTCCTCATGCGCTCGCGCGCGCTCATCCGCAAGTGCATGGCTGAGCTCGAGGAGCATCCGGAGATGGCGGAGTGTATGCGGGATAGTCCGCCGATGGCGCACTCGCAACTTCGTCACTACGCCGACGCGTTGTGCCGCCGCCACCACGTGGCGTACCGCGGCGATCTGGTCGACGTCGCGTGCACGATGCTGGTCGGCGCCCTGTTCGCCGACGCCATGGGTCGCGAGATGATGCCCGAGATGTATCCGCAACCGGAGCGGAAGGCGCCGGCGCAGTACGCGCGCTGCTTCCTGCGGGCGATCGGAATCGCCGAGGCGAAGCGCGCGCAGACCAATGGCGCGCGCCGGACGCGCCGCGCCGCCAGCGCCTGAAGCCCTTCTCCATTCCTCCACGTCCATGTCCCGCATCCACTCATTCGCCGTCGCTGCGCTCGTGATCGTCCCCGCGACCGGCGCCGCCCAGCAGACTCGCACGCTGTCGCTCAACGAGGCGCTGCGCCTGGCGGCATCGCAGAGCGAAGCGGTGCGCATCGCGCAGGCCGGTGTCGAGCGCGCCCACGGACAGCAGATGCAGGCGTTCAGCCAGTACCTGCCGCAGATCTCCGCGTCGCTCAGTTACACCCGCACCCTCGCCTCGCAATTCTCCGCGCTGAGCGCGGGTGCCGCGCCGCAACCGCCGGCCGGCACGCCCCCGCCGCCACCCGAGGACACGACCACCTACTTCACCCCCTGTACGCGATATCTGGCCCCCATGACGGCCACCGACGCCGAACGCGTGGCGGGCCTGGAGACCTTCGCGCGATGTTCATCGGGTGGCGGCGGCGGCATCGACTTCTCCCGCGTCGGATTCGGCGCGAGGAATCAGTACCAGGTCGGGCTGCAGGGATCGATGACGCTCTTTTCCGGCGGCCGCGTCCCCGCCCAGAATCAGGCCGCCGACGCGGCGCGACGCACGGCCGACATCGAACTGGCGTCGCAACGCGCCCAGCTGGCGCTCGACGTGACCGAATCGTACTTCAACGCCGTCCTCGCCGACCGCCTGGTGGCCATCGCGGAATCGTCGCTCGCCCAGACCGAGAGCGTGCTGCAGCAAACGCGTCTGGCGCGGGAAGTGGGCAACCAGTCGGAGTTCGAGCTGCTCCGCGCCCAGGTGACGCGCGACAATCAGGTCCCCACGGTCCTGCAGCGACGCACCGACCGCGATGTCGCATACCTCCGCCTGAAACAGTTGCTGAACCTTCCGGCGGCGGGCCCGGTGGCGCTCACCACTCAGCTCGCCGACGAAAAGGAGTTGCTGGCGGCGTCGCGAACGGCCGGTCTCCCGGCCGCCCTCAGCGTCGCGGAGGCGGATACCAGCGCGGCCGACCGGGCGCCGGTGCGACAGCTCGAGGAAGCGCTCTCGGTGCAGGAGGCGCAGTTGCGGATCACCAGGGCCGAGCGGTATCCCTCGCTCACGCTCTCCTCGTCGTATGGACGGCTCGCGTTTCCGCAGGGCGCTGTTCCCAACTGGTCGAATTTCCTGACCAACTGGACGGTGACGGTGGGCGCCAGTTTCCCGCTGTTCACCGGCGGACGCATCCGCGGCGGCGCGATGATGGCCGAAGCCGGGGTGCAGGAGGCGCGCGAGCGCATCCAGCAGGCGCAGGAGCTTGCGGCGCTCGACGCCGCGCAGACGTCGGCGCAGTTGCGCCAGGCCGAGGCGGCGCTCCAGGCGAGCGCGGGAACAGCCGAGCAGGCGGCCAAGGCATACTCCATCGCCGAAGTGCGCTTTCGCGAGGGACTGTCGACGCAGATCGAACTGAACGACTCGCGTCTCCTGTTGCAGCAGGCAAGCGCGAACCAGGCGCAGGCGGTTCGCAACCTGCAGGTGGCGCGGATTCGCCTCGCGCTGCTGCGGGATCTGCCGCTGGGCGCGGCCACGGGCGCGTCGGCGGGTGCGAACACGACCGTTTCGCCGCAGAGCACGACCGCCTCCCCGCCGAGCGCGGCTTCCACGACCCAGCGGACCGGCGCTTCGCCGCAACCACCGCAATGACGATAGGCAATCCGGAACACCTGACGCGCAGGATAAAGGAGCGGAACGCAATGAGTGTCACATGCACGAAGCGGGTTGCTGCGGGGGCGTCGGTCGCGGCCGTCGTGCTGCTCGCCGCTTGCGGCGGCAGGCCGGCCAACGCACGGGAGGACGGCGCAACGGGCGCGGTTGCGATCGGCCCGGAGAACGTCTTCGTGGTCGCGTCGGACACGCTCGCCAGCGGTCCCGCGGTATCGGGGACGCTGGAGCCCGAGCGCGAGGCCACGGTCCGCGCGCAGGTGTCGGGCGCGGTGATGTCGGTGGCGGTGGACCAGGGAACGCACGTGCGCGCCGGCGACCTGCTCGCGCAACTGGACGACCGCACGCTGCGCGACGCCTGGCTGTCAGCCAAGTCGAACCTGACCACCGCCCAACTCACCGCCGAGCGCGCGCAGCGCGATCTGGAGCGTTCCGAACGCCTGTCGGCGGCCGGCGCGATCGCCGATCGGGATCTGGAGCAGGCGAAGTGGAACAACACGTCGGCGCAATCGCAGCTGGCCGATGCCCAGTCGCGCCTGACGATGGCGAAGAAGCAGCTCGACGACGCGCGGATCACCGCGCCGTTCACCGGGATCATCAGCACCCGGTCGGTGGCGGCGGGCGATGTGGCGCAACCCGGTACCGCGCTGTTCACGGTGGTCGATCCGTCGAGCATGCAGTACCAGGCGACCGTCACCGCCCAGCAACTCGGACAGGTGCGGCTGGGCGCGCCGGTGACGTTCGCGGTGACCGGCTATCCGGGCAAGCGGTTCGACGGGAAGGTGACGCGGATCAGCCCCACCGCCGACCAGGCTACCGGCCAGGTGCGCGTCATCGTCTCCGTGCCTAACGGGGCGGGAACGCTGGTGGGCGGCCTGTTCGCCGACGGCCGCATCCAGTCGGAGCGGCGGGTGGGGATCACCGCCCCCTTCACCGCGGTCGACCTGCGCGGCCTGCGCCCGATGGTGCTGCGGCTCAAGAACGGCAAGTCCGAGCACGTCGAGGTCACGCTCGGGGTCCGCGATGAGGACCGCGAGCGGTTCGAGATCGTGCAGGGCGTGAGTCCGGGAGATACGCTGCTGATTGGCGCGGCGCAGGGCATCTCGCCGGGAACGACGGTGCGCGTGGGATCGCCGTCCGACCGGCCCGCAACCAAGAGCTGAGGTCCGCCCGCATGCTCATCTCCGATTTTGCCATCCGGCGGCCGATGGTCACCGTGGTGACCGTGCTGGCACTGGTGATCTTCGGGCTCTTCGCGCTGCTCCGGCTGCAGACCGACGAGTACCCGGACGTGCAGCAGCCGATCGTCAACGTCTCCATTCCCTATCCCGGCGCGTCGCCCGACGTGGTGGAGCGCGAAGTGCTGGACCGCGTGGAGGAGGCCGTCTCGGGCATCAGCGGCGTGGACCAGATGTCGGGGAGCGCGCAGGACGGGTTCGCCAACGTCCTCGTCACCTTCCTGTTCGAGAAGGACATCCAGCAGGCCACCCAGGACATCCGCGACAAGATCTCCGCGATTCGCGACCAGCTGCCGCCGGAAATGAAGGAGCCGATCCTGACGCGGTTCGATCCGTCGGATTATCCGATCGTGCAGGTGGCGCTGAACTCGACCACGCTCTCAGCACCGGAGCTCACCCGACTCGCCGACCCGGACATGACGCGCGAGCTGCGCGGCATCGAAGGAGTGGCCAACGTCACCGTGGCCGGCGGCGTGGAACGGGAGCTCACCGTCTACATCCGGCCCGAAGCCATGCAGGCCGCCGGTGTGAGCGTGGCCGAAGTGGTGGCGGCGCTCCAGGCGCAGAACATCGCCGTCCCGGTCGGGAAGCTGAACGGCGCCCTCGACCAACGCTCCATCCGGCTCCGCGGCAAGCTCCAGGCGCCGGAAGATTTTCTCGCGCTGACGGTCGCCGAGCGCGGCGGCACCCCGATCCGACTGGGCCAGGTGGCCACCGTGCTCGACGGAACGGCCGAGCCGACCTCGATCGCGCTCTACAGCGGCAACGAGTCGGTGGGTTTGCTGGTGAACAAGGCGAAGGGGTACAGCACCACCCAGGTGGCCGGCCAGGTGCTCGCTCGGATTCACGAGATGGAGAAGACCCTCCCGCCGGGCACGACGATGCAGGTGGTGCAGAATTCGGGCGATCGCGTGAGCCGGTCGGTCACCGACGTGGACCGCACGCTGTTCGTCGGCGCCTTCCTCACGGTCCTGGTGGTGTTCCTCTTTCTGAACTCGTGGCGGTCGACGGTCATCACCGGGCTGGCGCTGCCGGTGTCGGTGCTGTCCGCGTTCATCGCGGTCTACGCGTTCGGCTTTACGCTCAACACGATGTCGCTGATGGGTCTCTCGCTGGCCATCGGCATCCTGATCGACGACGCGATCGTGGTCCGGGAGAACATCGTCCGCCACATCGAGCGCGGGAAAGACCACTACACGGCATCGCGGGAAGCAACGGACGAAATCGGTCTCGCGGTCGCCGCCACGTCGTTTTCGATCATCGCGGTGTTCGTGCCGGTGGCGTTCATGTACGGCATCGCCGGCCAGTGGTTCAAGCCGTTCGCGCTGACCATTGCCTGCGCGGTGCTCGTCTCGCTGTTCGTCTCGTTCTCGCTCGACCCGATGCTCTCGGCCTACTGGGCCGATCCGCAGCTCGAGGCGGGGCAGCACCGCAACTGGCTGTCACGCAAGCTGGAGGGCTTCAACCGCTGGTTCAACCGGCTCACGCGGCGCTACACGCTGGTGGTGGCGTGGGCGCTGGACCATCGGTGGTGGATGGTGCTGCTTGCCGTGACGGCGTTCTTCGGCGCGATCTTCCTCCAGGTCACCTTCGGCGGCTTCGGATTCGTCCCCGATTCCGACCGCAGCGAGTTCGTGATTCAGGTGGAAACACCCCCGGGATCGAATCTCGACTATACGCGCCTGAAGACCGAGGAAGCGGCGCGAATGGCGCGCGCCCATCGTGAGATTGCCTACACGTTCAGCACCATCGGGAGCGGCGGCCTGGCGGTGCCCGGTGGCGCGCTCGGCTCTCCGGAGCTCGGCACGATCTACGTGAAGATGATCAGGAAATCCGACCGCAGCATCAGCCAGAAGGATTTCGGCGAGGTGATGCGGCACGAAGTGGCGCAGATCGGCGGGGCGACGGTCTCGGTGTTCGTCGCGGGATTCGGCGCCGCGGCGCTCAAGCAGATCCAGGTACAGCTGCGCGGCAGGGACGCGAACGTGCTGAATGTGCTCGCCGATTCGGTGATGCAGGTGGTGAAGAGCGTTCCCGGCGCGGTGGACGTCGGCCTCTCCACCAAAGGCCAGAAGCCGGAACTCGAGATCCAGCTCAACCGCCCGCTGGCGGGCGCGCTCGGGGTGACGGTCGGGCAGGTCGCGCAGGCGCTGCGTCCGGCGTTCGCCGGTGTGGACGCCGGCGACTGGGTCGATCCATCGGGCGAGAACCGGAAGGTACGTGTGCGCCTGACGCCGGAATCGCGCACCCGGGTGGTGGACATCCAGCGGCTCCCGCTGCTGGTCCCGAAGCCCGGAGGCGGCAGCGTCGCCATGCCGCTCGGACAGATCGCCACGATTTCCGAAGGGCGCGCGCCCGCCGTTATCACGCATCTGGACCGGGACAACGTCGTGGCAATCCAGGCGAACATCACCGGACGCTCGCTGGGTGAGGTGAACGGCGACATTCAGAAGAAGCTCGCGAGCTTCCCCCTGCCGGCGGGGTATCGCTTCTCGGCCGGCGGCGAAGTGCAGGACCAGCAGCGGTTCTTCAGCAGCCTGTTCGCTGCGCTGGGGCTCGCGGTCATGCTCATGTACCTCATTCTGGTCGTGCAGTTCGGGTCGTTCCTGGATCCACTGGCCATCATGATGTCGTTGCCGCTGTCGCTCATCGGTGTGGTGCTGGCGCTGCTGGTCACCGGCGGAAACTTCAACATCATGGCGATGATCGGCGTGATCCTGCTCATGGGGATCGTGGCGAAGAACGCGATTCTGCTGATCGACTTCGCCAAGTGGGCGCGCGAGAAGGAAGGATTGCCGTTGCGGGACGCACTGATCGAAGCGGGGTCGATTCGGTTGCGACCGATTCTGATGACCACGCTTGCCCTGATCGCAGGCATGCTGCCGGTGGCGATTGGCGCCGGTGAAGGGGGCGACTTCCGCGCGCCGCTGGGACGGGCCGTGATCGGAGGCGTGATCACGTCCACGATCCTCACCCTGCTCGTGATCCCGACGTTCTACGAGATCTTCGACAGCTGGCGTCAGAGGTTCTCGCGCGGGGTGGGTGTGCGGGTGCGGCAGAAGACGGCGACCCATCCGGTGCCGGGGCGGGCGTTGCCCGAGTCGGGGGATTAGCGGAGAAGGCAGGCCAGGGGCCAAAGGCCAGAGGCCAGAGGCCAAAGGCCAGAGGTCAAAGGCCAGAGGCCAGAGGCCAGAGGCCAGAGGCCAGAGGCCAGAGGCCAGAGGCCAGAGGCCAGAGGCCAGAGGAAAGGCTAGAGGCCAAAGGCCAAAGGCATGGCGCTCTCGACTTTTCGCGCGGTGGGCTAGATTCGTGGCTTCAACCCCGGATGCGTCGCAGTCGCCGTGACTCCTGCCATACTTGCCGCAGCACCACTGATTCCCCCGACGTCGACAATCCTGTCGCGTCTGAGCGAGGCGTGGGGATACGTGGTGCTGGCCGTGTCGACGATCTTCACCGAGGAACTCGCACCGGTCGTGGGCGGTTTCGCGGCGGAGCAGGGGCACGTGAGTCTGGTGGGGGTGATGGTGGCATGTGCGGCGGGAGTGTGGGCGCTGTCGCTCGGGTCATATGCCATCGGACACTGGAACGCGGCCTGGGTGCGCCTGTACGTGCGGCGCTCGTGGAAGACGGTGGGGCGGCTGCTCGGGTCGATGCGTGCGCGCCCATGGCGTGTATCGATCATGTCGCGCTTTGCCTTCGCGGCTCGGATCGCGTTCTCGATGGCTTGCGGGGCGGCGCATGTCCCGTTCGGTGTGTACGCTGCGGGGACGGCGATCGGCGCGATTGTGTGGTCGGTTGCGCTCACCATCCTCGGCTGGTTCTTCGGAGAGGGCGCGGTGCTGCTGCTGGGGCACGTACGACGCTATGAGGATCGTATTGCGGCGCTGCTGGTGGTGGCCGGCCTGATCGTGTATCTCATCATCCGGAGGCGAAGGGCGCGGACGGAGCAGCGCGGGGCATCGTGACCGCGGCCACTGATTTCCGGTTGATGAATGCCCGAACTGGTTGCTCTGAGCCCCTGGCTCATGGCTGACACCTGATAACCAACTCTGACAACCATCATCGTGCCGCCGCCTTCTGAAGCAGTTGCCACGCTTCCGCCACGTGCTTGCGCTCGGTCCGCACGTTGCCGATCGACAGGCGCAGGACCATCCGGCCGTGGAGCCTGGTGTGCGACAGCAACACACGCCCGCTGGCGTTGACGGCATCCAGGATCTGCTGGTTGCGCCGGTCGCACTCCTCGTCAGGCAGACCGCGCGGCGCGTAGCGAAAACATACCAGCGAGAACATCTGCGGAGCGGCCAGCACCCAGTCGGGATCGGCCGCGACCCATGAGGCGAATTCGCGCGCCATCTCCATGTGACCGCGGAGGCGCTGGGCGATGCCCGACACCCCGAACGCGCGGATCACCATCCAGAGTTTGAGCGCGCGGAACCGCCGGCCGAGCTGGACGCCGTAGTCCATCAGGTTCACCACGACATCCTGCTCGGCCGTCACCAGGTACTCGGGCACGAGCGAGAACGCGCGCTTCAGCACCTCGGGGCGGCGCGTGTAGAGCGCGGAGATGTCGACCGGCGTGAAGAGCCACTTGTGCGGATTCACCACCAGCGAGTCGGCATCCTCCACGCCGTCCATGATGGATTTGTGTTCTGGTGTGATGGCCGCCACTCCGGCGTACGAGGCATCCACGTGCAGCCAGAGGTTCTCGCGGCGGCAGATGGCGGCGATGGCGGGCACCGGATCCACGCTCGCGGTACTGGTGGTCCCGACCGTGGCCACCACCACCAGCGGCAGCCGCCCCTCTCGAAGGTCGGCCGCGATCGCTTCGTCGAGCGCGCCGGGCAGCATCCGGAACGCGTCGTCCACCGGAACGTGGACGATGTTGTCCTGACCGAAGCCTAACGTGAGAGCCGCCTTGTCCACCGACGAGTGCGACTGCGCCGACGTGTACAGGCGCAGAGGCGGCAGATCGGGCCGGCCCGCCATACCGCGGCGGCGGATCTCGAGCTCCGGCCGGGCTTCCCGCGCCGCGGCCAGCGCGTACAGGGTTGACATCGACGCCGTGTCGTTGATCACGCCGAACCACCCCGCGCGCAGCCCCATCATCTGTCGCAGCCAGTCCAGCGCGCGCTGTTCGAGCTCGGTCGCCGCCGGCGACGTGCGCCAGAGCATGGCGTTGACATCGAGCGCCGCCGCCAGCATCTCGGCGGCGATCCCCGGCGCCGATGCCGAGATCGAGAAGTAGCCGAAGAAGCCGGGGTGATTCCAGTGGGTGACGCCGGGGATGAGGATCCGTTCGAAGTCGTCGAGAATCCGGTCCATCGGCTCGGCACCCGGCGGAGGCTCGGCGGGCAGGCGCGCGGCGATGTCGCCCGGCGCGACCCGGGCGAGCACGGGGTAGTCGTCCACCTCCGCCAGGTACCGCTCGATCCACGCGGTCACACGCGTGAGCGCGGCGTGAATCTCGGCTGGGGAGAGATCGCCCGCCGCCGGCGAGTGGGTCACGGCGGGCGTCGGGACGGCGTGCTGCGAGGGCAGTTCCCGGCTCACGGCGCCTCCCGCACCGGCGCCGGGGCCAGCGGCCGCCCGGCTCCCTCCCGATCACGGCCGTACAGCGTGATCAGCGCCACCGCGGCCACGATCACCCCGCCGGCGACAACGATCCGGAGCGACACGGCTTCGCCGGCCACCACCGCACCAAGCAGCACCGCGACGACCGGATTGACGAACGCGTAGGTCGCCGCCAGCGCCGCGCTGGTCACGCCGAGCAGGTACATGTAGGTGGAATAGCCGACCACCGACCCGATGAGGATGAGATACACCAGCGAGAACCCGGACCGCCGCGTCACCGCACTCCAATCGAAACCATGGTACTCGCCGGCGACCGCGCCGAGGACGAGGACCGTCGCGCCACCGGTCATCAATTGCACGGCGCTGGTCTGAAGTCCCGAGCCGAGCCGGGGGACCCCGCGGGCGTAGATCGAGCCGCCGGCCCACAGCACCGTGCCGGACAGGACCACCCCCGCGCCTAACGGGTCGATCGGCGCACCGCCCATCGAGTGCGGCCCCACCAGGACTACCGTCCCGAACACCCCCAGCGCGAGGCCGGCCATCACCCCCCACGCCGGCCGCCGGCCGCCGGGGCGCCACCACTCCAGCAGCACCATCCAGCACGGCGTCATGGCCACCAGCAGCGACGCGACCCCCGACGGAATGCGTTGCACCGACCACGTGATCGACACGTTGCCCAGCGTGAGCAGGATGCCGACCACCACGTGCGGTCGCCAGGCCGGGCTCACGCCCACGATGCCGCTCCGCCACGCCGCCAGCGCCAGGAGCACCGCGCCGGCCATGAAGAACCGGAACCCCGACACGCCGACGGGGGGAATGGTCTCCCCGGCAAAACGCATGAAGATGTAGGTCGAACCCCACACCACGTACAACGCGGCGAACGCCGTAATCAGCTGGCCGCGGGGCGCGTGCCCGTGCGGTCCGCCGCCGAAAGTCGTACTCATCGCCAACGGAAAAGGCGCACCGCGAGGGTGAAGCACACCGCGAACCAGGCTCCAGCGATCGCGAGCTCGCCGCGCACGACGTGCCATCCGGCCCCCTGGAGCATCACGCCGCGCACCGCATCCACCACCGCCGTGAGCGGAAGCGCCTGGATGAACGGCTGCACCGCGGCCGGGAAATTCGACGACGAGAAGAAGACGCCGCTGGCCACCCACATCGGCAGCATCACCACGTTCATCCACCCCGACGCCCCTTCCACGGTGCGGGCTCGTGCCGCGATCAGCAGTCCGATGGCGCCGAACGAAAGCGTCCCCGCCACGCACGAGAGCGAGAACAGCGCGACCGATCCACGCATCGGCACCCCGAACACCAGCATCCCGAAGCTGGTGATCACCACGACCTCCACCACCATCAACGCCAGCCGCATCAGCACGAACGACAACAGGTACTGGGGCCGGCGCATCGGTGTGGCCACGAACCGTTTCAGCAGCTTCTTGCGCCGGGCGTCGACGATGCTGTACCCGATCCCCCAGATGCTGCCGCCCATCAGGTTCATGCCCAGCAGTCCCGGGAGGACGAAGTCGATGTACCGGGATCCACGCTCGCGCACGATTGCGTTCCGCGCGGCCAGCGGATCCTGCCGGCCGGCGGCCCGCTGCATCGCACGATCCACGACGAACCGCGCGTTGCGGGCCTCGGGCCGTGCGTCGTCGAACCGGTATTCCACCGACCCGTCGGCACGCGGCGCCACCACCAGCGCCACCTTCCCGATGCGTAGCGCGGTCATGGCGGCCGAGTCGTCGAGCGCCACCACGCGCACGGCAGAGTCGGCGGCGAGTACGGCGCGGACCCGCTCGGCGTCAGGCGCCGATGCCACGACGGCCACCCGGGCCACGTCGGCCGGGCGCGAACGGAAGGCGATCCCGAGCCCGGTGGCCAGGAGCAACGGGAAGACGAACGTCCAGAAGACGGCTTCCGGTTCGCGCAGGAATTCGCGGAATCGGCTGCGGGTGAGTTCGACGAGTGGCGAGCGCGGGGCGTTGTGCGATGTATCGAGCCGCGCGGCCGGGGCGCTGCCGCGGTCGGGTCGCGGCGCCGCCCGATCGGGCGGTGGCGGGGCGGGGATCGTGGTGCGCTCGCCGCTCATGTCTCCCTCAGGTGGCGTCCGGTCAGCGAGACGAATACGTCCTCGAGGGTGGGCGTGTGCACGCGCAGCTCGGTGACGGTGGCGTCCAGGTCGTCGATCTGCCGGAGAATCGCCGGAAGCGCCTCGTGGGCCGCCGACACCTGCAGCGTCCAGACCGGGCCGTCGGAGCGCGAGGCGAGCACGCCCCGGACGCCATCGAAGGCGCTCCCGGGCAGCGCCTGCCCGTCGCCCAGCGACAGTTCCACCACCTGTTCGGCGCCTAACGAGCGGATCAGGTCCCGCGGCGTGCCGGAGGCGATGATCCGGCCGTGGTCCACCACCGCCACCCGGTCGCACAGCCGCTCGGCTTCATCCATATAGTGGGTGGTGAGCAGGATCGTGCGCCCGGCCGCCCGCAGCCGGTCCACCAGCTCCCAGAGCTGGCGCCGCGACTGTGGATCGAGCCCGGTGGTGGGCTCGTCGAGAAACAGCAGCTCCGGATCGCCGACCAGCGCGCAGGCCACCGACAGCCGCTGCTTCTGGCCCCCCGACAGCGCCCCCACCCGCGCCCGCGCCTTCTCCTCGAGCTGCACCAGCCGCACGATCTCGCCAGCCGACGGGCCCGATCGGTAGAAGCTGCGAAACAGGCTGACCGTTTCGGTGACCGTGAGCTTCTCGGAGAACTGCGTCTCCTGCAATTGCACGCCAAGCCGCTGACGCAACTCGCGTTCGTCGCCGCGCCAGTGAAGCCCCAGTACTACCACCTCGCCCGCATCGGGAACGAGCAGACCCTCGCAGATCTCGATGGTTGTCGTTTTCCCCGCACCGTTAGGCCCGAGCAGCCCGAAGCACTCGGCGGCGCGCACCTCGAGATCGAGCCCGTCCACCGCCACCACGTCGCCATATGTCTTGCGCAACGCGCGGACGTCCAGCACGTTCGCCCGGTTGATCGGCATCCGCTGAGACTAATCGAACCGCTGCACCGGGGGGAGGCGCGCATCGTCCCGCGGAGCGGCATCGCTCCGGTCCAGCCGGGTGCTCCCGTTTTCTCCAGTCGCGCTCACGCTTTGCCCCCGCCCATGCTCACCATCCGGAATCTCGTCAAGGTCTATCCCGGGCCCGTGGCCGCCCTGCAGGGCGTGAGCCTGGACGTGCCCCCCGGTCTGTTCGGACTCCTGGGTCCCAACGGCGCCGGCAAGACCACGCTCATGCGCATCGTCGCCGGCGTCCTGCAGCCGACGTCGGGGGCCGTTCATCTCGATGACCTAGACGTGCTCGCCAACCCGCAGGCGCTGTGGACCACGCTCGGCTACCTGCCCCAGGAATTCGGGTTCCTCCCCCACCTGAGCGGACAGCGAATGCTGGAGTACCTGCTGCGGCTCAAGGGCATTGCGTCCGACGGCGGCGTGTCGCGGCTCGCGGGCGAGTTGCTGGAGCGGGTGAATCTGAGTCACGCGGCGCGGCGCAAGGTGAAGGAGTACTCGGGCGGCATGCGCCAGCGCCTGGGAATCGCGCAGGCCATCGCCGGCGACCCGAAGCTGCTGATCGTCGATGAGCCGACCGCCGGGCTCGACCCCGAGGAACGCCTGCGCTTCTATCGCGCACTCGCGGAACTGGCGGAACGGCGCACCGTGCTGCTGTCGACACACATCGTGGAGGACGTATCGGTGCTCTGCCCGCGGTTCGCGATCATCCGTGACGGGCGGGTGGTGGCGCTCACGTCGCCTCGCGAGGCGCGCGAAGAACTGGCCGGGAGGATCTTCGAGGGCGACGTGGCCGCCGACGCCCTCGAGTCGGTCCGGCGCGACCGTCGCGTGACCCAGGCCATCCTCCTGGAAGGACGAAACCGGGTGCGCGTGTTCGAACCCTCGGGCGTGTGCCCGGCCGGGTTCGAGCCGGTGGCCCCCACCCTCGAGGATGCCTATCTCCTCGTTATGCAGGACGCCGGCGGAAGCGCCGGTGCGGCCGCGTGAGCCTGCGCCGTCTGGGAGTGGTCGCGCGGGACGAACTGCGCTACACCGTGCGGCGCCCGATGGTCTGGATCCTCCTGGTGCTGCTGGTCCTGATCACCTGGGGGCTCAGCAGCGGCAACGTGCAGATCATCATCGCCTCGGGCGACGCCACGGTCGGGGGCAAGAAGGCATGGCTCACCTCGGAGTTCGCGCTGTCGCAGATCCTCGCCATCACGAGCTTCCTCTTCTACCTGTTCTTCGCCTCCGCCGCCGCGGGCCTGACCGTGATCCGCGACGCCGAGGCCGGGGTGCTCGAGATTCTGCAGGCGACGCCGCTGCGCCCGTCGGAATACGTCTGGGGCAAGTTCCTCGGCGTCCTGGGCGGGTTCCTCGCCGTGCTGGCGCTGCACGTCGCGATTCTCATTCTCATCCTGCAGGTGCTGCCGAACGCCGACATGCTCGACACGCGGGGACCGTTCGCGCTCGGCAACTATCTGCATCCGACGCTGCTCTTTGCGCTCCCGGTGATCGTCTTCGCCGCGGGAACCGCGTTCGGCGTCGGGACCGCCACCCGCCGCGCGATCCTGGTCTTCGTGCTTCCGGTGGCGCTGACCCTCCTGGCCGGATTCTTCCTCTGGAGCTGGTCCCCGTCCTGGCTCGATCCCCGCATCAACCGGCTCCTGATGGCGATCGATCCCGGCGGCGTGCGGTGGCTGAGCGAGATGTGGCTCAAGGTTGATCGCGGCGCCGATTTCTACAACACGCAACCCGTCCGCCCCGACCTGCTGCTGATCGCCAATCGCCTCGTGATGCTGACCGTCGCCCTGGGCGCGGTCGCGCTCGGCGGACGCCGGTTCGCGCGCCTGGCCCGCGGGGAGCAGGCCGTCAGCACCGACGACGTGTCACGGGCCCTGGCGGCGCCGCCGATCGCGTCCGTGCCGGTGATGGCAGCGTCGGCGCCACGCCTCGCCACCCGGGTCGCGCGCGTGGGCTTCTGGGCATCGGCGTGGAAGATCGCCCGCGCCGAAGGGCGCGAGTTGCGCAGCCAGCCCGGCCTGTACCTCTTCATCCCGATCATCCTGCTGGAAATCCTGGGCGACTCGCTCACCGCACTGGGCCCGTTCGACACGCCGCTGCTGCTGGTGCCGGGCGACCTGGCGGTGGGCCAGATGCAGATGCAGGTGTCGTACGTTGCGCTGCTGCTGATTTTCTACGCCGTCGAGTCGCTGACGCGGGAACGCAGCACGCGGCTCAGCGCCATTCAGGACGCGACCCCCGTGTCGAACGGCGCGATCGTCACCGGCAAGGTCATGGCGCTGGGCGTGCTGTGGGCCATCATCGCGGGCGCCTGCCTGGTCGCGTCGCTCGTCGCGATCCTGATTCAGGGACGCGTCTCGTTCTCGGTCTGGCCGTTCGCCCTGGTGTGGGGCCTGATCCTCCTTCCGTCGTATCTCGTGTGGACCGCGTTCATCTTCGCGGTCTTCGCCATCACGCGGAGCCGGTTCACCACCTACGGTGTGGCGGTGGCCACGTTCGCCCTCACCATCTTCGAGGCCGTTCGCGGAAAGCTCACCTGGCTCTGGAACTGGCCCCTCTGGAATGCGATGCGGTGGTCGGACATGAGCGTGTTCGAGTTCGATCGGAGCGCGTTGATCCTGAACCGGTTGCTCATGCTCGGGTTCGCGGCCCTCCTGTTCCGTATTGCGATACGGCTTTACCCGCGCCGCGATCGCGACGTCACGCGCTCCCTGCACGCCTTCGCGCCGCGCGCGATGTGGGGAACCGTGCGGCGCGCGTGGGCCGTCGTGGTGCCGACCGCGATCGTGTTCTCGCTGCTGTGGCACCAGATCGCGATCGGCCCGGACGGGCCGCAGGCCGACCGGATGGCGAAGAACTACTGGAAGAAGAACCTCGCCACCTGGAAGGACACCCGGATCCCGTGGCTCAAGCACGCCGACCTCCAGGTGGAGCTCGAGCCGGCGCAGCGCCGCTGGAGCGTGCGGGGGAGCTACCTGATCGTGAACCAGCTCGACTCCACCATCCAGCAGGTGCCGATTACCGTCGGCCGGTGGGACGACATGAGCTGGACCCTGGACGGCACCCCGTACACGCCGGATACGGCGTCGCACCTGTTCGTCTTCACCACCCCGCACCCGCTCAATCGCGGTGACAGCGTGCGCATCGGGTTCACGTACGTGGGCACGGAACGCGGATCGACCAAACGGGGCGGCGGCGCGAGCGAATTCGTGGTGCCCTCAGGCGTTGTCATGACCGGATTCTCTCCCCGCTACTTCCCGTACCTCGGATACGTCGAGGGCATCGGCGTGGAGCGTGACAAGAACCAGTACGAACCGCGCCAGTATCCCGACCGCTGGTACGAGGGTGTCACGCCACCGGTATTCGGGTCCCAGCGCCCCCAGACGGTGCGGATGCAGGTCACCGCCCCCGCCGACTTTACCGTGAACGGCGTGGGCGAGCTGGTCGAGCAGCATGTCAGCGGCGGCAGGCGGACCGACGTGTGGGAGAGCGACCAGCCGGTCATGGCCTTCAACCTGGTTGCCGCGAAAGCACAGGAGCGGCGCGGAACCGGCACCGCGCTGTTCTACCATCCGGCGCACTCGTACAACATCGACGAGATGATCCAGGCCCTCGACGCGGCGCGGCACTGGTACGGCGAATGGTACGGCGCGTTTCCGTGGAAGGAACTGAAGATCACCGAGTTCCCCAACCTCGCGAGCTACGCACAGGGATTCCCCACCAACATCAGCTTCTCTGAGGGAATCGGATTTCTCACCAAGAGCGACCGGAAAACGAATCTCGCGTTCATGGTCACCGCCCACGAGTCGGCGCACCAATGGTGGGGCAACCTGGTGCAACCGGGCGTGGGACCGAGCGGCAACTTCCTCAGCGAAGGGATGGCGCACTTCTCCACCGCGCTGCTCCTCGAGCAGGTGAAGGGCGCGCACGCGGCGATGGAATTCCGGCAGCGAATCGAATCACAGTACGGCGACCAGCGCCACGCCGACGCCGAGCGCAAGATGTACCGCGTGGACGGCTCCAAGGACGGAGACAACACGCTCTGGTACAACAAGGGTGGATGGGTCTTCTGGATGCTTGCCGACCGCATGGGACGGCAGAACGCGCTGCGCGGGATGAAGGACTTCGTGACGAAGTACTATGGCAACCCCGACCATCCGGTGCTGTACGATTTCACCGACCACATGCGCCGCTACGCGAGCGACACGGCCGCCTACAACGATTTCGTGAAGCAGTGGTTCGACTCGGTGGTTGTACCCGAATACCGCGTGCGTGACGTGAAGCGCACCCGCGTCGATTCGGATGGAACGTCGTGGGAGACGTCGGCGACCATCGAAAACGCGGGCACCGGCCGCATGCCGGTCGAGGTCGCGGTGAGCCGCGGGGTCCGCTTCCCCAATGACTCCTCGGCGACGAAGGCAGACAGTACGCGCTACGCCGACGCCCGCGTGACCATCACGCTCGACGGCGGCGCCAACCAGCGGGTGGTGATCCGCTCTGCGTTCGAGCCCGAGCAGGTGGTGGTGGATCCGGACGTCCGGGTGCTGCAGCTGCGCCGCAAGTCGGCCATGGCGAAGATCCCGCGGTAGCGTTCGGGGTCACCGTGCCCCGGTCCTCTGTGGTACGGCACGTCTTCAACCACAGGGGACCCAGCACACTGACGGCGAGGATTCTCACCGGACGCTCGTTCTCTGTGATCTCTGCGGTTTCTGCCCACCGAAACATTCGGCGGCTCCCGGCGTAGGTATTCCTCTCGCCGCTCAGGAAGGGGACGCTCGCGCATGCTGGCCGTCGCCGCACTGTCACTCGCACTCCATGTCTCGGTCCAGGTCGGGGCCGGCGGCACGTCCGACAGCGCCAAGCGCGCCAACCGCGACTCCATTCGCGCTCTCATTCGGGAGCGGGAGTACGATCGCTCGCGCAGGCCGCCGGTGCGGATTCCCGTCACGCCCGAGCTCGAAGCCAGCGCCTTTCGCGACTCGCGCGCCAGGGACCTGTTGTTGAGTGCGCGGGCGGCGCGACTGCGGCAGGACTCAACGCTCCAGTCGTACGACGCCAACGCCTACCAGCGATTGTCGGTCGGGATCGGTCTTCGAGCCATCGGACGGGACCGGCTGTTCTTCCGCACCGAAAACGCCACCCGCGTGCGCTGGTCGCGCGACGGCGGCGCCTGGATCGACGTCAAGGGAGAACGCAGCGTCGTGCCCGGCATCAAGGACGCCGACACCGACGTCGACCTGAGCGATCTCGTCTCGCTGCCCTACTTCCCCGGACGCGAAGCGCTCTGGGTCGGCTCGAGCGCAACCGCGAGGCCCGAGGTTGACGAGCGGGAACTGGTCCACCCCATCGCGACGGGGTCCGAAGCGTACTACCGCTACTCGACCGGGGATTCCATCAAGTTCACTCTCCCCGATGGCAAGGTGATTCGCCTGCAGGAGCTGCGGGTCGAGCCGCGGCGGCCCGAGTGGAAGCTGTCGGTGGGATCGTTCTGGTTCGACGTCTCCTCGGGCCAACTCGTGCGCGCGGTGTACCGGTTGGCGGTGCCGATCGACATCTGGGCGGTGGCCAGCGACGAGGCGCGGCGCGACGCCGAGGAGGCCGTGGCGGCGGGGCGGAAGCCAAACAAGGACGATGATCCTCCCGGTTGGGTGAAGGGGCTGATCTCGCCACTCTCGGCCAATCTGGAAGTCGTGACGATCGAGTACGGACTCTACGGCACGCGCTTCTGGATGCCACGCACACAGTATGCGGAAGGCTGGGCCCGCGCGGGTTTCATGCGGATCCCGTTCAAGATCGAGGAATCGTTCAAGTACGCGAGCGTCAATGGCGGCGAGAGCATCCCGCCGGTTCCTCCGGCGCCGAAGACGTTGCGTGATTCGCTTTTCCCGGGCGACAGCACGCCGTGGCGCGACCTTGCCCCTGACGAGCGCCGTCGCCGGAACGCGGCCATCTCGGATGCGGCGGCCGAGCGCGCCAGGAATCGCGAGGCCGCGCGCAAGGACGAGTGCCAGACCACCGGCTCCTGGACGCAGGTCATGGAACGCTACCAGGGCGCGGTACGGGTTGCCGTGCAGATTCCGTGCGACAGCCTCAAGCTGGCGACGTCTCCCGAGCTGCCGCCCTCGATCTTCGATCCCGCGGACGAACTCTTCGGCGTGCACGAACGAGATGAGCTGGTCAAGGCGCTCGGGTTCTCGCTGCAGGCCGACTGGGCGCCGCAGCGTCCGGTGCTGCACTATGGCCTGGCGCTCACCCGGTACAACCGCGTCGAAGGCCTGTCCAGCGGGCTTGGTGTCACCTCGCAGCTTGGCCGTGGGTACACCCTCGACGGCACCGCGCGCCTCGGGACCGGGGACTGGGAGCCTAACGCGGAACTGGGCGTGTCGAGATCGAACGGCCGCACCACCTGGCGGCTGGGTGGATACCGCCGCCTCGCGGTGGCCAGCGACTGGGGCAACCCCCTGTCGTTCGGGAGCAGCCTGACCGCGCTCCTGTTCGGACGCGACGACGGCTTCTACTACCGTGCCGCCGGCGCCCAGCTGGAACGATCGAGTACCGCCGGCGGCGGATTCTCCACGCGATTCTTCGCGGAATACGACACGCCCGCGCGTGTGACCACGCGATTCAACCTGGCGCGCGCGTTCGGCTCGCCGACCGAATTCCGGGACAACGTCGACGCCGTCCGCGGAACGGCTCTTGGCACGGCGATACGCGACACGCGCAGCTTCGGACTGGATCCGGCGGGCTGGCGCGCGTTCACCGATCTGCGATTGGAGGGCGGGTGGTTCGCTCCGGCGCATTCGCAGGACGGTGCCGCGCATGCGTTCGCTCGCGCCGCCGCCGATGTCACCGTATCGCGCGGCCTCGGCGGCGCCCTGGCCGCGGCGCTCACCGTGGGCGGCGGCAACAGCGACCACGCACCCATCCAGCGCGCCTTCTTCCTTGGCGGAGCCCAGACGGTGCGCGGCCAGGTGCCGGGGACCGGGATCGGACAGGCATACTGGCTGTCGCGACTCGAACTGGGCACCAGCGGCAGCGGCGCGCGGCGTGTGCTGTTCGGCGACCTCGGCTGGGCCGGTCCGCGCGCCATGTGGCAGCATCCCGGCCGGCCCATGAGCGGCGCCGGCGTCGGCCTCTCGTTCCTCGACGGCCTGGTTCGCGCCGATCTCTCACACGGCATCTATCCACGCAAGAAGCTGCGCTTCGATCTGTACCTGGAAGCACCCTTCTAGCAGGAAGCGGGACGAGGGATCCCGAAGGATGGCGCGGCCCCTGCGCCCCTCTGGCCGCACGCCCATCTCGTCACGCGATCCTCCCGGCTGCACATTTCCGCATCCCACTTCGTGCGGAGGGCACCGTGTGGAAGGACTTCAAGGCATTCCTCATCAAGGACAACGTCGTTGGACTCGCGATCGCCGTCATCATCGGACTCGCGCTGAACTCGGTGGTCAAGTCGCTCGTCGATGACGTGCTCATGCCGGTGATCAATCTCGTCACGTCGTCGATGGGCGGCACGTGGCAGACGTGGAAGCTGTGGCTCACGTCCAACAAGACCGACGGTCCCGCGATCGGGGTGGGCAGCCTGCTGAGCAATCTCATCAACTTCGCGGTGATCGGGTTCGTCTGCTGGCGCATCAGCGTGATCTTCGTCCGTCCCGCCAAGGCGGCCGAGTAGGAGCCTAACGCCGAAGCGGGACCCATGCGGCGGCGCGCCGCCGCTTTCGGACCGATGCGTCAGACCGGTTGATTCAGGGCGGCCGATTCAGGGCCGCCCGCGGTCACGCTGCCTCGATGCTTCCCTCGCAGACCAGCACACTCGATCCACCCACGCGCACCGTGGTGACCGCACCCGCCTGCTTCTCCACCTCGATCTCGAGGAGGCTGGGCCGACCCATCTCGTAGCCCTGTTCCACCACCCACGCGAAGGTCCCCTGCGGCTCCTTCTTCCGTGCTCCGAGATAGCCGCCCAGCGCCGCGCATGCCGAGCCGGTCGCCGGATCCTCCGATACCGAGATGCCCGGCGCGAACATCCGCGCCCGGATCTGGTGCCCCGGCTCCTCGGCATCCGGCGCGAAGACAAAGATCATCTCGCCGGGCGTGCCGGCGAGCCGCTGCTCCCATGGCTCTGTGCGAATGCGCGCGCGTCGCACGGCGTCGCGGTTCACGACCGGCACGAACGCGAAGGGGAGTCCGCATGAAACCACCTGCGGCTGGAAGTCGCCGCCCACGAAGTCATCGTCGCGCAGCGAGAGGATCTGCGCCAGCTGTGACCGCTCAGGCAGCGGCGGCCCGACCTCCGGGCGCCTGGCGGCGGTGAGTTGCGAGAAGTAGGGCCGCCCTGCGCGCGATCGGATCAGCACCGGGACCGGGCCCACTCCCTCCTCCAGCACGATTCCGGTCTCGTCCCCGGCCAGGTCGATCTCGCCGATCGATGCCAGCACGAACGCCGTGCCCACGGTCGGGTGACCGGCGAACGGCACTTCGCCACCCGGCGTGAAGATGCGCACCCGGCGCGTGTGCCCCGGGTCGGAGGGCGGCAGGACGAACGTCGTCTCCGAATAGTTGAACTCGCGCGCGATGGCCAGCATCAGCTCGTCGCTGAGTCCGGCGGCGTGAGGCAGCACCGCGAGCGGGTTCCCGCCGAAGCGCTTGGCGGTGAAGACGTCGGCGGTGAGATAGCGATAGGAAGTCATGGCCTGGAACGGGGAGACGACTGAACACCCACCACGCTCGCGGCACTTCACGCCGGCCGCGAGCGCCGCGCCCTCGCGCTACTCCGCTGCCATGAATGGATACCAGTAGTCCGTCGGCGGCACGAAGGTTTCCTTGATCGCGCGCGGCGATACCCAGCGCCCGAGGTTCCACTTCGATCCCGCCTTGTCGTTCGTACCGCTCGCGCGCGATCCGCCGAACGGCTGCTGTCCGACCACCGCGCCGGTGGGCTTGTCGTTGATGTAGAAGTTGCCCGCCGCGTTGCGCAACGCCGCCATCGCCTCACGCACCGCCGATCGATCGCGGGCGAACACCGCACCGGTGAGCGCGTAGGGAGACGTGTCGTCGACCGTGCGCAGGGTGTCGTGCCACTCGTCGTCGTCGTACACCCACACCGTCACCACCGGACCGAAGATCTCCTCGCACATCAGCCGGTAGTCGGGTGACGGCGCCTCCACTACCGTCGGCTCGATGAAATACCCCTCGTCGTCTTTCGCCCCGCCGCCCGCGATCACCCGCGCGTTCCGCCGGGCGTCGTCGAGATACTCACTGATCTTCTCGAAGGCCCGCTGGTCGATCACCGCGCCCATGAAGTTGCGGAAGTCGCTCACGTCGCCCATGTGGATGTCGTCCACGATGCCGGTGACGCGCTCGCGCACGTCGTTCCACATCGAGCGCGGGATGTACGCGCGACTGGCCGCCGAGCACTTCTGACCCTGGTACTCGAACGCGCCGCGCGCGATCGCCACTGATACCGCCGCGGCGTCGGCCGACGGGTGGGCGATGATGAAGTCCTTGCCGCCGGTTTCGCCCACGATGCGAGGATAGGTCCGGTACCGCGACATGTTGGCGCCGATCGTCTTCCACATGCTGTTGAAGACCGTGGTGCTGCCGGTGAAGTGCACGCCGGCCAGGTCGCGATGCGAGAGCACGGCGCCGCTGATCGCCACCGCATCGCCGGGAACGAAATTCACCACGCCGGGGGGCAGCCCGGCCTCCTCCAGCAGCTTCATCACGTAGTACGCGGACAGCATCGCCGCCGACGCCGGCTTCCAGACGACGCCGTTCCCCATCATCGCCGGCGCGGTGGGAAGATTCCCGCCGATCGCCGTGAAGTTGAAGGGCGTCACCGCGTACACGAATCCCTCCAGCGCGCGGTAGTCGAGCGCGTTCCACATGCCGGCGCTCGACATCGGCTGGTCGGCGTAGATCTCCTGCGCGTAGCGCACGTTGAACCGCCAGAAGTCGATCAACTCGCACGCCGCGTCGATCTCCGCCTGGAAGGCCGTCTTCGACTGCCCCAGCATCGTGGCGGCGTTGAGGGTATCGCGCCACGTGGTGGACAGGAGCTCGGCGGCCCTGAGAAACACCGCCATGCGATCTTCCCAGGGCCACCGGGACCAGTCGCGCTGCGCCGTGCGTGCCGCGTCGATCGCCATCTCGACGTGTTTCGGCGTCGCCTTGTGCCAGTCGGCCAGCACGTGCCGGTGCGCGTGGGGCATGACCGCCTGGCCCATCTCCCCCGAACGGAACTCCTTGCCGCCGATGACGATCGGAATCTCGATCCGCTCACCCGCCATGGTCCCGAGGCGATGCTTGAGCGACGTGCGTTCCGGGGAGCCCGGGGTGTAGGCGTGAACGGGTTCGTTCACCGGTGACGGCACCTGCCGGACGCCGTTGAAGGCAGCGGTACCCAGTCCGGTCGGCGCGGAGTTCGCGGACTCCGGAGACGGATCAGGGACGGAACGGGCGGGGGAGTCTGCTACACGGACGGACATGAAGGAACCTCTCCGCGGGCGACCTGAGGGATGAGTTGAAGACGTGAGTCCTGTCTTTGGCCTTTGGCCTTTGGCCTTTGGCCTAAGGTGGAATGATAGTCCGGCCGGAAACCATCGCCAACCGCGACCGGTCTATCGCGTCAACGGGGTCGGCTTCATAGCTTGCACTGCCACCCCCGGATCGCATCACTTCCTCCGGGCATCGCATGCACACGACGGGACCCACCGTGACACCGCGCACGCTCGCCGGCGTCGCCGCGCCAATCGCGCTTCTGGTCATGCTCGCCTGCGGCGGAGGCGACAAAGCCGCCGGGCCGGGCGGTGTGAGCGTGGTCGAGATCACGTCGCCAGGCACGTCGCTGCAGGTTGGCGCCACGCTGGCGCTGACCGTGCGCTACTACGACGCCGCGCACACGCAACTCAGTGGGAAATCGGTCACGTTCTCGTCGTCGAATACGGCGGTGGCGACGGTCAGCAGCGTGGGAGTGGTCAGCGGGGTGACCCCCGGCTCGGTCACGATCAGCGCCGACGTGGAGGGAACCGGCGGCACGATAACGCTGAGCGTGGTCCCGGTGCCGGTGGCGTCGATCGTCATCACGCCGGCCAAGCCCGCGGTGCGCGAAGGCGAGATGATCACCCTCACCGGTCAGCCGGTGGATGTGGTAGGGCGACCGCTGTCCGGACACACGGTGAGCTGGTCGAGCGCCAACCCGGCGATGGCGACGGTGGACCCGTCGGGGGGCGTGGTGACCGGGATCACCCCGGGGTCGGTGTACATCCGCGCCGAGACCGAGGGGAGACGCGACAGCGTCAGCCTGCGGGTAAAGAGCCTGAACGCGCCGGTCATCACCGCCAGCGACCCGGCGCTGATCGTGCCCGGAATCACCGGCACCGTCACCGGGACCAATTTCGGCGCCACGCCTAACGACAACGAGGTCCTGGTCAACGGCGTGTCGGCCGTGGTCACCGCCGCCTCGCCCACCAGCGTGTCGTTCACCGTCCCGGCCGCCATCGCGCTGCCCTGTACCCCTACCGGCCCGGTTCCGGTATCGCTCGTCGCCAACGCCGATACCGCCACCGTGGCCATGGCGCTCCAGATGGCCACCCCCCGCACCCTGGCGCTGGGCGAGTCGCTCCTGCTCACCAGCCAGACGGATCTGTCCTGCAACGAGTTCGCGGCCACCGGTGGCCGCTACCTCATCACCGCCTTCAACTACGCGACCAACGGCGGCGTCCGCACCTCATTCGAGTTGCTCGGCGCCAGTACGGCTCCGGCGGCGATGCAACCGGCGGCGACAGGCGCGCGCCTCGACCCGCTGGCCACCACCGGCGCCCGCCTCGTCCTGCCGACCACGTCCGGCCTGCAGGCAGACGAGGATCCCCTCACCCGGCATCTGCGCGCGCACCTCGCCTTCAGGCAGCGGGATCAGGAGATGGCGCGGCGCCTGGGGAATCCGCGCCTGCGGGAGAGGATGCAACAGCGCGCGGCTCAGCCGAACGTGGCCTTCGCCGTGAATCCGCCGCCACCGGTGGGCAGCATGGTGACCTACCGCATGCCACGCACGCTCGGAAACTACGATACCTACGACAACGTACAATTTCGCGTGGTCTATGTGGGCTCCAGGATCATCATCTTCGAAGACGTGGGGGCGCCGCTCGCTCACACCATGGATTCCGAGTACCAGCGCATGGGCCAGGAATTCGACCAGGTGACCTGGCCGATCCTGCAGAACTTCGGCAATCCGCTCGTGGTGGACTCCGCGCTCGACAACAACGGCCACCTGATCGCGCTCTTCTCTCCACGCGTGAACAACTACACAGTCGCCGGTCTGTCCAATCAGGTCCTCGGATACGTGACCCTCTGCGACTTCTTCACGCAGGCCGAGTGTGCCGCGAGCAACGAGGCCGAGGCGTTCTATGCGCTGGTCCCCAACCCCAACGGCGGCGGCTACTCGATCAGCACGTGGCGGCGATACATGCGCTCCACCCTGGCGCACGAGTCGAAGCACATCACGTCCTACGCCGAGCGGTATTACCGCGACGCCGACGTGAGCCAGCTCGAGGAAACCTGGCTCGAGGAGGCGACGGCGCAGGCATCGAGCGAGATCTGGGCGCGCCAGATGTATCACCACCAGGAATTCGACGACATCGGCTGGGCCGATGGCCCGCTCTGCGACTACGCGCCCGACTCCGCCACCTGCCCCGATCCGGCCGAAGGGATCCTGCATCATTTCGGGTTTCTCTACGACCACTACGACGCCCTCGAGACCAAGTCGATTCTCGACGACCCCAACGGCGTCGAGGACCCGGTGATCTACGGGAGTTCGTGGTCGTTCGTGCGGTGGATCGCCGACACCTACGGCCCCGACGAGGGGACGTTCTTCCGCTCGATCGTGCAGGTGAAGAACGACCACGGCGTGCCGAACATCGAATCCAAGACGGGGCGGTCATTCTCGGAGCTGCTCGGGCTGTGGTCGCTGGCCTCGCTGGCCGACAACTATCCCGGTGGCACAATCAACGATCAGCGGCTGAAACTCCGCAGCTGGAACAGCCGTGACCTGTTCGCCGAAATGAGCGCCAACCTCACGTACGTCGGAGGCGGGACTCCCTTCCCCAAACCGTGGCCGCTGGCGGTGCGCGAGGTGAACTTCGGCACCTTCTCCACCAGTCAGCAGATGGTGTCGCAGCTGCGCGGGGGCGGCTTCGCGGCGTGGGACGTCTCCGGGGTGGAGGCGGCGCCCCAGGTACTGGCCATCCGCAACGTCAATGGCGGTCTTCCCCCGGCGTTGATCGGCATGGCGATCGTGCGGGTGCAATGAACCAGACGCTGTCCGCCTCGCTTCGCTCCATTCCGCTGGCGCTCACCATCTTCCGGATCTGCTCGGCGCCGGTGCTGGTGGTACTGGCCGGCATGGGCAAGGATCGCTTCTTCCTGTGGCTCGCGGTCGCGGCGCTGCTGAGCGACGCGATCGATGGGACGATCGCGCGCCGCCTCGGTGCCGCGTCCGAGACCGGACGCCTGCTCGACAGCTGGGCCGATCTGCTGATCGCCCTGACCGCGTTCGTGGGCGCGACGCTGCTCTGGCCGGTGACGATGCGTCAGGAGGCGTACTTCTTCGCCCTCGCGCTGGCGGCGCTGGTGCTGCCTAACGCCTACGCGCTCGTCCGGTTCCGCCGGTTGCTGGGCTATCACACCATGTCGGCCAAGGCATCGGGGGTGCTGCTGAGCGTCGGTGCGGTGCTCATGTTCGTCGGCATCTCACCGCTCCTGTTCCGGGTTGCCGCCGTGCTCGAGGCGTGCGTCGCCTGCGAGTACGTCGTCATCTCCCTGCTGGTTCCGGAGTGGACGGGCGAGATCAAGTCGGTGTGGCACGCGTGGCGAATGCGGAGTGGTGCCGCACGCAGCTCTCAGCTGACGGCCGGCGGCTGACGGCTCTCGAGCAGAGCGGGCAGATGCACTTCTTCGGCTCCCACACCAGCGCCGACGGCGGCATCCACATGGCCGTTCGCCGCGCGGCCAAGGCGGGCATGCGCGCCCTGCAGGTGTTCAGCGCCAAACCGCAGTTCTACGGCGACAATGTCACCGTGCGCGCGGAGCGCGCCGAGCGGTTCGCCAGCGCGGTGAACGAGGTGGGACTCGACCGCCGGATGATCCTGGTGCACGCGGCCTACGTGATCAATGTCGCGTCACCCGAGCCCGACAAGTACGCACGCTCCCGGCACGGACTCGCCAAGGAGCTGGAGCGCACGACGACGCTCGGCGTACCGGGATTCTGCTTTCACCCGGGATCGGCCGGCGCCAGCGATCCCGCCGGCGCCCTCGAACGCATCGCCGGGGCCATCACCCATGCCATCGAGACGGTTCCCGGGTCGGCGCGAATCCTGATCGAAAACACCGCCGGTGCGGGGCGGACCATGGGGCGCACCGCCGAGGAGATCGCGCGGATGATCTCGCTGGTCCCGGCGCACCTGCGCCATCGCACCGGCTATGGCCTGGACACCTGCCACCTCTTCGCGAGCGGCCACGACATCGCCGCCTCGGCGACCGCCCTGTCGGACGTTCTCGATCGCTTCACGGAGGCCGTCGGGGGCGCGCCCGCCTTCTTTCACCTCAATGATTCGGAAGGCGAGCTGGGCTCCAACCGCGACCGCCACGCGCTGATCGGCGAGGGACGCATCGGCGCCGAACCCTTCCGGTGGCTCCTTTCCGACGCGCGTTCGCAGGACGTTCCGCTGATCCTGGAAACACCGCAGGCGCGTTCGCAGGTCGCCGACGACGACGAGTCGCCGGACGACAATGACGTGCGGATGCTTCGGGTGCTGGGGGAGATGGAGGGGTGAGTGGGTAGCTTTTCAGCGATCAGCGAACAAGTTGCGCGAGCAGGCGTCCAGCAACTGCTCGCTCTGCTTGATACCTGATGGCTGACGACAGAAAGTGACTAAAAAACTGATTACCGAGTGGAGTCCCCATGTCGCGACCGTCCCTCCCCCTGCTGTTTGCCCTGCTCACCTCCGTCGCGTCCACGGTCGCGGCCCAGCGGCGCGATGCCTTCGTGCTCCTGGTCGGCAATGACACGATCGCCGTCGAGCGATTCGTGCGATCGTCGACTCGGCTCGAGTCCGAATTGCTGTTCCGGGCCCAGAATGGACGCTTCACGTTCTCGGCGACCCTCAACCCCGACGGCACCGTCTCGCGGCTCGACAACGCCTATCGCAGCGCCGACGCGGACCGGACCGGTCCGCCCGCCCAGTCCGCCGTTTTCCACTTCGTCGGCGACAGCGCCATCGTCGACATCACGACCGGTGGACGCGTCGTGACCCAGCGCCTCAAGAGTGTCGAAGGTGCCATCCCGTTCATCAACCCGTCGTTCGCGCTCATGGAGCTCGTGCTGGCGCGCGCACGCCGGCTCGGCGGCGATAGCGTGGCCGTGCCCGCGTTCGCGGTGCAGGGCGGACAGGTCATCACCTTTACGGTGACCCATCTCGACGGCGATTCGGTGGCCATAGGGGCATCCAATGCGTCGATGCACGTCGCGGTGAACGCGGGTTCGGACATTCTCGGTGGCGTAGTAGCCGCACAGGGGCTCCGGATCGTCCGCGTGCGAAACGCCCCCGAGTCGGGGCTCACGGTGGCCCCGCGCGACTACTCCGCGCCGCCCGACGCTTCTTACACCGCCGAAGAGGTGGCTATCCCGACCACGGCCGGTTTCACGCTCGCGGGGACGCTCACCCTTCCGAAGGACGCCCCGCGGCCGCTGGCGGCCCTGGTGACGATCACTGGCAGCGGACTCCAGGATCGCGACGAGTCGCTCCCGATCGTAGCCGGCTACGGTCTCTTTCGGCAGATCGCGGACACACTCTCACGGCACGGGATCGCCGTGTTGCGGATGGACGATCGAGGGTATGGCGCCTCCGGCGGTAATGCCGCGCGCGCGACATCGGCCGACTTCGCCGACGACATCCGGTCGGCGCTCACCTACCTGCGCGGGCGCGCCGACATGGACGGGCGCCGCCTCGGACTCATCGGTCACAGCGAGGGAGGGATCATCGCGCCCATGATCGCCGCCACCGACGCGTCGCTGCGCGGCATCGTCATCATGGCGGGCCCGTCGTGGACAGGGCGCCGCATCATCCAGTACCAGAACCGCTACCTCCTCGAGCAATCTCCCGACGTGGTGCCCGCGCAGCGTGATTCGCTTCTTGCCCTGTCCATGCACACCGTGGACTCGACCTCGGCGGGACAGCCGTGGATGCGGTATTTCCTCGCGTACGACCCGCTGGTCGCCGCGCGCAAGGTGCGCGTGCCGGTGCTCATTCTCCAGGGGGCGACGGATCGCCAGGTCACCGCCGAGCAGGCCCCGGAGCTGGCGGCCGCCATCCGGTCCGGCGGAAACAGCGACGTCACGCTCCAGGTCTTCCCGAACACGGATCATCTCTTCCTCGCCGATTCCACCGGGAATCCGCTGGAATACGCCAGGCTCGACACGCACACCGTCCGGAGCGAGGTTCTGGGCGCGGTGGTGACCTGGGTGCAGAAGCACTTTCGCTGAGCGGGCGGCGCCTCCCGATGGCGAAGGCGACTGTGCGATGCGTATCGCGCATCGCGTTTTCCCGGGAGAAACACACATCTCCCTATTGCGCGTACCCAAGGCGATCTTAGTTTTGGCCCGTCGGAAGGTACCGTCCTCAGAGAGAATTCGCTTCGACCATATCACCAGGAGACAACCGATGGCCGCTAAGAAGAAGGCTGCCAGGAAGGGCGCACGCAAAGCTGCGAAGAAGGCCCCCGCCAAGAAGAAGTCGAAGCGAGTGCCGAATGCTGCATTCATGAAGCCGATGACGCCGAGCGCCGACCTCGCGGCGGTGATCGGCCCCAAGGCCCGCCCGCGCTCGCAGGTGGCGAAGTCGATCTGGGATTACATCAAGAAGAACAAGCTGCAGGATTCAAAGAACCGTCGCATGATCAACGCCGATGACAAACTGCGCCGCGTGTTCAACGGCAAGAATCAGGTCTCGATGTTCGACATGACGAAGCTGGTGAGCAAGCATCTGAGCTAGCGTACGAGTGTCGGACTTCGCGGTGTGAGAGGCGCGCCCCCGGGCGCGCCTCTTCGCGTCACGGCACCCGACGCCGGGTGAGCCGTAGTTAGATTGGGTGCTGGCGTCGGGTGACCGGGGCGGTGGGCGCGGTGGGGGAGCACGACGACCCCGAGCATCTGCCGCCTTGTCACCCATGCCGGGCGCGCGGAACGCGTCGCGCCGAATCGCTGCCGGACCTCATCGACCACCGGAGCAGACCCCGCCGTTGCCCAAACGCTCGAAGACGCCGCGCAAGAGCGCCGCTCCGAAGCCCTCCAACGTCGTCGCCGCGGCTCGTGCCGGGAAGGCGCCGCGCAAGTCGACCACGACGCCGTGGGAGCACGTCAAAGGGATCGGGAGCGCGATCCTGATCTTTCTCTTTCTGCGCACCTTTTTCATCGAGGCCTATCGCATCCCGTCGGGGAGCATGATTCCCACGCTCCTCATCGGCGACTGGTTGTTCGTGAACAAGCTCGTGTACGGACCCCACATTCCGTTCACGCGGATCAACCTCCCCGGCTACTCGGAGCCGCATCGGTATCAGGTCGCGGTGTTCGTGTCCCCCCCCCAGTCCGATCAGCCGGACGACCCCACGCCGATACTGGTGAAGCGCATCATCGGGTTGCCGGGGGATACGCTCTACATGCGCGGCGGGAAGTTGTACGTGAACGGCATCGAGCAGCGTCAGGGATACGGCGCGCAGTCGGAGCCGGGGACGCCGCCCGACTACTACGACCCGCTGTTCAGCTGGCAGGCGCGGATCGCGCTTCACAACACGCGCTTCGGATCTGCGCCCGAGCATCCCCAGGTCGACGACTGGGGGCCGCTCCTGATTCCGGCGCGGCATTATTTCATGATGGGAGACAACCGGTACCAGTCGAAGGACAGCCGCTACTGGGGGGTGGTGCCGCGGGAGAATTTCCGTGGGCGGCCACTGTTTGTGTATTACTCGTTTGTGCCCTCGAACGAGAGTGACCGACCGCTGTCGTTCATCACCGACATTCGGTGGCGGCGGCTGGGGCACTGGATCCGCTGAAACTCCGGCGGACAGCTGTCCGCTTCAAGCCAGTAGCTGACCGCTGCTAGCTGGTGACTGACCGCCGTTCGCTGGCCGCTGATGTTGACCGCTGAACGCTGACAACCATTCCTGGAGGTGCCTCGTGCGCATGGGAATCGTGCTTCCTCTCGTCCTGGCCGGCGGAGTTTCGTTAGGCTGGGCGGTGGCCAGGGCCACGCCGGCGCAGCAGGGTGGCGCCATCACCGAGACGGTCAACGGCATCACCTACCACATGCCCTACGGCCGGCCCACCCGTCCGTTCACGCCGGCCGTGCAGGTCGGCAATCTCCTCTTCCTGTCGGGAGAGATCGGCACCACCGCCCAGGGTGGCCTGGCGCCGGGCGGGATCGAGGCCGAGACGCGCCAGACGATGATGAACATCAGGGACGTGCTGGAGAAGTCGGGCTCGTCGATGGATCGCGTGGTGAAGTGCACGGTCTTCCTGGCCGACATGAAGGAATGGGACGCGATGAACGGCGTGTACGCGACGTTCTTCCCCGACCACAAGCCGGCCCGGAGCGCGTTCGGCGCCACCGGACTCGCCCTCAACGCGCGAACCGAGATCGAGTGCGTCGCCCGCATGAAGTAGCGCGCGGCGCGGGGCCGGGGCGCGCCATGAGGTCCGTCGTCGCCGGCGCGGCAATCGGCGGGCTGCTGGCGGCCGTGCCACCGGCCGGGATCCGGCCGCCCGGCGTCGGACCGCTCCCGGCCGGTGGCACGGTCGCCGTCGACACGTTCTGGAGCCAGTCGTTAGGCATCCGCAAGCGCCTCGTCGTCTGGCTGCCACCGTCCTACGGCACGGATCCGGCACGCCGCTATCCGGTCGCCTATTACCTCCACGGGGCGTTCGGCAACGAAACCGACTGGACCGCCCGGGCCGGGCTGGACCACACGCTCGATTCCCTGGTCGCGGCCGGCCTCCCCGAAATCATCGTCGCGATGCCCGACGGCGACGACGGATGGTACACCACCTGGAACGTCCTCGGCGACAACGCCGCATGTCGCCGGGCGCATGCCAGGCAGGGGAACGAGCCCGCCGACGACTACTGCGTCCCGTGGCCGCATTACGACGACTACATCGCCCACGACCTGGTGTCGTTCGTGGATCGCACCTACCGCACCCGCGCCGACCGGCTCCACCGCGGGATCGCCGGACTGAGCATGGGCGGGTACGGCGCCGTCGCCCTCGCGCTCGCCTATCCCGAGGTCTTCTCCGCCGCCGCGAGTCACTCCGGCGTGCTGGCGCCGCTCGCCGGCACCGTTCCGCCGGCCCGGGGCGCGCCGCGTTATGCAGCAGCCATCGACTCGCTGCGGGCCCGTTACCAGGCGCCGCTCTGGGGCATCATGGCGCCGGCATTCGGCAACGACACCTCCGCCTGGTGGGCGCGCGATCCCGGACGACTCGCCGCGCGCCTCCTCCGCGAGCGCCCGTCGCTCGTGCCCGCGCTCCTGATCGACTGTGGCACCGCCGACCCGTTCCTCGACCAGAATCGCCTGTTTCGTGACACCATGGCGCAACTGGGAATCCCGGTCACCTACGCGGAATGGCCGGGGGCGCACACCTGGGACTACTGGCGTCGGCACGGCGCCGAGAGCGCGGCCTGGCTGGCGCAGAAACTGGCAGCGAGCAGGTAACGGGTACAGCATTCAGCTGGCAGCGATCAGCTGTCAAATGGAGTCGGCAGTGTACAGCCTTCATTTTGGGAGCTGTCAGACGAACGCAGAGTGACATGGTCTGTTCGCCGGAGTCTGCCAGCTGGCATCTGACGGCTCCGGTCGTGGGCTGCGAGCTGAGCGCTGTCCGCTGATTCCCCCCCCGATATTCGACCTTCATGCGCGGATTCTTCCCCCGGCAGACCGGTGCGTGGAAAACCATCGAGGAGGCGACGTCGTTCCGCCGCGTCTCGCTGTCGGTGGTCGAGATGGCCGTGCTCACCGGCGTCGTGCTCCGCGTCTACCGCGCCACCGTCATCTCGTTAGGCGCCGGGCGCGGCTGGCTCTACCTCGGCGCCACCTTCGCCGTCGCATTCGCCCTGCTGTTCGGGATGGCCACCCTCCACCTCGGCAATTTCACCGTGCGCCAGTGGCTCTGGCGCGCCCCGGTGTTCGCTGCCATCGAGGCCGCCACCGAGGCCGCGGTCAGCCTGGGTCTGATTGCCCTCGGCCGCGAGCCGCTCGGCTCCGAACGCGCCACGTTCGGCGACTGGCCGACCATGGTGCGCGATGTCTTCATCTGGCGCGTCGGCACGGTCGTGGTCTTCGCGCTCCTCCTGGCCGGCGTGGTCCAGCTGGTGCGACGCATTCTGCTGAAACACGAACATCGCGACCACACCCTCCGCGCCGTGCACGAAATGACCGCGGAGCACAAGGCGGAGCAGTGAACGGGCAGCCCTCAGAGCTCGGCGGTCGTCTCCCGGGAAGCTGGCCGTCGACCGCGACAGCGGCTGGCTGATCGCCTCACTTGATAGCTGACCGTGACCGAGGCTCGCTGCGCCCCTCCGACCATTCGTATATTTCTCCCATGACGTGGAAGAACAACAAGCGACTCATCGTCGTCGGCGACCGCGTGCTGGTGCGTCCCGCGGAAGGCGAAGAGCGCAGCAAGGTCGGGCTCTACCTGCCGCCGACTGCGGTGGATAGTCAGGCCGTGCAGGGCGGCGAGATCGTGGCCACCGGACCGGGCCTGCCCATGCCCGATCCGTCGGAATCCAGCGACGAACCCTGGCGCACCGGTCCGCGCGAGACGCGATTCCTGCCGATGCAGGCACGAGCCGGCGACTACGCGCTGTTCTTCCGGAAGGCGGCGGTCGAGATCACCTTCGACAACGAGACCTATCTCGTCGTGCCCCAGAGCGCGATCCTCGCGCTGGTGCGCGACCAGGACACGAGTGACCATGACATCTGACAACCGACAGCCACTCTCGATCGCCCGGCCTGCCGATCCAACTGAACTCAGGCCGACGATGTACGACGAGCGTTTCATCGCCCCGATGCGACGCGAGCTCACCGATCTGGGTTTCCAGCAGCTGCATACCGCGGCCGAAGTGGACAGCGCATTGCCCGACGCGAAGGGCGTGTCGCTGGTGGTGGTGAATTCCATGTGCGGCTGCGCCGCTCGCAACGCGCGTCCGGCGCTGCGTCGCGCGCTGGCCGGCACCGGGGTGAGGCCGGCGCACCTCTTCACGGTGTTCGCCGGACAGGACCCGGAACCCACCGCGCGCGCGCGTAACTATTTCACCGGATTTGCGCCGTCGTCGCCGTCGATCGGCATGCTGCGCGACGGCGAGTTGGTCTGGATGATGGAGCGCTGGCAGATCGAGGGTAGGGAAGCCGACCAGATCGCCGCCGACATCGTGGCCGCGTTCGACCAGTACTGCGCCACGCCGTCGGGCGGCTGACCACTCGGCGCCCGGCGCCGTGTCCCACGCACCGCCGAAGGATTCATGGTGTTGACCGTCTACGCCAACCGGCGGTCGCCGGCGGTCCCGAAGATCGGCGCCGGACTCGCGGCCGCCTTTTTCCGGACGGCGCGCGGGCGCCCGGTGACGCTGGTGGCCGAAGGACTGCCGCTGTCGGCGCGGCCCCGCGACGTCACCTTCCACGCGCTCGACCGGATGGAGCCCGGTACCCTGCCGACGCTGATCGCCGACCTCCGTCGCCGCCATCACATCACGGTCGTCGCGCCGAGCGACCCGCGCACCGAGCGCGCGTTTCTCGCCCTCGAGCACGCCGACCGGGTGCTGCTGCTCAGCGACCTCAGCGTCGCCGGCGTACGCGGCACCCAACGCGTGATCCGGCTCTGCGCTTCGTTAGGTTACCCGTATGACAAGTTGCGGGTGGTGCTGTTCGGCGTCGCCGACGACCACGCGGTGTCGCCCCAGGTCGCGGCCGCGGCGTTCAAGCGCCCGGTCTACTGGCGACTTGGCGCTCTCGATGGCACCGCTTCGTCACTCGAGGGCCTGGCTCGCCGGATCCTGACCGACGAACGCTAGCGACCGCCGCCCTCGTCCCGCGCCGTCCCCCGCATATTCACCCCATGGTGGAGTCGTCGATCCTTCCCAACGCCGTGCTGGCCGGGCGCTACGCCATCGAGCGCGAGATCGGCCGTGGCGGCATGGCGACCGTCTACGAGGCCGAAGACCGCAAGTACGGCCGCCGCGTGGCCATCAAGGTCCTGCGCTCCGACCTCTCCGCGTCGTTAGGTAGCGAGCGGTTTCTGCGTGAGATCAACATCGCCGCCCGCCTCTCGCACCCGCACATCGTGCCGCTGATCGACTCCGGCGAAGCCGACGGAGCGCTCTACTACGTCTCGCAGTTCGTTCCCGGCGGCTCGCTGCGCGACCGCCTGCGCCGCGAACCGCGGCTCCCGGTGAAGGAGGCGATCCGCATCGCGCAGGAAGTGGCCGATGGCCTGGACTTCGCCCACCGGAGCGGCATCGTCCACCGCGACGTGAAGCCCGAGAACATCCTGTTCCTCGACGGCCACGCGGTGATCACCGACTTCGGCATCGCCCGCTGCAGCGACGGCAGCGACGACTCGCTCACCGCCATCGGTATGGCCGTGGGCACCCCGGAGTACATGAGCCCCGAACAGGCCAGCGGCGAACGCGACCTCCAGCCCGCGAGCGACATCTACAGCCTCGCCTGCGTGACCTTCGAGATGCTCGCCGGAGAGCCTCCGTTCGTCAGCGACGGGGCCCACCTCACCATCGCCCGGCAGGTTACCGAAACGCCCCGCGCCGTCCGCCTGCTCCGGCCCGACACGCCCCCCGCAGTCGAGCAGGCGGTGCGCAAGGCGCTGGCCAAGGATCCCGCCCGGCGCTTCCCGCGCATCACCGACTTCACCGCCGCGCTGGCAGCGGCCGAGGAGCCACGCGCGCTGCCGCCGGCGGCGCGCACCCGCGCCGTGGCCGTCCTCCCGTTCGTGAACGCGAGCCCCGATCCCGACAACGAATACCTGAGCGACGGCATCACCGACGAGCTGATCGACGTCCTCTCCCGCGTGCGCGGGCTGCGCGTGTCGTCGCGGACGTCGGTCTTCGCGCTCAAGGGGAAACCGCAGGACGTGCGCGCCATCGGCGCCCTGCTCGGCGTCGCCGAAGTGCTGGAAGGCACCGTGCGCCGGTCAGGCAATCGGCTGCGCATCGCCGCTCAGCTCACCTCCACCGAGGACGGAAGGCTCCTCTGGTCGCAGCGCTACGACCGCACCCTCGACGACGTCTTCGCCATCCAGGATGAGATCGCCCGCACCATCGCCAACACCCTGCGCGGCACCTCATTCGCCGATATCGCCGAGCCGCTGCCCCAGCGCTACACGCAGAACGTGAAGGCGTACGGGCTCTACCTGCGCGGGCGCTTCGCCTGGAACAAGCGGACGCAGGAGGGCATCGCCGAAGGGATCCGCTATTTCGAACAAGCCATCGCCGAAGACCCCGCCTACGCTCCCGCGTACACCGGCCTCGCCGACTCGTACGCGCTCCACGTGGACTACCGCAGCGTTCCGGTGGCCGAGGGCTTCGCCCGGGCCATGGAGTACGCGCGGAAGGCCATCGCACTGGACGACACGCTGGCCGAGGCACACGCCTCTCTGGCCTGGAGTCTGTTCATCTTCGACTGGGACTGGGACGGAGCCGATCGCGAATACCGGCGCGCCATGGAGCTCGACCCCGCCTACGCCACCGCGCATCAGTGGTACAGCTTCCTCCTCACGGCGCGCGGAGCCCACGACGAGGCACTGCTCGAGGTGCACACCGCGCTCGAGCTCGATCCGGTGTCGGTGAGCGTGCGGCGCAGCGCCGGCTGGGCGTACTACTATTCGCGGCGATTCGACCGTGCGCGCTATCACCTCGATCGCGCGCTGGCCATGAACCCCACGGCCGAGGAGACGTTTCGCGTTCTCGGCCTCACCCTGCTCCGCCTCGGGCAGCACGCCGATGCCGAACGCGTCCTGCGCGAAGGGTCGGCCCTTCCCGGAGCCGGCACCTATGACCTCGCGACCCTCGGGCACGCCCTCGGGGTCATGGGACGACGCGCCGAGGCCGAGGACCTCCTGGCCAGTCTGGAGCAGCGCGCCAGCGAGGGGTACGTGTCGCCGGTGGCGTTCGCCATCCTGCACCTCGGACTCGGCAACCTGGAACGCGCGCTGGACTATCTCGAGGCGGCCTTCGCCGAGCGACGCGGCTGGCTGGCCTACATCAACGTGAATCCGACGCTCGATCCACTGCGGGGGGAGCCGCGGTTCAAGGATCTGGTCGGGAAGATGCGGCTCAGCTGACGGCCGGCAGCCGGCAGCTTCCAGGTGGAACGAGCAGTGGCCAGCGCTAGACTTCCGACCTGATCCCGCCGTCGTCCAGGCCGGCCGCTCCTACGCGCTCCAGGAAGATCTGATGCAGTGACGGCTGCACGAGCTCGAACCGCTGCACGCGCGCCCCCGTCTGCACCACCCGCCGCAGCAGCACCTGCGGGTCGGCGCCATCGGCCATCTCGATCTCGAAGAACCGGTTCGAGTCATCCACCCGCTTCACCAGTTGGCGATCGGCCAGCACGTCGGCGATGCCGTCGCCCGACTCGAGCGCCAGCACCACATGACGCCCGCCATGGTGCACCTTCACATCGGCCAGCTGGCCGTCCAGCACCATCTCGCCGCGCGAGATGATGCACACCGAATCGCAGAGCCGCTCGGCGTTCTCCATCAGATGGGTGCTGAAGATCACGGTCTTTCCCGCGCGACGGAGGTCCACCACCGTGTCCTTCAGCGCCTGTGAGTTGATGGGATCGAGTCCGCTGAACGGCTCGTCGAGCACTACCAGTTCGGGATCGTGCAGCAGGGTGCTGATGAACTGCACTTTCTGCTGCATGCCGCGCGACAGGTCGTCGATCTTCGAGAGGCCCCAGTCCTTCTCCGGGGTCCGGAGTCCGAGGCGTTCCATCCATTCCGTGATACGCGCGTCGGCCAGCTTCGGCGAAACGCCCTTGAGCTCCGCCAGAAACCGCAGCAACCGCCGCACCTGCATCTTCTTGTAGAGGCCACGCTCCTCGGGCAGGTACCCCACGCGATCGGTGAGCCCCTTGGCCGTGTTCGGCTGCCCGAATATGAAGATGCTGCCCTCGTCGGGCTCTATGATGTTGAGCACCATCCGGATCGTCGTCGTCTTGCCGGCGCCGTTGGGGCCCAGCAGTCCGTACACCGATCCCTGCGGAATCCGCAGCGAGACGTTGTTGACGGCGGTGTGGCCGGAGTAGCGTTTGACGACGTTGCGAATGTCGACGGAGTAGTCAGGCAAAGTCGCGGTCAGGGACGAGGGTCAGACAGATAGCTCAGCTCATGCGCTACGTGTCAGCTGAATGTAGTCACTCAGGGGTCAGCTATCAGGGTTCAGCTTTCAGCCGTCAGCCCGGTCTGCTACGTTCCGATTTCCTTTGGCCTTTGGCCTTTGGCCTTTGGCCTTTGGCCTTTGGCCTTTGGCCTTTGGCCTTTGGCCTTTGGCCTTTGGCCTTTGGCGTGATGGCCTCTGACCCATGAGTTCTTTCAGGTATAGTCCCCGCCGGGCCACGCTCACCGTCATCGCGGGCGTCGGCGGGTCGCTGCTGCTCCTCTTTCTGGCCGCTCCGCTGGTGCAGCTGGTGGCCCAGGGGGGAAAGCAGGGCGTGGCGCACCTCGCCTCTGATCGTGAGCTGCGCCAGGCGCTGTATCTCACCGCGGTCACGGCCACCCTCGCGACCGCCTTCGGCGTCGCCGGCGGCACGCCGATCGCGTACCTGCTCTCGCGATTCCAATTCCGCGGCCGCGCGCTGGTGGCCGCCATCCTCGACCTCCCCCTCCTCATTCCGCATCCAGTGGCAGGCATCGCGCTCCTGCTCGTGCTGGGACGCGAATCGGCGGTTGGCTCGGCCGCGCTGCAGTTCGGTCTCCGCATCGTGGGCTCGCCCCCCGGCATCGTGTGCGCGATGCTCTTCGTCTCGGCTCCGCTGTACATCAGTGGCGCGCGTGAGGCGTTCTCGCGCGTGGATCGTCGCTTCGAGGCGGTGGCGCGCACGCTGGGCGACGACTCCTGGCGCGCGTTTCGCCGGGTCACGCTGCCGCTCGCGTCGCGCGGCATGACCGCAGCGGCGGTGGTCATGTGGGCGCGGGCCGTGAGTGAGTTCGGCGCCATCGTCATCCTCACCTACAATCCGAAGACGGTGAGCGTGCTGAGCTACGATCGGTTCACCACGTTCGGTCTGTCGGAAGCCCTGCCGGTGGCGGCGGTGCTCGCGTTGCTCGCACTGGTTCCGCTCACCGTGCTGCGTGCGCTGCGGTACGACCATGTGACCGTACCCGGGTCTCCGCCGTGATCGAGGCGGCCGGGCTCTGCGCCCGGATCGGTGCCTTCGCGCTCTCCGACGTGACGTTCACGGTTCCGCGGGGCAGCTACGGTGTGGTGATCGGTCCGGCCGGGTCCGGGAAGACCACGCTGCTCGAGACGATTGCGGGTATCATCCGTCCGATCGGCGGGACGCTCCGGCTCGACGGGCGCGACGCGTCCGGCGTTCCACCCGAGCAACGCAACTTGGGGCTGGTGTATCAGCACGCGTTTCTCTTCCCCCATCTCTCGGTATCGGCGAACGTCGCGTACGGCGTCACCGATCCGGCGGTGACCGCCGAGTTCATGGCCCGGTTGGAGATCGCCGACCTCGGTGGTCGCGACGTTGCATCGCTCAGCGGCGGCGAGCGCCAGCTGGTGGCGCTGGCGCGCACGCTCGCGAGGCGGCCCTCGATCCTGCTTCTCGACGAGCCGTTCGGTGCCCTCGACCCGCGTCGCCGCGCCCGCACCCGGCGCGAGGTCCGCGCCCTCCACCGCGAGCTGGGCTTCACCGTGCTTCAGGTGACGCATGACTTCACCGAAGCCGGCTTGCTGGGCGATGTGGCGATTCTGCTCGACAAGGGTCGGGTGCTCCAGACCGGAGCACCTGACGGCGTGTTCCGCCATCCCGCATCGCCCTACATCGCGGAGTTCCTTGGCGCCGAGAACGTCCTGGCCGGCAGCGCGCGGCTTCTTGGCGATCACGCGCCCGATTGGATCGACGCCGAGCCCGCCGCCCTGGCGGAGGGCTATCATCCCGTGGAATTCCGGAGCGGCCCGTTCACCATCTACACCGTCGGTCAGGCGCCCGAGGGCCCGTGCTATGCGGTGATCCGCGCCGAAGAGGTGGTGTTGTCGCTGGCGCCACAGAATACGTCGGCGCGCAATCTCTTCCGCGGCCGGATCATCGAGATCGGCACGTTAGGCGCGTTCGCGCGGGTGACAGTCGAGGTGGAGGGCGTGCCGCTGGTGGCCGCCGTCACCACCCGCTCGGCGCAGGAGATGCATCTTGTCGAAGGTGTTGAAGTCTGGGCGACGTTCAAGGCGATGGGAGTGCATCTCTGCTAGGACGGCAGCGATCAAACGTCATGCCGCTGACGCTGGGTCACGGTTCAGCCGGCGCGCCGCTTCGACGCTTTGCGCTGATGACCCCCGCGGGCCAGCAACGCCGCGCTGACATCCGCACTCGAATGATCCGGGACCTCGCCGGTGCGGACGCTATCGTTTGCTGCCAAGTCACCGATCGATGACTCGCCGCGGTCCTCTTGCGAAATCGGGGATACGGCATTACCGTAATACGTATTACCAAATACGATTACGGTGCCACCATGCCCATGTCCACCTTGACCACGAAGTACCAGGCCACGATTCCCCGGCAGGTACGCGAGGTTCTGCAGCTCACCGCCGGAGACCGCGTCGAGTTCGTGCTCGACGCCACTGGAGGCGTGCGTGTGCGCAAGGCGCCGCCGCGCGCCTCCGCCGAGCTCCATGCCCTCGAGGCAACGCTGTCGCCGGAATGGGATTCGGACAGCGATGACGACGCGTATGCCGGACTATAGTCCCGGCGACGTCGTCATCGTCCCGTTTCCCTTCACCGATCGCCAGGCCGCGAAGCGCAGACCGGCGGTGGTCTGTTCGTCCAGCGCGTTCAATCGCCAGGCGGTCCACCTGGTTCTCGCGATGATCACGACCGCCACGCACTCGTCCTGGCCCGACGATGTGCCCGTCCGTGATCTCGGGGCCGCCGGCTTGCCGGCGGCGTCGGTCGTGCGCTGGAAGCTCTTTACGCTCGATGCATCGCTTGTCCTGCGCACGGCAGGTGCACTCTCCCCGCAGGATCGCACCGCGTGCCGCAAGCACCACCCGGTGCGGTTCTGACTTCTGACCACAGACCTCTAACCACAGACCTCTGACCACAGACCTCAGACGCCTGACGCCTGGCCTCCGACCTCCGACCTCCCGACGGTGTACCACTCCCCGGCTTGTCACCTGTCCGGAGCCCACTGAACGTTCGTCGCAATGACAATGCATGGCAGAACCGCAAGACCCCACTCCACGGCGCTCGCCTCCCTGAGCGCAACAGTCCTCGCCGTGGCGTGTGCATCAGGTGGCAGCGCTCCACCGCAGAGCATCACGCGCGTTCCGATCGCCTACGAGCAGCCGCTCCCGCCCCTCGCGCCCCTCGAGGCGCACCTGCGGCTGGCCGGATCCGAGAGCACGTGGGTGGCGCAGGGCCCCGGCTTCGAGCTGCGAGCGCGATCCAGGCCCGACATGCCGCGTCTCAACACCACCCTCCAGCAACTCGCCGAGGTCCATGGCCGCGCCTTCGGCTCCGACCCCGCTCTGGTCATCGTCACGATTAGACGCCTCTCGCGCGAGGGGCAGACGGTGGTGCCGGCGCCGACGGTCACCTCAACAACCGAACCGGTGGTCGAGGTGACGGTCGGCCCCGCCGGCGATCCGGTCGACGAGGCGACCCTCAGGATGGGACTGCGGGAGGCAGAAGCCCGCGGTGGAGAGGCGGACCGCTCGGGTCGCGGCGGCGCCAACCGCGGCCAGGGGCTCGGCGGCGTCAACGGGATCGGCGCTCCCGGTACCCGGCGTTCCTCCGGCGTGACGCGCCCGGCCGCGTTAGGCACCGTGGCACGCGTCGAGCGCGCGTGGCTCTCGGCGCGCGCCACGGCGCTCACGGGCACGCCCGCCACAGACGATCAGCGCGCCGGACTCGACCAGGATCCGCGCGTCCCGGCATGGGCTGAAGAGGCCATTGCGTCGCTGGCGGCGGACTCGCAGACGGTGAATTACCTGGCCGCCCGGCTCGCGCCGCAGATCGACAGTCTGTACCCGCTCGAGCGACTGTTAACCATGCGGCGACCCGCCGAACCCCGGCCGGTGATCGCGACCCAGGGCGCCGACTCGGCTGGCCGGCGCGGAGGCGCGGCCGACGGCGGCGCCGGGCGCCGGGGCGGCATGGAGGGCCGTCGCGCTGGCGGAGGGGGCGGGGGCGGGGGCGGATTCGGTTACGGGAGCTTTGGCGTGACCCTTCGCGGCGCGGCGCTCTTCGACGCGGAGGCCGAGGCCGTGGGGCAGTACCTCGCATCGCGCGAGGGCCCCCGGATCATCGGCGCGATGGTGGACAGCCAGATCATGGGCAAGCCGGCGGTGTCGGCGTTGGCCGGCGCCAGAATGCTCCCGGCCCAGCTGCCGGCGCTCGAGGCGCAGTGGCAGAAGTGGCTCGACTATCGCGCGCGCGGCACGTCAGGCGGCGGCCCCACCAGAATGCGCTGACCCTCCACGCGCACCGTGTACGCCACCGCGGCCTGCTCGGCGGGACCGCGGCGCACCGCACCCGTGTGGCAGTCGAAGCGCGCCCCGTGCCAGACACACTCCAGCGTCCCATCGGGGAGCACTTCGCCCGCCGACAACGGCATGCCCTGGTGCGGGCATTCGTCCAGAAACGCGCTGATCTCGTCGCCGTAGCGAACCAGGCAGACCCGTTCTCCCGAGGGGAGTTCCGCCGGGTACACGCCGTCGCCAGGCAGATCGTCGAGGGTGGCGACCGGTTGCAGCGCCTCGATCATGGTTCCTGACGCAGCGCCGACCGCAGCGCGTGCCACGCCAGGCTCGCGCACTTGACCCGGATCGGGAAACGCGCCACCCCGGCGAACGCCCGCAGGGAACCTAACGAGGCGTCGGGTGCCGTCGGCGTCGCCGCTTCACCGCCGCGCGGCTCGCGCGCCGGTGGAGCGGCCGCCCCGGGCGCCAGCGCCGATCCCGGCTCCCGGGCGCCGCTCCCGGTGACCAGCGCGTGGAACCGTTCGAACAGCGCCTCCGCCTCGCCGCGCGTCTTCCCCTTCACCGCCTGGGTCATCATCGACGCCGACGCCTTGGAGATGGCGCACCCTTCCCCGGTGAACCTGACGTCGCGGATCCGGTCGCCGTCCAGGTCCACGTACAGCGTGAGACGGTCGCCGCACAGCGGATTGTGCCCCTCCACGCGGCGCGCGCCAGGCAACTCGCCCCAGTTCCGCGGCGCGCGGTTGTGGTCCAGGATGACCTCGGCGTACAGCCCGTCGAGCTCCATCGTCAGGCAAAGAGCGCGCGCACGCGATGCAGCGCGCGCACCAGCGCGTCCACCTCGTGGCGCGTGTTGTACAGATAGAACGACGCGCGGGCCGTGGCCGGAACGCCGAACCGCCGCATCAGCGGCTGGGCGCAGTGATGTCCGGCGCGGATGGCGATGCCGTCGCTGTCGAGCACTGTCGCCACGTCGTGCGGATGGACGCCCTCCAGCACGAAGCTCAGCACGCCGGTCTTCTCCGGCGCGGTCCCGATCAGCCGGACCCCGTCCACCTCGTGCACCTGTTCGGTGGCGTAGCTGAGAAGGTCGTGTTCGTGGGCCGCAACCGCGGCGCGGTCCACGCGCTCCAGATATTCGATCGCCTGCCGGAACGCCACGACCGACGCGATGTCGGGCGTCCCCGCTTCGAACTTCGCCGGCAGCCGGGCGTACGTGGTACGCTCGAACGTCACCGTGTCGATCATGTCGCCGCCCCCCTGCCACGGCGGAAGGCGGTCCAGCCACGTCTCCTTCCCGTAGAGCACCCCGGTGCCGGTGGGGCCCAGCATCTTGTGCGCCGAGAAGGCGAGGAAGTCGCAGTCCACGTCGCGCACGTCGACCGCGATGTGCGGGGCCGCCTGGGCCGCGTCGAGCAGCACCGGAATCCCGCGGTCGTGCGCCAGCGCCACGATCCGCCGCACCGGGTTGATCGTGCCTAACGCGTTGGAGACCCAGGTCAGCGCCACCAGCCTGGTGCGTGGCCCCAGCAGGCGCTCGTACGCCGCCAGGTCGAGCGAGCCGTCGTCGCTCACCGGCACCGGGCGCAGCACCGCCCCGGTCCGTCCGGCCATCAATTGCCAGGGCACGATGTTCGAGTGATGCTCCATCTCCGATATCACAATCTCGTCGCCCTCTCCCACGCCGGTCTGGCCGAACGTCGCCGCCACCAGGTTGATCGCCTCGGTGGTGTTGCGCGTGAAGACGATCTCGTGGGCATGGCGCGCGTTGACGAACCGGCGCACCGCTTCACGCGTGGCGTCGTACAGCTCGGTGGCGCGCTCACTCAGATAGTGCACGCCGCGATGGATGTTGCCGTTCTCTTCCTCGTAGAATCGTCGCACGGCGTCGATCACGACCCGCGGTTTCTGGCTGGTGGCCGCGCTGTCGAGGTAGACCAGCGGCTTGCCGCGCGGCGTCGTGGCCAGGATCGGGAAGTCGGCGCGCAGCCGTTCGACATCGAGCGCCGGGGAGACCGAAACGCCGCGCCCCGCCATGCCGGCAGTCACCGCAACCCCACCCCCGGCCGCCGGCCCGCCGGCAGTCGCGGCGGCACCGGTCATTCGCGAATCGGCGCCGCCCCCGTCCGGGGCCACTGTCTCGCTACGCGATCCCTGATCCATGCCGACTCACGGGCGCCCGGCGCCCACCGCTCCCACGAAACGCCGCAGCGTCAGTCCCTCCAGCTCCACCTTGAGCGCCTCCTGCGGAATGGTCTCGAGCACCTCGGCGGCGAACGCGTAGGTGAGGAGCCGGCGCGCCTCGGCGGTGGGGATGCCGCGGCTTTTCATGTAGAACAGCGCGGTCTCGTCGATCCGCCCGACCGTGGCCCCGTGCGTGCACTTCACGTCGTCCGCGAAGATCTCGAGCTGCGGCTTGGTGTCGATCCGCGCGCGCTCCGACAGCAGCAGCGTGTTGTTGGTCTGCTTGCCGTCCGTCTTCTGCGCCTCGGGGTGCACGTACACCTTGCCGTTGAACACGCCGTGCGATTCGCCGTCGAGGATGCCCTTGTAGAGCTCGCGGCTGTAGCAGTTCTCGGCGATGTGCTCGATCCGCGTCTGATGGTCGGAGTGCTGGTGTGCGTCGAGCATGTACAGCCCGTTGAGCGTCGCGCCACACCCCTCGCCCGCCAGCGCGGTGAAGATGTTGGTGCGCGACAGCGACCCCCCGGCCGCGAACGAGAACGAGACGAAGTGCGAGTCACGCTCCTGGTGCGCGGCCACCGTCCCCACGTGGAACGCGCGCTGTCCCTCGCGCTGCAGCCGGAAGTGCTGCAGCGTGGCGCCGGCGGCCACCGAGATCTCGGTCACCGCGTTGGTCAGGTAGGCGGCGTCGCCTGACGAGACGTACTGCTCCACCAGCGTGGCCTGGGCGTTCGGCTCCACGATCACCAGCGTCCGCGGATGGCTCACCCCGCCGGCGCCCGCGTCGTCGGTCACGAACAGCAGATGAATCGGCGCTCCCGGCGCGGCGTCGCGGGCCACGTGAACCAGCGCCCCCTCGGTCATGAACGCCGTGTTGAGCGCGGTGAACACCAGCGCCGGATCGTCGAACGATGCGACCCGCGTCAGATGGCGCTCCAGCAGCGTCGGCTCCTCGCGCAGCGCCCCGGCCAGGCTCATCACCCGCACCCCGGGTCCGATGCCCTCCACCCGCGACAGCGCCGGTGCGTAGCGCCCGTTCACGAACACCAGCCGCGGCCACGCGTCGGCGTCCACCAGGTACGGCGCCAGCTGCGCAGCGCCGATCGATCCGTTCGCCGGACGCATCGGTCCGAACGTCGCCTCGGCGATCGGAGCCGGACTGGTGAAGTGCCAGTCCTCGTTCTTCATCGTCGGGAACCCGAATTCGGCGAAGCGTTCCATCGCCTCGCGCCGTCGCGGCGCCAGCCACGTCGGCCCGCCGCCGTTCTCACCCGGCAGCATCGCGAACTGCTCAACGTACGCGGTGGTCACGTCACGCTCCCGCGCCCGCCGGTTCGGCGGTCACCCAGTCGTATCCCTTGTCCTCCAGCGCCAGCGCCAGCTCCTTGCCGCCCGACCTGGCGATCCGTCCATCCACCAGCACGTGCACGTAGTCGGGGACGATGTAGTTCAGCAGCCGCTGGTAGTGGGTGACCACGATGAACGCGTTGTCCTTGCGGCGGAGCTTGTTCACGCCGTCGGCGACCGTGCGCAGCGCATCGATGTCGAGGCCCGAGTCGGTCTCGTCGAGAATCGACAACCGCGGATCGAGCACCGCGAGCTGGAGGATCTCGTTGCGCTTCTTCTCGCCACCCGAAAAGCCCGCGTTCACCGACCGATTCAGCATCGAGTCGTCGAGATCGACCACCTTGAGCTTCTCGGTCATCACGTCGAGGAATTCCAGCGGGTCCACCTCGGGCTTCCCGTGCGCCTTGCGCGTCTCGTTGTACGCCGAGCGCAGGAAGTAGGCGTTGGAGACACCGGGGATCTCCACCGGATACTGGAAGGCCAGAAAGATCCCGGCGTGCGCGCGCACCTCGGGCTCCATCGCCAGCAGATCCTGGCCGTCGTATGTGACGCGACCGGCGGTGACCGTGTAGCCCGGATGCCCAGCCAGGACCTGGGCCAGCGTGCTCTTGCCCGATCCGTTGGGGCCCATGATGGCGTGTACTTCGCCCTCGTTCACCGTGAGCGAAACGCCGCGGAGGATTTCCTTGGAGCCGACGGCGGCGTGAAGGTTCTCAATAGTCAGCACGGTAGTCGGGAATCAGTGGTCAGCTATCAGCGTTCGGCTATCAAATCGGTCAAGCAGTTACCAGCTATCAGTTGTCAGCGATCAAGTAGAGCGAGCAGGTTACCAGCTGTCAGCCTTCAGCTATCAAGCAGAGCGAGCAGTCAACAGCAGTCGGCCGTCAGTTTTCAGCCGTAAGTGTTCATCACCGGCAAGCAGCGCCGTTCATCCGACCGACCCCTCCAGCGTAATCCCCAGCAGCTGCTGCGCCTCGAGCGCGAACTCCATCGGCAGTTCCTTGAACACCTCGCGGCAGAAGCCGCTCACGATCATCGACACCGCCTGCTCGGCCGACAGGCCGCGCTGCTTGCAGTAGAAGATCTGATCCTCGCCGATCTTCGACGTGCTCGCCTCGTGCTCCACGATCGCGCTGTTGTTCTGCACCTCGATGTACGGAAACGTGTGCGCGCCGCAGCGGTTGCCGATCAGCATCGAATCGCACTGCGTGTAGTTGCGCGCCCCCGAAGCCTTCGGCAGCACCTGCACCCGGCCGCGGTAGCTGTTGTTCCCGTGGCCCGCCGAGATGCCTTTGGAGACGATCGTCGACTTCGTGTCGCGCCCCATGTGGATCATCTTGGTGCCGGTGTCGGCCTGCTGGTGATTGTTCACCACCGCCACCGAGTAGAACTCGCCGACCGCGTTATCGCCCTGGAGGATCACGCTCGGATACTTCCAGGTGATCGCCGAGCCGGTCTCCACCTGCGTCCACGAGATCTTGGAGTTGGTGAACGCCTTGCCGCGCTTGGTGACGAAGTTGAACACGCCCCCGCGCCCTTCGGCATCACCCGTATACCAGTTCTGCACGGTGGAGTACTTCACGGTCGCCCGGTCGAGCGCGACCAGCTCCACCACCGCCGCGTGCAACTGGTTGGTCGATCGCTTCGGCGCGGTGCACCCTTCCAGGTAGCTCACGTACGCGCCCTCGTCGGCCACGATCAGGGTGCGCTCGAACTGCCCCGTGTCGGCGGCGTTGATCCGGAAGTACGTCGACAGCTCCATCGGACAGCGCACGCCCTTCGGGATGTACGCGAACGACCCGTCCGAGAACACCGCCGAATTGAGCGACGCGAAGAAATTGTCGCTGTACGGCACCACCGATCCCAGGTACTTGCGCACCAGGTCGGGATGCTCCTGCACCGCCTCGCCGAACGAGCAGAAGATGATGCCGTGCTTCTTCAGTTCTTCCTTGTAGGTGGTGCCCACCGACACCGAGTCGAACACTGCGTCCACCGCCACCCCCGCCAGCATCTTCTGCTCCTGCAGCGGGATGCCCAGCTTGTCGTACGTCTCGCGGATCTTCGGATCCAGCTCGTCCAGGCTGCCTAACGGCTTGGCCGACTTCGGCGCCGAATAGTACGAGATCGCCTGGTAGTCGATCGGCGCGTAGTGCACGTTGGGCCAGTGCGGCTCGCGCATCGTGAGCCAGCGGCGCAGCGCCTTGAGGCGCCACTCCAGCAGCCACTCCGGCTCGTGCTTGCGCGCCGAGATGGCGCGCACCACGTCCTCGTTCAGACCGGGCGGCAGCGTGTCCGCGTCGATCTCGGTGCTGAAGCCGTATTGATAGTCCTTGCTGACCAGCAGCTCGATATCGGAACTCATGCCTGTGTCCTGTGCTGTTCGTTCCCCCGACCGTCCCCACCCACCCCATCGGGTGCGGACGCGCCGGACGATGCCTGACCCGGCGCTACCTGAACCAGCTCGGGTCCGCTGGACGGGATGCAGTACTCGCAGCAGTTCGCCCCCTTGGCGATGTGCGTCTGGCGCGTCACCGGCGCGCCGAGGACGTCGCTGATGAACCGCTCCTCGGCGTCGCACACTTCGGGAAACCGCTGCGCGACGACACGGATGGCGCAGTTGTGCTCCGTCAGGGTCGTCGGTTCACCCGCCCGCAGCTCCGCCATGTATCCGAGCGACGTGAGCAGCGTCGCCAGCCGCTCGGCGCGCGCCGCGATCGGCAGCTGCGCCAGGTCGGCACGCGTCTCATCCGCGATCTGCTCCCACCGATGGCGAAAGAGCTCGACCACACCCGCCTCACCTGCCTGTGCGCGCACGAGCTCGAGCACTTCCGACAGCGCCCTGTCGTAGGCCCGCGGGAAGAGCGCCTCGCCCGACTCGGTGAGGGAGAAGGCGAATACCGGACCGCCCACACCCCGGATCTCGCGGCGATACCGGACCGCACCCTCGAGCTCAAGCTCCTTCAGGTGTCTCCTGAGGGCATTCGGTGTCACCCCGATGATCGAGGCAAGCTCTCTTGTGGTAAGGGTTTGCGACTTCTTCAACGCGAGCAGGATCTGGCCCCGCGTTCCCCTGTACCCGGCTGGCAATCCGGCTGATGTCGTCACGAACGGACTATAGCGAGATTCGCCAAATTCTTCAACGAAAGTGTTTGCGAATTCGCCCGCGCAGGTCGTCAGCCACTCGTCACTCAGGCCGGCTCTCGGCCGGTCGACTATTCGTGTCGGAGCGCCACCAGTGGATCGACCCGAGTCGCCCGGCGTGCGGGCACCCAGCAGGCGGCAAGGGAGACCGCGACGAGGACGAACGTGATCGCTGCCAGCGTCGACGGGTCCGTCGGGGCCACTCCGAACAGCAGTCCGCGGAGCAGTCGCGTGACCATGAGTGAGACGGCAACCCCGGCAACCACGCCGATGCTGATGAGCGCGAGTCCCTGGCCGATGACCATGCGGACGATCTGGGCAGGTCGCGCGCCGAGTGAAATCCGCATCCCGATCTCGTGGGTGCGCCGAGTGACGGAATACGAGACGAGCCCGTACAGCCCGACCGCCGCGAGCGCGACTCCCAGCAACGCGAACGAGGCGATCAGCAACGTATAGAAGCGCGGTTGCGCGATCGAATCCGAGACGACGGCGGTGAGCGGGCGCTCTCTCGTGATGGGAGCGTTCGCATCGACTTCGCGAAGCCGGGCGTGGACGGCCGGGAGGACTTGTGCCGGGTCGCCGACGGTGCGCACGACGATGTCCATGTACTCCATGCCGAACTGCAGGAACGGAAAGTAGACGTCGGGCTCGACGTCATCGCGCACGCCGAATTGCTTCACGTCGTCGACCACGCCGGCGATGGTCGCGATGCGCTCGGAGGCGCTGCCGACCTGCACCGTCACCGTGCGCCCGGTTGCGCGCTGCCCACCGAGGAACTGCCTGACGAACGCGTGGTTCACGACGACCACCGGCGGTGCGCCGGCGACGTCTTCCGGCGAGATCCCGCGCCCGTCGCGCACGTGCGCCCCGATCGCCTCGAAGTAGCGATCGCTCACGATGGAGATGTAGGCTCGTTGCGTATCCGCGGGAGTGACAGGCGCGTGACCCTGGAGCCACACGGGTGCATAAATGAACGCGCCGTTGAGCGGCGCTGCGGTGGCCACCGCCGCGTCGCGCACGCCGGGTACGCCCGACAGTTCACGCACGATCCGCGAGTAGTACACCCGGCCGCTGACGCCCCCCGGGAGCTCGTCGAACGCTGGGGCCAGGGTGATGACCGCGGCATGCCCGGGATCGAAGCCGAGGGCGACGCGCTGCATCCTGGCGAAGCTGTTGATCATGAGGCCGGCGCCGGACAAGAGGGCGACCGCCAGCGCCATTTGCACGATGACGAGCAGCGCGCGCGCCCCTGGACGACGGAGACTCGCGCCGCCGGAACCGCGGTCCGACGCGCCCTCACGCAGCGCGCGACTGAGGTCGACCCCGGCGAGCCGGAACGCGGGAGCGAGCCCCGACAGCAGGCTGACGGCGATCGTGGCGACGGCGGTGAAGGCCAGGACGCGCCAGTCGATCGAGAGATCAGGGAGCCGCGGGATATCGGGCGGCGGCTGCGCCGCGATCAGCCGGACGCTCCACCACGCCAGCAGCAGGCCGACGGCGCCGCCAACCAGCGCCAGGAGGCCGCTCTCGGTGAGCAACTGTCGCAGGAGCCGCGGCATGCTCGCCCCGATCGCGGAACGCACCGCCACTTCGCGCTGTCGCGATGCCGCCCGGGCAAGGAAGAGGTTCGCGACGTTGGCACACGCGATGAGGAGGACGAACCCGACGGCACCGAACAGCACCCAGAGTGACGACTTCACGTTTCCAACCAACGCGTCATACATGCTCGCGACGGCGCTTCCCCATCCCGCGTGCGACGCCGGGTCTTCGACGGCGAGTTGCGCCTGGACATCGGCCAGCTCGCGGGCCGCGTCCCGTTCGCCGACTCCCGGGCGCAGGCGCGCGACGACGCTGAGCCAGCGCAGGGAGGCGCGCCGCTGGTCGTTTCGCAGCGGGACCCAGAAGTCCGCCCCGTCACGGATGCCCACGAGGTCCGCCACCACCCCGACCACGGTGAATGGCCGGCGCTGAAGGAGGGCGATGGTGCGTCCGAGGGCGGCAGAATCGCCGCCAAACCGCCGCATCCAGAAGGCGTGACTGAGAATCACCACGTCCGGCGCGGTCATCTCCGCGTCGTCGTCCGTGAAATCGCGGCCGCGCTCCAGGCGGACGCCCAGGCTGCGGAATAGGTTCGGCGTGATCGCGGCGCCGACGAGCTCCTCGGGCTCGACGCCACCGGTGTCGGTCGATGTCTCGCGCGCCCACGCGGCGATCGCCTCGAACGAGTGCGTGCGTGCGCGCCAGGCGGCGAGGGTGGAGCCGGTGGTCACGATACGCGATCCCGGGAACGCCACGCGGCTTTCCCACAGACGCACGAGGCGGCCGGGGTCGCGGTACGGCAGCGAGCGGAGCAGCACCGTGTTCACGACGCTGAACACGGCCGTGTTCGCGCCGATGCCGAGGGCGAGCGTGCCGATCACGACCGCGGCGAAGACGGGGTTCCGGCGCAATGTGCGGAGGCCGTAGCGGACGTCGCGCGCGGCGTTCTCGACCGACGCCTCCCATCCGCCGCCGCGCACGCGCTCCTTCACGTTTTCGACCCCGCCCATGGCCAGGCGCGCGGCGCGCAGCGCCTCGTCAGGCGCCAGCCCGGCCCGTTCGTGTTCGCGGGCCGCCATCGCGACGAAGTGCGCCACCTCGTCGTCGAGGTCGCGCTCGTGGCCCGAGCGGCGCAGGAGTCGGCGCAGTCCGGCGGCAAACGATCGGACGACGCTCACCTCACGCCCGTGCCTCGAGCAGGCGCGCGATCGCGGCTGCGCGCCGCTCCCAGTCACGCGTTTCCGCCACGAGCCGCTTCTGCCCCTTCTTCGTCAGCGAGTAGTACTTCGCGCGCCGGTTGTTCTCGGTGGGGCGCCACTCGGCGGCGAGCAGTCCCTCGCGCTCGAGGCGCTGGAAGGCGAGGAGGAGGGAGCCGGGATTCACCTTGAAGACGCCGCGGGTGATCTGCTCGACGCGCCGCGAGATGCCGAACCCGTGCATCGGCGCCAGCGAGAGCGTCTTGAGGATCAGAAGGTCGAGCGTGCCCTGGATGACGTCGGTGGTCGACTGAGGGTCTGGGGGCATGGTCTTTCGCGAGAGAGGCGAGAGGCGAGAGGCGAGAGGCGAGAGGCGAGAGGCGAGAGGCGAGAGGCGAGAGGCGAGAGGCCAGGGGCCAAAGGCCAAAGGCCAGAGGCCAGAGGCCAGAGGCCAGAGGGCAAAGGCCAGAGGCCGGAAGCCCAGCGTTTCCTATTGGCCGCCAAGATGAGGGTCGACCAGTTGGCGGTCAAGAGGAAGGTGACGAGCCGTCCGACGTGCCGGCGGACGCTGTCGGCGGACGGCTGTTTGCTGTCCGGCTCGACTTGTGCGCTGTCAGCTGCTCGCTGCCAGCCAGGGAACGATGACCGCCTTCGTCACTTCGCGTCGCGCGACCGCGTCCAGTGCGCGGCCGGCGTCGGCGAGGCCGAACCGGCCCCCGATCATGTCGCGCCACGGCACTTGGTCGCCGAACCGCGCCGCCAGCCGGACCGCGCGATACAGGTGCGAGAAGTCCGAACCCCAGCAGCCACGGATCTCGACGTGCTTGCGGTTGATCTGCCAGTGCGGATGGATGCGGACGTCGCCGGTGTCCGTGTAGTGCCCGCACACCACTACTCTGCCGCCGTCGCGCACCAGGTCCAGCGCCTGCGGCACCGCTTCCGGGACGCCGGTGGCTTCGATCACCACGTCCACGCCGCGTCCGCGCGTCAGCTCGCGCACACGTCTAGCCCGTTCGTCAGGCGGCAGGTCGAGCCCGATCGCGTCGGTGGCGCCCATCCGCCGGGCGAAGTCCAGCCGCGACGCGGGATCGCCGATCGCGACGATCCACTCGGCGCCGCCTAACGCGGACAGCGCAATCGCCGACTGGCCCACGGGCCCCACGCCCAGCACGGCGACGCTGTCGCCGAGGCGCAGCTCGGCGCGCTCCACCGCGTGGAGCGCGGTCACCAGGCCGCATCCGCCGCCGATGAACGTCTCGGGGTCGAGGCCAGAGGGGAGGTGCAGCATGTGAACGCCGGGCTTCATCCAGATCGCCTCGGCCCAACCGCCTAACAAGCCGTCGGCCGCACCGTAGGTGATGCCGTAGACGCGGCGGTGGGGACAGCGGGTGGTCTGTTTCGTCACCAGGCAGTGGTAGCACCGGCCGCAGGTGCCGTGGACGTCGAGGAAGGTGACTGTGTCGCCTTCGCGGAACGGGACGCCGTCCACGTCCTCGAGTGGCGTCGCGAGCTCGGCGATCGCGCCCACCGAGACATGGCCCGGGATGATCGGATACGGGACGCCGCTCAGCCGGCCGTGGTGGAGATGGACATCGGTGCCGCAGACCTCGGAGAAGAGGACGCGGAGGAGGGCGGCGCCGGGTTCGAGCACCGGGGCCGCGATCTCTTCGAGGCCGATCGCCGCGTCAGGCGCGGGCATGATGGCGGCGGCATATGCAGGCATCAGCGGTCAGCGATCAATAGAGCGGGCAGTCAGCAGGCGTCAGCGGTCAGTACTTTGGCCATTGGCCTTGGCCCTCTGGCCTTTCCATTCCCCATACCGATTCCACAGTAGAATCCCCAACGCCGGAAAGTAGATCGCGTACGCCCACGGCACCGCCAGTCGCACCTCGTAATCGCCGGGCACGAGCCCCTGACGCCAGCCGAAAAAGAGCACGAGGCTCGACAACGACAGCACTGTCGCCTGGCGCAGTGTGCGCGGAATGAGCCAGAGGAGCAACTGATCGTAGAAGAAAAGCGCCTGCGGCACGACGCTCATCACCATCAGCAATCGACCCTCGGGGCGTTTGATGGCGAGGAGTGAGAGCAGCAGCAGAAATCCACCGGGGCGCAGCAGCGGAATGAACTTCTCCTCACGCCCGCTGATGTTGGCGAGCCACTCGCCGGGCCAACCGGGCATGATGGCCACGCTGATCAGCACCAGCACCGCACCGAGGATCGCGGGAAGAAGCAGCGGACGCGCGACCCACACGCCGAGTCCGAGGTTTGGCTTCGCCGGCAGCACCAGGCCGACCGCAGGGATCAGGGCTGCGGCGATCATGAGCGGCGACCACTGCCCGAGCGACAGCGCGAGGAGAAAGGGGGCGCTGAGGAGGATGGGCAGCCGCACCGCGCCCGAGCGCGAGACTCCCCAGGCCAGGAGCCCGGCGGACACCGCCATGAAGATCGCGCCTGCAACGGGTAGTGGCAGCCACGCTACAGGAACGAGCAGCAGATACGCCGGCAGCGGATAGAGGGCGGGATCGTGCCCCGGGTTGAGCGGTCCCGAAGGAACGCTGAGATACGGGTCGCCGCCTGCGAGGAGTGTCCGCGCGGCGGACCAGAAGTGGAAGAAGTCAGGCGCGTACCCGGGGCGCGCCATGAGGGCCCACGCCGCGACGCCGCATGTTGCGGCCGCCGTGAACGCCACCAGCGTGGCGCGTCGGCGCCCGAGCACCTGCTGGAGCGACCAGTCGAGAGAGAGCGACGCGCGGAGCGATGAGATGTTCAGAAGTACTCCGGTTCCAGCTGGTGGAAGCGTGATGCGGAATTACGATTCCGAGCCGAGAAATGCGGCACGTAGTGGCCGGCGCGTCGAATCGCACTGCTCCGAACCAGGACGGGGCTTGGAGGCTACTCTGTTGAGCGCACGCGACACCGATTGTTTCCTCAGAGCATCACCTGTTCTGACTCGCCTTGCCGGCGACAAGAGTTGGCACGGGACTTCCATTCATGACGATGCCCGCGAGCAATGAGCTATCACCTGTGAGCTCAGGTCGACGCGGGCCGGAGTCTTCTCGCTGTCCAGAGGAAGGCCTGACAAGGAATCAGGCTGGACCGGACCTTGCGCGAATGATCGCAGCGTTGTTTGTTAGTGCTTCCTAATTTTCTCTTTGTTGGCGCGTGCTTTCGGCATCGGGTGACGTTCGCGGTGGTTTTCCACCGCGAAGACGCAGGATCCACATCTTCACAACGAGAGGTTTTGGTATGAACCGCATCCGCAGTTTCCTCAAGTCCGACGACGCCATCGCCGTGACCGAGTACGGTCTCCTGATCGCCCTCGTCGCCATCGCCCTGATCGCCGTCGTCACGATCTTCGGGCAGCAGATCAGCTCATGGTTCTCGCGCAAGACCGGCCAGATCACCACCGTCTGACCGAGCGCTGGCGAAAAACACAAACGCGGATGCGTCTGGTGGTGCGGCACGGAGCATCGTGCCCGCCGCCGGCGCTACGCGCCAATCGCTGCACCAAAACGAGAGGTACGGGCATGGTGAGGGACTGGGGTCAGGTCAAGCGCAGGCTCCGTCGACTCGGGGCGGATGACGCAATCGCGGTTACCGAGTACGGTCTGCTGATCGCGCTGGTGGCACTCGCCCTCATCGCCGTGCTGACCATATTCGGTGGGTCGATCTCGAGCTGGTTTGCCCGGAAGACAGGACAAATCACGACGGTGTAGCGTACGCGGCGTGGCTCCGGCGCACTTTCGGCGTCCGTCGCGACGCTGTGGCGAGGAACCACGCAACGGCGGACTGGAAGACAATGCTTCTGCAATCGCCGCATGGCCCGGCCTGGGGGGCGCTGTTCACGGCGCTGCTTGTCGCAGGCTGCGTGGCAGACGTTAAGTGGCGGCGGATCCCGAATGGCCTGGTTCTGGCAATTGCCATCACCGGACTCTGCCATTCCATTACCACACGACCGGTCTGGCAGGGTCTCGGTTCCAGTGTGGCCGGGCTTCTGTTAGGCTTTGTGATCTGGATCGTCTTTTACGTCGCGGGCGTTCTCGGCGCCGGCGACGTCAAGTTCTTTGCTGCGGCTGGCGCCTGGCTCGGCCCCGCGGCGACCTGGCGCGCAGCGCTGGTCGCCGGCGTGGCTGGTGGGGTGCTCGCCGTCTTATATCTGGTTCGCGAACGACGGCTGGCCAGTACCGTCCGTCGCATGGCCCTTGCAACGTCGTCCCGTACGCCGGCGCTCTTCGGGGAGATGCCCGACGCCGCGGGTTCAACACGGCGACACCTTCCGTACGGGGTGGCTCTGGCACTGGGCGCGCTGACGGCGGCATGGGTGCCGCACCTTCTGGCGTAGGGGAGCCACGATGAATCCGTTCTACAGACTGAAACGATTTGCCCGCGGCGACCGCGCGGCGGCGATCATTGAGTTCGCGCTGGTTGTTCCGATTCTCTTTCTCATGGTCTGGGGCATCATCAACTTCAGCAGGGCCTATCAGCGGCTGAACACGCTGAGTGCTTCGCTCCGAGAGGGAGTGCGGTACCGGAGCACTCTGGCCAACCCGGATACCTCCTGGATGCGCGACTCGGTCTGCCTACGCGTTTACACCTTTTCGAGCGCGTTTGGTTTCCCCATCGACACCAGTCAGATCCAGGTGCCCGCGTCGAACACTCTTGATGTACGTGTACGCGTGACGAACTACCCGCTCTTTTCCGGACTGAACTTCCTCGGCAACACCCTGAGCTCCATCCGGGTGACCCGGGAAGCCATCTTCAGGTGGGAGCGATCGTAGCGGGGCTTCCTCGAAGTTGCCGGCCGGGCGGCGGGGCGGAACGTGTCGTTAGGCAGATCCCTCGAACCACGTGGTGCGTATGGCTGCAAAACGTTACTCGCTGGTCTTCTACGGAGCCGTGATCGTGGCCGTCGTGGCCACCTACGGCGTCTGGCGCGTGATCGAATCCACCAAGGCCAGCAACCGGATCGTCACCGGCCCGGTGGTGGTGGCGACCCGGGACATTCCGGAAGCGCTCATCATTGACCGGCTGGCGCTGGCCGTTGCCCAGTGGCCGCTGACCACCATCCCTCCCGGCGCGTACACGCGCATCGATTCGGTGGTCGGTCGGGTGACCAAGGTCCCCATCTTCAACGGGGAACCCATGGTACCCGGGCGACTCGCGCCGCAGGGAACGTCGCCCGGACTCGAGACCAAGATCACGCCCGGCAAGCGCGCGATGTCGGTCCGCGTCAATGACGTCTCGGGCGTTGCGGGGATGATCCAGCCCAACAGCCGCGTGGACATCCTCTACACGGCCAATCCCGGGAGCGATGGTCAGGAGCGCAAGTCAAAGCTGTTCATGAACAACATGCGCATCCTCGCGATGGGCCAGCAGACGCAGCGAGGCCAGGACGGTCGTCCGATTCAAACCTCGGTGGCGACCATCGAGGTGATGCCGGAGGAGGGTGAGTTGCTCGCTGCGGCCCTGGCGCAGGGTTCGTTCCAGCTGCTGCTTCGCGGGTACGGCGACCCGGACTCGGTTGAAACGAGGGGAGCTACTGGGAGAGACGTCGCCGCGAGCCTGCGAGATGTCCCAGTGCGCTCATCCCGCCCGGCGCCGCGAGTCGCCACGTCCCACGTGTCGCCCCAACCCCATCCGATCGAAGAGCCTCCACCAGTCGCGCCGGCCCCACCGCCCGTCGTGCAGAAGGCTGCCCAGAAACCCGACTCGCTTGTCATCCAGATGTTCAAGGGGAGCAAGCGCACGGACATCAAGCTGGCGCGAGACTCGGTCAGGCCTGACACGGGATCCACCAGGCCATAGCGGCGGTGCTACGTGAATTCGCCAGGTACCAATACCGGAGGTATCGCTTGAACGGAACAGTCCATCGGGGCCCGCGCGCCCTCGGCGCCTTTAGTCTGGTGCTTGCCACGCTCCTGGCCGCACCGGCGAGGGCGCAGCAGCCGCAGACGCCGGTCACCCCCCTCGACCTTCCCGTCGGGCGGTCCTATCCCATCCGTACCGACGCCAACGTCACCCGCATCTCGATCGCCGATCCCGAGGTCGCCGATGTCCTGGCCGTCTCGGAGAACGAGGTCGTTATCAACTCGATGAAGCCTGGGGAGACCGACGCCATCATCTGGCTCGCTGACGGAACGCGCACCCACTATCGCATCCAGGTGCACTCGCCGTCCGACCGGAAGCAGATCGCGATCGGGGTGAAGTTCGCCGAGGTCCGGCGCGACGCGCTCCGCAACATTGGATTCTCGGGACTCTGGCGTGATCAACGTACTCGGGTAGGAACCGGCATCTTCAACTCCGACGCCGGAATCGACCCGACAACTGGCGAGGTCACCATCCCGACCTCGTCCAGATTCCTGACTGTTCTCAGCGATCTTGGCACCAACGACATCCTCGCCTTTCTGAACGCCGAGGAGCAGACCGGGAAAGCCCGCATCCTGGCCGAGCCCAACCTGCTTGCCGGGAACAAGGACACCGCGAGTTTTCTCGCCGGCGGCGAGCTGCCGATCCCCGTAGTGCAGTCTTCCCAGGGCCAGAACGGTGCGGTTTCGATCCAGTTTCGCGAATTCGGGATCCGCCTGAGGTTCGTGGGCGAGATCATCAGCGACAGCCTCATCAAGCTCTCTGTAACACCGGAAGTCTCGAGTCTCGACTTCACGAATGCCATCACGCTCCAGGGGTTCCGTATTCCAGCGCTCCGCACGCGGCGCGTGAGCAGCACGCTCGACGTCAAGCGCGATGAGAGCCTCATCATCTCCGGGATGTTCGACACCGAGGACGAAAACGTCCGCACGGGGCTTCCGTTCCTGAAGGACATCCCCATTCTCGGACTCCTGTTCTCGGATACCCGCTGGCAGCGCAGCGAGACCGAGCTGCTGGTGGTCGTGACCCCCGTAATCGTTGATCCGATGAATCCACGCGCGCAGGACATATTGCGCATGCCGTCCGACACGTCGCGTCCGGCGCTGGACGCACTCAAGAAGCGTCTTCCGCCGCCCAAGAAGCCCTGATGGCGATGGAACTGACCGTGTCTGCATGAACCGCCAGGCCCTGATCATTGGCGACGCGGTTGGCGCCGAGTCGGCGCTGGAGCAGACGCTCCAGCGCTACGGCTACACGACCATCCTCCACCGTCCCGGCGTGGCGGAAGGGCTGGAGTTCATAGGTCACGAGCACGTGGACCTGCTGTTCGTCCCCATCGACGCGGTGGATGAGCTCCAGCTCGCGGCGATCGACCGGGCGGGCCGACGCGAGCGGCACATGGGCGTCGTGGCCACCGGTCCGCGCACTGATCCGGAACTCATGCTCCGCGCAATGCGCGCGGGGATCCAGGAGTTCCTCGTCCGCCCCGTGGTGCTCGCCGACCTGGTCTCCGCAGTGGAGCGGCTGCATCGGCGAACAAACCTGGGAGTGACAAGTGGTCAGGTGTACGCCGTGTTCAGCTCCAAGGGAGGCGTGGGAACGAGCACGATCGCCCTCAACCTGGCGTACGCGCTGGCGTGCAATCACAAGGAAGCGCGAGTCGCGATTGCCGACCTGGCGATTCCCGGTGGCGACATCCGCGTCCTGCTCAACGTGCGGCCGTCGTACGACCTGGGCGACCTGGCTGCCAAGATCGACCGGGTGGATCGCGAGCTCCTCAACTCCGTACTCGTGCCGGCCACCGACGGCCTCTGGGTTCTGGCCGCACCCGAGCGGCCGGAAGCCGAGGAAATGATAGACGCCAACGTCGTATCGAGCGTGATCCAGCAGCTGCGCGGGGCCTTCAACTACAGCGTGGTCGATTGCGAGACCCAGATGAGCGACCGCACGCTGGCGGCGCTCGACGCATCGGACCGGATCATCCTCATCACCGAGCTGAAGGTCCCGGCCATGCGCGCGGCGCAGCGGACGCTGGGGCTCTTCCGGCGGCTCGGCTACCCCAACGAGAAGCTGTGCGTGGTGGTGAACCGGTATCAGTCGGGCGATGTGGTCTCGGCGGCGGAAGCCGCCGACGTCCTCAAGACCGACCTGTTCTTCAAGCTGCCTAACGACTACCGGACGGCCTCGGAGTCGGCCACCGCCGGCGTCCCGATCGCCAAGAGCCACCCCGAGTCGAAGCTCGCCTGGGGATTCCTGCAACTGGCCCAGAAGCTGGGTGGCGGAGCGCTCGCCAGCGCCGACCGCGCCGGGACCAACGGGTCGCGCAAGGCCATTCGCAGTCTGTTCACGCGAAAGAGGAGTTGACGATGTCGCTCGTGGATCGCCTGACCGGTCGAAGGACCCCTGCCGCGAACAAGGCGGTGGCCGACGTCATCGAGCCCGATGTCGCCGAAGCCGCAACCCCGCCCGCCGAGGGCGTTCGTGGCTCGAACCTGTTCTCGCGAGCCATCGAACAGGACGTCCTGAGCCCGATCGACCAGCTCAAGGTGGACATACACCACCGCCTCATCACCCGTCTGGACCTGGAGGCGCTGGAGCAGATCAAGGACGAGGGCGAGATCACGGCGCAGATCCGGCTGGCGGTGAGCGAGTTCCTGCGCACGGAGTCAACTCCGCTGTCCCAGGCCGAGCGCGAGGAAATCGTCGAGCACATCGTCTGGGAGATCACCGGCCTCGGCCCCATCGAGCCGTTCTTCCGCGATCCCAGCATCACCGACATCCTGGTCAACAACGCCCACAACATCTTCATCGAGCGCAAGGGAAAGCTGCGCCGCGTGCACGCGCAGTTCCGCAACGACGCCCACCTGATGGCGGTCATCGACCGCATCGTGAGCCGGGTGGGACGGCGCGTCGACGAGTCGTCACCGATGGTGGACGCGCGCCTCCCCGATGGCTCGCGCGTCAACGCCATCATCCCGCCGCTGGCCCTCGACGGTCCGGTCCTGTCGATCCGGCGATTCGGCGCCGACCTCTCGGTCCAGCAGCTCCTCGAAAACGGGAGCATGACGGCGGACATGTTCAAGGTGACGTCGGGGTGTGTGAAGGCGCGACTCAACGTCCTGATCTCGGGTGGAACGGGCTCGGGCAAGACCACCATGCTCAACGCCCTCAGCTCTTTCATTCCGTCAGACGAACGCCTCATCACAATCGAGGACGCAGCGGAGCTCAAGATGCAGCAGGAGCACGTGGTGCGCCTGGAGACGAGGCCACCCAACTCGGAGGGACGGGGCGAGGTCATCGCCCGCGACCTGGTCAAGAACGCGTTGCGCATGCGTCCCGACCGGATCATCGTCGGAGAGGTTCGAGGCGCCGAAGCCCTCGACATGCTCCAGGCCATGAACACCGGCCACGAAGGGTCGTTGAGCACCATCCACGCCAACTCGCCTCGCGACGCGCTGTCGCGTCTGGAGACGATGATCCTGATGGCCGGCACGAACCTGCCCAACCGCGCCATGCGCGAGCAGATCGCCTCGGCGCTGGACGTGATCATCCAGGTGCAGCGTCTGGCCGACGGTACACGCCGCGTCGTCAGCATCACCGAGGTCACGGGCATGGAAGGCGAGATCGTGACCACCCAGGAGATCTTCCGGTTCCGCCGGAAAGGCGTGAATCCCGACGGCAGGATCGTGGGAGCGTTCGAGCCGAGCGGAATCCGTCCCCTCTTCACCGACAGGCTCCGGATCTCCGGCGTAGATCTGCCCACCGGTCTTTTCGACTAGCAGCGCATGCAGCTTCTGATTCTCGCCCTCGTCTTCCTCGGCACCGTCGGCCTGCTGGTCGGCGGCTACGTGTTCGTCAACCGCAGATCTCTGGCGGCCAGCGAAGCGGCGCTGGAGCGCCTGCGCGATATCGAGCACGCGCCGCAGTCGGCGCGAAGCATCCTCCGCGACACGAGCGCCAGCAACGTTCCAATGCTCGATCGCCTGCTCGCGGGCCGCGGGATGACCGATGTCATGACGCGCCGATTGCTCCGCGCCGGACTCACCATGACCCCGGGGAGCTTCCTGCTGCGCGCGGCACTCAGTGTGGTTTCAGGGCTCCTGGTCGGACGGTACATCTCGTCGAGTACAGTGACGGTGCTCATGGGTGGGATCGTCGGTGCTGGGCTGCCCTTCGCCTGGTTACGAATGAAGCAAGGCAAACGCTTGCGGTCGTTCCAGGACCAGCTTCCCGATGCCATCGACATGATGGTGAGCGCCATGAAGTCGGGGTACTCGTTCCAGGCGGCGATGAAGTTCATCGGCGAGGAAGTGCCGGACCCGCTCGGTCCCGAGTTTGCGCGCTTCTACGAAGAGCAGCGGTTGGGGATGGAAGTGCGCACGGCACTCCTGGAGCTCCAGGAACGCATCGACAGCCTCGACCTGCGAATGCTGGTCACCGCCATCCTCATCCAGCGCGAGACCGGCGGCAACCTGGGCGAAGTACTCGAGAAGATCAGCACCCTGATGCGGTCGCGGATGGCGCTCAAGGGTGAGATCCAGACACTGACCGCCGAATCGAAGCTCTCGGCCAGGATCCTGGGCGCGCTCCCGTTCATCGTTTTCGGTGCGGTCAGCATACTCAACCCCGGATTTCTGAAACCGCTGCTGCAGACGTCCTTCGGGCCGTGGCTGCTGCTCGGTGCCACCCTTTCGGTGGCGTTCGGTTACTGGGTCATGATGAAGATCGCCGACATCGATATCTAGGCAGATGGAATGAGCCCACTCCTGATTGCTCTGCTCGCGTTTGGCGCCGTCGCCATCATCGTGGCGGGTGCAGCGCTCTACTCGATGCTCCAGCGGCGCGAGCTGCTCCGGCGAGCGACGGAGGAGATGGATTTCGATACGGCAACGCGGTTGTTGCGGCCGGAGGAGGGTGGGGGCGGGAAGCTGCGGGCGCGGCTGGAGGCAATGGCAAAGCAGCGCGCCACCGATGCCGAGATGCAATCGAAGCTCGTGCAGGCGGGATTCGATTCCACCACCGCGCCGGCGGTCTTCTTCCTGTCGCGCATCGGATCGTTCGTCCTGATACCTGTCGTTGCGTTCGTCTTGGTTCCCCGGCGCGAATACGTGCTGCTGATCATGACGATGGCCGTGGCGGTGTTCTTCGGGCTCATCCTGCCGGTGGCGCTGCTTGACCGGTTCGTCCGGCTCCGGCAGGAGCGGATCAGGCGGTCCGTCCCCGATGCCCTGGACCTCCTGGTGGTGTGCGTGGAAGCGGGAATCTCGCTGGATGCGGCCATTCTGCGGGTGGCCCGGGAGATCCGGCTGGTACACCCGGAGCTGGCGCACGAGCTGGCGGTGGTGAACCGCGTGACCAATGCGGGCATCCCGAGGGAGGAGGCGTTGCGCGGGCTCTGGCAGCGGACCGGGGTAGTCGACCTTCGCGCGCTGGTATCGAGCATGATCCAGAGCGAGCGATGGGGGACGAGCATCGCCACGGTACTGAGGGTTGCGGGGGAAACGCTACGCCGGAAACGGCGCCAGCTGGCCGAACGGAAGGCGAAGATGGCCGCCCTCAAGATGACCTTCCCCTTGCTCCTCTTCATTCTCCCCGCCCTATTTGTGGTGATCCTGGGACCGGCTGTGGTAAGTATTGTGCAGGAATTCAGGAAGATCTGACCGGCGGGCGACGACTGTGAAACGCCTTCTCGCGCGTTTCATTTTCCACCGAGCGAGAAGCGGGAGGAGGAGCAATGCCAGGAGGAATGCGGTCGCGCCGTGGCGCCATCGTCGTGATGGTTGGCGTGATGTTCATGGCCATCGTCGCCATTTCGGCGATCGCCATCGATTTCAGCAGGCTGTGGAGCGTCAGAAACGAGCTCGAAGACGTCCGCCGACGCGGCGGCGCTTGCGGGCGCCATCCAGTTCATTCAGCCCCGCCTGAAGTCCAAGGCCGATTCGTTCGCGCGCGCCTACGCGAGGCAGAATCTGGTCATGGCAGGTACCGACTCTGTCGAGCAGGTGATCATCGGCAAGTGGGACGACAACACCGCCACCTTTACTCCGGGCGCACCGGATTCGACGGCGATCCATGTAGTGGTTAGCCGCCAGTCGTCCGGGCTGATCATGAACGCCTTTGGAGTGCCGAGTCCGCGGATGCGCGCGAGCGCCATTGCGTGGGCGGATGCGCCAGTGGCGACCACCTCGTGCATCAAGCCGTGGGCGGTCCCCTTCGTGACGTTGATGTACCGGGTGAATGTGTATCGCAACGCGCACGAGTCGCCGTCTCCATTCGTACCGCCGGACTCGTGGGGGAACCTCACGAGGCCGTTCGATCAGACCAACGACATTGCTGCACTCAACAGCATGACGGTTGCGGAACGGACTTTCGATCTCAAGTTGGGCTCTGGCGGGGCGTTCAACGACTCGGTTACACAGGCGATGCCGGGGAACTACCAGGCGGTCGAGCTGCCCAAGTTGTGGGACGTAGCCACCCGGACGTATCCCACACCGGGACCGCAGAGCGGAGCGCAGGCGTACGAGGACAACGTGTCGGGCGCCACCTGCTACGGCTTGTCAGTTGGCGACTCACTGACGACCGAGCCGGGGAACAAAGTAGGGCCCACCGTCAAGGGCGTGACCGCTGGGCCCTGTCCGACGTTGCGCGGCTCCACCGACAACACTTCCCAGAGTTCCTCCGCATTCGGGGACTGTCTGGACGCGAACGGCCTGCCCCCGGACATCAAGGCCGCGTTCTACTACTGCAGCTCGGGGTGCAACGGAAAGTCCACCGTGTCGGTCAACCTGCTGGGGTCATTCACGCTGACAAAGGTGTTCCCTGAGAACTCCAAGAAGTCGGCCTACCGGCAGTTCGACAAGGCGGAGATCATGGGGATCTACAACCCGATTCAGGACTCCGGTCCTGTCGGTGGCGCGAGCACGACGCTGCAGCGCCCCATTTTGGTGAGGTGAGGTCGCCCGGGAAGCGGGTTGGTCAGAGAGGCCGGTGAGGCTTGACGCTTCACCGGCCTCGGTCATTTTGTCCTTTCATCGTCGGTCGACACATTGCTCTCCGTCGGCCATTCCAGTGTTGGCGGTCGGACGTAGGCACAGGCATTGCCTATAATTAGGTCGTGTTGATAGCCCCTAGAAATCTCGCGGCGGCCATCGCGGGCTCGGCGCTGCTGTGCGGCTCGGTGCAGGCCCAGATTCCGAGACTCGCCCCCCCGCCACCGTGCCGGATTCCGGCAGCGGCCTCGTCGCCCGTGGCGTCGCTCCAGGGCGGCCTGCTTGGCCGCACATCGGGCGGCATGTCGGTGGCGATCCTCCCGTTCGACCAGGACATCGCCGAGGCGGAGAGGCTGCACGTACCGTGGGCGCTGGGGCAGCGCGTGACCGCTGAGCTGGCGCGGAACGGTCGCCTGCGCCTTCTGTCGCAGGAAAGCGTCTCGCGCGCCGTGACCCAGTCCGGCGGTATGCGCGACTCTACCCTGCGTCTGCTCAAGTCGGAGTATGTCCTCACCGGACGGATTTCACAGGAGAAGGGGCGCCAGGATGTGGACGTGGCGCTGTTTCGGTCGGGACAGACCGCACCGGTCTGGCGCGCCACCTTCGGTACGTCCTGGACGCTCCAGGCGATGGTAAACGCCATCGCTGGGGGCGTTGAGAAGACGGTCCTGGGTAATGTGGAACAGTCGCGGACGTCGTTGAGGCCGCGAAATGCCGAAGCGTATGACGCCGTTGCGGCAGGAGACTTCGCGCTGGAGTCCACGACGCTGGGCGGAGCGGACTCGGCCCGGGCGGCATATGAGCGCGCGCTGCGACTCTCGCCAACGTCCGCGGTGGCGGCATCGCGACTGGCGCTGGCCCTGGTGGCCATCCTGGAACGGGGAGGGCAGGTACCCGGGTCCAGCAGCCTGGCCCTGACGAACCGGGTGGACGCTCTCGTTACTCAAGCGCTGGCCGCGGATTCGACGTGGGGGCAGGCGTGGACCGTACGGGCGATGCTGGCTCGGTTGCGCGACCCGGTGCATTTCGAGGGGGCCGTGGCGGCGCACGCGCGCGCCATTGCTCTCTCGCGCGACGATGCCGAGGCCGAGTACGAGTACGGGGCGACGCTGATGCGGCTTGGGGAGGATCGGGCGGCGGAAGCGCATTTCCACCGGGCGCTGGCGCTGGAGCCCAACGACGCGGCGGCACTCGCTGCGCTGAGTGAGCTGGCGCTGCGTCAGAATCGGTGGGTCGAGGGCTGCGCATTCGCGAATGCCAGTATCGAGGCTTGGCCCTTCGACCCGGTGCCGTACGCGGCGCGGGCGCGTGCGCGCCTGCACCTCTCGCAGGCGCGTGACGCGTATTCCGACGCCGAGACAGCGGGGCGGCTCACGGGGGCGGCGTGGGTGGCGGCGCTGCACGTGCTCGTGGAGGTGGGGGCGGACGGGGTGGACCGGGCGCGGCCACCGGCGATGGCGCTGGTGGCACGGTGGCTCGGTCCGGGACGACAACTCACGCCGCGCGATGCGTCCTATCTGGCGATGGCATTCGTGTCCGTGAATGAGCCGCGGTACGCGGTGGAGGCGGTGCGACGCGTGCGGCCGCTGGGGGCCGATCTGGTCACCAACATGCGCGATTCGGCGCTGGCGTCAGTGCGCGGGGACACAACTGTGGTGCGGCTGCTGGGCGAGGCAAGGGGCGGACGGGGGAGCGGCGAGAACCTGCCGCGCAAGTAGCCGGTCGCGGGCGACACGGAATCCGACGCGAAGCCTGAGACAAATGACCACCCTTCCGCGGCTGATGCGCGAGGGTTCCCGTGACTCCGGGGACGAAGGCGGCGTTGTCGCGCCTCCCGCGATCGAGCTGAGCGTGGTGATGCCATGCCTCAACGAAGCGGAGACCATCGAGGTCTGTGTGCGCAAGGCGTTCGCCTCGCTGGAGCGCCTGGGGATCGCGGGTGAGGTCATCGTGGCCGACAATGGCAGCGCCGATGGATCGCGCGAGCTGGCGCGGGCACTCGGCGCGCGGGTCATCGACGTGGCGGTGCGCGGGTACGGGGCCGCGCTCCAGGAAGGCATTCGCGCGGCGCGTGGCGAGTACATCATCATGGGCGACGCCGATGACAGCTATGACTTCGGCGAAATCCCGCGCATCTACGCGAAGCTCCGTGAGGGTTACGATCTGGTGCAGGGGTGCCGCCTGGAGAGTGGCGGGGGGCGCGTGATGCCGGGCGCGATGCCGTTCACCCACCGATGGTGGGGGAACCCCATGTTCTCATGGATGGCGCGCCAGTGGTTCGGTGCGCCGATTCACGACGTGTATTGCGGCCTGCGCGGATTTACCCGGCAGCACGTCGCGCGGCTGGACCTGCGATGCACAGGGATGGAGTACGCCACCGAGATGATCATCAAGTCCAGCCTCTTCGGCAGCCGGGTGGCGGAGGTGCCGATCACCCTTCACCAGGACGGTCGGAAGAGCCACGCACCGCACCTGCGCACGTTCCGGGATGGATGGCGCACGCTGCGGTTCTTTCTGATGTACAGTCCGCGCTGGCTGTTCCTGCTGCCTGGGGCCGCGCTCATTCTGTTCGGAATCGTGGGCTATTTCCTGGCGCTTCCCGGAGTGAGGGTTCGAGGCCTGCACTTCGACGCGCACACGCTGCTGTTCGCCAGTCTCGCAATCATAGCTGGCCATCAGGCGATCACGTTTGCCGTCTTCGCCAAGGCATACGCCGTGAGCCAGGGACTCCTGCCAGTGGATGACCGTCTGAACTCGGCGATCCGCCGGATCACCTTGGAGCGCGGACTGGTGCTGGGTGCAGCGTGCGTCGCATCGGGCGCCGGGCTGCTGGCTGCGGCGGTGCTCCAATGGCGGGCCGCGGGCTTCGGCGCCCTGGATTACAGCCACACGATGCGGTGGGTCATTCCGGGGGTAACCCTCTCGGTGCTCGGGCTTCAGACGGTGTTCTCGAGTTTCTTCCTGAGCATACTGGGGCTCGGCCTCGGCTATCCGGGCGCGTCGTCGAGAGGGTGAGCGTGCGTCAAGCGCCACGGTCGGCATCGCCAACCGACAGGCGAACACGCTCCTTTGTGCAAATGGAATTCCGACCTCGCCTCATTTCTCTAGGCGTTCTGCACATGCGTGAGGCGCGCGACGAAGTGCAGAGAGCGCTCGAAGATCCAGGAGGCAGGGCGCGGATAGAGCCCCAGCGATCCCACCATCGCGTCCACGCGCAGTCCCGCCTCTTGCCACATCGCGTCCCATTCGGCGCGTGCGAAATAGTTGTATGGCAGCCGCACGCCGAATCGTGCATTGCCAATCCAGTCCATGAAGCGAAGCGTAGGCACTGCCAGCATTCCTTTCCGCAAATGGTCCTTGATCACCACGGCGTCCGAGGCAACGCGGGACGCCTCCTGCAGCAGGCCGCGCGCATCTTCCGCGTGATGCAGTACGTCCACGAACATCACGACGTCAACCTCGCCGGTCTTGGCGGGGAGGCCATACCCGTCGAAGGGGCGCACATCGATATGAGTGGTTGGACGAACCAGCACGTCCACGCCTCGAACGCGGAGATCCGGGCGTCGATCGAGAAGCATCCGGTCGATCAGCCCATCTCCGGCACCGACGTCGAGCACCGATGCACCAGACGGAATCATGGAATCGAGCAGCTCAGCCAGTCGTCGCACGCGCGGGCGATGCACGAAGGTGTGATGTAATGATCCGAGCATATCGATTGTTTCACTCCGCCATCGAGTTAGTGCCGAATCGCCCGCAAGAGAGCCGCGGGAACGCGCCAGCGGACAAGTACGGGTACTTGGGCCAGCGTTCTGACAGCGGGAATGTAGTGATCCTCCAACGGGAGCGCGTCGAGCAGGTCCGGAACTTGCCACCCTTGGCATGGACGAGTAGTTGGCCGTCCATCGGCGCCTGCTCCCGTGAAATGATGCCTTGGTGCAGTGGAGCCGAGCTGTGGGGATAGACTGCGGCAGTGTCTGGAGACGCTTGTAAGAATGAATCATCGTGACTGATCGAGAACGGCAGTTCGGCGCGAGGAACTGGATGGTGGCGGCGGTATGGTTCGCTCTGGCTGCAGCCTCGATTCACCTCCTCTACGTCCTCTACGTGCGGCATGTCGAGCATGAGTTGACGTGGACGGGGCGTGAGTTCCTGTGGATGGCGCCTCTGTCCTACCTGCTCGTTTACGCCATGGTAGGCAGCCTGGGGGGCATCGTCGCCTTCTACCGCCCTGCGGCCGGCCGACCGCGAGTCGTCGTCACCGTTCTCGCGGCGGTTACCATCTTCGGCGCGCTCCTGTTGCTCCTCCCCAGGATTCATCCCCTGGCCTCGGCCGCTTTCGCAGCGGGTGTGGCGATGCAGGTCGCACGCCGAGCGCGAGCCGCAAGTTCTCACATCCCGATTGTCGTTCGTCTGGCCGCTCTGCCTGCGATTGTCATCGGGCTGTTCGGGGGCGTGGAGCAGGTCTCGCGGCAATGGCGGGAGGACCGGACCTTGGTGGCGCAGAGTCCCCCGCCCGGCGCACCTAACGTGATTCTCATCGTCATGGACGCCGTTCGTGCCGACAATACCAGCGCGTACGGGTATCCGGAGCCTACCACGCCGACACTCGAGCGCCTGGCCCGTGAGGGCGTGCTCTTCGAACGGGCGTTCGCCACCGCGCCGTGGTCCCTGCCGTCACATGCGGGGATCTTTACCGGGCTGCTTCCCAGCGAGCTGTATGCAGACTGGAAAACGCCGTTTCGGCGGAATGTTCCCACGCTTGCCGAGCAGTTGCGTGATCACGGGTGGGCGACCGGGATGTTCAGCGCGAACGTGGGCTACGTGACGTGGGAGACCGGGCTGTCCCGCGGTTTCATCCATGTGGACGACTACCCCCTGCTAGTCGCAGAGATGGTTCGCTGCAATGTCTTCGAACAAGCGCTCCAGCGGCACCGCTCCTGCGTTTCGCGGCGCCCCGTGGATGTTCAATGACCACTATCGTCGCGGCGCACAACAGATTGTTGACCGTTTTCTGCCGTGGCAGGCTCGGGTTGGCCCTCGGCCGTTCTTCGCGTTTCTAAACCTGCTCGACGCCCACGAACCGCCGATGGTGAACCCTTCGACTCTCGGCCGGTTCGTGCGCTCCACAAAGTCCCAAGACGCGGCAGAGTACGATGCGGCCATAGCGGACATGGACGGTGAAATAGGGCGGTTGGTGGATTCCCTGTCGCGCCGCGGCGTGCTGAATCGGACGCTCGTCATAGTTACCTCGGATCACGGGCAGCTCCTTGGCGAACACGGGCTGATTCTACCACGGAAACAGTCTCTACCGACGAGTGCTTCAGGTGCCACTTGTCCTCGAGATTCCCCGGGCGCGTCCCGGCCGGCTGGCGCGTGCACCAAGTGACGTCTCTGCGCGAATTGACGGCAACGATTCTGCATTTGACGAGGATAGGGCCAGCCGGTTCGGACAGCCTCTCGTTGTCGCGCTTCTGGAGGCGCTACAGGTGAAGCTGGGCGAGGATGGTGACGTTGCGCTCGCTCAGGTTAGCTTCTCGCGCGCGGACGGTGGCTCCGATGAAGATGGCCCGCTAGCGCGGCTGCTCGCGGTGATTGCCCCGCATTACCCGAAGGCCGGCAACGGCCGGCAGCCGATCGGGCTGGAGCGGATGTTGCGCGTCTACTTTCTGCAGCAGTGGTTCAACTTGTCCGATCCGCAGGCCGAGGACACCATCTATGATAGTGAGTCGATGCGGCGCTTCGCCGGGGTGGAGTTGGGCGAGGACGTGATCCCGGACGAGACCACCATCCTGCGGTTCCGGCACCTCTTGGAGCGGCATCAGCTCACGGAAGCGATCTTCGCCGAGATCCGCGCGCTGTTGGCGGAGAAACGGTTGCTCTTGAAGGCGGGGACGATCGTGGATGCGACGATCATCGCGGCGCCGGGGTCGACGAAGAACGCCGACAAGGCGCGGGATCCCGAGATGCGCCAGACCCGGAAGGGCAAGTCGTGGCACTTCGGGATGAAACTCCACGTGGGGACCGACACGCACGGGGTGGTGCACCACGTGATCGCGACGGATGCCGCGGTGGCGGATATCACCCAACTGCCGGCCTTGCTGCTCGGGACGGAGCGGGTGGTCTACGGGGATCAAGCCTATTGGAAGGAAGATCATCGCCAGCAGTGGCAGCTCTCAGGTGGGACCTATCGGGTGAACCGGCGCGGCACGACGACACACCCGCTGACCCCGCACCAGAAGGCAGTCAACCGGACGCGGTCCCAGTGCCGGGCCCTCGGGGAGCATCCCTTTCAGGTGGTGAAATACCTCTGGGGCTTCATGAAAGTGCGGTACCGCGGTCTCGCGAAGAATGCGGCGCGTGCGTACACCATGTTCGGGTTGGCCAATCTCTATCGGATGCGGCGCCGCTTGCTCCCCGAGGATTCCGCCCATGCCTGACGTAAGACCTCCCGCGCACTCGCGACGGAGCCGCCGCACGCCAACCGATGGTCGGGACCGATCCGAACCGGGCGTCGCCCCAACCCTGTTATCCGCCTAACCAGTCGATCACTCATGCATGCCGTCCACGCAGCACCCTGTGCAGATGCGCTCATCGGTGACCGCTGGTACTACATCGAAGGCCCCGCGCACAGAGGGAGCTGTTACGACTACACCATCGACACTGCCTAAGCCATCAACTTGGCGGACGACTCCGCGTATCGAGACACCGTGGCCATGCTCTCGCGGAAACTGCGGAGCGTGGCGCCACGATCGGCGCCGCTGGAGGGAACGGCCGCGATCCGCCCTGATTGCGCGCAGACGGCTCGGCCTGCACGATGCGACGGTGAGGGTAATGCCGGCTGTGCCTCAAGCTGACTGGTGCTGTCCAGAGTCATGGCCACCTGGACGCCGCCTCTCCTTCGGCAGATCGCAGCACAATCCAGAGCGCGGGAAGATAGATCAGCGCGATAGTGGCATACGCGCCCGGCGTACGCGGAACCGGGTGAACGTGGCGAAGGTGTTGGTCGCCGGCAGCACAATGACCACGACCGCGGAGAGAAGCGAAAGCAGCAGTACGCCTCGTAGCGTGGGCGGCAATGAGACAGAGCAGGAATGCCGCGCTGACCCCCGGTGTCTGGGGAACGATGGAAAGCGCCGCCAGCAGCCTCCCTTCCCACCGGCGCCAGCGCAGCAACGACAGCACCAGCGGAAATCCAATAGGAAGCATGATCGGAGAGAGGAAGTGTGTGGAGCCGTGCAGCGCGCCGCGCCACTCGCCGAACCACGAGGGCTGAATCGCGAAGGCGACGACCGTCATGGCAAGAGCACTGCTTCCCCCGATGATCGCCCCACGAAGCGATCGCGACCCCGCCAGAACGGCGAGGCCCAGATTCGGCTTGGCCGCCAGGAACGGCCCGAACCACGGCGCGAACAGCGCGCACGCGAGCAGCGGCGGCCATTGCACGATCTTCACATTGATCATGAAGGCGACCGACAGGAACGCGGGGAGGCGGTGGTAGCTGTCTCTCGTGCTGACGAACGCGAGCGCGGCCGCCGAGGCGCCCACCATGACCACCCGAGCCGCGAGCAGCGGGAGCGCGGCGACGGGAGCGACGAGCATCGCGGCCGGAAGTGGATAGTAGAAGGGAAACGGATAATCGAACTCGCGCCCGGGTCCGATGAGATCATACGGATCGCGTCCGTGGAGGAGCGCCCGCGCGGCGAACCAGATCTGGTCGAAGTCGGTCACCGCATCCGGGAACTTGTGCCCGAATCGAAACGTGACCGCCGCGGCGATGACCCCGATACCGAGGGCGATGCCCAGCCGGTGTTCGAGGGGAACGAGCTGCGGGCGCGAAGAATGGGAATTCATGATCCGCGCGATATCTGCTCCACGGGAGGTGCTGAGTCTGCGGATCCTTCACGCGCCGGAAGGAGCAGCAGCAGCACCAGGGCAGGGGCGTAGAGGGTGAACACCATCCACGGGAACGCGATCTCGTTCTGCGCGGGCGATGCGTGGTGCGGATACCAGGCGAGATATCCCATCCAGCTCACGGCAGTGAGCGCGAGCGACCGGATCAACGTGGAGGGGATGAGCCAGAGCAGGAGCTGGTCGTAGAACACCGGAAGCTGAGGCATGAGCGAGAGCGCGACGAACAGGCGCCCCTCGGGGCGCCGCCAACGAAGCAGCCCGAGCAGCAGGAAGCAGCCGAGCAGCGTGGTAGCGGGACCCCGATAGCGCGCGGTGCCAGCCATCGCGTGTCGCCATTCGACGGGCCAGGCAGGGATGACGATGAGCGAGGCGACGACAAGGATCACCCCGCCGATGACGCCACGCCACGACGGCCGATAGAGCCAAGCCGCGAGTCCCACCGTAGGTTTGGCGGCCGCGATGAACTGCAGTGTGGGCATCAAGGCAGCGGCCGTTGCGATGGGCGACCACTGGCCGAGGATCGCGGCCTGCACGAAGGGCGCGCTGGCGAAGAGAGGTAGTCGGTGCGGGCAATCCCTGAGTACGCCCCAGGCCAGAAGCGCAGACGACAGCCCCACGAATAGGGCGCCGGCAATCTCGGGCCGAAGCGGCGCGAAGGGCGCGGCGAGGAGGGCGGCAGGGAGGGGATAGAAAAGGGGCGCGTTGAACGGATAGGGCCCGCCTCCGTGCATGACCTGGTAGGGGTCCTGCCCCGCCAGCAGGGCGCGTGCCGCGCGCCAGGGATATGAGAAGTCTTTCGCCACGTGCTGGGGATGCGACGCCATCGCGAAGTAGGCGATGAAAGCGCCCCAGCCGCCGAGCACCAGCGCGAGAATCACGCGGTCGCCGGCGATCAGAGCCCGGAGACGACCCGGTCTCACGGCCGACCCAGTGGCGTGGTCCTCAGACATGGTTCGCCATGAAAGCGTAAGCCTAACGATACGTAGCGAGCGGAAGCCACACGAGCATTGCGCCAGCGAACGCGAGGACACCGAGCAGCATCAGATCCAGACGGCGTGTCGGCAGACTACCGCGCCATCCGGGGAGCGTCAGGGCTTCTCCCTGCGCCACCGTGGGCGACAGGTTTGGACGACGTAGAATCATGAGAAGGACCGGAAGATACACGACAAATATCGAGGCCTGCCCCAAATGGAGCATGTACAGGTCGAACGTCGCCCCGGACCCCCAGATGACAAACCCCCAGAACAGCGCGTGTGTGAGAATCGCGAGGACCATCGTCTCGCGCAGGGAGAAGCACGCGAAGAAGAGAAGCAGGAGATCGTAGAGGCTCGGGGTGTGCGGCGTGGCGGCGAGCACGAGCAACAGCCGTGCCTCCGGGCGTCGCCAGCGGAGGGCCGCCAGCACGAGGACAAAACCCCCAGGCAGGAGCATCGGAATCTTCAGGGGAGGAATTGAGCGTATCGCACCGATCCAGTCCGCGAATGATGAGGGCCGCAGGGCCGCGCTGAGCGCTGTGATCAGCGCTGCCGCGGCGGCTGCGAGAACGAGGCGTCGTCGCGACAGTGCGGCCAGCACCGCCAGCCCGACAGTCGGCTTCGCGGCCACGACAGCGCCGAGTGCGGGCATCCATGCGGCGGTAAGGAGCAGGAGCGCCCATTGCGTGCGCGACGTGGCGATGAGATAGGAAGCGCTCAGCACCATCGGCCAGACCACTCGGATGCGTGGGCCGGCAGCCCATCCGAGCAGAGCGGCCGACAACGTGCTGAAGACGACTCGTGCCCATGCGATCGGCAAGAGAACGAACGGCGCCGAGAGCAGCACGGCAGGCGGCGGGTACACGAGGGGCCAAATCCAGCGAAATGGTCGCCCCGGCCCGACTACCGCGTACGGGTCGCCGCCGTGAACCAACGCCCGCGCCGCGTACCAGAGCTGGTCAAAGTCGGTTGGCCAGTCAGGCTCGTGGATCGCGCGGGCCGCGGCGTAGGCACCGGTGAGCAGCGCCATCATGAGGGGGGTCACCCAGCGGAATTGCCGCTGGGCCCTTGCCGACGCGGCCCCAGCCGGCGACGCGCCGACTGCGCCGGGAGCGGTCATGGCGTGACCCGGCGAAGGCGGGACCAGAGGAAGGGCAGTCGCTCCATGATCGGGGGAAGGGTCCCCTCGTTAGGCCTCCGGAGCAGCATGACCAATGCCGGAAAATAGCAGAGCCACACGGTGCCGTTGCCCACGATGCGGCCCCACGAGAGGTAATCCGGCTGCGGCGTGTTGAACCCAACGTAGAAGAAGAGAACCACCGTGGAAAGCGCGAAAATCAGGGACTCGCGCGCAGTGATGCACATGGCCGCCAGCAGCATCTGGTCGTAGAAGGTGGGTGGCTGGGGGACGATGGCGAGCGCGAGCAGCCACCGCGCCTCCGGCCGGCGCCATTTGAGCGCTGCCAGCAGGAGGAGGAATCCGAACGGGCGCGTGACAGGAGCTCGGAAGTGCGGTGCGTCGCGGAGATTCCGCAGCCAGGTGGAATGCCACCCAGGCAGGAGGACTTCGCTCACGGCGAAGAAGGTCACCGCGCCGGCAAGGAGGAAGACCAACGTCCGGTTCGTGCGGGCTGATGCACCGAGTGCGACACCGAAGTTCGGCTTGGCAAATCCGGCGAAGGCCAGCGGCGGCAGGAAGAATGCGGCGGCGTAAAGCGATGACCACTGCACCAACTCGACGGACACCATGAAGGAAACGCTGAGGAAGATGGGGAGCCGTGACCACCCATCGCGGGTGACCGCCCAGGCAAGGAGGGCGGTGGACAAGCCGGAGAAGACGGCGCGCGCGGCAAGCACGGGGAGGAGGCCCAGTGGCGCAACGAGCAGGAGCGCGGGCAGCGGATAGTAGAGCGGCCACTTCCAGTGGAATGCCCCGTGTGGTCCTACCACCTGATACGGATCCTTGCCTTGCCACAAGGCTCCCGCGCCGGCCCACACTTGATCGAAGTCGCTGACGAAGTCGGGATTGGCGCGCCCGTGGACGACTACGTAGACGACGGCGAGGATGCCGAGCAGCAACGCAAACGCGAGACGGAGGCGAGCATCCGGAGCCGCTTTCTCGGGATCGGGATGCGCGCGCACCCGCTCTAGGATCGGCATTCCGCTTCGGTAGTCGCCGGACGCGCCGGCGGATGGCTGGGAGGTACGACGCGATTCGAATCGGCGGCGAGCGCGGTGGAGTCGATCCGAGTGAGCGTGAACGGACCCATGTCGTCGTCGACGCGCAGCCTCCACGCCTGACGAGTGGGGAAGTGTCGCAGCAACTTCAGATCCTCGCGTGGTCCCATACCGCGCGCCCAGACGACCGGCGACGCTTCGATATCGGCCGCGTTGTACACCCACTCGAAGTCGCCCTCGTGCCGCGGCCCGTATTCCACGATCACCAAGTCCCTCTGCGCGGTGCTTGCCAGGCTGGCCTGCATGGCGGCGCGATGCCACTCCCAGTCCCTGAAGCGCAGCGAGCGCGAGCGCGCCAAGAGCAGCACTGTGGCGAGCGCGGACGCCAGCGTGAATACCGCCACTGCCTGCACCAGCCTCCGGCCAGCACGGATTCCTCCGACCCGAAAGGCATTGAGGCGCCGCGCCGCCACGGTCAAAAGCACGCAATACGCGCCAACAAAAGGCCCAGCATAATGGAGCAGCAGCTTCCGCGGATCGACGGCCCAGGCCGCGAACACCGCCAGTGCGCAGGCGGCGGGCAGCCAGAGCCTATCGCGGCGCAACGCCCAGGGGAGCGCGAGGAAGAGGGGGAAAACGAAGAACGGCGCAAGGCCGAGTCTCAGCGGCTCGGAACGCGACCAGAAATCGCGCAGGAACTCCTGCGTCGATGAAGGAATGTCGACGTGGCCTTCCCCGACGGTGTAAAAGCAACGCATCACGTCGTGCCGATAGCTCGGATTTGTAGCACGATCGATCCCCAGGAGGAGGGGCACCGTCTCGTACTGTCGCGCGTGTTCGACGTACGGAAATCGTGTCGCGCTGCCGGTCACTCGCCAATTGTAGTACGCCATGAACGCCGCGCCCGAGAGGAGAGCAGGAACCAGAATCGCGGCGCTGCGCGAGACGAGATGCCCCTGGCCCATCCGTACTAGGCGGATGCACCAGAGCAGGAAGTACGCGATCGTGGGTAACGCGAACAGGAACCCTTCGAAGGGGCGTGTGTTCGCGAGGACGACGAGTCCGACGCCCAGCGCGGCGGAGGACACGACGATTTGGCGGATGGGACGACTCGTCAGGCGACGCACCCCCCCAAGCACCAGGGCGCTGCCAGCGGCGGCGACGGCCCCGCCCCAGTACGACGACGTCCAGTAGCCGGCGTCAGCGTGCCGGCCGGCGAACCAGAGCGCGACCATCAGGCTGCCCCAGAAAGCCCACGTGGGGCGGGTCCACGCCTGGAGCATCCACGCAATCGCGGCGCACATCAGCGCGTAGCCAATCCACACACCGACGATCGGGGCGCCGGTGAGGATCTGCCCCAGCGCCATCACGAGCGACGAACCGGGAGGATACTTCGAGGCGTAAGTCGGAACCTGGATGATGTGGAACGACTCGTAGTGTTGCCAGAACGGCGGTGTGGGGTTCGTCAGCCGGCCGTGGGCAAATGTGTCGCTCGCGAGCAGGTAGCTGAACTCGTCCTGCAGAACGGGCGCCGGTGGCCACCCGATCGCGAAAGTGACCGTTGCCGCCACGGCAAAGCCGACAGCACCGACGACAAGTGGAACACGGGATGGGCGCCTGTACAGCCAGGTTGAGCCTCGCCCTACCGGCGACTCGGCGCGAGGGGACGTCCTCGCTTTCGCATCGAGACCTGACGAATGCTGTGCTTGCGATGTGGCACGCGTCCGCGCGAATTGCACGACGGAGAGCAGGCCGGTCATCGAGCGCATGTCGACGAAGGAGACATACCTGTGTCAGGGAGCTCGCCGGCGCTGACGCGTAGGTCATCAAGGGCCTGGAGAGAGCCAGAGTTAACCGAGACAAGGTTGTACGGCCCGTCGTCATCCTCAATGCGGAGCATCCATGCGTGGCGATCCGAGAAGTACCGCAGAAGTTTCGCGTCCTCCGTTGGACCCATCGCCCGCGCCCAGACGACCCTGGATCCGTCGATGTCCGCGGCGTTATAGACCCACTCCTGATCTGCATTGTGATGTGGCCCGTACTGGACAAGTACCAGTTGCTTTTCTGGGGACCCCGAGAGCCGTTCTTGGGTCGTCGCGCGCTGCCATGACCATGTCTGATGGAGTTTCGGGCGCAGGATGGCCATGCCCACGGCGGACACCAATGCGAACAGGACAACGAACACCATTGTTAGGCGTGTGAGCGTAGCGCCGAGCGGAAATTGGCGAACGCGCCAGACGTTGAGTCGCCGCGCGCTGAGGGCGAGCAGGAGAAAATACGCCCCCACCATCGGCGCGCCGTAGTGTAGCGTCAATATCCAGGGATTCACCAGGAACGTGGCAACAGACAGTCCCATGCTCGCGAGCGGAAGCCACGGACGGTCGCGGCGAAGGACCCACGGAACGGCGAGAACGAATGGAATGATGAAGAACGGCAGCAAGCCATGGGTCAGCGGCTGCGATCGTTGCCACAGTGATCTCACATAGTCCTGGAATGACGAGGGTTCGTGGGCGTGCCCTCTTCCTGCCAGGTAGAAGCAGCGCATGACGGGGTGACGGTATGCCGGGAGAGGGGGAGCCCTCCGTCCGACAAAATAGGAGGAGGCATCGTACTGTTGCGCGTAGAGCGTATACGGGAACTGCGACCAAGTGCCCGTGACGGCACTATTGTACCGCGCCGTGGCGACGGTGCCCGCCAGAAGGATCGCCAGCGCCGGCGTGAGCGCCGGAAAGAGACGACGACGGTCTTTCTTCCGCCACCTCCGGCCGACCCACCACATGAGGCTCGCGAAGATCGGAAGGGAGAAGAAGAAGCCCTCGAAGGGGCGCGTATTGGCGAGCAGCAAGAGTCCCAAACCCGCCCACATGGAGTTTGGGATATGCATGCGCTTGTCGGACTGTTGGATGCGCCGCACTCCTCCGAGCACCAGGGCTCCTGCCCCAGCGGGAACGGCACCACCCCAGTACGAGCTTGCCCAGTACACGCCGCCGGCGGGAAGATTCACAAACCACAGCGTTACGAGAATGCCTCCCCAGAGCACCCACCGCGGGCGCAGCCAGGCTTGCAGCATCCAGGTGACCGCGGCGCACATGAACGCATAGCCGATCCAGACACCGACGATCGGGTATCCGGTAAGAACCTGTCCGAGCGCGAGGAAGAGTGCAGACCCCGGCGGGTACTTCGACGCATACGACGGAACCTGCAACACGTGGAATGTCTCGAAGTGCTGCCACAGCGGGTGCGTCGGGTTCGTTAGGCGGCCGTGCGCGAAGGTGTCGCTCGCTAACAGGTAGCTGAACTCGTCGTGGACGGCCGGGGCGGGGGGCCATCCGAGAGCCACCGACGCCGCGACCGCCGCCGCGAAGCCGAGTCCCCCCATGGCAAGAGGGGCCCGGTATGGCCGCTGCAGGATCCAGCGATACGCTCGCTCAGGCAGGACATTCGGTCGCATTTCAGGCCAATGTCAGCGCAACCTCCATGCCATCAAGCACTTCCGCCCTGCGCTCCGGGTGCAATGTTTGAGCAGGCACGAGTTTCGCACGCCATGGGCAGCTTCGACGGAAGGGGCTTTGGGATAGCCGATCACGTACACTCCGCTTCCACGTCCGCAGCAGTCGGTCCACCCACTTTCCGCCTCCGGGAGAAGCCTGTCGAGACAAGAGCCAAGAAGTCACCGCCCGCTTGATCCGGCGCAATCTCGCGCGACAGCCGAGGATGACGCAATTCACCGATCCCGTGCGCGCCCGACACGACGAAGTCGCCATGGTCGGGTGTTGCCGGTGACCACCGCTCACCCAACGTCGCAGGCGGTGCTCGCCGCAGGCGCACTCGCGGCGCCGCTGTGCCTGGCCGGCTTCGTCCTGCAGTCGGGCGCGCTGGCAGGGCGTCCGCTGTGGCTGGATGAACGGCTGACGCTACTCGTAGCAAGCCAGCCGTCGATGCCCGCGGTGCTGGACGCACTGCGACAGGGCGCGGACACGAGCCCGCCGTTGCTCTTCGCCTGGCACTGGGCCATAGGACACCTGCTGGGCCAGGTGGCCCCATGGCAGCTCCGCACCACAGCGCTTCTCTCGATGTTTGGAGCCGTGCTTGGCCTGTTCATGTTGCTCCGGCGCGTCTACGGCACGCTCCCGGCGCTCGCAGGCGCCTTTGTCCTGGCCGCGAATGCACAGATCATCCGCTACGCCTTCGACGCCAGGTTCTACGGACCCTGGGTGCTGCTCACCGTGGTCTATCTCGCGCTACTGGCGCGTCTCGCTTCCAGACGCGGTGGTGTCGTGCAGTGGGTTGCGACCTGCCTGGCAGCCGCGGCGCTCTGCCTCATTCACTACTTCGGTGTCATCACGCTGGTACTCGTCAGCGGAGGGGTGCTGCTCGCCGGCTACCCGGATCGACGGCGAATGCGCGAGGTCTGGCCGGGCGTGGTGACTGGAGCTGTGACAGTCGCGGCCCTTCTCCCGATGGTGCGCGGACAGCGTGCCGCGCTCACCGTGTCCACGTGGGTTCCACCTGCGTCGATTCTGCTGGCAATCCAGTTTCTCGGACCCTACCTGCTCCTGTACGTGGCCGCGGCGGCAACGCGTCGCTCGCTACAGGAGGGGCTTCGCCGCAGCGAACAGGCGCATGAACGCCGGGCGATCGTCGCCGGATTGCTCAGTCTCGGCCTGCTGCCTCTTGTTCTCACCGGGTTCTCGTTCGCTGTGCAGTCGGTGATGATCATTCGCTATGCCCTTCCGGCGTTTCTGGCGATGGGCCTGGTGGCGAGCGCGCTGTTCTCACTGCTCACCCCACGATTACGGATCGTCTTCGCCGCGGTCCTTGTGGTAGCGGGACTCTCCGCGGCCTTCGCACAGGCCAATGACGGGCGCGCGTTCGAAGAGCGTGTGCGGGCCGATTCCATCACCGTCGAGACGGCACTAGGGCAAGGGCGGATCATCGCCAGCCCGTCTCGTAAGGAGCTGTACCCGCTCTGGAGCGTCATGCGCGGCACGCCGGACGCCGTCGTGATGGCAACCGTTTCCCCTGGACGCATTCGTGAGCGCTTCCCATCTGCGTCGGACTCGGCCGGCTTCGGCAACTACATGCTCCTGGAACAGGACATCGGACGGGTGCACTCGCGGCTCTTCCAACTGCCGCAGCAGGTCTCGGCGGACAGCCTCGCACATCTGCAGTGTTTCGTGCTGGTGGAGGATCAGGACGCGCCGCTGTTCGTGCAACGCTGGATGCCCGGGGCGACGGCCACCCGCTTGCAGGATCACGTGTTCCTGGTGCATGGTCCCCCGCGGCTCCCAACCGGAGACTCCGATCACGACTGCGCCGACGCCGCACGCTAGCGCGTGGCCGCATGGCACCCCAGATGACACCTGGGTGCTCATCCCCATTTTCAACGACTGGCAGGCCCTCGGGGAATTGCTGCCCGCGCTCGAGCGCGAGCTGGCGACGAACGACCTCGCGGTGCGCGTCCTGGTGGTGGACGACGGCTCGTCGCAGCAAGGCACGTGCATGCGGCAGCCGGAATGGCGCGGCATCCGTTCCCTCGAGCTCCTTCGCCTGCGCCGGAACATGGGACACCAGCGCGCGATTGCGGTCGGGCTCTGTCACCTGGTGGACCATCATGCCGGGCGCGGATGCGTGGTCATGGACGGGGACGGCCAGGACAAGCCCACCGACGTCCCGCGCCTAATGTCGGCCAGCGGAGCATCTCCTGACGGCCAGGCCGTATTCGGTTCCCGGTTGCGCCGGTCCGAAGGAATCACGTTTGCGTTCTTCTACCACCTGTATCGGCTCGTGCACTGGCTGCTCACCGGCGTACCGGTGCGGATCGGCAACTTCAGCTACCTGCCGTGGCGCGACGCGAAGTGCCTGGCTGTTTGCTGGGAACTCTGGAATCACTACGCCGCGGCCGTGATCCATGCGCGCATTCCATTCCACACGGTGCCGTGCGCCCGGGGGGACCGCCTCACCGGACAGTCGAAGATGAATCCGGTGGCGCTGGTGGTTCACGGACTCAGCGCCATGGCCGTGTTTTCGGATCGGATCGGTGTGCGGGTGCTTGCCCTCTCCGGCGCGCTCTCGGCCCTCGCCGTGCTCGGCATCGGCGCCGTGCTGGCCGTCAAGTGGGGAACTTCTCTCGCCGTGCCCGGCTGGCCGACGTCGGCCATGGGACTCCTGCTGGTCGTGGTGGGTGAGCTAGTGCTGTTGAGCACCCTCTTCACGTTCATCATCCTGTCGGGGCGGAGCACGAGCGCGGTGATACCGTTGCGGGATTATGAGATCTTCGTGGAACCATCTCCGCACCAGTGAGTGACGCCGCCATGACCGCGTCGGTCGAGCCCGAGGACCCTCACAGGCCCCTCGCCATTTCCCTGCGCCTGCGTGTCGCGCTGGGCGTGGCCGGAGTGGCGGCCATTCTGGTCGTCTTCGGCGCGCTCCATTTCCCGGACTTCATCAGCGACTTCGACCAGATCTGGTTTGCGGCGCGCGCTGTCCTGCACGGACGCGACCCTTATCAGCTGATCGGACCGGGGAAGGAGTTCAACGTCGGATTTCCGCTGTACTATCCGCTGATGGCCCCGATCGTCGCGCTGCCGTTCGGCATGCTGCCGCTCATCGCGGCGCGCGCCGCGTGGGTCTTCACCACTTGCGGGTTGCTTGCCTTCCTGCTCACGCGCGACGGATACCGGCGCCTCCCGATTGTCATCTCGGGTGCATTCGTCTCGTGCATTCAGCTCGTGCAGTGGTCGCCGATCATGACCTGCGCGGTCCTGGTCCCGGCGCTGGGTTTCTTCGCGGCCGCCAAACCAAACATCGGTGCGGCCGCTGTGGCCGGCGTAAGGACCCGGCGCGAGTTCGTCCTCTCCGCCGGCGGCGTGATGCTCCTGACGCTGATCGCGTTCCTGGTGCAGCCGTCATGGTTCAGCGAATGGCGCGCCGCGGTGGCCTCGGCGACGCACTTTCGATCGTTCATGATGCTCCCCGGAGGGCAGCTGCTGGCGCTCTGCGCCCTCCGCTGGCGGCGCTGGGATGCCCGGCTGCTGGCGGTGTTGGCCCTGTTCCCACAGACACCGGGCGCGAATTCGGCTTTGCTCCTCCTGCTGATCCCCCAGCGCCGGTTCGACATTCTGGTGTTCAGCCTGTTGACCTACATCCCCGTCTATGTGGGATTCTGGGCCGCCTACCGGCCGACAGTGGAGGAATACTCGCGAGTCATGGGCTGGGTGACGCTCGTCTCCGTCTATTTCCCGATGTTGTGGTTCGTCCTGCGCCAGCCTAACGTGGGCCGCATGCCCGGCGTCGTCGAACGCGCGGTCGCCCGGTTCCCGGAGTGGATCCGTGGATCCGCACCCGGTGGGGGAGCCGTGGCCGGAACCAGCGCCTGAGGAGACATGCCGACTCCCGTCGATGTGTCCGTGGTGCTCCCCTGCTTCCGCGACGCCGCGCTCGCGCGGCGGTCGGTCGGGGCGCTCCGCTTCGCGCTCGAGCGCACCGGATTCTCGTGGGAGATCGTCGTGGTCGATGATGGAGGAGGAGATTTCCTGCACGGGGAATGGGACGACGACGAGGACATTTCGCTCCTCCGCTTTCCGGAGAACCGCGGCAAGGGTGCGGCCGTGCGGGCCGGGCTGCGGGCCGCGCGCGGCCGGGCGCGAATCTTCACCGACGTCGACCTTCCGTTCGGCACGGATCTGATTCCGGTGATCGCGGACTACCTGCTCGACCGCGACTTTCACGTAGTGATGGGGGACCGGACGCTGCCGGATTCGGCGTACTATCTGCGCACGCCGTGGCCGCGCCGGCTGGCGTCGGCACTCTTCACCGCCTTCGTGGGCACCCTGGTGACCGGGGGGTTCTTCGATACGCAGTGCGGTCTCAAGGGCCTGCGTGGCGATGTGGCCGAGGCCATGCTCCCATTGTTGCGGCTCGACCGGTTCGCCTTTGATGTGGAACTGGTCTACGTATCGCTGAAGCACCGTCTCGACATCAAGCGGATTCCCGTCCGGTTGCTGCATAACGAGACGTCGTCGGTTCGTCTGGCCCGGGATTCGGCGCGCGGCTTCATCGACGTATTCCGGATAAAGTACCATCAGCTCCGCGGATGGTACGCGAGTCTTCCGCTCGATGCGATCGTGCGCCGCGATTTCGCCGGGCAATACGCCCGTTCCACACAGCCGGCAGAGCCGTTTCGACAGCAAGGGCCCCGGTGACCGGCGCACACCTGGAATCGCAGCCGGGCCCCGCCACGCCGGAAGAGGAGAAGCGGCCCCGTCGCTTCGACTGGCGTGCGCATGTCGAGGTCGCGCGGCCGGACTACTGGTTCAAGAACGTCTTCGTCCTGCCCGGGATCGTGATCGCGCTCGGCACCGTCAGTCAGGTGGATCCCGGGCAGGTCGCGCGGCGCGCCCTCATCGGACTGTTGTCGATCTGCCTGATCGCGTCGAGCAACTACACCCTCAACGAGATCCTCGACGCGGCCTCGGACCGCTTTCATCCGGTGAAGCATGCCCGGCCCATCCCGTCCGGACGGGTCCGCGTGGGGGCGGCGTACGCGCAGTGGGTGCTGCTGTTCGTGGCCGGCATGGCGCTGGGACGGATGGTGTCGACGCCGTTCTCCCTGTCGGTGCTGGCGCTGTGGATCATGGCGTGCGTCTACAACGTGCCGCCGGTGCGCGCCAAGGATCAGCCGTATGTCGACGTCCTGTCGGAATCGATCAACAATCCGCTGCGCCTGCTTGCCGGCTGGTTCATCGTCACCGATGTCACCATTGCGCCGGCGTCGCTGCTCCTCAGCTACTGGATGATCGGTTGCTACTTCATGGCGCTCAAGCGATACGCGGAACTGAATGGCATCGACGATCGCGACCGCGCCGCGGCCTATCGCCGGTCGTTCGCGTTCTACACTCCCGAGCGGCTCATCGTATCCATCATGTTCTACGCCGCGGCGTCGATGCTCTTCTTCGGCGCCTTCTGCATGCGGTACCGGATGGAGCTCATCCTCGCGTTCCCGCTGATCGCTCTGGTCATGGCCATCTATCTGCGGGTGGCGCTCAAGACGAACAGCGCCGCGCAACACCCCGAGCGGCTGTACCGGGAACCGGCGCTGATGGCCGCCGTGGTCGGGACAGCGCTGGTGATGTTGGTCCTGCTGCGGCTGGATCTACCCGTGCTCTATGGTCTGTTCAGTCCGACCGCGCCGGTGCAGCAGCGAGGGAACGCCCTGGAACGGAGCAAACAACCGTGACCATTTCGCGATCGGCGAGGACGTTCGACTGACCATGCAGGCGGCGCTCACCGCGGGCCGCCACCGGGGCGGTGTCATGTCAATCGGCACGCGCTCCACGGTCTGGCTGTGCCTGCTTGCCTGGCTGATTCTGATGTTGTGCGTCCAGCGATTCTCGGAGGCCGACGTCTGGTATCACCTCCGGAACGCTCAGGACTTGCTTAGCGCGCGCGCGGTTCCGCGCTTCGATCACTACACCTTCACATCAGCCGGAGCGCCGCTCGTGGACTACGAATGGCTCTCCGAACTGCCGTACTATAGCGCGTTCCGTGCCTGGGGCATGCGGGGTCTCCTGGCCGTCTACGCGGCGGTGCTCCTCCTGGTATTTGCCGGCGTGTATCACCTGGCGCGGCGCCGCGGCGCGAATTATCGGCAGGCCGCGCTCGCCACTTTCGTGGGGGTGGCGCTGGGTTCCTATTCCTTTGGCCCTCGCATGATGCACTTCGGGTGGCTCTGCCTGGTCGGCCTGCTGTTGGTGCTCGATCGGTGTGAGGAGAATCCGAAGCTGCTGTGGCTCATGCCGCCGCTGTTCGCGGCTTGGATCAATCTTCACGGATCCTGGGTGCTGGGTTTCGTGGTCCTCGGCGCGGTGCTGCTCGATGGAAGCCTGCGCGGGACCTGGGGAGCGATTACCGCCGCCGAGAGCACCGGCGCCACGCGTCCGAAACCTGTGGCGGTGGCGGCGCTCGGATCCATCGCAGCGCTGTTCGTCAACCCATACGGCGTTGGTCTCGTTCGGTATCCATTCGACCTGTTGTTCAGGCAGCAGTCCAATCTCAGCACGGTGATCGAGTGGCAGTCCGTGGACTTCCACTCCGGCTATGGCAAACTGGCTATGCTGATGATCCTGGGCGTGCTGGCGATCGTCTTGTTGCATCGCAAACCGTGGCGGCTGCGCGACGTGCTGCTTGTCGGATTCGCTCTCTGGGCCTCGCTGACGCACGCCCGTTTTCTGATCCTGGCCGGAATCCTGCTCCCGCCGATCCTCGCGTGCCGTGTGACGCTGTTGTCCGACGCCGATCGGACCCAGGAGACACCTGCGCTCAATCTCCTACTTCTCCTGGTGATGATCGTCGCGTTGATCAGGACGGTGCCATCGGAGAAGCGACTGCAGGCAACGATCGATCGCGATTTCCCACGAGCCGCCCTGGCCTTCTTGCAAGAACAGCGGCTCGAAGGGCGTTTGTTCAACGCGTACGACTTTGGCGGATTCGTCGAGTGGAACGCGCCATCGATCAGGACGTTCGCGGACGGGCGAACCGATATTTTTGTGTACAACGGTGTGCTCCACGACTACCTGAGAATCGTGCTGCTCAAGGGCTCGTTCGAAGTCCTGGATAAGTACGCAATACGGTACGTCCTTTACCCACCCGGACACCCACTCACCTATCTTCTCGATCGGAACAGGTCCTGGCATCAACTCTACGCTGACCAGACGGCGCGATTGTATGAACGCACCATCGGTGCGCCTGCTACCAGGACCGAAGCCCCCAGCCGGGACGATCCGCGGACGGCCGCAACTTCAGGGATGGAACACGATCCAGAGCTGCAGACCCAATCCGAGCGCGGCCATTACGATGAGGATTCTGTTCAACCGGTTGCTGACAGAGTTCACTCCGCCCCGTTCGGCGCTCGCTCGTCCGATGGGTTCCGGAGGATGCCATAGGAAGTGATTACCGAGGGCCAGCAACAGGACCGGGAGCAGGACGAGGTACACTTGCAGTCGCGCCAGCATGGAATAGCCGGCATCGAAGCTCCCGTACGGGCCTAACGCCAGCGCGACCAACTGCAGCAGGTGCGTCAGCGCGGCCAGAACGAGGGCCTGACGCAGCGTGCGGCACAGCGCGAACAACGGCAGCACATCGTACAGGCTGGGAGTCTGCGGAACGAGCGAAGCCACGAGTAGTACACGGCCGTCAGCAGTGCGCCAGAGAAGCAACGCGGCCAGGAGGAGAACCCCCCCCGGCTGCAGCAGCGCGATCTCTTTGTTCGGGGCCGAGCGCGCCAGCGCGAGCCACTCTCCGTACCATGAAGGCCGCAAGACCAACGACGCCAGCATGAACGAGGCGGCCAAGCCGATCACCAGGATGGCCTTGCGTCGATCCTGTGCGACGACTGCCAACAGCCCGACATTCGGCTTGGCGGCTACCACGAACCCAAGCGCCGGAAGCCAGAATGTCGCCAGGATCAGCGGTGCCAGCTGATTTCGGGAGATCGCCAGGTAGTACGAGGTGCTGAGCAGCATCGGCCAAAGCACGCGCCAGCGTGGGCCCACGGCGAAACCCAGTATCCCGGCCGAGACGACGCTGAACGCAATACGCGCCGCAGCCAACGGGAGAAACGAGAACGGAACGATGAGAATGACAGCCGTGGGTGGATAGAAGAGCGGCCACGCCCACGGGAACTGTCGCCCCGGTCCCACCGCGGTGTACGGATCGGCGCCGCGAACCAGCGCCCGCGCCGCGTACCACAACTGGTCCAGATCGCTGGACATTCCCGGACCACGGACGTGTCGCAGAAGCGAGAAGGCGAGGGTGACTCCGATGACGACGAGGGTCGCCCGCCATCTGCTTCGCGACGCTCCATCAGGCTCACCAGCCGCCTGGGCGCCGGTCACGGTCTGCAACTCGCGTGGATGTCCCGGGCTCCGATGGCTCCGTCAGGCATGACTGCGTTCATGCCAGAGCGCCGCGCCTACTCCACCCCCACCACCGGCAGCACCACCCGCGACGGCCACCGCGCCGACCGGAAGATCCGCTGCGTCGCCGCCCGGTAGTCCCCCGCTTTCGCCTCGAAGATGTTGGGCACGAAGGTCTGCGGGTTGCGATCGATCACCGGAAACCAGGTGCTCTGCACCTGTACCATGATCCGGTGCCCCTTCCCGAACCGGTAATTCTGCCCGTGCAGGCTGTACCGGTACTCCACCACCTCGTCAGGCACGACGGCCGCCGGATGCTCGAAACTCTCCCGATAGCGCCCCCGGAAGACCTCGTTCGATACCATGAACTCGTACCCGCCCATCTTCGCGTTCCCGGACACGTCCTCGGGATAGACGTCAATGAGCTTCACGATCCAGTCGGCGTCGGTCCCGGTGGTTGACGCGAACAGGTCGGCAATCACGTCGCCCGCAATGGTCAAACCGTCCGTGAGCACATCGGTCTCAAAGGTAAGCACGTCCGGCCGCCCGTCGACGAACCGCTGGTCCTCGGTGAGCCACGTGTACCACCCCGACCCGCGCGGGTCGTACGTGGGCTGGATGGGCCGCTGCCGGTACGGCACCGGATGCGCTGGATCGGACACGTAACCGTCGAACCGCTGCCCGGTGTCGCGCGGCGCATCGAACGACAACACGCCGTCCGCGTGGAAGTACAGCGGCCGCGCGGTCACGCCGTGCTTCGGCGGCCAGGCGTCGAACGTGCGCCACCGGTTGTCGCCCGCTTCGAACGTGGTCGCCTCCGCCTGATGCAGATCGCCGCGCCCCTTGAGGTAGTACGCGAAGAACGGCGCCTGGATACTGTCGCGGAAATACTTCGACGGCGCACCACCGAAGTCGATGTTGCCCAGCATCCGCCCGTCCGCCGAATTCCACCCGCCGTGCCGCCACGGACCCACCACCAGGAAGTTCCGGTTGTCGCGATCGAACTGCTCGAGCCGCTGATAGATCGCCAACGGCCCGTAAAAATCCTCCTGGTCCCACCACCCGGCCACGTTGAGCGTGGGCACCGTCACCTGCGTGAGCGACGGGATCAGCGTCTGCGCCTGCCAGAACGCGTCGTAATCCGGATGCGCCGCGAAATCGTTCCACGACGGAATCGCTCCGTGGAGATACTTCGCGTTCGCGTTGGAGAGCGGGCCGAGCCGGAGATACCAGTCGTAGGTGTCGTAGCTGTCGAACGCAAAGCGCTCGTCGCGCTTGCTGGTCTCCATCCGCGTGGCGTACTCGAACCCGTAACTCAGACGGAAGGCGCCATTGTGATGGAAGTCGTCGCCCAGCCACATGTCGGCGGGCGACGCCTGGGGTGACGCCGCCCGGAGCGCCGGATGCGGATCGGTGAGCGCCATCGCCGTCGTCCAGCCGTCGTACGACACGCCCAGCATCCCCACCCGCCCGTTGTTCCGCGCAACGTTCTTCACGAGCCAGTCGATGGTGTCGTACGCGTCGGTCGCCTCGTCGATGGCGTTCGGATCACCGCGCTGTGCTGCGTTGCGCGCCGGCCGCTGCATCACGAACGTCCCCTCGGACTTGTAGCGGCCCCGCAGGTCCTGAAAGGCGAAGATGTATCCGTCCGCCGCCAGCTCCTCGAACGACGAGTTGAACCGCCCCGCGGCGTTGTCGATCCCGTACGGCGTCCGCAGGAGCAGGATCGGGAGCGGGCCGGACTGGTTTTGCGGCACATAGAAATCGGTGTTGAGCTTCACCCCGTCGCGCATCACGACCATGGCGTTGGTGCGCACGTAGCGCGCGGCCTGTCCCGACGGCTGCTGCGCCCCGAGGAGCGAGCTGGCGAGCAGGGCGAGCGCGAGCGATGCGCTCCTCACTTCGCCTCCCGCATCCACCGCACCAGCTCCCCCACCGTCACGCGCTTGCCGTACATCAACAGACCGGTGCGATACACGATCGCCGCCAGGTACACCGCGAGGTAGCAGGCCGCCACCAGTGCGAACACCGACAGTGCCATCTCCCACGGCGCCACGTCAACGGCGCTCATCCGGAGCGGCATCATGATCGGCGACGAGATCGGGAGAAGACTCAGCGTGATCGCCAGGTTCGCGTCGGGGGCGTTGAGTGCCGGCTGGAGGAACATCAGCGTCGTCACCAGCATCAGCACCACCGGCATCTGCGCCTGCTGCGCCTCGTGCTCGGAACTCACCATCGCGCCGACGGTGGCAAACAGCGCCGAGTAGAAGATGTAGCCAAGGAGGAAGAAGACGAGGAGCACCGCAAGCATGCCGGGGGTGATGGACGGGAGTGGAATTGGCGCGGCCTCGACGCCGAAATGGTGAAGCGCGGCCACCCGCCACTTCGTCATCGCTGCCCCGGCCACGATCCAGATGACGAGCTGGGTGAGTCCCACGGCCCCCACCCCCAGCACCTTGCCTGCCAGCAGCGTGAGCGGCCGGATGCTCGACATCACCACCTCGGCCACGCGCGTCTGCTTCTCCTCGATCACCCCGCGGAGAACCGCCTGCCCGTACATGAGGATGGTCATGTAGAGCAGCAGCGCCACAACTATTGCGAAGACGATGCTCACGCTCCCCGATCCGCCGCGTCCCGCCGTCGTTATTCGCTCGGCGCGCAGCGTGAACCTGGTGTTCTTGAAGCGGTCGGCTGCTTCCGCGGAAAGCCCTGCCTGCCGTAGCTGGACCGCCAGCACCTCCCGTTCGACCACCGACTCCAGCTCGCGCACGTCGGCAATGGACGTGGCATTCACCCCCGCATAGCGGGCGTTGGAGCCAGCCAGCACGCTCGCTGGCAGGACCAGGTATCCCCTCAGGCGGCGGCTCTGCACCTCGCGTGTCGCTGCCGCCTCGGCGTCGGGAAGCTCCGGCTCGGTCAACGCGACCACCTGGGTGCGCGACGTGTCACCGGCCACACCGCCGTTCAATTCGGCGGCAATGCTGCGTCCGAGGTCGGTCCGGGTCACGTCGAGTATCCGGATGCGCGACACGTCGGCAGACGCGCGCTCGCGCCTGGCCATGTAGGCAGGCAGGAACATCAACGCGCCCAGCAGCAGCGGTCCGAACACCGTGGCCACGACGAACCACCGCGTACGGACGCGTTCGAGATACTCGCGCTTGATGACTACGAAGAGTTTGCGCATTCAGGAGCGGTCATAGCTCAGAGGCCAGAGGTCAGCAAAGCGAACGTTATAGGTCAAAGGTCATAGCTCACAGGAGTGGCCAGGGTCATTATGGCCCATGAGCCCTGGCCTATGCCCTACGGACTCTGTCCCAGAAACACCATTCCCCTGCGCAGAAGCGTCTTCGCCAACCTTACCTTGTATCCATTCTTCGCCAGCGGCCGCGCATCGTACAGCGCACGCTCGGCCAGCGTCTCGATATCGTCGTCGCCCAGCGCGCCCGAGGCGACGTCCTCCTCCACCGACGTATCCACCCTCCACGGCTTCGGCGCCACCCCGCCCAGCACCAGCCGCACCGCGCCGTCGCGCCGGCGCACCGCCGCCACCGAGGCGAGCGCAAAGTCCCAGGCTCCACGCTGCATCAGCTTGACGTACTGCTGACGGCCGCCTGACGAGTGGGCCGGGATTTCGACGTGGGTCACGAATTCGCCGGGCTGGAGCACGGTCTCGCTCTCGAGCCTCTCGTGGGGCAGCACGAAGAACTCGCCGATCGGGATGGCCCGCGTGCGCGCGGACCCGTTGGCACCGCCCGCCACGCGCACCACCGCATCGAGCGCGGTGAGCGCCACCGCCGGATCGGAGGGATGCACGATGTGGCACGGACCGCCGCCGAAGATCGCGTGATACTGGTTCTCGCCCTCGGCGGCCGGACAGGAGTCGCCGCCGCTCTTGAAGCAGGACACACCCGACCGGAAGTACCAGCACCGCGGCCGCTGGCACAGATTCCCGCCCAGCGTCCCCATGTTGCGCAGCGCGAGACTGCCCACCGACTCGCACGCCATGGCGAGCGCGGGGAAATGCGCGCGCACCCTCACGTCATCCGCGATGTCGGCGATGCGCACCGCGGCGCCGATCCGGACCGAGACGCCGGGAGCGACCGATTCTCCTGTCGCCTCTCCGGGAGATGCCGCCGCCATTCGCGCCGCCACCCCCATTCCCGGCGACGCCGCCCCGTCTCCCAGCGACGCGCCCGCGCCCGCCGCCGCCGCCGATGCGCCGGCGGGCGTCCACGCCAGCTCGTTGGCTCCGGGGATGTTGCGGAGGTCCACCAGCAGCTCGGGCCGCGCGATCCCCTCGCGAATGCCGACGAACAGATCGGTGCCGCCGCCCAGTGGCACCGCGCCCGGGCGCTGCAGCAGATGAATCGCCAGCTCGATGCTCTCGCTACGTTCGTATTCGAATGAGGCCATGGTCCCGGCTACCGCCGACAGGTTCCCGCCTCCAATCTACCACGCATCATCCGGCTTGCCCCGTCCCCGTCTCCATTCCCGTTTCCCGTGATGCTCCTGCGCCCGCGCCAATTCGTGGTCTCGTGCGCGCTCGTGCTGGCGGCGTGCGGCGGACAAACGCCGCCGGCTGCGGATTCGATCGCGGCCAGCGCGGACTCCATCGTCATTGATACAACCGCTGCCGATAGCGCCACCGGCGCGTCCGACAGTGCGACCGCCCGGGTGGTTCGGGCGCGACTGCCGGGACGTCGCGCCCTCTCACCCGTCGCCGATTCGATTGCCCAACGGCTGGTCTTCGTGCCGGCCACGCAGACGATCTTCCTGGTAGCCGGGCGCGCCAAGCACATGCTCGTGGACATCGGGCGGGTGGACGTGAGCGTCTCCCGGCCGGCTTCCCGGCTGGCGGCCTACAAGGAGGCGGTCGTGGCGGGCTCGCCGATTGCCGTCGGTACGCGACTCCGACTGCGCGGACCCTGGGGTGCCGACGACGTGGAGGTGTCGGGCTTCGACGTGTGGAACGGACGGATCGTGGCCACCATCAAGGGCGCCCCACGAGTGGACTCGCTGGCGCGCAGGATCGATCCGCTGACGGCCGTGGCGGTACGTGCCGACAGCGCCTCACCGCCGGTCGATACGCCGTGCGTGCGGGACAGCGTCGATACGCTCCTGGACCGCCGCATTGCCGTGCTGCGCGATTCCGTCCTCCAGTTGCTGCACCAGGGAGACCAGCCGATCTACCCGCGGCTGCTGGCATCGATCAAGGAGCACTCGTCGCGGGTGGTGGGATGTTTTCCGTCGGCACGCGCGCTGCTGGTGGTGTCGCTGGTGGCAGGCGACTACGAGTGGGTACGGGAACGCGCGTTGCTGGTCGGGACGGACGGAAAGGTCCGGCAGCTCAGCGTGCGTGACCTGCGCTTCCGCGCCCACGACCTGCTGGGTGCGCTGGATGCCGACGGCGACAGTGTGGACGAGGTCGCCGCACTCGCGCACACCGAGCGGGCGGGCGGGACGGTGGTCCTGCGCATCGCTGACGACAAGCGGCTGGAGCGCGTGATCGCGGGGTTCAGCTGGGAGAGGTGACAGGGGACTGCTGAACGCCGACAAGATGAGCTGGCAGAACGGAGCGATCGGCGATCGACGGTCAGCGCCCTCGTATGCGAGCTCATCGCTGCCTGCTGACCTCTGCTCGATTTACTTGACAGCCGCCAGCGGGCAGACCACTTGATATGCCGCGGACTCATTACCGACCATACTGTCGTCAGAGGATGGTTTTCATGCGCCTACCCGCTCTCGCTTCCATCATTCTCGCAACGTTCTTCGTCGGGGCCTGCGGCGATGACCTCGGCCCCAACATCAGCGGCGTACCCGGCTACGCGATCGCGTCGGTGCACGTCGTGCCCGAAATCGACACGATCGTCATCGGTGATGTGATCGACGAGACCGATCAGCTCCAGTTGACGGCCGTGGCGCTTTCGCGGACGCTCACCGAGATCTCCGGCATGCAGTTCGTGTGGTCATCGTCGGACGAAACGGTGGCGACCGTGGACGGGAGCGGACTGGTCATGCCGGTCTCTCCCGGCTCCGCCTACATCACGGCGAGCGCGGCGAAGACCGGACGTGCCCTGGTAGTGGTGAAGTACGTCCCGGATGTCATCCCGGTCCCGTAACTACTCCAGCGCCGCGAACGAATCGACCGTGAATCCGTAGTTCAGATCGCCCACCGGCGGGATGGACTGTATCGACGCGCTGCGCGGAAACCCCAGCAACTCGTCGTACGTTGCCTCGACATGGGCCGCGCTGGCGCCGATGGCGGCGCCGATGGCCGAGAAGAGTTCCTCGACCGTGCCCAGGCCGGTACCGAAGTCGGTCGGAACCGGGTCGCCGGTATCCACGAACGTCCGCGATTCCACGGCGTTGTTCCGCACGTTGATGCGGATTGGCCGGTTGTCGTAGGCGCACGAGCACACCTCGCGGATGACGAACGTGTAGCTCGCGATCCCCTTCGTTGCCCAGAGGTGTTTCGCTCTGTTCAGCTCCGCCAGAAGGCTGTTGTCCGACCCGGTGGTTGAGCGGCACGCCGCCGCGATCGCCAGGAACGCGAGCGGCATAAGACCCCGGAACCGTGTTGCACGACGCGACATTGTTGCGATCCGCAGTCAACTGAGTGTGCGATGCGACTGATCCGTTCTATCCGTTCGATCCGTTGTGTCCGCGTGATCCGCTCTATCCGCCAGAATCCGCGTCCCGTGATCCGTTCTATCCGCCAGATCGCAGTTATTACACGCGCCGCGCATCCGTACCCTGAAGCCGGGGATGAGACGATATGCGCCTCGTCCACTGTTTGACCGTCGATCGCTGGCCGCTGGCATTGACAGACCGACGCGCGTCCTGCGATTCCTTCGCGTGCCCAACCACGCCTGCCGTCCGCGCCTCCTTCTCGCGCTCCTCGGCGCGTTCGTGTCGGCGGGCTGCTCGCATGCGCATCCCGCCACGGTACCGGCGCCGGTGGCGGGCGTACCGGATGATCGTGAGGCGAACATCCTTCGCGCCAGGCAGCTGATGGTGCCGGTGGCGGGGATCGCGCCCTCGGAGCTGCGCGACACCTATATGGCCGGGCGCGGATCCGACATCCACGCGGCGCTCGACATCATGGCTCGGCGCAACACGCCGGTGGTGGCGGCCGACGACGGGACGATCCTTCAGCTCCGGCATAACGACGCCGGAGGCATCACGATCTACGAGCTCGATGCGGGCGAGCAGTTCGTGTACTACTATGCGCACCTCGAGCGCTATGCCGACAGCCTGCGGCAGGGGATGGGGGTGCGGCAGGGCGACGTGATCGGCTACGTGGGGACGACCGGGAACGCGCCCCCCGACCTTCCCCATCTCCACTTTCAACTCATGCGCTATGTCGGGCACGGGCAGTGGTGGGGAGGCGTGCCGCTCAACCCGTTGCCGTTTCTGGTTCGTCGAGGGGAGGCCCGTTGACCATGCGGGGACAGGACCGTGCAGCGCTGCGCGCCGAGGCGCATCGACTCAAGGCCACGGTGCAGGTGGGGCACCAGGGGCTCACCGACACGGTGCGTCGGGCGCTCGACGAGGCCCTGCGGGCCCGGGAGCTGGTGAAGATCCAGTTCGGACGAACGGCGCCGGAGGTGGCGAAGGACGTCGCGGGCGGGCTGGCCGAATCGTTAGGCGCGGAAGTGGTGCAGGTGATCGGGAAGACGGCCACGCTGTATCGCGAGAATCCCGACCGCGAACCGCGCAAGGGGGCGGAGCCGCCGTGGAGAACCTGACCCCGCGGCACCGCGGCCGTGCGACGCGTCAGGTGGGCCGCCAGAGCGCGGATTGATCTTCACCGGCCTGCTGCTGCTCGTTCCCCTCTCGGTGGCGCTGGCGATCCTCCACGCGCCGCCGGTGGTCGTCTTCCTCGCCGCCGCGGCCGCGATCGTGCCCCTCGCGGAATGGATCCGCCGCGGAACCGAGCAGATGGCGGCGCACGCCGGGTCGGCCGTGGGCGGGCTCATGAACGTGACGCTCGGGAATGCCGCCGAGCTGATTCTCGCCCTGTTCGTGCTGTACGGCGGCCGCCCCGACATCGTCAAGGCCACGATCACCGGGTCGATCATCGGCAACAGCCTGTTCGGTCTGGGCATCGCCATCCTGCTCGGAAGCCACCGAAGGGGAAAGCAGACGTTCGGACGCGAACGCGCGGGACTGCTGTCGAGCCTTCTCGTGCTCTGCGTGATCGGACTGCTCACGCCGGCGCTGTTCGAGTACACAGAGCAGCACGGTGGGGCGGGGGCGGCGGCGGTGAACAGCGTCGTGGAGGAACGACTCAGCCTCGGCGTGTCGGTGGTGCTCATCGTCCTCTACGCGGGGAACCTCGTCTACACGCTGGTCACGCATCGCGACGTCTTCGCGCGCGACGAGGCGCGTGCACCGGCGTCCTGGTCTCTCGCCCGCTCCCTCGGGGTGCTGCTGGGCGCCACCGCGGCGGTGTCGGTGGAGGCGCACCTGGTCTCGGGCGCCCTCGAGAGCGCGGCCGCCGGCCTCGGTCTCTCGGCCTTCTTCCTTGGCGTCATCGTCCTGCCGATGGTAGGGAACTGCGCCGAGTACTTCGCGGCGGCGTCGTTCGCCCGGAAGGACCGGATGGACATGGTGATGAATCTCTCGGTGGGATCGAGCATCCAGGTGGCGCTGTTCACCGCGCCGCTGCTGGTGCTGCTCTCCTACGGGCTTGGTCATCCCATGAACCTCGTGTTCGCCAATCCACTCGAGCTGATCGCGGTCGCCGGCTCGGCGTTCGCCGTGAGCTCGATCGCCCGGGACGGCGAGACGACCTGGTTCGAGGGACTCCTGCTGCTGGGGGTCTACGCGGTGCTGGCGCTGGCGTTCTACTTCGTGACGGCGTAAGGCGGCGCCGTCGCCTGGTGGGGCGCGGCGGCGCACGCCCGGTCAGGCGCCGTCCCTGCGTTCGAGCGCGGCCAGCACCCGCCACGGCGTGAGCGGGATCTCATCGACCTCGACGCCTAACGCGTCGGCCACGGCGTTGGCGATGGCGGGGGCCACCGGAATGATCGGTGGCTCGGCGAGCCCGCGCGCCCCCACGTGGTTGGCCACCGGATCGGCCGCCGCAACACAGAAGGCATCGATCGCCGGCACGTCGGCCAGGGTCGGGATCTTGTAGTCGTGAAGCCCGGTGTTGAGGGGAATCCCCGATCGCTCGTCGATCACCTTCTCCTCGAACAGGGCGAAGCCGAGACCCTGGAGGATCCCGCCCTCGAGCTGGCTGCGCGCCAGCACCGGATTGATCACCCGACCCGCGTCGTGCGCCGCGACGATCCGCACCACGCGCACGATGCCGGTCTCCTCGTCCACTTCGACCTCGGCGAAGTGGGCGCCGAAGGTGACGATGGCGGTGTCGCGCGGATTGGGACCGCGGCTCCCCTGCCCGGTGATGGTGACCTGGCCGAGCTTCTTCGTCACTTCGGCAATCGACACGTGCTGGGTGCAGTCGCGTTTGTCGATCATGCCGTTGCGCACCACGAGCTCGTCGGGGGAGCAGTCGAGGATCTCGGCGGCGGCCTCGAGCAGCCTGACGCGCGCCTCTTCGGCGGCCATGCGGACGGCCGGGGCGACCGACGCGACGGTGATCGAGCCCCATGAGTTGCCGGTGTACGGCGTGCGCTCGGTGTCGCCCAGCACGAGGCGCACGTCCTCGATTCGCGCGCCGAGGGCCTCGGCGGCCACCTGCGCGAGAACGGTGCGGGTGCCGGTTCCGAGGTCCTGGGTGCCGGCGAGGACGTCCACGCTCCCGTCTGGATTCAGGCGGACGGTAGCGTAGGCGGGAGGGCCGCCGCCGGTGGGCCAGATCTGGGCGGCCATCCCGAAGCCGCGCTTGTGGGCGCCGGATGCGCGCTCCCGCCATCCGAACCGGGCCGCCCCCTCCTCGTAGCATCGACGCAGGCTCCCGCCCGAATACGGACGCCGCTTCTCCTCGTCGCGCTCCGCGTAGTTCCGCAGCCGCAGGTCGAGCGGGTCGAGCCCGAGTTCATGCGCCAGCACATCCATCGCCCGTTCCTGCGCGAACGCGCCCTCGGCGTGTCCGGGGGCGCGAAACGCCGCCATGGCTCCCGTGTTCACGTACACGAACGTGTCCGTCGTGCGCACGTTGGGACACGCATACAGTTCGTGCAGAATCTTCGTCGGCGACGACTCCCACCCCGCCACTCCCATCGCCACCTCGCTCTCCGCCTCGATCGCCGTGAGACGGCCGTCGCGCATCGCACCCAGGGTGACGCGCATCCGCATGGCGGTGCGATGTCCGGTATCCAGCTGTTCCCCATGGCGGTCGAGCACGCAGCGCACCGGGCGCCGGGTGCGACGGGCCAGCAGCGCGGCCACGTAGCTGTGCGCGCCCGCCCCGTTCTTGGCTCCGAAGCCGCCTCCCATGTACTCCATGAGCACGCGGACGGACGAACGCGGAAGTCCGAAGGCCGCCGCCACACCGTCCCGCACCGCGAAGATCCCCTGCGTCCCTTCCCACACCGTCAGGCGGTCACCATCCCACTCCGCCACCGCGCCGTGCGGCTCTAGCGCAGAATGCAGCGCCTCCGGCGTGCGGTACTCGCGGGTGATCGTCACTTCGGCCTCGCGCAGCCCGCGGGTCACGTCGCCCCGCTCTTGCACCGACGGTGATTCGGGGCTCACGTTGCCGCCCTCGCGCACCAGCGGTGCGCCGGGCGCGAGGGCCTGTTCGACCGTCGTCACCGGAGTCGCGACGTCATACTCCACCGTCACAGCCGCGGCGGCGCGATGGGCCGCCGCCAGGGACTCGGCACAGACGGCGGCCACCGGCTGGCCGGCGTAGGAAATGGCGCGGTCGAAGAGCGGCACGCCGCCGGCGCGGGGCCGGCGGGCGAGCGCCGTCAGGTCGTCCGAGCTCACCACGTCCACGACGCCGGGGACCGCCCGCGCTCTGGCGACATCCATCGACACCACCCGACCGCGGGCGATGGCGGCGCGCACCATCACCGCGAACAGCAGGCCCGGGCGCTGGAGATCGGCTGTGTAAGTGGCTCGGCCGGTCACCTTCTCCGGAGCGTCACGGCGCGGGACGGCCTTCCCCACCACAATGAGCGGCGCGCCAGCTTCCCACGGCGACGGCTCGAAGTCCGGGAGCTCGACGACCCGGGTCTCTTCGCGCCCTTCGACCTCGATAGTCGTGGTGATGAACCTCTTGGCGCGCGGCGCGCCTTCCTTGCGATCAGCCGGCATCGTGCTCGCGGGCGGTCGCGGCCACGGCGCGAATGGCGGCGACGATGTTGGGATAGGTGCCGCACCGGCAGAGGTTGCCACTCATGGCGCGGCGGATGGCCTCGTCATCCGGCTGCGGCGTGCGCCGGAGCAACGCGGCGGCGGCCATGATCTGACCCGGCGTGCAGAATCCGCACTGGACCGCGTCGTGGGCGACGAATGCATCCTGGATCGGATGCAATCGCTCCGCCCCCAGCCCTTCGATGGTCTCCACCTGCTGCCCCTCGCATGCCCTCGTTAGGGTGAGGCAGGAATACACCGGGCGTCCGTCCAGCAGCACGGTGCAGGCGCCGCATTCCCCGCGGGCGCATGCGACTTTGGTCCCCGGGAGTCCGAGTCGCCCGCGCAGCGTGGCGGCGAGCGTCTCGTCCGGTTGCGGCTCGACGGGTCGCGGGCGCCCGTTGACGGTGAGGAGCATTCCGGGAAAATACCGGCGATAGGGCATGGACCATAGACCAGAGGCCATAGACCGGAGGCCATAGACCATAGACCAGAGGCCGGAGGCGAGAGGCCATGGGCCAGAAGTCGCACATTCCACCTCTGACCCATGACCCGTGCGCTGTGACCTTTCGCTGCCTGGCCCATGACCCATGGCCTCTGGCCCATGACCGCCTCAGTCCTTCAATCGTCCCCCGCCGTGCCGTATTATTACGATTCCTCTCACGGTCCTGGAGCCCAGCCAAAGCGCTATGCCGTACGTCATTACCGAAGCCTGCATCGGAGTGAAGGACAAGTCCTGCGTGGATGTCTGTCCCGTGGACTGCATCTACGAAGGCCGAGAGATGCTCTATATCCACCCCGATGAGTGCATCGACTGCGGCGCGTGCGAACCGGAATGCCCGGTGACGGCGATCTTCCCGGAGGAGGATGTACCCGCCAACGTCCGGCAGTACATCCAGATCAACCGCGACGTGTTCAAGAGCGAGAATCCGCCAGGGAGGCCGACGAGGTAGAAGTGAGCGCCGAGCGCGCGGCCCCGACCGAAGGACTGAGCCGCCCGGTGCAGTCGCCCGCGGCGCCTCAGGGTGAGACGAGAGCAACCGCGCGTGCCCTGAAAGCCGTCACGTTCGACTACTGGGATACGATCTACTCGGGGATCAACACAGCGGAGCGGGTGGAGCGCCGGCAGGGCGCGCTGATGCGGATGCTCGAGATGATCGGGGCCGAGGTACCGGCCGAGGAGTTCGACCGCCTGTACCGGGCGTCGGCGGCCGAGGCGGATCGCTGGTGGCGCGACGAGCACCGCGGCTACACCACCGCCGACCGGATCCGGTGGATTCTCGCCGAACTGGCGATCGAGCGGCCCGAGTCGTGCGAACACATCGCGCGCGCGGTGGAGGAGGTGGACGCGTCGCTGGTGGAATTCCCGCCGGCGTTTCTCGCCGGGGCGCGCGAGGGGCTGCAGCGGCTGTCGCGACGATTCAAGCTGGCGATCATCTCCGATACGGGATTCGTGTCGGGGCACGGACAGAACGCCGTGATGGAGCAGGACGGCATACTCTCCTGCTTCGCGGCCACGATCTATTCCATGGATATCGGGCACGCCAAGCCGCGTCCCGAGCCGTTCCAGGCGGCGATCGAATCGTTAGGCGTGGAACCGCACGAGGCGCTGCACGTGGGCGACAACGAGCGGACCGACGTGGGCGGGGCGCTGGGGGTCGGGATGCGCGCCGTGCGCCTCGACCTGGCCCGCCCCGGCGGCAGCACTCGCGCCGAGTACGTGGCGACCAGCTTCCAGGATCTGGTGCGATACCTGGAAGCGAGCCGCTGACGGCTTACGGCTCTTGAGGCGCCGCTATTGAAGTTCCAGCACCCCGAGAAACTCGCTGAGTACATGATTGAACGCCGCCGGCCGTTCCATGTTGCTCACGTGCCCCGCGCCCGCGATCACCTCGAGCCGGCTCCCGCGAATCGCAGCGTTGAGCGCCCGTGATTCGCTCACCGGGATCAGCGTGTCCTCTTCCCCCACTACCACCAGCGTCGGCACGTCGATCGTCGCCAACGTCGGCGTCGAATCGGGCCGCTCCATCATCGCCTGCAGCGCCCCCACCACCCCGTCCACCGGGGCCGACGCCATCATGCTGTGCGCCGCGTCGCCGATTTCCGGACTCTTGTCGCGCGTGCTCTTCCCCACCATCCCGCCGATCATCGAGTCCGCTACCGCACCACTCCCGCGCTCGCGGGCAAGCGCGATCATCTCCTGCCGCTTCCGGCGGCCCTCCTCGGAGTCCGCACCAGCCCGCGTGTCGGACAGCACCAGCGCACGCACGCGCTCCCGATGGCGACGCCAGAACGCGAAGGCGACGTAGCCGCCCATCGACAGCCCCGCAACGACCGCGCGGTCCACCCGCTCGACGTCCATCAACGCGGCGATGTCGTCGGCGTATTGATCCATCGTGAACGGCGCCGCGGCGGTGGTTTCGCCAAAACCCCGGAGGTCCGGGGCAATGCAACGCGCCCGATCGACCAGTGCATTCACCTGCGGCGACCAGAGCGTGCGATTGTGCGGAAACCCGTGCACGAACACCACCGGCAGCCCGCTCCCCACGTCGTCATAGCCGATTTCGATCCCGCCGCCCATTGCAATCACCGCTCCACCTCCCGTCGAGTCGATGCCTAAACATGAACTCACCCCTGGCCCCCCTGCTAGATTGGCAACACGCGCCGCCCGCCGGACCTGCGACGCCGGCGAGCCGGGGTGTACGCTCACCTTCCTCCGCGTTCTTCCGTGCCAGGTTCGTCGCACACCGACACTCCGCTGTATCTGGATTCCCCACACGCGGTCGACGACTTCATGGCGTCGATCGCCGGGGCGCGGTCGCTGGCGCTCGACACCGAGGGCGCCAGCTTTCACCGCTACGTCGATCGCATATACCTCCTGCAGATCACGGCCTGCGAGCGGCACGCCATCGTCGATCCGCTGCGCATCGACGCCCTGCCGGCGCTCGGCACCCTGCTGGAATCGCGCGACGTGGAGGTGGTGTTCCACGACGCCGACTACGACCTGCGCCTGCTCCATCAGGACTACGGATGGCACGTCACCAGCATCTTCGACACCCGGGTCGCTGCCCAGCTGCTCGGCATCAAGGCGTTCGGCCTGGCCGCCCTGCTCGAGTCGTACTTCGGCGTCAGGCTGGACAAGAAACACCAGCGCGCCGACTGGTCCATGCGGCCGCTTCCACCCGAGATGCTGCGCTACGCGGTGCAGGACACCATGTATCTGCTCGATCTGCGAGATCGGCTGCGAAGCGAGCTGCAGGAGAAGGGACGCTGGACCTGGGCGGTGGAAGAGTACCAGCGCCTGGAGGGAACTCGCTGGGACGCCGAGAACGGGAACGACGCCTTCCTGCGCCTCAAGGGGGCGCGTGATCTGAGCCGCCGCGAGCTGGCCGTGCTGCGGGAACTGGTCGCCTGGCGTGACGACGTCGCGCGCGGACTCGACCGGAGCAGCTTCCGCGTGGCGGGGAATGAGGTCCTGCTGGACCTCGCCCGCACGTCACCCACGTCGGTGGACGTGCTGGAGAAAACCAAGGGGCTCTCACGCAGCCTCGTCGCGCGGGCGGGTCCGGATATCCTCGCCGCCATCGCGCGCGGCGGCGCCATTCCCGAGAATGAACTGCCGCGATTCCCAAGGGGAGTACGGTGGGCGCGGGACCCGGATTACGAGAATCGTGTGGCACGCTTGCGGAAGGTCCGCGACAGGAAGGCCGCCCAGCTGGCGCTCGACCCCGGCGTGCTCTGTCCCAGAGAGCGGCTCGAGGTCATCGCGCGCCGCAACCCCACCGAGGTCGAGCAGTTGCGGGATAACCCGGAGCTGCGAGCATGGCAGATCGAGGTACTCGGCGAGGATTTCGTGCGCACGCTGCGCGACACGGGCGACGAGCGATCGCCGTACCGGGACTGAGAGGACCATGCCGCGGCTCGACGCGTGCACAAGCCCTGGACGTTCGCCAGGTGACCTCGCCGGGGCCGCGTCTCATGGCATCCAACCGCGTGTGAGCCCGGTGGCCCGGTCCCTGCTTGCGGCGGTGCTCCTCCTTGCGTCGCGCGTCGAAGGCCAGCCATCGCCACTCCCCGGCCTGTACGCCGTTGCGCTGCCGAGCGACTCCGCGCCGCCTCCACTCCCACGCGAATTCCGGGGAGTCTGGGTCGCGACCGTCGCCAACATGGATTGGCCCTCACGCCCGGGACTCCCCGTCGCGCAGCAGAAGGACGAGCTGCTTGCGCTCCTCGACCGCGCGGCGGCGGTGCATCTCAACGCCGTGATCTTCCAGGTGCGGCCCGCGGCCGATGCCCTCTACGCCTCGCGCTACGAGCCGTGGTCGGCGGTGCTCACCGGGACGCAAGGAAAGGCGCCGTCTCCGTTCTACGATCCGCTCGCCTTTGCGGTTGCTGAAGCGCACAAACGCGGGCTCGAGCTTCACGCGTGGTTCAATCCCTATCGCGCCCGCTATCGCGACGATCACAGGCCCGCGGCGCGCTCGCACGTGAGCCGCGCCATGCCCAGGGTGGTGAAGCGCTACGGGCCGTATCTGTGGATGGATCCCGGCGAGCCGGCCGTGCGAGACGAGACGATCAAGGTGATCCTCGATGTCGTGCATCGGTACGACATCGATGCGGTGCACCTCGACGACTACTTCTATCCGTATCCCGAGCGCGATCGCCGCGGCCGTGTGATCGACTTTCCCGATGGGCCGTCGTGGACGCGCTACGTGCGGGGCGGCGGGAAACTCGACCGCGACGACTGGCGCCGCCAGAACGTCGACCTGCTCGTCGAGTCGCTGTACCGCGAGATCAAGAAGGCCAAACCGTGGGTGCGGTTCGGCATCAGTCCCTTCGGCATCTGGCGCCCGGGGAGTCCTCCCGCGGTGACAGGCTTCGATTCCTACGGGAGTCTGTACGCCGACTCCAGGAAGTGGCTGGCCGAGGGGTGGCTCGATTATCTGACGCCTCAACTCTATTGGCGGACAGCAGCGCCGGCGCAGAGCTATCCCCAGCTGCTGGCCTGGTGGGCGGGGCAGAACGCGCACGGGCGGCATCTGTGGCCCGGCAATGCCGACTACAAGGTCACAAACAGCGGTGAGCGGTGGCGCAGTTCGGAGATCGTCGGGCAGATCGACCTGACGCGGGACCAGCCGGGGTCCGACGGCAACGTCCACTTCAACGCCAGCGCGCTGGCGGCGAGCTGGGATGGCCTCAGCGGTCACCTCAGCGATGGACCGTACGCGGCGCCGGCTCTTCCGCCGGCGTCACCATGGCTGTCCAGCGGAGGGCCCGGCACCACCGGTCGTCACGCGGCGCGATATCCCCGCAACGCCTGCAGCCCGGGGCGGCGGGGCTGGAGGCGCATGGGCGGCGATGATTCTGCAGCTGTCGATGTCTCCGGATAGGCCAGGCGGGCCCGGTGCGGGCGCCAGGGGACCAGCCGAGCGTGCGGAGGAGAGTGTCGCGGCCGGGACGCCACGATGGTGGCTCGTGCGGGCACGCTACTCCGACGGATGGCACGCGATCATCGCCGATGCCACGCAGCGATCGGTGCGCGTGGTGGCGGATGGGGCGGGCCAGCTTCCGGACTTCGTGGTGGTGAGCGCGGTGGGGAGGGCGGGGGTGGAATCGGAGGGGGTGGAAGTGGTGGGGCCGGGTGTTGGCCGTCAGGGCCGACCCACCTTCGGCGGCTCCCCAAGCCGCTTCCCCAACGCGGCAAGATACCCGTCCGCGGTCGCCCCCATGTCCATGAAGAAGTGGCTGACAAACCGGAACACCGGATTGTAAACCTCCCCCTCTTCCGTGATCGTCAGCGTCGATCCACCGGGCGAGGGAGCCACCTCGTAGATCCATTGTCCACCGTACGGCAGCCCCGGATCGGCGATCGTGCGCACCATCCGCCTCGGCGCCTCTGTCTCGGTTGTCTCGTAAGGCACCGCGTCGCCGCGCTGCGAGACTTCGCGCCAGACGGCCTTGCCGTCGCGATCGGCCATGCGCTCGACCGACTTGATGTCGCTCCGCCACGCCGCCTGTCCCGCGAAGTCGGCGATCACCGCCCACACCGAATCGGGCGGCTGGCCGAACGTCGCCGAACGGCGCACCACGTGCGCTTTGGGCAGCATCGCGCCAATCGCCGCCACTACGGCTACGATGCCCACCACTGCCCCGAGCGCGATCAGGAGCCACTTCATGGACGCCACCTCCGGTGTGTCTGCTGTCCGTGCTCGCGAGTCACGTCCGGCGCGGACGGGGGTGCATCATGTCGCGCACTGCTCGGGCAGCCCTGCCGACCGCATCATGTCGCCGGCCGTTCGGGGCGAGCAGCTTCAGTCCCGTGAGCGCGGCCGCCTGCTCGACCCGGCACGCATGATCCGTCCCAGGTCCTCTGACAACTGAAGACCGAACACTGATAACCGCACTCTAGAATCCCAGGTACGCCCTGACCCTTGGCTCGATCCGCTCCGGCGTCCACGGGGGCGACCACACCAGGTTCACTGCCACGTCCCGCACCTCGGGCATCGCACGCAGCTCCTGCTCGGCCTCGTGGAGGATCTGGGGACCCGCGGGGCATCCAGGCGAGGTGAGGCTCATGTCCACCGTCACGTTGCCGTCTTCGACCTGGATATCGTAAACCAAACCGAGATCGATGATGTTGAGATTGATCTCGGGATCCTTCACCCGCCGCAAAGCGAGTCGGACCTGGTCCTCACTCAGCCCCGCCGAGGGCTCTCCGCCATCACCCGAGTCCGCATCGCGTGGCGCACCCGCTGGATCGCTCATACGAATGAAGATGCCGGAACGTGGCGGCGTCGGGCAAGCGGCGTGCGCTGACAGCTCACAGCCAGCACGCCTCAAGCAGCGCGATCAGGGAGCTGCCGGCAGATCGCTCTCGCCCGACCTAGTACGTACCGCTCTTCTTCGCCTGCGGCTTCGGGGCGGCCTTCGTCGGCGTGTTCTTCGCCGGAGCCTTCTTTACCGGTGTCGACTTCCTGCTCTTCGCCCGGGCCTTCCTTGGCGCCGGATTCCAACCCGTCGCGCGGTCGGAGCGATACGAGCGTGGTACGTCGACCACCATGTCGGCGTCCACCACCGCCACCGCCGCCGCATCCGCCAGATCGTTGCGCACGTCGGCGATGACCTTGGCAGGACGGCGCGCGCGCGCCGCGTGCACGCGATTGGTCAGCAGAATGACGAACAGCTCCCGGTCGGGATCGATCCACATCGACGTCCCTGTGTACCCGGTGTGGCCGAACGAATCTGCGCTCAGGTAATCTCCCGATCCTGCGCCGTCCTCCGCCGTGTCCCATCCGAGTGCGCGCGTTCCCCCTGGCTGTTGCCGCGTGAACAGATCGACCACGGAGTCGCTGACGATGCGCACGCCTTCGTACTCGCCCTTGTTGAGCATCATCTGGGCGAAGATCGACAGGTCCGCGGCTGTGGAGAACAGGCCCGCGTGTCCGGCCACCCCGCCAAGGGCGTAGGCGTTCTCGTCGTGCACTTCGCCCTGGATGGGGTATCCGCGCGGCGGCGAGACCTCGGTCGGGGCAATGCGCTTGCGCAGCGAGTCCGCGGGGCGGAAGAACGTGTCGTTCATTCCAAGCGGACCAAATACGCGCTCCTCCAGAAACGAATCGAGCCCCTGGCCGGTGATCGCCTCGATCGTCCATCCCAGCACATCAGCGCCAAGGTCTGAGTACAGGTACCGGTCGCCGGGACGGGCTGTGAGCGGGGTGGACAGGACGATGTCCTTCGCCTGCTGGGGATTGTCAGCCAGACGCCATAGCTCGCGTCCGGCGGGCAGCCCCGAGCGGTGCGTGAGCAGCTGCCGGATGGTGACGAGGTCCTTCTGGCCCCCTGTGAACTGCGGCAGGTAGCGCATGACGGGTGCGTCCAGGTCCAGGCGCCCCTCGTCGAAGAGGATCATCGCCGCCATGGTGGTGCCAACGACCTTGGTCAGGGAGGCGAGGTCGTAGATGGTGCGATCTGCAGTGACGGCCGGACTATTGGCGGTCCAGCCGAGGTGCCCGAAGCCCTTCTCGAACACGGCGGCGCCGCGTCGTCCCACCACAACGGCGGCACCTGGGAATCCTCCGGCCTTCAGCCCACGGTTCACCACGCGGTCGATGGCCGCCAGGCGGGCAGCCGACATGCCCACAGACTTGGCGGGCCGGATGGGAAGCCCATCCGACGGTGCAAACGCAACGGTTAGCGCTGTAAGGAATGCCAGCAAACGACCACTCCCGAGCCGCGGGTCCAGAGGCAGCGAACGGCGGCCCTCTCAAGCGCGTTGCAACGTGCAAGGAGCGAGCCGCCGCCTTCACAACGACGGAAAATAATGCCGATTGGACGAGCTATGGAGTAGACTCCGGCCGGTGGGGGTGGGTTACATCTTGAGTGCACAGGCCAGAGGCCATGACCGGGCGACGCCGTGCGTAATCATGGTCTTTTCGGGAAGGCCGGAGGGCACAGGCCATAGGCCGTGACCGGCAAGTCCCTCTGTGGCCTCTGACCTATCACCTATCAGTATGGCCCATGACCTATGGCCCATGACCTATGGCCTTTACCGGCAACCCCCCCAGGCAGCATCGTGACTAACCGCGTGTAACCGCATGGCAACGGACTTCCTGACCATCCAGCGCGCCATCGAGGGGGATGAGCGAGCGCTGCGGGCCCTCTGGTCGCAGCACGCGCCGCACGTCGACGCCGTGGTGCGCCGACTGGTCGGGGACGCCGACCTGGCCGAGGACATCGCGCAGGAAGTCTGGATCCAGATCTTCCGGGCTCTGCCGTCGTATCGGGGCGAATCGCAGTTCGGGACCTGGGCGCACCGGATCGCCGTGAACCGCACGTTGAACGCGCTCCGCCGGACGCGCCGGCTGATGAAGATCGAAACGGACATCACAGAAGACACGGCGGTGGTCGAGCACGGGAGCGAGAAGGCAATGCTGGCGGCCTCCATCGAGGCGGCGGCGGCGCAGCTCTCGCCGGGGGCCCGCACGGTCTTCCTGCTGCACGATGTGGAAGGGTACACGCACGAGGAAATCGCAGCCGAACTGGGCATTACGCCCGGCGGCTCGAAATCACAGCTCTTCAAGGCGCGGGCGAAGCTCCGGCGGCTGCTCGCGCACCTGGTGGATAGAGATGATGCGGAAACAGGACGGGAACATGTCTCACCTGGCTATTGAGCGACTCGCGGACCTCGCCGACAGCGAGCCGACTCCGTCCGAGCGCGAGCATCTCGGCGAGTGCACGATGTGTGCATCCGAGCTTGCCGCGTACCAGCGTCTGGTCGCGATCGCGGCCGACGAGCACCGGCGCATCGCGCCGCCGCTCACCAGTTGGGGGGCGCTGCGGACGCAGTTGCGGCGGGAGGGGGCGATCACCAGGCCGATCACGCTCGATCCGTCGCACACGGCCACGGCGCGGCTGGTGCGCGGCGTGCAGCGGGCCGCAGCGGCGGTGGTGCTGATCGTCGGTGGCACGATGTTCGGGAGATTCTCGGCGGGACTGTCGGCGCGCGAGGCGGTGGCGGTAGGCGATCTCCGGTTTGCGGAAGGACGCCGGTCGGCCGATTCCGCGACGTCGCTGCTCGGCGGTCAGGACTTCGCGTCGGCATCGGATGCCGTCGCGACCCTCGAGCGCACGCAGCGGGAGTACGACCGGGCGGTCCAGTACCTCACCACGCACGACACGTCGTCGAGCGAGGGGGCGCCGGACCAGTACCGCGCGCGGCTGGCGGTGGTCGATCACATCGCGGACTACTCGCTTCGGGCGCTCCGTGACGCGCCGCAGGATCCGGTCATCAACCAGCTGTACCTCAGCACGTTAGGCGCCCGGGACATGACACTCAACAAGCTGGGCACGGTGCTGCCGGTGGGAGCGCGACTCACCAAGTTCTGATCGGGACGGTGCCGGGGATCGGGCGGCAGACGCCGATGCGCCGTCGTTGGGGAACGGGTTGGGAGCTGATCGCTGAAGGCTGGTCGCCGAGAGGGGACGGGGGGCGTGGGCCGCGGAGGGTCGGGAGCGGGTGAACGAAATCGGAGTGGGACGTGACGCATTGAGTCATATGAGAATCGTGAAGCAATTCGGCAGGAATTCGTTGATATTTGCCGTGCTGGCGCTGTTCGCCGCCGCCACCACCGCCGCGCCGCAGGAGCCGGTGCGCGTGCACGCGGTGTCGACGCTCGAGGCGCAGGTGGATCGGATCGCGCGCGAGCTCGAAATGCAGCGCCGGCTGCAGAGCGAGATGATGCGGACCTACGCGCAGCTGGTGACGAGTGCGCGGGACTCGGACGTGTCGCAGCGGGCGGGAAACGAGGGCGCGGCCCGGGCCATCTTCGAGCGCCTCACCGCGACAGCCTCCGAGGTGTCGCGACTGAAGCGTGAGCTGCAGACGCTTTGCAACTCGGATCAGAAGCCCCAGGGGTACCTGGGCGTGGTCCTGAATGGAAAGGTCACCGTCACGCGCGAGGGCGACGGGCCCGACGTGTTCATGTACCACGGCAATCAGGTCGTGGAATCGGTCGAACCGGGGTCCCCGGCGTCGAAGTCCGGCCTCCGCACCGGCGACGTCATCATCGCGATGGGCGGCCAGGAGCTGCGCGCGGGAGATGTCAGCGCGGCACAGCTCCTGCGGCCCGGGGCGAGACTTCCCGTGCAGTTTGAGCGCGACGGTGCCACGCGCAGCGTCATGGTGCTGGTGGAGCGGCGTCCTGACGGATACGGGATGATGTGTCCGTGGATGGACGCGACCATTGCCACCGCGATGGCGCCCGTGCCTAACGAGTTCTACCTGCAGATCGCGACCGCCGACTCGTCGTCGGACACGCCGGTGCGGCGCTACGTGTTCCCGGCGCCCACCCCGTCACCGTCGACCGCTCGCGCTTCCGCCGGCCCGAACACCGTCTACCTGGGCCCGTTCGTCGCGCAGTTCGCCTCCGGGACCAACACGGTGGCCGGTGCCCAACTGGTGCAGATGAATCGGGGACTCGGAGAGACCTTCGGCGTCGACCACGGCCTGCTCGTGCTCAAGGTCCTTCCCGGCGCCCCGGCGGAAAGGTCGGGCTTCCACGAGGGCGACGTGCTCCTCACCGCGGACGATCAGGATCTGACGTCGCCGCTCGTCCTGCAGCGCGCGATGGTGCTGTCGTCAGATCACGAGGTCAAGCTCGTGATCGTGCGGAAGAAGGCGCGGCGGAACATGACCCTGCGGTGGTAAGCGGCGCTCCGCTGACCGGCTGACCTACCTCGTCCCCGCCGCGACGCTCGCCGCACTCCCCACCCGGCCCGGCGGCAAGGCGTACAGCAGCAGCGCGGTGGCGCGATCGGACGCCGACAGATCCTGCACGCGCACCTTGGCCGCCATGATCGACGAACTGTCGGTGGTGTGATCGAGACCGATCAGGTGGCCGACTTCGTGCAGCGCGATCGCACGGACTGCGGACGTATCAAGAGTCTCTCCTGACTTGTGGTGCACCGCGATCTGAATGCTCGCATCGACGATCCACCAGTGATCATCGTGCGCCCACAGAGTCTTTCCGCTGATCTTCTCGGAGAAGTGGTCGAGCCACGTGACCCGGACGTCGGCCATGGTGGAGTCGACTACGAAGCTGAAGGAGATCGGGACGCCCGTTTCGCTCCAGGTGACGAACGCGCTCCGGACGAGCGGGACGAAGCGCGGAGTGAAGTCTTTCACGTTCGAGAGCGGCTGCACCCACACGCGCAGCGGATTGGTGCGCCGATCGGGCCATCGGACGATCGCCGAATCGCGCTCAGCCAGGATCTCACCGATGTACGTGCCCGGAGCGGAGAGCTCCAGACGACGCCTGACGTCCGCGACCTCGGAACCCGGCACCTCCGTCGAATCGGGCGCAGCCTCAGCGACGGTGGCGGACGTCTCCACCGGCGTCGCCCCGTAGCTCGCCGTGTGCTGCGAGCGCGCCACGGCACGTCGATGGGTATCGACCGCCTGATGACCGACAAAGGCCGCCAGGGAGAGGAGGGAGACGGCGAGGAAGATGTTCAGACGTTTCATGTTGTCGCTGCGGCTTACGTCGACGGCTCGGTGAGGAAGGCTCGGACTGAGGCGAAAAAGGGCCCCGGCGCCTCCCAGAACGGCATGTGTCCGCAGCTGGGCATGAGCACGAAACGGGCCTCAGGGATGAGAACGGTAAATTCGTGTGACGTAGCGCACAAAATCAAGTCGCTATCTCCATGAACGACGAGCGTCTGCGCCTCGACGGCACGCGCGCTTCGGGTCCAGTCGTAGACATCGCGACGCAGTCGTGCGAGCACCACAGCGCCTGTGTGATTTGCGCTGCGAGGAGGCATAAATGCCCGCGCGAATTCGGGATCGGCAAACCACGCCGGGTAGAGCGCCCGGGAATACGCGGAGTGCACTGCCGGATCGGCCTGCGTGAGTCCGCGGGGATCCATCCTCTGCAACAGTGCACGGTGCGCGGGATCGCGCTCCAGCCGCTGGAGGGCGCGGTTATGGAGGTCGGCGAGCCACTCGGACGTGGGGCCGACGGAATCGACGAGTACCAGACGTCGCGTGCCGCCTCGGTCGCGCTCGGCGGCGAGCATCGCGATTCCTCCGCCCCACGAGTGGCCCAGCAGATCCCACTGACGCATGCCGAGCGCGCCGCGTAGGGCCGCCAGGTCGTCGGCGTCGCGCTCGATGCGCCATGCGGCCGGATCACTAGGAGGTGGACTCTCACCCCGGCCGCGCTGATCGAAGAGGATGAGCTGGCGGTGAGCGGCCAGCGGTGCAAGCGCGGGCCAGATGATCTCGTGTCCGTACAGGAGCCCGCCGTTTACGCAGACGAGCGGAGTGGCTTGGGGAACGGCCGGCGTACTGAAGACGGCGAGTGGCCCGCTTCCCACCGTCACCAGGCTTCGCGTGAGACGGGGGGCTCGGGGCTGGTCGCGTCGATACGCGAGCAGACGGGCGTAGGAGTCGGAGGGCAAGGGCAGGGGTCAGGTCAGCGGCCATGGGCAACAGGCCAAGAGCCAAGGCACAAAGGCCAAAGCCGCGGGCCAAGGAGTATGCGGTCAGCTGGCGCGGCGCGCGAATTCCTCCAGGCACCGTATTCGGGTGCCGCCCCTGCACCGCAGAGAACGCAGGGGTCAAGGAGATCTGACCGCGGAGCGCGCAGAGATCACGGAGGGTGCGCGGCGAAAGTTCGACAACGGTTCTCTGCGTCCTTCGCGACCTTGTATGTCTTCATTGAAGAGTGTTGGTTCGGGACGGCGGCAGCTCGATCATCGTGGCCGGGGCGTACAGAGCCCGTCGCAGAGTAGGAGCGCCGCCCCACCGATCGCTCGAAGCCCGAACAGCTACCTGGGTCGACGAGAACCCGCATCTTGCAAGGCAGGGCGCGCGCGATCCCAACGCGGAGTGCCACAGATGTCCTACGTGGGGATTGATGTCAGTAAGGCGACCCTCGACGTCGCCGTGCATGCGGGGGCGACGCAGCAAGTGCCCAATGACCCCGCCGGCTGGGCGCGCCTCATCACGCACCTCCGGACCGTGGAGGCCGCGCTGGTCGTGCTCGAAGCCACCAGTGTCTACCATCGGGGCGTGACCACGGCGCTCGTGACGGCGGGGATCCCGGTCGCGGTGGTGAACCCGCGCCAGGTGCGCGAGTTCGCGCGCAGCACGGGGCAGCTCGCCAAGACGGATCGCCTGGATGCCGCCGTGCTCGCCCGCTTCGCCGCCATGGTGCGCCCCACGCCCCGACCGATTCCAGACGACGCCACGCAGGCGCTGGCGGCGCTCCTGGAGCGCCGCCGCCAGCTCCTCGAGATGCTCGGCGCGGAACAGAACCGGCTCGCCGTGGCGCGGCCCGAGGTGCGCGCCAGTGTCCGGCAGGTCCTGCGCACGCTGGAGAAGGCGTTGGCGGCGACGGACGCTGACGTCGATCGCTGGATCCGGGAGAGTCCCGTGTGGCGGGCGGAGGAGGCGCTCTTGCGCAGTGTGCCGGGCGTGGGGCCGCAGACGGCGCGGTTGCTCATCGCCGCCCTCCCCGAGCTGGGGCGCCTAACGCGTCGCGAGATTGCGGCCTTGGTGGGCGTGGCCCCGCTCGCCTGCGATTCCGGCACGCTGCGCGGGCGCCGCCGCTGTTGGGGCGGACGCCGGCACGTGCGGGCCGTGCTGTACATGGCTGCGCTCACGGCCAGTCGCTGCAATCCCGTGCTGCGGCCGTGGTATCGCCAGCTCCGCGCGGCGGGCAAGCCGGTGAAGGTCGCCCTGACGGCGTGTATGCGTCGGCTCCTCACGACCCTCAATGCCATGGTGAAAACGCAAGCGGCGTGGCGTCCGCCCGTCGCAATTGTTCCTTGACTTTTAACACAGCTACTCTGTGGTTCAAGAAGCTGGCAAGGAGATCCAACGCACCGCCGACGCCCATTGACACATCAACCAATCTTGATTTATCATTCCGCCTGTGACCACCGCCACCCGTCCCACTCCTGCCCCCGATCTCGACCGCGCCGTGATCCTGTTTCACGCGCTGTCCGACTCCACCCGCCTCTCGATCCTCGAGATGCTGCGAGGCGGCGAGCGATGCGTGTGTGAGTTGCAGGATGAACTGGAGGCCGCGCAGTCGCGTCTGTCTTTCCATCTCCGCGTGCTCAAGGAGTCCGGCCTGGTCACCGACCGCCGGGAGGGGCGCTGGTCATACTACAGCATCGAACCCGGGGCGTTGGCCGAAGTGCACGACGCTGCCGTCGCGATGCAACCGAAGAAGAGCGGCCTCCCTCTGCTCCGCGCGGGATCGTGCTGCCGCTGATTTTTTTTCTGGGATATATCAACATTTCTTGATAGCTGCGAGGAGAGCGATGACCGCGAAAGCCGAACACGATTTGACGAAGGCGCCCACGACGCTCGAAGAAATCCGCGCGACGGTGCAGGCGCGATACGGCGCAGCTGCGCAGCGCGTCGCTGAGGGCGCAACCGCCGGCGCCGGCTGCTGCGGGCCCGCCGACGGATCCAGCGGCTGCTGCGGTGCGACGAGTGAGTCGTGGGATCCGATCACCGCCGATCTGTACGAGGCGGGTGAAACCGCGGGCCTTCCCGCCGAAGCGCTCCTTGCCTCACTCGGCTGCGGCAATCCCACCGCGCTCGCCGAGCTCGTCGAGGGCGAGACGGTTCTCGACCTCGGCTCGGGTGGCGGCATCGACGTGCTGCTCTCAGCGCGGCGCGTTGGGCCGACGGGCAAGGCGTACGGCCTCGACATGACCGACGAAATGCTGGCGCTGGCGCTCGAGAACAAGGCGAAGGCCGGAGCGACGAATGTGGAGTTCCTCAAGGGGCACATCGAGGCGATCCCGCTGCCGTCGAACACGGTGGACGTGATCATCTCGAACTGCGTGATCAACCTCTCGGGCGACAAGCGACAGGTCCTGAAAGAGGCATTCCGCGTCCTCAGGCCCGGTGGCCGCTTCGCCGTGAGCGATGTGGTCGTGCGCGAGGGGCTGCCGGAGGCGGTGCGGGAGAGCATGCCGCTCTGGACGGGGTGCGTGGCCGGAGCGCTCACGGACCAGGCATTTCTCGACCTTCTCGGAGACGTGGGTTTCGAGAGCGCGAGCATCGAGCCGACCCGGATCTATACGCGCGACGACGCGGCCGCCCTGCTCCAGGGGTCGGGCCTCGATATCGCGCTCGCGGATCAGGTGGAAGGACGGATCATGAGCGCGTTCGTGCGCGCCACCAAGCCGGGGGGACCGGCGGCGCGTCCGAAGCCGCACCGCTCACTTGCCGCCCTCGGCGCGCCTGACGCGAAGCGGGACTGCGGCTGCGACGACGGCTGCTGTCGCTGACGCGAGTTCGGAGTCGCACGCTCGTGGGCGCTTCCGCAGCCGTTCACGCGTCCGACGCCGCCGGGACGCCGGGGTCGGTCGTGCGCCGTCTCTCGACGCTCGATCGCTTTCTGCCATTCTGGATCTTCGCCGCGATGGGGCTCGGACTCGCCCTCGGCCGCGCCTTCCCGGGTCTCGGGGCGGCGCTCGACCGGGTACAGATCGCCGGCGTGTCGGTGCCGATCGGCATCGGGCTCCTGTGGATGATGTACCCGGTACTCGCCAAGGTGCGCTACGAGACCATCGGCCGGCACGTGGCGAACGGGAGGCTCCTGGGCACGTCCCTCTTCTTCAACTGGCTGCTTGGTCCGCTGGTGATGTTCGCCCTCGCCTGGCTGTTCCTCCCCGACCTGCCGGCGTACCGGAACGGGCTGGTGCTGATCGGACTCGCGCGCTGCATCGCGATGGTGCTGATCTGGAACTCGCTGGCCTGCGGCTCGGGCGAGCTGGCGGCGGTGCTGGTGGCTCTCAACTCGATCTTCCAGATCCTCACCTACAGCGTCCTGGGGTGGCTCTTCCTGACGGTGATTCCAGGATGGTTGGGCGGACAGACGGCCGTGGTGCACGTATCCATGTGGGCGATCGCGAAGAGCGTGCTGATCTTCCTCGGCATCCCGCTGCTCGCGGGCTATCTCACGCGCCGCACGCTCGTGGCGCGCCGGGGCGAGGCGTGGTACAGCGGGACGTTCATGCCGCGATTCGGGCCGACTGCGCTGGTCGGCCTGCTCTACACGATTGTCCTCATGTTCGCGATGCAGGGCGACCGCATCCTGCAGCTCCCGGTGGAGGTGCTCCGCATCGCGGTGCCACTCGTCGTGTACTTCGGCGTGATGTTCGGGCTCGCCTTCGTGGTGTCGGCGAAGCTCGGGTTCGGCTATGAGGAGACGGCGTCGCTGTCGTTCACCGCGGCGGGGAACAACTTCGAACTCGCGATCGCGGTCGCGGTCGCGACCTTCGGCATCGGGTCGGGCGAGGCGCTGGCGGCGGTGGTCGGTCCACTGGTCGAGGTGCCGGCGCTGATCGGTCTGGTGTACGTCTCGCTCTGGGCGCGTCGCCGCTACTTCGCCGGCGAACCACCGCTCGGCACGACCGCCGCGGAGTTCGCGCCATGACCGCCGGCCGCTCCAGGCGCCCGTTCCGGGTGCTGGTGCTGTGCACGGGCAACTCGGCGCGGAGCCAGATTGCCGAGGCGCTGCTGACGGCGCGTGGGTCGGGGCGCATCGAAGCCACGAGCGCGGGGATCCATCCCGCCTCACGAGTGAATCCCTGGGCGATCGAGGTGCTGCGCGCGCACGGTATCGCCTGGGAGGGACGCACGCCGAAGAGCGTCGATCAGGTTGCCGGTCAGCTCTTCGACCTCGTGATCACGGTCTGCGACGACGCTCGCGAAGCCTGCCCGTTCTTTCCTGGTGCGGGCGCGCAGGTGCACTGGGGCCTGGCCGATCCGGCCCGCGAGACGCAGCCCGAGGTGGCGCGCCGTGCGTTCCGCGACACGTACCAGGCGCTGGCCGCGCGGGTAGGTGCGCTGCTGGCGTTGCCGCTCGAGCAACTCGGACCGACCGAACTCCGCGATCGGGTGCAGGCGGTTCATTCCGGATAGGGCTGGCTCCCGGCCCCGTCGACCACGGACGCCACGGGAATGATGGCCATGTCCCTCCGAGCGCGTTTCTGCCCCGCGGTCCCCGTCGGATCGAAGCGATCCTGGAGTCTGGCGTCCGCCTGGCGTGAGTCTACCGGAGCGCCGCGCGATCACCGATCCGGGCAAGGGCCCACGCCGCGTGCTCGCGCACCAGCGGATCGGGATCGTCGCAGGCTTCCTCCAGCACCGGCGCATCGTCGCCGGCGCCGATGTTGCCTAACGCGACCGCCGCATTGCGCTTCAACCCGCGGAGTTTCGCGCGTTTCATCGCTGAACCGCGGAATGCCGCGCGGTACGCGGCGTCATCCATCGCCAGTATGTCGCGCGCCAGCCGTCGCGCGTGCCGGCCGGGAAGATCGCGGCCCGCGAACGGCGACGCTGCCGGCAGCCCGCTCGCGAACTTCGCGTTCCACGGACAGACGTCCTGGCAGATGTCGCACCCGAAGACGAGCGATCCTATCGGCTCGCGGAGCGCTTCCGGAATCGCGTCGCGCAGCTCAATCGTGAGATAGGAGATGCAGCGACGGGCATCGAGCACCCGCGGTTCGACGATCGCGCCGGTGGGACAGGCGTCGAGGCAGCGTCGGCAGGTGCCGCAACGGTCGGCATCGAACGGCGCGTCGGGCTCCAGCGCGATATTCACCACCAGCGCGCCGAGGAAGAAGAACGAACCTCGCTCCGGGTTGATCAGCATCGTGTTCTTGCCGAACCAGCCCAGTCCCGCCCGCCGCGCCAGGTCCCGCTCGAGAATCGGTCCGGTGTCCACGTATGATCGGCCACCCACCGCGTGGCCGCACTCCTGCTCCAGCCATCGGTGCAGGGCGTCGAGCCGGTCTCGCATCACGTCGTGATAGTCGTTGCCGCGTGCATAACGAGCGACCGGACCCGACGGCTCGCTCCCACCGTAGTCCATCGCGGTCACGATCGCCGACACGGCGCCCGGCACCACGGCACGGGGATCGCGTCGCGCGTGGGCTCCCCGCTCGAGGTAGTGCATCGTGCCGGCAAAGCCACGGTCCAGCCAGGCGTCGAATGCCGCGGCGGTCTCCGCCGGGCCCAGGTTCGCGACTCCCGCGAGGTCGAACCCCAGGGCGTAGGCCTGCGCCTTGATGCGCTCCCGCCCGGGCACGGCGTCGGGTGCGTTCATCGCTGGCGCGCCGCCCAGCGGGCGTAGCGGACCAGGTCGTCCACCGGCGGCACCGCGTGCTCGTCGCCGTACGCGGTGTACATCCGCCAGCGGACGTACTCGCGCGCGGGGAGGGGGAGGAAAGGAGGCCGCACCGCCCAGCGCCGGGCGCGGAACCGCCAGGCGACGCGGAGCAGATCCCTGGCCAGCGAGGGCGACACCGCGGCGCGGACGGCCAGCGAGAAGGTCAGGCGGGGCCAACCCATGCAGCAAGTATAGCGATCAGCCGTCCGCTGTCCGCTGGCTACTTGCCCGCCATCACCCGCTGCGCCGGAAAGTGATACTCTCCCGACCGATACAACCGGTCTGCGGTGTGGTAGTACGCGATCGCGTCGTGCACCAGACTCCGCTCGGCGTCGCTGGGCGTCTTGACCAACCGCAGCCGTCCCTCTTCATGGTCATAGAGATAGACATCGGTCTGACCCTTCAACCCCAGCACCGCCAGCGTGTCGCCGCGCATCAGCGCGATCTCGCTGTTGTGCGTCATCAGCGCACGACCCTCGGACGGCGGAATGCTGAACACGTCGTGCCCGTACCATCGCGTATCGTACGGCACCCCCAGTCGGGCCAGGATGGTCGGCGGAAGGTCGAGTGACGACGTAAGCGTCGCGAGCCGCTGTCCGGTCCCGATGCCCGGTCCGACGAACAGGATGGGGACCTCGTAGCTCGGCAGCGGGATCTCGGATGCACCGTAGACGCGAGCGCCGTGATCGCCGAGCAGCACGAACAGCGTGTTCCCGTACCAGGGATGCGTCTGCGCCTGTGTCATGAAACGGGCCAGTGCCCAGTCGGCGTACTGCACGGCGTTCACCCGGCGGCGTGCGTTCGGGTCGGCCGCGATACGGCCGGCCGGATACGAGTACGGCTTGTGGTTGGAGACCGACAGGATCAGCGAATAGAACGGCTGTCCCGTGCGCGCGAGCGAATCCATCTCGGTCAGCGACTTGTCGAAGATGTACTCGTCGGCCACGCCCCAGGCGGTGCGGAATACGGAGTCGGGGTAGTCCTTCTGCTCGATCACCCGCTCCATGCCGTTGTCGCGCATGTAACTCCCCATTCCGTCGAACAGCGCGCGCCCGCCGTAGATGAACATCGTGGCGTATCCGCGCGAGCGGAGGACTTCTGCCAGCGTGAACAGGTTGTGCGACGCCGTCCGCCTGACGATGGAGATGCCCGGCAACGGGGGGATGGACGCGCTGGTGGCCTCGAGCGCGCGGATGGTGCGATTCCCGGTCGAGTAGGCGTTGGTGAGCAGCGTCCCGAGCGCCATCAGGGAGTCGAAGTGCGGCGTGAGGCTGGTGTCGCGCGGATGGAGGGCCCCAACCAGCGTGGATCCCAGGCTCTCCTCGAGCACCATGACCACGTTCAGACGCCGCTCCGGTCCGGGGACCTCGATGTGCCGCAGCGTGGAATGCGGATCGAGCGAGGCCGGCGCCAGCTCGGGCTCCGCCAGCAGACCGGCGAGACGGGATTGCTCGGCAGGCGTGCTGTCCACCGCATACCATCCCTCGTAAGGCGCATCCTGACCGAGCAGCGCGCCCCAGAACGTGTAGTAGCCGTTGGCGGCGATCTCGTTCATCGTCCGGTCGTCGGAGACCCGGGCCAGCCCGGGCCCGACGGCGACCGTCAGGGCGCCTAACGTGAGCCCGTACACGACCGCGACTGTCGCCCGCGCCCGGCCGGGCGTGGTGGTGGCGAACGTCGCGGCCAGGCGCCGACGCATCAGCCACACGAAGGCGACCGCGGCCACGCCGATGCCGCCGAAGATCCAGACCAGCGGGTAACTCTCCCACAGATTGGTCGCCACCTCCGTGGGATAGATCAGGTAGTCGACCGCGACGAAGTTGAACCGCCCCCGGAACTCATCGAAGAACAGCACCTCCGCGACCGCGACGAACACGCCGAGCGCCGCGCCGAACCACAACAGCGCCCGCACCAGCCCCCGATTCGTCGGCCGGTGGTACCAGCGTTCCGTGGTCAGCGCCAGGTAGAGCACCAGCGGCGCCATGAGCCATCCCACCACGACCACGTCGTAGATCTCGCCGACCACCAGCCCGCGCAGCACCGCGCCAATCGGCGCCGCGATCTCGCCCCGCGCCATGCCCAGCAGCACCAGTCGGGTGACCAGCGCCAGCGCCAGCGCCGGCACCGCCGCGATCGCCACCAGCCCGAAACGCGATCGCGCGAGCCGCGTCATCCGGCCTCTCCCTTCCTCCACCTGTGCCATGCTGTCTCCGCCCTACTTCGAGACCACCCAGATCGTCTCGTGCACGTCCGTTCCCCAGCGAATCTGCGCCTCGGCCTCCGACAGGAGGTGGATCTCCTTGACCCTGGTGGCCTCGATGTCATTGAGGCGGCTGAAGTTGCCGAAGAGTTTGTTATCCAGGTAGACAGGCACCTTCCGCCAGTTGGGCCGCAGTTGAATGACAATGTCACCGGCGCTCGAGAACTGTCCGGCCGCAATCTCCTCCTGGGAGATGACGTTTGCTCGCCGCTGGATTGTCGTCCGCGCCGCACTCGTGGAGACGCCACCGCTGGTCGTCGATGTGGAACTGCTGCTCGTGCAGCCAGCAACCGTGACCGTGATTCCAACTGCCCACAGCAGTCTGCGCATGGATTGAATCCCTCCGGAGAATACGACCCACTTCGGAAACGTCTCCCGCCCGGCCGCGTATGTCGCGCCCGTGTGTGTCGGTGCCCCCCAATCCCAATCTGTCCTCGCGGCCTGCGTGCTGCGAGGTCGTGAGCCCCGTCAGGCATCGCGGCGGCGTGACGCATGCGCGGCACGCGCGAGATACACCACCAGAAAGAGAACGCTCCCGATACTCACCCCCAGTTTCAACGCGAGGGGCGCACGACTGGTTGAAATGAGACCCTCCACCGTACCCGCCAGGAGCAGCAACACCACCGCGGTCGCCACCAGGGCCATCGCCTCCCGCCCGCGTACCACCAGCGCGTCCCGTCGCGTGAGTTCGCCAGGCGCAACGATCGCGCGACCCAGGATCAGCCCTGCCGCCCCCGCCACCCAGATGGCGAACAGCTCGAGAACGCCGTGCCCCGCCACGAACGTCCACAGGTAGCCCAGCAGCCCGCGGTTGGCGTAATGGCCCGATGCAGCGCCGATCATCGCGCCGTTGACCGCCAGGGCCACGAGCGATCCGACGCCTAACAGCACACCGCTGGCGAAGCAGATGAAGGCGACCTGCACGTTGTTCGTGATGATGGACGCTGCGATCATCGGCCGGGCGGCGGCCACCGTCTCAGCGTACCCCACGCCGCTCTTGCGCATCTGCACACCTTCATCGGCGCGCTGCAGCAGCGACAGAGGAAGCAGTTGCTCGGCCAGCGCCGGACGCTGGCGGAGCATGACGAACCCGCCGCCCGCCGGAATCGCGAACGCCAGAAAGGCCACAAGAACGTATCGACGCGCCCGAACCACCGCCGCGGGCGCGTCCACCGCGAAGAACCGCCAGACCAGCGACCAGGTCTTCCGTTCGTCGCGGTAGAGCGCGTTATGACCTGCGGCGACCGCGCGCTCGAGCTGAAGGATGACCGCCGGATTCGCCTGGTACGTGCGGGCCCGCGCCAGGTCGGCGGCGACCTCGCGATAACGCCGGGCAAAATCCGGAAGCTCTTCGGCCCCCAGGGAATCGAGGCCGCTCCTGGCGGCGCGGTCGGCCAATGCCTGGAACGTCCCCCATCGCTCGCGCTTCATGGCGACCAGCCGCTCGCCGAGCGCGGTGACGCGTCGTCGCCCTCCGCCTGCCGAGGCACCCGCCACGCCGAAGCGACCGCGCCGGCGGGCACTCTCGCTTCGGTACAGATCGCCGAGAAAACGGACGTCCGAGCCTGTGGTGCGCGGAACGCGCGACGCGAAACGGGCCGCGAGGCCGGCCGCCAGGCGGGCGCGCGTCTCCGGCGCCAGTCCGCGAGCCCGCTCGTCGAACTCGCGCACCACGCGGTACTCCTCGTCCGTGAGCTGCGGCGCCGCGGTCTCGGCTTCGGGTGCCGCGGGAGCGGCCGGGGTCTCGAGGAAGGATTCCGCCGGCCGGTCGCGCACAACCACGGTACCCGCCACCATGTCGCCAAGCCGCTTGGCGCGCGGCGTGAGGACAATCAGGATCGCGCCAAGGAGGTAGGGCGGCGGCAGAAGATCGATGATGCGAATCAGATTGCGCGCGGCCGCGTCGCGAAAGGTCACGGGATGGCCGCTCTCGCGCATGACTCGTATGCCGGCGAGGCGCTTCCCCGGCGTCTGCCCGTTCCGGAATCCCTCGAAGAACGCGAAGTAGCCCCAGAGGAGCAGAAAGGCGCCCACGATGAGGGCGATGAACGCCACACCCGGTATGAAGCGCGAGAGCAGCACCACCGCGCCCACGAGCGCGGCGAAGAGCCCCAGGATGATGAGGAAGTCGATGACAGCCGCGAGCCCCCGGCTCCCCAGGCCGGCGATCTCATAGTCGACGACGACATGCTCGGGGGTTTCGACTTCGAGGTGCTGGCGAAAATCGAGCGAGGTGGACGGCACGGAGGAAGCTGTGAGCGGGCGACAGTCGGCTGTCAAGTAATGGCTGCCGGGACCGCGAACCGCGCGTGTCTCCTGCAAACTTTGCGTGATGCACGCCCGCTGCCAGCGTCTCTTCCTTCTGACGCCGCCCGCAACGACATTGGAACGCTGCCTCAGCCGCCCTCACGGAGGAGACCCCGATGTCGACCCTGGTGCTCAGGCCGCTTTCCCTGGGGGAGGTGCTCGACGCCTCCCTGGCGGTGTATCGCCGCCTGTTCGTGCAGCTGCTTGGTGTGTCGTTCGCCACGCAGGCAATTCCCCTCGCGTTGGGCGCCTACATCGAAGGCGCTGGCGGCGTGCTTGTGCATCCGGCGTTCTGGATGGTGCAGACCGTGTTCGCGATCGTGGCCGGGGCTCTCGGAACGGCGACCTCGACGTTCATCGTGTCCGAGTATTATCTCGGACGAACCACCCCTACGGTCGCGGCGCTGGGGCGCGCCACGGGTTATCTGGGGCGGCTCATCCTTCTCACGATCGCCACCGGGCTCGTGGTGGGCATCGGGGTTGTGTTCCTGGTGGTTCCGGGGATCATCCTGTTCGCCGGACTCGTACTCAGCACACCGGCGCTCGTCATCGAGGACATCCCGGTGGCGACCGCCGCGATGCGCCGCTCGTGGTTCCTCACGCGCGGTTTCAAGGGCAAGATCTTTGGCGCCTACGCGCTGGCGTTCCTCCTGCTTCTGGTGCCGACCATCGCCATCACCTGGATCGCGGCGATGACGGGGGCAGGCGGGATCGCTGCCAATCCATCGGCCGGCGCGCTCGGACTGCAGGTCATCGCGTCGTTGCTGCAGATCCTGATCTATCCGTTCATCTACGTCCTGGCGACGCTTCTCTACTACGATATGCGGGTGCGAAAAGAGGGCTTCGACCTGGAGATGCTCGCTTCGACGCTGCAGCCGGCATGACGCCGGCGCTGCTCGCGCAGCGCGGCGCGCCGCCAGACGACCGGCTGCGCGCCGTCATCGATTCGGTATTCGCCCGGCCCGCGTACAACTGGCAACAGCCGATCGATCCGTTCGCTCCCCTGCGCCGTCTCTGGCTCTGGCTCGTCCGCCTGTTCCAGACGCTACGCGCGGAGAATCCCTCGCTGTACTGGATCATCGTGGTTGCCGTGCTGGTCATCCTGCTGGCGATCCTCGCACATGCGTTCTTCGTCACGTATCAGACCGTCCGCGCAGATGCCGGGACCGAGGTGACCGGCAACCAGACGCGGGTGGAGATCCGCGACGCCGCCTGGTACGGGCGCGAGGCGGCCCGGCTGGCGAACGCCGGTCACTACGCCGAAGCGATCCAGGCCGACTTCCTGCGCCTGGTGCTCCAGCTGGACGCGCGCCGCGTCGTGCACTTCCATCCGAGCCGCACACCTGGCGAGTACGTGCGTGAAACG
>CAWAGQ010000012.1:0-78306 GCA_963781585.1 uncultured Gemmatimonadaceae bacterium
GGGCCAGGTGCTGCGGATCGAGCAGCCCGCCGGTGATGACCACCACGTCGGGATGCGCGCGTCGGAGCGCTCCGCGGAAGTCGTCGAGGGGCGAGACCATCTCGGTGGTGATCCCGCTGCGCTCGAGCAGGGCGTTGAGCCGAACCGCGGGTTCGACGTCGGTGAGGGTAATGAGGACGTTCACTGCGTTCCAGGCGAGTGATCGGTAGGCGCGCCGCGGACGATGTCGGCCGCGTGTTGGACAATGGGTTCGAGCGCGGCCAGCGCGTCGCGCACGCCCCCGGGGGACCCGGGAAGATTGACCACCAGCGTGCGACCGCGCACCCCCGCCACGCCGCGCGACAGCGCCGAGCGCGGAAAGCGCGTCATCTCCAGCACCCGGAGCCGCTCGGCGATCCCCGGGGCTTCGCGCTCCACTACGGCGCGGGTGGCCTCGGGTGTCACGTCGCGCGGGCTCAGCCCGGTGCCGCCGGTGGTGAGCACCAGGTCGGCCACGTCGTGGTCGCACCACGCCAGGAGCTGGCGCACGATTTCGACGGTGTCGTCGGGGACCACCGCGCGGGCGACCACGTCGTGCTGCTGCCCTTCCGCCCAGGCCACCACCGCGTCGCCCGAGGTGTCCGCGCGCTGGCCGCGGGCGCCGGCATCGGAGATGGTGAGGAGGGCGATGCGCACGGGGGGCGACCGGGTGCCTAACGAGCCTGCAGGGGGCCGGCGCGCCGGCCGGTCGGAACGGAACGGCGCGAACGCCGGCAGGGTGCGGACATCCTGTGCGTAACGGCGCGCCCGGGCATCGCCGTCGCCGGCTAGTGGTGGGTTCCCTTCTTATAGAACGGCATCTTCACCACCCGCGCCGGCGCGCGCTTCCCGCGAATGTCCAGCTCGAACGTGGTCCCCTCGACGGCGGCCGGTGTGGGCAGGTAGCAGGTTCCGATGGGGATGTTGAGACTCGGGCTCGACGTGCCGCTGCACACCGTGCCCGATGGCGCGCCCCCGATGAAGACCGGATATCCGTGGCGGGGAAAGATGCGCTCATCCGAGGTGAAGCCCACGAGGCGGCGCGGAACGCCGCGTTCCTTCTGTCGCACCAGCGCGTCGCGGCCCACGAAGTCGCCCTTCGGCAGCTTGACGATCCAGCCGAGGCTGGCCTCGTACGGCGTGGTCGTGTCGTCGATGTCGTTGCCGTAGAGCGCCATCCCCATTTCCAGGCGCAGCGAATCGCGCGCGCCGAGTCCGGCGGGCGACACGCGGTCGTCAGCAGTGAGCGCCGTCCAGATGGTGCGGGCGTGGGCGGGATCGAAGTACAGCTCGAATCCGTCTTCGCCGGTATAGCCGGTGCGCGACACGATCACGTCGTTCACGCCGGCCACGTCGCCCACCGCGAAGTGGTAGTACGGCATGCCGCCGAGTTCGAGACTGGTGCGGGGAGACAACACTTGTTCGGCCATCGGGCCCTGGAGGGCGAGCAGGGCCGTGCGGTCGCTGGCATCCTGGAGCGTGCACTCAAATCGCGAGGATCGTGGCAGAATGTGGGTCCAGTCCTTGGCGGCATTGGAGGCATTGACGACCATCATGATTCCGTCGGCGGTGCGGTAGACGAGGCAGTCGTCCTCGAAGGTGCCGCGGTCGTTGAGGATTCCGGAGTATTGGACCTGTCCCTGGGTGAGGGCGGTCACGTTGTTGGTGGTGACGTAGTTAACGAAGTCGACGGCCTGCGGTCCGCGGACGAGAAACTCGCCCATGTGGGACACATCGAACAGTCCGCAGCGCTCGCGCACCGCGCGGTGTTCGGCGGTGATGCCCGACGGATACTGGACCGGCATCTGGAAACCGGCAAAGGGCACCATCTTTGCGCCCAATGCGACGTGGAAGTCGTGGAACGGCGTGCGCCGCAGCGCCGCCTGTGTCGTTGTGGACATGGGTGCTGTGAGGTGGAGTACGCGGGTTATGGATGCTGCGCCGCAATATGTGGCGCGCGCGCATAAGTGGCCAGTGCACAGTCATTTAGACCGATGTTACCGGTCGGGTTTCATCTCGTCGAATGAGTGCGAATGCGGACGCGGCGCGCGATGCGGTCGTCGCGCCACGCGCGATTCGTGTACACAAACGGCTCGTTAGGCACCGGAGAGGTGGCGTCGTGCGGTCAGAGCGCAAAGGATACACGCTGGTCGAGATGATGATCGTGCTGTCGATCATGGGCGGTCTGGCGCTGTTCTCCCTGCCCAGGTTCGCGGGGTTGCAGGAGCGCAGCCGCCTGACGGCGGCGCGTCAGGAAGTCGAGGCCGCGATCGCCACCGCGCGGGCGGCGGCGATTCAGAAAGGCCGCACCGCGACGGTGGTCTTCAGCAACAACAGGCTGTGGGTGACGGTGACCTCGTCGGGGAGCGGGACCCAGACCTCGGTGGTTCCGGTCACGCCGCTCGACAGCATCTATGGTGTGACGGTCCAGAGCCGGTCGGCTGGTGACACCTCGATCGCGTTCGACATGCGGGGCTTCGCCAGTCCGCGCCTGTCGGCGACCGGGGTGTTCGTGCTCAGGGGGACCACCCGGACCGACTCGGTATGCGTGACGACCAGCGGACAGATCATGCCGCGGGGGTGCGCGTTATGAAGAAGACACGGGCTCGCCGCGCGCGACAGCGCCGCGGACTCACGATCATCGAAATGATCGTCGCGATCATACTGCTGGGCGTCGGCATGCTGGGACTGGCGGGGTTCTCGCTGGTGGCCGGCAACCAGTTGAAGGGTGCCTCGCTGCAGGAGACCGCCGCGCTGGTGGTCCAGTCGCGCCTCGATTCGCTCGCCAGCATCAATTGCGCGGCGCTGGCGCCCACCAGCACCCAGACCGGCACCGCCACCACGATGGGGGTGACCGAGAAGTGGGTGATTGCCGACGGCAACGACATCAAGACCATCGTCGACTCGGTGCAGTTCAAGGGGCGCACCCGGGCCCTCGTCTACCAGAGCATCATCCCATGCCGCGACTGATCGGTGCCGCGCTGCCAGCGCGGCGGGCAGGCCGGGGTTTCACTCTGGTCGAAATGCTGGTGGCGATGATCCTGCTCGCGATCATCGGCGGCGCGATGACGAAGGTACTCATCAAGCAGAACCAGTACTATCGCGACTCCGATCGCACGTCGGCCGCGCGGCGCGAACTGCGGCTCGGCGCCACCGTGCTGCCATCCGAGCTTCGCTCGATCTCGAGCTCGGGCGGCGATATCGTGTCGATGAGCGAGAGCGACATCACCGTACTCGCCGCCATTGGCGCGTCGATCGTGTGCGCCAAAGGGGCATCCTGGTTCGCCATCCCGCCAACCAATCTGTCGCGCCAGACGCTCACCAGTCTGGCCACGGCTCCGCTGGACGGTGATGCGGTTTTTCTCTATAACGACTCGACCCTCAAGGGATCCGAAGACGACAAGTGGGAGCAGTTCACCCTGACCGGCAGGTCGTCAACGGCGGACTGCCCGGGCGCACCGTATACGGATGCGGTCCTCGATCCCACCGGCTCGAAACCCCGGACCCGCTACACGGTCGCGGGGACGATTCAGGACTCGGTGCACCTCGGCGCCGGCGTCCGCTTCGCCAGGCAGACGCGCTACCGGATCTACCAGGAATCGAGCGGCAACTGGTACCTCGGCATGCAGGAGTACAAGGGCGCCGCGTGGAACACCATTCAGCCCCTTGCCGGCCCATTCCGGCCTTTCCAGTCGGGTGACGCGAACCCCAGCGGGCTGCAGTTCCGCTACTTCGACACGCTGGGCGTGCGGATCACCGACTATACCCAGACGAAGAGCGTGGGACGCATCGACGTGTTTCTGCGTACCAACGCCGGGCAAGCAGCCATAAGCGAACGGAAGGGCGCCGCATTGCGCGACTCGGTCGTCATGCGCGTCGCGATCCGCAATTCCAAGTGAGGAACTCCATGGACGGAATTCTGGTGCAGACAGGTCCGCAGGACGACGATCGGGGCGCCGGCGACCGCCGGGGTATCGCACTGATCACTGCTCTTTTCGGCATTGTCGTCCTCGCGATCGTGATCACGGGCGCGTTCTTTACGTCCACGCAGGAGTACCGCGGGTCGCGCAACGAGCTCATCTCGCAGCGGTCCTTTGCGGTGGCCGAATACGGACTCAACAGCGAGATCTCGAACTGGGACCGCTCGCGCAACCTCCCCGGTGGCATGGCCACGGGCGCGATCGACTCCTCGCAGATCTACGTCGCGTCCGGGGACACGGCGCGCGTGAAGGTGACGCGGCTGAACGACAACGCCTTCTGGGTCGTCTCGGAGGGCCAGGCGAGCATGGGGAATGCGAAACTTACCGCGCGGCGACAGACCGGCGCGCTGGTGCGCCTGGCGTATCCGAGCATCACGGCCAAGGGTGCCATCACCGCCGCGGGCGACGTGTCGATCTCGGGCAGCGCCGACATCAATGGGACGAATCACAACCCCGCCGGCTGGTCGCAGTGCGCGTCGATCCCGGGATCTACGGTGCCCGCGGTGGTCGTTCCCCCGGGCGCCACGGTGGACTACAAGGCGAAGAACATCACATCCACGCCGGCCGTGGTGTACGATCCCGCCGCCGCCGACTCGAACACCTACGTGCGGTACGGATCGGAATCGTGGAACTCCCTGGCCTCCAATGCCGACATCCACATCAGCGGTGGAACGCTGGGATCCGGCATCGGTCCGGTTGGCACCGCCAGCAGCTGTGACTCGTCCAATCCGCTCAACTGGGGAGAACCGTCGCGTCCCGGCAGCGTCGCCGGCTGCTACGGCTACTTCCCCATCATCTACTCGAGCGGAGACCTCCACATCAACGGAAACGGACGAGGTCAGGGCGTGCTGCTGGTGAACGGCGACCTGGACATCAACGGCACGTTCGAGTTCTACGGGCTGGTGGTGGTACGCGATGACATCAGCAAGGGGAACGGGAATGCGTTGATCCAGGGCGCTGTGTACGCGGCGAACGTGAACCTGGGCGACCCGTCCGTCTTCAACGGCAACAAGGATCTGTTCTACTCCGCGTGCGCGGTGGAAAGCGCACTCCGCGGATCCGCGATTCTGGTGCGGGTGAAGGAGCGCGGCTGGACCCAGATCTTCTGAGCCCGCCCCAGACACGGCCAGCACCCGCCAGGGTCGCGTGGCCCACGCTCTCTCGTGAGCGAGGCGCGTAGCGGACGAAACCGCGTCTGCCGAGTTGGTGCACGCCGAAGGCCCGCTGGACCGGAATCACCCGGTCCAACGGGCCTTCGCTCGTATGACGGCCAGAGCTACGGTCTGACCACCCCGACAGTTCCATCGAACGGCCGACGTTGTCCTGCCGCGCGCAGCCGCGGTCAGGTGCCCCGCAGTCGCTCCACCGCGCCGGCCACCTGCTCGGCATGCCCTTCGGCCTTCACCTTCTCGAAGACCTGTGCCACGGTGCCGGCAGGATCGATCAGGAAGGTCGTGCGCGCGACTCCCATGTACGACTTCCCGAGAAAGCTTTTCTGCTGCCACACGCCGTAGCGATCGGCCACGCCGTGGTCGACATCGGCGAGCAACGCGAACGGCAGGTCGTACTTCGCCTTGAACTTCCGCTGCTTCTCCACCGAGTCGGGGCTGCAGCCAAGCACCACCGCATCGAGTCCCTCGAACCGAGGGATGGCGTCGCGAAACTCGCGCGCTTCGGCCGTTCAGCCAGGGGTGTCGGCCTTGGGGAAGAAATACAGGACGACCCAGTGGCCGCGGAACTGTGCGAGAGTGACCTCAACGCCTGTGTCGTCGTGCAACGTGAAGTCGGGAGCCTTCGTGCCGGGCGCGATCATGCGAGCGACTCTCCGCCCATGAGTACCGCCATCAGAGCCCTTTGTACGTGGAGGCGGTTTTCCGCTTCATCCCACACCCGGCTGGTGGGGCCGTCGATGACCTCGGCCGCGACCTCCTCGCCGCGATGCGCGGGCAGGCAATGGAGGAAGATCGCGTCGCGTGCGGCGCGCCGCATGAGGGCCGCGTCCACCGTGTAGCCCGCGAACGCCTGCCGGCGGGCGGCCTGTTCGTCCTCCTGCCCCATCGAGGCCCAGACGTCGGTGGTGACCACGTGGGCGCCCTCGGCGGCCTCCCGGGGGTCGCGCACGAGCCGGATCGCGGCGGTCTCCCTGCCCCGGGCGACGATGTCGGGATCGGGGTCGTAGCCATCCGGACACGCCAGACGGAGGTCGAAGCCGAGGCTTCCCGCGGCGTTGATCCAGGAATTCGCCATGTTGTTTCCGTCGCCGATCCACGCCACCACTTTCCCCTGGTACGAACCAAGCTGCTGCTTCACCGTCAGCACGTCGGCGAGCACCTGGCAGGGATGCAGGAGGTCAGTCAGTCCGTTGATGACGGGCACGGTCGCGCAACGCGCGAGTTCTTCGACGTCGGCGTGGGCAAAGGTGCGGATCATGATGCCCTGGACATAGCGCGAGAGGACCCGCGCCGTGTCGGCAATCGGCTCGCCGCGGCCGAGCTGGATGTCGCGCGACGAGAGGAAGAGGGCGTGACCACCCAGCTGCCAGCATCCGACCTCGAAGGAGACGCGCGTGCGCGTCGACGACTTCGTGAACAGCATCGCCAGGGACTGGCCCGCGAGCGGCGTCTTGTCGTAGCGGCCGTCGTGCATCGACTGGGCGAGGTCGAACAGGCGCGCGAGCTCGGGGGCGGAGAAGTCGGGGATGGCGAGGAAATGGCGCAGCACGGGGTCAGCGGTCAGCGGTCAGCGGTCAGCGGTTAGCGGTCAAGTAAGGCGGTCAGTGATCAGCTTTCAGGAGTCAGCTCTCGGGATCCAGGATACGTGGCGCGGCCGAAAGGCGAAACCCCGCGGCGCCCCTGGCCTTTGGCCTCGGACCTCTGGCCTCTCACCCTTGGCCTTTTGGCCTTCGTCAGAGGATGTACTTCCTGAGATCTTCATCCTCCACAATGGCCTTGAGCCGCTGCTGCACCATCTCCCGATTGACGGTGACTCGCTCGATGCTCTTGTCGGGAAGCGTATACAGGACTTCCTCGAGCAATGTCGTCATGACGGTGTGGAGGCGCCGGGCGCCGATGTTTTCCATGCGCTGGTTCGCAATGGCCGCGATACGGGCGATCTCGGCAACGCCATCGGTGGTAAAGTCGAGCGTGGCGCTCTCCGATTCGACGAGTGCCGCGTACTGCTTGGTGAGCGCGTTCTCCGGCTCGGTCATGATGCGGACGAAGTCCTCCTCGGTCAGCGGCCGGAGCTCCACACGGATGGGGAATCGCCCCTGCAACTCGGGGATCAGGTCGCTGGGCTTGGATACGTGGAACGCGCCGGCGGCGATGAAGAGGATGTGATCGGTCTTCACCATCCCGTACTTCGTCTGGACGTTCGAGCCTTCGACAATCGGCAGAAGGTCGCGCTGCACGCCCTCACGCGACACGTCCGGGCCCATGGCCTCGCTCTTGGCGCCGGCGATCTTGTCGATCTCGTCGAGAAAGATGATGCCGAGGCGTTCCACGCGGTCGAGCGCATCCGACGTGACCTCGTCGTGATCGATCAGCTTGTCGAACTCCTGCTCGACGAGGATGCGCCTCGCCTCCGCCACTTTCACCGTGCGTTTTTTGCTCCGCTTGGGGAACATGTCGCGCAGCATCTCGGTGAAGTTCTCCATCCCTTCCGGGGTCCCCTGCGGCGTCATGACTTCGAGCATCGGTGCGCTTGGTTGCGCGACCTCGACTTCCACCTCGCGCTGCTCGAGCTGGCCGTCGCGCAGCAGCTGGCGGAGTTTGTCCCGGGTGCGATGATGGCGCTCCCGCGCCGCTTCGGCCTCGCGCTCCTGCGCGATGTCGCCGGTTGGCGAGACCACGAAGATGTTCGCCGAGCCGCTTTCCGATCCGGACATCGGCACGTCGCCGCTGACCGGCTGCGCGGGGTTGGCTTTCACGTCGGGCACCGGGAGGAGCAGGTCGAGCAGACGTTCTTCGACACGTTCCTGAGCGAGGTCCTCAATTTCTGTCTCGCGCTCGGTGCGGACCATGTCGATGGCGCTCTCCACCAGGTCACGCACCATCCCTTCCACGTCGCGCCCCACGTACCCCACTTCGGTGAACTTGGAGGCCTCGACCTTCACGAAAGGCGCCCCGGCCAGCTTGGCGAGCCGGCGGGCGATCTCCGTTTTCCCAACGCCCGTGGGACCGATCAGAATGATGTTGTTCGGCGAGATCTCATCGCGAATGGCGTCGGGCGCACGCTGCCGTCGCCAGCGATTCCTCAGGGCAATGGCGACCGCCTTCTTCGCGTCGTTCTGCCCGACGATATAACGATCGAGCTCGGCGACGATCTGTCGAGGCGTGAGGTCGGCAAGCCGGGCGAGCGTCTGCTCAGTGCGGTTCGTAGGCATGAAGAACGAAGTGAATCGGAGGCGGGCCGTGTGACCGCGCACTCCGGTTCTTCCTACGCGCTGGGCTCCAGCACGGTGATGTGCGTATTCGTATACACGCAGATTTCGCCCGCTATCTCCAGACTCTTGCGGACGATTTCCGCGGCGGTCATCTGCGTGGTCGCGACCAGGGCGCGCGCCGCGGCAAGGGCGTACGGTCCACCAGAGCCGATCGCGAGGATTCCGTCATCCGGCTCGATGATGTCGCCGGTACCCGAGAGCACGAATCCGTGCTGCCGGTCAGCGACCGCGAGCAGAGCTTCCAGACGCCGCAACACGCGGTCGGAGCGCCATTCCTTGGCCAGCTCCACGGCGGCCTTGGGGAGGTTGGCCGGGAAGCGCTCGAGCTTCTCCTCGAATTTCTCGAACAGCGTGAAGGCATCGGCGGCCGCTCCGGCGAACCCGGCCAGAATCCTGCCTCCCGCCAGGGTCCGGACCTTCTGGGCATTCGACTTCATCACCGTGTCGCCGACGGTCACCTGACCGTCGCCGCCGAGTGCAACCGTGCCGTCACGCCGCACAGCCAATACCGTGGTTGCGCGAATCCGGCGGGTTGAAGAGATCATGGAGAGCGGATCGAACGAATGGGGCCCATGAAGCGGATATGGCGGGGAGTTGATCGCCGAGTGCTGATTGCTGCGGTTGCGGGTAGGCAAGCCAGGTCGTGCGCCTCGTCGGCGATTTCGAGGGATTCAGTGAGGCCGACGGCTCTTGCCAATACCGGCAAGGGGGCCCGTCGGACTGCGCGAACCGGAGCGGCCGCGTTCGACGCTGCGACATCAGCGTCGGGACGGCCAAGATAGCACCGGGCCGGAGCCGTTCCAACTCGCCGGGATGAGGTGGTCCGTGTGGAGAGCGGCCCTGCGGATAGGCGACCGCGCGAGGGGGGAGCGAGAATCGAAACCTTTCTCAGGCGCGGGGGTGCGCCTTCTGGTACACGCGCTTCAGCCGTTCGACGCTGGTGTGGGTGTAGATCTGGGTCGTGGAAATCGACGCGTGCCCGAGCAGTTCCTGCACGGCCCGCAGGTCGGCGCCGGCGTCGAGAAGGTGGGTGGCGAAGGTGTGGCGGAGCGAGTGCGTCGAGAGGCCCGCTTCCTCGTCGACCTGGTCGAGGAAGCGCGTGACGACCAGCTGAATGCCGCGCGCGCTCATGCGTTTGCCGCGAGGGCTCAGGAAGACTGCCGAGCGATCGATGCCGCCCAGTCGCCTGGCGAGCTCGTCGCGTTTCGCCTCGTAGTTGCGCAGTGCGAGCTGCGCATGGTCTCCGATGGGGACGATGCGTTCCTTGCGTCCTTTCCCTCTGACCTTCGCCTGCTGCGAGACCAGGTCGAGGTCCCCGCGATTGAGCCCACGCAGCTCCGAGAGGCGGATCCCGGTGGAGTAGAAGAGTTCGAGGATCGCGAGGTTGCGGACATCGCCATAGCGGCCTTCCCTGGCTCGCACTTCCGCCATTCCGAACAGGAGGTCGATCTGCGCGCGGTCGAGATAGCTCGGCAGGTAGCGGTCCAGCTTGGGGCTCGAGACCGCGCGCGTCGGATTCGCGGCCAGGCGTTCGTCCCGGTGCAGAAAGCGGAAGAAGCTCCGGACCGCAGAGAGCGCCCGTGCCGTCGAGCGCCTGGCAAGACCGCGGCGGGCGAGGAAGCCGAGAAAGCCGCGCACGGTGAGGCGGTCCACATCGGCCCAGGTCCACGCCTCGCCACCCAGATGCGCGGCCAGGAACTCGGTGAAGCAGGCGAGGTCGCGGCGATAGGCGCGCACGGTGTGTGGGGAGACGTCGCGCTCGCGGGCGAGGTGGTCGAGGAAGTCGGCGATGTCGGGGTGCGTTGGGGAGCTGTCGGCTGCGTTCGCGGGATGGCGCATGTCCGCCGGAATGCCCTCGATAATGGAGGGTCCCTGCGCGTTCGAGTGGGTGGGGGTTGCCGGTCTTCGTCGGCTCACGTGCCGGGTTTCATGGGGGAATCATGACGGTGACGAGTGTTGGGCGGCCTGACGCTCAGTCCTGGTATTCGACAACCATTTCCAAGGCGCCGTGCGGCGACGCCAGCGGGTCGAATCCCTCCGTGACGCTGCTGCGGAGAATTTCTTGAACCACGGAGGTCGCGGAGAACACAGAGAAACGCGCTTCCCCGTCGTCGTGTGAAATGTCCGGCGGCGCCCCCTCCGTGACCTCCGCGTTCTCCGTGGTAGAGAATGACGGGACCCATGGAATCTGGGGGTCTGGCTCGCTGCGCGCACAGTTCACCTGCACTGCCCGGGCGCCCGGTTACCGCGCCACTGCGCCAGATACATGCGTCCGGCTCCGACCCCGCAACGCCGCGTGCTCGTCGCGCCACTGCTCAATTGCTCCGATGGCGCGCTCCGCCATCCGCAGCCTCTTGCGGCGCTTGTCGGGCTCGACCTCGTCCAGCGGATCCAATAGGCCGAAGTTCGCGTTCATCGGTTGGAAGCGGCTGGGATCCGCTTCCCGCAGGTATCGGTACAGTCCGCCGATCATGGTGACCGGTGGTGGAAGCTCCGGCGGATCCCCACCGAGCAGTCGCGACAGGATAATCCCCGCCAGAAGCCCGGTGGCCGCGCTCTCGGTATACCCCTCGACCCCGGTGAGCTGACCCGCGACCAGCACCTGCGGATCGTCGCGCAGCGACAGGTGTGGCGTGAGGTACGCCGGCGAATTGACGTAGGAATTCCGATGGACTGATCCGTAGCGCAGGAACTCGGCGTGCGCCAGCCCGGGGATGAGGCGGAGCACGCGCTGCTGCTCGCCGGTGCGCAGTCGCGTCTGGAATCCGACCAGGTTCCACATCTGTCCCCGTCGATCTTCCATGCGTAGCTGGACCACGGCCCACGGAATCCGACCGGTGCGCGGATCGCGAAGCCCGACCGGTTTCATGGGGCCAAATCGCAGGGTGTCGCGTCCGCGCCGGGCCATCTCCTCGACCGGCATGCATCCCTCGAAGTACGGGATGGGATCGAAGTCGTAGCCGGCATACTGGTCCGCTGACAGCAGGGCATCAAGGAACTGCTCGTAGTCGTCGCGACTGAAGGGGCAATTCAGATACGCCCCCTCGCTTTCGGCCCCGGTCATGGTCTCCTTGCCGTAACGCGACGCCCGGTAGGCGACGGAAGCGTCGACCGAGTCGCCCGCCACGATCGGCGCGATGGCGTCGTAGAACGCGAGCGCGCCGCCACCCAGCCGCTCCTGGAGCTGCGCCGCGAGCGCATCGGACGTCAGAGGGCCCGACGCGATGACTGACGGGGTTGGAATCTCCGTGACTTCATCGCGCTCGATGCGGATTCCCGGGTGCGCTTCGACGCGCGACGAAACGATTTCAGCGAACCGCGTGCGGTCGACGGCAAGCGCCGACCCACCGGGAATGCGCGCCTGATCAGCCGCCTCGAGGACCAGACTGCCCAGCACGCGCATTTCGGCCTTGAGCAAGCCGTGCGCGTTGGTGAGCTCGGTGCTCTTGAACGTGTTGGAGCAGACCAGTTCTGCCAGGCGCGCCGTCTGATGCGCCGGCGTCGTTCGCAGCGGGCGCATCTCGTGGAGAACGACCGGATGCCCGCACTCGGCGAGTTGCCATGCGGCTTCACTGCCGGCCAGGCCGCCGCCGATGACGTGGACCGCGTCAGCACGCTGCATGAGGCTGAGTATACAGTCGGCGACGTCTCAGGGCATCGCAGGCAGTCTCAGCCCCCGCCGAGTTTGACGGCGACGTGCGGCGCTCACGCCGACGGGCTTCGGACTTGCCACGTGGGGTCGAGGGCGAGGACCGGGTATGGCAGGGGCGCCGGCCGCCGCCAGACAATCTCCCCCGTGGTCGCGCGCAGCGCCCACACGATGCCGCCACCAGCCCTCGAAGATGAGCGAGTCGTTTGCCGCGGGATTCGAGTTGGCGGTCGAAGCCCCGGTCTCGCCGCGAAAATGCCAGCGCGGCACCCCCGTGACACGATCGAACGCGTAGAGTTCGATGTCCACCATGACGACATTCGGACCGGAAACGGCGGTGCCAAACCCGATCGTCTGGCCGCTGGTGTTCTGCGTATGGCTTCGCCACGCGATCCTGCCGGTTGCTTTCTCGACGGCGACGAGTTCGTTGTTGAGGCCGGAGAAGTAGACGCGGGTGGAATCGGCGCTGGCGCGGCCCGCAGTCGCCGCCTGTACCGCCCAGGCGATGGATGGTCGCCGCCCGAACCGCGGGTCGAGCGGCGAGTCATGGTGACAGCTCGTGCCTGTCGTGAGCAGCGACCACATCATGAGGATGCGCGCTGGGTCCAGGCGAAGCGGCTTGTGGTGAAATGTCGACACAGTTGACTACGGGCAGATCGGGTCATGCTTCCCGGCCAAGTGTCAATCAGGTCCGGTCACCACGGAATCGCAGGGGGCCGGCACGCGCTGTCGAACACTACTCCGAAGTCTTGTGCGGGAAGGCCTCATAAACGCGGCTTGGCGAGGGCGACGGTTCGCCTGCCATCACACCGCGACGGCTTCAGCCTCCGCCGGCACGGCGTCCCACTCGTTCCCGCACTTGAGGCAGCGACGATACTCGCCGCGCGTCTTGTTACGCTTGGATTCCGCGCCAACGTAACCGCACTCGGGGCACTTCTCCGCAACGGGGCGATCCCAACAGACGAAATCGCAATTCGGATAGTTGGAGCAACCGAAGAACGCCTTGCCTCGCTTCTTCGACCTGCGCTCGGCGATGTCGCCACCGTCCTTGGGACACAGCACGCCGGTCGGCATGGAGCGGGTGCCGCGGCACTTGGGGAAGCGGCTGCAGCCCAGGAAATTGCCCGACCGGCCATGGCGAATGACCATCGGAGCACCGCACTCGTGGCATTTGTATGGCGTGAGCTCCGGCGGCTTGCGCTCACCCTTGATTGGCCGGGTGTACTTGCAGTTCTTCGGATGGTTCTCGCAGGCCACGAACGGCCCGAAGAAGCCGCCCTTGGCCACGAGCTTTCCGCCACACACCGGACACCGGTCCTTCTCGAGCGACGAGAGGTCGTGGGCCTCGGCAATCAGCGCCTCCACCTTCGCGGTGTTCAGCGAGGTCTCGAAGGGGCCGTAGAAGTCCTTCAGGAGGCGACGCCATCCCTGCGAGCCTTCCTCGATCTTGTCGAGTTCCGCCTCCATCTCGGAGGTGAACCCCACGTCGAACACGTCGGGGAACTGCTTGACCATCACGCGCTCCACGCTCTCGCCTAACGGCGTCGGGAAGAACCGTCGCTGCTCCAGCGTCACGTAGTGGCGATCCTGGAGCGTGGAGATGATCTGCGCGTAGGTGGACGGCCGGCCGATCCCCAGCCGCTCGAGTTCCTTGACCAGACTGGCTTCCGAAAAGCGGGGCGGGGGCTCCGTGAAATGCTGGTCGGGCGTGATGTCGACCATCGGGATGCGCTCGCCACGCTCCGCGGGCGGCAGCGCCTGCTCGTCCTCGAGCGCCCTGCCCTCCCCTTCCTCGCGCGACTCGCGATAGAGCGCGAGGAATCCCGGGAACTTCACGACGCTCCCCGTCGCGCGGAACAGGAAATGACGGTCCGCCCGATCGGCGCTGGCCAGATCGAAGTCCAGCGTGGTCGTGTCGAACACGGCCGGCGCCATCTGCGACGCCATGAACCGCTGCCACACCAGCTGATACAGGCGAAACTGCTCGTCCTTGAGATATCGCCTGATGTCTTCCGGGCGGCGCGCCGGATCCGTCGGCCGGACGGCTTCGTGCGCGTCCTGCGTGTTGGCCGACTGCCTGGCGCCTCCATACAGTTGCGGCCCGGGCGCGAGGTACGCCGCCCCGAACTGCCGCTCCAGGGTCTCGCGCGCGTGCAGCGCCGCGCTTTCCGCGACCCGCGTGCTGTCGGTGCGCATGTACGTGATCAGCCCGACGGCTCCCTCGTCTCCGATCTCGACGCCCTCGTACAGCCCCTGCGCCACGCGCATGGTGCGCTTCGATCCGAGGCCGAGCTTCTTCGCCGCTTCCTGCTGCAGGGTGCTGGTGGTGAACGGAGCCGCGGGGTTCTTGCGGCGCTCGCGCCGTTTGACCTCGGTGAGCGGGAACGCGCGATCGACGTCCATGCCGGCGTCGCTCGCCACCCGGCGCGCGGCGCGGTCCACCTGGTCGACGATGCTACGCGCCTGCTGTTCGTCATGAATGCCGACTTTCTGCCCGTCGACCGCGTGCAACCGCGCCGTGAAGCGCTGCGCGTTCTTCTCGAGCTGCGCGGCGATGGTCCAGTACTCCTGTGGCTTGAAAGCGCGAATCTCACGCTCGCGTTCTACCATCAGCCGAAGGGCGACCGTCTGCACGCGACCGGCTGAAAGTCCCTTCTTCACGGTCTTCCAGAGCAGCGGGCTCGCCTTGTATCCGACCAACCGGTCGAGTACGCGTCGCGCCTGCTGCGCCTCCACCAGGCGCATATCGATCTCGCGGGGATGCGACATGGCCTCACGGACGGCATCGCGTGTGATCTCATGGAAGAGCACGCGCCTGACGCGAGCGCCGTTCTTCTTGGGCAGCTGCTCGGAAACATGCCAGCCGATGGCCTCGCCTTCACGATCGGGGTCGGTCGCGATGAAGATCTGGCCCACGCCCTTCGACGCCTCGCGGATCTCGTCGAGCGTCTTCTCCTTCCCGACGATGGTCACGTATTCGGGCGCGAATCCCTTCTCGATGTCGATGCCGAGTCGCTTTTCGGGCAGGTCTCTCAGATGACCGACAGTCGCCTTCACACGGTACCCGCGTCCGAGGTACTTCCCGATCGTCCTGGCCTTGGCCGGCGACTCGACGATCACGAGCGCGGAGGCGCCGTTGCCGCCATTCGAGCTGGCGGAGATCTCCTCTGGAACGGAGCGGCTGCGGCCCTTCTTTGGACCAGCCGCCTTGCCGCGCGCGGTTTTCCTGGTGGTTTTCCCACGGGACGACGCAGCCCGCCTGGATTCCCCCCGCCCCGCGATCTTCCGCGTAACGGGGGTCTCCTTTTCGTCTCTGGGTTTCCTTGTAGATGCCATTGGTTAATGAACGTTTACTTGTTCGAGTCCCGTGCCCGAATCGTCGAGCCCGCCGCCATCGAGGATTGCGCGAATATCCTCGAGCGCGATGCGGCCGTCGAAGTGCATGAGCGCCCGGTCTATCACGTGTTCGAGCTGTGGCGCGGTGAGCGCCCCGGAGCTCGACAACGACAACAGATGTCCCCAGGCTTCTGGAGCGAACCGCCCCCACTCGTGCGGACCCAGTACTCGGAAAGTCATGATATGGTCAAGGCTCGACCGCTTCTGATCGGTCGACTCCCTACGATCTGCAAAAAAGCGGGATACTACCTCACCTATTTGTCCCCGGTCGTACCCTTTCGACGACAGATAAGACTCGATCTCGGCAACATCCGTATCAGTCGAAAAGCGCCGTCGGAGCCGGTTGAGGATCGCGGCCAAGCGGTCTTCCATGGCCTAGTCAACCAGCCATCCCCAGCGCCCCGCAAGCGCCAGGATTGTCTGTGTAACTCCTTCTACTGCAAGGAGTTCCGTGTTCACCTCGGCATCGGCTGCCGAATAGTGAGGAGCTCGCTCGCGCTGCAGGCCGGCCATGACTCCCACCGGGTCGTCCCCTGCAAGAAGGGGCCTGGAGGTCCTGCGAGTTCCCAACCGCGAGATTGCGGTCCCGATTTCCACGCGCAGGTGGATGATACGCGCGGGAGGGCGCAGAAGTGCCAGATTGGCCGCTTCCTGCACCCAGCCGCCCCCGGGTGCGAGTATCTGAGGAATGGCTCCTTGCAGCTCTTCGGTCAACTCCCTCTCGAGTTTCCGGAAGTACGCCTCACCGCGTTCACTGAAGATCCGGGCCACCGACTTTCCCTGTCGGCGCTCGATCTCCTCATCGAAGTCGAGGAACGGTGCGCGCAGACTTACGGCGAGATGACGTCCGACGCTTGTTTTGCCAGCGCCCGGTAGACCGACGAGAATCAGATGGGCTCCGGCGCGCGGTGAAACCACGCCTGCGGAGACCGTGTGCGCAACCCCGCGTCGTTCGGCGCTGTTCCCTTTGTGGCCGGTCACGATCCGATGCGTTCAGAGATTCGTGACAGATAGCCGGAGTAGTTTCGTCGCGTCTCGTTGAGCGAGTCGCCGCCGAATTTCTCGAGCCAGGCCTGCGCCAGGACGAACGCGACCATTGCTTCCGCGATGACACCCATGGCTGGAACGGCGGTCACGTCGCTTCGTTCAGCCGTGGCGGCCGCGGCTTCACCGGTGGCGACATCGACGGTGCCGAGCGGGCGCATGAGAGTGCTGATCGGCTTCATCGCGACGCGCACGACCAGGGGTTCACCGGTCGTCATGCCTCCTTCGGTGCCACCGGCCCGATTCGTGCGCCGGCGAACGTTGCCGGTGCGAGTGCTTCCGGGTGCGCCCTCGATCTCGTCGTGTACTTCCGCGCCGGTGCGTCGCGCCGTGTTCATGCCCAGGCCGATTTCCATCCCTTTGACGGCGGGGATGGAGAGCAGCGCCGCGCCAAGTCGGCCATCCAGCTTGCGGTCCCACGACACGTGGGCGCCGAGGCCAACGGGGAGTCCGTCGGCGACCACCTCGCAGATTCCGCCGAGGGTGTTGCCGGTGGCTTTCACCTCGTCGATGCGGGCGATCACCCGGCGTGCCGCCTCCGGGTCGAGCATCCGGACGGGAGAGGCGTCGGCCCCTTCATTAATATTGTCCGGCATCGGGTCGGGCGGCGTCGCGTCGATGCCGCCGAGATGGGTGACGTGACTCCCGATACGCACACCGAACTCGGCGAGCAGGCGTTTGCAGATCGCGCCGGCGGCGACTCTGGCGGTGGTCTCACGCGCCGACGCGCGTTCCAGAATGTCCCGTGCGTCTTCGCGGTCGTACTTGAGCAGGCCGGTGAGGTCGGCGTGGCCGGGACGAGGTCGGGTGACGGCGCGGCGGCGGGGTGACGGATCGCCCTCACGAACCCCGGGGTCCATGATCTCCTGCCAGTTGGCCCAGTCGCGGTTGCGGATGAGCATCGCGATCGGCGAGCCTAACGTCTCGCCGGCGCGAACGCCGGCGAGGAATTCGATCTCGTCGTGCTCGATCTGCATGCGACGGCCCCGCCCGTAGCCCTGCTGGCGCCGGGCGAGTTCGCGATTCACGTCGTCGCCGGCGAGGGGCAATCCGGCGACCATCCCCTCGAGGACGCTCACCAGCGCCGGACCGTGTGATTCTCCCGCCGTCACGAAGCGCAGCATAGTCTCCGCAAAAACGCGAGCCCGACCAGGGAAGTCGGGCTCGCGAAGGACGTCTCGTGAAACCAGCGCGCTCGGCTCAGGGGCTCCGCGCGTTGTCGATATCTCCCTTGCGCACATCTATGACCACGATTCCTTCCGAGGTCAAGCCGAAGAGCTTCACGGCCAGGGTGGGATCAGCCGACCGTTCGGCGGGCGTGGGCAGCACGGCGCGCAACGGACCATACAGGTTTTCGCGGATCGGAATCCGGCCGCGCAGCCGATAGCTGTAGCTGTCGACGATCTGGATCGACTTGTCGCCGGAGGCCACGAACGCCACGCGGGTGAGTGAGTCGGCCGGATTCTCATCGACGTTCAGCGGGTGGAAGGCAATCCCGGCGCCGGTGTTGAATGTCGCGAACTTGCCCTGGAGCCGGAGCGACGAGTCGGCGAAGAACGTCTCCACGCCGTGCACGCCGATGTTTGCGCTGTTGCCATTGATGGCGAGGCCAAAGACCTTGTCGGAGGCGTTGTTGGTCAGGTCGGCGACCTCGATCGGTGCGGAGTAGGCCTCGCTCCCGGCCGGCGTACCGGAGGGGTCGAAGACCAGGAGCACCCGGCCGGCGGTGCCGGCGGTATGCCCCTCACCGAAGGCGACACGGCGCCGGTCACCACCCACCGCCACGAAGTTCGTGTCGGGGAGGGCGAGCGATTCCACCTCAAGATCCTTGATGGCCTCGAGGTTGCCGTTCACGGGCGCCGACCGCAGGGCCGCGACGGCCCCCTCGACGGTGCCGGATGAGACGCAGGTGGCGGTTGTGGGCGAGTCGCCCGGCGTGTGCTCGCAGATGACGATGAGATCCGGCACGCCACTCTGTCCGGGAATGACGTCCACGAAATCCGAGTTCGTGATCACGTAGTGTCCCGCCCGGAAGGCGCCGTACTGCCAGATCTGGCGCGGTTCGGTGCGTGCGTCGAGGAAGTTGTCGATGCGCCGCAGCGTGCCCGGGGTGGCGGTGGTCGTCGGGCGCGTGGAGTAGTACAGCGCGCCGCTTGCCGACTGCCCGATGAACTGCGGACGGTCGGAGTAGTCGATTGGTGCCGACACCTTGTACTTGTAGCCGCCTGACGTCTCGTCCTTCGTGTAGGTGACGTCGAACAGGTACTCATTGGATGTCTTCACCCGTCCGGTTTCGAGCCGGCTGAGGAGACTGACCTTCGAGATGTTGGTTCCGCCGGAATTCGCCACCAGCAGGAGCGAACCCGAGTTGTCGATGATCATGCCCCAGGGCATGGCGCCCACCGCCACCGCCGGCAGCGACGAGAGCGTGGTGCCGTAGTTCCAGGCTTCGAGCTCGTTTCTATTGATGTTGGAGACGTACACGGTTGCCCGCGTGGTATCCACGATCAGATCCGCACCCAGGCTGCCCGCCGGCAGGCCGTAGGTGAGCCCGTAGGCATAGACCGCAGGGTCGCGCTTGGCGATCGCGTCGGAAGTGACGGGCACGTTGGAACCGTTGGCGACCGCGTAGCCGGTGTGTCCGGCACCGTCGGTGGCGTAGGCGGTGATGGTGAAGGTGGTGCCGCGCAACGAAACCGGCGCGCTGAAGGCCTTGCGGCGCGTAACCTGTTGTGCGGGGGCGGCGAGGGTGTCGGCGCTCCGGTAGACGATGTTGCCGTTGGCATCCTTCGCGATGAAGCCGACGATACCAATGATGCCGTCAGCGTCGCGCGCGGCGATGTCGATGGAATCCGGCGTCTCCAACCGCGGAGGCACAGTCTGGAAGACCAGCGGCGCAACCAGGTCCGGTCCCGCGGCCTGCACGCGGACCGTCAGCACCTGGCCGGCGGTGCGCAAGCCGTCGCGGTTTTCGGCGAACGGCGTGATCGTGAAGGTAGTCCCGACCGCCACGCCACCCGGCAGGGCGACCGTGAAGGAGACCGTATCGGTCTTGGGGAGTGGGACGCCGAACGACGTGCTGTCGGCCCGGTTGATGCCGGGGCCGACGGCCTTGTAGCCGGCCTTGGCCACGCCGGTCGAGTCGGCGAGGGAGAGATCGAAGGAATACGTCCCGCCCACGATCACCGTCGCCGCCGGCTGCACGAAGTGGAGTTGCGGCACGTTGGGATCGAAGGCCACCGCCGTCGCCTGGCCGGACGCGGCGTTGCCCGCGCCGTCGCTCACGCTGGTGAGCACGGTGATTTCCTGGCCGGACTGTACGCCGGACAGGTTGATGTTCAGGATCTTGTCGTAGCTCTTGCCGCCGATGACCGCGGTGTCGCGCTGGATGAGCGTGGTGTCCGCGTACACGCGGGTGATGATACCGTAGAGCGCGGCGTTATCGGTCGCCAAGATGTGCACCTGCATGGGAAGGCGCACCGACACGGAGTCGACGCCTTCACTGCCGGTCTTGCTCTCGATGTTGATGGACACCGAGGGAATGACGCGGTCCTGGCCGGACGACGCGATGTCCGTCGAGCCGCAACTCGCGAGTATTGCGGTCGCGAGCGCGCCAGTGGCCACAGAGGCCGCGCGATGCATGAGAAGCCTCATCGTCAGGACTCCGTAGCGTTATTTCGAACCGTTGCCCGGCGGGCGAATCGCCGCGCCTTCGTCGATGATGTGTGGCGTGATCAGAATCAGCAGGTCCTGCTTGATCTCCTGGCTGTCGGTCTGCGAGAAGAGCCGGCCGAGGAGCGGGAGATCGGACAGAATCGGGATGCCGGACCTGTTCTTGGTGACCTGGGTTTGCGTGAGGCCGCCGATGACCGCCGTCTCGCCGTCGTTGACGAGGAGCTGGGTGGTGGCGTTCCGCTTGTCGATGTTGAAGCCCAGGTCGCCGCCGATGATGTTGAGCGAGGACTGTTCGGCCTCGATCGTCATCCGGATCTGGCGGTTGTTGGTGATATGCGGGGTGACCGTGAGGATGATACCGGTCTCCTTGAACTGGACGTTGGCGCGGACCGGCGCGCCGACCTGGGCCGCGGCACCGGCGTCGATGACGCGGACCGGGGTTTCCTGGCCGACGAGGATCCGGGCCTGGCGGTTGTCGAGCGTGGTCACGCTCGGTTCGGCCTGGATGTCGGACAACTGCTCCGAGCGCAGGGCGTCGATGAACGACGTGAGGCTGTATTTGCCGAGGGCGGTGGAGAACAGGATGTTGAGGGCACTCCCGTTCTTGTACTTGCGCTGGGCATTGGCGACGCCGGCCAGCGCGTCGCCGCCTAACGAAACGCGGCCTTCGCGGTCATCCACGGTCGTCTCGGCACCCGGCTTGTTGCGGGGCAGCAGCGTATTGAAGTAGGACGAGGCGCTGCCGAGGTCGTAGCTGACCCCGAGCTGTTCGATCGACGTACGGTTCACCGAGATGAGCTTGGCCTTGAGCACGACCTGCGGGGTTCGCACGTCGAGCTGCTTGACGTACGTCATCAGGGCCGGGAGGCGCGAGGTGACTTCGGTGATGATCAGCGAGTTCGTGCCGCTGTCGGCGGCGACGTTGCCGCGAACGAGGCACCACGCCTGTCCCGGCTGCTGGTTGCCGGTGGCGGGCGGGGGTGACTGCGGACAGTCCTTCGACAGCAGTCCTACGATCGTGGGGACGAGCGACGAGGCCGACACGTAGTTGATGTTCACCATCTGGGTGGTGAGCGGTTCGCTGGCCTGCCGTTCGAGGATGTTCTGGTAGCTATCGACCGTGATGATGCCGGTGGAGTCTTCGGTGGCGGCGAGGCCCTGGGACTCGAGAATCGCCTTCAGCGCGACGTCCCACGGCTGATCCTTGATCTCGGCGGTGATGGTTCCGGTGACGCTCTTGCCGACCACGATGGTCCGGCCGGTCTGGGCGGCGAAGCCCGCGATGACGTCGCGGATATCGGCGTCCTGCCAGGACACCGTCACGCGCTGCTGCTGCGACTGTTGCGAGAAGAGGGGGACCGGATCACGCAGCGCCTGCTGGGTGACCGGAGTGGTGGGCGCCGCGCGATCGCTGGTGATGGCGGGGACCGCGAGGGTCGGCGGTGCGACCGCGGAATCGATCACTTCCCCGCCGGCGTCGGACACGGTACTCAGCGCGACGGCCGGTCGCTCGACGACGGGGGCAGCGGCGACCGCCGCGCCCTGGTTTTGCGAATGCCAGGCCGCGAATTTCTCCGGGGTGGCCAGGGAGATGCGCACCTCGGCATCACTGTGCGAGACGACGTAGGTGTGCGGGACGTCGAGATCGAGCACGATGCGAACGATGTCGGGCCGATACTGCGAGATCCTTATATTCAGGATGCCGCCCCGCGCCTTGCGGTCGTAGCTCCGGTCGAGCGCCGTGAGACGCGCGCCCGAGAGATCGACCACGATGCGATGCGGGGCTTCGACGGTGAAGTCCTGGACCGACACCGGCCCGGACAGGGCGATGATGACGTCCGCGCGACCGTCGGCCGGCACGACGCTGAGCGCCGTGACGGCGCTTGCCGCGGCCCGCGCGGTGCGGGCGGACGGCACGGTGAGGTGCGCGGCACGCGCGCGCCCGGCGCTGATGCCCAGCGCGAGCGCCGACAGCGTGGCCAGCGTACAGACTCGCCTCATTTCGTCCTCTCTTTGTTGGAATCACCCAGCGCCAGCGTTTCCTGGCGGCTGAAGCCGAATTCTTCGATGGTGAACGTCACTGCCTTGGGATCGATGCGCGCGACCCGGATGCGGCCTAACGTCTGGCCGACGCGGACGCGATACTGTTCCTTGGTGCTCAGGTCCCGGAGGATGGCGACCGAGCTGCGTCCGGAGGCGTCGTAGACGATGCCCGACACCTGCAGGTCGGTGATCACCGGGCGGAGTTCGCCGGTGGCCATCAGCGAGACGAACGGATCGCGCCGCCCGTCGGGCTGGTAACTGAAGACTTCCCGGTCGAAGGTGCCGGCCGGGCGCTCGACCGAGGGGACGGCGGTGCTGCCGGCAGCGCTCTCCGTCGCCCGGCCGGATGCGGCCGCCTGCGCCGAGTCGGCCGAGGCCGCGGGCGGCTTGCCGCCCTGCGCCGGCATCGAGTCCTGATTGGCGGTCATGGTCGCCGTGTGGGCGTTGGTGGCCTGGACGGCTCGCTTCGCCGCTTCCTTGGATTTGGTGATGGGAGGCAGCGACTGGGCCGGCAGGGTGCCGGCCGCGAACAGCCCGAGCAGCACCGTGAAGCGCGCGCGACTCATGACTTCCCTCCCCGCGCCGCGGGCGCGGACCTGATCACGTAGGTCTGGATTTCGAATTTCGACTCGATCGCCGCGGTGCCGGGACGAACCAGCTTGACCGCGGTGGCGTTCGGGTTGGTGGCCGGCGCCAGCGACAGATTCACCGGCGCGACGATTCTGGTCAGCGAGCCCACATTGCTGAGGAACGCGCCTAACGCGTGGAAGCCGCCGGTGACGGACACCTTGTAGCGATAGGTATCGAACATCTCGCCCTCGATCACGGGCTGCGGCTCCACGGCCGAGATGTCGAGCCCGGCGCGGCGCGCCGAAGTCGAGACCTGCTCGAGGAGCGACGGGAGCTCGTTGCCGGTGGGCACCAGCTGGCGCATCACGTCCAGGTCGCGCGCGTACTGCTCGGCTTCCTTCTGCACGTCGCCCGCCGATCCCTTGGCCGTTTCGGTCCGGGCGCGGTCGTTGGCGTGCTCGAGCGAATCCACGCGGACGGTGAGGGTCGCCAGCTCCGTCTGCTTGGGCGAATAGACGTACATCCAGTACAGGGCAGCCAGCGCCACCGCGATGATGCAAACCAGCACCATCGCCTGGTCACGCTGATTCTTGGGCAGGAGTGCCATGGTTACCTCACCGACAGCGTGACGGGGGCGGTCATGAGCGCCGACTTGTCCGGACGCTCGTACTGCGCTTCGAGTTCGAATTCGGTGACTTCCTTCCCGTCGACCATCGCCAGCTGGGACCGCGCCAGTTGCACGTTCTGGATGAACGGCGAGGTCTCGAGCAGTTTCATGAAGCGCGTGAGCGCCTGGATGTCTACGGTGTTGCCCACGATGCGGAACCGTGGGGGCTCGGCTTCGGGCGTCGGGTCCTTGGCGCCGGCGGCGGCCGCGGGGGCCGACGGGGTGGCCACCGCGGTGACCGCGGCGAGGGACTTGAGCCAGGTGTACGGCGGCAGCGCCCGGCTGACCTCGTCCATGACGTGGGGCCAGACGAACCGGTCGTCGTCGATCGCGCGAATGACCTGCAGCTGGCGCAGGACCGAATCGCGCTTGGCGGTGGCCCGCCGGTGTTCCCGCAGTACCGTCGCGAAACGTACCGAGTCGGCGACCGCCTTCTGCTCACGGACTCCCAGATCAGCCGCCTTGGCGGTCTGCGAGAAGTAGAGGAGGCCAACCGCACCGGCGGCGACCAGCACGCTGGCCGCGGCGCTGAGCATGAAGGGATCCTTGACCCGCGCTCGCGCGCCGGCCGCGACGGCCACGAGCGAAAAGCCCGTGCCGCGTCCCTTCGTCTTCCGTGCCGCACCCGGCAGCAGATTGATTTCAATCATCGTTATGCGCTCAGAGAGGACTCACGCGGCCTTGCGCAGTGCGAGGCCGATGGGGAGCATGAGAAGGGGCGCCACCTCGTCGGTCACCAACCCGTCGAGGGCGCCGTCGCGAACACGGAGGTTGGCCAGGGGATTGGCCTGCTCCACCGGAAGGCGCAGCCGGCGTCCGAGCGCCTCGGCCAGACCGGGGACGCGTGAGCCGCCGCCGCAGAGGTACACGGCGCGCATCTGGCTGCCGGTCCGCGACGAGGAGGCCAGAAACGCCGCCGCCCGCTCGACGCCAACCGCGATCTCCTCGCCCCGCCCTTCGATGACGGCGTCGAGGTGCGGCGAGCGGTCATAGCCCTGCAGCAACGACTCCGCTTCCTCGGCGCCGAGGCCGCGCTCCCGCTGCAGGTCCTCGCGAAACCGCCGCGTCCCGACCGTGATGTCGCGGGTGAGGATCGGCACTCCCTCGTCGAGGATGTTGATGTTGGTGACTTCGTGTCCGATGTTGATCAGCCCCACCACGCCGCTCATCGCGTCGGGATGATTGACCTCGAACGCGTTGTGGAGGGCGAATGCATCGACGTCCACCACCGACACGTTCAACCCTGCGTCGGACAGCAGCCGGATCTTCGATTCGATCAGGTCGCGCTTGGCGGCCACCAGCAGCACGCTCATGTCCATGCCGTCGCCTTCGGGATCGAGGATCTGGAAGTCCAGCTCCACCGACTCCATGTCGAACGGCACGTGCTGCTCGGCCTCCCAGCGCATCAGCTCGCGCGCCTGTTGATCCTTCACGCGCTCGATCTGGATTTTCTTGATGATGACGTCGCGCCCGCCGACCGCGGTGACGACGTCGTGTGATTTCACGCCGGACTGCTCGAGCGCCGACCGGATCGCGTCGGTGACGATGCCCGGGTCCATCACCTCGCCCTCGACGATGGCGTCGGCCAGGAGGGGGGTGATCACGACGCGCGCCAGTTCCGGCTCACCTGGTCCGTGTTCCACGACCGCGACCTTGATGAGTCCTGAACCGACGTCGAGTCCGATCGTCGTCTTTTTGCGACCGAAGAGCGCCATAACGAGTTGGCCGAGTGCGGTGTGAATCCGATGCCGGGAATCGCGGGAGCGCGAGCTCGGCGTGGTCTTTTCGTGTGCGTCGTGCGAAGGCGTCGGCGGATCCGGCAACTCCGCATAACGAGGGGATCAGCGCGGCCGGGAACGCGAGCCTTCAGTTGAGACGCTGCGGCGACATTGCCGGCGCGGCGCGAACGGAGAGGGCACTTTGTCCCGTCGGTCGGTCGATTCTGCCATGTACACGACCGTCCCTGAGGGGGAGTAACAGCAGAGTGCGGCGCGCGTTGCGAATTCCCGCAGGGGTGAGCAGGATCACCTTGCGGCGGTGACGGTATGGGGAGATTGGAGTCAAAAAGGCCGCTGGAGAGAGGCAACCGGCACCGCCCGGAGGCCAGGGCACACCCGCAGCACGAGGCAGTGCCGCGTCTACGGCAGCTCGGCCCACGCGCGTTCTTCCACGCGTTTGAGCAGCGCCGAGCCGTATAGCGCGCTCTCCAGTCCGCAGGCGGAGTACCGGATCAGCCCACCACTTCCTATGACGCTGTGGTCGCCTGGCGCCAACCGGGAATCACTCGCGAACGCCGCGCCGACAATCGATCCGCCGCCCGCCCCGGTGACGATGTCATCGCGCGCGATCACCAGCCCCACGAACGACGCGCCCGCCACCAACCGCACGTCGCCCTCGGCCAGCAGGATTCCCTGCCCCCTCCCACCAGCGATCGTCACATCGCCGCGCGCCCAGATGACCGGGAAGTAATCGGCGCAGGGCGACGCCCGGAACGGATCGCCCCAGTTGGCCGGGACGCCGCGCTGGCACGCTCCGGCTGACGCCTGGGGAGCGGGGGTCACCGAGACGTTAGGCGGCAGGACGACGTCGGCGTCGGCGGCGAGAGACTGCCAGGTCCGATCTCCAAAGACCAGATAGCGCAGCGAGTCGGCGGCGGCCGGATCCTCCAGCCGGGGAGGAAGCCCCCGTACGTTCCCGGCGGACGCTCCGCCGCAAGTGCCGTCGCAGATGGCCAGCGTGTCAGGAGCCGCGACCCCGGCGATCGATGGCGACGGTGTCGCGCAGGACGCAATCACGCCCGGACCCGCGACTACGCTGTCGGCCCCTTCCACCCGTCCGCCGGTTTCCACTTCGACGCTGTCGCGCGCGGTCAGAGCCGCCGCCACATCCGGCTCTGCCAGATTGAGCCGGTAGAGTACGTTCACGAGCCGGCGCGCATCGGCACCGAGCGAGGCCGCGCCGGCGGTCCCCTCGCTCGCCACCCAGAACGACACCATGCTGCTGCGCGTGGCCCGAGCCACGGCCGTGGCCCCAGCCAGGGCCGTGGTGAACGGGCCCAGCGTGCCTCCGACCGCGGTGGACAGGCTCAGGTCCGGAGTCCAGTCGCGCATGAGCGCGGTGGCCCCGTACTCTGCCGCCTCGAGCGCCTGCCGTTCGCTGAGCGCATTGTGACCGGCGCGCGCCTCCTGCATGGCGAAGAACGCCGAGCCGGCGATGAACAGCGAGACGACCGCGAGCGAAATCAGTGCCGCCGGCAGCGCGATGCCGCGACGAGGCGGCCGGCTGGCCGGCCCCGGCACGCAGGCGGCGGAGAGACTGATCGGCTGGTCCGGCGCGACGGCGAAGATCCGATTTGCGGGAGTTCGAGTCCAGCGGGATGCCGCCCGCGAGGCGGCGTGGGTGAGCGTTTTCATCTGCGATTCCTCAACGCGATGATCGATGCCAGGGAGTCGGTGCGGACCCCGCGTACCACGCCGTCCAGGCGCACTGCGCCGCGGGTCAGGGCGCGTGCCGTCACCGACAGTCGCGCGGCCGCGGCAGGCGGGAGACCCGGCGGCAGCTGCACGCCCAGCGAGTCCCAGGCCGCGAACGCGATTCCTCCGGCGCCGGGCCGGGCGCGGTTATACGGTACCAGCCGGTCGCTCACGGGCTGAATCACGTTCCAGGCTGCTGCGGCCGGATTCCAGTCCGCCCAGCCAAGAGCGGTCTCTCCGGTAGACGTGCGATAAAGCGCGAATCGCGAAAGCCGCGTTAGGCGGACGGTCGTACCTGCCGCGATGGTGGCCGGGAGCGACGTGGCAGCACTCAACGTCAGTCGCCACCCGACGCGGCCGGCATCGAGGACCGGATCGACGAAGGGCGTGCCGGCGCAGGCGCCCGTCAACGGTACGGCGCTGATCACCAGGGCCGGTACCCATCGGTCGTCCGATGACGCCGGCAACGCGCCTTCGTCGCGTACCCAGATCGAGTCCCCCGCCCGCGGACGGGACGCGAAGCTGGCCAGCCGCTGACCGCTGGCGACCACGCTTGGCGCCAGATCGACGAGGGTCGGTGCCACCGCACACGCCAGGGCGCTGCCCGCCAGCGAGCGGTAGACGATGGCCGAGTCGGTGATGCCTGCGATGTCGCCGGCAGCGCTGGATGCGGACCGCAGTTCTTCGGCAATCGCGTCGTGCGCCGCGGACATCTGCGTGCGGGTCTCGAGGATGCGGTTGATGCCATCGTGGAACCGTGCCTGCCGATCGAGGGCGCGCACCATCGCGCCGGCGACGACGCCGAACACGGCGAGCGCCACGATCAGCTCGATGAGGGAGGTGCCGCGGGGCCCTCGACGCCGCACCGCGGACCACGCCGTCACGGATCGCATGGCAGGAGCGCGTCAAGGATGAACGTGCGGGTACGGCCGCTCCGAGCCGTGGTGAGCGTGAGGCGCACCGCCCGGCTGCGCGGCGCCGTGCTGACGGTCCAGGCGACGGTGCCGCCCACGAAGGTGTCCAGTCCGGGGGCGAGTGTCGCGCAGGGCGTGGCCCGGAGCGAGTCGAGCCGCGCTCCGGCCACTTCCGCGACATCGAGGAGTCGGCGGGCGTCGCCCGTCTGGGCGGCGATGAACGTCGCCGTGGATGCAAGTCCCAGGATCCCGACCGCGAAGATCATGATAGCCAGGAGCACTTCGGGAAGCGTGAAGGCGGCGCGGCCATCGGCCTGGCGGGTCGCCACGAAACGGCGTGGAAGGTGGGAGGTCATTGGCGAGGAGTATGACATCCGCGGCGCCGAAGACCGTCATCGTTTCATGGCGAGGATAAGCATGGCTCTGCATCCGCGGCCTGCAGGAGAACCCGGCGGGGCCGAGATGGCCGTCGGCCGGGCCGGCGCGTCGACTGGCGTGGGTTGCGGGCGGTGCCGATCTCTGGCCGCGCCGCGCGAGGTCGCGCGGTGGCTCGCCACTCGCGTTAGGCAGCTGGCGAGAGAATCGAACCGGCGCCGGTGTGCAAACGGAAGGGCGGCGGCCTTTCGGCCGCCGCCCGTTCCACCTCGTAACTGTGGGAGGGTGCTACGAGGCTAGTTGCACTTCGGCTCGCCGTCGACCGTAGCCGGAGCAACCACACCGACGTTGACGAACATGGCGCACGTCTTGGTGGTGGCCGAGTGGGCCGCCGTCGCGCTCCAACCCGTCCCGCCTGTCGCCGCGGCAACCACCGTCACGCCGGCCGACGGAACGAAACCGTTGATCGCCGCCGTACCACCAGAGTTGTTCTGGCCGGTACCCGACGTGTACACCTGGAAGTCGGCGAAGTATGCTTCCTCGGTGGTCGCCATGTTGCGAAGATCCGACTTCATCGACGCGAGGTACGCCTTCTCCTTCGTGTTCGCGAACTTCGGGATCGCGATCGCGGCCAGGATGCCGATGATCACGACGACGATGAGAAGTTCGATCAGCGTGAAGCCCTTGCGAATCGTGTTGCGCATGCTTGGTCTCCGGGGGTCCCGTTGGAGGTGGATTCTGCTCGAGACGACTGCTTTGGTCTCCGTATGAGGCAACGCGTGGACCAGCAGCCGTTCCCGATTACATCTACTTGCCCTGCAATCGGTTGGACGTTTGGGCAGATCGCTCGCAGGTCGCATTGCCCTGAGTGTTTTGCGCCCTGTCTTGCAGTCTGCCATGCCGCTCACGTCGAGTGATGCTGCCCTCCCGCCGGTTGCGCCCGCCCGGTCTTCAGCAAGCGTCAAGCACGAGCTTGAGAACACCCGCAAGACGCGACGGGAACGACGGAGGTAACGCGGATTTCGGCGCGTCAGCGCGGTGCGGCGTCGCTTGTGTTTCGCGTCACCGGCGGAAGCAGGTTGAAGCGCACAATGTGCCAGATCGCGGCCACGCCATCGCGCCAACCGATCTTCTTTCCCTCGGCGTACGTTCGACCGGAATAGCTGATCGGAACCTCGAAGATCCTGGCTCCAGCCTGTGCCAGACGTGCCGTCACCTCGGGCTCGAAGCCGAACCGATCCGACGTCAACGTGAGCGCGCGCGCGACATCGCCGCGAATCGCCTTGTAGCACGTCTCCATGTCGGTCAGGTTCAGGTTCGTGCACATGTTGCTGACGGTGGTGAGGATCCAGTTCCCCACGGAGTGCCAGTAGTAGAGCACGCGATGCGGGCCGCTGAGGAACCGCGAGCCGAACACGGCGTCGGCTCTTCCCTCGATGATCGGATCGAGGAGCTGCGGCCAGTCGGCGGGATCGTATTCGAGATCGGCATCCTGCACGATGACCACGTTGCCGGTGCTCGCCCGGAGTGCGCTGCGGATCGCGGCCCCTTTTCCCTCGTTCCGCTCCTTGTGGATGAGCTGATCGATGCGGCCGTCGCGCTTGAGCCGGTCGAGCACGTCGCGGGTGCCATCGGTCGAACAGTCGTTGACGCAGATGATCTCCATGTTCACCGGCACCGAGCGTACCTGGTCGATGATCAGCTCGATGGTGGTGCGCTCGTTGTAGACCGGAATGAGCACCGACAGGCGCACCTCGTCGGGCTCGATCGGCGTGCGGCCCCGCATGCGCGGGATCAGCCCCTCCATCGCCGCGGCGTTGAGCGGAGTCATTCGGCGGGGACTGGTCATGGCTGGATCCGTTCGAAAACGAAAGCGTTCGGGGTGTGGCCGGCTCGCCGGAGGAGCGGATGGTCTCCGGCGGAGAGGGCGTTCGCGGCGTCGACAGCGGGCTGCCACGCGGTGATGTAGATAGCGCGGCTGGTAGCGCTCGATCACGTCGCGCACACTGGCCAGCGTCTCGGCCGCCGAGAGCGGATGGATGCGCTCCCGTGGCAGAAAGGTAGAGACGGGGACGGCCCGCCGCCCCGTGTACAGGTAGACGATGAGATCGTGCTCGGTGGACAGTACGTCATCGGGCGCGGTGTGCTGCGCCACCCACTCGACGATCGGCTTGGCGCTCTGCCCGCCCTGCCGCTGTACCGACGCCCACCAGGCGCCGCGATACCCGCGCACGTTGTAGGTGACGTGACCAGCGACCACGGCCGCCGACAACGCGAGCGCCGCCCAGCGCGCGGCTCGCGTCGGTCCGCGGCGCGGGCGCCAGCGCCAGAGGGTCAGGATGGCGGCGCCGGTCACCACCGCGAGCAGCGGCCACACCGCAAGCACGAACCGGTCGGGCTCGAACGGCCAGAGCACGATCACCCCGACGTAGAACAGCGAGAAAGAGCACCGTGACCGGCGCGCGCCTGACGAGCGCGAGCAATCCGCCGAAGAAGAGCGCGACCAACGTGAGAAATGCCACGAGGTGCGGCCAGGAGGCGCGCACCGGCATGAACAGATAGCCGAGGACGCGGTTCAGGCCCGCGACGTTGACCTGAACGACGGACCACGCGAACGGGAGGCCGCCCAGCGGTAGCCGTCGATCAGCCAGGAGCCGTACGCGCCGTACTTGCCGGCCAGGACCGGTGGGACTTCGTGCTGATAGGCGGAGACCCAGAGCTGCCAGGGAACCAGCAGGAGGCTCGGCGCCGGCCACGAGCGCGAGCGCCGCCCGCTCATGCGCCGGCGCACCAGGAGCACCAGCGCCGCCGCCGGAACCGCCACCGCGCCGAGCGTGCGCACCAGCGCCACCACCCCAGCAGCGCGCCGCTGAGCGCGGCCATGCGCGCGTCGTCGTCGCGTGCGCTTCGCTCGGCCAGGAGCAGGGCCGGAATCAGCGACGCCATGAACAGCGGCTCCGACAGGATCACGCCGGTAATGAGCAGCACCACCACCGACAGCGTTCCGGCCAGCGCCGCGCCCGATGCGAGGAGGGGCGAGAGCCGCAAGACGCCGGCGGCAGAACTGGTAGACGCCGAGCGCGGCCAGGGACAGAAGAGCCGCGTTCGCGAACTTGAATACGACGATGTTGTCAGGGAAATCGTGGTGCCAGGCGCCAGAGCATGGCCAGCACGAGCGGGTAGCCCGGCGGATAGTGCGTGGCGTGCGGCGCGCCGGGGAGATTGATCGAGGCGGTACCCCTCACCGGTGGCCAGCGCCTTCGCCAGCACGGTGTAGATGGCGTCGTCCTCGAACACGCCGACCGGCCATGGCGTGATGGTGAGGATGGCCACCAGCAACACGATGGCGACGAGCAGGAACGGGAGGAGCTTCTGGAGTCTCGCCGCGCGTCCTCGGCGTTCCAGGCCGTCACCCGTGGTGTGGCGGCCGCCGAGCCGACGGGAGCGGGCGCTCCCACCGGGCCGGTGATCGCGCCTGGAACCGGCGCCGGTTGTCCGACGCCCCCCCAGGGGTCGCTCGCGGCGCGTGGCGCGCTCACTCCGGCGTCCTTTCGTAGACGACGCCGCGCGTCAACACGGCCGCGATGCGCATGTGCGCGGGGTCGCGACGCGCCAGCTCGCGGGCCGCCATGACGCCGTAGCTGGTCGAGCACAGGACGTAGCGCGGCTGGTAGCGCGCGATGATCCGCGCGAGCTGGTGCGGCGAAGGCGTAGGTCTGGGCTCGCAGGTACTCCTGCGGCGTGAAGGTGCCCACCGGCACGGCCCGGCGGCCGGTGTACAGGTTGAGCAGCGCGTCGTCGTCGGTGGCCAGGACGTCGTCGGGCGCGGTGTGGGTGCGCGCCCAGGCCACGAGGGGCGTGGCGCGCTCGGTGTTGGCGCGGGGGATCGTGTCCCACCAGCGCTGTCGCACGCCGCGCACGTTGTAGACGGCGAATCCGCACGCCAGGAGCGCCGCCGGGCCAGGCGGCGCCGCGGATCGCCCGGCGGCCCGGGTGCCATGGACCCAGCGGCCGTGGCGACGTTGCCGGGCAGGAGGATCCCGAACAGCGGAAGGATCGCCCACACGAACCGCGTGGGGTCGAACGGCCAGACGAGCACCAGCGACAGGTACGGCATCGATGAAGAGCAGCGTACCGGCATCCGCCGCGCGGAGCGAACTGGCCGAGCCCGGTGAGCCAGGAGCACCGACGAGTCGCGACCGCAGGCCGGGCGCCGGCCCGGCGCCGCGGGATCCACCCCCGAGAACACTTCCCCGCCATGTCGTCGAGCTCCGTGGAGGTTCGTCGCCACCACGCGGACCAGGAACGGGATCCCGCCGCTTCGCACCGCAGCGGCAAGCCACGCCCGTAGGCCCCGTACTTGCCGACCAGCACCGGCGGCACCTCCGCGGCCGGTGCGCCCGCCCACAGTTGCCACGGCACGAGAAAGCGCGCCGCGCCGGGAGCGCCAGCGCCGCGCCTCGCCAGTGGCGCCGGCCGACCAGGACCATCACCAGCGCCGGAATCAGCAAGCGCCCGGCGTCCGCACCATGGCGAGGAGCCGGCGCACGCGGCCCGTCGCCGAACGCATCACGCGCTCGCCCGCCATCGGCCGCGCGCTCCGCGAGGAGCAGCGCCGGAAGCAGGAGCGCCATGAACATCGGCTCGGAGAGCACGAACACGCCGAAGATGAGGGGCGGCGCAGCGCCACCGGCGGCGAGGCACACCACGGCAGCCCCCGCGCCGGAGATCGCCGCGCGAGTGCGCGCGAAGGAGTGAAACGTGCCGGCCGCGGCAAGGGCGAGAAAGACGGCGTTGGCGAAGGTGAACACCGCGACGTTGGACGGGAACCGCGGCGCGAACTGCCAGAGCAGTGCGAGAAACGCCGGGTATGCCGGCGGATAGTGCGTCGCGTGCGGAAGCCCGGGGATGTTCAGGTAGCGGAAGCCGTGTCCCGTCGCCAGGGCCTTTGCGAGGACGGTGTAGATGCCGTCGTCCTGAAAGACGCCGACCGGCCACGTCGCCATGGCCGCGAGGGCCGCGAGCAGGGTGACGGCTGGCGGCGACGGGCCCGATGGCGAGCAGGCGGGGCGATGGGGCCTCACGACTCCGTTCCGAAGCGCGACAGCTTGCGGTGCAGCGTCGACGGGTCGATGCCTAACGTCTCGGCCGCCCGCGTCTTGTTCCCGCCCTCGCTCTGCAGCACCCACAGGATGTACGCCCGCTCGATGGCGTCGAGCGTGGGGTTCGGCCTGGCCCGGTCTCCACGAGCCGCTCCGGCGTCCGGCGTGCGTCACCCGCTCGGGCAGCGCTGCGGCTCGATGCGTCGCCCGTCCGTGAGGATCACGGCCCGCTCCAGCGCGTTCTCGAGCTCGCGCACGTTGCCGGGCCAGGGATAGGACTGCACGACCTCGAGTGCGCCGCGGCGCTCAGCTGCTTCGGCGGCTCGCCGCGCTGCGCGGCCGACGCTGCAGGAACGACTCGACGAGCAGCGGGATGTCGTCCCTGCGCTCGCGCAGCGGCGGCAGGTGGATGGCGATCACGTTGAGCCGGTAGTACAGGTCCTGGCGGAAGGTGCCGCGGCGGATCTCCTCCTCGAGGTCGCGGTTGGTGGCCGCGACCAGGCGCGTGTCGATCGGCACGGACTCGGTGGCGCCCACCGGGATGACCTTCCGCTGCTGGAGCACGCGCAGCAGCTTCACCTGCGTGGCCGGCGTCGTCTCGCCGATCTCGTCGAGGAAGAACGTGCCCTTCGCCGCCGCCGTGAACAGGCCGCGCCTTGTCCTTCACGGCGCCGGTGAACGAGCCCTTCACGTGGCCGAACAGCTCGCTCTCCAGCAGGCTCTCCGGCAGCGCGCCGCAGTTGATCGAGAGGAACGGGCCATCCGCGCGGTTGCGAGAGGTCGTGGATGTAGCGCGCGATGACCTCCTTGCCGGTGCCCGATTCGCCCTGAATCAGCACCGTCGAGTCGGTCGGCGCGACGGTCTCCGCCAGGCGCAGCACGTCGAGCCACGACTTGCTCTTCCCCACCGGCCGGCCGCCCGATGGTCGTGTCGCGGCGCCGGATCTCCTGCTTGAGCGACTTGTTCTCGACGCGCAGGTGCCGGTGCTCGGCCGCGCGCCTCAGGATCGCCAGCAGCTCGTCGTTGCGGAACGGCTTCTGGATGTAGTAGTACGCGCCCTCGTTCACCGCCTGCATCGCCGACTGCAGCGTGGCCTGCGCCGTCATGAGGATCACCGGCATGTCCGGGTCCTGCTGGCGCGCCGCGCTGAGGATCTCCAGCCCGCCCACGTCCGGCATGCGCACGTCGCTGAGCACGATGTCCGGCGCGAGCGACGTCGATCTGCTCGAGCCCCTGCTTGCCGCCCAGCGCGACGTGCGGCGTGAAGCCCTCGTTCTTGAGCAGGATGCGGAGCGACTCGAGGATGCCCGCCTCGTCGTCGACGACGAGGACGCTCGGTCCGTTGCCGTGCGCGGTCGGTCATCGGTCTCCGGCTTCGGTCTGTGGAGCGGCAGCAGCACGGTCACGCGCGTCCCGTGTCGTCGCTGTCGACGAAGACGAAGCCGCGGTGGGCCTCGATGGCGCGGTGGACGACCGCCAGGCCCAGCCCGCTGCCGCCGGGCTTGGTGGTGAAGAACGGGTCGAACAGCCGGTCGCGGATCTCGGCGGGATGCCCGGGCCGTCGTCGGAGACGCGGAGCGCGACGCCGCCGCGATCGAACGAGACGCCGGCCGGCGCGTCGTCGAGCGCAGCGGCGCGACCTCGACGCGCACCGACCGGCTGGGCGGGACGCCTGCACCGCGTTGAGCGCGAGGTTGAAGACCGCGCGATGCAGCAGGTCCTCGTCGCCCTCGATGCAGAGCGACGTCGTCCGGCGTCGTGCACGCGATCTCGACGTCCTCGGGGCGATCCGGGTTGGTGGCGGCGAGATCGCCGCCCCGCGCGCCACCGCGCCGATGTCGAGCCGCTCCACGCGGGACCCGCGCACGCGCGCGAAGTCGAGGAACTCGGAGAGCAGCCGCGACAGGCGATCGGACTCCCGGACGATGAGGTTGTGAGCGTGCGCTCGTCCGCCGTGGCCTTCGGCGAGCGCCCGAGCTGCTCCACCGCCCTCCGGATGGACGCCAGCGGATTCTTGATCTCGTGCGCGAGCGAGGCGCTCAGCTCGGCGACCGCCTCGAGCCGCTCGGCGCGCATGTGCAGCGTGTCGAGCCGCTTCTGGTCGGAGATGTCCTGGAAGATCGCCGTCGCCGTTCGCCCGGTCGCCGCCGGTCTCGGCCGCCGACGTCATGGTGGTGTTGAGGCCGATCGGGAACTGCCGCGTGCGTGGTCGCGACGCGTCCCTCGGCGCGCGTCGTGCGCACCCCTTCGGCCGCGCGCTCGAGCGCGCGCGCGAGCGCGGGCGAAACCGGCTCGATAGGCCGAGCACCGGGTCCCCGACTCGGCGTCCCAGATCGACGCCGAGGAGCGAGCTGGCCGCGGGGTTGGCGTACAGCAGCGTTCCCCACTCATCGACGGTGACGATCCCGCTGCGGATGTTCCGCAGGATGTCGTGGCCTGCAGGCGCGCCTTGACCAGCTCCGCCGCGAACTCCCCGTGCCGGCACGCGCCTCGCGCAGCCGCGTGGCGATGTAGCCCGCGCAGGGCGACCGTGCCGAAGACCCCGAGCTGCAGCCAGAGTCCGAGGTCCAGGGGCGATGGTGCCGAGCAGGACGTCGGCGAAGTACAGCCCGCAGCCGAGCGCGGCGATCAGCAGCCCCGTGGTCGGCAGGAGCAGCGCCGCGGTGGCGATGACCAGGATGTAGAGCGCCGCGAATTGCGACGTGCCGCCGCCGGTGATGTGCACGACGCCGTCACCAGCACGAGGTCGAACAGTGCCTGCGGCGAAGAACGCCGGACGAGCGGACTCCGGTAGACTCGCTGTAGACCGCCGACCCGGCGGTGAAGATCATCGCGCCCATGATGAGCAGCGACGCGACCAGCGTGTCGGTCTTCTCCGCGTCGCGCCACGCAAAGACGGCGGCGAGGAAGATCGCAGCCGTCATGGCGAGCCGCCCCACGTACATCCAGCGCAGCAAGGCGTCGAGGTTCCAGGATGGTCGGCGCGCGGCGGAAGCCTGAGTGGTCACGCGGTGATCCGAAGTGCGGGTATGGCAACCTGCAATACGCCGGCTCGGCTGGGTGGTGCGTTTTGCCATGCTGTGGACGACTGGGAGGAAAGGCGAGGCAATGGGCGCATGGAGGACGAAGGTCAGAGAGGCCAAAGGTCAGAGGCGAGAGGCCAAAGGCCAGAGGCCAAAGGCGAGAGGCGAAAGGCCAAAGGTCAGAGGCCAAAGGCGAAAGGGCAGAGGCGGAAGGCGAAAAGGGCAGAGGTCGAAGGCCAAACGACGCGCGACGGGAAGGCTGCTTGCTAGGCACTGCCTACAGCCAGGAGGCGCGGGCCCACAACTATTTTGGACCCGAGGTCACCGTGGCGTCACGGGCCGAGCATTTCGCGGCGCCGATGCCGCACAAGTCCTCATCAGGCGCCCGGGACGAGGGGCTCCGGGTCGACCCTCGATCACGCTATTCCGCGCGAGGAGCTCCACGTGCGGGCGACACGGTCGGGCGGCCCGGGGGGCCAGCACGTGAACGTGACGTCGTCGCGGATCGAGGTTCGCTGGAACCCGCTGCGCCCGGGCGTTCTCCGCGGAAGAACGGGAGCGCGTCGTCGCGAAGCTGTCGAACCGCCTGGACGGCGAGGGGTTTCTGCGCGTCGTGTCGAGCGAAACGCGCAGTCAGCGTCAGAACCGGGACCTGGCGGAGGCGCGTCTGGCGGAACTCGTCAGGCGGGCGCTGATCGTGCCGAAGCCCAGGAAGGCGACCAAGCCATCGCGTGCGGTGCGCGAAGCCCGGTTATCCGAGAAGCGCCGGCGCTCCGAACGGAAGCGTGAACGAAGGCGCGGGGAGGGATGGGAGTGAGGAGTCTCAAGGCGCAAAGGCCGAAGGCCGAGTCCAATGTACTGCGCCGAAGGCTAAGGCCTGTGGCCCTTGATCCCTGACCCTCTGACCTCCCATCACTGAATCGAAAACGACACCCCAACCCGATACGTGACCAGATTGGCATCGCTCTGGATGGTGTGCAGCACGATGTCGCCGTTGGGAAGATCCTCGATGCCACCCTTTCGCAGGTAGCTCACCTGGCCGTTGTTGTGGTATCGCGCGCCAAGATCGATGGCGACTTCGCCCTTTCGGGTCTTGAAGGGGATGAGCAGGCCGCCGCCGACGCCCCAGGCGAAGGTGCCGTCGTGATAGTTCTTCGTCTGGGCAAGCTTTGGTTGTCGGGGAGCCTTCCACGGAGCTTTCCGTGAAGAAGTAGGAAAACCCGGCGCTGGCATTCGCGTAGGGGCGGAAGCCGGGAAGCGGCAGCGTGAGCTGCGGTCCGATGCCCATCCAGACAATGTTGTTGGACGTGGTGAGATCCACGAGGATCCGGCCGCCGATGGTCGAGGACAGCGGGACGCGCTTTTTTTCGTGTCCGTACTGCAGCCAACCGCCGTCGATGCGCAGACTGAGCACGCCGCGCCGGTCGGCGTTCCAGCGGAAAAACGCGTCGAGCCCCCAGCCGTGGTCCACATAGTCGTGAAATCGCCACCGGCGACGCCGTAGTTGGCGGCGCCACCGACGGCGAAGCGGTAGGTCGCGGCGATCGGTGAGGAGGCGGAGGCGCGGGAGCGCGAGAAACGTGGCGCGGGAACGACTGAGACGCGATGAAGGCGCGTAACGAAATGAGGACAGGTATGTAGCGAGCGGTTCCTTGCTGGAGAGACGGCGAGCCGCCCGTGACGTGTCTGTGCGGCCGCATCACCTGTCCGACCGTCATCGCGGCTGCCGCCTCACCACGCACGTACCCGTGCCGCCTGGTTTCTCCTGGCGCCGCAGGCCACGCCGGCAGAGGGGCCTTACGGAACCCGAAACCTTCCTCCGGTTCGTACGGGGGTCGGGGTTTCCCCACATCCCGAAGTCGTCGTCCTCGCCGAAGGGATCGCCCGGCGGCGCACGCAGGGCACGGGTGGTCGCGGGAAGCTCCGCTTGTCCAGCCAGCGCGTGAAGTCGGCCTGGACCTCGGTCCAGTGCGCGCGATTCTCGAGGTTCCCCTGCCCGGCGCGCTGCTTTGCCATGGGCAACCAGTTCCGGATCCGGTACTCGGCGATCGCCCGCACATCCCGCGGCGTCGCTGTCGGCGGCCAGTAACATCACCCGATCGATCACCGCGCGCTGCGTGGCCCGCAGGATTCCGGCTCTTCGCGGTCCATGGTTCCGGGCTGCATGCGTACCGCCGCGATGCGGTCGATCAGCTCGTTGAACGTGAGGGGATTCTTCTGGTAACGCGCAAACTGAATCAGGCTGGGCATCGCGGTCGGCTCTGGAGCAGCGCATCGACCACCATCTGCGCCAGTGTGCGCGCGGCGCCGAACTCGTCGAACACGGGACGGGTGCGGCGGGAGAAGAGCTCCACGCCACCGTTGAAACCCGGAGGCGCAGGCGGGAGCAGCGGAGTACCGTGTCGGGAATCGCCAGCTCCGTGGGGCTCAGGGCAAGGAGTAACTGATCCAGCGCCTGACGCTGGCGCGCAGGCTCCACCGGCCGCGTCGCGGCTGCCCATCGCCGCGTACTCCGTAGCTGTATTCCATGCCACCGATCGTCTTCCGATGCGGATGATGCCCCAGCGATGGAAGAGGTAGAGCGGCACGAATCGGTCGTGCAGGAGTGCAATCGGCTCGCCGGGGCGGATGTTGCGCAACCCGTAGCGCGCCATGGCCACGCGGCGCACGTCCATCTGTCGCTTGAGGAATTCCACGGGTGTCTTGGCATCGTCCCAGATGCTGACGCGCGGATCGGAGCCGTTCTCGGGTCGGCCGTCCTGGTCCGTGAGGAACAGGTAGCCTTTCTTCAGCCCTTCATCGACGATGGCCTTGAGTGAATCGGCTTCGCTGGCGGGCGGGAAGATGCCGTAGGCCCAGTGGATTGCCCATACGTCGTAGTCGCCCGGCCCCGACGCGTAGGCCTGGCTCAGATCGATCCACCCTGGGCGTCAATCGCACGCGCGGCGCCGGGTAGTCCATCACCGAGCCGCGCTCGTAGGTGGACTGCGATGTAGTTGTGCGCCATGCCGAGCGTGTGGCCGAGCTCGTGGGCGGTCACCTGGCGGATGCGGGCGAGGACGAAATGCGTGTCGGCCGGCGACGGGTCGGCGCCCATGAGCGAGGCGTAGATGTTGTAGTCGGTGCGATTGCGGTGCGAATCCATGTGGGCGACGCCCTTGATGTTCTCTCCGGTGCGCGGGTCGCCTAACGAGCCGCCGAACGACCAGCCCCGCTCGTTGCGGTTGATCCAGAGCACCATGTTGTAGCGGATGTCCATCGGTCGGCGCCGGGCGGCAGGTCGCGCACCACGAATCCGCCGCGGAGTCCGGCGCGGTCGAAGGCCTGCGACCAGAAGTGCGCCCCGTTCTATGGATGCGGTGCGCAGCGGCTCCGGAATGCCCGGGTCGACGTAATACACGATCGGATTCTTGATGGGACTGTTGGGATCGTTCGGATTGGTGCGTTCCAGCCGGAAGCGCGAAATCCAGTGCTGATCGAGACGGCCCTGGATGGGCTGCCCGTAGTCGTTGAACGAGATGCCGAAGAAGCCGATGCGCGGATCGACGGCGCGGGACGATACCCCGCGTCAGGCAGGCGCACGAAGCTCAGGTGCTGGTGCAGCGTGACGGCGTGTCCGTCGGCGAGGATCCGCGATGAGGATCCCCGGCGCGCCGTTGGTGACGAACGTGAGCGACGAGTCGAGCCACTGTTATCCGGGAAGCCCTTCGTGTACGGCTGGTAGACGGACGACCGGTCGCGCACCACCTGGTAGTTCCCCTGCCTGCTCCCCTGGAGCGTCTGGCCGACGTCGGTCCAGTCCCGGTAGGCGAACTCGTGGCGTCCACCAGCACGCGTCCACCCTCGTCGGCGAGCACCGGCAGCGAGGCGATAATGCTGGGCGGGAACGACTGCGCCACAGAGAACTGGTGCGCGGCGTTGTTCGCGAGCGACGCGCGTAGTTCCAGTTCTCGAAGAGCACCATGACGCGGTCGCCGCTGCGCACGAAGTCCGTGACGTTTTCCAGGCCGCCGCCGCCGCGGTCGATGCCGATGGGATTGGAGCCCAGGCCGGTGGCCTGCTGCGCGAAGAAGAGCATCTGCATCGAGTCGCGCGGGATCTCAAGTACACCTTGCCCCTCTTCTCTTCCGTGTAGATCGGCAGGAAGCCGTCGTGCTGCTGGAAGCTGCGTGCGTTCGGCGATGGTCGCAGCTGCGGGACGGGTGCCGGCGTTTCCGGGGTTCGGCGCGGGGAGCTGTGTCGGCGGCGTCGGCTCCGGCCGCGGCGCGGGGGTGGGGGGGCGGGCGGGGGTGGGGGTGCACGACAGCGCTGAGCATGAGTGGTCGCGAGCAGCGCGGTCGCGAGCAGCGCGGGTCCGCGAGAAGAGTGTCCACTATGGGGATGCGGTGGGCTCGGCGCGAGGGTGACGTCAGATCGGGCATGAATGGGCGACAGGCTCGCATGGGAAGGGGGCGCGTCTGTCTCGTCGGGACGCCGAGGAGCGCGAGGCCATGGACCCGAGGGGGTCGAGGCGTCGCAAGTGCGGGTGGAGTGTCAGTGTGCGGTCGTGCGGCATGGCCTGTGGTCTTTCACCCATGGCCTGTGGCCCATGGGCAGTGACCATAGCTCAGAGGCCATGGGCCATAGCCTCCTCCCACCAGCATCCCAAGGGCAGGAGCGAATCGGTGCCTCGTATGGGCTATGGCCGGTGGCCTGTGCCCTCTCCGATGATCTTTCTTATCGTGTTGACGGTTTGTGTTGACGAAATTGGCGCGGCGCGCGAGCGGATCGCGCCGTACCTGACGCCGACGCCGCTCCTGCGCGTACGCCGAGCTGGATGCGGCGGTCGGGCACGGCATCCGTGTGTTCGTCAAGCACGAGAACTTTCAGCCGACGGGCGCGTTCAAGGTACGGAACGGACTGTCGCTCATGATGGTGCTGCCGTACGCCGAGCGGCAACGCGGCGTGGTGGCGGCCATGCTGAAGAAATCACGGTCTGGGCGTGGCGTTCGCCGCCCACGCGTTCGGCGTGCGCGCCACGATCTGCGTCCCGGCGGGGAACAACCCCGAGAAGAACGCGGCCATGGTGTGCGATAGGCGCGCCGGGTCGTCCAGGAGGGACGCGACTATGATGACGCCACGGCGGCGGGCCGACGGGATCGGCCCGGCCGGGGACGAAGGGGCCACGCTTGCGCACTCGACGAATGAGGTGGGGGTGATCGCCGGAGCGGGCACGATGTCGCTGGAGATGCTGGAGCAGGGCAGCCTGGGCTCGACGCGATGGTGATCGCGGTCGGCGGCGGGTCGCAGGCGGTTGCAGCGATGGCGGTGGCGCGCGCCCGGGAGCCGCGGCGCTCGCGGTGTACGCGGTGCAGGCGGCCGGGGCGTCGGCGGCGCACGAAAAGAGGAACGCCGGCCGGCGGCTCACCACGCCGTCCGCGGACACCTTCGCCGACGGTCTCGCCACGCGCGCGACGTACGATCTTACCTTTCCGGCGTTGCAGGAGAGCCTGGCTGATTTCGTGACGGTGACCGACGCCGAGATCGCCGAAGCGATGCGCCTGGTGCTGCGGACGACGCATTCACTGGTGGAAGGCGCGGGGGCGGCCGGGCTCGCGGGGTTGAGGAAGCTGGCGCCGCGCCTGCGTGGCCAGTGCATCGGCGTCGTGCTGTCGGGCGCGAACGTGGATCTGGAGACCCTGCGACGGGTGGCGAGTGGGGAGCTGTGAGAGCGAACCCCACCGCGAGTTGCCGACAACCCCAGCCCTGATGCCTGGTGGCATCCAGGCCCAATCTCCATGCCCGCCCCTCCCCCTCCCCTCCCCCTCCCCCTCACCCTCCCCAACGTGTCCGCCTCGACAAGTGGCTCTGGGCCGCGCGCTTCTACAAGACGCGCGCCCTGGCCGCCGAGGCGATCGATGCAGGCCGCGTCGAGGTGAACGACGAGCGCGCCAAGCGCGCGCGCCACGTCGCGACGGGTGACCGCATTCGCATCCGCAAGCCTCCGTTCGAACAGCGAGTGACCGTGCGCGGGTTGTCGGAGACCCGGGGACCCGCGCCGGTGGCCGCCACGCTGTACGAGGAGTTCGAGGAGAGCCGCCAGGCGCGCGAAGAACTGGCGAAGCAGATGAAGCAGCTCGGGCCGCCGGTGTTCCGCGACAAGGGGCATCCGTCGAAGAAGGAGCGACGGATCATCGACAAATGGCGGGGGCGACGGTAGGACGTGAGAGGCGGGATTCCCCTCCGCAGTCCAGAGTCCATAGGTCATTGGCCACAGGCCATGCCCATCGCTCTGCAATGGACTACGTGCATACGTCTGTGGCCTCTGGCCTATGTCCCCAATACCTCCAGCGTCCCATCGTCCAACCGATGCCCCCCCTCGAACTCCACGGTCTCGAAGGCGATCCCCGCCTCGGTGAGTCGGGCGTGATTCTCCTCGAGGTTCACCCAGCTCGCGAACTGATCGGCCGAGCCCGTGACGAGAATGAGCGGCGCGCCGGCCAGGCGGTTGCCGAGCAGCGCCAGGTCCAGGTCCGGCGGGAGCGTCCCCGCCCACGCCACGAACCGGTCAGCGCGCCCCCTGCCTAACGCGAGCCAGCGCGCCGCGGTCGCCACCCCCTGCGAGAACCCCAGCACCGTGACGCGCGCGCCGGGCGTCACGACTTCCCCGAACACCGCATCGAGAAAGTCCACGTAATCGGCGATCTCGTTCTCCCGATCCTCCTTCGTCATCCAGGTGGCCCCCACCTCGGCGTCGGCACGCGTCCCGCTCGGTCCGACCTTGCTGTAGTAGCGGTTCAGCGCTTCGGGCGCGACCAGCAGCCGGCGCGGCCGCGCGATCCGCTGGAACTGACGGAGGAACGAGCCGGCGAGCTGGCCGAACCCGTGGATCAGGAACCAGATGTCGGCGGCGTCATCGACGGTGTCGCCCAGCGTGTAGTACCGGGCGCGGCGCGTCGTCGTCAGGCGGTGCTCCTTCACGTCACGACCCCGGACTCACCAGCAGCCGCTGCCCGACCATGATCCGGTCGCGCACAGTATGATTCCAGGCACGCAGCGAGTCGACGTTGACCCCGTAGCGATCCGCGATGCCGAACAGCGTTTCGCCGGGCTGCACCAGATGATAGACAGGACGCCGCGCCGCCGCCGCCGTGGCCTCGACCGCGATGCGCTCCGCCTCCTGCGCCGTGCGAATCGCCAGGCGACGTCGATCGACGACGGCAGTCACTGAATCCAGGCGAGAGGCGTTCCGTGACGCGATGGCAAAGGCGACCGTATCCCCTCCACCGCGCACCGTGAGGCCCGGGCGCGTCTGGTGGAGAACGCGTTCCGCGCGGAGTTCGAGGGGCGCACGATATCGCCACGACCGTACTTCCAGCTCCGGAGGCTCGTCTTCGTGCGGCAGCAACCGTTCCGGCGGCACCCCAACGTAGATGAGCCGCTGATTCGTCGCCGCCACGATTCCATGGGTGACGCGGAAGTAGTTCCACCAGTGCCGCTGCATCACCGGCACCAGCGCTTCCACCTGCTCGCCGCGATCCAGCAGAAAGTCGATCTCCTGGTTGGCGATGCGCGCCGACCCTTCCGCGTCTCCGCGATGCAGGTACAGCAGGAGTCCGATCACGCCCAGCAGCGCCAGCCACACCGCAGTCCACGCCGACACGCGCACCGCCCTGACGAGTCGGCGTGGTGAAGCAGGGGTTCGTGCTCGCCGAGTGGTCAGCGGCGTAATCGGTCGTACTCGACCCGCCGACTGACCCCATTTTACGAGTCTCACCCCGTCTTGCTGCGAGCGCGCCGGCGATAGGCGTTCGCTCTCAGGGGCGCGGTGGGCGCCCGCGGCCTCGGCCCCGCGACGCGTCGCCCACGTGGGCCGCCAGCGAATCGAACGTGGCGCGCTGCGGCACGGTCAGCAGCGTTCTCGCCTCGGCCTGCGCCGTCTGGTTGTTGGCGCGAATGACCTGGGTAACCGGCTCCGACAGCCGCCGGAACCGCTCCAGGGCGTCGCGGTCGGCATCGGTCAGCCGCGGCCTCGGTTCGCGCGACACGCCCACCACGTCGCGCAGCGAGTCGAGCTGCTGCATGAAGGGCTCATTGGTCCGGCGCAGTCGCCGGCGCACGTCGATGAGGGACATCTTCTGCGAATCGGTGAGCTCCAGCTCGCGCGAATGCTCGAGGAAGAAGCTGATCGGCTCCCCGTCGCTCAGGTCGAACGTGAGTCCGCGTCCCACGCCGATCGTCGGCATATCCTGCGCGACGAGACCTGTCGGGAAGGCGGTGATGAGTGCAGCAACGAGGAGCGGAATCGACGAGCGCATGATCAACTACGGCCTCGGACCTGATCTCAGGGCTATGACTTGTGGTATCCCACGGTGAGCGTCCGTCATACCCATGGATCGATGCGAGGTGTCACGCACGGACCCGGGCTGCTGCCGCGCACTACTTGGCCCAGGTCTCCGTAGAGTGCGGTACCGTGGGATCGAGCGGCGAGCTGTGAGTGCGCCGATTGATCGTGAACGCAATGGAAAACGCGGCCACGACCAGAAACGCGATGAACGCGGCGACGCCCCAGCCCTGGTTGAAGTTCGGTTCGATTCGACGACTGGCCATGCGGTCCTCTCGCGACCCGGCGGCGTGCCGCCGGATGACGGGTGTGTTCGGTCACGGGTTGTGGAATCTAGTGCGGTTTCGCCCCGTCTCGCCAATCTGTCGCGCTTTCACGGAACCGGCGGCCCGCCCGCGCCAGCATGTCCAGTATCTCGAGCACAATGGTTCGCCCGTGATCCCGCGCGTACCAGGAACGAGTTCGACGATACCGCTCGTCCCTGGGGAGGCAGAGCCCCACGGACCGCACCCAGCGCTGCAGCTCCGCCGGCCGCGGACCCCACCAACTCCATCGGACCAATGTCTGGTCGAGCGCCATGACCACGGGAATCGATCTCGTGTCGGACGTCAGATGCACATCCATGAGATCCGGATTCGCATCACGGCCGGCAACCCGCATCTCCAGACTGAGACTCTCAGCCAGGCGTGCCACCACCGGGACCACGTTGACGGCATCGCCACACCAGTCCTCGCTGAGCACGAGCAGGCGGCAGCCGGGGGGCCACGCCGCCGTCGCCACGCCGGGAGGGACCGAAGCCATGCGATACACCGCGCGCCAGAAGTCCTCATTCTTGCGAACCGTTTCCAGGTAGTCATGGAAAGTCGGTGCCGCCCGAAATCGCTCTTCGGAGAGGATGGCCTGGCGAGGCGGCACCGTGGTCGTTCCGCTACCTGGTGGAGTGTTCGCGGCGCGGCGGCAGGAAACTCATGCCGAACGTCACGGTGTTGTTCGCCTCCACAGCCAATCCGTCGCTCTTGAGGGAAAGCTGCTCGAGGAATCCCACCTCGCCGCGCCAGTCCGACGAGAAGCGCCACCCGATGGCCGCCGACGTGCGGTTCTGGTCGAAAACGTTGTTCTTCACGTTCGCCCCGAAGCTGACGAAGATCTCCTCGGACGCGGTGAGGTACGGCTGATGCACGGCGACCGTCGTTCCATGCCAAGGAAGCGTCGCCCGGATCTGGTACCGGGCACGCGACGTCCGCACCCAGTGGTCGATGTGGTGATCGGTGGTATCGACCCCGCGCCGTCCCTGCCAGCGCTGTTCCAGGCGATAGCGGTGGACCAGCGCCACCCGGCCGACCGTCTGCAGCAGCAGGACCTGCTGCCACGTCCGCCGTTCCGGATACGCGTAGGCAACGGGCAGCTTACCGTATGGCCACGACTCGGCGAGGTTGGCGCCGGCGGCAACGCGAAGGGCCGAGGAGATCTCATATGAAAGGCCGCCGCGCACGAACGCGGCCTGCCACTGGTCGAGGGGTCCGGAGCGCCGCACCGACGCATCGAACAGGGAGCCCCACCGCGCACCGAAGGGCAGCTCGCCCGACACTGTGTACCAGCTGTTCCAGTTCGACAAGGTGTGGCGCTGTCCCTCGGCGGGGCGAGCGGCGAGTGAGAGCGATACGGCGGCGAGAACCCAGTGGCGCGCGCTGCGGACGCGTATCGAGAAGTGCACGGAATTCGAAAGAAGGATGAGACCACACGTACCGGAAGTCCGACGATGGATCCACGGGAGACCAGACTGGGTCCAGAAGCCACGGGCCAGAAGTCCGGAGGCGAGAGTGCGGCCTCGGGGCTCGCCCGCGCTCAGCTCCTCACCAGCTTCACGGCCGCGATCACCACGATGATCGCCGCCAGCGCGCCGGCCCGCGCCGAGAGGACGAGCCACCGCCTGCGTCGCGGCCAATCCGGGGACGACTCAAGCGCCCGCACCCGGCCGGGCGACAACGCGACGTCGTGCACCGCGGAAAGTACGATCATGACCGCCACCGCGCTGAGCTTCCACGCGAAGGCGGTGCCGGCCGGGGTGGCCCAGAACGCGCGCCGTCCCAGCACCTGCCACGTGAGCCACCCGCGCAGGGACAGCATCCACGTCCCGGTCGCCAGCAGCAGCCCGACGGCGCCCCAGCCCAGATACCGGAAGCGCAGTCCCAGCGCCTCGAAGAGCTCCGCTCGAAGGGATTCCGGCTCCACGCGTCGCAACACCGGTGCACCAGCGACCGAGAGGAAGATCATTCCGCCGATCCAGGTCATGGCGGACAGCACGTGAATGGTGACAAGTATCAGGTAGGTCACCGGGGGACGAGCCCCGCGCCGAGGGCCACAGGCCAAAGGCCAAAGGCCACGGGCCATAGGGCAGTCATGAGCGGTACGCCCTGACCTGTGAGCTATGAACCGCTGGTCTGTCCCTCATATCTTGGAGCACCTCGACCGCATTCTTCCGTAGCGGAGCTGCAATCTAGCCCCAACGCAAACCCACGCGATCATGGCGATCATGCTCCTCAAACCAGTGACGTCCGAGACTCCGCTCGGCCTCTCCGACCGGGCAGCCAGACCACCGCGGGGATTAACGCGCGGTGCGGAACTCAAGGCGGCAACGGCGGCGGAGGTCGAGAAGCTGGGCAAGCTGCAGAACGCCCTGTTCGCCGACAAGCGGTTCGCGCTGCTGATTGTGCTGCAAGGCCGTGACGCCGCCGGCAAGGACGGCACCATCAAGCACGTGTTCGACGGCTGCAACCCGATGGGGTGCCGGGTGACCAGCTTCGGTGTGCCGACTGACTTGGAGCTCAAACACGACTACCTCTGGCGGGTGCACGATGCCGTTCCTCCTCGCGGATACATCGGCATCTTCAACCGCTCCCACTACGAGGACGTGCTGGTGGTTCGGGTCCATCGCCTTGCGCCGCGCGCGGTCTGGCGTGAGCGTTACGCGCAGATCAACGATTTCGAGCGCATGCTCACGCGCAACGGCGTGATCATTCTCAAGTTCTACCTGCACGTGTCGCGCGACGAACAGCGCGAGCGTCTCGACGAGCGTCTCCGGGACCCGGAGAAGAACTGGAAATTCCGGGTTGGCGATCTGGACGATCGACGCGCGTGGAACGACTACACGCGGGCGTACCGCGACGCGCTGCGCAAGTGCAGCACTCCGTGGGCGCCATGGTTCGTGGTGCCGGCCGACAGCAAGCCGGTGCGGAACCACCTCGTGACGGCGACGATCAATCGCGCGCTGCACCGGCTGCACCTCCGATATCCGCGCGCCGCGAAGGAGGTGCTGGCGCTGAAGGGAAAGATCCGCTGAGGTTCAGGCCACCCGGCGAGCGCCGCGCGGCCAGTCATCCCCACCGCTCGCCAACGTCGCTATTCGAAGCGCAGCGCCACGATCGGGTCCACCCTGAGTCGCGCGTCTGGCCGGGAAATAGCTGGCGAGCGCCGCCACCACTGCGAGAAAGATGGCGACGCCGGCAAAGCTCATCGGATCGGTGGGCGACACGCCGATGAGCAGGCTCTTCACCACGCGCGTGACACCGAACGCACCGACGATGCCGAGGGCGATGCCGATCGCCGGCCAGGGTCATGCCCTGTCGGACGACCATGTTGATCACGTGACGCCGCTGGGCGCCGAGCGCCACGCGGACGCCGATCTCCTGCGTGCGCTGCGACACGCCGTAGGAGATGACGCCGTACACGCCCACGGCCGCCAGCACCAGCGCGATGCCGCCGAACGTCGAGAACATCATCCCGAACAACCCGTACTCCCAGATGCTGAGCGAACGCACCTTGTCCTCGGTGAGCACCCTGGACACTGGAATGGCCGGGATCGGCAGCCCGGATCTGATCCCGCACCGAGCGCGTGATGGCTGACCGGGTCGCCCGATCGCACGCCGCACCATGAGGCCGTTGTTGCGCCCCACCTGGAAGACGGTAGGGGGAGATAGGCGGTGGCCGGGATGGTCCCCTCGCTCGTCGAGCGGGAGTAACGCGGATGTCGGGGGCACGACTCCGATCACCGGAATACCACGTCCGCGACGAATCGCTGGCCATCCGGAAGCGACGGCCGATGGGATTCTCGTTCAGGCCACATCGCCCGCACCATGCTGTTGCTCACGACCGCCACCGGCGACGCTGTCGCTCTGCTCGGCGTCGGAGAACGGCGCGACCGGCCAGGAGGTGCACGCCGAGCGTTTCGAACCAGCCGTTGGCGACACGGCTGCCCAGGAGAGGCCCGGCGCGCGCTCGTCGGGCCCCAGCTCCCGCCCGTCGATCACGTATCCGTCGCCGGACAGCCCGCCGCCCAGCGGAATCAGGGTCGAAACAGTCGGCCGCCTCCGCGCCGGGAAGCGCCTGCACGCGACGCAGGACGTCCTCCACGCGCTGGCGGCGGACCGCGGCGCTGTCGTACGTGTGTCCGGCGAGATAGAACCGCATCGTCATGATCCGCGACGTGATCGAAGCCGAGCTGGGTTCGCTGCATCAGCGCGAAGCTGCGCACGAAGAGCGACGCGCCGATCAGCAGCACCAGCGCCAGGGCGATCTCGACCACCACCAGCGCGCTGCGCAGCCGGTTCTTGCGCACGCCGGCCCCCGTGCCGCGCCCGCCCTCCTTGAGCGCTTCGTGCAAATCGCCCGCGCGCCGCCTGGAGCGCCGGGGCCAGCCCGAACAGCAAACCGGCCAGCACCGACACCCCCAGCCGTGTACAGCAGGGTCGGTCGTGTCGAGCGACCAGTGCATGTACGTATGGTATCGGGTCCTCGGGCGGTATCCCCAGTGCGACCAGCTCGAAGCCCGGCCCACGTGAGCGGAACGCGCGACGACCCCCGCCGCCAACTGCCACCAGCACCGACTCCGTGAGCAGCTGCCTGACGATCCGTCCGCGCCCGGCACCGATCGCGGCGCGAACGGCGATCTCGCGCTCGCCGCGCCGTGGCCCGGGTCAGAAGAAGATTCGCAACGTTGGCGCACGCGATGAGCAGCACGAAGACCACCGCCCCGTACATCGCAGTGACGATGGTCCGCACCTCGGGATCGATGAACCGGTCGCTGAGCTGACGTGACGTTGCCCACCAGATTGTCCTCGCGCAGGCCGTACTGCGCGCTTCACGCGCTGAGATACCGCGGCGACGTCGCGATCGGCCTGCGGCCACGGTCATCCCTGGCGCCAGGCGCCCGTAAGCCTCCGTCGTGCGTCCACTCGCGGTCCTCGGCGCTCGCGATTGGCGCGAGCGGGAATCCACAGATCGGCGTCCTCCGGGAACTTGAAGCGCGGCGGCATGACACCGACCACCGTGTACGGATTGTCGTTCACCGAGATGACGCGGCCCACGACCGCCGCTGTCGCCGGCATATCGCCGATGCCAGACCTCGTCGCTCAACAGGATCACCCCCGGCGCGTCCCGGCTTGTCCTCATCGGGCCGGAACAGCCGGCCGATCTGCGGCCGGATGCCCAGCATCGGGAAAGAGGTTCGCCGTCACTGCGCCTCGCCGTTCAGCCGCTCCGGCTCCTCGCCCTCGGTGATCGAGAGGCTCCGGCCCGACGCCGCCCCCATGTCGGACGAGTGTGCGTGTCTGCGCCCTCCAGTCGAGATAGTTGAGGTAGGAGATCGACTGTCCAGCCGCCGGCTCGTTCGGATTCCGCTCGCGCAGGTAGACCACAGCGCGATCGGGTCGGTGAACGGCAGCGGGCGGAGCAGGATCGCGTTGAGGATCGAGAAGAGCGTGGTATTGGTGGCGATCCCCAGGGCCAGACACACGACCGCGATTGCCGTGAATGCCGGGCTCTTGCGCAGCGTGCGCGCGGCAAAGCGGAGGTCCTGAAGGAGTCGTTCCATGCGAATAGGCCGAAGGTCAGAGGCCATAGGCCATGGGCCATGGGCCATACCCGCCAGTTCATCACGACAGCCGGGGCCCTACGAAGGGACGGCGAGGCCGGATTCACCGAGGAGCTGGAAAATGGGGTCAGAGTCGACTTTCGGAGGCGAAAAATTCGACTCTGACCCCATTTTCCAACTGAGCGACAAGTGTAGTAAACCCTCCGCGTTCCGAGCGCGACTAACCCTCCGGATTCGCTCTCTAACCGCTGCCGATCGGCCGGTGCAGCCGGCCGATGCCCTTCCCTCCGGAGATTCCGCAATGCCGTGGCTCTCCCGTCTCCCGTCGCTGATGTTTGCCCTCCTTCTCGCCGCCCCGCTGCCGGCGCTGGCCCAGAACGTCCCCGTGAAGACGCTCACCAAACCCGACGCCGAATACAGCGAGCCCTTTACCCAGATCACCGGGCTGCGCGAATTGCGGGACGGCCGGGTGGTGGTCGCCGACCTCCGCGACAAGGTGGTCGAGGCGGTGGACTTCAAGGCCGGGAGCGCGGTCAAGATCGGGCGCGAAGGATCGGGGCCGGGCGAGTACGCCCTGCCGAGGTCGGTGTTCCCGCTGCCCGGGGACTCGTCGGTGGTGGCGGATGCGCTCAACCGGCGCCTTCTGGTGGTCCTGCCTGACGCGAAACCCGGTGGTTTCATCGGACTCAATTCCGGTGGGGGCGGCAGGGGAGGCATGATCATCAGCGGTTCGTCGGTCGCGGCGATCGACGCCCGCGGGCGATTCTACTCGCAGGGCCCGCCGATCCGGATGGTCAATGGCGCGCCGCAGACCTCCGACTCCACTCCCATCGAGCGCTGGGATCGCGCCACGAACAAACGCGACACGCTGGCCTGGCTCCAGACGCCGAAGGGATCGGCGCAGGTGAGCGGCAGCAAGGGCAACATGTCGGTCCGGATTGGTGCCGCGAACCCGTTCTCGCCCCAGGACCAGTGGGCGGTGGCCCCCGACGGACGCGTGGCGGTCGTCCACGCCGATGACTACTACGTCGACTGGGTGGACGCGGCTGGACACCGAACCTCCGCGCCGCCGATCCGGTTCGACCGCCTCAAGGTCACCGAAGGCCACAAGCAGGAGTGGCGTGACGGCATGAAGTCGGCCACCGGCATCATGGTGACCAACAACAACGGGAAGCAGTCGGCGCAGGCCGTTCCGATGCGGAACGTCCAGGATCCCCCGGACTGGCCGGAGTACATGCCTCCGTTCCTCACGAACGCAGTGTCGTTTGCGAACGACGGCACCCTCTGGGTCAAGCGGACGACGGTGGCCGGCGCCCCGCCGACCTACGACCTGATCGACGGCGCGGGCAGGGTGACCCAGCACGTCGTGTTCCCGAAACGCACCAAGTTGGTGGGATTCGGGAATGGCACGGTCTATCTCGTGCGGCTCGACGAGGACGACCTGGAGTACCTGCAGCGCTACCGTTTCACGCCGGCGGAACGACCGTAGAACCGGAGGGGCGCGCTTACGGCGCTCCGTGCTTCAACCAGATCACCACGGCGCGAGCGATGTCATCCATCGGCACGCGCTGTGAGCTCGCCCCCGCACCAAGGCCGACGTTATATCCGCTCGAACCACGCGATACGGCGTGCTGGGGACGGCCACCATTGCCGCACACGCCGCCGCGCGGCCAGCGTTTCGCGAGGGTGTTGGTGAAGTCGGCGCGCAGACCGTACACTTCCACCGCCTCGACCTCCTCGGCGGTGAAGTCATCCAGCACGGTCAGCGGTCGCGGCAGGCCATCGACATAGACGCACGTGATGGCGTCGTCGATCACGAGGCCGCTGAGCATGAATGCGGGGGAGTAACGCAGCGCCGTCGCCAGTCCCGCCTTCAGGTGACCGGCCAGCTCCTGGCGCGGTATGACGGCCGCGCGTGACTTCACCCCCCACTGCATCCGCTCGTCGAATTCGCGGAGCGGCATCTCCAGGGCCTTGTCGCGGCTCTTCCCCGAGTCCAGCGCCACCGCCAGCTCGATGCCTCCGTCGCGCGGCACCACGACCGAGAGCATGCGGCTCACATAACCGTTACGCTTCGTGCGCACCACGTAGGCGCCGGCCGGGACCGTTGGGAAGTTGAAGTCCCCGGACGGGCCGGTCCTGGCCGTCACCCGGGCCCCGATCACATCGACTGCGGCGCCACCCAGCGGCTGGAGCCCCGGATGCTGGATCACCTTGCCGAAGATCCCGGTGCGCGAGGCGCGCACGGGAATGGTGTCGAGCCGCACGACCAGCTGGCGCATGACCACCGTGACATCGAGCCCTTCCGCGGGCACGTCGATGGTCCGTTCGTCCGGCTGGAAACCTAACGATAAAACGAGGAGCGTGTGTTGTCCGCGCGAGACACGGGTGAACCGGAAGCGGCCGCCGCTGTCGGCGCGCGTCCGCCGGGACGACGCGTCGCGGTCCAGCACCACCACGCATTCTGGAGCGCGCCCCCGGCCTCGTCGCGTACCGTTCCCGACACGACGCCGGGCGACTGCGCCCCGAGCGCGGCACCGGCCAGTATCACGGCGGTGCAGGCGATCGCGACTGGGCGCACGGCGCGCCCGATTTCAGTTGGGTCGCCGCAGCCGATACACCGCGACATGCGGTTCGCCATCGCTGGCTTCATAGGCGCCGAGGATGTAGTCGTGACCCACCTCGTACGCCGTCAGGCCGACGGGGATCCGTACGTCCGCCACCACGCGCCCCGACGCGGTCACGGCCCGAAGGCGCGTGTCGGCATCCCCCGGAGCCGACAGCACCGCCCAGAGCAGGCCGTCGCTGTCGGCAAATAGAGCCGTATACGGCGGCAGGAACTCGGGCATCGGCGCCTCCAGCATCTGCGAGGAGATCGACTGGCGCATCGCCGCCGGGAACATCGACGCCATGTCGTTCACAGCGCGTTCGTAGTTTGCCCGCGTCGCACGCCGCGGAGCGATCCCGAACGAAACCGCTCCAAGGGATTGCCCGGCGGGCGAGTATACGTCGACCGTCCCCGAATCAGCCGTGCCGATGTAGACGCGGTCGCCGGACAGCGCCAGGCTGGTCGCGCGTCCCAGCGGGCGAAAGCCGCCGCCCCGTGGACCGCCGCGCCGCCCCGTCAGAATCATCTCGCCGCTCGCAACTTCGCCCAGCGAGCGCACCACGTTGCCGCTGGCGTCGCCAAGCGAGACGACCGCGTTTCCACGAATCACGCTCGAATCCGGCGTCACGATGGTCACCTGGCCGCGAGGGCTGCCCGGTGGCTGATAGATGAAGCGTCCGTCGCGCGAGCAGCTGATCGTGGTCGGCGCGGCGGCTCGCGCACCATCCGACGGGATGGCGTACTGCCTGACCACCGACCCGTTCGCCGAGAGCACCGTCATGCGCACGAGACCATAGTCCCACACGAAGATCGAATCGCGAGCGCACTGGCCGAGCCACATGATGAGCTGGAAGTCACCGGGGCCCTGTCCCTTTTGCCCAACCGAACGAACCAGCCTTCCGCTTCCATCGAAGAAACGAATCGCGCTCGCCAGTTGATCCGCGATCACGATCGTGCCGTCGGCGAGGCGCGTCCCCGCGACAGGGCGCTCGAGATTGATGGCGCCGTTGGCGCCGAGCCCGGGGATGTCCGCGAGCGGGGTGGGATCCACTACCCACCGCGGCTGGGACGCCAGCAACTCCGGCGCCAGCGAAAGGGCCAGTCCGAGGCAGAGCGCCCGAGGAAGTCGCATGCGGAAAACCCCGTCGAGGTGTGGTATGTCGCGCCGGAACGAACCATCTTACAGCTTCCTGGCGTGGGTGCGCCACGTCGGAGCGAACCTCCTCGAACGGATCGCGCATAGGGCGCGCGACCCCTCTCACGGCAACCCTTTCCCCCGGTTCCGACGACAAAGGTAGTCAGTGGCCGGGCGCCGCCTATCTTGAGACAAATGTCTCCTTCCGTCCATACGCCGCTCCGGCGGCTCCTGCTCGCGCTCTCGCTGCCCGCCGTGGTCGCGTGGGCCTGCTCCAGGAGTTCCGCCGCCAAAACGGACGGCGACTCGTCAGCCGCAGCATCGGACAGCGGCGGCGAGACCTCCGGCGCCCCGCGTCTGGCGCTCCCCGTAGCCGCCGCCAAGGTGCGCGAGGGCGACCTCGTCCTGACCGTCACCACCACGGGCCAGGTGCGCTCGGAGAGCGAGGCGACGCTCAAGGCGGAGGTCGCGGGCACCGTGGACCGGGTCTTCGTGCGCGCCGGCGACCGGGTGCACAAGGGCGACACGCTGATTGCCCTCGACCCGCGTCCCCTCGATCTGGCCGTCGAGCAGGCGCAGGCCGCCGTGGCCGAGGCGCAGGTGCGGTACCGCGACTCGTACTTCCCCGACTCGTTCGTCACCGGCCGCATGCCGAGCGAAGAACAGCAGCGCATCTTCAGGGCGCGTTCCGGACTCCAGAGCGCGCAGGTCGCCCTCGAGCAGAAGAAGCTCGACCGCGAGCGGGCGACCGTTGCTGGCCCCATTCGACGGCATGGTGGACCAGGTCGCGGTGGCGCCCGGAACGCGGATCGGCGCCGGAGAGCTGGTCACGCGCGTGGTGAGCATAACCCAGCTGCGGGTGGAAGCTTCGGTGCTGGAGCACGACCTCCCGCTCATCAAGGAAGGCGGCGAAGCGATCGTCACCAGCAGCGCGGCTCCGGACCATCCGATCATCGGGCGTATCGCCGCGGTGCTGCCAATGGTGGACACGACAACCCGCAGCGGGCGCGCGTATGTGCGCATTCCCCCCAACACGGTCCTGCGGCCGGGGATGTATGCCGACGTGCGGCTCGAGGCCAACCGCCTCACGCACCGGCGGCTGGTGCCGACGCGCGCGATCATCGAGCGCGACGGACGGCCGCTGGTGTTCGTGGTGAAGGACGGGACGTGCCCAGTGGGTCTACGTGAATCCGGGACGATCCAACGGCACCGACACGGAGATCCTCCCCGACTCGGCATCGGGCGTCATTCCGGTGGCGGTCGGTGACCTGGTGGTCGTCGGAGGGACACCTCACGCTCACCCACGACGCCCCGGTGCGCGTGGTCAGCCCCGATACGGCCGCCGGTTCGGTGGGCGTGAAGAAGGAATGACGGGTGGATGTCGTCGATCGGACCGCGATGGCGCATCCTGTGATCGCGGAGCGGCGCGGTGGTGCGCCTTCAGGTGATGCCCCGGCGACGGACGGGGCGCAGCGCCGGCGGACGTTCCGTCCGCTGACCGGCTGACCCTCGATCCCGGCTTCCGGCACCCCGTGTCACTCGTCTCGATCGCCGTCCGCCGCCCGGTTTCCACGGTTGCCGCCACCCTGGGCATCGTGCTGCTCGGTTCGGTGTCGTTAGGCCGCATGCCGGTCTCGCTGCTGCCCGACGTCACGCTGCCGGTCCTGACCATCCGCACGCTGTACCCGGGGGCCGCCGCGCCGGAGGTCTCGCGGTTCGTGGCCGAGCCGATCGAGAAAGTCGATCGCCGCGATGCCCGGGCTGGTGGAGCTGCGCTCGGCGAGCCGGAACGGCGAGGTGACCACCACGGCGCGGTTCTCGTGGGGCACCGACATGCAGACCACGCTGCTCAACATGCGCGAGCGGCTGGACAACGCGCGCGGAAGCGCTGCCGGAGCGCGCCGAGCGGCCCACGCTCCTCACCAGCGACCCGGGCGAGCGCCCGATCGCCGTGCTCAGCCTGGGCATCCAGGGCAGCCTGCGCGACCTGGCGCGGACCGCCGAGGACGTCTACGCACGCCGCCTGGAGCAGATCGCCGGGGTCTCCGAGCGTGGCGGTGGTGGGCGCGCCGGACGACGAGATCCGCGTGGAGGTCGATCCCGAGCGGATGCGCGCGCTGGGCGTGACCAGCGACGACATCGCCCGCGCGATTCGCGCCGAGAACGCGACCGGAACCAGCGGGACCATCCGGCGCGGCCAGTTCCGCTTCACGGTGCGGACGATGACCGAGTTCCGCACGCCGGACGAAATCGGGGAGACGCCGGTGGGGCGGGCGGGGAGCGGCATCAAGCTGCGCGACCTGGCGGCGATCGACGTGACCACGGCCGACCCGCTCACGCTCACGCGCCTCGACAGCAAGCCGGCCGTGGGGCTGGTGGTCTACAAGGATGCCGGCGCCAACACGGTTTCGGTGACGAGCGAGCTGGAGAAGGTGGTGGGCCAGCTCCGCACCGAGTTTCCCGGCATCACGCTGACGATCGTGGCCGAGCAGGCACAGTTCGTGTCCGCGGCGCTCGGCAACCTGTGGCAGGAGATCATCGTCGGCGGGCTCCTGTCGCTGGGCGTGATTCTGCTGTTCCTGCGGGACTGGCGGCTCTCGCTGGCGATCGGGATGATGGTGCCGCTGTCGGTGCTGGTGGCGCTGGTGATCCTGCAGGGGATGCACGTCACCATCAACGTTCTGTCGTTAGGCGGGCTGGCGCTGGGGGTCGGCCTGCTGGTGGACAACGCCATCGTGGTAGCCGAGGCGGCGGTGCGGAAGCGGGAGGAGGGGCTGCCGCTCGACCAGGCGACGCTGATCGCCACCGAGGAAGTCTCGGGGCCGCTGATCGCCGGCACGCTCACCACGCTGCTGGTGTTCGGGCCGATCATCTTCGTGCGCGGGCTGGCGGCGGTCCTGTTCCGCGATCTCTCGCTGTCGGTGGTGATGAGCGTGGGGGCGTCGCTCATTCTCGCGCTGACGCTGATGCCGGTGATGGTGATCGGCCGCCGCCGCGCTTCGCTGAGCCAACCGGATCGGAAGCGACCGGTGCGTGCAGGGCGCGGCGTCGGATCGACGCACCCACCCGGCAGTCCCGACGGCGGTCGGCCGCCAGCCATCTCGCTGGTCACGGGCATCGGGGCGCGCCGGAGACAGGCTGGCTCCGGTGGTTCACCGCCATGGGCGAGTGGTTCGAGGGGCAGTACACGCGCGGGATGAAGTGGTCGCTGGCGAATCCCGGTCCCCGTGCTCGTGATCACGGTCGGCGTCGCTGGCGTTCACCGTGTGGGTCACCATGCGCCTGCCGCGCGAGATCCTGCCGCAGGTACAGGAACGGGTGGTGGTGGCATCGCTGCAGCTCACCGAGGGGACGGCGATCGAGGAAACCACCCGCCAGGTGGCCCGGCTGGAGGACGCCGCTCACGCGTTAGGCTCGACGAATGTGTACAGCCGGGTGGGCGATCGCCACCGACGAGGAGATCCTGGCCGGCGCCGAGCCGGGGACGTCGGCTACCGCGCAGCTTATTCTCCCGGTGCCCGCGCGCGGCGACGCGCTCGGCTTCGCCGATGCGCTGCGGCGCGCGGTCCCCGACCTGGCCCAGGGCGCGCTGGCGCTCGACGTGGCCGGCGCCTCGGAATTCGGGAGCCTGATCGGGCGCGAAGGCCGGGTGGTGCGGGTCGAGATCAGCGCCCACACCGTCGAAGAAGCCGAGGTGTGGGCCGACACCGCGCGGGCGCGCCTGCGCGGGGTGTCGTCGCTCTCCGACGTGCGCGACGCGCAGGAGGGGCTGCAGCCGGTGGTAGAGGTGACGCTCGATCGCGACCGCATCGCCCAGCGCGGACTGTCGTGTGGACGCGGTGTCGAACGCGCTGGCGGGCGGACTGGGGGGGGTCGACGCCAGCGAGCTCCGCGAGACCGACCGGCGCACCCCGATCACCGTGCGGTTCGCGGGCGCGGCCAACGAGAACCTGGCCGCGGCGATGAACACGCTGGTGGCGGGCGTACCAGTGGCGCAGCTGATCCAGGTCAACGAGACGAAAGCCCCGATCGAGGTCGTGCGCGTGGGTCAGCGCCCGGTGGTGGCGGTGGAGGCGCTCATCGAACGCGGGGGCACCAGTCACGCGTCCGACGATGTCTCGCAGGTCATGTCCTCGCTCAGGATGCCGGTGGGAGTGAGCTGGACGGTGAGCGGGGCCAACGCCGAGCAACAGCGCACTACCAACGAGCTCACCCTGGTCGCGATCCTGTCCGCCGCGCTGATGTTCCTGGTGCTGGCCGGCGAATTCGCCTCGTTCACCGTGCCGCTGGTGGTGATGCTCACCGTCCCCCTGGCGGCCGCCGGCGGTCTGGTGTTCCTGTGGATGACGGGGCAGAGCATCAACGCGGTATCGCTCATCGGCATCGTCGTCATGATCGGCATGGCCGACAACGAAGCGGTGGTGAAGCTCGACGCGGTGCGCCGGTTCCGCGAGATGGGCCACTCGATCGAGGACGCCGTCTTGTTAGGCGGGCACCAGCGGCTGCGGGCGATCGCCATGACGTCCATCACCACGATCACCGGCGTGCTGCCGCTGGTGTTCGGGGGCGGCAGCGGCGGCGCGCTGTACCAGCCGCTGGCGGCGGGGGTCATCGGCGGCAGCGTGTCGGCGCTGGCGGTGACGTTCTTCCTGCTGCCGACCGCGTACGCGGTGCTCGAACGGCGTACCGAGCGGCGCAAGCTGCGGTCGCAGGGCGGCGGGGCGGCCACGGACGCGCGACCGGTCGCGTCAGGGACCCAGGCGTCGCCGGCCGCAGTGCACATGGTGATCGAGCGCGACAGCCCGCGGGCGCCAGGATTGGGCGCCCTGGATTCGGAGAGGTGATCGCATGATCCGCTGGGCGGTATCCCGTCCTGCCGTCGTATGGGCCACGAGCATCACCATCGTGCTGGGCGGAGCGGTGGCGTTCACGCGGCTGGTCCTGGGCTCGGCGTCGGTGGAGCTGCCCAGGCTGAACGTGTCGATACCGTGGCCGGGTGCCGCGGCCGAACTGGTCGAGATGTACGTCGCCACGCCGGTGGAAGCCGCGATTCAGAGCGTGCGCGGGGTGCGCAAGACGCACAGCGATTCCAACGAGGGCATGGTGGCGCTCACCGTGGAACTCGAGCCCCGCGCCGACGTGCAGATCACGCGGCTGGCAATCCTCGAGCGGCTCGAGCTGCTGCAGCCGACATTCGACTCGCTGCGAATCGGGCGCCCGTCGGTCACCAACTATGTGCCGAAGGACCTGAGCGAGGAGCCGCTCATCACGCTCTCGATCAACGGGCCGTATACGGCCGGGGCATTGGTCAAGCTCAGCACCGACGTGCTCGAGCCGCGCCTGTCGGCGGTCCCGGGGGTGGCGGGGATCGGGACGCAGGGCGGCACGTCACTGGGCGTTTCGGTTGCCTACGACCCGAGTTTTCTCCGACAGGTGGGCGTGGCGCCGGCCGCGGTCCAGGCGGCGCTGCTGCGCGCGCGGGTGGTGCAGGCGGTGGGCGACGCACAACAGGGTTCGATGGAGCGCGAGGTCACGATCCGCGATCAGCCGAACGTGATTTCGGATCTCGACAAGCTGCCGGTGATCGGCCGGGCGGGCCGCGTGTTCCGGCTGGGCGAGCTCGCCACGGTGCGTCCGGACGAAGACGCGAATGGGGCGTTCTACCGCGTGGACGGCCAGCCGGCGGTGATCCTGCAGATCTCCCGCCTTCCGGGTTCGGACGCGATCAAGACCGCGGCGGCGGTGCGGGCCGCGCTCGCCGAGCTCAAGCCCAAGCTCCCGCTGGGCGTGCGTCTCGAGATCCGGAACGACACCAGCGAGGACATGGCGCACGACCTGCGCGATCTGCTGACGCGTGGCGCGATCGCGTTCGGCGCGGTCATTCTGGTCATCGCGATCATGTTGCGCGACGCGCGCGCGGTGGCACTGGTGATCGGGAGCGCGGCGGTGGCCATTTCCGGCACCGCACTGGGGCTGTTCATCTTCAGGATCCCGGCGAACATGCTGACGCTGGCGGGGCTGGCGATGGGCATCGGAATACTCGTGCAGAACGGGCTGGTGGTGGCCGAGCGACTGGGGACGGTGCCCGATTCGCCGCGAGCGCGCGGCGACGCGGCGGCGCGCATCACGCCGGCGGTGATCGGCGCCACGATGACGACGGCGGTGGTGCTGTTCCCGTTCCTCTATCTGCAGGGCGACACGCGGGCGGCGTTCGTCCCGTTCGCCTCGGCGTTCGCGATGGCGCTCGCCTGGTCGGTGCTGGCGTCGGTGGTGATGATCCCGGCGCTCGCCAAGGGGCACCGGATCCACGAGGCCAGCTGGCCCCGGATCCGACACGTGTACGCGCGGATCATCGCGCCCCTGATCCGGTGGCGGTGGATCACGTTAGGCGTGACGGTGCTGGCGCTCGGCGGACTCACCTGGGTGTTCGTCAAGAAGGTGCCGCGGTTCTCGTTCTCCGGCTTCGGGCAGCAGCGCACCTATCTCACGGCGTCGATCAGCTTCCCGCGCGGCTCCGATCCCGAGGGCCTCGACCGGTCGATCCGCGAGCTCGAGGACATCGCCGTCGGCAAGCCGGGCGTGGAGCGGACGCAGGCCTACTCGGGAGGGAGCACCAGTGCCTTTCTGAACGTGATGTTCACGCACGAGTCGGAGTACTCAGCGCGATTCCGCTGGAGATGGAAGAGCTGATGACGCAGCGGGCGGTGCTGATCGGGGGGGCGAATGTGAGTGTGCACGGCCAGGGGCCGGGGTTCTACTCGGGGATGGGGTCGATGGGGATGGCGTCGTTCCGCATCCGGGTGCTGGGGTACTCGTTCTCGGGCGTGGAGGCGCTCGCCAGGGATCTCAAGGAGCGCCTGGAGCGCATCCCGCGGGTGCGCGACGTGGACATCGGCACCACCTCGTTCGGCTACGGCGGCGGGGAGAAGGCGTTCGCGATCACCATCGAGCCCAATCGCGCCGTGCTGGCGCAATACGGGCTCACGGCGCAGGACCTCACGTACGCGGTGGGCCGCGAGATCCGCGGCGCCGCCGGGCAGATGCGGCTCGAGATCGGGGGCGAGGAGATCAACGTCCGCCTCAAGACGTCGGGATCACGCGAGCGCACGCTCAACGAGCTGCGCGACGCGATGATCCCGACGCCGTCCGGCGGATCAGTGCGCCTGAGCGCGGTGTCGAACGTGAGCGAGCGCGAGGCGCTCAGCACCATCAGCCGCGAGGACCAGCAGTTCATCCGGGTGGTGGCGTACGAGTTCCGCGGTCCCAACAAGCTGGCGCAGCGCACCCACGACGCGTTCATGAAGACCGTCAGCACCCCGCCGGGCTACACGGTGGAGGACGCGGCGTACAGCTTTTACGGGCAGGACAAGAGCGAGCAGGGGCTGTGGCTGGTGTTCAGCATCGGGATCGTGCTGGTGATTCTGTCGGTGGCGCTGGTATTCGACTCGGTCTGGGCGGCCGGCGTCGTGTTCGCCAGCCTGCCCGTGGCGTTAGGCGGGGTGGTGGCTGATCTTCTGGCTGGCCAACGCGGCATTCACCCGCGAGGCGGCGGTCGGGGTGATCCTGGTGGTGGGACACGCGGTGAACCAGGCGATCCTGCTGGTCGACTCGGCGCTCCAGAAGCGGCGCGCCAACCGCCGGCGCGGGGCGCCCGGGCTCGGCATCCGTCAGGTGCTGCGGTCGGCGCTCGACCGCGGGGGGATGATCGTCCTGGTCACACTCAGCACGCTGGCCAGCCTGCTCCCGCTGGCGATCGGGACCAGGACGACGTCGCTGTTCGGGGCGATCGCGCTGGCGGCGGCGGGCGGGATGACGGCCGGCACGTTAGGCGCGCTGTTCGTGGTGCCGGCGATGCTGGTGGGGCGGCGCCGGCGGTGAGTACGGCGCCGGCCGCAGTCGATTACGCGGCACCACCGGTGCGCAAATCTGGGCCGGTTGGGCGATCTTCACCTACGATCTCGACACGCTCAGCAGGAAAGCGACGACCGGCCGAGCGGCATGCCAGCAGACTCGCGACAGCTCATGATCGGCGATGACACCAACACGCAGCCATGACACGAAGCAAATCTCAGCAGGGGGCAACACGGGTCACTCCTCCCTTGTCGCTTCTCCCAATCCCGATTTTTCCGGGGGAAGTAGTTAGAGCCGATCTTGCGGGCTTGTGGGCAGTGTGAGCAGCGCATCGTCGCTGTCAGCAGCGAAGGCCGCGAGTCGGGACCGATTCCGCAACAAGAGACCCGCGATCACGGCTGTGCCGGCGTTCCCCACCACCAGCCAGACCACCTTGGGCGGATGACCGCGGAGGAAGCTGAGTTGACGGAAGTCGTCGTCCTTGGACACAACGAGGAAGCCGTGCTCGGCCGCGTATCGCCAAACCGCAATATCCGGTTGACCATGTAACTCGAGTTCGTCAACATGCGCGGTCTCCGGAAAGGCGGCCGTCAACCGGGCGACAAGTTTGTGGGCTGAGGTTCTCGTCGAGAAGGAGCTTCACACCCCCGATCCGGACGCCAGGCGACGCTCACGGGCAGCGGCAAAGGCCAGAGCGGCCCGTACATGCTCCGGGGCCAGAGCCGGAAACTCCTCAAGCAGCTGCTTCTCGCTCATCCCGCCAGCGAGATACTCCAGAACGTCATAGACAGTGATCCGGGTGCCTTTGAAGCAGGGCTTCCCGCTGCGAACCTCGGGCCGGATCTCGATGTAGTCGTCCAATCGCATGGCGATACGATAGGCTCCGCACGAAAGCGCGACAAGAGCACGCGGCTCGAGATGGGATGCGCTCAACGCTGTGCATCGGCGTCCGCTGCCGCTGGCGATCGGGACCAAAACGACGTCGCTGTTCGGGGCGATCGCGCTCGGGGCGGCGGGCGGGATGACGGCGGGCACGTTAGTTAGGCGCGCTGTTCGTGGTGCCGGCGATGCTGGTGGGCCGGCGCCGGCGTCGTTGACCAATGTGGCTACATGGAGCTACATTCAAATCCATGATATCCGCCGGGATTCGAGACCTGAAGAACAACCTGAGCCGCTACCTGCGGGGGCTCCGGCCCGGCGACGTCATTGCCATTACGGACCGAGGCCGCATCGTGGCGGAGCTTCGCGCACCATCCTCGCAGGGTAGCGCGAGCGCGGCTCCGTCCCCGCTGACGGGCGGGACGCGCGACTCCTGGCCGCAGGCGTCATCCGGGCGGCGCGTGAGTCCGGGGATCCCCTCGGCGACGTGGAAACGACGCGCGGGCGGCGGCACCCAGGGCACGGTCGCGGCGCTGATTCGAGAAGACCGGGGTGACTGAGCCGCGGGCACCGGCCGCACCCGATCCGTTCGAGCCCATTCGGTATATCGAGTCCAGTGCCCTTCTGTCGGCGATCCTCGAGCGCGATCCGGGTGCCATGCGTGCCGTTCGCCGACGCGGGCGTCGTGTGACGTCCGTGCTGACGATCGCGGAGTCGCACCGGGCGCTCGTTCGCGCCCGTGCGACAAACCGGCTCGATGCCGGACAGGTACGGGCGGCGGTGCGGTCGCTTCGGGCGTTCGCTGCGCGATGCGACCTGGTCGCCATCAGCGACGACGTGCTGCTCCGCGCGGGCCGGGCCTTTCCGTTCGAACCCCTACGGACGCTGGATGCGATCCACCTCGCCACGGCCGACCTGCTGGGTGAGCCTCCCGCCGTGGTCACCATCGTCACGCGCGACACACGCGTGCGCGAAAACGCCGCCGCGCTCGGCTACCCGACGGAATAGGTGGTGTTCAGCACTACATGATGGATGTGGGGCCCCGGCGCGCTCCGCGCCCCGCGGTTCCCACCGCGTAGCCCGGCCCGGAAACGACATCGGCAGGACCCTCAGGGAGGGGAGGCGGAGGGCACGGCGGCCACGATCAGCGTGACCCGCCGCAGGGTACTGTTCGACACTCTCCCAACATCGTCCGTTGTAGTTCGGGGAACTGTCAGCGTTCCCAAGTACTCCGTTCCGGACGTCGTCAGGACACGGGCCTGAATCGGTAACGAAGCGGGAATCCCGCACAATACGAAACCGCCACGCTCGTCGCTGTGGGCTTCAATGATCGTCTGAACCTGAGCTTCGTGCGGCTCCGACCAGCTGAACGTCAGGGTTGCGGAGCCCAGCGCAGCGCTGTCAGAGGTAATGACATCGCCGAGCACAACGAGATGTGGCTCATTTTCCCGGACGCCCAGGCAGCCCTCGACGGGAGCGCGCCAGGGCAGTCGCAGCTGCACGTTCCCGGTCCGATCCTGCTCCAGCACGACGGCCACGGATGCGATGCGCTTCACTACCTGCTGCAGCATCGTGTCGGCTTGGAGCTTACCGCCCGTATCCAGTCTGAATTGTGGAATGGCGACGGAGTCGAGCACCCGAACGGTGTATGGACCGGGAAGAAGTTCGCTGAACGCGAAGTGACCTTCTGCGTCAGTGCGCACCTGCCGATCGGTGGAATCGAGCAACACGCTTGCGCCAGGTACCGCCTGCGTGGTACCGCTGTTCAGCACGTTCCCGTCCAGCGCTGCCAGCGGGGTCGACCAGACCGTTCCGTCGGCGAGCGTCCCGGACGCAATCAGTCCTCCGCTCTCATGAAGTTCACCCGGAGCCGCGATCTCTCCCACAACCTGGACACGTCCCCACCTTACGAGTCCGGTTGGCAGGTATTTCAGCCTGGGCGAACGAATGTGCCAGTATCTGATGATCGGCACGCCGTTCGAGAGCGACTCGAACTCGATCGTGCCTCCGGCGTGGGAGTCCGAGATGGCCGCGTCGACCCCACGGTACTCGAAGTCCAGGACGCGGAGCCGAGCGGAGCGCGAGATAGCCAGAGGACGCCCGAGATGTCCGGGATGGAGTCTCTTCCGCGTACGGGTGCGAAGGCGACGCCAATTTCGGTTGGACGACGCCGGTCGCGGCGAATGGAAAGGCAGTGTGTGGCAGCAAAACTCGGAGCCAGCAGCACCTCGGGATCAGGCGCGTAATACACGACGCTGCTTTCACGCCTTTCCACGTAGCCGGCCCGCGTGAATTCCCCTGCATTCCGATCGGCGCGAATCGGAGTGACGTTCGCGGTCGTGACACGCTTCGAAGATTGTCGGACGGTGCGTTGGCCATCGCTGTCGAGGAGGCGGTCGAAGAGGATCTGCCTGACTGTGCCCGTTTGCGGCTGATTGGTGCTGGCGATGACCATGGCAACCAACGCATCCGTCGCAGCGGTCCACGTGGCAAGCGCCTCGCGCTGGTCGGATCGTCTTGGACAGATCGGATTCGACGTTACGGCGACCGGCCGAAGCCGGGTCCCGAGCGGCGTCATTGCTACAACGAGATGTTCCTCGCCATTTGCGTGGAGCGGCCTCTCATACGGCAAGTACCCGATGCGGATGACCCGGAGAGCGCTGGCTCCATCACGCTGGATACGGAACGATCCGCTGTCAGACGACAGTGTGCGGGCGACGGTCATTCCGTCCGCGGCCAGAACCGCGACGACCGCCCCGGGAACAGCTGCGTCCGTTACGACATCACGCACGACACCGGTCAGTTGCTGCGACGCCGCGATGCGCGCGCCCAGGCACATCGCGACGATGCCCGGCAGCGAGTGACGAACCAGACGAAAACATGAATGTGCGTGCAACATGGCCGTATCGCTTGTCGGCTGGACCTGCATTCCGTATCATCGGATAACCGCTCCGAAGTGAATGTCAATCCCGGCGCAGACAGCGTGGGTTCACGCCTTCGCGGGAGACGCCGTGCGTACGGCAGGCCGCATCATCGCCCTGGTCGCGGCAGTCGCGTCCTCATCCGAAGCCGTCGCCCAGGAGGGCCGTCTGGTCGCGAATGACCAACCGGCGTCCGAACTCCAGTACGAGTTCACGCAGGTCCCCGGCGTGTTCGAACTCCGCGACGGAAGGGTCGTGGTCGTAGACGAAGGCGATGCGTCGATCGGTATCGTGGACTTCCGGACAGGGCACCTGACGGTACTCGGACGCCATGGGGCCGGCCCCGCCGAGTATCGGATGCCGACCGTGATATACCCGTTAGGTGGCGATAGCCTGGCCGTACTCGATGACGCCGACGGGAGACTGCTCGTGATCGCACGCGACGGGAAGGCGGGCGGGTTCCTCTGGCCGCGCTCTCACCAGCCGGAAGCCGCCGGTATCGCCGCGACGACGGGCGACGGACGCGGGTTCCTGTACGGCGTGGCGCCCCCTGCGAAGCGAACGAGCGGCGGAGAGCTCGTGCTGACGGATTCTGCCCCGGTCCTCCGGTGGCCATTGGTGGGCGGACCGGTCGACACCGTTGCGGTGATCTATCGACCGCCGCCACACGGCGCCGTTGCCTCGCCATACGGCGCGATCGCGACACCGGGTAATGTCCCGGCACTGCTCACTCGGGACAGATGGGCTGTCTCCGGAGACGGGCGCGTTGCCGTGATGCACCACGATCCGTTTCAGGTCACCTTCACCTCGGCTTCCGGCGTTCGAGAATCGGGTCCCGTCATCTCGTACCTCAGACAACCGGTGACCGACTCCGTCAAACGCGCGTATCTCTCGGAGCGGGACATATCACGTGGCCTGATGGTGAACGCGGATGGATCCGCGGTTCCGATCCGGAGACCGCCGTCCCGGCGAATCGCGACCAGCTGGGCCGAGGAAGTGCCTCCGTTTCTCCCCGAGGCATTCCTTGGTTTTGACGGCAATGGAGTTCTGTGGGTGCAACGACCGACGTTCGGTCGCGAGGGCGCGCGGTACTATCTCATTGGTTCGGATGGGGCGGTGACCGATCGGATTCGCTTCCCCGAAGGATTTCGAGTGGTGGGCTTCGGCCGTAACGCCATGTACCTGGTTCGGCGTGACCTCGACGACTTGGAGCATCTGCAACGTCGTCCATTGCCCAGCCGACCGGGACGGCGTCCCTGACCGCCGGCACGTTAGGCGCGTTGTTCGTGGTGTCGGCGATGCTGGTGGGCCGGCGCCGGCGCGCTCCGCGTCCCGCGGTTCCCACCGCGTAGCCCGGCCCGGAACGACATCGGGGCGCGGTGTCGCGCCCCGATGCGGTCACTTCATTTTCCACCCACGGTCCCCGTCAGCGGCTGGCTGCGCCCGCGGAGATGGCCTCACGGCTTCTTGATCAGCGCCGTGATCTCGGGGGGCGGCACCACTTCCTTGGGATCGACCACGTCCCATTCCCACGAGGTCATCGTCATCACCGACCGCTGGCCCTGCGTCTCGGATGTCACCTTGGTGGGGCGCTTCATCCCGCCAAAATCCTTGTACTCGCTCTGGTACGTGGTCCCCTCCACCTCGCCCATCGGCGTCGACGCCTTGGCCGTGGAGGCAATCAGGAAACCGTCGGATACCGCGAAACAGTCGGTGGTGATGTTGCCCGACTTCCAGGTGTGCTTCACGCGATAGCAGTCCTGGCCATTGATCGTCGTCTTCTCCAACGTCTCGGAGCTGACGATGTTGGCCGACGTGCGAAGCGAGTTCTCGGGGTCGGCCTGTTCCTTGATCGCATCGGCCATGGCGCCGGTCAGCACCTGCGGACCGGTCATCGGGTTGACGGACCACGCGGTGGTACCGTCATATCCCTGTTTGATCTCGCCGAGACCGCCGAGCGTCACCGTCGACGACACGGCATTCGGGAAGATCTGCACCACTTCCATGGTCGCCGACATTCCAGCGGTCGGCACTTCCATGGTCGCCTTCATGCGCGCCGACTTGTGCTGCTTCCAGACATCGCCGCCGACGGCCTTGGCGTACCTGGCAATGAGATCGGCCGCCGCCGGAAGACCGGCCGCAGCGTCCTGGGCGTGCACCGGCGGCGCAACGAGCAGCATCGTCAGGCCGGCGTAGGACAAGGCGTGGCCGGCGCGCCGGAACAGGTCGGACATGGAATCCCCCTCTGAGCGGAAAGCGAGCGAGGTTGCCCGCTGAACAGAACTGTAACTGAGCGGCTCGATCGCCGCCCGTCCTGATACGGTTGTCGCTACCGAAGGTTGCCGCGTGCGGTGTGCCGGCGGCGCTCCAGGCCGAGCCAGTGCAGCGCAGCGGCCAGGGTCTCATCGCGCCCGGCCAGCAGCGCGTTCCGGCGCAGCGGTACCAGCTCATCCGGGACGATTCCCTTCCCCTCCAGGCGGCGACCCGAGGGGTCCACGAAGTCGGCCACGGCGTACTGGAGCGCGTCGCCGTTCGGCAGCCGCGTGATGAGACTCGGCAGGGCCTCACCGGCTGTGGTGTCGCCGAAGATCCGCGCCCGGCCGTACTTCTGGAGCGCCGCCACGAAGATCTCGGTCGTGCTCGCCGACAGTTCGTCGACCAGCACGGCGAGCGAGCCCGCGTACGGCGTCACCGGGGTGCCGTCGCGCGTCACGCGACGCGGATTCGCCACGTAGCGGAGCGTCGCGCTCCGCATGTGCAGCTCGCCCAGGAGCAGCTCGTGATCGACGAAATGCCCGGTGATCCCGATCACCATGGCCGCCACGCCCCCCACGTTCCCTCGCAGGTCCAGTACGATGCCGTCGCACTGGCGGAACTCGTTCATCGCGTCGTCGAACGGCTGCGCGATCGCCGTCATCCAGACGTTGAACCGGATCACGCCCACGCACCCGCCGCGCTCGTCAATGCGTCGCCGATCGAACCAGGTCGGCACCGGCGGCAGCTGGCCCAGCCGCACGACGGTGCCTGGCGCGTCGCGCCGCACCAGGTCGCGCTCGACCAGGATGCCGGCGCCGTCGCGAAACGTCAGGTGCACGCCCGATCCAGGGGCGCCGTGGAGCATCCGCACCGCGTTCAGCAGCCGGCGCAGGGCCGCGACCTTGGCGTTAGGCGACGCGCCCGCCGCGCTGGAGGATCGCGCGGCCGCATCAAGCGTGTCGAGCGCAACGACGGTCCATCCGGGAGACACCCCCGCGCGCGCCGCCGGGCCGGTCGAGTCGACCCCGGAGACCACAAGCTCGTCGCCGATGTATCGCACCTCGAATCCCAGGTCGCCGGGCGCATCGGCAGCCGCCTGGCCCTCATCCGAAGACGGCTCGCCGGCGACGATCCCGAAGTGCGAATCGCCGAGCGTGGCCAGCATGCGACCCATGGCGGCCCGCGATTCCTCGCGGGTGCGTGCGCGGGCCACCTGTGGCCGGATCTCGTCGCGGACCCGGTTCCAGTCGAGGCCGTGCATGGTGGAGTCGTAGTAGGTGTCGCGGATCCGGCGCCACGCGCTGTCGAACGACGCGAGCTCGAGGGCCGTGTCGATCGGCCGCGGCCGCGGTACGCGCGGACTGCGCCCTGACCGCACGAGGTGGCGCGGCCGAGACGAGAAGCACCCCAACGATGAGGGCGCGGGCAGTACGAGTGGCGCGGCTTACCATGGATTCAAGAGACGACCGGGAGCAGGGCGGAGTCATGCGCCCGGGCCGTCACGGCGCCGTCACGGTCTCCCTCGGAGGTACCTGCCAACCGCGGCCGGCAGATCTTGCCCAATCCACTCCGCCGCGTGATGCGGTCCCCCTCCGACGGAGCAATCGTGACGACGCTCACGGCGAGGCTGCTTCTGGAATCTGGGGGCCGCGCCGGCAAGAGCGCCATCCGGGCTCGCGCCGGAGCTCCACGTCTCGCCAGCCGGATCGCGACTCGTCACAGCTGCCTCCCTGTGCCATCGTGAACTCCGGGACTGCATTCGGAAGTGGGTTGGTCTTTAGACGCTTGAGTTTTGGCTTGTCGTGTTGCATCCTTAACCATGGGTGCCGTAGCGCGCCGCACCGACGGCGATTCGCGAGCCGCTTTTACAGGTAACACTGGCCTCCACCCGAACGGGACCCTACGCGCGGGGGTCCCGTTTCTTTTCGTAATCGCAGTCGGGCTGCTTCGGCAAACATGCGGTTGGTGCCATAAGGATCGGCCAGATATATCTTACTGGTTTTGTGGTCACTTTCTCTCTTTCGCGAGACCTCCGTGACTGATCTCACGCCCTTTGAGATTCCTCCTGACACCGACGGAAGTTTCGATTCGATCGGCCAGGAAAACGGCGCGCCGTATTGGTGGATGAGTGACCTGCGGGACCTTCTCGGATACGAGGGTCCCAAGGCATTCCAGAAGCCCGTATCGAAGGCGATGGCCGTTTGCACTTCGCTCGACGTTTCGGTGCCGAAAACTTCAGGTATGCAAAGCGTATCATTGGCGGACAGGAGATCGACGACTGTAAGCTATCTCGCGTGGCTGTTATCTAATCGCTATGAATTGCAATCCGGTGACCTATCCGGCCGTCGCGAAGGCACAGGTGTACTTCGCGGCGATGGCGGAGATTGCAAGGCAGGCCAATGAACATATCGAGGGCGTGGAGCGCGTCCTTCTCCGCGATGACATGTCCGAGGCGGAAAAGGCCTCTCGCGTGCCGCGAAGGGCGCGGGTGTGAGAGATTACGCGATCTTCCGCAACAAGGGTTACATCGGCCTTTACAACCTGAGTCTCAACCAGATTCTGCATCGGAAGGGACTGGACGCTGATGTGACCTTGCACGACTACATGGGGAAGGAAGAACTGGCCGCAAATTGGTTCAGGGTCACGCAGACGGAAGCGAAGCTGCGTCGAGCGCATCCATGGTCAGGCTCCTGCAGAGAGGACCGCATACAGTGTCGGTCGGGAAGTGCGGCGAGGTATCGAGAGGATGGGAGGAACGGTGCTGAGGATCTTCCGCCAGCGGAGAATATCAAGAAGGTCAAGAGTGGTCTCAAGAAGCGCGCGCGCGAGCTCCAGAGGATGGACAAGAAAAAGCGGTTGCCTGCGCCCAAGAATGACGGTTAAGCATTCCCGAGTAACGCCACAATTTCCTCGACCTTCCACACATGATCGGTGATGCCAGCGGCCATTGCTGGCGTCGTGTGGACGCCCTTCCGTTCCTTCGTCAACGTGTGATGCACATGCACGAAGTTGTACGCCATCATGTACAGGCTGATGGCGTGCATGTGGTTCTCCCACTTCTTGCTGTAGCCGTTCGTCAGGCGGGTTAGGCGACGGTTCCGCATCCGCATCGTGAGGTTGTGCGACTCGACAAAGCTCGTGGAGACCTTCGCCATGTCGGGCGTGCCCATCACCCAGGTCTTTTCCGTGCCGACAACTTCCGACGGGCTGTAGCGTCGGGCCGCTTCCTTCTCAGGTCCGGGGTGCGAGTACAATTTGTCTAGTATCGCGTAATCCACCCTATTCCAACCGAAGGCCTTTTCCACGGCCTTGAGGTACGGCTTGTGGCCGTCCGTGGTGAGTTGGACGCGGTGCGCGAGACGCGATACTAGATCCTCCGTAAATGCCCTGGCAGCGGCTACGTCGCGACGGCCAACATGCCAGCAGGCTAAGAGCTTGGTGTGGGCGCACAGGGCCGTCCAGGTCCAGCAATCGCCCTTGCCCTGGCCCTTCTCGGTGCGCTTGACGCGCTTCTCCTTCTTGCCGACGAAGCTCCAAATCTCGTCGCACTGAATCTCGGTGCAGGGGAGCGCTACAAGTGCCTTGTCCTGGTACTCGGCGCATGCGGCACCGACATCCGCAAGTAGCCGCAGCACCGTACCCTTGGCGGTTCCGGTGATGCGGCATGTGGCGCGGATGGAGTTGCCTTCGATAAGCGAGCGGATGACGGCTACGCGCTTGGCAAGAGGGAGCTTGTTCATAATGAACAATATGCTTGCTCCCTAGCATTGTCAAGCTATTTTGAGCTAGTCACTCATGGCTTCCCGTTGCGCCTTTAGGATAGCCTCAAGCTTTTGGATGTGCGAAGGCTCTGGCTCCCCTCCGAAGAAGCGGACTTCTACTCGTCGTCCAGGACCGAGCAGGCCCGATATGAAGCCCGTAACTTGTTGTGGTACCATCGTTTGCTGTTGTGCTGCGCTCTGAGGCATCGCCATTTGTTCACCGTAGGCTTGGTCGCTAATCGCGGGGGCCCTATCATAGCCGTCGTCGATGCGTTTCACAAGTGTTGCTGTCTCCCGAAGAGCAGCGATAACGCGGGCGGCGCCGTCAGCCGAAAACTTCCGCTTGGTGATGAGATAAGCACGCAAGGCGGAATCGCTTGCATCGGCGTGAGACTCCCCAAGCTCATTAAAGAGAGCAGGCTTTCCAGCGGCCTCCTTCACCGCCTGCCCCCACTCGGTAGATCCGACTTGGTGGACCGCAATATTCACGGCTATGTCGGATAGCGCGAGCGTCCCATCGGTACCGTCCAGCAGGCCGTATTGGCGTAAGGACGCAATAGCGGTCCTGGCTGTACCATTCAGGCTTCCGTACCCGATCGCTCGCGCAGCGACCACGGGTGGAACTGGGGTGCGCTTCTCTGCCTGCCAGAGCTTCATTACCGCCTCGATGGCGGCGGGGAGTCCGAGTGCTGGATAGTTGGGACTGCGCTCCCTACTGCGCGTTTCGCCATTCATATAGTAGCCTCCGGGTGTGGGCTACATATTAGGCTATGATGTGGGCTGCGTCAACGCGAAGCAGTCGGCTTCTCAGCTAGCCGTGGTAGCCGACGCAAGTCTTGATTTCCTCGGCCCCGTCGCTACGTTGGGGAACGCAGAACCGGCGGCCCGGGCGCTCCCCTTTGCAAAGGTGCCCGAACCGCCGGTTGAACCCCAACCGACGCCGAAGCGTCAGCGGGAGGTGATGAGTGATGGCTGCGAAAAGAAGACTACTGAATAGGTAGAAAGGTAGCCAGGGCGCAATGGGCGATCAGCAATGGTCGCCCATTGTTTGCGTTATCTTCTTCTGCCAACGTGTGCGGGCTGCCTTCTGCGCGATGGCCTTGCGACGACTCGCGCTGAGTTTCCTGGCGCGGACGCTACCGCCCTTCGTAGCGCCTGGGCTGGTCTCTCGCGGCTTATCGTTTTCGTGCTGACCCACCGCGACTTCGACGACGAACTTTGCGAGCTGCGCTGTATCACGCGGGCGCTTGGGGTTGGATTTCGCCATACTGCCAACCTAGCGGCTTCCGGCCGAATCCCCAAATCCAAAATGACCCAACGCCGACACGTCTTGACGCGCGCTCGATTCTGCCGCATAGTGAGAAGCGGTGGTAGGAGCGGTGGCGTGCCGCTCCTGTCCCGCGAGGTCGAGTGGGAGGTTCGATGTTTGGTCCGAATGCTGCAAGGACCGTAACGACGTGGTCGCTGCTTGCTGCGGCGATCGTGTCCCTCGGATGTGCCGCTGACCCCTCGTCGCCGCGAATCGCCCCCCCCCCACTGAGCGATCTGGGCATCACTGAGCCAATTCGCACGATCCGGGATCAGTGGCGCGATATCGCTCTCCGCCACCCCGGGTTCGGCGGCGTTTGGCGCGATAGCACGGGCCAGCTCACCATCAGCTCGTCCACCGGAGCCGCCTCGACGGAGATGCGTCAGGCGGTTACGCAATGGCTCCTGGGCTACGGAAGACCGGACCTGGCCAGCCAGACCGCGAGTGTTGCTCGAGTTTCCTGGGACTACGCTACACTGGACGGCTTTGTACGACTGATCGAGCCAACGCTCGTCGCGGTCCGGGGAGTGAATTCGTACTGGATCGACGAGACGAAGGGCCGCCTGGGCGTCTCAACGGACGATGACGCTGCCGCAGCGGTCGTATCGGCGGCGCTGCCCGATCTGCACATACCGGTGAATCTCGTATTCGTCGAGGTCACCGGGCCAAACCGCGATCTGTCCTGCACCGGTCTCCGCAGCGTGTGCAGCCCGATGATGGCCGGGCTCGGAATCGTTGACCTCTATTCAAACTTCTACTGCACTATCAGCTTCGTCGGTTGGAGGGCTGATTCGGTCTATCCCAACTATCCGGACACGTCCTATCGCGTGGCGACCACTGCTTCGCACTGTACCGCCACGCAAGGCTATGTCAATGGCGACCCGTTCTGGCAACCCGATCCGGTCTCGGGACGCGTGATTGGAGTGGAGATCGACGATGCTCCGATCTACGACCACGCAACGTGCGTGGCGTATGACCATCCGGACTACAACCGTTGCCGTTTCGCCGACGTGGCGGTCATGCATGTCGACGACACAGTTCCGGTCCTCGCGGGCGCCGCAGCGATCTCGAGTGCTGTGACGCCGGATGCGAATCCACCCTGGGCTCGGGTACCGGGCGTACACCGGCAGTGGCGTGGTGGGCGTGATCGTGGGCGACCTTGTGACGTCGATTGGCGCGTGGGGAGGCGAGCGATCAGGAGCGGTTACACAATCTTGTGTAGATGCACGGGAGGGGAACCAATACTACCACGATGTCTACAGCGTATGTCAGCAGCGCGCCTCGAATCCCGTGTACCGGGGTGACAGCGGTGGTCTCGTGTACGTGAAGCTCGGCCAGGGCGGTGGGACGTCGCCCCGACCTGCCGGCGTGATGATCCAAGGCGACACACGCTACGTGATCTTCAGTCCCATCATCCAGGTGCTAGGCACGTTCGGATATCGATACTTTTTGGCTTGGTGAGAGCCATGCCGTCACTTCAGGTTCCCTGGCCCTCCTGCGAGTCACTCAGGGCTTCAAGGGCAGAAGAACACCGAACAGCGCGATGCGGTCGCCGCCTCGCACGTGGAAAGCCGGCAGGAGGAGTACGATGCAGCATCCCGCACGTGAGTGCATTCGCCCCGCCCAACCGATCTGCCGGGCACTGATCGTTGGGCTACTTGGCGTACTGACGTCGTGCAGCCACACCGAAACGACGGGTCCACAGGCAGTGGGATCTGTCAGGATCACAACGGATCGGGCGTCGTATGCCCGTCGCGACTACGTCTATGTTTCATTCGAGAACGTGGGACCGCTCGTGCTCGGCTATAACTATTGTCCGGTCTTCCTTGAACGCCGATCCGGATCGCGCTGGGTCGCCGAGGGAACTGAGGAAGGCTATTCCAACACGACCTGCGACCTCGTTGTCATGCTGCTGAGGCCAAGCGATCTGGCGACGGCCCCTTGGCAAATACCGGCAGCAGCTCCGCCCGGCACGTATCGGCTGCGCTTTGTCGATTTCTTCGATGACCCTCATTTCCAAGGCGGACCCATGCTGGCACCTGACCGCCTCATGAGCAACGTCTTCACGGTCTACTGATGAGGCCGGTCGGCGCTACATCACGCGTGCTCGTCGCATGAAACCATTCGCGTCGGGGCCGCTGCGTCGAGCGCCAGTCGCGGTGATTCTGCCGCTCCCGTCCCGCGAGGTCGAGTGGGAGGTCCGATGCTTCGTGTAATACAAGTCGTCGTTCTGGCTCCCTTCGCGGCTCTCCTCTCGTGCGCAAACAGCACACCCACCGTTCCGCGGACGACCGGATCGCTGTCCATCACGACCGACCGGGATTTTTATTACGTCGGCGACACCATTCGCGTCACCTTCCAGAACGCGGGAACAATCAAGCTGGATTACAACCCGTGCCCCAGGTATCTGGAACGACGGGAGGGGTCCCATTGGGTGTTCGAGGGATACACGGATGACTTCAGCCCCCATCTGGAGTGCGACCTGGTCCGTATGATTCTACGGCCTGGCGAAAAACGACTCGTCGGTATCTGGGGGCTACCGCGCGCCGCCCCGTCGGACACGACGTATCGTGTGCGCTTCGTCAACCTCAACGGGACGGCGCTGCCGGCCAGTGAGATGGTCAGCAACACGTTCACGATCTGGTAGGGAGACATTGGCGATACACTGATGGCCGGATCAGATCACCGCTGCGGCAGCGACGCCAGAAACTCGCGCAAGTATCCGCCCCATACCGCCGGCAGCGAGTGCGTCCCGTGCCCACGCGTCTGATCGTTGATCGGGATCAGCACGTAGCGCGCATGCGGCACCTGGGCGATGAGCGCCTCCATCAGCCCCAGCTCGGGCGGATTCACCTGATCGTCGGCTGAGTTGATCGCGAGCACCGGCGCCTTCACTTGCTCCAGGTGCGATGACGGGTCGTAGGTCCGCGACGCGTCGAAGTAGTACAGCATGTCGTTGGCGTCGGTGGTGGCGAAATGCGACGCGACATAGCGCTCGATGAGCGAATCGGCCTGGTCCCGCCTGTCCGCCTGCCGCTGCTGGACCCTGGGCGCGCTGGTCATCATCCACAGGATCTGGATCGACGCCTTCATGCCAGGCGGCTGCTGCGTGTACTCGCCCGTGTTCCACACCGGATCGTTGCGGATGTCGTCCATGATCATCCGCCGCATGATCCGGTTGCGCCCGGCGATCTGCCTCGGCGCGCACGCCAGCGGCACCAGTCCGTCCATGAAGTCGGGGTAGGTGTAGCCCCAGATCCACGCGTGCATGCATCCCATCGACGTGCCCATGATGAGCCGCAGGTGATTGACGCGGAGATGCTCGGTGAGCATCCGGTACTGCAGCCGCACCATGTCGTCGTAGTCGTAATGCGGGAAGCGCATGTGGAGCCCGTCGCTGGGCTTCGTCGACTTGCCGTGGCCGATGTTGTCGGGGAGGATGACGTAGTAGCTGGCCGTGTCGAGCAGCTTGCCGGGCCCGAACAGTTCACCCGCGAAGGTGCGCGAGAGAAAGCCGCGCCCGGTGCCACCGGTGCCGTGCAGGACCATCACCGCGTTGCGGACCACTCCTGCGGCGTCACGGCGCGGCTGACCGAGCGTGGTGTAGTGGATCCGCACCTCGGGGAGCGATTCGCCACTGCCGAACGACACATCGCGCAGCACCGCATCGCCTTCAGTCCCCTGCGCCGCGAGCCGCGATGAAAAGCCTGCGGCGACGGCCACCACCAGCGCGAGCGCGCCTGAATGGAGTGAGAAGGATGGAGCCATGAGTGAGCGTGGTCCGTTGTTGTGTTCCACCAAGCTACTCGTCCGTGAATCGAGGGAAAGGCGACATCACGCCTGGCCTCTGGCCGCTGGACTCTGGACTCTCCCCCCTCATCTGTTTAGCCTGCGCGAGTGAAGTCGATGCTGCTGTCATTCCGCCGTTGCCATTCGAAACGCCTCCCTGGCGATGCGGGGCGCAATGTTGGCCGTCCTGTTCGCCTCCCTCGCTGGCAGCGCCGCGGCACAGTCCGGGAGTGATTCCGGCAGAACGCGACCTGATTCATCCCGTCGGGACTCGGCGTCCGCCCGAAAGCCGCCTGCCGCAAAGTCGGCCCCGAAGAAATCGACCACCAAGGCAGCGCCCAAGGGCACGTCATCGAAGGCCGATCCTCCGGCGAAGCCGCGCATCGCACCTACGAACCCGGGCTGGCCGGTCAAGGCTCCCGCGCCGCTGCCAGGCGCGATTCTGCCGGGCCACCGCATCGTGGCGTACTACGGCAACCCGCTGTCCAAACGCATGGGCATCCTCGGCGAGGTGCCGCCTGACGAGATGCTCCGGAGGCTGGACCGCGAAGTGGCCGCGTGGAACAGGGCGGATACGACCACGCCGGCGATCCCCGCCCTCCACCTCATCGTTACCGTGGCGCAGGGCAGCGCGGGATCGGATGGGATGTATCGCGCCCGGATGGCCGACACGCTGGTGGAGCGCGTGTACTCGTGGGCGCGCCAGAAGAACGGATTGATGTTTCTCGACGTGCAGGTGGGAAAGAGCTCCATCCAATCCGAGCTGCCGCGGCTGGAGAAGTTCCTGTCGCGACCGGACGTTCACCTGGCGATCGATCCGGAATTCTCCATGAAGCGCGGCGGCGCGCCTGGAAAACGCATCGGCACCTACGACGCTGACGACGTGAACTGGGCGATCAACTTTCTCGCTGGAATCGTCAGCAAGTACAGCTTGCCTCCCAAGGTGCTCGTGGTGCATCGCTTCACGCGCCCGATGCTCACGAACTTCAAGCAGATCAAGCTCGACCCGCGGGTGCAGGTGGTGGTGAACATGGATGGCTGGGGTCCGCCGCATCTGAAGGTCGACTCGTACCAGGCATACGTGTACAGCGAACCGGTCCAGTACACCGGGTTCAAGCTCTTCTATCACAACGACACGAAGAGCGGGCTCCCGCTGATGACGCCGACTCAGGTGTTGGCGCTGTTTCCGCGCCCGCTGTATATCCAGTACCAGTAGGCCAAAGGCCAAAGG
>CAWAGQ010000013.1:0-566596 GCA_963781585.1 uncultured Gemmatimonadaceae bacterium
TCGTGCGGGAGATGCTGTGGGACGAGATCGCGGTGGTGGGGTTCGCCGACGTGCGCGACGAGGCGATCGACCAGCGGCTCCACGCGGCCGGATACGTCGAGATCTACGGCAAGCCGGTGGTCCCGGAGGAAGTCGCCGCCGGGATCAGGCAGGTTCTCCATCGGAAGGAACTCGCGAACCTCACGGGTCTCACCGGCGAGTCGGAGGCGATCCGCGAGGTGCTGGTCCAGGTGGAGCAGATCGCTCCGGTGTCGAGCACGGTGCTCATCGAGGGCGAGAGTGGAACGGGGAAGGAGCTGGTGGCGCGCGCCATCCACCGCCTCAGTCCCCGGCGCAACAAGCCGTTCATCGCGGTGAACGTGGGCGCGCTCCCCGAGACGCTGCTGGAGAGCGAGCTGTTCGGGCACGAGAAGGGGTCGTTCACCGGCGCGGCGGAGCGGCGGCTGGGGCGGTTCGAGCTGGCGCACGGCGGCACGATCTTCCTCGACGAGATCGGCGAGGTGCCGTCGTCCACGCAGGTGAAGCTGCTGCGGGTGCTGGAGGAGCGGGAGCTCACGCGCGTGGGGGGCGTGCAGGCGATCCCGGTGGACGTGCGGGTGGTGGCGGCGGCGAACCTCCCGCTGCGCGACGCGGTGGAGCAGGGGGCATTCCGGGCCGACCTGTTCTACCGGCTGAACGTGCTCGCGCATCTATCTCCCGCCGCTGCGCGAGCGCAAGGACGACATCCCGCTCCTGGTGCGGCGTTTCGTGGGCGAGATCACGCGGCAGCACGACCGGCCGTTCCACGGCATCTCGGCGGACGCGCTGGAGCTGCTGGTGGAGTATCCGTGGCCGGGGAACGTGCGCGAGCTGCGCAACCTGGTGGAGAGCATGGTGGTGCTGGCGCCGGGTCGGGAGATCGGGCCGGACGGACATTCCGCCGCAGATCCGCGACGCCGGCGCCGCGCGGTTCCTGCCGGTGCATCTGGGTCCCATGCTGCGGGAGCGGGCCGGGACCGAGGGGCGCGAGCTGGAGTTCATCCTCCGGAGCCTGGTGGAGCTCAAGCTGCACGTTGAGGAGTTGCGCCGCCGGGTGGACGATCTGAGCTCGGCGTCGTCGGCGTGGCTGGGCGAGGTGCGGCCGCAGGTTGCGTTGCCGGCCGCGTCAGGGATCGAGGCGCGGGATGCGGCGCCGCCGCCCAATACGGCCACGATCAAGGCGGGGATGAGCATGGCGGACGTGGAGCGCGCGGCGATCGAGGTGGCGCTCAGGGAGACGCGTGGGAACCGGCGGAAGGCGGCAGAGATGTTGCAGATCGGGGAGCGGACGCTGTACCGGAAGCTGAGGGAGTACCAGCTGCCGGTAGACGAAGTCGTCCTTGATTAATGCCGCTGCCGGCGGCATAATTTCGGCGCCGCCTAACCTGTTGAATTACAATCGCCTAAGCCTCGGGGTCCATGCAACGTCTGCGCGGTTGCGCGGGCGTTTCTGGTGCAGACGAATCGGGAGCACGCGATGATGGTACCTCAGCCGCAGCCGTCCGCGATCGCGGGTAGCGTCCTGCCAATCAAGCGGGCGGAGGAGCTGTTGCAGACGTTGCCGGGGATCATTGCGGCGCGGATCATCGCGGGTGAGACGGGGGCGGTGGACGAGATCCATGTGCTGACGTCCAATGAGGTTACGCCCAAGCAGACAGTAAGAAATATCGAGAGTGCGCTGATTGCGCATCTCGGGATGCGTGTGGACCACCGGAAGATTTCGGTGGCGACGAGCCTGGAGCCCAGGAGGGCTCCGGAGCCGAAAGTGGAGGAGGCGCCGCCGGGCGCGCCGGTGGTGCCGGGAGCCCCGCCTGCTCAAGTGGAGGGTGTGGAGCGCCGAGACTTCCTGTTCGAGGATGTGGAGGTGCGGCGGTCGCGGGCGAAGGGCATTTCGTGTCGCGTGACGCTTACAAAGGGTGATCAGTCTTTCATCGGGGAAGCTGAGGGGTTGGAGACCGAGCGTTCGCGGGTGGAGTTGGCGGCGCGGGCGGCATTGCGGGCGATCGCGGACGGTGAGCCGACGGCGCGGTCGTTGGACCTCAGCGGGGCGCGGGTGGTGGATGCATTCGAGAGAGAGTTCGCCTTTGTGGGTGTGATGGCGCAGCTGGCGCGTGAGTCGTCGTTGTTGACGGGGACGTGTGAGGTGAAGGACAGTCCCGAGACGGCGAGTGTGCTGGCGGTGCTGGACGCGACGAATCGTTGGCTGGCGCATCCCCGGCGCATGTAGCGTGCGCGGTGGCCGGCTGACTGGAGCAGGAGTCAGACAACCGGCAAAGAGGCGCGCGCGAAACCTAACGACAATTGAGCCCCCCGTTCCCGCTCGAGCGAAGGTAAGCGGGACCGGAAGTGTGTAGTACGAGCGGAGCCGACCGAAGGTCGCATATCCGAGTCAGGGTATGACGTTTTCCTAAGGGAGGTGACGCTGCTTATGGAGTGGCTTCTTGCGCTCTTAAGTCAATGGGTTAGTTGGACGTAGTGAGGAGCGGGGGGCAGTCACTCTGTGCAAGAACGAAGAGTTGAACTCTGACTTGACGTCGACAATCTCAAGTGGTCGCGAGCCGCTGTGGTCCACTACCGACGGGGCATCCGGAAGCAATTTGCGCTGTGATTGAGAATCGAGCTGTACTGCCCCGACTCAAGCCGCGTCCGTGGAGTCGCCTGACCGAACGCGCGCGCGTTGATCGCGTGAGCGATCAGAATGCGAATCGCGCGATCCCTCTCGCGTGCGCCATAGCGCTACTCGCCGCGTTGGCCTTGTGGAAAGTGTCGAGGGGTGATCACCGTCTCGACGCGCACTCGATTGAGCTGGCTCTCACGCTCGTGGCCGTCGGGCTTGGGGCCGAGTTGCTCTCATACAATGCGACTCGCGCTGCTGCCGGCTCTATTGCATTGATGCCGTTTGCCGCGGCTGCTCTTCTAGCGCCCCATAGTCTCGCTGTTGCCGCCGTCGTAGCCGCAGAACTGGTAGTGCAGCTCCTGCATCGGCGCTCCTGGGTCAAGTCGCTCTTCAACCTTGCCCAGTTCGCCCTAGGCATTTCGAGCGGAATCCTCGCGTATCGCCTGGCAGGAGGCTTCGAGTTTGCAGAAGTTGTTGGCGAGTCGTTCTTTGCAGCCGCCAAGGACCTGCTGTTGCCGACAACTTTCCTGGTAACGGCTATGCTGCTGGTAAACACCTTGAGCGTCAGTGCCGCAATTGCCGTGACGACCCGGAAGTCCCTGTTCGAGGTCTGGTATCAGATTACACGGGCCACAACAAAATTCTCCTTCTTGTTGGTGCTCTTGGCCTTCTATTTGACATGGTTGAGCCTCAACCTCGGAATAATGGGCACAGCCGGTCTGGTCATGCCGATGATCGCTGTGCGCCAGCTATATCGGAACACGGTTGAGCTAACGAATGTCACTGAGGAGTTGCTTGACCTGATGGTCGCTACAGTTGAGGCACGGGATCCCTACACTTCAGGACATAGCCAGCGGGTGGCTCGAGGCTCTGAAATCATCGCGCGCGCTCTTGGCCTCAGCGATTTGGACGTCGAGCGCGTGTCCATCGCTGCGCTGCTTCACGACGTGGGGAAGATCGACGAGCGGTTCGCCCCAATTCTAGCGAAGGAGGGGAGGCTTACTCCGGAGGAATGGGCCATCATGAAGGTGCATCCCATTCGAAGTGCAGAGTTGGTTGGAAAGCTCTCCACCTTGCGCGACATCGTCCCTTCTGTTCGGCATCACCATGAAAACTGGGATGGGACTGGATACCCAGATGGGATCCGAGGCGCAGAGATTCCAGCCGCATCAAGGATCATCATGTTCGCCGACACGCTGGATGCGATAACCACCGATCGCCCCTACAGGAAGGCCTTGGGAATCGAGGAGGCTCGCGCCGAGTTCATTCGGTTCAGAGGAAAGCAGTTCGATCCTGAAATCTGCGATGCGGTGGTCTCACGCGATGTCTGGGCGGAGCTGTATACCTGCTTCGGAGACCAGAGCCGGGCCAGAAGTCACGCTGTAGCCTCATAGCACTCAATTCCTAGCTCGGCCGCAATCCGACGAAGGGATAGAGGTAGGCCTCCGCGATCGCGCCTCGTCACGCGCAAGTAGTCTGTAAGGATCGATCGCGCAACGTCCGGTCGGCCCGTGCTGGCTAGGCCGCGAGCCAAGACGGCGACTGGATAGTCCTGACACCCAAGCGCGCTCAGAGACGGATGGAGCTCGAGAAGCCGCGACAGCGCTACGGATGCTGACTGGTTCTCTCTCAGTACCAGCCCGGCGGCTAACTGGGAGGCTAGAAGCACTTGTAGTGGTCGTTTCAGCCTTAGCAGCGGGCTTGCATCGATCATGAGGTCAGCACGGTCGGTCAGGCTGCTAGGATCGTCGGCTTCGAACGCAAGTCGAGCTTCGAGCTCGAAGACCATCGCGCGGGAGAAGTATGTGGGGTGCGCGGCATCGATCTCTCGCGCTGCCGCCAAAGATTCGCGAGCCTTCTCGAAGTCGGCCATGTCTAGCGAGATGAAGCCGAGGAGCTCGATGGCCGTGAAGGCGCCGTCTGTAATCCTGAGTCGCTTGGCGATGGCAAGCGACTCGTAGCAGAGCTCGCGAGCGAGCGAATAGCTACCCGTCCGGCGATACGAGTACGCAGCAAGTCGTAGGAGGGAAACTCTCTTTGACGGATCAAGAATGGCGAGAGCCTGTGTCACGAGTTGTCCAGCGGCCCGGTCCGCAACATCGATGTCGCCAAACCCGGTGTGAAATACCATCTCGATTGTGAGCCGCTTGGCCACATCATCGAAGGAAGACTCCGTTACGCTTCTCGAAGCGTCGTAGTACGAGCGAGCTGCAATCGGGTCCGCGTCGTTGTCGGCATGCATCAAGCCCAGGATGGCGGCGTCAAGTCGATGGGCGTCTGACGCGCTTTGGCTCCTGATGCACAACTCTAGGTCTGCCGGAAGCTGTCCGAAGGTACCAGCCGAATGGTAGTGTGCCTCGAATTCAAGTAGCTCAAGATCATCGTGCGTCCGGTGACTCGGAGAATTCTGGACTGACGATCGGATCTGTCTTGCAATGTCAAGGAGGCGGTCCCAGTCACGGAGAATCCGACTTCCACGCGCCGTAGCGAGCAAGATCCTGTGATGGTCCGCAGGCCCTGGGCAGTGAGCGTCAACGTCGTCCAGCACCCGAATGGCCTCTACGGCGAGGCCAGCTGACAACAGCTTCTCGGCAAGAGTCACAGCAAGTCGAGTTCCGCGTTCTGGGGCACCGGCGCACTTCCAATGATGGACGCACTGCCAGAGATCCGGGACGGCTCGGCGCTTCGCAACCTCCCGAGATAGCAGCAGCGCAGCCTTCCTGTGTAGCCATCGTAGGGCGACCGACGGCGTCCGCTTTACAACCGCCTCGCGCAGGATCTCGTGGCGACACATCACGAGATTCTCGCTTGACGAGATCAGTCCGGCGGACTCAAGTTCCGAAACGGCGTCTAGCAAGGGGAACCCCAATGGGTCGACCATGCGTTCTAGCCGATCCATTGTTGAAAGCGATCCAAGAACTGCGCACGCCTGAAGGAGCTGGAAGGATGATTTGCTTAACAGGCCAAGCCTCTGTTCCAACAGTGCCTGAACTGATACAGGAAGCTCGGCTGCCGAGGAGAGGTCGCGGCGGTACCTGAGCAGTTCGATTAGAAAGTAGGGATTACCACTCGACAGAGAGACCACGCGTTCTTTCGCGGCGGCCTCGACGATCACGCCATTCCGAACACTGTACTCTTTAACGAGTTCGGCAGCGCCGGCATCAGAGAGCGGGCCTAACCGGTGATGGATGCTTCGCTCGAACAAGCCCCTTAGCTTCTCAGACGCATTCGGACTTGCGGGGTCCCGAGCGCACAGGAGCAGGGCGAAAGGTTGCTTGTCGAAGACTTGAGCAAGATCCTCAAAGACGAGTAGGCTCGCCGGATCCGCATTCTGCAAGTCGTCGATGTGCAGGAGGAGAGGGCCTTCGCTGACAATCGCGTCTAGCAGGTCCCGGATTGCCCAACGAACCGACGCAAAACGGGTCTCTGCGTCCGAAGGCATCGCCGGGTCATCAATTCGTTCTTCGGTGCTCGGCGAGATCCACCGGAGGCATTCAAGCGCCTCGGGAGCGCAACCCAGCGCGCCGGGTAGGGCGAACAGTCGAGGTACCAACTCCGTCAATGTCGCGAGGGGTTGGTTCCGATTGCTAGGCTGCGTACTCATGCTCAACACACGCGCGCCCTGCAGCCGCACGATGCGGCAACACTCTCTCGCCAGCCGGGTCTTACCGATTCCGCCCTGCCCCGAGATGACGTACGAGATGCATTTCGGGCTCCTCAGGCGCTGGAGCGACGACACAACGCGTTCGACATCGCTTTCTCGTCCGATCAGGGATAGCTCGCGTCCTGCGAGTTCAGAGAATGCGATTCCATCCGCGATCCGCTCCCTCAGCACCTCCCCGGAAACCCGGAGTTCGACACCGTAATGTCCCACTTCGCGCACGTACCGATCGATCATCCCCACCGCCTCCGCCTTCCCTCCGGCCAGCGCAATCGCTTCCGCCAACGCCAGTGTCGCCTCCTCGTTCAGCGGATCCAGCGCAATGCAGTGCCGCGCCAAGCGCTCCACCTCCGTATACCGCCCCCGCGCACGCATCTCCGCGATCGCGCGCACCAGACCGCGCCGCAGCTGCGCCCCGATCTCGCTCCGAAACTCCTCTACCCACCGCGTAAATGGAGCAGAAAACCGTGGGGTGTAGCCGGGGAGCACCGACACGTCGCTCAGCGCTGCGTACGCACTCGACGATGCCCCCTCGGCGATTACCGGTGTGTAATCCGACGCGACCATTCGCTCGTCGAGCATCGTAGTCTTCGCTCCGCTCCGCACCGGCACACCCACCGCTCGCAGCCGATACAACGCCTGACGCAGACAGTGCCGCGCCCCCTCCAGGTCCTGCTCCGGCCAGAACAGCCCCGCGACCTCGTCTCGCGGTACATCGCGCCCCGCATTCGCGCAGTAGAACAACGCGAGCCCAAACTGACGCTCGGCCTCCGGCGTCAACCGGATCCCTTCCGTCCGAATGTCGGTCTGGCCGAGAATGCCGCAGTAGACTGTGCGCTCCATGCCGGTTTACTCCCCCCGCGAATCCTGCCGCATCCGACGTGAGCACCTGCGCGTCACGCTGGCGTCACATGAAGGGGTGACATGACACGTCCGTTGGGGCGGCCGCAAGAGACGGGGAAGGGGCGCCGCGGATCGAACCGAAGGCGGGCCGAAGGTCGCCCGCACCCCCGAAGGGGGCTAGAAGGGGAGCACCGATGGATTCCCGCGCATGGCTCGAGCCCGACGGGAGCCGAGCACGCCGCGCCCCGATTAGGCCTTCAGCACCAGCTCCACCAGCCGGTCGGCCCCCACCCCTTCAGCCTCCGCCTGGAAGTTCAGCACGATCCGGTGACGCAACACTGCCATCGCCACCCCGCGCACGTCGTCCAGGTCCGGCACCGACCGGCCGTCCATCGCCGCCCGCGCCTTGGCCCCCAGCGTGAGATACTGCGACGCCCGCGGACCAGCGCCATAGCTCACGTACTTCCTGATCTCGCCTAACGCGCCGGGCTCCGTGGGACGCGTGGAACGCGCCAGCGCCACGGCGAACTTCACCAGCGTGGGCGGCGCCGGAATCCGCCGCACCAGATGCTGCAGCTCGATCACCTCCGCCCCCGTCAACACCGGCCGGATCACCGCCTCCGTATCACCCGTCGTCGACGACACGATCAGCTCCTCCTCAGCCACCGACGGATACTGCACCCGGAGCTCGAACATGAACCGGTCCAGCTGCGCCTCCGGCAACGGATACGTCGCCTCCTGCTCGATGGGGTTCTGCGTGGCCAGCACGAAAAACGGCGCCGGCAGCTTGTACGTCTGCCCCGCCACCGTCACCGACCGCTCCTGCATCGCCTGCAATAGCGCGGCCTGCGTCTTGGGCGGCGCCCGGTTGATCTCGTCCGCCAACACCACGTTCCCGAACACCGGACCCTGCACGAACTTGAAGATCCGCTTCCCCGTCGCGTGATCCTCCTCCAGCAGCTCGGTCCCCGTGATGTCGCTCGGCATCAGATCGGGCGTGAACTGCACGCGCGAAAACGTGAGATCGAGCGCCTCCGACACCGTCTGCACCAAGAGCGTCTTCGCCAGCCCCGGCACCCCCACGATCATTACGTGACCGCTCGCGAGAATCGCCGCCACCAGGTTCTCCACCACCTCCTGGTGCCCGATGATCCGGCGCGCGATCTGACCCGTGAGCGACGTCCGCGCCACCGCGAGCTTCTCCAGCAGCTCGAGATCGTGCGCGTCATCCATCCGCTGCGAGGACGATGCGGCCTGCGTTGCCACGACTGGCATGCCCCTGAGTGAGGTCCCGGAAATTAACCGCCGCCACACGAGGGGTTAAGGGAGCCCGGCCATGCATCCATCACGCACGAACGGCGCGCCACACCGGCGCGCCGCCCATGTACCGCGTGCTCCCTGGATACCGCGCGCGCTCAGGGGAGCGCGAAATCCACCCGGTGCTCCAGCGGATGATTCTCGCTCATCAGCGAAGCCACCGCCACGTACTGGCCGTGATGCTGCGCCGGATCCCAGCGCGCCTCGTACGTCATCGTCTCGCTCGTGTCGAGCAGCGTGTTCTGCATCACCTGCGTGAACAGCCGCCCGTCGCTCCAGCGCCAGACCTCGTGCCCGATGGAATCCAGTACCACGATGTCGTGCGTCTTCCCCGACGGGAAAACGGATCTCGAGCTGCTTCCCCGCGTTGTTGGTCACATGGAACGCGAACGCGACGTGATCGTTCACGCGCACATCGAGCGACGACGCCACCGCCGGTCCCTCCACCGCCTGCTTCCGCGCCGGCTCGGCGGATGGCGAGTGCGGACCGCACGACAACGCGAGCGCCGCTGCCGCGAAAAGGCCGAGGATCAAACGACTGCGCATGAAACCGTTGTGGGGATGAATCGACGTGACGCGGGCTGGACGAACGGGAAGGTACAGGGCGACGGCGGCCAAATTAGTGATGTCTGTCACACCTGTCAAGAAATGGGAATCCGCTAAGGCATCGGCAGCCAGGCCATCTTCACGCGCTCACCTGAAGCCAGATCTTCCCCCTTGCGGGTCCGCATATCACAAAAATTGCGTCACCGTCCGGTTGCTTGCGAAAAATTTCACAAAGTCCTAGATTCCCGCCCGGCATGGATGGAGAACCCAGCGCGCCAACGCCTCATCGGGAGCAACCGGATCGGCGGCAAGTCGGTCGGCAGCGCAGCCGCGTACGCCGGCATGGGCGTGCAGTTCGTGGTGGCGATCCTCCTCTGTCTCTACGCCGGACGCTGGGTGGATGCGAAGCTCGGCACCGGTCCGCTGTTTCTCGTGGTCGGAGTCTTCGTCGGCGCCGCCGCCGGATTCTGGGCAATCCTGCGGCGCGTCGCCGCCGACCAGCGCCGGGAGGACCAGATCGCGACGCTCGTGAGACGCCTGACGGGGTTCGTGCTCGCCTGCCTGACGATCATCGCGGGCACGGGTCTGCTGCTGACGCTCGCGTTCCGCCAGCCGGCCGACCGGCACGCGCTGGTGGTGGGTGGCATAGTGGCGCTGGCGGTGCAGATCGGGGCGTTCGCCGCGGCCCGGTCGATGGCCCGCGAGAACGTGATCGCCGGATGGGGACTGGGAGTGGTGGTGCGGCTGGTGTCGTTCGCGGTCTTTGCGCTTGTGGTCGTGCCCTGGCTCGGACTGCCGCTTACCGCGGCGCTGGTCAGCACCGCGTTGTACCTGTTTCTTTCCACCCTCATCGAACCGTTCTTCCTCAAGCCATGAGATCGGCCGCCTCGCTCCTGCTGATGCTCACGGTCGCCGTGCAGGCACGCGCCGCGATTCCCGCGATCCCCCCGGCCGCCGCGCGCCCGCGCCGCGCCGGCGACCGCTGCGCGGGCGGTTGTGGCCATGCAGGCGCAAGGCCCCCCGCGGAGCCGCCGAGCCCAAGGTCGACATCATCACCCCGCACATCCGGGACTCGTACGAGATCGAGATCCCGTACTGGGCGCCGCCGTTCACGAAGGAGCTCTGCCTGGGCCGCGGAGACCGACGGCCGCTGCGGCCCGCTCTGGGAGCCGGTCCGCATCGGCCCCCTCACGCTCCAGCTCTCGCCCACCAAGCACGTCGTGATGCTGCTGTTCTCGTCGACGCTGTGCGTGCTGGTCCTGGTGGGCATCGCGCGTTCGCACACCCGCGCCACTTCCATGATCGGGCGGCCGAAGGGCTTCGCCAACGGCATCGAGGCCACCGTCCTGTACCTGCGCGACGAGATCATCCTCCCCACCGTGGGTCCCCACGGCGAACGCTACGTGCCGTACCTGCTGTCGCTCTTCTTCTTCATCCTGTTCGCCAACCTCCTCGGCCTGATCCCGTTCGGCGCCACGCCCACCGGCAACATCTCGGTCACCGCGATGATGGCCATTCTGTCCTTCATCGTGATCGAGATCTCGGGGATGGTGTCGCTGGGGCGCGGCTACCTGAACACGATCTTCTACTGGAACCACGACCTGCCGCTCTACCTCCGGGTGCTGCTGTTCGTGATCATGTCGCCGATCGAGTTCGTCTCCAAGCTCACCAAGCCGTTCGCCCTCGCCATCCGGTTGTTCGCCAACATGACCGCCGGGCACATCGTGGTGCTGGCGTTCATCGGGCTGATCTTCACGTTCCGCAGCCTCGCGTCGGGCGCGCCGTTCCTGATGGCGGTGGGCGTGATGCTGCTGGAGATCTTCGTGGCGTTTCTGCAGGCGTTCATCTTCATGCTCCTGACCAGCGTGTTCATCGGCCAGGTGCGGGAAGCGCATCATTGAGACAGGATGTGGTCAGTGGCGGCTGGAGCAGGCTCCATCTCCAGTCGCGGTTACCCGGCCGGGTGGCCGGGGAAGCCCGTTGAGGCCCGGGCCTCGGTGACGGGCGGCGGCGCGCGGTGCGGCGCCGCGGGGTTCCGAAAGCTGGTTTCATCGACCTAACGAGGAAAGGCAATGCATCTCTTCGCTCTTCTCCAGGACGTCGCCAACGCCGGCGGCAACAACAACGGTCTCGCCCAGAGCGGCGCCGCCATCGGCGCCGGGCTGGCGGCCATCGGCGCCGGCATCGGAATCGGTCGCGTGGGTGGGCAGGCGGTGGATGGGATGGCGCGGCAGCCGGAGGTGGCGGGCACAGCTCCAGACCGCCGGCATGATCTTCGCCGCGCTCATCGAAGGCGTCGCACTCTTCGGGATCGTGATCGCGTTCCTGATTCAGGGAAAGTTCTAGTCACCGGGCCGGACGTGGCCCCGGGGCTGCGTCTGGCACGGATCCCGACCCCCATGAACCGGCAAGGTCCACGGCATGGACGGCACCGAGTGTAGCGTCGCGCCGGCGCGGTGCGCCGGCTTCACCCCCACGGTTTTCTCCGACGATGATCCGACACCCATTTCGCGCGAGTTTCGCCGGCGCAGCGCTGCTGGCCGTCCGGGCCCTGCCGGCTGCCGCCCAGGAAGGGGGGCGGCCGAGGTGAACCTGCTCTCGCCCAACGGCGGGCTGATGTTCTGGACGATCATCATCTTCGCCGTCCTGCTGTTCGTCCTGTCGCGCTACGCCTTCAAGCCGATGCTGGCCGCGGTGGAGGCGCGCGAGCAGTCGCTGCAGCGCGCGCTGGACGAAGCGCGGCAGAACCGCGAGGAGGCCATCCGCGTGCTGGAGCAGCACCGCCAGCAGCTGGAGGCCGCCCGCGGCGAGGCCCAGCGGCTGATCGCCGAGGGGCGCGCCACCGCCGAGAAGGTGCGGACCGACCTGCTGGAGCAGACGCGCGCGCAGCAGCAGGAGATGCTCGCGCGGGCGCGCCGCGACATCGAGACCGAGAAGACCAACGCCATCGCCGATCTGCGTCGCGAGGCGGTCGATCTCGCCATCGCCGGCGCCAGCAAGGTGATCGAGCGCAACCTCGATACCCAGGCGGACCGCAAGCTCGTGGAGACCTTCCTGTCGACGCTGCAACTCACGGGGAAGCGATAGTGCGCGACACGACCATCGCGCGCAACTACGCCGAGGCGCTGCTGGCGCTGGCCCGCAAGGCCGGCGCCCTGGACGCGTGGGGGACGGCGTTCAGTGGGGTCGCTGTCGCCGTCCGTGACGACGAGCGCCTCTGGAACTTCCTCGCCGCGCCGCAGATCTCGGCCGCCGCGAAGAAGGCCGTGATCGCCAAGGCGTTCGCCGGAAAGCTCCCCCGCCTGATGGTGCTGTTCCTGGAGAAGCTGTTCGACAACCGCCGGCAGCTGCTGATCCCCCAGATCGCGGTGGAGTACGGCAACCTGGTGGACGAGGCCGAGGGCCGCCTGCACGCCCAGGTGACCGTGGCGCGGGAGGTGGAGGAGGCGGACCGGCAGCTCATCGCGCGCGAGCTGTCGCGCGCATTTGCCAAGGTCGTGGTGCCGCACATCCACGTGAACGCCGCGCTCATCGGCGGGGTGGTGGTGCGGGTGGGGGACCGGGTGATGGACGGTTCGGTGCGGCGACGGCTGGCGACGTTGCGGCACCAGGTGATGCGCAACGCGTAGTGCGCCAACACCCGTTACAATGCAGCAGCGGCTGGCCGGCGGGCGTCGACCCGCGTGCGGGCGCAGCGCACGTCTCCCTCTCCTGAGATCCGGATCCTCCGTGCCATGACCGACCGCAGCGAAGTCGCCGTGGTGCCGAAGCCGTGGGGATACGAGCGGATCTGGGCGCACACCGACCGCTACCTCGGCAAGATCCTGCACATCAACGCCGGCCACGCGTTGTCGGTGCAGTACCACGAGCGGAAGGACGAGACCGTGTATCTGTTGTCGGGTGAACTGAAGTACTGGGTGGAGCCGGTGGCGGGCGCGAGTGCGGGTGGGGGCGGGGACGGGGTCGGGGGCGACGCGGCGGCGGGCTCGCGGGACGGTGGAGGCGGAGGCGGTGGCGGCGGCGGCGCCGGCCCCGGCCGGTTCGGCGGCATGCCGGCCGATCTCGGGCGCCGCGTGGCGGCGCTCGTCGACGTGCGGCTGCGGCCGGGCGAGGCGTTCCGGATCACCGCCGGCACGATTCATTATATGGAAGCGGTGACCGACTGCGACGTACTGGAGGTGTCGACGCCTGACGACGGGGACGTCGTGCGGCTCAGGGATCGCTACGGACGGGAGGGGACGAGCGCGCCATGAAGGTGATCATTCCGCTGGCGGGGAAGGGAACGCGGCTCCGGCCGCACACGCACGTGACGCCCAAGCCGATGCTGCGCGTGGCGGGCAAGCCGGTGATGGCGTACATCCTGGAGGACCTCGAGCGGCTCGGCGACGTCGAACAGATCGTCTACATCACCGGTCACCTGAAGGACAAGGTGGAGGAGTACGCGCGGCGCGAATTCCGCATCCCGTCGGTGTTCATCGAGCAGGTGGTGCAGGACGGGACCGCGGGCGCGGTGGCGCTGGCGCGCGGGTACGTCGATCAGCCGGTGCTGATCATCTTCGTCGACACCATCTTCGACGCCGACCTGAGCGTGGTGCATCGCAGCGACGCCGACGGGATCATCTGGGTGAAGGAGGTCGAGGATTACCAGCGGTTCGGCGTGGTGGTGACCGACGCCGGCGGCAACATGACGAAGATCGTGGAGAAGCCCGATACCCCGATTTCGAAGCGCGCCAACATCGGGCTGTACTACGTGCGCAACTGGAAGCTGCTGTTCGAGGGGATCGACTGGGTGCTGCGGCAGCCGAAGAACAAGGGGGAGTATTTTCTCACCGACGCCTTCCAGTACATGATCGATCACGGTGCCAGGATCCAGGTGATCGACGTGGAAGGGTGGTACGACGCCGGGAAGCTGGAGACGCTGCTGGAGACCAACCGGGCGATGCTGGAGAAGGGGCGAGCGCGGATTCCGGTGACGGTCGGGCGCGATCAGGTCATCGAGCCGGTGTACATCGAGGACGGCGTGACGATCATCAACTCGCGCGTGGGGCCTAACGTGTCGGTCGGCACCGGCACCGAGATCGTGGATTCGACCCTGCGCGACACGATCGTGGGTGACGGCTCGCGGATCGCGCGGTCGGTGCTGCGGGATTCGCTGATCGGCGACTCGGCGGTGGTGCAGGGGATCGAGGGGGCGGTGAGTGTGGGGGATCACGCGGAAGTGCGGGGCGGGGGAGCGGGGCAGGGGCGGCCGGGCTGAGCGAGCGACCTGGACCAGCAGCCGGTGGCCGGATCAGCAGGTTCGAGGAACGGGCAGCGGGAGGATCGCTCAAATCGCGGGGCGATTGCGCCGCGAGTGCCGTGCTATCCTGGATGCCGCCGCCCGCGCGATGGCGCCCTGCACGGCGCCGGCGAAGGCCCCACCCAAGCGCGGTCGCTTATTCTCGTACCAATCGATCGCGTCGTAGAAATCGCTGCGTGCTTCAGGATGGAATTCGACCGCGAGCGACACTACCGCCGCGCGCGAGCTGCGGCGCCAACAAACACTTGATCGGCCGGAATACCAGCGACCGTGCCCTGTCGCAGTTCCGCCAGCCTACGTTCCCCTTCGGCCTGCCACGCCGGTTCTACGTCCGCGACAGGCTCGAGCGAGCTGTCCGCGTCGAAACTCGAGAGCAGCACCTCGGCAAGCCTGGCGCGATCCTTGGGCGGGAGGCTAAGGAGTTCCGTTTCGAGCCGGTCGTTCGAGCGCACCATGGCGAACTCCTACGCAATGATTCCGAAAACTGACATCGCGGGCTCTGCATCGCACCGCTCGGCGTAACGTGTGGCTTCTGCTGCGCCGCACTCAATAGTTGGCCGTACTGGCGAAGCACAGCACGGCCTTCACTCGGAGTGTGCGGCGTGTGCAGCAAGCCTTGGTTAGGCGGCACGCGCAGGACGGCCCATACGACTTGTGTCGACGTATGGGCTCATCGAGTGCAGGGCGGCGAGTAGGTCAAGAAGAGGAGGCATCTCGTTGGGATATGGCTAGTCGAACTTGGGCGAGCAACTCGTCCTGCCACTGCTCGCGAATAGCGGTAGACTTCTGGAGTTGCTCCTCAAGGACCTTGAGCTCCGCTAGCTCAGCACTGATCCACGGATTAAGCGCTGCTTTTGCAGCGACGCCCAGAAACCGATGCTGATCTCGCGGAATGAACTGCTCCGCCAGTGCCCAAGAGGATAAGATGGGAACTCCGAGTACGAGACTTACACGAAGTGTCACGAGCGATGTTTCTGAGTTCCACGCCCACACAACAATTGCCGCCAGGGCGCCGCAAATGGCCACTAGGATGCGAGTAGGCCGGCTACCAGGTCGAGCGAACACATCCAGAGTACCCCGGAAGACGATTAGTCCCATGCCAGCGCCGACGATGGCTTGGAGGAGCACCGATCCAACCGAGTCTCTACCTGACTGTGCGGGGAAGGCCAGAACGCATGCAAGCGCGTAAACCAAGACCGCGGCGGCGTTACGCGAGCGCCGCGCGAATGCTCGTGCGCTCAAGAAGCGGCTGAATAGCGCGTCTAGATCAGATCCCATGCAGCCTGCTCTCCTCGAAGCCGTTATCACCCCATCGGTCCGGCTACCGTGCTGCAATGGGCTGCAAGCGCCGCTCAAATGGTGCGGGCGCGCAGCGGCCGTCCTCAATAGTGCGCTGTTCTGCTCGAATGTCTTGTTAGGCGGCAGGCAGGTGAGTCACGTCAGCAAGACCGCATTCACGAGTACTCGCCCGAAAGTATCGCAGAGGGCGCGCTCATTCCCGAGACCTGCCAATTCGTGGGCGGAGCCCAGCGGTGGCGTCGGGCGCACCTCCGATCGGTCCTGGTTAGCGAAGCCATTCGGTGTTGCGCGCCGGCGTCGTCAATGGCGCAGGCGGTGATGTAGCGATTGTGGAGATCGAGACCGACCGTAACCATGAGTCCTCCCGAGAGCGGAACCGGGAAGGTGCCCTGCGCGTCGCGCTTCAGCGACGCGTCAGGCTCTGGTAAGGTCGAGCGCGCCGCCAAGGCGATATTCTACCCGATTCGAAACGTGGCGTGGAATTCCCTCCGAACGACGTAGGCTTGGGTCGGAGGCGCTATTCGCAAGCGCTGCTTCTATAGGGGCTGCGCGAAGGGCGCGACTCCAGTGTTCCAATGGCCATACCCAGTCGACAAATCACGGAAGCCGATGATGCCTGCCTGGTACAGAAAGATGAAGAGAACTTCTGAGCGAAGGGCCCCCTGCACAATCTTGCTCCGGCAGACCTTGTCGAACCTCCGCTGCATGTAAAACGGGATCAGGAATAGGCCAATTAGCCACGGTGCCGACGTCATGCCCTGCGAAAGCGTGTAGAGGAGAAGAATGCAGAGAATGATGGCCATCCACGTCATTGCACGAGCCATCGGCAGAATCGGATTGGCTAGTACCATAGCTACGTAGCCAAACGGTAAGGCCAAGAGAAGCAGTGGATCGCGACGAATGATCGCGAGGAGTACCGAGAGCAAGGCGCTGATCACCGGACCTGAGAAGTGGCTCCGCTTCTCTGTACAGCCTGATAGGGTGAGTTAACTGGATCGGCGGGCGGGTTAAGCTGCCGCGGGGAGCGACAGTGGGAGGAAGTATGCCTCATCGGGGGTCTGGTCGGCGAGGCTGGAATGGGGACGACGAGTGTTGTAGAGGGTGAGGTAGCGCTCGATGCCGGCTTTCGCGGACGACACCGAGTCGTAGGCGTGCAGATAGACCTCCTCGTACTTGAGGGTGCGCCAGAGGCGCTCGACGAAGATGTTGTCCCGCCAGCAGCCCAGGCCATCCATGCTGATCTGGATCCCGTGATCAAGCAGCAGGCCGGTGAACGCCGCACTGGTGAACTGCGCGCCCTGGTCGGTGTTGAAGATCTCCGGCCGGCCGTAGCGCGCGATCGCCTCCTCCACGGTGGCGATGCAGAAGGCGCTGTCCAGCGTGATCGAGAGGCCCCAGCTGAGCACCCGGCGACTCGCCCAGTCCATCACCGCGGCGAGATAGATGAAGCCGCGCGCCATCGGGATGTAGGTGATGTCCATGGCCCAGACCTCGTTCGGCCGCGTGATCACGCGCTGCCGCAGCAGGTACGGATAGACCGGATGCGCGCGATGCCGGCGACTGGTGCCCGGCTGGGGCGCGATCGCGCTGATGCCCATCGTGCGCATCAGGGTGCCGATGTGTCGACGCCCCACGCCAGGGAATTCCGTCTTCAGCACGCGACGCAGGCCGCGCGCTCCGAACCAGGGCATCTCGAGGTGGACGGCATCAATCCGGCGCATCAGGGCGAGATCGAAGACCGAGGTCGGCCGGGGCGTGTAGTACACTGCGCCCCGGCTGATCCCCAGCGCCGCCGCCTGCTTCGTGATCGGCAAGGCGTGCGTCCGGTCGATCATCGCTTGGCGCTCAGCAGGCCGGCCTTGCCGAGCGCGCGTTCTAAAAAATCATTCTCGAGGGCGAGTTCGCCGATCTTCGCGTGCAGCGTCTTCACGTCGATCGGCGGATCCGCCGATCTCCCGCGCTCGCCGAAGAGCTCCGCAGCACCGGCGAGGAGCTGGTCCTTCCACGCGGTAACCTGCGCGGGGTGCACATCAAAGCGCTTGGCCAATTCGGCGAGCGTGCCTTCGTTGCGGACGGCGGCCAAGGCGACCTTCGCCTTGAAGGCGGGGGCATGGGTCCGGCGGGATCTCTTCGGCATGGTGAGCTCCTGAGTACAGGGCGAAATCTCGCCCGGGGAGCCCGCCTGTCCACCTAACTCACGTGTTCAGAAAACCGGGACCACTTCTCTGAGCCCAGGAGTTTAGCATTACTGGTGAAACGCCGGCCGCCCACACGCCATAGCACCGCCCAAGCTAAGTCGAGTCTCACTCCCGCAAGAAATCGCCCCGCGGCGATGTCTTGCTGAGCGTCTGCAAAGCTTGAGAATGGGAAATCCGGGATGCTTTCGACGTTCTGCCAGCGGAGGCGTGTGAGAATCTCGCGCTCCAACTCCTTGATGCGAAAGTCGAACTCCGAATCCCGAGACCGAGGACTTGTTTCCAACGGGAACTCCGCGTGGACAAATCTGGTGGCAGTCAGGTCCTGCGTTGCGCTGGACTTGCGCCGCGTAAATGGCGTGAGCCGAGTGTGGAACGAGACAGATTCACGCCTTCTCCTTATTTGACAACGACTGCACGGAGTATGAGGCCGAGGCGGTCTCGTCCGGCTCGGCCGTGAACTGCACTCTCTTGATGGCATACACCGTGCAACGAATAAGCTCAGCAGCGGCCAGGTCGAAGAGCGCGAGGTTGTGTCCGGGTCCAAGAGAGCTTCGATAGGCGATGCCGTCGAAGCCGTTGGCATGGAAGCACTCCGCGAGGATCTGCGTCGGAGCGTACGATGCGAGGTCGTCCGACGGCGTGACTGGAACGGAATAAGCGTAGTCAATCTCGCGCCACACCACGCGCTCGCACTCAGCCTCATTCGGCTTCTCAAAGTAAAGCCGAAATCGTCGATCATCCGCTGTGCAGTTGACAATCCGCGCTGGCCTAATGAGCCGGAACTGGCCCACCGACACGTGCGCTCCTATCCAAGGCCGCACCTCGGCGATCGCAGTCTCCGCGTGGCTTGCGCCATACAAGTAGACTATTCCCTGCGGGTTAGCCCGTCCCTCCTTGGCTCTGTCGGGGAGAGGGCGCATTCTGCTCGGAGTAAACGGGCTCGGTTCCTGGGCCACGCACACGCCGTCCTGTTCGACGGGCACCCAGTCACAGCCCAGCTGCGCCCGCCAGAAACTCGTATCAGCTCCGAGAAGTTGTTCCCGAACCGGTGACGTCGTGAGCACGGTCGCCAGAAATTGCTGCTGGCGGTCCTCGAGAATGTAACGCCGATGGTGCCGAGTTGCATCGGCGAATTCCTGGTAGCTGCGATGCGACGGAAACCCTTTCATTGAAGAGGCGATCGTTGAAGGCGCCTAACGCAGTGCAGATTCTTGATACGCGTAGCCCTATCGAGAATCTGAAGTTGGACTCCGCAGTTGCGCGTGCCGGAGCTGCTTATGGGCTTTCTATTCAGCGCCCGGAGTTCACGGACCGGTCGGGCCTGAGCCGAAGATGCTGAGGCGCGGGCGTCGCGGCAAGCGCAGGCACCGCCGTGATTGCGGCGATGCGGAGTTCACTGCCCATCGGGGGGTTGCCACAGCTCGACTTTGTTGGCCTCTGCGTCAATCACCCAGCCGAACTTCCATACTCAGATTCACTGACGTTTCGACATGCACGCCCTCCGATCGAAGCGCAGCCAGCAGCTCATCCAGGTCCGCGACGCGGTAGTGGACCATGAACGGTGCCGCGCTCGGGGCGAAGTGCTTCGTGTCGGCAGGAAACAGGCTCCAGGCCGTCGTTCCAACACCTTCTGGATTGTCCGGACCATTCCAGTCGAAGGCAGCGCCGCCCCATGGCTGGACATCGATTCCCAGGTGGGTCTTGAACCAGTCGCCCAGGGCCTTTGGATCTTTGGACTTGAAGAAGATGCCACCGATGCCAGTGACTCGCTTCATGACTCCTCCAGTGCTGAAACGGGCGCAGGCACAGGCGCAGCGTCCCGGAACTGACGTGAGCCACCAACGGAATACCGCGATCCTCGTTCACAGGCCGGCGACTGAGGACTTCCAGTGCACACGGAATCCGGCGCCCACGGGCTCATTGCAGGGTCTGTTCGAAGAACCGCACGATCATCGTTGTCAATTCAGAACGAGAGGGCTTTCCACCAGAAGGGGCCGACCCGACGCGGCAGCATGCCGACTCCATGGAGTCAATATGACGCACCCTGAGGTTTCAGTGCATCGCCGCCAGTATCGTTGCTCGCAGGAGTCGAAACTGCTCTGCCGGATAGCGTTCGCCTTGTTCGCGTTGTCTCTTGGTGGAGTGGCACCCAGCTGTTACTCGCCCACTGCGTGTGTTGGTGTGGGGGTTTTTGGAGTCACTGTGGAGATCAGGGATGCCGTCACCGGCTTGCCGGCGGCGTACAGGGCCACGGTGACGGTGCGCGACGGGCGTATGGCCAAAGTCTCACCAATAACAGTTCGCCGTCCGACTCCCTGACCGCGCTCTGGATCGGCCTCGCTGCAGATCGGCCTGGGGCGTATGCTGTCAGTATCAGCCGACCCGGCTACGCGGACACAACGATTGGTCCCGTTGTGGTCGAGCGATCGCGGGGACGGTGCGGCACTCTCAAGGGCGCCGTCCTTCAGGTAGCCCTCAGGCCGACCTCGTAGTCTCGTGTCCCAGCGCAGCGCGCCGCGGCGCATCTGATGCCGCGTCTTTTCGCGACTCCAAGGCGGTCAACGTGAATGAGCGTGCCTGCCTCATCCTCTTGGCGTCTGGACCAAAGACAGGGGTCACCTCACACGAGCGTTCCAGATCAATACCTTCAGTACTGTCAGCGGACTCCCGATCCTGTTTGTCGCAATCATGCGACGAATTGCGATGTTCGGGGTGTCCCAGGTGTGGCATTATTCTGGGAGCTGCAGTGAAATCACTTCTCCTTGGCCTCACGTTCCCAGCTGCAACCGCCTGCCACTCACCGTCACGTCCAACAGCCCTTCCGACACGCATCGACCTCAAGGTCAACGGGCTCGATCATGAGCTCAACATCGTTGGCGGCGCCGCCGTGCCAATGACCGTCACGGTCTACGACGCGAACGATCGGCCCATCGTGGCATCCTTCACCGTGACGTCCTCGAATCCGGGCGTGGTCCGTATCATCGGTACCGACTCTGTCTTTCCGGATGCGATTGGCCAGGCCTGGGTCATCGCGTCGCTGGTCAACGCACCAGCCGGCGTGAAGCACGCGCTCCAAATCAGCGTGCGCGATTTCCCCTGAGTCGGCCGGAGCCACGCCACCTACGCCTTCAGCAGAAACTGCGGCAGGCGAGCGCCGCGAGCCAGCCGCTTCTTTGATTTTGCGTTCGGCAGCAGCAACGCCTCGTTAGCGAGCGCTTCAGAGATGGTTGCGGAACTCTTCGGGCGTCAGTCCAGCATCGCGCACGATCCCGCCCATCGTGAAGGCGTTGACCGGATTGTGGCGTGGAATTGTGACAATGCGCTGCCCGTCGGTCATGACGATATGCTTTCCCTGGCGCGCGATTCGGAAGCCGAGTTTCTCGAGCACCCGGACGGCATCGAGGTGATTGACGCCCGGGATCTTCGGCACCCTTACGCGACCTCGACCTCGCGGATCTCGGCACTATCCAGCAACTCGTCGCGTACGGCGAGATACTCTCGAATTGCATCGCGGATGTTGTCGAGAGCTTCGGCTTCTGTGACGCCCTGCGACCAACAGCCCGGTAGACCGGGAACAGAGACGCTGTAGCCTTCGTCTGTACGCTGGAGAGCGATCTTGTACTTCATACGGCCTCCGATGCCTCGAAGCTAACCAACGCGTGCACGTCTCGCGAACGAAGTAGAGGTTTTGCGGCGCGTAGCCGACGCAAAAGCTCAGCGCATTGACGGGCGGGCTGCAGCTCGCCTGGACGTGGACCTGTCGCTGCTCGTCATAGTGGCCTCGCGACCGGTACGACCGTCCGGACCCGCGGGAGCCGGCGGAGGATCCGCCTTACCCCACTGGCACAGTGCGGACAGCGCCGCACCGGGGACCTGCATCCGTCGGTGCGGCCGTGGCGACGGTGGTCGAGAAACGTGGGGGCGTGCGGAGCGGTGGCGCCAAGGCGACCTGCGGCCGCGCGCGGATCGGTGCGGCGTGCGCGCGCCACAGTCCTAATAGTAGCGCGCTGGGGTGAGCCGGGCTGAGCGGCGGGCGGCACGCAGGGCAGCTACGAGGTACTAGCTCGAGCGGTCAGCACCGATCCCTCGGCGTACGCCAGGCGCCCAGCTCTGAGTTCAAAACGAGGCAACGCCGCCCTTCGGCGACACACCGGAGGTCACTGGACCCGGTGGAACCCGAATAGACCTGATGTAATGGTGCTGATGTGAAGCGGCACCTCCAGGTCAACCACCACGCTATCGGCTCCGTACGCTGTGATTCCGCCGATGACCAATCCAGTGACCATTCCCGGGTATTCCTGTTCTCGCAGGCCCGCGGCGCTGCCCGCGAGCGGAAACATCATGCCCGTGATGACTGAGCGGCTCACGATCGTGCCGGTCGTTTTCCGATGCGCCAGGAACCACCCGAAGTGCCAGGTTGCGCTGATGGTGAGAGTGTCCGGGAAGATCAGGTCCCACGTGGAGCAGAAGGAACACGAGGGGATCGAATCCGGAACCGCACGGCCGTCCACGGTGGACAGGAGGTAGTTGCCCTCCGCGATGTCGCTCGGAGAGGTGTACGCCACCGGGTCGTCGCTGGAATGCGAACACCCATTGAGGACCAGGCCCGCGACGATCGCGGCGAGCAGCATTCGCGGTACGGGGTCTCGAGCTTTGACCATCGGTGAAATGCTGTTCTCCGAAGACGGACGTCCGTCGGGATTACCGAACGGCAGGTTGAAGACACGCGAGAATCAGTCGACCCGCACGGCGTAGAGGCCGTGCGTGCCGCCGGCGTACATGACGTTCCCGTCGAATGCGCCACCGTGCTGGAACGAGTGACCGTCGGGTGACGTGAAGTTGTCTGTAATTCCCCAAAGCAAGTTCCCCGAACGTGCCTCGAATGCCTCGAGTTGACCACCGGGATAGAAGTTGTAGATCTTCTCCCGATAGTAGTGGACCCACCCGGGCCCTCCCCAGAAAGACGGCGGTGTGCGCCATCGCTCTACACCGGTGGCCGCGTCGTTGGCCACGATGATTCGCGCCGCACAGGGAGAAGATAAGAGCCCCGTCCCTCACATGTGCGTGGGCGAGGTCCCTTCGTTCGGAAGTTTATGCTCGCGTCTTCTTCCTGATCGATGGCCGCACTCGGTGAGCTGGCGCTCCAGCCAGTGCCAGTAGAGGGTGGCTTCGAGCGCGACCGTGGCGGGGCTGTGGGAGCGCGCTGAGCCAGCGGCCTAACGCGTCGAGCGTGGGCTCGAGGCGGCGGGATTCAGCGAGCACGGTGCCGGCGTCGTCGATGGCGCAGGCAGTGATGTAGCGCTTGTGAAGATCGAGGCCGACGGTGACCATGAGTCCTTCCGAGAGTGGAAGCGGGAAGGTGCCCCCCGCGTCGCGATTCAGCGACCCGTCAGGCTCACATAAGGTCGTGTTAGGTGGCCCATCTACGTAGTGTCCCACGGCGACAGCATTCGTGAGAATAGTGCGCGAGTGAACAAATGGGCTTACTTGTTCCTGGTCACCCTCACGACCATGACTCGTTCTTCACCGCTGGGCAGTTCATCGACTATCGTGAGGAAACCCTTTCCAGCGCTCATTACCCGTGCCGCGCGTGGCAGGAGCAAAGTCTCCGCGTCGTGCCCGTTCGACGCCACCGCGAGCCACGAGGCGGCTGTGTCATCTGCAGCTGGTGTTCGGCGAACCCAGATGGTACCGTCCTGGCCAGCGATCAAGCGATCGAGTTGCGGAATACGACTCGCCCATTCTGCTTCCGCAAGAACCCGTCGAAGCGTTAGGCGCGCTGCGGAGTCAGGTTCCACCTCCAGCCGCTCCTCCAGGTAGAGTTCCCGATCTCGTGCGGTGACGGTGCGCTCACCAAGCTCTTGGGAGTACAGCGTTCGTCGATCCCCAGTCTCTTCAATGGAGGTGAGCTCCAGTTTGGAACTCTCAGCATATAGCGGGCCCGAAGGCCCGATGGCGACGAAAGTCTTGAGGCCAAATGGGATGTCGCGAAAGGCGTGCCACCTATTGCTCACGAATATCTCTATTCCGGGCAGCACCGCCACGCTGTCGATGGCTTCTCCAGGTGGCACGTAGCGGAGCAGTCTGATCGATCTTATCTGTCGCCCAGGCGACACGCGATCATCTACCATCTTGGTGAAATACCTTCGTCCTGCGGCATCGCATCCCACGAAATCAGCCGTGAGTAACGCCGTCGGTAGCTGTTCCTCCTGTCCGAAGCCGTCTTGAGTTACGGCGGTCAGACGGCTGTGCACGAAGTCATATGCGAGGATTTCCGAACCACACCGCCTGAGTCGAAGGAGGTAGCGAAACTCGCCGGGTCCGTCGCCCGCGCGACCGAATACATGGGCCGCCCCTTCCGACGGACCTCTAACGTACACGCCGAGCCTTGAGAAATCGGCGATGAAAACGACACCACTCGAATCGACATCGGCACCCATAACGTGCCAGTTGCCGCTCGAAGCGAACGAAGTATCAACGATCGTGAGCGTGGGAATGCCGTTGCCACGGCCATCGGGTGGTTTGCCGCCACACCCGATGGCCATGGCAACCAGAAATGGCAACACCTTGGGAGTCATGATGCCAGATACGTGGTACTAATGTTCTGACGAACCGTAAAAATTCAGCTTGTTTTCACAAGTAGCCTCAAACCACACCTTGCAGATGGACTCTGCGCACCCATCGTTAGGCGTTAGCCGGAGTTGACCCGTGGTTGGTTTCGAGACTGTGACGGGGCTCATGAGCGCGACGAGTAGTCCCACGCCGAGGTAGATGCGCATTGCTTTCATCTTGCCCTCCCCCAAAGGTTGTCTATAGGACTTCGATATTCGCGGCTCTATACTGTGGCTTGCCGTAGATGGCCCCAAGCAAACGCATCGAGCGGCCAATCCAGCGAGTCGCCAGCTCGCTGTGCTCGTAGTGCAACGAACTCTCGGGGCTGCCTGGCACCATGACACGGATGTCGGAGATGTTACCCACAGACCGATCAAAGTAGATCGAGAACGAAGAGTCGCCGCGCGTTGCCATGTAGAGGTCCACTTGAGCGATCTGTTGCGGCGCGCCAAACTGCTTGTCCAGCGCGGCTCGGATGGTGAACGCGGATTCACTGGTCACGAGGAGTCCGGCGAGCGTCCCCGGCCGAGGCGTCGAGCCAGCAGGAGCCTGCGGGAGGGTGGGGCGAGCGGGCAGGAAAGGCTCTGCTGGCCACAGCGTAGAGTGCGCCTTTGAAAGCAGCGCCTGCGACGTTGCCGAGAGCGTCCTCCCCGAACGCAACGTAGTTCGCGGAAGTCCCCCCGCAACGCTTACCTCGATCCTGGATATCACATCTGGCGCCGGCACTCCACGGGGAACCAGCACTGCCGCGGCGCTGTGCGTCGGCGCCAGCGTCATCACTGCATTCCATCCGCCGTCTTCAGCACGACTCTCGTCCAAGTGGAAGCTCGGTGCCTGCAGCGTTCGACTAACGTTCGAGCCGCTGGCGTCGAGCAGCTCCGTCGTGGACTCAACGTCCGCGGAGAACCCCGACCAATTCATTGCGGCCCGCACCCCCACTGCTCGCAACGTCGTGGGATGTGGCCGTGCGCGAGGGGACGTTCCATCGTCGCGGCAGCCAAACAGAACGACAAGCGAAACAGCGACCATTAGCTCGGCGCGCAGAAGAAGTGGGACGAATCGGTGATGAGAGCGCGTCATGAGGGCCTCCTCTTTAGGCGGTGCCACGAATCACCTGCAATCTGGCGCTGCCAAGCAATCGCGCACCCCCGGCGATCCACCAGCAAGCGCTCGTGCTGGCTCGCATCACGCACCCGACCGGTCCAAATCCGGCCACCTGCGGTCAAACGCGGCCACCAGCCGCCGAATCCGGCCATATGTGCGTCGGTTCGCACCATCCCGCCCTGCACTCCGAGCGTCTGACCGGCCTCGCGACGAGCGCGCCTGTGCGCCGTCCAGTGACGTCTCAGCGGCGAGCGTGTGGTTGGGCTACGCTATTGACACCCTCGCAACCTCCGATCCAAGATTCCCGCAGCACGCGGTAGAGGTCAGCCGAATCGGCCGGGCAGGAAGCGCCGCCTGCGAGGGCGGGACGATGCTGCATCTGTAGACGTACCTCGACGAACAGAAATCCAGAAGGCTGCACGCCGCCATTTCGGGTCCCTACGGCGAGCTGGCTGCGCGAACCTGGAGCGAGTTCGTCCGGGCACTGGACCTGCGACGCGTCGATCTCGCGGTGGTGGACCCCTTGAGGGGCGCAAGCGACACGCGACGGCTGGCAATCCCGCGCGACGTTCGCTGCACCCTCGCGTCGCTGCCTGGCAATGCACAGGGACTACGGTGACCATGGCGACGCGACGGTGGTGCCTTTCCCTAACGCGTATCGTGGCGTCCTGCTCTATCAACCGGAGTTCCCCTACAGCCTCGTTAATCCTCCAGGCCAGGGTGGCGTATGCATGCGAGACTATCCGAATCCGTAGCCGGGCACGTCAGAAGAGCGGTCTTGGTTGCGGGGACCTTCGTGGCGGTCCTCATGCTCTCCCTCACGTCCACATTCCCACAAGCAGTGGCCCTCCCCCACTCACAGGACGAGTCAGAGTGGAAAGAGATGGCGGCCATCGTACGAGCATATTGGTTGACCCGACTGAAACTCTTTGGGGACACCGCTAAGCTCAATGTCTGCGGCACGACGTTTCGCAAGTTTGGTCAACCTCTGGCCGGAGACTCTGAGCGGCTCCACAGGGCTGATACGGCGACGGCAAAGAAACTGGTTCCGTGTGACGCTCTCCATCGCGGCGCGCCGCAACGGTTCCTGGAGATCCATTTGGAGTCGGTAGATGCGAAGGCAAGTATCGCGACCGTATTGACAACGGTCATGCGCGGTGAATGGCTCTTTCACGAAGAGGTACGATTGACGATTTCACCGCTGCCTCCCCAGAGCTGGATCATTGCGAGCCTCGATATTACGGGGGTAATGCACGTAACTCGCTAGAGTGTGCTTGGAGGGAGATCCGCCGAGAGTTCGGTGAAACTAGACGTGTGTCCTCGCCCTTCCGACGGTGTTACGTTGGTGTTGTCAAGCCACCATCTACCTGGGAGGAGATGGGCACCCGCGAGCCTTGTCTCCACCCGGATCCGCGCGCCAGCCTTGGCCGGCGAACGCAGGAAACATCGGCCAGGCCTGTCGGCATGCCGCGCGCCGGTGCCGCATGCGGAATCCTCGCGGAGTGATTCATCAGCCGGTGTTTGTCTTCAAGCGTCGGCCCCTGAAGTCGCGGCGCGCGTGCCGGAGCTCCATCTGCCTCGGCTGCCGTTGGGCGATTTCAGGTTCGCGGTCTCTCGTGGAAGCACTCCTGACAACCAGCGGTTGGCCTACGCCAGTCCCGCCGCCGCCGCTACCAGCATCAGCGCCCGTACCACGCCCCGCGCGCCGTCGCGGTTCTCGTACCACTCGTGCGGCGTGTGGGTGTCGCCGCCGCGTCCGCCTCCGCCGATCGCCACCGCCGGGATGCCGAGGCTGATCGGGATGTTCGCGTCGGTCGACGCCACCGCCAGTTCGGGTGCGCGCCCGATGTAGCGCGTGGCCGACGCCGCGGCCTGCACGAGCGGATGATCGTCCGGCACCTCGCCGGCCGGGCGGTCGCTCAGCGGCGTGATGGTGACTGCGAGTAGAGGGGTCCCCGATGCGCGGCGCGCGTTCTCTTCCTCCAGTGCTTCGCGCGCCGAGACGCGCAGATGGCGGTCGAGCCGATCGAGCTCGGCGGTCGACGTGGACCGCATGTCGACGTCGACCCAAGCGTCGGCGGGAATGGCGTTGATCGCGCTGCCGCCGCCGATCCGGCTCACGGTGAGCGTGGCGCCGCCGCGCCGGGTGAGCGGAAGCGCCGTCAGCCGCGTGACCAGTCCGGCCGCGGCGTGCACCGCGTTAGGCGTGCCCCAGGCGGCCCAGCTGTGCCCGCCCGCACCGCGATATTCCACGCGGTAGCGCCGGCAGCCGAGCGCCCGGGCGACGATGCGCTCGTCGCCGGCGCCGTCGATAGCGATGGCCGCGCGTACCCCGCGCCCCAGCGTGTCGAACAGGTGGCGCGCGCCCCGCAGATCGCCGGCCCCTTCCTCGCCCGTGGTCGCCGCGAAGACGATGCTGTGCGCCGGGCGCAAGTGCGCGGCGAACTCGTCGGCCAGCGCGAGCATGGTGGCCAGGCCGCGCGCGTTGTCGCCGATCCCGGGGCCCGCCATCCGGTCACCACGCGTCACGACACCCACCGGCACGTCGGCGGCGAAGACGGTGTCGAGATGCGCGCACACGACCACCGGCTCCTCGTCATGCGCGCCGCGCCGCATCCCGATGGCATTCCCGGCGGCATCGATGGTGACGTTTTCCAGTCCGCCCGCCGCGAGGCGCGCGGCGACGAGCCGGGCCCGACGGTCTTCCTGTCCGGTGGGCGCCGCCACCTGGGCGATGGTCACCTGGTCGTGGAGGATGCTGTCGTCACGGGCGTGGACGCGCACCCGCGCGGGCGCGAGGGCGTCGAATACCGTGGAGAAATCCGGGTCGGCGCGCGGCACACCCGAGAGATGCGCGGTCGTGAGGCGGGCCGCAAGGCGCGTCTGGCCGCCGTCAGCGGACTGGGGCGGTCCCGCTCAGCAGCAGCGGGTGCCGCGGCCGCTGTGGCAATCGTCCCACGCGCTGCTTCGCGAACTCGTCCCGCGTCATCGGCACGTGGTACAGACGACGCGCTCTTGGGAGTTACCTTCTACATGACACCCTCCCGATACACTCGTCCTTCGAGGTGGCCACGATCTCACGCGACCGAGGGTCTCTGCATAAGGCTTGATCGTCCATGCGAATCACACGCAAGGGATCGCGGCGCGCAAGCGTACCTGAGCCCGCCAAGATCCAACACCCTTATTCCAGAGAGCAAGCGCCCGAAAGCTGCGGCTTCGCTCCTGCTGTGGCTACAAAGCTTGAGGTCGACGCGGGCCCGACGGAGCGGGTGATGGTCGCTTGGAATTCGATAACCTGCGGCGAGGCTCGTCCCTGAATCAAGGCGAGTACAGGTCGTGCACCTGACAGGGTGGTCGCCGCGTCGAACGAGAAGTTCCCCGCTGCATCCGGCACCAGCGGATGTTCGACCTGGACACGAAAGCATGGGAACTGGAATAATGTGGCCGTTGCGGCTGCGATCAGCTCAATGCTTGGCCCTCCGAAACGTCCAATGACTGCACCAGGTGGAGCCATCGGGGCGCTGGCACATCCCGCAAAGGCGAATGCACTCAGAAGAAGCATGGGACGCAATCGTGACATAGGTCCTCCATGTTCAATTCACACGCTCTCAAGGTCTCTTGGAGCTACCAGGAGGGCAAGACTTGCGCGGACTGACTGTGAGTTGCGTGTTGTTCCTGGTAGCGTGCACGGATGCCCCAAGCCTCGCTCCGCGCTCATCGCTCCGCCCATCCCTCTCCCAAAACGTTTCCGTCGCCGCAGGCCAGGAGCTTGTTGCCGCGGCGCAAGGCCGCGTCTCTCGCGGCATCGAGGATGAGATCCTTCGCCTTGAAAACACTGTGCCCGGGGTTGGAGGCCTGTTTGCAGACTCGACGGGCCAGTTGGTCCTATATCTCCACGACGAGAGCCTCACGAACAATCTGCGAAATGCCTTGCGTACTCTTCGACCAGTTGAACTGCTACCTCCGCAGTTGAGTGCTCAGCTGCACGACGCCGATGCCGTTCGGATTCGCCATGGTGAGTATGCCTTCTCGGAACTCGTGGCGCTGGTCCACGCTATTTCGCGCGTTCTGCCCCGGAGGAAGGATCTGGTCTCAATCGACGCGGATGAAGCGGTGAACCGCGTCAGGCTGACAATCGCCAGTGCGTCCGCTGAGCAAGAGATTCTCCAGCTGATGGCCTCAGCTGGTTTGCCAACCCAGGCGATCACGTTTGAACTCGGGCCCGTGCCTGTGGCCGTGAGTTCGATCCGCGGCACTTTCCGCCCAACTGGAGGCGGCCTCCAAGTGGACAATTCCAGTGAGGCACTCTGCTCGCTTGGCTACAATGTGCGAAACTACCTTGGACAGTACGGGTTACTTGTCGCCAGCCACTGCGCTCCTGGAACAATAGGTGCGGGCTCTACAGGTGCGACGCTGTACCAACCCCTCGTCGGTTATCCAGTGGCAATTGTGAGCATAAACCCTCCCTTCAATTACTCATCACCCGATTGTCGTGGGTACACGAGCTGTACTCAAGCAGACGCCCTGTTCGCCACGTACACCAACTCAGCGAACTGGAAGTCGCAGGTCGCACATACAACGGTTCTGGGCCAGAACAATAGTGGGGGCGGCATCACGTTTGACAACTTCTGGTATAACGTATGGCCGCCAGTCACTCCTTACGTGGGCATGTCAGTTGACAAGGTTGGGCGGTCGACGGGCTGGACACGCGGCATCGTAGCAGGAACGTGCGAGAATCCTCTAATCGATAGCACGCAGACGGATCAGTACGTTGTTCTTTGCGCGGTGAGAGTAACCGGATCGCGAACCGGCCAAGGCGACAGCGGTGCTCCCTTCTTTCAGTCCGGGGTGCATTTTACAAACGACCCCCTGTACCCGCTCGGCATCCTTTTCGCTGGGGGGCCGCTATCGGCGGTGGACAACACCGATCCGCAGCACCCCTTCGCTTTATTGCGTGGTTCCCTACATGGGCATCAACACATGTACGACCTATTTTTCTCCTTGGGTGCAAATAAGCATGCGCCTGGGAGGAATCTTCTTGCAGTGACCGCCAGTGGTCGGAGGCGTCGTCAAATTACTCGACCCACTTAGGATGCCGCGGCGCCGAGTCCAATTGAGGTGACCGTTACAAGACCCTCGTTAGGGCTTGTTGGGAACGGGGACGGCGATCACGGCGAGCCCCGCAATGTCGGCGAAATCGGCGGGATTGCAGGTGTACAGCGGAAGCTCGTTGGCGATCGCGGTGGCGGCGATCATGGCGTCGTACGAGCGCGCGGCGGACTTTCGTCCGGAACGCCGGAGCGACGCGGCCACCTGCCCGAACGCACGCGCGGCATTGGCGTCGAACGGCAGCGGGTCGAAATCCGCCTCGGCTTGCTGGAGATGTGCCTGTCGTGCCGCGCGCTCGTCGTCGGACTCTGCGACGAGCGGCCCAACGGTCAGCTCGGCGAGGGTGATCGCTGTGATGAGGGGCTCCTCGGGGAGGAACGCCGCGTCGTCGATGCGCGGCAGGAGGATCACCGCGCTCGTGTCGAGAATGCCGCGCGGGTGGCGTGCGCCTTCCGGCGCGCGGGCGATCATCAGAGCGAGGTGTCGAGCACGCGATCGAGATCGGCGCGAAGCGCGGCGGGATCGACGCGCGGCAGCCGACGCCAGCGGGCGAGCAGCGTCTGGGCCGAGAGCGCGGGGCCGCGGAGCGGGCGCAGCTCGGCCACTGGGCGTCCGTCGAGGGTGACGGTGAGCGACTCGCCTTTGGCGACTCGTTCGAGGACGCGCCCGCCATTGTTGCGGAGGTCCCGGACCGTGACGTTGCGCATGGTGCACTGTATCACCGGTGAGACACGGACGCAACTGCTGCCTACGCCAATCCCGACGCAGCGCCCACCAGCGGCAGCGCGCACACCACGCCGCGCGTGCCGTCGCGGTTATCGTACCGTGCGCCGAGAACATCGGACCGCGGTCGGAGCCTGACGGTGACCATCCGCACAAGGGGAGTCGTGACCTCGGCCCCCCCAGCAGGCCAGCCACTTGTCGCCATTGTCAGGTCAGCGGCACGGATCTGATCTCAGCGAGAGCCGCGATCAGGTCGGGTCGACGGCCAGTCCGAGCGCGCTCGCGTTGTCGCGAATCCGGTCATCGATCGAGAGGACCCGCACCTTGCCCAGCGTGTCGTCGAACACGATCGCCGTGGCGAGATGCAGCGCGTCCAGCGTCCTGACCGGTTCCAGCGGGAACGGTCCGCGAGCCCGATGGGCAACACGGTCGGAGATATCGAGCACGCTCCACGCGGTCGCGGCCTCATCCAGCAGATGAAGCGCTGCCAGTTCTTCCGCCGCCGTGGCCCGCCCAAGCGCGCGCGCGCGCGCCAGGCCGCGACTGCATTCGATGACCGTCAGCGTGGAGCTGACGACGCGGTCCGCGGCCGACAACACGGCGAGAACGGCGTCCTGTCGCGGTTCGCCGAGCAGCCACGCGAGCACCGCGCTCGACTCGGCGTAAACGACGCTCACTCGTCGCGGTCCTCGTCGATCAACCGCCGCGCGAGCCCATCCGGTGAACTGAGCGGTGACGCTCGATAAGTCGCACGCGGCCGCTCGGCCATGCGCAGGTGACCCTCCGCGGCGAGGCGCGCGAGGGCGCGCTCGTCCGGCGACACCAGCCACTGCCCGGCGTCGGGGCGGCGGAGTTCGGCGATGACGCGACCGCGGTCCGTGATCAGATACACGTCTCCGTCGCGCACGCCGCGCAACACCTGACTGAGGGTCGCCTTGAGCTCCCGAACGCCGATGGTCCGCATGCGACGCAATGTAGTCTCGTGTGACTACATCGTCAATCCGCGAGTAATGCCTGGGAGCGCGCGCCGAGCGGGCTGGGCGCTCCCGCTCAGCAGCAGCGATTCCCCGGCCGGCTGTAACGATCCTCCAGCCGCTGCTTCGCGAACTCGTCGCGCGTCATCGGCACGCGGTCCGGATGACACTGCCGCACGTGCTCCACGTACCGCTCGTAATCCGGCGCACCGATGATCGTGCGTAGCGTGCGCGCCGCCTTCCGCGCCCAGCCGCGGACGTGCTCTCGCGTGGTCATCGTTCGCGCCCTCCCATGCCCGTCGCCCTGGTGGGCAAGTGCGCCTCGAACAACTCGAAGATACGCCGGTACTCGTCGGTCCACGAGTCGGGACGCACGAAGCCGTGATTCTCCACCGGATACACCGCGAGCTGCCATCCGGTTTTCCCGAGCTCGATGAGCCGCTGGGTGAGCCGCACGATGTCCTGGAAATGCACGTTGGTGTCCACCATGCCGTGCGCCATCAGCAGCGGATCCTCCAGCCCCTCGGCGAAGAAGATCGGCGACGAGCGTCGATAGGCGAGGGTGTCGGTCTGCGGCAGGTTGAGGATCTGCGACGTGTACGGGTGATTGTAGTGCGCCCAGTCGGTCACCGACCGCAGCGCGGCGCCGGCGCCGAAATCCTTCGGGGCCGTGAACAGCGCCATCAGCGTCATGAAGCCGCCGTAGCTTCCGCCGTAGATGCCGATGCGGTCCGGCGAGATCCCGAATTCCTTCTGGAGGTACCGCGATCCGTCGACGTTGTCCTGCAGGTCGCGTCCGCCCATCCACCGGTAGATGGCCGTGCGCCAGTCGCGTCCGTACCCCGCCGACGCGCGATAGTCGACCGCCAGCACCACGTATCCCTTCGACGCGAGGAACTGGTTGAACATGTACTCGCGGGCGTAGTAGTCTGCGACCAGTAGTTGTGCACGTTGTGCGCGTAGCCCGCCCCATGCACGAAGATCACGCCGGCCCCGTTAGGCCGCGCTCCCATGTCGGCGGGCCGGTAAAGCTGCGCCGGCACCTTCACCCCGTCGGACGCGGTGAACCAGATGATCTCGGGCTTGATCCAGGGGAAGCTGAGCCAGTCGGCGGTGGGCGAGGTGGTGAGCTGGGTCAGCGGCGCGCCCGCGCGGTACGGCATGACGAACAGCTCGGGCGGCCGATTGGCCGTGGAGTAGACGTCGGCGAGCATCGTGCCGGCCGGCGACACCACCACGTCGTGCCCTCCCACCTGCGTCGTTATGCGCTCGGCCGGGCCGCCGCCCACCGGCATCCGGTAGAACTGCCGCTCGAACGGCGACACCTCGCTGGTGTGGAGCTCGAAGTACCGGCCGTCGTCGGAAATGCGCGCGTCCAGTACTTCCCACTGTCCGTGGGTGAGCTGCCGGCGGTCGCTGCCGTCGGTGTTCATCGTGTACAGGTGCGCGAAGCCGTCGGCCTCGCTCACGAACCAGACGCGGCCGCCGCCGGCACCCGCGCTCGAAATTCGAGCCTGACCCTTATTCTGGGCGGGCGGCTCCGGGACGAACCCACCGCACGGGAAGCACGGCCCGCCCACCCACGCCGAATCGCGCAGCACGTCGAGCGTCGTCAGGCGGCCGTTGCCGGCGTCCAGCCGGTAGAAGTAGCGCTCCTTCCAGTCGCGTCGCTCGGCGAACAGCAGCGCCTGGGTGCCGTCGTCGTTCCAGTCGAGCACCGCGACCTGGGCCGCGGTCTGCGTGGTGTCGTCGGGGATCGGGTGGATCCAGCGCAGCTGCCCCGACGGCAGCTCCATGAAGGCGACCCGCCCGCCGTTGGGGACGTCGCCCACCTTGGTTCGGGCGGTGAGATCTTCGGTGTACCCGCTGAGGGTGACGTAGCTCGGCACTTCCGCCTGACGATCGTCGGCGGCCGGAATCGTGGTGGTGAGGACGAGCGCCTTGCCCGAGGGCGACACCGACAGGCTGGTGACGCGCTCGTTCTTCATCAGATAGAGCGTCTTCGGGTGCAGCGAGTCGCGCGCCGCGCGCTCGGCCTTGGCGATCGAGTCCTGGCGCATCCGGTCGCGGATGACCTCGAACAGCTCCTTCTGCTGCGCCTCCAGCGCCGCGCGCTGCGCGTCGGGCTTGGGCGGCTCGGCCGGCGCCGGACCGGCGCGGATGTCGGTGAGCTGGTGCACCAGCGGAGAGTCGAGGTCGAGCGACATGACGTTCATGCCGTCGCGCACGAACAACACGCTCTTGCCGTCCGCCGAGAAGTGCGGGTTGCGCTCGTCGACCATGGTCTCGGTGAGGCGGCGCACGGCCGACGTCTTCATGTCCACCAGGAAGAGGTCGCCGTTGTACGAGACGACCTTGCGGAGCCGGTCGCGCGACAGGGAGCCGGGTTCGAGGAGCGGGCCGGCGCTGTCCATCTGCGACTTCGGTGAGCCGCTCGGGCGCGGCGCCCGCCTGCGCGCGCACGCGGTACGGGGCCATGGACTCCCGCCAGTCCGAGCCCGGCGGGAGCCACATGAAGTAGAGGTAGTTGCCGTCTGGCGTCCACCGGACGCGCTGCGGCGCGCGGCCGAACACCTCCGGCCCGCGCATGATGTTCTGGATGGTGAAGTCGAAGCGGGGAGCGGCAGACTGTCCCGGAGCCGGTTGCGGGGTTGTCGCGTGCGCCGCACCGGCTGCGGTGGCGCCGGGTCGCGTGCCGTCGGATTGCGCTACCGCCGGAAGGGCCGTGGGCGCCAGCAGCGCGGTGGCGGCGAGACCAGCCCTCGTCAGGCGGAGGGCCGAAATCACGCACGCTCGCGGCGCGCGCGCCCGGCGTGCGGTGGCCCGCACGGCGACTGCAACCGGAATGCGCGAGCGCATCAGTCCCCCGCCACCGCCACTCTGGGCTCGAAGGGGATTTCGGTCGATATCGCCGGCTTGTGCGCCACGACGACCGCCCACCATTCCCTGGCCGAGGCGGCGAGGATGACGATCACCGAGAGGCCGAAGAATGCCGTGACCGCCGCGTCGAAGCGGTCGTTGAAGATGAACCGCGACGCCGCCGCCGCGCTGGCCACCCCCGCCGGGACGTTGCCCGCCGCCACGGTGGACTCGAACAGCCGTGCGTGCGCCAGGAAACCCAGCCGCGGGTCGTCGGCGAAAACCTTCATCCAGCTCGCCGTCATGGTGACGGCGGTGAGCCAGGCGAGCGGCAGCAGGGTGATCCAGGCGTAGCGCGCCTTCCCCATCTTGATGATCACCGTGGTCCCCACGCACAGCGCCACCGCCGCCAGCAGCTGGTTGGCGATCCCGAACAACGGCCACAGCGTGTTCACGCCGCCTAACGGGTCGATCACCCCCTGGTACAGGAAGTATCCCCACATGAAGACGAACACCGCGCTGGTGAGCACGGTGATGGGATACGACGATCCCCGGCCGAGCGGCGCCCAGACGTGCTTCAGGAGGTCCTGGAGCATGAACCGCCCCACCCGGGTGCCGGCGTCGAGCGTGGTCAGGATGAACAGCGCCTCGAACATGATGGCGAAGTGATACCAGATGCCGAGCGCGGTCGTCCCGCCGAGCACGTTCGAGAAGAGGTGGGCCATCCCCACCGCCAGGCTCGGCGCGCCGCCGGTGCGCGAGAGGAGCGACACCTCGCCGATGTTCTGCGTGAGCTGCTGGAATTGCGCCGGGTCGAGACTGAAGCCCCAGTTCCGCACCGCCTCGGCCGCCGTCTGCACCGTGCCGCCCAGCGCGCCGGCTGGCGCGTTGATGGCGAAGTAGGTCCCCGGCGTGAGCACGCAGGCGGCGATCAGGGCCAGCGTGGCGACCAGCGACTCGGTGAGCATGCTCCCGTAGCCGATGAACCGCGCGTCGGGCTCGCGCTCCAGCAGCTTGGGCGTGGTGCCTGACGAGATGAGCGCGTGGAACCCCGAGATGGCGCCGCAGGCGATGGTGATGAACGCGAACGGGAACACCTTGCCCGCGAAGATCGGTCCGGTGCCGTCCACGAACCGCGTGAGCGCCGGCATCTGGAGCGGCGGGAGCACGATCAGCACGCCCGCCGCCAGCGCCACCACCACCCCGATCTTGACGAACGCCGAGAGGTAGTCGCGCGGCGCGAGCAGCAACCAGACCGGCAGCACCGACGCCGCGAATCCGTAGGCCATGATCAGCCAGGCGAGGGTCGACCGGCTGAGCGTGAACGCCGGCGCCAGCGCCGGGTTCTCCGACACCGCGCGCCCCACGAACAGCGCCACGATCACCAGCACGATCCCCATCAGCGTGGCCTCGAGCACCCGGTGGGGACGGATCCATCGCATGTAGCCGCCCATCAGCAGCGCGATCGGAATCGTCAGCCCCACGGTCACCACGCCCCACGGACTCGAGCCGAGCGCGTTCACCACCACCAGCGCCAGCACCGCGATCAGCACGATCATGATGCCGAGCACGGCGACCAGGGCCGTCATCCCCGCGACCGGGCCGATCTCCTCCCTGGCCATCTGCCCCAGCGTCTTGCCGTTCCGCCGCACCGACGCGCACAGAATCACGAAATCCTGCACCGCTCCGCCGAGCACGACGCCCACCACGATCCAGATGATGCCGGGGAGAAACCCGAACTGCGCGGCGAGCGTCGGCCCCACCAGCGGGCCCGGTCCGGCGATGGCCGCGAAGTGGTGCCCGAAGACGATCCACCGGTTGGTGGGGACGTAGTCGCGCCCGTCGTTGAGCCGCTCGGCGGGGGTGCGCCGGTTGGCATCGAGCGCGAAGATGTTGGACGCGATGATCCGGCTGTAGAACCGGTACCCGACGAGATACGTGCACACCGCCGCCGTCACCAACCACGCGGCGTTGACCGTCTCGCCGCGCGAGAGCGCAAGGAAGGCGAACGAGCCCGCGCCGGCCAACGCGACGAGCACCCAGATCAGAATCGAAAGAGGTCGGGGCATGGTGATCCGAGGTGGAGGTCAGGGACCGGAGAAGAGAGGAAGTGAGGGCGGCGCGACCCCGCCCTCACGCCTCGAGACCCGGGCGCGAGACTGCGGCTCGAACTTGTGCCGCCGTCGGGCCGGGGTCAACGACATTCCCTGAGCCGCTGCCGGGCCTCCGACGAGCGACGTACCTTTCGCCGTGCCTTGCCAAGTGGTGAAGTCCCGTCGCGTCATTCTCGCGGTGTTGCTGGCCGGGTGCGCCAGCGCGGGCGGCCCGTCGCTCGCGGACACCGCGCCCGTCCTGTCGGAGCCGCTGTCGTCGTTTGCCACGCTCCGCATGATCGTCTTTCCCGTGCAATCGCTGCGCGGCGGAGACACCCTGGGCTGGGCCGCACACGTGGGCAATCCGAAGGCGTTCCTGGCCACGGTGGACTCGGCACTGGAAACCGAATTCCGGGACCGCGGGCTGGGTACCACCTGGGCGATGCCGAGCGACCTGGCCCGCACCGCGAAGCGCAATCCGACCTATGCGACGGACCCCGCGCTGATCCGCGCCGGCGATGCCTCACGAGTCATCGAGCGGCGGCGCGATGGGCAGATTCCCGAGCCGGTGGCATCGCAGATGCGCGCTCTGGCCGGTTTCCATGACGCCAGGCACGCGCTGGTCCCGGTGGAGCTCCGCTTCGAGCCGGCCCCGGTGGGCGCCGACTCGGGGCAGCGCCTGGTGCTGCACGTGGTGGTGCTGGATGTGCGCGGGTCGCGCCTGGCCTGGGTCGGGGATGTCGCGGGCGCCGCCGCGACGACATTCTCGCCGGCGATGGCAACCGATCTGGCGCGACGGTTCGCGGATCTGGTGGTCGCGCGGTGAGGTAGGTGCGATGGATGTCCCATGTACGTTGATCCCGGGCGACGGGATCGGGCCTGACATCGCGGCCGCAGCGGTGGGGATCCTCGAGGCCGCCGGCGCATCGTTCGAATGGGACCGGCAACTGGCGGGGGCGGCCGCGCTGAAGGCTTGTGGCACGCCGATGCCGGAGGCGACGCTCGATTCGATCCGCCGCACGCGCCTGGCGCTCAAGGGTCCCCTCGAGACGCCGGTGGGCGAGGGCTATCGGTCGGTGAACGTGGCGCTGCGGCAGACCTTCGACCTGTACGCGAACGTCCGTCCCGCGCGCGACATCGTCCCCGGTGGTCGATTCGAGAACGTCGACGTGGTGCTGATCCGCGAGAACACCGAGGGGCTCTACGCCGGCCTCGAACACTACATCCGGATCGGCGACGATCCCCAGGCGGCCGCCGAGTCGATCGCGCTGATCACCCGCGTCGGGTCGGAGCGGATCGTGCGTTATGCGTTCGACTACGCGGTACGGCACGGCCGGCGCAAAGTCACGCTGGTGCACAAGGCGAACATCCTCAAGTTCTCGCAGGGGCTCTTTCGCGCGGTGGGACAGCGGATCGCGAAGGAGTACGAGGGGCGGCTGATCTACGAGGAGCGGATCATCGACGCGGCGGCGATGCATCTGGTGATCCGGCCCGAGCAGTACGACGTGATCGTGACGACCAATCTGTTCGGCGACATCCTGTCCGATCTGGTCTCCGGCTTGGTAGGCGGACTGGGGCTGGCGCCAGGCGCCAACATCGGCCGCGACACGGCCATCTTCGAGGCGGTGCACGGTACCGCGCCCGACATCGCGGGACAGGGCATCGCGAACCCCGGCGCGCTGCTGCTGGCCGGATGTCTGATGCTCGAGCACGTGGGCGAGCACGACCGGGCGCAGCGGATCCGGCGCGCGCTGGAGTCGACCATCCGCGACGGGGCGACGCTCACCCGCGACCTGGGCGGGACTGCGTCCACGGCGGAGTTCTCGGCGGCGGTGGTCGCCCGGCTGGCGTGACCACGCCTAACGACTCGGGCGCCGGCGGGCGTGGCGGCGGCGATCGGGCCGGCGGCACCGGGCGCTCCGATCGCGGTGAGGGGCCAGGGCAGGCGGGCGGCGCGCTCTCCATGTTGCACGTCTCGGACCTCCACTTCGGACGCCCCGCGGTGCCGGCGGTGGTCGACGCGATCGAGGAACTGATCCGCCAACACCGGTACGACGTGGTGGCGGTGAGCGGCGACCTCAGCCAGCGGTCGCGCGCCGGCGAGTTCCAGCGGGCCCACGCCTTCCTCCGCGATGCGGCTCGGGTGAGCCACGTGGTGGTGGTGCCGGGGAACCACGACGTGGCGTGGTGGCGCTCGCCCCTCCATCTGGTCGGCGCCGCCACCATCTATGGAGCGTATCGTCGCTACATCTCCGACGACCTGGAGCCGGTGCTGCGCGTTCGCGGGGCCACGATCGTCGGCCTCAACACCGCGCACGGCGTGAGCGTGGGGACGCTCACCCGCAACCCGCGCGACATCTCCATCATCGGCGACGTGCGGCCGCGGCAGCTGGAGCGGGTGCGCGCCGAATTCGCGGCATCGCCGGAGCGGGACGCGCGGATTATCATCATGCATCACAACCCGGTTCGCGGCGCCCTGTCGCGCCGCTTCGGGCTCAAGGCGCCGGCGCGGTTGCTCGACGCCCTGTCTCAGATGGGGGTGGATCTCGTGCTGTGCGGGCACGACCATCAGGAGTCGATCGATCTGATTGAGCGCACCGAGAAGGGGATGGTGATTTCGACCGCGGGTACGGTGTCGAACCGCTCGCGCGGCGGCCGCCCGTCGTCGGTCAACGAGATCCGGCTCGCGCCGTCTTCGATCGAGGTCCGTACGCTGGTCTGGTCGTCAGGCGACGGCGCGTTCGCGCCCGGCCCGGCGCGGTGCTTCCCGCGATGAACGCACGCCCGGACGCGCGCGTGCACGCGGCGCAGTTCGAGCTGGCGTTCGCGCCGGTGGCGCTTCCGGCTCGAGCGGCATCGACGGACGCCGGAGACGCTGCCGCGCTCCTGGCGTCGTTGCGCGCCCTCGGCCTCCGCGGCATCGCGCGCTGCTGCCTGACGAGCAACCGGACGGTGATGGTCTCGTTCCGCGGCGCCGAGCTGCGCGTGCATCGCACGTTCTGCTCGGCGCCGCGCGACGTGCTCCAGGCGATCGTGACGTTCGTGCAGGGGCGGGGGCCGGCGCGGCGCCGGGCCCGGCGCCTCATCCTGTCGTATCAGGTGGATACGTCGGACCGCGCGCCGCGGCGCCGCCTGCCCACCCATCCGGACGACAGCCTGCTCGCGGCGCGGCTGGCCCAGATGCACGCGCGCTCCAATCGCGAGCTGTTCGACGGCTGCCTGACGCCTGCCGCCATTCGCGTCTCGCGCCGGATGCGGGCGGCGCTGGGCAGCTACCACCCGGCGCGCGCGGGCGACGCCGGTGCGGAGATCGTCATCAGCCGGCGGCACATCCGGCGGCATGGCTGGGCCGCCGCGCGCGAGACGCTGCTGCACGAGATGGTGCACCAGTGGCAGGATGAATCCGGCCTGCCGCTGGATCACGGCGCTTCGTTCCGGGGCAAGGCGCGCCAGGTCGGCATCACCGCGTCGGCCCGGCGTCGTCCGGAACGGCTGCCGCCCAACCTCCTTTCCCGCTCGGCGTGATGCGCGCGCTGGGGAGCGCAGCGGCGGCGGTGGGACTCGGCGTCGGGCTCTGGGCGGGCGCGCGCGGCATCGGACCGCTGCCGCCGCTGGGGGGACTGCTGGATCCGGCCAACGGCGCCTGGGCGGCGGCGCGGTTCGCCGACCTGCCGCCGGGCGGCCAGGTGCGGATTCCGCACCTGTCGGCGCCGGTCGAGGTGCGCTACGACCGCCGGTGGGTTCCGCACATCTTCGCCGCGACCGAGGACGACGCGATTCGCGCGTTAGGCTTCGTGGTGGCGCGCGACCGGCTCTTTCAGCTCGACGCCCAGGCCCACGCGGCATCGGGGCGGCTGACCGAGTGGGCGGGAGCGCTGGCGCTGGACGACGACCGCGAGATGCGCCAGCTGGGCCTGCCGCGCGCCGCGGAACGGGAGTTCGCCTCGCTCGCCCCCGACGGTCCCTCGCGCCGCCTGCTCGACGCCTATACCGACGGGGTCAATGCGTACATCGACGGGCTCTCGCGCGCCGAGCGGCCCATCGAGTACAAGCTGCTCGGCGCGGCGCCCGAGCGCTGGGCGCCCGTCAATTCGGTTCACATGTTCAACCGGATGGGGTGGACATTGGCGCTGCTCGAGGGCGAGCGCGCGCGGCTGGCGGCCGCCGGCGTGGTGGGAGACAGCGCCGCCCGCGCCCTCTTCCCCCTCGATGCCGTCATCCAGGAGCCGATTCAGCCTGACGGGCAGCATCACCCGCGCTTCGACTTCCGGCAGCTGCCGCCGCCCGGCCGGCCCGACACCCAGGCGCTGCGGCTCTCGGCGCTGCTCGGCGTGCCGGGCACGAACGACACCGGGGAACCGCGGTGGCTCGCAAGCAACAACTGGGCGGTGGCCCCCCGCCGCACGCAGAACGGGCACGCCCTGCTGGAGGGCGATCCCCATCTCCCGCTCACGCTGCCCAGCATCTGGTACGAGGCCCATCTGGTCGTGCCCGGGCAGTTGGACGTCTACGGCGTGACGATTCCGGGCATACCGGGAATCGTGATCGGATTCACCCGGGACCTCGCCTGGTCGTTCACCAACACCGGCGCCGACGTGCTCGACTTCTACCGGGAGACGGTCGACGACAGCGTGCGCCCCACCAGGTACCGGGTGGACGACGTGTGGCGACCGGTGGAGTCGCGGGTGGAGACCTATCGCGGCAAATCGGGCGAGGCCCTGCACACCGATACCGTCCTGTTCACGCACCGCGGCCCGCTGTCGCGCGTGAACGGGAGCTGGGTGTCGATGCGCTGGACGATCCTGGACGGCGGGCCTGACGAGCGTGCGTTCCTGAGCGCGGCGCACGCGCACACGGCGCGCCAGTTCCTCGATACGATGGCGGCGCAGTACGGGAATGCCCCGGCGCAGAACATGCTCGTCGCCGACCGCGCCGGATCGATCGCCATCCGCTCCACCGGCGAGTTCCCGATCCGGGCCGGGCGCGGAGACGGGCTCGTCATCCGCGACGGCTCGCGGAGCGCCAACGACTGGCAAGGCTACTGGCCGGTGGAGCAGTATCCCCAGGCCTTCGATCCGGAGCAGGGCTATCTGGCGTCGGCCAACCAGCAGCCCATCGATCCGCGCGCCGCGCCCGCCTATCTCGGCTACGAAGCCGCGTTCGATCCGTGGCGCGCGCTGCGCATCAATCATCTGCTGCGCGACGATTCGGCGGTGACGGTTGACGCGATGCGCCGCTTCCAGACCGACCCGGGGAGCGAGCGCGCCGAGCTGCTGGCGCCGTTCTTCGTGGCGCCGGACGCGGACGCGCCGATGCGCGGGAGCGATGCGTCGCGCCTCGACTCGGCGCGCGCCTGGCTGGCCGGATGGGATCGCCGCTATACGCGGGAGAACGAGCGCACGGTGCTGTTCGAGGCGGCGGTGCGCCAGCTGATATCTCGGGCGTGGGACGAGCTGGCGCCCGAGGGCGGACGTCGCGTGGCCACGCCCACCACCGAGATACTGCTCGAGCTTCTGCACGACTCCGCCAGCGTGTGGTGGGACGACCGCCGCACGCCGGACCGGGTGGAGCGGCGCGGGGACATCGTCGGCGCATCCCTGCTCGCTGCCTACGACAGCCTCGTCAGGCGGCTGGGGCCGCCCGGGCCTGCGTGGCGGTGGGATCGGGTTCAGCCGGCGCGGGTGAACCACTTGCTCGGGTTACCGGGCTTCTCGGTGCGCAACATTCCGGTGCAGGGAGGACCGGGGACGCTCAATCCGGCCGGTCCGGGCGGCGACGGGCCGAGCTGGCGGATGGTGGTGGAGCTCGGGGCCGAGGTCCGCGCCTGGGGCACGTATCCCGGGGGGCAGAGCGGGAATCCCGCGAGCCGGCGCTATCTCGATCGCCTGCCGCTCTGGCGCGAAGGGCAGCTCGACACGCTGTTCGTGCCGCGCGACACCGGCGCGGTCGCGCCGTCGCCGGCGCGGGTGCGGCTCGTTCCATCGTCGGCCGCGAAAGGAGGAACGCCGTGAGGCGGGCGTGGATGCCGGAGCGCAGCGCGCGAGGGACGCCGTGAGGCACGCGCCGCGCATCGTGCTCGGCGCCGCGGTCGTGGCGTTAGGCACCTGGTTCGGGGGATGGCTGGCGCCGCCGGTGTGGGGAGCGCTGCTGGGGGCGGCGTTGCCCCGCGGGCGTCCCGCCCGGTGGGCCGCGCTCGACGCGGCGGTGGGGTGGGCCGCGATTCTGGCCCTGCTTGCCGTGGGGGGCGATCCGGTGGGCACGCTGGCGGGGCGTCTGGCGGGCGCGATGGGGGTGCCGGTCGTGGCGCTGGTGGCGGCGACGGTGGCCTTCCCGGCGCTCCTGGCCTCGTGCGCGGCGTGGCTGGCGGCGCAGATCCCGACCCCGCGGCGCACCGACACGCGTGGCAGCAAGTCGCCGGCGATGATCATGAGGGACGCGGCCTAGCCCGGGTTCGGGTTACGGCGCGGTGTCTCGCCGGCCTTTCGGGTCGTCGCAGGATGGTCGACGCTGGATCAAGTGCGCTCGTGCCAGATGGTTTGGTCACTTCACACCTGCCGCGCAATAGGCACTCCGGTCAGGCGCTTCGCGAATTGGTTGTGTCGAAGTGGTCGCGCGCGGCGCGCACGCAGATGCCCACCAAGGTTGCTTCGTCCAGTACTGCGCAGAGGCGGCCTGGGGTCAGTCCCGTGAGCTTGCTTACCTCTTCGATCAAGGCGTTCCGTGAGTCGATCCCTGCCGCGTGTGATGCTTGCTTGAGCCCGTAGTTGAAGTTGCGCACGAGATTGAAGACGAGTGCCACCCTGGCCGCGCGGCGAAGGACGCGAAACCGTCGTAGCCCGGCGCCCGCGAGTTCCCGGTTCAACCTGCGGATCCGCACGTCGAGCGGTCGTCCGACCTCCTTTTCGGTTCGGTACAGCGCGGGCTCCTGAAAAAGGTGTCCGAGGAGGCAGGCGGCGTCGCGCGAGAGGGGCCGGGGCAACGATGCGCAGATCGCATCGAGCACGCGAATGCCGAGGGCGCCGGCGGCGGCACGTTCAATCGCAGCGCGACAACCGACGGCGAGCGCGGTCGAGGTGCGAAGGGCGACGTGAATCCACGCGTTATGGGCCGCCATCGCGACCCACTGCAACGCTCCGAGGGATGCCGGCGTCAGCAGGACGACGGGGAGCCCCAGCCGGCGGTAGAACGCGCGGAACTGACCTTCGGGATCGTCTCCGGAACAGATGGAATCCAGATCGCCAGGGTCGAGGACCGCTACGTCAAACGCGGATCGCTGCGCGCGGCGAACCAACTCACCCAGATCAGTGGTCCATTCGAGCGCATGCTCAGGCCCGAGCTCCTGGCGCACTGCTTCGAAGCCTTCTCGGTCAAGGCAACACAGGACACGCATACCGCGACATTCGCCTCACTACGCTCGCGCGCGCGGGCACGTTCAACCTGCCGCGCGTTCCTCGTCCGATTTCCACGCCGAGCGTACGGTGCGATTCCACGCATCCTTCGTCAAGGCCATGCCTGGTTCCGCCGTTTGGCGCGCGCGGCGCGGGTCAAAAACAGGACAAATATGCGCAAAACGGGACTGTCCATGCGTCCCGGGCCGCCGGACTGTTCATCGGGTCGGAAGCAAGCGAACGAAGCAAGCCTCAGGATCTGCGAGTCGCATTAGGCAACGCAACACCCTCACGCGGAGAATCCCATGCAAGAGAGAACCGCTCTATTCCTTCTGACCACACTGGCTCTTGTTGCATCCCATCTGCATGCCGCGAGGCGCCGACCGAAGCCAGGCCAGGTGTTCCTCGCCTTTCGGCAGATCCTGCAAGAGTGAATCCACCTCTGGAAGACACGAGCGCGTTGACGCTTTCGGACGCACTCGTCGAACCAAAGCGTTCTGTCCTTCAGACCATGGATTTCTACAAGGCTAATGGAACCCTTGAACAGCACATCGAAGGTCACGACCTCTCGGCGAAGATGTTGTCCTCCGTAACGGAAGCGCGTGGTTCGGAGCCCTCCGCTCTCGACAGTCTTAGTCGCGTCCTGGAGCAGCATGCCCAGCGCCCGTTTGCGAACACTGAGCGGGTGCTCCAAATCATCGATGCCATTCGGGCACAAACAGCGGCAGAGTTTCACCAGCGCGTCCGGAACCTACCTGTTACGCTCACCATGTCCTTGACCCGGGACGCGCAAGGACGTCAAGGGGTTGAGAAGGTATACACCCATGTCACCGGGCGAAAGCTCGTGGTGTTTACCGTGACCAACCAGACAGATGAACTGAACCCTCTGACGGGCCTGCAGGACCCAAGTGATGGCGCCACCGAGAACAGAACGGTGGAAGGGGAGTTGGAGGTTCAGAATTCGACAACGGAGGGCGCGGAATCGAGCGCATATGATTGCGACTATACCGATGACGAGTCAAACTACTGGTCAGGTGAGTGTGCTACCGAGCAGGACATTGAGGACGCTACGATCGTGGCGCTCAGCATGGATGCCGAGAGCGAAGCTGTTGTCAACCAGGAGGATTCCGAGATAGCGTCGTACTGCCTCAGCCATAATGAAGATGAGCTCTGTGCGGCGCAGGAGGAGTCCGGGAAGTCCTTCGCGATCGGAGACATGACCGGTCCAAATGCCTTCGGAGGAGGAGGGCTTAGCTGCTCCGCCGCGGGAATAACATTCTTCGGAACAGCTGTGAACTATGGCTACAGGGCGTGGAAGCTGTGGCGAGTGATCAACGCGATAGACCCGCCCGCCGGCGCGCTCGGTGACGCAGTTATCCTGGGCGGCATAGCTCTTGCCGGTGTCTCGGCAGCGGGTATTGTCTTGCACGATTGCTTGGCGCAGTAAGAGCGCGCTTGGCGCGCACGCGGCCACTCTCCATAATCGGAGGCACAATGACGTGGGCTCTGATGTTCACAAGCTTGGCCATTGGGGGCTGCATTGCGTTCATCATTGTGCGCGTGAGGCGATACAAGAGCGCGTCACGATCGGCACTCCTCGGAGCGTTCGCGACTTTGAACCTCGCAGTGGCGGTACTGCTCTTCCAAATACTATCGGCCAGCGCTATCCGCTCAATAATGGTGGCCCTCCTTCTGTTTGTTGCGCTTTGGTTTTTCGTCGCGGAAATCCGAACATCGAGAGATACCCTAACGTAGTCAGTGGAGTTGATCGCGCTCCCACCGCCGATCCCGCAGTTCCAGTGGGAGGTATCGGGACTGGCGCATTCAGAGACGATCACGACTGCTCCGGGGGCAAACGCGGTTGTGGCAGTGATTCGGGCCATGACGGGCCAAGGCTAAGACGCTGCACGCTGAATGACCTGCTCCTATAACGGCCGGCTGTTCTCGAAGAAGACTGATCGCCCCCGGGATGGAGAGCGGGGTGCGCTGGTTCGGAGGATGAGTCACGGGGTACAGCGAGCGTCGCTTGCAATGCTCCTGGCTCATGGGCTCGCGAGTTGCAAGCTCGAGCGGGCGGTGCTGGGATCCAGTGGCGCACTGCCGCACGCGGGCGGTATCAACCCCCTCAGTTTGCTCATCTGGCGGAATGCACAGGTGCGTGACATCGCACGCGTGCCCGTCCTGGATTCCGAGAACGTCTACACCCTGAGCCGCACGCATGTGGTCTCGGCGCTGGCAAAGGCCGAGGGACGCTCCGCTGGCAGATCACGCTGCCTGTTTCGCACCCCGAGCGCGGTGGGTTTGGACTTGCGCTGGCGGGTAGCACACTGGTCGTGGGCGACATCGATCTGTTTGGACTGGATCCCGCCACAGGACAAGTTCGTTGGACATATCACCCCTCGGTGGGTGCGTGGCCGGGGTTCGGGACGCTGACCAGTGATGGCACGACGGTCTTCACGGGCTCGGCCACAGGCCACGTCTTCGCCGTGGACGGAGCCTCGGGTGCGGAGCGCTGGACGGCCCACATCGCGGCCGACACAAACACGAATGTCTTCACGCCCATCGTGAGGCACGGCGTGGTCTATGCCGCATACACCGACTTCTATCTTGATTCACCGCCGGCGACGCGAGGCCTGCGCGGGGGGGCGGCGGCGCTCGACGCCGCCACCGGGCGGATCGTGTGGTCGACCTATCTGCCCAAGGCCGACGCCTTGGTCCGTACCGACGTTTACGACGTCGGCCTCACGGATGACCGTGTAGTCCTGGCGCCCGGCAACGAAACGCGTGTACGGGCTGGATCGGGCCACCGGGGCACTACGGGACACGGTTCCGGCCAGCACGTACCTGCAGGTGAGCACGACGCTCCCGCAGGGGGACTTGAGGGGAGAGTTGGTGCGAGCCCTAGCGAGCGCGGGCAACCTCGTTGTGGTCTCCAGCAACTTCGTACGACCTAACGGGCCGAATGTGACAGCGCTGTCCGTGCCCGATCTGAACCGGCGCGTGTGGCATACGCTCACGATCGGCTCGGCGATGAGCGTCGCCCTCGACTCGTCGTTCGCGTACGTGGGAAATTTCGCGGGCAGTTGCTGGTCCTGCGTCTCTCGGATGGCAGCGCAGTCTGGCAGATCAACCGCTTCGATCTGCGGCCGAACGACGGCGAAGAGGGACTCTTCAGCGGTCCCGCCATCGAGGGCGACCGGCTCTATCTGGGTGTCGTTGCGGAGGTCTACGCGTTCAGGAAACCGCGAGCCAACGCGGCCGGGCAGCTTGGTAGACGCGTCTCGACGTTGCCAGCGCGGTGGCACGACAGTGCCTCGCGACCACGGCTGCTAGGCTCGGCGCACCGTCAGGCACTATGTTTCGCCCCGATGGCCGCCCCTGCCGACTTCTTCAACATCGATAGCGCGCTCTCCGAGGAGGAACGCGCGGTGCGCGACAGCGTCCGCCGCTGGGTGGACGAACGCGTGCTGCCCGTGATCGGCGATGCCTACGTGAAGGGCCACTTCCCGAAGCAGTTGGTGCCCGAGATGGCGGAGCTGGGTGTGTTCGGCGCCAATCTGCCGGAAGAATACGGCTGCGCGGGGCTCAACAACGTGGCGTATGGCCTCATCATGCAGGAACTGGAGCGTGGCGATTCGGGGGTGCGCTCGTTCGCCTCGGTGCAGGGCGCGCTCGTGATGTACCCGATCTTCGCGTTTGGCAGCGAGGCGCAGAAGCGCCACTACCTCCCGCGGATGGCAAAGGGCGAGATCATCGGCTGCTTCGGCCTCACCGAGCCGGACTTCGGCTCCAACCCCGGCGGCATGATCACCATGGCGCGCGAGCAGTCCGATGGCACCTGGCTCCTCAATGGCGGCAAGATGTGGATCACCAACGGCTCCACCGCGCAGGCCGCGATCGTGTGGGCCAAGACAAACGGCGACGCCGATCCCCGTTCCATTCGCGGATTCGTCGTCCCCACCGACAGCCGCGGATTTACGGCGCGCGACCAGAAGGGAAAGCTCTCGCTGCGCGCGTCCGACACGAGCGAACTGGTCTTCCAGGACGTGGCGCTGCCCGCCGACGCGCTGCTCCCGGGTTCCGGAGGACTCAAGTCGCCGCTCATGTGCCTCACCCAGGCACGCTACGGGATCGCCTGGGGCGCGGTGGGCGCGGCGATGGCGTGCTTCGAGGAGGCCGTGTCGTACGGCAAGAATCGCGTGATGTTCGACAAGCCGGTGGCGGCCTACCAGATCCAGCAGCAGCGGCTGGCCGACATGCTCACCGAGATCGTGAAGGGACAGCTGGTCGCGCTGCACCTGGGGCGCCTCAAGGACGCCGGCACCTACACCCCCCAGCAGGTGTCGCTCGCCAAGCGGAACAACGTGAGCATGGCCACCGACGTCGCCCGAGAGGCGCGTCGCTTGTTAGGCGCCGTGGGCATTCTGGCCGAGTACGCGTCGATGCGGCACATGGCGAACCTCGAGAGCGTGTACACCTACGAGGGCACGCACGATGTGCACTCGCTGGTGCTCGGACAGGCGATTACCGGATTGAATGCGTTCAGCTGAGGGGACGCCCCGGTCCTGGCGCGGACGGACGGCGTTGAGGGGGACCTGCGCCCGCCTGCGGCACGCAGGGACGAGGCGTCGCGCTCGAAGGCGAATGGGGCGCGCCGCCGTGGTCATCGTAGCGCTCGCCGGCGCGTCACGGTCGGTCGCCGGCCAGGCCGCGTGGCTGCCGCGGGTCCGCCTGGACAATGACGCCTACGACTTCTGGCTGCGGCCTGGACAGCGTCCCGACGACGAATACACCAACGGCGTCCGGCTGTCGCTGGAAAGCGCGAGCGCGCCCTGGTGGGGTCGCCACTTCGCCCGGGGACGCCGCGACTGTGCCGAGGGAGTCAGGGAACGAGCGCCGTGCCGCGCGACCGTCGTCACGTTAGGCCAGGATCTCTACACGCCGCGGCTGGATCGCGCGCCGTTCGCGGTTCCGGACTGGGAGAGCGAGCGCCCGTACTTCGCGTGGCTCTACCTGAGCGGTGAAGCGCGCATGCTGGCCGCGCGCGCCATGCGGTCGATCACCATCGCGCTCGGCGTCACCGGGCCGCCGGCCGGGGGCGAGCTCGCTCAACGCGTCGCGCACGCCGTGAATCACCGCTTCACGCGCCCGGCGACCGGCTGGGAGACGCAGATCGGGTTCGAGCCGGGGATCATCGCCGCCATGCGACAGCGCTTCCTGGCGGCGCGCCTCGGCTCTGGAAGCGGCATCGGCTTCGACCTCGCGCCAGCGGTCGGCGTCTCGCTGGGCAACATCCTCACCAGCGCCGATGCCGGCGGCGCCATGCGCCTGGGGTGGAATCTCTCGCATCCCTGGGATCCGCGCGCATGGGGCGAGCGCGACGCGGCGGAAGCGTGGCTCTCGGCTGGCGCGCGGGGTCTCTATGTTGCGCGCAACATCTCACTCGACGGGACCACGCTGAACGCCGTGCGCCACGTGCAACGGGTGCCGGGGGTCTTCGAGTACGAATTCGGCGCCGGGCTGCGCTTGCGTCGGTTGCTACTGACCTACCGCGCCGTGACGCGAACCAGGGAGTACCTCACTGGCCCTGCGCATCACACCTACGGCTCCATGGCGGCCGGCATCGATTTCGTGCCGTAGCCGACGCTGTACCAGACGCTGCGTGCTCGGGCACGATGGGTCATCTGGCGGACTTGAAATCTCCGCCGGCAACAGGTCCGTGGGTAACGCTCAGCGCCCGGCGCCCTCCGCACGTCCCGAGTCCGTGAAACGCCGGCCCAACCGGAGCCGGAAGAGCGCCCGAAACACGGACCGCGGCAGCCGCAGGAAGACAAGCAGAATCAGGCGGTAGCGGAGTCCCGGCACTACACGAGCAGGGCGACCGCGTCGCATTGCGTCGAGCGACTCGCGCACCACGCGATCGGCGTTCATCCACATCCAGGCCGGGATGCGCCGCTTGTCCGAGCCCATGCGCTGATGAAACTCGGTGTGCGTGTATCCGGGGCAGAGGGCCTGCACGTACACGCCCGTCCCGTCCAGCTCGACCGCGAGCGCCTCGGTGTAGACCCGCAGGTATGCCTTGGTCGCCGCGTAGTTGATGTTGCCCGGCGCTGTGAGAAACGATGCCACGGAAGACACATTGATGATGGCGCCATGCCCACGCGACAGCATCCCCTGCACGGCGGCATGCGTTAGGCGGTGCGCCGCCAGCACGTGGACGCGCACCATGTCGTCCTGCGGCTTGCGCGGCATGCGCGCCAGTCGGCCGGAGAGGCCGAAGCCGGCGTTGTTGACCAGGACGTCCAGCGGCAGCGCGTCGATCCGCTCCACCACACGGCTCACGTCGTCATCCACTGACAGGTCGGCGGGCAGGACGTCGACGCGATGCGCGTGACGCGACGAGAGCTCGGCGGCCGCTGCCTGGAGGCGCTGAACGTCGCGCGCCGCGAGCACGAGGTCGAAGCCGCTCGCCGCGAGCTGCTCGGCGAACTCCCGGCCAAGGCCGGAGCTGGCTCCGGTGATGAGGGCAAGCGGCATGAGATGCGAAGGGGGAGGAAGGCGGATCGGTGGCTGTCTGTACCCGTGGGAAGATGCGTTGCGAATGCGCCAACGCGAGGCCGGCTTGGTTCCCGGGAGCGGCGCGGAGAATTCGACTCTGACTCCATCTTTCCTCCGAAGCGGCGCGCAGAATTCGACTCTGACCCCACTTTTCCTCCCGCCTACTATATCCGGGCGCTATCTTCGATTGTGAAATCATTCACATACTGAACCCATGCCCGTGAAGATCGCGGTCTGCATCAAACGCGTCCCCGAAATGGACGTGAAATTCCGAATCGCGGACTCCGGACTCGACGTCGACCAGACCGGCCTCAAGTACGACATGGGCGACTTCGACGGCTATGCCGTCGAGTTCGCGCTGCAGCAGATCGAGAAGCAGGGCGGTGGCGAGGTCGTCGTCGTCTCGTTAGGTGCGCACTCGGTGCAGGAGACGCTGCGGAAGGCCCTCAGCATGGGCGCCACGCGCGCCGTCCACCTGCGGTGCGAGTCGGTCCCGGTGGACAGCATGGCGGTGGCCGAGGCGCTGGCGGCCGAGCTCAAGGGCGGGGAATTCGATCTGATTCTCTTCGGACGGATGTCGCAGGATACCGCTAACGGCGCGGTGGGACTTATGGTCGCGGAACTGCTCGACCTCCCCGCGGTCCATGCCTGCTCGAAGCTCGATCTTGGGGACGGTCGCGGTACCGCCCGACGCGAGCTCGAGGGAGGCGCCGAGATGGTGGAATTCCCGCTTCCCGCCGTGCTTACCATAGACGAAGGCATCGCCCGTCCCAGGTATCCGTCGCTCAAGGGGATCATGGCGGCGAAGAAGAAACCGCTCGACGTGAAACCCGCGCAACTGGGGGCCGAACGGCTCGCCGTGGTGCGCATGGAGCTTCCGCCCGAGCGGAAGGCCGGACGCATTATTGGTGAGGGTGCGGCCGCCGTGCCGGAACTCGTGCGGCTCCTTCGCACCGAAGCGAAGGTGCTGTGATGGGAAACATCCTCGCGTTCGCGGAGACACGCGACGGTACGCTTCGCAACGTCGCCTTGGAGACGGTGTCGGCAGCGCACGCGCTCGCACAACGGGCGGGAGGCGAGGTGCACGCCATCCTGGCGGGTGCCTCGGCGATGAGCCCCATTGCGCCGCGACTCGGCGAGTACGGCGCGGAGACGGTGTTCGTGACCGAGGCCGCGGCGTTCGCCAGGTACAATCCCGAAGCGACGGCGTCGCTGGTGGCGGAGCGCGCCAGCTCCGGCGGTTACCGCGCCGTGATCTTCGCTGCGTCCGCCCAGGGCAGGGATCTCGCCCCTCGGGTCGCCGCGAAGCTCCGCGTCCCGCTGGCCGCCGACGTTCTCTCCATCGCGATGGACGCCGACGCGATCGCGGTAACCCACTTTGCCTACGCCGGCAAGGTGGTGGCAACCCTTCGACTGTCGGCCGAACCAGCCGTCATTTCCGTGCGCCCGGGAACGCTGCCGCCAACGAAAGCGGCCGGTGCGGGTCGCGTGGAATCGGCGTCACCGGTTGGCGATCCGTCCGCGGCGCGGGTCGTGGTCACCGAGACGATTCTCGGCGATTCGCGAAAGCTCGACCTGGCGGATGCGCCGGTGATCGTGAGTGGCGGACGGGGACTCCGGGCCGCCGAGAACTTTCAGCTGGTCGAGGCGCTCGCCGCAGCATTCGGGAACGCGGCGGTCGGGGCCACGCGCGCGGTGACGGACGAAGGATGGCGTCCGCACAGCGATCAGATCGGACAGACCGGACGCCAGGTGAGTCCCGACCTGTACGTGGCCCTTGGTATTTCCGGCGCCATTCAGCACCTGGCCGGCATGAAGACATCGAAGACGATCGTCGCCATCAACAAGGATCGTGAGGCGCCGATCTTCAAGATCGCGGACTACGGGATCGTGGGTGACGTGTTCGACGTGGTGCCCGCACTCACCACCGCCGTGCAGGAGGCAAGGAAGCACGGGGCATGACCACGCAGAACATCGTCTTCGCGCTTGTCCTCGCCGTGGCAGCCGCCACGTTCTCGTTCAGCGTGCAGCGGCTGTATCGCTTCCTCCGGCTGGGCGTCGACACGAGCCGCGCCGATGAGCCCCTGCGACGCCTGTGGAATGTGTTCTCGATCGGCATCGCGCAGCGCAAAATCCTGCGGGACCGCGTGGCGGGTCCGCTCCACGCGCTCGTCTTCTGGGGATTCATCGTGCTCACCGCCGGAAGCGCCGAGATACTGGTGCGCGGTGTGGTCCCGGCGTTCTCATACGAAAGCCTCGTCCCCGGACCACTCTACGGCGCGTTTCTCTTCTCCCAGGAGATCTTCGCCCTCTTCGTCCTGGTCGCCGTCGCCGTATTGCTGTACCGGCGGATCGTGGTAAGGCCACCGCGGCTGCAGGGTGACAACGTACATAGCGGCGACGCCATTCTCATTCTGTCGATGATCGCCGTGCTGATGATCACGCTGTTCCTCATGGCGGCCTTCGATCGCAACCTGGGCGCGGCCCGCGCCCCGGCCGTGCAGCCGGTGTCCACGCCCATGGCCATGGCATTGGCGTGGATGTCGCCCGCCGCGGCGCGGGCCGGTCACGACGTGAGCTGGTGGATGCACGCCACCGTTATCCTGATCTTCCTGAACTATCTGCCGTATTCGAAACACCTCCACATCATCGTCGCCCTGCCGAACACCTGGCTCTCGAACACCAGCGGTCCGGGGGTCATCGGCGCCATGCGGCCGATGGACCTTGAGCGCGAGGACGCGACGTTCGGCGCCGAGGACGTCACCCAGCTCACCTGGAAGAACCTCCTCGATGGGTATGCGTGCACCGAGTGCGGGCGCTGCACCGCGGCGTGTCCGGCGAGCATCACGGGCAAGCCCCTCTCCCCGCGCAAGATCGTCATCAACACACGGCAGAGGTTGATGGAGCTGGCACCTGTCCTGCTCGGCGACCGGGATCCGGCGGCGGCTTCGTTCCTGGGCACTCCCGGGCCGAACGAGGCCGACGCAGCGGAACTGCGCGGTCACCGCCTGCTCGATCACTACATCAGCGAAGAGGAGCTGTGGGCGTGCACGTCCTGTCGCGCGTGTGTGCAGGAATGTCCGGTGTCCATCGATCAGCTGGAAATCATCAACGAACTCCGCCGCAGCCTGGTCCTCTCGGAGTCGCGCTTCCCCGAGGAAGTGCTCCCCGCGTTCGAATCGCTCGAGCGCAATGGGTCCCCCTGGGCGTTCCAGCGCGACGACCGCGCCCAATGGGCCGAGGGCCTCGGCATTCCCACCATGGCCGACCTGGCCGCGCGGGGCGAGCGCCCCGAGGTACTGTTCTGGGTGGGCTGCATGGGATCGTTCGACGACCGGGCGAAGAAGATCGCGGTGGCATTCGCGCGGATCCTCCAGGCCGCCGGCGTCCGATTCGCAATCCTCGGACGGGAGGAGAGCTGTCACGGCGATCCGGCGCGCCGCATGGGGAACGAGTATCTCTACCAGATCCTCGCGAAACAGGCGATCGAGACCCTGGATCGGTACGCCGTCACCACGATCGTTACCAGCTGCCCGCACTGCTTCCACCAGATGGCGCGGGAATTTCCGCAGCTCGGCGGTCACTACGAGGTCATCCACCACTCGACCTATATCGCGCTGCTCCTCCAGCAGGGTCGCGTTCCCCTCGACAACGACGAGAACGAGCGGCTCACCATCGCCTATCACGACAGCTGCTACCTCGGACGGTACAACGGGATCTACGATTCCCCCCGCGAGACCCTGCGCCGGGCGCTCCCGATCGTGACCCTCTCCGAGCCGGCCCGCTCGCGCGATCGCGGCCTCTGCTGCGGGGCCGGCGGCGGTCGGATGTTCATGGAGGAGCGGGTCGGAAAGCGCATCAACGTCGAGCGCACCGAGGAGCTGCTCCAGACGGGAGCCGACGCGCTGGCGGTGGCCTGCCCGTTCTGCATGACCATGATTTCCGATGGAGCCGCGGCACTCGGCAGCGATACGCCGGTTCTGGACGTAGCCGAGGTAGTGGCACAGCGGCTCTCCGGCACCCTGGTGACCCCGCAGGCGCGAGGCTAGCCATCACGCGTCGGCTTCGTTCCGGTTTGGCGGAGAGGTACGGATGCGGGGGAGACCACCGGTGCGGACGAGCCTGGCACGTTGCCATCGCTCGACGTGAAAGACAATTTGCAGTACCCACGCAGCGCGGCGGGTACCGCCGCGCCGACCTGCTGACGGGATCAGGAGAAACAGCAATGCGTCATGCTAGAGCCGCCTCCCCTCTGGGCCTGTTCGCCCTGCTCGTCGCCGCCGTGGCCATCGCGGCCTGCGGTGGCGGAAGTGAGCAGGCAACGCCGAGCGCTGACAGTGCGGTCGCTGCCGCGCCCCCACCTCCACCCGAGTCCTTCGCTGTGACGGGGAAGGACGACTCGTGGACGGTTGATATCACCCCGGCCAACATCGTGTGGCACAAGGTGAAGGGCCGGAAGGACTCGATCGTCTTCGATTTCAAGGCGCCCACGATCGACGGCGCCATTCACGAGTACGAGTCGATCCTGACCGCGCCGGATACGCACACGATCCACGTCACCCTCTCCATGGTGCCCTGCGCGGACAACAGCAAGAAGGAATACACGCACCAGGCGCAGGTGTGGGTGGATCGCGTCGCGTACAGCGGCTGTGCGGTGAAGAAGTAGCGCTGTTCAGAGCGCAAACGACTCGGCGAGTTCCGCGTCGTCACTCACCAGCAGCGCGTTCAGCCGATCGCCCGCTTCTGATCGCGGGCGATCGTCGGGGACGATCAGCAGGGCATTGGCGCGCGCCATCGACGTGAGGATCGCAGAGCCCTGAGGGCCCGTGAGGCGCGCACCAAGGGCACCGTCGTCGCGCACGTGCACCACCGCTCGCAGGAAGTGAGTGAGCCGTGCGCCGATCGCGACGGGTTCCTCCAGTACGACCGGGACCGGTCGTCGGAAGAGACGCGCGTGTCCCAGCATCCGGCGAATCACGGGCCTCACGAACAGCTCGAACGTCACCATTGCCGAGACGGGGTTTCCCGGCAGGCCGACCCACGGAATGGCGCCGAGCGTGCCGAAGCCCAGTGGGGCACCGGGACGCATCCGCACCCGCCAGAACCGGATCTCCGCACCAAGGGATTGCAGCACGTCGCGCGTGTAGTCGAATTCCCCCACCGACGCGCCGGCCGACGTCACCAGCAGATCCGCGCCGGCCGATCGCTGCAGCATCGCGCGCAGGGCCTCGGGCGCATCCGCGGAGTTGCCGAGGTTGATCGGCGTCCCGCCGGCCTGCCTCACGAGGGCGCTCAACGAATAGCTGTTCGAGGCCAGGACCTTCTTCCCGTCCAGCACCTCATGAAAGCGGTCCAGGTCCACCAGCTCATCGCCTGACCCGGCGATGGCCACCACCGGTCGCCGGTGGACCTCGACTGCGGCGTACCCAAGGCTGGCCAGCACGCCGATCTGTGCCGGCGCCAGGGGCGTTCCGGCAGGCAGCACCAACTCGCCTTCGCGAAAATCTTCGCCACGCGGGCGAATGTTGCGGTGCCGATCGCGGTCGTTGCGAATGACTACCCGCTCGGTGCCGCCGTCGGTGTCTTCGACCCTGATCACGCTGTCGGCGTCCTGGGGAAGCGGGGCCCCGGTCATGATGCGGGTCGCCTCGCCGGCCCCCACGGCAACGCTCGGGAAGTCTCCCGCCGCCACGGTCTCCACCACGCGCAACGTCAGCGGGTGCGACGCGGTGGCACCCGCCACATCGCTCCCCCGCACGGCATAGCCGTCCATCGCGGAGTTGTCCCACTGCGGTAGCGTGTACGAGGCCGACGCCGGGGCAGCGAGCACCCGGCCCAGCGCGTCGAGCAGCGGTACGCGCTCGGTGAGCAGCGGGCGGATTCCGGCCAGAATCTGGCGGCTGGCTTCGGGGACGCTGAGCATCAGGGGCGACCGAGTCGCATGCGGGTGAGTCGCGCGGCGATTGAGTCCTGCACCGCAGTGACCAGGGTTGGCGGGACCGTCCAGTTGTTGCTCAGCATGCTGAAGATGAGCCGGTGCCCGTCTGCGGTGGTGGTGTAGCCCGAGAGTGAACGCACCATGTCGAGCGAGCCGGTCTTGGCGTGCACGACGCCTTCGGCTGCGGTCCCCCGCATGCGCGTGGCGATGGTGCCATCCACCCCCGCCACCGGCAACGCGTCGTAGAACGCCGCGAAGGCGGTGTCGCGGCGGATGGCGGCCAGCGCGCGGACGATCGTCTCCGGCGTGACAAGGTCGTGGCGGGACAGTCCGCTGCCGTCCCGCATCACGAAGCCGTCGGGCGCGGCGCCCCACTCGAGGAGCTGGCGCCGGACCACCGCGGCGCCACTGTCGGCGCGGCCGACGCCGGCTACCGACCTGCCTAACGTCTTGAGCAGAATCTCGGCGATCTGGTTCTGCGACGGCTTGAGAAACGGGGGCAGAATCTCACGCAAGGGTGGCGAGAGAACCGAGAACAGCGGATAGGCGTCGCCGGCAGTCGGCGCCCGCACCAGTGGCATGTCCCCCGACCCCATCGAGTCCGCGACTGGAGCCGGGACCGTCCGTTCGCGGACCCGGCTTCGGACGTTCCCGTCGACCGCGATGCCGCGTTCGGTCAGGGCCTCACGCAGCGCGGTGAGATAGGCGGCCACGTTGTCGCGGTAGGTGATCGTCGCGGTCGCGCTGTCGCGCGGCGCCACCTCGCCGCTGGCAATGATGGCCCCTGGGTCGGTGGAGTCCTGGGTAACGCGCAGCTGACTCGGGCGGCTCGAGTCGGGCGGCGCCGTCACGACGCTGCTGCGGACGCGCGGGTAGGTGTGCGAGGGAGCCGTGGTGACGATCGCCGGGTCTCCGACGGCGGCGCCGCCGTGCGCCACCACGCGCGTGAATCCTTCATTGAAGTAGAGCTCGTCGACCCCCGCCCCGTAGGCCGCGTCGAGATCGTCCCAGTCCCATCCATAACCGAGCGACGCGTCAGGAAACGCGTCGATCCCCGTCGCCAGATCGCCCGTGATGCGGACGATGCCTCGCGACGCCAGCGAGTCGGCCAATTCGCGCATACCTGACATGGCGTCGCCGCGCATATGGTCGCTGATGCTCGGATCGCCCGTCCCGAACACCACCAGATCGCCGTTGATGACGCCATCAGCCGGCGCGGCTGTTGTCCCGACCGTGGTCGAGAACCGGAACGCCGGTCCCAGCAGATGGAGCGCCACCGTGCTGGTGAGGATCTTCTGATTCGACGCGGGCATGAAGAGCTTCCCGGCGTTGCGCGAGTACAGCGTGTCGCCGCGGTCCGGCTCGACGATGAGAATGCCCCACTCCGCATTTCGGAATCGCGCGTCGGTGACGAGGGAGTCGATCGCGGCGGTGAGGGCCGCGACCGCCGGCACCGGACGGCTCCGCACCGCCACCCGGCCGGTGGCACAGGCGGCGATCGCGATTCCCAGCGCCGGCCACGCACGCCGCATGCCTAACGCCCCATGATGTCGCGCTCCACCAGCGACGCCAGCTCGTCGAGCCAATCGCCGGAATCGAGCCGGAGAATCGGGAGCGGCGCCGCGAACGTCGCGTCGTCGGTGACCACCGCACGGTAGTACGCCGCCGCCTCGGATTCCGGGAGCCAGAGCGGCCGCGGGTGCACCGCGCGTCGGTGGATCTCGATCTTCGGCAGGGCGGACGACTTGAATCCTTCGCACAGCACCACGTCGGCATCGCTCATGTACGACCTCGCAACCTCCTCGGCGTCCCGCTCGTCGCTCCAGCGCATCACCAGCGCGAACTTGTCCGGCGCGACCATTGCCACCCGTTCGGCGTTTCCCTCGTGGAAATGCCGGTAGGTGTCGGTGGTCGCCGGGTCGATGTTGAAGGTGTGCGTGCCGTGCTTGATCGTCATCACCCGATGTCCCCGACGATGCAACTCGGCCGCCAGCTTCACCAGCAGCGTCGTCTTGCCGCTGTTCTTACGTCCGATGATCGACACCATCGGGGGTCGTCGCATGCGCCTCCGCCCGGACCAGCTCGTCCGGGGTGTTCACGTTCATGAACAGCCACTCGGGATCGCCGAAAGCTGCCACCTGCGCCCACCGAAGGCGAGCGACGCGTACCGCGTCGAAGAAGCCGACCACACGCCGGTCGCCGGCCGTGACACACCGCTCGATCGCCGGCCGGCACGACGGGGCGTACCAGGCGCAGAGCGGTTCGACCCCGCGCCGCGAGCCGCTCTCCGGAACGGCCGCGTCGGCCCCGGCGCCGAGTTCCCGCAACCGACGCAGCAGCCCGGAAGGCACGAACGGCATGTCCCACGCCACCACCAGCACTGAACCGGGCGCGTGCGTCAGCGCCGCGTGAATGCCTCCCAGGCCGCCCACCCCGGCCAGTACGTCACCCGCATGCCTAACGCCGGGAAGCCACGTTCCGGCGGCCGGGTCGTTGGCCACCAGCAGCAGGTCGTCGGTCGCCTCGCGCAGGGCGTCTGCCACCCGATCGATGATGCGCCGGCCTCCCACCCGCTCCAGTCCCTTCGGAAGTCCGCCGTATCGGGATGCCGCGCCGCCCGCCAGCACCACGCCGGTGCAGGGCACTGTCTCGCCGCTCGGCGCCACCGCTCAGAATCGGTGCAGCTGCGGCTGTCCGCTCACCGCCCGGCCGATCAGCGTCATCCCGGAGGCGCGGGCAATCTCCACCGCCACGGTCGACGGCACCGACGGCGTCGCGATCACCGCGATGTTCGCACGCGCGGCCTTGTACGCCAGCTCGCCCGAGATCCGTCCCGTTACCAGCAGCACCAGGTCGTCGGGCCGCTTCCCGTCCTGAATGGCCGCGCCCAGCACCTTGTCCACCGCGTTGTGCCGGCCGATGTCCTCCGCGTGATAGAGCAGCGACTCGCCGTCGGTGAGCGCCGCGGCGTGCACCCCCCCCGTTTCCTTGTACCGCGACCCGCGACCGAACATCGCCTTGAACAAGCCCCGCAGCTGGGGTGTGTCGAGCCGGGGAATCGCACCGCTGCGCCGGGGGACCGCCGCCAGGCTTCCCAGGAATTGCGTGACCGAGCCGCATCCCGAGGCGAGCACCCGTCGCCGCCCCGATCGCTCCACCGCCGCGACGCGCTCCGCCTCGATGTCCACCCAGAAACCGAGCTCACGCGTGCATGGACGCATGCGCTGAATGTCACCCATGCCGTCGATGTATCCCTCGCCGAACAGCCACCCCACCACCAGCTCGTCAAGCTGGTCCGGCGTGCACATCCATGTGACCACCGGCGCCCCGTTCACTTCGAGCCAGACAGGGGTCTCCTCGACGGCATCGAGGGGTACTTCGGTGCGTGTTGCCTCACCCATGGTTCGTAATCTCGCGCGACGGCCGCGCGGCAGGAAGCATCGGCGCCGCCGGTGAATCCGGTTCGGTCTCCCGAACGAGGCACACCTGCCCATCGACGGCCGGCGTCGATCGCCGGCCCGCGGGCCGATGGCTCTCCCGGCGTCAGGCGCTCCGGACGGACACCCGCAGCGTGTCGTCCTCGGCGATCGTGACTTCGCTCACCACCACGCCGGCCCCAAGCGCGCCCTGCACGCGCTCGAAAATGAACTGCGCGAGGTTCTCCCCCGTGGGCACCTGCCTGCCCTCGGCGAATTCCGGAACCTCGAGGTTGATGTTGCGGTGGTCGAAACGCTCGATCACCTCGCGGCGCAGGACGTCGTCGAGCACCCGCAGATCGACCATCATCCCCGTGACCGGATCCACGTTCCCTTCCACCGTCACCGCGCAGGTGTAGGTGTGCCCGTGAAAATGGGGGCGGGCGCACTGGCCGAAGACCTCCGTGTTGCGACGATCATCCCACTCCGGCCGCCGATACCGATGCGCCGCGGCGAAGCGGACGGTGCGGGTGAGAAACGCGGAAGGCATGCGAGGCATGGCGGCGATCAGGCGCGTCCGCGGCGTTAGCGGCGGAACAGATACGATATCCCGATCTGATACGATACGTTGCGCCGCCACAACGAGCGCGGCTCGTCAGGCAGGCGAACGGGATCGTCCGTTCCGGTCTTGAGGTAGTAGGAGTCCGGGTAGTGGATCCGATAGATGTAGTTGGACCAGTCGAGCCTCGCCTGCCACCGGTTGCCCGACGGCACCCATTTCAGCCCCGTGCCGAACGTGAACGTCAGCGGAAGGCCGAACCGATACCCCGCGATGTCGTTCTTCCCCCGAAGGTCACCGACAAAGCCGATCCCGCCGCTCACGACCGGGGCCAGTGAATGCCAGGTCCGGAATCCCGTCAGATTGAGCGAGAGCGCCGCGTCAACGAAGGTCAGCGGCACGGTCTCCTCGCCCACGATGCGCTGGCCGATCGGCTTGGTGGGATCGAGGATCCGTCGCTTGAGCGCGGCTCCACCGACCCGCGTCGTCACGTATGCCGGGCCACCAAGGCGAACGTCCCACCGCGTGCCGAAGATCGGACCGCTGCGGGGCGCAATGCCCTCGGGATCCTTGCGCGCGTCGAAATAGCCGACGAACCAGGTCCACTCCTGCCGGTATTCCAGATCGCGATACGGACTGGTCGCGGGCGTGTGTCCCACCTGCCCGATCGCGCGGGGCGCAATGGCCACGCACAGTGTCACTGCCAGCCATCCCCTCACCATGCCTCCCTCAATCCGGTGGGTCACGAAGGTCCCGCCCAGTCATCTCGTCAGGTCGGTCGATACCCAGCATCGCCAGCACCGTCGGCCCCACGTCGCGCAACGCACCGCCGGCGCGCAACGGTCGATCGCCGTCAGGGTCCACGACTACCAGAGGCACCGGATTGGTGGTGTGCGCCGTGTGTGGTCCACCGGTCTCCGGATCGATCATCGTCTCGCAATTGCCGTGATCGGCGGTAACCAGCACCCGCACGCCCGCCCGCTCCGCCGAGCGCAGCACTCGGGACAGACACGCGTCCACCGTCTCGACCGCCCGGATCACCGCCGGGAGCACGCCGGTGTGCCCCACCATGTCGCAGTTCGCATAGTTACACAGCGTGAAGTCGTATGATCCCCCGTCGATCGACTTGCACAGTACGTCGGTGACTTCGTTCGCCGACATCTCCGGCTGGAGATCGTAGGTCGCGACCTTCGGGCTGGGCACCAGCAATCGCTCTTCACCGGCGAATGGTACCTCGATGCCGCCGTTGAAGAAGTACGTGACGTGAGGATACTTCTCCGTCTCCGCGGTCCGGAACATCGTCATTTGCGCGTCCGAAACGACTTCGGCCACGATCCGCGCCATCGAAAACGGCGGAAACGCAATCGGAAAGCTGAAGGTCGTGTCGTACGAGGTCATGGTCGCCAGCGTCACCCGCGGACGTCCACTCAGGTCGAAGCCACTGAAGTCGGGGTCCATCATCGCCCGGACGATCTGACGCATCCGGTCCGACCGGAAATTGAAGCAGATCACGCCGTCGCCGTCGGTCATAGGGGCGAGCGGACGGCCGTCGGGACCGACCACGACCGCCGGCGTGATGAACTCATCGGTCTCTCCTCGTGCGTACGCCTGACGAATCGCCTCCACGGGATCGGGGACCGTTGGTCCCACTCCGCGAACCGCGGCATCGTACCAGCGCTGGATCCGCTCCCAACGCCGGTCGCGATCCATGCCGAAGTACCGCCCCCCGAGACTGGCGATTACCGCACGTCCCTGCGCGCGCGCCACCAGCTGCTGCATGAAGCCAAGGCCGGAGGTCGGCATGGTGTCGCGACCGTCGACCAAAGCGTGAATCGCGACCCGCCGAACACGCTGCTGCTCGGCCAGATCCAGCAGCGCGAACAGATGCCGGTCGAGCGCATGCACGCCGCCATTCCCGATCAGCCCCATGAGGTGCAGCGTGCGGTCCTGTTCCCGTACGTGTGCGCAGACGTCGAGAAAGGCCCGCCGGGTGAAGAATGACCCGTCGGCTATCGCGTCGCTGATCCGGACGATGTCCTGCTCCACCACGCGGCCGGCGCCGAGGTTGAGATGTCCCACTTCGCTGTTGCCCATCTGCCCCTCTGGCAGTCCCACCGCCAGACCGGACGCGTCGAGAAGCGTGCCCGGACGGCTCTCCCGAAGTGCGGTCCAGGTCGGCGTCCGCGCCAGGGCGATCGCGTTCCCCTCCCGCTCTTCGCGATAGCCGAATCCATCCAGGACGACGAGCAGTACCGGGCGCGAAGGGCGGGAAGCCATCCTTGGTGTGGAAGCGGACCAGACGATAAACTGAGAGGCGGGGACGCCGGTGGAATGTATGCACGCACCAGGAACCGCTCCAGCAACGAAGGCGAAGTGGCGCATGTTGCGCCGCAATCATCCCAGGATGGTGGCGGCGCTGATGATCATGATTGGCGGCGCGCTGCTGGCAAACGTTGCGCTGGGATCGCAGCTCCTCCGTTACCGTGGTGAGGTGAGGCGTCTCCGCGCGGGCATGAGCGACGCCGAGCGGCGTCGCGCCGACCTCGTGCTGTCCTCCGAGCAGCATCGCATGCGCGTGATGCTCGAACTGGTGCGGCGCCAGGCGCGTGGTGATCGGGACCTGCACCTTGCGGTGGCGGTCGACAGCGGCCGGATGTACCTCGAGCGCGAGGGCGTGGTGCTGCGGACCATGACGGTCCGCATCGGCCCCGAGCGACTGGTCGGAACTGCTCCTGACACGCTGCGTCTGGTCGCGCCCAGGGGCGCGCGCACCGTGGCGCGCATTCTTTCTGCGCGCGACGCCTGGGACGTGCCGCCCTGGGTGTTCCAGGAGCGCGGGCTTCCGGTGCCGGACGACCGGCAGCTGAGTGGGGCCCTGGGCGAGGCCGGCGTGCTGCTCACCGGAGGAACGCTGCTGTACGCCACGCCGGTCGCGGGGCCGCTCGCCGACTCGTCGTACGTCCTTCCGGGCGCGGTGCTCGTCGACCGCGCCGACCTGGCCGCCATCGCGCCCAACGTGGTGCCGGGCCTGTCCGTGTATTTCTACTAGCGGACGCGGCGCCATGGACTCGGTCGTTCGCTTCTATCGCTCGGGCGGGGCGCTCGCGTGGGCGTTGACGGCGATCGCCGTTCTGGGGTGCGCCGGCACCCTGTGGATGACGACCACCACCGCAAACGTCCGCTTTGCGCGCGACGTTACGCGGATGGTCTTCAACGACAACCTCGAGCTGCTCGCTGACGTGCGGCGTCGGGTGGGCACCGCCACCGACTCGCTCGATGATCTGATCGCGTCTCCGGGTGACACCGCCGTCGAGCGAGGCTCGATCGTGGTCAGCATCGCCGACCATCGCCTCTGGTACCGGGTGGGCGATCAGCTCGTGTTCGAAACCCGGGTCGCCACCGGCAGCGGAAAGGTGCTGGCACAGGGCAGCACGAGCCACTGGAAGTTCGAGACGCCGCGCGGGCGCCTGGTGGTGCAGAACAAGGAGGCCGATCCCACCTGGGTGCCGCCCGACTGGCACTACGTCGAGGTGGCGAGGAAACAGCACCTTCGCCTAACGAAATTGATCCGCGGCAAGTCCATCGACGTGGGCGACGGCAGCGTCATCACCGTGTCGGGCAACAACGTGGTCCGGCGTTTCCCCGACGGGCACGAAGAGCCGTACGAGGTGAGTGAGGGGAAGGAGATCACGGTGAAGGGGATGCTCATCGTCCCGCCGTTCGGCACCAATCAGCGCCGGTATGAAGGGGTGGTGGGCACCGAGCGCCTGAACCTCGGGGATGGATACGGACTGCATGGCACCGATGTGCCGTCGTCGATCGGACAATCGGTGAGCCACGGCTGCGTGCGATTGCGCAACGAGGACATCGAAACGCTGTTCCGCATCGTTCCCATTGGTACTCCGGTGTACATCTACTGACGTCGATGGCCCCGGGGCCGAGGGGTGGACCGGAGCGCGTCGAAGTGGCATCTTTCTCTCCCCGTGCGTGCTCGGGCTCACGTTGCGAGTGCGTGCTCCCTCTCAAAACCCGCGATGGCGTGACCTCCACGGCCCCACACCGGTCGTGGCTGGGACATTCGGTATCAGAGGGGATAATGAGACCGAGCAGCAGCCGAAGGACCACTATCGCGTTTGGTGTCGCCGCCGCGTTCGTGTGCGCGACGGCGTTCATGCGTGCGCCGGACGCCGGCGCGAACGTGTCCGTGCGTCCGTCGCCGGAATCGACCACCACGATGCCGTTCGGCGCGGACACGCTCGCGGGGCGCAGCGGCAAGCTCCTCATGCGGCTGATCGATCGGGAAGGGGATGGCGGACTGGCCATCCTGCGGCGCCTGTTCGGCGACACCGCGACCACCCGACCCGGCATTTACGTCGCCTTCGACAGTGCGACGCGACGGCCGTTCAGTTTTGTCACGCTCGTCCCGTTCGCCGAGAAGGTCAAGGGAACCATCGGGGCATACCGGATGGGGTTCTGGCCGGGCGAACGCCGCGCGACGCGCTCCGATGCGTACCAGAATCCGGAGGGCTTCGTCCAGGTGACGCCCGAGAACGAAGACACGCCGGTGTCGGAACACTTCCGGTTGCGCGACTTCCTCACCCACGATCAGGCGGCGGTGTGGCCGAAGTACGTCGTGCTGAGCGAGACGCTCGTCGACAAGCTCGAGCTCGCCATGGCTGAGCTCCAGCGGCGGGGGATCCGCGCCGAGCACTTGGCCGTCCTGTCGGGCTTCCGTTCGCCGCAGTACAATGCCCGCGGGGTGAAGAGGGGTGGTCGCGCCGCTGACAGCCGGCACCAGTACGGCGATGCGGCCGATGTGTTCGTGGACAGCAACGGTGACGGGCGCATGGACGATCTCAACCACGATGGCCGCGTGAACAGCCGGGACGCGCGGGTCCTGGAGCAGGTGTTCGAAGCCGTGGAACGGGAGTACCCCGATCTCGCGGGCGGTCTGGCGGTGTACGCCGCCACCAGGGCGCACGGGCCGTTCGTACACGTCGATACCCGCGGCGTCCCTGCCCGCTGGGGTCTCCGCTAGTGCCCTTCCAGGCTCCCGGGCCTTCAGGCTCCGGGCAGGACGCCGGCGGAGCCGGTTCGGACCGCGGCACCGGCGCGCCTGACGCGCCACAGCCCGTTAGGCAGGATGGATCCCGCGTCGGACGCACGGTGCGGCACGTCCGGCTCGCCCTCGCCTGCTCCCTCGCCGTCGGATACATCGCATTCCTGCGCCCCGCCGAAGGCCTCGAGAGCACCGCCGCGCGCCTGCGCGCGGGTCCGCTGGCTCGCCCCGCAGCCGAAGCCTTCGGCCGCAGCGGCCACGTGCGGATGCGATTCGCGTTGCCCGGGACGCTGCTGGACTACCCTCTCGAGGTGGCCACCCGGGTTGATTCCGTCCGGTACGACTGGATCCCCCTCAACGGCGTCAGTGCGCTCGAGCAACCGCGCGCTCTCGCCAACGGCCTCGTGGCCCCGGACCAGCCTGGTTTCTACCACCTCGAGCTCCGCACCAACGGTATCCACCGCATGGTGGATGGGGTGTCGCTGTCCGTGCTGGTTCCGTTCGCGGAAAAGAACGGCGCGTCGCTCAACGGATACCGGATCGGCTACTACCGCGGTGAACGGTCGACTCGCCCGACCGCTGACATGCCGGCGGGCTTCGTCCAGATCGACACGTGCGACCTGGACCTCCAGGTCTCTGATCACTTGCGTCTCGCCGATTTCGTCAGCCGCGACGCCCAGTCCACCTGGCCCCGCTACGCTGCGGTCGATCCGCGCATTCTCGACAAGGTCGAGCTCGTGCTCGATGAAATCGAGAGCTGGTACGGTGGGGCACGTCGGGCGAGCGTGGCGTTCGACGTGCACTCGGGGTTCCGCACCCCGCTGCACAACCGGCAGGTGGCGCGCGCCGCGCGCGACAGCCGGCACCAGTTCGGCGACGCGCTCGACCTCGCGGTGGACGCCAACCGCGACGGACGGGTGAGCGCAGCCGACACGAAACTGGTCGCCCTGGCGGTGGAAATCGTCGAGCGTGCGCATCCCGATCTGGTGGGCGGCATGGGCATCTACACGCACAGCGGTCCGGCATACGTGCATATCGACACCCGCGGCCAGCGCGTTCGCTGGCGGGGTTGAGCTGCCATGCACCCGACGCTCCGCGACCGAATCGTGCGCCATCTGGAGCCGCTTCCCGACGAGCGCGCGTATCAGGTGCTCGACTATATCGAGTTTCTCGAGAAGAAGTACGGGACCGCGGACGCGTCGTCGGCGAACCTGTTTCAGCGCTTCACCGAGGGCGTGGAAGACACCCTCCGCGCGGGGAAGGTCTCGGCCACCGCAATCGGTGAAACGATGGGCCTCCTCAGCAAGGCAATGGGCGTGCTGAGCGGCGTTGCGGCGGCGGGGAAGTCCGTCGCTTCCGACATCGTCGACGTGGCCTCCCGCACCGTGAGCGGCGCGACCTCCTCCGGTAACGCCGATCCGCGCGGCCGCGTCACAGGTCCCGACGGGTCCGGGCCCGCTCCGCCGCCCCCTGGTCCCGCACCGGGACAACCAGACCCTCCCGTCCCGCCCACGACCGGATCGAGCAGGTAGGGAGTCGCTCCCACGTCTTGAGTTCACATCGCTCGCCTCCTAACTTCCGCCATGGCGAGCAGAAGTCGATCACACATGCGGCCCGCATCTCCCGCAACGGAGAGCGGGCCGTCGCGCATTCGGGACAATGGCGCCGCGCCCGACGGCCGTATCCGGGAGTCCCTGGCGCTCACCTTCGACGACGTCCTCCTCGTCCCGGCGCATTCGCGCACTCATCCCAAGGACGTCGCCACCGCCACCCGTTTCACGCGCGGCATCTCGCTCAACGTGCCGCTCGTCTCGGCCGCCATGGACACCGTCACGGAATCGGAAATGGCGATCGCCATGGCCCGCGCCGGCGGCATCGGGGTGCTCCACAAGAACATGTCGATCGATCGGCAGGCGGCCGAAGCCGATCGGGTGAAACGCTCGGAGAGCGGGATGATCCTCAATCCCATCACGCTCGCACCGGACGCGACTCTCCGTGAAGCGGTCGCGCTCATGAACCGATTCAAGATCTCGGGCGTCCCGATCGTCGACGCCGACGGTCGCCTGGTCGGTATCATCACCAATCGCGATCTGCAGTTCGAGCGGGATCTGGTGCGTCCCATCCGCGACGTCATGACGTCCGAGCGTCTGATCACGACGACCATCGGCACGACCCTCGACGAAGCCGAGCGAATCCTCGGCCGCTACCGAATCGAGAAGCTGCCCGTGGTCGACGAGCAGGGTACGCTGCGTGGTCTCATCACGGTGAAGGACATCCACAAGCGTCGCCAGTTCCCTGATGCGAACAAGGATCAGCATGGCCGTCTTCGCGTGGCTGCGGCGATCGGGTCCGGGGGTGACTATCTCGATCGCGCTCGAGCCCTGGTGGAGGCCGGAGCCGACGTGCTGGTCATCGACACGGCGCACGGGCACAGCGACGGCGTGCTGCAGACGACCGAGGTCGTGCGCAGCGCATTCCCCGACGTCCAGCTCGTGGCGGGCAACGTGGCGACCCGCGAGGGGGCGGCAGCACTGGCCGAACGCGGTGTCGACGCGGTCAAGGTCGGCGTGGGCCCCGGATCCATCTGCACAACGCGCGTCGTGACCGGCGTCGGAGTGCCGCAACTCACGGCCATCGTCGACGCCGCGGCCGGCGCCGGGGACGTGCCGGTCATCGCCGATGGCGGCATCAAGTACTCCGGCGACATCGTGAAAGCCCTCGCCGCGGGCGCCGAGAGCGTCATGATGGGGTCGATGCTCGCGGGTACCGAGGAGAGTCCCGGCGAGTCGTTCCTGCTCGAGGGGCGGCGATTCAAGATGATTCGCGGCATGGGCTCGCTGTCTGCCATGCAGGATGGCAGCGCCGACCGCTACTTCCAGGAAGGCGAGATGTCGGTTCGCAAGCTCGTGCCCGAGGGGATCGAAGGACGCGTACCCTACAAGGGGCCGGTGGGCGACGTGCTGTACCAGATGATCGGCGGACTGCGAAGCGGCATGGGATACGTGGGATGCGCGAACGTGGCCGAATTGCGCACGCGAGCGCAGTTCATGCGCGTCACCGCGGCGGGCCTCCGCGAGTCACATCCGCACGACGTCACCATCACGCGCGAGGCGCCGAATTACAGCCTCTGACGCGGTCGGCAGTCTCCGCTGGCCGTCCGCGACGGCGTGCCGGACGCCCTCACCAGTGCGCGAAGAAAGCCTCCCGTGCTTGACGCGCCTTGTTCCGGGCCGATACTCTAGCGGCCGCTTCTCCGGCGTCTGACCCCACATCCCTGAGGTGCGCATGGACCTGTTCCGGCGAAAGAGCGTCACCGACCTGCAGGCCGAGGCGGAGCATGATCACAGCCTGAAGCGCGCGCTCGGTGCGCTCAACCTCACGCTGCTGGGAATCGGGGCCATCATCGGCACCGGCATCTTCGTGCTCACGGGAACGGTCGCCGCGCTGAATGCCGGGCCCGCCGTCGTCCTGTCATTCGTGCTCGCGGGCGTCGCGTCGATCTTCGCTGCCCTGTGCTACTCTGAGTTCGCCTCCCTCGTCCCCATGGCCGGAAGCGCGTACACCTACGGCTACGCCACGCTGGGCGAACTCATCGCGTGGATCATCGGCTGGGACCTGATTCTCGAGTATGCCCTGGGCGCGGTCACGGTGGCCATTGGCTGGTCGGGCTACGTCGTCTCCTTTCTCAAGGACATCGGCATCACGGTGCCCCCGGCGATGTCCGCGGCACGCGGAACCCAGGTGATGCTCGCCGACGGGTCGAGCGTGACGGCGATCTTCAACCTGCCGGCGGTACTCATCATCGCAATCGTCACCACCCTGCTGGTCATCGGGATCAAGGAGTCGGCGAACGTCAACAACGTCATCGTCTTCCTGAAAGTCGGTGTGGTCCTGGTCTTCATCTTCGGTGCGTTCCGCGCGATCAACCCGGCCAATTGGCATCCGTTCATTCCGCCAAGCACCGGAACGTCCGGCGAATTCGGCTGGTCCGGAGTGATGACCGGTGCCGGCATCGTCTTCTTCGCGTACATAGGATTCGATGCCGTGTCGACTGCGGCACAGGAGGCCAAGAACCCGCAACGGGACATGCCAATCGGCATCATCGGGTCGCTGCTGATATGCACCGTCCTGTACATCATCGTGTCGGCCATCGCTACAGGGGTCATGCCGTACGGCGAGCTCAACGTCCCGGATCCGATCGCCGTCGTGGCCGACCGCGCCGGCCTCGGTTGGATTTCGTCGTTCATCAAGCTGGGCGCGATCGCCGGCCTGTCGTCGGTGATTCTCGTGATGCTGCTGGGGCAGTCGCGCGTCTTCTGGACCATGTCGAAGGACGGTCTGCTGCCGCGGTTCGTCAGCCACATCCATCCGAAGTTCCAGACGCCGTGGATCACATCCATCGTGACCGGCGTCGCGGTGGCATTCGTGTCGTCGCTGCTTACGGTGCGTGAAGCCGGCAGCCTCGTCTCGATCGGCACGCTGCTGGCCTTCGTGATCGTGTCGGCCGGCATACTCGTGCTGCGCGTGCGCGAGCCCAACTTGCCGCGCACTTTCAAGACGCCAGCCGTGTTCGTGGTCGCCCCGCTCGGCGCCATCTCGGCGCTCTACCTCATGGCCTCGCTGCCGTGGCGCACGTGGGAGCGTCTGATCATCTGGTTCGTGATAGGCATGTTCATCTATTTCCTGTACGGCGCGCGCAATTCCCGATTGGCCAAACGCTGACCGAACGCCCCGAGGGGAGACGCGGGTGGTTACCTTTCAGCGGCGCTCCTTCGGGGGCGCCGCTTTCGCTTTCCCCAGGGAGCACGTGAATCTGTCGACGCTGCTACAGGTGCCGGCCGAACGCGGCGAGGCGATCCGGCGCATCGCCGGCGCCCTCGATGGCGTACGCACGGTCGGGATCACGACCCACATCAATGCGGATGGAGACGCCTGCGGATCGGTTGCCGCCATGGCGCGCTTGCTCGCACAGATGCATCGCACGCCGGTCGTGGTCAATCCCACTCCCTGGCCGCTCCTGTTCAACTTTCTGCTCGGCAGCGATGTCAGCGACCGCAGCGCGGAGGGAGCCGCCGCCCTCTCGCGTGTGGACGCCGTGGTTGCGCTGGACGTGAGCGACATGAAGCGGCTGGGCGGTCTGGCAGCCACCGTGCGCGCCGTGCGGGTACCGCGCATCGTGATCGATCACCACATCGCGACCGACGAGCCTGCCGGGGACATCATCCTCGCCGACGCCGAGGCGTGCGCGACCGGCGAACTCCTCTACGATTTTGCCGTCGCGACCGGGCTCGAAATCACGCCGGGGGTCGCCTGCTCGCTGTACTGTGCCATTCTCACCGATACCGGCGGGTTCCGCTACAGCAATACGTCGCCTCGGTGTCATGCGATTGCTGCCGCGCTGCTCGAGCGGGGCGTCGATCCCGAGTCGATGTACCGCCGGATCTATGCCTCGATGTCACCGGGGCGCCTCCATCTGCTCCGCGATGCCCTCGGGACGCTTGGCGTCGATGAGACGCACGGCATCGCCTGGGTCTCGGTGACGAATGACGCGATGGAGCGCCATGACGTGAGCGCCGAAGACCTCGATGGGATCGTCGAGCACCCCAGATCCATCGCCGGCACGCGGCTGGCGATGTTCTTTCGAGACCTCGGCTACGGCAAGGTCAAAGTGTCGTTCCGGAGCACCGGCGATGTGGACGTCAATCAGCTGGCGCGGCAATTCGGGGGTGGCGGCCACGCCAAGGCGTCCGGGGCACTCGTGGTCGGGTCGCTCGACGAGGTCATGGAGCGCGTGGTGGGCGCGGCCCGCGAGTTCGTCGGTCCGTCTCCCGGCCAGCCATCCAACGGCCGGCGGTCCGAGAGCTGAGGCTCGACTCAGAACGCGCTGCGGCGCGGGAGTGATCTCGACACATGGGACAGACGCTGCAGGAGCGGATCTCGGTCGCCCTCGGCACGGTGCGCAATGCCCGCACCGGAGCCGATGTGACCTCGTCAGGCATGGTCCGCGACCTGGCGACAACGCGCGATGGCAAGGTTCGCCTGACGATGCTGCTCGACGCCCACGACGACGCCACGCTGGTGCGCGACGTACGCCAGGCCCTGCAGCGCGTTGCCGGCGTGAGCGATGTCCAGATCGACGTCCGTGATCCGCGCGAGCTCGAGCGACCTGCAGCCCCCAGGGCGACGGCGGGTCGCGCCCTGCCGGTCATGGACGATCGGCCGGCGCCGCAACGCCCGGCCGCGCCCACCCCCGTCCTGTACCCGAATCTCGGCCACGTCCTCGCCGTCTCGAGCGGCAAGGGCGGGGTGGGGAAGTCGACGGTGGCGGTGAATCTCGCCGTCTCACTGGCGCAACGTGGCGCTCGGGTCGGCATCATGGACGCGGACATCTACGGTCCGGACATCCCCCGCATGCTCGGCGTCAATGCGCCGCCCGCGGTCGTGAACGAACGCATTATTCCGCTCGAGGCCCACGGTGTGAAGGTGATGAGCCTGGGGTTCCTCATCGAGCGCGACCAGCCGGCCATCTGGCGCGGCCCGATCGTGATGAAGATCGTGACGCAGTTCCTGCGCGACGTGCAGTGGGGCGAACTCGACTTCCTGGTCGTGGACATGCCACCCGGCACCGGCGACGCCCAGCTCTCGCTGGTGCAGGCGACGCAGGTCCGTGGCGCCGTGATCGTGACCACGCCCCAGGACGTCGCGGCCGGCGACGCCTTGCGGGGCGCCAAGATGTTCATGCGGGTCGGCGTCCCGGTGCTCGGCATCGTGGAGAACATGAGCTGGTTCGAGTGCCCGCACTGCGGTGCGCCCACTCCCCTGTTTGGAACGGGAGGTGGACAGGGGCTCGCGGATGAGCTGGAGTTACCCCTCCTGGGGAAAATTCCGCTCTATCCCCGCGTCATGGCCGGCGGGGACTCCGGCAATCCGATTGTGCACGCCGAACCCGAATCGAGCGCCGCCCGCGAACTGGGGCTCATCGCGGATCGGATCCGTGAGTCGCTGGGAGCGCCGGTGCGCGTGTCGCACGGCTGAGGAGGCCCGGTCGGGGCGTTCGACAAGTCAGCCAATCAGTCGCAAGCTTCCAGCCACCAGCAAGAAGTCTCAGCAGCCAGCTCTCAGTCAACAGCTCTCGGTTCTGCGTCGTCAGCCATCAGCTCCCTCGGTCCTCCCCTTGCCCGTCATCACTCTCCTCACCGATTTCGGCACCGCCGATGGATACGTGGCGCAGATGAAGGGCGTCCTCGTGACCGGTGCGCCGGGAGCGGTAGTGGTAGACCTGTCCCATGAGATTCCGCCACAGGACGTGGAACTCGCCCGACTCGCCGTCGCCCGCTATTGGCGCTGGTTTCCGCCGGGCACTGTCCATCTGGTCGTTGTTGACCCGGGGGTAGGAAGCGCTCGCGCCGCCGTGGCCGCGGCGAGCGACGGCCGGTATCTGGTGGGCCCGGACAACGGCGTGCTTTCGCCGGCGCTGCTGGTGCCGGGCGCGCGCGCGGTCGCCCTCGCGACTCCCGCCGGGGCGTCGCCCACCTTTCACGGTCGCGATGTCTTTGCACCGGCTGCCGCGGCCCTTGCGCGAGGGATCGACCTCGAGGCGTTAGGCGCGCCGTTCGCGGAGCCGTGCATCCGCCGCACACCCGAGCCCATCCGCGAACCCGACGGCGGGCTCCGGGGAGAGGTCATCGCCCTCGATCGCTTCGGCAACGCGGTCACCAACCTGGCGGGCGTACGCGGGGGTATCGTGTCCGCGGGTTCGCGCCGCATCCCCGTGCGGCTCACCTACGTCGAGGTGCCGGTGGGTGAACTGCTGGCGCTGGTCGGCTCGTCGGGGCTGCTGGAGATCGCCCGGCGCAACGGCAGCGCCGCCGCCCTGGGCGTCCAGCGCGGCACAGTGGTGCGCTGGCATCCCGACGGCTAGGCCGCACCGCCGGGACGATCGCGCGTTCCGGACCTGCTACGCGCGCTGGCCGCGCGTCGCGGCGGGCGTAGGTCGTCGCGCGGCCACCACTCCCGTCACCGGCGTCGGCGTCAGCCAGACAGCCATCTCGTCGCTCACGGGTCGAGGGCGCGCTGCATCACGACGGGTACCTGCGCGCGAGAGAATCGCCGCGCCCAGTCCCGCGGTCGCCGCAACATAGGTGATTGCGAGCGCCAGAACCCGTCCGATGCCACTCAGCAGCGGTGACCATTGCAGCAGTGCGGCCGCCACCCACATGCCGAGGTAGAGCAGGATGCCCAGCACCAGCCCCCTGAGCGCGCTGCCGCCCGCCGACAAGCGCCTGGACCGTCCCGGCCCGATGCTGCCACCAGTCAACCGGGCCATGGCGAGGAACCCCAGCGTGACCAGTCCCGCCACCGCCAGCAGGTAGGCCACGACGGCGAACGGGATCAGCAGAATACCGACCACCGTGACAGTGAGCGCGATCAGCAGCAGTGCCAGTACCGGGCCGATCCCGAGCTCTCCCGCCACCCCCACCAGAAAGGAACGCCAGAAGCTCTGTTCCAGGACGTCCGTCACGCCCGCGAGATAATCGCCGGCAAAGGCGTGGACGCCGATGCCGATCAGCAGCACGATCACCAGCCAACCTAACGAGAGATTGAGCGCGCCCTGGGTCGAGAGCCGCGCGGCGCGGCGCTCGGGCGTCAGCCCCAGCCGCGCTCCCAGGGTGGCCGAGATCGACCGCTGGGCGCCTGCCACCGTACCGGACGGGGCGCGAACCGCACCGAACGCCGCGATGGCGTCACCCGTCACGCGTCCACCGTCCTCCACGATCAGGTTCCCGGCGATGACGACTGCCGTGCCGACGACCGTGCCCCGCACCCGCAGATCGCCCAGCGCCACCACCACCGGACCCTTTACGGAATCGCCGGCCGGGATGACCCGGCCACCGAACCCGATGGTGTCCGACCCCACCTTCCCGCTGTCGGGCGATTGCATCGATATCCCCGACGAGTCCGGCGCGTGACCGGCGGCCCCATCCTGCCCGGCCGTCGTGGCGCCTTGTGCACTCCCCTCGACCGAGAGGATGCTCAGGGCGACCATCGACGCGACGGTAACCACATGAACCGTCGCGCGCATGTTACGACCTCCGGCGACGGGACGGCGCGGTAACCGCGCGCAGCGAGACGGCGGCAACGAGAACCAGCCCAATGAAAACGGAGGCGCCAACCAGCGCGGCGACCGTGGAGCTCCCACCCAGCGTCGATGTCACGTTGTGACCGAAGGTCGACGACAACAGACCGTTTACCACGTCGATCACCGAGGCGCGCGCGCGCTGTGTGACCAGGCTCACCAGAAAGAGCACGGCATCCAGTCGCCCCACCGCCCAGATCGTCGCGGCGGTGAACGTGAGTGCGACGAGCCCGGCGGCAGAAGCTGCGAGCGCCCGCACCGGCCCGGAGTGCGGCACGAAACGCCGCGCCGATTCCAGCGCCGCAACGTGCCAGGGTTCGAAAACCTGCACGTCACGCATGACGTGGTACGCAAACAACGGAGACGGCGACAGATGGGGCAGTCGTTCGAGCGCCGCCACTGTCCCACGCCGCTGGTCCAGCCCGGCGCGGCATGTCGGACAACTCTCGACGTGCCCCATCAGAGGTGCAACGCCAAAACCCTCCTCGCCATCGACGAGGAGATCGAATTCATCAGGAAGGAGATGCCGATGTTCCACAATGCCTCCAGGGGCTCTTTACGGCGGGTTCCGTATGAAGGTTTCGGTGGGTCGGGTTGCGCATTCCCAATACAGGTCGGAGCGAACGCCTCCCCGGGAGCGACCAATCCGTGGCAGCCAACACGCCCTGGTCCGGCGGAGCTGCAATCGCCCTCCCTGCCGGGGCACGGCGCATTCGACGGTTCATGTGCGCTCTTCCTCCAGGGCGTCACGCAACTGGTGGCGGGCGCGGTGGATGTAGGTCTTGACGGTGCCCAACGGGAGATCGAGGGTGGCCGCGATCTCCTCGTACGAGCGCCCCTCCACGTGACGGAGCAGTATGCACGACCGGTACTCGGGGCGGAGCGCCGCAATCGCGCGCTCGATGGCGCCGCCCAGTTCCCGGGCCTCGAGTTCGTCCAGCGCCGACTCCTGGCGGGCAACCACATCGAAGCGCGTGGCCTCCACTTCGGCCGCGGTCGCGGCATGGGGAGACCCATCGATCGACACCGTGTCGATTTGACGCTTCCGCAGGTGATCGATCGCGACGTTGTTCGCGATCTTGAAGAGCCAGCTGGAGAACTTGAACTCCGCACGATACCGGTCGACGTTGTTCAACACCTTGATGAAGGTGTCCTGCGCCAGGTCCTCGGACGTCTCGCGATCGCGCACCATGCGGAAGATCAGCGAGAACACCGGTCGCTCGTAACGCCGGATCAACTCTCGGTATGCCGCCTCGCGTCCCTTGCGGGCGAGCGCGACTACGTCAGCGTCGGGGAGGTTGGTGAGATCGATCAGTCGGGGCATGTTGCGGGGCACGGGGGCGGCTGCGCCGCAGCCAGCCCTGCAAGAGACCGGAAGGTATCGAGGCGCGGAAAGGCGGGCCAGCGCGCTTGCTCCACCCTCCGCGGGCGGTCAAGTTTCGCGGCGATGACTCCGACCGGCATCGACGCGGTGGAAGCGCGAGCGGCTGCGGCGGGTGGAGCGGGGAAGCGAGCCTTCGTCCGCCGGCTCTTCTGGGAGATCGCGCCGCGCTACGATCTCCTGAACCATCTGCTCAGCTTCAATATCGATCGCCGTTGGCGCCGGTTGGCGATCCGGGAGCTCGTCTGGTGGGACTGCCCGGCCGGCACCTACATCGACCTGTGCGCCGGAACGCTCGACGTGGCGGGCGAGCTGGCGCGCCAGCCCCGCTTTCAGGGCATGGTGCTCGGAACGGACTTCGTCGAACGCATGCTCCAGCAGGGGCTTCACAAGGCCCCTGCCAAGTCGCTCGCTCCCGTCGTGGCCGACGCGCTGGCTCTGCCGCTGCCCGATGGCGTGGCGGCGGGGGCGATCGTGGCGTTTGGCGCCCGTAATCTCGCTGATCTGGATGCCGGGTTGGCGGAGGTCTATCGCGTCCTCGTCCCCGGCGCCCGATTCGTGATCCTCGAGTTTTCCACGCCACGGGATCGCCTGGTGCGGGCCGCGTATCATGCCTACTTCCATCACCTGCTACCGGCCATCGGTGGCCTGGTGTCCGGGAATGGTGCGGCGTATCGGTATCTTCCCGAGTCCGTGGCGACCTTCCCCGAGGCGGAGACGCTGGCGAATCGAATGCGCGAGGCCGGATTCAGGCACGTCCGTTGGCGCTCCCTGACGTTCGGGGTCGCCGCAATCCACGTGGGTGAGAAAGACGGGCCGGACCGAGCCCCGGCGCCGGGCAGACAGGCGGCGCACGCATGAGCATCGACTCGATCCAGGACTTCATCGCACTCCTCGAGCGTGAGGGAGAGCTGCGTCGTGTGAGCGTTTCCGTCTCGGCGCGCCTGGAACTGGCCGAGATCGCCGATCGTGTGATGAAGCAGCCCGGCGGCGGCCGTGCGCTGCTGTTCGAGCACGTGCTGCTGAACGACGGCACGCGCTCACGGTATCCGGTGGCGATCAATCTCTTCGGGTCCAGCCGCCGGATGGCGATGGCCCTCGGGGTGGCCGATCTCGACGAGGTTGGAGCGCGCATCACCCGCCTGCTCGACCTGAAAGTGCCGCAGGGAATTCTGGGCAAGCTGGCACTGCTTCCGCGCCTGCTCGAAGTCGCGAAGTTCCCCCCGCGCCGGCGCAGCGGGACACCTGCCTGTCAGGAAGTCGTGTGGCGCGGTAGCGACGTGGATCTCACGCGCCTCCCGATCATCACCTGCTGGCCGGGCGACGGCGGCCCGTACATCACGCTGCCGATGGTCATCTCGGTCGACCCGAAGCGGGGCATTCGCAACGTCGGGATGTATCGGGTGCAGGTCCTGGAGCGCGACTCGCTGGCCATGCACTGGCAGCGGCACAAGGTCGGCGCCGCGCACTGGCGCGAGATGGCGGCGCGGGGGGAGAAGATGCCGGTATGCATCGCGGTCGGCGCCGACCCGGCCTCGGTCTACGCCGCCTCCGCGCCACTCCCGCCTAACGTCGACGAATTCCTGTTTGCCGGCTTCCTGCGGCAGGCGCCGGTCCCGCTCGCGCGCGCCGTCACCTGCGAGCTGGATGTGCCGGCCGACGCCGAGTTTGTGATCGAGGGCGAAATTGATCCCGCCGAACCGCTGGTCACCGAAGGGCCGTTCGGCGACCATACTGGCTTCTATTCGGAGGCCGATCTGTACCCACGCGTCCAGGTGAAGGCCGTCACCATGCGGCGCGACCCGGTCTACGCCACCACCATCGTGGGGCGTCCGCCCATGGAGGACTTCTATCTCGGGCACGCCACCGAACGGATCTTCCTTCCGCTGCTCCGGCTCACCGTGCCCGAGATCGTCGACTACCACATGCCCGCCGAAGGGATCTTCCACAACCTCGTCTTCGTCTCGATCGACAAGCAGTATCCGGGACATGCCTACAAGGTGATGAACGCGCTCTGGGGGGCCGGCCTGATGTCCCTCGCCAAGCTGTTGGTGGTCCTGGACAAGGACGTCAACGTTCGCGATCCCCACGAAGCGTGGTGGATCGCGCTCAATCACATCGATCCCGAGCGGGATGCGCGTTTCACCATGGGACCCATCGACGTCCTCGATCACTCCAGTCGGGCCTTCACCTACGGATCGAAGATGGGATTGGACGCGACCCGGAAGTGGCCTGAGGAAGGGTTCACCCGGGCCTGGCCCGATCGCATCGTCATGGACGCCGCCACCCGGGCGCGCGTCGACGCACGCTGGGGGGAGCTTGGCCTCGCCGACCGCTGACCCCCGCTCCCGCGAAGGACAGACGTTCGACGGCGAGTCACGCCTCGTCCGCTACGTCAATTTCGTCAAGCTCCCCCACACCGTGTTCGCGCTCCCGTTCGCGCTCGTGGGCGCAACCCTCGCCAGCTACCGCGCGCCGGTATCGTTAGGCATGGTGGCCTGGATAGTTCTCGCCTTTACCAGCGCCCGGTTCGCTGCCATGGGATTCAACCGGGTGGTGGATCGCGAGATCGATCGGCGCAATCCGCGAACCGCCGGTCGTGAACTCCCGGCTGGCACCATGGGCGTGCGCGAAGCGTCACTGGCGGTGCTGGCGGCGTCCGCCTGCTTCATCTTCGCCGCCTTTCGCCTCAACCCGCTCTGCGGCTGGCTCGCACCGGTCGCTCTGGCATGGGTCCTGAGCTACAGCTACAGCAAGCGTTTCACCCGCTGGTCGCACCTGGTCCTTGGATTCAGCCTGGCCATCGCGCCGGTGGGCGGCTACCTGGCGGTGGCCGGGCGCTGGGGTTCGCCGTGGTGGATGCTGCTCGCGCTCGCGACTGGGGTGGCGACCTGGGTGGCGGGCTTCGACATTCTCTATGCCCTGCAGGACCGCACGTTCGATCTGGCCCAGGGTCTCCACTCCATCCCCGTCGCATTTGGCGAGGTCGCGGCCTTCCGCATCAGCCGCCTCCTGCACGTCGTGGCCATTCTCTCCCTGGCCGCCGTCGGATGGGCAACCGGCGCGGGGATCCTCTACGCCGCAGGCGTTGTGGTCGCCGGTGGCCTGCTACTGTACGAACATTCTCTGGTCTCGCCGCGCAACACAGCACGCCTCAACGCCGCATTCTTCACGATGAACGGCATCATTTCCATTGCGTTTTTCACCTTCGTCTTCGCCGAACGCCTCCTCCACAGGTGGAACCTCGCGGCAGCCGGCATCGAGCATCTGCGCTCCGCGGTGCTGCCGTGAGCGATCAACTCCCGGTCGTGCTCGCGATCACTGGCGCCTCCGGGGCACCGTATGCGGTCGAGCTGCTGCGCGCGCTCGCCCAGGTCCGGCAAACCACCTGGCTGATCGTCTCCGAGCACGGGCTGCGTCTGCTGGCAACCGAAACAGGAATCACCTCACTGTCGATGTTGCGCGATCGCGTCGGCACAACCACCTGGGACGATTGCATCAGGACGTTCGATGACCGCGACCGTGGTGCCCTTCCGGCATCCGGGTCGGTGCGCACCGCGGGCATGGTGATCTGCCCATGTTCGATGGGGACGATTGCCGCCATCGCCCATGGCACGTCGAGATCCCTCGTCGAGCGCGCCGCCGATGTGACCCTCAAGGAACGCCGGCGGCTGATCGTGGTGCCGCGCGAGACCCCGTACAGCCGCATTCATCTGGAAAACATGCTGCAGGTCACGACCGCTGGCGCGATCGTATTGCCCGCGTCACCGGGCTTCTATCACCGGCCGGCGAGCCTCGATGATCTGGTCCGCTTCGTCGTGGGCCGTGTACTCGACCATCTCGCGGTGCCGCACGATCTGGTGCCGCGATGGGGAGGCCAGAGTCCGCCGGTCCCGGAATGAGTCGGCACCTGATCGGGCTCATCGCCGACACGCACGGGCTCGTGCGGCCCGGGGTGCATCGGGCGCTCGAAGGCGTTGAGGTGATTCTGCATGCCGGCGACGTGGGTGGCGAGGAAGTGCTCGCCGAGCTCTCGGCGATTGCTCCGGTCCGCGCGGTTGCCGGCAACACGGATGCCCCCGGCGCCTCACAACTCCCGTCTGAACTGATCCACAATGCCGGAGAGCTCTCAATTCACGTGAGCCACGGTCATGAGTTCGGCTCCCCCACCCCTGAGAAGCTCATTGCGCGCTACGACAACGACGTCATCGTGTATGGACACACTCATGAGCCCCGGCTCCAACGCGTTGCGGGTCGCCTGGTGGTAAACCCCGGCGCCGCGGGTCCGGCGAGGTTTCGCGTGGTTCCCAGCGTTGCCCGCCTCCTGATCGATCACGCTGAGGCGGACGTCGAGTTCATTTCTCTGACAGGCGATGACGGCTGACACACGCCCTCAGGATGTCCAGCGCTCGGTTCGCTCCAGCTCCGAAGGGTGTGCACGAAACCAGGCCGCGACAACGAGCATCTCGTCGATCTCGTGCGTCGGGAGGGCCGCGCCCGCAATTCGCGCTCCCTGAAAGGTGTGCGAGGCCATCGTCTGGAGCTCCGCTTCAGCCTCGACGGAGCGAGGCGCCGGCACCTCGACCCGTACCACGCCTCTCCGAATGAGGTACACGCGGTCCTCACCTTCCACGCCAGGGACCCGATAGGAGAACGTGAGCGTCTCCACGGCGAAGCGAAGACGCTCGAACTGTTCACGGAGCTCCTCCAGCCGGCGCGCCTTGTCACGCAGGGCAGCCGCGCGCTCGTAGGCCATCTTTTCGCTCGCCTCGGTCATGTCAGCGCGCAGACGATCGATCGGACCATCATCGGCCCCTTCCAGAAACGACCGCGCCTGTCCGATGCGTTCGTGGTAGGTACGCGCCGCGACCGCGGCGATGCAGGGACCCAGACACTTTCCCACTTCGTATCGGATGCAGCCCGGCGTCCGCTCGGGCACCGGAAAGATCTCCTGCTGGTCCGAGTAGCGCATGCGCCGGTCCAACGAGCAGTCCCGGATGCCCAGCGAATCGCTCAGTTCCCGAAGGGCCAGGCGAAGTCGCGCTGCACCCACGAACGGGCCGTACACAACACCCTCCGAGATGGCTGCCACGGCGCGACGCACCGCCAGCCGCGGCGCGGTACCGCGCGTGATCGCGACGAACGCATAGTTCCGACCATCGCGCTTCAGGGCCACGTTGAATCGCGGCCGCAGCCTCTTGATCAGGCGCAACTCCTCCAACAGGGCCGCGAATTCGCTTGGCGTGTACGCCCAGTCGATTTGGCGCGCCTCGCGCACGATACGCGCCCCCTTGTCCTCCGGGTACGCACCACGAAAGTAGCTCAGCAGGCGTGACCGGAGCCGCTTGCTCTTCCCCACGTAGACCACCTCGCCGCTCTCCCCGACCATCCGATAAACGCCCGGCCGGTCCTGGGCCTGTTCTCGAACCAGCGTTCGCAGACCGGCAATGCGCGACGCCTCCTCCGAGCGGCGCACCGATCAGTGCTGACAGCGGTAGCAGAACACCGTAGAGCGCCAGTCGATTGTGTGTGTCCCGACGAGCCGGGTGCCGCAACGAAGACAGGGTTCGCCGGCTCTGCCGTAGACCCTGAGTTGCGCCGCGAATCCTCCGGGCTTGCCGTCAGGGTCCTGGAAGTCGCGAAAGGTCGTACCACGTGCTTCAATGGCCGCGCGCAGCAGCACGACGACAGCATCCCGCAACGTCCCGACAGCGGCAGGTCCGACCAATCGACCCTCAAGCGAAGGATCTACGCCAGCCAGCCACAGGGCTTCATTCGCGTAGATGTTTCCCACTCCTGCGATTCTGTGCTGATCCATGAGCACCTTCTTGACGGCCTGTCTCGTGTCCCGAAGAAATGCCGATAATCGGTCCGAGGTGAAGTCCGCGTCAAGAGGCTCCACACCCAGCCTGCGGTCCAGTCGCGCGAATGCTGCTGGTCCCAGCAGCTGCACGGTGCCGAGTCTGCGCACATCCCGGTAGTAGAAGGCACCGCCGCCCTGCAGGGCGAAGACGGCTGTCACGTAAGGATCGCTCAGAGTCGCGTCCAGGTCACGCACCACGCGCACGGCGCCCGTGAAACGCGGCTGAAATACCAGCCGGTCTCCGGTGGACAGGTCGACCACGATGCACTTTGCACGGCGCCATACCCGCTCGATGCGCGCTCCCGAGACACCGAGTCGGAGCTTCTTCGCCGACGTGTCCCTCAGGATGTCACGCCGGGGTACGTCGAGGTCGGAGATGGATCTGCCTTGGAGCGCGCGCTGCAGGTCTCGCGCTATCGTCTCCGTTTCAGGTAGCTCCGGCATGTCGTTTCATCTCCCTCCAGCCTATGTCGCCGCGAAACTGCCTGCCTGGGAAATGAACGCGCTCCACACCTCGGAGGCTCTTGGCGCGAGCCTCCTCCAAAGTGTGTCCGAGACCAGTCACAGCGACAACCCTGCCACCAGCGGTGACGAGGCCCCCGTCCGGAGCACGCTTAGTCCCCGCCTGGAAGAGAAGAGTTCCTTCCTCGAGCTCCGATACCGTGATTGGTGCTCCTGTACGTGCCGCTTCCGGGTAGCCCGGTGCCGCGAGCACTGTGGTGACGGCGGATTCCGGTGAGAATCGCGGTTCGGGTGCCCCATCCAGTCCCCCCGACTCGCTGCACCGGAGCATGAGATCCAGAAGGCTGGAGCGCATGAGCGGCAGAACCGCTTGTGTTTCCGGGTCTCCGAAGCGGCAGTTGAACTCCACGACTTGGGGGCCTTCCGCCGTTAGCATCAGGCCGCCATAGAGCAGCCCCTGGAACGGCGCGCCGTGCTCCCGAAGACTGCGAAGCGTCGGAGCGATTATCTCTTCAGACACCCGCTGCAGCACGACGGCTGTGGCGATGCTCACGGGAGCATAGGCACCCATGCCTCCGGTATTCGGTCCCCCATCACCTGCCAGAAGGCGCTTGTGATCCTGTGCGGGGAGCATGAGAACGAAACGGACGCCGTCGGAGAGCGCAAATACGGATAGCTCCTCACCAACCATGAACTCCTCAACCAGGATCTCGTCCCCGGCATCCCCGAAGACGCGCGTCTGGAGCATGGCATCAATCGCAGAATCTGCCTCTTCCATGCTCCCGCAGATGCTCACTCCCTTTCCCGCCGCCAGTCCAGAGGCCTTGATGACGACGGGGAAACCTAATCCACGGGCTGCGGCCTTCGCCGCAGCGGCATCCGTGTGCCACGAGGCACGCGCGGTCGGGATCCCGGCGTCCAGCATGAGTTGCTTGGCGAAGCGCTTGGATGACTCGATCATGGCAGCCTTTCGGGTCGGGCCGAACGCGCGAATCCCGACCTCGTGCAACGCATCGACCATACCTGCGGCGAGGGGTGACTCCGGTCCCACCACTACGAGATCGACTCGTTCCAACCGGGCCAGTGCGACGAGGCTCGCAGTGTCGCTCGCCGCGATCGGACGGCAGTCCGCCAGTTCGGCGATCCCGGGGTTCCCGGGCGCGACCATGATGTGTGCAGACGGGTCGTCGTTACGCAGCTTCCAGGCGAGGGCGTGTTCCCTCCCGCCCCCGCCGACCAGGAGGAGCCTCACGTCGTCGGGCCAGTACCCCCCGGGGTCTCGTCGCCGCTGTCGCCGTCCTTCGACCGCCCGAAAGCGTCGTCGAACGCCGATCGAGCCCGTCCGAGCACGCCGGAGATCGTCTCCATCGCGTCGCGCGCCTGATCGCCGTAATAGCCGGCTGCGTCCACGAAATCGTCCGAATACGGAGGCGTGGCCGCGTCATCGCGCCGCCGGTAATCTCCACCCACGATCTTGTCGTAGCCGCCGGCGTCGATCCAACGCTGAAGCTCCGCGGCGCGAACCGTGCCGAACGGGTGCGTGCGAAAGGCCGTATTGATCACCTGCCAGACCTTGTCGGCGAGATCGCCCTCCGTCTGATAGGCTTTCGCCTGCTCCATGAAGGCGTCCACGCTGATGCTGTCTCCGAATTTCCGCCCTCCGGCCATCTTGAGGAACGTGCTCATCGTGACCAGTGTGTCCTGTGTGACGAGCAGCCCCGCGCGATCCGCCGAGAGTTCCGCCTTGCGGTACCACTCGAGCAGGGCCAGCTGAAACGGGAACAGCGCCAGTCCGGCCAGGAAAGGGAGATTCTGCAGGCCGACGGTGAGAATGATGATGGCGATGGTCGTGTACGTCGTATGGCCGCTCATGATGTGGCCGAGCTCGTGGCCGAGGATGTCACGCTGCTCCTCGGGCTCCAGCAACTCGATCATGCCGGAATTCACTACGATGAACGGCCGCTCGAAACCGACGGCGGCCGCATTGACCAGCGGCGTCTGCGTGACGTACAGCTCGGGCACCTCAGGCCAGTCCAGCGTTTCCCGGACCTCCTGGTACATCGCCCACAGCTTCGGGCGCTGCGTGGGTCCAACGCGGACGGCGTTTGCGAGAAAGATCTGCCGGATCCCCTTCTCTCCGAAGAACGACGCCACCTTGCGGACGACCTGGTCAAAGCCCGGGATGGCCCGCAAGGCGTTGAGCGCAGCGCGGTCAGCGGGATGCTCCCACGCCGTCGACGCGATCTGGACGAGCTTCTTGCGTTCTGCCATGGTGAGAGAGGGTAAGGGGTGAGGGCGCCTGGCTGGCTCGTTAGGCGCACGCGTTCCGGAGATCGGTCGCGTTCCGCGGCCCCGCCTGCGGAGCCCTGACGCCGTCGCGTGACCGCCGACTTGCCGGTCCCACGCCCATCCTACGTCCGACAGCCGGAAAGGTGTCGCCCGGGCAATCCGCCGGCCCCGGACGCGCCCGCGACCGACTCCTCAGCGGCTCACACATTGGCAAAGGCGCCTTCGATGTCCTGGAGCAGATCCCCTATATCCTCGACGCCCACCGAAAAACGCACCAGGCCGTCCCCGATCCCGATGGCTGCACGTCGCTCGGCGGGAACCGAAGCGTGGGTCATTGACGCCGGATGGCAGACCAGGCTCTCCACACCACCCAGCGACTCAGCCAGCGTGAAGACCCGCAGCCCCTCGATCAGACGGGCTGCTCGTTCGCGCGTCGCGACGTCCACCGAGATCATCCCCCCGAAACCCGACATCTGCCGGCAGGCGAGCTCGTGCTGCGGATGGGAAGGGAGCCCGGGATAATGGACGCGGTCTTCTCCGAGCCGCGCCGCCAGCCACGTCGCGATTCGCCGCCCGTTGGCGTCGTGTGCGGCCATTCGAAGGTGAAGCGTCTTGGTTCCTCTGAGGACGAGCCATGCATCGAACGGCCCCGGAACCGCCCCCGCCGCGTTCAGGATGAACTGCAGACGCTCCGCCAGCTCGTCGCTGCGGACGACGGCAATGCCCCCGACCATGTCGCTGTGGCCATTGAGGTATTTGGTGCTGGAGTGGAAGACGACGTCGGCGCCATGCTCGAACGGCCGCTGAAAGACCGGGGTCGCAAAGGTGTTGTCCACAATGAGAAAGGCGCTGGCTTCCCGGGCGATCTCTCCGGCCGCGCCGAGGTCCGTAAGGCGCATCAGCGGGTTGGTCGGGGTCTCCAGGATAATCGCCCGGGTGGAACCGGTTATGGCGTCCCGAATGCGTTCCGGATCCCGGGTGTCCACGTAGCTAAAGTTCAGCCCGCAGTTGCCGAGAATTCTGTCAAAGAGACGTGGGGTACCGCCGTACATGTTCTCAGCGCACACAAAATGGTCGCCCGCGCGGAACAGCTTCATGATGGAGTCCAGGCACCCCATGCCGCTCGCGAACGCGAATCCGTGCGTGCCGCCCTCCAGGGCCGCGACGTTCCGCTCGAGGGCCTCTCTCGTGGGATTCCGCCCGCGCGCGTACTCGTAACCCTTGTGCCTGCCGAGGCCGTCCTGGGCGTACGTCGACGTCAGATAGACCGGGGTCATCACCGCCCCGGTGGTCGGATCCGGCCGCTGGCCGGCATGGACCGCTCGGGTGCCAAAACTCATGCCCAAATCGTCGTCAAAAATGCGAGTCATAGGTGGGAAGCCGGAGGAAGAGGAGGGAAGATAGTGCACACCGGACACTACCCGAAACACGCGTGCGCCGTGGAACGGAATCCGGGACGGGGTCGATGACGACGCCCGGTGTCGCGAACACGCGCCGCGGAGCGGCCGCTGGTCCGGCGGACCGCCAGCGATGCCTCATCGTGGACGATGAACCGCATCTGCGTCGCGTCCTCTCGCGCCTGATGCAGACCGACGGATTCATCTGCGAGGAGGCGGCGAACGGACGCGAGGCCCTGGAGGCACTGGAGCGCCATCCGGCAACGCTGCTACTGACAGACCTGCACATGCCGGAATTGGACGGTATTGGGCTCTTGCGGGAGGTCCGGAGCCGTTACCCGGACACGGCGGTAATGCTCGTGACGGCTGTGGCCGACGTTCGCACCGCCGTCGACTGCCTGGCGGAAGGCGCAATGGACTATGTGACGAAGCCCTTCCAGCTCGAGGAGGTTCGGGCGCGTGTCCGGCAGGCGCTCGACAAGCGGCGGCTCATTCTCGAAAACCGCGACTATCAGGAGCGCCTCGAGGAACGCGTGGGGATTCAATCGCGGCGTCTCGAACAGCTGTTCTTCGCTTCGATTCAATCGCTCGCCGACGCGCTCGAAGTCAAGGACAAGTACACGCACGGACACTCCCTGCGCGTCAGCCGCTACTCCGTGCTGATCGCACGCGAACTACGGATGGACGATGCGTTCGTAGCGCAGGTCGAGCTTGGAGGACGCGTACACGACATCGGGAAGATTGGCGTGCGCGAGACGGTCCTCAACAAGGCAGGGCCGCTGACGGATGAGGAGTATCGCCACATCATGTCGCATCCGGAGGTCGGATGGCGCATCCTGAAGCCCCTCCTGGCTGACCAGACCAGGGCTCTCAGCATCGTGCGACACCATCACGAACGGTGGGACGGCCGCGGACTCCCTGATGGGCTGGCCGGCGAAGCGATTCCCTTCGAGGCGCGGATCGCAGCCGTCGCGGACACCTTCGACGCCATGACCAGTGAACGACCCTATCGGCCGAGCGCAGGGGTTCCGGCGACCGTGGATGAGCTGCTGCGCTGCCGCGGGACGCAGTTCGATCCCGAGGTCGTGGACGCCTTCGTAAAGGTGCTCCGGCGCGAAGAGCAGGACGCTGAGCAACATGCCGATCGTCGCACAGCAGTGGCCCAGGCATCGGACTGACGTCGCTGCGGATGTTACGAATCCGCCGCTCGCGATGTCGCTAGGAGCTGGGCAAGTGTCTCCGTTTCCAATACATAGCGCGACCTGAAGGCGTCTGCCGTCGCCGGGTTTTCGCCGTGCCGCGTGCAGAGGCTCTCCCGAATCGGGTCACGTCCTGTGATCCGTGTCGCGCTGCCGCACTGCGCAGTGCGGTTAAGATTGAAGCCTCGGCCAGACGAGGTTCACCAGCGGGAGCATGGCGCAGATGCCCTTCGGTGGGTTGATGATCAGTGTGTCAGGGATACGGGGCCGAGTTGGCGAGGCCCTGACCCCCGAGGTCATGGGAACGTACACGGCCGGGTTCGGCGCCTGGTCGCTTGCGCGCTCCACATCTCGCGCGATCGTCGTGGGGCGCGATTCCCGTGTTTCCGGTCCGATGTTTCAGCGGGCGGTCACCGCGGCGCTGCAGTCGGTGGGCGCCCGGGTCATCGACCTCGGGATGGCCCCGACCCCCACGGTGCAGTTGGCGGTGGAGGACCATGAAGCGGCGGGGGGGCTGGCAATAACGGCCAGCCACAATCCCATCGAGTGGAACGCGCTCAAGTTCATCGGGCACGCGGGTCTGTTCCTCGACCAGGCTGAGAGCGCCGCTATGCGGGCCTTCGTGGACCGGGGGGTGCCCCGCGTGGGGTGGCAGGAGTTGGGAGAGGTGGAACCCGATCCTCAGGCGGTGACGCGCCACCTGGAGCGCATTCTGGCCCTCCCCATCATCGACGTGAAGGGAATCCGACGACGTCGGTTTCTAGTGGCGCTCGATAGCTGTCACGGCGCTGGCAGCACGATCCTGCCGGCGCTCCTGGAGCGGCTCGGTTGTGAAGTATGTGCGATCAATCTGGTGCCTGACGGCCTCTTTCACCGGTCGCCCGAGCCCGTAGCCGAGAATCTTGGGGAGCTGCAGGAGCTCGTCCGATCCACTGGAGCTGCGGTGGGACTGGCGGTGGATCCGGACGTGGACCGCCTGGCCCTGGTGGACGAGACGGGGCGTGCCATTGGAGAGGACTACACCCTTGCTCTGGCGTGTCGTGTCGTGCTGCGGCGGCAGGCAGGGGTTGTCGTAACGAACCTGTCGACGAGTCGGGTAATCGACGACGTGGCGGCCGAATACGGATCCTCGGTGGTCCGGGCGCCGGTGGGCGAAATCAACGTGGCGGCGCGGATGCGCGACGTGGGTGCCATTGTCGGCGGAGAGGGGAACGGCGGGGTAATACTCCCCGCGCTGCATCTCGGCAGGGACGCACCAGTGGCCGCGGCTCTGGTTCTCCAGTTGCTGCTGGAGGAACCGCGGCCGCTGTCTCAGGTTGTGGCACGATATCCGCAGTACCACATCGTGAAGGAAAAGCTCGACCGGCCGGCCGTGGCCCTGGACGCGGTGTACGACGCCCTTCGCGGCGACTTTGCGGACGCCGTGGTGGACACGCAGGACGGGTTGCGACTGAGCTGGTCCGATCGATGGGTGCACGTGCGTCCGTCGGGGACAGAACCGATCATCCGCGTCATCGCCGAAGCCCGGTCGGAATCTCAGGCCCGGGAACTCATCGCTCGCTGCCGCGCGCCTCTCGACGCGCTGGTGGCGTAGCTATCATTTCATACCGCCTATGTGTGGAATCGTCGGATACGTCGGGCCTCGCGTTGCGACGCCGCTCCTTGTCGAAGGGTTGAAGCGCCTCGAGTACCGGGGCTACGACTCGGCGGGTATCGCGATCATGAACGGCGCCGGGGTCGAGACCGTGAAGGAAGCGGGGAAGATCTCGCGTCTCGAATCGCTTCTGGCTGCCAATCCGGTCGCCGGCACGACGGGAATTGCCCACACGCGGTGGGCGACGCACGGATCGCCGAACCAGGTGAACGCCCATCCACATGTGAGCCAGGATGGCACCATCGCGGTCGTGCACAACGGGATCATCGAGAACGCCACGACGCTCCGACAGATGCTGGAGCGGCGTGGCTACGTGTTTCGTTCGGAGACCGACACGGAGGTCCTGGCGCACCTGATCCAGGCGTTCTTCGACGGCAATCTCGAGGACGCGGTGATGGAGGCGCTGCGACAGGTGGAGGGGGCGTACGGGATCGCCGTGATCTCGAGCGTGGATTCGCACAAGATCGTCGCGGCCCGCAAAGGCAGTCCGCTGCTCGTGGGGCTGGGTGACAACGAGTATTTCGTCGCCAGCGACGTCTCGGCGATCCTTGCCCATACGCGCCAGGTGGTCTACCTGGACGACGGCGAGATGGCGGTGCTCGATCGCAGCGGGTATCGCGTCATCGATCTGCAGGCCGCCACGGTCGAGAAGGCGGTTTCCAAGATCGACTGGGACCTCGGGCAGATCGAGCGGGGCGGGTTTTCGCACTTCATGCTCAAGGAGATTTTCGAGCAGCCGCAGACGATCTCCAACACCATGCGGGGGCGCCTGCTGGCGGACGAGGGCACGTCGAAACTGGGCGGCCTCAATCTGACCGATGACGAACTGCTGTCGTTCGACAACGTCGTGATCACCGCGTGCGGCACGAGCTGGCATGCGGCCCTGATCGGCGAGCACATGATCGAGGAGCTGACGCGCGTGCCCGTGGAGGTGGAGTACGCCTCGGAGTTCCGGTACCGCAATCCGATCATCAATGAGCGGACGCTGTGCATCGTGATCTCGCAGTCCGGCGAAACGGCCGACACGCTGGCCGCGATGCGCGAGGCCAAGCGGCGGGGCGCGCGAACGTTAGGCATCGTGAATGTGGTGGGATCCACGATCGCGCGGGAGGCGGACGGCGGCATCTATATCCACGCCGGGCCTGAGATCGGCGTGGCCTCGACCAAGGCATTCACCAGCCAGGTTGTGGCGCTGCTTCTCTTCACGCTGAAGCTGGGCCGGCTGCGCGACCTGTCGATTCTGCGGGGACGGGAGATTATCGCTGCCCTGCGGGCGCTGCCCGGCCAGATCCAGCAGATCCTCGACCGGGCGCCGGCGGTCGAGGAGCTTGCCCAGGAATTCAGGCGCTCGCAGAACTTTCTCTATCTCGGGCGCGGCTACAATTTCCCGGTCGCGCTGGAAGGCGCGCTGAAGCTCAAGGAGATCAGCTACATCCATGCCGAAGGGTACCCGGCAGCCGAGATGAAGCACGGTCCGATCGCTCTCATCGACGACCAGATGCCGGTGGTCTTCATCGCGCCGCACGATTTCGTGTTCGACAAGATCGTGTCGAACGTGCAGGAGGTGAAGGCACGGAACGGTCGCGTGATCGCCATCACCAGCCGGGACGAGCCCGCGTTGAAGGGCAGGATCGACGCCGAGATCCGGATTCCGGAGACGCTCGACCTCCTGATGCCGGTGCTGGCCTCGGTGCCGCTGCAGCTGCTTGCGTACTACATCGCCGTGAAGCGCGGAACCAACGTCGACCAGCCGCGCAATCTGGCCAAGAGTGTGACGGTGGAATGATCCCGGTGGGGCCCCTGGAATGACGGCGGTATCGGAGGTCCACATTCGCGCCGCGACGACCGCCGACCTGCCGGTGGCGCGCGCGCTTCTCGCGTCGGCCGAGCTGCCGCTGGACGGCCTCGAAGAATCTTTTGGCGAGGGATACGTCCTGGTGGAATCCGACGGAGAGCTGGTCGGCATCGAGGGCGTCGAAGTGCATGGCCGGGACGGACTCCTGCGGTCGGCGGCGGTCGCTCCCGGCTGGCGCGGGCGCGGCCTCGGCGACCGCATGACCCGCGACCGGATCGCCTGGTCGCGCCGGCGCGGTCTGCGGGCGCTGTACCTCCTGACCACGACGGCGGGGGACTATTTCCCGCGTTTCGGCTTCCTGCCAGCCGATCGGACGGCAGCGCCGGATGCGATCCGGACATCGCGGGAGTTCTCCCGGGCATGCCCCGACACGGCGTTGCTGATGCGTATGGCGTTAGGCAGCGACTCCGGAGCGTGACGGATCCCGGCACGCCGGCCCCGGTCGCGAGGAGATCGGGCGCCGGGCTCGGCGCGCCGCTGCCGGGACGCTACCTTTCAACCCATGCGCGTTCTGCTGCAGCGCGTCTCGCGCGCCGAAGTTCGCGTTAGGCAGCCTGACGGCACGGCGGGAACCGCCGGCCGGATCGGCCGTGGGTACCTTCTCCTGGTCGGGTTTACGGACGCTGACGACGAGCCCCGCCTGGCGTGGATGGCCGACAAGGTGATCGGCCTGCGCCTGTTCGCCGACGCCGATCAGAAGATGAATCTGGCGCTTGGCGACGTGGGGGGATCGCTGCTGGTCGTGTCGCAGTTCACCCTCTACGGCGACGTGCAGAAGGGCCGCAGACCAAGCTTCCTCGATGCGGCCCGGCCGGATGTCGCGGTTCCGCTGTACGACCGTTTCGTGGCGCTCCTCCGCGAGCGCGGTGCAACCGTGGAAACCGGCGTGTTCGGCGCCATGATGGACGTGGAGCTGGTGAATGACGGCCCGGTGACGCTCTGGCTCGAGCGATGACCGCTCCGCGCGTCGTCCTGGCGTCTGAATCGCCCCGCCGGCACGATCTGCTGACCCTGATCGGGATACCACACGACGTGCGACCGGCGCACATCGATGAGACCAGCCATCCCGATGAGGCACCAGCTGTCCACGTGGAGCGGCTTGCCCGCGAAAAGGCCTCCGCGATCGCCGCCCTCGATCCCGGCGCGGTGGTGATCGGAGCGGACACCGAGGTGGTCCTCGATGGCGCGGTGCTCGGGAAGCCGACCGACCAGGAGGATGCGCGACGCATGTTGGGCCGCCTCTCGGGACGGACCCATACCGTGCTGACGGCGGTGGCGGTGGCATACGACGGCGCGCTCGCCTCGGGCGTGGAAACGGTGGAGGTGACTTTTCGCCCGCTCACCGACGCGGCGATCGCCTCGTACCTGGCCACCGGCGAACCGATGGACAAGGCCGGGGCGTACGGGATCCAGGGATACGGCGCCGTGATCGTGCGGCGGATCGACGGTGACTACTTCGCGGTCATGGGCCTGGCGTTAGGCAGACTCGTGCACCTGCTGGCCGAGGTGGGGATCCGGTATGACTTCGGCGTGCTGTGCGCGGCCGATTGAACCTGGTGCGGCGCCACCTCGCTCGTCGCTCCGGTTACTCGGGATCAATTCCCGCAATCTACGGCAAGCCGGCGCCACTGACTGTCCCGGGATCGAAGCCGGGCGTCGCGCCACCTGACGCACGAGCGCCGCGACTTCCGCCGCGGCGCCCGTGGTGTCCAGAGGAAAGGCTCCCTGCTATCGGGTCACGCCCGGCGGCCGGCCTCTCCCCATCGGCATGTTCTTGCGGTTCTCGTCGAACACCTTTTGCTGATCCGGTGTCAGAACCGCGCGGATCTCATCGTACTGCTTGTTGTTGTTCTCCATCATCTTCGTGCGCGCGGCCGCCATCCCGGCGGAATCCATACCCTGCATCTGCGGCCGCATGGCGCGGTACTTCGCGACGATCGTGTCGACCTTCGTCTGTTGGTCGGCGGTCAGCGTGATGTTCTGCATCAGCGCCGTCATGCCGCCCCGGCCACGACCCCCACCGCCGCCACCGCCTTGCGCGTTGGCGACCGGCGCCACGAACATGCTCGTGGCCAGCACTAGGAGAAAAAAGCGAACCGACTTCATGCAAATACCTCGAAGGGTGAGGGTGAGTACCTGGCCTGGGGGGCGTAGTTGTACGCGGCCCGGCCTCCACCTGTTGCGCGGAGGTCAGCGCGGCGCGTCAGCGCTCAGACCGCCCCTGCTACCCGGCAACGGGCGCCCGCGGCCATTGATCCCCTACGTCACCGATCGGTTGGCGTACACATCGCGCCATCGCTGCACTCGCTCCACGACGTCGCCGACCGTGATGCGCGCCATCCGTCCCGACCGGGTCGCAGCACTGACCGGATAGGCTTCGCCGGGCTCGCCGTAGGCGTCAACGATCAGGTCGTGGAAGCGGCGATACGGACCGGTCCGACGCGGATTCGTATATCCCATCACGCTGACGACCGGTCGATCAAGCGCAACCGCCATGTGGAGGGGACCTGTATCCGGCGACAACACGAGGGCCGAGCCCTCCAGGATCGAGACGAGGTTCCGCAGTCCGCTGCCGAGCGCCGACATCGGGGGCCGGCGCGCGGCGGAAAGGATGTTCTGTTCCGAACGAATTTCCCGCGGCGAGCGCCCGCCAACGAGGACGGGCTGCAGGCCGAAGTCGTGGTAGAGCACGTCGGCCACCTGCGCCCATCGTTCAGGGAGCCAGTCCTTGGCAGGGTTGCTGGTGGCCACGACGATCGCTGCCACCGGACGGTCGAACTGCGCGAAGAACTCACGCTGCCACGTCCGCTCCGGTTCCCAGGGCCCGAGGTGCCATTCGACCGGTTCACTCGCCACACCCAGCGCGGTGAGGAACTCGAAGTACTGATCCTGCACGTGCTGACCGGTCTGATGCGGCGGGATGCGGTGTGTCGTGAACAGCCAGTTCAGGTCGCGTGCGCGCGCGCGGTCGAAACCGAGCTTGACCGCGGCGCGCGCAAGGGCGGTCACGACGCCCGCCTTGAAATACACTTGCAGATCCAGCACCAGGTCGAACTGTCGCGAGGCCAGCGCGCGCCCGACCTCGACAAAGGCCCGGAGGCCGCGGGCGCGATCGAAGAGGATCAGCTCATCCACCGCCACGTGGCCACGCACGAGACTCGCAGGTCCGGGTTGGACCACCCAGGTGATCCGGCACCCTGGATGGTGACGCTTGAGAGCGTTGACGACCGGGAGAACGTGCACGGCATCGCCGACTGCGCTCATCATGACGATGCCGATCCGATCGAGACCCGCGCTAATCATGCGCGCGATGGCATCGCCGCCAGCGATCGCAGCTGTCGCAGTTCGTCGTCGTCGAATCCCGCTCCGTTCTGCTCGCGCATTTTTCGAACGGAGCGCTCGAGCCGCGCGAGGTTGGCGGCCTGCACGTTGGGGTCGCCTGGCGGCGCGAAGCGGACGCGATCGACGTCGAGGACGAAGGCGCGATCCACCCCGGTCGCATCGGGAACGAGGAAAATGTTGCGGACGTTGAGGTCGGGGTGCCAGGCGCCAGCGCGGGTCAGGGCCTGCATGAGTTCGCCGAGCGACGCCAGCCAGGAACCTCGCGCCGGTGCCGCCGCAGGCGTCATCAAGGCGTCACCGAGGTCGTGGCCGGTGAGCTCCAGCGTCACGAAGTCGCTTCGGCGGAACAGCCACCCCGTCTGGTAGATGGCGAATGCTGCCACGGGCGGTGTTCGCACCCCGGCGCTGGCGAGGACGTACGAGACCAGCAGCTCGTAGGGGGCGCGGGTCGGTGGGAGAAAGACGTCCTTGAGCAAGGGGCCCAGCAGGCCGCCGTGGTGACCGTGCCGCACCACCACCCGACGTCCGTCGTTAGGCATCGGGACCGAGAACGCGGGGACCCGGCCGGGCAGTTCCCGGCGCTCGGGGTGCCGCGACGCCCACTCGTACAGCGTCCCGGTCCGCAACACCTCGCGTGTCCAGTCGACACAGGAGGTGTGCGCAACCACCCGCGTTGCCCCCACGCGGAAGTGGCTGAACTCCTTCGGCACCGGCAGCCTCACGACGCCGCGTTGTAGACGGGAAGCGGCGTGTCGCGACCGGGTACCCAGAGCGCCTCATGGGGGACGAGCGCGTGCGGCCGCGTCAGCGACTCCGCCAGCGCGGGGGTCACCAGTATCTGACCCCCCTCTGCCGCCTGACAAAGGCGGTTCGCGGTATTCACCACGTCTCCGATAATAGTGTACTCCAGCCGCCGCTCGCTCCCCAGGTAGCCGGCAAACACCTCACCGTAGTTGAGTCCAACTCCAACCTGCAGCACGGGGCGACCCTCGGCGGCCCATCGCCTGTTCAGTCTCTCGAGCCCCGAGAGCATCTCGAGCGCGGCCTCCAGGGCACGATCGGCGTCGTCGGGGGCGCTCCAGGGCGCGCCCCACTGCGCCATTACGGCGTCTCCGATGAACTTGTCCAGCGTGCCGCCGTGACGAAACACGCACTCCGCCATCTCGCTGAAGTACTCCGTCAGCAGGCGCGCCGTCGCGTCCGGCGTGAGTCTCGCGGCCAGCGGCGTGAAGCCGCGGATGTCGTTGAACAGCACCGCGACCCGGCGACGCTCTCCCCCCGCGCGTAGGGCGGCAGGGGTGGCCGCAATCTTGGCCGCCAGGTGAGGGGTGAAGAAGCGCTCGAAATTCCCGCGGATCACGGCCTCCTGGCGACTGCGCTCAGCGAACCGGAGGTTCTCGAGCGCGACCGCCCCGATGCCCGCGCACGCCACCAGAAACTCGAGGTCGTCCTCATCGACCCGCCTCGTCAGAACCGGGCGATCGCCGGCAGTCAGGCTCGCCGCGTACAGAACCCCCAGCACACGCCCTTCTCCGCCCAGCAGCGGCGCACAGACCGCGGACCGCCGCATCGACACCATGGGGATGGTGGTCGCCTCGTCGCTCGGTCGAAAGGTGGCAGAGACTGGCGCGGACACCGGATGATCGTCGGAGAGAAGGGCGACCTTCTCGCGCACCGCCGTCTGCGCGAGTGAAATCGGCACCGGCGGCTCGCCATGACCCTTGGCCGGTCCCGAGCGAGCCCGCTGCGCGCCCACTCGCAGGTCCCCGTCGCCGTCGGTCAGGAGGACTGCGGCCTGATCGACGTCGAGCATGCGGCAGGTGAAGCCCAGGAGCTGTTCCAGCAGCTCTTCTTCGGTGGGCACCCTGGTCAGCGCCTTCGAGATCTCCAACAACAGGGTCAGCTTCAGCCGGTCGCGCTCCTGCTGCGGCACCACGACTGCCGTCTCGTCCACGGTCCGCTGCACGCCGCTGGCGCGGAGGGCACGCTCCAGGGTCTGGTCCGCGTCCGGGACGGGTACCTGTCGGATGATGGTGGTGCCGGCGCGGGCCGCCCGGCGCATCGTTTCGGCCGAGCCGTCGTCGATCAGGACCGGGCTCAGGTCGCGCAGCTCGAAGAGGATCTTGCCGAAGACGACGCGATCCCCGGCGGCAACGCGGGCGGTAGCCACGCGCTTGCCATTCACGAACGTGCCGTTACTCGATTCCAGATCCCGCAAGGCGACGCCGGTGGCTTCGACCACGACCTCGGCGTGGCGCCGCGAGACGGTGGGATCGAGCACGGGCAGGTCGCTGCTCAGTGCCCGCCCGAGCACGAGAGTGGAGCCGGCGCGCAACTCGAACGAGAGCTGGCCGTCGGCGCTGACCAGGCGATAGGGCATCCGTGTTACCAATATACGTCCCGGCGGCGCGCCTGCGGCCTATCTTGCCGCCGCGCGTACGCGACCGAGTGCGAGGAGCAGCGCGCGTGCCTTGTTTTCCGTTTCCTCCCATTCCCGGACCGGATCGGAGTCGGCGACAATTCCGGCGCCCGCCTGGATGGACGCGATTCCCCCCGCAATGACGCAGGTCCGAATCGTGATCGCGAGGTCCATACGCGCGTCGCCCGATGCGACGTAGCCGACGGCGCCTGCATACGGACCGCGACGCTCCGGCTCGAGTTCGTCGATGATCTGCATGGCCCGCACCTTCGGCGCCCCGGTCATGGTGCCGGCGGGAAACGACGCCCGCAGGGCGTCGAGTGCCGAGAGCCCTTCGCGCAGCTCGCCCTCAACCTGGCTCACGATGTGGAGTACGTGGGAATACCGCTCGACGATCATCAGGTCGGTCACGCGCACCGTACCGAACCGCGCGATGCGTCCCACGTCGTTGCGGCCGAGGTCCACGAGCATCAGGTGCTCGGCGCGCTCCTTCTCGTCGGCGAGCAACTCGGCCGCCAGACCGTCGTCCGCCTCGGGGGTGGCACCGCGGGGCCGGGTGCCGGCGATGGGACGGAGGGTAACGCGCCCATCCGAGACGCGTACCAACAGCTCGGGAGAAGAGCCGACCAGCTCGACGCCATCGAGGACCAGGTGGTACATGTAGGGCGATGGATTGACCGCTCGCAGGGCGCGGTACAGCGACGTCGAATCGAAGTCGTGCGGCAACTCGATTCGCCGGGCCAGCAGGGCCTGGAAGCAGTCGCCGGCAAAGATGTACTCGCGGATCCGCTCGACGTCGCGCACGAAACGATCACGCGGGTAGGTCGACCGGCCGGCCGCCGGAGGCGTGGCCGGGTCGAGGCGGAGCGGCGGCAGAGACGACGGCGCCTGGAGCCGGCGCTCCAGGCTGTCGATCTCCAGCACCGCGGCATCGTAGCGGGAGCGGAGATCGGCGTTAGGCGTGCCGGGCGGAACGGGTACCGCCACCACGATTCGACCCTGGCCCCGCAGGTTATCGATGATGACCAGCGCGCGGGTGAACACGAACAGGGCGTCGGGCACGTCGAGGGCGCGCGCCGGCGCATGCGGCAGCTTCTCGAGGCTGCGCACCACGTCGTAGCCGAAGTATCCCACGGCGCCGCTCCAGAACGCGCCCAGTTCCGGGACCTCGGCCGGGCGCTCCTCGCGCAATCGCCGCTGCAGGTCGCCGATCGGGTCAGCGGTGGGACGCGATTTCTGCCAGCCCCGGTCCGGGGTCCACTCGTCCACCACGTCATCGCGCCAGCGCCACGCGGCGCGGGGTTCGGTGCCCAGAAAGGTGTACCGCGCCCACGTCTCGCCGCCGGCCGGGGCCGATTCCAGCAGGAACGCGAACGGCGGACGCCGCAATTTGGCAAACACCGCCACGGGCGTATCGGTGTCGAGCAGCACGTCACGCCACACCGGAACGAGCGTGCCCTGCCGGGCGAGCGCGCTGAACCGTTCGAACGTGATCACGTCACGCTCGCTTGTTCGCGCGAGGCCGGACTTCGATATTCGCGAAGCATGGATCGACTCCTCAGGGCAAGAGCCCGATCGAGCCGGGCTGCGACGGTGACCATCGTGGCGACGCTGATCCTGCCCGCGCTCGGATCGCCGGAAGCGGCGAACGCCCAGTCCTGGAACGACGCGCGCACCCGCGCGCTCGTGACCCTCGCCACCGAGCGACGCGCGCTGCAACTTGCCGACACCGGGCTCGCCGCCTACGCCGCCACGGCGCACGGCTACCTGACGTTCCTGGCGCAGCTTGGCGAAGGCTTTCCCGATCCGCCCAAGGTGGTGAAGGCCGACGAGATCGCGCTGGAAGTCTATTGGCGCGCGCCGAACTACAGCAAGCAGGTGATTGTGGGGCGCCGGGACACCCTGGTGCTCCCCACGGATATCCAGTACCACCGCGATCACCTCGGAATCGTCCAGAACAACTTTCCGGATTTCATCCGGTTGGGAGAAGGGGACGAAGTCCGCGACGTGCCCCATCCGCTGTCCGCGACGGGCGGAACGGTCTACGATTTCGCCATCAGTGATTCACTCCGGATCGGCATTCCCGGGCGCACCATCGAGGTCTACGAGGTGAAGTTTCGTCCTCGTGACGACCGTATGTCGGCGGCGGTGGGCGCGGTGTATCTGGCGCGGGAAGACGCCCAGGTCGTTCGCATGGCGTTCTCGTTCACCCGTGCGGCACTGATCGATCACGAGCTGGAGGACGTATCGATCGTCCTGGAGAACGCGCTTATCGAAGGGCGCTTCTGGCTGCCCCGTCGCCAGGAGATCGAGATCCGCCGCACTGGCACCTGGCTCGATTTTCCGGCGCGCGGCATCATCCGCGGCAGGTGGGAGATCTGCTGCTACCGGGTCAATCAGGCGCAGCCCGCGGCGTTCTTCGCCGGCCCTGAGATCGTGGTCGCCCCGCCGGCGGTCGTTGAGGCGCACCGATGGGAGGGCGCCATCCTCGACTCGCTGCCGACCGACGTTGGGGTCGCGAGCGAACAGGAGGTCCGGCGCGTCCAGGCCGAGGCGCGCGCGCTGGTGAGCTCGGCTGCGCTGGCGCGCAGCCGGCGGACATCGGTCAGCGCCCCGCGGCTGTCCGACATCGGCCATGTGGCCCGTGCTGAAGGACTGTCGTTAGGCTTCGGAGTCCGGCGGCGCCTCGGCGCCGGCCTCGATGCCGCCGTCCTGGCGCGGTTTGGCGTCGGCGATCACGAGCCGAAAGGCAGTCTCGAGGCGGGCTGGCGCAACGGCGCCGGCGATGCCGTTCGCCTGCGCGTGTTTCGCGAATACCGGGACGCCGGCGACGAGGCGGAGACGTCGGGGATTCGGAACAGCCTCGCCGCGCAGGAGTTCGGAAGCGACTACTCCGATCCCTTCGACGCGCGCGGCGCCGAGCTGGTGCTGGAGCGACGGGGACGGACGAACGGGCGCTGGCGAGCGACGCTGGGTTACGAGTGGCACGACTCGGTACGAGTCATGGCGCATCCCACATTCGGCGCATTCCAACCGGTTCTCCCGGTTGTGAACGCCAGCGGCCCACGGTTGGCCCTGGCGTACGAGAACACCGCGATCGCATGGCCGGCCGGGCTCTCGGCGCGGGCACGGGTGGACCTCCGCTCGGGGCTCACAAGGTCCCGCGGCTATGAATCGTCCGTCTACTCCCGCGCCTTCGCCGACGTCGAGATCGAGCGCAAGTTCGGGGAACGACGGCTCGTGTTCCGGGCCCTCGGCGGTGCGGCCGGGAGCGATCGATCGCTTCCGGTGGAGGAGAATCTGTTCGCGGGCGGGCCGCTGACCGCTCCGGGGTACGAGTTTCATCAGTTCGGATCTTCGCGCCTCGTCGCCTTTCACGCCGAGTGGCAGGTCCCTGTGCCGTTTCCAACCATCCCGCTCGGTCGGTGGGGCCGAATCCCGGGACGCGCTTCGATCGTCCCTCTTGGGAGCCTCCTCGGGACCGGACGCCCCGCCGCGCCGCGATTCCTCCGCGCCGGATGGTACCCGTCTCTCGGACTCGGGCTGCAAACCCTTTTTGACCTGCTGCGATTCGATGTCGCGCGAGGACTTCGCGATGGTCGATGGACGTTCAGTGTCGACGTGGCTCGGGACTTCTGGCGCATCATGTAGGCAGGCCCACCGGTTAACGGGCGCAGCGCACGCGCCGAAACTATGAAAGCCCAACCGTCCGCGTTAGCTTCGACCAATCCCCCCTCTCAATCCGCGCGAGCGACTGAAACGAGATGACCGAGCGCTCCATCCGAGATGACTGGCTCCTTCCGACGCTTCAGGCGTTGATCGATGCCCAGTCGCTCTCCCACTTGAAGCAGCAGGCAAGGGAGAGTCTCTGGGACGCCGCCATCCGACACGGCCTCGTGACCGATGGCGACATTCTCGCTGCCTTGTCGGCACGCTTTCGCATGCCAATCGCCGACCTGACGTCCATCACCAGCGAAGCAAAGTCTGTCGTGCCCGAGTCGCTCGCGCGCAAGTACCGCATCGTGCCCTTGCGCGTCTCCGATTCCGCACTCGACATCGCCACTGCCGATCCGCACGATCTGGATTGCGAGCGCACGCTCGGCTTTGCGACCGGACGCACCATTCGCATGCACCTCGCCTCGCCGAGCCAGCTCAGCGAGCGCATCGACGACCTCTACCGTCCCGACAACGCGGTTGAAAAACTGCTCGAAGGGATGACGCAGTACGACGTGCAGTCGATGCTCGACGAAGACGTCCCCGACGAAATGGATGTCTCCGCAAGCAAGGCGTCCGAGCGGCCGATCATCCGACTGGTCGACCACATCATCGCCGAAGGGATCCAGCAGCGAGCCTCGGACATCCACCTCGAGTCGCAGGAAGGAGGCGCGGTCGTCACCTATCGCATCGACGGTGTGCTCCGGCAGGCGATGCAGCTGCCCAGGGCCGTCGGCATTCCGCTGGTGTCGCGGGTGAAGATCATGTCGGGGCTGGACATTGCGGACCGACTCCGGCCGCAGGATGGTCGCGCGCGGGTTTCTGTAAACGGCGCACGCGTGGATCTGCGCGTGTCGACCCTTCCGGCGTCGAACGGTGAGAAGGTCGTCATCCGAATTCTCGACAGCCGTTCCACCGTCCTCTCCCTCGAGGGCCTGGGCCTGGGCGAAAAGGAACTGGCGCGGGTGCTGCACCTGGTCAATCTGCGCGAGGGAATCATCCTGGTGACGGGCCCGACGGGTTCGGGGAAGACGACCTCGCTGTATTCCGCGCTCCGGACGATTCAGGCCCGCGGCGTCAACATCGTCACGGTCGAGGATCCCGTTGAGTACAAACTCACCGGCGTGGTGCAGGTGCAGGTGAATGAGAAGGCAGGCCTGACGTTTGCGGCCGCGTTGCGCTCGATCCTTCGACAGGACCCCGACGTGGTGCTCGTCGGAGAGATCCGCGACCACGAGACAGCCACAATCGCGACTCAGGCTTCGCTGACCGGCCACCTCGTCCTCTCCACCCTCCACACCATCGATGCCGCAAGCGCCGTGGCGCGCCTCATCGACATCGGCGTCGAGCCGTTCAAGATCGCGGCAGCGCTCAAGGGCGTGGTGGCGCAACGCCTGCTGCGGCGGCTGTGCACGCACTGCAAGATCCCCGCGACCGAGTCCGTTCCGGAGCGACTGCAGCGGTGGATTCCGGAGGGATCCCAGATCTTCAAGGCGGTGGGCTGCGCGGAATGCAGTAACATGGGCTACCGCGGCCGGATGGCGGTGATGGAGGTCATGATCAGCGACAGCGAGGTCGAGCGCCGCATCGCGGCGGCCGATTCCACCGATGCGATCGCCGAAGCAGCGCGCGATGGTGGTATGCGAACCCTGTGGGAATCGGGGGTGGAGCAGGTGTTGTCGGGCACCACCGACATCGAAGAACTGCTACGCGTGGTGGAGCCTCCCCTCGAAAGCGTGGAAGAGCGCGATCGCAACGGACGACTGTCTGCGGCTCCGGCGGCCGCACCGCGGACGCGCACTCCGGCTCCGGCGCCGGCCGTCGTGCGAACCGCAACTCCCCGTGCGGGTCAGTCGTTCCTGCCCGCTGAAGTGCTGGAGCTGGTGGACGACTCAGCGCACGGCCCAACGACCAAAGGACCTCGCCACACCGTCCTGCTGGTCGAAGACGAAGAGCCGCTGCGGCTCGTCCTGCGCGATCTGCTCGAACGGGAGGGCTACACGATTGTCGAAGCGAGCGACGGTATCCAGGCGCTCGATGAGATCGACCGGAGCGCCCCCGACGCGATCGTGCTTGACCTGAACCTGCCGAGATTGGATGGGTATGGCGTACTCAGCCATATACGTGCGCGCGCCGCGACGTCGTCTCTCCCCGTACTCGTCCTGACGGCCAGGGCAGACGAGGACAACGAGGTGCGGGTATTCGAGATCGGCGCAAACGACTTCATCACCAAGCCGTTCCGTCCGCGGGCACTGAGCGCGCGGCTGAAGGCCCTCATCAAGAAGTAGCGCTTGCATCGGGAGCACCGATGGAGAATGGGAGCACCGCATAGGTGCTCCCATGTACCGGTGGAGCACGAATGACCGAACTTTCCGTTGGATCGGTAGACGTTTTCGTTTTGGATGGGACCGGAGATGCGATCAAGGTTCTCATCCTGCGACGGGCTCGCGGCACCCGATGCACCGGAGCGTGGGAAGCGGTCCACGGCCGTATGCAGGGGCGGGAGCGGCCTGAAGAGACTGCCTTGCGTGAACTGCGCGAGGAAACGGGGCTGGAGACAACTCGGCTGTACAACGTCACCTGTCAGCCCTTTTACCTGCACCGTGAGCAGACGGTGCTCGTGGCGGTGGTGTTTGCTGCTTTCGTCCGGTCCGAGGCTCCCATCGCGCTCAGCGCCGAACACGACCAGGCGGAGTGGGTCAGCGTGGCGGAGGCCCTCCGGCGCCTCTCATGGCCCCGCTCGGCCGCGGCGCTCCGCGACGCCGTGGCACTGGTCGGCACAGGCACGGCGGGCGCTGTCGAGGACGTGCTGCGGGTAGTATAGGCTCCCGCTAGTCCCGGCTTCCGCGATCGCGACTGGGCGAAAGCACGTCGTCGAGTGCCGGTGCGTTCGGCTTTACCCGGACGCTCTTCGCGGGAACGCCCACGTTGACGTGGTACGGGCGCACGTCCTTGGTCGCCACGGCACATGCGCCCACCATCCCCTGCACCCCCACGCGCACTCCCGCGAGCACAGTCGCGTGGTAGGTGATCCGCACGCCGTCCTCGAGAACAGTGGCGGCGTCTGTCACCTCCTTCTGATCCACGATGCTGTGGGTGTGACTGTAGATGTTCGCATAGTCGCTCACCGAGACACCGTTCCCGAGCACCAGGCCGCCACGGTCATCGAGCAGAACATGGCGATGCACGACGACGTCGTCGCCGATCTCGAGGTTGTAGCCGAACGAGAACTCCACATGCTGAAAGCACTTGAAGTTCGCACCACAGCGCTTGAAGACGTGGGGCGCCAGCGTGCGGCGGAATTCCACCCCCAGCTCCACGTTCTGACCGCCAGCCGGAAGACGGTCGAACGAATACCACAGCCAGAGGAGCGGCTTGACGCGCCGGAACTTTTCGTCGTCGCATTCGGCGTAATATTCGGGCTCCAGCGTGACGTTACGGGGGTCGAGCGCTGACAACGCCAACCTCGTGCCCAGCGGCAACGCGTTGTCCGACACGGCGCTCTCCCAGTCGCCAGCGAACTGCGGATACGCCAGCTCGCAGAGGGTCTCGCGGCAGAGGCGCGCGCGGTCACAGTTCACGTCGCGCAGCGCTTCGGCGAGCCGATCGAGCCACTGCCCGGCAACCGGCTGCTCCGTACGTGAGGTAAGAGCTCGTAGGGGACGCCAGACCATGATTCGGCTCCTGTTATTGCCTTCGTTCACCCTGCCGAGCACCACACACGGCGATGCGGCGGGCAACCGCGACTCATTGCGGCTGGGGGTTCTTCCTGATTCCCACTCGCGACCGGACGAGGGCGCGCTCGCGCTCGATGCGTGCCAGCGCGTTGGACCAATCGCTGTTGCGCGCGGTTTCGTACTGCACGGTCAGCGGCTGGTTCACGTCGATTTCGGGGTCGAACACGTACAGTGCGCTCTTCCGCTCCCGTTGCCGCAGTCGCTGCTCCCCGAAGCCTGCCGACAATGGGAGAATCTCGAAGTGGTCGAAAGTCCTGCCCGACGCTCGTAACGATGAATTCCATCGGGCTGAAGCGCGTGTCGCCCTGCTCGAGTCCGAAGTACTGGACGTACCACAGGCTGAATGCATTCAGCCCGGTGCGCCGCGCAACCGCGTCGAGCTCGGCTTTCCGGCTCGCCACAATATCTCGCAGGGCGCGATAGCTGTCGGGCGAAAGCACGCGGATCACGGTCTCGTCGAGCGGGATCGCACGCACCTGCAGGCCGAGCACCTGCAGGTTGATAGCGATGTCCTCCTGATGCAGGGAGCCGTACCCGGCCGGCACGAGGAACCGGGAAGAGTCGCTCGATGCGGGCGATGGCGTTTGCGTCGCCGAGGTACCCGTGCCCGCGCAGGCCGCCAGCAGCACGGGCGCCAGCGCTCTGCCGGCGCGGGTCAAGTGGCTCGCCACGCCGGTTGCTCCACCAGGTGCATGATTGCCGCGGCGAGATCGTCGCGCCCGCGTCCGGTCTGCGCGCTCACGGCAAGGACCTGTTCCGGGCTCAGATCCAGTGCCGTGACAATCTCGCCCACGCGCGCCTCCGCAGCCTGAGGGCGAAACTTGTCGATCTTGGTGATAGCCACGAGGGTCGGAACGCCCATCTGTGCGAGGAACTCGAGCATATCCCGGTCATCGACACCGGGCTCGCGCCTCGCGTCGAGGAGGAGGACGATGCCTCGCAGCTGGGACGATTCCCTGAGATACGCTTCAATCAGCGGGCGCCATTCGGCGCGCCGCTCCTTCGACACGCGAGCGTATCCGTAGCCGGGCAGGTCGACGAAGACGAACGCGTTGTTGACCCGGAAGAAGTTGATCTCCCGTGTGCGACCGGGCGTGCGGCTGACGCGGGCGAATGCGCGTCGGCGCACGAGCGTATTCAGGAGAGACGACTTGCCGACGTTCGAACGACCGGCGAACGCGATCTCGGGAAGCGATGTCGCGGGCTTCCAGCCGCCGGCGCTGGCGGCCCCGCCGAGGAATTCCAGCTCCCGTACCACCAACGGATCCCGCATTCCCACGGGGGACATCAGTGTGACAGCGGGAGTGAGGCCCGTGTCGCAGCGTGTCGAGGGCGGACCGCCTCGCGAAAGGCCAGGGACAGCACTTCATCCATCGTGCGGACCGGGTGGAATCGCATGGTCGCACGAACGTCAGCCGGCAACTCCTCGATCTCTCGGACGTTCGACGCCGGAATGACGACCTCATGGATGCGGGCGCGGAGCGCCGCTACCGCCTTTTCCTTGAGGCCACCAATCGCAAGCACCCTGCCGCGGAGGGTGATCTCGCCGGTCATGGCCACATCGCCGCGGACGGGCGTCCCGGTCAGTGCCGAAATAATTGCGGTTGCGATGGCGATACCGGCGGACGGGCCGTCCTTGGGCGTGGCGCCTGCCGGAATGTGGACGTGGAGGTCGCGACTGCGATGAAAATCGACCTCCACACCCAGGTGGCGCGCGCGCGACCGAATATAGCTGAGCGCAGCAGTGGCCGATTCCTTCATCACGTCCCCAAGCGTGCCCGTGAGGTGGAGTTTTCCTCGACCCGGCACCGCGCTCACCTCGATCTCGAGCACCTCGCCGCCCGTTGACGTGTACGCAAGACCCGACGCGACCCCCACCTTGTCATCCAGCGTCCCTTCGTCGGGATCGTAAGGCGCCACGCCGAGAAGTGCGCGCAGGTCGGCGGTGCCTATCTGCACGGGCGATCGCTCGCCGCGCCGCGCGGGCCCTTCGACATCATCGTCAATTCGGAGACGCTCGGTCTCGCGGCGCGCGACTTTTCGCGCGAGCCGCGCAAGCCGCCGCTCGAGCTCGCGTACGCCAGCCTCCCGGGTGTACTGGCGCACGATGGTCGGAAGAACGTCGGAGTCGAGCGTGACGTGGTCCCTTGCCAGCCCCGCCCGTTCCAGTTGCCGCGGCACGAGGAACTGTCGGGCAATGGCGTACTTCTCATGATCCAGATATCCCGGCAGACGCAGCGTCTCCATCCGGTCGCGCAACGGATCGGGAATGTTGGCCAGCGAGTTCGCCGTGGTGAGGAACAGCACGCCCGACAGGTCGTAATCGACTTCCAGATAGTGATCGCTGAACGCGCGATTCTGTTCCGGATCCAGCACTTCGAGCAGCGCCGCCGATGGATCGCCGCGATAGTCCTGGCCCAGCTTGTCTATCTCATCCAGAAGCAGCACCGGATTGACCACCTCGGCGCGGCGCATCGCCTGAATGATGCGACCCGGTTGGGCGCCCACATACGTTCGGCGGTGCCCACGGATCTCGGCCTCATCTCGCACACCGCCAAGCGACATGCGCACGAATCGACGGCCGAGCGCGCGGGCAATCGACTTTCCCAGCGAGGTCTTTCCGGTTCCGGGAGGGCCGACGAGACAGAGAATCGGGCCCTCGAGGCGCCCGACCATTGCGAGCACCGCAATGTGATCGAGAATCCGGTCCTTGGCTTCCTCCAGACCATAGTGGTCTTCGTCGAGCACGCGGCTGGCGTGGGCCACGTCCAAGACGTCATCGGTGCGTTCCGTCCAGGGCAGGGCAAGCAGCCAGTCAACATAGTTGCGACTGACCGTCGACTCCGGTGACATCGGCGACATCCGTCGCATCTTCCGGACTTCACGCTCGATGCGCGTGCGTACCGATTCCGGCAGTCCCTTGGCGGCAAGTTGCGCGTCGAGCTCCTGCAGGTCGTCGCTCTCCTCCTGGCCGAGCTCCCGGTTGATCGCCTTGAGCTGCTCCTGGAGATAGAACTCGCGCTGGTTGCGGAAGAGTGACCCGCGAACGTCCTCGTCGATCTTGCGCTCGAGGCGAAGGATCTCGATTTCCGCCGCCATCAGTTCGGACAGCGCACCGAGGAGTTCCACCAGCGTCGGCGCTTCGAGCAATCGTTGGCGGACATCGTGCCGCACCGCCAGATGAACGGCGATGGCGCACGCCATCCGCTCTTCCGTGGCCGACGCCTGGGCCAGAGCCACCACTTCGGCAGGAAGCCGGCGCTGCAGCGCCACGTATTCCTCGAATCGCGACAGCACCTGGCGCGCCCGTGCTCGCTCGTCCGAAGAGGGCGCGCCGGCGCTGAGGGGCGCGGGCGCGATGGCGGCGCGCAGATGTCCGTGAGACTGCGAGTAGCGCGTGATACGGATACGCCCCAGCGCTTCCACCAGGACCCGGGTGGCGCCGGAGGGTAGCCTCGTGAGCTGTCGCACGCGGGCCACCACCCCCATGCGATGGAGGTCCGCTGCCGCGGGCTCCGCCGTTTCCGCGTTCCGCTGTGCTACGAGTACCAGCAGTTTGTCGTCGTCTGGTGCGGCGTCGATCGCCGCAAGCGACGCGTCCCGGCCCACCAGCAATGGCATCACGACGTAAGGAAACACCACCACGTCGCGAAGCGGCACTACGGGCAGTCGGTTCGGGACGACGAACGATTCGGAGTCGCGGGTGAGAAGCACAGCGTGGGGTCAGGGGCCTGCAGCCAGGAACAGCGCGGGAGGCCGGAGGCAAAGGGCCAAAGGCAACGCCTGGGACCAGCGAAAACCTAAGCGTCCGAACAGCGACTCGCTGCCTCGGACGCCTGCGTGGCCGGATTCTTCCGCGCTCTCCGGCGAAGATGCGCTGCTACGCTTCCTTCTTCTGCCGCTTGGGCGCGATTTCGAGCATCGGAGGAGCGCCGTTGAGGATGCAGTTCTCGGTGACCTTGACTTCCACCACATCCTCACGACTGGGCAGGTCGAACATCACGTCCAGCAGCACTTCCTCGAGGATCGCGCGAAGTCCCCGGGCACCGGTGCCGCGCTTCAGCGCCTTCTGCGCGACCGCCCGCAACCCGGACTCTTCGAACGTGATCCGCACGTTCTCGAACTCGAAGAGCTTGTGATACTGCTTGGTGAGGGCGTTCTTGGGTTCCTTCAGGATGCGAACCAGGGATTCCTCGTCGAGTGCCTCGAGGGGCACTACCACCGGAAGACGTCCCACCAGCTCGGGTATGAGGCCATAACGCAGGAGATCATCGGGCTCGATCTCGGCAAATGGATTGCGGGTGATCTTCTCGGCGCGCCCGCTCTCCAGATCCTCCTGCGTAAAGCCGATCTGTTTCCGGCCCGTTCTGGTCTCGATGATCTTGTCCAGTCCGTCGAAGGCACCGCCGCAAATGAAGAGTATGTCCTTCGTGTTGATCTGGATGTATTCCTGCTGCGGGTGTTTGCGGCCGCCCTGCGGCGGCACCGACGCGATCGTTCCCTCCAGGATCTTGAGGAGGGCCTGCTGCACGCCTTCGCCGGACACATCGCGCGTTATGCTCGGGTTCTCCGACTTTCGCGCGATCTTGTCGAGCTCGTCGATATAGACGATCCCGCGCTCACACTCTGCCACGTTGAAGTCGCCAGCCTGGAGCAGGCGAACAAGGATGTTTTCCACGTCCTCGCCCACATATCCAGCTTCCGTGAGCGTGGTGGCGTCGGCAATGGTAAACGGGACGTCCAGGATCCGGGCCAGCGTCTGGGCGAGCAGCGTCTTGCCGACGCCTGTCGGGCCGAGCAGAAGGATGTTGCTCTTGTCGAGCTCGACATCGTTCTCGCGCGTATTGCCGGAATTGATACGCTTGTAGTGGTTGTAGACGGCGACCGAGAGCGCCTTTTTGGCGTGTTCCTGCCCGATCACGTACTGATCGAGCACGTCCTTGATTTCGGTCGGCGTGGGTACCTGGGTGATAGCCTCCGCAACCTCGCGCTCCTCGTCCTCGGCAAGAATCTCGTTACAGAGCGCGATGCATTCATTGCAGATGTATACGGACGGACCGGAAATGAACTTCCGGACCGAGTCCTTCGACTTTCCGCAGAACGAGCAACGCAAGTGTTTGTCGTGCGACATAGGCTCTGGGGGTATCGGCCCGTCGCCGCCTCACCCAAGGCGGAGTACCTCGAAATAGACGCGTGGGGCGCCTCGCTAGCAATTGGGAGCGGGGGGTAACCGGCTTGCACCCCCTGCCGCGCCCTCCTTCTTTCTACCCGGTCGCCGCGGGCTGGCGCAAGGCCTCCTGCACCTCGTTTCGGCTCGCCACGATGTTGTCGATGATTCCGTAGTCCTTGGCCTCTTCCGCCGACATGAAGCGGTCCCGGTCGACGTCGCGCTCGATCTGCTCCAACGGCCGTCCGGTGTGGTGGGCCATCAGCTCATTCATCTTGTTGCGCAAATAGAGAATCTCGCGGGCCTGGATTTCGATGTCGGCGGCTGAACCCTGTGCCCCGCCCGAGGGCTGATGGATCATGATCCGCGAGTGGGGCAGCGCCGAGCGGCGGCCGGTGCGTCCGGCGGCCAGCAGGAAGGCCGCCATGCTGGCTGCCAATCCCATGCAGATCGTGTTCACAGGCGACTTCAGGAATTGCATCGTGTCGTAGATCGCGAGTCCCGCTGAGACCGATCCGCCCGGTGAGTTCACGTACACATGGATGTCCCGTTCGGGGTTGTCCGCGTCCAGGAAGAGGAGTTGGGCAATGACGATGTTCGCGACGTCGTCATTGATCGGCGTCCCGAGGAAGACAATGCGGTCCATGAGTAGGCGACTGAAGATGTCGTATGTCCGCTCGCCGCGGCTGGACCGCTCGATCACATAGGGTGGATAGATCGTTGGCATGGTGGTCGGTCAGAAGGAGACAGTGATAGTTATGCGGGAGGCGGCGCAACCAGACGTGGCGCGGGCCATCGGGATGCGGAAGCGGGGACGGCCGGGGCCATCGCCGTGGTCCGTTGACCCTTCACCCTAATGCGCGGGGGTTGCGTCATTCAACCGTGTTTCGCTCCAGAAGCCACTTGAAGACCTTTTCCTCCGTGATACCCCGCTCCAGTTCCTTGAGACGCCCAGCCTTTTCGAGGGAGGCGTACAGCTGCCCGGGATCCGAGCCGCGTTTCGCAGCAAGCTCGCTGATTTTTTCGTCCAATTCGCTCTCTTTTGCTGCCAGGCCTTCCCGGTCGGCGAGCGTCTCGATGATCAGGTCGCGTCGGACCTGTCGCTCCGCCATGGGGCGGAACTGCCCGACGAAGCGCTCACGCTCCTGCTCGGGAATCTGGTAGCGCTCTGCGTACGCACTCACCAGCTGAGCGACCCAGCTTGGCGGAACGTCGAACGCGTTCGCGCCGGCGATTTCGTCGACCAGCTTCTGCCGCATCTCGGCATCGGCTTCGCGGGTGGCTTCGCTGACCAGTTCGTCCCGTACGGTCGTCCGCAACGCGTCTGCCGACTCGAATTCGCCGACCGTGTGCGCGAACGCATCGTCCAGGGTGGGAAGCGATTTCCGCTTCACGTCGTTCAGAGTAACGCGCACGACTTTGGTGCGGGAGCGCTGCGATTCGTCGGGGAAGTCCTCGGGCCACTTGACCGGCTGTTCGACTGTCTCTCCCGGCCGGGCCGACATGATGAGCTCCTCCACGCCGGCGATGGCCTGGCCTCCTCCCAGCACGAGTCGGAACTCCTTTCCTTCCGGCATCTGCCCGGATTCGTCGGCCGTGGACAGGACGACGGAAACCAGATCGCCCTCCTTCGGTTTGTCCTCCACGGGCGCCCACGAGGCGTGCTGCTCGCGAAGGGCGTCGACCTGCTCCTGGACCTGCTCGTCCGAGACGACGCGTTCTGTGCGGGTTACCCGGAAGCCGTGGGTCCGCTCGAGCGCAATCTCGGGGCGCACCTCCAGGTGCAGCTCGAACGTGAGCGGCTCTCCCTCAGCGAACTTGAGGTCATGGACGTGCGGCTGGGCGGCCAGCTTGAGCGTGCCGTCTTCCATGACCTGCTTGTACGCCTCCTGGATCAGCGACTCGACCGCCTCCTGGCGGATCGCCTCCCCATAGCGCTTGAGGACCATGGCGGGAGGCGCCTTGCCGGGACGAAAGCCGGGCAGGCGGACGGTCGACGCATATCGACGTGCGGCGCGCTCCTGGGCTTGTCGCACAGCGTCTGCAGGGACTTCCACCTGCAGCAGGCGTTCGACGCCCTCGGACTTCTTCGGAGTGATCTGGATAGCCATCGGCGTGGTCGACTTGCGGCGGGGCGAGCCACCGAGTGGCGGAGCCCCGCGGGTTGCCGGTCGCCAAGAAGTTAACGGCTGGCGCGAGCCGCTGGTACGCGGTCCGGGGCGACCCGGGAGCGGTTCGCAGGAGGGCGACCGCCACCGGCCGCGTCCGCAGGTCCGATCATCGCGGCCACGAGCTTGGCGGAGCTCAGGACCCCGGGGATCCCCGGTCCCGGATGCGTGCCTGCGCCCACAAAGTACAGGTGCTGCACATCGGCACTTGCGTTATGAGGGCGAAACCACGCCGACTGGGTGAGCAGCGGCTCGAGCAGGAAGGCGCTTCCGAACGGGCTGTTCATCTGGTCCCGGAAATACCGCGGATCGATTCGCATCTCGCAGACGATGTGCTTCGACAGCTCCGGCAGGTATCGCGCTTCCAGGTACCTGACGATCCGGTCGCGCATGACGTCGCCCGCCCGCTCCCAGTCCACCCTTCCGTCCAGAAGCGGGACGGGCGCCAGCGCGTACCAGGTATCGCAACCTGGCGGAGCCAGCGACGGATCGGTCGCGGTGGGATGGTGCAGGTACAGGGAGAAATCGGGCGCGAGACGCTTGTGGCGGAAGACATCGTCCAGCAGGGCGGCGTACCGCGGCCCCATCAGAATCTCGTGGTGCGCGCGATCGGGGTAACGCCGGTCGGTGCCGAAATAGAGCACGAACAGGGACATGCCGTACTGGCGCCGTGCCACCTCTGAGGAGCCGGCGTCCCGACGGACGCGGGTGGGGACGAGATTCTCCCAGGTCCATCCGGGGTCGGCGTTGCTCACGACCGCGTCGGCAGGGACTTGCTCCCCGTTCGACAGCCGAACGCCCCCCACGCGTCGGGTCCGGGCATCGACCAGGATCTCCTCGACCGTTGAGCCCAGGCGCAAATCGCCGCCCATCTTCCGGAACAGGGTGACCATCGCGTGTACCAGGGCGCCGGTCCCCCCGCGCACGTACCACACGCCGAACCGCCGCTCGAGCTCGGGAATAAGAGCGTAGATGGCCGGTGCGGTGAACGGATTGCCGCCAATGAGCAGGGGATGAAAGCTGAAGACCTGCCGCAATCGAGCGTCGGCGACGTGGCGATTGACCAGCGACGCTACCGACCTCCACGCCCGCGTGCGGAGAAGGGAGGGCGCGAGTCGCATCATTCCAGCGAGCGAACCCATGGGCTGGTCGATGAGCGGCATCGCCACCTCGAAGATGCGACGTTCAGCGGCGGTCAATCGCCGGTAGCCCGCCAGGTCCCCGGGATTGAAAGCCTCGACCTGCCGGAGCATCTCCTCCTCACTGCCGGAGCGATCGAAAGTCGAGCCGTCCTCGAAGCAGACCCGATAGAAGGGATCGAGTGGAACCGTGGTGACGTAGTCCCGACGGTCACAGGCGCATTCGCTGAAGAGCTCGTCGATGAACTGCGGTGCGGTGATGATCGTGGGTCCGGCGTCGAACACGAAGCCGTCGCGCACAAAGACGCGCGCACGGCCGCCGGCGGTGTCGTGGCGCTCCAGCACGGTGACGTTGTGACCAAGTGCGCGAAGGCGAAGGGCGGCCGCCAGTCCTCCGAGCCCGCTTCCGACGACGACGATTCTCACGCCAGTTGCTCGCGACGATCCGCGAGGTGAGCCAGCTGCGCCCACGAGCGTGCGGGGTCAGCGAGCGCGAGCGCGGTCGGTACCAGCATTGCGGTTGCGCCGAGCGCGGCTGCCCACCAGAGTCCGTGGCGCAGGCAGATCGCGACTGGCATGATCCCGTTGACCGCGTAGAGGAGAACAAAGAACCGCGAGCGTCCCAGTCGTTCGGCCACCAGGGAGGGTGGTGTCACCCAAAGCATCACACGCGCGATGATGGTTCCAGTGACATACCAGCCGAGCCAGTTGCTGACCGGCATGCCGTAGAACGCGTTGCCCGAGAAGAAGGTCGACACCCAACCGGGCAGCCCGGCGTCGTGAAACATTTGACCGGCTCCCCAGCTCCAGTGCGCCATTCGCACCATGGCGGGATCCATGGAGATGTCCCAGGCCACGAGCACGGCACCAGCGAGCGCGGCCCACCGCCACCTCGCCGCCGCGTTGTCGGCGGCGCGAACGCGCCGGCTGACGATGGTGAGACAACCGACGAGCATGTAGAACCATGACACCGGTATGGGGAACGGGACCAGGCCCAGAACACGGTAGCCCAGCAGCGACGAGTAGTGGTATTCCCCGAACGGGAGTGCGGTGCTCGTTCCGATGAGTTCAGCGCTCAGTGAGATGCCGGCACCCGCGACGAACAGTGTCAGGGCGCGTCGCGCGCCGAGTGCTCGTGCGAGAAAGGCGAGCGCTGCCAATGCGCCGAGAAGCACGTAGAGCGGCCCCGAGAATCGCCATCCGAGACGCATGACGGTCGCTGCCGGCTCCTGCAGCACCCAGGCGCCCGGGGGTCGACTGAGGATGGTCACCATCGCGGTCGTCGAGAACGCGATGAGCGTCACGTGAGCGGTGAAGAGACCGATGGCGAGGCCGGGGCGTCGTGCGCGCACCTCGGGGCCGGTGAAGGGGAGGGGTGACGAGGGAGACGTTGCCGAGCTCGGGGCTCGCGCAGCGTCGGCGAAGCCCGGCGGTGCGGAGGTCTCCGTGCCATGTGGGTTGCCGGCTCGTGTCAACCGGTCCTCACACGGTTGCGTGCGACGTGCGGCGTGCAGCGTCGGGGGCCATTGACACCGGCGGGAGTTCGGGCAGCCGCCGGGTCCAGGCGCGTACCAGGACGCGCAGCAGTTCCGTGCGGCGGACAACCGCGCGCCGGGAGAACGAGTCGAATTCGATTGCCTCAATCGCCGCGAGGATCCCGGCATAGCCGGAAGCGCAGGCGAGGGCACAGCGCTGCGCGTCAGATTGAAGCAGCGCAATTCCAGGTGTGGCGGCTCGATAGAGTTCACGGGCCCGCGCGATCTGGAATCGCATCAGGGCGCGCCACGATGCGACCGCGCGGACGGCGGTGCCGTCGAGGACCTGTTCGCGCGACAGGGAGAAACGCCGCAGGTCCTCATCGGGAAGATAGACGCGGCCGCGCGCGGCATCCTCCCCGACGTCGCGGAGTATGTTGGTCAACTGCATCGCGAGTCCGAGCGTGCGCGCGTGTCCGAGGGCGCGCTCGCGTTCGTCGGCGCCCCCGGTCGTGCCGAAGACGGCGGTGCACATCTCGCCCACGCTGCTGGCGACAGCGCGGCAGTAGCGCTCGAGATCGTTCCAGGTCGCGTAATGCGCGTACGAAAGGTCCCGCTCGACGCCGGCGAGAAGTGCTTCGAACGGCGCCCGCGGAATCTCGAAGCGGGCCATGGCGCGCAGGAGCTCGCGAAGCACCTCGTCCCGCGGCGTCTGGTGCATCGCCGCATGGAACGCATTCCGGTACTCCCGCAGTCGCGAGAGCGCGGTGGCCGCACCCTGCGGATCCGTCGCCAGGTCGACGATATCGTCTGCGGTACGGCAGAATGCGTAGACGGCATACACGCCACGCCGTTTGTGGCGTGGAAGCAGCCGGCTCGCCAGCGCAAAGGTCCGTGCGTGGCGGAGCACCATCCGCTTGCAGCTGGCGGCATCGTTCACGATGCGGAAGGGGGGACTCGAACCCCCACGGTTGTCCCACGGGATCCTAAAAATTATTTCCCCTTCTAGTGCGGGCGGAGGGATTTGAACCCACAAGTCCTTTTGGGACAACGGCTCCTAAGGCCGTCGCGTATGCCAGTTCCGCCACGCCCGCGCTTCGATTTTTCGCCTAGTGTCCCTCTTGGTGTCCCTCTCGTCTAGTGGCACCCTGGAATTCTAACAGGGCGGCGAAGAACAAGGCGACACCTGGGTCTGACACAGCCCCGTGTTTTACCCCCATGCGATTTTACCCGAACTTCCGCGAACAACCTTCACGGGAGTTGTTGTGATGGCCAAAAGAGATAAAGAGAAGACTGGGGATTGCGCCGGAGAACGGACTACTAAGGGTCACGTCATGTACGGCGTCGGCAAGTCAACGACGAGACATACGTCATCACGCGCCTGACGCCTCGGTACGCCCAGTACATGCTCGCGCTCACGCTTGATCGTGGCGATGCCATTGTGCTATCGGCAGACAATGAGGGGAACCTGCTACTGAGGGCGGCTTCGACCAGTGGGCGTTCGACTCGTTTCAGGATGCCTATCTCTGTGCGCGGGACCTCCTCGGCGTCGGTAATCCGGGGTTTGCGGCAACGTCGTGGTCGAGGACTGGAAATCGGAAGGCGAAAACGAACGCCGAACCGGCATGGCGGACCTTGATCGTTCGCAAGCTCGAAGCGTTGATCGCCGACACGGAACGGAAGATGAAGGAAGAACAGGCAGCACAAAGCAATATCGCCTAACGTCATACGTCTGCGTGGCTTTGGTGTCCCATTGGGGTAAGATTTGACTATCAGCTCGTTAGGCGCTCGACCCTCAGTCGGACACCAATCAGCCACGGAGGTCAGATGATCAAGAAACTCTCACCACCACCCACGGAATCGCCGCTCGGTCGTCGAGAGCGCGGGCACGGAAAACTCGTGTGCTGGCCGTACCGCACGCCGGCTGACCGTCTCGCGGGCGTCGCCGTTCCATATGGATACGACGCGCGAGGCCGGGCGCTGTGGAAGTTCGTCCTCCGGCTCGACGGTAAGGCGGTCGTGATCCCAGCCCGTGACTGGCCGCACGCCAACAACGAGTCGCTGAAACGCCTCGGCAAGTGGGATGAGATCGTTGCCGCGAAGGCGGCGAGGAAAGAAGCGCGCAAGGCTCGGATCACCGGCATAGCCGCCAGTGAGGGATGGAGGTACGCCGACCTGACGCGCGAATGGCTAGCCCACAAGCATCAGCAGGGCAGGGCACGGCCCTCGACGCTCGCGGGGTACGCGGACGACCTCAAGCGTCACTTCGACCCGTTCTTCAACGTGAAGCTCGACAACCCGGCGCTCGCCGAAATCACGCCGGTTGCCATTTCGGCTTTTCGTGCCGCAGTCACGGGGGCAAAGGGTGACCGGCGTCGCGAGAAATGGAACAAGCTGTTTTCACGAGGTTGGGAGATCTTTGAGTTCGCCCGCGCTCTCGGGAAGATCGACCGCAACCCGTGGATCGCGCCCGTTCATCGCTATCCCGAGCGAACCCGCGACGCGGAGCAGCAGACCACTGTAATTCCGGCGACGCAGTTGGATCTGATCCTCGACGAGGCCGAGAAGCTCGATGACCCTCGCGTTTCCGTCGCGGTGCTACTCGCTGGGTACGGCGGCCTTCGGCTCGACGAGATGACGCACGTTCGCGTCGGCGACCTCACCGTCACCGACACGCTGGTGGATCTGAAGGTAACCAGTGGCTTTCCCTGCTCGTGCTCATCGTGCGCGAAGGACGGCAACAAGCACCTGACGAAAAATGGGACGACGCGCTACGTGCCGTTCTTGCCTGAGCACGGACAACGGTTCGCTGCACATGTCGAACGGCTTCGCACCGCCGGCGTGAGCGGTCCCGAGACGTGGCTGCTCGCCTGCCTCGAACGGCAGCGTCGGTCGAAAGCGAAGCCGGGCAACATGGTCAGGCGCGATACCATCGCGGGAGCGGTCGAGGGACTCGTCGCACGGACGCTCGGTCTCGCGCCGGTCGTCTCGAAAAAGAAGGCCAAAAACAAGTCCGGACAGATCCGCGATGTGACGCGGACGCGCTACAAGCTGCCGAAGGGAGAGCGCATCCACGTACTACGCCACGCGGCGCGGACTCGGCTCTCGCATCTCGGCCTGCCGAGCGAGACCATAGACCTCATCATGGGTCACCGGCTCACGGGGATGCGCGGCACGTACACGCATCAGGACCGCGCTGCCGCGTATCGGCTCCTCTGCGAGAAAGCAGGCAGGAATCTTCCGAGCCCGGTGCAACTCGTCCGGAGCGCCTAACGCCGACTCACCATCAGGTGAATACAAGGGCGTATATTTGACTACATCGTAAATGGCTGGGCGCATCGCCAGCCCACCACGGAGCCGGGTGACGGGGGAGCCCTCGTTCCCCGGCTCTCTTTATCACCGGAGTAATGCATGAAAGCCAAGCGAAGGAAGACCCGCCCGTCAGCCACCCGCGCCGAAAGCATCCGGCGATCCTGGCAAGTTCAGTCGATTCGCCAGCGTCGGTCTGAGGGCGTACGGCGGTACCACGAGCGCGCCCGCGCCGCCCTCGAAGCGCAGGAACGCGAAGGTGGCATGGCCACGACGTGAGAGGTTGCTACCGCGCACCACGGTAGTCTGGTTGGGCACGACGAAAGAGAAGCGCGCCTCGGAGCCGAATCCGAAGGCGCGCACCTGAACCCGACAACTCAAATCAACAATGGAATCGCAGGATAATATCTCATCGCCGCTCGTCCAGCGGTTTTGCGACCTGTTTCAAGCTGCGGCGGTATCCGCGACCGCGACCGCTGCCTTCGCTCTCGTCGCGCACGCGGCGACACCCGTGGAAGCGGCGCACGCATATGCGTCCGCCGGGTTTCCCGTCATCGCGTGGCGAGCTGGCGCGGACGGTGCAAAGGTGCCGCTCATCGACGCGTGGCCGAGTGCTGCGACGAACGATCCCGGCGCGGCGGTGCGCTGGTGGGACCGCTGGCCCGACGCGGGCGTGGGGGTGGTCCTCGACGCCGGCTGGTGCGTCGTTGACATCGACGGCGACGATGGCCTACGGACGCTCGTCGAACGCGTTCAGCTTGGCGGACTGCCACTCGGCCCTCGCGTTAAGACTGGACGCGGGTACCATCTATGGTATCGCGTTCCGCCCGCGCTCCAGTCAGGGCTTCGGAACGCGGCGAATGGCAAGGTTGAGTTCTACGTCGAGGCCCGCAAGCGATTCTTCGCCGCGCCGCCGTCGATACACCCGACCGGCGTCGCATACGCGTGGGAACACGCCGAGCTGCCGGTACCTGATCTTCCCGCCGACGCGTTCCGGTGGCTCATCGACGTTGACGGCGACCACAGCGCGTCCAAGCCGAACGTGGCCGCGCCGCTTGTCGGTCGCCACGACGACCTATTTCGGGCGCTGTGCTCCATGCGGGCGCGCGGGTTCGACGAGGACGCAATCGAAGCCGCAGCCCAAAAGCAAAACGAAGCGTTCGCGGATGGTCCGCTCCCGGCCACGGAACTCGCGCGCATCGTGACGATGGTCAACCGTTATCCGCTCGGGACGGCGCTGCCGAATCGTCCGACGACGCACGGCCTCACGCTCCGCCGCTACGACGAGATCGAGGAACGCCCGCTGTCGTGGGGGTGGCGCGGCGTGCTGCCGCGTCGGACGCTCTCGACCGTCGTGGGGGAACCCGGTCTCGGCAAGAGCCTCGTGACTTGCGACCTCGCGGCGCGATTTACGCGGGGCGAGGCGATGCCGGGCGGGAGCGCGAACGGGTTCGGCAGGCCGGTCAACGTCCTTATGATCGCCATCGAGGACGACCCCGAGGACACGATCAAGCCCCGGCTCGACGCTGCGGGCGCGGACATGATGCGCGTCTTCGACGTTCGCATGAAGGTCGAGACGAGCGACGACATCGGCGCGCTGCCGACGTTCCCGGACGACGTGCCGCGCCTGTTCGAGCTAGTCCGTGAGCACGACATCAAGGTCATCATCGTCGACCCGATCACCGCCTGTCTCTCCGACAAGGTGAACGCCTGGAAGGACGCGGACGTAAGGCGGGCGCTCGCGCCGTTGATCACGCTGGCCCGCGAAGTGGATGCGGTGGCCCTCGGCGTTATGCACGTGAACAAGAACGAGACGCAAAGCGCGATCAACCGTGTCGCCAACTCGAAGGCCTTTACGGCAGTCCCGCGCGCCGTGTGGTGGCTCGGCCGCGACCCCGAAGACGAGGCACATCAAGTGCTTGTTTCGGTCAAGTTCAATGTCGGGCCGAAAGATAAGAGCTACGGCTTCTGCATCACGGGCTTTGACGACAAGGCCCCGCGGGTGGCGTGGGACGCCGCGCCGGGAACCTTCACGGCGAAGGACCTCCAGCGGCCCCCGCTCGACGAACGGCGAGACGGGAGGTACGAGGCCGCCCTGCTCCTCTTGCAGCACCTCGGCACGGGGCTCGTCGTCGAAAGCCGCGAGATCAAGGAAGCGGCGAAGGGCAGAGGAGTCGGTGAGAAAACGCTCGAACGGGTCGCGAAGGAGTTTGGGGTCGTGATCACGCGGACCTCGGAAGTGCCGTCGCGCACCACGTGGCGGTGGCCGTCGCGACTGACCTACTAGCACGCGGTGTCGCGTGTAACCAATGATACAAATCCACGGACCGAAGGTTATAAAAAGTAGGAGTGTCTCAACCAGGAGGAAGAATCGCGTAACTCGTTGGCACCTAACGCCGCTTCCAGTCGCGACACTTCGCGTGAAAAGGGCAGTCGCGACACGCGTCATTCACGGTGGGGCGGAGCCTCCGCTTCCAGTCGCGACACGGCGGGTCGAATACAGGGAGGCCTGGCCTACAGCCTCGCTGAATGCCCCGGAAAATGCCTGCCGCGACCACGGCGGGACACCAGCGCGGGACACCACCGCCCGGCCGATTGTAACAAGCTCACATAAGTGCTGTCGTGGCAAAGCTTTATGCACAAAGACTATCATATCAGGTACGCTAGTTCGTCTTCGCGACAAGCCCCTAGAACACGCTCAGACCGCCTCGCGTGCCGCCGACCTATTTCTCCCTGTCCTCACGCACGGATTGCCCTTACCGTGGCATCTGGTGCCACCACCAACCGGTTCGCTGGACCTAACGAGTTCCTCAATGAAGAACCCAAAGGAAGTGAAAGCGCCGCCCTTCCCAGACCTGCTCGCTGCGCTCGACCAGTACGATCCGCGGCTATCTGCGGAGGTGCGCGCCCTCCTCGCAGAGCTAAGAAGGGTCATCGCGGAGACCGGAGCGGCAACGGGAGGAGAAGGGCTGTCCGAAACCGCAGTCACAACGATCAAAGACATCGCGACCGCCCACGTCGGCTCCGCGATGTACAACCAGCTCTCGTTGCAGTACTCGGCGGGTCTCCCGCTGAATAAGGGCGGCGAGAAGCGGGGCGTGATTCTGAGAGCGATGGAGAAGGCAAACCCTTGGTTCAGCGCGGCACGGTTCAAGGGGATGGATGGTCGCTTGCTTAAGAAGCCAAGCGGTCAGGCTAATCTGCGGGCGCGCGGCCGTGCGGCAGCCAAGGCGCGCGAGCTTCCGCGCGTGGACATTGACGAGCTGACTGAGCGTGAGGGCGACGCCATTTACGCGGAACTAAAGGCGGAGGACCAAGCGCGGCTCGCCGCCGGGAAGCGACCGCGGAAGTCCGTCGAAATCCAAAGGCAAGCGGAGGTGCGCGCCGCCCGTCGCCTAAAGGAGCGCGGCCAGTGACAGCGCTGTATCGGACTCGTTAGGGCCATCACGGTACCTTGAAAAACGTATCGAGGCCTCACGCCTCGACGCGCTACGGACGACGGTCGGCCAGCGGAACTGAAAATCTCCGCCGCTGGTCGGCCGAAGCCCCGGACCTCAAGGAATACCAAGATGGCAACAACCACCAAGCCAGAAACGCTCGACCAGAGGCGCGCTCGCCTACAGGGCGAGTGCAATCACCTCACGTGTGACGCGCGGGATGCGCTCGAGGAGAAGCTGATTGCGGCAGATACAGCGGAGAAGGCGGCCGCTACGGCCGACGACGGACCCGCATGGCAAGCCGCTCGACGAGCCAAGGCCGACCTGATTCAGGAGCGTGAGGAACTCGTCGCGAGCATCGAGGCGAAGCAGCTCGCGCTCAAAGAGTGTGAGTGGCAGATCGCCAAGCGAGACCGGGACGCCGGAATCCGCGAGGTGCAGGCGCACGCCAAGACTGCGGCCGACGTCGCGCCGGAGATCGTCGAAGCTGTCGAGACCCTCGCCGACGCCCTGCAGCGCTTCGCAGGCCAGTGCGCCGGGGTCTATCGCGCTGGCGCGGCGGTGGACCACGACAACGAGCGCGGCCTTCGCGAGCTGACGTCGAAGGAACGCGTGTGGCGCGACGTGGAATATCACCTGCGCGCGGCGCTCGGACTTTCCACCGGCGCGTTCATTCACGGCACGGCGCTCGATCAGGCAAGCGAGCTAACAACGTACGCCGAGACGCTCCGATGACGCCCGACCGCCGGGCGGAGCTTCGCACCGTCGCGCGTGCCTATGCCTTCGACGTCGCCTTCGGTGGCGCGCCGCTCGTCGGGGCGATGGCGCGCACCTGGGGCCACGCCGAATCACGCGAGGAATCCCGTCGCGTCCTCGCCGACTTCAATACTGCCTTCCGCCACTTCGCCCGTCGCGCCGGTCGCGCGGCGATCCGCTCCACACTTCGTGAGGTCCGCCGTGAGCGATAACACGTTCGTTCTACCGGCGAAAGCCGCACATGCGTTCCGACCGGGCGAGATGATTCCGGAGGACGGCTTCACCCGCTTCGTGCCCTACTTCCCTCGTCTGACCGGCGAGTCCGACGCCGCCTACGCGGCTCGGCTAGAAGCTGTCGGGTTAGCCGTAGTCATTACCTCCGAGGATGCCCGCGACATCGCTACGTACCGAGGACTCGTAACCGAGGCCGTAACGCGGAAGCTGCCTATCGCGATGCTGACCTCTCCGATTTCCGACGACCCGGGCGACGTGGACCTCGCGACTAGAGAAGCGGCGAAGGCGGCCGCCCTCGAAGCTGCGCACAGAGCCAAACCCTGAACCGATACACTCCCATGGCAAACAATTCGAAGCTTGACCCGTCCCCCACCTATAGCCCGTCGCATCACGACATCGATGAGTGGCACCGCGCTCGTCAGGCTCCCGGCAACGCGCCCGCGAACTCGCCCGCCGCGCCGGGAAACGCGCCGCGTGAGAACGTCGAACGTCCCGAGAAGTCGAAGGACGGCCGATGACCGCGACGGTCGGGCTGACGGTCGGCCTTACCGACGAAGACGAGCGCCTGATCGAGCGGCTGATCGACGCCGCGCTCGTCAGGCGCTTCGGATCGAGTAACGGCGCTCCCTCCGAGTCTGACCGGCTCGCTTCGTGGCGCGAGCGGCTTTGGACGTGCGCGCCGGATACGCGCCTGTTTGCCGACGAAGTCGCGGCGGCTCTCGGCGTGTCGAAGCGGACCGTCTACCGCTGGGTAGACGTGAAGCACCTTCCCTGCCGACGCCGCGACGACGGGCTCGTGTTCCTCGCGGGTGACGTCCGAAGGTGGGCCGACGAACAGGAAACGGTGGTCAACTCGGCCGCGCGGCTTCGGAAGGTCGGGTGACGCCGTGACCTTCCGCGCGGCAAAGCGCCACGCGTCCCGCGAGGGACTTCGAATCCCCCGGCCTCCGAAGACGCTCGACGACGCCGTTAGGCTCGCGTCGTGGGTGTCGATCCAGGTCGCGCGCGGGAATATCAGCCATCACGACGCCCGCGCCATCACGGACGCGCTCAAGGAATTTCGCGAGCTGCTCGGCGTTCGCGACGCGAGGGTCGAGGCCGAGTCCCTGCGTCGCCAGATCGCTGAGCTAAAGGCGCGAGCCGGTGAATAGGCGAGAGCTAGAGCGACTTCGCCGCGAACTCGGCGAGCTGGAAGAGCGGCTCTACGGCACCGCGCCGTGGCCCGACCTCTCCCGGTACGCCGGGCGCGCCCGCGCCTTCGCGGAAGACGTTTGCCACGCGGTGCTGCTCTCCTGGCAGGGCGAGGCGTTTGACGCGCTCGACGCGAACCGGCTCCTTGCCGTCGCGTCGTGCAACGGCGCGGGCAAGACCGCGTGGGCGCCGCTCGCGCTCCTGTACGTGGCGGCGGTGCTCGGTGCGAAGGCCGTCTATCTGACCGCCAACGAGCGGACGGCGCGCACGACGATGGTGCGCGAGCTAAAGCGGTGGGTCCGCGCCGCGAAGCTGCCGTGCTCGGTCTACAACCACGGCGTCGAAACGCCTAACGGCGGCGTGATCCTCGTCCTGTCGCCCGCCGAGATGGAAGCGGCCGCGGGCCAGCACGACCCCGAGATGGTGGTGATCGTGGACGAGGCCTCGGCGCTCGAAGACGACATCTTCGAGGCGCTGATGGGCAACGCCGTGTCGGAGCGCAACCGGCTGGTTCTGCTAGGCAACCCGCTCCGCGCCTCCGGACCGTTCGCGACTGCGCTCCGCGCCGCACAGGGCTGGTGGAAGCGCTTCGTGACCGCCGCCGAGGTGATGGCCGACGCGAACTATGCGAACATCGCGGGCCTCATCAGCAAGCCGGGCGTGGACGCGCTCCGTCAAACGTTCGGTGAGGAGTCGATGGCGTTCGCGAGCCGCGTATACGCGCGGCTTCCGGTCGCCGACGCGGACGCGCTCTATCCGGAGGCGCTGTTAGAAGCGGCCGTCGAGCGCTGGCGAGCCGGCACGCTTCGGAGGAAGCACGCGAACGCGCGTCTCAAGGCGGGGCTCGACCTGGCCGCGTCCGAGGACGGCGACGCGTCGGCGCTGGCGGTGGCCTTCGGCGGCGCGCACGTCGAGGCCATCCACACCATGCGGAGCCGCGACACGATGAAGGTCGCGGGCTGGGCGGTCGCCACACTCGGCGCGTACAACGCGCGGCGTCGCCCTAGCTTCGCGATGGCCGAAGCCGTCCGGGACCTCGGCCTAACGAGCCCCGGCGATCCCCTCATCCAGCTTCGCGACGTGAGCATCTATGGCGACGAGATCGCGTGGGGAAAGGGCTGCATCGACCGGCTCAAGGAGGCGGGCTTTGCGGCTTACGGCATCAATGTTTCACGACGACCGGCCGAGGCCGACAAGGCGGCGATCTACGCGAACGAGCGGGCGCGCATCGCCTACGCGTTCCGCGAAAGGCTGGTGCAGGGGACCGTGGCGATCCCACCAGACGACGAGCTGCTGGAAGAACTACGCGCCTATAAGGCCTTCGCGAACAGCGCCGGGAAGCAGCAGTGCGTCAGCAAGGGCGAGCTTCGGCAGGTGCTCGGCCGAAGCCCCGACAAGATGGACGCGGTGCTGCTGGCGACGTGCGCGGACGCGTCGCCGACGTTCGACGCCGACGAGAGTGGCTTGATCGCGTTCTAGGTTGCGTCCAGCAACGCGTCGATGATGGTCATGCTCTCGCTGAGAGAATCGTAGCTCGGCCGATCAACCCAACCGAACCTCTCCTCGCCGGAGACAAACGCGGCACCGAGGAGGCTGCTAACCGGTATGACGCCAGGATAGCAGACCTCCACTGGTACGATCATTGGGAGGTGCTGGCCACAGCGCCGAGTTGCCTCGCGCGACGACACCGGAGCAGTCGGAAGCAAACCGCGATCAACGCAAAGTAGAACGGTCAACCTGTGGAGGAACACAAACCGCTCCCACTGACGATGCGTGTCGGGGTGGAATACCTCTTCGGGTCGTGCTGCGGCGAAGTCAAAGAGCGAGATAGCGCCCAACTGCCGACAGCAGGAGTCGCGCGACTGCGGAAAGGTGTCCCGCATCGACCCGTCCCAAGGTCTAATCTCGCCGCACTTTACGATCTCTGCGAAGTGACGAACGCTCGTCGCGTGTATAGGTCCCTTCAGAAGAATTCGATACAGCGGGTGTTCTTTCTCCACGGCGATGCCATCAACAGTCGCGTTCCGCGTTTGGTGTCTGCGCGTCGGAGTCGGGCGCGCGGATGGGCTCGGGCTCGAACCACGCCGCCCTCGTTTCATTCTGGCAGACCACTATCTCGTCGTCGGCGTGGACGAGCGTGCGTTGATTGAGGATGTCGACAACCATTGGCGTCGTCTTCTGAAAGCCGCTAAGACCGGCGCGGTTGTAGACGAGGGTCTGACGCGGAGAGATTGGAAGCGTGACCTCCACGGTCGGATACATCAGACCTGGCGCCCGATGCAGGAATGGACGCTTGTACGCCTCGGGGTCGAACACGACGCAGGGCGCGTCCGATGCGATGAATCCAAGGCGATCATCCGTGGAGAGAATCGCGAGATCCATTCCCACGAGTAGCGACGCCATTGTCTCGATCGCCACAGCCATGCTGTTTTGAAGCGGCTCGCTCGCAAGTCGTCGTACGTCCGCATGACTCATGGTCTTAGCGCGATCCGATGGCGGCATCATCAGGCGAGCTATCTGCTCGCGCTCCTCGGGCGATCGCCTCATCATGTCGTCGTGAACTCGATCCAACGTTTCGAGAAGGCGTCCCCACTCCTTCCTCTGATGGTCGCGCTGTCGACGCGACCGCGAGTGCATCGCCGCAACGAAGACCGCCAGCATGAACTGGTCGAGCGGCTCAAGCTCGACGCGCGCCTCAAACTTCTCGCGTCGCAGCGTCGAGAAGCGATCCTCCAATTCGCTGAGCCCACGTTCAAGCCGCAGGTCCCGAGCGCCTGACCGGCCGTGAATCGTGTACATGTCGGTCTCCGCGAAGATATTGTGCGGCGCCTTCCGACGGCCGGCACCGCCATTCCACGGGAACACCCACACGTACGGCTCCTGGCCTTCGGGCGTCGTGGGGTCGCACCATGCCGAGAGGTACGAACGGGGGACCCAGTGTTGTTTCTTGTGCTTCATGGAGCGAACCGAAATGGCCACTCGCGACGTGCGACCGACGCGTCGCCTACCGTCGACTGATCGAGCGGCCGATAAGCCTTCTGACTGGCCCGATAAGCTACGGGACTAACCTGCCAGAGAACGCGGCGCTGATTACCTGTGAGATTGCGGCGTTCACCGCCTCGCGAGTTCCGCTCTTGAGTGCGGCACGTATGCGCTGTCCAAGCGGAGTCTGATCCTTCAGCGCATCCGGCACGGAATTGAGAACGGTTAACCCCTTTAGCAGGGTGCTGAAAAAGGGTGGAAAACTTGCTGTTGCAGAACGGGAGAGCGATGCCTAACGTGGCGCGACCCCAATGGAGAGTCCCCGGTATGCGCGGCGAGAGCCCCCAGCAGACGATTCTGTTCAGCTATCGCTCGGTCGAGGACCGGATCCCGGTCGACCACCCCTTGCGCGTGATCCGCCAGCTCGTGGAACCCGTGCTGCGCGAGCTGTCCCCCCAATTTGACGTGCTGTACGCCAAGATCGGGCGGCCGTCGATTCCGCCGGAGCACTTGCTGCGGGCGCTCCTCCTCCAGGTGCTGTACACGCTCCGGAGCGAACGGCGCCTCATGGAGGAACTCGACTACAATCTCCTCTATCGCTGGTTCGTGGGACTGAATCCCGACGAGCCCGTGTGGGTGCCGACCGTGTTCACGAAGAACCGGGAGCGGCTCCTGGAGGGGGACATCGCGCACGCGTTCTTCGCGGCGGTCCAGCGGCAGGCCGAGGTGCGGCAGTTGCTCTCGCACGAGCACTTCACGGTGGATGGCACGCTCCTCGAAGCTTGGGCGAGCCAGAAGAGCTTTCGCCCGATCACCGAGGGGGGCGACGGACCCCAGGGGCCCACCCCACCGGCGGAGGCGGATGCCGCGAGTCGGCCGAAGAATCCGACGGTGAATTTCCGGGGGGAGAAGCGGTCGAATGCGACGCATCGGTCGAGGACGGATCCCGACGCGCGGCTGGCCCGGAAGAGCCGAAACACCGCCGCGATTCTCGGCTACCTGGCGAGTGTGATCATCGATAATCGCCACGGCTTGGTGGTGGCGACCGATGTGCGCGCGCCGGGCGGGCATGCGGAGGAGGAGGCCGGGCTCGAGATGCTGACCACGCTGGAAAGCCACCGGCCGCACCGGACCCTCGGGGCCGACAAGGGCTACGATACCGAATCGTTCGTCACCGGGGCGCGGGACGCGGGGGTGACGCCCCATGTCAGTCAGAACATTCACCCCCGCCGGCTTCGCAGCGCCATTGACGCGCGGACGACCCGCCACTCGGGCTACGAGATCAGTCAGCGCAAACGGAAACTGGTGGAGCAAGGCTTTGGCTGGGACAAAACCGTGGGCTTGCTGCGCAAACTCCGGCATCGCGGTCGCGAGAAGGTCGGCTGGATCTTCACGTTCACCAATGCCACCTACAATCTGGTGCGGATCCGCACCCTGATCCGGGCCGGCGTATGCCCCTAACGTCGACCAGCGCGCGGAATCGCCGCCGCGATCGCGCAAAGGGACGCTCCCTGGAACTGCCGACGGCCGCATCGCACGCGCAGCCACAACAGAAATCGTCACTTCCCTGCCGTTTTTCATCATCCTGTTAGGCTGAGCGTAACGCGGTACATGAGGTGGCCGTCATCGACCACATGCCCTCGAATGATTCCCTCTGCAAGAAGGAAATCCAGCGTCGAAGAAACCAACTCTGGCGTCAAGTCTGTCGTATCGTGGGCGAGCGCGGTTACATCGAGAAACATTTCGCGTGGAGCTTGCTCATAAAGCGTCGCGAGGACCAACGCGACAGCGTGGTTAAACGGGTCAGAGTATGTCATGGACTCGTCAGGCAAATTTGGTCGTCGGAGGTGCAGTTCCACTCACAGCCTGGGAGACGCACCGTAAATCGTAAGAATCTTGATCGTCTGGTTCTGAAGCGGCTTCTCGCGGCGCCTAACCCTCGGTTGAGAAAGGAAATGACGAACCGACAAGAGGACCTCTTCGCGGCTCAGCGTTCGATATGCCATTACCTGATACGTCATATTATTCGCGTCGTCGCGCAGGGTGTTGCAAATGTTAGGCATTTCCACTTTTGGCTCCCGGCGAGCCTATTTCTTCCGGTTGTACGGCTTTTGATTCGTCGGGCTGAGGGAGATGTCCTCCGCGCTGGCTCGCGTATACACCGCGGCCGCCGTACGACCGAGCTTCAACGCGATCACTCGGGTCGGCGTGTTGCCGCCGGCCAGCTCACGCAGCTGCTGATCGTCGCGGGCCGTCCAATCCTTGCCGGTGTTCCTGATGTATTTCGGCGTCATCTTCGGGTCTCCTGCGGTATTGAACCAGAAATCGTACGAATAGCCGGGTCCGGCACAACCACGGATCGCACATTGCTCATGAACATCATCATCTTGACATTAATGAGGAATATGGTCTTTATCAATGCATGATCGACTGCGGAGCCTTGGGTACGACGCAGCCGAATCATAGGGACTCCCAACTCGCATACCCAATCAACGGAGGAACCACCCATGACTCGCAATCCACTTCAATCACGCCGAAGGAACACGCGGTGACCTTGCAGAAAGGTCCACAGTAAAATGGCTCCTTACGCAAGTGCGGGGAGCAACTGGGGCATTTCACTGAGCGGGCGACCTGCAAAAAACCCAGCAAGGTCTGGGGGAGGGATTGTAATGGCGAAGCTGAACGAACTGAGTGTGTCCGATCTCCGCAGCCAGCTTCCGAGTGTTCTGCACCGAGCGCTCGCGTTCGGTGAGTCGTTTCTGATTCTGAAACATGGTCAACCTTTTGCCGTTCTTTCACCACTGACTGACAAGGAGGAGATCGAGCGCGTCCGAGCGAAGCTCAGCAGTGAGGGTGCCGACCGCGAACCGGTAGATGACGTGCTGGACGCGGAGTCGATCACGTGATTTCACGCCGGCGACGAGTGGTTCGCCGGAGGGGGTAAGCAGGAATGGCAGTCGCGTTCTATTTCTTACCTTCGGCTGCGGAGCGGATGATGCGGTTGCCGCCCGACCTCTTGGTTCAAGCGGAGCAGATGCTCCAGGAGATCCAAGGACATGTCGGGGGTCACATCGGCGTCGAAGGCATGGTCGCGTACCGTCGACCGACGCCACACGGCCAGATCCGAATCGTCCTCGCAGTCGTCCGGAACGAGATCATTGTCGCCGACGTAAACGTGGAGGTGTCGGGCTGAAGCGTTTTTCGAAACGCAACGGCGTGCAGTCCGGAATCGTTGAAAGCCAACTGATGCGAAAAAACATGACAAAGAGGGGTCAGCCAGCGTTTCGCGGGCCGACCCCTCGTTTTTCTAACCTCAGGCCGCCGACTTCTTGCCCGAGCTTTACACGGCTGCGGGCAACGCCCGTGGCAGGTCCAGCGAGCATCGTGAGATTGCGCGGTCGCCACCATGCAAGCGGCTGGCCCCACGCCCACCGGGTTATCGCGCCGTGCTCGAAAACGGCGCACAAAGCCCGCCGTCACTCTTAAATGCTTTGGTTACGCAGACAGCGCCGGCACGAGACTCCTACGTGAGGGCGCGCGGCTCGCCGCTGTTGCCCTTGAGCTCAGCGTTGCGCATCTGGTAGCAGAGAATAATCGTGGCGGCGATGCCAAGAGCGCACGCGCCGACGAGGACCCATGCTGGGTCGCTGTGGCGGCCGGAAATCAGAACTGCGGTGACTAGGACGGCATTTACAATCGCATGTGCAACTGTAAGAACGAGCGCAACTGCGAAGTGCTGTCTTGGCGCGACCGTCGCGCCAACGTATACGAATGCCAGAGGCCCGACGATGCTGTTGATGAGCTGAGAATATGCCTTTTCAAAGAATTCAGGCAAACCGGTAAGCGAGTTACCAATGGCGACGAGAATCTGAATAGCTATGTATGCGGCCGCCGCAGCGGGGAGCACGAGGGCCCAGCGTGCCCAAGCGGGGATGGAGGAGAGGGTCACGTCTCGAGTTCTTCTTACCCTGATGGCAGCGTCACGCATGCTAGACGCTTCCCACGGTTGGAACGGCGAACCTTCCGTGAAGCTTGAACGTTGCTTCGACCGCGCGAGCTGCCACAACGAGCACCGCGATGGCCAGACCAACGTTAGTCCCAGGCGCCGACGTGATACCGACGTTGTTGAGAAGAGTAACCGCGCCGCTGCCAATGGCGGCCAACAGGAGGATCACGGCGGCGATCCGCGAATGCCACTTGCGGAGGATCGCACCCAGAACGAGGTACGCGAGAGCATCAAGTAACAAGTCGGTTGACGTCGCCCGCGGAATGAAGAGCCCTAACGCTGCTTCGATTGCTGCAAGGAAGAAGAATGCCGAAGACGAGTCTTTGACCACTTTGAGCGCGTCGTCCCTGTTCGCAATCGCTGAGAACAAGCCGTTTCTCTTCGGTGCAACCGCCATAGGCAAGCTCCGGAAGGCGTTTAGCTGCCTAACTGGGTTTGGAACCCTTTCCATGTGTCCGTCCTCGCCTCGTTGACGACGTCATGTCGGGGGGAGGAAGACGAAGAGCAAGACGGCGCAGATCGGCAGCACGAAGAAACCAACCCTCCCCATGATGTCGAACACACCCGTGTTATCGAGGCCTCCGAACCGAACAAGAGGGACCAAGACAGCCCACTGCATTGCCAACGACAGCGGGAATGCTATGGCCAGCAGTTTGACGGCTTCCAGCCATCCATTTCGATAGGCGAAATAGAGAAGGAAAGCCCAGCCAAAGACTCGCGCGATGAGAAGGACCGACCCAAACACCAGCTGCGGGCGGGTCGACGCGGGACCGCCACTCATGTACCCCTGGTGGAGCTTCAACATGTAGTACTCGTTCATGCGGAAGAGCGCATAGACGAGAATGAGTGAAACTGGCACGCCGAGGACCATGGCCGTGCGAATGTGCCGACTTTGTCCGATGCCGGTAAGGGACGACAAGCCTCTTACTCCGGACCTTCACGGTAGAAATCCCAAAGGGGCACCCATTCGGCCGGTGTCCCGAGGATGTCCTAATCGGTCACCGACGGGGCCCTCCACGACTCAACCGCCAGTCGCTAAGTCCTTCTCTGCCAACGCCTGTCACTGGGTGGCACGCCTAACGTCACGCTCCTAAGTCCCGCGCGTCTACCAGTTCCGCCACTTCCGCGTCCTGGAGAAGAAGGCACAGCGTTGACCAAGGTGTGCTCACCGCCCCTGGAAGATAGCCCTGCCGGAATTACCCTGACAACGTGGATGCCCACTCCGATGCCGGGGCGTCACCGCCGAGCCCCACGCGGCGCGATGCAGGCCGACGCCGTTCAAGCGGCCGAATGGTTGGGCCTCTTCCGGGGACTGGCGACGCCTGCCGATCCCGTCCACATTGGCAGCGCGACGCGGCCCGACCGCGGCCCGGCTTGTGCGCGGAAGCGGTCGCACACCCTCCCACCCTAACGACCTTTCTCTTCGTGTCTGCGCCGCAAACCAATTCCCACGACTATCCCTGCATCATCGTTCCTCTACCGGGGCCGCGCGCGCGGGACATCGTGGAGCGCGATCGAACCTGGACGTCGCGCGCCTACATCAAGGAGTATCCACTCGTCGTCGCGCGGGGCCGCGGCGTCATGGTTGAAGACGTCGACGGGAACCGGTTTCTGGACTTCATGAGCGGCATCGCCGTCTCGAGTACGGGTTATGGCCATCCTCGCGTGGTGGCGGCGGTACAGGAGGCGGCAGCCCGATTCCTGCACATTTGTGGCTCGGATTTCTACTTCGAAGGGATGGCTGCCCTGTGCGAACGTCTGGCTCGACTGGGGCCCGGGCCGTCGAAAAAGCGCGTCTTCCTCACCAACTCCGGCACCGAGGCCATCGAGGGGGCCATCAAGATGGTGCGTCATGCGACTCGCCGCACCGCGATCGTCGCGTTCAAGGGCTCATTCCACGGGCGCACCACCGGAGCGCTCGCCCTCACGTCGAGCAAGGCGCGGCAGCACGCCGGCTTCGGACCCCTGCTCCCTGATGTGCACCACGTGGCGTACCCCTACCGCTACCGCTGCGAGTGGTGCGCGCGGGAAGACCGATGCACGCGGGACTGCGTCTCGAACATCGAGACCGATCTGTTCGCGCGCCACCTCGATCCGGGCGACGTCGCGGCGATCTTCGTCGAGCCGATACAGGGGGAGGGCGGATATATCGTGCCCCCCGATGGATTCCTGCGTGACCTGCGCGCGCTGTGCGACCGGCACGGCATCCTGCTGGTGTTCGACGAGATCCAGAGCGGGATCGGACGGACGGGGAAGATGTTCGCCTGCGAATACGAGGGCGTTGAGCCCGACATTCTGGTGACCGCGAAGGGGCTCGCATCGGGCATGCCCCTCGGCGCCATCATCGCCAGGGAGGCGATCGAAACCTGGGAAGGGGGCGCGCACGGCTCGACGTTCGGGGGCAATCCGGTGTCGTGCGCGGCGGCCCTCGCCACCCTGGAACTGGTGGAGAGCGAGCTGGCCGCCAACGCCGCGCGGCGCGGTGAGCAGCTCCTTGACGGCGCGCGCCGCCTGGCGGAGCGGTGTGAGGGCATCGGTGAGGTGCGGGGACGCGGTCTGATGGTCGGCCTGGAATTCGTACGCGACCGCGACTCGCGTGAACCCGATGCGGAGGCCTCGCACGCTCTGGTTCACGACGCTTTTCACCGGGGCGTGCTGGTACTGGGCGCCGGGAAGAGCGTGGTACGATTGGCGCCGCCTCTGGTAATCGATCAACACGACATCGGCGTCGGCCTTCGCGTGCTCGAGGAGTGTCTGGCATCCGGGTGAGTTGGCACCGGGCTGGCGCGGTGTGCCGGAGTCGCGAGGGGAAGAAGACGGGGGTCGCGAGCCTGGGCTCACGACCCCCGTCGAGCCTCCACGAGGAGGCGTCGGATCAGCCGCGACGGAAGCCTGTGACAGGCTCCCGCGCGGCACATCGTCCCTAGTTCCCGCCCACTCGCAGCGTCACGACGCGCGTCGACTGCGCGCCCGCGCTGTAAACGAGGAAACTGACGAGCTGCCCATCCTTGAGATTCGACACCACCTGCTGCAGATCGGTCGTGGCGCGCAGCGTGGTGCGCGTGGGGTACAGCGTTGACACGAGGATGTCGTCCTGCAGGAGCTGCGTGTGCGCCGGTCTATCCTGGTTGATGTCGGTGACACGCAAACCCCGTCGGTCCTCGGGAATGTTGTTGTCGCGCGCTTCCGCAGGCGTAATGGGCATGACCGAGAAGCCGAGCCTGTTGTAGACCGCCCCACGGTTCGGCCGCTCGCCGGTCGGCGCCTTCGACGCCATACCAACCGTCGAGTCGGGGACCTCGCCCAGCCTGACCTGGAACGTCTTGTCCTGCCCGAAGCGCATGGCCTCGACGCTGACCACGTCGCCCGGCTCGTGCGAGCGGATGATGCGCTGCAGCGTGCTCACGCGATCGGCGGGCTTGCCATCGGCTTTGATGATCACGTCGCCGGGCTGCAGCCCCGCCTTGCTCGCGGGCGAATCGTCGCCGGAATAGTCGCCCACCTGAACCCCTGTGATCTCCTTGAGGCCGGCGGCGGCGGCATCCTCGGGCGTCGCATTTTGAATCCGGACACCGAGCATCGCGCGGCGCACGCGGCCGTGCGTGATGATGTCATCCATCACGTCCTTGGCGAGGGTAATCGGAATCGCGAAGCCGTAGCCGGAGAAGTATCCGGTCTGGCTGGCGATCATCGAGTTGATGCCGATGACTTCGCCGCGCACATTCACCAGCGGCCCACCCGAGTTGCCCGGATTGATCGCGGCGTCGGTCTGGATGAAATCGGTGATGGCGTAGTTGGCATTGTTCGGTGTGGGGAGATCCGTTCGGTCACGCCCCTTCGCGCTCACGATGCCGGCTGTGACGGTGAAGTCGAGACCGAGGGGATTCCCGATTGCCAACACCCACTCGCCGACCTGGGTCGCGTCGTCGTTGCCGAGAGCGGCAACTGGAAGGTTGTGCGCGTCGATCTTGACTACGGCAACATCGGTGGTTGGGTCGCGCCCGATGAGCTTGGCCTCGAAGGTCCGGCGATCATTCAGGGTCACGTGGAGCTTGTCGAACGAGTCGACCACGTGGTTGTTGGTCAGGATGTAGCCATCCTTGCTGACGATGAAGCCGGACCCGCTTCCCGCCCGCGGCTCCTGAAACTGCGGTCCGAACTGTCCGAAGAAGTCGTCGAGACTGGGCGCCTGATCGTTGCGACGACTGCGCTGGGGCTGCGGCTGGGTGCGTTCGGCGGTTATGGAAACCACGGCCGGGGTCACTTCCTGGGCGATGGAGGTGAACGCGTTGTTCAGCGCCAATACCGCCGGCGCATTGGGCGGCGTGGCCGGGGCGTTGGACACCCGACTGACGGGGGTCGTCTGCGCGTAGCCGAACGGGGTATGCTCGAAGCCCGATGCGATGATGAGGCCGCCGATGAACGCGCCGACCAGCGCGCCGGCGAACTTGGCACGAGAGAGATTGAACCACGACATATGATTGACCCTGTAGAGAGTTACGTGTTTGAATCTACACGCGCCGCCGCCGTTTCGTTTCCACGGCCGAGGACGACGCTACAGAAGTAGTCACACCAGCGATCGGCACGGTTGCCTCGCGCGGCGCTCGCGGAGGCTGTGGGGGCCGGGGCGGTGTTTCACCCCGGCCCCCCTCACCCTTCTATGTACTGCTGCGGCGCGTACTCCGCGCCACATCGGACGGTACCCGATCGGTCCTTAATCGCGGATTACTTCTTGGTACCGTCGTCGACGATCTCGTAGTCCGCCTCCACAACGTCCTCTGGCTTGGCGTCAGTGGGCGCGCCGGCAGCGGCCGGTTCTCCGCTGGGCGCCGGCTCGCCGGCAGGAGGCGCGCTCGCCTGCTGCTGCGAGTACAGCGAGCGTCCGGCTTCCTGGTACGCGGTATTGAGCTCCTCGAGCGCCGCGCGTACCTCGCTCATGTCGGCGCCTCGATGCGCCTTCCTGGCGCGCTCGACGGCTGCTTCGAGACGAGTCCTGGCGTCAGCGCCGAGCCGGTCGGCCCACTCCTTGGCGTTCTTCTCGACCTCGTAGGCGAGCGAGTCGAGCCGGTTGCGGGTGTCGATCTCCTCCCGGTGCTGCTTGTCGTCCGACGCATTCCGCTCGGCGTCCTTCACCATTCGCTCGATCTCGTCTTTCGAGAGTCCGCTGGACGCTTCGATGCGGATCTTCTGCTCCTTGTTGGTGGCCTTGTCCTTTGCCGAGACGTGGAGAATGCCGTTCGCGTCGATGTCGAACGTTACCTCGACCTGCGGCATGCCACGCGGAGCGGGGGGAATGCCGGTCAGGTGGAATTTGCCGATGGTACGATTGTCGCGCGCCAGCTCGCGTTCCCCCTGCAGGACATGGATTTCCACGGTCGTCTGGTTGTCGTCGGCCGTGGAGAAGACCTCGGTCTTGCGGGTGGGGATGGTGGTATTGCGCGGAATGAGCACCGTCATCACGCCACCCAGGGTCTCGATTCCTAACGAGAGCGGTGTGACGTCGAGCAGTAGCACGTCCTTCTGCTCTCCGGTGAGCACGGCGCCCTGGATGGCAGCGCCAATTGCTACCACCTCGTCGGGGTTGACACTCTTGTTCGGCTCCTTGCCGAAGAAGTCCTTGACGATCTGCTGCACTTTCGGGATGCGAGTGGAGCCGCCCACCAGGATGACCTCGTCGACCGACTTGGGGTCCAGCCCCGCGTCCTTGAGCGCCTGCTGCATGGGAGGAATGGTGCGCTTGATCAGGTCGTCAACCAGCTGCTCGAACCTGGCCCGCGTCAGCGAGTAGTTGAGGTGTTTCGGCCCGGACTGGTCGGCCGTGATGAAGGGCAGATTGATATCGGTCGTCATCGTGGACGACAACTCCATCTTCGCCTTCTCGGCCGCTTCCTTGAGCCGCTGGAGCGCCATCGGATCCTTCGACAGGTCGATCCCCTGATCCCGCTTGAACTCGGCTACCAGCCACTCGATCACCCGCTGGTCGAAGTCGTCGCCTCCGAGGTGCGTGTCGCCATTGGTTGCCTTGACCTCGAACTGGCGCGTGCCTTCGACGTCGTAAAGTTCCAGAACCGAGATGTCATACGTGCCGCCCCCCAGGTCGAAGACGGCCACCTTTTCGTCCTTGCCCTTCTTGTCGAGCCCGTACGCCAACGCCGCGGCGGTCGGCTCGTTGATGATCCGCAGCACCTCCAGCCCGGCAATCTTGCCGGCGTCCTTGGTGGCCTGTCGCTGGGAATCGTTGAAATACGCCGGCACGGTCACCACGGCCTTCGACACGCCAAAGCCGAGGTAGTCTTCCGCCGTCTGCTTCATCTTCTGAAGGATCATCGCCGAGATTTCGGGCGGCGTGTATCGCTTTCCCTGTACTTCGACCGCCGCCATGTCGTTCGGTCCGGCGACAACCGAGTAGGGCACGCGCTTCATCTCCTCGGCAACTTCGGCAGTGCGCCGGCCCATGAAGCGCTTGATGGAGAAGACCGTGTTCCTGGGGTTCGTCACCGCCTGCCGCTTGGCGATCTGGCCGACGAGGCGCTCACCGTCCTTGGTAAAGCCGACAACTGACGGGGTGGTTCTTCCCCCCTCGGAATTGGGAATGACGACGGGATCGCCGCCTTCCAGGACCGCGACCACCGAGTTGGTGGTGCCCAGATCGATGCCGATTACCTTGTCCGCCATCTCCACCTCAGGGTTGAGGAACCGCGGCACCCGCGAGCGCCGCACGTCCGTTCGGGTGTTATGCTACCCGCATGCGGCGCCTGACACGGGACATCGCGCGCGCGCATGTGGCGCACTCGGAGTGAGCAATCCGAGGGCCGCAGATCTCCGTCATTTTGGCGGAGTTCCTCGCGGAAGAGTTCGAACCTGCCTCGCCGAAATGGCCGACCTGCGAACGCAATGCACGAGAAGCGACCAAGGGTGGCACGATGATCCCGATCAGCGACGATAACCCGACCCTCCGAACGCCGGTGATGACGTATGCACTCCTCGGCGGGATGGTGGCGGTGTGGTTGTTCGTGCAAGGCGGGGGATTCGACGCTCAGCGGCTGGCGGCAAGTGTCTGCAACCTGGGAATGGTCCCCGGGGAGCTCACGCATCGCGCCGCCCTTGGCACCGGCGTGCCGATCGGACCGCAGATGGCATGTGTGGTGGACAACGATCCCATCAACATCTTCACGCCGTTGACATCGATGTTCCTGCACGGGGGATGGGCCCACATCATCGGCAACGGGCTCTTCTTCTGGGTGTTCGGCAACAACGTCGAAGACAGCATGGGACGGGGACGGTTTCTGGTCTTCTATCTGCTGTGCGGATTGATTGCCGCCGCGACGCACGTGCTGATGCAACCGGCATCGCCGGTGCCCACGGTCGGCGCGTCGGGAGCCATATCCGGGGTGCTGGGGGCGTATCTGGTGCTGTATCCCCGGGTGCGCGTCAACATGCTGTTCTACTTCATCTTCTTCATTCGCATCATTCCGGTGCCGGCGTGGGCGGTGCTGCTCTGGTGGTTCTTTGTGCAGCTGGTGACCGCGCTTCCGTCGCTGAATTCGATGCGGCCCGATGTGTCCGGCGGCGTTGCAGTGTGGGCGCACGTGGGTGGATTCGTGGCCGGCCTGCTCCTGGTGCGCCTGTTCGTGAACCGGAGTCTCTACCAGCGACGCGACCGCGGCCGGGTCCCGGGAGCCGCGTTGTGGGGATGACCTTGGCCGCAGCGCACCCTCGCCGGTCGGGTCCGGGGCCTCTAACTTCCGCGCCATGCTCCTTGCGCGCGTACTCGGGCGGGTCGTTGCCACCGTCAAGCAGGACACGCTGCAATCGGTGTCATTGCAGTGGATTCAGCCGTTGTCGGCGGGCGGTGAGCTGGCGGGGAAGCCGCTGGTTGCCACCGATCCCCTCGGTGCGGGTCCCGGCGAGGTCGTGGTTTACATCACAGCGCGAGAGGCCGCGCTCTCGCTCCGGAACAGTTTCGCCGCGGTGGACGCGAGCATCGTTGCGAAAGTGGACTGGTGCGACACGGAAGGCGGCCGAACGCTCGAGGCTCACTGAGGTGTACCTGGCGCGGGTAGTGGGAGACGTGGTGGCGACGCACCGGCTGGAGGCGTTGGGAGGATACAAGCTGCTCCTCGTCAGGCGGCTGACGCTCGGTGATGTCGAGCAGGGCCCGGAGGTTGTGGCGCTGGATGTCATCGGCGTCGGTGCGGGCGAGAAGGTCCTTGTGGTGCAGGAAGGAAACGCGGCGCGATCGCTGTTTCGCAGCGGTCGGATCCCGGCACAGGCCGTTGTCGTGGGGGTTGTGGACCGAGTCGATCTGGAGCGCGCACTCGAGGCGGGCGCGTGAGCGAGGAACTGGGGAGGCTGGCGGAGCGGATTGCGCGCGCGTTGGCGGCCGGGGACCTGCGGCGCACGGTGGAGAAGGGAGGCGCGCACCCGGCGGGGCCCCCCCCCCGAAAACAATCTGACGAAGCCGGCGCTGACGGGCACCACCGCACCATTGCCACCGGTGGCGAATCGCTGCGCTCCGCCACCGGGGCCGGACACGACGCGTTCACGTCCACGGGCGTCCACCGCATCGCCGACTACATCGACCACACGCTGCTCAAGGCGGAGGCCACTCGCGCCGAGATCGATACGCTCTGCGATGAGGCGCGCGAGAACGACTTCGCAACCGTCTGCATCAATCCCGTCTGGGTGGCGCACTGTGCCGCGCGACTGCGTGGCAGTGGTGTTGGTGTGGCCACGGTGATCGGCTTCCCTCTGGGCGCGGTGGATTCGGAAACGAAAGCGTTCGAGGCGGAGCTCGCGGTGCGGCACGGCGCGACCGAACTTGATATGGTCGCCGCCATCGGTCACATCAAGAGCGGCGACTGGCACCATGTTTTTGACGACATCGTCGCAGTAGTCCGGGCAGCGCCCTTTACACCGGTGAAGGTCATCATCGAATCGGCGGCGCTCACGCCAATGGAGATTATTCGCGCAACGGCCCTGGCCAGGGAGGCGGGCGCCCGCTTCGTGAAGACGAGCACCGGCTTCCATAGCGCGGGAGGCGCCACCGCCGAGGCGGTAGCGCTCATGCGCCTGGTAGTGGGTGACACGCTGGGTGTGAAGGCCTCGGGTGGGGTGCGCGACTGTCCTACGGCGCTTCGCATGATCGCGAGTGGCGCGACGCGCATCGGGACATCGAGTGGCGTCGCGATGGCCAAGTGTCTTGGCCCTGGCCCGATGCCCCTTCGCGACCTCCTGTCGATCGCGGCGGACCACGCGACGCACTGCACCACGGGTGCGGGTGCGCCGCAGCGGTCCGACGCCTACTGAGTCCCCACCGTGCCTCTGATTCCACGCGACCGACAGTTCTTCGACCTCTTCAACGCGCTCTCGGCCAAGATGAAGACGGCCGCGGAGTTGCTCGAGCAGATGTTCGCCGAGCCGGCGCGTCTCGATCACTTCGTGGCCGCGATCAAGGTGGTGGAGCACGAGGCGGACTCCATCACGCATGAAGTCAGCATCCGTATCGACAAGAGCTTCATCACGCCGCTCGATCGCGAGGATATCCACAACCTCGCGCAGGAACTCGACAACGTGTGTGATCTGATCGACGGCACCGCCCGGCGGGCCGCGATGTTCAAGCTCCGTGAGTCACGCCCGTACGCCGGCGAGCTGGCGCACCTGCTGCGCGAGTCAGTGCAGGCGCTGGACCGCGCGGTGACCGAAATCAGGAATCGCCGCGAAGTCGCCAGGCTGACCCACGAGGTCAAGCTGCTCGAAGAGCAGGGTGACGCCGCATATCAGCGCGCGGTGGAAGACCTGTTCACGGGACATCCCGATCCGATCGAAGTCATCAAGTGGAAAGAGATCTACGATACGCTCGAGCGAGCGATCGACCGGTGTCAGACGGCGGCCATGGTGCTCGAGAGTATTTCGATCAAGAACTCGTGAATCGTGGCCGCCTACATCGTCGTCATCGTCGCGATCGCGTTCTGCTTCGACTTCATCAACGGTTTCCACGATTCCGCGAATTCGATCGCGACGGTGGTGGGAACGCGCGTCCTGTCTCCGCTGGCGGCAGTCGCGTGGGCGGCATTCTTCAATTTCGTCGCGGCCTTCACCGTCGGTACGGCGGTTGCCCGAACGGTGGGCTCCGGGATGATCGACGTCTCGCTGGTGACGCCCAACGTTATTCTGGGTGGATTGCTGGGCGCGATAATCTGGAACCTGATCACCTGGTGGTTCGGTCTGCCCAGCAGCTCCTCGCACGCGCTGGTGGGCGGCTACGCGGGCGCCGCGGTCGCCAAGGCGGGATGGGGAGCGATCATCCCGGCCGGCTGGACGAAGACATTGTTGTTCATCGTGCTGTCGCCCCTGATTGGCCTGGTCGCCGGCTTCTGGATCATGGTCCTGTACTACCGCATCCTTCAGCACGTCCCGCCGGGTCGGGTGGATGCGATCTTCCGGCGCGTGCAACTGCTCAGCGCGGCGCTCTTTTCGTACTCGCACGGGGCGAATGACGCGCAGAAGACCATGGGGATCATCGTCGGCCTGCTGTTTTCTGCCCAGCAGGTCTTCGCGACGCAAACCGGATGGCTCAGACACCTGCATGTCGCGGACGTCAACCGGATCCCTCTCTGGGTCGAGATGGGCGCGTATACGGCCATCGCACTTGGCACGCTGTTCGGCGGCTGGCGCATCGTCCGCACCATGGGCTCACGTATTACCAAGCTGCGTCCGGTCGGCGGCTCAGCCGCCGAGACGGGTGGTGCGGTGGCGATCCTGATCGCCACCAGGTTCGGGATTCCGGTGAGCACCACCCACGCGATTACCGGGTCGATCGTGGGAGTGGGGGCGACGACTCGACTCTCCGCGGTCCGGTGGGGCATCGCAGGCCGGATCGTGTGGGCATGGGTTTTCACCATCCCTGCCGCAGCCTTGATTGCCGCTATCTGCCTTCAGGGACTGGAGTTGGTCACGCGTCACTAGCGGCCAAGGCAGATGGCCCTTCCGGTTCCGCAGGCCGAACGTCATTGGTCCGCAAGTCATCGGGTCCCTTGCTGCGCAAGACGATGCGGCGCAACGATTTCGCCATCGTTACATCCGTCCGGCTGTGGCAGTCTGACGCGCGGCTGCCGGAAGGGCGATATTTGAGGCTGTTCTGACGACGGCTCCTGAGCCGTCTCGTGCTCTCAACCTGCGGGTCATGACCGACACAGCCACAATCCCGTCGCTCTTCTCCAATCGGGAGCTGAGCTGGCTGGAGTTCAACGCGCGGGTTCTTCACGAGGCCCTGGACGAACGCACCCCTCTCCTTGAACGGCTGAAGTTCCTTTCGATCTTCAGCACGAATCTGGATGAGTTCTTCATGGTGCGCGTGGCGGCGCTCCGACGACAGGTCGCTGCGGGAGTGCAACTGACACTCGCCGACGGAATGAGTGCCCAGGCTCAGCTCGACGAGATCGATCGGCGCGTCCGCGAGCTGATGCAACAGCAGCGCGAGTGCCTCCACGAGGCTGTCCTCCCGGCGCTCGAGAAGGTGGGGGTGCGGCTGCTCACGATGAACGACCTCAGCGCCGAGGAACGAGCGTCGGTCGACCAGTTCTTCGAGTCGCAGGTGTTCCCCGTCCTCACGCCGCTGGCGGTCGACCCGGGTCACCCGTTCCCGTACATCTCCAATCTTTCGCTCTCGCTGGCGGTTCAGGTGCGCGATGACGCGCGCAACGGAGGACACTTCGCGCGGGTGAAAGTGCCGAAGAGCCTGCCACGCTGGGTACCGGTTGGTGGAAGCCGCGCGCACCACTTCGTGCCGCTGGAGGACGTGATCGGGGCGCACCTCGAGAAGCTGTTCCCGGGAATGGAGGTTCTGGGATGGCACACGTTCCGGATCACCCGCTATTCCGATCTCGACGTTCCCGCCTCAGACGAGCCCGATGATCTGCTTGCGCTCATCGAAGCCCAGATCTTCGAGCGCCGCTTCGGAGAGGTGCTGCGGCTGGAGGTGGAGACCGGGATGCCGCAGCACATTCAGGAGCTTCTCCTGAACGAACTGCGCGAAGGGACCGAGCCGGACGTGCTCGCGCTCACCGAGCGCGACGTCTTCGACGCCGGTCCGTTGCTCGAGCTGGGCGACCTGATGGGTCTTTCCTCGCTTGAGATTCCGGAATTGCGGGATCCGCCGTTCTCGCCGGTGACGCCGCCGGAACTGCGGGATCCCGATCGCTCGATCTTCGATGTCGTGCGCCAGCACGATCTCCTGGTGCATCACCCGTTCGAGTCCTTCGGCGCCACGGTAGAGCGTTTTCTGGACGCTGCCGCCGAGGACGACAGCGTGCTCGCTATCAAGCTGACGCTGTACCGTACGTCGGGCGACACGGCGATCGTCCGGGCGCTGGCCGAAGCGGCGCAGCGCGGCAAGCAGGTGGCGGTGCTGGTCGAGCTACAGGCCCGATTCGACGAGATCAACAACATCAACTGGGCACGGACGCTGGAGAGCTACGGCGTCCACGTCGCGTACGGGCTGCCGGGACTGAAGACGCACGCCAAGATCGCCCTCGTCGTGCGACGCGAGGCGGATGGCATCCGCCGTTATGTGCATATCGGGTCGGGGAACTACAACTCCCGCACGGCGCGGCTGTACACGGATTTCGGTCTGCTGACCTGCAATCCGGAGATCGGCGCGGACGTGAGCGAGCTATTCAACCTGCTTACCGGCTTTTCGCGCCAGCGGGAGTACCGCAAGCTGCTGGTGGCGCCGGCGAACCTGAAGGACCGGTGCATCGAACTGATCCGGCGGGAAGCCGAGCACGCGAGGCAGAGCAGGCCGGCGCGGATCATCGCGAAGATGAACGCTCTGGTGGCTCCGGAGATCATTACCGAGCTGTACGAGGCGTCACAGGCCGGGGTCGACGTCAGTCTCATCGTTCGGGGAATCTGCTGTCTGCGTCCGGGCGTCGCCGGCCTGAGCGAGCGAATCAATGTGATCAGCGTGATCGGGCGGTTTCTCGAGCACTCGCGCCTGTTCTATTTCGCCAACGGCGGAGCCGAGGAATTCTACATGGGCTCCGCCGACTGGATGCCGCGCAATCTCGACCGGCGGGTCGAGGTCGTGGTGCCGATCGAGGATCGGTCCTTCTACCGGCGCCTGACGACGCTGCTCGAGACGTACCTGTCCGACTACCGGCAGGCCTGGGAGCTGCGGGGAGACGGGACGTACGTGCAGCGCGCGCCTGTCAGCGACGACGACATGGGTTCGCAACGCCGGTTGATGCGCGATCCGTGGGGCCTGGACCGGACCGAATCGCGCTACCAGACGCAGGAATTCCGTACGGCAGCTCTCACGCCACCTCCGGAGCCGCACGACCACAATGTGGTGCTGGTAAACGGCCGGAGAAAACGGGCCGGGAAGAGGCGCGGAGAGTAGACCAGGTCAGCGCGCCGGGTGGCGCATCACCGGCGCGATCGGGACTCTTCGCCAGCGGGAGGTTCGCGGACGACGGTCCCATCGGGCGCCACGATCTCCACAGGTCGTCCGGCCACTTTCTCCAGGAGCCGCGCCTTGCGGCTGGCCCCCCAGAGCTCAAGCCGAACCGAGCGCGCCCGCGGATCGGGCTCGGCCGTGAGGCGGATGGCGCGCGCCAGCGTGCGGACCTTGATGCGACCGACGGCGCCGACGTGACCGCGGTCGAAGCCATCGGCGATGCGCAGGATGGCCGACAGGCGACGGATGCGGCGGCGGGTGTCCCGGTCCAGGGAGGCGTACTGGCGATGCTTGCGTCGCGGTGGGGCGCCACGATGGTATCGCGCGACGTGGGCGATGACCACCTGTTCCTCGGGCGGCACTCCCAGCAACTCGGCGTGCGAGATGAGATGGAAGGAGTGCTTGTGATGCTGGTCGTAGTTGATGTGATATCCGGTATCGTGCAGCAGGGCGGCGTCGGCCAGGATGCGTCGCTCGACCGCTTCGCATCCCAGACGGGCGCCGACAGCGTCGAAGACCTGCAGGGCGAGCTTCTGGACGTGCTGCGCGTGAAAGGACTCATAGTGGCAACGCTCGGCAAAGGCCCGCACCGAGCGCTCCCGCGCTTCGCCGGGATCTGCGACCTGGGGAGCCACCCGTGCGCTCTCCAGCAGGATGCCTTCGCGAATACCGTAGCCCGAGCAGATGATCTCGCGGGCTTCGACGCGCGCGATGACCTCGGAGGCGACGACCAACCCGCCCAGGATGATGTCGGCGCGGCCCGGATTGAGTCCGGGCACGTGCATGCGTTCGTCGGGCGTGAGTTGCTGCAGGGCGTCGATGATGTGCTCGAGCTCCTCACGCGGCACGCGTGTGTCGTGCACGCGGCCGTCGAAGGGAAGGCCGCGCCGCGCCAGACACATGGCGCCGAGGTTGGTGAATGTTCCTCCCGATCCGATGAGCTGTGCGCCGCGCCAGTCCTTGACCGGGAGCACGCGACGGATGTCGTCGTGGATGGCATCGCGCAGCCGCTTCAGATGTTTGCGCCGTGGTCGGTCCCCCAGAAACTGCTCGGTCATGCGCATGGCTCCGAAGGGCAGCGAGATGAGCCGCTCGACGAGTCCGTCGGCACTCATCGTGAGCTCCAGCGACCCGCCCCCGATGTCCATGACGACCGCGCGCCCGACCCCGAGGTCGAAATGCGCCAGCGCGGAGCGGAACGACAGGCGGGCCTCCTCCTCGCCGTCGAGCACGCGGACTTTCAATCCGGCCTCCCGCCGGACGCGCTCGATGAACACGCGGCGATTCGTCGCCTCGCGCACGGCGCTGGTCGCCACGGCGTCGATACGGGCCGCTCCCATCTGCCTCGCCAGCATCGCCATGCGCTGGAGGGCCTCGACGGACTGCTGCATTGCATCTTCCGAGAGGAGACCGCTCTGGGCGAGGTCCGCGCCGAGTCGCGGGGCCGCCTTCATTTCATCGACCACCCGGATGGCGCCCGACGGCGCGACGTCGGCAATGATCTGCCGGATGGAATTGGATCCGATGTCGATGGCGGCGAGCCGGAGGGGATGGGGTTCGGCGTGACCCCTCGAATGGAGATCGAACACCCGCACCCGCGGGGTGGTTACCGACCGCACGGCGGGAGACGGTACGCGGGGAGCCACGACCAGACAGCGAGGGACGAACGAGCGCGACGCCTGATGCGTCGGATGCGGAGGCAGTCGTGCGCTCCCTGCTGCCTGACGAGAGATCTCGTGTGAACGCTCCTATCCGGCGGCAGCGCCGGTGTCGGGCTCCATATGCAGTTCCCGTTCCGCATGATGTTTAATCTGTTTCCCCTCCGCGAGGTAGACCGCATCTTCAGCAATGTTGGTGGCGAGGTCGGCTACCCGCTCCAGGTTCCTGCCCACGAGCAGCAGCTCCAGGGACGGGGTGATCATGCGGGGGTCGGCCATCATGTGGGTGAGGAGGGTGCGGAAGAGCGCGTCGTGGAGCGAGTCCACCTGGTCGTCGCGCCGGCAGACGTCCCGGCCCAGCACGCCGTCGGCACGCACGAAGGCGTCGAGCGCGTCGCCGAGCATGCGTCGCGCCCGCCGGGCCATGTCCTCAATGGCGGGATCGATCCGCAGCAGCCGCTGCTCGTGGAGGTGCTGCGCCGACTGCGCGATATTGACGGCGTGATCACCCACCCGTTCCAGATCACTGGAGATCTTGATGGCGGTGATGACGAAGCGCAGGTCGCGGGCCATCGGCTGCTGCAGGGCGAGCAGCTCGATGGCGAGGTGCTCCACTTCCAGTTCGAGCTGATCCACTTCGCGGTCGCCCTGGATCACGGACTCCGCTTTGTCAGCGTCCCGCGTGAGCATCGCGTCCACGGCGAGGTCGACCAGCTCTTCGGCGCGCGCGGACATGTCGAGCAAGCGCTGTTTCAGCGTCGCCAGCTGGGCGTGGAAATGACGGGCAGTAACGGCCTCGACGGAACTCATCCGAACCTCCCGGTAACGTACGCCTCGGTGCGTTCCTCGCGAGGAGTGGTGAAAAGTCGCTCAGTGGTGTCGACTTCTACCAGACGCCCGAGGTAAAAAAACGCCGTTCGGTCCGACACCCGTGCCGCCTGTTGCAGATTGTGTGTCACGATCACGATCGTCAACTCCGCCTTGAGCTCGTACAGCAGCTCTTCGATCTTCTGGGTGGCGATGGGGTCGAGCGCGGAGCAGGGCTCGTCGAGCAGCAGCACCTCGGGTTGATTGGCGAGCGCCCGGGCGATGCACAGCCGCTGCTGCTGGCCGCCCGAGAGACTGAGCGCGTTGTGCCGCAGGCGATCCTTGACCTCGTCCCAGAGCGCGGCACGGCGGAGCGCGGACTCGACGGTCGCCTCCAGGTCGGCGCGCGACAGATCACCGTTGATGCGCGGACCATACGCCACGTTGTCGTAGACGGACTTCGGGAATGGATTGGATCGCTGAAAGACCATTCCGACACGCTGGCGCAGCTGGACGAGGTCCACCGTGGGCGCGTGAATGTCCACGCCATCGAGAAAGATGCTCCCTTCATACCGAATACCGGGGATGAGCGCGTTGAGACGATTGATGGACCGGAGAAAGGTGGACTTCCCGCACCCCGACGGGCCGATGAGCGCGGTCACCATTTGCGGGTTGATGCCGAGCGAGATGTCGTACAGGGCCTGCTTGCCACCGTACCAGAACGAGAACTGCCGTGCCTCGATGGTTCCGGATGGCGAGGTCCCGTCGGACGGAGTCGGAATCGGCGCGGGACGTGCCTGGTCGCGTACCTCCTGTCTCGCCGGCATCGGATCCGGCGGGGCCGGCGACCCCGGAGGGAGCGACGCGCTCATCCAAAGCGGCCGGTGATGTAGGCCTCGGTGCGTGAGTCGCGGGGGGTGGTAAAGAGTGCGCGGGTGGCTGCAGTCTCGACGAGCTCACCGAACAGCATGAACGCTGCGTGTTCGGAGACGCGCGCGGCCTGCTGCATGTTGTGGGTGACGATGACCACCGTCACGGTGTCGCGGAGCTCGTACACCAGGTCCTCCACTTTCTGTGTGCTCAACGGGTCGAGCGACGCCGTGGGCTCGTCGAGCAGGAGGACGCTGGGACGGGTGGCGAGGGCGCGCGCGATGCAGAGCCGCTGCTGCTGCCCACCGGAGAGCGCGGTGGCGGATTCCCGCAGCCGATCCTTGACCTCGTCCCAGAGCGCCGCACGTCGCAGGGACTGCTCCACGACGGCGTCCGTGTCGGCGCGACCAAGGTGCGCACCGCGCATTCCCCGCAACCCGGAGGCGACGTTGTCGCGAATCGACATGGTCGGGAAGGGCGTCGGGCGCTGGAAGACCATGCCCACGTGGCGGCGCACCTCGATGGGATTCACGCCGCGTGCGTAGATGTCGGTTCCATCGAGTAGAACCTCTCCCTCCACGCGCCCGCCGGAGACCGTTTCATGCATGCGGTTGAGACAGCGGAGCAGCGTGGACTTCCCGCACCCGGACGGACCGATGATGGCGGTCACCCGGCGATCGGCCAGATCGATGGACGCGCCGCTCACGGCGCGGCGGGCGCCATAGTAGGCGTCGAGCTGTCGCACTGCCACCCGAATCCTGACCGCTGGGTCGGTGGGTGCTTCGACGGCGCGCGTGGTGACGCGTGGGCGCACCAGATCAGCCAACTCAGTCACCGGCTCCTCCGTGTCGCTGGCGTGTCACGAATCGCGCGGCGAGGCTGATCACGAGCACCAGCGCAATGAGGACAAGGGCGCCAGCCCACGCAAGGCGGTGCCACTCATCGAAGGGGCCAATGGCATACTGATAAATCTGCAGCGGGAGAGCGGCGATAGGCTGTTGTAACGACACAGACCAGAAGTTGTTACCGAACGCGGTAAAAAGCAGCGGCGCCGTCTCGCCGGCGATACGGGCGATGGCGACGAGTGCGGCGGTCACAATGCCCGGCAGGGCGGTACGGAGCACGACCGACAGGGACGTGCGCCAGCGGGGGTACCCGAGGGCAAGCGCGGCCTCGCGCAGGGCATCGGGCACCGTGCGCACCATCTCTTCAGTGGCACGCGTCACGAGCGGCAACATCATTGCTCCCAGGGCCAGGCCACCGGCCACGGCGGAGAAGTGTCCAGCCGGACGTACAAGGGCCTGCCAGATGAAAATGCCCATGACGATGGAGGGCAGTCCATTCAGCACGTCGGACAGGAAGCGCACGCTGGTCGCCAGACGCGCGCCGCGATGCTCCGCGAGGTAGACGCCGGCGCCGACACCAACGGGCAACCCGATGACCGAGGCCGCGCCAATGAGAATCAGGGTCCCGACGATGCCGTTGGCCATACCGCCACCCGATTCCAGTGCCGGCCGGGGGTTGCGGGTGAAGAAAGAGAGGTTGATCGACGACGCGCCCTGTCGGAGCAGGTGCCAGAGAATGAGCATGAGGGGCAGTGTTGCCAGCACGGCCGCGACCCCCATGAGTCCGAGCATCACCGCGCTCACGGCCCGGCGCGCACGCATCGAGCGGCGCTGCGGACGCGGTGTGCGGCGCCGCGGTGGCCCGCGCACCGTATCCCATCGGGCAACGGTCATATCCTGGCCTCGCGGGCGACGCTCCAGACGAGCCAGCGGGCCATCGCGTTGACGACCAGCGTGACAACGAACAGCACGAAGCCGCACGCCATCAGCGCCGAGACGTGGAGGCGGCCGGTGGCTTCGGAGAACTCGTTGGCGATCACCGAGGCGAGCGTGTAGCCCGGCGCGAACAGCGACGTGGAAATGTCGTGGCGGTTGCCGATGAGCATGGTGACTGCCATCGTCTCGCCGAGCGCGCGGGCCAGGCCGAGCATGATGCCGCCGATGATTCCGGAACGGGCATACGGCACCACCGCGTCGCGAATCATCTCCCACCGGGTGGCGCCCAGGGCCAGCGCCGCTTCGCGCTGGGTGCGCGGTACCGTCATCAGCACCTCGCGTGATACGGCCGAGATGTACGGCAGGATCATGATGGCGAGGATGATCCCGGCGGCGAGCATGCTCTGCCCGTATGCCGGGCCGGAAAAGAACGGTGTGCGCCCCAGGCCCAGGGTCTGCGCGAGAAACGGCATCACCGATGACCGGAGCACAGGCAGCAGCACAAAGATCCCCCACAGCCCGTAGACAACGCTCGGGATGGCGGCCAGGAGGTCCACCAGGAACGAGACCGGCCGGCGGAGCCAGGGCGGAGAGAGATCCGACAGAAAGATCGCCACACCTAACGCCAACGGCGTGGCGATGAACAGAGCGAGCGTCGACGAGACCAGCGTCCCATAGATCATCGGCGCGGCGCCAAACCGCTCGCGCACCGGATCCCACTCGGACGAGGTGAGGAACGACGGGCCGAAATGGCTCAGCGCCGGCCACGCCGCGATGCCGATCCCCAGCACGATCAGCAACAACAACAGGGGCACCGCCCAGGCGAACGCCGCGGTCGTGACCCGGTACAGCAGGTCGCCGATCGAAATGCCTTCCAGCCTGGACGCCGGAACCGACGACGCGAGCGCCGCCGCCTCGGGTGTCACGCGGGCGTCGGTCACTGCGCTCCGCCGATCTGGATCTCGCTCAGCCGGTCGGTGAGCCGCTGCGCCAGCGATGGCGGCAGGGGCGCATAATCGAGCGAGGCGGCGCTCTGCTCTCCCGTCTGGTACATCCAGCGCATGAAGTCGACGAGTTTCTTTCCCTTGACCGGGTCGGCCTGGTGCTGGTACACCAGGAGCCAGGTGAAGGAAGAGATCGGATACGCGGTTGCACCCGGTGCGTTGACGATCGAGATGCGATAGTCGGTGTCGGGGCCGAGTCTCGAAATGGCGCCCTCAGCGGCCGCCGAGATGCTCTCAATGGTGGGCGCAACGAACTCTCCGGCGGCGTTCCTGACATGACCGGCCGGAAGGCGATTCTGAATGGCGTACGCGAGTTCGACGTAGCCGATCGAACCCGGTGTGGTCTTTACCTGGCCGGCAACCTGTTCATTTCCCTGCCCACCGAGCCCGACCGGCCAGTTCACCGATTTTCCACGCCCGGGCCCGTTCGCCCAGTCCTGGCTCACAGTGGAGAGATAGTCGGTGAAGATGAAGCTCGTGCCACTTGTTTCCGCGCGGTGGACGACGAGGATGTCGCGGGCCGGCAGCGTGACGCCGGGATTGAGAGCCGCCAGTCGGGCGTCATTCCACTTCGTGATCTTGCCCAGGAAGATGCCGGCAATGGCGTCGCCGGTGAGGTGCAGGGGCGAGGTCGCTTCTGCCAGATTGTACGTGATCACGACGGCGCCGAGTACGGTCGGGAAATGGAGGATCTTGCCGGCCGACGCGGCGCCCATTTCCTGATCCGTCATCGGGCTGTCAGATGCCCCGAAGTCGATGGTATTGTCGGAAAGTTGTTTGATGCCGGCGCCCGACCCCTTCGACTGATAGTTGATCTTCACGCCGGTGGCCTGGGCATACATCGAAAACCACTTGTCATAAATGATGTAGGGAAAGGTTGCTCCGGCGCCGTTCAGGTCGACGCCGCTGCTCACCGCCGCCGACGAGTCGCCGGTTCCAGGAGCACGTTGGTCCCCGCCACAGCCGGCGACAAGAACGGCGCCGAACAGCGTGAGCGCGATGGTGCGCGGATGCATAACGAGAGCCTCCGGAGAATGGACGGGATCAGAAGCCGGCGATGAGATGCAGGTACACCGTGCGCGTGTTTGGCGCGACGAGTCCGCTGACAGGATAGGATGATTGCAGGTCGAGGGTGGCCGAGGTGCGGGAACTGAAGTCCCAGGAAATACCGGCAGTCCAGGCGTGGACGACACCATCCGCGTTCACGTCCGGCTTGACCTGATCCAGTCGTACGACCACCCAGAGCGGCGCACCCGGCGACCGGGGCGTGGATGCGAAGGGATGTCCAATCGCGAACAGCGACGTGACCCGACCGGTGCGACTGCTGGCGGTGGGAACAACGTCCCTGGTCGTGTCGGCGTGCTCGACGACATCCTTGCGCCAGGCCAACTGTGCGCCGAGCGTCAGCCGCGGACCGCGCGTGGACACGAACAGCCCATAGCGGTTGCGCTCGCGTCCACGGCTGACGGCTTGCACCGTGCCGTGGCGTTGCGCATAGTCGCTCGCGCGCTCGCCAAGGCTGCCCCAGGGTGAGATCTGGAGGCTCCGAAGGGAGCCCGACCCGCGCGCAAACGGGGTCAGCGTGAGCCGCGCCGCATACTCCTTGAATCGATCGAGCTCGCGCGAGCCGTAGCCGGAGCCGTTCACGATGGTGGTGTACAGCTCGCCCGCCCGGTCCGGCAGGGTAATGGTTGATGCCACGCCGGCATCAGAGGAGGAGAAGAACCCGGTCTGTTCGATGGCGACCTGCGATAATCCGCGTTGCCAGTACTGCTCCTCCTTGTCGATGACCACCGTATGGACGAGTCCCATCCGGGCGCTGATGCGCAGGTTGTCGGCCCCGCCACGAAGGAACTCATGCTGGAGGTACGCATACTTGGCTCGAAGACTCCACCCGCGGTAGTAGCCGTCCCGGGTCGTGTCCCGTTGTTGATAGACGTCGAGGGTGATGCGAATGGAATCGCGCTCGCCGGCGCGGGTGCGGAAGTTGAGATACGCGCGCTCCAGGTCAAATCGATTCTGTGACCGACTCCCCTTGGGCCCGCCGTATTGGTAGTTCGCGTAGAGCACGCCTGAGAAGGAGAACGAGGGCGACGACGGTTGCGCGGTCCCCGCAGCGGAATCGCGAGTCGCCGGAGGGGATGCGGGTGGCGAAGTCGGAAGTGGAGCGACAGGACCCTGGGCCGCAACCGTGGCGGTCACCAGGCAGACGAGCGGAGGGAGAGGACGGAGGACGCGGACGTGGGCACGGCGGGGAGCAAGTCGGATTGTCACGGATCGTCACCGGGTGCGAGTGAACCAGCGTCGTTTGTAACGACAACGCCGTACTCTGCCGGCTCTGTGTAACAGCTTGGCGACGAACCGGTAACGGACCGGTCGTTTCACCGGCCCACGCGGACACGCAAGACCGCCGTTCCGGACCGCGGTCCGAAACGGGAAGCTTCCCATCTGGAGAGAGAGAATCACTCGGCCGCGTTTCACCGCTGTGTCGCTTGCGTAACCGCCAGGTCACGAACGTCCGGCCGCAACGCCGCTCCCCGGCCACGAGCGCGTGGGGAACCGGCGGCTTCCGAAAGTGCCCGATCGTGGCGCTCCCGGACGGGTCGATGTCGCATTCCTGCTCGCACGCCGCTTGAACTCTGTCGCCAGGGTCAGAACTCGTTCCGGTAGCTCACGATCTTGTATCGCCCGTCGCGCTCGATGATCGAACCGAAGTAGCGATGCGTGCTGATCGACCCATCTGTCTCGCGGATCCGCAGGGTGCAGCCGGTCCAGATCGTATTGGGGCCCTGCCGGTCAGGTTTCGCGTCGCAGCGATGGTCGATGTAGTCCAACGGCTTGCCGCCCAGACGACGCAGGAGTCGAGTCAACCCGGACTCGCTCGGCTCGTTGATGAGCATCCAGATTCGAGCCGGGGATTCGCGGTACGGCGGGTGAGTGTACGGTGAGCTCGGGAAAACCAGGTCCGCGAATTCGCGCGCCGAGAGCACCATGTCGTGAAGTTCGGTGCTGTCGTTCGCGGCGAGCGCCTTGACGAACCGGCTGACGACCTGGTCGCGCGACTGGCTGCCGTGGCGCAGCGCTGTGACGTGTGCCCCGCCGATGCTCTCGCTGAACCGGCGCATCTCCTCGTCCAGCGGCAGGATCGAGTCGACGATGTATCCTGGCTGGACGCGGTTGATGGAATCCTGTCGCGCGCGGGCGATCGAGTCCTCGCGCAGTGAATCGGCCGCGGTGCGGGGCGCCGGGGTTCCTTCGGCACGCCCGCAGGAGGTCAGTATGACCACGGTCGCGACGACCATGGAGGATAAACGAAAGGGCGATGTTGCGATTCTCATGTGGGTTTCCCACCCGGACGAACATGGGCGGCGCCCGGAGGACGCCGCCCATGTCGATACGAAGATGCGAATCAGTTGCGAGCGTAATATGTCCACCCCTCCCACCACTTGGCCCCGCCCGGTGCGACCGCGCCAAGGTATGCCGATGGCTGGACAAAGGTGCCGGCCTTGGTCAGGAGCTTTCCCGTGAAGGTGTTCATTCCGCCTGTGGCGATCGCCGATCCGTTTACCGGTGTCCAGTCGAAATCCGCCACACCGGTTGGGGCCACGCCCTGAGCGGGAATCTTGGTAAAAAGGGCGGTCGCGAGCGCACCGCCTAACGTGAGACCGTTTCCGGCCAGGTCGAGAGAATTCTGCGGGTTGGAGCCAGGGCCTTCGAAGACCTTCGGTGTTTCCGCGAAATAGACGTTCTTCACGGCCAGGTCGGTCGTCGCCATGTCGGGGATCGGTACCGAGCCCCCCCGGGCGTAGGACTCATTATCACGCAGCGAGACGCCATCGGTCGGGAACCGCGCCACCACGCCGTTGACGTAGAAACCGCCGGTCCCTCGCCGGAGCATCATCCCGTGCCCGCCCGAGGCGCCGACGCACGTGGCGGCCCCGCAGCCGACGAGCGTGAAATTTGCTACCACGGGCTCGGTGTACGGCTGCTGGTTGAATCCGTTGTCGCATCCCGATCCCTGGCAACCGTCGTTCTCGATGCCTTCGAGATCGGAGGCGAGAAACCCGGCGCCAGTACGCGGCGTGAGTTGCACCGAGTTGAAGCCAATCAGATACTGGAGCCGGCCTTGGAAGCCTTCGGACATGTCAAACATGTCGTCGCCGGTCTCGTAGGCCACCATGTGATCGCCGTCCAGCGCGCCGCCGAAAAACTCGTACGAGTCATCCAGGCCGCCGAGGGCCTGGACGTAGGACAGGCGTGTGCCGGAACCGACGGCGGCGAAGGTGAACGCATTCAACTCGTTGTTGAGCGAAGGGGCGTAGCCGGCGAACTGGACGCGGACGTACTGGAGCGTCCCGGAATTGTCGGTCGCCGTGGTGCCGCCCGAGTAGATGACCTGGTAGTTCTTCCCACTCACCACCGTCGTGCCGTCCGTGCCGGATCCCTCTACCTCCACCGTCCCGCTGCGGCTGTTGATGCCGTTCCCGATGAGGAGCAATCCGCCCCAGTCGCCGATCTGTCGTTGCCCGACGGGTCGTGACGAGGTGAAGACGATGGGGCGATCCGCGGTGCCCACCGCCTGAATCCTGGCGCCGCGCAGGATCCACAGCGACGAGCCGGCCGGATCGAAGGCGCCAAGGATCGTGGTCCCGGGCTGAATGGTCAGCGTCGTGCCGTTGCCCACCACGTGGATGAACCCCTTGAGCGTATAGGTCGTGTCGGCATACAGCGTGCGGCTCGCAGTAATGTCACCGGTGATGTCAGCTGACGCGTAGCCGAGCGCGAAGGTGGTAGTAGTGGCCGGGGTCGTCGGATCGCTGCGCGCCCCCGACTTGATTGCCACCGCTTCGTACTGATATGCGGTCGACGGGTCGAGGCTGGTGTCGTCGTAGGTCTGCGTGCCGTCGGCTGACAGAGTTGGGATCGTCGTGATCACCGTGAAGCTGGCAGATCCACCGTCGGCGCGACTGATCTCGTAGCTCTCGCCGCTGCGGCCGCTGAAGGTGACGCGTACCGTGCCCGTGCCGGTCGCGGTCGCTGAGAAGCCGAGCGGCGGGTCAGGATTGGCTGGTGGCCCGGTGCTCTTGTCGTTGTTGCTGCAGGCGGACAGCATCGCGAGTGCTGCGAGCGCCGCGGTGGTGAAACGGATGGGGCTGAACATTCCGGTTCCTCTGCAGGGATGGATGTGATGCGAGCTACGCGTCAGGAGGATCCGACGACGCCACGAGCCTCCAAATTCAAAGCCGGACTGTGTTCGTTACGTCTACCCAACGTCACGAGACGGTCACGTGAATCGTGACCGTGGCGCCAATCAAGGACGCCAGACGAGTCCGGCCTGCAGAGTCCTGCCGGTGCGGAAGTATTCGCGCGTGACTGTGCCCTGCACCGTGTGGAACGGCGCGTCGAGCAGATTCTTCCCGTCGAGACGCCCGGACAACACACTGCCGAGCGGGAATCGCAGCGAAAGGTCGACCACGCTACGGGCCTGTTCCACCACGTCGGGGAGGGGAGAATCACCGGCTGCATCGATGCGATCGCCGATGCGATTGAAGAGCACGGTCGCCGAGGTGGAGCCGCTGTTGGAGATGTACGACAGTCCCGCGTTGATCACGTATGGCGCCTGTCCCACCATCCGACGCTTGAGATTCGTAGCGCTCGCCTGGGTGTTCTTGTCCAGACGGATCTGGCTCTGCATCAAGGTCACGTTGCTGAAGACCGTGAAGGGCGTAAACGCGCTGCCAAGGAAGTCGAGAGCCTTCCGCGCCTCGAGCTCCACGCCGTAGTTGTCGGCGCCTTTGGCGTTCGTGTAGTAGACGGTTCGGGTCCCCGAGCCTGAGGCCCGGTAGACGCGCTCGATCGGCTTGTCGAACCGCTTGATGAAGAACGCGATGCTGAGAACCTCCTCGGGTCTCGGGTACCACTCCCACCGGGTGTCGATATTCAGGATGTTGGTGCGCTCCAGCGCGTCGCTCCCCTGGGTATCATCGCCATTGAGCACGTCACGGCTGGTGATGGGAGAAAGCTCCCGGTACTCCGGACGCGCCAGTGTCCTGGATGCGGACAGCCGAAGCTGCTGCGCATCGTTCAACTTCACGTCGAGCGCCAGGGAGGGGAGCAGATCATTCCACTGTTTGGTGGTGGACACCGGCGTGCCGAGGGTGGAGGCCGCGTTGACGGTGACGTGATCCGACTCGTAGCGCACGCCACCGATCAGCCGAAGCCGCTCTGAGAGAGAGACCTCGGTCATGGCGTAGCCGGCACCGAGGTGGTCACCTGCGGTGTAGGAGCCGCCTTCAGAAATCGGTGCGATCACGAAGACATTGTCAGTGGGATTGGTGAACCGGCCGTCGAACAGTTCTTCGGCGGGCAGCGCACGGATGTCATTGGTCGCCCCGGGGGCCTCGATCGCATACGCGCGCGTGTCGGCGTCGCGGGCCGTGCTCCGGATCAACCCGCCGAGCTTCAGGGCGTGGTCGCGACCGCCCGCAGAAAACGTCAGCTGATAGTTCGCCTTCCCCTCGTCGCTGTGCTCATTGAGCGAAGAGAAGGTGCGCGCGGCGCCCCCATTACTCGTATTGTGCCACAGGAGTTGCTCCGCGCCGGTGGCGGGGTCCTGCACGATTTGCTGGACGAACTCGGAGCGGTCCGGCTCGTCGCGCGTTACGCCGCTTGCGGTGGCCGCCCAGTCCACCCGGTTTCTCCTGCCCAACTGGTGTTCCCCGGACACCTGGAGCGAATGCACGCCCCGTTCGATGTACTGCATGCGCGTGATCTTCGCCGCGAATGCTTCGTTTTCAAAGGATCCACGTTCGATGCGGGCATTGTTGTCGGAAGTGCGGTCGTACATGCCGTTGAGGGAGATGCGCGACCCCAACCCGATCAAAGTGCTCAGATTCACCAGCCCGCCCCAGAGCACGCTCTGGGTGGTCGTCGATCCCTCGAACCGGTCGATCTCGGTTGTTTGCCCGGCAATATTTCCGCGGTTTGCCAGGGCACGGACCTGATCGCTCTTGACCGACGTGCCTGACGAGTAGGTGCCAGACAGCAGATACCCCAGGCGATGACCCAGCAGGAGCGGGTCGTTCCCGCCGATCGAGAGCGAGCCCGAACCCAACGGCGGAGCGCTGATCGTCTTGGGGGTCCAGGCGTCGCGGAACTGCGACACCAGACGGTTCATGTCTGCCTGAGAGAGATTGATGCCCTGGAAGTTCCCGACCTGCCTGAGAAGCGGCGGGAGGTCGCGATCGTGATTCACCATCGCGAACTGCTCGCCGCCGGTGGTCTGTCCGGCGATGAGGTGGTCACCGGTCGCTCCGCCGGCCAACCCACTGTTCAACTGCAGGGACCAGGAGCGGCGCGCCGGGAATTCGCGGGTGCGGATGTTCACCGTGGCGCCGGAGAAATCGCCCTGCTGGTCGGGGGTAAAGGTCTTGGTCGTGGTGATGGTCTGGAGGAGCCCCGACGGGAACAGGTCCAGTGGCACCACACGCCGCTCGGGCTCCGGGCTGGGTACGCGTGACCCATTGAGCTGGGTGGTGGTGTAGCGCTCACCCAAGCCACGCACGAAGACCACGCCGTCGCGCTGCACCGTCACGCCGCTGATGCGGCGGGCCGCCTGGGCGGCGTCGCCATCCGGTGTCTTCGCGATCTGTTCCGCGGTTACCGCGCTCACCACCTCGACAGCGGTGCGCTGCATGTTCATCGCTTCGTTGATCGTTCCGCGCTCGGTGCTTGCCGTCACGACGGTCGCGCTCAGCACGACGGTCGCGGCTTCGAGGGAGATGTTCTGCTCGAGGGTCCGATTCGCGTCGAGCATGATCCCCGTGACGGTCTTCTGCTGGAAGCCGAGACGACGCGCCAGCAGCGTCACGGTGCCCGCGGGAATGCCGGGAATGGCGAAACGCCCATTCACGCCCGAAGTCGTACCGAGACTGGTTCCCACGACCTGGATCTGCACGTCGCTCACGCCCTCTCCTGACACGGCGTCCAGAATGCGACCCACGATCCGACCTTTCGGCAGCGGCGTGGGTGATGTCCCCTGCGCAGCGGCCGGAACCGCTACCAGCACGGGCAGCAAGGCTGCCAGCGCGAGGAGGCGCGACACGAGACGACGGGCGTTGGGACTGTTCATGCGAATTGGGCCGCTCCGAGTGAGGCGTGAAATCACGCGTAGGAGAACCACTGAATTCGCATTGACAGTGCATCAGTTGCGTTTCGGACACCGCACGGGTATGCAACGGAAGTGTCACGGCGGGCGGGACCGTCGGTGGCTAGCCTGGGCGGTCAGGCGGCTCCGGGAGCCGGAATCCATGCCTCGACAGTCGTGCCCTCGCCAACGGTGCTGGCGGCGCGCACGTGCCCACCGTGTGCTTCCACGAGGTGACGCACGATGGCGAGACCGAGGCCGGTGCCACCCTCGTTCCGCGAACGGCCCTCATCCACCCGGTAGAAGCGCTCGAAGATCCTGGGAAGTGCTTCTCGCGAGATACCGCTTCCCGTGTCGCGCACCGCGATAACAATTCCGCCGTTCTGGCGTCGGGTGGAGACAACGACTTCGCCGGCGCCCGTGTGGCGCACCGCGTTGTCGACGAGGTTTACGAGGATCTGGCGGATCGCTGTGTGGTCCGCGTAGACCGCGGCGGCATCAGGGGAAATTTCGGTGCGAAGCCCGATTCCACCGGCCTTGGCCTTGGCGCGAACGGTGGAAAACGCCTCCGCCGCTGCGACCGCCACATCGACCTCGCTTGGCATCGGGGCCCAGCTACCCGATTCGATCCGCGAGAGGTCGAGGAGGTCGTCGACGATGCGCTGCATGCGACGCGTGTTGGAAATGATGGTGGTCACGAATCCCTGGCGCTCCTCGGCGTTCAGGTGTTCGTCCATCAGGGTTTCGGCGAACCCGCCGACCACCGTGAGCGGCGTCTTCAGCTCGTGGGAGACATTGGCTACGAAGTCGCGCCGGACGGCTTCCAGTCGCCGCACCGGCGTGAGGTCGAACAGCGCCAGCACGGCGCCGCCGGCGGCGAGGGGGCGTGCGGTGAGGGAGACCGTGCGGTCGCCGAGCCGGAGCTCCAGGGCATCGGTGGCACCGCCGGCCACGGCCGCGTCGATGGCGTCGCGCAGAACGCGGTCCCGAGGAAGGCGGTCGGCCGGGAATGGTACGGTGTCGCGCACGTCGAGCAGCCGGCGCGCATTCGCGTTCATGTGGACCACGTCGCGTCGTGCGTCGATGGCCACGGCGCCCTCGTTCAGCGAATCGCTGAGGGCGCGGAGGAGCGCGTCATCGGCCTCGAGGGCCTGCAGGCGGGCCGAGAGCTGCTCGGCGAGCCGGTGGAACGCGATGGCCAGCTCGCCCACCTCGCCCGGGGCGGCCAGTGATGGACGGTGCTCGAGGTCGCCGCCGGCGATGGCACGAGCGTCGTCGCGCAGTTCGAGGATGGGCCGGGCGACCGTCCGGGCGAAGAAAACCGCCAGCAGGAGTGCGAACAGCGTGCCCACCGCGGCCACCGTGAGGACATCGCGCTGCATCCGGCTCACGATCACGTCCTGGGCCCGGGTGCTCACCGACACGCGGGCGATGCCCAGAGTTGTTCGGACGGCGGCGTAGAGTTCCTCATCACCCTCCGAGGGGCTGATACGCACCGACGACCCCTCGCCGTCGGCCATCGCCTGAACAACCTCCGGGCGGTGGGCGTGGTTTTCCAGCCTGCCTAACGCTGGTGGATCGAACTCGGAGTCGCCGATGACCGTGCCGTCGGCGGCAATCAGCGTCACCCGGTGGGCGATGGCGCGACCGGCGTCATCGGCCAGGGAGTCGGCGTTGGCCCCGGCCCGCCATTGCATGCCCACCAGATGCGCCTCGCGCAGGAGCTCGGCGGCAATGTCTTCGCGCAACCGTGCGCGCAGCCGCCTGTCCAGACTGGTGACCGTGAGGACGACGAATGCGCCGATCACCAGGAGTGATCCGGCGATCAGTCGTTGGGTAAGCGTCAAGCGCTACGCGGCTGGGCGGCTCGCAGGCGGTATCCGAATCCGCGGACGGTCTCGATCAGCTCTCCCGCCGCCCCAAGTTTACTGCGCAAGCGCTGCACGTGCATGTCGACGGTGCGGGTCTGGATGTCGGGCGCGGCGTCCCACACGGTCTCGAGCAGGTGGCTCCGGCCCTGCACGCGTCCCCGCCGTTCGGCGAGGGTGAGGAGCAGGCGGTACTCGGTGGGGGTGAGATCGAGGTCACGGCCATCAACCGTGACCCGGTGGGCCGCCCGATCGACCACGATCGGCCCGATACGGATCCGGTCCGCGAGCCCCTGCTGTCCCTGCACCAGACGCCGCAGAATCGCCCCCACCCGGAGGACGAGTTCCTGGGGACTGAAAGGCTTCGTGAGATAGTCGTCGGCGCCGAGTGACAACCCCTTGATGCGATCCGGCTCATCGCGTCGCGCGGTGAGCAGCAGGACGGCGATGTCGCGGGTGGTCTCGTCGCGGCGCAGCTCTTCGAGCACCTCGAGCCCCGACATCTCGGGGAGCATCAGGTCGAGGACGATGAGCCCCGGATGATCCTGCTGGGCTACGCGGAGCGCGTCGCCACCATTGGTCGCCGTGGAGACGCGGTAGCCGGCCTTGACCAGGTGGTAGGCGACGAGAGCGACAATGTCCGGCTCGTCGTCGACGACGAGGATGCGATCGCCCGGCGGCGCATGATTCAGCGACATCCGGACTCCAGCCGGCGATGGATCCTGTCCACGAGCATCTCGATCAGCGCCTCGGCGACCTTTGCGTGCGACGATGGACTTCGCCGATCCGATGCCACGCGCGAAGCCAATGATGCGGGGCTAACTGGCTCGACGACCGCATCGCCGAGTCGGATTCACGATGCGCTCGCATCTGAGGAAATAGAAGCGACGTCGGTGTCACGGTTTTGTATCGCGTCTGGAGGCCGAAGGCCACAGGTCAAAGTCCATGGGCTAAAGGAAATAGGCCAAGAAAAAAAGGCCAAAGGCCAAAGGTCAAAGGTCAAAGGCCAAAGGTCAAAGGCCAAAGGTCAAAGGCCAAAGGTCAAAGGCCAAAGCCCCAAGACCGGGCAAACGGCGTCGTGCGCGATCCGCCGAGGCAATCCGAACTCGTTGCCGCCGGCCGTGCGACGCGGACCTCTCGCCTCCCTGCGGGAGGGGGGTGCGGCTACCTTCCTCGCATGCTCCAGGAACCATCGCCGCTCCGCACCCGCAGCGCGCATGTCTGAGTCCATCCGCGTCTACATCAATGCGCGGGGGGTGGATGTGCCGGCCGGGTCCCTCGCGCTGGACGCCGTGCGCGCCTTCGACCCGGCGACCGCGGATCTGGTGGCCGCCCGGGATCGCGCCCTGACCGACAGCCGGGGGCTTCCGGTCGAGCCGGACGCGCAGATGTACACGGGCGCCATTCTTCGAATCGTCTCCGGGCGGCACCACGCTCCCGGTGCGCCGTAGCGCATGGGGCTCGCGGTCACCCGGGCCTTGCTGGAGCGGCTTCCGAAAGCCGAACTCCACTGCCACCTCGACGGCTCGGTGCGCCCCGAGACCCTGCTGGACCTGGGCCGCGAGTATGACGTCGCGATGCCACGCGACGACGCCGAGGCGCTCCGCAACTATATGGTTGTGCGGGACGCCCGGAGCCTGGAGGACTACCTTCAGCGCTTCGACACCACGCTGTCGGTGATGCAGACCGAGGACGCGCTCGAGCGGATCGCGTTCGAGCTCGGGGAGGATTGTGCGAGCGAGGGAGTGCGCTATCTGGAGACGCGGTTCGATCCCGTGCTCAGCACCCGCCGCGGACTGTCGGTCGGCGCGACGATTGAGGCGGTCGTGCGCGGGTTGGAGCGTGCCGGGCAGCGGTATCGCCTCGTTGGGCGGCTGATCGTGACGACGCTGCGCACCCATCCGGCCACCGAGTCGCTGGAAGTGGCCCGGATGGCAGTGTCCTACAAGGGACGCGGGGTGGTGGGCTTCGATCTGGCCGGTGCGGAGCGCGGACACCCGGCGTCGGCGCACGCCGAGGCATTTCATTTCGCGCGGGCGCACGACCTCGCCTGCACGTGCCACGCGGGAGAGGGCGATGGCGCGGGGTCGATCCGCCAGGCGGTGCACGAGTGCTGCGCGGATCGCATCGGCCACGCCACGCGGCTGTTCGAGGACGAGTCGCTGGCGGAGTACGTGAACGACCGGCGGATTCCCCTGGAGATGTGCCTGACGAGCAACGTCCAGACGCGGGCCGCCGAGTCGTACCAAGCGCATCCGGCGCGGACGTATTTCGATCGCGGGATGAACGTGGTGTTGGGGACCGACAACCGGCTGATGAGCGGGACGTCGCTGACCGACGAGTACGAGCATGCCGCACACCGCCTGGGCTTCACGTTCGACGAGCTGGCTCGCATCGCCCTGAACGGGTTCGAGAGCGCGTTTCTGCCGTGGCCGGAGCGGGTGTCGCTCATCGAAGCAGCGCGCGCGGACATCGCGCGCCTGACGGGAGCGGCCGCGTGAAGCGGTCCCGCTTCTCCAGCATCAGCGTAACTACGGTCGTGCCAGTGCGCGTTTCTGCGGTGCTCGGCGCGGAGCGGTACCTGTTCGGCTGGCGGCGAACTCAACACGGGACCATGACCGCGCGGGGTCGCGCGGCCATCTGGGCGCGCGGAGGAATGTCCGACGCCGAGTGGCCGCTTTGACGGAGCGGATCTCGTGAGTGAGGCGTCGGTGGCCGTGGACGCGAGCGTTGTGGCCGGCGCGCTGCGCGAGCGACTCGATGTGCGCGCGCCGGCCATCGCGATCGTCCTCGGCTCGGGGCTGGGAGGACTGGCGAAGCGGGTGGGTCGCGCCCGCTCGGTGCGGTATGCCGACATCCCGGGCTTCGCGGCGCCGGCCGTGGAGGGTCATGCCGGGCTGCTGATGGCCGGGGAGCTCGCGGGGCGCGAGGCGCTGGTGCTGGCCGGCCGCTTTCACTTGTACGAGGGACATCCCCCAGCCGCCGCCGGATTCCCGGTCCGGGTGGCCTCCGCGTTAGGCGCGCGGGTGCTGCTGCTGTCGAACGCGGCCGGAGGAATCCGGCGCACCTTCCGGACCGGCGACCTGATGGTCATCAACGACCACATCAATCTGATGTGGCGGAATCCGCTCACCGGTCCGGTCGTGGCCGGGGATGAGCGGTTCCCGGACATGTCGTGTCCGTACGATCCCGCGCTGCGCGCGCTGCTCCACGAATCCGCCGCTTTCCTCGGCGAGGCATTGCAGGAGGGCGTCTACGCGGGGCTGCTGGGGCCGTCGTACGAAACGCCGGCCGAAATCCGGATGCTCGAGCGCCTGGGGGCCGACGCGGTGGGCATGTCCACCGTGCCCGAGGTGCTGGTGGCGCGCGCGCTCGGGCTGCGCGTGGCGGGGGTGAGCTGCATAACGAATCCGGCCGCTGGCTTGTCGGCCGGGAAGGTCGATCACGCCGATGTGCTCGAACGCTCGGCCGCGGCGGCCGAGCGCTTCGAGCGCATCGTCATCGAATTCGTGCGGCGGGTGGAAGAGGGCGACGGCGACGGCGGTGAGGAGACACCGTGATTCCGGGGATGATCTCGCGACCGTCGCCGCCGATCAGCGTCACTACCAGGACAATCCCACGCTCATCGGGAAGAACTGGAAGTGCGTGTTGCCCACGCTCACCGCGTGATAACGCGACTCGACAAACAGATTCGCTCCGCCCATCCGGAAACGAAGGCCTCCGCCGGCGTTGAACCCGAGCTTGGTGTCGCTGCTGCTCACGGTGATATCCTGGTCGGTGATGGACGGCTCTACGCGATACACGGCGGGTCCCGCCAGCAGGTACCAGCCGATACCGCGTCCCTGCGGCGCGACTTCAAGGACGCCGTCCGCGCCAAAGGAGAGCATGCCGTAGTGGCCCGTCGTGCCAACGGATCCGCCTTCGTCCACCAGGAACCGGTCGGTGAAGTCGTTCCTGTACTGCACTTCACCGCGAAGTCCGAAAACCTGGTCGGGCTGCCGGTACTGCACGTACCCGCCGAGGTTCCACCCGGTCTTCGTGACATCGCCGAGGTCACCGCTGGGCACGGTGAGGCCACCCTGGATGCCGACGGAGACCGGCTTGCCGGCTGGTGGAGCAGCGAATTGGGCCACCGCCACGCGGGGCGCCAGACCAGCCGCGGCCGCGAGGACGACGAGCGAAGCACTGCCAAGAAGAGAACGCTGCATATTGAACCTCTGGATTCTCCGATGGAGGAAACGGGCGGCGCGCCTGCCGATACCCGGCGAGTCAGCGCCGGCCGCGTGAGGTGGTTACCGGCAGCGACATCAGCCGGTCGCGAAACGCCCGGTAGGCGGGGGTATCCGTGGTGAGGGTGCGCAGCACGGACGGGCTGATCTGGTCGATCTCCGCCTGCACGGCGGCGATGCGGTCCTCTTCCAGCGGGTGGGTGGCGAACCACGCGTCCACCCCGGCCGGCCGGGACTTTCGCTCGTCGAGGAGCGTCTGAAACATCTGCGTCATGCCGCGCGGATCGATGCCGGCGCGAGTGACATACTGCACGCCGACGTGATCCGCCTGCGCTTCGTCATCGCGGCTGAACTTGGCGAACAGCGCGGTGCCGCCGACCTGAATCGCGGCGCCGGCCGCCTGACTCTGGCAAACACGCGTCAGCACGCAGGCGAGCGTGACTCCCACGTTGGCGCCCTGCGCCTGCTGCATCTGCTTCACCGAATGGCGCAGCACCACGTGCCCGATCTCGTGTCCGAGCACCCCCGCCAGTTCGTCCATGCTGGTGGCACGCTCGATCAGCCCGCGGTTCACGTAGACGTAGCCGCCCGGGACCGCGAATGCGTTGACCTCCTTGCTGTCCACGACAAAAAAGTGCCAGCTGAGTCCCCGCTGATCGGCCACATGTGCAATGGAGTCGCCGAGCAGGTTGATGTAGCGGTTTACCTCGGCGTCACGGACGATGGGCAGCTGCGCGTTGATCTGCTGGGAGTACTGCTGTCCCATCTGCACCTCTTGCTGGGTGGAGACGGCGCAGGCGCCCAGAGAGAGGGAGAGGGCGACGACGCCCGGCACGCGCTTCATATTTCTGGCCAATGCAATGTGCCCGCGGGGCTTCGAACAGCCGCACCATGAATCGGACGCGGCGAACGACTCGGGGAGAGGATGCCCCGGAGTGCGGACGCCGGCACTCCGGTTCGTATCGAGCACCCTCATGCGCGTCCTGACGCTCGCGCGTGACCTGCGGCGTCGCAAAGCGCGCGCGCGCGACGCGCTGTTTGTGGCGGAAGGGATTCGCTGCATCGAAGAACTCCTGCGATCCCCGCTGGACGTGGTTGGCATTCTGGCCGCACCGAAGCTGGCGGAGTCGTCGCGCGGGGCCGCGTTGCTGGAATCGATGAAGTCACAGGGACGGCTTGTGACCGAGGTGGACGAGAAGGACTTTCGCAGTGCTGCGGAAACGGAGTCGCCGCAAGGGGTGCTCGCCATTGTTCGTGTGCCCGACCGTTCGCTGAGCGCGCTGGCCGATCTGTCGCCGCTCCGGATGCTCGTCCTCGATGCCGTGCAGGATCCCGGGAATGTCGGGACACTGATTCGCTCGGCCGCGGCCCTTGGTGCGCACGCGACTGTCGCCCTGCCGGGCACCGTTGACGTCTGGAACGCGAAGGTCGTCCGTAGCGCAATGGGAGCGCACTTCCATCACCTCGCTCTGCATACTACCTGGGCCGACCTGGGGGCGTTCCTCGCGGGCACGGGGACGGCGCTCTGGGCCGCTGATCCGCACGGGGAGCCGCTGCCGGCCAGCGCGCCGCCGCGGCTGGCGATTGCCGTGGGGAACGAGGGGGCCGGGCTCAGCGGCGAGGTGCGCAGCGCGGCGGCGCTCGAGGTTGCCCTTCCACTTGCGGCGGGCGCAGAGTCGCTCAACGTCGCGGTCGCGGCCGGGATTCTCCTGTACGAGCTGCGGCCGTGATCGACGCCTTCTCGGGCACGTTTTTCTTTCTCATCGGCGCCGCGGTCGGGTCGTTCCTGAACGTGTGCATCGCGCGGTGGCCCCACGAGCTGTCGGTGGTCAAGCCGCGGTCGCGGTGCCCCACCTGCGGCCAGCCGATTGCCTGGTACGACAACGTGCCGCTGGTGAGCTGGCTGGTGCTTCGCGGGCGCTGCCGGCACTGCGGCAACCCGATCTCGGTGCTCTACCCGGCGGTGGAGCTATTGGTGGCGTTAGGCTGGCTGCTGGCGGCGTCGGCGTTCGGCCCGACCTTCACGGCGGTGCGGGTGGCCGTGTTCGGGACGCTGATGCTCGGCATCGCGGTCACCGACGCGCGGCATTACCTGATCCCCGACGGCTTCACGGTCTTCGGATTGATCTGGGTCCTCGGGACCGCGCTGGCGGCGGGTGCACGCGGCGACCTATCGCCGTTCGCGGGGCCGTACGACGCGCTGATCGGCGCCTGTGCGGGCGCCGGTGCCATCGCCATCGTCGGATGGCTGGGCGAAGTGGCGCTCAAGAAGGAAGCGATGGGCTTCGGCGACGTCACCCTGATGGCGGTGGCGGGCGGGGCACTGGGGCCGGGGCGCGCGCTCCTCGCCATCTTTCTGGGAGCGATGGCCGGTGCGGTCGGCTTTGCACTGGTGGTGTATCCGATCGTGAGATTCCGCCGTAGGGACGCAGGTGAACAGATGGAACTCGAGATGGACAATTCGCGCCGGCGCGCGCTTCCGCAGGTCCCGTTCGGCGTTTTCCTTGCGCCTGTCGCGATCATCGCGTTGGTTTGGGGCGAGCACCTCATTTCCTGGTATGTAGGACGGATGCTGGCGGCATCGTGACGGACGAGATTGAGCCCACCTCGCTCCCCCGCAACGGAGCGCTCGCGCGATTCGCGCGCGATCTCACGGCCGAAGCCCGCGAGGGACGGCTGGAGCCCGTGCGCTGCCGCGCCCCGGAGATCGCCCGACTGATCGACATTCTCCTGCGCCAGGGCAAGAACAATCCGGCGCTGGTAGGACCGGCCGGCGTCGGCAAGACGGCGATCGCGGAAGGACTGGCGATGCGCCTCGTTGAGGGCGACGTCCCGCTGGCGTTGCGCTCGGCGCGACTGATGGCGGTGGACCACGTGGCCCTGCTGGCGGGCACGACCTACCGCGGCCAGTACGAGGAACGGATCCGGGTACTGGTCGAGGAGACGCGCTCGCATCCCGACGTCATCCTGTTCATCGACGAGCTGCACAACCTCATTGGACAGGGAACGGCGTTAGGCGTGGCGATGGACGCGGCCAACATGCTGAAGCCGGCGCTGGTCCGCGGCGACTTCCGGGTGATCGGCGCCACCACCGACGAGGAATACGACCGCTGGATCCGCACCGATCCGGCGCTGGAACGCCGGTTTCAGCGGCTGCAGGTGACCGAGCTGTCGTCCGAGGAGACGCTCAAGATCCTGCGCGCCCGCCGCGAACGGCTGGAACGCCACCACAACGTGGTCATCTCCGACGACGCGCTGCGCGCCGCGGTCGCCCTCACCGACCAATACCAGACCGATCGCCGCCGCCCCGACCGCGCCATCGACGCCCTGGATGAAGCCTGCGCACACACGCATGCACTGGCGCACTATTCGGATCGGGCGCAGCAGCTCATCCTGCGGCGGCGCCAGCTCCTGCGCTCGGCGCCGGCGGCGAGGGAGGCCGAACGCGAGTCCGCTCCCGAAGACGATCCCATCGATCAGTTCGCGCGCGATGGCATTTCGGCGCTCCAGCGATTCGGCGCCGAGCTCGAGGCCATGTTCGTCGGTCCACCGATCGACGGCAATGGCGACGGGCCCGAGCGCACCAACGTGCCGCGCGTGGCCGTGCCCGAGGCACCCGCGCCTCAGCCGGAACCGGCGGTGGACCTGCCCACCACTCTCCCGGCCGCGGAGCGCGCGCTCACCGACCTGCTGCACGCGGAGAGCGTGGTGGTGCGCGGCGTGGACGTGGCACGCGTAGTGGCGGTGTCGACGGGGCGCGAGGTGACATGGGCCGCCGCGTAGTCGCCGGTCTCATGGCGGCGAGCGCGCTGACCGCCTGCGCGCACGACAAGGGTGCGGCAGCGGCGGGGCCTTACGCCGACAAGGTGGCGGAGATCGTCCCCAAGCTCGAGAAGGAGACCGGTCTCAGGTTCAAGACACCGCCAAAGCTCGAGATTCGCACTCACGACGAGGTGAAATCATTCCTGGAGCAGCGCTTCAACGACGAACTTCCCGCCGAGGAACTGTCGGGGTCAGAACGCGCGTACAAGCGGCTAGGCCTGCTCCCCGACTCGCTCGACCTCCGGGCGTTCATGCTCAAGCTGCTGGCCGAGCAGGTGATCGGGTACTACGACCCGAAGATGAAGGTGCTGTACGTGGTGCAGGGCGCGGGAGAGGAAAACGTCGTGCTCACCATCTCGCACGAACTGGTGCACGCGCTGCAGGACCAGTACTTCAATCTCGATTCGGTCCAGAACAGCCACGACGACAACGACCGGACGTCGGCGGCGCAGGCGGTGATCGAGGGCCAGGCCACGCTCGATGGCATCGCGGCGATGATCGGAGGTCAGAACTTCGTCACGGCACTTCCCGGGGGCTGGGACCGCATCCGCCAGATGATCCGCGAATCGCAGGGCTCGATGCCGGTGTACGCATCGGCGCCGCTGCTGCTGCAGGAGACGCTGATCTTTCCGTATCTGAGCGGTGCCGAATTCATGCGCCGGTTCGAGGAGAAGGAACCGGGGAAGCAGCCGTTCGACCGGATGCCGGTGTCGACGGAGCAAGTCCTCCACGAGGACCGGTACTTCGGAGACGGGCGCGATGAACCGACCACCGTGACGCTCCCTGCGCCGAAGACCGGGAAGCTGGTCTATTCCAACGACCTCGGGGAGTTCGAGACCCGGCTGCTGCTGTTCCAGTATCTGCGCGACCAGCCGACGGCGGTGCGCGGCGCAGCGGGGTGGGATGGCGACCGGTATCAGCTCATCAGCGTGGGGCGCGACGAGGCTCTGGTGTGGCTCTCGGTGTGGGATACGTCCATCGACGCCGCCGAGTTCTTCAATGATCTGGATCTCGGCCTGCTCAAGCACTACGCGAGCGTCAAGCCGGAGACGTCGACCGAGACGCGCCATGCGTACGTTGTGGGCACGCGGACGATGTCGATCGAGATCAGCGAGATCCAGAAGCGCCCGGTGGTGGTGTTCACGGACGTGCCGCGCGGCATGTCGCCGTCGCTGCTCGACCTCGCGAAGGTCACGCTCAAGGAGTAGCGTGTCGCGCCAGGGCGCGGACCCGGCGACGCCCGGGCTTCCGACCACGACGCCGCCGCGGGCGGGCGAGCCGGTTGCGGCGGCGGCCGGGGCCAGCATTCCGGCGACGCGGCCCCTCGCGAAAACGGACGTCGCCGGCCGCGATCCCCTGTCGCAACCCGTGTCGTTGCGGCCCGGAGAGGATGAGGTCCGGCAGCGGGCGCTGGACCGGATGAAGCGATGGGCGACCGGGCTCCTGCTGCTGGCGACGGTGATCTTTCTTGTTGCCCGATGGCTCGAGCCGGCCCATCCCTGGTTAGGCATCATCCGGGCGACCGCCGAGGCGTCGATGGTGGGGGCACTCGCCGACTGGTTCGCGGTGACCGCGCTGTTCAAGCACCCGCTGGGGATCCGCATTCCGCACACCGCCATCATTCCGGCGCGGAAGGACCGGGTGGGGCAAACGTTAGGCGCGTTCGTGCAGCGCAATTTCCTCAATCGCGACGTGATCGCGGCCAAGGTGCGGTCCATTCACGCCGCCGAGCGGCTGGCGCGGTGGATGCTGGAGCCGGAGAACGGGCGGCGGATCGCCCGCCAGCTGGCGCGCGGGCTGGCGACCGGCGCCGAGGTCGTGCGTGACGAGGACGTGCAGCAGCTGTTGCACCGCACCGTCACCGACCGCGTGCGCGCGGTGAAAGTCGCGCCGCTCCTTGGGAAGCTGCTGGGCGTGCTGACCGAGGGGAACCGGCACCAGGCGCTGCTGGACGAAGGGATCCGGATCGCGGCGCGGGCGGTGTCGGGGAATCGCGATCTCATCCGGGAGAGGGTGGAGAGCGAGAGCCCGTGGTGGATCCCCGGTGTGGTGGACGAGAAAATAGCCGAGAAGATCTCCGGTGGTCTGGAGCGGACGCTGGCCGATATTCATGCCGATCCCGCGCATCCGCTGCGGCTGCGGTTCGACCACGCGCTGGAGGAGTTCGTCCAGCGGTTGCAGACGTCTCCCGAGGTGATCGCGCGCGCGGAGGCGATCAAGGAGGAAGTGCTGAGCGCCGAGGTCGTGCGGGCGTTCACCGGGTCGCTGTGGGGCGATGCGAAGCGCGCGGTGGCGAGGTACGCGGACACCGAGGAAGGTTTCAATCCGGCCGCCGTGCAGCGGGCGCTGAGCGGATTCGGCGAGGCGATTCTGTCCGATCCGGCACTGATGGAGAAGATCGACGGATGGCTGACGGAGGCGGCGGTGGCGCTGGTGGACCGGTATCAGGACGAGGTGGGGGAGCTGATCGCGGGCACGGTGCGGCGCTGGGACCCGGTGGCGACGTCGCGTCGCATCGAACTGGCGATCGGGCGCGATCTGCAGTTCATCCGGATCAACGGGACGCTGGTAGGCGGGCTGGCGGGGATGATGCTGTACCTGCTGCAGCGGATGATGTAGGTGACCATCCTGAGCGATTGCTGATCATTGTTTGATAGGCCCCGCGCCCGGGTGCCGGGCAGCAGGTGCGGGGCCTAGCCGCACCATCGTGGTGTGCATCGATCTCTGGTCCCGATTCCACGCGTTTTGCGAGCAGTTCTCATCAGAAAGTGACGCTGCCGTGCGGCCGGCGTTTTCTCACCTTGAGGCCACGGATTTCCAATTCTGAGTCTGGCCGAGTGTGCCTGAAGAGCCTACCCGTTTACGAGAGACTGGGTCAGCTCCGTTGAGGCCAGGGAACCGTGGCGGCCGACAGCGGGCTCAAGCAAGAAAAGCCAGGGGCATTGAGGTCGGAGGTCTACACCATGACAAGGGCTAGCTTTGGACAAGGCTACCGCGCGCTGCTTGTGACTGCTGGGGTCGTCGCTCTTGCCTGCTATGACTCCAGTGGTGGTCCTCCGCCAGTGGGGCCTCCACGCGCGAATCAGGTACTCGCGCGCGATAAGCAGACCTACTCGCCTACCGCCCTTCACGACAGGAACCCGATGGACTGGGTAGGCCGACTTCATAACGCCATAAGTCGGAGGGTGGTGCAGGAAATAAGCAAACCGGGAACAACTCCGTCACACGTGTGCTCTCGGCTCGCCGCGTGGTTCGACGATTCAACAGACTTGGCCAAGGTCTCATCGAGACTTTCGTCGATCGGGTCTGCTCCGCTGAAAGCAGCTTGGGCGCGGACGGCATGGTGCCAGGTTGGGCTCAGCATATCGCGTCACGTGAGCTACTACCGACCTACCTCAATCAGCTCCTCGGTGGCGCTCGATACACTGAGCACGGCTCTCGATTCCGCATTCTCTCTAGTCGATGCAGCATTGGGTGAGGCTACTGACCCGAATGATCTAGCCTCACGACTGAGCCCTATTCTGGACGGCGCTTCGAGCTTGGGAGAGGACTCAACCGCCCTCCAAGGGCAGGTCGCGATCGCCCAGAGCTCCTACGAAGAGTGGTATGCAGGCACGGAGATTGAGGTCTTCGTGGCCCCCATACAGGCGGACATGGAACCATGCCTGGAGGGACAACTGGAGCACCAGAACTACGAGCTGGATGGCGTGACGTACACTTGCCTCAATGGGGAGTGGCTAGCAGCGCGGTTCCGAAATCCGCCGATGCGGCCAGGTCGGATGAAGTTCGTGTCGTATGGCGCTTCGGCGTTCTGCGGCATCAATTGGGAGTCGGTTGCGTGGGCTGACGCTGGTGCCGGGGTGACGGGGATTACGGTAATGTGGTACACAGGGCAGTTGGGGAATCCCGCCGCGTGGACAGCCTTAGGAGTAACAGTCGCTGGCGTCTCTTCCGTATCGTCTGTCATCGAAGGTTATAACTTTCTCAAGTGCCTGTTTGCACTCTAGCGTCCCCATTCGGGATGGTGCATACCCCTCACCTACAGTCCGTTACCTGTCATCACCGATCTGAAATTGCTCAGAATCACCGATCGAAATTGCACACTTCCTCCTTCCTGATCCGGGGGGTGCACCGCACGTGATCGGTTGATGCGCGCTCCCGGATTCCTTCCAAGTTGCGTCTCCCCGTGCTGGTGGAGGCGCCCGTGTACGGATGGGAGCGACTTGTGCTACTCAAACACCTGCTGGAGCAAGGGCTGAAGAAGACCGCCATCGCCGCGCGGCTCGGCGTGAGCCGGCGCGTGATTCACCACTGGCTGCAAACCGGGCAGCTGGACCGCGACGTGGACGCACCGATTCCCCCGCGCGTGCGACACACGGGACCGCCGAAGCTCGCGCCCTATCAGGCGATCATCACCGCGCGCCTCGACACGTACCCCGAGCTCAGTGCGGTGCGGTTGTTCGAGGAGATCCGCGCCGCGGGCTATCCCGGCGGGATCAGTCAGCTGCGCGAGTTCGTGCAGCACGTGCGCCCGCAGCCGCCCCCGGAGGCGATCGTGCGCTTCGAGACGCCGCCCGGGCTGCAGGCACAGCTCGACTTCGCGACGTATCGCTTCCCCTGGGGGACGCGCTATGGCTTGCAGATTGTGCTCGGCTACTCGCGGTTGTTGTGGGTGCAGTTCTATCCGCGCCAGACGATGCGGGTGGTGATGCAGGGACTCGAAGCGGCGTTTGCGTATTTCGGGGGCGTCCCACGCGAGATCCTGTTCGATCAGATGAAGGCCGTCATCATCGACGATGGACGGCCGGACGGCGGCAAGCTCCTGGAGAATCCGGAGTTTCTCCGCTTCGCAGCGCACTGGGGCTTTCGCATTCGGGCCTGTCGGCCCTATCGCGCCCAGACGAAGGGCAAGGTCGAGCGACCGGTGAGTTACATCCGGACGAATCTGATCTACGGGCGCGACTTTCTGGGCGATGGCGATCTCAATGCACAGACGCTGACCTGGCTCGAGGTGACGGCGAATGGGCGGATCCACGGCACGACGCACGAGGCGCCACGGGAACGGTTTGAGCGCGATGAGCGCGCCGTGTTGCTGCCGCTCGCCCTGCGGCCGTATCACGCCCTCGCGCTCCCACCTGAGCGGCGACCGACGTGCGACCCGGTCCGGCGGACGGGCCGGCCGCTGGTGGTGGTCGAACGGCGCCCCCTCGCGGCGTATGGGCACCTCCTGGAGGGCGAGCGATGAAAGCCGCCACCCTCTCCCTGCGGGATCGGATCCGCACGCAGCTCGCCGATCTCCGCATGCCGGGCGCGCTTGAAGCCCTCGATGACGTCCTGCAGGAGGTCGACGGCGGCAAGCTCCCCGGCCCGGTCGCCATCGAGCGGCTGTTAGGCGCACAAATCACGCTCCGCAACAATCGCCGCCTGACCGCGGCGATGCGGTCCTCGCGCCTCCCGGCGGTGAAGCTGCTCGCCGACTTCGATTTCAGCTTCCAGCCGTCGCTCAAGCGCGAGCAGATCGACAGCCTGCACACGTTAGGCTTCGTCGAGCGGCGAGAAAACGTGATCCTGCTCGGGCCGCCCGGCGTCGGCAAGAGTCACCTGGCGATCAGCCTCGCGATCGCGGCGGCGCAGAGCGGGCGCCGGGTCTACTACGGCACCTTGGCCGATCTCATCACCTCGCTCGAGGAGGCCCAGGCCGCCGGCCGGCTCTCGCAGCGGCTCAAGACGCTCATCTTCCGAGTGTGCTGGTGGTCGACGAGATCGGCTACCTCCCGATCAGTCGGACCGGGGCGATGCTCTTCTTCCAGCTCATGTCCCGCCGCTACGAACGCGGCAGCAGTGTGCTCACGTCGAACAAGAGCTTCGAGGAGTGGGGCGAGATCTTCGGCGACGAGGTGATGGCGACCGCGCTCATCGACCGGCTCGTGCACCACTGTCACATCGTCAACATCCGCGGCAACAGCTACCGGATGAAGAACCACGCCGACCTCTACGCCGCGCTCCGGGCCACGACCCGCGGCGACGCCTCACCCACCCTCAAACGGCCCAGCCGGCGGGAGGTGGTGGCGCGCTGACGGCTCGCCCCCAACGTGAGCAATTTCGATCGGTGAAAGTGAGCAATTTCAATCGGTGTTGACACGTTACCACTGAAATTCGACACAAAACGACAAGAGAATGAGAGGTCTCAGAGCAACAACGACTACTCCAACTTCCCGGTAGCGGCTACGCCGGCATGTGGACGGGCGTAGGCGCCGCCACACCGCGAGTGATTAGAACATGGTGGTATTTGGAATTGGGCCGCGCCAGCGCTCAGGTTCTGCGCGCTGGCCTAGCCGACCTGTCTCAGCACGCCATGTACCGTTGCACGGAGCCACGTTCATGCCGCTCCGAGACATTGCGCCCCAGACCGCTATGCTGCATCCGCTCGCGGGAGCATGACTTCCGGCGGACATTGCGAACGATCAGCTTCATCGAGGTCGAAGAGGGTGTGAAGCACCGGCAAGCAGCGTGGCACGCACCGTTCCAACGACCCCCATCGGGCTCCGCACGTCTCTCGCAAACCCAGCCCAAAGCGGATCCGTGCTACCTGAATCCGACGGAACCAAGTTGAGTTGCTGAATTGCTGATCCCAATCCGCAAACGCCGCCTAACAGTCCTCAACATGGGAGCATGTCCTTCTACAAAAAACGCGGCCTTGACCATCGGAGAAGGCTACCTCCGGCTTGCTTTGGCCATGAGGTCTTCGTAGCGTAGTGACTCATCTCAGGGGTCAGGATTTCCCATTGGCCACGGGTCGCGCCGTGTCATCGAAGGGATCCAATGAGCTGAGGTTTACGTTCCCCTTCTCCCTTCGGGAGCAGGCCCGAGCCATGAAGGCGTCGCTACAACGCGGCCGACTGGGGCGCGGGTGGAAAACGGTGGGCGTCGTCGTTGGAGCGGTGGCGGTCGCTGATCTCGCTTTAGGACTCAAGAGTCAAGACTTCGGTCCAGCAATGAGCCATGCGCTCCCACTCTTCGCACTGTCCGTCTTCTGGAGCCAATTCTTCAGGCTGCTCCCGAAACGCTTTTATGAAAGTATGATACAACGTGCGACGTCCGCGCAGTTGGAGCATCAGGTTCGCATTTTCTCCGCTGACGGGTTCTTCTGCAGCAGTCCAGCCGGCGCCCAGTTTTACCCTTGGGATGCCGTCCAGGAAGTTGTGGAGACCGATGAATTTCTGCTTCTATACACCGCTTTGGGTCCCTCACAATTTGTGCCGAAGCACGCGATTCCGGTTGATCATGAGGTGGCCCTTCGTGAGTTGCTGGCCCGGCGATTTGCTGCGCGGCCGACCGCACTTCGGCTACAGGAGTGGACCGGCTAGTACATACTTCCGTAGAACGGGACAGACGTAGGTGGGAAAACGAACCGTGAATCCTATAATGCGTACCATGTCGCACGTGGCGGTGGCGGTGGTCTTCGTCGCGTCGCGGGGATTGTCTCAAGGGGTCCCACTCGTCACGCTCTCTCGACCCGAAGCCGTCTTCGCCACTGCGCTTCGCGATGTATCAGCCGTGCGGGAACTGGGCGACGGGAGCCTGCTGGTTTTGGATCGCGTCGAGGGCACTGTATTGATTCTCGATTCGGGCTATCGCAGGCTCGGCAGGTGGGAAGGAAAGCTGCTGGTCCACGCGAGTATTCCCTTCGTCGCGCCTGTTCGCGCTGGCAGGCGACAGCTCGGCGGTACTCGATCGTGGCCCAGGTAGGTTGCTGATTATTACACCCGACGGAAAACCCGGGGGATTTGTCCGGGGCCGCGGTGACGCGACGTGCTCAGGTGGAGTTGGAGCTCGGCCCCAACTCTTCCAAGCTGTGGATGAGGTCGGTCATTATTACGTGCGGGCAGAACCGGTTGACGTGGCGCCAGGTGGCGACTACGTCCCCGCCTCAGCCTCCACCACCCCTTCCGTGTACCGCGGTGGATGCTCCACCGGCAACTCGCCGGCCTGGAATGCGACTTCGGGCGGGACCTTGGGGAGCAGCGCCAGTCGCAACACTTCGTCCATCGTGGCCACGAAGGTGAACGCCATGTGCTGCCTGACCTCGTCAGGCACCTCGCGCAGGTCCTTCTGGTTGCCCGACGGCAGGATCACCTCGCGCAGTCCGGCACGGTAGGCGGCCAGGGTCTTCTCCTTCACACCGCCGATCTCCAGCACCTTGCCGCGCAGCGTGACCTCGCCCGTCAGGGCCACATCGCGCCGGATCGCGCGCCGGCTCAACACGCTGGCGATGGCCAGCGTGACCGCCACGCCGGCGCTGGGTCCGTCCTTGGGTACCGACCCGGCGGGGAAATGGATGTGAAGGTCCGTTTCCTTGAAGTCGCGCTCCGGGACGCCCAGCACTTCGGCGCGCGACCGCACGTACGACAGCGCCGCGTCGACCGACTCGCGCATCACGTCGCCGAGCTGCCCGGTCACCGTCAGCTTTCCTGCGCCCGGCATGCGCAATGCCTCGATGGTCATGATGTCGCCACCGGTGGTGGTCCAGGCCAGCCCCGTGACGGTGCCGATCTCGGGCTCCTTCTCCGCCTCCTCCGCCGCATAACGAGGCGCGCCCAGGATTTCCTCGACCTTCTCGTTGTCGATCACCCACGCTCCTTCCTCGCCGTCGGCCTTCTTTCGGGCACGCTTGCGCATCACGGCCGACAGGTTCCGCTCGAACCCTCGCAACCCGGCCTCGCGCGAGTAGCGGCTGGAGACGAACCCCAGCACCTCGTCGGTGAACTGGATGTCCTTGTCGGAAATCCCGTGCTCCTCGAGCATCCGCGGCAGGAGATAGCGCCAGGCGATCTCCACCTTCTCTTCCACGGTGTAGCCGGCGATGCGGATCACTTCCATCCGGTCGCGCAGCGGCGGCGGGATGTCGAACAGGTTGTTGGCGGTGCAGATGAACAGCACCGCCGACAGGTCGAAAGCGAGATTCAGGTAATGGTCGACGAAGTCGTGGTTCTGTGACGGGTCGAGCACCTCGAGCATCGCTGCTGTCGGATCGCCCGACGCGCCACCGCCGGCCATCTTGTCGATCTCGTCGATCATCATCACCGGATCCTTGACCGCCACCCGGCGCAGCGCCTGGATGATGAGTCCCGGCATCGCGCCCACGTAGGTGCGCCGGTGGCCCCGGATCTCGGCCTCGTCGCGCACGCCGCCCACCGCGATCCGGTAGAACGCGCGGCCGATGCTGGTGGCGATCGCCGAGCCTAACGAGGTCTTGCCGGTCCCCGGGGGACCGACGAAGCAGAGGATGGGGCCGTGCGGGTCGCCCCCGCGCAGCTTGCGGACGGCCAGGAACTCGAGGATCCGTTCCTTGGCCTCGGTCAGTCCGTAGTGCCGGGTGTCGAGCGCCTCCTCCACCTTCTTGAGCTCGATCTCCTCGTCGCCGGTGCGCCGGTTCCAGGGAGCGAGAGGATCCAGTCGAGATAGGTGCGGATCACCTGGTACTCGCTCGACGCCGGCGAGAGCATCCGCAGCCGCTCCGTCTCGCGACGCGCTTCCTGTCCCGCGCGCTCGGGGAGACCCGCCTCGTCCACCCTCTTGAGGAGATCGAGCGCTTCCTTCTCGCCCGGATCGGTCTCGCCCAGCTCCGACTGGATCGCGCGCAGCTGCTGGCGCAGGTAAAACTCGCGCTGGTGCTGCTCGATCTTGACCTCGGTCTGCTTCTTGACGTCCTCCATCACGCGCGCCCGCGCGACTTCGCGCTCGAGGCGGGTGAGGATGAAGCGGAGCCGCTGGCCCACGTCGAGGCGCTGGAGCACCTCGTCCTTGTCCGAGATCCGGAAGTTCATGTTGGTCGCCGCCAGGTCGGCGAACCGGCCGGGGTCGGACACGTTCATCTTCAGGATCTGCGGCACCTCATCAGGGATGCGGTCGACGAGGTCGGCGAGGGTCTCGGCGGCGCTCACGATGCGCGTGACCAGGTCATCCAGTTCCGACGGCTCGGCCAGCGTCTCGCGGGCCGGCTTGACCGTCGCGATGGAGTACGGTTCGACCTGGGTGATCGATTCGATCGTGATGCGGCGGAGTCCCTGCAGCGTGATCTGGACCGTGTCGCCCGGGAGGTTGATGCGCTCGTGGACGCGCGCCGCCACCCCCACCCTGCCGATGAACGTGGTGTGGTCGAGCGGTTCGTCCAGGTCGCCGGCGGCGACCACCAGCGCGACGATGAGTCCCGGTTCCTCGTTGTCGCGGAGCAGGGCGAGGTTATCCGGAGCGCCCATCTGCACGGCGATGGTGCCGAGCGGATAGACGATCGTCGAGCGCAGCGCCATCAGGGGCAGGGATGGCGGGAGCTCGGAGCCGAGGATCTCGTCTTTGCGTTGGGGACGGGGCATTACATCATCATCAGGTCATGGGTCATAGGCCGAATCAACGGCCATAGGCCATAGGTCAACAGGCCATAGGTCAAAGGCCATTGGTCAAAGGCCATTGGTCAAAGGCCATTGGTCAAAGGCCATAGAGACCAGCGTTCCGAATCGCTGGCGCAGCGTAACACGCGCCAGGGTGCCATGGTAGCCGATCGTTGATCGCGAGGAAAGTAACGGTACGCCCCGGGAAAGGGTGCCAGCCTGGCTCCCGGACGCGTCCGGACCACGTCTGCCCCGGATGACGCGCCCACTGCAGGGGACGATGAGGATCGCTGCGGCAAGTCGCGTGAGAGCAAGGGCCTGGGCAGTTGTGACGCTGCGGGGCGAAGTGTAATCGCGGCTTGTGTTTACGACCACTGCCGATTAACCTCCGGCTCCCATGTTCGACGAACTTTCCGAGAAGCTGTCCGCCACGTTCTCGCGCCTTCGCGGGCGAGGCATACTCACGGATTCCGACATCAAGGACGGACTCCGCGAGATCCGGCGCGTGCTCCTCGAGGCCGACGTGAATTTCCAGCTCACGCGGGAGTTCCTCGAACGGGTGGAGTCGAAGGCCGCTGGTGTGACGTCGATCAGGACGGTCCAGCCGGCGCAGCAACTGGTCAAGATCGTCTACGACGAGCTGACCGCCATGCTGGGCGAGCAGCGGCAGCAGCTCAAGTTCAGCAGTGTGCCGCCGACGGTCGTGATGCTGGTGGGGCTCCAGGGTTCCGGGAAGACGACCACGGCGGCGAAGCTCGCGCGAAGGCTCAAGGGCGAAGGACGGCCGACGCGAATGGTTGCGGCCGACGTGTATCGTCCGGCCGCCATCGACCAGCTGGAGACGCTCGGCGCGCAGCTCGAGGTGCCGGTGTACGCGGACCGCTCGACGCAAGACGTGGTGCGGATCGCGCGGACGGGCATCGAGGAGGCGCGCCGGGCGCGCGACCGGATCGTGGTGCTCGATACCGCCGGCCGGCTGCAGATCGACGAGGAGATGATGAAGGAGCTGGTGCGGGTGAAGGAGGCGGTGCACCCCGACGAGATCCTGCTGGTGGCCGACGGCATGACGGGGCAGGACGCGGTGCGCATCGCCCAGGGCTTCAACGACGCGTTAGGCATCACCGGGGTCATTCTCACCAAGATGGACGGCGATGCCCGCGGCGGGGCGGCGCTGTCGATCTACGGCGTGATCAAGAAGCCGATCAAGTTCGTGGGCGTCGGCGAGAAGGTGGATGCGCTCGAGGACTTCCATCCCGAGCGCATGGCCGGCCGTATCCTTCAGATGGGCGACATCGTGTCGCTGGTCGAGAAGGCGCAGGAGGCGTTCGACACGGCCGAGGCGAAGAAGCTCGAGAAGAAGGTCCGGAAGGAAGGGGTCGATCTGGAGGACTTCCTGACGGCGATGAAGCAGATGCAGAAGCTCGGACCGCTCGAGGGAATCCTGAAGATGCTGCCCGGCGTGAACGCCAAGATGCTGCGGCAGGCGAATCTCGATCCGAAGCGGATGAAGCACGTGGAGGCGATCGTGCTGTCGATGACGCGCCAGGAGCGGAAGACACCTGGCGTGATCAACGGCTCGCGGCGGGCGCGCATCGCGCGGGGCAGCGGCCGTCCCATCAGCGAGGTGAACAGGCTGCTGGAGCAGTTCCGCGACATGCAGAAGATGATGAAGAAGGCGGCCGGGGGCGGGCGGATGGGGTTGCCGCCTGGGCTGATGGGGATGCGGTGATGAGAGGCCACAGGCCTCGGGCCATGGGTCAGAGGGTAGAGGACGGCAGGTCAAAGGTCATAGCTCACCATTCCTTCTGTTTGCGCCGGGTGCGGGCCGGAGAGGCCGGTTTCGCGTGGAGCCTGGCGAGTTGCACGAACACCTAACGAGGATACATCCATGGCAGTGCGCATTCGTCTTCGCCGGGTGGGGCGCAAGAAGCAGCCCTACTATCGCATCGTGGTCGCCGACAGTCGCAGTCCGCGCGACGGCCGGTTCATCGAAGTCATCGGTCACTACAATCCTCGTCAGGGTACCGCGCTGGGCGCGGGCGTGGATTTGAAACTCGATCGCGCGAACTACTGGCTCGATGTCGGCGCGCTGCCCACGGACACCGCACGCTCGCTGCTCCGGCGCGCCGGCGTGCTGAAGACGCGGCACGAGGCGCGGGTGGCAACGCGGCGCCAGACGGAAGCCGTGCCGCTGGCCGAGGGCGCGGAGCCGAAGGAAGGGTAGGAGCGGGCGGGCCGTGCCCGGGCCCGAGCCGCGCCTGCCGGAATACGTCATCGTCGGACGTGTGCGCCGCGCGCATGGCGTGAACGGCGAGGTGGTGGTGGAGCCGCTGACCGACTCGCCCGACGTGATCTTCGCTCCGGGCCGGCGGGTCTTCGCGGGGACCACCCGGGGCGATGTGAGCGCTGGAACCCCCCAATTGCACGTCGGGAGCGCCTTTGCGCACCAGCTCGCGCTGGTGGTTGCATTCGCGGAGATCGCCGATCGGGATGCGGCGGACCTCTGGCGCAACCGTTACCTCCTCGTTCCGCGCGACGAGTTGCCGGGCCCGGAGGAGGGCGAGATCTATCTCCACGAGCTGGTGGGATTGCGCGTGGAGACTCAGGACGGAGTCACGATCGGGACCGTCGACGCGTTCTATGAGTTGGCCCAGGGGCTGATGCTCGAGGTGCGGGTTGTGCTGGGGAGCGGGGCGGGCACGCGCGGGGACCATCGCGAGCGCGCGGCGAGGGACGACGCGAGCCCGGGGGAGAGGCCGCAACCCGATGGCGACGCCGGACCTGCGGAGGCAGAGGCGTCCGGAAGCCGCACCTTGCTGCTCCCCTATCGGCCCGAGTTCGTCCGGCGGGTGGACGTGAAACAGGGGATGATGGTTGTGGAGCTGCCGGAGGGGTGGGTTGATTGAAGGCAGGTATCAGATATCAGCGTTCAGCTCTCAGAGGTGGGGGCCGTATCTGCTGAATGCTGCATGCTGCACCCTGAATGCTGATCGCTGAATGCTGACCGCCGATCTCACTTCCATGCTCCCGATTACGATTCTCACCATATTCCCTGACTACTTCAGCGCTCCGCTCGGACTCAGTATTCCGGCGCGCGCGGCGGAGGTGGGCGTGGTGTCGTATCGGGTGGTCGACCTGCGGGACTTCACCCACGATCGGCATCGGACGGTGGATGACTACGCGTATGGAGGCGGGGCAGGCATGGTGATGAAGCCGGAGCCGTTCTTCGAAGCCGTCGACGCGCTGCGGCCGGAAGGACCAATCGTGCTGCTCTCGCCGCGCGGGCGCACCTTCAGCCAGGACGACGCGCGGCGGTACGCCGGGGCGCCCGGGCTGACGCTGCTCTGCGGTCACTACAAGGACGTGGACCAGCGCGTGGCCGATCACCTGGCGACCGAGGTCGTCTCGTTAGGCGATTTCGTGCTGAGCGGCGGGGAACCGGCGGCACTGGCGGTGATCGATGCCACGGTGCGCCTGCTCCCCGGCGCCATGTCCAGGCTCGAGAGCGCCCACGGCGACTCCTTCTTCGACCGCGACCTCAGCGCGCCGAGCTACACGAGGCCGCCCGAGTACCGGGGACACGCGGTGCCGGACGTGCTGCTGTCGGGCGACCACAAGCGGATCGCCGCGTGGCGACGCGACGTGGGCGACCGCCTGAGCCGGGAACGCCAGCCGAACGGCGCGGGTACGCCCCGGGTGTCGACCGCGGCGGGGAAACCGGACCACGCCCCGACCGGCCGCGGCGTCGTCGAACGCGACCATTCCTGATCGGACCGAATCGAACTCGTGCGACACTCCATCGCGCTCTGCCTGCTGACCGCTACCGGTTGCGCCGCCTTCTCGGCGAGGCAGGCGGCGCGAACGCCGGGCGGCGAAGCGCTATCGGGCGGCGAGGTTCGCGCGCATCACCACGCACCAGTGGCGTACTCCGTGCGCCTTGCCCCACGCGCACGACCCGCCTCCGCCGACGGTGGTGACGATGGCGATGGTCAGCAGGTCGAGTCGCGGAATTCCGGATCGATCCGGCTGATCATCGACGACGACGACACCTTCGAGTACCAGCTGACGATCCAGAATCAGGCGCGTCGAACCTACACCTCGGCGCGCATCTATCGTGGCGACCCCGAGAACGGCGGCCAGCTCGTCGCGACGCTGTTCGACGATGTTGCGATGGGCAATCGCTACATCCAGGTGCGCGGCACGGCCCTGGTGCAACGTGCGTTGGATTCGCACCAGGCGCTCGATGCCCTGCGCAGTCATCCGGACGAATATGTTTTCCGGGTGGACGCGGGGGATCGCTCGGCAGCGGCGTTGCAGGGCGGTATCGGCGATGACACCGGGGTCACAGGCCAGGGGCGGTAAGCCGCAGGCCATACCGCGCGCTGGCGTAAAGCTTTGCGGCCGGTTACGTTGCAGGTCTTCCCGAAGACGACGTCGACCGGGTTTCCCCGACTGGCCCGAGCATCATATGCATCCGTTCATCGAGACGCAGAAAGAGTGGCTGCGCACCGATCGCCCACCCTTTCGAGCAGGCGACACGCTCCGCGTGAGCGTTCGAGTGCGTGAAGGAGAGAAGGAGCGACTGCAGGCGTTCGAGGGCATCTGTATCGCCCGGCGTGGAAGCGGCGTGAGCGCCTCGTTCACGGTTCGGAAGATCTCCAACGGCGTCGGCGTGGAGCGCATCTTCCCCCTGCACAGTCCGATGATCGCGGACATCACGGTGGTGCGGCGCGGTCGCGTTCGGCGCGCCAAGCTGTACTACCTGCGTCATCTCGTCGGCAAGGCGACGCGTATTCGCGAGAAGAAGGTGCGCGTGTCGGTTCCCGTCACCGAAACACCCGAGAGCGCGGAGTAGCGGAGCCCCTCGTGCGGTCGTCCCGCGCTCGGCGCGATTGCGCCTGATGGGGTGGCGGCTCACCGGTGGAGCCAGATAGAGCGGCAACTCCGCGCCGAGCACGGCGCGTTGATCGCCGGAGTGGATGAGGTAGGACGCGGGCCGCTGGCCGGGCCGGTGGTCGCGTGCGCAGTGATCATGCCGCCGGAGCGTCGCGCCATCGCCGGCGTGGACGACTCGAAGCGTCTCACCGAAGGGCAGCGCGTCCGGCTGGCCGCGCGCATTCGCTCCGTCGCGCTCGCGCTCGGCGTCGGCGCGGCGTCGGTGCGCGAGATCGACACCTTCAACATCTACCACGCGAGCACCCGCGCCATTCGACGGGCGATCATGCGCCTCGCCGTCAATCCGCATCACGTGCTGATCGACGGTCTCCCGATCCGAACGCTGGGAGTTCCGCACACGGCGGTGGTGCGCGGCGATTCCCGATGCTACTCGGTGGCCTGCGCGTCGATCGTGGCAAAGGTGGTTCGCGACACGCTCATGCGCCGGCTTGCGCCGCGATATCCCCAGTACGGGTGGGAGCACAACGTGGGGTACGCCACGCCGGAGCACATCGCCGTGCTCGATGCGCACGGCGGGTCGCCGCATCACCGCACCTCGTTCCGGATTACGCAACTCACGCTCGATCTCGACGAGGGCGCCGCGCTCGATGCGTCGTTCTCGAGAGCATCGCGGATCGGCGACGCGTGAGACAGCCTGCCAGTGACTCGACGTTTCGGGCCGGGCTGTTCGACGGCCGGGTGGCACTGGTGACGGGCGGCGGGACCGGCATCGGACTCGGGATATCGACGCTGCTGGCCGAGCTTGGGGCGCACGTGGTCATGGCGAGCCGGAAGCCCGAGCATCTCGATCCGGCGGTGGGCTATCTGCGCGCGCGCGGCCTGTCGGCGAGCGCGCAACCCCTCGACGTGCGCGACCGTGAGCGTGTGGGCGAAACCGTGGCCGCCGTGCGCGAGGCGCACGGCCGCATCGATCTCCTCGTCAACAACGCGGCCGGCAACTTCTACGCGCCGAGCGAGACCATGAGCCCCAACGCGTGGCGGTCGGTGCTCGAGATCGATCTGTTCGGCACGTTCTACTGCTCGCAGGCGGTGGCGCCGGTGATGCGCGCGCAGGGCGGCGGCGCGATCGTCAACATCTCGATGACACTGCAGTACCGTGGATGGCCGCTCATGGCGCACGCGACCGCCGCGAAGGCGGGAGTGGACGCCCTCACCCGCACCCTCGCGGTGGAGTGGGCGCCGCACGGGATCCGGGTGAACGCCGTGGCACCGGGACCGATTCCCACGGAAGGTGTCAAACGCGCATTCACTCCGCCGACGGTGGGGAAGGACAGCGGCGGGAGCAATGCCGCGGCGGATGTGTTTGCGGTGGAGCGCACCCTCGAGGACTACGCCCGTGCGGCCATTCCCCTACGGCGCTTCGGCACTCCGGCTGATATAGCTCATGCGGTGGTGTTCCTCGCGTCGCCTGCGGCGGGATGGATCACGGGGGCGATCCTGGTGGTGGATGGCGGCGAGTGGATCTGGAAGCCGGGACCACAGAGGCCGGGGCCTGTGTGACCCCGGTCACACGCTGTTCGTCGCACCCCCGGTATTATTGACCTGACTCCCTGCGGCGGACCGGCAGACGCTTCCGGAGCGCGGGGCAGTCCAGCGTCTAGAACAACTCTTCTCTGTGGGAGTGAAGATATGAACAATTTCAGCAGACTGCCCGCGATCGCCCTGGCGACGATGGTAGCTGGTGCGTGTGCGACGAAAGGGTACGTGCGCCAGCAAGTGGAAACCGGCGTGACCGCCGAGCGTGTCGCGCGTGTCTCAGCCGACAGTTCCCTGACGGGGAACGTCAACGACCTGAATTCGCAGGTCACGACGGTGAAGTCGGACGTGGCGTCGTTGAAGAACGACGTCGCCGCGCTGCGCAGCGATCTGACCTCACTGCGCACCGAATTCGACGCGAAGATCACGGCGATGGAGAACGGCATGAAGTTCGCGTTCCCGGTGACGTTCGCGTTCGACGATGCGACGGTCCGTGACGAGGACCGGGCGGCGCTCGATCAGTTCACCAAGGTGGTGAACAAGTACTATGGCGGATCGGTGCTGACGGTTGAGGGCCATGCGGACCCCGCCGGCTCCGCGACCTACAACAACAAGCTCTCCAAGGAGCGCGCCGAAGCGGTTGCGGCGTACCTGACGCAGGCCGGACTCACGGGTGTGGATGTACGCACCGTCGGGTATGGCGAGAGCCGTCAGGTGGTGAAGGGCGCCGAGAAGGACGAGCCCGGAGCCGACTCGAACCGCCGCGTGGTGTTCGTCGTCGAGTCGAAGGGGACGGCTGCTGCCACCGTGTCGAGCATGCCGTAACGGACCGGCGGCGCTCGGCCACGAGCGCCCCGACGCTGGCGCCAGTGCGCCGGCATCCGAGAGGCCCGGGAGTCCGCTCCCGGGCCTCTTTCATTCAGGAGGCGGCGAGCGGCGCGGTCGCCGGAACGGGCAGCGTCAGGCGAAAGAGACTTCCGCCGGGACCCGTTTTCGCCAGGGTGACGTCGCCGCCATGCGCGCGTACGACCCAGCGTGCGATGGCCAGCCCCAGCCCAGCCCCGCCCGGACGAGCGGCGGCATCGTCGTGGTGGGGCGCGCGATAGAAGCGCTCGAAGATGCGCTCGGCGGCGTGAGGCGGCACGCCCACGCCGGTGTCCTCGACGTCGATCCCGTATGAGCCGTTGTCGCGGCTCGGCGCGGACCGTGACCCGGCCGCCCGGCGGCGTGTACTTCACGGCGTTGTCGAGGAGGTTCATGACGGCCCGTTTGAGCAGCGTCTCGTCGCCCGAGAACGGGAGGTCGTCGTCACCGAGCTCCGGGGCCAGACGTGATGCCCTTCGCGGCGGCCAGGGACCGGGCCGCGCGCACGCACTCCTCGAGGACATCGCGGAGGTACAGTTCCTCGTCGCGAACGGGGCGCGAGCCGCCCTCGCTCTGCGCGAGCAGGAAGAGGTCGTCGACGATGCCGCGCAGCCGCCGGCTTTCCGCGCGAACGGCGGTCAGGGCGTCGCGCAGCTCTTCCGTGCGGCGGTCGGGTCTCGACAGCGCCAGTTCGCTCTCACCGCTGATGACCGCGACGGGCGTGCGCAGCTCATGCGAGGCGTCGGCCATGAACCGGCGCTGCTCCTCGAAGGCGCGCTCGAGGCGGTCGAGCAGGTCGTTGAAGACCGCGGCCAGGCGTCCGAGTTCGTCGCGCGGATTGCCCTCCGGCAGTCGCTCGTGCAGCGACGACGCCCCGATAAAGGCGGCGCGCTCGGTCATGGAGGCGACCGGATGCAGGCTCTTCCGGGCGAGCATGTATCCGCCGATGGTGGCGAACCCCAGCAGAATCGGGATGACGAGCAGGAGCACGATGCCGACGTCGCGGAGCAGCTTCTGCTGCGCCCGCAACCGCTGGACGGTGGCGATCACGAGCGAATGGCTGCCGAGGGTATAGGGCATCGTGTAGACGCGAAGGGTTTCGTCTCCTTCGCGCACGGTGCGGAATGTCTGGGCGTCGGCCGGCGTGCGCTGCATCAGCGAGTCCATGTCGCTGACGACCGGGACGGTGGTCACCAGGGCGGACGTGGAGTTCGGGTCCACGCCGGCGCGCGCGTGGAAGGCGATCCCGGTTCCGCGGTCGAGCACCACCACGTCGGTCTCGCGCAGCCGGAACGCGCGCACGACGTCGGCAATGGCGACGCTGTCGGACTTGCCGCTGTTGCGCTCGTACTCCATCGCGCCGGTGACGGCGCTGGCGGTCTCGGCGAGGAATTCGTTGATGCGCGCGAGACTCGATTGCCGGAGGAAGAGGAAGACGGCGACCGCGAAGGCCGCCAGAAAGACCGTGAAGACGCCCGCGTACCAGAGGGCGATCCGGGCCCGGATCGAGTGGAGCACGTCAGCGCGGTCGCGTCGAGCGTCCCCGCGTGCCGGCCGGTTCGTTAGGCGCGGCGTCGTCCGCGACGTCGGCCAGCAGGTAGCCGGCGCCGCGCCGGGTGTGGATGAGCGCGCGTCCGGCGCCCTCATCCACCTTCTTGCGCAGGCGGTTGATGTAGACCTCGATGGCGTTGGAGAAGGGGTCGTGGTTCTCGTCCCAGACGTGCTCGCACAGCTCGGCCCGTCCCACGACCCGTCCCGCGTGGCGCGCCAGGTACTCGAGCATCACGTATTCCTTGCCGGTGAGGCGCAGCGGCCGTTCGGCGCGGGTGGCCGTCTGGCCGGCGGTGTCGATCCGCAGGTCGGCGACGGTGAGGACGGCGGGCAGCAGCGACGGCATGCGGCGCAGGAGAGCACGCAGCCGCGCGTGCAACTCCTCGAGCTCGAAGGGCTTGGTGAGGTAGTCGTCCGCCCCGGCGTCGAGACCCGTGATGCGATCGGGCAGGGTGTCGCGCGCGGTGAGCATGAGAATCGGGACCTGAAGGCCGCGCCGCCGCAACTCGCGGCTGACCTCGATGCCATCCTTGCGAGGCAGGCCGATATCGAGGATCAGGGCGTCATATGGATTGACCGCGGCCTGGAAGATGGCCGCGTCGCCATCGACGGCCAGATCGACCGCGTAGCCCCGTTCGCGCAAGCTGCGGGCCAGCATGTCCGCCAGGCGGGCGTCGTCTTCGACAACAAGGAGTCGCATGGGAATGATCCCGATCGAGCGGGGTGTGCGGGCGTTAGCCGCCGTTTAGGTGGAGTCCCGTAACGTCATCCCGCGAATCGATGCACGACAGCGGGACAAGTGGCCGTCGGGGCTTTCGACATCGCGGATCGCAAGACAGTACCACCAATCTACCAGAGGAGTTCATATGACCCGTAAGCTGATCGCCCTCCTCGCATCGCTGGCGCTCGCGTCACCGGTGCTGGGCGCCCAGCAGTCGAAGGCGGCGGCGCCGAAGCCTGCGGCGTCGCAAGCGGCGACGGCGGCGAAGGGCAAGGCAGATACCGCCAAGACCAAGGCCGACTCCACCAAGGCCAAGACTGCGGCGACGAAGAAGTCCACCACCGGCAAGTCGGCGACGACCAAGGGGAAGTCGAAGTCCGCGACGACGCACAAAGGCGCGACGAAGGATTCGACCAAGGCCGCGCCGAAGAAGCCGTAGCGCGGTAGTACTGCCGCGCTGTGTTCGCCGCTGCGTGCTCCTGGGGGTGTAGATGTCCAACGCAGTGTTGCGGTCCGTGGGCGGGCACAGCGCGGTTCCCGCGCCTCCGAAGGCGCGGCACGACAAATCGAGTGACGAGCGGTCGCGCCTGACGCCGCGCCGACGCCGGCTCCGGCAGTGGGGAATGCTGGCCGGCGTGCTGACCCTGTTTGGCACCGCACTCTTCCTGTTGCACCGCGAGCTGGCGCGGTACAGCTATCGCAACATCGCCCAGGCAGTCCGCGACATCCCGACGCCGCTGCTGATTCTCGCCGGGGCGGCGACCGCCGCCTCGTATGCGCTGCTGTTCGGATACGACTGGCTGGCGCTGCGCTATGTGGGGCGCCGCCTGACGATTCGGCGCACCGCGCTGGCGTCGTTCATCGCCTACGCGTTCAGCCAGAGCCTGGGTGTGTCGGCCCTGACCGGGGCGTCGGTCCGGTTCCGCTTCTGGTCGGCGTGGGGGTTGTCGCCGGAGGAGATCGCGCAGGGCGTCGCGTTCACCACGGCGGCGTTCTGGCTGGGGGCATCGACGCTGGGTGGTCTGGCGGCACTCGCCGCCGGCGGCGTTGCACCCGGACTGGTTCCACCGGTGTTGTCGGGTGTCGGCGGCGTACTGCTCCTGCTGCCGGCGGTGGCGTACCTGGTGTGGGTCGGCCGCGGACGCCCGACGCTGGCGCTGCGGCGCTGGTCGCTCCATCCGCCGGCCCCACGGTTGGCGGTGGCGCAGATCGTCGTGGCCAGTCTCGACTGGACGCTGGCCGGTGTGGCGCTCTACCTGGTGCTCCCGCACGACGGGGGGCTGACGCTGGCACGGCTGCTCGGGGCGTTCCTGATCGCGCAGATGGCGGGTCTGGCCAGCCACGTACCGGGCGGGGTGGGCGTGTTCGATACCACGATGCTCGTGCTCCTCGAACGCTATGCACCGGTGCCGCGGATCGCGGCCTCGCTGCTCGCCTACCGGTTCATCTACTACCTGCTCCCGTTAGGCGCGGCGACCATCGCGTTCGCGGCGCACGAGATGACGGTGCGGCGGCGGATGGTGACGCGGGCGGTCCGGATCGTCGGCCGGGTGGTCGCTTCGTCCGCCCCGTTCTGGCTGAGCGGCGCCACGTTCGTCGCCGGAGTGCTGCTCCTGGCATCGGGATCGACGCCGTCGGTGCACAGCCGGCTGCGGTTCCTCGACGCGCTGTTCCCGCTGGCGGTGATCGAGCTGTCCCACTTCGCCGCCAGCGTCGTGGGCGTGGTACTGCTGCTGGTGGCCAACGGGCTGCGACGCCGGCTCGACGCGGCTTGGCACGTGGCGGTGGCGTTGCTGGCGGTGGGCATCGGCGCGTCGTTGCTCAAAGGCGGCGATTACGAAGAGGCTCTCACGCTGGCGATCGTGCTTGGCGCCCTGCTGCCGGCGCGCCGCCACTTCTACCGTCGGGCGGCGCTGCTGGCCGAGCCGCTGTCGGCGGGGTGGATGGTGGCGGTGACGCTGGCGATCGCGGCCACCACCTGGCTCGGGATCTTCTCGTTCAAGCACGTTCCGTATCGCGCGAGCATGTGGTGGCGCTTCGCCACCACCGCGGACGCGCCGCGGTTCCTCAGGGCGACGGTCGGGGTGGCGGTGGTGCTGATCGGGTATGCGATGGCGCGGTTGCTGCGGCCTTCACGGGCGCGCACCGTGAGGCCGTCGCCCGCGGAACTGGCGCGCGCCGGCGAGGTGGTGTCGGCGGCCGGGTCGGGCGACCCGTACCTCGCCCTGCTTGGCGACAAGAGCCTGCTTTTCTCGAAGTCGGGACGCGGCCTCCTGATGTACGGTGTGCATCGGGACGTGTGGGTGGCGCTTGGGGATCCGGTGGCGACGCCCGGGGAGGCCCGCCAGCTGGTGTGGGAGTTCTGTGAGCAGGCCGACGCGCACGGGGGGTATCCCGCGTTCTACGAGATCGGCCACGACAGCCTGCCGATGTACGTCGACCTGGGGCTGTCGCTGGTGAAGGTTGGCGAGGAAGCCCGCGTGTCGCTGCCGAGCTTCGCCCTGGACGGGGGAGGGCGAAAGGGCCTGCGGCGGGCGCTCCGCGACGGGGAGCGCGCCGGCCTCAGTCTCCAGATCGTTCGTCCGCCGTTCCAGCCCCTGCTGATGGAGGAACTGGCGGCTCTGTCCGACGCCTGGCTGGCGGAGCGCCACACGCGCGAGAAGGGATTCTCGTTAGGCTTCTTCGATGTCGACTACCTCGAGCGGTTTCCGCTGGCGCTGGTCTGGCAGGGCAGCCGGGTGGTCGCGTTCGCCAACCTGTGGATGTCGGCCGGGAACCAGGAGTTGTCGGTAGACCTCATGCGGCACGTCCCCGATGCGCCCGACGGGGTGATGGACTTCCTGTTCCTGCGGCTGATGCTCTGGGGGCGCGAGGCGGGCTTCTCGTGGTTCAACCTCGGCATGGCCCCGCTCTCCGGGTTCGAGACGCATTCGCTGGCGCCGCTCTGGAGCCGGCTCGGCGCACTCGTGTACCGCCATGGCGAGCATTTCTACAACTTCCGCGGACTCCGGCAGTACAAGGAGAAATTCGATCCGGTGTGGACGCCGAAATATCTCGCGTCGCCGGGCGGGTGGCGGCTCCCGGTGGTGCTCGGAAGCATCGCCGCGCTGATCGGCGGTGGGTTCAAGGGAGTGGTCGCGAAGTGAGCGACGGTTCACGACCTCGTCGGCGCTGGAGATGGTCCGTCGTGTGCGTCCTCTGCATGTCGACGCTGGGGTGCGAAACCACTGGATCGGCCGGGCACGCAGATGGCTCCGACGGCGATTCGCGGATGGCTGCGGCCACTCCGACGTCGGAGGGCCACCTGCGATCGCTTCCCCTGTTCACGGTGGCGGCGGCGAGGGACGGAAACTGGCTGGCCATGTTCATGACCGGGGACGAAGGATGGAGCGATGCCGATCGCGTCCTGGCGGGCGATCTGGCGGCGCGCGGGATGCCGGTGGTGGCCCTCGATGCGCGAACGTATCTGTCGCGCCGCCGAACTCCCGACCAGGTGGCCGATGACGTGGCGGCGACGCTGGCGCGGTACCTCGGTGTGTGGCGTCGAGAACGCATTCTGCTGCTCGGGTATTCGCGCGGAGCGGACGTCATGCCATTCGTGGCGAACCGCCTGCCGGACAGCCTGCGGGCCCGGGTGGGGCTGGTTGCCCTGATGAACGTGGCGGCCTGGGCCGGATTCCAGTTCCATTGGCGCGACCTGTTCATGACGACGCGCCGGGCGACGGACTTTCCGGTCCTCCCCGAGCTGGAACGGCTGCGCGGGACGCCGGTGCTCTGCGTCTACACCGCCGACGAAAAGGACTCGTTATGCAGGCGCATCGACCCGACGCTCGCCCAGCGGTACGAACGCCGGGGTGTGCACCGGCTGCGACCCGGCGACGTCGCGGAGGTCGAACGCGCGCTCGGGCGCGCGCTGGCCTCGCCCGGATTGGCTTCGCCAAACCGATGACCGCGGCGTCGGAAACCCATCGCCCTCACCGTACCCGGAAGCGCTGGTTACTGGCAGCGATCCCGATCGCGGTCTTGTCATGCGCTCCGGCGAGGCCGACCTATGTGCCGCGCGATCCGGCGCTGCGCCGTGAACCGCTCTACTTCTACCCCGCGCGCGGCACGCCGCGGGCGATGCTCTTCTTCCTCGGCAACGACGTCGGATTCTGGGACGCGCATCAGCGCCTCGCCATGCGCGTCTCGGCAAACGGAGTTGCGGCCGTGGGCCTCGACGTGCGGCCGATCCTCCGGACACTGCCGGCGGGGCCGCAGGCGCGACGGGCGTCGGAGTACGCGAGCGCCATCACGCGACTCATTGCCGGGGCACGACGCGAGCTGGGCGTCCAGGACCGCCCGCTCCTGATTGGCGGTCACTCCATCGGCGCCGAACTCGCGGTGTATACGGCAGCCCAGGTGCCACTCCCCGGGCTCGTGGGCGTGCTCGCCCTGAGCCCCGGACTGAGAGGACACCTCCGGGTTTCGCTGGGCGACATCTTCATGTCGGGGGAACCCACCGAACCGGGAAGTTTTGCGCTGGCGGACGAGATTCGCGCGCTGCCGTCGCGCGTGGCCGTTGCAATCGTACGCGGACAGCGTGACCCGTATCCCAACGCGGATTCGGCGTTCGCGGTGGCCGGTGGGGAGCGCCTGCGGCGTTGGGCGGTGCCGTTCGCGGGGCACTCGCTCAAGCAGCTCGTGCTCACCTGGCCGGTAGTCGCGCGCGCGCTCACTTATCTCCTGACCGAGGAGTAGAGCCGGCGTCCTGGCGCCGCCGGAGTCGGACGCGTGCCAGCGGCGTTTTGCGCCATTGTCACGCCAGGACGGGTGCCTTCGCGGTCACCCACGATTTCACCGGCCGGATCGACGGCCTCGGGTCTACGACCTCATCCTTCGTCGAGGAAGACCAACGCGCGCCCGCTGGCGACCACGCGCGCGAGGGCCGGGAGCACCGATGGACATACCACCGGCGTATCGAGCCCCAGCAGGTATTCGATGGCCTGCTGGCTCGTCATGTAGCTTCGGTACGCCCGCGGCGACGTCAGGGCATCGAACACATCGGCGGCGCCTACGATCCGACCCCCCAATGAGATCGTGTCGCCCTTCAGTCCCTGGGGGTAGCCGCTGCCGTCCCGACGCTCCTGGTGGTGCCGGATGAACTCGATCACCGGTCCCAGATGGGTGAGCGGCGCGAGGATTTCGAGGCTGATGCGCACCGAGTCGCGAACGTGTGCGTACTCCTCGTCGGTGAGTCTCGCCGGCTTGTTGAGCACTTCCTCGCGGATGCCGATCTTCCCCACGTCGTGCAGCCGGCCGGCCAGGCGCACCTGCTCCACGAAGTCGTCACCCAGGTTGAGTTCGGCCGCGATCGAGGCCGCGGTCGCGGCCACGCGCTCGGAATGCCCGCGCAGGAATGGGCTCTTGGCTTCCATCGCGTTGATGAGCGCTTGCGCGATGTTCGTGCTGAGCTCTTCCAGACGCTGATTCTCCCGCTCCAAAGCCGAGAGATCGGAGGGTCGTCCGCTGAGATGAGAAGTCATCAGGGAATCTGGGGGTGGGGACGCGACAAGATCGGCGTCGTCACCACCTGCGACCGACACGCCAGGGGAACCTTCGATACACGAGGTAACATGTATCGGTCTGAGATGGAGCCGTCCTGATTGACGAGCGCTCCCGCCGGAACGTCCCGCGCTGACCGGGGGCGGCACGCATTGGGGCACCGGCATATCGGCCACGTAACCGTCTTCAGGCGCCCTCCTGGCAAACGGCAATCTACCTCTCGCGGGCGGCCCGGAAAGCGCGCCGGCCAAAACGGGCCGCCCTTCGCGGGGGCCTCCCACGAGGGTGCGGTGGAGGCCCCGCCTGAGACGCGGGAGCGCCCGGTGGGTCAGGCGCGCAGGACCGGCACGTCCACCACGTGTTCGGCAAGGAACCAGGCCTGCATCTCGTTGCGTCGAACGATGTCGCTCACGATCAGGTCGTTGGTGCCGTCGTCTCCCGAGTTCGCGGCGCGGTGCGCCATCGACCGCGCTTCCTCGAGCAGGATCTCGTGCGCGAAGAGCAGGCGCGAGATCTGTACCGGCGCTTCCTCGCGGCCTTTCGGAGGACGCGGGATCAGGGTCGTCTCGGCGACATCGGGCGCCATGGCGATGCTCACGCCTCCCAGCTGCTGCACGCGCTCGGCGATCAGATCGACCAGTTCGTTCTGCTCCGCGTAATGCTTGTCGAAGAGGAGATGAAGCTGGTAGAACGTTGGACCGCTCACCTGCCAGTGGTGCTTCTTGTACAGGTCACGCAACGTGATCGTGTCAGCGAGGAGCTGATTGAGGTTCTCGGCGGATTCGGCGCAGACCTTCTGCGACAGGGCGATCGGGCGCTTGGCGATGTGCCCGTAGGGTTGCACCTCATGAGCGTGCTGGTTCAGCACTGGACGCGCCCGCGTGATCACGGCCTCGGCGTCCCGGGTCTTCTTGTTGTTCTTCATCGTATGGACTCCCGGTCCTGGTTCAGTTTGGCAGGTGTTGTCTCTCCGTGCCCTCGGTTGTTCGCATCATAAGTGGTACGCACGATCGCGCGCGAACGCAGTCGCGCGATGCCCGGCGGATCGACCGGGAAACGCCGATTCCGCTTCGAACGGGAGCGTGCTTCGCCTCCCCCTTCGGATCGGGGACCCTACCCGGCCAGGTACTGGTGGACGGCCGAGATCGCAATCGAGCCCTCGCCAACAGCGGATGAGACGCGCTTGACGCTGTCGGCTCGGACGTCGCCCACGGCGAAGACGCCCGGGAGGCTGGTCTCGAGGAGGAAGGGCGAACGGGCCAACGGCCAGTGCGCCGCCGCGAGGTCCTCCGGCGTCAGGGACGTCCCCGTCTTGATGAATCCCCGCGCATCCATTGCGACGCATCGCTCGAGCCACTCGGTGCTCGGCGCGGCGCCGGTCATGGAGAAGACGTGGCGTACGCCGAGGGTCTCCGAATGGCCGGTCTGATTGTCTCGCCACGTCACCTGCTCGAGATGGACGTTGCCGTCGAGCCCGACGATCTCGGTGAATGGGTGGAGCTCGATGTCGGGGTGGTCCTCGATCCGCCGGATCAGATAGCGCGACATCGTATCGCGCAGGCCGGCCGAGCGCACCAGTACGTGCACCGTGCGCGCCGTCTGGGCGAGGAAGACGGCGGCCTGGCCGGCCGAATTGCCTCCGCCGACCACGATCACGTCTTCGCCATCACAGAGCTGCGCCTCCATGAAGGTTGCTGCGTAGTAGACGCCGGCGCCTTCGAACCGCGCAAGGTTTTCGATGGTGAGGCGCCGATATTCCGCCCCGGTGGCGATCACGACCGCGCGCGCGGGGATCCGCTGGCCGTCGCCGATCTCGAGGGCGAAGGGGCGGCGGTCGCACGAGAGCCTGGTGGCGTTGCGCGCGACCATGACCTGGGCGCCGAATTTCTGCGCCTGCACGTGGGCGCGCGCGGCCAGCTCCTGGCCCGAGACGCCGGTGGGGAATCCCAGGTAGTTTTCGATGCGCGAACTGGAGCCCGCTTGTCCGCCGGGGGCGGTGGATTCGACGACGAGGACGTCGAGCCCCTCGGACGCGCCGTAGACGGCCGCGGCCAGGCCCGCAGGCCCGGCGCCAACGACGACCACGTCGCGCAGCCGGGCCTGGTTGATGTCTTCGTTGAAGCCAAGGCAGTCGGCGATTTCCTGATTGGATGGATTGCGCAGGACGATCTCGCCGCGACAGATCAGCACCGGGATGTCGTGCACGTCGATGTGGAAGCGATCGAGCAGGTCCTGCACCTGCGGGTCGCGATCGAGATCGAGTGACGTGTAGGGATGCCCATTCCTGGTGAGGAATTCGCGCACGCGCAGCGTGCCCTGACAGTGATTCGAGCCGATGAGCACCACGTCACCGATGCCGCGAGCAATGAGCTCCACGCGCCGCAGGATGAATGCCCGCATGAGGATGTCGCTCAGCTCGCCGTCGGTCTGGATGAGGGCGAGCAGGCGCTCGCGATCCACTTCGATGACCTCGCCGGGCTCGCCGCCGCGAATGAGCACCATGCCCGGGCGCCCGCTCAGCATGTTTCCCTCGCCCGTGAACTTGCCGGGGCCGAAGACGGCAATGAGGTCGCCGCCCGACGCGGCTGGTCGGACGAGCTCGATGGTGCCGGATACCACCACGAAGCTGTGTGTGACGGGTTTCCCCGGTTCGACGAGGACCTCGCCGTGCGCGACCTGCCGTCGGCGGCCGTGGCCGGCGATTCGGTCCAGCAGTGCGGGGGAGAGGGTGGGATAGACCTGATCGATCCGCTCGGGGTGGGCGAGGGGGAGGACGGCGGTTTCGAGGGTGGCGTTCACGTTAGGCATGGAGCGGCTCCGCATCGATGGAAGCGGAGTGGGTTCGGTCGTGCGCCTTCGCGGCGCGGCACATCCAGGATGCCGGGGTGCGTCCTGTTCGTAAGGTAGTGCGGGCGTCTACCCCTTGTCGGCGCAGGTGACCGGCGGCAGGCGAGAGCTGGTGTGTTCGGGCTTGTGGCGGACCGGACAGCGGGGGGGTTGAGGGCGGTCGCTGAGCTGGCGGGGCCTCAGGCGCGTTTTGAGACGGTTTCGGCCGCCGTGCGGCTGTGTAGCCGATGGCATGCAGGGGCAAGTAAGTTTCGTTCCTTGTTTGTCTTCGACCCGGTAGCTCAGCTGGTAGAGCAACGGACTTTTAATCCGTAGGTCGCGGGTTCGAGACCCGCCCGGGTCATGCTCCGGTGCGCCAAGCGGTCGCGCTGCACTGCACCTCGCGGCCGGTTGCGCGCGAAATTGGGAGCTTTGGCACCAGCAATCGTTCGCGTCGACGTCGTGCGGGAAAGCGTGCTGCGGGCGCTGTGGGAGGGGGGGCTGGACGATTAGATGAACAAGTCGGCCAGCTCACACGCGAACCCCGGCAGCACATCCTCGCCGTCCAATGCCCCGCTGTGGTCGACATACGACTCGCTTCCGTCCGCGCGATAAATCCTCGCCTGCGCGCGAGCCGGATCGATGACCCACACGAGGCGACTTCCGGCGTCGAGCCAGTCGGCGACCTTCGACAGCACTGCTGCGGGTCGCTCCCCTGGAGACAACACCTCGACGGCAAGGTCGGGCGCCAGGGAGGCGTAGCCGGCGGGGAGAGGCGAAGGCAGACGATCAGTGGAGACGAATGCCACGTCCGCGGCCCGTACCGTGTCCGGATCGCGCGCAAGCTGGAACCCCGTTTCCGCGGCGAAGACACGCCCCAGACCCTGCGCCTTGACGTGATTGGCGAGCAGCGCTGCCAGCTCGAGGGAGACGGCGCCATGTCGGGATCCCGGCGGCTCGCTGACCCGCAGTCGCCCGCGAACGAGCTCGGTCCGCTTGCCCGGCGCGTCGATCTGCAGCAATTCCCCCGCGGTGACGAGCGCGTTCGGCGGCATATCCGGAAGGTACCGCGGAGCAGTCGACATGGGGAGGCAATTTCGGGCGCGCGCGTCACAACGGCGTCACCCGACGCGGGCGGCGACGGACAGGAACGTCAACCTGTTCGAGTCCCGGGAGAGCAACACATCGACGGCGCTGTCGGCTGGTGCGCGATCGCCGAGCACGTCCGACGCGAACGGCTCACTGCGCGCTCAGATTCCCTCGAGCGAATACACCCGCACGTGCTCCACGTCGTCACTGTCCCGCCAGACGCCGTACACCCGGGATGCTGTGAAGGCGAGCGGACGGAGCCCCTCAGGCAGCGCGACGGCCACCGCGATGCGTGACCGCGAGTCCAGGCGTATCCAGAGATTCTCCGGCTGATCCAACCCAGGATACACTTCGAGCCACAGTCGTCCCGCACCGTCGGTCTCGAACCGCCGATACGCGGGCCTGGTCCTGGGATACGGCATCTCGGAAACCATTCGCTCCCCGATGACCCGGTCTTCGCCCTGACTTCCTTCGAGCGATTTCTCCCGGAACGCATCCTTGTCGCGCGGCGTGACGGGAGAGACCTCACGCTGCAGGTGGTGGGTGCGGATCACGGCGCCATTCAGATCCCGCTCCTCGACCGACCAGTCGGTGCCATCGCCGTCGAGAATCGAGCGCGGGCCGGCGCGCACTGTCATCGCGCGGCCGAAGGCCAGATTCCAGTATGCCACGCCGCCCATCCGCGGCGTTGAGGCCTGGACGAAATGTTCGCTGTCGGGGAGGCGAAGCGGACCTCCCCCCCGGATCTCGCCGGTCGTGGAATAGCGATAGAGGCGTTGCCAGAATGTCACGGCGTCGGGCTGCGGAGCCATCGTCCTCACTTCCGAGTAGCCGATCAGCAGCGTGCCGTCCGTCAGCGCGATCATGTGCGTTGCCGAGCCACCGCCGTCGAACGGCGCCGTGATGGGGAATGAGCGGACGAAGCCGCCGTTGGGGCCGAGAATCGACAGCCGGCGCTCGGAAGGGTCGAAGACGGCGATCGAATCGTGAGGCAGGAAGCCGACCTCGCGCACGCCGCTATACTCCCCCGGGCCGTGCCCCTTGCGTCCCGCAGACGAGACAAAGTGCCCCGTCGCATCGAAGAACCGCAACTCGCTGGTCGCACCGTTCACTACGATGAATCCACCGTCGCCGCGCGGCAGGATGGTCACGATGCGGAGGAAGTCCATCGCGCCGCCGGCCGACCCGCCAAGGTCGAGCAGTGGCGCGTGCTGCGGAAGCGTACGGATCGTCGTGGGGTTCGCGTACTCCACGACGGTGCGCGCGGGCTGCGCGGCGATCGTGCAGATCCCGCTCGCGCACAGAATCCCGGGAAGGAACCTCAGCGACGGGATCGCCCGGTTGGATCGGAGCTGGCGCACTGTCCCCCCTTCAACGGTTCGTGACCGGGTGTAGCGCTCATCGTCAAAACGGAGAGTGGTCGCCGCCCTGACCTCCGCAATGGCGTTCAGGCTGTGTTCCTTCATGCACTCCGGATCATGGCGCATTCCGGGCCGGATGGCCAGCCACGCGGGCGCCGGGCTGTGGGTACCCAACGCCGGGCGCCGAATCGATCCGGCAGCACCTCCGCTCTGCGAACTGGCCGCCCTCAGCCAACGTCCTCCGCTGGCACCGGTGCCGTCTTCCCGGACTCGCCAAGCGCCATCGTCATCACGCGCTGCAGGACATCTTCGGCGCGCGCGACCCAGTCGCGGAACCACGCGTTGTCGATTCGCGCGGGGAGCGACGCCAGCCGATCGAGCTCGAATCGATCAGCGCTCATGGCGAGGCCCGCCTGCACGGCATCGCGCGCATTCCACCGCTGTTCGGCGTGACGCTCGACAGGCACGACGAACAACGGCTTGCCGAGCCAGGCCGCTTCCGAGACCGACTCGAAACCAGCGGTCGTCGCCACGCCCCGGCATCCTGCCATGAACCGGAGGAACTTCTCACCCGACAGTCGGTGAAAGGTGAGGGTCGGCGCCGCCTGCTCCACTTCCGGTGCCCCGGGCAGGTCGTAGAAACAGTGCAGCTCCACTTCGGGATGCGCGCGATGCCAGCGGCGCACATCCTCGTGGTATCCGTGATTCACCAGGTAGACGAGGAAGTAGTCACCCTGCGTTGGCGTCAAGTCGAAGAGCTCACGACGGAGCAGGGGAGGGCCGACGATAACGTGTCGTCCGGGCTGATCAGGCGCCGGGTAGAGCGAAAGCGCGAGCTTCCACGAACGGCAGCCGACCAGGTCGGCGAACAGCCGGAGTGACCATTGGTCCGCACGCGCGGAGAAGGGCGCGCGATGCGCAGGATGCCCGATCATGTGCTGATGGGCGATCGAGATCACCGGAACGCCAAGCGGTGAAAAGAACTGCGCGAGTCCGGTGAGCGGCTCGAGGAAGTTGAAGATCAGGTCGGGGCGGGCGTCGGCGACCGCCGCCCGCAGACTCGTCAGGCTCCGGCGCCAGGTCCGGTGCGCGGCCAGCGCGCGCCACGCCGTTGCCGCCATGTTGACGGAGCGGCCGGCGCGCACTGCGAAGCCGGGGCTCGGCAGTTCCACGATCGGAGCGGACAGGCCCTGCACGACGTATTCGGGAAGAGCCCGCGATCCGTTGCGGCCGATGACGACGCGGACGACCTCATGCGCCGACCGGGACAGGATCTGGCGCACGGCGAGCGCCTGCGTCATGTGGCCCCGCCCTTCGCCCTGTACTGTGAACAGGACTCTCATTGAAGTGGATGAGGCGGAAGTGACCGCGATCGTCTTCGACCAGCGCCGTACAGCTCTCCACCCAGTCGCCGCAGTTCATGTACTCGAGCGAACCGATGCGACGGATCTCGGCGCGATGGATGTGCCCACAGATGATGCCGTGCACGCCGCGCGCCTCGGCGAGCCGGGTCATGGCGTTCTCGTAGCGGGTAATGTACTGGACCGCCTGCTTGGCGCGCCCCTTGAGGTACGCAGCGACCGACCAGTATCCGAGGCCGAATCGACGGCGCAGGCGGTTGAGCCAGAGGTTGAGGTTGAGGATGACGCTGTAGAGGTGGGATCCGACGTGCTCGAGCGAGCGATTGAAGTGGGTGAGGCCGTCGAACTGGTGCCCGTGGACCACGAGGTAGCTCCGGTCAGTCGGCGTCGACGATCCATCGGCGCGGTTCCTCGAGGACGCGGGCGTCCAGATAATAGTGTCCAGGAGTCGTCTGCCGGATCACACGACGCCGCATCAGCCGGAGAAACGCCTCCTCCTCGGCCTTCGAGTGCGGGTGGAACCGCTGTGCTGTGGACGGACTGACCGCGCCGGCATCGCGGAACGCGTTGATCAGACCGGCCGCAGTGGGTGCAAACCACCGGACCAGCACGCGTCCCCCGGGGGGCCATTCGGTGGCGAGCGTACGAAGGAATTCCTGGATCGCGTTGCCAAGTGCCATGACGAGATCCCTGGCGTACTCGTGCGTAATCGGCGCCCGATTGCGGGCGGTCGGCTGCCGGCGCAACCTTAGCTTGTCGATGGTGGACCCGATCGCACAAGGCGCAGTTCAGTCACGCGCGCGAGCGCCAGCCAGGAGCATCACCATGAACCCCTCGCGAACGATGGCGGCCCTTCTGGTGGCTATCGCACCACTGGCGCCCGGGCGCGCAGCGCGGAGCCAGGCGACCTCCACCGCGAAGGTCTGTGGGCTGTTGCCAATGGCCGCGATTGAATCCCACTTCGGGCAGAAGGCGAGCTCGGTCCGGGGATCGGATACGCCATCGGTCTCGATGTGCGCGGTGGACATTCAGGATCGTCGACACGGCGTGAACCTGATCAGCCAGCGCGAAGGCCCCGTCTCGGTGACCGTCCAGCAGCGCCTTGCCGCGATCAAGCCGGTGCTGGACAAGAAGGGAGCCAAGGTCCAGGACTTCGGCGACGCGGCATGTTACGACGACGATCTCGAGATGGGCGATAACACGAAGCTGCCCGCGGTCACGTGCTTCCTCGACAAGGGGGGCTATCTGAGTCTCACCGCGCGGAGCGATGATCGCACACAACTCTCGTTCGATGCCGTGAAGGATCTCCTGGAAAAGACGGCTGCCAGGCGCAAATAGGGATTCGCGGCCCGCGGTCAGGCATCGATGGGAGCGATCGGCGATCGCCGGTCAGCGGTCAGTTGTCAGTCCACGGCAGGCAGTTATCAGGGTGCAGCAGTCAGCGATCAGCCGCCGGCGGGTGCCTAACGCTGCGCGTCGGTGCGGGGCCTCGACACCTGGCGGATCGCCAGCGCCACGACCGCCGCCAGCAGCCCCAGCCCCACCGCGGCCGCAGCGCGGTGGGTGCCGCCGGGCGTCCCCAGGCCGAGAAGCCCATCCAGCGAGTAGTCGCCCGGGCCCGTGAAGGCGATCATCAGCGCGCCCATCGCATACAGCAGCGGAATCTCGACGCCATTCTTCGCAGCGAAGAAGCCGTTGCGCACGTGAACCGTCACCGCGGCCACGATCATCACCGCGATCATGATCGCCGGCCCCACCGGTCCCAGGAGCCCCAGGGCCACCAGCAGTCCCCCCGATGTCTCGGCCAGGGCCAGCGTCAGGGCAAAGAACCGTTTCCACGGGAAGCCGAGCTTCACTATGAACTCGCCGGTGCCGGCGAGACCGTGGCCACCGTACCACCCGAACAGTTTCTGCGCACCGTGGGCGGCCAGCCCGAGGCCGAAGTAGAGCCGCGCGATCAGGAGAGCGACGCTCATGGTACCGTGATCCGACCCGACTTGTGCGCCACCCGCGTGCCGGCGGGCACGCCGGCCGGGATCTCGCCGTTGAATTCCTGGCGGGCGAGGATTTCGAGCATCGCCTGGCAGCTCGCGCGCGACGCGGCGCGGCCCCTCTCGATTGCCTCGAGGAGCGCCGCGAGATCGGGCGCCGACGTCAGGTTGTTGAGACCGCGCTGAAACGCCTTCGCGTCCTCGACCCCGCGCAGTACCCGCATGTGCCTCGCGCCTAACGCGCCGGCAGTGGAGTCGGCGGCGCGCGCGCCCACCAGCGCAATCACGCTGTTGGTGGCGAGGTTGCTCGACCGCGTGATCATGCGCTCCACCAGTTCACGCACCGGCACCCGCCGCCCGACCATCGCATAGAGCGAACTGTCGGAGTCGTCACCGGGGCTCAGCGAGAACGCGGAACCGTCGGCCAGCGAGGCGAACTGGTTCACCAGCAATACGTCCTGCCCGGGACCGAGCCGCCCGGCGTCGATGGACCGGAAGTACTCGATCAGGACCGGCACCTTCATGGTGCTGGCAGCGTGAAAGACGCTGTCGGGATTGATGACGAGGGACGCGCCGGTGGCCAGATCGCGATATGCCACCGCGACAGTGGCCCCCGGCACATCGGCGATGCGATGCAGCACACTGGCGCGCAGGCCACTGGTGTCCGGCTGCGCCACAGCCGGCGTGGCGGCCAAAACCACGGGCCAGAATGCGCAGATCATGCGGCGACCAATGTCCGCGAAGGCCATGGCTGAATAAAGGGGCGCCGACCACCCAACGGCAATTGTCGCCGCCGGCGTTGCCCGAGTCCCGCTGGATCGTGTCTCATGGCAGGCACCTTCCCCACACGCCCCGGGACCGGTCCGGCCATGACGTCCCCGAATTTCGCCGACAAGTCCGACTCCGTTGCTCCCGGCCCAGGCAGCGCCGAGGCAAAGCGCGAGCGCCTGCGCTTCAGCTCCTTCGCATTCAAGCGCTCGCCGTCGGCGTTCTGCATCGCCGAGGTCGAGCTGGAATGGACCGATGGCGAGCGGTACAACGGTCGCGCGGAGGGGGTGACGAGCCCGTACAGCGACCTCCGGCTCGCGTCCGAGGCGACCCTGCGCGCGATTGCGGCCTTTGCCCACGGGGAAATCTCTTTCGAGTTGATCGGTGTCAAAGCACTGAGGGCCTTCGACGCGAACGTCGTCATCGTGAGTGTCCTCGCCCGGCGCGCCAGCGGGGACCGGCGGCTGCTGGGGTGTCACCTGGCGGACGAAGACTCGTTGCGGAGCGCCGTGCTGGCCACCCTGCAGGCCACAAACCGGATCATCGAGACCGTCGTCGGGGATTGACGGCTCGGTCCGGGTTACCAATTCCCGGATCGCGAGTATTATGGGACCTTCACACCTGCTCGTCCGCCAAGGGAGGATCGTATCGCCTCTTTAGCGCGTGTGGCCCGTCATGCGATTCTGGTCGCCACCGTGTCGGCGTGCGCAAAGTCGGCGCTACCCGACGCCGCCCCCGTGCCATTCCCGATCGGAAGGGGCATTGAGGGACGCGAAGGCGCTTCGCGACTGAACAGCGGCGCCCTGAAGGGCGATGCCCCCCGGCCCTCGGCGGACTCCATCGCGGCCGCTCTGTCGCTCGCCGGTGATCCCGCCACCGTGACCAGCGACGACACGACGTCGGTGGGCCCGGCGGCGGTGATCGCGCCCAAGGGACTGCCGGCCGGGTCGGAAGTGAGCTGGGACATCGACGTGGCGTCGTATGTGACCCACGATCGCGTCGAGTACTACGTGGATCGATTCACCGGCGAGGCGCGCGACCGGGTGGTGGCGTGGCTGGACCGCGGCCTGCGCTACGAGCCGATGATCCGCTCCACCTTCCGCGCGGCCGGCATTCCGGAAGACATGTACTACCTGGGACTCGTCGAGAGCGGCTACGATCCCCATGCGTATTCGAGGGCGGCTGCCGTGGGGATCTGGCAGTTCATGACGTCGACCGCGAAGGGGATGGGGCTACGGGTGGACTGGTGGATCGATGAGCGACGCGATCCCGTGAAATCCACAGTGGCGGCTGCGCGATTTCTCTCCGGGTTGCGGGAGCAATTCGGCTCGCTGTACCTGGCGGCCGCCGCGTACAACGGAGGCCCGGCGCGCGTGTCGCGCGGCCTCACCCGGTATGCCGGCGCGATGGAAGACGCCGACGGCGACGATCGCTTCTTCGTCCTGGCCGACCGCCGAGCGTTGCGCAGCGAGACGTCGAACTACATACCGCAGCTCATTGCGGCCGCCCTGATCGGCAAGAATCCGAGTCACTACGGCATCACGCTCGATTCGGTGGCGCCGTTCGCGTACGACTCGGTACGGGTACCTCCGGCCACGCCGCTCGCGGTCGTGGCTCGGGCTGCCGCCGTCGACCTGAAGGCTGTCCGCGACCTCAACCCGCAGATCCTCCGGGGCATGACGCCACCGGTGGACTCGGCGGTCGTGCGGGTGCCGGCGGGATCGGCCGCCGTCTTCGAAAGCGGGTTTGCGCTGATCAGCGACTCCGAGCGCGTCGCGTTCCATCGGGTCACGGTGAAGAAGGGAGCCACGGTCGCAGGCGAAGCGAAGATGGCCGGGCTCTCGGTCTCCCAGTTGCGATGGTACAACCCCAAGCTCCCCGGCACGAAGAGCGGCCGTTTGTCTGCGGGCCAGACGATTCTGGTGCCCGAAGCGAATGTGGTGGCGGCGGCGTTCGACGTCCCGGATCCGGCAGTCGAGCGCTATGGGGGAGCGTCACCCGGCGGCATACACATCGTGCGACACGGCGAGACCCTGTCGGGGATCGCCGTGGCCAATCACACGACGGTCGCGACCCTGATGCGGCTCAACGGCCTGCAAAAGAGCCTCATCCATCCGGGTCAGGCGATCGCGGTGCGCACGGGCCTCAGGCGGAGCGCGAAGAAGAAGAGCTGAAGGACAGCGATCAGCCAGCAGCGATCAGCTGACCGCCCTGCTACTCGAGAATCCCCTTCCCCGTGTAGCCGCGCAACACGATCCGGTCGTAGCCGTTCGACGGATCGAGTCCGAGTTCCACGGCCGCGCTCACGGCCTCCGGCCCCCGATTGTAGACCAGCAGCGCGAGCTGAACGCTCCCGTACTGCTTGATCAGGTCGTGCAGGTAGTGGAACCCGATCCTGAGGTTGAGCTCGCGGTCGTACAGTGCCTCGCGCGTGACGCTGGGCACATAGCCGCGTGCCGTGCCGAGCATCAACTGGGTGAGACCGATGGCGCCCACCGGGCTGGTTGCGCGCTCCTTGAACTCGCTCTCGAGCCGGACCAGCGGAAAGGCCAGGGCCGGATCGATCGCGGCGGCACGGGCGGCGTCGTACACCGCCGTGGAGAGCTCAGAAGGAATGCGATACCGGCGCGAATACTCGAGGATCCGATTCAGCCGCTCGATCTGGGCGCCCGCGACGCGCATTTCGTCGTGCATCGATCTGGCGCCCAGCTGGCTCTCGGATGGGGGGACGTAGGCCGATGCGGCGCCGAGCGCCTCGGCGTTGGCCTCGCTGGGGGCGAGGCTCCGGATGGCAAAGTCCCCGGCCGCGACCAGACCAGCGAGAAGCAGCACCATGCGGACGCGCCGACGTCGGCGTTCCTCATCTCCCCGGTGGACATAGGTTCCGCGCAGATCCTTCATGTGAACCTCTATAGAACTGCAAACGCGGTTCTACCACAGGCAGGACCGCGTTTGACGGTTGTGAACGCGCCGGCTCCCTAACCCCGAACCCAATCCCCGCTTTTTCCGCCGCGTTTTTCGTTGAGACGAATCTCGCCGATTTCCAGTGCATTATCTACGCCCTTGACCATATCCCAGATCGTGACAAGGGTCACACTGACGGCAACAATTGCCTCCATCTCGACGCCGGTTTGTGCTGTCGTTTTGGCGGTCGCGCTGACGCGTACCGCGGGCGGCGCATCTTCGAGCACCATCGTTAGGTCGATGTCGGTCAGGGCGATCGGATGGCAGAGGGGGACCAGTTCGGCGGTGCGTTTGGCGGCCAGGATGCCGGCGACCCTGGCGACCGAGAGCACATCCCCCTTGGCGATGGCGTTGGCGCGGATGGCGGCGAGGGTCGCGGCCTGCATGCGAATGACGCCGCTGGCGCGGGAGAGCCGGTGGGTGACCGGTTTGGCCGACACGTCCACCATCCGCGCCCGGCCGGCGTCGTCGGAATGCGTCAGGTCCGGCATGAGCGCGGATGGCGCGAATCGTTAGGCAAGCGTGGCCGCCAGATGGCGCAGGAGGTCGGCGGTGATCAGTTGCGGACTCACGTTTCCGTCGGCCAGCAGTTTGGCATCCTCCACCAGGTCGATCGCCTGGCTGGCAGCGAGCGCCTGGCGCGCATTCCCGTGCTCGGCCCCCCCGCGCATCCGCTCCCGGAGGGCCAGGGTGAGGGCGTCGAGGAGATCGGAGAAGGCGCCGCGAGCGCCCCGGTGTCCCTGCAGGAACGCCAGGCGCCACAGTTCGGAGCGACGGCCCGCCACGGCGGCGTCGAGCAGGCGCTTTGCTTCGTCCACCGCGGGCTGGCGCACGCCGGATGACAGCAGCACTCCGGGGGCCCCTTCGGCGAGGTCGAGCCGGACCCTCTCCGGCTTCGGCACGCCGAGTTTGTCGAGTGCGGCGGATACGGCGGGATTGCGCAGAAACGCGCGCATCGCGGCTTCGGGAAGCCGTGGCACCCGCACGGTCACCACGCGCGAGCGGATCGTGGGGAGCAGCGCGCCCACGGCGCTGCTGGTGGCGATGATCCAGGTGTCCGCCAGCGGTTCCTCGAGAAGCTTGAGCAGCGCGTTGGCGGCGAACTCCTGTCCCTCCACCGGCACCATCCGGTCCGCATCGCCGATGACGAACACCTTGCGCGCGGCCAGCGCCGGGGTGAGCGCGGCGCGCCGGAGAACGTGGCGCACGGTCGCCACGTAGATCCCCTCGGAGCCCGGGGGCGCCGCGTAGAGGCCATGCGCCTCGGCGCGCTCGAGCGCGGCGGTGGCGAGATCGCTCTTGACGTCGTCGATGGCGAGGTCCGAGTCCTTCGGCCGCGGTCGCGGGAAGATCCACGTGAGATCGGGATGGACCAGCCCGATCACGTAGCGGCAGTGCTTGCAGGCTCCGCACGGCGGCTCCGGCTCGCGGCAGAGCAGGGCCTGCGCGACAAGCAGGGCCAGTCGCTGCTTTCCCACACCCTGCGGTCCGTGGAGGAGGAGACTCTGCGGCAACGAACCCGCGCGGACGGCGCGCAGCAGGCGTTCGCGCAGTTCCTCGTGCCCGAAGAGCGGAATGATGGTCCTGGCGGGCGGTGTCGCGTCAGGCAAGGGAGCGGGACTCCAGTCGGTGCAGGGCTCTGCCATCCAGGACGCAAGCTAGCGCGGGCGCGCCGCTCTCGTGAGCCGGGGGGTGCTGGCGGGTGTGCGCCGGTGATGGGTGGCCTGCTCGTACGCGTACGCCAGTCGGATGAGCGTCGCTTCGCTCCAGGGGCGGCCGAAGAACGTCAGGCCGGCGGGGAGCACGCCGCGCGAGTATCCCATGGGTACGGACATCGCGGGGAACCCGGTGGTGGGTGAGAAGAAGGGCGAGTTGTTGCCGTCGGGCGTGTTGAGATCGCCGATCAGGCGCGGCGGGTTGCTCCAGGTGGGATAGACGAACGCGTCGAGGTGCTGGTCGTCCATTGTCCGCACGACGGCGTCGGCGAGGGCGCCGCGGAACGTCTCGCGCGCGCGACAGCCGGGAAGGGTCTCGGGAGCCGAGTCGGCGCGCGCCTCCTGCTCCAGCCGGCGCTGGATGGTGGGATGGAATCGTCCCGACCGGAGGATCTCGTCGAGCGACTTGAGGGGCGGGCCATCAGCGCCTAACGCGGAGAGATACCGGTTCAGGTCGTACTTGAACTGCGGGCAGCCGCCGCGCCCGGTGCGCCGCAACGAGTCGAGCGACGGGATCAGTGCGGTGTCGACCACGGTGGCGCCGGCCCGCCGCAGGTCGGCCAGCGCCCGGTCGAAGATGGCCATGACCTCGCTGTCGGCGGTGACGGGATTCCACGCCTGCCGCAGCACCCCGATGCGGGCGCCGGCGAGGCCGTGCCGGTCCAGCGATTTCGCGTAATCGGGGATCGGGTGGTCGCGGCTCGCGGCCGTGACCGGGTCGTTCGGGTCTTCGCCGGCGACGACCTGGAATACGGCCACCGCATCGGCGACGGTGCGCGCGATCGGCCCGGCGATGTCCTGCGAGAGGAAGAGCGGCACCACACCGGCGCGGCTGGTGAGGCCCATGGTGGACCGGATGCCGAACAGCGCGTTGTGCGACGACGGCCCGCGGATGGAATTCCCGGTGTCGGTGCCCAGGCCCACGGTCCCGAAGCTCGCGGCCACGGCGGCGGCGGTCCCGCCGCTGGAGCCGGCGGTGACGCGGTCCAGCGCGTAGGGGTTCTTCGTGTATCCGGGGAGGATGGAGCTCACCGTCTCGTACGGCGAGAACGCGAATTCCGCCATGTTCGATTTGGCGAGGACGATCGCGCCTGCCTCGCGGATACGGCGGACCTCGAAGGCATCTTCCTTCGGCTGCCACCCCTGGAAGGCCAGCGAGCCTGCGGTGGTCGGCAGGTCAACCGTCTGGAAGTTGTCCTTGACGATCATGGGGATGCAGTGCAGGGGACCGACGAATCCGCCGGTGCGGAATCGACCGTCGAGCGAGTCGGCGACGTCGAGCGCGTGGGGATTCACCACGATGAGGGCGTTTATGGCCGGTCCCTTCTTGTCGAAGGCGTCGATGCGCGCGAGGTAGGCGCTCACCAGCTGGCGGCAGGTGAGGTGGCGCGCCTGCATCGCGGCGTGGATGTCAGCGATCGTGGCTTCGACGACGTTGAACGGAGTCGTCTGGGCCGACGCCGAACGCGCGACGAGCGCGAGGCATCCGGCCAGTGCCGTGCCGGCGATCAGGAATGGGTGGCGAGGCATGGCAGGGGAGCGGAGGGATGGTCTACCGTGGCGCGTGCACCCAAGGAGAGGGGCACCCGGAGGCACGTTGCATTCGGCGACGCCACAATGGAAGGGCGATGCCAGTCATCGATCGACAGCCAGCCGTCCACAGTATTCCGTCAACAGCGATCAGCTGATCAGCGATCAGCCGTCGGCGGCCGGCTCCGTGGCGTCGCGCAGCGCATCCCCCAGCACATTCACCGCCACCACGGTGACGAGAATGAGCAGGCCCGGATAAAGGGCCAGCCACGGCGTGGTCGAGAGATAGCTCTGCGCGTTGCTCAGCATGTTCCCCCAGCTTGCGGCCGGCGGAGAAACGCCGAGTCCGAGAAAGGACAGCGCCGATTCCATCAGAATCGCCGTTCCGACGCCGAAGGTGGCGCTCACGATCACGCTCGGCAACAGGTGCGGCAGCGCATGACGCAGGAACAGCTCACGGGGCCGCGCACCTAACGCGCGAGACGCCTCCACGAACGCCTGCTCGCGGATGGCGAGGAGCTCGCCGCGTACGACCCGGGCCAGTCCCATCCACGAGGTGGCGCCGATGGCGATGACGAGCGCGGGAATGCTCGCACCCACGAAGGTCACGGCGGCGATCACCAGGAAGAGCGTGGGGATGGCGAGGGCGGCATCGGTCAGCCGCATCACCAGGGTGTCGGCACGGCGCCCGGCCAGACCGGCCAGCGCGCCGAGCGTCAGTCCGATCGCCCCGGCGAAGAGGACCGCGGCGAGTCCGACGGCGAGCGAGACGCGCCCGCCGAACAGCAGCCGGCTGAGGACGTCGCGCCCGCTCTCGTCCGTCCCCAGCAGGTGGGCGGGGCCCGGCGGGGCGCCCGCGTTCGCGAGATCGAGCGCATTGGGATCAACGTGATACCACCAGGGCCCGGCGAGCGACGCCACGACGAGGACGCCCAGAATTGCCAGCGCCAGCCGGGCGCGGGAGTCGGCGAACAGCCGACGCCAGGTACCCGGCGGCTCGCGCTCGAGCTGTGGTGGCGCGGCGACCCAGATGGCATCGGCGGCGGTCATGGGCGCTCACTCCAGCCGAATGCGCGGATCGATCCAGAGATACGTGAGATCCACGAGGAGGTTGACTGCTACCACCGCAATCGAGACGAACAGGGTGATGGCCATCACGAGCGGGTAATCGCGTCCGAGCGCTGCCTGGACGCCCAGGCGCCCCAGCCCCGGCCAGGCAAAGACGGTTTCGGTAATCGCGGCGCCGCCGATCAGGCGGGGGAGCTGAATGCCGAGCACGGTGACGACCGGGACGAGGGAGGCGCGCAGCACGTGCCGCCAGCGCACCGCGCTCTCGCTCGCGCCCTTGGCGCGGGCCACGCGCACGAAGGGCTGACCAGACACCGTGCGCGCCGACGAGCGCGTGTACCGGAGCAGTTCGGCGGTGGTCACCGCCGCCAGCACCAGCGCCGGCAGGATCAGATGGCGCAGCCGGTCGGCGAGATTCGCCGCGGCCCCCACCGTCGATGCCCCGCCGGCCGGCAGGACGTGCAGGACGACCGCGAACAGAAAGATGCAGCCGATGGCCAGCCAGAAGGTGGGTACCGCCATCGCCACGAAAGCGACCCCGCTCACCGCGCGATCGATCCAGCTGCGCGGCCGCGTCGCGCACCAGACGCCGAGCGGGAGCGCCAGCACCACGCTCAACGCCAGCGCCGCCCCGGCGAGGAGGGCGGTATTGGGCAGCCGGGCCGTGATCGCCTCCACGTTAGGCGACTGGTAGAGAAAGCTCTCGCCCAGGTCGCCGCGCGCCAGACGCCCGATCCATCGCGCGTACTGCGTCGGGAGGGGCCGGTCCAGGCCCAGCTGGCGCTCGATGGCAGCGCGCTCCACGGCCGTGAGCTTGGGGTCGGCGAGCACCGCGGGGCCGCCGGGCGCGAGGTGCACGATGCCGAAGGTGACCGTGCACACGACCAGGATCACTGTGAGCGCGTGCAACACGCGCCGGAGCAGAAAGGCAGCCATCGATCCTACGGCCGGAGCGACAGGCGTTCGCTGTACCGCAGCGCGTCGCGAAGGCCGAGTCGGGGCAGGCCCTGCAGCCGATCGGTGACCGCCAGGATCTCGCGCGGATAGAACAGCACCAGAACCGGCGGATCGTCCGCCTCGGCCTCCTGCAGGGCGATGTAGAGACGACGACGCTCCGCGGTGTCGAGCGTGGCGCGGCCGGCCGCCAGCAGGCTGTCGACCTGCGGGTTCGAGTACCGTACGTTGTTGTTGTCCTGGCCGGTGGCGTAGAACGAGAACTGATCGGGGTCGGGCGGGGTGGTCCACCAGATCAGGTTGGCGTCGTACTTCCCGGGAATCACGTAATCCCGCACCACCGTGGCGAACTCCAGTGCCCGGAGCGAAACGTCGAGGCCCACGCGCCGCAAATCCTGCTGTACCGCGAGGGCGGCCTGCTCGCGCGTCGGATTGCCCTTGTCGACCAGGAGCGTGAACGCGAACGGTTTTCCGCTCGCGTCGTGCAGCACGCCGTCGGCGCCGGCGTGCCAGCCGGCCAGCGCGAGCAACCCACGCGCCGAGTCGGGGCGATACGGGACATAGGCGAGTGACGAATCGAAATAGGCCGCGAGCGCGACCGGAATCGTTCCCTTGGGGCGATCCGCGTACCCATGGAGTACACCGCTGACAATCGCGTCGCGGTTCACGGCGTAGGTCATCGCCCGCCTGACGAGTGGCGACTTGAACATCGGACGCATCTGGTTGAACGCGACATAGAAATGCTGCACCACGGCGTTCTGCCGCACCGAAATGCCCGGTACTCCCTCGACGCTGGGCAGGTTGGCGGGTTCGATGGGGACGAGATCCAGCTCGCTGGCGCGAAGCTGCGCGACCTGGGCGTTCAGATCGGGCACGATCTTGAAGATGACGCGGTCGATGGCCGGCCGATCGCCGTAGTACGCCGGGTTGCGCTCGAGCACGATGGAGGCCCCCGGTGTGGTCGCGACCACCCGGTATGGTCCGGTGCCGATGGGCTTCGAGTGGCTGAAGGAGCCGGGCTGCGTCAGCGCCCCGCCACCAAAGGCGTGCTCGGGCAGAATGCCGGCGTTGTAACCCAGGAGGGCGAGGAAGGGAGCGAACGGCGAGCGCAGGTGGAAACGCACGGTGAGCGAGTCCACGACCTCCACGCGCTCCACCGCCGCAAAGTCGGAGCGCAGGCGCGATCCTGAATTGGGGTCGATGATCTCGTCGAACGTGAACTTCACGTCCTGCGCACTGAAGGGCACGCCGTCGTGCCACTGCACGCCGGGTCGCAACGCAAAGGTCCAGGTGCGGCCGTCGCCGGAATGCGTCCACGACAGCGCGAGGTCGGGTGCGGGGCGCAGCTGTTCGTCGGGCCTCACCAGGCCGGGGAAGAGGATCTTGTTGATCAGGACCGACCCCAGGTCCGGGGCAAGGACGGGATTGAAGATCGGGTCGTTGATCAGCGGAATGCGAAGGACGGTCTGCTTCGCGCCGTGCGACCCGGTTCCGCCGCACGCCACCAGCAGCAGGGCGGCCAGCGTTCGGAGCAGCTGCCTCACGAGGTCATGGCGTCCCGCACCACCCGCCGAGCGTCGCGCAATGCCGCGACCAGCCGGTTCTGTCCGCGCGTGAGGTGCGCGACGAAAAAGCCGACGTCGTCGGGCGCGGCGTTGGGGAGTTCCATCGCTGCGCTGAGATCGGGAAGGGGAGGGATGGGCTCCGCGGGATCGTGGAAGAACTCCGGACCGCGCGTGTAATTCACCGGCACGAGCAGCCGTGCCAGGCGCCGAATGGCCTGATTGGCACGCCGAACGGCCGTGCTTCCGACGGGCTGGTCCGCGAGATCCTGCGCGAACTCCCCGAAATCGCGCAGTGCGGCCTGGAGCTCGGTGACGGCGTCGCGTGCCGGCGCGAAGTCGAAGTGGTAGCCGGCAGTGCCCTGATACCGGTCGAGCGTGCTCTGAAAGCCCCGAAGTGTTCGCGAGAAATCGAACGGCGCGATGGTCGCGTTGGCCGCTCCCATCACCGCCGCGAGATAGATCTGTATGTCGCGGTGCAGCACCTCACGGTCGGCGATGGGCATCAGGTCCTCTTCGGTATGCCACTCGATGTTGGCGCCGCACCCGCCCACCGCGTAGTAACCGAGCTGCTCGCGCAGCTCATCGGGCATCGTGGAGAGCAGCATGAAGAAGCTGGAGATGCCGATGTTGTTGAACGAGTAGTCACCGGCCTGGTGAGGGCGTTCGCCGAATGCGTCCTGCCCGGTGACATCGCGGATCACGTCCTGGGCGAACGTCTCGGTCTCCTCCATCCATGAGATGTGGCGGTAGGCGGTGGCCCACCGGCATCCGGGCGAGTCGCAGTTGATCTGGGCAACGCAGTTCTCATAGAGGTCGATGGCGAAGCGGTCGGCGAACCAGGTGCTCCCCGCGTAGCGGCCGGTGGAGTGGCCGGGCCACCAGGCGATCCGGACGCTTCGCTTCAGCGCGGCGCGGTTTTTCCAGAGCACGCGCGCCACCTCGAGCAGTGTCGCGTCGCCGACCGCGTTGTCACCGACTCCCACGTCCCAGGAGTCGTAGTGCCCGTGCAGCAGGACGAAGGGATCGGGCTCCTCGGCGCCGGTGATGGTCACCACCGGGATCGGCGAGCGGAACCATCCTTCCACGACCTGGGTGGAAAGGCTCGCTGACTCGCCGGCACGCGCCAGTTCGATCAGCTTCTGGCCGTCGGGATTGTTGACGGCGACCACCGCGATCTTCGGTTTGCGCGGCAGGTCACGCAGGTCGGGCGTTCCCCAGATGGTGGTGCAGATGCCCCAGTGCGCGTTCCGTCCGGCGTTGACGGCGATCATCCCCAACGCGCCGCGAGCCTCGAAGACCGCGACCTTGCCCGGCATGCCATAGCCTTCGGTGACCACGAACTTGCCGGCCAGGTCGAGGTCGGCGTCCTCGACCAGATTGCGCGAGAAGAGTTCGTCGGTGCCCCGTGCATAACGAGCCGGGACGTAGGCCAGGGGCGCGGTGCGGCCGCCCGGATAGGCAGCGCTCATCGCCATCGGTTTGGCGCGAAACGCCGCGCCGCCGGCGTGGACGGTGGCCTTGCCCGGGAGGCTGAGAAAGAGCTCCGGGTCGTGGACCTCGACCGGCACGCCGTGCTTCCGCAGGCGGGCAACGATCTCACCGGCCGCGGTTCGCACGTCGTCGGGATGCTCGCGCCGGAGCGTGGAGAAGTGCTCGACGAGGGACCAGGGCTCGTCGAGGGTGACGTCGGAGAGCGCGGACTTCTGGGCGAGCGAGAGCATGATGCGGTGAAGTGGTGAGAGAGCGGCCAACCCGGGAGCACCAGGGCGCACCTAACGTACGACGGAAATCGGCTCAGGTGGAGACCGGGCCGGGCGCGCGGCGCCAGGGACCGCGGAAGGCCTAGCGCCCGCGGACGCGACATCGCCATGGACGCGACGGTGCCGCAACCGGCGGCTGGTCACTTCAGCCGTGCTGACCGGTCGTCCAGTGCGGCGGCCTCGCGGGCTCGCCCCACGCGGCGGAGAAGATCGGCGTAATCGTGGAGGGTCTCGCGAAGGTCGTCGTTGTTTGGCCCCGGGAACCGGTCGCGGATCGTGAGGGCGCGGTGGTACAGGGCCTCCGATTCACCGGAGTGGCCCGTGTCGCGCAGGACGCCGGCCAGGGCGTTGAGCGTGATGGCCACGCTTGGATTCCCGCTGGTGAGCACCTGTTCCTTGATCGCGAGCGCGTGGCGCAGGAGGGGCTCGGCCTCGTTGTAGCGCTTCAGCCTCCAGTAGGTCTCACCGAGGTTGTTGAGGATCTCGGCGAAGCGGGAGTGCGTCGGCCCCAGCGTCTTCTCGACGATCGGGCGGGCGCGTTCGTAGAGCCGCAGGGCCTCATCGTAGTGCCCGAGTTGCCAGGCCACCGCGCCGAGATTCTGCAACGTGCCGGCGACGTCGTAGTGATCCGGGCCCAACACGCGCTCCTGAATCTCCAGCGTGCGCTGAAACAGGGGTTGCGCCTGGTCGTAGCGCTGCGTGGCGTAGAAGACTGCTGCCAGGCCGCGCAGGTCGCGGGCGAAGCGCTGGTCATCGGGGCTGCGCAGCCGCTCGTCGAGGCCGACCACGCGCTGATAGAGCGACTCGGCCTCGGCAATCCTCCCCTGTTTGTAGCGCAGCGCCGCCAGTCCGCCGAGAGTCGTGGCGAGGTCAACAGTCTCGGTGCCGCGCGGCGTTTCGCGAATGGCCAGCGCGCGCTGGTAGAACCCGTCCGCGTCGTCGTAGTTGCCCTTCCCGCGGGCGACGTCGCCTAACGCGGTGAGCGCTTCCGCGACCGCGGGATCATTCGGTCCGAGGGCCTGCTCGCGGATGCTGCGGGCCTTCTCGAGCATCTCCCGCGCCGGGTCGAGGAGGCCGAGGGCTTCCTGCACGGTGCCGAGGGTGTACATGATGCGCGCCTGGAGCACCGGCTGCTGGGCAAGCTCGGTGGTGACGCGGCTGGCGCCCCAGTCGAGGATTTCGCGGGCCGTGAGCGTGTCGCCACGCGACTGGCCGGGATCGGCGGTGCGAAACAGGTCGACCAGGAAGTTCGTGACCTGCCTGGCGGCTGCCGCCTCCTGAGCGGCGAGGCGTTCGGCGCGGGTGGCGCGGACAAAGCCGACCGTGGCCAGGATGGCGCTGGCAATCACGGCCACGCTGACCGCACCGGCGGTGATCACCGCCGCGCGGTGCCGTCGCACGAACTTGACGAAGCGATACCGGGCGCTCCTCGGGCGGGCCACCACCGGTTCGTTGGCCAGGTGCCGCCTGAGATCATTGGCCAGCCCGTTGGCGGTCTCGTAGCGCCGGGTCCGCTCCGGCTCCATCGCCTTCATCACGATCCAATCGAGATCACCCTTGAGCTCGCGCCGCAGTCCGGCGGGCTCGGTTCGTCGCGAGGCCGCGACGTGGGTCTGCTCATTTCCCAGCGTCTGCAGCATCGCACTGGGCGTAGGCGGCGAGGTGTCACCGGCGGCCAGGCGGGCGAGGAAGGCGTGTACGCCCAGTTTCGCCGGATCGGTTGGGAGACGGCCCACCAGCAACTCGAAGAGCATCACGCCTAACGAGTAGATGTCGGCGCGGGTGTCGACGTCGACCGCCGCCGAATCGGCCTGCTCGGGACTCATGTAGGCGGCGGTCCCGATCATCTGGCCGAACTGGGTCACCAGCGTCCGGTCGGTCAGGGGACTGCCGAGCGCCTTGGCGATGCCGAAATCGATGATCTTGGGCTGCGGCGCGCCGTCCTGTTCGGCGATCAGGACGTTCGACGGCTTCAGGTCGCGATGGATGACGCCCTTCTGATGGGCGTGCTGCACCGCCTGACAGACCGCGATGAACAGCTCCACCCGCTGCCGGACGGGAAGCCGGTGTGCGTCGCAGTACTCGGTGATCGGGAGCCCCTTCACCAGCTCCATGGCGAAGTACGGCTGCCCCGACTCGGTGGAGCCGGCGTGAAGCACCTTGGCGATGGCGGGGTGATTCATGACGGCGAGCGCCTGACGCTCCGTCTCGAACCGGGCGATCACGTCGCGCTGGTCGCGTCCGGCCCGCACCACCTTGAGCGCCACACGCCGCCGCACGGCCCCGGTCTCCTCGGCCTCGTACACAACGCCCATCCCCCCCTCACCCAGCACCTGCAGGATGCGGTACGGGCCGATGCGTTCCGGAAGCGGGTGCAGGCCGCGGGAGACGGTGGTGTCGTTCACGTCCCGGCCATCCTGGACTTACGGCGATACGCGCGGACCGCGCGTGTGCGGCTACTCTGTCACCGCTAGTCTACCACGATGTCGGGGTCGATGGTAACCGTATCCGGAGTGTCACTTCCATTGGGCGCGCAGATTCCCGTGATGGTGTACTTGTGCGGTCCGGCGTCGGCCCCGTCCAGCACAGTGGCCGAGGCCGACTGGCCTTTCACCGCCGTATAGGGACCGGCAGGATCGAACTTCCAGGTGATCGGGTCCTTTGCCGCAATGACGATTTGCGCAACGCTGTGCGCATCACTCTTGAAATTCCACTGCACCGTCTCCGCCTTCTTCCGATGCAACTTCCAGCGGTCGATCTTGAAGTCGACGTTGCCGCTGGAGCACGTGAGATGCACGTTGACGTCTCCTCGCGCGAGGGCGGCTGGCCCGCCGGCGCATGAGACGACAACGACCACCACAAAGGCGACACCAGCGACTCGCACACCCACGCCGCGCATAGGCCACTCCAGGAGGGCTGAAGTCCCTAGATTGGCCCGGCCTGCTGCGACCCGCAAGGTGGCGCACGCTGAATCCCGCGCCGGTGCCCGTCGCGTAGGGAACCAGCAGCAACGGATCGGCCACTCCCCGGCTCCAACAGGGCGACCAGTCCGCGTTGCCCGTCGTGCTCACCCTCCGAGTACATGACCAACCCGCCACTCTCTCCGGAATTCCTCGCCCTCCAGCGCGCCGTCGCCGGGCGGTTCTCGCTGGTGCGCGAGCTCGGGCGGGGTGGCATGGGAATCGTCTACCTCGCGCGCGACGTCGCCCTGGACCGGTTGGTCGCCATCAAACTGCTGCCGCCGGCCCTGGCCGGGCAGTCCGCGTTCCGCGACCGGTTTCTCCGCGAGGCGCGGATGGCCGCGTCGCTGGCGCATCCGCACATCGTGCCGATTCATCTCGTCGAATCGACCGGCGACATCGTGTACTTCGTGATGTCGTTCGTGGACGGGGAAACGCTGGGAGAGCGGGTCCGGCGCCGGGGACCGATGGCCTCGTCCGACGTGATGCGGATCGTCCAGGAAGTGGCCTGGGCGCTGGGGCACGCGCACGCGCGCGGGATCGTGCATCGGGACATCAAGCCTGACAACATCCTGCTCGACCGGGAGTCGGGGCGCGCGCTGGTGACCGACTTTGGCATCGCCGGCGCGGCGGCCGGCACCACCCCGGCCGATGGCCTGCCGGCGGGCACGCCGCACTACCTCAGCCCCGAAGTGGCGCGCGGGGAGCATGGCGACGCCCGCGCCGACCTCTACGCGTTAGGCGTGACCGCCTGGTACGCGCTCACCGGCAGCCACCCGTTCGAGGCCCCCACGCTTCCGGCGCTGCTGGTGAAGCAGGCCTCGGAGCCGCCGCCGGGGCTGGGCCGGATCGCACCGCATGCGTCCCCGCGGTTCGCGCGCGCGATCGACCGCTGCCTGGCCACGATGCCCGAGCAGCGCTGGCCCGACGCCGAAGCGCTGGCCGGCGAGGTCGACGTGGTGCGCGCACGCGTGATGCGGTTGCCGGCGCCGGTTCGCGCGTTTGCGTCGGAGGCGATATCGGCAGGCGACCTGATAGCGACCGGCATAGCCGGCGCTGCGACGGCATTGACGGTGCTGGCTGTTCTCCATCGCGGAGGGCCGTTCGACGACATGGTGGCGACCGCCACGCTGGTGCCGGTGGCCTCCGCTTTTCTCGGCGTTGCGCTTCTGCGAGTCGGAGGTGTGGGCATCGCTGCTCGAGACCTGATCGAGGCAGGGTACGACTTCGAAGCCGCGCGTGCCGGCCTGGTCCACACCTACGCCGAGCGAGGCGGTGAGGAGGCGGAGAAGCTTTCCACGTCACACAGACGTCGAGCGCTGGTCTACGGGGCCACCGCCCTCATCAAGGAAGCGATCGCAATCTCGTTGGCTCTGTGGGCAAGGTCGACCTGGATCTATCTCCCGGCCGAGGTGTTCGCGGTGCTCATTCCGCCCTTCGCCGCGCGAACCATCTGGCGCACCCTCGGGCTCGGGCCGGGGCTGTGGCTGCGCCTGCTCGGAGGCCGACTGGGCCGGTTCATGTTCTCGGTTGCGCGCCGGCTCGCGCGCCGCAGCACTGCGCCCGCGGCCGACGCCCAATCGACGATCGCGGCGCTCGGCAGCGACGCCGAGGGGACATTCCTTCGCCTGCCGCTCGGCGTGCGCGATGACCTGCGCAACGTCCCGCGTCTGCTGAGTGCGCTGGGACGTAAGGCCGAGGTGCTGAGAACGAAGGCCGACGACCCCGTGGCGGCGGAACGGCTGGCCACCGTGGTCGCGGCCATCGAGGCCATGCGGCTGGACCTGCTGAGCCTCGAGGCAGGGCTTGTCACCATCCCGGATGTGACACGCCATCTCCAGGATGCCGAACGCATCGCGCGGGCCGTCGACAATCTGCTGGAAACGCCCCCGCATGTCGCGACGGAGAAACTGGTCGGAGATCCAACCCCCACCTGAGGGGAACGGCCTCTCCGCGTCAGGAGGACGTGTTCGTCGAAGCGAGACTTTTCAGCATCCGGTACCAGAATTCCACCGCGTCGTGGAACGACTTCACGGGAATCCGCTCGTCGCGGCCGTGGGCGCGGATGTCGTCGATGCGGTCGAACACGGCGCTCACGCCGTAGACCGGAATGCCCGCGTTGCGCGCGTAGAGACCGTCGGTGGCGCCGGTCGACATCTCCGGAACGATGACGGCACCGGGCCACATCTGTGCCACGATCGTCTCGATAGGCCCCATGACGTCGCGACGCAGCGGCGACGCGGGACTCAGTGTCGGTTCGGCGATGCGTGACAGGTGGATCGCGGTATCGGCCAAGACCCGCGTCAGCACGGCCTGCACGCTGTCGGGAGGATCGTCAGGTAGCATGCGGCAGTTCACCGTGGCGCGGGCGAGCTGGGGAAGCGCATTGTCGGCGTGACCGGCGAAGAGCCGGGTGGCCACGCAGGTGGTGCGCAGCACCGAGTTATAGTAGGGCGTGGCGGCGGACAGTCGGGCAGCAGCCGCCGGATCGGCCGAGCGCGCCACCGCCTGCATGTCGCGCGCGATGTCGGGCGGCTGGGTCGGTGCCGAGCGCTCGAAGAACGCCCGTGTCGTCTCGTTGAGCCGCACCGGCCAGGCGTGCGCGGCGAGCCGCGTCAGGCCCGTGCTGAGATGGTAGATGGCGTTGTCCGGTACCGGCACCGAGCTGTGCCCGCCCTTGTTGCGCACCTCGAGCTGAAAGCTGAGATAGACTTTCTCGGCGGTCTGTACCGAGAAGGCGACTGCCTTGCCGTCGCGGAGTTCACCACCCCCGGCGTCGGTGTTGAGCGCGTAGTCGGCGTCAACGAGGTCGCGGTGCTCCTTGAGGAGCCACTTGATGGTCTCCGATGACGTCTCCTCGTCGGCGGTCAGGACGATGATGAGATCACGGTTCGGGACGAAGCCTTCCTGCTTGAGGCGGATGAAATTCGCGACCAGGGTCGCGACGCCCGCCTTGTTGTCGGATGACCCGCGCGCGTAGTAGTAACCGTCCTGCTCAAGAAACTTGTATGGGTCGAACGACCAGTCCTCCTTGCGCGCATCCACGACGTCGAGATGGGCCATGAGGAGAATCGGCTTGGCGCCGGACGCGCGTCCGCGATAGCGCGCCACCAGGCCCTGGTATCGAGGCGAGTATCCCATCACCCGGACATCGGCCTGGGGGAAGCCCGCGTCGGTGAGCCGGCGCGCCATCGCCTGCGCCGCGAGATCGGTGTGACCCGCCGAGTCGCTGGTGTTGATCTCGACCAGTTGTCTGAGGATGTCGGTCTCGAGCTGGCGCTGGTCGGGCGATTGCGCGAGGGCGCTGAGGCCGGGGAGGATGAGGACGAGTGCGGCGAGGGGACGCATGGAAGGGCGGCGCGAAGGTCAGAGGCAATGGGTCGCGGCTCATAGGCCGTGAACAGAAGGTCACGGGTCAAAGCTCACAGGTCATGGCCATGAACAGAAGGCCAGGGGTCAAAGCACATCGGCCATAGGCCATGACGAGAAGACACGAAGTGAGCGCCGACGGGGTGACTGGTCATGATATCGAAGGTCGTTTCTCACCCCCCGGCGGTCAAACCCAGGCCGCGAGGTGGCGTCGTGTCCGGGATGCGGGCGACCTCGATGTGTGGGCTGGCCGGGCCATCTTGCGGCGCCCCGCGGTGGGCTCGATCATCGGGAATCGCCGAGCGATACATCCTCCGCCCTTGATGAGGTAGACGCGATGTCGGGATTCGGATTGGTTCGAGCGGTTGGCCGCCGAGGCGTGCTGTCGTGCCTCGTGACATTCGCGATGGTGGCGCCGGTGAGCGCGTCCAACGCGCAACAGACCGCCGCCGCACCCGCTACGGGCCTCTCGCCTACTCCGCCCATGGGATGGAACAGCTGGAACAAGTTCGGGTGCCGCATCGACGAGCAGTTGATCCGCGAGACAGCCGACGCAATGGTCTCGTCCGGGATGAAGGACGCCGGCTATCAGTACGTGAACATCGACGACTGCTGGGAAGCGCCTCAACGCGACGCCAGCGGCGATCTCACAACCGAACCCACCCGCTTTCCAGGCGGCATGAAGGCGTTGGCGGACTACGTCCACGCCAAGGGCCTCAAGATCGGGATCTACTCCTCGGCCGGCACGGGCACCTGCCAGCGGCGTCCGGCGAGCCTGGATCATGAAGTGGCCGACGCGAAGAAGTTCGCCGAATGGGGCATCGACTATCTCAAGTACGACAACTGCAACAACGAGAATCGGCCGGCGCTGGACCGCTACCGCGCGATGGGCGAGGCGCTGGCGGCGACCGGGCGTCCCATCGTCTACAGCCTGTGCGAGTGGGGACGCAACAAGCCCTGGGAGTGGGGGCGGACGGTCGGCGGCCGTCTCTGGCGCACCACCGGCGACATCAGCGATCGCTGGAATTCGATGGTCAGTATTCTCGACCGGCAGGCGGGACTCGAGCAGTACTCCGGCCCGAACGCCTGGAACGACCCCGACATGCTGGAGGTGGGGAACGGCCGCATGAGCTACGACGAATACGTTGCGCACTTCAGCCTCTGGGCGCTGCTCAACGCCCCGCTGATTGCGGGGAACGACCTGCGAACGATGTCCGATTCGACGAAGGGGATCCTGACCAATCGCGAAGTGATCGCGGTCGATCAGGACTGGGGCGGGCGACAGGGGACGCGGCTGCGCGACGACGGCGAGGTGGAGGTGTGGATGAAGCCGATGGCCAACGGCGATCGGGCGGTGATCCTCCTCAACCGCAGCACCACGCCGTTTCACATCGCGGTGACGCCGAAAGAGCTGGGGCTAAGCGGGGGTCGTCACCGAGCGCGCGATCTGTGGGACCATCGGGATCTCACGTTCGAGGAGGAGGTCGAGGCACTGGTGCAGGCGCACTCGGTGAAGATGTATGTCGTGAGGCGGTAGGGGAGGCCCTCACGTGTTTTCGCCAATCGGTGCGCTGCCCGCCGCGGTGCCGAACAGAGGACCCCGTCCGCGCGTTGGCACTCCTATCGCGCCGTCCACGCACCGCAGCGCGGTTGCGCAGGTGGCTCGCCGTCGCGTGGCGTGACCTCCTTTCCAGAGTGCTGGCCGCCTCGTACGTGAAGCACCTGGACGCGTTCCAAGCCGTCCTGGATATAGCGAACGCCCAGCACCCAATCCGTGCCGAACTGCGTCGGGAAGAACCGGGGAGGCAATTCGAGTCGGGCTTCGGCGCGACCGCTACGATATGCCGTCCAAACCAGCGGATAGACCCCTGGCCTCGCGGGATCCTGAACCCAGATGCGGCCGTCGGTGCCACCGACGATGTCTCGATATGCAGGCGCCGCCTCGGCATACTCGGCTCCGAATATCGCCCCCACGCCACCATCGGGCACCATCACCTGACGTGACGACTCCCATCGTTGCTTCATCGCTGCTGTCACGGGTTCCGGCTTCGAAAACGAGGGTACCCGCCGCCGGATCGAGAAGTCCGGCGCGAACTCAATGAACTCTGCTGCCTCCTGGTCGCCGTAAGCGATTCCGTTTGCCAGGAGCGCAACGACGCCCGCCCGCTCCATCCGCACCGAAAACATCATGCGACGGTTCGCCTGCCTGAGTACCTCGATGCCAGGCAACCCGGACACGGAATCCACAACCGTCCCGTCAGCACGCAACCGGACGAGCGTGATGGTGAGCCGCTGAATCCCGAGGTCGCCAGTTGGCCCCGTTATGGCGCGGCCGACAAAGGTTCCGTCCTCCATGCGACCAAGCACATCGAAGCGGACGGGGACTGAAAACGAACGGGTATAGTCGCCACTGCCGGTGAAGAGCGAGACGCGACGTGCGGCCCCATCGAAGATGCCGATCGAATCACCGCCGGCAGAGAACACACGCCGCAGGTAGCGGAACTCGCCCGGGCCAGAACCGTTTCGTCCCGAGGTTCGGATGTGGAGCCCGTCGCTGTTGTAGAATCGTAGCTCGCTCGAACCGCAGTCCGCTACCAGAATCCCCCCGTCGCCCAGCCGTAAGGCGCCCGCGATGCCCGCGAAGAGGTAGGGAGCGCCGCGATCCTCAGCTCCGATACTGAGAACGGGCTGAAGTTCAGCGACCAGCGACGCCTGCGCTTGAGCGGCGGGTTGTCGACCGAAGCCCGCCACGACTGCAGCACACCCACAGCTGTAGAGCACGCGCACGCGACAGTTCCTCTTTCTCAGAAGCCGGCCGCAGCCTATTCCATCACTATCGTAATCTTCCCCGCCATCATCTCATTGAACGCCTTCACATCGGTGTCGATGAGTTTGGTGTAGGCCGCCTTCGCCGCAGTGAGGTCCTTCTCGATCTCCGCCAGCACGGCGAGCGACGCATCGGTGGGGCGGTACTCGGCACCGCCGGCCACGTCACCCGCGCCGCTCCCCACTTCGCCCGACAGCCAGATCAGGTTCATCAGCACCTTGTACTTCTCCACGTACCACTTGTCGTCGCTGTGAAGATCGCTGCGCGACAGGAGCTGCAGCTCCACGTCCATCATCTTCTTGTCCATGTCCTCGATGGACTTGAGCATGTCAGCCTTGCCGGCGTTCGCCTTGCGCTGATCCTCGAGCTGCTTCCGCATCACCTCCAACCGGTTGATCATGTTGACGGCAGTATTCATGTCGTCGCGGATGCGGATCTGGGTCTTCGTCGAAAGCGCGAGATCGGCGTCACTGGCAGTGATGGTTGGATCCCGGCGGATCTGGAGTCCCTGGGTGTACGGCTTGCCGTTGATGGTGAGCCGCACCGAATAACGACCCGGGACGCCGAGCGGGCCGGTGCGCTCCGGGCCCTGGATGCCCCAGTGCTCGAGCGGACGGATTTCCTTGCCCTTGAAGCGGGGCTCGTCCCAGATGTGCGGGTTGTCCGGCGGCGTAGTTCGCATCTCCACCTGCTTCGGGCCGTCGTACCGCACGTCCCAGACGACCCGATTGAGGCCGGTGCGCCCCATCTGATGGATGGTGCGGATAACCGTACCGGTCGAATCGGCGATCTCGATCGCGAGCGTGTCCTTCGGCGCCGCCTTGAGGTTGAAATTGATGTCGATGCTCCCGCCGCGCGGCTCGCGGAAGCCGGTACGAGGCGCGAACAAGAAGGCGTCGGCGTCGGCCACTACCTTGTCCGCCTGCTCGAGCATCGTGATATCGCGCAGCACGTACAAGCCGCGCCCGTACGTCGACACCACCACGTCATGATAGGGCTTGGAGACCACGATCCACGTAACCGGGGCCGCCGGGAGCCCGTTCTTGAACTGGGTCCAGTGCCCACCGTCGTCCATGGAGTAGTAGAACGCGTTTCCCGTGCCGGCGAACAGCATCCCGCGCCGGTTGGGGTTCTCGGCGACGGACATCGCGTACGACAGCGGATGGTCCGACGGCAGCCCGTCGCTGATTCTCGTCCACGTCTTGCCGAAGTCGCTGGTCTTGTAGATGTACGGCTTCCGGTCGTCCATCAGGTGCAGATCGACGGTCACGTACGCCGTTGCGGGATCGAAATGCGACGGTTCGATCTTGCGCACCGTGCCCCAGGCCGGCAGCCCGGAAATATTCCTGCTGACGTTGGTCCAGTTGCCACCGCCGGTGGTCGTGTACCAGATCTGGCCGTCGTTGGTCCCGGCCCAGATCAGACCCTTCTGGGTGTCGGACGGGGCAATGGCGAAGACCACCTCGCCGTAGAATTGCCCGAGGTTGTCGCCCACGACGCCGCCTGACGAGACGATCCGGCTGGAGTCCCGGGTCGAGAGGTCGGGGCTCACCACGCTCCAGCTCTGCCCCGCGTTGGACGTTTTGAAGATGACCTGGCAGCCGTAGTAGACGGTATTGGGGTCGAACGGGTCGATCGCCAGCGGCGGAGTCCAGTGGCACCGGTATTTCGCGTCGTTAGGCGGCGAATCGAGTGTGTGGACCCAGGGACTCACCGAGCGGGCGCTGCCCAGTTTCGCGTCGTACCGCGTGACCTGGTTGCCGTAGCAGCTGGCCCAGATGATGTCGGGATTGCCGGGCGTGGGCAGCGTGAAGCCGGATTCACATCCGCCGAGTCCACCCTGCCATGCGTTGCTCCCGCCCCGTCCGCCCCGTCCCCCCCCACCGAAGCGCCCGAAGCCTCCACCTCCGCCGCCCGGGCCCCCGTCCCCGCGGCCGCCGCGGGCCGGCGCCACGATGTTGGGCAGCGGCACCGGTTGGTTGCTGGGCCCGCGCATCGTGCCGTCATCCTGGCGGTTGCTGTAGATCCAGTACGGCACCTGGTCGTCGATCGCCACGTGATACATCTGGCCGATGGGGAGATCAATCGTGGTGAAGCTCTGGCCGTGATTTCGGGTATAGCCGGCTCCCGCGTCACCGGTCACCACCCAGTGCGCCGGATTCCGCTGGTCCATCCAGATGTCGTGGCAGTCGCCACACCCCCCGCCGCTCACCGCGAACGTCACGCCGCCGTCGAGCGACCGGTGAAAGGTGCTGTTGGCCACGAGCACCTCGAGATCGTTCTGCGGGTTGACCTCGATGCGGATGTAGTAGCCGGCGCGGCCGATCAGCGTGCGATCCCAGCTCACCACCTGCCACGCCTCGCCCCCGTCGTCGGAACGCCAGAGCGAGCCCTGATCCGGCGTCTGGATGAGCGCGTACACGCGCTTGGGATTCGACGGCGCCACCGAAACGTCGATCTTTCCCACCGGCGACTTCGGGAGCCCCTTCTCGAGCCGCGTCCAGGTGGAGCCACTGTCGCGCGAGACGTACACGCCGCTCCCCGGCCCGCCGCTGAACATCGCCCAGGTGTGCATTACGACTTCCCACGTGCCCGCGAACAGGACTTTCGGGTCGCTGCGATCGATGGTCAGCCCGGAACATCCCGTGTTCTCGTTCACGAACAGCACGCGCTCCCAGGTTGTCCCGCCGTCCTTCGTGCGATACACGCCGCGTTCCTGCTGCGGACCCGTGGTACGACCCAGCGCACACACGTAGACGATGTTGGGATTGGTCGGGTTGATGATGATGCGCCCGATGCGCCCAGTCTCGTCGAGCCCCATGTGCTTCCAGGTGGCGCCGGCGTCGGTGGACTTGTAGACCCCGTCTCCCATGACGTCGGCATCCCGAATCGCCCACGCCTCTCCCGTTCCGGCCCACACGATCCGCGGATTCGACGGCGCCACGGCGAGCGCGCCGATCGCCTGCACCGGCTCGTCGTCGAAGATGGGCGTGAAGGTCTCGGCGCCGTCGGTGGTCTTCCAGATGCCGCCCGATGCCGCGCCGAAGTAGTAGGTTGTCGTGTCACCGGGCACGCCGGCGACCGAGGCAACCCGCCCGGCCGGCGCCGGCCCGACGTACTGGAAACGGGGAGGCTGCGGCGGAGGCGCCGCCTGACCGCCACGACCCCCGCGCTGCGCGAGGGCGCTAGACGACAACCCGGAAACCAGGCAGAGCGCGCCGAGCGCGGCGCGGGTCGAGCAGCGTGCTATGGCATCCATTGACTCCTCTCTATCTGACGCAGGATCGCGATCGCGCGCATGCGAAAGCGGTTCAGTCGAGGGGTGGCTTCCGGAAAAGTCCCGGGGACATCCCCCCATACAGGGACGATGGTGGTCGGCGAAACCGGGCCGGCGTGACCGGACTAAAGCTGCGTTGGGAAGCGTACTCGTCGCAACGAGCAGCGGTAATTCGGCGCAGACCGGAAATCAGGCCAGCTTTTGAGAGGTCGTACGGTCGAAAAGATGAATGGCAGCGGTCGGGACGCCCACCGGAACCACGTCGTCCGGCTGAACCGGTGGCTCCGACCGCGCAGCAGCGAGCAGCGCGTCCCCGTCCGGGAGCGCGAGATGCAGGATCTGTTCGTTTCCCAGCCGTTCCACGAGAGTGACGGACAGGCGGAGCGCCTCGGGTTCGTCGCTCAGCGTCAGGTCGTGAGGTCGGATTCCGAGCAGCACCGTCCGATCGCGGTGGGACGAAGCCGCCGGTGAGAGTGCGATGCTGAGGCCGCTTCCCTCGAAGCGGCAATGCTCCCCAGTGCAGCGGATCGTGCCGCGGAGGAGGTTCATGGCCGGGCTGCCGATGAAGGTAGCCACGAACGCGTTGGCCGGGCGGCGGTAGAGCGCGTCGGGGGTATCGACCTGCTGCAGGGCTCCGTCGCGAAGTACCGCCACCCGGTCGCCTAACGTCATGGCCTCCACCTGATCGTGGGTGACGTAGAGCATGGTGGCGGCAAGCCGGCGATGCAGCCGCGCCAACTCGGCGCGGGTACCGGCGCGGAGCTGGGCATCGAGGTTGGAGAGCGGTTCGTCGAACAGAAACGCGCGTGGCTCGCGCACGATCGCGCGCCCCAGTGCCACCCGCTGCCGCTGCCCGCCGGAGAGTTGCGCCGGACGTCGCTCGAGAAGCTCCACGATGTCGAGCAGCCGCGCCACGTCGTCGACGCGGCGGGCGATCTCCGCTTGCGGGCGTCCGCGCACGCGGAGTCCGAAGCCGAGGTTCCGGCGAACCGTCATGTGCGGGTAGAGCGCGTAGCTCTGGAAGACCATCGCCACGCCCCGGTCCTGTGGCGGAATCGTGGTGACGTCCTGGTCGTCGAACAGGACGCGCCCCGCGGTGGGGGCTTCGAGCCCGGCGACGAGCCGCAGCGCCGTAGACTTGCCGCTGCCGGACGGTCCCACCAGAACCAGGAATTCGCCGTCGGATACGGTGAGATTCAGATCGTCCAGCGCCACCGGACCGGACGGAAAGCGCTTCGTCAGGTGTTCGAGCCGGATGCGAGCCACGCGCGTCTAGCCCCGCACCGCGCCGGAGGTCAGCCCGCTCACGATCCGGCGCTGGAAGGCGAGCACGACGGCGGCCACCGGTACAGTCGCGACCACGGCCGCGGCGAGGATCTCGCCCCACGGCACCTGGTACTGGCCGCGGAAGAGCGCGATGGCCACCGGTACGGTCTGGTGTTCCGGCCCCAGTGTGAACGACAACGCGAACAGGAACTCGTTCCAGCAGAACACGAAGACGAGAATGGCGGTGGTGGCCAGTCCAGGCACCGCCAGCGGGAGAATGACGCGCGTGAACGCCTGCCAGCGTGAGGCCCCGTCGATCAGGGCCGCCTCCTCGAGATCGCGCGGGAGCTGGCGGTAGAACGAGACCAGCAACCAGATGGCCAGCGGCATGGCGAAGGCGAGGTACGGCAGGATGAGTCCCGCGAAGGTGTCGATCAGCCGCAGGCTGCGCAGCAGCAGATAGAGCGGGCTCACGATCGCGATCTGGGGAAACATCGTCACCACCAGCACGAAGGCAAGGATGGCGCGCCGCCGCCGCACCCGGAGCCGCGCCAGCGCGTAGGCCGCCAAACCGCCTAACGACACGCACAGCGCGGTGGTGCACCCGGCCACCACCAGCGAGTTCCGCAGGGGGAGCCAGAAGTGGCGCTGGGTGAACACCGCGCGGTAGTGCGACAGCGTCAGGGCCCGCGGCCAGAGGGTGGGTTGGCGGAACAGCGCGGCCTCGGGCGTCACCGACGCCACCACCAGCCAGCAGGCGGGCAGGGCGATGGCGACCAGCACGATGCCGAGACCGGCGCTCCAGGCCCACCGGGGAAGCCGCGCGGTCACCCGGCGCCCGGCGTCAGGTGGGCGATCTTCCCTGCTCCGGGTGGACGACGCGGTCACGGCGCGCTCCGCGTGAGGTCGGCACCCAGGCCGCGCACGTACACCAGCGCGAGGAGGCCGGTGACGGCGAACACGCACACCGAGAGCGCCGCCCCGTACCCGAACCGCAGGTTCTGGAGCAGCGTGGTAAACGTGTACAGGGCGACCGGTTCGGTGGAGGTGCCGGGTCCGCCGGCCGTGAGCACGTATATCAGATCGAAGACGCGGAAGGCGTCGAGCGTGCGGAAGATGAGCGCGACCAGGATGGCGGGGCGCAGCAGCGGGAGCGTGATGTGCCAGAGACGGCGCCAGGCGCCGGCTCCGTCGACCGCGGCGGCCTCGTACAGCGACGCGTCGATGTTCTGCAGCCCGGCCAGGAGCAGGAGCGCCACGAACGGCGTGGTCTTCCAGATGTCCGCGAGCATGATGGGGATCCATGCCGTCGTGGCGCGGACGAACCAGACGACGGGGTGATCGATCACGCCGACGCCCATCAGCACGGCGTTGGCGATGCCGGCCTGGGTGTCGAACAGGAAACGCCACAGCAGGGCGACCACCACGGTGGGGATTGCCCACGGCAGAACGATTGCGGCGCGCACGAGCCCGCGACCGTGGAACGCACGATTCATGGCGAGCGCGAACCCCAGTCCCAGCAGCAGCTCGGCTGACACGGTGACGCCGGTGAACAGCGCGGTGTGCGCGAGCGCGAGCAGGAAGCGGGGGTCGTGCGCGACCGCGATGTAGTTGGCCAGTCCCACGAACGGCTCACCGAGCCACGGCATCCGCAGGTCATGGCGGTGGAGCGATTCCCAGATCGTCCAGCCCAGGGGGAAGATCGCCATCAGCAGAACGACACCGATGGCGGGCGCGATCAGTGCACCGGCAAGCCGGCGCTCACTGCGGGCCATGTCGTCTGCCGGACCGTGTCGGCTGCCGAAGGGACCGTCAGACGCTTCTGCCGCGCGTGCTGCACTCCCCGAAGGTGACGGACTCATGGCGAGCGGGCGGCACCGGCCGTGGCGCGAAGTCCCGACTGGTCGATCAATTGGTTCATGTCGTGCGCGGCGCTGTGCAACGCCGCCTCCGGCGATTCCTGGCGGGCGAGGGCGCGATGGAGCGCGATCTGCAGAATCTCGGAGAGCTCCGAATAGATTGGCGATACGGGTCGCTCACTGGCGTGCTCGATTACCGCCCGCACCTCGGCCACCGGGATGGCGAGTGCCCCACCGAGCCGGGGGTCGTCGAACAGTGCGCGGCGCGCCGGGAACTGCCCCGCGACCTGGGCGCGCTCCAGCATCTGGTCAGGTGCGGCGAGGAAGGCGACCAGCCTGAAGGCGGCCTGCGGCGCGTCGCTTCCGGCGTTGACCGCCAGCTCCGCACCACCTAACGCTGCGGTCGGCGCCCCGCCGGGCCCGGCGGGCATCGGCGAGACGGCATACCGCCCGGACACGCGCGATTCCGCCGAGTCGGCGAGCAGCGCATACGCGTAGGGCCAGTTGCGCATGAACACCGCGTCGCCGTTCTCGAACGCGAACCGCGACTCCTCCTCGTGCCAGGTCAGCACATCGGGAGGGGCAATGACGCCGATCTCGTCGCGCATGAACGCGAGCGCGCGCTGGCCGGCGGGGGAGTCCACGATCACGCGCCCACTCTCGTCGAGCACGCGGCCGCCAAAGCCTCCCAGGTACTCCAGAAAAACAGTGACCAGCCCCTCATAGCGCGCCCCCTGCCACACGATGCCGTACCGCGGGGCCCCGGCACCGGACATGGCGCCTGCGGCCGCGCTCCGCAGCACGTCCATCGACTTCGGCGGGTCGGGCACGAGATCGGTGCGCCGGTAGAGCATCCCCACGTCCACGAACCAGGGGAGAGCCACCACGCTGTCACGCCATCGCGCAGCCCGCATGGCGGCCGGGAAGAACGCGGCGGTGTCGGGGTGATACCGGTCCAGCGACGCGATCCATCCGGCGGCCGCGAACTCGGCGGTCCAGATCACGTCGAGCTGGAGCACGTCGGGATCGGCGACCCGCGCGTTCAACCACTGCACGTACAGCTGGTGCCGCTGGGTGGCGTCGTCGGGCGTGGGGAGGATGCGCACGCGCACGTCCGGATTGGCGGTTTCGAAGCGCGCGATCTGGCGCGCGAGCAACTCACCCTCCTTGCCCAGCGCGCTGCCGGAGATCGTGATCCCGGTGCCGCCGGCCGGAGGAGCCCGGCCGCACGACACGGCCAGCGCCACGAGAAGCAGTGCGATTGAAGCGGTGGTCGCGCATCGGACGCCGGCCGGGCCACCGCACCGTGGAATCGACCGGCCGTCTCCGACGACTCCCTCGTCAGGCACCCTTGAATACGATCATGGCCAGGGGTGGCAGCGTGACGATGATGCTGTTCAGATGTCCGTGCTGCCCCACCGGAACACTCTCCACGCCGCCCAGATTGCCCTGGCCGCTCCCGCCGTAGAGCGGAGCGTCGCTGTTCAGAATCTCTTCCCAGTATCCGGCATGGGGGACGCCCACGCGGTAGTTGTGCCGGGGGATGGGCGTGAAGTTGCAGCAGATGACGAGTGGTGGCGCCGGCGGATCGCCGCGCCGCAGCATCAGCAGGATGCTTTGCTGGGCGTCGTTGCAGTCGATCCAGGTGAATCCCGCGGGGTCGAAGTCGAGCTGGTAGAACGCCGGCTGGCCGCGATAGCTGGTGTTCAGGTCGCGCACCCAGCGACGGAGGCCCTGATGCATGGCCTCGTTCAGCAGGTGCCAGTCCAGGCTGCGGTCGTGGTTCCATTCGGCCACCTGGCCGAACTCGCCCCCCATGAACAGCAGCTTCTTGCCGGTCACCGCGTACTGGTAGCCGAACAGGAGCCGGAGGTTGGCGAACTTCTGCCAGCGGTCGCCGGGCATCTTGCCGAACAGCGATCCCTTGCCGTGTACCGCCTCGTCGTGCGAGAGGGGGAGGAGGAAGTTCTCGGAGAGCGCGTAGAGGCCGCGGAAGGTCAGGTTGGTGTGGTGGTGCTTGCGGTGCACGGGGTCACGCGAGAAATAGTCCAGCGTGTCGTGCATCCAGCCCATGTCCCACTTCATCCCGAAGCCGAGGCCACCGAGGTAGGTGGGCCGCGACACCATGGGCCAGGCGGTCGATTCCTCGGCCACCGTGACCGCGCCCGGGCGTTCGCGGTAGATCTCCTCGTTCATCCGGCGCAGGAAGCCGATTGCGCCGAGGTTCTCCCGTCCCCCGAACTCGTTCGGGATCCACTCGCCCGGTTTGCGCGAGTAGTCCAGGTAGAGCATCGACGCGACCGCGTCCACCCGCAGGCCGTCGGCGTGATATTCGTCGAGCCAGAACAACGCGCTGCTGATCAGGAAGCTGCGGACTTCGTGCCGGTCATAGTTGAAGATCGCGCTGTTCCAGTCCGGGTGATGTCCCTTGCGCGGATCGCCGTGCTCGTAGAGATGCGTGCCGTCGAAGTACACCAGGCCGTGCTCGTCGGCAGGGAAGTGCGACGGCACCCAGTCGAGAATGACGCCGATCCCGTTCCGGTGCAGCACATCGATCAGATACATGAGATCCTGCGGCGTCCCGTAGCGGCTCGACGGGGCGAAGTAGCCGGTGGTCTGGTAGCCCCACGACCCGTAGAACGGGTGCTCCATGATCGGCAGGAGCTCCACGTGCGTGAACCCGGCGTCGAGGACGTAGTCCACCAGGCTGGTCGCGAGCTCGCGGTAGGTGAGCATCCGGTTCCCCTCTTCGGGGACGCGGCGCCACGAGCCGATGTGGACCTCGTAGATGGCCATCGGATCGCGCAGCGGCTGGCGCGACGACATCGCGTCACGCCACGCCTGATCTCCCCATTCGTAGTCCAGTCCCCACACGATCGACGCCTGTCGCGGTGGTTCCTCGCAGCGGAAGGCGAGGGGATCCGCCTTGTCTACGCGGAAACGCCCCCGGCGCGACCGGATGTGGTATTTGTATGCCGCGCCGGCCGCGACCTCCGGAATGAATCCCTGCCAGACGCCGGAATCACCAGCCGACTCCAGCTGGTGGCTGTTGGTGTCCCAGCCGTTGAAGTCGCCCATCACCGAGACCGATTCGGCGTTAGGCGCCCAGACGCCGAAGGTGACACCACGCTGCCCGTTCCGCTGAGCGAAGTGCGCGCCCAGATGCCGGTAGAGCCGGAACTGGGTGCCCTCGCCGAACAGATAGAGGGCGTCGGCCGTGAGCAGGGAGTTCGCGCCGGCCATCACAGGTAGTAGTCGAAGTCCCGCTCGGTCTTGAGCCGGCGACGCACGCGGAAGATGTGCGCGGGCACCGAGGCCGGATCGAGCGAGATGAAGTTGCGCGGACCATGCCACAGGTAGCGCGCGTCGCTCACCAGGTCGTGCACCTGAAATGGCGTGTCGGCGTCCAGTTCGAAATCGGCCAGCGGCAGCGTCAACCACCCCGAATGCGCATGGTGCGGGTTCAGGTTCACGACCACGATCAGCAGGTCACTCTGGTCGGGCGTGCTGCGCGCGTACGCGACCAGCTCCTCATTGTCGATCTCCAGGAATTGGAGCCCCGGATGTGCGAACGCCGGATTCGCGCGGCGGATGGCGTTGACCCGCGTGATGAATGGCGCCAGCGAATCGTCACGCTCGAGGTCCCAGTGACGCACCTGATACTTCTCGGAATCGAGATACTCCTCGGTCCCGGGAACCGCACCGGCGTCGAACAGCTCGAACGTGGGTCCATAGATGCCGTAGTTGCCGGCCAGCGTCGCGGCCAGCACGAACCGGATCTGATGCGCGGCCCGGCCACCCGCCTGCAGGTACTCGTGGAGTATGTCGGGCGTGTTGGCGAACAGATTCGGCCGCAGATACTCGGCGACCTCGGTCTGTGTGAGCTCGGTGAAATAGTCGGTGAGCTCCTTCCTGGTGTTGCGCCAGGTGAAGTACGTGTACGACTGCGAGAATCCGCTCTTGGCGAGGTGCCGCATCACCTTGGGCCGGGTAAATGCCTCGGACAGGAAAATCACGGTCGGATGCTGCGCGCGCACTTCCCGGATCAGCCACTCCCAGAATGCAAACGGCTTGGTATGTGGATTATCCACGCGGAAGATCTCGACGCCATGGCCGATCCAGAACAGCACCACGCGCTTCATCTCCTGCCAGAGCGCCGACCAGTCGGTCGACTCGAAGAACAGCGGGTAGATGTCCTGGTACTTCTTGGGCGGATTCTCCGCGTACTGAATCGTCCCGTCCGGGCGATGACGGAACCACGCCGGATGCTCACGCGTGTACGGGTGGTCGGGCGAACACTGCAGCGCAAGGTCGAGGGCAATCTCCAGGCCCTGCTTCCGCGCCTCGTGCACCAGCAGATCGAAGTCGTCGAACGTCCCGAGCTGCGGATGAATGGCATCGTGTCCGCCATCGAGCGAACCGATCGCCCACGGGCTCCCCACGTCGTCGGCGCTCGCCGAGACGCTGTTGTTGGGTCCCTTGCGGTGGGTGACGCCGATGGGATGAATCGGTGTCAGATACAGCACGTCGAAGCCCAGCGACGCCACGTAGGGAAGGCGCGCGATCACGTCTCGCAGCGTGCCGTGGCGTCCGGGCTCGCTGCCCGCCGATCGCGGAAACATCTCGTACCACGCACCAAACTGCGCGCGCCGACGCTCCACCTCGACCTGAAGGGCCGGCGCGGAGACGGTCGCCCGTGACCGGTCGAGGTGCTGGCGCATGGTAGCGGCGAGTTCCGGCTCGAGCGCGGCTTCAACGCGTTCTGCAACAGGTGCGTTGCCGCCGATGAACTTCGCACCCTCGCGGAGCAGGGCCGCGTCGCTCCCGCCACCAGCGGCCACCTCGCTCAGCATCGCTGCTCCCTGGATCAGCTCGCTGTGCACGTCCTGATCAGCTGCCACCTTCTTCTCGAGTCCCGAGCGCCAGGTGGCGAAGTGATCCACGCATCCCAGAACGGCATACTCATAGAAGCCGAGTTCCGGCAGCGCAAAGCCGGCACTCCAACGATCGTTGCCAAGTGCCTTCATGGGAACCTCGGTCCACTGCGGGGCTCCGCGCTTCCGGAATCTCAGCAACGCGACGAGGGCGTCATGTCCCTCTGCGAAGACGTCGGCCGACACTACCAAGCGATCGTCCACCACGCGCTTCACCGGGAACCGCCCCCCATCAATGCCGGGCTTCACGCCTTCCACGACCACGCGCGGCGGCGGCATCGGTCGCTCGGGGGACTTGTCGGCTACGGCAACCGCCGGCGCGGCGACACCGCGCTCGGCGATCGCGCTGGCCGTGCGACGCGTCCCTGTCATCGACCCATACCAGTGTCACTGCACACACCGAACTCAGCGTGCCCGCGGGGCGGGATGGTGCGAATGCGCAGGCCCTGATGGCAATCGGTGGCGACGAGCATGGGCAGTTCTCTCCCCCGGGAAAGCAGCGCGGCGGACTCCGTACCGTTATCGCGTGCGTGAGGCCTTGTCAAGAAATCCCGGCCTGCGCGGACGAGGCCGGGTGGCGAGCGTCGCGGTCGGCGCTGCCGGCCAGAGAGCCTAACGAGCGCTGATCTGGCCGGTCGCGCACGGCCGAGTTGCGGAGTCCGGGGACCTTCGCAACGGAACGCGTTGTCTCACAAACCGGAAGCCGTAGATCGGCGCGACCCGCCTGGTCCAGGGGGCCGGAACTCCGGCTCGGTTCCACGACTTCGTGCTCGTGGGTATCGTATTGTGGTGAAGGTCCGGAGTCCTCCGGACGCACGGGATACGGCGGGTGAGCCCGCCGGGGAGGGAAGTGTGTCTCGCCTGGTGATTACCGCGGGAATCGTCGCCGCAGCGGCGCTGCCGCTCTCGGCGGTGGTGGTGCGCCGCGCGTCCATCTCGCCGAAGGCTGTTCCGGCGCCGGTGGTGCACGCCGTCAACGCGACACCCGCTACCCTGCAAACCGCCGTGTTCGCCGGCGGGTGTTTCTGGGGCATCGAGGCCGTCTTCGAACACCTCAAGGGGGTCACGGACGCCGTGTCGGGATACGCGGGCGGCGTCGAGCGGACGGCGGAATACGAGATCGTCAGCACCGGACGCACCGGTCACGCCGAGTCGGTGCGGGTGACGTTCGATCCGTCAAAGATCACCTATGAGCAGCTGCTCCAGGTCTTTTTCTCGGTGGCGCACGATCCCACGCAGCTGAACCGCCAGGGTCCTGATGTAGGCACCCAATATCGCTCGGCGATCTTCTACGCCGATTCGGAGCAGGCGCGGGTGGCGCGTGCGTACATCGACCAGCTCACCAGGGCGAAGGTGTTCGCACGCCCGATCGTGACGCAGGTTGTTCCGCTCAAGGAGTTCTACCCGGCCGAGGCGTACCATCAGGACTACATGGCGCATCACCCCAACGAGCCGTACATCGTGTTCAACGACCGACCCAAGGTGGAGCACCTGAAGAAGGAGTTCCCCGGTCTGTACCGGGAGATGGGACCGGAGTAGTCGCTCGGCCGCGCTGGGGGGACGAGGCCGTCCTCAGCCGCTTCGTGAGGTTCGAAACAGCAGTCCGGGAGACCCCGGCGAGGCAGGTGCGTTCAGCGCCAGCGCCGCCACGATCCCCACGGAGCGCGCGCGGAGGCCAGCGCGGTAGCGCGCTGAGCCTCGACTGCTGGTCGGGCCGCGCCGAGCCACGGAGCGCGGCTCCGCACGCTCGCGACGTTCAGTGCGCCGAGCCCGCCGCGGCCGAGCCGCGACGCGCCGAAGCCGGAAGTCAGGAACCCCGGGGGAGTTCGCGCCAGCAACACACCGGCGTTAGGTGCGATGTCCGTCGGCCGGTTGTTGGAGCCGAAGACGGCCGAGAAGCTGAGATTCCCGTCATCGTTCCCTATCTTGAAGAACGGGATCCTGACGGTGACGGAGTCATCATCGTAGACGGTAGCCACCAGACCGAGGAAGCCGTCGAGTCCCCACATCTCGGCGGTCGCGTCGTCCTGGCTGAAGAAGCTGACCTCGTAGTCCACGCCCTGTGTGGCGGACCCCCCGAGGACGTTGACGCCGGGTGGGACGCCGGTGGCCTCGCTCTCGTCCACGTCGAAGTCCATGAACCCGTACAGCGAATTGGGCTGCGCCAGCGCCGACGCGACCACGGGCGCCGAGAAGTGCAGCGTGAGCAGCAGCCACCCCGGTACGTAACGCCCGGTGACCGCCAGGAGGTCGAGCGCGGGGGCGGATCCCGTCTGGGTGTTGGGCAGCGTGTCGTTGGCCGGATCGGTGACCGCGAATCCCTCCTCTCCGGCTCCGATCGCGGTGCAGACAACATCGACCGACATGGGCAGCGCCTGACCGGCGGCAATCGACACTGGCCGCGTGGCGGAGCCGGTCAATGTGCAGTTCGGCTCCACGTCGAAGATTTCGAGCGTGTGATCGCCGGGCGGAATGTGGATGAGCCGGCGCGACGAGTTGCGGTCCAGCTCGAACACCAGACCCTGGTCGTAGGAGATCAGGTAGCCGTCGGGGTCGATGTCCTCACCGGTGGTGGTTGACGTAAACCTGACTTCGCCCGTCACCGGCGTGCACTGCACCGCGAAGTTCACATCGATCGTATCGTTGGCCACGATCGATACCTGACGAGAGTCCTGGCCTGATGAGCACGCCGAGTTGAGTCCCTGCAGGGCGACCGTATGGGTGCCGACCCGAAGGTTGTTGACGTGGAAGGTCGCGCCGTCGGCGCTCGACACGTCGAGCGGAGCGATGGTATCGATGGCGAGCTTGAAGGTGAACGTCGCAAGGTCGCCCGCCGTTTGCGTGGCGACGGAAATCGTCATCGATCCGTGCGCGGCCGGTCCGGTGCTGTCCGAGCACCCGGCCAGGATCCATGCGGCGGCGAGAAGCGGCCCGGCTGTCGCGGCGAGGTGCATGCTTCTGCAGCGTGCAACCGGTTGGCGAGCGGATGCGCCAATCCCGGCGTAGAGTGACCGGCGGGCCGCACCGGAAGACGAGTGCGTACCATGCGGTAGCGCGGATTGCGACGATCGCGGACCGGACATCATTCCCCCCGAGGCGTTCGGCCTCGAACTAGCCCCACGTCGAAGGGTCGATGCTAGTTCGCCGACAGTCTCCGGAAGATACGACGAAGATCGTGCGAGCGCGCCACGGAACTTGCGCCACCGTGTGCGCGCCACCGTGCGCGTCGTCTGGTCACGGAGGTAACGAAATCTCCTCGTGGTCCACGAAGGTACCGCGCCTTGAGGTCGAGTCAGATAGCACTCCTCGAGAGCGACCAATTCAAATGCGCCGTCCTACGCAAGCGGTGAAGCATCGAGAACCCCCAGGTGCGTGGCCGTCCACGGACGAAATTCGGCAAATCCGGACGAAATTCGGCAAATCCGGACGATCTTCGGTGTGCTCTGGCTACTCCGAGCGTACCCGTTGTGACGTACCGCCCGAACGGCTTCCAGATGTCCTGGCCCGACTGCGCCGCACGCCGGCGACAGATCGCCTCGGAACGCGCTTGGTCGGGTGTGACCTTCAAGATCTCGGAGGAAAAGATGTCGAACCGTGGCCTTGCAACTCGCGCGGCGCTGGTCGTGGGCCTTGCCACAACCGCTCTGCTAGCCACTCCCTCCTGCTCCAGCCTTTGGGTTCTGCTACGAGGGATGCTATCCCCTGATCATGTGCCCTGAGCCGTCGGAGCTTCGGTCGTTCTGCATCGACCAAGGTTGCTCAGGTAACGCCAACTGCGCGACGAACGCCGCCAACTGCTCGGGTGATACAAACATTATTTGCTTCTAATCTCAGGTGCCATGCCTGACAAGGTGCGCGGCTCGCCCCGACGCAATTGTCGAGGAGGGAGCCGCGGCCATGTCGCCAATCGCCACTTCTCTCGCGTCGCATGACGGACCGCCACGACAAGGTCTTGTCCGTAACTCTTACGCTCACGGCGGTGGTGCTGGCCGGCACAGCTGTGTACCGAACCTTCAGCCGACCTCAACCACCCGCCGGCTTCGAGCCAGCGGCTCCCGAATACGTAAAGAACTGGCGAGAGCTGCTTCCGGCAGGGATCCGGATGGGGAACAAGAACGCCTCGATTAGTATCATCGAATTCTCAGACTTCGAGTGTCCCTTCTGCAAACGCTTCGCGTCAACTCTGAAGGACCTGCGGGCGGCGCGTCATGATGATGTGGCAATCATCTTCATTCACTATCCGCTGGATTCGCATCGCTTCGCCCGACTGGCCGCCCGGGTGGCAGAGTGCGCGGCAGGCCAGGGCCTCTTTCCGCGCATGCAGGACCTGCTGTTCGAGAAGCAGGATTCTCTCGGTCTGATTCCGTGGACACGGCTTGCGGTCGACGTGGGAATCCACGATACGTCCAGCTTCTCACGATGCGCCGCAGACAGCCGTGTTCTTCCGCGCGTGGAAGTCGGTCTCGAGGCAGGGCGCCGGATCAATGTGCGTGGAACGCCAACTGTGCTGGTAAACGGCTGGCGCCTCTACGGGACCCCGACCCTTGAGCAGCTGCTGAAAGTGATTCAGGACATCGAAGCCGGACGATCGCCCGCAAGAGGGATGCCGTGATCGCATGCGCGGGACGCCGCTACGACCCGTGCGAGCACGATCGGATGGGCCGATGACTGCGAGCACGATGTCGGTCCTTCTAATTACCGGCGTCATCCGCCGAACAGTGCCGAGTCGATTCCCAGCGGCCTTCGCCGTCCCGGCCAGTCTTCGCAAATCAACCCTCTGTATCCTCGCTCTCATCATCGGGCACCCTCTGGAGGGCCAGACGCTTCCCACGATGCTAGCCGAATCGAGCTGCCGCTCCGCATGTGGAATGGAAGTGCAGAAGGCCATTCGGCTGGCGGCCGACAGCGAGGTGCTGGTCACGGGCACGCCGTACTTCGTCGGTTCAGATGCTCAAGGCCGCATCTTCCTGATCCGGAGCAGTCGGTTGGGCCTCCCGGAGGCTCCGCCGCTTGTGTTCGACCACAACGGGCGCTTTCTGACGGAACTTGGTCGTCGAGGACGGGGCCCGGGAGAAACCCTGTACCCGTCGTGGATTGACTTCGGACCAGACGACAGCATTCGCGTTTTCGAGGCCAGTCGAATTCACGTGTTCGGGCCGGATCTCCATCCGGCGAGAACGCAACTTGATCTGAGGGAGGTGCGCTCACTGAGGTACGTCGTCCGGTTCGGTGACGGCATGATCGTTGGGCTTGGAAACGAGTTCCTCAAACCGGGCGAGCCACGTCCGGTACATGAGCTGCGACCGGGCGTGAAATCGCTCACCATGATGCCCGAACCGGCACTGAAGGTCCCAAACGGTCCGGTGCGTGTTCTGGCGGCGTCGCGAAACCCGCACCGCTTCTGGATAGGACAGTTCGATCTCAGCGAGGGAGTTGGCTACGACCTCCTGCTCACCGACCCAGGTGGACATGTCTTCGCCGCCTTCCGGCGTCGTCCCGTCTGGTGGAAGTCCCCTCGGATCATCGGATTGAAGACGTTTGTTCCGACTTCCCGAGTGCAGGCCGTTCGGGAGATCCGCAACGGTCTTCTGCTGGTGCTCGTCGCCCAACCGCGATCCGACTGGAAGCCCGGCACGGCCGATCCCAGGAACCTCATGGCGTCATCGGATGCGTACGAGGCGAGGATGGAGCTCGTTGACGTTGTGCAGCGGGGCGTGTCCGGCTGGGCTCACGTCCCCGGCTACCCTGTCGGGATCGTGGATGACACCACGATCGCGACCTATGTCGAAGATGCCGACGGCTCGCCACACGTCGATTTATGGCGCGCTTACCCGACCGATGGACGCAGCCAAGGCACCTCGCCGCCGGTGCGAGGAACGCCCCCATTGCGGCAATTCGACGAGTCGAAGCCCGCGGACGCGCCCCCCACCTCGGCGGGGATCGCAAGGCGTACCCCAGTGAGTTGCTACTTCGCGTCCAGCTTCCTCCCCGCGTTCAGGTTGTCCCAGTTGAGGATCGTGTTGAACACGAGGAAGTAGCTCCCGATGGTTTCGCCGCGGTATACGGGATTCGTCGCGAACAGGACGACGTGGCCTTTCTCCAATGGCGCGTCGACAACGACCGGCCGCTGCGCGATGTCGGCGCCGCCGTCCAGCAGCCCGGAGACCAGCAATCCCTGCTGCTCGCCGAATCGCACGGCCACCCGGGGACGTTGATCGGGTGGGATGATGTTGAGCGGGTTGCGCAGCTGCTCCTCAGTGACCGGCGCGTACTGCCACGGCTGCACCGGATCCCGTCGAGGCGCCTCGAACTTCGGATCGAGCGCGGGGCGTCCCTGCGGCGTGTCCTGATCGTCCGGGGTGCCGCGCCCGGTGGGCCGGCTTCCGCCGCCGCCCCCTCGACCGCCGCCGCCGCCCCCGCCACGTCCGCCGCCGCGTGAGCTGCTCACGCCAAAGCTGCCGCCGTCGTCGCTGTACATGGCGAGGCTGTCCTTCACGCCGTAGACGATCGGGCTCGCATCATCGACGACACGCGTGCGGAGGAGCGTCCCCACCACCTCGCCGCGGCGAGGTGAATTGCTGCTGACACCATTGACCAGGCCGTACTGAATCGCGAAGTCGGCCGTGTTGTTCACCGCCACCAGCACGCCACCGCGCTTGACGAAGCTCTCCAGGTTCTCGAGCCCGTTCCACCCCATGCCCGGACGGATATCGTCGGTCTCGGCCCACGTGCCGATGTTGGGCGTCTCGGCGGAATGCTTCCACGGCATCGGATTTCGCCACATCGGCATGCCGTTGATGATCGCCTGCCCGCCGCCGCCACCGGGCGGAAACAGGATCACGTCGTACTTGTCGTTCAGGTTCGGCGTCTTCCCGATGTCCTGCACGCTGATGTAGTCGTACGGGATGGAGAGGAAGTCGAATGCCTCGCGCCACCATCCCTCGGTCTGCGTGCCCGTCCAGGCATGGAGTATCGCGACCCGCGCCGCACGCGCGGGATGCATGCGCACCGAGGGCGCCGATGCGAGTGCGAACGCCTTGATGCCGAGCGCCGAGGTTTCCTTGTCGAGGTCGGCCTGCGACACGTTACGCACGATGAACGAGCCACGGTTGAACTTCTGCCCGTTGGCCTCGAAGGGCTCCTCGGCTGACTGGAAGTCGGCAGCCTTGAGACGATAGCGCAGCGTGGCGAGGGCGTTGTCGCCGTTGTGGTTGATGGCGAACACGGAGCCGCTGCCGGTTACCCCGCCGGTGGCCGACACCTGGCCGGTGACGCGTTCCATGGGAGCGTCGAGCACCTTGGTGTCGGTCACGCGGATGGCCTCGACACCGAAGCCTTCGGGGAAGGTCCACCCGGTGTCGTCGTACGGGTTCTTCTGCGGGTCGTTGGGGCTCCAGTACTGGTAGTCGAGGAGGGCGTCGGCGATGCGCGAGTAGGGCTGGTCCATGCGGATGACGTAGCTGCCGGCGGGGAACTCGTGCGCCATGGTGCGCGTGGTATCGGCGCCGCGTCCGCCGCGGCCGGCTCCGGTCTCCGCGCCTGCCTCGGCGCCTCCACCAGCGGCGCCGCCCCGGCCGCCGCGGCCACCGGTCGCGCGCCGCCGAACGGGGACCTGCACGGTGAACGCGGCCGTTGCGCGCGAGATCTCCACCGCCTGCTTCTGGAGCACGCGCAGGAGGTCAGCCTGGGCGCCGAGCCGGGGATCGTCGGCTGGCAGGACGTACGCCGCCGGCCCCTCGGTGTGCGCCTTCAGGATCGACCGCTTGCTCTTGTCGTAGAAGTTGCGCAGGAAGAGCTGCCGGTTGCTGGCGATGTAGGAGAGCGAGACCAGGATCCCGGTCTGCTCATAGTTGTTGTTGTTCCGCAGCGACCACATCACCCGCGGCAGCGGGGGGTTCTGCTTGTACCACGTTCGGGCCGTCTCGTTAGGCGAGAGGGTGCGCTCGACCGTCTCGGCGCTGCCGCCGTTACCGAACGTTTCGTACAGCCGGCTGATGCCGTTGTGGGTGGCGGCCATGAACATCAGGTACCCCGGCGACCAGGTGTCGAACGTCCCGAACGCGAACACCCCCGGCATGCCGAACCGCGTCATCTCCTGCACGTTGTTCCAGCCGATCATCTGCCATTCGTTGGTCAGGAGCGGGTCGAGCCACGCGTTGTAGGGCCCGTCGCCGATGGTGTTGTCGTAGAGGTAGGCCACCGACTCGTGCAGGTCGTGGAGTACCTGCGCCTTCCAGCCGATGTAGGTGTTGAGGACGTTCTGCGACAGCTTGAGGGTGAGCCCCATGGCATCGCGGTTGTTGTCGTGCGCCACGTAGTGGCCCCAGTAGATGAGGCTTGGCCACGTATCGTCCGGATGCGCCATGTGCCACTTGAACAGGTCCACCTGGCGGTCGCGCCCATCCACCTCGACGATCGGCGTGATGAGCGTGATCAGGTGGTCGCGGATGTTCCGGATGTACGGGCTCTCGTCGACCGCCAGGCGATAGGCCAGCTCCATCAGCGCCGTGGGCGCTCCGGCCTCGGGCGAGTGGATGGTGCCGGTGATGTAGTAGACCGGCGCCGCATCGGCTGCCAGGCGGGCCGCCTCCGCGTCGTTCATGCCGATCGTGCGCGGATCGGCCAGCTTGGCCAGCTTCGCCTTGTTCTCGTCGAGCTTCGCCATCAGGGCTTCGGACGCCACCGCCACCGCGATCATCTCGCGCCCTTCCTCGGTGGTGCCGATCGAGTAGACCTTCACGCGCGGCGTCGCCTTCGCCAGCCGGCGCATGTAGTCGTAGACCTCGGTGGAGTAGGGGAGCTTGTTCGGCGCGCCCGCGATGTCGCCGAGCACCACCTTGGGTGTGGGGACGGTCTTCGACGCGGGCAGATAATCGACCAGCGGCGAGAGGAAGAAGGGCTCGGTGGTGTACTCCCGGATCTTCTTCGTGTACTCCTCGTCGATGGGCTGGTTGGGCGCGCGTCCCGGAATGGTGGCCGATGCGGCGGGCATCGCCCCGCCGCTGCCGCCGTTCCCGGACGCGGAGCCCTGCGCCACCAACGGCCGGGGCGCCGACGCAACGACGCCGACCAGCGAGAGTACCAACGCGCGAACCAGAGTGACACACCGCATGACAGACCTCGCGAGGGAGAAAGCCGGGCAGGAATGGGACCGCACGGAAAATCGAGTCTGACGCCGCATCTCGGAAAATCGAGTCCGACCCCGATTTCGGCGCCTCCGGCTGTCAGGCGCAGGAGCCGCCCGATGACAAGAATGCGCCTCCGAACGTCCGCGCGCCAATGTCGAGTGGGGCGGGACGCGCGACCGTCCGGATGGAGCCACTACGCCAAGTACGGACCGTCGTATCGGTCCGCTGTACCGGCTCCGTGCCAGTGACGATGCGCGAATCACCCTCGGTGCACGCTCGGCAACCGGTGGCTCGCCGCCGGGACATGCGCTGCGCAGAGGAGCGGCACCTTGCGCCGCTGTGCGATCTCGTGAGGAATTCCGGCGATGTCGCTCTCACCTGCCATGCGTCGCGGACTCCTGCTGCTACCGGCGTTGCTGACCCTCACCGCCCGGGCCACGGCGGCGCAGCAACCCGCTGGCGCGCCGTACCGCGATCCGGCCCGGCCGGTGGATGAGCGGGTGCGCGATCTCCTGGGGCGGATGACCCGCGAGGAGAAATTCTGGCAGCTGTTCATGATCCCGGGCGACCTGGACGATCCGGCGCACGACTATTCTCATGGCATCTTCGGTCTTCAGATCCGGATGCCCCGTGACTCGGGTCGCGATGCCGCCACCGCGGCGCGCACACACGCCGAGCGGATCAACGCCATCCAGCGCTACTTCGTCGAACGGACCCGGCTCGGAATCCCGATCATTCCATTCGAGGAGGCTGTGCACGGCTTCCTGGGGCCGGGAGCCATAGTCTTCCCGCAGGCCATCGGCCTGGCCGCCACCTGGGACACCGCGCTGATGTCCCGCGTGGCCGCGGCCATCGCGCAGGAAACCAGAACGCGCGGTGTCCGCCAGGTCCTGTCACCGGTGGTGAACATCGCGAATGACGTGCGATGGGGGCGCGTGGAAGAGACGTACGGTGAGGATCCGTACCTCGTCTCGCTGATGGGGCTGAGCTTCGTCGCCGCGTTCGAGCGTGATGGCGTCGTGGCGACACCCAAGCACTTCGTGGCCAACGTCGGGGCAGGAGGACGCGACAGCTACCCGATCGACTATAGCGACCGGCTCCTGGAGGAGTACTTCTATCCGCCTTTCCGTGACGCCATCCGCGAGGGGGGCGCGCGGTCCATCATGAGTGCCTACAACTCCGTGGACGGAGTGCCCGCCACCCAGAACCGGCACCTGCTCACAGACGTGTTGCGCGGGGAGTGGGGATTTGGTGGGTTCGTGATCTCGGACGCGGCGGCCACGGGAGGCGCCACGGTCCTGCATCACACCGAGGCGAATACTGCATCGGCCGCGAAGGACGCCCTCGACGCCGGCCTGGATGTGATCTTCCAGTCCTCGTGGGAGCAGCACCGTCCCTATCTCGACGCGATCCAGCGCGGCCTCGTGGCCGACTCCGTGATCGATGCGGCGGTCGCGCGCGTGCTGCGCGTGAAATTCGACCTCGGTCTGTTCGAGCACCCGTACGTGGACCCGGATAGCGCCGCGCGCGGGAACGCGAGTGCGGCGCACCGGTCGCTGGCGCTCGAAGCGGCGCGTGCGTCGATGGTGCTGCTGCGCAACGAAGGCGGCACGCTCCCGCTCGATCGCGCCGTGCGCGCGGTAGCCGTGATCGGAACGGACGCGGTCGAGGCAAGGCTTGGTGGATACAGCGGCCCGGGGGTGCGGCGAACCTCGATTCTGGATGGGATTCGCGAGAAGGTGGGGGGGCCGGCCCAAGTGCGATTCGCGCCGGGGCCCGGTCGCATTGCGCGCGACCACGTTGTGGTGCCGGCCACCCAGCTCGCCTGGGATTCGGCCGGAACCACCATTCGCGGGTTGCGCGGTGAGTACTTCGACAACAATCGACTCGAGGGATCGCCGCGGTTGGCGCGTAACGACCAGCGGATCGATTTCGGTTGGACTCTGAACTCACCCGGCCGCGGAATCCCATTCGACTGGTACTCGGTGCGATGGACCGGGCGTCTTGCCGTGCCCGCCGGCGGTGTGCGCCGCCTCGGGATCGAAGGGAACGACGGCTACCGGCTGTACCTCGATGGCAGGTTGGTCATTGACGATTGGCGGAAGGAGTCGTACGGGACCCGTTTTGCCCGGGTGGATCTGGCTGCGGGCACATCGCACGACATCCGACTCGAGTACTTCGAGAGTACCGGCAACGCGCGCGTGAAGCTCGTGTGGGACGCGGGTGTGGCGGACGACTGGAGCGCGTCGATCGACAGCGCCGTCTCGCTGGCGCGTGTCAGCGACGTGGCGGTGGTCGTAGCCGGCGTGGAGGAGGGAGAGTTTCGCGACCGGGCCCTGCTCGGACTCCCCGGCCACCAGGAGGAACTGATCGAGCGCGTGGCCAGGGTGGGAAAGCCGGTGGTTGTTGTGCTCATCGGCGGAAGCGCTGTGACCATGAACTCCTGGCTGGATGGGGTCGGCGCGGTGCTCGACGCGTGGTATCCCGGCGAGGAAGGCGGGCACGCGGTGGCCGACGTGCTGTTCGGTGACTCCAACCCGGCCGGGCGCCTGCCGGTGAGCTTCCCGATGTCCGAGGGACAACTGCCGCTGGTGTACGATCACAAGCCCACGGGACGCGGGGACGACTACCTGGACCTCACCGGCCAGCCGCTCTTTCCGTTCGGCTTCGGTCTGAGCTACACCACCTTCGAATATTCGGAACTGCAGATCGAACCGGCGGGCATTCCGGCCGGCGGTACGGCACTCGTTAGGTGCCGGGTGCGCAACACCGGCTCACGCGCCGGCGACGAAGTCGCGCAGCTCTACCTCCACGACGTTCTCGCGTCGGTGGCGCGCCCGGTCATGCAATTGGGCGGGTTCCAGCGCGTGCACCTGGCCCCGGACGAAGAACGCGAAGTCACATTCCGCGTCGGGACAGACCAGTTGCGCATGCTCGATGGAAACATGAAGTGGGTCGTGGAGCCGGGCACGTTCCGGGTGATGGTTGGAGCGTCGTCGAAGGACATCCGTCTGCGGGGCGAGTTGACGGTGAAGTGATGCCGGCCGCTCTCGCGACGAGCATGCGTGTGTCGGCCCAATCTTCGCTCGGACTGGCGGAGCGGACAAACCCGGCTCATCTTCGTCGCGCCGCCTTCATTCCCCAGGCCGCGGTGCCGGCGCGAACGTCGGCTGAACCTTCGATATCCGAGAGGGCCGTTTCATGCGCAAGGCTATCGTGTTCGTCGCCGTGCTTTTCGCGTGCGCCAAATCCGAAACGGCGCAGAACGGCATGTCAGCCAGTGCCAATGTCCTTACCCCAGCAGCGATTGCCGGGACCTGGACTGGCGTGTCGATGGCCGAGGGCAGCGATTCGGTGCTCAATCACTGGACGGCAACGAGCGTGAGTGACATGGAAGGAAACCTGGTCATCGAGGGCTCCCCCGATACCGTCCACTACACCATGACGTTCGACGCCGACAGCTTCGTTGCCACGTCGACGCCGTACTCGGATCCGTCCATGCCCACTGGGCCCAAGCTGATCTTCAGATCCGTGGGCCGGCTGCAGGACGGCAAGCTGGTCGGTACGAGCACGAACATGCTGGCAGACAAGCCCGATTCGATCGTAAGCCACGATCATTTCAGCGGCAGCAAGGCGCCCTAGCTTCCTCCGCCTGCCAGCGTCCCCGGGGCCGTCCGAGCAGGGCGGCCCCGGTTCGTACCATCCCCACTCTTTTCGCCTGACCTCGGGGTCTCAGTGGCAAGTCCGAAAGATCCACTGCCGGGCACGTGCGGTTGTCGCGTCGGCGCGATGGGGTGGGTCTTCCTCGGCGCCCGCTGTGGTGCGAACGATCGTTGCTCGCCCGGCGTATCTCGAACACCATGAGCCTCCTCGACTTCCTGTGCCGCGCGAGGGCGCGGCGGCCACGGCTGCGCCCCATATCCCGGCGTCCCGGCCATGCCCCGGCGGTCCCGCTCGTCGCATTGGGGTCCGCGCTTCTGGCGGGGTGCGTGCCGCCGCATACCGTCAGCGGGGTGACCGCGTCGCCGCGGTCGCCGCAATCCACGTGGACGCCCGCCGCGGAGGCGGGCGCACCACTGCATGGGTCGCAAATGGCGTTTGCCGAACCATCGGCCGATGCCGCGGTGCATCTGGGTGCGCTCTCCCTCGAGGATGTCATCGATCAGGCCCTGCGGAACAGCCCCCAAACGCGTGCCTCCTGGGCGCAGGCAAGGGCGGCTGACGCGTCGTACGGGTCGGCCCGCGGGCGCTACCTGCCGCAGCTCGATCTCACGGCAGCGGGCGGCCCGTCCCGATCCATCTCGCAGAACCCGGCGCGCATTCCTGCCAACCGGACGACGTTCAACGCCGCCCTGTCGCTGCAGTACGTGCTGCTCGATTTCGGATCTCGTGGGGGCTCGCTGTCGGCGGCTCGCGAAGGTCTCTTTGCCGCCGACCTGACGCATAACGCGGCGGTACAGAGCGTGGTGCTGCAGGCGGAGAGCGCGTATTTCAGCTACCAGGCGGCGCGCGGATTGCTCGTCGCCGCACACCAGACCGTGGCGACGGCCCAGGCGAACCTCGCGGCAGCGGAGCGCCGGCACGACGTGGGGCTGGCCACCATTGCCGACGTGCTCCAGGCGAGAACCGCCCTGGCGCAATCGCAGCTGTCCGAGCAGACCGCTGACGGGAACGTCCAGGCCGCTCGCGCTCAGCTCGCGCTCACGTTGGGCCTCGACGCGAACGCCCCGTTCGACGTTGCTCCGGACACCGGTGCCACGCCGGTCTCACGGGTCGCCGACAACGTGGATTCACTCATCGCGAGGGCTGTTCTGGGGCGACCTGACGTCGCCGCCGCCCGGGCCCTCGCCCGTCAGAGCGAAGCGGAAGTGCGCGTGGCCAGGTCGGAGACGTTGCCCAGCGTGACGGTGGGATCCACGACGGGGAAGAGCTTCTCGAACAACCAGAATCTCGAGGGGCGCACGTACACGGTCACGCTCGGGCTGTCGGTGCCGATCTTCAACGGCCTGTCCCGGGAAAACGACGTGGCGGCGGCCAATGCGCTGGCCTCGGCCGCCGCGGCGCGAGCCGAGCAGACGCGGCTCCAGGCGGTGGCCCAGGTATTTACTTCGTACTACGCCCTGCAGACGGCGACTCAACGCGTGTCGACGTCCGCGGACCTTCTGGCCAGCGCAACGCGCTCCGAGGAGGTGGCGGTTGGCCGATACGCGGAGGGGGTGGGTACAATTCTCGATCTACTCACCGCGCAGACCGTTCTGGCAGACGCCAGAGCCCAGTCCGTGCAGGCGCGGTGGACCTGGTACGCGGCGCTCGCGCAGCTCGCGCGGGACGCCGGTGTGCTGGGGACGCACGGCGAACCAAACCTGACGCTCACCGCGGGTGCAGGCGGAACGAACCGATAGATGGATCACGAGCAGCGTTCAGCGAACAGCGGTCAGCGATCGGCACCGGGAGTCGCGCTGCCTCGCGATTCCGCCCGAGCCGAGGTTGCTGTCGGGCGGCGTGGCCGCGCGGAGAACCGCGTGCCGTCGGCGTTAGGCGCCGTGATGGTCGCGTCGCTGGCGGCCTGTCACGGCCAGACACCTCCTCCCAAGGCGCCGGTGGCGGTGACGATCGCGGTGGTCGAGCAGGGGCCCGCGCCGTACGTGGTGCCGTCGAACGGGGTGGTGGAGCCGATGCAGTCCGTGGCGGTGCAGTCGCAGGTGGGGGGCGTGCTGCAGGCTGTGCGATTCTCCGAAGGCGACGAGGTGCGGGCGGGGCAAGTGCTGTTCGAGATCGATCCGCGTCCGTTCCAGGCCGCTCGCGATCAGGCGCGCGCGGTGCTCGCCAGGGACGAGGCGCAGGCCGGAAACGCCCAGCGCGATGCCGACCGCTACGCCGCCCTGGTGCAGAAGGACTACGTCACCAAGTCCCAGGCCGACCAGGCGACAGCGAACGCGGCGGCGCAAAGGCAGGTGGTGGAGGCTGATCGTGCCGCGCTGGCCAACGCCGAGTTCAATCTCGACAACGCCACCATTCGGGCGCCGATCTCGGGAAAAACCGGGTCGCTGCTGGTGCGCGAAGGGAACCTGGTGAAGCCCGGCTCCGCGCCGCCGCTGGTGGTCATCAACCAGATCCACCCGATCCTGGTGCGTTTCACGGTGCCCGACCGCGAGCTCCCGAACGTGCAGAAGTACGCGGCGACGCACGACCTCGCGGTGCGCGCCACGCCGCGTGGTGATGCGGTGCCGGAGTCGGGGAAGCTCAGTTTCGTGGACAACGGCGTAGACACCACGTCCGGGACCATCGTCCTCAAGGGGCGGTTCGACAATCGCGACGGGCGACTCTGGCCCGGTCAATTCGTGGCGGTCGAGCTGCAGTTATTCGTGCAGGAGGGCGCCACGCTGGTGCCGGACGCGGCGGTGCAGGTGGGCCAGGACGGTCCGTTCGTGTTCGTGGTCGACGCGCAGAACAAGGCGGAGGTGCGGCCGGTGGTGACCGTAAGGTCGGTGGGGAGCCGGGTGGTGATCGCCAAGGGCGTGCAGGCCGGCGAACGTGTGGTGACGGACGGGCAGTCGCGCCTGGTGCCGGGGGCGGCGGTGGAGATCCGCCCGGCGATGGCCGATTCGGCGCTCGGCGCGGCTCCCGCGGCCACAGAGAGAACCCCGTGAACTTCACGGCGGTGTTCATCCGCCGCCCGGTCATGACCACGCTGGTCATGATCGCGATCCTGGTGTTCGGGGTGCTCGCCTACTTCCGGTTGGCGGTGAGCGACCTGCCTAACGTGGACTATCCCACGATCACGGTGTCGGCGGGCCTCCCGGGCGCCAGTCCGGAGACGATGGCGGCGGCGGTGGCCACGCCGCTCGAGAAGCAGTTCACGACCATCGCCGGGCTCGACAACATGGTCTCATCGAGCTCACTCGGCGGCACGTCGATCACGCTCCAGTTCACCCTCGCACGCAACATCGACGCCGCCGCGCAGGACGTGCAGTCGGCGATCTCGAAGACGATGCGGGATCTGCCGCCGGGGATCATCCAGCCGTCGATGCAGAAGACCAATCCGGCGGATCAGCCGATCCTGTACCTGCACGTGCTGTCGAAGACGATGCCGCTGTCGCAGCTGGACGAGTACGCCGAGACCGTGCTGGCGCAGCGGATCTCGACCGTGTCGGGTGTGGCGTCGGTGAACGTGTTCGGTTCGCAGAAGTACGCCACGCGCATCCAGCTCGACCCGCGGGCGCTGGCGAGCCGCGGCATCGGGATCGACGAGGTGGCGGCGGCGGTGAACGCGGCGAACGTGAACCTCCCGACCGGCGTGCTGTGGGGCCCGAACCGCGCGTACACCGTCCAGGCGAACGGCCAGCTGGCGAAGGCGGTCGAGTTCGGGGATCTGGTGGTGACGTACAAGAACGGGGCGCCGGTGCGGCTGGCCGACCTCGGGAAGGTGAGCGACGACGTCCAGAACAGCCGCACCGCGGCCTGGAATGACGACGCACGCTCGATCTCGCTGGCGATACAGAAGCAGCCCGGCACGAACACGGTGGAGGTGGCCGGCGCGGTGAAGGCGATGCTGCCGGCGTTGCGGGCCCAGATGCCGGCGGCCGTGGACGCCGAAATCTTCTACGACCGCGCCCAGCGGATCCGGAATTCGGTGCACGACGTGAAGTTCACCCTCACCGTGACGCTGTGCCTGGTGGTGCTGGTGATCTTCCTGTTCCTGCGCAACCTGTCGGCCACGGTGATTCCGAGTCTGGCGCTGCCGATGTCGATCGTGGGCACCTTCGGGGTGATGTTCGCGTTAGGCTTCAGCCTCGACAACCTGTCGCTGATGGCGCTGACGCTGGCGGTGGGGTTCGTGGTCGACGACGCGATCGTGATGCTCGAGAACATCGTGCGCCACATGGAGATGGGAAAGCGGCCGCTGCAGGCCGCGCTCGACGGCGCGCGGCAGGTGGGATTCACCATCCTGTCGATGACCCTCTCGCTCACGGCGGTGTTCATTCCGCTGCTGTTCATGGGCGGCCTGGTGGGGCGGCTGTTCCGGGAGTTCGCCGTGACCATTGCGGTGGCGATTCTCGTCTCGGGGTTCGTGTCGCTCACGCTCACGCCGATGCTCTCGGCGCGCTTCCTCAACGCGCGGCGGCTCCACGGCGCGCACAACCTGGTGTTCGACGGCTTCGAGGCCGGCTACCAGGCCACGCGACGCTTCTATGAACGGACACTGCGGTGGGTCCTGCGACACCGGCCGACCGCGATGGCGTTCTCGCTGCTGACGCTGGTGGCCACGGGGGCGCTGTTCCAGCTCGTCCCCAAGGGCTTCTTTCCCTCGGAGGACCAGGGGATCATCCGCTCCAACACCGAGACCGCCCAGGGCACCAGCTTCGACGAGATGGTTCGGCACCAGCTGGCGGCGGACAGCGTGGTGCTCTCCGACCCGAACATTGCGTCGATCAGTTCGTCGGTGGGGAGCGGATACGGCGGGTCCGCCGGCACGGCCAACACCGGCCGCATCACCATGCGGCTCAAGCCGCGCGCCGAACGGGCGCTCGACGCCGACCAGATCATCGCCGAGCTGCAGAAGCGCCTGAGCACCCTGCCGGGCATTGCCGTCTACCTGCAGAACCCGCCGACGATCAACATCGGCGGGCGATCGGCGAAGGGGCTGTACCAGTACACGCTCACCGGCGCCGACCTGCCGTCGCTGTATCGCGCCGGCCAGGAAATGGAGACCGTCATTCGCGGCATCGACGGACTGACCGACGTCACCACGGACCTGCAGATCGCCAACCCGCAGGTCTCGGTGGAGCTGGAGCGCGATGCCGCGGCGCACTTCGGCGTGACCCCGGAGCAGATCGAGCAGGCGCTGTACGACGCCTACGGTTCGCGCCAGGTGTCCACCACGTACACGCCGAACAACGAGTACTGGGTGATTCTCGAGCTGCTGCCGGAGTTCCAGCAGGACCTGCGAGCGCTGGATCTCCTGTACGTTCGTTCGCGGAGCGGAACGCTCGTCCCGCTGTCCACCGTGACCAGTGTGCGGCACACGGTGGGGCCGATGCTGGTGAATCACACCGGGCAGCTGCCCAGCGTGACCATCTCGTTCAATACCGCGGCCGGCGTGTCGCTGGGGGCGGCGGTGACGTCGGTGACGCGCGCCGCGCGGCGCACGCTCCCCGAGGGCGTGACCGGCGCGTTCTACGGCACCGCACAGGTGTTCCAGCAGACGCAGAAGGGGTTGCTGGCGCTGTTCGTGGTGGCGGTGTTCGTGATCTACATCGTGCTCGGTATTCTCTACGAGAGCTTCATCCATCCGCTCACGATTCTGTCGGGGATTCCGTTCGCGGCATTCGGCGCGCTGCTGGCGCTGCTGCTCACGCGCACCGAACTCACGGTGTACGCGTGGGTGGGCGTGATCATGCTGGTGGGGCTGGTGAAGAAGAACGCCATCATGATGGTGGACTTCGCCACCGAGGCGCAGCGCAAGGAGGGGAAGAACGCGTTCGACGCGATCACCGAGGCCTGTCTGGTGCGGTTCCGGCCGATCATGATGACGACGATGGCGGCGCTGGTGGGTACGCTGCCAATCGCGTTGGGTGCGGGGTCGGGCGCCGAAGCGCGCCGCCCGCTCGGGATCGTGGTGGTGGGCGGGCTGGCCTTCTCGCAGGTGGTGACGCTTTACGTCACGCCGGTGATTTTCACCTACTTCGACGGATTCGTGCGGCGGTTCGGGCGGCGGGCGACGGAGGAACGCACCGAACCGCTGGTCATGCAGCCGGGCGTGGTGACGGCCGGGGACTGACGCGGAGTGCCGTGTGCTGAACGGCTGAACTCGTTTCCGGGTGCGGCGACCGCGTGCTGGGCGTGGAGGGTGGACGCAGCGTGTCGATCGCCGTCGGCGGCCTCCGTCACCTGGGCGCGGCCCGCTCGCAACCGACCGCTCCACTTGTTCGCCGACGGCTGTCCGCCGTCTGCGCCCTTCACACCACATACGGAATCAGCCGCTTCGTGCGCGCGGCGTAGTCCCGATATTCGGGGTACCGCTCCGTCACCAGTCTTTCCTCGGCGGCGATGCGGACGGCAACTTCCACCACGGCCACCAGCCACAGCGCGATGCTCGCCGGCGACAGGTGGGACAGCACTCCGGCCGGTGGTTCGCCGACGCTCACCCACCTTGCAGTTTGGTGAGCAGGAAGGCCACCAGGAAGCCCACCACCGTAATGAGACCCGTGTACGCGTGCGCCACGGCAAACGCCTCCGGGATCATGGTGTCGACAAGCATGGCGAGCATCGCCCCGGCGGCAGTGGCGGTCGTGGCAGCCACGCCGGCGACCGACACGCTGCGGAACAGCACGAAGCCGATGAGTGCCGCGACCCCCGAGGCAAGGGTAATGCCGCCCCACACACCGAACACGTATTGCGGTGACCGTCCGGCGCGCCGCATTCCTGCCGCACTCGACAGGCCCTCGGGAATGTTGGAGAGGAAGATGGCGGTAACTGCCACGGAATTCACCGCGCCGCCCTGCAGCAGACTGAGCCCGATCACGATCGACTCGGGAATGCCGTCCAGCAGTGCGCCCAGCGCGATGGCAGTGCCGCTCCCGGCCTGCTCCTCCTCGCTCGCCTGCATGTCGCCGGAGCGTTTCCGGTGTTTGGCTCCGCGTACGTCGAGAAACCGGTCGGCGGCGGTGTAGACGATGGCGCCAGCCAGGAAACCGATTGCGGTTGCAGGGAACCCCCCTCGCTGATAGGCCTCGTCCATGAGGTCGAACGCCAGTGCGGAGATGAGCACGCCACTGCCGAACGCCATCACCGCCGCCACAAGGCGTGGCCGCAGGCGGGTCCAGAATCCGGCCGCGGCTCCGATCACCAGCGCCAAGCCACCCACCAGGCCCCACCATCCAGCCAGAAGCCAAGGGGGAAGGGAGTCAGGCCAGAGTCCATAGCTCATGGTTCAGAGCTCATGACGTTCGCTTGGCCTCTGGCCTCTGACCTATATCCTATGTCCGCTCACAATGGCCTCGGGCCTCTGACCTTTGACCTATGGCCTATGACCCATGGCCTATGGCCTACTTCGGCCACACCACTCCCTGGTTCTTCGCCACCATCCCCATGCCCTTGTAGACGAACTTCTGGACGCGTTTCCCCTCGTAGGTCTCGGTGGTGTAGATGTTGCCTTTCGAGTCGGTGGCGATGCTGTGCACGGCGAACCACTGGCCCGGCTGGCGGCCCCCGTCCCCGAACATCGTGAGGATCTGGAGTGACTGGCGGTCGATGACGTAGATGTGCTCGTTCTTGCCGTCGGCGAGGAAGATGTACTTCTGCTGCGGATCGCGGGAAAAGGCGATGTCCCACACCGAGCCGTCACCCAGGGTGCGCGGCGCGATCTGCACTTCCTTCACGAACTCGCCGTTCTTGCGGAAGACCTGGATCCGGTCGTTAGGCCGGTCGCAGACGTAGAGCAACCCGTCGGTGGACGGCTGGGCGCAGTGCACCGGGTTGCGGAACTGCGGAATGAGCGGCGCGTCGGGATTGTAGGGCCCATAGTTGCTGTCGCTCGGCACGTTGCCATAGGCGCCCCAGAAGCGTTTCACCGCGCCGGTATTCATGTCGATCACGGCCACGCGATGGTTGCCGTAGCCGTCGGCGATATACGCTTCCTGAGCGGGAACGTCGAAGGCAATCTTTGCGACGCGTCCAAAGTGTTCCGTGCTCTTGCTGTCCACCGGCTGGTGGGCCTTGCCGATCTCCATCAGGAACTTGCCATCATGCGTGAACTTGAGGATCTGTGAGTCGCCGGTGCCGGATGGACAGGTGGGGTCCGCGTTGTTGCCGGGGCAGGTGCCGTTGCCGCCGATCCAGACGTTGTCCTTGTCGTCGAGTGTGATGCCGTGGTTCGACTGCGGCCAGAAGTATCCCTGACCCGGCCCGCCCCACGCGTTGACGAGATTCCCCTCCGGGTCGAACTCCAGCACAGGAGGTGCGGCGGTACAACACGCGCTCGTCGGCGGCGACTCGCCGCTCCCACCCTCCGTGGAATCCACCACGGTGTCCTGGCGATGCACGATGAACACGTGGTCGTGAGAATCCACGCCCACGCCGATGGCGTTGCCCAGCACCCAATGGTTAGGCAGCGGCTTGGGCCAGAGGGGGTCGACCTCGAAGCGCGGCGCCTGCACCATGCCCCCCTGCGAGGCCGAAAGAGCGCGCTGTCCAGCACCCAGCGCCACAATCGCCGCCACCAGCCCAGTGGCCAGCACGAGTTCTCGCCTTCGAGTCATGTCAGTAGCCGGTTGTCAGTAATCAGCGGTCACCTGTAAGCCGTCGGCGATCAGCGCCACCGCCCGGTCCATTTCACCTGCCCGATCCTCCTCGATCCCCTTTTCCACCAGCTCTCAGCAGTCGGCAATCAAATCCAGGCGCGCTGCGCGTTACGGTCGTACGACTCCCTGATCTTTCGCCACCGCTCCCATCCCCTTGTACGAGAACTTCTGCACCCGCTTTCCCTCGAACGCTTCCACCGTGTACAGGTTGCCGTGCGAGTCGGTGGCGATGTTGTGTACCGCGAGGAACTCGCCCGGGTAGCGCCCGCCGTCGCCGAAGCTCGTGAGCAGGTCCAGCGTCTGCCGGTCCAGAACGTGGATCTTCATGTTCTGCCCATCGGCGACGTACAGGTAGCGCTGCTGCGGATCGCGCGAGAACGCGATATCCCATACCGATCCCGCACGCAGGGTCTGCGGCGCCACGGTCTGCTCCTTCACGAACGACCCGTCCTTGCGGAAGACCTGGATCCGGTCGTTCTCCGCGTCGCAGACGTAGACCAGCCCGTCGTTCGAGAGTGCCGCGCATCGCACCCCCGCGAACTGCTTCGCCGGCGCGGCGCCCGGGGCGTATGGCGCAAGCCGGGCATCGTCGGGCGGACTGCCGTAGGCTCCCCAGAATCGCTTGATCGTTCCGGCATTCATGTCGACGACGGCGACGCGCCGATTGCGCGCGCCATCAGCCACGAACGCTTCGTTCGCCCCGGCATCGAACGACGAAACTTCCATTGGGCCGCCGAAGCTCTCACGACTCCTGCTGTCGGGCGGGATCACCGGCGCCGGACCGCGCCCTCCACGGCCGCCCCGACCTCCGCGGCCCCCGCCGCGCCCGCCCCGGCTCACCCCGGCGTACGCCGTGTCGGCCGGGGCGGGCGCGGCGGGGGCGGGCATCGCGCCCGCCTTCCCGATCTCGCGCACGAACTTGCCGTCATGGGTGAAGACGAGGATGCGCGTATCGACTCCGCCGCTGCCGCCGATCCACACATTCCCCTTGTCGTCAATGCCGAGCCCTGATGGCGCAACCGGCCAGTCGTACCCCTGATCGGGTCCGCCCCAGTGTCCCACCAGGTTCCCCTCGGCGTCGAACTCGAGCACGCCGGGTGCCGGCACGCAACACTCGCCCGACGGTGGATTCGTGGCAGCACCCATCTCGGTGCGCGCGTTGAAGCTCGTGGTGACGTTGAGCACGAAGACGTGGTCCCTCGAGTCCACCGCCACGCCGGTGGCCGAACCGAGGATCCAGTGGTTAGGCATCGGCTTGGGCCAGAGCAGATCCACTGCGAACTTCGGCCCCTGGACCGTCTGTCCGCGCGCCGGCGCCGCCGGCGCGACGGCGAGGGCCAGCGCGAGTGCCAGGGCCGAAAGGGCGCCGGCGGCCGTGCCATTCCTGCTCTGCGTCATCGGTCTCTCCTGGTTCCGGTTGCCGGCCCCCTGTGCGCCGTGGCACCGGGCTGTATACTCGTTACGCGATCGCCGTACCGCGGCGACAATTGGGGTCAGACTCGATATTTGCAAAATGGGGGTCAGACTCGAATTCTCTGCAAAATGGGGTCAGACTCGAATTCCTTGGCGGCGTCGTTGACAATCAGGGTCAGACTCGATTTTCCGCGCCCCGTCCGGCAATGCGGGTCTGACGGACTCACATGAGGCCCGGACTGTTATTGCGCTTCCAGGCGCCCCGCGAGCACGCAGCGAGCTCGCCGTGGCAGCGTCCTAACTTTGCGTCGCGTCTGGCATCCGTCCAGAGTTCGCAGCGAAGCCGGAGCGCATGGTGACGCGGCCATTGCGCGAGGGACGCGGACTCCCGCAGCGGATCGCGCCTGGTGGCGTCGCCGCGCTCGCCGTGGGGCTCCTGCTCGCGACACCTGCACCCACCTCGGCGCATGACATCCCGGCGCGTGTTGCCATACTCGCGTTCGTGAAGCCCGAAGGACAGACCCTGCACCTGCTGGTGCGCGTCCCACTCGAGTCGATCCGCGACGTCGAATTCCCGCTGCGCGGGCCCGGATACCTGGACATCGACCGGGCGGGGCCCATGCTGCGCGACGCCGCCCAGCTCTGGATCGCGGACTACATCCAGCTGTACGAGGGCGACTCCCTGCTCGCGAGCGCTCGCCTCATCGGCACCCGCGTCTCCCTGCCGTCGGACCGGTCGTTCAGCACCTACGACGCTGCGCACGCGCACCTCATCGCGCCGCCGCTCCCGCCCGGGACCGACCTGATGTGGAACCAGGCGATGCTCGACGTGGAGTTCGAGTATGCGATCGCCTCCCCCCAGGCGCGGTTTTCCATCCGCCCCGCGCTCGCCCACCTGGGCGTGCGCACGAGCACGGTTCTGCGCTTCCTGCCCCCCGGACGTGGGGAGCGCGATTTCGAATACCTGGGCGATCCGGGACTGGTCCGGCTCGACCCGGAGTGGTACCAGGCGGCGCGCCGGTTCATCTCGCTCGGATTCTTCCACATTCTGGACGGGATCGACCACCTCCTGTTCATCTTCTGTCTCGTCATTCCCTTCCGGCGGATCCGTCCGCTCATCGCCGTGGTCACGTCGTTCACTGCCGCGCATTCCATCACCCTCTTTGCATCGGCGCTCGGATTTGCGCCCACCGCGCTCTGGTTTCCTGCGCTCATCGAGGCCCTCATCGCACTCTCCATCGTCTACATGGCGCTGGAGAACATCGTCGGGCCCAGGCTCCAGCGCCGGTGGATCGTCGCCTTCGGATTCGGGCTGGTGCACGGATTCGGATTCTCCTTCATTCTCCGCGAGTCGATGCAGTTCGCCGGCTCGCACCTGGCGGCGTCGCTCGTGGCCTTCAACGTGGGCGTGGAGCTCGGCCAGGTCTTCGTGCTGGCACTGGCCATCCCCGTGCTGAACGCGCTCTTCCGCTTCGTGGTCGCCGAGCGGATGGGGACGATCCTGCTTTCGGCCCTGGTGGCCCACACCGCCTGGCACTGGATGCTCGGCCGGATCGCGATCCTGAAGCAGTACGAGTTCCAATGGCCGGCGTTCGATCTGGCACTCGTCGCGGACGTCGTGCGCGTACTGATGGCCGTACTGATCCTCAGCGGTGTGCTGCGGGTGCTGTACCTGCTCTACGGGCGGCTGCTGCGCCCGGCGCGGGAGACCGAACCCGGAGCCGCCGGACAATCGCCGGCCGCTTCGTGATTGCGTTACCGAGTGCTACTCTATACGCCTACCACTCTAGTAGGAACGACAGGCTGAACGATGCGCTATTCGGGCTGGACGACACTGATGGGAACGTGCATGTTGGCCACCGTCGCGTGCTCCGGGCCGCCGCGGACAAGTGCCTCGCCGAGCGCGGGCGCACCGGCGAGCGCGGGTGCACCGACGACCGCGGCTGCGCCGACGAGCGCGGGTGCGCCCATGAGCGCGGGTGCGCCGACGAGGACGCGCACGACTCTTGGGGGCGTCTATACGGCGGCGCAGGCGGCCCGCGGTCAGGACACATATGAGGTTTTGTGCCGGGGGTGCCACACACCGGCGTCGCATACCGGGGCCACGTTCACGACCTGGTGGAGCGGACAACTGGTCTCGGATTTGTTCTCGTACATTGGTCAGAGCATGCCCGACAACGACCCGGGAAGCCTTGCGCCGGAGGAAAGTGCCGATCTGGTGGCGTATCTGCTCAGTCTGAATGCGATGCCGCCCGGGACGATCGAGTTGCCCCCGGACTCCGCCGCGCTGAGCACGATCCGCATCCAGGCGGTGGCGAAACCGTGAACGCACAACGGCGGGCACCTGCATTCCGCCCATAACTCATTGTCGGCAGGCGTCGCGTGTCTACGCACAACAGAGGGAACGGAACAATGTCGCAACGTCTCATCGCTCGGCGCACGATCGGCATGTCGCTCGTTGCCGGGGTAGCGTTCCTGGGCGTCTTCCTGGTTCGCGCGCAGCAGTCGAGTGCCGTGCAGGGATCGGGTGTGGTGCGCGGCAACAAGCCTGGCGAATGGCGCTACTGGGGTGCCGACGCATGGAGCACCAGGTACTCGGCTCTCGACCAGATCAACGCCTCGAACTTCAACTCCCTGAAGGTGGCCTGGCAGTGGACCCCGGGAGAGGGCGAGGACGAGTACTATCGCACTACCCCGCTCTACGCCAACGGCCGGCTGTTCACGGTGGCGACGAACCGGCGCATCGCGTTCGGCATCGATCCGGCGACAGGCAAGACCCTCTGGAAGCGCGGCATCGACGAGGGCATTCGCTGGCAGAAGGCGCCGCGCCACTTCTCGGGCCGCGGCCTCGCGTACTGGACCGATGGCACCCAGGAGCGCGTGCTTGTCATCACGCCCGGATATCACCTGATGTCGATCGACGCAAGGACCGGCGAGTTCGATCCGAAGTTCGGCAAGAACGGCGTGGTCGATCTCGAGGAGGGGTTGGGATTCCAGCTCGTGCCGCTCGCCGTGGATGATACCGGAGAGTTGATCATCAGCGAGGGTGCGCCGCTGAGGAAAGCAAAGCCCGGGGAGAAGTGGGATCCCGTGACCAGGACCGGCGCCGATGGGTCGATCGGTCTTGATCCCGCACTGGGGCAGATCGCGTCGAGCTCACCGGGGATCGTGGTGGGAGATGTCTTCGTCGTCGGCAACTCGGCGATGCACGGCTACTATCCCATTCGCCTCCACAACCTGCCGGGGTACATCCGCGGTTTCGACATCCGCACCGGCAAGCAGCTCTGGAAATTCAATCTCATCCCGCAACCGGGGGAATTTGGCGCCGACACGTGGGAGGCGGGATCGAAGATCGGTACGGATGGCGTGGGGAAGGTCGACGCGTGGGCGACGTATACCGCCGATCCGGAACTCGGTCTCGTGTACATCCCGACCGGGATGCCCCTGAGCGACGAGTACGGTGGTCACCGCCCGGGCGCGAATCTGTTCGGCACCAGCGTCGTGGCGATCGACGTGAAGACCGGACTGCGCAAGTGGCACTTCCAGTTGGTGCACCACGACGTCTGGGACTACGACACGCCGATGGCGCCCAACCTGATGGACGTCACCATCAACGGGCAGGCCCGCAAGATCATCGCGGTGACCACCAAGCAGGGGTGGATCTACACGTTCGACCGCGTCACCGGTCAGCCCATCTGGCCGATGCCCGAGACGGCGGTTCCGCAGAGTGAAGTCCCGGGTGAGAAGACCTGGGCCACCCAGCCGATCCCGAGCCGCCCGGCGCCGTATTCACACCAGGGACTGCTCGAGTCAGACCTCATCGACTACACTCCGGCGATCAAGGATTCCGCGCTCAAGCTGGCCAGGCAATGCCGCATGGGACCGTACTACATTCCGCCGTCGCCGGCGAACGGGAAGGGTGAGAACGGGCCGAGCCAGTACCACTGTTCCTGGTACGCCCCCGGCGCGAGCGGTGGGGTGAACATCGATGGCGGCGCGGCCGCGGACCCGGAAACGGGGATGCTCTACGTGGGCGGTCAGAGCGGACTGGGAACGATCGAGGTGCAGCACGACCCGTGCTCGGAGCATCGGTACAGCCAGCCGCACGACAGCTGCGGCCAGATCGGCGCGCTGCCGGCCCCGCCGGGGTACACGCCGCCGGGTCCGGGTGGGGGAGAAGGCCGGGGCCGCGGCGGGTTCGGCCCCAGCGTGGCCACCTCGATCGCTGGCGTGTCGATCCTGAAGCCCGCCGAGCTGGGCGGCATCACGGCCTACGACATGAACACCGGCGACAAGAAGTGGTGGGTGCCTAACGGGAATCAGTGGCGCGAGCAGTCGTCCAGCGATCCGCTTTTCGCCGGCGTGACGCTGCCGCGGGTCCCGGTGTTCGGCGGTCAGGCCGAGGTGATCACGACCAAGACGCTGGTGATCCACGGTACGGGGCGGAACGGCCGGCCGGGTGGACGAGGGGCGCGGGGCGGCGCCGCGGGGGGCCGTGCCGACGGACCGGGAACGCAGCTCTACGCGTTCGACAAGGCGACGGGGAAGGAAGTGGGGGCAGTGGCGATCCCGGCGGTGAACACGGCTGTGCCGATGACGTTCATGCACCAGGGCAGGCAGTACATCGTGTTCGCCACCGGTCAGGGTCAGAGCACGGGACTGACGGCGCTGGCGCTGCCAGGTGGAGGGCAGGGGGGAGGGTCGAAGACGCCGAGGTAGGCAGCGGTCAGCTATCAGCGGTTCAGCGCTGGCCGCTGATAGCTGAAGGTCATCCCTTCGATGCCGCCGCCTTCCCGGTGAAGATCTCCTTGAACGCCACCATGAAGCGGTCCATCTCGTCGGGGGTGCCGATCGAGACCCGGAGGTGTTCGTTCATCGGCGGGAAGGGCCGGCCCACCAGCACGCCCCGCTTGCGGAATTCCTCGGAGACCGGCGGAATCGGGCGCTTGATGTGCACCATGAAGAAATTGGTCTCCGACGGAATCGTCGCATAGCCTAACGAATTCAGTCCGGCGGTGGTCTTCTTGCGCAGGTCGAGGGTGATCGCCTTCACCTTCGCCTGGTTCTCGGTGTCCTTGAGCGCAGCCACGCCGCCCCACTTGACCAGGGCATTGATCGTGCCGGTGCTGTAGGGGCGCATCTGCTGGATCAGATCCCTGGGGGCCACGCAGTACCCGAGGCGCATCCCGGCCAGGGCCGCGATCTTGGAAAACGTGCGGGTGACGATCACCGGCCGCCCTTCCGTCACGTAGGGCACCGACGTCGCGTACTGTGGATCGTCCACGAAGTGGTGGTAGGCCTCGTCGATCAGCACCGGCATGTCTTCGGGGATGCCGTCGAGGAGCTGGCGGACTTCCTGCTTCGTGACCACGCGCCCGGTGGGATTGTTCGGATTGCAGAGGTAGACGAAACCGACATCCCGATACCGCTTCTTCGTCGCGTTGATGAGCGCCGGGATGTCCTGGCGGTAGTCGTCGAGCAGCGGCAACTCGATCGCGGCCGCGCGGATGCTGGTCGCGTGCTGGTACACCTGCGTGTACGAGGGCTCCACCCCGACCACCTTCTTCCCGCCTTCCAGGAACGTGGTGCCGACCACGTCCAGGATCTCGCCCGAGCCCGCGCCCAGCATGATGTTCTCGGTCTTCACGCCGTGGTACTTGGCGATTTCGTCGGTGATGCCACCGTCCGGGTAGCCGTAGCGATTGGCGTACTTGAAGGCCTTGGTCATGGCCTCCATGACGGCGTCGGACGGGCCGTACGGATTCTCGTTGAACGAGAGCTTCGCCAGCTTGTCGTAGTCGTCAGGCGTGGTCCGTGCCCGCTGGCCTCCCTGGCGGGCCGCCGTGCCCTGCGCCCACAGGTCCACGCTCGGCTTCACGGTCAGGTAGCCGACCGCGGTCGCGATTCCTCCGACGAAGCTGCGGCGGGTTACTTCGTGCTTGGCGGACATGGCACCCTCCGGTTGTCCTTCCCCGATGGACCTGCTGGCACCCCTCAACTAACGCTGCGGCGGCGAAGCCGTCCAGAGATTCGTTACGTCCATTTCAGATCCTGCTTCGACAGCGGCAGGGAGCGGATCCGCTTCCCGGTCGCCATGAAGATCGCGTTGCAGAGGGCCGGAATCACCGGCGGCAGCGCCGGCTCCCCGAGTCCGGTGACCGGATTCTCGGTCGTGCGGAAGTAGACCTCGATCGGCGGCGCCTGTCTGATGCGGAGCAGCGGGAACGTATTGAAGTTCGCCTGCACGGCGTGCCCATTCTCGATCGTGATTTCCTGGCCCAACGCTTCGGCAATGCCGTCGAGTACCGCCCCCTGCGCCTGGCTCTCGGCGTTGCTCGGGTTGATGATCTGGCTGCCGATGTCGCCGGCGACCCAGACCCGGTCCACCTTCACGGAACCCGCCTGGCTGACGGTTGCCTGGACCACTTCCGCGAAGTAGCCGCGGTGGCTGAAGTGGAATGCCACGCCCATCCCGGTTCCGCGCGGCAGGGTCTTTTTCCCCCATCCCGACTTCTCCACCACCAGTTCGAGCACTCCGCGCATCCGCTCGCCGTCGAACGACGGTCCCTGGAATCCGCGGCCGCCCCGGCCACCCGGATTCTGCGCCGGCGGCGGCGGCGCGGGTTTGTCGGTCGCCAGCATGGCGAGACGGAACTGCACCGGATCCTTGCCCGCCGCGTGCGCCAGCTCGTCGATGAACGACTGCATGACGAATGCGACTCCGTTGCTGGTCGGCGCGCGCAGCGCACCGGTGGGGACGCCGAGCGGCATGACCGACGCGTCGAGCGCATAGTTCACGATGAATGGCTGCGGAAACTCGGTGGCGCCAAGGCTCGCGCTCGACGCGAACCGATCCCCTTCGCCGAACGAGACGAAGTGGTTGCGCCAGGCGACGAGGTTGCCGCTCGCGTCCAGCCCGCCCGTGAGATAGTGAAACCCGGCCGGCCGGTAGAAATCGTGCTGGATGTCGTCCTCACGCGACCAGAGGAGCTTCACCGGCACCCCGGCCTGTTTGGCGATCGCCGCCGCCTCCACCATGTAGTCGTTGTTGAGGCGGCGCCCGAAGCCGCCGCCGCTTCGCGTGAGGTGGACGGTGATGTCGCCCTCCTGCATGCCTAACGTCTGGGCCACCAGCCGGCGGCCGCCGGCCGGTTGCTGGGTGGGCGCCCAGATCTCGAGCGTGCCGTCACGGTACGAGGCCGTGCAGTTCTGCGGTTCGAGCGGAGCGTGGGAGATGAACGGGTAGAAATACGCCGCCTCCACCACCTTGGCCGCGCTCTTGAGGGCCGCGTCGGGATCGCCGTCACGGCGCAGCGAGCGCTGCGGTGGTTGCTTCGACAGCTCGGCGGCCCGCGCGGCGAACCCCGCGCTGCTCTGGCTCGCCGTTTCCCCTTCGTCCCAGGTGACCTTGAGCTTCGCTCGCGCGCTCTGTGCGGCCCACCAGGTCTCGCCGATTATCGCCACCCCACCGAGCAGACCGCTCAGACCCCCCGACGAGCCGGGTTCCACGACGAATGCCTGACGCACTCCCGGGAGCGCCTTGATCTCGTCCAGGTTGGCGCTCACCACCTTGCCGGCAAACACCGGGCACTTCTGGAACACCGCGTACTGCATGCCGGGGACCGTGACGTCGATCCCGTACAGCGGCTTGCCGGTCACGATCGAGTGATTGTCGACGCCGGGAACGCGGGTGCCGATGATGCGAAAGTCTTTCGGGTCCTTGAGCTGTACCGACTCCAGGTCCGGCGGCGTGAGCGTAGACGCCTTGGCGATCAGATCGCCGTAGGCCAGCTGTCGGTTGGTGCGGCGATGACGGACCACTCCGGCGGCGGTCTCGCACTCCGATTCCGGAACGCCCCACGTCTGTGCCGCGGCGGTGACCAGCATCACGCGGCCGGCGGCGCCGACGCGCCGCATCGGCATCCAGTTGGTCGGGGTCGCGGTGCTCCCGCCGGCCGACTGCGCGGTGAACTTCTCGGTGTCGAGCGAAGCTTGTTCGATCCGGACGTTCTTCCAGTCCACGTCCAGCTCGTCGGCGATCAGCATCGGCAGCGTCGTCTTCATCCCCTGCCCGATCTCGGGATTCTTGGCGATGATCGTCACCATCCCGTCGGGCGTGAGGCGGATATACGCGTTAGGCGCGAACTCCGGCGATCCGGACGCGGGGGCCCAGGCCTCGGCGGTGTCGGCCAGGGGCGAATAGCTGGAGAGCAGAATGCCGCCACCGGCAATCGCGGTCACCCGGAGGAAGTCTCGGCGGTTCACACGGGCTGGGGTCGTCATACCGCCTCCTTCCGCGCCGCTCCCGGCGCCGGATTCGATCCGCGCATGTCGTCAGGCACACCGTTCCGCCGGGAGTTTCCATCGGTTGCCGCCATCTCGGCGGCGCGGTGGATGGCCTGACGGATGCGCAGATAGGTCGCGCACCGGCAGATGTTGCCATTCATCGCACCGTCGATGTCCTGATCGGTGGGATTCGGTGTTCTGGCGAGGAGGGCCGAGGCCGCCATCAGCTGCCCGGCCTGGCAATAGCCGCACTGGGGGACGTCAACCTCTTCCCAGGCGCGCTGCAACGGGTGCGTGCCGTCGGCCGACAACCCTTCTATGGTAGTGATCTCGGCGCCGGCGACTGTCGAAATCGCGAGCCGGCACGAGTGCACCGCGGTGCTGCCCCGCAGGACGGTGCAGGCGCCGCACTGTCCGATTCCGCAGCCGAACTTCGTCCCCTTGAGATCGAGGACGTCGCGCAGCACCCAGAGCAGCGGGGTGTCGGCGGCGACGTCCACGGTGGTGGATTTCCCGTTGACCTTGAAGGTGATGGGCATGGGCGAACCGCTCCGTATTGTCGGTGGTTCGAAGATATCACGTTCGGGGCCATGGCGCGACGCAGAAGAAGACCCCGATTGGGGAGCCGGCCCCGGCCAGAGGCCCGGCTGGCTATTCCTTCCTCACGTATCGCTTGAGCGCCCTCGGCCCGACCTCGGCGCCGTAGATGTGGCCCGCGGCATCCACGGCCACGCCCTCCGCCGCGCTCGTTCCCCGCGCGTTCTCGTTAGGATCGGGAATGAAGGCCGTGACCTTTCCGTCCTTCGCGCTCCCGATCCGGATGCCGCGCTTCCACGCCACGTGGGCGGAGTCCACCGACCCCGATTCCGAATCGGCCACGTAGATGTTGTCGTTCCGGTCGATGAAGATCCCGCTCGGCCGGCTGAATTGATACCAGGTATCCAGGAGCTTGCCATCCTGGGTGAAGATCTGAATCCGGTTGTTGCCGCGATCACCTACGAACAGACGTCCGCGCGAGTCCATGGCCAGGGCGTGCGGCTGGTCGAACTCGCCCGGCCCGGTGCCGAAGTGTCCCCAGGTCGCGACCAGCGCCCCGTCCTTCGAGAACCTGAGGACGCGGGCATTCGGCAGGCCGTTGGCCGCGCGCGACGAGTGCCCCTCGGCCACGTAGATGTCGCCGCTCGGCGCCACCAGAACGTCGTTAGGCTGCCAGAAATACCCCGGCTCCCGCGCGCCCCCGGGCGTGCCGAGTGTCCGGAGAAGCTTCCCGTCGGGGCTGAACTCGAACACCTGATGACCCTTCGGCGCCTCCCGCGCGCCTTCGGCTGCGCCGGTGGCGCCCCCCCGGCCCGCGCCGCGACCGGCGCTGTCGGCGTTCCCCCTGCCGCCCGCGCGACCTGCACCGCCGCGTGCGGCACTGTCGCCGCCGGCACCACCACGGCCCGCGCCCCCGCCGCGCCGTCCGCCGCCTCCCCCGGTGCACGCACAATCCGTCACCCACACATTCCCGGCGCGATCCACGAAAATGCCGTGCGGCGAAAGCAGCATCCCGGCGCCGAACGACGTCAGCAGATTGCCATCGGCGTCGAAATGGAGAATCGAGGGAAGGTCTGAGCCGGCGCAGCTGTTCGCGCCGCAGCGTTCGGCGACCCAGATGCTCTTGCCGTCGGGCGCGATATCGACCGCGCTGGTCGAACCCCATGTTCGTCCCGCGGGAAGCTTCGCCCAGCCCTCGATGGTCTGGTACGGGTTGGGCAGATCGTTCGTGGGCTCGGGTGCGGCCTGGGCCCGGCCCGTTCGGTGCAGCGTCGCCAGGGTGGCGGCGAAGACGATCGCAGATGCGACGCGACGGGGATGCGACATCGAACGGACACTCCCTCGAAACGAGGTGAAGGCGATTCAAGACCTGCAATGTTCCACCCGCCCGCGGCCGTCACCCATTCAGGAGCAGGCGCGGGTGGCCCTGGCCCGACTCCCGCGTGCCGTCGGCCACCCGGGACCCCGAGAGTGCGCCATCCTCCGACTCCCGTGTGCCGCCGGCAGCCCGGGGGAACAAGGGCGAGAGCCGCGGTCGCTCAAGACTGCGAGGGGTGCAGCTCCGGTGCAATGGTGCGGTCCAATCCGACCGCCGTCGAGGCCATGCTTGCCGTGCGCGCCTGTCGCCCCCACTATGAGCCCGTGCCGATTCGTGTTCGGTTCTCGCCCTCTCCCCACACGCTCGAGGCGACGATGTCCCGATTCGTCCGCGGTGCGCTGACCGCCGCCACGCTTCTCGCTACTGTCGCGCCCGGCGCCCTCCGGGCTCAGGGCGGGCAGGAAGACTCCACTTCGCGCGGTGGCCAGCGCGAGCTGCCACTCACGCCCTCCAAACCGCTGAAGTTCACCACCGACGAGGGGACATGGCTTTCGCTCGATGTCTCTCCGGACGGGAAGACCGTCGTCTTCGATCTGATCGGCGACCTGTACACGGTGCCGGTGACCGGCGGGAAGGCCACGCGCCTGACGAGCGGGCAGGCCTTCGACGGGCAGCCGCATTTCTCGCCGGACGGGAAGACGATCGTATTCGTGAGCGACCGGAGTGGATCGGACAACCTCTGGTTTGTCAGTCCCGAGGGCGGGGATCCGCGTCCGCTGACGCGTGAGACGGACCACGGATTCCTCTCTCCCACCTTCACCCCCGACGGCAAGTACGTGGTGGTGTCGAAGGCCATGACCTGGAGCGGCTCGCAGTACGATCTCTGGATGTATCACGTGGGCGGCGGATCCGGTCTCCGGCTGACGGGGTCCGATTCGGCCGGCGGGCGTGGTGGCGCGCCGGCCGGCGGACGCGGCGGCGGCCCTCCGAACAACTTTGTCGGCCCGGCCGTGTCGCCGAACGAGCGCTACGTTTATGCCGCCATGCGCACCGGCGGCGGTGGCTACAACCAGACCTCGCTCGGCTGGCAGATCGGCATCTTCGATCGCGAGAACGGCCGCACCTTCATCAGGACGGACGCCCCGGGCTCGGGCATGCGTCCCGAAGTCAGTCCCGACGGCAAGTGGCTCACCTACGCCACCCGCATCGACTCCCTTACGGTGCTGATGATCCGCGACCTGACATCGGGAGATGAGCACGTGCTGGTGCCGAAAATCCAGCGCGACGATCAGGAATCGCGTTTCAGCCGGGACCTTGTGCCGCCGTACGCGTTTCTGCCCGACAGCAAGTCGCTGGTGATCGCGCATCACGGTCATTTGTGGCGGGTGAGCGTGCCTGAGGGGCGTGAGACGATGATCCCGTTCAGCGCCGATGTCGACCAGATGATCGCCGGAGCGATCAAGGAGCAGTATCCGTTCAACGACACCACGCTGGTGGTGCGGCAGATCCGGGATCAGGAGCCCTCCCCCGACGGGAAGCGGCTGGTGTTCACGGCGCTCGACCGGATCTGGGTGATGGACCTGCCGAGCGGGACGCCGCGCCGGCTGGTGCCCACCGAGGACGTTGGGGAGTTCGATCCGGCGTGGTCGCCCGACGGGCGGTTCGTGGTCTACGTGACCTGGAACGATGCCACGGGCGGCGACGTCTATCGCGCGTCGACCTCCGGTTCCGGGACGCCGGAAAAGCTGACCACGCAGTCGGCGTTCTACGCCTATCCGGTCTATTCGCCCGACGGGGCGCGCCTGGTGGTGAATCGCGGCCCCCGGGCGATGCGCCGCGGCCGGGACGAGCTCGAGGCGCCTAACGCGCAGGCGGTCTCGGTGGAGCTCATGTGGATGCCGGCCGGCGGCGGCGCGCTGACCGACATCGCGCCCGTCAATTCGCCGGTGCGACCGAACTTCGTCACCAGCGATCCGGAACACATCTACCTCAGCATCGGTGGGCTGGAGCGGATGCGCTTCGACGGCACCGACCAGAAGACGATCCTGCGCATTGGTGGGGGAGGGCGCGGCGGTGGAGGCGGGGGCGGGGGCGGGGGAGGCCAGGTGCTCATTTCGCCGGACGGCGAGCGGGCGCTGGTGGCGTCCAACACCCACGTCTACGTGATCGAGGCCGTACCCGAGACCGGCAATCCACCCACGATCAACGCGACCAATCCCGGCCAGTCCCAGGTGCCGGTCCGGAAAATCACCACCGTGGGCGGCGAATTCCCGGCCTGGACCCACGACGGCCGGCAGGTGCTGTACTCGTTAGGTCATTCGCTCTTCACCTACGATCTGGCGGCGGCCGAGACGGCGGCGCGTGACTCCACGGCCCGTGCCGACTCCATCACCAGAGCCGGCCGCGGCGCCCGCGGCGGTGGAGCCGGCGCCGGCGGCGGGCGCGGAGCAGGGCGGGGTGCGGGCGGGGGCGCGCCGGCGCCGCCGATCTACGAGGCCGAGCGCCACGACGTCCTCATCAGCGTCAAGAAGGACCGTCCGAGTGGAAGCGTCGTACTGCGGGGTGCCCGCATCATCACCATGAAGGGCGATGAAGTCATCTCCCGGGGTGACATCGTGGTGACCGACAACCGCATCGCCGCGGTGGGGCCGTCGGGCAGCGTGCGCATCCCCGCTGGCGCGCGGGTGATCAACGTGGCGGGAAAGACCATCATGCCGGGCTACGTGGACATCCACGCCCACATCTGGCCCGCGTTCGGCGTGCACAAGTCGCAGCCGTACGAGTATCTGGCGAACCTCGCGTACGGCGTGACGACGACTCGCGACCCGCAGACCTCCACAACCGACGTCCTCTCCTACAGTGACATGGTGGAGACGGGCGAATTCATCGGGCCGCGCATCTATGCCACCGGCCCGGGCGTCTTCGCGCAGGCCAACATCCGCACGATCGACGACGCACGAACGGTGCTGAAGCGGTACTCCGAGTTCTATTTCACCAACACCATCAAGCAATACATGACGGGCGACCGCCACGTGCGGCAGCTGGTGTCGATGGCCGCCCGCGAGCAACACCTCATGCCGACGCTCGAAGGGGGTCTCGACTTCAAGAAGAACCTCACCGAAGCCATGGACGGCTACTCCGGGAGCGAGCACACCCTTCCCATCGCGCCGCTGTACAAGGATGTCCTCGAGCTGTTCGCGACCACCGGTGGCGACACCTGGACGCCGACGCTCATCGTGCAGTACGGCGGCCCGTGGGCGGAGAACTACTGGTACGAGACCACCGATGTGCTGAACGACCCCAAGCTGAACCACTTCACTCCGCGTGGCGTGGTGGAGGAGAAGGCGTCACGCCGGCCGGGATGGTGGGCGCCCACGCAGTGGTCGTTCCAGCTCTTCGCCCAGCAGGCGGCCAAGCTCGTCGCGGCCGGCGGCCGGGTGGGGCTGGGGAGCCACGGCCAGCTTCAGGGGCTCGGCGCCCAGTGGGAGATCTGGAACATCGCGTCAGGCGGGATGCCGCGGCACGACGTGCTGAAGGTGGCGACGATCTTTGGCGCGGAGGCGATCGGCCTGGAGACGGAGCTGGGGTCGCTGGAAGCGGGGAAGCTGGCCGACCTGCAGGTGCTCGACAAGAACCCGCTCGACGACATCCGCAACACCAATACGATTCGGTATGTGATGAAGAACGGGCGGCTGTACGACGGCAACACGCTCGACGAAATCTGGCCGCGACAGAAGCAGCTGGCCGGACTGTGGTGGTGGAGTCAGGCGGCCAACGCACAGGGGGGAAGCCGAAGCCGCGAATGACGGCTGCTGAATGCGGACGCTGAGAGCCGACGGCTGCTCGCTACTCGCTCTATTGGACAGCTGACAGGTGAATGCTGAAACGCCGTTCCTGTTCGGGACCGCCGCTGCGGCCTCGAACAGGAACGGCGTTCTAAGTCAGGTGGTGCGATCGGCGTCAGGCGTTGCGGTCGATGCACCCCTTGAAGTTCGGGTTGTTGAGTTCGTCGGTGGTGATCGGCATGTTGACGTCCGAGCCGTAAAGGGCGCCGGCCGCTTTGAACCACTGCCCACTCGGGAAGACGTGGTCGGCCGTGCGATTGTACTGCCGGATCAGCCGGCGCAGGTCGCCCAGCCGCTGGCCCCGCGCGAACGTCCAGAACGCCTTCTCGCGGAAGAACAGATTCACCGCCGCGTCGCCGGCCGCCGGGGTTGGCAAGGCGGCCATCACCGGCGTGCTGATGGCGCCGAGGTTCTGCGGTGCGGCGCGGAGCGCGTTCAGGATGGTCATCATCCCGGCCACGTCGTTCGCCTTGAGCTTCGCCTCGGCTTCGATCAGGCGCGCATCCACGCCCGACACCACCGGCGTCGGATCGGTGCGGCCCCAGAGGTTCTGGAACACCCAGTCGGTGGACGTGTCGAAGCCCTTGCCTTTCGACGAGTTGAGGGTCGAGCCGCTCACCGGGACGCGGGGATCACCGGCCGAGGCAAAGGGAATCGCGTTGTCGATGATGCCGCCCACGTCGAAGCTGTCCCCCACCGTCCACCGCTTCTGACTGGTGTTCAGGCTCCAGATGTTGTTGTTGCCACCGGTGAGCGAGAACGTGGAGCGCCACTGGAAGCTGGTGGCGACGCCGGCCACGAGGGTCGCAGCTTCGCTGAACTTGCCCTGGTCGACCAGCACACGAGCCTTGACAATGGTTGCCGCGTTCCGGACCGACACGGCGAGGGTATCCGTGCCCGTGGAGGCAGCCAGCGCCGAGTCCAGATGCGTGATGGCCACCGCGTAGACTTCGGCGTTCGTCAGGGGCGGCCCGTACTCCGGCGCGCCCGTCGAGGCATCGCTGAGTGGGATACCGTTACAGAAATCCTCGGCCAGCTGCATCTCGGCAAACCCGATGATGAAGTACATCTGGCCGAGCCCCGCTGCCGGGTCCGGCTTGTACTGGACCAGCGCGGCGAGTGCCTCGCGCGCGTTGGTGCGCACCCGGTACAACGTGCGCAGCATCCCCTGGATGTTGGCGTTGTTGTCGGTGATGGAGCGTTGATCGGTTTCGTTCCGCTGGAGGAATGTGTCGCTCGACTTCCACTCGTCGGTCATGAGGCCGCCGAGGAGCCAGGAACTCTCGCCCCCGGCATTGGAGTCCCGGAACCGCGCGAGGGCCCCGATGCGCAATGCGTCCGCGGCCTCGGGGGAATTGATCGTGGCCGGTTTGATGATGTCCGGGTCGTCGGCGGCCAGGAGGTCGTTCTTGAACTGCGAGCAACCGGCCAGCGCCAGCGCGGTGCTGGTCAGGGCTCCCGCGACGACGAGCCGGCGCATCGAAATGGTCGTAGTCATGTGAGTGAGTGCCGGCTAGGGTTAGTAACGGACGTTCATGCGGAGGGTGTAGTACCGCGGCGGTGCCGCCGTGAGCAGGGTCGACTGGGTGTTGCCCTGGCTGTAGTTCTGCTCGGGGTCGGTCGCCGTCCAGTTGGTGAACACGTGGAGATTGCGAATGCCGAACGTGATGTTGGCCCCGCGGCTGCGGAAAATCCGCGACGCGACGAAATCGCTGAACGTGTAGGTCGCCGACAACTCGCGGATCCGCCAGAACGTGTCGCGTTCGATGTAGCCGGCTGAGGTCCGGTCGCTGGTGAACCGGTTGGCCATGCCGCGCGCCTGCTCCCAGAGCGGCGCCGACTCGCTGGTGATGTCGAAACAGCCATTGCTCCGCTGCTGGCAGAGGAACTGGCCTTCGGAATTCAGCACCCGGAACCCGCCCTTGTAGTCCGCCAGCACCGTGACGCGCAGCCGGCGTCCCAGCAGGTCGAGCGAATTGGTGATCGAATACTCGTCACGCGGCTGGGAGTACCCGAGGAACTTCTGCGCCGTATCGGCGCTGCCGCCGTTGACGTGTACTTCATTCGGCGTGATGATGCCGTCGCCATTATCGTCGGCCCACGTGAACGGGCGCTCCCAGTAGCCGTTGAGCGGATAACCCGGTGTCTGGCGCGTCGTGGTGCCGATGATCGGCGGGACGTCGGCACCGGCCGGCGTCTTCCCGAGCGTCACCAGCTTGTTGCTGTTGTGCGACAAGCTGAAGGTGATGTCCCACGTGACATTGCGGGTATCGAACGGCGTGGCGTTGAGCTGGGTCTCCCACCCCCAGTTCTTCACCGACCCGAGATTCACCAGCTGGCTGTTTGACGACGAGCCGGCCGACGGCGCGATCGTCAGGTTCACGAGCGCGTCCTTCGACAGCTTGCTGTAGTACGTCACATCCAGATTCACCCGGTTGCCCAACAGCCGCGAGTCGAAGCCGCCTTCCCACTCGGTCGATCGCTCGGGCTTGAGCTGATCATTCCCGAGCTGGTTCGACCGGAGACCGCTGATGTCGGTGTTCCCGATGTTGGTCGTCACCACCGAGAACGTCCGGAGCGCGTCGTTCGGGCCCGGCTGCACGCCCGAGGCGCCAACCGCGGTGCGCAGGCGCAGCTCGTTGAGCCATGAAATGTGCGGGAAGAAGTTCTCGTCCGAGAGGAGCCACGACAGGGATGCCTTCGGGTAATAGACGCGCTGGAAGTTCGTGCCGAACGCGCTGTTCTGATCGGTGCGGATCGCCGCGGTCAGGAAGAGCCGATCGCGGATGGCCGCGTCCTCTTCGACGTACAGCCCGAGCGTCTTGGTCAGCGTCGTGGAGTTGCTGGCGTTCGGGATCGTCCCCGCGCCCGGCGTCTCGGCACCTGGTGGAAGCTGCTGTCCCCTGGCCGAATTGCTGAATGAGCTGAACTCGCCGAACTGCGTGCCGAGGATGGTCTTCAGGTTCACCCAGTCAGCGGCCTGCCAGGAGCTCGCGCTGGTGATATTCGTGGTGATGTTGCGGATGTTCGCGCGGGCATCGGTCGCCGACCCTTCGCGGTTCGTTCCGAAATTGGCGCACTGCTGGAATCGGCAGAGGACTTCATTCACCCGATCCGACAGGTCCACCCCGACGTCGGCACGGTTCTCCATCCAGGAGAACGGCCGCCAGTCGGCGTTGGCGCTGGCAATCCCGCGCTGCAGGTTCTGCGAGACCTCGTCCTGGAAGATCTCGGCCGGCGTCGCGAAGGCGTACCCGCGCAGCTGCTGTCCGAGGTTGCCGATCCCGCTGTACCCCGGACCCGCTCCCTTCCACCCCGGGCCCATGTCGCCGTTGTACCAGAAGCTGTTCACGTTGTTGTCGACCTGCGGCAACCGCTGATTGCTGCGAATGAAGTTCGTATTGAGCGCGAGGTCGAGCCGCGGCGAAACCGACGCATTCAGGTTCGAGCGGAACGACACTTTCTGCAGCGTGTTCGGTTGCTTCCATGCGTCTGGGAGCCCGGCCTTGAGGGTGTCGAGCCGGAGTCGCGAAAACTCGGGCATGCTGAACACGCCGATCTCGTTCTCGAGATCCCCGGCGGTGAAGTACCGCACCACGTCGGTGCCGCCACGAATCTGCAAGCCGAACAGGTTGCGGTTCCCGACGTCGATTGGCGTCGTCTCGGGATCGTGCCAGAGGTCCAACACCGACGTGCTGTCTTTCACGCACGATCCATCGGACAGGTCCTTCAGGAAGCAGGTGCGGGCCGTGGTGGGCGTGGCCGGCGAGTGTCCGAGAATCGCGTACTGAACCGGATAGTTGTTGTAATCCTTGATCACTCCACCTTCGGCAAAGGTCGTCCACTCGGCGCGTCCGGCCCGGCCCTTCTTGGTGGTGATCACGATGACGCCGTTGGCGGCGTCGGTGCCGTAGAGCGTCGCGGCCGACGGCCCCTTTACGATCTCGATGTTCTCGATTTCATCCGGGCTGAGGTCGTTCACCCGATTGTCCGACGTGCCACCGACATTCAGGCCACCGTTGCCTGACGTCATGCGGATGCCATCGATGACGTAGATGGGATCATTGGAGAGCGACAGCGACGCGGTCCCGCGAATGCGGATGCGGCTGCCGGCACCGGTCATGTTCGACGGCAGCACCTGCACCCCGGGCGCCTTGGCGACGAGCAGGTCGCCCATCGAGTTGATCGGTGTCATTGACACCTTCGACGCCGCATCGAGGGAGCTCACCGAGCTGCCGAGCTCCACCCGTCGTACTTCGCCGGTGGCCGTCGTCACGACCGGCGCCAGCGTGAGCGGAATCTGCTCGAGCGCGAAGTTCGCCGTCGCCTGCTGGCCGGCCGAGACGTTGAGCGACTTCTTCTGCTCGACGAACCCGACCCGAATCACGCGCACGACGCGAATCCCGGAGGGCACGTTGCGGACGGTAGCATCGCCCTCCTGGTTCGTGAGTCCGCCGAGCGTGGTCCCCACAATCGAGATCTGGGCCTGGTCCACTGGAGCGCTGGTTCGCGCATCGGTGACCTTGACTGTGACAGACCCCGTCTGCGCCGATGCCCGAATCGGCGCGATGATGAGAAACGCAAGCAGGGAAAGACCCGCGGACCACCATGCTGTTCGCACGCTGGACGACATGTTGCCTCCGACGCTGGGGGGAGCGACCGTTGCGGTCGGGCACCCGGCGGGGCTGCCCGACGAACGGCACGCCAACGGAGTGCTGACGGCTTGTGTGGCGGCCATAGCTTCGCACGCCAAATGTTCGGGTGTCAAGTGTTTCGGAGCCAAAGAGTCGTCTGGTCCCTGTCCCGGGCTGGTGTCTGTGCGATGCCGGCGGGGGGGCGATTCGTCTCCAGCGCCGCTCCCACGCGAGCATCTACGGTGGGGCTCCGGGCAGTAGCCATTGGCGACCCGCGGCCCCGTCGAGTCGTGTGGCGCCGCAAGTAGTCGGCGGTCTTCGGGCTGTGCGGTGGCGCGCCAACGGTGGCCGCGTCGCGCTTCGGAGCAACGCGAATGGCGCCCCCCGCTAACGCCAGAGCACTTCCTCGCGTGTCACCCGGATGTTGTGGCGCGCGAGGGATGGGAAGACCATCTCGTACGGGACGTCGAGCGGGGTGAGTACCCCCCGCTTCGGCAGCGCGCCGCGGAGGATCAGTTGCGCTCCGAGGCTCATGGTGTAGCCAACCGTCCGCTGCATCGACGTGAACCCGGTACGAAAATCCCGGCGGTCCACCAGGTCGTAAACCACCCTGACGCGTTCGGCGCCGCCGGTTCGCCGATCCGGCGATCCCACTTGGTCGGCGGAGGAGTTTGGGGGTCCGCGACCCGGCCCCTTCGAAGAGCGCGTTCCCCGTACGTCGACGCGAACAAAGGTCAGATCCGCATCGCCCTCCCCGTACCGGAACTGCGGCTGCGATGCGAGGACGGCGGCGACGAATTCCGGTGGTGAGACCTGGGCGTCGCCCACGCTGACCGGCCGTTCCTCCAGAAATCCGCTCTTCACCATCGTGTCCCAGAATGCGCAGTGCCCGGGAAGCCGACCGGTGTATCGTCCCATCTCGCGCACCTGGTCGCGGATCCCGAACAGCTCCGCGTAGTGCACGGCGTCGCCATTGGGATAGCACTCGAGCGGCGATTCGATCGCCGGAACGTCGATTCGGTGCACGTGCTGCGGCTCGAAAATGCGTGTGGCATCGATGGTCTCGACCTCGCCGCCCGCGATGAGGCGCGCGGGCCTGTGGTAGGACCTCATGACCCCCAGCGCCGACCACGAGAACCTGTACTTCAGCGGGTTGTCTCGTGCGCCCGGCGCCGGAATGCCGGCCCCGTAGGCATGGAACTCGTGCACCGCGTCGAGTTCGCTCAGCGCCTGCGCGCCCAGCACCAGGTCGAGACCCGGATCCAGCCCGAATTCGGTGAGGATGGCGATCCCCTTCTGCTTCGCCACGCGATCGATGTCGCGCACCGCGGCGCGTGCCGCGGCGATCTTCGCCGGATCGGGTTCGCCCGGTGAAACGAAGTACATGCTGCTCACGAGGCTCACGCCGCACTCGGCGGCCAGGCGGCCGATCGGGAGCGCGAAGTGGCCGGGAAGCGCTTCCACGACGACATCGGCATCGTGCATCAGCGCGGCCACGGCTACTTCGTCGCGCGCGTCGACAATGCGACCCGACACGCGGTCGGGTGGGTATGCGTGGAGCAGCTCCCGGAGCGACGGATCGGCGTCGGCCACGACCACGCGTGCGACGTCGGCCTCACGCGCCAGATCGTGGAGCGCGGCCTTGCCCTGCATGCCCGCGCCCAGCAGCAGCACCCGGGCGCCTCGCCCGACCGGCGCCACGTCGGTGTCCGGCCTGCCTAACGTGCCGCGACCACGGGAGCGGTGCTCGCGAACTTCGTCCACGGCCCGGCCGGCATGTCACGCAGGAGCCCGGACATCCACTGGTATTCCGCGTGCTGCGCCAGAAAGGCGTCGGCCTTGAAATCGCCGCCGCACAGATGGCCGGTCGATGCCCAGAGTTGCATGCCGTCGATCATCGAGGCGTCCGCGACTTTGGCTTGCACCGTGCCGCCCGGGAAGTACGGCGCCCAGCTCCATTCCGGGATGCCGCGCGGCGAGTCCTCGACCGTGCCACAGAGACTGCGCTCGCTCGGTCCATCGCCCCTGGTGATCACGTCGTACCGGTCAGCCTCGAACTGCTTCGCGACGTCGACGTCGATCTTCCCCTTCTGCTGGGCCATCACCTGATTCCATCGGGTGTGGCGCGCATTGGGCGAGTTCCCCGTCTTCGTGTAGTCGAAGGTCGTCTCTTCCCGCGCCAGCTTGGGCTTGACCGGGAAGTTGGAGCCGACGAAGAAGCCGTTCTTCGTGCTGTCCACCGTCCAGTTCTTCAGGCCCAGCTCGAGGAGCGCGATCTCGCCGGTCTTGTTGTCGCCGATGAGCCAGTCGTTCGCATAGCCGCCGTTGTTGTGATCGGTCATGGTGCGAACGTAGTCTCCGATCGACTCGGCGTACTGCAGCGCTTTCCGCGACCGATAGAACTCGGGGGTGCCGGTGGTGTCGAAGCCGGCGAAGCCCGCGATGGTGGTTTCCGTGATCACGATGCCGGCGTCGTTCATGCCGAAGTCGTCGGCGCTCGTGATGACGCCGGGGAGTCCGTCCATCAGGATCCGGTGGCCGTGCGCCGGCTCGATGTCGAACACGATGTTCCAGCGCTCACCGGTGATGTAATCGGTCCAGGCGTTATGGCCGATCACGATCCGGTGATCGGTGGTCCAGTCGCCGGTCGCGATGAACGCGCTGCAATTGCCCGGCGCCTTGGCGCTCGCCGGCTGGCCCTGCTGTGCGTCGAGCCACGGGACGTAGTAGCCCGGCAACTCCTCGACCGCGTTGAGCGCGACGATATCCCAGCGATCGGCGGCGACCTGGCGTGCGGCGAGGCCCTCCACGATCCCGTCGATTTCGGCCTGGTACTCGGAGTCGATACGCGGCCAGAGCATGGTCTGCGCCGCATTTCTATAGAAGGCCCAGTCGCGGTTCGAGGTGTGCTGGAGCAGGGGCTTCTCGACCCGCAGCAGGTCCGCGATCTCGCCGGACAGCAGGTACCCATGCTGGAATCCGATCTGCGCAGGGGTTCCGGCGAGGTGTATCTCAATCCAGCCCCCGTTGGTGGACCGCGAGCTCCCGGCGAGTCGCGGGTCGGTGGAGGAGTCCGCCTTGCGGGCACAGGCGACGATCGAAGCGAGGAGAATGGTCGCGAGAGCAAGAAGTCTGGTATGGCGCACGATGTCCTCCCCAGTGCCGGAACGGGTCATGGGTCCACCGCTTGAGAATAGTGCGGCGGCCCGGGAACGCGAGAGCCGCCGGGATAATTGGGGTCAGACGCGAATGCCGGAAATTCGCGGCTGCCCCCTGATTCTCGGATTTCGAGTCTGACCCCAACTATGCAATTATCCCACGTGTCTGGACACGACATCGCTCACATCTCGCGCCGCACCACGCCGGGAGCGTCACTCGCCTCCCGGAGTGCCCTCCGCAGCCGCGCGGCGCACTCTCGCCAGCAGTTCCGCGCCGCGCCTGCCGTCGGCGGCGACGTCGACCCCGGTCAACTGGCGAGCCATCTCGGCGAGGCGGCGCAATGAGCGCACGTATGCCCGGCAGTGTCGACACATGAGCAGATGCATGCGCACGCCGACACGCTCACGCAGCGACGCGGTGGCGAGTCGGTCGGTTCCAACCAGTTCGACGACCTCTCTACACGGCAACATCTGCGGTTCCCCGAATTCCCTTTGATTCCATGCACTCGCGCAATGCGTTCCGCGCCCGAAACAAGACAACGCCCAGGTGATTGCTGGTAAGACCGAGAATCTTACAGATCTCATCGGTATTCAGCTGCTCGACCTCGCGCAATACGAACGCGAGCCGCCGACGGTCCGGAAGTCTATCCAGGCACTCCTCCAGCCAACTCATGGCCTGCTTGCCCATGGTGTATTCGTCCGGGGAGCGTGGCGGGCGAGACCACTGGCCATCCTGGCCGAATCGGGCCTCGAAGACGGCGTCGATATCATCCACCGCCTCTTCGCGCGCGTTCGCGCGACGGCGCTCCTGGACCTTCCTGTAGAGAATCCCGAAAAGCCAGGCCTTGACCGCAGCACGTCCGTCGTACTCGTGGGCCTTCTGAACAAAAACCATGAGCGCGTCCTGCACCACGTCCCACGCCGCGTCGTCGGAAAGTCCTGACGCGAGCGCCACGCGCCGCAGCGGCCCCAGGTTTTCGCGTGCGATCTCCTCGAGCACAGCGGGATCACGCCGACGGACGGCGTCGACCCAATCTGGTTCCTGCTGGGGAACGGACACGACCGGAAGGTGAGCGAGGGACGTGTGTAATGCCACGCTCCCACGGTGCAATTACTGTCGTCCATGTCGCGCGAGCACTACTGCGCGACGCAGCACCACTGGAAATGCGCGGAGGAGTGCATATGTCTGGAAGAATTCGCCTCGGAACCATTGCCGGCGTCGGCGGTGGAGTGGTGTTTGGAATGTTGATGGCAATGATGGGCATGTTGCCCACGATCGCCGGGATGGTGGGATCCACCTCGGCCGTGGTGGGATTCCTGATTCACCTCATCATCAGCGCTATCATCGGTGCGGGATTTGGCCTCGTGTTCGGCAGGGCGGCGGGCTCGGTCCCAGGCGCGTTGACTGCCGGTGCCGCGTACGGCGTGATCTGGTGGGTCCTCGGCCCGCTCACGCTCATGCCCCTGATGATGGGGATGGGTCTGGGTTCGCAGTGGAACAGCGCCGCGATCGCGAACGCCATGCCGAGTCTCATGGGCCACGTGATCTACGGACTTGTCACCGGATTCATCTACCTGAAGCTACCCTACCGCCACTTGCACAATGCTGCCGTGCGGACCGCCTGAGCCGCAAATGTGCCCCCGCATGGCGCTACAATGCGGGGGCCTCGCGCCCCGTTGCTCCCGTCGGGGCGACCTCGAGACCGAACGAGGTCTGTCCACCAGTGACAGACGCAATGAGATCCGACGGACAAGGCTCTCCCGAAGACTACGTTGCGGGATGCGGTAACCTGCGGTGGAGCAGCAGGCCAGCGGCTTACCGGACTACCCGCCAGTGCGGGCCGGATCCTTGTGCACGACGAGCGTCGCGGTGCGCTCCTCGCCGTCGACGTTGAGCCTCACCGTGTAGATCCCCGGCGGCACGAGTGGCATCGCGTTACCGCGCCCCCCACCGCCTCCACCAGAACCCGCACCACCGGCGCGGCCGCCACCTCCCGCACCCGCGCCGCGTCCACGAGCCACGGCCGCCGAATCGCGCGGCGGCGGCGCGCGGAGATTCCACCACACCCGGTTGATGCCCGCCTCCGCGGGACCGGCAAGCGTCCGGATTGTCGTTCCCTTGTAATCATCGATCGTCAGGCGCGCGCTGTCCCGCGACGACGCGCTCACGTAGTAGCTGATCGCCGCGCCATAGGGCGAATTGTGTCCCGCGTGCGACGGCGTATCGAACTCGGTCGCAAAACTCTCGGTGGTGGTCGGCGGTCGGAGCTCGTACTCGTAGGCCGGCCTCGGATCGAACAGGTGCGCGCGTTCGGCGAGCACCTGCGGCGTGAGTTGCTGCAAGGGCGCGATGTCGTCGAGAATCCAGAACCCGCGGCCCCAGGTCGCGACCACCAGGTCGTCGAAGTCCTCCTGCACGACAATCCACGCGATGGGGGTGTGTGGCAGGTTGTTCTGGAGTGATAGCCAGTGCGCGCCCTCGTCCACGGTCACGTACAGCCCGTTTTCGGTGCCGAGGTAGAGCATGCCCGCCCGGCGCGGGTCTTCCGTGACCACGCGCGCGTACGCGAAGACGTCCTGTGGGATCCCCGCGCCGATCGACTTCCACGTCTGTCCATAATCCTTCGTCACGTACACGTAGGTGGTGTTGTCCACGGCGCGGTGGCGATCGACCGAGAGGTACGCGGTGCCCGCGGCATGGCGCGATGGCTCCACGCACCAAACGAACCCCCAGGGCGGGAGACCCGCGATGTTCGCCGTGACATTGGTCCAATGCCCGCCTCCGTCACGCGTCACGCTCACCACGCCGTCGTTGCTCCCGGTCCAGATCACGCCCCGCTCGATAGGCGATTCGGAGATCGCGATCAGCGTGCCCGGGACATCCTGTGTCTCGGGCCAGATTCCGGGAGGGACAATCTGTTTGCTCTTGTCGTTGGTGGTGAGGTCGGGGGAGATCTGCCGCCATGTCTGGCCGCCGTCGTCGCTCTCGTGCACGAACTGGCTGCCCGCGTAGATGCGGTGCGGATCGTGGGGCGACATCGCGAGTGGGATGGCCCAGTTGCGCCGGAACGGCCGATCAGCGACCGACGCGCCGCGTCCGCCACCGCCACCGCCACCGCCACCGCCACCGCCACCACCGCCCCCGCGCCCCGATGGCCACGGCCCAGTGCCGAGGTTGAGGCCCGTGCGCATATCCATGTGCTCGACGTTGTTCGACGTACTGGCCCACACGATGTTGTCGTCCAATGCGTCGGGGATGACCCATCCGCTTTCCGCGCCGATCGTCCAGACCCACAGGTCGGGCGGAATGATGCCGGTCCCGTCCGGCAGCGACGGCACACCGCTGCTCTGGATCAGGCTGTTGCTCGGGCCGCGATACGAGGGGCCGTCCTGGCGGCTCCCGTACACGTTGTACGGATTGCGGCGATCCACCGCCACGCGGTTCACCTGCGCGTTAGGCAGGGAGATGTGGAACCACGAGCGTCCGCGGTTGGACGAGATGTTCACGTACCGGTCGTTGGCCACCAGGATGCGATTGGCGTTGGTGGGATCGAACCAGACGTCGTGGTGGTCGGGGAAGTTCTCGGGGATGATCGTGGTTGTCTTGCCGCCGTCGGTCGAGTGATAGAGAGCCTGGGCGAGGAAGTAGACGTCGTCGGCATTGTCGGGCGAGACGCCCAGCCGACCGAAGTAGCGCGCGCGGCGGTTGATTGCCGCATCCTTGCTTGCGACGACCCAGTTGTCACCGCCGTCGTCCGAGCGCCAGAGGTTGCCCTGGTCCGCTGTTTCCACCAACGCATACACCCGCTTCGCATTGCTCGGCGCCATGCCGATCGTGATGCGGCCGAGCGGCGGGTGGGGAAGACCGTGTCCTTCGAGGCGACGCCAGGTGGTACCGCCGTCGCGCGACATGTAGATGCCGCTCCCCGGGCCACCGCTCTCGCTGTACCACGAATGAATGACCAGTTGCCAGGTGGCCGCGAAGACCACCTGCGGGTTCACCGGGTCCACGATGACGTCGATCGCTCCCGTGTTCTCGTCGACGAACAGCACGCGCTTCCACGTGCGGCCACCGTCGGTAGTGCGGAATACGCCGCGCTGTTGCTGAGGGCCGTAGCAATGGCCCATGGCAGCGACGAAGACGGTGTTGGCGTTGCGCGGATCGATCACCACACGACCGATACGGCCCGTGCTGTCGAGCCCCATATGCGTCCACGTCTTTCCCGCGTCGGTGGATCGGTACACACCGTTACCGATTTCGATGTTCGGGCGGATGTTCGGATCACCGGTGCCGGCCCACACTACGCCCGGATTCGAGCGCGAAACCGCGAGCGCACCGATCGACGCCACGATCTGTCCGTCGAAGACCGGTCGCCAGTGGAGACCGGCATCGTCGCTCTTGAAGATCCCGCCCGACGGCGTCCCGGCGTACACCACGTTCGGATCGCCCGCCACGCCGGCGACCGCGTTCACGCGATTGCCGGGTGGGCCGATGTAGCGATACTGGAGCGCCTGGTACGCAGCCGGGCTGAGTGACTGGGCCGCGACGGTGGTGGCGACAAGCGTGGCGCAGATGACTGCCAGCGATGTGGTCGTCGTTCGAATGCCGTGGGATGAGCGCGCCATAGGTGTGCTCCGAAGGAATCCTCGGGAATCTGAGCCGCGGAATCCCTGACGCCAGACAACCGTGGTGCAGGGGAGAGCCGGGCGCGGCGGTCATCCCCGGCCGCGCCTTCGTGCCGGCGCAGACGACAGTCCGGAAACTGCGTGATTCCGGCGCGTGCCCACACGGCGCTCAGCTCATTCGGTCAGCCAGCGCTTCCTTCACCTCGTCGGTCGCCTTGAAGATGCCGTGCACTTTCACCGACTCGATCGTGGCCCGCGCCAGCTGCGGCGGTACGTCACTGGCAATCGCCAGCAACCCTACGACGTGCAGTGAGAGTCGCTCGTTCGCGTCGCGACTTCGTTCCAGGGCCTTGCGTCCATAGCTCAGCGCCCCGACGACTGCGGCATGGCGCACCGCGGTCTCACGGACAACATCGGCATGCTTGGCGAGCTGGTCGTGGATGGCGACCCGAATGAACTCGCTGCGGTTGGCGTAGAACCCCTGCTCGACCAGCAGCTCGATCTGCCCCAGGTCGACCGCACTGAGGTTGGTCGTGAGCTTCTCCATCTCCGGCATGGTGGCCCTCCGGTTGGATTCCCATCACCATCCGTATGGATGGTGCAGGGAATCTCGCAATCGTGGCGCCGGTTGTCAACGGGGCCGCATCCTACTTCACTCCCTCACGTCGGACGAGAGAGGATTGCCGCCCCTGAGATCCGACCCGCGATCCTACGGCACGACCCGGATCGGCGGCGCGAGAATCCTCGGCATTCCCGCGAGCAGTGTGTTGATCTTCGCGATCCGGCCGGCCACCAGTGCATCAAGCCGCGCCTGCGCCTGATCGGTCTCCGTCTTGAGCTCACCGGCGCGCAAGGTTTCGCCCGCAGTCGGCGCGCGGGCCCCACGCGACGCCATACCCGTCACGGACTGCACCTCCTCGCGCAGCCGCGGATACTGCCGGTAGCCAAGCCCCGCCAAGGGACGCGCGAGCACCGAATCGCGGAAGTGTGTGAGGTCGCCCAAGGCACCGGTGATCTCGGTGAGTGCCGCCGGAATCGACTTGTTGGCGCTGTCGGGTGCGCTCTCCAGCGCCGCCTGCGTTGCCGTGAGCTGGCGCGCGAGATCGTCGATCGCGTTGATGATGTTGTTCACGCGGACACCGAGATCCTGCAGCTGGCGCGCGGCCGCAATCTGCTGGGTCAGCGCCGCGGGCGTGGTCTCGAAGCGCGGATCGCCCTCGACGGTCAGGTCTTTCGAGATCCGTTGCGATCCGGCGGCGAGCGTGACGGTGTAATCGCCCGGGAGCACGTCGATGCCGCCCCCGCCGCGTCCACCCCGCCCACCGCGCCCGCCGGGTGCCGGCTCGGCTTCGCCGCCTCCCGCGGCCCCACCCCTGCCAGCTCCCGCGGCACCACCGGCGCCGGCCGCACGGCCCGCCGGCGCACCGGCACCGCCGCCGCGCGCCCCGCGGCCGCCGCGACCTCCGCGGCCGCCCGCCGCGACAACCGGGGCTTCGTAACTGAGGTTCCACGTCACCCGATTCAGCCCGGCCTGGCCGGGGGCGTTCAGACGATCCACGACGCGCCCGCCGTTCTTCTCCGCCACCGTGATCGACGCGCGCTGCGGCGACTTCAGGTAATAGGTGATGATCGCGCCGTTGGGCGGATTCTCGCCGCGCCACACCTTCTGTCCGGCGTTGCCCTCGCGATTCCACAGATTCCAGTTCGTCGCGGTCCGCAGGTCGAACAACGTCGCTTCGCTCGCCACTGCCGCATTCAGATTCTGGAGCCACGCGATGTCGTCCAGGATGTAGAGACCGCGTCCGTGCGTCGCCATCAGCAGGTCGTTCTCGCGCGGGTGCACCTGGAGGTCCCGCACCTGGAGCACCGGCAGGTCACCGCGCAGCGAGTACCAGTGCGCGCCGCGGTCCCATGACGCCCAGGCGCCCATCTCGGTGCCGATGTACAGCAGGTTCCGGTTTCGGCGATCTTCCCGCACCACGTGGACCCACGCCGTCGACTGCGGCAGGTCGCCCATGATTGGTTTCCACGTCCGGCCGAAATCCGTCGTCATGTACGCGTACGGCGAATAGTCGTCGTCCTGGTGGTGATCGGCGGCGACGTATGCCGTGCCCGGGTCAAAGTGCGATGCCTCGACGGTCGGGATCCAGGCGTTCGGCTTCAGCCCCGGCACGTTGGTGAACACGTTCGACCAGGTCTTCCCCCCGTCACGCGTCACCTGGACGTTGCCGTCGTCGGTGCCCACCCAGATGAGATTCGGGTCGAGATCGGAGACGGCAATCGAGATGATCGTGCAGTAGAACTCGGCCGCCGTGTTGTCCACGACGATCGGACCGCCTGACGACTGCTGCTTGGCCGGATCGTTCGTGGTGAGGTCGGGCGAGATCACCTGCCACGACTGGCCGCGATTGGTGCTCTTGAACAGCACGTTGCCGCCGAAGTACACGGCGCCCGGTTCCTTCACCGACACCGCGATCGGGGAATTCCAGTTGAAGCGGTACTTGTGGCCGATCATCGCGTCGCCTACGGAACCGACGCGATTGGGATACGGGTAGATCTGCTTCTGGATGCCCGACCGCAGGTCGGTCACGTAGATCATGCCGCCCTGCGCGTCGGAGTACACGACGTTGGAATCGGCGAGGTCCGTAACGCCCTCGAAGCCGTCGCCGCCCGAGATCGTGAACCAGTCGGTCTTGCCGATGCCGCCGTACACGCCGAGGCTTGGCCCGCACCACGTGCCGTTGTCCTGCAGCCCACCGCAGACCATGTACGGCTTCCGCATGTCGTAGTTGATGTGGTAGAACTGGGTGAACGGGAACGTGTTTTCCACCTCCCACGTGCGGCCGCCGTCGAAACTCTTCTGCCACCCGCCGTCGGATCCCTCGAGGATGCGCTTCGGGTCGGCGGGATCGATCCACATCGCCTGGTGGTCGCCGTGGACGCCCTGCGCGATCGTCCGGAAGTTCGCGCCGCCGTCCTCCGACAGGTTCAGGGAGCCCGACAGGGAGAAGATCCGGTTCGCGTTGGAGGGGTCGACGCGGATGTCGGAGTAGTAGAACGGCCGGAAGTTGATGTTGGGGTCGCGGTTGACCGTGCGCCACGCCTCGCCGGCGTCGTCGCTGCGCCAGAGCTCCCCTTCGGTCTTCGTCTCGCTCACCACGTAGACCACGTCGGGGTCGCTCGCGGCGACCGCAATGCCGATACGGTCCATGTCGCCGCGGGGAAGGCCGCGCCGCACGTTCGCGCCCGAGAGTCGCTCCCAGCTGTCGCCGCCGTTCACCGACTTGTAGACCGCCGTGTTGCCGCCGCCCGACTCCAGGTGCCAGGCCCAGCGGCGGTAGGTGTACATGCCGGCGTAAACGATGTTGAAGTTGTGCGGATCGACGGCCACGTCGGAGCAGGCGGTCTGCGGGTCGACGTACAGGACCTTCTTCCACGTCCGGCCGCCGTCGGTCGTCTTGAAGACGCCGCGCTGCTCGTTAGGTCCCCACTCCCGGCCGAGCCCGCAGACGTAGACCTGCTCCGGGTCGCGGGGATTCACCACGATCCGCGCGATCTTGTCGGACTGCTCGAGACCGATCTTCGTCCAGTGGTCGCCGGCATCGATCGACTTGTACATGCCGTTGCCGACCGAGGCGTTGTTGCGCGGGTTCTCTTCGCCGGTGCCGACGTAGATGACGTTCGGATCGCTCGGCGCGATCGCGATCGCGCCGATCGAGGAGATGTCCTGGTCGTCGAAGATCGGACGAAAGGTGACGCCGCCGTTGGTCGTCCGGATGATGCCGCCGTTGGCGCCGGCCACGTAGTAGGTCGAGGGATCGCCCGGCACCCCGGCCACCACCGAGACGCGACCGGCGTTGTTGGCCGGGCCGACGGAGCGCCAGTCGATCGCCCGCAGCGCGGAAGCGATGGGATCGGAGGGCGGCGCGGCCGGCCGGGCCACCTGCTGGGCGCCGGCGGCGGCGGACGCCGCGAGAGCAAGCGCGGCGAGGCAACGGGCGGAAGGACGCATCTGTCGAAATCCCCGGAAAGAGGCTGAAGCGTGGCGTGCGGACGCGAAAACGGCCGCAACAATATGATAGGGCAGTGTTCCCACGAAGCCAGACGGGAGGAAACACCTGCATGCCAGCGGCGGGGGGACCGGGACGCGTACTGGTCCGCGATCAGCGCGGCCCATGGATGGCTCGGGAGGCACCCGCCTCCGCGGCTCCTCGCCGACGTGACGCGCGCCCTCAAGCAGGATCATATTCAGGCGTGACGTCCACGTCCGCCGGGTATTCCGGCACGCCCCTGGCCGCCAAGCTCGGCATCAAACCGGGATTCCGGGTCAAGGTGAAGAACGCGCCGACGAACTACCAGGCGCTGCTGCGTCCGCTGCCTAACGACGTCCAGATCTCTCCGCGCCTCAAGGCCCCGGTGCAGCTCTGGCATCTGTTCGTGCGGTCGCGCGCGGAGCTCGCTCGGCATCTGCATCGGGCGCTGCGCGAGATGGCACCCGGCGGGATGATCTGGATCTCGTGGCCGAAGAAGGCCTCCGGGGTGAAGACGGACATGACCGAGGATGCGGTCCGGGCGGCGGCGCTGCCGATCGGCCTGGTGGACGTCAAGGTCTGCGCGGTGGATGAAACGTGGTCGGGGCTCAAACTCGTCAGGCGCAGGGGCGTGCGAGCCTGAGCCGGGGCCTACCGCTTCGGGAACGCGTGACCGGCGAGTTGCGCGGCGATCCAGTCCTGCACCCGCTCCACCTGCGTGTTCGGCACCGTGTAGTTGTTCGCCTGGAACGAGAACAGGAGCATGCGCCCGTCGGCGGTGGTCACGTAGCCCGAGAGCGCGTGTGACCGATCGACCGTGCCGGTCTTGGCGTGCACGTTCCCCTCGGCCGGGGTGCCTCGCATGCGGTTCGCGATCGTACCGTCCACGCCGCCGATGGGCAGGGCGTCGTAGAACACCTTGAAGTCGTCGCGCTTGCGCATCGCGTCGAGGATCCTGACGATCGTTTCCGGCGTGACATAGTCGTGTCGCGACAGCCCGCTGCCGTCGCGCACCACCAACCCGGCTGTGTCGGCGCCAAACGCGACCACCTGGCCTTCCACCACCCGGCGACCGCTGTCCGCCGATCCCACGCCGGCACGCTCCAGGCCGAGGGTCCGCAGCAGGATCTCGCCGATCTGGTTCTGCGACGGCTTGAAGAACTTCGGCATGATCTCACCGAGGGTCGGCGAGGACATGTCGAACAGATGGGTCTGATCGGCGATGACCGCGTCAGGCGTGCGGACGATTTCACCACGCATCGCGATCCCTCGGTCACCGAGCGCCTCGGCGAACGCGCCCAGCCAGGCGCTCGCTGGATCGCGGAGGGTCACCTGGGCGCTCACGCTGTCGTGGGGGAGCACCCAGCCCGTCAAATGCACCACCGGTCGCGGCCCGCGCATGTCGGACGTGGCGCGTACTGCGCCGCCACGGGCTCCTCCGCGGCCCCCACCACCGAAGCCGCCTCCTCCGCGACCGCCTCGCGCGGCGGGCGCCGCCGCCACGGTGACGAAGTCGGCGACGATGTCCGGCACCGTCCGCGCGGGCGCGGTGCGAACAACTACCGAATCCCCAGCGTAATCGCCGCCAAAAACCGTGACGCGCGCGACGCCGTTGTTGAAGAACAATTCATCCACTGCGGCGCCCGACGGCGTGTCGAGGTTCCCCCAGTCCCACGGTCCGATGGTGGTATCCGGGAACGCGTTGCCCCCCTTGACGAGCGACCCCGCGATCTCGCGGACGCTGCGCGCATACAGCGAATCGGCGGCTGCCCGGAGCGGCAGCATTGCGTCCCCCATCATCGCGTCGCTCACCGATGGATCGCCCCGTCCGGCGACGATGAGGTCGCCGCGGAGCACGCCGTTCTCCAGCGGTCCCGAGGCAAAGAACGCGGTCGTGAAACGATAGTCGGCGCCAAGTTGCACGAAGGCGGTCGAGCCGGTGAGCAGCTTCTCGTTGGAAGCGGGCATGAAGAGCTTGCCCGCGTTGTGCGAATAGAGCGTGTCGCCGGTGGCGGGATCGACGATCAGGATGCCCCAGTTGGCATTCCGGAACATCGGATCGGCCACGAGCGAATCGACGCTCCGCCGGAACGCGCTCCGCGTCACGACCGGGGTCGGGGGGCCGCCCGCGGGGGGCCCGGGATGGCAGGCCACCGCGGTCCCGGCAACGCACAGCAACCCGAGGAGATTGCGCATGGCGCGAAGATCAACGTGGGCGGGATGGCGTCAAGCCCGACGCGCTCCCCCGGCTCGGCGATCCGGATGCGAGCTCCATCTGGCGGAACATGGCCACGCGCGCGAACGTGGAGCCGTCGAGAGCCGCCCTCCGGTCGCGCGGGAGGGCATGCGCGAACCCTCCACTCGCAGCGTCATATGCGCACCCACGTCTTCCTGCTCGCAGCCGCCGCGATGGCGGCCTCCTCGTCCGTTCCGGCTCAGGCACCCGCCGGGCCGACGCGGCTCCTGCGCAGCCCCTCAATCAGCGGCGAGTCCATCGCGTTCGCCTACGCCCAGGACATCTGGGTGGTCGACCGGAAGGGGGGCATCGCCAGGAGACTGACCTCCTCACCGGGAGAAGAGAGCAACCCGAAAATCTCGCCGGACGGGAAGTGGGTGGCCTTCAGTGGACAGTACACGGGCAACACCGACGTGTACGTGGTCCCGATCGAGGGCGGGATTCCCAAACGCCTCACGTTTCACAACGGCGCCGACATGGTGCAGGGCTGGTCGCCGGACGGGACGAAAATCCTCTTCTCGTCGAATCGCGAGACGAACGGCCCGAACGCCCAGGCGCGGTTCTTCACCGTGCCGGTGGCGGGTGGCCTCGAAGTGGCGCTCCCGATGAATCGTGCGTATCAGGGCCGGTATTCGCCCGACGGCACGCACATCGCCTATCGCATGAACTCCTCGTGGGACGAGGAGCGCCGGAATTATCGTGGCGGCCAGAATCGCCCGATCTGGATCATCGACCTCAAAACGCTCGAGGTCACCTCGCCCCCCGGCTGGACGGATTCCAAGCAGATGGAGCCGGCGTGGGTCGGCGACGTCGTGTACTACATCGACGACGTCGACGGCGTCGCCAACGTGTGGGCGTACGACACGAAGGCGAAACGCCCGCCCACCCAGATGACCCACTTCTCCGATTACGACGTGAAGACGCTCGACGCGGGCTCCGGGGCAGTGGTGTTCGAGCAGGCGGGGTACATCCACGAGCTCGACCCGAAGAGCGGACGCGAGCATGTGGTCAACATCACTGCCGCGGGTGACTTCCCCTGGATGGTGGCCGAATGGAAGGACGTCGGCGGAAATCTCACCAACATGGCGATTTCGCCGACGGGCCGCCGTGCGGTGGTCGAGGCGCGGGGCGAGATCTTCACCATCCCTGCGACCACCGGCGACGTGCGCGACCTCACCAACTCGGCGTCGTCTGCCGAGCGCGAGCCGGCGTGGAGTCCCGACGGCAAGTGGATCTCGTACTTCAGCGACAAGTCGGGCGAATACAAGCTCGTGATCGCAGACGCGACCGAGGCGACGCCGCCGCGCGAGATCGCGCTCCCTCATCCGACGCATTACTACACAGCCGAGTGGTCGCCCGACAGCAAGATGCTGCTGTACCACGACACCAACCTGCACCTCTGGGTGATGGACGTCGCCACCGGCAAGGCAAAGATCGTGGGCGACGATCCATGGATGGTGCCCACGCGCACGATGAATCCGACCTGGAGTCCCGACTCCAAATGGATCGCCTATGTCCGGCACCTGAATTCGCTGTTCAAGCAGGTCGTCGTCTACAACGTCGAGACGGGGAAAACCACGCCGGTCACCGACGGTCTCGCTGACGCCACCTGGCCGGCGTGGGACGCGAGCGGGAAGTACCTCTGGTTCCTCGCTTCCACCGACTACGCGCTCCGGTCGCAGTGGCTGGACATGTCCGCCACCGATCACACCGAGGACTTCAGCGTCTACCTCACGGTGCTGGGCAAGAGCGATCCGTCGCCATTCCTGCCCGAGAGTGATGAGGAAGGCGGGCCGCCGACGTCCACCAACAGCGGCGGACGTGGTGGCGGTGGGCGCGGCGGTGCGGGGCGCGGTGGCGCCCCCGGCGGGGCAGCCGAGACGGAAGCCCAGACGCCGTTGCCCCAGCGCGGGCCGGCCACGGTCAACATCGATTTCGACGGCCTGTCGAACCGGATTCTCGCGGTGCCGGGGATTCCGGCCCGTGCCTACACGCGCCTCAAGGCGGGCGTGCCGGGATTCATCTACTACACGGATCCGGGTGCGGGTGGTGGCGGGCGTGGGGGACGCGGCGCGGCGGGTGGCGGGGCAACGGTGCAGCGCTATTCGCTGCGCGACAAGCGCGCGACCACCTTCCTCACCGGCGCCACCGATTTCGAGATCAGTGCCGACGGGCACAAGATGCTCTATCGCTCCGGTGGCGGTGGTGGTGGACGGGGCGGACGTGGCGGCGGCGCGGCGGCGAAGCCGTCGCTCTTCATCGTCGACGCGGACCGCAATCCTCCGGCGGCCGGCGCGGGCGCCATCAGCAACACGTTCCGCATGTCGTGGGATCCGCGCGACGAGTACGCGCAGATCTTCGCCGAGGCGTGGCGCAACCAGCGCGACTATCTCTACGTCCCCAATCAGCACGGCTCCGATTGGCCGCGGATGAAGACCATGTACGGCGTGTACCTGCCGTACGTGAATCATCGCGCCGATCTGAACTACGTGGTCGACATGATGGGGTCCGAGATCGCCATCGGACACTCGTACGTGCGCGGCGGCGAGATGCCCGAGAATCCCACCGGCGAGAACGCGCAGGGTGGCCAGCTCGGCGCCGACTTCACGATCGATCAGGGTCGCTACAGGATCACCAGAATCTACGACGCCGAAAGCTGGAACCCCGATTTGCGCGCCCCACTCGCGACGCCGGGCGTGGACGTGCGGGTCGGCGACTATGTAGTTGCGGTCAACGGCCAGGAGCTGAAGGCGCCCGACAGCATCTGGCGCCTGCTGGAAAACACCGCGGACCATCAGACCACGCTGCTCGTGAATCAGCGTCCCACGATGGAGGGGGCGCGCACCGCGCGGGTGATGCCGGTCGCCAGCGACCAGGGGCTGCGCACACGCGCGTGGATCGAAGGGAACCGGCGGCTTGTCGATTCCCTCTCACACGGAACGTTGGCCTACGTGTATCTGCCCAACACCGGTGGCCCGGGTTACGAGAGCTTCAACCGTTACTACTTCGCCCAGCAGGACAAGCAGGGCGCGGTCATCGACGAGCGGTACAACGGTGGTGGTCAGGCGGCCGACTACATCATTGATGTGCTGGAGCGGAAGTTCGACGGCTACTTCAACAACGTCGCGGGCGATCGCGTGCCGTTCACCAGCCCGGCGGCCGGCATCTGGGGCCCGAAGGTGATGATCATCAATGAAATGGCGGGATCGGGCGGTGACCTGATGCCCTACATGTTCCACTACCGCAAGATCGGCACGCTGGTAGGCAAGCGGACGTGGGGCGGATTGGTCCACACTGCCGACACGCCACCGTTCATCGACGGCGGATCGGCGATCGCGCCGCGCGGCGGCTTCTTCGGCGTCGACGGCAAATGGCATGTGGAGAACGAGGGCATCGCTCCCGACATCGACGTCGAGGATTGGCCCAAGGACATCGCGGCCGGTCACGACATGCAGCTCGAGCGCGCGGTGCAGGAGGGGATGAAGCAGCTGGCGGATCACCCCGTCGCACGGCTGATGAAGGAACCGGCGCCGCCGACATGGGGGGCGCGGAAGAAGCCGATTCAGCCGTAGCGGCCCGCGCGGGTCGACTCGCGGTAGTGACCAGCCTGGTCGCAACTTCGCATCGCGCGCCTCCAGGCGCGCGGTGTCACGGCGCGCGATCCTCCTTGCTGCCGTGGGCGATCAGCTGCATACTGCGCCCCGCTCCGTGCGCCAAAACTCGCACAATGTTGTGGGCACTACCGGAGGTGTGACCGATGCCCGAGATCCTGACGAGATTGTTCAAGGAGTTCGATCACGGGACGATCTCGCGCCGCCAGTTGCTGCAGGCGCTCGGGATCGCCGCAGTGGCCGCTCCCGTCTCGGCGCTGGCACAGGGACGCTGCGGCGGGACGCGCGCCGGCTCGCCCGAGTGCGACAGGACGCCCGCCAAACCGCCGTTCGAGCCAACGGGTTGGAAGACGGTATTGCTCGATCATTTCACGATGCAGTGTGAGGACCCGCGTCGTGAGGCGGCGTACTACACCACGCTCATGAACTGGAAAGTCCGCAGCGACGACGGATCGACGATCGTGCTGGACATCGGCGACGATGTCGGCGGCGTGGTCATTCGCGGCGGATATCAGGGGCCGCCGCCGCCTCCGCCACGGGCCGATGCGCCACCGGCCGACAGCGCGGCGGCCGGGCGCGGTCGGGGAAGGGGCGGCGCACGCGCCCCGCGCCACGTGGTGTGGGACTCGTTCTGCTGGGGCATCGAGCCGTGGGATACGAAGAAGGTGGAGACGGAGCTCAGGAAGCGCGGCCTCAATCCCGTGGCCGACCACGCGGGGAGCGATTTCCAGAGCTTCCACGTGAGGGATGCAGACGGATTCGATCTGCAGATCAGCAACGGCAATCGCCGGAACCGGAGACGGGGGGCCGCGCGCGGCCAGCTCACCGCTGCGGCGCCGTTCGATCCGACCGCCTGGAAGACGGTCTGGCTCGATCACATCTCGTTCCAATCGTCGAACTACAAGGAGAGCGTTGCATTCTACAGCGCCTTGTTAGGCTGGAAGGGAACGGGTGATGAGGGGAGCCAGAACGAGTGCGAGATCGGCGACGTGGGCAACATCATCATCCGCGGCGGGAACCCGAACGCGCGCGGCGGCGGGCCGGGACGTGCTGGCGCGGCGGGCGACAGCGCAGGCGGACGCGGCGGCCAGGCCGGCACGCCGGCCCGGCGTGCGACGATCGACCACATCGCGTTCGGGATCTCGCCCTGGGACCCGGACCAGGTGAAGGCGGAACTCGACAAGCGCGGGCTGACGGGTCGTGCCGACACGGGGGGCAACGGCGACATTCACGTCGCGCCCTACCAGAGTTATCACACGACCACGCCCGACGGATTCGATCTCCAGATCAGCAACGCCACGCGCGTGGGCCGCGAAGTGCGGTAGCCAACCGGAAGCCGCGCGCGACTGCGCGGGGATGCCAGGCTGTGCGCGCCGTCGTCGCGTCGTGGGCCGCGGCGCCGTCATGAGCTGCCGTGCGTCGCGGCCTGGCTGCGGCTCCTAGGGCACGATCACCTTCCCGGTCGAATCGCGCCGCGCCTTCAGGTGGTCCTCCATCTTGATGCGCGGCACGCCGTTCACGATCCAGTCCTCCGGCGGCGCGTCCTTGAGGTGATAGTCGAACCATTCCGCCATCCGGCCGGCGTAGTCCTTCTGATTCACCGGGCGGGCCAGGCCGTGGTTCTCGCCCACGTATTCGAGCAGGATGACGTCCTTGCCGAGCTGGCGCAGGGTGTTGAAGTAGGTGATGCCCTGGTTGAAGTCGACCGCGCCGTCCTTGTCGTTATGCAGGATGATGAGCGGCGTGGTGACCTTGTCGGCGTGGAACGCGGGGGAATTCCTGATGTAGGCGTCGTAGTTGTCGAGGAAGTTGCCCTTGAACCGGCCCTGGCTCGCCTCGAAGATGGCCTGGTTGGTGCCCCCGGTGTTCCAGTAGATGGAGCTGTACATGCTCACCATGTCGGTGAGCGGTGCGCCGGCGATTGCTGCCGAGAAGATGTTCGTCTGGGTGACGAGGAACGCGGTCTGGTAGCCGCCCCAGGAATGGCCCCAGAGTCCGACGTGTTTGGGGTCGACGATGCCGGTGGCGATGGCCGCCTTGACCGCCGGGACCACGCACCAGACCGCCGACATGCCCGGATCGTTCACCCGATATACGATGTCGGGATCGAGCACCGCGTAGCCGCGATTGGTGAAGAGGGTGGGATCGGGGGCGCGCGTCTCGCTCGGGCTCACGAAACTGCGCATGTTCTGCGACCGCTTCTCGTAGATCGTCACCAGCAGGGGATACTTCTTCCCCGGCTGGTAGTTGGCCGGCAGGTACAGAGCGCCCTGAAGGCGGTCGCCTTTGTCGCTCCGGTAGTCGATGAGCCGGGCTCCACTCGACCACGCGAAGTCCTTCATCTGCGGATCGACGTCGGTAATCTGGTAGCCGTCCTTGAAGCCCGGACCGAAGACCCAGTAGTTGGGATACTCGTTGAAGTTCTGCCGGGTGTAGAGGTAGGTGTCGGCGTCCTGTGCCTTGATGACGTTGAAGCGCGCGTCGTCGAAGAAGAGGCTCCTGGCGCCCGCCTGGCCGGGGTCGATGCGGGAGAGTCCTTCCTTCTTGCTCCACTCGCCGTAGGTGCCCACGTAGAGGGGTTTGGAAAGATCGATCGGGTTGCCGGCGCCGCCGAAGCGGCCGCCGAACCCGCCGCCACCACCGCCGCCTGCGGCGTCGAACTGGTAGAGGCGCTGATAGCGGATCTGTGTCCGCCGGCCGTCGCCGGTCAGGTTCACCGGGGATCCGGCGGCGGGATTGGCGGGGACCTTCCAGATGTCCCAGTTGTCATAGAGGAGCACGGCGCTCCCGTCCTTTGCCCAGCCTAACGCGCGGGTGGGCGGCGGGTAGATGTTGTTGTGATCGTCCTCGGTGTTCACGAATGTCACGGGCGCGCGGCGGGTGACGTTTACCGAATCGCCGGTCGGCAGGTCGAGCACCCACCAGTTCCCGTCGTGGCCCCAGTAGAGGAGCTTGCGGCCGTCGGGCGACGCCGACATCGGCCCTACCGCCGGACGCTTCTTCATGATCAGGGTGTGCGTGCCGGTCGCCAGGTCCACGCGGTACACGTCCTGGTAGTTGCGGCCCGAGTAGCTCGCCGGCTGGTCGTAGGCGCGGGTGTCCACCCCGTAGGCGAAATGCTCCTTCGGCATCAGGGTCACGCTCCGCATCGAGTCGGTGACCAGCTGCACGAAGCGGTCATCGCCGAAGCGGTACTCCGAGAGGTAGTTGAAGGCGCGGTCCGCCTGCTCCTGGACGATCTGTTGCGACTGGAGTCGGGGGTCCTTGGCATGCCAGAGAATGAGCGACGGTTCCTCGGCCGCGCTGTTGCCGGTGCCGCCGGGGGTGCCCGGCTGGTTGATGCGTCCGCCGGCGCCGGGCGCGCCCGGCCGCACGAGCGAGTTCCCGCCGCGGCCGTTCGACGCCACCTGGCCGCGCACCGGTGCCTTGTTGGCCTCGCGGATGCCGAAGAAGACCGCGGAGAGGTCGTCTGCATAACGAGGGGCCCGGTCGGAGGCCAGCTTCCACCCCGCGGGGAAGTCCTCACGGTGCGACGGGTCGAAGGCGAGCGTCTTCGAAGGCCCCGACGGGCCGAAGTCGCGGAACGCCTCGATGGAGAAGACCGTGTCGGGGGCCGCGTCGTCGACCTGGCCGCGCATCACCGTCAGGACGTCGGTGCTGTCGATCCAGGCGAGGTGGCGGTAGACCAGGGGCTCGCTTTCGACCGCGCGAATCTCACTGGTCTTCATGTTGCGGAGCTGGACGCCGTTCCCGACCCGGTCCGGCGCATCCATAGTATAGGCGAGCCAGGCGCCCGAGTCGTTGAACGCGAACTCGTCCACCAGGCCCATGTTGAACTGCTCGGCGGTGGTGAGGTTGTAGAGGAGGAGGTTGCCGCCGCCGGCGTTGGTGGCGCCGCCGCCGCCGCCCGCACCGCCGCGTCCCGGACCGCCGCCCCGGCGTCCGGCTGGCTCGGCCGGCGCCGCGCCGGAATTCGTGCCGCTCTCGATCGGGTAGCCCTGCATGGCGACCCAGGTGGGGGTGTGGTCGGTGTTGAAGCTGAAGCGCCGGATGTGCGGGAATTCCTTCCTCTCGCCGGTGGCGAGGTTCATCAGCACAAAGGTGTTGGTGGTGACGCGCCGGCGGTTGGCGGCCGAATCGGCTCCCTGCGGGGCCGCGCCACCACCGCGCGCGCCGCCCCGTCCCGCACCGCGGCCGCGCGCGCCGGAGTCGTTAGGCGGCGTTGGTGGCGCGACGATGAAGCCGAGCCACTTCGAGTCGCCGGAGATCCGGGGCTGGCCGCCGTTGTTGCCCACCGGGATCCGCGTCTCGGTGGCGCCCCGCGCCGTGCCGCGCACGATCAGGGTCGCGTCGCCTTCGTTCGGCGCGACCACGTAGGCGAAGTACTTGCCGTCGTTGGAGAGCTCGGTCTGGCGGACGGATTTCCAGGCCTTGATGTCGGCCGGGGTGATGAGCTTTCCGCCGTTCGGGCTGCCGGTGCCCTGCTCGCGGGCGGCGGTCGCCGCCGCCGAGCCGGTTTGGGGCGGCTGCGCGTTGCTGGCGGGGGCGCCGAAGGCGACGAAGGCGAGTGCGAGGAGGGAGGTGGATCGGCGGGCGGATGACATGGCGGGACCTCGGGGGCACGAGCCGAGAGAAGATGCGGTATCCCGAAAATGTACGACGTGAAGGGGTGCCGGGCGAGGCGGAGGGGGGCCGGTGCGCGCGCGTGCCACCCGGTGACGAGGTGCGTGAATGCTGGTGGTGGGAGTCGAGGCGGGTGCGTAGACCGCGGGCCGTCTGGTGACCTCTCAATGCAGCCGAATCCGAAACTCCTGCGCTCGTGGCGTGCGAAATTGTGCGTTGGGGATTTCAGCCGGCGGACGGAGGAGTCGTACGTGAGCTGGGGTGCGTCGCTTCATCGAACGCAATCAGCTCCGCCACCCGCAAGACATGAGGGAACGCGAAGTCGTGCAGTTTCTGACCTTCCTTGCCGTCGAGCGCACACTCGCTGCCGCCACCCAGGCCCAGGCAGTTGCGGCGCTCCAGTTCCTGTAACCCTGCGCCATTCCTTTGCGACGCATTTGCTTGGAGGCAGGCCATGACATCCGAACGGTACCGGAGCGATTGGGGCGTCGTGACGTATCGACGACGATGATCTACACGCGCGTGCTGAATCGCGTTCGGTCGGGTGTTCGCAGCCCGGTGGACCGCGTATTCGGGCCCGCAGGGTTGTCGGATTCGGCTGCGCTCCGTATGGTGGGCGCTGGTTGGGGTGTTGGGAGGGGAATGGGAAGAGGGGTTCAATACTTGTTAGACGCCTACAATCATCGCGGCGGAGCAAACCCTGGAGATCCGATGGCGTATCGTAACAAGGTGTTTGTCTCATTCGACGGCGACTCGGATATCCACTACTACCGGCTCATGCGCGCGTGGAAGCAGAACGACCGCACGGACTTCGACTTCGTCGATGCTCATGATCTGACCCAAGCTCGCGATACGAGCACTGAAGACTCGATCAAGCGCAGCCTGTTGCAGCGGCTCGCGAACACCAAAGTCTTCGTATCTCTTATCGGGGAGAAGACGAAGTACCTCTATAAGTTTGTCCGATGGGAGCTCGAGCAGGCAATTCGCCTCGATGTCCCGATCATCGGCGTAAACCTGAACGGCCGGCGCTCGCAGGACGCCGACCGATGCCCGCCACTTCTGCGCGACCAACTCGCCGTCTACGTCACGTTTAACCCTGCGATCATCCAGTACGCCCTCGAGCACTGGCCAACCGAGTGGCAAACCCTTCGACGCGAAGGCAAGACTGGCGCGCGGTACTATACGGACAGCGTGTATTCACGGCTCGGCCTGTAGCCGCCACGGCGCATGTTGAGCACCTCTATTGCCGCTGTCCGGCACATCTCGGTCGTCAAGTTGGGCGAGTCGATCCTCGAGGCGCTGGGCGTTCTATGGCTCATTCTCGAGATCACGGCTTACTTTTCCACCCAGTCGTCCGCGGTCATCAGGCCGTACTGGTGGCTGTTTCTGATCGGGGGCGTTGGAGCAGGCCTCGTCCGCGCTTGGCCTCGACTCGCGGCTTCAGAGATTGTCGAGGGATCGGACTGCACCATCGAGATCCGAGTGTGCGATATCCTCTCTCTTCGACACGTCGCACTGGTTGTCGGAACGAACGACACTTTCGATACCGCGCTTTCTGATGGCACGATTAGCAGCGAGAGCGTTCAGGGTCAGGCGACACTCCGCTTGCTTGCATCTCCGGAACAGCTGAATCGAGAACTCGACCATTCACTCGCTGGAACGGCGGCCACCGAGTTGTCTTACGATGACAAACCCTTCGGCAACTTAAAGCGATACCCAATTGGGACCGTGGCGAGTGTGGATGCTGGTACGCGGCGCATATACTTCGCCGCCATCGCCTCGCTCAACGCGCACCGCGTGGCCCACACAACCCGCCGGGATATCGCCGATGCGCTACCCCGGATTTGGGAACACATCCGCGAGCGAGGAGGGCTACACCCCCTGGCGTGTCCCGTGCTCGGATCGGGCTACTCACGATTGGACGCTACACGCGAGGAGCTCATTCGGGAGATCATCCGGTCATTCGTGCCGGCAGTGAGGGCTGGAATGTTCTGCCGCGGACTGACGATCGCGGTTAGTCCCCGAGACTTTCGTGATGGACGCGTGAGTCTCACCGCGCTCGGGAGCTTCCTCGCGCACGAGTGCAAGTACGGAAGCGCGGGGCTGAGCCGGGACGTGGGCGGGCCACTCGGAACACCTCAAGGTTCAGCCTGATGCCTCGGATCTTCGACAACATCCACGATGATCTGCTTCCTGCCCTGCGCGCCATGCTGGAGGTCGCGAATCGTTCCGACTTCAGCGTTGGCTATTTCAACCTCCGCGGATGGAAGACCCTCGATGATCTCGTCGAGCGGTGGCCGGGAGGTGGGGGCAACCAGTGCCGGCTTCTGGTCGGAATGCAGCGACTCCCGCAGGATGAGCTCCGCGCGGCCCTGAGTGTCGCTGCCCCGGGGCACGATGAACTCGACAACCAAACTGCGCAGCGACTCAAGAAGAAGCTTGCCGAGGAGTTTCGCAATCAACTGACCTTCGGTGTCCCGTCCAATGCAGACGAAGCAGGGCTGCGGCGTCTTGCCGGGCAACTCAGGGCCGGCAAGGTTGTCGTCAAACTGTTCCTCCGGCACGCGCTGCACGCCAAGCTGTACCTGCTCTTCCGCACGGACCCCGTCAATCCGATCGTCGGTTACCTGGGCAGCAGCAACTTGACGCTGTCCGGCCTCTCGCATCAAGGTGAGCTGAACATCGACGTCCTCGATCACGATGCCGCCACGAAACTGGCGAACTGGTTTGAGGACCGCTGGAACGACCGCTGGTGTGTCGACATCACCGAGGAGCTGATCCAGGTCATCGGCGAAAGCTGGGCGCGCGAGGAGGCACTGGCGCCGTACCACATCTACGTGAAGATGGCCTACCATCTTGCGCAGGAAGCCCGCGCCGGCCTCGCTGAGTTCCGCATCCCTCCAGAGTTCGGGAATCGGCTCTTCGACTATCAGGTTGCTGCCGTCAAGATCGCCGCACACCATCTAAACAAGCGCGGCGGCGTGCTGATCGGCGATGTCGTGGGTCTCGGCAAGACGTTGATGGCATCTGCCTTGGCCAAGATCTTCCAGGACGATCACTTCACCGAAACCCTGATTATCTGCCCCAAGAATCTCGTGAAGATGTGGGAGGACTACGTCTCCGAGTACCGATTGCTCGCAAAGGTCCTCTCAGTCACCCGCGCCGCTCGCGAGCTCCCGGAGCTTCGGCGCTATCGCGTGGTGCTCATCGACGAGAGCCAGAACCTCCGCAATCGCGAGGGCAAGCGCTACCGCGCCATTCAGGAGTACATACAGGAGAACGAAAGCAAATGCATCCTGTTGTCCGCGACGCCCTATAACAAGACCTACCTCGACCTCTCGAGCCAGTTGCGCCTGTTCGTTGCCGAAGACAAGGACATGGGGATTCGCCCGGAGCGTCTTCTCCGTGAGCTGGGTGAGACCGAGTTCATCCGACGTCACCAGTCACCGGTACGCTCGCTTGCCGCGTTCGAGAAGAGCGAATATGCCGATGATTGGCGCGAATTGATGCGTTTGTACATGGTGCGCCGGACGCGGAGCTTCATCCAGGACAACTACGCCGCAACCGATCCGGCAAATGGGCGCAAGTTCCTGACCTTCGAAGACGGCACGCGATCGTACTTTCCTGACCGAATACCCAAGACAGTCAAGTTCCGCATTGACGAGAAGAGTCCTTCCGATCAGTACGCGCGGCTTTTCGCCCCTGACGTTGTCGTCGCGATCAACGGGCTTAGCCTGCCCCGGTATGGACTTGCGAACTACGTGGCCGCCACGCCACACAAGGCACCCACGACAGCGGAGGCAAAGCAGTTGCAGGATCTGTCGCGCGCAGGCAAGCGCCTCATGGGCTTCTGCCGCACCAACCTCTTCAAGAGGCTCGAAAGCAGTGGCGATGCTTTCGGACAGTCCATCGAACGACACGTTCTGCGCAACTACATCGTCCTGCACGCCATCGAACACGCCTTGCCCCTGCCGCTGGGAACGCAGGATACAGGCCTCCTTGACGCTGGCAACTATGACGAAGATGTCGACGACGAGGCTGCGACAGCCGAACTGTTCGAGGACGAGAACGGCGATGGTGTGACCGCCCCGCCGCGTGCCGCGCTGCGCAGCGTCGAAGATTTCAAGAAGCGAGCGGCGGAACTCTACGAATCCTACGCGACTCAATTCAAGCGGCGCTTCAAGTGGCTCCGGCCGGACTTGTTCGTCAAGTCACTCGCAACCGATCTTGAGGCGGATGCCGTGAGCTTGCTCGAGGTCCGCACACGCTGCGGCCAGTGGGACCCGTCAAAGGATGCCAAACTCGATGCGCTCTATAACCTTTTGGAGAAGCGCCACCCCCGCGAGAAGGTACTCATATTCACCCAGTTCGCAGACACAGTCCGTTACCTCGAGGCGCAGCTTCGCGCACGCGGAGTCAAGCGGCTCGCTGGCGTCACCGGAGAGGACGAGGACCCCACGAGCTACGCCTGGCGCTTCAGCCCGGACAGCAACAAGAAACGCAAGCGCCTGCGGCCCGATGAAGAGCTACGTGTTCTGCTCGCGACCGATGTCCTCAGCGAAGGCCAGAACCTTCAGGACGGGGCCATCATCGTCAACTTCGACCTCCCTTGGGCCATCATCAGGCTCGTTCAGCGGGCAGGTCGCGTCGATCGCATTGGGCAGAAATCGGAGAAGATCCTTTGCTATTCTTTCCTGCCGGCTGATGGCGTCGAGAACCTGATCCGCCTGCGCGCGCGGGTGCGCCAGCGGCTGCACGAGAACGCCGAGGTTGTTGGCACGGACGAAGCTTTCTTTGAGAACGAGAGAGAGCGCCAGAAGCTCCTCGACCTTTACCACGAGAAGTCAGGCATTCTCGATGGGGAAGCGGAGACCGAAGTGGACCTCGCTTCATACGCCTACCAGATCTGGAAGAACGCCATTGACCGTGATCCAGACCTGCGGAAGTCAATTCCGGCGCTCCCGCCGGTGGTCTTCTCGACTCGTCCACACGAAAGCACCGAGCGGAAGCCGCATGGCGCCCTCGTCTACCTTCGGACTGCCGAAGGCAATGACGCGCTCGCGTGGGTCGACAAGGCCGGCAACAACGTCACCGAGTCCCAGTTCGAGATCCTGAAGGCGGCGGAGTGCACACCCGATACCCGCGCGTTACCCCGCCAAGCAGATCATCATGACCTCGTACGGAAGGCGGTTGACTTTGTCGTGTCCGAGGAGAAATCGGTCGGCGGCCAGCTGGGCCGCCCATCCGGTGCCCGGTTCCGTACTTACGAGCGCCTTAAACGCTACGCCGAGCAGGTCAAAGGCACGCTATTCCAGTCGCCCGAGCTCGCGAAGGCCATCGAAGAGATCTACCGCTTTCCACTTCGGCAATCGGCCACCGACACCCTGAATCGCCAGCTGCGAGCTGGGATCTCGGACGATAAGCTGGCCGAGCTGGTGATGGCGCTCCGCGACGACGATCGGCTGTGCTTGGTCCACGAGGAAGAGCACTCCGCCGAGCCCCAGATCATCTGCTCCCTCGGCCTGGCCCCGGCCGAGAGCGGGAGCTGAGGTGTGCCGATGGCTCTGAACGCTGCGCGCGCTCGGGAACGTCTCGCCAAGGGTGACCTGCGCGCTCTGTTTATCGAAGAACTCGGATGGGATCGTCATACGGCAACCCTGAGGGTAACCGTGGACGGCTCAACGCTCGATCTACACGCGCTCGCTCAGAAGCGCGGCATGGTCGCCTACCATTGCCCCGCGCCTGCGGGCCAGCCCCTGCCTGATTACAGCCACCGCCGCAAGATCGAGCATCAAGTCGCCAAGTCAGCACACGAGCACCTCATCATTTTCACCGACCCGGGCAACCAGACTCAGGTCTGGCAGTGGGTGAAACGAGAACTCGGAAAGCCGACCGCGTGTCGGGAGCATGCCTACCACCGCTCCCAGCCCGGTGACGCACTGCTCCAGAAGTTGAACGCCATTGCGTTCACGCTAGAAGAGGAGGATCGGCTTTCTCTTCCGGACGTCACTCGGCGTGCTCGTGCCGGGTTCGATGTCGAGAGGGTTACCAAGCGCTTCTACGACCGCTTCCAGAAGGAGCACGGAGCCTTTCTCAAGTTCATCACCGGCATTACCCAGAGCACCGACCGCGAGTGGTACGCCTCGGTCATGTTGAACCGGTTGATGTTCGTCTACTTCGTGCAGCGCAAGGGTTTCCTCGACGGCGACCGCCACTACCTCCGCAACCGGCTCGCGCGCATGCGCGCCGAGCATGGCAAGGACAAGTTCTACTCCTTCTACCGGTACTTCCTCCTCCGCCTCTTTCATGAGGGGCTCGGCGGCAAGGCGCGCACGCGCGAGCTCGAGGCGCTCGTCGGTCACATCCCGTACCTGAACGGTGGCCTCTTCGACGTCCACGAGCTGGAGAAATCGGATCGCTACGGCAAGACCATCCGGATCCCCGACTCGGCGTTCGAACGCATCTTCGACTACTTCGATCAGTACCAGTGGCACCTGGACGAGCGGCCGCTCCGCGCCGACAACGAGATCAACCCAGACGTACTGGGCTACATCTTCGAGAAGTACATCAACCAGAAACAGATGGGGGCGTACTACACGAAGGAGGACATCACCGAGTACATCAGCAAGAACACTGTGCTGCCGTACCTCTTCGATTCCGCGCGCACCAAATGCAGAGTTGCGTTCGAGAATGCTAAAGGCCCCACGGTCTGGGACCTGCTGAAGTCCGACCCCGACCGGTACATCTACTCTGCCGTTCGCCACGGCGCCGGGGAACCGCTGCCGGCGGACATCTCCGCTGGGCTGAATCCACCGACTTTGCACAAAGCGGTGGGCGACGGCCCCGTCATGACCCTTGAGCTCAGGAAGGGCTGGAACAGGCCGGCACCCGCGACGCACGCGCTCCCGACGGAGACATGGCGTGAGGTAATCGCGCGCCGGACGCGTTATGAGGAGATCAAGAAGGGGCTCGCTGCTGGCGAGGTGAGGGACATCAACGACCTCATTACCCTCAACCTCGACATTCGCCAGTTCGCCCAGGATGCCATCGAGAACTGCGAAGGCCCGGACCTCCTTCGTGCCTTCTGGCATGCCATCGAGAAGGTGACCATCCTCGACCCGACGTGCGGGTCGGGCGCGTTCCTCTTCGCGGCCCTGAATATCCTCGAACCGCTGTACGAGGCCTGCCTGGACCGGATGGAGGCCTTCGTTGACGATCTCGCTCGGTCGGGAGAGAAGCATCGCCCGGAAAAGTATTCCGACTTCCGGAAGGTGCTGGATCGCATCGCGGCCCATCCCAATCGCCGTTACTTCATCTTCAAGAGCATCATCCTCAACAACCTCTTCGGCGTGGACATCATGGAAGAGGCGGTGGAGATCTGTAAGCTCCGCCTCTTCCTTAAGCTTGCGGCGCAGGTGGAGCCGGACTCCGCGCGCGACAACCTCGGCATTGAGCCTTTGCCGGATATCGATTTCAACATTCGCGCCGGCAACACGCTCGTCGGCTACGCGACGCTTGATGCCGTGAAAGAGGCACTCGGCAGCAAGCTCGACTTCGACAACGCGGCCGACAAGATCGCGGTTAAGGCCGCAGATCTCCAGCAGGTCTTCGACGCATTCCGGGCGCGGCAGGTGGAGGGCGACGGTTCTGTTCCGGCGGAGCACAAGCAGGAGCTCCGCAAGCGTCTGAGCGCCCTGGATGAGGAACTCAACCGTCACCTTGCGAATGAGTACGGCGTCGAGTGGACGAAGAAAGACGCCTACACCAAGTGGCTGAAGTCCCATCAGCCATTCCACTGGTTCGTCGAATTCTACGGGATCATGAGCGGTGGCGGGTTCGACGTGATAATTGGGAACCCGCCGTATCTGGAGTACTCCAAGGTTGCCGAGTATTCAGTCCGCGGGTACGCGACTGAGCGATGCTCGAATCTCTACGTGTATACGGTCGAGAGGTCGCTCGCTCTGAACGGCCCCCGTGGGAGCTTGGGGATGATCATCCCAATCTCAGCCGCATGTTCCGGCGCCATGCAGCCGCTCCGTGACCACCTCACGCAGCGGGCCGGATCGCTCTGGCTCTCTCATTTTTCAAACCGCCCGGGTCAGCTGTTCAATGGAGCCCAGAACCGTCTGACGATACTTGTCGCCTCGAGACGGCGTGGAGACCGAAAGGTCTTCTCCACTCGATACCATAGATGGGACGCCAGAAATGGCGAACGAGACAGCCTGTTTCCCGTCTTGCGTTACCTCGAGACAGGCGAGGAGGCGCCCATGTTTCATGGGCTTCTCCCCAAGATTGGTACTCCCGAAGCAGCCGCTGTGCTGAAGAAGATCAGATGTGCCAAGACGGTCGCGTTCTTCACCACAAGGCGCGGCAAGTACAAGCTCTTCTGGGTGCGCGTGCCCGGCTATTTCTGTGTCTTTCTTCCCGGCCGCTTGCCGCGCGGCTTTCAAGGCAGGCCGGATCCTGTTCTTGTCCCCGTTCACCAAGCATCCGAGGCGTGTCACGAAGGAGTCTGCCCTCCGGCGCAACGAGGTGGTCGCCGCGCTCGCAGATGAGGCGTACGTCGCGCACGTCGCAAGCGGCGGGAAGACAGACCAGATCGTGAAGAAGCTGGCGGAGTGGAAGGTGCCGCTTCTGTGAAGACGTCGCGCATTGGAGCCGTCGAGGGCAGGCGTCTAACGAAGTAAAGATTCGTGCCGCGCGATAGCCGCGGCACAATCTGGGGTTGAACTCAGTCCGCCCCGCGGCAGGGCCTTGGAGTTTCAGGCGGGTGCGTGACCCGAGGCGACGTCCAGGACGCCCAGCGAAGCGAGCGTCAGGCGGCCTGCCGAGCCCAGACCGGGGGCCGCGCACCGGACCAGCCGCGCGCGATTGAGGCCGGCGCAGCGTTGGCCGTGCGCTCCGGCGATCATGGGGCGCGGCTTCGCCGGACCACGCGCGCGGATCATGCGGCGACTGTGGCAGTCGGTGGGGTGGAGCACGGCGAGGACCACGAGTCCGGCGGCGCGCGCGATCGGGTGAAGTGGTCGATGACCACGAGGCGACCGCGCCGACAGACCGGGCAGCAGGGGTCCGGCGCGGTTGGTGGCTGGTCGTGCGCGACCGGAGTCTGCGCCGGGATGTTGCTCGCGGACTTCGGGACGCCGTCGCGAGCGTGAAGCTCGAGGAGATCGCGGGCCCGTTCCAGCTGCGTGCGGCGGCCGGGGCTCAGGAGACCATAGGAGCGGACCTTGGTGAAGCCTCGGGGGAGGACGTGCTGGAGGAAACGGCCGATGAAGGTGTTCACCGGCAGCGTCAGGCGCCGGGTCTCCCCGGTGCGTGCGTGGGTATAGCGGAAGGTGACGCGATCATTGCTGAAGCGTTCGATGCGGTGGTTGGTGAGGGCGACGCGGTAGATGTAGCGGGAGAGATAGAGTGCGGCGTGCTGCCCGGTGCCGATGGCCTTGACGTGGACCGTCCAGCGGTGGGTCCACACGCCGGGATCGACCTCGCCGGCGAGGCCGGCTCGTGCGAACGCGTCGCGCATCTTCGCCCGGAAGATCGGGGAGAGCATGTAGCCCGGGACGAGGAAACGAGAATGAGCGGGCTTGATCCAGGCCGTGCCGTCCGCGCCGAGGCCGCCGGCGCTGACGAGGAGGTGGACGTGGGGATGGTGCTCCAGGGTGCGCGACCAGGTGTGGAGTACGGCGAGGATGGCGGGAGTGCCGCCCACCCAGTTCGGGTCCTTACAGAGCGTGAGGACAGTGGCAGCTGCTTCGCGTAGAAGGGCGGCGTATACCAGGCGCTGGTGCGATCGGGCGACGGACCGCAGCCCCTGTGGGAGGGTGAACGTGAGGAGGTAGTGGCCGGTGTGGAGAAGCCGCTGCCGGACTCGCTCCAACCATCTCTGGGCCCGATCGTCCTGGCACGTGGGACAGTGGCGGTTGCGGCAGGAGTGGTAGCGGTACGCGAGGGCAGCGCACTCGTCGCAGCGGTAGAGCGAGCCACCGAGGGCCGGTGTGCGACACTGGACGATGTCGTTCATGGCCCTCCGGTGGGAGGGCAGGAGCGGTCCGGCGTGGGTCCGCAGATACTCGGGCCCCGCCCTGCGGAGGATGTCCGCGAGCTCCACCACGGCCCGTCTCGGGGGCAGTGGCTGTCTGAACCGACGGGCCTAACGACTCAAGAGCGACGCGCCATGAGATCGTTGATCGGACTCAGCGCGGCGTCGTGGAGCTCCCGGGTGAGGTGGGTGTAGATGGCGGTTGTTCTGGGACTGGTGTGGCCCAGATACTCCTGGATCAATCGCAGATTGACACCGGCCTCCAGCAGGTGCGTGGCGTAGCTGTGCCGGAGCGTGTGGACGTGCGCGCGCTTGTGGATACCGCTGGCCCTGACAGCACGGACGAAGGCGCTCTGAAGGCTGGCGCGGGAGATGGGGCCCACGGCCGGGTCGCTCAGGACGCCGGCATGGGATCGGGTGATCGTGGGGAAGAGCCAGAGGGGATTACGGTGCGTCCGCCAGTGCTCTCGCAACAGCGCGAGGGTGGCGTCCGGGAGCGGGACGTAGCGATCCTTGCGGCGCTTGCCGTGAATGTGGAGCAGCTTCCGGGCACCATCGACATCGGGGACCTGGAGGCGGGCGCCCTCCAAGAGGCGGAGGCCGCAGGCGTAGATGGTCGTCAGGCAGACGCGGTAGACGGGAAGTCGAAGATGATCCAGGATTTGCCAGACCTCGCCGCGGCTCAGGACGACCGGGAGCTTCTTCTCCCCCTTGGGCCGGGCCACCTTGAGGACCATCCACTCGCGCCCAAGCGTGTGCTGGTAGAAGAACTTGAGGCCGCAGAGGGCGATGGTGTGGGTGCCCCGGGCGACCTTCTGAACGGTGGTGAGGTGAAGGAGGTAGTCGCGGAGCTGCTCTTCCGTGAGGGTGTCGGGTGAGGCATGATAGAAGCGGGCCAGCTGAGCGACGGAGCGGACGTAGGCTTCGACGGTGCGATCGGAGTAGCCGCGGAGCTGGAGATCCTGGATCATGCGTTGGCGGAGCGGTGTCATGGTGTCCTCGCTGAAGGGGTTCAGCGTGAACATTGGACATCACTCCGCCAACTTCATCAGCCACGGTGGAGTAAGGGCACGCACCGAAATCGCAGTGCTAGACGCCGAAGGCGGATTGAGTTCAACCACGCGTTGCAGCCGACGCGGGCGCCATGGTGGCGGCTTCGCCGCTTTGATTGGACTGCCCGCGCAGCTGAACGCTAGGCGTTAGGCGGAGCTTCAAGTCATGAGCACTTCAGAGCTGGACACTCAGTCTGCAGCGGAGCGACGATCGGCGGAAGCCCGGTTGCGGGCGCTTATCGCCAAGTGCGTTCCCGCGCACCAACGGCTCACCGGCGCATTGCGACGATGGCTGCGAAAGCGCCTGCCCACCGCCCATGAGGTGGTCTATGAGTATTCTGACTGCCTCGTCATCAGCTATTCACCGAACGAGCGCGGGTATGACGGGGTCCTTGCCATCCGCGCGAGCGCCGACGGAGTCAAGCTGTACCTCAATCGTGGCACGGGATTGCCGGATCCTGAGAAACTGTTGCGGGGGTCCGGCAAACAGACGCGCTGGATTCCCGTGGAGGGCGCATCCACACTCGCTCGCTCGGCGGTCGTGGACGTGATCGACAGAGCCATCGCTCGAAGTCGCGTCCCGTTTGGGCGCACCGGCCTTGGGTTGGTGGTCATTCGTTCGGAAGTGGCCAAGGCGCGTGGGCGGCGTCGCCCCGCCTAAAAAACCCCTGGAGCTGGCGGGAAGGGAATCTCGTAGAACATTCCTCTCGTAGGACCCTGCGTGAGGCACGCACACATCGCGTTCATGGTTGCTGCAGCAGCCGTGCTGCAAGGGCAGCAACCGCAGCTGCCGCCGGCGCCTGGCAAACTGGTGGATATTGGAGGTAGGCGACTCCACGTCATGTGCAGCGGCTCCGGCTCACCCACGGTCGTCCTCGAGGCGGGCGCCTCGTCTTTCGCGATCGACTGGACGCTGGTGCAACGGTCGGTGGCTCGCACCGCGTGTCTGTTCCTACGACCGCGGTGGTATGGGATGGAGTGATCCGTCTTCGGGTACCTTCATCGACGCCGCAAGAAGACCTCCACAAGCTGCTGGCGGCAGTTTCGGAGCACCCTCCATTCATCCTCGTCGGGGCCTCACGAGGTGGACTCTTTATCCGTGCGTTTCAGGCCGACTATCCGTCGGAAGTCGCCGGGTTGGTATTTGTCGACCCGTCGACTGAAGACCGCCTATTCACCGTCTTTGAAGGTCACGACGTGTTGATCGCATCGCTGACCGCCCAGCAGCTTCGCTCGACACTTCCGACAGCACCGGTCGTGGTCCCGCGCCGGCAACCGCAGACCGGCGCGCCCTTCGACCGCCTGCCGCCGCAGCTCCATCGAACTCGCGTGCTGCTTGACGAACGGCTCATTGCCTCATACCCAGATACCGTCACACCAGAGGTTGTCGCCGCCTTCTCCGAGAGCGAACGAGCGCTCTTGGCGCGCCTCCGAGCGCTTCGTGCTCCGACGCGACACCCGCTCGGCAGCCTTCCCACGGTCGTTCTGACGCGGGGCAATCCGAGAAACAACGAACGCGAGGCGGCGCATCGTTCCCTGGCCTGTCTCTCGACGGATTCACGCCACACCATCGTCGCCGGCGCCGGCCACGAGATCCATCTGTTCAAACCGAACGCCGTCGTTCAGGCAATCGAGGACGTGATCGAAGCCGTTCGTTACAATGCGCCCCTGCGAACGCTGCGTTAACGCGGGCGTGAGACATCACCACAAATCGCGGATTGCAGCCAGGTGTTGACTGACCTCGAGCTGATGCAGTTGCACGTGGACGCCGAATTCACGCAGGACGCGGCTGGCCATCTGGTGTCAACGAATGAGCCAACAGCGGCCCCCGCGCCACGGTTCTTCCTGGGCCAGACCGCGCTCGGCGTTGTTCGCCGCTACCGGCGCGACGTGTCACTTGCACGCCGAAGGATGCTGGAGGCCGCCCTCGCGGACGCCGGAGGTGATCGCTCCAATGTGGCCCTCGACGGGCCGCTCGATCCGACGCCGTTCGAGGAGATTCTGTCAAAGGAAGCGCCCATCCAGCATACCTCAGTTGGAATCGCATTCCGCTTCCCGGACGTGTTGCCAGCAGATCCTGCCACCCGGATCCTATGTAGCACCGCAGAGGCCTCGCTGCTACATCCGTTGCTTGCGGCATGGGCGCCGGACATCCAGTTGTCCGCACCACTCGTGGCGTACGTCTCTTATGGCGTGGCTGTCGCCGTGTGCGGCAGCGTGCGGATCACGCCCCGCGCGCATGAAGCAGGAGTAGAGACGGCTGCACCCTATCGGGGCCATGGCTACGCGAGTGCCGCCGTGGCGGCGTGGGCGACGACCGTGCGCGCACTCGGAGTAGAGCCGTTGTACAGTACAACGTGGCGGAACGCGGCCTCGCAGGGCGTCGCGCGGAGCTTGGGGCTTGTTCCATTTGGGCGCGATCTGCATATCACGTGACGGCCCTCGTGACGTCTGACAACGCGTTGCAGCCGGCAGGAACGCAAACGGTAGGTGACACAATCCCCTCCGCGAAACACAGCGTTGATGCCATCCGACCCCTGACGGGCGAATAGTCGCGTTTAGACGAACAATTGCCGCTGTCGTGAATATCTGATCAATTCGACAACGGATCGCGAGTTGTGCAGGATGCGGACGTGTCTACGGGCAAGCGCGAGGGCGATGAAGCCGCCCAGGCTGCCGGAAGAGGTGCCGGCATGAAGATGGCGTATCGAGAACGGTGGGAGGCGGAGATCGCGGCGATGCGGCGGGTGCTCGCCGGCTTTGCGATGCGGGAGGAGTGTAAGTGGGGTAAGCCGACCTACACGGTGGATGGGAAGAACATCGTCATCATGCAGGGCTTCAAAGAATACTTCGCGCTGGGCTTCTTTCAGGGCGCCCTGCTGAAGGACCCCAGGAAGGTGCTGGTGCAGCTCCGTCAGGTACACGCCGGGCGGGTGATGAAGTTCACCAGCGTGAAGGACATCACGGCGAAAGCAGCCACCATCAAGGCCTACGTGCGCGAAGCCATCGCAATGGAGAAGGCTGGGCGGCGGATGGAGCGCAGGAAAACCTCGGATTATCCGGTTCCCAAGGAGCTGGCGGAGAGTTTCCGAAGGGACCCGCGGTTCAAGCGCGCCTTCGAGGCGCTGACGCCGGGGCGGCAGCGGAGTTACCTCTACCACTTTGCCGCGGCCAAGCAGTCGGCGACGCGGGTGGCACGGATCGAAAAGGCGAGGCCGGCGATTTTCGAAGGCAGAGGGTTCCTGGAGAGGCGCTAGTCATTCACAGCACGACGGCCTGACCGGCCGGCTCCTCGAGGAGAAAGCGACCATGAGTCGTCGCAGTGACCGGTCGTTCGCGCCGGATAACCAGGCATGGCAGCGGATGATTGGACTTCCTCGCTTCGCTCGCGCGGCCACTCGCCGCTGAATGCCACAACGTTAGGCATACATGACTGGAGGAATGGCAAGGATGAACGCACAACCCACCTCGCGGCAGACTCTTGGGAAGTGGACCGGCATCGGACTCGCACTTGGTGTGGCGCTCGGCGCAGCGTTAGGCAACGTTGGGCTCGGCGTGGCGTTCGGCGTTATAGCGGGTGCGGTGATGGGGGCAACGATAAGCAGGCGCTCGAAGGACGACGGCTGACCTGCACGTCACGCTCGGGCTGACCGTCGTGGTGGGCATGGTGGTGGCGCTCGTTCCAGCGCTGCTGTCGTGGCGCGGCGATCTCGCGCATGCCCTCCGCGGCGGGGCACGGGGCGGGCACAGCGAGGGGGCGCGGTTGCGTTCCGGATTGCTGGTCCTGCAGGCGACGCTCGCGGACGTGCTGCTGGTGGGCGCCTCGCTGTTCGTGCGCAGCCTCGATGCGGTGCGCGACCTGCGCATGTCGCCGAGGACGTGGTGCAGCAGAACCTGTCGGGCGGGACGCGCTACCACTTCTACATCCCCATCGAGCAGTTCACGCGGACCTGGGGGAATGGGCTCGTGGTTCGCGTACGGGGGGACGTGGCTCGCGAGGCCGGGGCCGTGCGGGATGCGCTGCAACGGGTCATCCCGGCCGCCGTCGTACGTCATGGTCCGGCGGCTCGACGACATCGTCGGCACCGCGCAGCGACCGTGGCGGCTGGGGGCGACGATGTTCAGCATGTTCGGGCTTCTCGCCCTGGTCGTGGCGTCGGTCGGACTGTACGGCACCATCAGCTATGGCGTGGCGCAGCGCATGCACGAACCTGGTGTGCGCGTGGCCCTGGGGGCGCAGCGAGGGAACATCATGCGCCTGGTGGTAGGCCACGGATTCTGGCTGGCGCTCGCGGGCACCGTCCTCGGCGCGTTGATCGCACTCGCCGCGGGGCCGCTGATCCAGCCGCTCCTCTTCCGGCAGTCGGTCCGTGATCCGATCGTGTTCGCGGGCGTCGCTGTGCTGATGGTGGGCCTGGCATTGCTCGCGAGCGCGGTGCCGGCGAGGCGTGCGGTGCGGGCGGACCCGAACTCGGCGCTGCGTTCGGCGGATTGAGCGCCTGACGCGGCAGCCGGAACCCGGTCCGCGCATGCGCCGGAGCGGCGAGGCCGGCGCGGCTTGCAGATGCCGGTGAGCCGCAGCGCCTCGTCCGCAGCGGGCGTGGGCATCGAACGCAGCGCTCCGCGGGAGGGGAGCGCCCAGCATGCGATTGCGGCGGGCCGATACCGACATCAGAATGTCGCGTGTGGTAGTTTTCCAACGCACCGAGCGCCGCCGCTTACCGTGCTTGCTGCTGACGATCGGGTCCAGGAACCCCGCTGCGCTCGCGATGGCGTGATCGCCTCGCAGCAGAAGCTGTCGTTAGGCAGCCGGTGGCGCGCCGAGCAGCCAGACGGGGACTGAAATGAGAAGCCAGACCAGCACCGCACTCTACGTAGTGTTGATGGCAGCCGTGATCGTCGCGATCGATGTGTTGTTCTTCAGGAACCGGTTCTGGGAACGGCTAACGGTGAACGTAGGAATCGTCCTGGTATTCGCAGCCTTCTACTTCAGATTCCTGACACGTCCATGACTATGGCGGAGGGCTCACGTGTGGCGATAGTTGGCCGCACCCGCTGCTTAACGCCTGGTGGTTGGGCCGGCAGGCCCACACATCAACTCTGAGAGGATGGGACATGCCTCCTGGACTCCGACAACTATTCAAGGGAACCCTGCTGCTCGCCTGCGCTACTGCTCAGACAGCGGCTCAGACGCCGGCGCTCTCGACGGCGCCAGTCGGGCAGCGGGATCTGTCCGAGTATGAGGGGCTCTACAACTACCGCGACGGTGGCAGGTTGTCCATCGTCGCAGGCGGCGACCGACTGGTGGCAGTCATCGGCGGAGCGAAGTATCGGCTTCGTGCCGCGGGCGTGGACACGTTCACGAACCCCGGAGGTGACCCGATTCCCTTTTTGCGTGACGCCAACGGTCGGATCGTGGCCTTCAAGGAGCACGATGATACGTTTCGGAGGCGCTCATCGAGCGTGCCGGTGTCCGTGCGGCTGCTGTTCGAGCCGCGTCCGAAGGACGCGGCAGGACGGCCGGTCGTCTACCATTACGCACCGCCCCGGCAGCTTGCGGACGGTATTCGCGCCGGCGTGGCTGGATCGGACACTCTCTGGCCGGCGGTTGCGGGGCGGCTCGTAGACGGCGTCATGGATCGGCACGTACCCCGATGTGCATTCGATCCTCGTCTATCACAAGGGTGCGTTTCGACTCGAGGAGTACTTCTACGGCTACAATCGCGATCGGCCGCACCAGATGCGCTCCCTCACCAAGAGCGTGATCTCGCTGCTTGCCGGAGTGGCCGTGGACCGGGGACTGCTCCGCGCCGATGAACCCGTGCTCGGGCAGCTCGGCTATCCGGCCTACCGGAATCCCGATGCTCGCAAGGGGCGAGTGACGCTGACGGACCTCCTGAGTAACCAGTCGGGCTTCGCCTGTGACGACCACGACGACGCTTCGCCGGGCAATGAGGTGAAGCTGTACGACACGCCGGATTGGGTGAAGGCGTTCGTCGATCTGCCCATGGTGGCCGATCCGGGCACCGTCGGACGCTACTGCTCCGGCGGCATTCTCACGGCAGGCCGAATCGTCGAACGCGCGGCGGGCAAGTCCCTGCCGGCTTTCGCGCAGGAGGCCTTGTTCGGGCCGCTCGGTATTCAACGATCCGAGTGGCACTGGGACTTCAGGCTCGATCGCAGCCAGCGCAATGAGTTCGGGCAGATCTACCTCACGCCCCGTGACATGCTGAAGCTCGGGATCCTCATCCAGCGCCGCGGGGAGTGGGGAAACCGGCGGGTTGTGTCCACCACATGGATCGACGCCGCCGTTGCCCGGCAGTCGCATGTCGACGACAGCGACTACGGCCTGGGGATCTGGCATCGCTGGTACCGCGTGCAGGCGCGAAGCGGGGACCGCCGCGTCGACACCATCATGCTCTCGGGGAACGGCGGCCAGAAGGTGTATCTCGTTCCGTCCCTCGATCTGATCGTCGTATTCACGGGAGGTGCCTACAACACGGAGTCGCCTGCGAACGAGATGATGGCAGGGGTGCTCCTGCCGGCGCTGATTGAGGCCGAGGCGACCATGTTGCGCCCCTCGGGTGGCGGCTGAGCGACAGGTCGTTAGGCTGCGGTAACAATCCTACGCACATGGCAATTGCAGGCGTCCGCCGCCTATGCGGCGAATTCGGGCCAGTTTCTGAAGAACACATTTCCCCCGAAGGGAGGCTTCTGTTCGTTGCAGTCGCGATTGACTCATTCGACTGGCGTCAGCAGTCGCGGGGGATACTGTGCCCTTGACCGTTAGGCTTTGGGAGGAAACGTTACAGCCGACAAGCCGCACACGAGCGTAGTTGGACTTCCAGGTTCAGCCCGCGGCTTGCGGGTGAACGTCAAGCCGTTAGGCATACGCATCAAGGACGTAATCATGACGTCTGCTTCCATGTGGCCGGCGGAGCTCGACGCCCTCGTGGCGGCCCCCGCGCAGCATCGGCTGTTGCTGGAGAATGACAGGGTGCGCGTGCTGGACACGCGTATCGCTCCGGGTGAACGCACACCAGTGCACACGCACCAATGGCCTGCCGCACACTACGTCGTGAGTTGGAGCGCGTTCGTACGGCGCGACGCCGAGGGCGCTGTGCTGCTGGATACCCGCGCAACCGCTGGCGCGCCAAGCCCGCCTTCCGCGCTCTGGGGTGAACCGCTCGCGCCGCATTCGCTGGAAAACGTCGGGCCAACGCCACTGCATGTCATCAGTGTCGAGCTGAAGACCGGGTGACTGACCTGCGGGCGTTGATGACGCATTTCACACGGTCGCTGCCGGCGAACCTGGATGCCGAAGATGATCGCTGGCTCGTGACAATCCTCGCCGCGAGACCTCCCGCGTGAACGCCCGCCTCCCGGGACTGCTCGCACTGATCTGCTGTTGCGCCCAGGCGTCGGCGCAAGCGGGGAGGTGCCCGACGATCGAGCGCGCGGCCACGATCGAGCGGATCGGCGCGTTCTCGAACACGCGCTACCGCGACGAGCACGCGTACGGCTATTCGGTGATGCTGTGGCGAGCCGGGGATTGCGTGTTCGGCCTGTTCGAATCCGCCCAGGGGCTCGCCGAGGACACACCGATCGGCGAGTTGCGCGACGTTACCTTTGACCGCCTTTCCGGTCTCCTGACGTTCTCGGCGAAGCTGACGACCGGGCTCACGACCACGCGCGGGTCGAACGCACTCGTACCCGCGCACGACCTGTTCTCGTTCAGCGGCACGCTGCAGGCGGACACGCTCAGGGGGGAGATCTCCCACGCCCTTGCCAACGAGCCGGGGGTCGCGGTGGCACGCACCACGGTCGTGCTTCCGGCGTCGAGCACGGCTGCCGAGCTGATGCTCGACGCCGCGTCGTACGCGGACTGGGTGACGGCGTGGGAGCCGATCCTGAAGCGCCGCGGGCCGAAGTGGTAGCCCGCCGGCGTTATGTCGATGCGCACTGCCTAACAAGGAGGTCCCGATGAGCCCAAAAAAGAACAGGCAACAATCCGCCCAGACCGCCACCCCGGTGAACAAGCGGTCCAGGGGGTTCACAGACCCCGAACGAATCGCGATGAAGGAGCGCGCCCATGAGCTGAAGTCCGACGCGCGACGCGGCCCGCGCGCGGACCAGGCGGATGGGGAAGGCGACGTGCTCGCGAAGATTGCCGAGATGCCGGAACCGGATCGCATCATGGCCCGGCGGCTCCACGCGATCATCAAAGCCAGCGCGCCGACTCTCTCGCCGAAAACCTGGTACGGGATGCCCGCGTATGCGAAAGACGGAAACGTCGTCTGCTTCTTCCAAAGCGCGCAGAAGTTCAAGACGAGGTACGCAACGTTCGGGTTCAGCGACAATTCGAACCTCGACGACGGCGCGATGTGGCCCACGTCGTTCGCGCTGAAGCAATTGACCGCCACCGAAGAAGCCAGGATCGTCGCGCTCGTGAAGAAGGCCGTCAGTTGAGGTTTGCGGCACCTGCTCGTGATGGCGCCGTCAGCCGCAATCGGTGGCATTCTTCGCACGGGCCAACCAGCTCGGCAGACGAAGCGACCTGCCTGACGAAGCGACCCGGTTAGCGGGTCAGCGGCTCCAGAATCGCCACCGCGCGTCGGAGGACCTTCAGGTCCGCGGCGCTGACACCGCCGATCAGGGCTTCCATGGCGGCCAACCGTCGCGTCCGGGCGTCACGCAACACCCGTTCCCCTTCCCGGGTGGCGCGAATCCTGACCGCGCGCGCATCGTGCGGGTGCGGGGCCCGCGCTACCAGGCGCTCCACTTCCATCGCCTGAATCAGGCGCGTCATCGTGGGCGGCCGCACGTGCTCGATGACTGCCAATTCGCCGAGCGTGCGCGGTCCTCCGCCCAGCACCAGCACCGACAGCACGGACAGTCGGGGACCGGTGATGCCGCCGCGGTCGTCGTGCCGGGCAACGCGCCGCAACAGGTGAACGGCGACCGAATGCAGCCGGTCGGCGATTGCCGCGCGGCTGTCACGGCGGGTGGACGGCATGGGTCTCTCCGGCCGGCCCGCGCCCGGCTCCCGGGGGCTTGCGCGCCGGCGCGCTGGCGATTAGTTAGGTACGCTAACTAAATAACAGCGCATCGCGCCCGGCACAAGGGCACCGGGCCCGGCGCCGCGCGCGGACCCCGGGAGCACTTCATGCCGACGCTGAGCGAATTGCAGGCCGCCATTCGGGCGCGCGACCTCCCACAGGTGAAGACGATACTGGCGGCCGCGCCCGCGCTGGCCGCTGAGCGCCCCGCGGGGAGTGCGAGCGCCACGCTGCTCGCGGTCTATGTGGGATCGTCGGAGATGGTGGATCTGCTGATGCCGCTGGTGACGCCCGATGCCTGCGAGGCGGCAGCGCTGGGCGCCGCCGACCGGCTGCACCAGTTGCTGGACGCAGATCCGTCGCAAGTGAACGCCAGGAGCGGTGACGGATGGACACCGCTCCATCTGGCCGGCTTCTTCGGACGACGCGAGGCGGCCGAACTGCTCCTCGCCCGGGGTGCCCCGGTCGCCGCGGTCGCCGACACTCCGGACCGGAACCAGCCGTTGCAGGCGTCGTTGTCGGGCAACCTCGACGAGGCCATCGTGCGCGCCCTCGTGGCGCACGGAGCCGACGTCAATGCCGCCGGTGCCAGCGGCGTTACCGCCCTCCACAGCGCGGCCGCCCGCGGAAGCGAGACCATGGTGCGGTTTCTTCTGGAGCACGGCGCGCGCGCGAATGCCACGCTCGGCGACGGGCGCACCCCGGCCGATCTCGCCGACGAGCGCGGCCACGCGGCCGTGCGCGACCTGCTGCGCGCGGTCGCCGGCGGATCGGCGGAATCGGCTCGCCAGGCCTGGGCGCCGTGATGCGCGAGCCCAGGTGATATTGCTTTCCATTGCAAAGTACTCTATGCTATGTCCGGAGATGGCAGTCCCGTGATACCTCGAAGCCAACCCGCTCCGGAACCGCCGAATGAACTGGTCGTCACTGCTGAAGCGCCCGAGCGCCTTTCTCCCCGTGGCCATGTCGCTCGCCGCACTCGCCGTCGTGCTGGGCTACCTCGCCATGTTCGGCGTCGTTCGGCAGCCCGATGAGGGAACGGCTGCACATATCTGGCAGCTGCTCATCGGCGGGCAACTGCCGATCGTGGCGTTTTTTGCGATCAAGTGGCTTCCCCGCGCTCCGAGGCAGGCGTTGCCGGTCCTGGGGCTGCAGGCCGCGGCCGGACTCGCGGCCCTTGCGCCGGTCTTTCTTCTGCACCTTTAGGCAACGACTCCGCGAGCGACGCGCGCAGGAGTCGCCGGGACGGCTTCCGATCGAAGCCGTCGGCCGGCAGCGTTACGACATCAGAACCGGCATGACGAAGCGCGCCGCCTGGCGCTGATTCCGGGTTGCACGCCGGTGCAGGAGTACCGGTAAGCCAGGGACTGGCGCCACTTCCTGCTGAGCAGTATAAATCGCCATGGCCACGCGCGCGCTCGGCGAAGCCGAACAGCTCATCCTCTTCGCGCTCGTCGCGCTCCCCGCCGAGGAGTGCTACGGCGTCCCGATCCGCGAGCTGATCGAGCGGCGCACCGGTCGCTCGATCTCGGCGGGTGCCGTCTACACGGCGCTCGATCGCCTGGCCGCGCGCGGCTTCGTCTCCAGCCGGCTGGGCGATCCGACCGCGCAGCGTGGCGGACGGCGCAAGCGCCTCTACACTCTGGAGCGGGCCGGCGCGCAGGAACTGTCGCGGTCCTACCAGAAGCTCTCGGCGATGTCGCAGGGGCTCGTGCGCCAACTCGAGCTGCGCGCGGCGAGCCCGGCGCGCAACCGGAAGCGCTGATCGTGACGACGCCGTCCCCGCTCCCGGCATCGCGCCTGCCGGCGCTCGCGCGTGCGATCTCGGCGCTCATTCGAGGGCCCGACGCGGATGTCGTGCGCGGCGACCTCGAGGAGACGTATCGGCGGAGGATCGCCATCGAGGGACCGTCGTGGCGCGCGCGCCTCGCCTGCATCGCCGACGCCGCGGCGTCGCTGCTCCACTGGTGGTCGCCGGCGGCCGCGGCCCGCCGCCGCATGCAGGCGCCCACGGACCCCGCGGGAGAGAGGATGACGACAATCGGGCACGACCTGAGACTGATGCTGCGCGCCCTCGCGCGGCGTCCCGGCTATGCCGCCACCGTGGCGATCACGCTCGGACTCGGCGTCGGCGCGACCACGTCGATCTACAGCGTCATCGACGCGATCCTGGTCCGTCCGCTTCCCTACGGCGCCGCGAACCGGCTGGTGCTCATCGGCAACACGGTGCCCGGCCGCGAGTGGCTCGAGGGACACGAGGGACTGCAGCGACTCGGCCCGGTGTCGCTCGAGGCCCTCCGCGACCTGCGGGCGCGGACGCACGCGATCGACGCGGCCGCCGCGATCGACCGGGCGGGGTCGCTCGTCCAGACGCCCGACAACGGCGCGGAGGCGATCGACCTCGCCGTCGTCCAGCAGGGTTTCTTCGACCTGCTGTCGGTGAAGCCGTTTATGGGACGCCTGCCGCGGGACGGCGACCAGCGCGGCCCCGACGGTCCGGCAGGCGTGGCAATCAGCTATGCCGGCTGGCAACACCGCTTCGGCGGCGATCCCGACATCATCGGAAAGCGATACGGCGGCTTCACAATCGTCGGCGTCTTGCCGCGCGATTTCGTCCAGCCGGCCGCGCTCGTCGGCACCGACGTCGAGTTCTGGCGTCACCTCGATCCCACGGACCCGCGCTACGCCGGTTCACGCCAGCGGGGACTCCAGGTCCTGGCGCGCCTGGCCCCGGGCGTATCGGTTGACGGGGCGCGTCGCGAGCTCGCCGCGGCGCAGCGGCAGCTCGCCGAGGAGCACCCGGGGGAGAACGAGGGCAGGGACGGAGTGCGGCTGGGCATCGGCGTGAATTCCCTCCGCGACGCCACAATCGGCAGCGGGGCACGTCCGGTGCTGATCTTTCTCGGGGCCGCGGTGCTCCTGCTTCTGCTCGCTGGCACCAACGCCGCAAACCTCCTCATCGTTCGCGGCCTGGAGCGGGACGGTGAGCTCTCGCTCCGGCGTGCGTTAGGCGCCGGGCGAGGCCGCCTTGCGGCGAGCGTCGTGGGCGAGAGCGTGGTGCTCGCGCTGGCCGGCGGGGTGGTGGGCCTCGCGATCGCAGTCGGAGGCGTCGCTGCCTTCCGCCGTTTCGGACCGCAAACGCTGCCGCGCATGGGCGAGGTCGCCGTCAATGGCCGGATCGTCGCGGCGGGAGCACTGCTCTCCCTGCTGGTCGGCATCGTCGTCGGCGTCATGCCCGCCGCGCGGTCGAGTGGGGCCGACCTGCTCTCCAATCTCCGCTCGTCGCTCACGGCGATCTCGCCGCGCGGCACGCGGCTTCGTACGGCGCTCGCCGCCACGCAACTGGCCATCGCCCTCGTGCTTGGAGTGGGCGCGAGCCTGCTGTTCCGCTCGTTCGTGGAACTCCGGTCGCAGCCGCTGGGTTTCTCGCCCGATCGGACGGTCACGTTCTCGGTGCTCTTCAAGAGCCGGAACATGTCGGAGATGTGGGACCAGGTGCTCGACGTGGTTAGGCGCGTGCCGGGCGTTTCGGCGGCTGCCGGCGGATCGAACCTGCCGTTCGAGAGCCCGATCCTCGCAATGCGGCTCGCCCCGATCGACCAGTCGCCCGGCGCTCCCGTCGAGAGGGTTGCCACGTACGGCGTGACGCCGGGGTACTTCGCGGCGATGCACATTCCCGTGCTGCGCGGCCGCGACTTCGACCTGACCGACAAGGCGGACTCGCGACGCGTCGTGCTCGTGAACGAGAGCTTCGCGCGGTCCGCCTTCGGCGATCGCGATCCGGTGGGCCAACACCTGCGTGTCCCCGACGACGATACGGGCGACAGCCCCGAGGTTGTGGGCGTGGTGGGCGACGTGGTGCAGGCGCGCGTCGAGGATGGTATGCGTCCCGCGATCTACGTCCCGTATACGCAGACGATGGCGCTGGTGCACGTCGTGGCGACGACGCGTCGCGATGCCGAGGGAACGGCGCGTGACGTGCGGCGCGCACTGAGCGGCGCGGGCATCGTCGCGCCCGTCGTCGACCCGACGACGATGAGCGCCCGGGTCACGGCATCGCGCGCGGTGCCGCGGTTCCAGATGCTGCTGCTCGGCGCGTTCGCCGTCGTGGCGGTGCTGCTCGCGGCGATCGGGCTCTACGGCACACTCGCCTTCACGGTGCGATCACGCCTCCGCGAGATCGGCATCCGCATGGCGATGGGGGCCACGCAAGAGCAGATCTTCGGACTCATTCTTCGGCAGGGGCTCGCGGTGCTGGGCATCGGCCTGACGGCCGGCGTGCTCGGCGCGATCGCCTTGACACGCTTGATGGTGGCGTTCCTCTATCGCGTCCACCCGGTCGATCCCGCGTCGTTCCTTTCCGCGCTCGCGATCCTCACGGTGGCGGTGCTCGTCGCCGCGCTGCGTCCCGCGCGGCGCGCGGCGCGGGTCGATCCGGTGACGAGTCTGCGCGCCGAGTGGTGAAACTGACGTCCGCTTCCCTCGCGAGACGAAGTAACTCGTCCCCACGCGGCACCCCGGTCCAACCGGGCGATCGAACCATCCCGCGGGCGGCGACGGTGCGCGACGACGGGCACCGACCCGGGGAACCCTTTGCCCCTGGCGCGTGGTCCAAAGAAGGCACGACACGCGTAGATTCCAGCAACTGAGACGCCGATGGAAACCGTGCCCGCACGTGACCCGGGTCTCCGGCAGCATGCCGGTGCCCCGCAGAAACCAACCACCCCGAATCGAAGCCGGGCGCGTCTGCGCGGCACACTTGCCGCCGCTGCCCTGCTCGTGTTGCCGCTCGCTGCGGCGCAACACCGGTGGCAGCCGCCCACCTCCCTCTCCGACGCCGAGTTCTGGAACGTCTTCACCACCATGTCGGAGCCGGGCGGGTCGTTCGCGTCAGAGAACTTCGTCTCGAACGAGGTCTCGTTTCAGGAAGTCATTCCAACGCTGCAGCGATCGCTCACCGCCGGCGGCGCGTATCTCGGTGTCGGTCCGGAACAGAACTTCACCTACATCGCGAACCTCCGCCCGCGTCTGGCGGTGATCTTCGACATCCGGCGTCAGAACGCGATGCAGCACCTGATGTACAAGGCGCTCTTCGAGCTGTCGCCGACCCGCGCCGAGTTCGTCGCGCGGCTCTTCTCGCGTCCCGCCGTGGCGCGGCTCGACACGAGCGTGAAGGTGGAGGCCCTGTTCGATTCGGCCACCCGGTCCGCGCCGAGCGATTCCGCGTTCCACGCGAATCACGACGCGATCCTGAATACGCTGACCCGGAAGCACGGATTCGCGCTCTCGCCCGACGATGTCGCAATGATCGAGCACGTGTACGACATCTTCTGCACCGCCGGGCCGGACGTGAGTTACGGGACGCGATCAACGGGGTCGTGGATGGGTCGCGCGGGCTACCCGACGTACGGCGCGCTGCAGTCGGGGACCAACGCGGACAGCGTGCAGATGGCGTTTCTGGCCAGCGAGGAGAACTATCGCACCGTGCGTGAGCTCGAGTTGCGGAACCTGATCGTTCCGGTGGTCGGCGATTTCGCCGGCCCGAAGGCGATCCGGGCCGTGGGTGCGTACCTGCGCGAACTCGGCCTCACGGTGACCGCGTTCTATGTCTCGAACGTGGAGCAGTATCTGTTTCGCCAGGCCGGTGCGGCCGACGCGTTCTATGGCAACGTCGCCTCGCTCCCGATCGACACCACGAGCACCTTCATCCGGTCCGTCCCCCGTGCCGCGTCTCCCTTCAGCGTCAGCTGGTTTGGCGGCGGCAGCGCGGGAACGCTCGCTGCCGGCGGGGTGGTGGTGAGCGTCATCGACAGCGGCGGTGTGCGCACCACGCGCATGGTGCGTGACAGCGCGGGTGTGCAAGTGGTACAGGTGACGGTGGACAGTACGGCACGCCTGGGGAGGGCAGCGGTGCCAACGGCTCCCGGCTGCGCGACTTCGCCAACCGCCCCTTGTACGCTCTCGATCGACTCGTCGCGCACCTCAACAGCTGCGCGGCAGGACAGCATGCTCGCGTCGATGTTGCGGACGCTGATGGTGCGACGGGACAGCATCATGGCGCTCCCCGGCGGGCGGAGCCTCGTGGGCCCGTCGCGCGTGATGATGCTGGGTGGGCTGCTCACATCCGGACTGGCGTCGATGCGGGAAACGCTGGACGCGTTCTTTGCCGGTACGGTGCACAACTACGACGACGTCATTCGCATGACGAAGCCGGGTGGCTGAGGGCCCGGAGGCCGTCACCGGTTCGACGCGGAAGCGATCCGGGCGAACGGCGGCGCCAGTGATCGTCACCCAATCCCGGACCCAATGCGACTCGTTCTTCCCGGCCTCATTCTGACTGCTGCCTGCCCGTCCTCGCGGGCGCCGCTACGCCGGGCGTGCGCGTGGCGCATTGCCGGGTGCGCGGGGTGATCGGGAGCGCGACGCGTTTCGAACTCCTCCTGCCTGACGATTGGAACCGGCGATTCGCGATGGGTGGGGGCGGCGGGTTCGGCGGCTCGGTCGAGAACATGGCGGAATCCAGCGTCAACTCCGGGTACGCCACTGTCGGGACGGACGCGGGTCACGAGGCGAGTGGCCTCTCGGCGAGCTGGGCGCTGCACAACGAGGAGCGGTTGACCGACTACGGGTACCGTGCCATCCACCGCACGGCGGAGGTAGCCAGGCAGCTCATTCGCGCCTATTACGGGTCGGCGCCACTCAAGTCGTTCTTCCTCGGATGTTCCAACGGCGGGCGCGAGGCACTCATGGAGGCGCAGCGGTTCCCGACGGACTTCGACGGGATCGTTGCCGTCGCGCCGTGTCCAGTATCAGCGTGAGCAGCGACGATGACGGCTCCACCATACAGCGGTGCTATCACTGCCCTGACGAGCCGCTTCGCATCGTGCAAGTGCGCGAGAATGGCCGCCGCCTCCGCCGGAACGTCGTGGAAGCACAGCGACGTCACGAGCTTTGCGGCGTCTGCAGCAAATCATGTTAGCCAGCGTCCGCCTCGTCATTTGGAGAATGGACCCGAGCTCGTCAAATCCAATGCATCTGAAAGTCCCCACCATCGCCTGAGGACGACGGCACGGAGGAGACAGACGACCTCGTCAGGCGCATCAAGACGGCGGGCGCGGTGCCGGCGATGTTCACGACGTACGCGTACGGGCAAGCTCGCCGACTTCGTGATGCTCGCCGACGATCCGCACGCGGTAGATGCGGGGAAGATCAAGGACATCGAGATCGTGCGGACGGTGGTGGGCGGGGGGACGGCGTACCAGGCGTGAGCGGCCGGCATCGCGCCCCTGGCGAAACGCTGCGGGCATTCCGGCTGTCCCACCGTGGTTCCCGGCCTGGCACGAACCGGGCTTTTGGCTTGCCTGGCGTGAATCTCCTGGTCATGCGGGTCGACCCGGTGCGCGCGGAGCGGCTCTCCGCGTCGTCGAAGAAGCGACCCAGGAGCACCCACGAGATCGGCGTGCGGATCGCGCTGGGCGCGACGGCGCAGCGCATCGTCGGCCTGGTCGTCGGGCGCAGCGTGGGGCTCGCCGTGGCGGGGCTCGTGGTGGGTCTGGGACTGGCACTCTGGGGAAGCCGCTACCTCGACGGGCTGCAGTTCGATACGTCCACGCACGATCCAGCGGTCTATGGCATCGCGTCCGCGACGCTGCTGCTCGTGGCGGTGGCGGCGAGCGTCGTCCCGGCACTGCGCGCGCGGCGGGTCGATCCGGTGCGGTCCCTGAAGGCGGAATAGTCGCCGGCACCCGGGCAACCCTTCAGGGGCATAGAGCATCTATGGCATAGATGCTCTATGGCCGTGTGGCCGGCGCCGTTGTGGCGGCGCCCGGTCGTCCGGCGAGAGCGGCTTCCCGGGAGAACCACATATGCGCGCGTTCCTGGCCCGATTGCTCGACTGGCTCCGTCGCGACCGGATCGACGGCGAATTGCAGGAGGAGCTGACCTTTCATCGCCAGCGGCTGGAGCGCGATGCGCGCGATGCCGGCGTTCCGGAGGGACGCATCGCCGCCGCGAGCCGGCGTGCGCTGGGCTCCACGACGCGGACTCGCGAGGCCGTCCGGGAGGGCGCCTCGCTCCTCTGGCTCGACCACCTCGCGACGGACGTGCGCATCGGCCTGCGGGCCCTGCGCCGGACACCGACGTTCACGGTGGCGGCGCTGGGGACCCTCGCGCTCGGCATCGGCGCAACGACCGTGATCTTCAGTGTCGCGTGGGCCATCTGGCTGCAACCACTTCCGTATCGCCAGCCCGATCGCCTGGTGTCGCTCGGCGACGCGTTTCGTGGCGGATCTGGCGGGACGATTTCCGTACCGGAGGTCGACGACTACGCCCGGACCGGTGTCTTCGATGGCGTGGCGGCCTTTCAGTACGGCGCGACCATCATGAAACCGGGAGATGAACCGGTGCGGGTCCTCTCCTTCACGGTCTCGCCGAATCTCTTCGACGTGCTCGGCGTTTCTGCCCGGCTCGGTCATACGTTCACCGGTCGCGACACGATCGGCGCCGAGGCAGAGACGGTCGTGCTGAGCGATCGCCTGTGGCGGCAACGCTTTCATGCCGATACGGCCATCCTGGGACGCTCGATCGAGGCGTTCGGTGGCCTGCTGACCGTGGTCGGCGTGATGCCTGCCGAGTTTCGCTTTCCCGAGTGGCTGCCAAGCGAGATGTGGGTGCCGCGCAACTTCCGGTCGGAGGGCGGGAATCGCGGCACGCGGTTCCTGAATGCGGTGGCCCGCCTCCGCGACGACGCGACACCCGGGCAGGTCCAGGCGGCGATGTCGGGGCTGACCCGTCAGCTCGCCGCGGATCATCCTGACGCCAACCGGGACTGGGCCGCCACCGTCTCCCCACTGGTCGAGGGCACCGTGGGCGCCTACCGCGGCGCGTTAGGCTTCCTGCTCGGCACGGTGGGCCTGTTGTTGCTCATAGCCTGCGCCAATATCGCGAGCCTGCTCCTCGCCCGCACCACCGCGCGACGGAAGGAACTCGCCGTGCGCGTCGCGCTTGGTGCCGATCGCGCGCGCGTGACGCGTCTCGTCCTCACCGAGAGCACGCTCCTGGCCGTGCTGGGAGGAGGGCTCGGCATCCTGCTCGCCCGTCTGGGCGTTCCCCTGCTCGGAGCGCTCTTTCCGTCCTCGATCCCGCGCGCGGATCTCGTCGCGGTCAGCGCGCCGGTCATACTCTTCTCCGCACTGCTGTCGCTGGCGACCGGGATCGTGTGCGGGCTGGCACCGTCGTGGCGCGTCTCCGCGCTTGCGCCCGCTGAGGCGCTGCAGTCGGCGGGGCGCGCGATCATGGGAGCGGGCCGGCACGGATTGCAGGAGATGCTCGTCGTGGGCGAGGTCGCCCTTTCGCTCATGCTGCTCGTCGGCGCGGGGATGATGTTGCGAAGCTTCCTCGCGCTCACGGCGCGGGACCACGGGTTCGCTCCCGCTCACGTGCTGACGATGCACATCACGCTGCCCTTCGACCGCTACGGCGACGCCAACGCCCGCCGGCAGGCGTTCGAGGATCTTGCGGCGGGGGTCCGCCGAGTGCCGGGTGTGGCGGATGCCGCCGAGGTCACCGGCTATCCGGGAAGCTCGCTCGGCTACCTGGGCGGCGGCCCGATCGGCCCCGATCCGGGAGATCCCGCCCGGCAGGTGGTCGTGAGCTACCGCGCAAGCGGGCCGGCGTACTTTCGCACCATGCAGGCGACGCTGCTTGCGGGTCGCGACTTCGACCAGGGCGATCGCCCGGGATCGCCGAGTGTGGCCATCGTAAACCGGGAGCTCGCGGCACGCCTCTGGCCCGGTGAAGATCCGGTCGGCAGGACGCTCCGGCTTCCGGCTTCGCTGACGAACTTCCTGCCCTCGTCGTCCGTCGAGGTCGTCGGCGTGGTCGGGGACATGCGCCTCGGCGCGAAGCCCGCGGCCGACCTGTTCGTGCCGCTCGCACAGGTCCCGATGTTCTGGAGCGACCTGGTCGTGCGCGTTGCCGGCGATCCGGAAACGCACGCGAACGTGGTTCGGAGTGCGCTGCGTGCGATCGAGCCTGACCTACTCATCGAGGACGTGGCACCCATGCAACGCATCCTGGCGCGGCAGATTGCCCTGCAGCAGGTGCAGAGCGTCATCGCCGCGGTGCTGGGCGTGCTCGGATGCGTCCTCGCCGATCTCGGTCTCTTCGGATTGCTGTCGTACCTGGTAAACCGGCGGATGCCAGAATTCGGAGTGCGCATCGCCCTGGGAGCCACGCGGGCGCACATCTTCACCGCGGTACTGCATCGCGGACTGTCGCTCACCGGGGCCGGCATCACGCTCGGTGCCATTGGCGCGTTCGGCCTGGTTCACCTGTTGCGCAATCGCCTGTTCGGCCTGCAAACGACCGACGTGCGCGTCTTCGCAGCGGCGGCCTGCTGCATGACAGCCGCTGCCATTGCCGCCTGCTGGCTCCCGGCCCGTCGTGCCACGCGCGCGCATCCCGTCGCGGCGATGCGCGTGGACGCCTGAGGTCGCGGCCGTTGCGCGTTGATGCCTCACGACGCCGCGGGCGGGCGGGGCTGTCGGGGATAGGGGATAGGAAATTCAATCGCGCAGCGCCCGGAAGGTTGCGTCGGCAACTGCGGTGGGAGAGCCGCGGGTGGGGAACGCCGCGCGCGGAGGGCGCGCCGGACGCGTCCGCGGCGCGTCTGAGACGCGAGCGGGACGGGCGGTGGCGGCGACGCGCGTCGGGCGTGCCACGGTCGCGCAACCCACGCGTCCCCACGGCACTCAGCCTGAGTCATGGGGGAACGGGCAAACAGGGGTAACGCGTTAGGCGCTTTGACGCGCGGGGCGTGCCGACGCGCGGCGCGCTGTCGTGCGCGCCGTCGGCGGCGGCCCGCGGGCGGCCTCGCGGGTCCGGCGCATGTGGTCGAGGATCCGGTCGATCCCGGCGCGCTGCGTGATGAAGGCGACGATGCGCATCTCGGCGCCGCACTGGGGGCACCGGAGCGGATCGACCTCGAAGAGCTGCCGCAGTAACTCGGCCCAGCGCCGCCGCGCCTCGCGGAGCGGGAGCGGCACCGCCTCAGCGATCGTCGTCGGTGGCGCGTCCGCGGTCGCCGCGCGCCGGGCACCGCGCACGCGATTGGCGTAGTAGCCGTAGTAGCGCGTCATCACCTGGTGCTTGTTCGGCACGTGCGCCAGCACCCGCGCGAGAAACTCCAGCGGATCCACCGTGTCGGTCCCCGCCGTCGGCCCGTCCGCCTTGTCGGAGCGGTAGCGCACCTGGCGCGCCGGCGCATCGTACTCGAGCCGGTCGAGCGCCACGGGATTGCGCGCGCAATACCGCGCCAAGCGCAGCGCGAAGGCCGTGTCGCCATCGGGGACCAGCACCGCATCGTGCACGTGAAAGCCCGAGTGCGGCCAGGCCAGCATCCCCTCGGCATCTTCGTGCTCGAACAGCCCGCGCCGCACGAACAGCCGGAGCACGGCGCGACGAAACGCTTCGGTGAGCTGGGCCGTGTCGTGCGCGGGCCATGGCACGAAGGCGCCATCAGAACGGAAGCCCCCGTCGGTCGCAATCATATGAATGTGCGGATGCCAGTTGGCGAGCGATCCGTGGGTCTGGATGCAGCCCACGATGCCCACGGCGAGCGTCGGCTCTCGGGTCAGTGCGCGCACGGCGGCGGTCACCGTGCGCGCCGCGACGCGGGCGAGATCGCCCAGGAGCGAGCGGCGGTAGAGACACCACGCGCGGAGGCGCTTGGGGATCGTGAGCACCACCTGGCGGTGCGGCACGCCGGGCGCAAGGAGCGAGTCTTCGAGCCACAACGTCCAGAGCGCCAAGCGCTTGGCGTGACAGCTCGGGCAGAAGTAGCGCGCCTTGCACGAGAAGGCGAGCAGGTACTCGTGCGCGCAGGCGTCGCAGCGCACGCGCGCGAATCCGTGCTCGAGCACGCCACACGCGAGGAACTTGTCGGCGACTTCGCGCACGACCGGGCGCCAGTCGCCATAGGTCGCGGCGAACCGCTCTTCGTACGCGGCGTGCATGCCGTTCTCCCTGAGCGTGCTCTGTCGTCCCGGAGGTTGCCGGTGTGCCCGAGCAGCCCGCAAGGGGCGGCAGGCATGTCCGCGAACCTGCCTCAGCGCCCGTTCCGGTCATTCGCGGCAGCCGCGCGTCCAGCCGACATAAGCAATCTGGCGTTAACGGTGCGCATTGCCGGATTGCCCTGCGCGGTTCGCCGCAACATGATGCTGCCAGCGGCGAGCGAGTGAAGGCGACGGGCTCATTCTGCTGGAGAGGGATGCATGCCCGCCCCGTCCATCCTGGCTGCGAATGCTTCGTCGATCAACGGGAGATATCATGGGCAAGAGACTCCGCTGCATCGTCGCGCTGTCGGCCGGCATGTGCCTCGGCTGCCGGGGCGCGGCCCCGCCTGCGGCCAGCGTCGCCATTACGCACGTCACCGTGATCGACGCCAGCGGCGCTGCCCCATCCCCGGATGTGACCGTGCTGATCTCGGGCAATCGCATCCAGTCGATCGGACACGAAGCGGCGCCTGCAGGCGCCACGGTGGTGGATGGGTCGGGCAAGTATCTGATCCCGGGCCTCTGGGACATGCACATGCACGTTTCACTGCTGCGCGGACCCGCGATTCTTCCCCTCTTCCTGGCCTGGGGCATTACCGGCGTGCGCGACATGGGCTCGCCGGATTCGATCTTCGTCTGGCGCGACGAGATTGCGGCCGGCAGACGCGTCGGACCCCGCATCGTGGCTGCCGGCCTGGCGTTCGTGAACCATGCGACCGGTGCGATCACGCCCAGCACCTGGGGTCAGGGGATTACCGATGCGGCGGCCGCGCCGCAGGCTGTAGCGCGCGTTGCGGAACACGCCGACTACGTGAAGATCCAGGATTCGTTCATGCGCAGGGACGTGTGGCATGCGCTCGCCCGCGAGGCCAGGGCACGTCGCATGCCGATTGCCGGCCACGTGCCGTTCGGCCTCGATCTCGAGGAAGCGATCGACAGTGGCCTGACCAGCATCGAGCACTCGCTCGGCCTCGCGCCCGCCTTCACGAATCGCGAGAGGGATCTGCGCAATCGCGTGCTGGTACAGAAAGACGATGCCCAACGGTACAACGCGCTGTATGCCGCGGACGCGGAGGCCGTGGCGCACATCGACAGCACGCGCGTCCGCGCGCTGGCTGCGCTCATGGTGCAGCGGGGTGTGGCGCTGGATGCCACGCTCAAGGATCTGGAATCGGAAGCCTTCGCCGCGTCCGGCCGCTGGAACGACGATCCGCGTCTCGAGGACCTGGCGCCGGACCTCGTGAACGACTGGCGCAATCAGGGCGCCCACGATTTCAATGCGACGAGCACCGCGGATCTGCGTGTGACGTTTGCGGCCATGCCGGCACTCGTTGCACGGCTGGAGCACCTCGGCGTCATGATTCTCGCCGGTACGGATGCGGGCGCGATGTTCGATTTCCCCGCGACCGATCTGCACCGCGAGCTGGAGCTCCTGGTCGAAGGCGGGCTCACGCCCGTGGAGGCGTTGCGATCGGCCACGCTCGATCCGGCCCGTTACCTGGGACTCGCGGACTCGCTCGGGGTCATCCGCGCCGGCTACGTGGCCGATCTCGTACTCCTCGATGCCGATCCCCTGCAGGACATCCACAACACCCGGCGCATCGCTGCGGTCATCCGCAACGGCCACGTGCTGGACCGCGCCGCGTTGGCTGGCATGCGCGAGCGCCGGTGATGCCGTGACCGGCAGCCCGCGACGGGTCTAACCGTATACTATCAACGCGCCAGCAGGCGGACGGACAATCCGCCGTTCGAGGTCGCGAACAGCTCGAGCAGTGCCGGGTCGGGAGGCAGTCGCTCGGGCTGGAGCAGTGCGAGCCGCCATTCGCGCAGGGGTCCGCGCTCCAGCGCGTTCAGCTCAGCGAGCACGGCGAGGGCCGTGTTGCGCTCGCCCGTGCGCACGCCGTAGGGCGGGTTGGTGACCAGCCAGCCGGGCTCTGCGGGCGCCACGACGGCGGAAAGCGGTCGCACCGCGAACTCGATGTCATCGAGCACACCGGCGCGCGCGGCATTCTCCTTCGCCGCCCGGATGGCCCCGCCGTTCCGATCGGAGGCGACGATACGCGTTCCGCTCCGTTCCCGCACCTGCGCTCTCGCATCGTCCACCACCTGCCGCCAGAGCGCAAGATCGAAGCCCGGCCATTGCGTGAAGGCGAACGCGCGCGGCTGCCGCTCGGCGCCGGCGATGCCGGGCGCAATGTTGCGGGCCAGCAGCGCGGCCTCGATGGCGATCGTGCCGGAGCCGCAGAGCGGGTCGAGCAGCGGCGCGCGCGGATCCCACGCCGAGGCCAGCAGCATCGCAGCGGCCAGCGTCTCACGCAGTGGCGCTTTCGCGAGTGCCTGACGGTACCCGCGCCGGTGCAGCAGCGCGCCCGACGCATCCGCGCGCACGAGGCAGCGGTCGCGCAGGAAGCGGACGGGGATAGGAAATTCAATCGCGCAGCGCCCGGAAGGTTGCGTCGGCAACTGCGGTGGGAGAGCCGCGGGTGGGGAACGCCGCGCGCGGAGGGCGCGCCGGACGCGTCCGCGGCGCGTCTGAGACGCGAGCGGGACGGGCGGTGGCGGCGACGCGCGTCGGGCGTGCCACGGTCGCGCAACCCACGCGTCCCCACGGCACTCAGCCTGAGTCATGGGGGAACGGGCAAACAGGGGTAACGCGTTAGGCGCTTTGACGCGCGGGGCGTGCCGACGCGCGGCGCGCTGTCGTGCGCGCCGTCGGCGGCGGCCCGCGGGCGGCCTCGCGGGTCCGGCGCATGTGGTCGAGGATCCGGTCGATCCCGGCGCGCTGCGTGATGAAGGCGACGATGCGCATCTCGGCGCCGCACTGGGGGCACCGGAGCGGATCGACCTCGAAGAGCTGCCGCAGTAACTCGGCCCAGCGCCGCCGCGCCTCGCGGAGCGGGAGCGGCACCGCCTCAGCGATCGTCGTCGGTGGCGCGTCCGCGGTCGCCGCGCGCCGGGCACCGCGCACGCGATTGGCGTAGTAGCCGTAGTAGCGCGTCATCACCTGGTGCTTGTTCGGCACGTGCGCCAGCACCCGCGCGAGAAACTCCAGCGGATCCACCGTGTCGGTCCCCGCCGTCGGCCCGTCCGCCTTGTCGGAGCGGTAGCGCACCTGGCGCGCCGGCGCATCGTACTCGAGCCGGTCGAGCGCCACGGGATTGCGCGCGCAATACCGCGCCAAGCGCAGCGCGAAGGCCGTGTCGCCATCGGGGACCAGCACCGCATCGTGCACGTGAAAGCCCGAGTGCGGCCAGGCCAGCATCCCCTCGGCATCTTCGTGCTCGAACAGCCCGCGCCGCACGAACAGCCGGAGCACGGCGCGACGAAACGCTTCGGTGAGCTGGGCCGTGTCGTGCGCGGGCCATGGCACGAAGGCGCCATCAGAACGGAAGCCCCCGTCGGTCGCAATCATATGAATGTGCGGATGCCAGTTGGCGAGCGATCCGTGGGTCTGGATGCAGCCCACGATGCCCACGGCGAGCGTCGGCTCTCGGGTCAGTGCGCGCACGGCGGCGGTCACCGTGCGCGCCGCGACGCGGGCGAGATCGCCCAGGAGCGAGCGGCGGTAGAGACACCACGCGCGGAGGCGCTTGGGGATCGTGAGCACCACCTGGCGGTGCGGCACGCCGGGCGCAAGGAGCGAGTCTTCGAGCCACAACGTCCAGAGCGCCAAGCGCTTGGCGTGACAGCTCGGGCAGAAGTAGCGCGCCTTGCACGAGAAGGCGAGCAGGTACTCGTGCGCGCAGGCGTCGCAGCGCACGCGCGCGAATCCGTGCTCGAGCACGCCACACGCGAGGAACTTGTCGGCGACTTCGCGCACGACCGGGCGCCAGTCGCCATAGGTCGCGGCGAACCGCTCTTCGTACGCGGCGTGAAACGCGCGGAAGTGGTCGCTCACGAGGCGAAACAGCGGCGAGGCCTGCGGGCGGCGCGGCTTGTAAACGCCCGGCGCCACGCATGCGGGGACCGCGGACATCGCGCACGGCGCTCCGAAGCACGGGAGCGCCGAGCATACGCCCATCGCGGGCGGACGCCGTCACCAGAAGGTCGCGCGCAGTGCCGTTCCAGCGCATGTCGCGCCGCGGCCTAACGGTGCTTGCTGCTGACGAGCGGCTTGCGGAGACTCGCTGCGCTCGCGATGATGTGACCGCTCGCAGCAGAAGCTGGCGTTAGGCACACGACTCATCGGCGCGGGTGCGATCCCGAAAGAGTTGACAGGGGAGGCGGCGGCATCGCCTTCCCAACTGTGCCGGACCGCTATATTACGGTAGTCTCACCGGAGCGCGTCATGACTGCCCCCGCCCGCGTAATCCATAGCGATCCCCAGATCTTGGGCGGCACGCCTGTGTTTGTCGGTACTCGCGTGCCGGCTCAGTCCCTCTTTGACTACCTTGAGGGGGGCGAGACCCTGGACGAGTTTCTGCGCCAGTTTCCGTCGGTAACCCGGGAGCAGGCCGTGGCGGCCCTGGACCTGGCGCGTGACACCCTCCTCGCCGCCGTTCCGGCCGGTGCGCATACTCCTTGATGAGAACCTGCCCGTCGATTTGGCGAAGGAGTTGCCTGGCCACACCGTAGATACCGTCCGGGCGTTGGACTGGAGCGGGGTGGCGAACGGCGAGTTACTCCGACGGACCGCGGAGAACCACGAGGTCTTCGTCACGATGGACCGAAATCTCGAGCACCAGCAGCGGATTCAGGCGTTTCCGTTTGGGATCGTGGTGATCCACGCCGCCTCGAACCAGCTCAAGCACCTCCGGCCCATGCTCCCAGAGCTGCTCGCGGTCTTCCAGACCGTGCGCCCGGGCGAGCTGGTGCGGGTCGGTGCCTAACAGACAAATGCAGACTGCCGGCGGTTGCTGCGTAGCGGCTTTGCCGCTCTGATGATAGAAACCGCCGCACTTGATTCGTAGCGTTAGATAGCCACACGGCTTCTACGTTATACGGCCAGTTAACTCATTGCCTCTCCACTCTGCCTCTCTATAGTACTCGCATGATCTCACCAGGGGATCCAATGAAGGCTCAACGGCTATTGGTATCGCTCACCATCGTCAATTTCGCGTTGCTGCTGGTCACACTCGCTCACGAGGTTCGTCCGGCGGCAGCGCAGCAGGCGGCGCCAATGCTTCGAGGCCGCGGGCTCGAGATCGTCGATGATCAGGGCCGCGTGCGGGCGAGCATCACCGTCATGCCGCCGACGAACACGACGGGCGCCGACCGCGGAGCCGAAACCGTGCTCTTGCGGCTGATCACCGAGCGCGGACGTCCGTCCGTCAAGATCGGCGCATCGGAGCAGGTCGCGGGATTGAGCTTTAACGGTCCCACCGGGACGACCGATACGTACGTCATCCTGCAGTCGAAGGGGCGCGAAAGCACGCTCACGCTGCGGAACGAGGACGGCAAGGAGCAGATCGTGAAGCCTTGACCGTAGGCGATCCAAGGAATGCCCGGCGCTCGATCCACGGCCAAAGCCGCATGGGAACGACGCGCGATTCTTGGGCTCGGCGCTGGCGTACTGAATGTCTTGGGGCAGCGCTTGTCACGAAAGCCGAGCGTACCCGTCCGCCGCGCGGGTTTGCCGCGCTCTCCCCTAGCCATCACCCTGCTCGGCTGGGCCTGGGCGCACCTCAGGACGCGACCGGCGCGGAACGCTGCGCCGTGAGCGTGGGACCCGTCGATCGAATGTTCGCGACTCCGCCCGATAGCCCCGGCCAGTGTGAGCCGGGACCATCGGACGACCGACCGCGAGATCCACGTTTCTGTTACTGTCCCGAGCTCTCACCCAGGGCGACGAGAAGCTCGTCCAGCTGATCGAACGTCTCGACCATTGCATCGGCTGCTCCGGTGCCGGCAGCGTCGAGCGCTTCCTTCGAAGGATAGCTCTCGCGCAGGACCACCAGCGTCTTGCCGCCCTTTTCCTCGAAGGTCACCGTGGTGACAGGCCCGCCCTCGCCACCTTCTTCATTGGTCCACGCGAGGCGCGAGTACGGCTTCACTTCGACATATGAGCCGAAAAACGCGGCAGGCTCGGGGCCACCGTGGTCGAATACCAATCGGTACTTGCCTCCGACACGAGCATCCACCTCGCAGGACAGCAGGGTCATTCCCATCGACTTGGGCACCCACCAACGCTTGAGCAGCTCGGCCCTGGTAAATGCCTCGAACACGATTCGCGCCGGGCCGTTGATGGTCCGCGTGACAACCACCTCGCGGTCCGACTTCCGTTCCACCGTGGTGCGGTTCTTCACGGGGCCGGGCTCACTTTCGATTCTTGCGTTCATCGCTCTTCTCCTTTCGTGTCAGTTCCTCGACAACCTTGTCCAACGCGTCGAAGCGTTCGTCCCAGCGCTGCCGGTACCTCTCGAGCCACAGCGTCTCTTCCTCCAATCGGCGCGGGCCCAGCTGGCACGTCCGCACGCGCCCGATCTTCTTCGTGGCGACCAGCCCCGCCTGCTCCAGAACGCCGACGTGCTTCTTCATGCCCGTGAGCGTCATGTGGAACGTCTCGGCAAGGTCCGTGATCGAAGCGTCGGCTCGTCCGAGCTGCTCCAGAACGCCACGCCGCGTGGCGTCCGAGAGCGCGGCGAACGAAGTATCAAGTCGGGTCGTCACATACTGAACCATATGGTTCAGTATGTAACGCAGGCGTTGCGGCATGGCAAGGGGTGGCCGCGAAAAACGATGCGTCCTACGATCTCCGCAGAGCGCGCGCATCCGTGACCGGTCAGACCACCATCGCTGCCTCTACTGCGACGACGTCCCCGCCGAACGGCCGCATCGTGACGGCCCTCTTTGCCGGCGCCCCGTTTCTCGGTGCGTTCCTGTTTTCGTGCTCGAGCCGATGGTGGCCAAGAGCATCCTGCCCACGCTCGGCGGCACACCGATGGCGTGGAACACGCGCCTCCGTGGCACTGAGGTCGTGGACCTTGTTGAGGCCGAGGCGGCGCGGGATGACCGGTTCACGTGGGCGCTCGGCATTTGGATTGTTTCCGAAGGGTTTGCCGCCCGATGTCGTGGAGCGCATTGTCATCGCTGGTGGCAATGCCATTCGGCCAGCTTAGTCCACGTAAGTCTGAATCTCGTGCTCGCTACCTAACGACGTTGCAGCTGACAAGCGATCTAGTGGTTGCGCGTGGTTTTGCCACGCGCTCTTATTGACTCGCTTGCAGCTGAACTTTGGCGTTATGCCGACTGTGTACTCTGCGGCAGTCCCCGACGACCTCCAATGTTTGGCGATGTCTCCGTCACCTCCAGTGTGAGATGAGCCTCTTGATTGGCTTCGTTCTCTCTGCGGTTCTCCTTCTCACCGCCGCCTGCTCGCCCGGAGAGGCGCCCGCTCGGCGGACTGCGATCACCGCGGCCGCAACAGGTGCCTCTCCCGCCGGCACGGCCAGCCGGACACCGAACCACGTCGCCGTTTCCCTCGTTGAGCCATCGGCGTTTTCCGGGGCCAGCGCTCGCCGGTACGTCGATCAACTGGCAGGGAGCATCGGTGCGCGGCCCGCCGGGAGCGATCAGGAGCGGACCGCCGCCGCGTATCTGGCCGCGCAATTGACGAACTGGGGGTACCACGTCGAGCAGCAGCCCTTCTCGTTCACGACTGTAGTAGACCACTCCGTGCTGCAGGTCCTTACCGGCGGTCCCAGGCAGGTCCCGGCATCGCTGATCACCCGCTCCGCTCAAGGAATGGTTCGCGGTCCGCTGGTCGACGGCGGGTTGGGGAATACCCTGACGCTCGGCAGCGTTGGCGGACGCGTGGCACTCCTGGAGCGCGGCCAATTCACCATCGAGGAAAAAGTCAGCAGCGCGGCTCGCGCGGGTGCAATCGCGGTGCTGATCTTCAACAACAAGCCCGGCAGGTTCGGCGGGGCGGTGCCGAATCCGTCGACCATACCGGGGCTGACCATCTCACGTGAGGACGGGCTGCGGCTGCGTCAGGCCCTCAGCACTGGCGGCGTCCAGGTGGAGGTGCGGGCGAGCGCGGAGGTCATCACTCTCCAGAGTCAAAACGTCGTGGCGCAGGCCGGTCGAGAGTGCGCTGTGATCGTCGGCGGACACTACGACACATTGGCCGGAGTCGCCGGTGCCAATGACAACGCCTCCGGGACCGGCGTAACGCTGGAAGCAGCGCGGGTCCTGGCTCCCCTGGCCGCCGCGGGGAAGCTCTGCTTCGTGGCGTTTGGGGCCGAGGAGACAGGCACAAACGGGAGCCAAGCGTTTGTGGCCAAGCTGGATGCCGGCCAGCGCTCGGCGATTCTGGGGATGATAAACCTCGACATGGTCGGCGTGGGCACGAGCTGGCTCGACGTGGTTGGCTTACGGACGAGCTGGAAAATCTTCGGCGATGCCGGTCTGGCGGGCATGGCGCGTGACGCCGCGAACCGGGCGAGCGTGCGGACGAGGCTCGACACCACACGGGGTGCAGGGGGAAGCGATCATCTGAGCTTCACCCGCGTGGGGATCCCTGCCGTGTTCATCCACCTTAACAACGACGCGATGTATCACACGCCACGGGACACGCGGGACCGCGTGGACCCAGCCAACCTGGAGTCGGCGGGAAGGATCGTCGTGATCCTGGCGCAGAACCTGATGAAGAAACGGTGACGAATCACTCGCCGCGAGGGCGCAAGGGGATGAGGCCAGTCTCTTGACGTCATCGAGGAGTTGTGCACTCCCGACCCGGCCACGCAGCAGAACCCTGATCGTTGGGCTGCACTCGACGCACTGGTGGGCGGCCCGAGCGGTGATTACTTTGTAATCACGGAGGCTCGCTGTGAAGACCCGCATCGTCCGTATCGGTAACTCACAAGGCGTCCGGCTGCCGCGCCCGCTCCTCGAACAGGCCGGCCTCGGCGAGGATGTCGTGCTGCGCGCGACGCCGGGGCGCATTGTCATTGAGGCCGCCCGCGAGCCCCGCGCGGGGTGGGATGACGCGGCACGGGCCATGCACGCTGCCGGCGAGGATGCCCTCCTTGATGCCGCGAACGCGACGCAGTTCGATCGAGACGAGTGGGAGTGGCGGTAAGTCCGAAGCGGGGGGACGTCGTGTTGGTCCAACTCGATCCCACGCGGGGCAGGGAGATTCGCAAGACGCGACCATGTGTCGTGATCTCGCCCGACGAATTGAATCGGCATCTGCGCACGGTCATCGTCGCGCCCATGACCACGGGCGGCCATACGTACCCGTGGCGCGTCGCCTGCCGGTTTCAGAAACGCGACGGCTTCATTGTCCTCGATCAAGTCCGGACCGTTGATCGCGAGCGCCTGGTGCGCAAGCTCGGGCGCCTCGCCCCACCGGCGGTCGCTGCAACCCTGGCCCTACTCCACGAATTGTTCACCCCCTAGTCCGCGCACCCGTGCAGTCCAACATTGCTTGCAGTTGGCAGCCGATCAGTGGGATGCGCGCTATGCTCGCGCGCGTTTGATTCGGCTGCAGTTGAAGCTGGGCGTTAGGCCGCCTGACATCCTGTTGCCTTGCGAAGGAGGTTCTCGTGCGAATCGACCCGAGCCACGCCGCTATGACCGAATCTGAAGTGAACCGGCGGGACTTCGTCTTTGGTGCGGCGAGTGCCGCGGTGAGCGCCTGGCTGGCCACACACGGCGCCGAGTTGCACGCCACGGCAGCCTACGCTGCATCCGCCACCTCTCAGCAACCGTACGAGTTCTTCACTGCCGATGAGGCGCGCGAGTTCGACGCGATCAGCGCGCAAATCGTGCCAACGGACGACACGCCGGGCGCGCGCGAGGCACACGTGGTCCGCTTTCTCGACCACTACCTGGCCACTGTCTTCTCGAACGGCCAGTCCGACTTCCGGAAAAGCTTGACGCAGCTCAGCGACGCGGTCGCGGCCAGCGGGGCGGGACACCGCTCATTCGCGACGTTGAGCGACGCTGACCAGATCGCGCTCCTCCTCAACTTCGAAAAGAGCAATCGGGCGTCGTTCAATGTGTTTCGGGGGGCCACTATGACCGGCATGTTTTCGGACCCGGTGCACGGCGGCAATTTCAGGAAGGTGGGCTGGAAGCTGAACGGATACGAGGACCGCTACTCCTGGACCCCACCCTTCGGGTACTACGACCGTGTCTGATCAGACACGCGGCGACGCCGCGGCGGCCTTGCCGCCCATGAAGACCTATCGGCCAAGCGACGAGGTGGATTTCGTCATCGTCGGCTCCGGTGCGGCCGGCGGCGTCATGGCCCATGAGCTCGCCCGATCCGGCTTTTCCGTCGTCGTGCTCGAGCAGGGCCCCTGGCTCACCGAGAAGGATTTCAGCCACGACAGCGACTATGTTCCCCCCGAGAAGCAGCTCAGCTACCGCCCGCCGACGACCCGCCGGGCCAACGAGGGCGAGAAGGCCGAGCTGGGCAATCACATCGACTACGGACGTCTCGTCGGCGGCGGTACGGTCCACTTCACCGCCAACTACTGGCGCCAACCGGAGATCGAGTTCGAGCAGGCGACACGACTCGGCGTCCCTGACGGCTCGAGCGTTGCCGATTGGCCGATCAGCTACCGGGAGCTCGAGCCGTACTACACCAGGGTCGAGTGGGAAATTGGAGTCTCCGGCAAGGCTGGAAACCCCTTTGAACCGTGGCGAAGCAAGGGATACCCCCTTCCGCCGCTCCCGATCAAGTCAGAAGGCGTGCTGTGCGAGCGCGGCGCGAAGAAGCTCGGCTGGCACGCCTGGCCGGCGCCAATGGCGATCCTCTCGCGTCCGTATCGCGGTCGTTCAGCCTGCGTGGCGTGTGGCATGTGCGCGGGTTACGGCTGCGAGGTGCGGGCCAAGTCGAGCACACTGGTGGCGATGATTCCCGGCGCCGTGGCCACCAAGCGGTGCGAGATCAGGCCCAACAGCTATGTCCGCAAGGTCGAGTCGGGATCGAACGGCCGGGTTACCGGCGTCACCTATTTCGACGCGAGAAGGCGGGAAATCTTCCAGCGCGCGAAAGCGGTCGTGCTGTCGGCCAACGGCGTCGAAACGCCCAGGTTGCTGCTGCTCTCCGCGAGCGGTGCCTCTCCGGCCGGGCTCGCCAACTCGAGTGGGCAGGTCGGACGCAATCTGATGAACAATCCGGGGACCGGCTCGGTCGCCCTGTTCGAGCATGAGGTCAACAGCTGGAAGGGCGTCAACACCTCCCGCGTGGTCTGGGATTTCTTCGAGACCCCAAGGGCACTGGGTCTTTACGGTGGCGGCGGGATCGACATGCGAAAAGCCAGCAGCGGGAGAAGCGGCGGTGGCTGGCCCGGCGAGCCAACCTGGGGACGCGAGTGGAAACGACGGGCACGGGCTTACGCCTGTAACAGGGCAGCGACCAACTCCCATCAATCGATGCTTCCGGTGGTGAGCAATCGGGTTGACCTCGATCCGGAGGCGAAGGACGCCTGGGGACTTCCGGTGCCGCGCATTACTTCCACCGATCACCCGCTGGACGTCAAGCTGAAGCAGTTCTTCGCCGATCGCGCGCGCGACCTGTTGGAAGCGGCTGGTCCGGAACAGATCTCCGATCCCCAGGTCGCGCGTCCCGCAGGAGGTGGTGGTGAGCATCTGCTCGGCACCTGCCGGATGGGCAACGATCCCGGGACTTCGGTCATCAACGCGGACCACCGCGCACACGACGTGCCCAACCTCTTCCTGGTCGACGGGAGCAGCTTCGTTACCTCGGGTCGCGGTCAGCCGACGATGACCATCCAGGCGCTCGCGTTCCGCGCTTCGGATCGCATCGTCCATTTGGCGAGGACACGCGGCATCTAGCACACTCTTCGCGATCAAGATTGAACAGCCGGAGACATTGGTAACATCGTCAGGTCTCCGATCGGACGGGTTTCGCGCGAAGGTGCACACCGAAGACGTGGCCTTCGCATTCGTTCAGCTGTCCCAGCAGGTGGGTGTAGCAGTACAGGGCCCAGAGCCCATCGGCAGCCTCCTCGAAGCCGACATCTTCTCTGGGACCCTCACGCTCCACGCCCGGTGAGCACGGACGACAGATTGTTGCTGGCCGCGAGCTCGCTGATGCGGCCCTGGACACGCGGGTAGATCGTGTTCGCCTCGGACTGGAAGCGCGCGAACAGGGCGCGCAGGTCCTGACTGCTCAGCCGCCGGCCCTGCGCATAGTATTGGTCGGTCGCCTTGCCGAGCGCGTAGGTGGTCGCGAACGTCACGGCCGCTCCGGCAGCCAGGCCAGCGGTACTGCCTAACAAGCCGCCCAGCAGCCCGCGCCCCACGCCGCGCGCGAATCCGCGGATGACTCCTTCCACCACGTGACCGGCGGCACCGATGCCGAACACCGCCGCCAGATCCTTGACCTGCGCCATGTCGAGCTGCTGTCCGTGACGCTGGCCGATGCTGTACGCCATCCGCAGCTGCAGCGGCAGGATCGCCATGCCGGAGAGGCTGCCCGGGAGGATCGAACAGGCAGCGGTCAGCATGGACTGGTCGAGGATGAACGCGTCGAGATCCGTAGACGGAGGCCCAGCGCCTTGTCCCGTGGAGGAGGAGGCGGCGGCTGCCCCCATCGCGGCAGTCGCCTCTGGTGAGGCAGCAGTACCACCCAGTGCACGCGAGAGCTCCGCGAGAAAGGCGGACTCGCCCGCGTTGGGGATTCCGTCGGCATGGCAGACGGCGGCCGCGGCATCATACGCTGCCAGACGCGCTTCGTCGCTGGAGAGGGTGGCAGCGAGCGCTTGCAGGTCGACCTTTCCCCCGGCGGCGCGTTCCAGCAGCGCATCGTCGAGGTTGAAGCCGAGACGGCTGGCCGCGCCGGCGATGTTGGTGCGCTCGGCGTCCGACTGCTGGCCGTCGGCGGTGGCAGCGAGGGTGGCGATGGCGATGATGGTCTGAGCGTCCTGGGTGTTCATGGCAGCGGGTGGGTGAGGAGTCCGGCGGAGGGTCGTGGCTTGGCGTTCGTGAGGGTAGCCCGATGAAACCTAAATTGGCAGGTTGCGCAGCGGATATCCTCGGCACGCACCTCCATGACGAGGCGAACACGCCGAGCCGACTCGGCCGACCTCCAAACCATAGCCTCCGGCTTGCGATCTAACCCTCAACGTCCGACAGGGATCTGCAATGGCTTGGAATGACCGTATTGCCTCAGACGTCAGCGGGGAGTCCGGAAGCCGGCACGGGGAGGGGGACGGCGAGCGCGACAAGAGGGGAAGCAGGCTGCTCGACGGGTGGAACGACGTCCGATTTGCTCTGCGTTCGCTGCGCCGGCGCGCCGGGTTCACGACCGTCGCCACGATCACGCTCGCACTGGGAATCGGGGCAACCACGACGCTCTTCGGAGTGGTGAAACAGGTCCTCCTCACGCCGCTCCCCTACGGCAATCCCGACGGCATCGCCGTGGTGTGGAGTGCGTGGAAGGGATTCGATCAGACATGGCTGTCCTACGATGAGTGGGAGGGGTGGCGCGCGCGAATTCCGGCGTTTGCCGACATCGGTCTCTGGACGGACGGCTCGGTCACCTTCGACGATGACGCTCCCGAGCGGATCCGGTCGGCCAACGTCCACGCCAGCGTCTTTCCGATTCTGGGCGTGCAGCCGATGATCGGTCGATCGTTCACTTCCGAGGAGGACCGTCCCGGCGGGCCGCGGGTCGTGATGCTGGCGTACGGGCTGTGGCAGCGGCGGTTTGGCGCCGATCCCGCCGTCGTCGGTCGCGACATCCGGATTTCGGGCCGGACAGCGACGGTGGTGGGCGTCATGCCACCCCGATTCCGGCTGCCGCTCGACTTCGGCGCGAACGGCCAGTCCGAAGCCTGGTTTCCGCTCGCAACCGACGCGGCCGCCGAGGGCGCCGTGCCGGGTCCCGCCTTCCCCAAGGGCGGGTCCAACCACGGATTTTACGCGGTCGCGCGGCTCGCCCCCGGTGCGAGTGCGGCGATGGCCAACGCGCAGCTGCGGGCGCTGGTCGCCGAGCTGGAGCAGTATGGCTACATGGCCAACGTGGGCTTTCACGCGTTCGCCGTTCCGATCGCCCAGCAGATTACGGGGCGCGTGCGACCGGTGTTGCTGGTCGTCTTTGCCGCGGTGGGACTGGTGCTGCTGATCTCCTGCGCGAACGTCGCGGGGTTGATGCTGGTGCGCGGAGAAGGACGGCGACGGGAGCTTGCGGTGCGGGTCGCGCTCGGCGCGGGCGCTTTCCGCCTGACGAGACTGTTGCTGGCCGAATCGACGGTCCTCGCCGCGCTGGGTGGGACGTTAGGCGTGGGACTGGCGATCGTCGGCGTGCGGGTGGTTCGGGCGAGCGCTCCGGCGGCACTTCCGCGCGTCGGCGAAACGGCGATCGACGGAGGCGTGCTGGGGTTCGCGCTGGGCGTTGCGGCGCTGGCCGCCGTGCTGGCGGGGATCCTTCCCGCGCTGCAGGCGCGGCAGGTCGCGCCGGCGGGCGAGTTGCGCGAGGGCGGCCGGGGGGCGACCAGCGGCCGGGCACGGCTCCGCTGGCGGCAGTCGCTGGTGGCTGGCGAAGTGGCCCTGGCCGTGGTCCTGGTCGTTGCGGCCGGACTGATGATCCAGAGCGTGCGCAATCTGCTCACGATCGACGCCGGTTTCCGCCCCGACGGCGTGATCACGATGCGTCTGTCGACGCCTTCCACCTGGTATCCGGATTCCATCCGAGTGGCCGGGTTCTGGGACGAGCTGCAGCGGCGCGTGGCTTCGCTCCCGGGCGTGCAGGCGGTGGGCGCGGTGGGGGGGCTGCCGCTGGCGACCGAGATGGGGGACTGGGGGCTCCGGATCGCCGGATACACGCCACCGCCGAATCAGGGGGCTCCGGGCGACTGGCAGGTTGTGACGCCGGGATACTTCGAGGCGATGGGGCTCAAGTTGCGAGAGGGGAGGGTGTTCGACGCGCGTGACGACATGGCCGCCCCGCTGGCGATGGTGGTGAACCAGGCATTCGAGCAGCAGTACTTTGCGGGTCGTCAGGCGCTGGGCGGTCGGGTGCGCGTGAGCGGCAGCGACAGCTCCCAGATCTACACGATCGTGGGGGTGGTGGACGACGTGCACCACAACGCCCTGGTGGGCCGGCCCAAGCCGGGGTTCTACGCCACGCTCGGGCAATACGCACGGGCGCCGGGGCTGACCCGGCGCAGCATGAGTCTGGTGATCCGGGCGGCCGGAGATCCGGCGACGCTGGTGGCTCCGGTGCGGGCACTGGTCCGCGAGATCGATCCGCGGCTCCCCATCTCCGAGGTGCGCACGATGCGGGACGTGGTGTACGCGGCGGTGGCGGGGCCGCGGTTCGCGATGGAGCTCCTCGAGCTGTTCGGCGTGCTGGCGCTGGTTCTGGCGGCGATCGGTATCTACGGGATCGTGTCGCAGGTGGTGGCCTCGCGGGCGCAGGAGTTCGGGATCCGGGCCGCGTTAGGCGCCTCGCCGCGTGAGTTGATGGCACTGAGCCTGCGAACCGGAATGCGGCAGGCGCTGGGCGGGCTTGTGATCGGCGGGGCGATGGCGCTCGGGTTCACGCGGCTGATGACGTCGCTGCTGTACGGGGTGCGGCCCTTCGATCCCTGGACGTTCCTGGGTGTCGTGCTGGTGACTGGCGCGGTGGCGGTGGCAGCCAGCGCGGGCCCGGCGCGGCGGGCGGGACGCACGGATCCGGCGCGGGTGCTCGGCGGGTCCTGACCGACCGGCCGCGATCGGGTCAGCGCGCGCGACTACGGTGTGGCGACCGTGGTGCCGTGCCGCGCGCGGAGTGATACTTTCTCCGCCAGCAGAACGTGCCGGGTCGGAAGGTAGCCCGGTCCTTCATCTGTCGCGCAGATCACGCTCCGTTGACCGGGCCGCCCATCGTGACCAATCCCCTCCGCGACCAGCTCCAGACCACGCTTTCGGGCAGCTACACGCTCGGCCGCGAACTCGGTGGTGGAGGGATGTCGAAGGTGTTCGTCGCCGAGGAGCACCGGCTCAAGCGCAAGGTGGTGGTAAAGGTGCTCTCGCCCGAGTTGGCGCAGGGCATCAGCATCGAGCGGTTCGAGCGCGAGATCCAGACGGCCGCAGCCCTGCAGCAGGCGAACATTGTACCGGTTCTTTCAGCCGGCGACACGGATGGGCTGCCCTTCTATACGATGCCATTCGTGGAGGGCGAGTCGCTGCGCTCCCGGCTCGCGCGCGGGCCGCTTTCGGTGACCGAGGTGATCGGCGTGGTGCGAGACGTGTCGAAGGCGCTCGCCTACGCACACCGGCAGGGTGTGGTGCACCGCGACATCAAACCCGACAACGTGCTTCTCTCCGAAGGCACGGCGGTCGTGACGGACTTCGGCATCGCCAAAGCCCTCAGCGCCGCGCGCACGGCGAGCGGAGGGGCGACGCTCACGCAGATTGGCACCTCGATCGGCACGCCGGCATACATGGCGCCGGAGCAGGCTGCTGGCGATCCCCAGATCGATCACCGCGCCGACATCTACGCGCTCGGGGCGATGGCGTACGAACTCCTGTCAGGCAAGGCTGTCTTCCCCGGCCGGACGCCGCAACGGATGCTCGCGGCGCACATGAGCGAAGCGCCGCAGCCGATCGCCGAGCTCCGCGCCGACCTGCCGCCCGCGCTCGCGGACGTCGTCATGCAGTGTCTGGCCAAGGACGCGGACGCGCGCCCGCAGAGCGCTGCCGACATCACGCGCGTGCTCGAGACGATCACGAGCGGCAGCGGCATGCAATCGTTGCCCGCGGTGCTGCGCGGGGGACCGGGAATGTTCCGCAAGGCCCTGGCGCTGTATGCGGGGGCCTTCGTCCTCGTGGCGGTTCTGGCGAAGGCCGCGATCGTGGCGATCGGACTCCCCGCCTGGGTCTTCCCGGGCTCGCTGATCGTGATGGCGCTCGGGTTGCCGGTGATCCTGTGGACCGGCTACGTGCAGCGCGTGGCGCGACGCGCCCTGACCGCGACGCCAACGTACACGCCGGGCGGCTCGCCGAGTACGACCGCTCGCGGGACGATGGCCACGATGGCGCTCAGGGCGGCGCCGCATGTGAGCTGGTACCGCACTGTACGCGGCGGGATGTACGCGATCGGCGGTTTCATCGCGATCATCGCGGTATTCATGGGCATGCGCGCCTTCGGCTTCGGGCCATTCGGTTCTCTTCTGGCCACGGGCGCGCTGCGACAACGGGAGCCGGTGATCCTCACGGACTTTCGCACGACGAACACGGATTCCACGCTGGGACGAGTGGTGAGCGACGCGGTGCGGGCAGGGCTGTCCGGCTCGTCCGCGTTCACGCTCGTGTCACCCGCCGAGGTGGTGGCGGCGCTGGAGCGGATGCGGCGGCCAGTGACCACGCATGTGGACTCGGCGGTCGCGCGCCAGATCGCCCTGCGCGAGGGGATCAAGGCGGTGGTGGACGGCGACGTGACGGGCGTTCCGGGTGGATACATCGTGTCGCTCCGATTGGTGCGCGCGGACTCGGGGACCGAGCTGGCATCGTTCCGCGAATCGGGCGACGGCCCGCGCGGACTGATCGACGCGGCAGACAAGCTGGCGCGCGAACTGCGGAGCCGCGCCGGCGAATCGCTCCGATCGGTGAATGCTACTCCACCGCTGGTGCAGGCCACGACCAGCTCACTCGATGCACTGCGGAAGTACAGTGAAGCCGTGCGGGCCAACGCCCAGGGCGACCCGCGCTCGATCGGCCTCGCGCGCGAGGCCGTTGCGCTGGACTCGACGTTTGCCACGGCGTGGAATGCGCTGGCCGCGACGCTCTCGAATTACGGGGCGCCACAGAGCGCCATCGATTCGGCGACCCTGCGGGCGTACCAGTACCGGGAGAAGCTTCCTGCGCGTGAACGCGACCTCATTGTCGGCCGGTATTACTCGCTCGGCCCGGGGCGTGACCGCGCGAAAGCGATCGCCGCCTACGAATCCATCCTGCAGCGCGGCGACAGCATTCCCGCGGCGGTTAATCTGGGGGAGTCGCTCCGCGAGCGGCGTGAATTCGCGCGCGCGGAGTCGCTCAACCTGGCAGCGGCGCGAATCTCGCCCGGCAACGGCACCGCACTTGGCAACGCCGTGGAAATGCAGCTCGAATCAGGGCAAGCTGAAGGAAGCGGCTGCGACGGTTGAAGATCTGTCGAGGGTGTCACCCGGATACGGATCGGCCCGACATGTGAACCTCCTGTTCGCCAATGGAGAATTCGAGTCGCTAGGGCGCCTGGCGGACAGTCTGTCGCAGCTGACCGCGCCCCAGGCGCGGTCCGTGGGGTTGTCCGTCAGGCGCTCTCTCGCGGTCCGTGGGGGCCGGCTCCGCGAGGCGCGACTCGGGGATACGACGCAGATCGCGTACGGGCCGAGCCGTTCTGGTGTGGAAGCCACCATCGAGGACGCCTTGATCGAAGCCGCAATCACCGGACCGTCGGGAGCCCGCGCTGCGCGCCTCGCCGCGCGCGTCGATACTGCGGCGGCAGCGTTCAGCGAGATGCCGTTGGTGGATCGGCCATATCTCCTTGCCGCGGTGGCGCTCGCCGCAATCGGAGATGTCGAACGGGCGCGCGCGATGATCGCGCGATACCGCACCGAGGTCACCGATACGTCGCTGCGCCGGGTGGACCAGGCCGACCTGCACGAGGCGCTGGCCGAGATTGCGCTGGCCGCGCACCAGCCACGGGAGGCGCTGGACGAGTTCCGGCGCGCCGACGTGGGATACGACGGCGCGCCGGCGAACGAGTGCGCGCCTTGTCTTCCATTCAACCTCGCGCGCGCGTACGACGCCGCGGCCATGCCCGATTCTGCGATCGCGATGTACGAACGGTATCTCGCCACGCCGTTCTGGCCGAAAATGGATGCGGTCCTGGACCCGACCAGGGTGCCGTTCATTCACGAACGACTGGGGCAGCTCTACGAGGAGGCGGGCAACGTGCAGAAAGCGGCCGAGAATGATCGCGCGTTCATCGGACTCTGGAAGAACGCCGACCCCGAGCTCCAGCCGCGCGTGGCCGCGGCACGCGAGCGGCTGCGGAAGCTCGCGTCGGTAGAGAAGGTTCCACGATAGGCAGGTTTGTCCAGGAATCCGTATTGGTGCGTTCGGTCGGGACTTGCGCAGCGGGCCGACTCTCCAGTCGCGCCGCCACCATCCACGAATCGCTGAGCGGACGTTGCGCCGAGGCCTTGACCGTATGAGATCGCCATCCACCCAGGAGCAGTTCACCGAAGCGGTCGCCGCTCTGATCGAGACGGTGAAGGGCGATCGCTTCGATTCTGGCAGCGATCCTGTGCGGCAGCCTCTCGCACGACGTGGTGTGGGAGAAGTCCGACGTCGACCTCGTGTTCGTGACGACCGACGATCGCACAACCAGCGAACCGGACGTCGCGCTGAATGCTGACGGCGTGAACGTGCACGCGCTGCTGATGCCGCGCAGCGAGTTCCGGCGACTTGTCGAAGGATCGCTACGCAACTCGTTCGTGCATTCGTTCCTCACCCGGGGAAGGCTCGTCTACACGCACGACGAGACGATCGCCGACCTCTGCGCCCACCTGGGCGAGATCGGCGAGCGCGACACGGCGGTGCAGCTGCTCCGCGCCGGCACGTACGCGCTGCCTCCGATCTACAAGGCGCACAAATGGTTCGTGACCCGCGGTGATCTGGAATACACCGCGCTGTGGATTCTCTATGCCGCCACCGCGCTGGCGCGGATCGAGGTACTCGGCGCCCGGCTCCTGGCCGACCGCGAAGTGATTCCCCAGGCGATGAAGCTGAATCCCGCCTTCTTCACCATCGTATACGCCGACCTGCTCAACGAGAAGAAGACCGTTTCGCGCATGAAGGCGGCGCTCGACGCCGTCGACGCGTACATGGCGGAGCGCGCCCGGTCACTCTTTGCGCCGGTGCTGGAGCACCTGCGCGAGGTGGGCGAGGCGCGGTCGAGCCGCGAGATCGAAGACTGGTTCCAACGGCACTTCGACGTGTCGGGTGCGACCACCGCCTGCGAGTATCTCGCCGACCAGAAGCTCGTTGGCAAGGCGTCGACGGCCGTGCGCCTCACGAAGCGCAGCAACGTGTCGGTGCAGGAACTGGCGTTCTACGCGCTCCCGTCATCGTGAAACGCGGGAGCCGCCGGCAGGAAAAGCCGTCTCCGCGCACGACGATCGCCGTGCAGGGCGCGCGCGTCCATAATCTGAAGGACATCTCGCTGGAGATCCCGCGCGATCAGCTGGTGGTCATCACCGGCCTCTCGGGTTCCGGGAAATCCAGCCTGGCGTTCGACACCATCTACGCCGAAGGCCAGCGGCGGTACATGGAGTCGTTGTCGAGCTACGCGAAGCGGTTCGTCTCCCAGGTCGCCAAGCCGGACGTGGACTTCGTCTACGGACTGTCTCCGGTGATCTCGATCGAGCAGAAGACCATCGCCAGCAACCCGCGCTCGACGGTCGGCACGATGACCGACATCTCGAGCTATCTCAACCTGCTCTACGCCACGATCGGCGAGCCCCATTGTCCGCGCAGCGGCGAGCCGGTGCCGAGCCGATCATCGAGCCAGATCCTCGAGGCGATCCTCGCGCTGCCCGAAGGGACGGAGATCGAGCTGCTGGCGCCCGTGTTCGCGCTGTACGGTGAGGATCTGAACGTCCTGTTCACCGAAGTGCGCCGGAAGGGCTGCCGGCAGATGATCATCGACGGCAAGCGCGTGGACCTCGCCGACCAGGCCGGCTCGGTGGAGAGCAGGGACGACGACCAGCCGGAAGGGGATGCCGACGTCCCGGAGATGGATGCCGTGGTCGACCGGCTGATCGTGAGCCGGCGACACGAAAAGGCCCTCAAGGCGGCGATCGCCGCTACGCTCCTGGTGGGAGATGGACTCATGAAAGTCCACGTCACCAGGGGCGCCACCAGGGAGGAGTCGCGCCGCTTGCAACGGGCGCTCACGAGCGCCACGCACCACCTCGTGTATGGCGACATCGGGCCCGAGTACTTCGTGTTCAACAACCCCGAGAGTGCGTGTCGAACGTGCGGCGGACTCGGCGTCGACAAGCTCACGCATCCCGAGTTGCTGGTTCCCGATCCGGATCGGAGCATCCGCGGCGGCTGCTTCGTGCGCGAGGCCTACCGCTACAACCCGGACACGTGGGACGGCCGCATGATGTACAGTCTCGCACAGGCCGTCTCCTTCTCCCTGGATGCGCCCTGGCGCGAGCTGCCTGAGGCGGCGCGGAACGCGGTGCTGTACGGCCTCGACCGGAAGGTCGCGATGCGCCTGCCACCCGACGCGAAAGACCGGCGCGCCGCGGAGTGGGAAGGGCGCGAGGTGGGATTTCACGGCATCGCCCGGCGCATCGAGCGCCACTACCGGCGCTATCGGCAGCGCGGCGAGGCGAACAGCCGCATGGAAGCGTGGCTCGACAAGGTCATGGTGGAGCGCACCTGTCCCGACTGCCGAGGCGCGCGTCTCCGGGCAACGCGCCTCCTGTTCACGGTAGCCGGGCGGAGCATCCACGAGGTCGGCCAGCTCCACTTCGATGAACTCTACGAGTTCCTGGGCACGCTGAAGCCCGCCGGACGGGGTGCGGATGCCGGCCGGCAGGTCATCAGCGAGATCCGGCGCCGGGTGAAACTCCTGCTCGGCATCGGCCTGGATTATCTCAACTTCAACCGGAGGTCGGGCACGCTCTCGGGCGGAGAGTCGCAGCGGATCCGGCTGTCGACGCAGATCGGATCGGGACTGATGGGGATGCTGTACGTGCTCGACGAACCGAGTATCGGCCTTCATCCGAAGGACAACGTGAAGATGATCGACACGCTCCGGAGTCTGCGCGACATCGGCAACACGGTGATCGTGGTCGAGCACGATGAGGACACCATCCGGGCCGCCGATCACATTGTCGAAATGGGACCGGGACCGGGCCTGCATGGAGGACGCGTGGTGGTGCAGGGGACGCTCGATGCCCTGCTGCGGAGCAAGGCGTCACCGACCGGTCAATTCCTCTCCGGCAAGCGGTCGATCGCGACTCCGGGACGGCGGCGCCACGGAAGCGGCAGGACGCTGGTGGTGCGCGGAGCACGGGAGAACAATCTCAAGTCGGTGGATGTGACGTTTCCCCTGGGCGCGCTGGTCGCGATCACCGGCGCCTCGGGTTCCGGGAAGAGCACGCTCGTGAACGAGATCCTCTACAAGGCGCTGTGGAAGCGGCTGGTGGACACGCGCACGCTCCCCGGCGAGCACGATCGGGTGGAAGGGACGGAACACGTGCACAACGTGGTGAATATCGACCAGTCGCCGATCGGCCGAAACAGCCGGTCCAACCCAGCCACCTATATCGGATTCTACGACAACATCCGGGACCTCTTCACGCGCACGCCGCTCTCGCTGGAGCGCGGCTACAAGGCCGGCCGGTTCAGCTTCAACGTGAAGGGCGGGCGGTGCGAGGAATGCCAGGGCGAAGGCGTGATCACCACCCAACTCTACTTCATGCCCGATGTGGAGGTGCTGTGCGGCGCGTGCAAGGGGGCGCGGTTCAACAGCGAGACCCTCGAGGTGACGCTCCGGGGCAAGACGATCGATGACGTCCTGAACATGTCGGTGGAGGAGGGAGAGGGGTTCTTCGCCACCGAGCCCGCGATTGGCAAGAAGATCCGGGTGCTGAACGAACTGGGGCTTGGCTATCTCACGTTAGGCCAGTCGGCCACGACGCTCTCGGGCGGCGAGGCGCAGCGGGTGAAGATCGCCACCGAACTGTCGAAGCTCCAACGGACCCGGCATACCGTGTACATCCTCGACGAGCCGACCACCGGCCTGCATCTCGCCGATATCGAGAAGCTGCTCGGGGCGCTCGCGCGCCTGGTGGACGCGGGGCACACGGTCCTCCTGATCGAGCATCATATGGATGTGATCAAGACCGCGGATCACGTGATCGACCTTGGGCCCGAAGGCGGACATGCCGGCGGCGAGGTGGTGGTGGCCGGCACTCCCGAGGAAGTAGCCGCCTGCCGGGCGTCGTACACCGGGCGGTTCCTCAGACCACACCTGAAGTAGGCGTGGTCGCGCGCTCTGGCATCCTGACGCCCACGGCGTCATCATGGGTGCTCCGGCTCGTAAGGCGGCGACCGGACGGTGTCGATCATCCCGAGTGCGACCTCGTGCGGTCCACTGTCTCAACGCGCCGTCCGATGGGCGCCTGCCGAACTCGAGGAGCGTGAGCCATGTCTGCCAAGCCAAAAACCGTGGAAGGATACCTGACCGCTCTGAACGCCGGCCAGCGCGCGGCGCTCATCAGGCTTCGCACGACCATCAGGGCCGCGGCGCCGGACGCCGAAGAGTGCATCAGCTACGGCATTCCGGCCTTCCGGCTGCACGGCAGATTCTTCGTGGGCTTCGGAGCATCGGCGCGCCACTGCGCCTTCTATCCCGGAGCCGCGCCGATCGCGGCCCACCGCGCGGAGCTCCGGGCCTATGACACAAGCAAGGGCACGATTCGCTTTCCGGCGGACAATCCGCTGCCGGCAGCGCTGGTCCGGAAGCTGATCAAGACGCGGATTGCGGAATACAGCGAAGCGCCTCGAGCCAGGAGACGTGCGCGCCGCGGAAAAGCCCCGTGAGCCTCGACCTCAGCCCCCGAAAGCTTTCTGGAACAACTGCGCAATGCGCTGTCGCGCGTCGAAGCCGTGCCACGGTTCCGGGCTCGGCCCCCCGCTGATGTTGCGACTGAGCGGACCGTGGTTGTCGCGGGGGTAGGTGACGAGTTGGACGGGCGCGCCTGCCTGACGCAGCGCGCGGTACATCTCGAGCGACTGTCCCAGCGGATCGGTCGTGTCGTCTTCACCCTGCAACAGCAGGAACGGCGTCTTCGCCCGGTTGGCGCCGGAGAGCGGGCTCTGACGCCACGCGTCCTCGACGTGCTCCCACGGTTTGCCGAAGAACCAGCGGTCGTACCACGAGCCGCCTTCGGTGCCATACTCGCTGAACTGATCGATGACCGGTGCGGCCGACACGATCGCCTTGAAGCGCGTGGTCTTCACCTCGACGAAGCCGGCCATCTCGCCACCGTAGCTGTAGCCATACAGCCCGAGCTTGGTCGAATCGATCGGGAAGTGCGCGATCACGAAATCGACCCCGGCCATGATGTCGCGATAGTCGCCGCCCCCGAGGTCGTTCTTGTTCGCCGCCGAGAACTTCACGCCGTAGCCGGTGCTGCCGCGCGGATTCGGCTGCAGCACGGCCCAGCCGTGGCCGACCAGAAACTGCACGAAGGGCGCGTAGCTCTGGAGCCACCCGCCGGTCGGTCCGCCGTGGACGTCGACCACCAGCGGGACCCTGCCTGACGAGGCACCAGGCGGCAGGTACAGCAGGCCCTCGATCGTCAGACCGTCGTTCTTCCACTGCACGACGCTCGCCTTGACCGCGCGCCAATCGGATCCCGCGCTGGCGGGGGTCGCGAGGCGCTTCCCGGCGGCGTCGAGCGAGGTCGCGAAGTAGAGCGCTGCCGGCTCGTCGGTGCCGGCCCGCGCGTACACCCATCCAGTACGCCGCTCGTTGGTGGTCAGCTGGCCGACCACACCGCCGGGGATCGGGATCCTCGTCACCCTTCCGCTTGCGACGTCCAGGCGCGCATACCCCGCCTCGGAACCGACCGTGACGGCCGCGATCACGGTGTCGTCGCCCTCCGCCAGCGCCGGGCCATTCATGCTCCCCCGGAAGCCCTTCGAGAGATTCCTGAGGCTGCCGTCGGCGAGCGTGAGCGCGTAGACCTCGCCGTACCCCGGGGGCGCGTCGTCGTCCGACTGGGCATCGAGAAAGAGGCGCGTGTCGCCGCCGGACCAGACGACGTCGCCGGTGGTGGGTGGCGCCTTCATCACCTGCTGCGGTGCCCCGGGATGCTGCGGGTCGACGATCCACAGCTTGTTGTCCGGCCCCAGGTCGCTGGCACGGTTCATGGGCGTCGACAAGATGGCCAATCGGTCGGAGCGGTGCGACCAGATGATATCCGCAACGTTAGGCGCGACGCCGACGGGCGTGATCTGCGACGTCTGCAGGTCCACCAGGTAGGCGCGGCTGCCGTGCTGATCGTGGTCGACGAACTGCGCATCCGCCTTGTCCTCCTTCTGCTTCGCTTCCCCGGGCGTCTCCGGATCGCGCGCGACGATCGCCACCGCGCGCCCGTCGGGGGAGAGCGCGTAGCTCGAGACGTTGACCTCGATCGCATCGGGCGAGGCTTTGGGCTGCGACCCGTCCACCGCGCCGGGCTCTGTCGAGGCGTCGACCGGCGGTACCACCTTCACCACGAGCGGCTGGGCTTCGCCGCCGTTGAGCGGCAGACGGAACAGCTGGGTGTGCTTGCCGCGGTGCGCGGTGAAGAACACCGATTGGCCATCGGGCGCCCACCGCCCCTGGCCCTCGCTGCTCTTCGTTCCGGCCGGCGCGAAGGTGATCTGGCGGCTCGTGTTCCGATCGAGGTCCACCAGCCAGAGGTGAGTGGACGCCCCGTCAACGGTCGGTTCGGTGACGCTCAGCAACACGAGGCGACCGTCGGGTGACAGCTGTGGCCCGCTGACCGCGCGGGTGTGCCGCAGATCCTCGTTGGTGGGGAAGTGCGGCGCCTGCGCCTGGGCTTCGGCCCCGAGCAGCATGAGGGCGGCCGACGTGAGACGGAGTGCCGTCCCGACCGCGGCACAATGGGCGGAGATCATCGTTTCACCTTCCTGGTTTCCGTCGCGCCGGTCGTGAAGGACGGGGCACAAGAGACGACTATCGCCGGTGACCGGACTTCCTCGATCGCACCACGGCGTATGGGACCAGACCCGGTTTCCACTCCGGCAAGATTCCGGGCCGCGGCGGACGCTGTCAAGAAACGGCAAGCCGAGGCGACGGCGATGCACCGGTGCCACGGAAATCGAGTCTGACCCCACGTCCCGGAAATCGAGTCTGATTCCATTTCCCGAAAATCGAGTCGGACCCCGCTTTCCGCGCCGCGACTCGCTGAAGCATCCCGGTGCGACTACATTGCGCGCACCGTCGTCTGCTCTCCTCGGGAGATCCATGAGGTTTTCGCGCCCCGCGCTATTCCTGTTCGTCGGCCTCCTGGCCGCGGCGAACGCACGGGCGCAATCCTCGCGCCTCGACAGTCTGGACGCATTTGTGCGGACACAGATGGCGCGGCGCCATCTCGCCGGCCTCTCGCTGGCCATCATCGACAGCGGACGAATCACCGCCGCGCGCGCCTATGGCGTGACCGACGACAGCACGCACGCGCCGGTGACCACCGCGACGTTGTTCCAGGCTGGTTCCATCAGCAAGCCGGTGTCGGCGTTGGCGGCCCTGCACCTGGTGGAGGCCGGTCGACTCTCACTCGATGGCGACGTGAACGCGAGTCTCACCAGCTGGAAGGTCCCGGAGAACCGGTTCACCACGACGGAGAAGGTCACCCTGCGGCGGCTCCTCTCGCACAACGCCGGCATCACGGTGCACGGCTTCCCCGGTTACGACGTGCGCGACTCCGTTCCCTCGCTGGTTCGCGTCCTCGACGGTGCGGCCCCGACCAATACACCTCCCATCCGCGTGGACACCACGCCGGGTTCGATCTGGCGCTACTCGGGGGGTGGCTTCACGATCATGCAGCAGCTGCTGATCGATGCCACCGGGGTGCCGTTCCCGCAGTTTCTGCAGCAGACGGTGTTGGGCCCGATCGGCATGAAAAGCAGCTCGTACGAGCAGCCACCGTCGCCGCCGCGCGCGGCACTCACCGCCAGCGGCTACTACGCCGACCGCACGCCGGTGCGTGGACGCTGGCACGTCTATCCCGAGATGGCGGCGGCGGGACTCTGGACGACGCCAACCGACCTGGCGCGTTTCGCGATCGAGGTTCAGCAGACACTGGCCGGGAAGGGGCACGGCGTGATTTCGTCAGCGATGGCGCGCCAATATCTCACCGAGCAAATCGGTGGAAGCGGCCTGGGCATCGGGGTCGCCGGCACCGGGCACGCGCTGCGGTTCTCGCACGGCGGCCGCGACGAAGGGTTCGACGCCCAGCTCATTGCCTTCGCCGAGACGGGCCAGGGAGTCGCCATCATGATCAACGCGAACGACAATTCGCGATTCATGGGGCGCGTGGTGGAGTACATCGCGCACTTGTACAACTGGCCGGCGGGCGTCCCGGCCGCGGCGCCCGCGGCCACGCGGGCTGCGCCCATCGCCGCGCGGCTCGTCGCGACGTACGGTGGCTTGTACGAGGCGGCGGAGAATCAGATGATGGCCCTGGTTCCCGATGCGCAGGGCGCCGGCCTGCAGACGCTGGCCGACGGACTTCCCGACGAGGAATTCCTCGCGATGGACAGTACCCGCTTCGGGTCCACCGAGCGACCGGTACAGCTCAACTTTTCCCGCGATGCGCAGGGCGAGATCAATGCCCTCCTGTGGAGTCCGAGGAACGCACCGGCACCGCGCCGCATGCCACGAATCATCCCGCTGCCGTGGTCGATGTCGGCATCCCCGGATCCGGACGCTGCCCTCAGCGAGCGGATCTCGGCTGCGCTCGAGGCGTTGCGACAGGGCGGGGCAGCACTGGCGAGTGCACCGGGTGTCACACCGGGCGCCAAGGCGGATTTCGGTCCCGGGATCGGCTCAGCACTCGGTGACCTGGGAACGCTCGGCTACGTATCGACGGTGGATGTCAGCGGCCGGGGCATTCATCGCCACGGCGGCGACGTGTCGCGGGTGCGGGTGTACCGCATCACCACCGCGGCGGGTGCGCAGTACCTCCTGGTGCACCTCACCGTGGAGGGACTGGTGACGGACATCGACGTGGTGGGGAGGCCGGGCTAGGCACCGCCGTTCGATTCGCGCGGCAACTGATGTCCGGCGCACTCGCAACGCCGGTCAGCGTCCGACGCGCGACTCGAGCGTGATTTCGGGAAACTCCTTTCGAATAGCCTGGTCGGGGAACGGCCGCGCGCCACTCAGGTGTGCGTCGAAGAACGCCACCACCAGTCGGCCGAGGATCGCCTGCATCCGGCGTGGATCGATGCCGCCCAGAACGCGGCGGCGCACGCTCGCGGGTGCGATGAATCCGATTTCGGTGAAGTCGGGATGCGTGGTGTGGGGGATGATCGCCCGATAGACCGGGGCCGTCGCCCAGCGGTAGAAGAGCTCGAATTCACTGAAATGGCCGTCGCTGGACAAGTACAGAAACGGCCTCGGCATCGGTCGGCGCGCGATCGCACCGAACGCCAGACCGTCCAGCGTGACCCCGGCGCCGCAGGATGGCTCGAGGATGCAGAACTCGGTCGCGAGCGCGCCGCCCAGGGACCATCCGATAATGCCGATCGAGTCGAGTGCCATTGCCGCGGGGCGACCCGGGAACAGACTGTCCGGACCCTGCGCGTTCAACGTGCGAAGTTGACCGAGCGTGAACCGTGTGTCCTCCATCCAGGCGTCCATGACTGGTTGGCGGATGTCGGAAATGTGCGCAAGCGTGTCGAGAAGGGCCGCCTGCCCTTGCGGGTCTGCCTGCTTGAAGGTGCTGAGCACCGTGCCGGCGGCCCGCTCGAATGCGGTCAACAGCGGATTGCTTTGCTCTCCTGCAACGACCCGCCCGTTCGGGAATACCACGATTCCGGCATACCGCGGGTGCGCCGTGCTGGCCACGATGTAGCCGTGGCTCGCCAGCGCCTCCATCAGGAGGACATTCTGCGACTCGAAACCACGGGCGCCACTGCCGTCGGAGAACAGCACCACCGGGTACCGGGAGGCGGCACGCGAAAGGGGAACTTCGGCGTAACTGTGCGTCGGTACCCGCGCGGCATAGCGGAAGGCGAATCCCGGCAGCCGCGAGATTGTGGCGAGGTGTCGCGCGACCGGCAATGGCCAGAATGAGACAGGGGATCCGGTGACCGAATCGGCAGGATACCACAGGCGCACCAGCAGCGTTCGGTAGGAACCGGGCGTCGAATCGTTCCGCGTCGAGTCGACGAGGACCAGCCAGCGGGTGCCTACGCGGTAGGTGCCCGTCGGCGCCGGAAGTCGCGGGAAGGCGAACACCGAAGAGAGTGCTCCCGCCGCGGCCACGAGCAGAATGGCCGCAGCGGACGCACCGCCCAGGAGCCAGCGCCTCGCGCGCGCGGCATTCGGGCGGGGTTCGCTCGACCGTGCGCTCCTGCGCCCGGTTTGCCGCCACGACGACGTGACGGTGAACAACACGACCAGTCCGGCGACCAGGTACGCCGGCGCCATCGTCCACCGTGGTACGTCGTGCCACAGGTGCAGTCCCAGGGCCATCACCACAGCGGCCGACAGCAGCAGCCGTACGCGCGCTGCCGCGCCCGCGGCCAGCACTACCACCGCGAGGGCGGTGGAAATGAGGAGAAGCAATTCGTAGCGTTGCACGTTGTCGAGACGGTGAGAGCGAAGCACCGCGCTCCGGACGCGGCGCCGTTCAATGGAAAGGCAGGCGTGCAGACTGTCAATCGAATCAGTCCCTGCATCACGAGGGCTCAGGGGCGCCCCGTGAGATAGCCGACCGCCTCCCCGGCGCTCCAGCACACCAGCAGCAGGAGCATGAGGGGCGCGGCGGCCAGAAACCGGCCCCGGTGCCTGCCCTTGGCCCACGTCGCCCGGAACTGCCTGACGAATACCACACCAGGAATGAGCGGGGCCGCTGCCACCCAGCCCAGGCGCCTGACGCCTGAAGCCGAGCGTACCCGGGTGTACGCGAACAGGCGTCCCCAGCCGAAACGCTCGCGCATGATGCGCGGAAGCGTGGTCTGTGTCCGCATCTGGCTCGTCACCAGCTCGGGCGTGAGGAACAGGGTTTCGCCGCGTTGCGACAGCGCGCCGTGCACTATCGGCTCGTGGTATCGCTCCCGCCACAGGTCGCGGGTGTCGTCGAGCGCGCGCCGCTTGTACGAAACGTTCACATCCGTTACCCAGACGGCGGGTCCCGCCGCGAACGGTGGCGCGTAACGCGTGAAATCGCAGAAGTACAGCGCCCAATTGGCCAGGTGATCGACCCCGTTTTCCACCGCCCCGCCGATCACCGCGTGCGGGAGCTCCGCGTGCAGGCGCATCACGCGACTCGTCCAGTCGGTAGTGGGGATGCCACGATCCTCCAGGATCGCGATGATGTCACCGGTGGCCGCGAGCAGGCCGGCGCTCCGCCTCCGATCGAACAGCTCGTGCTGTCCGCGTGGGCTGGTCGGGACGGCCATGGTCGGCACCGCTCCCATGGGGAGGAAGCGCACGCGCGGGAAGCGCGCCGCAATTGACGCAATGCCCGTCACGGTGTCGTCGAACGGGACCAGCACTTCCATTCCGGTGGGATCGATCTGGGCGTCGAGCACCTCGAGACAGCGTGCGAGCGACGCGCCGCCTTCGACAATGGTGACGACGACCGACAGCTTCATCCCGGTCGGGCGCGAGTCGGCACCGTCCTCATGACGCCCGCGTCGCGGGCGCGGGCGAAGCCGTTCTCGGAGATTCGAGGGTCACCGCCGATCCGGAGGTGGTAGAGCGGTAGACCGCCTGCGCGATTTCGTTCGCCCGGAAGCCCGACCAGCCATCGGCGAGATCGACCGCGGTGTCGCCGCCGACCAGCCGCAGGAAATCGCGCAGCTCGTCGTCGAACGAAAGCTGCGACGTCGTTTGCCAGCCCTTCAGCTTCTCGCGGAGAATGATCTCCGGATAGAACCGGTAGGACTTCCGGCGCGCGGCGCCCGGACGTTCGTGCGTGACGAGCAGGTTGAACATCGGCGCGTAGGAAGCACGCACCATGCCGAGTGTGCCGTAGACGTCCACGATCCACTTGTAGCCGCGCCATTCATCCCAGGTGGCCTGATAGATGACGGGAATGCCGCCGGCGGTCCGCATCACCGCAACCGCATTATCCTCCGAGCCCGCAACGTTCCAGATCCGGTTGCTGGCGAATCCGTAGACTTCGGTGATCTCGCCCGCCACATAACGAGCGAGATCGGTCATGTGAATGCCCACGTCCATCATCGCGCCGCCACCCGACAGCTCGCCTTTGTACTGCCAGTCGGCGCGGAAATTGTGCAGGCCGTCGTGTCCGCCGAAGACGCGCAGATGGTCGATCTCGCCGATGCGCGACGCGGCGAGCGCTTCCTTGAGGAACTTGATGGCCGGATAGAAGCGATGATTGAAGCCCACGGCCAGCGCCCGTCCGGCCTCGACCTGCGCCTGAAGGATATTCCCGCAGGCCGGCAGCGAATTGGCGAAGGGTTTCTCCACGAGCACGTGGCATCCCTTGCCGAGGGCGTGACAGCACATCTCCTCGTGCAGCGTGACCGGCGACGAAATCATGACGCCGTCGGGTGCAAGCTCGTCAATCAGCTGTCGATAGTCGGCGAATGCCTTGGTGTTGAACCGGCCGGCGACTTCCACCGCGCTCACGCGGTTCACGTCGGCCACCCCAACCAATTCCGTCTCTGGATGATCGTGGATAGACCGGGCGCGAAGCCGGCCGATGACACCCGTGCCGATGACTGCAAGACGCATGGTCGCCAAATTTACCTGCTGAGACTCTGGTGAGCTACGGATCGCCGATATGCCCGACGTCGAACTCTCGGTAGTCGTTCCCGCGGTCAACACGCTGCTGGACCTCACGGGGTGCCTCGAAGCGTTGGACGCGCAGCGCGGCGAAGTGCAACTCGAAGTCCTCGTCATGAATCGGCTGGGCGCCCCGATTCGCGAGGCACTGCCGCGGCTGTTTCCATGGGTGCGGGTGCTCGACGTGCCGGCCGACACCACGATTCCCGAAATGCGAGCCGCGGCATTCCGCGCCGCCCAGGGCCGCGCGGTGGCCGTGATCGAGGATCACGTGGTCGTGCCGCGCGGCTGGGCGCGGCAGATGCTCGCGGCGCTCGGCGAGGGGAAGGTCGTGGTGGGTGGCGCGGTGGAGAATGCGGCGACCGGCACCCTCATGGACTGGGCCGCGTTTCTGTGCGAGTACAGTCACTGCATCCCGCCTATCGAGTCGGGCGCGGTGAGCTGGCTGACCGGCAACAACGTGGTGTACGACCGGCGACTGCTCGACGCCCATCGCCAGGTCCTTGAGGCGGGCAAGTGGGAGAACTACCTCCATGATACGCTGCGTGCCGAAGGGATCGAGCTGACCTGCCATCCGGAAATCGTGGTGGGCCACAAGAAGCACTACTCGTTCGGCGAGTACCTCTCGCAGCGCTACCTCTACGCGCGCTCCTACGCGGGCGCGCGGGTGGCTGGCGCCCCGCTCCCCAGGCGCCTCGCGTACGGGCTCGCCGCGTTGGCGTTGCCGCCGCTGCTCCTGTATCGCACCGTGTCACGCATTGCCCGAAAGGGGAGATACATGGGAACGTTGGCCAAGTCGATCCCTCTGATCGCGGCGTTCGTCGTCTCCTGGGGGGTGGGCGAGGTGGTGGGGTATTGGGTTGGTCCGGGCGACGCACTCAGCAAGGTGTGCTGACCCGCAGCAGCTTCGCTTCTCAGGCGTTGCGGTCGATGCAGGTATTGTTGCCGATCGGCAGGTTGGGATTGTTCTGTTCGGCCTGCGGAACCGGGATCGTGACGTCAGTACCGTAGTTGCCACCCTTGTGCCACGCACCGGTCGGGAACACGGCATCGGCGCCCCGCCCGTACTGCCGGATGAGTCGGCGCAGATCGCCCACCCGGTGGCCGGTGGAGAACATCCAGAACCCCCGCTCGCGGAATAGCTGATCCACGCGCGCCGCGTCGCTGCCCGCGTCGCTGAGCGGCGTGAGGCCGGACACCGTGGTGCGTGCGGCGTTGAGGGTCGCGAGCGACCCGCCGGGGTTGCCTGCCTTCAGCTGCGCCTCGGCTTCGATCATTCGTGCCTCGATCCCGCTCACGATGGTGACAGACGCGTCGCGGGTCGCCCAGATCCGCTGCACGTAGATCGGTGTGGTGAGATCGTCGCGAACGGTCTGGGTGACGCCGATCGCCTTGCACACCGCGTCGCCGCCCTGGCAGGTGGGAAGACGCGGGTCGTTCGCGGTCGCGAAGTTGAGCCCGTTGGTCCCCTCGCCCGTGCTGACGCTGTACCGCCGGGCGCTGTTGTTGTAGGACCAGATCTGATTGCTGTTCGTCGTCTGGGCATGGAACATCTGATAGACGAACGACGTCGAGACGCCGGCCACGGCGGTCGCGGCCGAGGCGTACTGGTTCATGTTGAGCAGGATCCGCCCTTTGATCACTCGCAGTGCGCTCGCGACCTTGACATCGCTCGCGGTCGTACCCGTGATCAGGGCCAGCCCCGAATCGGCGTGCGCAAGCGCCCGCTCGAACGTGGCTTCCACCGTAATCGGCTCTCCATACTTCTCAGCCCCGTCCACCACCGTGCTGAAAATGATGCCGTTGCAGTAGTCCTCGCCCATGATGTTCTCGACGAACGCCTCCACGAAGTACATCTCGGCGACGTTGGCGTGCGGAGCGCTCGGGTTGTACTGGTCGAGCAGCTGGATCGCCTGCTCCGCGGACAGCCGCGCGCGATGCATCGAACGGTTGGCGCTGGTGAGAAAGTTGTTCTGGATCGTGATGGTTCGTTCGTCGATCTCCTGACGGGCGATGAAGGAGTCGCCGTTGTTCCACTCGTCGGCGAACAGCCCGCCCAGAAGGAAGATCCCCTCGTCACCCGACGAACCGCCGCTGGTGGCGGAGTTGAGCCGGGCCAGTGCGCCCAGGCGCACCGCGTCGGCCCCGGCGGCGGACGCGACGTTCCCGGGATTGATGATGTCGGGGTCGGTGACCCCCAGAATCTCATCCGGTGTCCTGCAGGCGCTCATCGGCAGCGCCGCAAGCGCGATCACCGAGAGGAGGTAGCGCGCCGTACGCGCTCTCTTGATGGTATGTGCGTGCATGCGTGCCTCAGAAGCCAAGGTTGAGACGGAAGGAGAAGTACGTTGGCGGAGCGAACGCCTGGAATGACGACGGCGCGTCGCCGGTCGTGCCGAACGCCTCCGGATCGACGCCGGTGTACCGCGTCCAGAGCATGTTCACGTTCCGGATCGAGGCTGCGGCGACCAGGCTGCGACCGCGGAAGAAGCGCGCCCACTGGTCGGGTGCCGTGTACGCGAGCGAGAGCTCGCGGAAGCGCAGGAAGTCCCCCGGCTCGATGAAACCGCCCGTCGAGCGACTGGGGTGCTCGCGGACCATCACGGTCCGCGCCTGCTGGAACAGCGACGCGTCGGGGCTGATAAGCCCGTCGCAGTTGAACCGGCTCGCACACCGGATCCGCTCGCTGTTGTTGTAGACCTTGTGTCCGCCCTTATAGTCGAACGTGCCCGAGAGGCGTAGGCGGCGGTTCAGCAGATCGAAGCCGGTCGTCAGGGCCGCCTCTACCTTGGGCGACGAATAGCCGAGGAACATCGCCGTGTCGGAGACGACAACTTCGCTGATGGCAGGATCGGCATTGTACGAGATGATCCCGTCGCCGTTCTTGTCCTCATAGCCCAGGAGCTTGCGTGTCCACCAGCCGTTCAGCGGGTATCCCTCGCGGTCCTGGAGCGTCGACGAGAGCACGATCGGCGGTACCCCGCCGAGTGATACCAGCTTGTTGTCGTTCGTCGATCCGTTGAGCGTGAGGTCCCAGCCAAGCGAACGACGATCGAGGAGCCGGGCGTTGACCAGAAGCTCCCAGCCCTTGTTGCGCACCTCGCCCAGGTTCTCGAAGCGAGTAGTCGCGCCGGTACCGATCGATGGTGGCAGCACCCGACTGACGAACGCGTCCTTCGACGTCTTGTTGTAGTAGGTCAGTTCCGTCGTGAGGCGGCTGTTCCAGAACGTCCCATCCGCACCCAGTTCGAGCTCGGTGGACCGCTCGGGTTTGAGGCTGCGATTTCCCAGCGTCGTGAACACCACGCCGGTAAAGTCGCCGCTCTCTCCGGTTCCAGTCGTCGCCGAGTAGTATTGCACGGCGTCGGTGGTGCCCGGCTGCACACCGGATGCACCATACGCCGCGCGGAGGCGCAGCTGGTCCAGGAACGCGGGGTGCGGGAAGAACGACTCGTCGGAGATGACCCACGAAATGGCGGCCTTTGGGTAGTAGACCGTCTTGAAGTCGGCGCCGAACGCGCTGTTGCGATCGGACCGTACCGCACCGGTCAGAAACAGCTTGTCGTTGAACGCGAGGTTTTCCTCGATGTACCCACCGAGCGTCCGGCTTTCGGTGGTCGACTCATCAGCGCTCTTGTTGCCGGCGCCCGAGATCGTGGTGGCACCCGGTGCCAGGGTACTTCCGAATGCCCCGTTCCGGTCGAAGAGGTTGCGATAGTACTGCAGTCCCGCGACGGTCTTGGACTCGATCGTGCTGGTCAGCGGGTGCGTGGCGGTAGCCGAGGCATCCAGCGTGTAGATGAAGAAGTTGGTGCGATTGTCTTCCTTGTAGCCCAGACGATTGTCGCCATTCGTGGTGCAGTCGCCGAACCGGCAGAGCTGCGTGTCGAGACGGTTGATGTAGTCGAGGCCCAGGTTGCCGCGCATCGCCAACCAGGTCTGGGGACGCCAGTTGGCGCTGGCGGAGCTGATCAACCGCTCGATCCCCTGCTGGGTGACGGACTGGTAGACGTCGCGCGGCGTGAACTGGCGCCACCCGAACAGCGTGTCGCCGGCCGGATTGAGGTTGTACTTGAAGCCGGGGCCACCATAGATGTTGGCGGCGATGCCGTCGGTCCCCGAGTCGTCGCTCTTCGGCAGCCGCAGGTTCTGCGACGTATAGCCGGCGCTGATAGCGAGATCGGCGCTCGGCGACAATGCCACGTTGAGGTTCGTGCGAGCCGTCTTGCGGTCCAGCGCGTTCGGATTGCGCTCACCCGGGAGCAGTGAGCGGCTGTGGGTCGAGAGGTAGCGGTCCTCGAACGTCGGGACCTTGGTGACGCCGTCCTCGTATTCGTACTCGCCGTGCGCGAAGTAGCGCAGGACGTCGTTGCCGCCCCGGATCTGGAGGCCCTGCTGCTGACGGTATCCCGTGCCGAACGGCGTCGATTCCTTGTCGTTCGTCAGGTTGTAGCTGGTGACGCTGTCCTGGGTGCACGTCCCTGCAGCCACCTGGCTGAGGAAGCACTGAACGGTATTGGAGACGGTCGAGTTCGTGCTGGACGTGGTGCCGGTGCGCCACCCGCGGAATGCCGTCGGGTAGATGTTGTCGTCCCTGAGCGCCGTCTGCTCGGTGTAATAGGTGTACTGGGTCTTCCCAGCGACGCCCCGCTTGGTGGTGATGACGATGACGCCGTTCGCCGCGTCGGTGCCGTACAGCGTGGATGCCGACGGCCCCTTCACGATCTCGATCGACGCGATCTCCTCGGGATTGAGGTCGCCGACGCGACTGGGCGTCGTGCCGCCCACGCTGACCGATGAGGAGCCGGTCGTCCCCTCCACCCGGACGCCGTCGACGTAATAGATCGGATTGTTGGTGAGCGAGAGCGAGCTGGTTCCACGGATGCGAATCCGGATGCCGGCGCCGGTCTGGGTCCCGCCAAACACCGTCACGCCGGCAGCGCGGGCCGTGAGCAGGTCGCCAACGTTCGTGATCGGCGCGGTCTCCACGACGGCCGGCGCGTCGACCCGCGCGATGGCATTCCCGACCTCGATACGCCGTTGTTCACCGGTTGCCGTGGTGACAATCGGCGCCAGCGTGGTGGCAACCGCCTGCATCTTGAAGTCGGCCGTCACCCGCTGGCCGGCGGTGACGGTGACGGTCTGCTTGGCCTCCGCATAACCGACCCGCAACGCGCGCACCTCCACCGTTCCGGCACTCACGCCCGGAAGCGTGTACTGCCCATCGGCATTCGCCTGCGTGCCGAGGTTCGTGCCGACGATGTTGATCTGCGCGGACGCAACTGCCAGTCCCGTGGCCGCGTCGGTGACGCGGCCGGTAATCGTTCCGTGCTGTGCCTGCGCTCCCGCCCCCTGGGCGGACACGGTTCCGCAGAGCGCGGCGATCACGAGCGAGTGAATGACCCTGCGTGTTGGCATAGGCACTCTCCGAGGAGGATCCGTGAATGTGGCAGGGAACCAGGGCGCCGGGTCGCGGGCCACCATGCACTGTCGATGGCTGGCGATCACGTCGGCGCCGCTCCGCCCCGATGTTCGCGGCGGCGCGTGCGCAAACCCCGACCGCCGCCGGTGACTACGGCGTGCGGTCCATCGGTTCGCGTTAGGGTGCGGAGGCAGAATCCGCGACTGCTGCGTCATTCGTGCATCTGGGGTCGAATAAGCTGCGACGTCCCCTCCGGATTCACAATGGCGATTCAGCGGACACGGTGACCGGGCGACCGCGCGCCGGGACAAGCCGCGTATCGACGGCCTCGACTGTGCCGAATGCCTCCAACGGAACCGGCTACCGCGCCGCTGGCGGTCGACTTGTGAACGGGAGGGTGCCGACACGGATTGCTCGACGCACGAGGTCCGTCCGCGACGCCGGCGCTGGGTGTCCGGGTGGCAGAGTCGGGTCCTTGCATCTGAAGGCCTTGACGTCGTTCGAGAGAGCCACGATCGTACCGGCGGCGACGATCCGCGCCGAACCTCTCGAAGACTCCGCCCCAGCCGGAGTCCTGTGCGAGGCAAAGGGGGGGCATACTCCCGGATCTGTATCGTCGGTCCTTTGCGTCGCCATGGCGCGCTGCTGGGGAGAGGCCATGGTGCGCCCAAAGGAGACACGACGATGCCGATCAACAAGGATCTCAAGCGCCTGGTTCGCGCTCGCATGAGAAAGACGGGCGAAGCCTACACCGCCGCCCGCGCGCAGATCATCAGGAAGGGCAGGGCGCGGACCGCTCTGTCGACCGCCGACGCCACGCCCCCCCTCGCATCCGCTCCCGCGCCAAAGGACTACGCGAAGCTCGCCGGCACGAGCGACGCGGCCCTGAAGGCGAAGACGGGATGCACCTGGGAGCGCTGGGTGCGCTCGCTCGACCACCATGGCGCCGACAGGATGACGCACCGCGACATTGCCGCGATGGTCCGGTCGAAGTACAGGATCGATGGATGGTGGTCGCAGACGGTCGCGGTCGGGTACGAGCGCATCAAGGGGTTGCGCGCGCGCGGCCAGCAGCGCAACGGGACGTACGAGATGACCAAGTCGCGGACGTTCGGGGTACCGGTGACGACTTTGTTTGCAGCCTGGGCCGATGCGGACATCCGCCGCCGTTGGTTGAATGGCGCGTCCGTGAGGGTGCGCCGGTCCACGGCGCCCAGATCGATGCGGCTCGACTGGACTGACGGGAGCATCGTTGCCGTCGGGTTCATGTCAAAGGGCAGGTCGAAGAGTTCTGTGGCCGTCGCGCACACGAAGCTGCCCGATTGGGAGACGGCGGACCGGCTCCGGAAGGAGTGGGCCGAGCGGCTGGAGGCGCTGGGGAAGGCCGTGGGCCAGACGTCATAGGCCAAAGGCCATGGGCCAGAGGACAAGGTCACAGCCCAAGGGTCACAGGCCATGAAAGGACATGGTTCGCCGCCTGACCCGGGATCGCCGCATCGGGTCCCGGGTCGGGCATCCCAGCCGTACGCAGCCCAAACCCTGAGCCATGATTGCGTTGTCCGGTCGCGAGATGAAGAGCTCGAAGCCGAAGCAGACGGTTGCTGCCGCTGCCCCATCCACGGCAGGGCCTAACGGGTTATGAGCAGGCCGCGCGGGAACTCGTCAGGCACTATCACCGTATCGTGGCCACCGATGCCAGTGCTGCACGTCCGGGTGGGGCGCCCTGGCGCCGGCTGGTGCGTGTTGGCGCCGGCTGGTGCGCCCTGGCGCCGCAAGGGTGCGCTACCCGGCCGAGAGGCTCTTCCGTGCGTCGACACGCATGGCGCGGATCGCCGATGGCGCCGCAGTCAGGGCTGCCAGCCCGAGTACACTCAGGCTGACTGTCGCGAATACCAGGAGCGATCGCGGTGCGATCCCGAACACGAACGCCCGGAGGGCGCCCGCCAGCAGCCACGCCCCGACCAGTCCGGCCGCCACGCCGGGAATCGTCAGGCGTGCCGCCTGCGCGAGCACCGCGCGGCCCAGGTCACCCGGTGCGGCACCGAAAATGAGCCGCAACGCGAACTCGCGCTCACGGTTGGCCACGAGCTGCCGCATGACTCCGTAGCTGCCCAGTCCGACAATGGCGACTGCCATCAGCGCGAATCCAAGCAGCACCAGGGCCCGCAGCCGGGCCAGGGCGTTGGCCTGCGCAACGAGTGTGTCGAGCGTCGTCGTCGCACTTGCCGCAACGATTGGATCGGTGGCTTTCAGCGCCCGCCGAAGTGCCGCGAGCGCGGCGCCCGGCGCGCTTCCGGATTCCACCACGATGGAGAGTCGCGACACCGACGTCTGCGCGAACGGCACATAGACCGTCTGGCCCTCCGGCGCGTTGTATCCGGCGTCCATCACATTGCCTGCGATGCCGACGATCTCGAGTGTCTGCGGAGGCGCCGTGCTGCTGGCGATCCGGAGGATCCGTTTGCCAACCGCGTTTTCTCCCGGCCAGTACCTGGCTGCCAGCGCGGCGCTCACGATCGCCACCGGCCTGGACGCGGAATCGTCGTGCGCGTCGAATGCCCGACCGCGCAACACGGGGATTCCCATGGCGTGCAGATAGCCGGGTGAGACGCGGCGGAAATTGAACAGTGTCGGCTCGCCGGACGTGGAGCCGTCCGGGGCCGGAACCAGGAACCGCCCACCCCAAGGGACGTCGCCGACCGGCAGGGTGTTGGTGAAGCCGGCCATGCGCAGCGATCCGTCGCGTGCGAGGTTGGCCAGCAACGCGTTACCGAAGGCGACCCTCGTCGCGTGCGATGGGTATTGCGCGTCAGGCAGCGTGATGCGTGCCACCACCTTGTGTGCCGAGATGAATCCGTCGGGCACGTTGGCGAGATTGCGGAACGTGACGGCGATGAGTGCCGCGCTCGCGAGCACCACCACCGACAGCGCAGACTGCATGACCACCATCGCTTTCTGCCACCGGAGGGCCCCCGACGAAAGCGTCATTGCACGCGACGAGGCCCGCAGCGCCTCCACCACGTTGCTGCGGCGGCTGAACCAGACCGGCAGCGTGCCGGCAGCGAGCGTCGCGACCGCCGCCACGGCGGCACTGAGGAGGAGAACCGTGCCATCGAGGCGCAGGTTCGCCAGGAAGTAATCCGAAGACGTACCGACGTTCATCTGGCGCGCCGCCGAGACCGCGAGGAAGGCGACGACCGTGCCAAACATGAATCCCATCGCAACCACCACAGCGCTCTGGGTCAGGAGCAGCCGCATCACGCGATGCTGCCGCGCCCCCAGCGCCACGCGCACCGCCATCTCGGGCGCTCGCTCGAACCCCCACGCCATCAGCAGTGATGCGAGGTTGAGCACGGCGAGCACCAGCAGCACGGCAGCACCCGCCTGAATGAGCAGGACGGTGGCGTCAGCGCCGGACAGGAGCTGCTCGCGCAGCGTCTGCGGCACGTAGTGATAGTCGCGGTTGTCGGGCGGGTTGGCGTCGCGCGTGCGACGGGTGAACTCCGCGAGTTCGGCCCGCACGGCCTCGCCTGATCTCCCGTCGGCGACGCGGCCGAACACGGTGAGGAGACGACCGCCGTTGATGGCCGCTCGCTGTGCCGGAGGAAGGTCGAACGGCTGCCAGATGTCCGTGGGTGCGGGCTGGGCAAAGCCCTCGGGCATCACCCCGATGACGGTGGTGCGCACCCCGTTGATTGTGAGTGCGCGTCCGATGACGGACGAATCGCCGGCGAGCGCGCCGTTCCAGAACGCGTGACTCACCACCACGACCGGCGCCGGTGACGGCCCCTCCTCCGCCGGCGTGAACGCGCGGCCGAGGATGGGCTGGACACGCATTGTCGGGAAGAAGCTGGCGGTGGCGAGCGTGGCCTGCAACGAACGAACTTCACCGTGGTCATCCCAGCTCGCGATGTTCGAGACGAGGCAGGTCACGTCGGCGAACGCGCGCTGCGTTGCGCGGATGAGTTGGTAGTTCGGGTACGCATCGTTGAAGAGCACCATGCCGCGCCCCGGCAGGTCGCGCTCCGGGGCGATCACGATCAGCCGGTCGGGCTCCGGGACCGCGAATCCCGCGAACAGGAAGCCGCGGACAACGGAAAAGGCCGTGGTGTTGGCACCTAACGCGCCGGCCATGGTGAGCACGGCGACTGCCGCGACGGTCCGGCGGCGGGCCAGGAAGCGGATACTGGCGATGAGATCGTTCATCGGTCGCCTCGTCGGCGCCGGGCGCGCCGGTGGTAGGTGGCCATCTTGGCTCGGATGCCGCAACGCGCCATGCTGCACCAGCGCCGACTGTGGTTCTTCGTGCCGTCGAGAAAGAAGATCACGCACGCCGGATCGCTGCATTGACCGACGCGCTCCAGTGTGCCGCCGGTGAGCAGATCGCGGATCGAGGCCGCAATCGGTGCGAGTGGGCGGCGCGGGTCGCCGCCCGCAACCCGGTCTTCCGTCCGGAAGCGCCCGTGGTGCCAGACCAGGGTCGGAAGCAGGGGCCGGGTGGCGATGAGGTCGTTGGTCAGTGCGCCGAGCCGCCGGCATGCGCCGTCTTCGACGGCCGCTCGCGCCGTGACCCTCCCGAGAACGCGGCGCAACGCCCGGCGCAGGTCGCGTGCCGCGCGCAGCACGGTGCGGGCGTCCCGCTGCCGCCATCCGCGGACCGCGGCGCGCAGGTCAGGGGACGCGAGCACCCCCGCGGCGTCGAGCCAGCGCACCAGATCACGCGGTCCCTCCAGCCGGTCGACCGCCCGGCCGCCCGACATCAGCTCGGTGTTCGCGAAGTCGAGGCAGAGGACCCCACCGTCGAACACGAAACCGTCGCGATCCGCCACAGCCCCTCCACGCAAGGTTGCCCCGGTCGCCGCTAGTTACCGGCAAAATAGTCTTTTGACGGTAGTGCCCCCGGGCCACCACGTCAATCCCCGCGGTCGCGCGCGCGGCGCCGTCGACCGCTGCACGGCGTGTGCTGCCGGTGAGGAGGAGGCCAGCGCGGAGGCCGGCGCGCGCCGCCGGCGACGCATCGAAATCCCACCCGCATCCGTCCCGGACCAGACCGGGGGGGTGTCGGCGACCCCAGGGGTGCCCCATCATGCGCGTCCAGTGGCTCGTGCAGATTCGTGCGTTCACCCCGAGGCCCGCATGGCAGCGCCTGGACCATCGCCCGACACCCGGCACCCTGTTGCCGGCGTCACCCGCATGGGATTCCTGCGGAATTTCATCACCCGCCCGAACATCATTGTCGGCGACTACACGTACTACGACGATCCTCGCGGTCCGGAACAATTCGAGCAGAACGTCCTCTACCACTTCGACTTCAATCACGATCGGCTCGTGATTGGCAGGTTCTGCTCCATCGCTGCCGAGGTGCGGTTCATCATGAATGGCGGGAACCACGCAACCACCTGGATGACGACCTACCCGTTCCCGATCTTCGGCCAGAGGTGGGAACTAGCGCTGCCACCTTCCTGGCCGAACAAAGGTGACACGACGGTCGGCCATGACGTGTGGCTGGGATACGGCGCGCTGATCATGCCGGGCATCACCATCGGTAACGGCGCGATCATCGCGAGCGCGTCGGTCGTCACCCGGGACGTGCCCGCATACGCCGTGGTGGGAGGCAACCCGGCCCGAGTACTTCGCCGCCGCTTCGACGACGCGACAATAGCGCGGCTCGAAGCGTTGCGCTGGTGGGATTGGGATGCTCGGAAGATTGCGCGGAACGTGGCGGCGCTGTGCAGTAGCGATGTCGACGCGCTGGAACGCGCGAACTGATCGCCACGCCTTCGCGCCAACGCCTGACGGCTCCCGCGAAAGTACGACTCAATCTGCTTGCGCCCCGGCCGCGGGCCGACACCGGAGGTGCCAGCCCGCCTCAACGCGCTACTTGGTGGCCCCGCTGATCTGTTGCACCAGCGTGTCGATGTCGAAGTATTGCCGGATGGACTTCGCTTTGCCGTCCGCAACCTCGATGATCTGGCAAGCGCGAAGCTCGATCGGGCGCCCGGTGGCTGCGATGTCGCCACTCGGCATCTTGAGGGACCCCTTCTGGTGGCCGCGCCACGTCAGTTCCAGCGTCACGGTGTTGCCGCTCGCCGTGGCTGACTCGAACGTCGCCGTCGAGTCGGGAATCGCCTCGGCCCAACCTTTCCACGCAGTAATGACGTCGTTTGCGCCGGTGAGTCGGCGGTGGGTGCCGACCTCGTCGTACACAACAGTCGGAAGGATCGTCTCTCGCACTCGGTCCCAATTCTTGGCGTTGTACGCCTCCACCGAGGCCTTCGCAATGTCGATGGGATTCTGCGTTGCCATGATCTACCTCCAGAGAAACTTGGACAACGCGAACGTATCGCCGCGACGCGGATCGCGACAGCCCGGATACGAACTCGCTGCAAGTTCGTTGTCTCGCGGGGCCGGCACGGTTGCATTCCACTCTGCGCGTGCACTCCGACGTCCAAGCGCACGAGCCGATGAGAGCGCCGCACTCAGTGATGCTGTTCAGTGCGACGTCGACGTGGCCGGTTGACATCGCGGCAATGCGGGCCACATTGGGAGAAAGGTCGCTGGCGAGCGATCGGACATGCCCGACGCCGGAATCCGGAGGCGAGATGGCCAGCAGTCAATCTGCCGCCGTCGTGCTTGGGGCCAGCATCAGCAGGCTGCTCGCGGCGCGCGCATTGAGCAGACACTTCGAGAACGTGACGGTCGTCGAGCGCGATGTCCTGCCGGACGCCGAGGTGATGCGCAAGGGTGTCCCGCAATCCGGTCATGCGCATGGCCTGCTCGCCAGCGGGTACCGGGTGATGGATGCGTATTTCCCGGGTCTGATGGATGGGCTGGAGGATCGCGGTGCGCCTCGCGGCGACGTCACCGGAGATTTCCTGTGGTTCCAGTTCGGTCGATGGAAGCTGCGCCACCATTCGGGGATTCGCGGAATCACCGTAAGCAGGCCCTGCCTGGAGGCGGCGGTCCGGCGACGGGTCAAAGCCATACCGAACGTGACATTTCTCGAGGGCGTCGACGGCATTGGTCCGGTGTTCGACGAGACCCGCGGGCGAGTGCGCGGCCTGGTGGTGCGCGCGCGCGAGACCGACACGCGGCGAACCGTCGACGCCGACCTGGTGGTGGACGCCTCGGGCAGGGGATCAAAGTCGCCGGCGTGGCTCGAGGCCTCCGGATTCGAGCGCCCGCGGGAGGTCGCGGTTCGGGTCAACGTCGGTTACGCCACCCGGATCTTCGAGCGGCAGGCGGGCGACCTGTTCAGCGCCATGGGCGCCATCGTGGCGAGTACGCCGCCGGCGGGAACCCGCGCAGGCGCGGTCCTCGGTGCCGAAGAGGAGCGCTGGATCGTGACCCTCATCGGAACGGTGGGGGATTATCCACCGACCGACCCGGACGCGTGGAATTCGTTTGCCGCCACCCTCCCGACAGGCGCCGTCCACGACCTGGTGACGCACGCCCGGCCTCTGACGGACATCGTCAGCTATCGATTTCCCGAAAACCGCCGTTTGCTGTACGAGCGCCTGAAGCGGTTCCCTCGTGGGTATCTCGTGATCGGCGATGCCGTGTGCAGCTTCAACCCGATATACGGGCAGGGCATGTCGGTCGCCGCCACCGAAGCGCAGGCGCTCGACGACTGCCTGGAACGCGCCGAGGGACTCGACGGACTCCAGCGTCGCTTCTTCAGTCGCGCGCGACGGGTCGTCGATGTTCCCTGGACCATCGCGACCGGCGAGGATCTGCGATACCCGCAGACGGAGGGCCAGCGTCCGTTCGCATCGCGCGTTCTCAACGGTTACCTCGAGCGGGTGCACGCCATCGCGTCGACCGACGCGGTCGTTTGCGACCGATTCTTCGACGTGCTCAATCTATTGGCGCCCCCGGAGTCGCTGCTGTCACCGCCGGTGCTATGGCGCGTGCTCACGCACCCGAAGCCACCGCGCGAGGGCTCACCGTGGGGCACGCTGCCCCCAGAGCGGGCGGAGCACCGCGCGCGCGAGATGCAGGGCGGTACGCGCTGATCAGCCCTGGCGCCGCTCAGGGTGATCCGAACCGGAATGCCGCGCGCATGTCCGCGGCACGTGCATCGCGCGTGGACAGCGGCCGGAGACCGAAGCGGTGTTCGATCAGGGCGAGAATCGAGGTCGTGTCGTAGATCGTGTGATCCACGAACCCCTGTCGCGCGAACGGCGAGATGACGATTGCCGGAACCCGTGTCCCGGGTCCCCAGCGATCGACTGTCGGCGGCGCGACGTGATCCCAGAAGCCGCCGTTCTCATCATAGGTCACGATGATGGCGGCATCCTTCCAGTCCGGGCCGTTGCGTACGACATCGATCAGCGAGTCCACGTGCCGCTCGGCGTTCAGTATGTCGCTGTATCCGGGATGCTCGTTCACCTCGCCAAGGGGTTTCACGAACGACACGGCCGGCAGCGTCCCGGCGGCGGCGCGACGGAAAAACTCGGTTTCATCGAGCAGATGCTCGGAGCGCGCCTGCGAGCTGTCGGCGAAGGTGGCGAAGTAGGCGAACGGCTGGTGGTGAAACTGGAATGACGGATCGGGTCGTCCAGCCTCGGCGTCGTCCCAACCGCCCGAGAACCACGCCCAGCTCACTCCGGCGTCGTTCAGGCGGTCGCCGATGGTCGGGAGATGAACGGGCGGCACGAGTTGGTCGGCCGGCACGTTCGCCGGGTGTGGGGAATACGCCGAGAAAGCGGTGTTCACCACGAACCCCTCGGGCATCACCGCGCCGTCGACGCGGAGAAATCCCGCCGAGTCGATCACGGCGCGCATGGTGGGCGGCGCGTCGAGCCAGGTCGGAGTGGCGGCGGCCACCAGCCAGATATGATTGAGGAACGACCCGCCGAACGCGGCGTGGAAGAAGTGGTCGCACAAGGTGTACCGCGTCGCTTCGGCCGCCAGGGGAAGTCCAGCTGTGGGGTAGTAGCCCATCACGAGTCCTTCGGCGTCACTCACCACCGCGAACCGGTCCATTCGTCCCCCGTTGATCTGCGCCCTTTCCTGGTAGTAACGGTGGACCAGGTCCCGGGTGGGCCGGTCGGCCGGGACGTACCGGGTGATGTCGAAGGGCGCGTTAGGCAGGTCGCGCGGGAACGGGGTATCGTCTGCCTGGGGGAGGGTGGGGTACGGGGTTCCTGACAGATCCACCTGAGGCGCTGCCCCCCGGGCCTGCGCGAGCCCGTCGGCACCGGGGAACTGGCCATACAGGTTGTCGAAGCTGCGATTCTCGAGGTAGATGACGACGATGTGTCCGATGTTGGCGAGGCCCGCCGGCGGCGATGCCCCAGCATGGGGGCGTCCGCACGAGGCGAGCGCAACGAACAGAACGGTCAGCATGCGCGTCATGCCGCGCGCATCCCGCGTTGTCGGGATGGCTGTCGGAACCCGGGATTTCGTCACAGCGTGCGGTGGGAGATTGGGGAAGGGTGAGTTCCTGGCGCCTCTCATGATAATCGATGGGGGCCGCTGCTCGTGGCGGGGCAATAACAACTTCGCGCTCGGGCGCGAAAGCGTTGGGTGGGGCGCTGTCACGGTGCGCACAAGAGAGATCGTCGCGCCATGCCGGAAGCCAGAGGGAAGGCGAGCCGGAGCCGACGCGAAAAGCGCTCCGGCGGTCGCGCCTCTTGTGGGACTCCGGTCGGTCGCGCATTAACCCTGCCAACCCCTTTCCCGGAGTCGCGCCCTGGCTGTTGAGGTCCGCCTCAGCCGCGAACTACGGCTGATCGACGTCACGCTCATTGGTGTCGGCGCCATGATTGGCGCCGGCATCTTCGTGCTCACGGGCATCGCCGCCGGTGTAGCCGGGCCCGCACTGATCCTCGTCTTCGCCCTGAATGGTCTGGTGGCGATCGTCGCCGCCATGTCCTATGCGGAACTTGGAGGGGCGATCAGCGGCGCCGGCGGCGGCTACCTGTACGTCAAGCGCTCCCTGCCCAACCCGAGCGGATTCCTGGCCGGGTGGGCGAACTGGTTCGCGAACGCGGTGGCCTGCTCGCTCTACGCTCTGGGTTTCGGCGCCTACTTCAGGCAAACGCTCGAAGTCGTCGGCGTCCGGAACGTCACCACGCCGTTCGTGCCAGTCGAGGTGTGGATCGCGGTCGCGGCCTGCCTGATCTTCGCCGTGATCAACTTTCGTGGTGCATCGGAAGCGGGAAAGGCCGGCAACGTGGTGACGATAGGGAAGATCGTCATCATCGGTCTGTTCATCGTCGCCGGACTGTGGACCATGGCGCGACGTACGGGATGGCAGGGGTCGTTCTCGCCGTTCCTGTCGAGGGGCTGGAGCGGTGTGCTGGCCGCCATGGGTCTGACCTTCATCGCCTTCGAGGGCTACGAGATCATCGCCCAGACCAACGAAGAGGTGGAAAATCCGAAACGCAACGTGCCGATGGCGGTGATGCTCTGTCTCCTGATCGTCATCCCGATCTATTTGCTGGTCGCGTTCGTCGCGGTGGGGGCGACCGTGCCCCCGTCGGGCACGTCGGTCACGCAATTCCTCGGCGAACAGAAGGAGACGGCCCTCGTGACGGCGGCCAACCAGTTCGTCGTCGGTGGGGGCCTGGTTGTTCTGGTAGGCGGGCTGTTGTCCACTCTTTCGGCCTTGAACGCCACGATCTTCTCATCCTCCCGGGTGGCGTTCGCCATGGCGCGCGATGCCAGCCTCCCACACGCGCTGGCGCGGGTCCACTCGAAGCGCGGTACGCCGTACGTCGCCATCGTCGTCTCGGCCGCGCTCATCATCGTCATGGCAGTGGCGCTGCCGATCGAAGATGTCGCGGCATCGGCCAGCGTGATGTACTTCCTGCTGTTCGCCGCCGTGAGCGTCGCCGTCATCCGGTTGAGGCGCACGCATCCCGACCTCGATCGCGGATTCCGGGTACCCTTCGTGCCGGTGACGCCGCTGTTGGGGCTGGTGGCGATGCTCTTCCTGGCCGCGCTGACGTACAGGTCGTATCCCGTCGCGTGGGCGGCAGCCGGGGCCTGGATTGGCGTCGGTGTAGTCGTCTACTACGGCTACAGCCGGAGGCGCGAAACCGCCTTCCAGGCGCGGACGTCCTGGATGGAGCGCATCGATCGGGACGAGTACCGCGTGCAGGTGGCCCTCTCGAGCCTTCGCACACTCCCGTCGCTCATGGAGGTCGGGCTTGGCATCGCCCACGCACACGGCGGAGAGCTGGTCCTCGTGCACGTGATTGAGGTGCGTGATGGCGAGCCGCTGGAAGCACGACGGGATACGCCGGCGGAGGTGGAGGAGCTGCTGGAGCAGGGCGTCGAGTACGCGCGCGTACGGGGCGTCACCGCCCGCCCGGTCATCCGGGTCGGCCACCGCATCAGCCACGCGCTGGTTCAGACGGCGCGCGAAGAGGCGTGCAATTTCCTGGTCACCGGCCAGCCGCAGCAGCAATCGATCTTCGAGCGGTTCGTGTCTTCCATCGTGGAGCGGGTCTTGCAACGCGCTCCATGTCAGGTGGCGGTGGTGTACGGCACCATCGATCGCGACACGCTGTCCGGTCTCACCGTGCCTGTCACGTCGGGGCGTAACTCGGAGCTGGCCGCGCGACTGGCCCCCGCGCTGGCCGGCTGGTTCGGCGTCGACATGCGCGCGATTACAATGCTGGACAAGTCGATGAGTGACGAGGACGCCGAGCAACTGGCGCAGGATGCGCGAGCGACGCTGCAAGACGCCGAATTCGCGCGGGAGCTCGAAACCATCCATATTCCGGCGACCGAGCGCGGATTTCTGCTGGCCGTCCCGCCGCGCGAGCTGGTGCTGATTGGCGCGCCCACGAGCGGACCGGTGGTTCCGGTGCTCGGAGATACCCTTCCCGCGGTCATCGCCCGGCACAACCGCAATCCGGTCATCGTGGTGCGGGCGGTAGAGGAACGTCAGGCCCGACGATTCGAACGCGCGTTCTTCGCGAGGGCATAGGCCATCATGCAGACCCCAACCGGCGGCACGGTCGCCGGATTCCAGACTCAGGTCATCGACTACCTCCCTACGCTAGCCGCCGGCCTGATCGTCCTGGTCCTGGGCGTTCTGGTGGGATGGCTGGTGAAGCGCGCCGTGGTGCGGATGCTCACGTGGGCGCGATTGGACCGGCTTGGCGGCCGGCGCGCATGGCGCGCGGCGTTCCGGAAGGGGGACGTCCGCTCCGCCCTCTACGACATTATGGGCAATGTGGCCATGGTGCTGGTCACGCTCCTGTTCGTCGACAATGCCACGGAGATCTGGGGTCTGACCGTGGTCAACCGACTTATCGACGGGCTGCTCTTCCAACTGCCGAATCTCGCGCTGGTGGCGCTCATTGTCGGCGTCGGGCTGTTGCTGTCGAACACACTGGCCAGTCGGATCGAGGACGCGCTGGAGGAGGAGGACGTCGCGTACCCGCGCCTGATCGCGAAGGCGATCAAGGGAGCGCTTCTGGCCATCGTCGGAGCACTCGCGTTATGGCAGCTCAACTTCGCCCGGCAGATCGTCCTGGCGGCGTTCCTGATCGCGTTCGGCGCCATCGGCGTCGCATTCGCCCTCGCGGTCGGACTTGGTGCGTCACGAGCCATTCAGCAGGGCTTGCAAGGTTTGTTGGACAGGAAGAAGAACGGCTGACCCTCGCGCAGCCCGTATCATTCCGGAGCGACTGAATCGGACGTTTCGTTTCCCGTTACCACGAGTGGCTCGTCACGCGGGCTCCGGGGGGAGACGCTGGTGCCGGGGAAAATGCGGAAGTACTCCGCGATCGTCGGCGACGTGCCGCAGATGGAGACGATGTCCCCCGGCTGCAGCCTGAATGTGCCGTCGAACTCCACGTACACGTCGTCGGCGCGTTCCACGGCCACCACCGAGCAACCCGTCCGCTCACGGATCATCCGGGTCGCAAGGGGCTGGCCGACGAGGCTCCCGGGAGATGTCGCTACCAGCTTGATCTCGGCCTCGAGCGAGACGGATTCCTGACCGAGCAGGTGGAAAGCGAGGAGCTGACCGGCCACCTGGCCGAGGGAAAGCGCGAAGTCGGCACCGGCACGATGGATCCGCGACACATTCTCGGCCCGGCGGGCACCGGCCACGATGAGCACCTCGGGCGCGAGGCTTCGTACGACTGCCGCAGCGAACAGGGTGGCGCTGTCCGACTCCAGCGTCAACACCACAGCCCGTGCCTCCGCCGCACCGGCGCGCGTCAGCGCCTCGGGGTCGAGCGGGTCGCCCACCACGTCCGCACGACCCGTCGGGTCCTCGTGCACGACCAGGACTTCCTCATCGGCGAGCCGGAGAAATTCAGCCGCCTTGACCCCGAGGAGGCTGCTGCCAAGGACGAGAATGGGTCCCGGCCGGTGCACCGGGGTGGCAAGCTCGCTCAGTCGCGCGATCCCCTGCTGGCTCCCGACTGCCACGACAATGGTACCCACCTCCAGACTCGTACCGAGATTCGGCTGGCTGATGAACTTGCCCGCGATCCAGAGGCCGACGATGGTTGCCCCGGTGCGTGATCGGACGTTCGAATCGCGAATGGAATGACCGGCGAGCGCGCTGGCGGCATGGATCCGCAGTTCGGCCACTTCGAGATGTTGGCCGAGATGCCGCACGCCGGAGATGCGCGGGCTGAGTCGATTGCTTGCCCGCGCGGCGATGGCGGCTGCCAGTACGTGAGTCGGCGTGAACGCGGTGGTCGCGCCGGCGCGGAGCATGGCCGTGCGTCGGACGGGATTGTCGACCATCGCCAGTATCGGACCGCTGAAACCGTTGTACCGCGCGCTCAGCGCCATGGCGGCGTTGTCCTCGTCGTCGCCGTTGGCAACCACGGCGCGCGCCCCGGCCAGATTCCGCAGGTCAGGATCATCCTGCTCCAGACTTCCCAGCACCACGCGGTGTCCCTGCTCGTGCAAACGGCGCGCGGTGGCCTCGTCCTCCTCGAGAATCACGACCGGAACGCCGGCCTGGTCGAGCTCGTCGAGCAGTGACGTGACCGCGGGTCCGTATCGATAGACGACCACGTCGCCCGAGAGCGGTGGCAGCGTGCCGGGAAGCCGGGCCTGGAAGCGTTCCTCGAGAAAGGGAATCACGAATACCGGGATTATGAGAAAGATCATCGCGACGCCGGCGAACTCGGCGACGACGACGTAGGCTTCCATGAGGGGGTGCGTCCAGGTCGTGTCGCGCCCGAAGCCGGTCGTGGTCATCGTGGCCACCGCCCACTGCAGGCTTTCCCCGAGGCTGCGCGGCGCGTGCTCCAGGTGCGCCATCCCGAGTTGGTAGAGCACTGCCAGGACGAACGCGACCAGGGGCAGCGCCAGGAGCAGCAGGGTGAGTCGGCGGACCGACCGGGGTATCTGGCGTAGCACCGGGTTCGGACGGCTGAAGGAGCGAGCAAGGCCTCGATGAGGCCGGCCCATGACGGCGATCCCGACGCGGCCGGGCCATCACCGACATCGCTATCCCGGGCCGGCCGTGCGTCTCCTACAGTGCCGGCGAATCCGCGCCGGCGCCAGCGCTGTGTCGCTCTATCCGAACAATCCCTCCACCGACAGATACCGCTCGCCGGTGTCGTAGCAGAAGGTCAGCACGCGGCTCCCTTTCGGAACGTCGGGAATCTTCTTCGCGACGGCCGCCAGCGCCGCGCCTGACGAGGGACCCACGAAGATCGCCTCCTCCTTCGCGGCGCGTACGGCGTACGCGAATGCCTCCTCCTCTGTCACCTGCACCGTCCCGTCGAGCACTTTCGTGTTGAGGATGGCGGGAATGAAGCCCGCCCCGATCCCCTGGATCTTGTGCGGGCTGGGGCTCCCGCCGGAAATGACCGCCGACTTGGCCGGCTCCACGGCGAACGCCTTGAGCTTCGGGAACTTCTCCTTCAGCACCTCGGCCACGCCGGTGATGTGGCCACCGGTGCCGACGCCGGTGATGAGGAAGTCGAACCCCTCGGGGAAATCGGCCAGGATCTCCCGGGCGGTGGCACGACGGTGGATCTCGGTATTCGCCGGGTTCTCGAACTGTTGCGGCATCCAGCTGCCCGGCGTCTTCGCGATCAGCTCCCTGGCGCGCTCGATCGCGCCGGGCATCCCTTTCTCGCGCGGCGTCAGGTCGAGCTCGGCGCCGTAGGCGGTCATGATGCGCCGGCGCTCGATGGACATCGACTCCGGCATCACGAGGATCAGGCGATACCCTTTCACGGCGGCGACCATCGCCAGCCCGATTCCCGTGTTCCCGCTGGTCGGTTCGATGATCACCGTTCCCGCCTTGATGACGCCGCGTCGCTCGGCGTCCTCGATCATCGACAGCCCGATGCGGTCCTTGATGCTGCCTCCCGGATTGGCGCGCTCGAGCTTGAGCCACACTTCGACGCTCCGGTCGAAGAGGCGATTGATGCGCACGTGAGGGGTGCCGCCAATCGTATCGAGAATCGTTGCCGCCCGCATGTCCCGTCCCCGTTAGGTGTTGATGGTTGATTGTCAGGTCAAATGTTGTACTCCAGCTGCGGCTCGTCAGGCGCGCGCTGTCGCTCCACGGTGGCGGCGTGCGTCACCACGGATCCGGGAGGCACGCTGTGGGTGAGCCAGACGTTGCCGCCGATGACGCTGCCCGCGCCGATCACCGTATCGCCACCGAGGATGGTCGCGTTGGCATAGATCACCACGTCATCCTCGATCGTGGGGTGGCGCTTCTGTCGCGCCAGCTCCTTGCGCACGCTCAGGGCGCCGAGGGTCACCCCCTGATAGAGGCGGACGCGATCGCCGATGCTGCTCGTCTCGCCAATCACTATCCCCGTGCCGTGGTCGATGGCGAGCGACCGGCCGATGCTCGCTCCGGGATGGATATCGATCCCCGTCGTCCGATGCGCGAATTCGGTGATCAGACGTGGCAGCAGCGGGATGCCCTGCTCGCACAACGTGTGGGCGATGCGAAAGCAGGCCAGCGCGAAGAAGCCCGGGTAGGCGAGGATGACTTCGTCGACGCTCTTGGCCGCCGGGTCTGCTTCGCAGGTGGCACGCGCGTCCAGGGTGAGGGCGTTGCGAAGCGCGGGAAGCGCGCGGGCAAACGCGTCGGCGTCTGTCTCGGCGTGCTCGTTGGCCGTTCCCAGCCCCTGCAGGAATCGTTCGAGACGCGCGCGCAGTCCGGAGAGTTCGGCGCGCACCTCCCGCGGCGTCGCCACGGGGGCCGGTGCGAAATGGGGAAACAGCACGCCCAGCGCCACGCGGGTCAGCTCTTCAGCCTGCAATCCAGCCTGAGCAGGGAGCGGATATGTCGAGCGCGATGCCGCAACCTGACTGACGAAATCTTCGATTGATCGATCCATGGGAAGCGCGATCGAGCCATGCCAGCTAAATGACTGGAGCGTTCGGGAAGTTCCCGGTTCGGCCTACTCAGCCTGCAGCGCCTGCCGGGATCAGCTCGTCCCCCACGCGGATCGGCGTCGACAGGGGATCGCGGCGTCTCGTATGGCGTGAGCGCCACGAATCGTGTTCATTGCCATTCTGCTCATCGTGCGCGCCGCCCGCTCCCGACGTTGACCCGGATGCGGCGGTCTGCTGGCGCGAAACGCCTGACCGAGGAACCGAGATCATGTGTCGGAACATCAAGCAACTACGGCACGAGGACCATCCGCCCACCGACGAGGAGCTCAGCGGCGCCGCGCTTCAGTTCGTGCGCAAGATCAGCGGATACCATAAACCGTCGCAGGCCAATCAGGCGGCATTCGACCAGGCCGTTCGCGATGTTGCCGAGGCGGGGCGCGTCCTGTTTCGATCCCTGCACGTTCGCCACCACGCGGCAGCGGCCGGATAGGTCGGCACCGGCTCGCACGGGCCGTCCCTCCTGCAGCTCGCGCTTCACCGGGAAGAACGGAGATTCTGTGGACGATCGGTGGAAGTCCGGCGATGCCTACGAGGCGTTCATGGGTCGCTGGAGTCGGCGGCTCGCCGAAGTCTTCGTTGGGTGGCTCTCCCCCGGGCTGGGACTGTCGTGGCTGGAGGTCGGTTGTGGAACCGGTGCGCTCACGTCTGCGATCTGCCGGCTGGCGGATCCTTCGGCGGTGGTGGCGTGCGACGCGTCGGCATCATTCGTCGCGCACACGAAGGGTCACATTGCCGATCCGCGGGTGACGGTGGTAACCGCGGGGGCGGATGATCTTCCACGGACGGCGCCCGGATTCGACGCCGTCGCGTCCGGTCTGGTGCTCAACTTTCTGCCCGATCCACGCGAGGCGGTGGCCGGGATGCGAACGCGCACGCGGCCGGACGGCGTGGTCTCCGCGTACGTCTGGGACTATGCCGGCCGCATGCAGTTCCTACGGTACTTCTGGGACGCGGCGCTCGCCCTGGATCGTGGGGCGCGGAGTCTCGATGAAGGATTGCGATTTCCCATGTGTCGTCCGGACGCGCTTGAACAGATCTTTCGAGATGCGGGACTGCGGGACGTTCGGGCAGAGGCGGTCGAGATTCCCACGCGCTTCGAGTCGTTCGCGGACTACTGGCAGCCATTTCTTGGTGGCAGCGGACCGGCGCCGTCGTACGCGGCATCCCTGAGGGATGAGATGCGCGCTGCTTTGCGCGACCGCCTGGAGCGGAGCCTGCCACATGGCGCAACGGGCGAAATCGATCTGGTCGCACGGGCCTGGGCGGTTCGAGGCAGGGTAGTCTGACCGCGGGCGAGATCGTTGGAGTGGCGTTCGGTTGCTGGCCCCGGGGGCGCAGGGGTCGGCGCGGGCGGAGTTTGCCAACGCGCGTGGGCACGGATAGCTTCGCCGTGCTGTTGATCCCGTCTTCCAGGCGTCCATTGTGGCGAGCGTCTTCCTCGGCTGTTTTGCGTTCGGCCTGCTGTTCACGGTTGCCAGCTTTCTCCTGGGCGCGTTCGGCGGCGGCCACCTGCACCTGCACGGCGCCGTTCACGACGGAGGCGCCGACCAGGCCGCGCACCACGCGAGCAGCGCCGGTGGCGCCCGGATCTCGCCCTTCAACGTCAGCGCGATCAGCGCATTTCTGACCTGGTTCGGCGGAGCCGGATACCTCCTCACGCGCTACTCGGGTCTGACGGCCATCGCGATCACGCTCGCGGCGACGGCGGTCGGCGTCGTGGGTGCCGGAACCGTGTTCGTCACCCTGTCGCGATTCATTCTGCCGCGCCTGACCGAGATGCGCTCCGAGGACTATCGGCGCGAGGGCGCGGTTGGGCGGGTCACCAGCCCCATTCGACTGGGTGGAACAGGCGAGATTGTCTACATGCTCGCCGGCACCCAGCAGATCGAAGGCGCGCGAAGTCTGACGGGTGAGGCGCTGGAGCGGGGCACCGAGGTGGTGATCCATCACGTAGAGGCCGGGATCGCGTACGTCGAGCGCTGGGACAAGTTCGCGGAGCAGAATGCACTGCCCCCGGGCAACGGGGGCGATTCCTAGTTCGGAGAGTTTCACATGGACATCCTTTCCAGTCCGGTCGTCGTGGTCAGCGGACTCGCGGTCGCGGTCGTGCTCCTCATCCTCGCCTCGTTCGCGAGAATGTTGCGGAAGGTGGGGCCGAACCAGGCGCTGATCCGGTACGGCTTCGGCGGTACCCACATCGTCCAGGGCAGCGCCTCGATCGTGCTGCCGCTGCTGCACAGCGCGCAGGAACTGAGCCTCGAGCTAATGTCGTTCGATGTCGCGCCGGAGCAGGATCTCTACACGAATCAGGGCGTGGCGGTGAACGTCGAGGCTGTCGCGCAGCTCAAGATCAAGTCGTCGCCGGAGTCCATCCGCACCGCGGCAGAGCAGTTCCTTACCAAGACGCCGCCCGCCCGCGACGCACTGATCCGCCTGGTCATGGAAGGCCATCTGCGCGGCATCATCGGCCAGCTCACGGTGGAGCAGATCGTCAAGCAGCCGGAGATGGTGGCCGATCGGATGCGCGCCAATGTGGCCGACGACGTGGCCAAGATGGGTCTGGAGGTCGTGTCGTTCACCATCAAGGAAGTGCGGGACAAGAACCAGTACATCGACAACATGGGCCGCCCCGATATCGCGCGCATCAAGCGCGACGCCGACATCGCGGCGTCGGAGGCCGAGCGCGATACGGCGATGAAGCAGGCCGGGTACATGCGCGAGGCGGCCGTTGCCCGGGCCGAGGCCGACCAGGCCCGCGTGCAGGCCGAGACACTCTCGCTCGCGAATCAGGCCGAGGCGCAGAAGGATCTCGCCGTCAAGAAGGCGCAGTTCGAGGCCCTGGCCAAGACCCAGCAGGCGCAGGCCGACAAGGCCTACGAGATTCAGAGCAACATCATGCAGCAACAGGTCGTGACCGAAGCGGTCAACGTGGAGCGCGTGCGCAAGGAAGGGGAGATCAAGGTCCAGGAGGCCGAGATCCAGCGACGCGCCCGCGAGCTGGAAGCAACGATCCAGAAGGATGCCGAGGCGCAGCGGCGGAAGATCGAGACCCTGGCCGAGGCCGAGCGTCAGCGACTCGCCCTCGAAGCGGCCGGGCGGGCGGAGGCGGTGAAGACGGAGGGCTCGGCCGCGGCAGATGTCATCCGGCTCAAAGGACAGGCGGAAGCGGAGATCATTCTGGTGAAAGGCAAGAGCGAGGCTTCGGCGATGCAGCTCAAGGCGAGCGCGTTCCTGGAGTACAACGAGGCGGCGGTGCTGGACAAGCTGTTCACCGGATTCCCCGAGGTGGTACGCGCGTTCGCCGAACCGCTCTCGAAGGTGGACAAGATCACGATCGTCTCGACGGGTGGCGACGGCAGCGCCGGCGTCCACAAGATCACGGGGGACATGGCGCAGATGGTCGCCCAGGTGCCGGCGCTTCTCGAGTCGCTGACTGGCAAGAAGATGTCGGAGCTCATGGAGCATGTGCGGAAGCTGAGCCCCTCCGAGACCGCCCCGAGCAAGGAGGTGCCGGCGCCGTCGGAGGCGAAGAAGAAATAGGCGGGGGATTCCGCCTTACAGGCCCCACGCGCTCGCGCTACAATGTCCGCATCCTGAGGAGGATGTCGCGATGTTTCATCTGCACAGACCGCTTGCGGTTACCGCGTCCGCGCTGGTCGTGACCCTGGCCGGGGCGCGGAGCGTGGACTCCACTTCGTCGGTCGGCAGCAAGGTATCCGGGCCGGCGATCCGTCCGGCGTCGGCCCCGGTCTCCATCGACTCCGCCATCCTGCGCACCTACCAGTGGCGCAGCATCGGTCCGGATCGCGGCGGCCGCTCGCTGGCGGTGAGCGGTGTGCGCGGGCGTCCCCTCGAGGGGTATTTCGGGGCCACCGGCGGAGGGCTGTGGAAGACGACCGACGGCGGGGAAAACTGGGAGCCGGTCACCGACGGACAGATCCACAGCGCGTCGGTGGGCGCGGTCGCGGTGTCCGAGTCCAATCCCGACATCGTCTACATCGGGATGGGCGAAGCGTGCATCCGCGGCAACATCATGGCCGGCGATGGCGTGTACAAGTCGACCGACGCGGGAAAGACCTGGACCCACGTGGGGTTCGGAGCCGACAGCAAGCAGACGATCGCCAAGATCCGCATCGATCCGCGCAACCCCGACGTGGTCTACGCGGCGGTGTTCGGCAACTACGGAGCGCCTAACGACGAGCGCGGCATCTACAAGACGAGCGACGGCGGGAAGACCTGGCGCCGGGTGCTGTTCCGGGACAACCGGACCGGGGGCGTGGACATCTCGATCGACCCGGGCAATCCCGGCGTGATCTACGCGGCGCTCTGGGAGGCGTACCGCAAGGAATACACGATGTCGAGCGGCGGTCCGGGGAGCGGGCTGTTCAAGTCGACCGACGCCGGCGAGCACTGGACCGAGATCACGCGCAATCCGGGCCTGCCGTCGGGCGTGGTCGGCAAGATCGGGGTGTCGGTGTCGGGCGCCGATTCCAACCGCGTCTACGCGATCGTCGAGAACGACAATGGAGGCCTCTTCCGATCGGATGACGCCGGGAAGACATGGGCGCTGATCAACAGCGGCCGCAACATCCGGCAGCGTGCCTTCTATTACTCGCACGTGACCGCCGATCCGGTGCACCGGGACATCGTGTACGTGCAGAACGTCGGCACCTTCAAGTCGGTCGATGGCGGCAAGACGCTCGAAGAGCTTTGCCGGCGGCGACTCGCACGATCTGTGGATCGATCCCGACAACACGCAGCACATCATGCACGCCAGCGACGGCGGTGGGGCCGTGACCTACGACGCCGACGCGCAGCAGCGCACCTGGAGCAGCCGCGCCTATCCCACCGGTCAGTTCTATCACGTCGTCACGACGAAGCACGTGCCCTACCACGTCTGCGGGGCCCAGCAGGACGCGAGCACGGTTTGTGTGCCGAGCGAGGCGGGATTCGGCGGGCGCGGTGGCGGCCGGGGCGGGCGCGGCGGTGGCGCGCCGCAGACCTACAGTGCGGGCGGGAGCGAGCCCGGCTACATCGCGCCGGATCCCGGGGACATCGACGTCTTCTTTGCCGGCGCGAACAACGGCGGATTCCTCACGCGCGTCAACCGGCACACCGGCGAGTACCGCGAAGTAGGACCATACCCGCGGATGTTCTCCGGTGAGCCGTCGAGCGCCCTCAAGGAGCGGTGGCAGTGGACGTACCCGATCGTCTTCTCGCCGGTCGATCCGACCGTGCTGTACACCTCGTCCCAGCACGTCTGGAAGACCACCAACGGCGGTCAGAGCTGGGTGCGGATCAGTGGGGACCTGACTCGCCACGACCCGTCGACGATGGGACCGTCGGGCGGGCCGATCACCCATGACATGAACGGGCCGGAGGTGTACGCGGTGGTGTACGCGCTGGCACCGGGCAAGCGGAGTGTGAACGTGCTGTGGGCCGGGTCGGACGATGGGCTGATTCAGGTGACCCGGAACGGAGGCGTGACCTGGACCAATGTGACGCCGAAGGAAATGCCCGACTTCGGCCGGGTGAGCATCATCGACGCGTCGGCATTCGACGACGGGTCGGCATACGTGGCGGTGAAGCGCCCGCTCCTGGACGACGTGTCGCCGTACATCTTCCGCACCCACGACTACGGCCGGACCTGGACGAAGATCGTGAGCGGCATCGCGCCTAACGACTTCGTCCATGCGGTGCGCGAGGATCCCACGCGGCGCGGGCTGCTCTACGCCGGTACCCAGCACGGGGTCTACATCTCGTACGACGACGGCGACTCCTGGCAGTCGCTTTCGCTCAACCTCCCCGAGGTCCCGGTCTCCGACGTGGCGGTGGAGGATCACGATCTGGCTGTCTCCACGCACGGGCGCGGCTTCTACATTCTGGACGACATCGGTCCGCTGCGGCAATACACGCCCGAGGTCGCGGCCGCCACACCGTTCTTTCTGTTCAAGCCGTCTACTGCGATCCGGTCAGCCGGGGGCGCGAACATCAAGTATTGGCTGAAGCAGCCGGTGCGCAGCCTGACGATCGACATCCTCGACGGCAAGGGCGCATTGGTCCGGTCGTTCGAAGGTGCCCCGGGCGGTGAGCGGGGGGGACGCGGCGGAGCCGGTCGTGGTGGCAGGGGCGGTGGGGGCGGGGGTGGGGGAGGGTTCGGGCGCGGCGGCTTCGCCGCGGGTCCGTCGATGGCGCCCGGGCTCAACACGCTCACCTGGGACCTCCAGTATCCTGGCGCGACGACGTTTCCCGGAATGATCCTCTGGGGAGCGAGCACGTCGGGGCCACTGGCGGTGCCGGGAACGTATCAGGTGCGACTGGTTGCGGACGGGAAAACACAGACGCAGCCGCTGGTGGTGAAGAAGCATCCGCTCTACACGGATGTCACCCAGGCCGATCTCGAGGCGCAGTTCGCGCTCGCGATCCGGATTCGCGACAAGGTGAGCCAGGCCAACAACGCGGTGATCCAGATTCGCGACCTGAAGAGCCAGGTGGCCGATCGGCTTGGCAAGTCGCAGGACCCGCAGCTCAAGGCCGTCGCGGACTCGCTCACCGCGAACCTGAGCGCGGTGGAAGAGGAGATCTATCAGGTGCGAAATCAGAGCGGGCAGGATCCGCTCAACTTCCCCATCAAGCTCAACAACCGGTTGGCGTCGCTGTTAGGCGTGGTGGACCGGGGCGACGGGAAACCGATCGGCAACGCCGAACCGATCTTCACCGATCTCTCGGCCGAACTCAAGGTTCAGACCGACCGGCTGCAACACGTACTCGACACGGATCTTTCGAAACTCAACGAGGCGCTGAAGCGGCTCGGGCTGGACCCGGTCACCACGGGCGTGAAGGCGGTGTCATAGCGCGGCGCTATCGGTCGCGCGCCGCGCGATCGATGGCGTTGGCGCGCCGGAATGCTTCGCTCCAGTCGATCTCGGGGGCGACCTCCTCATCGGCCAGCATGAGGCTCTCGCGTGCGCGCTGGACCACCGGCGCTCCCAGCTCAGGTGGCAGGGCGAGCCCGAATTCGAGCTCCGCACGCCGGCAGAGGCGCTCCTCGCGGGCGCGGTCGCGGCCGCTCCGGCGGACACCCATCCGGTCCACCCGGGCGTGCATCCCTTCGTGCACGATCGACGCGGCAACCGGTGCCGCCGAGATGTCGCGGCGCGCGAGAAAGGTCAGCTCGGTCATGCAGGTGCGTTGGTCCGGGAAGTACGCGCCGCGACAGGGATAGCGCACGACCGCGAACTGGGCGAGGTCGCGTTGCAGGTGGCGCAGGCGCCACGGCTGATAGCGCTCGATCAGGGCGAGCGACTCGTCCAATCGGGCCAGCACGTCCCCGGTGGCGATGTCGGGACGCGTGTTGTCGACCACCACGGCAAAGCCGCGGATCTGATGGAATTCGGCGCCGGGCATGGCGGGAGGGATGAGCCGGCGGTGGCGCGCCGGGTGCGCGCCGCCGCCCGCTGTCTCAAGATACTCACTCGGTGCGCAGGAGATCGGCGGGGTTCCGGCAGAGCGCGCGGGCGGTGGGGACCAGGCTCGCCGTCAGCGACACGAGGAGCAGGAGCCCCGCCATCGAGACCATGACGCCGGGATCGCGCGGCGACGTCTGGAAGAGGAGGGGCCCGACCCATCGCCGGGCGGTGAGCGCCGCCGCCAGGCCCATGACAAGGCCGGCCGTGACCGTGATCAGAGCATCGCCCGCGACCACCGCCAGGACATGCGCCGGCCGCGCGCCTAACGCGACACGGACCGAGACCTCGGTGGACCGTTGGGCGGCTGAGTAGGAGACTACGCCGTAGAGACCGACGATCGCGATCACCAGTGCGATGGCGCCGAACAGCGAGAACATGCCCGCCGCCAGGCGCCAGGGGCGCATCTGGGGCTCGACGGCATCGCGGGCCGGTCGGACCGTGATCGCCGGAAGGCCGCTGTGCACGCTCTGGACGGCGCGGCGCACCGCCGGCGCCGCAGCTGACGGATTGGTCCCGACGAGTACGTACATGAACCCCGGCCGCGATCCGGCCGAGGCACGCTGGTCGAGCGGGATGAATGCCTCGAGCGGCCCGCGATCGAGGATATCGCGCCCCATGAAGCCGCTCACCACGCCGACCACGCGCACGCAGCCGCCACGCTGGTCTCCCCACATGGTATAGGTCATGCACCGGCCGAGGGCATCCTCGTCCGGCCAGAGCAGTCGGGCCAGCGGCGCCGTGACAACGGTCACGCGCTCGGCGCCCGCCCGGTCCCGGTCGTCGAAGTCCCGCCCGCGGAGGGACCGGGTCGCGCCTAACGTCTGAAAGTAACCGCTGTCCACGGCCGTCAGGAATCCGGCCCGGGACGCGAGCGTCCACCAGTCGACGCCGCGCGTGGCGTCGGAACGGGGGGCGAAGGCGCCCAGACTGACGCGGCGCGCCGCCCGCTCCACGCCGGGCACCGCCGCCACGCGCGCCAGCATCTCCGCCGACGCGGTCTCGTAGTCCGCCCTCACCGGGAGCACGTCCCGGTTGAAGTCGAACCGCACTTCGAGCGTGCGGTCGAGATCGAGTCCCAGGTCGAGCGCCCGTACGCGCCGCAGACTGACCGCGAACAGACCGGCCCCCACCAGCAGCACGATGCACAGCGCCCCCTGCGTGGCGAGCAGCACCGTACGCGCGACCGACCCGCGCCGGCTGCCGGTCGTGGCCCCGGCCCGGAGCGCCAACGTCAGATCCGGCGCCCTGGTCTGGAGCACCGGTGAGAGACTGATCAGCAGGCCCGTGCCTAACGCCGAGACGGCGGCGAAGCCGAACAGCCGCAGGCTGACGAAGCCGCCGCCGGCGAGGTCGGTCACGAACAGCCCTTGCAGCAGGTGGCCGCCGACACCGGTCACCGCCAGTGCCGCGACCCCACCCAGGCCGGCCAGAAGCATCGCCTCGGTCATCAGCTGACGCGCCAGGCGCCCGCGACGCGCGCCAAGCGCGATCCGCACCGCGATCTCGCGCCGCCGCGAGATCACCCGCCCCAGCAGCAGATTCGCGACGTTGGCGCAGGCGATGAGCAGCACCAGCGCCGAGACACCGCCCAGCCAGAGCGCTACCTTCACTTCCCGTGGCGCATCGGGACCGCGGCCCCGAATCGCCGGCGCCGCGACGATGCGCGTCGCTGCCTCCTCGGCAGTCCTGGGCGGCATGTGGGAGCGAATCACCGCCGTGGCCGCATCCCCGGCCAGAGTCGCCGTCGCCCCGGGCCGCAGCCGCGCGACGATCGAGAGCCAGGTAGCATTCCGACCCGCCATCCAGAACATCGGGAACTCGATGCCCGCGACGGACACCGGAAGCCAGACGTCGGGCATTTCCGCCTCGAGCCCCTGAAAGCGCGGAGGCGCCACGCCGACGATCGTGTACGTCTGGCTGCCGATGCGCGCCGAGCGACCTACCACACCGCTGTCGCCGGCGTACTGGCGTTGCCAGAAGTCGTGGCTGAGCACGGCCAGAGGCGGGCCGCCTGTCGTCTCGCCGGTCGGGTAGCCATCCGCTGGCGAGAACGTCCGGCCCAGCGCCGGCCGGATGCCCATCAGTGGAAAGAACGACGGCGCCACCAGGGTGGCGCGGATCCGGATCGCGTCGGGCCCCGAGCCGAACGAGAGAGGCAGGCTGGCGTAGCCGGTCGTGCCGCTGAAGGCGGAAACTTCGCGTGCCATGTCGAGCAGCGTTGGATAGTCCATCGCCGCACTTGCGAACGTCCCGCCGCCAGGGCGCGGGCCGACGTACAGGAGCCGCACTATGTTCTCAGGATCGGCCACCTGGGGCGGCGGCCGGAAGATGAGACGGTCGATGGCCCCGGCCATGGTGACGTTCCCGCCGATGCCGATCGCGAGCGTGACGATGAGCAGGGCGGTGAGACCCGGCTCGCGCCGCAGCTGTCGGAGTGCATGGCGGACGTCGCGCGCTGCGTCGTCACGCCAGAGCAGGGCTGGCCGGTCCGGCCGGGGGAGGAAGAACCGCGTGTAGGAATCCGCCACCTGAGCTCCGGGCACGGAACGAGACGGGGCGAACTGGCCGGCCAGTGGGTGTCCGGCCCGCACCAGTATGCGTCCCTCGGATTACGTGAGCGTGGGGCGAGGATTACGAGTTGATGAAGATCGCGAGCGGCCGATCGCCGCGATTGCGCCGTTTCCGGCCTTCAGGATGTCTCGTCGGCGGCACGATCCGGCGTCTTCAGGCAGGCGCGGATGCACGGCCCGGCGCGGCGATACGCGGGGCCGGCCACAGCACCACGAGGCTCACGCCGAACAGCAGGGCTCCCGCGATCGGCAGCGCGGGTTGCCCGAGCGTCAGGACCTGGAACAGCGCCGCGGATGCCACGAAGGCAACCAGCGTCCGGATCCACCGGTCGCGAGTGAAGACGAGGATGGCGGCGAGAAAGGTCAGCAGCATCGCCACAGTCCACAGCGCGACCATGATATGGTTGCCCAGGCGGTCCCGGTCGCCGCCCTCGGCGAGCTGCCGGATGCCGGTCATCATCCGGCGCTCCATGGCGAAGTGCATCGGCTCGAAGACCGACCGATCGAAGGCGACGCCCAGCAGCGAGCGGCCAGGCGCCCCTCGTCCGCGGATGAGCAGGCGCGTGGTCGAGTCGGCACGAGGTTCCACCACGAACGTCCAGCTACCGTCTTCCGGCGCCGACGGCGACGTCTCCGGCGCATGGGTGCCGAATCCCAGGGCGCGGCCGGGAATGAATACCCGAAGGGTCGCGAAGCCAATGCCGTCGGCCTTGTCCCGCGGATACATCCACAGCGAGTCGCCGACCTGCCACGATTGCGCCTCGGGTCGCAGGTAGTCCTGGATGGGCATGTCGCAGCCCACCAGGTTCTCGAGCAGGTCATAGCTGTAGAAGCCGCCCCGCGTCTGGCCGATCTGCGCGACCCACGGCCACACGCGGTCGGCGCCCGCCTGGATCGTGATGGCGCGCGTCTCCTGGCGGGCCGCGTCAGGCACGATCGAGTCGCCGGGGAGGGCGCGATGGGTCTCGTCGCTGGAGGCGCCCCACCGCAGGTACCAGGGCCGGACGTACACGCCAAAGGCGATCGCCAGCGCGGCCAGTGCACCGAGAAACGCCAGCAGGCGCGTCGGTGTTCCGCGAGAGGTCGTCGGCATCGCTGTAGTCTATCCGGCGTCGCGGGGCGCCACCACGGCCGGCGACGTTGCGCCGTCCCACGATGCTCAGAACACCAGCATGATCCCCACCTCGGGCGCCCAGCTCGGCGCCATCGACGTGAGCCCGACCGCGTTGTTGAGCTTCAGGAAAGCGCGCGACCCGAGCTGCACCTGGGCCTCGGTGACGAACGCCACCTCGTCCTGCTCACCTTCGATCCCCGCATAGACGCGCCAGGTGGGCGACAGCCGCTTCAGGTACTCCAGCGCGTACTCGCTGAACGCCACGTTGTGATCCTGCCCGTCGTATTCCAGCGACGTGCGCACGGTGAACGTCCCGATGCGGTATCCCTTGGTGGCCCCCACGCCGAGCACGTGGTCCCAGCTCTGCGTTCCGATCAGGATCTTGCGATTGCGCTGAAACGGGAAATCGGTCTCCCAGTAGCTGAACCATTCCGGGCGCGACGCGGTCTCGGTGCTCCAGCGCCATCGGAGTTCGGCCTGCACGTCCCCCAGGCCGGATTCCCTGATGTTCGCCGGAAGCGCGCTCGGGTCCTTCGACGACTTGCGGAGGGATCCGACCGTATACAGCGACGCCTCGAGCTCGAGGGCCAGACGCTCGGTGAGCCCGTAACCGACAAAGAGCTGGTACTCGCGCTCGCGGTACTTCCCCCGAAAGTCGTCGGCCACACCATAGCCCATTTCAGACGGCTTGTACTCGAGGTTCTGCGCCGTGTACTCGAAGAAGGGATACAGCAGCAGCTGACCCCGATCGACGTAGGTCCCGAACATGGACGTCGAGATGCCCGTGCCGCGGTCGCGCAGGAATGGCTGCAGCTCCTGCGCGAACGCCGGCGACGACACCACCAGCGCGCAGGCAACGGAATGGAACGAGCTGGCCAACAGGCGTCGCTGTGAGGGCATGCGTCCTCCCGAACCGATGCAGGTTGAGTGACAAGTGGCGCCAATCCGAAGGGAACGCTCGAACCCATCCGATTCGCGATGAGGCCGCTTCGCACAATCCGCCCCATGCCCGCGTGGTGTTCCGAACGTCGCGCGCCGCGCGGCGGTTCGATACCGCCGGAGCGCGACGCCCGGCGCGTCTGCGTCTCCCGGGCTCCTTCTCTGCTTGACAGTGTTCCGGGCGATGCTTACCTGAATATCGTCAGCGCCGCGCGGGCGCGGCGGAGGCACGCGGGCGACCCCGCGGTGCCCGGAACGAACGTCGACATGGAGCGGGAGACCACTGTGGCAGACCGAGAGGCTGGATCACGCCGGCGCGACGCCGCCGCGGACCGAGCGGCCCCGATCGGGGCGGACGAGTCGTGTTTCTCGCGCCGGGGCTTTCTGGTGCACGCCAGCCAACTGGGATGCGCGCTCTCGTTTGCCGGGCCGCTGTTCAGCGGCGTGCTGGAGGCCGAGCCGACGCGTTCGGCGCTGCGGCGCGCGGGCGAGCACGTCGGAGCACCGGTGGGACGGGCGCCGCAGCCGGCGGCGCTGTTTTCCGGACTCCGCTGGCGGATGCTGGGTCCGTTCCGGGGCGGTCGGGTCGACGCGGTGAGCGGCGTACCCGGCAGGCCTAACGAGTTCTATTTCGGTTCGGTGAACGGGGGGGTCTGGAAGTCGATCGACGCCGGTCGGGTGTGGGAGCCGGTCTTCGACAGCCAGCCGGTGGCGTCGATCGGCGCCCTGGCAGTGGCGCCGTCGGCACCCGACACGATCTATGTGGGGAGCGGTGAATCGACCTTGCGCGATTCGGTGGGATATGGCAACGGCATGTACAAGTCCACCGATGCCGGAAAGACGTGGACCCACATCGGGCTGGAGGACACGCAGCACATCGGCAAGATCGCGGTCGATCCGAGGAATCCGAACGTGGTCTTCGTGGCGGCCATCGGCCACTTCTACGCATCCAATCCCGATCGCGGCGTCTATCGCTCGAGAGACGGTGGCCGCACCTGGCAGAAGGTCCTGTACAAGAACGAGAACGTGGGCGCGATCGAAGTGGTAATCGATCCGACGAATTCCCAGGTGGTCTACGCGGGCCTCTGGAATACCCGTCGTCCGCCGTGGTTCACGTACGCGCCGAGCAACGGGCCGGGCGGCGGGATCTACAAGTCCACCGATGGGGGCACCACCTGGAAGCAGCTCACCAGGGGACTGCCAGGTGCAGGCATCGGCCGGACCGGGATCGCGGTGGCACCGACCAATCCGCGGCGCGTGTACGCCGCGGTGGACTGTCTGGTGCCGGAGCGGGGCGCCGCGCAGGCCCCGCCGCCTGACGCGCCCGCCGGTGGCGGGCGCGGCGGCGGGGGCCGCGGCGGCGCACCGCCTCCGGCCCTCCAGGGCGGGTTCTTCCGCTCCGATGACGGCGGCGAATCGTGGACGCGCCTCTCCTCCGACAACGCGCTCTGGGGACGTGGCTGGTACTTCGAGCATGTGGTGACCGACCCGCGCAATGCGGACATTGTGTACGTGTCGAATGTGTCGGTCTCGCGGTCGAAGGATGGAGGACACACGTGGGTCCCGCTCCGCGGTTCGCCGGGCGGCGACGACTACCATCAGGCCTGGGTCTCGCCGGACGATCCCGACACCATGATCGTCGCCAGCGACCAGGGATGCATCATCACGCGCAACGCCCGCACCGACGATCCGCGTGACGTGACCTGGAGCTCGTGGCTCAATCAGCCCACCGCCCAGATCTATCACGTCTCCGTGGATTACCGCTTCCCGTACTGGGTGACGGGGGCGCAGCAGGATTCCGGGTCAGTCGCCGTCTGCTCGCGCGGGAAGTTCGGCGAGATCTCCGAGCGCGACTGGGAACCCATCGGCGCCGGCGGAGAGAGCGGATACACGGCCGGCGATCCGCTGCACCCGGGCATCATCTACGGCGGCACCGGCAGCCGGTTCGACCTGGCGCTCAATCGCAACGTGCCGGGCACCACGTCGCCACGTTCACCCGAAACCGCGCGGACCGACTGGACACAGCCGCTGGTGATCTCGAGGGCCGATCCGCGAGCGATGTACTACGCGAATCAGTTCCTGTTCAAAACCACCGACGGCGCGCAGTCATGGACGCAGATCAGCGGCGACCTGACGCGTCCCGATTCCGGCGTCCCGTCGAATCTCGACGAGGCGTCGGCGAACGATCACGACCGGGAGCCGCGCGGCGTCATCTACACGGTTGCGCCCTCGCCGATTCTGGTTCCGATGGTGTGGGCGGGGACCGACGACGGTCTGATCCACATGACCACCGACGACGGGAAGACCTGGCAGCAGGTGACGCCGCCGGCGGTGACGGCGTGGGCCCGGGTGACCACGGTCGAAGCGTCGCATTTCGACTTCAACAGCGCCTACGCGAGCGTCGACCGGCATCAACTGCAGGACTTCGACCCCTACATCTATCGCACCCGCGACATGGGGAAGACCTGGCAGAAGATCACCACCGGGCTCCCCTCCGGTGTGTACGTGCACGTGGTCAAGGAAGACCCCCTGCGCCGGGGACTGCTGGTGGCCGGAACCGAGCGTGGCGCCTTCCTTTCGTTCGACGACGGCGACAGCTGGCAGCCGCTGCAGCTCAACCTTCCGACGACGTCGGTGCGTGATTTCGAGTTCTACGGGAACGACCTGATCGTGGCGACGCATGGGCGGGGGTTCTGGGTCATCGACGACATCAGTCCGCTCCGTCAGATCACCGACGAGGTCGCGCGCGCGGACGTCTACCTGTTCCAGCCGGCCGACGCCATCGCCTACGTGCAGGGCGGGGACAACGGCACGCCGGTGCAGAAGGACGAGCCGCAGGCCGGGAATCCGCCTAACGGGGCGTACATCGACTACTATCTGAGGGCGAACGCGGCCGGGACGGTCACGCTCGAGATTCTCGACGCGGGTGGTCAGGCGCTGGAGACGTTCTCGAACGAGGAGGCCACGCCGCCGGCGGGCGGTGGGCGCGGCGGCGGACGTGGTGGCGGAATTCCCAATACCACCGCGCTGTGGCGTCCAGCGCCCACGCCGTTCGAGGTGTCCGCCGGGATGCATCGCGCGGTCTGGAATCCGGGGGGCGGCGGCCGCGGCCGTGGAGGGTTTGGCGGTGGTGGAGGGCGCGGCGGTCGCGGAGGCGGTCGTGGCGCGCCGACACTTCCAGCGACCTTCACGGCAAAGCTCACGGTGGGCGGGAAAAGCTATACCCAGGAGTTCACGGTGCGTCCGGATCCGCGAATGTCGGAGCGGTAATTCGGTAGAGGGCCAACGGGGTCGAGCCCCATTGGCCCTTCGTCGGGCGCAGCGTTGCGTCAGCCCGGTTCGGCCTCGTCGCCGGGCCGGGCGCCACTGGCCACCATCGCCGCCGCCGCCAGATCGCCCGTCACGTTGAACACCGTCGACAGCGTGTCGGGAATCGCGTCCACCGCGATCAGGATCCCGATCCCCTCGGCGGGGAGGCCGATCGTCACGAACAACGGTGCCAGCATGATGAATGCGCCCCGGGGAACTCCCGGTCCCGCGAACGACAGGAAGATCGACGCGAAGGCGACGGTGGCCAGCTGCGCGGCGTGCAAAGGAACGCCGTAGAACCAGCCGATGAAGAGCGCGCCTGCGGTCCAGGCCACCGGGGCGGCGATGTGGAAACTGGAGACCGCGAGCGGCAGCACGAAGCCGGTGACGCGATCCGGCAGCCCGAGTCCACGCTCGGCGCTCTCGACGAGCGCGGGGAGGGTGGCGATCGATGACGAGGAACCGAAAGCGATGAGTTGGGCGGGGAGCACCGCCCGGCCGAAGCGGCGCATGGGAATGCGAGCGACGAGCGATACGGCCGGATAGAGCAGGGCTGTCATGATGAGGCTGCCCAGCGAATAGGCGGCGATGTAGAACCCGATGCCGCCGGCCAGTGCACCGCCGGCCCGCGCAGCCAGCGGCAGAACGAGCGCAAATACGCCGATCGGCGCGAGCAACACGATCCAGCGCACCAGCACGAGCATGGCCTCGCCAAGCCCTCGAAAGAACACCACCAGTGGATCCCGCACCTGGGCAGGGCTCCGCGCCACGGCCAGGGCCAGCAGCAAGGTGAAGAGAATCAGGGCGACCAGGTCGCCGTTGGCGGCCGCGGCCACCGGATTCGAGGGGATGAGCGAGATGAGCCAGTTCGCCAGGGTCTGATGCTGCCCGGCCCCCGCGATCTGACTGGCGGCTTCCGCAGCGCCTGGCGGGGGCGGTGGAGGCACGGCAGGGCGGGGCAGCAGCGCGAAAACCGAGGGCAGGAGCGGCATGACCAGGACCGCGGTGCCCGCGAGCAGCACCCCGAACACCACCAGGGTTCGCGCACCGAGCCGGCCGACCGTCCCCACATCCGTTGCCGACGCCACCCCCGTGATCAGCAGCGACACGACCAGCGGAATCACGGTCATCCGGATTGCGTTCACCCAGAGCGTTCCGGCGGGAGCAATGAAATCGGCGACCCGCAGGAGCGGAGCGCTGCCTGACGCGGCGATCGCAATGCCGCCCGCCCCGGCCGCACCGAGGGCAACGAGGACGCGCGTGCTCTCTTTCATGGGGCGATCGCCATTACATCATCAGGTCGCCGCCGTTGATGTCGAGCGACGTACCGGTGATGTAGCCGGCCGCTTCGGAGGCAATGAAGCAGATCAGGTCCGCGACCTCCCGGGCGGTGCCGAGCCGTGGTACGGGGTATCCCGCCGCCAGGCGTTCCAGCAGGTCGGGGGTGGCGTTTTCCCGCGTCAACTCGGTATCGATCATTCCGGGACAGATCGCGTTGACGGTGATGCCCGACTTTCCGAGCTCCTTGGCCGCCGCCCGTGTCAGCCCCAGCAGACCCGCCTTGGACGCCGTGTAGTGGGAGCCGCCGAGAGTGCTGACCGTCCGTCCGGCCGACGACGAGATGTTGACCACGCGGCCGTAGGCCTGCTGCTTCATCGTCGGCAGCACCGCCCGGATGAACAGGAACGGAGCGGTGAGGTTGACGTCGAGCGTCGCCCGCCACTCCTCCGGGCTGATGTCGGCGAATCGGGTGGAGCGGGCCATCGCCGCGTTGTTCACCAGGATGTCGATCCGCCCGAATCGGTCGAGGGTGCGCCCGACGATGGCCTCGGGCACGCCGTCAGCGGACACGTCTCCCGGCACTGCCAGGGCCCGATCGCCTAACGAGTCGGCGATCGACTCGGCACGCGCGGCATCGCGCACGTTGACGGCGACGCTCGCGCCGCGCTCGTGCAGCCGTTCGGCCGCCGCGCGACCCAGACCACGGGCCGCGCCGGTGACGATCGCGACCCGTCCCCTGAAATCCGTCTCCGCCATCCGCGGCGACGGGTGGTCCTATGGATTGCCGGACGGCGGCGGACCGCCCGACCCTCCGGCCCCTCCCGGGCCACCGCCCGATCCGGGCGTTCCGACGCCGCCACCGGGGCTGGTGACGGCCACCGGGCGGGCCGCATCGCCGGTGGGACGCTTCTTCTTCAGGAACGGCACTCCGTTGGCGATCCAGTCCGCCGCCGGTTCTCCCTTCAGGTAGTGATCGTAGAACTGCTTCATCCGCGTCTCTACGTCGTACTGATTCTCATAGCGCGTGAAGCCGTGCGCCTCCCCCTCGTACGACAGGAAAATCACCGGTTTGCCGAGGAAGCGGAGCGCGTTGTAGAACTCGACTCCCTGGATCCAGTCCACCGATCCGTCGTTGGTGCCCTGCAGCAGCAGCAGCGGCGTGTTCATGGTCTTCGCATGAAACACCGCCGACTGGTCCATGAACAGTTCGAGATTGTCGTAGGGGTTGGTGCCGAACCGGCCCTGCCCGTAGGTGTCGTAACGATGCTGGTTGGTGCCGTTCGTCTTCCAGAGCTGGTTGAAATCGGCGACCAGGTCCGTGGCCGCGGCCCCGGCCACGATTGCCGCGAACATCTTCGATTGCGTGGAAATGTACGCCGAGCCCTGACCGGAATAGCTGTGGCCGTGCAGTCCGACGCGCTTCGGATCGGCGTATCCGAGCTCGATCACCCGCTTCACCGCGGCCTCCACCGAATTCAGCATGTCGGTGTGCGACCGCCCGGTGTGGTAGTAGATGTCGGGCTGCATAACGAGATAGCCGTTGCTCACGTAGTCGGAGAACTGCGGCGCGGTGGCGTACCGCGGTGCCTGATAGCGGTGCAGGTTCTGCGAGTTCTTCTCGTAATAATCCACCAGCATCGGGAGCTTCTGTCCCGCCTGGTAGTCGTCGGGAATGGCCAGCGTGCCCTGCAGCTTGTGTCCGTCCTTGTCCTTGTAGTCGAACAGAATGCGATGGCCCCACGCGTATTCGGCCTGCTGCGGGTTGGCGTTCGTCACGCGTTGCGGATTCGCGAAATGGCTGTCGCTCACCCAATAGTCCGGGAATTGCTCGAACGTCTCGCGCGTGAACAGCAGTCGATCGGCATCGCGGGCCTTGATCGGTCGTCCGATCGAGGCGTCCTCGTAGATGAGCGGCCTGAGCGTGTCGCCGTCCAGCTCGTAGTAGCCGTCCTTCTTCGTCAGGTCGCCGAATGCCGAGAGGGTCACCGGTTTGGAGAGATCGATCGTGCGATCCTGGCCGGCGCCGCCGCCGCGGCCGCCGCCGCCCGGCACACCGGGACCCGGAGGCGCCGTGGGATCGTCCGGTGGCTCGATCCGTTCGTAGCGGAATCGAATGCCTTCACGCGTCCCCACGCCGTTGGTCAGATTGCGTGGCGGCGTCCTGCCGTCGAGCGAGACCAGCCACAGGTCGTACTGGTGGTCGAGGATCACCGACTTGCCGTCCTTGCTGAATCCGGAGATGCCGTAGGGCGGCTTCTCGCCCAGGTGATCCTCTTCGACATTCACGAAGCTGACCGGGGCCCCCTTCGTGATGCTGGTGTGCGTGTTCGCGGCAATGTCGTAGGCCCAGATCTGGCCGCCCTTCCAGTACAGCATCACGTGACCGTCCGGCGACAGCCCCAGCGTGCGCTCCTGGCCCTTGAGCACCGACGTGCGTTCTCCCGTCCCGGTGCTCACCCGATAGTAGTCGGCCAGCTGCGGCTTCCAGTCGTCGATGTAGCTGTGGTCGTCCTGGCCGATGCCCCAGCGGCCGTCCTTCGTGATCTGCACGGTCTGCATCAGCGTGTCGGCGAGCGGGACGACGCGCTTCTCGTCCAGGAGCACGCTCGCGACGTACGTCCGATTGCGATCCCTGGCGGCGCGGGCCATCTGCACCGACTGGATATAGGGATCCTTCCAGTGCCACACGTCGACGTTGGCAACCGGCTCCTCGGCCACGGTCGAGTCACGCCTGACGGGCGGCCGCGCTTCCTGCGCCTTCAGGCCGACGAAGATGCGGGAGTGATCGGGGCTCCAGGAAATGTTTCCCTTCTCGCTCATCACCATGCCCGTGGGAAGCCCGCTCACGTCGGACGGGCCGAGGGTCCATGACGCCGGCTCCGGTCCATCGAGCTCGGCAAAGGCGACAAGTGAATTCTCCCTCTCCGTGAAACCACGGCGGTCCACGCCGCGCAGCGCGGCCACCGCCGTTCCCGAATCGTCCCAGGTGAGCCGCGAGTAGTCGGCGCGTGCATTGTCCAGCGCGCGCCGCAGCCCGTGCTCCACCGACTCCACGAACAGGCCGTTCCCTTCGCGATCGGCCGCCGCGACGGTGTAGGCGAGGAAGGTCCCCGATCGATTGAACTCGGCGTCCGAAACACTTCCAATGAGCTCGTCGTGGCCGTCGCGCAGGTTGTGGAGGATGAGATCCGTGCCCTCGGTCGCCGGCGGCGCGCCGGCGTTGCCGCCGCGGCCTCCACCGCCGCCGCCGCCACCACCCGCCCCCCGGCCCCCCGCTCCCGCGGTCGTCGCACCCGGCCGCGCCTTGCGCACGAACAGCGCGCCCGAGCCCTTGGCGAACGAGAACGACGCCACGTTGTCCCAGCTGACCGTCGCCGCGGTGGAAAGGTTTTGCAACTCGACCTTCTCCGGCACCGGGCTTCGATTGTTCTGCAGCCGCTCCTGTTCCTTGACCGGCAGCGAGAGGAAGTAGGCGACCCATCGCGAGTCGTCGGAGAACTGCGGGCGCGCCGCCCGCGCGATCCGCTGCTCGGTCCCGCTCGCGAGATTGCGCACGAACAGGGTGTCGTCCGTCTTGCGCTGCTGATACCCGTAGGTCGCCCAGGTCCCATCATCGGAAATGGCGACATAGCGCACGGTGCGCCAGCGCGCGTAGTCGGCAATCGTGAGCGCCTGCTTCGCGCTGACCGGCGACGGGTGCGCCGCGGCGGACTGCACGGCAGCCGCGCGGCCCTCGTCGCCGTTGCGCTGCGCGGCGAGGGGCGCGGCCGCCGCGATCAGCACGACGGCCGGGAGGAGAAGCGAGAACGCGCGGCAGGCGCCGCGTGGGTGATCGAGAGTGCGCATGGCCGTCTCCAGCAAGAGCGCGATGTGGGGCGTGAAACGGGTGGCGAGTCGGGAGCGACGCCGACCCTAACGTACGGTCGGACCGGACGCCGCGACAGGAGCGGCGTCCGGAGGACCGGCGGTTGCGCGATGCGCGCTACTTCCTGATGGTCGCTCCGGTGAGCTGGGCGATGGCGCCGAGCGTGGTCTGCGCGGCGTTCAATCCCAACCGGAAGTCCTGGTCGTTGTAGGTTGCGTACACGTCGGTGGGCTGGTGCCACTGCGGATCCCAGCCGGCGCCGATCTGCGTGCCGCGCTCATTCTCGCGCAGGCTGATCGCGGGCACGATGTCCTTGAAGGCGTCGGAGTCGGTGTTGGTCATGTGCGGCCCCACCTGTGCCGGATAGTCGGTCGCGTACTTCTCGTTCGCCGTGTGGAAGAACCAGGCCAGCTTCTGCGCGCCGTCCGCCACCTTCGCGGTCGACTGGAATTCGATATTCACGTCGGCTTCCGGGCGCTGCTCCCTGCTCACCGTGCCGTCCGCGCGCGGCATGCCGTGGTCGAACAGCATCATGTCGTGCTGAACCATCCCCAGCCATTTCGGTTCGGGGTACTTTCGCGAGCCTGGCGGATCCTCCTTGCCCTGAAGCGCCTCGCGCTGCGCCACGTACGCGCGTGCGCCATTGAGGCCGGTCTCCTCGTTGTTCCAGAGCGCGAACCGGATGGAACGCTCGGTCTGCACGTCCGGGCTGCTGAAGACGCGCGCCAGTTCCATCACCAGGGCCGCGCCCGAACCATCGTCGTTCGCTGCTTCGCCCCACCCGTGGCCGTCCATGTGTCCGCCGACGATGTACATCTCCTCGGGATGGGTGGTACCGACTTTGGTGCAATACACTTCCTGGCGTTCGCCGGCCGCGAAGGGCTGCATGTCGAGCGCGCGGAGCTTGAGGTCGGGTTGGGCGAGTGAGTCGGTATTGACGCCGGTTCGCGCCCGGTTGCCGCGAATGCGACCGCCACCGGAGGCCGTCGTGCCGCGGCCGCCGCGCCCACCCGCGCGGCCGGCACCCCCGCCGCGCTGGCCACCAGCTCTTCCAGCGGCCGTGGTGTCTCCACGCCCACCGCCACCGGCGCGACCGCGCGCCGGCGGGGGCGTGTAGTCGTAGGTGATTCGTTCGGTGTTCGTGCACCCGTAGCTCTTGAGCTGCGCCTCGATCCAGTTCACGGCAGCGCGGTTCCGGTCGGTACCCTGACGGCGATCCCCGAACTGCGTGAGTCCCTTGATCGTGGCCTTGTAATTCTCCAGATCGAGCCGGGACACCAGCTGGATAACGGGATCGCTGCTCGAGTCCGGGCCGCCGCCCTGGGCCAACAACGGCCCGGCGATAATCGCGAGAATTCCGCAGTGTGTGATGACGCAGGGGATGGCACGCATGACGAAGCTCCGCCAGGGGAAGGTCTGCGACGATTCTAACTCCCGGGGCGGAGGCTGGGCCAGCGCGCGCGGTGAATGACGGGAGTGGGAGGGCGCGCGACGTCTGGCCGCTCCAAAGTCCGGCTGCGGGCGCAGTGCATCGTCGTCTCCGAAGTCCGGCGCTCGCGGTCGCGCCCGTCGAGCCGCCCTTGACTTTCTAGGCCGGGCCGAGGCATTCTGCCCTAGACTTCCGAGGACAGAGCCATGCCCGACCTGAACCAGCAGATCCTCCGCGGCACTCTCGACCTGCTCGTGCTCAAGGCATTGAGCGGCGATCCCGCGCACGGCTACGAGATTGCCCGCTGGGTCGAGCGCGCCACCGCCAACGCGCTTCGTATCGAGGACGGGTCGCTGTACCCCGCCCTGTACCGCCTCGAGGAGCGCGGCCTGATCGAAGCCGACTGGCGGCTCACCGACGACCGGCGGCGCGCCAAGTATTACTCGCTCACGGTCTCCGGGCGCCGGCGGCTGCGCGACGAGACGGCGAGCTGGACCCGCTATGCGCGCGCCATCTTCGCGGCGCTCGAGGTCCCGATGCGGACGCAGCCCGCGAGGGCCTGATCATGCCCGCCCACGATCCGATCTGGCGCCGCTACCTCCGGTTCACGCGTCCCGATCCCCGCGCCGATGTCGGCGACGAGCTGCGATTCCACTGGGAGGAGCTGGTGCGCCGGTACCGTGCGGAGGGCATGGACCAGGGTGCGGCCGAACGCGCCGCCCGCGCGCAGTTCGGCGATCTCCAACGCGTGCAACAGGCGCTCGGCGAACGGTCCGTGCAGCAGCAACGGCGTGCCGAACGCGCCGGATGGTGGATGACCCTGCGCTACGATGTCCGAGTTGGCGCACGGAAGTTGATCCACCAGCCCGCCTTCAGCATTGCGGCCATCGCCACGCTTGGCCTGGGGATCGGGGCCAACGTTGCCGTGTTCAGCGTGGTCAATTCGGCGCTCATCCGCCCGCTTCCGTATCCGCAGGCTGATCGCCTGGTTCGACTCTACGAGATGTACAAAGGGCGGCCCTTCACGGTTTCGCCACCCAATTTCAGCGACTGGCGTGCGCAGGCCCATTCGTTCACCGGCGTGGCGGCGTTCAACAACTTCGCGCGCACGCTCACCGGGTACGGTGACCCGCAACCCGTACCGTCGGCATCGGTGACCGAGGACTTCTTCAAGGTGATGGGTGTGCAGCCGATTCGAGGGCGTCCGTTTTCCGCCGGCGAACTCACGTATGGCCAGACGAACGCCGTCATCCTCTCCGATGGATTGTGGCGCACCACCTTCGGCGCGCGGGAGGATCTCGTTGGCCGGACCCTGCAGCTCGACGGCCGCGCGTTCGACGTGGTGGGGATCATGCCGCCCGGCTTCGACTACCCCTCCGGGACGAAGCTCTGGACGCCCTGGGCCTTCAGCGCGGACGAACTGGCGACGCAGCGTGGCGCGCACTGGCTGAGCGTCGTGGCGCGCCTGACACCTGGTGTGACGCTCGACGCCGCCACCCGGGACGTGGCTGCGATATCGGCGCGTCTCGCGGAAGCGTACCCGAACACGAACAAGGACGATGGGGCGACGAGTCGGACGCTTCGCGATGCCATGGTGGGGGCGACACCGCGTCGCGCGCTTCTCGTTCTGCTTGGCGCGGTTGCGCTGGTGGTGCTGATCGCCTGCAGCAACGTGGCCAACCTGCTGCTGGCGCGTGGTGCCGTGCGCCAGCGCGAGCTCGCGACGCGCGCTGCGCTCGGCGCGCGCCCGCGCGATCTGATCGGCATGGCGCTCACCGAGAGCGTATTGCTGGGGGTGATCGGAGGTGTGGTAGGGTTGGCGGTCGCGTGGTGGGCGACGAAAGGGCTCGACGCGTTGCGGCCCGACGCGCTCCGGCAGCTCGGGGCCGCGCGGGTGGATCTGACGGTGTTGTTCTTCACGCTTGGTCTCAGCGTGGCGACCGGGCTGCTGTTCGGGATGGCGCCTGCGCTGCAGGCGGCGCGCGTGGCGAACGTGCACGGCACGCTCCAGGCGGGGGGGCGTGGAGGGACCATCGGCCGGGCCGGGTGGCGCGTTCGGGGCGGACTCGTGGCCGTGGAGCTGGCACTGGCCGTGATGCTGCTCGTCGGCGCAGGGCTCCTCGTCAGGAGCTTCTCGCGGCTGCAGAGCGTGTCCCCGGGTTTCGACGGGAAGGGAGTCCTCACGTTCTACCTCTCGTTGCCCGGTCAACGCTACCCGAAGGCCGGGCAGTCGGAGCAGTTCTACGGGCAGATGCTGGAACGGATCCGCGCGCTTCCGGGGGTGGCGAAAGCGGCGTCGATCAGCGGACTTCCCCTCGACGACTACAATTACAGCATCAGTACCCACTCGCTCGACGGTGTGAACATCGAGGCGTCGGAACAACCGTCGACCCAGATCCGGGTCGTGACCGCCGATCTGTTCCAGACGCTGCACATCCGGCTCCTGCGCGGACGGACGTTCGTCGATACCGACCGCGAGGGCGCGCCTAACGTCGTGGTGATGAACGGCGCGGCGGCGAAGCTGCTGTTCAATACGACGGATCCGATCGGCCATTCGCTCGAGATCGGGACCGGCTTCGATCTTGGCCGGGGACGCGCCGGTGGGCAGGTGGTGGGGATCGTGGACGACGTGCACGACGATGCACTCAGCACGGACCCCCGTCCCACGCTCTATTTCGCGCATGCGCAGTTTCCGCTCACCGACATGGCGATCGTGATCCGGGCTGCGGCTGGTGTCGATCCGGGTGCGCTCGCGACGCCCGTCCGCGCGCAACTCCGGCTGCTGGATAACGGGCTCCCGATGCTGGGGGTGCGCACCATGGATCGGGTCGCGCAGCTCTCGGTCGCCCAGCCGCAGTTCGCGATGACGCTGCTCGCCGCGTTCGCGGCCGTTGCCCTGGCGCTGGCGGCGGTCGGGGTATTCGGCGTGATGAGCTACGTCGTCGGGCAGCGCACGCGGGAAATCGGCGTGCGGATGGCGCTCGGCGCCGATGGGCACCGCGTGGTGGGAGAAACGCTACGTCGGGCACTGGCCCCGGTCGTCCTGGGTGTCGTGATCGGGAGCGCGGGTGCGCTGCTGCTGACGGGGACCATGGCCAGCCTGCTCTACGAGGTGACGCCCGGGGACCCGGTCACGGTGGTCGTGGTGGCCGTGGGCATGGCATTGATCGCAGTCGTGGCCGCCTGGCTACCCGCGCGGCGGGCAAGTCGGGTGGATCCGGTGCTGGCACTCAGAAGCGAATGAGCCTCACGCCGGCAGCGACGCTGCCGGCGCCCTTCAAGAAAGCGCCGCGCTGCCACTAGCGCCGGCCGGGCTCCCGCACGCACACTGTCATGGAACCCGCTTGATGGAGTGCGAATGAGGAACGCCCGGATCACCTGTGCGATGGCCGTCCTGATGACCCTGTCGGTTGGCATGCCTGGGCAGTCGCAGGCGCCGTCCACACAACGACTCAACAAATACGGCAACCCGGCCAGGATGGCCCCGGCACCCACCTCGCCGTCGATCACGGCGAAGGACCTGCAGATCCGCCTGTACCAGTTCGCGGATGACTCGATGCAGGGGCGCCAGGTGGGCCGCGTGGGGAACATGAAGGGAACGGCGTACATCGCTGCCGAGGTGAAACGTCTCGGCCTCCTTCCCGCTGGCGACAACGGCACCTACTTCCAGGTCCTTCCGTATCATCTGCACAGAATCACGGATCACTCGCGGCTCACCGTCGACGGGAACCCGATTGCCTGGAATCGCGACTGGATCGCTGTGCCGGGCGCGCGTGCGCCGAGGCCGATCGCCGATGCCGAGGTGGTCTTCGGCGGGACCGCGGGGGACACGACGAACGAGATCACGGCCGAGCAGGCCGCGGGCAAGTTTGTCGTTCTGCTGCCGGCACCGCCGCAAGCTGTTCCGGTCGGAGGCCGGGGCGGGCGAGGCGGGCGGGGAGGGTTCTTCGGATTCGGGGCGTCGCGATTCGGCGACGCAGTGGCGGTGGCGACGGTCGATCTCGACCGGCTCACTACCGCGCAACGATCAGCCCTGGCGAGTCCGGAGGTCGCCTCGCAGAGTGGGGGGCGGGGCGGCGGCCGGGGAGGCCGGGGCGGACGAGGGGGTCGAGGCGGCGCACCGAACGAGCCGCCGGATTCCCTGGCGGTGCTGCACCAGCAGATCGACGCGCTGGCTCCTCAGGCAACCATCCGCCTGACGACGTCCGGGGCAACGCAGCTCTTCGGCGGGCGGTCGATCGCGTCGCTCACGCCCGGCACGACGGGCGGAACGGTCACCGCGTCGCTCGACTATCTCGAGTTGCCCAGCGAGTTCGGTCGCAACGTGGTGGCGATCATTCCCGGAAGCGATCCTGCGCTCCGCCACGAATACGTCGCAATCGGCGCGCACAACGATCACATCGGGATCAGCTCGCCCGTCGATCACGATTCCCTCAAGGCGTTCAACGATGCGCGCAACCGGATGCTGATCGGGAACGACATGGCCGCACTCACGCCGGACCAGCTCGCGTCGATTCACGTGAATATGGACAGTATTCGGCGCATCTATCCGAAGGCCCGCCTGGACTCGATCAACAACGGCGCGGACGACGACGGCTCCGGTTCGATGGGGGTGCTCGAGATTGCGCAGGCGATCGCGGCGATGCCGGTCAAGCCCAGGCGCTCGGTGCTCTTTGTCTGGCACACCGGCGAAGAGGCCGGGCTCGTCGGCTCGAACTTCTTCACCCACAATCCCACCGTCCCGATGGACTCGGTCGTCGCCCAGATCAACATCGATATGATCGGCCGTGGGCGCGCAGAGGATCTGCCGGGCGGCGGCCCCAATTACCTCGGGGTGGTGGGGTCGTTCTTCGATTCGAAGGACCTGGGCGAGACTGTGGCGGCGGTGAACAGGAAGCAGTCTACGCCGCTTGATCTCGACTACAAGTACGACACGACCCTCACCTGGGCGGGCTACAACAACATCTACGGCCGGAGTGATCACTACAACTACGCGCTGCAGGGTGTGCCGATTGCCTTCTTCTTTACCGGATTGCACGGCGACTACCACCAACGCACCGACGAGCCGGAGTTCATCGACTATCCGCACTACGCGCGGGTCACCAACTACATCAAGGACATCGTGGTCGAGGTCGGAAACGGACCGCGTCCACGCATCAACGGCACGAGGCCGGCGAAGCCGCCCAAACCGGCGGTACCATAACGGCAGCCATGGGGCCAGCCTTCAGCCATCGGCCCTCGGCCACGGTGTCGAAGCCTGCGCCGACCGCTGACCGCTGACTTTCCCCGCGGGATGCCGGGGGTGCATAATACGCCCCCTATGGGATTTCCGTCCCGGCGTCTCGCCGTCGCCCTGCTGGCCGCCTCCGTCGGTGGCGCGCGCATGGCGCACGCGCAGGAGTTCGTGCAGCAAACGCTGCTCGTCGCGCCGCTTTACTCGGAGGGCACGACCAAAGAGGCTCGGCAGGTTGGCGCCGCCCTCAGAACGCGCCTGGCGCATCTGGCGTCCAGACGGGAACTGGAGGTCGTCGGTACCGACACCCTGGAGGCGCTTCTCAGCAACTCGGGATATCGCCCCGACAGCGCGCTCAGCGAGTCCGATACGCGGGATCTTGCCCGGAAGATGCGCGCCGACGAGGTGGTCAGCGGGAGCGTGATCCACCAGGGCAGCGTCATCGAGGTGCGGCTGGCGCTGCGCGTTACCCGCGAGTGGCGGTGGCGCGAACCGATCCGGGTCGTGCGCGCCACGTCGGTGGCCGCGGTGGCGGACACAGTGGCCGCCGAGATCCTGCGCGACCGCGCCCAGATGGCCGGGTTACGTCGCTGCGAGAACGCGGCCAGCATCGGCGATCTGACGGGCGCCGCGAAGCTGGCCGAGCAAGCGATCGCCCACGACCCGGTCAGCACGCTCGCCCGGACCTGCCTGGCGCTGGTGATCCGCTTCAATGGGGTCGGCGCCGACTCGCTGGTGCGCGTCACCGAAACCATTCTCGCGGTGGACTCGGCGAACATCGTCGCGGCGGTGATGCGTGCGCGGAACCTCGAGGCGGTGCGCTCGGCCGGTGCCTCCGCCGCGGCATGGCGGTCGGTGATCGGGCTCCGTCCCGACAGCCTCGAGCTGGCTTTGGAGGGGGTGGAGGAACTGATGCGCCTGCAGCGGCCTGCGTTGGCGCTGGACGCCGCGCGGCTTCTGCTTGGGATTCATGAGCGCGAGCCGCGCCTGCGCCGCCTCGCCTTTCGCGCGGAAGTGGCGTTAGGAGCGTGGGCCGACGCCGCGGCGCTCGGCGATTCGCTCGACGCCGAGGATCCGGAGTTCCGCGACGATTCGACCTATGCGACGCGACACATCGAGGCGCTGCGGGTCACCGGCGACTCGCTGGGTGCGCTGGCGAAGAGCGCGCGCACCGTCAAGCAGCATCCAGGCGACCTGGTGGTGTACCTGCAATACCTGAAGCTCGTCGGGAGCGAGCAGCTCGCGGCGCTTCCCCGCGGGGTGGCGCGGTTCCCCGATGCCTCGGAGCTCCGGGTGATGGTGGCGCGCTCGGCGCTGTCCAGCGGGAAGAAGGGGGACGCCAGGGCTGCGCTCGACGTCGCCGTTCGGCTCGACACGTTGCTCACCCAGGGGTTCCTCCAGATCGCCGAGCTGTGGTTCGACGACAACCAGCCCGACAGCGCTCTCGCGACTGTCGCGCGGGCACCTCGCACCGGCGCGAATGCCGAGCTGCTGCGCACCTACGCCATCAGCCGCGGGCGGCTGGCGGTACAGAGTGCGACCGACAGCGCGCCGGATGGCTGGCGGATGGGCCTGTCGCTCTTCGCGCTGGCGGACAGCGTGGAATCGCGCGAGGACTCACGGGGTCTGCTCGCGGTCACCACGCTCCAGTTCGCCCGAACCGCGCTGGTGGATGCGTCGAAGAGCCGGGATTGCCAGCAGGCGAGCCGGGCCAACGACCTGCTGGGGATGACCGCCGACGAATTGTCGCGTGGGGTGGGGGAAAGTGCGGGGATGACCGAGCTGCGTGGGGCGTACGATGCCATGCGAGCCGCGACTGACAACGCGAAACGGATCTACTGCACGACTCCGAGAGCCCCGGAGCCCCACTGGTCGGTGCGCGACGGTCGCGTCCCGTGGCCGACTACGCGCCTGGCGAGGGCGGGATGAGATCGCGACCCGGATCGATCGCCGCTCTGGCGTTGACCGCCGCGTTAGGCGCGACCGGTTGTGGCCGCCGACCCGGCGCCGCCGCCGGCGACTCGGCGTATGCAGCCATGCAGGATCGCGGCCAGGCCGTGATGGGCGTGGACCAGTACGCCTCGCGGCACGTATTCGAGGATCTTCCCGACGGCGGGCGGATCGTGCTGGACGTGGACGATCCGGCTGACTCGACCGGCATCGCAAGGGTCCGGATTCACATGCGCGAGGTCGCCGCCGATTTCCAGGCGGGAGACTTCAGCAAGCCGATGATGGTGCACGCCCAGGTGGTGCCCGGCACCGACCGCATGCGCGCGCTGCGCGAGCACCTCCGCTACGAAGTGGGGGACCGGCCCCGTGGCGCCGAAGTCCGCATCCGCAGCGACGATCCGGCAGCGGTCGCGGCCGTCCATGACTTCCTGGCGTTTCAGCGGATGGACCACCGTGCCGGCGGGCACGAAGGGATGATGGGAGAGAAGAAGTAGCGAGTGGCAGACGCTCTCGAAGTCGGACACCTCTCGGTTTCCTTCGGTGAAGCGCGGATTCTCGACGACCTCAGTTTCCGCGTCGAGGCCGGGAGTTCGCTCGCGATCATCGGTCCCAACGGCTCCGGCAAGACCGTACTCTTCAAGGCGTTGATCGGCGCCCTGCCGGCGACGGGCTCGATCCGGTGGGCGCCCAACACCCGGATCGGCTATGTCCCGCAGAAGCTCGACATCGAGCGCGACCTCCCGCTCACCGGATGGGAGTTCCTGCGGGCGAAGGCGCGCGTCCTGCATGTGCCGGCGCGCGAAGTGGAGCGGGTGCTGACGCTGGTTGATCTGTCTCACGACGCGGCCGCTCACACCCTCGGTACGCTGTCGGGCGGACAGTTTCAGCGGTTGCTGGTGGCATTCGCGCTGATGGGGCGGCCCACCGCGTTGCTGTTTGACGAACCGACCGCGGGGGTCGATGAGCCGGGGGAGCAGGGCATTTACGACTTGCTGCAGCGTCTGCAGCGTGAGGAAGGCCTCACCCTCCTCATCATCTCCCACGAGTTGAGCCTGGTGTACCGGTACGCCGAGAAGGTGCTCTGTCTGTCGCGATGGCAGACGTGTTACGGCGCGCCGATGGAAATCCTGACGCCGGAGCGATTGCAGGAGGTGTACGGCACGCCGGTGAAGTTCCATCACCATGTTGACGCCTAACGATCTGGTGGTGCCGATCGGCATGGCGGTGGCGGCCGGACTGGTCGGCACCTTCGCGGTGATGCGCCGCATGACGCTCGCGTCGGACGCCATCTCGCATGTCGCACTCCCCGGCATCGGGCTCGCCATCGCGCTCCGGGTCAACCCCGTGCTGGGCGGGCTCGCCGCGCTCTTTCTCGGGACGCTCATCGTCTGGGCGACTGAGAACAAGACCCGCCTGGCCACCGAGACGGTGATCGGCGTGGTTTTCTCGGCAGCACTCGCGATCGGGAGCATGCTCGCTTCGGGCGAGGATCTGATCGATGCGCTGTTTGGCGCCCCGGGACAGGTGGGCACCGTCGAGAGTATCCTGGGGGTGGTGGCCGCGGCGGTGGTAGTGGCCTTTCTGCTCGGCACCCGGAGCCGGCTGGTGATCGCGCTCGTTTCACCCGATCTCGCCCGAACGGCTGGAATCCCCGTGGAGCGGTCGAATCTCCTCTTCCTGCTCGCGTTCGCTCTGACCGTGGCGCTCGGCCTGCGCTACCTCGGCGTGTTGCTGATGGGGTCGTTGATCATCATTCCGGCGGCGACCGCCAAGCACCTCGCACGCAGCCTCCGTCAGATGCTGATGATCTCCGTGGCAATTGCGGTACTGACGACGGTGGCGGGGATCGTGATTGCGCCGATGCTGGGGGTGGACAGCGGGCCGCTCATCATCACGATCGCGGCCGGGATCTTCTTTCTCAGTCTGTTCTCGCGCAGAAGCGTTTGACCGGGTTCCGTGCCGCCGGGTGTCGGTTCCTTCACCGCCGCAACCAGATCAGCACGAATGAGCTTCCGGATACCTTGGCTCCGAGCGGGCGCAACGCCATCCCCCTCATCGCGCGCTGGTCGAGAGGGACCGCACCAGGCATGAGCGGCGAGATCTCCATGTCGCTGCAGGGAGCAGCCCGCGGCCACAGGTCCTGCAGCTGCCGTCCCTGCCTGGTGCTCATGCCGTACACCTCGACCGCCTCCACGTCGCCAACCGAAAACGACCACAGCGGGAACCCTGGCACCGGACGCCCATCGACGAAGATGCAGGGACTGGACAGCAGAAACTGATCGTTCTTGATGAGCATCGAACGCGAACGGGCCATGTAGAGGGAGAGGTCTCCGCGCGGATTGGTCCCGAGCTCGGTGCGCGGCACGAGGTAGGTGTGCGCGCCCCCCTCGTGGACGCGCAGATCCATGTCCTTCCAGATGGCGGCGGCGTGCCTCGATGAACCCTCGCTCGAGGGAGACAAGAGAGCACTGAACTCGTATCCCTTGTTCCTGGCGACGCTGATCGACCAGGTCTTGTCGGCGAATCCCTCCCGCGACAGCCGGACGAGGTAGCTTCCCGGCTTCACTCGGGGCATGTCGTACTTGCCCGCGGAGTCGGTGGTGGCCTGCGCGGCGCCGATCACCTGGACCCGCACTCCACTCACGGGCGTGAGGTCCTCGGCGTTGGCGATGATGCCGAAGACGCCGGTACGCTCGGCGCGCACCACGATCGAATCCAGCGGTTGCGGTCCCCGCGGCGTAAGCACGATGTCCAGGTTCAGATCTGCGTCGCCCACGGTGAAGTCCCGCTCCACCACGCGGTAGCCGAGCGCCTCGACCTCGAGGTTGTGGACGCCCGGCGGAACGCCGGAAAACTGGAACCTGCCGGCGGCGGTGGTACGGAAGACCCGGGCCGACTGCACCGAATCCATCAGCACCAGGGCGCCTTGAATGGGCAAGCCGGCGGACGAGCGCACCGTGCCGGTCACGATGACAGATTGTGCTTGCGCGATGCCGGGGAGGACGCCTAACGTGGCGGACACCGCCACGGACAGTGAGCCCGCAATGACAGACAGCAGCAAACCACGAGCGCGCGACGGACAGCCAGAAAGGGTCATGGCAGTCGGGAGGGGGTGCCCTGTGGAACCCGCACGCAGGGGCGACGTTCCCCTCGATCGCCGCTCCTTTCTCTCGGCTGCCGGCGCGGCCATCGCATTCGCTGCTTTCCCGCGCGCGGTCGCCGGTGCCAGAACCCGCTCCGCGGGTCCGACCTTGGGGCTCGGGCAATCCGCCACGCGTCCCGTGCCGTCGTCGTCGCAGCTCGCCTGGCAGCGCGACGAGCTGGCGCTCTTCCTCCATTTCGGCGTCAACACCTTCACCAACCGGGAGTGGGGGGATGGCACCGAGGACCCGGCGATCTTCGCGCCGGCCCAACTCGACGCCCGACAATGGACGCGGACCGCGAAGGACGCGGGATTCCGCACCCTGATCCTCACCGCCAAGCATCACGACGGATTCTGCCTCTGGCCCACCGCGACCACCGACCACTCGGTGGCGAAGAGTCCGTTCCGCGGCGGGACCGGCGACGTGGTTCGCGAGTTCACCGACGCCTGTCGTGCCGACGGACTCAAGGCGGGGCTCTACCTGTCGCCGTGGGATCGAAACGCCCCGGCGTACGGTGACTCGTCGCGCTACAACGACATGTACTGCGACCAGCTTACGGAGCTGCTCACGCGATACGGTGAGGTACAGGAGGTCTGGTTCGACGGCGCCAACGGAGAGGGTCCGAACGGCAAGCGCCAGGAATACGACTGGCCGCGTTTCTGGGCGCTGGTCCGGAAGCTGCAGCCCGGGGCTGTCATCTTCTCCGATGCGGGTCCCGACATTCGCTGGATTGGAAACGAGCGCGGTGTCGCGGCCGAGACCAACTGGTCCACGGTGGATCCGGCGGCAGTTCCGTTTCCGGGAGCGAGCGGAGACGCGGTGATGGCCATGCTCCGCCACGGCGATCCGGACGGAAGCGCGTGGAGGCCCGGTGAGACCGACGTCTCCATCCGCCCGGGATGGTTCTATCATCCGGCGGACGACGACCGCGTGAAGACCGTGGACCAGCTCGTGGACCTGTTCTTCTCGTCGGTCGGCAGGAACTCGAAACTCCTGCTGAACGTGCCGCCCACCACGAGCGGCCTGCTGCACGATACCGACGTTGCGCGCCTCAAGGGAATGCACCAGGACCTGACCGGGCTGTTCGCCCAGGACTTCGCGGCGCGAACGCAGCGCTGGCGCCTGACGAGCGAGCGGAGTGCGGTGTCCGAGGTGGACCTCGGCCGGATCGCGCTGGTGTCGGTGTCCGATTCCCGCGAAGACGTCGCCCGCGGACAGGTCGTGGCGCGCTATTCCCTCGAAGGTTCCGACGGTGGGCCCTGGCGTCCGCTCGCGCACGGGTCGACCATCGGCTACCGCAAGCTCGATCGATTTGCAGCGACCGAAGTGCGCCGGGTGCGCCTCCTGATCGAGGACGCGGTCGACACGCCGCGGCCGGTGACGGTGAGTCTCTACGCCGGGTGAATCCCGCCTGGGGACGACCCGCACGGGGTCACGACCCGCACGGGGTCACGACCCGCACGGGGTCACGACCCGCACGGGGTCACGACCCGGTCGTCGCGCCGCGACCGCGCGCCGAAAGAAGCGCGAGCGACGGGTGCGCCCCGTGTCCTTCCCGCGCACACCCGCCGCCGCGTCCCTATGGCCGATGGCCCGTGACCAATTCCCTCTGGTCTACCTCATGTGGTACGCCAGACCGAACGCAACACCCACGTCGTTCCGCGTACCGGCCCGGACTCCCGCCATGGGTGACCGATAGCAGAACAGATTGTCCCGTGCCTCCAGCCGGAGGGCGATGGGCGAGTACTGGAACTCGGTGCCCAGGGCGCCGTAGCCGGCCGCACAGGTCTTGTCGTTCAGTTGCTTCGATTGGAACTGGTACGTGCGCGCACCAGCGCCCAGTCCCACAAAGGGCTTCAGCTCCCAGCCGGCGCCGAGCGCGTGAACCATGTCGAACTCCATTCCGGCGTCGTACTGGAAGATGTTCACGTTGTCCCTGGCGACGCTGTACTTGTTCTGACCGGGCACGTAGCTGAAGGATCCGAGCAGATGCATCGTGGGCTTCAGCTCGAGTGCGGCCTGCACGCCGTACATGGGGGCGTTCTTGAACAGATCACGTTGCTTGCCCGTGGGAATCGATGCCCCGACGAACGGACGGATCTCCGGCTTGGTCACGGTGTTCTGCGCCGGGAGCGCGATGGCCCCCAGACTCAGCGCACTGACAATCGCAGCAATCTTCCTCATTGGTCCCTCCCGGTTTTCGTGCCGCTCGACTCGCAGCGGCGGTTCCATGCACGAGGGCAACGTGGCGACTGGGGCACCGCGCGTATGCCGGAGAAGGAGCGCATCGGTGTAGGTGATCGACCGGCTGCCAGTGTCGGGGGTTTTTCCTGTGACGACCGGATGCGCCGGCGCGCGCACCGTTGCGCGGCGGAGTTCGCGTGTACAGGTCAGCGGTCAGCGGTCAGCGGTTAGCGGTCAGCGGTCAGCGGTCAGCGGTCAGCGGTCAGCGGTCAGCGGTCAGCGGTCAGCGGTCAGCGTGATGCCCGTCGCCGGTGTCGGTCATCGGCAGCGATACGCGGAATTCCGTCCGCCCGGGCCGCGATTCCACGTTGATCTCGCCGCTGTTGCGGAACACCATCCGCCGTACGATGTCGAGTCCGAGCCCGGTCCCCTGGCCCACGGCCTTGGTGGTGAAGAACGGATCGAAGATCCGGCTCCGAATGTCGTCGGGGATCCCGGGGCCGTTGTCGATGACCGAGACGTCCACCGTGTTGACGCCGCGTCGCGCGACAATCTCGACGTGTCCGGCGCTCCCCGCCGCGTCGAGGGCGTTGTCAATCAGGTTGGCCCAGATCTGGTTGAGGTCTCCGCCTACTCCCCGCACGGCCGGGATGTCGGGCTCGAGCTCCACCGTGACCCCCACCGACTGCGCACGGGCCTTGTTCCCGAGCATGGCGAGGGTGTCGCTGAGACCGCGCGCGAGGTCCACCGCTTCGGACACCGAGGGCTTGTCCATGTAGGTGAAGCCCTTCACCGCGCTCACCAGCTCGTAGATGCGCGACGCCGAGCGCTCCAGGTCCGATGCCAGCGCGCGGGTCCCGCAACCCGCGACGATCCACTGAAGGGCGCTCTCCAGCGTACCCGTGCCGAGTGCGGCAGCCAGCTCGTCGAGGGCTTCCATCGTCACGCTCGTCTCGGCCAGCGCGGCGGCGCCCGCGGCGTCGACCCCATGTCGCTCCAGCCATCCCGCAATCGCGTCCTCGCGATCCGCCCGCTCGATTGGCGAGCGCACCGACAGCACCGGTGCCGCCAGGCATATCTGGCGCACCCGCTCCAGCACGGCCAGCTCCTGGTCGCTCAACTGCACGGCGCCGAGCCGGCGCGATGCCTTCTCTGTCTCGACCAGCCGGTCGGTGAGCAGCTTCGCTCCCCGCATCGCCGCCGACGCCGGGTTGTTCAGTTCATGCGCCAACCCTGATGCCAGCTTTCCCAGCGACACCATTTTCTCGTCGTGCAGGTCGCTGGTGTTGAAGACACGCGCACGATCGACCATCGTGTGCACCAGGATGGCCGTGACTTCGGGGCACGCTCCCGGCAGGGCCGCGACCGACGGCGTGAGGACCGTGATGAATTCGGAGGGCTCTTCGATCAGCGCTTCCCCGGGCGCGAACTGCATTCGTGAGTATGGCAGCACGCCGGTGACGTCGCCGCCTCGCCATTCCATCACCTTGGTGCGCCCCGAGCCGCGGTCGACGTGGAACGTGACGTGCCCCGTGAGCACGATGTTGAGTCCTTCGACCGGTCGTCCCTTGTGTGACGCGATCTCCCCGGTCTCGTACCGCCGCAGCTGTCCGTGAGCGGCCAGCCACACCAGCTCCGCGGGAGGCGCGCTGCCGAGCATGCGATGCCGGCGCAGGCGCTCGACGAGCTCCGCCTGCTCGGCGGCCACGATCTCCATCAGACCGTTTGCAGATACTGGTGGATCATGCTCACGGTGGCTGATCCCTCCCCGACCGCCGCCGCCACGCGCTTGCCCGACCCGTGCCGGGCGTCGCCAGCCGCAAAAACACCCGGCACACTGGTCTCGAAAAGGAATGGATCGCGCTCCAGCGTCCACGACTTGGGCCACTTGCCGTCGATCATGAGATCGCGCCCGGTGAGGATGAACCCCTGCTTGTCGCGCTCGACCAGCGCGGACACCATCGCGGTGCGCGGCGCGGTGCCGATGAAGATGAACATCGCGTTGGCCGGCACGTCCCGCATCTCGCCGGTCTCGACGTTCTTCAGGGTGATTGATTCGAGCCGTCCGTTCCCCCGCACACCGCAGACGACCGTGGAGGTCACCACGTCCACGTTGGCGGTATCCTGGATCCGGTCCACCAGATACTGCGACATCCCGGCGCTCAGCTTCGGACCCCGCAACAGCATCGTCACCTTGCGTGCATAACGCGAAAAGAACATCGCCCCCTGCCCGGCGGAATTGGCACCGCCCACCACGAACACATCGCAGCCGCGATAGGTGGTCGCTTCGGTCAGCGCCGCGCCGTAGTACACGCCGGACCCCACCAGATCGTCCACCCCCGCCGCGTCCAGGCGCCGCACTTCCATTCCCGACGCGATCAGCACCGCGTAGCAACTGAGCTCGGAGCCATCCGACAGCGTCACGGTGCGGTAGGGGTCATTCCGCCGGATCTCCGTCACGTCCTGCACGGTGAGGATCTCGGCGCCAAAGCGGCGCGCCTGGGTCGTGGCCCGTCGTGCCAGATCGGCCCCGCTCACTCCGCCCGGGAATCCCAGGTAGTTCTCGATCTGCGAGCTCGTTCCCGCCTGGCCGCCGGGCGCCGTCCGCTCCACCAGGATCGTGCGCAGTCCCTCCGACGCGCCGTACACGGCGCCCGCCAGCCCCGCCGGCCCGCCTCCAACCACGACCAGATCATAGAACGGCCGCTGGGGACGCGTCTGCATGCCGAGCCGCTCGGCGAGCGCTCTGGTGGTGGGTTGCACCAGGGTCGTTCCATCGGCGAAGAACACCACCGGAAGACGCGCCATGCCCTCCTCGAGCGATGTGACCAGCTCGCGCGCCGACGCATCCGTGTCGAGGTCGACCCACTGGTACGGCACCTGGTTCGATGAAAGAAAGTCCTTTACCACGTAGCTCGACGCGGAAAGCGGCGTACCAGCCACTCGGATGCCGTCAAACGGCGGGCGAACTTTCGCCACCCAGTCGGCAAGGAGGTCATCGAGCACCGGGTAGAGTCGTTCGCTCGGTGGCTCCCACGGTTTCAGCAGGTAGTGGTCCAGGCCGATGCGGTTGATGGCGGTGATGGCCGTTTCGGTATCGGCGTAGGCCGTCAGCAGCACGCGTCGTGCGTCGGGGTAGAGCTTGAGTGCCTCCACCAGAAACTGCGTCCCGGTCATTTCGGGCATGCGCTCGTCGACCAGAAAGAGCGCGATCGGGGCACTGCGCTTCTTCAGCTGACGCACCGTCTCGAGCGCCTGCGGCCCGGAGCCGACCTTGACCACGCGGTAGTCCGCGCGGAAGTGCTGACGCAGGTCGCGCTCGACGGCATTCAGGACTTCGGGGTCGTCGTCCACGGCGAGAATGACGGGCTTGTTCATACGGCGATGATCCTGTGGTGGCGACGTCAGGGCGCGGCCGCGGGTGTGGGGTCGGTTGCGGCCCGCGCGACGTGAATCGGCAGCCGGACAATGAAGCGCGTGGAACCCGGCCGCGACTCGACGTCGATGCTGCCGCCGTGGCGCTTCACCACCACGTTCCGGCTGGTCGACAGTCCGAGCCCGGTTCCCTTGCCGGGTTCCTTGGTAGTGAAGAAGGGATCGAAGATGCACTGGCGCACGCTTTCGGGCATCCCCGGTCCGTCGTCCTCGACTTCGACGACGACGTGGTCGGAATCCCGGCGCGCCCGCACGATCAGGCGGCCCCGGCCGTTCATCGCGTCCACGGCGTTGTCGATGAGGTTCGTCCAGACCTGGTTCAACTCGCTTCCGTATGCTTCGATGTGCGGCAGGTCCGGGTCGACTTCGCGCTCCACCGTGATGCCCGTTTTCAATTTGCTTCGCAGCATGACGAGCGTGCTGTCAATGCCCTCGACCACGTCCACGAGCCGGACCGGAGCCTGGCCGAGGAACGAGTACGTCTTGAGGGATTTGACGATCTCGGAGATGCGGCGGGTCGCCTCTTCGATCTCGCGGGCCAGGGCGAGCACGGGTTGAGCGCGGGCGATCCAGGCCACCACGACCGCGGTCTCATCACCCCAGTATGCGGCGGCGCGCTCCAGCTCCGCGATATCGTATCCGAGGCTCACCAGGGCGGGGGCGAGCTCCCAGGCGTCGGCGACATTATGGACGTCGAGCCACTCCTCCACCTCGGTCTCGCGGTCGCTGCGGGTGAGGGGATCGATGTAGGACGCCTGGGCCGAGCGCTCGCGGTCATCGCGAACGAGGGTGAGCAGCGCGGCCTGGCGCTCGGGCGAGAGGCGCACCTGGGTGAGCGGCACGAACGCATCCTGCAGCTTGGCGAACACCGCGCGCAACTGGTCGGCGGCCCGGGCCGCGGCCGCCGCCGGGTTGTTCAACTCGTGGGCTACGCCGGCCGCCAGGGTGCCTAACGTCGCCATCTTCTCCGACTGGCGCAGGGCCTCTTCGGCGGTGCGCAGCAGGGTCACGTCGGCGCCGTAGATGAACACCAGGTTGGCTTCCCTGGCCAGGCGGTGCGCGAACTGGAACGAGCGGCTTCCCACTCTGGCCTCGACGCGCACCACGTCGGTCCCGGCCAGGATATGCTGCCAGACTGCATCGGTCAGGCCCGGGCAGAGGTCCTTCCAGCACCGTCCGATCAGGGTTTCGTCGCCGAACAGCTCGAGCGCCGCCGAGTTGGCGAGCACGATGGTGGCCCCGGCATCCGCGCGGAGCACCGGTCCCGGATTCATCTCCGGGAATCGTGCCATCTCGGCGAGCTGCGCCGACTGACGGGCGAGCAGGCGCTCGGCGCGTTTCCGCTCGGTGACGTCGGTGCCGTAGATGAAGATCGAGTCGATCTCCGGCGGCCGCCGGTAGGTGAACGTGAACGTGCGGTCCCCCACGTCCACCTCCTGGGTGAGTCCGTCCGCTCCGCCCACGACGCGCTGCCAGACCTCCGGATCCAGGGCCGGGCAGAGCTCGGGCCAGCGCCCGTCGCGGAGGCGCTCGTCCCCGAAGACCGTTCGGGCGGCGGCGTTCACCAGCCGCACGTGCCCATCCAGGTCGGTGCGGACGACCGGTCCCGGGTTCATCTCCGGGAACGCGGGCATCTCGTTCATGATGCCCTGGTGGGCAGACGGTTCGTTAGGCGGCATGGGCGGGGAAGACCACTCATATAACGTGTTCCGGCCGGTCCGGCTAGTGTCGCGCCGGGGCGCCGGCGGTGGCGACGTCCGGCGCCAGCGGCGCCACGTCGCGCGTGCCGCTCACCGCGACTGTTTCCGGCAGCGCCAGTGGCGTGCACACGCTGTACCGGCCCGCCTTCCCCGAGATGCGATCGGGCCGGCCGCCCAGCCGACGCATCGCGAACAGGAACGGAATCGCCAACCCGGTGGCGAGGCCGCCAAGCACGTAGCCCGTCCCCAGGGCGGTGCGTGACGCCACCCAGCCGAGACCCGCCTGGCCCGCCATGCTGCCTCCACTGGCGACCAGCGACGCGAGGGACAACACCGTCGCCCGTTGCTCGCGGGCGACCACCAGGTGCAGGTACGCCTGACGCACCGGCTGGAAGACGCCGGTGCTCATCATGCCGACCAGGTACAGGGGAACCGCCAGCCAGAACGATTTCGCGAGCCCGACCCCGATCGCGGTCGCGGCGAATATGGCGGCCGCGCCTAACAAGAGCGTGGTCCGACGGCCGCAGAACCGGGTGAGGCGCTCGGCAGCCCAGTTGCCGATCATCATCGACAGGGAAATCAGCGCCGCGATGACGCCGGTCACCCAGGCCGCCGACGCGCCCAGCAACCCGAGGAAATACGGCTGCCAGGCATGATATCCCCACTCCAGGAAGACCGCGGGCATGGCGCCGGCCAGAATCGCCACCCGCGCGTTCGGCTGGTTCCAGCCGAACGCGATGCTCTCCCGCCCCACCCGCGCCATCTCGGCCGGGACGGCGCGCAGCGGCAGCGATCGCACGGTGAACCCGACCTCGTGCATCGTGGCCAGCGCCGTGCCGAAGGCGATCATCAGGAGGGCGGCGCGCGCGAGATAGGGCAGCCTGAGGTCGAGACTCCCCAGCAGACCACCGGCGATGGTCCCAACCAGCATGGCCGCGGAAGAGATCATCGACCCCCGCGCCATGACGCGATCCACCGGGTCCGCGTTCCCGACGGCGTTGAGCGCATCCACCACCCAGGCTTCGACCGCGCCGGAATAGAACGTGTACCCCAGGCCCAGGATCACCGAGACCACGCAGAACCAGCCGAATCCGCCGCCTAACGCGGGGACGGCGGCGTAGAGGAGCGTCCCGACGAACAGAATCGCCGTGCTCAGGAGAAACGAGAGCCGTCGTCCCCTCGTGTCGGCCACGATTCCGGTCGGCACCTCGAACACCGCCATGCTGCCGGTAAAGACGGCGTTCGCCAGAAAGACCTGCAGCAGCGTGAGTCCGCCCACCCGCAGCAGGAAGAGCGTGTTGATCCCCCAGATCAGCGACGCCGACAGCGTGTAGACGCCAGCGATCACATAATACCCCCTCGCGATCTGCTGCGATGTCGGCATGCCCTGGCGCCAGGAGGCCATGGGAGAGCTCGCGGTTCATGACCACTGCAAACGGGATCGAAGCGCTCGGAAAGCTACTGTGCGGCCCGACGCGGCGACCGTCATATTCAACGGTGAATCCGGCTCAGCGGTGAATCCGGATCGGCATCGCCGCGTTCCCGGACTGCGCGAGCGAGCAGGACACCATGACCATCCAAAGCGTCGCAGCACTCGCGCTCACCGTGCTCGGTGCCACTGCGGCCGCGAGCCAGATTCCGAGGCCGTCGCGAGATGGATTTGCGCCGTCGCGGGATGGATTTACACCGTCGCTCGCCGTCGACTCGCCGCAGCCATCCACCCCGCTCGTCATGGCGGATTCCCGAAGCCCGCAACTGGCTGGCGTGTTGAGCTTCGTCTTTCCGTTCGGAACCGGGAGCTTCTATGCCGGGCACGTGGGACACGGGGTGCGGCACCTTCTCATCACCACGGTGGCCAGCTCGGTGCTCCTGGTTTCGGCCGTCCATGACCTGACCTTGTGGGGTGCCGGCGACGGCCGGGTGAACGGATGGGAGCGGGCCGCGCTCCTCGCGCTGCTGGCGAACTGGATCTGGGGGACCGAGACCGCCGTGAACGATGCGCTCGCCTACAACCGCAGGCACCGTCCGCCGGCCGGCCCTGACAGCACGCGCCTGCTCGCGGCCCGGTTGCGCTCGGCGACCGCATCCAGCCAGCCCGCGCTGTCGAGCGGTCCCGCCTTCGCGCCGCGGTAGCGCGGCGCGACCGCGCTATGCCCGGCGCGTCGGCCGGCGATCGTCGGCCGGCAGGTGTGTCACCCGCAGTCCGTCGCGCTCGAGCCGGCGGTCCTTCCACGCCCACCAGTTGAGCAGCGCCGGGTCGGGTCGCGCGCTGCGGGCGGCGTACACCGCGCAGCGGAACGTATAGAGCACGCAGGGATCCTGTCGCTGGCGCCGCAGATCGCACAGGGCGCGATACAGGCGTTCCGGATCGCGTCGCGCCAGGTCACGAATCGAACGCACGCCAAGCGTGCGGAGGTCGGCGGCGATGCTCGGACCGACGCCGGGCAGCCGTTGCAGTTCGTCACGCATGGTTCCCATCCCTGTGGAAGCGAACGCGCGTGGCCGCGTGGGACCCATCCCGCGGAACCCGTTTGACTGGTGCGGCGTCCCGATGGCGGCTCTCCCGTCCGGGTGCACGCCTGACATCAGCTCCAGCCCGGATGGGACAGGTACCACAATACGGCCATTGGCCCGCTTCGACCAGATTATCATGCGCTCGTAACGAAGGGCTAATCCTGCCGTAACCGAATCGCCGCGCCGCCGGGGTACTGCCCGGAATGCACCCGGCGCGCGCGTGGATGACGCAACCCAAATTCCGGTCCTGAATACAGGAGAGGAACCCTGGCCCTTCCGCCTGCCGCTTCGATACGTCGTCCAGGTCTCGCCACGATGTGCCGTCCGTCACCTTCGGTGTCGTGGCTGGCGCTGCTGGCGCTGGCGTGCTCCGCAGCGCGGATGCGACCCGCGGCGGACTTGGCGACGCCCGCCTGCGAGACCCGGGCCGGGGCCGGCCGGTTGGTCGATTCGCTCGTGGTGGCGGTGACCGGAGACATCGCGCCGACGCGAATGATGCGAATGCCTAACGCCGGCGAGCGATTCGTGTTCGCGCAGGCCTACGAAACGCCGGTGCGGCGGGATTGCACGGGGCGCCTCGTCCCCGGCCTGGCGGCCTCGTGGCGGTACGACAGCGTCTCGACGGCGTGGACGATCGTCCTCCGCGACAGCGCGCGCTTCTGGAACGGCGACCCGGTAACGGCGCCCGCGGTCCTCGAGGCCTGGCAGAGCGATCCGTTCGGCGCCGGCGACCCGCTGGCGCCGCGCCTGCTCGACTCCGCTATGGCGATCGACAGCCGGACGATCGTCGTCAGGCTGAATGCCGCGGGAGCATCCGTGCTGGCGGACCCCAGGCTGGCCGTGGCGCGCGCGCGTGCCGCCTCCCGATGGCCCGAAGGCACGGGCGCCTACGCGGTTCGCCCGTCGGCCGGCGCAACCGTGGAGCTCGCGCGCACCACGCCCGGCGCCACACCGCGCGTAGTCGTGCGCGCCGTATCGGAGGCACAGGCGCGCGACTTCGTCGATGCGGGGGTGGACCTCCTCCTCACCGACAACCGGCGCGTCGCCGCCTACGCTGCCACCCGGGACGATCTGTCCTCGGTGACCCTGCCGGTCGACCGCACCTATGTGCTGGTGAGCCCGTACGCGGGCGTGAATGACGCCGGCGCGAGATCTGTTGTTGAGAGTGGCGCCGGTGTATCGCGCCTTGGCGAGGCGCTCGCGCGCGACGCTGTCGGATTCGAGGCGCGCCCGCCCGCGACCCCCACCTGGTGGACGCAGGCCGTCGGGTGCGGACTGCCCGCGCCGACCGTTCCTGCCAGATCCGTGGATCAACCGGTTCCGCGCGTGGTCTTTCGTCGCGGTGATGACTTTGCCCGCGGTCTCGCCAATCGTCTGGCCGCCCTCGCCGCGATCGGCGGCGCCGCTGATTCGGCGTCGCTCGGCGCGGTTGCGCCCGGCCTCCTCACCGCCGGAAACGCGCTCCGCGCAACGGGCCTCGCGGCAGGCGATTTCGCCAGCGCGCTGGCGAGCGGAGACGCCCTCGGGTTCATCGTGGATCTTCCCCGACAACCCCTCGCGCCCTGCGTCGATCTGGCCGCTCTTGCCCGAACCATGCCGTGGCTGGCGTGGCGCGAAACCGGCGTGCCGGCAATCACGCCGCTGGTGGATGCGTACTGGCGCGCCTTCTTCAGGCGGGATGGCGCGGGATTTCTGCTCGACGGTGATGGCGGCATGCGGCTGACCAACGCGCCGACGCCGCGCGGCGGGATGGTGCCGTGACCTTCCGCGCACGGCTCCTCGCCGCATTTACAGCAGCTACCGCGATTCCACTCGTACTGCTGGGGGTCGGGGTGCGTCACCAGCTGCGCTCGCGCCTCGAACTGCAGTACCGCCGCCGTGTCGACGCCCAGGTGGCGGTGGCGAGCGAGGATCTGGGACGCCAGTCGGCGGCCATTGCCGATCGTCTCGCCGCGCTCGCCCACGGGGTGCCCGACGACGACCGCTTCCGCCTGGCTGCGGTGCGTGGCGTGCAGGACGAGCGCCCGTACCTGCTCGACTATGCCGGTCGCGCCATGCGGCTCGCCGGCCTCTCCATGTTGCAGGTGGAAGACGAACGCGGCCGCATTCTCAGCTCCGGGCACTTTCGCAACGAATTCGACCGGCTGGAACCCGATCTCCCCGCGCTGATGTCGCGCGCAAATGGCCAGCCCACACTGGTGCGGGCGCGGGCACCGGATGGACCGCTGCTGGTTCTCGCCCGGGTCGACTCCACGCGGGTAGCCGGGCGCCGATTCACGCTGGTGGGCGGCGTCGCCGTGGATAGCGTGTTTCTGCGCCGGCTGGCCCGCGACCCGGCGGTCGGCATCGCGCTCGTGGTATCGGGTGACAGCGCCACGATATCCGCGCCGCACGCCGTCGTCGCGGAGATCCCACTCGCGTTCATCGATGCGGCGAGTCGGGACGCACCGACGCTCGGCGCGGCCCGCCTGACGATTACGCAGCCGCTGGGCGATCTCGACGCGCTGCTTGGCAGTGTGAATCGCTGGTTTCTCGCGGCGCTGGCGGGCGCCATCGGCCTGAGTGCGGCGCTGGCCGCCTGGTTCTCGGCGCGGCTGAGCCGTCCGCTCACGGTTCTCGCCGCTGCCACCGGGCGGATCGAGCTCGACGGCCCCGAGGTGGCCCTCGGGTTCGATCGCGACGATGAGATCGGGACGCTGGCCAGACGATTGAGCGCGATGGCGACCCGGTTGCGATCGAGCGCCGGACGACTGCGTGCCGCCGAGCGGCGCGCGACGATCGGCGAAATGGCGCGCCAGGTGAACCACGACATCAAGAACGGGCTGGTTCCGATTCGCAACGTGCTGCGGCATCTGGCGCAGGTGCAGGAGGAACGGCCCGTCGAGCTGCCGGCCCTGTTCGCCGAACGGCGCAGCACGCTGGAGTCGAGCGTGGCCTACCTTGACACGCTGGCGCGCAACTACGCGCGCCTGTCTCCCGTTGTGCAACGCACGTGGATGGACGTCAATGCTATCGTCGCCGAGGTGGGGCGCGCCGCCGCGGGCTCCGACGGTGCGCTCGTCGTGTCGGATCCGGCTCCCGCTCTTCCCCGGATCTCTGGCGACCCGGTCCTGCTCCGGCGCATTCTCGAGAATCTCGTTCGCAACGGGATCGAGAGTCTGGAGGGCCGTGCCGGCACGGTCACGCTGCGGACCGCCGGCTCCCCGGACCGGGGCGTGCGGGTCACCGTTGCGGATACCGGTCACGGTATGACGCGCGAGGAGATCGAGCGCGCGTTCGACGACTTTCACACCACCAGGAAGGGGGGCACCGGACTCGGGCTGTCGGTGGTGCGACGACTCACGGCCGATCTGCAGGGCACGCTTCGAATCGAGAGCGAGCCGGGGCGCGGAACGACCGTGGTCCTCGACTTCCCGGGGGCGAGTATGCCCGTGTGATCTCGTCAGGCAGGCTACCGTGTTCACGGCTCGTTTGCGCCAGTCCCGCGTCCCCGCACGCCGGTTCGCCCGTCCCCATCTTCCCTTGACCATGCTCTCGGTTCTGATTGTCGACGACGTCACCCCACTGGCCGAGCAGTACGCCTACGACCTGCGCCGACTCGGCGGATTCGAGACGGTCACCGCGTCGAGCGGCGAGGCGGCGCTCGAAGTGCTGGGTCGCGAAGCGGTGGATTGCGTGATCCTCGACCTCGAGATGCCCGGGCTGGACGGGTTCGGCGTGCTTCGCGCCATGCGCGAACGCAGGATGGATACCCCGGTGATCGTCTACACCGGCACCGGGAACTTCGAGCGGTGTGTGCAGGCGATGCGGCTGGGGGCGTTCACGTTCATCGACAAGGCCGAGCCGCTGGAGCGCGTGGTGCGCGAGGTCGAAACCGCCGCCGAGCGACGACAGTTGCTGGCGGATGTGGCCTCCCTGCGCCGTTATGCGGCCGAGGATTCGGCTCTGCTGGGTGACAGCCCGGCGATGCGGCGTCTCAAGGCGACGATCGCCCGGGTGGCACCGATTCCGAGTCCGGTGCTCGTCATCGGAGAGAGCGGGTCCGGGAAGGAGCTTGTGGCGCGAGACATTCACCGGCTGAGCGGCCGCGCGCGCGAGCCGTTCGTGGCGGTGAACTGTGCGGCGCTCCCCGAGAACCTGGTGGAGAGCGAGCTGTTCGGGCACGAACGCGGCGCGTTCACCGGCGCGGTGGCGACGCGCCGGGGCGCCTTCGAGGCAGCGGGGAAGGGGACGCTCTTTCTCGACGAGATCGGTGAGCTGCCCCTTCCGGCGCAGGCCAAGCTGCTCCGCGTGCTTGAGGAGCGTGCGGTCGTCCGGCTGGGAACGTCCAGGAACGTCACAGTGCCGGCGCGGGTGGTGGTGGCCACGCATCGCAATCTGGACGAGGATGTTTCCTCGGGCCGCTTTCGCCAGGATCTTCTCTTCCGGCTCAACGCCCACATCCTGGTGGTGCCGCCGTTGCGCGACCGGCTCTCCGACCTGCCGGAGCTGGCCGCTCATCTGGTGGCCTCGATCTGCGAACGGTTCGGGATGCGACCGAAGCGGCTGGCACCGCCGGCGGTCGACGCGCTGTCCCGCCACGACTGGCGGCGCAACAACGTGCGCGAGCTCAGGAACGTGATCGAGCGGATGGTGATCGAATCCGACGGCGACGTGATCGGGGCCGAGCACGTTCCCGGCGAGCTCCTGACGGCGGTGCCCGCGACATCGCCCACGCCGGGTGGCGCCGTTCGCACGTTCCTCGAGCTCAAGGCCGAGGCGGAACGGCAGATCATCGTGGCGGCGCTCGAGCGCAACGAGTGGCACATCACGCGTACGGCGCAGGAGCTGGGGTTGGCCGATCACGCCAGCCTGCTGAAGATCATGCGCCGACACGGCGTGGTGAAGCGTTAGGCAGTCGGCCGGGAGAGAGCGACACTCCCGGCCACCCGCGGAATCACGCTGGCGCAGACACGGCGCCGCGGGGGGAACCGCCGGGCGACGTGTCCGCCGGGACACATCAGACCCGGTAGCGCCGTGTTCGCCCGGACACACGCGAGTCGCCGGGGCGACTCCTGTCCGGGCGCAAGGTCCGCTGTGCCATCCGGTTGCGGCACCGGCCGGTCGCCCGGCGCGGACGGGCCGCCGTTTGCCTTCTCACGTGGGAGTCACCCACAACCCCGGCGCCTCAGGCGCCTGACGATAGGAGGAGAAGATGATTCGCACATCCCGACTGGATTCCATCGACCGGTGGCGCATCGCCGCCGTCGCCCTCGCCTCGAGCGCACTCCTGGCGCTCGTGGCCTGCGGCGGGTCCGAGCAGAGCGGCGGCGAGGCGGCCGTTCCCCCGCCCGTTACCACCACCACTCCCAGCGACACGACCGCCTCGTCAGGCAGCGTCGGAGCCACGGTGAGTGGGTCCGCGGTCACGGCCTCGTTCGCCGATGGCGAGTCGGCGTACCGGGACAAGCGCTACCGCGACGCCGAGCAGATGTTCGAGGGATACACGGAGCGCAAGCCGGACAACGCCTGGGGGTTCTACATGCTTGGCCTCTCGGCGTGGAAGGCGGGTGATCTGGAGCCCGCGCGCACGGCGCTCGAGCGGTCACGTGAGCTGGATCCGAAGAACGTCAAGACGCTGCTGAACCTGAGTCGGGTACTGCTCGATCAGGACAACGCGAAAGACGCCAGAATGCGCGTGACCGAGGCCCTGAAGCTCGATTCCACGTCCGGAGAGGTCTACCGCCTGCTGGGCCGCACGCGCGCGGTCCTCAAAGCAGAACGACGAGGCCATCGATGCCTATCGCACCGCACTGGTCCTCGATCCCACGGATGTCTGGTCGATGAACAACATGGCGCTGCTGATGATCCTGCAGGGGCGCTACGATGACGCGCTGGGGCCGCTCGCCCGCGCGGTGCAGATCGACCCCACCGTGCCGGTATTCCAGAACAACCTCGGTATCGCGCTCGAGCGCACCGGACATAACGAGCTCGCAGCCGGAGCCTATCGGGCCGCCCTCTCGGCGGACAGTACCTATGAAAAGGCGAGCGTGAGCCTGACCCGGCTGGCGAATCGTCCGGACGACCCGGGCGTGCTGCCGGTGGACCTGGGCGTGCTGGCGGAGTCGTTCGACCGGGCGGTTCGTGAAACGCCGGTCGGCACCGTCACACGCAAGCCGGCGCCGCCGTTTGATCGCTGATGGCGGAGCGGAGGCACCCACGCACCGGATGTGGTGCCTCCGGCAGTCGCGACCCCGAACGCCTCCACCGATGTGTGTGGAGGCGTTCGGGGCGCGGGTTACCGTCGCACGTTCGGCGCCAGCTCGCGCGCGTGCAGCGCGATTGGCTCGGCCGCGCCGGCCCCCAGCGCTCGCGCTCCGGATTCACCGGTGATCACGTTGGTCACGTAGCGCTGACTCTCGCCCACCCGCTCCACTTCGATCGCGATGGCATCCACCGCCTGCTCGATTCGCGTCAGGCGCTGACTGAGCTCGGCGGGCAGCGAGGTGATGACCGCCGCGCCGCGGCGCCACAGGCGCCTGGCGTAACCGATCGCCACGGGGAAGAGGACAAAGACCACCATCGCGACCGAGAGCGCCCAGAATCCATCCGGCGGTCCGCGGCGGACCGGCGGGGGCATGGGTGGCGGCGACGATCCGGGGACCGCCGCGGCCCGGGCGACCTCGGCGTTGGCGGAGGCAATCTGCCGGTCGAGCGCCGTGATCTGCTGGTCGATGTCCGTGATGCGCTGCTCGACCCCCTTCCGGTCCACGTCGGTCGCCCCCGACTGCTGCAGCTGGCGTTGCAGCGAGCGCCGCTTCCCTTCGAGGTTCGACAGCTGATCTCCCAGCTCGCGCCGTTGATTCCGGAACGCCCGCAGCACATCCGCCGGGTCGGCGTTCGGGTTGCCGACCACTACGGGGATGGCAGGCGGGGCTGGCGCGGGAGTCTGCTGGGGCATCGGCTTCTCCTCCTATGGAACGCGCGCGAGAGCGCACGCGCCCTCCAAATCTGGGGCAGCACCGGCCCTACGCCAATTGCCAGGAGCGCGTTTCATCCAATGCGAAATCGATGCCGGAAGCGGGCCTCCGATCGCGTTTTCGCCTTACGGAATCTCGCTCACGCCCGCGGCGCGAAGTCGCGCGTTCAGCGCGGGCAGGTCAGTGCCCCGGATCTGGCGCCAATCCGCCAGGCGCGCATTCGCACTCGTCAGGCGTTCGTTGGCTGCGGCAACCAACTGGGCGGTGGGTGGGCGATCCGCATCCTGCAGGACGCCGTAGATGCTGGTCAGGTCGCCACGCAGGGCAACCAGATTCGCGGTGTTCGCCGCCACTCCGCGTCCGGCCCGGCCACCGCCACCGGTGGCACCGCCGCGCCCCGCGCGCCCGCGACCGCTGCCGCCCCCGTCGATCGCGTCGATCCTGGCCCGCACGCCGGCGGTGGCGTCGGCCAGCTGGGGTGCCTTTGCCTCGCGGTCGGCGAGCTGCGCCCGCAGCGCCCGGGCCGCGGCCAGCGCGTCGGCGCTCCCATTGATGGCGTCGTACACTCGCATCAGCAGTATTTGCGCGGTCTGCAGCGCGAGCGCCGGCGTCTTCACCCGCGGGTCCATGCGCACGGTCAGAGGCTGGGTATGGGAATGTCCGTCGACGGTGAGGCGCACGGTGTACCGCCCGGGCGCCACCAACGGGCCTAACGGTTCGGGCACGGTCCGTCCCGGAATGGCGCTGATCGGGAAGGAGAAGGTCTCCACCCGGGGCCGCGGGTATCGCAGATCCCACACGAACCGGTGCAGCCCCGGTTCGGTCCGGAGGTCGGGCCAGGGCCGGATCCACCAGTCCGGCCAGTTGCCTTCCGAGCGCGGGTCCGGGACCGGATTCACGCCCTTGTCGTATCGGCGCACGAGGTTCCCGGATGGGTCCAGCAGCTCCAGGGTGAGCTGGGTGGCGGGATTCTTCAGGTAGTAGTCGATCGGGACCCCGTCGGGTGGATTCGGCGCGCGTGGCTCGTCAGGCGGAAGGGGCGTGTCGGTGTACATGCTGAACCGCACACGGGTGGCCAGTTCCGGGCGGAACAGGGCTGCGTCCCGCGCCGTCACCTCGGCCGAGAGCTGGCGGAGCGGGGTGGCGTCGTCGAGGATCCAGAAGCCGCGCCCGTGGGTGCCGACGACGATGTCGTCGTCCTTGATGACGAGATCGCGGATGGACGTGGCCGGCATGTTGGTGCGGAGCGACTGCCAATGGTCGCCGTCGTCGAACGACACCCAGACCTCGGTCTCGCTTCCGGCGTAGAGCAGGCCGCGCCGAGCGGGGTCCTCGCGTACCACGTTGATGGTCGCCCCGCTGTCGATGCCGGCCACGATCTCGGTCCAGGTCTTCCCGCCGTCGTGCGTGCGGTAGATGTGCGGCCGGAAATCGTCGAGCCGGATGGTATTTACCGCCGCATAGGCGCCCAGCGTGTCGAAGTGCGAAGCGTCCATGATCGAGACTTTCGCCCACGGGACGAGTTGCCGCGGGGTGACGTTCTTCCAGGTCGCTCCGCCGTTGAAGGTGACCTGGATCAGGCCGTCGTCGGTGCCGGCCCAGAGAATGCGTTCCTTCAGGTACGAGGGCGCGATCGTGTACACCACGCCCGGATGCCGCGCCATGGCCGACGCGGTGGTGGCGTACTTCCCCACGTTAGGCGGAACCACCGAGTCGGTCCGCGTGAGGTCGGGGCTGATCTGACGCCAGCTCTGTCCGCCGTTGACCGTCTCCCATACGCTGTTCATCCCGAGGTAGAGCTTGCGCGGGTTCACCGGCGAGAAGAGCAGCGGGGCGGTGCGGAGCGCGCGGTAGTTCGCATCCCGGAACGGTTTCGGTGACACGTCCTGGGTCTGCCCGGTGCGATAGTCGAAGCGCGTGACCTTGCCCCCGTAGACGATATCCGGGTCGAGGGGATCCGGGGCCACGTACCCGTACTCCTCCGTGCCCACCGGACGCCACTCCCGGAAGGTGAGCTGCCCGTCGTTCCCGCGGCTGGCGACGCACGCCGAACCCGATTCCTGCTGTCCGCTGCACACGCGGTACGGCCAGGAGTTGTCGGTGGCCACGTGGTACATCTGCGCGGTGGGCTGGTTGTACCACGAACTCCAGCTCTCGCCGCCATTGACCGAGATGATCGCCCCCTGGTCGCTCGCGATCAGCAGAATCTGCGGATTGTCGGGATTGATCCAGAGCCGATGGTAGTCGTCGCCACCGGGCGCGCCCCGCACCATCGACCAGGTGGCGCCACCGTCGGTGGACCGCCACACGACGATGCTCAGGCACCAGACGATGTCGGGGTTGCGGGGGTCGACCTTGACCTCGGCGAAGTCGCTCTCACGCGTCGTCACGCGCGCGTCGGTCCCGACCTTGCGCCAGTTGGCACCCGCGTCGTCGGAGCGGTACACGCCGGTGCGCGCTCCGGCGTCCACGGTGAGGTAGAGCCGGTTGCGGTCGCTCGGCGAGACACCGATCCCGATGCGCCCGAGGCCATCGGCGGGAGTGGGCAGGCCGTTCATGACGGGTTTCCAGGTGCTGCCACCGTCGGTGGACTTGAACAACCCGGTCCCCTCGCCCTGCCAGACGCCGTTCTCCCACGGCGCCTGCCGTGATTCCCAGAGGGCGGCATAGAGCGTGTTGGGGTCGTCAGGCGCGAAGGCGACGTCGATCGCCCCGGTGTTCTCGTCCCGGTACAGCACCTTCTGGAACGACCGGCCGCCGTCGGTGGACCGGAACAGCCCGCGCTCCGCGTTAGGCCCGTAGGGATGTCCCAGCACCGCGACGAACAGGCGGTTGGGATCGCGCGGGTCGACGAGGATCTGGGGAATCTGCTGGCCGTCGCGGAGTCCGAGATGGGTCCATGTCCGTCCGGCATCGGTCGACTTGTAGATGCCGTCGCCGGTCGAGAGGTCGGGGCGTTGCAGTCCTTCGCCGCTGCCCACGTACATGATGTTGGGGTCGCTCGGCGCCACCGCCAGCGCGCCCACCGAGCCCGTGGGTGCCTGATCGAAGATGGGACTCCACGTGCGGCCGTAGTCGGTGGTCTGCCACACCCCGCCGTCGGTGGCCGCGACGTAGAACACGTTAGGCTTCTGGCGCACGCCAGTCGCCGCCTTGGTGCGCCCGCCGCGATCGGGGCCGATGTTCCGCCACGGCAGCTCGCGGAACAGGGTCGAATCGAACTGCTGCGCGGTGGCCCGGATCGGCGGCCACCCCGCCAGCAGGGCTATCAGCATCAGGCAGCGGCGGAACGACGCTGCTGCACGCGGATCAACGCCGGGGGTGTGCATTGCGAGGCCGAGTACGCGAGAGAGAGGGACGAGCGCCGGGACGACGGAAACAAATCACTATTCGAGGAGAACGCGATAGGACTCGGAGGAAACTGGCGCGCTCCCGCATCCACCGGTATTTCCGACCGCCATCGCCGTCTCCGTGAACTGGCTTGCCGATCTGAACCGCAGAAGTGCCACGTTAGGCTCGATCCTGCCGAGGCTCGATGCCGCGGTGAACCCGCGGCCCCCGATGCCGCGCCATGATGACCCGCAGGCCGGGCTACGGGGCGTCGATCTCCAACGGCACCACCATCGTCCCCCACTGGAGCACCAACTCGGCGTGGTGCCCATCCACCACCGGAAAGTAGAAGGCCAGCGTCTCCACGTACTCACCGGTGCGCGGCGTGGCGCGCACCCGCAGCACATCCTCGCCGTACGGGTAGCGCATATGGAACACCGGCTGCCGCTTGTTGAAGATGACGGTCCACGAGTCCGGCTTCGGCTCGGTCCAGATGCTGTACTTTCCCGCCGGAAGCGTCTCGCCGTTGATCTTCACATCCGTCGACACGCTGATCGTGGTCGCGGAGTCGGCCCCCGGAGTCCAGATGCGCCCCCACCGCACCACGCCGGGGAAGAGGTCTCGCCCACGCGCCACCGGTCGAAAGTACTCGACTTCGATGCGGGTCCCGGCCACCTGCTGCGTGACCGATCCACGCTGGCTCAGTCGCGGTTCGCCGCCCTGGGCGCAGGCAACGGTCGACGCGAACGCCGCGTGCGCGACCACCAGGGCCGACAGCGCGATGCGCGTCACGGCGATCGCCCCTGACACGTCACCTGCCACGCGCGCGTCCGGGCGCGTGACGGCTTCCGGTATCCATCGGCCACCATCGCCACTGCCGTGCCGAGCCTCTCGCGGCCACCGGCAAGGGTGCTGTCGAAGGTGAGTTTCACGCCGGCCGGCCACCACGGGGGATAGAGCACCACCATCATCCCCTTCCTCGTGGACTCGATCGTCATCGCGTTGCTCCGCGCCCCAACGGGATCCCCGTCGAAGATCGAGTCCCGCATGCGCTGCACTCTCCGCGCGGCCGAGGTCGCGTCACCGGCGTGTCCGGCCCCGGACCAGTCGAGGGGCGGATCCCATTCCCCGAAGGAGAATCGCCAGCACGCACTCGGCGTAGCCGCGGAGTCCAGTCGCGGGCGCTGCGCCATCAGCAGTGCAGGGATGAGGAGGGGCAGGAGCCACGCCCGGACACGTTGCATGCCATCACGTTGAGGGGCGCCTTCTGTCCGCGCAACGCCCTGTCGGTTGAGTGTGCGCCTCAGGCGTCCTTGCGCCGCACCGAGCTCCCGAGGAGTTCGAGCGTTCCGCTGACCCCGGCGCAGACGGCGGCCGCGGCGACGAGCGTGAAGCCGACCTCTCCGAAGCGCAGCCGGGCACCGGCCAGCACCGCCAGGGCGCGAGGGGCATTGGTGGCCAGCAGCAGGATCGCCGCGGTGGCCAGAATGCCGACCACCCACGTGATCGCGGCTCGTGTCATCGGTGATCGTGGAAGTCGCAGGACCTGGAGGAACAGGGCGGTCACGGCGACCCACAGGGCCACCGTCAGGGCGGGGTAGGCCAGGCGGAGGCGGGTCGCCGCATCTTCTCCGCCCGCGGCAACCGTGCAGAGCGCCTCGTCTCCCCCCTTCGGCCACCACCGGCACGACACGGTGGCGTTCACGGGATCCACCGCCGCGATGCGCTCCATGCCGATCGGCGAAAGGCGAAACATCGCTGCGTCGGGAGTCACCGCCGTCCCCCAGCCTAACGTAGCTCCCCGCTGCAGGAAGAACGCCGCGAGGGCGATCAGCAGGGCGGCGATTGGACGCGCGAGCTTCATGGCGACGTGATGGTGTGGGGGGTTCGGTCAGGAGTCGGCGAAACCTCGCCGACGGCGCGCCTTCACGGCAAGGCGAGCGCGCCCCGCCGGCCGCTCGCGGCCACCGTCAGGTCCCGGAAGCGGGGGCGTCGTCGAGGACGGTCCGCACGACGCGCGCCAGATCCTCCAGGGACCATGGTTTCTGCAGGACGGGCGCCGATCGCCCCTCGACGGCGCGCAGGTCGCGCTCCGAGTATCCGCTGGTCAACACAAACGGGACCATCACGCCCCGCGACCGCAGGGTCTCGAGCAACTCCACACCGCCCATCTTCGGCATCACCGCGTCGGAGAAGACGAGTGCGATGCGCGCCGCATGCTCCAGGAACACGCGCAGTCCGTCCTCGCCATCCACCGCCGTGAGCACGGTGTATCCGAGACGCCGCAGCGATCGCTCGGCCACGCTCCGGAGGAACGGTTCGTCTTCCACCACCAGGACGGTTTCGGTCCCTCCTCGTGGGGCCTGGCGGGGCGTCTGGGCTGCATGCGTCACCGCCCGGATCGGAAAGAACAGGCGGACGGTGGTCCCGTGTCCCGGCTGACTCGACAGGCTCAGGAAGCCTCTATGCTGCTGCATCAGACCGAACACCATTGACAGACCGAGCCCGGTCCCCTCCCCGGCGGGCTTGGTGGTGAAGAACGGCTCCATCGCTCGCGCCAGCGTCCCCTCGTCCATGCCGGTACCGGTATCGATCACCGAGAGCGTCACGTATTCGCCAGGTGCACCGAGCGACGACTCGGGGTCGCCGGGCGAGACCCGGACCTGGTCGACGACGATGGTCACGGTTCCCCCGTCCGGCATGGCATCGCGCGCGTTGGTTGCGAGGTTGAACAGCATCTGCTCCACCGCGTCCGCGTCGGCCATGATCTGCGGCGTCTCGCGTCTCGACTCGGTCCGGATCTCGATGCTGGCGGGAATGAGCCGGCGCAGCGTGTCGGCCGCCTCGCTCACGATCTTGTCGATCCGCTCCGGCTGCGGATTCACCTTCTCGTGCCTCGTGAAGGCGAGCAGCCGGCGGATCATCGCGCTGCCCCGGCGCACCGCCATCTCCATCTCGGTCAGATAGGTGCGCGACTCGTCGTTCCGGGTGCCGAGTTCGCTCTCCAGCAGTGAGGCGTTCGTCAACACGACGGTCAGCACGTTGTTCAGCTCGTGTGCGATCCCGCCGGCCAGGGTTCCCACCGCCTCGAGTTTCTGGGCCTGCTGCATCGCGCTCTGGGCCGCCCGGCGGACCGTGATGTCGCCGATGGAACCGAACATCCGCACCGCTTGGCCCGACTCGTCAGGCAGGAACACGCCCTGGTCCTCGACCGTGACGTAGCTGCCGTCCTTCCGGGAAAAGCGGTATTCGGCGGCGAAGCTTCCGCACCGACGACGCGCATCCTCGAGCAGGGCGAGCGTCGTGGAGCGGTCCTCTTCGTGCACCATGGCGGTCCAGCGTGCCATGTCGAACGCCTGGAATTCCCCGGCGGGAAACCCGGTCACCCGCTCGATGGCGCCGAACCACTCGATGCGCCCGTTGGACACATCGTAGTCGTAAATGACCTTGCCCGTCTGCTCACTGGTGACCCGATATCGCGCCTCGCTTTCCCGCAGCGCCGCCTCCATCCGCAGGCGTTCGCCCAGCTCGCGTTCCTTGTCCGAAAGCGTGGACTGCAGTGCGCGCGACAGCATCTGCAGTTCGCCGACCTTGTCCTCGAGCTCGCGCACCAGCCGCTGGTTGTACGCCTTGAGAAAGACGCGCTCGTCGGGAACTGCGGGAGCGTCCCGATGAGTCGGCGTCTGGCGGGCGAGGCGCCGGCGCCCCAATGTCGTGATCGTGCTGAGCAGGACCTCGGGATCCACCGGTTGCTCCAGAAACCGGTCGGCTCCGAGCGCGAGGGCGCGCTCCTCGTCCGCCGGATCGGTGTGCGTCCCCGTCAACACCACGAAGGGGATGCGCTGCCACCTGGGATGCGCCTTGACCGCGCGGCAGAGCTCGAAGCCGTCCATCTGCGGCATCAGGACGTCGGAAATGACGACGTCGACCCGTTCGCGAGCCAGCATGTCGAGCGCCTCGACGCCGTTTGTTGCCCACACCACCTCGAGCCCGCGCTCGGTGAGGAGCGTCTGGAGGTGGCGCCGGTGTTCCTGGTGGTCGTCGACGTGGAGGATTCGCATGGGCGGCGGGGACCGTTCGCGAGAGCCCGGTGGGCGCAGTCCGCTCACCAGTTATCGGCACCCGCGCCCGACAACTTGAGCCTGCCCCGGGCTGAGCGCTACGCGACCGTGCGCACGTTCACGCGAACGTCTTCGGTCGCGACCGCGACCGTGCCGTAGAGGGGTCAACGCCTCTTGAATCCCTCGACCAGTGCGGCCGCCTGGTCGTCGTCTGTGCCCGCAATCTCGAAATCGAGGCGGACCGAGTTGAAGAGCGTCACGTCCGTACGTGACTGCCGGGCACGGTCCAGTACGCCCTCCACGCGAACACTCGCCCGCGCCAGGGGAACGTTCGTATCGCGCGCGATCACCTGGAGCAGTTCGACCCCGCATGACGCCACCGCGGAGAGAAACACCTCCGGCGGCGTAAGCTCCTCACCCGGGCAGCCATTCTGCACCGGACCATCGACGATGAAGTGATGATCCCGCGCGCTGCACAGGACGCGGCCGAGGGTGTCGGTGGAGCTCGCGTGGACCAGATACTCGCGAATGGTGGTCGCTGGCGCGTTCATGTGACGTGACTCCGGGTTGTGGGCAGACATTGCATCAGTCGAACTCCCGTCGCGGCGCTGATTGCTCTGGTCCCACTCGCCCCACAGCGATCTCCGCGCGGAAGTAGTTCTCGCCGCGCACCGGCACACCGGCCAGGCGGCGCAGCAGCGTGATCTGTCCCACATGCGTGAGGGCATCGGCGATCGGGCCCTGGAAGAGTGCCCCCGCCGGACACGCGAGCGCCTCAGCGGAGGCGAGAAACGCGTCCAGCGCCGAGAGCCCGACGAACAACCGATCGACGCCGTCGCTCCACGGAAGTGGGTCGGAATCCTTCCACACCTGTTGGCCGCGTCCGAGCCAGATGGCCCAGTCCAGCAAGTCGCCGATGTGGGCGAGAATCTGACCAGGTGTCCGGGTGGACGGGCCGACCTGAAACGTGGCGAACGAATCCGGTGCGCCGCGTACCGCCTTGGCACCACGATACGCCAGGGTGGCGACGGTGTGGCGGAGTAGCCGCCGTGCGGCGTCGTCGCGCGCGTGGGCGTCGCTCATCGGTCCCGCCCATCACGAGAATGATGGTGAATCCTGAACATGTCCGCGTCGTTGTCTTTCAGGCGGTAAGCGCCGGCGGGTGACCGGGCGATCCGGCACCCCGGCTCTGCACCGCGATCGCCGATTGTCCCATCGAATCGATCCTCGATACCGCGAACACCAGGTGCTCATAGCCGTGGAACATCGTGGACCGTTCGGGAGCCATCCCGATTTTACGCGCCACGCCCTGCGACGGAAGATTCTCCGGACGAATCATCGAGATCACCCGATGCTTGTCGAGCTGTGCGAAGGCGAAGCCGCGCACCGCCAGAGCAGCCTCCGCGGCGTACCCACGCCTCCAGCAGGGTCGGTGGATCAACCAGCCGATCTCGGGCTCGCGCACCCCATCCACCGTCTGCATGGCGAGGCCCACGGCCCCCACCGGCGCCTGGTCGCCGGCCAGCGCCACCAGCCAGAGCCCGTGGCCGTCCACGGCATAACGACGGAGCTGGCGGTCCAGCCACTCCTGCGACTCGGCTCTGTCGTATTTCTTCGGATAGAAGCGCATGACCTCCTCGTCGCCGAGCAGTGTGGCGACGAAGTCGAGGTCCCGGATGGTGAATTCCCGCAATATCAGGCGCGGGGTGGCGATGATCGTCTTCACCTGTGCTCTCCGCTCCCTCCGACCAGCGGCACGGCCAGCATGCCCGGCAATCCGGGCCCCGCCATTGTACTCGCCGCGGAGCCGTCGCGGGAGGCGGGGACCACAGGACGGGGTCGCCGCCAGTGTACTGGCCGCGGAGCCGTCGCGACAGACGGGGAACCGAAGGGCGGGATCGCACCATCGTCATGACCGGGAGGCAGTCATTCCGCTGGCGCGGCGCGTCGTCCGTGGGGAGCACCGCGGCGTCGCCTTGAAAAGCCTGCTCCCCCCGGCGAAGATGCGAGTACCTCCTTTCCCGGCAAAACGCAGGCGTGCGCCCAACCGACGTCAGCAATCCGAAGTATTACCACAAGGTCGTCGACTGCCAGTGGGCATGTCCGGCGCACACCAACGTCCCCGAGTACATCCGGCTCATCGCCCAGGGACGTTACACCGACGCGTACATGCTCAACCGGGAATCGAACGTCTTTCCGGGAATACTCGGGCGCACCTGTGATCGCCCGTGCGAGCCGGCCTGTCGGCGCGGGCGGGTGGACGGCAAGCCGGTGGCCATCTGTCGGCTGAAGCGGGTCGCCGCCGATCTGCGCGATGAGTTCCGGCATCTGTTGCCGCCGATCCCGCCGGACAGGAACGGGAAGCGCGTGGCCCTGGTCGGCGCGGGACCGGCGTCGCTGACGGTCGCCAACGATCTCATGCCGTTAGGCTACGAGTGCGTCATCTTCGAAAAGCTGTCGCGCCCCGGCGGATTGATGCGCATCAACATCCCGTCGTTCCGGCTGCCGGCCGCGGTGCTGGATGAGGAGGTGGACGTCATCCTGACGATGGGCGTCGATATCCGGTATGACGCGCCGATCGCGAGCATGAGGGCGCTGCTCGACCAGGAGTTCGACGCGGTCTTTGTCGGAAGCGGGGCGCCGAAGGGGAAGGAACTCGAGGTCCCTGGCCGGCACGACACCGACCGGGTCCACATTGGTATCGAGTGGCTGGCCAGTGTCCATTTCGGACACGTCGACGCCATCGGCCAGCGGGTCCTGATCATCGGCGTGGGGAACACCGCCATGGATTGTTGCCGGACGTCGAAGCGGCTGGGGGCCACCGACGTGAAAGTCATGGCGCGGCGGACGCGCCAGTACTTCAAGGCGTCGCCGTGGGAGCTCGAGGATGCCGAGGAAGAGCAGGTGCAGATCATCGAGAACCACGCCCCGAAGCGCTTTCTGGTCGAGCAGGGCCGTCTGGTCGGGATGGAGTTCGAGCAGCTGCGCTGGACGCGCGCGGCCGACGGACGGCAGAAGAGCGAAGCGGTGGGCACGGTGACCATTCCCTGCGACGACGTCATCCTTGCCATCGGGCAGGAGAACGCCTTTCCGTGGATCGAACGCGATATCGGCGTGGAATTCGACGAGCACGACATGCCGGTGGTGGATCGCATCACCTTCCAGAGTACGCGACCCGGTGTGTTCTTCGGCGGCGATGCGGCCTGGGGACCCGAGAACATCATCTGGGCGGTGGAGCATGGGCACCAGGCGGCCATCTCCATCCACAACCATTGTATGGGGATGCCGGTGGACGACCGCCCCGGGCAGGGGATGACCCTCGCGAGCGTGAAGCTCGGAATGCACGCCTGGCAGTACAGCAACGACTACAACCCGGCGCCGCGCCAGAAGATGATCCACGCCGACCTCGAGAAGCGGTTTGCGCGCCTGTCGGTGGAGGTCGAGCTGGGATTCACGCCGGAACAGGTGACGCGGGAGGTGGAGCGCTGCCTCAATTGCGACATCGAGACCGATTTCACCGCCGGGTTGTGCATCGAGTGCGACGCCTGCATCGACGTCTGCCCGGTCAACTGCCTGACGATTGCGCCGGATGGGGAGGAGGCCGATCTGCGCGCGCGTCTGTCGGCCCCGGCCGGGAATGTCGACCAGGACCTCTACGTGTCGGCGGCGCTGCCGCAGACCCGGCGGGTGATGGTGAAGGACGAGGACATCTGCCTGCATTGCGGCCTCTGCGCCGAGCGCTGTCCGACCGCCGCGTGGGACATGAAGCAGTTCCAGCTGGTGCTGCCCTACGCAGGAAACGCCGCCGGCGGTCAGCTGACGGTGCTTGGTCAACCCTGACGTGATCAACGACTTCTGCTTCAAGATCGCGACCGTGAACGGCACCGGCTCCGCCAGTGCCAACGGACTCCTCATGCAGGCGATCTTCCGCATGGGAATCCCGGTGGTCGGGAAGAATGTCTTTCCGTCGAACATCCAGGGTCTGCCCACCTGGTACGAGATCCGGGTGAACAAGGACGGCTACACGGCCCGGACCGCCCCGTTCGATCTCATGGTGGCGATGAATCCGTCCACCTACGCGCGGGACGTGGCCGACATCCGTCCCAGCGGCTGGCTGCTCTACGACTCCTCGTGGCCGATGCCGAAGGAACTGCTGCGCGACGACGTCATCGTGCTGGGCGTCCCATTCGGCCAGATGTGCAACGAGACGTTCCAGGGCGATCGCGAGCGCACGCTGATGAAGAACATCGCCTGCGCGGGCGCGCTGGCGGCGCTGCTCGACATCGACATGGACGTGGTCCAGGAGATGCTGGAGGAGAAGTTCGCCCGCAAGAAGAGCCTGCTCGAGTCGAACCACAAGGCGATCCGGCTCGGCTACGACTACGCGACGGCGCACTTCGCCTGTCCACTGCCGATCCGTCTGGAGCGCATGGACGCCACCAGGGACAATATCCTGATCGACGGCAACACGGCCGCCGCGTTAGGCTGTGTCTACGCCGGCGCCACCGTCGGCGCCTGGTATCCGATCACCCCGGCCACCTCGCTGATGGAGAACTTCAAGGCCTTCTGCGAGCGTTTCCGTGTGGAACCGGAGACCGGCAAGCGCAGATTCTGTATCGTGCAGGCGGAAGACGAGCTGGCCGCGGCCGGAATCGTCATCGGCGCCGGCTGGATGGGTGCCCGTGCCTTCACGCCCACCGCCGGGCCGGGCATCTCGCTCATGAGCGAGTTCGTCGGCCTCGCGTATTACGCCGAGGTCCCGGCTGTGTTCTTCGATGTGCAGCGCACCGGCCCGTCCACCGGCATGCCGACGCGCACCCAGCAGGCCGACCTCCTCTCGATCGCGTTCCTCTCCCACGGCGACACGCGCCACATCGCCCTCTTCCCGTCGTCGCCCGAAGACTGCTTCTACATGGCGGGCCAGGCCTTCGACCTGGCCGAGCGATTCCAGACCCCGGTGTTCGTGGTCTCCGACCTGGATATCGGGATGAACGACTGGATGTGCCGGCGCCTCACCTGGGACGACAGCTATCGACCCGATCGCGGCAAGGTCCTGTCGGCCGAAGAGCTCGACCAGCTCCCGCGGTTCTACCGATACCTGTCGAACAACGGCGACGGTGTGGCGGCCCGCACACTTCCAGGCGTCCACCCCAAGGGAGCGTATTTCACGCGGGGGTCGGGGCACAACAAGTTCGGCGCGTACACCGAGGACGACGCCGAGTACCGGGAGGTCGTCGACCGGCTGGCCCGCAAGCTCGACGCGGCGGCGCGGGCCGTGCCTGAGCCGGAGATCATCCGGCAGGACGGCGCGGAAGTCGGCGTGATCACGATCGGGAGTTGCCGCGGCGCGGTGCTCGAGGGACTCGACCGGCTGCGCGAACGCGGTGTCGCACTCGACTTCATGCGCGTCCGGGCGTTCCCGTTCGGTCCGGCCGTGCTCTCGTTCGTGCACTCGCACGAGCGGTGCATCGTGATCGAGCAGAATCGTGACGGACAGCTCCGGTCACTCCTGCTGCTCGACAGCGGGGTGGCGGGAGAACGGCTGCTCTCGGTGCGCGACTACGGTGGATTCCCGCTCGGCACCAATCGTGTCATTGAAGGCATCGTGGGCGAGCTCGAAGGAGTGGGAGTGCACGCATGACATCGATCACCAAGCCACGGGTCCACCATCCGTCCCTCAAGCAGAACGCGCTCGGGCTCACGCGGCGCGATTACGAGGGATCGATGTCGACCCTCTGCGCCGGGTGCGGACATGACTCGATCACCGCAGCCATCGTCCAGGCGTTCTGGGAGCTGGAGATCCCGCCGCACCGGGTGGCGAAGCTCAGCGGCATCGGCTGCTCGTCGAAGACCCCGGCGTATTTCGTCTCGCAGGCGCACGGGTTCAATTCGGTGCATGGGCGCATGCCGGCGGTGGCCACCGGCGCCAACGCCGCCCATCGCGATCTCTACTACATCGGGATCTCGGGGGACGGCGATTCGCTGTCGATCGGGCTGGGCCAGATGTGCCATGCCATTCGGCGCAACGTGCGGCTGGTGTACGTGCTGGAGAACAACGGCGTCTACGGCCTCACCAAGGGACAGTTCTCCGCCTCCGCCGACGTCGGCTCGAAATCGAAGAAGGGTGAGCCCAACGTGCAGACGCCAATCGACCCGGTTCTGCTCGGCCTCACCCTCGGCGCCACGTTCGTCGCCCGCAGCTTCTCGGGCGACAAGGCCCAGCTGGTCCCGATCCTGAAGGCCGCATTGCGTCACGGCGGGTTCGCGCTGGTGGACGTCATCTCGCCGTGCGTCACCTTCAACGATCACGAAGCGTCCACCAAGAGCTACCTCTACACGCGACAGCACTACCACGAGGTGGCAGCGGTGGACTTCGTGCCGCTCCGGCGGGAGATCACCGCCTCATATGGAGATGGCGATACACGCGTCGTCACGATGCACGACGGCAGCGTCGTCAAGTTCCGCAAGCTCGCCCCTGACTACGATCCGACCGATCGCGAGGCCGCATACCATTTCGTCCGGCGGGCGCACGAGAACGGCGAGGTGGTGACCGGCCTGCTCTACATCGATGAGACGGGAGCGGACATGCACGCCGTCAACAAGTCGTCCGACACGCCGCTGGTCGAGCTACCGTATGAAGCGCTCTGTCCGGGGAGTGCCGCCCTCGCGACACTGATGGAGGAGTTCCGGTGAGCCCTCAGGGCGCGCCGAGCTGGTGCAACATCACCGGCACCGCCATATAGACCCGCCCGCGCCTGATCTTGTCGTTCTGGAGGTCGTAGACGACGCAGAGGGGAACCCGCACGCTCTTCCTGGTGGGGGGAATGCCTGCGAACTCGCCGATGTGCGTCCCCACAAAGTCTCCCTCGATCGTCGCCTGCTGGTCGGCGACGATGACGTTCCGGAACTCACCGCGCGCGTCGAAGGCCACGTGGTAGATGTAGTGCAGCATTTGTCGCACCGCCTCCACGCCCCGATGCTCCTGGCCGTCGCTCATGTTGGTGAAGACCACGTCTTCGGCCATCATGCTCAGGTCGGTGTGCTGGGAGTCGATGTACTTCCGGATGGCGGCGCGTGTGCTGTCGACGGACATCGGAGGCTCCTCTCGAATCGCGGGTGAGGTGACGATCTGGCCGAACCACCAGGCCGAACGCGGCATGCCAGTCGCGGGCGGGCATAGCCTATCGCTTCGCAGCCGCTCCGGGAAGGCGCCGGGCAATTACCAGACGGCCCCATGCCGCCGGATTCGCCACGGCGTAGATTAGCGCCACTACGACCACCGCGCGGCGATGACATGCGAAGGCGCGTCCTCGCCGTGGCCCACGCAGGCCCGTGTCGTTCCCGAGGAGCAATCTCATGAATCGGCCGCGGTCACCGATGCGCATCGTGAGCCTGGCTGCCACGTTAGGCATGCTGTCGTCGGGCGCGCGTGAGGTGTCCGGGCGGGGCCTCGGCGCCAGCCGGGTGCAGTCAGGCGCCACCGTCGACGTCACCATCCACGAGGGGACGTCGATGGCGGTGGCCGCGTCGCCCGACGGACGCACCCTGGTCGTCGATCTCCAGGGGAGCCTGTACACACTGCCGGCTACCGGGGGCACGGCGACCCGCATCACCGACCTGTTCAACGATGCGCGCCAGCCAGCCTGGTCGCCCGACGGACGGTGGATCGCCTTCCAGGGATATCGTGACGGCGGCTACGACGTCTGGGTCGTTGCCCCGGACGGATCGGGACAGCACCAGTTGACGTGGGGTCCGTACGACGACCGTGAGCCCGTCTGGTCGCACGACGGCTCGCGCGTGGCCTTCTCGTCCGACCGCGGTGGCAACTACGACATCTGGGTCCTGGACACGCGGACCGGCGAGATCCGCCAGGTCACCCGCGATCCGGCCGAAGACTACATGCCCACCTGGGCGCCGCACGACGACGAGATCGCGTTCATCTCCACCCGCGGAGGCGGTGCGGGTGTGTGGGCCGTGCGCCTGACCGACGAGTCCGAACGCCGACTCTCGGCGCCGGGTGTGCGCGCCGACGCACCGTCGTGGGGCCCCGGCGGACAGATCGTCTTTCACGCCACCACCGCCGGTGCCAGTCAGTACGAGATCGACAGTACCGCGATCACCGGCGACGAGAACGTCTTCCCGTTCCGCGCCAGCTGGCTGTCGCCGACGGAATTCGTCTACGTCTCCGATGGAAAGATCCGGCGCCGCACGCTGGGTGTCGCCGCGGCGCAGACCATCGAGTTCTCGGCCACGCTGCAGGTCACCCGCGCCGGGTACCAGCACCGCAAGCGCGACTTCGACAGCCGCGCGCCGCGCCGGGTGGTGGGCATCAACACGCCGGCCATCTCGCCCGACGGCAGGCAGGTGGCGTTCACCGCACTCCACGATCTTTACGTGATGCCGGTAGGCGGCACGCCGGTGAACCTCACCAACGACCGCTTTCTCGACGCCGATCCGGCATGGTCGCCCGACGGCTCCCGGCTGGCGTGGTCCACCGATCGCGGCGGCCAGCTGCAGGACCTCTGGATTCGCGACATGAAGACCGGCCGGGAGCGCCGCCTCACGAGTCTCCCGACTTCGGCACTGAAAGCGGCGTGGTCGCGCGACGGCAAACGCATTGCGTTCAGCGACGTGGACGCCATGTGGCGGCGCGCGACCGTGTCGGTGGTGGACGTGGCCTCCGGCAGGGTGACCCGGTTGCACGACGCCCTCTTCGCGCCGGGGACGGCGACCTGGTCGCCGAACGACCGGCGGGTGGCGATGACGTCGTTGATCCCGTTCTCGACCCGGTTCCGTGAGGGGACCAATCAGATCCTCACCATGAACCCTGACAGCGCCGGCGACGAGCAGTGGTTCACGCCGGTGCCGAATCTGTCGATCGATTCGCGGGTGGGCGCCGGACCGGCGTGGTCTCCCGACGGCACGAAGATGGCCATCGTGTACCAGGGCCTCCTCTCCGTGATCCCCGTGTCGTCCGCCGGCGAGCCGCTCGGCCCTCCCCGGCGCCTGACGAGTGAGATGGCGTACGCGCCGACCTGGACCGGGGACTCGAAGCACATCCTGTACCAGTCGCTCGACCGGCTGCGGTTGGTGGACGTCGAGACCGGGCGGATTGCCGACGTCCCGGTCGATCTCACCTACTCGGTGGACGTCCCCTCCGACCAATACGTGGTGCACGCCGGACGGCTGGTGGACGGCAAGAGCCCCACCGCGCGTTCCAACGTGGACATCGTCATCGCGGGGAATCGCATCCGCAGCGTCGCGCCCCATGGCGCGGCGGCTCACGCCGGCATGCGGGTCGTGGACGCGTCGAACTACACGGTGATGCCGGGACTGGTCGAATACCACTCGCACCTGCAGCCGGACCTGGGCGAGGCCGGACTGCGCGCCTGGCTCGCGTTCGGCATCACCACCGTGCGCAGTCCGGGCGGCATGCCGTACGAGGCCGCCGAGTTTCGGGAGGCCAGTGACGCCGGCAGGCAGTGGGGACCGAGGGTCTTTTCCACGGGCTATCTGCTCGAATGGCAGCGCGTCTACTATCCCATGGCGGTGCCGGTCTCCAGTGTGGCGCAGCTCGAGATGGAGTTGCAGCGCGAGAAGGTGCTGCAGCTCGACCTCATCAAGAGCTACGTCCGGATGCCCGATCTGCAGCAGCGACGGATCGTCGAATTCGCGCACAGCATCGGCGTTCCGACCTCGAGCCACGAGATCTACCCGGCGGCCTTCGACGGCAGTGACGGCACCGAGCACATCACGGGCACGAGCCGCCGCGGCTATTCGCCCAAGATCGCCACCTTGCAACGCAGCTACGACGACATCGCCCAGCTGTGGGGGGCAGCCCGGATGACCGTCTGTCCCACGCTCGCACTGGGCGGGGCGACGCTGCGTGCAATCGTGGCCGCCGACTCCACGCTCCGGACCGATCCGCGGATGCGGCTCTACGCCGTCTGGAATCGCGCGTCGGTGACGGGGGAGACCGGGGGCGGGCGCGGCGAGGGCGGCTTCGGCGGCGTCGCGGGACGAGGAGGCCGGGGACGCGGACAGGGGGGTGCGGCCGGCGCGGCGGGGCGATCAGGTGGAGGAGGAGCGCGAGGAACGGGACGTGGCAGTGCGTCCGATTTCGACGGCCCGGGCGACCTCATCATGCGGGCGATGCGGGCCGGCACGCGCATCGTCGCCGGTACCGATACGCCCGATGCACTGAATCTGCACGCCGAGATCGCGGCCTATGTCGCGGCGGGCATGACGCCGTTCCAGGCGCTGCAGACCGCCACGGTGAATCCCGCGGCGGCGCTGAACCTCGATGCCGGGAGCATCGAAGCGGGAACGCTGGCCGACCTGGTCGTGGTCGACGGCAACCCGCTGGTGGACATCAACGCCACCCGCCGGGTGAAGCAGGTAATCGTCAACGGGCGCCTGTACGACCTCGCCGAACTCCTTCGGGGGTCACGTTAGGCTGCCGGGCGGACCTCGTGTCCAATCGCGATGCGGCGGGCGGGTGCGAGGAGTTTGCGGACCAGATCGAGCGTCTCCGTCACCTGTCCAGGCTGCCGGGTTGGACGCCAGAGGCGGGAAAAGGATTGGCCGTCCGTCCGCTGGACGCGCGACCATCGCCGCGGTTCAGGGAACCATCACCGCTCGCCTGAGCAGCCCGCCATGGTGTGCCAGGTCGAACACCTCGTTGATCCGCTCGAGCGGATGCCGCTCGACGTACGGCTTCACCCGGATACGGCCCGCCAGAATCCACTCGAGGATCTCCGCGTAGAGCAGGGGATCGGCACCCCAGTTCCCCCGCGCCTCGGCGTCGTAGGCCATCAGGTTCGACAGGCAGATCTCGATGCGGTCCATGGTATAGCCAACGACCGCCAGCGCGGCGCCGAATCCAATGAGTCCGAACGCGGTTTCCTGCCCGGCGCGCGTGCCAGACGTCTCGAAGATCTTCCACAGGAAGGGCGGGGCATCGAGGGAGTCGGCCGCGCTTCGCACCTGCTTCCGAATGTCCCTGGGGGCGACGCCGGCCACGTCGAGCGCGACGCCGGCGCCGGCGCCGCGGGCCTGCTCCAGCTTCCGCTTGTCCACGTCCAGCGCGATGACCTTGGCCCCTGAGGCGACCGCGATCTGCACACCATGCACGCCGATTCCTCCGGCGCCGATGAACACGGCGAGGTCGCCGGCGGAAAGGCCTGAGCGCTTGACCGCCTGGAACGGTGTCGAGACCGCATCGGAGACGACCGCCAGCTCCCACAGCTCGTGGGTGGCGAGCAACTCGTCAGGCACGGGACAGAGAAAGCGCGCCGGCACCACCACATGCGACTGGTACCCTCCGTGGCGGTCATTCCCCGGCATCACCTGACTTCGGCAGATCGTGCGTCGTCCGGCCCGGCACAGCGCGCACTCGCCGCACGGCAGCACGGCCGGCACGATGACGGCCCGTCCGACCAGCCGCGCATCGATGCCAGGACCCACGTTGTGGACGTATCCGCTGATCTCGTGTCCCAGCACCAGCGGCAGCGTGCCCCGCGTCTTGACGCCATGATGGAGAAACGACAGGTCGGTGTGGCAGACGCCGCACCCCGACACCTGGACCACCGCCTCGCCCGGCCCGGGCGCCTGCGGTTCGAGCGCACGGCGCTCGAACGGTGCCCCGGGTGCCGTCATCAGCCATGCGTCCCACGTGGCTTCGGCCATCGCCGTCTGGACTCCTCTCAGGACTCCGTGGTGTTGATGACGACCGTGTCGTCGCCGAATATGAAGCTTCCGCACTCGTGGCATCGATCGAGGGTACGATCCGCCCCCGCAAAACAGCGCCGGTCGTCAGGCGCCAGCCGCATCACCTTCCGCAGGAAGCGGCAGTCGCAGTCACCGCTGGGCTCGTAGACCGCGTCCAGGTACGACCCGGCGTCTTCCAGCACATTGCGCACCCGGACCTTGAGCGACGGCGTGAGCTCCTGCTCGTCGATCGAGAGCTCCTTGCTGATCACCGCGAAGGCCTGGATGCGCTCGTACTTCACGGGATGCTCCCGATTGAAGGCGAGGATCGTCGCCCGCAACGAGTCCCGCACGACGCGCTCGGCGCGCGCCCGGTCGTCGCCGAACTCTTCGCCGATCCGGAAGAAGTCCGGGAAGATCAGGGCCGCGAGAAAGTCCCTTCCGCCGCCGGTCACGATGACGTGGCGGATGTACGAGTTCATCCCGGCAAGCCGGTTCTCGATGCCCGTCGGCACCACCTTCTCCGCGTTCAGCATCTTGAACACGCGATCCTTCCGCGCGACCAGCTTGAGTCCGGCGCCTGCCAGCTCGCCCAGGTCGCCGGTGTGAAACCATCCGTCGCCGGGCAGCGCCGCGGCGGTTGCCGCCGGATTCCGGAAGTAACCGCGCATGACGTTAGGCCCCTGCACCAGGATCTCGCCGTCTTCGGCAATCCGGACCCGTACCCCCGGGATGGGATACCCGACCATGCCCGGAACCGTACGGGGCTCGCCGAGATCCGTGAGCGTGCAGCACGGCGATGTCTCCGTGAGCCCCCAGCCCTCGAGTACCGGGATGCGCCGCCCGGCGAAGAAGCCGGAGACATTTGCCGGTAGCGGCGCGGCGGCCGTGAAAACGAAACGCAACCCGGGGTGGAAGATCCGCGCCTCCTGCTCGGGGTGCGCCTGCGCGTACGCAACCAGTTGCTGGTAGACCTTCGGAACGCTGAAGTAGATCGTGGGCCGCACCTCGAGCCACTGATCCAGCAGCCGCTCGAAGTTCTTGCCGAGCGACTGGTCGATGTGCAGTGCGGCGCCGCTGTACAGCGCACCGTATTTCTCGAAGATGCCGCCGAAACTGTGGTGCCAGGGGAGGTACGACAGGAACCGGTCGTCGGGAGTGACCGACCAGATGGCGGACAGGGCACGCTGCTGCGAGAGAATGTTGTCGTGGGTGAGCAGCACGCCCTTGAGCGGACCGCTGGTGCCTGACGTGTACATCATCAGGCTCGCCGTCGCCGGGTCGACGTTGGCGGCGTCGTCGAGGAAAGCGGTCAGGCGCTGCGGATCGTGTTCCGGCACTGCGAAGTCATGAAGGACGGCTCCGAACGTGGTGGGCTCCGAGCGCCTTCCGCGGTGCCGGCCCGCACCGGTACCTGACACCACGCCGTCGAACACGACGACCGCGCGCACGTGGTCGGGCACGCCGATACGAAGGAGATGATCGGGAGTCGCGACGATGAGCACCGTTGGTTCGGCATGCTCCACTAGTGCGCGCGCCTGCTCGGCCGGATAGCCGGTAAAGATGGGGACGTAGATCGCGCCAAGGCACATCGTCGCCATCTCCGCCACCAGCATCTCGCCTCGATTTGGCGACAGCAGCACCACCCGGTCGCCCATCCGCACCCCGGACGAGGCGAGAAACGTGCCGAACGCGGCAACGTCCCGTGCGAACTGATGCCAGGTCGTCGCGCGGAACGCACCGTCGTGTCGTTCGGCGAACGCGGTTCGCCCGTCCAGTGCTGCCACGTTGCGCGCCAGCATCGCACCGACGGATTCCGGTTCGCCCAGCGGGGCGAGGCGCGAGAAGATCACGTCGCCCTCGCGCGCGGCGGCCCGGGAGGAGCCTCCGTCAGTCATCGCCATCGTCCTTGCCATGGCGCGCGAGGGCAGCCTCACGAGTCGCGCCATCCGGGCCCACCGATACCGCGCCCTCGCGCGCGGCCAGTGCCGCGCCGAACGCGCCCATCTCCTGGGGATGTGGCGGGACGACGACTTCGCAGCGAAGCTCAGACGACAGCAGCGCGACCATGGTCGGATGAAACGCCACCACGCCGCCGGTGGCGACGACCTGCCCGTGAAAGACATCCATGGCTATCACCCGCTTCACCAGCGAGCGGTAGGCGGCCATTGCCAGGTCGGCCGGCCGGTTCCCGCTGCGAATGAGCGCCAGCAACTCGGTGCCGGCGAATACGGTGCAGAAGCTCGACAGCTCGAGCGCGTTGGAGGCCTGCTTCGCGAGAGCGTCCATCTCCTCCACGCGGATTCCGAGTCGAAGCGCGATCTCGTCGAGAAAGCTTCCGGTGCCGGCGGCACACTTGCGGTTCATGCGGTGCGACACGCGTTGCCCGGCGGCGTCGAACCGGATCACCTTGGCGTCCTGTCCGCCGATATCGATGACCGTCGCCGGACCGGGGATATAGAACGCAGCGCCGCGGCCGTGGCAGTCCAGCTCGGTGCGCGAGCCGTGGGCGAATGTCACCGCCTGACGCCCGAATCCCGTCGCCCAGATCGCGCGCACCTGGCCGGCCTCACACCCCGCGTCGGCCAGCGCGTTGGCGTAGACCCGCTCGGCGGCCGCGGCCAGATCTGCACCCGAGCGCACCACCGACATCCCGAGCACCCGCGCGCCGGCGTCGATGATGACCGCCTTCGTGTTCCACGAGCCGCTGTCGATGCCGGCGTAGAGCGTCATCGTCCTCCCGCCTGACGACTGGCCGAGCGCGCGTCCGCCAGCTGCTCGACGAATCCTTCGATGTTGGTGCGCGCCTGCTCGTCCGAGAAGCAGCGCAGGTCGTTCACGTCGCCGTCGACCACCAGCGCCGGAATCTGCAGACGTTCGGACAGCCGGCGCGGCATGCCGTAGCGTGTGTTCGTGTTGTTGGGGCAGGTGCGGCAGTCATGGAAGACAAGTCCGTCCACGCCGTAGTCCTCGATCATCCGTTCGATGTATCGCTCCTTTGCCGCCTCGGAGCGCACGATGAACAGCTCGAGCGATGCGCGCGCCATCGAGCGAATCGGGTCGGCCGCGTCGAGGGCGGAGAAGATCCAGCTGTTGCAGTAGGTGGAGGAGACCACCGCCGCGCGAAATTCGCCGAACAACGTCGACAGCGCGCGCAGTCGGCCCCAGATGGGCATCCCGTCCCAGTACAGGCGGAACGATTCTCCGGCGACCGCGGCGATGCCGTCGTGGGCACGCTCCTCGAGTTCGCGCCTGAGGACCCGATAGTACGCACAGGCCTCCGGTGCGCCGCGCAGCACCACCGCCGGTCCCATGTGCACGGTGCCGTCGAAAAACGTCAGCGGCGCGGGCTGGTGCGCGGCAGTCCGCAGACACGCCTCCCAGAGATCCGAGCACTCGCGTGAACAGGAGACGGCGGACGCGAGGGACGCGTCATCGAGCCGTCTTCCGGCGACGGACTCGAGCGTCGGCACGAGCTGCTCCAGCTGTCGCGCGATCGCGTCGGTGTCGCCCTCCGACACCTCGTCGATACTCCGCGGCGAGTGGACGCCGACGACCGGGACGCTCCACTCTCTTCCGTACCACCCGAACCAGTCGGACACGTCGCGGCATTGATTCGTGCTGAAGACCAGCACGTCCGCGCGCGGCACGCGGTGCAGCCCGTAGGCCGCGAGCGGCGTCTCGCCGGCGAGATATGCCCCGATGTCGCTGGTGAGGTACGAGCAGATCTCCGGTGAATACCCCTGTGCGTGCGCCAGCGGCAGGTACCGGCCGGCGCTCCGCGCCGTGCCCAGCATGGCGGCGTGGTTCTCGGGGAAGAAGACGCGGAAGCCAAGTGCGCGCAGCAGCTCGGCGGGTCCGACACTCGTGCACCACGCTACCGGCGACAGGTTGCGCTCGCTCTCGGCGAACGAACGGTAGTACGCGCCCATCGTGTCGCGCAGGGCGCTTGTGCTGCGGATCTCCCTCCCGTTCGGGCCTGCCGCCCCCACGCCATCACCTCGTGCCCGGGTATCGCTCATTGTACCGTTCCCGCGGCGACAGGGTGTTCGACGGTCTGCGGCAGTGGTCGCGCGGCCATTATCGCGGCGCCCAGGGCTCCTGTGAAGATCGGTTCCGGCACTGCCTTGACGGTCATGCCGGTGAGCGACTCCAGCGCGCGGAGCACGCCAGGGAAGTACTCGGCCACGCCGCCGCACACCACGATGGGATCCTGGAACCCGCCGATCTCGAGGACCCGCTCCGCGATCGAGTGCATGCAGCCGAACGCCACCTCCTCGCGGGTCGCGCCGTCGCGGAGCCGCTCGAGCACGTCGGAGGCGGAGAACACCGAACAGTAGCTGCTCACCTGGGCGGGTCGCTCAGCGGCCGCGGCCAGCTCCTGAAGCCGGAGGGCGCTCACGTCCAGGTGCCGCGCGGTGAACATGAGGAAACTCCCCACGCCAAGCGCACAGCGGCGAACGCCCCGGGCCTCCAGCTGGTGTCCATCCGCGCTCACCTGGATCACGCGCGGGTCGCGCCCTCCGATGTTCACCAGCGTCATGGGTTCGCGCAGATGGTGGAATGCTCCCAGGGCGTGGCACGCCGTCTCCGATGCGGTGAGGGTTGCGTGCGGCACGCAGTTCATGGCGAACCCGGTGGCCCCGACGCCGACGAGGTCGTCCTCGCGCCGCTGCGCGTCGTCGAGCGCGGCCATCAGCACTTCGTAGATGCAGGCCTGGAAGTAGCCGCGCGTGGGCAGCACCGCCCGCCCGAGCACACGCCCGTCCTCACTGGCCACCAGCGCCTTCACGCATTCGGTCCCCGCGTCCACGCCCGCGGCGATCCTCGGTTCAGCCGGTTGCATAACCCGTATCTCCCGCCAGCGCCCGTTCCGACGCGCCGGCGTGTTGCGTGCGTTGTTCGACGAAATCCGACAGCAGCGCCTGCACGCGTTCGAGCGAGAACAGGCGCGGGTCGTGGGAATCGGCTTCGATCACCAGCGCCGGGATCCCCGTGAGGCGTTGGGCGCGGACGGCGAGGCCGTACCGCACGTGGCTGGCTTCGGCGGTGGTGCGGCAGTCGTGATAGACTGCCGCGTCGACGCCGAAGCGTTCGAACTCTCGCGCGAGGTAGGCCGTCTTGTACTGCTCCGAGCGGTTGCCGAACACGCCGGTGTATGCCTCCGCCATGCTCGCGATCGGGTCGTGCGGACCGAGGCCCTTCAGCGCAAACACACTGCAGAATGTGGAGGCGACGACGGCGGTTCCCGTCCCGGCGAACAGTCCCGACAGGGCGCGCAGCGCACCCCAGATAGGCGGTCCGTCCCAGTAGACGCGATGAAATTCGCTGGGGACGGCCGCAACACCCTGAGCGACGCGCTGTTCGATTTCGGCCTTGAGCTCGCGGTAGTAGGCGACGGCCTCGGGCGTGCCGCGCAGCAGGAGCATCGGCGCGAGGTGGGTCACGGCGTCGAAGAAGGTCAGCGGTGCGGGGGTCGCCTGCCCCAGCTCGAGAATCTCGTTCCACAGCGCCGACGCCTGGGCGCTCCACTCCACGATCTCGGCCAGCCGGTCGGAGTCGAGCGGTCGTCCACTGACTCTGCGGAGTTGAATCGACAGGCGCGTCCACTGGTCGATTGCGGCGTCGAGGTCGATCCGCTCGAGGTCGTGGAGCGCGGTCGGTGGATGCAGTCCGACGACCGGCACGCCATAGTGAGCGCCGTAATACTCGAACCAGCGACGCAGCTCGTGTCCGGTGTTGGTGCTGTACACCGCGACGTCGGGGCGGGGCGGTCCCTTGATGCCGTGGGCGGTCACGAGCGGGCTGCTCCCCTCCAGCAACGCGCCGACGTCGGCGCGCATGGCGGCGCTGGCGAACTGCGAGAACCCCTCGGCCGTGGCCCGGGCGATGAGCGGCGCCGCCTGACGAGTGGCACCGATCAGGGCGGCGTGGTTCTCCGGAAAGTACGGCAGCATGTCGAGGGCCCGAATGATCTCCACCGGGCCGAGCCCCGAGCAGGCCGCCACTTTCCGGTCGGGGTCATCCGACGCGGCCTCGACATCGAGATAGTACGCGTGGATCAGCTCCTTCAGGCGGCGGGTGGATTCGAGCCGCGGTCCGACGAACGGCAGACCGGCGTCGGCCCCTCTCGCTGTCGGCCGGGACGGCGCCCTCGGCCGGGCACGGTCGCCGCCATGCGCGGCGCCCGCGTCGAGCCCCAATCGTCGCGCGAGCTCCTGCTTGTTGAGAAACTTCTGGCGCTCACGGGAGTGGATGAAGTGGACGATCGCCGCGTTATGCGGCGCCGTCAGCCCCAGCCGGCGCGCCTCGGCCACGATCGCGCCGTTGAGCGCGTCCACTTCCGTGCGCGTGCCGCGGGACAGGTCCTGCCACATCGACGGCCGGTTCTTCGCCAGCGCTTTCAGCGATCCGATGATCGGACGGAACGGATCCTCCTCGTCGACGATCGGGACGCCTCGCGCCCGCATCACGGCGATGATCTCCATGGCGAGATCGCGCATGAACGCGAGCAGCTCGTCGTCGCCGAGGATTTCGCGGCACGTCAGCCCGGTGAGCGCCGAGGTCGGGTTCACCACCGCGTTGTGCAGGAGCTTCTGCCAGACGGCGTGATCGACGTTGTCGACCACGGTCGTCTCGAGCCCGGCCCGCCGGAACATCGCGCCGATGGCCTCGATCTCGGGCGTGACGGTGCCGGCCATGGGCGCGATCTGGACCGGCTTGATCCCGGCGCGGTAGTGCAGGCGGCTCGGACCGGCGTGCTGGATGCTGTGGTACGTGATGCCGCACAACACATGGTCCGGGGCCACGTGGCGCGCGATGGCCTCCACGTTGCCGATGCCGTTCTGCATCGAGAGGAACCAGGTGCCCGGATGAACGACCCCCATCACCGCCTGCACCGCGTCCTCGGTCTGATAGGTCTTGGTCGCGATGAAGACCAGGTCGAACGGCGCCGCACCCTCGACGGTGGTCACCGCCCGCACCGGATAGCAGCTCTCCTCCTCGCCCACCCGGGTGATCGACAGACCGGATTCGTTCAGGAGCTGCACGCGGGCCTTGTTCACCTCGAGGAGCGTGACGTCCTCGCCATCGCGCGTCAGCAGAGCTCCCACCAGCCCGCCCAGGGCGCCGGCACCCACGATCACGATTCGCATCAGCGCCTCCCGCGCCGGATGATCCGTCGCATCATCGGGGCGCTCACCGGTTCTTCCACGCCGGGCGGCGCTTTTCGGTGAACGACGCGATGCCCTCGCGCACGTCCTCGGTCGCCATCAGTTCATCCAGGAAAACGCGTTCGGCCTCGCGCCGCGCTACCTCGAACGGCCGACCCTGCAGCCGTCGCGCGAGCCGGACGTTCATGCGCATGACGAGCGGGCTCGCGCGCCGCAGGTCGTCAAGCAGGGCGTCGAGGACGGCGGTCAGGTCCCCGGACGGCGCGACGCGCGAGACGAGCCCCATTGCCTGCATCTCGGCTGCCGAATACGTCCGGCCCGTGCACGTGACCTCGAGTGCGCGCGCGAGGCCGATTCGGGACGCCAGCCAGGTGACGCCGACCGGCGCGAAGAACCCCAGCCGGATCTCCGGCTGACCAAACGTGGCGCGGTCGCTGGCCACCAGCACGTCGGCCATGGCGGCCAGCTCGAATCCAGCGCCTAACGCCGCACCATCCACGACCATCACGAGAGGCAGCTCGCTCGCCCCCAGGGTGCCGAAGAGCGCGCTGAACGCGGCGATCATGCCCGGCGCCTGCCCGGGAGCGTGCTCGCCCACGTCGGCGCCGGCCGAAAAGGCGCGGGCCTCCGAGCTGAGCGTGATCGCCTTGAGCGTGCGATCGGCCAGGGCGCGCTCGAGGGCGTCGGTCAGGGCCCCCATCATCGCCGCGGTGAGGATGTTGAGCGGTGGTGAGTCCAGCGTCAGGTGCGCGACGTCCTCACGGACCTCGTACCGTACCAGACTTGCGCGGTCGGTCATCGTCGTCACGGTCTCCTCACATGCACTGGCCGCCGTCCACCCGGATCACTTCACCCGTCACGTGACGGGCGCGATCCGAGCAGAGGAAGACCACCATCTGCGCGATATCCTCGGGGTCAGCGATGCGGCCGAGTGGGGACTCGCGGATTGCGCCGTCGAGCACGCCGCGCGGCAGCGCGGCCGCCATGTCGGTGTGGACCATGCCCGGCGCCACGCAGTTCACGTTGACGCCGAACGCTCCCAGTTCGCGGGCGAGCGAGCGGGTGAACGCCATCACTCCCCCTTTCGACGCCGCGTAGTTCGACTGCCCGAACTTTCCGCGCAGCCCGTTGATCGACGAGATGGTCACGATCTTGCCACGCTGCTGGCCACGAAAGGGCGGTACGACCGCGCGGCAGTAGGTGAAGCATCCCTTCAGGTTCACGTCGAGTACGTCGTCCCACGCTTCCTCGGTCATTTTCCAGACCACGGCATCGCGCGTGATGCCGGCGTTGCAGACGAGGATGTCGAGACGCCCCAGCTCGCGGATGGTCGCGGCCACGCTGTTCTCCGCCGCTTCCATGCTCGTGACGTCGGCGCCGAGCGCCACCGCCCGGCGGCCCGAGTGGCGCAGCTCGCCCGCAATCGACTCGGCGCCGGCGAGAGCGCCCAGGTCCACGAGCGCCACATCGCAGCCTTCGCGCGCGAATTCGCGCGCGATCGCTGCGCCGATGCCGCGTCCGGCGCCCGTGACCAGCGCCACCTGTCCCGCCATCCCGAGATCCATCCGATGTCCTAGCCTGTCCGGCCCGCGCCATTCAGCGCCGCGCCGCAACTCCCGCAGAACGTGAAGTCGGCGGGAAGCCCCGTCGCGCCGCAGGACTCGCACGTCGTGGCGTATGGTCCCCACAGGAATTCGCTGCTGGCCCCCGACGCCGCCCGCTGGCGCAGCCCCGCGAAGTCGACCTTCCGCTTCTCGACGAACGCGCGCATCCCCTCGTACGGCTCCAGCGTGGTGAAGTGCGTGGAGAGCCAGTCACGCGCGTGCCCGATGGTGGCGTTCCAGGCGGACTCCTTCCAGTAGTTCACCTGCTGCTTGGTGTAGCGCGTGCACTCGGGGAACTTCTCCAGCGCCTGCTGCGCCAGCCCCTGCACCTCGTCATCGAGGCGGACCCGCGGCACCACGCGGTTCACCAGTCCCCACTCCAGGGCCTGACGGGCGGGGATCCGCGGGTTCAGGAAGAGCATCTCGCGCGCGCGCCGGTCGCCCACGTGAATCGACAGCCACTGCGTCGCTCCACCCGCGGCCACGCTGCCGACGCTCGATCCGACCTGCCCCAGGTACGTGTCGTCCGCCATCACCGCCAGGTCGCACGCCAGCTGCGATTCGTTCCCGCCGCCCACCGCGATGCCGTTGAGCCGGGCGATGGTGATCTTCCCGCTGCGGAGGATGCTCTCGATGTAGCGGCTGAACAGGCCCATGTACTTCCAGTAGTCGCGGGGGCGCTTGGTGTAGACGGCGGCGTACTCCTTCACGTCGCCGCCGGTGCAGAACGCCTTGTCGCCCGCGCCGGTGTACACGATGACCCCCACCGCGTCGTCGTTCGAGGCATCCTCGAAGGCGACGATCAGCTCCCGCAGCGTGTCGGTGGTGTACGCGTTGTACGACTCGGGGCGGTTGATGGTGATGCGCGCCACCATGTCGCGCTTTTCATAGAGAATGTCCTTGAACCCGAAGCAGGTCGCGTCCTTCGAAGGGAAATACTCCATCCGTCGATACCTCAGTCGCAGTTGGTCACCGATGAGCGGTATGGTCGATCGTCTGATTGTTCGTCACGCTCCGCGTCATTCCACCTTCACCACGATTGCCGCTGCGCTGTCGCCGGCCGCGCATCCGGTGAACAGTCCATAGCCGCCGCCCAGGAGCGTGAGGTCCTCGACCAATTCCATGATGGCACGGAGCCCCGTGGGTCCCTGCGGGTGTCCCCACACCAGCGAGCTGCCGTGGCGATTCATCATCTCCGGGTCGAGGCCGAGCTCCCGCGACAGGTACACATCGTTGACCGCGAACGGATTGTGCGTCGTCACACTCGTCAGGTCGCCGGCGCTGATTCCGGCACGCTCCAGCGCCTGACGCGCGGCCGGCGCCACCGCCATCGGCATGAATCCCTTCCTGACCCGTGCCTGTCCGTACGACAGCAGCCGGATCCCCACCGCGCCGTCGCGCGAGAGCGCCTGTGCGCGGTCCCGGCTCGCGGCGAGGATCATGGCCGCGCTGCCGTCGGCCGGGTGCGTCTGCGTGCCGAAGGTCACCGTGCCCCCGTCGATGACGGGGCGCAGTCCCTGCAGCCCCTGCGCCGTGGTCGGAAAGACGCCCTCATCGCCGGTGACGGTCGCCAGAACCTTCCTGCCGCGCGCGTCCTTCACCTCGACCGGCCGCACCAGGAACCGCGACAGGAACGCGCCGTCGTCCGCGGTGGCGAGTTGGTACTGGCGGAAGCGCAGCAACGCCATTTCCTCCTGTGCCGCGCGGCTGATGCCTGCCTCACGCGCCACGTTCTCCGCCGTTTCCACCATCGAGTTCCTGGCGTATGGATCGTGGCCGAAGCTGTCGAGCACCCAGTTCTCGGCATCGCCCGTGCCGCCTGGGCCGGCGGGATTCGGATAGTAGACGTGTGGTCCATTGCTCGTCCGATCGGCCGACGCAGCGAGGTAGACGGTGGCGCTCCCCGATTCCAGCTCCTGGGCGCCCTGCACCAGGGTCCGGACCGATGTCGCGCACGCCTGGTTGATGGTCGGCCCGGTCACGTGGCACAGTCCCGCGAGACCGGCAAACCACGGCGCCCCGTAGAACGACCCCTTGCTCGGCACGGTCGTGCCGAGACACATGCCGTCGAACGCGGAGACGTCGACGCCGCGCTCGGACAGCGCGCGTTTCGTGACATCGGCGGCGAAGGGAATCGGCGCCAGCGGCGCGAAGCTCCCCTGCCATGCGCAGAACGGCGTCGACCAGTAGCCGCCGTACGGAATCCAGGTGTTCGTGAATTGCATCGTCGTCCTCACACAGGGCGGGGGAGGCCGGCGGCCGACCCCGCGTCTTGGCTCGTGCTCATTGCCCGCGCCCGTCGTGGCGCAGCCCGTTGAGCACGAGGTCCAGCATTTCCTCGCCGACCTGTTCCACCGGTCCATGGCGGGCCGGATCGTACCACATGAAGATCCAGTTCAGCATACCGAAGATGAACAGCGTGGCGTGGCGGCTCTCCCGCGATGCCCCGGCAGCGTTAGGCGGACCGTCCTTCACCTCCGCGACCACGTCCGTCATCAGCCGGTAGTAGCGCCGGCGCAGCGACTGGATGGTGTGGTAGGGCTCGCCCGTCAGCGATTCCAGCTCGTACGTGCACGCCTTGAGCTCGTTGCGATGGTGCGAGAAGAACCCGAGGTGTCCGATCAGCAGCCGTCGGAACCGCTCCTCCGGCGTGCCGGGCTGCTCGGCGACTTCCTCCTGCGCCTGCAGCAGTGAGCCGAAGGTCCGGTACTGGAGCTGATAGAGCAGGTCCTCCTTGCTGGCGAAATAATGGTACAGGCCCGCCAGGCTCACCCCCACCGCCTGGCTCACGTCGCGCATCGAGGTCGCCTCGAATCCCTTCTCCGCGATCAGCGCCGCCGCCCGGGCCAGCAGGTGATCGACCTTCTGCCGGGTCGTCGCCCGTGGGCGCTGGTGGCGTGCCGTGGCGGCGGGCATGGCGGGATCACGCGGGATCGTCATGATGGCACCTCGTGCGCTAGCGCCAGCGGCGGCTGCTGGGCCGGTGATGGGCGGTCCTTGAGTCCCCGCAGAATCTTCTCCGGGGTGATCGGCAACTCGGTCACGCGCACGCCGCACGCGTCGTACACGGCGTTGGCAATCGCGCCCAGCACCGGCAACAGTGAACCCTCCCCGATCTCCTTGGCACCGAACGGACCGTGCGGCTCGTAGCTGTCCACCGCTGCGGTGCGAATGTCCGGAGTGTCGCAGATCGTCGGGATCAGGTAGTCATGCAGATTCGGGTTGGCGATCTCCCCGTTGGCCCCCACCACCGTGTCCTCGAACAGCGTTTCGCCGAGACCCATCACGATCGCACCCTCGACCTGTCCGTGGAACGTCACCGGGTTGATGACCGTGCCCGCGTCGCTGAAGTCGGTCACGCGGTCGACGGTCACGAAGCCGGTCTCGAGATCGACGGTCACCTCCGCCACCACCGTCGAGAAGGAGTACGCCGGCGAGGTCCCGACCGCGCTGCCCTTGAAATCCCCGCCCAGGCTCTGTGGCGGGCGGTACCATCCGGTGCCGACCACCGGTCCGGCGCGGCTGAACGCAAGCCGTGCCGCCGCGGCCCACTCGATGCCCATGGCCGGGTAGTCGCGCACGAAAATCCGCCCGGCGCGTGCGTCCAGTGCCCCGGCGTCGCACCCCAGTTCACGCGCCGCCACCGCGAGCACTTGCTGCTTCACGCTCTGTGCGGCCATCCGGACCGCGTTGCCGCCCATCAACGTGAGGCGGCTCGAGTAGGCGCCCAGGTCGAGCGTGCTCGACACCGTGTCGCACTCCACCAGCCAGATCCACTCGTAAGGCACCCCCAGTTCCTCGGCGGCGATCTGCACCATCACCGTGTCCGACCCCTGGCCGATCTCGGCCGCCGCGATGTGAAGCGAGACGCCGGTGCCGTCTTCGTGCACCCGGATCATGGCGTTGGAGTGCGGAAAATCCGAGCGATAGATCGGATAGCCGGCACCGGAGACAAATCCTCCGCATCCCACGCCGATCCCCCTGCCACGCGCGAGCCGCCCTCGCTTCGTCCGCCACTCGGTTTCCTGGCGCGCGCGCCGCAGCGTCTGGCCGAACTCGCACGACGAAATGTCGAGCGCGTTGCAGGTGCGCGTGTTCGGTTCCATCGCGTTCTTCAGCCGCATCTCGATCGGATCGATGCCGAGATCCTCGGCGATCATGTCGAGCAGCGACTCGAACGCGAAGCGTGGCTGCGGCGCCCCGTGGCCGCGGAACGCACCCGACGCAGGGAGATTGGTGTAGACGCGCAGGCCGTCGTAGCGATAATGCGGAATCTTGTACAGGGTCGGGACCATCGAGCCGGCGTAGTACGCGGTGATCACGCCGAACGACGTGTACGCGCCGCCGTCGAGCACCACGCGCTGCTGTACCGCGGTGATGGTGCCATCCCGTTTCACGCCGATCCGCAGGTCGATGGTCTGCTTGTGACGCCCGCGGAAGTGCCGGAACATCTCCTCGCGCGAGTATTCCATCAGTACCGGCCGACCCGTCATCCTCGCCAGAATCGCCGCGCAGAAGTCCAGCGGCGTCGCCTCCGCCTTGGCGCCGAATCCACCGCCCACCGCCGGCCGGATCACGCGGATGTTCCCCATCGGGATGCCCAGCGTGCGGGACAACGACCGGTGCAGGTAGTGGGGTGTCTGCGTCGATGCCCAGATCGTGAGGCGTCCCGACGGATCCCATTGTGCCAGCGCCGCATGCGGCTCCATCGGCGTCTGGTACGGGCGATTGCCGATGAATCGCTGCTCGCGGATGTGCTCGGCGGCAGCGAACCCTCGCTCGATGTCGCCGAAGTGCCACTCGACGCGCGTGTTGATGTTACCGGCATACCGGGGATTCTCGGGATGGATGAGCGGAGCGCCGGGCGCCATGGCCGATTCGGCGTCGAAGACGGCTGGAAGCGGCTCGTACTCCACCTCGATCAGCCGCAGCGCCCGCTCAGCCGTCTCCTCGTCGACCGCGGCCACCGCCGCCACCTCGTCGCCCACGTAACGCACCCGCTCCCTGGCGAGAATCTGCTCGTCCTCGCGCGCGGGGCTCACACCGTACCACGTATCGGGCACGTCGGCGCCGGTAATCACCGCGAGCACACCGGGTAGCGCACGCGCCTTCGAGACATCGATCCGCTTGAGAAGTCCGTGCGGAATCGGACTGCCAAGAATCTTCCCGTGAATCATCCCTGGCAGCCGGAGGTCAGCCGTGTACTTCGCGCGGCCGGTAACCTTGTCCGGCGCGTCGTACCGCGTGACTCCGTGACCGACGATCGAGTGGTCGCGTTCCTGATCGCGCTCTCCGCGCCCGTGCGGCCGCGCATCCAGCGGAACGTCGCGATACTCCTTCCACCCCTCCACCGCGCTGAGCACGCGCGGATACGTCGCACAGCGACAGAGGTTGCCACTGAGCGCCTCGCGAATCTCCCCAGTCGAGGGATCCGGATTGCTGTCGACGAGGGCTTTCGCCGCCATCAGCATGCCCGGTGTGCAATAGCCGCACTGCAGCGCCCCGTGCTTCACGAACGCCTTCTGCAGCGGATGCAACTCGCCGCCCCGTGCCATCCCTTCAATCGTCGTGATCGACCTTCCCGACGCCGCGGCAGCCGGTACCAGGCACGAGGTGACGGGCGCACCATCCATCAGCACGGTACAGGCACCGCAATCGCCGGTGCCGCACGCCTTCTTGGTCCCCGTGAGGTCGAGCAAGTCGCGCAACACCGCCAGCAGGGTGGTGTCCGGCTTCACGGCAAGCGCGTGCTCCTCGCCGTTCACCGTTAGGCGGACGAGCATCTCGTCGCTCATCGCTGCGTCTCGCGTGCCCGCGCGACCGCCTGGGCGAGCGCACGACGGGTGAGCACATTCACCAGCTCGCGACGGAAACCGGCCGATCCCCGGATATCGGTCACCGGCAACGCCTCCTCGGCGCATAGCGCGCCCGCGAGCGCAAACAGCTCGTCCGAGACGGACTCCCCCTCCAGGACCTTCATCGCGCGCACCGCCAGGAGGGGCACCGGCGCCGCCGCACCTAACGCTATCCGGGCGCCCGAGATGCTCGCGCCGTCCAGCACCACGCGCGCCGCGACCGCCGCGACCGCAAGCGCTGCGCCGCGCCGGCGGGCGAAGCGCTGGTAACTCGCCCCCGAACGCGCCGGTTGCGCGGGAACGATTACCTCCACGAGCACTTCACCAGGACCGAGCACCGTGCGACGTGGACCGATGAAGAAGTGCTCGGCGTCGATCTCGCGCCCACCATCGGGGCTCATCGTCCGGACGCGCGCCTCGCCGACGATCGCCACGGGGGGCGTGTCCGCGCACGGCACGGCCCGGCAGAAATTCCCGCCGATCGTCGCCAGGCTCCGGATCTGCGGGCTGCCGAGCACGCGCGCCGCTTCGGCCAGCGCCGGAAACCAGGAGCCAACAAGCGGCGACCTCGCCACCTCGGCGATGGACGTCAGGGCGCCGATGCGGAGCAGCCCGTCCGCCGCGCGAATGCCGCGCAACTCGGCGACGCCGTCGAGCGCGATCAGGTGCCGGGCCGACTCCCGCTCTCTATGGTAGTCCGGCAACAGTTCGGTCCCGCCGGCCAGGAATGCGCCATCGGGTCCCAAACGCCGACCGAGCGCGCAGGCTTCGGCCAGGCTGTTGGGGCGATAATAGGCGAGCGCCCCGTTGCTCATTCCGTCGCCCTCCACTGGGTCCGCACCGGCATTTCGAGCACCAGCCGCGGAACCGGCGCGAAGCCGGACCGGGCGAAGAACCCCATCAGCTCGAGCTCGTCCCAGGCCACCTCCGTGCGCAGTCGCTCAATGCGCAGCGCGACGAGGTTGAGCATGAGCTGCTCGAGCAATGCCGCGCCGATGCCACGCCGCACGAACGAGCGATCGACCAGCACCGTGTCGAGGATCGCCACCGGTTCCGGCTGGCCGAACTCGCCGTAGTGCACCGATGCGAGCAGCGCGCCAACGAGCGTGCCGTCCACCTCGGCGCCCAGCGATATGTTCACGTCGGTATCATCGAGGGCCCGCCGGACCTTCCCCTGGTACCAGGTCTGACGGCTCCGGCCGCTGATCTCGAGGTCCATCTTCACGAGACGCGGGCAGTCCTCGAGCCGGAGCGTCCGGATCGAGGGTTCGGCGCCTAGTTCGACGATGCGGTCCATGCCACGCTTCCCTGTCCGAGCTTTCGATAGCGGAACCCGCCCCACAACGCCGCGCCCAATGCGCCGGCGAAGATCGCCATTTCGTGCGTGACAACCTCGCGGGTCGCGGTCGGTCCCGGCTTCTTCTCCAGTGCATCGCGCAGCGCCTGGATCATCCCGATATCCGACGCCAGCCCGCCGCTCACGAACACCGCACCGTCGCCCGGCAGCGATCGCAGCAGGCGCGCGAACCGGTCGGCCATGCTCTCGTGCACGCCGCGCAGGATGTCGGCGGTCGTGATGCCGCGCGACACCATGTTGATCACGTCCGTCTCGGCCAGCACGGCGCAGATCGAGCTGACCTTCTCCGGACGCTGCGCCTGCAGCGACAGTTCCCCGATCTCGTCGTGCGAGACGCCGAGGTAGCGGGCGATGTTCTCGAGGAACTGTCCCGATCCTGACGCGCACTGGCTGGTCATCTTGTAGTCCAGCACGCGGCCGCGGTCGTCCATCGCGACCGCCCGCGTGTGCAGCGCGCCCACATCGAGGACCGCGCGGGCCCGGACGTCGAGATAGAGGGCGCCGCGGGCGTGCGTCGTCATGCCGTAGAAGTGACCCGTGGCGTACGGGAAGTCGCCCCCCTCGCCGGTAGTGGCGATGTAGTGGATTTCGTCGACGCCGGATCCTTCCACGACCTCCCGGAACACTTCGTCGACCACCTTCGCCACCTCGCGACGGCGGAGCCGCGCCGCGCCGTGCGCCAGCAGCGTCTCTTCGCCGGCACCGTCAGTGCGCATCAGGGCAGCCTTCACCGCGCCGCTGCCGACGTCGAGTCCGGCCGTGATGTGCATCAGCTCACCATCCGGCTCGCGAACAGCGCCGCGCCCAGCGCACCGGTATAGATGCTGTCGGGCGAGATGTTGAGCGTCCGTTCGCCATAGTTTTCCCGCACCAGATCGTGGATCGCGCGCACCGCGGCGGGATTCTTCGCCACGCCGCCGGTGAACGTGAATTCGTCGAACACGCCGCCCGAGCGCGCCAGCAGGCTCATGGCCCGGATCACGATCGCCCGGTGCAGGCCGGCCAGGATGTCCTCGCGGCGCTCACCTAACGACAGTCGCTCGCGCAGCTCGGCGCCGGCGAACACCGTGCAGGTGGAGTTGATCTTGACCCGCCGCTTCGCCTGCTCGGCCAGCGGACCCAGCTCGTGCAGGCCGAGGTTCATCTCGTCGGCGATGTACCCCAGATAGCGGCCGCACCCCGCGGCGCAGCGGTCGTTCATCTGGAAGCTGGTAACGATGCCCTGGCCGTCCACCTGGATCGCCTTGGTGTCCTGCCCGCCGATGTCCAGCACGGTCCGCGTGGCCGGGAACATCGCGTGCGCGCCCAGTCCATGGCACAGGATCTCGGAGCGGATCTGCTCCTTGGGGAAGGGCAGCCGCGCGCGGCCGTATCCGGTTCCCACCGTCGCCGCCGGCGTGAGGTCCATGGTCGCCGCGAATTCCACCGCCTCCGCCAGCGCCGGCCGATCGACCCGCTTGAGGGCCGATCCGATATGGTCGCGGAAGTCCAGCTCGAGCGGTTCATTCTCCACGCGGATGATGCACTTGTCGTAGGCGCCGACCAGCCGCTCGTGGCTGGCCCCACCCGGGTCCGCCAGCTGCTCGGCGAAACGCATGAACGCCGAGCCCGCGGCGTCGCGGAAGAAGTCCGAGCGCAGCATCGGTGGCTGCCTGAAACGCGCCTCCTCCTCGCTCGCGATCCGCCGGCAGATCTCGGAGAGCGTCGCCGACAGGGGCGCCTTCAACGCCGCCGGTGCGGACTTCTCGACCTCGTCCAGCATCAGCTGATCGAGCCGGCGAAGCTGATGGAGCATCTGCTCCAGTACGAACGCCCGCCGCAGCCGACTGACCGCCGCCGCCGCGCGGTCGTCGCCCGCGCGTTGCTCCACCAGCGCGAACCGGGCGTTGATGAACGCCTCGGTCTTGGCGACTGCGGCCGCGAGGTCGTAGTTCGATCGTGAGTTGGTGATGCCACGCCCCAGCACCTGGCGGTGCTCGTCGAGAATGAGCGCCTTGGTGGTGGTGGAGCCGAGGTCGATTCCGACGACGCAGCTCATGCGGTCTTCCCCAGACGACGCGCGTCGATCATCTGGAAGTAGCTCTCGAGACGGTTCTTGATGTTCGCCGCCGAGAAGTAGCGCGGATCCACCAGGTCCGACTCGATGAACGCCCCCGGTATTCCGGTCCGCTTCTCGACTTCCCGCAGGATCACGAGCTGCCCCGCGGAGAACGAATTGCACGACTTCACCGAATTGATCAGGAATCCGTCAGCGTCGTACTCGCGCACGTAGTTCGAGAGCATGTCGATTCGCGACGGCAGGTTGAGGTTCGTGTAGCAGCCGCTGCAGTAGTCAGCCAGCGTGCCGAGCGGATCGGCGGCATTGTGGCGGAATCCGAAATCGTAGGTCCCGCCCACCTTCGTATAGGTGGAGGCGACCACCACCGCAGCTTCGTCGGTGAACATCTTCCAGAAGTCGCGGAAGTGGGTCCAGTTGGGCGGTCCCTCGACCACCAGCCGATACCGCTGGTCGTTGAGCGGCCCGTCGGGAGTGACCGGTCCCAGTCCCGATGCCACACGCGCGTCGATCTCCTCTCGCAGCGCGCGATAGTACTCGACGCCTTCCGGCGTTCCGCGAAAGGCACTGAAGATCGGCCCGACGTAGTACACGGTGCCGAAGTACCCATCGATCGGACTCGGCTTGTGCTTCGCCGACTGCAGCACCGCAACGAGGTCGTCCTCCGCCTGTGCGGCGAGCGACAGTCCCGCCCGGAGCTTGTCCTCATCGTACCTGCGGCCGGTGGCGCGCTCGAGTGCGGGGATCACCTGCTCGCGAAGCTGCCGCAGCATGTACTCGCGGTGCTCGGGCTCGAGCTTGCCGTCGCCCTGATAGGGCACGTGGAAGAACACCGCCGGACAGTCGTACTCCTGGCGCAACAGCTCGAACCACTTCATGAACGTGTAGCAGCCGGTGTACGACAGCAGAAGCAGATCGGGCTTGGGCAGCCTCGTGCCCGCCGGACTGATGTTGCCCGATTTCAGCATGCCGATGTCGCACTTCACATAGGTGCACACGTCCTCCGAGTGCCCGGCGCGCTCGGCCTCGGCGATGTAGTCGCCCGAGAGCTTCCGCATCCCCGACTGCAGCGCGTTGATCTCGGGCAGCACGGGGAGTGCGCCGAACGAGCGAATCAGCTCGGTGAGATTGCCCGGTACGAACGTGTAGACCACCGGCTGGCCCGTCTCCGGCGCCTGTTCCAGCTCGGCGAAGTGGCGGGCGATCATCTCCTTCTGGAGCACCATCGAGCGGTCCTTCTGGGCCACGGTCATCAGGCGGTCCCCCAGAGTTTTATGGAATCGGAGAAGGTCCCCGCCTGTTCGCGGAATTGCTGGAATTGCCCGGTGTTCTCCGCGTACTTGAAGGCGATGCACGGGATGCCGGACTGCTCCGCGCCGGCGCGCAGCATCGGCTGGTCGAGCAACGACGGATCGCAGAAGCTCGGCGCCGCGAAGATGATGCCGTCGGCCCGGGCCGCATCGACCCGTTCTTTCATCAGGCGTTTCTTGCCGCCTGCGTCGCCTTCATACAGGATCGAGGTCCGCAGCTCCGTATGTACGAACGACTCGGCCAGCGCGCGCACCGGGTCGTCGTCCAGGGCCACCGGGCGGGTGAGAAACCGATTCCCCAGCATGAAGTCGTCGTCGACGATGTAGCACCCGGCGCGTTCGATCGACATGATGAGACCGAGCGGAGGCTGCTCGCAGAACGCCCCCGCAATCACTACCCGGCTGTTGTCGCGCGGGCGGCGCGGATCCGCTTCCACCGCGGTCAGAAAGCGACGCGCCATCGCCAGGAACTCGTCAGGCGGCACGACCTCGCCGGCCCGAAGCAACAGGTACAATTCCTCGGTCGACACATCCCAGGGACGATCCCGCCGCACGCGGTACAACGCGCGTATCATCTCCCGCATCTCGTTGTAGACCGCGATCGAACGGCGGAGGTCGTCGTCCGACGCGGGCTGACCGGCCACCCGCTCGAAGATCCTGCCGCAGCCGCCGCAGCTCGCTCTCCCAGAAGTCGGCTGCCGCCGCGGGATCGGGCACCTGTGGTACGTCGAGGTAGCGCACGTACAGATCGGGGTAGAGCAACTTCCAGATCCCCGACAGATTGCGGATGACGTCGCAGGTGGAAGGGAAGAGGACCGCCGAGAGCATGTCGAGTCGACCCGACTGCGCCAGCTCGATCACCGACCGCGGCAGGTGACAGATATACGATTGATAGAAGGCGTCCCCGCGGATGATCTCGAGGCGGTCGCCGCCGCCGTGAATCCCCACCGGGAGAAACCCGCAGGCGTGCAGGATCTCGCGCGGCGCGTAGACGGGGAGGTAGCCACCCGCCTTGCGACCGGGATGCTCGCCCAGCCACCGCCTGACCGCGGTGAAATCCAGGTCCTCGTACAGATCCCGCGCCCAATCGACGATCTCAGCGCGCGTCACCGTCGCCTCCAGGCTGGCTGGGGCCGGCCGGCGTCCCGATGCGTCAGGAGCCAGCCAGAAGAACTCGAGATGGTGCGATCTTCGGTATTTGTACGGCTTCCCGTGAGTCAAAACCGAACGAACGTTCCATAGGCGCTAGCATAGAACTGCATCCTCCTGCGTCAAGAGGGAGGAAGCTGACACGTGGAATTCCGCCGACTGCGGACGCGAATTTTGCGATCGAACGTTCGGCAAATTCCTGAAGGGGCCAAACCGTGGGTTTTCGCTTCAAGGGTCTCGCCTTCGAGCGCGTCGGGGTCGTCGGGTCCGGTCAAATCGGTCCCGACATCGCGCTCTATTTCGCCAAGGCATTGCACGAATACGGCGTGTCAGTGGTGGTGGTCGACGTCTCTGGCGACGCGTTGGCGCGGGGGCGATCGAAGCTCGAGCAGAAGGTCACGAAGGGGAGGGAATCGGGCGCCTTCTCGCCAGCCGCCGCCGAGGCGATCCTGAGCAGCGTCACCTTTACCACCGACGACGAATCGATTCGCGGTGCGGGTCTGATCGTGGAGGCCGCGACCGAGAACCTCGACGTCAAGCGCCGGATTTTCGCCCGACTCGAGGACCTCACGGACCCAGCGGCGATCCTCGCCTCGAACTCATCGCACATCGAGCCGGACGAGATCTTCACCGGGCTCCGCCACCAGGACCGGGCGCTGGTCATCCACTACTTCTTCCCGGCCGAGCGGAACCCACTCGTTGAAATCGTCCCTTCCCGGCACGTGGGCGATGCGCTCGTCCGCCAGGTGATGGCGCTGTACGAGGCGATCGGGAAGGTCCCCGTTCGCGTGGCGAGTCGGTACGGCTACGCCGTGAATCCGGTGTTCGAAGGACTCTTTCTCGCCGCCGCGCTCGCGGTCGAAGCGGGACTGGGAACGACGAAGGAGGTCGACATCGCCGCGCGCGGTGCGCTGGGCCTCGGTGTGGGGCCGTTCACGGCGATGAATCTCACCGGCGGCAACCCGATCACTGATCACGCGCTCGACGAGATGCACCTGCGCTTCGGCGCCTGGTGGCGCTCGCCCGCCCTCATGAAGGAGGCAATGTCGTCGGGGCGGCCGTGGGACGTCGCGAAACGGGACGAGCGCGTCTCGATCCCGGAAGAGCGCGAACGCAGAATCGTCGGCGTCATGCAGGGAGCGTACCTCGGTCTTGTCGGACAGATCCTCGACACCGGCATCATCACCCCTGGTGACATGGAGTTGGCGGTGGAGGTCGGCCTCGTAATGCGTCCGCCGCTCGCGTTCATGAACGAACTTGGCGTGGACCGTGCGCTGTTGCTGGTCGAGGCGTATGCCGCGGACCATCCCGGGTTCCCGGTGCCGCGATTCCTCGTCGACCAGGCACGCACCGCCCGGCCATTCCCCGTCGAGCACGTCGTGAGGCGCGACGACCGCGACGTGGCCGTGCTCACGATACGCCGGCCGCAGGTTCTGAACGCGCTCAGCGACGACGTGTACGCCGAGCTGTACGATCGGTTTGCTGCGCTGCGCGATGACCCGGCGATTGCGGCGGTTGTGCTCACCGGCTTCGGTACCAAGGCCTTCGTTTCCGGCGCTGACGTCAAATTCCTGTCGAGCATCGATTCGCCACAGGTCGGGTTGGAGACGTCGGAGCGCTCGAAGCGAACTGGCGATCTCATCGAGCATCTCGGCAAGCCGGTGATCTGCGCGCTCAACGGCTTTGCGATGGGCGGCGGCAACGAGCTGGCGATGTGCTGCTCGGCGCGGCTGGTGAAGAAGGGGCTGAAGCTCGCCGTCTCGCAACCCGAGGCGAATCTGGGCATCATCCCGGGCGCCGGGGCAACGCAGCGCCTCCCGAGACTGGTGGGCGTCGAACGGGCGGCCGGGCTGCTCCGGACCGGTCGTGGATTGTCGTCGCGTGAGGCAGTGGAGTGCGGTCTCGCGCGTGAAGAGGTCGAGGGGGACGTGGTGGAAGCGGCGGTATCGCTGGCGCGCGCTGCGGCGCGTGGCGACATCTGCCTGACGACGATCGATCCGGCGCCGCTCGACACGCCGGCGTCAGTCCCGCCGGTCGACATCGGTCACCTGAGTCGCGCGATCGATGCGCTCCTGTGCCGCGCCGTCATCGAAGGGTGCCGGAAGCCGCTGGCCCAGGGGCTGCGCTTCGAGTCGGAGCTGTTCGGTGCGTGCTGCGCGACTGAGGATATGCGGATCGGCGTGCGCAATTTCCTCGAGAACGGACCCCTGGTGAAAGCCGTGTTCGTGCATCGGTGAGCCGGTTCAGTCCGACCGCAATGCCGTCAGCGGGTCGGTCCGCACGGCGCGTCGCGCCGGCATCCAGATGGCACCGACTGCCACGCCGAACAGCAACGCCGGCGCCGCCACCAGAGTCAGGCCGTCCAGCGCCGTCACCCCGTAGAGCAGCCCGGCGAACACGCGCGCAACCGCGAACGTCGCGGTGAGGCCGATGCCGATCCCGGCGCCCGCCAGGACAGCGCCCCGCGTCAGCACCTCACGAAACACCTGGCGCGGTGAGGCGCCGAGGGCCATGCGCACGCCGAGCTCGCGAGTTCGCTGCGCAACCGTGAACGAGACCACGCCATAGATTCCGACCGCGCCCAGGCCTAACGCCAGCAGGGCGAAGCCGGTCAGCAGCAGGGCCGTGAACCGCGCCCGCGCGACCGAGGACGATACGATCTCGCCCATGGTCCGCACGTCGGTGACCGGAGCGGTCGGGTCGAGTGCCGCCACCGCCGCGCGCAGCGTCGACGCGAATGCGGTCGCCTCACCCGCCGTGCGGGCGACGATGGTGAGATCGGTCTCCGGAAGCTGGGCCAGCGGCCGGTAGATCGTCATCTCGTTGGTGCCGTTGACGCTGTCCTGCTTGACCTCCCGCGCAACGCCCACGATGGTGATCCACGTGCTGGTGTCGGCGGGTGGGCTGATGCGTTTGCCGACCGCGTCCTCGTCAGGCCAGAAGTGACGAGCCACCGATTCGCTGACGATGGCCACCGGAGGTGCATGGGCACGATCGGCGCTGGTGAATGGGCGCCCGCGCGCGATCGGGATGGACATGGTCTCGAAGTATCGCGGCGTGATGTGCTGCTCGTGTTCGATCATCGGCAGCTCATGCCGCGCATCCTCATACTGTCCCTCGACCCGCACGGCCATCCCGTACACGGGTCCGCGGAGCGGCGGCCGGTCGATCGCCGCCACCGCCGTGATCCCCGCGGCCGACTCGAGGCGCGCAAGAAGGGCGTCGAGGAACGCGGCCCGCCGCGCCGGTTCGCGATAGCTGCCGATCGACAGCGTGACCCGGCCGGCGATCACCCGGTCGCCGCGGAATCCCGGATCGACCCGCCGCAGGGCGTCGAAGCTGCGCAGCAGCAACCCCGATGCCGCGACCAATACCACCGCCAGCGCCAGCTGCAGCGCGGTCAGCCCGCCCGCCAGACGGCGATGCTCGACGTTGGCGGACCCGCCCCGCGCAGCGAGCGCGGCCCCCGGATCGTGGCGCGCCGCCCGCTGGGCCGGGAGGAGTCCGAACGCGATCCCGCATGAGGCGGTGAGTGCCGCGGTGAACAGGAGCACCCGTCGGTCCACAGCGACTGGCGCCGTGCCGCCGATTTGCGCGGGAAGCCCGGTGACCAGGGCGTGCACGCCGGCCCAGGCGAGCACAATGCCCACCGCGCCCCCGATGCCCGCCAGCACCAGATTCTCGGTAAGGAGCTGCCGGGTCAATCGCGCCCCGCTGCACCCCAGCGCCGTGCGGACCGCGAACTCACGGGCGCGGCCGATCGACCGGACCAGCACCAGATTCGCCACGTTGGCGCATGCGATGAGCAGCAGCGCGAGAACGACGCCAAGCAGGACCAGGAGAGTGGTGCGCGCTGGCCCGGCGATTTCGGACTGAAGCGGCACGACGGTAGCGTCGTCACCGAAGGTCGGACCGGCGTCCCATAGCGGATTCTCGCGCCGCATGAGGTGTGCGGCGGCCTTCGCGTCACGCTCGGCCTGGGCGAGCGATGCGCCGGCGCGGAGCCGCGCGAGCGCGTGGTATTTGTACCATCCCCAATAGTTGCCCGCGTTGGTGGGATCGAACGTCGACTGGATCCAGAGTTGTGTCGCGACGGTCGGGAAGTAGAACGACGGCGGCATAATGCCCACGATGGTGAACCGCACCCCTTCCACCAGAATCGTGCGCCCCACAAGGCCCGTGTCGCCGCCGAATTGCGCGCGCCAGAAGGCATCGCTCAGGATCGCTTCGCGCGGTGACCCGGGCTTGTTGGCGCCGGGCGAGAAATCGCGGCCCCGCGCCGGCGATACGCCCAGGGTGGTGAAGAGGTTCTCCGAGACGTCCATGCCCTCGGCGCGCACCGCGGTTGCATCGTCGCCCACGTTCATCTGCCACCCCGAGTAGGTGGCGAACTGCGAGAACGATCGGGCATGATCGCGGATGCCGAACAGCACACCGGCGGACATGTTGCTCCACACGCTGACCAGCCGGGCGGGCCGTCGGTACGGGGGTGGACGAAACAGCAGCGCATCGGCGACGCTGAAGATGGCTGTGTTGGCCCCGATGCCCAGCGCCAGCGTGACCACGACCGACGCGGCGTAGCCGGGTCGGGTGACGAGGGCCCGAAGCGCGAATCGCACGTCCCGCTGCAGATCGCCCATCCATTCCCGGGCCGCGCGACGCTCACGCGCCGACTCATCGAGGTGCTGGAGCTCCGACCGCACCGTGGTGCCGTCGCCAAACCGGCGCACGGCTTCCCGTTCGGCGTCTTCGCGCGTCATCCCGCGTGCCACGAAGTCGTCGATGCGCCCCTCGACGTGAAAGGCCAGCTCGTCGTCGATGTCGCGGCGGACGCCGCGGCGTGTGAGGGGAAGACGAAACAAGCGCTTCACGCGCCGGCTCCCCGCGCCGACAGAATGAGGGTGGCAGCGCGCACGTAACGCTGCCAGAGCGACGTCTGGCCCACGAGCTGCGCGCGCCCGCGGCGCGTCAGGCGATAGAACTTCGCCCGGCGTCCCTGGTCGGTGAGCCCCCATTCCGACTCGAGCCAGCCCTTCTGCTCCATACGGTGCAGGGCGGGGTAGAGCGCGCCTTCCTCCACCTCGAGGTTTGCTTCGCTGGTGCGTTCGATCCAGCGCACGACGGCAAGTCCGTGCATGGCACCCCAGCTCAGCGCCTTGAGGATGAACAGGTCGAGCGTTCCGCGAACCAGATCGAGGGTCTGCGCCACCGGCGGCTCCTATCCTAAGGTTCTTAGGTTAGACGCGCGGCGCTGGAAAAAGGTTGGCGGGGGTACCGGGCGTGGTGCGGCGTGGCGTACCGGGCGGGGAACGAGGAGACGCCGGACGGAAGATCCCGGCGTTCACCCGCCCTGGCGAGGATTGGCGTCGCAGATGCCGGCCATCATATTGGCCGTAGTGACGCGACCTGCCCGCGAAGCCCCGGCGCGACTTCGGACCCCCGTCGAATGACAACCGACTGGCCCGGCAGCGTCCATCGCGTGCTTCGCACCGCACACGTGCACCAGGTCGGCGTCGTACCCGACGCAGGTCACGCGCGGTTGATCGCGCTCTGCGAGGCGGACCGTGCCATACGGGTCGTCAGGCTCACCAGCGAGGAACAGGGCGTCGCGTTGCTGGCCGGAGCCTGGCTCGGCGGCGGGAAAGGCGTGCTGCTCATGCAGAGCAGCGGCACCGGCAACTGCATCAACATGCTCTCGCTCGCGCAGGCATGCCGGTTTCCGATCGTGATGCTCGTGACCATGCGCGGCGAGCCCGGAGAGACAAACCCGGCGCAGCTCCCGATGGGAGGCGCGACGCAGCGCGTGCTGGAGGCGATGGGCGTCGCGGTGTCCCGCGTGGACCAAGCCGATGATGTCGCGCCTACGGTCGCGGCAGTGCTCGAACGCGCGTATTTACTCGAGCGCGCGCACGCGGTACTCATCGCGCAGCAGGTGCTTGGCTTCAAGGAGTTCAAATGAGCGCGGGTATGTCCGCACGGGGAACACCGCCGAAGCGCGACGCGGCCGGGAAGGGCGAGCGGGGAGCCGCGCTGCACCGTCGCGACGTGGTGCAACGCCTCCTCACCGAACGCGGCGACCTGCTCGTGATCGCGGGGCTGGGAGCGCCGGCGTGGGACGTCGCCGCCGCGGGCGACCGCGCGCTCGATTTCCCGATGTGGGGCGCGATGGGCGGCGCATCCATGGTGGGGCTCGGCCTCGCCCTCGCGCAGCCGAAACGCGGAGTGCTGGTGATCACCGGGGACGGCGAGATGCTCATGGGGCTCGGTGCGCTGGCGACGATTGCCGTGCAGCGGCCGCGGAATCTCGCTATCGTCGTCCTGGACAACCAGCGGTACGGCGAGACGGGCATGCAGCGGACCCACACCGCGTACGGCGTCGATCTCGCGGGGATGGCGAAGGCGGCAGGATTCCGGCAGGTGCGGCGCGTGCGCACGCGTTCGGGGGTGGCGCGATTGGCCAGACTCGTGCTTCGCGGTGCCGGACCGGTATTCGGCGTGGTCACGGTGAGGGCGGAGAGGCCGCCGCTCGTTCTTCCGTCGAAGGATGGAGTGTGGCTCAAGCAGCGATTCCGCGCGGCGCTGGGCGCGAGCGTTGTGCCTACGCGCGGAGCCAGTCGGCCCGCCAGGTCTGAATCGCCTCCTTGATCGACTTCTGATCGGCTAGTTCCCCCCCCGCCGCGCGCCTGACGAGACCGGGGAGCTCGGCATCCGAGGCAAACCGCAGCGCCACGATCTGCCCCCGCGAGAGCTTCGCGATGTCGCCGACCATATCGGCAGGCAGCAGACGTTGCATGCGCAGCGTCTCCTCGAGTCGGATGACCCGGTCCTGTACACTCACGGCCATCGTCCGGGACGCCACCACCGCGGCAACGATCGCCAGGGCCCACAGCGCGGAGCTGACGGTGGCCACGCTCGGCTCCTGGAAGGCGGTGGAGATGGCCAGCGCCGCGTACCCCGATGTCACGGGAAGCGCGAAGAAGTGGTACAGAGGGAAGTACCGCGCGTGACGGCGCGCGCTCTGAGTGCGTTGAGGTGTCATGCGGTGTTCCGGGTTGAGGGCTCCGGCGGTCCGGCGCGCGCCGCGGGCGGGCGGTCTGTCGTGGGCGACAGGGCCGAAAGATGCGGCCTGGAAATCTGAGCCGCGAGAATCAACTGCTGATGGAACGCTCTCGGCTAGCGCCGTCCCTCGAGCTCTTTCACGTCGGCGCGATCGCGGTCGCGGCCCGAAGCCACCTTGTTGGTCACCAGATCGGCGTTCACCGAACCGCGGACGTGCTACTGCTCGGCCAGCGTCGTGAGCGTCACGGGCATCGTGCGCCGTGTGTAGGACGGGAGCGGCCGCTGAGTCAGCGCCCGCATCCGACGGCTGAGCTCAGCGAGCAATGCCAGCCGCTCTTCGGCCGAGCCAGCCACCCGGGCATCACTCGCTCCGCAGCGGCACGACGCGCGCTTTCATTCGCCTTCTATCGGTCGGCATGCGTTGGAATCTAGGCGTCCGCTGCGTGGCGCACAGCACCTCCTTGTGAACTGCCAGGCCGGAGCCGTGTGCGGGAATCCATGCTCAGCGCGCCGGCGAATTCGTTCACCGGTCGGCTCTCCCCTGCCCGAGAGATCGCCGGTGCGTCTCCGGCGCGAACCACGTTGCAACCACGCTGATCGCGCTCGACCCCGCCATGTACCACGCCACCGCGTGCGCCCCGTCGCGCGCCAGGAGCAGGGTGGCGATGAATGGCGCGAGGCCCCCGGAAAAGACCGACGCGAGCTGGTAGATGAGGGACGCGCCGCTGTATCGCACGCGGGTCGAGAACAGCTCCGCGAAGTAGGCCGCCTGCGGCCCGTACATCATGTCCTGTCCGACGTTCAACCCCAGAATGATCGCGATCGGCACGAACGCGGCGCCGAGGCCGATGAGCGGGAAGAACAGGAACGAGTAGACGAGCGACAGCACCGCGCCGGCCAGGTACACCGGACGTCGCCCAATGCGGTCGGAGAGCGCGCCGAAAATCGGATTCGAGAACAGGCCCACCACCGCCGCCACCGCCACGCCGGCGAGCATCGCCTTCCTGGAGTAGCCGAGAGTCTTTTCTCCGTAGCTCAGCACGAAGACGGTGTAGATGTAGAAGAGCATGTTCTGCGCGAAGCGCATGCCCATGCCGACCACGATCTCCCGCGGATGGGCGCGAAAGACCTCGAGCAGCGGCGCGCGCACCGTGTCGCGACGCTCCTGGAGATCGGTGAATGCCGGAGTCTCGAGCAGGCGGAGCCGCACGAACAGGCCGACGGCGACGAGCACCGCGCTCAGGAGAAACGGGATGCGCCAGCCCCACGCCACGAACTGCTCGTCAGGCAGGGTTCCCGAGAAGAAGGCGAAGACGCCGGTGGAGAGGAGGAGTCCGGCCGGTACGCCCATCTGCGGCCAGCTTCCGTGAAGGCCTCGCCGGCCCGTGTCGCCCGAGTGCTCCACTGCCATCAGCACCGCGCCGCCCCACTCGCCGCCGACGCCAATTCCCTGCAGGAAGCGCAGCACCACCAGGATGACCGGCGCCCAGTAGCCGATGGCGTCGTATCCCGGCAGGATGCCCATCAGCATCGTAGCCACGCCCATGATCAGGAGCGACCAGACGAGCGTCTTCTTACGCCCCACCCGGTCGCCGTAGTGGCCGAAGATCGCGCCGCCTAACGGACGGGCGACGAAGCCGACCGCGAAGGTGCCGTACGCGCTCAGCGTCCCGGCCAGCGGATCCAGCGTCGGGAAGAAAAGGCGGTTGAAGACCAGCGCCGCGGCGGTGCCGTAGAGGAAGAAGTCGTACCACTCAATGGTAGTGCCGATGAAGCTGGCGAAGATGACCGCGCGCAGATTCTGGCGGGTGGCTGGTTTCGTCACGCCTGCCGCCTCCGCTCCCACTCGACGACCGCCTCCCACCGCGGCTTCACCCGGGCAAGCAGCTGCTGGAAGCCGGGCTCCTGGCGCACGTCGTCGAGGAAAGCCCCGTACTCTGCGAGGAACGGGTAGTTGATGAACCCGCGTTCCACCGCCTTCCCGACCCAGCGCACAGCATCGTCGCGCCGCCCGATCAGCGCATAGGCTTCGGCGGCAAACATGGAGGCGAATTCGTTCTGGAGCGCGGCCTCCATCACCGGAGTCGCGAATCGCAGGGCTCCGTCCCGATCACCCATCACCGCGTGCTGCAGGAACGACGCCCCCGATCCCAGCGGCGTTCCCGCGAGCAGGGCGCCGGTGCGCCCCAGGATTTCGCCGGCCTCGTCCCGGAGCCCGGCGGCCGCGATCTGCATGCCGGCGATGAAGGGAACCATCGACGCCGCCGGAGCCATGGCGCACGCGCGGCGCCCGGCATCGACCGCCTCCGGAAAGCGCCCGTTCACCCACTGGTAGGAGCTGACCACGAGGTGCGTAATCGCGCTCAGGGGGTCGTCCCGGACCAGCCGATCCACAAACCGTCCGTGGTGTTGAAGCCCGGACGTGTTCGAGTACCGACAGAGTTCGGCGAGGAGGTTCGAATCGCCCGGCCACACTTCCTGTGCGTGGTAGAGGTCGGGTAGCGCGACTTCCGACAGGCCTCGACAGCCGGCTATCAGGCCGCGCACGAAGATGGCCAGCGCGTACTCCGGGTCGAGCGCGAGGGCACGCCCCACGTAGTCGGTCGCGCGAGGAAGCCCGACCTCCGCCGTCACGAGATTCATGTTGACTTCGTTCCAGAACAGCTGCGCCTTGCTCGCGAGCAGCAGCGGCGTATCGCCGACGATCGCCAGCGCACTGTCCACGAGTTGCAGGGCACGGCCCGACGCCTCCGGCGTCCAGTTGTACATCTCCCGGCGTGAGCGCAGGTAGCAGTCGTACGCCACCGGGTTCTCGATGGGACGCGCGGCAACCTGGCGCTCCTCGCGCTCGGTCAGCGTCACCTTCAGCGCCGCGACGATCTTCCGCGCGATCTCCTCCTGAATGCCGAAGACGTCGTCCAGCGTGCCGCTGTACTTGTCACTCCAGACCGGCTTGTCGGTGCGGGCTTCCACAAGCTCCGCGGTGACGCGTAGCGCGTTGCCGGCGCGCCGCACAGAGCCCGTGACGACGTGGCTCACTCCGAGTTCCTTCGCGAGCGTGGGAGTGTCCTTCGTCGTGCCCTTCAGCGTCATCGCTGAATTGCGCGAGATGACCCGGAGCGCGGCGACCTTCGAGAGGTCGGCGATCACCTCTTCGGTAAGGCCGTCGACGAAATACTCGTTGTCGGAATCCTGGCTGCGGTTCACGAACGGCAGCACGACAATGGCAGCCTGGTCGCCGGTGTGCGAGGGCGACTCCGCGCGCAGCGCTGTGGCGAAGGCCTCGGCGCTCGGGGGCCGGTCTGCCGGCAGCTTGTTGAGCGCTCGCGCCAGCGCATCCGCCACTGCTGCGCTCACCGTACGCCGCGCCGTGGTGATGGGTGGAGCGGGGTCGGTGAGATGTCGTGCAATCACTGTGGCCGGATTCGAGGAGACGAACGGCGGGTCGCCGGCAAGCATCTCATACGTCAGGCACCCGAGCGCATAGACGTCGCTGCGTGCGTCGATCTCACGTTCTCCCAGGGCCTGTTCGGGGCTCATGTACGACGGGGTGCCCAGGGAGAGGCCGGTCTGTGTGAGCCGGTCGCCACCGGCGGTCGACACTGCCACGGCGATCCCGAAATCGGCCACGAGCGGTACGCCGTCCTGCAGCAGGATGTTCTCGGGCTTGATGTCGCGATGAATCACCCCGCGCCTGTGCGCGAAGTCGAGTGCGCCGGCGATGACACAGGCGATGTCCAGGGCCTCGCTCATGGAGAGCTGTCGTTCGCGCCTGAGTTTGTCGCGGAGCGTCTCCCCTTCGATGTAGGGCATGACATAGAACAGCAACCCATCCGCGGTCCCCGAATCGAAAAGGGGAAGGATGTGCGGATGCTGCAACGACGCCGTGGTCTTGATCTCCGCCAGGAAGCGCTCGGCGCCCAGCACGGCCGCGAGCTCGGGCTTCAGGACCTTGAGCGCGACCCTGCGGCCGTGCTTCAGGTCCTCGGCGAGATACACGGTCGCCATGCCGCCCTGCCCCAGCTCGCGCTCGATGCGGTAGCGTTCGGCGAGGGCCAAGGTCAGGCGGACTGGGGACGCGGACACCGCGCGAACTTGCGACATGGGTGTTCAGTGCGCCAGCGGTGCGGTCAGGTCGCGCTATCGCGCCTGATGTTGCGCGATCCCGCAACGTGCCCCTTCATCACGCGCGTCGCAATGGAGTCGGCGGGCGTCCGACATTACTCACGCAGCACACACCCCCCGACCGCGCCGCGACGGCCGCATGCAGCGACGCGCGGTCCATTAGTATGATGGGGCGCCGCGTGCGCGGCCACGACACCTCACGTATCCATGAAGACTGCGTTCGGCGCCCGGCCGCGGGGCGCTAGCCTCGAACGGATGATGGCCTCGCCGCGCTGGGTGGACGGCGCGTTTCGCAACGTGCACCCGATGATCCCGAATCTGCGTGCGCCGGTGCGGATGCCGACCATCACCGAGTTCCTGATGAGCAACGGCCGGCGGGTGCCGCCCGCACCGCTGCCAGTCAGCGATCCCCGCCCGGCATGGCGTATCCCGAGCGAGTCCGGTCTTCGTGTCACGTGGATCGGGCACTCGACGCTGCTGATCGAGATGGACGGCGTCACGGTGCTCACCGATCCCGTGTGGGGCTCGCGCGCGTCCCCGTTTCGGGTCGCCGGCCCGAAACGGTTTCAGCCGCCTCCAGTTGCGCTCGAAGAGCTTCCGCCCATCGACCTGATCGTGCTCTCGCACGACCACTTCGACCATCTCGACTTTCCCACCTTCCGCAAGCTCGCGTCATGGAAGACGCCAGTCGTGACCTCGCTGGGCGTCGGTGCTCACCTGGAGGCGTGGGGCGTGCACCGCTCGCGAATCACGGAGCTCGACTGGTGGGAGAAGGCGAACGTTCCCGGCGTGGATCTCGAGATCGCCGCCACGCCGGCTCAGCACTTCAGCGGCAGGACGATCCACGGTCGCAACTCGACGCTCTGGTCGTCATTTGTACTCCGCGGCGCCACGCACACCGTCTTCTTCGGTGCCGACACGGGACTGACGACTCTCTATCGCGACATCGCCGCGCAGTTCGGACCGTTCGACGTGGCGATGCTCGAGGTCGGCGCCTATCACCCGGCGTGGGGCGACATCCACCTCGGCCCGGATAACGTGATCAAGGCGCTGGGGATGCTCGGCAACCCGCCGTTCCTGCCCGTGCACTGGGGAACGTTCAACCTCGCGATGCATGCGTGGGACTGGCCGGTCGAGCGGCTGATGGAGCTGGCGCCGCCGGCAGGGATCACGATGATGATCCCGAGGCTCGGCGAGGCGATCGAGCCGGCGATGGGAGCGCGCGTGGATCCCTGGTGGCGCCGCGTGGCGAAACGCCGATCGCCAGACGGGAAGGGCGGGGTCCGCAAAGCGGCCTCACGCGCCAGTTGGCCTCTCGACTGACTCAATCCGGATCACCCTGTCCGGAGTCGTCACCCTCAAACGTTGTCATGGCGACCACCGTCGCGGCACGCTGCCGCCCCGGATGACATCTTACCACGAACAGCGAGGTCCCCATGGCCGACTTCATCTACCTCTACCGCAACTCCACCAGCGCCCGCAACGCCGCGATGGGCACGCCCGAGGCTCGTCAGAAGAGCATGGAGCGCTGGATGGCGTGGCTCCGCGACCTCGAGAACAGGGGCCACGTCCGTTCGGGCGGCCAGCCGCTCGAGCCCGCGGGCAAGATCGTGAAGGGCGGGACGCGTGCCATTGTGGATGGCCCGTTCGTCGAGGCGAAGGACGTGATTGGCGGCTACTCGATCATCATCGCCAAGGACGCCGCGGAAGCCGCGGAGCTCGCGAAGGGCTGCCCCGCGCTCGACGACCCGGAGGGCTCGGTCGAGGTTCGTCCAGTCGCCGCGATGTAGCGCACGCGTGAGTGCGATGGAAACGGCGCCCCTGCACGAACACCTCTTCCGGCACGAGTCGGGCCGGATGATCGCCTCTCTCACGCGACTCTTCGGGGTTCAGAACCTGGCGCTGGCGGAAGACGTGGTGCAGGACGCCTTCTGCCGCGCCCTCGAAGTCTGGAAGCTGCGCGGCGTGCCGCCGAACCCGTCGGCCTGGCTGATGACCACGGCCAGAAACCGTGCGCTCGACGTCATTCGCCGCGAGCGCACGGCGCGCACGTTCGCGCCGGAGCTGACGAGGCTCCTCGAAAGCGAGTGGACCGCGGCGGCCGTCGTGGACGAGGCCTTCTCGAGCGACGTCGTCCTCGGCGAGCAGCTCCGCATGATGTTCTCGTGCTGCGATCCCGGCCTCGCGGAACCCGCACAGATCGCCCTCATCCTGAACGTGCTGTGCGGGTTCGGTGCGGCGGAAATCGCGGCCGCGTTCCTCACGGGACGCGCGGCGATCGAGAAACGCGTCACGCGGGGCAAGAAGGCGCTCGCCCGGTCCCCGACGCTGTTCGACCTCTCCGACGCCGATTTCACCGAGCGGCTCTCGGCCGTTCATCGCGCGCTCTACCTGCTGTTCAACGAGGGGTATCACGGCGCCTCGGCGAAGGACACGGTTCGCGCCGAGTTGTGCGACGAGGCGATGCGGCTCGCGGCGCTGCTGCGTGAACATCCCGCCACCCGGACGCCGTCGACCTGCGCGCTGTTGGCGCTGATGGCGCTGCACGCCGCGCGACTCCCCGCGCGTCTCGATGAAGCCGGCGAACTGCTGTCGCTCTGGGAGCAGGATCGCGCGACGTGGAACCAGGACCTGATTGCCGACGGACGCGCGCTGCTGGAGGAATCCGCGACGGGCGACGAGGTGACAACCTACCACCTCGAAGCGGCGATCGCGGCGGTGCATGCCACCGCGCCGTCGCTCGCCGATACCGACTGGGACGCGATCGTCAGATTCTACGACCAGCTGGTGAGAATCGCGCCTTCGGCGGTGGTCGAACTGAATCGCGCGATCGCCATCGCGCAGCGGGACGGCCCGGACGCGGGCATCGACGCCATCGCGCGCATCGCCGACCGCGAGCGGCTGGACGCCTACCCGTTTCTGCCGGCCGCGCTTGGCGAAATGGAACGCCGGCGCGGCAATGCCGCCGAGTCGAGTCGCCACTTCAAGCTGGCGCTGTCACTCGCGCGGAGTGACGCGGAGCGGCGCTTCCTGGAGCGGCGTTCCACTGGTTGTGTCGAGCACCGTCATCAGTAGCTCGCGCTCGAGGCGTGTATCGGTCGGACAGGGCCGTCGCCAAGCGGGAGTGATCTGTCATCGGGAGGGTGAGGGCGGTCGTGGCGTCACAGCTTCAGCTTCACGAGATCCACACCGGCTTCCTTCAGCATTCGCACCGCGGTGTCGTTGAGCGGATAGGCCTCGTTGTAGACCACCCGCCGGATTCCGGCATTGATGATCATCTTGCTGCACATCAGGCAGGGCGAGTAGGTGGTGTACAGCGTGGCGTCCTTGATGGCGATGCCGTGATAGGACGCCTGCACGATGGCGTTCTCCTCCCCGTGTGAGCAGAGGCACTCCTCGAGGTTCCTGCCGCTCTCGCTGAAGCCGTTGCAGCGCGGGCATCCCCCCTCGTTGCAGTTCTTCACGCCCCGCGGCGTGCCGTTGTAGCCTGTGCTGATGATGCGCCGGTCGGAGACGACCACCGCCGCCACCTGTCGCTTCATGCAGTTGCTGCGCGCGGCCACCTGTCTGGCGATGTCCATGAAGTACTGGTCCCACGAAGGCCGGGAGAACGACACCCGAAGTTCCTGCAGCGCGGCCCCCAGCTTGTCGGCGAATTCCTCCAGGGTGCCGCTGTTCTCGATCGTGCGGTTGGCCAACCGTTCCGTTTCCAGGAGCTGCTGGGCGGCGGCGTTGCTGCTGGCGAACTCGCGTTCCTCCTGGCGGATGAAGTCCTGTAGCGTTTGCGCGTCGCCTGCGCGCTTCCGCGCCATGGATCGTTCGAACCGGGCCTCGAGCGGGGCGAAGATGTGGAAGAGCGAGAATGATCCCGCTTTCTTGAGCGCCATGGCTTCCGCTGGATGACGGATGCTGTCCACAGCGTAGTTCCTGTCGGACTGCATCCGCGCGACGGTCAGTTGCGCCAGTGCCGCCGGACCATGGCGCTCGCGCAGCTCGTTGCCCAAGGCAGTCAGGTTCTCTCGCGTCTCCGGCAGGCCCCGTTGCCTCGCTTCCTCGCGAATGACGTCCGACAGCGAGAGGGAGGAGAACCCCTTGGTGGCAAGCACCTCGCATGCCGTCGTTTTGCCGCCGGCGTTCCTGCCCGTGAGTCCGATGATGATCATGGTGGCGTTCGGTGTCCCGTCAATGCGTGAAAAGATGCTGTGCACGCATCCTCGCGTAACCCCGGCGGACCGCGGGCAATCAGAGAGAAGACGGCTGGCCGCGACAGACTGGTCGTGCGCCGAGATTAACTGTCGGTAGTACTGGCCTTTAGTATCGTAAGCAGCTTACGTTCATCGGTGTCGAGCATTCGAGACTATCTCGCCGAAATCGGTCGACGCGGGGGCATCAGAAGCCGCCGTGTTCTCGAACCCGGGACGGCGCGCCGCATGGTGCAGATTCGCGAGGCGAGGCGAGCCGCCAGAAACGCGAGCGCTGCGCCGGCGCGCGCCAGTGGCACTCCCGCCGACACCACCAACGCCGCGCAGGCCGTCCAGGATGCGCTCCTGAAGCGCACATCACCGGCCGACAAGCTGGCGCAGGTGGCACGACTCTCCCGCATGGTGGACCAGCTTGCGATGGCGGGACTCAAGCAACGACACCCGGCTGAGGACGAGGAGATGATTCAGGATCGCCGGGCAGAACTTCGGCTGGGCCGCAGGCTGGCCACCACGCTGCACCGCGCGCGACATGACGCCTGACGATGTGCAGGATCCCGTGACGATCGCGCTGAATATCGGCGCCCGGTTGGATGCGCTTGGTGTTGCCTGGGTCACGGGAGGGTCCATCGCGAGCTCGGTGCATGGGGAGCCGCGGGCCACGCAGGACGTGGACATGGTCGTGGCCCTGCGCCCCCGACACGTGAAGCCTTTGGTGGAGGCACTCGGGCGCGACTACTACGTCGACGCAGACGAGCTGCGCTCCGCCGTGAAGTCTGCCGCCTCATTCAACGCCATTCACTTCGCCAGTGCCATCAAGGTGGACTTCTTCGTCGCCGGAAACGACCCATTCGAGGCGGAGCGGCTGGCGTGCCGCCAGCCGGTGGGGACGCCGGGCGGGGTACTGTACGTGGACACGGCGGAGCACACACTGCTCAGGAAACTCGAGTGGTATCGTCGCGGCGGTGAGGTGTCGGAACGGCAATGGCGCGATGTGCAGGCCATCGTGCGCCTGCAGGGCGAGCGGCTCGATCGCCAGCGGCTGCGGAAGTGGGCGCGGCGACTCGGAGTCACCGACCTGCTCGTGCGGATCCTGCAGTAGATCGCGAGATGACGCTGCCAGCCTTGATCGCCCTCTCCACCGACGTCACCTTGAGCTCTTCCGGCAACGAGAACCAGGCGACGCCAGGCACCCGATGAAGGTGACGCAGGAGATCCGACAATGGAACGGAAGAACGCCCGCGAATACCCACAGGAACTGCTCGACCTGTTCGACCGCTTCGTGCACGGCGACATCGATCGCCGTGGCTTTCTGGATCGCGCAACGCGGTTTGCGGTTGGTGGCGTCACCGCGCAAGCGATCCTCGAAAGCCTGTCGCCCAACTTCGCCTGGGCCCGGCAGGTCGACGCGCAGGATCCGCGCATCACGACCGAAACCGTCACCGTGCCGTCGCCCCAGGGCAATGGGAGCATCAAGGGCCACTTCGCGCGCCCAAGGACGTCGAACGGGAAACTGCCGGTCATCCTCGTGATCCATGAGAACCGGGGACTCAACCCGTACATCGAAGACGTTGCGCGACGGCTCGCCGTGGCGAACTTCATCGCCTATGCTCCCGATGGCCTGACGAGCGTAGGCGGCTATCCGGGCGACGAGGACAAGGCGCGTGCGCTCTTTCCGACCGTCGACCGCGAGAAGATGACGGAGGACTTCATCGCCTCGGCGCGGTGGCTCAAGGCGCGGCCTGACAGCAACGGCCGGTTGGGAGCCGTGGGCTTCTGCTTCGGCGGGGGGATAGTCAACACGCTGGCCGTGCGCATGGGCGCCGACCTGGCGGCCGGCGTGCCATTCTACGGCGGACAACCCGCCGCGGCCGACGTCGCAAAGATGAAGGCGCCACTCCTCATTCATTACGCGGGGCTCGACACCCGCATCAACGAAGGGTGGCCCGCCTTCGAAGCGGCGCTCAAGGCCAACCGCGTCTCGTACGAAATGCACATGTACGAGGGCGCCAACCACGGCTTCCACAACGACACCACCCCGCGCTACGACGAAGCGGCGGCAACGCTCGCCTGGCAGCGCACGCTGGCGTTCTTCAACAAGCACCTGCGCGTGTAACCGCGGAGAGGCACGCGTCGTGGGAGACCTGCTCGCGCATTCCGGGGACTCGGGCCAGCTTGCGCAACGGCAACGAGCGAACGGGTCACACCGCCCGCGCCGCCGCACCGCGCCGCAACATCCATCGGTAGAGCCACAGGACAGCCCCGCCGAAGCCCAGCAACCCGAGCCAGGGCGCCGCAGCGAACGACTCCGGAACGAGGCCGACCGGCGCGTCGTTCGATGTCGCCACGATGAGCCCCGCGTTGATCACGCCCCAAAGACTCTCGCCGACGATCAGTCCCGAAGCCACCAGTGTCCCCAGCCGCTCCGTGCGATCGGGGTTGGGTGTTCCCCTGGCGCGACGGCGGAACCAGTGGCCGATCACCGCGCCGACGATCACCGCAAACGTCGCCGACATCGGCAGGTAGATCCCGATTCCGACGGCGAGCGGGGGAATCCGCATTTTCTTCATCGCGCCGAGCGCCGAGTCGAGCAGAATCATCGTCACGCCGATGACGGCGCCGATGCCGATCATCTGCCAGTCCAGCGCGCCACCGATCACTCCCTGCGCGAGCGCCGAAATGAGCGTCGCCTGCGGTGCCGGCAACGGGTTTGGCGCCACCACGCCGACGTTGGCGGCTCCGGCGAATCCATACGCCTTCGCGAGCAGGTTGAGCACCGAGGGGATCACCGCGGCACCGGCCGCCACACCGACGATGAGCGCGACCTGCTGGCGCATCGGCGAGGCACCGACGAGCTGGCCCGTCTTCAAATCCTGGAGGTTGTCGTTGGAGATCGTGGCGCAGGCGAAAACGATCGCGGTGACGAAGAGCGCGAACGCGACGAGCGCGGGCCGCGTCGCCTCGTCAGGCGGAACCGCGAGCACCAGAAGCGACGCGCAGATCACGATCGACAGGATGCCGACGCCCGACACCGGGCTGTTCGACGCCCCGATCAGCCCCGCCATGTAGCCGCAGATGCCCGCGATCAGGAAGCCCACCAGCAGCACGAACGGCACCGCGACCAGCGTGAGCCGCGCGGCGCTTGCCGCCAGCGGCGTGGACCGCGCGAACGTGTACGCGAGCACGCCGGCCATCGCCAGGCACGCGACCGTCAGCGCGAGGATCCACGATGGACCGATGTCGCGATCGAGGTCGTCGGCGCGAGTCGCGGCGCGAGACGCGGCGAGCGTGCTCACGAGGCCGCCGACGACCGGCTTGGCGAGCGTGGCGAGGGTGTAGATCGCCGCGATGCCGATCGTGCCGGCCCCGATGAATCGCACCTGCCTGCTCCAGATCGTCGCCGTGTGGGCGGCCAGCGTCACCCCCTGGGCGGCGGGGTGCAGTGCGGTGAGGATCGGTACCGCGGCGCCCCAGGCAATGATCATTCCCACCAGGAACGCGACGCCCACCGAAAGGCCGACCAGGTGTCCCGCGCCGAGCAGCGCGAGCGACCACGCGATGTCGTAGCCGCTGGAGGCACTCGCGCCGAGACCCAGGAAGCCGCTCACTTCCGCCGCGGCGATGCGCGTCGCGGTGAGAATCGCCAGGCCGCCGGACGCGACCGAGCCGAGGATGACGGCGACAAGCCCTTCGCGGGCCTCACCCGTTTCGTCCTTGACCTCTCCGCGCGCACCCGATCCGACCTTGAGCACCTCGGCCGCCGCAACGCCCTCCGGATAGGGGAGGTCGGACGTGGTGACGAGCGCGCGACGCAGCGGAATCGTGAACAGCACGCCCAGCACGCCACCGCTCACGCAGATCAGGAACGACTGCCAGAACGGAAAGCTGGTCCACCAGCCGACGATGACGAGTCCGGGGAGGACGAAGATGATCGCCGAAAGGGTCCCGGCCGCGGAGGCGACGGTCTGGACGATGTTGTTCTCGAGGATCGACGAGTCCTTGACGGCGCTCAGCACGGCCATCGAGATGACCGCCGCCGGGATCGACGAGGCGAAGGTGAGCCCGACCTTGAGCCCGAGGTAGATGTTGGCGGCGGTGAACCCGGTGGTGATCAGCGCGCCGAGGACCAGGCCGCGGAGCGTGAGTTCTCTGGGCGTCATTTGTCCTCACGATTGCAGAACGCCGCCGGCTTCGTGACGATCGCGTGGCCGGCCAGCGCCTGCGCGAACGCGCTCGCGGTTTCGAACCGATCGGCCGACAGTTTCTTCAGCGCGGTCATCACCGCTGCCGCCACGTTCGGCGGCACCGCCCTTTCGCAGCTCGCTCACCGGCCGAGGCGTGTCTGCGATAATTCGCATCATCGTCTGCTGCGCCGACCCGCCCTCGTGTGGCGGCACACCCGCCAGCATTTCGTACAGCACTGACGCGAGCGAGTAGACGTCGCTGCGCGCCGTGATGTCTTTCTCCGCTGTCGCCTGCTCGGGGCTCATGTAGTGCGGCGTCCCTAACGAGAGCCCGGTCTCGGTCATCCGCCCGCCCGCCGCCGCACTCACCGCCAGCGCAATGCCAAAGTCCATCACCATCGCCCGCCCGTCGTGCAGCAGGATGTTCTTCGGCTTGATGTCTCGGTGGATCACCCCGTGCCGGTGCTCGTAGTCCAGCGCGTCCGCCACCTCGGTCGTGATCTTTACGGCCTCGTCGATCCCGAACTGCGTCTCCCGGTTCAGCTTCTCCCGGATCGTCTCCCCTTCGATGAAGGGCATGACGTAGTAGAGGAACCGGCCCGCCTCGCCCGAGTCGAACAGCGGGAGGATGTGCGGATGGCTCAGCGCCGCGGTGGTCTTGATCTCCTGCACGAAGCGCTCGGCGCCTAACACCGCCGCAAGCTCGGGCTTCAGGACCTTGATGGCGACCTTCCGGTCGTGCTTGAGGTCCGCGGCGAGATACACGGTCGCCATGCCGCCCGCGCCCAGCTCCCGCTCGATGCGATATCGGTCCGCGAGGGCCGCGGACAGACGGTCGGTGGGATCAGCCATGTGGCGCCAACATGCAGGAGCGCATGGCAAGGAGCAAGGCGACGGGAGACGAGGCCGTCGCTTCCACGGGCGTCTCATCCCCTTCTCACCACGCCGCGATTCAGGCGAGATTCCGCGAATGATCCCATTACCTTGGACCTTCCGAACTGCCGGTGTCGTCTTCGTGCTTGGCAGCGTTCTCGCGGCCATGCACCAAGCGCCGACGGCGCGCCCCGTGGACCTCGCCGCCGCGCGTGCCCTGTTAACACGCGTGGTGCCTGGCAACGCCCACGCGTTCGAGGTCGCGGCGATTCCCGACAGCGCCGGCCGCGACGTGTTCGAGGTGGAGAGCCGTGGCTCGAGCGTGATCCTCCGCGGTTCGTCCGGTGTGGCCATCGCCTCGGCGCTCAACTGGTATCTGGAGCATGTGGCCGGCGTGAACGCCTCGCTCCCACTGAAACCGATCACGCTTCCCACCTCTCTTCCACGTGTGCCGGCCAAAGTGCGGGTCGCGACGCCGTACAATGTCCGCTACTTCTTCAACTACTGCACCTTTTCCTACTCCATGGCATGGTGGCGCTGGAGCGACTGGCAGTCGATGATCGACTGGATGGCGCTCAAGGGGATCAACGCGCCGCTCGCCGTCACCGGCCAGGAAGCCGTGTGGCGGCTCGTCCTCGAGGACTTCGGATTCAGCCGAAAACAGGTCGCTGACTTCCTGGTGGGGCCGGCCTATCTGCCGTGGGGCTGGATGGCCAACATCGACGGCCTGGGCGGCCCGCTCCCGGACAGCTGGATCGACAGCCACGTCGAGCTGGAGCGTCAGATTCTCGCGCGTGAGCGCTCGCTCGGCATGACGCCGGTGCTGCAGGGCTTCACCGGCCACGTGCCGCAGTCGATCACGCAGGTCATTCCCGGTGCACGCATCCACCAGACCGGCGACTGGTCGGCGGGATTTTCCGGCACCTGGTTCCTCGACCCGCACGATTCGCTCTTCCAGCGCATGGGACGGCGGTTCATCGAGCGGCAGACGGAATTGTTCGGCACCGACCACCTCTACGCGGCCGATCCGTTCAACGAGATCAATCCGCCGTCGAATGACTCGACTTTCCTGGCCGGGATGGGCGGGGCGATCTACGACGCCATGCGTTCGGCCGATTCCAGCGCGACCTGGGTGATCCAGGCGTGGTTCCTCGTGTACGGCGCAAAGTTCTGGCAGGATCCGCAGGCGGAGGCGCTGCTCGGCGCGGTGCCTGACGAGCGAATGCTGGTGCTGGACCTCTGGGGTGACCGATCGCCGGGATGGAAGGCGCGCCGCGGTTTCTACGGCAAGCCGTGGATCTGGAACGTGCTGTACAACTTCGGTGGCAAGGTCAGCGTCAACGGCGACCTGCCACGGATCGCCGCCAATCTCGACAGCGCGATCCGGAGCCCGGACAAGGGACGCATGGAAGGTCTCGGGATGACGATGGAGGGGCTGGGCACCAATCCGATCGTCCCCGATTTCGTGATGGACCAGGTGTGGCGCGACAGCGTCCCCGATGTGGCGGCGTGGACGCACGAATACATCGCGCGCCGCTACGGGCGGTTCAATGCGTCCGCGTGGAACGCCTGGCAGCTATTGCTCGCCACCGCGTTCCGCTCGCCGGCCCAGACCGGGAACTTCCTGGCCGAGCGGCCGCAGTTCTATATGAAGGGGCGCGCGTACCGGACCGAGCCGATCGCCCCTTACGACCACCGGATCCTGGACCGCGCCCTGGATTCGCTGCTCGCGGCCGCGCGGGTGCTCGGGGCCAGCGACGCCTATCGCTACGACGTGGTGAATCTGACACGGCAGGTGCTCGGGCCAGCTGGGACTGCCGCTCGTCAATCGCGTGCAGGAGGCGTACGAGCGGAAGGACCGGTCGGCACTGATGGCGGCGGAGGGACAGATCAGGTCACTGCTCCGCGATATCGACACGCTGGTGGGGACGCGGCCGGAGTTCCTGCTGGGACGCTGGATTGCAGACGCGAAGCGCTGGGGAACGACGGACGCGGAGCGGCGCCTCTACGAGTGGAATGCCCGCAACATCATCACCCTGTGGGGCACCAAGTGCACCGAAGGTCAGAATGACGACCTGAATCTCTACGCGTTCAAGGAGTGGGAGGGGATGTTCACCTCGTACTTCCTGCCGCGGTGGGAGGCGTTCTTCAAGCAGCTGAACGCGTCGCTCGAGACCGGCGCGCCCTTCGATCGCGCGCCGTTCGCCGCGGCGTCGTGCGAATGGGAGCAGCGGTGGTCACGTGATACGAGCACGTTTCGTACCGAGCCAGTGGGCGACGCTGTGGAGACGGCGCGGGGGCTCCTGCACACGTGGCGCGCCGAGCTTCCGCGTTAGGCGTGCACGCCAACGCCCGCGTCAGTGAATCGACGTCGGCTCGGCGACCGAGCGGTCGAAGTGGTTTTTCGTCAGGTCGAGCGGGTCGGCACGCAGGGCGATGACGCCGTAGTGCTCGTTGCTGATCTGGTTGCCGGAGATGACGGTGCCACGAATCGGGACGACGGCGCTGAAGATGCTGATTCCGGCCGGGTGCTTGTCGGCCGGATTCAGGACGTCGGTGCCGTTGTCCGCGAGGATATTGTCCTTCAGGACGTTGCCATCCAGGTTCTGAAAGGGAGCGTGCCCGTGGATCATGAGGCCCGCATACAGGTTCCCGGTGGACGTGTTCCCTTCCACGAGGTTCCCCCACGCCGCCGATCCGGGGCTTGCGGCAAAAATGCCGATCCCGGCGCCCCCGCTGGCGGACACCGTGTTTCGCACCACGACGATGCGATAGACGCCGCCCACCTCAGGTGCCGCCGCGGCCGTGGTATCGATCCAGTGTGAGGCCAGCGTGATACCGCAGTCCTTCGGGTTGTCGGCAATGATGTTCTCACTGATCGTGTCGTCCGCGACGGGGCCATCTTCGTCCGTCAGCAGGATGCCGCCGAGGTTGTGCCGTATCGTGTTGCCGCGCACGACCGCGCCGGTCACCGTCTGCAGGTGGATCGCCTCGCCGCAATCCGATTGGTGCTTGGTACACAGCGGGTTGTCGATCCCGTACGCGTCATTGTCCTCGAGGATGTTGTTCTCAACTGTCACGTGCGAAGTCTTCAGGACGGAGATTCCTTCGAGACCCGCGTTCCGGATCGTGAACCCGGTGACCTTCGTTCCCGCCCCGCTGTCGCCGGTGACCAGGAAGCCGTTGGGCGGCGATGCCTGTCCCCCGGCGTCGATCGTGGCATGATGGCCGAGCAGCGCCAGGCGCTTCGACACCACGACGGCCTCGTGGTACGTCCCGCTGTCCACGGAGATCGTATCGCCGGGGGTCGCCTGGCGCACCGCGTAGGCAATCGTGCGGCAGGACGCCGCCTTGCAGTCGCCGGCGTCCTTTCCGGATGCCGCGACGCGCCGACCGGGAGTGCGGCCGGCGCATGCCCCGATACTCATGAGAGAGCACAACGTGGCAAGCGCGGGAAGCGATCGGCGGTACGGCATGCGGGTCCCCGTGTGGAGGGCGCGGGAGGATGGCCGGCGTGGGGCGGAATGTCAACCGCTTCGTCTAACAGCATCGGTCGGCCGAGCAGGTCGCCGACGGCGGCAGCGCCGGCTGGCGCGAAGCGCCGGCAGCTTCGGCGTCACGTCCTCGCCTTCGAGTTCAGCAACGTCAGGAAGTCCTCGACATGCACGAGCTGACCGGGCGTGCCAGAGCCATTCACGCGGACCATCAGGAATCGCTGGTCATCGGGAGCAACGTCGTACATCCGGTGGGTTCACGGCACTCACGTACGGCTCCGCGGAGAAGAGCGGCCTCGGCGTGCCTGACGTGAATGTGGCCTCGGTCCCGACGACGACGGACATGAGCATGCCATCGCCGCTCTTGTAGAACAGTTCCCGCCCGCTGCGCGCCCATCGCGGCTCGGTGCCTCCGTTGCACCTCGGTGGCGAGCTTCACACCCTGTCGCGCGCGGCGCCGCGTTCCTCCAGGTAGAGCGCGGTCCCGATGATCGCGCCCGCGAGCGCGTTCGCGAGCAGTACGCGCGGGAGGCCCAGCACGTCGATGGCGACGGGCGTGCCGGCGTACCAGCGGAGCACGTACAGCAGCCCCGTGCACACAATGCTGGTATAGGCAACACCGCCGGCGAGGCTCTTCCAGAAGGCCGAGGCGTTCAGAATGAAGGCGGCGGTTGCGCCGACTGCCGCGAAGGTCAGCAGATGCAGGACGGTGTAGCCGAGGACTTGGAGGACGAGCACGACGAACGACTGCACCTGGCTGATCATCCCCGGACTGTTTCCTGCTCCGCCGAACAGCGCCGACGCGAGAGCCGTCGGGATGACGAGCGGCTGCAGCCTGAGCGCTCCCTCCACGAAGAAGAGGCCCGCGACCGCGGCCGCGGCGAGGAGCCCGCCCGCGACACCCGCCTGAACGCGATGCGCGACTCGCATGGCACTGTGGCGCAGGCGGCTCGCTGCGGTCCGATCAGGTCCGTCGCTCATCGAGCGCTCCGGTTTGGGGTGTGAAGGAGGTGGCAACTCTCTGTGCGTTCATTGGCCGTCGGTGGCGAGGCATTTCAGGAGCGCGCCGACTTTCGTGGGAGATGAGTCATAGGGCGAGGTCAACATGCCGGGGACGCACAGGTGCTCCCATGCACTGGCGGAGCACGAATGACCGAATTCCGTTGGGTCCGTAGACGTTTTCGCACCTGAAGGTGCGCACCGTGCGGCAGGCGCGTCAGGTGCGATCCGGAGGGATTGGCGCCGACGATCCCTGTTCTGTCGGAACGGTCGTCCGGCGGGCCTCGGTTCACGATGGTGCGCACCACTCTTACGCGCTCGCGCAGCGTCGGAGCGCGGTGTCTGCCTGACGAGCGACCAGGTGCTCGGATCAGTGGCGCCCGCGCCCCTGGCCACACTGACCTCCTCAGTTACCAGCTGGCTCGAGATTGGAGAAGTGCGAGTGGACGATCTTCCAGCCGCCATCCCGCTTCTCCAGCACGAGCGTAACTACGGCCGGCGGAGTCGGCTGGAACTGCGCCGCGATGTCCTTGGGAGTGTCGGCGGGAAGGATCGTCGTGGTGTAGCGATAGAAGCTCGCCACCGCCACCGACCCGTTGCCGTAGAGCTTGATCAGTCGGTCGCGGTCCTCCGTGAAGGTCCGGATTCCGGGAACGAGCTTCTTGAGTTGATCCATTCCCGCCTGTTGAATCCGCATGTTCGCCGCCTGGTCGGTGCGACGCCCGGCTCCATTGCCGATCCAGACGCGGTCGGCGGTCATCAGCTGTGCCTGGCCGCTCATGTCCATCCCATCTTCGAGAGCGCCGTAGTGATCGATCAGCTGATTCACCGCGTCGATGTCCGCCTGACGCTGCGCGTTGGCGAGTGTCGGAGCACCGAACCCCAGGACCACGGCCAGGGCACTATGCAGGATCGTTCTCATGGACTTCTCCTCCGCCGTTGAGGGTTGGTTGAGTACATCCTGGAATGGGTGCTGCGGCTGGCCTCTGGCGCGCGCGTACGACGCCCCGGACCCCTGGCCCGCCGGTTTCCGTGTTCGCTGCGCTCTCGAACGTGCGTATCGACGGCGCGAAGCCAGTGCGCGGGCTAACCGGTTGACGCGCGGCACCGCTCTCGCGGCTATCGGTCGCCCGACCTCGTGCTCGATGCGGTGGCGGTTGGCCAGGACGGCGGCGAGGCGGGTAGCGATCTCACCCATCTTGCCCAACATACGGCGCCTCTCGCGCAATGTCGAACCGAGGGCCTCGCCTTTGTCCGATTGGTGGGTGCTCGGATCACCGTTGCCAACGCCGATGAGTCGGCCGCTGCCGGTGACAATCGCGTGATCATCGCGCTCTTCCGGATGTGCGGCGAGGCGCGGCCCACAAAAACGGTCGAGGTCCAGCGTGCTCCCTTGTGCACGCTGGACCTCGCCTTCTAAATGACCGATCGGCGCAGATGCGTCGGTCAGCCGACTAATGAAGCGCTAGCGGCTTCCGGCGATCCACGCCGTAGTAGGGTCACTGGACACTGGATCACCTCCTTGTTGTAGGGTGGAAGCGAAAGGGCGTTTCACGATACAACGGCGACACGCCGGTCTCAACCCGGGTACAGCCTTGGGGGCGGCGGCCGCCCGTTCTAGGCGTTCACGAGGCGCATGCCGCCCTCCGGATAGCGCTCACCCGCCGCCACCCCCTTCGGCGCTGCCGCCTGCAGTTGCTCGATATCCGCACCGGTCAGCGGGACGTCCACCGCCGCGGCATTCTCCTCCATCAGGGCGCGATGCTTTGTCCCGGGAATCGGGACGATGTCGCGCCCCTGGGCGAGCAGCCAGGCCAGCGCGAGCTGCGCCGGAGTGCACTTCTTTGACGCCGCGATGCGTTTCATTTCGTCAACCAGGTGCAGGTTCTTCCGGAAATTCCCGTCCTGGAAGCGCGGATGATTCCGCCGCACGTCGCCCTCCGGTATGTCGTCCGGTGTCCGGAAGCGGCCCGAAAGAAAGCCGCGGCCGAGCGGGCTGTACGCGACGAACCCGATCCCCAGCTCTCGACAGGCGGGCAGAATCTCGTCCTCCGGATCGCGGGTCCAGAGGGAGTATTCGGTCTGCAGCGCGGATATCGGATACACGTGCTGCGCTCGTCGAAGCGTGGCTACCGACGCCTCGGACAGACCGAGGTAGCGGATCTTCCCCTCCTCGGCCAGGCGTCCCATGGTCCCCACGGTGTCCTCGATCGGCACGCTCCGGTCCACGCGGTGCTGATAATAGAGATCGATGTGATCGCGCTGGAGTCGCTTGAGCGATGCGTCGCACGCTTCGCGCACGTATTCCGGCCGCCCATTGACGCCCAGCCACTCGCCCGCGGGCGAGCGCACACTGCCGAACTTCGTGCAGACCACGACCTGGTCGTGGCGCCCCTTCAGCGCCTTGCCGACCAGGACCTCATTGGTGTGCGGGCCGTAGGCATCGGACGTATCGAGCAGCGTCACGCCGATCTCGAGCGCGCGATGAATCGTGTCGATCGCCTCTTTCTCGTCCCGCTCCCCGTAGAACTCCGACATCCCCATGCAGCCGAGTCCAACGGCGGACACAACGGGCCCCACTGTCCCGAGCACTCTCCGTTCCACTGCGACCTCCATACGAACGTTGACGTCCCGCGTCGAGCGCGACGTCCCTGGTTCCGATTCCCCGCGCTGCGATTCGACTACTTCGGCGCGGGCCCCGCGATCCACCGCGGCGGGCGATCGATGCACCCTGTGTGACGTTAGAGGACGCGCAGTCCGCGAGGTACCCCCGGTCAGCGCTCCATGAGCGGCGGTGTCTCGCGGAAGCTGCGCGTCCGGCTGAGCACGACGAACAGCGTCGCGAGCCCCAGATACGCCACCGCCCAGTGGTATGGCAGACGCGACGATGTCTCCCATGGCAGATAGATGTTTGCGGCCGGCATCACCGAGTGAATGAACCCGAAGAAGGACAGCGTGGCGCAGGCGACGAGAATGGCCGCCGCTCGCGCGATCTGGCGGTCGATCAGGAAGGCGAGCGCCCCGCCCCAGAGCAGCGCGGTGAGAATGAACCCGTTGGCGAGCATGACCACTACCCCACAGGTCTGAATGAAATCGGGGTTGGTGATCCCGCTTGCGGCCATGGCCCCCGCCGGGTCGAGCGCCGCCGACATCAGGGCGCCGTTGTGCACCTGGGAGAGGAAGATCGAGACCAGGTACGCCACCGACGGCATCACGGCCAGGGTGACGGCCGCGACGTGACGCCGGGGTGACGCCAGGAAACTCTGACCGGTGATCTCGAGGCCGATGAAGAAGAGCACCGGGGCGAGGGCGGGTCGGGGCAGGGCGCCGGCCAGAAAGGCGATGTATCCGAAGATCCCGCCGAGGCCAATCACGAGGCCGGTCGCGAGCGTGTAGGCGGCCCGGCCGCCCATGTCCTTGTACGCCGGGTGGCCGATGTACGGCGTGGTCTGGCTGATGCCGCCGCACACCCCGGCCAGCAACGTCGCCACCGCCTCGGTGAGGAGGATGTCGCGGGTGCGATAGTCGTCTCCGGCCACGCGCGCGCTTTCCGTGACGTCGATACCGCCCACGATCGTCAGCACCGCAAACGGCAGCGCCAGCGGCAGATACTGGGTCACCGCGAGATGGAATCCCGAGAGAAAGCCGAGCGTGGGCATGGGAAACGCGAGCGGGAACGTTGCCGCCGGAATCGACACCGGGTGGGTGGACAGGCCCGCCACCCCCATGCCGTAGTACAACAGGGCCCCCACCACTACCGCGGCCAGGACCTGCGGGGCGCGGAACGGCAGCCTGATCTTCGCCACCAGCGCGTAGAGAATGATGCCTAACGCGATCATCCCCACCACCGGTTCGCTGTAGATTTCGGTCAGCTGCAGCGTGCCCAGGAGCGCGATCCCCACGCCACCGATCGAACCCAGCAGACCGGCGCGCGGAATCCAGCGTCGCAGGCGTTCCCCCACGAACGCCATGCCAAGCTTGAAGAGGCCGATCACGACCATCGTCGCCATGCCCACCTGCCAGGCGAGCACCGCGGCGTCCGCCTCGGCCATCCGGGTCTTCGCCGCGACGAACGCCGGGCCGAGCACCGCGAACGCCATGCCGATGGTGGACGGCGTGTCGGTCCCCAGCGGCATGGCGGTGACATCGTCGCGGCCGGTACGTCTGGCCAGCCGGAACGCCAGCCAGGTGTAGACCAGGTCGCCGAACATCACGCCCAGCGCGGTGCCGGGAAACATCCGCCGGTACACCAGATCGGCCGGGAAGCCGAACCCGGCCACCAGAATCCCGGCGAGGATCGCCAGGTTGACGATGTTGTCGAGGATGAGCCCGAAGAAGGCGTTGACGTCGCCTAACGTGGCCCATCGATACACGGGCCGGGGAGCGGCGGTGGCGGTCATCGCGCGCCGGCGGCCCTCGGCGACCTCGCGATCCGGCCCTTCACCGCATCATGGCGTATCGGTGTTGTCGATGTCGCGCACGATCTTCCAGGTCCCGTCGGGCTGACGCTTCCACACGGTGAGGTATTTGCCCTTCTCCGGCGTCGGCTTGCCCTTCTTCGGTACCATCGTGAGCTGATAGCTTCCCGTCTCGACGGCCAGGTCACCGGCCACCATCAGGTCGTTGGTGGTTGCCTTCATGTCGGTGATCGTGCCGGCCGCCATCATCTCGACGAAGCCGTGCATCACCTCCGACGAGGGCACCGGACCGGACGACCACAACCATCGGGAGCGCGGCCAGCAATGATGCCCTCGTGCGCATGATGGGTCCCTCGCTTCAGCTTGATGTGGGGGAGCGGATGCCGGGCAGCGATCGGCGCGGCGCCCGACTGGAGGGGCCGCGCCGTCACGAACAGAATGTTGCCGGGAGCCGCGGGGCTAAGCGCCTTCGCGCACCTCGACGACCTCGTCGGGAATGAGACCGTGCGCTTCCCGGTGGACGGCGATGGCCGATTCCTTGTCCGGGGCTTCGGAGAGACAGAACACGTCGCCGGTCGCCTCGTTGAACCAGTACTTGAGATACTTCACCTGGTACTTGTCCTGTACCGACAGGTCCTTCTTGTGCGCCCCCGCGACCGCGTCGGCCGTCAGTCCCGGCACGTGCTTGTGTACATCCATGAACAATGGCATGCGCGTTTCCTCCTTACGGTGATTCCAGACTGCTTGTGTTCCACGATGCGGCACCCAGCGTCCTGCAAACCTCGGACCCGCCGGCGGTCTCCGGAGGAGGCCCGCCACCGCCGGACCGCGTGGCGAGTGCCAAAGAACGACCTCACGGTCTCCGCGAACGCGTTGTGCCTCTCGTCGCCTAGAAATGACGTGGGGCGGACTGGAACCGCAAGAGTGGACAAGCGCCGCGATCGCAGCGAACCAGGGACTGGCACCGACCAGGCGGCTGCCCGCTGATCGCTGAAACCTGTCCCTTCACCTAACGCGGGCGGTCGCTCCCTTCCGCCGTCGGCTGATCGAAGATGTCGCGCATGACGGCTTCGAGTGCGGTGCGGAGCTCGGCGGCGGTGGCCCCCAGATGAAAACCCGACACCGCCACCGGACGCAGCAGTCCGGCAAGCGTCTGGGGTCGTTCTGCGTCGGGCATGCCCGGAGGCTTCTGCGCCGCAACCCGCGTGCCCCGCGCGCCTTCGGTCACGACCACCCCCAACCGCTCGAGCTCTCCGTAGGCCCGTGCCACCGTCCCGGGCGCGATGTCGAGGTCGTCGGCCAGGCGGCGCACCGTCGGCAATCGATCACCCGCATTCAACTGGCCCGTCGCCACGCCCTCCTGGATCCGCGCCACGATCTGTTCGTAGATCGAGCGATCCGAGGTGTCGTCCACCTGGATCTGAAACGGCGCGGGCAGGTCACCGCTCAACGCGGACCGCGCGCGCTCCGCCGTCACCCCGAGGGCGTTCAACACCTGCGCGGCGACCCCCTTCTCTTCGTCGAGCAGTCCGAGCAACAGATGCTCGGTGCCAACGTAGTTGTCGTTGCGTTCGCGCGCGGCAGACATCGCAAGCTCGAGGACTTTCTTCGCACGCGATGTATAGGGAAGATCAGGGCCGGTCGTCATTGTCCGGCCCTCCTTCACCGCTGCCAGAACCTCGCGACGGATCACGTCGGGCGTAGTCCCCAGCCGGGCGAGCAACCTGGTCGTCTCGTCGGACGGTTCGCGAGTCAATCCGAGCAGGAGGTGCTCGGTGCCGACGTACTCGTGGCGCTGGCGCTTCGCCTCAGCTCGCGCATGGACCAGCGCGACACGAACCCCCTCGGTGAAGTTGTAGGCGTTCATCGTGCCAGTGACGCGTCTCCCCCAGCTGTAGCGCAGCATGACTGCCTCCGACGAAGTGCCTTCAGGACACTGGCTTGCAGCTTGTACCAGTCTCGCTGAACAATGGGGCAGGGTCGATCTTGTGTCAATAGCGGTAGAACAAGATTTTCGATGGCCACCGCGTCAGCCTGCCGCGTTCGTGAACGCGGGAGCGTCGAGATGAAATCGGTCGACGCAGGGGGCGCCGCGCTGCCGGCGTGGCGCGGACTGCCGGCCGGCCCTGCGGCCCTCCTCACTTCTTCTTGCGACGCGCCCGGGGCTTCTTCTTCGCCGGCTCCTCGTTAGGCTCGAGCTGGATGTTGATGCTGCTGATCTCGTCCTTGAAGTGGTCGGCCAGCCGGCCGATGAACGCCGACAGCAGTTGCCACTCCTTCGACGGTGGACGGCACCGCACCGTGACCAGCAGCGGACCGGGAGTCTGTTCCAGCCGCAGTTCGCCCGGATACCGCTTGTGCTGGAGACGCACACCGCCGCGCACCTGCGTCACCTCAAACGAGCGGATGCGTCCCTCGGCGATCGCCGAGCGGAGCTCCGTCTGGAGAGTGGGACCGTGACGACCGACGATCTGCACGTGGACCATGACGCCCTCCGGAAGGTCGACGATGCGGCTGCCGCGAAGACGCTGCACGCGCCCGTCCGGCGCGCGACCATAACGTTAGGCGTCCGGCGCCCCGCGCGCCATGCCCGATTTGCGCGGCGCGGGCGCGGGCGTGAATCAGCCGGCAGTCGCCGGCTCCGGCGCCGGACGCTTCATCACGAATCCCATCGGGGCCAGTTCGCAGCCCAGACGCTGGAAGAACCCCACGCTGTCGCTGGTGGCGCCGATCATCAGCGTGCCGCCCGGCGCCAGCGCCAGCGCCCGATTCATCAGTTCCCGCCCAATGCCGCGCCCGCGATACGCGGGATCGACCATCACCTCGGGGATGATCGTGAACAGGTAGCCGTCGGTGAGCATGCGCAGCACGCCCACCAGCCGCGTGCCATCCCAGGCGCCGATGTTGCGCGTCCGGCGGATCGCGGCCGACGTCGGCAGCACGTCATAGCGGTGCGGCCAGACCCGCGCTGCGAGGGCAATGAAGTCGGGGGCCGACAGTCCGGAGGTGTCGTACCGGATTCCCGCGTGGTCCACGCCGGTCTCGCCGCGCGCATCGCGGCCGTCGGTCGACGGGATGGCCACCGCCGCTGGCCCTCCGACTTCCGCCAGGCGCGACGCCGCGTCGGCGGCCGCAACGCCGGCGAGATGGTCGGCGACCTCCTTCCGGCGGCGCCGCCGCAGGTGAAAACGCTCCCACGACATCCCCACGATGTAGCCCGCGCCAATGCCGATCACACCGCCCAGCAGCCCCCACCACAGCATCATCTTCGCGAAATCGTAGACCGCACGCGCGAAGTTGCCGTGACGGAAATTCACGTTGAGGATCTGCCACCGCAGCGCCACCGCGGCCATCAGCCCGATGGCGAATCCGATGAACGCGACCCCGTCGGTTATCCGGTTGCGCCGGATCGTGTAGTAGTCAGACAGGCTCCGCTCCTCGCGTCCGCGACGCCTCACCGCTCATTGGTCATCCGGGGAGCCCGGCAACAGGGGTTCGAGATCGGGCGTGGTGGCCCCATTCTCCGTGCAGAGCGCGAACTTCGTCTCCCCGGCGTGGTACATGCACACGCCGGCGTGCTCCCCTCGCTTGTCGAGGACGAAGAAGCGGATGTTGAAGTTCGGATTTCCCCTGGCATTGAGCAGGCGCGCTTCGATCGTGTTCGCCTTGATCCGCTTCAACGCATCCATGCCGGCGTCCTTCGGCGACATTCCCCGTCGCATGTTCTCGACGATGAGATACGAGCTGAGGTTGTAGAGATTCGCCTCGCCGCGTCCGGTGGAACCGGCCGCTCCCACGTCGTTGTCCACGTACAGGCCCGCGCCCAGGATGGGCGAGTCTCCCACCCGACCGGGAATCTTCCAGGCCAGTCCGCTGGTGGTGGTCGTGCCGCAGATGTCGCCGGTGGGACTGATGCCGTTGCAGTTGATCGTCCCCCAGAAGCTCCCTTCCGGAATCAGGCCGTCCCGCACCATCGACCTGCCCGCCGCCAGCGCCCGCTGCTCCCACGCCGCGTCGCGGACGCCCGACTCCGGCGTGCCTGGCCGTCCGGTCGGCGGCTTGGGGGGCTTTCGACCCGGTCCATTCGGGTCGAGCCAGTGTTCGGGGTCGATGCGGCGCCGCCACTCCAGCCACAGTTGTCGGGAACGCGCCGTGTTCAGGTCCGGCTCGATCGTGAACCCCATCTGGCGCGCGAAATCCTGCGCCCCCTGGCCCACCAGCAGATGGTGGTCGGTCATGTCCATGACCGCCTGGGCGACCAGCGACGGCGTCCGTACCCCTTCGATCGCCGCCACCGCCCCGGCCCGACGCCGGGGCCCGTGCATGCACGACGCGTCCAGCTGAATGACGCCGTCGGCGTTAGGCAGCGCGCCGTAGCCGATGCCGGTTTCCTCGGGATCGAGTTCCGGAATGTTGACGCCGGCAATCAGGGCGTCGAGCACATCCTTCCCTTCGGTGATGAGCCGGAAGGCGCGCTCGACCGCGTTCTCGGGACCGCCGTTCCTGAACTCGAAGCCACTGTAATCGGACACGACCACCGGCCGCACGGCACTTCGAAGGAACAGTGCCGGCGCTCCGAGGCGCCTGCTGGCGGCGGCCGGGTCGCTGGTGATGCGTTGGAGCGCGTCGACGGGCGATCCCGCCGCGCCGGCAGCGAGCCCGGCCGCGGCAAAACGGACGAAATCGCGGCGATCTGGCATGGGAACGAGGGGGCGTGTGAGTCCGGCGGGCGCGGGAAGGCCCGGCGAACAAGCCGGTCGGAGCGAACGATTGGACCATGCTCCCGCTCAATGTACGGCGGAGCGATCGACGCCGCTGCGGCGGCAGGCGGCGTCCGGAGACACCGGTCGTTAGCCGAGAGCCGGTGCGCGATGTAGGCTAGTGCTGTCTCCATACCCTTTTCCGCCCGCCCGCCATGCCGAAATATCCCGCCCTTGCACCGCTCACGATGTCGGTTCCCGCCGCTGACGGACTCGTGCTCCGCGGGTCGCTCACGTATCCGCACGGTCTCACCGGCGCGCGGTATCCCCTGGCCGTGCTCGCCCACCAGTATCCGTCGGCGCGCGAGAGCTACGCGCCGCTGGCCACCGACCTTCATGCGTTAGGCGTGGCGACGTTGTCGTTCGACCTGCGCGGTCACGGCGACTCGATCTGGACACCGACCGGCGTGCGGGTGGTCGACACACCGGCCCTGCCCACGATGGAAGCCTTCGCCACGGCCTTCATGGCGAGCTTCGCCAAAGCCGGCTTTGCGCACATCTCCGACGATATCGTGCGCGTATCGGCGTGGGGAATGACCCAGAATTACGTGGACCACGGTCGCGTGCTGCTGGTAGGATCGAGTGTGGGTGGCACCGGCGCCCTGCTGGCCGCCGCGAGTATCGGGAACGGGCTGCGTGGCGTGCTCACCTTCTGCGCGGCCGGCGCCCCGGCGCACGGATCCGATGCCGACCAGCGAATCCGGCGCAACTGCGAGCGCCTCACCGTGCCTGTCCTGCTGGCGTCGTCGGAGAATGATCCGTTCGATGGCGCGGCCAACGCGCGAGCGTGGAGCGACAAGTTGTCCCACGTGCACGCCACCATCGTGAAGGGCGCGGATCACGGAATGGCCATCTACTACGCGGTTCGGAAGGAAGTCCAGGGCTTCGCGGCCCGCGCGCTGGGCATCAAGCGGCCGCGCGCGAAATAGCGGGCGGCGCAATTCGCGCGGACCGCATGCGGGTCGGGACGACGAGGCAATCTTCCGGTGCTCCCGGACGGCCCGGTGGCGAGGTGCGCTGTCCCTTCCCCGATGCCATACCCGCGAGCGAGTTTCCCTCGATCATCCATACCGCGGCGGGGGAGTCGAGATGCATCCTGCGAACAGCAAGTGGGAGAGGGCCGGAACCATCGATCCGGGCGCGGACATCGGCCACGCGCACCTCAAGGTGGCCGATCTCGATCGTGCGCTCGACTTCTACTGTGGCGTGCTGGGCTTCGAGCTGATGCAGTACTACGGCGATTCGGCGGCGTTCGTCTCGGCCGGCGGATACCATCACCACATCGGTCTCAACACCTGGCACAGCAAGGGTGGATCGCCCCCGCCGCGCAACGCGACCGGCCTGTATCACGTGGCGATCCGATACCCGACCAGAGCGGCGCTGGCCCAGGCAGCGCGGCGTCTGGTGGATGCCGGGGTGCGGTTGCACGGGGCCAGCGACCACGGAGTGAGCGAAGCGCTCTACCTCGCCGATCCCGATGGGAACGGTCTCGAGCTGTACCGGGATCGGCCGCCGGATGAGTGGCCTCGCGCCGCCGGCGGGGAGATCGCGATGGTCAGCGAGCCGCTCGACGTGGATGCCCTGCTGGCGGAGGCCGGCATATCGTGATGGGCGCAGCCGGCGCCACGGTTGCGGCGGTTCCCTGGTATCGCACCATCACGCGGGCGCAGTGGCGGGCTCTGGTCGCGGCCAAGCTGGGGTGGATGCTGGACTCGATGGACTTCATGCTGTACGTGATGGCCGTCGGGCGGCTCAAGAGCTACTTCGGGTTCAGCGACGCCACGGCCGGATTGCTCGGCACCGTGACGCTGCTGACGTCGGCGGTAGGGGGAATTCTGTTCGGTCTGGTGGCCGACCGGATCGGGCGGGCCCGGGCGCTGATCGTGACCATCCTGATCTTCTCCGTATGCTCGTTAGGTGCGGCCACCTCGCAGGCGGTCTGGCAACTGATGCTCTGGCGTACGGTCCTCGGGATCGGGATGGGCGGCGAATGGGCCTCGGGGGCGGTGCTGGTGAGCGAGACCTGGCCGGCGGAGCATCGCACCAAGGCGGTGAGCATCATGCAGTCGGGGTGGGCGCTGGGGTACATCCTTGCCGCCCTGATCGCCGCCCTGGTCCTCGACGTACTGCCGTTAGGCGATGCGGCGTGGCGATGGCTGTTCGTGGCAGGCGTGCTGCCGGCGCTGTTCACGCTCTGGATCCGTCGCCAGGTCGCCGAACCCGAGGCCTGGGTGCAGCGGCAATCCGGCAGGCGCCAGTCGGGCCGCCCGTTTGCGACGCTGTTCAGCCAGACGTTCCGGCGCCGGACGGTGCTCGCCACCCTGCTCTCGGCGTTCGTCCAGTTCGCGAACTGGGGGCTCTTCTTCTGGCTCCCGGGTTTTCTGGCCAGGCCCCTGGAACAGGGCGGCGCGGGGATGTCGATCATCCGCTCCACGGGCTGGATCATTCCGGTGCAGATCGGCGCCTACATCGGTTACAACTCGTTCGGCTTCATTTCCGACCGGCTCGGGCGCCGTCGCACGTTCATCGGCTATCTGGTCACGGCCGCGATCCTGGTGCCGCTCTACGGCCAGATGGCGCGGAGCCCGCTGGTGCTGATGGCGCTCGGCCCGCTGCTCGGCTTCGTCGGCTACGGCTACTTCAGCATGTTCGGATCGTTCCTGGCCGAGTTGTTCCCGACCGCGGTTCGCGCCACCGGCCAGGGACTCACCTACAACCTCGGACGCGGGCTGGGCGCGCTTGCGCCGTACACCATCGGCTACGTGGCCACCCTGCCTAACGTCGGGATCGGATCCGCGCTCGGCCTCACCTCGGCCTTCTTCCTGGCCGGTGCCCTGCTGAGCCTGGCCTTTCCGGACCGGAGCCGACAGCCTCTGGATGACTGAGCGCGCCTTGGGCCGGAGCTCGCGATGAACCGCCGACGTGTTCGTTCTTCCGCCCGTGTGATCGGGCTCGGGATCACGGCCCTCGTGCTGTGCGGCGACGCGGTGGTTGCGCAACGGACCAGGCCGCCGCGGCCAACGGCGGCAGCGCCCGTGCCGCCGCCGCCGCGGGTCGCGCCACTCACCACGTACCTCGACCAGGAATTCCTCGGCGGGCTCCGCTATCGGATGGTCGGGCCGGCGCGCGGAGGGCGCGTCACTGCGGTCACCGGCGTTCCACGGGAACCGCTCACGTTCTACATGGGCTCGACCGGGGGCGGAGTCTGGAAGACGACCGACGCCGGCCAGACGTGGACGAACGTCAGCGACGGGTTCCTCGCGGTGGGTTCGATCGGCGCCATCGACGTGTCGAAGTCCGATCCGAACGTGATCTACGTTGGTACGGGGTCAGATGCGCTGCGGTCGAACGTGTCGATCGGGAAGGGTGTGTACCGTTCCACCAACGCTGGCCGGACCTGGCAGTTTGTCGGTCTCGACCGCGCGGGGAATATCGGCGCGGTGGCAATTCACCCCGGAACGCCCCGCATCGTATTCGTGGCCGCACTCGGAAATCCGTTCGCCGCGAATCCGGAACGCGGTGTATATCGGACCACGAACAGCGGCGATACCTGGGAGCGGGTGCTGCACGTGTCGGACAGCACGGGCGCGGTGGACGTGGAATTGCAGCCCGGCAATTCCCGGGTCGTGTACGCATCCATGTGGCGTGCCGAGCGAAAGCCGTGGACGATCATCTCCGGGGCGCGCGAAGGGGGCATCTACAAGAGCGCCGACGGCGGCACGACGTGGCGGAAGCTGACCAACGGGCTGCCCGATGGTCTGGTCGGGAAGAGCAACATCGCCGTCACTCCCGCCGATTCGGACATCGTCTACGTCCTCATGGAAGCGAGGCCCGGCGGCGGGCTGTATCGCTCTGACGACGCCGGTGAGTCGTTTCACCTGGTGAGCGACTACCCCCCGCTGCTCTCCCGCCCGTTCTACTACACGGACCTGGCGGTCGATCCGCACGACCCGGACATCGTCTGGGTGGGCACCGAGGACCTGTATCGCAGCGGAGACGGTGGCCACACCTGGCGGGTGCAGCAGAATCCGCACGGCGACAACCACGATCTGTGGATCAATCCCAACGCCGCCGACATCATGATCCAGGCGAACGACGGCGGCGCCACGGTGACGCTCAACGGCGGCGGGACGTGGTCCAGCCTCTACAACCAGCCGACCGCCGAGATCTATCAGGTGGCAGCCGACAACCAGTTTCCGTACCGGCTGTACGGCGCGCAGCAGGACAACACCACGCTCATCGTCCCGAGTCTGCCGCTCTCGTCAGGCAGCGCCGACAGTCCGGTGCAGACATGGCGGGCGGGCCCGGGGTGCGAGACCGGTCCGATTCTGCCGCACCCGGTCGATCCCGACACGGTGTATGGCTCCTGCAAGGGGCGGTTCTCGCGAATGAACCTGAGGACGGGGCAGGAGAAGCAGTACTGGGTGGGAGCGCAATCACTGTACGGAAACACCGGGGCGGCGCTGATCTACCGGTTTCAGCGGGTCGCGCCGATGGAGATCTCTCCCCACGATCCGCGGGTGATCTACTACGGATCGCAGTACGTCCATCGGACGCGCGACGAAGGCGTGACCTGGGAGCGCATTTCGCCGGATCTGACCTGGAATCCCCCGGAGCGACAGAACCGTCCCAGCGGTGAGCCCATCACGATCGACGTCACCGGTGAGGAGACCTACAGCGCGCTGTACGCCATCCGCGAATCACCCCGGGAGGCCGGCGTGATCTGGACCGGCGCGAACGATGGCCCGTTCTACGTGACCCGAGACGATGGCAGGCACTGGACGAACGTCACCCCCGCCGGGCAGCCTCCCGGCTGCCGGGTGCAGAACATCGAGCCGTCGCCTGCCAGCCGGGGGTCCGCGTATTACGCGGTGACCTGCTACCTGACAGGCGACTTCCGCCCGTGGCTGTGGCGCACCGATGACTACGGCGCACACTGGACGCTGCTCACCGATGGCACCAACGGCATTCCGCGCGACGAACCGACGCGGGTGGTGCGCGAGGACCCGGACCGCGAGGGCCTGCTGTATGCCGGCACCGAGTTCGGACTCTATGTCACGTTCGATGCCGGAAAGACGTGGCGTTCGCTCCAGCTCAATCTGCCGCACACACCGGTCACGGACCTGCGCGTGTTCCGGCAGGACCTCGTGATATCCACTCAGGGTCGCGGGTTCTGGATTCTCGACAACCTGACGCCGCTCCACCAACTGACGGACGCCATCGCGACCGGACCGGCGCATCTCTTCGCGCCACGGCCGGCGTACCGCATGCGCTACGCGCGAGGGTTTGGCGGAGCGGACGTTCGGCGCGATGAGCCGTCGGATCCCGGCTACCCGCCGCCGGGAGCCGCGATCGACTTCTGGCTTTCCCCCGACGCGTCGCGCGAGCCGGTGACCCTGGAGATTCTCGATTCCCTCGGGAACGTGGAGCGGCGGTTCGAAGCGGTCGATCGGTCCGCACGCGCGGCCGTCAGTGACCGCGTCGAGGACGACGCGCAGGATCGCCTGACGCGGCAGGCGGGCGTCAACCGTTTCGTCTGGGACCTGGCCCTGCCGGGACCGCGCGCGATGCACGGATCGCGAGGGCTGCGCGGTCCGTTGGTCGTTCCCGGTGCCTATCGAGTCCGTCTCACGGCGGGGAGCTATCGCGCCGAGCGACCGCTCACGCTGCGGATCGATCCGCGGGTGGCCGCCGACGGCGTGTCGTCGGCGGATCTGCGCGAGCAACTGGAGCACAACCTGCAGGTGCGCGATCTGGTGAGCGAAGTGAACGATCTGGTGGACCGCGTGGACGTGGCGCGCGCGCGACTGGCTGGTGCGGCGGGAGTGGCGGCGGACACGCTGGCGAAGCTGAACGCGTTGCGTGCCACGCTCGTCACCTCCGCGGTGCGCTACTCGGAGCCGCAACTGCAAGCGCAGATCACGTATCTGTACGGCATGACGACGACCGCGGACCAGAAGATCGGGCGGGACGCGGTGGAGCGATATCGGGCTCTCCGCGGCGAGTTGGACGATCGCGAGCGGGAAGGTCGGGCTCTGGGCGTTGGGGGTGTGGGACAGAAGAAGGCCAAAGGTCCAAGGTCATAGGCCAAGCGAGAAGGCCATAGGTCAAAGGCCATAGGGACGGAAGCCGGTCAGCGACCAGACGCTGTGGGGCCTTTTCGGGTTGACGCGCAGGCATCGCACTTTGTGACGAAAAGTACTTGACATTGCACCGCGCCACCGGCAGGTTGTGCGGGTGACCGTGGTCCCGTCGCCCGACGACACGCCGCCCGCGTCGCCCGCCCTCCATGAGCGGGCGATTGCCAACCTGCGCTTCATCCGCGAGACGATGGAGCGCGCCGGTTCGTTCACCGCGGTGTCGGGAGCCGGGGTGATCGCGGGCGGTGGGATCGCCGTCCTTGCTGGGGTGGTCGCCGCGCGGGAGGCGACGGCGGCGCGATGGATTGCGGTCTGGGTGGGGGCCGCGGCTGTGGCCCTGGCGGTGAATGTCGGCTTCACCGTGCGGAAGGCCCGCTCGCTGGGGCCGCCGTTGATGTCGGGCCCTGCTCGCAAGGCACTGCTGGCCTTCACACCCGCCGTGCTGGCGGGTGTCCTCCTCACCGTGGCGGTTGTACGCGCCGGGGCCGAGGAGCTGCTGGCCGGGATGTGGCTGGTGCTATATGGCGCGGGAGTTACAGCCGGGGGCGCACTGTCGGTCCCGATCGTGCCGGTGCTGGGGATTCTGTTCATGGCACTGGGCGTGGTGGCGCTGGCGTCGCCGCCCGGGTTGGCCAACTGGTTCATGCTCGCCGGTTTCGGCGGGCTGCACATCGTGTTCGGTATCGCAATCGCCCGGAGGTACGGTGGCTAAGCGCAGTGCACTGGCAGACGATCGCCGGCGGAATCGCGGATCGGAGCACGAGCATGGCGACGAGGCGGGCCTGCGCGGCGCGCGCGGGAAGACCGCTGACGCGACGCCGGCCGCCCTCGATCGTCTCATTCACGAACGGATGCGGCTGGGCATCGTCAGTGCGCTGGCGGTGAACGACTCGCTCGCCTTCAACGAACTGAAGGAGCTGATGAAGACGACCGACGGCAACCTCAGCGTCCATGCGCGAAAGCTCGAGGATGCGGGGTACGTCACCTGCACCAAGACCTTCGAGGGGCGGGTGCCCAAAACCGTCTACGCGTTGACGGCAGCGGGACGCCGGGCGCTGGAGCGCTATCTCGACCACATGGAAGCGATCATTCGGGTGACAAGGGAGCGGTGAGGGTGGACTTCAGCTCGAATGGTGTCGCGGTTCGATCCGGTCGCCTGACGACGAATCTGCCGCGGCACGTCGCCATCATCATGGATGGCAACGGCCGATGGGCCACAACCCGCGGCAAGTCACGCACGGCCGGGCACCTCGCGGGCGCGAAGGCGGTCCGTCGTGTGGTCGAGCACGCCCGGCGCCTGGAGCTCGAGTTCCTGACGCTCTACGCGTTCTCGTCGGACAACTGGGCGCGGCCCCCGGAGGAAGTCGGGGCGCTGATGGCACTGTTCCGCCGTTACCTGGCGGCCGAGGTGCCGCGCTGCGTCGAGCACGGCATCCGCCTGACGATCATCGGACGCCGGGATCGGCTGACGCCCCAGCTGCGGCGCGCCATCGCGGCGGCCGAGCGCGCCACGCGCGCGGGCAGCGCCCTGCGCCTCCGCATTGCCATCGACTACTCCTCCCGCGATCTGATTGTGCGGGCAGCCGCCCGGGTGCCCCAGGGGGAACCGGTGTCGCGCGAAGACTTCGCGCGCGCCCTGCGCGACGCGGAACACGACGCCAACCGGGTTCCCGATGTCGATCTTCTGGTGCGCACCGGCGGTGAGCAGCGTCTGAGCGACTTCCTGCTCTGGGAGTGCGCGTACGCCGAGCTGGTATTCTCGCGCCGCATGTGGCCGGAGTTCGGCGAGACCGATCTCGACTCCGCCCTGCAGGAGTTCATGTCGCGCGAGCGCCGGTTCGGAGCGGTGCGGCGGGCGGTGTAGCCGGCAGCTGAACGATCTGCCTGATCGCTGATGGCGATGGGCCCTCCCGCCCGGGAGGAGCGGCCCGGTGGACCGCGGTCACGCGCTGATCGCTGACCGCTGAACGCGTCCTACGGTATGGTCTGCCTCAGCACGTCCTCGCGCCGCGCCGCGCGGAACACGCGCAGGCGATCCATCACGCCGGACCGCGACGTGGCGATGATCTGTGTGGCGAGGATCGCGGCGTTGATCGCACCGGCCTTCCCGATGGCAAGCGTTCCCACCGGCACACCGGCCGGCATCTGCACGGTAGAAAGCAGCGAATCCATTCCATTGAGGTGCTGCGATGGCATCGGCACTCCCAGGACGGGAAGCAACGTCTTGGAGGCCATGACGCCGGCGAGATGCGCGGCGCCGCCGGCCGCGGCGATGATGACAATCAACCCACGCGACGCGGCGTCGGCCGAGTAGGCGGCTGCCTCGTCGGGCGTCCGGTGCGCCGAGAGCACGCGGGCCTCGAACGGAATGCCCAGCTCGTCGAGCGTCTTGCCGCAGTGCTGCATGATCTCATAGTCGCTCTTGCTCCCCATCAGCACGCCGACGAGTGGTTGGGAGTCGGTGGGGGTGGCGGGTGCGCGTTCGGTCATCGGATCGTATCGGGTGCGGTGAGGGTGGCAAGGATGAATCGAAGGGAAACGTAGGCGTGAGGAGGCCAAAGACCAAAGGCCACAGGCCAAAGGCCAGAGGTCAAAGGCCAGAGGCGAAAGGAGAGAGTTCAGGAGCGGTACGTTCTGGTGCGGGATTCGGCCACGGGCCAGCGTCAGTCGTTCTCCTTCGATTGCAACGCGCGGTATCTTCTGCGCCATGGGGCCAGGGCTCGCACTTCTCGTGATCGCCGGCGGTCTGGCGTTGCTCGCCGGTGGGGGCGAGGTCCTGATCCGTGGCGCGGTGTCGCTGGCGCGGCTGGCCGGGCTCACGACGGCGGTGATCGGCCTCACCGTGGTGGCATTCGGAACGTCGCTCCCCGAGCTGACCGTCTCCCTGCTGGCGGCCGCCCGGCACCAGCCCGACATCGCGGTCGGCAATGTGGTCGGGTCGAACATCTTCAACATTGTCCTCACCCTCGGCATTGCCTCCCTCGTCAGGCCGATGGAGGTGCACGGCACCGCGGTGAAGGTCGACTGGCCGGTGATGCTGGTGGTGACGGCGGCCGGGGTGATCGTCATGCGCGACCTGGTGATCGATCGGGCCGAGGGCGGGTTTCTGGTGCTCGGCCTGATCGCATTCACGTCGTTTTCCGTCTGGCTGGCGCGCCGCGAGGTGAAGGATGCCGAGGTGCGGGAGCTGGACGCCGAGGTCACGACGCTGACGCCGCCGCGCGAATGGCGAGCGCTCGGCGTCTCGATCATGCTGCTCCTGGGCGGCATCGTAGCGCTCGTCATCGGGGCGCGACTGCTGGTCGAGGGCTCGGTGGTGGTGGCGCGGCTGGCCGGGGTCAGCGAGCGGGTGATCGGTCTGACGGTCGTGGCAGCGGGCACCAGCCTGCCTGAGTTGGCGGCGTCGATCACCGCGGCGCGGCGCGGCCACTCCGACATCGCGATCGCCAATCTGCTTGGATCGAACGTCTTCAATATCCTGGGCATCCTGGGAATCACTGCCGCGATCCTTCCGATCCGTGTATCGCCGGAGATCATGCGCACCGACGTGTGGTGGATGCTGGGGTCGGCGCTCGCGCTGTTCCCACTGATGCGAACCGGACGTCGCATTTCGCGGCTCGAGGGCGGGTTGATGGTTGCGGCGTATGCCGTGTATCTGGCGTTGTTGATCTGAAGGGCAGCTCTCAGTCATCGGCTGACCGCCGCCGCCCCGCGGCAAATGCGAGAAGTCAGGGTTTTCCCGATGCCCGGGTGCGCGGTTGCCCTATGGTTGGCTGATTGCGGCGCCCCGATCCTTGGCGGCACGGAGGTAGAGAGGCCTGCCCGCACACTGACGGCGGTGCTCCCGCCGCCGGTCTGCCGCACCAACCAGAGCGACCGGAGGGCGCACGGATGTACTACCCAACGTCCCATCCCTGGGTTGAGAGCGAGACGCTCGGGGAGAACCTCAAATCACGGGGCATCTCGCGGCGCGACTTTGTCGAGTTCTGCGGCCAGATGGTCGCGGTGCTCGGACTGAGCAACAGCCTGCTGCCGAAGGTCGCGCAGACCCTCGAGTCGATCAAGCGTCCCAGCGTCATCTGGCTCCAGCTTCAGGAATGCACCGGATGCGTGGAGAGCGTCCTGCGCACCTCCGACCCGACGATCGGAGACCTGCTGCTCGACATCGTCTCGCTCGACTACCAGCACACGCTGATGGCGGGTGCGGGCGCGGCGGTCGAGAAGGCGCTGGCCGATTCGATGGCGGCGAACAAGGGGAAGTACGTGCTGATCGTCACCGGCTCGGTGCCGCTCAACGACAACGGGATCTATCTGACCATCGGCGGCCGGACGGGCAAGGAGATTCTGGAGGAGGCGGCGAAGGACGCGGCGGCGGTGATCGCGGTCGGGGCGTGCGCGCACTGGGGGAGCGTCCAGGCGGCGCGCCCGAATCCGACCGGGGCCGTTGGCGTCAACAAGATCGTGACCAACAAGCCGGTGCTGAACATCGCCGGATGTCCCCCGATCGCCGACGTGGTGACGGCGACGGTGGTGCACTTCCTGACCTTCGGGCGGCTTCCGGAGATGGACAGCGAGGGGCGGCCCCTGTTCGCATACGGCAAGCGGATCCACGATCAGTGCCCGCGCCGCGCGCACTTCGATGCCGGCCAGTACGTCGAGGTGTTCGACGACGAGGCGGCCCGAAAGGGATGGTGCCTCTACAAGGTGGGGTGCAAGGGCCCGGCGACGTTCTCGCCCTGCCCGATCTTCCAGTGGAATTCACACACCAGCTGGCCGATCGGCGCGGGCCATCCGTGCCTCGGGTGCACCGAGCCGTTTTTCTGGGACACCATGGCGCCGTTCTACGGCCGGCTGCCTAACGTGGCCGGGATCGGGATCGAGAACAAGATCGACACGGTCGGGGCGACGCTGGCGCTGGGCGCGGTGGTCGGCGTGACGGCCCACGCGATCGCGACCGGCATCTATCAGATCCAGCATCGCAGGGCACAGGCAACCGCATCGGGCGGCGCGCCGCCGGCGGCCCCCACGAGGGAGGAATAGGTCATGGCCGCCACGAGAGTCGTCGTCGATCCGATCACCCGTATCGAGGGGCATCTCCGCATCGAAGCCCAATCGGACAACGGCAAGATCACCAATGCCTGGTCCACCTCGACGCAGTTCCGCGGAATCGAGATCATCATGCAGGGGCGTGACCCGCGCGACGCGTGGGCCTACACCCAGCGCATCTGCGGCGTCTGCACGGTGGTACACGCCATCGCGTCCTGCCGCGCGGTGGAAGACGCGCTCGGCATCACCGTACCGCCGAACGCGAACCTGATCCGGAATCTGGTGCACGGCATGCAGTACGTGCAGGACCATGTCATTCACTTCTACCATCTCCACGCGCTCGACTGGGTGGATGTGACGAGCGCGCTCAAGGCCGATCCGGCGGCGACCTCGCGGATCGCCGCCAGCATTTCTCCGTGGCCGAAGAACTCGGCCACGTATTTCCGCGAAGTCCAGGACCGGGTGAAGAAGTTCGTCTCGTCGGGCCAGCTGGGCATCTTCACCAACGGGTACTGGGGCCATCCGGCGTACAAACTCCCCCCGGAAGTAAACCTGCTGGCGGTGGCGCACTACCTGGAGGCCCTCGACTGGCAGCGCGACGTGATCCGTCTGCACACGATCTTCGGGGGAAAGAACCCGCACCCGAATTTCCTGGTGGGCGGAATGGCCTCGGCCATCAACCTCGAGGGTACCGCCACCATCAACGCCGCGCGGCTGACGGAAATCAGTGACATGATCGCGCGCGCCCAGCGCTTCGTGGAACAGGTGTACTGGCCCGACCTGGTGGCGATCGCCGGGTTCTACAAGGAGTGGGCGGCGATCGGTGGCGGTGTGAAGAACTATCTGGCGGTGGGGGCGTTTCCCGAAGGCGGCGTGAACGAGGTCGACAAGCTGTACCTGCCGCGCGGCATCATCATGAACCGCGACCTGAGCAAGGTGCTGCCCTACGACCAGGAGAAGGTGAAGGAGTACATCTTCAGTTCCTGGTACGAGTACACCCAGGGCGACCAGGCCGCGCTGCATCCCTACGAGGGCGAAACGAAACCCAAGTACGACGGGCCGCCGACGCCGTGGAAGTACCTGCAGGACGAGAAGAAGTACTCGTGGCTCAAGTCGCCGCGGTACGACGGCCAGGTGATGGAGGTGGGACCGCTGGCCCGTATGCTGGTGGCTTACGCGTCCGGGCACCCCGAGGCGAAAACCGTCATCGGCGACGCCCTCGGCAAGCTGGGCGTCGGCCCGGCCGCGCTGTTCTCAACGTTAGGCAGGACGGCGGCGCGCGGTGTCGAAACGCTGCTGCTCGCCCGCCGGATGAGTACCTGGTACGATGCCCTGGTGACCCGCATCAAGAGCGGCGACACACAGACCTTCAGCAAGGACAAGTGGGATCCGTCCACCTGGCCGGCCAAGGCCCAGGGTTACGGGTACCTCGACGCCGCCCGCGGCGCGCTCGGCCACTGGGTGCAGATCGAGAACGGCAAGATCTCCCGGTATCAGTGCGTGGTGCCGAGCACCTGGAACGCCGGTCCGCGTGACGCCAATGGGCAGGTGGGCCCCTACGAGGCGGCGCTCACCGACAACCATCCGCTCCTGGATCCGAACCGGCCGCTCGAGATCCTGCGCACCATCCATTCCTTCGACCCGTGCATGGCGTGCGGCGTCCACGTCCTCGACGCCGAGGGACGCCTGATCACCGAGGTACGGGTACAATGACCGCTTCCACCGAAGGGCAGGCGAAGCACCAACACATTCCGCCGGTCCGCGTTGGCGTCTTCGACTTCATGCGTCGGATCCCGCCGCCCAGCGGGGAATACGAGTGGGTCTACCTGTGGGAACGCCCCCTGCGCTTCATGCACTGGGTCGCCGCGCTCTGTATCGCAGTCCTCGCGGTGACCGGCCTGTACATCGGCAAACCGTACTTCGTGACCTCCGGCGAGGCGAGCTCCCATTTCCTGATGGGATACGTGCGCTTCACCCACTTCGCCGCGGCTGCGGTCCTGGTGATGACCGCGATCGTGCGCTTCTACTGGATGTTCATGGGGAACCGCTTCGAACGGTTTTCGGCGCTCTTCCCGGTGCGTCCGCGGGACCTGCGGAACCTGATGCAGATGGTGAAGTTCTACGCGATGATCCAGCCGGACCGGGCACCGCGCTACCTGGGCCACAACCCGCTCCAGCAGCTCAGCTACACGTTCGTATACGGGGCGGCGGCGGTATCGGCGATCACCGGCTTCGCGCTCTACGGACAGTCGAATCCCGGCGGGTTCATCTACTCGACCTTCAACTGGGTAAACGCCCTGTTCGGCGGCGCGCAGATTGTGCGGTTCACCCACCACACGTTCACCTGGATCTTCCTGATTTTCATTCCGATCCACATCTATCTCGCGATCCGGGCGGATCACCTGGAGCGGACGGGAACGATCTCGTCGATCATCAGCGGCGGCCGGTTCGTTCCGGTCGGCGAGGAGTATGTCGATGGCCGTCCGTGACGGGCCGCGCACGGTGGTGCTGGGTCTGGGCAACCTGCTCATGGCCGACGACAGTGTCGGCCTGGCGGCGCTGGCGCGTCTGCAGGACGACTGGTTCATTCCCCCGACCGTGGAGCTGGTGGACGGCGGCACTTGGGGGATGAACCTGCTGCCGGTGGTGGAGTCGGCGCAGCGCCTGCTGATTCTCGATGCGATCGACAGCGGCGCCGTACCCGGCACGCTGGCGCGGCTCGAGGGCGACGGCGTCCCGCGGTTTCTGGCACAGAAGCTGTCGCCGCACCAGATCGACCTCCGGGAGGTGCTGGCGCTGGCGCAGCTGCGCGGCACGCTGCCTCCCGAGCTCGTCGCGTTAGGCATCCAGCCGGCGCGGGTCGAGATGTCCACCGCGCTCAGTCCGGAGGTCGAAGCGGGCCTCGACGAGCTGGTGAGCCAGGCCGCCGCCGCCCTGGTGGCGTGGGGGGTGTCGTGCTTTCCGCTCACGGAGCCGGCCCGTGCATGAGCTCAGCATCGCGGTCGAGGTGTGCCGGATGGCCGAGGAACGTCTGGGCGAGGGCGCCGCGCGACTGCGCGTCGTGGGCCTGGAGGTCGGCGACGACTGCGGACTGGAACCGGACAACCTGAGCTTCTGCCTGGACGCGCTGCTGACCCAGCCGCCGTTCGGCGCCGCGCGATGCGCCCTGGAGCGACGCGTGGGCGACGTGCTCCGGCTCGACTACCTCGAGGTGGACGATGGCAATCCGGACGATTGAGGTCCGCGAACGGGTCATGGCGAAGAACGACGAGCTGGCGTCGGAAGTCCGCCGCCGGCTCGAGGCCCACGGGGTGACGGCCTTCAACCTCGTCTCGTCGCCCGGATCCGGAAAGACGACCCTGCTGGAGCGCACGCTCGACGCACTGGGGCACGAGCTGGGCATCGCCGTGGTCACCGGCGACGTGCAGACCCGGAACGACGCCGAGCGGCTGGCCCGGCGCACCACGCGGCTGGTGCAGGCGGTGGTCACCGGCGGCGCCTGCCACCTGGACGCGCGCCAGGTTCTGGAGTCGCTCGACGCGATCGATCTGGCGGCCACGCGGCTGCTGTTCGTGGAAAACGTCGGCAACCTGGTCTGCCCGGCCAGCTGGGACCTCGGCGAGCTGGCGAAGATCGTGGTGTTCTCGGTTACCGAAGGTGAAGACAAGCCGCTCAAATACCCGAAGATGTTTCGCGAGGCGCGGTACGCGGTGCTCAACAAGATCGACCTCCTGCCATACGTGCCGTTCGACGTCGAGCGGGCGCTCGATTGTGCGCATCAGGTGAATCCGGATCTGCAGTTCTTCCAGGTCTCGGCGCTCACCGGAAAGGGGCTCGATGTCTGGATGGACTTTCTCCGCAGCCACGCCGCACCCGCCGTCGCGGTGTGACGTGGGCGTAACGCGGGAGCTGAGCGACTCCGCCGGAGAGCGCGACCCTGCCGTGTCCGGCACGGCGCGTCGCGTGCGCGTGACCGGCCTGGTGCAGGGAGTCGGGTTTCGTCCATTCGTGCATCGTCTCGCCCTGCGCCACGGCGTGACGGGGTGGGTGCTCAACGCCAGTGGCGCGGTGGAGATACACGCCGAGGGCGCCATCGCCCTGGTTGACGCGTTCATCGCCGGGCTGCGCGCCGAGGCGCCGGTGCTGGCTCGGATCGAGGCGCTGGACGTCTCGCCTGCCGAAGCGTTAGGCGTTGACACCTTCGAGGTGCGCGCCAGCGCGGCGTCTCCCGACGGCCGGTTGCCCGTCTCTCCCGACGTCGCGACCTGCGACGCGTGCGCCCGCGAGCTCGCGGATCCATCGAACCGGCGATTTCGCTACCCGTTCATCACCTGCACCGACTGCGGCCCGCGCTTCACCGTCATCGAGTCGATGCCGTACGACCGCGAACGCACCAGCATGCGCGCGTTTGCCCAGTGTCCCGCCTGTCTGGCCGAGTACACCACGCCGGGTGACCGCCGATACCATTCGGAAACCAACAGCTGCCCAACCTGCGGCCCGTCACTCTGGTTCGAGCGCCGCGACGACCAGCGGTCTCCCACGTTCGGCGAGGGGGCCATGCGCAGCGCGGCACAGCTGCTGCGCGAAGGCGGCATTCTCGCCGTGCGCGGCCTGGGGGGATTTCACCTGGCGGTGGACGCGACCAGCCGGACAGCCGTGGATCGGTTGCGCAGTCGGAAGGGGCGCGAAGCCAAACCACTGGCGGTGATGGTCGGTGCCCTGGATGCTGTGCGGGAATTCGCGCAGGTGAACCCGGCCGAGGCCGGGCTGCTGGAGTCGGCGGCGCGGCCGGTCGTCCTGCTGGCCACCAGGACCGGCCGTGGTGACGACCGGGATCGCGACGGCGGGCCGCCGCTGGCGCCTAACGTGGCGCCCGGCCTGGCGCACGTGGGCGTGATGCTGGCGTACACACCGCTGCACCAGCTGCTGCTTCGCGCCGCGGGACGGCCGCTGGTGATGACCAGCGGCAACCTGAGCGACGAGCCGATCGCCATCGCCAACGACGAAGCGCGCCAGCGACTCCGCGACATCGCCGACGGGTTCCTGCTGCACGACCGGGAAATCGTGGCGCGCTACGACGACTCGGTGATGCGCGTCGTCGACGGTGCACCGGTCTTTCTCCGGAGGGCGCGCGGCTACGCGCCCATGCCGATCGACCTGCCGATCGCTTCGCCCCGTCCGCTGCTGGCCGTGGGCCCGCATCTCAAGAACACGTTCACCCTGCTGGAAGGCAGTCGTGCCTACGTCAGCCAGCACATTGGCGATCTGGAGACGGTGGAGACTGTGGAGCACTTCTCGGTCGCCCTTCGCCGGTTCGAGCAACTGTTCCGCATCCGTCCCCAGGCGGTGGTGCGCGACCTGCACCCGGGGTACCTCTCCACGCGGCTGGCGCGCGAGACCGGACTGGAGCCCGACATGCCGGTGCAGCACCATCACGCGCACATCGCGGCCGTCATGGCCGAGCATGGGCGCACCGATCCGGTCATCGGCATCGCATTCGACGGCACTGGCTACGGCGACGACGGGCATGTGTGGGGCGCGGAAGTTCTCCACGCGGACCTGGTCGGGTACCGCCGGCTCGGCCACCTGCGTTACGCTCCGCTCCCGGGCGGCGACGCGGCGGCACGGGCCCCATGGCGTGCCGCGCTGGGCTACCTGTCGCTCGATCCGGCCGGGTCGGCGATCGCGTCGGGCCTGATCGGCGTCAGTCCGCGGTCTCGGGAGGTGGCGGTTCGCCAGATCGAGCGACGGCTCAACGCACCCCTCGCGTCGTCGATGGGACGCCTCTTCGACGCCGCGGCGGCCGTGATCGGTGTGCGCTACGAATCGCGCTACGAGGGACAGGCGGCGATGGAACTGGAGGCCCTGGCGGGTGCGCGTCAGGCGCAGCCGCTTCCGTGGCGCCTGACGACGAACGCCGAGGGCATGGATGAGCTCGACCCCATCCCGCTGCTGGTGGCGCTGGGCGAGCGTGCGCGATTCGGCGTCTCGAAGCCCGAGCTGGCCGCGGCCTTCCATGAGACCGTGACCGCGGCCACTATTGCGATGGTACAACGCGCGGCTGACCGCACGGGCTGCCGCACGGTCGCGCTGGCCGGCGGCTGCTTCCAGAATGCGCGTCTCCTGTCGTCGCTGAGCCGCCGCCTGAAAGAGATGGAGTTCGAGGTGCTGGTCCCGGTGCAGCTCGGTCCGAACGACGGTGCAGTGAGCTTCGGCCAGGCGGCGGTTGGCGCCGCGCAACTCGCCGGTGTGGAGTGCAGGGTGGCCACCACGCTGCGCGCCTGAGGGCGCGCTGGAGGGTAACGACCGATGTGTCTCGGAATCCCCGGACGAATCGTTGAGCGCCACGAGGACCGCGGCCTGCCGATGGGGGTGGTGGACTTCGGCGGCGTGCGACGCTCGTGCTGTCTGGCCTATGTGGCCGAGGACGTCGACGTTGGCGACTACGTGATCGTGCACGTCGGCTTCGCGATCTCCAAGGTGGCCGAGGACGAAGCGCGGCGGACGTACGAGGTGCTGCGCGACATGAGCCAGCTGGACGAGCTGGAATGGATGCGGGAGGTGGCGGACACGGGGCTTGCCGCGTTAGGGCCGACGGGAGATTAGCGGGCCACAGGCTACCGCCAAGGGGCCAGGGGACAAAGGCCAAGGGCCAAGGGCCAAAGGATGAACGGACAGGCCGCCGGTCAGAGTCACAGGCCAAACGGGACGGAGGACGGATGAAGTACCTCGACGAGTATCGCGATGCCGCGATCGTGCGATCACTGGCGGAACGGATCCGGCGCACCGCGACGCGCCCGTGGGTGCTGATGGAAGTCTGCGGCGGGCAGACGCACACGATCGTCAAGCAGGGCCTGGACGAGCTGCTGGGTGATGCGGTGGAGATGATCCACGGTCCGGGGTGCCCCGTGTGCGTGACGCCGCTGGAGCAGATCGACAAGGCGATCCGGCTGGCGCAGGATCGGCAGGTCATCTTCACGTCGTTCGGCGACATGCTGCGGGTGCCCGGGAGCGAGTGCGACCTGCAGCAGGTGCGCTCGCGCGGCGGCACGGTGCGGGTGGTGTATTCGCCGCTCGACGCGCTGCAGCTGGCGATCAAGAACCCTGACCGGCAGGTCGTCTTTTTCGCCGTGGGCTTCGAGACGACCGCGCCGGCCAACGCGATGGCGGTGCTTCGCGCGAAGGAACTCCGCGTGCCGAACTTCAGCGTGCTCGTCTCGCACGTCACGGTGCCGCCGGCGATGACCGCCATCCTCGATGCTCCCGACAACCGCGTTCAGGGGTTTCTCGCGGCCGGCCACGTCTGCACGATCATGGGGTGGACGGAGTACGAACCGATCGCGCAGACGTATCGGGTGCCGATCATCGTCACCGGCTTCGAGCCGGTGGACATCATCGAAGGCATCCACATGGCGGTGCAGCAGCTCGAGAGCGGACGGCACGAGGTGGAGAACCAGTACGTTCGTTCGGTACGCCGTGACGGGACGGTGCCGGCGCGCTCGGCGGTGGAGCAGGTGTTCGAGCTCGTCAACCGCAAGTGGCGGGGCATCGGCGAGATTCCGATGTCGGGGCTCAGCCTGCGCCCGGAGTTCTCCGATTTCGACGCCGAGCTCCGGTTCGGACTGAGCGACGTGAGCGTGGAGGAGCCGGCCGAGTGCCGGGCCGGTGACGTGCTGCGCGGGAAGATCAAACCGTTCGAGTGCGCGGCGTTCGGGACGCTGTGTACACCCGACCACCCGTTAGGCGCTCCGATGGTGTCGTCGGAGGGCGCGTGTGCGGCGTACCACAACTACGGACGTTATCGCGGCAGTCTGGGCGACGACGTTGAGGCCAAAGGCCAAGGGTCAGAGGCCCAGGGCCACAGGGAGGCCACCGGCCAGAGGCGAGAGGCCGACGTGCCGGGCGCGGCGCCATGACGACTCCTTCTCTCGCCTCCGGTCCCGTGTGTCCGGCGCCCCTCACCGCCATCGATCGCGTGCAGCTCGGGCACGGGTCGGGGGGCAAGATGAGCGCTGCCCTGATGCGCGAGCGCTTCCTCCCGCTGCTCGACAACGAGGTGCTCCGGCAACTGGCCGATGCGGCGGTGGTGGCGGTACCGGGCGGCCAGATCGCCATGTCCACTGATACGTTCGTCGTCAGTCCGGCGGAGTTTCCGGGCGGCAACATCGGGTCGCTGGCGGTGCACGGCACCGTGAACGACCTGGCCATGATGGGTGCGACCCCGCGCTTCTTGTCGGCCGGATTCGTGCTGGAGGAAGGGCTGCCGTTCGACGTGCTCGACCGGGTGATCGCCGCCATGGCGGCGGCGGCGCGGGAGAGTGGAGTGCAGCTGGTGGCCGGGGACACGAAGGTGGTGGAGCGGGGAAGGGCCGATGGCCTGTACGTCAACACGACCGGCATCGGCTTCCTCGAGCCCGGGTTCGGGCCGCGGCCCGATGCCGCGCGTGCGGGCGACGCGGTGCTGATCAGCGGACCGATCGGGCGCCACGGGATGGCAATCATGGCGGCGCGCGAGGGTCTGGAGTTCGAGGCGCAGATCGAGAGCGACAGCGCGAATCTGGTGCCCCTGGTGGCCCGACTGCGGGAGCGTGTCGGCGAAGCAGTACACGTGCTGCGCGATCCCACGCGCGGTGGCGTGGCGAGCGCGCTCAACGAAATTGCGGCCGCGTCGCAGGTGGGCGTCCTGATCGAAGAGGCGTCGCTGATCGTTCCCGAGGCGGTGGCCGCGGCGTGCGAGATGCTGGGGCTCGATCCGCTCTACGTGGCGAACGAAGGCATCCTGGTCGCCTTCGTGGACGCCGCCGCGGCCGACGACGCGCTGGCGGCGCTGCGCGGGCACGAACGCGGACAGCGCGCGATGATTGCCGGGCGGGTGACCACCGACCATCCGGGGCTGGTGATGCTGCGCACGCGGATCGGTTCGCGCCGCGTGGTCGACATGCTGCCGGGGGACCAGCTGCCCCGGATTTGTTAGGCGGGCGACAGTCCCGGCGCCCGGAGGCGTCAGTGCTTCGCGAACTCTCCCTGCACCTGCCACTCATCCACCCGGCGGCAGTCGAGGTTCGCGAAATGGAACTCCACCAGCGCGCCGGGCGCCACGACCGGCGCCTCCTTGACGTCGCGGCCCAGCGCGGCGCCTGACGAGTCGGTCACGAACAGCGTCAGGCGGCGGGGACTCTTCCCCATCGCCGTGACGCGGATGGTGGCGATGCAGGTTCCCTTGTCGTTGCGCCATCCGGCGTCCTCGAAACGGAAGGCGGTGTCCGCGGCGGTGGTGGTGGCGGTCTGCGGCGCTGCCGCCCCTTCGGGCAATCGCTGCCGGAGCAGAAGAAGAATGCCGAGGGTAATCGCCGCGCCCCCGGCGATGGTGAGGACAGCCGGGAGGAGGTAGTAAAAGCGCGGCCGCGCCGCCTCCGGGTCAGGTGCCGAACGGGGCCGATTCGCCGGTCGCAGGGGTGGACCGGGCGGCGGCGTGGGTGCTGGACTGCGCGGGCCTTCTTCTCCCATCGAACGGAATCTCCCGGACGCGGGTCAGTTGGGCTCTGATCGACGCAGAAGAATCGCCGGATTTCGTGGGATTGTCCACGGAGGGCGGGTCGTTCCGGGCGCCGATGGCCCTCCCCGGGGCGACACGGGAAGCCGCGCGGCGGCCGCCGGCGAAACCCCACCTGTCGCCCCCCACCTGTCGCCCCCCGGTTCGCCGCACGACCTTTCCCGTGCGCGGGCGCCCGGCACGGCGCTGCCACACGGCGCGGACCCGTCCCAGGAGGAGGCACCACTGTCGCTGCGCGAACGGGCGGGCCGTCTCTGGCGCCGCCATCGGACGCTGTTCTGGTTGCTCCACTCGACGTGGGCATTGTCGGCCGGCATGGTGCTTGTGGTGCTGGCGCGGGAGCGTTACCACCTGGTGCCCTGGTCGGCGGTCTTCCTGGCGCTGGCCTGGACGTCCACGCTGTACTTCGGCCGTGCCGCCGCCGTAGCGGGGGAGCCACCGGGGCTCGTGCACGAGGTGGCATCCTGGATCACCCGCGTGCTCTACCAGGAGACGCTCTTCTTCCTGCTGCCGTTCTACGCGTACTCCACCGTGGTCCGCTCGCCTAACGTCGGGTTCCTCGTGCTGCTGGGGGCGCTGGCCGTACTGTCGTGCATCGACATGCTCTTTGACCGATGGCTGCGGACGCGCCCCGTCTTTTCGCTGCTGTACTTCGCTGTCGTCGCCTTCGCCGCGATCAACCTGCTGCTTCCGCTGCTGCTGGGGGTGCGACCCCGCTTCGCCGCCCCTGTTGCGGCGCTGCTCGCCGTCGGCAGCGCCGCACCGCTGGCGCGGCACGCGGCGCGTCGTGGGTGGGGGGCGCGGTTGCGCCTCGCCGCGGCGGCCGTCGTCGTCCTTGGCGTGCCGGTCGGCATGCCGGGACTGATCCCGCCGGTCCCGCTCCGCCTGGAAAACGCAACATTCGGCTCGGGATTCGACCGCAGCACGCTCACGCTGGCGGATACGCTGGCCGATCACGTCGCCCCGGCCGCTGCCGGCGGGTCGCTCTATGTAGTGGTCGAGGTGTTCGCGCCGAGGGCACTGCCCACCAACGTGCAGCTCGAATGGTGGCGCAACGGCGCGCTGTTGCGCCTTTCCCGCGAGGTCGGCATCACGGCGCACGCCGCTGGCTTCCGGGTGTGGGACGGCTGGCACTCGCCGGGCGGGGCCGTCCCCGCGGGGCGGTACCGCGTCGTGCTGCGCACAACCGGCCGGCGGGTCTTCGGTGTCGCGACGCTGACGGTTGGCGACGGCGACGCAGCCCCGTGAGTCGCCGGTTGGCACGAGCGCCGGGAATTCGTAGCCGACTCTAAATATTCTATTAGCGGGTCGATCCCCGCGCGCGCGGGGGAAACGGTAGTCCGGGCCGTGTATTGCGCAGTGCTTGGCGCGGGTCGATCCCCGCGCGCGCGGGGGAAACGTCTCCCTGAGTGGCGGCGGCGAATGCGCCGCGGGTCGATCCCCGCGCGCGCGGGGGAAACCCGGCTACGGGGATTTGAACCCCGGAACGCCCGAGGTCGATCCCCGCGCGCGCGGGGGAAACTCCCGGAGCGGCATCGGGACGTTTCCGGGACACGGTCGATCCCCGCGCGCGCGGGGGAAACGTCGATGAATGGCGTAAGCGCCTGGGCGAAAGGGTCGATCCCCGCGCGCGCGGGGGAAACGGAGTCGAACCTCCGGACGTTCACCATACGCGCGGTCGATCCCCGCGCGCGCGGGGGAAACCCTATCCGGCAGGGCGGGCTCGCGTGAGCCAGCGGTCGATCCCCGCGCGCGCGGGGGAAACCGGCCGGCCGGGCGCCGCCGTGGCCCATCCGAGGGTCGATCCCCGCGCGCGCGGGGGAAACGTCGTCGTGGGACTTCTTCGCCATGTCGTCCAGGGTCGATCCCCGCGCGCGCGGGGGAAACGACCATACGCCGACGTGGGGAGATTATCGCCGCGGTCGATCCCCGCGCGCGCGGGGGAAACCAGGGCACCTGTGCGCTGAACGCGCGCGAATGGGGTCGATCCCCGCGCGCGCGGGGGAAACTTCCTCGGCACGCTGCCGTCGGACCCGGCCGGCGGTCGATCCCCGCGCGCGCGGGGGAAACGGCGCGCCCCACCTGGAGGATAGGACCATGCGGGGTCGATCCCCGCGCGCGCGGGGGAAACTCTTTGTGGACGCGCCCAATCTCACCATCAATGGGTCGATCCCCGCGCGCGCGGGGGAAACGGCAATGGCATGCAACGCGACTACTGCCGCACGGGTCGATCCCCGCGCGCGCGGGGGAAACTGGCGGGCGGTGCTGGCCGCGGTCCCGGCCCGAGGTCGATCCCCGCGCGCGCGGGGGAAACGGAGACCCTGCGGCGTGGTCTGGCGCGACAGGAGGTCGATCCCCGCGCGCGCGGGGGAAACTCCTCGATCTCCACCTCGGTAGTGACGGTGGGGGGTCGATCCCCGCGCGCGCGGGGGAAACTCGAATCACAGAGAGTGTGGAGTTAGGCGCCAAGGTCGATCCCCGCGCGCGCGGGGGAAACTGCGGGACCTGGAGCGGATTGGTCCAGGCGAAGGGTCGATCCCCGCGCGCGCGGGGGAAACACATGTTATCCGGGCTCATAGCGGTCGCCCTCCGGTCGATCCCCGCGCGCGCGGGGGAAACGCTCCAGCCGCCGATGCCGGCGAAGAAGTGACAGGTCGATCCCCGCGCGCGCGGGGGAAACAGCGTCGCTCCGACGAGCGCCCGTTTCTGGGCCAGGTCGATCCCCGCGCGCGCGGGGGAAACCACGATTCGCGCATGCGTGGGAGCAGTACCACCGGTCGATCCCCGCGCGCGCGGGGGAAACATTTCGGCCTCACTGAAAAGGGGAAGGTGGAAGGGTCGATCCCCGCGCGCGCGGGGGAAACATCGTCGACCGTGCACGTCGATGCGCGGCGAACTCGCGTGCGCAGGGTCGATCCCCGCGCGCGCGGGGGAAACCCGTCGATCGGCGACCGCGCGCCGAACTCGCGAGCATGCGGTCGATCCCCGCGCGCGCGGGGGAAACCCGCCGATCGCTCGTGCGCCCGAGCACTCCGGCGAGGTCGATCCCCGCGCGCGCGGGGGAAACCTCACGCCGTGGCACGACACGGAGGCCAGTAGCGGTCGATCCCCGCGCGCGCGGGGGAAACCTATCACCTCTGCATGCAATATGGCGACAGTCGGGTCGATCCCCGCGCGCGCGGGGGAAACAAGCCGGCCACTACGTCCGTCGCAAGATTCCAGGGTCGATCCCCGCGCGCGCGGGGGAAACGGTACCGCACGGAAGGATAGCCCCGGCTTGCCGGGTCGATCCCCGCGCGCGCGGGGGAAACATCGTCACGAGTCCACATGCGATGCCGACTGCTCCGGACGAGCTATCGGTCGATCCCCGCGCGCGCGGGGGAAACCGACCTCGATGCGCGCTGCGATCCCCGCGCGAACGCCTGACGCTACGGACGGTCGATCCCCGCGCGCGCGGGGGAAACGCCGTGACCGCATCGCGTGGCGATCCCGCGCGCGCGAAGTCTGCGCTGCCAGTCAACGGGTCGATCCCCGCGCGCGCGGGGGAAACCGCTCCGCGCCCCGCGGTACATCGCGGAGGAGAGGTCGATCCCCGCGCGCGCGGGGGAAACACAACCCTCGATTTTCAAACAACGGCCTGCAAGGGTCGATCCCCGCGCGCGCGGGGGAAACTTTGTCGCTGCGCCGACCTTGCTCGCTGCGCCGGGTCGATCCCCGCGCGCGCGGGGGAAACGCTGGGCGGACGGTCGCCGGCACCTGACCGCGCGGTCGATCCCCGCGCGCGCGGGGGAAACTGCGGGACCTGGAGCGGATTGGCCCAGGCGAAGGGTCGATCCCCGCGCGCGCGGGGGAAACTCCCGCCCGCGCCCCCAGAGCCGCCCATCGCGCGGTCGATCCCCGCGCGCGCGGGGGAAACGCGCGGCGGCTTCGCCATCGCATCGACGCCGAAGGTCGATCCCCGCGCGCGCGGGGGAAACGCTGACGCATCGGCGATCGCGCACGCGACGAGCTCGCCGGGATCGGGTCGATCCCCGCGCGCGCGGGGGAAACCCTCTCGCGTTTTGCAAGAGGGTGCGAATGACCTGAAGACCGGTTCGCCGGATCGTTAGTACTAACCAGCAGTTGTCAAATAGCTTACTCCGGTTCCAAGTCGGCTTCGATTGCAGGTAAGAGCTCCCGTCGTGCCAGGAAGATGCCATCCGCATCCTGCAGGTCCTTCGGCGGCAGGCCGAGCATCGAAACCCCTTGGCCGCCTGGCAAACGCACGTCGCGCCAGGTCATCACTATGCCCCCCGTACCCAGTTCGCCATGCCAATCCTCCAGGACCGACCAGATGCGCTCGCGAACGGCCCGTGTCATCCGGGGCGCTGTGTATACGCCGGGTGCAATCTCCAGCATGCAGGACGCCAGAAAGCCCCGGAAGCGCGGAGCGAGGTCAACCGTTGCGACCACCGTCATGGGCATCGAAGAGGTCCTTGATTCGGTCGATCATTGCGGGGATCAGTTTCTGCTGCTGGAAAGACCGTCCGGCGAGCCGACGAACAACTCGCTCCAAGGGTTGGTCGGGTCGTTTCTCAAACCCGCGCACTGCCGAAAACGCGATCGGCAGGGTGAACGTGTCACGATACAAGTCTGCAATGTCTAGGCAGAATGCGGTTGCCGAGTCCTCGTGGACGAACCCCAGTTGGGGAATCGTCCTTGTCGCGGAGACGGCGACCATGGCGGCAGCCTCGACAGCGGTTGCCGCGTGGTTGATGGCCTGGTTCGGGGCATCGGCCATCTCCGGTCGCCCACGGTCGTAGCGCCGACCGGCCCAGTCGACACCATGCTGGGTGGCCAGCTGCTTATAACTCTCCTTCATCCGGGCGCCCTCGATCCCGCGGAGGACGGCAATATCAGAGTGCGGCAAGACTTCGCCGAGGCGCCAGGCATACATGCGCCGCGCGGCGTCGAGTCTCCGCTCCGGGTCCGACCACGTCTCGATCTGTTTGCGCGCGAGGATCGACTCATCGGAGCCAAACGGCATACTTGCGTAGAAGCGCACGCCGTCATCACCGACTGCCACCAGTGCCGTCCCATGACGCGCCATGAGGCGCATGGCATCGTGACTCACGGTGGTCCCGGGTCCAAGAAGGATGCAGGAGAGTAGCTGAAACGGGATCGAATAGTCGCCCGCTGGCAAATCGCCGCTTCCGGTTGTCGCGAAGCGCAATGTGCCATCCTCGACCCATAGACGCCCGCGCGAGAGCCACAAGAGGCCGTGTCGGTCGCCGTGCGGGATTCGCGCCGTTTCGAGGCCGAGGCGACCCTTCAGCACGACTCAACGACCGACAGGCCGCAGCAGCAGCATCCCGAACCCGAATGCTCTGTGGCGGCCAACTCCACGCCGAAAGAAAGCCCGAAAACCCTCAGGATCAACGACCCGCAAATGGCCTTCCAGAATCGCGTTGGGCCGCTCAAGGACCCTCCCTGAGTCGGCATTTCGACGATAGAGACGGTCCCGCTTGAACGTTACCAGACTTGGCGGCTCGTCGAGCACGGCCCCGCTGTGTCGTGCGAACTCGGCCTCAAGCCAGCCTCCATATGCCGCCTCGCGGCCGCACCATACCTTGGCGCTATGTGCGAATGGCAGCTCAGCCCGGGGGTCCTCCGCGTCGCTTCGGCCAGCCCGTTCCAGAGAGGCGAGCCAAGAGTCGAGCTCCCGGGTCCGGCCCCGGCCATCAGCGTTCGTGCCAAGCCCGGGAGCGACCGGCGTCCGCGTGCGCACGATGGGGCACGCGCGCACGCGGAAACCAGTGCGCGCCCCCGCTGGGAGGACGGGCAAATTCCTCGAATCGCACATGTGGACCAGGAATTCCTTCGGCGGCCCCATACGGTGGACCAGCGCCCAGTGGTCGAGGTCCGAGTAGGCCAGCAGGAATATGAATTCTGGATGTCGCCGGGCGGATTCCAGCGTGTCGTCCACCGCAAAGGTGTGAAACGGAATCTCAGCCGCCTGACGCGAGGTGGCGAACAGTTGAGCCAGTCCGGCGTGAAGCAGGTAGCCGTCATCGACGTTGCGCCCGAGATGGTGACGACGAGCGAGGCGGAGGAGTTCGCGGCGGTGGAGGACCAGGCGGATGATGTGAAGGGGCGTGCTCACGGGCTTGCCTTCGGCCAATCTCCGTTTTGACCCGCCGACTTCACTTCATCGGTAACCTCAACCCACTCCGTGCGCACGTAGCGCAGTCCGTACCGTCGGTTGCCCTCTGCGAAGGACAGAGGAACATCATACCGCGCTTCTCCGTCCTCGGCCGGCTCGACCTCGACCACGGCGCGGAGCGGTCCAGGATCGATGCGTTCGGCGGGTGGGGCGTCGCGCACGGCAGCCGCCGCGTCGCCCTCGCCGAAACCTGCAAACGGCGGCACTGACGGGACGCAGGCGCGCCGGCCGAGAAACAGAGGCCAGCGAGGCGATTGCAGCGCATCGCCGATTGACCGAACCAACAGGGCGTCGCCCGCCAGCGCCGCGACGAAACTCGCGTCCTGCAGGTAGTAGCGGTGACTTGGCACACAGTCCTTGGCACCGAACACGAGGTAACGGTCGCCGCGAAACCGCCCACCACCGGCCGTGTGATAATCGTGAAGCAACGACCCCTGGCGGTCGACGCGAACCGCGAGCCTCAACTCTCGAAGATCCGCGAGCCTTGCCTCGTCGTCGCGGGCCATGCCGAGCGCGGATCCCACAAGGCCCAGGACGCCGCTCTTGCTCGGCTCCTGATCGGTGTCACGGATGCCGAGCTTGATCTGGGTGGACCAGGCCTGAAGGGGTCCTTCAAGACGGATAAGCACCGACGTCATGCGGACGCCCCGACTGCACGATCTGTGATCTGTGTGAAAAAGTCACCCAGTTTCTTGGCTCGAGCCACGCCGTCCTCGTCAGCCAAGTCCCGGTCGGCCCACGTTATCGCGAACCGGTCGCGGGCGCCGATGGCATCCTCCATGCGACCGAAATAGGCTTCCAGCTTGGTGATCGAATCGTCCACCAGGTCGGCCTCGCCATCACCGGCCCCGTGCGGGCGGGCCGGTTTCAGGAACGCGTTCGTTAGAGAGACGGACTGGCCGCCCGCGCGAACGACCGCAAGGGCGTAGCTCGGGAAATTGTGTGCGGCCATGCTGTTCTGCTTGCCTGTGGGAATAGCGGAGACGAAGGCGCGGACGAAGGCCTCCACCGATCGCTTCAGGAGATCTTCGGCATCGTCGCCGTCGCCGAGGTTTTCGTGAAGCTTCCTGACATCCAGGACCGCGTACCGGTAGAAGCACGATGAGTTGAACTGGATGGTGCCCATCATGTCCGAACCGGCGGTGTCATCAGGCTTGAAGTCATCCACCGCAGTGAAGAAGTCGAAGTCCATCTGAACTTTGTTGGTCGAAATTGCGTGGGCGACCTGGCATGAGGCTTCGACATTCCACTCCGGCCTGTCGGCAATCATTCGGCCAAATAGCGCCAGATCCGCGGCGGCGCGGGCGTTCTCGAAGAGCTCCTGAATCTTCGTGCCGATTTCCTTTGGGTACGCCAGTTCCTTCTCCCTCTTCCTCTGCTTCGTCGACTTCTTCTTGCTAGGCGTTGCGTCTGTGTCGCCCTCGGCTACGGGCTCGGGTGACGACGGCAAAGTGTGTAACTCGTCCCGATGCTCGTGAAGCAGGGCCGCGAGTTCATTAATCGTTCTGCGCGGCACGAACAGCAAGTACTCGGTCTTCCACCCCTCCTCACCCTCAGCCTTCTTTCGGCCAAGTCCCGCCCCTTCCAACGAGCCGAGTGCCAGAGTCATCGCCTCCTCAGAATTGTGCCCATGCTCTTCCACCAACACTCGGGCTACCTCCTGCGCAATCCGCTTAGTCCGCGCTCCCAGATTCTCGAGGTTCACCAGCTTCTCGAGTCGAAACAATTCTCGAACGGCGCGCTTCTGGCACTGGCTCGAGATGCGTGCGCGCCTATGCCCGCCAAGCTCGCAGTCCTTGGGAGCCCCTGTGTCGTCGCGGTTGAGATTGGAAGGGGCGAAGTTCTGGAGCAGATGCAATTCGACTTTCATTGCCGCGCCTCCGTTCACGTAGTTGCCGTTTCTGTGCGAGCGATACTTGCATCTTCGCCTTTCAGCGCCCAGAAGTCGCGCGCCCAGCGGCGACGAACGAAATCGCTCTCGTAGTCCCAATACCTAATGGCACGATACAGATCATCCCAGTCAATGCCGAGGTCGCTCGCCGCGAGCAACGAGATCGCGCGACGAAGATGCACGGCCAGGTCCGTGCGCTCGGCGGCCATAAGCGCCAAGAATCGCTTTTCCACACTGTCGCGCGAGTCCCTGCCAGGTGGGCGCCACACCATCCGCAAGCCCTTGGCGAGCGAGAGTGAGGTAGTGACAGGGCGAAGGGCGAAGAGCCCGGCCAAGAGCACGGCGTCGTCCTCCGCGCGCTGCCCAGCGTCTTGAGGGAGGAAAGGCAGGACGACCCGAAGTCCCGCGAGCGAGTGATCGCCATCCAGCGAAGCGCGGAGAGCCGCAAGAGTCGCGCGGTCTTCACGCGCGGCGATGTCCTCGAGATACTCGACCAAGGGAGCCTTCGACCTCTGTTGCTGGTTCACGTTTCAGCCTCCTGCATCGTTTCCTTTCCAGCAGCAAGTGACTCGGTGTCGACGAGGTACGTCAACGTCCTTTCGAACTCTGTTTCTGCCAGCGCGCGCGCCTTCATCGTTCGGCCATCCGCCATCGCACTCGAGACCGCTTCGTAAAATTGCTTGCGCACCACTTGGCGGGTTCGCTCCTCGAAGCGACGCCGCGCATCGTCCTTGTCACCACTCAGACCCAATACGAACGCCTCAAAGGCGGCACCGAGTGCGCTCCACGCCGCTGGCTGAGCCCCTAAGGAGCGTACGAAATCTTGGCGCTGCTCCCGTTGTTCTCTCCCATCGCTGCCCGCCCGTGGCAAGCTCTCGCGAGCGAAAGTGGAGAGGGCCGCCCAAAGACACCGCACCGCTGCTTCGGCAAACCTGAGGGCATGCTCGATGGCTTCGCGGGCATCCGGATCGGCGAAGAGCCCCACAGCGGCGGCGAGCTGTTCGGCCCGAGTGTAGTCAATGCGCGATTTCTCGGCCGAAAGCCCGAACATGCCAATCGTGTAGACGGTGGACGTTCCGACAACATCCAGGGCCTCGGGGCTGGCCATCTGATCCAAGGTCATCGGGCGTCGAAATTTCTTACCATCGCTGCGCCCGCCTTCGAAGAGACTATCTGCGTTGCGCCAGAACGCCTTTTCAGGATCGATACCAATGCTCAAGAACCCGCGCTTTTCATCAAGCCGATATGACACCATCGGGTCAAGATCGCACCCTTCCGCCAAACCTTGTCCCACACACCGCACGAAGTGAAGAACCTGGTGATCCTCCCCCACAAGTTCGATTCGTCGGCTGACCCACGTGAGCACGTCCAACCACCCCGTGGGAAGGCGCTTGGGCTCTTGTGTCACCGGCATTCTCTCGGGCAACGCCCCCCGCTCCCAAGCTGGAGCGTCGTCTTGGCTTGCGACGATCGGGCGGTTCTGGGCCGGGTCATAAACGAGTAAGTTCGCCACCAAGGTCTCGAATAGGGACGCTCCGCGAAGCAGCACAACGGCGGCCCGGACCAAAGGCGCCGCTGTGGCGGATGTCGGCTCGTTGGGCTTCTTCACCAAGCCCCCCGTGGCGAACGCTTGATGTGCCAAGAGGGCTCGCGTAGCCTGCGCCGGTTCCATCGATGGGTGATGCGCGACAGGGCGGTGTTGAAACAACTCCCGGGCCGATCCCCAGCTGGAACGCTCCAAGGTGAGCGCGTCGATCGGATCCGCCGCGAACTGCTGTACCAATCCTCGAGTCTGCGCAAATGGATGCGTCGGATGGAACAAATCCATCCGATCTCGTACACCACTCAGGTATCTCTCAACATGGTCGGCCTCAAAGCGTCCGCTGCGCGCGATGACGCACCATTCGTTCATGGTTGTCGGCCCCACATAAGCCCGATGCAGCACCGCCAGTAAGTGCCGATGCAGCACGGCGAGAACCAATGGCGATGGGTCTGCGATCGTCCTGACGCGATGCGCCTCGACCAGGGCATCCCTGGTGGAAAGCTCCGCGCGCTGGCCATCCATGAATTCGCAGGGGATCCACGGTTGCGTGGTGAGGTTGAATGAGTCCATTACGACGCCTTGTCTGCTTGTCGGATACAAAGCCCCAGTTCAGCATCGAGGACGAAGCTCACGCCCGCCACCCGTGCGCGTCCCTCTTCGAATGCGAGCAGTCGCCGATATCGCAACAGCGGCGATTTCTTCCAGCTCTCCGGTATCGCCGTTTGAGGATCGTTAATGATGGCATGGAAGGCGCGTCGGTTGCTCACGCCGATAGAGCGGCGCACCAGCCGTTCGACGAGCAGCCAGTCAGGCTCTTTGCAAAGGTCGAGAGGCGTTTCGTCGCCGTCACCCACGAGGAGCTGCCCTCCCCGCCGGTCCACACAAAGGAGTTCAACTGACGGGGGCCCGAGGCGCGTATCCGCACGCAACTGCTGGTGCAGCACGGGATCGTCATCATCTGTCAGGAACACTCGCAAGTTGCCGAAAGGATCGTCGACGACGTAGGGATGCGGCATGAGCTTCTGTTCCGAGAGGTTGCGTTGAACCGCCTTCGCGCCGTGGTGCGCGATCCAGGCGGCATGGAGCTGTTCGCCCGCAGCGACCGGCCTGTCGCAATAGACTTCTTCGACCAGTGGCTCGATATCGGTAGGTAGGGTGAAGGTCTCCGTGTTCTCGAGCTTCTCCAGCGTCCGGCGAACCAACATTTCTGCGTACACAACTGCAACCTGATCCAATGAAGCCGTCGTCCAAGGGCCATCGGGACACACAATCGTGAGCCGCGGCTCCTTCACCCCCGGAAATCGGTTACCTCGCTGATGCCGCCACAGGCGCCCGGCCCGCTGGAGTAGGAGGTCCATCGGCGCGACATCGGTGACCATGAAGTCGAAGTCGACATCGAGGCTCTGCTCTAGCACCTGGGTCCCGATCACGACGCATCCCTCCGGTCGCTCGGTGTCGCCGCCCTCAGGCCCCAGCCACTTGGCCAGCCGTTCCTCGCGCTCCACGCGGTCAGCTGGCAGAAGCTGTGAGTGCAGAAGCAGGCGGCCAAGGCCCGCAGCCATCTCGCACACGCGTGTGGTGGCTTCCTGTGCGCGCGCGACCGTGTTGCAGATCCACCCTACACATCCGCCGCGCCGCGCCACCTCGATAACCCTGCGCGTAAGCTCGTCTACGTCGTCTCGGCTGCGCTCGACCCCCACCGAGATCGGTTTCCCGCGAGGTGCAAACGAGTCGACCTTGTTGGAAGTGCGAGATGCGAGAGTGATCCGCGGATAAGGTCCCGTCGGCTGTTCTCCTTCAGGCATTCCGGCACCCTTGCGATACGCACGAAGGAGGTCGGCGCGGCGGCTGGAGGGCAGGGTGGCCGAGAGCAAGACTACAGTGGTGCCGGTGGCAGCGAGCCACTCGACGAGACGATCGAGCAGATTACTGGTATAGGTGTCATATGCATGGATCTCATCGAAGATCACGACCTTGCTGGCAAGCCCGTAGAGTCGGACGAATGCGTGGGGCACACGCATGACGCCAAGTAACGCCTGGTCGATCGTCCCGACTGCGAATTCGCCGAGCAGTTTGCGCTTCTTCGACAGGAACCACGCCTCGGCGCGCACCGCCCCGACGCCTTCAGCATCGCTGTCGTACACCGCCCCTACGCGGAGTTTTCGAAAGCCCTCCCAGAGCGATGCTTCGCCGTGCGCCAAGAGGAGGGTCGAGAGCGCTCCTCCGCGCGTGCGCGCCAGGAATCGCTCGATACGGCCGAACATCTGATTCGCCGTCGCCTGGGTGGGGAGGCCGATATAGAACCCTCCCTCGCCGATCTGCGCGGCCGCGGCATCGGCCAGGGTGAGCGCGGCCTCCGTCTTTCCTTCGCCCATTGGTGCTTCCACGACGATCAGTGAAGGTGTGTCTAGGGTCGGTGCGATCGAGTCCGCGGCGGAATGCAGGGGCCAAGGGTCCAGCTGCGGGAATAGTTGCCGAAACGACCGCGCCGTCGATGGCGGCGCTGGGCGAAAGCCTGCATTCTCCAATGCCGTGTCTGCCCGAGCCAGAGCGATTCGCCAGTAGGTGGGCAGCGACCGTTGAGGTGGCTCGTAAAGGAAGAAGTCCTCCATCGAACCGATCCAATCCGCGACCGACGTGACACCTGCGAGCAAGACGACGTAGGCGTGATCAATCTGCGCGACACCGGACAGCGAAGTGACACGGAAATGGTCAGCCATCACCTTGACGACGGCCGCCCGTGCGGAGTCCCATTGCGCTTTCCGGCCACGCTCCCGCGACCCCGGCGGTTTGCAGACGGACGCGTCGGTGGGAAACTGCCCGTGATGGGCAGTGACCGCACGCGCCAGACGTAGTGCAGTCGAGGTCGACGCTCCGTAGTGTTCCTCCAACTCTGGTTTGAGGAAGAACAGGCCGATGTCTCCGTGAAACCGAGCCCCCTGGTCCGCCTGGAGATCGAATCCACGCTTCGGGAATTCACGTCGGGCCCAATCGACCTTCGCCTGGAAGGCCGGTGTGGCCTTTCCAAGGTCGTGCAGCGCGATGACAAACAGCAAGGTCCGCAGGCTGTCGAGGCGATCCGTCGACAGCGCCAGCAGCCGGTCCCGTACGGCAGGTGGCTGTATCGCTGTGAGCAATCGCGCAGCCACGGCTGCGACGTCCAACATGTGACAGAGTAGCGAATGCGCGGGGCAAGACCCCTTGGGTTGTGCCTTACCCCAGAGCAGCCACTCCGGCCGCCCGCCCGCATGGCCCAACCACTCGTCAATTGTGTCGGCGGTGAGAGCGGCCGCAGGAGGGACCGGACCGCCAAGCGATGCTACCCAGTCACACAAGACGTCGGCCACATTAGCCTCATCTTACTAATAAGGTGGGAGGGTTCGTCGCCCATTGCACATCCATGGCCGCACCTCCAAGACAAGCCGGGTCAGGATGCCTCGTGGGACCTCCCGCGCGACGCCGCGTCAAGCTAGCGGTCGATGCCCTGGCCGGTTTGGTCTTCGGGCTTCACGGTCGAGCGATCATGCCGGGATCGCGGGCCCTGATCGCAAACTTCTCGAACTTGTTTCGGATTCGCTAGGCGCTGTCCGCGCCGCCGTCCTTCGCCTTCCGGCCGGAAATGCTGCGGCCCCCTCCACCGCGGCAAGAATCCGGTACGTCCTGCGTCATTCTGGTAATTCGGAACGGCGGGATGAGCTCACATTGCCGGTGCGGTTCGGAGCTCTTTGCGAACCCCGCGCCTGAGTATGCCGGTCTCGCCAGCCCGTTCAGGGTCGCCGGCGTGGCGGAACTGGCAGACGCGGCACCCTCGCAAGGCGCTGGGCGCAAGCCCGTGTGGGTTCCATTCCCATCGCCGGCACCCACCGTGGTTTCCCTTGACTCGGCACGCCGAGCACGATTATGCTCGGCATACCTTGCGAGGGTGCCGCGGTCCAGCCACGCTGTGATCGCGCTGAGACGGAGGCGTCAGGTCGGCGCCTCCGTTCCTCTTTACACCGAGGCCCTGCTAGCCCAGGGACTCGAGCGTCGCCAGCTCGGGACGATCGTTGAGACGCTGGCACAAGGCGTCTTCGAGGTCGAGTTCTCTCACGACCGGGGTCACACCTATGCGTCGGTGAGCGTCCCCGCCACCACGCTGCCGATCCTGCACCACCAGCCCGCCGGGCGCTGGCGCGCGCTCTTCGGCATCGTCCGATCAATCTGGATGGTTGCGGCCTTCGGCCTCACGGCGGAACCTGGCGCCGTCTCGCTTGGAACAGTCGCGGCCGCGGGCTCAACTCTATAGATGATGCCGATAGCACAAGCACTTTCTCCCGCGGATGGCCAGGAAGGTCCTTATGGAGAACTCCCGAGGCAGGACTCGAACCTGCGACCCGGTGATTAACAGTCACCTGCTCTACCAGCTGAGCTACTCGGGAATGGGTGCGAAAGCTAGACAACCCCCGGCGGGCGGGTCAAGCGAAAGCGATCCCGCCCGCGCCACGCTTGACCGCCGGCCGGACTGCGCGCAAGCTCGCACCGTCGGCCGGCCGCGCCGCCGCCACCAGCCCCGGGCCACTCTCGCCCGCCACTCTCGTGACCGCACCTAACGAACGCACCAGACCCATCGCCCTCGTCACCGGCGCCTCCGGCGGCATCGGCCAGGCACTCGCCTCCCAGCTGGCCGCCCGCGGCTACGACCTCGTCCTCGTCGCGCGCCGCGAGGAACGACTCCGCGACCTGGCCGCATCACTGGCCCGGTCCCACAGCGTGCAGTGCGAAATCGTTGTCGCCGATCTCGCGAAGCATGAACAACGCGAGCGCATCATCCGGGACCTGGAACCGCACCGCGACCGCGTCGAAATCCTGATCAACAACGCCGGATTCGGCACCCACGGCTACTTCCGCGAGACGGACCTCGAGCGCGAGCTCGAGCTCATCGCCGTGAACTGCGACGCTCCGGTCCACCTCGCCAAGCGCATCCTCCCGTGGCTGCTCGCGCGCCGTCGCGGCTTCATCATGAACGTGGGCTCGGTCGCGAGCTTCACTCCCGGACCGGTGATGGCGCTGTACTACGCATCCAAGGCATTCCTCCTCTCCTTCTCCGAGGCCCTGTGGGAAGAGTGCCGAGCGAGCGGTGTCGCCGTCACCGCCCTCTGTCCCGGCCCGGTACGCACGGGATTCCAGGAGGCCGCCGGCGTCGTCTCGACCGCGCGATCGAGCATTGCCGCGCCGATGTCGGCCGATGACGTCGCTGCCTCCGGCCTGTCCGCGATGTTCGCCGGGCGGCGACTGGACGTCCCCGGGGGCGCCAACAAGCTCTCGGTCTCCCTGATGAGGTGGCTGCCGCGCACGTTCGCCCTCTCCACCGTGCGCAAGTTCCAGGAGGAACGCCGCCGCCAGACCCGGCGCGCGCGCGGACTCCCGGACGACACCAGCGCCTAACGCGCGCGCTCCCGCACCTCGGCATTCACCCGGAACGCCGGCGCCTCGTAGTCGCTCGGGCGCTGGTCGGCGGGAATGGCGATCGTGTTGCCGTCACGTGCCGCCATGTAGTGCGGCGACATGATCTCCACCCCCGCCTTCGCGAACTCATCCTGGATGTTCTGGTGCAGTTCGCCGTAGGTCACCGCCATGCGGCTCGCCTGGTCGGTATAGGCGTTGATCTCGTACGACACGAAGAAGTCGTTCAGGGCCGTCTGCAGCACGAATGGCGCCGGCTTCTCGAGGATGCTCCTGGTCCGTGCCGCCGCCGTGATCAGCAGCTCGTGCACGGTGCGCCACGGCGCATCGTAGCCGATCGTGACCGTCGAACAGAGAATGAGACCGTCGTTCTCCGCGCGCGTCGAATAGTTCACGATGTGGCTGGCCAGCACCGCCGCGTTGGGGATTGTGATCTCCACGTTCTTGATGGTCCGCACCCGCACCACCAGCAGGTTGCTCTCCACCACGTCGCCTACCGTGTCGGCGATCTTCACGCGATCGCCGGGGCGAAACGGGATCATGTAGGTGAGGACAATGCCGGCGACGATGTTCGCCACCGCCGACGTCGATCCGAGCGAGAGCAGGACGCCAAAGAAGATCGACACGCCGCGAAACGCCGGTGACTGGGAACCGGGCAGATAGGGAAACGCGATGACCGTGGCGAACGCCATGATCAGGAAGCGCACGATCTTGTAGGTGGGGTCGGCCCACTCCGCGTGAAAACTGGGGAGATGGATCTCACTCCGCTCCACGGCGTCGAAGAAGAGCTTCGTAGCGCGCATCACGAATCGGGCGATCACGACGATGATCGCGATGTACAGGACCTTCGGCAGGTAGCCCAGCACCGAGAGCGACGTGTCGCGCACCGCCGACCACCCGTAGTCGAACATCCGGCCCGCCACGCCCCGCGTCCACGGGAAGAACCCCAGGACCAGCTGCACGTAGATGGCCAGCGCGACCAGCATCAGAACCACCCGGAGCGCCCGAACCATCCGAATTGCCGCCGCGGTCAGACGGGCCGCGGAAATGAACTCCACCCGCTGGAACCGCACGCCGCGAATGCGCGTCCCCTGCCACGATCGAACCTCGCGCGCCAGTCGCGGGAAAAGGTTCCCGGTGACCCGGAACAGGAGGAAGAGCAGGACGGTTGTGATCGCCGTGAGTGCCAGCCCGATTCCAATTCCGCGCAGGCTTCGACCGCTGAACTCGTCTCGCAGAGCCTGACTCAACTGCACCGCATAGTCGGCCGCGAGTTGCTCGCGCGTGCGTCCGGTGGGTGACGCGTCGGCGTCGGTGACCGACAGCACGAGGGTCTCGCCGGCCACCAGATCGCTGGTGCGCTCACGCTCCACCACGCGAACCGAGTCGAGCGTGCTGGACGGGCCGGACGCAATCTTCGCCAGCCTCCCCTCGATCGCGGCCGCGCGCTCGGCGGGACTGAGATCGCCGAGTCGGGACCGCACGGTGAACAGCGTCTGCCCGCGGAACCGGACGGACGCCTCGACGCCCGACGAGATGCCCGTTTCGGTCACGATCTGGGCGTCGCCGCGTGGCGCCACGGTCAGAACGCCGGCACCGGACGCAAGGACCGCCAGGGCGAGCGCGCGGAAGGTCTCCACGGCGGAAAGGCAACGCCCGCGGCTGCCGATTGTCAATCCCGCATCGGCCAGACACATTGGCAGCCATGCGAGCGACACGTACCGGGTTGTGGATCATCGCCCTCCTGGGTGCGGGGGCGGCGTGCCGGGGCAGCAGCGGATCCGCCGCCGGTGCGGCGAGGGCGACAGATGTCGTGGTAGTGCCGTCAACGGTCCGGTTGCGCGCCGGGGAAGGTGTGCAGCTGGTGGCTCAGGTGAACGACTCGGTGGGGCGCCCGGTGGGCGCCGCGGACGTGCTGTACGCCGCTGCAACCGACGCCGTCATTCGAGTGAGCAGCGCGGGCTACGTGGTCGCGCGCGGTCGCGTGGGGAGCGACACGGTGCGGGTGACCAGCGGCGCATTGACCCGCGCCGTCCCCGTGACCGTGACCGCCGGCATTCCTCGCCAGATCCAGGCGCTGTCGGGATCCACCCAGCTCGGCGAGGTGGGAACCTCGTTGTCCGATCCCCTCGCACTGCGTGTCACGGACGCCTTCGGCAACCCCGTGCCGCGTGCGTCGGTGCACTTCGAATCGTTCGGAGGGGGCACGCTCGAACCGGCGACGACATTCACCAACGCCGCGGGAGAGGCCCGCAGCGTCTGGACGCTGGGCACCGTGGCTGGTGCGCAGACAGCGGTCGCCACCTGTGACAGCATCACGGCGACCTTCGAGGCAACCGCGGCGCCCGGAGCACTGGCCAAGGTGGAGCAGGTTGGCGTTCCGGAGCGTCGCGCGCACGCCGCGGACACCATCGCCGTCCGGCTGCGCGCGGTGGACGCGCACGGCAATGGTGTTCCCGGTGTCGCGGCGCTGTTCACGGTCAGGGGCGGCGGCGGATCGGTCCAGGGCGATCGCGCCGAGACGGACGCCCAGGGCCTGGTGGCGGGGCGGTGGGGCCTGGGACCGAAGGTCGGCGTCAACGAACTGGAGGCTCGCATCCGCGACGTGCGCGATACGACCTTGCGCTTCATGCTCCGCACGGTCGCCGCCGCCCCCGCGCGCCTAACGACGGTCGCGGGCGATCAGCAGCGCGCGAACGCGGGCGCGGCGGTGTCCGCTGCCCCTGTGGTGCAGGTGGACGATGCCTTCGGCAACCCGGTCCCATCGGTACACGTCCGGTTCGCGGTGGTGGGCGGCTCCGGTACCGTCGAGCCGGCTGAAGGAGTGACTGATGAGCGCGGTCGCGCAGCGGTCAAGCGCTGGACCCTCGGGCAACCGGGGCCGAACTTTCTCGCGGTCACAGCAGACGGCGTCCCCGACACGCTTCGCTTCTCGGCGACCGCGAGAGCCCGACCGGGTGGATGAGCGGTCCGGAGCTCCGAGGTTGCGCCGCTCTGGCTCGCCGCCCGGCTGGACAGCGGGCGGGAGACTCGCGACCGTACACGAAGACATTTTCCCGCGTAGCCCTCCGATGACCTCTCCTGCCGCCGGGGCCAGTTCGCTCGTCCCCGACGCCGCGATCCCTGACCGCATCGGGTACAGGGAATCTTCTCGAACACGCCGCAACCACTACGGATATGCCACGTTCTCCGCGCAAGGTGTCCGCCCGTCGCGAGCGACGCGCCCCGCTCCCGGAACCCGAAGTGCTCTCGAAAGAGGGCAAGTCGGCACGCGGGCGCACAACCGCGTCGACCACGCCGCTCGTGATCCGGACCCATGGAGTCGACCTGGATGACGCGACGCGGACTTTCGCGCACGAGCGCGCAGGCTTCAAGCTCGCGAAATTCGCCCTCTATATCGAGCAGGTGACGCTGCATGTGGACAACGTGAGCCGCCCCACCGGCACACCGGCTATTGCCTGCCGCGCCGTCATCTCGGCGGCGGGATTCGATCCGATTGTCGTGGAGTCGGAGAGCCGTGACGTGCGCGACGTCATCGAGCAGACGCTCGAGCGGAGCGAACGATCAGTGCGGCGGGCGATCGAGCGGAGGCAGGGGAAGTGATCCTGCAGGCCACAGGGGAAGGATATAGCTCATAGGCCGGAGGCCACCGCCTCCATCTCGTTGCTCCCGAGCACGCCCGCGAGCCACTGGCCCGTGTGGCTGGCCGCAACCCGCGCCACGTCTTCAGGGCGTCCCATCGCCACGACCGTGCCGCCTGATGCCCCCGCCTCCGGTCCCAGGTCGATGATCCAGTCGGCGAGCTTGATTACGTCAAGGTTGTGCTCGATGATCACGAGCGTGTGACCAGCGTCGAGCAGCCGGTTGAAGACGTCCGCCAGTTTCTGGATGTCGTGCAGGTGGAGTCCGGTGGTTGGCTCGTCCATGATGTACAGCTTCCGGCCGGAGGCGCGATCGGCATGCACGAGCTCGCGTGCGATCTTGATGCGCTGCGCCTCGCCTCCGGAGAGTGTGGTGGCCGGCTGGCCCAGGCGCAGATAGCCGAGCCCGACCTGCTGCAGCTGCCAGAGGGCCTGGCCGAGCTTCTCCTCGTACGGGAAGAAGCGGATGGCCTGGTCGACCGTCATCTGCAGCACGTCGTAGATCGACTGCCCGTGCAGCCGCACGTCGAGCACCTCGGGCTTGAACCGCTTGCCGCCGCACTGGTCGCAGGGCACGAACACGTCGGCCATGAAGACCATCTCGATCTGCACCACGCCGGCCCCCTCGCACGCCTCGCAGCGTCCACCGGCCACATTGAAGCTGAACGTGCCCGGCGTGTACTTCCGCTCGCGCGACAGGGGCAGGGCCGCGAACAGCCGCCGGATCTCGTCATAGGCCTTCACGTACGTCACGGGATTCGATCGCGGCGTCCGGCCGATCGGCTCCTGGTTGATCAGCACCACGGCGTCGAGGGCGTCGGCGCCCTCGAGCGCGCGAAACGTCCCCACCCGTTCACCCAGGTGGCGCTTGGCGGTGTGCTCGCCGGTGAGACGCGTCTCGAGCGCCCGGTACAGCACGTCGTGCACCAGGGTGCTCTTTCCCGACCCCGACACGCCGGTCACCACCGTCAGCGCGCCTAACGGGATCTCGACGTCGATGCCGCGCAGGTTGTGCTCGCGCGCGCCCAGCAGGCGCAGCCGGCGGGTGCGGGCGCCGGCCGGACGCCGCCGGGTCGGGAGCGGGATGGCCAGCTCCCCGGTCAGGTACTTTCCGGTGAGCGGGCTCTCGGTCGCGCGCGAGAGGGGCCCGTCGAACACCAGCCGGCCGCCATGCTCGCCGCTCCCCGGCCCGAGCTCGATCATGTGATCGGCACGCCGGATCGCCTCGAGATCGTGCTCGACCACCAGTACGGTGTTGCCCGCGTCGCGCAACCGCGCCAGCAGCGAGAGCAGCCGTCCCATGTCGCGCGGGTGGAGACCGATCGACGGTTCGTCCAGCACGTACAGCGTGTCGACGAGCCGCGAACCCAGGGAATTGGCCAGGGTGATGCGCTGGGCTTCACCCCCACTGAGCGTGCGGGTCGCGCGATTGAGGGTGAGATAAGTGAGTCCCACGTCGCACAGAAAGTCCACCCGGTCCAGCGCCTCGCGCAGGATGTGCCGAGCCACCTCGCGCTCGAACTCGGTGAGGGGGAGCTCGCGGAGCCACTCGCGCAGCGCATCGAGAGGCATGTCCGCCGCCTGCGCGATGGTCGCCCCGTTCAGATGCACGTTCAGCGACTCCGGCCGGAGCCTGCTGCCGTGACAGTCCGGACATTCTCCGGCCGTCTGGTATTGGCGCAGGAAGACCCGGATGTATTGCTTGTAGCGCTTCTCCTCGAGATCCTCGAGGAACGGGAGAATCCCCTTGTACGCGCGCGCGCGCGCGCTCAGGAGCCTTTTCCGCTGCTCGGCGCTCAGCGCGCGCCAGGGCGTGTCGAGCGGGATGCCCTCGCGGCGCGCGAATTCCGCCAGCGTCCGTCGGCGCCCGTCGTACCTCGGCTTGGTCCACGGATCGATGGCGCCGTCACGCAACGACCGCTCCGGATGCGGGATGATGAGGGACTCATCGTACTCCAGCACCGCGCCAAAACCGTTGCAGGTGGGACACGCCCCGCGTGGGTTGTTGAAGGAGAAGAGCTGCGGCGTCGGCTGCGCGGCCCGATAGCCATCGTTGGGGCATTCGAAGCGCTCAGTGAAGCGTAGAGTCAGGTCGGCGACCGGAGGTCGGAGGTCAGAGGGCTCCGCCGGGCTTTGGCCTTGGGCCTTTGGTCTTTGGCCCTTGGCCTCCATATGGCCTTTCGACTTTGACCCTTGGCCCATGGCCTCTGCCTCATGGCCCTCCGACCTCTGACCTCTGACCTGCACCACCACCGCCTCCCCCTCGCCTTCCCGGAACGCCGTGGCGACTGCCTCGGCCAGCCGCGCGGGGGCGTCCGGCCCGACGGAGAGCCGGTCCACCACCACGTGCAGTTCGCGCGCGGCGGTGAGGGAGATCCGCTCCGACCCGAGTTCGTCGAGTTCGGCCGTCCGACCATCGACGATCACCCGGAGGAAACCCTGCGCGCGCAGATTCTCGGTCACCACGGCATCCGTGACCTTCGAGGAAAGCGCGAGCGGAAACGTCATGAGGAACCGCGTTCCCTCGGCCAGTCGCATCACGGCGTCCGTTACCGACTGCACGGTATCGGGGCGCAACTCGCGGCCGCACACGGGACATACGGTCCGGCCGATGCGGGCGTACAGCAGCCGAAGGTAATCATAGACCTCCGTTGCCGTGCCGACCGTGGAGCGCGAGGACTTGGTGGGGTTCTTCTGTTCGATTGCGACGGCCGGGGAGACGCCGTCCACGCTGTCGACCTCGGGCTTTTCCATGCGCTCGAGAAACTGACGGGCGTAGGCCGACAGGGACTCCACGTACCGGCGCTGTCCCTCGGCGTAGATGGTATCGAACGCCAGCGACGACTTCCCCGAGCCCGATGGTCCAGTGACAACCGTTAGGCTGCGGCGTGGGACCGCGACGTCGATACCCTTGAGATTATTCTGGCGTGCCCCGCGCACGACTATTGCGTCCTTCACGCACACAAAGCTAACGGAGTGCCGAAGGGGTCTCGACGTGCGGCGGTGTGCCGTGCCGGAAGGGGCAAGTCACGTTCTCATCGATGCTTGCGGCCTTCCCGGTTCGGCGGATACTTTCCGTCGCCTCACTGAGCAGGTCCGTGCTCGCGGGTGGAGGTGCCGCGCGTCACATCGCGCGGCCGTTCCGAGGGATCGACAGTCAAACTTCATGCCCTATCTCCGGCTCGACGACACGCATTTTCCCCTCCTGCCAGGAGAGACGCGTGTCGGGAGAGGCCGCGGGGCCGATGTGGGGCTTCCGTCGGACGGTGACACGGAGTCGATTGACGCGATCGTCACGGTGGGGATGGACCAGTCGGCTTCGGTACGCCGGGCCTCCCGGGACGCTTCGATCGCGGTGAATGACGTCGCGCTCGGAACGCAGCCAACGCCCCTTTTCCACGGTGACCGGATCACAATCCAGGGAATCCAGCTCCTCTTTGCCGACGAAGCACATTCGGGCCTGACCACGCAGGTGGCCGTGGTGCAGAACGGAGAGGCCGACGCCGGGACGCAACGCGGTGCCGGTGGTGCCCCATCGGCTCCTACCGCCATGCGCGGCTCGCGGGGGCGTGGGAGGCTCGTGTCGCTGACCGACGGACGGGAGTACACCGTGGGCAGCGGCGGGCTGTCGTTTGGCCGGGATGCGGCATGCGACGTGGTGATTTCGTCGAGCGAGGTTTCGCGTCGCCATGCCCGCATCGAGCTCAGGCCAGAGGGATACGTCCTGGTGGATCTGAGCACCAACGGGCTGCTGGTGAACGACGAGCGCGCGGCGCGCGTACGACCCCTCGCGCGCGGCGACCGGATCGTGATCGGGCCGGAGGAGTTTCGCTTTCACGCAGATGTCGAGATTACCGTGGAAGTGAAACCGCCTCCGATCATCCTCGCCACGCCGCCGGCCCCTGCGAGGTCTCCGATCGCGGCAGCTGAGGTCCAGCCGCCGCCGGCTGCGACGTCTCCGAACGCGGCAGCTGAAGTCCCGCCACCGCCGGCCCAACCCGTGACTGCCGCCCCGGACGCCGTCTCGTCAGCCGCCCTGGACTCCGCTGCATCCACCGCGCCGACCGCTGTCTCGCCGGCTGCTGGACGCTCTCACCGCAGGCCCGTGCTCGCGACGCTCGAGAACATCAATGAAGGGCCCGGCAAGGGGACGCGATTCGAGATTCGTGGTCCACTCACGCACGTAGGGCGGGGCGAACACAATGACCTCGTCATCCCGAACGAGAGCGTGTCCGACACGCACGCCAAGATTCAGCGTCGCGAGGGCGGTTGGTTCGTGGTCGACATCGATTCCACGAATGGCACCTACGTGTCCGGTCAACGCATTCTCGGTGAAGTACCCCTCACCTCCGGGACCAACCTGCGTTTCGGAGGCGTGAAATTCGTTTTCCGGAGTGCCACACCCGAGCGCGACGAGGCGAGCGGGACTCGGGTGATCGTGGGGTATCAGCCGGCTGCGCCGGCGGAGCCCATGGCCGTGTCACTGGAGTCGTCGACCACGGCGGCGCAAGGAGTTGGATCGGAGCCGGGAGAGGACCTTCCCGGGGTTCCGACCGGCCTGCCGACGGAGCCCGGCATCCCAAAGTGGTTGCTGGGCGGTATTCTCTTGCTCGCGTTCGTCGTAGTCTATCTCATTCTCCAGACTCTGTAGCGCAACCGCACTCATCGACACTATGGTGAAGAATTGCGCTCTCGAATCTCCTCTTTTCAGTAGCTCCTGTCCGAATCCGTTCACCGCCATGGAATGTCCCTAGTGGAGATGACCGTCGCGGCCCGCAGCGATGTGGGCATGATCCGATCCGGGAACGAGGATTCCTTCTTCGTCCTGCCTTCGAAGGAGCGAGGTGTCTTCATCGTCGCCGACGGGATGGGTGGGCACGCCGCCGGCGAAGTGGCGAGCGAGATGGCGGTGCAGATCATCTCGCGCGAGCTGCAGGAGGTGCGGGACCTGCATGGCGAAGCGGCTCGCGAGCGGCTCGCCACCGCCATCCGGACCGCCAACCGTGCCATCTACGACCGGACGATCGCCGAGTCGGACAAGCAGGGAATGGGGACCACCACGTCGGTACTGATGGTGGCGGGGGCGCGTTACCTCATCGGGCAGGTGGGCGATTCGCGGATCTACCTCCTCCGTGATGGCGCTCTGAAGCAACTGACCAAGGACCATTCCTACGTACAGGAGCAGGTGGACGCCGGGCTGCTGACCCCCGAGCAAGCGCGATACCACCCCTATAGCAACGTGATCACGCGCTGCGTCGGGGCGAGCGAAGAGGTCGATCCGGATACCTTTGCAGGCGAGCTGCGGGTCGGCGATGTGTTTCTCGTGGCCAGCGACGGCCTCACCGGCATGGTGGACGATCGCCGGCTGCAGCAGCTCCTGCTCTCCCGGGCCTCGGCCGGTCGCGTTGTGGACGCGCTGATTGCCGAAGCGAACTACCGCGGTGGTCTGGACAACATTACCGCAGTCGTGGTGCAGGTCACGGCGGTCGACTCTCCGCAGGCCGACGAGGACACTGACGAAAAGCCCGCGGTATCGACCTGATTCCGTTGGAGGGAAGGTGGCGGACAGTGAGGTCGGGGAGCTGGCGGAGCTGTATCTCGGCAACATCCTGTATGCGCTGGAGCGCACGGCGCTCGCCCTGGAGAACGAGGGCAAGCCTGAAGATGCGGCCTTCTACCGCGCCATCGCGCGCAAGCTGGCGGAGGCGCGGGGGAAGAGGGGCAGCTAGCGCAGAAGCGGATCGCCGTCCGCCACCCGCCTCCGCACGTCGCCGGCCGGCATGTTGACCAGCGCCAGGACCTGGCGCCGCTCCAGCGAGACCGGGCGTGCCACGAAGACCCGCAGCCAGCGTGCGGAGCGGTAGAGTTCCTGCGAGAGCATCGGCAGGTTGATCGCGCCCAGGATGCCTTCGCCGGTCAAGCGGCGCACCTGTCCGTCGCGACCGAGCACGGGCAGATCGAGATCGAGCATCTGGGTCTTCATCGGGTAGTCGAGCAGGAGTTCACCCGGCGCCAGCCCGAGTTCGCGCGCCAGCGCGTCTTCGGCGGCGAGGGTGAGGGTCCGGTCGGCCGCGAGCCACTCCGCCGCGTCGGTTTCCAGCTCCGCGCCGGGACACTCGAAGGCGCGCTTGTACAGCCGGCGCTGGCGCAGGCCCTCCAGCAGCGGGGATGGGGCGCGCTGCTCCAGACGGTGCAACAACCCCTCGTCGCTGAACGCCACCAGATTCGCCGCGTCCAGCGCGCCCCGTGCGATCGCGTCCTCCACCAGCCGCTTGTACATCGCGGTGGCGCTGCGCACCGCATGATGCCAGTAGACGTTGCGGTACATCTGGTACTTCGCGAAGAGCAGGGACTCGAGTGCGGAGAGGCCTTTTTCGGCGAGTCCGATCACGTCTGCGCCGGTCGCCGGGTCCGGGACGATGGTCAGCGAGTGGATCAGGCGATCGACGTCGATTTCGCCGTAGGGGACACCGCACATGAACGCGTCGCGCTTGAGGTATTCGATCTTGTCGAGATCCAGCGAGCCCGAGATGAGCCCCTGGAGCGGGCTGGCCGCGGCGCCCCGGATCAGCGCCCAGATCTGCTCCGGGGCGCCGCGGCCGACGCGCTCCCGGAGCTGGGCGGCGACCTCTCCCTCGGAGAGGAGCGCCCGGGCCACGTCTTCATGATGCGGGGCGCCGATTTCCTCGAGGGCGTGCGAGAACGGATAGTGGCCGATGTCGTGGAGGAGTGCGGCCGTGCGGACCGTCACCACCTCGGCCTCGGGGAGCCGGGCCAGTGCACCGCGCCCCCCGAGCAGCGCCAATGTGCGCCCGGCGAGGTGGTACGTGCCTAACGCGTGCTCGAAGCGGGTGTGGGTCGCGCCGGGATACACCAGGTGCGCCAGACCGAGCTGCCGCACGTAGCGCAACCGCTGGAACGGGCGGGTGTCGACCAGGCGCAGGGCCAGGTCGTCGAGGCCGATGTTGTTCCAGAGCGGGTCGCGGATGATATCCAAAGCTGTCAGCCGACAGTGATCAGCCGTCAGGAAGAGCGATCAGTGGTGAGCGAGCAGCTGACCGCGTTCGGCCGTCAGTTCAACCTTTTGGCCCCGCCGTCACGATTGCCGGGTCCATCTTCCCGAACTTCTCGAAGTTCCGGCGAAACATCTCGGCAAGCTTCCGCGCCTGGGTATCGTAGGCCCCCGGATCACGCCACGTCTTGCGGGGAGTCAGCACCTCGGCCGGCACTCCCTGGACGTCGGTCGGGCTGGCCAGGCCGAAGATCGGATCCACCTCACGCGGCGTGCTGTCGAGCGCCCCGGAGAGGGCCGCGCGGACCATCGCCCGCGTATAGGCCAGCTTCATCCGAGCGCCGACGCCATAGGGCCCACCGCTCCATCCGGTGTTTACGAGCCAGACCCGTGACTGGTGCTTGTCGATGAGCTTCCCCAGCATCTCGGCGTACTTCCACGGATGCCAGACCAGAAACACCGCGCCGAAGCACGAACTGAACGTCGCCTGCGGCTCGGTCACCCCGCGCTCCGTCCCCGCGACCTTGGCCGTGTACCCGGACATGAAGTAGTACATCGCCTGCTCGCGCGTGAGGCGCGCGATCGGAGGCAGGACGCCGAAGGCATCGGCGGTGAGAAAGACCACGTTGCGTGGATGGCCGCCCCGTCCGCTGGGCACGTGGTTGCGGATGTAGGGCAGGGGATACGACGCCCGCGTGTTCTCGGTGATCGTCTGATCCTCGAAGCGCACGCGCCGGGTGGCCGGATCGAGCGTCACGTTCTCGAGGATCGTACCGAACATCTCGGTGGTGGCGTAGATGTCGGGCTCCTGCTCGCGCGACAGGTTGATGACCTTTGCGTAGCAGCCTCCCTCGAAGTTGAACACGCCGCCGTCCGCCCACCCGTGCTCGTCGTCTCCGATCAGCGACCGCTCGGGATCGGCGGAGAGGGTGGTCTTCCCGGTCCCCGACAGGCCGAAGAAAAGCACGGTGTCGCCTTTCGGACCCACATTGGCCGAACAGTGCATGGACAGGACGCCGTCCTTCGGCATCAGGTAGTTCATGACCGTGAACATCGCCTTCTTCAATTCGCCGGCGTAGCGGGTTCCGCCGATCAGGATCATCCGTCGCGCGAGGTGAAGAACGATGAACGTGCCGGTCCGCGTGCCATGGCGCTCGGGCGTGGCCTGGAACTCGGGGGCGTGGAGGACCACGAAGTTCGGCTGAAACGACGCCAGCGCATCGACGTCGGGCCGGATGAACATGTTGCGCACGAACGCGGCATGCCACGCGTTAGGCAACACGTAGCGCACGCTCAACCGGTGCCGCGGATCGGCCCCGCAGAACAGGTCCTGGACGAACAGGTCGCTCGCGCCGTTCAGATAGACGCGCACGTCGGCCAGCAGCCGGTCGAAGGACGCTTCGGCAAGCGGCTGGTTCACCTTCCCCCAATCCACGACGCCGTCGCTCGCCGTCTCACGCACGAGGAACTTGTCGTTGGGCGAGCGCCCGGTGTGCGGTGCCGTGACGGCGACGAATGGCCCCATGTCGGCCAGCACCCCTTCGTCGCGCCGTACCGCCTGCTCGATCAGGGCCGCCGCCACGAGATTCCAGTGTATGGTGCCCGACGGGTCGAGCCCCTGGACGTCGAGTCCCTGCCGCTGCTCCGATTCGAAAGCGGCAGCGGCGGGAGGTGTTTGAGTCGCCATCGGCGAATTCTCGGAAATCAGGAAGTGGTGTAGGCGTGCGATGCGTCCCCGGCCCTGGTCCCGCTTTGCGTCCGGTCCTGCGGGCGACGGGATCGATCCTGCGCGTCCATCACCGCGACCGCAACCATGTTCACGATGTCCTGGACGTCAGCGCCCTGCTCGAGCACGTGGACCGGTTTGGCCATGCCCACGAGAATCGGGCCGATCGCCGTCGCCCCGCCCAGATGATGGAGCAATTTGTAGGCGATGTTCCCCGCGCTCAAGTTGGGGAATATCAACACGTTGGCCGGCTCTTTCAAGGCGGAAAAGGGGAACGTTCCTGTCAGCGTTTCCGGATCGACCGCCGTGTCGGCCTGCATCTCCCCATCCACCATGAGGTTCGGGTCACGCTCGCGGAGAAGCGCGACCGCCTTCGCCACGCGGTCGGCCACCGGGTGGCGCACCGAACCGAAGTTGGAGAATGAAAGCATCGCCACCCGGGGCGTCTCGCCGAAAGCGCGCACCACGCGGCTCGCGGCGTACCCGATTTGCGCCAGCTGCTCCGGCGACGGTTCGATGTTCACCGTAGTGTCGGCGCAGAAGACCAACCGCCGCTCGAGCACGAGCATGTACATCCCGCTCACCAGGCCGGCTCTTGGATGCGCGCCCACGACCTCCAGCGCCGGTCGCAGCGTTTCCGGATAGGTCGTAGTCGCGCCCGAGACAAAGGCATCCACTTCGCCCAGCGCAACCATGACCAGCCCGAAGTAGTTCGCGTTGTACAGACGCCGGTTGGCCTCGGCCAGGCTCATGCCCTTGCGTTGCCGCCGCTTCCAGAGGAACTCGGCGTACGACTCGCGCCGCTCCGACTGCGACGGATCCTCGATCGCGATGTCCTCGAGCGAGATGTTCTCCCTGGCGGCGCTTCGCTGAATGCGTTCGCGGCTCCCCAACAGCAGCGGGTACGCGATGCCGTCGTCGGCGAGAATTCTGGCGGCCCGGATGGTCCTCCGCTCTTCTCCTTCCGGCAGCACCACGCGCTTGGGCGCGCTCGTGGCGCGGTTGATGATCCCGCGCATCACGCCGCGGGCCCGTCCGAGCCGTGCCTCGAGGTGCTCGCGATACCCCTCGATCTCGATGAACTCGTTGGCCACACCGCTCGCGACCGCGGCCCAGGCCACCGCCGGCGCCACCCAGAGCAGCACGCGCGGGTCGAAGGGGAAGGGAATGAGGTAGTCGCGCCCGAAGTGCACGCCCTTGAGGCCGTACCGCGCGGCCACGCTTTCGGGCACGGCCTCCCGCGCCAGCTTCGCCAGCGCATGGGTGGCCGCCATCTTCATTTCCTCGTTCACCTGGGTGGCCCGCGCGTCGAGCGCGCCGCGGAAGATGGCCGGGAATCCGAGGACGTTGTTGACCTGGTTCGGGTAATCGCTACGTCCGGTGGCCACGACCGCATCGGGACGATGCTTCTTCACCTCTTCCGGGAGGATTTCCGGAACCGGATTGGCGAGCGCGAACACCACGGGATCGCGCGCCATCCGCGCGATCATCTCGCCGGTGACCGCGCCCGCGGCCGACAGCCCCACGAACACATCGGCGTCGGCCAGCGCGTCGCCGAGCGTTCGCGCGCTGGTGCGGCCCGCGAAACGCGCCTTGTAGCGATCCAGCTCCCCGTCGCGTTCCTGGTGGATCACACCCCGTCGGTCACAGAGGATGATGTTCTCATGTTTCACGCCGAGTCGCTCGTAATGCATCGCGGTGGCGATCGCCGATGCCCCGGCCCCCGAAAAGACCACCCGTACGTCGGCGACGTCCTTCCCCACGATCACGAGCGCGTTCAGCAGCGCCGCCCCCGAGATGATCGCGGTGCCGTGCTGGTCATCGTGGAACACGGGGATGCGCATGGTGCGGCGCAGCGTCTCCTCGATGTGAAAGCAGTCCGGGGCGCGAATGTCTTCGAGGTTGATGCCTCCCACCGATGGCTCGAGCAGCTCGCAGAACCGGATGCAGTCCTCGGCCTTCTCCGACCCCACCTCGAGATCGAAGACGTCGATGTCGGCGAACTGCTTGAAGAGGTTGCCCTTGCCTTCCATCACCGGCTTTCCGGCCAGCGCGCCGATGTTGCCGAGGCCGAGTACCGCCGTGCCATTGGTGACTACTGCCACCAGGTTCCCCTTTGCCGTGTAGCGGTAGGCGTCATTGGGGCTCTTCTGGATCTCGAGGCACGGCTCGGCCACGCCGGGGGAGTACGCCAGCGACAGGTCGCGCTGGTTGTTGAGCGGTTTGGTGGGGACGACGGCGATCTTGCCGGGCCGGGGGAACTCGTGGTACTCGAGGGCGTCGGAGGGAGGCATGGGAGTAAAGATAGCTCATAGGTCACACGTCACAGGGCTCTGGATGCCGCTATGAGCTATGAGCTATGAGCTATGAGCTATGAGCTATGAGCTATGAGCTATGAGCTATGAGCGATGCGCCATGAGCCATGAGTCAGGGTTCTTTCACCACCGGCTCGGGGTAGGCCTTGCCCAGCGCTTCGATGTACCGCGAGCGGAGCGCCTTCAGGCCGTCGAACTCGTGCTGCACGAGCTTCCGATAGTCCTCGTGGGTGGCGAACGTGACGAGGAGCGCCGCCATGGACTGCGCATCCACGACGAATCCGTGGTGGCCGACCTCGGTGGTCGCGTCGGCGAGCATCTCGTACGTATGGTTGCCGCCGTTGGACGAGTACGATGAGAAGCCGAGTCCCGGAACCGCGCTCGAGACGCTGCCGGTTTCCTCGAAGCCCTGCGGCTTGCCGGGCGCGTCGGCCGCCCGGGTGGCGCCGAACTGCTTCATGAACGCGAATCCCACCTCGCCTAACGATCCGAGCGCGATGCCGTCGCGGGCGCCCGGTTCGCGCGCGATCTGCACCTTGGTGCCGGTGGCCAGCGCGGCGGCGCGGGCCGCGTTGTCCACCATCTGCGCTTCCTGGGCCAGGTACACCTCATCCGGATAACGGATGTAGAACTCGGCGACCGCCCGATCGGGCACCACGTTAGGCGCCTTGCCGCCTTCGGTGATGATGCCCTGGATGCGCTCCTCGGGGCGCAGGTTTTTGCGCAGGGCGTCGATGTTCTCGAACAGGTGGATCACCGCGGTGAGGGCGTCCCGTCCTTCCCATGCCGTCATCTGGTGCGCCGGCGCTCCGGAGAACGTATAGCGCGCGAAGTCGATGTTCAGGCAGCAGGTGCCGAATCCCGCCGCCGGACGGGTCGTGGCGGTGGACGAGTGCGAGCGGACGATGATGTCGGCGCCCGTGAAGGCACCGGCATTGAACATCACGGTCTTCACTGAGGGCGGAAGGATCTCTTCGGCCGGCGTGCCATACACGGTCACCGTCCCCGGCGTGTGAGTCCGGGTGAGGAACTCGGACACTGCCACCGCGGCCGCCAACCCCACCGGCCCCTGGGCGCTGTGCTGGTCGCCGTGGAAGTCGCCGGTGGTTCCCCGCAGCGCGTCGTATTCGACGATCACGCCGAGGTTGGGACCGGGCGTACCCTTGCGATAGTGCGCCACGAAGGCGGTCGCGAATCCGGCGACGCCCGAATCCACGTCGAAGCCGTGGGCCCGCAGGTAGTCCATGACGATCTTCACCGACCGGAACTCCTTGAAACCCGTTTCCGGGTGTCGCGTGATATCGTCGGCCATCGCGAGGAGCTCCTGGTCCATGAGCGCCTTGGCGCGCGCCGCCACCGCGTCCCGAGCCGGATCGGGCGCCGTGAGACGGGTGACCAGATGGGGCAGATCGAGCGACTGCTCGAGCGCGTTCATCCGCGCCACGACGTCGGCAGCGGCCGAGCGTTCGGTGGGCGTCTCCTGCGCGGAAAGAAAACCACCGGCACAGAACAGAACCGGCAGCGCGGCGCGCGCGATGCGGACAGGCAGCGAGGGAGCGGTCATCGTCAGGTGTGTGATGGGGAGGACGACGGGGAGCGGAGCTGATGGTCGGGCACGGGGCCGCGTCCACGGTCGAGCGCGTCGATCTTCGCGACCCGGGCCTGGTGCCGGCCGCCGCCGAAGGCCGTGTCGAGAAAGGCGCGGACGATCTCGAGCGCGAGGCGCGCCCCGATCAGACCTCCGCCGAGTGTCAGCAGGTTGGCGTTGTTGTGCTCGCGGGCATTGCGCGCGGTCGTCACGTCGTGGCACATGGCGGCCCGCACGCCCGCGACCTTGTTGGCGACCATGCAGCTGCCGATGCCGGCCCCGTCGACCATGATACCGAACTCGGCGGCGCCAGCCGACACCGACCGCGCCACGGCCAGGGCGAAGTCGGGATAGTCCACCGCGGCGCTGCCAGTGGTGCCGTGATCGACCACCGCATGACCCAGTTCGCGGAGGTGTGCGGCGATGGCGTCCTTCAACGCCACGCCGCCATGGTCGGCGCCCACCGCGATGCGCAGCGTGACTGCCGCCGAGGGAACGCCGGAGGCCGCGTTTGCGGCGCCGTCTCCCGCCCTCTCGTTCACGCTGTTGCCTCCGGCGGCGCCGACCGGCACCGGCTTCCCGCCGGTCCGCACCTTCCCTCGTTCACCGGCCAGTCCGGGCAACGCGATTCCCTTGGCATGCGCCAGGTCGATAGCGCTGGGCGTCACCGCAGCATCCCGGACGTCCAGCGCCGCAATGCCGTCGGCAATCGCCTTCCGCACCTCGCGCTCCGTTACGACTCGTCGCCGGGCCATTAATCAGTCACATCCGTCATCAGTCGACAGTCGTCAGAAATCGGCGGTCCGTCAATCTGCGACAACGTTGACCGGCGGTCGAGCGTGCGCCGGATACCCTCCCGTCGATCGCCCGGCCGCCGTGTACCCGGGCGGCACGGTGAGTGACGGGCTGGAGGTTCTAGCGTTTCGGGCAGCCGCCGCGTACAGTCTGTACGTATGCCTAGCGAGACAGGCGACCCGCGCGGCCGCCAGAACGTGTACGCGCGGATCGTCGCCATCGTATTGCTCCTCGTCCAGGCGGTAGTCGTCTCAACGCCCCTGGCGGAAGGACGCAGTGGTCCCGGTGCGCGACAGCACGTCGAGGCGCGTAATGAGCAGCGCCACTACGCGCACGCGGAGGCCAACTGCGCGTTCTGCGCCGTGCGGTCGATCCATGCGCCGGCCGCCACTGCACCCGCGCGGTCGCCCCGGAGCGTGGTGGTGCATCGCGGCGTCCGTGCCGTCCTCCTCCTCCCCCCCTCCACCGACTTCCCGCTCCCGCACCTCTCGCGCGCGCCCCCCGCGCTGAGCTGAGCACGGCCACCGGCCGTTGCGACCCGTCCCACCGACGGGTTTGCGCTCGACTCGCGTCTTCTGGGGGATTGCATGCGCATTTGGAAGATCGTGTGCGCGCTGGCCACCACGGCCGGCGTCACATGGGCACAACAGACCGGATCGCCAACGGCCACCCGGCCGGCGTCGCGCGCGAGCGCCGCCTACCCGGATACCCTGCGCCTCACGCGCAGCGCGGCTGTGGCCGCGGCGCTGGCAAACAACCCGCAGCTGGAGGTCGCCCGCGAGCAGACGTCGCAGGCCCGGGCGCGCCGCGTGCAGGCGGTGGCCATTCCCGACCCCACGCTCGTCGCGTCGCTCGATCAGCAACCAGGATTCCTCAGGCTGGGGCAGGCCGGCGAGAAGAACGTGGAGATGGACCTCTCGGTCCCGTTCCCCGACAAGTTCCGGCTGTACAACCGGATAGCGACCGCCGACGTGGAGTCGTCCGACTACCAGTTCACGTTGCTGCGCCAGCAGGTGGCCGCCGATGTGGCGCGTGCCTACGACGACCTGCTGCTCACGCGACGTCATCGCCGCGACCTGCTCGACGGCCGCGCCCTGGCCGACTCGTTCCTCACCCGGGCGCAGGCCCGGTTCAACGCCGGCACGGTGGCCAAGCTCGACGTCATCAAGGCGCGGGTCGACGTGGCCCAGGCCGACAATGACCTGATCGCCAACGAGCGGGACATCGCCAACGCCGAATCCGCCCTCAACCGGCTGCTCGGACGCTCGTTAGGTGCCTCGATCATCGAGCTCGATTCGCTCGACGTCCCGCGCGGATTGCCCGATCTGGGCGTGCTCGAGAGCACGGCGATGACCGCGCGCCCCGAGTTGGGCGACCTCATGTCGCAGCGCAACGGGGCCCGTGCCAACACCGCGCTGGCCCGCGAGTTCTGGCTGCCGGACCTCTTCGTCGGTGCCACGCGTGACTACAACGCCCCGGGCAGCCAGGCCTACTCGGCCGGCATCGGACTCGCCTTCCCGCTCTTCTTCTGGCAGCACACGCGGGGCGAGATCGCCGAGTCCCAGCACCGCGAGCGCGAACTCGCCGCCGCCTATCAGGACCTCCGCGCCGAGGTTGGACAGGACGTGCGGCAGGCATACGCCAGCGCCGAGACGGCGCTCCGACAGGCGCTCTACATCCGCGACGAGCTGCTTCCGGCCACCCAGGAGGCCTTTCGCGTGGCGTCGGTGAGCTACGGACTGGGTGGTTCTTCGGCTCTGGAAGTGCTCGACGCGCGGCGCACACTCCTCGATGCCCAGAGCCAGTATGCCGAGGCCCTCGCCAATGCGAACTCGGCGCGCTCCGACCTGGAACGCGCGGTGGGCCGTCCCCTCGACTCGTTCCCAACCGGAGATGCCCGTGAGTAGTCGCCACCTAGTCCCGAGAGCGCTTCCCGTCGTCGTCCTGGCCGCGTCGACCTGGTGGATCGCCGGCTGCTCGTCAGGCGACGCCGATGCGAACGGCGCCGGCGCCGCCAATGCACATCCCGACTCGCTCGCGGCCCAAGGGTACACACTGAGCGACTCACAACGCGCGCGTATCACCGTCCGGAGCGTCGCCGAGACCACCTTCATGCCCGTTCTGGAGGTGACCGGCAACGTCGCCTTCAACGGCGATCATTCCACTCCCGTGCTTTCACAGATGTCGGGACCGGTGACGCGGATTCTGGCGGAGCCGGGCACGATGGTGCACGCCGGCGACCCGCTGGCCGTGGTATCGTCGCCCGACTTCGCGACGGCCGTGGCCGATTATCGCAAGGCCGACGCCGGGTGGCGCAATGCCAAACGCATCGCCGATCGCGACGAGGAACTGTTCAAGAACGACGCGCTCGCGCGAAGCGATCTCGATCAGGCGCGGACCGATCTGGCTGCCGCCGCGGCCGACCTCGAGGCGTCGACACAGCAGCTCCACGCGCTGGGGGTCGATGACCAGACTGTCGCCGCGATCCGGGACGGGACCGGGACCGTACCCGTCGAGGGGATCCTTCGGACACCGATCGCCGGCACCGTGGTCGAGAAGCTCATCTCGCCGGGCCAGGTGCTGGAGGGAGGTGGCACGGTCGCATTCACCGTGGCCGACCTGTCCACGATGTGGGTCTTCGCCAACGTCTTCGAGACCGATCTGGCGGTGGTACACGAGGGCGAGGACGCTGACGTCGTGACTGGCGCGTCGACGACTCCGGTGCCCGGGCGCATCGACTACATCGCGGCCCTCGTCGACCCGGCCACCAAGGCGACCCAGGTGCGGGTGGTGGCGCAGAATCCGCGGCACGTCCTCAGGCGCGACATGCTGGTGACGGTGCGCATCCACGCCGACCGTCCGCGCAAGGGGATCCTGCTGCCGGCGTCCGCGGTGATGCGCGATGACGACAACCTGCCGTTCGTGTTCATGGCCCGTCCCGACTCCAGCTTCGTGCGTCGCCGCGTCGATCTGGGGTCCCACCTTGGCGACCGATACGAGATCCTGTCAGGAGTGAACAGCGGGGACCGCGTCGTCGTCGACGGGGCGCTGTTCATTCAGTTCGCGGAGTCCCAGTGAGCCATTCGTCCCTGCCGACGTCGGCGGACCAGGCACCCAGCGGCCCGTCGCTGATTCACCGCATCGTCACCGCGGCGCTGGGACAGCCGCTGCTGGTGCTCATCTTCTCGCTGGTCGTGGTCGGAGCGGGCGTCTGGTCGTTCACGCGGCTGCCGGTGGATGCCTACCCCGACATCTCCCCGCCCATCGTCGACATCATCACGCAGTGGCCCGGCCATGCCGCCGAGGAGGTCGAGCGCCTGATCACGGTGCCGTTGGAGAACGAGATGAACGGTGTGGAACGGCTGCGGGTGGAGCGGTCGATCTCGCTGTTCGGGTTGTCCGACGTGTCGCTGACGTTCGTTGATCGAACAGACCCCTACTTCGCGCGCCAGCGCGTGTTCGAGCGGATCGCCGACGCCGAGTTGCCGGACGGCGTCTCGCCGTCGGTGGAGCCGTTGATGGCGCCCTCGGGCCTCATCTACCGCTACGTGCTGGACAGCCCCGACCGCTCGGCGATGGACCTGAAGGTCATCAACGACTGGGAGCTCGCCAAGGCCTACAAGGGCGTGCCGGGTGTGGCCGAGATGTCGGGCATTGGCGGGGAGACCATGGAATACCAGGTGGTGGTCGATCCGATCAAGCTGGCCGGCGCCGGTCTGGGCATCGGCGACCTCGTCTCGACGTTAGGCGCCAATAACAGCAACGCGGGCGGCGGCTTCTACGCCGAAGGGGGGCAGTTCTTCTATGTCCGCGGCCTGGGTCGCGTCGAGACGCTCGACGACATCGGGAAGGTGGTCCTCAAGGTCGACAACGGGAAGCCGGTCACGGTAAAGGACATCGGGCAGGTGGAGATCGGCCACGCCCCCCGGCTGGGTCAGTTCGGGTTCAATGAGCGCGATGATGCTGTGGAGGGCATCGTGCTGATGCGCTCCGGCGAGCAGGCCCAGACGGTCCTGAAACGGGTCGAGGCGAAGACCGCCGAGCTCAATCGCTCGGTCCTGCCGCCCGACGTGAAGATCCGGCCCTACTACGACCGCAGCGACCTGATCGCGCTCACGACGCGCACCGTGGAGGACAACCTGTTGCGCGGAATCGTGCTGGTGATCGTCGTCCTGATCTTCTTCCTGTACAATGTGCGTACCGGGTTGATTGTGGCGGCCACCATTCCGCTCTCGCTCCTGTTCGCCTTCATCATCCTCGACCTGCGAAACATTCCGGCGAACCTGTTGTCAATCGGTGCCATCGATTTCGGCATCCTGGTGGATGGCGGAGTGGTGATGGTGGAGAACATCTACCGTCAGCTGGCGCGGCGACACGGCACGACGTACTCGATTCGCGAAGTCATCGCCACCGCCGCCGCCGAAGTGGACCGCCCGATCGTGTACGCGGTGGCGGTGATCGTCGCCGGATTCCTGCCCATTTACGTGCTCTCGGGACCGTCGGGACGGCTCTTCACGCCCATGGCCGACACGATGATCTACGCGTTGATCGGGTCGCTGGTGCTCACCCTCACGCTGCTGCCCGTGCTGTGCATGCGGTTGCTCCGACGCGGCGTGCGCGAACGGAGGAATCCGGTCTTCGAGCGCGTGCGGTCGTGGTACGAGCGCGGACTCGACTGGAGCCTGGTTCACCGGCGCATCGTCATCGGGGGATCGGTGCTCCTCGCTGGGCTTGCCCTCGTGCTGGTGACCACGGTCGGGGCCGAGTTCATGCCCCATCTGGACGAAGGCGCGCTCTGGGTGCGCGCCACGATGCCGTACACCATTTCGCTCGAAGAATCGCAGAAGATCGTCCCGCAGATCCGCGCCATCCTCCGTTCGTTCCCGGAAGTCACCGTGGTGGGGTCCGAGCACGGACGGCCGGATGACGGCACCGATGCCACCGGCTTCTTCAACGCGGAGTTCTTCGTCGGGCTCAAGCCGTATTCGGAATGGAAAGGGCCGTATCACCGCAAACCGGATCTGATCGAGGCCGTTGACAAGAAGCTTTCCGCCTTCCCGGGAATCACGTTCAACTACACACAGCCCGCTGAAGACAACGTCAACGAGGTGGAGACCGGCTTGAAGAGTTCTCTCGACGTCAAGCTCTTCGGCTCCGACCTGAAGGTGCTCCAGACCAAGGGATTGCAGATCAAGCACGTCCTGGACGGTGTGCGTGGCATCACGCACGTCACGCTGGTGCAGGAGCTCGGGCAGCCCAGTCTCACCGTGACCGCGGACCGCGAGAAACTCGCCCGGTACGGGCTCAATGTGGAGGATGTGAACGGCCTGATCGAAGCAGCGGTAGGTGGTGCGGCGGCGACGCAGGTGGTCCAGGGAGAGCGGCTGTTCGATCTGGTGGTGCGCCTGTCGCCGCAATACCGGGAAACGCCGGAGGCGATCGGGAATATTCTGCTCCCGACGCCGGTCGGCGATCAGGTTCCGCTGCGGACCGTGGCCCGCCTGGAGTTGAGCAACGGCGCGTCGTTCATCTACCGGCAGAACAACGCGCGATTCATCGGCATTCAGTACTCGGTGGAAGGACGCGATCTGGCAGGCGCGGTCCGCGACGCGCAGGCACAGGTGGCGCGAACCGTCTCGTTGCCGCAGGGATACCGCACGGTCTGGGGGGGCGAGTTCGAGGAGTACACGGCGTCGCGTCCCAGCTCCAACTGGTGCTCCCGATTACGCTGGGTCTCATCTTCCTGCTCCTGTTCGCCCTCTATCACAACTTCAAGTTTCCGTTGATCACGGTGGTGGGAGTGCTGCTGTCGGCGCCGATCGGGGGCATCATCGTCCTGGCGCTGACCGGCACGCCCTTCTCGGTGTCGTCGGGGATCGGCTTTCTGGCACTCTTCGGCGTGTCGGTCCAGACGGCCGTGGTCTACATCTCGTACGCCAACGAATTGCGGCTTGCGGGACGGGGCATCCATGACGCCACGCGCGAGGCAGCCATTCTCCGGCTGCGACCCATCATGATGACGGCCTTGGTTGCCGCGTTAGGCCTGCTCCCGGCCGCGCTATCTACCGGTGTGGGGTCGGACTCGCAGAAGCCGTTCGCGATGGTCATCGTGGGCGGCCTGTTCTCGCGCCTTCTGATCAGCGTCTTCCTCATGCCGGTGCTGTATCTGGTGGCGGCCAGGGAACACGATCACCTCAAGGTGTAGCCGAACCGGATGAGTGCGACATCGACGAACCGACCGACCGCCGAAGTGAAGGCGCGCGGGCGCGCGAGCAGCGCGGTCGACCGGCCCGTCTCGTGCGTGGTCCGCGAACGATCCTGGTTGCGGATCGGCCTGGCCGTGCTGGCCATGCTGCAGGCGCTGGCGCCGGGCATCGCATCGGTCGCCGACGCCCGTCCGGAAGCCGCGGCCCTCGCACAGCACATCGCGCCCCACGTCGAAGAGTTCGGCGCGAAGCACCCATGGCGTTCACACCTCGACAACTGCGTCCTCTGCCAGATCGCCGCGCGACACTTCACACCCACGCATCGCGCGCCGATCATCCCGGCCGCAAACGCCCGCGCCCTCCCCGCCGCGGACGTCCTCGCGTGCGCGGTG
>CAWAGQ010000014.1:0-174766 GCA_963781585.1 uncultured Gemmatimonadaceae bacterium
TCCCCACGTTCAGGTCCTTCACGATTTGCGGCGCCGAAGGCAGCAGCGTGGCAACAGACGAACCGGACAGCGACAGGTAGGCCACGGTCAGCTCTCCGGCGACGATCCCGGAGAAGGCTGCCGCGGTGCTGACGAGCGGACGCCGGCCGAGGCTGAGCAGCAGGGCGGGGAAGAGCTGCGTGACGAAGTTGTACCCCATCAGCAGCAGGTTCACGATCGCGGAGCCGCCGCGCAGCGTCAGGATGACGGCCAGCACCGTGATCACCGGCACGAGTCCGCGGGCCAGAAACGCGACGATCCGGTCGGTCGTTCCCGGCACCAGCGGGCGGTACACGTTCTGCGCGAAGATCGTGGCGGCGGAAATGAGGATCATCGACCCCGGCACGAGCGCGGTCAGCAAGCCGGCGGTGCCGATGAGACCGAGCATCGGCGCTCCGAAGGTCTGCCGTGAGATGCGCAGCAGTGACAGGTCCGCGTCGCTGCCCTGCAGTCCCGGGACCACGCGAATTGCCGCGAACCCTACGAAGAAGACGAACAGAATGATGAGCTGGTAGAGCGGCAGATAGATTGCGTTCTTGCGGAACACGTTCTCGTTGGTCGCCGTGTACGTGCTCGCGAAGCTGTGCGGCCACATGAAGAAGCCGAGCGCCGTGAGCATCACGGTGGAGATGAACCAGGCCGGACTCATTCCCGCCGACGGCAGCGTGAGAAACGTCGGATTGGCCGACTCGATGGCGGTGAACATCGCGTCATAGCCGCCGTAGTAGTGCAGCGGCAGGTAGATCCCGAGCCCGACCGCCACGCCGAGGATCATCACGTCCTTGAGCGCCGCCGTCCACGCCGATCCACGCACGCCCGAGACCACCACGTACCCCATGAGTGCGATCGAACCGGTCCACACGGCGGTGGTCGCGGTGATGTGGCCATACGATGCTTCCGATACGATGATCCCCAGTCCCTTGAGTTGGAGCACCAGATAGGGAACCAGCGCGATCACGCTCACCACCGCGACCAGGATGCCGAGAGCGCGGCTGTCGTACTTGACCGCGAAGAAGTCCGCCTGCGAGACGAGTCGTCGGGCCTGCGCGAATCGCCAGACGACCGGCAGCAGGAAATACGAGATGCTGTAGGCGAGCGCACCGTAGCACAGGATGTAGAGCGCCGGAGCGCCCTTACCGTAGGCCCACCCGCTTCCGCCGAGGAAGGTGAAGGTGGTGTAGATCTCGCCCGCCATCAGCAGGAAGACGAAGATCGACCCGAACCCGCGTCCTCCGACACTCCACTGTTCGAGGTTCATCTCGTGGCCGCGGCGCGCCAGGAGGCCCAGCGAGATGGCGACCGCAAAGCCCGCCGCGAGGATCAGGAGGGCGGCGTTCACGGCTCGTTGTGGCGCCGGTCGAGGTAGTTGAGCAGGGCCATGCACCCCGATGTGACGATCACCCAGCCCAGGATCCAGAAGAGGAGGAAGGGGAGGCCCAGCACCCGCGCCCGGATGTGGTTGGCCCAGGGAACGCCGCCGAGCATCCCGATGGCCGGTACGAGGGCCAGCAGGTGGTAGGCGCGAAGCCTCACGCGGGCGTCTCGGCCCCCAGGAATTCCAGCGCCGCCGCGACGAAGATCCGGGTGCCGTGATCGAGCGCACGCTCGTCGAGATCGAATCGTTCGTGGTGATGGGGAAACACCTTGCCGGTGGCCTCGTCGCGGGCGCCGATGAAGAAGAACGACCCCGGTGCGCGCTGCTGGTAGGCCGAGAAGTCCTCGCCGCCCATCGTGGGCAGCGCTTCGACCAGCATTTCCCTGCCTAACGCGCGGACTACCGCGCGTCGCAGGAGCGCGCTCGCCGTGGCGTCGTTGATGACCGGACGATACCCCTCCTCGTACACGAGCGTGAACGTGGCGCCGTGGGCGCTGGTGACGCCCTCCAGGATGCGGCGCATGAGCCCAGGCACCTTCACCCGCAGCGCCGGGTCGACCGTGCGCACCGTGCCCTCCAGCTCCACGGACTCGGGAATCACGTTGTTCGTCGTGCCCCCCTGAATCCGGGTCACCGACACCACCGCCGGGGCGAACGGATCCAGGTTCCGGGAAACGATGTGCTGCAGGTTGATCACCGCCTCGGCGGCCACGACCACCGGGTCCACCGTGAACTGCGGCGCCGCCGCGTGCCCGCCGCTGCCGCGAACGGTGATCAGGAAGCGATCAGGTGCGGCCATCAAGGGTCCGTCCTTTACGCCAACCTGGCCCACCGGGGAGAAGAGCCAGAGGTGCGCCCCGATCACCAGATCCACGCCGTCCATCACACCGGCCCGCACCAGTTCCTCGGCGCCGCCGGGCGCCAGCTCCTCGGCGTGCTGGAATATGAACCGCACTTCACCGTCCAGCTCATCGCGCCGGCCCACCAGCACTTTCACGGCGCCGAGCAGCATCGCCGTGTGACCGTCGTGTCCGCAGGCGTGCATCACGCCGTCGTTGTGGGAGACGAACGCGTGGGTGTTCTTCTCCTGAATGGGCAGCGCATCCATGTCGGCGCGGATCGCGAGCACGCGCCCTGGGCCCCGACCCCCTGAGAGACGCGCGACCACGCTCGTCGGGGTCGGTCGAGTGATCTCAAGTCCCCCGAATTCGGCGAGGGTGTCGGCGACGAACTGGGCGGTGCGCTCCTCGTGGAACGACAGCTCGGGGTATTCGTGCAGGTGGCGGCGCCAGCCGATGACCGTGTCGCGGACCGAATCGACCGTGGCGTGCGGAGAAATGGCGGTGGACACGCGGGCTCCGGTTGAAGCGAACGCAGGGTGAGACGCGAAGAGTCGGAGGGGACGGTTGCGTCCTCCCGCCGGCCAGCGGTTCCATGGGCGCGTCCCGTCTCGGCCTGGCGAAATGATGTGGTGCGAACCGCGGCCCCGGAACCCGACGGAGCCAATCCGAGGCGAGAAAATGGGGTCGGATTCTGAGAAAATCGGGGTCAGACCCGGATCATCGGTGCTCTCGCGAGCAGCGAATCGGTCGGACTCGAATTATCCCTGCCTGTCGAAGGGAATCAGGGTCAGGCTCCACTCGTCACCGTCCGGGCTCAGCCTTCCACCCTGGCCCAGGTGTCCCGTCTTGACCTCCTGCCGCGACGACCCCACGTTCTCGCGCGACCACGCGGGTTCGTCGCGGTTTCACACGGTTCGCCTGGCGAGCCGCATCGAGACGGAGGTGCGATGACGGGTCTCACTTCGCTACTGCTTCCCATCCTGCTCTCGGCGGTCATCGTCTTCGTGGCGAGTTCCATCATCCACATGGCGCTCCCGTGGCACAAGACTGACTACGGGAAGCTTCCGGAAGAACAGCGAGCCATGGACGCCCTGCGGCCGCTGGGCATTCCGCCGGGAGACTACATGGTCCCGCGTCCCGCGAGCATGGCCGACATGGGGTCGCCCGAATTCAAGGAGAGGATGGCCAAGGGTCCGGTCATGGTTGTCACGGTGCTGCCCAATGGCGGGATGGGGATGGGGCAGAATCTCGTCCTCTGGTTTCTGTATTCGGTGGTAATCGGGGTGTTCGCGGCGTACGTGGCCGGCCGGGCGCTCCCGCACGGCGCTCCGTACCTGAGCGTCTTCCGGTTCGCCGGCGTGACCGCGTTCGCGGGATACGCGCTCGGCCTGTGGCAGATGTCGATCTGGTATCGCCGCTCGTGGGCCATCACTGTCAAGTCCACCATCGACGGCCTGATCTATGCTCTGCTCACCGCCGGCACGTTTGGTTGGCTCTGGCCACGATAGTCACGATCTGGAGTTGACGATGAAGATCCCGGGAGTATTGGCCAGGCGCTGTATGCCGCTGGCGCTTGTCGCGCTCTTCACCACCGCGGCGTGGCAGGGTGCGAAGTTCCCCGTCGGGACGTTCGGCGCCACCGATCCGGACGGGAATGTGATCGATCTGACCTTCGACACCGCCGGCGTGATCACCGCCTACGTCAATGACGAGGCATTCGCGCGCATGACCTATACGGTGCGCGGTGAGGAGTTTGGAGTCCTCGAGAGCAGCGCCCCTGCGGACTATTCCTGTTCCGACCTGAAGGGGACGTACAAATGGAAGCTCGACAACGACCATCTGATCTTCACGATCGTTACCGACACGTGCGAGGTACGCGCGCGGTACTTCACCGGTCTGACCTGGGTACGGCGCTGAGCAGGCGGGACCGACCGGCTGCAGATACGACGGCATGAGATCGCGGGCTGTCGCCGCGGCCCTGTCCGCGCTGGCCGGAAGCGCCCCGCTGGCGCGGCTGAACGCGCCGGCTCCCGAGCTGTGGCGCCAGGTGGAGATCGTGCGCACTGCGCACGGCGTTCCGCACATCCGCGCCGAGAACCTGCGCGCGGCCGGCTATGCGCTGGCGTGGCTCCAGCTGGAGGACTACGGCCCGCGGACGGCGCTGAACGTGCTGCGCGCGCACGGAGAAATGGCGGCGGTGTTCGGCCACGACAGCATCGAGTCGGACTTCGTATTCCAGCGGGCGCGTGCGCGCGCAATCGAGACGTATCACCTGCTCGATCAGGAAACGCGCGATCTGTACGACGGATTCGCGGCCGGCGTCAATCGTTATGTGGAGCTCCACGGCGGGGAGTTTCCCGCCGGCATGCCGACGGACTTCACCGGATACGACGTCGCCACGCTCGATGTGGGGCTGCCCGGGTTCGCCGCGGCGCGTCGGTTTCTGGCGCGCATGCAGGGAGGGAGGGCCCGGGGCGATACCAGCCGAGGGAGCGGCGCCACCGAGGATCTGTCGGGCTCGACCGCGTGGCCCGACGTCGGATCGAACGCCTGGGCATTCGCGCCCAGCCGGACGAAATCGGGCAAGGCCATCCTGCTGCGCAACCCGCACCTGGCCTGGAGCGCGGGCTACTACGAGGCCCAGATGACCGTGCCGGGGGTCGTCGATTTCTACGGCGACTTCCGCATCGGCGGCCCGTTCGCGGTGGTCGGAGGATTCAATCGGTATCTCGGGTGGGCCACCACCAACAACGCGCAGCTGCGCGACGAGATCTACGCGCTCGACGTGGATTCGGGCGCCACCGATCACATCCTGCTCGACGGCGCCTCGCTTCCCCTCACCCGCGAGCTGGTGACGGTGGCGTTCCGGAACGGCCCGGGGTTGTCGACCGAGACGCGCGAGGTCTGGTCGACGCCGCTTGGCCCCGTGATTCTCCGGGCCAATGGAAAGGTCTACATCGTCCGGACGGCGGGCGACGGCGACTTTCGCGGCGGTGAGCAGTTCCTGCGCATGATGCGCGCCACGTCCCTGGCGGAATGGAAGGATGCGATGCGGATGCGCGCCCGCGTGACCTCGAACTTCACCTACGCGGACCGCGCCGGGAACATTCTCTTCCTCTGGAACGCCGCCCTGCCGCTGCTCCCGCATCCCTCGGGCGGCGACACGATCGCCATTCCCGTGCACGCGACCGGCGATGCCTGGACGCGATACGTGCCGTTCGACTCGCTGCCGCAGTTTCTCAATCCCCGCGGCGGGTACGTGCATAACGAGAACAACTCCCCGCATTTCACCAACGTCCGGGAGCCGATCGACACCACCAACGCCTATCCGAACCTGCAGCCGCCCGACCTGTCGCTCCGGGCGCAGCTGGCCCTCCAGCTGGTGGGAGGGACGAACAAGCTGAGCCTCGAGGACGTGGTGCGGCTCAAGTTCAACTACCGCATGCTGCTGGCGGATCGCGTGAAGCCCGATCTGGTGGCCGCGGTGAAGGCCACCGCGCCGGCCGGTGACGTGGCCGCGGCCCTGGCGCTGCTGGAACGCTGGGACAATACGGCGGCGCCGGACCGCAAGGGCGCCACGTTGTTCGAGGTGTGGTGGCAGCGATACGCGCAGCGGCAGGCCGATTCGCTCAGCTTCGCGACCGTGTGGTCGGCGGCCGATCCGTTGCGGACGCCGCGCGGCCTGGCCGACCCGGCGCGTGCGGCCGATGCCTTCGCCTGGGCGGTGCAGGAGACGGCGCGCCGCTACGGCAGCTGGGACGTGGCCTGGGGGGACGTGCACCGGGTGCGGCGTGGATCGGTGGACGTTCCGGTTGGCGGGTGCTCAGGCGCGTTAGGCTGCTTCCGGGTCCTGAACTTCGCCCGGGACCCCGACGGGAAACTGGAGGCTAATGGCGGCGACGGATGGATTCTGGCCGTCGAATTCGGCGACCTGCCACGCGCCTACTCGGTGCTGGCCTACGGAGAGAGTCCGCGCCCGGACTCGCCGTGGCATTCGGATCAGGCCGAAATGTTCGCCCGCGGTGAGCTCAAACCCGTGGCCTTCACGGCGGCCGATGTGGATGCACAGACGGTGCTGCGGTACCGCCCGGGAGCAGCACCATCATCCGCGCCCGACCATCAGCAGTGAGTGCGCAGGCGCTGAGGCTTGGGGTTGTGACGAAGTAACTGAGTTCGAGAGCGTAAATCAATAACTGATTGATTCTGGTCACGACGCATTGTATGTTCATGGTCCATGGACCACAGCACGTTGCGTGCGAAGTTCAAGGGAATGCAGCCAACCTTTACAGAGCGGTCGCGCCGACTGTGGGCGGCCACCGAGGCGCGGGCGTTGGGCCATGGTGGAATTGCGGCCGTCGAAGCAGCAACCGGGATTTCGCGTTCGACGATTCAGCGCGGCCTGCGAGAACTCGAGTCGGGTGCTCACGTTGCGCTGGCCGCCGATCGCACGCGTCGTGCCGGCGCCGGCCGAAAGCCCATCTATGAGACAGACCCGACGGTCTTCGACGAGCTGGAAGCCTTGATTGCTCCCGGGACCCGGGGGGATCCGGAGTCGCCGCTGCGATGGACGACGAAGAGTGTGCGCGAGCTCGCGCAGGCGTTGACCGACCGAGGCCATCCCATCAGTCACACCCTGGTCGATCAGGTGTTGCACGATCTGAACTACAGCCTCCAAGCAAATGCCAAGACGCGCGAAGGCGAGCAGCATGAGGATCGGGATGCACAGTTCCGCTACATCAATGAGCTGGCGGAGAGCTATCAGCGCCGCCGTCAACCGGTGATCTCGGTCGATACGAAGAAGAAAGAGCTCGTCGGCGACTTCAAGAATGCCGGTCGAGAGTGGGAGCCCCAGGGGCGGCCGGCTCGCGTGCGCGTCCATGACTTTGAGGTGCCCGACCTCGGGAAGGCGATTCCATATGGCGCGTACGATCTGCAACGCAATCAAGGATGGGTGAGTGTCGGCATTGATCACGATACCGCGAGTTTTGCGGTCAACACGATTCGCCGCTGGTGGGCGGCCATGGGCCGCGCGGCCTATCCCGCCGCGAAATCCCTCCTCATTACTGCGGATGCGGGCGGCAGCAATGCGTCACGGTCCCACTTGTGGAAGTGGGAACTACATCGGTTTGCGATGCGCACGGGCTTGGAGGTGACCGTCTGTCATTTTCCGCCCGGAACGAGCAAGTGGAATAAGATCGAGCATCGCCTGTTCTCATTCATCGCCATGAACTGGCGGGGGAAGCCGCTCGAAAGCATCAGCACGATCCTCAGTCTGATTGCCGCGACGCACAGCCGAACGGGCCTCCGCGTGCGATCCGAGATCGACCACCGGCGGTATCCGAAAGGCGTGCGGATCAGCGAGGAGCAACTGGCGGCGTTACGTCTCACCGCACATCGCTTTCACGGCGAGTGGAACTACACGCTCCGCCCCCGATAGATCAAATAAGCCACTTATATATTTACGACCTCTCAGGCCTGTTTGGTCCGCGGTTGCCCGCCGTTCCGACAGGCTCGCGGCAGTCATCGCCTCGCGGACCGCTGCCCGCCGCCCAGCCACGTCCCGAGGCGTTTGCCGGCAGGTCCTTCAAGAGCTGGATGTTCAGGCCGTCGATCGCGACCATGCGCTTTCGCTGGTCTTCTCCTCTTCCAGGCCACGCTCATCGCCCCGTGGGGCGCGTGACCTTGACCGTCAACAGACGACCCTCACCAACGCCGGCGATCTGACTCTTGGGTGTCTGGCGCACTAGGTCGAGAGCGGTTTGCCAGTCCGGATTAATTGGGCGTTTCGCAGCCAGTCCTGTCTTCCCTGTTCGCACCTGTGACTTCCGGATGGTTATGAGTGAAGATGATCTAGGATCTCCCGGGAGCCGGTCGTGCGTCCTTATCGCGAGTCTCAGCCCTTCTCCCAAGGTTTCCGATGTCGCAGCTGCTTCAGGGACGAGAAGAAGCGGGATACCTTCGTCTCCCGGACGGCGTAGGACGGCGGCAATGTCATCTGGTTGCTTAAGCTCATCATCGAAACAAGGATCCCGAGCAACCGCGCAACCTCCGGATCTCTAGCGGCTCTCGGCATCGCCTTGCGGGTGCTGAGCAACTCTTGTAGTTGGACGCGGTCGGTGTCGGGAACAAGCTGAAGGATGCGTTCTATAGCCTCTCGCTCCGCTTTCGCCCGGGCTTCTGGCAAGAGCCTAGCCGCGTAGGATGCATCGACAACGACTGGATACGTCATGGCAGCCTGTCCGTTTCGAGCGCTGCTTAGTGGGGTGTAGTCGGAACACGCGACGGTAGCGGCAAGCACGAGGATGCCAAATACGGTCGCGGCATTGAGCCTCTACATGGTGCAAACCTCCCGCGCGGCGGCCCAGGTGGAATGCGTGGTGCACTGGCGATCTGCCACATCGCTATCTTCTGCCCCTGATCTACTGCGCGTACCACTCACCGTTCATCGCGCATATCTGCCAGCCAGCCGGTCGCTCGTCATAAATGAAGCCACTCTCCTCACCATACTCGATTACGTAGACCTCGTAACTGAGCTTGCCCCGATTTAGTGGACGCGTAAGTGATAGGAATTACGCTGCCGCCCGCAACTGCTCTTCGTACGCCGCGGGGCTCACGTAACCCGGTAAGCTTCCCCGTCAAGGAGACCACTCGTAATTAGACTCGGTGGGGAGAGTGGGCCTCGGGAGAAAGCTGCGCGGCGGCACCCGCCCGAGGCTGTCGTGGGGCCGCTGCGTGTTGTAGGTCGTGAGCCACTGCGCGGTGAGGTCGCGCACTTCCGCGATGGACGTGAAGACGCAGGCATCCAGCACTTCGGTGCGATAGGTCCGGTTGAAGCGTTCGATATACGCGTTCTGCTGCGGCTTCCCCGGCTGGATGTAGAGCAGCGCGATGCCGCGCTGGGCGCACCACCGGGTGATCGCGATTGAGGTCAGCTCCGGGCCGTTGTCGAGACGCAGGCCACTGGGCTGGCCGTGGACCGCGACGAGATCATCGAGCACCCCGATGACCCGAATGCTCGGGAGCGAGCGCGCCACCTCGATGGCGAGGCCTTCCCGATTCCCCTCATCCAGGATGTTGCACGTCCGAAAGCTGCGGCCGTCGTAGAGGGCATCCGTCATGAAGTCGAGCGCCCAGATGTGATTGAGCTGGGCTGGGGCCGCCAAGGGATGCGGCACCCGCTTCGGACGCCGACGCCGCGTGCGCCGCGGCAGATTGAGGCGGAGCGCGCAGTAGACGCGGTGGGCGCGCTTGTGATTCCAGGCGTGGCCGGTGTTCCGCAACCGATCAAAGCACTTCCAGAATCCCCAGCGGCTATTCACGGCGACCACCGCCTGCAACGCGTCGATCACCGGCGCGTCGTGGAGCACGCGCTCTGTGGGCGGGCGGTAGTAGGCCGCCCGCGCCAGTCGGACCAGCCGGCAGGCACCCCGCACGGAGAGGCCGTGCGTGCCGGCGAGGATCTCGACTGCCTCCCGCTTCGCGGACGGCGTCACAACTTTCGGCTCAGGACGTCTTTGATCGCCGCATTCTCCAGCGCGAGCTCGGCGTACATGCGTTTGAGCTTCGCGTTCTCCTGCTCCAGTTCCTTGAGGCGAGCCAGATCCTTCACGCTGGCCCCACCGTACTTCGACTTCCACAGAAAGTAGGTCGGTCGGCTGATGCCGTGCTTCCGCACAATCTCCGGCACCGGAACGCCGGCCTCGCCTTCCTTCAGAATCGCGACGATCTGCGACTCCGTGAATCGGGACTTCCGCATGGATGATGCCTCCTGTAGGCACCTCGGAAAGTCCAACTACGAACGGTCTGCGCGGAAGGGGAGCTTACCAATGAAGATCGATTTTTTCGAGCAAATGGCCGCATGAACACCCCGAAAGACCGGCATCCGACCACTTGAGACAGCCGGGTCAATTCCAGCCCGCTCCCAACCACACCAGCCTTCTGCCCTCTTCTGGCGAGAGACCAGTACTGACTGCGGTGGGCGGAGGTCATCGGACGAACCGCTCGATGGTCGCGAGCCAGTTCACCCCAACCCGAGCTTCTGCGCCAGCCCGATCCGCTGCAGCTTCCCGGTCGCGCCCACCGGGATCTCCTTCAGGATGAGGATCTTCTTCGGCACCTTGAAGTCGGCCAGGCGGCCGGCGACGAACTGACGCAGTTCGCGGTCGTCGCACTGCGCCCCCTCACGCAATACGATTGCCGCTGCCACCTCCTCGCCCAGCAGCTCGTGTGGCATCGCGAACGTGACGCACTGGTGTACCGCTGGATGCGTCAGGATGATCTCGTCGACCTCGCGCGGTGAGATCTTCTCACCGCCCCGATTGATGATCTCCTTCAAGCGTCCCGTGATCGTCAGGTATCCGTCGGCGTCCATCGCGCCTTGATCACCGGTACGGAACCAGCCGTCGACGAACCCGTCCGCGTTGGCGCTCGGATTGTTCTCGTAGGCGGCCATGACGTTGCGGCCGCGAATCACGATCTCCCCCCGCTCTCCCGCCGGCACCGTCCTGCCCTGGTCGTCCACTACCCGCACCTCAGGGCCAGCGGCGCACCCCACCGTCCCCGGCTTTCGCGCGCTCGGAGGCAGCGGATTGCTCGCCATCTGGTGCGCGGCTTCGGTCATGCCGTACGCCTCGATTACCGGCACGCCGAAGGTCCGCTCGAGATCGGCGATGACGGTGGGTGGCAGTGCCGCGGACGACGAACGGATGAAGCGCAGCCGGTTCGCCGCCGTCACGTCGGCGTTCTTCGCCGCGCGCATCAGAATGGCCTGATGCATGGTCGGCACCGCGGTGTACCAGGTTGGCCGCACCTGCGCCATCCACGAAAAGAACCTGAGTGCGTTGAAGCCCGGCGTGCAGCACACCGCGCCGCCGGCCGAGAGTGGCGCCAGCAGTGCGGCAATGAGCCCATGGATGTGGAAGAGCGGCATCACGCAGAGCCCGACGTCGTCCGAGGTGAGGGCCAGGGACTCACGGATGTGGATGGCCGACGCGCACACGTTCCGCTGCAGCAGCGGGACGATCTTCGGTCGCGACGTGGTCCCCGAGGTGTGGAGCACGAGCGCGACGTCGTCCGGTCCGGCGAATCGCAGCGGTGCGGAGCGCTGGACGGCCATCTCCTCGGGAAACTGCAGCGTGAACGTGCCCGCCCCGTGCTCGGCCTGCGGAACCAGGCGCGCGACCGGAATTCCGAGACGGTTCGCCACCTCGACTGCCGGCGAGACCTTCTCCTGTGCCACGATCAGCAGCTTCGCCCGGAGATCGGTGAGATAGAACTCGAATTCCTCCGCGCGATATGAGGGATTGAGGGGTGCGGCGGTCGTGCCCGCGCCGACACCGAGAAAGGCCGTCGCCATTTCCGGGCCGTTGTCGAGGACTATCGCGACGCGATCGCCCGAGCTGACGCCGCGCACATTCAGGGCCCCGGTGATGTCCGCCATCAGAGTCCGCAGTGCCGCATAACGAAGCGGCACTCCACCGGGAGACGTGAGCGCAGCCTCGTCCGCCGCGCCGGCGTCCAGCAGGTCCTTCATGGTGGTTGCTGCGTGGGTCATGGGAGTCGTTGGTCGTCGGTCACGTTGACATCGTCAGGCGGCCCTTGTGCTCGAGCAGCGTCCTCGCCAGCAGGCTGGTACACGCGTACACCGCGTCGATGTGGGGCGTTGGCGTCCCGGTCAGCTTCCCCAGTTCCACCACCGCCCCCACCAGCGCCTCGATTTCCAGCGGCTTGCCCTGTTCCACGTCGTGCAGCATTGACGTCTTGTGCGCGCCCACTCGCTCGGCCCCCGCGATGCGACGATCACGGTCGACCCGAATGGTGATGCCGAGCTTGCCGGCGATGATCTCGGCCTCGCGCATCATCTCCACGCACAGCGCGCGGGTCAGAGGGAACCGGATGAGGTCAACGAGCGTCGCGTGAGTCAGCGCGCTGATCGGATTGAAGCTGAGGTTGCCCCACACCTTGAGCCAGATTTCCGAACGGATGTCACTGGTGACGGGCGCCTTGAAACCGGCGCCCACCAGCGCGGCGGAGATCGCCTGGATGCGCGGTGTGGTGACGCCGTCGAGCTCACCCAGCGAAAAGCGCCGGCCCTCCACAACGTGAACTGTGCCCGCCGCTACCAGCGTTGCGGCGGGATACACCACCGATCCGATCACCCGCGCCGGGTCGATCGTGCGTGAGATTGTTCCGTCGGGATCCGCGGCGTGCACCGGCGTCCCGTCGCGAGGTCCTCCGTGACGCTGGAAGTACCACCAGGGAATGCCGTTCTGCATCGTGACGATGCTCGTCTCAGGCGCGCAGAGGTGGTGAAGGTCCGGCGCTACGACGGACACCTGATTCGCCTTGACCGTCAGCATCACCACGTCCTGTGGCCCGGCATCGCTCATCCGTTCGAACGCGGCCACCGCGTTCGCCGACACTTCGCGGCCGTCTTCGAGGACGACGGTCATTCCCCGCGATCGGATTGCCTCGAGATTGGGGCCCCGGGCGATGAAGGTGACGTCCTCACCGGCCGCGGCCAGCATGCCGCCGACGTATCCGCCAATCGCGCCCGCGCCGACGATCGCGATCTTCACGACGGATCAGCCCCAGTCGGGACCCCGCCGCGGATCACAACCATCCGGTGAGAAGCGCCTTCGAACGCGACGGCCATCGCGATGTGCACCACGACACGGTGCCCCGGCATGCCGCAGATCGCCATTCTCAACGCTTCACCTCCCCGTCGCTGGTCGTCATTCGCGCGTGATGACGGCGTCCGGCACCTCCACCGCTGGGCCGATGCGCAGCCCGAGCGACGACGCCGGGACCGGCATGCGGCGGCGAATCGGCTTGAGCACCACCACGGCGATGATCGCCGCGACAATGTTCATGACCGATGCCGCCACGAATACCGTATGCCAACCGCTCGCCGAGCCCGCGATCTTGTTGGCGAACGGCACCAGCAGCGCCGCCGTCCCCTTGGCCGTGTAGAGCAGACCGGCGTTGGCCGCCGCGAACTTGCGGCCATAGGTGTCGGCGCAGGTCGCGGGGAAGAGGCTGTAGATCTCGCCCCACGCAAAGAACACGAGACCGGAAAGAATTACGAACGACGTCGGGTCGCGGCCGAACCGGCTCAGCAGCAGAATGCCGATTCCCTCGACGAGGAACGCCATGAACATCGTGTTCTCTCGCCCGATGTGGTCCGAGATCCATCCGAAGAAGGGTCGAGTGAGACCGTTCAACACCCGGTCGATCGAGAGCGCGAACGTCAGCGCCGGAAGCGTCAGCCCGATCAGGCTCACCGGAACATCGGCCACCTGGAAATCCCGGGCGATCGGCGCGAGCTGGGCCGTGGCCATCAGGCCGCCGGAAGCCATCAGCACGAACATCAGGTACATCACCCAGAACGCCGGCGTGCGTACCATACTGAGCGGATTCTGATCGGGGGCGGGTGGCTCGGCCAGGTTCACGGTCCACCGCGCCTCGGCCGCCGGCGTCGGCGAGGGCTGTTTCAGGAACCAGCCGAGCAGAAAAACGACGATGCCCTGCACCAGACCGAAGCGGAGAAAGGTCGCCTCGTAGCCCGACGACTTGATCATCGTGGCAATCGGGACGATGGTCAGCGCCGATCCCGCCCCGAAGCCCATGGCCGTGAGTCCCGCCGCGAGGCCACGTCGCTCGCCGAACCACTTGAGCGCGTTACCCACACAGGTGCCGTACACGGCACCGGCACCGACTCCGCCGATCGCCGCCGCCAGGTAGAGCATCGGAAGCGAATGAGCCATGGAGTTCAGCACCCACGACGTACCCACCAGCAGCGAGGCGCTCACCACCACCACGCGGGGGCCGAACCGGTCGACGAGGTACCCCTCAACCGGAACGAGCCACGTCTCGAGCAGCACGAAAATCGTGAACGCCACCTGGATCGACGCGCGCCCCCAGTGATACTTGTCGTCGATCGGGTTGACGAACAGCGTCCACCCGTACTGGAGGTTGGCGATCATCGACATGCAGATGACGCCGAGGATGAGTTGCCACCAGCGTCCCTCGCCTGCTGACGGTGGGCGCGCTCCACTCCCGGTGCCTGCCGCGAGTCCTGTCATCTCCCTGGGGTCCTCACCGCGCCGCGGTGGTGGGTTCGTCAGTGACGGTGGCCGGGACGTCGTCCCGTACCGCCCGCTGTCTCGTCCCGGGCGACCGCCAGGACGGTTGCACGCCGGCGTGCAGACTCGGCGCACCAATATGGACCAGGGGAACGGCACTCAGCCAGAAACGGGAGCCGCTGCCCAACTGGACGCCATCCCGTGCCTCTGGTAGGTTGACGCGTTTCCGGAACGAGGCCCATGGCGGGGACGAACGAGAGTGCGCTTGGCAGGCGAGACTTTGTCGCAGCGATGGGATCCTTCGCCGCGGCGTGGGTGTTCGCCGACGGGTCCGCGCGCCGGGCCGCGGTCGATCATGCGCGTGATCAGATGGCGCAGTCCGGGCAGCAGAAGCTGTTGTTCTTTTCGCCGGAACAGGCCGCCGAGATCGATGCGATCGCGTCGCGCATCATTCCCACCGACGACACACCCGGCGCGCACGAAGCCGGGGTCGTGTACTTCCTCGACCATGCCCTGACGAGTTTCGCGGAGAACCAGCGATCGGTCTTCGTGGAAGGGCTGCGCAAGCTGCCTGACGACGTGGCGGCGAAGGTTCCTGGAGCAGCCCGGTTTTCGACCCTGACCCCGGCCCGGCAGGACGACGTGCTGCGGGGCATCGAGCAGACGCCCTTCTTCGGCGCCATGCGCTTTGCGACGCTCGCCGGCATGTTCTCGCTTCCTTCCTACGGCGGAAACCGCGACTGGATCGGTTGGAAGCTGGTGGGGCAGGATCTGGCGCAGGATTTCGCGCCGCCGTTCGGCTGGTACGATGATCCGAGACATCGACCGCGCGCCGCGGGTGGCAGCCCAGGATGATGACCGACGCGCAGCAGGGCGGGGGGCGGCGCTACGCCCCGAGCGACGAAGTGGACTTCGTGGTGATCGGCTCGGGCACCGCCGGCGGTTCGGTGGCCCGCGAACTCTCCCGTCGGGGGTTCGGCGTCGTGCTCCTCGAGCAGGGGAAGTGGTACACGCGCGACGATTTTCACCACGACGAGCTGGGCGTCCTGTTCAACAACAAGTACACGGAGACGGCGGAGCTGCATCCGCAGACTTATCGCAAGACGCCTGACGAGAAGGCCGAGCCGCGCCTCTATTTGCAGTACGCACACGCCGTCGGCGGCAGCAGTATCCATTTCGCCGCCAACTATTGGCGCTTCCGGCCGATCGACTTCGTTGAATTCAGCACTCGCGGCGGCGTGCCTGGCGCCGCGCTGGCCGATTGGCCCATCACCTACGACGAACTCGAGCCGTACTACACCGCGGTGGAGTGGGCCATCGGCGTATCCGGACAGGCAGGAGTGGATCCAGGCGAACCGCGGCGATCGAAACCGTATCCCCTTCCGCCGCTGCCGCTCACTGGCCCGGGCGCGCTGCTCGACATCGGCGCGCGCAAGATCGGGTGGCATCCGATTCCGGCCCCCATGGCGATCATCTCGCGGCCGTACAACGGCCGCGAGCCGTGCCACAACTGCGGCTTCTGCTGGTTCTTCCCCTGTGAATGGGGGGCCAAGTCCGGGACCAACTTCAGCATGGTGCCCGACGCTGTGCGCACGGGACGCTGCGAGGTGCGCACCGAGTGCAAGACGCGCAGGATCGAAACCGATGACAGCGGCCGCGCCACGGGGGTTGTGTATTTCGACCGGAACCGGCGCGAGGTCGTGCAGCGGGCCAGGGCGGTCTTCCTCTGCGCCAATGGCGCGGAGTCGCCGCGGCTGCTGTTGATGTCGAAGTCCAGCCGCTTTCCCGACGGACTGGCCAACTCGAGCGGCGTCGTGGGGAAGCACCTCATGTTCAACGGCGGGTCGGAGTCCAGCGGCGAGTTCGAGCACCCGGTGAACGGGCAGCGCGGCGCACCGGTGACGCGCGTTGTGCTCGACACCTACGAGCTGGATCCGTCGCTCGACCTCTGGGGTGGCGGCGGATTCGATTTCCGGCAGCCGTTTCCCCCGATCCTGTCCGCGCTCAGCATGCCCACCGACGGCCCGCAATGGGGCTCGGAGTACAAGTCGCTCCTGCGTCATCTCCACACGCACTATGCGCAGGCCTGGGGACACACGTCGTCGCTGCCGGTCGAGACCAATCGCGTTGACCTCGACCCGGCTCTCACCGATGCCTGGGGCCTGCCGGCGATCCGGGTCACGTTCAAGGAGCACGAGCAGGATCTGCGGCTGTACAAGTACTTCGACGACCGTGGCAAGGATCTTCTCCGGGCGGCCGGGGCCACGCGGGTCTGGGGCGGCGGCGACGCGCCGGACGAGCCCGGCGGTTCCGTACACTTGTTAGGTACCTGCCGCATGGGGAACGACCCGCGGACCTCGGTCGTGGACCGCACCAACCGCGCCCACGACGTGCCCAATCTCTTCATCGTGGACGGGAGTTCTCTGGTCACCTGCGGACGGGGCCAGCCCACTCTGACCATCCAGGCGCTTGCCTTCCGCGCGGCCGACCACGCTGCCCGGATGGCCAGGAGCGGCGAACTCTCCCGCCCGGGCTAGTCTAAATCCGGCCCTGCCGGTTGCCTGGGCAGGGGTTGCATGGTCTGGCACGTAGATTGAGTGTGGATTGCACCACGCTCCCACTCCCCCACAGATGCGTCGTTCCCGGATCCTGCCGTTTCTGGTCAACCTGTTGGTGATTACAGGCTTGGCGTCAGCGTGCTCCAAGGACTCGCAACCACGCAGGCGCGCCCGAATCGCCGCGGCGCTGCAGGGCCAGCAGGGTGCGACACCGGGGGGCGGCCGCAAGGCGGGCGGTGCCGCCCGCGGCGATCCCGCCTCTGCCACGGATGGCTTGCCGTCCGCCGGGATTGACGCTGCCGCGCCGGCCGGCCGACGTCGTGCGCCCCTCGAGAGCGACGTTTCCGAATTCCGCGGGCTCTACCTTCGCACCAGCGACTCCAGCCTCTTTCAGCCGTGCGGGGCGTCTCGCTACTACGGAGTCGTCGGCACGCCCGAGGCGGTCTACCTGCTGCGGGAGCGATTCCGATTCACCGCGGTGCTCATGGGTCGCCCGTTGTTTGGGGTTTTCCAGGGTGCCTTGATGAAGGACGCCCCGGGCTTGCGAGGAAAGAGCGGAGACACCACCGCGGCCTCGCAAGCGCCCACGCGCTTCTTCCTGGTTCACCTGGATACGCTGCGCGCCCCTCTGGGCTCCGATTGCCGGGCAGTCGCCCGTCCGTGACGGGACATGGCTGACGCGGCGCCGTCGTTCCTCGCCGGCGAGTCTCCATTTCGCGGTGCGCGCCCGCTGCTGACCGACCACGTGCGGGTTGCCGCCATCGCCGCGGCCGGGGTGGCGTGGCTCGTGCTCTTCGCGCAGCCTCTCGTCAACACCGTCCAGACCTGGTGGACGAGTCCCGAGGCCGGTCACGGATTGCTCCTTGCGCCGATCGCGCTCTGGCTTGCCTGGCGACGCGGCGTGGGTTCCGACGCGCGTCCCAACGTGGTGCTGGGAGCATCGATGCTCGTGGCGTCGGTGGTGCTCCGCTATGTGTCGGCCGTGGCCGCCGAGGTCTTCATCGGCCGGGTCTCGATGTTCCTCGCGATTGCCGGCCTGGTGGTGTATGCCTGGGGAGCGCGTCAGCTGCTCCGGTGGTGGCTCCCGGCGCTGCTGCTGGCCCTCTCGGTGCCGCTTCCCGAGATCATCATGAGCTCCCTCGCGCTGCCCCTTCAACTCAAGGCGTCCAGACTGGGCGCGGCTCTGCTGGCCGCGCGCGGCGTCCCGGTGCGGCTCGACGGCAACGTCATCCGGTTGCCGGGGCACGATCTGTTCGTGACCGAGGCATGCAGTGGCCTGCGCTCGCTCACCGCCCTGCTCAGCCTCGGCGTGTTGTTAGGCGGAACCGCGCTGCGCCATCCGGTCTCCCGCATCGCGCTGGTCGCGCTGTCGATTCCGGTCGCGGTCGTGATCAACGGCGTACGCGTCTTTCTCACCGGATTCCTGGTGGCGTTCGTGGATCCCTCGCTGGCCGAAGGGTTCACGCATCTCACCGAAGGATGGCTCCTGTTCCTGGTGGCATTCGGGGTGCTGGGCGTCATCGCCTGGGCGGCGCGTCTGGTCGAGCGCCGCCTGGGAGGCGCGTCGTCCGATGCGTGAGATCCGACTCTTTGTTCCAGCGGCGCTGCTCGGCGCCGGATGCGTGCTGCTGTTTGGCGTCCATCGGCAGCATCCGACGCGGCTGGCGCAACCGCTACGGACCATGCCGCTCGAGGTGGCCGGATACACCGGAGTCGAACGCACGGTGAGTGAGCCCGAGCAGCGGGTCGCCGGCATGTCCGACTACGTGTACCGGATCTTCGGTCGCGATTCGGCCGCGTTTTCGGTCTACGTGGGCTACTACGAGAGCCAGACCACCGGGCGCACCATTCATTCACCCAAGAACTGCCTGCCCGGCGCCGGGTGGGAAGCGTTGCAATCAGGCACGGAGTCGCTGGATGCCGGGGAAGCCGCAGGAGCCGGTGGGGCCCGCGTCACCGTGAATCGCTATCTGCTGGCCAACGGCGCCAGTCAGGCCCTCGTGCTGTACTGGTATCAAGGGCGCGGCCGGGTGGCGTACAGCGAGTACCGCGTGAAGTGGGATCTGCTCCGCGACGCCATGCGGTTCGGACGCACGGAAGAGGCCCTGGTGCGGGTGGTGGTTCCGATCGCGCCTGGAACGGCCGCGACACGCGCCGCGCGCGAGTCGGCTGCCGACTCGCTGGCGCGGGCTGCGGCGATCGATCTCATCCCGAGGCTGGACGCCGCGCTGCCCGCCTGGTCGAATCGCGGGCCCCGCGCCTGACCGATCGCCGACTGGCGACCGAAGACTGACTGGAGACCGCTGACGGCTGAACGCCGACCCCGGCCCCTGTCGTCAGTCGCCGTACAGCCGCTTCCGCTCCGCGAGAATGACCGCCGGGTCGTTCGAGATGATCCCGTGGACCCCTCGGCCCCAGAGACGTCCCGCCGTCGACGGGTCGTCGACCGTCCAGATGTGCACCAGGACTCCCGCGCCGCCTAACGCGCGGGCCAGCGCGCCCACCGGCAGCGGGATGCCATGAAACACTTCTGGAATGCAGACCGTGTCCACGCCGGGCGTGCGGATCGGGAACCCCAGACCGGCCGTCACCAGCAGCCGCATCAGGTCGCGGCGCGACGCGCCGATCGCGATTCCGGATCCCAGGAAGGGAACGAGCGCGCGGTGATCGAAGGCGGCCACCACGCAGCGATCCTGGGCGCGATGCCGCTCGATGAGGGACCGTGTCCCCGACGAGGCGCGAGGGGTCTTGATCTCGATGAGCAGCGGGGTCGCGGGTAATGCGCCGAGCACCTCGTCCAGCGAGGGAACCGCGATGCCCAGGCCCGCGTAGGGAGTCGAAGCCCCGCCATCGGGAGAGAATCGTGCTCCCGCGTCGAGCCGGCTCAGGTCGTCGAACCTCATCGTGGCCACCGCACCTCGGCCGCTGGTGGTGCGCTCCACCGTGGGGTCGTGAATGACGACGATCTGACCGTCGGCCGTGGCATGTACGTCGAATTCCAGCGCATCGACGCCTGACGCCAGCGCCTGCCGGAATGATTCGAGCGTGTTCTCGGGGGCGTGCGCGGCGTTGCCCCGATGGCCCACCACCGGACGCCGCGCGGAGTCGAGTAGGGGGTGTGTGCGTACACCCGCCGTGGGCCGGCGGTCACGGGACAGGGCCATGCGGTTTTCCTCTTGCCTCTGGCCTTTGACCTCTGGCCTCTGGCCTCTGACCTCTAAAACTGATACTGCAGCCGCGTGACGACCATCCTCCCCAGCAGCGGCGTTCCCGGCATCGTCCGGTAGCCGTGATTCAGCAGGTTCTCCGCGTTCAGGGACCACAGCATTGAACCGCGCTTCGTGCGAAAGCGCTTGTTCACGCTGGCATCGACCAGGGTGGATGTGTGCACCCCTTCGTACCGGTAGTAGCCCGCGGTGCCCGGTTTCGGGAAATCGAAGTCCGACGCGAATACGCCCGAGTTCACCGGATAGGCGTTGATGTAGCGCCCCCGCACCTCGAATCCCCAGCCCCGCGGTTCGTCCCGGAACTGCGCGCTCAGCGTGGCCTTGTCGTCCGGCGCATTGAGCATCAGCGGCAGCGAATTGCTGCTCACGACGCCGGGGAAGATCAGGTCGCTGACCCAGCTGTACGATCCCGAGAACGTCCAGTTGCTGTTGGCGACCAGGTCGGCCGCCAGGTCCACCCCCTTGACGGTGATCGTCTTGTTGTAGCTGGTGTACGTGGCGTACACATCGCGCGCGCTGGCGAACTGGTCGCTGTTGAAGCTCACGATGCCTAACGGGAGGGGGCCGAGGCCGCCGCTCCCGGCGATCGCGCCCGCGATCTGCGGCGCGAACACCTGCGCCGTGCCCTGGGCCTGCGCGGGGGACATGTTGAACGGCGGCTGCTGCAGCGCCCCGGTGATTGCCGGAATCAGCGCCGTCTGCATGAAGTTGTGCAGCGAGGTGGAGTCGAAGAACACGTTCGGGGTCGCCAGACCGGCCGGATTACCCACGTCACCGCGCTTCTCGCTCCAGGCGTCGATCGCCAGCCGCAGGTTGCGCCCGATGATTCCCTTGTAGCCCACTTCGTACGTGTTGTTGAACGAGGCCTTGATCGGGCCGATGTCGGTGATCTCGTCAGGCGACAGGTTGTGCGTCGACGCCAGGTAGTGCAGTTTCGTGTCGAGTTGCGCCGGCGTGGGCTGCAACTGCCCGAGGAAGGTCACCAGCTGCTGCGCCACTCCCTGGGCCGTCGCCGCCGGAACGCCCAACCCCGCCTGGATCCTGGGCGCCAGGCCGGCCACGATCGTGCTGGCGTTGCTCTGGATCGCCCCCTGATACGCGATCGCTGCCGACGCCGGCTGCCAGACCGTTTCCCCCGCCGGCCCGGTGAAGATCGTGCGCATGCAGAGGTTCCCGGCCGAGCCGCTACAGTCGCGGCGGAAGGTCCATCCCGTCTTCGGCGGATTGCCTAACGCCCTGATGTTGTACGGCGTCCCGAGGATGTTGCGGGCCTGAATCAGATCGAGGAACCAGGTGAAGTTCGCCGGCGTCGAGAACGCACGGTTGTAGGTGAACCGCAGGTTGTGGTTCTCGGTCGGCTTGAAGACGATCGCGGCCCGCGGCGAGACCTGCTCGCCGTCGATCTGATCGTTGTTGTCCACCCGGAGGGCGGCCACCAGGTCCCACTTCGCCCCGAGATTCGTGGTCGACTGCACGTAGCCGCCGATCTCCCGGACGTTGTCGATACCCTCGTTCCGCCCGTTGATCGTGTTCCCCGTCCGCGGATTGGTGTAGATGTAGTCCAGGCCGTAGATGAAGTCCTGTCTGGTGCCAAGCGAGAGCCCGTGCTGGATCTGTGCCGCGTACACCCGCGACTGGTCCACGATCGGCTGCCCGCTGCGAAGCAGATAGGTGCCCTTCAGACTCAGGCTGTCCGGGTTCCCGGCGTCGCTGAAATTGGCGAACACCTGCGCGAACAGCCGCCCCACCCGCATCCGCTGCTGCGCGCTCACATACCTCCAGTTCTTGGCCAGCGCGGTGCCGTTGGCGCCCGTGTATTCGAGGCCGCTCCCGATGTGCGAGAGGCCGACCGTCGTCACGTACTCGGCATTGGCCGCCGGACGCACGTCCATCCGCGCCTCCCCCGTATAACGCCTGAGCGCGAAATCGCGCACGTCGGGCTGGCCGCGGCGGCCCGGCGGCGCCGCATCCGGAAATACCGCCGGCTCACCGGGATCGTGATACTCCCAGTCGGACGCCGTGAGGAACTCCCCCGAGAGCTTGAACGCCACCTTCGGCGTCACGATCGTCGCGAACCGCGCCGAGCCGCGCAGCAGCGACCGGTTCCCCCCGTCGATCGTGAGCGTCGTTCCCTCCGACTCGAACGGGGACTTGGTGATGACGTGCAGGACCCCGTGCGAGCTGTTGGGGCCGTAGAGCGCCGACGCCGGCCCGAGCAGCACCTCCACCCGCTCGATGTCCTCGTTCGAGGCCGTGAACAGGAGGGGTACGTTCACGCGCAGCGATGGCACCGCCGCGAACCGATAGTCCTGCAGGGTGAGAATCGATCCCGAGAACGCGTTGTTGAACCCGCGCGCCACGATGTTGGACTGCGCGATGCCGCCGCGGCTGATGTCCACCCCGGCCAGTCCCTCGAGATGGTCGGCTACCGTCACCGACGGCTGCTCCTCGATCTTCCGCACGTCCACCACCGACACCGACGCCGGCGCCGACAGCGCCTTCTCCTCCCTGCGCGATGCTGTGGTCACGACCGGATTCAGTTCGGTGACCGTCTCGCGCATCTGCAGGTTCACCGTCGCGCTGCCGCCGGCCGTCACCGAAACCCTTTCCTGCCGCTGGGGGACGAAGCCGATCCGCAGCGCCACCACCTCGTAGGTACCCACCGGAACGTTCGTTAGGCGATAGGCGCCGTCGTCGGCCGTGAGCGCCGACGCGGCCACGGAGGTGCCCGACAGCGCGCGCACCTGGGCGCCCGCCACCGGCATGCCCGACTGCAGGTCGGTCACCGTGCCCGTGATCGTCCCCGTCTGCTGGGCTCCGATCGGGACGGCCGTCGCCGCGACCAGCAATGCCGGCGCCAGCAACAGGAGACCGCGGATACGCGAGAAGGGCGACATCGTGACCTCGGCGTGAAAAGAGGGAATTCGCTCAGCGGCGACGAAGATACGGTTGCGCCGACAGCCTCCGCCATATCAACTATCCGGACAGGCCAGAATAGCGGAGCGCCGCATTCGGCATTGTCGAAACTCGTGCGATGTCACCCCTGTTCGACACCGGTAACCGTTCCCTCCGTCTTGTCGCCGCCAGCCTCGGCGCCACGCTCTTCGCGTTCGTTTCGTCACGCGCCAGCGCGCAGCCTGCCCAACAGGTCCTCCTTCGTCAGCTCTACAACGACCTGGCGGTCGAGGTGACCACCGCTGACGCGGGTGGCCTTCACGTAGCAGCGGCCGACTCAGCCCGGTCCATTGCCCTGTCCCTTCTGGCACGCGATCTGACACGCTGGACCGACTCCGCCAGTCGCATCCTCGCTGCGCGACCACGCCGGGGAAAGCCAACCACGCACCTGAGGGCGGCAATCGAAGAACCGGGTGTCAGATCCGGATCCCTCACGCTATCACGCGACCTGGGCACCGAAGAGAACGCCATCGTCCTGTTCGTGGCCGATGGCGACCTCCATAGCGTCCAGACGGCGCTCGATCCGGCGCAGGCGCGCGCCCTTGTCGGAGCGCTCCGGCGCGCCGCGCAGACCGTGCAGCGAGCGGCGCGCGCGAAGAAACCAGACTAGTCCTGCAGGATCGTCAGCAGCGCGACCGCGACAAAGGTCGCCACTACACCGAGGAGCAGCCAAAGCTGGCGGCGGGAGACCGGAGTACGACGCTCCCGCGTGCGGACGCTCTGGTCCAGAATCGGCGCGCCGCCTCCCGCGCCGAGGGGGCGGGGAAGCTCAGGTCGTCGCTGACGGCGAAAATGGGCCAAGGCTTTGCCGGGTGAGGATAGGCGGCCACCGACCAGCTTCGGGGCCGCTTCGCAGTCCGAATCATCAAGGAGTAGCTCGGGAACCAGCGTGATCCGCCAGCGCCGGCGATTCCGTCGGTCTTCCTTCAGCGCGGGCGATTCCGTCGACCTTCCTTTCCTCCGGACTGCGGAACAGGGCCCGAGGTTTCTGCTTGTGCTGTGGCGCGAACCCCACGCTCGCGCCCCGGGTGCTCCACTGTAGTTTCACCGCGCATGCCACCATCCGGACGTCCGCCCCCGCCTTCTTCCACATCCCCAGCCTCGCCGTCGTCTCACCGGCCCCCAATCCCCCACCTTTCGGGCCCGCGGCACAATCCATACGCGGCGCTCAGTCAGCGAGCCTTCCGCTGGTTCCTGGTGAGCCTGCTCACAATGACCGTTGGCACGCAGGTGCAGGCGGTGGTGGTGGGGTGGCAAGTCTACCAGATCACGCACGACCCGTTTGCGCTGGGCCTGATCGGATTGGCCGAAGTGGTGCCTTACGTGAGCGTGGCACTGTTCGCGGGCTACCTGGTGGACCGGAACGACCGCCGCGCCGTGTCGCTCGCGGCCCTCGGTGTCCTCGTGGTCGCGGGGATCGCCCTCTTCGCGATCAACCTGCCGAGCGGTCCGCCACATCGGGTGTGGCCGTACTACGTCGTGATCGCGACGTGCGGCGTCGCCAGAAGCTTTCTCCAGACGTCCCGGAGCGCGCTGATCGCCGAGATTGTGCCGCGCGAGCACTTCGCCAACGCGGCCACCTGGCGCAGCTCCACCTGGCAGCTCGGCACGGTGCTGGGTCCGGCACTGGGCGGACTGCTGTTCGGGGCGTTCGGAGCGCGCGTGGCGTTCGGGGTCAACATTGTCATTTCGGGCTCCGCGCTCGGTGCGATGACCCTGCTGCGCCACACCCCGACGCCGATCGCCATGAGTGCCGCGTCGCTCCGGCGGAACCTGGCCGATGGGGTGCGCTTCGTGCTTCGCGAGCGCGTGATTCTCGGCGCCATCACGCTCGACCTGCTGGCGGTGTTCTTCGGGGGCGCAGTGGCCATGCTGCCGGTCTATGCGTCCGACATTCTGCGCGTCGGCCCGCAGGGACTGGGCGTGCTCCAGGCTGCGCCGGGGATGGGCGCCGTAGTCATGGCTGTCTACATCGCGCATCGCCGTCCGTTCAGACATGCCGGTCCAACACTCCTCGTCGCGGTGGCCGTCTTCGGTGTGGCCATGGTCTCATTCGCCGTGTCGAAGACTTTCCTCTTCTCGGTTGCGATGCTGGCGTTGAGCGGCGCTGCGGACAATATCAGTGCGGTGATCCGCTCCACACTCCTGCAGGTCCTGGTGCCCGCGGAGATGCTGGGCCGCGTCTCGGCGGTGAACGCCATGTTCATCGGCAGCTCGAACGAGCTGGGGGCGTTCGAGAGCGGCGTGGCCGCACGACTCTTCGGCGTCGTGCCGTCCGTGCTGATCGGAGGGACGATGACGCTCGTGACCGTGGCGGTGATCTCGTGGAAGGTGCGGGAAGTGCGGGCGCTGGGCGAGATAGGCCGGTCGGGCGACAGTTGACGCGTTTGCGCCCCCGACCATCGGCTCACCGGGGTCGCTGCTCGCCGATAGCCGCCTGCTGACTACCGCCGGATCTACGTGCCAGCGGTCGACTGCAAACCGTCAACTCGCCGCCCTCGGCGACTCCATGCCCGTGATCGCAATACGCTCTCCCCTGGGCAGCCGCAGGCGCGCCACGCACCCGCGTCCCTCGCCGCGATCCTCCAGCGTCACCATGCCGCCGTGGGCTTCGGCAATCTGGCGGCAGAGCACCAGTCCGATGCCGGAGCCTTCGGGCTTCGTCGTGAAGAACGGCACGAAGAGGTTGGTCGTGTTTGGCAAGCCCGGTCCTTCGTCCCAGACTCGCACCTGCACGCTCCCCTCGTCGGCGATCCAGTCGATGTCCACGCCACCATCGGTCGTCAGCGCGGCGTCGGCCGCGTTGCGCACGAGGTTGATGAGCGCCTGATCGAGCTGATCGCCGTCGGCGCGGATGGTCATTTCCGGGCCGCCTCGTACGTTCACGGCCAGCCGCGTCTCGAGGGCGGCCACGCGTCGCACCCAGGGCCCAACGGCCACGTTCTGCCGCCGCGGTGCCGGGAGCCGGGCCAGTCGTGCATACGATGACATGAAGCGGGACAGGGCCTCGGAGCGGGTTCCGATCACGCCCAGTCCGCGGCGCAGATCGTCGAGCGCGTCCGCGCCCGGCGCGGCACGCTCCACCAGCGCCTGAAGGCTCCCCGCGATGGACTTGATGGGAGCGAGCGAGTTGTTGATCTCGTGGCTCAGAACGCGCACCAGCCGCTGCCAGGCGATCAGCTCCTCCTCGCGCAGCGTCTTGCTCACGTCGGACACGACCAACATGGTGTGCGGCCGACCGTCCTGCCGGAACGTCGCGCGACGGACCTCCCACCGCCCGCTTCCCCCGGGGAACACGGAGTCGTACACGCGCGGGGAGCTCTCCGACAGCATCGGCGCCAGGCCGAGTGCCTTGGCCGAGCGTCCGGCGAGGCGCTCGAAGGGCTGGCCGAGCAAACGCACGCCGGCGCGGTTGGCGAGGCGGAGCGAATCCTGACCGTCGAACGCAAAGATCGCCACGTCGATTTCGGCCATCACGGCGCGCAGGAGGGCCGTGGCTTCCATCGCCCCAAGGCGCTGCGAGCGGAGGGTATCGCCCAGCAGGTTGATCTCGAGCAGCGCCAGCCCGAGGGCATCGTCGGACCGGTCCATCCGGGCGCGCAGCGAAAAATCTCCTTCGCGCAGGGCAGCCAGCATGTTGGACAGGGTTTGCAACGGGCGGATCACCCGTTCGCGCAGCGACAGCGCCACGATCAGCCACGCGCCAGCCACCAGCACGCCCACGGTCCACACCACCTTCGCGCTGTGCTGTCCCCTCAGCAGCAGCACGAACGTGGCCACCACGCCGGGCAAGCCGGCGCCTAACGCCAGCAGAAAGACGCGGCGTTCATGCGCCAGCCGGTGGCGGGTGGGCCGGTCCTCCGGCGGCGTCATTCGACCTTCAGGCCTTCCAGGCGGCGGTAGAGGGCGCTCCGGCTCAATCCCAGGGCGCGGGCCGCGTGCGAGACGTTTCCGCCGAAGCGGTCGAGGGCCCGGCGGATGAGCAGCTTCTCGGCCTCATCGAGCGTCATATCCTCGAAACGTGGCGCCGCCGTCGCGCCGTCGCGAAGACCGAGATCGATCGGACGGACCTGCTCCCCCTGCGCCAGCAGCACAGCGCGTTCGATGGCGTGTCCGAGCTCCCTCACGTTGCCCGGCCACGAATGCTCCAGCATCGCCTGCATCGCCGGCGGATCGAAACCAGCCACGCGCTTCCGGTACCGGCCGGCGAAGTGGTGCAGATACTCCTGGGCCAGCGCGGCGATGTCCTCGCGGCGTTCACGGAGCGGGGGCAGATGGATGTGGATCGTATTGAGCCGGAACAGCAGGTCCTCGCGGAACCGTCCCGACTGTATCTCCTCCTGCACATCGGCGTTGGTGGCGGAGAGCACGCGCACGTTCACACGGTGGATGCGTGACGACCCCACCCGTTCCACTTCGCCCGATTGCAGCACCCGCAGGAGCTTGGCCTGCTGTGCCGACGTGATGTTCGCGATCTCGTCCAGGAACAGGGTGCCGGCGTCGGCCAGCTCGAAACGGCCGATCCGGTCCATCTTGGCGTCGGTGAATGCCCCCTTCACGTGGCCGAACAGCTCGCTCTCGAACACGCCCTCGCTCAGTCCGCCCATGTTCACCGCCACGAACGGGCGCGACGCGCGGGGCGACGAGGCGTGCAGCCGCTGCGCCACCAGCTCCTTGCCCGTCCCGTGCTCCCCGGTGATCAGGACGTTGGCGTCCGACGGTCCCACGCGCTCGATCAACTGCAGCACCGGCCGCATGCGGGGCGACTCGGCGATCATCTTCGGGAGCGCCCCGCCGCGCAGGGCCTGATTCTCGCTCTCCAGACGCTGGCTGCGGCGGAGGGCGCGCCCGAGTTCCACCGCGTTGCGTACGATGGCGAGCAGGCGCGCGTTGTCCCACGGTTTTTCGACATAATCGTATGCGCCACGCCGCATCGCCTCGACTGCCGTGTCGATGCTCGCCCATGCGGTCATGACCACCACCTGGAGCGTCGAGTCGAGTACCGGGATCTTCTGGAGCAGGTCAAGGCCTTCCCGGCCGGATGTCGTGTCGCGCGCGTAATTGAGGTCCATCACCAGGGCGTCGAAATCCTTCGCCTGCAGCGCGGACAACACTTCGTTCGGCGATCGTGCGGTCTCCAGCTCGTATCCCTCGCCCTTGAGGAGGAGGCGCAGGGCCTCCAGCACGTCCGCCTGATCGTCGGCGAGCAGGAGGCGCGACGGCACGATCAGACTCGTCGGTGCGCGCCCGTCATCGCGTTCTCCGGTCTTCCACGATCCAGCCGTCGCGCAGGGTGATGATGCGGCTCCCGGCCGCCGCGTTCTCCTCGGAGTGCGTCACCTGCACGATCGTGGTCCCCTGCGTGTTGAGCGCCGTGAACAGCTCCATGATCTCGCGGGCCTGCGACGAGTGCAGGTTGCCCGTGGGCTCGTCCGCGAGCAGCAGGGTGGGCCGCGCGATCACGGCCCGGGCAACGCCGACCAGCTGCTGCTGGCCTCCCGACAGCTGGCGCGGGTACAGGTCCTTCTTGCCCACGATCTGGAATCGGTCGAGGGCGTCGGCCACGATCGACGCCCGTTCTTCCTTGGGCACGTTGCGGTACGAGAGGGGCACGTCCAGGTTCTCGGCCACCGTGAGGTCGTCGAGCAGATGGTACTGCTGGAAGACGAAACCGATGTGACGGCGGTTGAGGGCGAGCCGCTCCTTGTTGGCCAGGCGGTGGACCAGACTGCCCCGGAAGACGTATTCGCCGGTCCACGCGCCGTCGAACATCCCGAGGATGGCGAGGAGGGTGGACTTGCCCGCACCCGACGGGCCCATGATGGTGATGAACTCCCCGGGCGATACGTCGAAGGTGATGCGCCGCAGGATGTAGATCCGGCCGGCGGGGGAATCGAGGAACTTCTCCATGCCGCGCAGCGACGCCACCGGACCGGTGAGCGGGGCTTCGTTAGGTTCGGCGAGCGCGGCGGACGTCTTGAATGGCCACATGACGGCAGGTCGGAGATCGGGAAACCACAGGTCAGAGGTCGGAGGCCAGAGGTCGGAGACCAGAGGCCGGATCGCTATGGGAACTTGCCCCCACACCACTGCATTTGCCATCCCGGGTGACGACTTCCGGGCAGGCGCCGCTGTGTCGGTGCCCCGGCAATGGCACGAGGGACCGGAGCAGCCACGTCGCCATTGTCATTCCGCCCGCATCGCCTCCACCGGATTGACCGAGAGCGCGCGCCGGGCCGGCACCAGGGTGGCGATCATCGCCACCGCCACCAGCACAACCGTCACCCCGCCCAGCACCACCGGATCGGTGGGGCTGGTGCCGAACAGCATCTGTCGCAGGGCGCGGGTGAGGCCGAACGCGCCCAGCAGGCCCAGGGCGGCGCCCGCGGCCCCCAGGAGCAACCCGTGTCCGACCACCAGACGCAGGATCCGGCGCGACGAGGCGCCTAACGCCACCCGCACCCCGATTTCGTGGGTCCGCTGCGCGACCACGTAGGATACCACGCCATAGATGCCGACCGCCGCCAGCGCCAGCGCCAGCACCGCCAACGCGCCCAGCAGCCGAACAAAGAAACTCACCGGCGCGATCCAGTCGGCGAGGAATGACTCCATCGTGCCCACCGACGTCAGGGGCTGACCGGGATCGACCGCCGTCACCGCCTGGCGCAGGGTGGGGATGAAGCCGGCCGGTGCACCGTGCGTGCGGACGAGAATCGAAATCGGCTGCGACGGCGACTGCGCGAACGATGTATAGATCAGCGGAGTCGGGCCCCGGCGTCCGAACGGACTGCCGACCGTGTTGACCACAATGCCCACCACCGTGAGCCACGGCGCGGTTTCGTCGCCGAGCCGCACGCGCTTCCCGATGGCGTTCTCGCCCGGCCACAGCGCCTCGGCTGCCGCGTCGTTCAGCACGGCCACGCCGGCGGCGCCCGCGCCGTCGGCATCGGTGAACAGCCGGCCCGCGCGCAGGGGAATGCGCAGCACGTCGAAGTACCGCGGGGTCACGCCATGCGCAAAGCGCGGGACGACATTATCGGGCACAGGGGTCGACGAGCCTTCGCGGGTCACGGCCGACGCCGAGCCGACAAAGGTGCCGAGGAAACGCGTCGTTTCCAGCGCCGCCGCGTCGGCGTCGGGGGTGCGGCCTACCGCCGCCATGAGCTCCGTGCCGAACAGCCCGATCTGGTCGGCGCGCTGATAGCGCACCTGCACCAGGTCGGCGTTGGCCATCAGCACGCCGCGGGGGTCGTAGCCGAGATCGTCGGTCCGGCGCGACCGGAGGTACGTCTTGATCATGAGGCCCGCTCCGGCCAGGAGCACCAGCGCCATCGCAAACTCCGAAACCACCAGGGCGCTGCGCAGCCGACCGCGCGACGCTGATGCGGAGGCATTCCGCTGCCCTTCCTTCAGCCGCTCGCGCAAGTCAGGACGCGAGATGCGCAGCGCCGGCACGATGCCGAAGGCCAGGCCCGTCACGATCGACGCGGTCAGCGTGAACAGCGCAACCCGCCAGTCCACGCGGATGTCAATCCAGAATGGAATCTGCCCGGGGATCAGCGCCTTCACCACGTCCACCCCCCAGAGCGCCAGCAGCATGCCCAGTCCGCCACCCACCAGCGCCAGCAGGAGGCTCTCGGTGAGGAGCTGCCGCGCCACCCGCGCCCGCGACGCGCCTAACGCGGAGCGGACCGCAAAGTCCCGGGAGCGGCGCATCGCGCGCGCCAGCAGCAGGTTTGCCAGATTCGCGCACGCGATCAGCAGGACGAACGCCGAGGCGCCCAGCAGCAGCACGAACGGCGGTCCCGAGTCGGCATTCAGGTCGTCGCGGAGCGCGGTCGCTCCCGCCGTCCAGTTGGTGAACTCCCCGGGGTGCTCGGCCGCCAGCCCGGCGGCGAGGCTTGCCATTTCCCGATCGCCCTGGGCCACCGTCACTCCGGCCTTGAGGCGGGCGAGCACGCCAATGCTGCGGTCATCGCGGGATGCCGTGGTCGCGGTGGTCGCGATCGGCGTCCACAGTTCGGCGAATTCCGGAAATTTGAAGCCGGGCGGCATCACCCCCACCACCGTCGTCGCCGTCCCGTTCAGCACGATGGTGCGGCCCACCAGCGACGAATCGGCACCGAACTGCCGCTGCCAGAGCGCGTGACTCAGCAGGACAACCGGGGCACCGCCGACGCGATCCTCGTCGGCCGCCATGGGTCGCCCCAGCACTGGGGCCACGCCCAGAAGGGGGAAGAGGTCGGCAGACACGCGTCCCCCCTGGACCCGCTCCGGGCGTTCCGGTCCGACGACCGCGAACACGTCCTCGCGGTACGCCCCCATCTTCTCGAACGAGGTGGCGGCGGCGCGCCAGTCCAGGAACGTGGCATAGGAAGCGCCGACCGCACATCCTGCGCACAGGTCGTGGGGATTCAGTTCGTGCAGGTCGACGAGCCGGCCAGCGTCCCGGTAGGGCAGCGGCCGGAAGTGCACGGCGCTCACCAGGGAGAAGATCGTGCTGTTCACGCCGATGCCCAATGTGATGGACAGGAGGGCGACCGCGGTGAAGCCGGGGGCCCGGCGCAGCGCGCGCACGGCGTAGCGAAAATCCTGGCGGAACGTGTCCATGGGCAGGCCCCTGGCCGTCACGCCAGTGACGGCCACTGATACATCCGGGAAATGTGGGAGTTCAGATCGCGGCGGCGGCCGTCTCGTCGACGATGCGTCCGTCGAACAGGTGGATCGAGCGATCTGCGTGAGCCGCGTATCGGGGATCGTGCGTCACCATGCAGATGGTGGCGCCGCCCCGGTGCAGTTCGCGCAGCAGTTCCATCACCGCCTCGCCGTTCGTCGAGTCGAGGTTTCCGGTCGGCTCGTCCGCCAGCAGGATCGCCGGGTCACCCGCCACCGCGCGCGCCACTGCCACCCGCTGTTGCTGACCGCCTGAGAGCTGGGACGGATAGTGCTTCATGCGGTGCGACATCCCGACGCGTTCGAGCGCTTCGGTCACCCGCTTCTTGCGCTCGGACGACGACATCCCGCGGTAGGTAAGCGGAAGCTCGACGTTCTCGTAGACGGTGAGATCGCCGATCAGGTTGAAGGCCTGGAAGATGAATCCGATCTGCCGATTGCGGATCCGGGCGCGGTCGGCGGCCGAGAGGTTGGAGACGTCTTCGCTGCTGAGCGAGTACTTCCCGTCGGTCGGCGTGTCCAGCAATCCGAGGATCGACAGCAGCGTCGTCTTCCCGCACCCCGACGGTCCGGCGATGGCGATGTACTCGCCGGGGCGGATCTCGAGGTGCACGTCGGCAAGCGCGTGCGTCTCCACCTCGTCGGTGTAGAAGATCTTCTTGATCCCTTCCATCCGGATAAGTGGCTCGGCCAGTGTCGCGGAGGAACTCGAGGAGAGGAAGTCGCTGGGGCTGGTCATGGTTCGATGCTCGTAGGTCGAGGGACGGAAACGGTCAGGGATCCAGTGCTATCGAATTGGTCTCGTCTTTGGTCCGGGCGTTCGCGCTGCGATCCCCGACCTCCGACCCATCAGTTGATTCTCACCTTGTTCGAATTGTCGAAGGGCGACATGTCGGAGATGATCACCTTGTCGCCCGGCTGCAGGCCCGCGACGACCTCGATCTGATTCACCGACGCCTTGCCGAGCTGCACGTTCGTGCGAATGGCGGTCTTGCCGTCGGATTCCAGCTTGAACAGCCCGACTGTACTCTCCGCCTGACCGTAGGCCGGCCGGCCAACGTACATCACGTTCGCGAGTCGGTCGATCTCGATGGTGCCGTCCACGGTCAGGTCGGCGCGGGCGCCAGGAGGCATGTCCCCTTCGAGCGCCACGTCCACCGCCACCGTCCCGGCGTTCGACACCGGGTCGACGCGAATCACGTGACCCGGGATGATCGCCGGACGCGTGTCCACATCCACCCTCTGCCCCACCACCACGTCCTTGGCCTGCGTGTCGGGAACGTGCAGCACCGCCTTGAAGCGTCCCGGCTGCGCCACCCGCGCCAGCTCCTGACCGGGCACCACCCATTGTCCGTCCTCGAGACTGAGCGTCTGGAGCACCCCGTCGAGACCAGCGGTCACGTGCAGCGACGCGAGGCGCTCCTGGTGGAAGGCCGCCACCGCCTTGAGCCGGTCGACGTTGGCCGCGGCCATCTTGAGCTGTTCGCCGGCGGCGGTGGTCATGCCGTCCAGCCGCCGCTGCTCGATGTCGAGCCGCGTGCTCAACTCGTCGGCGGTCTCCCGCGCGCTCTTCGCCTCGTTAGGCGACGTGAGGTGTTTGGGCAGCAGGCTGTCCTGCAGCGCTACGTTGCGCAGGGCAGCGCTGTACTGCGTCTTCAGCGTGGCGATGGCGCCTTCCTGCGCGAGGCGGTTCGACTCGAGGTTGGTGCGGAGCGTGACCTGATCCTGTTCGGCCTGGGTCACGTTGCGCTGGGCCTCGAGCATCTGCAGTTGCTCGTCGGGATTGCTCAGTTCCAGGATGACCGTCGACTTCGTCACCTGCGATCCCGGGCGCAGCGGACGCGCCTCGACACGCCCGGCGGTTACCGCGGCGACGTAGCGCATGTTCTCCGAGACCAGGGTACCCGAGGCACGCACCTGTCTGATCAGCTCTCCCCGACGCACGGAATCGATGATGACCTCGCCGCGAGCGACACTGGGAGGACGCGCTTCCAGTCTGCTCAACGCGACCGTGACTCCCGTGGCGGCTACGATCGCGCCCGCGATGAGGATGTTTCGCTTGGTTTTCTTGGGTGGTGCTCGCTTGACGTCCACGCGGACAGACCTTTCAACCGGGGTGAGACACTCTTTCTACGGCATAGCGTTGGCACCATGTTTCAATGAAAGGATTGTGCCCTCGCGTTGATTCGTCGCAACGCGTTGTCGCGCATTGTGTTGGGCGGCCTCATGAGATGCCTGACCGGCACATGGCTGTGCGCCGGTGGGACTCGACGTCCCGGAACCGGACAGCGCCCTGGGGACCTCGGCTGTGACCTATCGCCCTTTCCCCGCCGTGTCCACCGCGGCGAGCAGACGCCGAGCGCCCAGCCAGTGGCGCGTGTACCACGACCCGCGCTCGCCGATAATCGACTCCACCACCTGGCGTCGGGTGGTGCTGGCGTGCACGAAGTGTCCGTCACCCACGTAGATGCCAACGTGCGTCACCCCCTTCCCGGCGCCGAACGTCAGCAGATCCCCGGGGCGCAGCCGGGAGGTGTCGCGCTCGACCGCGCGCCCCACCAACGACTGGCTTCTCGCCGTGCGTGGCACGTCGAGGCGCAACAGCGACAGGACGAACCGAACGAGCCCGCTGCAATCGAAGCCGCGCGCGGGACTCTCGGCCCCCCACCGATAGTGTATTCCCAGCTGGGCGCGAACCAGCGTGACGATGGAATCCTGCAGTTCTTCCGCGTCCAGCGACTCGCCCGGCGCAGCAGCCGAGTCCGCGGCGGCAGCGGCGATCGCGACTGCCGCGCGGGAGCCCGCCACGATCGGCAGCGAACCAACAACCGAGTGGAGCCTGGCCGAAGCGGAGTCACGGAGTCGCTCAGCCGATGCGCTGAAGGCTTCGAACGGTTTTCGTCGCGCCAATCCGCTCGATGGCGAGAACTGTCCGGCGACCATCGAGGGTCCGGCCAGCATGAGCGAGGCGGCAACAACGAGGACGCGACGCAGCAAGAAGTGTCGTTTCGCTATCGGTGGGTCGACCCCGGCGCATGCCGGACGATCGAGGCGAGCACGACTGAACTGCGCTTCAAGCTACGCGGACCCGCGTTCCGCGGTAGGGGTCGCCCCCGGGGGGCACGCCACGCTGGTGCCGATCTCGCTCCTGATTGCAACCATCACGTGCCGATATGTTGTCTCATGATATATGATCCTCGACTTCTTCGGGCGCGAAGTGAAGCGCGGCAGTGCGGAACTGCTCATCCTGGCGCTACTCGAACACGAGCCGCGTCACGGATATGAGATCGCGAAGCTCATCGAGCGGCGCTCTCGAGGCGCGATCTCGTTTCATCTGGGCTCACTCTATCCGTCGCTCTACCGCCTCGAGGGGCGCGGCCTGATCGAGGGACGGTGGGTGGAGCGCGCAGGTGAACGACGACGTCGCTACTACCGGATTTCCGCCGAGGGCCGACGCGCTCTCGCCGAGCAGCGCAGCCGCTGGCGTGAATTCATCGACGGCCTGGAGCGGGCCGCCGGTCTCCGGCCCGCCTGATGACAGTGGATTGGCGCGGTCAGGTCAGAGCGGTACTCCGGGACATCACCGGCGACCCGGCTCGCGATGAGGAGATCGTCGAGGAGCTCGCCGAGTATCTGGCCGAGCGGTACGCCGAACACGTGGCGTCGGGAGCGACCCCGACCGACGCGCTCGCGCGGACCACCGCGGAACTCCGGGAAAACGAACGCCTGTCGCCTGCCTTGCGGCGCGCCGATCGGCCCAGGTCGGTCCATCCGATTCCACCACCGCAAACGGAGGAAAAATCCGTGTTCAGGGACTTCCGGCAGGACATCGGATACGCCGCCCGCCTGTTGTGGCGCAGCAAGGGGTTCACAATCGCGGCCGTGCTCACCCTTGGGCTGGGAATCGGCGCCACCACCGCGATCGTGAGCGTGGTGGATCGCGTTCTCCTGCGTCCCACGCCACTGGCCGACCCCGGCCGGTTGATGATGGTGTGGGAAACGGACCGGAACAGCGGCACGACGCGCGAGCCGTCGTCGCTCCCCGACTACCTGGACTTCGTGAACCGAAGCCGACAGTTCGCCAGCCTGGCGGCGTTCATGGGAGGGGAGGCTACCCTCTCGCCTAACGATGGAGATCCGATGCGGCTGGCGGGTCTGGCCGTGACGCACGGTTTCCTCTCCACGCTGGGCATCCGGCCGCTGGTCGGACGGGCGTTCTCGCCGGACGAAGACCGGCCCGGCGGGCCGGCGGTGGTGCTGATCAGCGAGGGGCTCTGGGAGCGTCTGTTTCAGCGACGCCCCGATGTGATAGGTCAGACGATCCGGATCAACGACCGCGATCAGACCGTCGTCGGGGTCATGGCGCGCGACGCGGACTTCGGCGTGATGCAGGTATTGGGTGAAGCGGCCTACAGTCGCGCGTTCGCGGACCGCGACCTGCGAAGTCGCGTGGATGTCTGGATACCGCTGGCGGGCGATCCCGCGAGCCTGCCGAGGGAGACGCATCCCATCTTCGTGATCGGCCGCCTCGCGTCCGGAGCCACACGGACCACCGCTCAGAGTGAGATGACCGCGATCGCGGCCGATCTGGAGCGCGCGTACCCCTCGAATCGGGCACGGGGCGCCTTCATCGAGCCGGTCCCCGACGTCGTCTTCGGTCGGGTACGCCCGGCGCTCCGCGTGCTGCTCGCCGCGGTCGCTGCCGTGCTGCTCATCGCCTGTGTCAACGTGGCCAACCTGCTGCTCGCCCGCGGCACCGTGCGAGCCAGAGAAGTCGCGCTGCGAACCGCACTCGGTGCCGCCACGTCAAGACTGCTGCGGCAATTCGTCGCCGAGAGCCTGGTGCTCACGCTCGTCGCGGTGCTGCTTGGCGTGGCGCTGGCCGCAGCGGGCCTGCGCGCACTGCTGACCCTGGCGCCAGCCGACATTCCCCGCCTGACGTCGGTGGCGATTGACCTGCGCGTCTTCGGCATCGCACTCGCGATCGCGGTCGTGACCGGACTGGTGTTCGGCCTCGTGCCCGTGTGGCAGGCACGGCGGCTCGACGTTCAGGGTGCCCTCAAGTCCGACGACGACCGCGGCGCTTCCGCGGGGCGCGGCGGCGCCGCGGTGCGTTCTTCGCTGGTGGTGGGAGAAATCGCGTTGTCGGTTGTGCTGGTGATTGCCACCGGACTGCTGATCAAGAGTTTCTGGCGGGTCGAGCACGTGGACGCCGGCTTCGATGCCCGGCAGGTTGTGAAGGCGGAGTTCCAGCTGCCACCCAGCCGCTATCCCGCGGAGATGCGTCTGTGGCCCAATTTCGTGGCGGCGCGCCAGTTCAATGACGAACTCCTGAGACGCGTGCGGTCGCTGCCGGGAGTCGAGACAGCGGCCATCGCCGGCAACCATCCGCTCGACGCCGGCTTCACGAATTCCTTCCAGCTGGTGGGACGCGAGAGCGAGGCGCGAGACTGGCCGGAGATCTCGGTGCGACGGATGACGCCCGACTACTTCAGCACGGTGCGGCTCGCCCTGCGCCGGGGGCGACTGTTTGCTGATCGCGACAACGCCGAGGCTCCCCCGGTTGCCGTCATCAACGAGGCCGCTTCACGACGGTTCTTCGCGGGGAGGGAGGCGCTGGGGCAGCAGATCCGCTTCTGGGGATTCACGCGAGCCATCATCGGCGTGGTGGCGGACGAGCGCTTTCACGGGCTGACCACCGCGAGCCCGCCTGCCGTCTACATTCCGCTGGCCCAGGCTCCATCGATCGACGGATCCGAAGTGCTGCTGGTGCGAGGGGCCACCCCTCCGGCCTCGCTCGAAGCCGCCGTCCGCGAGTCGATCACGGCGATCGATCCTCAGCTGGCGGTGTTCGGGATGGAGGCGCTCGAGGCCACAGTCTCTGAATCCATCGGACAGCGGCGCTTTCTTGTGCTGCTGCTGGCGGTCTTCGCCGCGCTCGCGCTGGCCCTGGCTGCGATCGGGATTCATGGGGTACTCAGCTACGCCGTCGCAAACCGGCGTCGCGAGATCGGCATCCGGATGGCGTTAGGCGCATCGCCGGACCGGGTCACGCGTCTGGTGCTCGGCCAGGGCCTGCGGCTCACCATCGTGGGGGTCACGATCGGGCTGGCCGGCACCCTGGCCGTGCGGCGACTGTTCGTCGCGCTCCTGTTCGACGTCGCGGCGACCGATGTGGCGACCATCGCAATCACACTCCCGGTGCTGACCGGGGTGGCATTGCTGGCGGCCTACGTGCCGGCACGGCGCGCCGTGCGGGTTGACCCCCTGGCGTCGCTCCGGCAGGAGTGAGGGGACACACGCCGGGGGTCAGTCGCCAAGGGTCAAAGGCCAAGTGGCCGGGCAACCCGTTCCGAGGTTAGAGCCTGCTCATACAGGAAGGAATTCCCCCTCAAGCCGGCGCGGACCCCAGTCGAGACTCTGTTGAGAGGTTGCGGAAGCGCCCGTCGGGCGCTGTGTTGCCGCGCCGCCGGCCGTCAACAAACAGGGTCTCGTGAACCGACAGATACTCAGTACCGTCGCAGCAGCAGTCAGTGGGTTGTTCTGCATGGCGGGCGCCGCGCAGGCGCAAGTCGACCTCGCGGTCGATGCCGGCGTGTCGAACGCCTACGTGTGGCGCGGGGTCACGTCGACCAATCGACCCGTGATTCAGGCCGAGGCGATGGCCAGTGCACCGGTCGCCGGCGGATCGCTGCAGCTCGGCGCCTGGACGAACATCGAACCGCGGCGCTACAACGGCGTTGGTGACATCAGCTCGGTCTACGGCCGCCTCTCGTCCCCCGCGTTCACACAATACAGCGCGTGGCTGGAGCTGTCGCACGATGTGGCGGGCGCCACGCTGGTGGGCGGAACCACGGCGTATCTGTATCCGGCGGTAGCGGACCTGGCTTCGACGTACAATACCGTCGAGGCGTACGCATCGCTGGAGCTTCCTTTCCCGCTGGCGCCGAAGGTCGCGATCTACCAGGATCTGGTGGCGGTACGCGGGACCTACTTCGAGGGATCGTTCTCCGGCGATATCGCGCTTCACGGCGGCCATGCGCTCAGCGTCGGTGTGCTGGCCGCGGCGAGTCTGGCTCAGGGGCCTGATGCGAACGGCCGCGACGCCACCTACTTCGACCGCAACGGGATGACGCACCTGGACTTCTCGCTGTCGACGGACCTGCGCATTGGTGGGCTGTCGCTCACGCCCGAAGCGCACCTGATTCGCGGATTCGATCCTGAGACACGAATCACGGCGCCCGACGCCAACCGCGCCATCAAGGTCTGGGCCGGTGCCACGCTGCACTGGACCCACCGACTGGGTGTGTCACACTGATGACCGCGAAACCGGCGATGCGCACGCGCGCGGATGGCGCGATTCGCGAACTGCGGGCATGGCTGCGCGACACCAATGGCACGGTCGTGGTCGCGGTGGTTTCGGTGCTGGCGGCGTACCTGCTGTGGCTCGTACTCACCCCCCGCGGACCGCACCGCTCGCTCATCGCCAACGTGGCAAACGTGCCGCTCGACGTGGCGGCGGGCATCTCGGCGCTGCTGACGTCGCGGGCGCGATCACTGAACGCACGGACCCGGCAGGCCTGGTTGTGGTGTGCGCTGGCCTTCTTCGCCGACGGCACGGGAAACCTGGGGTGGCTCATCCAGGAGAACATCCGGGCCGCGGTCCCGTCGCCCTCGTGGGCGGACATCGGCTATCTGGCGTTTTACCCGCTCTGCCTGTATGCGCTGCTGCGCTTCCCGCGGTGGCGCCGTGGCTGGGAAGAGTCGCTCAAGTTCTGGCTTGACGTGGGGATCGTGATGGTGGCGGGCGGCACGGTGATCTGGTACGTGCTGGTCGCACCCGCCCTCGAGTCGCCGTCGGCCGGGCTGCTGGACACCATCCTGTCTCTCGCCTATCCGTTAGGCGATCTGGTGCTGGTATTCGGGTGCGCGGTGGTGTTGATGCGGAGATCGCCGCCCGAGAGCAGGCTCCCGATCATGCTGCTGGGCGCTGGCGGACTGGCGTTGCTTCTTGCCGACCTCCTCTATGGGTGGGCGGAGATGCGGGGCAACGGCTACCACAGCGGAACGTGGATCGACATCTGGTTCCAGCTGTCAGGCTTCCTCTGGTTCGTCTCCGCGCAATACCAGCGCTGGCGCGCGCGGCGCCCGGCGCTGGCGACAGCCGGAAGTCAGGAAGCATCACCGGACGTCAGTCCGCTTCCCTACGTCGCCATCCCGACGGGGTATGCGGTCCTGTTGCTGGTGGCGCTGCCGCACTGGTCACGCACTCTGGCGGGGGTGGTGCTCGCTGTCCTGGCGCTCACCGCGCTGGTGGTGATGCGTCAATTCACCGCGGTACACGAGAATCAGCGGCTGCTGGCCGAGCGCGCGGCACGGGAAGCGAGATTCCGTTCACTGGTGCAGAACTCGTCGGACGTGATCATCGTCATCGACGGCGCGGGCGTCATCCAGTTCTGCAGCCCCGCGGTCACACGGGTGTTCGGCTGGGATTCCGACGCGCTCACCGGCAAGAAGGTGTTCGACGTGAGCCACGCCGACGACGAGACGCTGCTGCGCAACTTCCTGGCGCAGGTGAGCGCCCACGAAGGTGCGACGGCCTCGGCGGTCTGGCGACTGCGTCATGCGGCCGGCGACTGGCGGTACGTCGAGACCGTCGCCACCTGTCTGCTCGAGGATCCCGCGGTGGGCGGCATCGTCATGAATACCAGAGACGTGTCCGAGCGCACCGCACTGGAGCAGGAGCTGACGCACCAGGCGTATCACGACGCACTGACGGGTCTCGTGAACCGGGTGCGCTTCCGCTCTCAGGTGGAGCGCGCCCTGCAGCAGGCCGGAGCGGTTCAGGCGAGCGTGGCGGTACTGTTCCTCGACCTCGACAACTTCAAGACCGTGAACGACAGCCTCGGACACGCCGAAGGAGACCGGCTGCTCCGCGAAGTCGCGACCCGGCTCCTCAGTGCCACGCGCGGATCCGACATCGTGGCGCGGCTGGGCGGCGATGAGTTCGCGCTGCTGCTGGAGAAAGTGACGTCCGATGAGCAGGCCGTGGTCGTGGCCGAGCGCATCATCTCCGGCCTGCGGCGTCCGTTCACGCTCGACGCCGCGGAGGTGAACGTCGGTGCCAGCATCGGGATCGCCCGCGGTCGAGAGGGGCAGGGGACAACCGAACTGCTGCGCAATGCCGACGTGGCGATGTACGTCGCGAAGCGCCATCGCACCGGGCGCTACATGATCTTCGAGCCCGAGATGCACTCGGAGATTCGCGACCGGATGGCCCTCGAGGCGGATCTGCGCCACGCGGTCGAGCGGGCGGAGTTCACGGTGGAGTACCAGCCAATTGTGAACCTGGGCACGGGCGAGATCGCGGGAGCCGAAGCGCTGGTGCGCTGGCAGCATCCGACGCGGGGAGCAATCTCGCCGGCCGAATTCATCCCGATCGCGGAGGACAGCGGACTGATCATCCCACTGGGCCGCATCGTCCTGACGATGGCGTGCCGCGATGCGGCACGCTGGGTGGCGAGCGATTCGCGGCCGTTCAGCCTCACGGTGAACATCTCCGGCAAGCAGTTGCAGTCGTCGCTGGCCGACGATCTGGCGCTCGCGCTCGACGACTCCGGCCTGCCAGCGGCGTCGCTGCTCCTCGAGATCACCGAGAGCGTGGTCATGCGGAACACCGAGAGCATGCTGGCCAAGCTGCACGCGTTGAAGGGCCTTGGCGTGCAGCTGGCGATCGACGACTTCGGGACGGGATACTCGTCGCTGGCGTATCTGCAACGCTTCCCGATCGACGTGCTCAAGATCGACAAGACGTTCGTGGACCACATGGGGAGCGACGACAGCGGCGGGTCGCTGTCGCGCACGGTCGTGGCGCTGGGGAACGCGCTGGGGCTGCGCACGGTGGCCGAAGGGGTCGAGCGGGTGGAGCAGGTGGCCGCGCTGCGCGCGATCGGGTGCGACTACGCGCAAGGGTATTACTTCTCGGTTCCGGTGCGCGCGGCCGAGATGGACGCGCTGCTGACGGCGAACCGCAGTCGGAGTCCCGCCGCGCGGAAGCTGGCGATGTCGGCCGAGGCCGCCTGACGCGTACCGCCTAACGGGATTCCGCGCGGCAGGCCACGAGCACGCCGTCCCGGATCGGCACGATCGACGAGATCCAGCGCGGGCGGTTCGTCACCAGCGCCGTGAAGTCCCGCACCCCCCGGGTCGCTGCTGACGTGTCGGCGTCATCGAAGACGCGACCGCTCCACAGCAGATTATCGACCAGCAGGAGACCGCCGGTGCGCAGCTTCTGCTCGATCACCGGGAGCGACGCGGGGTAGCCCTCCTTGTTGATGTCATTGAAGATCACGTCGAAGCTTCCTGACGACGCGCCCAGCGCGGCCACCGCCTCGCTCACCTGGAAAGTGACCTGATCGGCGAGGCCGAGGCGGCCCAGGTAGTCGCGTGCCTTGGCCGAGAGGGTCTCGTCCCAGACCACATGGTGGACCTTTCCTCCACCATTCTCCTTCACCGCCCGGGCGAACCAGGCCGTGGAGTAGCCGAAGCCCGATCCCATCTCGAACACCTGGCGGGCGCCCGTCATCCGCGTGAGCAGATAGCACAGGTGACCAGAGGCGGGTCCGATGATCGGAAAATCCGTGGCCGCCGCCTCGGCCTCCATTTCGGCGAGCACGGCATGGCGAGGCGGAACAAGGCGGTCGAGGTACGACGCGACCTGAGGGGCGATGAGGTCCATGCTCGAAGAAGCGCGGTACGCCGGGCCTGGGCAAGAGGACGAGCAGCGCCCGCGGAGCCCAGCCGATCGTGACAGCGGACCGGCACCGCTCTTGACGCCGCTTGCCGTCGGGTCAATCGTCGGGGCGGACGCTGCGTGCGTCCGCGACCGGGAGGCAGCATGGCTTCTCTGCACGTCGCTCAGAGCGCGCATCCTGATACGCAAGGGGCGGCTGGTTCGCCCACGTTCGTCGGCGCCGGCATCAGCGTACCGCACGCTGGTCGCCCCATCGTGCGTCTGCCCGCCCGATGCATTGTCGCCGCACTCGCGTTTGCCGTGGAGCCATTGCATGCCCAGGCCGCGCGCGACAGCGCCGGCATCCAGATCGTCGAGAACAGCCAGCCGGCGCTCTCCGGCGCCCGTGCCTGGCGCCTGTCGCCGAAGCCGTTCCTGGAAATCGGATCCCGAGCCTCGGACGTCGGTGCTGCGCAGGATTCGCTCTACGGGCTGCTCCGCGTGAACGGCATCGCGCGGCTCAGCGACGGGCGCGTGGCGGTGGCGAACGACGGCTCGCTGACGATCCGGTTCTTCGACCAGGCGGGGAAGTTCGTCTCGTATGCTGGCCGCGAGGGACAGGGGCCCGGCGAATTCCAGCAGCTCCTGCGGATGACCCAGCGGGCGGGCGACACGCTTGTCATCACCGATCTGGGCGAGGTGGAGTACTTCTCGGGGGACGGCAAGTTCGTGCGTCGGGGCGTGCATCGCGGCGCCGAGCAGCCGCAATTCCACTTTCCACAGGCCTGGTTTCGCGACGGCTCGTTCCTGGCGGCCGACTACGCACCCACCGCGCCGCCCCCGGACGGACGCACCCTGATACGCGTCCCCCTGCTCAGGGTGTCGGCGGATGGCGCGCGGGTGGACACGTTAGGCACATTCCCGCTGTGGGAGCAGATCTTCGATGGACGGACGCCGTACGGGAAGGGAATTGTCTTCAGTCCCACCGGGCAGCTGGCGTGCGACGGGGAGCGGGTGTACGTCGGGCTCCCGGATCGCTACCAGATCAGCGTCTACAGCGGCCTGGGCCGGTTGGAGCGCATTGTCCGGCGGTCCTGGCAACCGATCGTGGTCCGCGATGAGGACAAGGCGGCCTATCGGAAGCACACGCTCGACGGGAGCGGCGAGAACGGACGGCCATGGCCGCCGGAGGTCCGCGCCCGGCTTGAGAAATCGCTCGAATCCACTGTGTATGCCGACCGGTTTCCCGCGTTCTCGACCATGACGGCCGACCGTGCCGGGAACCTCTGGGTCCGGCAGTACGACTACCGCGCCGAGTTCCGGACCGCTGGTCGCGTACGCATGGAAACGCCGGTGGTCGCGACCCACTGGGATGTCTTCGATGGACAAGGGGGCTGGCTGACCACCCTCACAGTGCCAGCGCGATTCGCGCCGCTCGAGATCGGGGATGACTACATGGCCGGCCTTTCGCGGGATGACGACGATGTGGAGCACGTCCAGCTCTATCGTCTCATGAAGCCCTAGCCGCGGGGACACGCAGCACGGGTCGGGCGATTCCACGAACAAGCCTCCACCGGTCCGGCACGGGCTCCCCAGCGAAGTGCGCGCGGATATCGTTAACAGCTCAGAGTGCTGGCCGGGCCGGTTGGGCCCGTCCATTCCCGTTTGCCGCCATCCCATGCCACGCTTCGCAAGAACGTTCCTCGCCTCGTGCGCTCCAGCTCTCTTGCTCGCATTCCCTGTCGCGGCGCAACCGCGGGCGACGCGCCCGCCTTCGCCGGCCGCTGACGGCACGCCCCGCTCGACCACCGCGCTGGCCAGGAGCAGTGCGGCCGCGGTTGCCGACCTCCCTCCCGATTCCGTTCTGGTCCGTTCGCTCGAGTTCCGCTCCATTGGACCGGCATTCATGGGCGGCCGGATTGTCGACATCGCCGTGGCGGAGAATCGATCGCCCGCAGGTGGGGGCGGCCCGGGGACGGTGATCTTCATCGGCGCCGCGACCGGGGGCGTCTACAAGTCCACCAACGCCGGCGTATCGTGGAACGCCGTGTTCGATTCGGTCCGTGCCGGCTCGATCGGAGCGGTGGCGGTGGCGCCGTCGAACGGTGACGTGGTCTGGGTGGGGACGGGCGAGGCGAACAACATGCGCAGCTCGTCGTGGGGTGTTGGCGTCTTCAAATCGACCGACGGCGGGGAAACGTGGTCAGGTCCCATGCTCCCGAAGTCACAGCACATCGGACGCATCGTCATCGATCCGCGCGATCCGAACGTGGTGTACGTCGCCGCGATGGGGCCGCTCTGGGCCGCGGGCGGCGAGCGCGGCCTATTCAAGACCACGGACGGCGGCAAGACGTGGACCAACACGAATCAGATCAGCGAGCACACCGGCTTCATCGATCTGGCCATGGACCCGTCCGATCCGGACGTGCTCTACGGCGCGGCGATGGAACGGGAGCGGCGTGAATACGGATTCCTCCCGGCCGGTCCCGAGAGCGGGATCTTCAAGACGGCCGATGCAGGGCGGACCTGGACCCGCCTGACGAAGGGCCTCCCAACCGGCGACCTCGGACGCATCGGCCTCAGCGTGTGCCGGTCGAAGCCGAGTACCGTGTACGCGATCGTCCACGCGCGCGGGAATACCGGAGGCACGTTCCGCAGCGACGACGCGGGAGCGTCGTGGCGGCAGGTGAATGCGGTGAACGGCACAGCGTGGTACTACAGTCAGATCCGCTGCGACCCCACCGATCCCGAGCACATCGTGAGGCTCAACGCGAGCTCGCAGGAATCATGGGACGGCGGCAAGACCTGGAGCGCCTTCGCGCAGGGCGGGGGCGTGCACGGCGACCATCACGCACTCTGGATCAATCCCGACGCGCCAGAGCAGATGATCCTCGGCAACGACGGCGGGCTGAACATCTCGTGGGATCGCGGGCAAACGTGGGACCATGTCGAGAACTTCGTGGCCGCGCAGTTCTACGCGATCGCGGTCGATGACGCGCAGCCGTTCTACAACGTGTGTGGCGGGTTGCAGGACAACTTCTCCTGGTGCGGCCCCAGCCGCACGCGGAACGCCTATGGGCCAACGGCCGCCGAGTGGTATCGCACGCACGGCGGCGACGGGTTCTTCGCGGTGCCCGATCAGTGGGACAACAACTTCGTCTACGCCGAGATGCAGAGCGGCGGCGTGGTGCGGTATGATGCGCGCACCGGGCTGAGCAAGAACATCAAGCCGGTACCGAAGGCTGGTGAGCGCCATCGCTACAACTGGAGCGCGCCTATCCTGCCGTCGCGTCACGAGCCGAAGACGATCTACATGGCGGCGAACTACCTGTTCCGGAGTCCCGATCGCGGCGACACGTGGGAGACGATCAGCCCGGATCTTACGCGCAACATCGATCGCAACACGCTGCCGCTCCGGGGATCGGTGCCCGACAGCAACGCGCTCGGACGCAACGAGGGAACCGCCGAATTCAGCAACATCACGACGATCGACGAATCCCCGGTTCGCGCGGGGCTGCTGGTGGTGGGCACCGACGACGGGCTGATCCAGGTCACGCGCGATGGTGGCAGGACCTGGGTGAAGACGGAGCGGTTCCCGACCGTTCCCGAGACGACGTACGTGAGCCGCGTGGCGTTCTCCCGATTCAACGAGGGGACGATCTACGCCACGCTGGACGGCCACCGCAGCAACGACTTCAAGCCGTATGTGGTGCTGAGCACGGACTACGGCCGGACGTGGGCGGCGATGACTGGCGACCTGCCCGACGGCGGCCCGGTGTACGTGGTACGGGAGGACGTGCGCGAGGCGGGTCTGCTGTTCGCGGGAACGGAGCACGGGGTGTTCTTCACGATCGATCGCGGGCAGCACTGGACGCAGCTCAGGAGCGGCATTCCCGGAGTGCCCGTGCACGATCTGCAGATCCAGGCGCGGGCAAACGACCTGGTGGTGGGGACGCACGGTCGCGGGATCTTCATTCTCGACGACCTCACCCCGCTGCAGCAGCTCGCGGCCGCGAAGCAGGCGGCGGTTGCCTACCTGTACCCGGTGCGCGACGCGCTGCTCTTCCAGCCTAACGCGAGCCGGAACTCGGGAATGGGCACGAGCGGCTGGAGCGGTGAGAACCCACCGCCCGGGGCGAGCATCGCCTACCTGTTACGCACCGTGCCCGCCGACGCGAAGCCGACCTTGTCCATTGTCGACGCGTCAGGCACCGTGGTTCGTGAATTGAGCGGCGAGAAGGAGCCGGGCCTGTATCGCACGACCTGGGACATGCGCGTGGGTCCGCCACTCACGGGTCCTGTCGACACGATGCCGCCGGGTCGCGGCGGTCGCGGTGGACGCGGGCAGCTCGCCGGTGGACAGGCGGGACGCGGTGGTGCGGTGGGCGGGCGTGGCGCTCAGGGTGCGCGCGGAGCCGCGCGCGGAGCCGCGCGCGGGGGCGGGGGCGGGGGCGGGGCGGGCTTTGGCGGCGGATTCGGCGGCCGGGGGAATGGCGAGATCACGTTCCTCGCACTCCCGGGTCCGTACCGGGCGCGCCTGACGATCGCCTCGCCGCACGGCGCGCCGACGGTGTTCGAGCGGCAGTTCACTCTGCTCAGGGATCCGATGGTGCTGCTCACCGACGCCGAGCTCCGCCAGCTCAACCAGTACCGTCTTGGCGTGGCGCGATTGCAGCGCGATCTGCGGGAGCAGGCGGCGCGAGCCGATACGGTGCAGCGCGCACTGGCGGAACTGAAGCGCGCCGCTGACAGCGCTGGCGCGAAGGTGCCGGAGTCAGTCCACCAGGAGATTGCGGCCGCCGACAAGGAACTCGCGGACATCGTGGCCCAGCTGGGCGCGGCCGGCGGGGGGCGGGGCGGTCGCGGTGGCCGCGGCGGGGGCGGGTTTGGCGCGCCCGCCGGAGCGGGCAGAGGCGGGGGCGGAGCCGGGAACGGAGCCGCAGGCGGAGGCAGTGACGATGATCAGAATGCGGCGGTGGCGGTCCCGCCCAGCCAGACCATACAGGCGCGTCTCGGCTCCACGACCGAACTGCTGAACGTTCCGTTCAGTCCAAGCGCGGACCAGCGAGCGACGCTGCAGGCATTGCCCGCCGAATTGCAGAAGCAGGCGGATCGTCTGCGGCGCCTGACGAGCGAACGGATGCCGGCTCTCGTCAAGACACTTCGAACCGCCGGTATCGACCTCAAGACGGGAGGCGGTTCGGCAGGGTAGTCGGCATCGCGACCGGGCCGCCGACTGACGGGTCGGCGGCGTGGAGCACCGCCCTCATCGGCGGCAAAGGGCCGGTTCAATCAGGCGGAGCGCGCCGTGCGTCCTCCGTGCCTGTCCTCGTGGCGGTCAGCCGGCTAGAAGCGGTGTCTGATGGTCACCCGCAGCGAGCGCCCGTCGCGCGGGAGCAGGATCTGCAGATGCTCCTCACCGCCCGGGTCGGCGTAGCGCGCGTCGAACAGGTTGCGAATGCTCACCGACATTTCGGTGCCCTGGCCTGGCCCCGCGACGTGGAGCGTGAGATTGGCGACCGTATACGCCGGGTCCGTGCCACCGCTGAGCGTGGGCCGCGAGCCGAGGTGGCGCACTTCGAGCGCCAGGTGGCCGCGCCCGTCGAGCAGCGGAACCGACGCGCCGCCGTGCACGATGGTCCGAGGTGAATTCGCCGGCGTGGTCGACGAATCGCCGATGGCATGCTGGTACGCGTACGAGACCCTGCCCTCGATCGCCGGCAGGTGGCCAGCGATCTCGAACTCCACTCCGCGGCCCGTGGGTTGACCGCCGTTCGCGAATACGAGGAGCGAATCGGACGGGTCGGTGACGAGGTTGATCAGGTCACGCGTGCGGATGCGGTATGCCGACACTGAAGCGAAGAGTGTCGACCCGATCGCCTGCTCGATGGAGAGTTCCTCCGTCTGCACTCGTTCGGGTTTCAGCGAGGGCGGTGCCTTCTGGGTCTCGCCGCCATCCTGGTAGTAGAGTTCGTACAGATTGGGCGCCCGGAAGGCCTGGCCGTACAGGGCCTTGATGCTCGTGGCGGAGAAGGGGTGCAGCACGAGCGCAGCGCGGGGATTTGTGGTTCCGCCGATTCCCTCGTACTGGTCATGACGCAGCCCGGCGTATGCAACGGCGCGGGCGCTGAATCGCCATTCCAGCTGGCCGTAGGCCGCACCGGCCATCCGTGAACGATTCAGGTCCAGGTACGTGACCCGGGGATCGACGTCGTACCCACCGATCTGGCCACTGCTCAGCCACTGCGTCTCGCCCCCAAAGGTCAGCTTGTGGCCGGATCCGAAGTACCGCAGGTACTCGCCCTGCAGCGACCAGGCCTGGCTGTGGTTGTAGTCGCGGAACAGAACGTCGGTGTATGGATACTGCCCGTCGTAGCGGTAGCTGTCGAAGGCCGCGGTGGCGAAGGCGCGCGAGAGATCCTCGAACGCATGTTCATAGCTCAGCGTGGCCGTGGCGGTCCGGTCGTGCGTGCGGAAGCGGGGATCGTCGAACACAGTCGAGTACGAGGCCGTGGGGACGTCGCGCTCCCGGGCGCTGTAGGCCGCGAGCGCCGAGAAATCACCCATCGATCCCTTCGCAAGACCGCGGTACGTCTGCTCGCTGTCCATCCCGCGCACCACGCCGTTGTTGGTCTGCGGCGAATCGAACTCGGGATAGTAGAGGTTCTGTCCGCCCCGACGTTCGGCCGATCCGCTGAACAGCATCTCGTGCGATCCACGCACCCGCTTGCCCAGCGACAGCGCCCCGCGGGCATAGCCGAAACTCCCGGCCTCCGCCGTTCCCTGCAGGCCCGGGAGTTGCCGGCCACGCTTGGTCACCAGGTTCACCACGCCGAACAGGGCATTGGTGCCGAACAGCGCGGACCCCGGACCCATGATCACTTCGACGTGGTCGATCAGGTCCACGTCCACCAGGGCGTCCGTCCCGATCCCGGTGGCGTCGGTGGCCGCATCGTTGATGCGGTGGCCGTCGACGAGCAGCAGGATTCGGGTGTTGAAGTCACTCTGCCGCGACATGCCGCGAATGGTCGCGTACGCGTACTCGCGATCGTAGTAGGTGAAGATGCCGCGCACTGCGCCCAGGATGTCGGCCAGCGTGCGATAACCCTGCCGGCGAATCTCATCGGCGGTGATGATCGTGACCGACGCCGGCGCCTCGCTCGCATCCTGCGCATAACGCGAAGCGCTGAAGACGAGACGCTGGCCGGCGAACGCCGGCGCGCTGTCCGCGGCAGGCGGAGCGGCGGCCTGCGCGGCGAGTGAGCCCGCAGCCGGCCTCAGCGTCGACGCGACCGCGAGGGCCACGAGTGCGCGACGCCAGCCGCGCGCCGAGCCGCGTTGCCGGGAGGTCAATTGCGTCTTCATGGCGTCACCGCCACGTCATGCACCGTGCCATTCACCACGGCGGCCGCCGCGACGTAGCCGATGGCTCCGGGTGTGCTGCTCACGTAGGCCACGATCGCGGCGTCGGTGTTCTTGACCGGTGGCGGCTCCGATCGGCCGGCGAAGATCTCCTGGACCCAGTACGCCGACACCGCGCCCGGTGTCCGATGGAGGATCTGCCGCGAAAACGTGTCTCGCACCGCGGTCTCGGCCGGCAGGTCCACCGGCGCGACCGGACCGCCGTCGGGCCATGAGGTGCGGCGACGCAGGAAGTAAGCCGCCACGTCCTCGCGGCTCAGCGATCTGACGGGATTGGAGGCGTTGACGATCACGCGAAACTCTGTCGACAAGGGAGATGGCGCGGCCGCGCCGACCGCGAACGCCGACACGGCGAACGGAGTCAGAAGGACGAACACCGCCGCCAGCCAGCGAGCCCGCCTGGCTGGTCGGAACGGGAGCGTTCCGCCGCGCGCGAACAACGGACGAGAGGCCACTATGCGAACGCGGGTATTCCGGCCACGGGCAATTCCGGCACGGCGTCATCGGCCAGGCGCTCGCGCGCCTCGAGCACCGCGCCCCACTGCGCGAGGAAGGCGTCCACACAGACCGGATCGAAGTGCTTGCGCGAGCCCTGCTGGATCAACGCGCGGGCGTCGGCCAGCGGCCAGGCGGCCTTGTAGGGACGCCGTGAGGTGAGCGCATCGAACACGTCGGCCACGGCGACGATGCGTCCGGCCATCGGAATCGCCTCGCCGGCGAGCGCCCGCGGGTAACCGCTCCCGTCGAACTTCTCGTGATGCGTGAGCGCGATCTCGGCACCGAGCTGCAACAGCCGAGAATTGCTGTCGCGGAGGATCTCGTGACCGATCACGGTGTGCCGTTGCATCAGCGCGTATTCCTCCGGATCCAGGCGATCCGGCTTGCGGAGGATGAAGTCGGGGATGCCGATCTTGCCGATGTCGTGGAGCGGAGCGGCGAGCACCACTTCCTCGGCGAAATCCGGCGACAGCGTGAGCTCGCCGGTGATGAGCCGCGTGTACTCGACGATGCGCAGGATGTGCTGCCCTGTCTCCCAGTCCCGATATTCCGCCGCGCGTGCCAGCCTGATGATGGTCTCCCGCTCGCGATTCGCGATGGTGGTGGTGGCGCGACGCACTTCGTCAGCCAGCCATTTCGACTTGTCCGCCAGCTTCCTCTTGGCGCGCGCCAGCGTCACCATGTTGCGTGTCCGAGCCCGGATCTCGTCGGCGTCCAGCGGCTTGGTGAGAAAGTCGATGGCGCCGAGCATCAGCGCGCGCTGGCGCAGCTCGCGCTCCGTGGATGCGGTGACCACCATGATCGGGGCGTCGCCGCCGCGATCGTCCATCGTGCAGGCCTGGATCAGCTGCAGCCCGTCCATCACGGGCATCTGCAGATCGGTAATGAGCAGGTCGCAGGGACCCTCGCGGTACGCGGCGAGCGCCTCTTCCGGATTCTCGAACGCCCGCACCTGAACGTCATTCAGGCCGGCCAGGGCATGCTCGAGCAGCTTGAGGCTGATTACCGAGTCGTCAACAATGATGACGATGGCTCGTTCGTCGGAGTCGGGCGTAAGGGGAGTGCTGATCATGAGAGCGCTCGTACGAAGGTGGTGGCGCGCTCGAAGGCGTCGCCCAGGCGCTCGCGAATTGGTTCGACGAGCTCCCATTGCTCCTGCTTTGCTGCGTGTTCCAGTTCACGCGCGAGTTCGGCTACTTCCCGGGACCCGACGGACGCCGCCGATCCCTTGAGGCTGTGCGACGCACTCTGCAGCGCCTTCGCTTCGCGCGACGCGATGGCGCCATCGACCTGTTGAAGAACCGGCCCGCTGCTCTCGACGAACAGATCGAGGAACTGCCGCACGGTGTCGGCGTCGTCGCCGACCAGCGACTGCAGCTGCGTCAGGTCGATCGCGGCCGGCGGCTCGGCGGCCTCGCCGCTACCGGCGGCTGGCGCGTCGCGAACTGCGGGGGCGAGCAGGCCGGGGGGATCGGCTGTCCGCGCGGGGTCAGGGCGGATCCAGCGGGCGAGCGTCGTCCGCAGCACTTCGCGACGCAGGGGCTTCGCCATGAAATCATCCATCCCGGCGCTGAGACAGGCGTGCCGGTCGTCCTCCGTCGCGCTGGCGGTGAGCGCGACGATCGGCAGGCGATCCGAGGTGAACCCCAGTCGCCGCATCGCCGCTGTGGCCTGGAAGCCGTCGAGGTTTGGCATCCGGCAGTCCATGAGCACCAGGTCGTAGGACGCCTGCAATACCATGTCGACCGCGCGCTGGCCGTCGGCCGCGACTTCGGCATCGTAGCCGAGCCGGCGCAGCAGCTCGAGCGCGACCTGCTGGTTCACCGTATTGTCCTCGGCCAGCAGCACGCGGCCGCGCACGCCACCGACCGTCGCATCCGCACCCAGGTCCGCGATGGCGAACGCATTTGGCGTGAGCCGTCTCACGGATCCGGAGCGTCCGGCGCCGAACAGGGCGTCGGTTGCCTGCAGCAACTGCGAACGGCGAACCGGCTTCAGGATCACGGCGCAGTCGTAGAGACTCGCGGCGTGACGCGCGTCCTCCCGACGGCGCAGCGTGCTCAGAAGCAGAATGGGGACTCCGGAATGCTTCGAGTCGCCCCGGATCTTCCCGGCGAGTTCGATTCCGTCGGTCCCCGGCATCTCGATGTCGCTGATGATCAGGCGCGGCGTATCACCGGCCGCACCCAGCCTGTGCAAGGCATCGAGCGCCTCGTCCGCGCCGCCGGCTGTCGAGCAGACGGCTCCGTTTCGCGACAGGACGCGCTCGAGCATTCGGCGGCTCTCGTCGCTGTCATCCACGATGAGCACGCGGCATCCGTCGAGTCCGATGGACCGCGGCGCGGGCATTGCGTCCTTGGCGTTCCGGAGATGCACGGTGAAGCCGAACGTGCTGCCGACTCCAAGCTCGCTGCGGACCCAGGCCTGGCCTCCCATCATGGCGGCCAGCTGGCGGGAGATACTGAGCCCCAGCCCGGTGCCGCCGTATCGCCGCGTGGTCGAGGCATCGGCCTGCGTGAACGGGTGGAACAGGCGCTCCTGATCCTCGGGCGAGAGCCCGATGCCGGTGTCCCGCACCTCGAACTGGAGCTGGACTTCGCGATCGCTGAGCGACAGCAGATTCGCCTCGATCACGACAGCGCCGGCGCTCGTGAACTTGACGGCGTTGCCGGCCAGGTTGACCAGGATCTGCCGCAGGCGACCGGGATCGCCGCGCAGCGCGTCAGGGGCGTTGTCGGCGGCGATGCAGACCAGCTCCAGCCCCTTGCTCTCGGCCCGTTCGGCGAGCAGTTCGGTCACGTCCTCCAGCACGCCACGCAGCGAGAAGTCGATCTCCTCGAGGACCAGCTTGCCGGCCTCGATCTTGGAGAAGTCGAGGATGTCGTCGATGATGCCGAGCAGCGCTTCGGCGGAGCGGTGCGCTGTGAGGCAGAACTCGTGCTGCTCGGACGTCAGGTGTTCGTGCGCGAGCAGGTCCAGCATGCCGAGGACGCCGTTCATCGGGGTGCGAATCTCGTGGCTCATCACGGCGAGAAACGCCGACTTGGCCCGGGTGGCGTCGACCGCCGTGTCGCGCGCCGCCGCCAGCTCGCGCGCCTGATGCGCCAGATCCTCCACCTGGCTCCGGATGCGCTCCACCATGGTGGCGAACGCCGAGGCGAGCGCGCCGATTTCGTCGCTCTCCGCACGAGGGATCACCACGTGATACTCCCCGGCAGCCATCCGGTCGGCCGCGCGACGCAACGACACGATCGGACGCACGATGCGACCGGCGATGATGAGCGACAGCAGACCGCCCACGCCGAACACCAGCAGGCTGACCGTCAGGCCAAGACGGCGTTGACGGGCGATCCGGCGCTGAAGGGGTGCCAGTGACGACCCCACAACCAGCGTTCCGAGCGTGTCGTCGCGAAAGTGAATTGGCGCTGCCACGAACAGGAGCCCGCGCCATTCATGCATGTCGCTGCGCGAAGCCTCGCGTATCGGATCCACGGGGAGGCTGTCGCGGTTGAACGCGGCGAACACGTTATCCGAAGTGTCGACCACCGCCAGGTAGGCCAACGCGCTGTCGCGCCGCGCCCAGGCGAACGCTGCCGCCACCGACGACGGGACGTTGAGACGCAGCGCCACTCCCACGCTCATTGCCACCATCTCGGCGGTGCCCGCCACCTGTTCGCGCCTGGCGCTCAGCGCCTCCTCGCGGTACTGCGCCGGATAGTAGAAGCCGACGAACAACGAAATCAGAAACGCGACCACGGCACCGCTGGCGGCAACCTTGATCCGAATCGGCCAGCGCATCCTGGCCCGTTGGAACAACACGCACCTCACGGAAAGAGTCCTGTGCGACACCGCATATCGGCGCGGTGACGGCATGCAGTCGCTCACGGCAGACCTGCCAGTGCTTCGACTGCGCCCTATAGTCTCGACCCACCCGGTTCATCGGCTTAACCCCCTTCCGGATTAGGGCTGCCTCATGCGCGCACGGGTTCCGAGCGGGCCGCTCAGGGTGCGGAATCGGCCATTCTGTCCGGGACTGGCGACCTCGGGGTCCGGTATTCGAGGGTGTTTGAGCCGGATTCGCACCTGGGCCGGCGCTGTTCTGGAGCGGGGCCGGAACGCGAGGCTGGCGGGACCCGCGACTTTCCTCCATCCTCGGCCCCCAATGACCGCTCTGCGCATCGGCATTCTCGGCTGCGGCCGGATCGTACGGCTGGCCCACCTCCACGCACTGGCCGCTCTTCCGGACGTGCAGGTGGCGGGCGTCGCTGATCCCGATCCCGAAGCGGCCGCCTTCGTCGCACGCCTGGCACCCGGCGTCCCGGTGGTTGGTGACTATCGTGAGCTGCTCGACGCCCAGGCGCTCGACGCCGTGGTCATCGCCATGCCGCCACTGCTGCATCGGGCGGCCGCGGTCGCGGCGTTCGAGCGCGGGCTGCATGTCTACCTCGAGAAGCCCATCGCGCCGTCACTTGCCGACGGCGAGGCGATTGTGTCGGCGTGGCGAACCGCGGGAACGATTGGAATGATCGGGTTCAACCTCCGCCGCAACCGCCTGTACGCCGACCTGGGTCGGGCACTCGCGAACGGCGCGGCCGGTCACCCGATCGCGGTGCGCAGCGCGTACACCGCGCTGTGGCCCGACGTCGCGCCCTGGCGTGTCTCGCCCGAAGCCGGCGGGGGCGCGCTGCTCGAACTCGCGTCGCACCACGTCGATCTGGTTCGCATTCTGCTGCGCGACGAGATAGAGTCGGTGCAGGCGGATACCTGGTCCACTCGTGGCGAAGACGAGGCGGCGATGCTGCAGATGCGGCTGAGTGGTGGCGTTCGCGCTCAGACCCTGGTCTGCTATGGCACCGTGGAGGAAGACCGGTTCGAGCTGTATGGCGCGAGCGGAAAGCTGGTGGTGGACCGATACAATTCACTCGCGGTCGAGCAGGTGCCGACGCACGCGGTGGGCGCCATGACGAAAGTGGCGCAGCACGTGGTGCGCGAGGTGTCGGCGGCGCGGTACGGCCTGGAGAAGCGGCGCGATCCCGGTCAGGAACCGTCATACGCGGCGGCGCTCGCCGCCTTCGTGGCGGCGGCGCGAACCGGTGGTGGGGCGGTCGCGCCCGATCTCGATGATGGCCTTCGCGCGCTGCGCGTAATTGACGCGGCGCGGAAGGTGGCGGGCCGGCGCGAGCAAATCCATTGACGGCGGGAATGCAGTCGCAGCCGGCGCTTACCGTGGCACTGCTCACCCCCGACCTGTTCGCCACAGTGGAGCGCACCGTGCGTCAGGTGGCTGCGCAGAACATCGCGTCGTGCATTGAACTCCTGATGGTTGCCCCCGCGTCTGTATCGTTATGCATCGATGCCGACCTCGCGCGATCGTTCCAGTCGGTACGAGTGGTGGAGGGCGACTTCTCGGGCGGGAGCGGCGTAGTGCGGGCCGCCGCGGTTCACGCCGCCGCCGCTCCGATCATCGCGTTCGCCGAGGATCACTGCTTCCCCGACCCCGGGTGGGCCGAGGCACTCCTCGCCGCGCATGCCGGACCGTGGTGCGCCGTCGGCCCGGTGGTGCGGAACGCGAACCCGGACACGCTCGTCAGCTGGGCAGATCTGCTGATGGGCTATGGTCCCTGGCTCGCGCCCGGGTCGTCCGGCGAACGCGACCATCTGCCGGGCCACAACACGAGCTACAAGGTCGAGCCATTGCGGAAACTCGGAGCACTGCTCGATGAGCTGCTCGAGGCGGAGACACCCCTCCAATGGCGGCTGCGTGCAGCGGGCGGGCGCCTGTATCAGGAGCAACGCGCGTGCGTGGCCCATACCAACTTCTCGTGGTGGAGCACCTGGGTGCACGTCGTCTATCATGCCGGGCGCGTGTTCGCCGCGACCAGAGCGCTCGACTGGTCGCGGATGCACCGCCTGGCATTCGCCCTTGCCGCACCGCTGGTGCCCTTCGTACGGATGGCACGTCACGTCGCCCAGGGGTGGCGAGCCGGCCTGCCGCGGATCCTTCTGGTGCGTATGGTTCCCGTGCTGTTCGCGGGCCTGGCATGCAACGCAGCTGGCGAGGCAGTGGGCGCGCTGACCGGCGCCGGAACGTCGCGCGCGAAAATGCTGGCCTGGGAGTTCCATCGGAACGCGCCGTCGGGGCGTCGGTAGGTGGAGGGACCATGACCGTGGCGGGCGGCCTCTCCTTTTCGGTGATCGTGCCGACGCGCAACCGGCCGGCAGCGCTCGAGCGGTGCCTCGCGTCGCTCGCCGCGCAGTCGTACGCGAGGGACTCCATCGAGGTGGTCGTGGTGGACGATGGAAGCGTGCCCCCACTGAGGGCGCCGATCGAGACGGCCGGTCGCCTGTCGCGATGCGTGCTCGTCTCCACTCCTGGTGTGGGGCCCGCCGCCGCGCGCAACGCCGGAGTCGCCGCGAGCCACGGCGATGCCCTGGCCTTCATCGATGACGACTGCGTCGCCGATCCCGGATGGTTGACGGCGCTGGCCGGGCGCCTGTGCGCTCAGCCCGGCGCCGCGGTTGGCGGGCGCGTCCGGAACGCGCTGACCGGCAACCGATATGCGCGGGCCAGTCAGTCACTGATTGATTTTCTGTATCGATACTACCATGTGGAAGGGCGCGGCAGCGTGCCGTTCTTCACCACCAACAACCTGGCCGTGCGACGCGAGGTGTTCGAGGACGTCGGTCCCTTCGATCCTTCATTCCCGTTTGCGTCGGAGGATCGCGACTGGAGTGACCGCTGCCGCCACCGCGGCCGGGCACTCTGCTACGCCGGGGAGGCGTTGGTCTTCCACGCGAACGAGCTTGGCTGGCGCTCGTTCGTGCGGCAGCACTTTCGGTATGGCGAAGGGGCACTGCGGTTTCATCGCGCGCGGTCCCGGCGCCGCCGCGAACCGGTGGGGATGGAATCGCCGCGCTTCTATGCAAGAATGTTCCGGGAGCCATTCGCGACGCACGACCCGAACGCGCTCCGGCAGGTGGGGCTGCTGCTGATCTCGCAGGTCGCATCGGCGGCCGGCTTCGCGGACGCCTACCTGCGCGACCCGGCGCATCGCCGGCCTCCACCGACCGTCGGGCGCTAGTGGCATTTGCCGCCGCCGACGTCCCACGGCCGCCCCGTCACGTCGATGAAGGCGCGCTGGTATTCGCCGCCGCCCAGCGTGAGCTTCAGCACACCGAAGTGCCCCTGAATGCGAGCCACCGAATGCGCCGCCAGCGACCGACGAAAACCTCGGAGCTCGCCGCCGCCCGTTCCGACCACGATCTCGGCAATGCCGCGCAGCGTGTCGAGCGCCCCGGCCGGAGTCATCGGAAGGAAACGCTCGTAGTCGTGGTCGTGCCCGTTCAGCACGAGGTCGACGTTGGCGTCGTAGAGAACCTGCCAGAGGCTCCGCAGTCGCGTGTCGCTGCCGTGATACCCCGAGGTGAACCGCGGATGGTGCCAGTAGGCCAGCGTGCAGGCCTTGCGGTGCGCCGCCAAGTCGGCGCGCAGCCAGTCCTCCTGCGCCTTGCGCTCTTCGGGCAGGAACGCCGGGTCGACGATGATCTCGCTGTTCAGCGAGACGACGTGCCACTCGCCGATGTCGTAGCTGTAGTAACCCTCCTCAACCTTCCCGGCGCGGGTGCCGAAATAGAGGTAGTAGGGAGCTGCCTCCTCCGTCTCGTGCTCGTGATTCCCCGGCGCGGGATGGATCTCCTTCATGATGCGCTTCTGGGGATCGCCCCATGACGGCGTGAAGCACTGGTTGAAGTTCTGGATCGAACCTGCCGGGTAGGCGTTGTCCCCCAGCGTGAAGACGCCGTCCTTCACATGCGCGGCGCTGTCGGCCCGGATGATGCTGTCCACGATCGCCGCGGTCCCCTCGTCACCGTGCGAGGCGCAGTCGGCGATGTCACCAGCGCCGATCAGGACCGACGCGCCCGCCAGCGCCACCAGCTTTGGCGGTGCGTCGGCAGGAGGTGGCGTGGTCTGTACCGGTTGCGCGCAGAGCACCGGAATGGCCGGCAGCGTCACGATCAGCAGAGCATGGATGGGAGAGCGCATCCGCAGGGCCACGAGAGGTCGGTGAAAACAGAGCGGGGCGACCGCGCCTCACTCAATAGGAGACGCCGAAGCCGAACAGCACTCTTCGGTCGCGGCGATTAGTCAGGGACATGGTGATGCCGGTGGCCGGGCCAAGCACGCCGAGCCAGAATCCGGCGCCCGCCGCGCTGTGCCAGCCGCCCGGCGACGCGCCCTGGACGTAGACCCGCCCTGCGTCGAACCAGCCGATCGCGCCAACGTCGAGGGGCAGGACGAACGCGAACCGCGCCAGCGGCACCCGCAGTTCCGCACCTCCGAAGACCGATGCATCGCCCAGAACCTGGTGATGGGGAATCGTCCGGACCGTTTCCGAGCCTCCAATGTAAGCCGCCTCGTAGAACGGATACGCGCCGAACAGCTTCTCCCCGCCGCCGCGCAGGGCGAGTACGGCGTGCGGCGGCAATGACAACGGGAAGTAGGTCGCCGCCGAGGCCGTGACCTGCTGGAATCCCGTCTTCAGGTTCCAGATGCCCGGATAGGCGGCACCCGATGCATCCACCACCAGCCCGCGATGGGGATTCTGCGGGTCGTCTCGCGTGTCATGGTGCACCGCCAGCTCGAGCCCCGCCTGGCCCACGTGTCCCGCACCATACAACTCCTGCTTCGACAGAAACCCCTCGGCCGGACCGGAGGTCGATACGTATTTCGCAATTGGTCCGACCGACACGTCGCTGTGCGGGCCGACCGAGACCCCCACCGCGGGATGGAGCACCCACTGTTGCTGCCTGACCTCGTAGAATGACCCCCGGAGGTCCGGCACGTCGTTGCCCAGCCCATGGAACTCCACCATCTCCAGTTGCGACATGCGCGCTTCCCCCAGGAGGTGGAGGCGTGACGCTTCGAATCGCCGGTCCCCCTCAACGCCGACATCCCACCCGTTCAAGCCGCTGGAATACGAGGCCTCGGCGCCCATCATTGCTGCGTACGGGACTTCACGGAAGCCGTAGACGTACCGGGTGACGGCGATCTTCGGGACGAGGCCAAGACCGCGTCCGGTCCGGATGCCCACAACTGCCCGGAGCTGCGCGCCGCGGTCCCGGTACGGCGGAACCGCACTGCCGAACGCGAATTGCCACGGACGCCGGTTCCAGGCGGTATCGGGGTCGTAGCTCACGCCGTGCACCGTGTCGCCCCGATAGCTCCAGCGCGTCACCGTCCCGGTGTCGTACAGGTGCGTTGGATGGGGACGCCCTGCCACGGTGGAAGAGTCAACCAGTGTGTTCGTGCCATTGCCGCCGATGATGCGCACGGTGATGCTCCGGTCCGCGTGCCCCACCACCACCGCGCTGTCGTCACCGTTGTGCAGGTAGAGCCGGATTTCGCGGGTTGTTCCGGAGTCGAAGTGTCGCGTGAAGTACGGCGCACCGCGGCCGGAGCGGAGCCGCACTTCCACCACTCCGCCATTGCGGCGGACCACCGTCGCCTGATCGTCGGCATCGGTGCCGTGGATGTCGGCAACCGCATTGACGACCTGGAAATAATGGAGGGCGGCGACGAGCAGGTGGTCGCGTCGTGCCCGAAGCGCCCCGCGCAGGGGGGGCGTCGCTGCCCGCTCACCAGGCGGCATGGCTGCGAGGGCGGCGTCGATGACCGAATCCGTGATGACGCGCGTGAGATGCCTGCCCACCGAATCCCACACGGCCTGGTCGAGGCCGACGAGGAGGCGACGGTCGAAGTCGATCGCGTTGTACGATAGCGCGGCGAGGTTCGGATACGTGCTGGTGAACGCCACCAGTTTCGGAGCCGCGACCCGCACCAGTCGGAGGAGCAGCCCGTCGTACGATTCGAACGCCTTGTCCCGATCCCGCGCGATGGGCTCCCAGAGCGCGTCGGGCCCGGGACGCAGCTTGGCCCACTTCCATTGGCCGGGGTGGCGATCGTTGTCATTGATCATCATGTCGACTAGCCGGGCAGCGAGGAGCGCCCGACGGTCGACACGCGTGCGCGGATCGTGGTTGAGATCCTTGAGCAGGTCATCGCTGCCTATGACCGCCACGGCACCCGCGAACCCCGGCGCGTCCTCCGGCATGATCGGGTCCTCTTCGATCGTCCCTACCTTGCCCGCGAATTCGTCGCAGAACTTTCCGAGCAGCGAGTCGTCGGGCATCACGACCAGTTGAGGAGTGGGATGAAGGACTCCGGCCGCCGCCACGACCGGCGGCGCCATGACCGTCGCGGCCGGGTGCGAGGCGCCCAGCTGGTCGCGGAATACCGTCTCGAAGACCGTTCCCCTGAATTCCCGATGGATTCCGAGACGCTCCTTGCGCACCGGCCGGAACACGTACTCGACGCCGTTGCGCGCGGCCAAGTGCAGATTCTTCGTCTGTGCCCCGCCGCCAGTCTTCCGTGGACGAAGCCCACCGGCGAAATGCGACAGATCCAGCAGCGGCACCCGGATCGAAGCCGCCCACGCGTCGCGATAGTCGTTGCCCAGCAGCAGGCGCCGCAGTCCGCCGGCCTCGAATTCCGGATCCGTTCGAACTACCGTATCGCGCGCGGTCGTGGGGTGCGAGACCGGCCGCGCGGTAGCGCACGGCGCCGCCACCGGCGACGGCGGACGCTGGGCGCTCGCCGCGACCGGCCAGATGGCCGTCACAAGCGCGATCGCCCACGGGCGGACCGGCACGCATCGAGGGCTCATGAGCGTCGCTCCGGCAGCGGCGGAGGCGGCCAATGGTACAGAGTGATCATCGCCTCGCCGCCGGCTGCCTCGTCGCTCACGATCAGCACGCGGTCGCGCGTGACCGCGACGCCCTCGGCCTGCGGATGCGAGCCCGGAAGGGCGGTGACCCGCACCACGCCACCGGTCGGGGTGATTTCGACCAACGCGTGCTCGATCGACGCCACCATGACGTAGTCACCGGTGGCCGGGTCGATGGCAATGTCGGATGGGTGCAGACTGCTCCATCGAGTGGAGCCGATCAGGCGGCCGAGCGGCACTGTCATCATCGAAATGCGCGGTGACTCGGCCCCTTGCAAATTCCAGCGATAGATCACGAGCTGATCGCGCAATGCCTTCTTCCTCACTTTCTTGCACGGAAGCAGCAGCGACTCGGAGCGGGGCTCGAACGCCACGCCCTCGAATTCGCATTCGTGCCCGAGCCGGGTGTCATGGATCGCGAACGGCACGTGCGCTCCATCGGCGCCCTCGCGGAACTCGTACAGGGTGCCGTTGCTCTCGATCATGTAGATCGTGCCGTTGGCGATCGTCAGGCCTTCGAAGTCGCCGTGGATCGCGGTTGCGCCGACCGCGAAGCGCTTGAGAATGGTGCCGCCGCGCGGGTCGATCACGGTGATCAGGCCGCGTTCATCGCCGTTCGTCAGGAGACGCCCGTCGGCCGTGAGCGCGATGCCGGAGATCTCGCGCAGCGCCTTCGGCAACCACCAGCGCGCCAGCGGGACGGTGTCGTCGGCGAGCCGGGCGGGAGGCGACATGAGCCGGGTCGCGAACCGCACCCGGCGGGCCGCGCTTTCCGCCATCTGCGCGCGCGCGCTCATGCCGTCGCCCGCTGGACGGCATCCCATCCACGCCATCAGCGCACACACCGATCCGATGAGCAGCCGATGGCGCGTCACGATGTCTCCTGGTGCTTGCGCTGTATCGCCTCCCCCAGCTCGAGCTCGGCGTTCCCGATGCAATCGACTCCACGCGCCCGGACCGCCGTGATGAGTTCTTCGCGCGACAGCGACTTGCCGATCCGGACCAGGTAATGGAGCTGCGACGGCTTGCCGACATGCGACACGACTTCATCGAGCAGCCAGCGCTTGGTCATCTTGTCGAGCACTTTCTGAACGGCGACCTGCGCCTCGCCGACCTGGTCGGTGGTGACTGTCAGCACGGCGTTGAATCGCGGCTTTTTCGTCCTGGGACCCAGCACCTGGCGCATACGATCGAAGCGTTCGGCGAGCACCTCGACCTTCTTGGGAGTCAGCGCGAGCATCAGATCGCGATCAGGGACGTGACCGTTCCCGTTGGACCGGGCCAGGCTGTCGAGCGGCTGACTCCACTGGGCGACCGGCGTCGGCACGAGCACGTTTCGCCCGAAGTCGTAGCGCCAGGTGAGGAGGAGGACGAAGTTGAAGATCATCGATACGAAGGCGCCCAGGGCCAGCGTCTGCACGCCCGCGGCGAAGCCCACTGCGATCGCGAGGAAGATGAAGACGCTGTCGCGCGCGTCGCGCAGGGTGGTGCGGAATCGCACCGCCGCGACCACGCCCGCCAGACTCAGGGCGAGGGCCAGACTGTCCCGCACCACGAAGACCACGCCCGCGATCACCAGCGGGAGGATGATGAGGGCCTGAGCGACCGACTGGTTATGGCCCGGCGTTTCCCGCGCCGACATGTACACCCAGGACACGGGGAGCATGAGCGCCAGTGTCCCCAGCAGCGACACGAAGGTGGTGATCCCGATTCCCGGCAGCGAGTCGGACGTGAAGACGGGCAGCTGGGCGCTCGCCGGACTCAGTCCGTCCTGGAGCAGCCGGGTGGGCCCGGCTCCCGCGCCGAGCGTATCGCCGAGGAGCAGGTGATTCAGAGGAGGAAACAGCCACAGCAGCAGGGTGGTCACCCCGGCGAGCACCGCGTAGTACGCGAGCAGGCACCGCAGGGGACGATCCGAGCCGCGAGTGATGAAACCGATGGTGCGTGAGACGATGGACATGCCTGGTTCCGTTGAGAGGGCCGATGAAGGCGCGGACAGGGATCCCATCATACCCGTCGTTTCGTCGGGTGAGTTCCGCGGAGGCGCCCTGCTCAGCCATACCGCGTCCGGATGAGCGCGTCGTGTGCCGCGATCGGAGAAGGCCGGTCTGATGCCAGCGGGGGATACGGCGGCCTGATCGGGGTTTCGGCGTGCCGCGTCGCGGCCGATCGGCGTGGCCGCCGGAGCGCGCCGTGCGGCCTGTTGGAAAGGAAGGCGCGCCCGGTCAGCCGGTCGCCGGTGCGCCTAACGAGTGACCGGCGTCAGGCGGGGGATGTGGAGGCGCACGGGTCGCTGTTGTGGGCCAGGCAGAATTCCGCGGCTGCTTCGATCGAGAGCTGAAACGTGAACGTCGCCGGATTGCCGGTCGGGTAGTAGAGCGAGCCCTGATGCTGCACCAGCGTACAGACGATCGCGGCGAACGACGGATCGGTCCACAGCGACGTGTACGTCTTCAGGACCGACGCCGGGTCCTGGGTGGGATCGAACGCCATCGAGAGCTGCCACCCGGCGGCGATCAGATCCTGCACCATGATCTTCTGGGCGCCCGCGCAGTTGGCAGGCAGCAGCTTCCCCGAGCCTACGGTCTTGAAGCCCTGCGCCCGGGCATAGAAATAGTAGGGATGATTGGCGGCCAGCACCGGCGTCGTCAGGCCGGACACGATTTCGACCGTGGCCGCCTGGTTGACGCCAAGCGAGACCCCGAACAACTCGCTGAACACGGTGCGGGCCGGCGCGCCGTAGACCATCAGCGGAATGGAGTAGGCCGGGCTCAACGCGCTCGGGGTCAGCAGCGTCGTGAGCTGCGCCAGTTGATAGTTCTTGAAGTAGTCGGTCGGCGTCACCGTCGGCGAGATGTTCGTCCCCTGATCGTCCGACGCCGCGATTGGCGCGCTGTCGATGACCACGTTCAGCCGTTGCTGTACGCCGGCGTCCACTGCGCCATTCATCTCCAGCAGCTCGGTCCAGCGCGCCGGAACCGCGTCGTTCAGGTAATCCTGCGACGGGTTGAGCAGGTTCATGGGCGGATAGTGGAAAAGCTGGAGCCCCAGCGGATTCACCATCGCCATGCCCAGCGGCAGCATGAAGCGCCAGCCGTCGCTGGTCGGATCCCAGAGCCCGGCCGTCTTGATGGCCGGGATATCCGTGAAGAGGGCGCCAGCGCCGTTCGCCAGGAACGCCGGCAGCCGGGTCTGATAGGTCGTCACGCCTGGAGGCAGGTCGCCGGCGGCGCTGATGTCGAGAACGAGGCTCGATCCGTCCTGCCGTACTGCCGCGGACACGCCCTGGGCGACGTAGCCATCGCGATCCAGTGTCTGCTGAAACCAGTGCAGAATGGTGTCGGACAGCGTCGCGCCGCTGCCGGGAACGTTTGGACACGAGTAGAGCTGCGTTAGGCGGTCGGCATCGCCGAGGGATACCGAAACGGTAGTCATGAGCGCCTTCGCGTGGGGGGGGGAAGCGGCCCCAGCCTGTCGGACGGGGCGCAATATACACACCCCGGCCGCCCTGTCGACTTCAGCGGTGTCCCGAACCGACGCCCGGTGAATCGAGCCAACCAGTAGCGCGAGATCCACTGCGAGTCGGATGGTGCGCTTCGCGGCCGGACCGTGCCCGGCAGCGAACGCGAGATTGGCGGGCGCTAACCTACAGCGCCGCCACGAGCTGCCTGAGTGCCGTCAGCCGCTGCGTGAGCGCGTCACGCCCACCCAGTTTCTCCATCCGTTGCAGGATCGGATCGGGAAGGAACTCGCGGTCCGTGCACTCGATCATCGCCGCCACTTCCTGCAGCTCGCGTTCGATGCCCTGGGTGGAAGGCATGAATCGCGCGACGACCTCGCGGAGCGCGTCGGCGGTGACCCCGCTCGCTCCCGCCAGCAGCGACCGCCGCCACGCCCGACCCACCATCCCTTCGATGTCGGCACCGGAAATCTGCCCCTTCTGCGGAATCGCCGGTACGTCCCCGGCGCGGAGCGTCGTGCCGAGCTTCTTCGCCATCACCACGAACAGCTGGCGGACTTCGTCCTCGTCGTGCGGATAGAACAGCGGAATGTGCACCTCGGCCCGCCCCTGCCGCTTGATGTCGATCGGCAGGAGATCGGGCCGCGCCGTGAGCAGCATCCACAGGATCCGCCCGCGATAGCGCGTGTCGCCCATCTGGGTGGCGATCATGCCGAACACCCGGCTCGACGTGCCCGAATCGCCCTCCATGTCGCGGTCGCCTAACGCCGCGTCGGCTTCGTCGATGATCACCATCACCGGCCCCATCGCCCGCAGCACCGACAACACGCGCTCGAGGTTTCCTTCCGTCTCGCCGACGTATTTGGACCGGAAGTTCTTCAGCATCACGCACGGAATGCCGATCTCGCCGGCGGCGCACATCGCCAGAAAGGACTTGCCCGTTCCCACCGGTCCGCACAGCAGGTATCCCATGGGCACGCAGTCGAGCGCGCCACGGGCCAGCAGCGCCGCGTCGTCCCGCAGCCGCTGCTTCGCCGCGTCGTGTCCGATGACCGTGTCGAGCTTCCACTTCGACTCGACGAACTCCAGCAGGCCCTGCCCCTGACGTTCCAGCAGGCGTTTCTTCTGCGCGCGGAACAGCGGGGCGTCGAGCCGCTCGCCGCCATCGGCTGCCGAACGAATGAGCACCGACAGGTCGTTGAGCGACATGCCCGCGCTCAGCGTCGCCAGCTGCTCAGGCGAATAGTCCGAAATCGCGCTCCAGGTGACCACGGCCGGAGCGTATTGGGGGGGCGCGAGCGACCCACCGCCGGCCGCGTCGGGACGCCCGATGGTAGCCTCCTTCGCCCCACCGGTTCGCGGGGGGTCGGTCGCGCTGGGCGCCGAGGCCGCGTCGCGCACGAAACCGAGTCGTTCGCGCTCGCCAGGGAGCGGGACCTCGATGGTGGCGACGTGCGGATTTCCCGTGATGCGGTCGCTCAGGTCGGTCCGGCGCTCATCGATCAGCACGAACGCCATCTCCAGCCGCTTCACCTGCGTGCTGGTGGCCCAGTTGAGCAGCGTGACCGCCATGCCAGACGCCGGAAAGCTCAGACGCCCCGGCTCGCCGGCCGGGAGGAGATACGACGCGCTGCTGACGATGAACGCGAAGCGCAACCGCTTCTCGGGCGGCGCCATGATGTTCTCGCGCACGAACAGGTCGATCACGTTGAAAACGATCGTGGGATCGTTCTTCAGCGTCGACAGGTCGCCGATGCGTCGGGTGGCCAGCGCCACCATGTCCTTCAATCGCCGCTCGTTGCGCCCGGCGAACGCGCGCAGCCCGCGCCCCAGGTCGTAGTGCAGGATGAGGTCCCACTGGCCGAACATCTGCTCGGACAGGAAGTCCACCAGCCCGCCGAACGGCGCGCGCTCGGGCGCATCCACATCGGCCAGCGCGACCAGGTCGTAGGCGTTCCCGTGCAGCACGAACACTGACGTGGTGCCGGAGAAGTACAGATCGGCGAGCGAAATCGCCCACCCCGGATACCAGGCAGGCAATTCGTCGCGACGGGGCCGACGTCGCTCCGACTCCCCGGTGTCCGTCACGCCGGCAGGTGTCGCGGCCGACTCAGTGCTCACGAGCCATCGTCCGGCCCAAGTCGGCCTCCAGGATCGCCGGCGGGTCGGCAATCTGATCGGCCAGTCCCGAAAGACTCTGCAGCTGCTTCACGGCGTCCTCCGTCTGCTGCATGCTGTCCACGGCGGCCGTCACCTGCGTGCTGAAGGTGTCGGGATCCTGCCGGCTCACCCCCATCTCCAGGAGCGCCTGGATCTTGGTCTCGATCCGGTCGAGCTCCACCGAGACGAACTCGGCGTCCTTCATACTCTTCTTATAGTTGTCGAGCCGCAGCTGGGCGTCTGCCAGGCTGTCCTGGAGTGATCGCGTCACGCGCTCGTCCTTCTCCTTCTGCGCGGCCGCCAGGCGATCCTGCACGTCCTTCAGCCGCAGCGACAGCTCTTCTTCACTGGTGCTCTTGAGGAATCGGTCCAGGCCGGCCTGGGACACGAGCAGCCGGAGGAAGAGAAAGAGCAGGCGGTCGAGGGCCGGCGTCCGGATCGAATCGGCGGAGTCGGAGCCGGTCGACGTCCGGCCCATCACGCCCGAGGCGATGTCGCGCATCTCGAAACAGCGCTGGCGCAGCAGCAGAAAGCGCCGGAGCGATTGCGGCGGCAGGCCATTGATCATCCGCTGCAATTGTGCCGACGCCGTCGCGCTGGCCACGCGCCCGTCGATGCCCGCCCGTCCGGCGCTGGCGGCCTTCGCGTCAATGGCGGTACGGAAGCGCGGAATGGCAGTGAGACCCGTGAGGTAGGCGAGCTCCAGCCCGAAGGTGATGGGGACGAGCGCGTCCGGCCAGGGCGACAACGTTGCCAGCCCCACTCCTCCGAAGAAGAAGAGCAGGTTCCAGGGATACAGGAAGGCGGCCTTGAAGTATTTGAGCAAGACGGCGGGTGGGGTGGGAGTCCAGAGTCCAGGGTCAAGAGTTGAGGGTCGAGAGTCCGGAGTCCAGCCGGAGATCGGAGGTTGATGGTCAGACGTCGGGAGTCAACGCACCGAACTGCCGGCACCTGGACCGCTCTTGTCTGCCTTCATTCGTCCCCCGCGCGTGTGGAGCTTTCCAGTCCTTCCATCACGTCGCGAATCTCGAACACCAGATCCATGAAGTGCTTCTGGCGCTGCATCTCGCGCGCCGGAAAATCCGGGGGCGGAACGGAGAGCTGCTTCAGGATGGTGCCGGGTGCCGACGAGATGATGAACGTGCGGTCGCCAAGATACACGGCTTCTTCGACATCGTGCGTCACGAAGAACACCGTCGCTTGCGTCTCACGCGCCAGGTTCACCAGCAGATCCTGCATGTTGAGCCGGGTGCGCGGATCGAGCGCGCCAAAGGGTTCGTCCATCAGCACGATCTTCGGTTCGAGAATGAGGGTGCGCGCGATGGCGACCCGCTGGCGCATGCCGCCCGAGAGCTGGTGCGGATACTTCTCGGCATCACGGGCGACGTCGAGCCCCACCTTCCCGATCCAGGCGGACGCCCGCTCCCGGCGTTCGTGGGCGCCGACGCCGCGGCATTCGAGGCCGAACGCCACGTTCTCCAGCACCGTGCGGTTATCGAACGACGTGTAGTCCTGGAACACCATGCCGCGGTCGGCGCCCGGACCGATGACCCCGCGCCCCATCACCAGCACAGCTCCCGACGTCGCCGGGTGCTGAGGCCCCAGCCCCGCGATCAGCCGGAGGATGGTGGACTTGCCGCATCCGGAGGGGCCGAGGATGGTGATGAACTCCATGCCCTCGGGCCGGTCGGCGATCGAGAACGAGATGTCCTTGATGGCCGTGAAGCCGTTGTCGTAGGTCTTGGTGACGCGGTCGAACGACACCACAGGGGGCGGTGCAATGGCCGCGGCGGCCGGCCGCGCACCGAGGGCCGCCGAGGTCTCGCCCGCCGGCAGACCAGACGCGCTCGTGTCGCGAAACGCCGTGCCGCCGGAGGCGTCGGCGCCCGCGTGCCGGGATGGCGTGCTCACTCTCGCTGGAAGCGGTACGGGAAGAGGCCGCGCTGAAACCAGTACAGCAGGCGGTCGATGCCGTAGGCCAGCAACCCGATGAGGAACAGAATGGCGAAGATGTGTTCGGTGAGGCCCCGCCGCTGGCTCGTCATCAGCAGATAGCCCAGGCCGTGCTTCGCGTTCACCAGCTCGGCGAGCATGATGTAGCCGAACGCGAGCCCGAACAGGCTGCGCAGGCTGCTGAAGATGTCGGGCAGCGCCAGGGCGATCAGTACCTTGGTGATCACCTGCCGCGACGAGGCGCCTAACGTCTGGGCGGTCTCGACGTACCGGTTCTGCACGCTGCTCACCGCCTGGGCCGCATTGAAGAACACGAACGGCACAGTGGAAATGAAGATGAACATCGTCTTCTGCGCTTCGTCGATCCCGAACCAGAGGATCGTGAGCGGGATCAGGACCGCCACCGGGATGTTGCGCGCGAAGACCGACAACGGGTTGGTCAGGGCGTCGAACAGCCGGTAGGCGCCGGCCAGGATGCCCAGTGGTACGCCGATGGCGATGGCCAGCAGAAAGCCGCTGAACACCCGCTGGAGCGTAGCCGCCACCGACGCGAGCAACGCCCGCTCACGGAACAGCGACGGCAGGCTGCGGATCACTTCGCCCGGACTCGGGAGGAGCACCGGCGAGACGAGGCGCGTCTCCGGCGTCTTCCCCAGCGTGAGCCCCCACCAGATCAGCACCGCGATGGCGATCCCCACCAGGCCAAGCGCGTTCCGGACCAGCACCGGAGGCTCGCTGCGCAGCGCGAACAGGCGCTGCAGCGATGACGGCTTGCGCTCCGCCACGGCGACGCCTTCCACGGCCGGCTACTTCGCCTCCAGCGGATATACCTTGATCTCGACGCGCCGGTTCTTGGCGTTGTTGTTGGGATCGTTCGCATCCGCCGGACGGTCCCAGCCCACCCCCACCGTGCTGAACTGGTTCGGCTGCAGCGAGGGGAACTTCCGCAGGAGCGACTGCTTGACCGCGTTCGCGCGCCGCAGCGACAGCTCCTGCACGTCGGCCGCGGTCACCCCCCCTGACCCGCGCATCGACGCGTCGGTGTGCCCTTCGATGACGATCCGGGCGGCACCGAACTGGCCCGACAGGCGTCCGGCCTCCTCGATCACGGCCGGGGCCTCGGGATCGTACAGTTCTTCGACCGCTTTCCCGTTCTCCTGCTTGGTGATTTTCTTGTCGATCTCGTCGGAATTGGGATAGAAGTGGATGACGATCGTCTTGGTCAGGATTTCATTGCTCTCGGCCTGGATCGTGGAGGCCGAGGCCGGCACGAACTGGACGTCGTACTCGCTCTTCTGGTTGGCGTAGAAGGGCTCGCTGCCGAGCTTCTTGATGATCGAGAAGTCCATGACTTCGTCGAACGGCACCGGTGTCCCGGACACGCTGCCGATGCGCTTGTAGAGGAAGTACGCGGTGTTCCAGGTACGCTCGAAGTTGGTGGGGTTGTTCTGGTTGAGGAAGAACTCGCGATTCTCGGCGTAGTTGGTCGAGTGCGCGTCGCCGAGCATCGCCAGCGCGTCCTTCTCCGGAATGGAATAGCCTGCGGCCATCAGCGACGCCGCCTGCGCCTTCCCGTCCTGGGACTTCAGGGTCTCCATCGACTCGAAGATCCCGCGCACCAGTCCTTCGACGATCCCCGGGTTGTCCTTGGCAAAATCGGCCCGGGCGAACCAGACGTCGGCGATCAGCTTGTTGGCCGTCTGCGTGTTCACCAGCATGCGGTTGCCCTTGGCCTCCGACAGATTGTAGATGTCGGGCGACCAGCTCACCGCACAGGCCACGCTGCGGTCGGCGTTGAACGCCGCCGCGGCCTGGAAGGCATCCTGCGTGAACTTGGTGTTGATCTCGTTCGGCTGGACGCCGCCGCTGATCAGCGTATTGAGCAAGAAGTAGTGCGAAGGGGAGTTCTGCGCGAGCACCACCGTCTTGCCCTTCATGTCGCTCACGCTCTTGATGGTCTGGCGGCAGACGATTCCGTCTCCCCCGTTCGACCAGTCGATCTGCTGATAGATCCGCGGCATGGTCCGCGAGTCCTTGCGGAGCTGCTCCACGAACAGCGGCACCATGTCGAGTGTCGCCCAGCCGATGTGGATCTTGCCCGACGCATACGCGTCGCGCATCGCCACCGGGTCGTCGATCAGCACCAGCTCGAGCTTGAACGTCTTTCCATTTGGCGCCTTCCACGCCTTGCCGGCCTTGAAGCCGCCGTTGGCGAGAATCACCGGGGCCCAGCCGGCCCACACGTTGAGCGCCATCCGCACCGTGTTGTCGACCAGCGGCTCATACGCCGACGTGCCCTTCACCTCGGGCAGCTTCGCACCGGGGACGTAGGTGTACTCCTTCACCGTAGTGGCCGTGGAGTTGTCCGGCGCCTCGGACACGTTCCCCTTCATCTTCGCCAGCTCGTCGGCCGACACCGAACCGCCCGTGTCTCCCGCGCCGCGACCGCTGAACCGGTTGACGCCGAAATACACCAGCGCTCCCACGATCAGGAGCATGACCACGTAGAATGCGGGTCTTGGCTTGCCGTTAGCCATCTTGAACCTCAGCGCACAGGTACGGGCTCATCGCGCGGAGCAGCCCCGGTCCCGACGCCCATGGCGCCGGGCGCCGTGGGTGCTGATCTCCGGGCGACGAGCGTTCAGGACGATGCCTTCTCCACGGTCGGTCCCAGGTTCTTCACTGCTTCGGCAACCGGCGTCGTCTCGGGGGATTTGAGCCCGAGCTGCACCTCGTACTTCGAGAGCAGATCCTCGGCCATCGCCTTGTCGGCCGCTTCATCCGCCTTGATCTGTTCGATGCCCTTCGACGAGAGATCGGCGGCCACCCGGGCCTTCCCCCGGTTGGTGTCGATCTTCCGCTGGATCACATCCTCGATCTGCCCGAAATCGGTGGTGACGTTCATGTCGAACGATTCGGAGATCTGCGCGATCTCGGCTTCCGCCGCGCTCATCTTCAGCTCGGCATGGTACTTCTGGATCTTCTCGCGGACCTTGATGAGATCCTTGTTCGCCTTCTGGATCTTCAGCAGGTTGTTCTGGTACGCGGACTCGTGCATCTGGAGCTGCTGTTCGTTCTGCGCCAGCTCCGTCTGCACCTTCTGCAGCTGGATCGCCATCTGGCCGGCCACGTCGCGATTGCCCGCCTTCAGGTGCGCCTTGATCTGCGCCTCGAGCTGCGCGGCGTTCGCCTTGCCGTTGGCCACCTGACGCGCCACGGTTTCCACCAGACCGCGGTACATTTCCAGCCCTTTGCGTCCTTCCTGCAGCCGCTCGGTGGCCTGGTCCACTTCGAGCTGCATCACCGCAATCGGATCAGACTCGAAGAAGACGTTCGCGATCTTGTTCAGCTGCGCGCGAATGGCCCGAAAGAACTTTTCCAGAATCATGGCGTCGGCTTCCTCGGTCGCGGTGGAGTGACGGGCTTGGGCGTGGGAGGAGCGGGGGCCACCACCGATGACGAGTCAGCGGTGCGGGATGTGTCGTTGAGCGTCTCGCCCGCGTTCATCGCTTCGGCGAGAATCCGGCCGCGATAGATCGAGTCCAGGTTGGCGCGCAGGGCGAGACCGTTGCGCGCCTCCAGCACCTCGCCGCGCACATCGCGCACGAAGTTGAAGCGCGACGCGTCGACGTCGAACGCGACGAAGTACATCCGGACCGCGCCTTCGCTTCGGGCGTCTATCTCGCGAGCCACTACCCTGGGCGAACGCCCGGAGGTGTTCTCGCCGTCGGTGACGACCAGAATGTATTTCCGGATTGTTCCGGCGCGATACAGGTCCGCGCGTGCGACATCCATGGCGGTGCCGATCGCCGTGGCGCCATCGGGCATCGTCATCGCGTTGATCGCGCTGCGCAGCGCCTCCCGGTCGTACGGCTTCACGGGAACGAGCGGGACCACATTGGACGCGAACTGGTAGATCCCCACGTTCACGGGAAAGTCCAGTTGTCGCGCGACGAAGGAATCGGTGGTGGCCAGCATCGCCTCGAGGGCCTCGCGTGCCACCACGTACTTCGGCCGCGAATCGCCGGACGCCGTCCCGGTCATCGAGCCGGAGTTGTCGATCAGGATGGCCACCGAGGCCCCCAGCCCCTCGGAATGCTCGGGGACGTACCTCGGCATCGACGCCGGGTCGTTCTCCGGGGCGCCCTCGCCGGAATGCGCCGAACGCGCGCCACGCCGCGTCCAGAGGAACGCCGCCATCAACGCGAGGACGATGATGAACCCACGGGCGCTGCTTCTTCCGCGTCTCGCTGTGGTCATCGACCTGCTGCACCCTCCGACAGGGGAATCACGACAGGATGAGTATAGGAACCGGAGGGCCCCGCCAACAGACGCGCCGGGTCCGAAAGGGACAGCCGCGAGTTCGGGGCGTCTCCCCGGTGCTCCGCCATCGATGTCGCCAGCGGCGATCTCCTGGCGGCGGCCGCCGGATCCCGCGCCCGCGCCGCCTAGCGGATCCCCAGCAGCTTGTGGGTCTGAATGCTCAGTCGCCAGCGGGGGTGCGCCAGGCAATACTCGAGCGCCGCGCGCGTGTTCTGGTCACGGCCCGGACCGTCCATGGGCTGGAGGAAGAAGTGCGCGAACGCCCAGTCGGCGAACTGCTCGGGCAGCGCCCCGGGCTGGGGATAGACCAGCTTCAGCTCGTGGCCGCTACGGAGTACGGTGTCCGCCCCGGCTTTCGGGCTCACGCAGATCCAGTCGATGCCGGGCGGCGCCGGGCGGGTGCCGTTGGTCTCGATCGCGACTTCGAACCGCTCGGCGTGGAAGGCGTCCACGGCGGCGCGGTCCAGTTGCAGCAACGGCTCCCCGCCGGTGCAGACGACGTACCGGTCGCCCCCGGAATCGTTAGGCCAGGCCGCGCCGACGGCGCCCGCCAGGTCGGCGGCTCCCGTGAACCGTCCCCCGTCCGGTCCCACCCCCACGAAGTCGGTGTCGCAGAAGTCGCATATCGCCGACGCGCGATCCTCCTCGCGGCCCGTCCACAGGTTGCATCCGCTGAACCGGCAGAACACCGCCGGCCGGCCGGTGCGCGACCCCTCCCCCTGCAGCGTGTAGAAGATCTCGCGGACCGTGTACATCAGCGCACCGCGGCCGCTGCATAACGCGCCGGGTCGGGAATGCCGGCCTCGGCAAAGCCCTTGAGCCGGAGACGGCACGCGTCGCAGCGCCCACACGCCATGCCCTCCGGCGTTGGATCGTAGCAGCTGCTGGTAATGCCGTAGTCCAGACCCAGCGACAGTCCCAGTTCGATGATCCCGCGCTTCGACCGATCGATCAAAGGGGTCCGAATGCGAGTCGCGCGCCCCTCCTCCACCGCCGCCCGCGTCGCCAGGCCGGCCATCCGCTCGAATGCCGCGATGTACTCCGGCCGGCAGTCGGGATAGCCGGAATAGTCCAGCGCGTTGACCCCGATGAAAATGTCCTGCGCCCCGAGTACCTCCGCCCAGGCCAGCGCGAACGACAGGAAGATGGTGTTGCGAGCCGGAACGTAGGTGATCGGAATGCCCCCGCCCCCCGGTGCCGGCGCCCCGTCCTTTGGCACCGCGAGATCGCTGGTGAGCGCCGAGCCGCCGAAGACCCGCAGATCGATGTCCGCGACGACGTGCTCCGCCACCCCCATGGCCTGCGCCACGCGCCGCGCCGCCGCCACCTCATGCGTATGGCGCTGCCCATAGCGGAAGGTGAGCGCGTGCACTGCGAACCCGTCGCGTTGTGCCAGCGCGAGCAGCGTCGCAGAGTCGAGACCGCCGCTCAGCAGGAGAACAGCGGGGGGGTGGTTCGCGGAAAGCATGGCTGATGCTCCAAGCTATCCGGGGCGCGACGCGGCTGGTATCGGCGCCGGGGCATCCAAATCCGCGGGCCCTCACTGCGACGCCGCGGTTCGTCTCAGGCGACGGCCTTGAGCGCCCCCACGAGCTCCTTGAGCTGTACGGATCCCTGCAGCAGCTGCGTGGATGCGCTGCTCATCTGCTCGCACGCGGCGCTCTGCTCCTGTGTGGCCGCGCTCACCTGCTGCGCCGCGGCCGCGTGTCCCTCGGCGGTCTTGGCGATCGACTGTACGCCCTTGGCCGCGCTGGCCACGATATGCGCGTTCCGCTCGGCGCGCAGGGCCACGCTGCCCGCCGCCTCACGGGTGCGTGCTGCCGCGCCGGAGATGGTCGTGAGCGCCTCATCGATGTCGCGCGAAACGGTCTCGATTTCGTTGACGTTCGCCACGCCGGCCTCCATGGCGCGGGTCGTCGATGAGACTCTCGCGGTCACTGCGCGCGTGAGCTGCACGACGTCCTCGGCCGCCGCCTGGGCCTGCTCGGCCAGGCTGCGCACTTCGTCCGCCACGACCGCGAAACCGCGTCCGGCCGCGCCGGCGCGCGCCGCCTCGATCGCGGCATTCAGCGCGAGGAGGTCGGTCTGCTCGGCGATCCGTCCCACGGTCGCGACGAACTTGTTGATGTCGTCGGCGGTCTGGGTCAACGCGACCACCTCGCCCGCGGCATCGCGCACCGTCGCCCGGATCGTGGTGAGGATGGTCAGCGCCCGTTCGATCTCGGCGCGTCTGGTGCGCGCGGAGTCCTCGATGGCCCCGGCCAGCCCCGTGACCTCGCTGGCACCCTCCAGCATCTCGTCGGCATTCACGCGAATCGACCGGAGGGCTTCGTCGACGGTACGGAGCTGGCGCACCTGGCTCTCGGCGCCGCTCGAGACCTCGGTCATCGACGCCGCCATCTGGGTGGCTGAGGCCGAGATCTGTTCCGAGACCGACGCCAGATCGCGTGCCGAACTGGCGACGTCGTCGGCCGTATGGGAGCTCACCGACACCACGCGCGCGAGCGAGTCGGCGGTGCTGTTCATGGCTTCCGCGAGCTCGCGGAGTTCGCCCGGCAGATTGCCCTCCGTCCGCACCCCGAAGTTGCCGGTACTGAGCGCGCGGGCGTGCAGCACCAGGCGCCGCATCGGTTCGGAGATCCACGACACGGTGCTGACGACCACGAACAATCCGACCAGCACCGCAATCGCCGCGAAGCCGAGCATCCAGGCGGCGCGCCGTTCGGCATTGTTGCGCAGCGTGGTGGAGGCCTCGGCCACCTTGCGGCTCTTGAGCTGGGCGAGTTTGTCCACGTCGTCGAGCAGCGCCCCGACCATCTGTCTCGCGCGCTCGGCCTCGCGCGCGGCTTCGTCGCGTCGCCCGAGATCAGCCAGGCGATGCGCCAGATCGTACCGGATCTCGACCGACGACAGCGACGCATCGATGTTGGCCACCAACGCGACCTCGTCGGGCGTCTGGCCGCCGTTCAGGTTCATCGCCCGTTGCACGGCGTGCGCGTCGCGTCCGTAGCGCCTGAATTCCTCGAGCGACGCCGAGTCACGCTGCTGCGGGTAGCGCGCCGCAGCCGCGAGTTCCTCGGTGATCTCGGCGGACAGGCGCGCCGCCATCTGGGCGTCGCTCTGCACGGTGGCGAGCGTCTCGCCGATCACCGACGACATCGCGAGCATCGAAGCGCGGGCGACCAGGCCGGCGATCACGCTCAGCCCCACCAGGAGCCCGAGGCCACTCACCAGGCGCTGGCGGATGCTGCGGAAGCCCATCAGGCGCCCGGTCATCGGCCGTCGCTCCCGTGTTCGACCAGCAGCGCGCCATGGCGGGCGCGGGTGATGACCACGCCTTTGCCGACTACGTCGCCGCTTGGACGGAAGCGGATCGCTCCGGTCACGCCGGCGAATGCCGAGCCGTCGCCTAACGACGTGAGCCAGCGGCGCACCGCGGCACGCGACGGGCCGGCCTCCTGGATGGCGCGCGCCACCAGCATGGTCGCGTCATAGGCAAGTGCCGCGTTACCGTCGGGTTCGAGGTGGTACTTCTCGCGAAAGGCCTTCACGAAGCGTTGCGCGGCGGGACGGGGGTCCTGCGCACTGAACGGCGTCGCCACGAAGGCCCCTTCGGCGGCGGCCGTGTCGGCCACGATGCTGCTCCAGCCATCGCCGCCGATAAACGCACTGGCCAGATGCTGACGCCGCGCCTCGAGCAGAATCGACCGGCCGGATGCGTTCGTTCCGGCCACGAACACCACGTCGGGCGAACGGGAGGCAAGGTAGCTGACGTACGGCTCGAAGTTCGCGTCGCCGTTGCCCGGGATTGGATCCACGGCGACGATCTCCCCGCCGAACGCGCCGCGGAACGACTCGGTGAGCCCGCGTCCGTAGGCCGTGTTCTCGTACAGAATCGCCGCGCGATGCCAACCGCGGGCATCGGCGAAGCGCGCGATGGTCATGCCGTTGGCCGAGTCGCTCGAGATCACCCGGAACACCCAGGGAGAAATGCCGCTCAGGTCGGGAGAACTGGCCGTGGTCGATACCGCGGGCAGTCCCTTGTCGTAGATCCTCGCCGCCGCCACCATCGCCCCCGACGTCACGTGCCCGACCACCGCCACGACCGAGCGATTGGCGTAGAACTCGCTCGCAATCGCAACCGCCTTCCCGCCGTCGGCGTGGTCGTCGCGCGCGATGACCACGAGTCGCCGACCTCCCACGCCGCCCGCAGCGTTGATCTCTTCCAACGCGAGATCCAGCCCACGCTTGTTCATCGCCCCGTACAACTCGGTCCACGGACCGGCCGTCGCGATCACGACCGGCGAGGAGTTCCGTGCGCAGGCCAGGGATGTCAGGAGGGCGGCAAGAACAACGGAGCGGCGAAGCACCGCGAGGGTCATCGGGGGTCCGGCGTCGAAGGGAGCTGACTGACCTACAGACGCCGTCCCGACGGCCTCCGCAACCGTAGAGGCGGCCGCCGCGCATCCCAGGATGTAGCCCGCAAACAACTCTTTGACAACTACTTATGAGATTGCACCAGCCACACCTTGTCGCGTGGGAGTTGCTGCGCGGCGGGGATCCACCAGAGCCTCAGGTCCCGCCACCAGTAGTCGGACCCGTCGAGCACCGCGTGAACCCGCCGGTTGAGTGCCGCCTCCGGTCGCGACTCGTATAGCCAGACGGCCGGCACGTCGTCGGCGATCATCCGATATGCGCGGCGATACAAGGCGCGGCTCCTTGTCGGATCGAATTCAGCGATCGCGCTGTCGAGTGTGGCATCGACGCGTGGGTTGGAATACGCCGCGAAGTCGGACCCGCGATTGGTCGCCGGGGCGCTCTTCCACGCCTGGCGAATCCCGCTGGGTGAGGGGTCGCCCGTGACGCCGTGGAGCAGGGCATCGAATTTTCCGCTGAACATCAGCGGTCCGATGGCCGAGTAGTCCACCTGCTCGATGTCGACCTGCACGCCCACGCGCCGCAGTTGCTCCTGAATGAGCACCGCGTACCGCATCCGGGTGGTGCTCGAAGTTGGAACGAGAACCGAAAAGCGCAGCGGACGACCACCGCGTTCGCGGATGCCGCGGTGGTTCGTGTCCCGCCACTGCAGGGAATCCAGCAGCCGATCCGCCGCCACCGTGTCATAGGGGATTTGCGGGATGGTCGTATCCGCAGAGACGTACAGGCGGGAGAAGGGCCCGAGGCTGAGCACGCCGAGGCTGTCGAGCGCATTCTGCACCATCGCGCGACGGTCGAGCGCCATGCTGATCGCCAGCCGGAGGCTGTGGTCGGCGAACAGCGGATGCGGGCGTCGGGGGTTCTTCGGGTCGGCGAAGTTGAAGAGCAGGTAGCCGTAACTGATCGCGCGATAGCGCACCGCCTGGACGTTGCCGGTGGCGGCAACGCGTGGCAGGGCATCCGCAGAGAGAGACTCGAAGAAATCCGCGTCGCCGGTGAGCACGTTGGTGGTGGCGGACGACGGGTCGGCGTTCCATGTCCACACGAGGCCGTTGAGCTTTGGGCGGCCCCGGTAGTAAGTCGTGTCGGCGGTGAGTTCGATGCGGGCGCGTGGTTCCCAGCGCACAAGGCGGTACGGTCCGCTCCCGACCGGCGCGTGTGCGAACGCGCTGGCCCCGAGGTTCGCCGGATCGGCGCTGGCGAGCAGGTGTTCCGGGACCACCATGAGGTTGTAGGCGAGCTCGAAGAACTGTTCTGGTGTGCGCTTGCTGAACCAGACGACAGCCGTGCGCTCGTCCGGGGCCGTCACCGAGTCGACGTTGTCAAAGCTTCCGGCGGCGCCCGACTGAACGCGTGGATCCTTGTAGAGCTTCGTGGAGAAGCGTACGTCGCTCGCCGTCACCGGCGTGCCATCCTGCCAGCGGGCCCGCGGGTCGAGGTGAAAGGCGATCGAGAGCGAATCGGGAGCCCAGGTCCACGACTGTGCCAGGCGCGGTATCCAGCCTCCGTCACCCACGGTGTTGAGGTCCGGACCGATCTCGGCCAGGTAGTCGAAGATCTGATCGACGATCTCCTTCTCGATCGTGCCGGTGATGATTTGCGGGATGAGCACGCTGGGCTCGGCGCCCGCGCTGATGATCAGGTTGCCCCCGAAATCGCCGGTGCCGGCGCCGCCGCCCGGGCGTTCTCCTCCTCCGCACGCCAGCACTGCGGCGAAGACCAGCAGCGTGCTGCGCATCCGTGAAATCCGCATCGGCATCAAGGATGAGGGTCAATCGTTAGGCAGTCCCGGTCGACCGTGGCCGCCGGCCGTCGCGCGCTCGCCTTGGTTGGACGATCGAGCGATTGGTGTGGAACATGTATCCGAGCCGGCGGGAGGCCGGCCGACTCATCCCGCCGGCGGCAATGGCTGCTGCTGCGTCAGGCAGTGCATCGACCCGAGACCCCAGACCAGGTCCACCGAGTGGATGCCCACCACCGTGTGATTCGGGAAACAGGCGGTGAGGGCGTTCAGCGCCATCCGGTCGTTGGGGTCGTTGAAGGTCGGCACCAGCACCACATGATTGGCGATGTAGAAGTTGGCATAGCTGGCGGGGAGGCGCTGGCCGTCCATCATCACCGGCCGCGGGAACGGCAGATGCACCACGCGGAGGCGGCCTCCCTCGAACGCCTTCAGTCGCCGGAGGTTGTCGGCCGACCGCGCATGGTTCGCGTCCGCCGGGTCCTCCTCGAAGGCCAGGACCACCGTGTCGGGCGAGACGAAGCGCGCGACGTCGTCCACGTGACCGTGGGTGTCGTCGCCCACGCACCCTTCGCCAAGCCAGATTGTGCGCCCCGCTCCGAGGTACTCCCGGAACGCCGCCTCGTAGTCCCCGCGCTCCAGTCCGGGATTGCGCGCCTGAACCGACGAGAGCAGGCACTCCTCCGTGGTCATGACGATGCCGTCGCCGTTCCAGTCGACCGCGCCGCCTTCGAGCACCAGGCGCCACCCGCTCCCCGGTCGGGTCGGGGTCACCCGCCGAAAGCCGGTGATGCGCTCCATCGCTTCGCCGATCTTCTCGTCGAACACATAGTCGTCGTACTTCGCCCATCCGTTGAAACGCCAGTTCAGCAGGACGGTGTGGCGCCCCGCGTCGAACGCCACCGTGGGTGCGGAGTCGCGGAGCCACGCCCGGTCGTTGGGCACGAGATGAAGCCGGTATCCGCCAGGGTCGCACCCGTGCGCATCGAGCTTGTGCCTGGCATCCTCGCGCACCGATTCGTCGTGGCAGAGGATCTCGACGCGCTCGCGCCGGTGCAGCACGCGCACGATCTCGGCGTAGGCCCATCGAATGGCCAGCAGCTTCCCGGGCCAGTCCGGCTCGTGATGGGGCCAGGCGATCCAGGTTGCGGCATGCGGCGCCCACTCCGGCAGGACCGAAAACCGCGAAGCCGGCGCCGCACGCGAATCGGTCACCGCGGCTTCCGGCGTGCGCGACCCCACGGCCGGCTGCCCGTCGGGCGGCGTCACGCGAGGTAGCGGCTGAGAATCCCCTCGTAGGCGTCGACGCGGCGATCGCGCAGGAAGGGCCAGTTCCGGCGGGTTTCCTCGATCACCGCCGGATCGCATCGCGCCACCAGCACGCCGGCCTCGCCGCCGGCCTCCGCGACCACGCGGCCGAACGGGTCGCTGATGAACGAATGCCCGAAGAACTCCAGTCCGTCCGTGCCGGTCTCCGGTTCGAATCCGATCCGGTTGGCGGCGGCCACGTACACGCCGTTGGCAATCGAGTGCGCGCGCTGGATCGTGCGCCACGCCTCGACCTGCGCCGTCCCGGTCTCGGCCTTCTCCCGGGGATGCCATCCGATGGCGGTCGGATAGAACAGGATGTCCGCTCCGAGCAGGGCCGTGATCCGCGCCCCTTCGGGGTACCACTGATCCCAGCAGATCAGGACGCCGACGTCTGCATAACGAGTTCGCCAGACGCGGAATCCCGCCGACGCCCGTTCGTTCGCTTCGGCGCCACGCCCGTTCCCGTCCACGTCGCCGGGGGTGAAATAGTACTTTTCCTCGAACAGCGGGTCGTGCGGAATGTGCATCTTGCGGTAGACCCCGAGCAGCGCACCGTCGGCGTCGATCACGGCGGCGGAGTTCCGGTAGAGTCCGGCCGCCTGGCGTTCGTACAGCGGCACGATCAGCACGACCGCGAGTTCGGAGGCGAGGCGCTGCATCCGCTCCGTGGTCGGCCCGGGAATGGGCTCGGCCAGGTCGAAGCGGTCCACCCGAAGCGACTTCGCGAAATACGGGGCGCTGAACAATTCCGGCAGACAGATGATCTGCGCCCCACGGGCGTGGGCCTCGCGGATCCGCGCGACGTATCGCTCCACATTGCCCGCGACATCGTCTGTCGCCCGGTCCTGGACGAGCCCTGCGAAGAACGGTGTGCGATTCATCCGATGCCCTCGACACGAGGTCCCGGTCACAGCCACCGAGGTCAGGCTGCGCCGCGCGAGTCCGTTCCGGAACGGCCTCGATGCGAGCAAGCTAATCGCCCTGGTATCGCTTTCGCATCCGCGCGCCGGCAGGTTGCCCGGGGATGCGTCGGCCCGCACCGGCCCGCTACGCGTCGTCGAGCGGCCAGACCGTTCGCAACGGAATCTCCAGCGGCTCGCACATCGACGGGAGCGCACACGAGCGTTGCGCGTGCAGACAGAACTCGCGCGCGGGCCCGAAGGTCATCTGTCGCGCCCACAGTGCGCCGCCGGCACTCCGCACCAGAGGCCGCATCGCTTCATACAGGTCCGCGTACGATGCCGCGTGTGGCTTCGCGAACCAGTAGGCGAACCGCGGCGGCTCCTCCGAGCTGCCGAGCCGCAGGCTGTACAGCCCCGCGGTGCCTCCCGCGCTCGCCACCGCGGCGTCGTCGTGCGCAACCTTCCGGCCCGCCGTCACCGCGGCCTCGTTCAGTGGATCGAGCGCGGCCGAGCCGCTCAGCAGGTACCAGTCCTCGTACGAGTCTCCGCCCTGATTCGCCCACGGCGCGCCGTGCACCGCAAGGCAATAGGAGTTGGAAAAACCCGCCGACGGCCCGGCGGCCAGCGTGAGATGAAAATGCCGGAGACGCGCCTCGTAGTCGTCGCTGGCCACCGAAGGCACGCGCCAGTGGAAGAAGAGATAGGCGAGCACGTCAGGTCGGGATTCGAAGGTGGACAACGCCCGGTGCTGGATCCGGGCGCCGGCGCGGCGGAGTTCGACAGTCCCTCGGAGCAGGGAGCCGGGCGGCTCTCCCGCGAGCGCCGGCCCGCGGCCCGCAATCCCCCCCGCATCGGCCGACTCCGCCCGTTAGGCTGGCCCGGGCGGTCGAGACAACCTAGTCCCCGTTCAGTCCATCTACGAGTCCCAGCACGACATCGTTCACATTGGTGCCCGTTAATCCCGTGCGCAGCAGCCCGCCCACCGCATCGAGCGATGCGTACGATGCGTGGGCGCCAAGATCGGACGCGGGGTCCCGCCCGCGGCCCGCGATTCGCGACCAGGTGGTCGCATCGACCACCGCGCCCGCCGCGTCGGTGGGACCATCGCGACCGTCCGTCCCGGCCGCCAGCACGGTGATCCCTCGCGCCGCCGATCCTGCCCGGTGCAGCGCAGCCGCGCAGGCGAGCGCCAATTCCTGGCACCGCCCCCCCGGCGCGGCGGGGGATGGGCCAAGACGCACGGTCGTCTCGCCTCCCCAGATTGCAAGCACTCGCGGCCGCGCGCCTAACGACTGACCTCGCGCGCGCTCCCGCGCTCGAACCAGCTCGCCGGCCACCATCGCGCCGGCGGCGGCGGCATCACCGCGCAGCGCGGCGGGTTCGACCCGCACCGCGGTGATGGCCGCCGCCGCCGCCGCCCGTTCGGCGCCGCGGAGCGCGTCACCGTTGTCCAGAATTACCGACACCGTCGTCCGGGCGAACATTGCGTCGCCCGGCTTCGGGGTCTCCGCCTCCGTCCCCGCGGCCACACGACGCAAATAGGCGCGCACACTGGAGGGCAGTGCCGGTTCGAGCTGGCGCTCGGCCAACAGAGTGAGCAGCCCGTCCGCCGTCAGGCGATCCGGCGTGCATGGGCCGGAGCCGATATGCGCCGGGTCGTTCCCCGGAACGTCGGACACGATCAGGCAGTGTGTCCGGTCCCCGCTGAGCGCGGCGGCGAGTCGCCCCGCTCCCCACCGCAGGACGCGTTTGCGAACCGCGTTCATGGTCGTGATGTCCACGCCCGAGGCGAGCAGCAGGGTGAACAGCTTCTGCAGGTCCGCGAACGTCACCGCGTCCACCGGGCCGGCAATCAGACTGGTCGTGCCGCCCGATAGCAGCACCAGGACATCGGCACCCTTCGGGATCCCCGCCACCACTTCTCCCAGCCGGATCGCGGCCTGCCGCGACCCCTCGCCCGGGACCGGGTGCTCTCCCGTCAGCGATTCGAGCGCGGGAATCGCGGTCGATGGATGATCGGGAGCGACGATTGCGCCGCCGGCCAGCGAAAGATCGCGAGCGCGTAGTGCTTGAGCCGCGCCGGCGCACATTGCATGGGCCGCCTTTCCGACAGCGACCACCCACACCGGGCCACCAACCGGGCCGAGGGCGGCGACTGCCTGCCGTGTCGCGTGCTCCGCGTCGGCCGCCCGGACCGCTGCCGCGAAGAGGCTCTCGAGAAGGACGCGCGCGGACGAAGGGACCGTTGACTGACTCCCCACGCCGTCACGCCCCGGCATACCACCGGAGCGTAACGCGTGCGTCAGAACGAACCTTCCTTCGGCTGTGGCACAAGTTTGTGGACTTCGACGGCGAGTGTGTCGTAGTCCGATTTCACCAGTACCCGGAACGGCTGCATCTTGAAGGTGATCCGTCCATCAGGGCCAATCACGTAGACGTGGCGGCTGTCCATCCCGCTCTTCTCGCCGTACACGTCGTACATGCGACTCACCTTCGCCCCGGTGTCGCTCACGAACATGATCGGGAACGCGGACTCGCGCGACCAGCTTGTCAGCGCGGTGTCGGGATCCACGCTGATGCCGAGTACGACGACGTGCTGGCCGTTGTTGAAGATCGTGGCGTACTGATCACGGTACGCCTCCATTTGGACCGTTCAACCCTTGGTTCGCGCCTTGGGGAAGAACGCGAGCACGACCGTACTGCCGCGCAGGTCCGAGAGCTTCTGTCGCCCTCTCAGGGCGCCGTATCGCGTGATGCCGGTGAATTCGAAATCTGGCGCGACCGTTCCCACAGCTGGTCCAACGGGAGCCGGCGCAGCCGGCTGCTGACCGGCGAGCGGCCACACCATCGCGCTGGCCAGCACTGCGGCGGCGGAAGATCTCCGGAACGCCTTCCTCATGATGACTCCGCGTCAGGTGTCCGAATCGAGCTGGTCGGAGCCTCAACGATGAAACGTGGAACGCGTGCGCGCAACGCCGACGGACGACGTTCCACACGCAATCGACCCGCTGGGTCTGCAATGCGCAGTGCTCGATTCCCGGCCCCGCGAGCGCGCGTCGCGAGACCACGGTTCAGCTCCGAAGGGTCCCGCGAAGTGGACATTGCTTTGTCCTGATGGTGGACAATCACCACGGCATCCTCTACCCGCTGGGGCAGGAGGACAGGCACGATGCGTGCTTGAGCCACGGTCGTGACGAACGCCCGGAGGGACGATGTCGAGAACAACGCTGATTCCATTGCTCGCGCTGCCGGGTCTGGCGCTGCTCGCCGCCTGCGGTTCGGACGCACCGCGACCGGACGCGGGTCTTCAACAGGACTTGTCGCTGGCGGCGCAGTCGTACCCGTACCAGCCGACCCTCTCGCCAGCAGAGCAGGGGTACGTCGCTGGCTATCCGAACCAGGCCGGCTATCGAGCTCCAGGTGGAAACGGGGGCTACCACCCGGTGGCGACGAGAGCACCCGGCAGCGGGACTATCTACCGCGCGCCTGCCCCAACCGGGACGGCACGACAGCCGAGCCATGTGGTCAAGAACACCAGGCGTGACGCGGCGATAGGGGCCGTGGCGGGAGCCGCCATCGGCGCCGTCACGAGTCGCGACAAGTTGAAGGGCGCGGTGATCGGAGCGGCGGCCGGCGGGCTACTTGGGGCCGTCCTGGGAAACAACGTCGACAAGAAGCGCGTGCCGGATTAAGCGGGTCGCGCCAATTGCCTCAGGACGTACTGCAGGATGCCGCCGTGGCGCAGGTAGTGCATTTCCTCGGGCGTGTCCACCCGCGCCTGCACCGTTAACGTGATGCTCGTGCCGTCAGCGCTCCCCGCGGTCACAGCGAGTCGGGCCCGCGGCTTCAGCTGGTCGGACAGACCTTCGATCTCATAGGTCTCGAATCCCGAGAGACCGAGCGAATGCCGGGTCTGCCCGTCGGTAAACTCGAGCGGAAGCACCCCCATGCCGATGAGGTTGGATCGGTGAATGCGCTCGAACGACTCCGCGATCACTGCCCGTACGCCGAGGAGTGCCGTCCCCTTGGCGGCCCAGTCGCGCGACGATCCCGTTCCATACTCCTTGCCCGCGATGATCAGCAGCGGGACGCCCTGCCGCTGATATTCCATCGCCGCGTCGTAGACGGGCACCGGATCGCCTCCCGGTGCCGTGGCCGTCCACCATCCCTCCTTCCCCGGGGCGAGCTCGTTCCGCAGCCGGATGTTCGCGAACGTGCCTCGCATCATCACCTCGTGATTCCCGCGCCGCGATCCGTAGGAGTTGAAGTCCTTCCTCTGCACGCCCTGCGACAGCAGCCACTGACCGGCCGGACTTCGCTCGGCGATCGACCCCGCCGGCGAGATGTGATCGGTGGTGATGGAGTCGCCGTACATGCCCAGCACCCGCGCCCCGGTCACGGCCCGAATGGGTGAGGGCTCGCGGGTCATGTTGTCGAAGAACGGCGGATGTTTCACGTAGGTCGACGAGTCGTCCCACGCATAGCGGTCGCCGGACGGCACCGGCAACGACTGCCACTGCTCGTCGCCGGCGAACACGTTGGCGTACTCGGCGCCGAACATCTCACTCTTCACCGAGCGCAGGATCTCCTCCTGCACCGCACTGGGTGACGGCCAGATGTCGCGCAGGAATACCGGACCCTGGGAGCCGATGCCTAACGGCTCGCGTTCCAGGTCGATGTCCATGCGGCCGGCCAGGGCATACGCCACCACCAGCGGCGGCGAGGCCAGGTAGTTGAATCGGGTCTGCGGGTTGATGCGACCCTCGAAGTTCCGATTCCCGGAGAGCACCGCGGCCACGATCAGCTTGCCGTCGTCGACCGCGTGGGCCACGGTCTCGGGCAGGGGACCGGAATTGCCGATACAGGTGGTGCAGCCGTATCCCACCACCGCGAAGCCGAGCTGCTCCAGGTCGGACAGGACGCCCGACTTGCGGAAGTAATCGGTGACCACCTTCGACCCGGGCGCTAGTGACGTCTTGACCCAGGGTTTCGACTGCAGCCCCTTCCGGACGGCGTTGCGCGCGAGCAATCCGGCCGCGAGCATGACCGACGGGTTTGACGTGTTCGTGCAACTGGTAATGGCGGCGATGACAACCGACCCGTGGCGGAGGGTATACGGCATCTCCGACTCCTCCGTCAGGACGGTGGCGTTCTCCTGGGCGGCGCCCTCCGCGTCCATCTTCTTCGCGTCGGCGGTGGTCGGACTGTCGTTGCTCGCCGTAGCGGCGGCGGGACTCGATGCCGGGACCGCGCCGGCCAGTCGTCGCAGCTCGGCGCCCAGCGCCTCTTCGAACATCCTCTTCGATTGTCGGAGCGGGATCCGGTCCTGGGGCCGCTTGGGTCCGGCCAGACTCGGTTCCACGCTTGCCAGATCGAGCTCGACGATGTCCGTGAAGACCGGGTCAGGCGTGTCGTCGGTGCGGAAGATCCCCTGCTCCCGGCAGTAGGCCTCCACGAGCTGCACCTGCTCCTCGCTCCGTCCCGTGAGGCGCAGGTAGCGGAGAGTCTCCACGTCCACGGGAAAGAACCCCATCGTGGCGCCGAACTCCGGAGACATGTTTCCGATCGTCGCGCGGTCGGCCACTGACAGGGTGGAAAGCGCGGAGCCGAAGAACTCAACGAACTTCCCAACGACTTTTTTCTTCCGCAGGATTTCGGTGACCGTCAGCACCAGGTCGGTGGCCGTGGCGCCCGCCGGCAACTTCCCGCGGAGCTTGAATCCCACCACTTCGGGCACCAGCATCGAGACCGGCTGGCCCAGCATTGCCGCCTCCGCCTCGATACCGCCAACCCCCCACCCCATCACGCCCAGGCCGTTGATCATCGTGGTGTGAGAATCGGTCCCAACCAGCGAGTCGGGGTAGGCGAGTGTCTCCTTGCCGTCGCCGTTGACGGGTCTGGTGAAGACCACCCGTCCGAGGTACTCGAGGTTGACCTGATGGCAGATGCCCGTCCCGGGAGGGACCACCCGGAAGTTCCGGAAGGCATTCTGGCCCCATCGCAGAAACTCGTAGCGCTCGCGATTGCGCTCCACCTCGAGCGCCGTGTTGATGAGGAGCGATGCTTCCGATCCGTATTGATCCACCTGGACGGAGTGGTCGATGACCAGGTCCACCGGTTGGAGAGGGTTGATTTGCGTCGCGTCACCGCCCAGCTGGACGATGGCGTCGCGCATGGCAGCGAGGTCCACGACGCAGGGGACGCCGGTGAAATCCTGGAGGAGTACGCGGCTCGTTCGGAACGCGATCTCCTTTTCTGTCCGGCCTTTGACATCCCACCGGGCCAGCGCTTCGATATCCGACGCCTTTACCGAGGCACCATCTTCACCGCGAAGGAGGTTCTCGAGGAGGATCCTGAGAGAGAATGGCAACCGGTCCGCGTTGCCACCGGAGACACTTTGCAGAGCAGCGAGCCGGAAGATCGTGTAGCGCCGATCGCCCACTGCAAGCGTCGAGCGCGCGTTGAACGAATCTGGGTGGGACATGACCCGTGAGACGGTGACGGGGACCAGGCACTGGGGTCTTCCTCGCCCGTGATCCTCCCGGCGGTTGTGCCGACGGCTCGGCAGCTCGACGGAGTCCGCAGCCCCACTCCCTGGCTCCGCCATGTGATGGCGAGGCGCCTTGTAATTTAGCAGCTTGGATCAGCCGATGTTCGGTGCTCCGCCTCTCCGACTCATGCATTCTGCCATGTCTCGTGCATTTGTCGACGACGACCGCGACGACGCCCGCCCCGGGCGATCGTTCCACCTTCCTCCGCGCGACGACCCTTCGTTCGACGCGGCGGCGGCGCTTGCGCTTCTCGAGGCAGCTCGGGTCGGCGACACCGGGGCCGCAGAGCGCGCGACGGGATACTACTGGGGGGAACCGAGGCTGCGGCCGTTCGTGCAAGTCGCGTTGGACGATGCGATTCGCGCGGGAGACGAGCGGCTCGAGCAGCTGGCGCGCCGCTTTCTGCGCTAGCGCGACACGGCTACGCCGCGGTGACCGCGGTCAACGCTCCCGTTGGGCAGTGGCGTACGAAGTCACCGTCGGCCGGAGACCACTCAGCCACCCGAGAGCGCGGAACCGCTTTGCCGGCCTTGTCGAGCGCCATCGTGCGCGGGGCGTTCGCCACGCACAGTCCACAGCCGTTGCACCGCGCGCGATCGACGCGGATCTGAACGCGCCGGCGCGGGAAGATCCGCCCGCGTGCCCCGATGCAGGTCTCGAGGTCCCGCAGCGCCTCGGTCGCGGCCACGTAACCGGACTCGATGAACTCGGTCGCGGCGCCGAACCGGAACCAGGCGTGCTGGGCTACCTTGGGACGAATGAGGATCATCGGCGGACCCTCCCAGCGTGCCAGAGGGATGCCCTGAAGGGCGTGCATCATGACCATCGCGGCGCGCATGGAGATGGACGCGAACCCGCTGGCCGCCACCGTCGTGTCGGGTGGCAGTTCACCGTTGCCTACGTCAACAGCCACAATGAGGTCCGATTCCCGAGCCACCAGGCCCACCGGGAGGTTGTCCACCGTGCCGCCGTCGATGCAGAACCGGCCGTCGACGCGACCGGGCGGGAAGAATCCAGGAAGCGCACAGGACGCGTAGACCGCGTCGTCGACGAACACGTCGCGAAGACCCGGAAGTCCCCACACCACCTGGGTGCCTAACTGCACGTCCACGGTGTTGACGTACAGCGGCATGGGAATCTCGTCGAACCGCACGTGGGGGACGATGGAGTGAACCAGCGCACGCAACGGCTCTTCCAGATAGATTGACGGCGAGTGCATCCGCTCCAGCAGCATCCCCACGTGATTGATCCGAAGGAGATCGCGCCGGCGGAGTCGTCGGGCGCGCTCGGCGAGGTCCGACACGCTGGCACCGGTGGCGGTCGCGGCGCCCAGCATTGCTCCGACGCTGCTGCCGGCGAGAATCGCCGGCCGGATCCCGCGCTCCTCGAGCGCCCGCAGCACCCCGATGTGCGCAAACCCCTTCAGGCCACCCCCGCCCAGGACGAGAGCGATACGAGCAGGCGTTCGGTGTTTCGCGTTAGGCATCGGATCTCCGGAGTGACCGAGCGACGCGAACCGTCCAGCTTGCGCCGTCCGTCTGCTGACCGATACCCCAGGTGCGCATCTATCGTGCCGCGACCGACGCATCGGACCGGCGCACCGTGACGCGCGCCACCGAACCGCCGGGCCTCTTGCGCACTCCGGGGGTCTGGCGCGTGGATCGGCGGCACTGCATCCGGAGGTGGGGACCCCGGACCCGCTGGCGGCAAAGTAGGCCGGTGATACCTTTGGCGCCTATGTCAGGGATCACGGCAGCGCCGCGGCTGTGCCGGCGCGACCCGGCGAGCGCGATGACGGGTGCGATTGGATCGCTCCGGCTCGTCCGGGGAGTCCGGTTCGCGGAAAGGGCCCGGTGACTGCGCGCGATCCACTGCTCGCGTTCCGCGCCGAGTTCCCGATCCTCGCCCGGACGAACTATCTCGTCTCGAATTCGCTTGGGGCGATGCCCCGCGCAGTTCCAGAGCGGCTGGCGGAGTACGTCGACGCGTGGGCGGAGCTCGGCGTGCGGGCGTGGGCAAGCGGGTGGTGGGAAATGCCCGTGACGGTGGGCGACGCGATTGCTCCGCTCATTGGCGCGTCGCCCGGCGAGGTGGTCATGGTGCCGAACGTGACGTTGGCCCAGGCCACGGTACTCTCCTCGCTCTCGTATGCCGCGCCGCGCTCGAGAATCGTCATGTCGTCGCTGGATTTCCCATCGGTGCGTTACGTCTACGACCATCTGGCCCGGCGGCTCGGCGCCGAGATCGTGGTGGTGAACTCGGACGATGGAATCGCGATCGACGAGGACCGCCTGCTTGCGGCAGTGGACGAGCGCACGGCGCTGGTGGCCATCTCCAGCGTGCTGTTTCGGTCGGCCTACATCATGGATGTGGATCGGATCTGCCGGCACGCGCACTCGGTCGGCGCGCTGGTGTCGCTCGATGCGTTTCACGCGGTGGGGGTCATGCCGGTGGACGTCCGGCGGACCAGTGTCGACTTCCTGTCAGGCGGCGTGCTGAAGTGGCTGTGCGGCGGTCCCGGCGGATGCTTCCTCTATGCGTCCCCGGAAATGACCGCGCGCACCGCGCCGGCACTCACCGGTTGGCAGGCCCACGCGCGTCCGTTCGCGTTCGAGCCCGAGATGGCGTACGCCGAGAGCGCCTTTCGCTGGTTAGGCGGTACACCCGTCATCCCGGCGCTGTACGCCGCGATCGAGGGACCGCGCATCGTGCGGCAGGCTGGGATCGCTGCCATTCGAGAGAAAAGCACGCGCCAGACCAGCCGCCTGATCACGCTGGCGGATGAGCGGGGGTACGTGGTGAGGGCGCCTCGGGACGCCGCGCGTCGGGGGGGAACAGTCGCTCTCGACGTCCCGCATGGGTACGAGGTGGCCCGGTACCTGCTCGCCCGTGACATCCTGGTGGACTTCAGGCCCGGTGCCGGCATTCGCCTGGCGCCGCATTTCTACACCCGGGACGACGAGCTGGATGGCGCCGTGGCTGCGATCGACGAGGCCCTGGCCACGGGTGACTGGAAGCAGTACTGCGCGACCTCGTCGGTCGTCACCTGAACGCAGATCCTACGCCATTGGATGCTATATTCCTGCACACAGCTTTCGGCTGTCAGCTATCAGGTTGAGCAGTCAGTTGCCAGTTCGCAGTCACCCGTCACGAGCCGCACGCTCCGGCGTATGCCCAGGCTTCTCCGACCTCCGACCCCGTCATGCCCACTCCCCCAAAGAAGCTCCGCAAGCAGTTCGGTAACGAGAAGTATCCCGAGATCGTGCTCCGGTTCGAAGATGGGCATGAGATTCACATTGCGAAGGGCTCCACGAAGTCGTTCGACGCCTGGGCTGGCGAGCGAATCAAGATCCTCGCGATCTGGGATCACACGTCGGGCGAGCGGGAAAAGGTCGACACCTGGCTGGCGGAGCGCTTCCCGGACGAGGCCTAGGGTCGGCGGATCCGTGCGGCCGGCCAGTCCGTGACCCACGCGGACGCTGACCCCGCGTCCAGGCATCGCCTCGATCGGGCACCGATTCGCCATCGCCTTGCCGACGAGTGACATCCAGTTCACGCCTGAGGTTGACGCGGCGCGGCGCGACGGGAGGCCCATAGTCGCGCTGGAGAGTTCGGTGCTGGCGCAGGGACTGCCACATCCCGCGAATTCCGAAGCGGCCCGTCGCATGGCGACCGCCGCGCGCGCCGCGGGGGCGGTCCCGGCCATTACCGCGATCGTTTCCGGCACTCCCACGGTGGGCCTGACGCCCGACGAACTCACTCGGTTCCTGGCTGGTGACCGGATTGCCAAGGCCTCGGCGCGCGACCTGCCTGCTGCAATGGCTACCGGCGCCGACGCTGCCACCACGGTGGCCGGTGCGCTGGCGATCTGCCGGGTGGCGGGACTGCCCGTGTTCGCAACGGGGGGAATCGGCGGAGTGCATCGCGAGCCCGCCTTTGACGAATCGGCCGACCTCACGGAGCTCGGCCGTACTCCGTTGGTGGTTGTCTGCGCCGGCGCGAAGTCGGTGCTCGACATCGCGGCGACGTTGGAGCGACTGGAAACACTGAGCGTGACGGTGGTCGGGTACCGCACGGCCGAGTTCCCGGGATTCCTGGTCGCGAGTACAGGTCTTCCAGTTCCCGCGGTGGTCTCCGACGCGGACGCCATTGCGACGATGTTCCTGAGACACCGACTTCTGGGGCTCCCCGGCGCCATTCTCGTCGTTCAGTCGCCGCCGGCCGAGCACGCCTTGGTCCGCGGCGTGGTGGACGAGGCCACAACTCGGGCGCTGGATGAGGCCAGACGCGCCGGCGTGCGCGGATCAGCCAGCACCCCGTTCCTGCTGGCCGCCATCAACCGGGCGACCGGCGGACGATCGCTGCAGGCAAACGTTGCGCTGCTGGAAGCCAACGCCCGGCTCGCCGGCGAGATTGCGGTATCGCTCAAGCGGGCTGGCGTGCGGTAACAGCGTGTGGTGTGCCCGGGGCGCCCGTCCAACCGTCAAATCATGAGAGGCGTGCTCGAGGGTGATGTGCGTCTTCCCCGGCGGTTGAACTTGGCGCCTCTCCAATAGTACTATAGGCACGCTCGCTCGCACCGGAGGTCAGTCAAGAGATGCCGGCTCCTTTCATGAGTTCCGAGGAGTACGATGAACGCGCTCACACTCTGTACAACGAAGGGCGGTACGATGAGGCGCTTGGCGTACTTCGCGAGGGACTCGCGCTCTACCCGAATGCGGTAGAGCTGCACATAGGAGTTGGCTACGCGCGCATCGCACGAGAGGAGTACGCGTGGGCGCGCCGGAGCTTCGAGGAAGCGCTCATTCTCGACGCGGACCACGAGGATGCGCTCGCCGGGCTCGGAGAGACGCTGCTCAAGTTCGGTCAGACCGAAGATGCGCTGAAGACGCTGCATCGCGTGCTCGAGCTCGGTTATGAAGACGACGTCGAGCTCATGCTGCAGATGGGCCGCGCTCTGTTCCGCGACGGCCTGATCGATGCCGCAAAGCAGTATTTCGATATCGCGATGCGGCAGTCTCCCGAGTCGGCGGAAGCGGTGGCTCTGGTGGGATACGCGCAGCATCGGCTGGGCGACGACGACGCGGCGATTGCCACCCTGCGCCGCGCGCTGCAGCTCGATTCGGATCACGCCGAGGCGCGGATCTATCTCGGCAACATTCTGTATGACCGGGGGAACTACGAGGCAGCGCTCTACCACCTCGATCACTCTGCGCCCGAGGACCATTGGGATGAACTGGGAATCTGGCGCCTGATCGAGCTGAAGAAGACGATCCACCGGTTGAGCGACGATGATCCGGACGTGAAGCGCTGGGAATCGCGCCTGAGCGATCTGGCGGGAGAACCCGACGACATCGACGATATGCTGGCACAGATCGAGCAGCGCGCGGCGGATGAGGCGCAGAACCAGTCAAAGAACCAACTGGAGTTGTTCGGGCAGATGCTCGTTGATCTGGCCGACAATCAGCTCGACGCGGCCCAGCACCGGGTCCTGACCCGTGAAGGGCGGCCGTTCGAAGGGACATGGGACGAGATCGTGGACGAAATGCGCTCGGCAAACACGACTTTCGCGGGTCGCTCGATCGGTGAGTTCATGCTCAACGAGGCGCGCCGCGGATATTCGCTGACGGGCGTGATCATCCCCACCGAGGACGCCGAGAGCTTCATCAGGGGGAGTGCGGACGCCGGATTGCTCCGCATCCTCAAATGACCGGCGCGGGCCTCCGCTCCGCGCAGGCAGCGATCGACGGAGTCCGTGCCGCAATCGAGCGGCTGGACGAAGGGCGACACCCCGAGGAAAACGCGGCGGACCTGCTCGAGGTCTGGGAAGGCGTCCAGGCAGCCCTGCGCTCGCTGACAGGCGCACCCGCGCTGACCGGCCAGGCGGTGATTCGCGAGGCCCGGCAGCGCAATCTGCTGTCGCTGGATGAGGCCCACGCCCTGGTGGATTTCAGCGCCGCCGCCGAGCGGTCACATGACGCGGGTTACCGGCCCAACGCCAGCGATCTGGTCGCCGCGCGCGGGGCGTACCACCTGTTCGAGGCGGCACTGGCCCGTACCGAGGCACCGGCAGCAAGTCCGCCGCTCCAGCCGTCCGCCGCGCCGCCTGCCGCCGAATCCGAGATCAGTCCCCTTCCGGAACCGCGAGCGCGCAGGCCCAATGTGCTGGTCCGCGTCATCGTCCTGGTGGCCCTTCTCGCGGTGGTGGGAGTGGCGGGATACTACGCGCTCCAATATCGATCGCGCGTAAGCCATCTGCAGCGGGGCACGGCGGCCTACGTGGCCGGCGATCGCTCCACCGCGAAGCGGGAACTCGCGGCCGCGGCGGCAGCCGACCCGAAAGCGGCCATCCCGCACGTTTACCTGGCGCGCATTGCGCGCGAGGAAGGGGATCCGCTGACCGCTGCGCGCGAGCTCACGACGGCCCTCAACCTCGAGCCGGAGAACGCGCTCGCGCTTCGCGAGATGGGAGCGCATCTGCTTGCCCTCGGCAACCTCGATCTCGCGCGACGGTTCTATGTTCGCGCGGTTCAGGCGGACCCCGCGGACAAGCCGGCACTGGGCTACCTTGCGTGTACGCTGGCTCGCCTCGGCCGGTTTGACGAAGCGCAGCGCTTCCTCCAGCGGGCGGGTCCCGGGGAATGGAGTGCGTGCGTGTCGGCCGTGGTTCCTCCTCCCGGAGCACCCCCGCGGGTCGGCGTGCCGAAGTAAGTCCGGGTCGGGAAGCAGACCCGGTCGTTTCCGCCCGTGGCATCTCCGCCTGCCGACACCGCAAGGTCACGTGTTCGAGCCAGAGTCCGTTCTTCGCCATACGCTTCCCAACGGCTTGACCGTTCTCGTACGTGCGGACCGGTCCGCGCCGGTTGGCGCGATCGTGACTTACGTCAAGACGGGGTACTTCGATGAGCCGGACGAGGTCGCAGGCATCTCGCACGTGCTGGAGCACATGTTCTTCAAGGGCACACCGACGCGCGGGGTGGGTGAGATCGCGCGCGAGACGAAGGCGGTCGGCGGGTACCTGAACGCGCACACGATCTACGATCACACGTCGTATTTCGCGGTGCTGCCACGGGAGGGATTCCAGCGCGGTCTCGAGATCCAGGCGGACGCGTATGCACACGCCCTTCTCGATGGCGACGAGTTGGCCAGGGAACTCGAAGTCATCATCCAGGAAGCCAGGCGCAAGCTGGATTCACCGGGCGCGGTTGCGATGGAGACCCTGTTCGAGGTACTCCACGACCGCCATCGCATTCGACGCTGGCGGATCGGGCACGAAGGGTCGCTGCGCGCGCTCACCCGCGACCGGGTCCAGGCGTTCTACCGCAACTTCTACCGTCCCGGCAACACGATTCTCGCGGTGGTCGGCGACGTGGACGTGGACGTGACGTTGCGCGAGATCGAGGTCCTGTACGGCCCGCTGGCCGACGGGGCGGTAGCGCGGGAGCCCGGATTGCAGGAGTCGAGTGCGCCGGGATTTCGTTATCGGGAGCTCTCGGGCGACATCACGCAGACACACCTGGTGTTCGGGTGGCGGACGCCGGGGGCGCTGCACCGCGACACGCCGCTGCTGGATCTGTTCGCGGTGGTGCTCGGCACCGGGCGCGGATCGCGATTGTACCGTGCGGTGCGCGAGCGACAGCTCGCGTCCGCCGTTGCGGCTGAGAACTACACGCCCGCCGAGATTGGCGTCTTCACGATGCGCGCGGAGGGACCCCCGCCTCATGGACGGGCCGCGGCGGCGGCTATGTGGCGGGAGCTGGAGCAGGCCAGGGACCGCGGCATCGACCCGCGCGAGGTCGCGCGGGCGCAGCGTCTGGTCGAGTCGCGCTGGCTACGGCGTCTGGAGTCGATGGAGGGGCAGGCGACATTTCTTGCGGAGTGGGAGGCGTTAGGCGACTGGCGGCTGTCGCAGCGGTACTACGACGCCACGCTGTCGGCCGGTGCCGGGGAGGTGGCCGATGCCGCGCGTCGCTTGCTGGATGCGTCACAGGCGTCGCTGCTGGTGTATCGGCCCGAAAGCGCGCCGGTGTTTGCCCGGGATGCGGACCAGGCCGGCCGGGTCGTGGCCTCCCCGGAGTCGCTGGCCAGCGACCTGCTGCCGGTTGCGCCGGCACCCGAAGCGGCCATCAGGACCGCGCCGCCAGCGTCGGTCCTGCGCGAGGCGCAGATCGGCGCGGTCCATGTGTTTCGCACGCGCCGCGGCGTTCCGATCCTCGTCAGGCGGCGACCCGGCTCGCCGATCGTGCATGTGGGCATCTACAGTGCCGTCGGAAGCGCGCGCGAATCGGACCAGCTGGCCGGGCTGGCGACCGTGAGCGCGCGCGCGACGGTCAAGGGGAGCGAGCAGCGATCGGCGGAGGCGATCGCCTACGCCTCGGAGCTGCTGGGCGGCAGCATCGCGCCGAGCATCACCGCCGACGGCATGGGATGGACCTTCTCGGTGCCGGTCACTCGCACGGCCGACGCTGTGGCGCTCTTTGCCGAGGTGGTGCTGCACCCCCGGCTGGCGGGAGAGGCGGTCGAGACCGAACGAACGATCGCGCTCGCCAATCTCGCCGAGTTGCGCGACGACATGTATCGCTATCCGGTGCGGCTTCTCAACGCCGCCGCATACGACGGTCATCCCTACGGCCGGGGACTGCTCGGCAGCGAGGAGACCTTGCGGGCGATTGGTGAGGGCGATGTGCGTGCCTGGCACCAGTCGAGCGTGCTGACCGCTCCGGTGGTCATCGCCGCGGTTGGCGACGTTGACGAGCCCGGACTTGCCGGGATGCTCGCGTCTGCGTTCGACGAGGTACAGATGGCGCCGTCGGTGCCCCTTGCGGCGCCGACGTGGCCGGCGGCGCCGCGTCAGGTGGCGGAACATCGCGATCGGGCGCAGACCGCGCTGGCCCTGGCATTCCCGGCGCCCACGCGCCGCGATCCCGAGCGGTTTGCGGCGCTCCTGGTGGCGGGGATTGCCAGCGGTCTTGGCGGCCGCTTCTTCGAGGCGCTGCGCGAGCAACGGTCGCTGGCGTACACCGTGCATGCGGTGAGCATGGAGCGCGTGCAGTCGGGCGCGTTCGCGGCCTACATCGCGACGTCACCGCAGCAGGAGGACGAGGCACGGGAGGGTCTGCTCGCGCAGTTCGCGCGGTTGCGGGAGGAGCCGGTGTCGGAGGAGGAGCTGACGCGAGCCAGGACCTACGCGTTAGGCAGTCACGCCATCGCCTTGCAGAGTGGCGGCGTGGTGCTCGGCGAGATGGTCGACAGCTGGCTGTTCGGAACGGGACTGAACGAACTGGAGGCATTCGAGCAGCGGCTGCGCGCGGTGACGGTGGACGGCGTGCTCGCCCTGGCGCAGCGCTACTTCGACCCGGAACGGCGTGTGGAAGGCGTGGTGCGAGGGGAAGGCCAGACACGATAGCTGAAAGACCACAGGACACACCCGCGCGCTCGCGAGGCGTGGAGTACCACGGGTACCTGACGAGCGCCTTCGCGTGCCACCCTCCCATGACCTTTGGCCTTTGGCCTTTGGCCTATGACCCTTGGCCTTTGGCCTACTCCGGCACCTCCACCTTGCCCAGGAAGAGTATGGTCCCCGTGAGTCGCTCGCGGATCGCAAAGACGAACGGACGGTTCACCCGAATGGCCTCGGGAAGCGAGGTGAGACCGATGCCCACGGTCGTTACCGCGGCTGCCTCGGTGCCGACTTCGTTCACATCGACGAACGTATTCTGCTTCACGTAGCTGATGTAGAGATGGTGTCCCGCGCTGGCCGACATGCGGGTGAAATCCGCGCCGTCGGGCACAAAGGCCCGCTGCATCCCCAGCCGCTGGAGGGCGGGGTTCAGCGTGTCCTCCCAGGTCAGCGTGAACTTCGGGAGGTACAGGTCGGCGTCGTCATCGTACAGGTTCGCGGTCGCGGCAGCCCACGAGTCCGCGGAGAGCGCCGCGATCGCCTGATCGACCGAGACACCGGACAACGGCATCAGGATCGTCATCACGAACGCGTCGCCGCCGTACGGCAGCTCGACGACGGTGGCGTTCGCGGTCGTACCAAGGCGGAATCCGCCGGTCCGGTGCATGGTGGGAACGCTCACCGACGGCCCGCTGGACGGGATGAACGGCTGGGGATGGGTCTCACTCTCCTTGAAGCCCTGGCGCCAGTCACCCTTGAAGTAGATCGCGTTCATGAGGAGCATCACCAGGTCCGGTTCGATGTGCTCGATGACGCGAGGGATCCTCCCGCTGGTTGTGCGCCCTGCCCAGGCGTTCACCGTATCCACCGCCAGCGGCGAGGCGAAGTCCAGGCCCGCCACGTCGGCGTCGAAGTACTGTGCGGCGTCGCTCAGGAACGACGGTTCGACTGCGCCGCCGAAGGCGTCGTCGTAGAAGATCGCGTTGGCGATCCGGAAGTCGACGCGCCGGTCGAGGTTTCTCAGCAGCGCGATGAGGGACTGATACGACCGGTTCAGTTCGTCATGCGACTGGGTTCCGAAGCCCAGCGTCGTGCGCATCTCGTCGAACGTAGTCCCGGCGGCGCCGTCCATCGTCATGCCAAGCGCCATCGAGGCGCTGAGCGGGGACAGGAAGACGTTCTGTCCCGCGAACGACGGATTCTCTTCCCGGAGCAGGTTGAAGCCGAACACGTTCGAAGCGTCGATCATGGCCGCTTCGGTCGCCGACAGCGCACGCGGGAGCGACGAGATCCTGGATGGCGTGGGGTCCGGAGCGGATGGGTCCGCGCATGCCGCGGCGGCCGTCACCAGTAACGGCAGCAGCAGGGCGGGACGACGAAGCAAGGTCATGCAGGTGCCTCTCTGAGCGGGCGAAACCGACTTGTGCGCGACGCGCTGCTCACCGAGATGACACGTGCGGCGCCGGAATCCCCGACTCCTGCGGGTTCCCACCGGTCCCGAAACCGAGGCCTGCGCGATGGCGCGACGCCTGCGGCCGTGTCCGCGCGCTCACACTCTTCGCGAGGCGGGAGGGTAGCCCAGCGCGGTGTTCAACCAGCGCACGAACGGCAGCATGAGGCGAAAGTCACGCTCCAGCCGGGCGGTGAGCTTCTGTTCCAGGACGTTTGCGTCGCTCAGAGGCGCCGAAACCGTGAACGAAACGTATCGAAGCCAGGGCTCGGCTGGGTGGCCGGGTGCGTATCCGCGCGGCAGGCGTGACAACATCCGTTCCTGTGTCAGCCCCTCGAACCGGCGCTGAAACGCCCTGCCGCGCAGCGTCTGCGCGAACTCCCTGGGCCGGGCCGCGATCGCGTCACGCAACCGGTTGAGCGATGGACGGGGAGGCATCCAGACGCCGCCCGCGACGATCGAGTGTCCCGGTTCCAGATGAAAGTAGAACCCGGCGCCCGCACCGTGCGTCTCGCTCCCGACACCATACCCCGCGTTCCGGTGGGTGAACCAGCATGCCGCATGCGTCTTGTACGGCGACTTGTCGGTTGAGAAGCGCACGTCCCGGTAGATCCGGAAGATCGAGCGCTTGGGGTCGCCGATGATTTCCGGTGCGAACGACGCCAGGCGAACATCGACCTCCTCCACCAGCAGCCGCATCGGCCCGAGGACATGGTCTTCGTACTCCGCGCGGCGTTCCTGGAACCAGTCGCGGCGATTGTTGCGCTTGATGCCGCGGAGGAAACTCAACGCGTTGCGCTGGAAGCCCGGAAAGACGATCGGCGTCGGCATGTTCGGGAACCTAACGTCCGGCATGCGGCGCCCGGAACGGTGGTCACGGCTCGGCCAGGATCTTTCTGACACGGGCGAGCACGTCGGTTGCGGGTCGCAGCCGTCCGCCCGGCGCGCGCAGCCCGGTGACTGCGTCGTAGTCACCGGCTCCTTCCGCGACGAAACCAGCAACCCGTGGAAGGGTCGTCGCCCACGCCAGCATGCCCCAGAGGGACGCGCCCTGGTTCCGCTCGCCGAACAGGCGGGGATAGGCGCCGGTTCCGAGCACCCAGGCCGGTTTCCGTACGTTCTCCAACCAACGGTCCGCGACGAGCATTCGCGACCGGATTGAGGCGCCGCCGTCGTAGGAGGGGTACAGCGCGATCGCGACGTCGTCGATCGTCGTGGTGGGACTCGCGGCCCACGCGAACAGCTCGCTGTCGGCAGGGGTGAAGGCCGACGCCGACACCGCCACGCGGGTCGCCGGACGGGCGGCATGCACCAGGGTGGCGGCGTCCCGCATGTACTGGCGCCACCAGCGCGGCGACACGCTGCCTAACGCCGCCGATCCGGCGAGACAGGGATCGAGCGCCGGGAACACCACGTCGGGGTGGAGGCGCCGCACCACCCGATCGAGGGCGGCCAGCCGCGTGCGCTGGTACTCCTCCGGATCGACACGAAAGCGCTGGGCGTCACCCACGCCGTATCCGAGGGCGACGAGCAGACGCACCCCGGATCGCCGCCGGTCTTCCAGCGCCCGGGAGAGCGAGTCGAGGGCCGCGGTGGTGACGCCTCCAGTCGGCTGGATGACGACACTTACTGCCTGCGCACCGATCGAGTCGACCAGCGCGAGATCCGCGAGTACCGCCGGCCGCGGCGGAGGCCCGGACAGTTCAGGGAAGATTCGCACGCCGATCATGAAATCGCCCCGTGGCCGCTCCTGCAGCCGGTCGCCCGCGAATGCCGCAAACGTGGTCACCGCATGCAGCGCGCCGGGATACTCGACAGCGAACAGCACCAGCGTCGCCGTCGCCCAGAGCGCCAGAGCTACGCGGAAGACCTTCCCGGATCGATAGGGGGTGGGATAGGAGGGGGATAGGACGGGGACCTGGAGCGCCAACGGGGACGTCAGCGCGCTACGACCCCACACGAACGCGATCACGCTCGCATGCGACACGGCGAACGCCATCACTGGGGCCGGAGGCTCCGGCATGTGGGTGGTCAGAAAGCGCGCCAGGGCGCCCACGAAGAGGATCACGTTGTAAGCCGCGATGGGGAATCCCAGGAACGGGGCCACCGTACCGCGCCCGAGCGCGTAGAGTGCCTGCAGTGCGCAGAGGCACGCCACCACCGGCCAGAGCCAGTCGATGATGTAGACTGCGCGGCCGTTCAGCACGGTGCTCGCGACCACGGCCACGACCACGCCGGGAACCACGAGCAGCGACGACAGCGCGGTCAGCCCGAGAAAGACCGGTGAGCCTCGCCGGTTGTTGAGGATTCGACCCGCCACGAACAGGTCCCAGGCGAGCACCACCGCGTCAATCGCGTAGAAGGCATGCGTGGGCGACGTCACCAGCGCAGTCTGCGCGAGCACGATGCGCAACAGCTCCCCATGGCTGCCGGAAAGAGCGGGGCTTCATGCCGGCGCGGGCGGGCGCCGGCACGATCTGCGCGGGCCGCGGACTCTGCCATCAGCCGCGCTCTCGGCGCTCGCTGCGAACCGAGCGTGCTGTCAGTCGCCGCTGAAGCACGTCAAGGGCCCGCTGCGGATCATGATGCGAGCGGGCGAGCACGTCGAGCAGCGCCAGTTCGCGCTCCGGATTCGTGTGCAGCGACATGTGACAGCCGTCGAGTGGGAGGATGACGCTCAAGCCTCCGTCGGGGTGCTTCAGCACGACCGGCGGACCGGTTGCACTGAGACCGGCTGCGCTTGCTGCCGACACCATCACGCCGCTGATCAACGATTGGTCCATCAGTTGCACGGACGGGACGCCGTGGAAGTCCGCCGTGAGGTGGACGATCGTGGAGCGTGCGCCCTCAGCGCCGGACATTGATCGAATGCGCGAGGAAAAGGCGACCAATCATTCCCACCGATCTCACCGCCACGTGTTTCATCGGGGTGTACGTTGAGCGAACGACGCTGTCCTCGCCAGCCTTCTGACGTACCTTCCCTGCCCATGCCTCTCATCGGCGTCCCCTGTCACCGTGCCGGACGGCTCATTTATCGACGGATCTCGGGGGGCTCCCTGTGCGGCGCCCTGATGATGGTTTTCGCCGGCACAAACCGGGTTGTGGCACAGAACTCGGTTGCGCCGGTGGCAGAGGCGCGCCTGGATTTCATCGCGGGAAGGTCGACTGCCGCCCAGATGGGCGCAGCGCTCAGCCTCGGCAGCGGCTACGGGCGCGTGTTCTTCGCGGCGGGTCTCGGAGCAGCATGGAAGGACGGAACGCGGCAGGTAAGCAGCCGAGTCGACATCGGAGGCCGATTCCTCCTCGATCCACTCCAGGAGTCACGATGGGGCCTCTATGGGACGGGTGGGCTCAGTGTGTTGAACGACGGCCACCGCCGCTGGCGAGGCTTGCTGGAGGTGGGTGTGGGGCTGGAGTTCCCGAGTCGGGGCCGGGGGGTCTGGGCGGCGGAGGTCGGTCTGGGTGGCGGACTACGGCTGGGACTCGCCTTGCGGCAGACCCGACGGGGGCGTCGCTAGTCCGAACCTCCAAGTACCAGGCGCATTCCATGACGGGATTCGCCTGCCGCAGGGGACGTGTCGCAAAGGCGATGACCCTCTCGCCGGAGATCGCCGTCCGGTTTGTCGTGGACGGGGCCCTGAAACAAGAACGCCCCCCCGGGTGGGGGGGGCGCCGACACTCCCTACACTCCCGCTGCGCTCGCGACGGTGTTCGTGGTGGCGCGGGGTGGCTGAACGAACCGCTCACCCAGCAACCGCAGCTGGTTCAGTTCGCTGCCAGTGAGCTCATGGTACCTTTCGCCGAGATACTTCATGGTCTCGTCGAACCATTCCGACTGGTACTCCGGCTCGCAACCGATGACCCCGCATCGCATGATGTGCTGAAACATCTCGTCGCGGGCCTCTTCGAACGGCGTCGGCAGCGCGACCTCACGTGGACGACGATGTCTGTTCTTCCCCATTCTCCCGAATACGTGTGAAATGAATGTCGCGGAACCTCGTGGAAGCTTCCGTAATCTAGCTACGCGCGAGCAATTCGTTTCGTTCCAGGCGCAGGAAGGAGTCTCGGCGCCAGGCCTCGCTGTCTTGAGGGTGGCTTTTTCGACGTTTCAGGCGGGACCCGGGTTGCCGATATGTGCCAGGATGGCGTCCACCAGCGCACCGGGATTCTCCTCGGCGATCAGACGGCCGACTCCGGGCACGACCTCGATCCGGGCGTTCGGCATCTCTTCCGTGAGGCGGCGCACGACTCCCTCCTGGCACCACTGGTCGGCCGTTCCGTGCAGGATCAGGGTCGGGTGACGAATCTTCCCGAGCACGACGTCGCCGAGGTCATTTCCCTCGAGTGCGCTGGCAAGGGCGAGAAGGTGATTTACGCCCTCCCGGCCGAGGAACGGCGCCACGTAGCGGCCTACGAGTCTTGGTGAGAGCGACTCGGGGTTGGAGACGCCGCTTTCGAGCAGCACCCGGATGAGCGGCTCGGCCCCGAAAAGTCCGCGAACCAGGCGCACCAGGTGCAGGGCGGTCTCGCGCTGCATGAGCCGGATCTGCGCCCCCGGAAGCTCGTCCGCCCACATTGGACTTATCAGGACGAGTCGGCCGGCCTGCGCGGGGCTATCGAAAGCCAGCCGCAACGCGATCAGCGTGGACGTGTCGGAGGCGACGATTGTCGGCCTGGAGACGCCAAGCGTCTCGAGAGCCGCCGCGAGGTATCGCGATTGCGCCTGAATGCCGAAGTCCGCATCGAAAGGGCGATCCGACGCGCCGTAACCAAAGAGGTCGAACGCCAGTGCGGCGCACTGAGCGACGGCCAATTCAGGGCCAACGTGTCTCCACAGGAAGGAATTCGTGCCGAAGCCATGAAGCAGAACGACCGCGTCCTCGCCATAGCCGTAGCGCTCCACCATCGCGGCACCCGGCCCCACCGGCACTCGAAAGGAGTCGTAATCGGGAAGGCGCATATTGGCGCGCGAAAGAGGACTGGTTGACCGGACCGGGTTCGGAAGCGACGTGGCGCGCCGGAAATCAGCGGGCGGTGGCCGGTGCCGGCAAGCGGGTGTGCTGGACTCGCTGGGTGGTGCCTCTCTAACTTGCGCAGGAGTCGCGAGGGCAGCGGCCTGCGCGCCGGTTCGCGACGGCGGTCAGGTTTGCGCTGTGAAGACAGTGCTCCTGACGCCAGGCGTCCGGTTCTGGTCGCCCCGCGCGATAGCGCATCGCTGAGGCAGGGACGCATGGCGGAGGAGACATACGACGAAGGCCGGGAACGCAATCTTGAGGCGCTGCTGCGGGCCTTCGCCGAGCGCGTCGGCGCGCTCGACCATGAGGGACAGTTGCTGGCGCATGCGGGAGAGCTGCTGAAGCTGATTGGCGACATTCGCAGTGAGCTCTTCCATTACGAAGTGCGGGTCACCTACGACACCCCGGAGATCGCCGAGAATCGGCGGATCGTATCCGAGGCCACGGACACCGACGAGAGCCGATGGGAAAAGACCGAATGGAGTCCCGACGAGGACGACGAGCGGAAGTGAAGTCGGGCGCAAAGCAGACGGCGCCGGGCGCGGGCGCGAAGCAGCGGAACGTGGTCCAGGAATCGTCGTCGCGCGGGAAGGGACCGTTCTACGTCGTGCTGGCGGTGATCGCGGTGGTGGCGGGGTCGCTGATCGCGTATCAGGCAAAGCGGCCTACCGCACGCGTGGTCACGATCGATCCGACGACGCCGTTGCCGGCGGCCCGTGGCTATTCGCTGGGGAGCGACAGCGCACCCGTACACGTGCTGGAGTTCGCCGATTTCGAGTGCCCGGCGTGCGAGCAGTTTGCCACGCTCACCGAGCCCGACGTCCGAAAGCGGCTGATCGAGACCGGGCGCGTCCAGGTGCGGTTCCTGGACTATCCGCTCGACGTGCATCGCAATACGTGGGAGGCTTCGATGGCGGCGGCCTGCGCCAACGAGCAGGGGAAGTTCTGGGCCATGCACGACGCCCTGTTCAACAACCAGGACCGCTGGAACGGGGAGGCGACGAACCGACCGAAGGGGGTGCTCAAAGGACTGGCGCAGTCGATCGGTCTGGATGTGCCCCGGTGGGAGTCCTGTTACGACACGCAAAAATTCAAGCTGGATATCGCGGCGAACCAGAAGGAGGGTGAGCGGCGGCTGGTGCAGTCCACCCCCACGTTCGTGATCGGCTCGAAGATGATTCCCGGGGCGCTCGGCTACGACACGTTCAAGGCATACGTCGACACGGCCCTGGCGTCGGGGGACACGGCTTCGGGCCTCCGCGCGCTGCCGGAGCGCGACACGGGTTTGCCGCCGCGAGCGCCGGTCAGCCCGAAGGGGTCGTGAGAGGCGCGGCCGCCAGTCGGCAGAGCGGAGGGCGCGGGCCAGGGCGACGGGGAGCCATGTTCGCCCGTAGTCGTTAGGCGGCCCCATGAGCAAGCGAATGGTCGTGGCCGCGCTGGCTCTGGGCGGCGTCTTCCTGGCTGCATACCTCGCGCTCTACAAGGTCGGCATCATCGGCCAGCTCGTGTGCAGCGTGGGCAAGTGCGAAACCGTGAACACCAGCCGGTGGTCCGTCCTGCTCGGGTATCCGGTGGCGGCCTGGGGCGTGGTCTATTACGTGGCGCTGTTCGCGGTTGCCATGGCCGGCGTGAGTGACCGGTTCGCGAGCGCCGCCTGGGTCCCGGTGGTGCTGCTGGGCCTTACCACGTGGGGGCTGCTCTTCTCGGTGTGGCTCACCTACCTGGAGCTGTTCGTCATTCACGCCATCTGCGTCTGGTGCGTGACGAGCGCACTCATCGTGAGTGCTGCCTTCGTCGCCAGTCTGCTGGACTGGCGTGAACGCGCGAGTGAGACGGCGGGCTGACCACGGCCGGATCGCGGGAATCAGGCCGGCAGATCCGGTGCGGGAATGGCCTGTTGTGGCGATTCGCGGCGGCGTGTGATCGCGTAGCGTCCACCCCCGAGTAGTACTAGGGCCACCGCCACGCACAGAAGGAGAAACTCGACTTCGATGCCCCATCCGCCACCATCCGGCTTGACAGTGATGATGTTGGAGCGGAGCGAGAGGCTGATGGCGGTGAGCATGTCGGCAACCACGACCAGGGCGGCCAGGCGTGGCCACAGTCCCAGGACGAGAAGCACCGGTGCGACGATCTCGGCCAGGTAGGGGCCGTAGGCCAGAACACCGGGCAGCCCGGCCTCATTCAGAAGGCGGACAATCCATTCCACGCCGTGTGTCAGCTTGAACAGGCCGTGGAAGATCAGCACGACCGCCAGCGCGATTCTGAGCAGCAGTTTGGCTGCATCGGCGCGAGTGTCCGGAGAGTTTTCCATGTCGTCCACCAGATGAGAGTGCCGGTCCGGTGCGGCATGCTGGCGACGCCTCGCAACCGGCGCGGCGCGCGCCGCACCGGCGTCGCGGGTCACCGCGATCGTCCCGTTTCCGCCGCCTTCGGCGCGGCCTGGTCGAGTTCCGCGCGGATTGCCGCCGCGTTCCCGGACTGTCCCAGAGCGTCGTACTCCTCCACCAGATCCTTGCGCGCATATTCGAGCCAGGTGGCCGGAGGGCTGGACTGCACCGAGAGGTTGTCGTACCCCGCGCGACTCTCCGACAACGCATCCGCGTAGCGCTTCGCATGCACCAGGGTGCGACCGAGGCGGACGCGGGCGATGCCGATCAACTGATGACCGGGCGGAAGGACTTCGGTGTACCGTCGAAGGACGTCGCGAAAGACCTGCTCGGCGCGGCGGTAGTCTTTGCGCGCGTCGTACACGCCGGCCAGGTTCGACAGCGCGATGCCGATGTAGTAGTGCTTGTCGTGATAGACGGTCCGGTAGATGTCCGCCATGCGGCGAAAGTCAGCCTCGGCCTCGTCGAGGTTTCCGCGTTGCTGTGCCACGCGGCCCAGTTCATTGAGCGCCGAGGCGACGCGCGGGTGCACGGTGCCGTACACTCGCTCCTGAATGGCAAGCGCTTCGCGGAGCATTCCCTGGGCTTCCGCCAATCGGCCCTGCGACACGATCGCGCGTCCCAGCAATGTGAGACTCGATGCGGTCTCCGGATGATCGTTGCCGTACCACTGCCTGACGATGACCACCGCTTCCCGGTCGTAGCGCTCGGCTTCCGCGAAGTGTCCTCTCTCGAACTCGATGGCGCCCAGGTTGAGCAGGTCGTCGGCGACGTTGGGATGGCCCGCGCCGTTCACCTGCCGGTCGATCCTCAACATGCGCCTGTTGAGCGAATCCGAGAGGTCGAGATGTCCGACGTAGAAATGCGAGTTTGCGAGTTCGGTGAGACTGCTCCGATAGTCGGGGCTCGTCTCACCGCCATGCGCCGCGTTCAGGCGCACGGCCTCTTCGAGCACAGGAATGGCGGCGTTGTAGTCGCCGCGATCCTCGAGAACGCGGCCGAGCGCCGCGGTGGCCCGGGTGCGCACGGGGTGGTCCGCCGGAAGAGCGCGGCGGGCACGTTCCAGGGCGTCTCGGATGACGGTCTCGGCGGTGTCGTACTCCGCCTGGGCGTCTCGCAGGAGTCCGAGGGAAACCAGACTGGTGATGACGTCTTCACCGTCCGGACCGAACAGCGCACGTCGCCGATCGAGCGCCGTACGCAGGAGCGAGTCCGCCTGCGCGAGGTTGCCCAGCTGCTGGTAGATCCCACCGAGAGTCTGGTACAGCGCGGCCTGGACCGCGGGTTCGGCGCGGAGGCTCTGCGCCTCCTGCACGCCTCGATCGACCATGGTCACCACGCGCAGGCTCTCGGCCGGTCCCGCCGCTTCGTCTCCGCCCTGGAACAGGCTGAGCATGAAACTCTGGATGCGCTGAGTGCGCGCAGCCTGGGCGACGGCGGTGTTGCGGGCGGTGGCCAGCCGAACGGCATAGAAGGTCACCAGCGCCACGACCGTCAGGAACACGGCGGTCGCGCCCGCCAGCGGACGCCAGTTGCGCCGGACGAACTTGTTCACCCGATACCGCATCGAGTCCGGGCGGGCCTCGAGCGGTTCTCCCCTGAGGTAGTGATCGATGTCGCGGATGAAGGCCTCGACCGTCCGGTACCGTCGCTGGGGATCCTTGTGCATCGCGGTCAGACAGAGCACGTCGAGGTCGGCCCAGGCGCTCCCGCTCACCGCGGGGAAGCGCTGGCCGCGCAAGGTCGTCATCCGCTTCGCCGCCGCCGAGGGCTTCTCCGGATCCCGTTCCACGAGGATCGTTTCGGCTTCCGCCGGGGAGCGGTTCGACAGATCGAACGGGAGCCGTCCGACGAGCAACTCGTACAGGATCACGCCCAGCGAATAGACGTCCGTGTAGATGCCCACCGGCTCACCGCGAATCTGCTCGGGAGCCGCATACGCGGGAGTCATCAGCCGGACCGCGGTGCGGGTCTGGTCCACCGGCGCCTCGGCGCTGGCAAGATGCTTGGCGATGCCGAAGTCGAGCAGTCGGATGGAGCCGTCCTGCCTGACGAGCACGTTCGATGGCTTGAGGTCGCGGTGGATGATCAGATGGCGGTGCGCGTGCTGCACGGCTTCGCCGACCGCACGCACCAGCGCCAGACGTGAGGCGACGGAGAGTGCGCGTGACTCGCAATACTCCGTGAGCGGCTCGCCCTGGACGTACTCCATGACAAACCACGGCGTGCCGTCGGGCAGCGTGTCGGCATCGTAGAGTCGCGCGATCGAAGGATGATTCAGCTGGGCCAGCAAGCGCTGCTCGACACCGAATCGCTCCCGCCGGGCCGGCGAGAGCCAGGCGTCCCGGAGGATCTTGATCGCGACCAGCCGGTGGAGGTCAGCGCGCTCGGCGAGGTACACCACCCCCATGCCGCCTTCGCCCAGGACACCGCGCAGGCGATAGGGGCCGAAGTCCTCCGCCTGGAGTGACGGCGGCAGCGCGCCGCCCAGCATCTCGTGCGCCAGCTGGGCCACATCGCGGTCGATCAGCGAAGCGCCACGCGCGTCCTCCTGGAGGAGCGCCAGCACGTCGGCCACCACACCGGTGTCATCGCCGCACTGACCTTCCAGGAACGCGCGTTGCGCCGGCTCCGGCAGGTCGACCGCATCATGAAAGAGCGCCTGAATCCGCTCCCAACGCACCGAATCTATGGTCGCCTCCCGAGCCGCGCGCCCGACATCACAAGCTAGCGGCTGCGATGCAGCTCATTCGCCAACCATGCCCTCGCCGCACGCCAGTCGCGGAGGACGGTGGCCTCCGACACCTGCAGATACTCTGCAGTTTCGGCGACGTCGAGGCCGCCAAAGAAGCGGCATTCGACCATCGCGGCCTGCCGCGGACTCATCCGTCCCAGATCTTCCAGCGCTGCGTCGAGGGACAGCAGTTCGTCCGACGAGGTGACCGCCTCGCCAAGGGAATCATCGAACGTGACGACAGCCAGCGCCGACCCTCCCCGTTTCGCCGCGTGACGCCGGCGTGCCGCCTCGATCAGCACCTGGCGCATCGCCCGCGCGGCGATCCGTTTGAAATGCAGACGCGAGGTGCCCGCCAGGTGCGGAGAGTTCGCCAGCTTGAGCCAGGCCTCGTTGACGAGAGCGGTCGGACTGAGTGTCGCGTTGGGGTCGTCCCGCCGAACGGTGGCCGCAAGGCGCCGCAGCTCCTCGTACGCGGTGTTGAACAGGTGGTCGAGCGCCCGTCGGTCCTCCGACAACGCCTCCATCCGCTCGTTTTCCCCTCCCTGGGTCATGGGCTGGTCGATGAGCCTATTGAGGTTGTGCTGGCGCAGCGAATTCGTCCCGGCGACAATACTCCGCGCTTCCACGCGCTCTGCGGTGGCGGTCGCTCTCCAGCCCGGCGTGGCGCCGGCAGCGGAAGGGATCTGCCACTGGTGAAGGGTAAGCGTACCACGCCGGGACGGTCGGTGGCAATCAGTACCGTGGTGCGCGTTGCCGCCAAGCCGGAGTCGACAGCGAGCCGGCCTGGCCGCGTCGCCTTCGGAGGGGGAAGTGACTGGTCGTCGGCGGTCAGTAGTGCGGCGGCAACTGGGACGTGAGCGCCATTCCATGCACGACCGCGGCCATGTGCATGAGCACGTGTGAGACGATTGCGGCCAGTGGACTCCCCGTGAGCAGGTAGGCGAGCGTGATGAGCGTGTTGCCGATTACCGGCTGAACAAGTTGCGGTCCGCGAAACTCCGCAAAGCCTGCATGATACATGGCGGTGACGATCGCGCTGCCCAGCAAGGCCACCAGCCCCCATCGCCATCGTGCGCCGGGCCGCTGGAGTTCCTCCGTCGGCCTCGAGCCGTAGAGACTCAGCACGGGAATCACGGACAGGAGCAACGTATCGACCACGCCGTATACCACCCCGTACCAGGTGAGCGCCCCTGCGAGCGCCAGGCCGTGCGGTGAGGCACTCCCCGGTTGCGAGAAGACCTGGCGAATGAGGACGACGCCCAGCGCGATGCCGGCCACGACACCCAGACGCCACAGGCGGGCGAGCTGGATGCGCGGACTGATCCGTTCAGTCCGTGCATACAGGATCACGAGGCCGCTGACCGCCAGCGTGTGTGGAACGAGGAACAGCGGGCGCGAGAAATGAAGCGTGCTGGAAAATACGAACGAAGTGGCGAAGCCCAGGGCGCCGGCGAGCAGCGTCCACCGCCAGCCTCTTGCACTTTGTGTCACGTCACAACCACCGGCGCACGCGGGCGCGATAGGCGTCGTAGTCCGCCGGGAAAGCGGCGGCCAGGTAGCGTTCCTCGCGCGTGATGATGGCGCGATCGATGATGAGCAGCACGATTGGCAGCAGCATCAGAGGCCACCAGGAGTCGAGCAGCAGGGTCAGGCCGAGGTAGAGCGCGGTGAGTGAGACGTACATCGGATTTCGCGTCAGGCGATACGGGCCGCTGGTCACCAGCGTCGAGGCAGGGCGATTCGGCACGATGGTGGTGCGTGCGCGGTAGAACGTGGCCATCGCGGAAAACGCGAGCAGACCCGAGACGACAATGAGGGCGAGGCCGGCGGCGTCGACCAGCCGCAGCAACGCCGCGTGAGCGGAGCTGGCGAGGGGCAGGGGATGCGCTCTCTGTACGAAATACGCCACGAGGAAGGCGATGGCGAAGACAAAAGGCGGCGGAATGTGCACTCCGGCATGAGGTGGGGACGCTGGCGGGGGTAGCTCGATACGGCCGAGCGCGGGGCGCGACATCACGTTTCTCCCCGCGCGGCGGCGCGCTGACCAGGTATACTACCGTATGTGATGGTGGAGACCTCGATTCGCGCAGGGAGGCTGGCCATGGCAATCAGGAAATCAGCACGTAAGGCCGTGAAGAAGGCTGAGGGGCGAGCCAGGCAGGCGGGGAAGAAGGCGCAGACGATGGCCCGCACCGTCGCCGATCGGGTGACCGGGCGCGCCCGGAAGCGGAAGAAGGCCAAGGTGGCGGCAACCATGGTAGGTGTCGCGGCAGCCGTGGCGGCCGGGATGGCTGCGGTAGTGACGCGCCGGAAGAAGAAACACCGGTAGCGGCGGGTCACTCGGCGCTGCTGGTGTGATCGGCGTCGGGGCCCGGGAGCCTGACGAGCGGACGTTCCATGCCGTCCTCGATCGAGGCCGCCGAGCGAGACCGGCGCCGGCGGACCCTGGTGGGAACGAGCTCCTGGCCGAGTACCACCAGCACCCTGGTGGCGACGACGCTGGCGAGGGGCTCCGGAATTCCCATGACCCGCACGTAGGTGTCGATCGCCCGGTCGTAGGTGAGGTCTTCCGCCAGGGCGTCGACGAACATCAGGGCATTCTCCACGTGCGCGTCGATGATCCGCTCCTCGGCCCGCGCCTTCGCCAGTCGCAGGCGTCGCTCCGCGGAGTCGTCGAGGTGCCGGCGAAAGATCGAGTCGGGGAAGAATCGGCGGAGGAACATCGGCTCGCAGGCGCGGCTCAGCCCCGCATTCGCGGGGCGGGCCGCCCCTGCCAGGGGCGGACGCGTTGTCGTGCGGTCGTCATGACTCCTGTTCCTCGTACTGTGCCTTGAGCGAGGCTACCACGTTGGGATCGGCGAGCGTGGTGGTGTCGCCCAGGGCTCGTCCCTCGGCGATGTCGCGCAACAGCCGGCGCATGATCTTTCCCGACCGCGTCTTGGGGAGGTCGGCCGAGAAGAGGATGTCATCGGGCCGCGCCAACGCGCCGATTTTCTGGGCGACGAAGTCGCGGAGTTCGTCGCGCAGCGCGGGGCTGGTGTGGTAGCCGGTGCGGAGAGTGACGAACGCGGCAATCGCCTGGCCCTTGAGTTCGTGGGCTTTGCCGACGACCGCCGCTTCGGCCACCGCCGGATGCTCCACGAGCGCGGACTCGACTTCCATGGTGCCGATGCGGTGTCCCGCGACGTTGAGGACGTCGTCCACGCGGCCCAGAATCCAGAAGTACCCGTCCTCATCGCGCTTGGCGCCGTCGCCGGGGAAGTAGAGATCGGGGCGGCCCGGCCACTTCGAGAAGTAGGTCTGCACGTACCGCTCGTCATCGCCCCAGATCGTGCGCAGCATGGACGGCCATGGTCGGGTGAGGGCGAGCAGCCCGCCACCCTGGGGAATGACCTGGGCGTTGCCGTCCAGCAGTTCGGCGAAGTAGCCGGGGAGCGGGCGTGTCGCGCTGCCGGGCTTGGTTTCGATGACGCCCGGGAGCGGCGAGATGACGATCGCGCCGGTCTCGGTCTGCCACCAGGTGTCGACGATGGGGCAGCGGCCGTGGCCGATGTGCTCGTGGTACCACATCCAGGCTTCGGGGTTGATGGGCTCGCCGACCGTGCCTAACAAGCGGAGGCGCGACAGGTCGTGGCGTGCCGGGAACTCGCTGCCCCACTTCATGAACGCGCGAATGGCGGTGGGGGCGGTGTAGAACACGCTGACGGCATGGCGCTCGCAGATTTCCCAGAAACGATCCTTCTCAGGCCAGTCGGGAGCCCCTTCGTACATCAGGACGGTCGCGCCGTTCGCCAGCGGCCCGTACACCACGTACGAATGGCCCGTCACCCAGCCGATATCGGCGGTGCACCAGAAGACGTCCTCGTCGCGCAGGTCGAAGACGTCGCGGGTGGTGGCGGTGACGCCGGTGAGGTAGCCGCCGGTGGTGTGGACGATGCCCTTCGGCTTTCCGGTGGTGCCCGACGTGTACAGGATGAACAGCACGTCCTCGGCGTCCATGGGCTCGGGGTCGCCGTCGAGCGGAGCGTGCTGCATGAGGGTATGCCACCAGTGATCCCGCCCTTCCCGCATGTCGGCGAACGATTCGTCGCCGAGTCCACCGGGACGGCGCTGTACCACGATCACGTGCTTGACCGTGGGCGCGCCCTCCAGCGCGTGATCAGTGTTGCGCTTGAGCGGAACGACCTGCCCGCGGCGGTAGCCGCCGTCGGCCGTGATCACCACCTTGGCCTCGGCGTCGTTCATGCGGTCGCGGAGCGACTCCGGCGAGAACCCGCCGAACACCACCGAGTGGATGGCGCCGATCCGCGCGCAGGCCAGCATCGCGATCGCCGCCTCGGGAATCATGGGGAGGTAGATGCCGACGCGATCGCCCCGCCTAACGCCTAGCTGGCGGAGCGCGCCGGCGAACTTTCGCACTTCCAGATAGAGGTCCCAGTAGGTGAGGGTGCGGCGGTCGCCCGGCTCGCCCTCCCAGATCAGTGCCGCCTTGTTGCGGAGGGCGCCGCCGATGTGCCGGTCGACGCAGTTGTCGCAGACGTTCAGGCGGCCGCCGTTGAACCACTTCGAGCGCGGCGGGTCCCACTCCAGCACCCGGTCCCACGGCCGGCTCCAGCGCAACGTACGCGCCTGGTCAGCCCAATACGCCTCGTAGTCGTGCTCGGCGTGCTCGTACGGCGTGGCGTCGCCCACGCGCGCGGCGCGGCGGAACGCCTCGGGAGGTGGAAACCTCCGGTCTTCCTGGAGAAGGACGTCGATGGAGGACATCGGCTGAGGAAAGGTCGAGGGTCGAAGGCCAGAGGCCAGAGGCCAAAGGCGGATTCTGTGTCGCCGGTGGGCGATGTGCAACAGTCGGCGACCCCGGGTGACACCGGCACCGGGCGCCCCCCGTAGATTTCGGGGACACCGGATTGAACCGCCCGCCGGAGGAACTGTGGACCAGAACAGCGCAATCGTTGCCTTTGCCGGCATCGTCTGTGGCTCGATTCTCATCGGCACCGTCATCGCCACCATCGGCCGAGCGGTGGTGGCCCACCGGCGTGCGGGCGCGCTGCCGGACACGACCGTGGCGCGCCTGGATGAGCGTCTGCTCCACATCGAGCAGGCCGTGGACGCGATCGCCGTCGAAGTCGAGCGTGTCGCCGAAGCCCAGCGCTTCACCACCAAACTCCTCTCCTCCCGCGAGGCCCAACGCACCTAACGCCTCGCCACCATGGTGGTCCTGATGCTGTTGGTCGCGCTCATCACGCTGATCGTCGTCCCGGTGGTCATCGTGAGCGTGCTGCGTCTGGTGACCGGAGCCGTCGGCATGCGGCGCCGGGCGTCGCCACCGATACCGGACGCAGTCGATGACCGCCTGTCGCGCATCGAGGAAGCAATCGACGCCATGGCGATCCAGATCGACCGGATCGCGCAACAACAGCTTCTGGCCTCCGGTCGGCAGCTGCCCGCCGGACGAGGCGATCCGCCTGACGAGAGCCATTGATCAGGCATCGGATCGGATCCGTCCGATGCCGGCACCGGTCGCCGTCCTTCCCCCGTGTTTCCCGGTCGCGCGTCTGGCGGTCGCGGCCTCGCCGGGTGGCGACTACGCGGGCGCGGTCTTCCGCAGCAGCACGTGGTCCCAGACCAGGCCGGCCAGCGCGCCGCCGATCAGCGGCCCGACCCAGTAGACGATGTGCCCTTCCCAGCTCCCGCTGGCCACGGCCGGGCCGAATGAACGGGCGGGGTTCATCGACGCGCCGGTGAGCGGTCCGATCGCCATGATGTCGGCGGCGATCGTCAATCCGATGGCCATCCCGCCCAGCTTTGGCGCCTCCGGGTCCACCGCGGTGCCGAAGACCACGAACACGAGGAAGAACGTCGCGACGGCCTCGAGCACGATGGCCTGCGTCATGGTCACGTCGAGCGCGACGAACTGGGTCCCGCCCCGGACGGCGGCGAAGGTCTCGTGGGGAACGACGCCCTTGAGCGTGAGGGCGGCGCACACGGCGCCGGCCAGTTGGGCGACGAGGTGCAGCAGCGCCATGGGCAGGGAGATGCGCCGCGCGACGAGGATCCCGAATGTCACCGCCGGATTGAGGTGTCCGCCCGAGACGTTCATGGTGGCCGACACCATGAGGGCGAGAATGAGACCGTGGGCGAGGGCCACGGTGACCAGTCCGGCCTGGGTGTCGGGTCGGTGGCTCATCATGATGGCGCCGCCGCCGACGAAGACGAGCGCGTACGTGCCGACGAATTCGGCGACGAAGTGCCGCGCGGTGTTGTTCATGGCGACCGCCCCGTGGTCAGAGGGTGAACCGGCGGCGCGAAGTTAGGACGCCCGGGCCCCGGTGACAAGGTTGTCGAGACCGGCGGCCCCGGCTTGTCGCGATCGGCGTGCCGGGCGCGCGGATCAGTTGCGGCGCAGCACCAGGGCCGCGTTCACGCCGCCGAAGCCGAACGAGTTGGTGATGGCGTGCTCGGGGGCGGCTGCGCGGCCCACGCCTGGCACGTAATCCAGGTCGCACTGGTCATCGGGTACCACCAGGTTCACGGTGGGCGGCAGCCACTCGCGCTGGAGACTGAGCGCGCAGATGGCGGTCTCGATGGCCCCCGACGCGCCTAACGCGTGGCCGTAGTATCCCTTGGTGCCGCTCACCGGCACCCGATACGCGTCGTCGCCGAGCACGCGCTTGATGGCCAGTGTTTCGGTGGTGTCGTTGAGCGGGGTCGAGCTGCCGTGGGCGTTGACGTAGTCCACGTCGTGCGCCGCCAGGTGCGCGTCATCGAGAGCGAGGCGCATGGCGCGGGCGGCCTGCGACCCGTCCGGCCGCGGTGCCGTCATGTGGTGCGCGTCGTTGGTCACGCCGTAGCCGAGGATCTCGGCATAGACCGGCGCGCCTCGGGCGAGGGCACGGGTGCGCTCCTCGAGAATCAAAACCGCCGCACCTTCTCCCATCACGAACCCGTCGCGGTCGCGGTCGAAGGGCCGGGATGCGGTGGTCGGATCGTCGTTGCGGGTGGACATCGCCCGGATCAGGGAAAAGGCGCCGTAACAGAGCGGGGAAAGCGGCGCCTCCGCACCGCCCGCGATCATCACGTCGGCATATCCGTCGCGGACCTGCCGGAACGCGTCGCCGATCGCAATCGTGCCCGACGCGCAACTCATCGCGTTTGTGGAATTGGGTCCGCGCACGTCGAACTCGATCGCGATGTTGCAGCTGGCCGCTCCGCCGAACACGGCCAGCGCCAGCATCGCGTCCACACCGCGCAGACCGTGGCAGACGTAGGCCGAGTACTGCGACTCGGCATAGGCCACACCGCCTAACGCCGATCCCATCATCGACCCGATGCGGTCCCGGTCCTCGACCGCAAGGTCGAGCTGCGCGTCGTCGAGCGCCATCCGCGAGGCGGCAACCGAAAACTGCGCGAACCGCTCCAATCGCCTGGCGCGCTTCGCGTCCAGATGGTCCGCGGCGTTGAAATCGTTCACCTGCGCGGCATTCCGGCTGCGAAACACCGACGCGTCAAAACGCGTGACCGGGGCCACCGCCGACCGCTGGCTCCGCAGTCCCTGCCACAGCCCCTCCCGGCCAAGACCGATCGGGGTGATGGCGCCGATACCGGTCACAACGACTCGTCGATGCATGGGCACGCGGGTTACCGGATAGGGTCAGGTGGATGTCGCGCGTCTGGCTCGGCGGATCGAGGTCGGAACCGGCGCGCCGATACGCCGCGCGGGAAGCCAGAGGCGTCAGGCGGCAGAAGACGGAGGGGCGGCCGTGCCTCTCGATTCCCGATTACCGACTTCGGACTCCGCGACGCGAGCCAGACCGGCAAGGGTCCGGCTCGCGATTCCGTGTATGAATATGGGGCCGATCACCGCCGTTGCGGCAACCACGCCGATGAACGGCCACCGCGGTCCGTCCCACACGTGCTCCAGACGCACATGGGTCCCGCCGTCAACGGCCTCGAACGACCAGTCAACATCCATCCCCGCGGTCAGACCGCCGACATGATGGAACCGGATCCGGCGCGTCCGGGCGTCGACGCTCATCCGGGACAGCCACCAGGTGGGCCAGTTGACCAGGCCGAAGGGCCGGTTGGCGGACATCGCCACCAGACCGCCCCCGTCCTCAGACCGCTCGCGAAATCGCACCCACCGGTAGTGCTCCAGCAATGCCGGCCACTGATCCACCTGGCGCGCGATGTCGAAGACCACCCCGACGGGCGCGTGCACCAGTTGTTCGTCCACTATCTGCATCGCGCGCCCGACCGGCATGGGGCCGAGCGCGGACGAGCTCGGTACGCCCGAACGATCACTGCGGCTGGACACTACTCCCCCTCCACGTTGCCGTGAGCCGGTACCCGAAGTGGCGCCGGATCACGGGGTCAACCCCGGTCGCACCGCGCACCAACGCGCGGAGTTCCCGGGAAGTATAGCCACGCAGAATCGACACGACACCGTCGTGCCGACTCACCGGATGGAACCCGAGCACCCATGAGAACGACCAGAGGGCCGCGACCGCGACCCAGCTCCGGCGGAGGTCCGCGACGATCACACGTCGTTTCGCCACGCGGTGCATCTCGGTGAGGAGCCTCGAGGCGTCAGCGTCCATGAAGTGATGCAGCAGCTGCGAACAGCAGACGATGTCAATGGACCGATCGGCGAAGGGAAGCCACAGGGCATCAGCGCACACCGGATCGGCCGGCCACGCGCGCGCGGCCGTGACGAGTTCGGCCTGGTCGTCGAGCCCGACCACGTGAACGGTCACCCCAAGTCGCGCAGCGATGCGGGCGAATCGGGCGGGGATGTCGCCGGTGCCGGTGCCGACATCGAGGAGAGTGAGTTCAGCGGGGAGGTGCGCCAGCAGCGGCCTGAGCTCCGCGAGAACAGCGCGCGAGCCGCCGAACAGACGGTTCGCGAGCGCGATGTCCCGGTGCGAACGACGCCTGACGCGGAGGTCGATCCGGGGGTCGTCGAGATACTCCACGCCGCGCCGCCTTGCCGGCGTGAGGGACATCAACGCTCCAGTTCGGCGTACCCACCGCGGTAGTGAAGGAGCGGGCGGACATCCCGCGCCACCGCGTGTTCGACCGCGGCAATATGGAGTTGATGATCTCCCCCATCATGCTCCCGGATCAGCGTGCACTCGAGCCAGGCGAGCACGTCGTCGAGGATCACGGGGCCCCGGTTGCTCCGGGAAAAGCCGATCCCGTCGAATCGCTTGGTGCCCTCGAATTCGGCGAACCTCCGCGACAGGAGCTCCTGCGGGGCGGCCAGGATGTTCACCACCACGGCGAGGCCCGGCGCGAGGAGCGGGTGCATGTCCGCGCGGCGGTCGACGCACAGGGCCACCAGCGGTGGTGACAGGCTGAGCGAGCAAAACGACGACACCGTCATTCCGTGATCATTTCCGGCGCCGTCGCGGGCCGTGAGCACCGTGACGCCGGTCGCGAAGCGACCGAGGACCGAGCGGAAGGTATCGGGGTCGAGGCTCATCGGGAGTGGGGAACAGCCTGGGAGGAGTCGAGACCTGCGCGGTCCGGCCGCGGATGGGTGAAACCAGCCGTTATCAAGTGCCACATGTACCCTGGCCGCAAGACCTCCCGCGCCGGCACGAAGTCCCCGGTGACGCCGACCAGGAGATCGGCCAGGTCCGCGCGCGCAGCGAGCGAGCGGGCCGCGTGGTTGATCAGCAGAGGGAAGGCGACGGCGACGCCCACGGCACGCTCTACCTTCCACTTTCCGCCGAACTCACGGCGACGCGCCATCTCGTAGGCGCGGAGGGCGTCCTGTGCGCGGCGCGGGACCTGAGCGCGGACGGCCTCGCGGGCGTGCGAGGCCAGGATCTCCCCACCGCGCAGCGCCGCGTAGATCCCCTCGCCGGTGAACGGGTCGAAGAAGTCGGCCGCGTCGCCGACGAGGACAACCCCCGGCGCCCAGGCCCGCCTGGCCCGCCAGTTGAACGTCCCGACTGCGCGCACAGTGGTTACGCGCGTTGCTCTGCTCAGGCGTTGGGCGATGCCGGGAGCGCGCGCAAGTCGACGCGCGAGAAACCCGGCGGCGTCGCCCGCCATGCCCGGCGATTCGTGTGCCCCCACCACCAGCGCCACGTTCGTCACCCCCAAGCCGACATCTGCCAGTCCGACGTAGCCGCCCGCGAAGACATGCATCTCCCCGCAGTCGCCCACGCCGTCCACTCCGCAATAGTGCGTCACCAGCGCCACCCGCGTCGGCCACCGGCCGTGGCCGCCGAGGTGCGCGCGCCGCGCCACCACCGACCGCAGACCGTCGGCACCCACCACCAGGGGCGCCCGCATCGTGCGCGTCCCGCCGGCCGCATCGCGCACCACGACGCCCGTGATGCCCGCGCGACCACCTCCCGGTGCGAATTCGAGGTCCACGACACGGACCTGTTCGCGCAGCCGCGCGCCCGCTGCCTCCGCGGCCCGCACGAGCAGCGCGTCGAGCGCCAGCCGGCGGATGCCGAGGCCCGTGTCACGAAATCCCGCGAATCCATGGGACGCCGCAAACTGGCCGTGCACTTCGACACCGTTGGGTGCGCGCACGCGCATGCCGGTCAGATGCGAGGCGCCCAGCCGCTCGACCTCCGCCAGCACACCCATCGCGTCGAGCAGGCGCGATGCCTGTGGACTGAGGTACTCGGCGCAAGGCTTGTCGCGGGGGAAGCGGGCCCGATCCAGCAGCAGCACATCTACCCCCGCCCGCGCCAGAAAAAACGCCGTGGCCGAACCAGCCGGCCCGGCTCCCACGACGATCACTTCCGCGTCATCCGCCATCGGCTGTCATGAAAGGGCAGAGGTGACCAAGGCGCCAAGGATCACGCTCGTGAGGTTCACGGCATCGTTGGTGTACCCCCGGAGACCGCCTCGGACTTCCGTTCGCGTCGCGCAGTTGTGCACGCGGCGCTCGGTCATCCGGCCACACGCGTTGCACCAGCGACGTTCCTGAAGAGTGGCACCGAGCAGGGAGTCCGCGACAAGCCCGGCGATGCCGCCAGCGACCGTCGCGACAAACGGCACGCGCCAGCGAAGGCCGACCGCCAGTAGCGCGACTGCCGTCGCCCCAATCACGCCCGCGAGCGTACCAACGGCTGTAATTCCTCCCGACGCCCCATGTGGGAGCGTCCGTCCATTGAGGATATGCCGCGGCGTCCCCCCGCGCACCGTACCGACCTCGGTGCTCCAGGTGTCCGCGGTGGCTGCTCCGATGGCTCCGACGCCGATTGCCCTCCAGACCATGGCAGGCGCGAGTGACCATCCCAGCGCGGCCAGGGCGAATACTGCGCCGTTTGCGCCGACCTGCCAGGCATCGCGAGCCGCGCCCTTGTCCACCATGCCGTTGAGGAGTGCACGCCTGGCGTCGTCACGCCACGCGGAAAGGACCGTGGATGAGATAAAGAAGAACAGGAGCAACGCCACCCAGTCCACTCCTCCGAGCAGGCAGCACGTGCCCACGACCGCGGCTGCCGCCGCACCGCCGGCGCTGAGCGCGCGGACGCGGTGAGCCGTCACGGCAAGTAGTGCCGCGACCAGCAGGGCGAAGGCGGTGCGGAAAAGCAAGGTGGAATGCGCGGAGGTGGACGGGTGCTCGGGGAGGCGAAGTTGGACGCTGGTGGAAGGTTCCGGCAAGGCGCGTTCGGGGTCGGACGCGTCGTCGCGGAGCGGATATTGGCCGTAGATGCTTGAATGGTCGAATCGCGGCCGTTAGCTTCGCACGCACGAGTCCGCTCCCAATGGATGCCACCGTTGACGCTCTGCTCCCGCTGTCGTTCCTCGAGGCTGTTCGCGACGTCGACACACCGGTCGAGGACTTCGAGGCCGAACTGGTGGGCGAGTTGCGGAACAAGCGCCTTGGATTGAGCGACACGGTCTACAAGCAGATTCGGCGATATTCCGACGCTGTAAGGCGCAATCAGCGCACGGCGCACGATGAAGCGGTGGCTCTGGCGAAGCTGGTGGGCCGCCGCCCCGATGCCGAAGCGGTGTTCCGGGCGGCGGGACGTTTTCTGGCACGGGAAGCGTATCGAACTGTGTCACCGGTGGTGCGACGCTTCATGCTGATGGTGCCGGCGCTCCTTGCGCGGCCGATCGCGCTGCGCCATACGAAGCGCCTGTCCCGTCGCTATTTCAACGGTGGGGTATCGCGCGTGGGTTCGTCCGTCTATCTCGAGGTCAGGCAGTCGGTGACGTTGGAATCGGCGCCGCGCTCGGTTGGCTGCGCGTACTACGAAGCGGGCCTCAAGGAGCTGCTTCGCCTGCTGGTGAACAGTGTGGGAGGAGTGGAGCACGTGCGTTGTGCGGCCCGCGGCGAAGGTGCCTGCGCGTGGCGAGCCGACTGGCGACCGGCAAAGGGATCGGACTGACGCGATGCTCTCGACATCGACGCTTCCCTCGTTGCAGCAGTTCCTGGCCGAAGCCGGTGTGGACGGCTGGCTGCTGTACGATTTCCGCGGAGTGAATCCGATTGCCAGTTCGCTGTTGGGCGTGAGCGGGCACATCACCCGGCGCTTCTTCGTGTGGGTGCCGGCAACCGGCGTGCCGGTTGCCCTGACGCACGCGATTGAGCAGGGCGTGTGGCGCGACTGGCCGCGCGAGTGGCGCAAGGAGCGCTACAGCGCATGGTGGGTGCTCGAGGAGCACCTCAAGCAGCTGGTGGCGGGCAAGACGGTGATGATGGAGTACTCGGCCGGAGATGCCGTACCGTACCTCGATCGCATTCCCGCGGGCGTGATCGAGATGGTGCGGGCCGCGGGCGCAACCATCGTCTCGTCAGGCAACCTGGTGACCGGGCTGTATGCGGTGTGGACGCCCGCCGAGCTTGCGTCGCACCGGCGGGCGGCTGAAGTCGTGGCCGCGATCGCGCAGGACGCGATACGGTTCGCGGGCGAGCAGGCGAGGTCGGGCCGCGCGGCCGCCGAGCACGAAGTGCAGCGGCGCATCATGGAAGCATTCGACCACGCCGGTCTGGTGTTCGATCACGGACCCAACGTCTCGGTCGGCGCCAATGCCGCCAACCCGCATTACGAGCCGTCGGCGGAGCAGTCGCAGCTCATCACCAGCGGGAACGTCCTGCTGATCGATCTCTGGGCGAAGGAACCGGATGGGGTGTACGCGGACCAGACCTGGATGGCGGTGATCGGCGCACCCGGTGAAAGGGTGGTGGAACTGTGGGGCGTGGTGCGCGACGCGCGAGATGCGGCGCTGACAATGCTGCGCCAGCGGATCGGCGCGGGGACAACGGTCCGGGGGGCGGACGTGGATGACGCGGCCCGGGCGGTCGTGGACAGCCGCGGATTCGGTGAGTTCTTCACCCATCGCACCGGGCATTCGATCGATCCCCACGACCTGCACGGATCCGGTCCGAATCTGGACAACCTGGAAACCCGCGAGGAGCGGCTGCTGATCCCGGGCGTGGGATTCTCCGTCGAGCCGGGCGTCTACATCCCGGGCCAGGTAGGCGTTCGCAGCGAAGTGAATGCCTTTTTCGGGGACGGAGAGCTGATTGTCACGCCGGAGAGATATCAGGCCGACCTGCTGGTCGTGTAGGTGACGGCTTCACCAGGATTGGCGACGTCGCTGCGCCGCGAGCTCGGGCTGTTCTCGGCGGCGATGATGGTCGTGGGCGGGATCATCGGCAGCGGCATCTTCTTCACGCCGGCCGAGGTGGCGAAGGCGTTGCCGGCGGGGCCGTGGGTGCTGGGTGTGTGGGGGCTGGGGGGGGTGGTGGCGCTGGCCGGGGCGTTCACGTACGCCGAGCTCGGGGCGATGATGCCTAACGCCGGCGGCGGATACTTCTACATCCGGCAGGCATTCGGCGCGCTTCCCGCATTTCTGTGCGGCTGGATGACGATCCTGAGTGTCGCCACCGGCTCGCTGGCGGCGGTGGCGATGGGGTTCGCCGGGTACGCGGCGCGATACGCGGACCTGACCCCGGTCGGCGGTCAGATCGGGCTGGCGGCGCTCACGATCGTGGTCCTGGGAGCGACCAACTATGCGGGCATCCGGCCTGGCGCCGTTGTTCAGAATCTGCTCACGGTGGCCAAGATCGTGGCGCTGGGTGGATTGATCGTGACCGGGTTCGTGCTCTGGGCGCATGTCGGCGCACCGTTGCCGGTGGCCGATGCGCCGGCGCCCCGAGGGTCGCTGGTCGCTGGTCTGGCGGCGGCATTCGTGGCGGTGCTGTTCACGATCGGTGGATGGCAGCAGCTCAACATGGTCGGCGGGGAAATCCGCGATCCGGAGCGGACCGTACCGCGGGCGCTCTTCCTGGGCGTGATGATCGTGATCGTGATCTATCTGGGCGCGAACGCCGTCTATCTGCACGTGCTGGGTCGCGACGGGCAGGCTGCGAGCACCGCGGTCGCGGCGGACACCGCCGCACGACTCATCGGGCCGGTTGGCGGCAGTCTGATTTCCCTCGGCGCGATGCTGTCCATCCTCGGCTTCGTGAACGTCGCGATCATGGGCAACACTCGCATCCCCTACGCGATGGCGCGTGACGGGTTGTTCGTGCAGGCCGCGGGGCGACTCCACCGCCGGTTCGCCACGCCGCACATTTCGATCGTCATCATCGTCGTGTGGACGCTGGTGCTGCTTTTCGGGACCCGTGGCAACCTGGGCGCGCTCCTCTCGGGCGTTGTCTTCGCAGACTGGATTTCCTTTGGTCTGGCGGGGGCGAGCGTGTTCGTTCTTCGGCGGACGATGCCAACGGCGCCGCGTCCGTATCGGGCATGGGGCTATCCGTTCGTGCCCGGACTGTTCGTCCTGTCGGCGATGATCGGCGTGACCAGCGCGTATGTGGCGTCACCGCGCACGTCGCTGCTGGGTACGGGGCTCCTGGTGGCCGGTGTGGCCGCGTATCTCCTGTGGTGGCGTCGCCCTCGAGCGGCGTAAGCCTGTCCGGGTATGCTTGCGCGCGCGCCCCTGAGGTGCGTAGCGTTGGCGTCAGAAGCTCAATCGAGCGAGAGGAAACGGTAGATGCCGACTTATCTGTACGAGACCGTACCTGCCGCAGGCGAGGCCGCGCGGCGTTTCGAGCTGCGGCAGCATATCGACGAGCCCGCGCTCGGGACGGATCCGGAAACGGGCGAGCCGGTGCGACGCGTGATTTCCGGCGGCTTGGGCATTGTCACGCGGGGCGGGGACGCGATCCCGGAATCCGGTCCGGGCTGTGGTCCGGATACCTGCAGCTGCGGCCGGTTTTCGTAAGGGGAGCCAGCGGGCGTCTTCGCGAGAGCGACCCCTGAAGGCGGGTTGCTGCATGCGGGAGGACCAGGTCGGGAGGTGCTGCAGGGCCCGCGTACCGCAGCGCAGCGCGGCGCTACGATTCTATGCCAGCCACTGCCTGATGCGATACATCTCCTCGCTCACTGTGCGCTGGGCGGCGAGGGCCTGCTCCATCTGCTCGAGCAGCTCGTCGGGAGGGACCTCGTAATCCTCCCCTTCGGTGATGGCGGTGTGTGACGTCCATTCGCGAACGCGCACCAGGCCGTCGTGGGGGCGGCCGATGAGCAACAGACGTTCGGGCTGCCCCTTGCCCGATCCGACGGCGACGGTGAGGAATTCGCCCTCCCCCAGGGGGCCGGGGCGCGGGTCGGTCATCGATGAAGCAGGCTGGACGCCGCGGACCACAGGCCGGACCGTCGATCGAGCACCATGACCACGAAGAGCAGGGCGAGGTAGAGCAGGGAATACTTGTAGAGCGCCCAGGCGTACCGGGTCCACGGCTGTCGGGTGCGAACCCGCCAGACCCCGACCAGCAGGATGCTGCCTAACGTGATGGCGCCAAGCAGGTAGACGGGTCCGAACGCGCCGAAGGTCACCGGAATGATTGTGAGCGCGACCAGAATGAGACTGTACCAGACCATCTGGTCCATCGTCTCGCGCTCCCCCCAGACGACCGGGGCCATCGGCACGCCGGCGCGCCCGTAGTCTGCCTGCTTGAGGAGCGCCAGCGCCCAGAAATGGGGCGGGGTCCAGTAGAACACGATCAGAAAGAGGTACAGTGCCGTGAGGTCGATCGAGCCTGTGACCGCCGCCCAGCCAACCAGCGGCGGAAACGCTCCCGCGGCGCCGCCGAGCACGATGTTTTGCGGTGTGGCGCGCTTGAGCCACCGGGTGTAGACGAACACGTAGAAGTAGAAGCCGCCCAGCGCCAGGCCCGCCGTGAGCACGTTGACGAACTGCGCCAGGAGCCAGGTGGCGGCCACCGCCAGCGCGATGCCGAATGCCAGTACCGAAAGCGGCGACAGGCGGCCGCTGGGGATGGGACGCAGTCTGGTTCGCGCCATCTTGTCGTCGATATCGCGATCGAGATACATGTTGACCGCGTTGGCGCCACCGGCCATCAGGTAGCCGCCGACCATGACCAGCAGGACCTGCAGCAGGCCTGGTGTCCCGGCGACGTACATCGGCGCCACGGTAGTGACCAGCAGCAGCGAAATGATGCGCGGCTTGGTGAGCGAAACGAAGTCGCGCACCGCGCCAGTTCTCTGCGCTTCCCCGACTGCGATGCCGCTCACGCGCGCGCCTCCGCCCGGGTGGCCACGACGGCGGCGCTCTCGCGATGCTCCACCCGGCGGCCATGGGCCAGTTGGTGCGCGACGTACCCGAAGGCAAAGACCACGATCCAGAGGAGCGTGCCAACGCCCTCGTGAAGGGAGCGCCAGACCGGAGGAAGATGGAATTCCACCATGGTCGCCGCCACCGCGATCTGCAAGAAGATCACGGTGAGCACGATTCGCGCGAACGCCGCCAGCCTTCGTTCCCGACGCTGGGTGAACACCACCCCGGCCCAGCCGACGAGCAGAAAGAGCGAATACGCAACGATGCGGTGCACGAATTGGAGATACTGTGCCGTGTCGGTCGGGAGCAGCCCGCCGCGGCAGAGTGGGAAGCCCAGGCAGGCGACGTTGGCGCCCGGGATGTTTGCCGTGAGGGCTCCGAGCGCGACGGCCAGGAACCCGAGGGCGGCGGCCACAGTCGCCACGCGGGCGCTCGCCGGCGAGGCGGTCCACTCTGCGCTCCGGTGGTCCACGTGGCGTTCAAATGGTGATGGAGTTGTCGCAGTGCGCACGTAAGATGGTATTTGGGGGGGGCCCCCCGCGCGAACCACCGCCACCACCAACACGGCCAACAAACTCATCGCCAGCGCCAGATGCGTCACGATCACGAGCTTGTTTGCCAACGCCATCCATACGGTGATGGCTCCGAAAATCGCGGTCGTCAGCACCAACCCACCCGCCAGTAACGCGGGCCGGAATACACCCCCACGACCACCCACCCACGCTTCACCGCGCCGCCGCCACGTCGCCAGCACGAGCCCGACGATTGCCGCCGTCAGCGTTGCCGCGAGATAACGATGCGAAACCTCGATCACCAGCGCCGGCTGCGAAAATGGTGGAATCCAGTGCCCCTGGCACTTGGGCCAGCTGTCGCCGCAGCCCAGCCCCGACCCGGTGATACGCACGACCGCGCCGAACACGGTGTGCGCAAAGCCCAGCCCCAAGGCGATCCACGCGATACCACGAACCCGCCCCATCACTGCCCTTCGCTCACGTCAACGTGGACATGCCGGCGCCGGACACGCGGCCGCCCAGCGCGTGCCAGGTCGCGAGCAGCACCGCCAGGAGCCCTAGCGCAGGGATGACCACCCAGGCGATCTCCTTCCATCTCGCGGACGGCGCGCGCGACCGCCCCGGCGCCCGGCCCGCGACGACGTCGCGGACAACGAAAAGCTGCGCGGTGACACAGACGACCGCAGCCAGCCAGAACAGGGCGTTGAGAGAGCTTCGCAGCACCGGTGGTCAAGTCGGGAGATTGAGTCGCGCGACGGCCTCGAAAGCTGTACCGGCGCCGGATGGCTTTCAACCGCGCCGCAACACCGGAGCGGGCGTTGCCGTTCACGGCCCAGTTGCACTCGCGGGTGCGCGCGTGGCGTGGTAGCATTGCGCCCATGTCGGCCCCAGCAGCGCCTGCACCAGGCCACACTCTTCCGCGCCGCATCGGACTGTGGAGCGCCACCGCGGTCGTCATCGGCTCGACGATCGGATCGGGTATCTTCCGATCGCCCGCGGGCATCGCCGACCGGATTCCCGGTCCCCTGCCGCTCCTCACCATCTGGGTGCTTGGAGGCGCCTTCGCGCTTTGTGGGGCGCTCGCCCTCTCTGAGATTGCCAGCGAGATTCCGGCCACCGGCGGATTCTACGCCTTTCTTCGCGACGGCTGGGGGCGGCAATACGCCTTCCTGTTCGGCTGGAGTCAGCTGACGATCATCCGCGCCGCATCCATCGGCGCCATCGCCATCACGTTCGCCGAGTACTTCCTCCGCGTCCTCGGCTACAACCCGTCGGTGCCGCCCATCGATCAGTACGCCCACTACGTGGCGGCCGGGGCAATCGCGCTCACCGCGGCGTTCAATATCGTGGGAGTGCGGTGGGGAGCCGGGGTGAATTCTCTTACCACGCTGGCGAAGTTCGGCGGACTCTGTTTCATCATTCTGCTGGCGCTGGCGGTCGGCCTGCCGCGCACGGGCGGACACTTTACGCCCCTGGTTCCCGCCGGGAGTGTTCGAGCGGGGGCCTTTGGTCTGGCCCTGGTGTCGGTGCTCTGGGCGTACGACGGGTGGGGCGATGTGAGCTACGTGGCGGGAGAAGTGACGAATCCGCAGCGGAACCTCCCGCGCGCGATCATTGGGGGCACGCTCGCGGTGCTGGCTGTCTATCTTCTCGCGAACGTGGGATACATGGCCGTCCTTCCCGTGGACCAGATCCGCACCTCGAAACTCGTCGCCGCCGACGTGGCGGAACAGCTCATCGGGCGTTCCGGCGCGGTATTCGTGGGTGTCACGGTGATGGTGTCGACTTTTGGCACGCTGAGCGCCACCCTGCTGACGAGCCCCCGCATCCTCTTTGCCATGGCTGAGGACAGGATGCTGTTTCAGTCGATTGCCAAGGTGCATCCCCGGTATCAGACACCATACGTCTCGATCATGCTGGTGGCGATCCTGGGCGTGCTGTTCGTGCTGCTCCGCAGCTTCGAGCAGCTGGCGGATGCGTTCGTGATCGCGATGATCCCGTTCTACGCCCTCGGTATTGCGGCGGTGTACCGTCTGCGCAGACGCCCGGGCTACGCTCCCGCGTTCCGCACCCCCGGCTACCCGGTTGTTCCCGCGCTGTTCATTCTGTCGACCGCGTACCTGCTCATCAACGCGTTGATAACCCCAAGCAGTCGAGTGAGCACGCTCGTCATCTTCGCGGTCATCCTGGCCGGCCTTCCGGTGTATCGGCTCACGGTGGGGCGGCCGGCAACCGGCCGGTAGGTCGGCCGGGCGCCAGCTATCAGCGTTCAGCTATCAGCGCTCTGCCGTCGGCCTTCTGCTATCAGCCGATCGCTGAACACTGAATGTCGATCGCTGCAGTCTTTTCGTGACGCAGCCGCGACGCGACCACGAAGGCACGGTGCCGCGAGGATATCATGGTTGGCTCCGGCACCCCTTGCCGTGTGAGCATGTCACGCGCGACTCGCTGTGTTCCCAGGCCAGCGTCGCCAAGGACGGACCTCCATGGCTGTCGCGTGTTGACGCGGACGATTGACCTGGAATCAACGCTCACGCCTGCCACTCACCTTCACCGGAATCTGCGTATGACCCTGAGCCGTATCGTAACCATGAGCGTCGTCGCGGCGTCGCTCCTGCTTTCACTCGCTCCTTCGAGCGCGGAGGCGCAAGGGATCACCACGGGTGCCATCGGCGGCCTCGTTACCGCCGAAGACGGGAGCCCATTGGGCGGCGTGACCATCGCTGCCACCAACGTCCGAACCGGATTCACGGCCGGTGTGCTGTCGCGTGACGACGGGCGCTACTTCCTGCAGGGGCTCGAGGTGGGGATGTATCAGGTGCAGGCGCGCCGCATCGGGTTCGAATCGCAGAAGCGGGACAGTCAGTACGTGTCGTTGAGCCAGGTGCTGAAACTCGACTTCAGGCTCACCGCGCGCCCGACGCAACTGTCGGGCGTTCGCATCCTGGCGGCGACCACCACCGAGACGTTCACGCCCACCAACACGGGCATCAAGGCGACGGTCACCGACAGCACCATCCAGCGGATGGCGACGATTTCGCGCAACCTCGCGGACTTCAGTCGCATCGCGCCCCAGGTGTCGGCGTCCGGTCCCGGATACTCTGCCGGCGGCATGTCGAATCGCATGAACAATGTGCAGATCGACGGCGCCACCGAGCGCGACGTCTTCGGCCTCGGCGCGACCGGCCAGCCCGGCGCCGAAGTCAACGCCCGCTCCATTTCCCTGGAGGCAGTAAAGGAGGTGCAGGTGCTGCTTGCCCCGTACGACGTGCGGCAGGGGAATTTTGGCGGACTGCTGCTGAATGCGGTAACCAGGAGCGGTTCCAACGATCTGCACGGCACGGCCTACTATTTCTACCGCAATCAGAACTACGGCGCGAACGTGCCGGTGCTCCGGGCTACGCCATTCGATCACACCCAGTACGGGTTTTCCCTGGGCGGTCCGATCGTGAAGGACAAGCTGCACTTCTTCATGGCGCCGGAGTTCCAGACCGAGCACTCGCCGCTGTCGGGGCCGTACCAGGGTCAGCCGTCGAGCATCACGCCGAAATTCAATTTCAGCGATGCCGACCTACAGAGCTTTCAGCAGCTGATGACGGCAAAGGGATCGAACTTCCCGGGCACCGCCGACGCGGTACAGGTACCCAATCCGCTCCGGAACTTCTTCGGCCGTCTCGATTGGCGCATCAACGACACCCACCGCGCGGTGATCCGGTACAACTGGGACAATGGCGAGAATCCGGATCGGGCGCAGAACTTCCGCACCTCGACCACGGCCGTTCTCTCCTCGAACCTGCACGACTTCAAGACGTTCAAGTCCGCGCCGGTGGTGCAGCTGTTCTCGAATTTCAGGAACGGCACGTTCAACGAGATGTTCCTGGGTCTGAACGTCGCGGAGAACCGCCGAACGCCATTGACGACCTTTCCGATGGTCACCATCAACACGGTGAACTTCGCCGATGGCTCGGGCACCGGAAAGTTCATCGGCGGCGCCGATCAGTTCTCGCAGGGGAACGAGCTGGATCAGAAGACGATCGAGTTCACCGACAACTACACGCTGCCGAGGGGATCGCACACGCTGGTTTTCGGAACGCGCAACGAATACGTGAAGATCCGGAACCTGTTCACGCAGAGCTCGTTCGGCGTGTGGTCGTTCAAGAACCTCGACAGCCTCGCTGCCGGCAACGCCAACTCGTTCCGAAAGGCGATCATTCTCTCGCAAGGCGGGAATGTCGATTTCGACGCGCTGCAGAGCGCCTGGTACGCCCAGGATCAGTGGCAGGTGAGTCCGCGATTCGCGGTGACATTGGGCGCGCGGTTCGATATCTCGACCTTCCTCAAGGACGTCGCCTACAACGCGGCGATCGACCGCGCCTATGGGCGTCGCACCGACGACATCCCCAGGCACGCGGTGCAGTTCTCGCCGCGCTTCGGGTTCAACTGGGACCTGACCGGCGATCAGCGGAACCAGATTCGCGGCGGGGTGGGCCTGTTCGTGGGAACGCCGCCTTACGTCTGGCTGGAAAACGTGTACGTCAACTCGGGCAACATCATCACGTTCCTCAACTGCAACACGTCGGGGAGTACCGCGCCGGCGCCCGCGTTCACGCTCGACGTCTCTTCCATCAGCTCGTGCGCCAATGGCCAGGGGACCAAGCCGATCGGCGACGTGAACTTCCTCGACCAGAACCTCAAGTTCCCGCAGCCAATGCGCGCCGCGCTGGGCTACGACCGCCAGCTCCCCCACGATCTCGTCTTCTCGCTGGAGGGGCTGTACTCGAAAACATTGAACCAGTTCTTCTTCGTGAACCGGAACCTCACCGCGAGCACGGGCACCGATCCGCACGGCCGGGTGCTGTACGCGGACTCGATCCGGGCCACCAACGGCGTGTCGTTCGCGTCGGTACCGGCGGCGGTCAAGACCAACGGCGGCACGGCTCGCTTCTCCACCGCCATCGACGTCATCAACCAGAGCCACGACTACGCGTGGAACCTCACCACCAGCATTCGCAAGCGGTACTCCAATCACTGGGAGGCGTACGCGGCGTACACGTACGGCCGGGCGATGGATGCCCAGAGCTTCACGTCCAGCACCCACATCTCCAACTACCGGCTCGGCCGGACCTACTCCGGTGACCAGCTCGATCCGAACGAGACCATTTCGCTGTTCGATCAACGGCACAAGGTGGTCGCCAGCGGTTCGTACAGCTGGGAGTGGAAGCAGGGGTGGGGCACCGACTTCTCGCTGTTCTACCAGGGCGTGTCGGGCGCGCCGCACGACTATGTGTACAACTCGGTCTCGTCAGGCAGCGGCGATCTGAACGGCGACGGGCAGCAGGGGAACGACCTGATCTACGTGCCCAATGACGCGCACGACGTCAGCGAGATCCGGTTCAAGGACATCACCGGGACCGTGAACGGGGTGCCCAATACCGTGATCACCTCGGCCACGGCCCAGGCCGATGCGTTCGAGGGGTTCATCAGGAACTCCCCGTGCCTGAGCGCCCACCGGGGCACCATCCTGCCGCGCAACAGCTGTCGCCAGCCGTTCTACCACTCGCTCGACATGGCGATCCGGCAGAACATCCCGTCCCTCAACGGGCAGCGCGTCTCGGTGCAGCTCGACATCTTCAACGTGCTCGATGCCCTCGACGTGGCGTTCCATGGCACCGACAAGCTGCGTGGCTGGGGGCAGCAGAAGGTGACCGAGGCCACCACCAACTCGAACGCGCCGATCCTCAATCACGTGGGCATGTCGTCGAGCGATCCGAAGTCGGCGGTGCCCATCTTCCAGTTCAACACCAGGCAGAACGAGTACATCGTCGGCAACTTCGGGTCGAACTACTACCGGATGCAGGTGTCGGTCCGCTACAGCTTCTAGCCGGCGAAGCGCCAGGTCGGATTGGCAGGAGGCCCCGGGCGAACGTCCCGGGGCCTCTCTGTTTTCGCGACGACGGTCGACGATGCGCCGACTCCGGGTGATGGACGAGTCGTGCGGCGTGCCCGGGCGTCGTGTTTCAGTCCGCTCGTGACCGCGCCTAGAAGATCTTCAGGTTGATGTATTTCCTGGGATTCTTCCGGATATCGGCCGCCAGCGAATCGAGTTGGCCCAGCAGGTGCCGCAGGTCGGTGTACGCGCCCGGATCGCGGAGCAGCAGGGCCAGCGTCCCGTTCCCGGAGTCGGCCCTCGCCAGAAGCGCGTTCGCCCGATCGGTGGTGGTCTGCATCCGGGCCGTGAGGTCGGCCAGATTGCGAGACGCCTCGCGGAGCGAGCGCACGGTGGAGTCGACCTGGGTCGAATCCACGGCGGCCACGCGACTTCGCACGGTCGCGATCGTGGTCTGCAACTCGTTTGATTGCATTCGGATCAGGTCGGTCAGTTGAGCCACCAGGCGATTCGACGTCTCGAGGACGCGGCGCACGTCCTGCAGGCCTCCCGAATCGACGAACTGGGTGCGGGCGGTGAGCGCGATGGCCGACAGGGCCATGCTCAGGGTGTCGGCGCGCTGAGTGAGCGCCTGCAGACTGGCCTGGGCCGTCGCGGTAGGCAGCGTGTCGCGCGGCGCGTAGAACGGGACGTTAGGCACGGGCGGTGGGGGCTGGAGGTTGACGGCCATGTCCCCGAAGAACCCGTTGGTCATGATCTGCGCGCTGCTGCCCCGCGGAATGTGGAACCGCTTGTTGATGCGGAGCGTCAGCAGCACCGTTCCGGCGGGGTCGAGCGCCACGTCATCGATGGAGCCGACGGTCACGCCCACCAGCCAGACCGGCTGCCCCACCTTGAGCCCCTGGCCCCACGAGAAGCGCGCGTAGAGCGGGTACCCGGACGAGAGCCCACCGCGCACCAGCCAGATCGAGCCGACGGCGAAGATGATGACCGCCACGGTGGTGAAGATGCCCACGAGGACTTCGTCGCGCCGTTTCATCCCTGGAGTTGGGGTGCGAGGAGAACCGCGATGAACGCGTCGAGAACCAGAATCGCGACCGACGTGATCACGACCGCCCGGGCGGTCGACCGACCGACGCCCTCGGCGCCCACATCCGCCATGAAGCCTTCGTACGAGCAGAGATAGGCGATGGCGAATCCGAAGATCGTCGCCTTCAGCAGCGAGTAGAAAATCTGGAACATGTTGAAGGACAGCCGCAATCCTTGCGAGAAGTCCTGCCAACTCACGTCGGTGGCGAAAACCGAGGTGAAGAACGCGATCCCGATCCCCACGAAGTTGGCGAACACCACCAGCAGGGGAAGCATCAGGGTACCGGCGATCAGCCGCGGCACGATCAGGTAGGCGATCGGGTCGTAGGCCAGCGTCTCGAGGGCGTCGATCTGCTCGGTCACGCGCATCGTCCCGATCTCGGCGGTCATCCGGGCGCCCACCCGGCCGGTGAGCACCAGCGAGGTGAGCAGCGGCCCCATCTCCAGGATGATCGTCTGCCGCGAGATGAGTCCCACCACCGAGAGCTGCACGCCGGTGAACAGCTGATACCGCGACTGCAGGGCGATCACCGAGCCGATGAACGCCGACACGATCCCGATCAGCGGGAACGAGTCCACCCCGATGGCCCGCATCTGATGCATCAGCTGCGGGAGAAAGGTGCGCGGCTCGGTGAACAGGGATCGCGTGGCGCTGACCAGGAACAGCACGCGCGCTCCGATCCCGCCCAGGATGTTCGGTCCCAGCCGGGACATCCGCCGGAAGAAGCGGAGCCCGGCACGCTGCACCACCGGGAACTCGCGGGTCTCCCGGTGCGAGCCGAACAGCGGTGCGGTCACGTGCGCACGCGCCAGAGCAGGAGCAGGCCGCCGGCGCCGAACACCGCGTTAGGCATCCAGGCCGCCAGGTTCGGGGTCAGCAGCTCGCCGGTGCCTCCGAGCGCCTTGGTCAACTGGATGAACACGAGGAAGGCCACCGTGATGGCCAGACTCACGCCCACCCCGAACGCCGCCCCCCCGTGCTGGCTGGAGGTCGCCAGCGGCGCCCCGAACAGCGCGATGATCAGGCAGGTGACGGGGATGGCGATCTTCAGCGCCCGCTCGACCTTCAGCTCGCGCACGTCGCTGCCCGATCGCTCGAGCGCCGTGATATACCGCCCCAGCTCCTGATAGCGCATGTCCTCCGGCAACTTCGGCGACGCCAGCAACTCGGCCGGTGACTCGGACAGGTGACGGTCGCGCAACGAGTCGAACGTCACCGCGAAATCCTGATCGCCCGCCAGAACGTGCAGCGTGCCATTGTACACGGTCCAGCCGGTCGCCGGCCGCCACACCCCGCGCGGCGCCGACGCGATCCAGGTGGGATAGCTCGGATCGCCCTCCCGTCCCTTGCGCTCGATCTCCACCCCCTCGCCGGTAGAGGTCGGAACCATCAGCGCCGTCATCTTGTACACCCGCCCGCGCTCGGCGGCGAACGCGAAATTGGACCGCGACGTGCTGTTGGTGTACTGCGGCTCCTGCAGCAGCTCGTTGCGGCGCCGGTTGCCTAACGGGGCAACTTCGCTCAGCCCGAGCGTCAGACCCCCTGCCGCCAGCGCCAGCAGGTAGATCGGCAGCGACAGGCGGTAGAAGCTGATCCCCGACGCCTTGGCCGCCGTGATCTCCGAGTGCCGGGCCAGTGTCCCGATCGAGAACACCGCCGCGAACAACGTGGCCGCCGGCAACACCATGAACATGTTCTGCGGAATCCAGTACACATAGCTGAGCGCGATCGCCGCCGGCGCCAGATTCCGGTTCAGGTACTTGTCCAGACTGTCCGTCAGATCGATGATCGTCAGCAGCACCGGAAAGCCCAGCGCCGTGGCGATGAAGATCTTCGTGAACTCGGCGGAGACATACCGGTCGAGCGGATGAAAGAGCCGACGCAGCACGGGCTACGCTCCCGCCTCGTCGTCGCCCCGCAACAGCAGACGGTGCCCCAGCCCGCGAACGATCTCGAGCATCTCGTGCAGGTCGCCTCCCCGCGCGGTCGCCGTCTCCCGGCCCATCCGCGCCAGCAGCAGAACCCCCACGCCGGTCAACAGGATGTTCGCGCTCCACATCGCCCAGAACGGCGTCAACAGGTCCTTGTCCGACAGCGACTCCCCGGCGATCAGGCCCACGTAATAGAGGGCGAAGACGACCAGACTCACGCCGATCACCAGCCCGACGCCCCCCCGCGGAAACCGCAGGGCGATCGGTGCACCCACCAGCACGAAGACCAGGCACGCGACCGAGATCGCGATCTTCTTGTGCACCTCGACCGCGTACTGATTCGCTTCGCGGGCACTGTCGATCATCCGCGCGCGGGAGGTCTCGATGGCGGCGGCCAGGACGTACGCGGACCCGCCAGGCGGTTCACTGGGGACCGGCATCACCTCGGACGCCTGCACCACCGCCTGGGGCTGAGGTACGGCCCGGGGAGGAGGCACGGCGGTCGCGGAGTCGGACCGCGCCTTCGTGGAATCACGTCGGGTCGTGTCCTGCGCTTCCGACGCCGCCCCCTGCGCGTCCCCGGTCGTCCGCGTCCCCGTCCGATCCTCGGCTGCCGAGGCGCTCCGCACCAACGCAAGGTGTGCCGGGAGCCGGATGCGGCGGACGGCGCGCATGGCGTCGCAGTAGACGCGACCCAGCGAAAGATGCGTGGAGCGTGGCGCCGGCGTGCCGGGGAAGGACGGCGGCGACGCGGCAGCCGACATCGGCAGGGTGGCCGGCAGCCCCGTGAGGGCCGACTTCAACGCCGCATCGAGCGCTCCGCGCAGGCTCGCCTGGGCAGCGTCCCTGTCGTGTTCGCTCCGCGAGACCTCGTTCTGGAGCTCGCAGATCGACATCTCGCGATCGCTCTTGTACGAGTCCGCCGACGTCAGGTCGAACTGATTCGCGACTCCGGCCACCCGGATGAAGTCCGTGCCGAAATGCAGCCGCTCGAGCTGCATCGGGTCCTGCTTGAGCACCGAGAACATGTAGCCGTGACGCAGGGTGAGCAGCAGGTCATCGCCGTTGGTCGCGAACGCCATGTCGCCGCTGTCGGCCACGATGGTGCGTCGGCGCAGCGGATCGCTGAGGTCATAGATCGTGACTTCGCGCAGCTGACCGCTCGCGGGATTGATGTGATTGGCGCGCAGGAAAATCCGCTGCGGCGACACCTCGTTGAGAATCTGCTCGCGCAACGCGAAGGTGGGCTTCTTCCGCGCAATGTCCCCCTGCAGCGTCCGCAGCCGGTGGTTGGCTCTGGGCAGCACGCTGTCATTGAACGCCACCATACCCACCGAGAACAGGCCCGCGGCCAACAGTACGGGGACGAGCAACCGAACCATGCTCACGCCGTTCGCCTTGAGGGCGGTAATCTCGTTTTCCGCCGCCAGCCTGCTGAAGGCGTACAGCGTGGCGACCAGCACCGACATGGGAAGCGTCATCGCCACAGTGAAGGGCACCGACAACACAAAGAACTGGCCGATGACGCTCGAGGGGAGCCCCTTGCCAACGAGGTCCCCGAAGTGCTTCGCGATGTAGTTGATCAGCAGGAGCCACGTGAGCGCGGAGAGCGAAAAGGTCAGCGGCGCCAGATGCTCTCGCAACACGTACCGGTGGATTATCTTCACGCTCGCGGTTGTCTCGCTGTGCGCTGGGGGAACTGGCGACGATCGGTGTCGTAGGAGGGGGGCACGTCGAGCCGTCCTGACGAGGCACGTATCCCCGGGAGTACCAGTTCCCCGGTTCGAAGGTCCGTGGAATATAAGGATTTGCCAGCGGCTCGGGTTCCCACCGGGCCCGCCGTCACCCGTCGCTGATACCCGTCCGCCGCCTTCCGGTGCGCGTCGCCCGGTTCGTCTCGGCCGCCCTGGCCGGTCTGTTCCTCCCCGCCGCTGCGCTGGGAGCGCAGCCCCCGCGGCGCGACAGCCTGCGGACCCGCCAAGCCGACACGACCGCCACCCGGATTCCGAAGCCGGATACCACGAGTGCCGGAAGTCCGTCCGCAGGCGTGAGCGCGGCCTCCCAGCAGGACTCCGCGTTCTCGATGAAGCTCCTCGGTCGGCTGGAATTCCGGGGAGAGCGCACCAAGGACTACCTCTGCCTGTCCAACCAGGTCTTCAGCACATCGCTGCGCTGTCGCACGCACCTCACTCCGGAGCTCGACTTCCAGTTCTCGCTCCTTTCCGCCGGAGCGGTCACCGACCGGGTGCACGTCGACGTCGACTACGACTCGCAGCGCGAGTTCGACGGCTCGAACAACATCTCCATCGCCTACAAGGGAAAGTCGGGCGAATTCCTGCAGGATGTCGAAGTGGGAAACGTCACCTTTGCGCCGCCCCCGTCGCGGTTCATCACGTCCGGCATTCCCAGTGGCAACTACGGCGTGCTGGCCTCCGGCCAGGCGGGGAGCATGCGAATCAGCGCGATCGCCGCGCAGCAGAAGGGCAACGTGGTGCAGAACCAGGTATTCACCATCGGTGAGCGAATCGGCCAGCCGGTGGACCGGGACATCGAGGACTATCAGGTGGAGCCACGACGCTTCTTCTTCTCGGTCGACCCGGCGCTGTTCGGCTCGCGGTATCCGGGCATCGATATTCTCGACCCGAACCAGATGCGCTCTCTGGCCGCGTCGCTCCCCGACTCGCTGCGCCCGTCGCGGCTGTTTCTCTACCGGCTGCTGATCGGGGGCCAGCCGCCGAACCCGAACGGGCCCCGGTTCACGCTGCTGGACGACCCCGATTCGCGTCCGGGCCAGGTCTACGAACTCCTGCGGGAAGGGACCGACTACTACGTTGATCCATCGCTGCTCTGGTTCGCCCTGGTGCAACCGCTTGCGCTGCAGAACGAGCGCCTGGTGGTCGCGTATACGCTGCGCATCGGCGGGCGCGATACCACGATCGCGCGGCTGGGCGGCACCCCCGACCTGGCGTACACACCCAACCAGGCGCAGTACGCGCATCTCGTCTGGGATCCACGCGTGTCGCCGGGCGACGCGGCGTTTCGTCGTGAGATCCGGTCGGTGTACCGGTTGGGCGGCGACGATGTGCGCCGCGAGACGGTGTCGCTGCGGATGACGGCCGGAACGGGCGCCGACCAGGAGAAGCCGCCCGGGGTGGCCACGACGTATCTGCAGATCTTTGGTCTGGCCCAGCGGACGAACTCGGCCGCGTTCGATGCCGGAAACCGCCTGTGGCCCCGGCCGCAGGATCCCAACGACCTGGTCAGCCCCACCGCCGACGCCGGTCGCATCCTGCACGACCTCTTCATCGTGTTCCCGTCGCTCGAGCCGTTTTCGGCCGGCGCGCTGGCTGCGCACCCGACCCTGGTGCCTAACGATACACTGTATCGCACGCCTGACGAGTACCTCTATTCGCCGCAGCACCCGCAGTCGGTGTACCGGCTGCGGGTGGCCTATGAGGCGCGCGGCATCGCCGGGCCGGGCGCGGTCTCGCTCGGCTCCGGCCAGCTGCGCCCGGGCAGTGAGCGCCTCAGCCTCGACGGACGCACGCTGATTCGCGGCATCGACTACGACATCGACTACGATCTCGGCCGGGTGCAGCTGCTTACCGCCGATACCCTGAATCCGCGTCCGCAGCGCCTGGTGGTGCGGTACGAGGAGAATCCCCTGTTCACCAGCGTCCCCACGTCCATCCTGGGGCTCTCCAGCCAGTGGACGCTTCCCTGGGGGAACGTCGCCTTCACGGCGCTTTCGCAGAGTCAGCGCACGACGTTCACGCGCCCCCCGCTGGGGTACGAGCCGCAGGGGTCGCTGATGGCCGGACTGACCGCGTCCCTGGGCTGGGGCCTGGGCGGCGTGTCGCGCAGTCTGGCCCACTGGCTGCCGCACGCCGACAGCGCCGCGGCTTCGCGTCTGGACGTGCAGGCGGAGCTGGCGGTAAGCCAACCACGTCAGTCGGGATCGCAACAGGCATACCTCGCGTCGTTCGAGGGAGAAGGAGGGATCAACATCAACCTCCTCGCCAGCGGGTGGCTCTACAGCAGCCAGCCGGCGCTCGGCAGCCGGCTGGCCGCTCGCCTGGGCGCATCGACGTTCGATACGCTGCGCGCGGCGACCATGGCCTTTCAGAACTTCGGGACGGACGCCGATGGCGCCCCCGTCTCGTTTTCCCTGCCGCAGATCGATCCGCGCGTCGCCCTGGCCGGCGCGACCTTTCCCGGCCTCGAGCAGATTCTGTGGCTGACGCTGTATCCGCTGACGACCGGCGGGCTCTATGACGAGCAGACCGGCACCTATCGATGGCAGGTCGGGCGTTCAGTCGCCGGACGCCGATGGCGCTCGGTGCGAACCCCGCTGGCGCCCGGCGGAAACGGCGTGGACCTCACCCAGGGCGAGCAGCTCGTCTTCTGGACGCTGGTCGACACGACATCCGCGCGCCTGCAGGAGAATCCGGTTCTGATCTTCGACTTCGGCGACGTTTCGGAGAACAGCGTCTTCTTCGCGCCGGAATCGCTGCACGTATCGGGCGGGGCACTCCGTGATTCCACCTACAGCGGGAAGACGCTGCAGGGATTCGATGTCCTCAACAGCGAGCGTGACCCGTTCTCGCGGGCCTTCAGCGCGCAAGTCAACGACCTGGGTCTTCCGGGCGATGTCGTGGATCGCCTGGTGGTCGCGGAAGGCGCGTCGGTGAGCACTGCGGTGAACGTGCCGGTCTGCCAGTTCGGGAGCGCCCGGATCCGGCGGCTGGGTGATGCGCGGGCCGACTGCACGGCACACAACAGCCGGCTCGACGAGGAGGACATCGACCAGGATAATGTGCTGAACTTCACCTCCGCGCAGCGCGAACAGGAACGCGTGCGGCGGTACATCATCGACCTCGGCGATCCGCGTTCGTACAACCGGGTGGGCACCTGCGGTGTGACGGTGAACGATGTCAACAGCAGTCATCCCGCCGGGTCGCGGCTGTGCTGGGTCCAGGTCAGGGTGCCGTTCAACGCCCCGGATGATTCGACGAACGGCGGGCCGCTGCTGCGCCGGGTGCGGGCCCTCCGCCTCACCGTGGTGTCCGGTGCGGCCGTGCCCGATGATCGCTTCACGCTGGTGCCGGTGACGCAGTTGCGAGTGACCGGAGTGGCGTCCTGGCTGAAGCGCGCGGCGCGGCCGCTGCGCGGGCTGGGCGGGGAAGTGACGGCGTCACCTGGTGGCTACGTGATCGCGACAACCATCGGGACGCAGGACCGGGACTCCACCAGCGGCTTGATCTACGATCCGCCGCCCGGTGTGAGTGACCAACCAGAACAGCAGCAGACGCTGATCGGTCTCGGCGGTGTGCCCATCAACGAGACGTCGCTCCGGTTGCTGGCCGGCGATGTGCCGCGATACGGGCGCGCGGAGGCGTACACGCGTTTTCCGGAGGGACAGCGCAGTGTGATGACGTATCGCGAACTGCGTCTCTGGGCGCGGGGACGCGGGCGCGGGTGGGGCATGAACGGTGACCTGGAGTTCTTTGTCAAAATGGGTCGCGACGCAAGCAACTTCTATCTGTACCGCACCCCGATCAGTTCCGGGGCCGCTCGCTCGGCATGGGAGCCGGAGATTCACGTCGCCTTCTCGCGCTTCTACTCGCTGCGCGCACAACTCGAGAACGTCTACGCGAGGGGAGGAAACGAGTGGCCCGGGTGCAGTGCAGTGGATTCGGCATTGATCGCCGCGTCAGGTCTTCCCGCGGCCGGTGCAGGGACACGACTGGCGGCCTGCGACGGCGGATACATGGTGTATACCGTGAACGCCGCCGTGACGCCGCCGAATCTGAACGCGGTTCAGGAGATGGCCGTCGGACTGGTGCGGGTCGACTCGCTGCGCGGCGCCGATCCTCCCATGGCGGGCGACACGCTCGAGCTCTGGGTGGACGACATCCGACTGGGCGATGCGGTGCAGTCCACCGGCTACGCGGGACGGCTTGCGGCGACGTTCGTCGCCGGCGACGCGGGATCGCTGCGGCTCTCGATGACCCGCCACGACCCGAATTTCCGCCAGCTCGGGGAAGCGCCAAGCTTCTCCACCGGCGACGACTTCGAACTCTCCGGGACGGTGCGGCTCGACCGCGCGCTGCCCGCGCGGCTGGGCCTCGCGATACCGCTCACCTTCACGCACACGGCGCAGGCATCCAGTCCCGTGTTCCTGTCCAACTCGGACGTGCGAGGGTCGGGCATTGCGGGCCTTCGCTCTCCGCGCGGCGCGGTGACGGCGGTCTCGCTCAGCATGCGACGGTCGACGCCGATGACGGGAACCTGGATCGCGCCGCTGGTGAACAACCTCGGACTGACCGTGACATGGAATGGCGCCGAGCGCCGCAGTGAGTTCCAGCGCGGCACCACCCAGGATACGCACGTGGGTCTCGACTACTTCTTCCTCCGCGGCCAGCCGGCGACGTCGGACACGACGGAGCAGGGCGGATCCAGGATGACTCCGACGGCGGTTCGCCTGTCCTCCGACTTCGAGCGCGCCAGCCAGAACGTGAGTGCGTTCGCGCAGCCGGCGTTCACGCCTGACGACCCGGCTGGGCGCGTGGCCCTGGCCCAGCGCCTCCTGCGCAACGGGGCGTCGGTGGAGTTTCATCCGGCGAGGGATATCACCGCGCGCTGGGACGCCACGTCACTGCACGATCTGCGCAACTACGGTGATGTCACGCCCGATGCGGCCCTTGCCGGCGACGCACGGTCGACCTTCGTGGGCCTCGACCTCGGTCTGGAGCGGCAGCGGGATCTGCTCGCCGATGTCCTGTATGCTCCGGGGGTGGCGGGATGGGTGCGCCCGCGAGTGGAGCTCTCCTCGAGCTACTCGATGTTGCGCGATCCGAATGCTCCGGTGCTGGTCGACGCCTCAACAGGGTCGTCGGGTCTGGCCAATCGCTTCGGGAACACCCAGCGCGCGCGCGCGTCCGCCACGGTGGACCTGCGCCGCGGGTTTGCAGCGCGTGTCCCCGAGGGATCGATCGCCTCGGGGCTGCTGCGGGTCCTCGGCCCAATCGATCTCAGCGTGAGTCGGGACCAGTTCAGCGCCTACGATGCGGCCACGATCGGACCGTCATTTGGATATCAGTTCGGACTGGGGAGCGTCGCCGATTTCCGCTCGGTGGCCGGCACGCTGGCGGGGAGCGCCGGCGGCGGTACGACGCTGGCGGCGTCGAACACGCTGACCTTTCCGTTCGGCGCAACGCTTTCCCAGCAGATACAGCGCACCGACACCAGACATTGGGGTCGCCAACTGGACGAGCGCCAGATGCTGATCGACGGGACGCAGGTGGTGTTCCCCGATGTGAGCCTGCGGTGGAGCGGGCGCCCGCTCTGGCTGGGCGCGCTGTTCTCGAACATCGCGGTGACGGCTCGGGCGGCACAGACGCGGCAGCGCTTCCTGGCGCCGTCCACCATCGCGGGGGCGCCGGATGAGGTCCGCGCGAGTCGCGTGCGGTCGTATCCCGTCACGGCCAGTATCACCACGGCCCCCGGCAAGGTGTCGCTGTCCGCGGCGTTTTCCCGCGTCACGCGTCTGGATTCCCTCCCGGGGAGCGCGGCGGAGTCGAGGACCTCGGACTTCAGCGCCGACCTCGCAAAGGAGTTCGGGTTGCCGGCCTCGTGGAACGCGGGGCGAGGGCTCCGGGCCCGTGTGTCCTTCCAGCGGGCGGAGACGCAGAGCTACGTTTCCAACGTGGTGGCGGTTGGCGCGCGCAGCCGATTGAGCGACAACGGGCGACACGCGTTCACGCTCAGCGCCGGCACCGATCTTTCGGAGAACCTGTCGATCAGCGTGCAGGGGTCGCAGGTGCTGTCATTCGACCGGAACTTCAACCGGCGATTTGCCCAGACGGTCCTGTCGGCCGTTCTGAACATCCGGTTCTTCTAGCTGGAGCATTGAGGTGAGAATGTTCGCGATGCTCTGCGCGCTGTTCGCGCTCAGCGGATGTCACCGCGGGAGCGACGTGCGCGGCACACCGTTCGATGGGGAGAAGGCCCTGGGCTATGTCCGGACCTTCATGGACTTCGGACCCCGGGTGCCCGGGACCGACGCCGCGCGGCGCGCCGGCGACTGGATCACGGACGAGATGCGGCAGCGCGCGGACACGGTGGTCGAGCAGCGTTGGACGCACGTGACCGCGAAGGGAGACTCGCTTCCCCTGCGCAACATCCTCGCGCGCTACCGGCCGGCCGCGTCGGCCCGGATCCTCTACGTCACCCACTGGGATTCCCGGCCGGTATCCGACGAATCTCCCGACCCCGCCAAGCGCAAACTGCCAGTTCCGGGCGCCAACGATGGTGGATCGGGCGTGGGGCTCTTTCTGGCGTTAGGCGACGCTCTGAAGTCCGCACCGCCGTCGGTGGGTGTGGATCTGCTGTTCGTGGACGGAGAGGACTACGGCCAGTTCGGTCCCCCCGACGTCGACGTGCTCATGGGATCGGAGTACTTCGCGCACCATCTGCCGTCGCCCGAGTACCAGATCCTGTTCGGTGTGTTGTGGGACATGATCGGCGACTCCGACCTGCAGATCTATCAGGAGCAGATCTCCGCCGAGAAGGCACCCGAGGTCGTGACGCGTGTCTGGGAAACCGCGGCCGACCTCGGGTACTCCAGCTACTTCCGGCCGCAGGCGCGCTACAGCATTACCGACGATCACGTGCCGCTGCTCGACGCCGGATTGCGGGTCATCGATGTCATCGACTTCGACTACCTGCCGTATCACCACACGCCCGAAGACACGATCGACAAGCTCTCGGCCCATTCGCTCAAGGTGGTGGGCGACGTGGCCTGGCGCGTGCTGCAGCAGTAGCCTGGCCGCGCTCCCGGGTCGCGCGCCGGCGGCGTGACGGGCTGGTCTGCGTCCGGGAGCGGCGGGCCGTGTCTCAGGCATTCCCGCGCACCGCCCTGCGTTCACATGATCACGGTCAGGGCCGACCGCCGATGTAGTATCGGCCCATGGTGAGCGCGTCCGAGCGTCGTGCGCTGATTCTGGTGACCACCGTGCTGTGTCTGGGCGTCGTCGCCCGGATCGGCCGTGCGCGCGGTGCGCATCCCGAGCCGACGGCGTCGGAGCAACGCGCGCTCGACATCCAGATCGCACGCGTGGAGAGCGCCAGGGCGGTCCGGCAGGGTGGAGCGCGCGGCCCGCGCCCCACGCGGGCCGCTGTGGCCGTGCCGAGGGACCGGGTTGTCGCCCGCGACACCGTCCGGACCCAGGCTCATGACCCGCCGCGCCCGCTCCTGGACGTCGACCGGGCTTCCGCGAGCGAAATGGAGCGCCTTCCATATGTAGGGCAGGTGCTCGCCGACCGCATCGTTGCCGACCGGACGGCCTGCGGTCCCTTCGGCTCGCTGGAGGAGCTGAAGCGGGTGCGAGGCATCGGCGATGCGATGGCAGCGCGCCTCGCTCCGCTCGTGACGTTTTCGGCCCCGCCACGTCCTAGGGGTGCGGCGCCGGCACCCACGTGTCCGGGCGCCGTCAAACGCGCCGCGCCTCGCGGGCGTGGACGGCCCTGACGGCGCTTGTCCATGCACGATGGGCGCGGCGTCTGCCTTTCGGCTCGGCTGCGTCGGAACCTCTTCATTTTCGCACGATCGCATGACGACTCCAGTCGCCGCGCTTCCCGAGCGCATCACGGAGCTGCTGCTCAGCGAAGGGTTCATCACGCGCGAGCACCTCGATCGGGCACAGCGCGACGCGAAAAACAACGGGTCCACCGTCACCTACGCGCTGATCAAGACCGGCGCGCTGGATGAGGTCGAACTCACCAAGATCATCGCGAGAACCTACCGCATGCCCGCGGTGGACCTCGCGAAGTTCGAGGTCGACGGCCGCATTCTCAAGCTGGTGCCGGCGGAACTGGCCACCAAGCACCTGATCCTGCCGCTCAAACGCGACGGGCGCACGCTCACGGTGGCCATCGCCGACCCGACGAATCTGGAGATTCTCGACGACCTCAAGTTCATCACGCGTTACGACATCTTCCCCGTGCTGGCCGGGGAATACACCCTGCGCGAAGTCATCGAACGCGGGTACGACACCGGCGATGTGGCGATGCAGTCGCTGCTCGACGATATCGCGGGCCTCGAAGGCGACGTCGAGGTCGTGGCGGAGGAAGAGGAGGACCTTTCCACCGCGGCGCTGGCTGCGGCGGTCGACGACGCCCCGGTCGTCAAGCTCATCAACGCGATTCTCACCGACGCGGTGAAGCGCGGGGCGAGCGACATCCATTTCGAGAGCTTCGAGCACGAGCTGCGCGTACGCTACCGCATCGACGGCGCGCTGCAGGAGGTGATGAAGCCGCCGTTCAAGCTGAAAGCGGCGCTCATCTCGCGCTTCAAGATCATGTCGCAGCTCAACATCGCCGAGCGGCGCGTGCCCCAGGACGGGCGCATCAAGTTGAAGATCGGCAACAAGGTCATCGACTATCGCGTGTCCACCCTCCCCACCTTGTTCGGCGAGAAGGTCGTGCTCCGGATTCTCGACAAGGGGAACCTGACGCTCGAACTGGAGAAGTTCGGGATGGAGCCCAGCGCCGAGCGGTCGCTCATGGAAGCGATCATGAATCCGTACGGCATGGTGCTGGTGACCGGTCCAACCGGTTCAGGCAAGACGACCACGCTGTACTCGGCGCTGTCGAAGATCAACACGATGGACGTGAACATCATGACGGCCGAGGATCCCGTCGAGTACAACCTGTTCGGGATCAATCAGGTGCAGGTGCGCACCGAAATCGGAATGAGCTTCGCGGCCGCGCTGCGGGCGTTCCTTCGTCAGGATCCGAACATCATCATGGTGGGAGAGATCCGCGACCTGGAAACGGGTGGCATCGCGATCAAGGCCGCGCTCACCGGGCACCTGGTGCTGTCCACGCTGCACACCAACTCCGCGGCCGAGACGGTCACCCGTCTGCTGGACATGGGGCTGGAGCCGTACAACGTGGCGAGTGCGCTCAATCTGGTGGCCGCGCAGCGGCTGGTGCGCCGTATCTGTTCGCGCTGCAAGGAGAAGTACGTGCCGGAGGAGGAGGAGCTGGCGGGCGCGAAGGTGACGCGCGACACCACCATGGGCGACCTGCGGCTCACCGCCGACGAACTGGAGATGGCCGTCGCGCGCGCGACACCGGAGGCGGAGACGCTTCTCAGGAATGTGACGCTCAACACCCCAATCGGCGAACTGCCCTTCTTCAGGGGTCGCGGATGCGAGGACTGCTCGGGCAGCGGCCTCAAGGGACGACAGGGCCTGTACGAGGTGCTCGCCATGTCTCCGCAGATCCGCAAGCTGATTCTGCAGAACGCGAGCGGCGCCGAGTTGCGGGATGCGGCGATCGCGAATGGCATGCTGACCTTGCGGATGGACGGATGGCTAAAGGTCCTGAAGGGCATCACCACCCTGGAGCAGGTGATCCGCGAAACCAGTGCCTGATCGACGATTCGGGTCGCGTGCGGACCGGAACGTCGCTGCGTGATTTCTCTCACATTCGTGGCGACCGGGTGCCACGAGTTCAGCGTGACTCTTCGCGCGTGTTGCCAGTCTCGTAAGTGTCCGACGGCGCGCGGGCTACCCGCTGGACGCGCCATCTGTCCGTCTCTCGAACCGGCTCCACCCATGGCGGCGACCGCCCAGTTGTGTCGTTCGGTCTCCTCCGGCGTTGCGCGTCTCTCGCGCCCTGCCGCGCCGCCTCGCGCCTAACGCCGACCGCCATGTCCGACACCACGACGACCGCGAACACCATCAACCTGCGCATGCTGCTCGATGAGATGATCGAGCGCGACGCGTCCGACCTGCATCTCACGGCAGGCGAACGGCCCAAGCTGCGCGTCGACGGCGACATCGTGAACTCGGGCGTCGAAACGCTGCTCAGCCCGAAGGACACGCTCCAGCTGGCCTACTCGGTGCTGACCGAAAACCAGAAGAAGCGGTTCGAGATGGAAGACGAGCTGGATTTCTCGTTCGGCATTCAGAATCTGGCCCGGTTCCGTGGAAACTGCTTCAAGCAGCGCGGCTGCGTCTCGGTCGCCATTCGCCAGATTCCATTCAGCATCCGCACGTTCCAGGACCTTGGACTGTCGGCGGTCGTCGCCCGGATGGCCGAAAAACCCCGTGGTCTGGTTCTGGTCACCGGCCCCACCGGTTCGGGCAAGTCCACCACGCTCGCGGCCATGATCGACAAGGTCAATCGTGAGCGGAAGGGACACATCATCACGGTCGAAGACCCGATCGAGTTCATCCACCGGCACCAGGGCTGCATCGTCAACCAGCGCGAGGTGGGAAGCGACACGCACAGCTTCGCCAACGCGCTCAAGTACGCGCTGCGCGAGGACCCCGACGTCATTCTCATCGGCGAAATGCGGGACCTCGAGACCATCGCCGCCGCGCTCACCATCGCCGAGACCGGACATCTCGTCTTCGCCACGCTCCACACCAACTCGGCCGCCGAAGCGATCAACCGCATCATCGACGTCTTCCCCAGCCATCAGCAATCGCAGGTGCGCGCCCAGCTCGCCTTCGTGCTCGAGGGGATCATCACCCAGACCCTGCTCCCCCGGGCCCGGGGACGCGGCCGCGTCATGGCCGCCGAAATCCTCGTCATCACGCCGGCCATCCGCGCCCTGATCCGCGACGACAAGGTCCACCAGATCTACTCGCTGATGCAGTCGGGAAAGAAATTCGGGATGCAGACGCTCAACGATGCGCTCTATCAGCTCTACGTGGCGCGCGAAGTCGAGGAAGAGGAATGTCTGCGCGTCACGAGCGATCAGAACGAATTCCTCCGCCTGATCGGCCGACAGCCCGCCGGCGACGACGGGAAGGCCGACCGCAATGGCCGCCTCACCCCCATCAGCGCGGGACGCCGATGACGGCCAGCGCGTCGGCCGCGGCATCCCGTACGCCGGCGGGCGGTGCGTCGCGGCCCGACTGCCCCGAGTCCATTGCAACTGCCACCGCCTTTCTAACCACGGAATAGCATCGAATGCCAGCCTTCACCTACACCGCCCGTACCTCCAACGGCGAGCTGCGCACCGCAACGATCGACGCCCCGTCGCGCGAGGACGTCGTCGCCCAGCTCCGCCGCCAGCGGATGAGCATCGTCAAGGTCGACGAGGACGCGAAGCCGAAGAAGCGCAAGGGCTCCATCAAGATGCGCGATGTGGTCATCTTCACGCGCCAGTTCTCGACGATGATCAACGCCGGTCTGCCGCTCGTGCAGGCCCTTGACATCCTCGCCAAGCAGTCGGAGAACAAGGTCCTCGCCGCGGTCACCCGCGACCTGGTCTTCGACGTCGAGTCCGGTCACACGGTGGCCGACGCGCTGGCCAAGCACCCGAACGCGTTCAGCGACCTGTACGTGAACATGGTCGCGGCCGGTGAGGCCGGCGGTATCCTCGACACCATTCTCCTCCGACTGGCGACGTTCATGGAAAAGAACGACGCCCTGGTCCGGAAAGTGAAGGGGGCGATGATCTACCCGGGCGTCATCATGAGCGTAGCGGTCATCGCCATCACCGTCCTGCTCATCTTCGTGATTCCGGTGTTCGAGGGAATGTTCAGCAGCGTCGGCCTCGCGCTCCCGCTGCCGACCCGGGTGGTCATCGGCATGTCGCGGTTCCTCAAGGGATACTGGTTCGTCGTGGCCGGGGTCATCGCGGGCACCGTCTGGCTGCTGCGTCGCTACTACCGCACGTCGAACGGCAAGCTGGCCATCGACCGGATGCTGCTGCGGATGCCGGTGTTGGGCGACGTGCTCCGCAAGAGCGCCGTCTCCCGGTTCACGCGCACGCTTGGCACCCTGATCAGTTCCGGCGTGAGCATCCTGGACGGTCTCGAGATCACCGCCAAGACGGCCGGCAATCGCGTCATTCAGGACGCGATCATGTCGTCCCGGGCGAGCATCGCCGGCGGCGACACCATCGCCGCACCCCTCCAGAAGTCCGCCGTCTTTCCGCCGATGGTCATTTCGATGATCGCCGTCGGTGAGCAGACGGGCGGTCTGGACGAGATGCTCACCAAGATCGCCGACTTCTATGACGAAGAGGTAGACGCCGCGGTGAGCGGCCTGCTCGCGCTGCTGGAACCGTTGATGATCGTCTTCCTCGGCGTGGTGGTGGGCGGCATGGTGGTCGCCATGTATCTGCCGATCTTCGACATGATCAACGCGGTGCAGTAGACCGGCGCGACACGCGCCAGGTCGGTCAGCGGACTCCGGGTTGCTCCCGGTCCGCGAGAAAGGTCAGAACACGCACGGTTGCGCCGCTGCCTCCACCGGGCAGCGGCGCAGTGCTATTGTGGAAGTCCTCCCATGGTACGGATCACCCGCCATTCGGCGGGCGTGACCGGGGTGACCGACAACCGGCCGATCCGCAGGAGCGCCATCTGGGCAAGCTCCCGCCGCTTCCGGATCTCGGGGAGCGACACGGCGCGTGGAAAGCGCTCCGCCGCCCGGATGTCCACCACGAACCAGATCGGCGCCGATGGATCGGACCGCGGGTCGAAGTTCTCGTGCTTCGGGTCGAGAGCCGACGGATCCGGGATGGCCCTCGCGCACCACGTCGCACGTCCCGACGATTGCCGGCGGCGTCGCCATCGAGTGATAGAACAGCACACCGTCCCCGCGCTTCATGCCGTCCCGGAGAACGTTGCGCGCGGTGAAGTTGCGCACGCCGTCCCAGTGGGTGGTCCGGCCCGGGCCCGCCTCGAGATCGTCGAACGAGAACACCATGGGTTCCGACTTGACCAGCCAGTAGCGGCGTTCACCGGGCGACCGCGCTGCCAGTGCGGCTGCCCAGGTTCCCGAAGCCTCGGGCGCCGCGCTGCGCGTACCGCTCGGTTTCCCGCGTCTCGCCGCGCCTGATCCGCGCCCTTTCCTCACGCCCATGCGCCCGCCCTCCTCGTCGCCATGGTCGCTGCCGTCGTCAACTGGAGTAGTACGCCGCGTTCTCGTCGATGTAGCCTTTGGTGAGATCGCACCCGTAGGCCGTCGCCGTCGCCGCGCCGACGCCTAACGCGACCTCGATGTCCACGGTCTCGCTGCCGAGCGCCGTCCGGACCGCGCTGTCGTCGAATTCGAGGCGCGCGCCGCCGCGGACCACCGGGAACCCGTTGATCCGGACGTCGGTCTGCCCGGGCACCACCACGCACTCGAAGCACTTGCCCACCGCCATCAGGATCCGTCCCACATTGGGGTCGGCGCCGTGCACCATCGTCTTCACGAGGGGCGAGTTCACCAGGGACTTGGCGACGCGTCGGGCGTCGTCGTCGCTGGCCGCCCCGCGCACCGTCGCGCGCAGCAGGTGCGTTGCCCCCTCTCCATCCCGCGCGAGCACTTCGGCCATCCGCACGGAGCCGGCGATCAGGGCGTCCAGAAACGCTCCTGCGTCCACCGGCCCGGCCATGCCATTGGCCATGACCGCGCAGGTATCCGACGTGCTCGTATCGCTGTCGACCGAGAGCATGTTGAACGACACCCGTACCGCGCTGCGAAGCATGGTGTCGAGCGGCGACGCCTCGAGCGCGGCGTCGGTGAAGATGTAGACGAGCATGGTGGCCATGTTGGGCTCGACCATGCCGGAGCCCTTCGCCACCCACGAGATGGTCGCATCGCCCACTCCCAGCGACAGCGCCTTGGGACGGCTGTCGGTGGTCATGATGCCTTCTGCGCCGACCAATGGGTCGTCGCGCAATTCCCCCGCCATGCCGCGGATCCCGCGCTCGACGGTCTCGATCGGGAGGGGCACGCCGATCACGCCGGTCGAGCTCACCAGCACCCGGTCGGCGCTGGTCCCGATTTCGGCAGCGGCCGCGCGCGCCATCCGGCGGGCGTGCTCCAGCCCGGTGGTTCCGGTGGCGACGTTGCTGTACCTGCTGTTGGCGACAATGCCGCGCAAGCGACCGCCGCGGATCGTAGTGCGACCGAGCACGATGGGTGCGCCTGGAAAGTGATTGCGCGTAAAGACCGCCGCCGCGGTCGCGTCCACGTTGCTGACGAAGAGAGCCAGATCCTTCGCGGCGGGCTTGAGTCCGCAATTGCGGCTCGCGCACCGGAAGCCACCGGGGAATCGAGGCGTGTCGTGAAAGGACATGCGCGAAATTACCGTCCCTGGTGCCGGCCCCGCCATCCGCCGAACGCCTGGCGCCGCATCAGATGCTCCCGCCGGGCAAGGTGTCCGCTGTCCGGCGGGGCGACCCAGGCATGTCCCGGAGGCGGCAAAGACAGTTTGCACGACCGATGAATGGCGTGCGGCCGGGCAGCCGCCGTACGTTGCTTTCCAGAAAGTGCGCCCGCGACGAAGCGTCTGGTGGTCGGGGATAGAGTCGGGGGGAGAGGCGCTTCGTTGCGGGGCGCGCGGCGCAATGGGCACGGGATGCGCGATGACGACTGACGTCTGGCTCAGCCGGTCTGCAGTCAGTCGCGCAGCCCGTGCCCAAAGCGTTTTCGCGCCTCGCGGTTTCAGCGGCGCGCAACAGGACGGCCGTAACGACGAGACAACAACACGCCCATCCATCCGGATGGGCGTGTTGTTGTCTCACAGGGCGCGGAACGGCGGTAATCCGGTTCGGGACACACGCGCGCCCGTTGCGCCTGGGGCCGGATCCCGGCCGCGCCGGCAGGTGATTCGACCTTTCCGATCAGGCCGCGTGCTAGCCGGTGGTGCCGCCGACCGTCTGCTGCAGTTGCCTGGCCCGGTCGAGGTGGGCGGAAATCGTCGCCCGCGAGTTCTGCAGCAACTGCTTCAGGTCTGCATTCGCCGCCGACGGGATCAGGTTCTGATCGAGCTCATCGAGTTGCTTCTGCAGAGACTGGACCTCGTGACCCAGATAGGTGTTGTCGAAGTCCGAACCGGACTGCCCCTTGAGCGAGCTGAGCGTCTGGTCGGCATCGCTCTGCCACGCCATGCTCTTGTCGTTAGGCATGCCGGTGATCGATGCGCTCTGGGCGAGGTTCTGCGCGTCCTTGTTCAGGTTGGCGTCGTCGCTGACCATCGTCCTGGCGAACTCCTTGACGCCGGCGCTCTTCGCCTTGGTCCTGGCAAGCGCGCTGACCGCGCTGTCGGCGGTATTGGCCGTGTAGAACACCTGGAGGATGTCCGCATCGGCCATCGCGGGCGTGGCGGGCAGGGCGGTGGCGGGAGCGGTATCGACACCGGCCATGGTATCGACCGCCATCTGGTCCTGCCGCGACTTGCAGGCCGCGAGCGCCAGCGCCAGCAAGGCCAGCGCGGCGAGCCGCGGCGCCTTGAGGGTATCCGGGAGCGTGGAGAACATGAGACCTCTCCTCCTTGTCGGTTTGAATGGTGATCGGCGCCGGAAGCCTAACGAACACCGGTCGATCGCCGAGCGTCGCGTCGATGGCGCCACTGGCGCGACCATAGCGGCTCCGATGGCCTCCGATGATGGGGGTGCGTCTACCGTCCTGCTGTCCGAACGCGCGCATGATCGCCGGGTGCGTCGGTACGCGCGGCCGGGTCCGGCAGCGGCCGCATTGTTGCCCCGGGCCGCGATGCACTGTGGCCCGATCGCGCACCGTTTGTCTGTGATCCATCCGACGCTGCCGCGCCGCGCGACCGGCCTCGGCTGCAGACGTTGGGTCGGGCCCAACACCCGGCTTCGGCGCGGTTCGCGACGTCCAGTCACTGCATCAGGCGGAGCTGTGGCGCCGTGTAGTCCGGCGAGCTCGCGGGCAGGAAGAACGGAGAGGACGAGTAGTGCCGCAGGAGGTCGCACGCGTCGTCGTACAGGGCCACGGCCCCTCGGAGCGCCGAGTCGCGCCAACCCCCACACCGCAACGCGACGACGTCGATCCCCGCGCGCACGCCGGCGGCCACGTCGTAAGGCGTGTCCCCCAGCAACACGATCGAATCGGTGTCGCATCCGGTACGGCCAACGGCCGCGTGCACCACATCATCCTGCCGGTGGGCGTCCACGTCGGTCCCCGACACCACGTCGTCCAGAAGGTCCGCCACCGACGTGACACGCGCGAGCCCCTCCGCCTCCTCCTGCAGTGCGTTGGTGGCGGCAATGAGTCGCAGCCCATCGCGCTTCATCCGCTGGAGCAGTGCCCGCGTCCCGACGAACGGCAGCAATCGCGGCAGATACCAGGTGCGGAACACCTGAGACCGACGTTCGAGAATACGTTCGAGCGCGTCGGTGCTCGCGGGCGCGCCAATCGCATGGTGCACCACACGCTCCGGCGTCATTCCCACCAGCGGTCGCAGCAGATCCAGGGCGACCTCGTGACCGAAGTCGTGCAGCGCAACGAGCCACGCCAGCGCCTGCGCTTCGTTGCTGTCCAGCAGCGTGCCGTCCAGGTCGAGAATGGCGGCCCGGCGTCGCCGCATCCGCCGTGGACGTTCGACCTGCTCCGTCTCGCTCACGTGCGGCGGTGCGTCGGCCAGCCGTGGCAATACCGGTGTCTGACCGGTCAGTTGTTCGTGGGCGAAGACAGCGCTGTACGACGTCACCCCTGAAGGCGCCTTGGGGTGGGGCGTGTTCCGGTAGGTCGATCTCATCGGTTCCCCCAACCAAATGCACATGGCGGTTGGGCGGCCGCGGCCGGGGCCAGACGCTCCGGCGTCCTCGCGCATCCGCCACACCGGCCTCGCCAGAACGTGGCAGCGGGATCGGTGGTGCCACAGAATGCGACACCGATGCATGCGGCAACATTCCGCTTCGGTAAAGACTTGGTATTGGCCTAACGGAGGGTGCGCTCGCGGCGGGTGCGTTCAGCGGGCGCGGAGCGCCTCAGCTGGTGCGGACGATCCCTCTTTTCAGCGCGATGGAGGCGGCATGGGCGCGATCGCGCGCGCCAAACTTCGCCAGGATCGCCTTCACATGCGCTTTGACGGTGCCTTCGGTGATGTGAAGGTGACTCGCGATTTCCTGGTTGGACCGGCCGGCGACCACCAGCTGCAGCGTGTCCAGTTGTCGTGGTGTGAGCGATGGCTTGGCCATGTGCTCGGCAAGCTTTGCCGCAATCCGCCCGGGAATTCGCTTCTCGCCGGAATGCACAGCGACGATCGTATCGACCAGCTCGCCAAGCCCTACGTCCTTCAGCAGATAGCTCGCCGCCCCCGCCTTCAGCCCGCGGTAGATGTCTTCCTCGGTATCATAGGTTGTCAGCAGGATGATTCGCGCATCGGCGTCGAGCTGACGCAGCGCCACGATGGTCTCCACGCCGTCCATCGGCGACATTCTCATGTCCACGAGAGACACGTCGGGGCGGGCCTGGCCGTACAATTCAAGAGCGCGCATCCCGCTTTCGGCGCTGCCCACAACGTCGATCCGCGGGTTGCGGCCGAGCAGCTCCGCGAGCCCCTGCCGCACCAGCTCGTGGTCGTCTACGATGAGAACGCGCGTACGTGCCGAGAGCGCTTCCAATGGGCCCTGCCGAACAAGGAGTGTGGAAAGGTGCAAGACCACTTCATACCGCGCAAGGGACACCCTCCCTTCTCCCACATGAGGGATGGCGGTGTATGCCTAACGTAGCCGCATCCGTGTTCTCCGGACGGCCCATTGTGCGAGGCGGCCGCGACCGGCGAAAGTTCGACAAGGCGGCGGATTCGCCGACGCCGGGATGGTGGTGGACAGGCGACAGGTCGGAGCATGGCGGTGTCAACGCAAAGGCGCGCACGAAGGGGCAGTCAGCAGCGGATCGAGCCACTTGATCGCGCCGGCGTTGTGAACGACCCCAGGAGTCCAACCCCCGTCTATCAACCCCTGCGCAGCCAGCACGTCGATGTGTTGCTCGACCGGGCCGGCGCGCTTCTCACGCACTCGCTGGATCTCTCAGAGGCGCTCCATCGCCTGGGCGATCTGCTCGTGCCACACTTTGCCGACTGGTGCAGCATCGCGCTCCTGGATGAGCAGCAGGACGCGTGGAAACTCGCGCTGACCCGACACGTTCCCCCGATTCCCGCGAACGCGAGCGATCGGATGGAGCGCCTGTTCGGCGAGTGGAAAAACACCGGGAGCGCCACGCAGCGCATCCTTGCGCGGGGCGAACCGGTGGTGGTCCCGATGGTGACCGAAGCCTGGCTCGAGGCAAATGTCCCGACCGGCGACATGCTCGAAATTGCCCGAGCGTTGCCCGTCCGGTCCATTCTATATATGCCGCTGGAGATCGACGGCGGACTGCTTGGGTCACTCCTGCTGCTGGTGGCGGACGCCGATCGCGTGCCATACGGCCAGGAGGACCTGCGCACCGCCCGGCGTCTGGCCACCTTCGTCGCGGCCGTGCTGCGTAACGCCAAGCTCTGGCACGCGCTGCGTGGGGAACTCGCCGAACGACACCGCATGGAACGGAACCTCGAGGCGAACACCGGCGGGATGCGCACGCTCTCGGCGGGGCTGGGGCACGACCTCGGCAATCTGCTCCAGCCACTCCGGTTGCGTCTGGACTCGCTCGGCGCGATGGATCTTCCGCGACTGGCGGTCGCCGATCTGAGTGCCATTGGGCGCGTGCTGGAGCACCTGCAGCGTCTGACGAACGGTCTCCGCATGTTGGCCGGCAATCCTCGGCTGGAGCCGGACGCCAATGAGGCCGCGTTGCTTGGCGACTGGTGGCGCGACATGGAAGCGGTCCTCAAGGACGCCCTGCCGGCTGGCATCGTCCTCACGTGTGACTTGCCCCCACGGCTGCCGCCCATTCGCCTGTCCGGTCCCACCCTCACCCACATCGTCTTTCACCTCGTGCAGAGCGCCGGCCAGGCATTGCGCGGGCAGAGCGGCGGTACGGTGCGAATCTGGGCGGAACGCGTGGCACGGCCTCCGATGATTCGAGTGGGGGTCGAGGACAATGCCAGCACCGTGGACGAGGACCAGCGCCGCGAGCTGCGCGAGTTCACCCGGCCTTCGGGCGCCGCCGCCGCACCGGGGAGTCAGGGTCTTTCGCTGGTGCGCGCACTCGTCGAGCGGGCGGGGGGGAGATCGCGATCGGCGAGAAGGCCGCGCCGGGAACCGCGTTCGTGTTCACGATTCCCATCGCCGATCGGACGAGCGGCCCGCGCCGGACGAGCACCCTTGCGCGTGTATCACGGGTGACGCTGGCCGATTCGCGGACGTCGCGGCTCGTGGTCAGGGCGTTGCGCGGTTGCGGGTTCTACGTGGACGAAACCGGCGGACGGCTGCACGGCGAACCGCTCGTCTGGGTGACCGACCTTCCGTCGGCCAGCGGACTCGACGCAATGCTGGAATTCGTGCTCAGCGCGCCCCACCGCGTCGTCGTGCTCGTGAATGCACACAGCGTCCGGAGTCCACATCCTCGGGTGCACGTGCTGCCGTCCGACCCCGTCGAGTCGGAGCTGCGGAAGCTCCTGGCGGAGGTGCTCTCGCCGTCGCCGGGGTCCGGTTCGACAGGAACGTCCGCAACCGGTTAGTTGTTGGCGACAGGACCGGTCGTCAGCGGCGGCCGCCTGATCGCTGTCGAATGGAACGTTCGCGCGCGGGGTAAACCCGCGGCAGCCCGCTCCTGGCCGAAGCAACCAGCCCCGCGAGGATTCTCCATGAGCGACGCGCGTGCCAGCCAGGCGAACGGCGATCGTCATACTTGCGTATAGCGAGGATGAGCGCACACGACGACTCTTCACCCTCGCGGGATCCGAAGGGAACCACTCCGCGACGAATCCTGGTCGTCGATGACGATCGCGATTCGGCCGAGACGATGGCGGCCCTGCTGCGCCATGACGGGCATGTGGTGCGGATCGCGCGAAGCGCGGGGGATGCGCTCGATCTCGCCCTGGAATCGACGCCCGACGTCGTGCTGCTCGACATCGGCCTTCCCGGGGTGAGCGGGTACGAAGTGGCCCGAACGCTGCGCGCGCGGCCGGGCGGCAGGGAGCTCAGAATCGCGGCGATTTCAGGGTACGGTCAGACCGAGGATCGGCGGCGCGCAAACGAAGCCGGATGCGACGTCTACTTCACCAAGCCGGTGGCGATGGGCGCTCTTCGCGCCTACCTCTCGGGTCTCCCGCTCAGGTCTTTGTAGCGGGGTCGCGCCGGTGGGCGCCGCGTTCGGCTGCGGCAGTGGCCAGATCCCGCAGGAATCCCCTCGCCCACTGGTGCACGTCACTGGTGCGCACGCGTTGGCGCAGGGCACGCATGCGGCGCTGTCGCTCCTGCACGGACATGCGAAGGGCCCCATGGAGTGCGTCGGCCGTCGCGTGCACGTCATAGGGGTTCACCAGCACGGCTTCGGGCAGATCACGCGCGGCGCCAGCGAAGCGGCTCAGCACCAGCACGCCGTCCTCGTCGATCCGACTGGCCACGAACTCCTTCGATACCAGGTTCATTCCGTCGCGAATCGGCGTCACGACCATAACGTCGGCCGATCCGTACAGCGCCACCACTTCCTCCAGGGCGAGCGAGGTATGGAGATAGTGGATGGGAACCCAGTGCGGTGTGGCGAACGTGCCGTGGATGCGGCCGATGAGTTGCTCGGTCTCCCCTTCGGAAATCCCGTACGCGGGGACCTGTGTCCGGGTTGGTACCGCGACCTGCAGAAACAGCACTCGTTCGTGCCACTGGGGATAGCGCTTCAGCAGGGAGTCGAACGCCAGCATGCGCCTGGGGATACCCTTGGTGTAGTCGAGGCGGTCGATGCCGAGGATGAGGTGCATGCGGTGGCGCCGGCGCAGCGCATCGATTGCACCGCTATCACGCGCCTTCCGGGCGATACGCTCCAGGCGCTGCACGTCCACACCCATCGGGTGCACGCCAAGCCGTATCGTGCGACCGTCGAATTGAACCTTGTCGCCGGCCAGCCGCTTCGCGCCCGGTAGGCTCTCCACGCAGGCCGCGAAGTTCTGGCGGTAGTCGTCGGTGTGAAAGCCAACCAGGTCGGCGCCCAGGATCCCACGCAGGATGTCCGGTCCGTGCGGCAGGATCTGGAACATGTCCGGACTCGGAAAGGGAATGTGGAGGAAGAACCCGATCGCCGACCGACGCCGGAACGCCCGGAGAAACTGGGGAACCAGGCACAGCTGGTAGTCATGAATCCAGTAGGGTTCGTTTGTTGCGCGCTTGCCTCGCGCGGCGCGCGCGAAGGCGTGGTTGGCTTCGGCGTATGCGTCCCAAGACTCGATTGACAACGGGAGCGCGAACGGGAGCGAGTGAAACAGGGGCCACAGCACCTCGTTGGAATAACCTTCGTAGAACTGGCCGAACACGTCGCTCGGAATGCGAACCGGCGTGAGACGCCGGCGGTCGAGCATGCCGCGCACTTTCCGGACGTCAGTCGCGCTAAGTCCGGAGATGTCACCTGGCCAGCCGACCCAGCGAGCGAGGCGGCCCGACAGGGCGGTGCGGAGCCCGCCCGCAACTCCGCCCGGGCTCGGCGACACCGTGAGTTTGCCCTCTCGGTAGAGGACGACCACGGGGAGTCTGAGGGCGACGTTGATGATCTTGGCCATTATGGACCGGTGTTGTGAGGCGGGCCTGGCGCTGAGACGGGCTGGAGCGGATTCCCCATAGAAACACGAGTCGCGCGGTGGTGGCAAGGCGGTGCCGCCTTCCCGGCGATCTTCCCTGAGATCACTCTTACGCCCTGCCATGAACGACGTCACTACCGAGCTGGAATACGTCGCGCTGCTGTTTGGACTGCTGGTTCTCCCCAAAGTCCTGCAGCGTTTCAGATTGCCATCCGCCGTTACTACGCTTGTCGTGGGCGTAGCGCTCGGAACCGGACTCAAGCTGTTCACGCACGACGCCACCGTTCACCTCCTCGCCACGTTCGGCATCACAGCGCTCTTCCTGTTTGCCGGACTCGAGGTCGACACCGACAGCCTGCGCCGCGGCGCCCGCGTCCTGGTCGAGCACGTCGCGGTGAGCGTCATCAGTCTGGCGGCGTTCGCGTGGGCGGGGACGCGCATTCTCGGACTCGGCGTCCGGCCCGCGGTGCTCTTCGCGCTGGCGCTCCTCACACCGTCCACCGGGTTCATCCTCGACTCGCTCAAAGCCCTGGACGTGTCGGACGAGGAGCGCTTCTGGATCCGAACGAAAGCGATCGCCAGCGAGCTCGTGGCCCTCGGTATCCTGTTCGTCACGCTCCAGTCTACGTCGGCCGGCAGGCTGGGACTTTCGGCCCTGGCGCTGCTGGCGTTGGCGGCATTCCTGCCGGTCGTCTTCCGGTTCTTCGCGTCGCGGGTGCTCCCGTACGCCCCCGATTCGGAGTTCGCGTTCATGCTGATGGTGGCGGTGGTCTGCGCATACGCGACGAAGCAGCTGGGGGTGTACTATCTCGTCGGAGCGTTCCTGGTGGGCATCGTGGCCAACCGCCTGCGCGAACGGCTTCCCCGGCTGGCGTCGGACAAGAATGTGCACGCGGTGGAGGTGTTCGCGTCGTTCTTCATCCCGTTCTACTTCTTCAACGCCGGTGTGAGCGTTCCGCGCGGCGCCCTCACCTGGGCATCCGTCGCGCTCGGACTGCTGCTGGCGTTCTTCTGCGTTCCGGTGCGGGTGGCGTTGGTCGTGGTTCAGCGCGGGCTCACGCTGGGCGAGGGCTGGAGGCAGAGCATTCGCGTCGGCATTCCGCTCATTCCGACGCTTGTGTTCACCCTGGTGCTGGCGCAGATCCTCGCGGAGCAGTATGCACTGCACGCGGCGCTCTATGGCGCGCTCATCGTGTACACGGTTGTCGGAACGGTCATCCCGACCTTCGCGTTTGGGGCGCCAGCGGCGGTGGTCGAGTTCGAGCAGCCGCCTGACGACATGGTTATTGGCCCTGGGAACGACGGATCGCGAACAGGTCATGGTTCGTCGCCGATAGCTGATAGCTGACGACTGACCGTTGGCTGATAGCTGATGACGGATGCCTGATGACGGATGCCTGATGACGGATAGGCGAAGAGTGCCCGCATTACCTGATATCTGACCGCCGACAGCTGGAACCCCATGCTTCTTGCTCTTACCCGAGGAGTCCCCCGATCCATCAACCAATGCGAGCTGAGCCATCTCGAGCGTGCACCGATCGATTTGGCGCGTGCTCGCATCGAGCATGCCCGTCTCGAAGAGGTATTGCGCGAGCTCGGGGTTGAGGTGCGCCGCCTGCCCGAGCTGCCCGATCTTCCCGACTCGGTGTTCATCGAGGACACCGCAGTGGTCCTCGATGAACTTGCCGTCCTCGCGCGGCCCGGAGCCGCATCGCGGCGGGCTGAGGTCGTGGGGGTCGAGGGAGTCTTGCGGCCACTGCGCCCGATCGGACGCATCGAGGCAGCGGGCACGCTGGATGGCGGCGACGTCCTGGCTTTGGACCACGAGCTGGTCGTGGGGTTGAGCGAGCGGACCAATCCTGCGGGCATTGCGCAACTGCGTACCTGCACAGAGGCGGCCGGCTACGCCGTTCGCGCGGTGGAGGTGCGGAACTGTCTGCATCTCAAGAGCGCGGTCACCCGGGTCGGTCCGCGCACGCTCGTGATCAACCCGGCGTGGGTCGATTCTGATGCGTTCCGCGACTGGGAGATCGTGCCGGTTCATCCCGATGAACCCTTCGGCGCCAACGCGCTCCTCGTGAACGCAACGGTCATCTATCCCGGGGAGCACCCGCGCACGCGCGCGCGGCTCGAGTCGGCGGGATGCCAGGTGCGCGCGGTGCCAGCCGGCGAGCTGGCCAAGGCGGAAGGGGGAGTGACGTGCTGCGCGCTGATTGTATCCCGATAGACGATCAGTCAGCAGCAATCAGCTGACGTACGGCTTTCTCCGGCGTCGCCAGCGGCATTCCGACGACACGACGCAGCATCGCGCGCCTCTAGCGTTTGGCCATTACCTCGGAGAGGTCCGATGCGGCTCACCCGCTTCAGCGACAATGCGTTGCGCTGCCTGATGTACCTGGGCACTTTCCCCCGTGAGACGACCACCGTTGGCGAGATCGCGTCGCGAATGGTGATGTCCGAGGACCATCTGCTGAAGGTTGTGAAACGGCTCGTGCAGCTGGGCTACGTCCGGTCCATCCGGGGGCGGAATGGCGGCCTGCGGCTCGCGAAGGCGCCCGGCGAGATCAACCTGGGGGCGGTGGTGCGGGCTACCGAGGCGAATCTCGCGATCGTGCCCTGCTTCGACCCGGACACCAGCACCTGTCCCATCGCCCCGTCGTGCGTGCTGGCTGGCGCCCTCGACAAGGCGCTTGTCGGATTCTTCGCGGTGCTGGAGCGCTATACGCTGGCGGACCTGATCAAGCCGCGGAAGAAGCTGGTCGTGCTCATGGGGGGCTGATTTCAGGGGCCAGCCATCCGACTACGATTCCGGGCCCCCAGGACACCCGTACGCCCTACCGCACCTCCTGCCCACCGCGCCTGTTGTCGCGCACGAATCGTCCCACAGCCGGCATCCTCACTGCCGTAAGAGACGCCGAGTCCACCGTCGCGTTCATTGGTATGATCCGGTTCGCCGCAAGGAGGTACGCGGTGAGGGCGTAGACCTCGTCGTTCGTCAACGAGCCGGGCGTGGTGAATGGCATGGCGCGACGCACGTAGTCGAACACCGTGGTCGCGTACGGCCAGTAGTCCCCGATCGTACGGGTGAGCCGCGGGTCGGTCGCGAAGCCGAACTCCGCGGCCCGGGGATCGCGGCCGACGAGCGCCGGGTAGAGCGGCGGGATGCCCGCACCGGCTGGGCCGTGGCACGACGCGCACTTCAGCGCGAACAGCGCCGCGCCCTGGGTCGGGGTGCCGCGCCCCGGCGGAAGTCCCTCGCCGTCGGGCGCGGCGTCCGTGTTGAGCGCGGCGACGTCCTGCGGGCTCGCGGCGCGACCGAGGTGGTACTGGACCACCGCAACCGCCGCACCGTGCTCGCGGCTGCACGCCGCCAGCACCAGGCCGGCGATCGCGAGCGGCCAACGGTGCATCAGGTCGCCCCATGAAAGAAAACGCGTCCGTTCGGCTTCACCGTCCATCCATACACAGGGTTCCAGTGGTAGAGCGTGGCGATGCCGCGCGCGCGAATGAGCGCTTCGCGCGTCGGCTGCGTGTACCCCGTCTCGTCCGTGGCGCGGCTCATCAGGATCGTCTCGGCGCCGTCCCAGTTCCACATGTGCGTGAATCGCACATGTGCCTTTGGCAGCACCGGACCATCCAGCGCAGCGTCGGACCAGGTCGCGCCGGAATCGGTGCTCACTTCGACGCGGCGGATCTTTCCCCGTCCGGTCCAGGCAAGCCCCGTTACCGGCCACCACCCAGGGGAGAGCGTCATGGGATGCGCAGGCGAGGTGATGATCGACCGCGCATCCATCTCGAAGGCGAACTGCCTGGCCGTGCCATCGGCGAGCGGATCGGTGTACGTAGCCGTTTCCCATCGAGTCATCCAGGGGCGCGTGCCGAGCTCGAGGCGCCGCAGCCACTTCACATTCGTGGCGCCCTCCCATCCGGGGAGGAGCAGGCGCATCGGGAATCCCTGTTCGGGGCGGAGCGGCTCGCCGTTCTGCCCCCAGGCGATCATCGCATCATCCCACGCTTTCTCGATGGGAATGCTGCGCGCCAGCCGGCAGGCATCGCCTCCCTCGGCGAGGAACCATTTGACGCCGCGCTTCACGCCGGCTTGCTCGAGGAGGACACGGAGCGCAACGCCGGTCCACTCGGAGTTGCTCGTCAGACCGGCCACCTGTTGCGGAGTGAGGTCCGGGCGGGGCGGGCCGAACGCGCCTGGGCGGAATGCGTGTTCCCCGTTGCCCCCGCACTCGATGAAGTGCGTGCGGGTCATCTGCGGAAGGCGCTTGATGTCCTCCACCGTGAAGAACGCGGGGCGCTCGACGAGGCCGTGCACCAGCAGGGTATGCCGCGCCGGGTCGATGCGGGGAACGCCGGCGTGGTGCACCTCGAAATGCAGGTCGGCGGGCGTGATCGTGCCCGCAAGGTCCTGCAGCGGCGTCAGTGAGCCGCCCTTGAGGTCCCCGGTCGGAAAGCGCAACAGCTGGACAGAAGGCGATCGGGCGCCTAGGGCGGACGTTGGTGCCCCGGGAGTCCGCGTCGGATCGCCGACGCCGCCTGGGGGGGGCGGACCCGGTGCAGGAATCGCGGCCCCCTGTGCGGCCAGGTATGCGGGTGCCCCCACGAGCGCGGCGGCGCCGAGCGCGCTCGCCGCACCGGCAAGAAGCTCGCGCCGCGTGACCGCGGCGTCTCGCTCCCTCAAGCGACCCCTATCGGCCGCGGCAGCGCGCTACGGGCACCGCGGCAGCGCCACCGGACACTTCTCGAAGTCCGGCGGCGGAGCGCTGAACGTCCCTCCGCCGCCATTCGTGTAGTTTGGCAGCCTCTCGATCTCGAGTTCCCGGCCCGGAATCGGAAGGTTGAGGAAGGTGTTCGTGGCGAGTGTGCCCCATCCGCGGGCGTCCCACATCGCCACCTGGCCGTCGACCCCCGCCTCCTCGATGCGCTTCTCGTATTTGAGGGCGTCCCAAAGAGTGCCGCAGCCACCGGTGGGCTTACTGGGGACGCACCCCGCCTCATCCGGTGGTCCGCTGATGTCGACCGGAGGGAGCTCGCCGTTCGCCACGCGACTCTTGTTGATCAGCGGCAAGGCGTCGGTGGCTCGGCCGAGGCGGATCAGCGCCTCAGCCTTCAACAGGTCGAGCTCCGTGCGTGTGAGGGCGACGAGCGGCCCGGACTGATACGACGTACCCGTTCCGTAGTGATAGAACGCGTAGTACGAAGCGTTGTACAGCCCGCGCGCGGCGGAGTAGAAGGAAATTCTCGAGTCGTATCCGAAGTACTTGCCCTTCGAGCCCACGCCGGTGGGTCCCTGGATGCGACGGTCCTTCGTGATGACCTGAAAGGCGGTGCGCTGGTCCACCGGCAAGGCCACCCAGTTCTTGAAGTGGTCGGTGGAATCGGACGGGCCGATCAACCAGCCGTTCCCTCTCATGAAGTCGCTGGGAATCACGGTGCGCAGGCGTGCCGCGCGCTGCTTGTAGAGATCCTCAAAGACGCCGGGCGTGCCGATTGGCGCGAAGTCCGCGGTGATCCCCATGTCGCTCTGGGCAATGACCTCGTTCCAGTCGACCGCCGCACGCTCCGCAGGCGAGCGCGGCACGTACGCCATGAAACGCGCGATGTACGTATGTGCCAGCCGCGACAGGTCCTTGTTGGTGAGGGTAAGGCCGGGCACCCACCCCACATCGGGGAGGGTGAAGGTGGCGGTGTCGGCGATGGCGATGGACGCCTTGAGCATCGCGATAGCGGCGGGCATCACCTCCGTGTATGGCACGTAGTTGGGCACGGTGAGCGTGTCCACGTCCACGCGCTCGTCGAGGACGAGCGCCTTGTCGTACATGAGGGCGAGGTGGCCGGTGGCGACCCCCTGCATGAACTTGGCGAACGCACGCGCGCGCGAGTTGTCCGCTCCGTTCGTCCCGATCTGGAGGCCGCGGTCGAGTGCCTGGAGGCCATCATTGGCGAGCGAGATCGTGCCGTACAGGTCGTTCCAGGTATTCGCCGAGACGCCGCGGTTCGAGTAGACGGTCGTGTTGTTCCACGCCGGGCGCGGCTCTATGGCATTGTCCTGGCTCCCCTGGCAGACGAAGGGGGAGCTGAATTCATAGGCCAGCTGCGACCACATGATCGTGGGCTGAGTGCCGTACACCCGTGGCCACCACTTCTGGAAAGTGGACGCGATCAGGTTTTCGACGTCGCCCGGCGTGCTCGTCGCGCGCAGCCGATCCGGATTGTTCTCGTTCGGGACCGTGAGGTCCATGCACGACACGAGCGCCATGCCGGTGGCAACCGACACGACGCGATGCAGAATCGATGGACGTTTCATCGGCTTGCTCCGGTCGGCGGTCAGAATTGGAATTGGAGAACGGCCGTGATCGTCCTGTACAGTGGGTAGGCATAACTGTCCACCCGCTGGTTGACGGTTCCGACCTCCGGGTCGTATCCGCTGTATTTCGTCCAGGTATACAGGTTGCGGCCGACAATCGAAAAGGAAGCACCGGCGCTGCCGGCGCCCGGAATGTGAGAGAAGACGCGCTGAGGAATCAGAAACTTCACCGAAACCTCCCGCAGCTTGACCCAGCTGCCGGACTCCACGAACCAGTCGGTGGTCGTGGCCCCGTTGTAAAGGCTCACGTAGTAGTCGATCGGCTTCTTCTTCTCGTCGGGCTTTCCGGACTGGTCGACGTCTGCGCTGCGTTGAAACTGGTACATGCGCTGCTTGGTCGTGTTGTAGACATTCCCGCCAACCTGTGAGTCCAGCAACCCGTAGAACTGGATGCCGTGCCACTGCACGTTGTTCGAGATGGCGTAGTGGAACCTGGGATTTCCGTTTCCGATCCGTACGATCGCGTTCTGGTTGGTCGAGTCGCGCAGGATGATCGGCATCCCCCAGCTGTAGGTGACCCCGTTGCTGACGACGGTTGTCCCCCATTTCCCATCGCTGTAGTGGCCGCCCGGCCCAACGGCCACGATCAGCCCGTCGTCGTTCCGTTCGAACTGGTCCAGGGCATCAGACTGCGACGCGGGGAGCTGGTCCTTCGAGTGCACGAAGGCCGTGCCATACATGGTGGTGAGATCCTCGCCGGCGCAGCGATACGTTATCCCGTCACGGAAGCAACTGGTGTTGAAGTCCGAGATGTGGTTGCGCGAGCGGTCCACCGTGAACCCCATCCTCCATGAGGTCGTCCTCCCGTTATAGAGTTGCGCCTCGACTGTCGCCTCCAGGGTGTTCCCTTTCACGGTTCCCGCGTTCTGCCACTGGGTGGTAAAGCCAAGGGCGCCGGGAAGCGGGATCGAGAGCAGCTGATCGGTGCTCGTCACCGCAGCGTGCGACACCTGGAGCGAGTACTTGTTGTTCACGATGAGGTCGAGGCCGACCTCGGTCTCCTTCGAGGTCTCCGGCTTGAGGAGGCGATTCCCCAGGGTTCCCTTCGTGAGCGACCCGCTGCCGCTGACCGTATACGTTTCATATTGGTCGGCGAACGAGGGCCGGTTGCCCGCGGTGCCCTGTGAGATACGAAGCTTGAACTCGGTGATCTGTCGCCACGGCCACCAGCGTTCTTCTGACATTCGGTACGCGGCGCTCCCGCGGTAATACGTGTGCCATTTTTCGCCGGACCCGAAGAGCGAGCTACCGTCGCGTCGCACCAGGCCGTCGAGAATCAGGCGGCTGCCGTAATCGAGTCCGCCGGTGAGGAAATATCCCTCGGAGACGATTTCCTGGTACGACGACGAGCTGTTCTTCACCAGGGCCGCAGCGAGCCTCGGGGTGCCCGCGACGGCGAAGTTCGTGCCACTTGCGGTTGCGTTCGACGTCTTCTGCTGTTCGGTGAGCACGCGCGCGGTCGATCGCGCCGTGAACTCACCGAATTTATGGAGCACGCTGGCGCTGGCCGACAGATTGACGGCAGTGGTATACGCATCCGACAGCGACAGGGACCCGGTGGAGATGCCTGGTGCCGCCTCGATCTTGAACCCGCGGTCCACCCACTCCCGGCCGTTCTGGTCGGAGCGGTCGTAGCTCGCGTCGGCGTCCGCCGTCAGCCACGACAGCGGCAGCCAGCGCAGCGCGATGTTGCCGAGCGTGCGTGTGCGCTGTGTGTTGTTCTTGTCGGTCTCGGCGATGTACAGGGGATTGGCGCGGATACCCTGAGGGTCCGGCTGGAAGATGTACTTGGTGCCATCCGGGTCGGGCTGGAGCAGGTTCAGGTCCGGGGCCTGGTTGATGAGGTCGAAGAAGGTGTTGCCATCGAGCTCTTCCCGATCCGAGCGCGCGTGGTAGCCGCTCAGGGACACCGACAGGTTGGAACGCGGCGTGTGATCGAGGTTGATGCGCACGTCGTTTCGCGTGTAGCCGCCGTGGCCGAGGATGACGCCGTCCTGGCGCTGGTTGGACAGCGTGGTGAGCCAGTTCGTCCGGTCGCTATTCTGCGCGATGGTGAAGGAGTTCGTCATGAACTGGCCCGGGTCGAAGAACAGCTTCACCGGGTCGTAGAGCTTGTCGATGTAGGAGACATCCTGAAAGCGCGTGGCGGCTGGACGGGCCACGCGCTGGTCCCGCGTCACCACTTCGCCGGCCGCATTCACGTACTCACCGCTGGAATTGGTGCGGTAGTAGTGGTACTGCGCCCAGTGCAGCTGATGCACGAGTGAGTTGTTACCCAATTCGGAACGCAGGGTGAATCGCGTCTGCCCGGCTGCGAGGCCCTTGCCGCGGGAGGTCCGGATGTTCACGACGCCGTTGGCGGCTCGCGATCCGTACAACGACGCGCCGGCCGCCCCCTTCACCACCTCGATGCTCTCGATGTCGAGCGAATTGAGGTCGGCCGTGGTCTCCGAAAGGATCACGCCGTCCACCACGATGAGCGGTGCGCTGGTCTTGTTGATGCTGGTGGGCGTGCGGATCTGGATGCTGACGCCGTCGCCCGGCTGCGCCGGCGCGATGGTGGAAATGCCGGCGATCTTCCCTTGTACGCCGGCAATCGCGTTGATGGGTGGGACCGGCGCATCCTCCTTCGTGACGTGGCCGACGGTGAACGGCACCTTCGTTCCCGACGTTGGATCCACCACGCCAGTAATGACCGTTGCCTGGAGGTGCAGCGCCGCCGCTGCCACCCGGAATTGCACCGTGGTCGCCTGACCTGCCGTCACAACCACACCGGGACGGACTACCGCCAGATAGCCGAGGCGCCGCGTCTCGAGCGTGTACGTGCCGGGCGGAACGCGGAGGATGGTATACTTGCCGTCGTCGCCGCTGACCGCGCCGAGTGTGGTACCGTTGACGACGACGCGAACCCCGCCAATGGGTGCCCCGGCGCTGGAGTCGGACACGGTGCCAACGATGCGGCCAAACTGTGCCCGCGCGGTGGTCGCGCCGAAGACGAGGACAACGAGCGCGGTCGCGATACGCGTAAACGCGCGGCGAACAACACCTACGCGGATCATCACGGGACCACCTCCTGCGACTTTGCGTGTTCCAGGAGTAGTGCGTCCGTGTCTGCACACCGTGCGCACCGCGCCGGGCCTGATTTCTCAACTCGCCAATGTATGCTTCACGTCGCGTTGCGCAAGCAACGCGTCACTGCTTCGTCAGCGGATCCGCTCGTACCACGATGCTCCCGGTGGCGGTACTCGAGCCGAGGGTGAGCTTGAGCGCGTACGTGCCGCTCTCCGGCCGCGCGCCTCCACCTCGCCCCCCCGTGCCGCGACCCCGGCCACCGCCTCCCCCGGCACGGCCACCGCCGCCGCCCCCAGCGCGGCCACCACCCGCGCCGCGCGCGCCCCCCGCGCGGCCCGTCTCGTCACCCGCGGCCGCGACGGCCGGGACCTCCGAACGCATGTCCCACGCGTAGCGCGTGATCCCCGGCTTTGCGGGAATGGAGAGCGTGCGCGACGTCCCATCGGGGCTCGTGACTTCGAGCGTCGCCGTACCCGTCGCCCCGGCCCCGAGGTAGAACGTGATGAGCGGTGTGTTCACCAGGTGCGTGCGATCGCGCGTCTGGAAATCCGCCGGCTGCACGAACGGCGGGTTCTCGCCCGCGAAGGTGTTGTCACCCAGCTGGCCACTGCGGCTCATGTCCACCCACAATGTCGCCTGTCGCTGCGTGAACAGGTGCGTCGCCTTGGCTGCGAGCGCCGGGCGCCATGCCTCGAGCGCGGTGATGTCGTCGAGTACGTAGATACCGCGTCCGTGCGTGCCCAGGATGACGTCCCGGTCGCGCGGGTGGATAACGATGTCGTAGACCGCCACCGTGGGCAGTCCGTTCATCATCGGACGCCACGTGCGCCCGCGATCGAGTGAGACCTGCAGGCCGTGCTCGGTGCCCACGAACAACAGGTCGGGATTCCTGGAGTCCTCCTCCACCACATACACGGGCGAGTTCGGCGCCAGGCCTCCCGAGAGGTTCTGCCACGTCCGGCCCCCGTCGGTGGTCCGGAACAGCCACGGCGCACGGTTGTCGCTCCGGTGACCGTCGAATGACACGTACGCCGTGTTGGCGTCTGCCGCCGAGGCCGCAATGCGACTCACGTGCGTCCCATTGGGGACGTCGGGAATGTTCGCATCCACCTGCGTCCACGTCGTACCGCCATCGCGCGTCACCCACACGTTCCCGTCGTCAGTGCCGGCCCAGATGGTCCCCATGGCGATCGGCGACTCCGAGATCGAGTAGATCGTCGCGTGCTGCTCGGCCGCGCCCGCCTCACCGCCCACGGCGCGCGTGCCCGTGCGCCGATTGTCGGCATCACGCCGCGTCAGGTCTCTGCTGATAGCGGTCCAGGTGACGCCCTTGTCGGTGGACTTGAGCAGGTAGTTCGAGCCGTAGTAAAGAACGCCCGGATCGTGGGGGGAGATGATAAACGGCGACGTCCAGTTGACCCGGAACGGCGGGAGGCCGTCGGATGCGCTCTCGGCCGGCGCCACCTCGCTGAAGTTGACGATGTTCGCCGGGGAGATCCGCCGCTGCGTGTCGGTGTGTCCGATCGGGTCAACTACGCGGAACGACCCGCCGGTGCCCTCGGAATAAACCGTGCGCCAGTCGTTGGGATCGATCGCGATGTACTGGCCGTCATCCCAGTGGAGCTTCCACGACACGTCGTTGCGAATGCCGAGTATGTCGCGCGAGAAGCTCATCGTGCCAACCGTGCCGTTGTCCTGCAGCCCCGCGTAAATGGCGTATGGCTCGCGCATGTCCACGGCCACCTTGTAGGCCTGCATGACCGGCAGGTTGTCGAAGAAGATGAACGATCCGCCGTGGTCGTGAGTGAGCGTGAGCCCCTTGTCCTTGCCGAGATAGAACCGGTCCTTGTTGGTCGGATCGATCCACATCGCGTGATGGTCGTAGTTGGGCCCGAACGGCGCGCGCGCCGCGGCGAAGGTCTTGCCGCCGTCGCTCGACCACTGGAAGCTCGTGGTCAGGACGTAGACGCGTTGATCGTCCGACGGATTGATCCGGATCTGGCTGTAGTAGAACGGGCGATTATTGTAGCGGTTGAGGTACTTCCACGTCTCGCCGCCGTCCTCCGACCGATAGATACCCGATCCCGGCTTCGACATGTCGGCGGCGCCGGCCTCGGCCTCGATGATCGCCATCACGATCCGCGGGTTCTTTCTATAGATGTCCAGTCCGATGCGTCCGGTCCAACCATCCGGAAGGCCCCGCGTGAGCTTCCTCCACGTCGTCCCACCATTGGTGCTCTTGAAGATGCCGCCGCTGGTGCCGCCGCTCTCGAGCCGCCACGGGAGCCGCACGCGCTCGTAGAACGCCGCGTACAGCACCTCCGGATTGGCGGGATCCATCACCAGATCGGTGGCGCCCGTCTTCAGGTCGGTTGGCAGACCACCGGCCAGCTTCTTCCAGCTCTTGCCGCCATCCGTCGTCTTGAACACGCCACGATCACCTGTCGCGGCCCAGAGGTTTCCGATGGCGGCAACATAGACGATGTCGGCGTTCTTCGGGTGGGTCACGATGCGCGCGATCTGGAAGGTGTTTCCGAGCCCGACGTTCGCGAACGTCTCTCCGCCATCGGTGGACTTGTAGATGCCGTCGCCCCAGGCGACGCTGTTTCGGTTGTTCGCCTCGCCCGTGCCCACCCAGAGAATCCGGCGGTCGCCCTGGAAGATCTTGATGTCGCCGATGGACGATGATCCGTAGTGATCGAAGATCGGGGTCCATGTGGTCCCCGCGTTGGTGCTCTTCCACACGCCGCCGGACGCCGCCGCGACAACGACGTAGCGGAAGTCCGTGTCGAGGGCCTCCACGTCGCTGATTCGTCCACCCGCGGAGCCCGGCCCGATACTGCGCCACTTGTAGTCGGCGAGGAGCGCCGCGGTCGCGTTGTCCGGCGCAGTCTGCGCGACGAGCGGCAGCACACTCACGGCCACAAAAGCCGGGAGCGCGACGAGCACGGCGTAGGGGGAACGCGTTCGGAAGGAGGGTCTCATGATTCGGCTCCCGGCAGGATGACAGCGACGTGCGCCGCACGATCCCCTTCCCAACTCTCCGCTCGCGAGCGCGGGCCCGGCGCGCAGCCACGTCCCGCTGCTCACGAACATGGGGTGCAGCGCGAAATCGTGGAAGAGCACTTGGATGCCGGCGAACGTGCGTGCGTCGCCGAAAAGCGCCCGATTGTGGCTGCACCCGGTTCTCCTCCTCCGCGTCGACACTACCACACGGCCGACGATGCATTGCGCGCCGTCAAGGACGCGGCGAAACGCGTCGATCCCGTGTCAACCGTCGCGTCTCAGGGTGAACGCCTGTCGACGACCACCGCGCCGCCCTTCATCACCCATCGCACACCGGTGATCACCGCACCGATGTGCGCCAGTGGATCGCCCTCGATCGCGACGATATCGGCGTAGGACCCCGGACCCACCCGGCCGAGTTTCTTCGGCCGGCGCAGCAGTTCGGCCGCGTTGGTTGTCGCGGTGGCGAGCGCTTCCGCCGGCGTCATGCCGGCTTTCACGAACCAGCCCAGCTCGCGGGTGTTCTCGCCGAACATCCAGAAGACAGCGTCGGATCCCATCGCGATCTTCACGTGCGCCTGGTGGGCGCGCCGCACGGTCTCGAGGTTGAGCACGATGAACGAGTCGAGCGCGGCGACCGACTGCGCGTCATAGCCCAGGAGCGACGCGTTCTCCGCGTAGAACCGGTTGTGATCGACGGTCGGCACGTAGAAGGTGCCGCGCCTGGCGAACTCGGCGAGCGACGCGTCGTCGAGGCCCGCGGGGTGCTCCACCGACTCGGCGCCGGCGCGCATCGCGGCGCGCCCGCCCGAATCGCCGTACGAATGAATGGCGATGGGTTTGCCCCAGCGGTGCGCCTCGCGCACGGCGATCTGCATCTCGCGATCGGTGAACGTCTGCCGGCCGGTGACGTTGTTGTACGTCCCCGTCGACCCGTACATCTTGATCCAGTCCACGCCGGAGTCGACCTGCGTCTTCACGGCGGCGGGGATGTCGAGTGAATCCACGATGCGTCCCACCGCAGGATTCCTCTGCGGAGGATTGCCGCCACGACCCTGACCCGCGTTCGACATCCCGTATCCGGCGACGAACATCCGCGGACCGACGAATGCACCCTTGTTGACGGAGTCGCGCAGCGCGATGTCGATGTATCGGCTTGCGCCCAGGTCACGCACCGTGGTGACGCCCGTCTCGAGCGTCTTTCGCAGGTTCTCCGACGCCGCGAGAATGACCGAGTCGCGCAAGCGCGGCCCGCGACGGCCCAGCGGATCGTTGACCTTGTCGCGCCAGTAGGTCACGTGCGTGTGCACGTCGATCAGCCCGGGGATGCCGGTGTAGCGGCGGAGATCCATCACCGTGGCGCCGGCGGGCACGGCGCGATCGCCCGTGCCCACGCGAAGCACCGTGTCCGCGCTGATCACCACCACGGCATCGCGCAGCACGGGTCCATCGCCGGTGACGAGCGTGCCGAATCGCACGGCGGTGATGGTTGCGCCGCCGGGGGCGGGTGTGGGGGTCGATGCGCCGGGTGGCGCGCACGCCGACGCACACAGCGCGCAGACGGCCAGGATCGATCGGCGGGGCGAAGATGGCATGCGAATCGGCTATCTGTTGTCAGCGATCTGTGATCAGCCACGAACCATGACCTATGGACTTCGCGTTTCGTGAACTCTGGCCCATGCGCTCTGGCCCATGAACTCTGGCCCATGAACTCTGGCCCATGAACTCTGGCCCATGAACTCTGGCCCATGAACTCTGGCCCCATGAACTCTGGCCCATGCCCTCTGGCCCATGCCCTCTGGCCCATGAACTCTGCTCCATGAACTCCAGTGCACGAACCGTCCCCGTCGCACCGCCTATCCCTTCACCACCCCGATCGGCCTGAGTCGCGCCACGCGCCGCGCCAGCCCCGCGTGCTCGACCACCGAGGCCACCAGCTCCACGTCCTTGTACGCCTGCGGCGCTTCCTCCGCCAGGCCCTTGTTCGACGCGCACCGGACCACGATTCCCCTGGCTTCCAGGTCGGCGCGCACCGCCACGCCCGTGACCTCCTTCTTCGCCGCCGACCGGCTCAGCCGCCGGCCCGCACCGTGACAGGCGCTTCCCCATGACCGATCGTCCGAACTCGTCTGACCGACGAGCACCCAGGACTCCGTCCCCATGCTGCCGGGAATGAATACGGGCTGGCCGATCTCGCGATAGGCGTCCGGCAGCTCGGTGTGGTGCGGCCCGAACGCCCGCGTGGCGCCCTTGCGGTGCACGCACAGCCGCGCGCCGCCGTACTCCTCGATCTTGGCGATGTTGTGCGCCACGTCGTACACGACTCGCACGGCCTCCGGTCGCACGTCGCGAAACACGCGGTTCACGGCGCGCCGCACGTGCTGCGTGATCATCTGCCGGTTGCACCAGGCGAAGTTGGCGGCCGCCGCCATCGCTCCCACGTACGATCTCCCCTCGGCGGATGACGCCGGAGCGCACGAGAGCTGCCGGTCGGGAAGCAGGAAGCCGTACTGGTCGCGCCGTGCATCCATGTCGCGAACGTAGTCCGTGCAGACCTGATGCCCGAGACCGCGCGACCCGGTGTGAATGAGCACCGTGATGTGGTTCCTGGCGAGGCCAAGAGCCGCCGCAGCCGCGGGGTCGACTACGTCGTCCACCACCTGCAGTTCCACGAAGTGGTTCCCCGATCCCATCGTGCCAAGCTGGGGCCGGCCACGGTCGCGTGCGCGCGCGGAAAGCTGTGTCGGATCGGCGCCGGCAAGGCAACCGCCACTCTCGCAGTGCTCCACGTCCTGCGCGAATCCCTCTCCGCGTGCCTGCACCAGGTACGGAACACCCTCGGCGAGAACCCGCTCGATCTCGTCGTCGTCCAGGGTCCATCCGCCGCCGCGCCCGGTTCCCGATGGGATGCTGCGCGACAGCTCGTGCACCAGGGCTTCGTGGTGCGGACCGAGTTCGGCGAAGGTGAGTGGCAGCGTGAGAAGCCTGACGCCGCAGTTGATGTCGAAGCCCACGCCGCCGGGAGAGACGATGCCGTCGGGCATGGCGGTGGCTGCCACACCACCAACCGGAAACCCGTAGCCGTCGTGCATGTCGGGCATGCCGTACACGCGTCCCACCACTCCCGGCAGTGTAGCGACATTGAGGAGCTGCGTGACGGCGTTGCCGGTGAGCATATCGTCGAGGAGCTGCTCGGTGGCGTAGATGCGCGCCGGAACGCGCATATCGCTGCGCGCGGTGACGGGGATATCCCACGTGTACTCATCCACGCGGACGAGGGCGCTGGAGATGGGAAGCAAGAGGGAATCAGTCATCAGCTGGGATCAGCTATCAGTTCTCAGTGATCAGTAATGAGGCACTGAAAACTGACGACTGACGACTGATCTCTAGACATCGAACATCACCTCCGCCTTCCAACGCGCTCCCTCGCGCTCGAGAGTGAGTCCGTGAAGCGTGGCGGCCTTGAGGGGTGACGTCCATTCCACCACGGGGCGGCCGCGTACGTCCGCCGTGACGTGCCCTTCGCGAAGTCGCAGCGCGCGAACGTCGTCGAAGGCGCGCTGCTCGACTTCCGAACGCCCGATGAGCTCATTGAGCCAGTCGACCAGCAGTGTCTCGTCGGTCGCAGAGGCGATGCGGACCGTGTGCCATGGGCCCGGTTCGCCGCGCACCCGGCCGCATTCGCGGCTCACGATCAGGGCTGCCTCGACGAACAGCTCTTCGCGCGTGTCGGCGCGGATGGTCACCTTCCACTCCGAGGAGCTCGGATCGGGTCGTACCGAGGGACGGGACACGCGGGGCGAGGACGGGCGCTCTTGAGCGTGTGATGGCCTTTGGCCTTTGGCCTCCGGCCTTTGGCCTTTGG
>CAWAGQ010000015.1:0-95473 GCA_963781585.1 uncultured Gemmatimonadaceae bacterium
TCACGTACGATCTCATGGCGACCCCGGACGGCACCGGGTGGACCGTGAACTTTGCCAATCGCCCACCTGTGCCCGCCCGCATCGTCAGCGTGGGCGGCGACAGTATCGTCGTTGAATCCGGCCCCTATGAAAGCGTGCTGCAGAAGGGTGTCCAGGTCTCGACACACACAGTCTTCCACCTGCAGAGCGGCATGCTGAAAGGCATGACCACCGCGCATTACGCCGGCGTCAAGACAGCCGATTCGGTGCGCATGCTGTCGCAGGAAGGAACGAAGAAGCCCTAACGAGACAGTACGAGAGACGGGGAGCAAGTGAACGCTCCCCGTCACCGTGCGGGCCGACCTTCGATCTGCGGCCCTGCGGCCTCTGGCCTATGCCCTCTGGCCTGTGGCCGCTTCAGGGTTGGACCACCGCCTTCGTATTCGCGCCCCCCTTCCCCGCGTTCTTCACGTACACATCGAGCCACGCCACCCACCGCGCCCACTGATCGAGCACCGTCTCGCGCGTGAGCGGGCCGTGATCCTCGTACGGATACATGTAGAGTGACGCGGTTTTGCCGTTCGCCCGCAACGCCTGCATCATCCGGATCGAGCTGATCGGATCGGTGCCGACGTTCTGGTCTTCCAGCGAGTGGTACATCAGCACCGCACCCTGCAGCTTGTCGGCATAGAGCATCGGCGACATGTCGAGATACGTCTTCTGCCCGCTCCAGAGATCGCGCCGCTCGGTCTGGAATCCGTCGGGCGTGAGCGTGCGGTTGTACATCCCGTCGCCTGCGATCCCCGCCTTGAAGAACGGTGTGTGCACCAGCGCATTCATGGTGCTGAACGCGCCGTAACTGTGCCCGCCGATCCCCAGTCGTGTGCGATCGATGTAGCCGTCCTTGTCCAGCTCGTCGATCGCCGATGAGAGATCCATCACCAGGTCGGAGACGTAGTTGTCGTTCATCGCGCCTTGCTCGCCCACGATCGGCGGGTCGAAGTCCGCGACCGCGTACCCCTGGGTGACGAGGTACTCGATGGTCCGCGGCGCGCCGTTCGGGAAGCTGTTGAGATTGGTGGTGCGCAGCGTGCGGTCGTAGCCGTTCTGCTCCGTATACTCGCGCGGATAGAACCAGAACATGCCGGGAAGTCGCGTGCCGGCACGGTAGTCGGCCGGCAGCGTGAGGCGCACCAGAAACCGGAACCCGTCGGCACGGGTCACGGTGATCCGCTTGCGGACGGCGTTGGTGAACTCCGGCGCGTAGTCCTTGTTGGTGGTGAGCTTCGTCATCGTGCCCGCCTTCACATCGCGCAGGTACGAATCGGAAACGTCCTTCGGCGTCTCACGGTTCACGATCACTTTGGAAAAGTCATCGTCGAGTGCCGCGCCCACCGACTCGTCGGCGTCCTTCGCGCCCTCGAAGAGCCGCGTCTTCTGCCCGGACTGGATGTCCACCTTGTCGACGAACTCCACCGGGGGCTGCTGCTCGTAGTCCTTGTAGTAGCGCGTCCCCTGAAGGAAGACGGCGCCGTCGGACGAGACCATCGCCACCTGGCCGCCGGCGCTGCCGCGCTTGGTGACCAGCGCGCCGGGGTTCCCGTAGAACGAGAGCGAGTCGTCCGCGCCCGCTCCACCGCGACCGCCACCACCCCCGCCGCCGAACCGTCCGCCGCGGCCCGCGGCAAACGCCGGCGTGTACGCCCGCTGCCGGACGATCACATGCTTCGTGGCGGGGTCGTCGAGATTCACGGCGAAGATCTCACCCTGTCCGCCGGCGGTCGTTCCCACGAAGATCGTCTTCGCGTCGTCGGTGAACATCACCTGCGACATCGGCCCGTCGTTCTGATAGAGCACCTTCGTGTCGTTAGGCGCGAACGGCGGCATCCACTGCACCAGGCGGTCGGGGCGCGTGGCACCCTGCGCCCCTCGCCCCCCTGCGGCCCCGGCCCCGCCCCCACGGGCACCACGCGCGCCACCGGCCGCCACATCGGTGGAATCACTCCCGCCGCGACGTCCTCCGGGCACCTGCTCCAAGTAGTAGAGGCCCGGCCCCTGCGGCATCCACGAGAGCCCGCGCTTCGATCCGGTGCCCCCACCGCCACGACCGCCGAACCCGCCGCCCCCCGTGGTGTCGCCGGCGAAGCGCAGCGACCGCTTCGACAACTCGGCCAGCGCCTTCCCGGTCGCGTCCCAGATCTCTTCGGTAGACGGGAATGCGTTGTACTGTACGATGTACGAGAACGGCTTGTGCATCGTGGTGACGCGGAAATACTGCCCGTCCGGCGAGGCATCGACATTCGAGATCATCGCCGGCACGCCGATCTTCCGCACCGCCTTCGTCTTCACATCGATCAGCGCGAGCTGGCCCGTCACGTAGTACTCCATCAGCTCGGCGTCGAAAGGATCGTCGAGCAGGCTCGCGTAGTTCCGCTCCGACGCCTTCACCCCGTCGGTCCACGTGCGCACCAGCGGGCCGGTGGCGATCGCCGGCCGCTTCGGCTCGGGCGTGCGGTTGTCCGGGAGGAGCACCGTGATGACGCTCTTGCCATCGGCGGTCCAGTCGATCGACGTCTCGAGCGTGGCAAGGAGCGGCGTCTTCGTCACCTGCACCGACTTGCCGGTGGCGACATCGGCCACGTAGATCTGCGATGCATCGTCGAAGTTGGCGATGTAGGCCAGTTGCTTCCCGTCAGGCGACCACGCCGGGCTGCTGACCGTCGCCCCCTTTGGGGTCTCGATCGACATCGACTTGCCGGTCAGCGCGTCTATCAGAGCCAGACCAGCGGAGCCGCGATCGGTGAGCGTGCGGGCGCGATTCGCCTTGAAGTCGACCTGCAGCCCGGCGAAGTAGTAGTGCGGTTTCCCGAAGGTCTGCACGCTGGGCAGTCCCTCGCTTTCCTGCTTGAGGAAGTGACGCCGGTCAGGGCTGGGCTGCGCGAGCGTCACGTTCTGGAAGCGCGGCGCGGTCACGAGCTTCTGGATCTCCGGCGGCGGCACCTGGTACGACTCCGCGTCGAGGACGGCGCGGTCGGCCGCGAGCCACGGCGGGACGTCGTTCGGGTTCTGTGGGGGCGCCTGCTGCGCGCGCAGCGAGCTTGCGGCGATGAGGACCGCCAGCAGCGATCGGAGCACCAAACGAGGGGGGAAGGTCGGACGCATCGTTGGATCCTCTGGGGGTGGGGCCGAGCGGGGTGACCGGACGCGGGACTTGGCGGGGGCTGGTCCGGACGCGGTCGCCTGCCGCCCTAACATACGTCTGATTTGCAGCGCTCGCTGCGGCCGAAACTCAGGAGCCCCGGCTCACGACCTCCACCTGGTCCCCGACGCGCAGGCGCCCCGGGGCGTGGTGCGTGGCGTTCTGGCCGAAGTACACGTCAGATCCCTCCCGGCGATATGTCGCGAGGGTGCGCAAGGGCTCCTGTCCCCTGATGCCCGTGGCCTGATCGACGGTGGTCGTGGCACAGCGCGGGCATGCATTCGCGATCTCGAGGAGGACGCCGCCGGCGCGCACGGTCTGCCAGGCGTCTTCCTCGTAGGGCTCGGCGCCCCGGATGACGATGTTGGGCCGAAACCGGTTCATCGGCAGCGGCGTCGACAGCCGGGTGTTGAGATCGTCGAGCGAGGACTCCCCGATTACGAGCAGGGGCGAGCCGTCGGTCAGCGCGATCTGTCTCTGGCCGGACAGCGTCCCGGCGTACTTCCGAGCCATCGGAAGGTCGGCGTCGTCGGGCTGGTAGACGAGGCGACAGGGCCGTTCGAGAAACCTCGAGAGCCACTCACCCGCTTCTCCGTGCGCCACCAACACGCGGGTCTCACCGTCCCACACCCGTCCGGTGACCGATTCCGCGCCTGACGACTCTCTCGGTGTGGGCACTTCGAGCGGCGCCATGCCGGGCGCCTCGATACGGAGGCCGCCGGCGGTGATCGCGGGAACGAGGAGCGCGAGGCGGGGGATCTCGCGCTGTGAGAGAAAGCGGTGGTGCTCGTCGGTCACCATCCAGCGGCGGTCGCCCACCGCGCCGCGGTCGTCGAGCTCCATCTCCTGGAGCGCGACCCCGAGGGCCGACTTCAGGGGATAGATGTGGAGGGAGGAGATGAGCACGGAGGGCGGAGGGCGGAGGACGGCGCCGAGACGTCATCGCTCATGGGTCATGGCTCATAACCTACAGCCCCCGCCAGGACGTTCCGCAAGTCTGTCGTGATACTGGCACTGGTACGTACCAGTGCCGTGATATCGAAAGGCGCGAAGTGCCTGAGCGATCACGCCGGCGGAACGCGCGGTCCGCTATGGCAGCGGATTCGTCAGATCCAGGACGATCCTCCACTGCCCGTTCGCCTCGCGCCGCCAGATCCGAAGGTAGTAGCCGTGCTCGTCTCCGGGTTGGGCCCCGCTGGCCGCGGTGAGAGTGTAGCTCCCCCACGTGTACCCGAAATCCCCCGCGGCGCCTGCGCCGCCACCGAGTGGTGCCGACCCATAGAGGCGCTTGTCGTTCGCCAGCGCACCACGCACCGCGCCCTGCCCCACCACGGGCGGCGTACCGTCACGGTAGAGCCGAGCATCCGCCGCCAGTCGGTTCGTCAACAGCGTCACCAGCATGGCTGGCGTTGCGCCTAACGACGCGTCTACGCGCACCAGCGCGTCACGCCGGGCCGCGCCATCGGCAGAGGCAGGAGAACGGCCGCTCCGCACCGTAAGGCTGTCGGAAGCGACCGCGTCGTGTGTGATACCGATGTCGAGTGCCACCTTCCACGCTCCGGCGCCACCGGCACCGCGCGACCACATGGTCACGTAATGCCCAAACACAGGCGTGGCATCGGCACTCTGCGGCCGCAGCTCGAATGGCCCGGTCGTAAAGCCCAGTTCACCACTCGCCGACACCTCGGCATAGCGCGGCTCCCAGTTCAGATGCGCGCTCGAAGCCGCGTGGGTCGCGAACCACTGTCGCCCCGTCACCGGGCCGGGCCGGAAGATCACCGCGCTGTCGCCGAGGTTGGCGAGAAAGGCATCCCGGATACCGTGGTCGACCGAGGCCTTCGCGAAGGCGCGTTCGGCCGCCACCAATGACTCAACCGCGGCGTTCGACGACGCAGTCTGCGCGGCCGGACTGCGCGGGTGCAGTACGGCAAGCGCGAATACACAGCCGAGCGAAATCGGACGAGATGTGGTCATGAGCAGGAAGTTCCGGTAGAAGAAGTCTCGATGCGCCCAAAAGCGAACGCATTCCGCAACCGGCCGGAAGAGTCCGGGGACGACCTGACAGAATCGCGTGTCGAGTTCGCTCGCCCGGTGTTCCGTCCGCACTGTTTCATCACCCCGCCTCCCGTTTCGTGAACGCAGCGAGCGAGCCCGCATGGAGCGCAGCCGACTCCATAACGCGCGTCGCCCCATGCGGCTCCCGCGAGCACGACCGCAGGAGAACGACCCGGCCCCGCCCTTGCCCTGCACCACCGGCTGTCGGCCGCACGATGGTGCGCGCCGCTCCGACTCCAACGCGAGGTGGGATCAAATGAAAGTTGCGCGAGCGATGCTTCTTGTGGCCGCCGTGGCGGCGTGCAGCAACGATCACGACGCGTCACGCCAGTTTCCGCTGTCTCCGTCGGCGAACAGATCGACGGCCGTGATCGGGAACGTGTACACGATGGACAATTCCGCCTCGGGCAACTCGGTGCTCGTCTTCGACCGCGCGGCCGACGGCTCGCTCACGCCGGCGGGCTCGTACGCGACCGGCGGGCTCGGCACCGGCGCCGGCCTCGGGAATCAGAGCGGGATGGTGCTGGACGAGTCGGGGAAGACGTTGCTGGCGGTCGACGCCGGAAGCAACCAGGTCACGTCGTTCCGCGTGAACGGAGACGGCAGTCTCGCGCTTGCGAGCACCGTCGGGTCGGGCGGCACGATGCCGATCAGCGTGACGACCGCTGGCCACCTGGTGTACGTGCTGAACGCGGGTGGAAGCGGCAACATCGTTGGATTCACTCTCTCCTCGCATGGTGCGCTCTCGATGATTCCGGGTTCAGCGCGGCCGCTCAGCACCGGCGCCTCGGGACCGGCGCAGATCGGCTTCGATCACACCGGGAGCCTGCTGGTCGTTTCCGAGAAGGCGACCAGCGCGCTCAGCACCTACACGGTCGATCACGCCGGGCTGGCGACCGGTCCGGTGGTGACGCCTTCAAGCGGGTCCACTCCCTTCGGCTTCTCCTTCACGCAACACGGCACGCTGATCGTGTCGGAGGCGGCCGGCGGCAGCGGCGGGACCAGCGCGGTATCGTCGTACGCTCCGGCCGGCAACGGCGGGTGGTCGATCATCAGCGGTTCGGTGGACGATCATCAGATGGCGGCGTGCTGGATCGTGATCACGAACAGCGGGCGCTTCGCGTACACCACCAACGCGGCCAGCGGCACGATCAGCGGGTTTGGCGTGCAGCAGGGCGCACTGACGTTGCTCAATGCCAGCGGCGTGACGGGGAACGTGGGCGGCGGGACGTCGCCGATCGACATGACGACATCGCGCGACAGCAAGTATCTGTACGCGTTGGCGAGCGGCACGCACGCGATTTCCGCGTTTGCCGTCGGCGCCGACGGGTCGCTGTCGTCATTGTCCGGCGGCGCCAGCGGGCTTCCGGTGACGGCCAACGGCCTGGCGGCGCGCTAGGTGGCGCGTGATAAGCCCTCGCCCGGGGCGGAACCGCCGATTCTGGTTCCGCCCCGGGCGCCGGGATAAGTTGGACCGGGATCATCTCATCGCCCAGCGAGCCCGGCGAGGGCGAGGCGGCGCTGCTCCGCGCGCGACGCCTCGCCCTGGCATTTGCGCTCTCCTCTGATGGCACCTCGAATCACACTCCAGCGCGCGTTGTTAGGCACGGTTGTCGCCGCCATTCTCGTTGGCGTCGTGCCGGCCGGCTTCGCGCTCGACCGCCGCCTGGCCGGCGCGTTGATCGCCAAGGAGCGCTCCGATCTCGAGATGGCGCCGCACGTCCTGGCCGATCGGATGGCCGGACGCGCCGACGTGCTCAAGATGCACGCCATGGAATTCGCGCGCTCGCCGGGCCTGGCCGAGGCCCTGTCGCGCGGCGACCGTCCGGGCGTGGAGCAGCTCGCGCAGCGGGCAGCTCCCGGACTGGACGGGAGCGAACCGGTGATCGTCGCCGCCGACGGCCGCGCGGTGGTGGGCCCGCCGCCCGACAGCGCCTGGGTGGACGCCACCCGACGCGGCACCACCACGGTCTCGGTCGGTGTCGACCGCGGCGCGGTGTTCACCTTTGCCATCGCCCCCGTGGAGATGGGAGGCGCCTGGGCAGGCGCCGCCGGCCTCGCCTATCCCCTCGACTCTCGCGACGCGGACGCCCTCGCCCGGCTCACCCGCGCCGACGTCACCATTCTGGTGGATCCGCAAGCGACGGTCGCGGTGACCACCCTCGACTCCGCCCTGGCGCAGGGGATCCGCCGCGTCTACTCGGCGCCGCGCGACACCGGCCAGGCGGTGGAATACCAGATCGGCCGCCGCACACTGCTGGCGGTCGCGGCGCCGCTGGGCGATGCCGCCCACGTGATCTTCTCGCGCGACCGCGACGCCGAGCTGGCGGTGATCCCGCAGTTGCATCGCGTCGCGTTGATCAGCGCGCTGCTGGCCCTGGCGGTGGCCCTCACGTTAGGCGCGGTGCTGGCCGCCCGCGTCAGCCGGCCCGCCCGCGAGCTCTCGGCGGCCGCCACCGCCATCGCCCAGGGTTCGTTCGACGCGCCCCTGCCCCACGGCTCGCGGATCGACGAGGTGGCGCGCGTCGCCGGGCGGTTCGAGGAGATGCGCGAGACGTTGCGACGCCAGATGACCGACCTGCGCCAGGCCAACGACGCGCTCGCCGATCGCAATGCGCGACTCGTGTCGCTGCAGGCCGATCTCATGCAGCGCGACCGGCTGGCCGCCACTGGGCGCCTGGTGGCCCAGCTGGCGCACGAGATCCGCAACCCGGTAGCCAACCTGCGGAATCTGCTCGAGCTGGTGCGGCGGCGGGTCGAGGGCGACCCACAGGCGATCGAATATGCCGACCTGGCGATCGACGAGCTGCTGCGCATGCACGAGCTGGCGGAACAGATGCTGGATCTGAACCGGCCGCGCGATCCGGCGGCGCAGCGGTGCGACCCCGTGGCCGTGGCGCGCGAAGTCGCGCGGCTCGCCTCGGCCGGCGCGCTCGGCCGCGACCCGCGGCTCGTGGTGCGCGGGCCGGACCACGCACAGGCGGCGATCGCCCCCGATGCGCTCAAGCAGGTACTGGTGAATCTGGTCCAGAATGCGCGTGAGGCCGTGGCGCATGCCGGCAGCCGCACCGCGCAGATCAGCATCGCCATCACCCGGCAGGACGCCGGCGTCACGATTGCGGTCGAGGACAACGGGCCGGGTGTGCCTGACGAGTTGCGCGAGCGGATCTTCGACCCGTTCTTCACCACCAAGGGCGCGGTGCACGGCGTGGGGCTGGGACTGTTCGTGGCCGAAGGCCTGGTGCGGAGCGCCGGCGGCCGCCTGACGCTCGCGGACGCGCCCGGCGGCGGCGCGCGGTTCGTCGTCGAGCTGCCGCTGGTGGCCCCCGTCCCTGTCCCCACCGCAACCCCGTCCACACCGGCGAGTGCCCCGCCATGACACCGGCCCCGGCGCGTCTCCTGGTGGTCGACGACGACCCCACCTTCCGCCTGACGACGGCCGCGCTGCTCGCCGCCGACGGATTCACGGTGGACACGGCCGCCGATGGTCGAGAGGCGGTCGATCGCCTGCAGGAGACTCGCTACGACCTTCTCCTCGTCGACCTCCGGATGCCCGGCATCGACGGCCTGGGACTGGTGGAGGCGCTTCGTCTGTGGGGGCACGGAGTCCCGATCCTGATGATCTCGGGATTCGGCACGGTCGACAGCGCGGTACGCGCGCTCCACCTCGGCGCCGACGATTTCCTCGTGAAGCCGGTGGAGCCCGACGTGCTGAGCGCTCGGGTGAGCGAGCTCCTGGAACGGCGGCCGCAAGCGAAAGCCGAGGATGCCACGGCGCCAGGGATCATCGGACGCTCCGGGGCGATGCGCGCACTGCTCGAGCGGATCGCACGGGTGGCGCCGACCGAGACCACGGTGCTGGTCACCGGCGAGACGGGAGTGGGCAAGGAGCTCGTGGCGCGCGCGGTGCATCTGGGGTCGCCGCGACGGGACGATCCGTTTCTCGCCGTGAACTGTGCGGCGCTCGCCGAGGGACTCCTGGAGAGCGAGCTGTTCGGGCACGTGCGCGGCGCCTTCACCGGCGCGATGCGCGACCGGGCGGGGGTGTTCGAGGCCGCGAACGGCGGCACGCTCTTTCTCGACGAAATCGGCGCCACATCGCCCGCGCTGCAATCGCGCCTGCTGCGCGCGCTGCAGGAACGCGAGATCACGCGCGTGGGGTCGACCACCGCGGTTCCGGTGGACGTCCGAGTGATCGCCGCGACCAACCGCGACTTGCGCACACTGGTGGATGATGGAAGGGTGCGTGAGGACCTCTACTACCGGCTGGCGGTGTTCCCGCTGGCCGTTCCGCCGCTGCGTGAGCGGACGAGCGACATCCCGCTGCTCGTGGAGCACGCGCTGGGTCGACTGCGCCAACGGTTGCCGGACGGCGCGGGCCTCACCTGTTCTCCGCTCGCCATGCGATTGCTGCGTCGTTACGACTGGCCGGGCAACGTGCGACAGCTGTTCGCGGTGCTGGAGAGCGCGGCCATCTCGACCGAGAGCGGCCGGATCGAGGCCCAGCATCTTCCCGAAGAGGTGCGCGGCAGCCACGACGTGGATGCGCCGGTGCCGCGATACCGGTCGGATCAGCCGGCCGAGGACGAGCGGGCGGCGATCGAGGCGGCACTGGCGCAGTCCGGCGGAACGCTGTCACGCGCCGCCGAACTACTCGGCATGGGGCGGACGACACTCTGGCGGAAGATGCGGGGCTACGGGCTCAGTCCCGAGCGCTGAGGCGCGATCGAGTCCCGGAACGGCGCCGGGCGGTGTCCGCGGCGTGGATCATTCCCGCACGCCGCGGACGGATCGGGGCCGACCGTGGTCATGCGGTCGGCGCGCAGTACGGGGCTACTTTCCGCTCGCCAGCGCCCACACGATCGTGAGCGCCCACTGCGGCCCCAGCCAGCCGCGGTCGCCATCGCTGTACGACTCGGCCGTGGAGTGTGCGCCACGCCCATCTCCGCCGCCATCGATGGTGATGGCCGGGATGCCGAGCGACATGGGGATATTGGCGTCGGTGCTGGAGGTCCCGAGCTGCGCTTCGAAACCTAACGAGCGACCGGCCGCCTGGGCGGTGCGGACGATGCGGCTGGTGTCGCTGGGCGCCGCCGCCGGGCGCACCCCCATCGACTGGACGTCGACGGTGATCTTCACCGGCGACTCGGGCCAGCGGGCGTTCTCCTCGGCCAGCGCATCGTTGACCGCCTGGCGGAACTTCGCGTCCAGCTTCGCCAGCTCCTCGGGCGACTCCGACCGCAAATCCACCTCCATCGCCCCCAGCGGGGAAATGCTGTTGACCGAGGTGCCGCCCTCGATCATCCCCACGTTGAAGGTGGTCTTGGGCGATTTCGGCACCTGGAGGTCGGCGATCCTGGCGATCGCGCGGCCGAGCGCGTGGATCGGGCTCGGCATGCCGAACGCGCCGTAGCTGTGGCCGCCGGGCCCCTGGAACGACACCTTGTACCGGTTGCTGCCGACGGCGCGATAGGTAATCCCGAGTCCCGTGCCGTCGATGGCGATGAAATAGTCGATCCGGGCCGGCGGGTGCGCGAACAGATAGCGCATGCCGCGCAGATTCCCCGGCCCTTCTTCGCCCACGTTGGCGACGAACACGATGTTGCCGGCAGTCGTGACCTGCGCGTCGCGCATCGCACGGGCCACCGTGAGGAGCACCGCCAATCCCCGGCAGTCGTCGCCGATACCGGGGCCGCGGAAGACGTCGCCGTCCTTCGTGACGTGGACCTCCGTTCCCTCGGGGAAGACGGTGTCGAGGTGGGCCGAGAACAGGACGGTCGGGCCGGCGCCGGAGCCGGGGCGCTCGGCGATCACGTTGCCTACCGAGTCGATCCGCACGGCGCGCAGGCCTAACGACTCGAAGCGCCGCTTCATTTCGGCGGCGCGCTGTTGCTCGTGGAACGGCGGGGCCGCGATCTCGCAGATCGACACCTGCTGGTTGAGTGTCCACGCGTTGCCGGTACGCACGCCGTCGAGAGCCGCCTTCACGGTGGGCGGGAGAGCCGGCAGCGGCTGCTGGGCGCCGAGAATCGAGGCGGCCATGGCGAGAAGGGTCAGGCTCGAACGCGAGATCATCCCGGCGAGGCTGGTCCGGCGTGCTGCCGCACGGCGCGCTGACAACGCTCCGGTATCCGCGCCCCGGTGCTGCCCCGGCGGATCCTCCGAGCCTGTCGCGTCGGACTTGCCGCGTGCGCTCATCGCAGCCCTGCCCCCGCCCCCGCCCCCGCCCCAGCCGGGACGGCGTGGAGACGCGCCGCCAGCGCTTCGTGCAGCGCGAGCGTGATGGGGCCCGGCGTTCCCTTCCCGACCGGCTGGCCGTCGAGCTTCACCACCGGCATCACGTCGCTCGTGGTTCCGGTGACGAAGCACTCCTCCAACCGCGGAATCTCATGCGTCAAGATCGGCGTTTCGCTGATCGGATACCCGACCTCGCGCGCGATCTCGACCACCACGTCGCGCGTGACGCCGGGCAGGATGTAGTTGGAGACCGGATATGTCCGGATCGTTCCATCGATGACACCGAACACGTTGGTATGCGCGCCCTCGGTAATCGCCGCGCCGCGCAGGAAGATCGATTCGTAGGCGCCGTGATCCACCGCGAACTGCTTGGCCATCACCGCGGGCAGGAGGTTCACGGTCTTGAGGTCGCAGCGGGACCACCGGTAATCGGGATAGGTCACCGCCGCCACTCCGCGCCGGCGGGTCTCCTCGGACGGCGAGAACGCGGATGCCGAGAGAAAGACCGTGGGCGGCGTGCCCGGAGGAGGAAAGGCGTGCGCCCGAGGGGCGGCGCCCCGGGTGATCTGGAGATATACCGTCGCCTGGCCGCGGTCGAGGCCATTCTCGCGCAGCAGGCGGTAATGGATATCGAGGAGGGCGTCGGCCGGGAGCGGCGGATCGATGCGCAGTTCGCGCATCCCGCGCGCCAGTCGCTGCATGTGGCGATCGGGTTCGAACAGCCGACCCTCGACCGCTCGGCTCACCTCATAGACGCCATCGCCGAAAAAGAACCCGCGCTCGTCCACGGAGAGCCTGGCCTGGTCGCGCGGGAGGAACTCGCCATTGAGATAGACTGTGCTGGACATGGTCGGAGGGAGTGAGGGACATCGCTGCGTCGCCTCAAAGATGGCGCCGCGGCCGTCACTCCGGCGAGCCCACGGCACCGAGGCCAGAGTGCAGACGCCAAGGGCCAGAGGGATGGCCATCCGACCTCTGGGTCTCCGGACTCAGGACTCGGGACTTCCGGCCTTTGGTCTTTGGCCTCCACCCACTATCTCTTTGTCGCCAGCAGCTCCTCGATCAGATCCAGCGCTCGCGGATCGCGCGACTGGGCGAGCCAGAAGAGCGCCTGGCGCCGCAGCTCCGGGTCCTTGCTGGTCCGGACGACGTTGATGAGTGGCGGGATGCCCTCCTTGTCGTGCCGCTGCGAGAGCGCGAAGATCGCCTGCTTTCGCACCTCCCGATCCACATCGTCCGCTCCTACCAGGTCGGTCAGCCCCTTGGTCGCCGGTTCCTCGGCAAGTTGGCCGAGCCAGAAGACGGCCTGGTTGCGTGTCTCGCTCGGGCGCCGCTCGTTCCGCGCGATGCGCATCAGATCGGGCCAGATGGTCACGCTGTCCACCAGCGTCGCGGGAAAGATCGCCTGTCGGGCGGGATTCCGATCGTTCGTCTCGGCGATCGAGATCAGGTAATCCGCCGCTTCGCGGGTGCTCACCTGTCCCAGGTCGGTGGCCGACGACGAAGGGCGCCAGTGTCCACCCACGTAGAAACGCAGGTCGGCCACTTCCCCGTCGCGACGGTCGATGACGACGCGCCCAGGACCGGACTGGCAGTCGACGTCGTACTCCACGTCGCGCGAGCTGCGGTCGTTGGACCAGTTCGTCTGGTGACGGCCGCTGTTCCACGAGATCGACTGGCCGGACCCACAGACCTCGGGCCGCAGGGTGAACGTGAAGCGGACGTCTCCGTCGCGCACGCGGTTCACCCGGCTGACCAGCGACTGTGCTCCGGCGGCGCCGGCCGCTGCCGTGAGAAGCACGGCCGCCATGGCGGCCCGGGAGAAGTGCATGGAGGACATGATAGGCGACTCCTGAGATTCAATCGGTCAGCGGTCCGGCGACTTGTTGATCAGGTCCTCGAGGAACTTCAGCACGCGTGGGTCGCGGGACTGTCCCAGCCAGAAGATGGCCTTGCTGCGCAGATCCTTGTCTGGATCGTTCTTCGCGATGGCCATCAGCTTGTCCACCGCATCCGGATCGCGCTTCTGCGACAGCACGAAGATGACCTGCTCCTTCATCTCCCGGTCCTTCACCGTGTCGTACAGCCTGGCGACATCGGCGATGTTCACGCCGCCTGACTGGCCGGCCCAGAACAGCGCCTGCTTCCGCATCTCCATGTCCGCGCGATCGTTCATCGCGAGCGCGAGCAGCCATTTCTGGTTGTCGTCGTTCCGTTGCTGGGAAATCGAGAACAGCACCTTGTCCTTCAGCTCCGAGCTCTTCAGCCGGCCGAACAGGTCGCGCAGGAACTGCGCGTTGTCGGGATCGCGCCGCTGACCGAGCCAGAAGATCGCCTGCTCGCGCACGCTGGATGCGGCGTTGTCGTCCGCGGCCACGTTGCGGATCAGCTGCTGCGCCCGGCTGTTGCGCTGCTGCCCGAGCGCGAAGATCGCCTTTTCCTTGGCCTGGGGATCGGTGCTCTTCTGCAGAATGTCCGCCAGCAGATCCGTGGATCGGTCGGTGTTCGACTGGCCGAGCCAGAAGATCGCCTGCTCCCGCACGTCGGCGCTCGGATCATTGCGCGCGACGTCGATCAGGATGTCGGCGGCGCGGTCGGAACGCTTCTGCGAGACCAGGAACACGGCCTTCTTCCGGAGCACCTCGCAGCCCTGCCGGTTGGCGAGCAGCCGCTCCAGGATCGGGAGCGCCTGATCGGAGTTCATCTGAAGCAACGCATTCAGGGCCGCGATCCGAACGTCGTTCTCGTCGTCCTCGCGCGGGCACCCGGTCTGTTGCTGTTGCCCGGCAGTCGTCGCGGTCGACTGACGCCCCGGATCGGCCTCGCGAACGACTTCGCTGGCACACCGCTCGTCGCCCTGACGAGCGCGCTCGCCGCAGATCTGGATGCGCAGCGTGCCGCCATCGAGGCTCCGGTACGCAGCGGAGTAATCGATTTGCAGCTTCTGCAGTGCGTCGAGTGCGTTGGACAGGTTGGTCGATCCGCCCGCCTTGTAGAGCGCGAACGCCTGGTAGTACAACGCGGAGCTGGCCCGGCTGGACCCGGAATAGCGATCCGCCACCCGCTGGAAGAGCGTCGCTGCGCGGCTGTAGTTGCCGTCGTTCATCGCGTCCATGGCGGCGCGGTACGCGGAGTCCGCCTGTTGCTCCCGGTCCGACGCGCGGCCGGAAACCGTCGCGTGCGCGTTGGCGGCGTCGCTGGTGCGTCGGGACTGCGCGGGGAGGGCGAACGGCGCCACCGATGCCGCGGACAGCGCAAGGAGCAGGAATGCACGCATTGATGTATTGGCCTTGTTCATTGTTGGATGTCTCCTCACGTCCCGCTGACGAAGCCTGGCGGAATGGACGTGCGAATGCGGGTGATGACTTGTCGACGCGAGATGGCCTGATCGATCAGCTCGCGGTCGAGGGTGGCATCGTGCGTGGGGAGATGGGAGAGTTGCACGAGAATGAGCTCGAGATCGTTGAACAGCCGGCGCCGGACGGGATCCTGTCCCGCCGGGGAGTCGGCCAACAGCCGCGTGGTGGAGAGCAGATCGCGCGCCCACCGACGCATGATGGCGTCCATGCTGGTGTCTTCCGACGCGCGGAACGACACCAGCAGCGCTTCGGCCGCCGAGAGGTGCTGGGCCGCCAGCACGTCGTAGCCGGTGGGGATCGCGAGGTCGGCGCCAGTGGACCGGGTACCGGCGTCGGCGCTTCCGGGGGACGGTGCCTGCGGCCGGCCGGCGCCCTCATCCGGGCCCGGTCGCGCGTCCGCCACGCGGACGGAGGTATCGGCGGAGGGAGCAACCGGCGTCGGCGCTGCGGGCGCCGGCTGCACGCCGGCCAGGTCGTTCGTTCCATGCGTGGGTCGGGCACTCGTCAGGCGGCCGATGCCGATCCCGGCCGCGACCAGCAGCATCGCGGCGGCGGCCAGCATCCACGGTCGGGCGGCGGACCTGGCGCGGGACCGGGAGTCCAGTGCGACCACCACCGCGGCAGCCGGCCGGGTGCCTTCGCCCGGCGCCTCGGTCTTCGACCGTCGCGACTGGATTGCGTCCCACATTGCGTCGCGGGGAGGAATGTCGGGCGGGCGGTTGTAGTCCCGCGCCGCCTCGCGCACCCACTCGTCGAACCGATCGTCACTCATGCCGACCATGCTCCTGCGAAGTCCGCCAGCGCCTCGCGCAGTTTGGCGCGGGCGCGGAAGAGTTGCGCCTTGGAGGTGCCCACCTGGATGCCGAGCGCCTCGCCGATTTCCTCGTGGGTGAATCCTTCCACATCGTGCATCACGAACACCGTTCGGTATCCCTGCGGCAGGTCGTCGATCGCCCGGTGCAGGCGGTCGCGCAGATCCGGATCGACCGGACCGCGCGAGGTGCCCAGTGATTCCGCGGCGTCGATCCCGATCTCGCGGGCGCGCAATCGTCGAATGGACCGCAGTCCGTTGAGCGAGACCGACATCGCGATGGAATAGAGCCACGTGCCGAATGCCGATTCGCCGCGAAACCCGTTCAGCCGCTCGAACGCGCGAATGAACGTCTCCTGGGTGAAATCGCGCGCCAGGTCGTCCTCGCCGGCGAGCCGGAACGCCAGACGGTAGACGCGGTCCACGTGCGCGTCATACAACGCGCGCTGCGCCGATGTCTCACCGGCCACTGCCCGGGCGATCAGACTCGATTCGTTCACGTCGCCTGGTGTCGGGTCGATCCGCCGAACCACATTTCCAAAGACCTGGCTCCTGGACATATCCGCCGCCGAAGGCCGCTCGTCAAATCCCGATGGCTGCTCGATTTCCCACGGTCCGGTCCGGCAGATGTCGCCGTTCCGGACGCCCTTGGGACACGAGCCGGGGCTGATGGGTTGCGCGGCGGGTGAAACCCGTGGCCGCCCGGAACCGGCCACGGCCGGGCTGTCCTATCCTGTCCTGTACGCGGCCTTCATACTTGGGCGAGCGCGATCCCGGAACGTGGGACCGGAAATTGGGTCAGACCCGAATTTCCGTGGAAATGGGGTCATTCGGCAGAAATTCGAATCTGACCCAATTACAGTCCGCAATTACACCTCCATCCATGGCCCGCAGCGTTCTACCCACGCACAGGGGAGCCCCCAGCGCACCCCAGTTCGTCGCCGACCTCGAGACGCCTGCGGCCCTGGTCGACCTCGACCGCCTGGCCGCCAATCTGGACCGGATGGCATCGTACTGCGCGATCCACAGCCTTGCCCTGCGCCCGCACGTCAAGACCCACAAATCGCCGCGCATCGCCGCCGAGCAGCTGCGCATGGGTGCGGTGGGTCTTACCTGCGCGACGCCGCGGGAGCTGGAGGTCATGAGCGCGACCTGCGACGACCTCCTCCTCGCCTATCCCCTCATCGGCCCCGCCAGGTTGCGGCGGGTGCTCGCCCTGCCGCCTAACGTGCGGCTCACCGTGGCGGTCGATTCGGTCGAAGCCATCGACCAGCTTGCCGAAGCGGCTGACGCCGCCCGACGCGAGCTGGGTGTGTACGTGGAAGTCGACCTCGGCATGCATCGGGTGGGGGTGCCCACGCGGGATCTGGCGCTCCAACTGGCGCGTCGCGTGCGGGCGCGACCGCCGCTCTTCTATCGCGGGATCACCTTCTACCCGGGCCACATCCGCGACTCCGTGGACGCGCAGAGCGCGAAGCTCGAGCAGCTGGAACGCGATCTCGGAGCACTGCGGGACGCGTTGGGGTCCGCCGGCCTGGCGCCCGACGTGGTGAGCGGCGGATCGACACCGGCCGCCTGGCGCATGCACGAGGTGGAGGGGATCACCGAAGTGCGACCGGGCACGTACGTCTACAACGACCGCGGCACGTCCGACATCGGAGCCTGCTCCTGGGACGACTGCGCATTCACCGTGCTGGCCACGGTGGTGAGTACCGCGGTGCCCGATCAGGCGGTGGTGGATGCGGGGAGCAAGGCCCTGGGACGGGAACCGATGCGCGGCGTCGAGGGCGAGGGCTTTGGCGCCCTGCTCGACGATCCGGCCGTGATCGTGAGCCGGATGTCGGAGGAGCACGGCATCCTGGATCTGCGCGGGACGCACTGGCGACCGCGTGTGGGCGAGGTGGTGCGGATCGTGCCGAACCACGTCTGCGTCGTCGTGCACCTCAACGACGTCATTTATGGAATGCGCGATGACGTAGTCGAGACCAGCTGGCCCGTCAGCGCCCGAGGGAGGGGAGGAGCGCCGGCAGGAGCTCGCTAGCAGGCAGGAGGACGTCGGCCCGCACATGGACTTCGGGGCCGATGGCATACAGGAGCGGATTGAGCCGCTCGAGACGGTGGGCCACGCCGATGCCGTGCTCGAGACGCGGGACGCTGAAGCTCGCGGAGAGCCGCACTTTCGCGCAGATCCCGGAGGCGCCGGAGAAATCGATCGGACACGTGGCCCGGATCTCGCGCCCGGTGCCCCGGAGTGACAGTGTCCCGGTGATGATCAGGAGTCCGTTGGCGCGCTCGATCCGGGTACTGCGGAACGTGATCAGGGGAAAGCGCGCGACATCGAGGAATTGCGGCCCTCGCAGGTGCCGGTCCCGCAGTCCTATCCCCGAGCGCAGGCTGGCGGCCACGACGTCGACGCGAAGCGCCGATCGATCCACGCACCCGTCGGCGACATGGATCGCCCCGTCCACCTTCGTGAACCGGCCTCGCACGGTGAGCACGCCCAGCCAGCTCACGGCAAACGTGACCGCGGTGTTCTGGGCGTCGAGTCTGATGCCGCGATCTTCCTCTTCGCGCGGGAGCGTTGCGGTCGACATCACGCCGGTTCCTCTTGGTGACCTGATATCAGCTGCACGCGACACCTCATGGCGGGACGCACAGCGTGCCGCCGACGACCACCTGCCTGCTCCACCCCCGCGGTCGGCGACGACACGTTGTGTTCCTCTCCTTGTTCCGGCTTGACACCGCGCAGCGCCCGATCACGAGCCCGGTGATGTCGGGATGGATGCCCCCAGCGGGTCCTGGCGCGCCAGGGGCGGCTGCCTAACGAACGACGACCTCTCCAGTCATGTCGGGATGGATCGAACAGGCGTACGAGAACGTCCCGGGGGTGTTGAAGGTGCGCTGCACCTCCTGCGCGTAGGTGGCGCCGATGCTGGCCGGGGTACCCGCACCTCCGGTCTGAAACGTCACCGTGTGCTCGATGGCCCCGAACTGCCAGGTCACGGTGCCGCCCGCCTTGATCGCGATGTGATCCGGAGTGAACGCGTAGTAGCTCGAACCCGCTACCACGACCGCGGCGTTGGGAAGCGAACCCGACACGTCTACCGGGATGGTAGCCGTCTTGGTCACCGATCCCTTGGTGACCGACACCTGGATGTGCGCGCTGCCGGCCGCGAAGCCCGTCACGGTCCCGTCGCCCGCGACGTCGGCGACCTCGGGATTGTCGGACGAGAAGGACGGAGCGAGCCCGGTGATCGTCGCCCCATTCACGTCGCGCGCGCTGACCAGGATCGTCGACGCCTGTCCGGCAGACAACGACAACGACGGGACGTTGGTCGAGATCGACCCCAGCACCTGGTTGCCACCGCCATTGTTATTGCCGCCGTTATTGTTGCCGCCATTGTTGTTGCCGTACGGGCCCGTACTCCCGCCTCCGCCGCATCCGGCCACCAGAAGCGCCACGGTCACCGTCAGAGTCCGACGAAGCAGTGTCATAGCGAGTCCCTCGCAAGGTGTGGAGCACCGACCGCCGCCGAACGACCTGATGTCTGCGTTCGGAGCGACGCGGGGCATCTTACCCGCCGCCGCCGGCAAGCGACAATGACTGGGCGGCGAGAGGCCGGGGCCGGCCGGTAAAGGGCTGTCAGCCGCCGGTGAAGGTCCGTCGGCCCGCCCCGCTCAGCGCTCGATGAGCTGGCGGATGCGCTGGCGGTAGCTCTTGCCCGACTGCAGCCGGGTGCCGTCGGCGAGCACGAGGATCCAGTCGCCCTGGAACCAGGGCTGGAATTCCCGGATCCGATCCACGTTCACCACCGTGGATCGGTGGATCCGCAGAAAGTGCGTGGCCGGCAATCGCTGCTCGATCTGCGAGAGGGTGGAGCGGTGCTCGTAGACGTGACGACCCGCGTGGATGCGCACGAGGTCGTCGGCGGCCTCGATGTAATCGATCTCGGCGATCCGGACATAGAGCAGGCGGTCGCCGACCTTGATCGTGAGCCGATCCGCGGCCGCGGCTTTCGCGCCCGCCAGTTCCTCCACGAGTTGGGCGAGCTGCGCCGGCGCGCGCGGCGCGGTGTCCTGATGCTCACGCCCTGTCCGCGCCAGTCGAACCACGCGGTCGATGGCGCGATGAAAGCGCGTCCGGTTCACCGGCTTCAGGATGTAGTCCAGCGCGTGCACTTCAAACGCCCGGAGCGCATGCTGGTCGAACGCCGTGACGAACACCACGGGCGGCATGCGATCCGCGCCGATTGCCCGGACGACGTCGATGCCGTCCAGCTCGGGCATCTGCACGTCCAGCAGGACGAGCTCGGGGCCGTCCGCGCGGATGCGTGCCACAGCCGACTTCCCGTCGCCGCACTCCCCGATCACCTCGATATCCCCGCGCGACTCGAGGAGCGTGCGCAGGTGCTGCCGCGCTACGGGCTCATCGTCGACGATGAGCGTGCGCAGAGGCAAATCGGTCATTGGTCCGCACGGTCGGGCGGTGTGGAGGCGCCGCCGTCGCGATCCTCTGGCGGGCGGGTATGGAATGGAATCTCGATATGAACCCGAAAGCCCGCGCGGTCGTTTCCCTTCCCGGCCGGCACGCCGGCTTCGAACCGATGCGCATCACCGTAGAGCGAACGGAGCCGGGCGCGAGCGTTGCCGAGCCCCACGCCCTCGCGCCGCACCACGTCCCGCGGCTCTCCCACACCGTCATCGCTCACCTCGAGCGCCAGCACGCCGTTGTCGCGGTGCGCGGCAATCGTGATGCACCCCGCGGCCGCCCGCGGCCCGATGCCGTGCTTGATGGCGTTCTCGACCAGGGGCTGGAGCAGCAGGTTGGGGACGTAGGCCCGGGCGGCGTCGTCGCCGACATCGAACAGCACGCTCAGCCGATCGCGGAAGCGCACCTGCTGGATGTCCAGATAGTGCCGCAGCACCTCCAGTTCCCGTTCCAGTGGCACCTCCTGCTCGCCCGCGCTACCCAACGAGAACCGCAGCAGTTCGCTCAGGCCGGACACCATCCGTTCCGCGGCCTCGGGATCGGTGTGCACCAGCGCGGTAATCGTGTTCAGGGTGTTGAAGAGGAAGTGCGGCTGGAGCTGGAGCTTGAGCGCCTGGAGCTGGGCCTGGTCGAGCCGGGCCTGGAGCCGTTCGCTCTCGTGCGCCGCCTGCGAGTATCGCATCGTGAGGCGCTCCTGCCAGCGCGTGGCGTACGTGGCCACGGCACCCGCGCAGGCCAGCAGGAGGATCTTCGCGCCCTCGTCCAGCGGTGACACGGCCGCGGTGGCGCTGGCCTGCAGCGGGCTGCGAACCGTTGTCAACGCGCCGCTCCAGTAGAACCAGGCGATCACGCCGGCGTACTCGGCGACGGCGAGTGCGGCTACCGCCGCCGCCTTGCGCGTGGACGACGCCACCGGCAACGCCGCAAGTATGATGAAATAGACCGCGAACATCGGCGTCTTGAGCGCCAGCTCGGCCGCGTAGGCGATCCCGTACGCGGCCAGGACCGTGCTCACCGCGCTCAGGTCGACGATCGGATTCACCAGCGCGAGCCAGCCGGGCAACATCGCGCGGTCGTAGAACAGCCGGTACTGCAGCAGCGTCCACGCGATGGTCGGGATCAGCAGACTCACGTTGACCCGGTTGAGCGCCGGCGGCAGCGTGGGCGCGTACGCCATGGCGGCCATCGCCAGCAACACCAGCACCACCAGGCGCACGCCGTTGAGCAGCCGCTCGGCGCGATCCCGTTCGATTGCGAGCAGCGATGGCTCGTCGAGGGCGATAGTGCTGTGGACGGGAGGAGTCATGGGCAGTGGTACGTGTCACCGGTCAGCGGTCACCAGTCAGGGGTCAGCAGTGCAGTCAGCAGCAGTGAGCAGTGAGCAGTGGGCAGTGGGCAGCGAGCAGTTTCGCTGATAGCTGAAGGCTGATGCCTGAACGCTGATACCAGAACGCTGCCCTACTTCTGAAACCGCGCCACGCTGAAGGGCCCAAGATCGATACATGGCTGTTTCTCTTCCACCAGGTCGGCCGCGATCTCGCCCACGGCCGACGAAAACTTGAACCCATGCCCTGAACACGCGCTCACCACCACCACATTCTCATGCCGGGGATGACGGTCGATGATGAAGTGTTCGTCCGGGGTGTCAGTGTAAAGACAGACCGCCGAACCTCGCGACGGACCGGCCGCCTCTGGCACCAGTGCCCGCAGTGTGCGCTGCGCCTCCCTCATCTCGTCAGGCGTGACCTCGCGGCGGACGGTGTCGGCACTTGTGGTCTCCCCACCGTGGTGGAAGCCCGCCTTCACCCCACGCCCCACGTCGGGCGTGGTGTAGAAGATACGCGCACCATCCAGTTCCCACATCGTCACCGGCATCGTGTCCGGGCCGAACGGGGCCGCGCCGGCAGGCGCGAACCAGTGACTGACCTGGCGCTCCACGCGCAGGGGCAATTCCAGCCCGGGAAGCAGCGACCCGATCCACGCACCGGCCGCGATCACCAGGTGCGACGCAGCGATGTCGCCGCCCGCACGGTGTACGGTGACATCGCCTTTCACAGCCCGCCACCTCGTTGCCGGCTCATCGAGACGCAACTCGGCGCCGAGGTCTCGAGCCAGCGCCAGGTGAGCCGCGATGACCGCCTCGGGACGGACGAAGCCGGCCCCGGGCTCCCACACCGCCACCCGGTCCTCGCGTTCCACATAGGCTGGGAATCTCGCGGAGAGCTGGCCAGGCGCCAGCAGCTCATGTGTCACCCCATGCTCGTGCGCGCTGGCCAGGACACCGCGCACCAACGCCCCGTCGCGCGCACCGATGGTCAGCCCCCCGTTGCGCACAAGGAGCGACTTCCCCCCCGAGGCCTGCTCGAGGTCGAGCCAGAGCGCCAGCGCTCTGCGCACGAGCGGTACATAGAGCGGATGCTCGTAGTACGCCTCGCGAATGATGCGCGTGAGACCGAGCGACGACCCCATCGCGTGAGGTGGAGCGAAGCGATCGAAGCCGACCACCTTCAGGCCGCGGCGTGACAGATGATAGGCGGCGGCGCTCCCCATCGCGCCTAGCCCGATCACGGCGACGTCGAATCGCGCACTCACGGTTCGTGTCCCGGTGCGCGCGGCAACCGCCACGCGGCCGCGATCGCTACGGCATCCCGCCGTCTACCCGGACCGGCGGCTTCTGGCCGGTCACGGGCACCCAGTGGGTGAACCACTCCACGTTCCGCTGCATCAGGTCGCGGTTCAACCGGGGATCACTGATGCCGTGCGGCTGTCCCGGATACATCACCAGCTTCACCGGAACCTTCCCGATCTCCTTCACCGCCTCGTAGAACTCGATGCTCTGCTCGGCCGGTACCCGGCGATCGGCCTGACCCACCTGGATCAGCAGCGGCGTGCTCACGTTCTTCACGAATCGGAACGCCGATCGCTGCTCATACAGATCGAAGTTTTCCCAGGGGCGCGGGCCGAGATAGGTCTGGTAGAACTCGGGAATGTCGGTCTCCGAGTACATCGAAATGAGATCGTTGGCGCCGGCCCCGGCGCTCGCCGCCGAGAAGCGGGGCGTGTGCGTGATGCCCCAGTAGGTGTGATGCCCACCGAAGCTCCATCCCATGATTCCCATCTTCGTGGAATCGACGATACCCATCCTGATGAGCGCGTCGACTCCCGAGTTCACGTCGACCCAGTCGTTGCCGGAAATGTCGCCCACGTTGAGTCCACGGAAACGCTGCCCGTAGCCAGCCGATCCGCGGTAATTGGGTTGAAGCACCGCGTATCCGAGTGAGGCGAACACGGTGACGGGGTAGGCGCCGCGCATGGGGGGATAGCGGTTCGACGAGACTCCGCTGGGGCCACCGTGAATCACCAGGAGCAGCGGGACCTTCTTTCCTGCTTCATATCCGACGGGCAAGGTGAGAATGCCCTCGATGGCTTCGCTGTCGGCCTTCGAATTCCACCGTACCACCCGCTGCGCGCCGTACGCGAACGTGGTCGCCTGCGGGTTGACGCTCGTCAGGCGCCTGGGACTGAATGTCGCGATGGACGAGGCATGTACGTCCGGCGGCTGGCTCGGCGATTCCGCCAGGAAGGCGATCATGTCCCCTGTCACTGGAGCGGCGGCCTTCGGTGCGCCCTGGCTCTGCGCGCCTCTGGTCCGCGCTGCGGGCTTCGACCCAGGAGCCATCGACCGGCCGGCGATTGCCGCCGAGAATCCACTGTAGAAATACGCGGAATCGCTGATCCGCTGCGGCGGTCCGGCGGCCTGGCCCGCAGCGAGCGGAATGCGAAAGAGCGCGCGGCTCGTGCCGACGGCTGCCTCGACGAGCAGCTCGGTCGCGTTGGCTGCCACGTACCGCGCATCCTCGTCCAGTGCGTCGGTCAGCGGGACCGGGTCTGTTCCGGTGATCGGCACCACCCACAGGCGCTGGTTGGCGGTCGAGTGCAGCTTGCCCGAGGCCGCCACGATCAGGCCCAGTCCTTCGGGCCAGCCGACGACGTCCACGCCGCCTTCCAGGTGCGTGACCTGCCGTGCCTCGGCGCCGCCTTCGCTCTGCACAAAGACGTTACCCATCTCGTACGTGCGGAGCACCGGGGAGGGATTCGCCGACCAGGCGAGGACGCGGGAGTCGGGGGCCCAGACCACGCTCGTCACGTCCAGGCTGTCCGGTGAACTTGGCCTGACGATACCGGCCGTCCGGTTCACGAGGTCGGCCGTCCAGACGCGCGTCCAGTCGCTCGCGTAGGCGCTGTCGCGCACCATCGGACGGCCACGCTCCTTCTCCAGATCCTTGTCGGCGCTCGGCTCGGGCGCGGTCGCGAGGAAGGCAACCCGTTCACCGTTCGGTGAGATCTCGAAGTCCGACACGCTCGTCTCGTGCTTCGTCACCGGCCACGCCTCGCCTCCCGACGGGTCGATGCCGTACACCTGCATCCTGCCCTTCTCGGCGCGGTCGGACAGAAACGCCAGCCAGCTGCCGTCGGCCACCCACTGGGGGGCTCTGTTCGCGCGGGGCCCGTACGTCACCTGCACCGGCGTCCCGCCGTCGGTCGAGACGATCCAGATATCGGAGCGATTGACGTCGGCTTCGCGGTCGCTCGTGGTCACGACGTAGGCGACCCGCTTGCCGTCTGGACTGATGGCGACACCACCCACCGACTTCATCGCGAGGACGTCGTCCACCGTCCAGGGCTTTGCTGCCGGCGCCTGTCCGGGGAGGCTCAAGGGGAGGGCGCAGAGGGCCAGAATCGCGATTGTCGAGGAAACGGCGGTACCGCGACGCCGGACCCTGACCAGGGTCAGACTCCGTTTTTGTGCGGTCAGGAGGGTGGTGCGCACCTTCATCGTGCGAGCTCCTTGGATTCGGAAGCGGACGAAGCGAAAGTGCAGCCAGGGGAGGGGAAATTCAACGCTCCTACGGCGGCTACAGGCCAAAGATCAAAGGCATAGGCCAAAGGTCATAGGCCACTGGCCACAGGCCACAGGCCAAGGCTACGGTGAGGTGTCGCGCGGTGTCGCGCGGAACGGGCCGGTCACGTCGACCCTCACGCGATAGCCTTCCAGCTCCTCGGGAAGATGCAGGCGCCGAGCGGCGGCTGAGTCCACCAGCATGATACGGATGCATGGGACGCCGTCGCAAAGGGCGATGGCTGTCCCGGTCACGCCCGGCAGCGCCATCAGCGAGTCGGTATGCGCGGCGAGCACGTCGGCGATCGGTCTGGCGGGCATGTGGCGTCCGGGATTGGCGTGGGGCGCGCGGGTGCAGGACGCAGCCAGGGCGAACGCGAACGCCGGTAGTGCGCGCCTAACGAGGACTGGGAACGTCACCCGGGCAATTCCGGTGTGGCGCAGACACGACGTCCCCGGACCGGGTTTCCACCCGGCCCGGGGACGATGGTGCGATGCAGCGCGAGCAGCCCGATCAGGGCTTCGCGACGGTGATCGATGTTCCGTTGCTGTCACCGTCCGGGTCGTGATTACTTGACGCCGCATAGGTGAGGCCGGACTTCGTCAGGCTCGTCACCGTGAAGGTCACCGACGACAGACCGCCCCGGATCGAAGGCGCGAGGACGATGCACTGTCCGGCTCCGCTGGTCGTGCACTGGTTGACGTTGAACTCGCCCTTGCTCCACGATCCCTGCACCACGACCCCGTTCAGCGGGTTGTGGCTGGCGTCGTGGGCCGTGATCTCGACCGTCGCCGCCCACCGCTTCCCGTTGTCGACCACGTACACTGCATCCAGATCGCCGACGTGCATGGTGCCCGATTGGCTTGGCGCATTGACGGTCACTGCAATTGTGCCCACGTCGTTGGCGGCGTTGTCGTCGGCAAGTCTCTGGCGCGCCCGGAGGGTGTGAGGGCCGGTGGGAGTGCTGGTCGACGTGCTCCAGGTGAAAGTCAGCGTCTTCGAGGCACCCACGTTCAAGCCGGCCACGGTTTGTGTGCCGATGACCGCACTGGCCGTCACGTCACGTAACCTGACGTCGAAGGACTGCACATTCTGGCTGCCGACGTTCTGCACGGTCACACCGATGTTCGCCGAGTTCCCCTGCGTCACCGACGATGGGGCGGTCATGCCGGTGATCGCGATGTCGGTCAGCGGCGGCGGGGGCGGCCCACCACTGCCGCCGTCCACGTGGACGCCAAAGTAATTCAGGACCAGGTCGATCCGGTTGGCGATTGTCTCGCTCGAGCTCCCGGCAAACAGCAGGGCCACCGGATTGGACGTGGCGTCGTCGGTCACGATCAACGAGCCCGAATCGCCGCCGTCGCTGAATGTGCCGGGCGTGATGATCAGCTGGTCGACGAACGTCGCGCTCTTGACGCAGAAGATGTAGACGACCTCGTAGCACACGGTCACCGTGGCGTTGATCCCGGTGATCGTGCCGTGCGTCAGCTTCGTGGTCCGGCCGTACTTCTTGACCGCCAGGTTGAGCAGGTTGTTCTCGTTGTCGAACACGCCGTCGTTGTTGCCGTCCCCGTAGATGTGACTGTCGGGCGTGCCGTACCCGTCGTCGAGCGGAGTGCCATTGCCCACGTTGGCGGCATTGGTGATGGCGATCGCGGCGTCGATGGTGTTCGACCCGCCCGAGAAGTCGATCGTCTTGAACGCCGACAGGTTGGCGACGATGTCGGCGCTGGTACCGCCGTCGTACACACCGGGCTGATATTCCGGGTCGCCGAGACTGGCCGCGTTGGCGTTTGCCAGGACGTGGTTGTTGCTCAGGATGTACAGGTGGCCCGATCCGTCGGCGACTCGCGCGCCGATGGTGCCGGCGGTGATGGCCGGATGGCCCACTGAATAGCCGAGCGGGGCCGGACGCGCCCGCGTCGTGGGATCGCTGAACGCCATGATCCGGCCGGTCACGTTCTGCACCACCGGTACCCCGTCGAGCGCATCGGGCAGGCCGGCTATCCCGCCGTGCTCGAGCAGGATTTCGACCGCCGGAGTCCCGTTAGGCAGCCTGGTGACCGCTGTCCCCACCACCCCGGCGATCCGCCTGAGCGCGTCGCCATGTCGGGCGTGTGCCGCGATCGCGACGTCAAGGCCCTGCTGGCCCTGGGTGACCGACAGCGACGGCCCGGGAGCCGGACCGGTGATCCGACCATCGGGACCGTCCGAGCAGGCCGTCACCAGAACGGTGACCGACAGCACGACGGCGGTCGCCGCCGAGCGTCCGGTGTGGAACAGGTTCGTGAGCGAGGACGTCATGATGCGCTCCCGTGAAGTTGCGGACGATGGAGAGGCGCCACCGTGAACCAGGGCACGAACGCCGCGATACCGCACGCGTGTCCCGTGGCGAGTATGCGGAATTCCGGCAGGCCTGGCAACCACCATGGCGGAAACGTGACCGCCCGCTCGTGTCGGGCGCGGCTCCATGGTGCCATTGCCCTGCGCCGCGTGCCGTGCTCGGCCATACAGGTATCGCGCGGGCGCCGTCACACAGTGGGCCATTTCTGCCGGGAGCGAACCGGGAAGCGGTAACCGGTCGCTGTTTCAGCGTATCCTCCGGCACTCGCGGGCTCGCGATGCCTAGGAGGAAACAGCTGCTATCGCGCCGGTCGGGGCCTGCGCTTCATCCAGCCCGGCCATGAGTCGCAGCAGCCGGTCCTGGGTCGCCTCGCCGCGCGCCAGGTCGCCCACGATGCGGCCGCCGCGCATAACGAGGATGCGCGTCGACAGGTTGAGCAGCTCGGGCAGCTCGCTCGAGATGAGGAGAACTCCCGCACCGTCCGACGCCAGGCGATCCACCCAGGCGTGGAGCTCGGCCTTGGCACCCACATCGACCCCGCGGGTCGGCTCATCCAGGATGAGAACCTGGCTCCGCGCGGCGAGCCACTTGGCCAGCACCAACTTCTGCTGGTTGCCCCCCGACAGCTCCACCGCCGGCGCGTCGAGAGTGGCCGCCCGCAGGCGCAACGGCCCGGTGTAGCGCGCCGCCAGGTCGCGCTCGCGGCGCCTGTTCACCCATCCGAAGCGCGCCACCGACGCGAGCGTCGGGAGCGTGACGTTCTTCCGGGCCGTCAGCGACAGGACGAGCCCCTGCCGCTTGCGATCTTCCGGCACGTAGCCGATGCCGAGCGCCATGGCGCGCCGGGGCGACCGGATCCGTACGCGCCGGCCACGCACGGTCACGGTGCCGGTGGCATCGGCGTCGAGGCCGAAGATCGCGTTGGCGACCTCTGAGCGGCCGGCGCCCACGAGACCGGCCAGCCCCACCACCTCACCCCCGTGCACCGAAAACGACACGCCACGGAACTTCCCTGGCGAGGACAATTCCTCCACCCGGAGGAGTTCGTCTCCCACACCCGTCTGCACGTGGACGGGGAAGTACTGCTCGATGCGGCGGCCGATCATTTCGTGCACCAGCGTTCCCTCGTCGATTTCGGCCACCCGCTTCGTGCACACGTGGCGTCCGTCGCGCAACACCGTCACCCGGTCGCAGAGGCGGAAGATTTCGGCCATCCGGTGCGAGACGTAGAGCTGGGTGATGCCCCGCTCGCGCAGCGCGCCGATCAGCCGGTACAGGCGCCCGGCTTCGGCCTCGCCCAGGCTGCTGGTGGGCTCGTCGAAGACGATGATCCGGGCGCCGCTTCCCACCGCCGCCGCGATCTGGACCACCTGCTGACCGGCGATGCCTAACGAGCTGAGTGGACGATCGGGCGCGATCCCGGTGGCGCCCACGTCGGCCAGCAGTTGCACGGCGCGGCGGTGCAGTTCGCCCCGCGCCACGAAGCTCCACCGCGACGGCAGACGCGCCAGGCAGAGATTCTCGGCAACGGTGAGATTGTCGCAGAACGCCAGCTCCTGGTGTACCATCGCCACCCGTGCGGCCAGCGCGTCGCGTGGACCGGTGAATCGCACCGCCCGGCCGTCGAGATACACCTGGCCGGCGTCGGGTGTGTGGATCCCCGCCAGGATTCGTCCCAGCGTGCTCTTCCCCGCTCCGTTCTCGCCACAGATGGCGTGGACTTCGCCGCGCTCCACCTCGAACGAGACGCGGTCCAGCGCCACCACTCCGGGGAACCGCCTGGTGATGTTCTCGAAACGCACCGCCGGCGGGGTCATCCCGCCCTCGTGCGCTTCGCATGGCACACCGCGCTCCACCCGCCCTGCGGCAGGATCGCCGCCAGATCGCGCCGTCGGTCGACGGTCACCCGCGCCTCACTTCGGCATCGCCAGGTACTTCGCATCCACATTCTCGAAGCCCCAGTCACGAAGCTGTCGCGCCCAGGTGCCGAGGTTGTCCCTGGTCACGCGAACCAGGTCCATCTGGACGTGCGCCGGGACGTCCTTCTTGAGGTACACGTGATCGAAGATCGTCCGCACCGAGACATCGCCCCACAGATACACCGGCTGCGCCAGCAGCACCGGAGCCAGGCCGGCGTCCACGTAGGGCAGCTCGGCCGGGAGCGCGTCCACCGACACGATCTTCACTTTCGCCGCGCTCAGGTCGGTGAGCAGCGCCTTCGTGAACAGCGCCCACCCACCGATCATCGCCCACCCCTGGATGTCGGGATACGCATTCTGCGCCCGGAGGACTTCGGCGGCCGCGTCCTGCGGCGTTTCGGCGTGATAGAACGTGTTGAGAATCGTGATCCCCGGATACTTCGCCGCTTCTTCCTTCACCCCCTGCACCCGCTTCTGGAGATTGGGGGCGTTCTGATTCCCGGCCAGGATCGCGATCTTCCCCCGGCCGCCCATCTGGGTGGCCAGCTCCGACATCACCTGGCGTCCCATCGCCACGTCGTCGCCGCCGTAGAAGGAAAACCGCCTGGAGTCCGGCGCGTCGCTGTCGAACATCATGACCGGGACACCGCGCGCCACCGCGGCGTCGATCGCCCCGGTGACCTTGTTGGCGTCGCTGGTGGAGACCAGGATCGCGTTGGCGCCGTCGTTCACCGCCTGGGCGATGCGCTGGGCCTGGACCGTGCCGTCTTCGTTAGGCGGGGTGAGCCAGTCTACCCGCACGTCCACCCCGTACTGCTTCGACAGATCGGCCGCCGCGCGGTCGGCCCCGGTCCGGGCCGCGAGGAAGACCGGATTGGTCGAGCTCTTGGCGATCATGGCGATGCGAAAGGTGCCGCCGCGCCCGGCGCCGGCCGCACCGCCTGACGAGGAATCGGCCGAGCCGCCCTCCTTCGCGCCCGAGCAGGCGCCCGCCAGCACCATCGCCACGGCGCCGGCGACCAGCGCGCCGCGCCTCCCCAGCACAGTCACGTCAGACATGCCGATTCTCCACGGTTGATGGGGTCATCCCGATGTCGTGCCCTCGGGCCCGCGCGCGGCGGTGGAGCGCGCGAGGCGCCGGGCCACCAGCCGGGACCCGCTGTGATCGATGACGACCGCCAGGATCAGCGCGCCGCCGATGATGATCCACTCGTAGTTCTGGTCGAGGTGCAGCGTGCGGATCGCCTGCCGGATCACCACGATCAGCAGCGCCCCCAGCATCGCGCTCACCGCGCTCCCGCGGCCGCCGTTGAGACTCGCCCCGCCCACCACCGCCGCCGCGATCACGTACAGCTCGTAGCCCGACGCGTCCGACGAGGTCGCCGACCCGTAGAACGCTGCGCCCAGGAACGCCGCGATCCCCGCAGTAAGGCTCGACAGCACGAACACGCCCAGCAGGATCCGATTCACGCCGAGCCCCGAAAACCGGCTGGCCTCGGCGTTGCCACCGACCGCGAAGATGTGCCGCCCCATCACCGTCCGCGTGAGATAGAGCGCCCCCGCCGCCGTCACCGCCAGCATAACGAGCAACGGGACCGGATAGAGCGAGGCGCCCATCCCCAGCGACGCCTTGGCCACCGCGGTGAGCGACTGGGGCACCAGAATGCTCTCGGCATGGCTCACCACGAACGCCAGCCCGCGCAACATCCACATCGTCCCCAGCGTGATGATGAACGGATGCACCCCCAATCCGATCACCATCAGCCCGTTGGCGAGCCCGGCGGCCAGACTCACCGACAGGCAGGTGGCGAGGCCCAGCGCCACGGTCGCGCCACCGCTCATCGGTCCGGCGGCGCGCAGCACCATCGCCATGATCACGCCCGACAGCGCGTAGACCGCGCCCACCGACAGGTCGATCCCGCCCGCGATGATCACCAGCGTGGCGCCCACACCCATGATCGCAAAGCCGCTGGCATCGGTCGCCATCTGAATGAGCGTGTACTCGTTCAGGAAATTGTTGATCCGGTGTCCCGATTCCGGATCCACATGCGACCCGGCGGCCATGGTCAACCCGGCCCCCAGCACCAGCAGCACCAGCAGCAGACCCGCCTGCTGCGAGCGAATGAGCCGGCGTCCAATGGAGTCTCCTTCCGTCTGACGAGGGTCAGTCGCCCGGTCCGCGGGAGTTGCCGCCTCGATCGTGCCGGATGACGGAATCGCGGGTGAGTTCGCGTCGACGGAAGGAGTCACGGATGCGCCGGCTCTGGCGGTAAGCGTTTGCAACGTTACCGGGGCGTGACCGGGGTGTCAACGCGACTCCCGGCGGACTTCCGCTCGTCCTTGCGCGCGCGCTACTGTGTAGACGAAACCCGTGTCCGAGGTGCGCATGGCCCTGCATCAACTGGTCTCCAACGCCGGCGGCAAGGCGTCGCCGTCCCGCCTCCCCTCGCCGGCGCCGGCCCGGCCGCCCGCGGTCGCGGTGCGGCGCGCGATCGCGCTGATCGTGGGGAACCGCGGCTTCTTTCCCGGTCATCTGGTGCGGGACGGTCGGACCGACATGCTTCGCGTGCTCGCCGAGGAGGGGCTCGACGTGGTCGCGCTCGGCGAACAGGACTCGCGTTACGGCGCGGTGGAGAGCCGCGACGAGGCGAAGGCGTGCGCGGCGCTCCTTCGCGAGCACCGCGATCGCATCGGCGGGATTCTCGTGACACTGCCCAACTTCGGCGACGAACGGGCGATCGCCGAGACGATCAGGCTGGCCGGCCTCGACGTCCCGGTCCTGATCCACGCCACCGGGGATACCGCCGCCCGCATGACCATCGCCGATCGCCGCGACTCGTTCTGCGGAAAGATGTCGGTGTGCAACGTGCTCACGCAGTACGGCATCCCGTTCTCGCTCACCTCGCGGCACACGGTGGCGCCTGACGACGAACGGTTTCGGGGCGACCTGCGGCGATTCATGGCCGTGTGCCGGGTGGTGAACGGTCTGCGCACGGCGCGTATCGGCGCGATCGGCGCGCGTCCGGCGGCGTTCAAGACGGTGCGCTACAGCGAGAAGATTCTCGAGGGCGCCGGGATCGCAGTGGAGACCGTCGACCTCTCCGAGATCCTCGGCCGGATTCAGCGGCTGGCGGACGACGATCCCGCAACCACCGCCAAACTCGACGCGATGCGCGCCTACGTCTCCACCGACGGCATTCCCGCGAGCGCGCTCACCAAGATGGCCAAACTCGGCGTGGTGCTCGACGGCTGGATGGCCGAAGCCGACGTCACGGTGACCGCCGTCCAGTGCTGGACCGCCATCGAGGAGTACTTCGGGGTGGTGCCCTGCACCCTCATGAGCATGATGAGCGACGAACTGGCGCCCAGTGCCTGCGAGGTGGACGTGTGCGGCACGCTCAGCATGTACGCGCTGGCACTCGCCTCCGAGACCCCCAGCGCGCTGCTCGACTGGAACAACAACTACGGCGACGATCCCGACAAGGCGGTCTGCTTCCACTGCAGCAACCTGCCGAAACACTTCTTTGCCGATGTCCGCATGGACTACCAGGAGATCATCGCCGGCACGGTGGGACGGGAGAACACCTACGGCACCTGCGTGGGCCGGGTCCGCGCGTCGCCGATGAGTTTCGCCCGATTCTCCACCGATGACCGCACCGGCCGGATCCGCGGCTACGTGGGCGAGGGGCGATTCACCGACGATCCCCTGGAGACGTTCGGCGGTGCCGGCGTGGTGGAGATCGCTGCGCTGCAGTCGCTCCTTCGCTTCATCTGCACGAACGGCTTCGAGCACCACGTGGCCGCGAATCTGTCGTCGGTGGCCGACGTGGTGCACGAAGCCACCACGCGGTACCTCGGGTGGGACGTGCATCGGCATCCGTCGCCGGCATGACGATCGTCGCCGGCGTCGACTTCGGCACGCAGAGTGTGCGCGTGTCGATCGTCGAGCGGGAGACGGGCGTGATCGGGCACGGGGTCTCGGAGTATCCGGTCAACCGCAGTTCGTCGGATCCCGATTTCGCGACCCAGTCGCACCGCGCGCACATGGACGCGCTGGTGGACGCGATGACGATCGCCCTAGGTGAGGCGGGAGTGCAAGGCGGTGTGGTGCGGGCGCTGGCCCTCGACACCACCGGCTCGACGGTGATTCCGGTGGGTGAGGGGCTGGTGCCGCTCGACGATTACTACCTCTGGTGCGATCATCGCGCGAAGAACGAAGCCGCGCGGATCACCGAGGTGGCGCATGAGGAACGGCTGCCGGCGATCGAGTGGTGCGGAGGCGTCTATTCGTCGGAGTGGGGGTTCGCCAAACTGCTCCACTGGCTGCGGCACAATCCGGCGAAGCGTGGGGCACTAGTCGCGGCGCTCGAGCACTGCGACATGGTGGCCGCGGTGCTGTGCGGGATCACCGATCCGGATGCCCTCCCCCGCAGCGTGTGCGCCATGGGGCACAAGTGGCTCTGGAGCGCCGAGCTGGGGGGCCTTCCGCCTAACGACTTTCTGCGCAGGGTGGACCCGCTGCTCAACGGCGCCGCCGCCTGGCTGCGCGGTCGCTACCGGACGTCGAATCATCTGGCCGGACACCTCACGACGGACTGGGCGGCGAAGCTCGGTCTCGCCCCCGGGATTCCGATTCCGGTGGGCGCCTTCGACGCGCACTGGGACGCCGTCGGCGCCGGGATCGCCGAGGGCGACGTGGTGAACGTGATCGGCAGCTCCACCTGCATCATGGCGATGGCGAGGCGGGCGGAATGCGTCCCGGGCGTGTGCGGGGTGGTGCGCGGCTCGATTCACCCGGAGTTCATTGGTGTGGAAGCGGGACTGTCGGGCTGCGGCTACGTGTTCGAGTCGATTGCCGGCCGGGCCGGCAGGCCGCTGGAGGCGATGACGCGCGAACTCGAGCCGTACCGTGCCGGCCAGACGGGACTCCTGCGCCTCGTCTGGGACAACGGCGATCGCACCGTGCTGGTGAACGCGAACCTGGGCGGCGTGACGCTGGGATGGCACCTCAACCACACCGCCGTGGACGAGCTGTTCGCGGCGATCGAGGGGACCGCGTTCCACACGCGGATCGTCTTCGACCGCATGGCGGAGCACGGCGTCCCGATTGCACGCGTCGTCCATGCGGGCGGCATACCGCAGAAGAACGAGACGCTGAATCGCGTTTACGCGAATGTCCTTGGCGTGCCGGTACTCATTCCCGAGCGGCCGATCACCAGCCTCGGGTCCGCCATCTTCGCGTTCATGGCGGCCGGAGCCTTCCCTTCTATAGAAGAGGCGCAGCGGGCGCTCTGTCCTCCCTACCGGATCGTGGCACCGGATGCCGCCGAGCACGAGCGATACGCCCCGCTGCTCGAGATGTACCGCTCGCTCTATTTTGCGTTGGGGAGTCCGCGATCCGAGCCGCTGGCGACAGGGAACGTGCTGCCGCTCCTCCGGACTATCGCCGCGGAGGCACGTCGCGTGCAGGGCGACTGATCCATTGCCGCCATCGCCGTCGTGCGCTCAGTACTCCGCGTACGCGTCGTCCTGATAGCAATAGAGCCATCGCTCACCCGGCTCCGATGAGCACGCGACCGGGTGCCCACTGACGCGCGAGTGCCGGCTGGCGTGGTGGTTGGGCGACTCGTCGCAGCAGAGGGTCGCCCCGCAGTCCTGGCAGGTGCGCAGGTGCACCCACTCCGCGCCGATCTTCACGCACTCGTCGCACTGGTGCTTCTTCTCGTGCCTGACGGTCGCGATCGCGCCCAGGTGCGGGCACTCCGGATCTGAAATCATCTAGTTCCCCGTCGGTCCAAATCGCTCGGTCCGGATCCGCGTTGCGTCGTGCCCGAGCTCGACAAGTCCGTTCGCCGCCGCCTCCACGAACGCGGTCGGACCGCAAATGTATGCCAGCGGCCGTTCCTCCGGAGGCCACGAGACATCACGCATCATATCCCGATCGATCCGTCGCCGGTATCCGGCCCACCGCTCCGGCCACTCCCGCGTGAGTGTGAAGCGAATGTCCGCCTCATGGTGGGCAGCCAGACGAGCGAGCTCATCCCGATAAATGACCTGCGACAGCGATCGGGCCGAATAGAGCAGTCGCGCCGGAACCGTGCTTCGCACCGCCGCCCGGTGCCGCAGCATCGCGCGGAGCGGTACGATGCCGGAGCCGCCGGCCAGCAGGAGCAGCGGTCCGCCGAGCGGCTCGTGCCAGACGAAGTACCCACCGATCGGCCCGCGCAGCTCGAGCTCCCCACCCGGCTTGAGCACATCGAACAGATAGGGAGACACTTCTCCTTCCTCGAGGCGCTCCACGGTGAGCACGACCATCTCGTCCTCCGGCGCTGACGCGATCGAGTAGCTCCGCTCCGCCTGATATCCGTCCTCGGCCGTCAGGCGGACGTCCACATGCTGTCCCGCCAGGTGCCCGGGCCACTCCGGCATGTCGAGGACGAGGCTGCGCACGCGGCTGGTTTCATCGATCACATCGACGACTTTCGCGACGTGCCAGTTCAATCGCCCTGGTAGCGCTGCTCCCGCCACGGGTCTCCGTAGTTGTGGTAGCCGTTTACCTCCCAGAACCCGGGCGCGTCGTCCTCGCGCAGCTCGATGCCGCGCACCCATTTGGCGCTCTTCCAGAAATACAGGCGCGGGACGAGGAGCCGGGCAGGCCCTCCATGCTCGGGGTGCAGCGGCTGACCATCGTACTCGACCGCGATCCACGCCTTCCCGCCGCTGATCTCCGCGAGCGGGAGATTCGTGGTGTAGCCGCCGTCGCTCCAGGCGACGACAAACCCGGCGTTCGCGTCAGGCACCGCCTGCGCCAGCAGCACATCGAGCGAGACCCCCGTCCACTGCGTGTCCAGCTTGGACCACTTGGTGACGCAGTGAATGTCGACGGTGAAGGACTCTCGAGGGAGCGCCATGAAATCGTCCCACGACCATGACCGCGGGTTCGCCACCGCGCCACGAATGGCAAAGCTCCACTTCTCGAGCGGCGTGCGCGGGGTAGGGCCCGCGGAAAGAACCGGAAAGTCGGTGGTGACGTACTGCCCCGGCGGTACGCGCGACGGATCGGCGGCCGTTCGTCTGCCGCGGAATCCGAAGGAGACGGGGGTCATGGGGAGCTCCTCACTTGGACAGCGGCAGCACGCTGATCGGAAACGAGCCGGTGAGCACGTGCCCGTGTCGCTTGACCTGGACCCAGATCGTGTACTCGCCGGGCTGCGGAAACGCGTACGGAAAATACAGGGTGTCGCTCATTGGTTCCGATGAGGGCATGACATGGGTCATGTCCATCGGCGCGCCCGGCGCCGCATGCATGAGCCGCGCCTGGGCCGCGAGCGAGATGGTCCCGATCGGGTGGAGGTGCACGAACACCTGGCCGTCATTCCTCACGACGGCGGCGTGCGCCGCCATACCCATGTAGGGCTCCAGCCCGGTCGCGTCGCCTGTCGGCGGCGAGACGGCGAACCGCAGGTCTGCCTCATCGTTCGCGTGCAGGGGGGCCTGCGGCCGCAGCCAGGTCATCGTGCTGCCGTCCGCCAGCGTGCTGCCGCGCGGGTCAGGACCGGTCGATCCCAATGCCCACGAATCGTCGGGGTCCGGCGTCTGCTCCGGCGATCCGGGCACGGCACTGGTTGCTGGTTCAGGCAGATCGACCTCCGACGTCAGCGTTTCCGCGAAGCCGCTCGCGTGGAGGATATCGCCGAATGCCCAATAGCGACCTGGCGGAAGCGGCGGGAGCGTGACCGCGAACGTTACCGAATCCGCCGTCCTGGGGTGGATGTGTGCGAGCGCCGCGCGTCCGCCCGCCGCGATCAGATACAGGTGAACGAGCTTGCCGTGATCTTCGATCAGCTCGCTGGGCGGCCGCAGTCCGCGCGCCCGCAGCCAGACCTCATCGTTGCGATGGATCCACGCCGAGTCCTCGATCGACAGCAGCAGGCGCGACGCGCGCGGACCCGGATCGACGCGGGAGCTGGCCGTCATCGGGCGATACAGCGTGCGGGCGAAGGTCGCGTCGGCCGAACGCCACCACAGCGCGGACCCGGTCAGCGCCAGAGCGATCACGACCACCGCGCGTGCCATGGCGAAGCGGGCACGGCGCCGGCGCGGCAGATCGGGTTCTTCGCCGGGCGCGAGCACGCTCTCGCGCACCGCCGCCCCCACGATCGACACGACGCCTAACGCGAGAAAGAGGCCGGCCGCGATCAGCACGGCCGCAAGCGGCCGGCTGAACCCCAGCCGTCGCGACGCGACCGCCACCAGAGGTATCACCACCGAACCGGTCCCCTTCCCGCCGCGCACCCCCACGGTCACGCTATTGGAGCCGGCGCTCATCACCCACAGCCGGGTGCGATACCAGCCGGGACTGCCGGGGACCGGCGCCGCCACGTCGGGCGGCGGCGCCCCACCGGTGGCGTCGAACTTGTTCGCGAACGCGGTGACCCGCTCCACCCCGGGCTCGTTCGCCCGCACATTCACGATTGCGATGCCGGGCACCACCGCCGGCGTCTGGATGTGCACCAGCACATGGTACGGGCCCGCCGGCCCGTCGTACCACGCGTCGGGGCTGCCCACATGGGCCGAACACACCAGCACTGTTGCGGTGAGCATGGCGACCCGCTTGACGAGCGCTGGAATGCCGCCGCGACGGACGTACGGCTCGTGCCGCGGTCCCGTCCCTGCGGGGTGCGCCACAGGCGCGGCCGGCGACGGCCAGGCCACGGACATCACCGCGACACGCACGCGTTTCACCGCTGCACCCGTCCCATGCCCGACCCGATCCACAATCCCAGGCGCGACGTGACTACGGCTGTGACAATCGCGATCGCCAGCGTCCGCGCGAACGCGAGGGCGTTGGGCTCGGGCGTCCAGAACTGATACCGCCAGTCACCGAGCCGCACGTAGTAGTCCCAATGGTCCGCGCCGAAGACGAAATTGCGCGCGTGAGGCATGAGCAGGAACTCACCCCACCACCAATGCGCCGCGAGCATCAGGAGCACGAACGACACGCCGATCGTCACCGACAACACCCCGTCGCGCCCACGCAGCCGGCGCATCAGCAGATCGATCGCCAACGCCGGCACCACCACCAGCAGCGGAAACGGGGGCGGCACCATGTGGGTGACCGGATTGTAGATCGGCGCCAGCTTGGGTGTGGCGGGAAAAAGCTGCAGCGTCCACATCATCACGAGGACGATCGACATGTAGATCGTCGCCGTGGTCGTGGCCGGCCACCGCAGCCGCGATGGCCGGGAGGTGGCCGTGAGGATCAGCGGCATGCCGATCGCCGTGAGCCGGTAGAAGCGTCCGGCGTGCATGTCGTTCGGGAACGCCGCGTACTCCATCAGCACCGTCGCGTGCATGGTGAGCAGAATCCCCGCCGATGCCGCGTAGAGCATTCCGAGCCGTCGCTGGGTATCCGGTGTCGCCCGGTTCTGCCTGGCGAGGCACATCAGCATTGCGCCGATCTCGATGGCGATCATGCCCCAGGCGAGCACCATGTGTGGCGGGCTCATGATCTTCACGTCCAGGCCGTACGCGTCGTGCCACCAGTTGTCGAGCGGCGCGGACGTGATCATCATCAGCGTCCCCCAGATGCATAACCAGGCGCCGAGCGGACCGCGGAACCCCCAGAAACGCACCCCCCGTGTGTGGGCCGCGGGATCGCCGAACGTCATCCGCAACACGAGTGTCCCACACGTTGCGCCCGCCACGATCGCGGCCAACTGCTCGAGCAGGTGGGCGGGGGTCCAGAATGTGTCGCGCCCGATGGTGCGGTGCCACGAAATGTCCCAGATCAGCCCCACCACGATCGACACCGACGCGAACAGCACCGCGTAAAGGGGCCACATCCGCTCCGTGACCTGAGCTCGTGCGGCGCTCCGGACCACTGGGGTCGCTTCGATGATCGTGCTCACCTGGGGACCGATTCCTGGGAATGCACTCCTGCGAGAGGCGGGGCCGCGGCATCAACTGCCACGTGGAAATCCCGGCCCACCCATTCCGCGCTGTCGCGCCATTGGAATGTGAAGTCTACCACGCGCGCCTGTGACGACGGAGCTACGCCGAGCTCGAAGGCGTGCAGACCAAGGCCGGTATCGTCGGTCTCACCATCGGACGGACTCTGCCAGCCATTCACACCCCAGTGGATGCGCGCAGCACGGGGCACCGCCACCACGAGCGACGACCCGCGCTCGATCCGGCCAATGGGCGCATGAAGGCACCAGATGGCGCGCCGGGCATCCGGCCGCCGGCCGCCGTAACGCCGCCACACCGCCGCCGGCCGGTCGAACGGATATCCCAGGTGACGCGAGATCATCAGCTTCAGAAACTCCGCGTGCGCCCACACCAAGGGCATGGCCGCTCCGGTGGGCCGGCCCGGGAAGAGCCGCAGTGCCGGCAGGGCATCCGTGTCCCACACCTGCTCCGGCATCATGCCGCCCGGTCCCACCATTGCCGCCATCACTTTCAGATAGGACGAGGGATCGTTACCCGCGGCCAGCTCGTAGTGCCCGCGCTCGCCCGTCAGCAGCGGCCAGGCACGTCCCCGGCCACTCCCATCGAACGGACGGCCGTCGCGATGCTCGCCATATCCGTCGCCATTGTAGCGATGCCACGCGGGCCCACTCGGCGTCTCCACCTTGAGCAGGGCGTCGGCCACCTTCAGGCTGCCGCGAACGCACGGATCGTCCGGCGCCCGCAGACCGAAACGCACGAGCTGCAGGAAATCCAGGCTGACCTGCTCGTCGGCCGGCACGCCGGACATCTGTCGCCGATTCTTGATCTCGAGCATGCCCTCCAGCGACGCGCGGTCGTGCAGCACCTCCGGGGGCGCCACTCGCACGTAGTAGCTTTCCACGCCAACACGCCTGGCGAGTGGCGTGTCCTGCGCCGCCATCCACGACTCGGCGCGCGAATTCCAGAAATCGGCCAGCGCGAGGGCGAGCCGCTTCGCCGGCGCGTGCACGAACTCCGCACCCGCAACCAGTGCCGCGATACACACCGCCAGCGTGAACGGATTGATCCCCGCGTTCTCTTCCCACCGGTCCTGGTCGCTCGATGGTCCCGTGGTCGCGAGGAACGACAGGGCACGAGCGATCATGTCGTGCACCACGATGCCCTGCAGAGCATCGCGCTCCGCGAGCGCGGCAGCGAGCAGCACCGGGAACGCGACCTCGTCCAGCTGCAGACCTTCCCAGTATGGAGTCCCGCCAAGCCACTGGTTCTGGTTCCAGCTTCCGTCCTGCCTCTGGGTGGCGATCAGGTAGCGGAGGGTGTTGCGTGCCTCCTTCTCGGCGCCTAACGCGAGAAAGGCGCTCGCGCACTGCACCAGGTCGCGCGGCCACACCAGGTGATAGCCGCCGCGATCGTCCCGGCTGTTGCCCCACGGTACGCTCAGGCTCGCGACCATCGCGCCGGGATACGTCTTGTCGCAGTGCGCGCGCAGCACCATGGTGGAGAGATGGAACTGCTCGGCGAACTCGTCTGCCTCATCGGGTCGGAGCAGGGTGCGTCGTTCGCGGCGCGCATGCCACTGGCGCCACATCTCGATCTGGCGCTCGAGGATGGAATCGAACGGCTGCATCAGAGTCGAAACAGCCAGCGTGGCAGCCGAGTGCATGCTGCTCCCGAAACCGAGCCCCAGGACCGACACGCGGGGCAGCGCCCCGATCATGGCGACGTTCCCGGGACCGGCGCTGGCGTACTGCCACGTGAGGGCGCCGTTGCGATGAAAATCCTGCCAGCCGTCGCTCTCGCCCACATACCCGGCGCTGGCGGCGCCCAGCGCGTCCTGCTGGGCCTCGTCCACGGCCGCCAGCGCGAGCCCGAAAGGTCCCTGCTCCGCCGCCAGCACACGGCGCGTTCCATAGCGCGCGATGACCGCCGTGTTCTCACGGCCACTGGTGCCGAGTCGGGGAGCGATGAGCACGTAGGGCCGAAGGTCGTCGTCGCCGGTAAGGCGCACGTCGATCACCAGCGCGTCCCGGTCGGGATCCGGCGTAATCCTCAGTGCGAGGGCGAAGCGCTCGTGCGTGTGGACGATCTCGACGGCGGGTGTCCCCGGGCCGAGCAGCCGCAATCGGTAGTTCTCGAGGCGTTTGACCTCGACCCAGAACCCACGTCCGTCGCCAACGATGAACCCGAGGTCGCGAATCTGCGCCAGGTCCACTCTCGGATAGTATACCTCGTTGATGATTCCGAAGCCGAGCGTGAACCAGACGCGCGACCGGCCCAGCGCGCAGCCGACAACGTCCTTGGCGCTGCTGCACCAGGTGGGCGCGATACCCGGACTGCCTGGGGCCTCGCCTCGTGGCTCTTCTCCGGAATCATGCATGTCGCGTTCTCGTCGTTATGGAATCCGATGATGATGGCGACGCGCCCGACTTCGGGCCACATTCACGATAGTAACATGCGGCGCTGCCGTGTCTTGAAGCCTCGAAGCACGACGGGTTCCACACTCTGGGGCGCCGCCCTGGCGATCGGTCTGGCGCTGGTGCCCATCAGGGCCCGGGCGCAGGGCCCCACAAGCACCCTCACCGGGGTGGTGCGCGACACCTCCGGTCTTCCCCTTGCCCAGGCGGTCGTCGCGCTCGATCCCGGCGGAGCCATTCGCGCCACACGCGCCGATGCCCAGGGACGATTTCGATTCGAGCGCGTGCCGCGCGGCCCGCATGAGCTGCGCACCACATGGATCGGCTATCGTCCGGAAGACCGGTTCATCGACGTCAACGAAGCAGTGGTGCAACTCGAGATCGTGCTCGTGCCGGTGCCCTATCAACTCGATACCATGGAGATCGTGGCGCGACGCACGGGCATCCAGGGCACGGTCATTTCACACACGCCTTTCCGGCCGCTCCCCAGCGCATCCGTCGAGGCCATGGGTACACGATTCAAGACCGGGAGCGGGGCAGACGGACGGTTCGATCTTCCGGAGCTCGGAGAAGGCGCGTACGCCATCGAGGCCCGGCACGACGGGTTCAAGACTCGTGTGATCTCGGCCGCCGTCGCGCGCGAAGGGGCGACCGAGGTCGCGCTAATCCTCGATTCGTTGAACACGAAAGCCGCGCGCATCGCCGAGCATCTGATGCGCGACATGGAGCATCGCGTGCATTGGCGAAGTACCAGCACGTCGGCCATCGTCGGCCGGCAGGAGCTGGCCGCCAAGGGCGACCAGTCGCTCGACGTGGCGCTGCGGTACGCGCCATCGGTTCTGGTGAAGGGGCTCTACGGGGAGTACGTAGACGTCTGCGGCATATTCGTCGACGGGCGTCGCGAGATCATCCGCCGTCTCAAGGACTTCAAAGCGGACGAGGTGATCATGGTGGAGGTGTATCGGGAGAGAATGTGCAGGCGCCGGCTCAGCGTGACGGTCTTCATCTGGCTGAAGCATTGATGTCTTGTTGCCATTCCGGTCTCACGGGGCGTTGGGCTGGAGCCCTCTCGAGGCACTTCGGCATCGTCGTGACCGCGGCGCTGATCCTGCATCACGTCCCGGCCCGGGCGCAGGGAGCCACCAGCACGCTCACCGGCGTGGTGCGCGACACGTCCGGTCTTCCCCTTGCCCAGGCGGTCGTCGCACTCGATCCCGGTGGAGATATCCGCGCGACCCGCGCCGACTCGGCCGGTCGGTTCCGATTCGAACGAGTGCGCCGCGGCGCCCACGAGCTGCGCACCACATGGCTTGGCTACCGGCCCGAGGACCGGCTCATCGACATCACCGAAGCGGTCGTGCAACTGGAGATCGTTCTTGTCCCGCTCCCCTACCAGCTCGACACGATGGAGATTCGCGCCCGGCGCAGCGGCATCGAGGGAACAGTCATTGCCCACGCCACCTTTCGACCGCTTGCCGGCGCCGACGCCGAAGCGCTCGGCACCAGGTTCCGGACGCGCACCACCACCGACGGTCGCTTCACGCTGCCGCAGCTCGGCGAGGGGGCGTACGCGATCGAGGCGCGGCATGACGGATTCAAGACGCGTGTGATCTCGGCGGCGGTTGCGCGCGAAGGCGCCACGGAAGTTGCGTTGAGTCTCGATTCGCTGCACACCAAGGCCGAGAAGATCGCCGAACATCTCATGCGCGACATGGAGTCGCGCATTCACTGGCGCAGCATGGCCAATTCGGCGATCGTCGGCCGGCAGGAGCTCGCGGCAAAGCGCGATCAATCGTTGGAGACGGCCCTGCGCTACGCTCCGTCAGTGCTCGTCAAGGGATTGATGACGGGGACGCTGAACGTGTGCAATATTGTGGTGGATGGTCGCCCGGACATCATCCGGCGTCTCGGCGACTTTCGCGCGGACGAGGTGTCGATGGTCGAAGTGTACGGCGTGCGCGTCTGTTCGGGTCGCTCCATGGGCGGCATGCCGGTCATCGTCGACCATCCGGGTCGGCCAGGCGTGAACGTGTTCATCTGGCTGAAGCACTGACCCATCCCGATGGGACAAATCCGGCTAAAAACGTCGGATCGCTGACGGTCCGGTCCGGCTCTCGCCTTCTCCCGAGCGAATTCGCCTGGAGAAATCCTCCGCGGCCCCGATCGCGCGCGCCCGATCACTCACGTAGGCCCGCCGCCTCAGCTCGGGAAAAGCCAGGCTGGTGTCCAGCAGGCCGATGTCGTACGCCAGTGCGTCGGCGAACCCCGGCAGGATGAAACGGTAGCTGAACGGGACGCGTCCCGGAACGAGATCATTGACGTGTCGCACAATCGTCGTGGTGCAATTCCGCGTGAGCGTGTTGTAGAACTCGGGCCGGCTGCGCAAGGCGTTCGCTCGCTTCAGCATCGAGACGAACAGCGCGCGCCCTCGCTCGGCGGTGGTGTGCACGCGATACAGAAAGACGCTGTCCGGACGGAAGTTCGTGCGTACTCGCAGAATGTCGCGCTCATCGGCCACCACGTACATCAGCTCGTACTGGCGGAACAGTCCACTGAGCGCATTGTACTCCTCGCCAGCCTCCTTGCGGGCCTCGACCGAGATGCCGACGTACTCGGAGTCGGCGAAGCCGAAGCTGACGAACGTATGGGCGACCGCGCGTTCGCCGGTGAACGGCACGACCACGTACCACACCGAGCTCAGCCGGGAGAGGTCGAACGTGCGTTCCTCCCAGCGAGCAACGGCATCGTCGGACGATCGATAGTCGAAATTCCGTACGTTGCGCACAACGACCGTGTCACCCCGAAACGTGGCATCCGGCAGCCTTGCTTCGTCGACCTTCCAGTTCCGGGCATTCGACGGATGCCTCGTGGCGAGCCATCCCGCACCCGCCAGCACCGATGCGCCGACGATGGCCAGCGCGATGCGCCATGGTCTGATCCTCACTGGCGGAAGGTACGCCGGCACGGGCGCGGCCAGCAACCAGGCGGTCGGCGCCCCTTGGAGAATTGGCGAGACGGTTGACACGCAGACGCGAGCCGGCAACAGTTGCGCCCTGATGCAGCCTGGCCATCCGCCGCTTGATGGTTCGACAGGGCGGAGGAGCGACGCGACAACCTGATGTCTCCTTGGGGGGGTGCCGATGAAGGGGCTCGTGCTCGCACACCCACGTTTTGTGCTCGCCGCATCGGCCGCCGGACTCTGGGTGGTGGCCAGCGGGATGGTCATGGCGGCGACATTCGGATACCGCGAGATGCGCGTCGCGTTCGACGCCGTGGGACTGCCGATCCCGCAGGGCGCGGCGCCGCTGATCGTTCATACGATCGTCCGGCTCCTGCTGGGCGCGTCGGTCGTCGGACTCTACGCGATCATTTCACAGCTCCTGTCGCCCACGCCGTCCCTCCTGATCGCCGCGGCGTTCGCCTGGCTGCTTTCGATGGTGCTTCCTTACGCCGTGATCGCAGAATGGGGACTGTTCCCCTGGTCGCTCGCAGCCAAGCTGTGGCTGTGGAGCGCGGCGGAATTGTTGATCGCCGGAGTAATTGGCAGACAGTTGTACCGGATTCCGCGCGCACCCTCCTGAGAGACAGGCACGCAGCTGTGCTTCGCGTCGCGGCAACCCTCCCGACACGTCAGTCGGACTAATAGCGGGAAGAGGCCACAGGCCATAGGCCAGGATGGAAGTCCTCGTTCGTGATGCTCCTGGCTACCGACGCTGGACACCAGCCTCCCCTCTCACCACCTCCTGCTCCGTGTCCCGACTTCCCTCCGTATTCGTGGCTGCAGCGGTGCTGTGCGCCACCCCGTGCGATGTTCGTGCTCAGGGGTCGGCGTACGCGACCCTTGGCGCCAGAATCGCCGCATCGTCCCCTCCCTTCACGCACGTCAGTGGGGTGGTGGAACTCTCCGGCAATCGCATTCTCGTTGCCGACGACAAGGAGAACCGGCTCTCGCTTCTCGACCTGCGCACCGGCGCGACACGCAACATCGGGCGGACGGGTTCAGGCCCCGGGGAGTTCCGACTCATTGGCGAGCTGTTGCCCAGACCGGCGGGAGCCGCGTACCTCACGGACTTCGTTCAACGCCGCCTCCTTCCCATCACCGACGACGCCACGTTCACGAACACGATCCGCTTCCCGGGATCCATCCTCGTGCATGGGATCGATGGTCGGGGACGCATCTATGGTGAAACGTTCCTGCCGCGGGTTGGCACCGCGCCTGACGATTCAATGCTGATCGTGCGCTGGGATCCGGCGGTCCCGCACTTCGACACCCTCACGAAGTACGACGCGGCTGTTTCGCAGATGATCGTCCGGCCGGGCGGCACGTATCACGTCTTCCATCCGAAGGATGCCTGGGTGGCGACGTCGGAAGGCGACATCGCCGTCGTGAACGCCGCCACGTATCAGGTCAGCTGGCCTGTCGGCGCGCGTGGCACCACGCCCGTCTCGGTTCCGTGGCAGCCGCTTCCGGTCACCGATGCGGACAGGAAGGCGTACCTCGCCGCGCAGGCGTCACAGCGCACCACGGTGCTCGGGAATCCGGGAGCGGGCGCCGCGTCGGCACCGCGCCCGGAAATCCACTACGACTTCCCGGCCTTCCTTCCCGCATTTCCGGAGGATGCGCTGCGTATCGCTCCGGGCGACCGGATCTGGGTGGAGCGGTCGCGGCCGGCGAGCGACACGCTGTCTCGATTCGACGTCCTCGATGCGGCCGACGGGCACTTGATTGGCCGCGTCGCGTTGCCGCCGCGCACACGGCTGGTGGGCTTCGGCAAACAGAGCGTCTTCCTGGTCGAGAAGGACCAGGACGACCTCGAATACGTGCGACAGTTCGTGATGCCGCCATTGAGCAGCCGCTGATCGCTCTCCGCTTCGCCGGGGAGCGACTTCGGCGCGCCGCGGTGCGGCGTGCGGCCGTGTCAGGACTTCTTCGGTGCGAGCTTGATCGATCCCTGCGCCTCCCGTGCGCGCAGCACCGCCATCACGTCGCCCAGCGGCAGCGGCGTGAACTCGCCCGAGAGAAAGTCCCGGATCTGCAATACCGAGAGGTGTTTGCCGAGCAGGATGCTGAACTCCGCGTTGAACTCGTCAGGCAGCGAAGGGCCTCCAGCTCCGCGGCCTCCTCTCCCTCCGCCTCCACCACCTCCTCCTCCCCCTCCCCGACCCCCGCGTCCTCCCGCGTTAGGCACCTGCTCCACGACAAGGTTCGCCGCCTCCCGTTCCTCGGTCGTCATCGCCGGCTCCGGTGCCGGCACCCCGCGCTGCACGGCCTGGAGCTGGTAGGCGGCCTTCGCCTCGCTCAACAGACCAACGGCGCGCTGATCGATCAGCGGCTCGAACGCCGCCGTCCGCTTGTTCCCCTCATCGACATTGGTCCACAGCACGCTCGCTGACCGCACGACCGCCTTCTCGATGCGTGCCTGATGCTGGATGGCCACGCGTGCTTCCTTGTACGCCCGCAGGAGTGACGCCGCATCGGTCGCGTCGGCCATGTAGCCCAGCCCCTTGGTGTGCGACTCACCCATCCGCGAGAGCCCGCGGCCCAGGTTCTCGTTCACCACCCGCGCGGCCATCTCGTCGGTTCCGGTGGACAGTACGGCGAGGGCGCCAAGTCCCACTGCCGCCGCGCGCTTGTACTGGGTGGGGTCCTGCTTGTCGGGGGTGTCCTCCGACGAGTGATACCACATGTCGGGCCAGGTAATGAACATGACCGCCGGAATGCCGTGCTGCATATAGGTCACGTGGTCGCTCGACCCGTAGTGCTTGTCGATCCTGATGTAGAAGGCGTCCTTGCTGCCGCGCGGTGATTCCACGGGCTCCGTGGGCGCGTACCCACCCCGGCGGTACCGCACCCGTTCGCGCGAGATATCGGCGATGTATTCCATCACGCTCTGGGCGATGTCGTTCAGGTATGACGGGAACGTGTCGGGAGTGCGTTGCAGTACCCAGTAGCTTCGGCTGTCGCCGACCCGTATCGCCTCCATGTCGAAGTTGAGCGTACCGATGATGTTTTTCGCCTTCTGTGGGTGCGCGTTGAGAAAAGCGTTCGTCCCGGAGATCTCGGGCACCCACTGGAAGTTGATCGTTCGCCCGGGGCGGGGCAGCTTCCCCTCGGCGATCAGCTTGAGATAGGCCCGTCCGATCTCGAGCGTCAGGGCACACCCCGAGTTGTCGTCGTTGGCCCCCTGCTTAATCACCCCCTCGTAGAGGTGCCCGCTGAGGGCCACTTCCTGCGTCGTGCTCCCGTCACCCGGGATCTCGGCGTGGACGTACTCCGCCTTGTTAGGCACCTCGACACTCTTCGTGATGGACCGGATAGTGATGTGGTCGCCGCGGAGGAGCTGCGCCTCGAGCTCGTGGTGTACTTCCGGCGTGACCGACCAGGCGACGGTCCCGGGTTGCGCGTTCACCGTGGACGAGACGATCTGGTTCGGGAAGTCGATCGCGCGCTGATAGCCGATGGCGCTGATCCCGAGGACGCCGATGGCGCCGCGTTGCACCGCCTGCTGGTAGGTGGCGTTGGTGGACCCTGACGACAGGACGAACTTCCCCTTCACGTCCTTCCCGTCGAAGTCCTGCGCCCGCCCCGGTCCGACATCCACCAGGTCAGCCGAGAGGTCGCCGTTGGCGTTGAGCGAGGCGAGGGCAAGTGCGAGGTCGTGGATGTCGAACAGCTTCACGCTCTTGGGCGCGGTCATCCACAGCTCGCCCTGGGTGGGCTGCCAGGCCGTGCCGCCCGACTGAAACACTTCTATGGATACGTTGCTGAAGCCGTACTGCTTCGCGAAGTCGGCCATCACGCGGCTCTCGCGATATGGTCCCGAGTACTCCTCCGGCAGCCGCACGCGCTGGTACGGCACGAGTTCGAGCACCTGGTGCATCGCGCGTTCGCCCGACACCTCGTTGATGATGGCGGTCATCTGCTCCTGCGTGAGGAGTGTGCGGTCCTCGCGTTCCTGCGCGGCGAGGGACGCAGAGGCAGCGGGTGCGGCCAGAACGACCACGGTCAGCGCGAGTGCGGTGCGTGTCATGAGCGGCGACGTGGGGGGGGCGGCGTGCGACGGAGGGCTACGCGAGAGTATACGCCCCGACGACGGCCGGTGCGAGCATGTGACCCGCGAGCGGCGCGGGGCTCGACCACCGCCTGCCAACCGGCGCGGCCGGCCTGGCGACCGCCCGCGCTCCGTCAGTCTGCTCGCATCACCGTGGTCGGATCCATACGCGATGCGCGGCGCCCGGGAATCGGGCTCGCCAGCACGGTCCAGGTCACCCAGGCTGCTCACGCGCGCGTTCGCGCGCGGTTTCGGCGTCGGGGCCGCCTCCGAGCGCACCCGTCACTGCCGGGGTGGTCCGCACCACCGGCCGAGACCGCGTCACGGTATCCACCTGTCGTCCGCCCGCTTGTCCCTTCCCGCTGCCCTGTCGAGGCATTCCGGACCTCGCCGGCGGGGAGAGGAGACGTCGCCACGCCGGCTTCACTCGAAGATGGCCCGGCCGATGAATGGCGTCGCCAGGCCCGCCGCCCTTAGGTTGACCGGCAGCGAGCAACCTGGCGCGCGAAGTCGCGGTCGAGGCCATCCCGCCTCGAGCGGGGGCCGGCTTCTCGTCAGGCGCTGCGCCGCCCCTTCGGGCACGGGAGGCGCACGACAAAGCGGTCCACCGGACCCCGTTGACGTGCGCCCCCGTGCCCGAAGGCGCTTCAACCCGGGTCTCGTCAGGCGCCAGCCGGCGCGGCAAGTCCCCTTTCCCGAGGTCCGTCACATGCTCCTGACCATCGCAATCATTCTGCTGTTTCTATGGATGCTGGGTATGGTCTCGTCCTACACGTTTGGCGGCTTCCTCCATATCCTGCTCATCCTGGCCATCATCGTGGTGCTGGTCCGCATCATCAGCGGCCGCCGACCGGTGCTCTGACGCACCCGGTTGGCTTCCCGCCGACCGGGCGCAATGCGCATTCGGCCGCTCATCCACCAGTGGATGGGCGGCCGAATGCGTTTTGCGCCGATACTGGCTACGGATGCGTCCGCGGTCGGACCACCTCCGCGATCAGTGCCTGCTGCCAACAGTCCACCGCGGTGGCGACTGTGCATTGGCCCACGGAGAGATGGCGTTAGGCAGCGGTCGGGGTCGCCAGGGATGTGGAACGCCGCGAGTCGGTCCTGGTACGACCACCCACTCCATACCGAGGCGGCATACCCCGATGATTCCCGACACCGCACCTCCGCTCCCACCGCGTCCCTTCTCGCGGTTTGCCCAGCGTATCGCCAACACGGCCGGCCGGCCCGCGGCCTTCGTCGTCGCCGTGGCGGGCCTGGTCGTCTGGGCCGTGTTCGGACCGGTGTTCCGGTTCAGCGATACCTGGCAGCTGTTGATCAATACCATGACCACCATCATCACCTTCCTGATGGTGTTCCTCATCCAGAATACGCAGAATCGCGACAGCCTGAGCATTCACATCAAGCTCGACGAGTTGATCCGCACCCATCGGGCAGCCCGCAACGCGCTGATGATGCTCGAGCAACTCGATGACGACGATCTGCAGCGGATGCGGAACCAGCTGGAGGGCGTTGCCCGGGATGGTCCCGCGGCGGAGATACCGACGGCGCGGCATCCGCGTCGCCGCCGCGGCGCGCGCCGCCGTCCACGCCCGGGGCGCACCGGATAGGCGTCTCGTGCACCGGTGTCGATTGTCGAGGAACGGACGGACGTCGGGGCTGTTGGCGCACCGCCGGCGCACTGTAAGGCGACGGGCGACTTGACGGGCAAGGGACGGCGAAGACATTCGTCGTCGGCAACGCGCGATTCCTCCCGTTCGGGAACGCGGCAGCATGGGCCGGAGATCCTCCATGACCAGGCAGGAGCAGAAAGCGCTCGACTTCCGCGCCCTCCACATCGGCGCGCCGTTCGTTATTCCCAACCCGTGGGACGCGGGCTCTGCCCGAGTGTTCGCCGCACTGGGCTTCAAGGCGCTGGCCACCACGAGTTCGGGATTCGCGTTCACGCTCGGGCGCAGAGACGGTAGCGTCACCCTGGATGAGATGGTAGAACACGCGCGGGCGCTCGATCGGGCCACCAAACTGCCGGTATCGGTCGACCTGGAGAACGGCTACGGTCCGCTGCCGGAGGACGCCGCGAATGCGATCGTACGGATCGCCGGAGCCGGCGCGGTCGGCGGATCCATTGAAGACTACGACCGCGACGGCGACTTCCTGTATGACTTGGGGCTCGCCACCGAGCGGGTCGCCGCGGCGGCGCGCGCCGCGCACGGCCTCGCGTTTCCGTTCACGCTGACGGCGCGTGCTGAGAACCTCATCCGTGGCAATCCCGATCTCGGGGATACCATCGCGCGTCTCCAGGCGTTCGAGGCGGCCGGGGCCGATGTCCTGTACGCCCCGGGACTGCGGACGATCGACGAGATACGTGCAGTGTGCCGAGCGCTGTCCAGACCGGTGAACGTGCTGGCGCGATCCGATCTTCCGGTCGCAGCGATCTTCGAGGCCGGCGCCCAGCGCGTCAGCGTGGGCGGTGCTCTCACCTGGGTTGCGGTCAAGGCGATGGCCGATGCCGCCACCGCGATCCGTGATGGCGGAGATCTTTCCCCGCTGGCCGCCCGTGTTCCGCTGGACGCGTGGTTCGGGCGCTGAGCGGTCTGGACGCGGAGCCGATTCGACGGCGGCGAGGTTGTCACGCAGGACGTTGGCATGGAGCTGCGCCCTGCGACGTCGCTAGCGCATCCGGGGCGCGCTCCGCCGCTCGTGGTTGGACTGCAGCCTCTGCAGCACGAGGGCGGCCTCAGGCGCAACGGAAGAGTTGGTCAGGAGACGCGCGGGGCACATTGCGTTTTGTGCTCCTTCAGCCTATCAAGGATCCCCTTCGTTACGGCGTTCACTGCGAACGTGACCACGCATCGCCTCGGAGAACAAGTCATGACCAGCGCGCCACTCAAGACCCCGCCGACCGGAACGGCGGCGATCAGCGATCACGACACGCACCAGGTCGAGCGCGCGAACGCCACGGGACGCGTGCCGGTGGTGTTCGTCCATGGACTCTGGCTGCTGCCGAGCAGCTGGGACCGATGGGCCACGCTGTTCGATGACGCGGGGTACGCCGCGCTCACCCCCGGATGGCCGGACGATCCCGAGACGGTCGGAGCGGCGAAGGCGCATCCCGAGGTCTTCGCGCACAAGACCGTTGGGCAGGTCGCCACGCATCTGGAAGGGATCATTCGCGCGCTCGACCGGAAGCCCGCGATCATCGGCCACTCGTTTGGCGGGTTACTCGTTCAGATCCTCGCCGGGCGCGGACTGGCGCACGCCACGGTCGCGATCGATCCCGCGCCGTTTCGCGGGGTGCTCCCCCTGCCCTATTCGGCGCTCCGTTCGGCGTGGCCCGTGCTGCACAATCCGGCGAACGTGCACCGCGCGGTGCCGCTCACCTTCGAGCAATTCCGCTTCGGATTCGCCAACGCGGTGAGCGAGGAGGAGGCCAAATCGCTCTACGAGACCTTTGCGGTACCCGCGTCAGGCACTCCAATCTTCGAAGCGGCCACCGCGAACATCAATCCGTGGACCGAGGTGAAGGTCGATACCATGAACCCGGCGCGCGGGCCGATGCTGATCATCTCAGGCGACAAGGATCACACGGTGCCCTGGGCGATCGCGAACGCATCGTACAAGAAGCAGAAGCGCAATCCCGGGGTCACCGAGGTGGTCAAGATGAAGAACCGCGGGCACGCGCTGACCATCGACAGCGGATGGCGCGAGGTGGCCGATACCGCGCTCGCGTTCGTCAGGCGGTTCGGCTGAAGAACCCGCGCCGGCGGTACGGAACCGATTGCGACCCGTACCCGTGTCGTGGACTCACCACGACGCGCGCCGGCTCCCGCCTCGGCCTCACTCCCGCGCCGCCGATCCCCCCGGCCGCTGGCCGTAGTACGCCTCAGGGCCGTGCTTCCGCCGGAAGTGCCGCGCCAGGAGCGCCGGGGCGATCATCCCGGCGCCTGCCTCGAGGGTCAGCGTGCGATACGCCATCGTCGCCACCTCCTCCAGCATCGACGCGCACTCCACCGCGTCGCCCACCGACCGCCCCCAGCAGAAACTCGCGTGACCGGCCACCAGCACGGCCGGCATCTCGAGTGGATCGAGTTCTGCGAACCGGCGCACGATCGCGCGCCCGGTGTTCGCCTCGTACTCCCGTTCGATCTGGTCGTCGTCCAGCGGGTCGGTGACCGGGACCGGTCCGTTGAAGTAGTCGGCATGGGTGGTCCCGAGACACGGGATCTCGCGGCGCGCCTGCGCCCAGGCGGTGGCGTACGGGGAATGGGTGTGCACCACGCCGCCGATCGCCGGCCAGGCGCAGTACAGCTGAAGGTGCGTCGCCAGATCGGATGACGGGCGGAACTTCCCCTCCACCACCTGTCCCTGCAGGTCGGTGATCACCATGTTCCGCAGCGTCAGGCTCTCGTAAGGCACCCCGCTCGGCTTGATCGCAACCAGCTGACTGTCGCGATCGATCGCGCTGGCGTTGCCGAACGTGTAGTGCGCCAGGTCCCGGCGCTGGAGCTCGGCGTTGGCTTCGAGCACCTGCTCGCGGAGCGCGCGCGTCATGCGATGCCCGCCCGTTCCTTCGCCTTCCCGATGATCGCCGCCATCACATCGCGGTACTTCGTGAACGTGTCGTCCACCACCTGCAGCGTGGGGATTGCGTTAGGCGAGAGGTTGAGCGTCTCGGCGTTGAACCGGCCGAACCCGGATTCGTGCACCCCGCTGCTGCCGCGCCCGGGCGCCGGGCTGCTGAGGTGCTGGAAGAAGCGCGCGTACTTCCGCCAGATGGCGCCCCCACCGGCGTGATACATCGGGATGAACCCGTACAGCGCGTCGTACGGCATCTCCCCGACGCACACCACCTTGGGGTACCTGGTCCGCAGGTTCGTCACCAGCCGCTTCGTCCCCTCGTGCATGTCGCCGGTGGTGCTGTTCACGTGCCCGCCCACGATGTCGAGGAAGTACGCGTCCACGCCGTAGCGGTCGATAGTGTCCGCGATGCGCCCTTCCATCCAGGTGCGCCACGAATCGGCGCCGAGGTTCATGTAGGTGAGCCAACCGTCCTGATGTCGGTCGTTGTTCCAGTCCACCCAGTTCAGGTTGTAGATGTCACCGTCGATCTTGTGCGTCGCGCCGCTCTCGATGCGCGGCCAGCTGGCGAGTTTCCGGTTGGCCGCGTTGGTCCCGAACATCGGCATCATCCGGAAACCGAGCTTCTGCCCTTCGCTGATCAATCGGCGGAATCCCGCTTCGCCGCCCATCCGGTCCGACGCCCGGTATTCCGGATAGTCCCAGTAGTAGCGCCCGTCCCAGGCCGAGATGAACGCCAACACCCGATCGGCCGGAATCTGCGTCGCCATCCAGCGGAGGATCTCCAGCATCCGGGCATAGTCGTTGAACATGAAGCCCGTGTAGTGCATCCCGTGCAGCGTGGTGACCATCGCAATCTGCCGCATCCAGGCCGGCACGTCGTCGCGCTCGTCCCACTCGCGCAGCCCGTGCGCCCGCTCCAGGTGCTCGATGTGCGGCGCCAGCGCCGCCTCCATCGACGGCGCGCGGCCAAGGCGCCAGCGTGGAACCTCGACTCGCATGTCGTTGCGCCATCCGTCGTGCTCGTACACAGCCTCGACGCGATAGGCGCTCTCTCCCGGCTGAAAGTGGAATCGCTTCGGTCGCACCCGGTCGTCGAGCGACGAAATGAAGAACACGTCCTGCGCGCCCGGCGCCTGGACCATCGCCAGCGGGGTCGCCATGCCGGCCGCGGAACCCGGGCCGTGCAGATCGCCGGCGCCGAACGTGTAGCCGCCGAGCATTTCCCCATCGCGCGGGTCGAAGAAGTTGCCACCGCCGAGCGAGAGCTGTCCACGCGGCACGTCGCGGATGATCGTCGTGACGGTCTTGACCGGGCGCCGCATCTCCACCACCGCATCCCACTCCACCGTGGACCCGTTTCGCCGAAAGGTGGCGGTGAGTTTCCCCGGTGCCTTCTCCTGTCCGCCCGCCCACACGAAACCGTCGCACGTCAGGCGCATTTCGTCGCCTGTCACCGCGGCGGTCATCGCATCACGGTCGAGGCTGTAGGTATTCTCATCGGTGAAAACGAGGAAGCCGAAGCGCAGGTCGGCAAATGCCACCGACGGTTCGGGATTGTCGAAGCTGAACTTCATGTACGCGCGACCTCGCGGCGGCACGAACACGTCGCTCGTGGACGTGAGCGGGAAGATGTCGCCCGGCGCATGGCGCAACGCGGCGCCAGGTGCGACCAGTGCGGGTCCCGCCCGCTCGGCGTCGTGCAGCACTCCCTCGGCGTCCGGGATCAGGCTTCCGGCGCCAACGGCCCCCACGACCTTGATCCAGTCGCGGCGCGAGATCGACTCATCCATACGCTCGTCCCCTCCGTCCCCATGGAACGTGGCCGGCGACGCACCTGGGCACCGCGGGCGCATTGCGGTCCGGCGACGCCTCGATAATGTAGGGGCGACCGCCTCTCCGCGAGGCCGGCACGACCATCCTCCAGAGCCGATGCGCAGGCACCTCACCCCGGCGGCCCTTCTATTATGTATCCTCGGAACCGCCGGATGCGCCGGCGGTTCCCGCGATCAGGGCTCATCCTCGACTGGCCGCAGCGCGGATCGCACGATGACGAACCATCCGTCGGTCGCCTCCGCGCCGTTCGGCGTCCTGCCGAGCGGCGATTCCGTTTCGATCTATACGATCACCAACCGGCACGGCCTGGAGGTGCGCGCCATGCCGTTCGGCGCCGAGATCGTCTCCATCCGCACTCCCGACCGGAACGGCGCATTCGCCGACATTACCCTCGGCTTCGATTCGCTGGCGGGCTATGAGGAGAACGCGCCGTACTTCGGGGCGCTGGTAGGGCGCTACGCCAATCGCATCGCACGGGGACGCTTCACGCTCGATGGCACGACCTACCGGCTGGCCACCAACAACGGGGTGAATGCGTTGCACGGCGGTGTGCGCGGATTCAACAAGGTGCTCTGGCAGGCGACTCCATTCGAGCACGACAGCTCCGCCGGCGTGGAGCTGCGCTACACCAGTCCGGACGGTGAGGAGGGCTATCCGGGCACGCTGCAGGTGCTGGTGACTTACACGCTCGGCGACGATGATCGGCTCGAGGTGGACTATCACGCGACGACCGACAAGGCGACGCCGGTGAATCTCTCGCAGCACAGCTATTTCAATCTGGCGGGAGAAGGGTCGGGCGACGTACTCGGCCAGGTGCTGACGATAGACGCGGACCGGTTCATTCCGGTGGATTCGACGTTGATCCCGATCGGGGAGCTCAAGGCGGTCCGGGGTACCGCATTCGATTTTCGCACGCCGACGCCGATCGGGGCCCGGATCGAGGCGGCCGACATGCAGCTTGCGGATGGTCATGGTTATGACCACACCTTCGTGCTCAACCGGAGCGACACGGGGCTGGTGCATGCGGCCCACGTCCTCGACCCGACCTCGGGGCGCACGCTCGACGTCTGGACCACCGAGCCGGGAGTGCAGTTCTACACGGGTAACTTTCTCGATGGGACGGTGATCGGGAAGAACGGACACGCCTACGTGCGGCGGGGCGGCTTCTGTCTCGAGACCCAGCACTTCCCGGATTCGCCTAACGAGCCGAGGTTCCCGTCGACGATTCTGCGTCCAGGCCAGGAATTCCGGTCGAAGACGGTATTCGGATTTGGCAGGCAGTAGATGGAATCAGCCGTCAGCGAAACCAGCTGTCAGCGATCAGCATTTCCCGACCCTTTCAACCCATGCTTCCCGATTCAATCGTCCGTGCTGCCGTCGTGCAGCCCACCGGAATGCCATTCGACGCGCCGGGCGCGGTGCGCCGCGTGGGTGAGCTCACCGCGGCGGCCGCGCGCGATGGCGCGCAGCTCGCGCTCTTCCCGGAGGCGTTCGTGGGCGGATACCCCTGGGGGTTGGTCTTCGGCACCAGCATCGGCCGGCGCACGGCGGAGGGCCGGCGCACCTGGGAGCGGTACTGGGCGAGTGCGATCGAGGTGCCGGGCGCCGAGACCGCGCAGCTCGGCGAGGCGGCGCGCGAGCATGGTCTGCACCTGGCTGTCGGCGTCATCGAACGCGATTCCACGTTCTCGCACGGCACGCTTTTCTGCACGCTCCTCTACTTCGGGCCCGACGGCGCTCTGGCGGGCAAGCATCGCAAACTCAAACCCACTGCCGCCGAGCGACTGATCTGGGGTGAGGGCGATGGCAGTACGCTCACGGTGCTCGACACCCCGCTCGGCAGAGTTGGTGGGCTGATCTGCTGGGAGAACTACATGCCCTTGGCGCGGATGGCCATGTACGCCAAGGGCGTGCAGATCTACCTCGCGCCCACGGCCGATGCGCGCGAGCGCTGGCAGGCGACGCTGCGCCATATTGCGCTGGAGGGGCGCTGCTTCGTGCTGGGGTGCAATCAGGTGGTGCGGAAGAGCGATTTCCCGAAGGACCTGGAGGTCGCGCCGGAACTTGATGCCTGGCCCGACCCGCTCTGCCGCGGCGGGAGCGCCATCTACTCGCCCCAGGGCGACTGCCTTGCCGGTCCGCTGTGGGATGAGGAGGGCGTCCTGATCGCGGATCTCGATATCGGCGAGGTGGCGCGCGGTAAATTCGATTTCGACGTCACCGGGCACTATGCCCGGCCCGACGTGTTTCAGCTACAGGTGAATGAAAGCGCGAAGGAGCCGGTAATCAGGAGTCAGTGACCAGCTTTCAGCCGTCAGCAACCAGTTCAGGCATTCAACAGCCAGCAACCTGCGACATACATCCATGTCTCGCCGCCTCGTTTTCGTCCTGATCCTCGCTCTCCTTCCCCTCGAGCCGCTCGCGGCCCAGCCGGCCCGCACCTTCACGCACGCCGATACGCTGCGCGGGTCGTTCGATACTCCCGGCCGTGTGTGGTGGGACGTCGCGTTCTACGACCTTCACGTCGCGATCCATCCGGCCGACAGCAGCATCCGCGGCTACAACGCCATCAGCTACCGCGTGCTGCAGCCCGCCCGCCAGATGCAGATCGACCTGATGGTGCCGCTGGAGGTGGACAGCATGATCCAGGACGGCCACGCGGTCGCCTTTCGTCGCGACGGGAACGCCTTCTTCGCCACCCTCGCCGCGCCGCAGCGAACGGGCGACCGGAACACCATCATCGTCTACTATCACGGCCAACCGCAGGTCGCGAAGCGGCCGCCGTGGGATGGAGGATTCACCTGGACCACCGACAGCCTCGGTCATCCCTGGGTGGTGACGACCGATCAGGGCTTGGGCGCAAGCGTCTGGTGGCCGAACAAGGACACTCAGGCGGACGAACCCGACAGCCAGCGCGTCGCGCTCACAGTTCCCGATCCGATGATCGACGTCTCCAACGGACGCCTCCGGAGCACCGTGCATAACGCGGATGGCACTACAACCTATGAGTGGTTCGTGGTGAATCCCATCAACAACTACGCGATCGCTGTCAACGCCGGCACCTACGACCACTTCTCACAGGTCTACAAGGGCGAAAGCGGGCCGCTTACGCTCGACTTCTGGCCGCTCACGTACCACGCCGAGGCGGCGCGACGCCAGTTCGAGCAGGCGCAGTCGATGCTGCAGTGCTTCGAGCACTGGTTCGGCCCGTATCCCTGGTACGAGGACGGATACAAGCTGATCGAGGTGCCCCACAACGGGATGGAGCACCAGAGCGCGGTGGCCTACGGGAACGGCTACGCCAACGGGTATCGGGGCCGCGACGTCTCGTTCACCGGCCTCGGGATGAAGTTCGACTTCATCATCGTGCACGAGAGCGCCCACGAGTGGTTCGGCAACAACATCACCACCAGGGACATCGCCGACATGTGGGTGCACGAGAGTTTCGCCAATTACGCCGAGAACCTCTATACCGAGTGCCTGTTCGGGAAGGAGGCGGGCGCGCAGTACGTCATCGGCTCACGGCGCAACATCCGGAACGACCGCCCAATCATCGGCACCTACGGCGTGAACGCCGAAGGGTCGGGCGACATGTACTACAAGGGCGGCAACATGCTCCACACCATCCGCCAGATCGTGGACGACGACGAGAAGTGGCGCGGGATCCTGCGGGGGCTGAACAAGACGTTCTGGCACCAGACCGTGATGGGGAGCCAGATCGAGCAGTACATCTCGCAGCAGGCGGGCATCGATCTGTCGAAGGTCTTCGATCAGTATCTGCGCACGCCCAACGTTCCGGTGTTCGAGTATCGGGTGCAGAGGCCAGAGGCCACAGGCCAGAGGCCAGAGGCCATCGCAGATCGGCCACAGGCCACAGCTCCGAGGCCACAGTTCATACCCGGTGGTCCACAGGCTACTCTCGCCTACCGGTGGAGCGGCGTGATCGACGGTTTCGACATGCCGCTCAAGGTCACCGTCTCGGATTCCGGGTTCGCAGTGATCCATCCGACCGAGACGTGGCAGTCGATGTCGGTGCATCTCACCAACCCGGACGACTTCAAGGTCGATCCCAGCTTTTTCGTGACGGTGCGCAGGGTCGAGGGCGGCGAACGGGACTCGAGGCCATGAGCCGCGTCCACCGCGCACCACCGGTACGGCCATGAACCGTCGCCGGTTTCTGGAGCAGTCTGCCGCGTTAGGTGGCCTCGCGGTCCTCGGCGCGGCGGCGCCAGCCTCCATCCCCCTCGTGCGATCCGCCCGCCGGTCCCGGCGCGCCATGCTCGCCGATTCGCACATCGAGATCCTCCTCGACGAGCCCATCGGCACCATCGCCCCGGAGCTCTACGGACACTTCACCGAACATCTGGGCGGCGTGATCTACGACGGCCTCTGGGTAGGAGAGGATTCACGGGTCCCGAACGTCGGCGGAATCCGGAAGGCCCTCGTGGACGCCCTGCGTGTGATCCATCCCTCGGTAATCCGCTGGCCCGGCGGGTGCTTCGCCGACTCCTACGACTGGCGCGACGGGGTCGGACCCCGCGACAATCGTCCCACGCGCGTCAACTTCTGGTCCGACGATCCCCACCTCAAGACGCTCGGCAACGTCCCGCAGAAGTACGAGCCCAACCGGTTCGGCACCAACGAATTCGCGCGCTTCTGCAGCCAGGTGAGCGCGCAGCCCTACTTCGGCGCAAACGTGCGCACCCAGCCGGCCGGCGTGTTTCACGAGTGGGTGGAGTATTGCAATGCGCCCGCCGGGAGCACCACGCTCGCCAGGCTGCGTGAGGCGGGCGGCGAGCGCGATCCGCTCGGCGTACGCTACTGGGGGATCGGCAACGAGTCGTGGGGGTGCGGCGGCAACTTCACGCCCGAGGAGTACGCGGAGAACTTCCGGCGCTATGCCACCTGGTCGGTCCCGGAGTTCGGCGTGCAGCTGGCCTTCGTGGGATCAGGGCCGAACGGGGGCGATTACGACTGGACCCGCCGAGCCTTTCGCGCGCTCGCCGAGCGCAACGACCTGGGGCGACTGTGGGGATGGGCGCTGCACCACTACTGCAGCGCCCCCGGCGGTGAGGCCGTCGCCTACAGCGACACCGACTGGTACGAGCTCCTGGCGAGCGCCAACCGGATCGAGTCGCTGATCACGGGTCACTGGCAGGTGATGCGCGAGTCGGACCGGCAGCATCGCGTGAAGCTGGTGGTGGACGAGTGGGGGGCGTGGCACAAGATGACCACCAATGTCGACCCCACGCATCTCTTCGGGCAGCAGTCCACGGTGCGGGACGCGCTGGTGGCGGGGCTCACCCTCGACATCTTCAACCGCCATGCCGACAAGGTGGCGATGGCGAACATCGCCCAGCTCGTCAACTGCATCCAGTCGCTGTTCCTGGCGCACGAGGACAAGTTCGTGGTCACGCCGACGTATCACGTGTTCGGGATGTACACGCCGCACCACGGAGGACAGTCGCTGCGGACCCTCGTGTCGGCGCCGGTCATCTCATGGACCGACACCCAGCGTCGGCCGCAACAGTTCTGGGGACTCGCCGGCTCAGCGTCGCTTCGCGAGAACGTCGTGACGCTCACGGTCACCAACCCGCACCTGAGCGAAGCGCGCGACGTGGAGATCGTGGTGCGCGGAGGGACCGCTCGTTCGGTGCAGGCCACGGTTCTGACCAATGCCGATGTGCGCGCTCACAACACGTTCGACCAGCCGCGCGCGGTGCAGCCGCGACAGGCGGACGTTCAGGCGGCGGCGGGCGCGATGGTGTACCACGCTCCCGCGGCATCGGTCAGCCGGTTGGATATCGCGCTCGGCGCCTGAATCCGTCGCGCCGCCTGACGTGACGCTGTGTCCGGCGGCATGTAGAGTGGCTGGACGACGGGCCAGCCGAGAATGGGGGTCAACACCGTGGGGTCGATCTTCCGTTCGCCCACCGGGAAACTGAAGCCATGAGGAAGTGGGTGTAACGCGGGCTTGGCAACCCTGGCCGCACGTGCCAGCCGGTCCGGTCCGGCGGATTCACGTTCGGACGTGCCCCGCTGACGCGTTCGAACAGCTGCGCCGTCCCTTAGCACCGGGGGCTTCGCGGGGATCACCCATTCGATTCGTTTCACCAGGCTGTCGTACACGGTGAGAAGCGTGTCTGCGATCGAGGTCGCTCCGTGGCGCACCTGCAATCGAATCGGTCGTTCGCGCACGACCCCGCATACTCGGAACCGCCCTTCCGGATCCACCGAAACCATCTGACCCGCGCCGAGGACCCCCAGGTTCCCGGTTGCGGTTTCGGTCGCCCAATCGATCCGGACGTTGCCCTTGTAGTCGGCCTGCCACGTCGCCCACACCTCGGCATCGGCAACAGGACGGTGGTCGGAGGTGGTTAGTCGCCCAACGACAATCGATGAACGCTCAGGCAGCTTTTGGCCCTTGCATGAGTGCCGCAGACTCTCGATCAGAGGAGAGAGGCGGATGGTCACGTCTGTCTGTGGCGCGCGACGCAGGTCGATGCTCCGCGAAGCTGTCCGCGCTGGCGCATATTCGACGAGAGCGGTGTCCACGGCGTCGATCACATAGTGGCCGGGGACCACAGGCCACAGGGAGAATGCGCCGTCGGCGTCGGAGGTGACCGTGTCGGCGGTACCCAGGAGAAAGATCATCACGTTGTCCATGGGCCGGCCGGTGCCCTTCTCCGACACGTGTCCGGTCACACGACTGGTCGGGGCTGCCCAGTGTGCGCTGTCGGGCCACGCGGCGCTCATCACTTCTCCTCCTTTCTCCCGGATTTCGACCACCTGGAGGTCAAGCCGCTCGGTGCGTCGCGTGTCTTCTCGGACGTCAACCCGGGTCGCGGATCGAATCGCGGGTGGGAGCGGGCTCATGACCGGAATGCGCATCACCCACTGCTCGATGAACACCACCCCGTTAGGCATGGAGTGGAACCTCAGCGCGCCACCGGCTCCGGCGCGTTGCGCCGCTCTCTCCAGACCGGTGAACTGGAACTCGAGGGTGCGAAGGGCCGGCACCTTGGCGTCGAGCCACAACACGCCCGCGACATCGACAAGCGAATCGCGCCCGGGGATCGGGTCGAAGGCGAGGCCCACCTGATCCGGATGCGCGCTGTTGGCGCGCTGGAATCCGAGACAGTGCGTCGACGCAAACGTCGGGTCCAGCAGGACGTCGGCGTCAGGAGCGCTATACGATCGCTCGGTCGAGTCCTCCTGCATATACCCTTTGGCCACGAACTCCGATGGCGGCGCCGACGCAAGAAATGGTCTGGTGGTACGACCAGACTGGAATCGCACCACCTGACTGCGAACAAGATCGTCGCCGGGGTGCATCGTGCGCTCGTAGACCAGCATGGTGGCGATCGCCGGCTTCGACTCGCGCGCCACCACGGCGGCCAGTAACCCGGCGCGTGCCTGATCCCATAGCTCCACAGCCGCATCCCGCGACGCGGACCCGGGACAGAGTTTCTCTCCAGATACCTTCACCGCGCTCAGAAGCGGCGGCAGTCGTTCCATGCTGATTTCGAATCCCCGGCCATCCGGTGTAGTCGGGATGTCGAGCTCATGCGGACGAAAGCCAATGCGAACAACCCGCAGCCGTCTCGCGGAGGCGGTCACGACGATGGTGAATCGCCCGGTCGCGTCCGCAATCGTCCGCGCGGTGACGTCTCCCGCTGCGTCGAGGGACGAAACAACGGCGCCCGGAACGGGCAGCTGGCTCACGCTGTCCCGCACAACACCGGGCAGTTGCTGCGCACCAGCGGAGCGGATCGCTCCTGCGAGAGCGAACCCGAGGAAGGCACGGCAATGACCTGAACCCCACATCGGCAGCTATCCTTTGGGTTCGGCTGCATGAATACGCCCCCCGCCCCGCCCTGTCCATGTTGTCCGGAGAAAATTCTGTGACCGCCAGGATGCAACGCGCACTCATCACCCGCCCCCGTCGCTCCACGGCGCAACGTTCAGTGGGCCGGGCCGACGTGCGGACCGAACGCCAGCGCCTAACGTGACTCCGAGTCCCGCATTGCGGACCTCAAGACCCCTTCCGTCCGCCACGCGGCGCCGTGAACCGCGCGACATCGAGATTCGCCTCACGCAGCAGCGCGGCAAAGCGTGGACTCTGTCGCACCGGGTCGTACGCGGGATCGAGCAAAATGACAAACGATATCCACAGCGGTCCCGTCGATCGTGCGGTCCGCTCTATTGCGCTGAGCGCACCCGCGTTGTCTCCGAGCGCCAGGAGAACCGAGGCCTTCTCCATGTCGGCATACCACGGGCGCGGGGTGCTCGCGTCCACGGCGCGGACCATCCGATTCGCAGTCGTCGTGTCTCCCAGCTTGGCGTACACGTATGGCGCCAGCGACATTCCTCCCGACTGGACGAGTGCAGGCAGGAATCGTCGCGCGTCATCGTTTCTCCCCAGGCCGAGATAAATCTGGGCACCCATGTCCGCCATCGCGAGCAGCGTCGAATCGAGCGTGAACGCCCGCTCGATCTCGGTCATCGCGGAATCAACCCGGCCGCTGTGGAAGTAGGCGGCCGCCGTCCAGGCGGAGACCAGCGGCGACACGGGCTCGACCCTCCCCGCCCGTGCGAGCAGGGCGAGCGCCTCGTTGAACTCGCCGCGCACGACCAGGTTGCGCGCCCAGGTGTGGAGGGCCTCGAAGTTCTTGGCCTCGAGTGCCAGCGCGCTCCGGAATTCCCCGTCTGACGCCTCCCACTGGCCGGCATCCGCGTAGGTTTGGCCGAGCGCGGTGTGGGCATCGGCCAGCTCGGGGTCGAGCGCGAGCGCCAATTTGGCCTCGCTGATGACGCGGGCCTCCAGTTCCGCGGGTGCGATTCCGAGGAAATACGGTTCGAACGTGAGCGCCATCGCCAACGCCGCGTGCGCTCGCGCGAAATTCGGGTCGAGCGCAATCGCGCGCTCGAAGTTCTGCACGCTCAGCAGCACCCCGGCGCCACGCCGCTTCAGCAGCTCCTGCCCCACGAGGTAGAGGTCGAGCGCCTCGGGATTCGTCGTCCCCGCCGCGGATCCGGCCTGCCGCGTTCGCGCGAATCGCCCCGGAAAGCGCGCCCGGAGCGTATCGCCCAACGTCCGTACGAGATCGTCGGTAAGCGAGCCAAAGTCCTTGCGGCTTCGGCTGAACCTCCCGCTCCAGAGTTCCCCGCGGGTCACCGAGTCATTGAGCTGTGCATGGATGACCACCTGTCCGACGTCCTCGCGCAGCGTGCCCGTCACCAGAATCCGCACGCCGAGCTCCCGTTCAATCGCCTGCGGATCGAGATCGCTCCGCCCCTTGTATCGGTAGGCCGCGTTGCGGCCGATGATCTCGATCCCCGGGTCCTTCCCCACCGCGGTGAGGATCTCGTCGCTGATCCCGTCGCTCAGGTAGTCCAGTGCGGTGTCGCGGGCCAGGTTGAGGAAGGGGACCGCCCCCAGCGTGATCGGCTGTGGCACAGGACGAAGCGCAAGCCAGGCCGCGATCGCCACCGCGACGGCCGCGACTCCGACACCGGCCACTACCAGCTTTCGCGGTCGTCGACGCGCCCACACCACCGGCTGCGTGGTGACGTTCTCGAGGGCGTCCAGCACGTCGGCCGCACTCCGGGGACGCCGCTCGGGCTCCTTCTCCAGGCACTGAAACACCAGCTCCGCCAAACCCGGTGGCGCATCGTCCCTCGCGAGCGGGGCTGGGCTCCGTGCCAGTTGCGCCATCAGCGTCTCCGCCATCGAGAGGCCGGCAAACGGCCCGCGGCCCGCGAGCATCTCGTACATCACCAACCCGGCCGCGTAGATGTCGATGCGATGATCGACGTCGCCCCCCGTACCGAACTGCTCAGGCGCCATGTACGCGGGCGTCCCGATTCCCGCTCCCGCCTGCGTGAGCGTCTCGGACTCTCCGGGTGCGCGCGCCTCGCCGAGCGCCTTGGCGATGCCGAAGTCGGTGACCGCGGCGGTGCGCCCTGACAGCAGCACGTTCCCGGGCTTGATGTCGCGATGGACGATGCCGCTCGCATGCGCGCACGCGAGCGCCTCGAGCACGTCGCGCCAGATGGCCACGGCATCCTTCACCGGCAGCGCGCCATCCCGGGCGATCCGGGTACGCAGCGATTCGCCGGCCACGAAAGGCATCGTGTAGTAGAGCAGCCCTCCACCCGCATTCGCTGCCAGCACCGGGACGATGTGCGGGTGCTGGAGTTGTGCGGCGAGCTGGATCTCGCGCTGGAAGCGCTGGATGCCGAGCCCCAGCGACATCTCCTGTGGCAACACCTTCACGACGACCTTCCGATGCAGCGTCACCTCATCGGCGAGAAAGACGCGGCTCATGCCGCCGCCGGTCAGTTCGCGTTCGATGACGTACCCCGCGCCAAGCGCGACTTGCAGCCCCTCCTGGAGGCCTTTGTCTCCGCGTTCGCCGGGCACACCCAGGTCCGCCATGGCGCGCTCAGCCTCGGCCCTTCGGCTCCACTCTCACCAGTTTGAGCGAGCCGTCCTGGAGCAGCCCCACATTCGGCGCATACCGCTTCACCTCCCGCTGCCGGGGCTCGAGCGGGCTCGTCTCCTCGGTCCGCAGGACGTTGGCGTAGGTACCGGCCGGCGTCTTGAGGGTGTCGGTCAGGCGCACGATGCGGGCCCGGTCCATCGCCATTCCCGGCGCGATCTCCTGATAGTACCGGCCGCCGATCAGCGGCAGCCCGGGCATCATGAGCCCGAACCGTGCGCCGTTCGCGCCCGCCTGCCAGCTCCCCTCGTGACTCGTGATCTTGCCATTCCTGTACATGTCCACGTCTTCGCCGAAGTAGAACACGCTGTTGGTGCGCCGGCTGATGGCGAAGAAGTTGCGCGATACTTCCACCAGCTGACCGGCATTGGTCTCGCGTTCCTCCACCACCCGCGTCTCCACGCCCGCCACGACCTTCGTCTGGGCGAGCACCGTGATCACCAGCCGCTCCGATCCATTCTCCAGTGTCAACCGGTAGCCGGGTTCGAGGACAACGTACGGATTACGACCGGTGGACGTGAGCTCCCCGGGACTCACCGGGAAGCGATCGGTCCATTCCCCGTCGTTCTGGGCAGCCGGGCCTGCGCCGGGCAATAGCGTTAGGCAGGCGCATGCCGCTGCCGCCCCCGCACGATGTCTCTTCATGAGTCACCTCCGTGACGCAGGAACTTGTCGCGCCGATCCGCATGCCGCGAGGGTCGAACCGGACCGTGACGCCCTCGCACCGATGGCGCGCACCGCTTGGGGCGTCACGCGGGTCACGGTCACGGTGTCGAACCAATGGCACGCACCTCGTGGCGTCACCCGCCGGAGTTCGTCATCGACGACTCGCCGGGCGTGCGCGATCCGACCGCACCCGGCGCCGGCTGGCCGGTCCCTTGCGCCTGGCGCGCTTCCGTTTCCGGGGAGCGGGCTCCAGCATCGTCCCGCGACACTTCGGCGAGCCGCATCGGCACGCGAACTGTTGCTCCACTTCCTGGTCGTCGGGATCGTCGCGCGTGAGGTGGTAATCGTACGCCAGTTCCTCACCGGCAGCGATGTCCCGCGTGGCCTCGAGGTAGACGTGCCCCTTCTGAATGACCGCTTCGCAGTTCGGGTCGCACGAGTGGTTGATGAACCGGGCCTCGTTCCCCCCGACTCCGGCGTCGATCACCGTGCGCTTGTCGACCACGAACAACACCACGTGCGGATGATCGCCGTCCTCCTCGTAGCGGCTGTCCGCCTCATCGTGGCTGACACGCTCTCCCTTGTACTCGATGATGCGCGCGCCTTTGCGGATGGGTCTCGTGGCAAAGGCACCGGTCCCCTGGATGGGCGAGTTGCGGAGCTCGAACGGGAGCTGCCGCGGCGTTCGTGTGGTTTCTGCCCTGGTTCGCATGGATGATGGAAAGGTCGCGGCATGGATGTTGTCGCGGAACAGCGCCGACCGGCGTCGTCACGGATGATAGAGAGACCCGCGGAAGATACTACGGCGCCCGGAGGTAGTCGCGGGCTCTCACGCGTCAGCCGCGCACCGGAGCGCCCGCGGGAATGGCACCCGATCGCTCTTCGTCCAGCTCCTCCGCCGCCTCGTGCGTCGAGCGGTAGCAGAGCCGGATCCAGAGGAGCCAGAGCGATGCGTTGACCGTCAGCCCGATCACCGGCTTCACCAGGGCGATGAGCGTCGCCGCCGTGTACACGAGCGGACCCGCGATATACGCCTTGCGGATGCGCGTCACGGTGGCCTGCTCCACCTCGGGATGCAGAAGCCCGCCGCGCACGATGCTCGCGAACAACACGCTCCAGGTCAGGCTGATGACGATGAACGTTCCGCAGTAGAACGTGACCGCCGCGATGGCCGCGCCAGTCGCCAGATGCTCCGCCAGCACGGCCGTGGGAAAGGGCACGAAGGTCACCATCAGCAGCAGAAAGCCGTTGGCGAACAGGAAGGGGTAGCCCACCCCACGCACGAGCCGCATGAGCTCGTGGTGATTCACCCACATGATCAGGATGACGAAGAAACTCAGCAGGAACGCGAGATAAGAGGGCCAGAGCGCCACGAGTCCGGCCCAGAGCGCCGCGGCGCCCCCGGTACCGGCATGGGGGACCTTGATCTCGAGGATGAGCAGCGTGATGGCGATCGCGAACACGCCGTCACTGAATGCTTCTGCCCGTTCGGTTCCTTCAGCCATGGAATGCGCGACCAGTTGTCAGTTATCGGATTCGGCGATCTGCGGTCAGCGTTCGGGAAAAGCGAGCGGCGATCAGCCGGCAGACACCAGCTGTCAGTGACGAGCGTTCAGACCCGACCTCCGCACTTCCGGTCACCGACCTCCCGCTTTCCGACGTCCCCGGTACTCGCCCACGAGCCGGCGGGGCGCGCTCCGCAACCAGGCCTGTTCGAACACCTCGCGCAGCGCCTTCGGCGAAACCCGGTTGAGACGAATCAGAACCGTTGGGTAGCCCCGGTAGTGATCGGTGTTGAAGAACGTCTCCGGGTCCGCCTGCATGCGGAAATCGCGCTCGTCGAACCCGCACTTCACTACCAGCGTCTCTCCATCTTCCCGGAGTCGCGAGAGGAACTTTCCCTTGACCCTGAACGCCGCGGTGCCATACGAGACGCCCTCCTCTACGCCGGGAAACTCGAGCGCGATTCGGCGGACAGTGTCGAAGTTGACCTTTCGGCTGGGCGCCATGATGGTGTACGCGGTGCGGGCCCCGGTGCCCCCAACGGTACACTCAACCACCGTCCATGGCCAAGGTCGTGACTCGGGCACGGACCGCCACAGCCTGTCCTATACGATGTCAGGAAGAGTGGTCGGGAACAGTTGTGCGCTCGTTCGGCCGGCGCGCAAGCCCCGCGGCGGTCGAACGCCGGCGAGCAGCGCGCTGGCCACTGCAACGCGCCTCGGCGGGCGCCGGCATCGCCCAGGTGCGGGGCGGCACGTACCGCATGAGACTGCCCCTCCTTTGGCCTTTGGTCTACGGCCTCTGTCCCCCCAACGCCTTGTAGACCGCCACCAGCGCCGTCGCGGCGTCGGTGCGGCCTTGCACAAGCTGGCTCTGGGCCTGGAGCAGCGTCCGCTGAGAATCGAGGACCTGCAGCAGGTCGGTGAGTCCCGCGTCGAACCGCTGCCTCGCGAGTTCCAGGGCCCGCGTGCTGGCGCGCACGGCTTCGCTCAGAATCGCGAGGCGCGCGTGCGCACGGTCGTAGGACACGAGCGCCGTCTCGGTCTCCTCGACCGCGCGGAGCACGGTGCCGTTGTATTGCGACCGCGCTTCGTCGCTCTGCGCCTGTGCTTCTTCGGCGCGGGTCCGCACACGCCCCAGATCGAGCAACGGCCACGACATCCGCACGCCGAGCTGGAAGCGCGTGGTGCCCGCATTACCTAACGAGTCGAACGCGGTCGCGGCGTAGCCGAGTCCGCCGTCGATCGAGATCCGGGGCAGGTACTCCGACTGCGCGGCATCCACCAGCAGTCCCTCGGCGGCGGCCGCGCGCTCGGCACCAAGGACATCCGGGCGCCGGCGGACCAGCTCCTGCGGCGTTCCCACGTTCAGCGAGTCCGGGAGAGCCGGAAGGTCGCCCGGAACAAGCAGCGCCCTCGGCAATGCGTCGGGCGTACGTCCGACGAGCGTGGCGAGACGATTCTGAGTCGCCGAGATCCGTTTCTCGATGTCGGGGACCGCCGACAGCGTGAGCTGCAGCTCCGCCTTCGCCCGTTCGGTATCGAACGCAGTGCCGCGACCAGCCGACAGCCGATCTTCGGTGAGGGCGACGGTGCGTCGCTCGTTCTCAGCGTTGCCGAGGGCCACCGTCAACTGCTGCTGCGCTCCCCGGAGCTCGAAGTAGGTGCGCGCGACTTCGGCCGCCATGCTCACCTGCACGTCGTCCAGGGCGTGTTGCGCCGATTCGACGAACGCGCCCTGCGCCCGGACGTTCCGGCGCACCCGGCCAAAGATGTCCACCTCCCACGAAGCGTCGAATCCCGCGTCCCAGACGTCCTGTCTCGGGAAGCGATTGCTGAATCCCGGGAACGTGGCGCTCGACAGCTGCTGCCGCGTTGCCCCGGTGCTGGCGGTGATCGTCGGCGCCAGGTCGAACATCGCCAACCGACGCGCGACCCGGGAATCCGTGAGGCGCGCCTCGGCGACATGGACGTCGGTGTTCGCCCGCTGCGCTTCGTCGATCAGGTTGGCGAGCGTGGTGTCGCCGAGTTCGCTCAACAACGACCGGGACGGCGACGCAGGAGCATAGTGCGTGGAGCGCATCAGCTCCGGTGTCGTCGCCACAATCGCTCGCGCCGCGCTGGCGCCACCAGCGGCTTCAGGTGCCCCCTGACCGGCTACCACGGTCGACCCGGAGTCCGCCGCCGCCGCCCTGGTCTCCGAGGACCCGGTGTGATACGCCGGGGCAACCGCAACCGCCGAGGGTTGGTACGCCGGCGTGCCGACACAGGCGGTCACGCTCGCGGCCAGCGCCGCCGCCGCCGCTACGCGCCGCGCCCGTAGTCCGCGGATCAGCACGTAGAAGAAGGGCGTGAAGAAGAGACCGAAGAAGGTCACCCCCAGCATCCCCGAAAACACCACCACTCCCATCACCCGCCGCATCTCGGCGCCGGCACCGCTCGCAAGCACCAGCGGCACAACGCCCATGATGAACGCGAACGACGTCATGAGGATCGGCCGCATCCGGATCCGCGCTGCCTCGAGCGCCGCTTCCCACCGGTCGCGCCCCTGACGCTCCAGGTCGCGCGCGAACTCGACGATCAGGATGGCGTTCTTGCAGGCCAGCCCCATCAGCACCAGCAGACCGATCTGCGTGAACACGTTGTTGTCTCCCCGCGTGATCCAGACCCCGGCGATGGCCGAGACCAGACAGAGCGGGACGATGAGAATGATCCCCAGCGGGAGCGTGAAGCTCTCGTACAACGCCGCCAGGACCAGGAACACCAGCAACACGCACAGCGGGAAGACGATCACCGCGGTATTCCCGGCCAGCTTCTGCTGATAGGTGAGCTCGGTCCACTCGTAGCCGATGCCGTTAGGCACCGTCTCGCGAGCCAGGCGTTCGATCGTAGCCACCGCTTCGCCCGAACTGACGCCCGGTGCCGGGCTGCCATTGATGTCGGCGGCCGGATAGCCGTTGTAGTGCGTCACCTGGTCGGGGCCGTGCGATTGCCCCACCCGCAGCACCGACCCGAGCGGCACCATGTCGCCGTGGGCATTCCGCACCTGGAGCTGGGTGATGTTGTCGGCGGTCGCGCGGAACGGCGCGTCGGCCTGGGCGATCACCTGATACGTGCGGCCGAAGCGGTTGAAGTCGTTCACGTACGCCGAGCCCAGATAGATCTGGAGCGTCTGGAACACATCGGCCAGCGCGATGCCCTGCTGCATCACCTTCGTGCGATCGACGTCGGCGAACAGCTGCGGGACGTTGACCTGAAAGCTCGAGTACACACCGGCCAGTTGCGGCGTCTGGTACGCGCGGCCCACCAGCGCCTGCGCGGTGGCGTACAGCGCGGAATCGCCCAGACCGGCCCGGTCCTCCAGTTCGAGCTTGAACCCACCCACCGCGCCCAGGCCGTTCACCGCCGGCGGCGGAAAGACGCCGACGAACGCGTCCTGGATGGACGCGAACTTCATGTTGAGCGCCTGCACGATTGCGTCGCTGCTCAGCGCCTTCCCCTTGCGCTCGTCGAACGGATCGAGCGTGATGAACACGACGCCCGCGTTCGGCTTGTTGGCGAAGGCGTTGATCGACAGGCCTGGGAACTGCACTGCCGCTTCCACGCCCGGCTGCTCGAGCGCGATCGTCGCCATCCGCCGCAGGACGGCGTCGGTGCGATCCAGCGACGCGGCATCGGGGAGCTGCGCGACCGCCACCACGTACTGCTTGTCCTGGCTGGGCACGAAGCCCGGCGGAACGCGCAGCAACCCCACGACCCCGAGTGCGACCAGTGCGCCGTACAGGCCAAGGGGAATCGCGGTGCGGCGCACGATGCGACCCACCGCGTTCCGATACCGACCTGACGCGGCCGTGAACGCGCGGTTGAACGGACGAAAGAGCCAGCCGAACAGGCGGTCGATCGCCCGCGTCGGCGCGTCGGCCGGCGCACCACGCTCGCGCAGGAGCACCGCCGCCAGCGCCGGAGAGAGCGTGAGCGAGTTGAACGCCGAGATCAGCGTGGAGAAGGCGATGGTCAGCGCAAACTGGCGGTAGAACTGCCCCGACAGGCCGCTGATGAACGCCACCGGGACAAACACCGCGCACAGCACGAGCGCGATGGCGATGATGGGCCCGCTCACTTCCTCCATCGCCTTGTGACTCGCGTCGACGGGACTCAGCCCTTCCTCGATGTGCCGCTCGACGTTCTCCACCACCACGATCGCGTCGTCGACCACGATGCCGATCGCCAGCACCAGGCCGAACAGCGACAGCGTGTTGATCGAGAACCCGGAGGCCAGCATCACCGCGAAGGTGCCCACGATCGAAACCGGGACCGCCGCCAGCGGGATGATCGACGCCCGCCAGGTCTGGAGGAACAGCACCACCACGATCACCACCATCAGGGTGGCCGCCAGCAGCGTCCGGATCACTTCCTGGATGGAATCGCGCACGAAACGGGTCGGGTCGTATACCGCCGACCAGTCGACGCCTTCCGGGAAGCGCGTCTTGAGTTCGTCCATCGTGGCCCGCACGTCGTGCGACAGCGCGAGTGCGTTCGAGCCCGGTGCCTGGAATACCACGATCGCGGCGGCCGGCTTGTTGTCGAGCAGCGCGCGGAGCCCGAAGTCCCCGGCGCCCAGTTCCACGCGTGCTACGTCGCGCAGACGCGTGATCTCGCCATTCGCGCCGGTCTTGACGATGATGTCTCCGAACTCCTTCTCGTCGGCCAGCCGGCCGTGGGCGTTCACCGTGAGCTGGTAAGCCACCGGAGTCGGCATCGGCTGGCCTCCCACCACCCCGGCCGCGACCTGCAGGTTCTGTCCGCGGATCGCCTGGACCACATCGGTGGCCGAGAGTCCGCGGGCCGCCACCCGGTTGGGGTCGAGCCACACCCGCATCGCGTAGTCGCCGGCGCCGAAGACGATCACCTGCCCCGCCCCGGGAATGCGCGCCAGTTCGTTCTTCACCTGGAGGAGCGCGTAGTTGCGCAGGTACACCGGGTCGTAGCGGCCGTCGGGCGAGACGAGGTGCACGACCATGGTGATGTCGGGCGACCGCTTCTCGGTCACGACGCCCAGCGCGCGCACTTCGGCCGGCAGCCGCGGCAGCGCCTGGTTGACGCGATTCTGGACTTCCACCTGCGCCAGATCGACGTCAGTCCCGATTTCGAAGGTGACGCTGAGATTGAGGACGCCGTCGGCGGTGGCCGACGACGACATGTACAGCATGTGATCCACGCCGTTGATGGCTTCCTCGATCGGCGTCCCGACGGTCTGCGCGACCACGGTGGGGTTCGCGCCCGGGTAGATGGCGCGGACCGCGACGGTGGGCGGGGTGACTTCCGGGTATTCGCTGACGGGAAGCGAGACGATGGCAATCAGGCCGGCGGCGAGCACGATCAGCGACAGCACCACCGCGAAGATCGGCCGGTCGATGAAGAAGCGGGAAAAGCGCACGGGAGTCTGATCCGGTGAAAAGACGGGCGCCTAACGCCCGGAAGGAAGGAGGGCGACGGTGTTGTCGGACATCGACGCGCGTGAGGCGACGACTTTCATCCCGGGACGCACGCGCTGCAGTCCCTTGACGACGATGTCCTCGCCGGCCTGGAGCCCGCTTCTGACGACGCGCAGTCCGTCGACGGTCGGGCCAAGTTCCACGGCGCGATACTCGACCGAGCTGTCCGGCTTGAGGACGAGCACGAACTTGCGGTCCTGGTCGGTGCCGACCGCGCGGTCGTCGATCAGCGTAGCGGCGTACTGCGTCCCGGCGACCAGCTTGACGCGCGCGAACAGACCGGGCGCGAACAGGCGATCGGGGTTTCGCAGCACGGCGCGGACGCGGATCGTGCCCGCCGTCCCGTCGACGCGGTTGTCGAGGAAGTCGATCCGCCCCTCGTGAGGGAAGCCGGTCTCGTTCGCCAGGCCGATCGAAACGGGGAGTGTACGCGCCCTGGCAGCCGCCGCCTGCTTGCCCGAGACCGACTTGAGGAACTTGAGATACGCCAGCTCGTCTGCGTCGAAGTAGACGTAGATCGGGTCGAGCGACACGATCGTGGTGAGCAGGGTCGCGGACGGGGGGCCGGCCTGCACCAGGTTGCCCGGGGTGACTTCCGCCCGGCCCACACGGCCCGAAATCGGCGCGCGGACGGTCGTCCACTCGAGGTTCAGCCGCGCCGTCTTGAGCGCCGCTTCGGCTTCCGTTACCGCGGCGCTGGTCTCGGCGCGACCGCTCGTCCGCGCATCGAATTCCTCCTTGGAAATCGCCTGCGTGCGCAGCAGTTCCTCGGCGCGCTGCAGTTGCGAGGCAGCGAGCTCCTCGCGTGTCCGGGCCTGCGCCAGGTCGGCTTCGGCGCGCTCGACCTCGGCCTCGTAGGGCCGCGGATCGATGACGAACAGGACGGCGCCCTGCCGCACCGTCGCGCCCTCGCTGAACGCGACGCGCTGGACGGAGCCGGAAACACGCGGGCGCACCTCGACGGAGTTGACCGCCTCGAACCGGCCGGTAAACTCATCCCAGTCGGCAACCGCGCGACCGATCGCCTGGGCGACGGTCACCTGGGGCGGCGGTGGGGGCGGCGGCGGCGCGTGGCAGGATGCCAGAAACAGTAGCGCTGCGGCCGCGATGAGCGTATGAAGGATGAAGCTCGTGCTGCCACGCGGCAGCGGAGCGGGGATGGCCACCGCGGCACGGGCGGACGCCGCGGGGCGGCGGAATCGGATTGGAACAGTGGGTAGCGTCATGAGGTACCGGTCGGTAACATTGAGTTGCGGGCATGTTACCGATCGGTACCACCGGATGTCAAGTCACGATTTTCTGTCGAGAGCGGCGTAACGAAATGACTCGATCCCAGCAGTTGCCTCCCCGGGAGCGTCTGCTCAAGGCGGCGGACGAGTTGTTTCATCGATACGGCATCCGCGGGGTCGGGGTCGAAGCGATCGCCGAAGCCGCCAGCACGAACAAGATGACGCTGTACCGTCACTTCGCATCGAAAGACGAGCTGGTCGCGGAGTGGATCCGCGGTATCGTGGCCGGCAAGGAAGCGATGTGGGAGGAGATCGCCGCGAATCATCCCGGCGATCCGCAGGGCCAGCTGGTGGAATGGAGCGAACGGGTGGCGCGCAAGCTGGCGCAGCTGGACGAGCGGGGCTCGACGCTCATGCTGTCGCTGGCCGAGCTTCCGGAGAAGGATCATCCGGCCCGGAAGATCATCGAGTCGCACAAGATGCGCGAGCACAAGCGGATTCTCCGCCTCTGCCGCCAGGCGGGCTTCCCCGAACCCGAACTCCGCGCCGATCAGTTCTTCTTCCTGCTCGAGGGCGCGCACTCGTGCATGCAGTGCATCGGTCTCAAGCGGGTGGGCGAGCAGCTGGTGCGGACCGTGCAGCGATGGATCGTCGCCGCCGGCACGCCGGGATCCAGCGCCCCGCTGGCACCGACCGCCACCGACGATCGTTAGGCCGAGGGGCGCGGACCGCGACTGGCAGTCAGCTGTCCGCTGTCGGCAGTCAGTGATCAGTGGTGAGTGTCAATGGCCAGGCATGACCTGGGACCCCCGGCCTCTGACCTATGGCCGCTGCATTACGCGTACCCCCGCTGCGCCGACGCCTGTGGACCGAACTCCCAGGCGTACTTGGCGAACACTTCGCTGAATCGGCTCCGCGAGTGAGGTGACGTACGCTTTCCGGCCAGCCGCTTCTCCAGATTCGCCAGGCAGAGTTCCCAGTGCGAGGCGTTCCGCGCCGACTTCGTGACATCGTCGAACGTGTGCGTGAAGATCAGCTCGGTGCTATCCGCCTGTGGCGCGAGCTCGAAGCGCAGCAGCTCGCCGCGATATGCCACCTCGACCACGCGCGGCGGATCGAAGGTCAATATCTCCGTGCGTTCCCGGAGCACGTTTTCCGGGACCCACTGCGCGAGTTCGGCGCAATCCGTGATGGCGGGCCAGATCCTGCTCGGATCATGCGGCAGCAACCGCACGAATCGCAGCGTCTGCCGATCGCCCTGGCGATGCAGCGTCGTCGCGGTGTAGATCGCCAACGCAATCCGGATTTCCTTCTGCGACGCCCGCACCCCGTCAACGGCATGGTTCCGGAGCGCCGTGAGGGCGTGTCTGTTCTGAGTCGTCATCGCTTCATCCTCTTGTCTGCCCGTATCCATTCATGAGCGGGGCACCCCCAGCCCTCTCTATCTTGTCGAACCAGATCCTCGAAGATCGACGTGGCCGGCGTTGCATCGGTTTCGCTCGCTGACGCCATGTAGCGCGCTCATCCGTACCCCGCCGGCACGCATGCCGCGATTCGGTGTGAGGATGACTTTGGCCCACCCTTCGGCGCCATGGACGTATCCATCGAGCGCCGCTCCGGTTTCCACAGCGCGGACGGTCGTCGCACCAACAGCAATCACCCAGGAGCCCTTGCTCACCCGGCACGAACTCACCTGCTCGACGATGGTGTCATCAGCGGTCGGCGAGGCGCCTTCAGCGGTCGGCGAGGCGCCTTCAGCGGTCGGCGAGGCGCCTTCAGCGGTCAGCGATCGCCCTGAGGCCGCTTGGCTCCAACCACCGATGGCACGTCCCTGATCGCCCCGAACGACTTCGTCTGTGATATTTCCTCCACGTACGCCGAAGACACGCCCACATACCTCTGGCCGTCGTACACCCAGGTCGACCAGTAACCGGAATCGGCGCTGGTGTGTCCATAGCAGTCGATCACCGGATAGCCGTTCAGCATCCTGGTCCGAATCACGATCACCGTGCCGCCGCGCGCAGCGCATGGCAGGGATGCCACCATCAACAGCAGGACGCGAAGGCCGCGTCTCATCGTCGCGCGCCGCTCATGTCGTCCAGGCGGTTCTGCGCTCGAGCAGGTCATCGCGGACCGCGAACCCGTGGCGCTCGTAGAGCGTCCGGCTGCGCGGTGTCGGCCACAGCAGCACCGCGTCCACGCCGCGCTGCTCGCAGTTTTCGAGAACCGCCTCGAGAAGCGCCGTCCCCACTCCCTGCCCGCGTGCCTCGGGAGTAACGAACAGGCTCGACACGTACCCGTGCCACTCCGACTCGTCAACTGGATTCGGGAGCTTCTCGATCATCTGAAGCCACGCAGTGCCGCAGACCGCGCCCGCGCGCTCAGCGACCCAGGCGTACCAGGCACCGGTCCCCGCGCGAGCTCCGTCGTCTCGTTCCGCGTCGTCGAGTCGCGCCGACATCCATGCGGTGCAGCGAGCCACGAACTCCGTCTCATCTTCGGCCAGCCCAGCCATCTCGCGCCGGAAAACCAGGCGAAGCCGCGCGAGCGACGCGGCGTCGCCGGCGGTGGCGCGCCGAATCCGGATCCCACCGGCGGGACCATCGCGCACCGGCTATCGACCGCCCTTCCCTGTCACCGGGTCCACGTGCAACACCGCCATCATCCCCGCACCGAGGTGCTCGGCGATGTGGCAGTGGAGCATCCACGCCCCGGGGTTCGACGCGTCGATGAGCAGATCGACCGTGGACCCGACCGGGATGATGGCGGTGTCCTTCCAGACCAGATTCTTCGTCGCGATGCCGTCCCGCGAGACGACCAGCATCCGCTGGCCGTGCAAATGGATCGGATGCTGCATCGGATGGAACGACTTCGGGTCGTTGAAAATCCGGAGCTTGACCACCGACCCCTGCGGCACGTGCCAGTCGATGTCCATGTTCTCCCTGCCCGTGTCGTCGTCGCGCAGGATCCAGCGCACCTGCCTGCTGGTGGACAGCCAGTTCATGAGCGGCATTCCGTCCACCCATTCCACCGGCGCGAAGTACGCGGTGTCGATGGTCATGAACTGGACGGTGGCGAGCGGGAGACCGGTCGTCTGTACGGTGAGGGTGATTCGCTTGTCGGGCGCCTTGTCGAAGCACGGACGGTAGCGGTCCACGTCGCGGGTGACCGCCTCGTTATGCCGCAGCGCGGCGAACTGCTGCGCGTAGTCGGGTGACGCCGGCGTGGGGTTCACGGTGATGATGCCCAGGGTATCCACCTCGGGCTCGATCTCGCCCTTGTAGTGATTGATCGCCTGCACCGCGTTCACCAGCGCGTACTGTCCGGCGCGGGGGAACCGGACCTCCACGACGTAGCGTTCGGCCGGCGCCAGCACGACGCTGGACACCCGCTCTTCGCGCTCGAACCGGCTCACATCCGACGCCACCACCTTCATCGGTGCGCCGCCGAACGAGACGTTCCAGGTGCGCGAGCTCGACACGTTGGTGAGATGGAATCGCACCACTTCGCCGGCCTTCGCGCTGAGCGTGTAGCGTGTCTCCCCGTTTACCAGGAGCACGTTGCCCACTCGCCCCATCAGCACGTAGTCCGGGCCCTCCAGACCGAACGGGATGAGCGAGTCGCCGTGAACGAGCAGGTCGTCGAGCACGAGGGCCTGCTCGCGGTTGGCGGGCGAGTAGTAGTCGGGGTCCGGCGAGTCGACCAGCATGTTGCCGAACAGCCCCATCGCCTGCTCGATGTCCTCGCGCACGTGCGGGTGGTACCAGTAGATGCCGGCGTCGGGGAAGTGAACGGTGTAGACGTAGTCCCCGCCGGGCTCCACCGCCTTCTGCGTGAGGTCGGGGACGCCGTCGCTCCGGTTGTCCAGTCGGATGCCGTGCCAGTGGACGGTACTCGGCAGGTCGATCCGGTTGTGGAACCGCACCGTGATGGTCGCGTTCTGCCTGACGCGGATGAGCGGGCCCGGCACCTGGCCGTTGAAGCCATACATCACGAACGTGTGGCCGCGGATCGTGCGCCTGACGAGCATCGCGGTGAGGTCGAGCGTGTCGCCGTCGTGCATCTGCGCCATCTGTGACGGCTTCACCATCGGGAGCACCGCCGCATCGGTGCCGGCGCCCGGGAGAAATGGGGTCACCGGTGGCGTGAGTCCCATCAGGCCCGGGATCATCGGCATGCCCGCGGGCATCGGGATCGGCATCGGTATCGCCATGCCGCCGCGCTGCATCCCCGGCATGTCCATGGAGTCGGGAACGGCTTCCTTCTTCTTCGACGAATCCGCGCCCATCCCGGGCATACCGGGCATACCGGGCATCGTCGGTGGCGGTTTCGGCGGCGGCTTGACCTGAGCCAGGGCCACAGACCACGGCGCGCTCACGACCGCCGCCACGATCGCCGCGTGGCGCAACCTGCACGCAATGTCGCCGGGCCGGCTCACCGGGATCACGGTGGAATTCCGCGGAAAAGCGGGTGGGTGAGGAATGACTGGATCCAACCGCTGGGCGAGATGCCGTGGAGCACCGTCGGCCCCACGTGCGCGGATGGTGACGCCGAGGGTTCCGCAGCGATCACGAGGATGAACTTGTTCATCTCGGCGCGTCCCACGGTGGTGGTCCCGTTCGCGACCGCGCCGAGTCGATGCCACTGTTTCAGGTCGGTAGAGACCTCCCAGGCGACGTACGAGGAAAACGCCCCCAGCCTCCCGGCGTCAGGCAGACCAGACGCGGTGACCTGCACGTCGTAGCTGGCGCGGCCATCGGCGGTGACCGCGATTCCGAACGGCGACTCCGCGAAGACGAGACGTGCGCTCCCCTTTGCCGTCGGCGCCTGTGGTGTGGAGAGGAGGATGATGTCGAAGAAAGGCCCGGCCGCGCCAGTCACCACAAGGCACGCGCCGGCACCGAGCGTCGCCGTGAGTCGCTGCAGCCACGTTAGGCGCTGGCGGGCACGCCGGCGGCTGGCGAGGAGGGTCGTGGCTGTCGTCCTCCTGGTGATCACCGGCGCCCGGATCCCTGGTCCGCCTTTGTCTTGAAGACCTTCTCCGGCCCGTGGTCCCAGTCCTGGACGCTGGAGATGTTCGGCATGTTGTAGTCGTGTCCGTTCCAGCCGTTGAATCCGTCCATGTGGAAGAGCCAGAGGCCGCTCCGCATGTCGGACAGCACCACCAGGCCATCGTAATTGCGAACATCCACGCCGAACGCGCCCTGTTCCACGCTGGTGGTGCTCTGCCAGCCGACTTCCGGCGAGCCGCCGAAGCCGTGCTCGTGCTCGCACTCGCAGGTGAAGTAGTAGCCGTCGGTCTTCGGGTGCTTTGGATCCTTGAGGTCGAAGACCTGGAGCCCGTCCTCATAGGCGGAGACGAAGACGTACGGCCAGCGGACCTCGTGATTGTGCGACAAGTCGTGCCAGTCGGCGGTCCACGCGCTGATCGGGAGGTCGATGTTCTGGGTCTTCCCCTGCTGGCCGGGCTCGAGGTCCCAGACGCGGAGCGGCGTGTACTGGTATTCCGTCTCGGTCACCGCATAACGACCGTCGGGCGACGGGGTGAAGGTGTGCGCAATGTCCATCCCCAGGCCGGTGATGGTGAACATCTGCTTCGGCGTCTCCGGATGGGTGACATCCCACACCGAGTATCCGCCAAGGCCTGCACCGTAGAACTTGTCCTGCTGCGTGGCCGGGTCATAGCCGACATAAAAGTCGTGGTAGCCGCCGGCGCCGATCTGCTTGAAAGGGGTGGGATTGGGGATCTCGCCGATCAGCCAGGTGCTGGAGTCGGCGCCGCTGACGACGCGGTCGAGATCGTAGATCAGCGCGACCGGCTTGTTGACGGTGGCGAAGTAGAGCGCGCGGCCATCCGAGTGTTTGTAGGCGAACGTGTTGTGGAATCCACCGGGCGATTGCGGGTAGCGGATACGGGCGACCACTTTGACCTTCGAAGTGTCAGGCAATCCGGTGACGTCGAAGATGACCGCGCCCAGATCCGCGTCGGGGCTGCCCTGGAAGAACTGGTACGACTGGGCGTAGTAGTAGCGACCGCCGATCTTGAAGTACTTGCCGTCCATGGCGCCGATCCCGCGGTGCAGCTCGGGATTCTCGATCGTCCAGTCGTAGATCTTGCGCGGGTTCGCCGGATCGCGGATGTCGTAGATCTGCGCGTCGAGGTTGACGAAGCCCGAGATGTACACGTAAGGCCGGCCGGGGTCCTGCTCCATCTCGATGTCGGCGGCCTTCCAGGCGCCGGGGTGGCTGACGACATGGCCGAGCATTTTGATCTTCGTGCTGCCGCCATGCTTCTTGTCCATCTGGGGGACGGGCGCACCTTCGTCCTGGGCGCGCACCAGGGTGGCTGGGGCAAGGGCGGGCATGAGGGCGAGCGAGAGGACCAGGGATTTGCGCATGGAGGGTCTCCAGGAGTGACGCGGACTCGGAGGCCGTGCGGGGGCCGGAGCCGTTACATCTATATAGATAGACTGGGAAGCGCTGGGCGGCTCGTGGCGGGGAGTATGCGGGGTGACGGTGGTACCGGCAAGGCGGGCGGTGACGGGGCGAGCGTGCGCAGGCTGTGTCGACGGGGCTGGTACGGTGCAATGGAGGCGGCGCGGCATGGCCCGTCGCGCCCTGGCCGTTCTGGCTGACCCCGCTTCGCCGTGCTATGATTTTGCGCCGTCGATTTCGACTGGGCAGGTACACTTCATGTCGCGTTCCACCGCCATCACCTGGCTCGCGTCGTCGTGCATGGGGCTCGCCGCGTGCAGTGCCATCGCCGCCATCGCGGGCGCTCCGAAGATCACCTCCGTCACCGTGACTGCTCCCGCCGGCCTCCTGGTCGGCGACTCGGCCGTGGCAACTGCCGACGCGCTCGGCGACGATCACAAGACACACAACGGGCGGCCACGAACTTGGCGCAGCAGCGACCCCGCTGCCCTCTCCATAGACCAGAACGGGAACATCAAAGCGCTCATCGGCGGCCGGACTGTTACCATCACCGCCGAAGTAGATGGAACGAAGGGATCGGCGACGGTGGGAATCGCGAACGACCACAACCAGTTCGGCTACGCGCTCGCGGACCAGCCGACCGCGGCAGGATCCTACGTTCCCGACGCGGCCAATCGCTTCAGCTCGAGTGGCGGCACGATCGAAGTCACGCATACCGCCACCGGAGTCTATTCGGTGCGTTTCGCCGGGCTGGGTCGGGCTCCAGGGCAACGCGACAACGTCCAAGTCTCCCCGTACAACGCGACCTCACCAACCTACTGCAAGATCGACCTCTGGGATGCGAGCGGAGCCGATCTGCGGGTACCCGTGGTCTGCTTTGCATTGCCCGATGGTACGCCCGCGGATAGTCGATTCACGATTCTCGCGTTAGGCGCATGGGCCTTCGGCAGGACGGCCCCGCTGGGCTTCGCCCTGGTCGACGGCGACACCGGTGCCTTCCGCCTGGACACGTTGGCCACGGCTCGAAACTCGACCGGCAGCAACGTGGACGGCGGGCGAAGCTCGGAAGGGCAGTACGGACTCCAGTTCACGGGGCTCGAGACCTCGTGGACGGCCGCGCCCGCGGCGGTCGAGGTGTCCAGCGTGGGAACGGGACTGCGGCGCTGCCGACTTACCGCCTACGACGTCCCGCACGCGGCTCTTGGCATCACCTGCACCAGACTTGCCGGCGGCCTGGGCGATGCACCGTTCAGCGTGCTGTGGTTGCAACACGGACGGCCATCGATGCGCTTCGGCTTCGCGTGGGCCTACAATTCGCGCGCCACCACGGCCTATGACACCTATCCCGATTTCCTGATCAACTCGCCTGGCGGATCGGTGAAGTCGCGCAAAACAGCGACGGGCAATACCACATCGTCTTCTCCGGACTCGCCCGTCCCGCAGGAGCCACCGAGACCGTCCTGCTGCAGACCCTGTTCCAGCAGTCCGGCGACCGGATCTGCGACCTCATGTCGTGGGGCGACACGGGCGCGAGCGACGCCGGCAATCGCTTCGAGGTGTCGGCGCCGTAGCTCTTCTCCGAAGCGATTCCGCCGCCTTCAGTGGTTCGGTTTCTCGAACTGTGGAATCAGTAGGCTGGTGCCAAGATTCATCGGATCTCACGGACTCGTGGCTGGAACGCCTCGGGCTCGGCGATTCGACATCGTGCCGGTCGGTCGAGTAGTGCTGCGTCCGCGACGCGGCTTGTGTAACGCCGGCGTGTAACGCTTGCCGCCCGCGTCACGTTGCGGTCGCACACCCGGATGTGACCTGATATCGTAAGTACGCGGATCATATGCAGTTCCTGTCAGCCAACCGAGTGGCCTCGGGTTTGAATGGCGGGAGTGTCAATTCCCGTATCTGACCCCCATTCGGAGATCGACTCATGCGACGACCACCCGCTCGTTGGATATTCGCTCTCGCCATCGTCGCCTCGCCGCCGCTCGACGCGCAGTCCGCGCCCAGGGCCGCGCTGGGAAAACTCGTCCCCGTGAGTGACATCCGCCCCGACTGGCTTGATGACGCCGTCGAGTCGCCAAACGGACGTTTTTACCTGCTCTCGAGCTATTCATCGAACGATTCAGGCTTCCTGCGATACGATCGGGTGAAGCGATCGTGGGGGTACCTCGGTCGGGGAAACGCGGGGCAGAATCCGCGATGGTCCTCGAACGGCCGGTTCGTGGCGTACATCCGTCAGGCGGAAGAATCCCGCGACCGCCACGTGTGGGTCCTTCCGATGGATACGGCGACCGGCTTGCCCAGCGGACCGGCGCGCCGGGTGAGCACGCGTTCGGGGATCGGGCCGGTCGCATGGTCCCCTGACGGCCGTCGCATTGCGTTCATCGCGCGGGACTCCGGGCGGAGTTCAGTGGTCGCCGTGCCGTTCAACGGTGGCGACGAACAAGTGCTATTCGAGGCTTCGGGAGTCCTCAACACCGTTGTCTGGTCGCCCGACGGACGCTTCATATTCGTCAACCACGGCGGGCCGAACCAGATTGCGCGTACGCTGCGGGTTTCGCTCGACGACAGGCGTGCGGTCGAGCTGGGCAACGCGAAAGCGCCGATCATCGACATCTCGCCTGATGGCAAGTGGCTCGCGCAATTCGTGTGGTCTCGCCCCGTTCTGCACTTGCTGTCGACCGACGGTAAGTCAGCGCGGACCGTCGACTTGCATCGGACCCTCACGAGGCTGACTCCTTCCGGATGGAGTCATACGAATCCGAACGAGATGGTCGCGCTCGACCACATCGTGCCGAGCGGCATTCAGCGCGTCACGGTCGCCGACGGACGCATCCGCACGGTCGTGGCATTCGACTCCGTGGGACTGGGTGGTACCGCGCAGTCTCCCGACGAGCGCCAGCTCGCGTACATCCGTCTTCGCGCTGGCATGACCCAACTCGTGGTGTCCGACACGAGCGGCGGGAACGTGCGTGTTCTGGTGGATGGCGCCCACGGTGGCACGCTCTGGTTGCCCACGGGTCAGCACATAGCGTACTCTACGGACGAGAACGACCTTCGCGTCGTCGAGGTGGCATCGAGGAAGTCGCGTGAGCTGATACCGGCCGAACCGGAGCAATGCGTCATGCGCGCGCCGAACTGCGACGGCCGATTGTCCTGGGTCGCCTGGCGATCCGACGCCCGCGCGCTTCGGTACTTCGAGCGCCGCGCCACGAGGGACGGCCACGCGATCGAGCTGCACGAGGTGGATCTCGATGGCCGCCATCGCGTCATCACGACGACCGTCTCGGGCATGCCGTCATTCATCGCGGGGAACGACACGCTGTTCCTCGTCACGCAGCCTAACGCTGTTCAGCTGGTGAACGCGCGCACGGGCGCTGACCGCGTCATCTACTCCGGTGCCGCACGCGTGGCCGAGCACATCGACGCCCACGGTCAGTGGATTCTCCTCGTCGCGGAGAGCGGTGGCCACGGAACGCTGCTCGTCGAACAGCCCCTCGTCGTGTCGCTCACGACCGGCGAGTCGAAACAATACCCCTACTCGCTCGGCGGCGAGGTGTCGCACGGCACCTTCCTCCCCGACGGCCGCAACTTCATGTTGACTGCATGCGTGACGTGCCGCGACCCGACCTACACCGAGAAATGGGATCTCATTCTCACTCCAATGAACGGCGATCCGCCGCGCATCCTGACCGGTAGTGAGTCGACGTTCAAAGACTTCTGGCCAATTGCCGTGACCAAGGACGGGCGCACGGCGTTCATCGACGCTGAACAGTCGTACAACACACGAATCGTCACGATCGCCCTGCCCAAGTTCTAAGTGGCCAAGCAACGCGTTCTCATCGTCGACGACGACGAAGCGATCCGCACTTCGACGGCCGAGTCGCTGGCGCGGCACGACCGCGAGGTGCGGACGGCGGAGAGCGCGATGACCGCGTTGGCCGGGCTCGATCGCTGGCGTCCGGACGTCGTCCTGAGCGACGTCCGGATGCCGGGCATCGACGGCCTCGAGCTGCTACAGCTCCTGACCGAGCGCGTCCCCGACGCGGACGTGATCATGATGACCGCGTTCGACGACATGCCGACGATCGTCTCGGCGATGCGGGCCGGCGCCGTGGAATTCCTCGTGAAGCCGCTCGATCTCGGCGAGCTGCGGCGGACCCCTCGACGGCACGGGTCTGGGCCTCAAGATCGCGCGACGGATCGTGTCGAACCATCGCGGCGAGCTTCACGTGGCGAGTGCGCTCGGGCACGGGACCACCGTGCGGGTAACGCTCCCGGCGCGCGCGTAACGTTACGGGTCGGGGACGGCGACGATCGTCCCGGCCGTCATCCCTTCGGCTTCCGCCCGGAAGGTCACTACCACGCGATGGCAGAGCACCGGCTCCGCCATCGCACTCGCGTCGGGGGACGGGCGCAAAAAGGCGGTGCCCTCAATGGAGATTGGCGCTCCTGAAACAGGATTCTGATCCTTGCGAATCGTCCTGACGCCCCGGGACAAGATCTCCGAACCCGGTATTTGGACACGAGGGTCACCGCCCAACTCCAGAATGGCACAGACTCGCTTGGCCGTCAAGCGTGAATTGCGATGCCGAGACCGGCAACACGTGTCCGGATCGAGCTGCGGGCTGGTGCTGCGGCGCCGGATACCTGGCCTTTGCAAGCGATGGAAGGTGAACGGCTTTGGCAACGGCGCCTTGAAGCTGAGTGATTCAGGGTCCCTGCACGATCGCGGCTATGGTTCGGCCTAGGAAGGTGAATACAGCCTGGAAGCGGCCCTTCGCCTTCGTCCGTGCGCCTTCGCGCGGGACGCCCTGGCCCCGCGCGACCACGTAGATCCGGCCCGTACCATCATCGACCTCGTATGCGCCGGTACCCAGCACGCCGGCACTCTGCGTGACCGTTCCCTCCACCTCGACCGTGCGGCCGTCAAAGTCCTGCGGCCGGTCCAGAAGGTCGCGAATCGGCACGATGTGCGCGCACGCGCTGAGCCCGAGGAGGGCCAACCCAACCAGGGCGATACGGCTGCTGCGTGGAAAGTGTGCTTTGGATCCCATGGTCTCCTCCGCCGGAAGGTCGTCTCGTCGGTTTGGTTGATAAGCATTGTCTCGCGTCACCGCTCCCCCTCCCCACAAGTAATTGGCTTGCTGGGCAACTACCCGGCTCAGTCTGCGGCGTTCGGCAGAGCTGGCTCGTGTGAATCGGCACGCACCATCCGCGCCTTCTGCGCGATGATGCCCGCCAGCCGAGCTGCATCGCGTCCCACGCCGTGCACCATCACCGACGACCCCGCATACAGGAACAGCAGGCCGAGGAAGTAAAGACCGGGCACATGTGGAACGACACCGGCATCGTGCCGGGGCTCGAGCGGTCCATGCACGTCGATGTCGATCCAGGAGAAGCCGGCATCGAGCCCGGTGCACCAGATGACGTTCCGTACGTCGAGGACGCGCCCGTCGGAGAGGATCGGCTTCCCGCCCTCGACACCTGCAATCCTCGGTGCCAGGCGCACGCCCGCGCTGACCAGGTCCACGCGCTTCGTGCGCACCCTCGGACCGCCGACGCTGAGCATCTTCGTCCGGATCCGCCGGCCGATTGGGGTCCGTATCGTGAGCACCCGGTGAAAGACGACGCGGAAGATGATGGGTACAAGGACGCGGGAGAGCACGCCCTCGATCCGGAAGGGGACCTGTCCCACGTCGCGCCCGGCCAGACACGTCGTATGGGTTGGCACGACGTCGAGTGCGATCTCGGCGCCGGAATTGCCGGCGCCAACGACCAGCACGTCGCCTTCCTGCAACTGCGACGGGTTGCGATACTCGAACGACGTCAGTTGGATGATGTCCGGAGACAACTCGGACGCGAACGATGGAACGCGCGGCTGCTGAAACCCCGACATCGCGACAACGACTTGTCGCGCCTCGAAGCGCCGGTCCCCCGCCTCGATCAGGAAGCGACCGTCATCCTTCACCGCGAGACGGTCGACCCGAACGCCGGTCTCCACCGGGAGGTTGAATCGCTTCGCGTACACCTCCAGGTACTGAGCCATCTCGTCCTTGGTCGGGAACGAGAATCCGGCGGCAGGGAAGGGCATGCCCGGCAACCCATCGTACTTCGCCGGTGTGAACAGCCGCAGCGAGTCCCAGCGCTCGCGCCAGGAATCTCCGATGCGCTCGTGCGCGTCGAGGATGACGCAGGGCACATTTCGGCGACGGAGCTCGTAGCCCATCGCCAGTCCGGCCTGACCGCCACCGATAACGATGACATCGTGAGCCGAAGGGTCCACTGCCCACAGATACGAGATGGGGCCCATTGATGCAATTGGGAAAGGTGCCCGCGACGAGCACCGACCCAGCATCTTGCTCCCGCCCAGGCTCGGGGTAGTTTTCCGAGGTGCGGCGCGCAGGGCGCCTCCCGTCCGCGGACAGGACCGAGTCCACCTGATCATCGCCTGAAGTAACGGCTGGGTTCTTCCGAACCTCCTGTCGCCCGACGCCAGCGGACCCCGGGCATCTTCAAGGAGGCTCGTCATGCCCGTCCGCCGCCTGCCCGTCCGACCGGACCTGGACCAGCTCAGGCACCAGGCCAGGGACCTGCTCCGCGCCATTCACGCCGGCGAAATCGCCGCGATCGCGGAATTGAGAGAGTATCACCCCGATCCGATCGACCCCGCTCACGCGAAGCTCGCCGACGCGCAGCTCGTGCTCGCACGGAGCTACCAGGGATCGAGCTGGACACGGGTCGTCCAGGCAGTGGAGCTGGCGACTGCAATCTGGAACGACGATCTCGCCGCGGTCCGTGAGCTCGTCATGAGCAATCCGACGCTCATCCACCAGGACGTCCTCATCCGGACCGACAGCAACTGGGGGCGTCCGATGACCTTTGCGGCCAATCTCGGACGCGATGGCATCATTCGGCTGCTGCATGCTCTCGGGGCGACCGATCTGGAAGCGGCAGCCGGTCGCGCGGCCCTCCAGGGAAAAGTCGACACCGCACGGATGCTGTACGAGATGGCCGGCCGGCCCGCGATTCCCGACGGAGCGCTGGGCGGACCGGCGTATACGTTGAGCGCCGAAGGCACGGCACTGCTGTTCACCCTGGGCGCGACGGTGCGGGATGGCAACGGCAATCGTCGCGCGCCCGTCGATGTGGTGCTTCAAACGGACGGGCGGAATCCCGCGGCCAAACATGCGATCCTGGAGATGTACGCGCGCCATGGTCTCGAGCTTCCCGACACGCCGACGATGGCGCTGCACCGCGGCCGCATCGACTTGCTCGAACAGCACCTGCAGCGTGATCCGGATCTGCTGCGCCGGACGTTTTCGCATCGCGAGATCTATCCCGCCGAAATGGGATGCGGCGATCCGCTTGACGCGGTCACGGGCACGCCGCTCGGCGGCACGACGCTCCTGCACATGTGCGTGGAATACGGCGAGATGGACATCGCGCGCTGGCTGCTGGACCACGGGATGGACGTCAATGCCCGGGCCGCCGTCGGACGCGCCGGATTCGGCGGATACACCGCGCTGTTCAACACCGTCGTGTCGCTGCCGAACTTCTGGATGAACTACCGGAAGCGCGGGCCATTCGTGGCGCCGTTCACGGAGCTCCTCCTGGAGCGGGGCGCCGATCCCGGCGCGCGCGCATCCATCTGGAAGCGGCTCGGGCCCGGACACGACGATACGACGACGCGACACGACTATCGCGATGTCACCGCGCTCTCGTGGGGGCGCCGGTTCCATCAACCGATCTTCGTGAGCGAGCCGGCGATGCAGCTTATTGAAGGCGCCGGCGGCGGCGAATGACGCTGGCCGTTCGAGCGGCAGGGGTCGGTGTCCCCGGGACGCTGATGCGGCCGATGGTGGCGGCGTTTGCGGACCAGCTTCCAGACGAATGCCGCAGAACCTGCCGCTTTCAGCGGAACTCGGCGCGTCAGGCATCAGCGCGACTCTACGGAGGATGTCCCCATGCTTCCACCTCTCGATCTGCACGACGCGGTCCTGACTGCGTGGCGAACCAATAGTCGCGTCACAGACCACCTCATCGCGCACCTTCCTCCGGTCCTCTGGTCCGCGACCGTGCCCGGAGTCCGGAGCCGCACGATCAGGGCGGTCGCGGCCCATCTCCACAACTCGCGGTGCACCTGGATCAGGACCCTGGGCCATGAGCATGGGATCCTCGCCCCGATACGGGTTGATCACCGCACAGCCACGGCTCGAGAGCTCGGCAGGGCCCTGAAACGGAGCAGTCGCGGCATCGGTGTCCGACTGGGCAGGTTTCTACAGGCCGCCTTCGAGGAGACACACCTCTCGCTTGAGAGCAGCTTCCTGGGCGTCAGGCCGATCCGCATCACTCACTCGCTGCATCCCATGCGCGCCAAGCCACCCATCACTCTCGGGGACGACACCCGCAGCAAGGCGGTCGCGTCCATCCGCCGCTATTCCGCCCACGAACTCGACCAGCAGATCGGCGACCTGAAGTCGGCCCTTCTGCTCGACTACATCCTCGCCGAGCTCGGGCCAACGATTTACAATCAAGCCATCGCCGACGCACGCAAGTTCTTCGAGGAGCGCACCGCGGACCTCAGCGCAGTCTGCTACCAGGCGGAGTTCCCCCTGTCGAGCAAGACCGGGCGTTCACGGCAAGGTTAGTCCGCTCCCGACGGAGCAGCAGCCTCTCCCACCATGACCGCGCCAGCCGTGGAACTCCGTGACCTGCCCAGTGTGCCGGTGGCGGTCATTCGACGCGTTGTGCCCGCAACGGCGCTCGCGCGCGTCGTTCCGGAGTGCTGCGGGCTCGTGTGGAATGCGCTGCGCGCCCAGCAGGTCGAGCCCGGCCGTCACGTGGCCATCTATTGGAACGGGGACATTCGTCTGGAGGTCGGGGTCGAACTCGCGCAGCCGTTCGTCGAGCAGGGCGAACTGGTGCGATCCGCCACTCCCGCCGGACTGACCGCGTTCGCGACGCACGTCGGTCCGTATGACCAACTGGGGAGAACGCACGCGGCGATCCGCCGGTGGTGTGCAGCACGCGGTCACCGGCTGACGGGTCCGAACTGGGAGATCTACGGGCATTGGCGGCCTGAATGGAACGAGGATCCGTCGAAGATCCGCACCGGCGTGTTCTATCAGGTGGCCGACTAGCCATCCGGCAGGCCGCCGCCTAGGGGCGATGAATCTGAATGCTCCCTCCGCTCAGCTGGGTGGTGGGCGACACGGTCGTCACATCGCCGGCCTGCGTGTCGTAGAGCACCGCGCCCGAGCGCTGCTCCCAGATTCTGATCCGGAGCATGCCGGGCGCCGGCGCGGCCGCGGACTCTGCCGGGGCGTGACTATCGGTCGCCGAGACGACGAAGGTGTAGTTGCCACGCCCATTCACGGTGCCCGATCCCATGAACCGCGCTTCAGTCCCGTCGATCACGAGCCAGTCGAACGACGTCACCTTGAATGTCTCACCCTCTCCGTGCAGGTGGAAGTCGAGATTGCCCTGAGGAGCCGCCTTGTTCTTGTCGTACCGAACCACGAAGCCGAATGTGGTCCGTTCGTTCGACGAATGGCTCGGCGTGGCCGCGCCGGATGTCAGATCGATCCAGCCGCCGCCGGTCACGGAGCCCGCGCTCCGGTCAACGACCACCACGGGCTGGTACGACTGCTCGGCGTGATTCGCCGGCATGTTGTCCTGCCCGACCGTGATGGTCACGCTGTAGAGTCCCGCGGTCCCGTACGAATGCTGCGAGGCGATCGTCCCGGGGGCCGCGTACGCGAGTGTGGTGGCGCTGCCGTCACCCCAGTCAATGACCGCGGTGTACGGCGCGCTTTCGGGAACATCCGCGTCCGTGAACGACGCGGACGCGGTGACCGACGCCCCGACCGCAACAGGATCCAACGGCGCCGACACCGGGCCGAGCACCGGTAATGCGTTAGGCGTCACGGTCAGCGCCTCGCTTGCGCTGGTGCTCGCGGCGAGCGCGACTCCTCCCACGCTGCCCCCCGCGAACGATGCCTGCACCAGGTGTGTCCCGGCGTCGAGCGCGGCGGGGTTGTAGGTGGGAAGGCCTGCAACGCCGCTTGCGTCGGTAATCGCCGAACCCGCGGCTGCGCCGTCGACCAGGAACGCGACCGTCGCACCCGCCACGACCGGTCCACTGGATCCGCGGGTGAGGGCGGCGCGCAGTCCGACTGGCCCCGCATACCCGTAGACGATCGACGCAGGATCGGGGACCGCGAGGGTGAGGGTCGTCGCCGGGCTTGCCACGACGGTCAGGGCGGCATTGGCGGTGCCCGTGTCCGAGCTGCCGCAGGCGTTTCCAGCCCCGCCGGTACCGGTCACTTGCGCCGAAAAGATGAGCGTCGGTCCCCCGGGGGTGCCCGGGGAGGTGTTGACCGTCATGAGGGTCCAGCCACTCTGGCCCGCAACGCCGGTCAGCTCCGCGGGCGAGAACGAAGCGGTCGCACCGGCCGGCAGGCCGCCGGCGCTGAAGCTCACGGTGCAGCTGCCAACCAGGCTTCCGCTGAATACGACTCGAAGCGAGTTGGTGGCGACAGTGCCGTAGGTCGCGCTGGCGCCGGCGCTCACCGGATTCGGCGTCTGCAGGCCGAATACGGCGATCGACTGGATCCCGTTGCCGCCGGCGACCGACGCCGCGGTGACCGCGTCGACCTGATGCGGGGTGCGCGGTCCCGGCCCGGTAATGTCCTGGCACGCACCCAACGCGGCGATGAGCGAAAGTGTGGCGAGAGGGGCTTTCATGGCACTGAATCTCCAGGTACTGGCTTGACCCGCCCCGGCGCCGATCACTTGCCACGACACCGATGCAGGTCGACGAGCTCGTACAGCGGCACGCGGCGCCGGGTGGCTCCGGCAGAGCGCCGTCTGCGTGGCTGACGCTCCTTCGGGTGTGCGGGCAATCGACCGGAGCGTGGCATCGGCGCATCGCGCAATTTCTTCCTCTTGCGCGGGCGCCCGGCCGCCCACCCGGGTGATGTCGTGCCGGAGCTACAACGGTGTGGAGTCCATCCCCATTCGTCAGGCGATGGCACTCGTTAGGTGGTCGGTCCCGGCCCTGGGGACGGCTGCGGGGAACCAGAGACTTCCGCCTTGCCCTAAACCATTCATGGACATAGTTTGTCTATGTCCTTGGACCTCCACTCACCTTGTGATGTCACTCCGTCGCGATCTCCTCCCGGGCACGCTCGACATGCTGGTGCTCAGGACCCTGAGCGTGCAGCCGATGCACGGCTATGCCATTGCCCGCCACATCCAGCGTCTGTCCGGGGACGTCCTGCGCGTCGAGGAAGGCTCGCTCTATCCGGCCCTGCAGCGCATGCGACAGAAAGGGTGGGTCAAGGCCGAGTGGCGGCAGTCGCCGAATAACCAGCGGGCGCGGTACTACACCATCACGGCCGCAGGCCGGAAGCAACTCGGCGCGCAGGAATCGGGGTTCGACGAACTGGTGGCGGCGATTGCGCGGGTCATGCGCACGGCGTGAGCTGGAGAACAGGCAGTGGGCAGCGAGAACCTGTACCGCCAGATGGGGACGCGGATGATGAGAGAATGGCTCGTCAGGATCGCTGACTGGTTTCGCCGCGACCGGCTCGACGCCGAGCTGGGTGAGGAACTCCGCTTTCACCGCCAGCAGCTCGAGCGGCAGGCGCGAGGCGAGGGCGACGACGAGGCGGTGAGTGCGGCGCGCCGGCAGCTGGGCAACGTCACCCTGAGCGTCGAGGATGCGCGCGAGCGCTGGTCGATTCCGTGGCTCGACCACCTGCAGCAGGACGTTCGCTACGCGCTGCGCGGGCTGCGGCGATCGCCCGGCTTCGCCTTCGGCGTGATTGCGGCCCTTTCCCTCGGCATCGGCGCCAACGCCGCCATGTTCGGGGTCGTCGACCGGCTGATGTTCCGGCCGTATCCCATGCTGCGCGATCCCTCGACGGTGAATCGCGTCTACCTGCAATGGAACGATCGCCAGGCGGTCCAAACGGCGATCTATACCGAGTACCGGCGGTATCTCGACCTGCAGACGTGGACAACGTCGTTTTCGAAGTTCGCCGCCTTCTTCCCCATGACGCGCGCGGTGGGGGTGGGCGAGGCGGCACGCGAGCGTGGCGTCGCGGCGGTGAGCGCGAGCTACTTCGACTTCTTCGATGCGAAGCCGGCGCTCGGCCGTTTCTTCACCGCGTCGGAGGACGTCACGCCGATGGGCGCCACGGTCGCGGTTCTGAGCTACGCATTCTGGCAGCGCGAGTTCGGCGGACGCGACGTTCTCCGGGAAACGCTCCAGATCGACAACCTTCCGTACACGATTATCGGCGTCGCGCCGGAGGGTTTTACCGGCATTACCGAAGGAAGCCCCCCTGCGCTCTTCTATCCGATCACTGCCTACGCGGGAAGTCGCGGCGGTAATGACGCGACCAGCTACTACACCCGGTACAACTGGGGCTGGATGGAAATGGTTGTTCGGCGGAAGCCGGGCATCACTCCCGCGGCGGCATCCGCGGATCTGACGAACGCCTACATCAGGAGCTGGAACGCCGAGCGGGCGCTGTCGCCCGGCGTACCACCGGTGGACGTTGCCCATCCCCGCGCGATTGCCGGAGCGTTGAAGTCCGCCGCCGGGCCTGATCCGGAGCTGGAGGCGCGGACCGCCCTGTGGGTTTCCGGCGTCGCGCTGGTGGTGCTGCTCATCGCCTGCGCGAATGTCGCGAACCTGTTCCTGAGCCGGGCGCTCCGCCGCCGGCGCGAGGTCGCGTTGCGCGTGGCGCTCGGCGTCCCCCGCGGTCGGCTTGTCGCGCAGACCCTGACCGAAAGCCTGGTGCTCTCTGTCCTCGGCCTCGGCTTCGGGATGGTGGTTGCGCAGTGGGGCGGAAGCATCCTCAGCCACCTGTACCTCCCGGATGGATGGAGCTTCTCGCTCCTGACGGACGTCCGCACGTTGCGCGTCGCGCTCGCGGCCGCGCTCGTGTCGGCGCTGCTCACGGGCATCGTGCCGGCAATACTCGCGACCCGGCCCGACCTGGCGAACTCGCTCAAGGCCGGCGCCCGCGAGGGCACGTACCAACGGTCGAAGACGCGGACAGCGCTGCTGGTGGCCCAGGGAGCGCTCTCGGTCGCGCTGCTCGTGGGCGCCGGCGTCTTCGTCCGGAGCCTCGACAAGGTGCGCGGCATACGGCTCGGCTACGACGTCGACCGGGTTCTCTTCGTGCACCAGTCGATGCGGGGCGTCTCGCTGAACCTGGATCAAACCGTCGCCCTGCGCCGTGCGCTGCTCGAGGCAGCGGTCGCCATCCCGGGCATCGCGCATGCGTCTGCCATGAACAGCGTGCCGTTCTGGAGCACGTCCTCCACCGACCTGTTCGTCAGCGGCATCGACTCGGTCGACCGACTCGGGCAGTTCACCTACCAGGCTGCGACGACCGACTACTTCCCGACCATGGGGACCCGCATCCTGCGAGGTCGCGGCTTCTCGCAGGAGGATCGCGCCGGAGCGCCGCTGGTGGCCGTCGTCAGCGAGGGGATGGCGCGTGCGCTCTGGCCGGGGAGGGACGCCATCGGCCAATGCATGCGTGTCAACGCCGACACGATGCCCTGCACCACTGTCATCGGCATTGCGGAAGACGCCGTCCAGAGCAGCCTGACCGATACCCACCGGTATCGCTACTACATGCCGCTCGACCAGTATCGGCCCACGTCGGGATCCAACCTGATGCTGCGCACCTCGGGCGATCCGGCGACGTATGCGGAGCCGGTGCGGAAGGCGTTGCAGGCCTTGATGCCGGGAGAGGCATATGTGGTCGCCGAGCCATTGAGCTCCCTGATCGATACGCGACGCCGCTCCTGGGAGATGGGGGCGACCATGTTCGTCGCGTTCGGCGGCCTCGCGCTCGTGGTGGCGGCGATCGGGCTCTATGCCGTCATCGGCTACAACGTAACACAGCGAATGCATGAGATCGGGGTGCGCATCGCCCTGGGCGCGCGCTCACCGGATATCGTGCGCCTCGTCGTTAGGCAGGGGATGGGATTCGCGACCGCGGGCGTGGTCGCCGGTACCGGGCTGGCGCTCGCCGGAGCCCACTGGCTGCAGCCGTTGCTCTTCCAGCAATCCGCGCGGGATCCGGTCGTGTTCGCGGCGGTGGCGGTGATCCTCCTGCTGGTCGCCGGCATCGCAAGTACGGTGCCGGCGCTGCGGGCGACACGCGCCGATCCGAACCGCGCGCTGCGGACCGAATAGGGCGGAGCGCAAAGGCGCGGAGGCCACGGCTGTCCTCTGCCTTGCGGCCGGCCGGCTTCCGGGATGCCCAGGGCCGGATGGACGGGGTCCGCGTTAGGCGGCAGTCGGCCATCGAGGTCACCGGGTACGGAGTCTGCTCGGTGTCCCGGTAGTGACCGGACTGGCACGCCCCCGGTTCGCAGCGGTAGCTTTGGCGCAGGCCGATTGGGCTGGAAACGGGCATTTCAGCGACGTCGCCTCGAGATACCCGGCCTGGACCGCGGGCCGATCTCACTACCGCTGCCGCCCTG
>CAWAGQ010000016.1:0-85707 GCA_963781585.1 uncultured Gemmatimonadaceae bacterium
CCCGGTAGGCCGCCAGATGCGACGGCGGAGCCGATCAGGTCGCATCGCGGGCTGCCGTGTGGCCCAACGGCCGCCTCGCCGCGATCGCCAACCCGTGCTCGGAATACTCGTGCTGGGAGGGCCGCGTGCACGACAGGATTGTGGGTGCGGATCGCCTAGTGGACCGAGTCCCTCGGAACGGGCGGTCGGTGCGTTTGGTCGTGCAGGCGACGGATAACGTAGTCCGCCCCGCCCCGCTCCCGCACCTGCGACGGAGTCGCCTCCAGATAACGGCGGCAGGTGTTGTGAAATGCGCTTCCCGACGGAAAATCCAGAGCGATCGATACCGCATCGGCACTGCGCAGCGGATCCTCCAGCAGCTGTCCGGCAACGATCAGGCGCGCCCACGTGATCAGGCGGCGCGGTGGCGGGAATCCGGCCTCGGTCAAGCGCCTGGCGAGTCCGGCGCGACCGAGGGAGAGCGCCCGCGCCAGAATCTCCGAGGAGAGTCGGTCATGCGCACGCGTCACCGCCAGGAGCAGGGCGTCGCGCACCAGCGGCGGCGTGTCGGAAAAGGCCGTTCGAATGACGCCGACCACGCTCCGCGCCTCCGCCTGTAGCAGCAGTTCAGCGAAGCGATCGGGCTCGTCATCGTACTCGGCGACGACAATGGCATCGATTCCCACGCGTCCGGCATCGAAGATGTCACGGACGCGGGTTGGCTCGGGGACGGAGATGTACGCCACCGTAATGAGGCGCGGATAGAGTCGACGGACCTGTCGGACGGACTCCAGCACCGACTCCCCTCCGGCGAGGTCGAACACGGCCATCGTCACGGGCTGGGTGTCGCACATCCGCCGCAGCTCGATCCAGTCCGCGCACGGCGTTATTTGATGGCGTCCGCGCACCGCCGCTTGCAAATGCCGCAGCCGGTCGGTTGCAGGCAGTAGTGTGACGATTATCCCCATACCATTTGAATGGCGCACTTATTGCGCCTCCCTGACATGACGGCCATCACCGCTTCGCGTCACGCGCCGCAGCGGGATTCTCACAATGTGACGATCCCCGACGGCGGCGTAACGACGGACCCGCTCCGGACCCTTAGTGTGCACACACGGTCGATCGTCTTTACGAGGAACAACCGATCGCCCTGCTCCGCACGAGGTTCTGCCGTACGGGAACTGACGCAGTTCACAGGGGCTCACCGATGATGCTTTCCGCTGCCAGTCTTTGTCGCCATCACGGATCGCGAGCCGCACGGGCGCGAGGGACGACGTCCGGGCATACGCTGATCGAGATGCTGGTGGTCGTCGTTATGCTGTCGACCATTGCCGGGATTGCGCTCCCGCGGATCGACTTCGTGGCGATGCGCCTCGACGGCAATGTCCGCACCATGCGAGGCACGTTCCAGCAGGCATGGCGCCTCGCGATCCAGAAGCAGCACGACGTCCTGGTGAGCGTTGATTCCGCCGGACGGCGGATGCGCATTCTGGAGGACGTGAACAACAACGGCGTCGCCGACCCTGCCGAGCGGCTCACGTCGCGACCGCTGCAGGACGGCGTGGCGTTCATGGTGCCACCCACGGGTATGTATGGGCCGGTTGCGAGCTGCGTCGCGGGTGGGGGCGTTCGTCTGGTCAACACGATGCCCACCGTCACGTTCCACCGGAACGGCGCGGCGAGCGGGGACGTGCAGCTGTACATCGGCGCGATGTCTCACGGGCAGCCGGGGTATCGCGCGGTCTCCATTCTCCAGGCAACCGGACGAGCCGACTGGTACCGATTCGTAAATGGATCTTGGAAGTCAGGAGGCATGTGATGAAACGGCGATACCGGACCGATCGGCGTGGAGCGCGGTCCCGCGTGGGAAGCAGCCTGGTGGAGGTGGTGCTGGCCCTCACCATCCTCGCCGGCGTGATCCTCTCTGCCGGACGCTACTTCACGACCATGGCACGCAGCGTGTCGGACGACCGCATCCGCGCGCAGGCGTTGTTTCTGGTTGGCGAGCGATTCGAGGAAGTGAAGACGTCGCCCGCCTACGACAAGATCGAGGCGCTGTACCTGGGCACGGAGACCAGCCTGCAGGGATATCCCGGCTTCTCGCGCAACACGGAGGTGCGGCACATCGGCGGTACGCCCGCCGATACGATGGACTACAAGGTGATCACCGTGACGGTGACGACACCGGCAGTACCCCGCAGTGTGGTGGTCACGCAGTCGACGGTCATCGCGGACTACTGAACCAATGCGCCGCCGTCTTCGGTCGCGCCACCGCGCGGGATTTACCCTGGTGGAGCTGCTGGTCTCCCTGACGCTGACCATAGTCACCATCGGCATTGCGCTGCCCTTCTTCCTCACGCAGAGCCGGGCGCTCACGGCAACAGCGGGCCGCATGGATGCGCAGCTGAACATCAACTTCGCGCTCGACGCCATCGACCGCGACCTCCGCGTGGCCGGGGTTGGCATCGTGTCGCGCCAGCCGCTGCTGGTACAGGCCAGCAGTGACGCCATCACATTCAACGCGGACCTGACCAGCAAGAATGCCTCCAACTACAGTGCCGTCTACTACGACCCCGATGCTCTGATCAACACGGTTGGTCTCCTGTTTCCCACCAACAAGATCACGCTCCCGAACTCCTCGTGGCTGTATCCCGACAGCGCGTACTGGCAGAACGCGGGTGTGCCAAGCGATGCGGAGACGATTTCGTACTGGGTGGAGCCCGATCCGCAGAACAGCGGCTTCTCACGCATGATGCGACGGGTGAACAACGCGATTCCGAGCATCGTTGCGCGCGGGATCAGCCCGGTGGCGGGCGACCCCTTCTTCCGGTACTTCGAGCTGTCGTCAACCGGGGCGCTCCAGGAAATCCCGCAGGTGTCGCTCCCGCTTCGCCACGTGCCCGGGTGGCACGGCGGTCCGGCGGATACCGCGAAGATGGCACTCGTCGACAGCGTGCGGCTGGTGCGGGTGAAGCTCACCGGCGTGTTCCACGACCCGCGCAAGCCCGACGTAACGCGGACCGAGGAGCGCACGGTGCGGATCACCAATGCGGGACTGATCCTCGCCACGACCTGCGGCCTTCCTCCGATCGCGCCGGCCGGGTTGGTTGCGACTCCGACGGGAGCGCCCTCGGTCGTGCTGACGTGGGCGGCCGCGCTCGACGAGGCGGCGGGGGAGAAGGACGTCGAGCGGTACGCGATCTACAGGCGTGCCTTCGGGGCTCCGACCTTCGACCAGCCGATCGCGAGCGTGGCCGCCGGTCTCCCGAATTACTCGTTCACGGACACGGACGTTCTCCCCGCCCAGCAGTGGGTGTACGGCATCGCAGCGCAGGATTGCACGCCGGCCGCGTCGTCGATCGTCACGTCCGCACCCGTCGTCGTTCCCTGACCGGGTGCACAATCTCTTCGGAGTCCCCATGCCTGCCAGAACGCACCAGGGCCGCCCGAGGCGTCAGCGCCGCGACCGTCGCGGTGTCGCTCTCATCCTCACCCTCATGCTGACGTTTGCCATGGGAGCGCTGGCCATGGCCGCCATCTACCTCGGGAGCGGCTCTCACCTTGTCGGACGGATGGGCGAGCGCGAGAAGGAGCTCCGCTATGCCGCCGACGCGGCGCTGCAGGTGGGCAAGAGCCTGCTGAACAACAATCCTGGTGCTCTCCCCGACTCGGACTACGTACAGGCCGTTGCCAACGGCACGCTGATCGCCGCCAACGGCTCGCCCCTCCCGGGCGTGACGTACAACCTGTACCTCGGGCCAACCGGATCGACGACTGGCCAATTCGGCCGCTTCGCCAGCGTGGTGGCCGAAGCGAAGGGCCCGCTGGGCGCGGCGTTCGTGCGCCGGCTCGAGCTCGATCAGGAGAGCTTCGCGCGCTACGCGTACTGGACGGACAAGGAGAAGACGGCCGGCGGCGGCACGATCTACTTCGCGAATGGCGACGTCCTCTGGGGTCCGGTCTGGTCCAACGACGTGATCAGCATCTACAGCAGCGGCGCCTCATTCAACGACGACGTCGGTACGTCGCAGGTCGTGAGCGGCGCGCAATACGGCACGTTCAAGAAAGGCTACAAGGAACACGAGACACCGATCACGCTCCCGACGATCACCTCGCTTTCCAAGCTCCCGGGGTACGCGTCCGCCGGATCATTGAACTTCGCATCGCCCACCACGGGTGGTGCGTCCACGATTCTGCTGCGTCTCGAGTTCGTCGCGGTCGATCTCAACATGGACGGCGATTCGACGGACGTGGACGAGGGCTTCGTCCGCGTCTATCAGGCCAACGCCGGGGAATCCGCATGGCTCCGCGGCGACTGGACGGGGAACAAGGTGACCGCCGAAAACTGCGGCGACTTCCACCATGTGATGATCGGCGGCGTTCCGGTCTGGCAGTTCTTCCCGGCCGCCGCGCACGGCACGACGGCGCCGTACGCCTGGGCACGCACGCTCTGGGTGAACAGCGGGGACTACACGGCAGCCACCGCCACGAATCACGCGAACCTCACGGTGGCGCAGATCATGTCGCAACCTCTGGCTGCCGGGCAGCCGGCTCCCCGCTGCTACCCGGGTGGCGACCCCCATCTCGTGGCGATCGAGCGCAATGCGATGGGCGGTGCGGCGGTGGGGCGGAGGGGCGGCGCAGACAGCACGTTCACGCCGAACGGCGCGAACGGCGCCTGGCGACAGTGGCTCGGTCCCGTCGATCCCCGTCTCGCTGCCAGACGTCCGTGGGACGCCAACTATCTCTTCCCGCTCTACCGTGGGCAGAACGCCGGCTTCAAGGGCGTCATCTACGTCAACGGCTCGGCCGGCGTGAGCGGCGTACTCCGCGGACGCATCACGCTCTATACGAAGAACACGGCCGTCATCCTCGACGACCTGCGCTACGCCACCGACCCATCCAGCGGCATCTGCGACGACATCCTCGGCGTGATCGGCGGCGATGACATCGTGGTGGCGGATAACGCGATAAACACTCCGCAGAACGCAGGCGGATACCGGAACTTCGACGACACGAAGGACCTGTACGTTCATGGCGTCATGATGGCACTGAACGAATCGTTCACCGTTGAGAACTACAACGGCGGTCCGAACAACGCGAACGACTGCGAGACGATCAACGACGGGCGCGGTTGCCTGTACCTCACGGGGGGACTGATCCAGGAGCGACGCGGCGCCGTGGGACTCACGTCGGGCGAGGGGTTCATCAAGCGCTACAGCTACGACCGGTGCGCGGTACAAATCCCGCCGCCGTACTTCCCCACCACCGGCCGCTTCCTCGACAACCGGTATTCGGAAATCGACCCCGCGCGCTTCGACGTGGCCCAGCTCTTCAAGACCCTGGCCCCGCATCTGTAGCCGCGCCAGGAAAGTCAGAAGTCGAGTTGCTGCAGATACAGGAAGTCCGCCCGCGCGCTCGCCATCGGGTTCGCGGGGCCCTCCTGTTCCACGTAGCACGGCTTGCGGTCGAGATCGGGGACCATCGCGAGCAGTCGTCTGAAGTCGAGCCTGCCGGTACCGAGTTCGGTGTCGCGGCTCGAATCCGCGACAACGTCCTTCAGGTGGAAGCTCCAGTAGCGGTCGCGATGCTGCTCCAGATACACGTACGGATCGCCGCCACCCTGCGCCATGTTGCCCACGTCGAGCTGGAGGCGCACGAGCGACGCCGCGGTGCGATCGACGAAAAGGTCGTACGGCACGACGCCGTCGATCGGCTTCATGTGATCAGGCTCGTTGTGGAATGCCAGCCAGACGTTGGCCCGGCGCGCCGCTTCGCCGGCCCGGTTGAAGCGGTCCGCCCAGGAACGCCAGGCATCCAGTGAGTGCTGGGTCTCGGCCGGCAGGCTGGGAACGATGAGGTACTGGTGTCCCAGCGTGTTCGCCGTCCGCAGCGAGGCATCCCAATCGCGCTCGATCGTTTCCGGCGCGATATGGGCCGATGGCGCGCGGAGTCCCTCGCGCTCGAGCGCTGCTTTCACCTGGCTGGTGGTACGGCCAAAGTTATCGAACGACCAGAGTAGTTCGACGTCGAGGTATCCCATCGCGCGGACCGCGGCCAGCGTGGCGTCGGGATCACGGCGCATGGCGTCGCGCACCGTGTAAAGCTCGAGACCGATCCGGGACAGTCGACGCGCGTGGGCGGAAGGCCGCGGCGGTTCTGCTCCCGGAGCGAAGCGGGCGGCGAGTACGGCGCCTGCCGCGTGCTGCAGGAAATCCCGGCGCGTGATCACGGCACGGAGGCGGCTGCCGGGTTCGGCTAGTGGAACTTGGACTTCTCGTGGCCCCATGGCATCCGCGATTTCACCGCATTCAGCACGCTGGCCTGGTTGGGGTTCTTCGCAATGATGTCGTCGAGCAGCCGCCGCGCGGGATCGTCGCCGATGACGGTGGGCTCGGCGGAGAACCGTTTGCCGAATCCCATGTGGCTCGGCGCGTCGATCAGCAGCTCGTTCTCGAGGACGATATCCGCCTGGTCGTCCATGACCCGCACGGCGACAAAGCGCTTGCCGGCCTTCTCCATGTAGCCGATGCGCAACCCGTCCGCGTCATCGGGCCACTCGCCCAGCACCCGATCCGTGCCGTCGGATCCCTTGAAGGCGCGGGCGCCGGGCTTGAGCGTGGCAAAGTTGGTCTCGAAGCCGCCGTGGTACATCAGTGCGTGTGGCATGGTCGCGGACGAAAACGGAGGGGGTATGGTTGGGACCCAATCGAGGCCCGCAGGGGAGCCTAATCTGCTCCAGCGGCCGCGATGAAGCGAGGGCACGCCGGGTGCTGAACCTTCGCGTGGTCTGGAGTCCTTCCCTCCGCAGCCGCATACTCCCGGGCCTCCGCCGGCGGCGTCCGGCGCGCCGGCCAATCGCCCTCCCGCTCCCGAGACGAGATCCGTGTCCGATCCCGCGCCGCAAAAGCCGCCGCACATCCGCGAATTCACGCCGCGCTCCGTTGCGGTAGGGCTTTTCGTCGCCCTCCTGATCGGGGCCTCCTATCCGTACGTCGTTCTCAAGTTCGGATTTGGTCCGAACATCTCCGTCGTCTCGGCGTTCTTCGGCTTTCTGGCGCTCGGTTTGTTCTCGAGGAGCTACAACCGGTGGGAGAACAACATCGTGCAGACGGCCGGTACCACCGCCGGCCAGATCGCGTTTCTCTGCTGGCTGCTCGCCGCGTTCGACATGCTGGCCGCCGAACCGGGGAGTGGATTCGACGTGCACCTCACGCGCACGCAGACGTTCTTCTGGCTGTCGGCTGCCGGCCTGCTCGGGGTCTTTCTCGCGGTGCCGCTGCGGAAGCACTTCATCGAGGACGAGGACCTCCCGTTCCCCGACGGCATCGCGGCCGGCGAAACGCTCATCATGCTCGACTCGCACGGCCCGCAGGCGCGGCGGTCTGCCTACGCCATGGTCGGCGCGCTGGTGCTGTCGGGGTTGACCTTCTTCGCGACCCAGGTGCGCTGGGTGGTGGACTCGCTGCCGGTCGCGGTGAACGCCTTCTCGGCACGCATGGGCATCGGCTTCGGCATCTCGTTCCTCAACGTGGGGTCGGGGATCATCATCGGCATGCGCATCAGTGCCAGCATGCTGATCGGCGGGATCATCGGATGGATTCTGGCGCCGCCCTGGCTGCGGAGTCACGGCTACCTTGGCGCCAATGCCAGCCGCGTGGACGTGCTGTTGCTGACCATGTGGCCGGCGACGGGTATGCTCATCGCCGGCGGCATGTCGGCGCTGTTGCTGCGATGGCGCGTGGTGCTGAAGACGTTTCGCGGGCTCGCCGCGGGCGGCAGCAGCGGCGACCTGCCGCTGCGCTGGGTGTGGATCGGCGGCGGCATCGCAACGGCCTTCCTGATCGCGGTGCAGCGCCTGTTCTTTCGGACGCCGGTCTGGCACTCGCTAATCGCGATAGCGCTCTCGGTCCCGCTGGGGCTCGTGGCGCTCCGCGTGCTGGGCGAGACGAACTGGGGACCCATCAGCACGATGACGAATCTCATGCAGGCGGTCTTTGGCGCCATCGCGCCGGGCGACCTGCGTGCGAGCATGGTGTCGAGTGGCATCACCGGCGCGGTGGCGGCGGAGTCGGAGGGGCTGATGCAGGACTTCCGCGCCGGACAGATGATCAATTCTACGCCGCGCATCCTGACCTACATGCAACTCCTCGCCGTGCCATTCGGTGCCCTGGCGCTGGCGCTGATGTATCCTCTGCTTCGCGACACCTACGGCATCATCGGTGAGCACGCGCAGTTGCTCAGCCCGACGTCGCAGCGCTGGGTGGGCTTCGCGAAGGTGGTGACGCAGGAGCTGTCCGGCGCAGCGCCGCTCACTGCCGAGGCCGCGGCGCGGCTGTCGTGGATGAAGCTGTCGTTCGTCGGCGGCGCGGTGGTGGGCGTGGTACTCACACTGCTCGAGATGCGGAAGTCGTGGCGCGTGCTGATCCCATCACCCACGGGGATGGGCATCGCGATGCTGATCCCGTTCAGCGCGGTCACGATGATTTTCGCTGGCGCGGCCGTCGACTCCGTATGGGCGAAGGCCTCGCCCGAGAACCACCGGCGCTATTCGATCCCGGTGGCGTCGGGACTCATCGCGGGCGAGGCGCTGGTCGCGGTGATCATTCCGTTGCTGGTCACGGCGGGGCTGATGCGGCTGCCGTGAGTGCGATTACTTCATTCGCGCCTTCATGTCATCACCCCAGATCGCCCTGGGGTCGTCGCCTACAAACAGGTACACGTGCGCCATCCAGCCGAACAGGCGGGAGATGAAGCGCCCGCCCGCTGTGTCGCACGCGGAACGGGTGGTAATGCGCAGCCATCTGGCCACCGCCGCGCCATCGACCTTCTGCCGTCCCGCGCGCACGTCGTCGGGCCAGGGGCCGCAGAAGTTCACGTGCTCGTGCCAGTGCGCCATGCCTGACGGGAGACGCGCGTCCAGTTCCTCCGGCGTGGCATCCGGAGGCGCCGTGTACATCGCGCCGACCAGGACCAGTTTCCCCTTCGCATCGCGGCGGTAGAGCAGCGACGTGGGATGCATGGGGTCCATGACGTACCCGGCCGCGTAGGCGTGCTGGTAGTTGGTGTAATGATAGATCGGCTGTGGCTCCACGTTAGGCAGGAAGCGGACGTACCCATCGGCCTCCGCAAGCCGGACGTCCCGGTACTTCGCCAGAGCCTGCCTGGCCACGCGTACGAGCTCGGCGGCCCGGGCCGAATCGGCCCGCGTGGCGGCGCGACGCGGCGCCATGTGCATGTGCGCGTTCTCGTCGCTCAGCAGTTCCCGGATGGCCGCCGCGAGCTCCGGACTGTGCTCGCTCCCGAGGGCGTCCAGCGCCCCGATACGTCCGCTCAGCCGGCTGGAATCGCGCCCCAGGGTGACCACCTGGGCGCGGACGACCGACGCCGAAACCGTCAGGGCTGCGGCAACAACGCCGAGAAGGCGGGAAATCGCGGGTCGGGGCAATGGGATGGCGGTCGCGATGTGGTCGTCGGGGCGCTGGGACCTGAACGGACGTCGCCCTCGCCGGGACGGCGCCGTCGAGAGGCCGCGCCGGGTGCGCGCGACGACACTACCTACTCAGCGGTCCTGCCTCCGGTTCCGTACCAGTCGAGAGGGCGCTTCGCGCCGACAAGCCACGCCCCTTGCGGCGAGCAACCGCGCGGCGAAACATAACGTGCCCCCATTCGGCGATGCCCCATCGCTCCGGAGGAATGATGTCTGAAAGGTCAGAGGCCAAAGGCCACACGCCACCGGCCATGCGGAACAGACCGGGGACACGCACCTGGCGCGCCCGGCTCCTCTCGCGCTTGGCTGAATGCGCGCGGGCGCGGCTCGTCGTTGCGGCCTGTGTCCTCGGCGCCCTTGCGCAGACCGGCGTGGCGCAAGCTCCCGTGCCGGCGACCAGCTACTCCCATCTCCAGTGGCGCTACATCGGCCCGGTCGGCAACCGCGTCGCGTCGGTGGCCGGCGTCATCGGTGACCCGCAGGTCTACTACGCGGGCGCGGCGTCGGGCGGCATCTGGAAGACCACCGACGGCGGGACTCACTGGGAGCCCATCTTCGACGACCAGGACGTTTCGTCGATCGGCGCGCTCGCCGTCGCGACGTCCAATCCCGGCATCGTGTGGGCAGGAACGGGAGAACCGTGGATCCGCAGCCACATCTCGATCGGCAACGGGGTCTACAAGTCCACCGACGCCGGTGATACATGGACACGAATGGGGCTCGAAGCGACCGGCCGCATCGGGCGCATCGTCATCCATCCGACCAATCCGGACATCGTCTTCATCGCCGCCCAGGGACACAGCTATGGACCGCAGGAAGAGCGCGGCGTGTATCGCACGAAGGACGGTGGCCGCACCTGGGAGCGGGTACTGTTCGTCGATCAGAACACCGGGGCGATCGACGTCGTTATGCATCCCACCGATCCCAACACCCTGTTCGCGGCGACCTGGCAACTCAAGATCCACACCTGGGGTCGCGAGAGCGGCGGTCCGGGGAGCGCCATCTGGGTCACCCACGATGGCGGCGACCACTGGACCCGGCTCTCCGGCCATGGGCTCCCGACACACACGCTGGGCAAGATCGGATTGGCCATCGCCCATTCCGACCCGAACCGTGTGTATGCGCTCATCGAGACCGGCGACGGCGTTCCACTGCACGGACAACCGACGGACAACGGCGAGCTCTGGCGTTCGGATGACGGCGGCCAGAACTGGAAGGTCGTGAGCTACGACCGCGATCTGGGGTGCCGCCAGCCGTACTACACGCGCGTCACGGTGTCCACCGACAACCCCGATGAAGCCTATTTCCTCTGCGCCACGTTCAGCCGGACGATGGATGGCGGGGTGACCGCCGCCGCCGGCGCGCGCGGCGGAGGGCGCGGCGGCCGCGCCGGGGGCGGCGGTGGGGGTGGGCGCGGCAGGGGCGGCCGGGGCGCGACCGCGGGGCCGCCCATGACGGCGCCCGGTGGCGACAACCATGACATGTGGATCGACCCCACCAACGCGGCGCGCATGATCGTGGGCGACGACGCCGGCGTGCAGATCTCGACCACGCGCGCGCGCACCTGGCTCCACGTCCAGCTTCCGATCGCCCAGATCTATCACGTCACGGTGGACAATCGCATTCCGTATTACGTCTACGGAAACAAGCAGGACGGGCCGTCGTACCGCGGTCCGAGCAACAGCCGCTCCGGCGGCGGTATTTCCCGGAGCGAGTGGTACAACGTGGACGGCGGAGAGAGCGGCTGGGCCACCCCCGATCCCGTCGACACGAACCTCGTCTGGTCCACGGCGTCCGGATCCGGGAGCCGGGGCGGCATCGTGGTCCGGTTCGACACGCGCACCCGCAGCTCGCAGAACGTGGAAGTCTGGCCGCTCAGCACTGGCGGCTATCCGGCGGCCGAGGTCCGGTACCGCTTCGTGTGGGACGCGCCGTTCACCATCTCCCCGCACGATCACAACCGGATCTACACCGGCAGCCAGTTCGTCCACATGAGCGCCGACGGCGGCCGGTCCTGGCAGACCATCAGTCCCGACCTCACCCGCAACGACAAGAGCAAGCAGCAGATCTCCGGCGGTCTCACGCCTGACGACATCGGTGTGGAATACGGCGACGTGGTGTACGCGATCGCCGAATCTCCCGTGAAGGCCGGCCTGATCTGGGTGGGCACCAACGATGGCCTGGTGCAGTTGACCCAGGACGCCGGGAAATCCTGGACCAATGTGAGCGCCAACATCCCCGGCATGCCCGCCTGGGGATCGGTGCGCCATGTGGAACCGTCGCACTATGACGCCGGCACCGCATACATCATCTGCGACGCGCACCAGGAGAACAACCGCGATCCCTGGATCTACAAGACCAGCGACTATGGGAAGACCTGGAGACTGATCGTGAACGGCATCCCCAGGAGTCCGCTGAGTTACGCGCACATCATTCGCGAGGATCCGGTGCGTCGTGGGCTGCTTTACGCCGGCACCGAAAACGCGCTCTACGTCTCGTGGGACGACGGCGACCACTGGCAGCCGCTCCAGATGAATCTTCCGCACGCCCCGGTGTACGGCATGGTGATCCAGGAACACTTCAACGACCTGGTCATCGCCACCTACGGCCGCGGCTTCTGGATTCTGGACGATCTGTCGCCGCTGCAGAAGATGACGCCCGAGATTGCGGCATCGAACGGGTACCTGTTTGCGCCGAGACCGGCCTACCGCTTCGGCGACTACAACGGCAATGTCTCGGGCAGCGATGATCCGACGGCGGGACAGAATCCGCCATACGGCGCGGACATCAACTACTGGCTCAGGAGCGCTCCACAGTCGGCACCGACCATCACCATCCTCGATGCGTCGGGCAAGACCATCCGGACCGAGCAGGGCCCTCGTCAGGCAGGACTCAACCGGACGTACTGGGACCTGCGCAACGAGTCCACCAGGGCGCCGCGTCTGCGCACCAAGCCGCTCTACGACGAGGCGTTCGAGCTGGACCGGGACGGCACGCGCAGTGCACCGGGATTCGGTTCGGTCTCGGTCCTCATGCCGCCGGGCCGCTACACCGTTCGGCTCACCGTCGATGGGCAGTCGTTCACGCAGCCGCTCGAGGTCCTCAAGGATCCGAATTCCCTCGTGTCCGACCAGGACATCGCTGCCTCGACGCAGCTTCTGCTCACCATGCAGAACGACCTCAACGCGACGGCTGACATGGTGAATACGATCGAGAGCGTCCGCTCGCAGATTGTCGGTCTGAGTGCCCAGCTCGCCGGCGACCGCGCCAACGCCGCCGTGCGCACGCGCGGCGACTCGCTGGAGCAGAAGTTCATGACCCTCGAACAGAAGCTGCAGGATCTCAGGCAGACCGGTCAGGGTCAGGACGCTGTCCGCTGGCCGGTGCGCCTCGGCGGCCAGCTCAGCTATCTGGCGAGCAACATCGGTTCGTCGGACTTCGCCCCGACGTCGCAACAGGGAGGGGTCCACCAGCTGCTTCAGACACAGGTGAAAGACAACCGTGCGGCGCTGGAGCAGCTCATGAACCGCGACCTGGCAGCGTTCAACAGCCTGCTCAAGGCGCGAGGACTCAAGACGATCGACGCCGAGTTGCCCAAAGTGGTATTCTGAGAACAGTCGTCCCCGGTTTCGATTCCCGGAGGGGTTTCCACATGTCTCGCTCGTTCGAATTGCTCACCGCACTGGTGATCGCCGCCGCGCCGGCGGCAACCTCCGCCCAGGGAGCTGCATCACACGCCACCCTCGGCATCTACGGCGGCTATGTCCGCTCTTCGCTCAATGGTCCGGATGTACCGGGACCGCTTCACAAGAACGGCTTCGTCGGCGGCGTCTCGCTCCAGTGGAACGTGGCATCACGGTTTGCGTTCCAGCCCGAGGTACAGTTCATCCAGAAGGGGAACCGTGAGGTCGTGCAGTACAGCGGAGGCGAATACGGGATGCGCATCCGCCTCAACTACGTCGAGGTGCCGCTGCTCGCGCGCGTGAGCGGCCCCCTGATGGGCGGGAAGATCACCCCATTCCTGATCGGTGGCCCCGAGCTGGCCTTCAGGGCCGGCTGCGGCGTCACCGTGTACGGCCTCCCGGGATCGTACGTGTGCGACGACCTGCCACAGGCCGAGTCGGTCGACTATGGCCTGATCGGCGGCGGCGGCCTCGATGTGCTTCTTGCGGGGCGTCACTTCGCGATCTCGGCTCGCTACGATCAGGGTCTGAAGGACGTGTTCAAAGGGAACGATCCGAAGAACCGTGCGCTCAGTATCGTCCTGGGTGTACCGTTGAGATGACCGGCGTGCGGCTCTGACATCGAGCTGCGTGGTGAGCGGTTGCGGATCGGTGCCGGCGGGTTCGCGCGCGCCGGCTCGACCTCGGCGCGCGCGAACAGCGAACCGGGAAGTCGAGCCGTGGCGCCGATTTTCAGGGGCGGGACCGCGCAGATGGGACATGGCCCCATCCTTGGCGTACGTCCGTAGGTGACCGTGACTGGACCAAGCACGACAAGTGTGTGCTCCACCGTGTCGTTCACTGCGACGGTGAGCGTCAGCGTTCCCGCCACGATCACGCCGGCAAGCTGGGCAGGCATTGTCGGACCAACCGCGATCGGATATGCGCGGAGCAGGTACTCCCCCGGCACGCTGAAGCGCCCGTTCTGATCCAGGGGCACCGGTGCAGGGAAATTCCCGTACGTGCATCCCATGTGCACGTGCGCGACGGCGTCGTTGACGATGACCGCGGCGTTGTCCCCTCCCCACGTTCCGGGTGAGAGTCGATTGGTGAATGGAGGAAGGACCGGGCCACTGGTACCGCACGCGCCTCCAAGGGTCAGCAGGGCCGCAGGGACCAGCCACCATGCTCGCATCCGGGCTCCCAATGGAGAATGCATGGCCGATCGCGTCCGCTGAGCCGCTCGAATGGCAGGGGCATGGTCAGCGCTCGACGCGCTTCGCGCGCGCGTCTGTGAATCACGCGAGGACACCGTGGCGACGACCATCGCTGAGGAAGACACCGGGCTGGCGCCATGCCCCTCACTCCGGCCGGCGGGGCAGCCCGATCGGCTGCCGCCTTTCAGTGCGTCGTCAGAGGTGTTGTAGCGGCGTTTCGCCCGGGTCCTCGCGCTTTTCCGCCTGTCGCTCCCACGACTTCTGCACCATCTCCTTGGACCCGAGTCCCACGGCCAGCGACAGGGCCAGCACGATGCCGCCGAAGAGAATGCCAAACGCGAGGGTGAGGACCTCGCCGCCGATGCTCAGGTGGTTGAGCGCCATGGTGGCGGCGAGCACCAGAACCAGCCATTTCACGCCGACGCTGAGCAGTTTGGCCGACCGGATCTGCATGTTGACCGCACCGATCAGGACGCTGCGGCCGAGGAAGCGCGCCACCAGCCCTCCGATCAGCAGCAGCAGGATGGCCACGAAGACGTTAGGCAGGTACTCGAGCAGGCGGCCCACGATCATCGACATCTCGCTGGGCGCGATGGCGGCCAGTCCCACCAGCAGCCCCAGGAAGACGACCACCCAGAATACGACCTGACCGACCAGCCGGGCCGGGCTCCGCGCCGGGGAGAAGTCGGCGAGCACGCCGAACCCGAGTCGCTCCAGGCGTTCGTCGAAGCGCACACCACGCAAGGCCCTGCTCAGTAGCGCCCGTACGACCCATCCCAACAGCGCTGCCACCAGCAACGCCACCAGCAGGGCCACCACCCCCGGCAGGACGCTCGCCACGCCGGTGAGCATTCGACTCGCCGACTGGCGGAGCGCGTCATTGACCTGGCTCCACATACCTTCCTCCTCGCCGCCCGATCGAACGGATCAGGGGCTGAATCGGTCCGGCCACCGCCAGCGCGAAATCAAGTAAGGTTTCTCCGCCTCGAACCGCAAGCAGAGTCGGTCCAGCCGCTCCTCGGACTCGGCGAACGTCGCCGTCTGCGTCTCGCTGACGAAAGACGCAACCCATCCCGAGAAGAGCGGCGCGAACGCGGCCAGCAGATGATCGCGGCTGAGACGCCGCTCGTGAAAGGCCGCCGAGAAGTCGTACACGAGCCGGGCCCACAACTCGTCGGGGATGCGGAAGACGGAATCGTCGAGGCCGGCCAGCCGGTGCAGGTCGAGCAGCGTCCGCGGCGGCAGCACCAGCTGCCAGATCTCGCCGAGGTTCTTCTGCCCCAGGCGAAACGACTCGACCCCGTGCCTAACGTCAACGGTCACCGCCGACTCGTCGCCGGCGGCCACCCCGCCGAACATCCGCACCGGTTCCGATCCGCGTACTTTCTGCCAGACCGCCTGCCAGCGCTCCACGCCCTGATAGAGCGCGCTGAGTACCTTCGCGACCGCCTCGCTGGGGTCGGCGCCGGTATCCTTCCACCCCTGGCGCTTCACGCCCATCATCGCTTCACCGACCCGCGCGCCCTCGCAAATCGCCCGCGTGGCCAGCCAGATGTCCACGCTCGACTTCACTTCATCGGTCTGCCAGGCGGGATCCGGCAGGCACTTGTCGATGAATCGCATCGCGCAGGCGAAGTCGCCGCCGATCGGATAGCGCACCCGTTTTCCGTACAGCGCGCGCACCAGCGGATACGCCACGCCGTTGTTGATGGCGCCGCCAAAGCGCGGGCGAAGGTAGTACGGTGCCACCAGATCGTAGTCCCGCTCCAGAATCGGGGACACGAGCCCGTGCAGCCAACCGGGCGCGAAGTGCGCGACATCCACGTCCACCACTGCGCACACCTTCGCGCCCACGCGTCGCGCTTCGGTGAACACCGCGCGCACCGCATTGCCCTTGGCCGGTACCCCGCGGTAGGGACCGCCCAGCTTGTCGACGGCGTCGAGTGGATACGTGAGCGAGACCAGCGACACTCCGGGGGTCTGGAGTTCGGCCACCCGCTCCACGGTTCCGTCGCTGGACCCGCCATCCGCATGCACGATCGTACAGGTCGCGCTGCCGAGATACTCGGCACAGGCCGCCTGTACCGCCGCCACCGCCTCCCGGATGCTGTCCACGTTGTTATAAGTAGGCATGCCGACAACCACGTCAGCCGCTTTCACCTCCACGGCCGCCACCGCAGTGCCCTGCGGCTCGGAGGGCGTCGCCACGTTCGTCATCTCCATTCGCTTGGGTACCGCAGACGGAGCATCGACAGTGGGGTTTGGGCGGAAGATCCCGGTTGCAGCAGCCTCCTCGCCTCCGGAGACGGCCGAAGGACGCATGGCGACGTTCGCGTTCAGACATTATCGAATCGCGCGCGCAGGTGCCACCAGCCCCGCGCGGCCACCATTCGCCGACCGACCGCAACCGGCAGCGGGATCGCGGTCTCGCGCCCTGCGAACGCTCTGATGCGCGCGGCGTGGCATCCCACCCTCGGAGCGACCTGGAGCGGCGACCAGACCCGCTTCCGGGTCTGGGCGCCCGAGGCATCGCGGATGGAACTCGTGCTCGAGCCCCCTGACGGCGCGCACGCGCTCGACATGGATCGCGTCGATGGAGGCTACTTCGAGCTGGTCCACGAATCCGCCGTCCCGCGAAGCCTCTATCGGTTTCGCGTCGACGGACGCGGGCCGTTTCCCGATCCGGCCTCGCGATACCAGCCGCTGGGCGTACACGGACCGTCACAGGTCGTTGACCCCGGCGCCTATCGCTGGCATGACGCCGTGTGGAAGGGCGTGGGGCTGGCGGATCTGGTGCTGTACGAGCTGCACGTCGGCACCTTCACGCGGCAAGGTACCTTTCGCGCCGCAGCTGAGCGGCTGCCCCGATTGGTGGAGCTTGGCGTGACCGCGATCGAGCTGATGCCGGTCGCGGACTTTCCCGGCGATCGGAATTGGGGCTACGACGGGGTCGCGCTGTTCGCGCCCGCGCGTTGCTATGGCACGCCCGACGATCTCCGCGCGCTCATCGATACCGCGCACAGCGCGGGGCTCGCCGTGCACCTCGACGTCGTCTACAACCACTTCGGGCCCGACGGCGCCTACCAGGGCGCGTTCAGTCCATCATACTTCTCGCATCGCCATCGCAGCCCCTGGGGAGCCGGCATCAATTTCGACGGCCCGCGCTGCGAGGGCGTCAGGCACTACGTCGTGGAGAATGCGTTGCGATGGGTGCACGAGTATCACGTCGACGGCCTGCGCCTCGATGCAACCCACGCTATCGTCGACGAGGGTCCGCGCCACATCGTCGCTGAACTCGCAGCCGCCGTGCACGAATCAGAGCCCGCGCGCACTCGACGGGTGCTGGTCATCGCCGAAGACATGCGAAACCTGGCGCATCTCGTGAAGCCCGAGGCTGGGAGCGATGGTGAGCATCCCGGCACACCGGGATGGGGAGTGGATGCCGTCTGGTCGGACGACTTCCACCACCAGATGCGCGTCGCGCTGGCCGGCGATCGCGACGCCTGGTTCGGCGATTTCGACGGGACCACGGACGACATCGCGACCACCCTCTCCAACGGCTGGTTCTACTCCGGTCAGGTCGCCCCGCACTTCGCGCGCGCCCGCGGAACCGACTCGACCGGTGTGCCGATGTCGCGATTCGTCGTCTTCCTCCAGAACCACGATCAGGCCGGGAACCGCGCGATGGGCGACCGACTTCACCACGCCATCGACCCGGCGGCGTTCCGCGCCGCGTCGGTGCTGCTGCTTCTCGCCCCTGAAACGCCGCTCCTGTTCATGGGCCAGGAATGGGCGGCAAGTTCCCCCTTCCGATACTTCACCGACCATCACCCGGAACTGGGCCGCGCCGTGACCGAGGGACGGCGGCGTGAGTTTCGACACTTCGCGGCCTTCTCCGATCCTGCGGCGAGCGCCTCGATCCCTGATCCGCAGGCGTGGGAGACGTTCGCCACGAGCCGACTCGACTGGGAGGAGCGGTCCCACGAGCCTCACGCCGGCGTACTCCGCCTTCATCGGAGCCTGCTACGGCTGCGCCGGCTCGAGCCCGCCTGTCGCGCGGGGATGCTGGCCGGTGACCCGATGGCAGTGGCCGCGGGTCGCGACGTGATCGTCATGCGGCGTTCGACGCCGGGGGCGCGAGCGGTCGTCGCCATTGTCTGTCTGCGTGGTGGTGTCACTGTTGACCTCGCGGACACCTGGACAGGACTTGTCGGCGAGGACCGGTTCTGGACGCCGCTCCTCACCACCGAGGATCCGTCGTTCGCCACCGACGCGGCGCCGGTGGGCATCGATCAGCGGGCGAAACGAGTGGCATTCACCCGCCCCGGCGCGGTGGTCCTTGCGGGGCCGCGCGTGGACGCAGGGGCGTTTGGCGAGGAGTTGGACTTCACGCTGCACCACAGCATCTTGCGTTCGAGCGAGGCGGACCCACCGGATATCCCGGCCGCGCGTGTTCCGGTCGACTCCACGCCAGCCGGCCTGCCGCCGCCTTCCCCGTCATCCGACTGACGTGCCCTGTGCACGAGTACCTCATCCATGGCCGCGATGAAGAAACCGGGCAGCGCCGATGATCCCCTCTGGTACAAGGACGCCGTCATCTATGAACTGCACGTTCGTACGTTCTCCGACGCGAACAGCGACGGGATCGGCGATTTTCAGGGCCTCGTGCAGCGGCTCGATTACCTCAGCGATCTGGGCGTCACCTGCATCTGGCTGCTGCCGTTCTTCCCCTCCCCCCTGCGCGACGACGGCTACGATATCGCGGACTACTGCAACGTCCACGCGAGCTACGGCACACTCGACGACTTTCGCGAGTTCCTCGATCAGGCGCACAAACGCGGCATGCAGGTTCTGATCGAGCTGGTCATCAATCACACCTCCGATCAGCACCACTGGTTCCAGCGGGCACGCAGGGCGCCAGCCGGCTCACCGGAACGCAATTTCTACGTGTGGAGCGATACCGACGACCGGTATCGGGGCGTGCGCATCATCTTCACCGACACCGAGAAGTCCAACTGGACCTGGGATCCCGAGGCGAAGGCGTACTACTGGCACCGCTTCTTCTCACATCAGCCGGATCTCAATTTCGATAATCCGGAGGTGGTGGCCGAGGTCGTGCGCGTGATGCGGTTCTGGCTCGACATGGGGGTCGATGCCCTCCGGTTCGATGCCATTCCGTACCTGGTGGAACGCGACGGCACCAACTGCGAGAACCTCCCGGAGACGCACGCGGTGATCAAACAGCTGCGCGCCGAGCTCGACGCCGAGCACGCCAGCCGGATGATCCTGGCCGAAGCCAACCAGATGCCGTCCGACGTCTGCAGCTACTTCGGCGACGGGGACGAATGCCACATGGCGTTCCACTTCCCGCTGATGCCCCGGCTCTTCATGGGCCTGCGCCTCGAGGACCGTCACCCGGTCACCGACATCATGCAGCAGACACCGAACATTCCCCCCACCTGCCAGTGGGGGCTCTTCCTGCGCAACCACGACGAGCTCACGCTGGAAATGGTGACCTCGGAAGAACGCGACTACATGTACCTCGCCTACAGCGCCGACCCGCGGATGCGGATCAACGTCGGGATCCGCCGCCGTCTCGCGCCGCTGCTGGAGAACAACCGACGCCGCATCGAACTGCTCGCCAGCGTGCTGCTCTCTTTCCCCGGCACGCCGATCCTCTACTACGGCGACGAGATCGGCATGGGCGACAACATCTACCTCGGCGATCGAAATGCGGTCCGCACGCCGATGCAGTGGAGTCCCGATCGCAACGGCGGCTTCTCGCGCGCCAACCCGGCCAAGCTCTACAGCCCGGTCATCATGGATCCGGTGTTCGGCTACGAGGTGGTGAACGTCGAGGCGCAGGAGGGCGACTCCTCCAGCCTGCTCAACTGGACGAAACGGATGATCGCCCTGCGCAAGCTCTTCAAGGTCTTCGGTCGCGGCTCGATCGAGTTCCTCGAGCCGTCGAATCGGAAGATCCTGGCGTACCTGCGGCAGTTCGGCGATGAGCGGGTGCTGTGCGTGGCGAATCTGTCGCGCTTCGCACAGCCGCTCGAGCTCGATCTTGCCGCGCTGGCCGGCACGATACCGGTCGAGATGCTGGGATACGTGGAGTTCCCCCCGATCGGTCGCTCGCCCTATCCGTTGACGCTCGGGCCGTACGGATTCCTGTGGTTCGAGCTGCACGGTCAGCCCGAGTCGCTCCTGACGTACGACGCGTCCGACGCCGACGTCCCGGCGCTCACGCTTCCCGCGACCGCCGGATGGGAGGCCCCGTTCCTGCCGGACGGACAGTCGCTCCTCGAATCGTGCCGCGTTCCGGCGTTCCTGTCGAAGCAGCGCTGGTTCGCCGGCAAGGCCCGTCAGATCCGTTCGTGCGCGGTCGAGGACTGGATCCCGTTGTCGTCCTCCGCCGGCCTGGCCATGCTGACGGTCGAGTACACCGATGACGGCCGCGAGACCTACGTGGTGGCGCTCGCCTACTCTACGGGCGCGTTCGTGGAGCGTCTGCGCGACGCGAGCCCCACGGCCATTCTGTGCACCGAGACGGTGGGATCGACGACCGGCGTCGTCCACGATGCCCTCGCCAGTGACGAACACTGTCGCGCGCTGTTTTCGCTGCTCACCAATCGCACCGAGGAGCGCGGCGCCAACGGCACGCTCACCGGCTTCGCGGCCGATGAGGTGCGCGCACTGCCGACGCCAGACGGGGGATGGCCGGTTGGTCGCACGTCGGGAGAGCAGAGCAACTCGTCGCTGCTGGTCGGGGATCGTTTCATCCTCAAGCTCTTCCGGCACCTCGAGTACGGCCCCAATCCCGACTACGAGATGACCCGCTATCTGTCGGAGAGCCGGAAGTTCGATGGCGTGCCCTTGTACGCGGGGCACATCGAGTACCGCCGTCCTGTATCGGGGAGCGCGACGGTGGCCTTCGCCGAGAGTCTGGTCCCCAACCAGGGCGACGGGTGGGTGTGGATGCTCGACGAGCTCGGGCGCTATTACGAGCGCGCACCGACGCTTCCGGCGGAAGACCTTCTGCCGTTCGCCCGTGAGGGTTCGATCCTGGAACGCGCCAGCATGGACTTTCCGCCGGGCCTCGACGAGGCCCTCGGCATCTCCGACGACGCGGCCGCCGCTCTCGGAAGACGAACGGCGCAGATGCACCTCGCATTGGCCGAGCCCATCGCCGACCAGGCGTTCGTGCCGGAGGCGATGCAGCCGGCCGACATGAAGGCGCTGGCGGGGCAGTTGCAGGAGCATGCCTCACAGGTGTTCGCGCGCCTGCGCGACGCGCTCCCGACACTGCCTGACGAGGTGGTGGAAAGCGCCAGCCGCGTGCTGAGCACCAGGAGCCGGATCGCCCGGCGGCTGGGTCTCCTGAGCGAGGTCACGCCGCACTGGAACCGGATCCGGATCCACGGCGACTACCATCTCGGGCAGGTCCTCCGGGTCGCGAACGAGTTCGTAGTCATCGATTTCGAGGGCGAACCGGCCCGTCCCCTGTCGCAGCGACGCGCCAAACAGAGTGCCCTCAAGGACGTCGCCGGGATGCTGCGCTCCTTCAGCTACGCCGCCCAGTTCGCGCTGGTGGCCCACGTCTCCCGACGGCCAGCCGGCGAAGAGCGCCTGCAGCCCTGGCAGCGGCTCTGGGAGCGCTCGGTGCACGCGGCCTTCCTGCGGGCCTACCGGCAGACCGCCGGAGCGCCATCATACCTGCCGGCCGACCAGGCAGAGTTCGAATCGCTGCTCGAGGCGTTGCTGTTCGACAAGGCGCTCTACGAGCTGCGGTACGAGCTGGACAACCGGCCGTCGTGGGTGCGCGTGCCGCTGGCGGGGATACTGGACCTCGAGTTCGGCCAGCATGCCGAAGAAGAAGTGGGCTGAGGGCGTCCGGCGGGTGTGACGCCGGAGATCGCCGGGGATGGGCATCGCCAACAGCGCCGCGCTCTCCGACCGCGCGAAACCTTTCGCCACGCGACCCGGTTTGTCTGCCGCGCATCCGCGGTGCAGAATGTGCGACCAACCCCAGACGCCGAGTCTCCCATGACCGCCGCTTCCCCCGACTGGCACGATCTTGGCGCCGACGACGACTTCCGTCGGAGCCCCGTCACCGCCGCACACATCGGCCGCCTCCGACTCGCCGTGACGTGCCGGGATGGCGAATTCGGCGTCATCTCCGGCGTGTGCAACCACAAGGGCGGCCCGTTAGGCGAGGGACGGTTGATCGGCGACTACGTGAACTGCCCGTGGCACAACTACAAGTACCATCGGACAACCGGTCTCGGCGAACCGGGCTACGAGGGGGACGCGGCGCCGGCCTACCAGGTGAAGGTCGAGAGCGGACGGTTGCTGGTGGACCTGGCGTCGGGCACCAAACGCACCCACCTCCACCACGATCCGCATCCGCTCTCCCGCCCGATCGAGCGCGCCCCCGGCCGCGTGCGCGTGGCCGGCATTTCGACCACCAACATGGACGTCGCCAATCCGCGGTACTCCACGTCCGACGCCCTGCTCGACGTTGCGCTCGACTACGCCGGCCGGGAACTGGACGTCGAGACCCGCCTGGTCCGGCTCGCCACCCTCCAGTTCCGCCAGTGCGAGGGCTACTACTCCAAGAGCGCGCACGCCTGCACCTGGCCCTGCTCCATCACGGAGATGGATCCCGCCGACCAGATGGCCGAGGTGTACGAGGCGGTCGTGCACTGGGCGGATGTCATTCTGGTCGCGACGCCCATCCGGTGGGGAAATGCGTCAGCGCTCTACTACAAGATGGTCGAGCGGATGAACTGCGTGCAGAATCAGGTCACGATCAACAATCGCGTCCTGGTGCGGAACAAGGTCGCGTCGTTCATCATCACCGGCGGTCAGGACAACGTGCAGATGGTCGCCGGCCAGATGCTCATGTTCTTCTCGGAAATCGGCTGCCACTTTCCGCAGTTTCCGTTCATCGCGCATTCGCGGGGGTGGAGCGCCGAGGACATGGAACACAACATCGACTTCGTGATGATGAGCGATGATCTGCGCGAAGGGGCGCGGATGCTGGTCGCCCGCGCGGTCGATATGGCGCACCTGCTGCTCGAGCACGAGAAGGCGCCCCATGTGGTGGCGCGCGGCGGACGGAAGGCGCACCAGTTGACGCTGACGGGTGGGTGAGGTGCGCTACACGGCCGTCAGCACTCTCCGGCACGACTCCATCGCCGCCTCCACGTAGGCCGTCACGGGCGCCCGCTGCCCGGCGTCCGGCGCCAACGTCACGAGCTCGGTGAGCGTCAGGACACCGCCCACCCAGCCGGTGGTGTGCCAGTGCCCCAGTGGGAGCGGGCCCAGCGTGGCGGGGTCGGGATGCGGATACGGCCCCACGTAGAAGTACGGCTCCTGATAGGAATCGTCGCCCGGCGACAGCCCCACGCCGATGGTCCGTCCCGAACCGTCGGAGGCCGGCGGCAAGGTGACCAGCGTGGCCAGGTCGAAATGGTGTGGCCAGCACCGCGTGGGCGACGCGCCCGGGGTGCGCGACTCGATCGCCGACGCCACCAGCCAGGCGTCGTGGTAGGCGCCTGCCAGGACTTCGAACGCGGCAGCGTCGCCGCGCTGCCAGGGAGCGCCGGTGGCCACCGCATGGGCCGGTATCTCGTAGTGCTTCTTCGTCGTTAGGCGCACGGGATCGAGCCCCTGACGCTTCAGCTCACTCGACAGCCACTGGAGCGCCTGCGGCAGCGCCTTCCCGTCCAGCGGGAACGAGGACCGCACCACGTCGCCCGCCAGCGACAGGAGTGTGAGATCGTGCACCCGGAGCGCAAAACGGAGACCGACCGCATCGGCGATGACGTTGGTAGCCAGCGCCCGCCACTGCGGAAGCCACTCCATGTTGGTGTGGCTGTCATCGGCCCTGGCCGGCAGGTACGAGATCGCCGCCGACACGTTGATCTGGGCGGCGTGGTGCAGCTGCAGCCGCGCGTCCGTCAGCCGCGCGGCAGCGATCACCGTCAGCGTGCGCCAGTCGTCGCCGCGCGTACGCAATTCCGACATGCTCCTCCCGTGTGCGAGTGAGCCCGCGGCCGAACGAACCGTGCTCGACCCCGGCTGGTTCCCGCCAACTCCCGCCCCGGTTCGCTGCGTGGAACCTTGCTCTATCGTCCCGGGTTTCCTGCAGTGCGCGCTGGCGGAGCGTCGCCATTCCGGCTGGCGTATCGGCGCAGCGGCCACCATAGTTGCCGTCCGCTTCGCGCCCGTCCGCTCGCCTCTTCCACGCCTCCCCTTCCGACTCAGTCCGGGATGAGCATTTCTGCGCCCTCGACCACGCAGGCGCTCCTCGCGTTGCTCGACGAGGCGCGCCGGCGTACGCTCGAGCTCATCACGCCGCTCTCCGATGAGGATCTGCGCCTTCAGCACGATCCGTTGATGAGTCCGGTGCTGTGGGATCTGGGGCACATCGCGCACTTCGAGGAGCTGTGGCTCACGCAGAACCTCGACGGCGCGATCCGTTTTGCCGAGATGCCGGGGATGTACAATCCGTTCGAGCATCCGCGACGGGTGCGGGATCAGCTGGTCTACCCCACGCGCGACGAGTGCGTCGCCCTGATGGCCGGGATACGCGACCGCGTGCTCGCGAAGCTCGACCACGTGGATTTCGACTCCGATCACCCGCTGCTCCGCGATGGCTACGTGGTACGGATGGTGGCGCAGCACGAATACCAGCACGGCGAGACCATCCTGCAGACGCTCCAGCTCAAGCAGGGCGCGCCGTACCGGCCGGCGGCGCGCCGCCCCGAGCCCGAGGCGCAGCTCCACGTCCCGTTAGGCGCCATGGTCCGCTTTCCCGGCGGGCCGGTGACCATCGGCACCGACGATCGCAGCGCGGCGTATGACAACGAGCGGCCACGCCATGCGGTGGACGTGCCGCCATTCCTGATCGACGTCGCCCCGGTGCGGAACGCGGAATACCTGGCGTTCGTGAACGACCGGGGATATCGCCGCCGGGACCTGTGGACCGAGGCCGGATGGCAATGGCGTGTAGCCTCCGGCGCCGAGTCGCCGCAATACTGGTTCCGCCGCGACGACGGGTGGCAGACCCGGGTGCTGGATCGCACCGGTCCCGTGCCCCCCGATCATCCGGTATGTCACGTCTGCTATCACGAGGCCGAGGCGTATGCCCGGTGGGCGGGCAAGCGCCTGCCCACGGAGCGGGAATGGGAGACCGCCGCCTCGTGGAGCCCCGACACCGGCATCGCACGCCGCTTCCCCTGGGGCGACGAGGACCCGGATCCGGAGCTCGCCGCGATCGACCAGCTCGGCTTCGGCACCGCCCCGGTGGGCGCGTTTCCGCGGAACGTCTCCCCGTTAGGCTGCTACGGCATGATCGGCGACGTGTGGGAATGGACCGCCACCGACTTCCACGGTTATCCGGGCTTCGCGGCCTTCCCGTATCCGGAGTATTCGGAGGTGTTCTTCGGCAGCGAGTACAAGGTGCTGCGAGGCGGATCGTGGGCCACCCGACCCGGCGCGATCCGCAACACGTTCCGCAACTGGGACTACCCCATCCGCCGCCAGATCTTCAGCGGGTTTCGCTGCGCGCGCGATGACTAGTCTCAGCCTGCCGTCGCTCGCCGGCGAGAGCGAGCTTCTTCGCGACGTGCGGCGCGGCCTCACCAGACCGCAGAAGGAGTTGCCACCCAAGTACTTCTATGACCACCGCGGGTCGATGCTCTTCGAGGCCATCACCCGGCTCCCCGAATACTACCTGACCCGCGTGGAACGCCGGCTGCTGCGGCAGTGGATGCCCGCGTTCATGCGCCGCCTGCGGCCGGCGGCGCTGGTGGAGCTGGGCGCCGGCAGCGGCGAGAAAACGCGCATCATCCTCCGCGCCATGCGCGACACCGGACGGGGATGCACGTACCTCCCGATCGACGTCAGCGCCGAATACCTCGACGCCAGCGCGGCGCGGCTGCGATCGGAACTTCCCGGCCTCGACATCCGCCCGGTGATCGCCGATTTCACCGGCGACCTCGCGCATCTGCTGCCGCCGTTCCGGCGCGAGCCGCACGTGTTCGCCTTCCTCGGCAGCACCATCGGCAACTTCGATCGCGCCGCCGCCGTCAACGTCCTCGGCACCGTGCGCCGGGCGATGCATGCCGATGATCGGATGCTCCTCGGCGCCGATCTCCGGACCAAGCCGGTTGAACGGATCGAGCGCGCCTACAACGACGCGGTCGGGATCACCGCCGAGTTCAACCTCAACATGCTCCGCGTCCTGAACCGCGAACTCGGGGCCGACTTCGACGAGACGCGCTTTCGCCACAAAGCCTTCTGGTCGTGGTCCTGCCACCGCATCGAGATGCACCTCGAGGCGACCGAGGCGCAGGTCGCCGCGATCCCGGGGCTGGGGAGCGTCCGCGTGCGGAAGGGCGAGACGATCCGCACCGAGATCTGCTGCAAATACGACCGTCCCGAACTCGATGGGATGCTGCGTGACGCCGGACTCGCCGCGGAATCGTGGTGGGTCGATCCGGTGGATCAGTACGCCCTCCTCGTCGCCGCCGCGCAAGGTGGTGAACCATGATCGACGACGCCCTGCTGCGACCCTTCGTCGAGCAGCTCCGGCGTGAGGCGTTTGCCCTCGATGGCTGGCGCAGGGGCCCCGAACTGGTGGGCGCCGAGGTGGAATTCATTCCGGTGCATGACGAGTCGGGGCGAATTGCCGCGATCGACTCGCCAGACGAACCGTCCACGCTGCCGGTGCTGCGCACCCTGGCGCCGCGTTTCGGATGGAGCGAGCACCGATCGGCGAAGGCCGGGGTGCCCGAACTCCGGACACCGAATGGCGGACGTCTCACGTTCGAGCCGGGTGGCCAGCTGGAGTACGCCGCCGCGCCGCGTGCCTCGGTGAGCGCGCTCCTCGGCGATCTGCGTGACGTCGCGGCCGCACTCCGGGAATGGTGCGCGCGCTCCGGAATCACCCTGCTGAGTTGCGGCATCGATCCCCTGAACGACATCGGCGATGTCCCGATGCAGCTCCACGCCGGGCGGTACCGTCGCATGGACCGTCATTTCGCGTCCATCGGACCGGACGGCGCGCGCATGATGCGGCAGACCGCATCCATTCAGATTTCGCTCGACGCCGGAGCGCGGCCGCTGGAACGCTGGCGACTGCTCAACGCCCTGGCCCCATACCTCGTCGCCATGTTCGGCAACTCACCGGTCTACGCCGGGGAGTCGACCGGACATCAGAGCGAGCGCCGACGGGTGTGGGGCGCGCTCGACCCCGATCGCACCGGGTTGGCGTTCGACGAGGCAGCGCCGGTGACGGCCTACGCGCGGTTCGCGATGCGCGCCGGAGCGATCCTGCTCGGCGACGAGTCGGAGCCGAGCCGCCCGTTCGCCGATCACGTGCGACGCGCGGGAGCCGGGATCGCCGAGTGGCGCGCCCATCTCACCACGCTGTTTCCCGAAGTGCGCCCACGCGGCTACTTCGAGATCCGGTCGACCGATGCCCTCGACCCGGCGTGGTACGCGGCACCGCTCGTTCTGCTCGCCGGGCTTGCGCAGGATCCGGAGGCGGCAGGCACGGCCGCCGAGATCGCGGGCGCGCCCGATCCGGAGCTGCTGGAGCGCGCCGGGCGTTGGGGGCTGGGCGATCCGCACCTCGCCGGGGGCGCCGCCCGTCTCGCCAGGCTCGCGCTCACGGCGGGCGCGGCGTTAGGCGACGGGGTCATCCAGGTCGCCGACCTCGAGACGGCGCGCGCGTTCTTCGAACGCTACACCTGGCGGGGGCGGTCGCCGGCCGGCGATTTGCCCGCTCACGCGGTGGTGTGAGCCAGCCGGATATCGTCCTCCGCGCCGACGCGGTGGGCAAGCGTTACGCGGGAATCACGGCACTCGACGGCGCGTCGGTGTCGGTCCGGCGCGGAGCGTGTTTGGCTCTGGTTGGCGAAAGTGGCTCCGGGAAGACCACGCTGCTTCGCTGCTTCAACGGCATGGTCGTCCCCGATAACGGCGACGTGCTGGTCGACGGCGCACTGGTTCGACGGCTTGACGGTGTGATGCTCCGACGGCGGGTGGGCTACGTGCCGCAGGACGGCGGCCTGATGCCCCACTGGCGCGTCCTGCGCAACGTGGCGCTGGTGCCCTGGCTGCGGGATGCCTCCGACCCGCGTGCCCAGGGGCGCGACGCGCTCCGCCTGGTGGGGCTCGATCCCGACCGCTTCGCGCGGCGGTGGCCGGGAGAGCTGTCCGGGGGGCAGCGCCAGCGCGTCGCACTCGCCCGGGCGCTCGCCGCCCGTCCGGATGTCGTGCTGCTCGACGAGCCGTTTGGCGCGCTCGACGCCATTACCCGAAGCGACCTCCAGCATGCGTTCCACGCCCTGCGCCGGGAGCTGGGACTCACGGCCATGCTCGTCACCCACGACCTCCGCGAAGCGCTGCTGCTGGCCGACGAGATCGCGGTGATGCGCGCCGGTCGCGTGGAGCAGATCGCCGGGCCGGACGAGCTTCTGGAGTACCCGGCCACGGCCTACGTGGCGCGACTGCTGCGGAGGGCTGACGTAGTGGCCCCGGGGAGATAGCGATGACCCGGTGCGCCAGGTTCCTCGCCCCGCCGCTGGCCGCCGGGCTGCTCGGATTCAGCGGTCTGCCCGTGGCGGCAGCGGGTCAGGGAGCGATCCTCCCCGGCTCCGAGAGCCGGTCGCCGATCATCGTATCGTCCAAACCATTCGGCGAATCGTATCTGCTGGCGGAAATGTTCGCGCAACTGCTCGAGGCACGTGGGTTCACCGTGGACCGGCGACCCGGACTGGGCGCCACCGAGATCGCGTTCGGCGCGCTCCGTTCCGGCGACATCGACGTCTATCCCGAGTACACCGGGACCGGACTGCTGGCGATTCTCGGTGAGAGCGCGGTGGGTGACGCCGAGACCGTGTATCAGCGCGTGTCCGCCGAATTCCGCCGCCGGTTCGGCGTGCGCTGGCTGCCGCCCCTGGGTTTCGAGAACACCTACGCGATCGCGGTCCGCCATGAGACCGCCGACTCGTTAGGCATCCGCACCCTGAGCGATCTGGCGCGGGTGAGCGCGCGGCTCCGGGCCGGCTTCACCCCCGACTTCATCGGCCGGCCCGACGGCCTCCCCGGACTGGAACGGACGTACGGCATCCGGCTCGCCGGCGTGCGATCGCTCCTCCCCGCGGTCAAGTATCAGGCGCTGGCGGGAGGCGAGGTCGATGTCATCGACGGCTACTCGACCGACGGCTTCCTCGCCCGGTACGATCTGGTCGTTCTCACGGACGACCGTCACTTCTTCCCGCCGTACCAGGCGGCCGCGCTGGTCGGTCCGCGCCTGCAGGAGCGCGCCCCCGCCGCGCTCGCCGCACTCACGGAGCTCAGCGGACGGCTCGACCCCGCCCGCATGCGCGCCCTGAACGAGCGGGTCGAGATGGCCGGTGAGCCCATTCCCGCGGTTGCCCGGAGCGCCCTCGACGATCTGGGACTCACCTCGGCCCCGGCCGGAGCTTCGGGACCGGTCGCCCGCGGTGGGGCGCCGTCGCTCGTTCGCTACCTGCTGGATCGCCGCGGCGACATTGCCGCCATGACCGGACGCCACCTGTTGCTGGTGGGCATCTCGCTGCTCGCGGCGATCGCGCTGGCGGTGCCGGCCGGACTGTTGCTCGTCCGCGTGCCCCGCGCCGCGGAAGGGGTGATCCGCGCAGCCGGGGTCATCCAGACCCTGCCGGGCATCGCCCTGCTCGCCTTCATGCTTCCCGTGCTCGGGATCGGGGTTGTGCCCGCACTGACCGCGCTCTTCCTCTACTCGGTCTATCCGATCCTGCGAAACACCTATACCGGCGTCCGGGACGCCGACCGGTCGGCCGTCGGTGCCGCCACCGCGTTAGGCATGACGCGCGGACAGGTCTTGCGCTACGTGCGCTTTCCGCTGGCCGCGCCCGTGATCATGGCCGGGATTCGGACGGCGGCGGTGATCAATGTCGGCACCGCGACGCTGGCGGCGTTCATCGGCGCCGGCGGCCTCGGGGACCCGATCGTCGCCGGCCTCGCCCTGTCGGACACCCGGATGATCCTGTCCGGCGCGATCCCTGCGGCCGCCCTCGCCCTCGTGATCGACGGCGTGCTGGCTCTGGGCGAGCGCGTCCTCGTCCCGGGGCACCAATGAGGAATCGCGGCGAGGCCAGGTCACCAGTCGCCCTGCCCCGGCGCCACCCCTAGAATTCTGCCATGACCACGGCCGCCATTCGCGAGCAGTTGCGCACCACGAGGTTCCTCGACGGGCTCACCGACACCGCGATCCACCAGCTGGCGCGCCTTGTTTCCCACGCCCGGTACGAGAGTGATCAACTCCTCTTCGAAGAGGGCGGCCCACGCCAGTTCGCTGCCATTCTGGTCTCCGGCGCCGTGGCGGTGGAGAAGCGCGTCAACGGACGCCCGGTGCGCCTGGTCACCCTCGGCGCCGGCGAAGCGGTGGGTGAGGGGCTGCTCCTCGACGCCTCGGCCCACGGCACCAGCGCGCGGACACTGCAGCCAACCGAGGCGTACGTGCTGACCGTGGAACGGGTGCAGGAAATCGTCAAGGACTTTCCGGTGCTCTACGCGGCGCTCGTGGGGCGCGCGGCACGCGCCATCTCCCGGCGGCTCGCCGCCACCGATGCCACGATCGTTGGGCGCGGTCGAGCGCTGGGATTCGGCGGCGCGCGCACCCGCACTGAACACGACCTCATCGGCGACCGGGACGTTCCCGACGACGCGCTGTACGGCGTCCAGACGCTCCGCGCCCTCGAGAACTTTCCCATCACCGGCGTCGCGCTTCGCGAGTTTCCGGCGCTGATCGACGCGCTGGCCGCGGTGAAGGAGGCGGCCGCCCTCGCCAACGCGGAACTGGGACTGCTGGACGCTGAGCGCTGCGACGCCATCGTGCGTGCGGCCCGCGAGGTACGCGCCGGGCGCCATCACGAACACTTCCTGGTGGACATGATCCAAGGGGGCGCCGGCACGTCCACCAACATGAACGGCAACGAGGTGATCGCCAATCGCGCGCTGGAGCTGTTGGGCGACCGGCGAGGCAACTACCAGCGCATCCACCCCAACAATCATGTCAATCTCAGCCAGTCCACCAACGACGTCTATCCAACCGCGGTGCGCATCGCGCTGCACGGAGAGATCGAGCGCCTTCGCGTGCCGATGCGCGAGCTCGCGGAGGCGTTCATACACAAGGGACGCGACTTTTCATCCTTCCTGAAGTTGGGGCGCACCCAGCTTCAGGATGCGGTGCCCATGACGCTGGGTCAGGAGTTCGCCGCGTTCGGACATACCATTCTCGAAGACGTCGAGCGCCTCGGCGAATCCCTCGCCCTCATTCGCGAGATCAACATGGGGGCCACGGCCATCGGAACGGGGATCACCGCTGCGCCGGGCTACACCGAACTCGTGCGCAAGAAGCTGTCGGAGATCTGTGGCCTGGACCTGGTCACGTCGCCCGATCTGATCGAGGCGACGTCCGATACCGGCGTCTTTGTGCAATTGTCCGGGGTGCTCAAGCGGTGCGCGGTCAAGCTCTCGAAGATCTGCAATGACATTCGCCTGCTGAGCTCGGGACCGCGCGCCGGATTCGGTGAGATCAACCTTCCCGCTGTGCAACCCGGGTCGTCGATCATGCCCGGGAAGGTCAACCCCGTCATTCCCGAAGTGGTGAACCAGGTCTGCTTCGACGTGATCGGCGGCGACGTCACGGTGACCCTCGCCGCCGAGGCAGGCCAGCTCCAGCTCAACGCGTTCGAGCCGGTGATCGCGTACCGCCTCCTTCGCAGTATCGATTCGTTGTGCAATGCGTGTGCTGTACTGCGGACCAGATGCGTGGAGGGCATCACGCCCAATGCCGACCGGATGCGGCAGACGGTGGAACATTCGATCGGCATCGTGACCGCGCTTGTTCCCGAAATCGGGTACACCAGGGCCACGGAGATCGCGCGCGAGGCACTCGAGACCGGTCGAGGCGTGTTCGAGATCGTCCTGAAGAAGAAGATCCTGACCCGTGAGCGGCTGGACGAACTCCTGAATCCGTCGTCGATGGTGTAGAGGGAGAAGCTCATCGCTATTGCTCACGGATCGCGGCCATGACGAACAGCTCATGACCAGCGGTCCCGAGCCACGGCCCGCAGGTTGGCCATGACCTGTCAGCGCCGACCCATGAACTCGATTCCGATCTCGCAAGCGCACACATGCCTCCCCATCTCGACGGCGCCGGACAAGCCAAGCTCCACACCCTCGATGACGCGCTCAATCAGCTGCAGCGGGTGAACACGATCGTGGAGCGGATGGCAGTGGCGGCGCGTGCCCAGGAGAACACCGGTATGCATCGCCAGCAGATCCACCGTGCGGTGAGTCCGATGGTGACGTTGCTCAAGCCACAGTTCGGCGTGCTCAGCGATCAGCTCGCGCACCTGAATCTGGTGGCCTCTCGCGGTGGAACCGATAACGCGAAGGTACGCGGCCTGCGCGAGGCCGTGGCGCAGATCCGGGCCCAGATCGAGGTCACCATGGCCAAGGTGCGGGAACAGCACACCACAACGGAGTGAGGGGCCGGCCGCAAGGCGGCGTTGCCACGACTCCGGTCCGATCGGTCGCCGTGACGGCCAGAGCGCGGCTAAGTTCTTGCGCTGTCGACGAAAACTGTTTGCGTGCGAAGCTTGATTAGGCCCTGCAGCACGGGTAGTTTTTCCGCCGTCTCTCGCCCCGCCACGACGGGCGTCCCTGTTCCGACGACATCCACCCGAACACCCGCATGACACGGAATTCCCGCCCGCGTCAGGTTGTGGTTGCCGCTTGCTGCCTCGTCGTGCTGGCTATACTGGCCGCCTGCTCGGGCGCATACCCCAATTCCACGTTCAGCCACCACACGGATTTCGCCCGCGCGCTGACCGATCTGTGGTGGCGGTCGCTGATGTTCTGGGGAACGCTCGTGTTCGTGATCGTCGAGGGGATCCTCATCGTGGCGATCGTGCGGTTTCGACGGCGGCCAGGGTCGCCCGAACCCGAACACGTGCACGGCAATACCGTGCTCGAGCTCACTTGGACCCTCGCGCCGGCCCTGATTCTGGCGCTGATCGCCGTACCGACCATCCGCACCATCTTCAAGACGCAGGCGCCCGCCCCAGCGGGCTCGCTCGAGGTGCAGGTGACCGGGCACCAGTGGTGGTGGGAGTTCAGCTATCCTGAGCTTGGCGTGACCACGGCGAACGAGCTGTATCTCCCGACCGGCCGCAGCGTGGATTTCACTCTGCGGACCAACGATGTCATCCACTCATTCTGGATCCCCCAACTCGGTGGAAAGCGCGACGCGGTCAGCAACCGGACGAACCACATGTGGTTCACCACGGACTCCACCGGCATCGCGGCATACAATGGCAGCTGCAACGAATACTGCGGCGCGTCGCACGCAAACATGCGCTTCCGCGTGTTCACCGTGTCGCCCGAGGACTTCGAACGATGGGTAGCGCATCAAAAAGCGCCGGCGGCGTTCGGCGCCGCGACAACCCAGCCCGTGGCAGCGACACCGGGATCCGTTCCCGGTGCCGGCGGGAATGTGGCTGGTGCGCCCTCGCCGCAGGTCGCCGCCGCCAGTGAACCGTATGCCTTTCCGCGCGATCAGGTCCCCGACTTCGTCATGCCCAGGACGCCGATCCCCGCGGGTCTCACCTTCCCCGACACCCTGCTCGCCGCGGGGGACCCGCAGCGGGGCATGCAGCTCTACAGCCGGAGTATCTGCATCGGCTGCCACCGCATTCGCGGCAATCCGATGTCGGTGGGTGTTATCGGACCCGACCTCACGCATGTGGCGTCACGGCTGACCATCGCCGCCGGTATCTACCCCAATGACGCGAAGCACTTGGCCCTCTGGATCAAGAATGCCCGGCGCATGAAGCCGCTGTCGGCGCTGAGCATGCCCACCCTCGGCGTGGGCGAGACAGATCCGATCACCAGGATGCGGATCACCCGCCAAACCGGCCTCACCGACCAGCAGATCGCCGACGTGGTAGCGTATCTGCGGTCGCTCAAGTAGGCAGGGCCGAGATGATCGCGTGCCACCCGGGTTTCGTCAGGCGTCCTGAATCTCCGCTTCCTCATTCACCGCTTCGGGTTCCCAGTCTCTGATGGCCACCATCGCTGCAGCCCCGACGTACGCCGGCGCGGAGCGCACCGGACGATCCGCGTTCATGGTGTGGCTCACGACCGTCGATCACAAGAAGATCGGTACCCTGTACCTGCACACCGCGCTGGCGTTCTTCGTGCTCGGCGGCATCGAAGCCGTCATCATGCGCTACCAGCTGATGCGGCCCAACATGCAGGCGGTGTCGGCGGAGACGTTCAATCAGCTGTTCACGATGCACGGCACGACGATGGTGTTTCTCGTCATCATGCCGCTGTCGGCTGCCTTCTTCAACTTCCTCATTCCCCTGCAGATCGGGGCGCGTGACGTCGCCTTCCCGCGGCTGAATGCCTTCAGCTACTGGGTGTACCTTCTGGGCGGACTGTTCATCTCGATCCCGATCCTGTTCAACGCGGCGCCGGACGGCGGCTGGTTCGCGTACGCTCCGCTCACCACCAAGACGTACTCGGTGGGTCAGAACATGAACTTCTGGGTGCTGGGCATCCAGATTCTCGGCATCTCTTCGCTGGCCGCCGCGTTCAACTTCGTCACTACCATCATCAATCTGCGTGCGCCAGGCATGAATCTGATGCGCATGCCGATGTTCACCTGGATGTCGTTCGTGGTGCAATGGCTGATCATCCTCGCCTTTCCGGTGATCACCATCGCGTTGTTCTTCCTCCAGTTCGATCGCTTCTTCGGAACGAATTTCTACACGGTCACGGCGGGCGCCGACCCGCTGCTCTGGCAGCACCTGTTCTGGATCTTCGGGCATCCGGAGGTCTACATCCTCGTGCTGCCCGCGTTCGGCCTGGTCTCCGAGGTCCTGCCGACGCACTCGCGCAAGCCGCTCTTCGGCTATCCGGTGATGGCGTATTCCGGGATTCTCATCGGCTTCCTGGGGTTCGGCGTGTGGGCGCACCACATGTTCGCGGTCGGGATGGGACCGATTCCGGATGCGGTCTTCGCCCTGACCACCATGCTGATCGCGATTCCCACCGGCGTGAAGATCTTCAACTGGATCTTCACCATGTGGGGCGGATCCATCCGCTTCACCACCTCGATGAAGTTCGCCATCGCGCTGATCGCGATGTTCACCATCGGCGGCATCTCGGGGATATCGCACGCCTCACCGCCGTCGGACCTCCAGCAAACCGACACGTACTACATCGTCGCCCATTTCCACTATGTGCTCTACGGCGGCGCCATCATGGGGATCTTCGCCGGCATTTACCACTACTTCCCGAAGATGTACGGTCGGTTGATGAGCGAGAAGCTCGGCAGCTGGCACTTCTGGCTCAACTTCATCGCGTTCAATCTCACGTTCTTCCCGATGCACTTCTCGGGCATGCTGGGCATGCCACGCCGCATCTACACGTACGACGCCGGCCAGGGATGGGAAGTGTTCAACCTGCTTTCGTCGCTCGGCGCATTCCTCTTCGTGCCGTCGTTCCTGGTCTTCTTCTGGAATTTCTTCCGCTCCAAACGCCACGGTGAAGTCTGCGGCGCCAACCCCTGGGATGCGGCCACGCTCGAGTGGTCGATTCCCTCGCCACCGCCGGAGTACAACTTCGCCCAGATTCCGATGGTGAAATCGCGCTATCCGCTCTGGGACCTCACCCATCCGGAACGGATGGTGGAGATTCCCCACTCGGAGACAGGATGGGACGAGGCCCGCCATCGCACCGGTGAGCATGTCACCAGAGGCGGCGCGCACGAAGCCGACGTGGCGCCCATGCACATCGAAGCGGAGCCGAAATCCGCGGCGGAACTCGGCATTCCGATGCCCACCCCGACCATCCGACCCCTGTTCGTCGCCGTCGGCATTCTCGTGCTGCTCTCGGGCCTGCCGTTCCTGTACGCGCAGAAGAAGCCGATCGCCTTCACGTGCATCGCGGTGGGCGCGCTCGTTCTCGTCACCTCACTCTACGACTGGTTGACCACACCGCTGGAGGACGAACACTGAGGCCACCGGGGCCGCGGGAGACGGCAGTCCTCCGGAGCCCCCACCCTGCGCCGCCCAATTCCTCGCCGACACACGCTTCTGGAGACCAACCCTCTTGGCTACAGCCGCCGTTCCTGACGCCCACGCGCACCAGCATCACTACACCTCCACAGGCCTCGACAGCCGGAAGGTCGCCATTTGGACCTTCATCGGGTCGGAGTGCATGCTGTTCGCTTCGCTCATCTCGACCTACCTGATCTACAAGGGACGGAGCGTGATCGGGCCGTTCCCGCACCAGGCGTGGACCGACCCGCAGACCGGCCAGGCGTACAAGGCAATCCTGAACATTCCCGTGACGTCGATCTCCACCTTCGTGCTTCTCATGTCGTCCCTGGCGATGGTACTCGCCCTGGCCGCCGTCGAGAATCGCAACAAGCCACTGCCACCGAATGCAGGCTGGTGGCACCGGAAGGTGCTCACGTCCTCGCGCTTCTGGCTGCTCATGACGTGCCTGCTGGGCGCCACCTTCCTTGGCTTCCAGTCCTACGAGTTCACGTCGTTCGTGCACGAAGGTCTCTCGATCCGGCGCAACCTGTTCGGATCGTCATTCTTCACGCTGACCGGGTTCCACGGCGCACACGTGACCGCGGGCGTGATCTGGCTCGGCACCCTCCTTGCGATCGATATGAAGCGCGGCCTCCAGCCCAAGGACTCGCTCCTGGTCGACATCGCCGCGCTGTACTGGCACTTCGTCGACGTGGTCTGGATCGCGATCTTCACGCTCGTCTACCTCATTCGCTAATCGGAGCCGGCATGGCACACGACCACGCTGAAGCAATCAGCCCCGATCACGTTCACGAGCATCCCACCTGGCACCAGTACAAGTGGGTGGCGTTCATCCTCACGGTCATCACGATGCTCGAGGTGTGGGCGTACTACATGCCCATTCTCGTGGCCTCGAAATTCTTCGTGCCTCTTCTGCTCGTCATGTCGGCTACAAAGTTCGCGATCGTGGTGATGTTCTACATGCACCTCAAGTACGACCACAAGCTGTTCCGGGCGCTGTTCACGGGCCCCCTCACCATCGCGATGGTAACGTTGATCGGGCTGATGTTCCTGTTCGCCAAGTTCGCGTCGGGCGCGTAGGAATCAGCGGACAGGGGTCAGCTATCAGCGACACGCGATCGCCTTTTTCTGTGGCCTGTGGCCTGTGGCCTGCTTCTTACCCGGACCCCAGCCTTCCGTCCTTGAGGGCCGCATCCAGCCGGGGGATGACCTCCGGATGCTCGTGCACCAGATACCGCCCCATCAGGAACGCCGCGACGATATTCGCCGCGCCGATCTGATACCAGGCGATGCTTCCCAGCAACGAGCGCTGCAGCAGGACGATGAACCAGTAGAATCCCAGCTCGAACGCAACGAAAAGGATGAGGAAGCCGGCAAGAATCGACGGCTCGCGGTCCGACGCCCGGATCAGCGCCGCGGCGATGATACCGAAAACGAAGAACGCCGCGTAGTGGAAAGCCGTGTACAGCATCACATGCTCCAGCGGCCCCTCTCCACGGTTCGGACCCAAAACGTTCATCAGGGACTCTCCCAGCACCGAGGGAGTGTAGAGCGGGCGCCCACCCACGAGGTCAACGAAGAAAAACCAGACGGCTACCGACGTAGCACCCACCACCCCCGCAACGACCCCCTCCCGCAGCACTCTGTTTTTCTCGGTCATGGCGACCTCCCGGATCGTACAGGAAGGGTGGACCTGTCTGCACCGGCACGCAAGCCGCGAGGTACAAGCCAATGTGACGACGCTGGCGAACACAGCCGACGCGGCCCTCTTCGCCCGGTGACCAGGTGAGTGTCCGTACAGGAATCCCGAGACGCGAGCGTTGTGATTCCCGTCGCATGGCACCGTTGCTGGGTCGCCGCACTTTCGTCCTCGTACAGGCAGGCATACCTTCCGAAGAACGATGTGGAACTCCGCTTCTCTGGTGCACATGGGCAAATGCTGGTAAGCGCCGACACGGCGCGTGAGATCCGTGGGCGATGGAAGGGTCGTCGGACTCGCTCAGCCATCATCGTGCGAAGTTGGGCCGCTGCGGTGTTTTCGATGGCCGCACTTCTCACGATCGGTGCGAAGCGATCCTTTGCGCAGCCCGGCGACCCCGATGAGCGCGCCCGCGAGGTCCCCGGAGGGACCTCCACGAGAGCGGTCGCCGCGACTACCGTCAGTGGGCGACTCCGCTTCACCGCCCCGAACGGCGGAGATTCCCTGGCTGATGACCTCGCGGCATTCCTCCACGCGAAGGTGCGCAGCGGAGACTGGGGTGCGATGGTGGTCTCGCTGACACGCGGTGATACGCTGTTCGCGTACGGCGCCGGGAAGAGCCTGCTCCCCGCCTCGACCATGAAGCTCTTCACCAGCGCGCTCGCGCTCGAGCGCCTGGGACCCTCGTACCACTTCTCCACCGACATCTATCGGACGGGAAGTCTCGGTGCGGATGGTACGCTCCACGGCGATCTCGTCATTCGAGGTGGCGGAGATCCCGCTCTCTCCAGCCGCTTCATTCCCGGCGACCCCAATGCACCGATGCGCGCACTCGCCAGGCAGGTGTTGGCTGCCGGCATTCATCGGCTTGACGGGGACGTGATCGGCGACCCCGGAGCCTTCGAGACGAAGGACGTCCCGGACGGTTGGCTCACGCGCTATCTGCAGGCCAGCTATGCCTCGCGCGTCTCGGCGCTCTCCCTCAACCAAAACCTGCTCCACGTCGTGATCGCGCCGGGGAAGGATGGCGGGCCTGGCGTCGTGACGCTCCAGCCGCGAACCACCGCCTACGCCGTGTTGAACAGCACGTACACGGTGGCGGGGAGCAGAAGCGCGAAGCTCACCGTGGGTCGCACCAGCACCGGCGCCATCGCGGTCCGTGGGTCCATCGGTGCCCACGCCGAGCCCCATGTCTACGTGGTGGTGGTCGACGACCCGGCCAACTTCGTCACCGGCGCCTTCGCGTCGGCCCTGACTGACGTAGGCATCGACGTCGCCGGCAGGATTCGCGTGGGCCCGACCCCGGCTGACGCCGTGCGACTCACGTCGCTCGAGTCACCCCCGCTGGCCGAACTCACTGACGTCATGAACCGCGAAAGCATCAACCACTTCGCCGAACTCATCTTCCGGAACGTCGCCCGTCAGGGTGACCCGGAGGGTGTGGGATCGGCTGTCATGGGCAACGCGTTGCTGCGTGACTTTCTGCTGCTTCGCGTCGGCGCGAGCCCGGATGATGTTTTTGCCGCCGATGGCAGCGGCCTGTCCACGCTGGACCGGGTCACCGCGCGCTCCGAGGTGCAGCTGTTGTCCTACGCGCACCATTCGTCGTGGTCCCGGGAATTCCACGAGTCGCTGCCGGTAGCAGGCGCAAGGGCGAAGGACGAGACCCTCCGGCTCCGGATGCGCTCTACGCCGGCGCAGGGGAATCTGCACGCGAAGACCGGAACCACCAACGACGTCGTCGCCCTGAGCGGATACGTGTCGGCGAAGGATGGGGAGATGCTCGCGTTCTCGTTCCTGTACAACGGGAAGGATCGCGCCAACGCACGCGCGACCATTGATGCGATGGGCGCGACGTTGGCCAGCTTCTCCAGATAGTCCGCACGCAGCCGGCTCGAAGACCGCCAGGTCCGCTTCCGCACTTCGGTAGGGCCGCTTCGGCGGGTCGTGCACACGCGCGAACGCTCAGCGCCGCGTGTCTCCCTCCCCCGGCTCGATTCTCACCCCGCGCGTCGCGAGTTCTCGCACGTACGCCTCCGCTGGCACCACTTCATCGGGGGTGTGCACTCCGGGCCGAGCAATGACTCCACTGCCCAGCATCCACCCCGTGATCGCCAGCGAGAATCCGGTCGTGCGCATCATCGCGCTGATGCCGTGCCCGGCATCGTGATGGTCCACCAGGTGCCGGGCGAACAGGGCCGGCTTCCCGCCCCTGGTCCCGGTCACCGTCACACGCACGGCCACGAGATCGGGCGCGTCGCTGGTCAGTCGCGGGGTCATGACGGCAACCGCGACCTGCCGCGGCGCGACGCGCTGCCCGTCGACGACTACCGGTTCCTGCTCGAAGAAGCCGAGGTCGCGAATCGCGCGCATGATCGACGCATGCCCCGGGTAGCGAAGGGTCTTGTACTCCATGGTAGGTACACGCCCCTCGTACCGGAATGCCATCGTGGACAGGCCGCCCGCCGTGTGAAACGCCTCCAGCGCGCCGAGCGGTTTGTCAAACTGCACGGTTTCTACCTCGCTCAGTGCGGCGATCTGCGTCCGCTTGCCGTCTCGCAGGATCCAGGACTGTGTGGTGTAGTAGTCCAGCACTCCCTCGAGGGAGTACACGATCTGATAGCCAAGGGGTGGTTCGGGATGCAGTGGGAGCCCGCCAACGTAGATGCGCACGGCGTCCACGCGATCCATTCCGGCGATGCCCTGCTGCGCGAGAATGTTGACCATGCCCGGCGCGAGGCCGCAGTCCGGGATCACACTCACGCCCCGTGACTGCGCGTGCGCGGCGAGTTCCTTCTGCTCGAAGACGATCCCGGTGTTGCCGCCGAGATCGCAGAACGGGACGCCGGCGTCGATCGCCAGCCGCGTCATCTCGAGATTGAAGTAGTACGGGAGGGCACACGTGACCGCGTCGCTGTCGCGCATGAGCGCGCGCACCGCGTCGTGGTCCCGTACATCCAACGGTGTGGGAAGGAGCCGCGTTCCGCTGAACGGCTTCAGAAACGCCGGCAGATGGTGCAGCCCCAGACCGGCCAGCCGGACCTCGGAGACGTCGTCTCGCTGAAGAAGGTCGTAGGCGCAGGCGCTGCCCTGCAGGCCCGCGCCGAGAACCAGCATGCGCATGGTGGTGTCTTGCTCCGTGCTGAAGGCGGAAGGGCGCAGAAATCTAAGGACGGCCGCGCGCGCCTGTCATGCGGGGTGGCGCCGCTTCACGCCGCCGTTTCACTATTCCGCATGGCGAACGGGAACGACGACGCGTGGCGCTCCCATCTTGTCGTGTCCGACGACGAGATCGGCGCGCTCCTGACCCGCACGCACCGCATCGCTGTCCTGGGCATCAAGCCCGAGACCCGCGCCGAGCGTCCCGCGTTCTTCGTTCCCGAATACGTCCAGCGCGCCGGTTTCGAAATCGTCCCCGTGCCGGTCTACTATCCCGAGGCGATGCAGATTCTTGGCCGATCGGTCTATCGCCGCCTCGTGGACGTGCCCGGGCCGATCGATCTCGTGAACGTGTTTCGCCGACCGCAGGACATCCCGGCGCACCTGGATGACATTCTTGGCGCCGCCCCGCGCGCAGTGTGGCTCCAGTCCGGCATTCGCAATGACGCCGTGGCGGTGCACCTCGCCCGCGCCGGCATCGACGTGGTTCAGGACCGATGCCTCATGGTCGAGCTCTCGCGGCGAGGCATCGTTGCCCGCTCGCGGCTGTCCGCCGATTGCCGAGAGCTCCCCGCTGATCGCTGAAAGCTGCCCGCCGATCCCTGATAGCAGCCCGCTGATAGCTGACAGCCGTTCACTTCCACACCCGATAGATCTGCCCGGCCGCATCGTCCGAAACCAGAACCGAGCCATCCTTGTAGACCATCACGTCCACCGGCCGTCCCCACCGCACGCCGTTCTCGTCCTGCCACCCGACGATGAAGTCCTCGTATCCCACCGGTCTTCCGTTCTGCACGCGAATGCGCACGACCTTGGCGCCCGTCGGCACGTTGCGATTCCAGGACCCGTGAAACGCCACCAGGGCGTCTCCACGATACTCCGCCGGCAATCGTGTGGCCCGATCCAGGAACGTGATACCTAACGGCGCTGAATGTGCCTGCATCTTCAGCGCCGGCGCCACCGTGCGCGCACATTTGGCGGAGTCGTTGTATTCGGGATTGGGAACCCGGTCACCGTAGCAGTAGGGCCAACCGTAGCTGGCGCCGTCCCGGAGAATGTTGATCTCCTCGGGCGGCAGATTCTGGTGGTCGGGCGGCAGGTCGTCCCGCTCGTTCTGCGCCGCCCAGATCGCCCCGGTGGTGGGGTTTACCGCCAACCCGACCGCGTTGCGCAGGCCGCTGGCGAATATCCGGCCGCCCGAGCCGTTCGCGTCGTATCGCATCACCGTCGCCCGGTCCGGCGCGCGCTCGTCGCACACGTTGCACGTGGATCCGATCGACACGTACATCGCGCTGTCGTGGCCGAAGATGACGGTACGCGACCAGTGATTCCCTCCCGCCGAGTAGGTGTTCAGCCGCTCCGGCATTCCCCTGGCCACACCACTCGCGTCGAGCTGCACGCGGAATACGCCGTCGCCAGCAGCGATGTAGAGCCACCCCCCGTGAAACGCCAACCCGTGCGGGCGGTTCATGCCGCTCACCGCCACCGTCTGTGACTCGGCGGTCCCGTCTCCATCCGCGTCCAGCAGCCTGATCACCTGCCCCTCGCGCGGCTGGCTTGCGTAAACGGCGCCGTCGGGGCCGAGAGCCATCAATCGCACGCCCGGGACCTTCGCGAACAATTCAACCTGGAATCCCTCGGGCACTTTCAGCCTGCCATCGAACGCCGCCTGGGGAAGGTTCACCGGCGTCGGGCCGTAGTCCGACTGGGCCGCAGCGGCAGCCGACGTTGACAGCAGGCCAAGCAGGACGGCAAAGAAGCGCATGATCGAGCTCCAGGTGCAGTTCGTCGGATGGGGGGTCTGGAAGTCGCGCCCGTGTGCGGCGCCAGGCGAAGTCGGATCGTAATGGGTGGCCGTTCGCCCGCCAATGTCAGGGCACCGGTACAAACTGTACCAGTGCCAATGTCAGGGTCCGCGCCGGGTCACGCGCCCGGGGCCGCCGGCGCTGGTCTACGCGCGCACGCGATTCCGCCCCTCGGCCTTGGCACGGTACAGTGCCTGGTCGGACGCCGCGAACAGATCGTCCACCGATTCCACACCGAATCCGGGGAACGACGCGACGCCGATGCTGGTGGTGAGGCGCAGCGGCTCGGCTCGCGCCTCGAGAAAGGCGTGCGACTCGATCAACTCGCGCAGGCGTTCGGCGAACGAGGATGCGCCCGCCGGACCGGTCTCTGGCAACAGCACGACAAACTCCTCTCCGCCATAGCGCGCCACCACGTCCACGGCGCGGATCCCGCGCTGCAGCACGGCCGCCACTTCGCTGAGCACGGCGTCCCCGGCCAGATGCCCGTACGTGTCGTTGATCGACTTGAAGTGGTCGAGGTCGATGAGCAGCACAGACAGCATGGAATCGTATCGACGAACACGCTCCATCTCCGCCGCCAACCGATCCGTCAGAGCGCGGCGGTTGAGCACCTTGGTGAGTGGATCGGTCTGCGCGAGCAACTCGAGGCGACGATTGTCCGCCATCGTCAATTCCATCAGCTTCGCGCGCTCGACCGCGGTGACCGCTGCGTGGATCACCGTTTGCGCGAACTCAACATCGGCTTGCGTGAGCGGGGGTTCATCGATGCTCCGGCGCAGGAAGAAGATCCCCGCCTGCTGCGCCTCCAGAGCGAACGGGATCGCAATCACGGACCGCGTCGTGACCCGGGTTCCGGTGCTCTCCCACGTCCGGCGCGCTTCCTCGTAGAGCGGGTGCGTCTTCACATCTTCCACCAGCACCGGCCGACCCGACTCGAGCGCGGCGCGCAGTTCCGGGTATCGGCTCAGCTGGAGCACGAAGTCGTTACCGATCCCCGTCTCGTACGCCGTGGCAACCACCCGCGGTGTCTCGCCCTCCCGCGCCAGAATCACGCTGCAGTGCGTGAGCTCCAGCGCTCGCGCCACGCGCCGGGCCAGCAGATGGTAGATCTCGTCGGATGACAGATCATCCGTCACATCGTGGAGAATGTCGACCAGCTCCCGTCCATGGTCAGCCTCCTCCCGGACCCGATGGAGCGCCTCCTGCGTCTCGCGCAGAGACTCGTTCGCGGAGCGCAGGATTGCCCGCATGCGCAGCTGAGCCTGAATGCGGGCCAGGAGTTCGCGCACCCGGAACGGTTTCCGCACATAGTCGGCGGCCCCCAACCCGAGCGTGCGCACCGCTCCCTCCTCGGGCGGGAGGGACGAGATCATCAACACCGGAATGTCCCGCCACCGTTCTTCCGCCTTGATGCCTTCGAGGATCTCGTTCCCATCGGTGTCGGGGAACATCACGTCCAGCAGGACGATGTCCGGCGTCCGCTCGGCCATCAACGGAATGACCTGACGTCCCTCGTGGGTCGCCGTGACGTCGTATCCGTGCTCCCGGAGCACCCACGTCATGGTCTGGACGAGGGCGGCATCGTCGTCGGCGATGAGGATATGCGCGCTACGCATGCAGCAACTCGACGAGTCCTGTCCACTCGACGTTTCCGCCACTGAGAATCGCCACCGTCTCGCCGGTCGGATGAATCGCGCCGGCCAGCAGGGCCGCCACCGTGATCGCGCCGCTCGGTTCGGCCACCAGCTTCGACCGATCCAGCAGGAAACGCATCGCGTCGATGATGGCGTCGTCGCTCACCGTGACCACATCGTCGAGAAACGCGCCGTGATGCGCGAATGGGATGGTCCCGATTCTGATGGACAACAGCCCGTCGGCAATGCTCGATGTCCGGTCGAGGGTCACCGGCCCCGCCGCCTTGCGAGCGGCGCTGAGTTTCGCTGCGCCGACCGGTTCCACTCCGATCACGCGCGCCGTTGGACGAAGGCGCTTGACCGCTGTCGCCACGCCCGCACTGAGGCCGCCACCGCCTACCTGAACGACCACCGTGTCGACGTTCGGGGCATCCTCGACGATCTCCAGGCCCACGGTTCCCTGCCCGGCGATGATGGTTGGGTCATCGAACGGCGGCACGAGGGTCAATCCTTCCTCCGACACCAACTCCAGTGCCCGATCCATCCGGTCCCGGGTGGTGGTCCCGGCCAGGACCACACGCGCGCCGAGTCGCTCGGCGCCGGCGCGCTTGGCCGCCGTCACCGTCGTGGGCATCACGGCCGTCGCCGGCACACCAAAGATCCTGGCGGCGAGCGCCACGGCCTGCGCGTGATTCCCCGAACTCGGCGCGATGACCCCGCGGGCCCGCGCCTCGGCTGACAACCGCGAGAGAAACGTGAACGCACCGCGAAACTTGAACGCGCCGCCGCGCTGCAGCATCTCCGGCTTGAGCAGGACCGTCGTCCCGACTTGGTCGGACAACGGATCCGAGCGCAGCAGCGGGGTGCGCACCGCCACTCCCTTCAGCCCTGCTGCGGCAGCCCGAATCGCCTCCAGCGACACCAGTGGCGTCGCGGAAACTGCTGTACCGGGCTGCACGACTGGCGGCGATTCGAGGGTCATGTGGTAGCGAACGCAGGTGAGCAGGACACCGTGATGTACGGCTGAATCGGCAGCCACCGGAGGGAAACGACGCGCGCCGTACCACCAGAAACCAGAGGACAAGGCGCTCCGCCTGGGCGCCCCTCCGGCTGAAATCTAGCCCGGGCGGAACTCCGCAGACTACCCATGAGAGCGCCTGGGGAACCGCGCGACAGCGCCAGCTGGTTCGCTCCGCCACACACGTCACGGGTCTGCCGTGACAGATCTCTCCAGGACGGATAACGCGTTGCTGGTATGGGCCTTATCTCACACCGGGCGCCACCCGGCTTCGTTCCGCCGGGACGCCAGAGAAAGCGCGCAGATCGCCCACGGTCGAACGCAGGACCACCGGTCTCCAGACGACCCGGCGTGCCCCCTCAACCCGATTGCGAGCTGTCGTCTCGCCTCGACCCTACGATTCCTCCTCCAGCGCCAGCTCCGGCGCATCGGGTGAATCCGTGCCCTCATCGTCTGCTCCCACGCCCTTGTCGTCTTCGGGCACCACACGGGCCACGGCCATCACCATGTCGGACGGATCGAGGTTCACCAGGCGTACACCCTGCGTGTTGCGACCCGCCACGCGCACCTGCGACACCGGCGACCTGATGATCATCCCCATTCTCGTGATGATCATGATTTCGTCTTCCGGGAGGACTTCCATCAGGCCGACCACATCGCCGGTCTTGTCCGTGCGATTCACGGTGAGGATGCCCTTCCCGCCGCGCCGCTGCACGCGGTACTCGTCGATGTGCGTGCACTTGCCCAGTCCCTTTTCCGTCACGCAGAGCAGTGTCGCTTCGCGGACGATCACCACCATCCCGACCACGTGATCCCCCTTTCCCAGCTCGATCCCCTTCACGCCGGTGGTATCCCGTCCCATTTCGCGTGCGTCGCTTTCGTGGAAGCGGATGCTCAATCCATGCCGGGTCGCCAGCACGATGTCGTTCGTTCCATGCGTCACCGCCACTTCGATCAGTTCGTCGCCCTCCTCGATCTTGATCGCCTTGATACCGGTCGACCGCGGATTCGAGTATTCCGAGAGTCGCGTCTTCTTCACGGTGCCGTTGCGGGTGCAGAACAGGAGGAACTCGTCCTCCTTGAACTGCCGCACGAAGACCATGGCGTGGATCTTCGTGTCGGCCGAGACGTTGAGGAGGTTGACGATCGGCTTCCCCTTGGTGGCGCGGCCGGCCTGCGGAATTTCGTAGACCTTGAGCCAGTAACACCGCCCGTCGTCCGTGAACACGAGGATGTAGTCGTGGGTGGATCCGATGTAGAGTCGCTCGATGAAGTCCTCTTCGCGCAACTCGGCACCGGTGAGGCCCTTGCCGCCTCGGCGCTGGCGGCGATACGTGGTGATCGAGGTCCGCTTGATGTACCCGGAATGCGAGACGGTCACGACCATGTCTTCTTCCGCGATCAGGTCTTCGACCGTGAACTCGTCCTGGTCGCTGGTGATCTCGGTCCGTCGCTCATCGCCGTACTTGGCGGCTATGGCGCCAAGTTCCTCCTTCACCAGCGCCATGCGTTTCGGCTTCGATTCGAGCAGCGCGCGCAGCTTCTTGATGGAGGTCCGCAGTTCCTTCAGCTCCTCTTCGAGCTTGTCGATTTCGAGCGCGGTCAGGCGCGCCAGACGCATGTTGAGAATCGCCTCGGCCTGCTTTTCACTGAGCTTGAATCGCTTCTGCAGCTGCAGACTGGCCTTGGGCGCGTCCTCCGCCTTGCGGATGACCTTGATCACCTCGTCGATGTTGTCGACGGCGATCTTGAGTCCCTCGAGGATGTGCTCGCGTTCCAGCGCCTTGTCGAGATCGAACTGCGTGCGCCGGACGATCACCTCGTGGCGGTGGGCGATGTAGTGCTCGAGGCATTCCTTGATCCCCATGACCTTCGGCACGAGCTGCCGCGTGTTCGGGTCGGGCACCAGCGCCAGCATGATCACCCCGAACGTCGTCTGCATCGCGGTGTGCTTGTACAGCTGATTCAGCACCACCCGCGGAATCGCATCGCGTTTGAGTTCCACCACGATGCGCGTCGAGTCGCTCGATTCGTGTCGGAGGTCGCTGATGCCCTCGAGCTTCTTGTCCTTCACCAGCTCGGCGATGTGCTTCACCAGTTCATCGCGATTCACCTGGTACGGGACCTCGGTGATCACGATCTGCGATCGACCCGACGACTCCTTCTCCTCGATGACTGCGCGCGCGCGCATGACGATTCGGCCGCGACCGGTCTCCTGATAGTCCTTGATGCCCTGCCGGCCGAAGATGAACGCGCCGGTCGGAAAATCAGGGCCCTTCACGAACTTGCGCAGGTCGGCCGCCGTCAGCTCCGGGGCGTCGATGAGCGCGATCGTGGCGGCGATGATCTCCTGAAGGTTGTGCGGGGGAATGTTGGTGGCCATTCCCACTGCGATGCCTGACGACCCGTTCACCAGCAGATTGGGCAGCGCCGCCGGGAGCACCCGCGGCTCCGAAAGCCGGTCGTCGAAGTTCGGCGCGAAGTCGACCGTGTTGCGGTCGATGTCGGCCAGCATTTCGATCGCGACCGGCGTCAGGCGCGCCTCAGTGTATCGGTAGGCGGCCGCCGCATCGCCGTCCTGCGTGCCGAAGTTGCCCTGCCCATCCACCAGCGGGTACCGCAGCGAGAACTCCTGTACCATCCGCACCAGCGCGTCGTAGACCGCGCTGTCCCCGTGCGGGTGATACTTGCCCAGCACGTCACCCACCACCGTCGCCGACTTCTTGTGGGGACGTCCCGGTACCAGACCGAGCTCGTTCATCGCGTACAGGATTCGCCGGTGTACCGGCTTCAATCCGTCGCGCACGTCGGGAAGCGCACGCGAGACGATCACGCTCATCGAGTAGTTGATGAACGACTCTTTGATCTCCTCGTCGATGAGCCGCGGGAGGATCCGCTCGCGCTGATTGGGAGCTGTCATGAGGCTGCTCGTGGGGAGTGATTTGTCGCCCCGGCGCGACCGCGAAAAATACCCGAAGCACACACGAAAATCAATGTGTTACTGGCCTCCTAAGTCATTTACTTCCAGACTTTTATCGACTCATGGACGCCGCCGGCCCCGATCGCGGCCCGGCGCCAAAGCCGTGGCCTGACTTCGGCGTCTGTTCGGGTGCCTACCGGACCACCCTCTTCCACCCTCGCGCCACCCATTCCGCCCTCGCTCGTTAGGCCCGGATGGCGTGCAATTCCCCTCCACCCCGCGCCAGACCGCCGGCCTCGGCGCTCGCGTCGCAGCACCTGGGTCTTTCGTCAGTGCGCGGATGCGATACTTTCGGACAGCCCTTCCAGGAGATCGAATGCCAGTCAGCCGGCGGTCGTTCCTCAGAGCGCTGGGCGCGGGAAGCGCGGGCGCCTTCGTCCCCTTCGTCACCGCGCGCGGGAGCGAGGCGCGCGCCGGCCTGGGCCTGTTCGACGCGTTCCACGACCCGGGGATTCTCTCCGCCAGCGAGGCCGCGAACGTCATCCGGCTCAGCAGCAACGAGAATCCGAATGGCCCCTCACCGGTCGCGATCGAGGCGCTGAAGGCCGCGCTCACCGAGGCAAACCGATACCCCGACGATCCGCAGGACATGCTTCGAGAAGCGATCGCCAACGTGCACGGGGTATCTCCCGCGCACGTCATCCTCGGTTGCGGCTCCGGGGAATTGCTCAAGATCATCACCCAGGCGTACACGTCCCGGGAACGGGCACTCGTCACCGCCGCACCCACGTTCGAGAACCCGACCAAGGATGCGAAGCTCATCGGCGCGCCTGTTCGCGAGGTGAAGGTCGACGACCGGCTCCGGCTTGACCTCGAGGGAATGGTGAGCGAATGCGCCGGCGCCGGGCTCGTCTTCTTCTGCAATCCCAACAACCCCACCGGAACGGTCTACGGCGACGCCGATGCGCGCGCCTTCATCACCCGCGTGCACGCCAGGTCCCCCGCAACCACGATTCTCGTGGATGAAGCGTACTTCGAGTACGTCGACGATCCCGCGTATCGCACCATGATCCCGGTCGCGCTGCAGGATCCGCGCGTCATCGTCTCGCGCACGTTCTCCAAGGTCTATGGAATGGCGGGACTCCGCGTCGGGTACGCCGTGGCGCACGTCGACACCATTGCCAGACTCGAACCGATGCGGCTCGGCAGCGGCGTGAATGTGCTCGCGGCCGCGGCGGCGCTGGCATCGCTTCCGCTCACCGATCACGTCGCCCGTGAGCAGTCGCTCAACCGGGACGCGCGCGACTATACCGTGCGGTCCATCAACGAAATGGGCTATTCCTGCGCGCCGACCAACACGAACTTCGTGATTTTCGACATCAAGCGCGATTCGAAGGCGTTTCAGGCGCAGTGCCTCGAACGGGGCGTGGCCATCGGGCGGCAGTTTCCGCCTCTGCTGACGCACGCCCGTATCTCGATCGGCACCATGGACGAGATGCAGCGCGCGCTTCCGGTCCTGCGCGACGTGTTGCGCGCCTCGCGCGCGGACAGACGCGGATGACCGCGCGAGCGGGCGACCCGGCAGCGGTTCTCGCGGGCCCGCCCGCCGGCGCCGCCACCGTCGCACCCTCCCCCCACACGACGCGCGAGATCGCGCACTTCATCGGCGGCAGCGCCACCGGTGGGTCGAACGATCGCGCCGGTCCGGTCTTCGACCCGTCCACCGGCAACGTCACCGCACACGTGCGCTTCGCCTCAGCCGGCGACGTGGCCGCCGCGGTCGACAGTGCCCGGCACGCGTATGAGGAGTGGAGCGCGCTGTCTCCGCTGAAACGGGCGCAGGTGATGTTTCGCTTCCGGGAGCTCATCCAACAGGATGCCGATCACCTTGCGCACCTCATCTCCTCGGAACACGGCAAGGTACTCTCCGACGCGCGCGGTGAGCTTCAGCGCGGCGTCGAGGTCGTGGAGTTTGCCTGCGGCATTCCACACCTCCTCAAGGGCGAATTCTCCGCCGGCGTGTCCCGCGGCGTGGACATGTACTCGCTGCGCCAGCCGCTGGGAGTGGTGGCGGGTATCACGCCATTCAACTTTCCGGCGATGGTTCCGCTCTGGATGCTCGCGCCGGCCATCGCTTGCGGAAACACCTGCCTCCTCAAGCCCTCGGAAAAGGACCCCAGCTGTCCGGTGCGCCTCGCCGAGCTCCTTGTGGAGGCTGGAGCGCCGCCGGGCGTGCTCAACGTCGTGCATGGAGACCGCGAAGCGGTAAACGCGCTGATCGAACATCCCGCCGTGGTGGCGGTGAGCTTCGTCGGATCCACGCCGATTGCCCGACACGTGTACGCCACGGCGGCGGCGCATGGCAAACGGGTCCAGGCGATGGGAGGTGCCAAGAATCATCTGGTGGTTTTGCCCGATGCCGACCTCGAACAGGCGGCCGATGCACTGATCGGCGCCGCCTTCGGCTCCGCCGGCGAGCGTTGCATGGCGGTCTCGGTGGCGGTGCCCGTGGGCGACGCCACGGCCGACGCGCTACGCCGATTGCTCGTGGACCGACTGGAGAACCTGGTGGTGGGCCCCTCTTCCGACCCGCGAGTCGACATGGGGCCCCTGGTCACCGCCGAGCACCGGGCACGGGTCGCGGAGTCCGTTGCCTCGGGCGCGCGCGAGGGTGCCGAGCTGGTCGTGGACGGACGGTCTGTCCGCGTGAGCGGTCACGAAAATGGCTTCTTTCTCGGCCCCTGTCTGTTCGATCACGTCACCCGCCGGATGGGCATCTACGCCGAGGAGATCTTCGGGCCCGTGCTGTCGATCGTACGCGCTGGCGACTTCGATGACGCCATCGGGCTGGCCAGCGATCATCGCTATGGCAACGGCGTCTCCGTGTTCACCCGCAGCGGCGCGGCAGCGCGTGATTTCGTCGATCGCGTCGAGGCCGGCATGGTGGGTGTCAACGTTCCCATTCCGGTGCCGCTGGCCTTCTACTCGTTCGGCGGATGGAAGGAGTCGATGTTCGGCGATCACAACCAGCACGGCATGGACGGCGTCCGATTCTTCACGAAGGTCAAGACCGTCACCTCGCGCTGGCCGGCGGCGGCGCCCGGTGGATCGGACTTCTCGATGCCGACGCTGCGTTAGGCGGTCCTCAACACCTCCGGAATCCGCTCATCGCACGGTCGCGCGAACCACGCCGCCCCAGGGGTGGCGACCGCTACTCGACGCGACCGAGGCTGGTCCGCACGATGTCCATGAGCTGGTCGATCTGGGGACGGTCGATGATCAGCGGAGGGGAGAGCGCGATGATGTCTCCCGTGACGCGGATCAGCGCCCCTCGATTGAAGCAGTCGATGTGACAGTCGAGCGCCCGCGCCCCGGGCTTCCCGGGACGTGATTCGAGCTCGATGCCCGCCACCATGCCGACGTTCCGGATGTCCACGACGTGTGGCGCGCCGTGCAGGGAATGCACGGCTTCCTCCCAGTACGGCGCCAGCGAGGCCGCGCGGGCGAACAGGTCCTCTTCACGGTACAGCGCGAGGGTGGCCAGCCCGGCGGCGCACGCCAGGGGATGACCCGTATACGTGTACCCGTGAAAGAACTCGATCCCCGATTCCACCGCATTCACCACCGTGTCGTAGATCTCGCCGCGGACGAACACGGCTCCGAGCGGCACGGCGCCGTTGGTGATCCCCTTGGCCGCCGTCATCAGGTCGGGACGGACGCCGAAGTACTGGGCACCGAATGCCGCGCCCAGACGCCCGAATCCCGTGATCACCTCATCGAAGATCAGCAGGATGCCGTGGCGGTCGCAGATCTCGCGCAACCGCTCCAGATAGCCGAGCGGCGGCACCAGGACTCCGGTGGATCCTGCCACCGGCTCGACGATCACGGCGGCGATCGTCTGCGCGCCGCGCTGCTCCACGATCTCCTCCAGCGCATCCGCCAGCACCGCGCCCTGGGCCGGCTGGCCTTTGGCGAACCGATTCCCGGCGATCCCATGGGTGTGCGGCAGGTGGTCCACCAGCGGAAGCAGCTGCGCCGCGAACGCCTTCTGGTTCGTCGCGATCCCGCCGACCGAGATCCCGCCGAATCCCACGCCATGGTATCCCCGCTGACGGCCGACGAATCGCACGCGATCGGGCTCGCCCCGCGCCTGCCAGTACGCGAGGGCGATCTTGAGCGCCGAGTCCACAGCCTCCGATCCCGAATTGGCGAAAAAGACATGGTCGATACCGGGTGGAAGCATCTCGACCAGCTCGTGTGCCAGCTGGAAGCTGAGCGGATGGCCGAGCTGAAAGCTCGGCGCGAAGTCGAGCGTTGCCGCCGACTGCCGGATCGCTTCCACCACGCGATCGGGCGAGTGCCCCGCATTCACGCACCACAGCCCCGCCGTGCCGTCGAGGATCGCGCGTCCATCGGCCGACTGGTAGTACATGCCCCTCGCGGAAGCGAGAAGACGGGGCGCACGCTTGAACGCCCGATTCGCGGTGAACGGCATCCAGAGCTCTTCCAGCGAGAGCGCCGCGGTGGCGCGTTCCTGGGAGGCAAGAGTGGTCGGCACGGGACGGATCTCCGGCGAACGCGTTGACGAATGGACGAACGGCCTGATCAAACGCGATTATGGCGCCCGACGCCGCTGGGCGCCAGCGCCTAACGACTCCTGGTCAGGGCGGTGGCGCCCCGACCGCCTGGGGCGCCCCCCGATCCCGCAACCCGATGCGTTCCCGCACTCCGCGGTCGTCCCCGCTCTCGAGCCGCGTCTCCTCCTCGTGCTCCCGCTCGGCGACCCCGCGTTCGATGGCTTCCCGTTCCGCCCGGTACCGCTGGTACCACTCGCGGGTCACCTGACCGGCCAGCTCACGGTTCCCCAGACCGAACGCCAACGCCAGGCCAAACGCCACCGCCCCGAACAGGATGGCGAAGGCCGTGGTCACGATATCGGTGGCGATCCCCAGCTCCTGCAGCGCCATGAAAATCGACAGCATCACCACCCCCCACCGCCCAACTCGCGCCAGCGTGGGTGCGCCCTGCACCGCTCCGGCCGACGCCATGATCAGCCCACCCACGAATCGCCCCAGCACGATTCCCACGATCATGATCACCACCGCCGACATCAGGCTCGGCAGGTACCCCACCAGCTCGCCGAAAACCCCCGCCAGCGACTCCATACCCAGCGTGTTCGCAGCCACAATGATCACCGCGAACATCACGATCCAGAACAGGGTTTTCCCGATGACGCGCGTCGCGTTGAAGTGCGCCCCACCGCGTTCCACCGCCTCCATCACCCCGCCGCGCTCCAGCAGGTCGTTCAGTCGGAGGCGGTGCAGCACCCGTTCGGCGCCTTTCTCCATCAGCTTGGCCAGCAGGTATCCGGCGAACAGGATGATGAGCGCGCCCAGCAGCGCCGGAATGACGTCGGCGAGCTGGGCGAAACTTCCCTGCAGGCGCTCGAGGAAGGACACGGTCGGGCCTCGGTGGGGGTTCGGACAACCTGAAATCTATGAGGTCCGTTCAGTTTCGCGTGCCGCGCTTGCGGTCGAACAGCACACTGCGTCGGCACCGGGGGCAGATGAGCCACTCGCGCCGCCTGGCGTAGCCCAGTCCGAACGACCCCCCTCCGACGGCGCGCGTCGACAGCCGAACGTCGCACCGTGGACACCGGGTCCGTTCGCCCCGGCCGGCCGCTTCGCGGATGGCACGCTCCTCCTCGGCCGTGTACGCCACCGCATCCGTCACGCCCGAGCGCTCTCCAGCAGCCCGCGCACGTCGTCCGGAATGGCCCGCGCCTGGCGAGCCGCGTAGTCGTAGTAGACCTGCACCGTCTTCCCTTCGGCGACCAGCCGTCCGTCACGGGTGTCGCGGACGATGAACTTCCACACCCAGGCCTTGGTCCGGATCTCGTCGGTGATGATGTCGATCTCCAGCGGGTCACCGATCCGCGCCGGGCTGGCGAATCGAACGCTCGCTTCGGCCACCACGAATGGCGGATCGGGATCGCGTTTCCAGACTCCCGTCCACAGCAGGTGCTTGGCCGCCTCGAAGTAGGTCAGGTAGACGGCGTTGTTCACGTGCCCCTTGCTGTCGTAATCCGAGTATCGGGTGGTGACCGGAAACCGCATCACGGGATCCTCACGATTGCGCTGTCGGAATGGTTGTCCATCAGGAGATCCTCACCACCACCTTGCCGAACTGATTCCCCGACTCCAGGCGACCGAGCGCATCACGCCCCCGATCGAGGGAGTATACGGAATCGACGACCGGCGCCAGGCGCCCGGCCAGGAATTCCCTCGTGATCGCGTCGAATTCAGCGTTCGTCCCCATTGTCGACCCCATGATCGTCCATTGATTCCAGAACACCCGGCGCACGTCCATCGTGACTACCGGCCCCGAGGTCGCCCCGCAGGTCACCAGGCGCCCCCGCCGCCCCAGTGCACCTAACGACTGACTCCAGGTGGCCTCGCCCACGTTGTCGATGACCACGTCCACCCCGCGCTTGCCCGTGCGTGCACGAATTGCCTTGCCGAGATCCACGTCCGGTCCGTGGCGAAGTGTCTCGTCCGCCCCGATCGCCCTCGCCCGCGAGAGCTTCTCCTCGCTGTGCGACGTGACCCAGACGTGCGCGCCCATCGCCTTGCAGATCCGGAGCGCGGCCAGCGCCACGCCACCGCCGATGCCCCAGATCAGCACCGTATCGCCGGCGCGAACGCGGGCGCGCGTCACGCACATCCGCCACGCCGTGAGGGTCGCCAGCGGAAACGCGGCCGCCGCCTCCATCGGGCTGTCCGGTGGAATGACGCGAACGTTTCCTTCCGGCACCACCACGTAGTCAGCGAGCGTGCCCGGCAGATGTTCGCCGAGGATGCGGAATTTCAGGCACAGGGGAGCCTCATCCGCCAGGCAGTACTCGCACCGGCCGCAGCCGATGCCGGGATTGATGATCACCGCGTCGCCCGGTCGCACCCGCTGCACCTCGCTCCCCACCACGTCGATCACGCCAGCACCGTCGCTGCCCAGCGTCCAGGGCGCCGAGAGCACGACGCCCGGCACACCGTGCAGCGTCCACAGATCCACGTGGTTGAGCGCCGCGGCTCGCAGGCGCACGCGAACCTCGTTCGGCTGCGTAATGGCTGGTGTCGGCAGGTCGTCACGCAGGCGAACCTGCTCCAGACCGCCGTGCCCGTCGATGGTGAGCGCTCGCACCCGGTTCTTCTGCCGTTATATTGACCGTCGCCGGCGGCGCCACCGCCCGTGCGCGCGACCGCTCACGCCCCCGCAACGCCCCGCATGATCTCGATCAAAGTGCCCCCGCTCGGCGAGTCGATCGTCGAGGCAACGGTCTCCCGCTGGCTGAAGGAAGAGGGGGACGCTGTGGCGCCCGGGGAGACGCTGGTCGAACTCGACACCGATAAGGTAACCGTCGAGGTCCCGGCCGCAAAAGCCGGTGTGCTCGTCAGGCGCTTGCATCAGGAAGGCGACGTGGTCAAGGTCGAGGATCTCCTCGCTGAGGTCGATGACGCGGCGGCACCGGCGTCGATCGCCAGCCGCAGCAGCTCCGACGCCGCGGCACCCCCTGCCGTGACTGGAGAATCGCCGGGCCACGGTGACAGGGCCGGCGAGCCGCCCGCCGCCCGCCGCCAACCGGAAGCCGTTGCGGCAGTGAATGCCGCCGTGCGTGCCTCGCCGGGCGCGCGCCGCGCGGCCGCGGCCGCGGCGGTCGATCTCGCCGCGGTACCGGGGACCGGACGTGGCGGCGTGGTCAGCAAGCCGGATCTCGTCGACTACCTCCGGGCCGCGAAGTCCGCGGAGCCGGCGCCCGCAGGCGCACCACCCTCCCGGGGAGCACCGGACGTCGAGGTCGTGCGCCCGGAGCCGCCGAGGGCATTCCCGTCCATCATCGGGGTCCCGTACGCCGCCGGGGAGGGGGGCGATCGTGAGACACGCGAGCGAATGTCCACCCGCCGCAAGCGGATCGCCGAGCACCTCCTGGAAGCGCAGCACGCCACCGCCCACCTCACGACGTTCAACGAGATCGACATGTCAGCGGTGGAATTGCTGCGCAAGCGGGTCCGGGAGCGCATCGAGCAGGAGCACGGCGTACGGCTCACGTTCATGCCGTTCTTCGTGCGCGCCGCCTGCCTGGCGCTGCGCCAGTACCCGATGCTGAACGCGCTGGTGGATGGCGATGAGATCGTGTACCGGCACTACGTCAACATGGGGATCGCGGTCGCGGCCGATGGCGGCCTGGTCGTACCGAACGTAAAGGACGCCGACCGGAAGGGACTGCTGCAGATCGGTCAGGAGATCGCCGATCTGGCGGCCCGGGCTCGCGACGCCAAGCTCACCATGGACGACCTCACTGCGGGGACGTTCACCATCACCAACGGCGGCGTCTTCGGCTCGCTGGTTTCGACGCCGATCCTCAACTACCCGCAGGTCGCCATCCTCGGCCTCCACAAGATCCAGGATCGACCGGTCGCAATCGCGGGCAAGGTCGAGATCCGGCCCATGATGTACGTCGCGCTGTCGTACGACCACCGGATCATCGACGGCCAGTACGCAGTGCTCTTTCTCGTTAGGGTGAAGGAGCTCCTCGAGGACCCGGCCCTGATGGTCGTCGACTGAGCGCAGTGTCACGCTGTGGCCCCGGTGGACTCGCGTCGGTCGCGTCGCCCCGGGATTTCCAGCGCCCGCGGGATTCCCGCGCGACGCTCCCGCCCCCCAGCCAGTCCATTGGCGGCTGACACGCGCGGCGGATTAACGCGGCCGCACGCCGTGCGTCCAATCCGCTGCCCAATGGCGTGACCGAAACGTGACGACCGGTCACGCCGAGGACGAGTAAACCCTTTCCTCGCGTCAGGCATCCAAAGGTCGTGAAGGTGGGTGAGTCCGGCTGCTGGATGATGCGCTCGCTGACACTTTCCGGAAGTGCCGCCGTAGGGCGGTCATCGGAGCCTCACATGTCTGCCAAGTTCGCCTTTACGCCCATCCCCCCTGCTCGCAACGAGACGGCCCGGCACCCGGCCGCGGTCGACGCGCTCTCCGGAACCTGGCGGGGCCGGTTCATCGATGACCAGAACGCGACCGAAACGTTCACCCTGCTTCGCGACAGATCGGTCGATGCGGCGGTCGCGGGACGCTTTCTCTTCTTCGCCACGCCTCGCATCGCCCCAACGGGGGTGAAGCTGCTTGAAGCCAATGACCGAGCCTTCGTCGCGCTCATCGGTCCGTATTTCGATCCGAAGGAGAATGCCGACGTGGTCACGGTGCTCGAGGGCCTGCGTCAGGACGCAACGATCGAGGGCACGTTCTACACGCGTCTGCACAGCTGGCGCGAGACCATCCGCACAGGACGCTTCGTAGCCACGCGAGCCGATACGGCGCACCGCGCGGCATAACACCAGGAGGGGCACCGCGTTCCTACGCGGTGGGGGAGCGGGTGTGGTCGCCAAGCGCGATCACACCCGCTAGTTTTTCCGGCCCGGTCGGTTCCCTCTTCCCCGCTCTGCATTGCCTCCCGATTCTCTGCCGGCTGATGTCGTCATTCTCGGCGGCGGGCCCGGCGGATACGTAGCCGCCATCCGGGCAGCCCAGCTCGGCTTGCAGACGGTCTGCGTGGAGATGGACCGTACCCTCGGCGGCACCTGCGTCAATGTCGGCTGCATTCCATCCAAGGCTCTGCTCCAGTCATCGGAGCACTACGAGTTCGCAGTGCTCCACGCGCTCGAGCACGGCATCGATTACGAGGCCGCCCGCCTGAATCTGGGACAGATGCAGAAGCGCAAGGATCAGGTGGTGGCGCAGAACACCCGGGGCATCGAGTATCTGTTCCGGAAGAACCGGATCACCTGGGCGAACGGCCAGGGAACGCTTCACCCCGGCAACATGGTCGAGGTTCACGGTGTGGACGGCACGACCACCCGCTATCAGGCGCGACACGTGATTCTCGCCACCGGGTCGGTTCCGGTCGAGCTCCCGTTCCTGCCCGTCGACGAAGAGCATGTGGTGTCGAACATCGGCGCGCTCCGGTTTGCGGCGGTGCCGAGGCACCTTGTCGTCATCGGAGCCGGCGCGGTCGGCCTCGAACTTGGCTCGGTCTGGCGCCGGCTGGGCGCGAAGGTCACGGTGGTCGAGTTCATGCCGACGATCCTGCCGGGCAACGATGATGAGATCGTGCGTGAAGCGCAGCGCGTGTTTCACCGGCAGGGTCTCGAGATCCACGGCGCCGCGCGGGTGACCGGCGCCGAGTTCGATGCCGAGCGGATCGTCGTGCATGTCGAAGAGGAGGGCGCGGCCCGTACGTTCGACGCCGATCGCGTGCTCGTTGCGGTGGGCCGGCGGCCGGCCCTCACCGGCGTCGATGCGGTTTCCCTCGGGCTCGCCCTCGGGCCGGGTGGGGAGATCGTCGTCGACGACCGCATGCGCACCAACCTGCCTAACGTTTTCGCTATCGGTGACGTGGTCGGGGGCAGGCTCCTGGCCCACAAGGCGGAGGAGGAGGGCGTGGTGGCCGCGGAAGTCATTGCCGGCCTGCCCTCGCGCATGCACTACCACTCCATTCCCAATATCGTCTACACCTGGCCCGAGATCGCGACCGTCGGCCTCACCGACCGCGAAGCGCGTGACGCCGGGCGCAAGGTTCGGGTTGGTCGCTTTCCGTTCTCCGCCAATAGCCGCGCCCGCACCATGGGAGAGTCGAGCGGATTCGTGAAACTCATCGCCGATGCGGACACCGACGAGCTCCTGGGGTGCCACATGATCGGCCCCAACGTGTCGGAGCTGATCGCCGAGATCGTGCTGGCGTTCGAGTATCGCGGCGCGGCGGAAGATGTCGGCCTCACCGTGCACGCGCATCCCACCCTGTCGGAGGCAACCAGGGAGGCCGCGCTGGCCGTGCTGGGGAGAGCCGTGCACATCTGACCGCCGTTGCCGCGCCCCGCGCGGTGATCTGCTCCGCCCGCCTCGTTTCGGCTCTACCCGTCCTCCACCAACCGTGACCGCACCCTTCGCCTCCGTTCTCTTCGACTGCGATTCCACCCTCTCCACCATCGAGGGCATCGAGGAGCTGGCGGTCACGCATCGCGACGAGGTCAGCGCCCTCACACACGCGGTCATGGACGGGCGCGTTCCGCTCCAGGATGCCTACGGACGGCGGCTCGCGCTGATCCGTCCCACCCGCGCCGATCTCGATCGCCTCGCGCGCCAATACGTGGAATCCCTCGTCGACGACGCGCGCGCCGTGGTGGCCGGTCTGCAGGCACTGGGCGTCTCCGTGCGGATCATCTCGGGAGGGCTCCGGCCGGCTGTCCTCGCGGTCGCCCACGCGTTAGGTGTGGCGCCGCGCGACGTCGCCGCGGTCGATATCCGGTTCGATGACGCCGGCGCGTATGCCGGGTTCGACACGACGTCCCCCCTTGCGCGCGCCGGGGGAAAGCGCGACCTCATTGTGGCGTGGCAGGGATTGGAGCGGCCGGCCATGCTGGTCGGGGACGGGGCGACGGACCTCGAAGCGCGCGACGCGGTCGACTGCTTCGTGGCCTACGCCGGAGTGGCCGCCCGACCGGCCGTGGTCGCCGGCGCGGATGTCGTGGTCCGTTCCCGGTCCCTGGCACCGGTCTTCGCGCTTGCCCTCGGCGAGCAGAGACCTAACGATCCTCACTTCAACGATCTCTACGATCGGGGCGTACGGCTCCTGCACGGCGCCGTCTCCGCTCCGGCCCGTCCGTCACCTTCTCGATCGCCTTCATGACCACCACCGTCGGTACGCGATCCCGCAGCGACGCCGTCGCCGGGACGTTCGGTCGCTTCTTCCTCCCGGGCCCCACCGAGGTTCGCCCGGAAATCCTCGCGGCAATGACCCGGCAGATGATCGGCCACCGTGGCGCCGACATCGAGTCCCTGCTGGAGCGCATCGCGCCCCGGCTGCAGCAGGTGTTCCGCACGGCACAACCGGTGTTTACCGCAACCTCGTCGGCCACCGGGCTGATGGAAGCCGGCGTACGCAACGCCGTGCGCTCGCGCCTCCTGTGTCTGGTGAACGGCGCCTTCAGCGCGCGCTTCTACAAGGCGGCCGTCAACTCCGGCGTCGCCGTGGACAAGCTCGAGGTCGAGCCGGGCCGCATGCACACGCCCGACCTGCTCACCGACGCGCTGCGTCGCGGCACATACGACGCGGTGACGGTCGTGCATTCCGAAACCTCCACCGGGGTCCTCAACCCGATTCGGGAGCTCACCGACGCTGCCCACGCTGCCGGCGACGTCGCCGTCATCATCGACACCGTGTCGAGCATGGCCGCGGCCCCGGTCGAAGTGGATGCGTGGGACCTCGACTACGTGCTCACCGGATCGCAGAAGGCACTCGCCCTTCCCCCCGGACTGGCGTTCTGCACCGCCAACGAGCGCGTGTTCGAGCGCGCGCGCGCCAGCGGCAACCGCGGCCTGTACTTCGACCTCCTCGAGTTCCACGACTACTGGAAGAAGAACCAGACCCCGAACACGCCGGCCGTGTCCCTGCTCTACGCCCTCGACGCCCAGCTCGATCATATCCTGGCGGAAGGTGTGGAGGCGCGATGGGCGAGGCACGCCGAGATGGCGCGGCGCACGTGGTCGTGGGTGGACGGGCAGCGCGCAGCCGGGCGCGACATCCATGTGCTGGCGCCCGAGGGATACCGCTCTCCCGCGGTCACCTGTGTCTCGGCGCCGCCCGGTAAGACCGGATCGCAGATCGCCGCCGCCATGAAGGCCCGCGGTTACGTGATCTCCACCGGCTACGGCCCGATGAAGGATGCGATGGTGCGGGTGGGCCACATGGGCGACCACACCGTCGACGAACTCAACGCCCTGCTCGACACGTTAGGCGGAGTGCTGGCGGCATGAGCGGCACCTATTCGGTGCTGGTCGCCGACGCGATCGCCGTCGACGGCCTGGCTCCGCTGCGCGACGATCCCCGCTTCGAGCTGGTCGTCCGGCCAGGCCTCAAAGGCGAGGAGCTCGCCGATGCCATCGCCGGGGCCGACGCGGTGCTGGTGCGGAGCGCCACCCGCATCACGCGCGAATCACTGGCCCGCGCGAACCGGCTCAAGGCCATTGGTCGGGCCGGCGTCGGCGTCGATACCATCGACGTCGACGCGGCCACCGAGCGCGGCATCCCCGTGCTCACGGCGCCCGCCGGCAATACGACCTCGGCCGCCGAGCTCACCTTCGCCCTCCTGCTGGCCCTCGCCCGACGAGTGGCCGCCGCCGACCGGTCAATGAAATCGGGCGAGTGGGACAAGAAGTCCTTCACCGGGATCGAACTGTACGGCAAGACGCTGGGTTTGATCGGCGCCGGTCGGATCGGCGGCGAAGTGGCGCGTCGCGCCCGCGCCTTCGGCATGCGGGTGGTGGCGTATGATCCGTTTCTCAACGCTGAACGCGCTCGCGTGCTCGACGTGGAAGTAGGATCGCTCAACGAGGTCTTCGAGCGGTCGGATGTGGTATCCGTACACGTCCCGCTCACGGAGGTGACCAGAAACCTCGTCGGCCCCGCTGAGATCGCGAAGATGAAGACCGGCGCCCTGCTCCTCAACGTGGCTCGCGGTGGTGTGATCGACGAAGACGCCCTCGTGGACGCCCTGCGGTCGCGCAAGCTGGGCGGCGCCGCGCTCGACGTGTTCGCGACCGAGCCGCTCCCACCCGACCATCCGCTCCGCACCCTTCCCAACGTCGTACTCACGCCCCACCTGGGCGCCTCCACCGCCGAGGCGCAGCATAACGTGGCGATCGAGATCTCCGAAGCGGTACGCGCCGCCCTCGTGGATGGCGACCTGTCCCGCGCCGTGAACGCACCGGCGGTGGGTGGCGAGGAGATGCGCCGGCTTCGGCCGGTCCTCGCGCTGGCGGAGCGACTCGGGGTGCTCGGCGCGGCCCTGGCCGGCGGGCCGCTTACCCGCATCGCCGTACACTACGCGGGCGCGTCGTCATCCGGGCTCCACCTGATCGCTGCGTCGGCGGTGGCGGGTGCCCTCTCGCGCGTCTCCGGCGGTGCCGTGAATCTCGTGAACGCCCGGAGGCTCGCGCAGTCACGTGGCATTCGTGTCGAGGAGGCGCATGAACCGGCGATCGCGCCGTACGCCGAATCCGTGGATCTGGAGGTGGCCAGCGATGCCGGACACGCCCGCATCACCGGTGCCGTGCTGGGGGAATCACACGAGCGCATCGTGCGCGTCGACGAATTTCATGTCGACATCGCACCGCGCGGCACGATCCTTGTGCTCCGGAACCGCGACGTCCCGGGTGTCATTGGCCAGGTCGGCACCGCGCTCGGACACGCCGGGATCAACATCGCGGAGTACCACCAGGCGCGTCAGGGAGCCGGCGGTGATGCGCTCGCCCTCGTGAGCGTCGATGGTGCGGTGGCCGATGAGCAACTCACCGCCCTCCGGTCGCTCCCGGACGTGCGCCACGTGCAGCAGATAGAGCTGCGTTGACCCGCGGCCCTGCCGACAGCCCGTGGCGCAGGGCCGGGGCGGGCCGCATTGTGATTGAACAATCGTGCTTGCGGTCCCGCCTAACGAGTGCCGGCCGGAGCGTGCCGGAGTCGTGCCTCCACGAACAGCTGCCGACCCGTGAACGCCGGCCAGTCGGCACCGACCTGGCGGTTCAGCAGGTTCGTCATCCCCGCGACGAGGTCCACGCCGAGGGGCATGTCGCGCTCCACTCGGGCGTCGAGGCGAAGGAACCCGCCCCGCTCCCGGGAAATCGTCCCATCGGGGTCACGCGTCACCGCCGTGCGCCCGGTGTAGACCGCGTTCAGACCGCCCTGCACGCCAAGCGCCGCCGGACCCGACAGGCCGAGGCGCGCGGTGACGCCGGGCCGCCCCAGCAGCGGCGTGCCCGTTGACGCGTCCCTCGTGCGCAGGAGCTCCGAGGTGGCGTCGATACGCCAGGTGCCGGCCAGGATCCCGCCTTCCAGATCGACTCCCCGCGTGGAGCCGCGCGCGATGTTGTCGTAGGTGTAGGTGAAGCTCGCGTCAGGCGCGCCCGTCTCGATGAAGTCGCGGTAGCCGTTCCAGAAGGCCGTCGCCCGTCCGTAGAGCCGGGCCGCGGTCCACTCCGCACCGAACGAGGTCGTCAACGAGCGTTCGGGCCGGAGCGCCGGATTGCCGATCACCGAATATCCCACCGCATCATTCACGAAATGCAGGTAGAGTTCCTTGAAATCGGGGGCGCGGAATCCGCGCCCGACCGACGCCCGCAACGCGAGCGCGCTGGCAGGGCGATACAGCGCCGCCAACCGCGGGGCCACGAACCGTCCCCAGCGATCGCTCCACGTCACCCGAACGCCTGGTGTGAGGTTCACGCCGCGCCACGAGAACGTCAGCTGCCCGAACGGTTCGGCGGTGGTCAGCCCTCGGCTGGGCGCGACAACCCGGTCGGCGTCGATCGACTCATGGCGCATGGTGTAACCCACGTCGGCCAGCACGGCACCCACCAGCCCATTCCACACCGCTTCCCCCTGGATCAGCCGCTGGCGATCCCGCGCCCCGCTGTCGGAGACCGGCTCGCTCAACGTACTGGCGCGGGAAAGATGGTCGAACGACGACAGCGAGACGGTCGCCGACACTCTCTGGAGGCCGATCCGGCTCGCCGCGCTCACGCGGCCGTCGAGCTGCGTGTTGTCGGCAAAGTAAAAGAGCTGGCCGGCACGAAATCGCTGGTGCTCCCCGACCGCCAGCATGGCGCCCTCGAGCCAGTGCCGAGAATCCGGCTCGTAGCGCACTTTCGCCTGTCCGTTCCAGCGATGCGCGAACGTGCCGTCGTCGCCCGCCACACCGGGCGCCAGCGAGATGCGCCGAACGCCGGCGTCGAGGGTGGCGCCCACCCCACCGGTACGCCATCCGCCGCTCGCGCTTGCCTCACGCCGGCCCTGCGACCCAAGCAGCGTCGACAGATCGGCTTCGCCGCCGGTGGCCGGCGCCTGGCGCGTAATCACGTTGATCACGCCGCCCATCGCATCGCTCCCGTACAGGGTGCTCTGCGGGCCCCGCACGATCTCCACACGGTCCACACCCGCCAGCGGCAGACGGGAGAGATCGAAGTTGCCGTTGATGCGACCCGCCATCGGCTGTCCGTCTACCAGCACCAGAATCCGGCGCGAGTCGAATCCGCGCATCTGTACCCCGGAACCGGCCGGCACGCCGCCGTCGAGCTGCACACCGGCCCGATCGATCAGGGCCGACGCCAGATCCGTCGCCCCGCCTCGCGCCAGTTCGTCGCGCGTATACAGCTCCGTGGTCACCACCGCGTCGGCCAACTGCTGCTCGCGCCTGGCCGCCGTGACCACCACGGCGCCTAACGGCACGATCGCGGGGACGAGCCGGATGTCAAGCGGTGTGGCGGCGCCGTCCGGGAGATCGACCGTGCGCGCCTGCGGTCGATAGCCGACCAGCCGCACCACCACCCGGTTCTCCCCGGCCGGCACCCGTCCGCGCCACATCCCGGTCGAGTCGGTGATGCCACGGGCCGCATCCTCATCCACCAGCACGGTCGCACCAGTCAGCGGACGCGACGACCCGGCCTCCAGCACGTGCACTTCCAGCAGTCCCGACGCCTGCCCTCCAGCCGTACGGGCGACGCCGGCCAGCAGGACCAGCGCGCGGAGCGACCGCAGCGCCGACCGCATCAGCGCAGGCGCGCGTACTTCATGGTGATCTGGCGCGACGCTCCGGCGGTGCCATAGTAGCTGGTGAGCTGCACCTTGAAGACTTCGCTTCCGCGCTTCACCAGGTACACGTTGAACGTGGGCCAGATCTGATTGTCGGTCCCGGTGATGTTGTACCGGTACCACGGCGACGCCGCGAACACCCCGGAATACGCGTCGGCGCGATACGCCTGCGGTGGCGCCGTGGATGCGTACGCCGCGTCGATCTGCGCATAGGGCGTGCTGTTGTCGACCACCGCGCTCACGCTCCCCGAGCCGCTCACGCCACCGTTCACCAGAATGTCGTAGCCGGTGAATCGGAGGTCCCAGTCCGCCCCGGTCGTCACCGCGCCTGACGAGAGGTTGTACGACACGGCGCCGGCGTGAACGTCCACGGTGGCGGACTGCGTGGGACCGAATGGCGCCGCCGCCGACGGCTGAACCGCGTACTCGAAGGTGACCGAGCCGGCATCGGTGGCTGTCGCGCCGGACAGATTGGTCACGTGGAACTTGGCGAGGATGACGTCGGTGTCTCCCTTGCGCACGATCCACGCACGGCCCGGATTCGCGGCGGCGACGCCCGGCGACCCCGTGTACCACCCGGAGATCGCCGGCAGCAGCGCGTCCGCCGCGAAGGACGCGTCGGCCGGCACCTCGCTCTCAGTCACGCCGTCGAACGCCGGGGCCTGGTTCTCGGCGGTCATGCCCGCGACCTCGCCGTCGGTCGCCGACGCGTTCTGGCAGACACAATAGGCAGTGACATCACCGGGCCCGGCCGCGCCCCCGTTCAGTCCCACCGTGGTAGCGAAGAACGACATGTCCCAGACGGTCGACGTCGTGGCATCGCTCACCGACACTTCGGTGGCCGGGTCGCCGAGCGCCACATACGCGGTCGGCTGCGAGGCGTCGACCACGATCGATTTCGCAGTCGGGAGCGTCGATGGACTGGTGGAGGAATCGGAGCAGGCGGCAAGGCCGAACGCGGCGGCCAGCACCAGCCTAACGACCGATGGCGTACTGCGGTTGCGATGCATGAATCGTGACCTCGGCTGCGGCGGGACCGCGAACGGCCAGGCGGTACCCCAGGTAGATCAGGATGATGCCGACGAACTCGGTGACGTAGAGAACCTCGGTGTAGCCGAACCGCGTGAAGCTCCCGCCAATGCCTGGAAGGAGCGCACCAACCGCGATCAGCGCGTTCGCCAGCGCGCGGTAGTGGGTCTCACGACGACGCGCGAACTGCACCGCCGACCGCACCGCCCCACCCACCAGAAACACGAAGGCGTAGAGGTTGATGAACGGGCTGAACCCGCGAACCCAGGGCCAGGCCATCACGCGTCCCGTGAGCCGATGGGCCTCCACCAGATCGAACCGGATCGGAACCACCAGCACGAACGCCGCAGCGACGGACACGGCGGCGACGAGCGCGATCGACAGGCGATCAGCCGTGCGCCGTGAGAGGTGGAGATACACCGCCCCCTGAGCCAGGGGCGCTCCGCCCAGCAGCGCGCCGAAGATGTACCACAGGCGGAACAGCGCCTCGTGCCACCCGAGCAGCGTGACGGCAGCCTCGACCGAGGTGCCGAGCGCATAGGTGAGGGTCCCAATCGCCCACCAGAGCAGATGCGTTCCACCTCCCTTGCGACGGTACCGGCTCACCAGCGCGGCGGTGAACGATAGTGCGATCAGCGTGGTCGCGATCGGGAGGTAGTGCACGAAGGAACTCACGCCGCACATTGTTGCCTGCCGCGCACCCCTTCCCCATTCGGTCTTCTACGGTGGGACGACTACGGAGCGGGTGTCGGGGATTCCCCCTCATCGGGGAGGAGACCCGCTTCGAGGGCGAAACGCGTGAGCGCCGCCACGCTCCGACGCTGGAGCTTTCGCATCAACGAGTCGCGATGCGACTCGACCGTGCGCACACTGATCCCGAGCTCGCCGGCGATCTCCTTGTTCAGGCGACCCTGCGCGATGCGCACCAGAACTTCCCGCTCTCGAATGGTGAGCGTGTCCAGTTCAGCCTGTGCCGCGCCATTCTGCGCGGGAAGCTCGTCACGCAGCACCTCGGTGAGCCGGCGGGCCACCGGAGGACTGAAGAACGCGTCGCCCGCGTGAACCGCCTTGATCGCCGCCCGCAGATCCGCTGGCGTGGTGTCCTTCCTCAGAAAACCGTGTGCCCCGATGCGCACGCTTTCGCGAACGAATTCGCGATCATCGTGCACGCTGAGAATCAGCACACGCACACTCGGCGACCGTTCACGCAGCCGCGCCGCGACCTCCAGCCCGGAGCCGTCCGGCAGGTTGATGTCGAGCAGCATGACGTCGGGACGCGTCCGTTCCGCAAGCTCGAGCGCCCCCAGCGAGGTGTCTGCTTCCCCCACGACCTCGAACTCCTCCGCACTCTGCAGCACCAGGCGCAGACCGGCGCGCACGATGGCGTGGTCATCGACCACCGCAATGCGGATCGGCGCGGTCATGCCGTAACCTCCGTCGACACCGGCAGAGAAATCAGCACGACCGTTCCTCCCTCCTGGCCGCGCTCCAAAGCAAGGGCGCCCCCCAGAGCTTCCACCCGGTCCCGCATCCCCGCCAGGCCCATCCGCCCCGCGCGCTCGAGGCCGTCAAGCGTCACACTCGCGTTCATGCCTCGCCCATCGTCCTGCACGCGAAGCGTGATCCGTCCGGAGCGCTGCCCGAGCGCGACCGACACACGTCGCGCGCGAGCATGGCGGAGCACATTGGTCAGCGACTCCTGAAGTCCGCGGTAGAGGGCCAGCTCCACGTCGCCGTCGAGAGATGGCGCCTGTTCGGGCAGATCGGCCTCGACGCCCAGACCGCAGCGCTCCATGAAGTCGTCGATGATCGACCGCATGGCGGCGATCAACCCGAGCTCATCGAGCACTGCTGGACGGAGCGTCTCCGTCACATTGCGAATGCTGCGCATTCCCTCGTCCACCAACGACTGTGCGCGCTCCAGATCGCCGGCCGCCCCACGGCCGACGTCAGCCCGCTCGCCCAGCAGTCCGAGCTGGAGCTTCAGCGCCGAGAACACCTGCGCCGTCTCGTCATGAAGCTCGCGTGAGAGGCGACGACGCTCGTCCTCGTGATACTGAATCATCCGCGCCGAGAGACGCTTCAGCTCCGCGGTCCGGTCGCGCAGACGGCGCGTGAGCTCCGCACCGTCCAGCACCGCTCCAATCTGCGCTCCCAGCGCCAGGAGAAAGGTCTGGTCGAGCGCGGCGAACGGATCGCGTGCATCGCCGGTAACGATCAGCGCGCTCCAGGCGGTCGATTCACCGAGTATCGGGAGCATCGCCGTGAATGCATACCGCCTTCCGTCCGGCGCGCGCCAATCCGCCAGCACCAGGGGATGGCGGGCAGCGATGGCCGAAGCCAGGCGCTCCGCGGTGGCGGGCTGGAGTGCGGCTGCGCCCCATGAGGCGCAGTCACCCGCGCCACGCACGCACTCGAGCGCGCCGTTCCGGCGCGCAAACAAGGCCGCGCCCCTCGCCGCGGGCAGCGCGATCGCACGGTGCAGCAGCGCGTCGATCACATCGTCCTCCGTTCCGGCTCGCGCAGCCCCGGAGGACAGCGCGGTCAGCGCCGCAAACCCACGTCTCAGATCGTCCAGCACCAGGACGGTGATCCCAACGGCGGTACCCAGGAGAAAGGCGATGTCCAGGTAGTATCCCCAGGGTGCCCAGGCGCCGCGCGCGCGGAGAAACGGGTAGTCGAGATGGTGCACGGCCCAGAGCCCGAACGCCAACGCCAGCAGACCGGCGCCCGGAGCGCGCACCCGGCGCCAGTAGGCGAAGAAGATCCACCCCGTCCAGGCCGTGACGCCGCTCAGGAACAGTACCGCCGGACCGGCCGCGAACAGGAAATTGTCCAGCAGGTAGATCGCGACGAACGACCACGCGAGCGGGAACAGCAGCGCGACCAGATACCACGCGCGGAACGCGAGCTGGCGCGAGAACACAAGCGCCGCCCAGAGCAACGCAAGCGCCGTCCACCCGGTCACCACTTGATGCCAATAGAGCCACGCCTCGCCCCCAGACGCCAGAAAGGCGATGATCGCGCTCAGCCGCAAGAGGTACAGCAGCCACGCCAGCGAAAACCAGAAGAAATACGGTTTCCGGTAGCGACGGTGCAGAAACAGCGAGTAGAGAGCGATGCCGAGCGTGATCGCGACCTGGAGCAGGGCCGCATTCAGTTCCGCGGACGTCGTCTCGAATGCCTGGATCACGAAGCAAGATAAGCCTGTGCCAGGGTCTCAAACGGTCAGAGCCGGCCCCGAGAGGAGCCGGCTCTGACCGCCGCGGTTGGCCGCGGGCGTTATCTCGAGGACAGAAGCTTCATCGCGAGCATACCGAGCGCGAATGCGCCGGCAAGAATCACAAGCACGCTGCCTGGGCTGACACGCAGGTCCTGCTTCCACCACGGCATGGCCGCCGGCGTCGCGTCGAGTGACGGCAGAGCGGCCATGATGCGTTCCGGCAGATACGCCGGCGTCACCATGCGGCGCCTGCGAGACGTCTCGTCGGCGATCCGGTGCCAGAACTCCACCGCGCGCGCGGCGTCGGGGCGCGTCGCCGAGGGTTCCGGCAGCTCCCCATCGAGCCAGCGATGAACCACGTCGGATGTGGCGACAGGGGCCAAGGGTACCTCGCGATCCGCCATCGGACCCGGAACATCAGCGGGCCGGTCGGAGCGCTCGCGGAAACCCTCTCCACGGCCGTCGCCCTCAAAAAGGTCATCGTGCATCAGGCGTATTTCTCCTCTAAGAGTGCCTGGAGCGCTTCACGAGCGCGATGCACGCGCATCTTGAGTGCCCCTACCGTCGTACCCAGCAAGTCCGCCATTTCCTCGTACGACCGGCCTTCCACGTGCTTCATGATGAACGCCTCTCGAAGCGACGGTGGCAGGCTCGCCAACGCGGTGTCCAGATCGTCACGCAACTCAGTGCGGTCCAGATCCTCTTCCGGATTCGCGTACCCGGTCGGCTGATCGTCTTCGTCATAGCTGAGGTGCGTACGACGAATGTTCTTCAGCCAGTCCTTGCACCCGTTGGCAACAATCCGGAACAGCCACGCGTCGAACCGTCCCCGTACCTCGGCCAGATGCTGATAGGCCTTGATGAACGACATCTGCAAGATGTCTTCCGCGACGTCGGGACTGCCCGTCATCCCCAGCGCATGTCGGTAGAGCGGATCGCTGTACCGCTGGATGAGAACGGAAAACCCCTCGCGCTCCCCTGTCAGGACGCGCGAGATGATCTCCTGATCCGCTTCCAGCTGGTCAATCTGGTCGGCAGGCACCGTTGATTTCACGGTGCTAGCATAACCGGTTTTCCGCTGGCTCGACAGCCCCGGTTGAGGCAGCTTGAGCACGGCCACTTGCATCACGTAGAGAGACGAATCGGCAGGTGCCGCGTAACACCGCGGTCACCCGTACCGCCGGGATCATCCACGATGGCGGAAGGCCTCCCAACCCGAGCGGCGAATCGCCTCGCCGTGCTCGTCCAGACGTGGTGGCGGGAGGCGGACCGAACCTGGAATCGGCGGCGACACACCAGTTCGTGGCGACGCCTCCACAGATTGCAGCGCATCGCGAACGTCACGCACCACACCGCACGGCACACCTGCTGAACGGAGTGCGCTCAGCCACGACGCCGCGGGACGCTCGGCAATACGTCGGGCGAACGCCGCCACGACGCGCGCGCGGCCCGCGACGCGACCGGCGTTCGTCCTCAGGGCGTGATCGTCGGCGAGCGCGCTCAGTTCGAGCGCACGGCAGGCTTTCAGCCATTGGGGATCATTCCCCACCGCGACCACGATCGGGCGATCGACGGCGTTGAAGAGCTGGTACGGGACAAGATTGGGATGCGCGTTTCCCCACCGCCGGCCCGCAGCGCCGGAGACAAGCACATTCTGCGCGACGTTTACCAGCGCCGAGGCAGCAGACTGCAGAAGAGAAATCCGGATGTGTCGAGCATCCACGCCGAGCGGCGTCTCAGCGCGATCGCGAGCAATAAGACCGGCGAGAATCGCGATGGCGGCGTCTTTCCCCGCAATGACGTCTGCCAGAGCAATCCCCACTTTCATCGGGGTCCCGTCAGGCTCACCGGTCACCGCCATCCAGCCACTCTCCGCCTGGATTACGAAGTCGTATCCGGGCCGCTCGCTCCCTGCACCGAAACCGGAGATGGTGCACCAGAGCAGTTGCTCACGTGCGCGAAGCAGCCCAGCAGACTCGATTCCGTGCCGCTCCAGGACCCCGGGGAGAAAATTCTCCACGACGACGTCCGCACCGAGAGCCAGGTGATTGACCAGCTTACGATCGTCCCCGCTGCTCAGGTCGAGTGCGATACCGAGCTTGTTGCGATTGACGCTCAGAAAGTAGGCGCTCTGGCCGTCGTCGGCGAACGGTGGGCCCCACCCGCGCGACTCGTCACCGGAGCCCGGCCGCTCGACTTTGATGACATCTGCCCCGAGGTCCCCGAGGATCATGGTGCAGAGTGGCCCCGCCAAGACCCTGGTCATGTCGAGAACGCGGATGTTATGTAGTGATACTGTCATGATACTGATATTAAACTGTCTCTATATCTGAGATTGTTTCGGCGGATTTCCTCGCAAATGTCGCGTGCTCGGCTACGGATCGCCTCTCCTTGCGTATGCCACCAATCCTCATATACTTACCGCCGCTGACCCCCTCCGCCGCGCACGGCTCGCCAGTATGAGGCGGCTACTTGAGTTCGAGAGACGCGCCTGGTCTCCCCCGCGAGCCTTTAGAACCGATCTTCAATGACCGACCTGCCCCAAAGCACTGAGTCCGCTCCTCCGCCATCCGACGACGCGCCGTCGCCGCCCCCACCGCCTCCCAGGCGCAGTCCGGGACACCGCGGCCAGGACGTGCGCGACACCGTGGCCGAGCTTGCCGCCCGAGCCCACGAGATCAGCCTTGAAGCGGGCAGCAAGATGGCTTCTGCCCTCAAGGATGTCATCAATGCGGCCGCTGGGATAACCAACTTCGCGGTAGAGAGCGCGCGCGATCTGGTTCAGTACATGGTGCGCCGCGGTCAGATGACGCAGGAAGAGGCAGACAAGCTGATCCGCGAGGCCGAAGAGGCCGCGCAGAAGCGGACAAAGGGCGCCGCAAAGTCAGATGGAGCCAGGAAGGCTCCCGCGGCCGCACCGGCGAGGTCGGCCGCGCCGGCGACGCGAGCGGCGCCCGTCAAGGCGAAGGCGGCCAAGAAACCCGCCGCCAGGAAGCCGGCGGCCAAGTCCGCAAAGAAGGCGACGAACAAGAAGTAGGCGCGGGGCACGCCGCTACGGGACCGCCAGAGTGACGTCGGCGTCACCGTCCCGCATCTTGGTCTCATGCCGCACGTCACAGCGCGCGCCCCAGGGCGCATCGACTTCGGTGGTGGCTGGACCGACGTCCCCCCGTACAGTGAGGAGCAGGGAGGGTGCGTCTGCAACGTCGCCATCGCGCGGCATTGCGTCGTTAGGCTGTCTCCGGGGCGCGCGCCCGCGCCGCTCGCGGTCGCAAGTGATGGCTCCCTGCTTCAGGCGGCTCTCCGCCGTGCCGGGTCGCCCAACCTCTCCGTCGACCTCCACACCGAATTCCCGGTCGGAGCGGGGCTTGGCGGCTCATCCGCCGCTGGCGTCTCCCTGTGCGGCGCACTCGCCACGTGGCGCGGCGAGCCGATCGACCGGCAGATGCTGGCGGAGAAGAGCCGGCAACTGGAGGTCGAGGACCTGGGAGTCGCCGGCGGCCGCCAGGATCACTTCGCCGCCGCATTCGGAGGCGCTCTGGCACTGTCCTTCGGCACCGAGACCCGCGTTCGCCGCATCGCTCTCACCCCCACCGTCAGGGCCGCCCTCGAGCGCCGCTGCGTGGTCGTGTACACCGGCCAGTCCCGGATCTCGGGCGATACCATCAAGGCGGTGCTGGACGCCTATCGCGCTCGTCAACGCGGGGTGATCGAATCGCTCGCCCGCATGAAACGACTGGCCGAAGAGATGTGCCTCGCGCTGTCTGCCGGAGACCTTGATGCCCTCGGAGTTCTGGTCGCCGAGCACTGGACGCATCAGCGGTCGCTCCATCCCGCCATTCCGACCCCGCTCATCGATACGGTCCTCGCGCGCGCCTCCGAAGCCGGCGCGCTCGGCGGCAAAGCGTTAGGCGCTTCCGGGGGCGGCTGTGTGATCGTCATCACTCGGGAAGACGCGGTGCAGCGCGTCCGAACGATCGTCGAAGCGCTCGCCCAGCCCCTTCCGTTCACCGTCGACGAGCAGGGCTTCAGAGCGACGGTCGAGGACGAATGAGTTGGCGTCGATGCGACAGGAGACTGGCAGCATGACGGTCCCCGCAGGGAACGTCGTCGAGCTCACTCGCGCTCTGGTGCGGGTCGATTCGCGCAATCCGCAGCTGGTGCGTGAGGCACCGGGCGAAACCGGGGTGGCGCGGCGGCTCGCCGACGTCCTGCGGGATTGGGGTTTTCGCGTAACCATGCAGGAGGCCGCTCCAGACCGGCCGAACGTCATCGCCCGGGTCGGTGAGGCGCGACCCGGCGCCGCGGTCCTCATGTTCAACGGCCATCTCGATGTCGTCGGCGTTGACGGCATGATCCACGACCCGTTCACTGCCGAGAGTCGAAATGGCCGGATCTATGGCCGCGGTGCCACCGACATGAAGGGCGGTGTGGCGGCGATGTGCGCCGCAGCCTGGCGCGCGGCGCGGGCGGGCCTGGCCGGCGAGATCATCGTCGCCGCCGTGGTGGACGAGGAGTTCGAAAGCATCGGCACGCGCGCCCTCATCGGCGGCGGCGTGCGCGCCGACGCGGCGATCGTCACGGAACCCACACGACTGGCGATCGCCCCTGCTCATCGGGGATTCACCTGGGTAGAAGTGGCGGTACGAGGCCGTGCCGCGCACGGAAGCCGGTACGACGTCGGCGTGGACGCCATCCGCCACGCTGGCCGCCTGCTGTTCGAACTCGACCGCCTTGAATCGACCGATCTGGCGAACCGCACCCACCCCTTGCTCGGGCACGCCTCCTTACATGCCGCTACGATCGCGGGCGGACTCGGGTGGTCCACGTATCCGGAGTCGTGCGTGCTGCGCATCGAGCGACGCACGCTCCCGGGAGAGCAGCCGGAAGGAGCGGTGCGCGAGGTCGTTGAGGCCTGCGCGCGCGTCAAGGAGAGCGTGCCCGGATTCGAGGCCACCGTCCAGCATGTCCTTTCCCGGCGCGCCAGCGACGTCGCACTGGACGCTCCGATCGTCCGCGCCCTGGAAACGGCCCTTGGAGACGCGGGAGAACCCGCGTGCATCGAGGGCCTCTCGGCCTGGACGGATGCCGCATTGCTCAATGAGGCCGGCGTTCCCGCGATCTGCTTCGGTCCCGGAGACATCGCCATGGCACATTCCGCGGAAGAGTGGGTCGCCGAGGATGAGCTGGAGCGATCGGCCAGCGTCCTCGCGCGCCTCGCGATTGCGTGGTGCGGTGCCAGCTGATGGCACATCTGACCCCAGACCAGTTCGACCGCCTGGAGCGAGCGGTCGACGACGGACGACGGATCTCCGTCGTCCGTCGGGGGCAAGAGCTTGTCGTGTTTCCGATCCGGCTCTTCGTCCGTGGCGGTCGTGAGATCATCGAGGCGCGCCATCCGACCACGGGTGACATCCTGTCCTTTCGTATCGACGACGTGGACAGCGTCGAAGTCGTATCGTGACGATCACGACGTCTCGGCTGGTGGCGGTGTTCGCCGACGAATCGTGCCTGGGGAACGGCCGCGAAGGCGAGAATCCTGGTGGCGCGGGCATTCTGGTCGAACAGGCGGCAGACGGCGGCGCGATCGTCCGCCACGACCTCTGGATCTCCGAACCGGCTACCACCAACAACCGGATGGCGCTGCGCTCGGTCATTGAGTCGATGCATGCGCTCTCGCGCGGCGGCCGGCGGCTCCGGGTCGTGTTCACCACGGATTCCCGCTACATCGTGGACGGCATGACCCGATGGGTTCACGACTGGGCTCGCCGCTCATGGCGTCGGAAAGGGGGCGCTATCGAGAACCTGGAGCTCTGGCGGAAAGCGGTCGAATCGGCCTCCGTCCACGAGATTCGGTGGCGCTGGGTGCGCGGCCACGCAGGTCATGCACAGAACGAATACGCCAACCACCTGGCCATGCACGCCGCGTCATCGCTGAGTGGCTCCGGTGTACTGGTGCCGTCGCGCTTCGCGGAGTGGATGTCGGAACATCCGGCGATGCGTCCCGAAGTGTTTCCCGACAGCGGGACGTTCGTCGCGTCGCCGCGGTTACCTGGTTCCGTCACGGCCAGTCCCTCATCAGGGCCTCTCTTCGACACAGACCTGGAGCCGGAATGAAGAAGACGATTCTCGTGCTTGCCATAGGGATCGCGATGGGCTACTTCGCAGGCTTCTCCGACGCACGAATTCACAAGGATGACATCGTTCAGCGCCTGGTCGCACGCGTTGGCGGTGCGAACCGGGACCACATGCCGAACGACGTGGATGCCACCATGGAGCGACTGGAGAAGCGGTGAACGCGGAACCCTTTGCAGCCGGCGCCGCCGCGGCGGCCGACGAACTCGATCGCATGTACCGCAGGCTGGTGCAGAACATCCGAGCTGGCTTCCCCGATCTGCTCACCCGCCCCTTTGAGGTGTCGCAGCTCTACCAGCACGTCATTCCCTATCGCCTGAATCGGCGAGAGCTGGGCATCGACTCCAACGAGGAATACGAACTCACGCTGCTGCGGTTGCTGAGCGGTACACGTGGACTGCTGACCGGCGATCCGGAAATGCAGCGCGCGTTGCGGGCCGAGCTCGAATCTCCCAATCCGGATCTGACGGCGTTCCGGGGATACGCAACGTCCACGGTGGCCCTCGATCCCGAGGCGCTTCGCGCGCACGACGCGCAACCGATGGTGCGGTCGCCCTCTCCCCTGGCAACCGCCGTCGCGCCACACCATCCGGAACCGGTCAGCCGTGCCGAAGTGGCATCCCGAGCGACGGAGGAGCTGGCCGTTGGTGCACGGACCGGCGCCCGCGCGGAGCCCTCGCGACCCCGCCGCGCACCGGGCGTCGCCGGACCAATGGCCGCGCCGGCGTCTCGCCCAACACCGGTCGGCTGTCGCTATTGCGGTGGCGAGTTGCCCGAGGCGCGCGAGATACGATTCTGCCCGCACTGCGGCCAGAACCTCACCGTGAAGCAGTGTCCGGCGTGCAGCACCGAGCTCGAGGTCGACTGGAGGTTCTGCGTAACGTGCGGCAGGCAGGTCGACTGACGACGCGGTTTCCGCATCCGAACGTGCACGCGGCGCGCGTGTAGAAGCTGGGGCTCGGCAACGGACGCACCGCAGCGAGGGGGAGTCCGGCAACGCGGATTTTCGATCAGGTGCGAGCACCACTGACAAGTCATCGATCCAACTTTCCGGGCCAGCGAGAGGCCCATTCCGCCGCGACCGCTATTCTCGCGGCCTGGCTCGTCGCCTGCGCGCCGGGGATTTCTGTCGTATCGTCGGTGACCCCGGCTCCGGTGTCGTCGCCGCCCACGGTCATCGAAGCACACACCGCTCCGTGGACGATTCGCGTCCGCGAGCACCTCGACCTGTGGCTGCACGGGTTTGCGATGCTGCAGGTGGATTCCTCCCGCATTCCCTATTTTCGGCGCGGCTACCGGTCCGCGCTCGCCGACCAGCGGTCGCGCCTCCAGACGATGACGCTGCTGGACAGCAACGAGTCCACACTGCGGGCCCGGCTGGTGGCGAATCCGGCCCTGACCGCCGCGCAGTTCATCCCGCTGTACTTCACCTCGTGGGAGGACCTTCGGCAGGCGGCGGAGACATTTCTCCAGCTGAACGGTGATCCGCGCGCAGCAGGCGATCAGCGGACCGCGGAAAACGTCGCGACGTTCGCGGCCTACTTCGCCTCAGCAGCCGATCGCGATTGGCTGCGCCTGTTCCTCGAGTCGCTCGAAGACGAGCGGGTGAAGTTCTACGACGGGTACTGGCGGGAACGGCAGCGGGAACTCGGTCCGGTGTTCACCGCGGTCGACTCGCTCTGGCAATCGACGTACGCGACGCGATACGAGGCATTCCTCAGGAACTCCCAGCAGCGTGACGGGGAGGTGTTGCTGTCGCTGCCGCTCGCCGGCGAGGGGCGCACGCTTGCGGACGCGGTCCACCACACGACGATCGCGGTGGGGTTTCCGCCCGATACCGCAAGTGCCGACGCGATGGTATTCGTGTTCGCACACGAGATCGTCGGGAAGGTGGCGAACGAGGTCGTGGCGGATCACACCTCCCCCGCCGAGCGTCGCACTGGAGCCAGCGATCGCTACTCGAGTCTGGCGGCGGTTCGCGGCGGAGCGATGCTGCTCGCGCGGATCGCTCCTGAGCTGGTCTCCGGATACATGCGATACTATCTCGAGCTGGCCGGCGTGGGCGACCGCGATGGCGACCGCGAGCAGACCTTCGCCGCGACCTTTCCCCTCCCCGACGAGCTGCGCGACGCCCTGCATCAGCAAATCGATATTATTCTGAGCGGGATCTGAAGCCGTAACGAATGCCTGACGACCCTTCCACGCGGACATCCGCGCCGGTCGCCGTGCCGGCACCCACGGCCACCACGACGCCGCTCGACCGCGCCGGGCTCGAGCGGGTGTTGGCGCGTGCCTCGGAACTCCAGGCGCTGGACGCCGACGCACCAGAGGGATTGACCGAGTCCCAGATCCTGGAACTTGGAAGCGAAGTGGGGATCTCCACGGAGCATCTGAAGCAGGCGTTGGCCGAGGAGCGTACGCGCGTGGCCGTACCCGCCGAGCACGGCGTGGTGGGCTCGTGGTTCGGTCCAACGGTGGCATCGGCGTCGCGGGTACTGAAGGGATCGGCGTCATCGACACTCGATCTGCTGGACCAATGGATGCAGCGCGAGGAACTGCTTCGTGTTCGCCGCCGCTACTCCGATCGTCTCACCTGGGACGCCCGACGAGATTTCATCGGTGGCATCCAGGCGAGCTTCAACATCGGTGGCCGGCCCTATGCGCTCACGCCCGCGGTCGAAGTCGGCGCCACGGTGGTCGCGGTCGACGCCGAGCGGGTGCTGGTGCGACTCGACGCGGACTTTGGCACCAGCCGGCGGCGCAGTGTGATATGGAGTGGAGTGCTGGCCGGAGGAGGGGTGGCAAGTGGCGCAGGCATCGTTGCACTGGCGTCGCTGATGCCGCAGGGCTCTCTACTCATCGGGTCCGTGATGGGGAGCGTGTGGACACTGCTCGGAGGCGTGGCGGCGGCCGGAGTGGCGGCCGCGCAGCGGCGACGCCTTGGACGCGGGCAACTCGCGCTGGAGCAGATCCTGGATCGCCTGGAGCACGGGGAGATGCGCCCTACACGCACCTCGCTGCTCCAGTTCCTCACCTCAGGCCGCTGACGGAGGGCGGCCGGGTCTCGCGCTCGGATGGCGCGTGCGATGGTGCTCGACACGCCGGGGACGCGTTTGCGCGTGGCCGAGGTTGCCGTCCCGGAGCCTGGCGAGGGTGACGCGAGGATACGAGTACACGCATGCGCGGTGTGTCGGACGGATCTGCACGTGGTGGATGGAGAGCTTCCGGGTCCCAAGCTGCCTTTAGTGCCGGGGCACGAGATCGTCGGCACCGTGGAGGCGGTGGGACCCTCTGTCACCGGGCTGCGAGTGGGAGCCCGGGTGGGGGTACCCTGGCTCGGGTGGACGTGCGGCGTGTGCGAGTGGTGCACCACCGGTCGCGAGAATCTGTGTCCCGACGCGCGATTCACCGGCTATCAGATCGACGGCGGCTATGCCGAGTACACGGTCGCCGACGCGCGCTTCTGCTTAACGCTTCCGGCCGGGCATGGCGACGCGGAGGTGGCACCATTCCTCTGCGCGGGGCTGATCGGATACCGGGCGTACCGGATGACGGGAGATGGAGCGGCGCTCGGACTCTACGGATTCGGCGCCGCCGCGCATCTCGTGGTGCAGGTGGCGGTAGCCGAGGGGCGTCGCGTGTATGCCTTCACGCGCCGCGGTGACGAGGCCGCACAACAGTTCGCGCGCTCGCTGGGCGCCGTCTGGGCCGGTGGCTCGGACGAACGGCCGCCGGAGTCGCTTCACGGCGCGATCATCTTTGCGCCGGTGGGGGCGCTGGTACCGGCGGCGTTGCGGGCCACGCGACCGGCAGGCGTGGTGGTCTGTGCCGGGATACATATGAGCGACATTCCGGCTTTTCCCTACGAGATTCTGTGGGAGGAGCGGGTGGTGCGGTCGGTGGCCAACCTCACGCGACGCGACGGCGTCGATTTCATGGCGCTGGTCGATCGGCTCCGCCTGCACGCCGACGTCGTGGAGTATCCGCTCGAATCTGCGAACACGGCGCTGGACGATCTCCGGGGCGGTCGGATTCGCGGCGCGGCCGTGCTCCGGCCATAGCAGCCGCGCCGCGTTGCGCGCCGGCGGTGCGCGTTAGGTGCCGCGTGTCGCTGCGGCCGGGCGGGCGCCTCTTGCCCGGGACCGTGATCGGTCGTTCCATTACCAGTCCATGATGGCATCGTCTTCCGCCGCGGCGGGCCCCCTCCCGCCCACCGATGCCGGTCCTGCCACCGGCCTGGCGGCCACGAGCGACTCCACCGCCCCGGAACTCCGGCCGCCTAACGAGCTGCCGGCTCTCATGCTTGGCGGCGGCGGAGCACGAGGCGCCTACCAGGCTGGCGTGCTGCGCGGCATCGCCCGCCGATTCCCCGAAGCCCGGTTCCCGATCCTCACCGGAATCTCGGCCGGCGCGGTCAACACGATTCATCTCGCCGCCCACCCGGGTCCGCTCGCCCGCGCCGCCGACGACCTGGTCGGCCTCTGGCTCACGCTCTCGCCCGACCAGGTGTACGACGTGCACGTACGGCCCCTGGTGCGGAACATGATCGCCTGGGGCGGCCGTCTGGTGTCTGGCGGCATGCGCAATCACAACCCGATGCGCGGTATGATGGAGACCCAGCCGCTGCGCGAATTCCTCGGGCGCGTCATTGAACAATCGCCCGATGGTACGATCCCGGGAATCGGGCGCAACATCAATCGCGGACTGTTGCACGCCGTGGCCCTGTCGGCCACCAGCTACACCACTGGACAGTCCGTGACCTGGGTCGAAGGAAAGGACGTCATGCTCTGGCAACGCCCACAACGCCGCAGCGAGTTCGCGCGCCTTACCGTGGAACACGTCATGGCGTCGAGCGCGCTGCCAATGCTCTTCCCCGCCGTCAAGATCGGGGCGGAGTGGTACGGCGACGGCGGGGTGCGACTCACCTCACCACTGTCGCCTGCCCTGCACCTCGGCGCCACGCGAATCCTCACCGTGTCAACTCGCTACCAGCGTACCCGGGCGGAGGCTGATCGCCCCCTGACGGACGGTTATCCGCCCCCGGCACAGGTATTGAGCGTGTTATACAATGCCATCTTCCTCGACCTGATCGACGAGGACATTCTCCGACTTCAGAAAGTGAACAGGCTGCTCGCCGACCTGCCGCCCGGGGAACGCGAGGGGATGCGGGTGGTGGACATTCTCGTCATGCGTCCGTCGCGCGATCTGGGCAAGCTGGCACGGGAGTTCGAGCCGCGATTGCCACGGTTCTTCCGCTACCTCACGCGCGGGCTGGGAACGCAGAAGACGGCGAGCCCGGATATTCTGAGCCTCGTTCTGTTCCAGGCCGACTACCTGCGGCGCCTCGTGGAGCTGGGAGAATCAGACGCGGACGCACAGGCCGGCAGAGTGGAGGATTTCCTCGTCCGGAGGACAGGCTCGACCTCCTGAGCGCACTTGTCTTACCCGGTCGGCAAGCTCTGCCGTAGCGATTCTGCCACGAGTCGTGCATTTGACGTCGGCGTCACGCGCCGTGCCAAGCCGGGTCGGTCAGGTCGCTGGAAGCCAGGAGCGCGACCTGGATGCAACAGCGCAAGTGTTTATTTCACAATGGAATGCGCCGTGGCTGATCGGGTTGTGTCGGCCCGCTGGCGGGCAGACTCTGCTGTGACGGCACAGAGGGTGCGAGTGTGACGCCCAGCACGCCGGCCCGGCTTAAGCATGCGGTGGCCCGCCCGCTCTCCGCATTGCGCCGGAGCAATCTGGGGCCGGGTTCGGCGGGCACAACTTGTGTGTCTGGTGCGACCCCCTTCCGCGCCAGGCGTGAACGGGCCGGGTGCAGATTTGCATCCGGCTCGTTCTTTTTGTGGACGCACCCGGGTGCGCCGCGTGCATTGGCGCGTCATATGTGCAAGTGGGTCCGCACCCACCGTCCGCCCTTCCACCGACTCACCGACCCATGACACTTCCCCGACGGCCGCTGGACCCGGAGGAAGCGCTCGCCGCACCGATGTACGCAGTGGCCTTCCTGCTGGTCGCGTTTCCCCTGGTCGACTTCCTTCAGAGCATTCGTGGATTCCAGCCCGGCATCCTGCAGTGGCGCTTCGCCACCGTCGGGCTGCTTTCGGGCGTTCTTCTGACCCCGATCCTCGGGGTCGTCGTGGCGATGGTTGTGGCCGCGATTCGCGGCCATGCGCTGGTGCAGCGGTTGCTGGCGATACTGAATCTGCTGGCGGCCGTGGTGTTGCTGGTGTTGTTGATAGGGTTCGTGCTGGACGTGTTGCAGTTACGGAGCATCGTTCCCGAGGCGGGGAGAGCGGAGTTTCGGAGCGCGTCGATGCGAGCCGTGGTCAAGCACCTCGCCGCCTCGCTTGTGCTATTCTTTCTGGGTTGGCGGGGCTGGCGGGTTTCCGGTTGGACGCTCGTGAGTCGGGAAGGACAGAATCCGGTGCGTATCGTCGCGACCTGAGGCCGCAGTCCGTTCGCCCCGCGTTTGTCGCGGCCGATCACGAGTCGTCCTGTCACGCCTTGATGCCCACCGGATTCAGCACGATACTGCAGTGGTGGCATGGCGCGGAAAGCGCCCGTGCCGCAGGGATCGGTCATCATGTTTCGTCGCCTCATCGAGCTTCATTCGCGGTCGGCGGCGGCTAGAGCGTCGGCCCAGGGATATGCGGTAAGCCTGGTGGCGCATCTTGCCGTACTGGGGAGCGCGTTGCTGGGCGGACGGGGAACGCACGTTCAGTCGCCGCTGGACGAATCGTTTGCGCCGGTCCAGTACCTCATCCCGAAGGAGCGGATCGAGGAGTCTCGTCCTCAGCGCGAGCAGATCACCTGGATGTCGGTGGACACGAAACTTGCGCCCGGCTTCGAGCCGGCGAAGGACGCGCCGAAAGATCCAGATCGCCTGAAGATCGTGGTCGCGAAAGGGGAGCAGGATGATGTCGAGCGCGGCGAGGCCGCACCGGCGCCCCAGCCACCCATTGCGTTAGGCGACTCGATCATGACCGAGCTGGAAGTCGACAGCGCCGTGACACGATACGAGGACAGTGCGGCGCCCCCCTATCCGGAGGCGTTGCTTCGCAAGCACATCGAAGGGTTGGTGCTCGTGCAGTACGTGGTGGACACCCTTGGGCACGCCGACACGTCCACATTCCGGGTGCTTTCGGCTACCCACCCCGAATTCGCCAGGTCGGTGCGAACCACGCTGCCCCTGATGCGCTTCCGTCCTGCGGTCATGGCGAACCGGCACGTTCCGCAGTTGGTGCAACAGCCGTTCGTGTTCAAGATCCTCGACACGGTCCGCGTGGCCCGCGACGCGGGGAAGCCGCCGCTGTAGGCCACAATACCACGACTGTCGCGGGCGTCGGCGAGGACGTCCGTCAGCGGTTGCCCAGCGTGACGACATCCCAGTACGACGACCACTCTCCGTGCCGGAGGCGGTCCGCGAAGTCGTCGACGGTCTGCACGAGTTGCGTACTAATGTGGCCCTGCTGATTCATCGGATGACGGTGGCCATATCCGCCCCCGAAGACACTCCGGATGATAACGGAACGACCGGTGCGCGGAAACCGGCTGACGCTCTCGGCGAACGCATCGAAGCCACCATCGCGCCACAGGTACATCTCCACGTTCGAGACGTAGAGCGCAGCGAGGACCTCGCCTCGGGCCGCGATATCCCGACCGACCGACGGGAAGGCGACGCTGCCGCCCAGGTTGCCGACGACCGGGATGATCCGGTTCCGGGCTTCCAGGTCCTGAACGAACCGCCATCGCTCGGCCGAGGCGAGGTAGCTGGCCTGCCGGTTGTCCAGATCGTGTTCGAGGATGAGCTGACGCAGGGTGGGATAGTACGATCGCGGCGAGCGATTGGAACTCGTGAAGCGGATTTCGAGTCCCCCAGCCACGAATTCCTCGTGGAAACGGCGGATAGTCGCAGAGTCCTGCTGGGTCAGCGGAACGCCATACCGGCGGATGGTTGCGAGAATGCGGTCGACTTCGGCCTTCGCGCCGGCTTCGCTGGGCGCGAGCTGATCCACCTCGTCCAGGATGGCTTCAATCGGATGATCGTCCCAAGCCGCCACGTCGTCCGGGACCGGGCGTCCCAGCCAGCGACACAGGAATTCCAGGCGATTCCGTGACCGCTCGAAGAGCGCCTTGAACATCAGGTGCATGAGCAGATTGTCGCGCCGGATGTCGATCAGGAAGGCAACTGAAGGTCGGATCGCGGCGATGTAGGAGAAGTTCTGATCCGGACCGACGCCGACGTATGCGCCGCCGGTCACGCCGAGGCTTCGAAGGGTCGAGATCGCATGGAGATACGACGTCTCGTTCGAAATCAGATTGTCGGAGTCGAAGAACCCCGGGGCCTCGGACAGACGCGCGATCGTGCCCGCGAATGACGTGTCGACCGGCGCGCGTGCGGCCTGCGCCGCCCGGGTCGCGAGACCGCGCGTGAGTCCGGCGGTCGAAATCGCCAGCAGCACGAGGGCGACCGTGCTTCGTCGCACCGTGCCTAACGTCCAGCGTCTGTGCCCCATCGTCCGTTCCTCGGCTCTGCCCCGCCGCGTGTCCTCGTTGGCACCGCACCAGCACCCTATCCCGCGGACGTCCGGGCGGCAAGGCGCACGGGTGCGGCAGCGCGCGGTGTGCTGGAGAACAATCGCGTGGCGCCGTAGTTTTCGCCCGACAGCCGCGTGGCGCCGTAGGTTTCGCCCGCCAGCCGCGTGGCGCCGTAGCTTTCGACCCCTAGCCACAACCCCCGTCTTTCCTGCACTCGAGCGCATGTATTTCTACGCCCCACGCGTGAGCGTCATCGCCCGTCCGGCGTTTTCGCCGCCGGAACACCTGCCGGTGCAGTGGATTGGCGACAGCACCGACGGTGAACGGTTGGCGGAGTTCGCCGGTCGCTTGTGCTACATGAGTCAGAAGAACCCCGCCCATCGCTCAACCGCCGAGTATCTCGAGAACATCAAGAAGCAGGCGCACGGCAGCGTGCTCGAGCACGCGACCTATTCCCTGCTCATCGAGGGCGTGAGCCGTTCCCTGACCCACGAGCTGGTGCGCCACCGCGCCGGCTTCGCCTATTCCCAGTTGAGTCAGCGTTACGTGGATGAATCGGCGGCGGATTTCGTGGTGCCCCCGGCGATCATCGGCGACCCGCCACTCGAAGACGCGTGGCGGGCTCAGATGGAGGACGCCCAGCGGTGCTATGTCGCGCTGGTGGAGCGTCTGATGGAGCGCTACGCCTGGATCACCGACAAGGTGCACCGGCGGAAGATGGCCCGCGAGGCGGCTCGCGGCGTCCTGCCGAATTCCACCGAGACCAAGATCGTGGCCACCGCCAACGTGCGGGCCTGGCGCTCGACGCTCGAGCTGCGTGGGAGCGAAGGCGCCGAGGTCGAAATCCGGCGCCTGGCGGTCGAGATTCTGCGCGTGATGCAGCGCGAAGGCCCCGCGTTCTTCTCCGACTTCGACATCTACGTGGCGGAAGACTCCCGCGAAGCGGCTCGATCGACGTATCACAAAGTCTAGCGCTGTCCGGCGCGTCACGGTGGGGCGCGGTTCCCTTGCACCGTCCCGCGGGACATCATAGGCTAGAGTCGTGCGTTCGGTCTGGCCAGGTCTTTGGCTGGGGTTTCCGTTTCATCGCCGAGAAGGTCGCCACGCGAGGTCGCTATCCATGTTCCCGAGTCGTTTTCTGCGTCCGATTCACCCCTCACGACATCTGGCTGGATCAGTTGTCCTCTTCGCGCTTGCCATCGGCTGTGCCAGCGGTGGCGGGGCCCCTGCCACCAGCGCGAGTGCTGCGGCGAAGCCGGCCAGTCGGAGCCAGAACGTCATTACACATGAAGAACTTGCCAGCCAGGCCGCGGGATTGAACGCGTATGACGCCA
>CAWAGQ010000017.1:0-82468 GCA_963781585.1 uncultured Gemmatimonadaceae bacterium
GCGGGGAGCGCATCCGCTGAGGGCATCGGTCTTGCACCATGAGTGCCCGCTAATCCACGGAATCCACCGGACTGCGGGGCGGCACGGCGCGGTGGGGGGTTAGCGCCCGTCGACTCTGGTACCCAGGCCGGAGTCCGGGGACGTGGCGCCGGCAGGTGGCAGATGCCGGTGATCCGCGTCGGATCCCGACCGGAGAGTACGCTCAATGAAGCGCCTTGCCGCCGCCGCGGCCCTTGCCGCCGCCGCCTTCGTCGCGTCATGCGACGACCAGCCTAACGCGAAACCCAAGGAGCCGCTGGCTCCGCCCGCCCCGGTGGCGCAGAGTCTGAGCGCCATGCTGTCGGCGCGCGTGCATGCGACCACCGTATGCATGTCGTATCTCCGTGAGGGGACGCGGGTGCAGGCGCGGCTGGTGCAGGCGCCGAAGGACACCGCACTCGTGAAGCGGGCGAACGCGCTGGCGATGATCATCGCCGACGCCTGTCAATAACGGAGCCCGCCATGCGTTCCTTCTTTACGCGCGCCGCGTTCGCGGCGGCGGCGCTCGTGTGCGCTGCCATTCCGGTTCATGTGGCCGAGGGCCAGCGGGCTCTCGTGTACTGCCCGGTGGGGATCGACGATTCCGGGTGCAACACGGTGGTCAGTGCCCTTGGGCCCAACTTCCTTGGCGGCATCGACCGCGGGTACGATGGCAGCGGCGGGACGATCGATCTCGCGACGGCCGATCTGGGTGCGTACGCTGTGTTCATCGTGCCGTCGCTGGCCGACGACGGGTCGGCGGCGCCGTACGGCAAGCTGCGCGATCCGGCGATCGCGCAGCGGCTGCGTGCGGTGCTGCTCGGGCGCATGGCGTTCTGGTCCGGGACACCCGATCAGGGATCGAGCAGCCGGACGGAGAAGGATCTGCTGATCCGGAATCTGGCGTCATTCGGCGGTTCCAACTACGCGAACGTGAACGCGCCGGGGCTGGTGGTGCTGCAGGATCAGTCGGCTGATGCCGCCGCGCGCTACGACTGGCTGCAGGGCGTGGCAGGAATTCAGGTGGTGGCCGACACCGCGCCTAACGTGTATTCGAGCGTGAAGGCGCTCGACCAGGCGGGAGCCGACGATTGTCGGGAGCGGCGCGCAGCTCGCCTACACCAACATGGCGTCGTACGGGTTCTATCTGCCGGGGGGAGGGGCCGGGGTGGCGTTGTCGGCGGTGGGGCAGACGGGGATCAACGTGGGTGGTCAGGTGGTGCTGGTCACGTCACAGGGCGGCGACCCGGGGACGGCGGCGATTCACACCGACAAGGCCGACTATGCGCCAGGCGAGACGGTGACGATCACCGGGACCGGGTTCAAGCCTGGAGAGGCGGTATCGATCACGCTGCTCGAGGATCCCGAGTTCGATACGCATCCCGCACTTTCGGCGACGGCGGATGGGACCGGGCACTGGGTGAACACGCAGTTCTCGCCCGATGCGCACGACGTGGACATCCGGTTCATCGTGACGGCGTCGGGGGGTCAGGGGAGTGTGGCGCAGACGACGTTTACGGATGCGAAGCCGAACAAGGTCTTTGATGTAGGGCCGCAAGTACCTAGCCCCGTATCTGCAGGCAATGCTGCCACGTATTCCGTCCAGGTCTCGTTCAATGGGAATAGTGCGTCCTGCGATGCAGTTCTGAGCGTCTCCGCGTTACCCGCTGGCGCCAGTGCGTCATTTGCGCCTGTACCCGCGAGTAATCCCCCGAACACAATTACTAGCACCGGTCTACCTGTTGCGACAACGCTGACCGTCGGCACGACTGCGGGCACAACGCCTGCGGACGCCTCGACATTTCGGATCACTGCAACTGGTACCAACCCGGCCTGTGTCAATGTGGCCGCATCAACGAATGCCGCTGGCAACGGGGGAACAGCTGCGGACCCGACTCTGGTGGTATCTGCAGCAAACCAGACGATCGCCGTGACAAGTCCGGCCCCTGCTTCGGCCAGCTACGGTTCGACTTTTCCCGTGGCAGCAACAGCGTCGTCCGGATTGGCCGTGGCAATCACAACCACCGGTGGTTGCAGCGGAGGCGGGTCGGCCAGCGCCACCATCACGATGACGAGCAGCACTACCACGTGTGTGGTACGGTACGACCAGAACGGCAACGGGTTCTACAACCCGGCGCCGCAAGTGACTAGTACCACATTCGCCACGAAGGCCAATGCGACGATCGTGGTGACGCCGTACCAGGTGACCTATGACGGGAACGCGCACACGGCAACCGGAACAGCCACGGGGGTGGGTGGGGTGGACCTGAATGCGAGTCTGGCGCTCACGGGGACGACGCACACGAACGCCGGGGACTATCCGAGCGACGCTTGGAGCTTCGCCGGGGGGGCGAACTACAACGACGCCAGCGGCACGGTCCACGACATCATCGACAAGGCGGATGCGACGATCACCATCACGCCGTACCACGTGACGTACGATGGAAACGCGCACACGTCGACGGGGACAGCGACGGGGGTGGGTGGCGCGGACCTGAGCGGGCAGCTGATGCTCACCGGGACGACCCACACCGCCGCCGCCGACTACCCGAGCGATGGCTGGAGCTTCGCTGGGGGGACGAACTACAACGACGCCAGTGGCACGGTGCACGACATCATCGACAAGGCGGATGCGACGATCAGCATCACGCCGTACCACGTGACGTACGATGGAAACGCGCACACATCGACGGGGACAGCGACGGGCGTGGGCGGAGCGGACCTGAGCGCGAGTATGACGCTCACGGGGACGACGCATATGAATGCTGGGGACTATCCGAGCGATGCCTGGAGCTTCGCCGGGGGCACGAACTACAACGACGCGAGCGGTACGGTCCATGACATCATCGACAAGGCGAATGCGGCGATCTCGGTAACGCCCTACAGCGTGACCTACGATGGCGCGGCGCACACGGCGACGGGAACCGCGACGGGCGTGGGTAGTGTGGACCTGAGCGGGCAGCTGACGCTCACGGGGACGACGCATACGAATGCTGCGGACTATCCGAGCGATGCCTGGAGCTTCGCCGGGGGCACGAACTACAACGACGCGAACGGCACGGTCCACGACCTCATCGACAAGGCGAACGCGGTGATCGCGTGAGCCCCTACAGCGTGACGTACGACGGAGCGGCGCACACGGCGACGGGGAGCGCCACCGGGGTGCTGAGCGAGGCCTGAGTGGACTGGATCTCTCGGGGACGACGCACACCAACGCTGGCGACTATCCGACCGATCCGTGGACTTCGCGGACGTAACGGGGAACTACAACAACACGAGTGGGACCGCCACGACGCGATCGCCAGGGCGAACGCGGTGATCACCGTGACGCCCTACAGCGTGACCTACGATGGGGCGGCGCACACGGCGACCGGCAGCGCGCAAGGCGTATTGAACGAGAACCTGAGCGGCAGCTGGATCTACGGGGACGACCCACACGAATGCCGGGACGTACAACAGCGACGGGTGGAGCGTTCACCGGCGGTGGACGAACTACAACAACGCCAGCGGGACGGTGACGATGATCATCGCAAGGCCGATGCGGCGATGAGCGATCGACGCCGGCTACACGGGGATCTATGATGGCAAACGGCGCCACAGGCGCGACGGGGACGGCGACGGGGGTGGGTGGAGTCGGATCTGAGCGCCGGGTATGAACCTCAGGGGCGACGATGCACCATGAATGCTCGGGCGACGTACTGGCCGAGCGATGCCTGGAGCTTCACCGGCGGGCACAAACTACAACGACCGAGCGGCTCCGCGGCCATGACGTCATCGACAAGGCCGAATGCGCGGTGACGGTGACCGGCTACACGGGGATCTATGATGCCACGGCCACACGGCGCGGCGGGGACGGCGACGGGCGTGGGTGGAGTGGATCTGAGCGCCGGAGTTGAACCTCGGGGCGACGTTCACCGATGTGCCGGGCGGGACGGCCAACTGGGCTTCACCGGCGGGACGAACTACAACGACCAGAGCGGCTCCGCGGCCATCGTCATCAACAAGGCCGATGCTCTGGTGACGGTGACCGGCTACACGGGGATCTATGATGCCACGGCGCACGGCGCGACGGGCACGGCGACGGGCGTGGGTGGAGTGGATGTGAGCGCCGGGTTGAACCTCGGGGTGACGTTCACCGATGTGCCGGGCGGGACGGCCAACTGGGCGTTCACCGGCGGGACAAACTACAACGACCAGAGTGGCTTGGTGTCCATCGTCATCAACAAGGCGGATGCCCTGGTCTCGGTGAATGGCTACACGGGGACCTATGACGCCGCGGCCCACGGGGCGACGGGAACGGCGACGGGCGTGGGTGGGGTGGATCTGGGTGCCGGGTTGAACCTCGGCGCGACGTTCACCGATGTGCCGGGGGGGACGGCCAACTGGACGTTCGCCGGCGGGACGAACTACAACGACCAGAGCGGCTTGGTGGCCATTGTCATCAACAAGGCGGACGCGTCGATCACGGTGACAGAATACAGCGTGACCTACGACGGGGATCGGCGCATACGGCGACCGGGACGGCGACGGGCGTGGGTAGCGTGGAGCTGGTGCAGAGTCTGACCTGAGCGGGACGACCCACACGAGACGCCGGGGACTACCCGAGCGACCCTGGACTTCACCGGCGGCACGGAACTACAACGACGCCAACGGCGCGGTCGCACGACGCTCATCGACAAGGCAACGCGACGATTATGGTGACGCCCTACAGCGTGACCTACGATGGGGCGGCGCACACGGCGACCGGAACGGCGACCGGCGTGCTGAGCGAGGCCTTGAGCTGGGCTCGACCTCGAGTGGGACGACCCACACGAGCGCCGGGGACGTACAACGCCGACCCGTGGACGTTCACCGACGTGACGGGGAACTACAACAACGCCACTGGGACCACGACGACGCGATCGCGAAAGCCAATGCGACGATTGTGGTGACGCCCTACAGCGTGACCTACGATGGGGCGGCGCACACGGCGACCGGAACGGCGACCGGCGTGCTGAGCGAGGCCTTGAGTGGGCTCGATCTCGAGGGGACGACCCACACGAGCGCCGGGGACTACAACGCCGATCCGTGGACGTTCACGGACGTGACGGGGAACTACAACAACGTCAGCGGGACCATGCACGACGCGATCGCCAAAGCCAATGCGACGATCGTGGTGACGCCCTACAGCGTGACCTACGATGGGGCGGCGCACACGGCGACCGGGACGGCGACCGGGGTGCTGAGCGAGGCCTTGAGTGGGCTCGGATCTCTCCGGGACGACGCACACTAACGCCGGCGACTATGCGACCGATCCGTGGACGTTCACGGACGGGACGGGGAACTACAACGATCCAGTGGGACCATGCACGACGCGATCGCCAAGGCGAATGCGACGATCAATGGTGGCGCCCTACAGCGTGACGTACGACGGGGTGGCGCACACGGCGACCGGGACCGCTAACGGCGTGCTGAGCGAGACGCTCGCGGGCCTGGAGCTCTCAGGGACGGCCCACACGAACGCCGGGGCGTACAACGCCGACCCGTGGACGTTCACCGACGGGACGGGGAACTACAACAACGCCAACGGGACCGTGGATGACGCGATCGCCAAGGCCAATGCGACGATCGTGGCGACGCCGTACAGCGTGACCTACGATGGGGTGGCGCACGCGGCGACCGGGACAGCTACCGGCGTGCTGAGCGAGGCGCTGGCGGGCCTGGACCTCGGGGACGACGCACACGAGCGCCGGCGACGTACGACGAGCGATCCGTGGACGTTCACCGACGGGACCGGGAACTACAACGACGCCAATGGCTCCGTACGCACGACGCGATCGCGAAAGCGAACGCCGTGATCACCACGAATGGCTACACGGGCGTCTATGACGGCGCCGCCCACGGAGCGACTGGGACGGCGGTCGGGGTGGAGACGTCGCCGATCGACCTGAATTCGCTGCTGCATCTGGGCACGAATTTCACGAACGTGCCGGGGGGAACGGCAGACTGGACGTTCGACGGGAACGGGAACTACAACAGTACCAGTGGAACCGTGGCCATCACCATCGGCCAGGTTACGCTGACCGGTGCCATCGCCGGTAACCCGACCAAGGTCTACGACGGCAACACAGACGCCTCGCTGACGGCGCCGAACTTCACGCTCGCCAATCTCGTGGGTGGAGACAACTTCACCGTGACCAAGACATCGGGTGCATACAACACCAGCGACGTGCTCACTGCCAGCACAGTGACCGCGAGCCTGGCGGCTGGAGACTTCTTACCAGTCGGGAGTACTCTCGCGGGCAACTACATGCTGCCAACGAGCGTGAGCGGTCCGGGGCACATCACTCCCGACCCCACCACCACCGCCGTCGACGCGGTCAGCATTCCCTACAGCGATAACGCGCAGTCGATTCCGCTCCACGCGACCGTAACAGGCTCCATGGTGAATGAAGGCGGCGTGCAGTTCACACTGAAGAACGCGGCCAACATGACCATCGGTGCACCAGTCACCAGCAGCGTGTCAGGCGGCGACGCGTCCGCCATGTACACAGTCCCGGGCACTACCGACGTAGGGACCTACACGGTGCTGGCGGAATACCTGAACACCCCGAACTTCATCGGGAGCCAGAATACCGCGACGCTCATCGTGCAGCCGGCGGACCTCGCGGCCGCAACGGCGGCGACAGACGCGGACTTCAAATCGATCGACGGCGTCGACGCCCTGTTCGGCGTCGAGGGCAAGAGCAGCACCGCCACCTTCAAGAACACGAACCCTGGAACGCTCCACTGGCGCATCACCTACACGAATCTCACCGGCGTGGTGATCGATGCCGCCACCGGAAGCACGCTCAGAGCGATCATCGAGGTTCCGCCGATGACGAACTGCGGCGGCGTCACGTGCTCATCGCAGGTGACATCGGCTCCCGCGTGGTCGCTCAAGGGCGCGACAGGGACACACGTACACCCGGACGACAAGACGGACAACATGCCGCTCACCTTCCTCTACAAGGCCAGTGGCGACTGCTCGGTGGAAACGAGCGGCTACGTGTCCGACCTCAATTCGATCGCGGACAAGGCGCCCAAGTGCATCCTCGTGAAAGGCTTCGCCATCCCCAAGAAGGATCGCGCGCGTATCGACGTCCACCTGGAATTCCGCTGGAAGGGAACGACCGGTTGGGCGACGAACCCGGATCCGAAGTTGTTCTTCCGGACGGGATTTGCATTCAAGGCGACGACCATCGCCACCTTCCCGGTGGCACCCTCCATCAGGACGTCGTATCAGTCCACCGGGCTGGTGATGGCCGGGCAGAAGGTCACGGCGATGGGTGGCTTTGTCTTCGATCAGGTCGGGATGCCGCCGGCGCCGGGCTACGTCGTGAGAGCGTTCAACTCAGCGGCGGATGCCGCGGCACTCGGCGGCGCTTGTTCCTCGTCGAACACGCTGGTGGTCGGCCAGGCTTCGGTGGCCACGGACGGCTTCTGGTACATCTGGAAAAAGGGAAGCGATCAGGGGAACAACGCAGCGGCCGACCTGCCGGGCAAGGTTCAGTATTACCTCCAGGTCTGCAACGGCACGACGCCGGTATCCTCACTCGCGACCCTCGAGAACAAGCTGAGCGACAAGGAGTTCGACGAAGTGGACTTCAGGGTCCCCTGAGTCCACGACAGCTCCCGAATGACAACCAGGCCCGCCCCTCAGGCGGGCCTGGTTGCATCAGGGGCACCATCCGGCCTCACTTCACCATGCCGCTCGTCATTTCGCGGCGACCCAGAGGGCAACGGAAGCCCAGCACGGCCTCAACCCTCCGACACCCTGACCTGTGTCTGGCCTTTGGCCCATGACCTTTCGCCTATGACCCCTGGCCTTTGGCCTCCACCCGCACCACCTCCCCCGTCCGTGACTCCCGCGGCGCCACCATCCCATCCCTCCGCAACCGCAACTCCCGCGAGTGCGTCAGATCGTCGAGAAACATCGCCTCGGCATGCGCGCCTAACGTGGGATCCTCGATCACCGCGTCGAGCTCATAGTTCATCGTGATCCCCAACGGGTTGAAATCGGTCGACCCCACCCGCACCCAGCGCCCATCCACCACGCTGGTCTTGGCGTGCATCATCTCCCCACGCCACTCCCAGATCCGCACCCCGTTGCGCAGCAACGTGTGATACGAGCGCACCATGATGTTCCGCACCCAGAAATGATCCCACCGGCTCGGCACCAGGATCCGCACATCCACGCCGTCGCGCGCCGCCCCCGCCAACGCCTCGATCTCATACTCTGACGGCGCGAAATAGGCGCTCGCGATCCAGATCGACCGCTCGGCCGCCACCGCCTGCATCTGGAGCGCCCGCGATACCCGGACCTTCCCGGGCTCCCCCTCGATGATCCCCACCAGCGACGGCGGATCGAACCGTGTGTTCAGGTACGAAGACTGCGGTGGCCGCACAAGCCGCCGCGGTCCCCGCGGCTTCCGGCCCTGCGACCGCACCCACATGTGCTCGAATGCGGCGTGCATGTCCCGCACAGCGTCGCCCCGAATCAGCACACAGGTGTCGCGCCAGGGCGCGCGCCGTTTGCGCAGGATCCCCTTCTTCCATTCCACCCCGATCCCGATCCCACCGGTGACTCCGATGCGGCCGTCCACCACCAGCATCTTGCGATGATCGCGCGGCAGGAGTCCCAGCCAACGACGGAATCCCGGCGGGATGGAATATCCGGAATTCGACCCCGGCCCGCTGGATCCGGCGAAAGAACGTCTTGCGCGTCGGCAGACGCCCGAACCAGTCGATCAGCATGCGGACCCGAACGCCACGCCGGGCCGCCGCGCTCAGTGATTTCGCGAACAGCTGGCCCACTTCATCGTCGTGGTAGATATACTGCTCGAAGTCCACCGTGGTCTGTGCCCCGTCGATCAACCCGAGCATGGCTTCGAACGTGGCCGACCCGGTGCTCAGCAGCGTCACCTGATTCCCGGCCGAAACGTTCGCCGACGCGATGCGCCACAGCGCTCGGGAGAACGAGGGCCGCGGCCCCTGCTGAGCGGCGGCAAGTGGAGCGCCCGCGGCAGCGGGGTCGGTGCTGGCAAGTGGAGCCCCCGCGGCAGCGGGGTCGGTGCTGGCGCCTGCCGCGGTCGGATCGGTATTGGTGACGGCACGGCGGTTGGACACGATGGAAGTCTAACTCGGGTGGACACCGCCCCTGGGCTCGGGAGCCCGGGCTCTGGACTCCGCGGTCTGAACTCTTGCTCCTTACCTTTGGCCTCTGGCCCCTGGCCGGTTCACTCCGGACTATTCCTCCCATGCTCTCGATCGATCTCACCGGCAAACGCGCCCTCGTCGCCGGCGTCGCCGACGACGGCGGCTTCGGCTTCGCCATCGCCAAGGCGCTGGCCGAAGCCGGCGCCACCGTCTGCGTCGGCACCTGGCCCCCCGCCCTCAACATCTTCCTCAACCTCATCGAGCGAGGCAAGCTCGATGAGTCACGGCGGCTCTCCAGCGGCCAGCTCCTCGCGTTCGAGCGGATCTACCCGCTCGACGCGGCCTTCGACCGTCTTGGAGACGCCCCCGACGACCTGCGCGCCAGCAAGCGGTACCGGGACGTCGGCGACTTCTCGATTGAGGGTCTCGCCGCCCGCCTAACGGCGGACTTCGGTTCCCCGGCCCTCGACATCATCGTCCATTCCCTGGCCAACGCCCCCGAGGTGAAGAAACCGCTCCTCGAAACATCGCGGTCGGGGTACCTGGCCGCTGTGAGCGTGAGCGCGTACTCGTTGACCGGGCTGCTGCAACGGCTGGGACCGCTCATGCGCCCTGGCGGGTCCGTCGTCTCCCTGACCTACATGGCCAGCGAGCGCGCCATCCCCGGCTACGGCGGCGGCATGTCCTCCGCGAAAGCGGCGCTGGAGAGCGACACCCGGATGCTGGCCTTCGAAGCCGGACGCACCTGGGGAATCCGCGTGAACACGATCTCGGCCGGCCCGTATGCGTCGCGCGCCGCCAGCGCCATCGGCATCATCGAGCGGATGGTGGACTACTGCCGCGCGAACTCGCCCCTTCCGGAGGCGCTGACCAGCGCCGAGGTGGGATATGCCGCGGCATTCCTCTGCAGTCCCCTGGGCTCGGGCGTGACCGGCACCACGATCTACGTGGACAAGGGCTACCACGCGATGGGCATGGCCGTCGCGGCGCCGACCGACGCCGCCTAACGACACACATAGTCTCGGCACGCCCCGCGGACGATGGGCCCGCCGGTCGGCCGCTTCACCAGGGATCTGGCTGGTCAGGGCTTCCGCTTCGCCGTGTCCGGCACGAACCTGAACTCGTGCTGGACCACCTGCGCCACCGGATATCCCTGCTTGACCGCAGGGACGTAGGTCGCATTGCGCAAGGCAGTCTGGACGGCGTCCGTGAACTCCGGATGCGTGGCGTAGACCACGCTGAAGGTGTCCATTCGCACCTGCCCGGTCGGGTCGACGACGAACTCGACCATCACGGCACCGCCAACGCCGGCGTCGAAGAGCGCGTCCGGATACTCGGGATGAATCACGCTGAGGGGGTCCTCGTGAGCGGGAGCGTCCACCTCGCTGGCGACGAAGACCTTCCTGGCGTCGACGAGCTTCGCCACCTCGGCCGCCGTCGCCGCGGGATTCCGCTTCTTCACCCGCGGGGGCGCTTCCCGGGACCAGATGACGATCACTCCGCACGCCAGCGTGCCGTTCGTACTCATGAACTGCGCCGGCACGGTCGCCGGGCCCGAATAGACTTCCATGGCCTCGATGGAGCGCGGGCTCAGGTTATCGAGGTCGAACTCGCCCGCATTGAGCGGCGAGCCATCGAGCCAGGTGAGCGGCGCGCAGTTCGATCGGGCGTTTCGGAAGCGGATGACGTGCGACAGTCCTCCCATCCCGAGACTCACCACCCTCGCTCCCGGAATCAAACGGAACATGTCGGTGAGAAAGGACGGGTTCCGCCTCTCGATATCGTCGGCTGTTATGAAGTGGCCGTTGCCGTGTTCCTTCCGCTGATAGAAGCCGGCTCGCCAGCCGGTCAGCGCGGAGTGCCCGTACACCATCACGGGCCGGAGCGTCAGCGCGAGGCGGTTCACCCGGACCTCGAGCGGGATCGTCTTGCCTGCCAGCACCATCAGATCGATGGTATCGGGCTGGTATCCCAGGCGCCGGAAGCGAAGCGACATGGGTCCCGCGGGAATGCGCGCCAGGAGGAATTCGCCGTGTTCATCGGTCTGGGCGCGGAGCGCGCTGCCGGGCAGAGTGATCTCCACACCAACGATGCCCTGGCCGGCCGAATCGTGCACCACGCCCTTGATCCCGCCGGTTCCTACGGAGCCCTCCTGAGCGAGCCCGGCGCCGCCCGTCAGGCACAGCGCCAAGCCACTCCACGCCAGTGCGGCGCGAGCTCCATGACTTCTGGTCTTGATCACCGCTGCCTCCCGGCCAGCGCCCGCCTGTCCGCGGCGAGTCGATGGGAATCGCTGATGATGCTCTCTTCCAGCAGATACCTGCCCGTCCGTGGGGGCCACCTGGGGGTACGGGGGGCTGGCCTCTCCAACATTACGGTTAAAGGGGGCCAACGCGAAAGGGTCATGGTCACCTTGACCGGGTTGCCTTCGGGGACGTTGAGGGGCATTTATCGCCCCCCCAAGCTCGCCGGGACGGTTCGTTCAACCGCCGGGCCGCGTCGATGCTGCCGAGGGGTGGCGACTGGGCCGGGCCGTGACTGGACGCCTCGCGTGGCCCCGCCCATTGTTCCGCCCAGGGGCGCCGCCGGGCACGATCGCCGAATACGGGGTCATGGCGCAGGGGCGGGAGGGCCGGGACGCCGACACAGGTCAATCACCGAGGGCCGCGAGCGCCGCGGGGGTCGCGATGAACACGCTTCTTGGCCGGATCCTCCTTTCTGTCGTGGCGATTCCACTCGTCCCGACCCCCGCCACCCAATCCGCACCCCTCCGCGGCTTCACCGCGGAGTCGACCGCGGCCGAGCGCGACTGGGAGGGGAAGTTTCGCGCCATCCCCGACACCGCGCGCCTCCGGGCCGCCCTCCAGAAGCTCTCGTCGCACCCGCACCACCTGGGCTCGCCTAACGACAAGGCCAACGCCGAGTGGCTGCGCGACCAGTTCACGTCGTTCGGCTGGGACGCCCGCATCGACGAGTACCGGGTGCTCTTCCCCACGCCGAAGGAGCGCGTTCTCGAGCTCGTCGCGCCCGCGAAATTCGTCGCCCGCCTGGAGGAGCCGACGCTGAAGGAGGATCCGACCAGCGGCCAGAAGGCGGAGCAGCTCCCCAGCTACAATGCCTACTCGGCGGACGGAGACGTCACCGCGCCGCTGGTGTACGTGAACTATGGCGTACCGGCGGACTACGAGGAGCTGGAGCGCCTCGGCATCACGGTGCGCGGCGCAATCGTGATCGCGCGCTACGGCGGTTCGTGGCGCGGCATCAAGCCGAAGGTGGCGGCCGAACACGGCGCGGTGGGTTGCATCATCTACTCCGACCCGCGCGACGACGGATACTTCCAGGGAGAGACGTATCCGGCCGGACCATGGCGTCCGAAGGACGGCGTGCAGCGCGGCAGCGTGCTCGACATGCCGGTGGCGCCGGGCGATCCACTTACCGTGGGTGTGGGCGCCACGGCCGACGCGCCGCGGGTCGATCGCAGGGATGCGCCCACCATCATGAAGATCCCCGTCCTGCCGATCTCGTATGGTGACGCCCAACCGCTGCTGGCCGCGATCGGCGGGCAGGTCGCCCCGGATTCATGGCGCGGGGCGCTGCCCATTACCTATCACCTGGGGCCGGGGCCGGCGCGGGTGCACCTGAAGCTGGCCTTCAACTGGGACCTCGTCCCCCTGTACGACGTGATCGCGACGCTCCGGGGCAGCGACTTTCCCGATGAGTGGGTGATCCGCGGCAACCACCACGACGGCTGGGTGAATGGGGCGCAGGACCCGCTTTCGGGACTGGTGGCCGAGCTCGAGGAAGCCCGCGCATTCGGCGAACTGGTGAAGCAGGGGTGGCACCCCCGCCGGACGATTGTTTACGCGGCATGGGACGGCGAAGAGCCTGCACTGCTGGGATCCACCGAGTGGGTGGAGGCTCACGCCGAGGAGCTGAGCCAGAAAGCGGTGATGTACCTCAACAGCGACACGAACGATCGAGGCTATCTGGGGGTCGGCGGATCGCACTCGCTCGAGCGGCTGGTGAACCAGGTGGCGCGGGACATCGTCGACCCGGAGACGAAGGTGTCGGTGTGGCGTCGCATGCAGGCGGGCCGGATCCGGGCCGGCGATGCCGCGCAGCGCCGGGAGGTGCGGGCCGGCGGTGATCTTTCGATCTCGGCGTTGGGGTCGGGGTCGGACTACACGCCGTTCCTGCAGCACCTGGGCATCGCCACGCTGAATATCGGATACGGCGGCGAGGACGGCGGCGGCATCTATCATTCGATCTACGATTCGTTCAACTGGTACACCCACTTCGGGGACACGGCGTTCGTCTACGGCCGGGCGCTGTCGCAGACCGCCGGGACGTTCGTGATGCGGATGGCCGACGCCGACCTGCTGCCGCACGACTTCAATTCGCTGGCCGGGACGGTGCACGACTACCTGGGGCAGCTGAAGGCGCTGCGTGACGATATGGCGGCACGGGCGGTGGAGACGAACCGGGAGCTGGACAGCGGCGTGTTCGCGGAAACGGCAGATCCGCGGTTCCCGGAGAAGCCGCCGGCACGCGAAGCCGTGCCGCCGTTCCTGAATTTTGCGCCGATGGACAATGCGGTGGATTCCCTCACCCGCGCGGCCTCCCGGTTCGAACGGGCCTACACCGCCGCGTTAGGCAGCGGGCACCTGGACCGGCCGGGCGAAGCGGCGGTCAATGCGCTGCTGCGTTCCACCGAGCGCACACTGACCTCGCCGCAGGGGCTTCCGTTGCGGCCGTGGTACGAGCATCTCCTCTACGCGCCCGGCTACTACACCGGCTACGGCGTCAAGACGGTGCCGTCGGTCCGCGAGGCGATTGAACAGAAGGAGTGGCCGGCTGCCGATCGCGAGATCGTCCGGGTTGCGGACGCGCTGAAGCGGGCCGCGGAGCAGATCGCGCGGACGGCGGACCGGCTGGAAACCATCGCTCACAGGCCATAGCTCATGGAGGTCATGGACTCGTCATGAGCTATCAGCATGAGCCAACGGGTATCGGCCATGGACTCCCCTCTCCCACGTACGAGAACATGATTCGCTCGCGCCGCGTCTGCCGGGCTGCGCTCCACGCCGGCGCCGTCGCGCTCGCGTTCGCCGGGTGCGGACCGTCACCCTCACCGGCTGGCGGCGGCTACGACCTGGTGATCACCAATGGTCGCCTCGTCGACGGGACGGGAAATCCGTACTTCTATGGAGATGTGGGCGTGCGCGGCGACCGCATCGTCGCGGTGACGGCGCGGGGAGCACTGGCGGGCACCAGTGCGAAGGAACGGGTCGATGCCGCCGGTCTCGTGGTCGCACCCGGTTTCATCGACATCCAGGCGCAATCCTATCCGGAGCTGCTGTTCGCCGACGGGCGGGAGATCAGCAAGGTCTCGCAAGGCGTGACCTCCGAGATTCTGGGCGAGGGAAACACGCCGGCGCCATCCAACGCCGGACTCGATTCGGTCTACATGAACGGCGATCAGGACGACGCCCTGATGTTGCCGCACATGACGGCCTTCCGCGGCGAGCACGGGTTCGGCACCTGGCTGGACTCCATGGAGCGACACGGCAACTCGGTGAACGTGGGGAGCTACCTCGGCGCCGCCACGGTCCGGGCGTACGCGATGGGCCGCCGCGAAGGGCAGCCCGACGCGGCGCAGCTCGACACGATGCGCGCGGTGGTGAAGAACGCCATGCGCGATGGTGCGTTCGGCGTCGCGAGCGCGCTCATCTACCCGCCGGGGAGCTACGCCGGCACGGCGGAGCTGACCGAGATGGCGAAGGCGATGGCTCCGCTGCACGGGTCGTACATCACCCACATCCGCTCGGAGGAAAGCGCCCTCCTCCCGGCGATGGATGAGGCGCTCCGGATCGGACGCGATGGAGGCGTCCCGGTCACCATCTACCATTTCAAGGCATCCGGGCGCGTGAACTGGCCGCTGGCCGGGCCCGCCATCGCGAAGGTCGATTCGGCCCGGGGCGCCGGTCAGGATGTGACGGCCACGATGTACTCGTACCCGGCGTCGTCGAACAACCTGGCATCCTGCATCCCCGACTGGGTGCACGCCGATGGCAAGCTGCTGGAGCGGCTCCAGGACCAGACCCTGCGCGCGCGCATCCGTCGCGACATGACCAACCTGTCGCCTGACGCGGTCATCTGGTGCCAGCAGAATCCGCCCGATGCCTACATGATCTTCGGCTTCAAGCGCGACGACTGGAAGCGCTTCCAGGGGAAACGGCTCAACGAGATCGCTGCGGCGTTGAAGGAGGACTGGGTCGATGCCATCATCGACCTGACCGTGGGCGAGAAGAACGGATTGAACAAGATCACGTTTGCTATGTCGGACGCGAATGTGGCGCGGATGCTCGCCCAGCCATGGGTGGTGATCGGCAGCGACGCCGGCGCCTACGACCCCGACACCACCACCCAGATCACGCACCCGCGCGCCTACGGCACGTTCGCGCGCATCCTCGGCAAGTACGTCAGGCAGGACTCGGTGCTGCGGCTGGAGGACGCGATCCGCAAGATGACGTCGGCCACCGCGCAGATTCTCGGGCTGCGCGACCGCGGACTGATCCGGGAAGGGATGTTCGCCGACATCGTGGTGTTCGACCCGGCGACGATCATCGACCGGGCGACGTTCGAGAAGCCGCACCAGCTGTCGGTGGGTGTGCGCGATGTGTACGTGAACGGCGTGGCGGTGTGGCGCGATGGCCGGCACACCGGCGCCACGCCGGGACGCGCGCTGCGTGGCGGCGGTTGGACCGGATCGTCGGCGGGTCCGCCCCCGCCGTGAAGCGGATCGCGTCAGGCATTCTGGCGCTGCTGCTGGTGGTAGGGGCCATCTGCGGCGTGCGGATGGCGCGGCTGACCGCGTACGGCGTCGCCGCGCCCGCAGCCGATCCGGCGCTTGCCGATACGCCGGTAGGCACCGACCACCTTGCGGGCGCGATTCGCTTTGCCACGGTTTCCACCCAGGATTCAGCCGGCTTCGACCCCCGGCCGTTCCTCGCGCTGCACGACTATCTCCGCACCGCGTTTCCACGAGTGCACGGCACGCTCACGCGCGAGGTGGTCAACGGCTACAGCCTGCTCTATACCTGGACGGGGAGTGACTCCTCGCTCGACCCGGTGCTGTTGATGGCCCACCTCGACGTGGTGCCGGTGGAGTCGGGAACCGAATCGCTGTGGAAGCACCCGCCGTTCGGCGGAGAGGTGGCGGACGGTTTCGTCTGGGGCCGCGGGGCGATGGACGACAAGGGATCGGCGATCGCGATTCTCGAAGCCGCCGAGTTGCTGCTGGCGCGTGGCTTTCAGCCACGGCGCACGATCTATCTCGCATTCGGCCACGATGAGGAGGTAGGCGGCGCGAACGGCGCCGAACATCTGGCTCAGCTTCTCGCGCAGCGAACGAAGCACCTGGCGTTTCTCCTGGACGAGGGCGGGGTGGTGAGTGACGGGGTCATTCCCGGGGTCTCGCGTCAGGTGGCGCTGGTGGGGGTGGTCGAGAAGGCGAGCTTCAACGTGGAGCTCACGGTGCAGGCCGCGGGCGGGCACTCGTCCATTCCACCCCGTCACACGGCGGTGGGGACGTTGAGCCGCGCCATCGCCCGCCTCGAGGATCATCAGATGCCGGCGCACCTAACGCCGGTGACCGAGCGGATGATGACGCTCCTGGCGCCGTACATGGCCCCGACCCGGCGGTTCTTCCTGGCCAATCTCTGGCTGTTTCGCCCCGTCATCGTGGCCGGCATGGTCGCTGATGAACGCTCGGCGGCGGTGGTCCGGACCACGACCGCGGCGACCATGGTGAGCGGCAGCCCCAAGTCCAACGTCCTCCCCATCCGCGCCCGTGCCGTCGTTAATTTTCGCGTCCTCCCCGGCGAGACCGGCGCCGACGTCCTGGCGCACGTTCGGCGCGTGGTGGACGACACCTCCGTCCGGATCACCGCTGCCGGATCGGGAACCCCCTCACCCGTGGCGGATTACCATTCGCCGGAATACGCGTTGATCGAGGAGACCATCGTCCAACTCTTCCCCAAAGCGGTTCCGGTACCATTCTTGATGGTTGGTGGCACGGACACGCGCCACTACGAGTCCCTGACCCGTAACGTCTTTCGTTTCAACCCCTTCGTGGCGACCCCGGACCTGATCGGGGGCGCGCACGGAACCAACGAACGGCTGCGGGCGGAAGACTTTGCCCGGGGGACGCGCTTCTTCGCACAACTCATCGAGAACGCGCAGTAACCCCGCGGGAGACCGGGGGACCGGGGACAGGGTTGAGGAGACGACGGAGGCTACGGGGGCCACGGGTGAGGGAGGGGGGGGAGCACCAGATTCTCGACAGGGAGTGATCGCTTGCCGGAGACACGCCAGCCGTGAGTGGTAGCAAGGTCTGCCCGCAGTGCGGCACCAAGTACGACGGAGACCAGCGTTTCTGCCCGCTCGACGGGGCGACGCTGGTGGCCGAGCACAGGGCGGAGAGCCTTGCCGGAAGCGTGCTGGCGGATCGCTACCTGATTCGCGAGAAGCTGGGCGAAGGCGGGATGGGCGAAGTGTATCTCGCCGAACACGTGCGGATGAAGCGGAAGGTGGCGGTCAAGGTGATGCGGAAGTGGCTGACCAGCGATCCGGCTTCGATCGGCCGGTTCCACCGTGAGGCCGAGAACGCGAGCCAGATTTCGCATCCCAACGTGGCGGCGGTCTACGATTTCGGCGAGACGTCGGATGGACTGGTCTACCTGGCGATGGAGTTCGTCGCGGGCGAATCGCTGACGCAGGTGCTCGAGCGTGAGGGGGCGATCAACCAGATTCGCGCGTCCGACATCGTCAGTCAGATCGCCGAGGCGCTGGCGGCGGCCCATTCGTTAGGCATCCTGCACCGCGACCTCAAGCCCGACAACGTGATGGTCGGGAAGACGCGGGTGGGCACCGACCAGGTGAAGCTGCTCGATTTCGGGATCGCGCGGGTGATGGGGCGCGAGACGCAGCACTTCACGTCGACCGGGTTGATCGTCGGAACGCCGGACTGGATGAGCCCCGAGCAGATCTCGGGGGATCAGCTCGATGCCAGGGCCGATATCTACGCCCTCGGGCTGATCGGGTTCCGCATGCTCACGGGTGAGGGGGCGTTCGGCAGCGGCACCTCGCAGGAAACGCTGCTGGCGAAGATGACGAAACCGCCCCGGCGACTCCCGGAGGTCCGACCCGAGGTGGCCTGGCCCGACGCGGTGCAGGCCACCCTCGACCGGGCGATGGCCGGCTCGCCCGGAGACCGTTACGGCGATGCGCTGGAGTTCGCCAAGGATTTCTTCTACGCGATCTCGCAGATGGCGATGACGCCATCGGCCGAGACGTATCTGGCGGCGTTGTCGCAACGGACGGTGACGCCGGTGAGCGGCATCGGGAGCGTAGAGACGCCGGCGCGCGGTGTGGGAATGATCGAGGGGACGCCGGTGCACGGCATGACGGGGCTGACCGGAACCGGCACCCAGACTCCGGTTGGATCCACCCCCGCGTTAGGCATTCCGATACCGGCGGCCGCACGCGCCGACACGTCTGCCGCCCGGGCCGCCTCCGAGGAGGTGACGGTTCCGATACCGGTCGCGGCGCTGGCCGGGCGCGCGGGCCAGGGCGCGGCGATCGCGGCCGACGCGCAAACGGCCAGCGAGGCACCCACGCTCGAAGTGGAGCCCGGCGGGATGACCGGGCCGGACGAAATGGGCGAGCCGGTCCCTCCGCGGCCGCGCGGGCGTCGGAGGCTCACCGTGGGAGTCGCGGTACTCGGGGTGCTGTTGCTGACCACGATCGCGGTATGGGGCCGGAACCGTGGCACGACTCAGGCGGTGATGGGGCCGCCGTTGTCGGTCTTTGACAGTACGGCGTCTGCCACGGCGACGAGCGCCGCCGACTCGGTGAGGAAGGACACGTCCGCCACCGCCATGCCGAACACGGGGTCGCTCGATGACGCGGTCCGGCAGAGCACGGCGAGCGTCTTCGGCATCGGGACCGACGGGCGCGGTGCCGGATTCCTCGCCGACAGCAGCGGCATCGTGCTCACCTCGGCATCGCTGGTCGAATCACAGGATACGGTTCCGGTACTGGTCGATGGCGCGCACCTGCTGCTGGCGCCGGTGCTGGTGCGGGACAAGACGCGCGACGTTGCGGCGCTGCTGATCTCGATGAAGGCGTGCGGCCCGTGCACTCCCCTCGTCCTGGCTGACGACAGCGCCAACGTCGCCGTGAAGGACTCGGTGGTCGCGATCGGCGCGCCGAGCATGGTGAGCACCCGGCGGGACGGTCGCGGAACGGTTTCGCGCGTGACCGACAGCAGGCTGACCGCCGCGCTGCGCGCCACCGACGGATCGGCGGGCGGTCCACTGGTTCTTCCCAACGGCCTGGTGGCCGGACTCACGCGCTCGGCCACCAGGAGCACGGCCACCGGGATTCCGGCCGCGACCATCCGGGCGGTCCTTGCCCGGGCGCAGGATGCCGGCCGGCGGGTGTCGCCGGTGGAGCGCGAGGTGGCGTCGTGGTCGCCGACGCCGGTGCCTAACGCGCTTCTGGCCGATGGCCGGAAGCGTTCGCGGAAGACGATCGAGGACGGATTCCTGACCCTCAAGGATGACTTCGCCGTCCTGGTGATGACGCCGCAGGTGATGGCCTGGCGTCAGGAAACCGCGGACTCGTTGAAGAAGAATTACAATCCGATGTCGTTGTCCAGCGAGTGGAACTGCTACGAGCGCGACAAGGGACGCTGCGACCCGATCGCCGACTGGCCGGCGTGGAGTGAATACGTCGCCGAGCGGCGCGGGGTGGTGATCATCCAGGTGGCGCCGAAGGACGCCGCGCCACCGGAATACGGGCACCCGACCCAGTTGCTGAACCTGCGCAGGGGGAGCGCCGGATCGTTCGTCATCACGCGCGACCAGACGCTCCTGCATCCGATCGACAGCGCGCGGGTCCACACGGTGGTGAACTGGGAGGCCTATCCCCGCGACCAGCAGGATGTGTACTCGAGAATATTCGTCTTTCCGTTGAGCGATTTCGCGTCGGGCGGCAAGGTCAACATCACGGTGACCGACATGAAGAATGGCGACCGCCGAACCGACATTGAATTGCCGGGGAAGCTGCTGGACGCGGTGAAGGCGGACATCCGCGCGATCGACAGCAAGCGCTGAGTCAGACGCCGCGTTGCGTTCGCGGTGAGGGCTGGTATCCGGCCTGCCCCTCGGCCTCGTCGGGCGCCCCGGCCCCGTGCCCCCGCTGCTCTGCCGGTCAGGCTTTGCCGCGGATCTTCGCCATCCACCACCGAACGCCCACGAACAGGAAGCGCCAATCGTGGAGGAATTCGGGGGGCTTCCCCTCGAAGGCGTGCCCGACGAACTGAAACAGCCAGCCGAGCACGAACAGGCTGCCCGCGATCCACCAGAGTCCAGCCACGAAGAATGCGACGATGGCGACGGCCACCGACAGCACGATCAGCGGGATCCCGACCGTGTGACAGAATCGGTTGATCGGGTGCTGATGGCTCTGCGCGTATTGCACGATCAGCTCGCTGGACGATCGGCTGCCGGGCATGTGGACCTCACAGTCTATCAGTTGTCGGTTATCAGCTCTCAGCCACCAGTTGTCAACCGTCAGCCATGAGCTCGTGTCCCGCCACCCGCGCGCACTCGGCCAGCACGGCGGCCCCGACGAAGATGCTCTCTTCCGCGGCGACGAAACGCGATGAATGTGCCGGTGTGACCATGCCACCTTCCTCCCGTGCGCCGATGCGGAGAAAACACCCCGGCATCCGCTCGAGGTACACCGCGAAGTCCTCGCCTCCCATATTGGTCAGGCCGAACGGTACCACCGAACCCGGGCCCAGCACGTGCTCGGCGGCCCGGCGCGCCCAGGCGCTCTCGCGCGGGGTGTTCACGACCGGCGGTGTGCCGTCGCCGAACGCGATTTCCGCGGCCAGGCCGTAGGCGGCGGCGACGGTGGTGGCGAGATGGCCGACGTGCTCGCGCAGTGCCGCGCGCACTTCCGGAACCATCGCCCGCAGCGTTCCACTGAGCGCCACCTGCTGCGGTATCACGTTAGGCGCCGATCCGCCATGCATCATCCCCACGGTGACGACGGCCGTGACCCCCGGGTCGAGCCGCCGGGCGACGATCGTCTGCAGCGCAGTGACGATCGCGGCCGCGCCGACGATCGGATCGGCACCCTCGTGCGGGCGGGCTCCGTGCGCGCCGCGCCCGGTGAGCGTGACAGTGAAGGTGTCGGACGACGCGGCCACCGCGCCGGGGTCGGCCACCACCTGACCGAGCGGAAACCTCCGGTCCACGTGCCCACCGAAAATCGCGACCGCGCCGTCGAGCGCGCCCGAGGCGAGGACAGCTCGCGCCCCGGCGCCCACCTCCTCAGCCGGCTGGAGAACGACGATGACATCACCCGCCGCCGGGTCTCGCTTCAACAGCAGCGCGGCACCGACCGCCCAGGTGGCGTGAACGTCGTGGCCGCAGGCGTGCATCACCCCCGGACAATCGGACGAGAATGGGAGACCTGTCTCCTCCTGAATGGGGAGCGCATCGATGTCGCCGCGAATGGCGACGGTGGGTGCGGCACCGGCTCCGGGAAGGCGTGCCACCACGCCGGTGGCCGCCACCCGGCGCACATCGTTCACACCCGCGTTGCGCAGAAAGGTCTCGAGGCGCCCGGCCGTCCCCTCTTCCTTCCACGAGAGCTCCGGGTGGCGGTGGAGTTCGCGGCGCAGGCCGATCAGCGACCCGATCTCGTCTGGCGCGAACTGCGCCTGCGGCCCCTCGCCGCGGCCGCCGCCCGGCCGCCCCGTACTTCGGGCGGGCGCAGTCGCGGCCGCGGGTGGCCGGGGAGAAGCGCCACCACGCTGGGCGTTGACTGCCGGATCGTCACTCGTCACGAAAGCCAGGGTTCGCCCACCGTCTCTTCGCGAACGGTGAGGTCCTCGATGCGGTCGCGGTCGATGCCCACGCCAAGTCCCGGACGATCGAGGGGAACGTGGATGGTGCCGTGATCGGTCATCGTCCACTCGGGGGTCACGATGTCGCAGTCCCAGTAGCGTGCGCTGGGGGAGATGTCTCCCGGTTTGACGAAATTGGAGAGCGAGGCGAGGGCGACGTTGTAGGCGCGTCCGATGCCGGTCTCCAGCATCCCGCCACACCAGACCGGAATGCCGTTCGATTCGCAATAGTCGTGGATGGCGACCGACGCGGTGAAGCCGCCCACCCGTCCCGGCTTGATGTTGATGATCCGGCCGCTGCCAAGGCGGACCATGTCCTGGGCGCGGTCGAGCGAGGTGATGGACTCGTCGAGGCAGATGGGCGTCTGGAGACGCGTCTGGAGTTCGGCATGCCGGGCGAGATCGTCGAAGGCGAGCGGCTGCTCGATCATCATCAGGCCCAGCCGGTCGAGCTCCAGGAGCGGCTCGATGTTGTCGAGGGTGTAGGCGTTGTTGGCGTCGACCATCAGCGGGGCATCAGGTCCGAGGGCGTCGCGGGCGGCCCCCGCGTACTCGACATCGGCCCCCGGTCTGATCTTGATCTTGACCTTGCGGTAGCCCTGGTCGAGAGCGCGGCGCGCCGTCTCCACCAGGGCATCGGGGGTGGGCTGGATGCCTAACGAGATTCCGACCTCGACCTCGTCGCGGGCGCCGCCGATCAGTCGCGCCAGCGGGATGCCGAGGCGTTCGGCTTCGAGCCCCCAGATGCCCATCTCCACGGCCGCCCTCGCCATGTAGTTCCCGCGGCAGTCCTGCGCCAGAAGGGCATGCACTTCGCCCGGGGCGTCGAGCGATCGGAAGAGGATGCGCGGGGCCACGTGGCGGATGATGGTCACCCACGCGCTGTCGATGGTCTCGGCCGAGTAGTTGGGATATTCCCCGGCGACGCACTCGCTCCAGGCGGCGGTGCCGCTGCCGTCGCGCAACTCGAGCAGCGCGATGCGTCGCTCCGAGACCACGCCCGAGGATATCCGGAATGGCTCCCTGAGGGGCAGCCGGATTTCGCGCAGCGTGATGGCGACGACTTCGATCATGGAATGAACTGCTCGTCAGGCACGGTCAACACGTAATATGGAAGAGCGGGCGGGGCGCCGCGCACGAAGTGTGTGACCCGGAGCCCGCGCCGCAGTGCGGGAACGATGGCCGCGCGGACGGCGAGTCGCCAGCGCAAGGCGCGATCGCCGCCGGCCGCCTGCTCTGCCTGGAGATCCCGCGGGATCTGGACGCGTACCCCGGGCGTGTCCGAGGGTGCGTCGGCCGGCGGCTGCGGCAAGCCGGAAGCGTCGACCGGATTCAGCAATGGCAGTCCGGCACCGGCGGGTGCGGGATCGGCGGCGGGTGCGCGAATGCCGGGTTCACCGGTCAGATCCCACGAGATGACGAATCTGTCGGTGGGGAGCGCGCCATGAAGCGCGCTCCCGGTGTCGGCGCCGTACATGTCGACCACGTATTCAACGGGGAAGGCGCCCAGCCGGTCGATGTTGAGGTGCGCGTTCCGGGCGACGAGGGGGTCGTAGGTCCACAGCATCTCTTCGACGCCGAGTTGGCGGACCTTGTCACGCTGGTAGTGTTTGAGGCGTTCGCCGAGGTGCCGGCCACGGTACGATTCGCGGACAGCGAGCATGTCGGACCAGTGCACCAGTCGTCCGTCGCGCACTCCGGTCACCCCGAAAACGAATCCCACCATGCGCCCGGCTGGCTCGAAGGCGCCCGCGCTGACGCCGCCGATGCGCTGGCCCACCTTGAGGATCGCTGCCGGGACGCGTTCGGAGAATCCGCGGCCCCAGGTCTCCTCCTGCAGTGCCACGCAGGCGTGGAAGTCGTCGAGCGTGACCAGGTCGCGGATGACGATATCCGGTGCCGAATGGCTCATATTCGCCCCGAAATGGGATTCCTCAATGGATGAAAACATGTGTCCGGATCACCGGCGCGCTATCTTCCTCCGGGATGAGCGCGGATTTCGAGGCGCTGCGTGACGCCCTGTCGGGTGTGTACGCGATCGACGACGAACTCGGTCGCGGTGGAATGGCAACGGTCTATCGCGCCCGCGATCTCCGGCACGACCGCCCGGTCGCCCTCAAGGTATTGCATCGCGACACCGGCGTTGGTTCCGAGCGGTTTCTCCGGGAGATCAGGACCGCGGCGGCGCTCTCGCACCCGAATATCCTGCCGGTCTTCGATTCCGGGTCGGCATCGGGTTTCCTCTACTACACGATGCCGCTGGTGGAGGGCGAATCGCTCCGCGGCCGCCTCCAGCGCGAGACGCAGCTTCCGCTGGCAGACGCACTGCGGATCGCCCGCGAGGTGGCCGACGCGCTGGGCTACGCGCACGCCCATAACGTCATCCATCGCGACATCAAGCCGGAGAACATCCTCCTCCACGACGGGCACGCGAGCGTCGCCGATTTCGGCATTGCCGGGGCGATCGTACCGGCGGAGGACGAGCGGCTGACCTCCACGGGTATCGTGGTGGGGACACCGAACTACATGAGTCCGGAGCAGGCCAGCGGCGATCGGCGCCTGGACGGACGGACGGATGTCTACTCGCTCGCGTGTGTCGTGTACGAGATGCTGAGCGGCGAGCCTCCACATAGCGGACCCACTCCGCAGGCAGTCCTGGCGCGACAGCTCAAGGGCGAGGTCCGGTCACTGACGCCGCTCCGTTCGAGTGTCAGCGGCGATCTGGACGCAGTGGTGCGGCGCGGTCTGGCGCCGGCGCCGGCGGATCGCTACCGCTCCGCGCCCGAATTTGTCGCCGCGCTGGACGCTGCAACGCACGGTGACGCGGTGCCGTCAGCCGGGGCGCGCCTCGGCCGACATCGAGTCGTGCGCCTAACGGTACTGGGAGCGGCCGTTGCCCTGCTCGCTCTGGCCGGACGGCGCATGCTGCGCGGCGGCGGCCACGGTCGGAGCGCTGCGGTCGCGATCTTTCCATTCCGCACCAGCGGAGCCGGCGTGGACGAATGGACGGAATACCTTCCCGACCTGCTGGCCACGTCTCTCGACGGCACGCCGGGCCTCCCGGTGGCGGACCCGTGGTCGCTGTGGCACGCGCTGCGGCCGGATCGTGCCGAACGCGCCCGCAGTCCCGACCCGGATGAAGCGGCGCAACTGGCGAAGCGCGCCGGGGCCGCGACCTTCCTGCTCGGCGCCGTTGTCCAGACCGGCGAGCGGGTTGTCGTCACTGCCCGGCTCTACGCCAGCGAGCGGGCCAATCTGGTGCACACGTTCTCCGAGGCGACGGTCACCGACAGCCTGCCTGCCCTGGTCGAGCGCCTGGCCGTCGGCATCGTCGGGCAGCTCACCGGGGAGCCCGGACCTCACGTCGATGCGCATGCCACGGATTCGCTCGAGGCACTGAAGGCCTACCTGGCGGCGCGCGAAGCGATGCGGCGCGGCCTGGTCGACTCGGCGGACATCGCGATCGACCGCGCCGTTGCGCTGGACTCGAATTTCGCGCTCGCCCTGGTGACGGCGGTCAGCATCAAGTCCTGGCGGCAGTCGACTGCCGGGCAGGCCTACACCGGATTGCTTCCGCTGGCCGAGCGCGCCGTGCAGGCCAGCGATTCGTTAGGCGAGCGCGAGCGCCTGCGGGCCCGTGCCGTCCTGGCTTCCATTCGCACCGACGGTGCTGGCGTGGCCGACGCCACGAGGCGCATTCTCGAGCGAGACAGCACCGACATCCAGGCGCTCGACCTGCTCGGCTACAGTCACCTGTCCTACGGGTGGCAATACGGAATGGGGGAACAGGAGGCCCGGGCGGTGTCGGAACGGGTGCTGCGTGTCGACTCGCTCGACGTTCCGGCGCTGGTGCGCCGGTCCTTTCTTGCTGCGGCCGCCGACGATTCCGCCGACGTGCAGCACCAGATCCGGCGGCTGGTGAGCGCGGACACCACGAACGCGCTGATCCGCTCCGCCTTGCTGAGCCTCCGCGCCCTGCAGGCCGACTCGGAGCAGTTCCGCAAGCTCGTCGACGCGGTCAGCACCGGCCCCGTGGCCGAGTGGCTGGCCGTGTTTCGCACCCTGCGTTCGTTCTCGCCCGATCGGGCGGAACAGCTTGCGACACGACTGGAGACGGTCGCCGGCCCGGGCGTACCGCAGCGCACGGCGCTCGGCGCGAGCATACAGCTGGCGATGGCCGAGGGGCGTCAGCAGGAAGTCGACTCGATCGCCCGGTCGGGCGCGTACAGACCATTTCCGGGCCTCGCGACACAGGTGAATCTCCTGTTCGTCGCCTCGGCCATCGCCGGAGTGGGAGACAGCTCAATCACGCAGCGGGGCCTTCGCGAACTGGTGGGGCTGGTTCCGATCGACTCGGCCAGCGCGTACTTCGAGACCAGACCGGTCTGGTGGGCCGGCTGGTCGATTGCGGCGTATAACGCGATGTTCGGGGATTCCACTGTGACAAGGCGGTGGCGCGCCGTCATCGGGTCCCTTCCAGCGGGCGGCACCTCGGATGACTATCGGGGCGCATTGCAAAATGACCTGGACTCACGCCTCGCAGCGAGACGCGGCGACCTCCAGACCGCGCTCAGTCTGAGCGAGCGCGCGTTCGATCTGTGGACGATTCACGCCAATAACACGCTGGAATCCCAACCCGAGCCGGCGATGCGGTTTCACCTGGCCACGCTCCTCCGGGCAACCGGGCGAACCGACAGCGCAGCGGCGTTGTTGCGCTCGCTCGTTCCTCCCACGACCTGGATGGGATTCTACACGACGCGCGCGTCGCTCGAGTTGGGAGAGATCGCTGAGGCTGCGGGCGATCGTGCAGCGGCGGCCCGCTACTATGGAATGGCGGCTTCCCTGTGGCGAAGAGGTGGACCCGAGGTCGCGACATGGCGCGATCGCGCGGTGCAGGGCCTGCGACGCGCAACCAGTGAACCGTCGAGTCGGGCTCCCAGCACGCAGCCACGGCAGCCCTGATACGGGAACTGGCGAGCTCCGGGTTCATGCGACCGGGGGCGGCCGACGCGCCACCCGTATCGCTCTACCACGACGGCGGCCGGCCTACGCCTCCCGCAGTGCGCTCCCCGGGTGGACGCGTGTGGCCCGTCGCGCGGGTACGCAGGTCGCGACCACGGCGGTCACGAGGATGATGAGCGACACCAGCAGGTACGTCGGCGGGTCCGTCGGCGTGACCCCGAACAGGAGGTCGCGCATGATGCGCGTCAGGGCGAGTGCGCCGAGCAGGCCCGCCACGACACCCACGCCGACGATGGCAACGACCTCCCGGCCGAGCAGCCGCAGGATGCGGGCGTCGTCGGCGCCGAGCGCCATGCGGATGCCGATCTCCCGGCGGCGCTGATTCACCCAGTATGCGATGACACCGTACACACCGACTGCCGAAAGAATCAGGGCGAAAGCGGCAAACGTCGCCAGCACGATCATCGAGAGTCTGCGGCGCGCCAGGGAGTCCTGCAGCCGTTGCTCCATCGTACTCACGTCGTACGCCGGGAGATCGGGATCGAGCTGCGCCACCTGGCGCAGCACCGCGCTCAGCGCGGCGCGATGGTCGAGGCCAGGGCGTGTGCGAACCACAACGAACCGGCTGGCGATTCGATATTGCTCCACGGGGAAGTAGACCGTAATAGGCGGCTGGGCGCTGAGTTCATACTCGCGCGCATTGTCAACCACGCCGACCACCGTGCGCCACGGCCCGTCGCTCCCCTGACGCAGCCGCTTGCCGAGCGGACTGTCATGCGGCCAGAAGCGGGCCGCGAGATTGTCGTCCACGATCGCGACCGGTGGTGCGCTCCGGTTGTCCGTGTCGATGAATGCCCGACCCTGCAACAGCGGGATGCCCATCGTGCGCAGGTAGTCGGCACTGATGTACGCACTGCTGGTGATGATCCGCTCGTCGCTGGGCGCGCGGGGCACGTACCCCTCGATGGAGATCGGCTCCCACGCCAGCGCGACGGAACTGAGCGGAAGCTGATAATTGGTGCCGATGCTCACTACGCCGGGCAAGCCGCGCACTTCGTGCTCGAGGCGGTCGAAGAAGAGCGAGACCGACTCCGGAGTGTTGTATCGCGCGGCCGGCAGCGTGAGGCGAAACGACAGGACGTTCCCGGGATCGAATCCGGGGTTCGCCCGCGTGATACGCTGGTAGCTGCGAATCAACAGGCCGGCGCCGAGCAGCACGATCACGGATAGTGCGACTTCGGCGACGATCAGGAGGCGTCGGCCATTGGTGTGACGGCCCGCCAGGTCCGACGAGCCCCGCCCGCCGCCACGGAGGACGGTGTTGGGGTCGGCACGCGCGGCGCGGAGGGCGGGTCCGAGGCCAAAAAGAAGTGGGGTGACCAGCGAGACGACACCCGTGAACGCGAGCAGGGGGCCGTCGAGGCGAATGTCGGCGGCGCGCGGGACGTTCGCCGGCTCGAAGAACCGAAGTGTCGTGATGCCCAGCAGACCAATCGCGAGTCCGACCAGGGCGCCCGCCAGCGAGAGCACCAGCGACTCGGTAACCAGCTGCCGCACGAGCTGTCCGCGTCGCGCGCCGACCGCCGCGCGAATTGCCAGCTCCCGCTCTCGCACGGTCGCGCGGGCCAGGAGAAGGTTCGCCACGTTGCCGCACGCGATGAGCAGGACGAGCGCGACGGCGCCAAGGAGCACGTACAACGTCATCCGCAGATCGCCAACCACCTGATCCAGCAGCGGCACGATGGAAATCGTGAGACCGCCGGTTTCAGGGTACATCGCCGGATACTGCAGCCGCATGCGTGCCGCGATGGCGTCCATTTCGGATTGCGCGTGCGCGACCGTTACGCCGGGCTTGAGCCTGGCGAACACGTTGAAGTCTTCGCCGTTGCGATTGGCGCGAGCCGATGCCGGGAGCGGCAAGGGGAGGATCAGATCGGTGCGCTGAATGCCGTTGACCGCCGGCATGACCTCCCTGCCGAAGACGAACGCGCGGGACGTAACGCCGACGATGGTAAAGGGAAGGTCGTTGAGGACGATCCGCCTGCCGATGATAGCGGGGTCGCTTCCGAAGCGACGCACCCAGAACCCGTGGGTGAGGACCACGGCGCGCTCACCGCCCGGGGTGTCGTCGTCAGCCGAGAAAACGCGTCCGAGCCCAGGCTGCGCGCCGAAGAGTGGAAAGAACGACGATGAGACGCGGATGCCATCGACGCGTTCCGGTGGGCCGTCGCCGGTCATGTTGAAGCTGGCGCCGATCGCCGCGGCCGTGCGCTCGAAGACTGTGTTCTCGAGGGCGATGTCGAGATACTGCCCCGTGGAAAGCCAGTCCTGCTGCACGTTCAGGCGGGGAGACCGCTGCCAGAGAATGCCGAGACGATCGGGCTCGGGGTACGGCAGCGGCCGAAGGAGGAGTGCGTTGGCCACGCTGAAGACGGCCGTGTTCGCGCCGAACGCGATGGCCAGCGACAGCACCGCCGCGGCGGTGAAAGTCGGCGAACCTCCGATCTGCCGGATGGCCTGCTTCAGATCCTGGCGCCAGGCATCCACGGTCATCTGTGCCCAGCGCCGAGGCGGCTTCTCACGCGGCTCCACTGCTCGGGGTGGGCGGCGGCGAGGCGTCCGAACGGCGCGGTCAACGCATGCCCCGGACGTCGAAAATGTGCGACACGTACTCGGCCCGGAGGTAGGCGTACGCACGCGGGTCGTCAGCCATCGTGATGTCGAGAATCGTGATCAGCGCCGACCGCGCGGTAGGCAGAATCGACAGTACCTCCGTCCGTTGACCGGTTGCCAGGTCCAGCCGGTCCACGCGCGGAGGATTCTCGTTCGCGCCCGTGATCCAGAGCCCCCGCCCGTCCGGCGTCCAACGGATGATCACGTCCGCAGAGCTGAGTTTCGGCACCGGCCGGGCTGGCGAACCGCTCAGGGCGTAGATGCTGTATGCGTCGGCCGAGGCCGTAAGCACCGATGTGCCGTCCGGGGCGATGAAGCCCTGGTTGGTGCCTTCCGGCGTCAGCGCGCGGAGCGGCCCGTCGCCCAGCGGCCGGACGTAGCAGCGGGTAGCGTGTCCCTGTTCGTTGCCGCAGACGAGCAGCGAATTCCCATCAGGGAAGAACTGCGCATCGGTATATGATTCGAGTTCGCCGTGATCAAGACGGCGCGGCTGGCCCGGTCCGGTCGGATAGAGCATCAACTGCTGGGGCGTCGTTGGCACGCTGGCGAGGACCCAACGCTTGTCCGCCGACAGCGCTCGCACGGCTCCCTCTCCCAGACGCACCGCAGGCGATCCGTCCGTTTTTCGGACCATCACGGCATAGTTGGCGCCGGCATCGGCTGACTCGTCTCCGAACGCAAGCAATTCGCCGTCCAGCGAGAGATGTGGGCCCTGTGAATTGTCGAGCCAGGACAGATCGCGCTCAGAGCTTGCGCCGGGGCCCTTCACCATCAGCCGGAAGAACAAGTCGTCTCGCGTGAGCAGCCAGCGACCGGAGGCCGATACATCCTGCACTGTCACCGTGCCCGCGCTTGGGAGCACGAGGTGGGCCCGCCCGTCGAGTGTCACCGCATGAACCTGATAGAACCCGCCCTCGAGCGCGGCGCCGAAAATGATGCGCTGGCCGTCGGGCATCCAGGCCAGGCCTTCCAGGCCCCAGTAGCCCTGGGTGAGCATCCGGTGGGCGCCTTTCAGATCGACCACCGCGACGCCGCCGCGGTCGTCATACCGCAAGGGGTGTTCGAGAAACGCGATTTGGTCTCCCGACGGTGAGAACCGCAGGTCGGAGAGATACCCGGTCGATTCGTAGATCACCGTTCCGATCGGGTACTCGAGCCGATCCTTCCCGTTCACGTCGTGGATGATCGCCAGGTCGGATCCGTCGGGCGCCCAGTCCGCTTCGCGAACAGCCGCGAGAATCTCGCGCGGCGCGCCGCCGCCCATCGGCATGCGGGCCAGCGTTCCAGTGAAGAGGCGGTGCCCCAGGTAGGCAGCGTGCACGAGCACGGCCATCTCGTCGTGAGAGGACACGGACAGGAGATGCATTGCCGGTTGGCCGACCGGGCGAGGCTCCGGATAGTCCGGCCGGATGACGAAGAGGCTGGGAACGCTGCCCTGGGCAGCGGCGCTATAGACGATCGTCTCCCCATCGCGGGAGAACCGGGCCGTGAACACCGCCTCGGTGGTAAATGTCCGCTGCGTGAACGACACCTGATCCAGGGCGGCACCGGCGCTGGAGCCGCCGACGAGAAATCCGAGCAGGCCGACGCGCACACCGGCTGCCGCGACGGCGACGCCCGATATCAGTCCTCCAATGAGCGCCCACCTCCAGCCCGACCCGCGGCGCAGGGGGGTCGGCCCCGTCAGTGCGGCGGTGGCGAACGACGGGTTCTTCAACGCCTCGGCGAAATCCCTGGCGCTGTCGAACCGGTCGGCGGGGAGCTTCTCCAGCGCCTTGGTGATGGCGGCCGTCACGTTCGCCGGCACGGATTTGCGCAGGGTGGTGACCGCGGGCACCGGCTCGGTGAGGATCTTCATGATGATCTGCTGTGCCGAGCCGCCGCTGTGTGGCGGTTCCCCCGCGAGCATCTCGTAGAGCACGCTCGCAAGTGAATAGATGTCGGAGCGCGCGGTGATCTCCTTCTCGGCGGTGGCCTGCTCCGGGCTCATGTAGTGGGGCGTGCCTAACGAGAGGCCGGTTTCGGTCATCCGGCCACCGGCCGCCGCGCTGACCGCGAGGGCGATTCCAAAATCGGCGACCATCGGCCGCCCGTCGTGCAGGAGGATGTTCTCCGGCTTGATGTCGCGGTGGATCACACCGTGGCGGTGGGCGTAATCCAGCGCGTCGGCCACCTCGGTGGTGATGCTCACCGCCTGGTCGATGCCGAGTTGCGTTTCGCGGGTGAGCTTGCTCCGCAGTGTCTCGCCTTCGATGTACGGCATCACGTAGAACAGGAAGCCGTCGGCGGTGCCGGAATCGAACAGCGGCAGGATGTGCGGGTGCTGCAGCGATGCGGTCGTCTTGATCTCCACCACGAACCGCTCGGCGCCCAGCACGGCGGCGAGTTCCGGCTTCAGAACCTTGAGGGCGACCTTGCGGTCGTGCTTGAGGTCATGGGCGAGGTAGACCGTGGCCATGCCGCCGGTACCCAACTCCCGCTCGATGCGGTATCGGTCCGCGAGGGCGGCGGCGAGGCGTTCTGTCTGGGAGGTCACGGCCTCGAAGATGTCGTCTGACGGGCTCGGCCGCGAGTCTGCCGACTCGCTGGCGCCCGGCAGGCGATCGGTTGGTCCGGTCTGCCGTTCGATACCGGGGCTCGCGTGCAAATATGGGACGGCCGGCCGGTTCGCGGCAGCAGGCGCTCCTGAGCGGAAGACGTCAGCAGTCGTCAGTGTTTCTGCCGATGGAGGCCGGGAGCGCCGAACCTCCGGGATCGTTAGGTGACAGGCGCGTGCAGGAGGTGCGACTGAAACGCACCGTGGCGGCCCACGCTACGCGTGCTACCTTGCGACGGGTGCATTCGGCACGCAGGTATCCGACACCGAGACGGCCGTCGGCGCCGGCACCACGCGGATCAGGCCGCTGTCCGACTCGAGTTCAGACCGCGCCCTCAATGCACTCCGGTCGGCTCTCCACGGGAGTTCGGTTCTGCGACCGGCCTTTCGCTCATGCGTTACGTGAGGGGCCCGGACATCAACCAGCGAATTACAGGCGAGGAATTCATCATGGCGATACGGAAGCAGCTCACGACCAGCATCAGCGCCAACGAGGTGGTCTTTCCGGATACGAGGATCGTGATCAAATCACGCGCGTCGCTGGATCCGCAGTCCGCGCAGGGTGGCATTGTGGTCCACGGTGTGAGGGGAGGGGTCAAGATCTCCGGTGCGGGGAGAGTCGCGAGATGGTCGCCCGAAAAACCGCTCCCGCCCGGCCATCACGTCCTGCTGATCGGCGGGCTCCTGACGGCGAAGGGCCGCGGGGTCCCCGACGAGATTGTGATTCCGTTCTACGTCACCGACTCGGTAGCGCAGGTGCCGCGCAGTGTGCGCGTCGAGAGCATCACGCGCCTGCGCGTGAAGGAGCTGCAGACCGAGCGTGTCCACTCCGACCGCCGCCCGCCAGGGAAGTACATCGAACTCATGAAGGCCTCGAACAGGAAGACGGGCGCTCCCGTTGAGCTCGCGTTCGATCAATCGGGACGTCCGATCGATGCGAACAGGATCTTCCGGCGGATGCAGCGCGCTCACCTGCGCAAGTTCGGCAAGCTGCACGAAGCACTGCATGCGCGACTGCGAAAGGCCGGGCCGAGAACACGCATCCCGGTGGCGCTGTGGCTCCGTTCCGAAGAGGCACTGGCGCTGAGCGCCAAGAAGGAGACCGGAGCAACGAAGCGCCCCAGCCCGGAGATACGCGCGCGAGGCAAAGCGATTGCCGGTGTGGTGCGCGCTTTCGCGTCGCGACACGAGGAGCGTTATCCCAGGCGCAGGTTTCAGGCCGATCCGCACGCGCCTGCGGTGTACGCCGAGCTCACGCCATCGGAGATCGGGGCGATCGTGAAGCGGCGCGACGTGGTGGGAGCGTTTCTGCACGAGCGCGAGGGCATCGAGGACCTCGTCAACTCCATCGGCATTGCGAACTCCGACGACGCGCACGCGCTTGGCTTCGACGGGACGGGGGTGAAGGTTGCCGTCTGGGAGGATGGTCCCGACAACACCTCGAATCTCTCGATTACGGCGTCGTACAAGAGCTCGGGGTTCGCCACGTCGCAGCATGCGAGGCACACCCACGGCATCGTGAAGAACATCGAGAGCGGGAAGCCGCACGGCCACGCGCCGGCGTGCGCGCTGCATTCAGCCAACAGCAAGGATCTCGACGCGCTGCGTTGGGCCGCGCGGGACAAGGGGTGCACCGTCATCAGCCAGAGCTTTCACCGGTCGAGCGAGCCTGGCTCGGCCACCATGTCCTACGACGACATCTACAAGGACTGGCTGGCGCTGCAGTGGCCCTTCCCGACGATCTGCCAGGCGGCGGGGAACTACTGGCAAGGCGACCCGGACAATATCCAGCCGCCGAGCGCCGAGTACGTGAACCACAAGGGCTACAACGGGCTCACTGTCGGCAACCACGACGATACCGCCGCGGCGATGTCGGGCGATTCGGTGTTCAGAAATCCCTCCAGCGCGCACGGCGATCGTGAGCTGCCGGAGATTGCGGCGAACGGGACGTCGGTCACGACTGTCGGGCTGACGATGAGCGGAACGAGCATGGCATCGCCAGCAGCCGCCGGATGCGCGGCAGAGATTCAGAACGCCGCCCCGACCCTGAAATCGTGGCCTGAAGGGTGTCGCGCGATCCTGCTCGCCGGGGCGAAGCGCAACATTGCGGGGAGTACGTGGTGGCAGGATGTGACTGCTGGCGTCGATGCATCCGACGGGACCGGGGCGGTGGACGCCCTGGAGGGGGTCGAGATCGCGAGGCAGCGCCGGTGGCGCAACGCCGCCGGGACCGCCAGAGGGTGGGACGTCGGTACGCTTCGCTCGGCGAACATCGGCAGCAACCAACGAACGACCTTCTCGTACTTCGTGACGCTGGGGCGCAGCGTCTTCGCGCCACGCCACGTGAAAGTGGCGCTCGCGTGGGACAGCCGGATTACGACGCTGTCGTTCTTCGGGATCGAGCTGCCGCTGTCGTCGCGGCTCACGGTCGACCTCGACCTGCAGATCTTCGACAGTCGCGGTGTGCAGGTCGGATACAGCGGGTCGTGGGACAACAGCTACGAGATCGCGGAGTTCACCGGCACACCGGGCGAGACCTACACGATCAAGATCCGGCGCTGGTCAGGCACCGACGACGTGTGGTATGGCGTAGCGTGGACTGTCACCGGAGGGTTGTTCTGGGTCGACGTCACGCGGGCAACCGCCATCCAGCAGCTGCTCGCGAGTCGATCCCGCTAGGGCCTCCCGTCAGATCTTTGTTCTGCTCGCCGTGAACGTCCGCGACCAACTCTCCTGGCGTCTCGCCCTCCTCGCCTGCGCATTGACGCTGGCCGCGGGCGCCAGCGCGGTTGCGCAACCCGCACGCTCGGGGAATCCGATCCTCCCCGGCTGGTACGCCGACCCGGAAGCCCACGTCTTCGACGGTCAGTACTGGATCTATTCCACCTACTCGGCGCCGTACGAGCAGCAGACCTTCATGGATGCGTTCTCGTCCCGGGACCTCATCATGTGGGCGAAGCACGCACACGTGCTCGACGTGAAGAACGTCTCGTGGGCCCGCCGCGCGGTCTGGGCGCCGTCGATCGTGGAGAAGGACGGCTGGTACTACCTGTTCTTCGGCGCGAACGACATCCAGAACGATCAGCAGGTGGGCGGGATCGGCGTCGCGCGCGCGCGCGGACCCGAGGGACCATTCGTCGATTACCTCGGCAAACCGCTGATCGACAAGTTCCACAACGGCGCGCAGCCGATCGATCAGATGGTGTTCAGGGACCGTGACGGCACGTACTACATCGTCTATGGCGGGTGGCGGCACTGCAACATCGCGAAACTCAACAGCGACTTCACGGGATTCGTTCCGTTCCCCGACGGCAGCACGTTCCGGGAGATCACTCCGAGCGGATACGTGGAAGGCGCGTTCATGCTGCTCAGGGACGGCAAGTACTATTTCATGTGGTCGGAGGGAGGCTGGACGGGGCCGAACTACGCGGTCGCGTACGCAATCGGGTCGTCACCGTTGGGTCCATTCGAACGGATCGGCAAGATACTCCAGCAGGATTCCAGCGTGGCCACGGGGGCGGGGCATCATTCGGTGCTGCACTCGCCGGCCACGGACAAGTGGTACATCGTCTACCACCGCCGGCCGCTGGGCGAAACGGATCGCAATCACCGGGTGGTGAGCATCGACGAGCTGCACTTCGACGACCGCGGGTTCATCCTTCCCGTGAAGATCACCAACGCGGGCGTGGAGGCGGATCCACTCTCCACGGGGGTGCGGCCCAGGCTATCGCCTGGGCGCACGACCGCGATCCGCGATTCCGCTTCCAGTCCGGTCATGGGAAGGGCAGGTCCGAGCCCATTGTGGCGGTGACGCATTGCATCGCGCCGGCGGCGCGCATTTCTTTGGGACCCCAACCCATCGGCAGACCATGGACTCGACGATTCTCGACGCAGCGCGGGCCGCGTTTCCCACCTCGGATGCGACCATCACGTTAGGTGCGGTCGTCCACGAGGGTGAATGCCACGCCGAGCCGGTGGTCCGGATCCCGCTGGCGATGATGAATCGCCATGGCGTGATTGCCGGCGCCACCGGGACCGGCAAGACCAAGTCGCTGCAGCTCATCGCGGAGCAGCTGTCCGCTGCGGGCGTGCCGGTCTTTCTCGCGGACCTCAAGGGCGATCTGTCCGGAATCGGCGTGCCCGGCGACGCCAACGACAAGATCGCCGCCCGAGCCCGCGACACCGGCTACGACTGGCGTCCGAATGCCTTTCCCGTGGAATTCCTCAGTCTCACCGGAGCCAAAGGCGCGCAACTGCGGGCCACCGTGTCATCGTTCGGGCCCCTGCTTCTGGCCAGAGTGCTCGACCTGAACGAGACCCAGGCCAGTGTGCTGAGCCTCGTCTTCAAGTACTGCGACGATCAGGGGCTCCTGCTGCTCGACCTGAGCGATCTGCGTTCCGTGCTGCAGTATCTCTCGGGCGATGGCGCCGCCGAGCTCAAGGACTATGGCGGGATGTCCAAGGCGACCGTTGGCGTGCTGCTCCGCGAGATGGTCGAGCTGGAGCAACAGGGCGCCGGCGCATTCTTCGGCGAGCCCGCGTTCGACCTCAACGATCTCATTCAATGCGAGCGTGACGGACGCGGGGTCGTGAGCGTGCTCGAGCTCGTCGACGTCCAGGATCGCCCCGCGCTGTTCAGCACTTTCATGTTGTGGATGCTGGCGTCGTTGTACAACGAACTCCCGGAGGTGGGCGACCTTCCCAGGCCCAAGCTGGTCTTCTTCTTCGACGAGGCGCATCTGCTGTTCGAGCACGCCGGGAAGGCGCTGCTCGACGAGATCGAGCACGTCGTCCGGCTCATCCGGTCGAAGGGTGTCGGCGTCTTCTTCGTCACGCAGAGCCCCAGGGACGTCCCCGAGACGGTGCTCGGTCAGCTCGGGAATCGCGTGCAGCACGCACTCCGCGCCTTCACGCCCGACGACGAGAAGAACCTGAACGCGGCGGCGCGTACCTTTCCGCGCACCGGGTTCTACGACGTTCCGACGACGTTGACGTCGTTAGGCATCGGCGAAGCGCTGGTGGTCACCCTCACGGAACGCGGTACCCCGACGCCCCCGTTCGCCACCCGGATGATCCCGCCCCAGTCGCGGATGGGCCCGCTCACCGACGCCGAGCTCGCGCAGCGCCTGCAGACGCCGCAGGTGCGCAAGTACGCTCAGGCGGTGGATCGCGAGAGTGCCCGCGAGATGCTGGTGGCCCGGCATGCCGCGGTCGCCGACCCCCCGCCGCCCGGGTCGGCGCCGAGGACGGCGCGGGGCCAGGTCCCGGTGGGTGCGCTCGACCAGATCCTGGGTTCCTCCATTACCCGGAGCGTCGTGCGCACCGCAGCCGTGGCGGTCACGGGTACGCTCGTTCGCGGCGTGCTGGGCGCGTTGCTGGGTGGGAGCCGGCGCCGGCGATAGGAGATCGGACCACTCGCATGCCGCACCGCGAATCACACCGCACCGAACACGTGGCCTCGCTGAGGGCGGCGGTGGTCGGGCGGCTTTTCGGAGCAGCCGCCTGGTGCGGCGCGCGATCGGTGTCGCCAGACCGCCTGGCGTGGCGCGCAGCGGTGTCGCCGGACCACAGGGCGCAGGAGGGGCTCAAATTGCAACGCCGGCGCGGTGCCGTTGTCAGAGGCGCACGACGGCGGCCTTCGCGATGGCCTTCTCGATGTCCTCCTCCTGCGCGATGGTGAGCTTGCCGCCGTTCACGCGGATCTGCATCGCGTGCCTTCCCTCGCGCACGTTGAGCCCGCTGTCGAAGCCGGGCGTCACCACGAAATACGCCTCGTCGCCGATCCCGCTCACCGGCGTCTTGGTGATGCCCTGCACCGGCGTCTTGCCGATGTCGAACGATTGCGTGGTGATGAGACTGATGACCGCCTTCTTGTCACCGATGCTGGCGTTAGGCACGTTGCTGAACGCGCAGATCGTGGTAATCGGGTGTCCATTCACAGGCGGGGGCGTCTTGCCCGGGAGCACCGTGATGCCCAGCGCTGCGCTGACCTCCGCGGGGGTCACAAGGGCGCAGGCATCGCCGGTTGCCAGCTGGCGGGCTGCCAGCGAGCTGGTGCCACGTCGAACTCCGGCAGTGACACCGGTGTCGCGGCGAGGTGTCGTTCGGTTGGCGCCGGGGAGCGCGGGCGACCACCCCAGGAGGAGGGATGTGGCGGCCACGGCCGCCATCTGCGTCGAATGCATGGTGAGCCCGGAAGAAAGTCCGCGAACTGCGATCCACCACCGCTCGACGATGCACGCGGCCGGGTGCAGCGTCAAGGCGTCGACTGAAGGAGCCGATGTGGATCGGGATGTCATGAACGACTGCCAGGAGCGCCATGACCATGCGTCAGGTCGCGATCGCACCCCGGCGGCCGGCGCCGAGCCGCTGGAACACACTGCGCGCGCTCCGTGTGCTGAGTTGGTGGGGGAGGAGGCCATAGGTCGAGGGCCAGGGATCGAAGGCCAGCTGTCTGAACTTAGTGCGGCCGGCGCATCTGCGGATTGAGGCGCTCGTAACACGTCCGCTCGCGCGACTGGTCCTCGTTCACGCATCGCACGTAGTCCCCGTAGCTGCTGTGTTGCACCGGAAAGTCGAGCTGATCAAAAGTCGCGAGCCCGACGAAGCCGTCGGCGAGGTTGCCCGGCTGACGCAACTGCAGCGACGGTGAAGGGTGCGGTGTGCACAGCAGGATCCTGCGCCAGCACGCCTGCTGGGCGACAGGAACCTGAAGCACCAGTCCGCTGCGGGTCTCGAAGGATTGTGTCTCCGGGTCCGGCAGCGGGTGGAGGCCATGGTCGGGTCCCGGGTCCACGAGCAGTGTGCGTTGCAGTCCCTGGAAAATCGCGCCAAGGCTGTTGGTGCGCCTCGGCGGGTCGCTCCAGACCGCATGCAGGAGTACCGGAACGACGGCGCTGAGGCCTACCAGGAACATCAGCAGCGTGCGCGACATCGCGGGCCTCCACATCCACACCATCCGCACGAGTACAGCGCCGAGGACTGCGGCCAGCGACCACTCGAGCGCGAATCCGAAGCGGTAGGATGGGGCCGTGAAGAACCAGAAGAGGAGCCCGATGGCGAGCGGCGCAGCGAGCCACATCCACAGAGCGCCCCGGGCACCGCGCCGTACGCCAACAAGGATGATGAGGACCGCGAGCAACAGGGACAGGACAAGCGGTTCCAGCGTGAGACCCCACAGGTAGTAGCGCTGAACCAGCTTGTCCCAGAGATACGGCAGCCACGACCAGTCCACTCCGTACGCCGTGTCGTCGGCATATCGCGACCCCTGTGTGATCCAGCCGGCCTCGGCGACGGCCAGCAGGCGCGGCGCGCGCCAAGGCAGCGGCAGACCGGTCGCCGCGACCGGGTAGACGAGATAGCCGCTCAACACCACGCCATGGAGCATCCATACCGCAAGGAAGGCCGTCGGGAAAATCAGCGCGCCTGTCCACGAGCGCCATTCGGAGCGGGCTTTCACCCAGGCAAAGGCCAGCAGCAGCACTCCGGCGCCGGCGACGAAACCGGCCGCGCTCGGTTTGCTCAGCAGCGTCAGAGCCAGGAGCAACGCCGTCAGCCGGAACTGCGTCGATCTCGACCCGCTCCATTGCTGGCCGTCGTCGCGCAGAAAGTTGAGCAGTGCGAAGATGGCCGCCATGAGGAAGATGGCGGTGGCGACGTCGGGTGTGGGACTGGCGTTGTTCCTGTCGATCAGAAGCTCCACGAAAGCCGGAAGCAGGAAGACGGCGTAGAGCGACGATGCGCGTGGCAGCGTGCGTTCCCGGAGCACTCGACCGAGCGAACTGAACGCGGTGAGTGCCATGGCGACGATCAGGACACTGTTGCAGAAATGACTTGCCCGTCCCTCCAACCATCCCGAATCGAACAGCGCGCCCCACAGCGACGCCACCGAATTGAATGCCATGCGCCCATGCAGGTTGGCGAGGCCCGGAACGGCTGGATACTGCACGTACCAGGCAATGACGGGAATGTGGTACACGGCGGAGTCGTACTGCGTGACCGGAGCCGTCGACCGGTGGGCCGCCCAGAGACAGAAGAGGACGAACAGCGCGCCAACAACTGGTCCGAGCGAGCGCGCTTTCCGCCCGACAAGTTGCCCCACGTCGGCGCGATGCCTGACGAGACCCACCAGGCCAATGCCGATCACCACTGCCTGTATCGCGGGACCAATGCGGATCACGAGGTGCGCGCCAAGCAACAGGAACAGGAGCACGGCCAGCCCGGTCCAGAACAGGCGGGTGAGGTCGCTGGGTCGCATGGTTCGGCTGATCACCAGCGGCCAGGCGAACGCGCCCCATCCGATGACCGCGCTGGCCGACACCAGCCAGACCACAACGACGAAGCAGATCCCGGTGAGGTACTGGATCATGGTGGGGCAGGCCACGGCCACGCGCGCGCATCCCGGCGGCCAACGGATCGCCACTGCAGTCCCTCCGCGCGCACGGTGGACTCCAGCTCGTTCGCCCACGACGCGGTGTCGGCCCGGGGCACCACGAGGTTCTGTTCCTCGAACACGTCGCTGCGGTACCGGAACACCGAGAGCCGCCCGTCACCGTCCCGAATGATGTGGAGCGAGTCGTTCACGACACTCTTCATCGGGCCGTGGCTCTGCAGCAATACCGTCGTCACCCCGATCTCCTGGTCGAGTTCAGCCAGTACCGGGTTGCCAGCCGGTTCCGGCTGATTGCGCCAGAGGGGCACCAGCGACGTGCCCGGGAAGGAGTCGGCGCCGGCAACGTCGGCCAGGGTGAGCAGGGTGCGCGGCAGGTTCCGGAGTGACACCTGTTGGCTGACTCGAGCCGGCGGTTCGCCAGGGGCGAAGAATATCAGGGGGACGTGCAGCACCTGCTCATACAGACTGTTTCCGTGGAACTTGCGTCCATGTTCGCCGAACTGTTCGCCGTGATCCGATGTGATGACAACAATTGTGTGCGCCAGGGCGCCGGAACGCTCCAGCACCTGGAGCAGGCGTTCGAGTTCGAGGTCGAGGCGCCGAATCGCGTTCTCGTACTCGGACCGGGTATTCGGACGAGCGTCGCTCAGTGCGCCCCTGCTTCCGGGGCCGAGATACGGGGTGTGGGCATCGAACAGATTGAGGAACGCGAACCAGGGTCGCCCGGACTCGAGGCGGCCCTGCCAGCGCAGGAACTCGTCGATCGTGGTGCGCGAGGTGATCCGCTGGTGCGTGATCTCGTTGGCGACCGGCCGAAAGTCGTTTGCCGAGAGGTGGCGCGCGATCTGGCGAGGAGACCGTCGGCGGGCCACGTCCTGCGCGATCTGGAGGACGAGGTCGGCCTGGGTAATGGTCGTGTGCCGCACGATCTCGGCGAGCGACCGGCGCATGGCGCGATAGGTGATGAATCCCTGTTCGAGGCCGCTGCCGTCGCCGGTAACGATCACGTTGCCGGTGAAGCCGCCCGTGGCCCATCCGTGGGCCCGAAAGACTTCAGCGAGGGTCACCGCGCCGGGCGAGAGCGGTGTGAGGTAGTTCACGCCGGTTTCGGTGGCGTGCCGTCCGGTGAAGACCGACGCGTGCGACGGCATCGTCCACGGCGCCGTGGCGTAGGCCTGCTCGAAGACCACCGCACCGGTGGCGCGCCGGGCGATCGCCGGCATCGTGAGCGGAGCGCCGCCCCCAAGGCCGGTGCTCGACTCGCGGACCGTGTCGAGAATGATGAGCAACACATTGGACGCGCCTGGCGGAGCGGGGGGGAGCGCCTGGAGCGCCGCCGCCTCGCGTCGGAGTGGCACGACGATCTGCCAGACACCCGCAGCGACCGCAACGGCGCCGAGCCCGACGGCGGTGCCCGTTGCCAAACGCCGCAGCAGGTCTTCACGGCGCGCCAGTCGCGGGGCGATGAACGTCCCAAGCCCGGCAGCCAGGACCATCGACGCATAGCCGTGCATCTGCGTGAAGAGGAGCAGAATCGACAATGTGCCGAACGCGATCCAGACCCCGGTTGCCGTGTGCCAGGGGATGCCGTCGCGACGGACTGCGGCGATCAGTGCCATCAGTGCCGCGAGCGGAAGGAACACCAGCACATACCCGGCGGGAAGCATCCACAACTCGTCAGGCGACGCCCATGGATAGCGGAAGACGCTATACCCGATCGGACGCAGGTGGATGAGCGCGAGATGGATCGCTGCTGTCAGGAGCGCGGACGCGAATCCGAGTTGCAACTGAGCTGCCGCGCGACCGAGGACCGATGACCTTCGCCTGCCGAGGACGTCGGGCTCCGAAGCCAGCCTCATGTGCCGGGTTCCGTTGGGTGAGGGACTCGGCCCGAACCGGCGAACACCTGGCCGTCTGCGCGTTACGCATCGCGGATGCACCGTTGCCTGACGAACAGACGAGCACCGGCGTGCTCCATCGTTATGCATTGCGAAAATGCGTCGGGGTCGTCGGTGGATGATAGGATGCAGGTCACATTGGTTGTGCTCGCCAGGCGGTGCATGCGGCCACCGCCTCTGGCTGAGTCCGTCACCCGCCTGTAGCATAACGCGGCAGTTGACCGCGCCACCGCGAGCGATGGAATTGTGGCCAATCGCTTCCATCAGTCCACCCTCCGACGAATCGTCGGCACCTGCTTCTGGAGATATGGCACATGCACAGCTCGTCGTCCTTGATCCCCGGGCGGTTCCAGACCGGGTTTGTCATTCCGGGGTTGGCCGCCCTGCTGGCGGCCTGCGCAGGCGACATCACGCAGCCGGCCTCCCGTGACGCGACCTTGCCCGCGGCCGCCAGCATCAGCCCGGCGGTCGCCAGCTCCTTTACCGGCTGCCGGACCGGCCCCCAGCCCGGTGGTGCGCTCTGGGAGATCTGCGTGCCACCAGTATGGAACGGCGACGTGGTGACGTGGGCGCACGGCTACCAGCAACCCGACGGTGGTCCGGAGCTGCCTAACGATGCGGTGAGCGGCGTGCCGGTGAAAGACATCGTGCAGGGGCTCCATTACGCGTACGCCGCCTCGAGCTACCGGCACAAGGGCCTGGTGGCCGATGTCGCGTCCCAGGATCTCGACGAACTCCCCGGCATCGTGCGCACCCAGACCGGCGCCGACCCGGGCCACTTCTACCTGGTGGGGGCGTCCGAAGGGAGCCTCTCCGCCATCCTGTCGCTCCAGCGCGCGGGGACCCCGTTCGATGGCGCGCTCGCCGTCTGCGGGCCGCTCGGCAGTTTCCGCGGACAGGTCAACTGGTTCGGCGATTTTCGGGCCGCCTTCGACTACTTCTTCCCCGGCGTGCTGCCGGGGGACGTGCTGGGAGTGAATGACGCCGCCCGCGCTCACTGGGATCCGGACTACATCAACGCCATCGCCGCGGCGATGGCTGCGTCGCCGGGGAAGACCGTCCAGTTGCTGCACGTAACAGGAGCGCCGGTGGACGCGGCCGATCCCACGTCCGCCGTGCAGACGGCAGTCGCCATCCTCTGGTACAACTTCTTCGCCGCCGCCGATGCCGTGTATTGGCTGCACGGCAACCCGTTCGACAACAGCCACAAGTGGTACACGGGATCAGCGAACGATCTGTTGCTCAACCTGCGTATCAGGCGCTATCACGCCAGCGCCACCGCGCTCGCCGGGCTGTCGTCGTTCGAAACCAGTGGCGTCCTGCGCCGCGTAGCGGTGGCAGCGCATACCACCGGCGACCCGGTCGTCCCCTATTGGCAGCAGCCCCTCTACCAGGTCAAGACCGTGCTGGCCGGATCGGCTCTCCAGCTGGTGGCGTTTCCGGTTGGCCGCTACGGGCACTGCACCTTCACCGAGAGCGAGGTGCTTGGCAGCTTCGCGCTGCTGGTCCTCCGTGTCTCCTTCCGGGATCTGATTGCCTCCGCAAGCGTCTTTCACGGCGAGAGCGAGGCGCAGGAGTTCATGATGCGGGCAAGGCAGCAGGGCGCAGCCCCGCGCGTCATGCCGGAGCGCGACCTGGTGTCGGCGATGCTCCGGCGTTGAGGCGATACCGCTCGAGGCCCCGTGGGCACCGGCTTCCATCCGGCAGGCGGATGCGGGCGCTCCGTCCGATGAGGCGCGCGTGACCGGCGCGTGGCTCCTGGTCGCCGCCGTCGCCGTCGTGGCCCTCGCCTACGTCGTGTATCGCCTTGTCGACACGCGCGCACGACTCAGGTTCGAGGAATGGAAGTCGGCCCACAGCCAGGCGATCAGTCGCGGCGCGATCAGGGGGAGTCAGGCCGCGGTCGCCGGAAGGGTGTTCGAGCGCGTCGCGCCGTATCTGCCGGACTTCGGCTACAACCCCAGGGACGTACGCTTCATCGGCGACCCCGTGGATTTCGTGGTATTCGACGGACTGAGCGAAGGCAACGTGCGGAATGTCGTGTTCATCGAGGTGAAGACCGGTGCGGGCGATCTGAACGGAAACGAGCGCAAGGTGAAGCGCGCGATCGTCGAGCACCGGGTCGAGTGGTCGCTGTTCCGCATTCCGGATGGGCAACCAGGCGAAGCGGGTGGTGAACGCTCACACGGAAAGACATGATCACGGTACGTTTCGCGGTTCAGACTTTCGTCCTCGCCGTCCTCGTTTCACGCGAGGCGACGGCGCAGGCGTCACCGCTGACGCTGCTGGGCTATCACACCTCCGCGCCCGCCGACTGGGTCGCGCGTCCGCCAGCGTCCTCCTCGCGTCTCGCGCAATTCGTGGTCCCGGGACCCACCCTGGCCGACAGTTCCGAAGTCGTCGTTTTCTTTTTCGGAACCGCGCAGGGCGGAAACGTCGATGCGAATCTGGAGCGCTGGAGGAGTCAGTTCTCGACCCCGGATCGCTCCCCGGTGCCGGAGCAGGTGACGCGCGACTCGACCGGCACGTTCCCGATAACGATCGCCGAGTTCAGTGGATCGTATCGACGGGGCATCGGCGCGGGGTCGGCCGACTCGGTGCGCACGGGGCAGACGCTGGTGGCAACGATCGTGGAGACACCACGCGGAACGCTGTTCATTCAGCTCTTCGGGCCGACGGGACCCGTGGCGCGTGAACGCGAGGCGTTCCTGCGATTCGTGAAGGAGTTGAAGTAGCGGCTTGAGAGCCCATCGGAACTCTTCATGCCGCAGGGCCAGCACGGGATCGAGCCGCGCGGGCTCATGCCATGGGAGAGTCCCGATGCGACTTCATGCCATGGGAGAGTCCCGATGCGGGTTCAGGCGTATCGCAGGAGACGGCCAACCCCCTGCGTGAGGCGGGCCCAGCTCTCCTGTTCGGCGAGGAGTTGCTTGCGGCCGGCGGCGGTCAGCGAGTAGAAGCGTGCCTGGCGGTTCTTCTCGGTGGTTCCCCAGGCGCCCTTGATCCAGCCCTCCTGCTCCATCCGGTGCAGTGCGGGGTAGAGAGATCCCTCCTCGACGCGCAGAAGATTGTCCGACCCGGCCTGAATGTGCTGCGTAATGGCGTACCCGTGCAGGCCGCCGCGGACCGAGAGGGTTCTGAGGATGAGGAGGGAGAGCGTTCCCTGGAGGATGTCGTTCCTGGGTCGTGACATTGGGCGCCCCATTCAGCTATGCATAACTAGCTATGTAATCATGACGTCGTGCTTCCCCATTGTCAAATGAACGTCCTGCCCGGGCGACCGGCTCCGTCCGCATGACGAAGGACCGCGCCGGCAATTCTGCCCATGGGCGCCCGGCCCCGGCTGCGGGGAGACGTGGCCGGCACGCCGGACGTACCCTTCGACAGCCATGATATCTCCTGCCGCTGTCCTGTCCCTTCTCTGGATCGCCTGGCTCCTCGTCTGGGCGGTTGCCGCCATGACGACGGGGAAAACCGTGGTCCGGCAGTCGATGGGCTCCCGGCTCGCCCATTCCATCTTCATCTGGGGTGGCGCCATCCTCCTGTTCACGGACTCGCCCGGTCTCGGCGCATTGGGCCGCCGAATGCTTCCCGACCGGATGTGGCCCGGCTGGGCAGGCGTCGTGGTGGCGGTCATCGGTCTGGGATTCACGAGTTGGGCGCGGGTGCATCTCGGCCGGCTCTGGAGTGGGACAGTCACGCTGAAGCAAGAACACGCCATCATCCGGACCGGGCCGTACGCGGTCACCCGCCATCCGATCTACAGCGGACTTCTGCTCGCGCTCGCGGGCAGCGTCGTGGTGCGCGGCACACCGGCGTCGCTCATCGGATGCGCGCTGATCGCGGTCGGAGTGATGATCAAGGTGCGGCAGGAGGAAACTCTGCTGCTGCGGCACTTCGGCGACGGATATCGCGGCTATCAGGCTGCGGTGCCGGCGCTCGTTCCCCGCCTGCTCCGGCGACACGCCTGACGAGATCCGACCGGGCGCGCCGGCGACCGCGGTCGGCACGGCTCACCGCGGGAGCGCTCGTTCCCACGCAGCGCCTGCGCGGCGCCACTCGGCGGAGCGATATTCCCTGGGCAACGTTGCCGCTTCGGCTCGTCTCGCCTGCCGGTTGCGGCGCCTTCAGCCGGGAGGATGGTTCCATGCACCGCGCGAATGATCCACGCTCACGCCGCGATTTCGTGGCCGGCGTCGGACAACTGGCGACGGCGGTCGCCCTGGGCGGGTATGCGATGCCCGGATCCACTGCGGCGGGCACTCCAGGTGTGGCGCGACCGTCGCCGGTGCCTGACGAGTGGGACCTGTCGTGGATCGACCGCCTTGCCACCGCGACCGACCGCGCCGTCTTCGACTGGCCCAGCCTCGGCAACCCGTCGGACCCCATCGTGCTGGAGATCGCCGCGCGCTACCTCGACAACTGCGCCGCCGCGTACGGGTCGCAGCGATATGAAGCGCGCGCGGTCCTGAACATACGAACGACCGCCGTGCCGGCAGCGCTCAATGACGAGGCCTGGCAACGTCATGCGCTGGGCGTCGAGTACAAGATTTCCGATCCGTTCACGCAGCAGCCCGCAGTCCGGAATCCCTTCTGGCATCGCGCGCCGGCTCCGTTGCCCGGGGTGACGTTGCCCAGCCTCACGGAGGCTGACGCGCTACGATCCGCCGTCGGATCGGCAGGCAGGCGATTACCTTGGGGGAAACAGCCCTTCCTGCCATGCCTGCTCCCCTCTCGCGAAGCCTCCTCGATCGGATGAACGCCTACTGGCGCGCCGCGAACTATCTGTCGGTCGGCCAGATCTACCTGTTCGACAACCCGCTGCTGAAACAGCCCCTGAGACCGGCCCACATCAAGCCGCGGCTGCTGGGCCATTGGGGCACCACCCCCGGCCTGAACTTCATCTACGTCCATCTCAACCGCGTCATCACTCGTTATGACCTGGATATGCTGCTGGTGGTCGGGCCGGGTCATGGCGGTCCGGGCATCGTGGCGAACACCTACCTCGAAGGGACCTACAGCGAACTCTATCCGAACGTCTCGCCCGACGAGCCGGGGATGAAGCGTCTCTTCACGCAGTTCTCGTTTCCCGGCGGCATTCCCAGCCATTGCGCGCCCGAGACGCCGGGGTCGATCAACGAGGGCGGTGAACTCGGCTACAGCCTGGCGCACGCGTTCGGTGCGGCGTTCGACAATCCGAACCTCCTGGTCGCGTGCATCATCGGCGACGGTGAAGCGGAGACCGGCGCCCTCGCCACCTCGTGGCACTCGAACAAGTTCCTCAACCCCGAGCGCGACGGCGCGGTACTGCCGATCCTGCACCTCAACGGCTACAAGATCGCGAATCCGACGGTGCTGGCGCGCATCGATCGGGAAGAGCTGGGACGGATGCTGCGCGGCTGCGGGTACGAGCCGATCTTCATTGGAGGGCACGAGCCGGCGAAGATGCACCAGTTGATGGCGGCGGCGCTGGACCGGGCCGTGAAGCGGATCAGGACGATCCAGTCGGACGCGCGGGCCACGGGATTCCGGCACCGTCCCGTCTGGCCGGTGATCGTCCTCGCCACACCCAAGGGATGGACCGGTCCAAAGATCGTCGACGGGGTGCGGGTGGAAGGAACGTTTCGCGCGCATCAGGTGCCGCTGGCCGAAGTCCGTACCAGACCGCGGCACCTCCGCATGCTCGAGCGCTGGATGAAGAGCTACCGGCCGCGCGAACTGTTCGACGCGAACGGCACGTTCCGCTCCGAGCTGGCTGCGCTCGCGCCAAAGGGTGACCGACGTTTGGGTGCGAACCCGCACGCCAACGGCGGCCTGCTGCTGCGCGATCTGCGGATGCCCGACTTTCGCGACTACGCCGTCGCCGTCTCCAGGCCCGGCCTGGTCCGCGCCGAGGCGACGCGCATCACCGGCGCGTTCCTGCGCGACGTGATGAAGGCAAACTGGGACGACCGCAACTTCCGGGTCTTTGGCGCCGACGAGACCGCGTCCAATCGCCTCACGCATCTGTTCGACATTACCGACCGCGAATCGACCGCCGAGATTCTCAGGAGCGACGACCACGTGTCGCCGGATGGGCGCGTGATGGAGGTGCTGAGCGAGCACCTGTGCCAGGGATGGCTCGAGGGATACCTCCTGACCGGGCGCCACGGCTTCTTCTCGTGCTACGAGGCCTTCATCCACATCGTCGATTCGATGTTCAACCAGCACGCGAAGTGGCTCAAGGTCACGCGCACGATCCCCTGGCGGCGGCCGATCGCGTCGCTGAACTACCTGCTCACGTCGCACGTCTGGCGACAGGATCACAACGGCTTCAGCCATCAGGATCCCGGTTTCATCGATCACGTGGTCAACAAGAAGGCGGATGTGATCCGGATCTACCTGCCGCCCGACGCGAACTCGCTGCTCTCGGTGGTGGACCACTGCCTGCGGAGTCGCCACTACGTGAACGTGATCGTTGCCGGGAAACAACCCGAGCTGCAGTGGCTCGACATGGACGAGGCAATCCGGCACTGCACCGCCGGGATCGGCATCTTCGAGTGGGCGAGCACCGATCGAGGCGGCGAACCCGATGTGGTGATGGCGTGCGCCGGCGATGTCCCCACGCTCGAGACCCTGGCGGCCGTGCAACTGCTGCGGCTCGAGTTCCCCGCACTCAAGGTGCGGGTGGTCAACGTGGTGGATCTGATGACGCTCCAGCCGCAGAGCGAGCATCCGCACGGCCTGAGCGACCGGGACTTCGACACGCTGTTCACCGCGAGCAAGCCGATCATCTTCGCGTTTCACGGCTACCCGTGGCTCATCCACCGACTGACGTATCGCCGGACGAATCACGACAATCTCCACGTCCGCGGCTACAAGGAGGAAGGAACGACCACCACCCCGTTCGACATGGTGGTGATGAACGATCTGGACCGGTTTCACCTGGTGAGCGACGTGATCGACCGGGTCCCTCAACTGGGGCCGCGTGCCGCATACGTGAAGCAGTTCATCCGCGACAAGCTGCTGGACCACAAGCGCTACGTGCAGACGTACGGCCAGGACATGCCGGAGATCCGCGACTGGCACTGGGGCGCCGGCGTCCGTGCCCCGTTGGCACCAGGAGGGCGTCGCCGGACGACCGCGAGCCGGGCGCGTTGACGATGGAAGGCGATCTGGTCTTTCTCCTCGACGTGGATAACACGCTGCTCGACAACGACGTCATCGAGCAGGACCTGCGGCGTCATCTCGATGCGGCGTTCGGCGCGACATGCGAAGCACAGTACTGGCGGATCTTCGAGCAGCTTCGCTCGGAGCTCGGATACGCCGACTACCTGGGCGCGCTGCAGCGATACCGGCTGGAGCACACCCACGACCCCCGGATCCTGACGATCTCGCTGTTCCTGCTGGATTACCCGTTTGCCGAGCGGCTGTACGCCGGAGCGATCGAGGTGATCGACCGCCTTCGCCACCACGGCACGGTGGTCATCGTGTCGGACGGCGACGTCGTCTTTCAGCCGCGGAAGATCGAGCGGTCGGGCCTGTGGAACGCCGTGACCGGCAACGTCCTGATCTACATCCATAAGGAGCAGATGCTCGACGACATCGCGCAGCGATACCCGGCCCGCCATTACGTGATGGTCGACGACAAGCTGCGCATCCACTCGGCGATCAAACAGAGCTGGGGCGAGCGGGTGACGACCGTGTTCGTACGCCAGGGCCACTACGCACTCGATCGGTCGGTGGTCGCGCGTTACCCGGCGGCCGACCGGACGGTGGAGCGGATTGCCGACCTGGACTGGGACGCTACGTCGATTCGCGATCGCCGCTGAACAGGAGACGCCGCGCGTGCCTGGCGAGGACGAGATCCTCGTTGGTCTGCATCACCCGCACGGCGACCTGGCTCGTGTCGGACGAGATGACCGCGCCATGGGTCGCGTTTCGACCGGCGTCAATGTCTATCCCGAATGCACCCAGGCCCGCCGCGATCCGGTCGCGAATGATGGGGCTGTGTTCGCCGATCCCTCCGGTGAACACCAGCGTATCCAGACCGCCGAGTACGGCCAGGAGTGAGCCAACCGCTTTCTTCGCGAGATAGCAGAACAGGGCGACGGCCGCGGCCGCGCGCGGATCAGTCGCTTCGCGCTCGAGCAGATCATGCATGTCGCTGGTGGTGCCCGAGACGCCCAGCAGTCCCGCTTCGGCGTTCACCAGGCGGTTCAGTGCCGGCGCTTTCAGTCGCTCGCGGCGGAGCGCGTAGAGCAGAACCCCCGGATCGAGATCGCCGGTACGCGTTCCCATCATCAGCCCGCCGGCGGGGGAGAATCCCATCGTCGTATCGATGCTCCGGCCGCGATACACGGCCGTCATGCTGGCGCCGTTGCCGAGATGGGCGATGATCAGGCGGCTGTCAGCTGCGCGCGGGTCGTTCGTGCGCAGCGCCGACACGATGTACTCGCACGACAGACCGTGAAATCCATAGCGGCGCACGCCGGCCTCCTCGAAGCGCGACGGCAGGGGGTACATCCGCGCGACCGACGGCAGCGTGCGATGGAACGCCGTGTCGAAGCACGCGACCTGCGGAACCCGCCGATAGCTGCGGCCGATGGAGCGGATGGCGAGGAGGGTCTGCGGCAGGTGGTCGGGATCGACCGCGACGAGCCGGCGCAGCTCGCGCACGACATCGGGCGTGATGCGTTGCGGTTCGGTGTAGTCGCCACCGTGCACCACGCGATGGGCGACCGCGTGCACGGGGTGCAGATCGGACTCCTGACGCAGCCAGTGGAGCACGGCATCGAGCGCGGCGGCGTGATCGATGCTGCCGAGTCGATGATCACGGGCGGGCTGCCCGGATGGACCGGTGGTGTGGAGGCGGCCGTCCGGCGTGCCGATGCGATCGACCTGCGCGACCGCGAGCGGTTCGTCCGAGTCGCTCGCGGTGTAGACTGCCGCCTTCAGGCTCGATGACCCGGCGTTGAGCGTGAGGATGCGCATCAGGGAAGATAGATGCGCGCCAGCGCCAGTGCCTCCCGTTCTCCGAACTGACCCAATGCGTTGGATGCCATCGCAAACACGAGTTGCTCGCGCGGGAGATCCGGCCCACCGGCGCCGACGACCGCGTCAGTCGCTGCGAATCGCCTGCACCGGATCGACCCGCGCCGCACGCCGCGCCGGCAGCCAGCTGGACAGCAGCGCCGTGACCAGGAGGGCGAGCGACACCGCAGCATAGGTCCGGAGGTCGGTGGGGCTCACGCCGTAGACCAGGGTTCGCACCCCACGCGACACCGCGCCCGCCGCCATCACGCCTAACGCCACGCCCGCCAGCGCATAGATGACACCCTGGCGGAGCACCATCGCCGTCACACTGCTGCGGCCGGCGCCCAACGCAATGCGAATGCCGATCTCGCGCACCCGGCTGCTCACGGCATAGTTGACCACCCCGTACACACCCACGGCCCCCAGCGCGAGGCCGACCGCCGCGAACAGCGACAGCAGCAGCATGACCACCCGTCGCTGCGCCACCGACGTCCAGACCAGACGCGAAAGTGGCTGAACATCCGAGATCGGTACTTGCGGCGAGATCGCGGCCACGCGCGCGTACACCGCACGGGCCAGCGCCACCGGGTCGCCGGCGGTGCGGGCGACGATCGCCATCGCCCACTGCGGCATCTGCCGCTCGGAGACGTAGAACTCAGGGCGCGGCTCGTCGCTCAGCGCGGCGTAACGGACATCGCCGACCACCCCGACGATGGTGGCGGGGCGCGCCGTGGCCGGCGTACCGATGCGAATCCGCTTTCCCACGGCCGATTCACCCGGGAACTCCTGCCGCGCGAACGTCGCGTTCACAAGCGCGACCAGCGGCGCCGTGGCGTCGTCGCGTACGTCGAAGTCGCGCCCCTCGAGCAGCCGGATCCCCATGGTGCGGAGGTAGTCGCCGGCAATGGTGCGCCACCCAGGACTGAACGGCGTCGCGCCGGGCACGGGCGGACGCCCGTCGATCTCCACCGTGTAGTGCCAGTCGAATCCGGTGAGCGGAAGGTGTTGGGTGGCACCGGCCGCAGTCACGCCCGGCACGGCGCGCACGCTGTCGATCACCGCGAGAAAATACCGCACGCGCTCTTCGGCACTCGCGAACCCCGCGCCGCTCGGCTGCACGCGCAGACTGAGGACATGATCGGCCCGGAACCCGGGATCGACGCGCGACAACCGCCACATGGTCTGGAGCATCAGGCCCGCGCCGATCACCAGCACCACCGCCAGGGCTACCTCCGCCACCACCAGACCGCTCCGCACGCCGCGGCCGAGCACGCCGCGCTCCCGCGCGCGCCCTCCCCGCAACGCCGGCTGCAGATCCTGCCGGCTGCCGAGCACCGCCGGCGCCAACCCGAACAGCAGGCCGATGCCTAACGTGACGGCGGCGCAGACGCCGAGCACGGGCCAGTCCACGGCAATCCCTGCCAGACGCGGCACGTCGGGCGGGAGCAGGCCCTTGAGCACCTTCACCCCGGCCACGCCCAGGGCGAGTCCCAGCAGGCCTCCGCCCAGCGCCAGCACCACCGACTCGATCAGCATCTGCGCAACGATCCGCCGCCGGCTGGCGCCGATCGCGCTCCGGACGGCCATCTCCAGATGACGGCCGCCGGCGCGCGCCAGCAGCAGATTGCCCACGTTGGCGCCGGCGATGAGGACGATGAATCCCACCGCGCCGAGGAGCACGAGCAGCATCGGCCGCATCGATCCGACCAGCGAGTCCCGCAGCGAGACAATGGTGAAATCGGCGCCGTACCGATCCGGGAAGTTGAACGTGCGCCGCAGATCAGGAACAAGGGACTGGAATTCGTCGGCCGCGGTGCGCGCCGTCGCGCCGCTCACCAGCCGGCCGACCAGCAGCGCCACGCTCGCCGTGTAGAACCGGGCTGCGGGATCGATCTCGAGCGGCAGCCAGATCTGCGCATCCTGCTGGAAGATCGAGAACCCCGCCGGCATCACGCCGATGACCGTGCGCGTCTCCCCGTCGAGCACGATCGACCGGCCGACGACGGTCGAGTCACCGCCGAACTGCGAGACCCACAACTCGTGACTGAGTACCGCCACACCGGGCGTGCCGGGAGCGGACTCGCCGCTGGCAAACGTGCGGCCGAGCAGCGGCTTCGCGCCCAGGACCGCAAAGAAGTTGGTGGACGTTCGCGCCCCGGAGAGCTGCACCGCCCGGTCCGGAAACGACAGGGCGATCCCCCACCCCGGACTGAACGACGCGATCTTCCCGTCGTAGCTGCGCGCATGCTGCTGGAGATAGTCCAGCTCGGCGGCCGACGTGAAGTGGCCCGGCCACACCGCCACGAGTCTGGACGGCGCGGGGTACGGCAGCGGCGAAAGGAGGATGCCGTTCACCGCGCTGAACACCGCGGTGTTCACCCCGATGCCGAGGGCAAGGGTCGCGAGCGCCACGGTGGTGAAGGCCGGTGCGCGACGCAGGGTGCGCAGGGCGAAGCGGACGTCCTGTCGGAGGTGGTCGAGGCTGACGGAGCGCATGGATCGCCCTCGGGGGGGAGGAGGTCTTCCCGATCTCGGGTCTCAGGCAATGTCCCCATGCGACAGCGGGTGTCGCCGGATGGTTGGCCCGTCGCCGCGACCGCCCGGGCGACCCCTACGTCCCCTGCAACAGTGCCTGTTGCTCGCGGAGGTGTTCCGCTGCCCGTTCGATCCGGGCCGCTCGATAGCGGACGAGAATGAAGTAGGTGAGAACGACCAGAAAGGCGATGTCGTTGGCCCTCAGTCCGGTGACGTAGCGGGGGTCGACGGTGCTGGGTGATGACTGCGTCTGGTGCAGGGTACGCCACCACCGTACCGACATGTAGACGATGGGAACATCGAGGGCACCGATCAGTCCGACTGCGGCGCTCCACTGCGCCCGCCGGTCGTAGTCGTCGACGAAGGAGCGCAGCGTTCCCGGGGGCAGCGTGGCGGCGAGTTCCGGTTGAGCCATGAGACCATCCTGCATCGTCCGCGGCGCCCGGTCAACTCAGACGAACGAGGTCCCGGCCTCGAAGCTCGTGCGCACCGAGGCCAACCCGACACCGGTGGCCAGTTGATAGTGCGGCAGGTCGACGAACGACGTCCAGTCACCGCCCCACTCGATGCCCGGTGCCTTCCCGACGGCCGCTGCCTGTCGGTACAACGGAGAGTTGCCCAGGTATTTCCCGTGGTCGAAGATGCCGATGTCCCAGGCGATGCCGAAGTTGTGGTTGCTGAATCCGCCGCGTGCGTTGGTCACGATCGAGGCGGCGTCTCCGAATCGCCCCTTCCGGTACAGGACATCCTGCTCGGCGTAGGTGCGGGTTCCGGAGAGAATGCGGGCGGGGATTCCCGCCGCCAGCACGCGCCTCATGAAGGCGCGGGCCTGGCGCTGGGCCGAAGGCTGCAGGGTGCGGAGATGTCGCTCGGTCGTGCTGTCGAATTCCCCGAGCTGCGCGGCGATGGCGGCCGACACGGCCTCGAACTGGTTGACGGCGTCATCGGTCGTGGCTTCCCAGATGCCGTCGATGCGCCCGCCGTAGAAGCCCGAGCACTTCAGGAAGCGCTGCAGGAAGGTCACGTCCTCCGCGAACAGCTGGAGACTCATGAGCCGCCCCTGCTGCCTAACGGTTTATCGAGCAGCTTGCCCACGATCGCCCGGGTCTGCCGGGCGGCGCCCGCCACCTGATCGGCTTTCAATACCCGCAGCAGGTCCACGGTGAGCAGGAGCGATTTCCGGCGCACGCCGGTGGCGTCGCGCCGCCAGAGCAGGCCGGCGGTCCCGAGCGTGGTGACCCGCACCAGCGGCCCGCGGCCGATGCGGCCGTCGGCGTCATAGGCCAGCACCCACGACGCACCGAGGTGGTGCTTCCAGCCGCCGAACCACACCGTGACGCCGCCCGTCTCGACCGACAGCGACTGCTTCTCGGCGATCCGGTTGTCCCGGCGAGCCAGCTCGACGCCGGCAAACGGATGGAACACCACCAGATCGACGCGCGACGGATGGAATCGGGCGTCGCCGTTCCGCCCGATCCAGCCGCGGAGGAGCCGGTTCAGCGCCAGCTCATGCACCAGCTGACCCGGGCCGTTTGCCCGGTAGCGTTCCCATTCCCGGGCCAGCTCGCTGATCTGCGCCAGCGCTCCCGGTACGGTCTCGTAATTGACGCCGCCTAACAAGCGACTCACCGACCGGCTGGCCCAGCAGACGCCTTCGGCCTCGTCCGGCCTGAGCGAATCCGACACCACCAGGCCCAGTGGTCGGGTCGCCTGGTCGACCTGGAGAATGCGCCAGCCGCCGTTCATGTCCTGAAACGGCTCGAACTGCAGGTACGCGTGCTCGTGCAGCGCGGTGGCGCGGGCTGCAAGACCCAGCTGCAGCACGCCGGGCAACCGATCGAGCACCTGGCCGAGTGCATCCTGGAACGTCTGGTCGAGCGCGGTGAACTGCGGCGTCGGCTGACGGCGTTCCAGACTGTCGAAGGTCGTCGCGATATCCGTCTGCAACGCGCGCAGCACCTCCATCCACTGCCTCGCCGCGATAGTCTCACCATAACGTGACTCGACCCGTGCGGGATGCAGCAGAACCGCGGGCGCATCGGCGCGCGGCGGCCCGGCGTTGCACGCGATGTCCACCTGAGCCGACGCGCCACGCGATGCGCCGAGAAAAAGCAGGGCGGCCGCGCCGGCGCGTCGACCCGTCGCCCGCGCGGTCATCGGCCGAAGCACGCGGTGCGTGCCTTGCCGATTGCCTTGAAGACGTCAACCATCGCCACCGCGAACTCCACCGGGCCGATGGCGTCGCCGCGGTCGTCCCACGCCTTGCTCACCCTGGTGGCGTCCTGCCGCAACGCGGTGAGGGCCTCGGCGCACGGGTCGCCTCTCGCCTTCGCGAAATCCCGCAGCGCTCTCTTCTCGGTGGCCGCGTCGATGGTGATGCCACACGCGGCGCGCAGGATGGGAATGTGAACCTGCGGGTGCTTCAGATAGGGTACCAGGCCGTGCACGTCGACGAACTTGAGTTGCTCGAGCTCGACGTCGCGATAGAACGCCACCGCCGGGTCCCACGATGGGCGAAACATGCCGATGTGCGCCACCGGGTCGGCCGTGTGGTGGGCGTTCAGAAACTGCCGGACAAACGCGGGAATGCGCGCATCGCCGGGCGCTCCGATGGGACGCACCGCCGAACTATGCGGATTCGCGATACTCTGGAGGACCTTGCTGACGTTCGAGATCGACGCGTACAGCTGGATGTCCATGTTCGCGAAGCCACCGAACTGCTCCGGAGCCGACAGCAGCTCGGCCAGCGTGTCGTGCAGGACGGCGGTGCCCAGCGAGTGGCAGATGAAGCTGCATGGCGGCAACGATCCCGCACCGTCCGACACCAGCGCCTGCGCAATCTGCTCGCGCAGGTGAGCGCGGATGTCGCGGTCGAAGAACAGGCGGTAGAAGAGGACATCGACCGGACCATTCCAGAAGAACGGCGCGTCGGTCTTGGAAATTCCGGCGAGCTGGCCGACTCTCCCCGGACCAAGCTGCGGGAACCGCCGGTCAAAGGCCGCGGCAACGTCCTTCGATCCGAATTCATCCCATGCGATGAGCTCACGGATGATGATCTCGCAGTAGGACAGGGGCACGATCCGAACGCCATCGGGACCGGGTCTGAGCGAGACATCCGCCTGCGGGTCGTATTGCCGGGCCAGCGTGCTCAGCAGGTCGACCGTTGCCTTGGACCATGCTGCCGCGGCCGCGGCGGGCTTGTCCGTCGCGTCGTCCGGGGCCCGCTGTCCCACTCCGTGGAGCAGAAAGAGAATTCGTCGCGCCATGAATACCGTCGTCGCGGTGGGGCGCATACGGTAGTGCCGCCGCGTCTGCGGCGCCAACATCGTATGAGAAGTTCCGATACATGCGGTAACCCGGCGGCTCACGAAGGCCCCCGCTCGTGAGCCGGTGAAACCACGCTGACGACGTGGTCGTACAGCGGTCAGGCACAACCCCGGGGCGCTCAATGCAGGTGCTTCAGCCGCTTCGCCACGCCTGGAGATCGCTCCGGCGCACGCCGGCATTCACGCTCACGGCCACGACCACGCTCCTGATCGGCATCGGGGCGGCCGTCGCGACGTTTGCCGTGGTGAACGGAGTGCTGCTTCGGCCCCTTCCGTTCGGCCATCCGGATCGCCTGGTGGGCGCGTGGCACGATCTCCCGCCCCTTGGGCTGAAGCACACCCAGCAGACGTCCGCCACCTACTTCACCTACCAGAAGCTCGCCCACACCATCGAGGGCATCGGGGTCTACCAGGAGGGCGCGGTGAACGTGGCGCCTCCTGGCGACGCGTCACAGCCTCAGCGGCTCAGCTGCTCCTGGATTTCGGCGACGCTGATTCCGGTTCTCGAGGTCCGGCCCGCCATGGGACGCGTGTTCACCGCGGCGGAAGATCTCCCGAACGGGCCCCACGTCGTGATCATCAGCGACGCGCTGTGGCACAACGCGTTCGGCGGCGATCCGCAAATAGTGGGTCGCACCATGGACGTGAACGGGCTCACGCGGCAAATCGTGGGGGTGATGCCGCCGACGTTCCGTTTTCCGGCCACCGAGACGCAGCTGTGGCTTCCGCTGGGTCTTGATCCGGCCAGTCCGTTCCCCGGCGGGTTCAACTACAACGGCATCGCGCGGCTGAAGCCCGGAGTGACGGTGGCCGCGGCGCAGCGGGATTTCACCGCCGTGTTGCCCCGGATCGTCGAGCTGTCGCCGAACCTGGCGCCCGGTGTATCGACCCGGATGCTGCTCGATCAGGCCAAGCCGACTCCGCTGCTGGTGCCGTTTCGACAGGACATCGTGGGCGAGTTTTCGGGCACGCTCTGGACGGTGGCCGCGGCGGCCGGGCTGGTTCTCCTGGTTGCCTGCTTCAATGTCGCGAACCTGATTCTGGTTCGTGCCGACAGTCGCCAGCGCGAGCTCGCGGTTCGGGAGGCGTTAGGCGCCGGGCGGCTGCGCGTGCTGGCGCACTTCCTGGCCGAAGCGGTCGTGCTGGCGTCGGTGGCCGGTGCCGGGGGCCTGGCGGTGGCCTGGGTGGCGGTGCGGCTGCTGGTGGCGCGCGGCGCGAACGCAGGGCAGGGGGTGTCGATCCCCCGACTCGCGGAGCTGGGGATCGACGCCAGGGCGGTGCTGTTCACGCTGGCGCTGGTGGTCCTGGTGGCCGTGATATGCAGCGTGATCCCGGCGCTCCGGATCGGCCGGGGGCAGCTGGCAACCGCGTTGCGCGAGGGGGGACGCACCGGCACCGCGAGCCGGCTGCAGCACCGCATCCGGGGCGGGCTGGTGGCCGGACAGATCGCGCTGGCCCTGGTGGTGCTGTCGGGGTCGGGTCTTCTCCTGCGGACGTTCCAGCGCCTCCACGCCGTGCAGCTCGGCTTCGATCCGGGCCAGGTCGCGACGTTCTGGCTGTCGCTGCCGCGGGCGCGCTACGCGAACGACACGGCGATCGTCCATTTCTTCTCGGAGCTCCGAGCGCGCGTCACGTCATTGCCGGGAGTCCGCGCAGCGGGACTGTCGTCGCGGCTTCCCCTGCAGGGGAACGGGATGAACCAGAATCCCTTCTATGCCGAGGGCGACGTCTCGGCGGCGTCGAAGATCCCACCGCTCCAGATCTACACCACGGTGGATGACGCGTACTTTCACGCGATGGGGATTCCCCTGCTCGCGGGACGCGGGTTCGACCGCGCCGATCTCCAGCGTCCGGACGAAGCGATCGTCAGCCAGCGGACCGCCGAGCAGTTCTGGAAGGACCCGACCGGCCGGGCCGCGTTAGGCAGGCGGTTCCGCGAGCTGCCGGGCGGGCACTGGCATACGGTGATCGGCGTGGTCGCCAATGCGCGCGACACGGCCATCGCCGCGCTCCCGTCCCAGGTCGTGTACTTTCCGGAAGTCATCGATCCGGACACCACGTTCAGCCAGACCTACCGGGCGATGGCCCTGGTGGTGCGCACCACGGGCGATCCGATGGCGGTCACCGGGCCGGTCCAGGCGCTGGTGCGGGAGCTCGATCCTACTCTGCCCATGTTCGACATCCGGCCCATGACCGCGGTGGTGAGTGCCTCGGTAGCCCGCCTTTCGTTCATCATGCTCATTCTGGGGGCCGCCGCGGGGGTCACCCTCCTGCTCGGCGCGGTGGGGCTGTATGGGGTGATGGCGTACCTGGTCACGCTTCGCACGCGCGAACTGGGTGTGAGGATCGCGCTGGGCGCGCAGCCGGGTGCAGTGGCGACGATGCTCACGCGACAGGGGATGTGGCTGACGGCGATCGGCATCGGCGGCGGGCTGGCGCTGTTCCTGGGCGTCTCGCGTTTCCTGGGGTCGTTCCTCTACGGGGTGACGCCGACCGATCCGGTCACGCTCGGCGCGGCGTCGCTGATGCTGGTGGTGATCGCGGCGCTGGCGAGCTGGATTCCGGCGCGGCGCGCATCGCGGGTGGATCCGGCGCACACGCTCCGGGCGGAGTAGACCGCGTGATTGCGCCCATGGCTTCCTCAGCCGCCGGGCGCCCGGTGATCGAGGTCAACGGCTGCCGCAAGACGTACGGCTCCCTGGTCGCGGTCGACGACGTGTCGTTCACCGTGAACGACGGCGAGATCTTCGGGCTGATCGGGCCTAACGGGGCCGGCAAGACGACGACCATGGAATGCGTCGAAGGCCTGCGCGCCCCCGACCGCGGCGCCATCATGGTGCTGGGACTCGATCCATTCCGCGACGTCTATCAGCTGCAGGAGCGCATCGGCGTGCAGCTGCAGCAGGCGCAGCTGCAGAAGCGGATCACGGTGCTGGAGGCGGTTCACCTGTGGGCCGCGCTGTACCGCCACGCGCCGACCGATGGAGAACGCCTGCTCGAACAGCTCGGCCTGTGGGAGAAGCGGCACTCCTGGTTCATGACACTCTCCGGCGGTCAGAAGCAGCGGCTGTTCATCGCGCTCGCGCTGGTCAACGATCCGGAAGTGGTGTTCCTCGACGAGCTGACCACCGGGCTCGATCCGCAGGCACGGCGTGCCATCTGGGAACTGGTGCGGGCAATCCGCGATCGCGGCAAGACGGTGTTTCTGACCACGCATCTGATGGAAGAGGCGGAGCGGTTGTGCGATCGGGTGGCGATCATCGAGCGTGGACGCATCATCGATATCGACACGCCGGCCGGCATGGTGCGGCGCCACTGCCCGGAGCGCAGCGTCGTCCTCGCGACTGCGGCGCCCGGCGCCGAGGGCTGCTTCCGTACCATCCCGAACACCGATATGGTGGAAAGAGAAGAGAGCAGCGACGGAGAGCCGGCGCGCTACACCATCCGCGGTCATGGCGACGATCTGGTGACCGACGTGATCCAGTGTCTCTCCGACAATCGGATTCGCGTGACCGAGTTCCGCACCATAATCCCGACGCTGGAGGATGTCTTCCTCCGGCTCACCGGGCACTCCATCCGCGATTAGCCACTGCCATGCTGCGCGGACTCTGGCGCCTCACCTGGCTCGAAATCAGGATCTTCGCCCGGGAACCGATGGGCGTGATCGGTACGGTGGGGATCCCGGTCGTCGCGTTCCTGCTGCTGGGCCGGTTCTTTGCGCGCGACCTGGTGAGAGCCGGCGCCGGGGGACGCGCGTTCGCGCAGGTGGGAATCCCGGTCCTGGCCGCGGTGCTGATCACCGTCAGCACTGTGCTGTCGCTGGTGACGATCATCTCGATCTACCGCGAGGGCGGCATTCTGAAGCGGCTCCGTGCCACGCCGCTCCGCCCGCAAACCATTCTCACGGCCCACGTGCTCGTGAAGCTCACCTTCACGGCGATCACGGTGCTGATCATGGTGCTGGCCGGGAAGCGCTACTACCCACTGGGAGTGCACGCTCCGGTGTTGGCCTTCACGGTGGCGCTGCTGCTCAGCACGTTGAGCATCATGTCGGTCGGTTTTCTCATTGCGAGCGTGGTGCCGACCGCGAGATTCGCGCAGCCGATCGGTGCAGTGATTCTCTATCCGATGGTCGGCCTCTCGGGGCTGTTCGTTCGGGTTGATGCGCTCCCCGGGGCGTTGCAGGGCGTGGCGCGCGCCCTTCCGCTCACGTACGCCGTCTCCTTGCTCGAGGGGATCTGGGTGGGAGAGCCATGGTCCGCGCACCTGGGTGACGTGGTCGCCCTGGTGGTGACATTCGTGGTATTCACCGCGATTTCGGCCCGGGTGTTTCGCTGGGAATAAGCACTGCGCAGGAGCCGTCCGAGGCCCGTCCCCACGACCGGGTTGCCGATCGTACGTGGGCGGGTCCACCCGCAGCCGATCGTACGCGAGCGGGGCCCCACGGTGCCGCTTCCCACCGGTTCATACGCCGGTAGAATTGGGGGTGCTCAAACACGCGCTCCTTTACGGACTCCTCGGCGGCGTCCTGATCGCCGTGCTCCAGCTCATCGAATACCGGTGGCTGGTGGTGCAGTACTCCGTGGAGATCTACGGCGGGCTCGTGGCCGCGGTGTTTGCGAGCGTGGGCATCTGGCTTGGCCTCCGGCTCACGCGGCACACCGAAACCGTGGTGGTGCGTGAGGTGCTGGTCGCGGCGCCGGCCGACTTCGTGCGCGATGAGAACAAGCGCGAGTCCCTTGGCGTCACCCCCCGTGAACTGGAAATTCTGCAGTTGATCGCCGAGGGGCTGAGCAACAAGGAGATCGCTGATCGGGTGCACGTGACCGAAAACACGGTCAAGACGCATTCGAGCCGTGTGTTCAACAAGCTCGGCGCCCGGCGGCGGACCCAGGCGGTGCAGTTGGGAAAGGAGCTTCGGTTGATCCCGTAGTCGGGTTGTTCAGCGGCCGCGCGAGGCCGGGCTCATCGAGGTCGGTCAGCATGCAACCCATTCCCGACCGCCAACTTTCGCATGATTTCGCGCCGAATCGTCGAAAATCATCCGTTCGGGTGACGCGCGCCGCGGCCGCCGGCTGATAGAATCGGCCGTCCTCACCCCCTGGAGCTGCCATGCGAAAGATCGTGCTGACGTTCGGGCTCATTGCAGGCGCCATCCTGTCCGCGATGATGCTCCTGACCCTGCCGTTCCAGGACCAGATCGGCTTCGACAGGGGCGCGATCATTGGCTACACCACCATGGTGCTCGCCTTCCTGATGGTGTTCTTCGGGGTCAGGTCATACCGGGATAACGTCGCCGGTGGAAGCGTGACGTTTGGCCGTGCGTTCGCGGTGGGCCTGCTGATCACGGCGGTCGCCAGCGCCTGCTACGTGGCCACGTGGGAAGTGATCTACTACCGGCTCGCTCCCGACTTCGGCGACAAGTACGCGGCGTACTCGGTCGAGAAGGCGAGAAGGTCAGGTGCCACCGACGCGCAGATCGCCGCGCGGATGAAGGAGATGGCGGACTACACCGAGATGTACAGGAAGCCGCTGGTGAATGTCGCGCTGACGTTCCTGGAGCCGTTGCCGGTGGGACTCCTGTTCACGCTCGTTGCGGCCGGGGTGCTGAGCCGGAAGCGGCGGGCACCGGGCGCGGCGACCGCGTAGCCGTCAATCTTCCTTCCATGGATTGGTGGCGAACACGGCGAGTTCCGGCCAGAGTGCCCGCCGGGGCATCTCGAGGGCCGCCATGATCGTCGCGGCGATATCGTCCGCGAACAGCTTGTTCGGATTGTTCCGGCCGGTGCGGCCGCCGAACTCGGTCTGGACCTCGGATGGACAGACGCACACGACGCGAATGCTGTGCGGGCGCAGCTCCGCCTGCCAGCACTGACTGATCCCGCGCACCGCCCACTTGCTGCCACCGTACGCGGTCGCGCCGGGACCGCCCTTCATGCCGGACGTGGACGCGATGTTGATGATGTCGCCCTCCCCCTGCGCCTTCATCATCGGCACGACGCGGTTGGTGATGTCGGTGAGGCCGAAGACATTGACGGCGAACATCGCGCGCATCGCGTCGAGGTCGAGCGCACCGATCTCCCCGCGGTACGCGTACGCGGCGTTGTTCACGAGGACGTCGACGCCGCCCATGCGTTCGCGGCAGGTGTCCACCGTTCGCGCGTTGTCCTCGCCGCTCGCGACGTCGGCCGTGAGGCCGTCTGCACCGGTCGCGGCCGCGACGCGCCCGATGCGCTGCGCGTCGCGTCCGGTGAACACCACCTGGTGTCCGGCCGCGCGGGCGCGTTGAACCACGGCCGCGCCGATGCCCTGGCTGCCGCCGGTGACGAGAAATCGACGGGTCTGCATGATCGAAGGGGTTGTGGTGTCGATCGCCAGGTGGCGACCGTGCAGACGTACCTTACTCCCCACGCGGCGCGGACGCGAGCGCGCGCACCCTGGCGGCCTCTGGACGCACGACTGACGGCGATTCACTCTCTTTCATGCCCACGCGCCGCGAATTCGTCGCACAGGCCGCGCTGTCGGCCGTCGGCCTGACGCTTCCCGTGCCGCGCGCGCCCGAGCGGGGCGACCACGGAGGCACCCGCGCCCCCGGTCCTGGTCATCTGCCGGAAAACCGCCCGCCCGCGGGGTTTCTCGACCTTGCGCGCTCCCCCGACGCGGTGACGGTACAGACCGCGACCGACTACCTGCCGCTGGCACGCGAACGCGATGGCCAGTGGTCGAAGAGCGGGATCGGCGTGACGACGACCGGGCAAAGTGGCGGGCTCCAGGTCGTGCTGCGCGCGCCTCACGAGTCGATCAAGCGACTGCATCTGCGGTGGCGCGGGGCGCTGGACGGCGTGCGTCTTCTGCTCGGCGACGCCTGGGAGCGAGGCTACGGTGATCTCGAATGGCGGGGCTGGGTGCCCGACCGTGTGATGCCGTGGTACGTGGCGACGTACGATGGATCGCTCACGCATGGGTACGGGGTTCGCACCGGCGCGCGGGCGTTGTGTTACTGGCAGATCGACCAGCAGGGGATCAGCCTCTGGACGGACGTGCGGAGCGGCGGCGTCGGCATCGATCTCGGCGAGCGCGGGCTCGCGGTCTGCGACGTGGTCTGCCGTGCGGGGCGCGAAGGAGAATCCGCGTTCGCCGCCGTTCACGCATTCTGCGCTCAGATGTGCGCCAGTCCCCGGCTGCCGGCGCACCCTGTCTATGGAAGCAATGACTGGTACTGGGCCTACGGGAAGAACAGCGCCGAGTCGGTGATGACCGATGCGCGGCATATCGTGGAGCTGTCGCCGGCGGGCGAGAACCGGCCGTTCGTCGTGATCGACGATGGCTGGCAACCGGTACGCGGCGCGGACAAGGCGGATCAGGGACGGTGGGATCGCGGCAACGAGAAGTTCCCGGACATGCCCGGGCTGGCTGCCGCGATTCGTCGTGCCGGCGCGCGCCCCGGCATCTGGATCCGTCCGCTTCAGGCGGCCCATGACGCGCCCGATTCGTGGCGTCTGCCGCGCGACCGTGGGGTCCTCGATCCCACCGTGGCCGGGGTGCGGCAGAAGGTCGCCGCTGACATCGCACGGCTCGGGGAGTGGGGGTTCGAGCTGATCAAGCACGACTACACGACGTTCGACATCTTCGGCCGGTGGGGTTTTCAGATGGGCGCGGCGCTCACGCGCGACGGGTGGGGGTTCGCGTCAGGCAGCGATCGCACCACCGCCGAGGTGATCGACGAGCTGTACGGCTCCATTCGCCGGGCGGCGGGGGAGAGTCTGGTCATCGGCTGCAACACGGTGAGTCATCTCTCGGCGGGGCATTTCGAGATCTGCCGCGTGGGCGACGACACCAGCGGCACCGATTGGGCGCGGACGCGCAAGATGGGGGTCAACTCGCTCGCGTTCCGCGGACCGCAGCACGGCGCCTTCTACGTGGCCGATGCCGACTGTGTGGGCGTCACCAGCGCGGTGCCATGGTCTCTGAACCGGCAGTGGCTCGACCTGCTGGCGCGGAGCGGGACGATGCTGTTCGTGTCGCTTGCTCCCGATGCGTCAGGCACGGAGCAGCGGCGCGACCTGAAGGACGCGCTGGCGCTGGCGGCGACGCCGCACCCGCTCGGCGAGCCGCTCGACTGGCAGGGGGCGGTGTATCCCTCGCACTGGCGGGTGGTGGGCGGCGAGCGGAGGTACGACTGGGTGGGGGTGGATGGGGCGTAGCCGCCGTGGAGGTCAGGAACAAGCGGCTCTTGATATTCTATATTCTCAAATCTAGAATACAACCATGAAGAACGCCCTCCACCCATTCGACGTGGTTGTTGCTCTGAAGCTCTCCTATGGAGGTGCTTCGTATCAGTCTATCGCGTCGGAGCTGGATTCCAGCCCAAGCCAGGTGCACGCCGCCGTCAGGCGGCTCAGAAACGCCGGGCTACTACGCCCCGACGCCGAGAAGTTGTCGATCAATCGATCCGCCCTGCGCGAATTCATAATTCACGGACTCAGGTATGCATTCCCCGCTCGACCTGGGACCGTCGTGCGCGGAGTGCCGACGGCACATGCGGGGCCCGTACTTGCCGGCGAGATCGACGCCATGGACCCGTTGGTGTGGCCGTCGCCCGACGGCGACCTGGTTGGCCAGGCCATCGAGCCACTCTATCCACGTGCCACGTCACTGCCCAGGCGGTCCCCGAAGGTATATGCCCTGCTCACCCTCGTTGATGCCCTCCGTGTTGGGACCGCTCGGGAGCGCAACCTCGCCCGCGAAAAGCTCACCATGGCCCTCGCACCGATCGGCGCCAGTGGCTGAGTCGGTGCTCCAGCATCCAAGTATCGTCCGCATTCGCGAGATCGCTCAATCCCTGGGTGATCTGCGGGTCCGCGCCGTATTCATCGGCGGAGCGGTCGCTCCTCTGCTCCGCACCGAACGCGTGGTGCGCGGCCCACGCCCCACCAGGGACGTCGATGCGCTCACCGCCACGTCGTCGTACCCAGATCTCGCTCGCATCGCCGATGAGTTGCGCCTCCTCGGCTTCAGGCAGGAGCCCGATCCGCAACACGTACATCGATGGATCAGTCCCGCCGGGTCACTCTTCGATTTCCTTCCGGCGGGAGCGCACTTTGGCGCCACGGGTCAGGAGTTGGACACCCTCGCAATCGAGACGTCGGTCGAATTCACGTTCCCGGGCGGAGAACGCATTCGGCACGCAAGCGCTCCGGGATTTCTCGGGCTCAAATTCGCCGCCTTTCGTGACCGCGGCATGGATGACCCGTTCAACAGTCATGATCTGGAGGACATCTTCGCGCTTCTGGTCAGCCGGCCGACTCTGGTCAATGAGGTCGGCGCGACCTCCCCGATACTGGGTGCCCGGATTCAAGGGTGGACCGCGCGTCTCCTGGAGTTGCCCGAGCTCGAAGACCTGGTCGCCGGACATCTCAACAATGCGTTCGACCGAGCCAGCGCGAGTGCCCTCGCACTGAGTCGTTTGCGCCATTTGGCCGCCGTGGAGCGCTAGTAGCTGCCTGCAACCATCACGGCGCATGCCGGTGACCAAACCCGAGTTCGTGCGCGCCGAAGCGCGCAACCAGGAATCGCAGTCGCATCGAGGTCGAATGAACCATCTGTGCATCGTTGCCGCGGCGCTGGCCCTCGCGGCGCCGGCCGCCCGCGCCCAGCGATCCATCGACCTCACGGGCACACCCGACGCCGCGATCGGCGAGCCGTTCACCATGGTCACCGGCGTGCGCGAGCTGCCGGGCAACCTGGCGATCGTCACCGATCAGTTCGAGCACCGGGTGTTTCTCGCGAACTTCGCCGCGCGCACCGTGCGGCAAATCGGCCGGCAGGGCGATGGTCCCGGCGAGTACCGCTTCCCGATGGCGCCCCTCCCCGCGCCGGGGAACGCAACGTGGATCTACGACGCAACGCTCCGACGCATCAACGTCATCGCACCCGACGGCGAGTTCACCTCCGCCCTCAATCCGCCAACCACCGGTATTCCCGGCGGCATTCTGGCCGTCCGTGGCACCGATCGCTCAGGACAGCTCTTCTTCGAGGGGAACGGCTTCGATTCCGAGACAGGGCGTTTCATCGACTCGATCACGGTCGTTCGCTGGAAGCCGGGGGACACGAAGTTCGACGTGATGGGCAAAGTATGGAGCGGCGGTCGCGTCATCGTGAACGGACCCGCCGGAAGAATGAGCATCGCTCGTGAGGCGACGCCGTTTCCGGCCGTGGATGCCTGGACCGTGCTGCCGGACGGGCGGGTGGCGGTCATCGAGCACACGCCGTTCCGGATCGGATTGCTCGAACCAGGCGGCGCGATCCGGCTCGGCCCGGCGATATCGTATGTCACGCTTCGCGTCACCAGGGCCGAGCGCGACGCATATCGAGCACGGCATGCGGCCGTTCGCACGTCGGCGGCGATGAAGAACGGAGGCGGCGGCGCGGCAATGCGAGCGCCGCCAGTGAGCGACGCCGAGTTTCCCGATCTGATGCCGCCGTTCATCGCCAGCGCTGTCCTGACGACGCCCGAAGGCGAGATCTGGATCGGCCGCAGTCACGCAGCGGCGGACCGGACGTGGCACTACGATATCTTCGACGCCGGCAGCCGGCTGATCGGCTCGGCCACCCTCGGCGCGAATTCTGCGGTGGTCGGATTCGGCGCCGGAACCGTCTACGTGGCCCGCACCGACCCCGCCGATGATCTGGTCTACCTGGAGCGCTACCGGCCCCAGTTGCGGCACCACCTGACGCCCGTGAGGGCGGACCGGACCGTGCCCGGGGGCGCCGCGGGGGTGGCTGACGTGGATTGGCGGTGAGCCGGGCGAACGGTGCACATCGGCGCGCTCATGCCTAACGTCGACCGGGGGCGGGGGGAACCAGTCCCTGCAGCGTAGCGCGGAGGCGATTCATTGCCGGTGCCTCCTCCGGCCGGCCGGCCAGGTCGACTGCTTCGAACGGGTCGTGCACGATGTCATACAGCTCCTCCTCGCCGTCGCCCCGCCTGATCAGATGCAGGCCGTCCTGGACCAGCGACTGCATGTCCCCCCGGGCAACCGGGTGGTCCGCCGGGTGGTTCCTGGCGTATCGCAATTCGCTCAGGATCGGTGAGGAGACAGGAGTTGCCGTGGCCGAATCGGTCCAGCGAGCTGCCAGCGAGACCCCCGGCAGGCGCCGGCTCGTGGGCGTGCGCGCGAGATCGAGAATCGTGGCCGCCAGGTCGCGCAAGCTGACCGGTGTATCGACGGTCACGTTCGCCGGAACCTCGGCCGGATACCGGATGATCAACGGGACGAACAGCGACGGGAAGTAGAGCCCGTCCCCGTGACTGAGCAGCCCGTGCTCGAACTCCTCGCCGTGATCGGCGGTCACGATGACGATCGTGTTGTCCAGCACACCCCGCTGCCGCAGCTGGTCGAACAGCCGGCCGATCTCCGCGTCGAGCCAGGTGATCGTCGCCTCGTACGCGTCGCGCAAGTCGGACACGTCGGCGTCCGTGTACTGGTGGCCGATCGCCTCGGGATCCCGCATGCGAGGCTGGCGGCCGAGGTACAGTGTGTCGTAGGGAGCCGGCGGTGCGTAGGGCCCGTGGGCGTCGAACACGTTGAGGAAGGCGAAGAACGGGCGGCCCCGCGACGCGACGCGCGTCTGCCAGTCGAGAAACTCATCGATCACATCGCGCGCTTCGGGACGCCCGGCCAGGTATCCCGAGCCCGTCATCGGCGCGAGAATGTCCTCGGCGACTGTCCGCGTGAGATTGCTGGAACGGATGACCTCACCCGGCGACGTGAGATAGTCACGCCAGGTCTGGAACCCACGGGTGAGTCCGTGGGCGTTCGTGCAGAACGTGAGGTTCGCCGCGAACCCGCCGGTCAGGTACCCGAGACTGTCGAACACCTCGGACAGCACCGGTTGCGCGTCGTCGAGTGGCTGCAGGTAGTTCGCCGTCAGGTCGTGTGGATAGTGGCCGGTGAAGATCGAGGCATGGCTCGGCAGCGTCCATGGCGCGGCGGACACCGCACGGGAGAACCGCACTCCATCGCGCGCCAGGGCCTCGAGCCGCGGGGTGGTGCGCCGGGCGTATCCGTTGACGCTGAGCGACATTCCCCGGACGGTGTCGAGCACCAGCAGGAGCACGTTAGGCGCGCCGGCCGCAGCGGCCGCCAGCGCATCCATCCTCGACGCCTCCGCCCGTCGGCGTGATACGTGAAGCAGTACGCTTCCGCAGACCGAGATCAGCAGCATGATCGTCGTGGTCACCCGGGTGAGCGACCACGCCAGGCGAGGACGGGCGCGGGCCATCCGCGTCACCACGCTCCCGGCGCCCGCGCACAGGACCACCAGGGCCGCCGGGTGAATGCGCCACCGGTTATGGAGGGCGCTGGGGAGCAGCGCGATGGCGACCACTGCACCGAGCGCGACCGGAAAGGCGATCGCCGGACGCCACCGGCGCAGTCCCACCGCCATCGCTCCGATGACCGGCAGCGAGACGAACAGGTTGGCCAGCGGTGCGAACCCGATCATCCGGGGGTTGTACAGCATTGGTCGCCGAACGAGATGCTGTCCGGCAATGAACCCGCCGAGTTCGAGAAGTCCCCCGGCCAGCGCCGCGGCAGCCGCCAGCGCGACGACCATCTTCCAGGTGAGCGGAAGCGGGAGGCCGCGTTCGGACTGCGGCAACGCCCGATTGGCGGTCATGCCGACGTGGTCCCGTAGACGTGGACGAAATCACGGCAGGCCGCGGCGACGACCGCCAGTGGATCGGCACTCTCGGGGTGACGCATCTCAACCGACACCCAACCATCGTACCCGCTCGCGTTCAGTGCCGCGGCCAGGCCCGCGTGGTCGGTACCGCCCCGGCCGAACGGAACGAGAAAGGGCTCGCTGGCATGGACGTGCCCGAGCCACTCCGCGCATGTCCGTACCGCGGCAGCCGGAGCTTCGCCGGTGAGCGCCAGCGCGCCGCCATCGATCTGGACGCCGAGGCCGCGGCGACCGACCGCCGACACGAGCTGCACGGCGTCGTCGGTGGTCAGCACGAAGTCGCAGCCGTACTCCGCGGGATTGGGTTCCAGGCACAGGGTCACGCCGAATGATTCAGCGAGCGCCGCTGCGCGCGCGAAGAAATCTCTCGCCTCCTCCTGCGCTCGTGCCACGGACAGGGTTCCACGGACCCGGTTCTTCGGGGATCCGAATACCAGCGCCGACGCGCCCAGGCGCGCACCCAGGGCACACATGCCCTCGAGATGCGCGAGCATGGCCGACTGCACCGGCGCGGGACCGAATACGATTAGCTCGGGATGTCCGTAGAGGAGCGCCTGCATCGCCACCACCTGCATCCCGTCGTCGCTCCACTGCCGGCGATATGCATCGACCTCCGACGACGGGACGGCGAGTGGTTCCTTCCAGACCGCCGTCGGGGCGATCTCGACCCCCGCGATACCCGCCGCGCGCAGAACCCGCGCTGCCTCACGGTCCCGGGCGGCCCCGCCCCACGCGATGTTGGAGAAAGCGAGCCGCTTCATTCCGCGTTCCGCTTCATCGCTTCCTCTGCATCATGCCGGTCCCCCCCCCGCTGCACCGCTACGAATTTCCGCAGCGCATCGAGCACCTCGCTCCGCGAAAGGAGATAGTGCCCGCTTGCACCGAACCGCGACGCGTAGCGGGTGCGCAGGTCGTACTCCACCGCGTGCAGCTGCGGCCGGTCGGGAAGCTCGCGGCCGAATGCCTCACGAGCCACGTCGCCCACCGACGTCCCCTCGACGGTCAGGTGCACCAGCGGAAGCCCGGCGCCTGACGCGATCTCCAGGTCGCGCCACAGCCGATCGAGCGGATAGAACTGAAAGACGCTTCGCGGGCAGATCGCGTCGACCATGTTGTCGTGCAGCAGGTCGTACACGACGTTCTTGCGCAGGCCCTCGCCGAACAGCGCCGGCAACCGCACGATGGCGGCGTCGAATGCGCCGCGCACCCGCTCTTCCAGCTCGAACCGGTGGCGACCGTAGGGCGTCGCCCGTGAGACGTCGACCGGGGTGGATTCATCCACCGCGCGCGGGTCGCCGAACACGTCGACCGTCGAGATCACGATCACACGCCGCGCGCGCGCCTCGCGCAGCGCGTCCCACAGCCGTTCGAGGCGGGCGGCGTCCTGCTCCGGCTCGCGATTGGCGCGCCACTTCTCGGCCGGCATTGCGGCGCAGACGATCAGGTCGTACTGGCGCCCGCGGATGTCGTCGATGTCGGTGGACCGGAACCGATCGTCAAAATGCCGCTGCCGCTGAAGCGTGCCGCCCACGAAGCCCGACCAGCCGATCAGCGCGTCAGGCATCGGGTGACGAGACCGGAGCTGGCGGCGGCGGATCGAACCGGTGCAGGCTCGCGGCAACGAGCGTCCGCAGCACCAGCAGGTTTCCTTTGAGGGGGCTGATCCTGGTGGGCGTCTTGCCCGTCGCCGGATACGCCCGCGTCACGGGAAGCTCCTCGTGCCGGAATCCCAACCGCGCCGCGCGCACCGCGAGGTAGTAGTGCAGCTCGTAATACTGGAACACGGCACGGAACGGGGCGACGCGCTCGTCGAGCAGGAAGCGGCGGGAGTAGGCCCGGAAGCCGTTGGTCGTGTCGGTGAAGCGGGTTCCCGCGGCGAGCGAGAGCAGCGGCGCGTGGAGCATCCTGATCCCGATGAGCCGCGCCAGCGGCGTCCGCACCGCGCGTCCGCCCGGTACGAATCTCGATCCCTGCACGTGATCCACCCCGCGCTCGAGCGCGTCGACGAAACGCGGAATCGCGGATGGATCGTCCTTGTCGTTCCCGTCCATCGTGATGATGCCCTGGTAGCCGTGATCCAGCGCCCATGTGAAGGCCATGCGCATCTGCGCGCTCAGGCCTCCCCGGTCGCGCTTCACCAGCAGCGCGCGCACGCCGGCTGCGCGAAGAAGCTCCGGATCGGTGGAGCCGTCGGTGCTGCCGCCATCGGCCACCACGAAGTCCACGGACCCGGCGAACGGACGCATCTTCGCCAGCTGGGCGTGCAGCCGTCCGTTCTCGTTGAGAACGAAAATGGCGCAGCAGATGGAGGACCGCCCTGGTGCGAGCTCCGTCGCGTCGAAGGCCGGAATCTCGCGTGCCGCCATCAGGGGGCGATGGACTCGGAGACCACGTTGCGCTCCTGGTCCTCCCCGAGCGATGGCGTCCCCCCCAGCTCCTCGCGCACGAAGTAGAGCGGGCGCCCGCGTGTCTCGTTCAGCAGACGACCCAGATAGGCGCACAGAATGCCGAGGACGAGCGCGATCACGCCGCTGAGAGCGGCGAACACGAGTTGGGCGAACGAAACGGAACCGGGGGTCGCCAGCGCACGGAGAACGAGCACCCCGAGCCACGCGAAGCACACGAGCATCGCGATCCCGGCCAGCGCGGCAGCGAGAATGAGTGGCGCGAGGGAATTGGAGATGATGATGCCGAGCGCGAGTCGCACGGCGGCGATCACCCCCATTTGTCGCGGCGGCGTCCGTCGTGCGATGGGCGTGTAGACCACCACGTCGTCTTCATAACCGACATAGGCGCCGAGCGTCCGCAGATACCGCAGCTGGTCGCGGATCTGGAGGACCGCGTTCACCACTGGCCGGCTCATGGCGCGGAAGTGGGTGGAATGCGGCGGAATGTGCAGCCGCAGGACGTCGTTGCAGAGCCAGTAGAAGAGCCGCGCGCCGGTTCGCTGGACCCACGACTGGCCCTGACGCGTGGCGCGCACCCCGAATACCAGGCCGGCGCCGCTTCGTCCGCGTGCCACGAGGTCGGGAATACGCGCCGGAGGATCGGTCTCGGGGAGGGCGACCACCACCACGTCGCCGATCGTGGTCTCCAGCCCGGCGGAGATGGCGATCTCGGTCCCGAAGCCGCGCGAAAGGCGCATCAGCCGCACTCCCTCGGAGCGCGGGAGCCAGGCGGCCACCTTGCGCACGGTGTCGTCGGCGGAGCCATCGTCCACCAGGACCAGCTCGAAGCGCGAGTAGCTGGCGCCCAGCACCTCGAGTGTCTCCGCGATGAAGCCGTCGACGATGTCGGCGTCGTTGCGCAACGGCGCCACCACCGAGACCAGCAGGTCGCGGTCGGGCGCGGTCATGGCGTCGCCGGCTCGTGATGCTGCAGCACGATGTCGAGCATGTCGTAGACGTTGTCGATCTTGGAGCCCATCACGCAGTGCAGGCCCGGAAGCTCGGCGACCTCGTGCACGAGAATGGGACGACTGTCGTCCCCCTCGCTCCGCGGCAGCACCGTCTTCACTTCCCAGAGCGACTCAACGTAGCTCGCGCGGGCCAGCAGTGGAACATAACGAGCGGCGTCCCGCCGCATCTCGTCGAACCGGGTTCGCCGCGTCGCGGACTCACGGATCTGCTCGGAGTCCAGGTAGGGACTCCGATCGCCGTCGCGCCACTCCCGGTGCGGCGTGTAGCGCACGTGGCTCAGCGAGTGGAGCCCGCGCGGCGGGAAGGGCATGCACGAGAAGAACGGTCCGCACATGACGGTGATGCCGATGGCCGCGAGTTCCTCCGGCGGTCGCACCAGCGCCAGCTCGGTCAGCTCGTGGGTCAGCGGGAGCGGCGCCGCGCCCGACCGGATCAGCAGGCGGTTGAGACGGGAGTACGTGCAGTTGTAGACGACGTCCGCGTTCAGCGCACCGCCATGCTCGCCTTCGAGCGAAAGCTGCAGGCCGCCACCGGCAACCGGCGAGACGCGCTCGGCCGTCGTGTTGCGGAGAACACTGACGCCCGCACTCGCCAGGCGCTCCTCCATGCGCGCGCGGAGCCGGCCGGCGTCGAACGCCGGCTCCTCCACCTCAAACACCGCCTCGATCGCCGTTTGATCGACCAGCGCACAGGCTTCGGGCGTCGCGGGCCGGATCGGGGCGCCGATGGCGTCGGCGAACCGGCGGAACTGCGCCGCGCTCACGCTCGAGCGCCGGCGCGCGATGGCGTAGAGCTTCGTGAAGCCGGCGTCGATGCAGTCCGCAAAGTCGCGGATGAATCGTGGAGCATTGGCACGCGAACGACGCGCGGTGAGTACGCTGCGCGGGTAATGGTAGCCGCCGTGCACGCGCGCCTGGTTGTTGTACGACGCGTGTGAGAGCAGTTCCGGCGAGGCTTCGACCAGCACCACCTCGCCGCGCACGCGGGCGCTGAGTTCCGCCGCCAGCATCGCACCGTAGAATCCACCGCCGATCACCAGTACGTCCGCGTCCTTCGCCTTCGGCATTGCGCTCGAGGTTGGGTCGTGGAGGAAAAGTACAGGCCCCGAACTCGCGGGAGGTAGGGAGCGGCGCCGATGACGGCGCGGAGCCCACCGCAGATCCTTAGATTCCCGGGCGGAGCGAGACGCCTATCGCAGAGACTTTCGAGCCGGGCCGCGTGTCACGGGATCCGGCAATGGAGCAGAGCAGCCGCCGTGGCTATTCCGGATTCGCGGACCGCGTTGCCTTCCGAAGACCGGTTCCGGGTCGCCGAATGGATGCTGGTGTCGGTGGCCCTCTTTTCGCTCGGTGTGACGCTCCCGGTCGTTCCCCGACATTTCTCCACCGATCCGTCGGTGCTGAGCGTGGCCACAGTCGAGGGATTCAGCACGCCGGTCGCGTATCGGCTCGCGCTGGCGTGGTGCCTGGCGCTGGCTGCCGCCGCCTGGCTGCTGGTTCGCCGCCGTCAGACGTCGGAGCGACCACATGGGATGTCGGCCGGGTCGTCACCGGGCGTGACGACATCGGACCCTCGCCGGCGTCGCGGGCGAGCGGAGTGGGTCGAGATCGCGGTCGTCGCCCTGTTGACGCTGGTGGCGTTCTGGCCGCCGTTTCTCGCCATCTCGGCGCCGTACGTGGAAGACAACAACTTCCTGGTCGCGCTGCAGCGCATGCACGCGGGCATGGTGCCGTACCGCGACTTCGAGTACTTGTACGGCCCGCTGATGCTCGTTCCCGCGTCCTGGTGGATGCATCTGACGAGCTTCGCGGGCCGCCACTATTACGAGTGGCTGGCCGCGCTCGAGGTGGTGGTCGCGGTGACGGTCGTCCTGCTGGCGCAGCGCTACATCCGGGACCGGGGCGCGCGCCTGGTCGCCATCGCCATCCTGCTGGCGTTGCTCGCCAATCCGCTGCTCGGACTCAACTACAACGGCATCCGCCGGCTGCTTCCCATCGTCGCCCTGCTGCTGCTGAGCCATGGCTTCGATGACGTGGGGCGTCGCGTGGGAGCGGCCGCGCTGATCGGTCTCTCCATCGCATGGTCGCATGAGCAGGGGCTGGCCGCGCTCGTGGCCGCGGGGGCCATCTTCGCCCTTGCGTTGCGCGATCGTCCCGGGTCGGATCGTGGCCGGGTGATCACGCACGGCCTCGTCTTCCTCGTGGTCGCGATCGGCGTGTGGGTGGTGGGCGCCCTGGCCACCCTTGGGCCCGCGTTCGGGGCGTACCTGGGCGAGATGCGCACGCTGATGGGGCGCTTCTCGGCGGGCGAAGCCGGTTTTGGCTTTCGATGGACGCTCAACGCCGCGGCGGTGTTCGCCCTGGTTGCGCTGGGCGCGGCGTGTGTGGGACGCGGCCTCGCGACGCGCGCCGAACCCGCGGCCGGCGACCGGTTCGCGTTAGGCGCCCTGGTGGTGGCGATCGTCTCGCTCAAGAGCGGGCTCACGCGCGCCGACATGTTCCATCTCGACGCGGGGGTGCTCGGACTCGCGATGGTGTTCCTGTTCCCGATGCGCGCCCCGCGATTGGGACCCCCGCCGCTCGTGCGCCGGGTGGGGCGGGCGACGGTAGCGGTAGCCGCCGCGACCTATGCGTTCGGGATGCTACCCACCGTCAGCCTGGTGGCCACCGGATGGATGGCGGGCGCGCGCGCCACGCTGTCCGGTACTCCCAGGCTGCATCTCGCCTTCGTGCCGGCCGCGCCCGCCCTGATGCGCGAGCGGGTGGCGCAGGATTCCGCCACCATGGCCGTCGCCAGCTGGCTCGCCGACCCGAGCCGCCGCAACCGCCCGGTCCTGTTCGCCGGCCGGCTCTGGAGCGTGGGGCTCACGGTGGGTGTGTACAAGCGCGACTTCCTCAACGACAAGTTCATCTACGGCGACGAACGCGCGGCGCGGGAGCGGAAATTCCTGGAAGCCAACCGCGACGTGCTGGTGGTCATCGAGCGCAGCCTGTACGATCGCATCCGCGCCGCTCGCCCCGACACGGCGTTCGCGACCTGGGATAACGAACGGTCCAGCACACTGGTGAAACGACTGGGGCAGCGGCTGTCATCGGTGCATTTCGACGACGTGCTCGTCGAGGACCACATATTCGACCTGAAATGGCAGCGTGCGCTGGGCGACGACCTGCGCGCGCAATTCGACTCGGTGTGGGGCGTCGATCCGGTGGTCGTGCTGCAGCGCCGCTCTGTCCCCACCGGTTCGGCTGCTACGGTTCCATGAACGCCCGGCGCCCAGGAATGGCCCGAGCGCACACCGCGACAATGCGCGGAGGTGGAACCGCTAGGACATCGTCGCGCCAGAGCGTGTCCGCGCGTCGGCCAGCACGTCGTCGATGATCTGCTGCAGCGACGTGCGTGGCCGGAAGCCGATCAGTTTCTCCAGCTTGCTCACGTCAGGCTTGCGCCGTGGCATGTCCTCGAACCCCTCGGCATACGCTTCGTCGTAGGGAACGTGCACGATCGGCGAGGTGCTTCCGGCAGTGGCGCGCACCCGTTCCGCCAGATCGTTGATGCTCACCTCTTCGTCGGCGCCGATGTTGAACACCTGCCCCGCGGCCCTGGGCTCGGCGATGAGTCGGACCACCGCCTCCACCGCATCGCGCACGTGGCCGAAGCAGCGGGTCTGTTCACCCGAACCGAATACGGTGATCGGCTCGTTCGCCACCGCCTGCGCCGCGAAGCGCGGCAGCACCATGCCGTAGCGGCCGGTCTGGCGAGGTCCCACCGTGTTGAAGAAGCGGGCGATCACGACGGGCAGGTGCTTCTCGCGCGCGTACGCCAGCGCCAGCCACTCGTCGAGTGCCTTCGAGCACGCGTAGGCCCAGCGGGAGTGATGGGTCGGACCCAGCACCAGGTCGGCGGTCTCACGGAACGGCGTGTCGGTGCTCTTGCCATAGACTTCCGATGTGGACGCGATCAGGACCGTCTTGCCCTTGCGCGCCACCGCATTCAGGACCACCTCGGTCCCATGCACGTTGGTCTCGATCGTGCGCACCGGTTGCTCCACGATCAGCCGTACGCCCACCGCGGCCGCCAGGTGCACGGTCACGTCGCAGCGGTCCACCAGCTCGCTCACCAGCGGCCCGTCCATGACCGAGCCGATGCGATACTCGAACCCCGGATTCCCGATCAGGTGTTCGATGTTGGACATGGCACCGGTCGACAGGTCATCGAGCACCAGCACACGCGCCGAGCCGCTCAGCAACCGCTCGGCCAGATGCGAACCGATGAAACCGGCGCCGCCCGTAATCAGCACCTTCATGCGGCACCTTCCATGGTCAAGGCCTCCACTACGCGTGTGTGTCCGATGCGTGCCGCCGCGCTGCGCATCACCTCCAGGTAGCGTGGCACCACCGCCTCCTCCGTCCAGTGTTGCTCGAAACCCTCTCCTGCCTTCCGACCCAGGGTCGAACGCAGCAGCGAGTCACCCTGCAACCGCATCATCGCGGCGAGCAACTCGTCCGGCCCACTGAACAGCAGACCGGCTCCCGCCGTGTTGACGATCTCCGGAAACGGTCCGATACGTCGAGCGATCACTGGTGTTCCCTGGCGGAAGGCCTCGATCAGGATGATGCCGAACGTCTCGTACCCGCTGGACGGTACGATCAACGCGACCGCATGCGTGTAGAGCCTTCTGAGCTGCGCCCACGGAACGCGACCGAGAAAATGGATGTTGGATGCGCCATCCGCGAGCCGTCGAAGGGCCTCACCATGCTCGCCATCGCCCGCGATCACCAGATCCGCCTCGCCGTACCGACGGAAGATCGGGATCACATCGTCCAGTCCCTTGATCCGTTCCAGCCTCCCGACGAAGAGGAAGTAGGGACGCTCACGCGTACGCGTGACGCCGCCGTCGAGAGTCGGCCCGACTGCTGCCTCGGCTTCGCGAGGCAGGAAGTAGGGAACGACTTCCATCTCACGGGTGAAGCCGAACTCGCGATGCTTTTCGCGACTGAACTCGCTCTTGGCGATGAACGCATGCACGTGCGCGAGATTGCGCTGGAGCAGTCCGGTGTAACGCCAGAACTGCGGCGGGCGCCGGAAGTGCAGGGCGCAGCGCACGCATTCGCGTCCCGTGCAGGGCTCGCGGTTGTGTCTCCACAGCACGTGCATCGGGCAGACCAGCCAATGCTCGTGCGCTTCGTACACACACACTCCCCGACCATACGCCAGCAGGGCCGGCCCGCCCACGAGCGAGATGTTGTGGAAGAACGTGACGTCGAACCGGCCCTGGTCGACGATGCGCCGGATGCGGCCCTGGTTCAGGAGCGGTCGTCCGAGCTGCTGCGTGGCGAGCGGCGACAGCACGCCGAGTCCGCTGCGCAGTCGGAATACGCGCACGTTGTCGGACTCCGGCATTTCCGCCGGCTGCGGGCCGTGGTGCAGCGCGTGGTACGCATCCATGTCGTGAACGACGGTGATCTGGTGCCCACGCCGGCCGAGGGCATGCGCCAGTCGCTGGATCGCAATGCCGTCGCCGCCGAAGTTGTTCGGCGGATAGAACGTGGTGAACATGCAGATACGCAGTGCGCTCATGAGGCTCGTTGGAGGCCCCGGGGCGGCCGATCCGCGGAACCATAGTATTGCGGGTGCAATCATCGGACCGGTGGCGGCATCAGGCAATGCGAATGAACCTGTGCGACCGCGCTCCGGGCAAGGGCTCACGCATGCCTGGCATCTGATGGTGTCCCAGTGGGTTAGGCTGCCCATCAGCCCGGCGGCGACCGGCCCCGTCCTCCTCAGACGCCGAAATGGCGCGCCCGTTTCGCCCGGAGGGCGCCCGGGGCCGCAATTCTTGCCAACACCCGGAATGAAGGTCAGACTCGAATTTCCACGGGCCGCGTTTCTCCGCCCGCGAACGATCCTCAGCCGGAAATGACACGACTTGCACGGAGTCCTTCAATGCGCCGCATGCTGCTTCTGCTCTCGACCTGCTTTGCCTCGACAGCGTTCGCCCAATCGTCGGCGACCTATCACGTCGCGCGCACCTTCCCGGTTGGCGGTGACGGCAGCTGGGATTACGTGATTCCCGATGCGCCTAACCAACGTGTGTTCATCGGACGCCAGAATCGCGTGATAGTGGTGGACGAGAACGATGGCAAGCTCCTGGGCGAGGTCACCGGGATCAACGGCGCGCACGGGGTGGCGATCGCGGCCGGGAGCGGCCACGGATTCGCAACGTCGGGGAACGACAGCGCGGTGGTGATGTTCGACCTCAGGACCTTCAAGGCGCTCGGCCGCATCCCGGCGGCCGAGGATGCCGACGCCATCATCTTCGATCCCGTATCGAACCGCGTGTTCACGTTCAACGGTGACGCACACTCGTCTACGGTGATCGATCCTGTCGCTGGCAAGTTGATCACCAACATTCCACTAGGCGGCAAGCCGGAGTACGGACAACCGGCCGGCGACGGCATGGTGTACGCGAATCTCACCGACACGAGCGAAGTGGTGGAGATCGACGCGAAGAATCTGCGGGTGACGCGCCGCTGGTCCACGGCGCCCTGCCGCCAGCCGGTGTCGATGGGCATCGATGTGAAGAACCATCGCTTGTTCAGCGGATGCCGGAGTGGCGTGATGGCCATCTCCGACTACCAGGCGGGCAAGGTGATCACGACGCTGCCCATCGGCGCCGGCGTCGATGGTGCGGCCTACGATCCGGCGACCGGCGATGCGTTCGCGTCGAATGCCGACGGCACGCTGACCGTGGTTCACCAGGACTCGCCTGACGCGTATCACGTGGTCGAGACGGTCCAGACGGCGCAGGGATCACGGAACCTGGGGCTCGATCCGGCCACGCACCGGCTGTACCTGCCTGGCGCGAAGTTCGGCCCAGCTCCGGCTCAGGCCACGGCTGGGAATCCGCGGCGCCGCGCGCCGATGGTGCCGGGGTCGTTCGTGCTGATGGTGGTGGAGCGGTCGCGCTGAGCCGGAGGGTGGAATAAGGGGATACCTCTTCTCGGGCCCCCAGCCCTGGTCGTCGTGTGAACTCTTCGACGGATGTGCTTGCTCGTTGCCTGCGCGGCGGTCAATACTCGCCGGAGCGGAGGCATCACCCATGTCCGCGATCAGCCACGCATCAACGGCGCAGGTACTCCACCGTCGCTCCGGGAGCGCATCCCGATGATGGTCATCGCCCGCAGTCCCCTGACCCCTGCGGGGCGGGCGGTGGCTGTGTTCCTCGGCGTGGTCTGCGTTGCCGCAGGAGGCTTCGGTCTCGGGCTCGGTGTGGCGCGCCACAGCCTGCTGCTCGCGGTGCCCGGTGTCGGCGTACTGGCGATCGGCGTGCTCTACGCGGGTGCGGCATGGCGCGGGCGTCCCTGGCGCTGAGGCGGGGCGTGGTGGGGAGACCACGGTGCTCCCGTCTCGACATGAACCCGGGCCAGGACCGGACTGGCGCGTCCGTCCGTCCGGTGCGAAGCTCACAGGATGCCACACCGGCTCGAGCCCGTGCGCTCGCACCCCGGGCACGTTAGGCAGCTCATCACCAAAGCTGGGACCGCCTGCGCGCGCGCCGGATTGATCCTCCTTCTCCTGGCAACCGCCCACCACGCGGATGCCCAGGGACAACCGCGCAACGCGCCGCCAATGCTTCGCCCCATCGACAGCGTGCGCATCGCCGAGAACGATACCCTGTTGCTGGCGCGCCCCAACCGGATCGTCGTCGGCCCGCAGGGCCACTACTTCATCTCCGACGGCGGCGAGGCGCGGGTGCTCGAGATCGCACCGTCGGGCGCCATCGTGCGAACCTTCGGGCGCCGCGGACACGGCCCAGGCGAATTCGAGGTGCCGGGGTTTCTCGCCCTCGGCGGCGACTCGTTGCTGGCGGTCATGGAAGCGGGCCAGCGACGCGTGATCGAATTCGACCTGCGCACCGGGACATACAAGGGGAGCTACTCGCTGATCGGCTGGAGCCCCAGCTTTCGCGTGCGCGGACCCAGGATGCTCGCCGGGGTGCTCGAGCCGGACTCGGGGACAGCGCTGGTCGTGCTGTCGGCGACCGGCGATCGCGTGGGCGCCGAGGGCGTCATCCCCGCGATCGTGCGGACGCATCCCATGCTGCTGGGGGGCTTCGGCGCCGTCACGTTCACCGAGACGGACCAGGACGTGTATGCGGTCTTCGAGGTGTCGCAGTCGCTGTACCACTGGAAGCGCGGTGCACGAGACGGCGAAGAGATCCCGATCCCCGCGGTACGACGAAAGGGCGTGCGCCAATCGATCTTCGAAGAGCTGCTGCGCGACCCATCCAGGGCGCCGTCACTGGCCTTCGACCGATCGCTTCCGGTGCTGCTCTCCGTGATGGCGCCGCACGTGCTCGTCCTGGGCACGATGGACGGCGAGTTCGACGGGAAGACCTTCGTCGGCACCTATTCGGTGACGGTGATCGATCTCGAGCACCGGCGGGTGTGTCCCGATCTGGAAGTGCCGGCGCCGCGCGATCCGCTCCCGCGCATCGCCGTCCAGGGCGACACGGTCGCGGTGGTGCAGCAGGGAGTAGATTCATCGGGCCAGCAGGTTGCAGCCATCCGGCGGTTCCGGATCCGCACCGACGGGTGCGACTGGAAGCCGCTTCCGCCGGCGCAGCCCGTCAGGGCGGACTTCACCACCGTTGCCGGAGACGAGAGAACGCTTTCGGCCTGGGTTCGGGCTACCCGGTAGACACGAGGCAGCGATCGAACCCTCC